>NZ_LMUR01000005.1 GCF_009765825.1 Granulicella sp. L60 | reverse complement strand
ACGATCATCTCGAAGCCGCGCTCCACACAGATCGCCACACGATCGTCCGGCTTTACTCCCAGTTCCCGCAGATGATGCGCCAGCCGGTTGGCCCGGGCGTTCAGCTCGCCATAGCTCAGTTCTTCGTCCTCGAACACCACCGCAACCGCAGCCGGCGTCCGCTCCACCTGCGCCTCGAACAGCTCATGCACGCACCGGTCCGACGGATACTCCGTCTTCGTGTCGTTCCACTCATAGAGAACGCGGTTGCGCTCGTCCGCCGAGAGCATCGGCAGCAGGTCAACGCTACCGGTCTCGCCGGCCACCATGGCCTCCAGCAGCTTGCGGAAGTAGCCCAGATA
>NZ_LMUR01000004.1 GCF_009765825.1 Granulicella sp. L60 | reverse complement strand
TTCAACAAGCCACCCACCTCATGCAGAAGTCCACAGCTTGAGGCCGAATCTATTTATGAAACATGCTCTAAGAACATGGTGAGACTCTACATGCTGGTTTTGTGATGCCTACGTGTGTTGCGACCTGATGGCACATGTTGGGTTGATTTCGTTGATGGTTTCGAATGTCTATGGCGTATTGTCCTGCAATACTGCAGAGGGCCAGCCGTCGTGCCAAGAAATCGTAGAGATCTGGAGGGCGGGATGGCCGGTTTGCGCATCGTAGGCGTGAAAGACGATGATGTCTTCTCCTGTGGAGAGGTGAAGGAGGGATGCTCCGCCCGGGCCGACCCAGCGTGTGTTGCCGCTGAGCAGAGCGGTTCCTCCACCTTGTGCCATGGGGGTGCCACTGCGGTCGAGATAGGGGCCGGTCACAGCGCGCGAGCGACCTACCATCGTGCGGTAGGTGCTTTTTACGCCGCGACAACAGAGGTCCCATGAGACGAAGAGATAGTAGAAACCGTCGTGATAGAGGATGAAGGGCGCTTCGACGGCCTGCGTGTCGGGTGGAAGACCGGGTTTGGCGGCCTCTGCGGACGCAGGCTGCCTGCGAGAGGCAAGAGAGTAGAGGGTGGTGTTGGTGGTTGAAGTCTTGCCTGTTGCAAGGTCGAGGCGGCGCATCTTGATGCCGCTCCAGAAGCTTCCGAAGGAGAGCCATGGATTGCCGTGCGCATCGAGGATAAGGTTGGGGTCGATGGCGTTGAAGTCGTCGGTGGATTTGGATTGCAGGACGAGACCCTGATCGACCCATTGGTAGTCAGGGCTCGCAGAGTCAAGGGTGCGATTGGTCGCGAGTGCGATGCCGGAGGTGTTCTTGCCGAAGAGGGAGAAGGCGTAATAGAGGTGGTAGAGGCCATTGTAGAAAGAGATATCGGGAGCCCAGAGATCTCTTGTGCCGGGGCTCATGGTCTTGATCCAGTCGGGTACGCCGGCGGGGAAGACAGCTCCGCAGCGATGCCAGACTTTGAGATCGAGTGAGCAGCGGATGGAGAGTTGTCCAAGGGGATGGACCGGAGGCGGCGCGGGCTGGCCATCGGCTGCAGGTGGCGCGGGTGGCGGCATCTCTTCCCCGGCTCGTGGCGCTGCTCCAGTGGCGAAGACATAGAAGGAGCCGCCCTGTTGGATGATCGACGGATCGTGTGTTCCTGCGAAGGCCCCGGAGAGTTGGAACGCCTGCGGTGCGTCTGTTTGGGCTGTTGCCGCGGAACCAAACGGAAATAGAGCTGCCGTGGTGATCAAGGCCAATGTGACCTGTAGAGTTGTTCTATTTTGGCGAGGTCGAGAGGAATGGAGATGTTTCATGGTTGGCAACCGAGAAAACATTTTCTTTGCGGAATCTAATCGTGCCCAGTCTTTGCATGAAAGCAGATCTTCTTGAGTAAAAGCAAATTTATAGTGATGGGGCAGATAAGTGTCAATGCTAAAAAGAGCGTCCCTAGCTTTTCCTAGCCATTTCGAGATAACAGTTGCTTGTTTTTGTTATGGATATAAGACAGATTGTTACCTCTCAATGCCTCGTCTTGGATCAGCCGTATCATAGCTGATCGCCGGGTACCTGAAAGGCTCAGTCCTCTGCATCACAATGCGCATCTTTGTGGGTGATGTTTTGTAAATTGCGGTTGACAGAGGAGTAGGGGCTTCGTTACCGTGGTTCAGCGTTGAGTAAACGATTTCTTTGAGATCCCATTCATACTTTCGGATATGAAGGTTTTGCCTCTATGTTTTTACTGCGGTGGAATCGTTTCGAGGGATACATGTTCGATCGATTGATGAAGGTTACATTCTTTGTGTGCGGATTCGCGGCTCTGGCGACGGCGTTATCTTTCGCCCAGGAACCGGCGAAGCTTTTGGTGGCTGAAACGTCGGTGTCTCCGGTTAGCCCGATGCTGTATGGGCTTATGACGGAAGAGATCAACTTCTCCTACGACGGCGGACTCTATGCCGAGATGGTGCGCAATCGTACCTTTCATCAACATTGGCCTCACTTTGAGTTCTGGACTGTGGTGGCGCATGGCTCGGCAGAGGCTGCTATGGGCGAAGGTGCGACGGGACCAAGCAAGGCGCTGCCGAAGAGTCTGAAGCTCACCATCACCGGAGCTGCGCCCGGTAATGAGGCCGGCATCGGCAACCCCGGTTATTGGGGGATGGCTGTTCGGCCATCGAGCAGCTATACGGGATCGTTTTATGCGAGCACGGATGCTGCGAATCGGGTGCATGCTCGTCTGATTGCGGATGACACCGGAGCTACGGTGGCTGAAGCTACGGTTGATCTGCCGCAGAGCGATTGGACGCGTTACAGCTACACGATGCGAACCGGGAGAGAGATCAAAGCGAGTTCTGCCAATCATCTTGAGATCACGTTCGAGCAGCCGAGTACAATCTATCTGCAGCTTGCTTCGCTATTTCCTTCAACCTATAACGACAGAACCAACGGTAACAGGGCGGACCTGATGAAGATGATGGCAGAGATGCGCCCACATTTTCTGCGACTACCCGGTGGAAACTATCTTGAAGGCGACTATATCAACGAACGCTTTCAGTGGAAGCAGACCATCGGGCCTCTTGTGGATCGCCCTACTCATCGCAGTCCGTGGAACTATCAATCTTCCGATGGAATGGGTTTGCTGGAGTTTCTGGAGTGGTGTGAGGACTTGAAGATTGAGCCTGTGTTGGCTGTCTACGCGGGATACTCGCTGCGCGGGGACCACGTGAATCCGGGCAAAGATCTAGAACCTTATGTGCAGGAGGCGTTGGAGGAGATTGAGTATGTCACCGGAGACGCGACGACGACGTGGGGTGCAGAACGCGCTAAAGACGGCCACCAGGCACCTTTTCCATTGCGCTATATCGAGATCGGCAACGAGGACTGGTTTGATAAGTCGAAGAGCTACGATGGGCGGTTTGAACAGTTTGCCAAGGCCATCCGCGCTAAGTATCCACAGTACAAACTGATTGCTACGACTCCGGTGAAGACGAGTTCGCCGGATGTGGTGGACGATCATTACTATCTGACTCCTGATGAGTTTTTTGCGCAGAATCGAAAGTACGATGCAATGGACCGCAATGGGCCGAAGATATTCATCGGAGAGTGGGCCACTCGTACGGGCTCGCCTACGCCAGACTTTGGAGCGGCGCTCGGCGATGCTTCGTGGATGACGAGTATGGAACGGAACAGCGATCTGATTGTGATGGCTAGCTATGCGCCACTGCTGACCAATGTGAATCCAGGTGGCATGCAGTGGGCTACGGATTTAATTGGATACGATGCTCTGCGGTCTTATGGTTCGCCGAGCTATTGGGCGCAGGTGCTGTTTGCGCAACATATCGGCGATCACACGGTAAAGACCGCGGTTACGGGGGCTAATCCGCTTTTATTTTGGTCGGCTACTGTCTCAAGCGGGGATAAGGTGTTGCACCTCAAACTTGTGAATGCTTCGGCGAAGTCGCAGCCGTTGAGCGTTGATATTACGGGTGTTAAGGCTGGTGCGGCGACTATGTATTCGCTGCATGCGGCTACGCGCTACGCTACGAATTCCATTACAGATCCTGACAGGATTCGACCGGTGACTACAACGGTTAGCGTTGCCGGTGATAGTTGGAAGCATGAGGTGCCGGGCAATACGATTCAGGTTATCGATATTCCATTGAAGTAGTTTCACGCCGGTGGGGGATGCGGAAGTTACTCATTCGCAATCATTTCGCGGAGGTCGGCGATGTGCTGTTTGAGGTGGGCGATCTTCTCGGGCCAGGAGTCCGGGCCTTTGTAGGGGACTCCGGCGGCGTATTCTCGCTCGGCTTCGGCGAGGCCGAGGATCACGTGCTCTAGTTTTTGTTGCAGCGTTGGACCGGGCATAGGCGAAGGGTATCACCTGGGCTCTGTTGCCGGCAGCAGTGGCCATTTTTTGTTCCTATTTGGGTTTGATTCTGGATGGGTATTGCAGGTTTTTTGTGGGCTGTTTTTTCCGCGTTTTTGCAGGGGTTTTTGGGAAAAGTGGGTGTCAAAACGTGGTTTCTTGCTGGTGAGTTTGTGGTGTTTGGTGGTGGAACGTGGTCGGCTGCTGGTCGCTTTTGGGGGCTGAAAAGTACGACACGGATTTGAGGTTTATTTTTGGGGATTCCTGTTTTGGGAGTGCGTGTCGGCGGAGGTTTGCGACTCACCCTTCGTAACGAATGCGAAGGGTGAGTCGCTGGGTTTTGACATGTTGAACTTCGTGATGTTGAATGCAACCCAGGCTGGATTCGGATGTCGGCTCACCTGTCGACCGGTTTGTCAGGCGTGTTGTAAGAATTCGGTGCGATATTTAGGCGCTAATGCTTCTGCCTTGGCTCTGAATTCGGCCTGTGCTGTGGGGTCGAGTGGTGGGGGTGGGGTGGTACGGGTAGCGACAGGAACGCCTATCTCGGCGAAGAAGTTCTCCTGGCCAGCGGGAGAGCAGACGCAAAGAAGACGGACGGGTTGGCCGCTTGCGTTATGAAACTGGTGGGGTGCGTTAGCGGGGATGTGGATGGTTTCGCCGGCCTTTACGGTGGATTCTGTTCCGCGGAAGGTGGCCTCTATCTCGCCATCGAGGAGGATGAAGGTCTCTTCGAAGTCGTGTCGATGTGGAGGTGGGCCGCCGCCGGGTGGAATGTGCATGTCGATGAGGCAGAAGCGGCCTGCCGTATCTTCTCCTGAGAGGAGGATGGTATAGGTGTCTCCTACCAGGCCGATGTGGGGTCTGCTTTGGGCGTCGGCGCTGGCGAGGATCAAGGCGCGGGTTAGATCGTCGGGCGGAGGCGAGAGGGTGTCGTGAGTGCCTTGATCGGAGGTGCTTTTCATGCGCTACTCCTTGATGAGTTCGGGGATTAGTTGTTCGCTATGCGGTTCGTGCTTTCGCGCGAATGCCCTTTCATGCGGTGGAACTGCATGAGTGAGTACCCGAAGTATGTGTGGTTTTCATGTATGGGTCACGCATCCATCAGAGTCGTAGACCAAACAAGTTGACGCGCAGGAAGGCGAGGATGATGAGTGCGATTGCGGTCACCGGTATGACAATGCCACGAGCGCGACGAAAGTCGGGGTCTGCTGTCTTGATGCGACCGTACTTGATCCACCAGCGAATGGTCATAACCGGTACGGCGTACTTTATGAAGACAAAGCCAACCATACCAGCGAGGCCCAGGAAGGGGAAGAAGGTTAACACCCCAAAAGGAATCAGAATCCCCAACATGATCTTCAGGTAGCTGGCATCGCTACAGGCCTGACTGATTGTGCTGGTTATGGCTGCGGACTGTTCAGCGGAGGCCTGGTCTATAGGAGTGTGACAGAAAGAACATTGTTGCATTGAGGTGTTGATAGTCTCTTTGCAGTTCGGACAAGGGAAGACGCTAACGGCTGAGGATAGGCTGAGACTCTGCGCCATGACTGTCGCCTCGTTGATTTACTTTCTGGCAAGGTTAGCATGGGGCAGACTTGAGATAGCTCGTGCTCCCCGCTCATGCGGTGGTCTGCATACATATGGCATTCAAAGTGTTGATTGGGTTTTATGTATGGGCACATGTCAATTACCTGCTTGTCCTCGAGGACGGAAGCTTCTACCAACAGGATGGCCAAGCTTTATCGGGTTGAGTTTATGACGCTTAATTGCTCATCCTATTAAGACTGGTTGACTTGAGGTAATTAGACTGTCAGGATCGCCCATATGCTTCCGGCAAAATTGACATCCTTCTTGGCTCGGATAGGCAATCTTGCAACTAAGTCTTCTAGTATGGCTTTTCTGACGTGTCGCAAGGCATCTGCATTTTGTCGTGCCCAACGGGGGGTATGGAATTGTCGTCTGTCTATGACTTGGGATTCTCTGCTAACAGGTGCAGCTCTTTGGCTAATAGGTCTCCTGACACTCGTTTATTGGTATCACCACGTGCCAACTCCCGGAAAAGCTATCGGGGCTCTTGCTGTTGTGGCTGGAATAATGAGTGTTCGGCAGCTAAAGACTCCAGGCAAGATCGCTTGGATCATTTTGCTACTCCTCTTTCTCCGACTGGAGTTTAAAGCAATCAGTACTGACCGAGCTGAAAATGAGAAAAAGCAGAAAGAGTTTTTTGATTCTCAGAGAGAGGGGTTTGAAAAGGTTACTCAACAGGCCCGCAAAAACTTTGATCAGACCGCGCAAGGGCTTCAAATCTCGATAGCTGAATTAGGCAAGATTATGGAAACTACTCAGCGAGTCTCCGTAGATGCGAGAAGAGCAATGTTAGATGTGACAGGAGGCGACTCATACGCTTTCGTCTATCCAAGCTTCATTTTTGACGTGTCACCTTGCGCTATCCCACCGTGCCATAAAAGAATGGATCGTCGTTTTCTGTTGAAGATTCACAATGCAGGACAACAGTTACTGACCGACGTGCGAGTTAATTTTTATCTTTCCGAGGGACCCGAAGGTTCTCTCGGAGATATAAAACCGTTGAACCGCTTTCCAATAGGGTCTCTTGCTAAAGGCTCTGGTCGCAACATTAGCGATGAGCCTTTATATCCGACAGCAAATCGCTTCGGAAGATTCTCGTACTACGTTCTAATAATGGCGCAGAATGGAGGAGTCAATGAAAGTATTGATTTCCGACCATCTAAAAGTGGACAAGGAATGGCTTTTCGATATGTGGTTAGGCGCGGTAAGGGAAAGCCAGACCCGAAAAATATTGCCACAGAGAAAACAGACTTTGAGACTCTCATTGATTCAGGATGGTGCGAGCCCGAAGAAGGCGGTATGAGGGCCAATTCTGTTCCATCGACTCACTCTAATGATCGTCATTAAAGTCCTCCGGTCAAATGGCTAAAGGTATAACTACAGCTGTATACGAGGCGCGAGGCGCTTTTTTGATTTAGTTGGGGGGAGGCGCGACCTAGGGAGTGGTGGTGTGTCTAGAATGGGTACGACGCAAACGGGGAATCTTATGCCGCGCATGTTCCTTTCGCTCTTGCTCCTCTTTGGATTGTGCCATCGGGCCTATTCGCAAACAGTAGCTCCAGGGTCGTCCGGGCTTACGCTGCATGAGGGGACGAAGCTGGTGGTGGTGGACGTCGTGGTGACGGACCGCAGTAATCAGCCGGTGCATGGGCTTGGGGTGAGCGACTTTACGCTGCTTGAGAATAACGATAGGCAGAGGATTCGGAACTTCGAGGAGCATCGGGGTGCGGCTGCGGGGAGCGTGGAGGCGAAGGCTTTGCCGCCGATGCCGCCGGGATACTTCTCGAACTACACGCCGGTTCCGGCAGGCAGCGCGGTGAATGTTCTGCTGCTGGATACGCTGAATACTCCGGTGACGGACCAGATCTATCTGAAGGATCAGATACGGAAGTTTCTAAAGGAGGCGACGCCGGGTGCGCCGATCGCGATATTCGGGTTGACGACACACCTGACACTGCTGCAGAGTTTTACGGCTGATCCTGAGTTGCTTCGGGCGGCGATCAATAAGAAGAACAGCTCGTTTTCGGTGTTGCTGGCTAATTCGGTTACGGGTGGTCCGACGGAGAAGTTTTCGGATGACTATGCGGAGTTCGCGGCTAGTACTGCAATGGGCCCGAGCGCCGCGAGCGACTCTTCGCACACGATGATGACATTGCGGGGCGGGGAGACTCAGACTGATTCGAATCAGTTGGTGCTGCGGGCGAAGTACACGCTGGACGCGATCAATCAGATAGCCAGGTATCTTGCGGGGATGCCGGGGCGAAAGAATCTGATGTGGTTCTCCGGGGCGTTTCCGATCGACATTCTTGCGGACAGCGCGAAGACGAATGAGGGAGGAGAGTTCGAGAGCCTGGAGTCTGAATTTCGCGATACGACGAATCTGCTGACGCGCGGGCAGGTGGCGATGTATCCGATTGATGCGCGGGGAGGGGTGGTGTCGACGGTGGGGGATGTGTCGCAGAGTGGGGCGGTGTATGACGCGGAGCCGACGCGGTTTGCGCAGGACCAGTTGAAGTTTCATCAGTCGTTGGCGAGTGATAATGCGACGATGCGGCGGATGGCTCTGGAGACGGGCGGGAAGGCTTTTCTTGCGGAGAATAATCTGGCTGGGGCGGTGAAGCAGGTTGTCGATCTGGGGTCGAACTATTACACGCTGGCGTATTCGCCTTCGAATCCGCATTGGAATGGGGACTATCGGAAGCTGCAGGTGAATCTTGAACGGCAGGGGCTAACGCTGGCATATCGGCGTGGGTATTACGCGGATGATCCGGATGCTCCGGCGAGGGGTGGACGTGGGAATACTGCGGCGGCGCAGACGGTTCCGGTGGGGCCGAGCGATCCGATGCGGTTGGCGATGATGCGGGGTGCTCCTGATTCGAGCCAGATCGCTTTGAAGATTCGGGTTCTGCCGGTGAGTGACAAGCCGGAAGGAAAGCTGGCGAAGGGGAATACGCTTTCGTCGGTTTCGCGGACGAAGGGGCCTTATCGAGACTATTCGGTTGATTTGGCGGCTAATCCGCATGAGGTGCAGCTGATGAAGGGGGCTGATGGGAACTACCGCGGGTATCTGCAGTTTGTGACGTATGTCTACGATCAGGATGGGCGGCTGGTGAATCGGGTTGAGGATGTGATGCGGGCGAACTTTACGCCGGCGTTGTATGCGCATGTGATCGCTACGGGGCTGCCGTTTCATCAGGAGGTGAGTGTGCCGATGAAGGGGGAGTATTACGTGCGGGTGGGGATGCACGATCTGGGAAGCAATCGTGTGGGCGCGGTGGAGGTGCCGGTGTCGACGGTGAAAGATCTGGCGCCGCTGACGGCGTCGGCGCGTGTGGGGGATGCGGGTATGTTGCCGAAGTAGTTGGCAGGGGCGCGGGGTTATGAGGCGGGGCAGTAGTGCATGAGGGCGCTTTGGTCGAAGCGGTCGAGGAGTTCGCTATGTCCTGGTAGACCTCGGCTGCCCCACTCATGCGGTGAGACTGTATTGAGTGGGGCAGCCGAGGTTTTGGGGTTGGTTGAGAGTGGGGCGACCGCCTGTTCGTCAACCGTTAGACGTCTTTGTCTGTCTTCCAGACGTAAAGAAACTCTTCATTGCTGGATGTGGCCAGGTTGATACGCGCCTGCCGCGCAGCTCTGCTCAGTGCGGACCGAATGTTCTCTTTTGTATCGGGGAGCTCGGAGAGACGGACCTTCAAAGCTGTTCCCGGACCAAGCTGCGCTATGTCAGCCAAAAGCTGAGTGACGATCTCTTTGTGCTTGCCGTCTCTTCCCTTCGGAACATTGACCTGGAGCACCGATTCGAACTTCATCGGAGTTGCTGTGAGCTCGCTGTCGTTTTCCACCAACGCCTCCTTTGATCTAAACGTAACGCTAACGTAGCGCAGAATTGATAATAATCTGATGCCTCGCGCGGCTGTCAAGATACTATGTTCGGCTGGAATTAAATTCCTCTCTAAACGATAGATATAAAAGAGTTAACCCGTATTGAGGCGCTGGGCCTATGTTGAAGATCAGAGGTAATTCCGTATGGCTCCCAAGTTGAAGTTTGAAATTGTTCCCCTGGTCGAAGTGCCCGCCGAAGATGCATCCATGTTCTCGGAATACTCCGAAGAACGGCGTCCTTCGGTGCTTGTTGTGGACGATGAACGAATCATCGCGGATACTTTGTCGATCATTCTCTCCAAAAGCGGCTTTTCGACGATGACAGCCTACAACGGAGTCGCTGCATTAGAACTCGCAAGGACTCGCATGCCTGACCTCATTATTTCCGACGTGATGATGCCGGGAATGACTGGCATCGAGCTGGCGATTACGGTGGCTCAGACCATTCCTGAATGCAAGATTTTGTTGTTTTCCGGGCAGGCCACAACGGTCGATCTGTTGGAGAAGGCGCGTGGCGCCGGCTATGACTTCGCGGCAATGACTAAACCGGTTCACCCAACGGACATGCTGAAGCGTGTCTCCGAATGCTTGGCGACGCGTGAGATATTATCCGCGGCCGCCATGAGTCGTCCTTCTGGAGGCGGACTTTTGTATCAGTAAAAATAACTTCTGTGGACCATTCAACCGGATCAGAGTGTCAGTTGGTTTTATGTATGGGCCACCCGCCGTTTGGAACGCCCCGAGGCGCCTGTGCCGCTATTTTCCCTAGTAGGAGAGTCGTGCAAGCATGTAGTACTCACCTGCGGCCGCGACCAGAGTTGATTGTCTTATCGTAAGTGCCGAGGGCGGCTCTAGTTTGGAAGACACTGCCACCGGTTCGCTGTGGATACTCACTTTGCATAAAGCTCAATTTGGCCGCTTTTTCTCAAATCCTTAAATGCCTTCTCGTAGGACTTCTCGACGCGCGGATCTAGCTTGTGTTCTTCCAAATACGCGACTAGTACTTTCGAATTGTCTGGTTGCTTGATGTATTCCCTATGGTGAGCCATAAACTCATTTGCGGCGATCAAGCTCTTATCATTATCAGTAGGACAACTTCCAGATGCGGTGATAGCGCCATCCGACCGTCTAGTCCAGTGCCAGCTGCCGCCAGGGTGGCCATCGCAAAAGTGTTTCACCCACTTATTTTGTGAGTGAGCCTGCATCGCGATTGCGAGTCCAGAACCCAAGGCGTTACCAATCTGCTGCCCATTCTCATAAGCTTGTCTCTGTTGAGCGCTGTAGTCTGTTGTGTTGCTTGTGCAGTTGACGTTGTTTCCCGCCACATTGCAATTTGTCGTTGTTGTCTGTTGACCTTGCGTCGAATAGCTAGACAACGCTAAGAAAGCACAAGCTACGGTAATACGGATTCGGCTAATTCTCATCATGGTAGCAAATCCTCAAAAAGCTCTTATGAATCTATGCAATATGAGAGCTAGAGCTAATACAACCTACGAGGTAGCACCCGAGTTTTTTTGTTCGGAAGTGGATGGCTGATGTTGGATTTTATCGGCTCGGAAGGGAAGGCGGTTCGTGCTTCCACACAAATGCCCCCTCATGCGGTGAAAACTGCATGAGGGGGGCGCTCTGAGATATGAGGATGTTAGATGTATGGGCCACCCGCCAGGTAAACTATTTCCTAACAAGCACCTACCAATTGCATAGAGGTAAAAGATAGGCTAGGGCGGTAACTCAGAAATCCAACTTGAGGCCCTCGATGCGTCTTTGCACCCGTCTGCTTTCCACTGCCTTCGCTCTCCTCGCCTGCACCCTGGCGGCTCGGGCTGACACTTTTCAGCTTTTCAACGTTACAGGAACATTCGACAATGGATCTATTTTGTCTGGCACCGCCACCATCGATACGACCGTGGGCACGGTGACGAACTCAGATTTTGTTGTTTCAGGCCCCTTTTCCGCAACCTTTCTCAATGACATTTACGGACAAGAATTCAATAGCACTAATTACGGTATTTTCAACCGCGACTCATTTGATAACTTTCTGATTCTCAACTTGCCGGTTGGACCGCTGGTTGGGTACCAGGGCGGCCGCATTAGCACCTCCTCGTTCGCAGATAATACCGACAACGGGGCCTTCACCTCTCTCGTGAGTGGACAGTTCACTGCTGCACCTTCGGGAGTGACCCCGGAACCCTCGACGCTGGTTTTACTTGGCACAGGGATCCTTGGTCTGGCGGGTGCGGCACGGCGCAGGTTTCTTCCTCGCGTCTAGTCAGGGGTAAGTCAAGCAGGAAGCCGTCTCTTCGGGGGCGGTTTTCTTTGCAACAATAGTGGCACGAACAGATATCTGGTGGCTCAAATAGATAGCCAGTGGCCCGAATACATGTGCGGGATCAAAGACAATCACGAACTAACTTCTCTTATTCCACAGTCACGCTCTTAGCTAAGTTTCTGGGTTGGTCTACGTCGCAGCCGCGGCGGACGGCGATGTGGTAGGCGAGGAGTTGGAGGGGGACAACTTCTAGGACGGGTAGGAGGAGTTCTGGGGCCTGGGGGATGTGGATGACGTGTTCGACGAGGTGTTTGATCTCTTCGTCGCCTTCGATGGCAATGGCGATGACTCGGCCGCTGCGGGCGGTGACTTCTTGAATGTTGCTCAGGGTTTTTTCGTACTTGAGGACGCTGCTGGGGTCGGTGGGGTCCTTGGTGGCGATGCAGACGACGGGGAGGGTCTCGTCGATGAGGGCGTTGGGGCCGTGCTTCATCTCGCCGGCGGGGTAGCCTTCGGCGTGGATGTAGCTGATCTCTTTTAACTTCAGTGCTCCTTCGAGGGCGATGGGGTAGTGGATGCCGCGGCCGAGGAAGAGGAAGTCGTTGGAGGTGTGGAAGATCTTTGCGAGCTGGTAGCACTGGTCGTCGACGGTGCGGAGGACGTCTTCGAGCTTTGCGGGGAGTTTGCTGAGTTCGGTGACGAGGTGGAGGGATTCTGCGTCGGAGATGGTGCCGCGTACCTGGGCGAGGTGGAGGGCGAGGACGAAGAGGGCGGTGAGCTGGGCGGTGAAGGCCTTGGTGGAGGCGACGCCGATCTCGGGGCCGGCGTTGGTGGTGATGGTGCCCTGGGCTTTGCGTGTGATGGCTGCGCCGACGACGTTGCAGATGGCGAGGGTTTTGCTGCCTTTGGCGGCGAGCTCGGCCTGGGCGGCGAGGGTGTCGGCGGTTTCGCCGGACTGGGTGATGAGGAGGCCGATGGCGTGGGGGTCGGCGATGGGGTCGCGGTAGCGGTACTCGCTGGCGTAGTCGACGTCGACGGGGAGGCGGGCGAGGCGCTCGATCATGAACTTGCCGGCGAGGCCAGCGTGCCAGGAGGTTCCGCAGGCGGCGATGGTGATCTGGCTGGCGGAGCGGAAGTCGGCTTCGGAGATCTGCATCTCGGCGAGGTGGACGCGGCCAGTGTCGAGGGAGATGCGGCCGAGGGTGGTGTCGCGGATGGCGCGGGGCTGCTCGTTGATCTCCTTGAGCATGAAGTGCTTGTAGCCGGCTTTTTCGGCCTGGATGGGGTCCCAGGTGATGCGCTGGACTTTTAAGGGCAAGGCTGCGCCTTGAAAATCTGTGAGGGTGACGCCTTCGCGGGTGAGGACGGCTAGTTCGCCGTCGGCGAGGAAGTGGATGTTGCGGGTGTGGTGGAGGATGCCGGGGACGTCGGAGGCAAGGAAGAATTCGCCTTCGCCGATGCCGATGACGGCGGGCGGGCCCATGCGGGCGGCGACGAGCTTGTTGGGCTCGTGCGCGGAGAGGACGCCGATGGCGAAGGCTCCGGTGATGCGCTTGACGGCGCGGCGGACGGCTTCTTCGAGGGGGAGGGCGGGCTTGTTGCCGTTGAGGGGGAGGGTGAGGACGGCTTCGGCGGTGTTGGCTTCCGTGGATCCCACCTTAGGCGACGATGAGGCCGTCGCCGAAGATGGGGCACCCGGATTTTTGCCGGCGGCGAGGTTGAGCTCGTCTTCGATGAGGTGGGCGATAATCTCGGTGTCGGTCTCGGAGACGAAGCGGTGGCCTTTGGCGATGAGGGCGTTCTTGAGGGTGAGGTAGTTTTCGACGATGCCGTTGTGGACGACGACGAGGGTGCCGGAGCCGTCGCGGTGGGGGTGGGCGTTCTCTTCGGTGGGGCGGCCGTGGGTGGCCCAGCGGGTGTGGCCGATGCCGAAGGAGCCATCGATGGGGGAGTTGGCGATGACGGCTTCGAGGTTGCGGAGCTTGCCGGGGGCGCGGCGGAGTTCGAGGCCGGTGGGGCCTCCGGCTACGGCGATGCCGGCGGAGTCGTAACCGCGGTATTCGAGACGGCGGAGACCTTCAATGATGACGGGGACGACGGACTGGGGGCCAATGTAGCCAACGATTCCACACATGGAATCAGTTTAGATGGCCGAGGGGGATTTGCGCGGGGAGTGTTGTGTGACTTTCGGGGGAGGGTGGGTGGTGGAGGCGATGTGACGGGAAATTTACGGAGCGGAAAGGTGAGCGGTGTAACGTAGGAGTAAGGGCTTGGTCAGGTGGTGCTGTGCACATACTTGTTCTGAATAGTGGGTCTTCGTCGATTAAGTTTTCCCTGTTCGAGGATGGGGAGGGTGAGCCGCGCGCGTTGTTTGACGGTGAGGTGACCGGGATTGGCGGGAAGGCGGCGGGTTTCAAGTTTCGCGATGCGGCTGGGAAGGATCTGAGCGGGGGGAAGGATACGGTGAAGGCCGAGACGCCGGTGGAGGCGATTGGGCTGGTGGTGGATGCGGTGAGCGGGGCGGGGCTGCCGAAGGTGGATGCGGTGGGGTATCGGGTGGTGCATCCGGGGGCGAAGCTGGATCGACATGTGCGGATTACGGATGAGGTAATAAGGGATCTGAAGGAGGCGGTGGTGTTTGCGCCGCTGCACGATCCGGCGGTGATCGAGGTGATTCGGGAGACAATGGGGCGGTTTCCGGATGTGGCGCACTATGCGTGCTTCGATACGGTGTTTCACGAGACGATGCCGGAGGCTGCGACGACGTATCCGATTCCGGTGGAGTATCGCGAGCGGGGCGTGCGGCGGTATGGGTTTCATGGGTTGAGCTGCGAGTCGATTGTGCGGCAGCTAAGGGGGGAGAAGGCGATTGCGTTTCCGAAGCGCATGGTGATTGCGCACCTGGGGAGTGGATGCAGCGTGACGGCGGTGGTGGATGGCCGCTCTGTGGACACGACGATGGGGCTGACGCCGACGGGCGGGGTGGTGATGGGGACGCGGCCGGGAGACCTTGATCCGGGGCTGGTGCTTTATCTGCTGCGGCAGACGGAGGGGGACAAGGTGAAGGCGCTGGAGACGATGTTGAACCATGATGCGGGGATGGTGGCGCTTTCGGGGATGGCGAACGATATGAAGGCGGTGCGGGAGGCGGCTGCGAAGGGAGATGCAAAGGCGAAGCTGGCGGTGGAGGTGTTTACACGCAGCGTGAAGAAGGCGGTGGGCGGGTTTGCCGCGTTGATGGGTGGGGTGGACGCGGTGGTGTTTGCGGGAGGGATTGGCGAGCATGATGCGCGCTCTCGGGCGGAGATTATGGGCGGGTTGGAAGGATTGGGGATTTCGATGAATTCTGAGTTGAATGAAAGGAAGGGCGACGCGATTCGGCGTGTGAGTGCATCTGACTCAGAAGCGGCGATATACGTCGTTCCGGCTAAAGAGGACTGGATGATCGCGGTGCACGTGCATCGCATGGCCCAAACGGAAGATTAGTTCAATTTTAGTTACATATGTTTAGTGAATCTTCGCTTCATCTTCTTCGGGGCGATTTCAGAGTCGCCCGGAATCATTATCGTGAAAACGATCATCGCGAAATCAAGGAGCGTCGTCTATGAGCAGCGTGTCGAAGGAATCGCATAAGAGCAAGGGTCATGAGTTCAAGCCGCTTGAGGCTGAAGAGCTGCGCAAGATCGATGCGTACTGGCGGGCCTGCAATTATCTTTGCGTGGGGATGCTTTATCTGCTGGAGAATCCGCTGCTGCGGGAGCCGTTGAAGGCAGAGCATATCAAGAATCGGCTGCTTGGGCACTGGGGATCGGACCCGGGACAGACGTTTACGTGGGTGCATCTGAATCGGCTGATCAAGAAGTATGATCTGGACTTGATTTATATATCGGGGCCGGGACATGGCGCGCCGGCTACGTTGTCGAACAGCTATCTCGAGGGCGTCTATTCGGAGGTGTATCCGGACAAGAGCGAAGACGTCGTGGGGATGCAGAAGTTCTTCAAGCAGTTTTCGTTTCCTGGCGGGATTGGAAGCCATTGCACGCCAGAGACGCCGGGATCGATCCATGAGGGGGGCGAGCTGGGATACAGCCTGTCGCATGGATTTGGGGCGGCGTTCGATAATCCTGACCTGATCGTGACGGTGGTGGTGGGCGATGGCGAGGCGGAGACGGGGCCGCTGGCTACTTCGTGGCACTCCAATAAATTTCTGAACCCGGTAACGGATGGAGCTGTGCTTCCGGTGCTGCACCTTAACGGTTACAAGATCGCAAATCCTACGGTGCTTGCGCGCATTAGCCCGGAGGAGTTGGAGTGGATGTTCAAGGGATATGGGTGGGAGCCGCACGTTGTAGAAGGAGACGATCCGGCGTTGATGCATCTGCTGATGGCGGAGGTGATGGAAAAGTGCATTCTTGAAATTCGCGCGATCCAAGAGAAGGCTCGGAGTGCGCCTAAGGGTTCGGAGCCGGAGAGGCCGCGATGGCCGATGATTATTCTGCGTTCGCCGAAGGGATGGACCTGCCCGAAGGAGATCGACGGGCACAAGTTGGAGGGTTCGTGGAGGGCGCACCAGATGCCGATTCTGGATCCGGTGACGAATCCGGCACATTTGAAGATGGTTGAGAAGTGGATGCGGAGCTATAAGCCGGAGGAGCTGTTCGATGAGTCGGGCAAGCTGATTGCGGAGTTGAGGGAGATGGCTCCGGTGGGCAAGCGGAGGATTACGGCGAATCCACATGCGAATGGCGGGCTGCTAAGAAAGCCGATGGAGCTGCCGGACTTCCGCGACTATGCGGTGAAGGTGGAGAAGCCGGGACAGATTGAGGTGTCGCCTACGGATGTGCTGGCGCACTTTCTGCGTGACGCGATGCGGATGAACATGACGAGCTTCCGCGTGTTTGGGCCGGATGAGACGGCTTCGAACAAGCTGCAGGTGATCTACGAGGGCAGCCACGGCAAGACGTGGATGGCGAAGCTGCTGCCGGAGGATGCGGATGGCGGCGATCTTTCACGCGAGGGACGCGTGATGGAGATCCTGAGCGAGCATACGCTGGAGGGCTGGTTCGAAGGCTATGTGCTGACGGGCCGGCATGGATTCTTTTCGACGTATGAGTCATTCGTACACATCATCGATTCGATGTTCAATCAGCATGCGAAGTGGCTGGAGAAGAGCAAGCTGGAGTTGAGATGGAGAGCGCCAATCTCTTCGATCAATCTACTGATTACTTCGCTGGTGTGGCGACAGGACCATAACGGGTTCACGCATCAGGATCCCGGTTTTCTGGATGTGGTGACGAATAAGAGTCCGGAGATTACGAGGATCTATCTGCCGCCGGATGCGAATTGTCTGTTGAGCGTGGGAGACCACTGCCTGCGCAGTACGAACTATGTGAATGTGATCGTCGCGGATAAGGCTCCGCATCTGCAGTATCTGGATATGGATGCGGCGGTGAAGCATTGCACGAAGGGAATCGGGATATGGGATTGGGCCAGTAACGACGCGGGCGATGAGCCTGATGTTGTGATTGGATGCGCGGGAGATATTCCGACTTCGGAGGCGCTGGCTGCGGTGGCGATTCTGCGGGAGAAGTGTGCGGACCTGAAGATACGGTTTGTGAATGTGGTGGATCTGTTCCGGCTGATGCCGGAGACGGAGCATCCGCATGGATTGTCGGAGCGGGAGTTCGATAGCCTGTTCACGGTGAACAAGCCTGTGATCTTCAACTTCCATGCTTATGCTTCGCTGATCCACAAGTTCACGTACAAGAGAAAGAACCACGATAACTTTCATGTGCGTGGATATAAAGAGAAGGGAAACATCAATACTCCGCTGGAGCTTGCGATTTTGAATCAGATCGATCGGTTTGATCTGGCGATCGATGTGATCGACCGTGTGCCGCGATTGCAGATGACGGCGGCGCATACAAAGGAGTGGTTGAAGGATCAGATTATCGAGAGCATCAACTATGCGCATGCGAACGGCATCGATTGCAAGGAGATACGCGAGTGGAAGTGGCCCGCGTAAACGGCGATTGCTGACGTGAAAAAGCCCCATCTCTGCGGTTGCGGAGGATGGGGCTTTTTTCTGTTGTGGGTGGCTGGTTAGAAGAGGATCTTCAGTGCGAACTCTGTGTTGAAGGGCTCGCCGGGACCGATGGTTGGGTTGCCGAGATACGGCCCGATGGTCTCGCCGATGGTGCCCCCTTCACCTGTCGAAGGGAAGCCGACAGAAGCGAGGTTGGTGTGGTTGAAGAGGTTATACATGTTCGCCTTGAACTGAATCTTCACTCTCTCGGTGATGGCAGTTGTCTTTGTTGCCGAGAGGTCGAAGGCTTCGTAGCCAGGGTTATAGTTTTGTCCACGACGGGTTAGAGAGTAGGTTCCGGGTGCGGGATCGACGAATGCGTTGGGGTTGAACCACTGCACTGAGCCGTCGACGATGGCGTGGGAGACATTGTTGGGATTAGCGATGACCTGCACGGCGCGGTCCGCGTTATCTCCGTTGCCGCTGACGTTCGAGCTGGCGGTAACGGTGTAGGGGGTTCCACCGTGCAAGGAGAAGCCAGAGGTGACTTGCCAGCCGTGGGTGAGACGCTGCGGTCCGCGGAAGGCAGGGATGTCGTAGTTGAAGTATCCGGTGAAGGTGTTGCGAACGTCGTAGTCAGAGTTTCCGTACTCTGCTTTTTCGTTCGTTGGATCTTGCGGGAGATAGGGAAGAAGTCCGGTCTCGTAGTCGAGCGCGTGTGACCAAGTGTAGTTCAGTTGCGAGGTGAGGCCGTGCCAGCTCTGGATCCGCAGGGTGGTTTGCAGCGAGTGATAGATGGATCCCAGGTTGCTGCGGGTCTCGTCGATAACGCCGAAGTTGGGGAACTGCGCGTTGTAAGGACGGGTAAGCTGCTGCTGATTGATCGAGCAGCCGCCTGAAGGACTGGATTCGCCTGCTGGGCAAGGGATGTACGCACTGCCGAGAGCAGCGGCGTTGATGTCGAACATGCCAGTAAGGTGTGTGCCTTTTGACCCTACATACCCGATCTGAAGGATGACGGAGTTGGAAATGCTGTGCTGAATGTTCAGGTCCCAGATCTGCGTGTCGGATGGCCTATAGTGCGGATCGTAGGTGGAGATGCTTTGGCTGCCGGGTGAGGGATTCTGGCTGGCCGCGGCGAGGGTCGGATAGATGTCTACGCCGGGTTGGATCGTCTGGTTGAGGCCCTGGGCGTTGACAACGAGATTGCTGCCTGCGGGATTGAGACCTGGGCCGAAGACGGAGATGTTTTGTACTCCGTTGTTTTGCAGGATGCCCTTTACGTAGACGGTGTCGTAGTAGTAGCCATAGCCGCCACGAAGGACGGTGTTTCCGGTGTTATCCAGCTGATAGGCGAATCCGATGCGGGGGCTTACGGCGCCCCAGAAGTTCGGATAGATGTTTGAGACGCCTTGACCGGCGACTGCAAGTCCGGTTGGGCTGGTGGGGTCGAAGATGGAGAGGTTCGGATAGTCGGAGTGTACTGGGCCTGCATAGTCGTAGCGCACGCCGTAGTTGAAGTTCAGGTTTCTGGTAATCTGCCAGGCGTCCTGTGCATAGAGAGAGAAGGAGGTCTGGAATACCTGCCGCTTTGCATCTCCGAGGACAATGCTCGAAGCGGTCGGGTTGATGCATCCCGCGAGGAAGTCTGCCAGGAAGAGATCGTTGGAGGTAGCACTGGCGGGAGCCGCTACGCCTTGATTTTTCGTTGCCAGTGCGGCGCATGGAGTTTGTGCAGCTCCGGCAGAGAAGTTTTGCGTATTCCAAGGACCTTGGGAACCGTCGAAGTAGAGGGTGCCTCGCTCTCCGGTCTGATAGAAGTCGTCGACCTGAGCCATGCGGAACTCACCGCCGAAGTGCATCTGGTGCGCTCCCTTGGTCCAGGTGAGATCGTCGTCGAGGTGTCCAGTGATGTCGTTTCTTCCAGAGGGAGCGGTGACGCCGGTGGGATCGAATCCGGTGTTACCAGCGGTCAGTCCGGCGCCGCTTCCGGTGGGCCCGATGACTAGGTGCGGGGCACCGGGTAGAGCAGGATCGGTAACGCCGGTGTTTAGGCCAAGTCCGATGGGATCGAAGCTGTTGTCGGCGTCGCCGAAGACCTGGTTGAAGTAGCCGACCCCTGCAGCGAGCTGATTGGCCATGGATGAGGTGAGGATGCGGTTGTAGATGATGGAGTAGTTCTGAACGTGGATGGGAGCGTTCTCGAAGTAGGGCGTAAGGGCGGACGAGGTTGGCGCAGTTTGCGTGCCTTGTGCGACGAACCATCTGGCTGAGATGTGGTCTTTGTCGGAGAGCTTGTAGTCGAGTTTGATGAGACCGTTGAAGCTGTGGCCGGTCAGGTTGCCGGATGCCTGATAGTTATTGGGTGCATCGCCGCCGGTGAGCGCTTCGGCTGGCCATAGACCGGCAAGGGTGCCATTTCCATTGAGCAGATTGGAGGCCACGGTGCTATGAGGCACGCCATAGAAGTCGAGCACACTGTATGCATCAGATTGATATGCGGCGGTGGGCTCTGTTGCTTGGCTGAGAGCGCCGATGAGGAAGTTCTGATGCTCACCTGCGAGGAAGAAGAAGAACTTATCGTGTTTGAGCGGCGCTCCGACGGAGAAGCCATAGTCCTGAAGTCTGGATGCGGGCTTGGAGTCGCGGAAGGGATTCTGGCGCTCGAAGAACTCGTTGTGGTTGTAGTAGTAGGCAGAGCCGTGGAGCTGGTTTGTGCCGGTTTTGATAACGAGGTTAGCGGTACCGCCGGGATTACGTCCGAGGGCTGCTGAGCCAGTCGTCACGAAGTTGAAGCTCTCGATGGCATCGATGGGGAAGACGACGCCGGCGATGGCCGAGACGCCGCCTTGGTTGACTGCAGGAATGTTCCACCAGAAGTCGTTGTTGTCTGTGCCTTCGATCTGCCAGTTGATGGAGTTGGACCGAGTTCCGTTGACGCTGGAGTCACCGCCGCCACCGCCTGAGGAGAGGCCTGCGAAGCCTGTCGTTTGTGCGACCATCTGGGTGAAGTCGCGGCCGCTGTTGGGCAGATTTTGCACGACAGTCTCAGGCAGGACAGTGGCTTGAACGTCGCTGGCGGTATCAAGTGTGAGGGCTGCGGCTGTGACCTCTACGATCTGATCGGTGGAGGAGAGGGCGAGCTTCGTGGAGAGCACGTAGCTACTGCCAGCGGCTACTATGACGTTGTCATACTTGGCGGTTGAGAATCCGCTAAAGGCGACGGTTACGGTGTAGCTGCCTGGAGGAAGATTGGTGAAGTTGAACTCTCCGGCGCTGGTGGACAAAGCTTTGTAGGACAGGTTGGTCGAGGTTTCGACCGCAGAGACGGCCGCGTTCGCGATGGCTGCTCCGGTGACGTCGGTGACGGTTCCGTTGATGCCGCCACGATAGGTCTGAGCGTTGGATGTGACGGAAAACACGGTGAGGAGAATGACGGCGAGGCTGTAGAGGACAGCCATGAGAGACTTCCTGAATCGACGTTGCATATAACCTCCGAAAAAAAGACAAAGGATTTCTGTTCGTCTGGGAGACGATTTTTTGAAAGTGGAATTAAGACAAAAAGCCCTATTCGCAGCGAGATGCTGCGGGTGCGTCACTGTTTTCCAAGGCCTTGCGGCTACTAGAAGTGTGGCGAAAACGGCAAATTAATTGAAGAGTTGGTCCAAGCTAAATCTCTTTTTGTAAATTTGCAACTAATTTATTTGGCTGTATGGAAGAAAAACAGTGGTGGGTGTGGGCATAGGAAGAGAATTTTATTTGTAACTGATCATGTAACAAAAATACAGCCGACGCCGATCGCGATCCTGCAATCGGCGTCGGCTGCTGATGTTCGTGGGGTATGGCTTGTGGCGACGGCGTTGCAAGGATGGTCTCAGGTTTTGCCGCGGCGGAGCTCTTTGGTCTTGAGGACGATTAGATATTCGTAAAAGGACTGGAGGGTGGCGTAGGTGAGGCCGGCTGCTCCGTCGAGGATGGCTCGGCGGAGGAAGACCATGTAGAGCCATTTGAGGAGGGGGCGGCAGGGGAGACGATAGAAGAGTGCCTTCTGGTGGAGACGGCGGGTGTGGAAGTCGGGGTCTCGCAGAGCGCTGAGAAGTGATGGGTCTTGCAGACCCTGGTTGCGGACGATCAGCTCGGCTTCCATGGTGGAGTAGAGGTTATGCTTCTCCACCCAGCGGGCGATGCCCTTGGAGAAGGGATAGTGATCGAGGGGATAACTGAGATCGGCGATGGTTCCTTCGACCTCGATGACCTCGTTGATGGCG
The DNA here is from genome assembly GCF_009765825.1 of Granulicella sp. L60. Lineage (GTDB taxonomy): Bacteria > Acidobacteriota > Terriglobia > Terriglobales > Acidobacteriaceae > Edaphobacter. The sequence continues at coordinate 166,278 of NZ_LMUR01000004.1, read as the reverse complement.
CGGGTATAGCGGGCGTGCTCCGGGCGGACGAGTCGGATGTAGAAGGGAGAGATCTGGGCGTGTTTGAGCCAGGTGTCGAAGAGGAAGTCTCGGCGGCGAAGACGGAAGCCTGAGATGGAGGCGGGAGCAGCGACGGTGATCTGTTGCATCTCGCGGGAGAGTTCGGGTGTGGGACGCTCGTCGGCGTCGAGGAGGAAGACCCAGGGGTGTTTGAATGGAATGGTGGCGAGGGCGGCGTTGCGGTGGGTGGCGTAGTCGTCGAACGTACGGAGGTGGACTTGTGCGCCGGCCGCGTGCGCGATCTCTACGGTGTTGTCGGTGGAGTGGGAGTCGAAGACGTGGATGTCGTCGCACCATGAGACGGAGGTGAGACAGTCGGGGAGATCTTCCTGCTCGTTGCGGGTGAGGATAAGGACGGAGATCATCTGGTGGTTATGGTATCGCGAGATGACGGGAGATTTCGGCGCGTATGATCGCGTTGCGGTGAGGGTGAGAGTCTATGGCGAATTTACCCCATGAAGAAGGAGTGATGCGCGGTGCGGCTACGGTGCCGGAGAAGACGCATGCGGGCGTGTGGGTGCTGGCGGCTACGATTCTTGGGTCGAGTATGGTCTTCATCGATGGGACTGTGGTGAATGTTGCGCTGCCGGCGTTGCAGACCTCGCTGAACGCTACGGTGACCGATGTGCAATGGGTGGTCGAGGCGTATGCGTTGTTTCTGGCGGCGTTACTGCTGGTGGGCGGATCGCTGGGTGATCTGTATGGGCGGCGGCGGATCTTTCTGGTTGGGGTGGTGCTGTTTGCAGGTGCGTCAGCTTGGTGCGGCTTTGCTTTTAATGTTCGTGAGCTGATTGTGGCGCGGGGTCTGCAGGGAGTGGGCGGGGCTTTGCTGGTGCCGGGGAGTTTGGCGTTGATCAGTTCGTCGTTCTGCGCGGAGGATCGTGGGCGGGCGATTGGGACGTGGTCGGGGTTTACTGCGATCACTACGGCGGTTGGGCCAGTGCTGGGCGGATGGCTGATCGAGCATCTTTCGTGGAGGTGGGCCTTCTTTGTCAATCTGCCGCTGGCGGTGTTGGTGGTGTTGATCTCTTTGGCGAAGGTGTCGGAGAGTCGCGATAAGGAGATGGTTCAGCGTCTGGATGGTTGGGGCGCGGTGATGGCTACGGTTGGGTTGTGCGGGATGACGTTTGCCTTGATTGAGGCGGGGCGTGGAGGAGAGCGGGCGTTGATCGCTGGTGGGGTTGGTGTGCTGGCGCTGGCAGGGTTCTTTGTGGTGGAGTCGCGGTCGGAGGCGCCGATGTTGCCGCTGGATCTGTTTCGGTCGCGGACGTTCGGTGGGGCGAATTTGATGACGCTGTTTTTGTATGGAGCGTTGAGCGGAGTTTTGTTCTTTCTTCCTCTCGATTTGATCCAGGTGCAGTACTACTCGGCTACGCAGGCGGGTGGGGCGCTGCTGCCTTTGATTTTGCTGATCTTTCTGTTGTCGCGTTGGTCGGGTGGGCTGGTGGTGAGGTATGGAGCGAGGCTGCCGCTGATCGTGGGGCCGTTGATTGCGGGCGTGGGATTTGGATTGTTTCTGCGGGGCGGTGTGGGTGGGAGTTATTGGGGGACGGTGTTTCCGGCGGTGGTGGTGCTGGGGTTGGGGTTGGCGGTGAGTGTGGCTCCGTTGACGACGACGGTGATGGGGTCGATCGACCAGAGCCGGGCGGGAGTGGCGTCGGGGATCAACAATGCGGTGTCTCGCGTGGCGGGTTTGTTAGCGGTTGCGGTGATGGGGCTGGTGTTCTCGGTGGCGTTCAATGCGCGGCTGGAGCGTGGGCTGGATGGATTGGCGCTGCCCGCGGCGCAGCGGCAGGCGGTGGAGGAGCAGCGAGGGAAGCTGGCGGCGGCGAGGAGTGATGATGTGCGGGTGCAGCGGTTGATTGGGGAGTCGTTCGTGGGGGCTTATGGTGTGGTGCTGTGGATCGCGGTGGGACTTTCGGCGGCGAGTGCTTTGAGTGCGGCGATGTTGATTGAGGCGCGGCCGGAGCCGCAGCGGGTCGGCTGAAACTTTGCGTGGCGGCTGGGTGAGGCTACTTGGTTGGGCGCAGGGCGAGGACGGCGTTAAGACCTCCGAAGGCTAGGGAGTTTGAGAGGGCGAGTTTTGGCGTGGCTTTACGGGGGGAGCCGAGGATGACGTCGAGTTGGATGGCGGGATCGATCTCGGTGACGCCGGTGTTGGCGGGGAGCAGGCCTTCGTGGATGGCGAGGACGGTGGCGAGGGCTTCGAGGGCTCCGCTGGCTCCGATGGAGTGGCCGTGGAGGGATTTGGTGGAGCTGATGGGGATGTGGGGTGCGAGGTCGCCGAAGAACTGGTGGATGGCGGCGGCTTCGGTGGTGTCGTTGGCCTGGGTGCCGGTGCCGTGGGCGCTGATGTAGCCGACGTCTTCCAACGCGCCGCAGGCGCCTTCGGTGGTGACGGTGGCGTCGGCGAGGGCCTGACGCATGGCAGAGGCTGCGCCTTCGGCGTGGGGCTGGGTGATGTGGCTGGCGTCGGCGGAGGCGCCGAAGCCTACGATCTCGGCGTAGATCTTGGCGTTGCGGGCCTGGGCGGATTCGAGAGTTTCGAGGGTTAGCATGGCTGCGCCTTCGCCGAGGGTCATGCCGTCGCGGTTGGCGGAGAAGGGGCGGCACTGGGTGGGGGAGACGACGCGCATGGAGTCCCAGGCGCGGAGGAAGCCGAAGGTGAGCGGGGCTTCGTGGCCTCCGGCGATGGCGGCGTGAACCATGCCGCTGCGCACCATCTGGAAGGCGAGGCCGATGGCGTGGGTGGCGGAGGAGCAGGCGGTGGAGATGTTGAGAGCGGGGCCGGTGATCTTCTGGTCGATGGAGATATTGCTGGCTCCGGCGGAGGCCATGGTGCGGACGACGGTGAGGGGATGGACGCGGGCGTCGCGTGTGTAGAGCTTGGCGGTCTCGGTCTCTTCGGCCTGGCGGCCACCGCAGGCGCAGCCGACGATGATGGCGATCTTGTCTGGTGCGTAGTGGTTGGTGAGCTGGGATTCGGCGGCGGCCTGACGGGCGGCGACGATGGCGAAGTGGGTGGTGCGGTCGGTGGCGACGACGATGCCGGAGTCGAGGTGCTGGCGGGGATCGAAGTCTTTGACGGCGGCGGACTGGGTGAAGCGGAGGCCCTGGGTCTTGTCGTGGGCTTCGCGGAGGGGGGCTTCGGGGTAGGGCGGGAAGGGCGCGATGCCGGTGGTTCCGCTGAAGAGGGAGTTGCGGAAGTCCGCTACGGTGTTGCCGATGGGGGTGATGCACCCAAGGCCGGTGACGACGACACGATTCACTGCTTCTCCCTCGATGGTGCTTTGCTGGTTGCTTTAGTGATTGTAGATTCTTGGCGGTGGTTGAGGGCTCTGCATGGGCGAATCGATTGTTACGCTTTGGGTGCATCCTGGCCGGGACAGGAGAGCATACCCAGGGGCTAAAGCACCACCTCTCTGGTTGGCTGAGAGGCCCAAGGCTAAAGCCTTGGGTTACCTAGATGCCAAAGCCTTGTGGACCTGGATGGTATCGACCTATAGCACGATGCGGAACTGTCCCGGATGTGGTGCGAGATAAGGAGAGCGTATTGGGACGTCGAGCGTATGGCAGGTCCTTCGACTGCGCCTCTCGCGATGAAACTGCGAGAGGCTCCGCTCAGGATGACACTTTCTATATCAATCCATCACTTATGCTCAGGCTAGATGTCGATACTGCCTAGATGCCAAAGCAGCCTTTGGTGTCTGGATGCCAAAGCGTAGAGGTTACGCACTACTTTTCGACCACCCCACCCCCTGGGGGTACCCCTTGCTAAGCTTATTGTATGCAACGACTTGCGAAAATGACTGCTTGTAAATATGTCTTTCTAAATGGGTTACAGCTAAAAATTTGCAAATAAAGGAGTTAGGCTGACGAGGAAAAGCCCCTGATAGTTTCAGGGGCTTTTCCTTCTTCTATTTCTATTATAGCTGGCGGGGAGAAACTTGTACGCCACGGGATTGTGCTGGATTGGCGCGGGTTTTGGTGGGTTGGGGGCTTGACAGGGTGGGATTAGGGGACGAGTTCGAGGGTGACGCCGAGTTCGAGGTGGCGGGTGCTGCCGGGGATGTCCAAGGAGCCGAGCATGACCTGTTTGTGGGGGGTGAGGATGGAGGTGCCTTCGAGGACCATTTGACGGACGATGGGTTCGTTTACCCCTGAGATCGATTTATCTTCGGTGACGCTGGAGCGTTCGACCTTGGTACGGAGCCTGATGCCGTTGACCGACTCGTCGAGCGATGCGTCGATGTTCAAACCGATGTCGAGATAGGTGAACTGGGTTTGCGTTCCAGAGGCGCCGGAGCTGTAGCTACCAGTAGCGACAGGAATTTTGCTTCCATTTTTGAAGGTCGTTCTGGAACCGGAGACGACGGCGATCGCGAAGTTCTGGCTGCCGACGCGCTTGTCCTCTTCTGTCTCGGTGATGTTGTAGACGAGGCGATAGGTTTTTCTCGGACGGTCGAGATCCTTGAGGAGCTTTTGCGCAACGAGAAGCTGCTCGGGAGGTGCGGAGACGACGATGGCGTTCTGAGACTGCGCGAGAAAGATTTTGTCGGACGGGTCGAGTACATCGCGGAGTGCGACGATGATTTCGTCGGTCTCCTTGGGCTCGTTGACGTTGGCGAGATAGAAGGTCTGGACGGAGTTGACGTTCGTCTTCGCGGCTTCGGGTGCGGCCTGTGCCGATGCGGAGGATGCACAGGTGATGAGAGTCAAGACGGCTCCGAGGACTGCGCGTGTGAGGTTGTTATTGAGGCTTCGATTCATTGGTCATCTCCGTGGTGGGTGGTTCGAAAAATCTTTTGACTTCTTCTTTTTCTTCGGCGTCGTGCGAGGCCATGGGTGGATGGTTGAGTGCGACGATCTCCACCGGGTCGTATCTGTGGGCGAGGCGAAGGAGAAGTTTTTCCTGATCGGTCAAGGGGAGCTCGGGCGCGGGATGATTTTGGGCGGCGAGTTGGTCGAGGGAGCTTTGGTGTTCGTTGGTTAAGTTTGGTGTGGTGGGCTTCTTGTTTTTTCGTGGTGCGGTGATGGAAGGCGGATCGCTGTCGCGATTGCCCACCTTAGGCGACGATGAGGCCGTCGCCGAAGATGGGGCACCCAGTTCTGAAGATGGGGCACCCAACTCTTTGGCGGTGATGGGGGCGGCGATGGGTTTCGACGTTGCGAGTTCGTGCGGTGCGGGGTGAGGACGGAGTGCGGTCCAGTAGATTGTCGATGCGAGGATGGCGGCGCATGAGAGAGCGATGGCCCATGGGTGGGCTTCGAGGCGAGGTGTGAGGAGGGTTCGCCAGGAAGCACGCTGCGGGGCGTGGTGACGGGTGTGTTGCAGGATGCGGTGCTGCATGCCGTCGAGTGGTTCGGTGTCTCTGAGGGCGTTCAGGAGGCGGTCGATGTCTTCGTCGGTTTGCTTCATGTCGGTTTGCTTCATGCTGTGGCTCCTCTCTCCAGGCGCTCGCGTAGACGGGTGCGTGCGCGAAAGAGCGATGCCCGGATGGCGGATTCGGTTTTGCCGAGGATCTGTGCGATCTCGGGGGTGCTGAGCTCCTCGATGGCGGAGAGGAGAAGGACGTGGCGTTCGGCGCTTGGAAGTCTTTCGAGTTCGCGCAGAACGGAGGAGATGCGTTGGGCTTCGTCGAGTGCCTGGTCGGCGGGCAGGTTGCGTGCGGTGAGAGACTCGGCGAAGTGTTCGTCGAACTGGTCGGGGCGGATGCGGCGGCGACGGTCGATGGCGAGGTTCCATGCGATGCGGATGAGCCAGACGCGCATGTCGCGCACGGTGGCGAGGGATCGGCGATGTTCGAGGACGCGGATGAAGACGTCCTGAACGACGTCTTCGGATTCGGAGCGGCTGCGAAGGACGGAGTGAGCGACGCGGAAGAGAAGCGTGGAGTAGGTCTCTACGAGAGTGGCGATGTCTGTCCCGGGTCGTGCGCTCTCTGCTGAAGACAACACCAGGCTGTAACCCTCGATCGACGTCATATGTCCCTTCTACTCGGACAGACGGATGGGGTCAGGTTTCGCTCGACAATATTTGTGAGGGGTATTGCGGGCGAATCGAATGTGGCTTGCTTTGGATTCGTTGGAGGTGGGGAAGAGGGCATACCCTAGGGGCTGAAGCCCCTTTTTTGCGAGGCTGAGAGACCCAAGGCTGAAGCCTTGGGGTACCTAGAAGCTAAGGCTTGGGTGCCAGAAGAGAAAGTTTGTCAGGCAGTGTCTAGTGGGTGGAGATGGTGGTGGAGTGATGGGCTGCGGTGAGGCGGGTGACGCCGTCGATCATGTCGCCAACGGTCTTGAGGGTGTTGAGGGCGTCGTCGGGGATCTCGATGTTGAAGGCTTCCTCGACCTCGAAGGAGATGTTGATCTTGTCGAGGGAGTCGATGTTGAGTTCGTCGAAGGTACTGGCGGGCGTGATGGTGTCCGGGGAGATGCTCTTCGATTTGGCGATGATGTCGATGCAGCGGGTTGAGATGTCGTCCATGCTAGTTCAACTTCCTTTGGGTAATCCCAACTTACAGGGACGGCTGTGTCGCTGTAAAGGTGCAGATGTGGGGATGGCGCATTTCGGGGGTAAGGTGTATGGCGGCGTGGGGTCAGGTGGCGAGGAGGTGGGTGGGGTCGAAGAGAGGGATGGGGGTGTGGCCGATGTGGATCTGAAGGAGGCGTTCGAAGAGGCGGGGATGGCGCTGGAAGGTGGTGAGGGCGACGGTGCGGAGGCGCGGGTGGCGGTCCATGAGGAGGAGGGTGCGGGACATGAGGGTGGGGAGGCGCTGGATGCGGCGATGGGCTTGCTGGTAGGCGGCGAGGTTGTCGGTTTTGAGGGCGAGGGAGAGAGCGGCGGCCTGGCGGAAGCAGAGGGAGAGGCCTTCGCCGGTGATGGCGTCGACGGAGCCGGAGGCGTCGCCGATGAGGGCGATGTTGCCGGAGGTGACGCGGTGGAGGGTGCGGCCGAGGGTGATGGCGCCGCGTGGGGTGTCGCTGGGGAGGGCGGGGGCGAGGCGGCGCTGGAGCTCGGGGAAGTGCTGGAGGGCGGCGGCGGGGGTGGGGTGCTTGTGGTTGGAGAGGAAGGCGACGCAGATCTCGGTGGGAGAGATGGGGGTGATGTAGGCCTGGCCGTGGTCGCTCCAGTAGACCTCGATGAAGTCGGACCAGGGGGCGAGGGTGTAGTGCTGGCGGAGGCCGATGCGGCGGGAGTGGAGACGCGATTGGGTGAGTCCGGCCCAGGCGGCGATGCGGGAGTGGTGGCCGTCGGCTCCGACGAGGTAGCGGGCAGTGAGGGATTGGCGGTTGGTTTGGATGAGGGTGCCGGTGGAGGTAGTGGAGATGCCCTGGACGGAGTTTTGCCAGTGGAAGCGGACGCCGAGGTGGATGGCGCGCTGGAGCAGGAGCTGGTGGAGGACGGTGCGGCGGATGCCGAGGCCCGGTGTTCCGGGGAAGACGGCTTGGACAATGGTTGGGACGGTTGCAGGGGCGCCGAAGAAGCGGATGCCGCGGAGCTGGTGGGTCTCGAAGGGGCAGAAGTCTTCGTTGCGGTCGAAGCCGAGGGCGGAGAGGGCTGCGATGGAGTCGGGGATGAGGCCTTCGCCGCAGGCTTTGTCGATGGAGGGCTGCATGGCGTCGATGACATCGACTTTGAGGCCGTGGCGGGCGGAGGCGATGGCACAGGCGAGGCCGGCGGGGCCTGCGCCTACGATGGCGACGTCTGACTGGATCGAGGGTGTGCGGTGGTGCATAGAAGACGACGTCCTATGGAGAGTATGACGCCGCAGATGGGGTGGGGTGGGGGTGCTTACAAGCAAATGACAAACGGATGACGAGAGTGTGACGGGAGGGTGCTGGCGAATCGATTTGCTGGTTGGCGGTCCGGCTTGAGGAAGAACAGGCAAAAGCAGAAGCAGATCCCTACGGGATGACAAACAAAGGGACAGGCAACCGCAAGAGCAAGAACAACCGCAGATCCCTACGGGATGACAAACAAAAGGACAGGCAAGGGCAAGGGCAACTGCAACGGCAAACGCAGATCCCCTGCGGGGATGACAAGCGAAGGGACTCAAAGCAAGATGGGATAGGTTGATACGCCCTAAAGGTCTGCTTCTAGAGGGCTACTTCTTGAGGACTGCTTTCTGAGTTAGAAGGTTGTTCTCTAAATCGAAGACCACCTTATCGAGTCGTCGATAAGGTGGTCTTCGGCAGCAGCGAAACGGGTGCTGGGTTTGAGGTTTACGGCTTGGTTACCACTGGAGGAGGACAAGCTCCGAGCAGAAGGCGGGTCCCATGGCGGCGAGGATGCTATAGGTGCCGGGCTTGCCGGGATCGTTGACGAGGACGTCTTCGAGGACGGCGAGCACGGAGGCTGCGGAGAGGTTGCCGACCTCGCGGAGGCTGCGCCAGGAGGGTTCGAGGGCGTTCTCGGGGAGGTTGAGGGTGGTCTCCATGGCTTCGAGGACCTTGGGGCCGCCGGAGTGGAAGATGTAGCTGGAGATGTCGCCGAGAGAGAGGCCGTTGTCGGAGAGAAAGGCCTCGACGTTGCCGCGGAGGTGTTCGTTGACGACCTTGGGGACGTCGGGGGAGAGGACGATCTTGAAGCCCATGTCGCCGATGTCCCAGCCCATGATGTGCTGGGTGTGACGGTAGAAGGTGGAGCGGGTGTCGAGGATGCGGGGGCCGGCGAGGCAGGTGGTGCAGCCTTCGCGCTTGGCGAGGGGGGTGTTGGCACCGGCGATGACGACGGCGGCGGCTCCGTCGCCGAAGAGGCCGCAGGAGATGAGGTTGGCGATGGACTGGTCGTTGTCCTGCCAGGTGAGGGAGCAGAGCTCGACGGAGAGGAGCAGGGCGTACTGGTCGGGGAAGGCGCGGACGTAGTCGGAGGCACGGGAGATGCCTGCGGCTCCGGCGACGCAGCCGAGGCCGAAGATGGGGGTGCGCTTGACGGAGGTGGGGAAGGGCATCAAGTTAATGAGGCGGGCGTCGATGGTGGGGCTGGCGATGCCGGTGACGGAGGCGAAGAAGATGGCGGAGATGTCTTTGGGGCCGAGGTTGACGCGGGCGAGGGCCTTGGTGACGGCCTCCTGGCCGAGTTCGACGGCGGCGATGATCCAGGCGTCGTTGGTGGGACCGAAGCCGGAGAGGTTTTCGTAGACGTCGAGGGGGAAGACGAGATTACGGAAGTCAACGCCGCAGTTGACGAAGAGGCGATTGATGAGACGAGGTTCTTCCATTCGGTCCTGCCAGCGCGCCGTAAGTGCTTCTGCGATTGCTGCCTGAGAGTAGCGATGAGGTGGATAGGCTGTGCCGACAGATGCAATACGCATGCTTATGAGAACCCTTTGTGGTGATCGAGATGAAGTTACATTAAAACTGAAATGGCGTTAGACAATAGTGCGCGCTGCGGGCACAGGGCTCTGAACAGGGCGATTGGTTAAAGGTACACGTTGAAGGTCCATCGGTGTTGAATATTGACCATGGTGCTAGTGGAGGCGGGCGATCTGGCGTTGGTAGAGGGTGTTCTGGGGGAACTCTTTGGACAGGCTGATGAGGATCTCTTTGCCCTGCTGGGTGTGGCCGTCGCGGAGCTCCCCGACGGCGAGCATGAGACGGGCGAAGGGGGCGAGATAGTGGCCCTGGTCGGCGGTGAGCTTGAGGAGGCGAACTCCCTCGGCCTTGTTGGTGCCTGCGCCGGCCATTCCGAGGAACCAGCGGATGGGGGCGGCCTTGAGGCTGAGCATATAGTTCTCGATGCCGACGGCGAGGTTGGCGTCGTAGAGGGTGGGGTTGAGGGCGAGAGCCTGCTTGGCGTACTTACTGGCTAACTCACTGTATTTGAAGGCTCCGTACTCGTGGCGGTCGATGAGGGAGGACCAGTCGGCGCGCATGCCGGAGACGACGGCTTTGACGTAGAGGGCGTTGGCGTCGTTGGGGTTGCGCTGGAGGGCGGCGTCGGCGAGGCGGTCGGACTGGTCGGCGCGGTCGTTGAAGCCCTGTTTCAGGACGGGGTCGATGTCGGGGCGTTTTCGGGACATGAACCGGTCGTCGTCGGAGAAGAGCTCGATGTCGAGGACGCCGAGGCGATCGAACTCGGTGAAGATGTAGGCGGCGGCGTCGGAGGCGGGTCCGAGGGGGTCTTCGGGGTGGGCGGCCATCCATTGCTGGAAGTGGACGTGGGCGCCAGCGAAGTTGAGATTGTAAAGGTCGTAGTAGCCGTCGTTGAGTGGGGTGCCCGTGAGCGGCCCGCTGGCGAAGAGCGGAGCCGAGAGCCAAAGCAGGATGAGGAGAGCGGGGAGGCGGCGCTGCCAAGTGGATCGGGCTGCGGGCCGCGGTGTGGACGAGAGCCGAAGGGTGTGGAACATTATTTCCTTTTTACCTTATAGAGCCTGGTTGTGGGTAAATTTGACGGTCCGCGAGCGTCCGTGAGGCGATTTGCTACTGCATGTTGAGATGCAGACGAGCAGTTCGATGTCAGGAGCATGACAGGGAGATGACACAGAAGTGATATTGATCCCGATCGGGATCTTTGCTTTGGCAAATTAGGAAAGTCCCTTCCTTTTCCGTCCGTTTCCTGAGCAAAAGATTGCACATTTTCTGCGATGGTTGCCGCTAACTCGTTGATGCTCAGTAGTTTCAGTTTGGCCGTCGGGATGCTATTAGGAGAGTGCACGATCAACTGCAGCAGTAGGAACTCCTCAATGTATCCAGGTCCCACTGAGGGGTGTCATGTACGCATCTGCAGCAGGCAGCCGTTAGGAACGACCCGCTTTACGCGGAATATTCAGGAGGAAATACAATGAAGCTTTACTCGAAGATTTCTGCTTTGGGAGCGGTTCTCGTACTCACGACCGCTTTCGCGTCTGCCGATACGGTAACCCTTGCCAGCGGCGTCTCCACCACAACCTATCAGGGCTTCAGCACCACGGCGACCGGTACCCCGACGATCATCAATGGTCAGAACAACCAGGGCAAGCTGGCTACGCTCAACTCCACGACCACTGTTACGCCTGGTACCGACTGGTCGGCTCCGCTGGGCAGCTCAAGCTGGATCTCCTACGATCCTAACTCGAGCCCGACGGGCGGAGAGCACGGCAATCTCTTCGACAAGAATGGCTTCTATACCTACCAGACGACGTTCACAGCACCCACCGGCTCTGTGAGCGAGCTCCTCTCCGTGATGGCAGACGATACCACCTCGGTCTTCCTGAACGGTACGGAGATCCTGACGGCTGATCCAGTCGGAGCAAACACCCACTGCTCTTCGGGTCTGCCTACCTGCACCGCTGTTGACACGATCGACTTCGGCAGTTCGACTGCTGGCTGGGATGCGGGCGGAACGAACGTTCTGACCTTCGTTGTGAACCAGAGCAACTCGAACTACCAGGGTCTGGATTACACGACTGCCACGACGCCTGAGCCGAACACCCTGCTCCTGCTTGGAACCGGCCTCATCGGTTCTGCTGGTGCACTGTTCCGCCGGATGCGTTCGGCTGCGTAACTCATTGTCTGATCCGACCTCGGTGTCGGGAGCTCTGAAGACGGATTAGGCAATAGTTGCAACTTCGAGTGGGTGTGAAGGAATTTCCTTCACACCCACTTTTATGCGCTTAACGCGACCCAATTGGCTATAAGTTTTCTACTTTGGTGGGCAATCATTTGCACAATTCTCTTTTTGTGCACAGCTAAGTGCATAAATCGCGTGATCTTTTGTTTGGTCTTTAACGTGCCTTTAGTAAGGCAAACGATGTTCTGCAGCAGGAAGCAATCTCGACGCAAATTCAACCAGATCTTCAGTTGAGAGGGCCATGTACGTTCTGCGGTAGATAGCGAATACAGTAACCCGCTTTATGCGGAAATTCAGGAGGAACAAATGAAACTTTATTCGAAGCTTTCTGCCTTGGGAGCGGTTGCTGTGATGACGACCGCTTTCGCGTCTGCCGATTCCATTCAAATTGGGAGCTATGGAACGGGTCAATCCAACCAGGGGAATTCAAACACGTCCGTTGTGTATGGGGCCTCGGGAGGCACCGTCAACATCTCGCCAGGTACGGTTTGGAATGGCGAACTGACCGGTGTTTCGAGCTGGGTCTCGTATGGCCAGACTGGTCCGACGACACCGGAGGGAAGCCAGCCGGGTGGTCACTACGCACCGAACGGCGTTTACACGTTCTCTACCAGCTTCGATCTGACCGGCGCTGCAACTGCATTCAGCCTGAGCGTTCTGGCTGACGATACGGTTGAAGTCCTGCTGGACGGCAATACTGCGGATCCTCTCTTTACCTATGCGGCGGGTGGCAACAGCACATGCCAGAACAACGAGCCTAACTGCACGGTTGTGGACACGATCACGAACCTCACCGATCCTTCGGTGCTTGCGCTTCTGGGCAGCGGCGAACATTCGTTGACGTTCCTGGTCAAACAGACGAACAGCATCGATATGGGTCTGGACTTCGCCGGTAACATCACGGAAGATCCGTCGGCACCGACGCCTGAGCCAAACACGCTGCTGCTGCTGGGAACCGGTCTGATGGGTTCTGCGGGCGCGCTGTTTCGCCGGATGCGTTCGGCGGCTTAGTTTTTTGAAAGATTCGCCATCGGAGGTAGGTAGAGCTTGATGGCGACCATGCAGTCGTACTTTGGTGAGTAGGAAGGTAAAAACTTCCTACTCACCTTTTTCTTTTAAGACGAGCTTTGGGTTTTGCGTGGGTGAACTGCTGCGGTCAGGACTGGAGAACGGCTGACTGCTTTTTATCTTTTTCTTCCACGTACCAGGCGACGGTCTTCTTCAGCCCTTCGTGGAAGTGAGCCCTGGGCTGGTAGCCGAGTTCGGTGGTGGCTCGGGTGATGTCGGCGAGGGAGTGCTGGATGTCGCCTTCGCGGGGAGGGCCGTAGATGGGCTTGGCGGTGAAGCCGAGGTGCTCGGCGATGGTGGCGTAGACCTCGTTGAGGGTGTGGCTTTTGCCGGTGCCGATGTTGAAGACGCGGCCGGTGGCTACTTCGCTGGGTGCGAGGCAGGCGAGGAGGTTGGCGCTGACAGCGTTGTCGACGTAGTTGAAGTCGCGGCTGGTGAGGCCGTCGCCGAAGATGGTGGGGGTTTCGCCGGCCATCATCTTGAACGTGAACTGGGCGATGACGCCGGAGTAGGGCGAGTCGGCGGCCTGGCGGGGGCCGAAGATGTTGAAGTAGCGGAGGCAGACGCCCTCGAGGCCATAGGCGCGGTAGAAGGACTGGATGTAGTACTCGCAGGTGAGCTTCTGGACGGCGTAAGGAGAGAGTGGGCGGGGGAGCATGTCCTCCTGCTTGGGCTGGGTGGGCTGGTCGCCGTAGGCCGAGGAGGATGCGGCGTAGACGATGCGGCGGACCTTGGCGTCGCGGGCGGCGATGAGGAGGTTGAGGGTGCCGTTGATGTTGGACTCGTGGGAGCTGAGGGGATCTTTGACGGAGCGCGGGACGGAGGCGAGGGCGCCCTGGTGGAGGACGTAGTCGATGCCTTGGCAGGCGGATTTGAGACCGGCGGCATCCTGGAGGTCCATCTGCTGGAAGGAGACGGAGTGCCGGATGTCGGCGAGATTTTCGAGGTTGCCGGTGGAGAGGTTGTCGATGCCGCTGACTTCGTGCCCTTGCTCTACGAGCGCGTGGGCGAGAGATGAGCCGATGAAGCCGGCGATTCCTGTGATGAGATAACGAGCCATCTTTCCTCCACCCGGCGGGTTGCTGGGGCAATCGATGTTGGGTCTCCTGGCGGGCGGCTGCGGGATGCTGCGCTGCTGGTCTGCCAGGGAATTGTTCGGTAACTGTCTACAACTATCGTTACAACGCTCTATTCGTGTCTACGTCTATGTGGGCTACGAGAAGTTTATTCTGCCTTCCGGGTTCGTGCCTGTCCATGCCACTTTTGTGCATGGGTACAGACTCGATTTTTGCTTATTTTGATTGGAGGCAGATGAATTTTTGTGAAGTGTGTAGGGTGGGGTTTGCAATTGGGAGACAGCCGATGAGAAAGGTGCAGGTGGTACAGAGTGAATGCGATAATCGTGTCCATGCCGACTAAAGACGAAGTAGTTATGCCGCAGATAGCCCAGGAGCGCTTCGAGCGCCTGAAGGCTCATACCGCCAATATTGGTGTCATCGGACTTGGATATGTTGGACTGCCGCTTACGCTGCTGTTGTCTGAAGCAGGGTTCAAGGTAACGGGCTTCGACATTGATGTGAAGAAGGTGAGCGACCTGGAGGCGGGACGCTCGTATATCTTCCGGATTCCGTCGGAGGATATTCAGTCTGCGCGGAAGAAGGGGCTGCAGGCGACGACGGAGTTTTCGAAGCTGGCCAAGATGGACGCGATTATTATGTGCGTTCCTACTCCACTGACGGGACACCGGGAGCCGGACCTGAGCTTTATTGAGAATACTGCGCGGTCAGCCGCTCCGTGGATTCAGGAGGGGCAACTGGTAGTGCTGGAGAGCACGACGTATCCGGGAACGACGGAGGATCTGCTGATTCCGATCCTTGAGGCACAGAATGCGCATGGGTTGAAGGTGGAGACCAAGGAAGGACGCGGCGGTAAGGGCGTGTTCTACGTTGCGTTTTCGCCGGAGCGCGAGGACCCGGGCAATACGACGGTCGCGCGGCACGATATTCCGAAGGTTGTGGGCGGCCATGAGCCGATTGCGACGGAGCTTGCGGCTGTGCTGTATGAGGGCATCTTTACGCGTTCGGTTCGTGTGTCGTCGACGCGTGTGGCTGAGATGACGAAGCTTCTGGAGAATATCTACCGCTGCGTGAATATTGCGCTGGTGAATGAGCTGAAGGTGCTGTCGCTTCGGATGGGCGTGGATATTTGGGAGGTGATCGATGCGGCGGCGACGAAGCCGTTCGGCTTTCATCCGTTCTATCCGGGGCCTGGGCTGGGTGGACACTGCATCCCGATCGATCCGTTTTATCTGAGCTGGAAGGCGAAGGAGTATGACTTCAACACGCGGTTCATCGAGCTTGCCGGAGAGGTGAATGAGGCGATGCCGGAGTTTGTGACGCAGGCGGTTGGAAAGGCGCTGAACCGGCACAAGAAGGCTCTGAACGGATCGAAGGTTCTGATGTTGGGAATGGCGTACAAGAAGGACATCGACGATCTGCGGGAGTCGCCTTCGCTGACGATCATCGAGCTGTTGCGGCAGGAGGGAGCGGAGGTGCTGTACAACGATCCGTACTTCCCGACGGTAGGCAAGGGACGCCACTACAACCTGAATATGACGTGTACGCCGCTGGAGAATCTGGACCAGTATGACTGCGTACTGATCGTGACGGACCACACGGACTATGACTATGAGGAGATCGTTCGGACGTCGAAGCTAGTGGTGGATTCCAGGAATGCGACGAAGGGAATCGTCTCGGACAAGATCGTTCGCTGCTAGAAGATCTTCTCTTGTGGAATCTTTTGTTGCGCAAGGATGGGGGTTTCGCCTTAGGGCGAGGCTCCCATTTTTGTTGCTGGTTATTCGTTACTGCGAGATGACGTTGAGGCTGATCGACTGGGTGACGTTGCCGGTGCCTGTGACGGTTACGTTGAGGGTCTTGGTGGAGAGGGTTTGGAAGGTCGAGTTGGCTCCGCAGCCGGTGAGTACGCCGAAGGCCCCGCCGAGCAGAAGAAGCAGGAAGAGGGATCCGGCTGTGCGGCTCAGAAGCTTGCGCTTTCTTCCGGCGATGGCTGCGGCGAGTACGCCGGGGATCCAGAAGATGGATGCAGAGAGTACGAGGGACCTGGCGGGCGCGGTGGGCTGCTGCTTATCGGCCGATGCGGTGACGGTCGTCAATGTGTTTTGAACGGTCATGGAGACGCTTACCGGGCCGCTGGTGGAGTCGACGGTGACGGTCTGGGGCTGGAAGGTGCAGGTGGTCCCGGTGGGGGGATTGGTGCAGGCCATCTGCAGGGTTCCGGAGTAGCCGCCCATGGGGGTCAGGGTGAGGGTTACGGCGCTGGAGGACTTGCTCCCACCCAGGAGGGTCAGGGTGGGCGAGCTTGAGGTGACGGTGATGCCGGAGACGGGGACGGTCCAGGAGTTGACGGAGGAGATAGAGGGGTCGAAGGCGCTGGTGCCCGCGTACTGTGCGGTGAGCAGATAGGTGCCGGGCGCTAAGGACGATGTCGTGTAGGTTGCGACGCCGGCGCTGTTCAGGGGAGCCGAGCCGAGGAGCGTGGTGCCGTTCATGAAGGAGACGGTGCCGGATGGTTTGCCGGAGGACGCGGTTACTGTGGCGGTGAAGGTGACGGGCTGGCCCTGGGGCACGGAGCTTGCGGGTAGCTGAAGGGCGGTGGTGGTGACGCCGGGAGGTAGGGCGCTGACGGTCTCGGTGACGGCAGGGGATGCGGAGGCGGTGAAGCTGCTGTTGCCGGCGTACTGAGCGGTGATCTGGTAGGAGCCCTGGGGGAGGGAAGACGTTGTCAGGGTCGCGACGTTGGAGTTGAGAGCAACGGTGCCGATGGCGGCCCCGTTGCTCATGAAGGTGACCGTACCGGTGGCTGTCCCGGAGGACGGCTTGACCGTGGCGGTGAAGGTGACGGACTGGCCTGTGGTTATGGTGGTCGGCGAGGCTGCCAGCGCTGTTGTGGTGTTGACTGAGGTGACGACGGGGGCGTTGATGGTCTCAGTGATCGCCGTGGAGGTGGAGGCGTTGAAGCTGGTGTTGCCTGTGAACTGTGCGGTGAGTTGCCAGGTTCCCTGAGGCAGCGATGACGTTGTCAGATTGGCGATGCCGTTCTTGAGCGTGGCCGTTCCGATGGAGGTTCCGTTGCTAAGGAAGGTGACGGTGCCGGTGGCAGTTCCCGAGGCTGCCCTGACCGATGCGGTGAAGGTAACGGGGCTGCCTGCGGTGACCGTAGTCAGGGATTGCGAGAGCATTGTGGTGGTGCTGACTGCGGTTGGGGCGGGAGCGTTGACGGTTTCTGTCACTGCGGTGGAGGTGGAGGTGTTGAAGCTGGTGGTACCTGCGTACTTGGCGGTGATGGTGTAGGTTCCCTGGGTGAGGGAGGAGGTGGTGAGGGTTGCGACACCGCTCTTGATGGTCCCGGTACCGATGGCGGTTCCGTTGTTCATGAAGGAGACGGTGCCGGTGGGTGAGCCTGATTTGGCGGTGACGGTTGCGGTGAAGGTGGTGGACTCGCCGGCGGTGATCGTAGCGGGGGATGCGGAGAGAGCAGTGGTGGTGCTGACTGCGGTTGGGGTGGGCGCCTTGACGGTCTCAGTGACCGCGGTGGAGGTGGAGGTTTTGAAGCTGGTGTTGCCAGTGAATTGGGCGGTGAGCTGCCAGGTTCCCTGAGTTAGCGAAGACGTGATGAGATTGGCGATGCCGTTCTTGAGCGTGCCGGTTCCGATGGAGGTTCCGTTGCTGAGGAAGGTGACGGTGCCGGTGGCAGTTCCCGAGGATGCCTTGACGGATGCGGTGAGGGCGACGGGGTCGCCTGCGGTGACCGTAGTCAGGGATTGCGAGAGTGCAGTGGTGGTGCTGACTGCAGTTGGGGCGGGTGCGTTGACGGTTTCTTTGACCGAGGTGGAGGTGGAGGTGCTGAAGGTGGTGGTGCCAGCGTACTTGGCGGTGATGGTGTAGGTTCCCTGGGTGAGGGTGGAGGTGGTGAGGGTGGCGACTCCGCTCTTGATGGTTCCGGAGCCGATGGCGGTTCCGTTGTTCGTGAAGGAGACAGTACCAGTGGGTGAGCCTGATTTGGCGGTGACGGTTGCAGTGAAGGTAGTGGACTCGCCTGCGGTTATGGTGGTCGGTGAGGCAGAGAGTGCTGTGGTGGTGATTACCGCGGTTGGGGCTGGGGCGTTGACGGTTTCAGTGACCGCGGTGGAGGTGGAGGTGTTGAAGCTGGTGGTTCCAGCGTACTTGGCGGTGATGGTGTAGGTGCCCTGAGTGAGGGTGGAGGTGGTGAGGGTGGCGATGCCGCTCTTGATGGTTCCGGAGCCGATGGCGGTTCCGTTGTTCGTGAAGGAGACAGTGCCGGTGGGTGAGCCTGATTTGGCGGTGACGGTTGCGGTGAAGGTAGTGGACTGTCCGGCAGTGATGGTGGTTGGGGCAGCGGTCAACGCTGTTGTGGTGCTGACTGCGGTGGGGGCAGGGGTGTTGACGGTTTCAGTTACTGAGGTGGAGGTGGAGGTGTTGAAGGTGGTGGTGCCTGCGTACTTGGCGGTGATGGTGTAGGTGCCCTGAGTGAGGGAGGAGGTAGTGAGGGTGGCAATGCCGCTCTTGATGGTTCCGGAGCCGATGGCGGTTCCGTTGTTCATGAAGGAGACGGTGCCGGTGGGTGAGCCTGATTTGGCGGTGACAGTTGCGGTGAAGGTAGTGGACTCGCCTGCGGTGATGGTAGTCGGGGCTGCGGAGAGTGCAGTGGTGGTGCTTACTGCGGTGGGGGCGGCGGCGTTGACGGTTTCTGTGACTGAGGTGGAGGTGGAGGTATTGAAGCTGGTGGTTCCAGCGTACTTGGCGGTGATGGTGTAGGAGCCCTGGGTGAGGGTGGAGGTGGTGAAGGTGGCGACGCCGGAGGTTATGGTTCCGGAGCCGATCGCGGTTCCGTTGCTGAGGAAGGAGACGGTGCCGGTGGGTGTGCCGGAGGTTGCGGCGACGGTCGCGGTGAAGGTGGTGGACTGTCCGGCGGTGATGGTGGCGGGAGATGCGGAGAGCAAGGTGGTGGTGTTGACTGCAGTTGGTGCGGCTGCACTGACAACGAGCGAGACAGCGTTCGACGAGACGGCTGCATACGTCGAGTCGCCGGAGTATGCGGCGGTCAACTTATCGGTGCCGGTAGCGAGCGTGGAGGTCGATAGGGTTGCTGTGCCTGTTTTATCGACTACCTCTGAATCGAGAGCGGCTCCATTGCTGTAAAAGATAACCGTGCCTGTGGGTACGACGCTGTTTGTGGAGGTAATGGATACCGAGAGAGAGACTGACTGTCCGGCGGTCGCGGCGGTGGGTGTGGCTGTGAGGGTGGCTTGAGGAGAGATAAGCGTGCTGGTGCCGGCAGCGTATTCGATCGCTCCTATCGAAGGCGGATTGGGGCGCACCAGACTGTCGATATCAGATAAGAGATTTTGGAGGAAGATGCCGGCGCCGATGAGTGGGCTAGAGGCGGACGGGGCGAAGTTGAAGTTGTCCATCGCGGTTTCATCTGTGATGGGGGAGGCAGGTTGCGAGACGAGGAGAGGATTTTCCGTGTTGCAGGTCTCGGCGGACGTGAGGGAGTTGGGGCAGCTGCGCGTGTTGTAGTAGAGGTTGTTGCTGCGCGTCGCCCATCCCTGGTTAGCGGGAAACTCAGAGAGATTCTGATTGCAGTTCGATCCTACGACCGCGCAGAATATCGCGGAAGATTCGCCGCCGTTGTAGTTCGGTTCGCTGTAGGCCAGGAAGAGGTTGTTTTGAAGCGTGGTGGCTGCTCCAGAGCAGTTGTCTCCGCCTGCTTCGCAGCTATATCCGAGGGCTACATCGCCGTAGCCGACGAGCGAATTGTTTTGCACCAGGTAAGTGCCGGATGGAGAGAACTGCATCACCGCCCAGCCGCCGTCTGCGCGGCACAGGGTTACGCCGGGCACGATGGCGCTTGCCGGTTCGTCTCCGATGACCTGGCCGAGGCGATTGCAGTTCTCGAGCGCGAGGTTGTTTTGAAAGATGACGTTTTCGGCCGATCCTATCTTGTACGATTGGCCGTCGTTTCCATAACTCTGCGAGTTGGTGATGGAGAGATTCTGCAGTCCGGAGTGAAGCAGATCGAGTCCGTCCTGAAAGTTGTAGCGCCAGATATCGTGATCGAACGACCATGAGCCGGTAGTGCTGGCCGTTCCAAAGCCGTCTCCGTAGCCGCCGGTCTCGGCGTCACGGCATTCGATGTAGGGATAGTTGTGAACGATAGGATATTCTTCGACGCATCCTGTGAACTCGGTGATGGAGTTATTCAGAGTAAAGCCGCCTGCCACGGAGATGTTGCTCATGCCGTTCGGGGCATCGTCCATGCTGATTCCAGCAGAAGGCACTGCTCTGATGTGGACATAGTCTCCGACGATACCTGCACCGGTTGCACCGAAGATGCCCGTAGCAGAGAGTCCATGAATGAAGAGGTCGGTGTAGGTGGTGCTGGCAGTAAGGGCCGATTGAAGGACACCATTCAATCCCTGGTTACTGGCATTCGTGCAGGCGTTGGTGTAGTTCCCGTTATAGGCGCAGGCGGACTGGTCGGTGATTTCGAAGCAGGCTACATCGACAAACTGGGAGTCACGGACGTTGATGCCGTTCTTCGAGGCCCATGAGACGTTCAGCTGTGTTTTGGCTGTGTCGGCGCGGCAGCTGCCGTAGTTGCCGCCGAGGATCTTGGTGTGCTGCGATGCTGTGCCTGAGGGGATGGTCGGCATATAGCAGTCGGGGTTGCCGCAGTTGACCGGAACGGTGGCACTTCCACCGTATGCGGGACTTTGCTGATCCAGCCCAATGTTGTAGCCGCCGGTCTTCTGGCGAACGATCACGGTATCTCCAGGGCCGATGATCCATTGCTCGTGGTTTGGCGACACACGATCCGCCCACAGGTCGCGAATGTTTCCTACCGCGCACGGCTGGTTGACGCCTGTGCCGGAATAGTCCGCATCGTGCAGACCGTCGCATTGGCCACTCGGAGTCTGGGAGGAGCTGACGTAAGGCGACCCGCCATTCGGGCGCACATACCACGTCCGCGAGGTGGGAGTGGGAGAGACTACATTGAAGGTGAAGGAGTTTCCGGACTGGGAGGTACTTCCGTATTTTCCATTTCCAGCTTCGCCGCATGTGATGGTCACGGTGCCGGTGGAGACTGCGGTAGCGAGGCCGTAGCGGCTGACAGTAGCGACCGCAGGGTTGGAGCTGGTCCAGTTGCAGATCATCTGAAGTGGGTTGCCATCGCCTGTGTTGTTGGCCGTGTACCCAATTCCGATGGTCACGGTGGAACCGACGACGACGTCGATGGGCAACTGAGCGGAACTCTGCACATCCTGATAGAAGCTGGCAGCGGGAGTGATGAAGGGATAAAACGTATCGGCTTCGCTCTGAGCGAGAAGGGTTCCGTGATCGGACAAGCCGCCTGCAGTGACGTACACCATTCCCTCGGCGGTCTGCGCGCCACTGGGGAAGAGATTTGCATTGTGAGGATCGTAGGTGGAACTCCAGGTTGCCAGCCCCGAGCTATTGACCGTCATAGCGTTCGTGGGGGTAGACCATTTTGCGCCACCGGCTGCGGCGCAGTTGTCGGTGGTCGAGTCGGAGTAGCTGCAGGTGGCGGTGTACTGCAGGGTTGTACCCACTACGAGAACCGCGCCCTGTGGGGCGATTGCCACAGAAGTTACTGTCTTAGCAAATGCAAATGAACTGCTTAACAGGAGAATAAAAAGAAGCAGTCGCTGTAACATCATCTCTCCACAATGAGTCGGCCTATATGGTCGCCGGCTACTGAAATACTCTTGGATTAATGGTTTATTACCAATGGTTCCGGTGGTATCCCACGTTGGAGCGGTGGAGCTTCCCCATTCGGGGGAGGAAGAAATTTTTGCATCAATCATGAAGAGCACGTCACCCCTGACCTTTTGATAGGCCTGCGAAAGTTGATGGATTGGTAACTTGCTACTGCACAAGCAATAGCTGTTGCGAGCGCAGACAGACGCTTGCGACGTTACCAAAGGATGATGGCAGGGGGCAGATCAGAAGGCGCAACAGGGCAACATCGTACGTTTGCTCTATCGCTAGAGACAATTTGACGTAGAGGGAAAGTTGTAAGGCAGGGGAGGGGAGAGTTCCGCAGTCGTGCCGAGAGCCAATAAGAGTGCGCTCCAGAATCGACCTGGAAGAGCAATAGTACTAAAAAGTGAATTTGAATCGATTTGCAGAACTATATTTCATAGCCCCACATGACTAGTAATAACGATTCATGCGGGGCGTGTCAAGAATGGGACGGCTCTGTTGGATGGGGGCGAAAACATGCGTTAACAAAGCGTTTTCCCGAGGTGAAATGGTTCTAAAGCACAGAGCCAAAAGTGGTTCGGGAGAGGGGTTCGAATAGGAGCTGGATGGTTATGTAAATAACTCGTCGAAGTAGTGAGAAGTACGGCTGGGGAGTTATGCGAGTGGATTCAAGAGCTTTCGGGCACGCGAGAGAATGTTGCAAAAAAAATCAGGTTGAGTGCATTTTTTTCGATATGCGCCGAAGGCTGCGATCGTAGACCTCGAGATAATCTGCAGTCATGCGCTCTGCGGAGAATCGCGTCTTAACGAGTTCGCGTGCGGCACTGCCGAGACGCTTTCGTCGATTTGCATCCTGCGATAGTTGGATAAGAGCTGTTGATAATAGACCTATATTCTCTGACGGAATGAGGATACCGGTATCGTCATTCCGAATGACGGTTGATACATCGCCAACATCTGTGGCGATCCAGGGCAGGCCGCTCGCCATGCCTTCGAGGATGGCCATGGGAAGGCCTTCCTGTCGGGATGAGGAGACGGCTATGTCGAGTGAGGCGTAGATGGAGGGCATGTCCTCGCGTCTGCCAAGGAAAGACAGTTGCTTATGGATACCCAGTTCATCGGCCAGTGACTCGAGTTTGTCGCGGTCAGGGCCTTCTCCTATGATGAACAGCTTCACGTTCTGAAGTTGGTCGAGGTATTGTGCCACGGCGCGGAGAAAGATGTCGGCGCCTTTTTCGTGAGCCAGCCTGCCGATCCATCCAATGATCAGGTCATGTTTGGGCTCGTCTTGTGCTCGAAGGGAGGGAGATATGCCTTCAAACTGCCTGAGATTTACTCCGTTCCCGATCTTGACGATTTGGTCTTCAGAGACGCCGGAGTCCATGAGCCGTTTTGTAACATCGTCGGAGACCGAGACTACCGCGGTGTAGTTGCGCAGGGCAAAGCGGTCCAGGACTCCATAGAGACGAACAAGAGAGTTGGTGTCTAACCAGTTATGACAGGTGGATATGAGTGGTGTAGGAGAGTTGCTCAAGGCTAACCAGGTGTAGATATCGGCCTTGTAGCCGTGTGCGTGGACGACGTCGGCTTTTGTGAGGCGCGCTAGGTCACGTATGCGGCTGGGTACCTTATGATCGACCTGACCTTGGCATGGGATGAGGTGGGATTCTATTCCTGCTTGGGCGGCGGTTTCGTGTAGCTGATGGTTGGAGTTTGCAGAGTTTGAAAAGACTCCCAAAATGCTCGAGTGGCCGGTCTCGTTGAGGGTGCGGGATAGATTCAGGATGACGGCTTCGGCGCCGTACATGCCCCCGCTACTGATGATGTGTAGGATCTTCATTTTCGGCAGCCTCGGCGGGGATGGGGTCTGTTTCTTTTCGGTTCGATATCGCCCAGAGTTTTTCGTATAAGGCGTCTCCCATGAGGGACTGTGCGGCTGTTTTGATGCGCGATAGGAAGTGGAGTTTTGGCAGGGCCGTTCCGTTTGCGGCCAGTATGGCGGAGATCTGATCGAGCGTAATGCTCCGGAGGATGTTGAGTCGCCCGACGGTTGAGCCCAGGGGCAATGACTCCGACTTTGGCGTGGAGGTGTAGATATGGGTGTAACCAGCTTCGAGGCAGGCGTTGATGATCTGGGGGTTCGAGCGGCCGCCGGGTAGAGACATCGTTGTTATCGAGGTGCCCAGTTTGTCTTCCAGCGTAAGTCGCGCAGTGGCGAGTTCAGTCTGAAGATCCTTTTTGCTGCAGTGGGTAAGAAGGGTGTGTGACCAGCCATGGGCGCCGATGAACTGACCGGCCTTGTGAAGCGATCGCAAATCTTCCCATCCCATGTAGCCGGGCTTCTGTCCGGTCCACCCCACGGTAATGAAGAAGCGCGCCTGGAGACCGCGAGACTGCAGGATGGGTAGAGCGAACTCGAAGTTGGAGAGATGGCCGTCATCGAAGGTGATCTCGGGCCAGAGCGTGGAACTGGCTTCGCTGCGGGCGCGAACGAAGAGGTCGGAGTGCTTTTCAAACTCCCCAGTTTCGATGACGTAGGAGTACTCGCTCTTTGCTGGCCGAAGCTCGTGGTAGAGAAGATGAAGAACTTTGGTGTGGTGCGGCGGCGGTTCTTTTGAAGCAGATTGTGGTGATGATTCGCGAGTTTTCTCGGGTGACATAGGTTGGCCTGTAGCAGAGTTACATATTCAAGATGTGTTCCATTATCCCGAGTGCGCTGGCTCGGAAGAAGCTTATCAAGATGGAGATCGGCCCGTCGGAGAGCTTCTACAAGCACTCCGGCAATCAGTTTAGCAGCCGTGCTGCGACCTTCCTGCGTGCATTTCGCTGGGCTCGCATGCGGGTCTAGGTAAATATGGGGTGAAAAGCGAGACTTGTTCTAAAATTGCAAATGGGGAATGGAACTAGCCTGTATGCTCGTCTTCGGGTGTGACCGCCTGCATCATTTATTGGGGGCTGACTCTAGCGCCAGTTAGGTCCTCTTCGGTCAGAGGACGGCGACTTGTTCTAATTTGAGTGTCTTCGCCGCAAACGGCCTGCATGGAAACAGTCTTACAGAAAGGGCACGGCAAAACGCTGCGCATGGAAAACGTTGAGATAGATGAACAGTCGAGGCTGACAGTTTCTGCACGACCGTTTGCGCGCGGATATAAGATGCTGTGGCCGCTGCTTACGATCCTGCTGCTCCTTCCGATATTGATGCGGAATATCGGTAAGGGTGAGTTCAACTACAACGTTGACGAGACTCAGCATGCCTGCACCGGACAGTACGTAGCTGATCTTCTACGCGATCATCCCATTCTTCATCCGCTTGCTTATACCTATATCTACTATGTTCATTATCCGGCGCTGAGCGGCGTTGTTCACTGGCCTCCTGTGTTTTACGCGGTTGAGGGGATTGTCTTCCTGCTGATGGGTGCTTCGGTGGTGACGGCGAGACTGAGCGTACTTCTATTTGCTGTCGTCGGCCTGTGGTTCTGGTTTCGTCTGGTTGAAAAAGTACATTCTGCAAGGGTCGCATTCGTGGCGACGATTGTGCTCGCACTTTCTCCCTGTTTTCTACTCTTTGAAAAGACAGTGATGTTGGAGATTCCATCCGCAGCTATGTGTATTGTGGCGAGCTACTTTTGGATCTCCTTTCTAAAACAGAAAGATAATTTTAATCTTTACTGGTTTTCCTTCACCGTATCGTTGGCTATGCTGACGAAGCAGAATGCGGTCTATCTTGTACTCTTCTGTTTTTTTAGTCTGACGGGGCTTCAGCAGTGGAACCTTTTGAAGCGCAAGAGTACGATCTGGTCGCTCCTGATTATTATCTGCGTGACGGGACCCTACTATTTATTGCTGTCCAGTATGCATTGGTCTACGATCGCGGGTGATCTCACTGAGAAACATATTAGCGCCCTGCAACAACTAGCCTTCTATTGGGCAGCTGTGCCTGGCTTGGTTGGATGGCCGTTGCTGGCGATTGCCCTGGTAGGAGGAGTTACGTGCTTTGCGTGGAACTCCAGAGAGAACAATATCTTCTTCCTGTCCTGGATACTCTCGGTTTACGTCATGATGACTTTGATCGGGCATAAAGAGGACCGGTACGTTATCTATTTTGTACCTGCGATTCTATACTTCGCGATTTGGCCGCTGGTTATGCCTTCGAATCGCAACGGCTGGGTTCGAGTTGCAGGGTGCGTGCTTTTGTTTGGAGTCGTGTTGAGTACGGTGCGATCCGCGTGGGGCTTCAATCGGCCCTATGTGAGCGGATATGCGCCCGTCGCTCGTGACATCAGGCGCATGGGCGACTCCGGAGTTATTTTGTTGGATGCCGAGATACCGGCGAATTTGATCTTCTTCATGCGCAATGAAGACACTGAACATCGCTTTGTCCTGCTGCGAAAGGCGCTCTATTCTGTCCGGATCAAGGAAGAACTGGGAAGCGAGGAGTATCTTCATACGCCGGAAGATCTAAAGAAGCTTATGCGGGAAGATGGTATCCGGTTCATCGTTGTTTCCAATCGGCCACCGGATAACTTCCCAGTGGAGATGGTGCTGCGCGATCTGTTGAAGACGCCGCAGTTTCGCTTGGTGAAGCAATATCCCGTAGAAGGGAACTCGCGTGAATGGGCGAACTATTCTTTATCGCTGTATGAAAATCTCGATGCGGGCCCTCCGGCTGCGCAGGACCTAGTCGTTCCGATGATGACGCTGGATCACGACATTACGGTTCCGTTTGTGAAGCTGGGCATTACGCCGCTTGCAGATAAAGTGGTAGCTCAATAGTTATCTTTTCGTGGCTGCTACTACGGCATAGTTGATCTGTTTCACGGCGGCGGCGCGAAGGTCCCATGAGAACTCGGTTTGGGCTCGCTGCAAGCCGGCTTCGCCCATGCGGCGGCGTTGTTCGCTGTCGGTGAGAAGAGAATGCAGGGCATCGCGCAACTCGCTATCGTCGGTGGGGTCGACGAGATAGCCGGTCACTCGTTCAATGATGGCCTCGGCTGTACCTCCGGACCGGCCTCCAATCACGGGTTTGCCGGCCGCGTTTGCTTCGAGAAATACCATGCCAAAGCCTTCTACGTCGCCATCGTCTCCGGTGTTAGGCATCACGACGATGTCAGCCAGATTGTAATGGTCGTTCAACTGATCGTCGCTGACGAATCCGGCAAACTTCACTACGTCTTGCAAGTTGAGTTCTACAGTCAAGGCGCGCAGTTCGGGCTCTAGTGGACCGCGTCCGACGACGACATATTTGAATGGAGGAACGTTCGGGCGTAGATGGGCTAAGGCGCGGAGGACGCGGCTGTGACCTTTGCGTGAGACTAATCGGGCCACAGTCATTAGAACTAATTCGTCTTGTTCGATGCCGTAGTGCTGCCGCAGAGCTTTATCGGCTGGCTGGGGATGAAATGAGGTGACATCGAGGCCGGGTGTGATCTTGTGAATTTTGTTCTTTTCTATTCCGATGCGAAGGAGATTTTGTACGGCAAACTCTCCGTTTGCGATGATGGCGTCGGCGGAGCGATAGATGAGGTCTCGCAGCTTTGGCTGAAACCGGCGCTGATCTATAAGGGTGATATCTTCTCCGTGGCAGTATGCGACGAAGGGGATACCAAGAGTCTTCTTCAAAAGAACTCCGATAAGACCTTGAGGATAGAGGTCACCGCAATGGATGATATCCGGCCGGTTTCTGAGCGAAGATACGATGCAGGCAAGCATCGGGCCGACGGTCTTCGGTATCTGAAGGAAGCTGTGATCGGTGGGGGATTTGAAGCTTCGCTGGATTCGAAAAGAGCCGGTCTGTTCCTTGAGATCAAACTGCTGCCAGCCGTTTACTTTGCTGGTGATGACTGTAACTTCACCGCCGGTGGCCGAGATTCGTTTCAACAGGTTGTAGTAGTAGACACGAGAGCCTCCGGCGTGGGGCAAAAAACTATCTGACAATAGCGCGACGCGCATATAAGGACTCTTCACACTGGCAACAATGCTTTTGGAGACGTATATTTCGGAGGATTCATCTAATCGTGCTGAGGCAAGCTAGCAGCTTCAGCATAATGAGACGATAGGGCGGTCGATGTTCTGTCAATCTACGTTGCAAAGTCTATCATAGAGAATTTTGTTCGAAGTTTTATCCAGAACGATGAGCGTCTCATCGGATGGTCTGGTGTTTTGAGGTGTAGAGAAGGTGTCATGCTGGTCGCGGTATGATCTCCTGCATGCTGGTTTTTACCAAGGGTGGTCGATGAGCGGAGAGATGATGTTGAGTCGGTTGGCGCTGTTTATTCTTCTGTTGAGCAGCTCTTTCGCCTATACGAAGACAGTCTCCTCGGTGGCGATAGCGCCCCAGGGAGCGGTGATCTCAGTGGGCACGACGCTGCAGTACACCGTGACCTGCACATACTCTGACGCTACGACAGATAACTGCGCGGCTGCTGGTGGAGCGACGTGGTCGACGCCGACTGAGGCTATGAGCGTCAGCAGTTCGGGGCTGGCAAGCTGGAAGTCCAACTACGACACGCATAACAACTCGATTTTTCCAGACGGCAAGCAGACGGCGCAGGGGATTGTCATCGTTCGCGCAGGGGGTATGAGTGATCGCGGGACGCTGCTTGCCCAGTCTGCTGCCGATACGTTTTCTCTGTATATGACGCCGGACCCAGGATTTTATAAAGATATACAGACTGATGCACTGCTGCCCATGAGGGTCGTTGTGGGATCGACGGTGGCAATTGGAGTAGGGTTCACGGCTAACAACTCGGGTGGCGGAAATCCGTTTCAAGAGGCCTGTAACTGGAGCAGCTCGAATAAGCAAGTAGCGACGATCTCTCGTTATGGTTTGGCGACAGCGATCTCTCCGGGCAGTGTTGCGATGACCTGTGAGCTTGCTGGCAATGGGCGATATGGGCATGGCGGCGGTACAGGAAACTCCTTCTCCTTCGAGGTGGTTAACCAGGCGCCGACTTCGCAGACTTGGTATGTGCGACCTGGGGGCGGATCGCCTTATGTAAATGGCCGGCAGACTCCAAAGGGTCAGTGCGACGGAAAACATGACGCTGACTATCCCGGCACAGGCGTTAACCGGCCGTGCGCGGTAGGGGGCCTTCGGGATCTGTGGGCCGATCGCGTGTCGCCAAACCACGAGCAGTGGATGATTGGCCCTGGAGACACGGTTATCGTTCGCCAGAAGAGTGGCGGTTACAACCTAGGGCTGGATCAACAAAGTAAAGCGTATGGTGGGACCGCCATCGTTCCCGTCAACTGCGGCAATCCTGACTGCTATATGCCGACGATTCCTTCCGGCACAGCGTCGCAGCATACCAAAATTCTTGGCGAGAACTACGGTAGCTGCCACTCCGACTCAGCCAAGACACAGTTGAACGTCTCGTGGGCGGCAAAGAACGGCATCAATGTGAGGGACTCACAGTTTGTCGATGTGGCCTGCTTTGAGATTACGGATCAAGGTGCCTGCGCTTACAGCGGAAACTACAAGAACAAGTGTGGTCCGACAAGCAATCAGGGGTTGATCGGAGTTATACAGTCGGCATTGACGGCCAGCACAAAGTACACCGATCTACTTATCGATGGATTGTCTTCAACAGGGATCTACGGAGCTACAGGGGCCGGGGTGGTGGGTGACTATATCCACATCCGAGGTATGCCGCAAGCTGGAATTGATATGGACGATGGGCCGCATGGTCTAGGTAACATCTCTGTAGCAGGTGGTTTTACTCTGAATAATTCCATTACGGAGTTTACGGGGTGCGTCCAGGAGTTTCCTGTTGTTCACCACTATCCTTATATCGAGTGCAGGGATTCGGAGCTAGGCGGTTATGGCGACGGGTTTGGTACTGCAAGCGCGACGGGAGACTGGTCGTTCGATCATGATATCTGGCGCTATAACTATCAGGATGGACTGGATCTGCTTCATTCCGGCTTGCAGAGTTTGTCCGTTACTAACTCGCAGAGTTATGGGAATATAGGGCAGACTTACAAGCTAGGTTCGGCTGACAATGTTGTCTTTCAAAATAATATTGCTTTGGAGAACTGCCATCGGCTTGCATTTCCGGTTGGAGATGAGCCAGCCAGCGCTGTAGTTCCAGGCGCAAATTATTGCCGAGCTAATGGCGGATGGATGGCCTTGGAATTTACTCCGCTTGGGAATTACAAGATACAAAATAACACTATGGCTGGGTATGGCGATGTAGCGCTGGGATATAGCTGTGCTTCCGGGGGTAATGATTGCTCCAGCGCAAATACAGCATTGCAGAACAATATATTTATGGGATATTCCAACCCACTTTACAACGACGGCACCCGTCCTGCTGCTTTCTGCGCGGTC
Source organism: Granulicella sp. L60 (assembly GCF_009765825.1). Classification (GTDB taxonomy): domain Bacteria; phylum Acidobacteriota; class Terriglobia; order Terriglobales; family Acidobacteriaceae; genus Edaphobacter. The sequence goes on along the minus strand of NZ_LMUR01000004.1, from coordinate 136,439 downwards.
GTAGACTCGGACTGTAATCACCATCCTTCAGATTTCCCTGCCAATCAAGGGTGGGGCACACGTAGTCATAACATCTATTACAACTTTCGTAATGGATGCCCTTCCCCACAGAAGAAGGGAGAGTTGTGCGCTGATCCACGATTGCATGATGCGCCTTCGGCGCGGATCGCCGCCGAGACTGATCTGGACAATATGGACTTCCGTCTTACTTCTAAAAGCCCGGCGATCGGAGCCGGTGTCGCCATACCGGGATTAGGGGTCGATTCCAAGGGAGATCCTCGGCCTGATCCTCCCAGTATGGGTGCAATAGAGCGTGGAAGAGATGAGAAGGCTGAGCATTCGGTCACTCAGAATCGAATGATCGATGCGGGATGGTGGGTGCAATTATGGGCGTGGGGGCGGGAGTTCATGGTCAGCTGCCGCGAATGGATGAAGCGCATGGCCAAGCTGATATGGATCGCTGTAAGAGCTCGAACGAGCACGGCATATCGCTCTATTGGAGGCTAGTGATGGTCTTTATCAGGGCTCGTGTCTCCAGCAGAGTGAGCTAGAGTGCGGCCTCTGTTTTTACGGCTCTGGATACCTGCCATCTATGAAATACGTTCATAGCTTCGGTTCGAAAGATGGATGCCACGCAAATGAAATATATGGGGAGAGTCACAAAAATCTGGAGAAAAAAAGACAGCATGGAACTGGCATGCACGTATCTATCGACTGCTAAGGACGCGGCGGCAAATGGAAGAGAGCATAGCGTGACTTTGAGCCAGCCGTCCCAGATGTAGGTCCTTATCGACACTCCTATTGTCTTTTGTACATATGCGGGCCAAAAGATGATATGAATGAGTGCCATCGAGATCGAAGTTCCCCATGCAACACCGTAGATCCCTACCGTTTTCACCAGGAAGATGCTGAGGCCCAAATTCAGTGCTGCCTCGATCATTGCAACCTTTGCAACCGCCTTATGTTTTCCGGTAGCGAACGTTATGTTTCCGGCGGTGTTGTTGGCGATGGTGAAGAACAGGCTGATGAGCAGGATCTGAAGGACTGTTCCTGAGATCTCGCTATATTGCTTTCCCACCCAGAGGCCGATGAATGTTTTCCCGCGGAACAGCAGCGTTATGCCGATGGGAAGAACAAGTCCCAAGGTAGCTTGTGTTCCTCTCAGCAGAAGTTTTTTTAGATCTTCCGTCCTGCCCGAAGCTTCCATTCCGCTCGCGAGAGGGATGAATGTTGTCGATAGCGCTGTAACGACTTGAGACGAATATACGGTGAGGCTGCCGCCGAAAGAGTAGAACGAGACCAGGCCGACTGACAGAAACGATCCGATCACCAAGTTGTCCGTGCTGAAGATGATTTGACCAGCGATCATGATAAGAAACATCGCGGAGCTGTAGGACCACATCGACTTCAGCGTTGCGACGTTGGGTCGCCCTAATCGAATCCTGGAGTCGGGAAAGATCTTCAGAGCTGTTCCACAGGTGACCACGCCTGATAAGGAGACGACGGCGAGTTCCCAACATGCGAGTGATATAAGGCCGCCGCCGCTTCGAAGGATCAGGATGACGCCGGTCGCCCTTGCCAGTGTCTGCATGACGGTTATCGAACTTAGAACATCGAAGCGATTGATTGCGGCCAATACTGCCCCGAATACTCCGGAGACTAATGTGACAGCAACGCCGAGGGCGCACATGAGGACGGTGATCTGAGCTGAGCGCTGCAAGGTGGCTGGGATTTTGAAGAGATGTGGAAAGGCTAGAGCCAATGCGATGCTGGCGACGGCGGAGACACACGCGATCAGCAGGCGAAACCACAGGGCGGCTGCGATTGCGTCTCGAGCTTCGGCGCTATGACCCTGGGCGGCTGCTTTGGATACGAATCGAACGATCGCGCTGCGCAAGCCGAGGTCGAGCAGGTTGAGGTAGGCGACTGTGGAGACGGCGAGAATCCAGACTCCATACGCCGCGGGTCCGAGTGTCCGCACGACATATGGCATCAGGAAGAATGGGACGACCATGCCGACAGCCATGGCGATCCAATTCATTACAGCGTTGAATGCAAAACGTTTAGCACTGGGCACGGGTCAGAGGGTACTAACGATAGATGATAGCAGCGATTGAGCGCGGCCCGATGAAAGGAGTTCTGGCGCGGTGCTCGACCTCATCGTAAAATAATCAATCAATGCCCAAAGTATCAGTGATCATTCCAACCTATAATTGCGCACATTACGTGGCACAGGCAGTTGAGAGTGCTTTGGGTCAGACGTATAGCGACCTCGAGGTCATTGTCCTGGACGATGGTTCTACCGACGATACTCCGGCGGTGATGAGCCAGTATGAAGGAAAAGTTCGGTACATACGGCAGGAGAATGGTGGCCTGCCCGCTGCTCGCAACCGCGCAATCGAAGCTTCTTCGGGGGAGTATATCGCTCTGCTAGATGCAGATGATTGGTGGGAGCCTAACAAATTATCAGAGCAGGTTCCTGTACTTGATGGCGATCCTGACATGTGTCTGGTTTACAGCGATTTGGAAGTAGTTCATGACAGCGGTGAAGTTATCAAATCGTTTCTGTCGAGTCGGCCATTAGCCACGGAAGGTTATGTCTTCGATCAGCTTTTCCAGAGCGGTTTCATCCTTCCGTCTACAGTTCTTTTGCGCCGCACATATTTTGAGCAGGCTGGTATGTTCGATGAGTCTATGCGGTCGCATGAAGATATGGATCTTTGGGTTCGAATGTGCCAACGATGGAAGGTCGGGCTGGTTCGTAAGCCTCTAACCCACAGGCGTCAGGGCGCTGTAAATATGACGTCGAACGATAGCCTGCGTTCGGAATATAACGTTAAGTTCTTCCAAAAGGCACTTTCGTTACCGAATTTGACTGATGCGCAACGCCGTACGATTGTAAAAAGGCTAGGAGGTATGCATTTTGTGCGGGGATATTATTACTTTAGCAACGGGCGCATGCCGGAATGTCGTAATAGCCTGCTTCAGAGCGTACGTTGTGGTGTATGGAGTCCACGCGCGATAGCCTATTTCGCTGCCAGCTTTCTTCCTCAATCTCTGATTGGCACTCTACGGACGCCCAAAAGGTCTCGTCAGGAGAACTGAGGTTCTGTCTTGAATCGATACTGAGAACGTTCTGCTGCACACGCAGTCATTATGAGATTAGTTGGCTCCAGCGAATCATCCATGATTCGTCTGGATTTAGAGGGTTTGGGTGCCACTTCTGTGTTAGCGGAGTTGTATTGCCTGATCGCGGGCGGGTCACGTATGCTTTTCGGAGGTCAGCCTTGTATGCACATGGGCGGAGCGAGTCGATCGGGTTCTCATCTGGGGCCGTCTATCGTCTATATGGATGCGCTGCAACAGTAAAACAGGGACTGCGGAAGTAAGATGATTCGAATGTTGGAGCGGAATCGTCGAGACAACGGCTTGGATTTTTGGGGGCAGGTGGATCCTGAAGAGCGGAGTTGCGAGATTTTTTCGCTGTGCTGTTTAGGTGTGTCACAGTTTGGACATAAGAGATGAAGATTATTTTCTGGGTTTGTTTCGCCCTTATTTCTTATGCGTACTTCGGTTACGCTCTGTGGCTCTGGTTGGTGGCGAGTTTGAAAAGGCGCCCTGTTGCCAGAAAAGCTATTACTCCCGAGATATCCATCATTATTGCGGCGCGAAATGAAGAGAGGAATCTACCTGAAAAGCTAGAGAATCTTCGAAACCTCGATTATCCGCGAGAGAAGACTCAGGTTATTGTTGCGTCGGATGGTTCGACGGACAACACGGTAAAAATTCTACTGGAGGAGCGTGAGTGGATTACGCCGGTCATTCTCGACGAGTCGCGTGGGAAGGCCGGGGCGCTTAATGAATCGATTAAATCTTCATCCGGGGAGATTCTCGTCTTCCTCGACGCCAGGCAATCTGTTGATCGAGATGCGATATCGGAGTTGATCTCTTGTTTCGCGGACCAGACCGTAGGTGCGGTGAGTGGTGAACTATTGCTTCAGTCTGAAGATGGCACGTCTAAAGAAAACGCATTGGGGATTTATTGGAAGATTGAAAAGATGGTGCGGAAGCTTGAGTCTGAATCGGGCTCTGTGGTCGGAGTGACCGGAGCGATTTATGCGATACGACGCGACCTGTATACCGAAATTCCTTCGGGCACGATTCTCGACGATGTTTTCGTTCCAATGAACGTCGTTCGTAAGGGACGACGAGTAATCTTCCAGCCGTCCGCAATAGCGCGCGACAGAATCTTCAGTGAGAAAGGGAAAGAGTTCTCACGCAAAGTTCGTACCCTGACCGGAAATTATCAACTGCTGTCTATTGCGCCCTGGTTGTTTTCGCCGACGAATCCTATCTTGTTCCGTTTTTTGAGTCACAAGATCGTTCGGCTCATGGTTCCCCTATTTATGGTTGGAATGCTCGTGAATTCGGCGTTGGCCGATGGACTCTTTTATCGTCTGGTCTTCTATAGCCAAATCATCTTTTATATTTTGGCTGTATTTGGATTGCTCAATTCTTCGGTGCGCAAGCTAAAGCCGATCGCGATCGTGAGCACTTTTGTCAGTCTCAACGCAGCCGCCGCAATTGCCCTCTACAACTTTCTTGCCAGAAAGAAAGATGTATGGAGGCGCTAAATGAGTAACATAAGTAGAGTACGGATGGATTTAGGTCGAGTAATGATTTTGGAGATACCCTCGTGGGCTTAGGCATATATCATTACCTTCCGTTGGTCTTCTACTTAGCCTCCTGGGTATTTATATTAATCAGCTTGGGCGGACGGCCTCTGTGGGGGCTTTATTATCTAATGCCCCTGCTGCCGTATCGTAGTCTACGAGATCATTTCCTCGCCTACCCGCTGGGCGGAAATATGCTCACCATATTGATCATTTCGATTGTGGTTGGAGCATTGACTCATGGCAAGCGGCTGCCTAAGTCAAGCATGAACACGATCTGGCTGATTTCAATTCTGTATCTCTATCTATCGATGTGGATAGGAACAATATTGGGAAATGGCCCCGCTCCTCTGTGGTTTACGGATGCAAATTTCATCATGTGGAAGGACTACACGCTTATTCCGTTGATCTTTGTGGCCGCGAATCTGGTCATTGAAGACCGAAAGGCCGTGAAAATCGTGGTGATTATCACTGCTATAACACTCCTGGTAATCGACAGGAGCGCCTTGACGGAGAGCATGTCCAGAAACTTCTCTCATTTTGATGAGAGCAAGCGTGATGCGGGTCCGCTTGGCTGGGCCGGCGCGAATGGCCTGGCTGCGTTCTTAGCTCAATTTGCCCTATTCTTTTGGGGATTCGGCCAATTTGTGAAGAAGAAGGCGAAGCTGCTTTGCTATGGATTGGTAGCTTTGACAATCCTGGCAACGTTGTACACCTTCTCCAGAGGTTCCTATATTGCAGTGCTTGTCGGCGTCTTTCTGCTTGGGGTTTTGAAGGATCGCAAGCTCCTGCTGGCGGTATTAGCGTTCATGTTTACGTGGCAGGCGATTCTTCCGGTAGCTGTCACCGAACGTGTGACGATGACGGAGAGTTCGAACGGGAATCTTGAAGCTTCGGCGGCCAGTCGTATCCAACTATGGGAAGAGGCTAAGACGAGCATGCTGCATAACCCACTCTTTGGTACTGGCTATGGGACATATCAGTATGGAAACCACGTTGATGGCCTGAAAGACACTCATAACTGGTATGTGAAGGTCATGGTGGAGACTGGAATCATAGGCATGGCATTAGTGCTTGCCTTACTCCAACAGATGCTTGCTGCGGCCTATCGTGCTTTCAAGCATACGGAAGATCCGCTTTATCGAGGGTTGGGACTGGGACTCTTTCTTGCTGTGAGCGCCTGTGTTATTTCCAATATCTTTGGCGATCGGTGGAACTACCCTGAGATCATTGGGCTTCTTTGGGTGCTGACCGCGGCTGCGGTGCGGGTCGTTGGATTCGCTAAGCCTTTGGAAGAGGGGGCGGTTGTTATCAACGACCGGTCCGTCGTAACGAATCCGTATATGGCATATCGTTGAGTGGTTTGTGGGTGGTTCTTCCGGTTCGATGAGGCGCGATGGCAGGGTTTCCTGAGTGGATATGATTCGGTTGGTAGCGCCTGGTTTGCGGGGTGACGAGAACGCGACGAATATTAGGTTGCCGCATATTCTGCTCGTTCTTGATCAGATTGCGGTAACACTTGGCGGAGGAGAGCGGGTTGCTCTGAGGCTTGCGGCCTTGCTGCCGAAGTATGGCTATCGCGTCTCCATTCTGACCTTCTCGGTCAATATGGAGAGTTCTGCGCTCAAGATGTCTCCGTGTCCGGTCTATGTTCTTACTTTGTCTAAGACGTATGATCTTCGAGCGCTTCGAGCTGCGTTCCAAATGAGGGGCTTTCTCGAGCGGCAGCAGATCCGGATCGTACAGACGTTCTTTGAGAGCTCGGATCTTTGGGCTGGCGCTGTGACCAAGATGATGTCCAAGGCGAAGCTTATCTGGAGTCGCAGAGATATGGGAATCCTGCGGAGTGGCAAACATGCAGTGGCTTATCGTCTGCTTTCGGATGTTCCAGACGCGGTGTTTGCGGTCTCGGAACAGGTTCGGAGGCATTGCATTGAGGTAGATGGAATCGATCCGGAGCGAGTTTTGACGATTTATAACGGGCTCGATCTTGCGGCCTGGAAGGCTGTTCCCAAGGCTGGCAAGGCTCCGGGTGGTTTTGTGATTTCGACGGTGGGGAACGTTCGCCGGGTGAAGGGGCATGATGTTTTGATCCGGGCTGCGGCGGTGGTTGTGACGCACTCTCCGGAGGTGTCTTTCCGGATCGCCGGGGAGGTGTTGGAGCCTGATTACTTTGCCGAGTTACAGGCACTGGTTCGTGAGCTGAATCTGGTCGATCACGTCCACTTTATGGGAGGCGTTACCGACCTTCGAGAGTTTCTGTCTTCGGCTGACATCTTCGTTCTGCCTTCGCGGAGCGAGGGTTTTTCGAATGCGATCGTCGAGGCGATGGCGTTGTCTCTGCCGGTAGTGGCCACCAATGTTGGAGGGAACGCGGAGGCTGTGGAGGATGGGGTGAGTGGGTTTGTGGTGCCTTCGGAGGATCCAGCGGCGATGGCGGTTGTGATTGCTCGGCTGCTGGAAGATCCGGTGAGGGCGAAGGCGATGGGCGAGGCTGGGAAGGCGCTAGTGGCGGAGAAGTTCACCATCGAAGCGATGATGGATCAGGTCACCGGCGCGTATGCGAGGGTACTTGGCAGGGCAGCGGGGTGAGAGGCGTTCGATAGTGCTTGAGGATGCGTCGATGCGTGTTCTGTTTATCTTGTGTAAAGCGATCTCTGTCGCTATTCTTAGCGCAGACTCTCGGCAGTTGTTTGTCTCTCCATCTTCTTTTCGGCTTTTACTCCAACTTTGACCGTGATGCTCTTTGATCCCGGCCGGCGAGAGCTTCGGTAGTGGGTCGGTCAAACATCTCTCCGTTGGTTCGGAGTTTTGGTCTCTTCAGTTCAGGTATCTATGGCGGCTGTGCTTATCTTCTGTGTCATCCTTTGTATCTTCTGCGTTCTGCTGCTCTCTGCTTATGTTCTTCTCTTCGCGGTTCTTGGCTGGGCGGAGTCTGGTGAGATTGGTAAGCCTGCGGTTGCAGGTTTGGGCGCTGGGAAGACTCGGTTTATCGTCTTCGTCCCGGCACATGATGAGGGCGAGTACCTACGGCCGACGGCGCGCAGCCTGAAGGGGCTGGACTATCCGGCGGACCAGGTACATATGGTATTCATCGCGGACAACTGTTCGGACAACACTGCGCAGGTTGCGGCTGCGGAGGGTTGCGAGGTTTGGGAGAGAAGCGACCCGACGCTGCTGGGCAAGGGACATGCGCTTGCCTGGGCGTTTCGGCGGGCGGAGACGATGAGTTATGACGCGCTGGTGGTGATCGACGCGGATACGGTTGCGAGCCCGAATCTGCTGTCGGCTTTGGACCGGGAGATTGGTCGAGGCTACGATGCGTTGCAGGTGCGGTACAACTTTGAGTTTCCGGCGGACACTCCTCCGTGGCTTCGGCTGATCAGCAGGGCTGCGAAGCTGGCGGTGGACGCGTACGTGACCAGGCCACGGTCGCGGTTCCGGCTGTACCAGGGGCTGCAGGGGACTGGTTTTTGTTTGAGCACGAAGCTGTTGCGGCAGGTTCCGTGGCGTGCGGACTCGATCTGCGAGGACCTGGAGTATGGCCTCGACCTGGCTCGGCAGGGTGAGGCAGTTCATTTTATCGAGGACGCGAGTGTCTCTGCGGTGATGACCGGGCAGGTGAAACATGCGAGCGGACAGAGGCAGCGGTGGGCGGGTGGGACGTATGCGCTGATCGCCAATCGGCTGCCGGGGCTGTTTGTGCAGGGCTTCCGCAGGCGTGACTGGAGGAGCCTGGAGGCTTGTGTGTTTCTGCTTACGCTAAGTCGTATTCCTCTCTTTCTGCTTACGGTGGTGTCGGCTTTGCTCGTGTTGGTGGCTTGGCATCATGTGCCGTTTGTGTGGGTGGTTCTGTTTGGGGTTGCGGTGCTAATGCAGGGCCTTTATGTGCTTGCCATTCTCTCTACGAATCGGAGGGAGGCGGGGATGGGACGTATGATCGGTGGGGTGTTTCTTTATGTGGGGTGGATATCCTTTCAGCATCTTGGGGCGTTGTTGCATCTGAGACATGCTCGGTGGAACCGGACGGAGCGGGGTTAAGGGGTACCCCACCCCTGGGGGGTGGGTGTGGCTAAGTTGTTTCGATTGTTTGGGTTGCGTTTTTTGGCTCTTGTAAAATATTCATAGCAAATGGGTTGCGGGTAAATATTTCTTTCTAAATGGGTTAGGTGGTTAATGGGAAAGCCCCGGCGTTTGCCGGGGCTTTTTGTTCTCTATTTCTATTCTAGCGGGTGGAAGGTAACTCGTGCGCAAGGCGAATCTCCGCGATTGGCGCGGGCTTTGGTGGGTTTGGGGCTTGACAGGGTTTTGGCGGGTTGAGGAGAACAGGCAAAAGCAACGGCAATATTTAGTCGCTTCGGCTTCGCCTTTCGCTCCGGCCTTCGGCAGAGTGGAGGGAGCTTGTGGTGGGTTTTAGACGCGAGGCTGAAGCCTCGCTTTACCTCAACTGCAGCTGCAAGGGCAAAGACAAGAGCAACAGCAGCGACAAGTGCAACAGCAGATCCCTACGGGATGACAAATCAAAAGGGCAAACAACCGCAACGACAACGCACGATAATGCAACAGCAATTGCAACAGCAGATCCCTGCGGGATGACAAACCAATGGAACAGGCAACTGCAACCGCAGATCCCCTACGGCGATGACAACCAAAAGGGCAAACAACGGCAGCGACAATGGCGGCGACCGCGTATTCGTATGGGGGTGGCAAAAAGAACAGGCAACCGCTTGGGGCGGTTGCCTGTTCTTTTTGGTGGCGGGCTTTGGTGCGGTGGTCGGTGGTGGGGTGGGTGGTGGTTAGCTGAGGGTGCTTAGCTCTTTGGCGGCGTCTTTTGCGGTTTGGGAGTTGGGGGCTAGTTCGGTGGCCTTTTTGAGGTGGGTTACAGCGTCGGCGTTGTTGGCCATCTTGGAGTAGGTCATGCCGAGGTGATATTGGATGTTGGCGCTGTTGGGAGACTGCTTGGCGGCGTCCTGCAGGAGGTCGAGGGCGGAGGGGTAGCTGCCCTTCTGGTAGTAGACCCAGGCGAGGGTGTCGGCGGTGTCGGGGGAGTTGGGAAGGACGCGGCGGGCGATCTGCGCGTAGGAGAGGGCGACGTCGAGGTTCTGGTTGGTCTCGACCATGAGCATGGCGAGGTTGTTGGCGGCGATGGGCTGCTCGGGCTGGACGGCGAGGACCTTTTTGTAGCTTGCGATGGCGCCCTGGCGGTCACCCTGCGACTCCTGCATAGAGCCGAGCATGGTCAGTCCCTGGACGTCGGTGGGGTGATCGGTGGTCCACTGCTGCCACTTGGCGAGGGCCTTGGCGGGATCGCCTGCGGTGACTTCGGCGCGGGTGTAGGTGACGACGGCGGCGGTGTCGTTGGGGTTGAGCTGCATGGCCTTCTCGGAGGTGGCGAGTGCGCCTTTGGGGTCGCCGGTGCCTAGCTGTAGCTCGGCGAGCAGGGAGTACATGTCGGCGTTCTGGGGCGACTTGGCGATTTGCTCCTGAACGCGGGTGACTGCCTTCGGCGCCTGCTTCTGCGAGATGAGGATGGCGGCGAGCAGGCGGAGGGAGCGAGCGGAGTTGGGGTTGTACTGGAGAGACTGCTCGAGGAGGGAGCTGGCCTCGGGGAGCTTCTGCTGGCTCATGCGAAGCTGCGCGAGTTCGAGGTAGGGGGCGTAGTTGGTGGGCTCGAGCTTCATGGCCTGACGGAAGTCGGCGTCGGCCTTGTCGTAGTCCTTCTGGGTGGCCTCTGCCATACCGCGCCAGAGATAGGGCATGGCCATGGCAGGGTTGATGGCCATGGTGGCGTTGGCGACCTGGGTGAGGGTGGTGTAGTCGCGTCCGGCGATGGCCATGTCGGCGAGGCCGGTCTGCGCCTCGATGCTCTTGGGGTTGATGCGGACTGCTTCGCGGAAGTTCTCCGTGGCGGTCTGCATGTCTCCCTTGGCCTGGGCGGCGCGTCCGAGCCAGATGTGAACGAGGAGATTTTCGGGGCTGGACTTCGCGGCCTTCTGGAGGGTGTCGAAGGCGGGACCGACCTTGCCGTCGTTGAGCATGAGCATGGCGTTGAGGACGGCGACTTCGGGGATGGAGCTGTCGGACTTGGCTAGCTCGGCTCCGACGGTGCGGGCTTTGGGCAGGTCCTTATTAAGGATGAGAAGGCGGACGTAGGCGATCTTGAGCGGGGCGCTCTTGGGATGTTTGGCGACGAGGTCGGCATAGGCGGCTTCGCCGCGGTCGAGCTGCTTGGTGCGGATGTAGAAGCTGGCGAGCATGCCTGCGCCGTTTTCGCTGTCGGAGAGGTCTTCGCTGGCTTGGCGGAGGGTGGCTTCGGCGTTGGCGTTGTCGTTCTGGCTCATGTAGAGCTCGGCGAGGGCTGCGCGGGCGCCGATGTCTTTGGGGTCGGCGGCGATGGCGGCTTTGGCTTCGACGACGGCGCCGGGGAGATCGCCCTTGCGGCGCAGGATGGAGGCGAGCATGAGGTGGGCTGTCGCGTCCTTGCCGTCGAGGGAGACGGCTTTGCGGAGCTGATCGACGCCGGCGTCGGAGGTGGAGGGGTCGTTGGCCTGGAGGAGGCCGAGGGTGACGTGGTAGCTGGCGCGGTTGGGATCGATGGCGAGGGCCTGCTTGATCTGGGCGAGGGCCTCGGGCTGATCGTTCTTGGCGATGGCGATGCTGGCGAGCAGGGCGTGAGCGTCGGCGTTGTTGGGATCGGCGGCGAGTACGGCGTTGGCCTGTTCGGTGGCGCGGGGAATCTGCTTGCCGGCGATGAGGATATTGCCGAGGTCGATGCGCGCCTTCAGGTTGGTGGGCTGGAGGTCGACGGTGCGGAGGAGCTCGGCGTAGGCGGGCATGAAGGAGCCCTCCTTGAGATAGGCGCGGGAGAGCTCATAGTGGGCGTCGCCGAAGTTGTGGTCGACCTTGAGGGCGTTGGAGAACTGGATGGTCGCCTCTTTGTACTTGCCCTGGTCGAAGTAGCGCTTGCCGCTCTCGAGATAGCGCTGCTTGAGCTTGTTGGGATCGCGATGGCAGCCGGTGGTGAAGCCGAGGGAGAGCGAGATGGCGATGACTGCGGAGACTCGAAGTGCGGCTCGGGGCGTTGAGATTCTCATTGCGGATTTTCCTCTAAGGTTCGAACTCTGGGGCAGCGGTGTGGGTTCTGACTGCCGTAATGTTTCTAAACTTCAACGTGCTACTTTGCCCTGATCGATGGAGAAGATGCAAGGCCAGAGTGCTAGTTCGGAATGAAACGGGGTAGATTGGGGGCCATCTCCTGGGTGAAGTGGGTGGCTCGGGCCTCGGCGGTCTCGAGGGATTCGTTGGGCATGACCTCGGTGATGACGCGGACCAGGGCGCCGTCGGTGCGGTTCATGCGGATGGCGTCGGTGACCATGTAGGCCTTGGCGGCGTACTCGTTGGGGACGCTGCGGCCGTGGGCCTGGTACCAGTAGATGACGAACTGTTTTTTGTCTCCGTTGCTGATGAGGTACTCGCCGACGCGATAGTTTTTGTTGTTGACGTCCTGCAGGCTAACGTACTTCTTCCAGTCGAAGGTCCAGCCGGCGCCGGGAAGGCAGTTCTGCGGGGAGTGCATGGTCTGGCCAGTGCGCTGGGTGGCGAAGTAGCCGATGAAGAGGCTGACGGGCGGGGTTAGCGGAACCGCAGGTGCTTGGGTGAGGGAGGTTGGGGTGGAGAGGCTGGGGCGGCTGGTGTAGACGCGATTGAGGAAGTCGCCGTTGCCGAGGACGGAGAGGGTGTCGTCGGTGAGGGGAATGTCCACGGAGGTGAGGTTGGCGATGGTGGTGGGCATCAGACGGAGGGGCTCGCTGGGGGGAACGTGGTCGGCGTCGCCGCGGCTTTGGAGGACGAAGAGGGTGAAGGTGAGGATGACGATGATGGTCCAGAAACGGGGGGACTTCATAGGGCTGGCTCCTTTGCGGGGGAGATGAGCCGCATGGCGCGATGGACGAGATAGAGGAGGCCAAGGGAGATGACGAACATGACCCAGCCGGAGAACTCGTGGAAGAAGCCGACGGCCTTGTCGGGGTCCCAGTACTGAACGCAGAGGCCGGTGCCGACGATGCGGGCGACGTTGGCGGCGACGGCGATGGGGATGCTGGCGAGGGCGAGGAGGACGCGGCGGGTGGTGGTGCGTTCGAGGAAGTATCCGTAGAAGATGGCGAGGGTGAAGAGGCTCATGAGGGAGCGGATGCCGCTACAGGCCTCGGCTACTTCGAGCTTCATGATGGGGAGCTGAATGATGTTGCCCTCGTGGAGGGTGGGGACGCCGAGCATGGGCAGGATGCTGCTGGCGATGCTCGAGGCCATGAGCTGGAGGGGGAAGGTGATCTGATTAAAGATGATGGTAGGGAAGGGGATGGCGAGGACGAGGACCAGGAGGGGGAACCGCAGCTCGCGCAGCATGGCGGGGCCGAAGAGGGTCCAGATGAGGCCGGCGAGGAGGAAGACGAAGGAGAGGCGCGCGGTGAAGAGGTCGACGCCGTAGACGCCGAGGATGAGGACGGCGACTCCGAAGAGGACGAGCGGGAGTCCGGCCCACGTCTGTTTGATAGGGATACGGCTCAGAATCGTTCGCTTGTCCCAAAGCAGGAATATGGCGAAGAAGGGCACGAGGAAGCCGTGCGAGTAATCCGGAATCGTGTACCAGTCGTATACGAGTTTGACGGCGACCTTGGAGTAGAGGACCGCCAGCATGACGACAATCAACGCGAAGGGAGCCCAGAAGGACCAGTCGCGGGGGATGGCACCGTGTGGATTCGTCCCCGCATTCGCCGGGGAGGCGGTGGTACGGGGTTCGATTTCAGTGCTGTTTGTAATCATTTTATGACGTTATACTTCACGGTGGAACGACATGCAAAGAGACATGCAATTAGCGTACCGTATGGAGTTTGTCCCGCTATGCTCCGTTTGCAGGGCGGTAGTGTACGAAAGTGGTAGGCAAAATACCACACATAGGAAAAAGATTTCCCACATTGGCTGCTAGTCTGCATACAAATAAGCGTTTGGCGAGACGACGCTGACAGGTTTGGAGTTGAGGGTGAGGGTTCCGGGGTTTTCACAGACGAGATTCGTATGTGCGAGTTTGGCACACGAAGTGCAGTAAGTGAGATTGTTCCTTCATCAGTTTCTGTACTACAGTCTATTTCTGAAGTTGCGATGCCGAGATTAGATTTACTGTAATTCGAGCAGCAGCACGAGTTGCGCTGAGACCGCATAACAGAGACTACGAAGATTTTGGATAAGCCGGGTTTAATTTGAAACGGGATACGTTGCGATCGGACGGAACGATCCCAAGCAGCAGAAAGCAGGATGCATGAGACGGTTTTGGTTGATGTTGGGCGGGGTTCTGCTGGCGGTGCCGGTTGCGGGATCTGCACAGAGTCCGCAAGCGGCGCCTGCGACGGCCCCTGGTACAGGGGCTGTGAGCCCGGCGCCCGTAGCGGCAGCGCCTGCTCCGGTTGAGACGCAGGCGGCGCCCAGTGGGGTGGCAGTTGGCGGACAGACGCAGAAGAGTACCGGAGGTCCGGTCGATCCGGAGCGGTATGTGATCGGCGCAGAGGATTCACTGCAGGTGACGGTGTGGAAGGAGCCTACGCTCTCGGGTACGATTCCGGTGCGTCCGGACGGAATGATCTCGCTGGTGCTGGTGGGAGACATGCCGGCCGCGGGTTCGACGCCGATGACGCTGAGCGCGGATATCGCCAAGCGGCTGAAGAAGTACATCCAGGATCCGGTGGTGTCGGTCGTGGTGCTTGGGGTCAACAGCCAGCGGATCTTCCTGGTTGGAGAGATCGCGCACGTCGGGCCGGTGATGCTGACTCCGGGCATGACGCCGTTGCAGGCGATTGCGGCAGCGGGCGGTCCTACGCCGTATGCGAGTCAGAAGAAGATCTACATCCTTCGCGGGACACCAGGCAAGCAGCAGAAGATTCCGTTCAACTACAAGGCAGCGATGAAGGGTGACAGCAAACAGCTCGACCTCACACTCATTCCTGGCGATACGATTGTCATTCCATGATGAGAACGCTGAGAACAATGAGAGTCATGAAGCTAATGAAGAGACTGGGCGCGGTAGCGATGGCGGTCGGAGTGGCGAGCTCGATGTCGTACGGCCAGGCTTTGCCTGCGGGCGTGGCTGCGCCGCTGCCGTCGTGGAGCCCGAACCTGCCGTCGTTCGCTGGAACGCTGCACTACTCCCTCAGTGCGTTCGAGACGGTGCAGGAGGGTTTTTATGGCGGCAGCGGCTCGAGCTGGTACACCTCGACTGGTTTCTCGGGCAACGTCGGATACTCTTCGACCAGCGAGCGGTTTCCGTTCAGCATGCTGTATGCCGGGGGCGTGTACTTTCCGGACAGCTCGAGTCCGGGGCAGCAGGGTGCGACGACCTTTCAGGACATTGTGTTGTCGCAGACGATTTTGGCGGGACGCTGGATGTTGAACGTCTCGGACTCTCTGAGCTATCTGCCGGAGTCGCCGACGACGGGACTGTCGGGTGTGGCTGGAGTGGGTGATATCGGATCTTTCCCGGTCTCGGGTCCATCGATCGGTCCGGCGGGGGGGGTGTTGACGAACACTGGGTCGCGGATCGGCAACTCGCTGTCCGGAGGCGCTTCGCGTCAGCTTACGGGCGCAACGTCGCTCTCGGCCAATGGAAGCTGGGGCGTGCTTCACTTCCTCGATGACAATGGCGGAATCGACAGCACGCAGGTATCGGGCGAGGTGGGAGTTAATCATCGTCTCGACGCTCGGGACTCTGTGGGCGCGAACGGGGTGTACTCGTCTTATACATATGGTGGCGTCCTTGGCGACTTTCATTCGTATGGGGTGAACGCAACGTTCCAGCGCTCGCTGAGCAGATCGTTGAGCGCGTCGGTGTCGGCTGGGCCGGCGTGGATCGCGGGTTCGACGCTTCAAAGCAGCGTGATCTTTTCGGGGACCGCTAATTTGACCTATACGCGAAAGTACGGGAACTTTGCGCTGGGCTATAACCACGGAGTGAACGCCGGCTCCGGAGTGCAGCCTGGGGCGGTGTCGGACAATATTTATCTTTCGGCGAGCCACTCGTTTACGCAGGAGTGGCTGGGCTCGGCTTCGACGGGCTACAGCCATACGGATGGGTTGCAGCTGATCCAGGCGGTCAACTATCCGACGGGTTCGATCTCGACGTTCTTCGGGGGCTTGCAGGTGACGCGGATGTTGAGCCGCCGCTTCTCGGCATACGCCAGTTATACGGCACAACAGCAGTCCTTCAGCCAGTCGCTTGCGGGCCAGAATGCATTCAACGGTGTCGGACAGACGTTCGGCATTGGAATCTCCTATACGCCGCAGTCGACGCAGCTAGGTCAGTTTTAAGGAGTCAGTATGTTGGGTCATCGCGCTTTGACGGTTCAAGATTACGTCACCATTGTTAAGCGGAAGTGGTGGATTATCGCTATTCCCGCGATCATCTTTCCTCTGATCGGATACGGCATCACGTTCCTGGTGCAGCCGCAGTACGTGTCGCAGACTCTGGTGCTGGTGGAGCAACAGAAGGTGCCGGATACGTATGTGAAGCCCGTGGTGACGGAGGATCTGACGGGACGGCTGGCTTCGATGCGGGAACAGATTCTGAGCCGGTCGCGCCTGCAGCCGATCATTGAGCGCTTCAATCTCTTTGCGAACGGCAAGGCGTCGATGGACGACCGCATCGAACAGACGAGGAAGAATATCGGGATTACGCCGATCCAGTCCGACATTGCGCGTACCTCGGGGCTGCCGGGCTTCTTTATCTCGTTCAAGGCGAATGACGCGCGTACGGCGCAGCTAGTGTGCGGCGAGATTCAGTCGCTGTTTACGAACGAGGAGTTGCGTGATCGGCAGGCATCGGCGGCGGGAACGACGGACTTTCTGAAGGCGCAACTGGCGGATGCCAAGGCCAAGCTGGATGAGCAGGACGCGAGGCTGGCCAAGTTTCAACAGCAATATATGGGTAAGCTGCCGGGAGCGGAGACGTCGAATATCAACATGCTGACGACGTTGAATACGCAGCTGGATGCGGCGACGCAGGCGCTGGCACGGATGGAGCAGGAGAAGAGTTATGCGGAGTCGATCCTGACGCTGCAGCTGAGCCAGCCGGGGATGACGACGGAGAAGGGCGGCGGTGGAGTGGGACCGGCGGCGGAGCAGGTTGAGTTGCAGCAGCTACTGGCCGAAGAGGCCGATCTTACGGCGCGGTACACCGAGGACTATCCAGATGTGGTGACGGTACGGCGGAAGATCAAGGAGCTGCGGGCGGAGATGGCGAAGGCTCCTGCTACGGCGGCTTCGGTTACGGCGCCGGTCTCGACACCGAAGGCGACGGATTCGCCGGCGATACAGCAGCTTCGGGCACAGCTTCGGGCGATGGACCAGGGTATTGCGCAGAAGAAGCGCGACCAGGCTGGGGTTCAGGCGCAGTTGAGGATGTACCAGGATCGAGTGGCGTCGAGCCCCGCGGTGGAAGAGGAGTACAAGAGTATTACGCGGGATAACCAGACCGCGCAGGCGTTCTACGATGAGCTGCTGGGGAAGATGAACCAGTCCAAGATGGCGACCGATCTCGAGAAGCGTCAGCAGGGAGAGCAGTTCCGGGTGATGGATGAACCGAATCTGCCGGAGGCGCCGTCGTTCCCGAACCGCATGGCGTTTATTGGGGGAGGCCTTGGTTTGGGTCTGCTGCTGGGTCTGGCGATCGTGGCCGTGCTGGAGTATCTGGATACGGCGGTGCGGAATGAGCGCGATATATGGGCGTTTACCAAGTTGCCTACGCTTGGCGTGATTGGGCTGAGTGGAGAGGGTGAGTCGTCGGAGACCAGGCGGAGATGGTTTGGACGGCGCGATCGAGAGCTAACAGCGGGTACCAAGCCGCTGATGAACGCGGGTGGTTGAGATGTATAACAGCTTCTTCAAGTTGCAGAACAGTCCGTTTGGAACTAGTCCGGACCCACGGTTCCTCTACATGATGCCGCATACGCGCGAGGCGCTGGCGTGCCTGGAGTATGGCATCTCGGCGCGGAAGGGCTTTACCGTGCTGACGGGCGAGGTGGGGACGGGTAAGACGACGCTGCTGCGCCGTGCGTTGAGCTCCTTCAGCAATCGGAGGGTCTCGACGGCGTTTGTCTTCAATCCGCGGTTGGACGTGTTGGATTTTCTGGAGTTCGTGTTGACGGACTTTGGGCTGGTACCGGCGACGAGGACCAAGTCGGGGATGCTGCTGCAGTTGAACAGATGGTTGATTGAGCGCTTCCGCGTGGAAGAGACGTGCGTGGTGGTGGTGGACGAGGCGCAGAATCTCTCGTGGGAGCTGCTGGAGGAGATTCGGCTGCTGACTAACCTGGAGACGTCTTCGGAGAAGCTGTTGCAGATTGTGTTGTCGGGGCAGCCGGAGCTGGATGAGAAGCTACGTCATCCGAGTGTGCGGCAGTTGCGGCAGAGGGTTTCGCTGTGGTGCAGGACGCAGGCGCTGACCGAGACCCAGACGCATGCCTATGTTGCGGAGCGGTTGAGAATCGCGGGGGCGAGCTGGCAGATCTTTTCGCAAGAGGCTCTGGACCTGGTGCACCGGTATAGCCGGGGGATTCCGCGCATTATTAATTTGATCTGTGAGCACTCGCTGATTGTGGCCTACGTGGAGCAGGTGAAGCAGGTGACTGGGCAGATCGTGGAGGGTGTGGCGGCTGAGCTTGAGCTGGAGGAGCGGCCGTTTATGGTGTCTTCGGCTGCTCTGGGTGGCGGAGTGCAGCCGGTACGTGCGGGGGGAGATGGTTATATGACAGCGTTTGAGGGAGAGATACCAGGAAGGCGAGATCGATGAGCCGCATATACGAAGCACTTCAGAAGGCAGAGTCGGAGCGGAAGTTGGAGCGGCGCGATGCGGACCCGCAGGATTATGAGCAGCCGGGGAGTTCGGAGCCGGTAGCGACCGCGGTGGCAGAGGCGGAGTATGAGGTTGCCGCGCGCGCGCCGTTTGTCGGGACAGAGGCTGTTGCCGAGCCGTACGCTCCGCAGCCGGTTGTGCGTCCGGCGGCGGGCGGGAGACTCGACCTGAGCAAGATTGTGGCGCGGCCGTGGGCGTTGTCGGTTGCGAAGCTGCCTTCGTTGCAGGAGCGTGGTGGTGCGGTGGAACAGTTTCGCAGCCTGCGTTCGCGCATCTTCGAACTGCGGGATATCAGTCCGCTGAAGACGATCCTGGTGAGCAGCGGTCTGCCGCAGGAGGGCAAGAGTTTTGTTTCGACGAATCTTGCACTGAGTCTGGCGCGGCATAAGAACAGCAAGGTGCTGCTGATCGACGGGGATATGCGCCGCTATACGTTGCACCAGATTCTTGGCTGTGAGTCGCAGCCGGGGCTGGCGGATTATCTTTCGGGTAAGGCGAGTGCGGTTGAGGTGATGCAGCGGGCTGAGCCTTCGGAGGATGTCTCCGCGGTGGGTAAACATGCGCTGCCGAACCTGACGTTCATCGCCGGAGGAAACGGGGGAGACAAGGCGGCGGATCTCTCAGGGAGTCCGCGTTTTGGCGAGCTGCTTCGTCAGGCTGCGCCTTACTTCGACTGGATCATTGTGGACTCTTCGCCTGTGCTTCCGGTCTCGGATGCGGTCAATCTGGCCAGATCGTGCGATGGAGTTCTGCTGGTAGCGCGTGCCGGGATTACAAAGTTCCCTGTCGCGCAGCGTGCGCAGAGTGAGCTGAAGGCCGCGAATATCCTTGGTTTTGTATTGAACGCCGTGGAGGAGACGCCCCAGGTTGGAGGGTACTACGGCTATGACTCCAACAAGTAGTCGAAGGAAGCGATTGAAACGATGATCCGGCTTTTCAATGTGTACTATCCGACGCGAACCATCGTTCTTCTGCTGTGCGAAGCGCTG
Organism: Granulicella sp. L60; assembly: GCF_009765825.1. GTDB lineage: Bacteria > Acidobacteriota > Terriglobia > Terriglobales > Acidobacteriaceae > Edaphobacter. The sequence continues at coordinate 116,880 of NZ_LMUR01000004.1, read as the reverse complement.
ATCGTGAGTGGATGCTTCCTGCTGGCGACGGTTCTGCTGCTGGGGCCTGATACCTATCTCGTTTTGAACTACGAGTATGGCGGGGTGAAGATCGTCGGCCTGACGATTGTGACGCTGCTTTTTTCGTATTACTTCGATCTCTATGAGCCGCAGCGGATCTCGGAGCGGTGGGAGATCTACTTCCGGCTGCTGCTGGTTCTCGGATTCTTATCGTTTCTTCTCTCGGCGGTGATCTTTCTATTTCCCGACGCCGATATCGCGCACTATGTGCTGCTGCTTGGGCTGGTGTTCCTGACGGCAGCGCTGGTGGCTTGGCGGAGCGCGTACGAATGGATCATCGGGCGGGAGATGTTCCGAGAGCGGGTCTACGTTCTTGGCGCGGGGGAGCGGGCGCAGACGATTGTGGCGCTGCTGACAAACCGCAAGGACGCGGGGATGGAAGTAGTCGGTTGGGGAGGCATGCTGACCGACAAGACCGAGCGGAAAGAGGCGTTCAGTACGGCGCTGATAGGGTTCGGAGAGACGAAATCGAGCGTCGACCGCGTCATTGTTGCGCTGGAGGATCGTCGCGGCGAACTGCCGCTGCGGGAGCTGCTGAAGCTACGGTTCAACGGCGTGGTGATCGAGGAGGGTGGAAGCCTGCTGGAGCGGTTGACCGGCAAGCTGCATCTGGATGGACTGCATCCGAGCGCGTTTATCTATAGTGAAGGGTTTCGGGTGAAGCCCTCGCAGCAGATTGCGAGGCGTATCGTGTCCACGCTGACGGCAGCGGTTGGACTGTTGCTGTTCCTGCCATTTTTTCCGATCGTGGTGCTGCTTGTACGGCTCTCATCGGCGGGACCGATCTTCTTTCGGCAGACGCGGGTGGGTTTGGCTGGAAAAAACTTCACAGTCTACAAGTTTCGAACGATGCGGACCGATGCAGAGGCTGCAGGCGCGAAGTGGGCCACCAAAGACGATCCGAGGGTGACGCGCGTCGGGATGTTTATGCGGAAGACGCGGCTGGATGAGGTTCCGCAGCTGTGGAATGTGCTGCGCGGCGATATGGGATTTGTTGGTCCGAGGCCGGAGCGGCCGGAGTTTGTGCCTTGGCTGACGGAGCAGATTCCGTACTTCAACTTGAGGCATATGATTCGGCCGGGGCTTACGGGCTGGGCCCAGGTGCGTTATGGGTACGGGGCGACGCTGGCGCAGAGCCGCGAAAAGCTTGAGTTTGATCTGTATTACATCAAACACATGACGCTTGGGCTCGACCTGCTGATCATGTTTGAGACGGTGAAGACGATCCTGCGACGGCAGGGGGCGCAGTAGGGTAGGTTGCTTCAGGCTTTGTCCTGCCGGACGGGCCCACTGCTCGTGGGGAGGTCATTTCGTGACTTTTGTCTCCCTCTGGGTGGTCCTCCCGTCGGTCGGGATCTAATAGATGCGGGTGCGGGAGGAGAGGGCGGGTTTGAGCGTGCGCTCGTCGGTCTTCTTGGCGAGGTGAGGGATGCGAAGGGGACGCGGTGGGACCTCGGGCATGCCGGCTTCGCTCAGTTTATAGAGCAGGGAACGATAGCTGATCTGGAGCCACTTTGCGGTCTTCTGGCGGTTCCAGCTGTTTTCCTGCAGCACCTTGAGGATGATCTGGCGTTCGAGGTCGTGGGTGGCCTTTTTGGTGATGGTCTTGAGGGAGACTGATTCGCTGAGGTCGATGTCGGTGACGATGCCGCCGTGGGGCTGGTCGGGCATCAGCTCTGCGACCAAGGCCTCTTCGCTTCCTATAAGGACGTAGCTTCGGATGAGGTTCTCGAGTTGGCGGATATTTCCCGGCCAGTGATAGTTCTGCATGAGGCGGACAGCGCTCTTGGAGAGTAATTCCGGTGCACAGTGGAAAGTTTTTGCATAGTGGTCGATGAAGTAGTCGATGAGGATGGGCAGGTCGGCGATGCGCTGCCGCAGGGGCGGAAGATTGATGGTGACGGCGTTGATGCGGAAGAGGAAGTCCAGACGGAAGGTTCCTTCTTCGACCTGGTTGCGAAGATCGCTGTTGGAGGCGGAGACGAGTCTAGTGGCGATGGTGCGTGGCTCGTGGCCGCCGACACGGACGAAGGTTCCATCCTGCAGGACCTGAAGTAGCTTGGATTGGACGGCGAGATCGAGGCTGCCGACCTCGTCCAGGAAGAGGGTTCCGTTGTGAGATTGCTCGACACGGCCGAGTTTTGTGGACATTGCGCCTGTAAATGCGCCTTTTTCGTAGCCGAAGATCTCAGTTTCGAGGAGAGAGTGGGGGATGGCGGGACAACTTACCTTGACCAGAGAGCCGTTTGCGCGGAGGGAAAATGCGTGCAGAAGGCGGACACAGATCTCCTTGCCGGTGCCGCTCTCCCCCTGGATGAGAACGGGGACATCGGTCTCCGCGACGCGCTCGAGCTTATTTCTGACAGACTGCATTGCGGCGGTCTTGCCAAAGATAATGTCGAGCGGCGGCAGATTCAGGGCGGCGGTAGAGTCGGAGTTGTGAACCAAGGTCATTTTTTTCCTATTCGCTGGGCGCAGCGCAAACTTGCAATGTTCTTCACAGTGCACGTAAAGCGCCAATCGAAAGGCTGTGAAGAAAAAAAGGCGCCTTTATGGCCCTCAAATATGGATTCGGCTGTACGAGCTGGAGTTCGAATCGGATTGGAATTTTGATTTTTCTAGATTTTTCGGGGTTACCATTTGGGATTTGACCAAAGTAACCTTGCAAAAAAAGTTGTTTTTTTCGCATTGTGTTGTGACACGTAGCATGTAAGCTAGGCCTACCCGACAGGGGAGTGGAAAAGCTTTATCTCTTTTGTCGGCAAAATTGTTAACATTTATTTCCAGAGTCATCTTGTAGCATCTAAAATCTGCCTTAGGTAATACGTTGTGAAGACTCCCCACTTCGCGACTGACGGATTACCGGGATGAGTGGCGGACTCGACGTACGATCCGGGTCCGAGAGCAATACAAGGGTTGGGCCAGCGAGCCTAGGCCTGAACAATAGGGGTATTGGTATGTCAGCTTCGGTTTCGTATCCGGTCTCTGCCTTCAAGTCGAGTGGTAAAGCGCGTGCCCAGGTTCTGATCCTGGAGCCGGATCTTGCAGTGCTCGATTATCTTCGGACGACGCTTGCGCCTCAGTACTCTCTGAGTCTCTTCTCAGAGGAGCAGACTTTGCTGGACCGGCTGGAGAAGGCCGAACAGCCTGATCTGCTGCTGTTGGCGTTGCATACGAATCGGGACCCGCTTCCGCTTTTGACCCATATCCGTTGCACTAAACCGCATCTGCCGGTGATTGTGTTGTCGTGCTCGGCAGAGCTTCGTGACCTGGAGATGGTGATTCGGCTGGGCGTTCGCGCCATTGTGATGAAGCCGTTTACCGGAAGCGATGTGGAGCAGGCGATCGAGGAGCACCTGCTGGCTGCGGACAAGAAGATGCCCGCGGCGGATGCGCTGAAAGAGATTCCGCTGAACGAGACGCACTCGTTTGTGCGTTCGAGCAAGCGGATGCGCGATCTGGAGGCCCAGGCGGCTCTGGTGGCGCGCGCCGATATTCCTTTGCTGATTCTGGGCGAGAGCGGCACGGGGAAAGAGATTCTTGCTCTCTATACCCACAAGATGTCTTCACGGAGTCAGAACATCTTCCTGAAGGTCAACTGCGCGGCGGTTCCGGCGGATCTGCTGGAGAGCGAACTGTTCGGATATGAACAGGGCGCGTTTACCGGGGCGGTGAAGACGAAGCCAGGTAAGTTCGAAGTATGCACGGGTGGAACGATCTTCCTGGATGAGATCGGCGAGATGCCGGCGATCTTGCAGGCGAAGCTGCTGCAGGTGCTGCAGGTGCTGCAGGATGGAACGTTCTCGCGTCTGGGCAGCCGGTCGCCGATGAAGGTGGATGTGCGTGTGATTGCGGCCACGAACATCAATATGAAAGAGGCGATGGCGAATAAGACGTTCCGCGAGGATCTGTACTACCGCCTGAACGGATTTACGCTGAGCATTCCGCCGTTGCGTGAGCGCAGGGAGGAGATTCCGGTGCTGGCGGAGTATTTCATGCGCAAGGGGGCGAAGCGGTATGGGCGGGAGCCGCTGTCGCTGTCGCCGAACCTGCTGAATGCGCTGGCGGAGCATACGTGGCCGGGAAATCTCCGTGAACTGGAGAATGTGATCAATCGGTATCTGGTGCTGGGGGAGGAGCGGTCGATTGTGGACGAGCTCTCACCGGCTTCTGTGTATCAGGGCGGCTCGGCTGCGGTGCAGCAGGAGGCTCCGAACGGTGCAGGGCTGAAGGCGATGGTCCGCAATCTAAAGGGTGATGCGGAGTCTGTGGCGATTGCACAGGTATTGGAGGGTGTTGGATGGAATCGGAAGGCAGCGGCAAACGATCTGCAGATCAGCTACAAGGCGCTTCTGTACAAGATCAAACAGTACGACTTGTCTCCACGGAACCACGCGCAGAGCTAAAAAAGACTGGAAAAGAGTTGGCTGAAAAAGAGCTGTCCGATACTTATCGCATTGTCATCCGCTTTGAGAACCATGCTGTGAGGGGTTTGATAGAGCCCAGCGAGTTGGGGTCGATCGACCAGTTGCTGCGGAATAATCCTGTCTATCCACTTGATTCGATTCGGCTTCGCGTGCTGGAGACGGATGTGGTGGAAGAGGTGGCGACGAAGGACGCCAAGGCGGTCTTCTTTGTGAAGACGTTTGATGGAGATCTTCGCCATAGAGCCCTGCATTTTCATGAACATGCGCCGGTGGTTCAAGGGCTTTGGGTGCGGGTGTACTTCTATGACGGCGAGATGATCGAAGGGATTATCAGCAATACCCGGGATTTTGTTCTGGAGTCGGGATTTTTCCTGAAGCCTACGGATCCGAATGGAAATAATCGGCTTGTCTATATTTTGAAGGGCGGGCTGAAGGATTTTCATGTGTTGGGCATGAGGAATGTGTCGAAGACTACGACTGCCTGATTTTTCTGATTTTGCATAAAAAGTTGCGGGTGGTGGTGGGCGCGGAAGTGTGCGTTTTGCTGGGATTTTTGAGGCACTTTTGGGAAAAGTGCTGCGCCGGTGTGGTTTTTTGCTGGTGAGTTGTGGTGGATAGTGTGGTGGGCGTGGTCGTTTGACTGTCGCTTTTCCGGGGGCTTAGGGTACGCCACGGATTTCGGATTTATTTTCATTGGTTGATTTTTGGGAACTGCGTCTGGCGGTTTTAGCCGAGTTATAGTGCCGACGAGTCGATTTGCGGCGCTTTGGGTTTGTGGACAGTGGACGAGAAGGTGTACCCCAGGGCTGAAGCCCCATTTTGGGCGGGGTTGAGAGACCCAAGGCTAAAGCCTTGGGGTACCTCAGATGCAAAAGCGCAGATTTCAGGCACGGCCTAGTCCGAGCAACTTTGCTACGGTCTTGGGATACCTCAGAAGCAAAGCGTTGGGTTCCTCAAAAGTAAAAGCCGTAACGTCTCAGACAAAGTCTCGGAGCAGCGGTTACTAGAGGGTGAGTAGGTGGCGGAGGAGGCCGAAGGCGATGCTGATTAGGATGAGGTAGATGACGTTTAGTTTGAGTTTTTGCAGGAGAAGGAGAGAGAGGATGATCCAGGTTAGGGAGATTGCGTCGAGTCGGTGGAGGGTTACGGTGCCGGAGGGGAAGAGGACGGATCTTCCGAGGAAGAGGGTGAGGTCGAGGATGGCTCCGACGACGACGGCGGTGATCAGTCCGAGGACGCCCTGGATGGTGGATCTGCCTTGTGTTCTCTCGACCAGGGGTGCGCCGGCGAAGACGAATAGGAAGCAGGGCAGGAAGGTGTAGAAGGTGGTGGCGAAGAGGCCGAGCGTGCCCATCCAGAGGGAGCCGTGGAAGTGGTTGTAGGCGGCCATGAAGCCGACGAAGGCGACGACGATGATGAGTGGGCCGGGGGTGGTCTCGGCGAGCGCGAAGCCGTCCGTCATCTGGAGGCGGGTGAGCCAGTGCAGCTTTGAGACGGTGATCTGGGCTACGTAGGGGATGACGGTGTAGGAGCCGCCGACGGTTACGAATGCGGTTTTGGTGAAGAAGAGGGAGAGGCTCTTCCAGAAGGCGAAGTCCGGGGTAAAGAGGTAGAAGAAGGGCAAGGGCAGGAGCCAGAGCAGGGCGGTGATCGCGGTGAGCTTTGCGGCGTGTTTGAGGAGCGAGGCGGGCTCGGGCATGAGGGAGTGCCGGTTGATGTAGTAGCCTGCTTCGTCTTCGCTGGTGGCTGCGTTGCCGGGGATGTGAAGGAGGCCGGGACGCAGGCGGGCGAGAATGACTCCGAGGACGATTGCGCTGAGCAGGATCAGGGGCAGGGAGAGATTGAAGAAGAACATGCTGCCGAATGCGCCTGCGGCTACGAGGCATTGGATGATGCCGTGGAGCGCTCGTGTGGCTACACGTTGCAGCGCGAGGATGACTAGTGCGATGACGGCGGGTTTGAGGCCGTTGAACATGGCGGCGATGGCTGGGAGGTTGCCGAATCGCACATAAATGAGGCTGAGCGCGAGGAGGACAAACATGGACGGGAGTACGAAGAGTGTTCCGGCGACCAGGCCGCCGCGTTTGCCGTGCAGTCTCCAGCCGATGTAGATGGCGAGTTGTTGGGCCTCGGGTCCGGGGAGAATCATGCAGTGGCTGAGGGCGTGGAGGAAGCGGCTGTTGCTGATCCAACGCTTCTTCTCAACGAGTTCGCTGTGCATGATGGCGATGTGTGCGGCGGTGCCTCCGAAGCTGATCCAGCCGAGTTTGAACCAGAAGCGGAGGGCTTCGCGGAAGGAGGGCTTTCGGGTTGCGGCGAGCTGGGTCAACGGGAGGGCTTCCGGGCGAGACGCGTGACGAAGCGGATGAGGTCGCCGCGATAGGAGAGTCTTTCGTAGTCCACGGGCTGGCTGCCGGTGGAGTATGAGGTTCGTTCGATGCGGAAGATGGGGCTGCCTGGCTTTATGTCGAGTGCGGAGGCGACGTTGGCTTCGGCGGCTACGGCTTCGAGCTTGTACTCGGCTTCGACGAGGGGGATGTTGTACTTGCGTTCGAGGAGGGAGAAGATCGGCTTGACGGTGAGGTTGTTGGTCACGATCTTTCTGCCGATCTCGAGGGGGAGATAGGTCTCGTCGAAGGAGATGGGAACGCTGTCTGCGAGGCGGACGCGATGAATTCTGACGACGCGCTCGCCTTTGGTGAGGCGGAGGTGGCGGGCTACGATCTCGTCTGCGTGGACGATCTTTTTTTCGATGAGGCGGGCGGTGGGCTTGCGGCCGAGGTTCTCCATGTCTTCGACGAATCCGCTGAGTTCGGTGAGCTCCTGGGTGATCTTGGGTTGGGCGACGAAGGTGCCTTTGCCGCGATGGATCTCGACGAGGTTGCGGAGGATGAGGTTCTGGATGGCTCTGCGGATGGTGATGCGGCTTACGTTGAAGCGTGCGAGGAGTTCGTCTTCGCTGGGCAGGCGGTCTCCGGGCTTGAGGGATCCGCTGGCGATCTCGGAGGCGAGGACGGATTCTACCTGGGCGTAGAGCGGGCCGGTGGGTAGAGAGGACATGTAGATATTATAACGTCATGTTGTCTGTCGGGCGGCGGGATGGAACGGGCTGCTGGTTTTTTCTCGTGTGGCTGCTGGGGTCGGGGACAAGAGGAAATTCGATTTGATACGTATTGTTTCGAACAGGCGGGGGAATACCTTACCATAACCGTGTTTGACTGACGTTAATACTAGCGAGTATCTTCACGAGCGAGGTCGCATTGCCGATATCTGCTGTGTAGGTTTGGCGTTCAGGTCTGTTGTTTTGCGTTTTATGTGGTCAGGAGATTACGAAATTGGAATTTGCGACCGGGTTCAGAGGTTGTTGGGTGAAGTTGTTTAGGGAAGGTGCAGTTGGGATCGGTACAAACGAGAGAGCGGATGGCGGCGGTCTATGTAGGAGCGTGGCTCGATTCGGATTGCTGGCGGCGGTGGTGGCCGGGACCGGGTTTTGCTGGCAGGTTCAGGCGCAGCAGGTTGCGGTGCGGTACATCGATTATCCGCAGACGCGGGGCGCGCAGCAGGAGTTTCAGCTGAAGGGGATTCCGAAGTGGGTGTCGTTCGATATGTACCTGAGGGGACGGACGGAGTATCAGAGTTCGGACAACTACATCTCGGGGAATGGGCAGACGTATGAGCTGACGCGTGCGTATGGCGGGATGGAGGTGCGGCCGACGAAGTTTCTGACTGGATATATTCAGTTCATCGATACGCATGCGCTGGGGTTGCCGTTGAAGTATGTGGCGGCGAATCAGCGGGACGTGTTTGACGACCGGCAGGCGTATCTCGAGTTTCATACGAAAGAGGTAAAAGTATTTGCCGGGCGGCAGGAGCTGAAGTACGGCGGCGAGCGGCTGGTGGGTATCAGCGACTGGACGAACAACAGCCGCACGTGGGATGGGTTTCTGGCGCGGATCGGAGACAACAACCGGCTGGATCTGTTCAGTACGTCGGTGGTGGCGGTGCATGCGAGTTCGCTGGATAAGCATGGCGCGGGGTTGACGTTCCACGGAGCTGTGGGGACGATCGGGACGTGGGTTCCGCATATGGTGATACAGCCGTTTGTGTACTTCAAGTCGTTTCCGGGGGAGACGAGCCAGCAGGCGATCAAGGGGTCGGATCTGTTTGTGACTTCGGGAGCTGAGGTTGCGGGGCAGTTCCCGATGGGGCTGGACTTCGATGCGATGGGCGCGCTGCAGCGTGGGAACTACGTGAACGACACGGTGAAGGGCGCGGCGGGTTATGTGAAGGCGGGATGGAACTTCAAGAAGAGGACATGGAAGCCGCGTTTCCGGGGCGAGTACGACTATGCTTCGGGAAATAATCGGAAGGATCTGAATCGGGTTGGGACGTTTGACCAGCAGTATCCGAGTAACCACAATGCGTTCGGCTTGACCGACTTGTTTGGATTTCAGAATATCAAGCAGGAGAGGATGAATCTGGATCTGATTCCGTCGCAGCGGCTGGCGCTGCTGTTCCAGCAGGAGTGGCTGCAGATGGCGACGCCGTTCGATAGTATCTACAGCGGATCGGCTGGGGTCGTGGTGAAGGCACCGGTGACGGGACTGTTGAGTTCGGATATCGGGCGGGAGTTCGACGCTGCGGGAAAGTACCTGATCACGAATGCGGTGGTGGTGAATGCTGGGGTGGGGCACTTCTCTCCAGGGACGGTGATGCGAGAGAATACGCATGGGGCTCCGCTGACGATCGCTTACTTCAGCTTGACGTATCGGTTCAAGCTGGATCATAAGGGGACGGCGCCGACACCGGCGCCTTGATCTTTGGTTGCGAATGTAGCGGTTTATAAACGACGCTTTTGCGTGGAATGTTTCATCTAAGTTCAAGTTTCACAGTGAAGAGAGGACGTTCATTATGGCAGAGGAAAAAGATCAATCGAGGTTGAGCCGGCGGAAGTTTCTTGAGACCGGGTCGGCGGTGTTTGTAGCTGCGGCGGGGTTGCAGGTCGCACAGGGGCAGCAACAGCAGAACAAGATCTATCCCACGGATACGCATACGGGGATCAATGAGAGCCAGCCGGGGCCTCCGCCGAATACGCTGCTGGATGAGCAGAATCCTGATTCGGCATGGCCGCCGACGACAGATGCGGGCGGACAACAGCCGTTCAAGTACTCGTTTTCGCTGGCGCATAAGCGGATTGAGGCGGGCGGATGGACGCGGCAGGTGACGGTGCGCGATCTGCCGATCTCGAAGACGATGGCTGGCGTTGAGATGCGGTTGATCTCGGGCGGCATTCGGGAGCTGCACTGGCATGTGGCTTCGGAGTGGGCGCTGATGCTGTATGGCTCGGCGCGTATTACGGCGGTGGATCAGAAGGGCCGAGCGTATGTGAACGATGTGCATGAGGGCGACCTGTGGCTGTTTCCGGGCGGCATTCCGCACTCGATCCAGGGATTGGGGCCGGATGGATGCAAGTTTCTGCTGGTGTTCAAGGATGGAAACTTCAACGAGTTCGGAACGTTTTTGCTGACGGAGTGGATGCACCATACGCCGAAGGAGGTTCTGGCGAAGAACTTCAATGTGCCGGAGTCGACGTTCGAGAAGGTGCCGGCAAAGGAGTTGTTCATCTTTCCGCGGGAGCTGCCGCGTCCGTTGGCTGAAGAGAAGGCGCAGGTAGAGGCAGGTACGGGTGCGGTGCCGAATACGTTCGATTTTCGGCCGAGCGAGATGAAGCCGACGAAGGTGTCCAAGGGCGGAGAGGTGAAGATCATCGATCGCAAGAACTTTCCTGCGACCGATATTGCCGCTGCTATTGTGACGCTGAAGCCGGGCGGACTGCGGGAGCTGCACTGGCATCCAAACGCGGACGAGTGGCAGTACTACGTGAAGGGCAAGGGCCGGATGACGGTGTTTGCCGCAGGCGGGCTGGCACGGACGATGGACTTCCAGGGCGGCGATGTGGGGTACATCGATATCTCGATGCCGCACTACATCGAGAACACGGGAGATGAAGACCTGGTGTTTGTCGAGGTGTTCCCGACGCCGTTCTACGAGGATATTTCGCTGGCCGAGTGGCTGGCGCATACGCCTTCGCGGCTGGTGGATGAGCATATTGCTACAGGTGAGGATTTCCTGAAGAATATCGCGAAGAAAGAGATGGTCATTACGCCGGAGTAGCTGGCGAAAACGATGTGGTTACAAATAGAGGAGGCGGCCGCAATGGCCGCCTCCTCTATTTGTAACTGGTTTGATTGCTTATGCGCCGACGGGTTCGGCGACCTTGACGTTGACTGGGGTGAGCCAGTTGTGACGGTCGGGGCGGGTGCCGTTGACGATGCCGAAGAACTCGTCGTGAAGGACCTTGGTGATGGGGCCCATGGTGCCGTCGCCGACGAGGATGCGGTCGACGGAACGGAGGTGGGTGACTTCGGCGGCGGTGCCGGTGAAGAAGGCTTCGTCGCAGATGTAGAGCATCTCGCGTGGGAGCGCCTGTTCGACGACCTCGATGCCGAGCTGGCGGGCGAGGGTGAGGATGGAGCTGCGCGTGATGCCGTTGAGGACCGAGTTCGCGAGCGGGGTGGTGTAGAGGACGCCGCCGCGGACGAGGAAGAGGTTTTCTCCGGAGCCTTCGGAGAGCAGGCCGTTGGTGTCGAGGCCGATGCCCTCGGAGTAGCCGTTGATCTCGGCCTCCATGCGGATGAGCTGAGAGTTCATGTAGTTCGCGCCGGCCTTGGCGAGGGTGGGCATGGTGTTGGCGGCGAGGCGGTTCCAGCTGGAGACGCAGACATCGGCGCCAGCGTCACCGTGGACGTACTTGCCCCAGGGGAAGTTGGCGATGTAGATCTCGACGGGAGACTTGAGGGGATTGACGCCCATCTCGCCGTAGCCGCGGAAGGCGATGGGGCGGATGTAGCAGGGGGCGACACCGTTGGCCTCGACGACGTCGATGACTGCGGTGGTGAGCTGCTCCACGGTGTAGGGCAGGGGCATGCGGTAGATCTTGGCGGAGTCGACGAGGCGGGCCATGTGTTCGGGCAGGCGGAAGATTCCGGGGGTGTAGCAGCGGATGCCCTCGAAGACCGAGGAGCCGTAGTGGACGACATGGGACATGACGTGGATGTTGGCCTGATCCCAGGGGATGAGCTGTCCGTTGTGCCAGATGTGGTTCGTGGTTTGTATGTGCATGCTTACGCTCCTCGGGCTGAAGAATAATTATAGCCAGTTGGCGCGGGGATTGAGTTGGTTCGCAGCTTTTTTACAGAGGGGCTTTTGAGGGCGTGTGTCGGCCGGATGGTTTGGACGCTTGCTGCAGTGAGGTGGCGGATGTTGCAGTAGATGCAGGCTTTGGTGGGACTGCCGCGCATGGGCTAAGCGGTGTGGCGGGGAGGCGTGAAAGAATGGAGCGTGTCCTTTGATGCTCATACTGTAAGTTTTGCGGTGCTGGAGAAGTCGGCGTATGTGCGGTTCTCCGTGCTGGCGCTGAGCTCTATCTTTTTTCTGGTGGACCCGTTCGCGGCGCTGCCTACGTTTCTTGCGGTAACGGCTGGGGCGGATGCGCATCGGCGGCGGAAGATGGCGTGGAAGGCTTCCGTGACGGCGCTGGTGGTGCTGAGCGCGTTCGCGGTGGCGGGGCAGTACATCTTCAGGATGTTCGGGATTACGCTGCCGGCGTTTGAGATTGCGGGCGGGATTATTCTGCTGCTGATTGGGCTGGACATGCTGGAGGCGAAGCGGTCGCCGACGCAGGAGTCTACCGAGGAGACGACGGAGGCGGCGCAGAAGGAAGATGCGGGGATTGTGCCGCTGGGGATTCCGATGCTGGCCGGGCCGGGTTCGATTACGAGCGTGATGGTGCTGGTGGGACAGGCGCAGACGAAGTGGCAGATGGTGGCGATTCTGATGTCGATTTTTATTACGGCGGCGATTTGCTATCTGGTGCTGGGGAACTCGGATAGAGTGGCGCGGGCGATGGGCGATACGGGTGTGAGGATTCTGGTGCGCATTATGGGGTTGCTGCTGGTGGCGCTTGCGGTGCAGTACTTCGTGAATGGGCTGGTGGATCTGGGTGTAATCGCAAAGCCTTAAGTCTGGAGGATTGCGCAGGAGATTCATTTTGGTTTGCTAAGATCTGCGTCATGCGGCGTTGTCTGGGGATCCTCTCTGTGCTGTTTGTGTTGTGTGGGCTGGCGGTGCCGCCGGTGGGCGGCCAGAGCACTCCCCGGATTGTGGGGGACGTGGTGCCGGGTGCGGATTGGCAGCAGACGTCGCCGGAGTCGGAGGGGTACTCCAGTAGGCAACTGGAGGCGATGCGGGGCTGGTTGAAGACGCAGGCTACGGGTTCGATGATGGTGATCGTCGGGGGCCGGGTGATCTTCTCGTATGGAGATGTGACGCATACGAGCAAGGTGGCGAGCGCGCGGAAGAGCGTGCTGGGGATGTTGTATGGGAAGTACGTGATCAATGGAAAGATCGACGCCTCGAAGACGGTGAAGGAGCTTGGCCTGGACGACAAGGTTCCGTTTCTGCCGATGGAGGAGAAGGCGACGCTGGAGCAGTTGATGGCGTCGCGATCCGGGATTTATATTCCGACGGGCAATGAGGATCAAAGAAGGCTGCTGCCACAACGCGGATCGGAGTATCCGGGGACGAACTACTTCTACAACAACTGGGACTTCGATGCGGTGGGCGTGGCGTTTGAGAAGGCGACGGGGTTGGGGATCTATGACGCACTGCAGACGGACCTGGCGGCGCCGCTGGGGATGCAGGATTACATGATCTCGAAGCAGAAGAAGATCTTTTCGCCGGAGAGTCTGCATCCGGAGTATGCGATGTATCTTTCGACGAGGGATATGGCGCGGCTGGGCTTGCTGATGTTGGACTACGGGATGTGGAACGGCAAGCAGGTGATGTCGGGGGACTGGGTTCGGTATATGACGACGCTGGTGACGCCGTTTCGCGAGATGCATCCGACGGGATTTCAAAATGCAGGCGAACCGGAGCGCTGGGGGTACGGGTTGCTGTGGTGGGTGTGGGATCAGCCGGGGTTTGTGGGCGGTGTCTACACGGGCTTTATGCAGGGTGCGTATAGCGCGATGGGCACGGGCGGGACGTTTATCACTGTGCTGCCGGCGAAGGACATGGTGGTGGTGCATCAGGTGGATATCGACAAGGACTATCGGGCGTCGGTATCGCCGTCGAGTTATATCGCGATACTGTCGATGATCGCGAATGCCAACTGTATGGATGATTGCAAGTAAATCTTTATTTCAAGAGTAGAACGGAGGCGGCGATGAGAAGGCCTCCGGCTCCGATGGCGAGGCCGAGGAGGAAGTAGGCTCGGCGGCGCGTGAAGAGGGTGATGGAGCAGAGGACGACGGCGATCTGGAGGAGGGCTTCGCCTAAATCGTAACGGGCGGCTGTAGCTTCGGCGCGGGTGACTTCATGCTCGAAGTCGCGGGCTTTCTCCTGTTCTTCGGCGAGGTCTTCTTTCCACTTTTCGATATGCGCCTGGTACTCCTTCGTCTTGGCGGCTACGGCGGCGGGATCGTTGCTGGGCTGCAGGCCGAGGAGATCGACGTCGACGGAGAGGTTGTCCATGCGGATCTTCTTGGCCTGGTACTCGTTCCACTGGTCGCCAGCGCGGGATTGCATGAGGACGGCTTCGGTGTGGCTGCGGTGGCCGAGGACCGTGACCATAGCGACGAGGACGGCGAGGATGGATATGCCGAGGGAGATGCTTCTGAGGGATTCGCCGCCCTCCGCGGATTCTTTCATCTGATCGGCGAACTCGTGTATCTCTTCTGGCTCCATAGTGGGTTCATTCTAGCCTTCGGAAGTGGGCGTGTGGAGGACGAAGTCGATGATGGGCTGCCAGTAGTCGAGGGTGGGGCGGGAGTAGGGCTGGCTGTGGGTGAAGCCCTTTGGCTGGACGAGCTGGACGGAGTGCCTGGAGTGGGCTTTGGCGGTGGCTTCGATCTGCAGGGCCATGGAGGAGGGGAATAGCTCGTCGGCGTCGCCGTGGACGATAAGGAGGGGAAGGCGGACGTCGGCTATGGTGCGGTGGGTCTGCCAGATGTCGGGCATGAGCGGAGAGAGCGCGGCGTGCACCAGGGCTGCGGAGGCAAGGCGTAGAGAGTTGAAGGACTGGCAGAGAATGAGTCCGGCTGGAGGCGGGGTGAGGTGAGGCGCGGAGTCGGTGGCTACGCCGCTGCCAAGAGAGAAGCCGAGGAGATGAATGGGGGTGAATGGCGGAATAAGGGAGCGGAGGGTTGCGTAGGCGGCCTGGGCGTCCTGACGGAGGTTGTGCGGGGTGGTGGCGCCGGTGCTCTTGCCGTATCCGGAGTAGTGAAAGATGAGGGAGGCTATGTTGTGCTGCGCGAGGAGGGTTTGGACGGATTGCCAGTAGATGAGGCGATCGCTTATGCCGTGGAAGAGGAGGATAGCCGCGGATGGAGCGGGTGGTGTGGTGAAGACGGCTTCGAGGGTGCGGTTGTTGTGGGGAATCGTGATGGACGGGGTGGAGGAGGTAGGTGTTGGGGGCTGGCGGGAGTTTTGCCTGGCGATAAGGAAGGAGTCGTAGGTCTGGATCACCGTTTTGGTGATCGAGATGAGGAGTCGAAAGCGTTGGGCGTCGAAGCGTGGCATAGGGGTAATCTTTTTTAGGTGCGTGTTTACTGGGTCAAAGTGAGTTTTCTACAAAAAGAATAGGTTATTCACAGGCTAAGGGTTGCATGAACGTAGCGTGACTGCTAATCTCAGGAAGTCGCAAAGAGGTGTACGGCAAGAAACGAAGTGAAAAGCATAAAAGCTTGCACGGAAACGAAAAGCACGATACTCTAAGTGAGTTGCAAAGAAAAAAAGAAATACTGCTTCGCACCTTGGTTCTTGAAGTTTGAGAACAGTAGCAAGGGATGACGGAGCGCAGTCCAAGCGTTTGATCGCGGTTTAGAGTCTAAGGGCCTACCGACAATCCAAACCCAAGCCACTGCAGTCGATTTGAGATGTACCAGGAGCTAAGTGCTCCGCGCTTGTCTTTCGATTCAAGCGTAACGATGTTTTGATATTTTGTGCTGTGCGAATGATTGTTAGCTGGTTTCGACGGATTTCTTCTGAGCCAGAAAAGCTCAAAGAAAACGAAGAAAAAAGTTGACAAGCGAGACGAAAGTTGATAATCTCAGAAAGTTCGCTAAAACGTTGCAAGCTGCTGAAGTAGTCCTCGACAGGCTGAAGATAGCCGAAAAGAAGTAGAACGAGAGACAAAGTAAGTAGCCAATACCGACGACAACAGCGCCTCAAGTTCGAGGACACGAATATGGCTTATGCCGATTCAGTCCTTGATCCAAAGCTGCCCGCTTAGGTGGATGCAGTTCGGATCTTTGACAACATAGTTGAACGTGCCAGTCGTGAGATGATACGAAATTTGGTTTAGTCATTCTCACTAGTTATAAACCTCCGGGTGTTTTCGAGCACCGGGGGCGCTTGATCCGCACCGACCCCTGTCGATGTGCGGCAAGCAAACCAAGATTAAACGAGAGTTTGATCCTGGCTCAGAATCAACGCTGGCGGCGTGCCTAACACATGCAAGTCGTACGAGAAAGGGGAGCAATCCCTGAGTATAGTGGCGTACGGGTGAGTAACACGTGAATGATCTACCTCCGAGTGGGGAATAGCTGAGGGAAACCTCAATTAATACCGCATAACACTTACGAGTCAAAGCAAGCAATTGCGCTTGGAGAGGAGTTCGCGGCCGATTAGTTAGTTGGCGGGGTAATGGCCCACCAAGACGATGATCGGTATCCGGCCTGAGAGGGCGCACGGACACACTGGAACTGAAACACGGTCCAGACTCCTACGGGAGGCAGCAGTGGGGAATTTTGCGCAATGGGGGAAACCCTGACGCAGCAACGCCGCGTGGAGGATGAAATATCTTGGTATGTAAACTCCTTTCGATGGGGAAGATAATGACGGTACCCATAGAAGAAGCCCCGGCTAACTTCGTGCCAGCAGCCGCGGTAATACGAGGGGGGCAAGCGTTGTTCGGATTTATTGGGCGTAAAGGGTGCGTAGGCGGTTTGACAAGTCTGATGTGAAATCTATGGGCTCAACCCATAGTCTGCATTAGAAACTGTCGGGCTTGAGTATTGGAGAGGTGAGTGGAATTTCCGGTGTAGCGGTGAAATGCGTAGATATCGGAAGGAACACCTGTGGCGAAAGCGGCTCACTGGACAATAACTGACGCTGATGCACGAAAGCTAGGGGAGCAAACAGGATTAGATACCCTGGTAGTCCTAGCCCTAAACGATGATTGTTTGATGTGGCAGGTACCCAATCCTGCCGTGTCGAAGCTAACGCGATAAACAATCCGCCTGGGGAGTACGGTCGCAAGGCTGAAACTCAAAGGAATTGACGGGGGCCCGCACAAGCGGTGGAGCATGTGGTTTAATTCGACGCAACGCGAAGAACCTTACCTGGGCTCGAAATGTACATGAATCCGGCAGAAACGTCGGCGTCTAGCAATAGACATGTATATAGGTGCTGCATGGCTGTCGTCAGCTCGTGTCGTGAGATGTTGGGTTAAGTCCCGCAACGAGCGCAACCCTTATCTTCAGTTGCTACCATTTAGTTGAGCACTCTGACGAAACCGCCTCGGATAACGGGGAGGAAGGTGGGGATGACGTCAAGTCCTCATGGCCTTTATGTCCAGGGCTACACACGTGCTACAATGGCCGGTACAAACCGCTGCAACCCCGCGAGGGTGAGCTAATCGGAAAAAGCCGGCCTCAGTTCGGATTGGAGTCTGCAACTCGACTCCATGAAGCTGGAATCGCTAGTAATCGTGGATCAGCATGCCACGGTGAATACGTTCCCGGGCCTTGTACACACCGCCCGTCACATCACGAAAGTGGGTTGCACTAGAAGTCGGTGCGCTAACCGCAAGGAAGCAGCCGCCCAAGGTGTAATTCATGATTGGGGTGAAGTCGTAACAAGGTAGCCGTAGGAGAACCTGCGGCTGGATCACCTCCTTTCTAAAGAGAACATGTCGGCGTATTTCAACGTCCTGCGAATGCAGGCAGTTTGGTTTTGCGACCATACTGAGTTGAGGTAGCGATCGACAACCATCTGCATAAGCGCAAGCAAGTGTAGATGAGCCTGAACTAAACCTTCTTTATTTCGTACTCTGTCAACACCGATGGTCAATAGCGGCGTAGCTGCTATGCACGTTCAACTGTGTCCTCGAAACCTTTCGAGAGAGCTCGATTTTTGACTCTTTGAGTCAACAACAGAGCAGCCTGCGCATCGGGTGTCCCAGCTAAAAAGCTGAGTACTGATGCTGTAGAGTCGGGCCTGTAGCTCAGTTGGTTAGAGCGCACCCCTGATAAGGGTGAGGTCGGTAGTTCGAATCTACCCAGGCCCACCACCTTTATCTCGCTGCTCAGGTATACTGAGCATCGATGGGGCTGTAGCTCAGTTGGGAGAGCGCCTGCTTTGCAAGCAGGATGTCATCGGTTCGATCCCGGTCAGCTCCACCATTACTTCTCGATTGGCATGTTCGAATATGTATCAAGCGATGTCTGCTTGAGGTTGAGTCTCTGCGGCTTGTAAATGAGCCAAGAGGTTGAACCTTGAGCAGGAATGCTCAAGCCGCCTAAGGGCGCGATGCGACAACGTAGCAATACGGTTCGCCTTATGATTTTTGACAACTGAATAGATTGGGTAAATATAACTACAAGGCTGAGCAGCATGTCTTCAGGTAGTTTCTGGAGAAAGCTGTCAATCAGTATTGAGTGTCTTTAGAATAATTTTCGTGTTACCGGCTGATATCTCGCACGTTGAGATTGAAGCTGTACGACACAGGCGTGGACTATTATCAAACGTAGATTCTCTATGTTGCAGAGGTTTTCACTCTGCTGCGTGCGAGTAAATTCTATGGTCAAGCTACTAAGGGCGCACGGTGGATGCCTTGGCAGAAACAGGCGATGAAGGACGCGGCAAGCTGCGATAAGCTTCGGGGAGCGGCACACACGCGTTGATCCGGAGATTTCCGAATGGGGAAACCCACCCAGGTAAAACCTGGGTATGTCCAACTGAATTCATAGGTTGGAACAGGCGAACGGAGGGAAGTGAACCATCTCAGTACCTCCAGGAGGAGAAAGAAACCTCGATTCCGAGAGTAGTGGCGAGCGAAATCGGAACAGCCCAAACCCGTTGCATTAAGGTGTATCGGGGGTTGTAGGGCCTGCGTAAGTAGAGTTACCAATCTGGTTGCTAGTCGAATCTTCTGGAAAGGAGATCCAAAGAGGGTGACAGACCCGTAGACGAAAGCGATCCAGACTCGAAGCAGGTACCTGAGTAAGGCGGGGCACGAGAAACCCTGCTTGAATCCACGGGGACCATCCCGTAAGGCTAAATACTCGTTTCTGACCGATAGTGAACCAGTACCGTGAGGGAAAGGCGAAAAGCACCCCATTGAGGGGAGTGAAAAGTACCTGAAACCGTGTGCCTACAAGCAGTGGGAGGACTATGCCCGTAAGGGAATGTCTGACCGCGTGCCTATTGCATAATGAGCCGGCTAGTTATTCTTGTCAGCAAGGTTAAGCGTGAGCGAGCCGCAGCGAAAGCGAGTCTGAATAGGGCGATAAGTTGGCAGGAATAGACGCGAAGCGGGATGATCTACCCTTGGCCAGGTTGAAGGTGAGGTAACACTCACTGGAGGACCGAACCGGTGTTTGTTGAAAAAAGCTCGGATGAGCTGAGGGTAGGGGTGAAAGGCTAATCAAATTCCGTTATAGCTCGTTCTCTCCGAAATAGCTTTAGGGCTAGCCTCGGGTGATTTGGATTGGTGGTAGAGACATGGATGGACTAGGGGGCTTTCCGGCTTACTGAATCCAATCAAACTTCGAATGCCAATTACAACCAGCCCGGGAGTCAGACTGTGGGGGCTAAGCTTCACAGTCGAAAGGAAAACAGTCCAGACCGCCAGCTAAGGTCCCAAAATTACAGTTAAGTGGGAAAGGAAGTCGGAACCCTCAGACAGCCAGGAGGTTGGCTTAGAAGCAGCCATCCTTTAAAGAAAGCGTAATAGCTCACTGGTCAAGGGGTCCGGTGCCGACAATACAACGGGGCTAAAACTGTATACCGAAGCTGCGGATGCACACCTTTTAGGTGTGCGTGGTAGGAGAGCATTCTGTCGTGGATGAAGCGTAACTGGGAAGATACGTGGACATTACAGAAGAGACCCTGCCGGCATAAGTAGCGATAATGAAGGTGAGAACCCTTCACGCCGAAAGTCTAAGGTTTCCTGAGGAAGGTTAATCCGCTCAGGGTTAGGCGGTCCCTAAGCTGAGGCCGAAAGGCGTAAGCGATGGAAATCCGGTTAATATTCCGGACCTCCCAATATCTCGTTATCACGATGGGGTGACGCAGAAGGATAAGCAGGACCTCCTATGGCTATGGGGTTCGATACGCGTAAGCTGGATTCTCTAGGCAAATCCGGAGAGTCTTAACAGTGAGGCGTAAAGCAGTAAGCTGAATGGCTGAAAGCTGCTGATTTCATGCTGCCAAGAAAAACCTCTAAGGAGAGAGATTGGGAACCGTACCACAAACCGACACAGGTAGACGAGGAGAATATCCAAAGGCGCTCGAGTGAAAGCTTGTTAAGGAACTCGGCAAATTAGACCCGTAACTTCGGGAGAAGGGTCGCCCTTCAGGGTGCAAGCCCAGAGGGGCCGCAGTGAAACGCGAACGGCGACTGTTTAACAAAAACACAGGTCTCTGCAAAGTCAAAAACGACGTATAGGGGCTGACTCCTGCCCGGTGCCGGAAGGTTAAAGGGAGAGGTTAGGGCGCAAGCTCGAAGCTTTGAACTGAAGCCCCGGTGAACGGCGGCCGTAACTATAACGGTCCTAAGGTAGCGAAATTCCTTGTCGGGTAAGTTCCGACCTGCACGAATGGAGTAACGATCGTTCGACTGTCTTAACGAGTTGCTCGGCGAACTTGTAGTACCGGTGAAGATGCCGGTTACCCGCAGCTAGACGAAAAGACCCCGTGCACCTTTACTATACTTTTACTATGAGTTACGGCAATTGCTGCGCAGGATAGGTGGGAGGCTTTGATACCAGACTTTTGGGTTTGGTGGAGCCAACGGTGAGATACCACCCTGCGATTGTTGTGATTCTAACTTACTCCCATTATCTGGGAGAAGGACATAGTAAGACGGGTAGTTTGACTGGGGCGGTCGCCTCCTAAATTGTAACGGAGGCGCGCGAAGCTACACTCAGGTCGTTTGGAAATCGACCGTCGAGTGCAAAGGCATAAGTGTGGTTAACTGCGAGACCTACAAGTCGAGCAGATGCGAAAGCAGGCCTTAGTGATCCGGTGGTTCTGTATGGAAGGGCCATCGCTCAACGGATAAAAGGTACGCCGGGGATAACAGGCTGATCGAAGCCAAGAGTTCATATCGACGCTTCGGTTTGGCACCTCGATGTCGGCTCATCACATCCTGGAGCTGTAGAAGGTTCCAAGGGTTCGGCTGTTCGCCGATTAAAGTGGTACGTGAGCTGGGTTCAGAACGTCGCGAGACAGTTCGGTCTCTATCTGCTGTGGGCGTAGGAGATTTGAAGAGGGCTGTCCTTAGTACGAGAGGACCGGGATGGACGAACCTCTTGTGTTCCAGTTGTCCTGCCAAGGGCACGGCTGGGTAGCGAAGTTCGGTTGTGATAACCGCTGAATGCATATAAGCGGGAAGCACGCTCTAAGATGAGATCTCCCAACCCAAAAGGGAAATGAAGGGCCCTAGAAGACCACTAGGTTGATAGGCTGGAGGTTGAAGTGCAGTAATGCATGTAGCTTACCAGTACTAATCGCCCGTTCGGCTTGTCCATAGAATTTACTCTGCGCAGTGAGAAAGTCCACTGTTCTAGAGTCATTCAATACAAGCTTTGTAGTTATAACTTTTGGATAAAATACGCAACAATGTAATACGTCTAAACCCAATCTATTCAGTTGTGGAAGATCGCGAGAGCGAAATTTCAAAATTTTGCCGGTGAGTTTACCGCGAGGGTCACACCCGTTCCCATCCCGAACACGGAAGTTAAGCCTCGTTGGGCCGATGGTACTGCACGCGTAAGTGTGTGGGAGATTAGGTGATCGCCGGCATAATATAGAAGCCCCATCCTTTCGAGGATGGGGCTTTTTACGTTATAAGCAATAGTCTTCGGAGTCAATTGATTGAGCAGGGCGGTGCCGCATCGAAGATGAATGAAGCGAATACGCGTCGATTCAATGAGCATTGCTTCGATTGGATATCTTCTGCCGAAGCGTGAGCTTGAGATTGAATTTCGCGATAGCGGCGATGTGTATTGCTATTTTGATGTCCCAGAGGAGATCTTTGCGGCGTTTATGGCTGCAGAGTCCAAAGGGACTTATCTGAATCAGGTATTCAAGCCCAGGAAAGATCGCTATGTCTTGATTTTAGAGGGCAAGAAGCCGCGGCCGTAGTGACCAGCTGAGGGGAAGTGCTGAAGTCAGTGTGGCTAGTAGGCGAGGGCGCAGCCGTCGGCTCGCATCTCTGAGGCGGCGGAGTAGACGCGGTCGGTGCCATCCATGCGGTGTTCGATGCATTCGTAGCGGCCAAAGCCTCCGTCAGATGGGCCCATCGGCCAACCCAGAGCGATGAGGGCTTGCCTGGTGGATTCGGGAACGCCTGCTTCGAGGCGGAGGATGCCGGTCGGGCCAAGTCCTTTGGGATCTTCGCCCATGCTTTGGGAGGAACCTTCGTGATGCCAGCGGGGACTGTCTCCGGCGGCTTGGATGTCGAGGCCGTAGTCGACTCGGTTGATGATGATCTGTGACTGGCCTTGCGGCTGCATATCACCGCCCATGACGCCGAAGGACATCCAAGGTTTGCCGTCTTTGGTGGCGAAGCCGGGAATGATGGTCTGGAAGGGGCGCTTGCCGGGGGCGTAGATGTTGGGGTGTCCGTCCTGGAGAGAGAAAAGCTCGCCTCGATCCTGAAACATAAAGCCGAGTCCGTCGGCGACGAGACCGGAGCCCATGCCGCGGAAGTTGGACTGGATCATGGAGATCATGATGCCGTCGGAGTCCGAGACGGTGAAGTAGGTGGTGTCGCCGTGGCTGGGGGCCTGGCCGGGGTGGACTGGCGTGAGAATGCTGTCCAGTTTGATGAGCTTGGCTCGATCGGCGGCGTAGGACTTTGAATTTAAGAACTCATACGGGATCTTGGCGAAGTGCGGATCGGCATAGTAGCGGGCGCGATCTTCGTAGGCTAGGCGCTTGGCTTCGATCTGAACGTGGATGGATTGTGGGGACTGGAAGCCCATCTTGCGGAGGTCGAAGTTTTCGGCGATGTTGAGGAGCTGGAGGGTGGCGAGGCCCTGGGTGTTGGCGGCCATGCCATAGACGTCAACGCCGCGATAGTTGGTGACGAGTGGGTCGCCCCACTCTGCGTGCTGGTCGCGAAGGTCTTCTGCGGAGAGCCAGCCGCCGATGCGCTTGAAGTAGGCGTCGATGGTCTTGGCGATTGGGCCGTCGTAGTAGGCATTGCGTCCGCCTTGGGCGATCATGCGATAGGTACGGGCGAGGTCGGGATTGCGGCGAACGTCGCCTTCATTCGGAGCTTTGCCGCCGGGGGCGTAGGTGTGAAGGGCGTTCGCGGTCTCTTCTACGCCGGAGCCGGTGCGGGTGAAGGCGGTGAGATTTCGTTTGATGTAGAAGCCGATGATCTGGGGCGTGGGAGAGCCGGTCTCGCAGTAGTGGATGGCCGGTTCGAATAGCTCTGCCCACTTGAGTTTGCCGTAGCGCTGATGCAGGGTCCACCAGGCATCGAGTGCGCCGGGGGTGGAGACGCTGATCGCGCCCAGAGCAGGAAGAACGCCGTTCTTTGCGCGGGAGCGAGCGGTTTCTAGGGTGAGGGATTTGGGAGAACGCCCTGAGCCAGCGAGGCTAACGACCTTGGAGAGCTTGGGGTCCCAGATCATGGCGTAGCAGTCGCCGCCGATGCCGGAGCTGGTGGGTTCGACGAAGCCGAGAGTAGCGTTGGCGGCGATTGCGGCGTCGATGGCGGAGCCGCCCTTTTTGAGGATCTCGATGGCGACGAGCGTGGCTAGCGGATGCGCGGTGCCGGCGGCTCCGGAGCAGCCCATGGCGGCGGATCGGCTGGCAAAGCTGGCTCCGGAGACGCGATCGCCGGCGTGAACGTCGGGCCGGATGAAGCGCTCTTCTCCTGCGGGCTGGAACTTTGGCAGGGACTCTTCGGAGGGCTTGGAGACCTGG
This sequence comes from Granulicella sp. L60, assembly GCF_009765825.1. Taxonomy (GTDB): domain Bacteria; phylum Acidobacteriota; class Terriglobia; order Terriglobales; family Acidobacteriaceae; genus Edaphobacter. Next base: position 93,106 of record NZ_LMUR01000004.1, on the reverse strand, counting down.
GCAGACGCGGGTGAGAAGGATGCGACAGAGCCAGCGGCGGCGAGTGGGAGGGTGGCTAGAAAAGAGCGACGGCGCAAGATGTTTCTCCTGTAAGCGAGATGCAAAGAAGAGACGACCGAGGATAAATCACAAAAGAAATATCGGGTCTGAGATATTCAATATATCAGCATGAGCTAGGGGTGACCTTTTGCTGGATACGGATGCCAAGTAAACGCGGCAGCCAGCTCAAATTCAATATCCCTCAAGGATAACTCCGGCTAGAATCTTCGCAGACTCCGAAGGTTCACGAGACCGCATGCTGACGATAAGCCGTACGCTTTTGTTTGCTCTTCCGCTTCTACTCGTTACTGCTCTCTGCGCGCAAGCGACGGAGTCCTCGATTACGAATCAGCTTAGGGGGTTGCGCGCAGTACCAACTGTTGAGCGGCCTGCGGCAACGATCAGGATCGCGATGGACATTCGTACGCTTCCTGTGGGGCTTCCGAAGCTGAAGCTGGCGGATGGACTTGCACACCTTTCCACTGAAGGCGACCCAGGTCGGGAGGCGCTTCAGAGTGTTGCCGATACGCTGTCGCAGACCTTGTCTGAATCGCCGCTGCCGGCGAAAGGTGGAGAGCCTGCGATGCCGTACATGGATCTGGCCAGGCTTGCGCGATATGAGCATGTGACTGTCGATTTGAAAGATCCTCTCTTCGCAAAGGCGGATGAGATTCTTGCGGCGAATGACGCAGAGATTGAGAAGGCCGATTTTACGTTGAAGGATTTACACGGCAAGAAGGTTACGCTATCGGAACTTCGGGGCAAGATCGTACTTGTGAACTTCTGGGCGACGTGGTGCCCGCCGTGCCGTCTTGAGATGCCAGATCTGGATGCAATCTATACGCACTTCGAGCCGCAGGGGCTGGTGATTCTCTCGATCTCCGATGAGGATGTGTTCAAGGTTGGCTCATTCATTAATGCAGCGAGATATCATCCGCCGGTCCTGCTTGATCCTGGTGCGAAGGTAGCGAAGGTGTTTCACGTTGACGGTATTCCGAAGAGCTTTGTCTTCGATCGCGATGGCAAGCTCGTCGCGCAGTCTATTGATATGCGTACACAGCATCAGTTTCTTGTGATGCTGTCAAAGGCTGGTCTTCACTCCTGACAGAGGTTGACATCGATGCAAGGCGAGGGCACGGCTCGTCGTTATGGTCGTTATGATTGAGAGATTCCTATTATTTGGAGCGTTCTGTCTTGAGACGATTCGATCTATTTCGTAGATTCTGCTTTGTGGTTGTGCTGGCTAGCTTGTTGATTGGGGGCTCGGGCGTTTGGGCTTTGGGTCAGGTTTCGACTGGCGAAGGACAGCCTCGGCACGATGGGACGGCGTTGCGGACGATTGGCTTCATGACGGACTTCGATGTGAAGGACGATGCGGTAGGAATCTGCAAGGCGGTGATGGATGGAGTGGCTCCGGGAGTGCGGATTATCGATATCACGCACGAGGTGACGCCGTATGACATTGCAGAGGGTGCGCGATTTCTGGCGGGTTCGGCTCCTTATTTTCCGAAGGACGCGGTGTTTGTGGTGGTGATCGATCCGACGGTGGGGAGTGCGCGGAAGGCGATTATTGCGAGGTCGAAGAGGGGACAGTTTTTTGTGTTGCCGGACAACGGGCTACTGACGCTGGTGCAGGATCATGACGGCATCGAAGCGGTGCGGGAGATTACGAACCCTGCGTGGATGATTGGGGCGAAGACCTCGTCGACGTTTCATGGGCGGGATATCTTTTCGCCGGCGGGAGCGCACCTTGCGAGGGGGGATGACTGGACGGCTGCGGGACCGGTGGTGGATGTAGCGAAGCTGGTGCGGTTGGATGCTCACAGTGCCACGGTGGATGCGGCGGGACTGCGTGGCGAGGTGATCGGGACGGATGGACCGTTCGGGAACCTGGTGCTGAATGTTTCGGCGGATATGTTTGCGAGTCTGGGCTATCGGCTTGGCGATGTGGTGCCAGTGTCGGTGGGTGGGACGATGTTTCAACTGCCGTTCGTGAAGACGTTCAGCGATGTGGAGGTGGGCAAGCCGCTTGCTTATATCGATTCGCGCGGGCGCCTGAGCTTCGGGATCAACCGGAGAAACTTCTCGGAGCAGTATGGGGTTCAGGCGCCTGCGGAGGTAGTAATCGCCAGGAAGCAGTAGGGTCTCGGTCGCTTCATCGGTGCGGTGTTGCGGGTGGATCTAGTCTGCTGAGCGTTACTGGTTGTCGTCGTCCTTGTCTCGATGGTTGAGGTTTTTCGTGGCTTTCCTGGCTTCGGCGGCGGCCTCGGCTCCGGCTTGTTTTGCTTCGCGCTGGGCTTCCTGCATAGCCTGTTGTGCGATTTTATTCGCGTCTTTGATCGACTGCTGTGCGTCGGGTGGGATCACCGTGATCTTTGGCGGCATGGGCGGCATCGGAGGAAGGGGCATGATGCTGGCTTGCTTGAGCTCGACGTCGCCCTGGGTGGTGGTGATGCGGAGCAGCGGGCCGCCGTTGCCGATGGTGCCGCTGAGGGTGTTCTTCCGGCTGTCGTCGTCGGTCTTGATCTGGGAGAAGTCGCCGTCGATGTTTCCGTTGGTGGCTTCGAGCTGGTAGGCGAAGTTGGCTTTTTCGGGGAGGGTGACGCTGACGGAGCCGTTACGGTTCTCGATGGAGAGGTTGCTGAGCGGAGGAGCGCTGGTGACGTCTACTGAGCCGTTGCGGTTGATGACGGCGAGGTCGCCTGCGATGCGGTCGAGGGTGATGTTGCGGTTGCCGGTGGTGAGAGTGACGGGACCGAGAGCGTTGCTGGCGGTGAGGTCGGCGTTGTTGGAGATGTCGATCTCGCCGTCGAGGCGTGCGAGCTGGAAGTCGGTGCGGATTGTGTGGAATTTGATTGGGCCGCGGATGCGCTCGAAGTGCGTGGTGCCGAAGAAGTCGCCGCGCATGGTGAGGGGGCCGCTGAGATCGGAGAGGGTAGTGTCGTGGCCGTGGCCTTCGATACTGAGGGCTCCGGTGACGCTGTGGGCGGAGAAGTCGGAGTCGCCGTTGTTGACGCGGGCGATGACGTCGCCGGTGATGGCTGCGAGCTCGACGTCGCCGTGGTTGGCGGTGATCTGGACGGGAGCTTTGATGGCGGTTACGTGGACGTCGCCGTGGTTGGCGGTAATGGTGATAGGCGCGGCGGCGGGGAGGGTGACGGTGATGTCGGCACGGGCGCCGTCGAGGGCGGGGACGGAGAGGACGAGGCTGCTTCCGTTGGAGGTGAGCGACGGGCTGAGGTGCTCGGCTTTACTGTCGGCGTCGGAGTCGGAGCGGGTGTAGACCTGCTTGTGGACGGCGACGTGGATCTGGTTGTCGTCGCTGGTGCCGGTGATGGAGACGTCTCCGCGCGGATTGTTGATGGTGAAGGAGGAGCCGGTGGGGAAGGCCTGCGAGAGGGTCTGATCGCTCTCGTGCTTGTCGCCGAGGAACTCGTCCATGTTGTCCTGGTTGAGGTTCAGGCCGGGGAAGACTTTGCTGGTGCCACCCTCGCGGATTCCGCTGAGGATGAGGCCGGTGAGACCCAAAAGAAGAAGCATGGTGAAGACGCCTCCACCGACACCGCGGCGGTAGCGGGGTTTGTCCGGGTCTGACTGCATGTACTGGTCGAAGCCCCACTCGGCGAGCATGATGATGCCGGCGCCGACGAGGATGAGGGGCCAGAAGCGGCTGTACCAGTCCCAGAGGCGGTGGCTGTCGAGGTGGCCTGTTTGCACGAGGAGGAAGATGACCCCCAGGGCGATGAGTACAAGCGGCCCGAGGATGGAGCTTCGGCGCTGGCCGCGGAGCTGATAACGGTAGGCTTCGCGTTGGGCGCGGGCGTAGTCGCGCTGGACACGGGCCTGCTCCTTGAGGACGCGACGCTGGTACTTCCAGTCGTTTCCGTAGGGTGGTGGAGGCGGATAGGCTCCCATGGGTTTAGCTCCCTTCCTGGTCGTGGCTGGTGGGAGGGACGACTGGGGCGACGGGAGCTGCCGGGGCCGGTGGAGGAGCAGTGTATGGGTACGGTACGGCCGGCGGGTGGAAGGAGGCGCGCTGGAAGACGGCCATCAGACCGGCGACGATGATGAAGAGTGGCCAGCTGCGGCCCCAGGAGAGGATGTCGAAGGAGTCCAGAAGGAAGAGAACGCCGACAAGGATGACCCAGATGGAGCCACGGGCGGCGCGGAAGAGCCGGTACTGGTAGACAGGGGTACCGTCGTCTGCGAGGCCGTAGCCGGTTTCGGTCATCTTGTGGACGAAGAGCCAGACGCCGAGCCCGATGAGCAGGAAGGGAACGATGCGGTGGACGGGGAAGCCGTGGAAGAGGCCCGCGTTGCCGATGAGGAAGATGCATCCCAGACCGATGAGCCAGAGAGCGCCTGCGGGGAAGCGATTTCTCGGTATGGGTAGATTGGGGTCGGGCAGGTTCGGGTTGTAGGGGTACGCAGCGGCTCCGAAGGGCTGGGCCGGTGGAATGGGTGGGGTGGCGTAGCTCTCCCAGGAGGGCGTGTTCCACGCTGCGCCTTGGGATTGGGCCGGGGGGACGGTCTGGTAAGGGGCTTGCTGGGCAGACTGGGTCTGGTATTCCGTCGCTGCGTAGGGAGTGCTGCCGGAGGGTGGAACTGAGCTGTCGGAAGGTGGCGGCGGGGGTGTGCTGTACGGAGGATGGGAGCCGGGCCAGGCTTTGCCGAAGCCGAGGCGTTCGCTGAGATCGTTCAGGCCGAAGGGGTTGGGAAGCGGTGTGCCGTCGCGGCGGGCGCGGGCGGTGTGGTGAGCCTCGATGACCTGATAGCACACCCAACCCGCAATGAAGATGCCGAAGATGCCGTTCTCATTGGCGAGGCTGATCAGGATGACAAAGACGACGAGGTGAACGACGCCTTTGGCATACTGGCCGTTGTACATGGCGCCGACGCCGGGGATGAAGCCGAGGAGCGCAGCCAGGCCGGGGTTCGGCTCGCCGGGGAGACTTGGCGGAGGGATGACGCCGTTGACGGTGTAGTTCACGTCGCCAGCGGTCCCGGTATAGGTGTAGGTCCCGCCGGTGGGGGTGGAGGTAAAGGTGCCGGATGGGTTGCCACCAGAGGCTCCGGCTGGCGGGGGAACACCCGCTCCGGCGAGTCTGGCGGCCAGGCTCTCTTCGCAGTAGACGGCAGAGCCGACGTTGCGTGTGCATTCCTGGCAGAGTGGTTTGCCGCAGTCCTGGCAAAAAGCGATACGTTCACGATCAGGATGGTTTGCGCAGTTCATACCAATCCCCCTTCCTGCTTCAAGACACTGGGAATAAAGACAACAAAATCCGGGGCGGCGGCGAAGAGCGGCTGCCGTGGTGATTCGACCAGATGCATCGAGCCGCCGGGGATATCGCGCCGACTGGAGCCGGGATTGCGCGGGCGGTTCTGCTTCTGGTCCTGATTTTTGCCGTCAGGCTGCTGCTGATTCCCAGTGGGGGAGGGGGCGGACCCGGGCTTTGCCGCGGGGTCGTTCTGGGGAGCTGGCGTGCTGGTAGGGCGGGAGGATCCATCGTCGTCGGAGGAGCGTTGCAGGTCTCGGACGCGGGATTCCAGTTCGTAGACGACGCGCAGGTTGTCGGAGTAGCGGACGACCTTGGCCTTGGCCTCGTAGCAGCTGCGCAGGATGCTGGAGGGTTTGAGATCGCTGGCTCGAAGCTCGCTGAGCCGGACGCCGGTGAGGTTGAGAGTAAGGGCGATGGAGAAGAAGGCCATCGCGGCGGTCATGGCCAGGCGAGGCTGCAGCATGGTGTGGCCAACGGAACGAAGGCCATGGGTGAGACGGGTGCGGAAGGGAAGGACGTTCGTGGAGGCGTAGGCTGCGGGCTGAATCCCAGCAGGCACCAGCATGGGGCGGCCGAGCAGGGTGTTGGGGATGCGCGGGCGAAGGTAGTCGTTGGCGCCAAGGACGATGGCAGGGGTGGGGTTGTTGACGGTGTCGGGAGTTGCTTTGCCGCTGGTCTGGGCGAGGATGCGCTCGAAGAGGCTGGCGGGCGGCTCCGGACGGGGAGACTTGAGCATCTCCATCCAAGTGGCGCCGCGCTGAGCGTCCTCTAGCATGCTGGAGCAATTAGGGCAGCCGACCAGGTGGAGGTCGAAGGCGGCCTGGTCTGCGGCGGAGAGGGTGCCGTCGATGGCATCGGCGAGCATGGCCTCGCACTGCGCGCACCGCTGCGGATCGCTGACCGGGCTGGGTTTCGCGCTGCCGAATTGATTGAAGTCTGCCACTTTAAACCACCTGCCCTTCTATACGTTTCAAAAGCCTTGCAAGTTCCCCCCGACCGCGACTGATGCGGCTTTTTACGGTGCCTTCGGGGATGCGTAGAACCTGCGATATCTCTTTGTAATCCATATCCTCCAGATCGCGAAGGATGACGGCTTCGCGGAGCTCTGGGGAGAGCTGTTTGAGCGCGTTCTGGACGCGGACCTTGAGCTCGAGGCCGGCGACGTGGTGCTCCTGCGAGGGACGCGGATCGGCGAGGCGGTCTGCCATGGTGGGGCCGTCCTCTTCGCCGTCAAAGGTGGCGTCGAGGGAGTCGGAGGCGCGGTCCAGGCGGGTGCGGCGGAAGTGATCGACCAGCAGGTTGCGGGCGAGGGTCGTGATCCAGGTCTGGAAGCTGCCTTTCTGGGTATCGAAGCTGGCCAGGTTTTTGTAGAGCTTGAGGAAGACATCTTGCGTGAGGTCCTCGGCGTCGGTACTGGAGCCGGTGAAACGATAGCAGATGGCGTAGATGCGGCGGTGCTGCGAGGAGACAAGTTGTTGCCACGCCTGCGAATCACCGGCCATGCACTGGCGTACCAGTTTGGCGAGTGCTTCGTTTGCAACTTCTTGTTCTGCCGTGCGTTCCAACTTCGCCTCGAATGGTTTTACGGGTGGAAGCAGTGTACCCCGCGGACCGGGCTGTGGAGCGATTTGTTGCAGCATGGGTGGTGCAGAAGGGGTGCTGGAGATGGTGCGCGGGAGGCGACGAGGCGCGGGGCTGGAGCCTTTGTGGAGGCCGGGAAGCCGGTTCGCCGTCGGGATCGCTATGTGCAAAACGCCCATGCTGCTAGTACGCATGGGCGTTGCGGTTAGTTCACTTTTAGCTTCCAGCTTCTTCGTGTTCAGGTGTTTGCTTACTCTTTGAGGGAGCTACCGATGTGCCGGTTTGGGTTCAAGAGGCAGGATAGGCGACCGTACAAGAAAGAACAAACTTGCCGTTGCGAACGACGGAGGTGTCGTGAAAGGTGAGGCCGAGGGAGTGGATGGTGAAGTTGCATACCACGACGTCTTTGTGAATGGTCTGGAAGTGTACGACGGTGGACTCGGGCTTTCCGCGCAACATGGCGAAGAGGTTCTCGAAAAAGCCACGGATGGCAGAGCTGCCGATGAGAACCCCCTGGGGAGTGGAGTAGACGGACTCCTCGGAGAAATCGGACATGACGGTTTCGATGTCGCCGGCCTGCGCTGCAGCTACATGGCGGTTCCATACGGCGAGTGTTTGGGTTTCAAGGTGTTCTGAGTTCTCAGTTGTCGTCATGGTGTTCCTTCGCGATTATTTCTGGATTTGATCCGGCATGGAAGCGGTGCTTCCATGTCGTTCGGACGTTTGCGGGGTACGATTGGCGAGTTTTGGGCGCTGAAACAGGCGGATACGGTCTCTACAGAGAGAGACCGTATCCGCCTGTCATGTGTATGGATTGGATCAGAGCTAGGGGGTGGAGATGACGCCACAGGCGATGCGGTTGCCGGCGTTGCCGGTCTTCATGTCTTCGGCCATGGTGTGGACGATGATGGAGGTGCCGCCGTTGGCGAAGATGGAGTTGGGTGCGCCGGGGGCCATGGAGAGAGTATCGACCTTGTAGGTAGCCTGGCCGATGTGACCCTCACCGATGGTGATGCTGTTGGGCAGGTCGCCGGCGAGACGGACATAGACTCCCGGTGTGACGGTCTTGCCGTCGGGGTTGAAGTGGCCGCCGGCGGTCTTGAAGTCGGGAGCGTCACATTTGGGATTGGTGTGGACGTGGACGGCATGTTCGCCGACGGGGAGATTTTTGAGGTCGAGCTTGATCTTGACGCCGTTTTTGAGGGGGCTGAAGGTTGCGGTGCCGGCGTCTTCGCCTGCGCTGGTTTTGAGGCTGACGACGACGGAGTCTTTCTTGGGTTTGGCGAGGGCCGGAATGGCGAGGAGGCAAAGGGTGAGGGAGGCGAGAAGTCTGCGCATAGAGTAGTTCTCCATTCAGCTACAAGATCAGGATATCGAAGTATTTGTCTGTATGTGTCACGGCGTGGAGCATGTATGTAAAATTCGAGTCATGATTTCGGCTCGCTCTTTTGCATCTTCAAAATCTTCCAGATACCTGGTTTCGTCCTTTCTATTTACAACTTCGCTGATGATTTTTTCGCCAGCTCCGCTTGAGGCTGCTGTGCAGTCGGGGCAGGATGCTTCTGCGCATGTGGACGCGAAGACTACGGGAGGGGATGCGAAGGCTGCTGCTGCAGATGCGAAGACGGCGACGCCGGGGATGATGACTACGCTGCCGCCGCTGCCTGCGGATGCGCATGTGGAACAGACGATCCAGTTGAACGGCAAGGCGCTGCACTACACCGTTACCGTGGGGACGCTGCCGGTGCGCGACAGCAAGGGAGTTTTGAGCGGCGAGGTGGTTTATACCGCGTACACGGTGGAGGGAAAAGACAGGCCGGTGACGTTCGCGGTGAACGGGGGGCCGGGTGCCTCTTCGGTGTATCTGAACCTTGGAGCGATCGGGCCGAAGCGAGTTGCGTTTGGCGCGCAGGGGAATAGTCCGTCGGATCCGGCGACGCTGAATGACAATCCGGGAACATGGCTGGACTTTACCGATCTGGTGTTTATCGACCCGATTGGTACGGGTTTCAGCCGGTCGCTGGTGGCGGAGGGTGATGCGAAGAAGTTGTTTTTCACGCCGACCGCGGATGTGAATTATCTATCGCGGAATATCTACGACTGGCTGGTAAAGTATGGGCGGCTGGGTTCGCGGAAGTACTTTGTAGGGGAGAGCTATGGCGGGTTTCGCGGGCCGCGCATGACGCACTATCTGCAGACACAGCTTGGCGTGGCGATGAGTGGGGTGGTGCTGGTGTCGCCGTATCTTAACCCTGCGGTGGACGAGCATCCGGACTTGTCGCCGCTGCCGTGGATGATGACGCTGCCTTCGATTGCGGCGGCGCACCTGGAGCGGGAGCATAAGCTGACACCGGAGGCGATGGCGGAGGTTATCAGCTATACCGACGGGGAGTATGTGGCGACGCTGATGAAGGGCAAGAGCGATCCGGCGGCGACGGAGAAGATGCTCGCGCATGTGACGGAGATTACGGGACTCGATCCGGTGTATGTGCGGCGTTCTGGCGGCAGGCTGGAGACGCAGTCTTACCTGCGCGAGGTGTTCCGGTCGGATGGAAAGCTGGGGAGCAGATACGATCCGAACCTGGTGTCGTACGATCCTTTTCCGTGGGATCCGGACCAGCGCAGCAATGATCCTTTGCTGGAGAGCATCATTGCGCCGACGACGACGGCGATGGTGGACTTTGTGACGCGTGTGGTGGGTTGGAAGACGGATGCTCGCTACTATGCGCTGAGTGGTGACGTGGGGTCGCAGTGGGAATCTGGCGAGGATCTGAACAAGGGATCTGTGGAGCAGCTGCGTGAGTCGGTGGCGGCGGACCAGAAGATGAGGGTGCTTATTGCGCATGGCTGGGGCGATCTTTCGTGCCCGTTCATGGGGTCGGTGCTAACGGTGAACCAGATGCCGGCGATGGGCGATCCGGGGCGGGTTTCGGTGCATGAGTATCCGGGCGGGCATATGTTTTATAACCGGCCGGAGAGTCAGTTGATGCTGCGTAAAGATGTGATGGAGATGGTGAATCTTCACTAAAGGCGCTGTCCTGCCGGACGGGCCCACTGCTCGTGGGGAGGTCACTTCGTGACTTTTGTACCGGCCTTGGTGGGGCTGACTTCTTGGGGCCTCGTGTTGCTCGGCGGAGGATGATTCCGACCATTGGGAGGAGCTTTGCTGATGGTGATTGCGTGACCGGTATACGCGTCACGAAGTGACCTCCTGCTGAGGAAGCGGCCTGTCCGGCAGGACACGGCTTTAGAGGGTGGGAAGTTCGAGCTGCTCGGATTGATGTTCGTCGGTGAAGGGGGAGAAGTGGGTTCGGCAGCGGGCTTCGTAGAGGCCGGCGGCGCCTACGACAACGAGCTCCTGGCTTTGGCCGAGGCGCTGGGTGTGGATGGCGGGCTGGCCGCAGACCATGCAGACGGCGGAGAGTTTGGTGACCTCGTCGGCGATGGCCATGAGGTTGGGGATGGGGCCGAAGGGCTCGGCGGCGAAGGTGGTGTCGAGGCCGGCGAGGATGATGCGTTTGCCGAGGTGAACGAGCTCTACGGTGATGGGGACGATGGAGGCGTCGAAGAACTGGGCCTCGTCGATACCGATGACGTCGATCTCGTCTAACTGCGGCAATAGTGAGGCTTTGAGGTGCTCCACGTTGGTGACGGTGCAGGCTTCGTGCGTCTGGGAGCTGTGGCTGGCGATGGAGGTGCGGTGGTAGCGAAGGTCGATGTCGGGCTTGTAGCAGGCGACGCGCTGGCGGGCGATGCGGGCTCGCCTGAGGCGGCGGATGAGCTCTTCGGATTTGCCGGAGAACATGGGGCCGGAGATGACTTCGATGCGGCCGGGGAGGGTGGGGGTCATGGAGGAGCCTTTTCGGTGGTCTGTGGCTATCGTAACCGGGGTTGGCGGTGGATAAATCGGGTGTAACTTTGCTCGTTTTTCCTGCGCGTGGTGGAGTGGGGTTTTTGCAGGGTTTTTTGCGAAAAGTGGGGTGCAACGCGTGGTTTTTTGCTGGTGAGTTTGTGGTGGCTCGGTGGTGAGTTGTGGTGGTTTCGCGGCGGGTTTTTCTGCTCGGAAAAATGTGACAGGTTTTGAGATTTATTTTTGCGGGGCGGGGCCGTTGAGGTGCGAGCCGTCGTAGATGGAGTCTTCGGGAGTGTCGGTGGGGCTCTCGAAGTCGAGCTTGTAGCCGTCGGGGTCGGTGAAGAGGACGACCCACATGGCGTTGCCGACGGATGGGCGATGGGGTTGGAGGCCGCGGGCGATGGCTGTGTGGTAGATGGCGAGGGCGTCGGTGCATTGGAAGCAGATGGAGACGCCTTCGCCTAATTTGCCTAGGGGCTTTTGGCCGGGTTGGTATTGCTGGAGCATGAGGGCTGCGCCTTCGCGCTGGAGCCAGCACCTACGGAGTTTACCGTTGTCGATCCACTCTTTGGTCTTGGTGAAGCTGAGTCCGTCGAGGTAGAAGCGCAGGGAGGCGTCGAGGTCGGAGACCCAGAGGAAGGGGACGGCTTGCTGGATGTTGTGCGTGGCTGTGGATTCTGGGTTGAGTTCTGGATTGGTTTCTGGAGTTGTCATGCCGGCTCCGGATGGTCCGAGGTCAGGAGATGAGGGTGGTGCGTTGCTGCGGGAGTAAGACTGCTGCGAGTTCAGGGTTTGGGTGGGACGAGGGGTTGCCAGAGTTCGAGGCGATTGCCTTCGGGGTCGGTGATCCAGGCAAAGCGGCCGAACGCGGCTTCTTCGCGGTGGGGGTCGATGGTGACGCCGGCGGCGGCGAGCTGGGCGAGGAGGGCATCGAGGTCGTCGACGCGGTAGTTGATCATGGCCTGCTGGTGGTCCTTACCGAAGTAAGTGGTGTCCTGGGGGAAGAGCGACCATGCGGTTGAGCCGGTGGCGGGTGGGAGTTCGTCGGTCCAGAGGAATTTGGCGCCGCCCCACGCGTTGGGGACGATGCCGAGGTGGGTGGCGTACCAGTTGAGGAGAGATTTGGGGTCGCGGGCGCGCAGGAAGACGCCGCCTATGCCGGTCACTCGGGCCATGATTGCCTCCTGTGGTGATTCTTATTGTGTCGTGTGGGATTGGCAAGGAGATTCATGGGATGGCGGGGGGAGTTTTAATGCATGGATTTCAAATAGCCGAATTACTTTCAGGTTGTCGGCGGCCCTGAAGGAATGACGAGATGAGCGTTTATCGGGACTTACTGGCACCGCGGAAGTACCACTCGACTCCATAGCGATCTGTGAAACGCCCGTAGATCCCAAACGGCATCTCTCGCAGCTCAACGAGGAACTCCTGATCGGCGCCGTCACGCAGTTTCTCAAAGATGGGTGAAAGCTCGTCCAAACTGTCACCAGTGGCATACATAGCAGTTGTATTGCCGAGTTGTCGCTGATGGGTCGGGTGTAGCCAATCCGTCGCTGAGAACTCTACATTTCCGCTCTTAAGAAGAGCGTAGGTGATCTTGTGATGTTGTTCCGGCGGGAACTGAGCCTTCATGGGAGTGTCTCCGAGCCGCGTCAGGGTAAGATCGTCGCCGAAGCAAGACTGATAGAACTGCATCGCCTCTGCGCAGTTGCCATCGAACAGGAGGAACGGGGTCAGACTGAGCATGGATACCCCACTGGGATCAACTTCACGGGAATTGTAGGCTCTCAGGCTTCCTGAACACAAAGGCTTCCTGAACACAAAGCGATCGGTCTCGATAAGTCGGCTTGTGGGTAGGATAGCCCGGAAGGTCGAACGCAGGCACGTTATGGCAGGTTCGCGTCGTTGAAGCGGTAGCCTGCGACGAGGCGGGAGATGACGACGGCGATGTAAAAGACGCCGATGACGGCCTCGAATGCGGCGATATAGCGAACGTAATGGTTGATAGGCTGAACATCGCCATAGCCGACGGTGGTGAGTGTAGATAGCGAGAAGTAGAGGTACTCGCTTTGCTGATTTATGGGGACGGGGGAGTTGAAGCAGTTGGCCAGGTGGTGATCGAGTATCCAGTAGAGCTGCGAGAAGGCGACGGCGATGATGAGGTAGCTGATGACTGCTTCGGAGATGGCGCTGGCGGCGACGCGGGACTTGTGGTTGAAGCGCGACAGGATACCCCAGACGATTGAACAGGAGAGGGCGAGGCCGATGTAGGGCGAGACGTGCCAGCGTTCGCCAAGTTGCATCTGGGCGATGTGCGCGAGGATCCAGAGAGCAGCGAGGGGATAGATTGCAAAGCGAAGGATGCGTCCGCTGGCCATGTAGCTGCAGCCTGCAAGCAGAGCGGTTTCCAACAGAACAGCCATGGCAAAACCGATGTAGGGATGCGAGTCGGCCACCGGCGAGGCCACCAAAAGCGCGATGAAGAGGCACATCAGCAGCTGGGAGCGGTACTTTCGAAAGAAGGCTCGTGTGCGTTTCAAGAAACTGCTCCACTGGTGGCGGCGATTTTTACGGGCGTCGGGTTTCTGCTCACCGATGGTAATGGGTGACTGGATTTGAGTATGCCATTGGGGGGATGGTGCGTCCAGATGGATTGTGCGCGTTTGTCTGCCGACAGACGGCGATCACCCACTGCGGGGCGGGCGCGAGGGGGGATGTAGCTTGCTCTACAGCTTTTCTACGATTTTTCTACGATGACGGCGGTGCCGTAGGCGATGACTTCGGTGACGCCTTTTTGGAGCTCGTTGGCGTCGTAGCGGAAGGCGATGATTGCGTTGGCTCCGAGCTGGGCGGCGTGGAGGCTCATCATGGCGAAGGAGTCCTGGCGGGTTCGCTCGCAGAGTTCGGTGAAGAGGGTGATGTCGCCGCCGATCATGGTCTGGAGGTTGGCTCCGAGGGTGGCGATGACGTTGCGGGAGCGGACGACGATGCCGCGGACGACGCCTACGTTCTGGACGATGCGGTAGCCGGGGAGCTCGAGCGCGGAGGTGATGAAGGCATGGTTGAGGGCCTGGCTTGGTGGAGGGTAGGTCGACATGAGAGGTTCGCTCCTGCGGGCGCGTGGATCGGGTCGGCGAGACTCTGGCGCGGTCCGATACGAGTTGCGTCTGCTTTAGTTTTTACGTGCGAGGGCGGCGATTAGTTCCACGACGGCTCCGGTGTCGATGGTGTGGGCGGCGAGGGTGACGCCGGTGTGGAGGTCGCGGGTGAGGCCGGAGGCGACGAGGACGGCGGCGGCGTTGAGGAGGACGATGTCGCGGCGGGGGCTGCGTTCGCCGGCGAAGATGGCGGTGAGGATGGCGGCGTTGGTGTGGGCGTCGCCGCCGAGGAGGGCTTCGATGGGGGCGCGGGTGAGGTTGAAGTCTTCGGGGGTGATGGTGGAGAGGGTGACGGTGCCGAGGAGGTCGGGTGCGCCGCGGACTTCGGCGAGGTGGGTGGGGCCGGAGATGGAGATCTCGTCTAGACCGGTGGGAGGGCCGCTGGGGGATTCGGCTGTGCCGTGGACGACGAAGGCGTGGCGGGTGCCGAGTTGGGCCATGGCTTCGGCGACGAGCGGGACGAGGTGTGCGGCATAGACTCCCATGACCTGGGCGGAGGCTCCGGCGGGGTTGGTGAGGGGGCCGAGGAGGTTGAAGACGGTGCGGACGCCGAGGGCGCGGCGGACGGGCATGACGGCTTTCATGGCGGGGTGGAGGCTGGGGGCGTGGAGGAAGGCGAAGTGATGTTTTCTGAGGGCGACGGAGGCTTCGTTGGGGGTGAGGCCGACGGGGATGCCGAGGGCTTCGAGGACGTCCGCGGAGCCGGTCTGGGAGGTGATGGCGCGGTTGCCGTGTTTGGCGACCATGATGGTGGGGGAGGTGATGTTTGCTGAAGCGTTCTTTGTAGGGGCGATGGTGCCAGCGGCGGCGGCGACGAGGGCGGCGGCGGTGGAGATGTTGAAGGTGCGGCTGCCGTCGCCACCGGTGCCGCAGGTGTCGACGAGGGTGAGGCGCTCGGCTGGGGTGAGGGGGATGGGGGTGGCGGCGGAGCGCATGGTGTCGACGAAGCCGGCGAGTTCGGCGGGGGTTTCGCCACGGGCGGCGAGGGCTCCGAGGAGGGCGGCGATCTCGATGTCGGAGAGGTCGCCGGCGAGGATGTGCTGCATGAGGGTGCTGGCCTGTTCGCGGGTGAGGAGGGCGCGGCCTTCGACGATCAGCTTGAGTTGAGGCTGGAGGGGCATTGGGTTAAAGCGTAGCAGGTGTGTGGGCTGCGGCTTTGGGCTACTGGGTGGGGTCGATGAACTTCATGCCGGAGGCGTCGTCGGGCTTTTTCTTGAGGGGCGTGGTGTTGACGGTGACGAAGACTTCGAGGGTGGGGTCGACGTGGAGCTCGAATGCGTGGCCGCCGATGGTGGCTCCGGTGGATTTGCCGAGGACGACGTGGGTGTGGACGATGGGTTTGCCGTTGTAGGCGGCGATGTCGCCGATCATGGAGAGGACTTCGACCTGTTCGGTGACGGGGATGCGGTGGTACATCTTCTTTGGTAGATCGAGCCAGGCGAGGGTGGCGCTGCTGACGGCTCCGATGGCGGTGAAGTGGGCGTCGTCGATCTTGTTCTGGATGGCGAAGTCGGTGAGGCCGCTGATGGCTTCGTCGCCTTTGTGGAAGATGACGGCGTAGACCTTTTCTTCGGGGGTGTCCTTGACCTGCTTGACCTCCATGTGGGGAGCTTTGCCGGTGGGGACGGGGCGGGAGGGGGAGATGTAGAGGCTGTCGTCTGGTAGCTGAGCGTTGGCCGGGAGGCAGGCGAGTGCGGTGGAGGCACAGGCGAGAGAGAGCAGGACGGACTTCAGCTTCATGCGTGGTTCCTCCGGTGCGGGGCGGAAGTGCTGAGGTTTTATTTTAGTCGGGTTGTGGTGCGGATGTTTGTTGGTATCGACATATAGAACGATGCGGGACTGTCCCGCATGTGGTGCGAGATAAGGGGAGGGTATTGGCACGTTGAGCGTATGGCGGGTCCTTCGACTGCGCCTCTCGCGATAAAACTGCGAGAGGCTCCGCTCAGGATGACACTTTCACTATCAATCCATCACTTTCGCTCAGGATGACACTTTCTATATCAATCCATCACTTACGCTCAGGCTATATGTCGATACAGCCTAGAGGTCAGGGTTTGGGAGGACGATGAAGGGTGAGGTCTCCTGCGGGCCGAGGAAGGCTGGGCGGCGCAGGTTGGCGGAGGAGAAGGCGAGCTCCCATGCGGGGGACTGGAGTTCGGGCATGGGTTTAGCGGCGAAGAGTTTGCGGCACTGCTTCGCGGTCCAGCGGGCCCATGTTTTGGACTTCTTGCGGCGGGCGCTGTCGGTGGAGATGCCGGTGCCGGCGTACATCTGGCGGTAGAGCTTGGAGAGGAACATGAAGGCGACGCGGGCGCGGAGGGTTGGGGTGCAGGCGGAGCGCTGCCAGATGGAGGACCAGTCGTAGAAGCGGTCCCAGACTTTTTGCGTGCGCTGGCTAATTTCAACCGAAGTCATCGTCGGGTGCGGGGTGAACATCTTGGGACGGATGGCGGTGGGGATGAGCCAGTAGCGGGTGATGGGGATGTCGCCATCGGGGGTGGCTACGACTTCGGGGGCTTTGGCTTGCTCTTTCTCCCAGCGGTTGAAGTCGACGGTGCCGGGGAAGGGGGTCATCATGACGAACTGGGCGAAGGTGACGCCGGCTTTGAGGGCCATCTCGACGGTGGCGTCGAAGGTGGCGGGCTTGTCGGTGGGGAGGCCGAAGATGAAGGAGCCGAGGACGTGGACGCCGTGTTTTTTGAAGGTCTGGAGCTGGCGTGCGAGGGCTTCGCCGGAGTAGTTGAAGTCCTTGAAGACGGCTTTGAGGCCTTCGGGGGTGACGGCTTCTACGCCGACGAGTGCGCCCTTGATGTTGGCTTTGCGCATGGCGTCGAGGTACTCGCCGTCTTCGCCGGCTTCCATGGTGATCTGGGTGAAGAAGACCATGTCTTTGGGGAGCTTGGCGAGTTCGGCCATGAGGAGGAAGCGTTCGGCGCGGATGGCGGTGAGTTCGTCGAGCTTGGCCTGATTGTTTTGTTCGCGTGCGAGGCGGAGGTCGGTGAGGGTGACGGGGTAGAAGTTGTCGTCGGCGAGGGCGATGAAGCGGAAGCCGATCTGGCGGAGGTTGACGATCTCGTCGATGACGGACTGGAAGGCGCGCTGGCGGGGCTGCTGACCGTCGGTGCGCCAGACGCTGCAGAAGGAGCAGTGTTTGGGGCAGCCGCGGATGGTCTGGACGGAGGCCCACATGTACTTGTCGCGGGGCATGAGATCCCAACGGGCGGCGAGGAATTCGCTGCCGCCGATGCGTCCGCCGTCGTAGATCTTCTGGAGCGGTGCGCCGGTGAGGAGGTCGGTGACGGCTTTGCCCCAGGCGATGTCTCCGTCTCCGGTGACGACGGCGTGGGCGTGGCCGCGGTCGAAGGCTTCGTCGGGGAAGAGTGTGGCGTGGATGCCGCCGTAGATGACCGATGCTCCGCGTTCGTGGGCGATGCGGCCGACCTCGTAGCCGCGGAGGGCATTACCGGTGTGGACGCTGATGCCGACGATGTCGCCGGGCTGGATGGACTCGGGGACGATCTGCTCAATGGATTCGTCGATGAGGATGGGGTCGCCGGCGATGGAGGGGGTGGCGGCTGCGAGCACGAAGAGCCATCGAGGAGTGATGACGGCGGTGCCAAAGGAGTTGTCGCTGGGGTTTACAAGATGGACGCTGATTGAATCCGGCCTTTTCTCGTGCGAGTGCGGTGGATTCTGAGAGCGGCTGTCTCGAATGTGCGTGAATCAGTGCGGGCCGGCATGATCTCGGATCATGACTATTTCCGCCAAAGTAATGTCGTTTATCATACATTGCGCGCAGGGAGCCTGCTTGGGAGCAGGTGAGTGGAGAGAATCGCCTCCGGGGATTGCCTTCGAACTGAGAGCTGATGCGGTGTTAGCAAGATGAACCTTCCATGACCGAACCGAAAGACTGCTTTATGGGGCTCGGGCGGTAACCGCACGTTTGTGCGAGATTGCGTTGCGGGGTGTTGTTGGAGTCCGCTACACTTCTCGCGCGAGCGAAATTTAAAAGACACCTATGAAAATTCACGAGTATCAGGCAAAAGAGATTCTGCGGAAGTACAACGTGCCGGTTCCGGGCGGCGAGATGGCGACCACGCTGGAAGAGGCGGACACGGCTGCGAAGTCCTTGTTTGGCGCGGGTAATGCGGTGGTTGTGGTGAAGGCGCAGATCCATGCCGGAGGCCGCGGCAAGGGCGGCGGCGTGAAGCTGGCGAAGACGCTGGAGGATGCGAATGCGGCGTCGAAGGCGATCCTGGGGATGCAGTTGGTGACGCACCAGACGGGGCCTGCTGGGCAGAAGGTGCAGAGGCTGCTGATTGAAGAGGGTTCGGCGATCGATCGCGAGCTTTATCTTGGGCTGGTGCTGGACCGGGCTTCGGCGAAGATCGTGTTTATGGCTTCGAAGTCGGGTGGGATGGAGATTGAAGAGGTTGCGGCCAAGGACCCGGATGCGATCTTCAAGGAGTACGTCGATCCGGCGGTGGGATTTCAGCCGTACCAGGCGCGGAAGCTCGCGTTCAAGCTGGGGTTGAAGCCGACGCAGATTCAGCAGGCGGTGACATTCATGCTGGGGCTTTATAAGGCATTTGTAGAGACGGATTCGACGCTGATGGAGATCAATCCGTTTATTACGACGAAGGACGACAAGCTGCTGGCGCTGGATTGCAAGATTAATTTTGATGACAATGCGATGTTCCGGCACAAGGATTTGAAGGAGCTTCGCGATCTTGCTGAGGAAGATCCGCTGGAGGTTGAGGCGAGCAAGTATGCGCTGAACTACATCAAGCTGGATGGCACGATTGCGTGCATGGTGAATGGCGCCGGGTTGGCGATGGCGACGATGGACATCATCCAGTATGCGGGCGGGAGTGCGGCGAACTTTCTGGATGTGGGCGGTGGCGCGAACCAGGAGCAGATTGAGAATGCGTTTGGGATTTTGCTGAGCGATCCGAATGTGAAGGCGATCTTCATCAACATCTTTGGCGGGATTCTGCGCGTGGATGTGCTGGCGCAGGGTGTGGTGAATGCGGCGAAGAAGCTGGGTGTGAAGATTCCGATTATTCTGCGGCTTGAAGGAACGAACGTGGAAGAGGGCCGGAAGATTCTGGCGGACTCGGGATTGAACTTTCAGGTTGGGACGACGATGAAGGAAGCGGCGGATCTGGCTGTGGCTGCTGCGAAAGGTGGGAAGTAATGGCGGTACTGGTTGATAAAAATACGCGGTTGATTGTGCAGGGAATTACGGGGCGTGAGGGTACGTTTCACGCGAAGGGCTGCGCGGAGTATGGGACGAAGGTTGTGGGTGGGGTGACGCCGGGTAAGGGCGGGACTACGCATGAAGGCTGGCCGGTGTTCAATACCGTGGAAGAGGCGGTGAAGGAGACGGGCGCGAATGTGTCGGTGATCTTCGTGCCGCCGCCGTTTGCTGCGGATGGGATTCTGGAGGCTTCGGCTGCGGGGGTTCCGCTGGTGATCTGCATTACAGAGGGGATTCCTGTGCTGGACATGGTGAAGGTGTGGGAGGTCGTGAAGGGGACGAAGACGCGGCTGATCGGGCCGAACTGTCCGGGGGTGATCTCGCCGGGTAAGGCGAAGGTGGGGATTATGCCGGGGCGGATTCATAAGGAAGGCTCGGTGGGGATTGTGTCGAAGTCGGGCACGCTGACGTATGAGGCGGTGTACCAGTTGACGACGCGGGGGATTGGACAGTCGACGGCGATTGGGATTGGCGGCGATCCGATTATTGGGACGACGCATATCGATGCGCTGAAGCTGCTGAATGAGGATCCGGAGACCGAGGCGATTATTATGATCGGCGAGATTGGCGGGTCGGCGGAAGAGGCTGCGGCGAGGTACATCAAGGAGAATGTGAAGAAGCCGGTGGTTGGATTTATCGCCGGGCAGACGGCTCCTCCGGGACGGCGGATGGGTCATGCTGGGGCGATCATCTCTGGCGGCGAGGGTACGGCTGCGGAGAAGATGAAGGCTATGTCCGAGGCGGGGATTACGGTGGTGAAGTCTCCGGCGGATATTGGTGAGGCTATGGCTCGGTTGTTGGGGCGGGCTTAGACTTTCTAAAACGCGGATGACTGAGAGGCCGGAGAGTGATGCTCTCCGACCTTTTGCGTTTGAGAAAGATCAGTACAAAAAACAAAATCAGACGAGTGAGAGATGTACATTCCCACTCATCGCAGAGTGCGCGATGAATGGGGAACCCGATTAGTTTTGGTTGGTGTCAATGGTTTGCTTCGGGCTCCGTTCTGTTGGGTTTGTATACTTCGTGCATGCGATTAGGTGCTTTGTGTCTGGTGATGGCTTTGGCTGGTGGGGTTTCGTTGAGTGCGCAGACTGGAGTTCAGGCTGTGTCGGCTTCGTTTCCGGCTGCGCAGTCGGGTAAGGCTCTGGATGGGCGGCTTTACTTTTTGTTGTCGAACGATGCGTCCGAGGAGCCACGGATGCAGATCGACGATACTCCGCGAAGCCAGATGGTGTTTGGCGTGACCGTGGATGGGATGAAGCCGGGGCAGCGGGTGGCGGTGGGCGACGATGCGGCGGGGTATCCGGTGCGGAGTTTGAAGGATGTGCCGGCGGGTGACTATACGGTGCAGGCGGTGCTGGATGTGTATGAGACGTTTCATCGGGCGGATGGGAAGACGGTGAAGCTGTCGCCGGATCGGGGCGAGGGGAAGCATTGGAATCTTGCGCCGGGAAATTTGTATAGCAAGCCGGTGAAGGTGCATGTAGGTGCGGGTGGTGCGGCGATTGCGATCTCGCTGGATCAGGTGATTCCGCCAATTGTGCCTGAAGCGGATACAAAATATGTGCGACATATCCGGATACAGAGTGCGCTGCTGACGAAGTTCTGGGGGCGGCCGGTGTATTTGAGTGCTGTGGTGCTGGTGCCGGAGGGTTTCGATGAGCATACGGAGGCGCGGTATCCGCTGCTGGTGTTTCATGACCACTTTGTGACTGGGTTTGAAGACTTTCGGACGACGCCGCCGGATGCGAATCTGAAGCCGGATTATTCGGAGCGCTTTCATCTGGCGGGGTACAACCGGATTCAGCAGGAGGAGGCTTACAAGGAGTATCAGACGTGGGTTGCGCCAAAGTTTCCTCGGGTGCTGGTGATGAAGATTCAACATGCGAATCCGTTTTATGACGACTCGTATGCGGTGAACTCGGCGAATTTGGGGCCTTATGGGGATGCGATCGAGACGGAGCTGGTGCCTGCGGTGGAGAAGCAATTTCGCGGGATTGGGCAAGGATGGGCGCGGTTTATGTATGGCGGGTCGACGGGCGGGTGGGAGTCGCTGGCGGTGCAGATCTTCTATCCGGATGACTATAACGGGGCGTATGTGGCCTGCCCGGACCCGGTGGACTTTCATGCGTATATGACTCGGGATTTGTACAAGGACGACAACATGTTTTATATCGAAGGCGCGAATAAGCGGGTGGAGCAGCCTTCGATGCGGGACTATCTGGGGCATACGCTGATGTCGATGCGGGACAACATGGCGTATGAGGCGGCGCTGGGGGATCGCGGGCGGTCGGGCGAGCAGTTCGATATTTGGCAGGCGGTGTATTCACCGGTGGGTGAGGATGGGTATCCGGCTCCGATCTTCGATAAGGAGACGGGGAAGATCGACCATAAGGTGGCGGAGTTCTGGCGGGAGCACTACGACCTGGATGCGAAGCTGCAGCGGGACTGGGCGACGCTGGGGCCGAAGCTGCAGGGGAAGATTCACCTGTATGTGGGGACCGACGATACTTATTTTTTGAATGATGCCGTTTATCTGATGGAGGATTTTTTGAAGACGACGGGGACGCAGGGGCATGGGGTGCCGTATGAGGGCGAGGTGAAGTATGGACCTCGGGCGGAGCACTGCTGGAACGGCGATCCGACGCTGCCGAATGCGCTTTCGCGGCTGCACTACAACACGATGTACCTGCCGCAGATTATGGAGCGGATTGCGAAGACGGCTCCGGCGGGGGCGGATGTGACGAGTTGGCGGTATTAGGACGGTGCGACGGCTCAGGGCGGTGGATCATTGGCGGTATGCGATAATCGTCATCGTTTGATGCTAAAATTTGTGCCTGGAGGGTGAGAACGATGCGAACTACTCTTGCACTGGATGATGCTTTGATGGAGCGGGCGGCTTCTTATACCGGGCTTCGCGAGAAGTCTGCGCTGGTGCGTGAGGCGTTGAAGGCGCTGATCGAACGCGAGAGCGCACGCAGGCTGGCTGCGCTTGGGGGTAGCGAGCCAAAGGCAGCTTATATTCCGCGACGGCGTCCTGCAAAGTGATTCTCGTCGATACTTCGGTCTGGATAGATCATCTGCGAAAGGGTGAAGATCGGCTGCAATCTTTGCTGAAGAGCAACCAGGTGCTCTCGCATGCTTTTGTGATTGGCGAGGTTGCTATGGGAAGTTTCAAGCAGCGTGGCCTGATCTTAGATGGGCTGCGGAATCTTCCTCAGGCCACTATCGCAGAGGATGACGAAGTCCTTGAATTTATCTCAAGGCAGACGCTCTTCGGGACAGGCATTGGGTATATCGATGTTCATCTCCTGGCGGCGGTTAGGCTGACTCCCGGTGCGTTGTTGTGGACAAGAGATAAGCGCCTCAAGGAGATCGCAGAAGGTCTGAGTTTAGCGGCACCTGAGAGCTAACGCGATATTTCAGGTCTGGCGGCGGTAGAAGAGGCCGGCGGTGAAGAAGACGATGGCGACCATGAGGGCGATGCGGGCGTGGAGGACGTTGTGAAGGCGCAGGCTGATGAGGCTGTCGGCGAGCCAGGCTGCGAAGCCCAGGAACCAGATCCACGCTGTCTTTCGCATCATAGGCATGCTCCAGAGAGGTTTCGGCCGGGCCGAAGGGGCGCGGTGGGATGGCCTTGTTCTACACTATTGTTAGAGACTCACCCAGGAGAAATACGTTGTCACAGCGCACATTCAGCATTATCAAGCCGGACGCCGTTCGTAAAGGCCACTCTGGTGCTATTCTCGCCGCGATTGAAAAGGCGGGGTTTAAGATTGTCTCCATCAAGCGGCTTTCGATCTCGAAGGCACAGGCTGAGGGTTTTTACCATGTTCATGCGGCGCGTCCGTTCTTTGGCGAACTGACGGAGTTCATGTCGAGCGGACCGATCTTCCCGATGGTTCTGGAGAAGGACAACGCGATTGCCGACTTCCGCAAGCTGATGGGCGCAACCAACCCGGCGCAGGCGGAGGAGGGAACGATCCGCAAGCAGTTCGCTTCGTCGATCGGCGAGAACGCGATTCATGGTTCGGATGCCGAGGATACGGCGGCGTTTGAGATTGGATTCTTCTTCGCGGGTTATGAGCTGAAGTAAGTGTTCCGGCAATACAGAGAGTAATAGCGGCAGGCATGACCGGGCTGGAAGAGTGCCTGGTTTGTCTGCCGCCTCTGTCTTTTTGATTGATGGTTCTAAGGGGTTGCGTATGGCCGCTGATGTGAAGGCGAAGCGCGCTGCTTTTCGCAAGCTGCATGATGCGGGATGCTTTGTGCTGCCGAATCCGTGGGACATCGGCAGCGTGCGACGGCTGGAGAGGCTTGGCTTTGCGGCGCTGGCTACGACGAGCTCCGGATTCGCGTGGGCGATGGGGCGAGAGGATGGGGAGATGTCTCGCGATGAGGTGCTCGGCCACATGAGGGAGATCTGTGAGGCTACCGATCTGCCTGTGAATGCGGACTTTGAGGCTGGGTTTGCCGACACTGCCAAGGATGTGGGACGGAATGTCGCACTTGCGGTGAAGACGGGAGTTGCGGGGCTATCGATAGAGGATCGGGTGGGAGCTGAGTTGTACGATCTGGAGCTTGCGTGTGAGCGTATCCGGGCGGCTCGCGAGGCTATCGATGCATCGGGGGAAGATGTTCTGCTGGTAGGCCGTTCGGAGGGCTTTCTGGTGGGTCGAACGGAGCTATCTGCCACGATTGAACGTCTTGTCGCTTATGCAGAGGCTGGTGCGGATTGTCTGTATGCTCCGGGGATAAGGGAAGCTTCGGATATTGCGGCTGTGGTGTCTGCGGTTGCGCCGAAGCCGGTGAATGCTTTGCTGCTGGCGGGGATGCGGGTTGCGGATCTGGCTGCGGCGGGAGCGAGGCGCGTGAGTGTAGGCGGTGGACTTGCTGCCGCTGCGTGGGCTGGATTCGATCGCGCAGCTCGACAACTTATTAACGAAGGAACAGTGCCGCCACGCGGCTAAGGAGATGATGTTGAAGAACGAAACGCGGAAGTTGACGTTGCCGGAAGGGCCGTTCAAGGCTTATTTGTTCGATTGCGATGGGACGATTGTGGATTCGATGCCGCTGCACTATAAGGCGTGGAGCAAGGTGCTGGCGGAGTGGGGATGCGAGTTTCCGGAGGAGCTGTTTTATTCGTGGGGCGGCATGCCGGTGGCGGAGATTATCGCGACGCTGAATCAGCGGCAGGGGCTGTCGATGCCGGCGGACGAGGTGGCTCACCGCAAGGAGGGGATGTACTTCGATATTCTGCCGCAGCTGGAGGCGGTGCCGGAGGTACTGGAGCATATCGAGATGACGCATGGGAAGATTCCGTTTGCGGTGGTGTCGGGCAGTACGCGGGACTCGGTGACGCGGTCGCTGGAGGCGCTGGGGATTCTGGATAAGTTCGAGACGCTGGTGTGCGCGGGAGACTATGTGAAGAGCAAGCCTGATCCGGAGCCGTTCTTGGTGGCGGCGGCGAGGCTTGGCGTTGAGCCGAAGGACTGCCTGGTGTTTGAGGATACGGAGATGGGGATTCAGTCGGCTACGGCGGCGGGGATGGCTTCGGTGAAGGTGCTGCAGCCGTGGGAGCGGGAAAAGATACTAGCCGGGTAAGGCAGCTGGGTGCGTTCGGATTTTATTTGGTGAAGAGGTTGAGGTCGATGGATTCGCCCATGGCTTTGTAGCCTGCATCGTTTGGGTGGAGGTGGTCGCCGGAGTCGTAGAGGATGACGAGCATGCCTGGATGGGTGGGGTCGGTGGTGGCCTTGTCGAAGTCGATGACGCCGTCGAGTTGGTTCGAGGTGCGGATCCAGTTGTTGATGGTCTGGCGGATGGTTTCGCCCTCGGGTGACTGGTAGCCTGCGCCGACGTAGGGTGTGAGGGTGGCCCCGATGACCTTGATGCCGTGGGTGTGGGCGCGGGTGGCGAGCTGGGTGAAGCCGAAGATGAGATCGTCCGCAGTGACCGGGTCGCGGGGATGAGTGGGCGAGGTGGCGTTGCCGATGTCGTTGATGCTCTCCATGATGACGAGGTACTTGACGCCTGCCTGGGCGAGGACGTCGCGGTCGAAGCGGGCGAGGGCGGAGGGGCCGGTGTTGACGTGCAGGATGCGGTTGCCGCCGATGCCTTCGTTGAGCACGCCGAGGCGGTCGGTCTTCTTGTTGGCCTGGAGGCGGCGGGCTAGGACGTCGGGCCAGCGTGAGTTGGTGTTGCGTGTGCTGGCGGCGCCGTCGGTGATGCTATCGCCAAGGGTGACGATGGAGGCGGTGTCGTTGTCGGCGGCGACGTCGATTCCTTTGAAGAAGTCCCATGAGGTGTTTGTTTGGGGTGAGTCGAACGTGGCGGCGCTGATGGCGTTGCCGGGTACGAGGTAGTTGGTCTGGCTGGCGTTGGGGTGCTGGGTGAGCTGGGTGACGGGCTGGTCGGGCAGGAAGAGGCTGACGGCAAGGTCGGCGAAGGGCGCAACTTTGAGGGGAGCGGGGTCGCTGACGATGAGGGCTCCGGGAGGAATGGTGACGGAGGCGCGTCCGCCGAAGGTGAGCGGGGTGGCGCTGGAGGGAACGATGGCTCCGGCTCCGGCGCTGAGGGCAACCTGGGCGGCGGTGATGGTGAGGGGTTCGAGGCCGAACTCGTTGGTGAAGATGACGCGGATGGATGGGCCGCCGATGGAGATGTGCACGATCTCGCGGAGGGTGGTGCCGTCGGTGCCGAGGGCAGCAAACTTTGTGGCGGTGTTGTTTGGCGCCATGGGTGAGGCGGCCCAGGTGCCGACCCAGTGGTCGGGCGTTGCGGCGGTGGCAAGGCTAGTGGTCAGGGCGAAGAGGCAGAGAAGGGGAAGAAAGAATCTTGTGCGCGCGGTCATGACCATCCTGGGCTCGATTGTTTCGACGATCCATCTTACCGTGATCCGACTTCGTGTGATTCGATGGCGGTTTCGTGACGGGATGGGTTCACGTATAGTTGCGAAGGTTGCCGGAGTCGAGGCGACGATGCCGCGAGACGGCGGATCGAAAGACGAGCATGGGGGGAGTATCACGATGAGATGGCTAGGGATTATGCTGCTTAGCATGACAACTGCAATGGCGGCACACGGCTCTGTGACGAAGACGACCTTTGGAACCACGCCGGACGGGACGGCGGTGGATCTGTATACGCTGAAGAGTGAGGGGATTGAGGCGAGCGTGATGACGTATGGCGCGCGCGTGGTCTCGATTAAAACTGCGGATCGCGATGGCAAGATGTCCAATGTAGTGCTGGGATACAGCGCACTGGATGGATACCTCGCGGATAAGTCGACCTACTTCGGCGCGATTGTGGGACGCTATGGAAATCGCATTGCGTTCGGCAAGTTCTCGCTGGATGGGAAGCAGTATCAGATTCCGACGAACGATCATGCGAACTCGCTGCACGGCGGCACGGTGGGGTTCGACCGGATGGTGTGGCAGGGACGCGCGATTGCAGACGGCGTGGAGATGACGCTGGTGAGCAAGGACGGGGACCAGGGATTTCCGGGGACGCTGACGGTTCATGTGCGGTACACGGTCCATCATGGAGCGCTGCGTATCGACTATGTGTCTTCGACGGACAAGGATACGGTGGTGAATTTGACGAACCACTCGTACTTCAATCTGGCTGGCGATGGACAGGGAACGATTCTTCACGATGAGTTGATGCTTCCTGCGGATCAGTACACGCCGGTGGATTCGGGATTGATTCCTACAGGCGTGCTCGCTCCTGTGGAGGGTACGCCGTTTGACTTCCGTAAGGCGACGGTGATCGGGGCGCGCATCGACGAACCGAACGAGCAGTTGAAGCTTGCGGGCGGGTACGACCATAACTGGGTGCTTCGCGGAAAGAACGGCGAGGTGAAGACGGCGGCGCGGGTCTACGATCCTTTGAGCGGACGCGTGCTGACGGTGACGACGACTGAGCCTGGAGTGCAGTTCTATACCGGGAACTTCCTGACCGGGGCAAAGTACGGCACGGCACAGGAAGGGCACGAGAAGCATGCAGGGTTCTGCCTGGAGACGCAGCACTTTCCGGACTCGCCGAATCATCCTGCTTTTCCGACGACGGAGCTGAAGCCGGGTGAGACGCGGCACAGCACGACGACGTTTACGTTTTCTACGCAGGCGAAGTAGTACGTACAAGAGAGAACGCGGCGTGTGTGCGGCCGCCGCGTAAGGACTTCGAATCGATGAATAAAGTTGTGGAATCCGCCGATGCAGCGGTTGCAGATGTTGTCTCCGGGGCGACGATCATGCTGGGAGGGTTTGGGCTCTGCGGCATTCCTGAGAATCTGATTGCGGCGCTGGTGCGGAGGCGCGTGACTGGGCTGCATACGATCAGCAACAACATGGGTGTCGACGGCTTTGGCATGGGGTTGATGCTGGAGGCTGGGATGATCGCGTCGCATGTGGGGAGCTACGTGGGCGAGAATCGTCGGCTGGAGGCGCTGGTGTTGAAGAACGAGCTGGACCTGACGTTGATTCCGCAGGGAACTCTGGCAGAGCGGATTCGTGCGGGTGGCGCGGGGATTCCGGCGTTCTATGTGCCGACGGGGTTGGGCACGGTGGTGGCAGAGGGCAAGGAGACGCGGAAGATCGGCGAGAGGACGTATGTGCTGGAGCAGGCGTTGCATGCGGATGTTGCGCTGATCAAGGCGTGGAAGGGGGATCGGCTGGGGAATCTTGTGTATCGCAAGACTGCGAGGAATTTTAATCCTGTGATGGCGACGGCTGCGGACCTGACGATTGCTGAGGTGGAGGAGTTGGTTGAGCCGGGGGAGCTTGATCCTGACCACATTATTACGCCAGGAATTTATGTAAATCGCATCGTTGTGGGCGCGGCGTATCGAAAGCCGATTGAGTCGAAGTTTATCCAGTCGGGAGGTGCGGCGTGACGGGCAAGGAGAGGATTGCACGGCGGATTGCGCGAGAGTTTCAGGATGGCTTTTATGTGAACCTGGGCATCGGTCTGCCGACGATGATTGCGGGGTATGTGCCTGCGGGGATCGATGTGATGTTTCAGTCGGAGAATGGGATGCTGGGGGTGGGTGGGCCGCCGACGGATGAGTGTGCCGATCCTGATTTGATCAATGCGGGTAAGCAGCCGGTGACGGAGCTTCCGGGGTGCTCGTTCTTTGGCAGCGAGGAGTCGTTTGCGATGATTCGCGGCGGCCACATGGATATGAGCGTTCTCGGGGCGATGCAGGTGGATGAGAAGGGCAATCTCGCCAACTGGACGATTCCGGGAAAGATGGTGAAGGGGATGGGCGGGGCGATGGATCTGGTTGCGGGTGCTCGGCGCGTGATCGTTGCGATGGAGCACCAGACCAAGGACGGGGCTTCAAGGATTTTGAAGCAGTGTACGCTGCCGCTGACTGGGCAGAGTGTGGTGCACGATATCGTCACGGAACTTTGCTGGATTCGGGTGACAGCGAACGGGCTTGTGTTGACCGAGGTGGCGGAGGGGATGGACGCTGCCGGGGTGCAGGCGCGGACGGAGGCGAGGTTGATGGTGTCGCCGGAGTTGCGGGTGATGACGGCTTAAAGGGCGTTTGTGATGAGCTGGAACGCTGCGTCTGCGATGACAAACGGCTGACATTCGGCGTGTGGCCTTGTGGTATAACGGGACTATCTCAGGTGCCCGCCAGGGCATAACAGGGAAGTCCGGTGAAGAGCCGGCGCGGTTCCGCCACTGTAAGTGAGGAAAGCTGCTTTGATGTACCACTCGGCGTGACGGCTGGGGAAGGTAAAGCGGCGGTGCAGTCGCTGACTGCAACCTCCAAGCCAGGAGACCTACCTGAGAGCAGCCAGCAGGCTTCTGCGGAGAACAGGACGATGCATGATTCCAATTTTTTCATACAGCTTTTACCCTAAACACCTTTGTCTGGTTGTCGAGACTCTGACGTCGACGTCGCAGGTCTGTGGGAGGACGCTTTGAGTGACCTGCATCGTCAGCGTGTGGTACGGGCGGATGGACGTCCGGTAAATATCGTTCAGAGGCGTGCGCATCTCTCGTATTGCTTCACTGGCTGCTGCTGCGGCAGGACGGAGCGCGGCTATGCGCAGGTTCCGGTGGAGACGTACAAGGAAGAGTGGATGCGGCGGAGGATGCGCAACGCTGTTCATCTGACGAAGGCGGGATGCCTGGGGCCGTGTGTGCTATCGAATGTGGCGAGCCTGGTGTTCGACGGGCGCTCGGTGTGGTTCCACTCGGTGAATAGCCCGTGGCAGGTGAAGCAGATATTTGCGTATATCGACTCGATGCTGGATACGGATCGCTTTCTGCAGCCTCCTGAGGAGTTGCTGGAGTATGTGTTTAATTTTTACGACTGGGATGCGCGGCCTGCTGCTCCGGCGTTGATCTCGATTGAGGGTGAGAGGAAGACGATACAGGGGATTGCACTTCTGTCGCATGCCGATACCGATCTGGTGACGCTGCAGAATGCGCGGCCCGCACTTCCCGAGGGTGTCGACCTGGTGCCGTACTCGCTGAATGGATTGCGTAGCGAGGAGCAGATGGTTGCGCTGATCGAAGGTGCGTTGTCTCGTGCGCGGATCATCGTGCTGCGTCTGCATGGCCCGCTGCAGTCGGTGGCCGGCTTCCGCCAGCTGCGTGCGATGTGTGTTGCGCAGGATAGATTTCTTGTGGTGGTGAGTGGAACGGGTGAGTTCAATCCTGAATTTCTTAATGCGGGCACTGTGGAGGCGGATGTTGTCGCTTCGGTGACGACCTATCTGGAACGTGGCGGCGCTACCAATATGGCGGAGTGCGTGAAGTTTCTGTCTGACAGGCTGCTGCTGACTGGACATGGATACGAGCCGCCGCTGACGCCTGCCGAGCATGGAATCTACATGCAGGACATGGAGCATGCGGAGTATGAGGACTGGATGCGGCGGGTAGATCCGGCGAAGCCTACCGCGGCTATTCTGTTTTATCGCGCGCACCTTCTAAGCGGAAACACGGCGTTTATCGATGCACTGGCCGAGGCTGTGGAGGCTCGGGGGATGAATGCGCTGTGCGTCTTTACTTCGAGCATGAAGGCGATGGATGATGGGTTTCCCGCTGCGTTGCGCCTGGTGGAAGGACGGGCGAACGTGATCATCTCGACGTTGTCGTTTGCTTTGGGGCAGATCAATACGGGCGAGGTGACGGCTGCCGGCGAAAATATTTCGATCCTGGAGCGACTTGGTATTCCTGTAGTGCAGGCGATATCGAGCGGGATGCCGCGTGGGAACTGGGAGGTGTCGCGGCGTGGATTGAATGCGCTTGATACTGCGATCAATGTGGCGCTGCCGGAGTTCGATGGACGTATCATCTCGGTGCCGATCTCGTTCAAGGAGCGCAACGCGGCGCAGGGTGGGGATCTTTATGTGCCGCATGAGGAGCGGGTGGATCGTGTTGCGGGGATCGCGGCGAGGTTTGCGCGGTTGCAGCGTCTGCCGAATGCTTACAAACGAGTGGCTTTTGTTCTAACGAACTCGTCGACGAAGGCAGCGCAGGTAGGGAATGCGGTCGGTCTCGATTCACCGGCTAGTCTTTTGAATCTTCTTCGTGCGATGAAGGGACGGCGGTATTCGATTGGGGCGCTGCCGGAGTCGGCGGATGATTTGATTCATGATCTGATCTCGCGTGGGACTTATGACGATGCGCATCCGCTGGATGCATCGCGTGCGCATCGCTACTCTCGTGCGGTATATCGGCAGAGGTTTGATGGCTTTCCTGAGGCTCCTCAGAAGCGGATGAGAGAGATGTGGGGGCAACCTGCGGATCGTGGTTATACGCTGCGGTCTTCTTCGCCGAAGATTGATAAGAAGCTGATGAGCGAGGTAGCGACGAAGATTGCGGCGATGGACCATGAGCCGTGGACCGCTGCGGACGATTATTTATTTGCCGCGATGCATCTGGAGAATGCTCTGATTGCGATTCAGCCGCCGCGTGGATATGGGCTCAATCCGGATGCGATCTATCACACGCCGGACCTGCCGCCTACGCATCATTACACGGCGTTCTATCAGTGGCTGGCTACGCCGGTGGAGGCGGGCGGCTGGGGTGCCGATGCGATTGTGCATGTGGGCAAGCATGGCACGCTGGAGTGGTTGCCGGGCAAGTCGATTGGTTTGTCCGGCGATTGTTTTCCGGATCTTTTGCTGGAGGATATGCCGCTCATCTATCCGTTCATCATCAACGACCCGGGTGAGGGAAGTCAGTCTAAACGCCGAGCGCATGCGGTCATCGTCGACCACCTGACACCGCCGATGACGAGTGCTGAGACCTATGGACCGCTGGCTGCTTTGAATCAACTGGTGAATGAGTACTATGCTGTGGAGAAGCTGGATCCGTCGAAGCTGCCGTTTATTCAACAGCAGATATGGGAGCTGATTCAGGATGCGAATCTGAAGGCTGATCTTGATCTGAGAAATATGCTCTCGCGGGATCATGGCGACCATAAGCATGACTGGGATGATGAGTTGACGCCTGAGGGTGTGCCGGCGACGCTTGCTGAGATGAGCGGGAGTGAGGTGGCGCACCTGATTGAGGATATTGACGGCTATCTGTGTGAGCTTGGTATGGCACAGATTCGCGATGGACTGCATATTCTCGGGAACATGCCGCCGCTGCCGGAGATGCTGCGGTCGATGACGCGGTTGGTGAATGCAGGGGCTCCAAGCTTGCTGGATAGCATCGCGAGGAATCTTGGCTTCGATTATCAGGTGCTTCTAGATGAGCCGGGGCAGAGGTTGGAGAAGGCGGTTACGTTCGACGCGACGGTCTGCCACACGCATGCCGATGTGCTTGAGACTTTGGATGCGATGGCGTTGGATCTTTATACGAGGCTGGAGGAGTTTGGCTTCCGAATCGACAAGCTTGATGAGGTGCAGCGTGCGGTTATTGGTTCCGTCTCGGACGAGGTGACGGAGGCGCTTGCCTTTGCGTGTGAGCAGATTGTGCCGAAGCTGGAGCGTGCGAATGAAGAGGTCGAGCACGTTCTCGATGCTTTGGAGGGACGGTATGTTCCGGCAGGGCCTTCGGGTGCGCCAACACGGGGGATGGCGCATATTCTTCCGACGGGAAGAAACTTCTATGCGGTCGATCCTCGAGCGTTGCCGTCTGAGGCGGCGTGGCGGGTGGGGCAGCAGCTTGCGCATGAGGCGATTGAGCGTTACCGCGCGGAGGAGAATAAGTATCCGGAGACGGTGGGACTGAGCGCGTGGGGAACGTCGCAGATGAGAACGCACGGCGATGACGTCAGTGAGGTGCTTTCTCTGCTCGGCGTGCAGCCGATGTGGAATAAGCAGTCGCGGCGGCCGGAGGGGATTACGCTGATTGCGCTGGAGAAGCTTGGGCGTCCGCGCATCGATGTGACGTTGCGGATCAGCGGATTCTTTCGTGATGCGTTTCCACACTTGATCGATATGATCGATGACGCAGTAGCGCTGGTGATTGAGCAGGATGAGCCGTTAGAGATGAACTTTCCTCGCAAACACTATCTGCGCGACCTCGAAAAGAATCGAGATGAGGGGATGGAAGCGGCGGAGGCTTCGGCGCGGTACAGAATCTTTGGTGCGAAGCCTGGGAGTTATGGCGCGGGGATTTTGTCGCTGATGGAGACGCATCATTGGAAGACAGATAACGACCTGGCGAAGGTCTTTCTGGAGTGGGGCGGCTATGCGTATGGCAAGCAGGCGAATGGTGTGGATGCTCGCGCTATATTCGGCGAACGGTTGAAGAGCGTGCAGGTTGCGCTGCACAATCAGGACAACCGTGAACATGACATCTTCGACTCGGATGATTATTTTCAGTTTCACGGTGGTATGGTGGCGACGATTCGTGCGCTCACTGGCGTGCAGCCCAAGGCATACTTCGGTGATAGTTCGCGGCCGGATGCGGTGCGTATGCGGGATCTGCGGGAGGAGGCGCTGCGGGTCTATCGCTCGCGCGTGATCAATCCGAAGTGGATCGAAAGTGTGAAGCGGCATGGCTATAAGGGCGGGCTTGAACTGACGGCGACGGTGGACTATATCTTCGGCTTTGATGCTACAGCGCATATCGCTCCTGACTTTGTCTACGAAGGACTGGCGGAACACTATGCGCTGGATGAGAGCACTCAGGATTTTCTGAAGCAGTCGAATCCGTGGGCGCTGAATGCGATTGCGGAGCGGTTGCTCGAGGCCAGTGAGCGCGGTCTGTGGGAGCAGCCGAAGGCAGAGATGCTGGAAGCGCTACGCGGAGTTCTGCTGGATAGCGAGGCCCTGCTTGAGGCTCGCGGCGAGACCAGGAGGGTGACAGTATGAGCCGCGCGGTCTATCCATTTGCAGCAATCGTAGGGCAGGAGCAGATGAAGATGGCGTTGCTGCTTGCCGCGGTGGACTGGCGTTTGGGCGTGTTGTTGCGCGGTGACAAGGGCGCGGGAAAGACGACGACGGCGAGGGCGCTTGCTGAGTTGTTGCCGCAGCCCGCACGGTTCGTCAATCTGCCGATCGGTGTCACTGAAGATCGTTTGCTCGGCGGAATGGATCTGGGAAGCGCGTTGAAGGGTGAGCCGTCGCTTCGTCCCGGTCTGCTGTCGGAGGCCAATGGCGGTGTGCTGTATGTGGATGAGGTCAACCTTCTGCCTGATCATCTTGCGGATGCTCTTCTGGACGCGGCCGCGACGGGCGTATGTACAGTTGAGCGAGAGGGTTTTAGCATCGTGCAGGATGCGCGGTTTGTTTTGATGGGAAGCATGAACCCTGAAGAGGGCACGCTGCGACCTCAGTTGTTGGATCGGTTTGCTCTTGTCGTGGATATACACACTTCGGGAGTTGTTGCGGAACGAAGAAAGGTAGTGGAACGGAGGCTTGCGTACGACATCGATGCGGAGAATTTTGCGGGCCAATGGACGGAGGAGCAGTCTCATCTCCAAGAGCGCGTCGTTGCTGCACGGGCTCGACTTTCATCTGTTCGCCTTCCGCCAGAGATGTTGGAGCGGATCAGCACCGTTGTATGCGAATTGGGTGTGCTTTCGCTTCGTGCGGACCTTGCGATTGCGCGGGCAAGTTGTGCGCAGGCTGCTTTGTTGGGCAACGACGTCGTTTGCGAAGAGCATATCGATGCTGTGCTTCCGCTGGCACTTGCGCATCGTGTTAGCCGCGTGCCTCAAACTCCTCAGCCTCCGCAGAGTCAACCGCCTTCTGCCAACCAGCCGCCTGCATCTGAGCAAGAATCTAAGGCCAAGGATGAGCAGACGTTTGGAGAGGGAAGGGAACAGCAGTTTTCGGCGCAGAAGATCAAAGTGCCCGAGCTTCGCTGGCCGGTTGAGGATAGAAACGGAGTTGTGGCTGCACGAAAGGAGCAGGCTCCGGGGCCAGTTGTGAGGAGCAGGCGGACGGAGTCTCCCGACGAGTTGGATGTGCGATCTTCCGTCCTGGAGGCGGTGACGCAGACAGGGCAGCCAAAGCCGCGGCTGCAGGATTTGTATGAAAAAGTTCGTGAACCTCTGGCGGGGTCACGGTTTGTGTTTGTCGTTGACTCAAGTGGATCGCACGCGGCACGAGATCGTATGCGGGTGGTAAAGGGGGCGGTTGCCGGTCTGGTGAAACGTTCGCCGCGTCGGCGTGATGAGGTGGCGGTGATCGTATTTCGAGGGGAGAGGGCGGAGGTCCTGGTGGAGCCTACGAACGACGTCCCGACGGTGCTTGTTGCGTTGGAGTATCTGCCGACGGGCGGGCGGACTCCCCTGGCGCACGCACTGGAGCTTGCACATCAGTTCATTACTCCTGAGACGCTGCTGCTTTTGATTACGGATGGCCGCGC
The DNA here is from genome assembly GCF_009765825.1 of Granulicella sp. L60. GTDB lineage: Bacteria > Acidobacteriota > Terriglobia > Terriglobales > Acidobacteriaceae > Edaphobacter. Next base: position 58,144 of record NZ_LMUR01000004.1, on the reverse strand, counting down.
GAATGTTGCGTCTCGTACGGATGATCCTTGGCGTGACGCGCTCCAGGCGGCGGCGAGAATTCAATGTCAGGCACTGGTGATCGATTCTGAGTTCGGTAGCGGAGCTCTTGGCAGAGCGAAGGAGCTTGCTGAGGCGATGCACGCGGAGTTGATCCACCTAGATGCTCTTGAGGCTGGCTTTGACTTTCCCATTTTGCTGAAGAGAGTGCAAAGTCGGTAGGCCTGCCCTGGATAGAGAGGTGGCGAAGACGGTATATTCACCTCTCCACCACCTCTATTTAGGCTATCGCAGCTCGGTGCGTGATGTTCCTTATTGTTCGTTACTTCGAATCGACCAGGTGGGCGAGCCTTTTCGCGGGATCTTCGGTTCCTTCGTAGTCGGTCGACAGGCTCAAACTCTTCCACCTCTCGTCCTCCGCGGAACGCTGTGCCGCAACCAAGCCAGCGAGGTAGACAGCGTCGCTCCCCAGGAGCAGTCGCAGCGGCGGTTCAGCCATCTCCGCGACCTGGAGGATGACTTGCGCGGCTTTTGTCGGATCTCCCTGCTGTTTACCGCTTGAGGCTCGCGCATGTGCAGCGTGCGCGCCGACAGTGGCTTTGTACACGTCGCGTATCGCCGCAATCTGCATCGACGAGCCGGCCCAGTCGGTACGGAAGCCGCCCGGTTCGACGATGGTGACCTTGATGCCGAGAGGGCCGACTTCTTTGGAGAGCACCTCTGAGAAGCCTTCAACTGCCCACTTGGCTGATTGATAGGCGCTCAGGCCCGCCGCTCCAAGGCGACCACCGATCGATGAGACCTGAATGATATGTCCTGAGCCTTGTTTGCGGAGAACAGGAATAGCAGCGCGTGTGACGTTCACTACGCCGTAGAAGTTCGTGTCCATCTGCGCCCGCAGATCTTTATCGGTAATGTCTTCGATGGCAGCTATATTGCCGTATCCAGCGTTGTTTACGACGATGTCGAGACGACCGAAGGTGTCGACAGCAGTTTGAATTGCGTTGCGGGCGGCGAGCGGATTGGTAACGTCGAGTTCGACCGCATGGACCTGGTCGCCATATCGCTCAACGAGACCGGCAAGTTGAGCTGGATTGCGAGCGGTAGCTATCAACTGGTATCCGGCTGATAGAACAGACTCTGCGAGTTGACGACCAAGACCGCGAGAGCTTCCGGTAATGAGCCACACCTTAGACATAGTGAAATTTCTCCTCTAAGTAATGGATGAGTACTCACTCATAATGGATTCAGGCAGTTATCTTTTTACACTCTTCCAGAACATGTCGAATCCAAGGTCGCGATACCAGTCCGATTCCCTGGGATTCGACGCCATGAAGTTCATGGTGGTTTGTGCAGAGTTGTCCAAGGTTGCCGCGACGAATGCCATGGGAATGTTTTGTAGAATGCCTTGCTCGATCGCATCCTCGCCTAGAGTCTCTATTTCAGCAAAGGGTGCGGATCCGGCTTCTCTTGATTGAGTCGTGAGGATACTGGAGAGTTGAAGTTGTGTCAGGACCTTCCTCTGTTGCGGATGGCTGATGCCCCATGTCGTGTAGCAGTTCCATACGTGCTGGAGTCTGCTCCGAACGCTCTTTTTGCGGGGAAATCCAGACATCATCGCGTCGGCCAGATCCTGCTTGATCTCTCGATAGAGCGCATTGACTAGATCGTCTTTGGTTTTGAAGTAGGTGAATAGCGTTCCCTCGGCGATGCCGGCGAGAGCTGATATCGCGGAGGTCGGCGCACCCAGACCACGTTCTGCAAATATCTGCGTCGCGGCAGAGATAATCGCGTTTCGCTTATCGTCGCTCTTTGGGCGTGCCAGGTTGTTACCTCGAATGCGTGTTCTGTCAATGATATACAGGATAGAGGATGTGCCAATCGTTTTCCGGATCCCTCGCATCTCTAACGCGGAAGCGAGTGGACTGCTCTCTTTGATTTTGACTTATGCGAATTCGCAATTCTGCGCCGATTTAAGAAGCAGCACCTAGGATACATTTGAAGCTGCGTAAAAGATGATGCGCCGGGCTTGTTGCCGCGCCGATGTAGTAGCCGCTGTGATGCGGTGGGTCTGGTGACGGATGTAGAACGAATCGTAGGATTTCTGTATCACGGCGTGGGGTGTTTCTTATGCCGGATGGACGCGAAAAGGTTGGTCAAAAGAGATGGGGAGGCGCACAACGCGGATGATTGGAGGGAAGGGCGCCTGCATGCCGCGGAGGGCTGTAATGGTGGCTGCGGCTCTGGCTTCCTGCTGGAACTGCGCGGTTCACATGGGGCTCGCGCAATGTGCTGGGGCTGCATCGACTCCGAAGGCGGCGTCTGATTGCGTTGTGCATGCGCTCCCACTTCGTACGGTTGCGACGTTGAACCCGGCCCAGACGTATTCGCTGGCGCAGCTTATCGATGTCGCGGAGCAAAACAGTCCCCAGACGCAAGTGGCGTGGGAGCGCGCAAAGCAGGCCGCAGAGAGGCTCGGGATCGCCAAGAGCGCGTATTATCCGGTGTTGGCGGGGGTGGCAGCGTTCGCCGATAGCCGTGTCATCGAACCTTTTCCGGAGCCGCTTGCTCCTCGCGGCTATGTGATGGCGGAGGCTGTTGTGGTGCAGCCAGAGGTGACGCTCGAGTATCTTCTGTTCGACTTTGGCAGGCGAGGTGCGGCGGTGGACGCTGCTACGGCGGAGAAGCTGGCTGGAGGAGCGAATTTTATTCAGGCTAATCAGGATGTGGCGTTCCGCGTAGCTACTGCGTACTACAGACTTTTGACTGCACAGGAACGATTGCAGGCTGCCACCGAGACGCTCAAGACAGATCAGACGACGCAGGACGCGGCGGAGGCACAGTTGCAAAACGGCCGCGCGACGCTGCCTGACGTTCTCAATGCCAGGGCCCAAACGTCACAGGATGTATTCGATCTCGAGACTGCGGATGGAGATGAGAAGATAGCGCGTGTGCTGCTGACGGAAGCGGTCGGAGTGGAGCCTTCGCCCGATATTCGCATCGACGATCAACGGGATACGCAACTGCCACAGATGCTTACTTTGCCGATCGATGCGCTTATCGAGAGGGCAGTCGCCGATCGGCCGGACCTGATGGCGCAGGCCTCCGAGATTCGGGCTGCGGATGATGAGGTGCGAAAGGCGAAGGCCGCATATCGCCCCACGATCTCTCTTACTGCGGATGCCGCCCAGACAGTTCTTTGGCCATCTGTCGACTTTGGCAAGGTGGGCTATGCGAATGAACCGACGTGGGCTGCGACACTTGGAGTGGAATGGCGAATCTTTGACGGAGGCGAGCGCAGAAATCAATTGGCTATGGCTCAGTCGAAGCATCGTGAGGCACAGGATGAGATGAGGGAGAAGCATGACCAGGCAGTGCGTGAGGTGTGGACTGCTTATATCGCGTTTCGTGCGGCGCTCCGAAAGCAGCAGGCGGCAGTGTCGTTGATGGAAGCGGCGACAATGTCGTACTCGTCTTCCTTGGAGGCTTATAAATATGGCGTCAAGAATTTGATTGACGTAGTTACCGCCGAGAAGCAGTTAGCGCAAGCGCGTCTCTCCAGCGTCTCTGCTCGTTCTCAACTTTTTTTGGAGGCTGTCGATCTGGAGTTCACTACAGGAAATCTGCTTCGACATAAGCCATCGGCAACGCAGCCTCCCCCGCAGGATGGACATCCATGAATAATGTAAAGAAAAGTTATCCGTTCGCAATGCTGCTTTCTTTGATGGCCCTTACGGGATGTAGCCATGCTCCTTCGGTTGACATCCTCGGCTCATTCTTCCCTGTCTGGATGCTTTGCATCGCGCTCGCTATCGTGTTCGCTTTCGTGGTTCGTTATCTCCTGCTTCGATTTCGCTTGGAGCCCGAAGTGGGGCCGCTGGCGCTCTTCTACCCTTGCGTCGTACTTTTCTTCACAAGTCTGCTTTGGCTGATCTTCTTTCGATAGGAACAGAAAATGGAACAGGTGGCTGAAAATCTCGGGCGTAAGCGGCTTGGACGCTGGATCGGCGTTGGCGTCGTCGTTGCGGCAGTGCTTCTTCTGCTCGTCGTCATCCTGCAGACGGACCGCCACCCTCGCACGGATGACGCTTCGGTGAGGGCGAATCTCATCGAAATTGCGCCGGAGGTAAGTGGACGACTTGTGCAACTCCCGGTAAAGGACAATGCTTTTGTGAAGCAGGGTGATCTGCTGTTCGCGATCGATCCACGTCCGTATGAGTACGCCCTGCAACAGGCACTATCCGACCAGGAGGCTCTGGAGCAGCAGATCATCGACGAAAAGAGGCGGATTGCAGCTCAGCGTAGCGCAGTGCAGGCGGCACAGGCTGGGGTTCACAATACGAGAACCGGAATTCGAACTGCAGGCAGCAGTGTCGATGTTGCCAAGGCAAATGTTGTGCGTGCCCAGGCTTCCGTCGCGGCTGCGGATGCTCAGCTAAGGTATGCGACGAACAATCTCAATCGAATTGAGCCCTTGCTGCAAAAGCAATATGTAACGGTTGAGCAGGTCGATCAGGCGCATACGTCGGTGCGTGTAGCGCAGGGAAACTATGACGAGGCGCAGGCTGCCTTGGTTCAGGCGCAGGCTCAGGAGACTCAGTCTATGCTTCGCCAGCAGGAGGCCGATGCTACGGCTGCAGAGTCAGAGGCCAAGCTGGGACAAGCGGTTCACACGGTCGATACGGTCGATACACTCATGTCTGAACGTCCGGCCAAAGCATCGAAGGTGGACAGCGCGCGGCTCGATTTGGAGCGCTGCCGCGTGGTCGCTCCGTTCAATGCCTATGTCACGAATATGAACATCTCGGAGGGCGCTTACGTTCGCCCTGGGACTGCGGTGTTCACTCTCATCGACACGCGAACCTGGTATGTCATCGCTAACTATCGCGAGTCCAAGCTGAAGAACATCGGGCTTGGAACACATGTCGATGTCTTCCTGATGTCGCATCCAGACAGAAGGTTCGATGGGGTTGTGGAGAGTATCGGGTACGGCGTCTTTCCTGAAGACGGAAAGATCTCCGAAGGACTGCCCGACATTGAGCGCACCCTGAACTGGGTTCACCTCTCCTCGCGATTTCCTGTGCGTATTCGTGTGCAGAATCCGGATCCTGCGGTCTTTCGCATTGGCGCAACTGCAGTAACAGTTGTGAGGTAAGAGAGGATGAGTGCAGCTTCATCGCTCTGGGCGCAAAAGGTATGGAACGACCTGCAGCCTACTCCAGGGCGGCTGAGCAGTTCGTTGCGAATTGTGTTGACCACGATTATCGCGCTCATCCTCTTTATGACTCTGCGGGTGCCGGACGCATTCATCGGACTGTTCTTCGTATTCATCGTCGGACGCGATAGCCCTTCGACCACCTTCCGTACAGGCATGTTGATTATGCTGACTCTGGTTGCCGCGGTCGCGACAGAGCTTTTAGTTGTAATTCTTTCCGATAACGATCCGATTGCTCGTGTGCTTGGTGTTTCAGTGGTAGCTTTTGTCGCAGCGCTTCTCACAGTCACCACCACGCTTCCTGCGTTTCCGCCTATATGGGGTTTTCTCTTCTGCACTCTGATCGCATTGTGGGAGGTCCACGCGCCAGCAGGCACCCTGGTGAAAAATTCGCTATGGTTCGTGGCTGCCTGTGGCATACCGATTCTTTGTTCCATCGCAATCGAGTATGCCTTTCGTTCTCGAAGCCCAGTCGACATTCTTCAGGAGGAGAGGCGGACAAGGTATCAAGTTCTGTGGAAGATGTTTGCGTTATATGCCCAGGAAGATGCAGGCGAGGCTCTATCAGGTGCCCGACTGCAGGTGATTCGATTGGCTGCGGCGGGTCAGACTGCCATGCAGCGCCTCTACGATACGATCGTCGATCGAAATCTGGATCCAGGAGATCTTCCCGTTGGCGTGAGGGTGAGGATCTCGATGCTTGCGGAGCTTATGGATGTCTCAGCAGCATTTAGCGCGCAGTTCCCTGTGGCGGAAGACGCTGAAACTCGGAAACGCTGTGCAACGATCGCCGATCTCTGTCATACATTCAGCCAGAATCTTCGGCCCGCGGAGAAGGGTGAAATCAAGTTGAGAATGGGCGTGAACGAGACCCTGTTGGATCGGGTGGAAGAAGCGCTCCAGAACATCCTCTCGATGCCGCCCAACCTGGAACCGACACAAGATCGTAAACTGATCGCTCTCCCGTCGAACAAAGTCCCATTTTTTATTCCTGGATCCTTTAGCAACATAGACAATATAGCGTTTGCGCTGAAACTCTGTCTCTGCGCCACAGTTTGTTATGTCATCTACTTTGCCGTTGACTGGCCGGGAATAAGTACTGCAGTGATTACAGTATTCATTACAGGATTAAGCACAAGCGGCGCCATCAAGCAAAAATTTATTTATCGTCTACTGGGTTCCGTTATCGGAGGATTGATCTTCGGACTAGGATCCGCAATATTTCTGTTTCCGTATATGGACTCGATAACCTCGCTGGTGACGTTGGTTGCGGCAGTTTGCTTTATCGCGACGTGGGTCGCGGGTGGAAGGATATTCAACTACGTCGGCCTGCAGATCGCCCTTTCTTTCTATTTCGTAGCGCTGGAGGGATTCGGCGCTCCTACTCGACTTGCTCCACCACGTGATCGATTGGTCGGAATCCTGCTTGCGCTCATCGTGATGTGGTTTGTGTTTGACCGGATTTGGCCGGTGCGAACCGTCACGGTGATGCGCCGCACTCTTGCGGCGGTTTTACAAAATGATGCGAAACTCTTCCGGTTGGGGATGGAGAGCACAGAGTATGAGGCACGGTTGGAGCAGGCCGATATGCTGCGAGACCGGATCGGTAAGACGGTTGCATCTCTTCGAACGATGAGCGATGAGGTGGCATACGAGTTTGGAGAGAACCGAGCACTGCATATTCACTCCAGCGAAATAATGCTCAGGGCTGCCTTTTCCGCTGTTGCTTTGTTCTGGAATGAGTTCGTCATCCTACACGCCGAACATGACAAGGATTTTCTCCTGGCACCGCACTTGATCGCGTTGCGGCGAGAAGTCGCGGAACGAATGGAGAAAATGGCAGAATCAGTGGCTCACAAGGAGGCATACTTAACCACTGGGCCGATAATTTTGCCGGAGCGAAGACCGCTTGAGACGCTCCGCTATGAGGAGTACGCGAACAATGTAGCTTCGCGCTTCAACGATCTTCAAGAGAGTATTGCTTCGCTCGGCGTGAAAGTCTGACAGAATAGCCGATAGTAGTAACAGAGACCCTATTCTTGAATAATCTCTTTATTCGTTATTATGAACTCTGGAGAAGACATGAACTCTCAAACAATTATCGAGCAAATCGACTCAGAGATCTCGCGGCTGCAACAGATCAGGGAGTTACTGCAAAGCACCGAGGTTAAGAAAAGCACTGAGGTTAAGAATGGACCGAACCGTTCTGTAACGAGCAAAGGCGTATCCAGAAATCTCGTGGTCAAACCAGGCAAGCGTGCGATGAGTGATGAAGCGAAGGCAAGCATCGCAGCGGCGCAGAAGAAGCGCTGGGCTAAATCAAAGAGGGCAGAGAAGAAAGCAGCGAAGGTAAAGGCCGCGCAGTCTGTAAAAAGAAGAATATCTACCTCAAAGGATGCAGCGGAGCCAGTTAAAATCGCAGCCTCGGTGAAAGTTGTAAAATCTCCTGCCGCTGCCAAGCCGGTGGAGAAGAAAGCTCCCGCGAAAGCTGCAAAGTCGATAAAGTCTCCGGAGACTCGGACGAGTAAGGTCTGACGACAAAGCGTACGCGAAAAGAAGATGGAGAGGCGGGCTGCCAGGCGAACGATGGATGGCTTAATGCATCCACGAATATCGAGCCTCGTAATCTTGTCTACAAGGATGAAATGGAATTGAAACCACACTGGGCTGCCGAGGTAGATGCCCATCAGCCCAGTGTTCAGAGCTATCTTTCCGCACCCATGTTTCACTTTGAGCTCCTTGCGGAGTCTTAGTCTATCGTCGAGCAAAAATATCTTGAGAATAACCTGCCGCGGACGCTGGTTCTCATGGGGGAGGCCGCTCGATATGTATGCCGATCCAGTCGGTACGCCGTCAAATGATGCAGCTTGCCCAGGAATCCAAGTGCATTGCAGAAATCCTGATAATAGGATATTCATTATTCGTATATTCAGAGTGGGCCCGGCTACAGCCGCATCTTCAGTAATCTCCTGAAAGAGAGCCCTGATGAATCCCACTCTCGTACATCTTCTTTACGGGGCGGTCTTGCTGGGTGCCGGTCTAGGCTGCGGGCTGGTCAATACGCTCGCCTCTTCGGGGTCGGCTATTTCACTGCCTGTACTCTTGATGTTTGGGCTGTCGCCCCTCGAGGCAAATGCGACCAATCGATTAGCGGTGCTATTCGGTTCGCTCATGGCGTTACGTACCTTCCACGCCAAGGCTGAGGTGAACTGGCGCGCCGGCATCGTGATGGCGATTCCCGCTACGTTGGGCAGCGTGTTCGGTGTGCTGGCTGCGGAGAGAATCCCGGGGCGCAGCATGGGACTGGTTATCACAGCGGCCGTCATGGCAGCCCTTCTTTTACTCGTCTTCAAGATGCGAAGCGTACTCGAGCGGCCGCAAACCGGTATCGCTGGCATTACCACATCCGGTATGTTCGCTTTGCTTGGCGTTGGGTTTTGGCTCGGCTTCATCGTTCTGGATGGAGCTACCTATCTTCTGCTTGTGCTGATTCTCATGTTCCACTTCGATCTCGTGCGAGCGAACGCTCTGAAGGCACTCCTCGGCGTCACTACCACGCTGGTTCCGATTGTGATGTTCGCAAACTCCGGCAGCATCCGCTGGCGGGAGGGCCTCTTGATGTCGGTCGGCAGTGTTGCAGGCGGATACTTCGGGGCACGGCTCACCATGCACGAGCGCGCGAAGTACTGGATCTTCCGCACGCTCGTCGCCGTACTGCTGTTGGAGATTATTCACCTCGGCATCCAGTACGGTGCACCTTACCTACATCACGCGAGCTGAACTCAGTTTCGGTAAGTTACCTATGATTTTCCTGCGTACGCTAACTATTACACAGTATGTTAAGCGAGCATTGCCGACCAAGTTACTTCCGAGTCTATTTTCCAGCTTGCTTATGAAACTCGCTTGTGTAAGACATTCATACTCCGTCAATGCCGAGTTACAGCATGTTATCGAAAGCCTGGCGCACATGTTTGCGCTTGGCTGAACGTCCACAGCGCCCCGAAAGTTGCACTTGGCATGAATTCAGACAATTTGTTTATGTCTCATTAATAAAACTCATGCTAAATACATCTTGTTCATCTTGACTTAGCTAATGTGTGTCGGCGAGTGTTTTCCGGCATGTTCTATTAACCGTTCAAACGGAGTTCCCCGACTTATCGTGGAATTCCGGGGGGCTCTATTTTGATTCGCTTTAGATTTTCAGAAAACTACTCTATGCTGCGGTCTTCTTTCTTTGTTCTTTTCTCTGCTCTGGTCTTCGGTTTGGGTTCGGGCTTTTGGGCCTTCGGTCAAACGGCACCACAACTTCTGCCATATGCAACGACGCTGGTAGCTGGCGGCGGAACGACTGCAACATTTACTGTTCCTGGAACCTGCCCGGTCAGCGGCAGACCGGTCATGGACAAATTTGGTGACAACTGTCTTGCGACTGAAGTGCAACTCAATGACCCTCGCTATGTCACCGAAGACTCCGCAGGTAATATCTTCATCTCCGATACAAAAAATGCGGTAATTCGCCGGGTTGACGGCGCCAGCGGAGTGATTACGCTGATCGCCGGCGGCGGCACGTTAGGTAGTGGTACCACCACGGAATATACCAGCGGACAGGCGTGCGGTGACACCGACAAGAACTACGCAGCCGACTATCAGGGAGATGGATGCCTTTCGAGCTCAGTGAAGCTGGGATCTCCCGAAGGATTGGCGATCTCTCCGATCACGGGCAATCTTTACTTTGGCGACATCACGAATGGAACTGTCCGCATGATTGCCGCCGGATCGAACGGTTCGGTTACCGGACCCGGGTTGATCTCCAATGTGGTAGGAAACGTAACAGGAGTGAAAGCCACGTTTGGATATGCAGCCAACACTGCTTCGTCGACGATCAATCCAGCGACACAGGGAGCGCTCGACGATCCTTATGGTGTGACGTTTGATAAACAGGGGATTCTGTACGTTGCAGAGGAAGGCAAGAATGCTCTGCTCGCTGTGAATACGACGCAGTCTGCAGTGACCGTTGCAGGGATTGCGATTCCTGCGGGCACGATTGCAAAGCTCGCAGGGTTCCAAAACTTGACGGATGGAGCGTATTGCCCGAACGGCACTAGTGGCACCACAGGATGCGCGTTCGGCAACTGGACGAATGGCAGCAGTGCAAGCACCGCGCAGTTGGATAGCCCGATCGACCTGACGGTCAGCTCCACAGGCAATATTTTCTTTGCGAATAACTTCAGTACGAGCATTGCTATTGGTGAGGTTTCTGCGGAGGGTTCTATCTCGACGTATGCGGGTAAACAGGCGATCGGCATGGTGACCAATACGCGCGCGACGGCGAACACGATTCCTATCGGTTCGCCCTATGGCGTCACCGTTGATGCGAATGGGAATGTGTATGCTTCCGACGCCCTCAAGGGCTGGGTGTGGCGCATTGATGCAGCGAACCAAGGTATCTACGTGATTGCAGGCGGAGGAAGCTCGTGTAACTCTTCGCCCTATGGCGACGGATGTCCGGCAGGCCAGACGAAGTTTTCTACGGGAACAGCGGCGATGGATAAGACGAGTGGACTGCCATATGCGTCGGCTCCAGGCGTTGGAGGATTATATTCAGATGTCGCCGGCTCCCTGATCATAGCGGATGCGACGGCAAACCTGATTCACAAGATCGCAACCAATGCGGACTTCGGCACAATTCTACCGACACAGCCAACCCAGACGATCGATATTCACTTCGGTGCAAACGATGGTCCGGGTGGTGTAGCGTACACACTTACCAGCAACCCTGGAAACTTCTCAATTGGTGCGGCTAGCTGTACTTCGAATAGCGATAGCACGACCGACTGCCTACTTCCAATTACAGCGACACCGACGCAGGCGACCTCGGGTGCATTCTCTAGCACGCTGCATATCGCCAGCGCAAAAGGTGGCTCCGCTGATATTCCTTTGACTGGGAGCCTGGAACTAAACCAGCTTGCCAGCACTACCTCACTTACTCTCTCCGCCAACAGCACAAACCCTGTCTCCCCAGTGACCATCACAGCTACGGTGAGCAGCACCACAAACTCCGTTCCGATCGCGGGTACGGTTACGTTCTACAACGGCGGCACGCAGATTGGAATGCCCCAGAACGTTGTGAACGGGCAGGCGTCTATTCAGAACACGTTCGCTGCGGGTATGTACTCCATTACAGCGACCTATAGTGGAAACCAGTTTTTCTTTGGTTCGACCTCGGTCGCCTCTCCCATCACCTCAGTGATCCCGACATTTACAACCACGCCGCTGCAAACGACGCTCACCGTCGCGCAGGGTCAAACTGCGGCAGAGGGTCTCACGCTCATCACCGCAGGTGGCTATGCCGGTACGGTGTCCTTTGCTTGCTCCGGACTTCCGGCCAATGCCTCATGCCTATTCAATCCCTCTTCTGTATCGCTTGGAGCGGGAGGGGCTGTGGTGGCACTATCGATTCTCACCTCAGGGCCTGGCAGCTCCTCAGTTCATCCCTTTGCACTTCCAGGTTTCCACGGAGGGCAGATTGTATTTGCCTGTCTTCCTGGAGCAATGCTGCTGTTGATCGTGGTGCGTCGCCGTCCTAACCGGAAGCTCCCAATCTCTCTCTTGTCCTTGGGCGTGCTGATAGTTGGGACAGTTTTCCTAGGCGGATGCAGCGGCGGCACTCAGACTGCGCCGTCTACATCGACTGGAACAAGCGCTGTGACGGTCACTGTGACTGGAACACCCAATGTCGTTTCGACGGGAACAAATATCGTTCAGACGATTCCGTTGACCTTGGTAGTCACGGCTCAGCCATAACAGCTCCCGTCGCGATAGATATGGAAGATAAAAGCACCACGTGGCCGGACTTTCCCGGCGTGAAGCAGATTTCAGGAGATTCATTGATGCAGCGCAACTTCATTTTGTTTCTGATGCTAGTACTACTCCTTGGGCATTTTGTAACTCCTAACTCGATCGGTTATGCGCAATCTGCTGCAACGGGCGCAATCGGTGGAACCATCGTGGATCAGGGTGGCTCCATGGTCTCTGGCGCAACGGTTACCGTGACGAACACAGCAACAAGCGCGACACGTTCGGCTATTACCAATGGCGCGGGGCTCTATCGCCTTCCGGAGCTTGAGCCTGGAACCTACACCGTGGTAGTCACCTCTACTGGGTTTGCCACCTATCGAGAGTCGCAGGTGCCAGTCACCGTCGGCGGTTTTACCGATATCTCACCCAAGCTGACCGTTGGTAACGTCAGCCAGACGGTCGATGTCACGGATACCGCGCCAATGCTGCACACGGACTCCTCCGAAATATCCAGCGTCATCGATCAGACTCAGATCGACAATCTGCCGATCAATGGCCGCCGCTGGTCGAGCTTCGCCCTGCTCACTCCTGGCGTTGTCTCCAACAGCGACGGCTTCGGTTTGCTTAGCTTCCGCGGCATCAGCTACCTGCTCAACAACAATACCGTCGACGGTGCAGACGACAACCAGGCGTACTTCTCTGAGGCCCGAGGCCGCACCCGTGCTGCATATTCCATCTCTCAGGCGGCGGTGCAGGAGTTTCAGGTCAACACCTCCAACTACTCTGCCGAGTACGGTCGCGCTGCCGGTGGCGTAATCAACACGGTTACCAAAAGTGGCGGCAACCATCTGCATGGCGAACTCTTCTTTTACGATCGCGACAACAATTTGGGAGGAGCCGTCAATCCGTATACCCTCTTGACGGTGCCGAACGCCGCAGGCAATTACGTCACCTCTCCATACAACCCCAAAGACTGGCGCAAACAGTGGGGATTTGGCGTAGGCGGCCCACTGATTCACGACAAGCTCTTCTGGTTCTACTCCTACGACCAGCAGAAACGGAACTTTCCAGGCACTGCGCGCGCCTCCGACCCCGCCGACACCTTTGCTCCGGCAAACTCCTCACTTCCGGCCAACGAAAGTTGTAACACCAGCACTGGCACTCTAACCGTCAACGGTGTTGCGGAAGGCACTGGAACGGGCAACCGTCCAGGGGCGCCATGGGGAGGAGACTGGGAGTCTTGCCAACTCGCATCCGCAATCGGATCGAGCTATCAGGCTGGAGCCGCCTACTATTTGCAGGGCCTCGGCATCATGAACTCCTTTCTTGGCACCGTGCCACGCACCGGCGATCAGGTTATCAACTTTCCTAAGCTCGACTGGCAGATTAGCGAACGTAATCACTTGGCTCTTGAGTACAGCCGCTTCCGTTGGGACTCGCCCGCGGGCATGGAAACTCAGGCTTCAAACTTTGATGGTCGTGCTTCCTTCGGTAACGATTTTGTCAAAGAGGACTTTGGTATCGCCCGCCTGACTACTGTCCTCAACGACCACATGGTCAACAACTTTCTTTTTCAGTATGGCCGCGACCTAGAGGTTGAAACTTCCCAGGATCCACTACCCAACGAACTTCCGCTCTCGAACAACCAGTTCAACCGGCCTCCCAACGTTGAAATTGGATTTGAGTATGACCAGCAAGGCTTCAACATAGGCAAGCCCGACGACCTCGAGCGCCGCGCCCTCCCCGATGAGCGGCGTCTTCAGGGCATGGACTCCGTCTCCTGGAGCCACGGAAAGCACCTGACTAAGTTCGGCTTGGACTACAACCATATCTCTGATTACATCAACAACCTCTTCGACGAAAACGGAACTTACGAAGAAGACTATTCGTGGGAGTTCATCGGAGATTACCTGCACTCTGTGCTTGGTATTGGTGGAGCGAACTACGGCGCAAGCACCGGAGGTGGCAACTACTTCAGCTTCTCTCAGGGCTTTGGCAATCCATCTGCTTTGATTGCTACCGATGAGTATGCAGGCTTTCTGACTGACGACTGGCGCATCACTCCACGACTGACTATCACTGCCGGTGTGCGATATGAGTATCAATACATTCCATCGAGCCCCACGCCCAACCCCAGCCTTCCACAATCGTTCGGCCATCCCGACGACCGAAATAATATCGGGCCACGTGTTGGATTTGTTTATAACCTTTATGGCGACTCAAAGACCATTCTTCGTGGCGGCTATGGCCTGTACTACGGACTCGTTCCCAATGCGAATATTCTTCAGACCTACCTGGAATCGGGCGGTCCCAATGCACAGATCAACTATAGTGGCATCTTTCAAGCTCCCTGTGCGCCTGTCTTCCCCAATATCTACACCAATCCATCAAAGCTTACCGGTTGTGCAGGCGCCTCGACGATTGCTTATCTCTCTCCACATCTTCAGAATCCACAGGTTCATGAAGCCGATCTGGCTCTCGAGCAGGATCTCGGCCACAGTATGACCTTCTCTCTTACTTACATGGGCTCCTTTGGTCGCGAACTAGACAGCTCCAATGACACCAACGTGGCCCTAACCGGAAACGGAACCATCTCTTACGTCGTGAATAACAACACAACCCAGTCAGGTGTTCCAGGTGCGTATGTCACGCTACCGCACGGCGGGAAGAATGCTCCGCTTTCCAACGGCTTCGTCTACACCACTACATTATTTACCGGGACCAATCGTCCTAATCCCAACTACGGCGATATCCTCGAGATTGCCAGCAACGTCAACTCGAAATACAACGCCCTGGCAGTACAGTTGAATCGTCGCTATAGCCATGGACTATCCATCTTGTCCAACTTTACCTGGGCGCATGCGTTAGACTTCAACCCCTACATCGGAACGGGTGTCCCAACCTTCAACGTCTTTGATCCTACTAACCTTGGCAAAGAGTACGGCAATAGCTCGCTCGACGTCCGACATCGCTTTGTCTTCGCGGGCATCTATGAGCCAGCAATCCATATTGTGGGTTGGAAGAAGTATCTTGCCGATGGTTGGAGGATCGCGCCAGTTGTGCAGATTCAGAACGGTCTGCCCTACACTCCGACTGTTAGCGGAGGCACGAACGAAGGGGAGTTCAAGAGCATCAATGGCGTAGGATCGAGTGCGGACCGTATCGATATACTAGGTCGAAACCAAGTCACGATGCCGAAGACCGCGAATGTGGATTTGCGCTTAGGCAAAAACTTCTATCTCCCAGATAACCGTCTCGGCAGCTATCGTCTGGAGATCTTCGCTGAGGCTTTCAACCTACTTAATCACCAGAATATTACTAGCGTTTCGCACGGCGCTTACTCTATCTCTTCTGGTAGCGGAACAACGCCGAATACACTAAACTTCGTACAAAACTACGGGACTTACCTCAACGCGAACAGCAACAATACCTATAGCCAACGTCAGATGCAGCTCTCCGCTCGCCTGCACTTCTAATCTACTAGACGAAAGTAAGCAGGGTGGTTTTGAGTAGTAGCCACTCTGCTTATTTTGCAAACTACTGTGCAGCCGAAGGTGACGGTGGTGCAGTAAATATCTCATTCAGCACATGGGCCAGGCGAAGACCACCAAGTGCCAGTTGTTGATCGACGACCTTAATCTCCATCTCGTAGTATCTGGAGTCGATCAGAGTGCCGGCAGGAACAAATGCATGTTGGGCATAACGATGTGAAGCATTCGCCCAGACCGTCGGATCGCCTCCATCCTTGCGCTGCCAATCATTCTCTCGAATCTCTGATCTCAGTAGTCCAAGATACCCCTTTTCATGCATATTACGATACTCCAACAGGCCTTCATCCCAAGCCCCGTGCAGGTTGCACTCGGAGCGTTCGTCGCATTGCATCGTGCCAAACAGGATCACATGGATATCATTACCTTCACGCGCCTCGCCGATCGCGTGAAGGTAATGATGGATATCGCCAACCAGATGTACCAAAAACTTCAGTGCAAATGCCTTCTGCTTTTTGTCTGTCGATGAGCTCTGTGGTTGCTCTTCGAAGTAGAGAATCCGATCTGCCACACAATCGCGCCACTTCGACTGAGGATCGTTGTCAGGTTCAGGACAGTCCCGTACGCGGTCATAACTACTTGCCGAGCCGGGAATATTTACAAAGTGCCACCGCGCTGTTTCACGATGATCTTCCCTGTATTCATCCGCCCAGGAGGACACGTCCGCGAGACTTTGCTTGCCGAGGAGATAGCGCACATTTTCCTGTGCCAACGGCGTCAGATAATCCTCGGCCACCATCGCAGTCAACCGGTGTCCCTCGCGCCCCCATGCGAAGCACTGCTGTACCAAGGCAAAACAGAACAGATAGACAACAAGAATTCGTTTCACTATTTCTAACCGCCTTATGTGCTTTATCAAAAGTTCGAGTTAGACTTACCTGCTCGTCATTCTAGCCATATCGTCACGAAAAGATCAGACTATCTAACTACACAAGGATGACGCCGGTTTGTGTACTCTTAAGAGGAATATCTATGGAGCATCACTTGAGAAACTCCGTCTTCGGAACTGCTTTATGTTTTCTTGCCTTGGCTAGTACCACTCTCATTTTTGGAGCGCAGGCTAAAGCGCAACAGCCTGATGTGCCTACCCTAAACGTTAGCAGCCGCATCGTCCTGCTCGATGTCGTCGTCACTGATAAGCAAGGAAGACCTGTCACAGATCTAAAGCAGAGCGACTTCGCTGTATATGAAGACAAGCTTCCTCAGAAGATCTCTTCCTTCGAGGTGCCTTCCGTTCACGAACTCCCCGTAGTATCCAGTACAACTGAGCTAATCAATCCCGATGACCCTAAGAGCTTCGGACAGTCACCAGTTACTGTCCTGGTGCTTGACGAGCTCAACACCCACTTTGAAGACTCTTCTTTCGCCGTGCGCTCCGTCCGGCAGTATCTCGAATCTCACCCTGCGCTTCTTGCCCAACCCACGATGCTGCTCATCGTCGCTGACAACCGTTTTCATATGCTTCAAAACTTCACCCAAGATCGCGAGGCTCTCCTCAAAGCGCTCCGCGAACAGTCCGTCCACTACGCATGGAAGCTCGAAGGCGATAAGAGCATTGGCTATGGGCCAGTCGAACGCCTCGACCAGTCTCTCAGCGCGCTTGAGCAGATCGCTCAGGCTACCGCTCGTATTCCAGGCCGCAAGAACCTCGTCTGGGTCGGCCAGGGCTTTCCTTCACTCGATCCTGCCGAGCTTGCCACTCATGATCTGGATCTAGTCAACAATACGATCCAGCATGTGACCGATGTCCTCCTCGATAGCCGCGTTACTCTTTATGCCGTTGACCCAACTACCAGCGCTGCCGGTCTGACCGAGATAACCGATCCCACCCAGCTTGAGTTCGCGCAGGCAGCAGGAGACACGCTTGCCACCAACGTTGATCCCTTCGCCTCAGAGGCATCCTTCGACCGTCTCGGTCCCGTCACTGGAGGCCGCGTACTTCGCGGCATGAACGATATCGACAAACAGATCGCGCTCTCCATCGATCTCGGCACTCACTTCTACACGATCGGTTATGTCCCATCGGGAAGCAGCACGGTGCTACACCAGTACCGCAATATCCACGTCGTCTGCCTTCACCCTGACCTTACGGTGTCTACTCGCAACGGCTACTATGCTCTCCCTCCAAAGACTGCCAACTCAAGCGAGACGCTTACCTACGATCTCAACACTGCTGCTCTCAGTTCTATCCCGCTCACGGCACTCCGAGTTACAGCCGAACCAGCGAAGCCCCTGGCAGATTCATCGCCCACATATACCGTCCATGTGGATGCGACGATGCTTTCATGGCAGCCTGCAGAAAACGGTAGCCACTCCGTGAAGGTAGCCATCCTTGTCGTCGCGCTCTCGGCGAAGGACAAGATCCTTGCCCACACTCTGCGAAGCGAAACTGCGCTCGCAAGGGCGGGGGCTGATCTTCAGCAGGCAGGTAAGAATGCTGACTTCATCATTCCCACTCCTCTACCCAAAGGAGCAACGCGTCTGCGCTTTGTCGTTCGCGAAACCGCTACTGGACGTATGGGTACAGCGGACATAAAGGTTTCTCCATAGGTAGAAAAACTTTGGCGATGCTCCATCGAAAACGCCGAATCTTGCGTCCTGCAACCGGAGTGCTGATTGCCGCACGATCGACTCGACACGGAGTAAAGTTGTCTACATGGGAAAAACGGCTGTTTGTTTGATTGCCTGCGTGATATTTGCTGGTGGCTTAGGTATAGGTGCCCAGGCGCCCTGTATGAGCTCCGGAATGGCGATGCCGCCGATGGATGGAATGCGCCCCATTCCCCCGCCGGAGCAGCTACCCGTCCCTATCCATATGACCGGAATCGGCAACTCGCACATCACCATTAAAGCTAACACCGAGACGCAAGCGTGGTTCGACCAGGGACTCACGCTGCTGCATGATTTCTGGGACTACGAGTCGGCGAAGGCGTTCGAACAGGCCATCCGCACAGACCCTAACTGTGCGATGTGCTACTGGGGACTTGCCCAGGCGGAAGACATGCGTGGTGGTCCTAAAACGGTCTATAGCAACAAAGCTCTTGCTGAGGCGGTGCGTTTGAAAGGCAAAGAGAGCAAACCTAACCGCCTCTACATCGAAGCCGCCGAAGCCCAGTCTGCGGAAGAGGAAGGATCGCACTCGAAATCCATCGCAATCTATCGAGAACTGGTAAAGAAGTCGCCACGTGATATGGAGGCGAGCATCTATCTCGCGAATGACGTCGGCGATGGCTATGACAAAAACGGTGACCCGAAGCCAGGTCAGAAGGAAAGAATTGCGATTCTGGAAGCTGTGTTGAAGCAGGCTCCTGAAGACTCCGCCGCGAACCACTACTGGATTCATGCCATGGAGCCGAGCAATCATCCCGAACAGGCGATCCGAAACGCAGCTCTTCTTGCCAGCCTCGCGCCAACGAGTGGCCACATGGTCCACATGCCCGGACACATCTACTACCGCGTAGGGGATTACGTCAGCGCCGACCGTTGGTTTGCTGCCTCTACGGAGGCCGATGAGCGCTACATGCGTGAGCAGCATGTAGGTGTCGATGACGACTGGAACTACGTCCACAATCTCATGTACGCCATCGCCAATCTGATGGAGCAGGGCCGACTCAAGGAGGCCAATGCTCTGTCGGACCGGCTGGCGGGAGCACGAGGCGAGCTTTCGGCGACACTCTACATATGGAATGCACGAGACCAGATGTCACGCGTGAGTCGGCGCCTTCCGGTGGCGTTGCGCGTGGGCGACTGGGCAACGGTGCTCACCATGCTCGAAGACGGAAATCTCCTTGAAGATAAGAAGACAGCCAACCTGCGCTTTCTTCGCGACGAACTGCGCATCTTCGCCCAGGGTATGCAGGCACTTGATCGCGGAGACCTCGCATCCGCACAGTCAGCTTCGGCGCGGATGGACGCAGGCCTCTGGCGCCAGGGTCAGGAGGCACAGCCCGTCGCCGCCGACAAGCTCAAAGCGGACGCCACCAAATCAACCCCACCCATGGATTCCCTAAACCCCGATGCCCTTGCAGGCCCGCTGGTCAGTATGTTCAGCATCGAGTCGGTCGAACTGCGCGCGGGCGTGCTTTTGCTCCAGGGAAAAGTCGATCCGGCAAAGAAGCTATACGAGCAGGCATCACTGACTGAAAAGAATCTTGGTTATCGCGAGCCTCCCTTCTGCATCCGGCCAGTCGCCGAGACGGAAGCTGATGCTCTTCTGCGCGCAAAAGACTATGCAGATGCAAAGACCGCTTACCAGTCGGCGCTGATCGAGCGGCCTGCTTCGGGGTTCGAACTGTACGGTATTGCGCGCGCGGACGAACTCGCAGGAAACACCGTGCAAGCCCAGACGGAATATCAGACCTTCCTGAAGGCATGGCCCTCGGCGGACTTGGAACTCCCTGAGATGCTGCATGCCCGCAAAGCATCGGGCGAGACAGCGCATCTCACCTCATCCTTCTAGGATCGGCCTCGCATGCCGGATTCAAGCAACCGCATGCCACAAGCCTTCCATGCTCCGGAGATACTCTGTCGCCTGGGCAGCAGGAAGCGGTCGTTTGAAGAAAAATCCTTGGATACGATCACACCCCAGCAGCCTGAGTTGCGACATCTGCTCGTCATTCTCTACGCCTTCGGCTATGACCTTCATGCCCAGACTATGCGCGAGCGAGATGATGGCCTGAACGATCGGATAGGTTCCCTTCGTCTCCGCGATGCGCTCGATGAAGGACTGATCGATCTTCAGTGAATCGACAGGTAGCTGGTGCAGTCTTCCAAGCGAGGAGTAGCCAGTGCCGAAGTCGTCCACAGAGAATCGAATACCCATACGAGCCAGCACCTCGATCTGATCGAAGGCATGCCCAGTCTCCGGCATCAGCGTTGATTCCGTTACTTCAAACTCCAGTATCCGCGGGCTGAGCTTATGCCGGTTCAGTGTGTCCATTACCTTTTTTGAGAAGTCGAATCGAGTCAGTTGCAATGGTGACAAGTTCACCGCAACTCGGACCGGGGGTAAGCCATCGTTCATCCACTCCCGGCTCTGTCGGCAGACCTCCTCCAAAACCCAGTTGCCCAGCGGCACAATCAATCCGCTCTCTTCGGCAATCGGAATAAAACGTGCCGGAGACATCTTCTGAAGAAACGGATCTCGCGATCGTACGAGTGCCTCCAGCCCATACAATTGACCGTCCATCGTCATCTGAGGCTGGTAGTGAATCTCGAAGTCCCCGTTCTTGAGCGCCCTTCGCAGGCTTACCTCTACGTCGCTTGCCTCTGAGGCAGAGACGCTGATCGCTTTCGATACGCGAACATATTGAGCTCCACCCCGATTCTTTGCCCGGTACATCGCAGTGTCTGCATCCCGCCACAATCCCGCTGCGGTCTCTCCATCTTCCGGATAGATCGCTATCCCGATACTGACCGCCAACTCGATCTCGAAGCCATCAATCTGCACCGGCGGCTTTAGCGCATCGAGCATAGCCTCAGCGACACGCTCTGACTCTGAACTCTCGCTTATATCGTAAAGAAGCAACGCAAACTCTTCGCCACCCGTTCTGGCAAGGGTGTCCACACTACGCAACCGCTCTCCCAACCGCTGTGCAATCTCTTTGAGGCAGAGATCGCCGGCCACATGCCCATAGGTGTCATTGATCTGCTTGAAGCGATCTACATCAAGGCACAGCAGCGCACTCTGGTGACCGTACTCACTGGCATGAGCCAACGTCCGCTTCATTCGTTCTTCAAACAGCGCTCGATTTGGCAGTCCTGTCAGTATGTCGTGATGCGCCTGAAGCACAAGTTGTTTATGCAACCGTTGACGCTCCGTGACATCTTGCATTAATGCGAAGGCCACCTCTCTGCCTTCGAGGATCAGAGGGTGGCTCGCGATATCCGCCTGCACAATGGAGCCATCCTTCCGCTTGTGCTCCCATGGTCCCGAGAGCTGCTTCGGCTCCGTCGTTCGGAGCTCCATCGGAGCTTCGCTGCATCCGTCAGGCTGCACATCCAGCAACGTCATCCGCTGAAACTCTTCCTTCGTGTAGCCGTAATGCGTCACCGCAGCATCGTTCACCTGCAGAAAAGCCAGCGTATCCCGGTCGTACATCCACATCGGGTGCGGATTTCCTGCGAACAGCAGGCGATACTGTTCGCTCGCGATCTTCGCGGAATGAATCTCTTCTTCGAGTAAAACGAGAATCATTCCCGAGGCGACGAAGTACTTTGGCAGATTCCAAATCTCGGCATTCACTACCAGGTCCGGCGCAATACGCGACAATACCTCGCCCAAAGCCCAAACGGCTGCCCACGCATAGAGAGCCAGACTTACGGTTCCCGTGCCTGCCGTAAGGCGACGCTGCTCGAAGCTGAATAGAACCGCATTCAGACTGAAGCACTGCGTGAGAATCACCTCAACGACCGCGTTGACGTCCCCATGCAGCAGCGACACCACCAGCCATACACTGCAAGCCGCGATCAACGGTAATAAAGCGGATAGCAGCTTCCAGTTGGTCCTGTAGAACGCTATCGCCAGGATCAGAGTCCCGATCTCCCCAGCGCACGCACAGACCAGCAGACCGGCAGGCGATGTATGAGGTAGTGCTGCAAGAGTCACCGCAGCAGACCACGGAATTCCGATCAGGTAAAGGACCGCCACCCAGCGAACCGCGTTCCCGCGAAACACCTCGAGCGACAAGACAAAGCAAACTCCGCAAAGAATTAGCGCCCATAAAGCGGCGATGTCCTGAACTGTCTGTCCGGTTACTCCTGTCGGATGAAAGAGCAATCCGAGAAAATGCAGCAGAACGAAGAACCAGCCGAGCAGCCAGAAGAGTACGCGCTCTGTCGGCCTCTTGCGATAGATCGAGGCGAACAAAAGAACGACGAATATAACAATCAGGAAATCGATGACCTGGTTCATGTGCTCCGCGATTGGTCAGGCCTAAAAGATCGTAAAAGCTTCACACTATCTCATAAGCTCCTATCCCTCAACGGCACAAAAGTTGTAGACCTATTGGCTTCTTTAGATCGAGATGATGACTTTACGGATAAAGAGCGCTTATTTTCAGCAGCTTGCGTTCCAGATGGCGGTATTATCGCTCGTCCTGTACCTTCCCGCTTATCCCAGGAGATATCCCTTGACCGCCCTCAGCGTGCGACGCTCCAGGTTTTTCCATTGAACGTCGCCGCGAGCGAGGGCGCCGTTCATAAGCGCACGCGCGATCCATAGGACATCATCTGCGGCTTCTCCGAGTCGCCCGAGCCGTAGGTGCTTGTTATGTTCCGATAGCATCCTGCAGAGCAGTTCGCGAAGCTCCCCATCACCAACCTGATGTCCATCGTCTTCGATCAGTCTGTCTTCCGCAGCCTCAAGGAGACGATAGAGAGAGGGACGGTCGCGATGCGTGGCGATCATTGCCTGCACCAGCTTTTTCAAACCCTGCTCTAGGGAAAGGTGATTGATTTCCTGGAACGTATGACGAAGCTTTGCGAGCGTCCTTGCCTCGTACTGCTCGATCAACGCGGCCAGAATTGCATCCTTGCCGGGAAAGAACTGGTAGAGCGATCCGATACTGACTCCGGCCTTGATGGCGACAGCGTTCGTGTTGAAACGGCCTAACCCCTCGCGCTCCAGGATGTGAGCAGCTGCCTCAAGGATGACTGCTACAGTCTCGGCAGACCTGCGTTGTACGGGCGTCTTTCTTGGCTGGATCGGTACTCTTCGAGAGGGTCTGCTTGCGTTATGAATGCGAGTTGTAGATGTGAGCATTTGCTCACATACTAAATGCACTGCATGGCGCGCGCGCAAATTTCTCGAAGAGGGACATATGTTTATGGCAGAAAAATTGGGTACGACAGAGACGCAACGCAACTCTTCTTACTTGGAGAGCCCGCCATTATACACATTCTTTATGCTTGTTAAAACAACGCCACGCTGGCTGCAGGCTCCGGAATCAGTGCGCACTGCTTTTATGAAGGACGAAGTGATGCCATTGCTGAAGCGATGGCCCGATGTGACTCTGCGTTATTACGACGCAGAGTTTTTCACGACTCGTTGTTCGGATGTCATGGTGTGGGAGACGAAGAATCTTGTTGCTTATCAGGCTCTCGTCGAAAAGCTACGCGATACGCTTTTCTGGGATACGTATTTTGAGATCGTAGAGATCATTCCTGCGATGGAAGTTGCGTATGCCAGCCTCGACAATGCGCCCGCGGTCGATCAGGCTACGTAGTAGATAAGAGAGGGCCGGGACGCCGGTCCTTTCTTTGCATGAGATTCGCATAATTCTTTGGTGGAAATTTTTATTTCTTACAACTGCCACTTTAGGCAATTTCAGACCAGCCCGAGGTCCATCAACTCCCGCTACAGCGTCCGATTACGCGACCAGACTATCATGGACAACGATCATATTCAGGTGCTGCCGCACACGGTATGGCTGCCTGAATTAGCAGCCACTGCCAGCAAATTACGTCCTGTTCCCCGCAAGACAAAGAGCCGAATCAGCCTCAGTTATTCCTTTCCTGAATAATCGACCCTCTACTATTTATTGGACTTCGTGAAACGAACCACTCTACGTTGACGCATATCGCAACCGACTCCACGGTTGAATGAGGTGCTCAATGCAGATCAAAGTCAGACTCGATTCGCGGCTCGCCGACAGGTGGGCAAAATTCTTCACCAAACAACGAATTGCCCGCGCCGCTCGTGCGCTGGCTCCAACCCTTTTTGCGCTTGCCTTCGCAGGCGTTGCCCATGCGCAGGGGACGATGGACTTCTCTGGCGCCCAGACCCTTATGGGCACCTTCAAAACTTTCGCTGTTTACGCGGGTGCGGTCATCTGTTTTGGCGGACTCATCTTCGCCGGAATCCGCATGATGTTGGGAGATTTCAAGATGCGATCCCAAGGCTTTTCGGTGCCGGAGTGCTCGGTTGGGGAGCCGGTTGGATCGGACCTGATGAGGGCGACGTTCACCCCATGGAGGAGGCGCAGGGCTTTCGAGCGCTTCTGAATCTGGAGGAGCCGAAGTACAGCATCGAGCGGATCGCAGCGCGTACCGGCAAGAATCCTGCCTACATCGCGGCTCGTTTGAAACTGACCGAGCTTGCGCCCGTCGTTGTCGACCCCTTCTACTGCGAGGAGATCGGCGTTGGCCATGCGCTCCTGCTGGCGAAGCTTCAGCCCGACCAGCAGGAACAGGCGCTTGCCGCCTGCTTCAAAGAGGATTGGAGCGCGGGAGGGCAGAAGCCGAAACGCATCCTTCTCCCCGTCCGTAGTCTGCAGTTCTGGATTGAGTCGAACATCCTGCT
The DNA here is from genome assembly GCF_009765825.1 of Granulicella sp. L60. Taxonomy (GTDB): domain Bacteria; phylum Acidobacteriota; class Terriglobia; order Terriglobales; family Acidobacteriaceae; genus Edaphobacter. Next base: position 33,284 of record NZ_LMUR01000004.1, on the reverse strand, counting down.
CATCCTCAAACTCGCATCCTTCGATAAGCGGGACGCGCAGCTTATGCCAGCAGTAGGAAGCTGCGTGGAGTGCCCCATGCGAACAGGGCATAACAAGCTCCTGTTTTCCGACCTTGGCAAGACCGACGCCTGTACTGCGCCGACCTGCTATCAGTCCAAGGTGGATGCGCATGTCGCCAAAACCATCGCGGCCAAACCCAGGCTCGTCCAGATCAGCACGGCCTATGGACAACAGAAGGAAGGCAGCGCCACCTTGCCACGCAACAGGCACACCGAAATCCGGTCCGAGAAGCCCTCAAGCAAAGAAGAATCCACGCGACCGGAGCTCGAGACCTGCAAATTCACGAACGAAGCCATCGTGTCGGAAGGCATCGACAAAGGGGAACTGCGCAAAGTGTGCACCGAGTCCACCTGCCCGGTGCATCATCCCAGGCAACGTCCGCAGCGAATCGTGGAGGATACCAAATGGAAGGCCCAACAGGAAAAGCAACGTAAGGAAGCCGCGACTGCCAATACGACCGGCATCCGCATCCTTGCGGCCATCAGCAGCGCAGCCGTTCCGGTTCGGCTGATGAAACGCGACCCGCTCTTCGTGGTCGAGCGGATGGCTTCTTTGTTGGACGAAAAACCGTCTCGCGGTGGTGGCCAGGAAGCGTGGTATCAAGAAGGCAAAGACAGCGATTCCATCGGGAAGCTGTTCGCCGCCTATCTTCGCCGTACCGAGTAGAGCGCCTTAGGTGGGATATTGGTCGAATTAACTCTTGTCCATGCGGCCTCGCGGGAGAACGTCGCACAGGTGCTCCGCGATGCTGCCACCGTCTATAAGGTGGCAGCATCGCGATTGCGCTCAAGGTGAAGCAGGAGTTGGCGGCCAGGACGAAGGCAAAGAAGGAAGTGAAACCTGTAACCGGGAACGCAAAGAAAGCTGCTTAAATTCCATCTCTGCGAGAGGCGGCAAACATGCCGCCTCTCATTTTTCGTTGCTCAAAACCGCGCAGGGAGAACACCCTTCGGTTTCTGCCTGCATCCATTTCCCGCTTGTTTCCCGACAATACCGGTCTCAGCTCCGTTGCCGAGCCAACAACGCCGCAGGCCCGATCTGAAATCTCAGCTCAAAGGCGCTGTTATCGAGAGCTTCCTCGATAACAGACGCCACCGTCTCCGAATTTCGCACCACTAATATTCGTCTAGCATACTGTCTTATATCCTAAGGAATGTAATAACGGAAACTGGTATAGACGAAGTTATTGATCGCTTTAGGAGCGCCGCCAACCCCGGACCATCCGTCGCGATTGAGATAGCTATAGGCCGCGCCATATTGAAGTTTGCCTGCAGGGCCGTTATAGATGCTGTATACCCAGCCACCCGAGAATTGGGAGATATCTCTGGTAGCCCCGAGGCAGGGACTGGCACCTGGAGCGAAACCGGTACCTGCTGTCGGTACAGCCTCGACGTTGCAGCCCGTATTGTTTGCGTTTGGAGGAGCATAGCCCACAAGTGTTCCGCTGTTGCTGATATAGAAGGTGCGCTGGACATATTCCGAGCCTGCATATCCGAAGATGTCGAGCTTCTTCGTCGGGTGATACTCAAGAGAAAATAGACCCTGTGCATTGCGCAGCGGCGAAAGTGTGCCATTGGGACGAACGGTGATATCAGGAAGGAGAGAGACGCCATAACGCCCAGTACCATCACCGGCAACTACGTGCAGGCCCATCTCAACCCTGGGAGCAACCGGGAAACGGGCATTGGCAACGAAGCCTCCGCCAACTCGAGTATCGTTCTGCGCCCCAACCGCTGTTGTAGCGCCTGGATAATAGCGATCCCGAAAGAAGCGCACTACGCCGCCGATTTCGTAATGACCAAATCCCGGTTCATAGCTGGCTTTAACCAAGACATCAGGCGCTACCTGGTTCGTATAGTTTGCGCTGGAATTATTGAGACCGCCCAGTGCTCCTGGATTTCCAAAGAAGAAATTAGATGACGCGTTCGAGGCGCTGAATTGATACTGCGAGTTTTCCAAGGCCATGGCAAGAGTAAGCTTTGGTGTGAATGAATTCTGCAAGCGGAAACCTGCCTGCCTGAGATAGGTATCACCCACATGAAGATTCTGGTCGAAGATGAGGGGAGCCCATTCCGATCCAGGATCGGTTGTTTTCTTGTCTTCGGTGAGGAGGGTCCACATCTGGCCGCCGGTGAACTTAATATGTCCAAATGTCGCCTGTCCCCATGCCTGCCGTACCCGAAGGGTATAGCTATTGCTCTGTAGGTTGTTCGAGGTAATGCCGGCGGATAAGAAGTCTCCCTCGAAGAATCCACTCACTGTTCCGAACGGAGCCTTGCCGCTGAAGAGAGTGGAAAGACGTGTTGCTCGAGCGCTGGGCACCCATTCACTGGTGTGCGCTTCTCCAGAATTCATGTAAGGCGTTGTGCTGAAAGCGGTATAGATGTCGTCATTCATTGCTCTTTGGCGCCATATGCTTTCACCGGCCAGAAATCCCCCGGGAGTGATCGTCATGCCCTTGTACCGCAACGCGACTGGTTCATCGATGCTCTTTTGCAGAGCCTTCTGATTATCTCGAACCTGCTGGACGCTGTTGCTTACAGCGACATCCCTCTCGCGAAGATCAGTTACTGAAGTCTGAAGGCCATCGACTACAGTTATATTCTGCCGAAGCGTGCTGTCAATGTCGTGAATTCTGGTGGACGCTGTTGCAGTCGTTTGCTGAGTATTCAGGGTCTGTGTCTTCAGCGCCTCGATCTGCTCGTCCTTCGCAGCAAGCTTAGCTTTAAGTTCGTCAATCTGGCTCTGCAGATCTTCGCGCATCTGCTGGATCTGGGCTTCAATGGAGGGAGTGGCGCTCCTTTTTGGCAGTTTGCGATGGACCGATGAAGGTTGCTGCGGGGCTGTCGTATTGGATTGTGCTTGAACGAAGACGGTGGTGCCCGAGAATAGAACAGCAGCGGTGAAAAACGTTGAGATCGAATTCATATAGGACCTCCAAAATCCGTAACTCGTGTAGACATGGTTTGCTCAATATTCCGGGAGGGGGGACAAACCAGCGGGTGAAAACTCGTCATCGTCGCGCTCGGGCGTATACATCCGTCGTCGCTAATAATGCCCTTCACACGTTTCGATTCATTCCACCTAGCGCCCTCTGTGGGAGGTGATGGCAAAATTCGCCAAAGTCTTAATGGTCCATTCCCCCGTCGACCTATACCGCGGGGAACCGATATGAGCCCGCTTGCTGCCGAATGACTTTAGAGAGGGTTCAGTTCGCGTTGTTTTTCAACGTGACTTCGCGCGTCATTGGCCGCAACAAGATACCGATTGTTGCCTGCCCTATCACTTTAGGGTGAGCGCACGTCGATATCTTCCAGAAACGCACTGTTAATCATTCAAAATGCACGATTGGATACGAGATTCAGAGTTCAATCCGCAATAGCTTATAAAAACATTTGTGTCGCATCCGAAGCCAGCCCATATAACTGCGCTTCAAAGCCATGTTGCTCCAACATCTGAAGCACGCACGTCACGCCATCGCCCTGTCTTGTACACACTCTGCCGTGCGATAAGGAAAAATGTCGGTGAAATATGAAAGATCTTCACGAAGGTAGTCTCATAGAATTTCTCTAACTGAAGTTTATTTCTGCAAAGATTGCCTTCGCGTGTTTACCTCCGCAAGGAAATATTGCGTTGCAGACTTTCATCCAGAACTGACACAGACAGCGATTTGCGGGAAGGCATATGAACAAGTTTCAGGCTATTTTCGATAAACAGAAGGCTTATTTCGATACGAACGTCACCAAATCCTATGAATGGCGAATCGAGCAATTAGATCGTCTTGAAAAGATGTTAGGCGAGAACGTAGACGCGTTTCGCCAAGCCGTATGTACGGATTTCAAAACAGCAATATCAGAATATGTCTTTGAAGTTGCTGCGCCTTTCAATGTCATTAAATCCACCAAAGCCCACTTGAAGTCATGGATGAAACCGGAGCCTGTGGTGGTTCCCACAGCTCTCGCGGCGTCGGGACATACAGCTGTGGTGTTGAGAGAGCCTTATGGCGTCTCGCTCATCATGGGACCGTCGAATGGTCCGCTTATCCTTCTCTTTGATCCCGCCATAGGAGCATTATCTGCGGGAAATACGTGCATCCTCAAAGTCGCCGAGGCAAACGTGGCGACCAGCGCTTTGCTGGCGGATCTTGTTCCCAAGTACTTTGAGCCAGAAGCAGTAACCGTTGTGAGCGGTTCCCGAGACGAGATTACTGAACTTCTCAAACTTCCTTATGATTTTATTTTCTTTACAGGCAGCGTCCCCGTGGGGAAAGTGATTATGCGAGCTGCCGCCGAGAATCTCACGCCCGTGATTTTGGAGCTGGGCGGTCAGAATCCAGCCTTCATCGAGACAACGGCTAATCTGAAGGACGCAGCAAAGAAGGTTGTGTGGGGAGCGATGGCTTGGGGTGGGCAATGGTGCACATCACCGGGATACGCTTATGTCCATGAGTCAGTTCTTCAGGATTTTCTCACTGAAGCGAAGAAAGCTATTGTCGAACTCTACGGCAATGACCCCAAAAGCAACCCGGACTATTCGCGCATCATAAGCAAAAAAGCGGCGCAAAGACTCATGTTTCTTATCAAGCAATCAAAAGTATTGTCGGGAGGGGCGACCGATCCCGAAGCGCGCTACGTGGAACCAACTATTCTCTTTCCCGTAACCTGGGATGACGAAATCATGAAGGAAGAGATATTCGGTCCTATCCTTCCCGTTTTGAGCTATAGCGATTTTGATGAGGCCATTCGCGAAGTGAAGAAACGCCCTAAACCTCTGGCGGCATTTCTCTTCAGTGACGATCAATCGACGAAGGACCGATTCCTGACAAACCTTTCTTTTGGCGGCGGCGCGATCAATCAAGTGAATATCCATCTGTATATCGACACCATGCCCTTCGGCGGCGTCGGCAATTCAGGAATTGGACACTACTACGGGAAAGCTGGATTCGACGCGCTAACACACGCGAAGTCAATCCTGATATCCCCACCAGATGTTGCAATCGAACATCTCTTCCCGCCCTATACAGCCGAAAAGCTCGAAGAGCTTTCTCAGTGGTCGGAATACCCGAAAGAGTAGCGCCTCATCTATGTCTCAGTCCTCCGCCTACAACAAAAGTGTGATGCGGAGGGAGTGGAGCATATTTTATCTAGTGTGGCATGTGATTAGCTCCGCAGTACCATACGCACTGTCTGACGGACAGACCTAACCGTATCGGGCTCCGGAATCAAATCCGAACTCCTTCGAGAGCTCCGGGGCGATTTTGGAAGGGAACACTGTGCAAATCAGAAAATCAGCTTACACAGCATTCCTATATGTAATTTGCATCTCGGTTCCGGGTCGTCATGCCTCTGGGCAGATATTGGACGGTGCTAATTCGGGATCGATCGCGACGCCGCGTCCCATCAACCCTTCGACTAGTACCACAAACCCAAGTGCTCGCGAGACGCAAAACCAGAATCCGTACCTAGGAGTGTTCCAACCGGTCCTGTGGTGAATGAAACTCTTAGCTTTACATTGCATCAAGCTGTATAACGCGGTCTGAAGTACAACCTGGGACTCATTGATAGCCTTCAGGCGGACGCTGCGGTGCGGGCGCAGAGACTTCGCGCGTTGGTGGCCCTTTTGCCGAATATCAATGCAAGGGCGCAACAGGCCTACGAAAATATTTCCTATAACGAGATAGGTCTCAAGGTTCCTCCTATAGGAGGGTTCACTCTTCCATCCACATCAGGAGCATTCGGTTTCCAGGATGCCCGGATCAGTGCGACTCAGTCGCTGTACAGTCTGGAGCTTACCGATCGGTATCGTGCCGAAAAGGCTTTTGAGAGCGCCTCGCTTCTGAACACCAAAGACTCGCGGGATGTAGTCGTCTTCGCGGTTGGATTGGCTTTTTTCAGGTCGTGGCAAGCAAAGCCAGACTAGAAACCGCGCAGGCACAGCTAGCGTTTTCCAGGGAGCTCGACTCGCAGGTTTCAAACCAATACCGCTCAGAGGTGTCGCCGGAGATTGATGCTATCAGGGCGCAGGTGGAGCGCCAAACAGCAGAACAACGGGTGACGAATGCTGCCAATGAGCTCGAAAAGGACAAGCTTACCCTTGGCCGTATCATCGGCCTTCCTCTTGAGCAGAACTTCATGGTGCTCGGTGGCGAAGAGTATCGGCCATTACCCGAGGCCACTGAATCTGGAGAGCAACAGCAAGCCATGAGCAATCGAGCGGATCTGGCCAGTGCTCGGCAAACCGTTCGAGCAGCAGAGTTGGCAGTGAATGCCGAAAAGGCACAAAGGATGCCTGCGCTTTCACTTGGCGGCAACTACGGCACAGGTGGCACTAACTTTGCGAATGCCAATCAGCTTTATGAGATTTCGGCAGGGGTGTCCGTTCCTATTTTTACTGGAGGAAGAATCAAGGCTGATATAGATGAGGCGAAAGCCGTCCTGGGGCGAAGAAGTGCGGAATATCAGGACCTTGAGGGCAGGGTGAAGTATGACATACGTGTGGCACGGCTCGATCTTGCCTCCTCCGAATCGAGTGTCAATGTGGCTGCAACCAACAAGGCGCTCGCTGCACGCGCACTCGTTCAGTCCCAGGACCGCTACAACAACGGAGTGACGAACTATCTCGAGGTAGTCCAGGCCGAGGAGACTCTTGCCGCTGCGAATGACAACTATATTCAGAGCCTCTACTCGTTCAATGTTTCGAAAATAGCGTTGGCTCGCTCTCTCGGAAACGCAGACACCCGATTGAATGATTTATTCGGAGGAAACTGAAATGACGCAACAGGCTGAAGATACGCCCGTCTCTCCCGATGCAGCGACCACCAATTCTGCCAGCGATTCTGCGCAACAAGCGAGCCACGGCAGTGGTGGGAGACGTCTCATAGTGATCGCGCTCTTTGTCGTCATAGCTGTAGCAGCTGTCCTATGGTGGCTTCACGCGCGGAGATACGAAACCACTGATGATGCACAGATCGACGGCCACTTCGATGCCATCAGCACAAGGATCAGTGGCACTGTGGTCTATATCAATCCTGATGTTGAAAACGACCATTATATAAAGGCCGGAACCTTATTGCTGAAACTCGATCCTCGGGATTATCAGGCGGAACTGGAACATGCGCAGGCCGCGCTTGAAACGAAGGAGGCTTCGGCACGTTCCGCTCAGGTAAATGTGCCGATCACCGACGCGACCGCGTTCAGTCAGTTACGTGGTGCAGAGGCAGCACACAGCGAGGCACTGGCGAATGTCAGGACCGAGGAGGCGAATCTCGTCGCCGCCGAGCGCAGGGCAGATGCAGATGAAGCTGTTGCGTCCCGCTCCGAGCGTGATCGCGTCCGTTACCTGGCTCTCGTCGAGAAGCGGGAAGTTTCTCGCTCGTTTTATGACGCGCAGGACACAGAGGCGAAGTCAAGTGCACAGGCTCTTGATGCCGACCGGGCGGTCATCATCGCAGAGAGGGAGAAAATATCACACTCCAAAATCTAGTTACTGAGCGTCAGGCTCAAGTGGACGCGGCGCGGATGGCTCCTCAACAAGTGGTCGACGCACGCGACAGGCCCCAATCCAGAATCGGGGAAAGAGACCAGGCAAGAGCCGATGTTCATACAGCTGAGCTCAATCTGAGCTATACAAAGGTTTATGCCCCTGTCGGTGGGGTCATCGGCCGAAAGACGATCGAACTTGGACATCGAGTACAACCTGGTCAATCTCTGCTAATCAGTAGTGCCTACTGATGACATCTGGGTCACTGCAAATTTCAAAGAAACTCAACTTGGGCTGATGCGGCCGGGCCAACCGGTGACCATTCACGTCGACACCTTCGGCAAAGACTACAAAGGAATAGTCGAAGAGATGGCTGGGGCCGCGGGGCCGCTCTTCAGTCTTTTTCCTCCGGAAAACGCCAGCGGAAATTATGTAAAAGTCGTCCAACGCTTTCCAGTCCGTATTCATCTTGATAAAGACCAGGATCCTGATCATCTGCTCCGCCCCGGTATGTCTGTTGAGCCAAGAGTGAAGGTTCGATAAATTGCACTTCGCGTCTACAGAATATTCAGCTCGTCTGGAGGAAAAGGGGAGTGGCAGCCATGGCGACAATCCCGGAGCAACTCGCAGATAGGAAGCCCGTCATCAATCCCTGGTTCATAGCAATCACTGTTATGCTCGCAGCCTTTATGGAACTGCTGGATACATCGATTGCCAACGTCGCGCTTCCCTATATCGGAGGAGGCCTGGGAAGAAGCTACGATGAGGTGACTTGGATCCTTCGACGTACCTTGTCGCGAATGCTGTCATCCTTCCGATGAGCGCATGGCTAAGTCGCGTTTTTGGGCGTAAGAATTACTACCTGGTCTGCGTAGGGCTGTTCACCGTGACATCTTTTCTATGCGGTATTTCACCCTCACTGGGCTTCATGCTGCTCTGTCGCATTCTGCAGGGTATCGGTGGCGGCGGACTTGCTCCAGTCGCGCAGGCGATCCTGGTCGATACGTCCCCCCTCTAAAAGAGCATCTGCCTTTGCACTCTACACGGTAGTTCTGGTCACCGCTCCCGCAATTGGACCGGTGCTTGGTGGATGGATTACAGACAACTACAAGGATCTTCTTCATCAACGTTCCGATCGGGCTGCTCGCACTTTTTCTGACGAGACTCATTCAGGACCCGCCAGCTTTTACCGCAGAACGTGCAGCTTTGCGTAAGAACGGCAAGATTTCGATCGATGGTACGGGCATTGCACTGATCATACTCGCGTCCGCTGCATTGGAGATTACCTTGGATCGAGGTCAGATCGATGACTGGCTTGGAAGCAACTTCATCTGCTGGACCTTGGGGTTGGCAGTATTAGGATGGATCGGAACCATCCTCTGGGAACTCTATGTCGACGAGCCGATTATTGACTTCCGGCTGTTGAAGAACCGAAATTTCGCGATCGCTGCGGTGTTGTTTTTTATTTTTGGAATTGGATTCTTCGGAACCACAACCCTCGTACCTCAACTTCTTCAAGCGCTTTACGGCTATAGGGCGATCGATGCCGGATTTGTGCTCGGGCCTGGAGCCCTTGTCATCACGGTGCTCGCACCCATTTCTGCACTTCTGCTCCAAAAACGTATCGTCTCTCCAAAAATCATGATGACCTTCAGGCTGTCGGTTGTCGGAGCCTCATTGTGGCATTTCAGCACCATGAATCTGGACACGAATGGAGGCCACTATCTGATGGGCCGAGTTTTTCAAGGGATCGGCTATGGATTCTTCTTTGTCCCGGTCAATATGATCGCCTATTCCATGTTGCGTCCGGAGCAGAACAATAAAGCCTCCAGTCTCACAAATCTATTTCGTAACTGGGGCGGAAGTTTCGGCATCGCATTTATCACGACCTCAGCTGAGCGACGTCAGGACCTGCATCAAGTGAATGTTGGCTCGGGACTTGGTTCAAGCTCACAAAGCCTCCAGCAACATATCCATGCGCTGACAGACTATCGGTGAGTAAAGGATTCACTGGACCGAACGCAGCCATCGGTGCGTACGGGCCGATCCTATAGGCAATTGCATGATCAGACGCAGTTTCTGGCATTTATGGATTATTTCCGTGTCATTGGCTGGGCGACTCTGGCGAGTGTGCCTCTCGCCTTCCTTATTAAGAAGTTTGTACCTTCAGATGGGCCATCCGCAGGCCATTGAGCAGCAACGCATTTAGCTTAAGGGTCTCATATACAGAGAGTGCGACCGTCTCAATTTAAACTTCGTCCTTAAAATCCAGACTCGGGACCGAGTAGATGCCCATAACTTCAAGTACGGTTAGCTCGTCTCCCCGTCGTATGTGTGTTGTCTTGGTGGCAGAAGCATGTTTTCGCGATCCTAACCGAGCGCTAGGCGGTGGGTATCAACATTTGCGATACTTTCTTTAAGAGACTCAGTCATTACGCTCAGTAGAATCTCTATTGCACGCGATAGAAGACCCGTAATTGGTTCAAAGCTGAGGTGGGTGAGTGTGAGTTTACCCGCCACTGTCATAAGCCCTACTGTCTGCTCTCCCTCAAAGCCTACCGAGACCATGGGGCCCGCGATTCGGTGCAACGACATTTCTCCCCATGTGGTGGCGAAGTTCCACGCGCCAAGATTGGTCTGAAGGAGATCGAAGCCGAAGATCTTCTCCGACAGCGCTGCGTATTCTGCTGCACTATTCAATCCTTGGTATAACCCTGCTATCGTCATACGATTCTCCACGATCGAGCTGGGCAACAGTTTAGAGTCTAGCTGTTCCTTCGCATTTGCCACGATTTGCCAGAAACCTTCTTGGGATTTGCCAGAATCGAGGACGATTACAGAAATGCCCACTGCATATAGCAATTCATCCGTCAGCTGTAGCCTGCTGCGCAGATCGATCGGAAGAAAAATGCGCACGGGGAGCTTTTGCCAAGCGTCACTCAACTGCTGACCGGCCAAAGTAAATGCGGCTGAGACCGCGTGACCTATGGTAGCTCCATGTTTGCGAGTCATCTCGCGCAAAAGGTTAGTCTGATCAGCGGTAAGCGTCTGTACTTCCACCTTTGCTTTTTTTGATTGATCACGAAATGCAGTTGACCAGTTTTGCGGAGGTTGATCGACCGAAGATGCCGGAGCCGACCCAAGGTGTTCCTCTATGAGCTTATCCATACTCTCTGGCAACTCATACGGTTTGAACTCAACGCCATGAAAGGTCTGGAGAATTTCGTGGAGGAAGTGCATCGCACTCATAGCATCCGCTATAGAGTGATGAAAGCAAAGAATGAGGTCGCATTTGTCGTCGCTCTGGAGGAGCGTCACGCGCAATAGTGCGGAGCTCTCCGGTGTGAATGGGGTATTCATTTCCTCTTCAGACACAAACTTCCAATGCAGATCGTTCTTCCTTGTTACACAACGGAAGGATATCCGTGGACTAGCTTTCACGAAGACGAGCTCATCATCCATTTGAGCGACAGCCACATGCAGCATAGAGTGTCGCGTTCCGGCCGTGCCGATTGCTTTATGCCATCGCTCTTCTGATTGCGTACCGTGAAATGATGCTGTCAGAAGGAACTGCAATGGACGATTTTGATTCATGAGCCAGAACCAGCGCTCGGCTGTTCCGAGTGCGCGTAGAATCTTTTGTTTTTCAACGTTTGGCATTCTTGTTTTCTTTCTAGTAAATCTCGGACTAGACTTTTGAGTTTGAATACGACATTAGAGTTGGCGTTTGTGAGAAGAGGTAGACCAAACCTTCGGCGAATGTCGGGTGTGCAAAGGTTGAATCGCGAAGAACAGTGTAAGGTAGCTTTGCGCTCATCGCGAGTTGAACCGGCGCCATCATTTCTCCAGAAGAGGCACCACAAGCCGTGAAGCCGATAATGGTATCGTCAGAGGCACTAATGAGTGCCTTGAGAAAACCTTCTGTTTCGCCTGTCGTTCGGGTACGCAATACAGACTTCATTGCAAGCTTTACAAGTCGATAAGAAATGTTTTTTTCTTTCGCCTCTGTTTCGCTGAGCCCGATACGAGCGAACTCGGGGTCGACAAATAAGCACGAAGGCACTAGACGACCGGTAGTTGACCTCGAGAATCCAGCGAATCGATCGCGCAAAACGCGAAAATCGTCATAAGCAATATGAGTGAAATGTGGACTGCCAGCGCAATCGCCGGCTGCAAAGATGCCAGAGGCGGTGGTTTCGAGATGCTCGTTTACCCGAACAAACCCCTCCGGGGTGAGATCAACCCCGGTCACATCTAAGCCGATATCAGAAGTATTCGGTGTGCGACCTGTGGCGACCATGAGATGGGTACCCTTTAGTGTTATCGGCTCTCCATCCTGTTCCAGATTTAGCGTGATCTTCTCGCCAGACATCCCACTGACTTCTTTTAGCTTCGCGCCCGTAACAATTTCAATTCCCTCTACGGTGAAAACCTTGAGGAGGAGTTCAGAGACATCGCTATCTTCCTTATGAAGGAACCGCTCATTGCGCTCAATGAGGGTAACCTGGCTTCCGAAACGGCGCATCACTTGGGCGAATTCCAAGCCTATATAGCCTCCGCCGAGTATGAGGAGATGTCCTGGCACCTCATCGAGCTCAAGTGCTTCCACATGAGTCAGTGGGGCCGCTTCGACCAATCCGGGAATAGAATCTATCAGAGAACGAGACCCTGTACTAAGGACGATTGTCTCTGCGGTAAGTAAGCGAATCCCACCATCTGCCAGACCAACTTCCATGAATTTCGAGCCGACAAATTTTCCTTCGCCGAGAATCAATTCGGCGCCGCTCTTGGCAAACCGTTCCTGATGCATCGCGACGAGACCGTCGACCATGGCGCGTTTTCGTCCTCGGATAGCCGTAATGTCGATTGCAGAATCGGCTTTATGCATCCCGTAGGATTCCAATTGCGTCGCGGTATGGACCACTTTGGCAGAATGAACAAAGTTCTTAGTGGGCAGGCATGCGATATTTGGGCAGGATCCGCCTATATATCGGCGTTCGACGAGAGCCGTCTTCTTACCATTTGAGGCAAGGTTCCAAGCAATGTACTTTCCTGCCTCGCCACTGCCTAAGACAATCGCGTCGTATGACTCGACCACCGTTTGGGCAAGACCATTTTCAGCCGACTTGCGTTTATCCACAGTGTCACCCGAATCTTTAGAAGTCATTGATACTCTCCGGATCGAATCCTGAACGAAATTGTTTGATGGTTCGGCACGGTCTTTGGCTTCTCTGTTGGATTACCAAGATTGGCCCTACGACCGCATTCGCCGCACAGAAGTGGGGCTATAACGTTCCGAGTCTATAGGTATTTGTGTTGACGATCTTTCGTTAATGAATCAAGCTTTCCCAAAATGCACGTCCGTCCAATTTTTCAGCTATATAAGGGGCTCAACACAATTGAATCTTAGTGAGTCGTGGATGACCGGGGGAGCCCGGGCCTTGGTCGCATGATCGACGAGCCACGTGTGCAATGACGGCTGATATGCTTCGGAGAATTCCAACAAGTCTTAACTATTCTTCACAAGTCATAACTTTGTTAGCCGCTAAATTGCGTGTATCTATATGAATTGAGCATGTTTAGTTTAGACACTTGCATGAACTAAGTTTTCACAAGCGATCACGGAAAACTCGATAGGCACCATTGATTATGAGGTAGTGACAAGCAGAATAGGCGCTCTCGCAATTGAAACCGCTTAACGATCTAAGTCGGTCGTTACGTTTTAGCGGGCCGTCACAAAGATAACAATTAGCTGAATACCCACGCGTTTAGCCGTGGTGTCAACACCAGCGTCGCCCCGGTCTCCGAGCCTCATGCCAGCGATGTGCGTTCTCTAAAACATCACCTGTCGATCGCCTATGAGGCGATAAGTTGAGAACTAGGAAATGGTTGGCGATCACAATTCCGGTACTAACATCGACAACACCTCAGCTAATTCGAGTCCGGTGAGTCCTTTTTCATTTCTACATATTCGTCATTATGTTCGGAGTACTTTGTGAAGCCGGAGTTTGCACTTCCACAATCTGATCAGTCAAAGAAGCCGACGAGTGGCGGTGAGCAGCTTCAGCCGAGGTCGCCCCTCATTCGCTCCGAGGTAGAGTGGCTCAAGCCTCCATCACTTGAATCTGCATCGTCCGGAAGGGAATCTCAGGTAATACTTTCTCGGTGGGTTATACAGGAACCGGCTTCTCCGATAGAATTCTCTTCCAATGGCGCAGAAGACGCCCACACGCTTACGCTTTTTCGCAAAATGCCGATAGGCGAGTGGCATTTCGGCGGCAAGCCGTTTAATAAAGGCTATGCTCCTGCCGATTCACTCTGGATCAAAGAGCCATTTCAGGAAGCTCGAGCAATATACTATGAGGGTTTCACGTGCTTCCGAGTGTATCTGCCTCAAGCCTTGTTGGCCGAGTGTTACGAGACCGCATATGGCCGTGCTCCTAATGCACACCTGGTCTTATCGAAAACAAAACGTGTAGATTGTCCCACTCTCAAACACCTCGTCAAAATGCTGGTCGACGTTGATGATAACGGTGGTCCCGCTGGGCCGGTATTCCTCGACGGCATAAGTTTGGCTATCGCGTCTCGCTTGTTAGCACTCGACTCGAAAAGAGCACGACTCAAGTTTCCCGGAAAACAGCCTTCGGAACTATCAAGATGGCGGCTAAATCGGTCGATCGAATACATCGAGGCAAACCTGCTAAAGCCGATATATCTGATTGAGCTCAGTAACGCAGTTGGGCTTTCTCGAATGCACTTTGCGGCTCAATTCCGCGCGGCCACTGGTTATACGCCGAATCGCTACATACTTCGACGAAAGATTGCCCACGCACAAACTTTACTCCGAAATCCGTCCATGTCAATCGTTAACATAGCGCTGGCGCTTGGATTCAGAACTCAAGCCCATTTCACATTTGTGTTCAAAAGCATTGTCGGACATCCTCCCGCTTATTGGCGCAAGCATTGTTCTTAGCCCTGTCCCGTATCGCTTCTCATGGAGGCGGAGTTTAAGGTGCAGCAGAAATCGGCAACGTGAATACTTCCGCCTTCAGAGTGGCGATATGGCGCTTTGGTCACGAGGTCCGGAAGCAAAGAGTCGTTCCGGCTAGATGGCTGAGGGTCACAGAAATGTCTTGAGCCGAACGGAAAGATTCTTGTCGCAATGAAACTCTCGTTGGTGGCTGCATCTGCGAGCAGACGGAAAAAGAGGTCCTCTCCGTCCAGATAGGATTACCGACGACTCCAGCCTCCGCACTGCCTTCCAGCGGAGGGACTTGCACTCTCGTGGAGAGAAACGTGCGCGACCTGGGCTACGCTTCGCATCACGCAATTCCTCTCCAAACTAGCATTCGGCAGCGGCTTCGAACGCGTCGAGTGTACGAGTCGAATAGACCAACGCAGCGCCAGCATTGATGGAGATTGCAACGCCCAGAGCCTCGGCTATTTCCTCCTTGGTCGCGCCCTGTTCTCGCGCTGCAGCTACATGGAAGGTGATACAGCCATCGCATCGAAGGGTAATGGCGACCCCGAGAGCGATCAACTCTCGGGTTTTCGCATCGATGTGGTTGGTTCTTTGCGCCGCGTTGCCCCATTACTGTGTAGCCCTTGACAGTGTCAGGAGTAAGTCTGGCCAGACTCCCAACTCCATCTATGAGTTGGGAACGATAAGTATTCCAATCCTGCATGTGCATAGAAAGTCCTGTCAAATAGTTGGTATTTTGAGGTGCGCCGGATATTTGTGAGCGCGACTCTATAGCTTTATGAGATGGTCAAGATGCAGAGCTCGCGCGACACCAGCACCATATGCGGAGTCTGCCCGAGTACAGTTCGCAATATGACGCTCAATAACCTCTAGAGAGGCACCCGTGATGTTACGGGCGGTATTCTCGAAGAGAACCTGTTGCTGCTCAGGGTTCATCAGCCGAAAGAGATTGCCCGGCTGTTCCCAATGGTCGTGGTCAACACGATGATCCCAGTGATCTGCTTTGCCCTCTATAGCGAGTGCAGGCTCAGCATACTCCGGTTGATTGTCCCACACGCCCTGAGAGTTTGGGTGATAGTTCACTGTGGATCCAAGATTTCCGTCCGTACGCATCGCTCCATCCCGGTGGTAGGAAAGAAATGGGCATTTCGGAGCGTTGACAGGGATGTGGTTGAAATTGACCCCCAGGCGATAACGTTGTGTATCTCCATAAGAGAAGAGCCGGCCCTGAAGCATCTTATCAGGAGAAAAGCTGATCCCTGGGACGACGTTCGCAGGGGAGAATGCTGCTTGCTCGACCTCTGCAAAGAAATTATCCGGATAGCGGTTGAGTTCCATTACTCCGACTTCGATCAAGGGATAGTCCGCTTTGGGCCAAACCTTCGTCAGATCAAATGGATTGTGTCGATGCGTCTTCGCTTGTTCCTCCGTCATTACCTGGATAAAGAGAGTCCACTTCGGAAATTCTCCGCGCTCAATAGAATCCAACAGATCGCGTCCATTGCTCTCACGGTCAGTTGCTACCAAGGCCGCAGCAGCTTCGTCCGTAAGGTTTTCGATACCTTGTTGGGATCGGAAATGGAACTTCACCCAGACGCGTTTGTCTTCGGCATTGATCATGGAGAAGGTATGACTGCCGAAGCCATGCATATGCCTAAATGACTTGGGTATGCCTCGATCAGACATAATTATGGTTACCTCATGCAACGCTTCAGGGAGCAATGACCAGTAATCCCAGTTGTTCTGCACGCTTCTGAGTCCAGTTCTTGGGTCTCGCTTAATTGCATGGTTAAGGTCTGAAAAACGCAGGGGATCACGAAAAAAGAAGACAGGCGTGTTATTGCCGACGATATCCCAGTTTCCATCCTCGGTGTAGAACTTGAGAGCAAACCCTCGAATATCACGTTCCGCATCGGCTGCACCACGTTCTCCGGCTACAGTGGAAAACCGGGCGAACATCGGAGTTTGTTTTCCGACCTTAGAGAAGATCGCCGCCTTTGTGTATCGCGAGATGTCATGGGTAGTCGTGAATGTTCCGTGTGCTCCCCACCCTTTCGCGTGCATTCGGCGTTCCGGAATCACCTCCCGATCGAAGTGTGCTAATTTCTCGATCAGCCAAATGTCTTGGAGAAGGGCGGGGCCGCGCGGACCAGCAGTTTGAATATTCGTATTATCAGGAACCGGAGAGCCGGTCGAGTTTGTGAAACGTTCGGAGTTGGACATTCGTGTTCCTCACTTTTTGAGATCTGAATCTTTACCGGATCGTGCGTCGCCCGCATTCGACTGATATCGGCTCGGGGCCGAGTCCGCGTGTTAAATGGGGGATCCTTCAATGTTTGTGCACATCATTTTTGTTTGCTTCTGGACGTAGTTCCGACGACCCCATGCCAGTACTATCTGGCGCGATGTTTTATGGTGGTGCCACCGTGACAATTGCTTCGCACCGGCCTCGTATATCGTCGAAGGTATCCTTGATGAAAGGAGTTTCGACTGAAGACAGTGTAGGCAGAACGGAGGGCTTAGGTCTTTCGCTATCCAATTAGCTTTGCGAAAATGCACGGAGTTAAATGACCCCATCGTCAATTCCCTTTGGAATTGCATTACTATCCGAAAATGTCCTATTTTGCTGCGGTTGTGTCGTGGCGAATTTCAGGCGCTAGAGTTAGTGTTGCTTTGGTTGTGAGTAACGGCCAAAGAGAGATTAGGTAGAGCTTATCTTTTGGCCGAGAACGTGAGCCGTAGCGTTGCGACCAGAACGGCCCACAGCGTGAGTGTGTGCCGAAGTAAGAATCTGGTCAGGCTCTCGAAAAGCGAAGGTTGCTCGACTCTGGCAAGGACATGTAGCGACGATGGCTAATAAGCGGCGAAACCCAAGGTTTATGAAGGCAAGTAAAGATAATTCGCGAACTGCCTCTATTGTTGTATTTGGTCCGTTCTGTCTCCTCGTTAGCGAACGGCTTCTTAAAAAAGAAGGCGTGCCAGTACGAGTAGGGAGTCGCGCTCTTGATATTCTATTGGCATTAGTTGAGCAGGCAGGCACGATTGTTAGCCACCAGGATTTGATCGAGGCGGTATGGCCCGGCGTTACGGTCGATGAGAGCGCGCTTCGCGTGCATGTATCCAATCTTCGAAAAACGCTGGGCGACGGAAAGGCCGGGGCCAGATATATAACAAACGTGCTGGGGCGCGGTTACTGCTTTGTCGCGCCGATTGCAGATAGGTCAGTTGAAACACAGATCCCGTCTGTTTCGTCAAAATCAGGATTGAGCTTCGCATCGAATTTGCCTCCTCAGCTTCAACGGATGATTGGACGCGATGAATCTGTTCAGACAATTTGTTCTCAACTGCTGAGCAGTCGCTTCGTTAGCATCGTGGCATCTGGCGGAATGGGTAAGACGACCGTCGCTATATCGGTTGCATACTCTCTGTTGTCAGGGTTTGACGGCGCGGTCGTGTTCGTCGATCTGGGATCGATTGCAGATTCTTCTCTAGTGGCCAACACTGTGGCATCGACGTTAAATATTCATGTCCAAGGAAATGACCCTGCGTCTTCCCTCATAGCTGGTCTGGTTAATCGAAAACTTCTTCTTATTCTTGATAGCTGTGAACATCTTGTCGAAGTAATTGCACCTCTTTCTGAGGAAATATTCAATGGTGCTTTGGGGGTTTGCATTCTCGTGACAAGCAGAGAGGCAATCCGTGCAGAAGGAGAACACGTCTACCGACTTCCATCACTGGAAAGTCCGGTAGAAAGCCAAGCCATGACCGCGGCTTACGCTTTGACTTTCCCGGCAGTACAACTCTTCCTGGAGCGCACAGGTGCAAGTGGAACACAAATTGAACTGAATAATGCTGATGCGGCAGTTGTTGCTCACATCTGTCGCAGTCTCGATGGGCTACCTCTTGCAATCGAGTTGGTGGCTGGCCGCATCAACGCGCATGGGCTTCGAGGTGTCGCTCAACTGTTAAGCGATAGGTTGAGATTGCAATGGCAGGGCCGACGGGCTGCATTGCCTCGACACAAAACTCTAAATGCCATGCTTGATTGGAGCTACGACTTGCTCTCTGATGTTGAGCAGCTAGTTCTGCTGAGATTGTCTATCTTCGTAGGCACATTCAATTTAAACGCGGCGGAAGATGTTGTTGATGGAGAGAATTGCGAAATAGAAGTCGCAGAAGTTTTGGGTAGCCTCGTCGAGAAGTCTTTGGTCGCAACAACCGCTAGCGGGCGAGTAATGATCTATCGTTTGCTTGAGACGACACGTGCCTATGCATTCGAAAAACTGCGCCAAGCCGGTGAATTGAATTTGGTAGCAAAGCGGCACGCCTGTCATTTCGTTCAAGTTCTTAAACTGGTCGATATCCGCAATCCGACGTTTTGGGATCGTGAAAGCTCTTTCAAGATCTCGGCTTACCTCGGCAATGTACGAGCGGCACTGGAATGGTGTTTTTCTGATCATGGTGACACTTCGATTGCTGTAGATCTTTCTGCCTCGGCAGCACCGCTCTTTATTGAGGCTTCTTTATTGAGTGAAGGCCTCAGATGGAGTCGAGAGGCAGTATCGAAGCTAGCAAATACTTACCTTGGAACATCCGTCGAAATGAAGCTCCAGGAGGCGCTGGCGACATCGTTGATGTTTACCAGAGGGAATAGTGATGATGTTAGGATCGCAATCACTCGAGGATTGGAACTCACGGAGATGCTTGGAGACCAGCCATATCGACTCCGGTTTCTTGCGGGTCTCATGATCCTTTCCACCCGCATCGGCGATTATCGCGCGGCGTTAAGCCTCTCGCAAGAAAGCAAGCTCTTGGCGTTGAGCCTGGAAGACCCAGCCGGTATTATTATGTCGGACTGGATGCTCGGCTTTGCTCAACATCTCTCTGGAGATCAAGAGAATTCTAAAGTGAACTGCGAGGCGGGACTCGCGCTGGCTGCCGCATTTCCGAGTCTCAAACTATCGCTCTTTGGCTATGACAATCGCATTCTTGTAGTTGGAGCTCTGGCTCAGGGACTTTGGCTTCGCGGTTTTCCCGAACAAGCTCTTCAGGCGGCGTCACGAGTTTTAGATGAAGGAGATCTCGAAGAGCGTCCTGTCACTAAGTGCATGTCTATGGTGTATACAGCCTCTGTCTTTCTCTGGTGCGGTGATCTGGCAAAGGCTAAAGAGATTATAGAGACTCTGATTGGGCATGCCGAACGCTATTCTCTGAGGCCTTATCGGGCAGTCGGCCTTGGCCTCAAGGGAGAACTCCTCGTGAAAGGAGGCCACGCTGCGGCAGGAGTACAACTGTTGTACGACGCCTTGAAAGTCTTGAATGAAGAGCAGCACAATATTCAGGTAACCGCGCTCAGAACTGCGCTCGCCGAAGGGCTCGCGTTTCTCGGACAATTCAATGCGGCTTTGATAGCCATCGATAAAGCTATTGACCAGGCGGAATTTAGCGGGAGTTCATTCGACATGCCCGAGATATTACGAAAAAAAGGCGACCTCTTGGGCGCAAGGCAGGAGCCGGATACTCAAGGAGCGGAAGTTTTCCTAAGGCATTCGCTCGAGCGTGCGAAGAATCAGGGCAACCTGAGTTGGGAACTGCGGACTGCAAGGAGCCTTGCGAAGCTCATGGTTCGGCAAGACCGATTCGATTCTGCTTTGAACTTGCTCAGCAATGTATATGCTCGTTTTACTGAGGGTTTTGATACATTTGATCTTCAAGAAGCGAAAAAAGACCTGGAATACATGAAATCATTGTGCAACTAATCGCGCAGAAGATTTGATCGCGCATAGTGTCAAGCGTGTTCGTCGCGGTGTGATAAGTACCCCAATGTCCCAACGAGAGTGGAAGGTGAAGCTTGTTACATAAACAGGCTTCACCCGCACACTTCAGGCAAAGTGTCTTCTCCTTATGTTGCAGGGTTCAGTTCGGGTCGATTCACCTCCCTATCGTTTTCAGTTATGTATTCATAGTGAGGACGACGCGGAATAGAGCCTTACCGGACATCATGCGCGCGTATGCCTCAGGGGCGCGCTCGAGAGGCATTGTCTCGATCATTGCAGCTACACCTGCAAGTGAGCTGAATTTGAGTGTGGTATCTGCCGTAGCGGGATCGCCGGTTAGCCCACCCTCAACGGATCGGGTGCCGAAGATCAGGTCGGAGGATGACAGCGCAATTGGATCGGGGGTTGCCCCTAGCACAAGAATGCGACCTCGGGGGCGAAGTCCCTTCACGACGTCTGCGGTTGCTTTGCCACCGGATGCTGTGGCCAATATCAATGATGCACCACCAAGCGCTTGCAAGGCCTTGGCGACGTCCGCAGTAGAACTGTCAATATAGTGATGTGCTCCGAGCTGCTTTGCCAATTCCGCTTTGTCGGAGCCACGCCCAATGGCTGCAACTTCAAATCCCATCTTCCGGGCATATTGGACACCTAGGTGTCCTAAGCCTCCGATTCCTAACACCGCGACCAAGTCACCGGCCTTTGTTGGTGCATCACGTAGCGCACTGAAGGTAGTGAGCCCGGCACAAAGCAGGGGAGCTGCGTCGATGGAAGAGAGGTCATCCGGAATAGAGATGAGACCACTTGCCTTAGCGATCATGACTTCGGCGTAGCCGCCGTCATGCTGAATTCCGGTAAATTCCTGATTTTTACAATTGACCAGATCTCCCCCACGACAAAATGTGCAATGTCCACAGCTTCCACCGAGAAACCCAACGCCAACGCGCTGACCGACAGTCCAGTCTTCGACACCTTCACCTTTGGCCTCGATGAGGCCTACGACCTCATGGCCTGGGACACGCGGCCATTCAATAGGAAAGACTCCCTCCACTGTTCCTGCGTCAGAGTGGCAGACGCCGCATGCTTCAACCCGGATACGCACATACCCGGGCATTGGATCGACAACCGGCTTCATAGCCAGCTCTAACTTTCCGGGACTGACAGCCTGGAAAGCACGGTACATGAATTTAGTCTGTGACATATAGTTCTCTACTCCTCTATCTGGTCTGAAAGCGAACTCACACACCGAGCTCAACTTCAGGTCTGATCTCAGTTGTCTTGATTGGGCTTCTCTTGGCGAAGGACAGTGGAAAGCCTGCAGAACTTTTATAGTTTATGAAAACTTCACATTGCTAATGTCGATCGAAACCATTACCGGCTCGAGATTAGGCCGACTATCCGAATTTCGAGTATAGGCGCGTCTCTTGCTTGGTAGTCGAATACCATCCACCTCGATATAGTCGTATACAAGTTGTGCCGCCTCGAAGCCACCTGCGACATCGACGTTGTAATCATGGCGCCGAAGTTGATACTCACTATCAAAGAAAAAGTCCTGAACAGGGCTGTGTGTGGCGATCTCCTTAGGAAATATCGCACGTAGTACCCGCCAGGTTTCACCAGTCTCGATCCAGGGACTAATCTCAGAAACGTTGACACCATTCATTGCAAGCAGGAATGGCGTTGTGAGATATGTCCACAGAGCATAACCGTTGAAATACGCTCGGTGCAGGGGATCCCACGGCGTTAGCATTTCATGCCCTACGAAAGACTCCCGAGGATTGTCTCGTTGAGAGACGATGGAGCCATCTCCTTTGAGGATTGCGATATGTTCTGGAACGAATGAGGTGTGCCAGTCAGGATCTCCGAAGGGTTTAACCGAAGAGCGTTCTTCGTGAAGTGAAACCGTCATTCGACGGGGAGTTGGATCTTGTACCAGATTCTTCATAGCCCAAAAAGCGCCGCCTGTAACGATGGTTGCTTCTAAACGGCTAAATTTTTTCCAACGATGCAATCCCCCGTGTTGCTTTGACAATCTTGGTAACTAATTCGTGCATCCCAAATCCTCCTATGGTAAATCGGTCTCAAATTGTTTGTTCCTAAAACAGTGAGGAGACCGATGTAGTGAAGCAGATCAACAGAACTGTGCCCCTCAACAGAAAGAGGGTCCGGATGGCTGCATGAACCTGGTCAATCCAAGGTAGTGGTGTCCAGGCGCAACGGAGATTGCCTCCATCGTTCCAGCATTAGACTGATTTCGCACTCACGAGGATCTCTCGGATATGATCATCCGCAAATAGAAATAGTGTAGGAGAACGACGAGAAAGAGTCTTTCGCAATTTAACTCAGCTTTACCAAAATGCACGGCCGCGGACGACGTCGTATTGAAAGTCTTTTCAAATCTGGCAATGTTCTGGCATGTGACGAAGTGGGACTTCCTACGGCTACATTGCTCTCGTGCGCAAGATGGAGCCGCTTAGCTGTTCGATGAGACCTCGCAGGTTTGCTAATCCTCGCGGAAACAGAAGTGTCATGGTTCGAAAACCAGAGAGACGTTTTTTGAAGCCGATCCTTCATATGCTGAAGGAATGTGCCTAGCGCCATTTCTCATAATCGAGTCATTTCAACCATGTGCTTTCACGCAGTCTGCGGTAGCTCGCGAAGTACAACATGAGTGCGACTGTTCCTATCAACACCGATATTGGGTACCTGTAATTCGGAGCTTTCATGACGAACGGTAGTATCCCCACTGCCAGCGCCGGGGGCATATGCACTTTAAATATCTTCAGGATTGCAATCGAACAGAACATAGCCACGATCACACCCACAAAACCGGCATCGAAGACGTGACAGAACACAAGCCCGACAGAGGCAGTAAGAAAGCTAATCACTGGAAATAGTATGGGGCGTTCCATCCAGCCTGGAATCTCCGGGTGCCCGAGAATTTCGTAGGCCACAACAATTAGGGGAGGGAATATCAAGAAGAAAAGTCCCGTGACTTGTGCGAGCGTTCCCAAAACCAGTACAAATGCAACAAGGGCGACGCTCCAAAAACGATCGTGAGGTGGTGTCTCGAGATCGTCAATCACCTTTGAATCGATCTCTTCTTCATGTGACAGGCTGGGTGCTTTAGGGGCACATCTCTTCCAGATGAGTAGAACTAAAACGAGTACGCTTAGTCCCACAAAAATACCAACAGGATAGATCCAACTTCGCTCGGATAGTACCATTGGCAGCACGCCCGCTGAGATTGCAGGGGCGATCGTCGATTTTAGAAGTTTGATTACAATGAGGCTGACTGAAACAATCAAGGTAATAGCTATGGCATTGAAGTTCGTGTGACGCACGACAAATAAACCAAAGAGCGCGGCGATTGTCGGGGTTATAACGAGCTGCCATGGTTGGCCTGCCCATTTCCCTTGAGGTCGAGTAAAAACATCATGCGACAATGCTGCGAGTTCGGGGAATAGGAGCAAAGAAAAGCCAGTCTTTTGAGCCGAGAAGGCAATGATACCCATGTAAATCAGGGCCAAGGCCTCTCCACTTAAAGATGTTCTGTGTTTATTGTCGACGGCGTGCATACAGCTCCATGACGTGCGATTCGTTAGGCGGGCGAGATGCTCGCTACTGAGAAATTAGATGATGACAATCGACATATAGCATCTCTCATTTCTCTTCACAAAGGATTGACATGACAAAGCATCCCTTGTTGGTATGTAGTGCTGCCATAACCCTGATGTGGTGGCGTTAGGATAAGCATCTCAGCCGGTGTTGTATCTCTCCGTCAAACAGGTCACCCGTGTCAGAGCAAGCTCTCAAGACATCGTCTTGCAGGAAATGATTTCAGAATGGCCGAACTGCTGTGCTTTTGAAGCGGTTTGTGTACTCGCCCGCCGTGATTCCAAGAACACGCAGAAAGACCCGACGCATTGAATCCGCTGTACCGAAGCCGCATTGATCAGCGATTTCTTTCAATCCCATTGTGGAGCTGTCGATTAATTGCTGAGCGGCTTCGACCCGCATCCTGTCGACAAACTGGCCTGGATTCATCCTGGTCTCTTTTAGGCAGACCCTAGTGAAGTGTCTCGCGCTCATGCCGATCCTGTCCGCCAGACTCTCAACTGAAAGGTCTGCTTTCAGATTCTCGAGCATCCATACTTGTAATTCTCGGAGTGGTTGAAAAGTCACGGCCTGTCGAGAAAGCATATGACTAAACTGTGCCTGTCCTCCTGGGCGTACCAGGAACATCACCAAAAACCGCGCAACATCGAGTGCTGCCCGATGTCCGTGATCTTCCTCCACGAGAGCCAGTGACAGATCGATGCCGGCAGTAATACCAGCAGAGGTGTATACGGATCCGTCACGTAAGAAGATCGGTTCAGGGCGCACTTTGACCTTCGGAAACTCCTTGGCCAACTGATCGCAGAAACGCCAATGTGTTACAGCTTCTTTGCCATCCAGGAGACCGGCTGCGGCAAGGAGAAAAGCTCCGGTACAAATGGAAGCTACTCGCCTGGATCGCGCGCCTGCTTCTGCGATCCACGAAACAAATCCTTCATCATAGACTCCTGTCTCTGCTCCCGCTCCACCCACGATTACCAACGTATCGATGGGACCTGTGATCTCTCTGACTGGGACAGCCCCTGTAAGTGAATGACCTCGGCTGGTCTGCAGACACTCTTCTACGCCTGGATTTCCGATTTGCACATCGTAGTAGGGTGCGTTAGAGAAGACTTCCAATGGCCCGGCTACATCAAGAACCTGAACCGGAGGAGGGCCGACGATGACGACTTTTCGCATTTCTGGATTCTACTTGATGATAAATTCTGACTGGCATCCCTCACAGATAATCATGCAATCCTGCTACCGGGCCTTGTCTTGTAATTCATAGTGAGTTGAAAGATGTCCGAAAGTGTCGTATCTAGGTCGTTGCTGCATGCGGGGTCGAACTCTAAGCTGTTTTACAGCACTCAACGCTCGGGAGAAGGACGATGTTCACATTTAGTTTTTCAGAGAGTTGTTTCGCTCAAAGAAGTCACCTTTCCTTGCAAGCAAACCCACCGTGCGATTCAGAAAGATTAGTTCAATAGTGGAAGACGTTCACTCTGTTTCTTTATAGAGTCAGAATGCTTGGATCACAACCATTCCCGCTGACGCGCTGGCCAACCCAGAGTTTATATACAAGGAGATTCATTATGTCACTCACACGTCGACTTTTCATCAAGAGTGCCCCTCTCGCATCCGTTGCCGGTCTCACCGATGCAGGTCTTGCGCAGGGCGGCTCCCAAACGCCTTCAACCTTTCGCAGTCCAAAGGTCGTGATTCCGGTACCGACTCCGGCATCGCAACATCAGAAAGTTCAGACTGGGGTTCCTGACAGTAAGCTGACACGAGAGGCAACCGGCCTTCTCCGTGAGTTTAGTACTCCACTTCTCTTCAATCACTCCCATCGTGTCTTTTTCTGGGCACAAGAAATGGGACATCGGGCAGGCCAGAACTTCGACGCGGAATTGCTTTTTATTTGCGCTGCATTCCACGATCTTGGACTTCTGAAGAAGTTCAGCAGCAAAACTGATCGTTTTGAGGTTGACAGTGCAAACGCAGTACGTCAATTCCTCGAACATCACCAAGTGCCGAACGCGAGGATTCAAACGGCTTGGGACGCAATCGCCCTGCATACAACTCCAGGAATTGCGGCCTATAAACCTATTGAGGTTGAATTGCTCTACAACGGCGTTGGGCTCGATGTTTTGGGCATTGGGTATGAAGAATTCCCCGAAGATATTCGGCAGAAAGTTGTGGCTGATTATCCGCGCGTCGATTTTAAGCAGAGCATTGCTAAAGCGTTTCTGGGTGGTTTCGAGCACAAGACCCAGACCACGGAAGCGACCTGCAACGAGGATATCTGCTCACACTTCATTCGCAACTATAAGCGCAGCAATTTCTACGACCAGATCCAGAATTCTCCCTTTCAAAACTCCTGAGAGCATCGATCTGCTGTCTGAGATAAGGCAAAGTGTCCAAGAACATTTGAGAAGACCAGTCTGGGTTGCGAAGTGGCATCTTCGGAATGCGACTTTGCAACTAAGACCTGTTTCATTTCTATCTATCGACGTCGAAAGAGATCATACGCGATGGTGCAGATGATTAAGCTGAAATCGAAGGCACTTCAATTTAGCGAATGGAGGAAACAAATGGCTATTCGAGGTGGTTCCAGTACTCTGATGATGATTCCTCTGCCATTGGACGGTGACGTAGGCAAATTAGATGGTGTCGTGTCTTCTCAAAGAACGGCCTCCATGGTTGCGGAAACGTCTGGCCCATTCGATGAGGCAGCCGGACGCGCAGCTTCACCGCGTGATCAAGACTTGGTGTTTGCTGCGCGAACTGGGTGTCGGGCGGCATTCAATGAGCTATGGACACTCTATTCGCGGCGAGTCTACGGAACTATCTTCAATATCGTCAAGAATCCGCAAGATACTGAAGACGCATTACAGGACGCCTTCTTGCGTGCATTTCTGGCATTGGAGACGTTCGAAGGTCGAGCAAGCTTCTACACGTGGCTCACTCGCATTGCAATCAATTCTGCGTTGGGCATTCTACGCAAGCGTCGATGCCGTCCCGAAAGCTCGCTCGACTCGATCTCTCGACAGGACGCTGAATGGACCCCTGAGGATTTCAAAGATTCGGCTCCGGATCCAGAATGCACGTTCGATCAACAACAGAGGCGAGAAAAGCTTCAGCAAGCGATAAACAAACTCCCTACGAACCTCCGGGAAGCCGTCGAAGAGCTCATAGCTGAAGATTCCTCGGTGAAGGAAATTGCCTATCGATTAAATATCTCTCAATCTGCAGTCAAGTCGAGACTCTATAGGGCACGCACTCGACTAACTCGGCTGACTGCTCACCACGGATCGAAAACGCGGACCACGGTCTCCCACCGCTCTGAAGCATCTACAGGACATCTCAAGGGCATGTAGAGCGTCCTGATTTTAACCAAGTGACATGCATCAGTATCGAGAGGAAAATACATTGAATAAGTTAGCTGAGTTGGCGATAAGTGCGCACGGGGGCATGAAAAGATGGCGCGAGTATAACCGAATGAGCGCACATCAGATGGTTGGTGGTGTGCTCTGGTCTATGAAAGGTCAAGATGCCATCATTAATGACTCGCGCGTAACCGTAGAGCTTAATCGCGAATGGGCATCGCACAACCCCTTTGGAGGTGCCGACCGCCGTTCCGTGCTCGAAGCTGGTCGTGTTGCCATTGAATCGTTGTCGGGAGAGGTTCTGAATGAGCGACTCTCTCCACGTAATTCGTTCAGCGGACACACTCTACAAACGCCATGGGACGAGCTCCAGCTGGCGTATTTTGCTGGATATGCCATGTGGACGTATCTGACCACACCATTTCTGTTCGCGCTTCCCGGGGTGGAGTCAGAAGAGATCGAATCATGGGCAGAAAATGGAAAGACCTGGCGTCGTCTACAGGTGAAGTTTCCGGATACGATCGCGACGCATAGTGAGCAGCAAACTTTTTACTTCGATGAGTCTGGCCTCGTACAACGCCACGATTACGATGTAGACATAGCTGGAGGCAGCCCCGCGGCACACTATACATACGAACATCAAGTTGTTGAAGGAATCGTCGTTCCTCTGAAACATCGGGTTCTCATTCGTCAACCCGATAACAATGCCCTTGCTGAACCGCTTGTCGTATCTGTCGATTTGGACGAGATTAGATTCAGCTAGGTTTATTGTCTCTTAGCTCCATAGACCTGCATGGCCCTTACCGCTCGCCTCTGGAGAGCGGTAAGGGCCTTATAAATTGGCTATGATAAGTAAGGTCGACTAGGCATCCAGGACTCGGGCGCATCCCTGTATTTAGCCATACATGTGGGAAGTACGATTGAGCTCTATTTCTATTTTAGGCCAATGCCTTCTGCCGATGCGGTTTAGATGTATTTCTTCGAGCCATTATAAAAACGCAATGTAGAAGTCCAACAGTTGTATGTTAAATGTGTTCGGATGACTCTGGTCACAACGAAATCGTCGAAAGGATGCATATGTCTTTAAAAGAGCTTCAGACGGCTTATCTTGAACTTCAAGAGAGGCGTCTCGCACTGGACTTAACACGAGGCAAGCCATCTCCAGAGCAACTTGATCTTAGTGCGGAGCTTTTGAGCCTGCCGGGCATAAGTAATTCCATCGCCGAAGGTTCAATCGACATTCGCAATTACGGAGTGTTACAAGGCCTGCGCGAGGCGCGTCAGCTGTTTTCCAGCTTGCTGGAAGCGCCTCCCGAGCAGATCGTCTTGGCAAACAACTCCAGCCTCTCCTTAATGCATGATGTACTGGTTTTCGCTTTGCTCAAAGGAACGTGTGATAGCTCTAAGCCATGGTCGAAACAGAACGATATAGCGTTCATCTGTCCTGTGCCTGGATATGATCGACACTTCAAAATATGCGAAGACTATGACATTCGCATGCTCCCTGTGCAAATGCATGAGTCTGGACCTGACATGTGCGAGGTGGAGAAGCTGGTCATGGCGGATCCCGCTATTAAGGGGATGTGGTGCGTCCCAAAGTACAGTAATCCCACCGGCGTAATCTATTCTGAAGCTACCGTGGAGCGGCTTGCGGCAATGGAGACTGCTGCACCGGATTTCCGCATTTTTTGGGACAATGCCTATGCGGTCCATGATCTAACAGATGATGAGAGTCCTCTCGCTAATCTCTTGGAGCGTACTGCAGCTTGTGGACATCCTAACCGGGCGTTTGTGTTCGCTTCTACGTCAAAGGTCACCTTCGCCGGTGCCGGCATCTGTGGTGTAGCCGCATCGCTTGAGAACGTGCGATGGCTGCTCGCCCGTATGGCGCCAAGGACGATTGGGCCAGACAAGATCAATCAGCTACGCCATGTCAAATTTCTAAAGGATAAGGAAGGCATCACTGCCCTTATGAGCAGGCATCGGCAATTGCTTGCCCCAAAATTCGAAGCTGTCCTGAAAATATTTGAAGCGCAGTTATCGGATCTTCCCAATGTAGCGTGGACCAAACCCAAAGGAGGCTATTTTATAACCCTTGAGGTTCCCCCAGGACGCGCAAAGCGTGTGGTCAGCTTAGCTCGCGAAGTCGGCGTCGTGCTAACACCAGCGGGAGCGACACATCCCTACGGGATGGATCCTGAAGATCGCGCAATTCGTATCGCACCATCATTTCCCAATCTGGCCGAAGTGCAACAGGCCGCTAAAGTTGTGGCCCTTTGCGTCAAACTCGCAGTCGTCGAACAGATCTGACAGACTCTAACACTTGAACTGCGGTCACAGTCAACGTACTGTTATCTCGAAAATACATTTCTTCAACCCACTATGAAACAGGCGAGACCCAGATCGTCACCCGCGAAGGGGATCGAAGGTCATTTCTGTCGAGATGAGTCCGAGTTTCTGGCTAATCGTGCCGGTAGAAAGAGATAGTCGTGGAGTTCCAAGATGTCGAACCGCAATATTGGACTTGGCGATGATACAGTGCGTGAAGGTAACTCTGTTCTCAAGCAGTTCATAAGCGAGGCAAGAATGGCACAAACAAGAGTGGAATAAGCAAAATAAAATCAGCTGCTGCGCGCAATGTTGTTGGGAAAAAAGCGCGCCTAATAGCATGCAGTTGGAGCAATAGCACAGCGCAAGCTGCCGGGATCATCCAATGAGCTTGGTGGCATAAGAGGGGGAGCACAACGCCTCCCAGGATTACACAGCCTACGATCTGGACAAGGTGACGCTGAGCGAAATATGTAGCGGCGTGACCCTGCCTATGAAATAAGCCGCTTGCTGTTCGTGCTCCCGTCGATATATGAAGAGACAGTTGAGACAGCAAAGAGTTGCGAAAAGCAGTGCCGATGGAACCAGAGTGATCTGCAGATCCGGCCGATGTGCCACGGTGGGAATGAAAACCGCGGCAGCGAAAAAAGGACCGGAGAGTAACTCTTTTGGTAAGCGGTGCGCACAGGTGACAGTGTGAATGAAGTCGAAGTAACCAGCCAGCAGTCCACCTAAAATGAGGTAAAGACGGAGAGCGTAGACTGGGATGTGTGAAAGAAGCATTCCGAGCGGAATGATCGTGAATGTGATTCCAGCAATGAAAGCGGAACGATGGCGATGATGGAAATGATGACGCTCCTCAAGACTATCTGCACCGAAATGTTGAAGGTGCGATTGACGGCCATCCATAAGTCGATCGCCAACATATAAGATCCACACCATAAGGAACATCGCAAACGGAATAAATTTCGGTATTCACTCTAAGCGTTGCGGCGATGAACCAAGTCCAAAGGCCAGCAACACTCGGAGCATCCAGAGACAGCAGGTGACAAAGATGGAGGATTCGGACGAAGCTCAGACTTCCGCCATGCTTGTCGCGATCACACACATGTTTCAGGTGTCGCTCATTTGATGTCGAGAGCCACATTCATCAGCTAGTCTTTCTCGTCCACCCCCTCGCGGTCACGATGCCAGAGGGCGAGTCTTTATAACGCCATGACGCGAAACTGAAATTTGGAATATAAACTCAATCCCCCGTCAGGAAACAATCGCGTCAGAATCTAAGTTTCGGCAGTGGAACTACCTCGGCTATTAGCCAAGCGGTGCGATTTCGAGCCTCTCCAAGCATTGCATTTTGCCAGTAGGTCCAATGGATGAATAGGCTTATGCACTAAATCGAAATCATATCCATCATTTCTGGCGTGCTTCAGAAGATCTGTCGTCTCTGCTTGGCCCGAAAATAATAAAATGCGGCACTGAGACTGAGCTTGTCTAAAATGGACGGCGAGTTCAATCCCCGTCATTTCTGGCATCGAGACATCGCTGATGAGAAGGTCGGGTTCTATCAGTTGTGATGCGGCAATGGCTTGCTTGGGATGCGTGAATGAGAAGGCTTTGAACCCGGCTCGCCTGAGAATAATGGAAAGAGTCGTCGAGATCACGATTTCATCATCCACTACAAACACTACATATTCTGCTGCGGCGGACGCTTTTTCATTCGGACTGGGCAATATCTTGTCCGAATCTAAAGTCAAACGATTGGCCATAGTCTCTTTCGATAGGAAATAATCGTCTCGCGCCACGATCTTTCAGATAGCTATCAGGCAGTTCCGGCAGGACACCTATTCTTGTCATATTTGAGGAGCTTCAGGAGACACAGTCGATTTGCTGATCGAAGTCCTTCCGAATACGTCATCGAACACCGCCCCGCTGAAGTCGCAATCCTTTACCCAGTCTAAGAAATATCGCAATCGATGTCTTTCCGAATCGCACATAGCTTTGTGAAAAGGCACGGGATCACTAGCGTCTCGAGGATCCGTCACATGGGGATTGATGAATTCTATCTCTATTTAAATCACCATTTCTGAAACCGCAGTCAGTCTAGGGTTCGGATGTCTTTTTTTGCTGCATCCATGTCGTAGAAGTGTTTCGCGCAGGCAATTAGGCTGAAAGATGTTGGAGAGAGTATGCCGAATTCGTCCACTAGAAGGCCGGACGAAGGAGAGGCAGAAAGCCTGTCGCAGGAGTGGTTACGATTTGTCCCAGAGAGAGATCACCAGCCTGCTGCCAAACCCAAAGACTTTACGTATCGCGTGTACAGTTGATGTTTAGCCCGGAAATAAATCGTGATTGCAGGTACAGGGAGTTTTCAATGTCGAACAATGTCATCAACAATAGCGAAGCTAAAGCTCAAATGAAATTGAGGGCTGCTGAACATGTAATTGAACTTGTAGAGTCTGGCATGACTGTAGGCCTTGGATCTGGTTCCACAGCAGCAATGTGGGTGCATTTGCTTGGTGAACGCGTTCGAGACAAAGGATTACGAATTAAGGCGGTGGCGAGCTCAGTGGCTAGTGAACGAATAGGTCAGAGCTACGGTATCCCATTCATAGAACTCCGTAAATGCGATCAAATTGATTTGACGATCGACGGGGCCAACGAAATTGCTCCCGGATTGGCATTGATAAAAGGAGGCGGTGGCGAATTATTGAGAGAGAAAATTGTCGCCAGTGCATCAAAGCGTTATGTTGTTGTCGCCGATTCATTCAAGGTCGTACCTAAACTTGGAGCTTTCCCTCTACCTGTAGAAGTCTTTCCTATGGCGGCATCTATAGTGAGCTGCGCTCTCAAGGAGTTAGGATTTATCCCAGAACTAAGGCTGAATGCCGACGGCAGCACCTACGTCACGATACATGCAAATTATCTTTTTGATTGCAGAGGTCTAACAATCGAAGACCCATATCAAATGAAGGCTGAACTTGATTCGATCGTAGGTTTAGTCGAGCACGGAATTTTCCTGGACATGGTCAACTATGCGGTCATCGGCGGTGAAACAGGTGCCATAGAGAGACGAGTGTAGCGATCCCTGACTCATAAACTTCGTCACGCCCCGTATATTGCATTTGGCGACTAACACTCAATAAATAGAAATGGAAGGTCAAAGATGTCTACCCAACTAAGAACCAACGACTCAGCGGTCTCCACTACGAAGAGTATGTATGCTAAGGCGGCGACTTTAGATCGATTCGGAATGTCACTCCTACGCTTCGGTCTCGTCGTCGTTTTGCTATGGATAGGAGCATTGAAATTTGTTCCCTACGAAGCCGATAGCATCGTGCCATTGGTGGCAAACTCTCCAATGATGAGCTTTTTCTACCATCGTCCTGCGCCGGAATATAAACAGTACATGAACAAAGAAGGAGAGATGAATGCTGCGCACCGCGCATGGCATGAGTCTAATGGGACCTACCCGTTTTCTCATGGGTTGGGGGTTCTAATCGTTTTAATTGGCTTGCTAATCGCAACACATCCTATTCGGCCTCAAATTGCCGCCGTTGGTAGCGCGCTTTTGATAATTATGGCCTGCACTACTCTATCCTTCCTAGAGCATGTTTCATAAATAGATTCGGCCTCAAGCTGTGGACTTCTGCATGAGGTGGGTGGCTTGTTGA
>NZ_LMUR01000020.1:257893-555499 GCF_009765825.1 Granulicella sp. L60 | reverse complement strand
CTAATGAGCGCTCGTGTGGATCTGTGCGGGGGGCGATCAGTAATGATCGTCCCTACCGCGACCTCATCGAATGCCGATCAGCACGATTATGTCGTCTTGTCGGTATTGACCTCAGAACGCAAGGGTAATTCCATAGCTCCGCCCGAGCATCCCATCAGCGCTAAGATGATTGCAGCATCATCCGCTTTCCTGGAGGTCCTTGCCGATGTCCGAGCTCGCCGTGCTGCCACTGGCCGCAGAGATGACAGCGTTGGTGCAGCGGGCCGAGGACTTCGTCCGCGCCGCCAAAGCGCCCGCCACTTTACGAGCCTATCGGTCCGACTGGGCGCACTTTGAAGCCTGGTGCCAGACTCATCAACTCTTGGCTCTTCCGGCCGAACCTACGACGGTGGCAGCACTGTACATCACCGACCTCGCCGCCTGCCGCGCCGCCGGAACCAAAGAATCAAGAAGGTAATTGTCGCAGTTCCTGAGCGCTCCATCGGCAGCTCTTTTGAAGATGCGAACCACTGTGCTTCCGCGCTTGTTTCTATGTTTTACACCTGCAATTTGAAACAGCCCGTGCAAGAGCCGGAAGCTACGGCCAAAGCGTGCGGCCTGAAAACGGAGTTGAGCCAGTTTCTGCTTGGTTCCAAGTCGGTCCGCAGCAGGAATTTTGTTCACGAGTTGGTACAAGCTGGAATCATGCATGCCGTACATAAAATTTTCTTAGAGGAAATGCTAAAGAATCCTTGGAACGAACGGTCAAATAACGCAACACTCTATAAAGCGTCAATATGACTGATTCTAGGTATTTAATGAAGTTGTTGCTCATATTATGTTATTGAAAAAGAATGACAATGTGTCACTTATTAGTGAGACGAGTGTTGCGTCGCTGAAATGGAGTTTTTGTTGCGTCGATTTTTCACTAGCACGCAACACCCCCTCGCGAATCTAGTGCGAAGTCATGGAAGACCATTATCGGGCGGCCCGTGTAATCAGGAGAAGATGGGCGCGGATTCCATCATGGTCGAAACAGATCCACCGCTTCACTCAGAAGCCGTGTACATAGAAGCAGACCGCTTCTTCCATCAAAAAATCTTGCTTGTAATCGGGCGACGGACCATAAATGGTGACCCCAGCTACGGCGAGTGATTCAGTCATACCTAATCACTTTCGCAACTATCATGGATTTGATATTTGCAAACAAAAACCAGGACATAAGTGCAAGTTTCCCGCAGCGTTTGTGGTTGAATTCTCCAACTATTTTGACGCTCTCCCGCGAGGATATCTCGGAGCGCCGACCAGTTGGTGAGGCGCTCTGATCGCGAGAATCGTCAGATGCTCACTCCCCGGCATAACAACAAGCTAATCTCCGAGACAATGACCTGCTGAATGCTCCTTGGGCCATGAACCATTTCGCGCCCAAAGAAGGTGTTTGTCTAGAACCACAGAGGGAGCCCTCAAGAAAACCCTTCCGTACAGTTGAAGAGGCAATTATCAAGTCTGCCTTTTCAGGTCGGTTGCTATCGCATACGGTAATTTGCGGTCGATAAGGAAATCTCATTGCGAAACGGCAAGAGTGTTTCTGACATCTGAGAAACTCCTCTTCTCAGACTTCAGAAATTACGGGGTGTGTCGTAACTGTGTCGCTACATAGAGAGCGTAGAATGACGAACAGATGACTCCCACCTCCTAATCGCATAAGGACTTATGTATGGCCCCGACCCACAAGCTGGCGTCATCGCATCTCGGAGATATTGGCCATATTGCGTACGCTCGATCATGCCGAACTGGAACGGGCTCAGATTGAATCCGTCTTCGGCTTGCAGCGCAGGGCGGCGATACGCATGATGGCTCCTTTCGTAGCAGGGAATCGCAATGGCAGTTGGCGAGTGGAGCGAGAACGCCTGATCGCTTGGCTAGAGAGTCTGGAGCCAGAGGTCAAAGAAAAGCAGCTTCGCCATCAACGAGTCATCAAAGCGCTGCAGGATGTCCAAGCAGAAAACCAAGCTCTTCGGGAGGAACTCAGACGGCAGGGAAGACCTGATCCGCCAAGCTGGAGATTGAAACAAGACGTTCTGGCTCGATCCATGGTCGCATTGCCTACGGAGATAGCCCTTGCTCCGGGCTTGATCTCCGTCAGCTTTCCGGAGGAGGATCCGACTCGTGGCGCGAGATTACTGCACGAACTTTCTCTAGCCATGCTCAATGATTGGACTACGTTCTGTACTCTAACCGGTCCAGCGCAACCGGATAATCCTGCAAACAAGATTGATAGACTTCTGGATAAGTTGGAATGGGAAAAACAGCAAGCAGTTAACGAATTCGTCACCTAGTCAGTAGTTTTTGATCCATTCATCTGACCTAACGCAGCCATGAGCGCATTAAAAAGGTCGGGAGCGAGGGAATCCTCAACCGCTTTCTGGACGGTTCGTTCAATGTTCTCAGCCATACTAGATAGCCTCACGCCAATCTTGGTATGTCCTGGAAAACGTGAAAGACGAAGACCGCTTCACGAAGACAAACTTTTACTAGAAGAAATGATAAGGATTTACTAGAACGGACGGGTCTTGGAAAGCAACAGGATCTAAACTGCCTCCGCGTCTGATAACACATATTATGTATATCCAATGCCATATCGGCGTTGGAAATGCCTTCTTGCCGTCCATTCAGGTAAAACTGGTCTCTTATTTCAAGTAAAACTTGAGACTTGACGTTAGATAGATTGCTAAATAAAACAGAGCACCAAGGTAAAACGAAGCTGAGTGTTTTTGGTAGCCTAGACGTTCCGCCTGAAAACTGCGGCAACACAGGCATGGGTGTCGCTGTACGAAGCCGGCGTCGTACAGCATCGGTGAAAGGGCCGATTGCTACGATCGGACGCATTGTGTGCATCAGCGATACGCACTCTTAGCCTTCTGGCGAGCTTCCTCAGGTGTTTGTGATGTCTTTGTTTTTTGCCTAGCATCGCGCACATTTCGGATCATCATGTCGATAGGATATTTGGAATATGCGTCAGGGCTGCCAACGGAACATGCCAACCGCTTTAGCTGAGAAGAGGATTTTCTCAAATGTCGGACCCAATATACCCTGCCCTGAGGCATCTTCGTAGGGCTTTTTCGGGCTAAGGCGGCTTTGACCTCGCGGAGCAGAAGCCGCCCCCAACAGACCATTGGAAGGGACGCGTCGCGAACCATCGTATCGAAATCGACAGAGCTGCTGGACGTGAGATCTCACTGGATTCCCAATAAACGTTGGACCTTCTCAATTCAAAAAGAGCGAAAACTACTCCTGCACAGCGGTTCGACCTACCTATGTGCCGTCATTCCAGTTATGACGGCCACCAAGACCGCACCCAAAAAAGTCAAAACGGGCGCGATCGCGGCCGTAAGTGCACTAATACGACGGACGCGGCTGTCGAAGCTGTGTCGGCTTTCGTCAATGCCTTTCGCATGCGAAATATGAGATAACCGTTGTCCCAGCCAAAAGGTGGATAAGAAAACGTAAATCTCTGGAAGAAAAATCTGTGTCCATAATCACTGTCACATGGCCGGCGCCGTATTTCGACCAACAATATGCCATCACGGCCGTCTTCTCAAATGATCGTAATACGGCAGCGCAAACAGCAAAAAGCCATGTTGTCCCTGGAGCGATTGCGAGCCATAGAGCAAGTAGTACGGAGACCAACAGCCACAGGGCCCAGATGAGCTGATTTGAATGGGGACCTGCAAGCGTTGACCCTATCCTGAAATCCAACCAACTCATGAGCAAGAATGCGGAGCAGATGCCGATAGGATATGAATTTCGCCACGTCGGTTGGTGTTCAAGATCCGTCGGCGCCCCGGAATTAGTTGAGTGTGATGTTAAAACTTTGTTTTCGATCGCGCCCTGAAGATCTGCACCGGCCGCCACTCTCCATTCCCATCGAGAAACTGATCGATATCTTGTGCCACCGCGAGCAACGCTACGTCGGAAGCCAGTTGACCTTGTCATATGACCGCAAGCGGATCATCCTGGAGCGAAATTCTCTTTCCGAAGGTCTTGTGGGCAAGTACGTTGACGTTTACGGCTTCCCAGATGACCGCTTGGAAGTCCGCACCAAGGGTCTCCTGCTTCCCTATTGCGGTTCGTCTGCTGCGCCCTTTCTGCTTACCCGCCACACTTGTCAATCCTCAGGTGTCCGAATCGCCGTCGTAATCTTGGTTGCTCATTCAGCAATTGCAACCGAGGTGGCTAGGGGGCAGAGCCAACCTGGAGTTTTGCCATTTTCGACTAACGAATACGGTGTGGATCTCGCCACGGGAAAACGTAAATATAGTTTTCCTACTCAATTTGCGTTCGACATTTTCGATTCCCGTTCTTTCGATCTCCTTTCTCTTTTCAGGAAGAGTGTGCGCTTTTGCCGAGAACCCTGTGTACAAGTTTACTGCCAAGCAATAGAAGGCCGAGGTCAGCATTCTGGCGATCAGCTCCTCTACTATTTATCAGGGATCAGGCAACCAGGAGATCTACCTGGCGGATATCAATATTAAAGGGACGCCCATCAGAGCGTGAAGCTGGTCCATACATATCCGTCGGCTGACCCACTATCCAGAGTGCGATGCGACAGGCCAGAGCTTCTTCCTGGCGCCCGGCGATAGCAATATCTTGGACGCCAGCACGCGAAGTGTGCTGAACGATCAGACCACCGGAAAGATTCCCTGCTTCAAAGTGGTCCATGATGCCACGCGGCTAGCGAAATAAGGATTCGCGGGCGAGATCCGCCAGCAGCCCAGCTCCTATTCCCTTACCCCTACCCCCATTTGACTGTGAGGACTGACAAGCCCATACAGCGTGGGCCGCTCCAGGAGATGCCAGGAAAGCGCAGCGTAGATAAAGGAAACGGCGAAGGCTATCGCTCTTGCAAGGAGGATATGATGCAGATGATTCCGGACAACAGAAATCACTGTGAAGTGGACCAGGTAAAAGCTGTAACTTATTCTTCCGAGGTACACCAGCGGTGTTAGCTTTAGCATTCCGACACCACGGCCACCCAGCGCCCATAACACTGCTCCCGCACAGCCGAGAAGACTGAGCTCGTATAGCCAGACGCTGGCTGAGACATTATTTGCACCGGCTTGAAACCACGGATACCGAGAAAACAGGAGCAGGAAGCATACCGAAATGCCGGTCAGTAGAAGAGCATAAGCGCTGAGCTGTTCGAGAACCGTTCGATAATGACGCCAGGCGAGCGCGATTAGCGCTCCGATCGCCAGCAGGTCCATTCGGAAGGGAGTCGAGGTATGGATTGGCCAATGCCCTGGGAAAAAAGCAGTCGCTCCCCAGCGCAACAGGGGAGCGACGAGCACCAAAGTTCCCGCTAACCAAGCGAGAGCCGTCTCGCTAAGCCAGTAGACCGCAAAGGGCCACAGAATATAAAACTGCTCCTCCACTGCCAGCGACCACAGAACGGCGAGGAAATAGCGATAAGACAGCTCCCGGAACGATGCAGTGTTCATCAGGAATATAAACAGATACCAATGATGCATCCAGCCGATGCCAAACAAAATCGATGTGAGGCCAAGGAAGAGAAGATAGGGAGGAAGAATTCTTTGCATACGGCGCTGATAAAACAAGGCCAGATAGCTGCTCCAAGTCTTATGTCTGCGCTGTTCCAGCAAAATTCCTGTGATAAGAAAGCCAGATAGGACGAAGAATAAGTCCACTCCAGTCCAGAGCAAATGGAAGCCAAAGGAGTGACTACCAAAAACCATCAATACGGCAATGGCGCGGAGCCCGTCGATCTGCACGATGCGTTTCGCATCTGTCATCTTTAGATTACGGCGCTTCGCGCCGGCTCTGGATTTGCTTGGCAGAATGGCTTGGCGGGTGCCGGGCCTCATCGATATCTTGCAGTAGCATCGTTTCGAGGGGAATTCTCCGGCACGCCAACTTCACATTTGTTGGCAGGCATGCGATGTTTGGGCAAGATCCGCCAATATATTGGCGTTCGATCAAAGCTGTTTTTTTTTCGCCTGATGCGAAGTTCCAGGCGATGTATTTTCCCACCTCTCCACTACCTAGGACGATCGCGTCATATGATTCGACTGATGTTAGGGCAAGACCATTTTGACTCGACTCGCGCATGGGAACAACCCTGTCTAAATTCTTAGAAGCCATTGATATTCTCCGAAGTGATTACAGACAAGATTCTTGATAGTCCAATGGATGGCTTCTTTTTCGGCCACCCCAGGATCTGCTTATAACGGCCTTCTCCGCACAAAGGCCGAACTATAACGTTTCGAGTCTACGTACATTTGACTTGAACGTCTTTCGGTAATGAATCAGACTTTCCGAAAATGCACGCCTATCCTGCCTTCTGGACGAATAACATCGGTGCCGCCGAATCTGTCGTTGGCTCCTGGATGAAGGCGTTCCTCTGCAGACGTAGTCGCCTGATCGACGAGGCACGCAAGTTCCATCTATATGCGATGAGGTGTATCGGGCTATGCCCACCCGGCACGAGATCGAACCAAATCTTCACTACTATTAAGAATTAACAACTTGTGCAGGCCTAAATTTAGGTGTATCTCTGTTAATAGATGGCTTTTCGTTCTAGAGAATTGCTGCAATAAGTTTTAATGAGCAATCACGGGCGCTTGGTAAGCGGAACGTTGAATATGAGGCAGCGGCAAGCAGAGTGGAACGCTGAAGAATGGTGAAATCTCGCATCTGTTTTCGTCGGCAGCTACGGTTTAGCGATTGTCGCAGAAACACGAATTACCTATAGATCTGGTCGCCTATCGAGGTCCATTAATTGGGGACGAGGAGACGGTGAGCGATCACAATTCCAATGTCCCATGTCAATGGAGCTTTGGCTGCTTCGAATCAAACTACACTCGTTTCTTTCTGTTATTAGCCGCTGTGTTCCGAGGAATTTGTGCCGCAGCCTTTACTCACGCAACCTGACAAGTCAAAAGAGCCGCCGAGCGGTGGCGAGCCTCTCCTACCTAGGCCGCCGCTCATTCGCTCTGAGGTGGAATGGTTCAAGCCTCCATTAATTGAAGCTGAATCGTCCAGAATGGCGCCTCAAGTAATACTTTCTCGGTGGGTTCTCTCGGAACCAG
This sequence comes from Granulicella sp. L60, assembly GCF_009765825.1. Classification (GTDB taxonomy): domain Bacteria; phylum Acidobacteriota; class Terriglobia; order Terriglobales; family Acidobacteriaceae; genus Edaphobacter. Next base: position 548,411 of record NZ_LMUR01000020.1, on the reverse strand, counting down.
CTTCTCCGATAGAATTCTCTTCCAGTGGCGCAGAAGACGCCCACATGCTTATATGTTCTCGCAAGCCGGCGAGAGGCGAGTGGCAATTCGGTGGTAAGCCGTTTTATAGAGGCTCTGCTTCTGCCGACTCGCTCTGGATCAAAGAGCCATTTCAAGAGGCTCGGGCAATATATTATGAGGGTTTCACCTCCTTCCGAGTGTATCTGCCTCAAGCTCTGTTGGCTGAGTGTTATGAAACGGCATATGGCCGCCTTCCCAATGAAGCACTGGTTTTATCGAAGACAAAACGTGTAGATTGCCCCACTCTCAAACACCTCGTCCGAATGTTGGTTGACGTCGATGATAATGGTGGTCCAGCTGGACCGGTATTTCTCGACGGCGTAAGTTTGGCCATTGCGTCTCGCTTGTTAGCCCTTGACTCGAAGAGAGCGCAACTCAATTTTTCTGGAAAAGAGCCCTCGGCACTGTTAAGATGGCGGCTAAATCGGTCGATCGAATACATCGAGGCCAACCTCTTGAAGCCGATATATCTGATCGAGCTTAGTAATGCCGTTGGACTTTCACGAATGCACTTTGCGGCTCAATTCCGCGCAGCCACCGGCTATACGCCAAATCGGTACATCCTTCGGCGAAAGATTGCTCACGCACAGACCCTCCTCCGAAATCCTTCGATGTCAGTCGTTCACGTCGCGCTCGAACTTGGATTTAGAACGCAAGCCCATTTCACATTTGTGTTCAAGAGTATTGTCGGATATCCTCCCGCTTACTGGCGGAAGCATTTGTCATAACCATGATCCCATGGCGTTCCAAATAGAAGCGAAGTTAAGCCGTAAGAGAATTTGTGATCGCAATATTCTTGCGATAAAACGGCGATATAGCATTTCTGTCAAGAGGGCCTAAAACGGGGGCCGCTTTGATAGTGGCTGAGAAACGCAAAAAGGTTTTTTGATTCGAACCGAAGGGCTCGTCTCAAAGTGAAACTTTCGTTGATAGTCACATAGATCTGAAAGCTGACGGAACAAAAGCTGCTCTCCACTCAACAAGACTAAGGATAACTCCGGCCGCAGCGCTTTCATCTAGCGAATAGACTCGCACTCGCATGGAAGAGTTGAGCTTTGCAGAGCCAGCGACGTTTACGCTTTGCAGCAACATGCACTTTGGACGACTAATGAGGGCAGTTTTACATTAAGGCCTTATGCTTGCAGCAAACAGGCTTCATGGAAAAACCCAACGAAAAATCCCGCGATCTGTTCCCTGGCGCTCTGGAGATCATGATCCTGGAGTCGTTGCGCCAACACCCCTCCCATGGATATGCGCTCGTTCAGCACATCCAGGAGCGCTCCAACAACTTGCTTCAAGTTGAGGAAGGCTCACTCTACCCAGCTCTTCAGCGCCTGTTGAAAGCCAACCTGGTCACGGCTGATTGGACTATTTCTCCTTCCACGAATCGCCGTGTGCGAATTTATCAGATGACGCGCGCCGGCCTGCGCCATCTCGATCAAGAGATCTCCAGCTTTGACCGCATGCTGGAAGGTATTCAGATGGTCCTGGGTCCCGCACGACGGTCGGCTAGCTCCTGAGGAGGTCGCAGCATGAACTGGTTTCATCGCATCTTCCGTCGTCGCCTTTATGATGATCTCGGGGAAGAACTCCGTCAACATATCGAAGAGAAGACCGAGCAGCTTATGCGCACGGAGAATCTGTCCCGCACAAAAGCGGAACAGGCAGCGCGCCGCGCGTTCGGCAACGTCACGCTCATGGAGCAGCGTAGCCGGGAGACGTGGCAATGGCCTGCCACGGAAAATCGATCGCGGCCGACATCCAGTTCGCGCTGCGCCAGATACGGAGATCGCCGGGCTTCTCCGTTGCTGTCATTCTGCTACTGACCCTGGGCATCGGATTCTTCGGAACGCTTGCGCTGGTCCTCGCCGCTGTCGGCATCGGAGCGCCCTTTCTCTGCCTCTTGCGTCTTAGGACAGACACTGCTTCACTGCAGATTCTGCAATATTCTACGGCCTTCGCTTCGCCGGAACGGTCTTGCATCAGATGACCGCGCGAAGGGCAACTGCCATGCCTGCACGTGCGGTCTTGAGAGCACCAACGACCGTCCCGCCGGCTGCGACCGTGTGCGAGAGTGCCGAGCTCCTCCGTTTTCCCGGATGCTCGAAAGCGACGGCCTCGATCTCACCACCGAAAAGGGTGTGGCTCTCTTCCAACCGATCGAGTGCGGCGTTCAACTCTGCGACAACGACCTCGGCTTCATCGGCAACGACGATCACATCCACGCGGATTTTCTTGTATAGCATCGGAATACCCCTGCCTCCAATTTTATGCCTCCCAGCTCCAAAGCACTCCGCAAGCGACTAACCCGGGATTAGCTGCGGCAAAAGGAAACACCCGATGCGCTGCGTGATGTTCGCGGCTAATCGGGTGTAGTCTGGTAAAAGGTTTGCAGGTTCTGCGCTGGACTACTTGACGACGGACTGGAACAGCGGCGAGGTGAGGAGACTGGCGAACTGGCTGTCGGATGAAGAGTAGTCGACGGTCAGGGTGCCGGCGTTCGAGTCGATCGTGGTCTGGTCGAGCGCGGACTTTTCGAGCGGCGAGCCAGAGGTCTTCTTCATGATCGATATACCCTTCATCAGGGTGGCGGCGGTGGCGGCGGTGAGGGTGTCGGACATGACGACAGCCATGTCGAACTTGACGCCGTTCTGGAAGTCCATGGTGTAGCGGCTGCTCTTCATGCGGTTGCTGACGGTGTCGTAGTCGGTGAGCTGGGCGGCGTCGCCGAGCACGCTCTTCATCATGGTCTGGGTGCCCTTGGCGTCGAGCAGGCTCCATACGGCTTTGGAGTCGACAGCTGCCATCTCGTTAACCATGTCGCCGTTGGCGAGGAAGTCGGCAGTCATGCCGTCGCGTGCGTCCATCGCCTCTTTGACGGCCTCCCTGTCGCCAAAGACCATGGTGGTCTGGTTGAGGAAGACGACGCTCATGCCGGAGGTGCCCATGGGATAGATGGCGTTGTTGCGGAGCATGACGGGCTTGACCTTGTCCTTGGTGAAGTGGGCCATGATCTCGCGGGTGTGGAACTGGCCCTGGGCGATGCCGACGGTGCGAGTTCCCTGCCCGGCGGCGTCACGGAAGGCGGCGAAGGCGAGAACGTCGGCGTCAGAGTCGACCTTGAGGCCGGAGCTCTTGAGGGCGGTCTCGAAGCGCTTGAGTTCTGGGGGGAGGACGCGATCCTTCATCTCCATGGCGGCGGAGGAGTTCTGCATCGCCCTGTAGTCAACGACGATCAGCTGCTGGATCTCCTTGGGAATAGCGGACTTGGCGTCGCTCGAGAGCTGGGCGGCGGTGGCAAACGATGGGGCCACGATAGATGCAACGGCAATGGCCGCGGTGAATAGGTTGTGCTTAATGGTGTTCATGATTCCCTTTACTCCTTGGACTACGTGGATTGTAGCTCCGTTAGCTCTATTCTTCCGTGAATACGCTTTAGAGGCAAGACTGGATGTGGGCCAGGTTGGTTAGCAGGGTTGCACCTTTTGTGGTACCTGAAGCCTGTATTAGCTGGAGCGACGAACTAGGGCCAGGCGATCGGCGAATCCAGCTTACGCTCGAGCACCTTGTCGTCGGGGTCGAAGCCGGTGATCTGGCGCACCCACTCGGCGCCCTCCTCATAGGCCGCCTGGGGGATGAGTCCGATCAGCTCCGCGTCTTGGATGAGGACGCCGTGACGCTGGGCGAGATGGTGGACGGTAGCGTAGACGTGGTGCATAGGCGTGATGCGGAAGTCAGTAACGTTCATACTGACCTGGGCGCGGCCGTTGGCGAGGACGCCGATGGCTTTAACGCCGTGGAGACCGCCGTTGGCGGCGCGGATGTCGCGTGCGATGGCGCGTGCCGCGGCGATGTCCGGCTGCTGGAGGTGAATGTTGTAGGCGATGAGGAAGCTGCGTGCTCCGACTGCGCTGGCTCCCGCGGTGGGATGGAGATCGGGACCGCCGATGTCGGGGCGGCGGGCAGCGTCTCGGCGGGAGGCGTCGCGGAGGCCTTCGAACTGGCCGCGGCGGACGTCTTCGAGCAGAATGCGGTCAGGGCGGGCGGCTGCGGCTCCGTAAAAATACACCGGGACGCCGTAGCGGCGCCAGATGAGCAGGCCAGCCTGGCGGGCAAGAACGGCGCACTCCGCCAGCGAGGCTCCGCTAACGGGGATGAACGGGATGACATCGGCCGCGCCTATGCGGGGGTGGACGCCATTCTGGGTGGTGAGATCGATGAGCTGGGCGGCCTTGCCGGCGGCGCGAACGGCGGCTTCGACGATGCCCTCGGGCGAGCCGGCGAGAGTAATGACGGAGCGGTTGTGGGCGGTGTCGAGCGACCAGTCGAGCAGACGCACGCCATCCACCTGGGTAGCGGCGACGATCTGGCGGACCCGGGCTTCATCTGTGCCTTCAGAGAAGTTGGGAACGCACTCGATGATGGCTTCTGGATTCATAGGAACTCGGTGTGAGTTACTTCCACCAGCTGTAGCCGAGCGAGAACTGGACGCTTGCGTTGACGCCGGGATTGCGGTCTCCCAGAGAGGCGCTGGAGATGTGAACGGCATTGGCGCTGAAGTCGATGGAGCGGCGGGAATGGATGAAGTAGTGCATCCCTACGCCTCCCTGCGGGGTGAAGTTCCATACGCTGGCGTCGGCGTTGGGACCGTCGTTCTGTGAGTTGTACGGCGCGCCACCAAAGGCAGGGTACTTGTGATTGGTCCAGAGGAGGCCTCCGGCTGCTTGTCCCCAGAAGGACATGCGTTTGGTACCGACGAGGTTCCAGCGAAGGATGATGGGCGTGATGGAGGCTCCGGTGTAGGTGCCGCCCACGGTGTACAAGGGTGTGCATTGCTCCGGAGTTCCGGGCGGGTTGATGCAAAACGGACGCTGAAACTTCGGCGTGTAGGACTGCCAAAAGGGAAAGACTTCGACGGCGTACTCGAAGTTGCCGCGCAGTGGGCCGTGCCCCATGTTGGAGGTGAGGACCTTGCCGGCGTGAACGCCTGCAAGAAGGAACTTGAAGCCGCCACGGTTCTCAGTGACGCCGAAGCCACCCTGAACGAGAGCGCCAATTTCAAGCGGCTGATGTCCGGAGACATCGTCGTGGAAGGGGGTGGCGTCGGTGCTGACGACGGCCTGGCCGTTGGCAATGCGTGAGAGGCACAGGAGAGCAAAGGCGCAGACTGCGGCCGTTCCGACACGTTGAAGATGCTTGATCACTCGATAGCTCCGATTACAGGGACAGGTGCAGAAGAAGGCCGCCGATGAACGGCGGCCGTGGAAACTTAGCTACCGTGGAAGTTTAGTGACTCGCATTGGCGACTGCGGCTTCGTCGAAGTCGAAGTTGGAGTAGACGTTTTGCGTGTCGTCCAGGTCTTCGATGGTCTCAAGGAGACGGATCATGGCATTGGCCTGTGAGCCTTCCAGCTTGGTGTAGGTGGAGGCGATCTTCGTGACCTCGGCGTGGTCGGTGGCGATCTTGGCAGCCTTGAGGGCTTCGGTGACAGCCTCGAAGTCCTTGGGGTTGGTAAGAACCTCCCAGTGTTCGCCTTCGTCGTTGAGATCTTCGGCGCCCGCTTCGAGGACAATCTCGGTCAGCTTGTCCTCGTTTGCTTCGGACTTGGCGATGGTGATGACGCCCTTCTTGGTGAACATCCAGGCGACAGCGCCGTCCGCCCCGAGGTTGCCGCCGTTCTTCGAGAAGGCGTGTCGGATCTCGCTGACGGCACGGTTCTTGTTATCGGTGAGGACGTCGATGATGACGGCAACGCCACCGGGACCGTAGCCCTCGTAGGTGATCTCCTCGTAGTTGACGCCTTCGAGCTCGCCGGTGCCGCGCTGGATGGCGCGCTTGATGTTGTCGGCAGGCATATTTTCGGCCTTGGCGGCTGCGATAGCTCCACGGAGCCTTGGATTTCCGTCGGGATCGCCGCCTCCGCCTGTCTTGGCGGCGATGGTAATTTCCTTGATCAGGCGTGTGAAGATCTTGCCGCGCTTCGCGTCCAGCGCGCCCTTCTTATGCTTAATTGTCGCCCATTTTGAGTGGCCGGACATGGACTACCTCGGTGGTGATTTTGCGCAGGTTGAAGCCTGTGCGACGTTGCGATTTTAGCATGTTGTGCGGGGTCCATGCTTCGGACGCGGTCTCCACGGAAGAGGTTACGAAGCGGGCTTGCCGCAGCCGTGGAGGACCGAAGGCCGATCGAATTCTCTATACTGGAGACATCATGACTCCGCGACCAAACGCCGCAGCCCCGACTGAGATTCAGGCTGGAACTAAGACTGGGACCGACGCCGGGATCACCATCGGAGTCCTGGCCTTGCAGGGCGCTTATGAGGCACATGCTAAGGCGCTGGCGAGTCTTGGCGTTACCACCAGGTTGATTCGGACCCCTGCCGAACTGGTCGAACCATCACCGCTTGATGGACTCATTATTCCGGGCGGCGAGTCGACCACGATGCTTAAGTTTCTCGAGCGAAACCAGTTTCTCGACGTGCTCTCGACCTTCGTTCTGCAGACGCCAACGTTCGGCACCTGCGCGGGAGCAATTCTGCTTGCCAAAGACGTTCAATCCCCTGCCCAGACCTCGCTCGCGGCGATGGATATGACGGTGGAACGGAATGCGTATGGCCGGCAGATCGACTCCGCCATTTTGACCGCGCCAACGGAGTTGCCGGGCGGGCCGCTGGAGATGGTCTTTATCCGCGCTCCACGCATTACGCGTACGGGGCCGGAGGTGGAGGTGCTCGCCAGCCGGGATGGATTCCCTGTTCTGGTCCGCGAGGGACATCTTCTGGCTGCGACGTTTCATCCGGAGCTGAGCGGCGATACACGGGTCCACCAGTTCTTTCTGGACGTGGTGCGGAAACGAGCTGCGGTTCAGGTTTAGGGTGCGGCGTTACGCCTTTTTTATGGCAATCCGGCTAGTGTCGACTGATGAAGTTTCGTCCAGCGACGACCAGAGTTATCAAGCCGGGCAGGTCGAGTAACCCATTTGTCCTATTTACCGGCAGTCGAAAACACTCTGAGGATAGCTCCGGCGAGCCGTTTTCCACGTTCCTGACCACAGCGCTGCTCGCTCTTGTGGCTGCGTTGATCTTCGGTTGCATCTACGCCTTCGTTAAGGGAAAGATTGGCTGAAGATCGCTTTGGGCAAGGGATCTGGTAGCAGGCAGTATCCTTGAGGTGTGATCCTTACCAGCACGTTGCCGTTGGTCGCACGCCTGCATGTAGTGGCTGCCTTCCTAGGTCCGTGGGGGCTTCCTCCTAACGCGAGTGAGCACGGCCTGGCGCTCGATCATCATCTACTGTTGAACCTCTGGATCGCGCTCGGTCTCCTCGTCCTGATACATGTGATTCTAGGCGTCGGGCTTTTGGGCGGTCGCCGAGCTGAGCCTGCCGACCTGTGGCGCGTCGAGTACCTTCCACTAGCCGCGCTGGCAATTCTGTTTGCATTTCTCACTGTGAAGGCCGAGCGCCTGTGGGCCGCCGCGCGCTACACCGGGGCCGATCCTGCGGCGCTGCAGGTCGAGGTCACGGGTGAGCAGTTTGCGTGGTACTTCCGTTATCCGGGGCCGGATGCGACGTTCGGCCCCACGCGGGCTCAGCTGGTTGCTCCCGGCGAGGGCAATCCGCTGGGAGTTGATCCTGCCGATGCGCATGGCGCGGACGATGAGGTGACCTCGGAGCTTGTCCTGCCTGCGGGTCGGGAGGTGGATCTGCGCCTGAAGGCACAGGACGTGATCCACGGCTTCTCCGTCCCTGCGATGCGGTTGAAGCAGAATGCTGTTCCGGGGCAGACGATTCACATCCACTTTACGCCGACGACGCCAGGCACCTACGCGATCCTTTGCACACAGCTCTGCGGTCTTGGCCACTACCGGATGAACGCAACGCTGCGAGTTCTGCCGCCGGATGAGTTCGCCAGCTGGCTGGCGTCTAAACGGAGGGCTGCTCCATGAGTCCGGCAGACGCAACACGGCAGCAGTCCTTCTTCAGGAGCAGGCTGTTCACCACCGATCACCGCGTCATCGGCGTCCAGTACCTTGTGCTTGCGCTGGTCGCGGTGGCGATAGGAACTGTGCTCTCGTTGCTTATGCGAATTCACCTGGTGTGGCCGGACTGGCCGCTGCCGCTGCATGGACCGATCCTGCCTGAAGACTATCTGGCGCTGGTGACCATCCACGGCACCATCATGCTGTTCTTCGTCCTGACGACGGCACCGCAGGCAGGCTTTGGCAACCTGATTCTTCCGGCCCAGATCGGCTCCCGGGGCATGGCCTTCCCTTTTCTCAATGCTGCCAGCTTCTGGATGACGGCGGTGGCACTGCTGACGCTGCTCAGCTCGACCTTTGTCCCTGGCGGCGCGGCTATCTCCGGCTGGACAGCCTACCCGCCCTTGAGCGCGATTGCCAGCGCCGGTCCAGGCCAGGCAATGGGGATGGATCTCTGGCTGGCCTCGATTGCGCTCTTTGCGGTCGCCTCCACCGCGAGCTCCATCAACATCCTGACGACCATCATTCGCAACCGGTGCCACGGCATGACCTGGGAGCGTCTTCCGCTGACGGTGTGGGGATGGTTTACGGCGGCACTGCTCAGCGTTATCGCGTTCTCGGTGCTGCTGGCGGCGATCCTCTTACTCTTCTGCGATCGTCACGCGGGCACAAGCTTCTTCCTTCCCACCGGCGACCTCGTCAACGGTGTTCTTCATCGCGGCGGCGACGGCAGTCCCCTGCTCTGGCTTCATCTCTTCTGGTTCTTCGGGCACCCGGAGGTCTACATCGCGATCCTGCCGGGAATGGGGCTTACGTCGATGGTGCTTGCGAACTTCAGCCACCGACGCGTCTTCGCCTATCGCACGATGATCGCGACGACTCTGCTGATCGGCTTCCTCGGCATCCTGCTCTGGGGACACCACATGTTCGTGGCCGGTCTCAATCCGTTCGCAAGCTCGGCCTTCTCGGTCTCGACGATGGCCATTGCGCTACCAGCCGCCGCGAAGGTACTGAGTTGGCTAGCCACCACCTGGCGCTCAAGCCCGACATATACCACCGCCATGCTCTTCGCGCTCGGGTTCGTCAGCCTCTTCATCACAGGCGGTCTCACCGGGCCGATCCTCGCCCAACCCATTCTGGATGAATACCTGCACAACACCTTCTTCGTCGTGGCTCACTTTCATCTCATCATGGCCATGGCCGGCATCTTTGGTCTCTATGCTGCGACGTACTACTGGTTTCCTCTGTTGACGGCTACGCGCAGCCATCCCGGCCGCCTGCTCTCGGAGCCGCTTGGAAGATGGCACTTCTGGTTGACGCTGGTGGGAGCGTACGCCACGTTTCTGCCGATGCACTTTACCGGACTGGCCGGCGAGCCCCGCCACTATGCGCAGCTTACCGGAGTTCCCGGCGCTGGGGGCGCATTAAGCCCCGCCGGAGCGCTGCTCTCTCACACTCTCCCACTCAACCTCCACATCACATACGCGGCTATCTTTCTGGCCTGCGCACAGATTGTCTTTCTCTTCAACCTGATTCGCAGTCTGCGGCGAGGCGTCGTCGCGCCGCCGAACCCGTGGCAGGCTACAACCCTCGAATGGCATCCAGCTTTTAATCCTTTTCTGGCGGCAACCGCATCCCATATACAGGTGATTGCCGTTCATCGCGCTCCCTGCCACTACCAATCCAGCCCCTCCGGAGAGACGTTTCTGCCGCAGTGGGAACCTGATATTGTCGTGCAAGCTGCACTCGAGAGCGCCATAAACCCGAAACCGGAGTAAGCTGTTCCACAAGGTGTTCCCGAAGAGAGACCCCGATGCCGGCGACCATCACGCCCAATAAAACGGAGCCGGAACGCAAGCGCCGGTTAGAAGACCACGACAACGGCTCAGGCCGTCGTCCGCCGACCGACAAGCGCACCGGGGGGGGCGGGGACGGCGATAACTGGAACGAACGCAGCCGCGGTCATCGCGGTCCGTACGAACGTCTTCACCGCTACCGGATGGGGATCTTCTTCGCCCTCGCCAGCGACCTGATGTTCTTCGTCGCCATAGTTAGCACCTTCTTCGTGAATCAGTCGACCGGACACTTCGACGCCTATAACCACTATGTGAACGAGTGGCTGCCGACGGCCATTCCGCCGATTCTGTGGCTCAACACGGCAATTCTGCTGCTGAGCTCGGTCACGATGGAGATTGCGCGCCGCAACATGTTCCGCGAGACCGACGTGATGGATGAGTGGCTGGGGCTTGGGAAGCCAATCACGCGCCGTGCCCTTCCCTGGCTGTCGGCTACCATCGTGCTCGGAATGCTCTTCCTCGCGGGTCAGTGGGTGGCGTGGCGTCAACTCGCGATCCAGCAGATATTCTTCCGCACCAACCAGAGCAGCCACTTTTTCTACCTGATTACCGGCACACACGCGCTGCACTTGTTTCTTGGGATCGGTGCGCTGCTGGCTGCGTTCACAGGGCTCTACGTCTCGCGCCAGCTGGAGACACGACAGATTCTGGTGGACGGCGCCGCGTGGTACTGGCACGCTATGGGCATCCTCTGGCTCTTCCTCTTTGGACTGCTGGCCTTCTTTCAATGAGAACGTCTCTTCAGGATGCGGTACTGCTCACAGCGCTCGTTATGTCCGCGCCGTTCGTCCATGCGCAAGGCTGCACGCAGTGTCAGGACAACACCGCTGCCACGCCGCCGCGAACCCAGGCCGCGTACCGTCACGCAATCATCTTCATGACGGTGAGCGCCGGGAGCCTGTTCCTGGGTACGCTTCTTCTGCTGAAGCGGCAGCGCTAATTTTTGATGGCGTTTCTGGTGGGACTTAGTACGGCACGCCCTTCTGGCGCTCTGCTTTCATCGCTCTCATGTACCAGTCGAACTCGTCGAAGAACTTGCCGGTATTCTCCGCCAGCTCCTGCGTCAGAGCTTTGCCGTCGTGGCTTAGAGACTTGTCGACCGCGGGTATCGGCTGCAGCGAAGGGATCGACGGCATACCTGCCTCGGCCAGAAGAGCACGCAGCTGCATCGCGGCCCTCACACCACCGAACGGTGTGGTGGAATAACAGATGATCGCCGATGGGCGGAAGAAATACTCCTCCAGAAAGTAGTCGATCAGGTTGGTCATCGCGGGCGGAATGGAGTGGTTGTACTCCGCGCTGACGATGCAGAAGCCGTCCACGCGTTCGTATAGCTCAGCCAGTGGAGCAAGCTTAACTCGCAGATCCTTGTACTCGTCCGATGTGTCCTTCTTGAGTTCCTTCCACATCTTGTCCAACATGGGCAGCTTCAACTCAGCCGCATCCACCAGTACCGCCTCGTGTCCCCGTCTTTCGAGCTGCGCTATCGCCCACTTCGCAGCTCGACCTCCCATACGATCGCTTCGTACCGAACCAAGCAATACCGCAACAACCATGAATCTCACCTCGTACCGGGTAAGATGTGTCCTGCGCTCGCGAGGCTTTACGAACAGACGAGATTTTTCATCGCCTCATCAAGCTTCGATTTGAGCAGAGGAAAAGAGTAGGTAGGATTGTTGATCTTTGCTCGTGATGCGATGTTCTAAGAAACGCGAAGCCGAGGCGGCGGAGTCGCCGACATCCCGGCTTCATACGAACGACTAGCGCTTCTTCTTTGCTGTCTTTGCCGGAGCTTTTTTCGCCGGAGACTTCTTGACGACGGCAGCCTTCTTCGCTGGAACTTTCTTCTTTACAACGGCTTTGACCGGCGCTTTCTTCGGAGTAGCCTTCGCAGGTGCTTTCTTGACTGCGACCTTTGCCGGGGTCTTCTTCGCAGGAACCTTGACAACCGCTTTCTTTGCCGGAGCTTTGGCTGGTGCCTTCTTCGCTGGCGCAGACTTCGCCGGAGGAGTCGCCTTCTTCGCGGGTGTGGCTGCTTTGGCGGGCGCCGAAGTCTTTGCAGGTGCGGCCTTCGCGGGAGCTGCCTTTACCGCAGGGGCTGTCTTTGCTGGTGCGACGCTCTTCGCAGTGGTTGCGCTCTTCGCCGGGGTCGCAGCCTTTGCCTCGGATCCATCGGGAGACTCAGCGGCGGCCGCGTCAGACGCTTCACCATCCACCACGACTGCAGCCTTCTTCCTGCTCTTCGCCGGCTTCGCGTCCTTCTTCGCGACTCGGGGCCTGCGCAGATGCACCGGAGGCGGGGGAGCGGGAGGAGAGTACGGCTCGAGGTACGCCTTCATCTCTTCCACCGTTCCCAGCTTTCCGTCCATCAACTCAAAGAAGAGCTTGTCGACCAGTTCGTCATAGCCAGGCAGTTCGGGAACGATTCGCATCTCCTGCATCAGCGCATAGGGCACTCTCTGCTTCGCCGATCCCCATTCGCTGAAGAATCCCTTGAACTTTGCCTGAATACTTGCGTTTTTCGAGGTATGCGCTACCCACAGGACTGACTCCGGCGCGGCGGCATACAGCATCTTCCACGCCTGCGAGGGCGATGTCGCAGCCTTTCCGGACAACTCCGCCGCAAATGCCTTGCCCTCGTTCTCAAGGGATTCGATCTCGGAGACAAAACCCTGCCGCGGAAAGCTCTTCTTCAGCGTCTCGACATCCTTCGGAGCCATCTTCGCCGTCAACAGGGGGAAGTTCGCCGAGGCGGTCTCGGGGTGAATTCCCTGCATCTGCAGTTTGGTCTGGCTGTCGCGCAGGCGTTCCAGTTCCGCCACGTTCGCCTTGGCTACCGATAGAGCGGGTGAGAGATGTTTCATCCAGCCTTCGGACTCCAGCCGCTTCAACACCCGTAGCGGGTCCTCCTCGTGGAAGATCTCTTCGGTCTCGTAGCCGCGATGGAAGTCGTCCAGCGCCGAGATGTAGTTCTCCTGCTTGCCGGTCTCATACCGGGTCTGGGTCTTCTCGTCCATCTGCCAGCCCAGTCGCGCCATCAGCCTGGCTGCCCGAACCATGCGGATCGGGTCTTCGATGAAGCCGTAGTTGCTCACCAGCCTCAGCTCGCGATTCTCAATGTCAGCTACGCCGTTCAGCGGGTCCATCAGCAGGCCATAGGAGCCATCATTGAGCGAAATCGCCATCGCATTGGCGGTAAAGTCCCGCCGCCGGAGGTCGTCCAGGATGGTCGCCGGTTTGAACACGGGTTTGCCGGGCTTCGGATAGGTGGCTGACAAAGTGCTGCCAATCTCCATGCGCACACCACCCGGAAACCGTACAAACAGCGCCTGTCCGGCTTCAGACTCTCCGGAGATTGCGCCGTGTACTTTCTCTATATCTTTCTTTAGCTTGAGGGCATTTCCCTGAACCACGACATCAAGATCGCGCACAGGCGATCCGCTGGTCATGTCACGTACTGCGCCACCCACCAGAAATACAGTAAGTCCCTTGGTTCTAGCTACTTCGCGTATAGCAAGCAGCGCTGCCCTCTGGGCTTTCGACAGGCGATTCTCGAGCAGGTAGATGTAGTCGGCCATAGCTGGTACGTTTACTCCAAGTAAATATCCGAACCGGTACACGCAAACCCGCCGAAGCTATACCATAAGCTCAGACGAATCAAGCGTTTATAAAGGACACAACAGCTAAACGCAAAAGGCCAATGTAACACAGCATTAGCGAATTGACTACCTTTTCTGCACCTTTCTCGCTGCGGCTGCGGCATCCATGCGACAATCCGCGAGGCTTATGTCATCCGCTCACAAAAAGGTCATTATTCGTCGCTTTACGGGAGAGACCCTCCCAGGCTATCTGCCGCTCTCGAGCTTTGTACGCAACCGCTCGGTCGATCTGCTGGACTTAAGCGGCCGGGTTATCTCCCTGCCTATCAATGATATCAAGCACATCTGCTATGTGCGCGAGTTCAATTTGAACGATTCGGTCAACCCGGAGCGGCTACTACGGAGAACGTTTCTTGCCCGGCCGCGCACGGAGGGTCTCTGGCTGCGAATGATGTTCCGTACAGGCGATGTTCTGGAAGGACTTGCGCCCACGGACGCGACGCTTCTGGACGACCTTATCCAGGACTCCGGCCTCCACCTGACGCCGCCCGATACGCGGTCCAATACGCAGCGCATCTTCGTTCCGCGCAGCTCCCTCACCGAGCTCCAGCTCATCGCTGTGATCACCTCACCGTCGCGTCGAAAACCGCTTCCCGCAGCCTCTGTTCCGACGATGCAGGAAGACCTGTTCAACGACCTCGTCCCACCAAATACTCGCCCGAACTAATGAATAGGGTTTAGGGATCACCAGGCCGGTCAATATTCGCTGTTCCACTACAATCGACCCCATGCCATTCCATGCAAAGTCGATGACGCTGGCCGAGCTTGCAACCCATCTCGGAGCTGTCCTGGAGGGTGACCCAGCCGCCCGTATCACTCGCGTCGCCGGAATCGAGGATGCCGTTGCAGGCGATCTTGCCTTTGTCGCCAATCCGAAGTACGCCTCCCTGGCTCACACCACAAAGGCGACGGCTGTTCTGGTCGAACCTGGCTTTCCCGATATCTCCGCCGCCACGCTCCGGCTCAAAAATCCTTACCTGGCCTTCGCCCGGGCTATTGAACTTTTTTATCAGCCGCCAGCCTACGCCCCCGGTATCCACACTACGGCTGTAATCGCGGCCAGCGCACGCATCGGGACCAACGCTCATATCGGTGCCTACGCCGTCGTCATGGATCACGTCGTCGTCGGCGATAACGCGGTGATTCTTCCCCACGTGGTTCTTTATCCTTACGTCCGCGCTGGAGATAACCTCTTCGTTCATGCACACGCGGTCGTTCGTGAGCACTGCCAGCTTGGGGACAACGTGATCCTGCAGAACGGAGCCATCATTGGAGCCGACGGCTTCGGCTTCGCCAAACAGCCAACCGAGGGTCCGGGTAAGACCTGGTACAAGATTCTGCAGTCTGGTCCCGCGATCCTCGAAGATGCGGTTGAGATTCAGGCCAACGCCTGCATCGACCGCGCCTCGATCGGCGAGACCCGCATCCATGCCGGAGCCAAGGTGGATAACCTCGTTCAGGTTGGCCACGGTTCGACGGTGGGCGCTGATACCCTGCTCTGCGCCCAGGTCGGGCTGGCGGGTTCAACGATCATCGGCCGAGATGTCATTCTTGCGGGACAGGTGGGGGTCGCGGGTCACTGTACGATCGGCGACGGAGCCATTGCGACCGCCCAAAGCGGTATCCCGGGCGATGTCGCGGCGGGAAAGGTGGTCAGTGGGTATCCTGCGATCGATAACCGACAGTGGCTGCGGTCTGTGACTCTCTTCAATCGCCTTCCTGAGGTCCTTCGGGAGATAAAATCCAAACTAAAATAATCAAAGAAGTGGTAACTTTAGTTCGATTAAGCATCAATAGGTGAAGGCGTAGCGTCCGCATGGAAGAGGGTTAGCAATGGAAACTTCCGATAGTCCTGACTACGTTTCGGAGTACACACAGCCTGTGGCGAGCCGGCCGGTTCGTGTCCTCCTGCTCGACGACGATCCCGACAATCTGTTTCTTCGCGCTTCGATTCTCCGGCAGCATGGCTACCAATCGGTTCCGGCAAACACCATCGAGGAGGCCACAGAGCTTTTAGACGGCATCGACATCGCCGTACTGGACTACCACCTTGGAGCCGGGCAGTTCGGGACAGAGGTGGCTGCGCTTCTACGTCGGCGCAGGCCTCACGTGCCGATCATCATTCTCTCCGCTACCCTCGACCGCTACTTTGGCGGGGTCGAGGATATGCATCTGCTGAAGGGTCACAGCTCGGTCGAAGACCTTCTGGACGCTCTCAGCTCGCTGGAGGCCAAACGGCGTGGTGCTCCGGTCGTGGTCGATGCGCGCGACTTCTTTTATTCGCGCATCTCGATGGCCATCGGCTCCGACGTCCTCGTCCAAATCTTCGATGAACGTGGTATCTGGCAGTATTGCAACGAGGCTGTCGCCGACTACCTGAGTCAGCCGCGCGATTGGTTCATTGGCCGCAACATCGGGCAGGAGCTTCCGACGCTCATTCGAGATTGGGGCGAGGTGATCCAGGCAGTCTGTCACACCCGCGAGACCTACATCGACCGTACGCGCCGCGGGCTGCTCAGCGAACAACGACCCGGAGAGCAGTTCTTTACATGGAGTGTCCTGGCATTCCCGATCACCCTTCACGACAATCGATCGGGCGCTGTGCTTACGGCGCGCATTCTGGATAAGTTGCCTGGCCGCTCTTCAGAGATGCTTCCCTTCTTGTAGGCGCACGGACGTTCAATTGGCCGTGAAAGATGGTGGGCTGACGACCATGTGGAACTCCACACCATCACTGCCTGATACCCTTGAGTCTTATGCAGTCTCTGCCGAAGTTCGTACTCCTCGCCGCTCTTATCGCAACCACCGGCTGCCGGTCTCCTTACATCGAAGCGACGGTGAGCAACCGTACCGGCCAGGCAATTGAACTGGTGGAGGTGGACTATCCGAGCGCGAGCTTCGGTACCCAGAACTTAGCGCCGGGAGCTGACTTTCACTATCGATTCAAGATTCTAGGGTCCGGGCCAACGAAGATCCTCTATACCGATAGCACGCACAAGGATCACAAAGCCGACGGTCCTTCCTATCAAGAGGGCGCTGAGGGGCGATTAACCATTACCATCTCCTCCACAGGCGTCAGCTGGCAGGCTGTACCTGCTTCTTCGACCCATTAAGCGTTTAATCTAAGTCCGGAGAGCTGCCGTGCGTCTCCCTGTCTGACGGCATACTCGTAGGTCCACCTTAGCCCTTATAACCCAAGCTCTTTTTGGGCATGCACACAATGCACGGATTCTTCTTCCACGCTGCAGCGAACCCCTATCCGCATAAGAGGTCGTGCGCTCCATCTGCGGTAAGCTGGTAGCTATGCCGCGCGGATATTTCATTACTTTCGAAGGCCTCGACGGCTCCGGCAAGACGACGCAGCTTCGCCGCTTGGCCACTACGCTTGAGGCTGAAGGTCACGGTGTCGTCACGCTGCGGCAGCCGGGTGGTACGGCTCTGGGCGACCGCATCCGCAGCGTGCTGCTCGATTCGAAGTCCGAGGCTGCGCTTGGGCCTATCGCTCCCGCCGCCGAGATGGCGCTCATGTTCGCCGATCGTGCTCAGTCCATCGCCGAGGTGATTTTGCCTGCGCTTTCGGACGGAAAGATCGTCCTATGCGATCGCTACACCGACTCCTCCGAGGCCTACCAGGGTGGAGGGCGGGAGCTTGGCAGTGAGCGCATCCTCGCCATGCACGCCGCGACATGCGACAATCTGCAGCCGGATCTGACGCTGCTGTTGCTACCTCCGCTCGAGTCTTCCCTGCACCGCGCTCGTCGCCGCAACTCCCGGCACATCCAACAGCATGGCACGGACGAAAACCGTTTCGAACGCGAGGGTAGGCTCTTCTATGAGCGCATCTACAAAAAATATGAAGAGATTGCTCTACGCGAACCACACCGGATTGTTCCCATCCGCGACGAGGCGCCCATCGAGGAGATAGAAGACTGCATCCGCAAGATCGTCTCGACGCGTTTGGCAAATCGAACATCATAAAGTAGAGCGAATCATCTTTCGCTGCTCGCAAATTCTCTCTCTTTTCCTTCGATCACTGTTCCATCGAATCGAGCCAATCAAGCACTATGACTACACCACCTCCTACCCTCGAAGCTCCCCCAGAGGAGATGCTTACTGATGATGTTCAAGGCCCCTGGCGCATGCCACCAGGCCTGCGGCGTTCGCTTCCCTTCTACGCCTTCAGACCGTGGGTGAAGCTCGGCAGTCCGATCCTACTCTTCGAACATCTGCTGACGACTTACGGCAACATCGCCTGCTACCGCTTCATGGGCACGCCGATCGTCTTCATCAACGATCCTGATTACATCCGCGAGATTCTAATCAACCAGGCGTCAAGCTTCGTCAAAGAGCGCACCGTGCGCCGCATGAAGGTGCTGCTCGGCGAAGGGCTCATCACCTCCGACGATCCCATCCATATGCGCCAGCGAAAGATCGCCGCGCCGGCCTTCCATAGGCAGCGCATCAACGCGTATGCCGATCAGATTGTCTCCTGTGCGGCCAATCAACGGAGCGCCTGGCGATCCGGCCAGGAGATCGACATCGCCGCGGCCAGCATGACGCTCTCATTGGAGATCGTCGCTCGCACGCTCTTCAACACCGAGGTCACCGACAACATTCGCAGCATCAACGATGAGGTGAATACCATCATGGGCCTCTACAGCTTCATCGTCGCCTTCCCAAAGATCGAGTCTGTCCTTCATCTGCCGATTCCGGGCATCATGAAGTTTCGCCGTTCGAAGACGCGCCTTGATGCCGTCGTGGATCGTCTCATTCGCGAACATCGAGAGTCTGCGGCTCGGGGAGAGCCTGACAAAGGTGACCTTCTCTCCATGCTACTTGCCAGTAAGTACGAGGGAGACGACGGTGTATCCCAGGGTGGCATGTCTGATGAACAGGTTCGCGATGAGGTTCTCACCATCTTCCTCGCTGGATATGAGACAGTTGCGAACGGACTCGCTTGGACTTGGTATCTGCTCAGCCAGAATCCCGAAGTCGAAGCGAAACTCCACGCCGAACTGGACACAGTGCTTGGCAACGGCCCGGCGAGCAGCGCGAACGCACAGCGTCTGCCCACGCTTGCCGATTATCCAGCGCTTCGGTATACCGAACAGGTCTTCGCCGAGTCCATGCGTCTGTACCCGCCAGCTTGGGCGATGGGCCGCATGTCCACGCGGCCTGTCGTGCTGGGGCCATACCGCATTCCGCCCGGCGCGCACTTCTTCTTTAGCCAATACATCCTGGGGCGCGACGCGCAGTACTTTCCCGACCCGCTCCGATTTGATCCTGACCGCTTCACTCCGGAGAAGAAGGCCGCGCGTCCCAAATTTGCTTACTTCCCCTTCGGCGGAGGTTCTCGCCAGTGCATCGGCGAGAGCTTCGCGTGGATGGAGGGCGTCTTTTCGATCGCTACCATCGCCCAGCGTTGGCGGATGTCTTATTTGGACGCAGCACCGCCACAGGTGCAGGCGAAGATTACATTGCGCCCACGCTACCCGCTCCGCATGAAGCTGGTCGCGCGCTAGCGGCGAGGCAACGACGCGTTATGGGATCCGGAAGACCAGACCGGTGCTGACGGTGAAGAGATGCGATGCGGGCAGGCTGTTAGTGCCGCCGAAGTCTCCGCTGTTCACGGTCGAGACTGAGCCGTAGCCAAGCTCCACCATGCGGAAGTCCACATGCTTGGCCAGCGTGTAGTCGACGCCGCCGAGGATGTCATATTCAAACCTGTTCAGGCGGAGCGTGCTGGTGGGCGGCTTTGTGGTTCCCAGACCGATCGACAGCTGCACGTATGGTTTGAAGGAGTTCGCAAGCGGCTTCGAGGCTACCCGGCCGCCAACGAGAAAACTGTTCAGGGAGGCGTTGTTGCTCTTTACGAAGCCGTCGCGAAGGTCGACACTTGCAACGATGTTCTGGTTCTGAAAGAACTCATAGTAGCCACCGATGTTGACGCCATAGAACGTGCGTCCCTTGGTGTTATCGCCAAGAAAAGCGAAGGGGCCGGTGTCGGTCTCCGAGTTGCTCACGTGTATGCCGATGGGATTGACATACACACCCACCTGGGCGTGGGCGGCGATGGTTGCAACAGCGAACGCGAGACAAAAAACGAGAGACCGCAATTTCATAGATACCAATCCTCTAAGGGTGTAAACCGATTATGCTGACCAAAGGCAGGCAATAGTTTCAAGTTTATTGCCGTACCCGTCTCTCCAGTCTAACCAAAGGAAGGGATGAATCTCCGGCGCCTATGCGATATGGTCGATTTCAGACGGAAAATCCTGCTTGCATCGCTTCTCTTCCGTCGCGACACTTCACTGGTTCCCGCAGTCTCCGAGGCATCTGACAGGATATGAACGTTCGATCACGCCTCTTCCTCGCCTGCCTTCTGCTGGCTCTTGCATCCTCAGGATTCGCTCAGGCCCATCCGTCCCCTGCCGAGCAGGCGCTGCTGCAGATGGCCAACCAGGCGCGTGCACAACATGGCGCTGCTCCACTGCAATGGGACGCATCCCTGGCGAAAGCGGCCCGTGCGCACGTCGTCTACATCGTCCGCGAGAGTGGTGACCTGTCGCACCAGTATCCGGGCGAACCGGACCTTGCCGCTCGTGCCGCCAATGCCGGAGCGCACTTCGGGACCGTCTCAGAGAACCTTGCACGGCACGCCCAGACGCCAATTGAGCTTCATCAGACCTGGATGAGTACACCAGTTCACCGTGGCAACATTCTCGATCCTCAGTTGAACGCCGTTGGTATCGCGGTCGTCGAATCGCAGGGTTTTCTCTACGCCGTGGAGGACTTCGCACGCGACGTTCCCGTGCCGCAACACGGCGATATCGAGCGACAGGTCGCCCAGCGTCTGCAGCAGCACGGCATCGCCCCGGCTGCTTCGAACGAGGACGCCCGGAAGACCTGCGCGTCTCCGCAGAGCACCGTCGGCACTCCGAAGCTTGTAATCCAATGGGATGGGTCCGATCCGACGCAGCTGCCGGACGTTCTGCTGCAACAGATCGCCACCGGAAAGTTTACCTCCGCCGCTATCGGGGCTTGTCCGAGCCAACCATCCGGGCAGCAGTTCACCACCTACCACGTGGCTGTCTTGCTCTACTGAGTTGGATCTGGAGCGTGTCTGTGTGCCTCTGTTGGTGGTAGATCCTGCTCGGAGACGATCTTCCACCGCCCATCGAGCTGCTTTAGCCTCAGCCGCGACGTTACGGATCGCTCGGAGATCTCGTGCGGCAGGACCTGCGACATGATGTGCTTCACCAGACGGATCGTAGCCTCCGATCCGGCCTGTTTTTCAACAACCATGTTGTCCATCCTGACCGTCCAAAGTCCCTTCCGGTTTTGAATAGCGGCTTGCTTCGCTTCGATCAACCGATCCTTGGATACGTTGGATTGGCCAAGATAGTTTTGGACTGGATTAGCGTAAAAAGAAGCCTGATTGACCGGATCGCGGGATCTTATAGCCGCAGCCCACTCCTGTAACCAGGAGGCGGGATCCTGCACGTCGGAGCCGTAAGGAACCGCAGGGGACGGCATCATTGCATCTTTTTCTGCGGTCTTCCCATTCTCAGCGGATTGAGACTCCTTCACTGTGACCGGTTGCTGCGAATGGGGTGAAGCCGAGAGAAGATGAACATTTCCGTGCCAGAGCCGCAGAGAGAAGACGCCAGCGATAACGAGAATAAAAGCCAGCAGCACGGAAGCAAGTACCGCTCCTGAACTCTTACGCGAAGCGGGTTCTTCCGAATTTGCCGACTCTTGCTCTGGCTTATGCGTACTTGGCAGGTCCGTGAGTATTTCATCATCTGCGTCGACGGACGCGGGTATGTTGTGCGCAATCGATACGGGAGAATCAGCGATCAGGGGTGATACGCCTGCGGTTTGCTCTGTGAGGTAATCATCAAGCAGAGAATTTTCACAGGCCTCCGGCTCTACGGAGGGCGGGACTTCAACCAGCGTAATTATTGCTGGTGCATCGAAGCTTGAACTATGAGCAGAGGCTCGCTTAGCATCCAGATCCAACTGCATCTTCATGTCGCCAAAGACCTGCTCTAATTTCGAGCGAACCACGGCATCCTGGGGCATATCGCCGAGAAGCGCGGATGCCTGAAAGTTCACATCCGCACTGATGATGGTCCTGTCGTCTTCGGCATTGACGCAAAGTACAGTAGTGTCGTGACGGTTCATGGTTCGTGGTGAAGGGCCGAGTCCGTGCATGGTGATCTGGTGGCCATATCGCTCCACCTCACTCGAAACGTTGCGCAGGCACATCTCGAGTGCTCGGAGCACCATCTCTGGATCGCGCACAGCAACTGTTTCGCTGGTCTGGAATCTCACGGAAAACTCTCTCTACCGGACAGGGGTGACGGCGTCCGGTGAAGCCGACAACAGATGAGCGTGCACGATGAAACGTCTCGGAGCGGCGCCCACGTAGTCAAACGGGAAACAGGTTACTAAGGTCAGTTCGGGTCTTTGTCCAGTTGCCAATACCTCGACCTTGTCCGGAGTGACAACTTCGGTCGAGTCTACTGCGTAGTGATAGGTTCCACTCGAATCAGTCAGACGAATGTCCATCCCAGTGGCGATCTTTCGCAATGGCCTGAAGAAGGAGTCGCGATGCCCAACCAGTCCCACCGTTCCAAGGCCACCAGGCATCGCTGTCCCACGAACGTGTCCGACTCCCTTGCGAAGGCTGTCCGCGTCGTAGTCCGATGAGAAGGGCGCCGAGAGCGATAGAGCGGGAATATCGATCCTTCCAAAGAGATCGCTGCTTACGCTCGAAGCCGGCGTGTCAGAAGATACCGGCGAACCAACGATCTGCTTCGCGGAGACGTCAAACTCTCTTGCACGCAGCCCGACAAAAACGCAGTATGCGACACACAGAAAAGCTACCGCGTAGAGTGCGCGCTCGATGTGGGAGACGGCCCGCATGTAGGTTCCTACTGCGATACCTTCGCGTCGATCGCTGAGTGCTTATACGCTCTCATGCCGGATAGGATCACCGCACCAAGCAGAGACGAAAGGCCTACCAGCCATACCAGCGGCATCTGACTGGCAGTGTGGGGCAACGCAGCGATGACAGGCTTGTGGCTTACACTTGCGATCTGTTCATATCGCTCCGCTTTGATGCTGCCGGCATGGTCTCCTGGACCTACCTGTTGCAGCGAGAGAAGCCACAAGGTCAGAAGTTGCATGTCGCTTTGTGAGAGGGTTTTGTCCGATACTTTGCCTTCGGACTCCGGATCAACCGCAGGCACCTTTGCCGGATTCGCAGTGGCAATTGCGACTGCCTCTGCCTTCGGATAGACGAACTCGACAACAGAGAGCGCGCCGGGGAAGTACCATCCTTTTACGTAGGTGTTTCCATCTGCTGGGTTGGCCCACTTCACTGCGCCCGCGCTTGTAGGTTTGGAGATGCTGCTGTTCGGTAGACCAATGAACTCTGACTGCACACTGCCGTCGGCTGCATCGACTTTGAGGATGATGCGGTCCGAAAGCCGGTTGAGAACGTGGATCGAGTAGGAGCCCGGCTGTAGCGTTGCGCCGGGTATCTTCAGCGGCGAAGGGACGGTGAACTCGGAGGACTTGGACAACGGAGCCGCTGTAAGTACTGGAACTGCCAGCAGTATAAGAGTGAGAGAACAGACTAGGGACTTTATCGTTGGTATCTTCATGTTCATCATGTCTCCGGTGAATCCTGGAAGTTGAATCCCTGGGAAGTCGACCTGGCCCTGAGTACATATGTTGTACGCTTCCAGCAGTGCTTTAGGTTTGCTGAAGTGCAGGAAAAACCCTATAAACACAATCGATTAACAGCTTGGTAACCATGTTTAGAAGCAAAGGTTCACTAAAGTAATTTGAGAGACAGCGTAATCGTCAGCGCTGCGATTGTTACTTCGACTTCACGGCTGGCCGAAACTTGTATCATGAGATCAACAGATATCTGCGGCGAGATGGAAGAGATCTTCAATCATGACTAACCCGGTGATTCTTCCTGCTACGTTCAACGACTTCCTCGGCAATACCACGGCCATCGAGCACCTTCGTACCGCAATCGCCGCAGGCCGCCTTCCCCACTCTCTTATTCTTGCGGGACCGAACGGCGCTGGTAAGTACACGCTTGCTCTGATGCTGGCGATGGCTGTGGAGTGCGAGCGCCAGCCTCGGGAGCTGCGCTCCTACAGCGAGGCGTCTGGGGCCAGCGGACAGTCTCTTGCGAGCTTCTGTGGGGTGTGCCACAACTGCACACGCATCGCCTCTGCTGCGAACCTTGCCGACGAGGTTGATAAAGCCGTGGCTGCGCGCGAGGAGCTTCGCGAGACCGACAAGAAAGAGACTCGTGTGCTGGTTCAGCCGCACCCGGATGTGCTCATCGTTCCGCCCGATCCGCCACAGCTTCTCATCAAGCTGGGGCAGGTTCGGACGATCATTCAGCGCTCGCACTATCTGCCGAGCGAGGCTCCGCGTAAGATCTTCATTCTCACTGCGGCGAACTTCATGAAGGAGGCGGCGAACTCGCTGTTGAAGGTGCTTGAAGAGCCACCTGCCACGGTTCATATCTTCATCCTTGCGGAGAATCCGGGTGAACTTCTTCCGACGATTCGCTCGCGCTGCGCTACGGTGCGGCTGGGCGCGCTGCCGGTGGAGGAGATCGAGATGCTGCTTGCGGACCGCAGGCCGGATGTGGCGCCGAAGCAGCGCACGCTGATTGCGCGGCTGGCGCAGGGTGCGGCGGGCAAGGCGCTGGGGTTTGATCTGGAGGCGTATACGGGGGCGCGGGCGGATGCGCTGCTGATGCTGCGAAATGCGGCTGCGGCAGCCAGTGGAGGCTCGGCGGAGCCGGATCATACGGCACTGTTCAAGATGACGGAGACGTATCGCGCCGGGGCGGAGGGGCAACAGAAGACGGAGGCGCTGCTGCGTAGCCTTTCGCTGCTGTTGGAGGATCTACTTCTGCTTGGTGCGGGAACGCCGGAACTTGTTCGAAACACGGACCTTCGGCAGGAGTTGGAGAGGCTGAACGGGGTGCTGACGTTTGCCTGGATTGAGGGGGCTTCGCGGGGGTTGGACCAGGTGCAAAGTGGGATGCGGCGGAATCTGCTTCGCAGTCTTTCGCTGGACTCGTTCGCAGGGCAATTGGCGATGTCTTCGCGGTAAAAATCTGGCTGAGATTTTGCAGTTTTTTTATAGGTGTGGTGGGTGGGTGTTTTTGCTGGGGTTTTTACGAAAACTGCGTGTTTGACGTGGTGATTTGGTGGTGAAGTTGTGGCGGGTTGCGTGGTGAACGTGGTGGGTTAGCGGCCATCTTTCCGGTGGGCGCGGGGTACGACAGGTTTTTCAACTTTATTTTGGGGCGGCAATCTTGGGAGGGCTGAGACGGCTCTGACTACTTGGCGCGGGCGGCTTTTTCGAGACGGTCCCTGAGGGCCAGGCCGACTCCTTCGGGGGGTGGCAAGGGGCAGATGATGACCTTGGCTCCGGCTTCATCGAGCATGCGCAGACCGGCGAAGAGTCGGCGCGCGAGGGTCTCGTTGTCGCCCCAGGGACCCCAGGGGAAGACGTACTTGGCAACGGAGGGGTCCCATCCTGCGGGCAGCATCAGGCCGAGGTGCTGGGTGGAGCTCTCGTAGCGCTCGATCGCTGGGTTGAGGGCGTAGACCGGATCGACGGTGGGTCGGACTTCGACGAGCACGAGCTTTGCCTTGGGGGCGTAGTGGCGCATCCCAACTCCGGGCGAGGGCAGGCTCTCGGGCGGCTTCGACTGGTCCTGTGGCTCGGCGTGGAAGAGGGTGACGTCGCCTGCGACGGCGGCGATCATCTCCGGCGTGATCGCTCCGGGCCGGTAGATGACCATTGCGTCTACGTCGAGCACGGTGGACTCGACGCCGACCGTAGTCGGGCCGCCGTCCAGAACGGCGTCGATTCTGCCGTCGAGATCTTCGAGCACATGGGCCGCGGTGGTGGGGCTGATTCTGCCGAAGAGGTTTGCGCTGGGGGCTGCGACGGGAACGCCGGCGGCGCGGATGAGCGAGAGCGCGAGCGGGTGGCCGGGCATGCGCACCCCGACCCGCATCCGGCCGGCCGTTACGGTGTCGGGCACGGCGGCGGTTCGTGGCAGGAGGAGGGTCAGGGGGCCGGGCCAGAAGGTCTCGATCAACGATCTCGCACGGGTGGAGACGATGGCGACACGATCGAGCATCTCGCGGTTGCCGATGTGGACGATGAGGGGGTCCCAGCCGGGGCGCTTCTTCGCTTCGAAGATCTTCGCAACTGCTGCGTGGTCAAGAGCGTTGGCGCCGAGGCCGTAGACGGTCTCGGTGGGGAAAGCGACGGTGCCGCCGGAGCGCAGGATGCTGGCTGCCCGCGGGATGCCGGCCTCCGCGCTTAAACGTACCGTTTTTCCACTGAACATAATCTCTATTCTATCGTTCCGGAGTCTGCTGCCGGACGTATACTCCACCAATGCAGAACTCTGAGATCGAACTGAAGTTCCCCGTCGTTGATCCAGAAGCTCTCCAGTCCGTCCTCCCTTCGCTCGGCTTCCATCTGGAGACCGCACGCACCTTCGAACACAATACCCTGTACGACACGCCGGGCCGCGACCTGCGCGCACGCAGGCAGATTCTGCGTCTGCGCCAGTACGGCGGACTGAATACGGTGACGCACAAGCGCCAGCCCGACCAGCAGGACCCGGTAGATACGACGCGCTACAAGATTCGCATCGAGACCGAGACGGCCGTGGCCGAACCCGAGGCGCTGGCCGAGATCTTTCAACAGCTTGGGTACGGTCCTGCGTTCGTGTATGAGAAGTACCGCTCAGAGTGGTCGTACTCGCTGACGCCGGACGGCAAGGCGGTGGCGCACCTGGTGATCGACGAGACACCGATCGGCAACTATGCGGAGTTGGAAGGCCCGACGTCGTGGATCGACCAGATGCTGGAGGAGCTGCACATCGATCCTGCGACCTGCCTGACCGATAGCTACGGCAAGCTGTTTCTGGACTGGAAGCAGCGCACGTCGAGCACGGCGGAGAACCTGACGTTCGCCGAGATTGTTCCGACGGTTCTTTCGGTCGGCTAGATTGTAGCTCTGCTGCGTCGCCAGGCGATCATTCTGTGGCTCCGCTAAAGCCAAGCCCACCTCCGCCGATACAACCTCTGTATCCGGAGGTTTCACTTGGCGATTCCCTTTCGCGTTTCCCGTCCCCTTGTCCTTGCCGGCAGCCTTGCTCTCTGCGCCGGCACCGCCTTTGCAGTTTCGAACGTCCATCGAGCCGTCGTCTCACGCGTCGCCCCTGCTTATCCTGAGCTTGCACATCGCATGCATGTGGTGGGCAAGGTGGTGCTTCTGGTGACCATCGAGGCCGATGGGTCCGTCTCTGCCACGAAGGTCGAGTCGGGCCACGCGCTGCTTGTGCCCGCTGCCCAGGCCGCTGTGAGCCGCTGGCGCTTCGCGCCGAACCCGGAGCAGTCCGAGTCGGAGATCGAAGTGAACTTCAACATCGATGGCCAGTAGTGGCGGGCCAGTAGCTGACTAGCCGGTAGCTTCCGACTTCTTTCTTATCCAAACTTCGTCTCGAGGGACTCCATGCAACTGCAATCGAAGATGTTATTGATTACTGGCGCGATGATCGGAACGATCGTCCTGAGCGCCGGCATTGCCCACCGCTACATTGAGCAGGCGAACGTTCTTTCGACCAGGGTGACGGAGGATCGCATTCCGATCATCATGACGACGCGGGACATCCGCTCGCACTTTACCGAGACGATTCGATCGCTGGAGTCGTACATGCTCTTCGGCATCAATCCTGCAACTTCGATTGCGTACCGTAATGCAAGGCGCGAGCAGTTCGACCAGGCTGTGGCCTCGCTTGCGGATCTGCGTAAGGACAGCACGCGCGTCGATCTTGGAGCGGATGCCGAACGGATCAACTCGCTGGAGTCGAACCTGACGGCGTTGAAGGGGCTTGAGGAGCAGGTGGAGACGCTGAACGAGTCGAAGAGTTCTGACGGAACTGCGCACGCCTACGACATGCTGCAGAATCAGATTCTGCCGTTGGAGAAGTCTCTCTTCGATACGACTTCGCAGCTGACGGCGTCGCAGACACGGATGGCTGATGAGGAACAGGCGGAGCTGCGGCGGGCGACCCATAGCTCGATTGTGGTTCTGTGGCTGGGTACGATTCTGGCGTCGCTGATCGGCGGCACGATGGCGCTGTATCTGGCTCGGAAGATTACGCACGCTCTGGATATGGTGATGAATCGCGCCCATGCGATTGCGTCGGGCGATCTGAGCGGTGAGCCGCTGGTGCTGCATACGACCGACCAGACCGGAACCCTGGCGCATGCGGTGCAGCAGATGCAGAACAGCCTGGCCGAGATCATCGGTACGGTGGCTGGGACGGCAGGCACGCTGAGCGGGAGCGTCGGCTCTATGAGTTCGGCCAGCGACCAGATTCATCGACGCATGGACCAGCAGAGCCAGCAGACCCAGCAGGCGGCGACGGCGATGCAGGAGATGTCGGCGTCGATCGCGGAGGTTTCGCGGCATACGCAGTCGGCTGCGGAGACGGCGCGCGGGGCTGCGGAGACGGCGCGTGAGGGTGGAACGATCGTGAAGCAGGTGCTGGGGAGTATGCACTCGATTGCGACGGCGGTGAGCGATACGTCGACGACGGTTGGATTGCTGGGGGAGGATTCGCGGAAGATCAGCCAGATTGTGACGGTGATCGACGAGATTGCGCGCAAGACGAATCTGCTGGCTTTGAATGCGGCGATTGAGGCGGCGCGGGCCGGGGATCAGGGACGCGGGTTTGCTGTCGTCGCTGGGGAGGTTCGCAGGCTGGCGGAGAGCACGGCGCAGGCTACGGGTGAGATTGCGAGCATGATTCAGGGGATTCAGGACCGCACGCTGACCGCGATTGCAAGCATGGAGAGCGGTACGGGCACCGTCCAGCAGGGGGTCATTACGACCAATCAGGCGGGCGAGGCTCTGGAGCGCATCATCGGCATGGCGGAGCGAGTGGATAGGATGATTACGCAGATTGCGATTGCGACGTCGCAGCAGACGGTTGCGGCGGACCAGTCGAGTGCGAGCCTAGATGCGATTCATACGCTGAGCCACGAGAACCTGAGTGGAATGGCGACGACGGCGACGGGGATAGAGGCTCTGAGGGCTACGGCGGTGTCGCTGGAGCAGCATGTGGACCGCTTCAATCTGCGGGCTGCGCCGGACTCACGGCTGGTTCGGACGTCGGGTGGGGCGGAGCGGCTGACGGTTCTTCAGCCAGCTTAGCCTGACGGCTGGTCGCCCTGCGCGGGCGGCGGTCACTTCGTGACTTGTATACCCCTTTGGGTGGGGCTCCCGTTGGTCGCCTGGAAGATTTTCGGCGACCAACGGGAGGACTGCGTGACGCGGTCCACCCCACGAAGTGGTTAGAATATCTGGAAGTTGACCTCGACGTTCAGCTCCACGAGGACCGGCTTGCCGTTCTCCATCGCGGGTTTGAACTTGTACTGTTTGACGGCTTCGACGGCCTTTTCGTCCAGCCCCATGCCTACTCCGCGGATGACGTGGACGTGGCTGGGAAGGCCGTTGGTATCGACCCAGAGGTTGACGAGGACGTTTCCAGCGACCTTTGCCTTACGAGCCTCCTCGGAGAACTCAGGCTCGACCGAGTAGATGAGCTGAGGAGCGGAGACGCCACCGCCGATTCTTCTTGGGCCGCCGCCGGTGTTGCCGCCGGAGCCTGGTCCGAGGCCAGCGCCGGAGCCTGGTCCAAGGCCCGTGCCGTGCCCGCCGCCGCCGGAGACGGGTCCGATGATGGGCGAGTTGGCCATGCCGATCTGGGGCAGGCTGCTGGGCATCTTTACGTCCGGCTGGACTTCGAGGGTGGGATCGATCTTGATCTTGGGCTCAACCAGTGGAGGAGCCTTCGGGGGAACAATCTGTTGTTCGGCGAACTTCGGCGGGGTTCCCTTGGTGACGGGGGTTGGTCCGCGCTGGCCGCCGCCGCCGCCCATGGCCTGAGCTTTGGGAGGAGCGGTGGGGGGAACGGTGAGTTCGGTGACCTGGACGGTTTTGACCGGGGCGGCGAATTGGACTTTTTTGGCGATGAGGAAGGCGATGAGGAGGATGAGCAGGCCGTAGATGGCGATGGCTGAGCCGATCGCTACGGGGTTTTGCTTGGTCTTCATCCGGTCGACGACTGCGATCGGGGTGGACTCGAGGACGAGCGGCGGAAGCTTTACCGGGAAGAAGACGTCCTTGACGCTGGCCCAGAGCGAGGCGAAGACGCCGTCTTCCTCGATGAGGAGGTCGTTGTCGACGGGCTTCGACTCCAGTTGCAGGGGGGTGTCGTCGGTCTTGCGGAACGCGTCCTTGAGGTTGGCCAGGAGCGAGGTCCACATGGAGCCATCGGTCTCCTCGTTCAGGTTTGGAGCCTCTGCTGGATGCAGGTCTGGCCCGCGCCTGTTGGGATCGATCTCCGGTGGTGGTGTCAACACTGTATTCGCCATAAGCTGATTTGCCTCGGTGGCGGCAGGCCGGAGCCACCGCACACCCACTTCCTGATCGTCCGCCTCAAAACGTAATTCCTGCGGCTCCGGTCTTCGCCGGATTTTACCCTGTGCGGGAAGCGGCACAAAGTTTTACAGACATTCTACAAACATTCACTTTACAGTGCCTCTCCCATTGGACGCACCTTCCCGGCTGAATGTCTCCTCCGGGTCGGTTTGTTCCTGCTGCCAGGCCGTCTACAATAGAAGTTTGGCGCAAACTGCACTGCTGATCAGGAATGACGAGGAACGAATGTCGGAAGCACCTAAATCCAATCCCGAGCCCAAGGCGTTAAAGTCCACGCTAAACTTGCCGCAGACGACCTTCCCGATGAAGGCGAATCTGCCGCTGAACGAGCCCGCCCGCCTGGAGGCGTGGCAGCAGCGGGATTTATACGCCCAGATTCGCGCCGCACGCGACGGCTCTCCGAGGTACATTCTGCACGACGGCCCTCCCTATGCCAATGGGGCGATTCACCTTGGGCATGCGCTGAACAAGTGCATCAAGGACTTTGTGGTGAAGACGAAGACGATGGCGGGCTTCGACGCTCCGTATGTTCCGGGCTGGGACTGCCACGGGCTGCCGATCGAGATCAAGGTGGACGAGCAGCTGGGGCGTAAGAAGCTGGAGATGGAGCCCATCGCGGTTCGCCGCGCCTGCCGGGAGTATGCGCAGAAGTATGTCGATCTTCAGCGCACTCAGTTTGAGCGGATAGGGGTGTTCGGGCGCTGGAACGATCCTTACCTGACGATGTCCCTGAGCTACGAGGCCGGGATCGTAGAGACCTTCTATGAGTTCTTCGAGAAGGGATTCGTCTACAAGGGGCTGAAGCCGGTCTACTGGTGCATCCACGACAGGACCGCGCTGGCCGAGGCGGAGGTGGAGTACGAGCAGCACAACTCCCCCAGCATCTACGTTCGCTATGCGCTCACCAGTGATCCTGGCCTGATCGATGCGCCGCTGGCTGGCCGTACAGATGTCTACACCGTCATCTGGACGACGACTCCGTGGACCATCCCGGCGTCGCAGGCCGTCGCCTTCAATCCGTTGATGGAGTACGTCGCGATTGCTTGCGAAGGCGGAACTTACATCGTTGCGCAGGCACTGATGTCTTCGGTCGTTGCACACTGCCGGTTGATGAGCGCGAAGAATCCATCGGAGCCTGCGTCACAGGCCGATATTGTTGCGCTCTTTCATGGCAGTAAGCTGGAGCATGCGACGTTCAAGCATCCGTTTCTGGATCGCAGCATCCTCGGCGTCACTGCGGACTACGTCACGGCGGAGCAAGGCACGGGAGCTGTCCACACCTCGCCTGCGCACGGCGTCGATGACTTTTACACTGGACAGCGCTACAAGCTGCCTGAGCTGCAGTATGTCGACAACGCAGGACGCCAGCGCAACACCGGAAGTGTGCTTGCGATGCCGTCCGATGCGGTGGCCCAGCCGTATGAAGATCTGACTGTCTTCAAGTCCAACCCGGTCATCATCGAGATACTGCGCGAACACGGCGCACTGCTAAGCGCAACCAGCTTTGAGCACTCGTACCCACACTGCTGGCGCTGCCACAATCCTGTGATCGTGCGCGCTACCGAGCAGTGGTTCATCGGCATGGAGACGCCGATGACTACGGAAGATGGCAGCGAGGTCAGCTTCCGTCAGCGCGCGCTGGACGAGATCAAGAAGGTGACGTGGGACCCTGCGTGGGGTGAAGAGCGCATCTCGAATATGATCGCCACGCGGCCGGACTGGTGCATCTCGCGTCAACGCATCTGGGGCGTTCCTATCGCGGTCTTTTTGTGCGACGGGTGCGGCCAGCCGTTGAACGATCCCGCCGTGAACAGGAGTGTCGTCGAGCTCTTCAAAAAAGAGGGCGCCGACGCATGGTATATCCACGAGGCATCTGCGCTGTTGCCTGCAGGCACCGCTTGTAGTAACTGCGGGCACAAAGAGTTTCGCAAGGAGATGGACATCCTCGACGTGTGGTTCGAGTCGGGCGCGAGCTGGCATGCGGTGCTCGAACCGGAGGGGATGTTCCCGGCGGACCTATATACCGAAGGCGGCGATCAGCATCGCGGGTGGTTCCACTCTTCCCTGCTGACGTCGGTTGCGGCGCGCGGCAAAGCTCCTTACAAGATGGTTGCGACATCCGGATGGACACTCGACGAATACGGACGCGCCTTCTCCAAGTCGCTTGGCAATGGAGTCGATCCGGTGGACGTCGCGAAGCGTCTGGGCGGTGAGATCATCCGGCTGTGGGTCGCCTCGGTCGACTTCCGCGAGGACGTTGCCGCGAGCGAAAACCTGATGCAGCGTGTGAGCGATAACTATCGCAAGCTGCGCAACACGCTTCGTTTTCTGCTGGGCAATCTGCATGACTTCAATCCATCGTCGGACGCGGTTGCATTCTCTGCGATGCAGCCTTTGGATCAGTACATTCTGGCTCGGCTCGCTGAACTTACAGGCAAGATTCGCGCAGCGTATGACAAGTTCGAGTTTCATCGCGCATATCACGCCATCAACGAGTTCGTGAATACGGATCTCAGCGCGTTGTATCTCGATGTTCTGAAGGACAGGTTATACACCTTTGCGCCGAATCATCCCGGACGTCGCAGTGCGCAGACAGCGCTGTGGCACATCGCCGAGGCACTGACGCGTCTGATCGCGCCGATTCTCAGCTTTACAGCGGATGAGGCTTGGCCACTTCTTCCGCAGGTCGAGGGTCGCGAATCGAGTGTTCATCTTGCACTCTTTCCGCAGATTACCGATATCGTTCCGGTCAGTACGAGCGAGCTAGAAGACGACTTCGATCATCTTCTTGCGCTTCGCGATGAGGTGCTCAAGGTTCTGGAAGAGGCTCGGACCGCGAAGACGGTGAGCAACAAGCCGTCGGAGGTTCAGGTTGTGCTCGGCTGGCTGCACTCCATCTCTGAGCAGCCCAACCCGGTCTTTGAGCGGTATGCAAGCATCCTTCCGGAGTTGCTCGGCGTGGCCCAGGTGGAGATCGTGAACGCGACCGTCACTGAAGGCGAGGTTGCCAGAGGCGCTTTTTACGCGCAAGCAAAGCCCGCTGCGGGAGCGAAGTGCGAACGCTGCTGGCGCTTCACCGTAGATGTGGGTGAGGATGCAGATTATCCGACCGTGTGCCTGCGCTGCTCCGATGCTCTCGAAGCGATCGGCTTCGCTCCCTACACCGCACTTGCAACCGCGCACGCGACGGAGCAGCAAGCCTGATGCCGACGAACAACGAGATTCGTGAAGTTTCCTCCACGCCGTCCGAACCTAAGGTCCGCGACCAGCGCGGCATCCTGCTTGCGATTGCAGCCGCGGTGGTTGTTGTTGACCGCATTACCAAACATGTCGTTGCGCAGCAGTTGCCCGACGGGCAGGCCCACACTGTCATCCCCGGTGTCTTTCGCATCACCGATGTGCATAATACCGGCGCGGCGTTCAGCATGTTCGCCGAGTCCGCCTCGCCTGAGAGCGTGCGCAATATATTGATTGGATTTTCGATCATCGCCGTTCTCATTCTGCTGGTGATGTTGTGGCGCGCAGGGCGGGCGGTGACGGTGAGTTCTGTCGCCTTCGCTTTGATTCTCGGCGGTGCCTTCGGCAATCTCTACGATCGCGTCGTGTATCGGTATGTCATCGATTTTCTCGAGGTCCACATCGTTCACTATCACTGGCCGGACTTCAACGTAGCCGATAGCTGTATCGTCATCGGAGCCTGCCTCCTGTTGATTGAAATCTTTCGCACGCAACCCGCGACACAAGACTCCTAGTTCCCCTTATGGTTGACCAGATCACAATTCGCGGCGCCCGCACCCACAACCTGAAGGGTATCGACGTCGACATTCCGCACAACGCACTCACTGTCGTCTCTGGCGTCAGTGGATCGGGAAAGTCGTCGCTCGCCTTCGATACCGTCTACGCTGAGGGTCAGCGGCGCTACGTCGAATCGCTCTCCGCGTATGCGCGTCAGTTTCTGGAGCGCATCGAGAAGCCTGACGTCGATCACATGGACGGACTTGCACCGGCGATTGCGATCAAGCAGAAGAACCAGACGCGCAATCCGCGCTCGACGGTTGCGACTGCGACAGAGATCTACGACTATCTGCGCCTGCTGTATGCGCGCTGCGGCACGGTGACCTGCCTGCATTGCGGCGGCATCGTGAAACATGACACGGTGGACGAGATCGTTACGACTCTCTTTGCGCTGCCCGAAGACACACGTACGTACGCGCTCTTCCCTATCGTTCGCGCTGAGGTAAAGCTGGAGCCGATGCAGCAGGCGGCGACAGAGGTGGTAGAGGAGACTGCAAAGCCAAAGAAAGCAGCGGTGAAGAAGCCTGCGAAGGTTGCCAAGGCTGCGCCTGATGTCTCGCTTACGCTGACGGATTCGCTGAAAGAACGGCTGACCGAGCTGCGCCGCCGCGGCTATAACAGGCTGTATCAATCGGATAAGATCGTTGAGTTCTCGACTCCTGAGTCGCTGCTCGAACTAGACTTCACGCAACCGATCTTTGCGCTGATCGACCGGTTGGCGATCAGTACTGAATCTCGCGCCCGCGTTGTCGATGCGATTGAAACGGGATATCGCGAGTCCGGCGAGGTGCAGTTTCATACGGTTCCACGGGAGGACGATGGCGAACCGCAGCGCCTGAGATTCTCGGCGGCGTTTGAGTGTACGACGTGCCATCGCGCCTATCGCGAGCCTGAACCTCGTCTCTTCTCGTTCAACAATCCGTACGGCGCATGCCCGCGTTGCCAGGGTTTTGGAAACACGATTGACTTCGATCCGAACTTGATCATTCCGGATAAGTCGAAGACGCTGTCCGAGGGTGCGGTCGCTCCGTGGACGACGACGAAGTACCGCCCGCATCACGGCGAGATGATGCGCGCGGCGAAGGCTGCCGGTGTCCCTACGGATATCCCGTGGTACGACCTGAGCGTGGAGCAGCAGCGGTTCATCGAAGACGGCAAGGGCAGCTTTCCGGGGATTCGCGGATTCTTTGCTGCGCTCGATCGCAAGAAGTACAAGCTGCATGTGCGCGTCTTTCTGTCGAAGTATCGTGGCTATGCGATGTGTCCTGACTGCCGGGGGCAACGGCTGCGCGCCGAAGCACGTGCGGTCCTGATCAATAATCAGAATATCTGCGAGACATCCGCCTTCACGATCACGGCGGCGCAGAATTTCTTCGACAATTTGCAACTATCACCGGCGCAGTTGGAAGTGGCGGGAAAGATTCTGGAAGAGGTTCGCCAGCGGATTCACTTCCTTCATCAGGTAGGCCTGGACTATCTCACGCTCGATCGTCTGAGTTCGACGCTATCGGGTGGTGAGGCGCAGCGTATTCAGTTGGCGACATCGCTGGGCTCGCGGCTGGTTGGAGCGCTGTATGTTCTGGACGAGCCGAGCATCGGGCTACATACGCGCGACACCGCGAAACTAATCGGCATCATGAAGGATCTTCGGGACCTCGGGAATACCATCCTTGTCGTCGAGCATGATCCGGATGTTATTCGAGCCGCGGATTACCTGCTCGATCTTGGTCCGGGTGCGGGGGAGCTAGGCGGCCAACTGCTAGCCTCCGGTACGGTTGCCGAGGTCACTGCGAATCCAAACTCGATTACAGGAAAGTATCTCTCCGGGCGCGCAACCATTCCTATCCCGAAGCATCGGCGTGAGCCTGGCCGCGAGCACCTGAAGCTGACAGGCGCACGCATTCATAACCTGCGCGGCGTCGATCTCGATATCCCGCTTGGCCTGCTCTGCTGCGTGACGGGCGTCAGCGGTTCGGGAAAATCTACCATCGTCCATCAGGTACTTTATCGGGCGCTGATGCAGGCGCTGGGTCAGACGGAGGGTTCGGGTGATCCGACGCATCTCTATCGTGAGCTGACGGGGACACAGCACCTCAACGACGTCGTACTCGTCGATCAGTCGCCGATCGGGCGCACGCCTCGTTCGAATCCGGTGACATATATCAAGGCCTTCGACGACATTCGCGCTCTCTTTGCGGCGCAGCCTGACGCGAAACGACGCGGCTTCGGGCCGGGCCACTTTTCCTTCAATGTGCCGGGCGGACGCTGCGATGTCTGCGAAGGCGATGGCACGGTCACTGTGGAGATGCAGTTCCTTGCCGATATCGAACTGCCTTGCGAAGAGTGCAACGGTACGCGTTACAAATCTGCGATCCTCGATATCCGGTACAAGGGCAAGAACATTCACGACGTCTTGAACATGACGGTGAAGGAGGCGCTGGTCTACTTCGCCGGTCATCCGAAGATCGTGGATAAGCTGTATGTGCTCGACGAGGTTGGCCTGGGGTATGTGCGCCTGGGACAGTCGGCCACGACGCTCTCCGGTGGTGAAGCGCAGCGGGTCAAACTTGCCTCTCATCTTGCCACAGCGCGTTCGGTCACTAATCGTTCGGCGAACAACGATGCTGCGGCGAAAGCACGCAGCCGCACGCTGTACATACTCGACGAGCCCACCACCGGCTTGCACTTCGATGACGTGGCCAAGTTGCTGGCGGCGTTCCGTAAGCTGATCGAAGGTGGCGGGTCGTTGCTTGTGATCGAACACAATCTCGATGTCATTAAATCTGCTGACTGGGTCATCGACATGGGACCAGAGGGCGGTTCGGGCGGTGGGCAGATCGTCGCCACCGGGACGCCGGAGGAGATTGCTGCCAACCCCGCCAGCCACACCGGCCACTGGCTCGCACCTGTCCTCAATTTGCCTGCATACAAAGAACGCGAACTTCAGGTCACCGCATGACGTCTGCTACACCGCACTCCTTGTCTCGATTCCCTTTCTCTCGCTCTGTGCAACAGGATCGCTCTCTATACAGAAGCCGCCTCAAAGTTACTTTGCTCAGCATCTGTTTCCCGGTGCTCATTTTTCTTGTTTCTTCCGCAGTGCACGCCCAGCTGCCTGCAGGTACTACCGACACGACCGCGCAGCCACAGGCTCAACCGCAGGACCCTGCCCGGGCCGAAGCCAGTGACGCTCTCGATAAACAAGACTTCGCCACCGCGTTGAAGCTGCTTACGCCGCTCGCAGAGAAGAGTCCGAACGATGCGCGGCTGCTCTACGACCTTGGCTTTGCGCAGGAGGCGCTCGACCAGACCTCCGCGGCCGAGGCGACTTATAACCGCGCAATTGCTGCCGACGCTACATACTTTGATCCTCACCTCGCCCTTGGCCTTTTGATGGCACGCACAGGAAACCAGGCCGGTGCCCACGCCGAACTGGCTAAAGCAGTCACCCTCAACACGGACAACCAGCTTTTGAAGGCCCGTGCCTACCGGGCGCTCGCACGCTTGGACGAGAGCGCAAATCCTGCGGTCGCCAGTGACGAGCTTCTCTCCGCGATGAAGATCTCGCCCGAGACCCCTGACGACATTCTCTTCTCCGGCGAGCTTGCCGAGGCCTCCGGCGACCCCGCCTCCGCCGAAGCCG
Organism: Granulicella sp. L60; assembly: GCF_009765825.1. Taxonomy (GTDB): domain Bacteria; phylum Acidobacteriota; class Terriglobia; order Terriglobales; family Acidobacteriaceae; genus Edaphobacter. The sequence continues at coordinate 510,834 of NZ_LMUR01000020.1, read as the reverse complement.
CCTACCGCCGCCTGCTGGCCGCCGATCCGCACAATCAGGACGCGATCTCGGCGCTCGCGCACGTTCTATTGACACAGAAAAAGACCGATGAGGTAGAACCACTTCTTACCGAGGCCCTTGCGAAAGATCCCGGCAATCCGACCCTCAACGCCCAGCTTGCCAGCCTGTACGAGCAGGAGAACAAGACCGAACAGGCTCTGCCGATCGTTGAAAAACTGCATGCCTCTCACCCCGGCGACCCGACTCTCACCCGGCTGCTGGCCCGTCTCTATAGCCATAGCCAGCAGTACGATAAAGCCGCTCCCCTCTACGCCTCGCTGGTGGCCACCGTGCCGCACGACCCCACGCTGCTCGACGACAGCGCCGATGTGCAGATCCACCTGAAAAACTACGCCGCAGCGGAGTCCCTGCTCAAACGCGCGGTCGCCCAACCGTCTGAGTTTCCAACCAAAGAGAGCCTCGGCGACGCAGCCAGCCGGCTCGCTTTTGCGGCCTCGGCAAACAACGATCCGCAAACTACCTTGCAAGCGCTGGATATTCGTGCTACAGTACAGGCCAATTCACCGAGTTCGCTCTTTCTTGCAGCAACTGCGCACGATAAGCTCCACCACACCAAACAGGCGGCCGACCTGTACAAACAGTTCCTCTCCGTGGCGAACGGCCAGTTTCCGGACGAGGAGTGGGAGGCCCGCCACCGCCTCATCACCCTCGATCACATGAAGTAGGCAAGCGCTCCCATCGAGGTGCGTTATGAAGTCTACACTTCGCCTCATCGCTGTTCTGCTCCTGCCACTGGTTCTGCCTGTCTCCGCTTCCGCCAACTCCATCGACGAATCCCTGCCCGACGCCAGTGCGCTCAGCCAACTGGAACTCCGCGCCCAGCAAGCCAATCCACGCGATCAGTGCTTCCTCTATACCGAACTCGTCCATGTGATGACGGAGATTGCGGGCAAGCAGATGCGCGACGGTGACATCGATCAGGCCAGCGCCACGCTCAAGAAGGTGAACGCGTATGCGCAGCTTATCCATATGGACCTGGCCAGCAACACCAAGCGCCTGAAGAATGCCGAGCTGCTGATGCACCACACAACGTACCGGTTGAACGAGTATCTGCATCAGGCCTCCAGCGAAGACCGTGCGACGCTGCAGCTTACCCTGAAGCAACTCGATCAGGTCCACGACGAGCTTCTGGCGCAGGTCTTTCGGCACTGAGCCTTCCCTTCCTGACCAGCAAGCGGCCCGGACAAAGAAGCTCGGGGTTCCGCGTCGGTCTGCCTTCGCATACACTTAGCCAGAGTTCGGTTGTGTCACCCATGCTTCGTCATCTTTCGCTTGGACTTCTTCTGTTCGGTCTCGCACTAACTGCCCATGCCCAGAGGGCCGATAACGCTCTCTCCGAGGGCGAGGTGGAGCAGCTTCGCGAGTCCGCCTATGTCCCGAATGATCGTGTGTTGCTCTTCATCAAACTGCTGGATACGCGGAACAAGACCATCCAGGACCTTTTCGCTCATCCGCGCAAGCCGGGGCGTGAGGAGGACACCCACGATCTGCTGGAGCAGTTCACCTCCATCGCAGACGAGCTGAACGACAATCTCGACGACTATGGTCCGCGACACAGCGATATCCGCAAGTCGCTGCCGAAGCTGGTGGACGCCACGGAACGCTGGGCCTCCAACCTGAAGTCGCCGCCAGACGACGAAGCCTACGCCGTCTCCCGCCGCCTGGCTCTGGAAGCGGTGCGCGATCTGCACGAGCAGGCGACGCAGATGATCGCGGATCAGAAGGCGTGGTTCACCGCGCATCCGCCTGCGAAGGAAGCTCCTCCAAATAAGAACGGACCTATCGAGATACCTCGCCCCTAACGGCCAATTGTTATCGCTCGTCTACTGCGGATAGCGCAGGCGTACCTGCCGACACACCTGTCCACAGGCTGCTGTCTTATAAAATCTATTCAGGATCCTTACCCTGAGTACACCGAAACATCCCGGCGCCTCACCCCTGCGCAAATTTTTGCAGCTGTTTTCGCCGGCCCAGCAGCATCCGACCCTCTTCGACCACGTACCCGCGCCCGTCGCCGCGCCTCGTCGTCCGCTTGTAGTCAGGAAACCCCGAGCAGCGAAGTTGCCCGCACCCACATCGCTCATCGCCATCTTCGAGGAGGAGTACCGCGAGCTGCGGCCTCGTGCGCCCATCCCTCCGCTTGACATTCGCTTTCGCCGATTCACCTCCCTGAACACGACCATTCGACTGCGCGAGGGCAGGCTGCACGTCCGTCTGTCGGATCTGCTAGAACCGGCGCCTGAGACTGTGCATCACGCGATCGCTCATATCCTGCTGGCAAAGCTTTATAAGAAGCCAATCTCGCCCACCCATGCGGACCGCTATCGTCGACACGTCTCCTCAGAGGCCGTCTCCCGCCAGGCCGAGCACATTCGTCAGACGCGTGGGCGCAAGCGTCTCTCCACGCCGACTGGTCATCACTACGACCTGAACGAGGTCTTCGAGGCCTTGAACACACGCTTTTTTAACGGCCTGCTCGGACGCCCGACGCTGACCTGGAGCGCGCACCACGCACGCCGCATGCTGGGCCACTATGACGCGGCGCACAACACCATCGTCGTCAGCCGCGTCTTCGATCGGCCGGACACGCCACGCTGCGCCATCGAGTATCTGCTGTACCACGAGATGCTGCACCTCAAGCATCCCGTCCGTGTGAAGGCCGGGCGCCGATGCGTCCACTCCCGCGAGTTTCAAGCCGAGGAGCGTCTCTTTCCCGAGCTCGAAGCCGCGAAGGCATACCTGAAACGCCTGTAAATCCTTCCCTTTCAATTCAGATGGCTAAGATTTCACGCGCAGGCGCGATGTGCCGTGCTACGATTCCGCTACGCAAAATCACCGTCTTTGCGGCCATCGAAGCGCGGCGTAACGTTCAGCTTCTTCGGTCGCCTGTCGCCAATTACACCAGATGCACGGGCTCTCGCACTCCAGTCTTTCTTCTCCATTAGCGAAAATAATTCATGGGAAAGCGCAGGTAATCACACATGCATCTTTCGAAACGCGTTACCGCTGAGTTCTTCGGCACGTTCTGGCTGGTCTTCGGCGGCTGCGGCAGCGCCGTCCTCGCAGCGGCGTTCCCTGGCCTTGGCATTGGCTTTGTGGGCGTCGCCCTGGCCTTCGGACTTACCGTCCTCACCATGGCATTTGCAATCGGCCACGTCTCTGGCTGCCATCTCAACCCGGCTGTCTCCATCGGCCTCTTCACGGCCAAGCGCTTTCCCGCCTCCGAGCTTCTGCCCTATATCATCGCGCAGGTTCTGGGAGCCATCGCCGGATCGGGTGTTCTCTATATGATCGCCAGCGGCAAGCCTGGATTTTCACTCGCGGGCGGATTCGCGTCGAACGGCTACGCCGACCACTCTCCAGGTGACTACTCTCTGCTGGCCTGCTTCGTGGCCGAGGTCGTTCTCACTGCCTTCTTCCTTCTGGTGATCCTCGGTTCCACCGACGAGCGCGCTCCCAAAGGCTTTGCCCCTATCGCAATCGGACTCTGCCTTACGCTAATTCACCTCATCAGCATTCCGGTCACGAACACCTCGGTTAACCCGGCCCGCAGCACAGGCCCCGCGATCTTCGTCGGCGGATGGGCACTAAGTCAACTCTGGCTCTTCTGGGTCGCACCGATCCTCGGCGCCGTTATTGGCGGCCTCATCTCAACGGCCTTCTTCTCCGCGCCGCAGCCGCCCATCCGCGAAGAGATGGCGCGCGACCGTCCATAACATCCGTCAGAAATCTATCGGTGAGTTCGCAGAGTCTCCTCTACGAACTCACCCCCACCGGCGCCGAGACTACAGTTCCCTTCCGCGTCACCACCATCACAAGCAAACCGACCACGATGGATCCCAGCGCCGCGACCTGCGCGTTGCTCATACCCCAGTAGAGCCGTGGGTTGATTCGTACGAACTCCACCAGAAATCGCCCTAAGCCGCTCAGTACAAGGTAGAGTCCGGTCAGCCATCCGAGCGGTCGCGACTTGCGCCCGAGCCTCCACAACAGCCACGCCAGCGCGAGGGAGAACAGCAGTTCATACACAGGCGTGGGCTGCACCAGAGCGTCAGGCGGAGTCGGCGGCACAAGCGCGTTCTTCGCCATGTGGACGCCCCAAGGCAGGGTGGTGTTGATGCCGTAGTCTCCATCGCCCGAGGTCAGGCAGCCAATCCGTCCGACGCCGTAGCCGATAGCCGCCGCCGGAGCCGCGAGATCCAGCATTCTCACCGCGGCGCGCCATCCCGTCAAACCGCCCGGCCGCGCCTGACGTCCCTGCCACATCAGCATCGCAATACCGGCGAGCATGCCGCCAAACCATGCAAACCCCGCTTGGAACCAGTGCAGAAAGTCCATCGCCACCGCGAGCGGACGATGCCAGCCCGGAGCTCCGATATGCTTCAGAGCATAAAACATATCCGCAGGATTCTGAAGCTCGTGCCAAGTCTTCGCCCCGAGCACGCCTGCGATCACCACAAATGCCACCACGCTCAGCGCATCCGCGTCCACGCCGTTGCGCACAAAGTTCCTATGCAGCGCCACCGTTGCCGCAACCGCAGCCAGCCAAAGCAATAATCCAAACGTACCCAGGTGAACCGGGCCAAAATCGATATAGGGAAACATAGTCCTCGCTCTTTTAAAGTATAGCGACCTTTCCCTCAGCCCCCTATTCGCGCTACGCTGTCGTTTATGTCCTCAAGTACGCCGCCCTCCAGCACGCCCGTCTTTCCGCCCGCCTCCACCATGGAGATTCTCTTCACCCGGCAACAGATCGCCGACCGCACCCGCGAGATCGGAGCGCAGATCACGGCCGACTATCAAGGCAAGTCCATCGTGCTGATCGGCGTCCTCAAAGGCGCGGCGATCTTTCTCGCCGACCTCGCCCGCGCGATTGAAGTGGACAACACCTTCGACTTCGTCGCCGTCTCCAGCTACGGCCGCGCTCAGGTCTCCTCCGGAGCGGTGAAGCTCATCAAGGACATCGACAATCCCATCGAGGGCAAGCACGTAATCCTCGTCGAAGACATCCTCGACACCGGCCTTACGCTCAGCTATCTGCGCGGCCTCATGCTTCAGCACAAGCCCGCATCGTTGAAGATCGCAACCTGCCTCGACAAGCCCGAACGCCGCCTCGTTCCTATCGAGGCCGACTATGTAGCCTTCAAGATTCCCAACCAGTTCGTCATCGGCTACGGCATGGACTACGCAGAACGCTACCGCGGCGTGGACGACATCCGCATCTTCCCTGCTGAGGTCGCCGGCCACTGAACTCGTGCCGCAGCCTGTGCGATGGAACTACGAGACCACACGGCGCGGCAGCCACAGCCAGCAATAAAATCCCAGCACGCATAACGCGACGAACGCCGCCTGTTCAGCGGGAAGGATCCATTGCGTCGTCGGGTAGAGCGTCTGCTTCCATGCCGCGTCCCGAAAGAGCGGCACAATCGGCCAGACGAAGAGCAGCCAGCGCGAGCCGGAGAAGAGTTCGGCGCAGAGATGGGCTCCACGCCACATCTTCTTGCGGCGATGCGACTCCCATCCCATCGTCTGGCCACCGCTCAACTTCGCAATCTTTGGGCAGAGATCCTGGTGCAGATAGCTCGCAACCTGGATGATGCGGATCTGCGCATAGGCAAATAAGAATCCCAGCAAGAGAAACGGTGGCCCCGCCAGAAGAATCTCGGGGCGCTCCATATAAGCATGGATCGCGATAGGATCTTTGCCCAGCTGTGCTGTGACGATGAGAGCAATCAACCCGGTGATCGCCGCGATGGCGAAGGAGAGCGACTGATGCTCGATCGACTGAAAGTTCGTAATCTCGCTGCGCAGTGCGGAGTACTCGGCCAGATGTACCGTTAGCTGCGCCTGATGCTGATCGATGCTCCCCGGTGCTGGATTCATCGCATCGCTCCTCACGCAAAACTTTAGCATCAAACCTGTTTTCTGCCACAGACTTCAGCTTGAGTGCTCAGTAGGTACCAAGCTCGAACGCATCTGCAAGCAGCTCGTAGCTCCGGAGCCGCTTGGACTGCTCCCACACAATTGAATTGACAATCAGCTCTTTGATTTCAAGCTCGTTGGCCATCTGCTCTAACTCCGCCTTCACCTTCGCCGGAGTGCCAACGAAGTAGCGCGGCCACTCACCCTCTTCCATCTGCACATCGCCGAGCAGCTTCAACTCCCGCGTTGCGCTCTCAGGCGACGCCACCGGCCGCCGGTCTCCCTGTCGAATGCGCCGCTGCAACAGACGCACGCTGGAGAAGAGGAACTCCGCCTCTTCATCGGTCTCCGCGCACACCACGCCGACCGCCACTGTAGCCTCCGCCTCACTGCGATAAGCACCGCCTCGGAAGCTGCGGCGATAGGTCTCGATTGCAGCGCGCGTATGTACCGGGCTGAAGAAGTGCGCGAACGAATACGGCAGACCAAACTCCACCGCCGCCGCCGAGCTCCACATGCTCGACCCCAGCATCCACACATCCGGCGCGCCCGGCATCTCGGGCGAGACCTTGATCTTCTCAAACGGATGTCCTACCGGAAACTCGTGTCCGAGGAACGCCAGCAGCTCGCTTACCTGTTCAGGAAAGTCGTCGATCATCTTCGTCTTACGATCGCGCTTCAACGCCAGCGCCTCAATCGGCCCACCGCCGGGCGCACGTCCGATCCCGAGATCCACCCGCCCCGGATAGAGCGCATGCAGCATGCGAAAGCACTCCGCCACCTTCAGCGAGGTGTAGTGCGGCAGCATGATCCCACCCGATCCGATCCGAATCCGCTTTGTCTCAGCGCCAATCCTGGCCAGCATCACCTCCGGCGCCGTACACGCCAGCGTATCCATCGCATGGTGCTCCGACATCCAAAACCGGTTGTAGCCAAGCCGATCCACCAGCCGCGCCAGCTCAATCGAGTTCTGCAAAGCCTGGCCCGGCGTACTGCCCTCCGGCACCGGAGACTGATCCAACACCGACAGCCGCAACTTCCCTTTCATCACATCTACGCTCATATCAGATAGATGTTCACCCGCTGAAATCGACCCAAACTCCGCAGTTTTGCTTTCACCTTTTCTTCGCTACAATCAACGCATCTTACTTACAGACAAGAAGACGACTCACTCAACTTAAGCATGAACGTCCAGCAAAAACTCGAGATCCTCGCCGACGCCGCCAAGTACGACGCGTCCTGCGCCTCCTCCGGCGCAAAGCGCAGCGGCAACGGCCAGGGCATCGGCCACTCCGACGGCATGGGGATCTGCCACAGCTACACGCCCGACGGACGCTGCGTCTCCCTGCTCAAGATCCTGCTCACGAACTTCTGCACCTACGACTGCGTCTTCTGCGTGAATCGCGTCTCCTCCGACATCCAGCGCGCACGCTTCACTCCGGAAGAGGTCGCCAACCTAACGCTCGACTTCTACAAGCGCAACTACATCGAGGGCCTGTTCCTCTCGTCCGGCATCATCCAGTCGCCGGACTACACCATGGAGCAGCTCATCCGGGTCGCCAAGACGCTGCGCACCGTCCACCACTTCGGCGGCTACATTCACCTCAAAGCCATCCCAGGTGCAAGCGAACTGCTCATCAAGGAAGCCGGCCTCTACGCCGACCGCCTCAGCGCTAACATCGAGCTTCCCACCCAGCAGGACCTCGTCCAGCTTGCCCCGGAGAAGAAGTCAGCCATCATCGAATCGACTATGAGCCAGATTGCCGTGCGCAAGGACGAAGCCGACGAAGATCGTCGCAAGACTCGCACAGCCCCTAAGTTCGCCGCAGCCGGCCAGTCCACCCAGATGGTCGTTGGAGCAACTCCAGCGAGCGACCGCCAGATCCTCTCAACCGCCACCCATCTCTACGGCCAGTACAAACTTCGACGCATCTACTACACCGGCTTCAGCCCCTACCCTGCCGCCGACGCACGCCTTCCACTAAAGGCCTCGCCGATGATGCGCGAGCACCGGCTCTACCAGTCGGACTGGCTCATGCGCTACTACGGCTTCCGTGCAGACGAGCTCACCAGCGACGATGCACCCGACCTCTCGCTCACGCAGGACCCTAAGACCACCTGGGCCGAAGCACACCCGGAGTTCTTCCCCGTCGACGTCAACGCCGCGCCACGCGAATCGCTCCTGCGCGTCCCCGGCATCGGCTACCAGAACGTCGAACGCATCCTCAGCATCCGCAGGTACCACCGCCTTCTGCTCGAAGATTTGCGAAAGCTTCACGTCCGCACCAAGAGCGTACTTCCCTACCTCATCACGGGCGATCATCTTCCGTCGCTCACAACTCCCGCCACTGCGTCAGCGTCCAACACACAACTTGACCTCTTCGCCCCCATCAGCGCGCTTACCGGCTCACTCTAGATGAAACGCATCCTCCTCGAACCCGACTTCGATGCCTGGCGTGAAGCCGCTCGCGAGGCCCTTCACGCCGGCTATCGCCCCGAAGACCTCGACCTCCAGGATGCCACCGCTCCAAACACGCTGGAGCTAACGCTAGAGTCATCCGAGCTTCCCACCGGCGAGCCAATCTCCGATCCCCATACCTCTCGCGCCTTCCTCGAGACCGCGAAGTTCGCCGCCGTCCACCGCGACCCGCAACGCTGGAACCTCCTCTATCGCGTCCTCTACCGCCTTCAGATGAGCCGCAATCTACTCAAGATCGAGACGGATCCTGACATCTCCGAGCTTCTTCGCCTCGAGTCGCAAGTCCAGCGCGACCTTCACAAGATGCACGCCTTCGTGCGCTTCCGCAAGGTGCTCGACCAGCCCCACTCTCCCATCCTCAGCGAACGTCCCGTCGTAATCGACGAGCTCGTCCCCATCCAGACCGATCCGCCCACGCATCACCTCGTCCTCGAGACCACGACACCCTTCGGCACCGTCAAGACCGACCTCGAGCCCTGCGAGCCGAATTCCACCAACGACGCCACCATAGACGACTGCGAGCATTTCATCGCGTGGTATCAACCCGACCACCGCATCCTTCCCCTCGCCGCACCCTTCTTCGCCGAGCGCTTCAGCATCATGCGCTGGAGCATCCTCACCCCGGACGCCTCCGTCTCCTGGGATCCGACCGCCAAACAGCTCACCTTCGCCCCCGGCCTTCCCCGCGAGTCCGCTCCAGCCGAAGACGAACTCGAAGACCTCTGGCGCTCCTACTACGCCAGCATCTACAACCCCGCACGCCTCAATCCGGATATGATGCGCAGCGAGATGCCTGTCCGTTACTGGAAGAATCTTCCCGAGATCTCCCTGCTGCCCGAACTCATCACAAAATCACAGACCCGAGTCACCGCCATGGTCACCAGCCAGCAACAGAAGTCCTCTGCCCAACCCTTCGTCCCACCCGAACACACACTCCCCGTGCTGCGGGCCGCGCTTCCCTCCTGCAAAGGCTGCGATCTGTACCTCCACGCGACGCAAGTCGTCCCTGGCACCGGTGCATCCAAGGCGACGCTCATGCTCGTAGGCGAGCAGCCCGGCGATCAAGAGGACCTGCAGGGCAAACCCTTCGTTGGACCTGCAGGAAAGCTGCTCGACAGCATCTTCGAGGAGCTCGGCATCGACCGCACCAAGGTCTTCGTCACCAACGCCGTGAAGCACTTCAAGTTCGTCCAGCGCGGCAAGCTGCGCCTCCACCAGAACCCGCGCATGAGCGAGATCACCGCCTGCCGTCCGTGGCTGCTCGCCGAGATCGACGCCGTCCGGCCCCGCGTCATCCTCTGCCTGGGTGCGTCTGCTTCCAAGTCGCTGCTCGGCGGCACCTTCGGCCTCATGCGCGACCACGGCAAGGTGCTCGAAAGCCCCTACGCCAGCCAGGTCGTGGCGACCATTCACCCCAGCGCCATCCTGCGGGCACGCGACAAGGAGTCCGGCGAACAACTGCAGAACTTTCTCCGCGACGACATGGCTCTCGCCTGGCAGACGGCTCAAAAGTCTGTGCGCGTCCCGCAAAACGCCTGAGGCATCCCTTCCACAGCCTGCATCCGGCTGCAAATGAATCTGCTGCCACTCTTAGACCGTCTCGACACGCGTTGAACAAGCACTTCAACTTCAGCCATATACGCGAACTACCTCAAACTCAACTTTCAAAAACGTCGAAATAGTCACAACGACTCGATCCAATAAGCCAGCCGTAACGCTCGTATGATAGAAAGAACCCGGCGCGAACACCCTCCCTCGCCGAAGGAGCACTCTTTTGAACACGCTGTCGATCACAGATCCACTCCCCAACGGCCCGGAGCACTTCGACGCCGCCGCATTCGCCGCCCACACCCTCTCCTCCCCGCAGAATCTCGCCGCGATCCTCGACCACACCCTGCTGAAGCCCGACGCGACCCGCAACCAGGTCCTCCAGCTCTGCCATGAGGCCGCCGAGCACCGTTTCGCCTGCGCTATGGTCAACCCCACCTGGGTCTCGCTCGCCGCCGCCGCCCTCCAGGGCACAGGCGTCCCCGTCGGCGTCGTCATAGGCTTCCCCTTGGGCGCTACGCTCTCCGCCTCCAAACGCGAAGAGACCGCCCACATGCTCAAGCACGGCGCCCACGACATCGACATGGTGCTCAACATCGGCCTGCTGAAGTCCGGCCAGACAGCCGACTACGAGGCCATCCGCCAGGACATCCACGGCGTCGTCCAGCTCGCCCATGCCGAAGGCGCCATCGTCAAAGTCATCCTCGAGACCTGCCTCCTCACCTTCGAAGAAAAACTCCGCGCCTCCGAACTCGCCCTCTCTGCAGGAGCGGACTTCCTCAAGACCAGCACCGGCTTCTCCACCGGCGGAGCCACCGCCGACGACATCGGCCTGCTGCGCGGAGTCGCCGGCCATCGCGCAGGCGTCAAAGCCTCCGGCGGCATCCGTTCCCTCGCCGACGCCACCACCATGCTCCACGCCGGAGCCTCACGCATCGGAGCCAGCGCAAGCGTCAAGATCGTAGCCGAGCTGGCCGGCCACGCCACCGAACCATCCACCACCGCACCCGGCTACTAACCCAAACACTCCAACGCTGCTCCCACACAGACTGGTCAATCCAATCCGATCCGTCCGCGAACTCGCTTTTCCACGCCCTCGTTCGCCTCATGCGCCGTGCTCTTACGAAACACTCCCCAAAACCTCGACCCACCCGGTAATATCAACGCAGCCGAATGCCTCCCCCCACCAAACCGCCAACCGACCCGCCCGCCGAACCCGGCATGATCCAGCCGGAACATCCCTTTGAGGGAGACTATCGACCACCCGCGGCTGGCCTCTTTCATCCTCACGCCGCAGACCCCAGGATCCGCGTCGAGCCCCTCCAGGTCGAGTTCCTCCACCGCCTCGCCGACGCCCTCAACTCCACCCTCGACCTCAACACCCTGATGCACCGTGTCGCCGATCTCGTCCGCGCCGTCATCGACTACAAGATCTTCGCCATTCTCCTGATCAACGACCGCTCCCAGGACCTCCGCATGCGCTTCCAGATCGGCCACACCTCCGAGATCGAGCGCATGCGCATCAAGCTTGGCCGCGGTGTCTCCGGCGAGGCCGCCCTCCTCCGCAAATCCCTACTCGTCGAAGACGTCACCATGCACGAGAACTACATCGACGCCAACCCCAACGTCCGCTCCGAACTGGCCGTTCCCCTCGTCGTCAAAAACAAGGTCATCGGCGTCCTCGATCTCCAGTCCGAGACCATCGGCTACTTCACCCACGAGCATCAGCGCCTGCTCGAACTCGTCGCCTCACGCATGGCCATCGCCGTCGAGAACGCCCGCCTCTACACCCGCGTCTCCCGCCAGGCCCAGACCCTTGGCGTCCTCAACGACATCTCCCGCGAGATCACCAGCATCCTCGATCCCGACGACCTCCTCGAACGCATCGGCCAGTTGCTCAAGCGCGTCATCGACTTCCACATGTTCACCATCCTTCTGTGGAACCCGCGCACCCAGCTCTTCGAGCACCGCTTCTCCTCGCGCTTCGGCGAACGCGTCACCCGCGAACGCACCATCGCCCTCGGAGAAGGCCTCATCGGCACCTCCGCCCAGCTGCGCGAACCCATCCTCGCGCCCGACGTCCGCAAAGACTCTCGCTACGTCGAAGCCAATCCCGAAGTCCGCTCCGAGCTGGCCATCCCACTGGTCTACAAGAGCGAGGTCATCGGCGTCCTCGACCTCGAACACACCCGCGTCAACTACTACAACGAAGACCACCAGCGCACCCTCTCTACCCTCGCCTCGCAGGTCGCCATCAGCATCGCCAACGCCCGGCTCTACCAGCGCATCCACGAGGAAGAGCAGCGTATGGAGCGCGACCTCGACATGGCCCGCCAGGTCCAGCTTCGCCTCATGCCGGCCAACCCGCCGATCCTCGAACACGCCGAGATCGCCTCCCAGTTCGTCGCCGCGCGCTCCATCGGCGGAGACGTCTACGACTTCCTCGACTACGGCCCCGGCCGCACCGCCATCGCTGTCGGAGACGTCAGCGGCAAGGCCGCCCCCGCCGCCCTCTACGCCGCACTGGTCAGCGGCATCCTGCGCTCGCTCGCGCCGCAGCATCTCTCTCCCTCGGAGATGCTCGCCGCGCTCAACGACCAGCTCCAGCAGCGCAAGCTCGACTCGCAGTACGTGACTATGTTGATGGCAGTGTGGGACGACAACAACCAGACCCTCCAGATCGCCAACGCCGGCTCCGTCCAGCCGCTCTTCGTCGCCGCCAGCTCCGATCCCAGCAAGGCTCCCACCGTCCGCACCATCAAGGCCGAAGGCTTCCCGCTCGGCCTCTTCCCCAACGCCGAGTACGAGGAGTTCACCCTATCCACCCGCCCCGGCGACCTCATCGTCTTCTTCTCCGACGGCATCGTCGACGCCATCAACGCCACCGATGAGATGTTCGGCGACGAGCGGCTCATTCATCTCCTCGAGACCCAGAACCGTCCCACCGCAAAGTCGACGGTCGACACCATCCTCCAGGCTGTCACCGACTTTCAATCCGGCACCGATCACTTCGACGACGAGACCATCGTCGTCCTCCGCGTCATCTAGCAAGCAAAAGAGGTCCGCATCCCGCAGACCTCGTTCGCAACCATTCATCCAATAAAACATCGTGCAGGATCAGGCAATGCTATCGTCGTTGCCGCCGCCCGAGCCATCATCGCCAAAGTCGCTTCCGCTATCGTCGAAGGAAGCGTCATCTGTAGTGTCCGAATCGAAGGTCTCATCGTCGATCGAGTCCGACCCATCTGCGCCGTACAGCGAATCAACGTCATCCTTCGAGCTCGCTGAATCGCCGGAAAAGTTCGATCCCTCGGACCCTTTAGACCCGAACTCGCGATCCTCCTGCTGCCCCAACGTCTTCTCATCGGAGGAGACATCGTGCCCGCCGCGGTCTCCCTTGTCATCGCCGTAGTAGTTGTTGATAACCTCCTCCGGCCGCTGCCCACCACCTGCTCCGCCGCCAAATCCGCCAAGTCCCTCGCTGCCATATCCAGCAGCGTGGCCGAACCCATGCATCAGCGACTCAACACCCTCGAACGCAAGCGCACCCGCAGCCACTCCTGCCGCAGTCTGCAACGCACCCTGAAAAAATCCGCCGCCGCCCATGCCCATCGGCGCGCCGTACTGAGGAGCACCATACTGCGGAGCACCATACACGCCACCAACCGGAGCATACGGCGGATAAGCCTGTCCCTGCGGAGGATACGCCTGCGGTGGTGGTGGAGGAGGCGGAGCAGGCGCATCGTTCCGCCCTAGCAGACTGCCCAAAAAGCTAGTCGCATGCTTCGGCTCAGGATGCTGCTGCATCTGCTCGATCTGCGCCTTCGCCTGGGTCAACTGCGCCTGTGCCTGCTCCAGCGCGTACTTCTGCACCAGCACCGTCTGCGCCAGAATGTAGAGCGAGTCAGGATTCGCACCCAGACCCTGCTGCAACATCTGCTCTGCGTCCATATCTTTCTCGGCAAGCTGCGTCTTCTGCACCCGGTCGATCAGACCGCCGATCATATCCTGTTCCTGAGGAGTCATCTCTCGTCCTTTTTAGTAATCCGTATTCCTGCCCAACTGCACACAGCGCCCCTCGAAGATTCGAGCGCAGCGAAAACTCACCACTGGTAGACGTATTCCAAACGTCAAAGTCGCTTCCAGCCAACGAGTCGATCGAATCCAACCTTCAAATCAATACGACTCACATGGGATGCCTCTCAAACCCTCACAGTCAACTTACGCAAAGCAATCTCCCTCAGTTCCCTGCCGCCCGGCAAGCTGCTTTCGCCGTAGAAAACCTCTCCCTCTCACGTCAACCGAAAAAAGCATTTAAGCTGGAAGCAATGTCCTCTATATCGACAACCCAGCTCGTCCGCCCCGCCCGCACGTTTCAAGGCTCCCTCACCCTCCCCGGCGACAAGTCCATCTCCCATCGCTATGCCATGCTCGCCGGCATCGCCGAAGGCACCACGCGCCTGTCCAACTTCTCCACCGGCGCAGACCCGCACTCCTCCCTCGCCTGCATGGAGGCGCTCGGCGCGACGATCGTCCATAAAGAGAACAGAACCGTCGAGATCACAGGCACCGGCGGCGCCTTCCGCCAGCCCGCCGCCCCGCTCGACTGCGGCAACTCCGGCTCCACCATGCGCATGCTCAGCGGCCTCATCGCCTCGCACCCCCACACCTTCACCCTCATCGGCGATCACTCCCTCACCCATCGCCCCATGGAGCGCATCCGCAAGCCGCTCAGCCATATGGGCGCAAACATGGACCTCATCGACGGCCACGCCCCCATCACCATCCACGGCGGCCCGCTCCACGCCATCGACTTCGACACCCCCATTCCCTCCGCCCAGGTCAAAACTGCGGTCCTCTTCGCCGGCCTCCAGGCCAAAGGCACCACCAGCCTCACCGAGATCATCCGCACCCGCGACCACTCCGAGCACGCCCTCCGAGCCTTCGGCGCAACCCTCACCCGCGACGGCGAAAGACTCAGCATCCCCGGCGGCCAAAAACTAAAAGCCATCGACGCCACCGTGCCCGGCGACATCTCCTCCGCGGCCTTCTTCCTCTGCGCCGCGCTACTCTTCCCCGACTCGAACCTCATCATCGACGGCATCGGCATGAACCCCACCCGCGCCTCACTCTTCGACGTCATCACCGCCCTCGGCGGCAAGATCAAGATCCTCAACGTCGAAGAGTTTCACGGCGAACTCATCGGCACCCTCCAGGTCAACGCCTCACCCAGCGGCCTCCGCGGCATGCACATCGGTGGAGCCCTCGCGGCCCAGCTCATCGACGAGCTCCCCGTCCTCGCCGCCATCGCCCCCTACACCAGCGACGGCATCACCATCCGCGATGCCAAAGAACTCCGCGTCAAGGAGTCGGACCGCATCGCACTCGTCGCAAAAAATCTCCGCGCCATGGGAGCCGAGTTCACCGAGCACGAAGACGGCCTCGTCATCCCCGGCAACCAAAAACTCCACGGCGCCGTAATCGACTCCGGCTCCGACCACCGCATCGCCATGGCCTTTTCCATCGCAGCCCTTCGAGCCGACGGCGACACCGAGATCCAGGGAGCCGAAGCCGCAGCCATCAGCTTCCCAGAGTTCTTCACTCACCTCAACGACCTCTCCCAACGCTGAACATCCTCGGCCAGCCTAGTCACTCAGGCTGGCCGCGCTGTCCCGGCGGAAAAGCCTCTATCAGCTCCCGGAGCGCGCCCGTCACGTGATCGACCGAGACCTCATCGATCACGTACTCAGGCGGGCATGTGTCCAGCTTCGCACCCATGAGAATGCGATATCTCTCGTCACCCAACGGCAGCCACTGCACGGGTGGCGACCACGCTGGAGCAACGATCACCATCGGCAGTTGAACCGCCCGCCCGATGTGCAGCGTACCGGTGTCCAGCGTCACACCCACGTCGCACAAACTTAACAACGCAGTCATCTGCGCCAAACTCGTCCTGCCTGCAAGATTGCTCGTTCCATGCGGAAGAACCTGGCGCACACCCTCGATAATCTCTCTTTCCGACTCTGTGCCGACAAAGAGAACGTGCGCGTTATACCGGTCGATCAAGAACTTCGCCACCGCCTGAAATCGTTCTCTCCTCCAGCTCTTTCGTTGCGTCAAGCTCGTCTGCGTCACAAACACAGCGATCATCTGTCCAGCCTCTACGCCGCTCTCGGCCAACATCCCTTTGGCATAATTCATGTCCACAGTAGAGAAAAACATCTGCGGCTCAAAGTGCCGAGAGCGATGACCCAACGCCTGAAGGATCGAAAGATTGTTCGCAATCATGCTCCTGGCCGGATCATAGTCAACCGGCGTTCGATAGAGCTGTGGAACCTCAGTAAAACCAACGCGTGCGCTCGATCCAAGAAATAAGGATTGCAGACACACCTTCGTCCGGTCGTTTCCGCGTGTGGTGATCACCGCAAAACGGCCGCCCCTAAACGGATTCTTCCTGCGTAAAACACGCGCCGCACCCCACCAGTCGCGCAATGGATCAGGCGTCTCGATCAACCAGTCAACTCCCGGATGATTGTGAAAGACGTTCAGGCCAAATCCACTCGCAGCCACCGCGATCCTACAACCAGGCACCGCCTCTCGCAGTGCCGGAATCAGCGGAGTCGCATGCACCGCCGTGCCCAGTGCCATCGGATGCTGCAAAAGCAAAAAGTCTTTGATGTCAGCCAGAGGTTTTTCGTCAGAAAAGCCGCGTCCACGCTCAAGATTCGCAATGGCTGAAAATGTAAACGCATGTAATCGCGATCTAAGCTTCAACCCTTCGCTTCCTCTCGACCCAGACTCCAGACCCGCCTACATCTTATAGCGGCCCATATCGTCGTCGTTCAGATTCTCCAGCCAGCGCCGCATCTCTTCCGCGTTTACGTTGGGCGAACTCCCCGCCACCTGCCTTGAACTATCCAGCACATCGCGATTCACATAGATCGGGCAGTCCCACCGCAACGCCAGCGCAATCGCATCCGAGGGCCGCGCATCCATCGCCACCGTCTCGCCCGCATGCTCCATCCAGATCACCGCAAAGAACGTATCGTCCCGAAGCTCCGACACCACCACCTTGCGGACCTCCGCATTCAGCCCCCGCGCCAGATTCTGTAGTAGATCATGCGTCATCGGCCGTGGCGTCGCCGTCTTTTCCAACTCCAACGCAATCGCATTTGCTTCGAAGATTCCCACCCAGATCGGCAGCACCATATCGCTCGCCACATCCTTCAACACCACAATCGGCATATTCGTCACCGGGTCCATCATTAGCCCGCGAATCTGCACCTCGACCTCATCGGGAGCCTGGGTCACGGGATGTACCACCGAAGCACTCATATCAAACCCACACTCCCAATCAGTTCAAACAACGAAGCTAGTTCAACACCACAAAGTCCGGAACCCGCGCCACCGCAAGAAACGGCGCAGTATCCAGCGTATCCGCAATCGCCTCGCCCACCAGGCAGTTCGGCAGCGTCTGCGTAATCCGAACCGGCAGATAGCTCCCCACCGGCGGCTGCGCCTGCACAATCTGCGCAGTAGAAAAGTTCACCGTCTTATTCTGCGAGCTCCGCCCCACCACCTGGTTCCGCGACGGGTTGTAGCTCTCCACCATCACCTCCTGCACCTGTCCTAGATGCCGGCCATAGTGTACGCGCTGTATCTCTCGCTGCCGATCCATCAAAATCCGCAGCCGCTCCGTCTTCACCTCATCAGGAATGCTATCGGCCATCGTCACCGCCGGCGTATTCGGCCGCGGCGAAAACTTGAACGCAAACACCGCGTCGTACTTCACCTCGCCCACCAGCGTAATCGTCTCTTCAAAGTCCGCATCCGTCTCACCCGGAAACCCGACGATCATATCGCTCGTGATGCTGATGTCCCGTGTCGCCGCCTTGATCCAGCTCATCCGCTCTAGATACCACTCCCGCGTATACTCCCGCGACATCGCCTTCAGCACCGCGCTCGAACCCGACTGCACCGGCAGATGAACATGGTCGCATAACGTCGGCGTCGCATCGATCGCCTGCACGATATCCCGCGTAAAGTCCCTCGGATGCGACGTCGTAAACCTGACCCTACGAATCCCCGGCAGCTCGCCCACCGCCACCAGCAGCTCTGCAAACGACATCCTCCCCGAAGGATCGCGCCACGAGTTCACATTCTGCCCCAGAAACTGGATCTCCGTGAACCCGATGTCCACCATCTTCCGCGCCTCCACCAGCACCGAAGCCGAGGTCCGGCTGCGCTCCTTCCCGCGCGTATACGGCACCACGCAGTACGCGCAGAACTTGTCGCAGCCCTCAATAATCGTGATGTACCCGCGATGCGGATTCGACCGCGCCGTAAACTCCGTCTCAAACGTCAGATCCGTCTGCCGGTCGTCGAGCCCCGTAATCCGCTCTTCCCCAGCCTCCAGCCGCGCCAGCATCTCCGGCAGATTGCGGTAGCTCGCCGACCCCGCCACCAGCGACACATACGGAGCCTTCTCGAAGATCTTTTCGCCCTCCTGCTGAGCCACGCACCCCAGCACAGCAAACTTCTTCCCCTCGCCCTGCAGCTTCTTGTACTCGTTCAGACGATGAAACACCTTCTGCTCCGCCTTATCGCGAATCGAGCAGGTGTTATACAGAATCAATCCCGCCTCGGCCTCATCCTGCACCTGGGCATAACCCTGCTGCTCCAGCGTCCCGATGACCTTCTCCGAGTCATGGGCATTCATCTGGCAGCCAAAGGTCTCAATATAAAAAGTCTTGCTCACCTATCCAGTATAGCTGGATGCAAACGCCGGATTACATTCGTCCAGTGCTTCCAAAGGCGGTCGACCCTGCAAAAAACCAGCCCTGCGCGCTCGGAAGGAGTGCAGGGCCGCATAACGTTCCAAAAAGGGTTTGTTACTGGTCTGATAGACGCCGAGCGCTTTATCGAAGTTTCAGTGTTTCGGACTTGTGAAGAAATCCAGTATGTCTAACATCCGCCTAAAACCTGTGGCGAAATGCTGTAGGATCATCTGACTCCCCACGATTCATGGGCCCCTAGCATTCATCCGCACGTCAGTTCTCTAGTATTCGCTGGCCTATCCAGCAGACGAAGGGAGAGCCGCATGAGCGAAGGACCCACTGCGCCGAGCGTCATCACAGTCGTCATTCCAACGTTCAATCATCTGCCTACGCTTCGTATCTGTCTGGAGCACCTGGAAGCACAGACTCTAACCAACTTCGACGTCATCGTCATCAACGATGGTTCGACCGACGGCACAAAAGCAGCGCTCACGGAGATTCAGCAGAGATCCCCTTTCCGTCTGCAGGTTCTGCACCAGCAAAATGCCGGGCCTGCGCGAGCTAGAAACGTTGCGATCGCCCACGTCACGACCGATCTCTGCCTTCTGATCGGCGACGATACTCTCGCGACTCCAACAGTCGTCGAGTCTCATCTTCAGTTTCATTGCGTCAATCCGGATACAAAAAAAGCCGTGATCGGCTGGACGCAGTGGGACCCGGTTCACCAGAAGATAACGCCCTTCATGCAATGGTATGAAAAGATCCAGTTCGACTACGAACACCTCACGGCAGGTCGTCCCGTCATCTGGAAACACTTTTACACTAGCAACCTCTCCTTCAAGACCAGGCTGATTCGCGAGAATCCGTTCGATGAGAGGTTCAAGTCGGCAGTCTGGGAGGACATAGAACTCGCCTACCGACTGACGATGAACAACAATCTACAACTCACCTTTCTCCCGAACGCCGTCGCCACACATCTGCATCCAACAACGTTCCGGCAGGCGATCAGGCGAATGCGTACAGTAGGTCGTTCGGAGCGCCTCTTCTACGAGACCTGGCCGGTCGCCCGTCCTTCAAGCCATGACCGCAAGATGAAGATCTGTAACCTCCCCGGAGAGCGGCCTTCGCTGCTGCACGCAGTGACCTTCGCAGTGGAGCGCCTGCCGCGTCTTGTAAAGCCAGGAAAGTTGCATGCCATGCTCCTGCGCAGCCATCGACACTACGGATATATCGAATCCAACCCGTAACTGCGTCCGCCGGTTCTCTCGCATCTGCTCCTGAGAACCAGAGTAGAGATGTGCCCCAGCGCAACGAACAACCTCCTCCCAAAAGCGGCCAAATTATCTCTCAAGAAGACTTCAAATCCTTCGTAAGAATCTGGCCATAGCAGGCAACAGGCGCAGCATCGGACGCAGATGAAGACTCGATATGCCTGATGGAACACCGCTAAGTAACCTTTTTTGTTGCATCTGCCTCTAAACTGATAGATATCATCCGCCGTCTCACGCAATTCAACCAACCGCAACATCCTTAGGGAGCATCAATGCGCGTCCTGAAAGCTCTGCTCTGTAGCATCGCAATCCTTCTCATCTGGGCCTCCATACCAAATGCCAACGCACAGGTTGTCGTCAGCGTAGGCGGTCCTCCACCCTCCTGTCCCTACGGCTACTACAACTACGCCCCCTACTCATGCGTTCCTCAGGGTTTTTACGGACCAAACTACTTCTACAACGGCATCTTCCTTGGCGTCGGCCCCTGGTATCACTGGGGCTATAACCACGGCTGGGGCAGTCGTCGCTTCGTACCAGCAGGGGGCCGTGGATATGGTGGCGGCTATCGCGGCGGCTCCTACGGACACGGAGGAATCGGTCACGGGCGCGGCGGCTACGCCGGAGGACATCCGGCTGGACGCCCAGGCGGCGGACGGCCCGGAGGAGGTGGCGGACGTCCTGGCGGCGGTGGTCATCCCGGCGGTGGAGGCGGGCATGCAGGCGGTGGTGGTGGACATGGCGGCGGGGGACACCGCTAACCGGAAGCATCCACGCAGCACAAATACAACGCACGAAAAGAAAGGTCCTGGCACAACGCCGGGGCCTTTTTTGCCTGCATCTTCGAACCAAAACCTGGTCCGAATCATTTATTTGAATTTGGTAGCGCCACCGGGGCTCGAACCCGGACTCTCAGCCTTGAAAGGGCCGCGTGTTAACCAGTTACACCATGGCGCCAAACACACAACTACATCCTACTTCACCAACTATATGCCGTCTGCTTCGTAGAAACGGAAGAAACGAGAAGATTTGGTAGCGTTACCGGGGCTCGAACCCGGACTCTCCGCCTTGAGAGGGCGGCGTGTTAACCAGTTACACCATAACGCCAAATCATCGTCAGCACAGGAGGGTTATTCTCTCCAGACCACTCGTTGAAGTATAGCTGCTTCAAGCCCTTCACACAAGCAGCGCCGACGAATGATCGCCGGTCAGTTTCAGTCATACCCTACAACATCCGAATCACCCTTACTCTTGCTCCAGACTGCGACAGCCAGCATACCGACGGGTCCAAGCAAAAATACAGTTCCATGCCATGTGCGTTGACCTAAATCGGCAAGCACCTCAACGAGGAGGATAAAAACGAGAAGGATAAAAAGGATGGCGATAGCGGCTTGGACTCTGTGACTCATCCGCCTAGCTTCCTGCAGATGCTAAACCCGAAGGGTTACAAGCGGCTCAATCATCCACACAGTCGGTGCAGTTCAGGATTCCCATAGGCAAGCCTGTCGACTTGACAAATCCACCCTCGCCCAATCGCCACACACCTGACGCGCACCGCAGATCGTCCATGCACAGACCTGGCTCTAGCCTCCAGGTACAAACCTAAGTCCAGACCTAAAGTATCTACTTCGAATACTTTGCGCACTTTTCGGGGGGAGGAGGGGGGTACTGGGACTGCGCGGCCCCAGAAGGCTTACAGCCCGAGCTTCTTGACCTCATCGTTGTAGTACTTCCGATAAAGAATGTCCCACTCCTGCGAGCCTTCGGCAATAATCTTTCGCTGCGAGGAGATCTTCATCCGAGCCGCTGCGTCGATCTTGGTCTCCTCCAGCAGCAGCTTCTCCAGCGCCTTGCGCGCCTCCTGCCGAATCGTGTTCCGATCCTCCAGAAAGTCGACCTCAGGAATCTCGGCCAGCGTATCCGCCACAGTATGAGCCAGCTTATTCAACTTATCGCGAGAGATTCTCACAGCACCGCCTTATACTTGCGGGCCAGTTCCATCTTCACTTTTTTGAACATCTCCGGATAGCTCGCGCCGGTCTTGCGCATATCCTCCTGAAACGCCTCCAGGATGACGCGAACCTCATCGTTGATGCGGTCTTCGAGCGACAGTTCATCGATCATTCCGGCGGCAACGCGCTCATTAACCACAGCCGGCTTCTCGGTATGAATCATCTTCTCGGCGACGAGATGTTTTACGGTCTGGCGCGCCAGATATCCTACGTAATCTTTAGAAAAAATCATTGACTTTCCTTCGAATATACCATGTCGATGTTTGCCCGCGTTTCGCCCAAATCACTTGCCCTTAGCCCTCGGCTTATGCGGGCAACTCTCAGTATTCAGACAACTATCCGCCAGCCGCAGACGCTCCACCGGACGTCCATGCAGCAGGTGCTCCGTCACAATCTCACCCACATCCTTCGCATGAACAAACCCATACCAGACCGCATCCGGATACACCACCACTACCGGCCCATGCTCGCACTGATCCAGGCACCCCAACTCATTCGCACGAATTTGCCCCTTTAAGCCGGCCTCCTTAATCGCGTCTTTGAACTCTCCCTTCAATTTCTTGCTACCCTCGTTGCCGCAGCTCGGACGCGAGGCGCTCTCGTCGCGCTCATTTGTGCAGATAAAGATGTGATGCTTAAACTTTGCCAAAACAGGTGTTCTCCTTCGTGCATTCGCCGTGCGACGCACAGGCCTTTTCTGAGACAATAGGCAATCGATGCAACCTGACAATCTTATCTCGCTCAAAGACGACATGGTCGCGTTTATCGCCGGCCACGGCATGCGCCGCCTCAACGCCTACGTTACCGAAGAGGTCCCAACCGTCATCTTCGAAGAAGAGAACGCGGACGGATGGAAGGACTTCGTCGAACACGCCAAGGCCGCAGGCGCTCCCTTCGTCACCATGAGCGAAGTCGTCCTCGAGAAGGCCGACATCGCCATCCTCCTCGACCAGCTCCGCGAACAGTCCTTCCCCGACGACAACAGCGAAGACATCGACGACGCCGAGTATCTCGTCAACCACGTCGGCAAAGTCGGCTATCTCCAGCTAGGATTCGCCCACCAGGGCGTCATGTTCATCTTCGAGGTCGCAACGGAGTGGTACGACAGCTTCCAAAGCCTCATGGAGACCGTGACTGATCTCGGCGGCATCGTCGTAGATGACCGCGACAGCGAAGAGTAGATCCAGGCAATGTCCTCAGCCCAAACTGGGCGCCAGCCATGGATCGTGTCACCGCCTGACGCAGAAGCAGAAGCGTCTCTCGTAGCTGAACTCGGCTGCCCCGCCGCCATCGCTAGCCTCCTCGTCGCCCGTGGTATCCGGGAGACCGCAGCTGCTCGCGCCTTCTTCAATCCTGACATCGAAGACCTCCACGACCCCATGCTCATGCTTGGTATGGACATCGCGGTAGCTCGCATTCAACAAGCGGTGCAACGCAGTGAGCCTATCCTCATCTACGGTGACTACGACGTTGACGGCACCACCGCAACCGTTCTTCTCAAGACCGCCATCGAGCGTATTGCGCCTAAAGACAACCCAGCTCGCGTTACCTACCACGTCCCTCACCGTATCCGCGAGGGTTACGGCATGCAGACGGGCGTCCTGGGATTAGCCGCAGCCTCGGGCGTCCGCCTCGTCATCAGCGTCGACACTGGCATCCGCGCCTTTGCCGCCGCGGAAGAGGCAAAGGCTCTCGGCTTGGACCTCATTGTCACGGATCACCATCTCCCCGACGATATTGGCATCCCTGAAGCAGTCGCCGTCCTTAATCCGGCACAGCCAAACTGCCCCTACCCTAACAAGAGTCTCTGCGGGGCCGGGGTAGCCTTCAAACTCGCCCATGCCATCCTGCTCGCCGCTGCGGAGAGCGCGCCCGATCCAGACAGCCAACGAAATCGGCTAAAACGCGGAGTCATTCCCTCCTTCCTGAAGCTCGTCGCCATCGCGACCATCGCGGACTCGGTCCCACTCGAAGGAGAGAATCGGGTCATCGCTGCACTCGGACTACGCGAGCTCCGCAATCCCGTCCAGCCCGGCCTGCGCGCGCTCATGGAGATCGCGCAGCTTCCCATCAACCGTGCTCCTACAGCTGGAGAGGTGGGTTTCCGGCTTGCACCCCGCATCAATGCTGCCGGCCGCATGGACATTGCCAGCGATGTCGTTGAACTCTTCCTCACCAAAGACATCGCCCATGCAGCGCTCTTGGCCCAAAAGCTCAACCGCCTTAACGATGAACGCCGCGCCACAGAGGCATCCGCACTTGAGGCCATCGAAGGTCAGCTCGAAGCCATGCGCACCTCGCTCGGCGAATCCTTCGTGCAGTGCATCATCTTGGACGACCCTGCCTGGCACCGAGGTGTCCTCGGCATTCTTGCGTCCCGCATCGTCGATCGCACGGGACGCCCTGCGCTCGTCCTCACCCATGAAGACGGACATGCTCATGGCTCCGGCCGCTCCATCGCGGGCTTCCACCTCCTGAATGCCTTAACCGCAGTCCATATCGAAGCCAGCACTGGCGAACCGGACATGCCGCTCTTCACGCGCTTTGGTGGCCACGCTCACGCCGTCGGATTCTCGCTGCCATCGGATCGAGTGGCAATCCTCCGCGAACGCATGCACCGCTACGGCGTCGCCATGTTGACCGGCCCCATGCTCGCGCCTCCGCTGGAGTGCGATGCCGAACTGCTTCTCTCCGATATCACGCAGGAGTTCTTTGACTGGCTTATGCGCTGCGAGCCCTTCGGGATGTCCAATCGTGAACCGACCTTCATTACCCGCGGCGTCACCCTCACTACTCCAGTCCGTTTCATCAAGGAAAAGCACATCTGTCTTCAGCTTGAGAAGGTAGGCAGTCCTGAACGGTTCAGCGCCCTGGGGTGGAGTCGCACTATCGACTGGCCTGCCCGCTGCGCCGAGATGGCACTCGATCAAGACTCGCTGATCGACGTCGCGTACCGTCTGAAGGCCAAGACCAATCCGCAGTTTCCCGGCCTCGAACTTGAACTTGTCGCCGTTCAGCCCGCGCAATCATTTCAAAAAATCTGATAACTACTTCGTAAACCAAACTTTCTGGTCCGTTTGGAGTTTACTCCGCGTCTTATATACTGAAGCTTCGAACTGATGCCAACTACCGAGACAAGACGCTTTAATCCTGTACTGCTGTGGAGCATCTTCCTCGCGGTTATTGTTGCAGCCTTCGTTATATACCGCACCTCCGCACGAGAAGCTATTGAGGTCCGCGTGGCTCCGGTCAACCATCAAAACCTGTTGAGTTCGGTCTCCACCAACGGCAAGGTTGAGCCGATCGAGGAGTTTCCGGCCTACGCCCCCGCGCCTGGCATAGTCGCGAAGGTCTATGTTGAGGTCGGCCAGAAGGTCCGGAAGGGCGAACTCCTGCTCAAGATGGACGACGCTGATGCTGTATCGCGTCTTGCCACAGCCACAACGACACTCCGCACCGCTGAAGCAACGCTTCACGACATTGATCATGGCGGATCGCAGGAAGAGAATCTCACTCTCACCTCGGATATAAACCGTACGCAGATCCAGCAACAGCAAGCTGCCAAAGACCTTACTGCATTGCAGCTTTTGCAACAGAAGGGCGCAGCCTCCGCCAGCGAGGTCGCGGCCGCGGAGCAACGCGTTCAGACAACCAACGCCGCTCTTCAAAGTCTGCAGGCCCGGACTAGCCAGCGCTACAGCTCCGCAGACAAGGAGCGCGTCCAGGCCCAGATAGCCGAAGCGCGTGCTGCAGTAGCTGCCGGACAAAATAGCTACGCAGGCAATAATATTCGTGCTCCGTTTGCCGGAACCGTCTACTCCATCCCAGTCTCCACGTATGACTTCGTGCCAGCAGGAGAGAACCTGCTCGACATGGCGGACCTGAATAAGATTCAGATTCGGGCATACTTTGACGAACCGGAGATTGGAAAACTTGCAGCTGGTCAGTCTGTCAAAATCACTTGGGACGCCAAGCCCACGCAGACTTGGCACGGGCATATCAGCCGGGCCCCGACCACAGTCATCACATATGGCACACGCAACGTCGGAGAGTGCATCATTACCGTGGACGACGCTAAGGGCGACCTTCTGCCCAACACAAACGTCATAGTCACTGTCACCACCTCTCAGCGCTTCAACGTCCTCAGCGTTCCGCGCGAGGCCCTGCATACCGATAGCGGCGAGTTCGTCTTTCGAGTCGTCAATGGAAAGCTCGTCCGCACACCGGTACAGGTTGGCGTGGTGAATTTGACGCGCGTGGAGATTACCAGTGGCCTTACTGAAAAGGATACGGTCGCTCTGAACGCTATCAACAACCGCGAGCTCTCCAATGGGCTCCCGGTCAAAATAGCCGAGTAGTTATGGCAACGACCATCGCTTTTCGCGTTCGCACCGCGTCCTTATTTCTTCTTCTTCTTCTTCTTCTGCTGCTTTGCTGTCGCTTTCTGCTGGCTGATGACAATCATGCGAACGCCCTTCTCCAACAGGGCCGCGTCCACGAAGCCGCAGTCCAGCTCAATCAACTCATCAGCGAACAGCCCGACGATTCTGTCGCCCACCAGCTTTTGTGCAGAATCTACTATGCGCAGGAGATGGCCGATCCAGCCATCCACGAGTGCCAGCTCGCTGTCTCCAAAGACCCAAGCAGCAGCGAGAGCGAGATGTGGCTTGGCCGCGCCTATGGCCTCAAAGCCTCCAGTGCCAACATGTTGGCTGCCCTGGGACTGGCTAAGAACGTTCACCTCAGCTTTGAACGCGCTGTTGAGCTTGACCCCGAAAATGTACAAGCCATGAGTGATCTCGGCGAATACTACGTTGCTGCGCCTTCGATCGTGGGTGGCGGACTCGATAAAGCGCAAGCCCTTGCGGCTCGCATGCAGCCTCACTTCCCTTCTCAGGCCTACCGTCTTCTAGGCCTGATCGCCGAAAAGAAAAAAGACACGACAGCAGCCGAGGCCGAATTCAAAGCTGCTGTTGCCGCTGGACACACGCCAGAGGCTTACATCGATCTCGGGCAGTTCTACCAGCGAAACCATCAGCTTGACCGAATGCTGGCCATGCTGCAATCGGGGGTCGATGCCGACCACAGCAAGGGCACAGCGCTTGTCGACGCAGCCAGCATTTTGACTGCGGCTCACAGTTCACCCGAACTCGCGGAAGAACTTTTGCGGCAGTACCTCACTTCTTCCGCAAAGTCCGACGGTGCACCCGCATTCAAGGTGCATCTTCAACTCGGCGATCTCCTTGCGCAGCGCGGCGACACGGCTGGAGCCCACCATGAATACGCCGCCGCTGCCAGTCTTGCACCAGACTATGCACCTGCACGCAGAGCAATGCAGGGGTCGTAGTCAAACATCCGGACTAAAAGGCGATACCATGATCTGTAGTCGAACCAAAGGGACTTCTCAGGACGTATGATCCGCCTTCTCCGCATCCTCTTCGCATGTTCAGTACTTGCTGCTGCCGTATCGTCTGCTCTCGCGCAGATCTCGTTTGCGACGGCGATTGATCTGGCTGAGAAGAGCAACCCGAAGGTCCTCAGTGCCCAGGCTGAAGTCGATAAGGCAACCGCTGTCATCCAGCAGCTTCGCGATGCTTACGTCCCAAACGTCGTCTTCGGTATCGGCGTCGGACCTACGCCCTATGGATTTCCCCTCGGCACCCCATCGCTCTTCAACATAACCTCACAGTCGCTCGTCTTCAGCTACGCACAACGTGACTACCTCCGCTCCGCCCACGCTGCCTTCGATGCCTCTGTTCTCGCCCTCAAAGACGCTCGTCAGGGAGTAGCTGAGGATACCGCCCTCACCTACCTTGCTCTCAACCACGACCTCCAACGCCACGCCGCACTTAGCGAACAACAGACCTTCGCCGACCATCTCGTTACCATCGTTCAGGAACGTCTCGACGCCGGCCAGGACACCCCCATCGGCCTCACCCAGGCTAGACTCTCCGCCGCGCAGACTCGACTCGCCCTTCTCCGCGCTGAGGATGATACGGCTTCTGACCAGACCCATCTTGCCCGGCTCATCGGCCTGCCGCCCCAAGGCCTTGGAACCTCCGCTGACAGCATTCCGGCGTTCAATGCACCGCCCACACAGGAGGCCTCCGAGCTTCCACTCAGTCCGGCGATCCTCTCTTCTTATGCCGCCGCCCACGCAAAACGTGAGACCGCATTCGCAGAGTCCCGCTATCTCTGGCGCCCACAGATTCTATTCTCCGGCCAGTACAACCGCTTCGCTACGTTCAACAACTACCAGGAGTACTATCTCCACTTCCAGCAGAACAATGCCGCAGTGGGGGTGCAGATCACCATCCCCCTTTACGATGTTCAGCACGCGGCCAAAGCCCGTGAGGCAGCAGCCGATGCCTCGCACGCAGAGCATGAGGCGGACGTCGCTCGCGATCAGTTCTTCGACGGCCGGCAGCGTGTCCTGCATACCGCCGCTGAGCTTTCCGCACGGGCTGAGGTTGCGACGCTCGATCAGCAGCTCGCTCAACAGAACCTCGACATACTCCTCGTTCAGCTTAAGTCCGGAAGTGGAAACCTCTCTGGCGTACAGATGACCCCTAAGGACGAACAGCTTTCGCGTATCGCGGAGCGGGAGAAGTATCTGGCCGTTCTCGATGCTGATTTTCAGCTTGATCAGACGAGGATCAACCTCATGCGTCAAACAGGGGAACTTGACGCGTGGATCGCAGCTGCAGCACACACCGATCCCTCCCTTACCGTGAAGCCCTGACTTGTAAGGAAGCTATATGTTTTTTGAAATGAATCGATTGCGACTTTGCCGCATCGAGCTGAACCACGCTCGGCACATCAGAATTACTCCTCAACCTCTTGGCGAAATGGTAAAATCGAAGAATTATTATGCCCCTTAAGACCCTGTTTCTGAACCCGCCCTCTTTTGAAAAGTTTGATGGTGGTGCCAGCTCCCGTTGGCCCGCGACCCGTGAGATCGAGTCCTACTGGTATCCTGTGTGGCTGACCTATCCGGCGGGAATGCTGGAAGGCTCACGTCTTCTCGATGCTCCGCCACACCATATCAAGTGGCAAGAGGTCGTCGGAATCCTCAAGGACTACGAGTTTCTTGTGGTGTTTACCAGCACCATGGGTTGGGACGGCGACCAGAGAATGGCCGAGGTCATCAAAGAGACCTACCCCGCGATCAAGATTGCCTTCGTCGGTCCCCCGGTAACTACATCACCTGATAAGGCACTCAATGAGTGTGCGGCTATCGACTTCGTCTGCCGCCGTGAGTTCGACTTTTCCGTGGTGGAGTATGCGAACGGCAAGCCGCTCAACGAGATTCTGAGCATCAGCTACAAGGACGCCTCAGGCAAGATCCTGCACAATCCTGATCGTCCGCAGGTCACCCCTGAGGAACTCGACGAGATGCCGTGGGCGACCGAGATCTATCATCGCGACCTCGACGTCACGAAGTACAACGTCCCCTTTCTGCTGCATCCGTACGTCTCGCTCTACTCGACACGCGGCTGCCCGGCGCAGTGCACCTTCTGCCTATGGCCCCAGACCCTTTCCGGCCATGCGTGGCGCAAGCGTTCTACCGACGATGTCGCGGCTGAGATGAAGCAGGCAAAAGAACTCTTTCCGCACGTCAAGGAGTTCTTCTTCGATGACGATACCTTCAACATCCAGAAGGTTCGCACCATTGAGCTTTGCGAGAAGCTGAAGCCGCTCGGCCTTACCTGGTCTTGCACCTCGCGCGTCACCACGGACTTCGATACCTTGAAGGCCATGAAAGAAGCGGGCTGCCGACTGCTGATTGTCGGTTACGAGTCGGGGGATCCTCAGATTCTCAAGAACATCAAGAAGGGCGCCACTGTGCAGCGTGCGCTCGACTTCACCCGCGACTGCCACAAGCTTGGTCTCGTCATTCACGGCGACTTCATTCTCGGCCTTCCCGGCGAGACTCGCGAGTCAATCCGTAACACCATCGAGTTTGCCAAGCAGCTGGACTGCGAGACCATCCAGGTATCGATCGCTCACGCCTTCCCGGGCACTGAGTTCTTCGATTACGCCAAGGAGAACGGCTTCATCACCAACGAGGCCATGAACGACGATGGCGGCCACCAGATGGCTCACATTGAATATCCAGGCCTTCCGGTCGAGTACGTCATGGAGATGGTGCACAAGTTCTACGATGAGTATTATTTCCGCCCCAAGGCCGCGTTCCGCGTTGTCTGGCAGGCCATCGTGAACCGCGATGTGCCTCGGCTCTACACGGAAGCAAAGTCGTTCATGACACTTCGCTCCCAGCGTAACAAGGCTGTACGGGCGGTCAAGGAAGCCAACGCTGCTAAGGCGCAGGAATCCGTCAGTATGAACGCTTAGCAGGGATTTTTCAGTCTTCACTAAGGGCGAATCAATTGAATATTGGTTCGCCCTTTTCTTGCTCCTAGCCTTTGTTTCTCTTCCTTGACCCGCTGCTAATCGGACCGCGTGGAAGCAACGTACGATAGATCGTTCTGTCCTTAAGGTGACACAACGCACGGACGTTTCGGGTTAAGGATGCTCATGACTGCGTTAGACTTAAGAGATGCGTTATTGTGACCATGCAACGGCCTTAGGCTCGTCAGGCCTGTGTTTCAGGCATCTTACGCAAGAGGTTTTTTCTCTCTGATGAAGCACACTCTCACGCCTCAGCGTTATCTCATTTTGCTTGTCGTTGTGCTTACTGCGTCGTTCGGTGACGTGCTGCTCTCGCATGGGATGTCGCAGGTCGGCCCGGTCTCTGTGCATGACCTTGGCCTTCTTCTGACTGCGCTCAAGAACCCCTGGGTTATGGGGGGAGTTGTGCTTTTAATAGGATTTTTTGGCAGCTATCTTACTGCGCTGAGTTGGGCTGATCTTACTTTTGTGCTTCCGTCTACTGCGTTTAGCTATGTGATTGTGGCTTTGCTTTCAAGGGTTTGGCTGCATGAGCATGTGTCGACGTATCGGTGGCTTGGCATCGTGATGATTGTGTGTGGGGTGGGTTTTGTGGCCAATGGGCCTGCACTTACGGAGCATCCTCAGCCTGTGGGTGAGACGCAATGACGTATGCGGGGCCAGTGGAGACTTGGACGACAATTGTAGCGGTTGCGGTGACGGCTGTGGCGGGTGATGTGTTGACTGCTGGGGCGATGCGGCGGATTGGGGATCTGGATGAGATTCGCGCTCGATCCGGGCTGTTTGGCGCTATCAAGGCGGTTACGAGCAGCCGGATGTTTCTGCTGGGCGTGCTGGCGATGGCGTTGAGTTTCTTCTCTCTTTTGTTCACGTTGAGCAAGGTGGATGTTTCGCTGGCGGCGCCTGCGAGTGCTTCGCTGACGTTTATTGGGAACGCGGCAGCGGCGAAGATTTTTCTGCATGAGAATGTGGACCGGCGGCGGTGGATCGCGGCTTTGTTTGTCTGCGCCGGGGTGATTCTGTTGTCGAAGTAGGGTTAGTTTTTACGCTGGAATTTGCAGATTTATTTCGCGTGGTGGATGGGTGTTTTTGCTGGGGTTTTTGCGAAAACGTGGTGGCTGGACGTGGTTTCTTGCTGGTGAGTTGTGGTAGTTAGCGTGGTGGATGTGGTGGTTTCGCGGTCGTATTTTGAGACCGGAAAAATACGACAGGTTTTCTAAATTTATTTTTGGCTGACGCTGAGCCAGTGCATGAGGCCGCGAGGTGGGGTTTCGGAGGCCATGAAGCGGGTGGGGGTGCCGAGGACAGCGCCTGCGGCGAGTCTTCCGCTGCGGACGGCGCCTTCCATGGTGGAGGGCCAATCAGTCGCGGTCCAGTCTCCGGCGAGGAAGAGGCCGGGCCACTGGGTGGTCTGGGTTGGGCGGAACTGATCAAGGCCTGGGGTCACGGAGAAGGTGGCGCGGGCTTCCTTGAGGACGCCGCTCTTGAGGAGCTTTGCCTGACGGATGGCTGGGAAGAATAGCTCTGCTTCCCGGAGTGCGGAGGAGAGTATCTCGTCGCGGGACATCTGGAGTTCGGGCCATGAGGCGCTGATGACGAGTTCGAGGTAGCTGCCGCGCTCCTTGGGCCACTGGCGGATGCGCGACTTGGCGAACATCCACTGGATGCGGGTGTCGAGGAGGACGGCATGGTCGAGTTCGGTGACGTCGCGGTCGAACCAGAGGTGGATGGTGGTGATGGGGGCGGCGACGAACTGGTTGAAGCCTTCGTCGGTCTGCCACGGGCTTGGAACCTGAGTGTCGAGGGAGGAGACGAGCGCGCGGGTCTGCTTGAAGTCGGTTGCGAGGATGACGTTGCGGGTGAAGAGTGTTTCGTCTCCTGCCTGAATCTTCCAGGTTCCTTCGGGGGTCTGTTCGATGCGGTCGATTCCGGTCTTGAGTTTAACCTGAACACCTAAGCGCTCAGCGAGGTCGGCGACGGGGGAGAAGAACTCGGTGAGCGGCGCGGCGGGGATGCCAAGGCGTCCGGCTTCGGGGGAGCGCAGGAAGACCTCGTGGAAGACCTTGCCAGCGTATTTGACGGAGCAGCGCTCGAAGGTGTCGTTGAGGGCGCCGACGACGACCGGCTCCCAGAAGTGAAGGATGGCGCGTTTGGTCTGGCCGGTGCGCTTGAGCCAGGAGGCGAAGCTCTCGGAGTCGTCGGAGGGGTATCCGCGGAGGAAGTGCATGAGGCCCTGGGCGATGCCTGCCTTGTCGCGCAGGGTGAGCATGGGGGCGCGGAGAAAGCTGAGGGTCTGGTGGCCGGGCGCGGGCAAGGAGCCGGGGCGCAGGATGGTGCGGGGCCGTCCGGATTCGAGGAAGGTCATCTCGTCGTACCAGCGGATGGTGTGGGCCATGCCTGCCTGCGCGGCTAGTTCGAGGATGTTGGTGCAGCATCCGAGGACGACGTGCTGGGAGTCGATGGTCTCGCCGAGTGCGGGGTGGTCGTAGGAGTAGGCGCGACCGCCGATGTAGGGTCTTCGTTCGAGCAGGGTGACCTGTGCGCCTGCGCCCGCGAGTGCGACCGCTGCGGCGAGGCCGGCGACGCCTGCTCCGACGATGACTACATCGTTTTGTGCGGAGGAGCTCACGAGGTGATCCGGTTGCGCAGGGCCATCGCCATTCCCTGCCCCATGATTGCGAGCTTCTTCGCGGTGGGGACGCTGACGCGCTGGTGGAAGACGTCGTAGTCTTCGGCGATGATGCGCTCCAGCAGGCCGCGATAGATGGTGACGAGAACCCAGAGGGCGGCGCGGCTGTCGCGGTCGATGAGGGGAAGGAGCTGCTGGGCGGCGCGGTAGAACTCCAGTGCGCGGTTGGCTTCGAGGACCAGTACTTTTTTTGCGGTCTCGGGGGGTGTTTGTTTGCGGACTGTCTGAAGGAGTTGGTCTACGGTGAGTTGGCTGGAGAGAAGGTCGGTGAGCGGGAGGTAGATGCGTCCGCGCTCGGCGTCTTCGCTGACGTCGCGGAGGATGTTGGTGAGCTGGAAGGCTACGCCGGTCTTTTCGGCCAGAAGCTCTGCGTTGGGGTCGGTGTAGCCGAAGATGCGGATGCAGACGAGACCGACGACGGAGGCGACGAGGTAGCAGTAGCGATAGAGGCCGTCGAAGTCCTCGTAGATCTGGAGGGTCTGGCCGGTGGCTGCGTCGGTGACGGGTGTGACGTCGGCGAGACGCTCTTCGAGGTCCATGGTGGTGCCGCGAACGAGGTCTTCGAGAAGCTGGTCGGGAATGGCGAAGCGTCTTTGTGTGTCGTTGAGGGCGAGGAAGGTGGGGTCGTCGGAGAGGCCGGTTCTGCGGGCTTCGCGCCATGCGCTGAGCCACTGGGTCATGACCTGGCGGCGCTGGGCGACGGGCATGGTCTCGTCGTCGGAGATGTCGTCGGCGCGGCGCATAAAGGCGTAGACGGCGCACATGGCGTCGCTCTTGTGCCGGGGCAGCACGCGGAAGGAGTAGTAGAAGTTCTTTGCCTGCTGCTTTGCGATGGCGCGGCAGATGGCGTAGGCCTGGTCGATCGTCACGTGGTTAGACTCGCACGCAGTTTACCTGCAAGCGCCTCCACTAATAGACCGAGTTTTCTTGCTTTGGTTACGACGGGCCTGCCGCGGAGGACGTCGTAGTTTTGTCTTGCGATGCCGTTGAGGATGGCTTCGCCGCCCTTGCGGAAGAGGTTGAGGGTGACGGCGAGTTCTTTATCGACGTGTTTGCTGATCTCTCCGCCTTCGAGGAGCATGGCGCGGGTGCGCAGGACGAGATCTTCGATCATGGCGCGGAACTCCGGGGTGAAGACGCGGCCTTCGATCTGGCCGTCTTCGACGCCGAAGCGGAGCATGGACTCGGCCGGGATGTAGCGTCGGCCGCGCTCCGCATCTTCGACGACATCCTGCCAGAAGTTCGCGAGCTGGAGCGCGGTGCAGACCTTGTCGGAGAGGAGGGCGATGGACTCTTCGCGGTATCCACAGACCAGGAGAACGAGGCGGCCGACGGGGTTGGCGGAGTAGTGCGAGTAGAGCATCAGCTCATCCCAGGTGTTGTAGACGGTCTTGTACTGGTCCATGCGGAAGGCGTGGAGGAGGTCTGAGAAGAGATGGCGGGGGAGATCGAACTCGCGGATGGTCTCGTGAAGGGCGACGAAGACGGGGTGCATGGAGCGCTCGGGGTGGTCGTAGCACTCGTCGAGCATCTCGCCCCAGGTGTCGAGGAGGCGGGTGGCGGTGGCGGGGTCGGCTACCTCGTCGCCGAGGTCGTCGGAGACGCGGCAGTAGGCGTAGATGCTCTCGAAGTGGGGACGGGCTTTTTTGGGCAGGAAGAAGGTGGCGACGTGAAAGTTTTCGTAGTGGGTGGTGGTGAGGGTGCGGCACCAGATCTGGGCTTCGGCGAGGGTGGGGCGCTCGAGGGGGGTGAGGTAGTCGGGCGGTGCGCCGATGAGGGCGAAACGGGAGGCGAGAGCTTCGCTCACTTGGTGTCCTCGCTGGATGCGGTGGGATTGGGAAATACGGCGGTCTTGATGTCGCGGGAGGTGCCGTTTCGGTTGCGGTTCATCATGGAGGCGAAGAGTGTGGGTACGTCCTGGAGGGTGGCGCTGCCGGTGATGTAGTCGGCGCACTTGAAGCGTCCGCTGGTGACGAGGTCGAATGCGGTTCGGCAGGTGGCGGGGGTGTGGTGGAAGCTGGCTTTGAGAGTGATGTCGCCGTAGTGGATGCGGTTGGTGTCGAGCTGGACCTGGGTGCCGCTGGGAGGGCCGCCGAAGAAGTTGACGACGCCGCCTTTGCGGACGATCTCGACGGCCCACTCCCAGGTGGTGGGGATGGCGACGGCTTCGATGACGACGTCGGCGCCGCGGCCTTCGGGGGTGAGGGCGCGGACGGCGGCGATGGGGTCGTCGACAGAGCCGATGTGGACGACGCTGCGGGCTCCGAAGAGGGTGGCGGCGGCGATCTGGTCTTCGCGCTTGACGACGGCGATGACGTGGACGCCGGCGATCTCGGCTACGTGCATGAACATGAGGCCGATGGGACCGGCGCCGATGACGACCATGGTGTCGCCGGGCTGGGCGCCGCTCTCTTCGAGGCCGCGGACGACGCAGGCGAGGGGTTCGGTGAGGGCGGCGTGTTCGAAGGGGACGTGGGCGGGGATGAGGAGGGTGTTTTTGGCGACGATGCGGGCGGGGATGCGGATGTACTCGGCGTAGGCTCCGTTGTTGAAGAGGAGATCTGCGCAGAGGTTTTGCTGGTTGTGTTTGCAGAAGAAGCAGACGTCGCAGGGGGCGGAGTTGAGGGCGACGACACGGTCTCCGGGCTGGAAGGTGGTGACGCCGGGGCCGGTCTCGGTGACGACGCCGGCGAGCTCGTGGCCGAAGGGGATGGGTGGGGTGAGCATCAGGGCGTGGTAGCCACGGCGGTAGACTTTGAGGTCGGTTCCGCAGGTAAGGGCGGCGCCGACGCGGAGAATGAGCTCTCCGGGGCCAGCCTGGGGGATTTTTACGCGCTCGAGTCGAAGATCTTCTTTGCCGTATAAGACCGCGGCCGTCATCTCAGCTATCATTCTCTCTATCTTCTCATTCTGCGCCGGGTGATGCATCTTTGACGGCTATCGTAATCGCAGCAATAACATGCAATCTTCAGTCTGATCTTTGCATCTGATACTCTGAGCCACATAACAAGATGCCCTTCGCCTCTCCAGAGAACTTTGCCAAGCAGACCGTTGCGTCCATCCAGGGCTATTCGACCCTGTCGTGGCGGGCGATAACGAACCTGTTTTCGCGGCCGCGGTACTGGGCGGATGTGTATACGCAGATGGACTCGATCGGAGTGGGATCGATGCCGATCGTGGTGCTGACGGGGTTCTTCACGGGGTGCGTGCTGGCGTTGCAGTCGGCGACCTCGCTTCAAGCGTTCGGATCGGTGAGCCTGACGGGAAACCTGGTGGCGCTGTCGATGGTGAAGGAGCTTGGCCCGGTGCTGACGGGCCTGATGGTCTCGGGGCGTAATGCTTCGGGGATGGCGTCGGAGATCGGGTCGATGAAGGTGACCGAGCAGATCGACGCGATGCGTGCCCTGGGAACGGACCCGGTGAGGAAGCTGGTTACGCCACGGCTGTATGCGACGGTATTCATGCTGTTCTTTCTTACGATTTTGTCGGATACGTTCGGAATCGCGGGTGGAGCGCTGGTGAGCGTGGCGTTGCTCGGGTTGAACGGCTCGACTTACTTTCATAACTCGTACCGTGCGCTACAGTATGGCGACGT
This sequence comes from Granulicella sp. L60, assembly GCF_009765825.1. Lineage (GTDB taxonomy): Bacteria > Acidobacteriota > Terriglobia > Terriglobales > Acidobacteriaceae > Edaphobacter. The sequence continues at coordinate 474,072 of NZ_LMUR01000020.1, read as the reverse complement.
GGTGCAGGGGCTGACCAAGCCGCTGTTTTCCGGATTCATTATTGCGACGGTGGGCTGCTACTTCGGCATGAATACGAAGGGCGGAACCCAGGGTGTCGGCAAGTCGACGACCCAGGCCGTCGTCGTCTCCTCGGTGTTTATCATCATCGTCGACCTGCTGGTGACAAGGGCGATGATCGGCATCTTCGGCAGGTGAGCCAGTCTATGCCTGAGGACATCGTTTCCGCGGACACGCAACAGAAGCAGGGTGATGCCGGTTCTTCGGAGCCGGTGGTGGTGGTCGAGGGTGTGTCGATTACCTTCGATGTGAAGCCGGTGCTGCAGGATATCTCGTTTACGGTGCAGCGGGGCGAGACACGGATTATTCTTGGGCCGGCGGGTGGTGGGAAGTCGGTGCTGATGAAGCTGGTGAATGGGCTGATGCGGCCTGACACGGGCACGATTCGGGTCTTCGGCGAGGATGTGACTCGCATGAAAGAGAAGGATCTCTTCATGCTGCGGGCGCGCATCGGGATGGTGTTCCAGGAGTCGGCGCTGTTCGACTCGCTTTCGGTGGAAGACAACGTTGCGTATCGGCTTCATGAGGATCGCGTGCCGGAGGAGGAGGCTCACCAACGGGTGGTGGAGGCGCTGCAGTTCGTGGAGCTTGAACATACGATTGCGAAGTTTCCTCCGGAGCTTTCGGGAGGAATGCGGCGGCGAGTCTCGATTGCGCGGGCTATTATCGCCAAGCCGGACCTGATTCTCTATGACTCGCCTACCGGCGGCCTTGATCCTATTACGTCTACGACGATCGTGGACCTGGTGGTGAAGCAGCGCGATGTGACGAATACGACTTCGCTGGTGATTACGCATCGTCTGCAGGACGCGTATCTGCTGGCGCGCAGCCGGTTCAATACGGAGACGGGTAAGGTAGAGCCGATCCCCAATGATGGGATCAACGACACGACTAAATTTCTGGTGTTGAATGAGGGTAAAGTCGTCTTCGACGGTAGCACGCAGGAGCTTGTTCACACGACCGACCCGTGGCTGAGGGAGTATCTCTCCTAGTTCCCTACCGTTTGCCCTTCTTCCACTCTTCGTAGGAGATTCTGGGCATGGTGAGGAAGGCGTCGCGGGTTTTGACGTACGATCCGAGTCCGTTCATCCTGCCGAGCGCATGCAACTCTTCGGAGAGAACGTAGGGACCGGACGGATCGAGAAACTGGTCTTCGATGTAGATGGCGACCACTCTTCCGAGGATGATGCGCGATCTTCCGATCTCCATGGTGGTGTACTCTTTGCACTCGAGCGCAGCGTGGGCCTGGGCGATGCGCGGCACTTTGACGATCTGCGATGGGGTGGTGGTGAGGCCGGCCATCTCGAGTTCGTCGACCTCGGCGGGAAAGTCGGTTGCGCAGATGTTCATCTGGGTGGCGATGTCTTCGGTTACGACGTTGACGACGAACTCGCCGGTGCGCCGGATATTTCTTGCGGTATCTTTGGGCACGAAGCCGCCGGTGGGACGATCCATGACGCCCATGCCGATGATCGGCGGGTCGGTGCAGAGGTAGTTGTAGGAGCTGAAGGGAGCGGCGTTGAGTCGGCCCTCTTCGTTCATGCTCGTCACCAGCGCGATCGGCCTGGGGGCTACGAGGCCGATGAGAAGGTTGTAGATCTCGCGGGTCTTCGTCTTTTCGATTTCAAAGTTCATGCGGAGCACCTTCCTTCAGCAGCGTATCCCAGCGACGTTATTGCTGCCAGTTCGAGCTGACAAAGCAAGCGATGGGCGATGGCACGGAAAATTATCGGGATCGCAGCCGGGGGCTACTGGTTTGAAGAGGGGGTGTGGTTATCGGTGTTTTGAGCGGCGGGAGGCGCAGGGAGGGTGTAGATGACCTCGCCGGGGCGGGTGTAGTGGAGCTCCTCGCGGGCCTGATGTTCAATGGCGTTCGGATCGCTCTGCAGCCGGTCTACGTGTCCCTTGAGCAGGTCGTTCTCGCGCTGCAGGCTGTGGAGCTGCTGGTCGAGACTGTAGGTGTCCTGTCTCTTCTGCTCGTAGGCGGTCAGCCCGTTCTGTCCGAAGATGACGTGATAGCCCATGGCAACGGCGAGTGTTGCGGCGGCTCCGGTGGCAAGCTTTCGCCAGTTTCGGCGAAGGCGCTCGTACCCTCGCACGACGGCGTTGGTCTGCTTCACCGCTGTGCGCGCGTTGTCCGGACGAGCCATATCTTTTTTAGTACAGCTTTCATCACAGCGGCGGTCAAGTGGAAAACGCCCTTCCTGCAAGGGCGTACCTGATTCATACCTATAATCTTTGGCTGAATGATGCAGAGACGCGATCGTGTTCCTGGGGTGCGAGGTCGCTGGTTCTTGCACTGAAGGATGGCGAGATTGGCTGAATAAGCTGCACGAAGCGCTTACACCTTGGTATTCTTCTTATGGAACATGCATACACTCTTCGCCATCTCGGTGCTGTCGCTTTTTGTGCTGCTGATGGCAGGAGTTGCTATCGCGAGGCATATCCGCATCGGCCGGAGCGTCAGTTCGCCGCAGCGGGAGCGTGAGTTTGCCGATCATCTCTTTGCGGCGGCGAAGGGGAGATCAGTTTCGGAGACGGTTGTGCGTAGAGCGCGCAGCGTCCCTGCCCAGACGATCAAAGAGATTATGGCCGGTAAGAGCTGGAATCAACCTCCTGAGATCGTTACGCTGCGGCCTGACCCTGAGGCGCATAAGGCTTATGATCAGACGCTCTCTGAGCCGGTGCAAGGACAGCGCAAGTCGCCACAGCCCGCACATCGGCGCGATGGGGAGCGGCTCGACTGGGCTTACTTCAACAAGGACCTGGGCGACCTGACGGACCCATACCAGACTCCACGTCTTCGGGCTAACTCCCGTGATCGTGCAACCTCACCGAAGCGTCTCTAGCGAAAGGACCTTGTCGCATGCAATGTGCTCTTCCTTCATCCCCCGGTCTCTCGCAGCGTTCTGTGACAGATTTTTTCTCAAACTTCGGCGCTGGACATTAGTTATCGGTCTGCGCGTCTACTTCCCTTCACCGCACTCTTTCACCATCATCAAGATTTCAAGGATCAAAGCATCATGACTGCCTCAAGCACTGCCATTCAAGAGATCAGCATCGCCCACAGCCCGGACTCCGATGACGCCTTTATGTTTTACGGGCTGGCCACGAACAAGGTCCGGGTTCCAGGCTTCAAGTTTACCCACACCCTTACCGATATCGAGACGCTGAACCATCGCGCGATCAACGAAGCGTTCTACGATGTGACTGCGATTTCGTTTCACGCCTATCCTTACCTGCAGGAGAAGTACACGCTGATGGCCTGCGGTGGCAGCGTCGGCGAGGGCTACGGGCCGATGATTGTGTCGAGCCGCAAGCTGACACTGGACGAGGTGAAGAAGGTTCGCGTTGCGGTTCCCGGCACACTGACGACGGCTTACCTGACGCTGAAGCTGTTCGCGCCGGAGATTGAGACTGCAGTGGTTCCGTTCGACAAGATTATTCCTGCGGTGGTGTCAGGGGAGTATGACGCTGGCCTGATCATTCACGAAGGACAGCTTACGTATGCGAACGACGGGCTGATCAAGCTGCTCGACCTGGGACAGTGGTGGCGCGAGCAGACGGGGCTTCCGTTGCCGCTGGGTGGGAACGCCATTCGCCGCTCGCTCGGCGCGGAGACGCTGCTGACGACGACGAATGCGCTGCGCGACAGCATTCAGCATGCGCTTGATCATCGCGAGGAGGCGCTTGCGTATGCGATGCAGTTTGCGCGCGATCTCGATCCGACGCTGGCTAACCGGTTCGTCGGCATGTACGTGAACGAGCGGACGCTGAACTACGGCGAGGACGGCAAAGTGGCCATTCGCAAGCTGCTGGAGATGGGTTTCGATCGCGGCATCATTCCGTTCCGCGCTAACGTCGATTTTGTTGGGTAAACCACAGCTTGCAGGGCTCTGTTTGCGCTGCAAGCTGTGTTATTCTTAACCAGTCGAGTGATTGCAGCCGGAGTTTGCTTTATCGCTTGCATAGGCTCTCATCGACCTCCTTCTCCAGGAGAAAACCAAACGGACGCGTAGCTCAGCTGGTAGAGCATTCGACTCTTAATCGACTGGTCGCAGGTTCGATCCCTGCCGCGTCCACCATTACTCTCAATAACTTCCAGAAGAACCCACAGTTCCTCCATTTTAATGTGGGGGGATTTTTGGGCTGTTCAATTGGAAGTTTGTTTCACGTAGAAAATTGAGATGGCTTCACGCTTCGCCTCATTGCGTGTGATATGAGCCAAGGAAAATGAATTGGTTATTTTTTTAGCAATGTGCGTTCTGGGAATAACGCCCTCCTTCTCTACTGCAAAGAGCCCATCGAGAGCATCCTTTTCGTGAAGAAATATAGCCAACAACGAGCATTCTTTGCCATACAAACGTGTGCCGCCGAGCACGAGATTGTTGTCATTTTCATCGCAGATTAGTTAGGCCGACCCTTTGTTCTCTGTTTACTTCCATGATTTAAACACAAGATAGAAAAACTATGCCCGCTTCATGTCTTCGGCGTCGCCAGATCCTCCGGCTCTCCAAGGGAGACTGTTGAACTGGTATGAAACACGTGAGCTTCTTTCGGTTTTGCTCCATGAAAATTTTCAGTTGAGTCGCGTCGGCCGGTGAAGTTTCAGGTCGCGGCCTCCGGAAGACCACAGCACTCGGACGGTTCTCCAGCACCAACTTGTGGCAGCGAGGTAACGTATCTTCAGTTGCTCAACAGCTTGATAGCTAACATTTGATTCGAACTGCAAGCTTGAGTTAGCTCAAGTAAACCTGCCGCCTCAGGCGAACGATGCTATGCGGTTTTCGGCTTGAGTTTCGCGAGGAGTTCAAAGGTGCGCCGATCGTGGATAGCTCGATCTCTTCTGGTGCATACCCTTCGCCTGATAGTCGCCGATTTTACGACTAGATGTATGAATTCTCCGAAATATTGACGTACCAAAAAAAACATTGACAGAGATATTTTGCTGGGCGTATAGCCTCTCTCATCAAATTTTGAATCGTTTCAAAAGATCCGACTTTATGGAGCCGAACTTGAAACTCAGATATTTGGTCCTCTCTGTGATCTTCGTATGTTCTATCCTCCTTCCCAACTTGGCGAAAGCCCAAGCCACGGGATCCATTACAGGAACGGTTGCTGATCCAGCGGGGTCGGTCATTGCTGGAGCTTCGGTCACCATCATAAACGTCAATACAAATGAATCCCGCGTTGTCACGACCAACAACGACGGGCGCTTCGTAGCCAATTTGCTGCCAATCGGTAACTACAAGATCCAAGTGACCGCGACGAGCTTCCAGAACACCATCAAAAACGGCATCCTTCTTGAGAACCAAGCGACGCCCGAAGTCAACTTCACGATGCAACCGGGATCTGTAAACTCTACGATTTCAGTCGAGGCAAGTTCGGTTGCGGTCGAGACCACGGATTCTTCTTTGAGCCAGGTTGTTCACTCTCAGCAGGTCTCCGACATGCCACTGAATGGGAGAAACTTTGTAGAGTTGGCGACACTTGCACCTGGAACCTCTGCGGGCAATCAGCCTAATGATTTTTTTGCGGGCGGCGGCGGAAGCGAGACCTCAATTCGAGGTTCGTTCTCTCTGTCAGTGGGAGGCTCCCGTGAGAATCGCACCGACTGGCTCTACGACGGAGTCGACAATAACGAGTTGACGTCCGGTGGCATCGCAATCGTACCTTCCATTGATGCACTTCAGGAGTTCAACGTACTAACGTATAACTACTCGGTGCAGTACGGAACGCGTGCGGGTCCGACCGTTCTACTCACATCGAAGTCCGGCACAAACCGCTTTCATGGAACGCTCTTTGACTTTCTTCGCAATACCGATCTGAATGCAACCAGCTATTTTTCTCCAGTCAATCCGGAGTACATTCGCAATCAGTTTGGTGGTTCTGTCGGCGGTCCAATCAGAAAGGATAAAACCTTTTTCTTCTTTGACTATCAAGGAACCAGAAGCATTCAAGGAATTCCTTCGCTGACCCAAGTGCCTACACTGCTCGAGCGCCAGGGAAACTTCGCTGAATCCTTCCCCGGGTTTCCTGAGGTTCCGATCTATGATCCAAATACTACGACCATCGATCCGGTTACGGGATTCGCAAGTCGTACTCAATTCCAGGGAAATACAATTCCTCAGCCTAGGATCAATCCGATCGCACAAAAGATGCTGAACTATTTCCCTCTTCCGAACGTTACTGGTGTCCTGTCGGCAAATTATGTGGACGTTCCCAATGAAACATACAACGATAACGATTTCGATGTGCGAGTCGACAACGTATTTTCCGCGAAGGACCGTGCGTTTGTACGCTTCAGTAGAGATCAGGCTACGGTCTATCTGCCATCGGGGTTACCCGGATTTGGCGCACAACCTGGCGGTTATGCCAGTAACCAGACACTGGCGGATCGCGGGAGGAATCTGGCCATCTCCGAGACGCACATATTTTCCAGCAACGTGATTAACCAAATTACGGTTGGCTATAACCGGATCTTCGATCACATCACCTCCTTCGGAGATGGGACCGATTGGAGCACTCAGTTAGGTATTCCTAACGCAAACCTTGGAACTTACTTGAGCAGCGGCCTCCTCAATACCCAGTTCAACGAAGGATATTGGGGGCTGGGAGATCGAGGCTTCTCTCCAATCCAAGACGGAACAAATGTCTATCAGTACAGCGACGACTTAGAGTGGGTACGCGGTGCACACTCTTTTTCAATCGGCATTGGAACCCGCTTTATGCAGCTCAACGAGATGGGAAACGCCTTTCCGATGGGTGAGATGGGGTTCGATAACTTCTTTACGGCAGGATTCGCCAATGGAGCCTTTAACGCTGCCAGCGGCAATCCTATTGCCAGCTTTCTACTTGGTATACCGGGAAGCGGCGAACACGATGTCTCATTTTCGGGTGATGTGTCAGGCAGAAGATGGAAAGAGTTTCGTCCGTATATTCAAGATAGCTGGAAGTTAAAATCAAATCTTACAGTTCAGCTCGGTATAGCCTGGAACTACACAACGCCAGTCGTCGAGTCGCAGAACAGACTCTCGAATTTCGACTTTCCAACGGGCCAGATGCTGATCGCGGGCGTGAACTCATCGAAGTCTGCAGGTATTCAACAATATTACTCAGGCTTCGAGCCGAGAATCGGAGTGAACTTCAGTCCATTCTCCAGCAAGAATGCTATTCGTGCTGGCTATGCAATTCTTCACGACGCTGGCTGGAATCTGGGCGCACAGGGTCTGGATCTGAATCCGCCCTTCTACGGAACGTTTGCGTTTCAGGCCGATGACATCAATCCAGTCACTACCCTCTCGCAGGGATTTCCAGTTCCGACACCACCTGATGTCACTAACCTTTCGGGTAACGTATACAGTCAGAACACTAGCTTTCATCCTGGAATGATTCAGCAGTTCAATCTTAACATTCAGCGGGAGTTGCCCACCGGCGCAGTTTTGACTATTGGTTACGCAGGTTCTCGTGGGACTCATCTTCAGACCTCCGGCTTTCCACTGAACACAGCTACTCCCAGCCTTCAGATCGATCCAGCCAATCTTAGGCCTTATCCACAGTTGAACGCTATCACCGGATTCCTCGATCGTGGACTCTCGAGGTACGACTCTCTGCAGATTAAAGCGGAGCGGTCCTACGCGAATGGCCTCTATCTACTTCTCTCTTACACCTATAGCAAAGGGTTCGACAACGGACTCTACGATGACCTTGGCTCTTTGATCGGTATTCCCTACTACCCTCTGAATCCCGCTCCGAACTTCTATCCACTTAATCCCAGGGGATATACCGACAAAGGGCTCAACGTGACAGATCAGACACACAATATGTCTGCCAGCATCCTTTATCAGTTACCTTTCGGACGTGGAAAGAGTTTTGTATCGAACGTAAGTGGTCCGGTTCAACAGCTAGTAGGAAACTGGCAATTGAATATGATTGCTCACGTTACTTCCGGTTTTCCTCTCGGCCTGTCCGCGGGCGTCAATAACTCCGGCACCTCTATCGGAAACCGTCCAGACCAAATTTGCAGTACCGGGCCAGCTCATCAGTCGCTAGCTGAGTTCTTCAACACCTCCTGCTTTGTCGACCCAGCCCCCGGAGTACTTGGCGACGCTTACCGTACGCCACTCTATGGACCGGACTTCGTTAACTTCGACGGATCGCTGTTCAAGGCATTTGACCTACCCGAAAGCACGCAGCTCGTCTTTCGAACAGAGGTATTCAATGTCTTCAACCATCCCCAGTTCGCAAATCCAGGTACAACTACCGACTCTCCAGGATTCGGACAGATCACACAGGTTGTGAACAATCCACGTCTGATTCAATTCGCTCTGAAGTTTGTGTTCTAACTATTAGCTTGTGTCAGGGAAGGGACAAGAAGGTATGAAGCTTGATGTGTGTCGGTGGAAGTCCGATCGAAGAGTATTTTTGAAGACGGCAACAGGCTCTGCGATCATCGCGATGATCGAAGGACAGTCCGCTATTGCTAAACCAACCCTATTCGTGCAAACCGCAGGTTCAAACTCTTTAGGCGTGACAAAAGCAACTAGGGTCATCATTGATACGGATCCTGGTGTCGACGACGCCTTCGCCTTGATGCTTGCACTGCAGTCGCCTGAGTTAAAAGTAGAAGCTGTCACAGCAGTTGCTGGAAATTTGCCGCTTGGAATCACTTTGCCTAATGCGTTACGTTTGGTCGAGATCTGCGATAGGGCAGATATCCCTGTTGCAGGCGGCGCCGCAGCTCCACTTATCCGGCGACAGGTAACGGCGGCATCCGCACATGGCGAAAATGGCCTAGGAGGTGTGGAATTGCCTGAGCCAAAGATCACTCCAGTAAAAGAACACGCGGCAGATTTGATCTGCAGAATCGCTAATCAAAGTCCGGGTGAAGTTACACTGATAGGTCTTGGACCACTCACGAACATAGCACTTGCGCTTCGAGCAGATCCTACTCTCTCCAAAGCTGTGAAAGGCATTGTTCTTATGGGCGGTTCCTTATCCGGTGGAAATGTGACGCCCGCTGCAGAGTTCAACTTCTACGTTGATCCCGAAGCAGCAAGCATCGTTTTCAACTCTGGAATCCCTATTACTATGGTCGGTCTCGACGTCACCCGTAAGGTTGAGTTGACCGAATCTTATATTCGGCAGTTAGAGGCTGGAAAGAATAAACCAAGCCAAGCGGCAGCCCGCATTGCCCGCGCGATTATGGCTACTTATAAGAAGCACGGGCAAAATGGTGGCCCGACATTACACGATCCTTTAGCGGTAAGCGCTCTCATACGACCCAATATTCTCACATTCGAGGACTACCAGGTAAAGATCGAAACGACTGGTACCATTACCGCGGGAGAGAGCGTCGGATGGAAACGCGATCCTATCAACTACGCTGCAGCGCTGGAGAATATCGGTCCGAGTTCTACCAAATCAGAAGGGACATTTACACCCAACACTAAGGTGGCTGTAGATGTCAGGCCGGACGAGTTCTTTCATCTACTAATCGAACGCATCACCAGCAACGCATAAACAACGGGTAATTTCAGGAGGATAATTTTGAAACAGACGCGGAAGAATCATCTTTGGTTTGTATCGCTCCTACTTATTTTATCTGGTGCGATGTATTCTCGCTCTTCCTTCGCCCAAGATACCCGCTACGTCATCATCGATCAGGATGCAGTAGGGCCTGCAGGTACAGACATGAACTCGATGCTTGTCTTCTTGCAAGCCGCTCACGTTAATGTGCTCGGAATCACTGTACTGACTGGCGATGGGTGGCGGGATGAAGAAGTTGCCCATACTCTGCGCCTACTGGAGCTAATGGGCCGTACCGACATTCCTGTTATGGCAGGAGCAGTTACCCCACTCGTAAGGACACAGGAATGGACTCATGCCTGGGAGCAGGTCTACGGCAAGGTCATTTACCAGGGAGCGTGGAGTAGTTTTCGTCCAAAGCATGGTGCTTATGAGATTCCTAAGCTCGCTGAAGGAGACCCTACAACTAAGGTGGCCAATGAAGATGCAGCGCATTTTCTAATCCGAATGGTGCACAAATATCCTCACAAAGTAACCATCTATGCTGCCGGACCGATGACGAATATAGCTCAAGCTATTAGCCTCGACCCGCACTTTGCCGAGCTAGCCGAGGAGCTCGTCATCATGGGAGGCAGCCTCAATCCCCACACTGAGGATAAGGAGTATGTCGACAGCCCGCGCCACGAATTCAATCTATGGTTCGATCCCGAAGCGTCGAGCATCGTCTTCCACGCACATTGGCCGAAAATCACAGCTACTCCGGTCGATGTCTCTATCGAAACGCATCTTACAAAGGAGATGCTCGAACAACTAAAAACGGCTAATACTCCAGCAGCTCAGTACATCGCGCGTTATACGCGAAAACCCGGCGATTATTTATGGGATGAGCTGGCCGCTGCCGCATGGCTCGATCCTGGGCTGATCACAAGAGAACGTTTTGTCTATATCGATGTCAGTCTAGATAAGGGCATCAGCTACGGCGACACAATCGTTTGGTCAGATGATGACAAGCCTGCACTCGATCTACAAAAGGCTCACGTGCAGATAGACGTAGACTGGCCGAAGTTCAAAAAATTCTTTGTACAACTAATGTCCTCATCGGCTCCAGGAGCAACCAATCCTCAAATGAGGACTCAGCCAAACCAGTAAAATGAATACCTGATAATGAATGGATTGGATCTATAAGCTCTTGTAATCCGTCGATGTACAACTGCCTTGGAGAGCGACATGAATAATAAACCCATTGCCATCATGGGAGTTTTTGCCGTTGACCTTGCCTTTCGTGTAAAACGCCTACCAGTATGGGGTGAGACTGTTTTGGGATCTGAGTTTCGTCTCGGGCCTGGGGGCAAAGGATCTAATCAATCGGTTGCGGCCGCACGTCTGGGCGCGAAGGTTTACTTCATCAGCAAGGTGGGTGCCGATAACTTCTCCGAGATCGCTCGAAAGACCTACGAGATCGAAGGTGTCGATACGCAGTTTCTTATCTCGTCTAACAACGATACGACCGGCGCAGCCGCAATCATCATCGACGAGTCTTCCGGTGAGAACGCAATCGTCATCACCCCAGGAGCCGCGAACGCTCTCACTCCACAAGAGATAGATCTGGCTCGTGAATGTATCCGCGGCTCTGCGGTCTTCATGACGCAGCTCGAACTGCCTGTGCCGATCGTTGTGCACGGCTTGAGGACCGCGCGCGAGCTTGGTGTTCCCACAATCCTTAACCCCGCTCCGGCCTGCGCCCTCGACGACGCCACGCTCGCACTATGCGACTATCTGACGCCGAACGAAAGCGAAGCCGCAACGCTTACGGGCTGCTCTGTCGAGTCTTTGGACGATGCGGAAAAGGCGGCTGAGCAGCTACTCGCTCGAGGAGTTCGCAACGTTATTCTAACCCTAGGTGCGCGCGGCGCTCTAATCAAGACACCAACGCTGACCAAGTACGTCGCAGCATTCAACGCAGGTCCAGTGATCGACACAACCGGAGCGGGCGATGCTTTCAACGGAGGCCTTGCCGTGGGATTGTCGGAAGGAAAGACCCTTGAGGAGGCTACGAGCTTCGGTTGCGTCGTGGCTGGAATCTCGGTGACTCGCCACGGCACGGCCCCCTCTATGCCGAAGAGGTTCGAACTGGAGAGATATAGGCAGGAGTCTCTCGCAGCAAAAAAATCAAGCTAACGTCAATTAAGGATCTGAATAGTTACCAAGAATCATCAAGCTAAAGCAAAGTTAAGTACCGCCATGCTCATTACAAAATTGCAGCGCCGATCGAGATGAGTCCTGCCGTATAACCTATCAGCATTAGTGCTACAACGGCTCTTGTGCTTGTGGAGGCTCCGTGAAACTCTCGCCAGACAAACACACCCCACAGGGCGGCCACCAACGTCGCTCCCTGTCCCAACGCATAGGAGACCGCAGGCCCTGCTACACCGGATGCGATGACATTCAAACACAATGCGATCATCCAAATTGCACCTCCAAGCAAGCCGAGCCAATGCAATTTGAACTTCGCATCTCGATACTCTCGGAAGGTCGATCCTTGAAAACGCATAAACACGGTGTTGATCACGAGGTTGCTTGCAAGCAAACCGATACCAAATAGTAGCAGCGCTGTATATGGCGTCAGATATCCAATTTGGATGGGCTCGGTGTTGAAGTTCGGCGAAATAGACGATGCAAGTTGTGGATAGAAGAACCCCATGAGACAACCAGCCGCACACGCAAATAGCAAACCCCGGCTAGTGTTTGCCAAACGATGCTTCTGTACCTGCCGCGTTGCTACAGCCGACATGATCATCGCAAAGATAATCAGCACAACGCCTACACCCAACAGCGTAGGGTTGCCCTTGGGAGCGTGATAGTAGCTGGCTACTGTACCAATTACCAGCGCGAGACCCACTCCCACGGGAAAGGCAAGCGAGATTCCTGCAGCGTCGATTGCGATCACTAACAGGATATTGGAGAGGTTGAACAACGCACCGCTGGCAAGCGCTCGCAACATTGAACCCGTCGAGGCTGTATGAAGATTTGTAAGCGCGCTGCTTCCAGCCGAGCCGAAGCTGCCCAGCGTGAAACAGAAGACCAGACCCAGCAGAGCGACGCCAAATGCATAATCCCAGTAGTACAAAGCGAAGGGCCAGCGTTCTTTTCCAGCCAGCTTCTGTGTATTTGCCCAGGATCCCCAGCCCATCATGGTCAACGCGCAAAATAAAAATGCATCCGCCGAATTATTTACGACGAACATTCGACCGTCCTTGCCGGGCAAGAAAACTCTTTCTGCCTCAATTGCGCATACATACAAGCTCCTCCTCAACCCAGATCTCTCATTGATAGGATTAGTCCCGCAAAACTATTTTGAACTGATTCAATCCCGCGCCATTCTATGCTTTCCCAAACGATTGCTGTCAAGTCCTCATTTTGGGGAACGCAGGAAAAGACAGAAGTCTGCTGCACATGGCATTTAACGCCAGGAAAATCACCACAGTTTTGAGAGCGTATTCGAATCCCTTGTTATACGTGCTATAACTTCTATCAATTTAGACTGAATCCATTGAATCTCTCCTTTTGCAGTTGCGGTAGTTCTTACTTTTTAGCTGCCCCACCAATCTATGTCGTCAGCGCAGGAGACTAACATTCACAAGCGTAACGCCACGATTCAAGAAGTTGCCCGCCGCGCTAAGGTCTCGGTTGGCACCGTCTCCAACGTTCTCAACAACAGCAATGCGGTCAGTGGCTTGCTGCAGCGGCGCGTCGAGCAAGCGATGCGCGACCTCAACTATCACCCAAACAATCATGCCCGGAGCCTGAAATCTCGTCGTTCCAGTGTCATCGGTATTGTCATTTCGAATATTACGAATCCCTTCTTTCCTCTTGTGCTGCGCGGGGCCGAAAGCGTTATTGTTCGGCACGGCTACATGCTCACTATCTTCAATACAGACGACGATATCGAACGTGAACGCCAGATCTTCTCCTTATTGCGCACCCATAGAGTCGACGGTATGCTCGCCGTCGTCGCCCCAAATCCAGCGAACGACATCGCCCATATCGTCCAGGCAATTGATATGGGAATTCCTGTCGTATGCCTCGACCGCACTCCGCATGGTCTAAACATTGATTCCGTCGTCGTGGATAACGTCAGGGGATCGGCGATGTGCGTGCGCCATCTGGTTGACCTCGGACATAGAAAGATCGCCATCATCAATGGATCGTCATGGCTTCAGACCGCGCGCGACCGCTACAAAGGATACGAGATGGCCCTGGACGAGGCCAATATCAAGATTGATCGGAATCTTGTACGAGAGGGCGATTTCCGTTTCGACAGCGGCTATAAGATGACCAAAGACCTTCTTCTGAATCATCCTCGTCCTACGGCCCTCTTTGTTGCCAACGGAACCATGGGACTTGGAGCCCTCCAAGGACTCAACGAACTGGCGATTCATTGCCCTGAACAGATTGCTCTAGCCGTCTTCGACGAGATCCCCGGCGGTCGCATGCTGCGGCCCCTCATTACCTCTGTTATTCAACCGGCCTATGATCTTGGAGTCAAAGCCGGTGAACTATTGATCAGTCGTCTAACCGGCAAGATGAGTCCAGATCCAGTCACGATAACGCTACAGGCTGAGTTGATCATCGGGGAATCCACGATTGGATCAGGGCGCGCAGCTATTTCAAGACGATCCAAGAATGTACTACGTAAAAGAAAGTAATTTCACTGCAAACATCGAAACGAGCCTGAAATGAATCCTCCTCGTCCTGAAGAGCCTTGACTTGATCCAAGAACTTTTTAGGGTGAGATACTTGCGGCAATATCATCTTGATTTCCCCAGTCTCGAGTCCTGTGAATGAAGATCCGATCGGAATTTTGCATTGCACTGCTTTGCTTATGCTGTTCGTCGTGGGCTCAGCAAGCGCTTCCGTTTTTCCATACGAACGATGTCATCGTCTTCCAGGGTGACTCGATTACGGACGGCGGACGGCAACGCACGGGCAGCGATTACACAACCACATCATGGGGCAGGATTACGCCTATATTCTTGCCGCGCAAGTAGGTTTGGAGTATCCGGATCGAAACCTGACGTTTCTGAATCGCGGTATCGGAAGTGAGCAGATCGTCAATCTTGCTGCACGATGGCAGACCGATGTTCTGGATCTGAAGCCGAACGTGCTCAGCATCCTCATTGGCGTAAACGATACGTTGATGACCGGAGATAAGAGCGAGAGCGTCGAACAGTACGAGTCTACCTACGACGCGCTTGTAGCGAAGACCATCGAGACGCTACCGGGGATCAAGATCATTCTTGGGGAGCCGTTCCTGCTGCCGGTCGGTAGACACAAAGAGAGCTACGGGTCTGAGATGATCGAGATTAAGAAGCGGCAGGTTGTCGTTCATCGACTTGGCATAAAGTTTCATCTGCCGGTTGTCAGGTTACAGGATACTTTTGATCAAGCATGTGTGGGGACGCCAGCGGACCATTGGAGTTGGGACGGTGTTCACCCGACGTATGCCGGTCATGCGTTGATCGCACAGGAGTGGCTTAAGGCAGCCAGCGCTTTCTGGCCTAAAGGCTGACTCTTCGCTGTTTCGGTTATTACAGAGATCAGAGGTGCTATCCAGAGGTCGTGCTAGATGAGTGGGGCTGCGTTTTTGCGCAGTTCGGCGAGGGAATAGAAGGTGCCGCGCCAGATGACTCCTCCCTGTTTGAGTGTGATGAACATGGAGCGAAGAAGGATGAAGAGGAAGACCAATGCACTGAAAGGGAGTGCAAGGACGTTCCAGGTAGAGATGTTGGAGTGGCGACCCAGCAGCCGATAGGCATAGGCGACTGACACAAGAGCGATAAGGCTTGGGATGCGGGTGGGAGACCAGAAGAGTCCAATGGCGGGAGCGACGCAAAAGAGCAAGAGCCATAGGCAAGCGATCAGAAGCAGGGAGACATAGAAGCGGAATGCCGAGAAGATGTTCTTCGTCATCACGTTGACCAGGCCGCGTGTGCCGGACGCCCAGTGGACGCTGACAAGGCCACTACCGAAGGCCACGCGCTGGGCGAGGCCAGCTCGTTTGACACGGCGGCCGATGCCAAGGTCTTCGACGATCTCCATGCGCAGGGCCTCAAAGCCGCCGATCTCAAGATAGGCCGAACGGCGCAGAAGGTTGAAGGCTCCTATGCCGAGGGCGTCGCGTTTTGATTTGGGGTCGGAGATGCGCCAAAGACGGACGCTCCAGAGACCGACAATCTGGAAGAAGCCAAGAATGGCGGCCTCGTCCCAGCGCCTGATGATGGTGGTAGGCATGATGACGAGATGGTCGGCGCGAGTGGAGACGGCGTTGGCTAAAGACAGGCGGATGGCGCTGGGGTGAAAGAGCACGTCGGCGTCGGTGAAGAGGATGTAGTCGGTGACGGATTGGCTGGCGGCGAGGGCCATGGCGTGAGTTTTTCCCAGCCAGCCGGATGGAAGTTCGGTGATGTGGATCGCTCGAAGTCTTTCGGAGTGTTGGGAGGCGAGAGAGTCGATGATCGCGCCGGTATGGTCGGTGCTGCGATCGTCGATGGCGATGATCTGGAGGTTGGGGTAGTCCTGCGCCAGGAGCGAGTGGAGGGCCGCGGCGATATGTTCCGCCTCGTTACGGGCGGGGACGACGACGGTGATGGAAGGATTGTCGGGCGGCGTGAGATTGTTTTGTGGGAGAAGCAGGTTCGGGATCTGGGGAAGGCCTCGCGCCGCGGCGATAACCTTCCAAAGCCAAGCGAACGCTATGAGCCAGGCTGTCGTTGTAAAGACGAGTTGGAGAGAGTGGGGCAATGCGGGTACTTCAGGGTCTCAGTGTGGTTCTGGTGCTGGCTCGATGATGGAAGGGCGCTGAATTATTGCCGGTCAATGCGCTGGATCGCAGCAACAATCGTAGTCGATCTGTTCGTGCCAGGTTGCTGGGCGACCTTCGGGGGTCAGGTCGAAGAGGTTCCAGAGCATGTCGAGGGTGCCGTTGTGGCGTGGATCCTGGCCAGGGTCCGTGGGAGCGAACATCAGCTCGGAGGTCCAGAAGTGGCGGATCTGGTCGCCGTCGCGATGGAAGACGGTCATGAGAGGCAGTTGATCGCCCTCAGCGGATTCGGCGAGGTAGTCGCGTTTGAAGTTGTTGCCAGAGGAGGAGAGTAAGCGGAGATTCTTCCAGCCGCGTTCGCTCGCGTAGGTGGAGATGCGTTCTATTGGGGCTTTGGCGATGACGACGAAGTTGAGGCCGGAGGAGGCGAAGTGCTCGGCGGTGCGGTCGAGGGTACCGAGGAAGGCTGTGCAGGAGGGACAGGGGGAGTCTTCAAGCTTCATCTGTGCGGTGGCGCCTTTGACTGGGCCTGGACGGGAGTCTTTGCTCCAGCGCGGGAACATGAAGTTGTAGATGACGAGAGAGTTCTGGCCTGGGGCAAAGAGTTCGGAGAGCTTGATTTTGGCGGGCTTTGCGTCGGAATCGAGGCCATCGAAGAGGTAGTCTTCGGGGATGATGCCGCCGGGGGGCAGGCTGCGGCGAGAGACGGCGACGGCTTCCATGGCACGGCGCAGGACGATCTCGTCCTGAAGGAGCTGGTTGCGGGCGGCTCGGTATGCGGTGGATTCTCCGGGGAAGGTGGTGGTGTTCATGGCATATCTCCTTTCGTCTACATAGTAGTTTGACTCGCTAGGCGGTTATTGGCTACTCAGTTTGCAGTGGAGGGGCGTAGCGGGAGCCGATGAAGAAGATGACAGCAGCGAGGAGCATGGTGATGAGGGTGGAGCCGAGTCCAATGTTGAGGTTGGAATGGTCGCTTACGGTGCCGATGATGCGGGGGGAGATGGCGTCGCCGAGGGCGTGGATGATGAAGAGCTGGCCGGCCATGGCGGTGGCGCGGACCTCTGGGCGGACGGCGTTGAGGGTGGCGGCGTTGACGGGGCCGGTGCCGAGAAAGATGAGGAAGATAGCGGCGCCGAGGCCGTAGAGCGTGAGGGAGTGGGGGCCGAAGAAGCAGAGGAGAGCGGGTGGAACGGCGAGCGCGGCGCTAATGGCGGGGACGAGATAGAGGGCTTTGGAGTTGGTGCGGGACCATCTTTGTGCGATGGCGCCGCCGGTGATAGTGCCGCCGAGGCCGGCGACTACGGTGATGGCTCCCATGATGTAGGCGGCGGAGGATTGGGTGCGGCCGTCGATGCGCTGGAGGAACGAGGGCATCCACCAGGAGATGCCACCGAGAGAGAAGGTGACGGCTGCGTATCCGAGGATGGATGAGAGGTAGGCTTTGTTCTTGAGAAGCGAGAGGACAGTTCCCTTCTCCAGCTTGGCTTTTTCGTGTTGGCTGGCTCCGCGTGCGGGCTCCTTCATGAAGAAGGCGATGAGGAGCGCGATGATGACTCCGGGGACGGCGGAGACGACGAAGGACATGCGCCAGCCGTAGTGTTCGCCTACGGTTCCGCCGACTAAGTAGCCGAGGGCGGCGCCTACGGGGATGGCTACGTTGAAGATGGTGAGGACGCGGTTGCGCTGCTCGGGCTCGTAGAAGTCGGCGAGGAGCGAGGGGGCGAAGATGCCGAAGCTGGCTTCGCCTACGCCTAGTGCGGCGTGGCGGATGTTGAGTGAGTCGTAGGAGTGGACGGTGGCGGTGAGGAAGTTGATCGCGCTCCAGAAGAGGGCGGCGGCGACGATCATGGGCTTGCGGGGGAAGCGATCGCCGAGCCAGCCGGTGATGGGCGAGGTGAGCATGTAGGCGAGCATGAACCAGAGGGTTAATGAGCCTATCTGGGCGTCGGTGATGTGGAACTCGCCTTTGACCTGCTCCTGCACGCCGGGGAGGATGTAGCGGTCGATGTAGTTGACGAAGTTGAGAGCGGTGAGAAGGACGAGGGCGGTGGTGGCTCCGGCGACTGAGGGGGTGCGGGAGGGTTTGGTCACGGATTTCGTCTGGCTCGCCGGGTTGGAGGTCATCTGGTGGGAAGGATAGCAGGTGTGTTTTGCGGTTTTTTTGTGGGCGTGGTGGAAGGGTGGTTTTATTGGGGTATTTTGCGTTTTGTGGTGTTTTTCTGTGGTGGCTTGCTGGTGAGTTGTGGTGATTCGTGTGGTGGATGCGGTGGGTTCGCGGTCATTATTTTGAAGGGTGAAAGTACGACAGGTTTTTGGGATTTATTTTTGTGGATTGACGGAGTGAAGGCCGCCTGTGGGGGCGGCCTTGTTTTGGAGCTTGTGAGTTAGACCGCTAGTTTGCGGCGTATCATTCCGGCGAGTCCAAGGACACCGGTTCCGAGCAGGGTGATGGTGCTTGGCTCGGGTACGGCGGGGGCTGGCAGGGAGATGGTTACGTTCGCAGTCTGATCTTCGCTGACCAGGGTGCCGGGAAATCCGAAGAGAGATTGCTGATACTGGTCGGGCACGCCGAGGAAGATGTTGGCATCCACGCCGTTGGCGAGCTGGTAGGAGACGCCGCTGTTGTCGAGCGAGGCGACACCGTTGGTGACGAAGAGCAGGTTGTCGTTGAAGCCGAAGGAGCCGGAGGAGAGCAGCCTGGAGATGTTCTCGCCGTCGGTGGTGCCGGTGACGCTGACGATCTTGAACTCTCCAGCGGTCTTCGTCGCGGTTACATCGAATACGCCGGAGCCGGAGAAGGGGGTTCTCGGATCTCCGGAGACGCTGCTGTTTCCGGTGAAGCTGAAGTCGTACATGGTGTCGGCAAACATGGGAGTAGAGAGCAACATCGCCGAGGCGAGGCCGCAGAGGAACAGGGCAGGCTTCTTCATATTTCTCCTGTGGAGCTAGGCTTTCTGGTGGTGCGTAGTGAGTACGCCGGCCTTTGCTGTGGAGATGTATGGGAAGCATTTCTTTCGTGGATATTTTTGTGTGGTTGATGAGCTGCGCTTATATTGCATTATTTTGCGGTGGGTCGTTGTGATTTGATTGATTGTCCTGCTCGGGTTTGCAGACAGGGACGAAAAGGCATATCACAGGGGCTAAAGCCCCGATCTCTCCAGAACTGAGAGACCCAAGGCTAAAGCCTTGGGCTATCTCAAGAGCAAAAGCTTTGTGGAATCGGAAGCCAAAGTCCGGGCTATCTCAAGAGCGAGGTCTTCGGAATCTCTCTTGGCACGGCTAGCGGGGTTTGTCTTCGGTGCGGGGGTAGGTGGCGGTAACGACGGTGGAGATTCCGCCGCGGGGGCGGAAGTCGCCGACGATGACGGCCCAGATGGGGTCGGTGGCTTTGACGACGTCGTCGAGGACCTGGTTGACGATGTTTTCCTGGAAGATGCCGAGGTTGCGGTAGGTGAAGAGGTACTCCTTGAGGGACTTCAACTCCATGCATTTTTCGCGGGGCATGTAGCGGATGGTGAGGCGGCCGAAGTCGGGGAGGCTGGTCTTGGGGCAGACGGAGGTGAACTCGGGATCGTCGATGAGGATCTCGTAGGCCTTGAACTGATTGGGCCAGGTCTCGATGGCGGGGAAGGTGGCGTCGAGGCCGGACTTGGCGTGGTCGTCGGTGTAGCCGGTGGTGTAGCTGGGGGTGGTCACGGTGGAGCTGCTCATCTCTCTATTTTAGCGGTTTTGTGAGGTTTTCAGGGTTTGGGTGCGGGGTGGGGCTTTGAGTGGGTGGCGTCGATGTGCGGCGGGAGGCGTTGAAGCAGGAGCAAAACGAGTTGCGGAAGGACGGGCATACCCGGTGGTTGGGGTCACATCCTAAGGGAGAGTTATTAGTGATTTGTAGATGGTTTTATCTGACTTCTAAAAGGAACTCGAGATGACGAGGAATATGGATGAGAGTGTAGTGCGGCCGGAGTCGACGGTGACAAGGCGGGATCTATTGGCGTCGGGTGGGGCGATTCTGGGTGGGATGGCGATGACGGGCCAGGCGTTTGCGCAACAGGCTGGAGGACAGCAGTCTGGAGGTGAGCAGACGGGAGGTGATCCGCTGGCGGTGAGTCAGACGTGGGCGGGAAAGCCGTTTGGGAGTGGGTTGCTGGCTAGGAAGGTGGCGGTGATTACAGGAGCGGCGCGCGGGATTGGGCGTTCGATCGCGGTGGATATGGCGGCGAATGGAGCGGATATTGTGGCGATCGATATCTGCGCGAAGATTCTGAAGGAGCAGAGCTATGCGGTGACGACCAGAGATGATTTGGAGGAGACGGCGAGGCTGGTGCAGCAGAACGGGCGCAAGTGCATGCAGGTGGTGGGGGATGTGCGGGATATCGCTTTTCTGCGGGCTACGGCGGATAAGGCAGAGCAGCAGTTTGGACATATCGATATCGTGGTGGCGAATGCGGCGACGCAGCACTTCAAGCCGCTGGTGGAGATGGAGGACTGGGAGTTCAACGGGGTGATCGAGAACAACTTGATTGGGACGGCGAATACGATTCGGGCGTTTGCGCCGAAGATGATTGCACAAGGAAAGGGTGGGCGGATTATTGTGCTGTCGTCGATGCAGGGCAAGCATGGGTCGAAGAACATGTCGTCGTACTCGGCTTCGAAGTGGGGGATTTTGGGGCTGATGAAGTCGGCCGCGCTGGAGTTGGGCAAGTACAAGATTACGGTGAATGCGCTGGTTCCAGGGTTGGTGGATACTCCGCTGACGCATAACGAGGAGAGATGGAGCGCGCTGATTGGAGAGGTGACGGCGAATGACAATCCGCCGAAGAACCCGACGGAGCAGCAGGCTTATGAGACGCGTGCTCCGCATGTGCCGCTGAAGGTGGGTTGGTTGAAGCCGGAGGATCTGGCGCCGGCGGCGGTGTTTCTGGCGTCGGATGGAGCGGCGATGGTGACTGGGGCGAGCTACGATGTGACGGGCGGGGATAATGCGAATAATCAGAGCTGATAGTTAATGGAGATGGCCGCGATGAGGATGCTCATCGCGGCCATTTCTTTTTGCGTCTTGAATTTTGGTGATTAGTTGCGGCGGCTCAGGGTTGGGCGGTCGTCGGTGGTGTCGGCTGGATTGTTGGTGTTGTTGGGATCGTTGTTGCCGTTGCTTGCGCTGGTCCGGCGGAGGGTGGGCTTGTTGCCTCCCTTGCCGTCGTTGAGCTTGCGCTTATTCTCGAGGCGGGCGAGGCGAGCTTTGACGTCGTCAAACTCGGAGGTGGTGACCATGTAGTCGACCCGCGCAGGGAGGATGGTGGCGATCTCTTCCTCGGAGTGCATGATGCGGTCGGGGGTCTGGGGGTGGTCGGCGAAGACTTTAGAGAGAGTGCCGGGCTTGTGCTTCTCGAGGGCGTCGATCTTTTCGAAAAACTGGATGAAGGCCTGGGGATCGTAGCCAGCCTTGTACATGTACTGGACGCCTAGCCAGTCGGCCTCGGCCTCGTCCATGCGGGAGAACTTGAGGAAGGTCATGGGGATGGCGAGCTGGGTGGCCTCGTAGATGCCGTATCCGGTCCAGCTGCCCTGGGTGAAGATGATGAGGGGGATGGAGCCGATCTGGGCGTAGTTCATCTTGGTCATCTGGCGTGCGGCGTGGTGGGCGCAGACGTGGGCGGTCTCGTGGGCCATGACGCCGGCGAGTTCGGCCTCTTCGTCGGCGGCGAGGATGAGGCCGGAGTTGACGTAGAAGAAGCCGCCGGGAAGGGCCATGGCGTTGATCTCGTCGGAGTCGATGACCTTGATGGTGAAGGGGACCTTGCAGTCGGAGTTCTTGACGATGTTCTGGCCGACGCGGTTGACGTACTCGACGATGACGGGGTCGGTGACGAGATGGGCGGACTTCTCGATCTCCATGGAGTAGGACTTGCCGTTGCGGATCTCCCAGTCGGTGGAGTACCAGTTGCCCATGCCGCGGCCGCCGATGTTGCGTGTGCCTACGGCGTTGACGTCGTCTTCGCTGCCAGCTTTGATGTGGGGGTCGAGGGCTTCGCCGGGGGATGGGAGGGTGTCGGTCTTATTTTCGGCTTTGACCTCTTTGGCGGCGTCTTTGCTCTCTTTAGGCGTGGCGGTGGGATGGCCGGGGATCGGCTTTTTGGCGGGGACGTCTCCGTTGGTGACGGTGGTGGTGGTTGGGTCTTGGGAGCTTGGAGACTGGGACGGGGTTTGCGCGGGTGTGGAGGATGGGGTCTGCGGGGACTGCTGGGATGGAGACGGAGTTTGGGCGTACGCGGCTACGGAGAGTGCGAGGGAGGAGGCTATGGCTAGGTGCGTAAGGGAACGCATGGTGGGATCTCCTGAGGGCCGCTTCCCTGCCGACCGGGCGCAGCTCGCGAATGTTCGACTATAGTATGCGCCTTTTTGTAAGCGGTGGCGAGATCACTTTGTGACGGGTATACGCGGTTAGTCGCCGGAGATATCTTCCGCTAAGGATTGGGCCTGCGCGGAGCGACCGGGTGAGAGGCGATACCGCTACCAGGTGGAGTAGGAGGTGCCGTCGGAGGCGGTCTGCTGGGCTCCGCTGTGGACGTCGTCGATGCCGGATTCGGTCTGGTCGAGGCTCATGAGGGTGTCTTCCTGGACGGGGATCCAGGTGTCGGTGCGGCGGGTGAAGGGGTCGACGGGCATGGACTTGATGTAGCCGGCGGTGACGAGGTCGTCGAGGGACTGGGGGGCTTTTTGCTTGTCGACGGTGTAGGCGTCGATGGCGGCGCGGAGGGTGTGGAGGTCGGCCTTGAGGACGGCTTCGCGGCCGCCGCGGATGATGTTGGTGTAGCCGGGGATGGCGATGGCGGCGAGGATGCCGATGATGACCATGACGATCATGAGCTCAAGCAGGGTGAAGCCGGCGGCGGGGCTGAGGGTGCCGGGCGCGGTCTGTTGGTTGCTGCTCGAAGGCTTGCGGCGACGGATTGGGGTGGGGGCTACCATGTGGAGTATTTTGTCCCGTCGAGTGCGGTGTCCTGACTCTTGGTGTGGACGTCGAAGACATTCTGTCCGCCGAAGGAGTCGGAGTCGGCGTCGTCCTGGTTGGAGCGCAGGGCCCAGTCGGTGCCCTTGGTCATGGGGTCGGTGGGGATCTTGCGGAGGAACTTGACCTTTTTGTCCTGGATATCGACGCCGTTGACGAGGGTTTCGAGGTCGGGCGGGTAGCCGAGGCTGTCGAGCTTGATCTGGAAGGCTCCCTTGTCGGCGGCGTCTTTGTAGTTGTCGATGGCGGTGCGCATCTGCCAGAGGGCGGCGCGGAGTTCGCGCTCTTTTTCGCGTTTGACCTGGAAGCGGGCGAGGGGGATGGCGGCGGAGGCGAGAATAGCGACGAGGGTGACGCAGATGATGAGTTCTACTAGGGTTAGGCCGGACTCGGGGGTGGTGGTGTTTTGTGTAACAGCCCACGTCCGAAGGTCTGGACGTGGGGTATCCCGGTAAGTTGCCGGACCAGCCGGACTATCGGCGTGGGGGTGCGGATTGGTGCGGAAGATCACTTGACATGTACCACGGCCTGCGAACCGACGGCCGGAAGATTGGCCTTGGCGCTGTTGATCGCGCCGACTTTGACGAGGGCGAGGTCGGAGTCTCCTTGGGCGATGGCCTTGAAGGTGAGGACGCAGACGGTTCCCTGCCCGCTGACTCCGGCGGAGTTGGGCGGACGCTCTGCGGCGATGGCAATGAGGCCGTTGCCGTCGTCGCGGTGGACGATAGAGATGGGCTGGCCGTCGTGGCCAAGGAAGTCGCCGCTATCTACGTTGACGAGCTGGAGGACGGCGGGGTTGAACTTGACCTGCAGGGGGACAGAGGAGATGTCGTGCCCGTTGCCGAGGCTGACGGCGGCCTGGAAGGTGCTGCCGACGGTCTGGTTGGAGCTGGCAGGGATGACGGAGAAGTTGACGGGTGGACCGGCTGGGGCTGCGGTTGCCGGTGTTGCCGCTGCGGATTGGCCGTAGCCTGGGGGCATAGCGGGCTGGGCCTGCTGGCTTAGCTGCTGGGCCATGGCGGAGGCGGCGTTGGCGGCGCTGGTAGTGCTGGAGGGATGCAGCTTGGCGTAGGCCGGGGCGCTGAGAGCGGCGGTGTCGACGGATGCGTCGCGGCGGAGCTCGATGGACTGGCCGGTGCCGGTGTCGATGGGCCGGGTGTTGATGCGGCTGAGGACCGACTCGCGGACGATGTGGGGAATGATGAGGAAGACGATCTCATTCTTCATAATGATCTTGTCGCGAGAGGAAAAGAAGTATTTGAAGAACGGAATCTCCCCGAGGCCGGGGGTGCCGGAGATGACCATGCTGTCGGAGCGGGTGATGAGGCCGGAGAGAAGGCTGGGCTCGCCGTCTTTGAGCTGGATGGTCTGTTCGCTGATATTCTGGTTGATCTGCGGCTCCGCCACACCGCTGATCATGACGATGTTGCCCTCGGAGGAGACCTCGATCTTCATCTTGAGGGTGATCTCGTGGTCGTAGTGGACGGTCGGGGTTATGTCGATGTTGACGCCGACGTCGAGGTAGGTGAATTGGGTCTGCACGCCGATGCTGGAGACGCCGGTGGAGACGCCGGCGTTGTAGGATCCGGTGGCGACGGGGATCTTCTGACCGATCTTGATGGTGGCGCGCTGGCCGTCGGTGGCGCGGATGCTGGGGTTCTGCAGGACGCGGGTGTCGCTGTCCGAGAGCAGGGCGTTAAGGGTGCCGCCGCCGAGGGTGACGCCGAAGTTGTTGGCGTTGAGGTGGGCGAGGGAGTTGAGGGTGAAGTTGTTGGGGGTGGTGGTACCGCTGCCTGCGGCGGGCGTGCTGCTGTTGGTCGTGGTATTCGGGTTGGCCTGAGGGGTGAGGCCGATGGAGGTGGGGAGGGTGATGCCGAGATTGTGTTCGACGTCGCGGCTCACCTCGAGAACTGCGACATCGACGACGACTTCGGGGCGGGCGCGATCGAGATCGTTCATGAGCTTCTCTGCGAGGAGGAGCTGGTCGGGCGTGGCGCGCATGACGATGGCGTTCTGGCTGGGGACGAGATAGATCTTGACGCTGGGATCGAGCAGGTTGCGAATGGCGACGACGACTTCGTTGGCATCGTTCTGGGCGGCGGAGTTGGTGAGGTAGAAGGTCTGGACGGCCTGCTCGTCGAGGTCGGTGCGTTTGGTGCGGGTGTTCTGGGCGACGAAGATGGTGTTGGAGGTGACGGGCTTGTAGAAGGTGCCGGCGATGGTGCCTACGATGCGGAGGGCGTCGGTGAGGTTGACATTGGTGAGGTCGATGGGGATGCGCTTGGAGGTGTAGTCGGGGTCGAAGAGGACGTTGAGGCCGGCGGCTTTCCCGATGGCTTGATAGATGTTCTTGACGTCCTCGACGGCGTGGAGGGTGATGGGGTCGTTGGAGACGGGCTTGAGCTGGACGGGGCCGGAGATGGAGCCGATGGTTTTAAGGATCTCGGCCTGCTGGGACATCTGTTCGGTAACGGGTGGGACCTCGGCTCCCGGCGGGGGTGCCTGGGGGATCTGATTGATCTCCTGCTGGGCGGCCTGATTGCCGGGATCGATCTCCAAGGCGCGGGTGAACTGGGCGAGTGCGCCGTTGAGGTCACCGCTCTGCTTGAGCACACGGCCACGGTCGACGTGCGAGACAGAGGAGAGGTAGCGCATGTGGCCGAGGTGGGTCTTGAAGCGGAGGTCGTCTGGCTTCTTCGCGACGGCCTGACGGTAGTCTTCGTAGGCTTCGTCGTAGTTTTCGCGGGCTTCGGCGGCCTGGCCGCGCTTGTCCCACTTGGCGGCGGACTGAGCGTGTGCGCGCGCGGAGCCTGAGAGAGCGAGGCCGAACAGAACCAGGAGAGGAAGCGCCCGTAGAACGAATTTCGAGAGTTTGGTGATTGTGTTTTGCCCGCGAGCCATGCTGCTTCCGTTTGCGTCCTTTACACCGTGAAGAGTGTGGCGTCTGCCGGAGTACACGTCCGGCCGAAGGTGGACTTCGGCGAGGACGCTGCCTTTGTGGGCCGTGGCTGCCGGGCTGTTGCGCTCGGGTGAGTATACCATTCGGTGCGATCTCGACTTTATCTTTGGAGCAGGGTTGCGGAATAGGGTTGAGCGATGATTTGCCTGGGCTTCGCGATAACGGTTGAGCGGTGAGGTTGATGGTTAGACGCGCAGCCTGACGGTGGGTGAGATGAAGTTGCAGACGTGTTAAACTTAGAGATTCGATGCCTCGTTCGCTCTCCAATCCGACGGTTGCTCACCAGGTTAAGGCGGTGGTGAAGGAGAAGGACCGCGATCCGGTGGCGGCGGGCAAGCGAGACGCTGCGTTCAACCGATCGGCGAGCTTCAACTACTTTCTCTCGGACAAGGTGGAGGCGGGGGTGGCGCTGCGCGGGACCGAGGTGAAGTCGATCCGCGAGGGTAAGGCGAACCTCAAGGACGCCTA
Organism: Granulicella sp. L60; assembly: GCF_009765825.1. GTDB lineage: Bacteria > Acidobacteriota > Terriglobia > Terriglobales > Acidobacteriaceae > Edaphobacter. Next base: position 447,230 of record NZ_LMUR01000020.1, on the reverse strand, counting down.
CGGCCTGTTGAAGGACGGCGAGTGCTTTCTGCTGAATGCGCACATTGGCCCGTTCTCCCATGGAAATGCTATGAATCATGACTCTCTGCGTACGCGTAAGTTGCTCCTGCACAAGAGCGAGGTGCGGAAGCTCGAGGGTATGACGAAGCAGAAGGGGTATACGTTGATCCCGACACGTCTTTATTTTCGTAACGGGCGTGTTAAATGTGAGCTTGCGCTGGCCAAGGGCAAACAGGAGTATGACAAACGCGCGACCGAACGGAAACGCGAGGCCGACAACGAGGCCAAGGCTGCGGTGGCACGGAGCCAACGAGGGTAACTCCAACTTTTGGGGGAGTCAGATCGATGTCGTGATGGGTGGCTGGGCGCGATACGATAGGGCATGGATACGAAGCTTCTCTTTCAGGATGCGGATGGGTTTCAGACGCAGATGCTTGCCGTCTTCGCTGTGGATATTGCCTCGGGCAAAGATGCGGAGCCGCTGCTGGCGCTGCTGGCGACCTCGGACGCGATAACGAATGCGGCGGCGAAGGTGCTGGCGTCGGGTGAGTTCAAGGGGACGCTGGGGGAGACGGTGCTGCTGCATGCGCCGAGTGGGCTGAAGGCGGAGCGGCTGCTGGTGGTGGGGCTGGGCAAGGCGAAGAGTCTTTCGGTTGATGAGGTGCGCAGGGGGGCGGGAACGGCGGTGCGTTCGGCCAAGCCACTGGGTATGCGGGATATGGCGATTCTATTTCCTGAGGACCATGCGCTGTCCGATGAGCATCTGGAGACGCTGCCTTGTACGCTGCTGGCGCGCGCGGTGGTGGAGGGAGCGGAGTTGGCGGAGCTGGACTGGGATACGTACCGGAGCGATCGTAAGGATCGGTCGGTGCGCACGCTTGCGGTGCTGGCGAAGGAAGAGGAGAAGTCGGCGCGGGCGGAGATTCAGCTGGGGTTTGAAGAGGGACTGATTCTGGCGAGGGCGCAGAACTTTACGCGTGCGCTTGTGAATGAGCCGGGCAATGTGCTGACGCCGACGGAGCTGGGACGGCGGACGGCTGCGATGTGCGCGGAGGTTGGGCTGACGTGCGAGGTGTATTCGACGGAGAAGCTGGCGGAGTTGAAGATGGGGGCGTTTGCCGCGGTGGCACAGGGATCGGCTGAGCCTCCGGCGCTGATTGTGATGACGTATGAGCCCACGCTGGCGAAGGGTGAGGTCGCGGTGGAGGGTGCTCCGGTGATTGGGCTGGTGGGGAAAGGGATTACGTTCGATACGGGCGGGATCTCGATTAAGCCGGCGGACGGCATGGAGAAGATGAAGTACGACATGGCGGGCGCGGGGGCGATGATCGGCGCGATGCGGGCGGTGGCGCAGTTGAAGCCGAAGGTGAAGGTGATTGGGGTGGTGTGTTCGGCGGAGAATATGCCGGATGGGAAGGCGTTCAAGCCGGGCGATGTGGTGACGGCGATGTCGGGTAAGACCATCGAAGTGGTGAATACGGATGCGGAGGGACGGCTGGTGTTGGCGGATGGGTTGCACTATGCGAAGACGCTGGGATGTACGCACCTGATCGATGCGGCTACGCTGACGGGAGCCTGCGTGGTGGCGCTAGGGATCTTGAATGTGGGACTGTTCTCGAACGATGAGGCGGCGTGGGAGAGCTTTGTGGTTGCGGCGAAGATTTCGGGGGAGAAGTTCTGGCGGCTTCCCTGCTCTGATGACTATAAGGATCAGATCAAGAGTCAGATTGCGGACATGATGAATACGGGAAAGAACAGGTATGGTGGGGCGATCTCGGCGGCGATGTTCCTGAAGGAGTTTGTGGGGGAGACGCCGTGGGTGCATCTGGATATCGCCGGGTGTGCGTGGAACGACGATAGCAAGCCGTGGATTGCGAATGGGCCGAGCGGGGTGGCGGTAAGGACGATTCTGCAGTGGGTGCGGAGCTATTCGGCTTAGATTGGTTATGAGTTTTGGTGCGTGAAGATGCCTCCTTGCGGAGGCATCTTTTATTTGTGCTTGAGGTAGTTACATAACGGGTGGGGCTTCGATGCCGAGGTAGCCGAGGGCGCGGGTCATCTGGCGCTGGGCGATGGCGGCGGTGGCAAGGAAGAGGGTTTTGCGGGTGGGATCGGTCTCGTTGAGGATGTGGTGGCGGTGGTAGAAGTTGTTGAACTGCTGGGCGAGCTGGAAGGCGTACTTGGCGAGGTGGGCGGGCTCGGCTGTGGCGATGCACTGCTCGATGAGGAGCGTTAGTTTTGAGGCGAGGAGCCAGGTCTCCCAGAGGCTGGTGCCGTCTTCGGTGTTGAGGATACTCTCGATGTCCAGCGTGGCGATGGCGGAGAGGGATTCGACTTCGGTGGTGTTGGCTTTGCGGAAGATGTTGGCGGCGCGGACGATGGCATATTGGACGTAGGGTCCGGTCTCGCCTTCGAAGCTAAGGGCGTCTTTGAAGTCGAAGGCGATGACGGTGTTGCGGGTGAAGCGGAGCATGAAGTAGCGAAGGGCGCCGACTGCGATCTGGGTGGCGATGGTGAGGCGTTCGTCGGGCTCGATCTCGGGATGGCGGGTGTCGACTTCGGCTTTGGCGGCGAGGATGAGGCGGTCGAGTAGGTCGTCGGCTTTGACGCCGAAGCCTTTGCGTCCGCTGACTTCGATGAAGGACTTTTTCTGGTCTTCGTCGCTGATTGTGTAGCCGAGTTCGACGGCGCAACGCGGGGTTAGGGCGACCATCTCGTAGGAGAAGTGGGTGTAGTGGTCGGCGGCTTCGGTGTAGCCCATGCCGCGGAGGGCGGCGATGACATTGTTCTGCGGGTCGTTCTGACGGGAGTCGATGACGTTGTAGATGGCGTCGGCTTTGCCGAAGGTGGGATGTGGGGTTTCGCCGTGGGTGGTGGAGATCCAGCAGGCGTGGTCAGGGTACTCGTAGAACTTTTCGTAGCCGAAGTCTTTGCCGGGGAGGAGGCCGAACTTCCAGAGGTGGTAAGCGATGTCTTTGCCGACGTAGGTGACGGTGCCGTTGGAGCGGACGATGACCTTGGCGTCCTCGTCGGGGAGGCTGGAGTCTTCGACTGCGATCTCTTCGGCGGTGCCGGCGCGACGCATGACGTAACAACCTTTGTTCTTGCCTGCGGTCTCGAGGTAGAGGACGCCTTTTTCGAGCATGAGGGCGCGGGCGGCGTCCCAGAAGTGGAGTGTGAGGATCTCGCTCTCGCGGGGGAGGAAGTCGTACTCGATGTTGATGCGCTGCATGGTCTCGAGATGACGGCGGAGGACGGCGGTGGAGACGAGGTCGGCTATGGCTGCGGTATCGTTGTTGCCGGTCTCGAGGGCGTGGAGAGTGTCGAGGCGAATCTGTTTGCGTGCGGCGACCTGGTCTGGGTCGGCGGTGTACCACTGGGAGACGCGGGCGTAGAGGTCCCAGCAGTAGAAGTCGATGCGCTGGTTGGTCTCGAGGAGCTCGGTGAGGAGCTGGCGGGTGCTGGGGAGGGTCTTGGCTTCGAGGTGGACGAGACCTACGACGACATCGGCTACCTGGACGCCGGTGTTGTCGATGTAGTTTTGTACGCCGACGTCGTAGCCGCGCTTGTAGGCGTCGGGACGGAGGAGACGCTGGAAGGTGTCGCCGAGGATGGCGTTGCGGAGGTGGCCGATGTGGGCGGCTTTGTTGGGGTTGATGCTGGTGTGCTCGACGAGGCGGAAGCCGGGGCCGCCGATGTCGGCGTGCTGGTCGGAGGCGATGCGGCGGACGGTGGAGGCTCGGTCGAGACGGATGTTGAGGTAGCCGGCTCCGGCGACTTCTACACTTGCGACGCCTTCCGGGAGCTGGCTGGATAGTTCAGCGGCTAGTTCGGTGGCGATGGCGCGGGGGGCTTTGCGGAGGCGCTTGGCTAGCTCGAAGGCGACGGGGAGGGCGAGTTCGCCGAGGGCGATGGTTGGCGGCTGCTCGACTGCGAGGTAGGCGAGGGTGATGTCGTACTTGGCGAGGAGGATGGCCTGGATGCGGGCCAACAGGGATTGCTGGATTGTGCGATACATGCTGAGGGTTCACCGCGTTCGGAGGATGGGTTTAGTTTACTTCTGTTGGAGGATCATGTCCTGCCGGACGGGCCGCCTGCTCGGCGGGAGGTCACTTCGTGACTTGTATACCCCTTCGGTTGGGCCTCCCGATGGTCGGCAGGAAGATGATTATTCCTACCATCGGGAGGACCTTTGCTCATGATGTCTGCGTGACAGGTATACGCGTCACGAAGTGACCTCCCGCTGAGCAAGCGGCCCGTCCGGCAGGACAGAATCTTTATGGCATTTCTGCTGGCAGGTCTTCGATCTCTGCGAGCAGAGGCTTGTGGTTGTGGATGCGAATGCGGTGGATGAGGAAGATAAGCCCACCTGCGCCAGTGACGGAGATGAGCATCCAGGCGTGGATGGCGAGGCCGAAGACGGCGGCCTGCGAGATGACGGCGCCGTGGTTGACGAGGGAGGTTTTGACGGCCAGCTCGAAGGGGCCGATGGCTCCGGGCGAGCTGGGGATGAGGTAGGAGAGGTTGGCGAAGGAGACGGCGAGCCATGGACCGATGCGGTCGACCGGTACTCCGACGAGGTGGATGGCGGAGACGAAGATCATGCCTTCGCAGGCCCAGATGACGGCCGATTGCAGGAGCAGAAGAAGCGAACCGCTGATGCCGAGGCGGCCGGTGGCGTCGAGGGCGAGGGTGATCCAATGCTCGATCTTGGCGAGGGTGGGGTTTGCCGGGAGACGGGCGAAGAGGCGCTGCACCGGAGACTGAAGGGCGCGGGCGCCGACGAGCAGGACCAGAAGGCCGATGGTGGAGATGGCGAGAGAGACGTTCGCGATGAGGCGCAGATGCGGCGTGGCGATGCTGCCCACGGTGGTGACGAACATGAGGACGAGAACGAAGATGTCGAGGAACTTTTCGAGGATGACGGTGCTGAGGATGATGGAGGGCGAGGTGCCGAGATCGCCCGCGTAGGTGAAGATGCGCATGACGTCGCCGATGCGGAGGGGGAGGATGTTATTGGCGGCGAGCGAGGTCATGAGGACGCGAGCGCAGGTGCTGAAGCGAGCGCCGACGGGCTTCATCATGCGGGTCCAGCGGACGCAGCGGAGGGTGTAGCCGGCAGCGGTGAAGCCGAAGACGCCGAGGAGCCATGCGGGATGGACGAGGCGGAGGGCGAGGATCTGGGCGAAGGAGATGCCGCGGAAGGTGTACCAGAGAAAGAAGGCGCTGATGAGAAGGCCGGGGATGGTCTTCAACAGATTGCGGCTGTTGGTGGAGGTCGCGGTGGCCGTCATGCGGGGAGACCGTGCGGATAGCGGGGGTCTGCGCATTTATACGCGAGGCGGGGGGTTAGGTCGGATGCAGATGATTGGAATAGAAGATGGAGCATGCAGGTTCGATTGTATCGTCTGCGTGCTAGTTGAATGATGGATTGCTTCGGCTGTGTGAGTGCCGCGGGTTAGGCGGAGATGGAGACGAAGATGCTTCGGAAGGCTTCTTCGTCGTGCTGGGGGTTCTGCTGCCTGCGGTTGGGGTCGGATTCTCCGCGGGCTTCGACACGGTAGGGCGTCTCTTCGCCGTCGGTGGCTGCTAGGTTGGTGAGTTTGCGGCGTACCTCCGCGGCTGCTCGTCGCGCCTCGATGGTCTGCTGGGTGGCCTGCGTGGGGGCGAGGGACATGGCCTGACTGCTCATGGGTGCGGCATGGATATGCATAGACCGGGCTGATCCTTTCTTTTGCTCCCTACTGCTTGATTCTTGACAGCGGAGGCTGCTGACAGCAACTGGTAAGGGCATGTGTGGGACCATCTCTTGCGGTTGAAGATGAGAGATTACTTATTTTATTTTTGCGTTTGTCTGGTTCTGCTTTTTCCGGGGATGCACAGGGTTTTGTAAACCGATCGGCGTCGTGGCAGTCTATGTATATGTTGGGCAGGTGGTCGGCTTGATGGATTGGCCGATTGCAGTCCTCTACGGGATGCTCGGGTTTTGATGAGAATCCTTGCGGATGAATGATAGGTAACGGCGACGACCTCGCGGCGGGAGCAATAGGTATTTGGCCACTTCGTTAGCATCACCCGTCTCTTCGGAACGGATTTCGGGGCGAATTTCAGATCGGCTGCGAGGAGAAGAGTACAGGCGGGAGCGCGGCTTCGCGGTTGGGCTGGTGACGGCGCTGACGTTCTGCGCGGTGCTGGTGCATGGCTATCATCCTTATGCCGAGGACGGCGGGGTGTATATGCCGGAGATCAAGCGGCTGGTGGATCCGTCGCTGTATCCGCGTGGGCCGGAGTTTGTGATGGGGCATCTGCGGTACTCGATGTTCGCGCCGTTGATGGCGAGGATGGTGTGGGTGTCACACCTGAGCGTGGAGATGGTGCTACTGCTGGTGCATGTGGCGAGCTTCTGGGCGATGCTGTTTGCGGCGTGGATGCTGGCGAAGCGGTGCTTCGGTTCGCGCGAGGCGAGGTGTGGGGCGGTGGCGCTGCTGGCTGCGTGGATGACGCTGCCGATTGCGGGGACTTCGTTGATGCTGATGGATCCGTATGTGACGGCGCGGAGTTTGTCTACGCCGTGTGCGTTGCTGGCGCTGGTGGGTGCGCTGGATTTTTTGCTGTTGGACAGGGACGATGCGCGGCGGTGGCAGGGGCTGGCGCTGTGCTGTTTTGCGCTGGTGGGTGCGGGGGTGATGCATCCGCTGATGGGTGGGTATGCGTTGGGGTCGGTTCTGCTGCTGAGGACGGTGATGTCGCCGAGCCGGACGGTGCGGTGGTGGGGGACGGCTGGGCTGGCGGCGACTGCGTTGGCGGTGGCGGGTGGGCTGGTGCTGGAGGCTCCGGTGGAGAGTGGGATCTATCGGCAAGTGATGCTTACGCGGGAGTACTGGTTTTTAAGCCAGTGGCACTGGTATGAGTTGGGGGGGCTGGTGGCTCCGATGCTGATACTGGCGGGGATTGCGGTGCGGCGGAAGCAGGCGGGAGATGAGGCTCGGGTGGGTCTGGCTCGGATGGCGCTGGCGGCGGGTGTGACGGCTACGGCGGTGGCGCTGTTGTTTGCAAGGGCGGGGATGATGACGCATCTGGTGGCGCGACTGCAGCCTTTGCGTATCTTTCAGCTGGTGTATGTGGTGATGACGCTGGCGCTGGGAGCGGCGCTGGGAGAGAGGGTGTTGCAGCGGCGCGTTTGGCGTTGGGCGGCGGCGTTCTCTGTGCTGGGGGGAGTGATGGTTTCGGCAGAGCGGATGACGTTTCCTGATTCGAAGCATTTGGAGCTGCCGGGTGCGGTTTTAGCTGGCGGTGGAGGAAATGAGTGGGAGCGGGCGTTTGTGTGGATCAGGGGGAATACGCCGAAGGATGCGCTGTTCGCGCTGGATGCGCACTACATTACGCGGCCGGGTGAGGATGCGCAGGGGTTTCGGGCGATTGCGGAGCGGAGTGAGGTGCCGGACTACTCGAAGGATGGCGGGGTGGTGTCGAATAAGCCGGAGCTTGCGGGAGAGTGGATGCGGGGCGAGGTGGTGCAGACGGGTTTGAGTACGGAGGGGGATGCGCAGCGGGTTGCGGGACTGAGGCCGCTGGGGGTGGGTTGGGTGGTGCTGGAGCGAGAGGCAGCTACGAGGTTTGCGTGTGCTTATGAGAATGCTGCGGTGAAGGTTTGCCGCCTGCCTTGATGGTCGAGGCAGACGGCGAGTAGCTAGATCGTGGGGCTAGTTCCCTGCCGGTTTCTCCGGGGCGGGTGCGTTGGTGAGGACGACGCTCTCCTGATCCTTGGTCTCTATCTTGGAGTAGAGCACGGAGTTGTGGGTACTCCTCCTTCATGAAGATGACCTCTCAGAGAAGATAGTCGCGACGAATGGTGAAGCTGGTTGGAGTGGATTCCGTCTTCATGGCGTAGACAGCGAGCTTGGGCATCTCCGCTCTATCGGGAAGGGATTCGATCCTCATCGTGGCGGGGAATGTGATGCGGGTGGCGTCCTGGTTGTAGTGGGGATAGTTGAAGTAGATGGGAGTCTCTCTCTTTCATTCGGGAAGTCGGGTTTGGCATTGACCTGTGAGCCCAGACGGTGCCGTAGGTGAAGCCGGGTGAAGCTCTGGCTGAGGCGGGGCAGACCGCTTTGGAAGAACCAGGTTTTTTCGGTGAGGTAGGGATGGGTGCGCTGCTCGTACTCGTAGGCGACGATGCCGCCGGGATCGCGAGCGGGGGCGTTGGCCTCACGGATCTTGAGATCCATGAAGAGGCTACCCTCGTTTGGATAGCCTGCCTCGATCATCTCGTTGTCCTTGACGGCATACTCGTGGCCGTCGGCCGATGCTCCAGAGTGCATGGAGAGGATTTTGGTGTCCTTGTCGAAGGGGACGCCGATGACGCCCTCTCCCCTGCCCTGGGGTCGAAGGATCTTGACGACGGAGCGGAAGTGTTCGGTGGCACTGCCGTCGGGTGCCACGCTGTAGGTGGTGTCTTCAAGCAGGACGACGGCGTTGGTCTCGGGAGGATATGCGGGCAGCTTCTGTTGCGCGGCGGTGCGGACCCAGTCGGGTATGGCATCGGGTTTGGACGCGGAAGCGGTTGCTGAGCAGAGTGGGAGAAGAAGCGCCAGGGCGGAAAGAAGTGCAGTGAGAGGTTTGCGTTGTTGCTCTGCTTGCTGAATTGGACGTGTCATGTCGCCTTTGACACACCTCGTTACACAGGACCTTCAAAGAGGTTGAGATTGGGGGTGTGCTTGTCCCAGAGTTATACGTTGGGTGAAGAGGTATATCAAGATATTTCAGACGCTGGATCTACACCGGCTGAGGAATAGATCTTCGATGAAGTACCGCGCGAGCGTCGAAGCTATGGGACGCGCAGGGGACGGAAGCCGCTGGTGGGAAAGAGGCCGGTGGGATAGCTTTCGGTGGGAGCCTGGGGTCTGAAGAGGTATCGGACGAAGAAACCGCCGGAGACGGTGTCGTAGTTGTTGGTGTTGTTGGCGGAGAGGAAGCCGCCGAGATACCAGTGGTCAGCGACGCGGTAGGCGCCCTCGGAGCTGAAGGCGTAGTTGAGGCCGGTGTTGCTGTTGACGGGGGTCTGGGCGTTGCCGGAGCCGGTCTGCAGGGGAATATCGAGGGGATAGTACGGCGCCTGATCTTCCTGGAAGGACTGGACGCCGATGCTTCCGGAGATGGTGTAGTGGAAGTCGGTCTTGTAGTAGCCGGTGAAGCTGACGGGGACTCCGGTGAGGAAGTAGACGTTGGGGCTGAAGTAGCCGCCCTGGCCGTAGGTCATGCCACGCTCGTTGTGATCGTAGTGCATGCCGAAGAAGTCGGCGCCGATGTTGAGGCTGCCGTATCCGGGCCAGTTCTTGACCTGGAAGTAGGCGCCCATGATGCCTTCGAACTTGCGGTTTTCGAGGACGTGGAAGCCGGTGAGATCGGCTCCGTCGGCGGAGATGTAGAGGCCGGACTTCGCGTTGCCGACGTCGAAGCGCAGGCCGCCGCCGGAAGAGACTACGCCGCCCCAGATATTTCCCGCGGAGACGGCGGAGATGGAGCCGGGATCGCGCAGACCGGCGTAGGAGAGCTGGGTGTCTTTGACGGAGTCGCGCTCTCCAAAGAAGGTGAAGTGTCCGCCTGCGGGACGCCATTGGGCGCGTGCGGTGATGTTGGCGACGAGAAACTCATATGGGGTATAGCCAGCGGCGACGGCGAAGTTGGTGGTGGCGAGCTGGAGTTCTCCGCCTATGCCGCTGGCGAACTGCTGCGCGGGAGTAGCGAGGGCGTTGCCGGGCAGGGTGCCGAGGATGGGGATGATGCCGGTGGAGCTTTGAAAGGAGGCGGTGTTGACGACGCCGGAGTTGAGGAAGACGGGTTTGGCGACGACGGTGGCGCGGACGGATTTGCCAAGGACGCCGGATGCTTCGAAGGGAGCTTCGAGATCGCTGAGACGGTCGAAGCCGGAGGTTCCACTGCGGTAGCGACCGATGCCGGTGCCGCCGACCCATCCGCTATAGGAGGCTTCGAGGGCGGCGAGGTCTTGCTCGGCCTGCTGGCGTTGGGTGAGCGGTTGGCCGGGAACGACGGGTGAGTCGGGATTGTAGGAGCCGCGTAGGGGTGGGACGCTCTTGGCTACGAGGTCGGCGTCAGTTGGCGGGAGGCCCTGGGGTGCGGGGGAGCCGAGTGCGGGATAGCCTGAGTCGCTGAGAGGCTGGGCCACGCCGGGATAGTTGAGTGCGGGAAGGGGTGCCGCTGCGGATTGCGACGAGGAGGACTGGGAGCCGCGATGGTGGGCGGGCTGCGAGGTGGTTCCGGGCTGGGGATACTGCTGGCCGTAGCCGTCTGCTGGAGGCGGGGTCTGGGATTGGGCCTGTGACTGGCTGGTGTACTGTGCGTTCTGGGTAGAGAGGGTGCTGCTGTAGTCGTCGGTGGGAGGGTGACTCTGGCCTTCGAGGACGCGACCGTTTGGCTGGCGTGCGCCGGAGAAGTCCGGGTGGGAGGTGCCGTTGCGTGCGACTTGGGCGTTTGGCATGTAGCGAGCCGTGGGCAGGACGTCGGTGACCTCACGCTGGGGTGGGGCGATGCGGGGGATACTGTCGCCGAGCTGGATCGGAACGGGCGATGGGGCGTATCCGTAGGTGGGGTTGGCGGGGGGGACGTAAGGAACGTAGGGGCCGTAGACGTCCTGGCGAGGCTCTGTGGTGAGGGGGACGGAGGCGGACTGGGTCTGGGGCTGGGTTTGAGACTGGGACTGCGCCTGCTCGGTGAGGCGGAGGATCTGGTCGCGCTGGTAGTCCGATGGAGGGCGATTGCCGGGTGTGGGGGTGTTGTAGGCGGTGGTGGGTTCGTAGCTGCCGGTGGTGGCGGGTTCCTGGTTTGAGGCTTCGGGCCTGTAGTTGCCAAGGGTCGCGGGACGAGATGGACGAGAGGCGTTGGAGGCCGGGTTGGCCATGTACGAGGGAACGACGTTGGTGTTGTTCTGGATCTGGACCGGGGCCTGGCCGTAGAGGTTGCTGTAGCTGGGTAGGTAGGGTTGAGCGGGGGCCGTGGGCTGGATGGCATCTGCGGCGGCGGTGTCGGGAGATCCGAGAAGGGTGGCTAGATCCTGGGGCTGAGCGGCGGTTGGGAGGCGCGTGACGGGCTGGGGCTGACTGAGTTCGGCGGCTAGCTCTGCGCCTGGGTCGGCGGGCGGCATGGCGGCGAGGGAGGCACGATAGTAGTCGGCGGCGCGGGTGTTGTTGCCTCGGGCCTGCTCGAACTTGGCGCCTAGGGTGAGCATGTCGGCGTCCTTCGGATACTCGTCTAGTCCGTAGCGGAGCCAGGTCTCGGCGTTCCTGGTGTCGCCAGCGGCGAGGGCGGCCCCTACGGCTGACTTGTAGTCGGAGGCGGTCGCGGCGGTCATGTCCTGCGACTTGAAGATGAGGACGGCCTGTTTGGGAAGGCCGGCGCGGGCGTATCCGGCGGCGAGGGCGCGGAGGACGCCGGGGTTGTCGGGGAAGGAGTGGGCGGCGGCGTTGAGGATGGCGAGTGAACGTTTGATATTGCCGTTGGCGGCGGCCTGGTTGGCGCGGCGTACGGCCCAGTTGGTCCAGATGGTCTGGACGGTGCGGCGCTGCTCGTCGGAGAGATCCTGACGGGTACCGAGCTGCATAAGCTGACGATAGAGACCGGCGTCGTTGCCTCCGTTGAAGAGAAGCCATGCGTCCTGGATATCGACGTCGGCGGGAGCGGCGGTGCGCTGGGCGGCGTAGTGCTGCTGGACGCGGTTGATGAAGATCATCGCCTCGCGGGGCTGACCGAGAGTGTTGTAGATGGCGCCTACGGTCTGGAGGTAGTCGACGTCGTTTTCAAGCTGCTGGCGAACTGGGGTGGGGATCTGCTGGATCTGGGCTAGGGCTTCCTGGTCGCGGCCGGAGCTGTGGAGGACAGAGAGCAGACCCTTCCATGCGTCGGGGCGGTCGCTGTTCTCGGAGAGGATGGCGGTGTAGATGGGGAAGGCGTGCTGGGCGTCGTTGCGCGAGAGGTAGATGCCGGCGAGTTCGAGGAGGACGGCGTTCGAGGGCTTCTGGCCGACTGCGGTCTGCTGGGCGACGGACTTTTCGAGGATGTCCTGTGCGATGTCGAGCTTGTTCTGGCTCTGATAGACGGAGGCGACGGTGGTCTGGAAGCCGGGGTCGTGCATGGCCGTCTCGTAGGTGGAGGGAGGCATGGCCTGGAGGGTTTGAAGGGCCTGTGGGTCTTCCTTCATGATGTGCTCGACGCGGACGAGGCCTTGCCATGCGGCGACGTTGGAGAGGTCGGCGGCGAGGACCTGCTTAAATAGCGCCGCGGCCTGGGGCAGGCGGTTGGCTTGCTGGAGGAGCGCTGCGTACTGGAGCTGGGTTTCGACCTGGAGGCCATGCGCTCCGGTTGGGAATGGGAGTTCCAGGGCGCTGTGGAGGACACGCTGGGCATCGGCGTCGCGGCCGACGGCAGAGTAAGCCGAGGCGAGCGAACGCAGGAACTCGGGATCGCGCATCAGTTGGGTGTGGACGGCGGTGGGGATGCGGCGTTCGGTGAGGAGAGCCTGGGGTGCGTTGCCTGCGCTGTACTGCGCCATGAAGAGGCCACGCCAGGCTGCGGGAGAGGATGGCTTGAGCTTGACGTAGCGCTCGTAGATCTCGATGGCGGGCTCGGGCTGCTGGGCTTTGAGGAGGGTTCCGCCGAGGCCTTCGAGAGCCTCTGCACTGGTCGGGCGCAGGGTTAGGGCGGCGCGGTACTGCTGCTCGGCGGTGGTGAGATCGCTTTCTGTGAGGGCGGTGGAGCCCTGGCTCATCAGGGAGTAGAAACGGGCGTTTTCGAGGGCGGTGTCGAGGCCGGCGTCGCGTGCTCCGCTTTGTTTTGCCTGTTCGAGGAAACTGATGGCTCCGCCGAAGTTGGACTGCTGCATGCGGACGTAGCCCATGCCGGCGAGGGCGCGGGCGTCCTGCGGGTCGTTAGCAAGGATGGCTTTGAAGCGCAGCTCAGCTTCGGGGAGATTCTTCGCGTTGAGTGCGTTGTAGGCGGTCAGCTCCTGAGAGCCGTGTGCGCGGCTGGCTTCGTCCTGGGCGACTTCTTCAGGGGTCTGAGGTGCGCGGATGGCGCTGGGCTTGGGTTGGCTGCGCAGGGCCTGGCTAAGCTGAGGGTCGTTGTGCTTGGCGAGGTAGGCGCGGATGTCTGCTGCGGAGGCTGGATTGGCTGAGTCCCAGACGAGGGACTGGCGCAGGGCTTCGACGGCGTGAGGATCGTCGGGGTGGCGCTCGAGATATCGGCGGCCTTCGGCGCGGGTCTTGGGGTCGTAGGTGAGGATGCGGCCGAGGGCGATCTGGTAGCGCGAGTCTTCGGGATGCTTTTCGATGAGTGCGCGCACACCGGCGATGGCGTGGGGGCGTCCGTCTTCGGTCGCGGATTCGGTCTCGTAGTAGGCAAGCGCCCAGTCGCCCTGGGGCGGGTTGGAGCCGAAGACCTTGCGGTAGATGGTCATCGCCTGAGCGTACTGACCGGATGCGGCGTACTTGCCGGCCTGCTGGAGCTGCGCGGTCTGGTCGGACTGCGATCCCATGGACTCGACGCGGCCGATGCTGGGGTCGTTGGGGTTGATGGCGCGGAGGCGGTCGAGATAGGTTCCAGCGAGGGCGGAGTTGCCGGAGAGCTTGGCGGCGCGGGCGAGGCCGGAGAGCGCCTCGGTGTTATTGGGATCGGCGAGGAGAACCTGCTGCCAGGTCTGGGAGGCCATGTCCATGCGGCCGCGGAGTTCGAGGGCGTGGGCCTTGTCGAGCAGGGACTGGGTCGCGGCCTCGGGAGTCTGGGCGTGAAGAGATGGGGTGGATGGGATGAACGCGAGTGCGCCGAAGAGGAGCGCAGCCGCAACGAACCGGGTTGGCGAAACATTCCTCATAACTTGGCCATGGCAACGCTCGAACCCAACGGTAGAGACCTTATTAGACACTTCGACCGTCCTTCCGAAGCTTACCGCTTTTTCTTGGTTTTGTACCGTTTTATTTGGTATTTACTGGTTTGTTACTAGTGTGGAATCTGTTGGATAGCGAAGGAAGGGTCAGCGCCACTTCACCTTGAGGGTGCCTTCGCGGGTGAAGCGGAATCGCTGTTCGGACCAGCCGTCGAAGAAGAGAGCAAGGTTCTGGTCGTAGTATGCGGCGTTCTGTCCGTAGAGGCCGGACGCAGAGGATTTGGTTGCGGCGAGACGGTTGGACTGGACCTTCTCTTCGGATTTCATGCCGAGGGCGCGGAGGTAGGGGATGACCGCGGCGGAGAAGCCGGGAGGGCCGTTGGGGTTGAGGATGCGCCCGGAGCTGTCGACCTGTTCGGGTGGGGTGACGTGGGTTTTGAGGTAGGTGGACATCCCTGTGACGAGGGGCAGGAGCGATTTGAGGCCTGGGGTGGCGGGGTCGGAGATTCCCAGCCATAGATAGACGCGGATGGCGTCGTAGCTTCCGATGGGTGATTTCTCGCGATTGCCGGAGGCAAGTTGAGACGGAGAGATGGATGGGAGGATATCGGTTCCGGCGGTGATCCAGTCCATGGCGAAGCCCGCGCCTGAGCCCTGGGCGAGCATGGGGTGGAGTGAGTCGAGGATGGAGCGCCAGGGACCGGTGGGGATAGCTGAGGCGAAGTAGACGAGGAGGAACGGCGGAAGGTAGCTGGGATTGAGCAGCCAGGTTTTGTCGTCGGGATGAAAGCCGACGGTGCCGGAGAGCAGCGTGGTGCCGAGGCCGGGTACGTAGGACACCTCCTGCTGGGCGATGCGCATGGCCATGAGGGTGCCCAGCTTTTGAAACCGTGGGACCTGCCAGAGACGGCCGGCTTCGCAAAGATCGTAAGCCATCCAGAGATCGGCGTCGGAGGCTGGGTTGGGATCAAGGACGCGCCAGTTCCCTTCCGGGCCTTTGCCCCAGTTCCAAGAGGGCAGGTGGAGGGTGAGGTCGTTGGAGGCGAGGTTGACTTCGGTCCAGCTGAGGATCTTGTCGAAGCGAGCGCGGTCGTTGGCGACGAGGGCGAAGAACATGCCGTAGGCCTGACCTTCGCTGGTGGTATGGTCCTGGGCAGAGTGGTCGATGACTCTTCCCTGCTGGTCGATGGTGTACTGCGCGTAGCTCTCCCATAGGGGCCAGTGCTGCTGGGCGTGGGCTGAAGAGGAGGCGAGGACGAACAGGATCAGGCCGAGAAGAAGCCGGCGCCGGAGCGTGGAGGAGACGCTGGGCGCAGGCTGTGAGAGGCCGGCCTGATGCAGAGGGTCCATGTGGGTCTATTCATTCCCCTGGAGGCGGGCGCGTGCTTTTTGCCGAAGGATGGAGCGGATGATGATGGCCATGAGGAAGCAGAAGGTGAGGGTGGAGATGACCATCAACCACTGGTATTGAGAGAAGAGCATGTTGAGCTGAATCCACCAGGAGAGCGAGCCTACGCGGTAGTCGTCGTTGCCGATGCGGTAGGAGACGAAACGGGAGCCGTGGAGGACGCTGACCGATTGGGAGACGTCGGAGGACTGCGAGGTTTTGAGGAAGACGGAGAGGAAGTTGGGGACGACGTTGTGGTCGCGCAGGGCGACGACGACGACAGAACGGTTGGACCCGCTGGGCCACTCGATGCCTTCGATGAGTACGTCGGGCAGGCCGCCTGCGGTCTCGAGCTGACCGGACTGTACGCGGTCGGAGCTGTGGACCTTCCACCAGGCGTGCTGGAGCTGGGCGAAGAAGCCCTGCGTGTCCTGGATGTGCAGGCCGCTGCCGTCGACGCCGACGGGGAGTGATGGATTGAGATGACCTATGGCGGGTTGATCGTCGACCGTGCCGAGGACTAGATAGTCCTTGCGGTGGTCGGTCTTCATGCCGTCTGAGTTGGTGACGGAGACGTTGAGGACGGGATAGCCGGTCTGAGCGCCAAAGTGTCCCATGAGGGTTAGGAAGACCTCGATCTCGTCGGGGGTGGGAGTGTCGGGCAGGATGACGGCGGTGTCGGAAAGGTCAGCCTTGCGGGTGAAGGGATAGCCGGCGTTGGCGAAGATTTCGAGATTTGGAAGCGTCGCCCAGTGGGGAATGCCCTGGATGTCTAGGTAAGAGTCTTTAAGGATGGAGCCTTGCATGTTGTAGGGCGCGGTGTCCTGGCACTCTCCTTTTTTGGCGAGAAGGAAGATGAAGCGCAGAAGCATGGAGTTTGAGAAGGGACGCATGTCGGAGACCGGCATGGGAACGATGGTGTCGAGCTGGGCGGAGGCCTTCTGAATGTGCGGCAGTGGAGTGGAGCTGACGTAGGAGTCGTTGAGGTAGACCTGAAGGCTGCTCTCGTTGGAGATGGGAATGCCGTTATAGCGGTAGCCGAGGTGGAATCCGAGGTTCTGCTGGGCGCCGTAGTAGAGATCGGGCGGCAGGCGCATGTAGATCGCGATGGGATTGGAGCCGTCGGTCTGCAGGCCGGTGGTCTGGGCGATGTCGCCGATGCGGGTGATCTTTTCGGTGCTGAGCCAGCGGGGTGCGTCGTCGGGTTCGCGGGGCGCGGGCATCTTGAGGTTGGGGATGCGTACTTGACTGCCTTCGAGTAGGTCGCGCTGGAGGGTGAGGGCTATGGCGGCGTTGAGCACGTCGTCCGAGGTATCGCCGGTGAGGACGAGGACCTTGGAGTACGGGTCGTTCGGATTGCTGCGCATGGCGATGGTAGGGCCTGAGCTTGTGTTTATCTGAAGCGAGGCGGGGAGGGTTGCGCTGTTTTCGCCGATGATGATTGCGTTGCCGGGGGGAACGACGCCGACGGAGACGGGAAAGCGGACGGGGCGGGAGTCTGCCATCATGCCGAACCAGGAGGCGACGATGCCGGCGGCCTGGAGAGCCTTGGGCGAGGGCTGGGTGAGGAAGACGATGGGAATGACGGGGCGAAGATCGACGGCGGAGTCGTAGAAAGGAGCGGGAAGGATCTTGAGGTCGTCGTGCAGGGGTATGAGGGTTCCTGCGAGCTCGAGGGTGGAGTTACTGTCGACGTGGCTCCAGAGGGTCGAGTGGGAGGGGTCTTCGCACTTGAGGGTGTAGTGGCCGATGAACTCGAAGGTGAGTTCGTTGTTGTGGACGAGCATGTCGGCTGGGAGATCGACCGTTGTTTCAAGCAGAGCGTTGTTCTCGTTGCTGACGGTGTTTGACGCCGCCCCGCTGGAATGCGGTGCGACGGCGCTGGCTGGCGAGGTGACAGGAAGGGTGGCGAAGAGGGTGCCGTTGAGGCTGACCTTGATGTGGCTGAGAGAGGGGATGAGGCCGGGCGAGAAGTGATAGCGAAGGTGCATCCTTGCACTCTTGACGATCTGGTTCTCAGGCA
Source organism: Granulicella sp. L60 (assembly GCF_009765825.1). GTDB lineage: Bacteria > Acidobacteriota > Terriglobia > Terriglobales > Acidobacteriaceae > Edaphobacter. The sequence continues at coordinate 429,926 of NZ_LMUR01000020.1, read as the reverse complement.
GGGAGAAGCGAACGGTGTCGTAGGCGTCGGTGCCACGCATGACGATGGTGTCGGGCACGCCGATGTCGGAGAGGGCGAGAACCTTGTCGAAGGTACCGGGGGCTGCGGAGGTGGAGGCGCCGTCGGCGGACTGCACCGATGTGGGCAACGTGGCTGGTAGAGTGCCGAATGGCGTGCCGGCCTGGCTGCGCTGGGGGTGGGGGTGGGAGAGTTGGGCTGAGAGTGTCTGGGTGCAGAGACACACGGCCATAAAAAGAAGGGGTGCAATGATGCTGGTGGCAAGCTTGGCCTTGGGTGCGGACTTCTTCGACTTCATCAAACCTCGTGCCGATTGTTTAAATCCATGAAACGCAAGCTGGAAGATGCGTAGGAGACTGGTGAGGGGCTTGTCCGGCTCGCGGTTTTCGCCCCAGCCAAGCCAGGTGTCTGCGCGGGAGTAGAGGACCATGGTGAGCGCCTCCTCCTCCTGCAGATTAAGTGGGTCGAACTGTGCGCGGAGGACGTTGCCACTGACGCCTACCAGCGTGGCGGGAAGCGTGGCGTTGCCGTCGAGGACGGGGAGAGTGAGTCTGACGGAGTCGCCGATGCTGGCGGTGAACTCGCGCTCCATGCGGATCATGAGGCCTCCGCTGGATACGTCGGTGGTGACGCCGTGAATGATAGCTCCGCTGGGCAGAAGGACATCGGCGGGAATCGACATGGCGACGCGTACGGTCTGGCGGCGCTGCCTGCTCTCCCATGCGACCGAGGTGGCGACGCCAAGGATGACGAGGTTAAAGCAGACCCAGATGAGATTCATAACGATAGTGCCGTAGTGGTTGCCGTCGTACATGCCAGCGAGTACGTTCAAGGGCCAGATGAGGTCTGAGCCGGGAAATTGGAAGAACCTTGGGATGGCGCAGAGCATGCCGACCACGTTGATGGCGATCATGAACATGAACGGTTGCGCGATGCGTTTGTCGAAGAATCTTCGATTGACGACGCCGCCCTTTGCGGTTACGTCGAAGCTGCCGAACTTGGGGTTGACCAGGGCGAGCATGGTGGGGAGAAAGATGTAGGGGGCGAGAACAGTCTCGTAGATCTCGTTCCAGAACGAGTGGCGGTGCTGGCCCTGGATGCGCGAGTTGGCGATGTTCGAGAGTACAAGGTGAGGCGCGGCGTAGGCGAGAATGGCGGCCCAGTATCCGGGGACGTTGACGTGGCCGAAGATGAGATAGATGAGTGGGGCAGTAAGAAAGATGAGGCGAGGAAGCGCGTAGAGAAAGTGCGTCATCGCGTTGAAGTAACAGAGCCTCTGCGCTGCGGACAGACCTTTGGCGAAGAGCGGGTTGTCGGTGCGCATGATCTGGATCATGCCGCGGGCCCAGCGAATACGCTGCTTGACGTGTCCGCTGAGACGCTCAGTGGCGAGGCCTGCGGCCTGCGGGATATTGATGTAGGCGGTGTTCCAGCCGTTCATCTGCATGCGCAGCGAAGTGTGGGCGTCTTCGGTCACGGTTTCGACGGCGATGCCGCCGATCTCGTCGAGCGCGGTGCGACGGAGGACCGCGCAGGAGCCGCAGAAGAAGGTGGCGTTCCAGAAGTCGTTACCGTCCTGGACGATGCCGTAGAAGAGTTCGCCTTCGTTCGGGATCATCTTGAACTGGCCTAGATTTCGCTCAAAGGGATCGGGCGAGTAAAAGTGATGCGGCGTCTGAAGCATGCCGAGCTTACTGTCACGCAGGAACCAGCCGAGGGTGACCTGCATAAAGCTGCGGGTCGGGACGTGGTCGCAGTCGAAGATGGCGACGAAGGGCGAGTCCAGACGGGACAGGGCGCGATTGATGTTGCCTGCCTTCGCGTGTTTGTTGTCGTCGCGCGTCATGTAGCCGATGCCGGCTTCTTCGGCGAACTGGCGGAACTCTTCTCGCTTGCCGTCGTCGAGGATGTAGACGTTGAGCTTGTCGGTGGGCCAGTCGATATTCATGGCAGCCAGAGCGGTGTACTTCACGACGCTCAGGGGCTCGTTGTAGGTGGGGATGAGGAGATCGACCGAGGGCCACTTACCGGGATCGTCGGGCAAAGGAACCGGGGTGCGACGCAGAGGCCATAGCGTCTGCAGATAGCCGAGGAAGAGGATGATGAAGGCGTAGGTCTCGGCGAAGACAAGGAGCCAGATAAAGAAGGCGTCGAGCGAGCTCCAGACTGAGCCGGGATCGAAGAAGAATTTGACGGTAGTGGATAGTCTCCAGAAGCCGTAGCGGAAGGTGGAGAACATGGAGGCAAGGATGAGCGTGAGGGTGACGACGTAGGAGCTTGAACTTCGGTCGAGCCAGATGACGAGAGCGACGGTGAGGATGCCGAGCACGATCTGCTGGGGCCAGGTCAGTTCCAGGATGCCGGTGAATCCGAGCAGGAAGACGCCGCAGACAAGAATGAGGGAGCGGAGAACTTTGAAGAAGAGATTGTCACCGGCCTCAAACTGCCTGAAGAGAGGTGACGCATTCATCGCTCGCTCCAGCGCACGTTGCGGAAGCCGGCGGTGGCAGGCGCAGCGACGGTGCGGAGCCAAGTGGCGAGGTTGAGATAGTCCTCGGCCACGGGTGCATCGGGTGCGTAGTCTACGACGGTCATGCCTTCGGCGAGAGCTTCGCTGACGGCAGGCGCCCGGCGGATGACGAAGGGCAGGAGCCGGTCGCCGAGCTGGCGGCGCATGACCTCGCGGATATCGAGGTGCAAGGGAAGCGAGGTGTCGAACTGGTTGAGGACGTAGAAGGGCTGAAGGGGGCGGCCGTCTCCGTCGTTGACGCCGCTGAAGAACTTCTCGACCATCTGCAGGCTGATGACGGAGTTCATATCGGGGGCGACGGGGACGAGGATGGTCGGGTTCATGCGCGAGAGGCGGCGGATGATCCAGCTGGAGTTGACGGTGAGATCGAGCAGGATGCGGTGCGTGCCGCGGCTGTTGTTGAGGATCTCTTCAGCGAGAAGCTCCTGCGCTGCGTCGTCATGATTCTGCTGTTCTACAGCGTAGCTGACGAGGTAGATCGGCGCGTCGGTGCTTCCGCTGGGAGGAGAGAAGGTGCGTACGCTGCCTTGACGGAGTTCGCTGGCACCGAAGTAAAAAGGCAGGAGGCCGTGCGAGGTAGTGTCCGTGAGTAGAACTTTTTCGCCCATGGAAGAGAGTGCGCGGCCCACGGTTGCGACCAAGCTGGTTTTGCCGACACCGCCGGCGAGGGAGAAGACAGCGAGCACCGGGGTACGGGTCTCCTTCTGGCGAATGGGGGCGGCCTCGGGTTGATCCTGACCGGGCTGCTCGAAGACGCCTTTGAGGGCAAACCAGCGAGCGGCGACGCGCTCACGGGAGTGCTGCAAGGTATCGGCGACCGAGGATTGGGCTTGAGGTGCCGCGGAGGCTAGAGGACGTTGCGGGAGCTGTGGCGCCGGGGGTGCGTAGAGCCAGGCAGGACCGGCGGGGTCGGAGGTAAGGCCAGAGCGCTGAAGAGATTCGTGCGCGAGTTCTGTCAGGGAGCGTCGGGGCGAGTCGGATACGCTCTGGGACTGTTGGGTCTGGGATTGGACTTGGGACTGCTGATAGTCGAAGTCGTCCTGAGCGCGACGACCGCGGGTGGAGTCGGATGGAACGAGAGCCTGGGAGAAAGGAGACACCGGTCTGGGCGCGACGGAGACCGATGATGGGGCAGTAGCATCGCGCTGGGTTGTCTGCGTGGGATCGGCGGCGAAGCGTGGCCGGTCAACCGACACGGGCGACCATGGTTCGGAGGCGCCATGGACGGGAGCCGGTGCTGATGTGGCCTGCGGAGGCCGAACCGTCGGCTGTGGTTGAGGATCGGTGCGGCGCTGCCCGGTGAGCGGGGTTTTGCCTTCGCTGGAGCTCGAAGACTGACGTGGGGAGTGCAAGGGCTGATCGGGAGTTGGCGTCATTTCCTGGGTTGGAGCAGGTGCGGACACAGAACGGCCTGGAGGTGGAGGAGAGTTTTTAAGTGGGTCAGATGAAGTGTACTCGACCAGAGGAAGGTCGAGGTCTGGCCCGCGGTAGATCTGGCGAACTCCGGAGGCTTCGTCGGGACGATAGCCTTGTGGACGGCGCGGCCTAGGATGAGATGTGGGTGGTTGGAGCGGCGCGGGTGTACGCTGCTCAGAAACTGCTGGGGATGCAGCGTTGGGAAGCGGATGGGCGGGTTTGATATCGCTGGCACGTCTGGCCGGTACGCCTGGAGGTGTGGCGTGGAGGCTGGAGCCGGCGGTGTAGGGGTCGGACATCTCTCCGGGAATTTCTTTGGAGGTCTGGCCTTGAAGCTCATATGCGGCCGACGTAGAGGTTTGATGATCGGCGGCTCTGCGGCGCATCTCGGAGTCGGCGTAACGTGCAGCCTGTCGCTGGGCGGAGGCGTGGGCTTCGGCGATCTCTCGTTCTTCGCGACGTGCGGCGGCTTCGGCGATGGCAGCAGCTTCGGCCCGACGAGCGGCTTCGACACGCTCCGCAGCGGCGGTACGGGCGGCCTCTTCGGCCACGAGAAGAGAACGATCGGCATCGAAGCCGGAGTCTGCGGCTCGTGAGGTGCGGGCGGCGGCGACTGCCTGGCGGGCGGCGGCATCTGCAGCTTCGGCTGCGGTCTCGGCCTCGGCCTGAGCGAGAAGCGCCTGTTCGCGTACCTGCTCTGCGGCGCGGTGCCTCAGTTGTGCGCGATACTCCCGTCGCGAGGCGGAGAAGTCGCGATATTTCGCTCCGTGAAGATTCGCCCAAGAGTAGAGCACTGCGACATCTTCCGGGGTCTCTACTGCTGCGTGTTCATCGAACCTGTCGGCGTTGCGAGAATCCATGATTGCGAGTCCTGTACGTACTGTGCGGTGAGTCCTGGGACAACTTTTTTCTTTGAATCCACCGATACCGCCGGCTCAAAGAAGTGAGTTTAACCTGTTGTCATGCAATAGCATGAGGCTACTGTGGGAGTCTGTTCAAGTCAATGAATCGATATGCGACTTAAGTGTGACGGAGCGATCACTACGCGTGTTACGCCTGCAAGCAGCATGGGAGATTTAGACACATCGGTGTTGATCTTGCATTGCGCTGCAAAATGTTCGCGAAGGGATGCACGGATGAAAAGGCCGCCGTGTATCAGGGCTTGGCTTATGTGTGCTAAATAGGCTGTGGAGTCGAAGCCTGACGACGAAATTCCCTATGCCGAATGTGCTAACTTGGTAGTGTGGTCTGAGAGCGTAGCTCAGTTGGTAGAGCATCGCCCTTTTAAGGCGTTGGTCCTGGGTTCGAGCCCCAGCGCTCTCACCATAAATTACCTAAAAATCATATACTTGCAATCGTCAACCACGATTGACAAATTAGTTCGAAGAGTGAATCTTTCACTTTTTCTTCTACTTCGCCGAAGAAACTACCTCACTGGCCAGGCTTTCGTCGAGAGATCTCATTGGTCGTTCTCCTTGATATCTCTTTGTCACTAGTGCTGATGGCAATACCGGGTCTGCTGCTTGCCTCCGCAAGTTCCTCCATCAGCATGAGCAGGTGAATACCTGAGCGGAAGATCTTGTCGGGCACCAGTAGAGACGGTATCTTTCCGAAATCTGGCAGTTTGCTATGCATGACCGCTGCTATTGCCCCGGCATTCGTCACGGTATCGTCCGTCTATGGGCGACATTTTTGCTAAACGTTTCCAAGAACTTCTGGACCAAGCTAATGCTGTGATCGCCACAGCTCAGTGTCTCGCCTATATCTCACTTGGTTCAGTTCTGCATAGCCTGACGCGAACATATCGCGTAAGCCATACATCAATGGCCGCAGAACTGTTGATCTCGCTACTGAATGAAGGCCTCGCTTGCTCTACTGTCGGTGCGACAGTAGAGCAGTATTCGTCTAGGCCTTAGCGGCGGTCCTCTGGCTCGCATGCCCATGCGGGTAATGGGCCTGTCGTTACGCGCGGAGCCGCGCCTGGCGGAGTTGTGATACTCGCAACATTGTTCTGCAAGTTCGCGTACGCCTGCTGGACCTCGGCGAGTCAATCCTTGCCTTTGATAACTGAAAGGCTCCCCAGCGAAGAAGTCACTGATGGCTGCAATCGGCGTGGCGCCGTTGAATGCCGCCGGTATGGTTAACGACTAAGGTTGCAGTATTGAGGTCAAGGTTGCTGAAAAGAAGCCCAGCGACACTTTCGCGTTCCTGCTCAAACCTCCTCAGGCTTGCGCGGTAACACACGGCTTCCCATCGGTCGATCGATTCCATCAGGCTCGAGAAAAATCAGCCAGGAGGGGTTGTGCGCAAGGATTTGTTCCAGCTCCGGCTCATTCAAAACCATGCACGCCGTCGATAGCGCGTCCGATTCAGCCGCGGTATCGGTGAGGGCCCAGGCTCGATTTTGCCGCAAGGCTAGCCGACCGGTGCGCGGATCAAGGATATGACTACCCTTCACCGCCAGTCCCGAGCCGCTCAACGAAGTATGCGCCAGAAGTAGTCGCTGCGGCGTATTGTCGTCTCCCAGCCCGCAGGACCAGCCAGCGGATTCCTTCGGAGGATTTCCCGACAGAATGCTGCTGCCACCCGCAACCAGCAGGAACGAGGGGCAATCCCAGCTTCGTAGCAACTCCGCCATGCGATCGAGCGCAAACCCCTTGCCGATGGCGCCTAGATCGAACTGCACCCGTCCCCTCTCGCACTGAATAGAAAGCTCCTCCGGGAGTAAGTTCCACGACGGTAAACAAGATTGTGTTTGCAATGCGGAGGCTGTGGCGGAAAATGCGCCGAGTGTTGCCAATTCCATTCTTTTAGCGATTTCGAGGCATGCGAACGCCGGCTCGCTCAAGCGCAACTTTTGGCCCGGCGCGAGTTGAGCGATCTGCGCTATATCGCTGCTGCCACGGAAGCGGCTTAAATAAGATTCCAGCTTATCCAGTAAATCGAGCGCGGCCTGTGCGGCTTGCGCGGCATACGTTCTTTCCTCATCGGCGATGCGCACCTCGAAGTGTGTCGCCATTGCGCGATGGTTAAACTGATGAATGTTAGCCATGGGTTTCAGTTCGGCGAGTGCGACCACAAAACGATCAGAACATTTGGCCGGACTCCGAAAAACTCCGGGTGAAAACTCCGCAATTGATCTCCGTATTGGTCCGCAGCTTCGGTGGAAGTGATGTAAAAATCTACGTCTCCCGGTTGCTGACCCGGCTGCCAGAACCCGACTTCGGGGAAGTGCCGCAGATACCAAGGCAGCGGCCAAGGATCTGAGGCTATGACGGCGATCCGCGGTACTGTAACTGCATTCTGACGTGCCAGCCTTTCAATCTCTGCAGGCAATCCCAGCAAATTTTCCGAGGTGTGAGCATAGGCATACGGATTGGTTTCATCGGCAGGATGGAGAAATACGAGCTGCCGCGTATCGTGGGCTATCAACATAGCAACCAAAGCTCCTACGAGAATGCACCAAGTACGAAGGACTATAGGAGGAACAGGATACGCCGCCAGTATGCGCCAGAGCGATTCAATCGCCAGACCGGCAAACAAGGTGATTGGCAGCCAGAGATTCAGGGCCAGCCACGGCGTCTTGTATGGAATCAAGCTGTAGAGAGCGCCTAGGAAGACGGCATAGAGCGCCAGAAGGCCATAGGCCGAACGATCACGTCTTCTCATGATCTGGAAGAAACCGATGCAGGCCAGGGTCAAAATTACTCCGCCCAACCACCCGCCAGCAAGAAGCTGAACGTAATACCAGGAAGGCTTTTGATGGCCCTCGCCGCCCGCACGCACCAAAAAGTTAGGTATTGCTTGCAACAATGCGGCCAGGGCTTTCGAGTTACTGCCGAACCAAGTGAACAGCATTACGCTCAAAAGAAGGAAAGCGGCAGCCGCAGTCAATATCAACTTTGGCCGCCATAGGCTACTAAGACTCGTTCCGCCCAGGTTCCAGCGCCAGAAGACGATTGCCGCGACAGCCAGCGCTAAGAAGTGAAGAAGAGCGGTCTCCTTGTTTGCAAGCATCAACGCAGCGCAGGCTGCAGTCAGCGCTGCCTGCCCAGCGGAAGGTTTTTTGCTTGCACGCCAACCGGTCAGAATCAATCCAAAGGTGGCGGCGACAAATAGCGACTCGTGAATGAAATATCGGTCGTAGTAGACCGGCAGAGGGGCAACAGCGAACAGCAGCGCGGCGATTAAGCACGGTAGAAAGCCAAACATTTCGACCGCCGCACCGAAGAGCAAAATCGTGAGACTTCCTGCCAGAACTGTTGTCATGCGCAGTTCCGATTCGGTGAGATCAGAAAACGCCTTTGCACCCTGCAGTCTGGCTAGCGGCAGCGCAACTGCAGCCAATAGGGGTCCGTGTCGGTCCAGCGGGTCGTAAATGAATGCTTTACCGCTCAGTAATTGTCCTACTATGTACGCGTTGACAGCTTCATCTGTGTGCATTGGTCGCGCACCCAGCTGCGGCAGACGGAAGAGTAGACCGAAAAGTGCGAGAAGAAGAAAAGTTGCCCAGCGAAGCCACTTCGGGGGAAGGAAGGAGCTCTCCATTCCGGGCGATGAGTTTCGATTGTAGAGAACGAGCTGGGGCTGATCGGAGCTCATGGGATCGATACACCAAACTCAAGTGTTTTCAGAGATGGCATTCCTTTCAGGATCGTCCTAAGTCACCGCTCCTTTGTAAATCTGGACGACCCTTGGACTACGGATTTTGCGGTGCATGAACTCCGAAACTCTTAGCATCGCTCATCTGCAATGGCCTGCGGATGCCTACTGATCTGAGCTTCAGGCAGCAGGTTTGCCCCACACTTCAACTTCGATGTAGTGATTCAATTTATTGGACGTATTGCCGTTGCTGTACAAACGAATGTAGCGTCCCTGCACGCCCTTGGTGTCGATTAGTTTCCCCTGATACGTCTCGATGTAACTCAGGTTCTTGCCTGCACCAAGACCAAGCTCATTGGAAGAATCGCTGTTGAACACGGTAGTCACGCCTGATTTGAACGTGGGATCATCGGAGACCTGCACCGCAACATCTCGGTACACGCGCGCCTGGGAGTGAAAATGCCATACAAGAACCGCGTAGATCGTGGCTTTCTTTGACAGGTCAATCTGCATCCATTGTTTGCCCGGCCCAAGCTCGACCCACGAGCCTTCATTGCCGTCCTTATCTCCATCAGTGACCATATCGAGCGTGCCAACAACAGGATTGTTGTCGCTCGACGTGACCTTTTTGTTTTTTGCAAGATTGATCGTACCGGCCGGAACGTAAAAATCAGGGCGCTTGCCAGCTGTCGGGGGCTCAAGATTGGGTACGTGCAGGGGCACCGGAGTTCCAACGAACAGGGGCGGCGGTAATTGTGTTTTTAGAACGACTTGGTTCTGAGCAAGCGCCGCGGCGGACACAAGCAATGTAGCGAGAACGAAAAATTTCGTAGAAAATATTCTCATCATCGTCTCAAGCTCTCACTTCTTCGGGGGTGATGGCAATTCGGGTTTGGGTGGCAACGGCTTCATTCGCTTTGTGAATCGAATATTCGCTGCTGAACGCTTCATCGCCAGGACAGTTCAATTTTGCCGTGCCGCGGATAGTATTGAAGAAATTCTCCAGGTGCGGCTGATGCGGCGGCTTATTGAAAAACACCGGAATCTCGTACTCCGCCAGTTGAGCGGTTTCGCGCACATCCACCTTCGCGGCGTCATCTGCGCTGGCCGTCTTAGCACGGACGTAGCCCTTCTGAAGTAGATCGTCCCAAGAAACCTGAGTGGCACGAGCCTCACGATAAATCGAGCAGATAGATGGGTCTTCAGACATCTTGATGGTGCCTTCGTCACCCATGAACATCTCATAGTAACCGCCGCCAGCACTTGTGGTCGTCTGCACTTGATAGAACGCGCGAGCCACGCCCTGCTCCAGCGGATACTCGTAAATGATCATGGCGTTGTCATACCAGTCGTGGTTCTTGTAATAATCTAGCCCGCCGCTGCCGATAACGGACTTCGGCGTGCCCAGCCACCAATTTAAAATGTCTATTTGGTGTGCGCCAAGATCGGATAACGGGCCACCGCCGAGTCCCTTGTACCAGCGCCAATTGCGGAACTGGTGCATATCTTTATAGCCGTATTTAGTGAGCGTACTAGCAGGCAGTTCATATTTCTTAGGCCATCCGAAGTCTTCCTTGACCGCTCGATTCCATTGCGATTGCGCTGCCGTCAAGCGGCCGCAGAACTTGGCCTCTTCCAGCAGGCGGTTCTTGGTGAAAAGGTAACGCGGGTTGCTGCGTCGCTGATGACCGATCTGCAACAGCTTTCCAGTTTCGTGCATGGTCTTCACCATGGAGCGCGCTCCGTCAATGGTGTTGCTCATCATTTTTTCGCAATACACATGAAGTCCGGCTTTGAGGCATGCATTGGTCATCGGCGCATGGCAGAAGTCGGGCGTAGCAATCACGACTGCCTGCAGGTCCTTTTCCTTGGCCAGCAGATCTTCATAATTCTCGTAGGTGCGGACTTCATTATTGACTTTACTTAGATAACGCGCACCCTCCTGGAGGTGGTAATCCCAGATATCGCAGAGCGCCACAAGCCTGACACCCTCAATATTCAGGATGGATTCCAGTAAGACCTTGCCCTCCTCTCCATAACCAATGAGGGCGATATTGATGGTATTCAGCGAAGACTTACCGGCCGACGCTATTTTGGGGCTGGGATCGGACTTGCAGGCGTTCAACAATAAAGTGGCGCCTGTGGCCGTTGTTGCACTAATGAATTCGCGACGATTCAGGAGAGGCTTCACCATCTTTTCAATACCGTAAATCTGTTGTGTTCGGCGAGCAGCAAAGCTCCTGCAACCAAGCCAATATGAATACCCAGATAAGCCGCACCGTCTGACTGATCGATCAGCACCAAGCCGATGGTCAGCGCGATAAAGAGCAATGCCTGAGCAAGCAGCGATAGGCGAGTGCCCAGGCCAATCAGGAGCATGATTCCGGTCAGAATGAATGCCGGACCCAACATACGATCGAAGGCTACCAATGCGAACTTCGGCAAGAAAGGCTCATGGGCAAACTTGTCTTTGAGCGCGGTAGGCAGGCCTGCATAGTTGGCCAAGGCATACGACTTGACGTTCACATTGACCATCACTCCGCTGGCATCCGGTTGACCGGTGGAAGGATCGATAAGTGGCTGCGCGACGGAACGATAGGCACCAAACTTCTCGATGCCAACAAACAGCGCACGCACACCGAGCCAAAGACGCAGAGCCAGAAAGGCAAAGGTGAAATCCCAATTGTCTTTGCGGTTTAGAACCAGCTTTCGTTCAGTTGAATCAGTCATATCCCCCCGGACGATGCCAAGGCTAACTGCAAGTTTTAAAGTTTACGCTTCCGCCGGTCACGACCACGGGAAGCTGCCAGTGGCTAACAAGCGTTCAGCTCATCCTCCATGGACCGCGGTACTCACGGGTCATCAGTTTGCTGGCTTCGGGATCTCCAATGATCTTTTCTTCTTTCACATCCCAGTGAATCTTTCTTCCGGTATGCATCGCGATCGTGCAAAGATGTCCAGGAATCGCCGAGTGGTGTCCGACTTGGACAGGCGTAACGGTTGATTGACGGGTTTTTATGCAATCCAGAAAATTCTGTTGGTGATTGGATGAAGTGTAAAGTTTCACCTTCCGCAGCTCTCGAGGCAGGTATTTGCCTTGCTTCCAACTGGGATTCGACGCGTCAAATCCGGAACGATCGACCCACACCCAGCCTTCGGTGCCAATCCATTTCACGCCCGATTTTATGTCGGAGTAGCCACCAGCGATGATCATTGTCACGCCTTGCGGATACTTCAATTCAAAGCGGTATTTTGGCGCAGAGTTCCAGACCGCGTTAGCCGGCGGCAGTTCACCACCACCTTCAACCTCCGATGGGCCTGAGTAGTCGAAATCCAGGCCCCAATGCGCGATATCGCAGTGATGGCCGATCCAGTCCATAAGCTGCCCGCCTCCGGTGTTGTAATTCCAACGCCAGGATTTATGGGAACGCGCCCGGATGTAAGGCTCCATCTTAGATGGGCCAATCCATGTCTCGTAATCCAACTCCGGCGGAGGAGCGGAGACCAGCATATCCCAGGTCTTCGTGCCGCTCACAACCTGCTCTAGATCAGCGACATTTACCCCTTGTACGGCTAGTTTGGCCAGCGCCTCTTTTTGAACACCATCGAAATCTGAATTTCCGCCCGGCAGACCAACCTCCACGTGAGTCACCGTGCCGATCAATCCATTCCGAACGATCTCAGCTGCCTTGTGAAAGGTCGGAACGGACCGCTGCCACGAGCCCATCTGCCAGATAATCTGGTTCTGTTCGACTGCGCGAACAATCGACTGTTGTTCGGCTATGGTGTGCGCGAGGGGTTTCTCAGCATATATATCTTTCTTGCGGCGAGCGGCTTCGGTCGCGACGATCTCATGCCAATGATCGGGCACGGCAATCATGACTGCATCGATGTCCTCGCGAGCAAGCAACTCGCGATAGTCGTGGTAGCCCTTGCAGTCCGTCGTCCCATAAGAGTCGTTAACCAGCTTGACCGCGGTCTCTAGATGATTCGCATCAATGTCACATGCCGCGACCACATGGCAGTCATCCGATGCCAAGAAGGACTGCGTATTGCCCGGTCCCTGCCACCCCATTCCGATGACACCAAGATTAATACGGTTGTTGGCGGATGTCCCGGAGCTTTGCGAGAAGGCAGGAAGAACAGAAGGGAGAATCGCAGCCGATCCAGCGACTTTCAGGAAGTTACGTCGATTAAGGGACCGGGGCCGCAGATTGTCATCTGTAAAAAGGCTTTTTGACATGGTCCATATAAATACCATCTCCAACGGTAAAGTTGCAACCGCATAAGAATTGTCTCGAGAAACGGGAAGAACGCCTGCTTTCAATCAAATGCAGCAAGTGATTTACCCTATCCTTGCCTTCGCACGGTTGCAATCCATATACCAGACGTAAAGGCTTCAGACTCATCTGTGTTCTCTCCGGAAACGGTTAAGTGTCCATGTCTGCATTGAAGGCATCTCTAAGCGCTAGGCTTGTCTGGTACGGGTTCGACGGCGCAGAACTCTTCGAGGAATCCGTCGCTGTACTGTCCTACGAGGGCTTCGATCCGCTCAGCTGACATCGAGCGGACGATGAGGCCTGCGTGATGGTGATGGTGGAGGCGGAGTACGACTTCGGGAGCATCGTAGCGGCTGGTGTCGGGACGCTCCTGGCGAGCGAGACAGATAACGCTGCCTGCGTAGTTGGGTTGGACTGGAGGAAGAGCGTAAGCGGTATGGAGCAGTGTAGCGACCTCGATTCGCGCCCACTCGACCCAGGGGTTGATGCCGGAGGCGAACTCGACGACGTCGGCGATGTGAGCGCCACCTACTCGCGCTGCGGTTTCAAGAAAGTAGAATCTGCCGTCGGCGTGAGCTTTGATGAACTCTGTGTGAGTAACGCCGGAGATGAGACCGAGTGATTCGATCACCTGCCTGTGGATGACGTCGAGGTTTTGAGCATCGGTCGATTCCCTGCTGAGCGCGCGCGTGCTGAAGACGCCTCCGTGATGCATGGTCTGCATGGGTGGTTTGCCGTATTTGTATGGGGCGCCGAAGAGGATCTCGCGATTCCAAGTGATGCCCTCGACGTGGAAGATCTCTCCAGGGAGAAAGCGCTCCATGACGTAGTGCGATTGAAGGTCGCCGAGTTGATCGAGGATAGGCCAGAGCTGGTCGGGTGATTCGATCATGCGGATGCCGATGGCAGAGGCGTTGGTGCGTGGTTTCAACAGCCATGGGCCGGGAGTGTTTTGCATGAAGCTGTGAAGGTCGTCGTAGAAGAAGACGGGGGTGAAGTCTGGCACGAGAACACCGCTCTGACGTGCGCGGACACGCATGGCGAGTTTGTCGCGGAAGTGCCGGGTAAGCGACTCGCCCATGCCGGGGAGGCGCATGTGTTCGCGGAGCAGTGCGGCCACTTCGAGATCGAACTCATCCAAGGCGACGATGCGGTCAATTTTGGTCTCGCGAGCGAAATAGGTGACGGTGTTGAGAACCTGCACCGGGGTGAGGTTTTCCGGCATAGTGAGCAGTGTGGTGAGAGATTCGCGGGGCCAGTCGCCATATTTGTGCTTGTCGACGGTGAGTAAAACGACGTTGACGCCAAGGCGTGCGGCTTCCTGGAGAAAGGGCTGTCCCTTTTCATAGGTGCTGATACAAAGGATGGTCGGCTTTTGCTGCTGAAGTTTCTGTTGATGATCGGCCACGCGAGGCTCCTGTCGGATGTAGGGACAATTCGATCTTTAGTTCAACAGTTCTTGGTTCAACAGTTCGACATTATCTTGAGACGACAGCGTATGGAGAAGGGAGATATTGATTTATAGGGCAGGCTCTTCGGCGAAAGTTTGTTGAACACCATCTTCGAGAGAAGTGAAGGGTGCAGTGTATCCGGCAGCGCGGAGACCAGTAATATCGGCTTGAGTGTAGTGCTGATAACGGTTTTTCAAGTCCCCTGGAAATGGAATGTAGTCGATATTGCCGGGACCGTGAACGCGCATCAGAGCTTCGGCCACGGACTTGAAGGTACGGGCCTCGCCGGTTCCTGCATTAACAATGGCGTGGACCTGCTTCTTCGGACCTTCGGGCAAAAGGTAGGCAAAGAACATATTGATGCGGGCCAGGTCTTTGACGAAGACGAAATCGCGACGCTGCTCGCCGTTGCCGTAGCCACCGGAGCCCTCGAACATGCGGATGGTACCGGTGTCTTTGAGCTGACGCGTGAAGTGATGAATCACGCTGGCCATACGGCCTTTGTGCTGTTCGCGGGGGCCGTATACGTTGAAGTAGCGGAGGCCAACGACGGTGCTTTTCATCTCCGGAATGAGGCGCCGGACGTAGTTGTCGAATACCAGCTTGGAGTAGCCGTAGATGTTGAGAGGACGCTCGTTCGTGGGAGCTTCAGCGAAGCTGGTACTGGCTCCGTAGACGGCTGCAGTGGATGCGTAGACCAAGGGAATCTTGCGGTCGAGCGCGAAGTGCAGCAACTCCTTGGAGTAGGTAAAGTTGTTGTCCATCATGTAGCGTCCGTCATCTTCGAGCGTGTTGGAGCATGCGCCTTGATGGAGGATGGCACGGATCCTTGTGTTTTCGAAGTAGCCCGCCTTCAACGCGGCACGGAACTCGCGCTTGTCCATGTAGTCGGCATATTCGGCGCCGGCGAGGTTCAGGAACTTCGGGCCCGTAAGATTGGGTGCAGGCGCGAAATTGTCGACCAGAAGAATGTCACGCTCGCCCGCGAGGTTGAGTTGCTGGATGAGATTGCTGCCGATGAAACCCGCTCCTCCGGTGACGATAATCACTTGAGCATCTCCTCGTTGTGTGTGGTCGCAGTGAGTTTTTTCACGAGATTGGTGGTGGAGAAACCCTCGACCGTAGGTACGATCTCTACGCGCCCGCCAGCAGCGATCACATCTTCGTGACCGACAACCGTCTCGACGGTGTAATCTCCGCCTTTGACAAGCACGTTTGGCTTGAGGGCGCGGATGAGTTCGAGCGGGGTGTCTTCTTCGAAGAGAACCACTGCGTCGACAGCGGCAAGCGCGGCCATCACACGTGCGCGCTCGCCCTGATTCACAATGGGGCGAGTTGGGCCTTTTAGCCGACAGACAGAGGCATCTGCATTGAGACCGAGAACGAGTTTCGATCCGAAGCGGCGGCAGTCTTCGAGGAGCGTGATGTGGCCGACATGAAGCAGATCGAAGCAGCCGTTGGTGAAGACGATGGTCTCGCCGGAGGCGCGCCACTCCGCGACCCGAAGCTTGACGCGTTCGAGATCGAGGATCTTTTCGCTGGCAGTGAGGCCGGAACTTGGTGTCAAGGCGGCTACAAGTTCATGGGCGGCGATAGGTACGGTACCGGCCTTACTGACGACGATGCCAGCAGCCAGATTTGCGACTTCGGCCGCAGTTTCGATCTGAAGTCCGCTGGCCAGACAAGCGGCGAGGGTTGCAATGACAGTGTCGCCTGCGCCGGAGACGTCGAAGACCTCACGAGCGCGTGCTGGCGAATGGTAGGTGCCAGAGCTGTCTGGCGAGGGCGGGCGAAGGACGGTGATTCCCTTCTCGCTCATGGTCACGGTAAGGAATTTAAAGTCGTGTTCCACAACCAGAGCCTGACCGGCAGCAAGGAGTTCTTCGGTGCGATGAGCGGGGATGCCGGTGGCAGCGGCGAGTTCACCGAGGTTGGGGCAAACGGTGGTGACGCCATTGTATTTGCTGAAGTCGGGTGTCTTGGGGTCGGCGAGAATGGGTATACCTGCGAGGCGTGCAGCGCGGATAACTATCTCGCAGAGTGTATTCGATAGAGCACCCTTCGCATAGTCGGAGAGAATGACTGCGTGTACTTTTGCAATCAGTTCGGTAGCCCGCTCCTGAAGACGTTGGACTTCTGTGGCTGGCGGCGTATCGCGGCTTTCGATATCGAGCCGGAGGAGTTGCTGCATACGGCCTACGATGCGCGTCTTCGAGATGGTAGGCAGTGACGTTGTCACTACGCCAACCGTATCGATGCCGGCACGATCCAGGATAGCTGCGAGTTCGGCTTGTTCCGAGTCGCCTCCCCAGAAGCCGGCGAGAAAGGCCTGGCAGCCAAGGCCGGCGAGGTTCATTGCGACGTTGGCTGCGCCTCCGGCTCGCTCGTAACGCTGGGCATGGCGTATGACCGGGACCGGGGCCTCGGGAGAGATACGCTCGACTTCGCCGTGAATATAGCGATCGAGCATGAGGTCGCCTATGACCAGCACCTTGAGTTGACTGAAGCCGCCTTCCAGCAGGTTCAGGATCGAATGTGATTCGGGCAGCATGTACGAGACTGTCTCCATGAATTACTTCTTCATCATCGCATCTTCGGGTAGACTCGCGCTCTCGCTAAGTTCTTGGCACTCTAATGGAGGATGGCACGAACCTCTGTGATGACCTCTTCGACGGTAACGGAGGTAAGACACTTCTTGCGTTCGATGATGCAGGTCTCCAAACCACAGCCCCAGCAGTCGGTTTGGTGATAGATGACGCGATGCTGCTTGCCGTAAGGAAACCAAGTGCGGGGCTTATTGCGGGCGGAGAAGATGGCGACACAGATCGTCTGAACGGCTGCGGCGAGGTGCATGGGACCGCTGTCGTGTCCGATGAAGATGCGTGACCGAGCAAACACCGCTGCGCTCTCGCGCGGCGTTAAGAGGCCACAGAGGTTGATCACTGGAGCACTTGAATGTTCGCGCCAGCCATCAGCGGCAAATTCGCTGGCCTCGCTCTCTTCAAGAGCTCCGCATAGCGCCAGCGTGTATCCGGGATATAAGGTCGCGAGTCGAGAGAGTAGTGTGCGCCAGTTGTCGCGACCCCAATCCTTCGACTGCATTTTGGTGCCGACGCTAGCGGCTATGACAGGCTGGTGTGCGGCTGCGGTGAGAACCTCTTTGGCACGCGCCCGTTCGGCTGCGGTGAGGTGGAGATCCCAGCTCTCAGCGGCGTCGAGGCGTGCGTCACCTAACTCGGCGAGATTCCGGGCAAGGCGTGCTCCTTCGGGTTCGAGTACCTGCTCGGATTCTGACCATCGGTACTGTTGCATATCTTCCGTGATCGGGGCGCCGATGATCCGTTTGATTCCGCAGAGATGGAAGAATCTGGCGTCTCGCTTGGCGGATTCAACTCCGCGAGCAGGCCCCATATAGATAAGTACCTCTGGACGCCAACGGACGAGTTGCCACCAGAGAGCGACAAGCTCGCGCGGGCTGCGTGTACCGGCGGCATAACGGAGATATCCATTTACAAGACCGCTGCCTTCGAGGATCGCGGCGGCCGGCGGCGCTTTGACGTTTACTGGAAAGTTGGTCAGCAGGCGACGATCGGCGTTCGGGAAGGCGCGTGCGACCAGATGCAGTGCCGGAAGTGCAATCAGAGTATCGCCTAGACTGCCTAATCTGTAGATCAAAACCCGCTTTTCAGAGATTGCCATGGTCAGGCTCTAGTCTGCCGGGTTCGATGCAGCAGGACAAGTGTGTTGGAAGGAACTCGATGAATGAGGTCTGGTCCAACTTCAAATTGACAGTATGAACTGAACTGTTAGCCTGACTTGAGCGAGGCGCCAGTCTTGAACGATGGGAATAATTTGATATTCGTATCGATTGCAGCGTATCGCGATCCGCAGCTTGTTCCTACGATCGAGGATTGTATTGGCAAAGCTCGACACCCTGAACGGCTTCGATTCGGTATCTGCTGGCAGCACAGCCCGGGTGAAGATACATTGCCGTTTGTTTCGAACGATTGCTTCAGGATTCTCGCGGTTGACTGGCGTGAGAGTAAGGGAGCCTGCTGGGCGCGTTCTGAGGTGATGAATTTATGGCAGGGCGAGAGTTGGTTTCTGCAGATTGACTCACACTGCCGCTTCGCAAGTGAGTGGGATGCAAAGTTGATTAAAGAGGCGGAACAAACTGGAAGTCTGAAGCCGGTTTTGAGTACCTATGCGGCGCCATTTACCCCGGGAGGAAACGAGATTCTTGTAGATAGTCCGTTGCAGATGGCATTTCAGGGTTTCACCGATGATGGAATTCCCTTTATGAAGCCAATGGCCATTCCAGGCGGCCAGATGCTAAATCTTCCACGTAGGGCGCGCTTTTTGTCGGCGGGTTTCCTATTTGCTCCAGGAAGTATTGCAGAAGAGTTGGGCTATGACCCGGATCTGTACTTTCTTGGCGAAGAGACGGCGATGACGCTTCGCGCCTTCACAAGTGGGTATGATCTGTTTCACCCTTTTGAGACGATTGTCTGGCATGACTATGGACGACCGACTGCCATCAAACACTGGGATGACCACACCAAGGCGAACAATACCAAGCGTGAGTGGCATGAGATTGACTCACAGAGTAAAAACAGGGTAATGCGGCTCCTTGCTGGAGGGTTGATGGACCGCTATGGTCTGGGGTCTGCGCGTACGATTGGTGACTATGAAGAGTATGCGGGGCTTTCGTTCAAGCTTCGAAAGGTACAGGATTACACGCTGCGCTCCGAAGAGCCGCCTAACCCAGAGATCGCTCCGGATTGGGCGGGGCAGATTTTCACTTGGCTCGTGCGGATAACAATCAACCGCGCGATATTGCCGCCTGAAGCTCTGGATGATCCAGAGTTCTGGTATGTGGGTGTCTACGACGAGGATCGTAACGAGATTTATCGCAGGGATATTCCATCGTCTCAACTTGCGACGCTTCCGGCAGAGGAACCACGGATCTCTCTGATCTGCGAGCTTGAGTCGGGGAGCATACCGGCGAGGTGGAGAGTGCAGCCGGTAAGCCGTTCGCGCGGATGGCTCTCAAAGATTGAAGGGGTCCTGGCAGAGGAGGACTACGCCATTGTTGCGGAAGATGACCCCGAGTGATTTGGACTCGCAGCAGCCTTCCAACAGGCTGGGTGCGGGGGATTGCGACTGATAGAGTCTTCTGTGTTGCTGTTAGGTGATTATGCTGGATGCTCGCTTGATAATACGGATGCAGGATGAGATGACGCAGTTGCTGCATGAGACGGAGAGTGACCTGGAGCTGGAGGGCAGCGCCGATGGGTTGATGGCGCTTGCGACGGCGCAGCACAGAGCCAACTTCGAGCTCTGGCATGAGGAAGATAAGGCTCGCGTACCCGATGTCGCCGATGCGGAGATCGTACGTGTGAAGCATGCTATCGATCGCCTGAACCAGAGGCGCAATGATCTGGTGGAGAAGATGGATCTGTGGCTTATGGATAGGCTGGAACAGAATGAGTCAGCTCCGCTTCACTCGGAGACTCCGGGATTGATGATCGATCGGCTGTCGATTCTTGCGTTGAAGATATTTCATACGCGGGAGGAGGCGCACCGGGTAAGCGCCACCGAGGAACACCGGCTGCGGAACGCTGGGCGGCTGGCATTGCTGGAGGAGCAGCGTGGTGATCTTGCGGGGTGCCTCGATGCTCTGTGGGCGGAGGTGCTGGATGGAGCGCGGCGGTTCAAACTGTACCGGCAGATGAAGATGTATAACGATCCTGAGCTGAACCCGGCAGTGTATGGTCGAGGCTCCCGAAGATGACTGGGACCCGACCGGGGAGGTGACCGGAGAGATGACTGGGAGTTGACCTTCCGCCCAGGTCTGCGTATAAAACCGACACGTGAACAAACAATCATCAGCTCCCGTTAGAATGAGAGAGCTCAGCAATAGCTAGGCGACAGGATTGACCATGGCTCAGACAAAGATCGTAGATACTGCTGTACCGAAGCGCGCTCCACGAACATTGGCTGGAACAGTCCCCGTAACCGCGGATAGTGCCCGCGCGCAGATCATCGCCCAGTACGAAGGGGCCCTGCGGTTGATGCAGGAAGGCAAGTACGACAAGGCTCAGGCGGCCTTCGACAAGATACTGGCGGCGGGCGCGGGCGACATGAGCGAGCGGGTACGAATGTACAGCACCGCCTGCTCGACACAGATGGTGAAGAGCAAGAACTCGTTTGCCAACACCGAAGAACACTTCGACTACGCGGTCTCGCTGCTGAACGACGGCCACTACGAGGATGCACGCGAGCACTTCAAGCTGATCCTCGCAACCAACGACAAGGCGGACTACGCCTTGTACGGTCTGGCGGTGCTGGCGAGCATGACGGGCGACTCACACACGTGTCTGGAGCACCTGACCGAGGCGATCCGGCAGAATCCACGCAACCGTATCCAGGCTCGGGCGGACTCGGACTTCCAGGACATGGCGGACGATCCCAGGTTCACGGAGCTGCTCTATCCAGAGGCTTAGCTCCGCATCGAGATCCAGCCTGGCCGCTTTGGACAGGCCTGGAGAGGGGATCTGCGCATGTCTTCGAATGTGACCGCGACCAAAGAAAAAGAGCTGCGCGTGGTCGCTATCGGGGGCGGCACGGGGTTGTCCACGCTGCTGCGGGGGTTGAAGCGGTACGTCGTGACGCCGGAGCGGCGGAGGGGCATCCGGCTCGAGGGCGCTGCTGCGTCCGGGCCTGGGGTTGGTGCTCCGGCTGCTCCTTGTCCTGCGCCGCGCTGCATCATCCGGCAGCTCTCGGCGGTGGTGACGGTGACCGATGACGGCGGATCGTCGGGGCGGCTGCGCGAGGACTTCAAGATGCTGCCTCCGGGGGACATCCGGAACTGCATGGTGGCGCTCTCCGAGGATGAGCATCTGCTGTCGAAGCTCTTCCAGTACCGGTTCGAGCACGGCGACCTGGAGGGCCACAGCTTCGGCAATCTCTTTGTCGCGGCGCTGTCGCATATCACCGGGGACTTTGCCCAGGCGGTCCAGATGTCGTCGCAGATCCTGGCGACGCGGGGCAAGATCTTTCCTGCGACGAATACGAATGTGACCCTGGCCGCGGATATGGATGACGGTTCGCTGGTGCGGGGCGAGACCAACATCACGGCGAGCAGGCACAGCATCGTGGAGCTGCGGCTGGAGCCGGCGACGGCCGATCCCCTGCCCGAGACGCTAGAGGCGATTGCGAACGCGGACCTGATCACGTTGGGGCCAGGATCGCTTTATACGTCGCTGATCACCAACCTGCTGGTGCGCGGCATTCCAGAGGCGCTGGCGACGTCCAAGGCGACCAAGGTTTTTATCTGCAACCTGATGACGCAGGCGAACGAGTCCCTTGGGCTGACGGCTTCACAGCACATCGAGAAGATCATGCAGCATGCGGCTGGTGCCAGAACGCCGATCTTCGACTATGCCCTGATCAATACCGGATCGATCTCGCCTGCTCGGCTGGAGCAGTACGCGCGGGAGGGTCAGGAGCCGATTATGGCAGACCTAGACCGGGTACGGGCGCTGGGGGTGGAGCCGGTGACCGGGGACTTCGTGCATGAGGGCGATGTGCTACGGCATGACTATGACCTGGTGGCGGAGCGGCTGGTGGCGCTTGGGCTGGAACGAGCTGTGGCGGTTCCGGTTTAGGTATCCACCCTCCCTGTACTTTTGTGTCAAAGTCTTGATTGCAGATACTTTAAGCTTGGACTTCGACAAATAACTCTGAACAAAAGAAGAGCCCCGGTTTATGCCCGGGGCTTTTCTTTTTGTCTATCTCCAGTATAGCGGTTGGAGGGCAACTCCTACGCCACCTGGATGTCGCTGATTCAACAGTGGATGGGGTAGTTTGGGGCTTGACACGCGTAGTTTATACGCGGGCCAGTTTGCGGCGGAGCGCTCCGGCAGCGCCAAGGAGGCCGGTGCCGAGCATGACGAAGGTGGACGGCTCGGGAACTGGCGAGTTGGCCGAGAAGGTGGAGTTGCTTACGCTGTCCAGCGCGAGGCTGCCGTCCGACGTTGAGTAAGTGGCGAAGGTGTTCGCGTAGCTGTTGAAGGCGGATGTGCCGGTGGTGGGTGCGATCAACTGGCTGAGCTGGTAGCTGCTTCCAAAGGCAGGGTTCTCCGTGAAGATCAAGGCGAAGTTGGAGCTGCTGAAGCCGATCTCGCCGGTTCCTGCGGTGCCGCCCTTCTGGCTCAGAAAGAGCTGCATCGATTCGGTAAACGATCCTGCTTCGCCACCGATGGTGAATGTGACGGGCAGGCTGAGAGCAAAGAATCCGCTTCCCTCGCTGATTGCATTGGCGGGATTTGCCTCACCGGTGATGGTGACCAGAGCGTCGGTGAAGCTGGTGTTTCCCAAGGTTCCGGTGGCGGTGAAAGAGTCCGAATAGACGATCTCGCTGGCATGAAGAGCGAGAGGTGCAGCAACGACAGAGGCGAGAGTAAGTAGACGAGCAATACGTGTCAGCTTCATTGGTACTCCGGGTGTTGGGATAGGTGGTGCAACTGGTGTATTGCAGATGGGTGACCAAACTGAGGATTCCCTCAAGTCCTGTCGTTTCTGCGAGTGGGTATTTTTTCCACTGGGGGATGTTGCGGGAAGTTGCGGAGGGCTTGGAACGGAAGTGCCTAACTTGTTTAAAATGTGTTACTTGTGGGGAATTTTCTGTGGGGAGCGGAGGAATGGAAGGATATCTGGGTGTTGTTACGGGGGGATGATCGGTGGGTTAATTCTGGTGGGGATTGGCGGTGGCGAGGGGTGGTGACGGAACGACAACGGCAACAGCAGATTCCTACGGGATGACAAACAAGAGGACAGGCAACGGCAGCGGCAAACGCAGATCCCCTACGGGGATGACAAACAAAAGGGCAAACGACAACAGCAACGGCAATTACAACTGCAAGGGCAGCGACAACAGCTACAACGAGGAGGGGGTGGGGGGCAGGGTGATCAGGGTGGGGGTGGGGGTTTCGAGGGTGCGTTTGAGCTGGCCGCAGGCGGCGTAGATGTCGCGGCCTCGGGGCCTCCGGATGAAGGCGGGGATGCCGGCGTTGCGGAGACGGCTTTGGAAGGCGGAGACGTCAGCTGGGGTGGGCTCATGGAAGGGCATGTCGGGGCCGGAGTTCCAGACGATGAGGTTGATCTTGGCCTGGCGGTTCTTGAGAAGGGCTATGAGCTCGTCAGCGTGCTCGCGCTGGTCGTTGATGCCTCCTAGCATCACGTACTCGAAGGTGACGCGTTCGCGGGGTCGTAGAGGGACCGTGGCGATGGCTTCCAGAAGGGCGGCGATGTTCCATTTGCGGGTGATGGGCATGATGGACTCGCGGACGACGTCGTTGGAGGCGTTGAGGCTGACGGCGAGCTTGGGGCGGAGGGTCTCTTTGGCGAAGTCGAGGATGCCGGGGAGGATGCCGGAGGTGCTGACGGTCATGCGGGAGTCGGGGATGCGCATGGCGGTGGTGAGGAGGCGGACGGCGTCCATGAAGGAGGGGTAGTTGAGGAAGGGTTCGCCCATGCCCATGAAGACGAGGTTGATGCGGTCGCGGCCGACTTCGACGTTGTGGCGGTTGAGGACGGCGGCGACCTGGCCGGCGATCTCTCCGGGGGTGAGATTGCGGCGGATGCCGAGTTTGGCGGTGAGGCAGAATTGGCAGTTGACGGCGCAGCCTACCTGGCTGGAGATGCAGATGGTAGCGCGCTTGTAGTCGTCGTCATCGTGGGTGGGGTGTTCTTCTTCTTCGGCTGCCTGGGTGCCGTCTCCGCGCTCGCCGCCGTCGCCGCCGGGCATCCAGACGGTCTCGACGGTCTCGCCGTCGGCCATGCGGATGAGGTAGCGCTCGGTGCCGTCGATGGAGCGGGCGGTCTGGACGATCTCGGGGAGGC
Source organism: Granulicella sp. L60 (assembly GCF_009765825.1). Lineage (GTDB taxonomy): Bacteria > Acidobacteriota > Terriglobia > Terriglobales > Acidobacteriaceae > Edaphobacter. The sequence goes on along the minus strand of NZ_LMUR01000020.1, from coordinate 405,723 downwards.
CGATGGTGTGGTTTTGGGATTTGAGGGCTTCGCGGAGGGTGGCGGGGAGGGTGGTGATGTCGTCGATGGAGGTGAGGCGCTGGGCGTAGAGGGCTTCGTGGAGCTGGCGGGCGCGGTAAGGGGGCTGGTTCAGGTGATCGAGGAGGATTGTCAGCTCGACGAGGGATTGGCCGAAGAGGGGCCTTCCATCAACTTTTGGATTATCTTTTATGGATATTTCGTTCATACGGTTTGGCTTATGCGGAATGAGGATTTGAATGAGATGTCGGTCGCGAAGCGTTACCTGTCGCGGGAGCATCTGTTAGAGAGTCTACTCCGATGGTGCAGCAGGGGGCGGCGGTTGTTGCTGTGAAAGAATGGAAGTTCAAGGAGTCGCATGTCCGCAACGTTGATTGAAGATATCGCTGTAACGAAGAATGCCCCCCGAAATATCCGGAAGACGGTTCTGGCGAACGGTCTGATGGTGCTGACTGAGAGCATGCCGCATGTGCGGAGCGTGTCGATGGGGGCGTGGGTTGGGTCGGGGTCTCGGGATGAGAAGCCGGAGCTGAATGGGATCTCGCACTTTGTCGAACATATGGTGTTCAAGGGGACGACATCGCGGTCGGCGCAGCAGATTGCACGCGAGGTGGATACGATCGGCGGCAATCTGGACGCGTTTACCGGGAAAGAGACGGTGTGCTTCAACATCAAGGTGCTGGATGAGAATGTGACTCCGGCATTGGATGTGCTGGCGGACCTGGTGCTGCATCCGACGTTTACGCCGGAGGATGTGGCGCGTGAGCAGGGTGTGATTCTGGAAGAGATCAAGATGGACGAGGATAATCCCGACTATCTGGTGCATGAGACGTGGACGCAGAACTTCTGGAAGGGCGATGCGCTGGGACGGCCGATCCTGGGGACGGTGAAGACGGTTTCGAGCTTCGATCAGCAGAAGCTGTTTGATTTTTATGCGGGGCAGTTTACGCCGCGGAATATGGTGTTTTCGGCGGCGGGCAATCTGCAGCACGACGAGTTTGTGGCCAAGGTGGAGCGGGAGTTCAGCTCGCTGGCGGCGAGTGGGGATGGGGTAGCGGAGAAGGTAGCGGCTCCGAAGGCTACGCCGCACATTACGCTGAAGCGGAAGAAGTCGCTGGAGCAGGTGCAGTTCTGCCTGGGCGTGCCTGCGCCGCGGGTGAACGATGCGCGGCGGTACGGGGTGTATCTGCTGAACACGATGCTGGGCGGTGGGATGAGTTCGAGGCTGTTCCAGACGATCCGCGAGGACCGGGGGCTGGCGTACTCGATCTACTCGGAGATGAATCCGTTCCGGGATACGGGGTCGCTGTGCGTGTACGCGGGGACGTCGGTGGACAAGACGCTGCAGGTGCTGGAGCTTACGTTGCTGGAGCTGCGACGTCTGAAGGAAGAGAAGGTCAGCGAGGTGGAGTTAAAGCGGGCCAAGGACCAGTTGAAGAGCAATATGGTGATCGGGCTGGAGAGTTCGGGGAGCCGGATGTCGAACCTGGCTCGGCAGCAGATGTACTTTGGGCGCTTCTTTGGCGTGGACGAGATTATCGAAGAGGTGGACGCGGTGAGCTCGGAGGATGTGCAGGTGTTGGCACAGGAGCTTTTCCAGCCGGAGACGATGGCGTTGACGCTGCTGGGAAATCTTGGGACGATGAAGGTCGAGCGCGAAGATTTAGCGTGCTAGAACAGACTCCTGATAGAGTTTTGTTCGATGTGTAAGAAGACTTTGAACTGCCGAGGAATGATGACGACGATGAACGGATTGGGCCGGATGCGCGCTGAGCTGAAGAAGCAACGGGACGACGAGGGATTTACGCTGATCGAACTGCTGATCGTGATGTCGGTGATGCTGATCCTGATGTCGCTGGCGGTGCCGCAGATGCTGAAGCTGCGGAAACAGGCGAATGAGACGTCGGCGGTGCAGTCGGTGCGGACGATCGGACAGGCGCAGTTGCAGTACAACTCGGCGTATCCGGCGAACGGCTTTTCGTGCTCGCTGGCGGCGCTGGGCGGTGATCCGAAATCGGGTGCGCCCTCGGCACAGTCCGCTCAGCTGCTGGATAACTCGCTTTCGAGCGGGCAGAAGGCAGGGTATACGTTCGCGATTACGAACTGCACGAAGGTGACGGTGAACAATCAGGACATGTATACGGGGTACGAGATTACTGCCGTGCCACAGTCGATTGGGCGGTCGGGCGATCGCGGATATTGCTCGGATGAGAACAATACGATTCGGTTTGATCCGGCGGGTGGAAACAACTGCACGCAGCCGATTCAGTGAGGCTGGCTCGAACGCTTTTGCTGGGTGCTGTGGGCTGCGGCTTGTTCGCTGGGCAGCTGGTGTCGCAGGAGCCGGCAAAGAGTTTGGGTGCGGATGGAGATGCGCTGGTTCGCAGGGTGGACGAGCACTATAACCATCTGACTTCGCTGCGGGCGCGCTATACGGAGAACTACTCGGGGATGGGGATGCAGCGTGCGGAAGAGGGCACGCTGCTGCTGAAGAAGCCGGGGCGGATGCGGTGGAGCTATGCGGCTCCGGTGGGCAAGGTGTTTGTACTGGATGGGAAGTTTGCGTGGTTTTATACGCCGGGGGACACGCAGGCTACACGGGTGCCAGCGAAGGAGCTGGACGATCTGCGGTCGCCTCTGCGATTTCTGCTTGGGCATACTCAGTTGAAGAAGGAGCTGGATGGCCTTGCGGTGACGCCGGATGGGACGGGGTTTCGTATTACCGGAGTGCCGAAGGGGATTGAGCAGAGAGTGAAGCTGCTGTCGCTGTGGGTGACGACGGCGGGCGCGATTGACCGGATGAAGCTGGAAGAGGTGGATGGAGCGGTGACGGAGTTTGCGTTCTCCGGCATGGTGGAGAATGTGCCGGTGAAGGATACAGACTTCGGGTTTGTTCCGCCGCCTGGGGTGAGCGTGGTGAACGGCCTGCCTCCGATTTAACGCAGGTTCGCAGTAGAACAAGAACAACAGCAAGTCCAATGGCAAAGACACAATACAGGGGTTCTTCGCTACGCTCAGAATGACGGCCTTCCTTAGTAGAAGGCCGTCGCTCCGCAGCGATGAGAGACGATTCAGGCTTGGCAGGCCAGATGGTTAGGTCAGGACGACTTTGCCAGCTTCGCCTACGTCTACCTTGCCGCCGGTTGCGGCTGCTGCGAGGTATTTGACGCCGCGAACGATGCGGCTGGAGGAAGCCTCCCAGTAGTCGGCCTCGGCGATGTCTATGCGGAGGACGGCAATATTGGGGTCGTCTTCTCCTTGTGGGAACCAGGCTTTGTACATGGAGTTCCAAAGCTCGTGGATTTTGGCGCGGTCCCTGCTAATGTGGGCGCGGCCTTTGGCGGAGACGTACTTGGCGTTGGATGGGTCGGAGAAGATGAGGGTGACGTGGGAGTCGTCCTGGATCTCGTTGATCTTTTCGGATGCGTGCGGGGTGAGGAACCAGACGGTGCCGTCGAAGTCTTTGACGTGGACGGCCATGGGGCGGCTGTCGAAGGTGCCGTCGCTGGCTGCGGTAACGAGCATAACGATGTTGTGGTCTGCGATCAGGAAGCCTATCTTGTCGATTCCCTCTTTGCCGGAGAGCTGTTTGAAGTCACTCATGTTTTTCCTCCAGCGGGTTTGGATGCGGATGGGAGATGCGATGAGAGGGTTGTGGAGAAGATCGGTTTTGGTGGGGTAGTAAGATGGACATCAATCTTCAATGCAAATTCATGCGCGCCTGAAGCGCAGAAAAGTAGAGTACAGTTCGTGAGCCATCTGGTTTCGGTCAATCGTTTGAGTACGTCAGAGTTCCATGAGGCGGTCTATTCTCTCTCGCCATCCGTCGCGGTGTTCGACTGCGACGGGACGTTGTGGTCGGGCGATGCGGGCTCGTCGTTTATGAAGTGGACGATCGAGACGGGGCTGGTCTCGCGGGAGGCTACGGACTGGATAGACGAGCGCTACCGCGCATACCTGCGTGGCACGGTGTCGGAGGCGGCGATCTGCGGGGAGATGGTGCAGATGTACCAGAGGCTGCGCGAGAACGAGATGCGGCGGGCGGCGAAGGTCTTCTTTGAGAGCCGAGTCCGACAGAACATCTTTCCGGAGATGAAGCAGCTGGTGGATGAGCTTCACGGCAGAGGCGTTGAGATCTGGGCGGTGAGTTCGACGAATAACTGGGTGATCGAAGAGGGTGTGCGTGGGTTTGGGATTCCTGCGGAGCGGGTGCTGGCGGCGCGGGTGACGGTGAAGGATGGGGTGGTCTCGGACGTGATTGAGGATGTGCCGACGGACGAGGGCAAGGTGAGGTCGCTGGCGCGGGTGGGGGTGACGGCGCCGGATGCGGTCTTTGGGAACTCGGTGCATGATGCGGCGATGCTGGCGATTGCGCGGCGGGCGTTTCCGGTGAATCCGACGGCGGGGCTGTTGGAGAGAAGCTCGCAGGAGAGCTGGCCAGTCTACTATCCGGACTCTGTTCGACCGGCGTAAGCGGGGCTGACAGAGCCTTTTGTAGGGTTGGCGTCGTCTAACGCTATAGAGACAAGTGAGAGAAGCTATTCGCAAGCTCGGGGAACGCGCTGAACCTGTCGTCCAAAAGCCTTTGCGGCTGGTGGTCGCGGCTCTGATTTTGCGGGGCGAGGCGGGGGATGGCGCGGCGGGGGTGGAGGTGCTCATCTGCCAGCGGAAGCCGGACCAGCCGATGAGCCTGAAGTGGGAGTTTCCAGGGGGCAAGATCGAAGAGGGTGAGGGCTCTGAGGATGCTCTGGTGCGGGAGCTGAACGAGGAGCTGGGGATTACGGCGGTGATCGGGCGGCAGGTGGCTCGGGTGCGGCATAAGTACAGGAATGGCGGGGCGATCGATCTGCAGTTCTTTGTGGTGCGGGAGTTCGAGGGGACGCTGGAGAATCGGATATTTAATGACATGCGGTGGGCTCCGCTGGGGGAGCTGCCAGGGTATGACTTTCTGGCGGCGGACCTGGGGCTGATTCGGGATCTTTCTGAGGGGAAACTGCTTTAAAAGATTACGAAAATTCTGTCCTGCCGGACGGGCCCACTACTCGTGGGGAGGTCACTTCGTGACTTTTATACCTTGTCAGGGTGAGTGGATGGCTTGGGCCTCGCGTTGCTCGGCGGTGGATGATTCCGACCAGCGGGAGGACCTTTTCTGATGATGGCTGCGTGACCGGTATACGCGTCACGAAGTGACCTCTCGCCGAGCAGGCGGCTCGTCTGGCAGGGCCTATCTTTTCTATCTTTCCCTATCTTCAACCGCCGTGGAGGGTGTTCCAGACGAGGATGAGGGATAGGGCTATGACGATGATGGCGGTGATCCATGCGATGGCGTTGAGCCAGCGGGTGTTGGTGTACTTGCCCATCAGCTCGTGCTTGTTGATGAGCTTCAGCATGAAGATGAGGACTACGGGGAGAAGAATGCCGTTGAGCACCTGCGAGAGGATGCTGAACTTTACCAGCGGGAAGTTGGGGATGAGGACGACGGCGGCGCCAGCGAAGAGGAGCAGGCTATAGAGCCAGTAGAAGAACTTGGCTTCGCCGAAGCTCTTGTCCAGGCCGCTCTCGACGCCGAGGCCCTCGCAGACGGTGTAGGCGGTGGAGAGGGGGAGAATCGAGGCGGCGAAGAGTGAGGCGTTGAAGAGGCCGGCGGCGAAGAGGATGAAGGCGTATTGACCGGCGAGGGGCTTCATGGCGCCGGCAGCGTCGGAGGCTTCGCTGATATTTCGGATGCCGTGGGTGTATAGGGTGGCGGCGCAGGCGACGACGATGAACCAGGCGACAACGTCGGTGAAGATGGAGCCGATGATGACGTCGAGGCGGGAGGCTTTGTACTGGCGGACGCTGGTTCCCTTCTCGACGATGGAGGACTGCAGGTAGAACTGCATCCAGGGGGTGATGGTGGTGCCGATGACGGCGACGGTCATGTAGACGTAGCTCTTGTTGCTCCACATGGCGCGGGGCGGGAGCTTGACGGTCTCGACGAGGGCGAGGTGCCAGTCCGGGCCGCTGAGGACGCCGGTGATGATGTAGGCGATGTAGAAGACGCTGGCGATGAGGAAGACTTTTTCGACGCTCTTGTAGTCGCCTTTGACGACGAGGATCCAGACGATGAAGGCGCAGACGGGGACGCTGGCGTACTTGCTGACGTGGAAGAGCTGCATGCTGCCGGCGATGCCGGAGAACTCGGTGACGACGTTGGTGAAGTTAACGGCGATGAGCAGAAGCATGATGACGAAGGTGATGCGCAGGCCGAACTCTTCGCGGATGAGGTCGCTGAGGCCTTTGCCGGTGACGACGCCCATGCGGGCGCACATCTCCTGCACGACGATGAGGGCGATGGTGATGGGGATCATCGTCCAGAGTAGGGTGTAACCGAACTGGGCGCCCGCAGAGGAGTAGGTGAGGATGCCGCCGGCGTCGTTGTCGACGTTGGCCGTGATGAAGCCGGGGCCGAGGACGGCAAAGAACAGGATCAGGCGAGTTCTCCAGGTCCGCCAGGGGTTCATTTTTCCGCTTCCTTCTGTGCTGGGCTGGAGAACGATGAGATCGTCCTGGTTTCAGGCTAAACCATTTGTGGGCATGGTGAGGTTAACCGATTGGACTATGAGCTTGTTTATTGTTTTTTGCAGGTGATGGGTGGGGCGAGTGGTTATTCCGATGTGAGCTGGTCTCGTTCGGCCTGAATGAGCTGGTAGAGGGCGATGGCTGGGGCTTCGAGGGTGCGGTCTTCGGCGATGCGGACGTTTTCGTGGATGTGCAGGGGACTCTTTGAGGAGAAGAGGATGATGCTGGCAGGGTTCATGACGAGGGCGGCCTTGAGCATGAGGGCGGCGAGGTTGTCGGGGATGGTCAGGTCGATGTTTGTGGCCTTGGACCAGCGATTCGTGCGGTCTTTTTGCTGGAGGAATGCGGCGTGGAAGGTGCGGAAGCGGGTGGTGAGGGCGCGGTGGTGGATGCGGAAGGAGTTGGTGGGCGTGATGGCTGGGGAGAGGACGGACCAGTCGTACTGGAGGGTGCGGCAGTAGGCGGGACGTTCGGCGAGGAGGGCTGGGATTTTCGAGGAGTCGCTGCCGATGCCAAAGGAGCCTATGGTTCCCTGCTTGACCTGCTGGTTGAGGAAGTGGAGGAGGCTGTCGTCGGTGAGGTCGACGGCGGTGGCCTCGTGGAGGAGCCAGAGGTCGATGTGTTGGATGCGGAGGGCGGTGAGGCTGCGTTCGAGGGAGGCTTTGGCCTGGGCGACGGTGAAGGTGGGGCGGTCGGGGTTGTGGGTGGCGGTGTTGGCGGCCTGGGCGAGGCGTTGCTTGATGCCGGGGAGGAGCTGGATGAGAGGGCGGGTGACGTGGCGGCCGAGGCGGATGAGGGGGGATCTTTTTGCGAGGGGGATGCCGTATTTGGAGGTGACGGTGATGTCGGCGGGGTGGCGATGGATGAGGTCGCAGAGGCAGCTCTCGGCTTCGCCGTAGCCGTAGGCGGGGGCGACGTCGAAGTGGCGGATGCCGGCGTCGTAGGCGGCTTCGAGGAGGCGGAGGGAGTCGCGGCGGCCTATGGCGCCCATGATGCTGGAACAGCCGAAGCCGAGGCGGGTGGTGCGGCGCGTGGTGTCGGCCAGGGGGAGGGTTTGCATGGTTGCTTTTGAGTTTAGCTGCGTGTGTTCGTGTCCTGCCGGACGGGCCGCCTGCTCGGCGGGAGGTCACTTCGTGACTTTTATACCCCTTCGGGTGGTCCTCCCGTTGGTTGGAATCAGGTGAGGTGGTCACAGAGGCGGGCAGCGAGGGCGAGGACGGTGTGGGTTGGGTTGGAGAAGCCGGAGCTGGGGAAGACGGCGGCGCTGCAGATGTAGGTGTTGGCGGTGCCGTGGAGGCGGAGATTGGTGTCGACGACGCCGGTTTCGGATGAGGGGGACATGCGCATGACACCCATGTGGTGGTTGCTGTCGTCGCAGCGGGTGAGGAAGGCGGGGTTGCCAGCGATGAGGTCGGGGTCGGGGATGATGCGGGCGATGCTTACGAGCGATCTCTGGGCGATGAGGGTGTACTGGCGGATGGTGTTCAGTTCCTTCTCGGAGATCTTCCAGTCGAAGCGAATGCGCTGGAGGCCGAGGGGGTCGCGGTCGTTGGTGAGGGTGATGGAGCTTCGGGAGGTGGGTTCCTGTTCGCAGTGGACGCGGAGGAAGATGCGGACGTCGGAGGGGGCGAAGCCGCGGTGGCCCATCTTGTAGCGCCAGAGTTGTTGGAAGAGGAGGGGGATATGTCTGGCGGTGTGGCGGAGGTTGTCGCGGGTGACCTCTCCGAAGCGGGCGCGCATGAGATTGCGGATGGTGAGTTTGGCCTGATAGCGGGCCTTTCCGGTGTCCTCGAAGGACATGGTGGAGCCTATGTTGAGGGTTTTGTGCTCGACTTGAAGTTGCGGAAAAAGACGGAGTTTGGGGAGATATTTGAAGTTTCGGATGAAGATTGGATCGAAGGTGTCGTGGAAGATCTGCTGGTTGAGAGGTTCGATGGTGGCGGCGTTGCAGTCGATGTGGTCTTGGAAGTGTTGGCCGAGGAGTCTGGAGCGGTTCCAGGGGTGGCCACCGGGGCGGGGCTGGAGGAAGAAGCGGGCGGACTCGATGCCGCCGAGACAGAAGATGAAGTTGGGGGCGTGGAAGGTGGTCTCGATGCCGGTGAGGGTGCGGCAGCGGAGGCCGGTGGTGCGGTCGCCTTCGGTGAGGAGTTCTACGGCGCTGGCGTGGAGCCAGAGGTGGATGTTGGGGTGGGTGGCGAGGGTCTGATGGTGGAGGCGGGCGAAGTTGGGTTCGGGGCACCAGCGGGAGACGTAGGCTTCGAGGCCTTCGAACTGGGTGAAGGGGAGATGGAGGCTGCGCCAGACGGCGGCGTCGCTGCGTTCTACGTTGGCTAGGCCTTCGAGGGTAAGGGCTCGCTCGTAGTAGGGCGTGAGCTCGGACTTTGGGAAGGGCCAGCCGCTACTGGGGACGCCGGGGCGAGGGGTGAAGTCGAAGGCATCGAGCTCGAGGATCTGGCCGCCCCAACGGACGGTGGTGCCGCCTTTGACGCGGATGCGGCCGGTGTGGATGCCGCGATGGGTAAGGCCGACGATCTCGCTGTCGTAGAGGGACTGGGAGGAGTCTTCGCGGTGGTCGCCGCCGCCCTCGAGGAGGAGGACGGTCTTTCCTTTGCGGGCGAACTCTACGGCCAAGGAGATGCCAGCGGCTCCGGCGCCTACGATGCAGACGTCGGCGTGGGCGGTGAGTGCGGGTGTGTCGGTGAGGAGGTCGTGAATCACTTGGTTGGGGCCTGCTTAAATGCTTTTGTCCTGCCGGACGGGCCGCCTGCTCGGCGCGAGGTCACTTCGTGACTTTTATACCTTGTTGGGGTGACGCGATTTTTGCGGGTCCTCCCGTTGGTCGGGTTGGGATTTTTAGTGCTTTGCTCTTAGGAGGGCTATGACTTGTTCGGCGTGGATGACTCCGGTAAGACGTCTTGCGTGATCGACGACGGGGAGTGAACGCAGGTTGTACTTGTCGAAGAGCTCGGCTACCTTGCGGCCGTTGGCGTCGACGTTGCAGGTGACGATGTGACTGTGCGGCAGGCTGGATAGCGGTGTGCCGGGCGCGGCGAGCAGGAGTTGAACGAGAGGGATGAGCGCGACGATCTTCTCTTCGTCGTCGAGCAGGTAGATGTCGGTGATGATCTCGATGTCGCCCTCGAACTCGCGGAGCGCGGCGATGGCCTGTTCGAGGTCTGCATCGGATTGGAGGGCGATGTAGTCGGTGGTCATGCGCCCGGCGGCGGAGTCACCGGAGAACTCGAGAAGATCTTCGACCTCCTGACGCTCCTCGGGGTCCATCTCTTCGAGGATGGCCTCGGATCGCTCGTCGGTGAGCTCGGAGAGGAGGTCGGCGGCGGCGCCTGGGTCCATCTCTTCGACGATGCCGGCGATCTGTTCGGAGTCGAGGGACTCGATGAGGGCCTGCTGCATCTTTGGACGGACTTCCTCGAGGGCCTCGGCGGCGACCTCTTCGTCGAGGGAGAGGAAGAGGGCGTGGCGCTCGGCGGGGGCGAGCTCTTCGAGGATGTCGGCGATGTCGGAGGGGTGCATCTTCGAGAGGCGATCCTGCTCGACCTTGAGGCGGACGCGGCGTGAGGGGTCGCGGTCGATGAGGTCGACGAAGTCCCAGGGGATGATGCTGGCGCCGAAGCGGCAGGCGATGCGATCGACGGTGGCGGCGGGAAAGCCTTTGAGGAGGCGGCGGACGGCTCCGCGAAGGCCGACTTCGACCTCGGCTATGCGCAGGGAGAGCGTGGGGTCATCTTCGGGGCCGTTCTCCCAGACGAGATCGACGTCATTGACGCGAACGACTTTGTGTCCGTGGACGTCGATGATCTGCTGGTCGAGGAGGTCGCGTTCGAGGAGGAGGAAGCTGTCGTCGTCGGGAAGGGTGGAGGGCTGGGCGGTGTCGAGGAGCTGCATGGCACCGGCGTGGTTGAAGTGGAGGTCGGAGATGAGGACGAGGGAGGGGGTGTCGCTGCGGCGGGAGGCGACGCGGCGGAGGAGCAGGCCGTGGATGTGGGCGGAGTCGATGGAGGGGGCGACGGCGACCTCGCGGACGTGGCCGAAGGGGGCACCCTGGGCGTCGACGATGGTCGTACCCATGAGGGCGGAGGCGGTGGTGCGCGAGTTGGGGTGCTTGCTCATGGCAGGTGAAGGTGTTCCTTCAGACTTTATCTTCTTATCCGCTTATGTGTTTATCTTCTTATTTTCGTATCGTCCTAACCGCATGTTAGCCCAGCTTTGGTGGACCGAGGTGCAGCCAGCGCGGAGGTTTTATTGGCTTCCGGGCGATCCTGGAGGGGACAAAAACGGGGATCTCCGGAGAGGCAGATTCGGGTTCATCTTGACTTTCCGGAGATCCACAAGCACACTGCCATCATCGCTGTTGTCTGCCGTTGACGACTGGCACTCAGGTATCGCAAGGACAGCTTTGGCCGACTCAACGACTATGCGCGTCAGCTACACATTGGACTCGTCTCTCGACAGCGTCAATAAGGTTGAGCAGATCGCAGAGGACTTCGCCGCACGTGCGGGGTTCGATGAAGACACGGTTCCTCACATTGCCATGGCGGTGCGCGAGGCTGCCGTGAACGCGGTTTTGCACGGAAACTCGTACGACACGAATAAACACGTGACGGCATCGTTCGAGACGACGACGGACTCTTTGATTATCCGGATCGCGGATCAGGGCCCTGGGCTCGATCCTGATACGCTTCCGGATCCTCTGGCGCCGGAAAATATCCTTCGCGGCTCCGGCCGTGGCATCTTTCTCATCAAAGCCTTCATGGATGAGGTAAACTTTCGGCAGCTACATCCAGGCACAGAACTGACATTGATCAAGCATCGAACACCCGCGCAGCCGGGGACCTAAGGAGAAAACTAGTCATGAGCATGAAAGTAAAGACTCGCCAGGTAGACGGCGTTACCATTCTGGACCTCAGCGGTCGCATCACCCTCGGCGAAGGCAGCGTCACGATCCGCGATGCCGTGCGTGATGTGCTGGCAAAGGGTTCCAACAAGATTCTGCTCAATCTGGGCGACATCAGTTACATCGACAGTTCGGGGATCGGGGAGCTGGTCAGCGCCTTTACCACGGTAAAGAACTCAGGCGGCGAGCTGAAGCTGCTGAACCTGACCAAGAAGGTTCACGACCTGCTGCAGATCACCAAGCTCTACACCGTCTTCGATGTGAAGGACGATGAGGCTACCGCGATCTCTTCTTTCACCAAGTAAACTTCAGTTCGTTAGAACGTGAAACACAATAAAAAGGCCGTCGCTTGATGCGACGGCCTTTTTATTGGGCCAAGTCAGTTCGCTTCCGTTACTTCGAGAAGTCGACCTTCGGCGCCGTACCGTTCTCTGGATTGCCCTTGAAGTACTCGTCCCTGTAGTGGAAGCCTGCCATGTTGGCCCAGATGCTGTTGGGAAATTGGCGGACGTAGACGTTATAGTCTTCGAGCGTCTTGTTGTAGCGCTGACGCTCTACGGCGATACGATTTTCCGTCCCGGCGAGCTCGTCCGTCAAGCGAATGAACTGCTGGTTGCTCTTGAGGTCGGGGTACTGCTCCTGAAGGCGGAAGAACGGCCCGAGGGCTACGTCGAGCTTGGAGTTGGCGTTGATGCTGCTGGCGTGATCGCTGCCTGCGGCAAGGACGCCGGCACGGGCGTTGGCGATGTTGGTGAGGACGGTGGACTCTTCAGCAACGTACCCCTTGACGGAGGCTACGAGGTTGGGGATAAGGTCGAGGCGGCGCTGCTGCACCACGTTGACCTGCGAGAAGGCCTGATTGACGGCCTCATTCTTCTGCACCAGGGTGTTCTTCGCACCGATGTAGCTGCCTCCAACGAAGAGCAGCACGACGATGAGAAGACCCACGACGCCAAGTACAACCCATAACGATTTCATATTTTTTCGATTCCCCTTCGTGTCATTTCGATGCTTTCCTCGGCTGGTTCATCCGGGTGTACTGTATCACCCCGGCCCGAAATCCCAAGCCCTTCTTTGCGGCAAAATCGTTCTATCTCTGGAATCTCCTCAAAAATCTCCGCTTGCTCCACCGCCTCCGGAGCTGCCTCCGCCGAAGCCTCCGAAGCCGCCTCCGCCACGGTCGTCATCGCGTCCTCGTCCTCCGCCGAAGCCTCCACCTCCGCCGCCCATCAGGTTTCCGAGGAGGAAGAAGATGAGGCCGGTATTACCAGTTTTGACCAGGAAGAAGAGGATGAGGAGGATGGCGCCGCCGCCCAAGATGATCTGAGTGAGGCTGAGCTGTACGGGAACCTGCTGGCGGCGATACTGGTGGACGGGCGGACCGAGGTTCAGGGTGACGCCGGCGTCGGTGGCGATGATCTGGGCGATCTGGCGGACGCCGAGGGGGATGGCGGTGTTGTAGTCGCCCTGCTGGGCTGCGGGGACCATGGAACGGCCGATGTCGCCTACCTTGGCGTCGTTGAGGATGCCTTCGAGGCCGTAGCCGACCTCGATACGGCCACGCCTGGGGGTCATGACGAAGAGCAGGATGACGCCGCGGTCGGTTCCCTTGGCTCCGACCTTCCATTTGTCTTCGAGGGCGGTGGTGAACTCCTCGACGGACTCGTCGTTGTCGATGGTCTTGACGGTGACGACGGCGATCTGGGCGTGGGCCTGGCGGTCTACCTGGGTGCAGAGGTTTTCAAGATCGTATTTGGTGGAGGGTGAGAGAACTCCGGCGAAGTCGTTGACGTAGCCGGTGGGGGCCGGAAGCGTGGCGACCGATTCGGCCGTCAGGAGGGCTGACGGCGCGCACAGCATAAGGACGAGGATCAGCCAACGCGAGAGGTGCTTCATCGATGCTCATTTTACGCCCTGCAATTTGGCGCAACGGATTGCATGTTGCCGATTGCGTTAATTTCGCGGATTGGCGCGCGGTTGTGCGGATTTATCTCGTGAACGGCGTCAGGATGCGGGAGGCGGAGTGGGGTGATTGGGACGGGCGGGTATCGGGACGCCTTTGTCGCGGGCGAGCTTGTCGACCATGACGGTGTGATCGTGGATGGTCTTCTCGGCACTGATGACGGCATCGCGCAGGGTTGGGTCCGCAGCGTCGGCGGCCTCGATGCGGAACATGTGAAGGTCTTTGTGGTGGGCCTTGACCATGAGGGTAAGGTACTGGGTGTCAAAGTCGCTGCCGGAGAGGGTGCTGAGTTTGTCGTAGTCGGCCTGATGCTCTTTGTCGAGTGATTGAGACAGCTTGACGCCCATGGAGTCGGCTATGCCTGCCAGGTTGGCGTTGAGTTTAATGTGGTCGTCGATCATCTTTTGTGCAAAGGCTTTTACGTCGTCGCTGCCGGCTTTGTCTACGGCTAGTTGGCTGAGCTTGACCTCGGCCAGGCCGCCTTCGGCTGCCTTGCGGAGGAAGATCTTGTCGGCCATCACCTGTCCGACTTCGCCGGCGTTCTGGCCGGAGTCCTGCATGGCGGTGCTGGAGGCGGGTTGCTGTTGGGGTGGATTGGCTTGAGTCTGCGAGACGGGGATGGACATCAGGTCTGGCTGCGCGATGAGGAGGACGGGGGAGGAGAGGATGGCGGTGCTTAGGAGTACGGCGTAGAGGCGTCTGGGATTGATGATCAGGCTGGAAGTCATGGGTGTTGCTCCTTGACGGTCTGCTTAACGTCCGTGGCCGTCTTCGTTACAGTTATTTGGTGTTGAAAGATGGTTGGGGGTTGCTTTTAGGAGCACGGCGCAGGTTGTATCCTGTGGGTTGGAGAGCTTCGATTGATGACGCAGAATCTGATTACGCCGCCGAGTGCGCGCAAGGAATCGACACCGACTACGCTGCATGGGCATGTTCTGGAAGATGACTACCGCTGGATGAGGGATAAGACCTCGGCGGAGGTGATCTCGTATCTGGAGGCGGAGAACGCTTATACGGATTCGGCGATGGAGCCGACGAAGGAGCTGCAGGCGAAGCTGTATGCAGAGATGCTGTCGCACATCAAGGAGACGGATGAGTCAGTTCCCTATCGCAACCGTGGCTGGTTCTACTATGTGCGGACGGTGGAGGGGAGTCAGTATCCGATTCACTGCCGCAGGCTGGCTACCGGGGCGAGGTTCGATGAGTCGCAGCCGGAGGAGATTCTGCTGGATGTGAACCAGCTTGCGGAGGGTCAGCCGTTTATGGCGGTGGGCGGAATGACGGTGAGCCCGGATGGATTTCTGCTGGCTTACTCGACCGACAATACGGGTTTTAGGCAGTACACGATGCATGTTCGGGATCTGAAGACGGGGAAGGATCTCGCCGATACTGCTGAGAGGGTCGGGTCGATGGCGTGGGCTGCGGATTCGAAAACGCTTTTTTACACGACTGAGGATGAGGTGACAAAGCGGCACGACCACCTATTTCGTCATCGGCTGGGCGATGCGGCGGCGGAAGATGCGGAGATCTGGGAAGAGAAGGATGAG
The DNA here is from genome assembly GCF_009765825.1 of Granulicella sp. L60. Lineage (GTDB taxonomy): Bacteria > Acidobacteriota > Terriglobia > Terriglobales > Acidobacteriaceae > Edaphobacter. The sequence goes on along the minus strand of NZ_LMUR01000020.1, from coordinate 390,719 downwards.
CGCTTCAACATCGGCGTAGGCAAGACGCGGGATGGCAAGTACCTGCTGATGGAGGCGGGCAGCCACACGACGAACGAGTGCAGTTATCTCTCTGCAGAGACTCCCGGCGGTATGTTCCTGGTGATTGCGCCGCGAGTGGATGAGCAGGAGTACCACGTCGACCATCGCGATGGACTGTTTTACATTCGCACGAACGATACGGGGAAGAACTTCAGGGTGGTGACGGTTCCGGTCGATGGCGGCGGCCGGGAGGCTTGGACGGAGCTGATTCCGGAGGATAAGGAGGCTCCGCTTGAGGACTTCGAGGTGTTCGCGGAGTTCTGCGTGAGTGCGCGTCGGAGGCTTGGGTTGCCGACGTTGACGGTGACGCAGTTTGGAGAGGGCGGAAGGCTTGGGGAGTCGAAGGAGATTGAGTTTCCTGAGCCGGTGTACTCGGCAGGGGCTCATGCGAATCCGGAGTTCGAGACGGATGCGTTTCGATATAGCTACCAGTCGCTCGTCTCTCCGGCATCGGTGTATGAGTATGAGGCGAAGTCTGGCGCATCGACGCTGTTGAAGCAGCAGGAGGTGCCGGGAGGGTTTGAGTCGGCGCGGTATGCTTCGGAGCGGGTGTGGGTGGAGGCGGTGGATGGGGTTCGGGTGCCGGTTTCTGTGGTGTATCGGCGCGATGGCTTTGGGCGTGACTCGAGCAGTCCGCTGTATCTGTATGGGTATGGTTCGTATGGGTATCCGCTGCCGATCGGGTTCAGTGCGTCGCGGTTGTCGCTGCTGGATCGGGGTGTGGTGATTGCGTATGCGCACATTCGCGGTGGCGGAGAGATGGGCGACCAATGGCATGACGCCGGCAAGATGATGGTGAAGCGGAATACGTTCACGGACTTCATCGCGGCAGCGGAGCAGTTGGTGGCGAAGGGATATGGGGCGAAGGATCGCGTAGCGATTGAGGGCGGGAGCGCGGGTGGACTGCTGATGGGCGCGGTGGTGAACGAGCGTCCGGATCTGTTCCGCGTGGTGCTGTCGCATGTGCCGTTCGTGGATGTGATGAATACCATGCTGGACGCTTCCCTGCCGTTGACGGTCGCGGAGTATGAGGAATGGGGGAATCCGAATGAGGCGGAGGCGTTTGCGTATATGCGGTCTTACTCTCCGTACGACAACCTGAAGGCTGCGGAGTATCCTGCGATGCTGGTGAAGACCAGCTTGAACGACTCGCAGGTGATGTATTGGGAACCGGCGAAGTATGTGGCAAAGCTACGTACGTTGAAGACCAACGATGCGCCGCTGTTGCTGCACGTCAACATGGATGCGGGACATGGAGGCGCGAGCGGGCGCTATGACTACCTGAAGGAGATCGCGTTTGACTATGCGTTTCTGCTGCGGGAGTTGGGTGTGGAAGGGTAGAACGGGAACGGCGCGATCTGCCATTGAGGCTGACGCGCCGTTGGCGCTTTTCGTTAGCGTTTGCGCAGGACCCAAGTGGTCATGCAGCGGTAGTCCTGCACGATGGTGGTCTTGAGCGGATCGACCATGACGGCGTTCATGTCGTGGGTCATCTTCATCAGGATGGATTCGTCGACGAGAAGCCACTCGGAGCCGTCGTTGATGCGGAAGATGTTTCCGCGAAGACGCTCGAAGTCCATTCCGATGCGCGAGCCGAGGCGGCAGAAGAAGAGTCCGCCGGGTTTCAGGACGCGCCAGAGCTCGGAGACCATCGCGAGGAAGTGCGCGTCGTCGCGGGCGAAGTGGAGGACCGAGTTGCATAGGACAACGTCGGCGAAGTTGTCGGCGAAGTCCATCTTCTCGATGAGACCTACGCGAAAGTTTTCGGCGCTGAGGTTTGGCGCGAGTTCTGCTGCTAGGGCTCGGACGTGCCTTACGCCTTCGGCGCTTGCATCGATCGCGTGGACCTCGCATCCTTCACGGAGCAGATGGACGAGGTTGCGTCCGTAGCCGCAGCCGGCGTCAAGGACGCGCATGCCGGGGGCGATGTTGCCGCGCAGGATCTGGTCGAAGACGTAGATGTCGATCTGGCCGAACTGCTCTTGCACGTTCATCGCTGCTTCGGTAAGTGCCATTTATTCTCCGTTTATTAACTGCTCATTATCTTGAATAGACTTGTCCTGCCGGACGGCCCCACTGCGTGTGGGGCGACCACTTCGTGGTGGGTGTACTCCTTCGGGTGGCCGTTGGTCGGGAGCTATACCTTTGTGATCTCGGTCTCTTCGATCTTGTCGCCTTCGCCGGGAGCCAGGAAGAGATTGGTTTCGAGGCCGTGCTGGCGGGTGTAGAGATCGTAGTAGCGGCCCTGGAGCTGGTAGAGGGACTCGTGGGTGCCACGCTCGACGATCCTGCCCTGCTCGACGACGAGGATCTGGTCGGCGCGGCGGATGGTGGAGAGGCGGTGGGCGATGACGAAGGTGGTGCGGCCCTGCATGAGGAAGTTGAGGCCGTTCTGGATCATGGCCTCGGACTCGGAGTCGAGGGAGCTGGTGGCCTCATCGAGGATGAGGATGCGCGGGTCGGCGAGGATGGCGCGGGCGATGGAGAGACGCTGACGCTGACCGCCGGAGAGCTTGACGCCGCGTTCGCCGACGATGGTCTCGTACTTCTCCGGGAAGCGCTCGGCAAACTCGTCGACGCGGGCGATGTGGCAGGCGTTCATGAGCTGCTCGTCGGTGGCGTTGGGGCGGCTGAAGAGGATGTTGTCGCGGATGGTGCCATCGAAGAGGAAGGTCTCCTGGAGGACGACGCCGAGCTGCTCGCGGAAGCTGGAGAGGCGGATGGTGGCGAGGTCGGTGCCGTCGATCAGGACCTGGCCGCTGGTGGCGGTGTGGAAGGCGCAGATAAGGGAGATGATGGTGGATTTGCCGGAGCCGGAGGAGCCTACGAGGGCGGTGACCGTGCCGGGCTTGGAGTCGAAGCTGATGCCGTGGAGGACGGGTTTGCCGGGTTCATAGGCGAAGGTGACGTCCTGGAAGGCTACGTCGCCGTGGATCGCGGCGAGGGGGACAGTGCGACTGGGTTCACTATCTTCCTCCTGCTCGTTGAGGATCTCGGTGGTGCGATCGAGTCCGGCGAGGGCTTCGGTTAGCTGGGTACCAATGTTGACGAGCTGGACGATGGGCGCCACCATGAAGGCGAGGAGCATGGTGTATTCGACGTAGCCGCCGACATCCAGGCGGTGGGCTGAGATCTCCATGGCTCCCACATACATGACAAGGCTTCCGACGACTCCTAGAACCATGGTGGAAGAGAGCGTCATGAGCGATTGGGCGGTGATGGAGCTGATGACGTTATTTAGGAGGCGTTCAACGCCGGAGGCGAAGACGTTAGCCTCGCTCTGCTCAGCGTGATACCCCTTGACTACGCGGACGCCGCCGAGCGATTCGGTGAGGCGGCCTGTGACCTCAGCGTTGATTTTGGCGCGTTCGCGGAAGATTGGCCGAATGGTCTTGAATGCCTTCTGCAGGATAAGACCGAAGACCAGAAGGATGCAGAATGTGAGCAAAGTCATCCGTGTGCTGATACGGATGAGGATGCAGAAGGCGAAGATGGCGGTAAGGATACCGCCGACGAACTCAATCAAGCCTGTGCCGACGAGATTACGCACGCCTTCGACGTCGGTCATGATGCGGGCGACGAGTGTGCCGGTGCGATTTTCGTCGTAGAAGGCGACGGGAAGACGGCCGATGTGCTCTTGGACCCTGCGGCGGAGTTCGGTGATAAGGCGCTGGCCTGCGGTGGAGAGCAGTTGTGTAAGCGAGTAGGAGGTGATGCCCTGAAGGAAAGTGGCTGCAGCCACTGTGCCGATGATGTATGGCAGCAGGTGGCTCTGGTGGCTATACATCAAGTTGTTGAGCAGGTAGCGAACTGAGGTGGGACGCAGAGACAGTTGCTGTTTGTACATTACGTTATTGATGAGGTAGCGGGAGGAGATGGGAAGGGCGAAGCTACAGAGACGGTTGATGACCATCAACAGAAAGCTACCCGCGATGAGCCAACGGCGCGGCTTGACCAGGTTCCAGACCTCGGGCATTACCTTCTTGAGACTGGGTTTGGGTCGAGAGGCGGTCAGGTCGGCTGCGGTGGCTTTGTTGGTGCCGCGGGTGGGCCGGTCTACGGACTTCATACCGCCGCCAAAGCTTGATGGACCAAAGGAAGATGCCATAGATACACCAAGTTTACGCCGGTGGTTGAATGTGGCGTGACATTGAGACTGATTGACGCGTACGGTATCAGGTCTCGTTTCGGTTGTCCGAGCAGCAACGATATAGCCAAACCCACTAGAGACGGCTAACAACTTAGATGAAGCCGGGCAGAGGCGCGATGCAGTATGAGGGCAGTTCCCTGTTGCCCGGCTACGTTGCCCGGCTAGACGGCGAGGCGGGCGCGACGGGCGGAGATGAAGGAGCGGACGCAGAAGAGGACGTAGATGAGGCAGAGGAGCGAGAGTGCGCCCTTCTCCTCGACGGCGGCGGGGTGCGCGAAGAAGGCTCCACGCGAGAGACGGATGGTGTCGATGTCCGCGGGGATGGTGCCGAGGAAGACGAGCAGGGCCACGGTGACGGAGATGTGCATCCAGAGCATGCGTTTTTTGGGATTCTCGGAGTTGGCCATGACTCCGAAGAGGATGAAGAAGAGGCCAATGATGCCGGGGATGAGCGCGGTGGGATGGGCGCTGCCGGTGGCGACGAAGCCGAAGACGCCGAGCAGGATGAGCAGGATGCCGAAGCCGATCGTAAGTTTTGCCATGTGCGGGAGACTCCTCGTTTGTGGTCTGGTTCTGGATGGTCCGGTTGCGTGTGGTTAGGTTCAGGGTAGTCCGGTTTTGCTTGGTCAGATTCAGGATACTTGATGAACCGGTGGCTTGAAGGGTAGGGAGGACGGTCTTGTTGCGGGCGTGGGCCTGGGCGCGCTTGTTGTAGTCGAGCATATGGTCACGCATCTGGTCCTCGGAGATACAAGGTTATGTTCGCTATCAGACAGTTTCCAAACGGGCATCGGCGTATGGTCAGTCGTCTGGGCAGTAACTTGTTGGGTTTCCTGTGCCGGTATACCTTACATATGAAATCAGTGGATGCTATGGAACGATCAGCGAATGGCTTTCCGCTTCGGCAGAATACGGACGGGACCTACGACTCTATTTGTCCGCAATGTTTCCTAACGGTTGCTACGCGGAAGACGCGCGGTGAAGTGGTCGAACTCGAAACTCTTCATCGTTGTGGGGAGGCGGCTCTGGCAGAGATTCGCACGGCTAAGAGGGAGATACAGCAGGATCTTTAGCCGGTGGGTCAGACGAGGGACTGCTGTTCCTGCGGGGTGAGCCAGAGGAGGCGCTGGATGGGGCGCTCGCGCTGGAGGATTCGGGGGGCTGCGTTGAGCCATCGGCGGCGGAGATGGTCTCCGGCGGGAAGCAGGGACAGGGCGTGGGTGTCGAAGGCGCGCTGGGCGGCGGGTGTGGGGAAGGTGAAGGTGCCGAGATGCCAGTTCTGTTGATGCAGGATGGCGGTGAGGTGGGCTTCGGCGTTGAGGGCGTTGGGGGTGGGTGCGGAGCTGGTGGGTTCGTGGCTTTCGAGATCTGCTAGATCCGCGATGAGGGTGCCCTGGGATTGGAGGACGGCGATGGCGGCGGCGTGGGTGGGGTTGCGGGTTAGATCGGCGAAGAGTTGCGGGCTTACGCCTCGTTCGATGATCTCCTGAAGGATGGTGGTGGGGCTGCCCTGGAGACCGGCGGACAGGGGGAGATGTTTGCGGATCTCGTTCTTGATGGCGCGGAGGGCTTCGTCGAGGGTGTTGACGATGAAGTCGCAGGAGCCGGAACGGATGGCGTCTTTGAGGGTGGCGGGATTGTCTTCGATGGAGAGGCAGACGGCGCCGGCGATGTTGGAGGCGAGTGCGAGGGCTGAACCTTGAAGGTTGAGGCCGCAGGCGAGGATGAGGGAGCCGCCCCAGTCTTGACGGAGCGTGTGGAGGAGGGTGAAGGTGCGGAGGGTTATAGCTTGTGCGGAGTTTGGTGAGGGAGGCATTCGTAAGAATCGTATCTTACGCCGCGGTGAGTTGATAACCTCGGTGTAGACTTGACGAAAATTTCGGGGCTTCAAAAATCTGCAGTCCTTTGGGAGATGGAGATTATGTTGAGCTTAGGGAAGTCACACTGCGTTTCTCTGTTTCTGCGTACGTTCGTTTGCTCTCTGGTTGTGATGCCGCCGTTGGGAGAGGCTTGTACGCGGGCCGTCTATCTTGGCGCCGATGGGAACGTGATTACTGCTCGCTCCATGGATTGGAAGGTCGATGTCGGGACGAATCTCTGGATCTTTCCGCGGGGGATGAGTCGGAGTGGAGAGACGGGTGCAAGTTCGCTGACGTGGACGTCGAAGTACGGCAGTGTGATTGCGACCGGCTACGATGTTTCGACTACGGATGGAATGAACGAAAAGGGCCTGGTTGCGAATGTTTTGTAGCTGGTGGAGTCGAAGTATCCTGCTCCGGCTTCGACCAAGCCTGGGCTTGCGATCTCCGTCTGGGCGCAGTATGTTCTCGACAACTTTGCAACGGTGCAGGAAGCTGTCGATACGCTCGAGAGAGAGCCTTTTACGATGATTACGGCGAATGTGCCGGGTGAGGATAGGCTGGCGACTCTGCATCTGGCGATGTCGGATGCGACGGGCGATAGTGCGATTGTTGAGTACATCGAGGGGAAGCAGGTGATCCATCATGACCGCAAGTACCAGGTCATGACGAACTCTCCGGCGTTCGATAAGCAGCTTGCGCTCGATGATTACTGGAAAGAGATTGGAGGGACGGTGGTTCTGCCGGGTACGAATCGCGCGGCGGACCGGTTTGCGCGGGCCTCGTTCTATATCAATGCGATTCCCAAGGAGGATAGTCCGGATATTACGGTGGCGAGTGTGTTCAGCGTGATTCGGAATGTTTCCGTGCCGTATGGGATCACGACTCCGGATCAACCGAATATTTCTTCGACGCGATGGAGGACAGTCGCTGACCAGAAGAGGATGATTTACTTCTTCGAGTCGGCGCTGACGCCGAATACTTTTTGGGTCAACTTCAAGGATGTGGATTTTTCGGCGGAGACCGGGAAGGTGATGAAGCTTGATCTGGGGAAAGATCAGAAAAACATATATTCCGGCAATGCGGCGAATGACTTCAAGGCTGCGAAGCCGTTCAAGTTTCTGGGGCTGTAGGTTGATGAAAGCTGGCGGCTGCGAGTTGTGACGGGTCGCAGCCGCCGGGTTGGTTCGATGACGGGTTAGTCGCCGTAGTAGTCGAGGCCGAGGTGGGTGATGAGGCCTTCGCCCATGATGTGGCGGAGGGTATTTTTGAGCTTCATGTTCTGGATGAAGAGGTCGTGCTCGGGATAGACGCCGGGCGCGGAGTCTGGGTCCTTGAAGTAGAAGCTGAGCCACTCCTGGATGCCGAGACCGCGGAGGCTTGGGGTGCGGGCTGCGAGGTCCATGAAGAGGATGAGGTCGAGGGCAAGCGGGGCGGCGAGGATGGAGTCGCGGCAGAGAAAGTCTACCTTGAGCTGCATCGGGTAGCCGAGCCAACCGAAGATGTCGATGTTATCCCAACCCTCTTTGTTATCACCACGCGGCGGGTAATAGTTGATGCGGACTTTGTGGTAGAGATCCTTGTAGAGGTCGGGGTGGAGTTCGGGCTGGAAGATGTGCTCTAGGACGCCGAGCTTCGAGACTTCCTTGGTCTTGAAGGAGTCGGGATCGTCGAGGACTTCGCCGTCGCGGTTGCCAAGGATGTTGGTGGAGTACCAGCCGGCGACGCCGAGGTTGCGGACCTTGAAGGCGGGCGCGAGAACGGTCTTGATGAAGGTCTGGCCGGTCTTGAAGTCCTTGCCGCAGATGGGAGCGTTCATCTTTTTAGAGAGCTCCTGCAGGGCGGGGATGTCGACGGTGAGGTTGGGTGCGCCGTTGGCGAAGGGGATGCCTTCTTTGAGGGCGGCCCAGGCGTAGAGCATGGAGGGGGAGATGTTGGGGTCGTTGTCGACGAGGCCTTTTTCGAAGGCTTCGAGGGTCTCGTGGACGGCGGTCTGCTCGAGATAGATCTCGGTGGAGCCGCACCAGATCATGATCTGACGGTCGGTCTTGGTTTTGAACTCGGCGATGTCGTTGCGGATCTGGTTGGCGAGGTCGCACTTGTTCTTGCCGGTCTTGATCTTGGTGCCGGTGAGGCGCTTGACGTAGTGCTGGTCGAAGACGGCGGGCATGGGCTCGATGGACTCGAGGAAGGGACGCATCTGTTCGAGCTGGTCGCGGTCGAGGACCTGGGCGGTCTTGGCGGCGTCGTAGAGGTTGCCGCCGAAGATGTCCCAACCGGTGAAGACGAGATCGTTGAGATCGGCGATGGGGGCGAAGTCTTTGATGAGGGGGCTGCGGGCGTCGGTGCGTTTGCCGAGGCGGATGGTGCCCATCTGGGTGGTGGAACCGATGGGTTTGGCGAAGCCGCGACGGATGGCTTCTACGCCTGCGATGAGGGTGGTGGCGACAGCTCCCATGCCGGGAATCATGACGCCGAGTTTTCCTGTTGCGGGCTTAATGCTGGCCGCGTCTTGCGTAGCGGCTGGGGGTGTAGACATTCTGGCAGTACCCTTCTATGGTGCGATTTTTCCGTGTGATGCGGACTCTTTAGTATCGCTCACGGTGGAGGATGGGGGCAAATGTCGGCTGTATCAATCCAGCAAAGAGGTTGCCGGCAGTTCGCTGGCGACTAAAGGATTGGCTGTGAGTTGGGTTCCAGCATCAAATAGACAATAAGCTTCTGAACAATTCAAAAGGAGAAACACATAATGAACATGAATCGCCGTTTTCGGGGAGCGGTCATCGCGTCCGCCCTTGCGTTTGCATCGATCGCTGCGCAGGCAGCCACCATTGCGTTGAAGGCGACACTGAATGCTGCGTCTGAGGTTCCTCCAAAGAACAGCAGCGGAACAGGAGTTCTGACGGCGACGCTGGATACCGCGACGAACGAACTTACGTATCACGTGACATTCGATGGGCTGACGGGAGCAGCCGTGGCGGCTCACTTTCACGGTCCTGCCGCTCCTGGAGCGAACGCCGGACCGCAGGTTGCGGTCAAGACTAGTCCGATTGTGAGTCCTATTGATGGGACGGCGACGCTGACTCCGGAGCAGGAGAAGGATCTGCTGGCTGGGAAGTGGTACTTCAACATCCATACGGCTGCGAATGCGGGTGGGGAGATTCGCGGACAGGTGATGCAGGACAAGTAGGGACTGGCTCAACATCACGCAAGCCGATTGGCCTGCGTGATGTTGAGCTCAGATTTTTTGTGACGAGGCATGATTGCAAGAGAGGCTCACGCCAGATGTCAGGCTGGCTCGGTGCGGATGCGGTTCTTCCAGTGGGAGACGACGAACCAGATGATGCCGCCGAGGAGGACTGCTTCTACGGCGAGGTGGAAGCGGTGGAAGACTGCTTTGAACTCGGGGTTGGTGTTCCACTGGGCGCCTAGCTTCATGCCGATGTAGGCGAGGGCGTAGCACCAGGGCCAGGAGCCGATGAAGGTGTAGATGTGGAAGCGAAGCTGGTTCATCTTGGCTACGCCGGCGGGGAAGGCGATGAAGGTGCGGACGATGGGGAGCATGCGTCCGATGAGGACGGCGATGGAGCCGAAGCGGGCGAAGAAACTGTCGACGCGGTCGAGGTCGTGGCGGCTGAGCAGGAGGTAGCTGCCGTAGCGCTCGACCATGGGACGTCCGCCGCGCGCGCCGACCCAGTAGGCGGGGATGGAGCCGAGGTTGGAGGCGAGGGATGCGACGGTCGCGAGGAGGATAAGGTCGAGCTGCGTGTGCGCGAGTGCCCATCCGGCGAGAGGCATGATGACCTCGGATGGGATAGGAATGCAGGCGGACTGGATGGCCATGAGGAGAATGACGCTGGCGTAGCCGCCGGCAGCGATAGCTCCGACGAGGAGGGCGATGATTTTTTCTGACATGCAGGTGCAGTATAGCGGGTCGAGATTAAGGAGACGGTGAATGCGCGTGACTCAGGAGGGTGGATTGCGGATGGGGCGGGAGGGTGGTTTAGCATGAGGTATGCCGCTGCACTATCTGCGCAGGCTGACGGGAAGCAAACGGACGGATTCGGCTAATCGCCACCTGGCCAGATATCTGGCCTTTGTTGCCGGGTCTGCGAATGCCGGGGGATTTCTAGCGGTGAGGCAGTATACGTCTCATATGTCGGGCATTGTGTCGGCGATGGCGGACGGGCTTGCGGTGTGGAGTCTGCCGCTGGTGATGCATGGTCTGGCGGCGGTGCTCTCGTTTCTGTGTGGGGCGTTCGTGACGACGCTGCTGATCCGGTGGGCGCGTGCTCGGGAGCTGGAGAGTGAATATGCGCTGCCGTTGATCGTCGAGGCGGCTCTGCTGTTGGTGTTCGGGCTTACGGGCGAGGAGTTTGCCGGGGGACGCGTGCTGGGAACGGTGATGCTACTGTGTTTCACGATGGGGCTGCAGAACGCGATGATTACGAAGATCTCGAAGTCGGTGATTCGTACGACACACCTGACGGGGATGGTGACCGATATCGGGATTGCGATGGGACGGATTGCGTCGAGGGCTGAGCGAGAGACGATTGCAAGCGAGCTGACGGCGCTGCGGCTGCTGACCTCGCTGGTGGGGCTTTTCTTTGTGGGCGGAGTGACTGGAGCGGTGGGCTTTCGGCACCTGGGATTCTTTTTTACGGTGCCGCTGTCGGCGGTGCTGCTGTTGCTGGCGGCGATGCCGGTGATGGACGATGTCCGGCGGCTAACTCACAGCAATGCTTGAGGGGATGGCAGGCCCCTTTGCATGGCGGGGCTGTTCGCGAGACAATCGGGGCATGGCAGAGAATATTGCGTTGAAGCATGATGGTTCGGAGTTGAAGGCGGCGACAGGGGTTTTGGAGGCGCCAGTTGCGGCAGCGGGGACGGCTTCGACGGGGCGTCCGGCTAGCAGCTATGGTGCGCAGCCGCATGATCCGTCGAAGCCTGCGGTAAAGAGGCAGATTGTCTGCTTCAGTTTCTATAAGGTGATGCCGGAGTGGCGCAGGCTGCCGGAAGAGGAGAAGGCGGCGCACAGGGCGGCGTTCGTCGAGGTGTTGACGAAGTGGAATAAGCCGGGTGAGTTTGTGTCGCTGACGTATTCGACGATTGGGACGCGCGGCGATGTGGATATGTGCGTGTGGTCGATCGGGTATGGGGTAGACGAGTTGAACCAGATGCGGAGCGAGTTGATGCGGACGCCGCTAGGTGGGTATTTGAACTCGCCGCATAACTTTCTGGCGATGACGAAGCGGTCGCAGTATCAGATTGACCGGCCGGATGAGAGTGAAGGCGAGGGACGCGGGGCGATTCGTCCGGGTGGACAGAAGTACATCTTCATCTATCCGTTCTGGAAGACGAGGCCGTGGTATCTGCTCCCGGCGCCAGAGCGGAAGCGGCTGATGGATGAGCATATCCGGATTGGGCTGATGTATCCGCGGGTGAAGCTGAATACTACGTACTCGTTCGGGATCGACGACCAGGAGTTTGTGGTGGCGTTCGAGACTAACTTTCCGGAGGACTTTCTGGACCTGGTGCAGCAGCTTCGGGAGACGGAGATCAGCATGTTTACGCTGCAGGACACACCGATCTTCAGCTGCGTGCGGGTGACGCCGGCGGAGATGCTGAACCGGCTGGGGTAGCGGATGGCGAAGACGACGGTGGTTCGGACTGGGAGTTCGGCTAAAGGCGCGAAGGCAAAGGCGGTAGTTGGGGCGAAGGCTCGGGCGATTGCTGCGAGTGAGCCGGTTGCGGCGAAGAAGCGTGCGGGCAAGACACAGAAGCCGCTTGATCCAGCGCGGGTGGCGGCGATTCTGGATGCGCTGCGGAAGACGTATCCGGGGGTGGTCTGTGCTTTGACGCATAAGAATGCGTGGGAGCTGACGGTGGCTACGATTCTGAGCGCGCAGTGTACGGATATACGAGTGAACCTGGTGACGCCAGCGCTGTTCAAGGCGTTTCCGAATCCGAAGGCGATGGCGAGCGCTTCCCTGCCGGAGCTTGAGGAGTTGATTCGGACAACGGGATTTTTTCGGAATAAGGCGAAGTCGATTCAGGGCGCGGCGCGGTTGGTGACGGAGGAGTTTGGGGGGAAGGTTCCGCAGACGATGGAGGAGATTCTGCGGCTGCCGGGGGTGGCTCGGAAGACGGGGAATGTGGTGCTGGGGTCGTGGTATGGGATTGCGGTGGGCGTGGTGGTGGACACGCATGTGATGCGGCTGTCGCGGAGGCTGGAGTTGACCAAAGAGACGGCGCCAGAGAAGGTGGAGCGGGATCTGATGAAGATACTTCCGCAGGACCGGTGGATCGCGTTTTCGCATGAGCTGATTCATCATGGACGGCAGATCTGCATTGCGCGGAAGCCGAGATGCGTGGACTGCACGCTGGAGAGGCTCTGCAACTCTTCGGATAAGACTTGGAGTTCGCACTAGCTTCCTGATTTGTAGGTTGAAGTTCTCTGCGCGATCGTGTTCTGAGATCTGTATAGATCTCTATTTCTGTTGATTCGGCATCTAAAGTCTTCACCTGCTCCTCCGATAGAGGAAGGAGGTGAACTCCTGTGCTGACGCTAAAGTGGTATGCCCTTGTGCCCTGCTGCAAACCTAGAATCGGGTTCATGCAGCTGCGACTTCGGCACCTCTCGCTCGGTATTCCTTCGATTGCCTTGATCGCTGCATTTGCAGTGTCCGCTGCTGCGAGCGATCTTCGCAGTCAGAGTGTAGGGCAGCCTGAGGTGAATCTAACGGTTGCGGAACAGTATCTGTTTGCGGCTGCGAATGAAGAGCGCGTGCATGAGGGGCTTTCTCCGCTGCGCTTCGATCCGATGCTGATGGAGGCCTCTGCCTCGCATGCGAGGGAGATGGCTGAGCATGAGACCATCTCGCATCAGTTCGATGGAGAGCCTGAGCTGGCGGACCGCGGCGCCGAGGCGGGTGTCCATTTCAGCCTGATCTCGGAAAACGTTGGCGAGGCTCCGAACTCGGTGATCATTCACGATCTGTGGATGCACTCGCCGGGCCATCGCGCGAATCTGCTGGATCCAAATGTCGATTCGATTGCGATTGCGGTGGTGGTGCGGGGCGATCAGCTGTATGCGGTTGAAGACTTTGCGAGCACCGTGGAGACGCTCTCGCTGGATAAGCAGGAGAGCACGATTGCGGATGTGATTGGCCGCTCGGGCCTGCGCGTTTCGCAGACGACCGATGAGGCGCGGCAGACGTGCGCGATGAGCAAAGGCTATGCAGGATCGCGACAGCCCTGGTACATCATGCGCTATACGGCTTCGAGCCTGGACCAGATTCCGAACCAGTTGAAGACACGGCTGGCTTCGGGTAAGTACCACCAGGCAGTAGTAGGGGCTTGCTCGGTGGATCGGAAGAGTCCGTTTACGGCTTACAATATTGCGGTTCTTCTCTACCCCTAAATCCAGGTCAGTTTCCTTTCTAGGCGTTGTTCGCTCGACAACGCAGACACTTGTTCACGACTGTGTGTTGTGGTTTGGACGATCGCTTCGTTTTTGCCCTTTGACCGCCCTATCCTTATTTGTTATAACAATGAAGGCGACATCTGCACTGGTGGATCCAAGATATTCCTGAGTAGCTCAATGGCAGAGCATTCGGCTGTTAACCGAAGGGTTGTAGGTTCGAGTCCTACCTCAGGAGCCATAAAGTAAACATAATCAGCAGCTTGCAGGAGCCACCCGAGAGGTGGCTTTCTTCGTTTTGGCTGAGTGGCTGTTTTGATGGCTGTTCCGTTATATCGTGGCTGTGTACAGTTTCACCTTCACCTTAGTTGTCGAAATGGTTCACTCTCGGAGATGCCATGAGTCCCACGTTTCAGGAACAACTGATGGCCCTGCCGGTGCAGCGGGTCACTACGGTCATTCGCGTCAACCTGTTTTTGGACGATTTCAATGAAGCAGAAGCGCAGCTAGTTGCTTGGGTCACCGTACGAAACTCAGATTACATCTGAGGAAGCAAATCACAGCTTTGCGCGTGATCGGTTCCGAGTCGACTTCAGCCGTGGCGACGGTGTGTTGGCTCTGCACCTGGAGGAACCCGACAATTCCGAGGTTGATCGAATATGGAGTTGTGATTTCAGTCTGGAACGCTCGATAGAGCGGGTTACGTTCTGTACGCGGCTGAACTTCCGGCAGCCTCAAACCGTCAACCGATTTCCGGCTTCACGTGCGCCGAGACTTTTGGGAGATATAGTCAGCAGGGCAAGAGCGTCTGACGTATGGGAACTCTCCACTTCTGTTCGAACGATCTCCCCAAGCGACATTCCGTTCGTTGAAGAACTTATCGACAGCACCGCTCGCACTCTACGCGACTATCGGGCAGGCCGATACCGCGGGGCTGTTTCAGATCGAAAGCCGTGCCCAAATGTCTGCTCTGCCGCGTACGAAGCCGAAATGCTTCGCCGATCTGTCGATGCAAGTTGCCATTATCCGCCCTGGACCTGTGACAGGAAAGTTCGTCAATCTCTATATCGCACACAGGCTTGGGCGAGAACCCATTACCTATCTCCATTCGTCCTTCAAGCCATTTCTGGAACGAACACTTGGTGTGCCGTTGTTCCAGGAGCAGGTGATGAAGATTGGTATGGTCGCCGCAAATCTGTCAGGTGGAGAAGCCGAGGAGCTACGTAAGGCGATGGGTGGCAAACGATCTGAGTCGATCATAGCCGGACTAAAAGCCCGACTACACGAAGGCATGGCCGCTAACGGATTTGACGCGTCGACGCAGGAAGAAGTGATGCGGGTTCTCTCGACTGTGAAAGAATTTATGTTCCCCGAATCGCACGCCCACAGCTTTGCCTCCATTGCGTATTCGAGCGCCTACACCCGATATCATTACGCAGCAGCTTATACCTGTGCTCTCTTCAATAACCAGCCGATGGGATTTTATTCACCAGCCACGATTGCGAATGATGCAAAACGGCAGACGTTAATCTGAGATCGCATGACTTCCATTGAGATCTCGCTCTTTCGCGCGGCTGTTCTATCCCCTTAACTATCGGCGACGGTGACCCACCAATCAATGCCGTCATGATCAATAATGGCTTGATCCAACAAGTTTCCGACTGGAGCGAGCAGAGATCGTCCGCGAAGCAAGGGAAACGCCTTGAGATCCTCAGGTAAGGCAACCACTGGGACAGACCTTAGTGCTGAAGCACATGCAAATTGAACTAGATCGTACTTTGTTGCAGGGACACTCAGTGTTGCACTGACGTAATTATCTGCTAACCATGCGGCACTAATAGCCGTTTGATGAGATCTTGCGACGTTAAAACACTTCCATGACGGACGTCCTCGAACAGACTTACGCCTCTCCCCTATAACCATTGTCTACATGATAATTCCAAGGTACTCGGATTCGTCGATCATTTATTTGCGTCACGAGATCAGTGAGAAGTTATGGTCTAACTTCGCTCGCATTCCTCACAGAAAAATGCAGGTTACTTCCACGGCACCAACTGGTCGCACTTGGAGGTCGCGTGAATTGATCGCGAGACAGGATTTACTGGTTTAACCCTTTAGGCTCGTGGTTACGCTAGAGAGTCGCGATCGCAGCATCTCTTTTTGCCTAACTAGTGAAGGTTAGTCTTGACCCTCGACCGGCAGCCAGTATTGATCAGCAAACCTAACCTTGTAGTTGCCCGGTAAAGCCTCGACTTGGCGGCAGCCTCAGAGATGTTTAGCTGATAGGCAACTTCCCTCGCCGAACAGTCTCCCGCAATGTGCATTTGAACGGCCTCCCTTAGGCCTGCAGGGAGTTTGTGTATCGCCTGCATCAGCTTCGCCTGTGACTGCTGTTGTTCGAAGATTTGTTCAGGGTTCGGAGCCCAGTCTCTGAGTTCCTCAATAGCACTCTCCTCCTCTTGTTGATAAGTTGAGTCGAGTGAGGTTTCTGGCCTACAGCGGCGCTTGCGTAGGATGCCCAATGCCGAATTAATTGCAATGCGCGTCAACCAGGTCGAGAAGCTGGCCCGGCCCTGAAAGCTCTCCAGAGCTATAAATGCACGAAGAAAGGAATCCTGGAGTGCGTCTTCGGCATCTTGCGCGTTCTTAGTAATGCTTAAAGTAGTTCTGTAGATTCGCCGTGAGTAGAGATCCCAGAGTTCCTTGAACGACGCCCCGCAGCCTGATTGCGCGGCGACGACCAAGTGATCATGACTCAGCCGGGTAGCGTTGTCAAAGGCTCTACTTATGTCGTTGCCCAATGGCGAAGGGACTACCATCGGAGTGCGGTATTCACTCGAAAGCGTCATAGCTTCCTCCAAACCTCAATCGAGGTACTTCTAGTTTAACGTTATCTTTTTGCACGTTGTTCACGATTACAATCAACAACGGGATCGGCAACAGCGGAAATCTCGGACACCAATATCTCCAGTAGAGTTTTCGCATCACTCTGTCTGCTCAGGCTTGCACTCTGTCCTGCCCAAAGTTGGAGAAGCTCCGTTCTGCCAGCCTTCTCCGCGGGGACAGCAAGATTTTTGACGAGCTGCCGCTGCAGCGGGTACGGAAGAATCTCTACACCTGGGCGATTGAGTTCCTCGATCAGCTGATTGTGTACTCCGCGAGCAAGTCGTCCAGTAAAGCCTTTGGTCAATGAAGTTCGTTGAGCTGTCGGACTGAGAAGCGCGTTGCGATGGTTGACACTTGCACCGGCATCTTCGGTTGCCAAGAAAGCCGTGCCGATCTGTACGCCCTCAGCGCCAAGGGCAAAAGCCGCGATAATGCCGCGTGCATCAGCGATACCTCCTGCAGCGACTACCGGCACCGAAATTGCATCCACAACCTGAGGCGTGAGCGAAAATGTTCCGATAAGCGAATCCTCAGCGGGCATCAGAAAAGAGCCGCGGTGGCCGCCCGCTTCAAAGCCGGAAGCGACAATCACATTGACTCCCGCCTGACCAAGAACTATGGCCTCGGCTACGGTCGTCGCGGTTCCAATGGTAATGATTCCGTGGGCCCGACATTCGTTCAGAATCTCCTGCGGCGGTACTCCCATGACGAAACTAAAGGCGGGAATCTTTGCATCGAGCAAAACACGCACCTGATCTTCAAAACGGACTGGAGTATAAGACTTGTGATCCGGCAGAGCTGCGCCCAGTGCTTCTATATGTCCAGCCAAGTGTTTGAGACTTCGTGCAAACTCCTTCCTGCCAGAGGTGCGTGCTCCTTCATCTTCTGTCGAGACCCATAAGTTCATTGCGAAAGGTTTGACTGTAAGTTCACGAATCTCAGCAATGACGTCCTTGATTGCAGAAGCGGCTAAACCATGCGCTCCAAAAGAGCCCAAGCCGCCAAAATTCGAGACCGTTGCTGTCAATCTCTGCGTCGAAAGACCACCCAGAGGGCCTTGAATTATCGGGTAGTCAATGCCCAAGATGGAAGAGACGCGAGTCTTGTTCCACGGTGTAGACGGACTGGTGGATTCGTTTTGCACTGCTGCTCTCCGCAGGTGATCAGGGTTAGTGACTTCTACCTTCATTGCTATGCATCAACTTCGAAGATCACATCGAGTTCTACTGGCACTCCGAGGGGAAGGCTGGCGACCCCTATCACAAGCCGGACCGAAGTTCTTTCGAGGCCAAAGACATCTCGAAACAAATCCGAAGCAGCGTCCGCTACCTTGGGTTGATCGTAGAAATCCCCGAAAGTTGCAAGGAACACTCCAAGACGGAGCACGCGAGTCACTCGATCGAGTGAGCCCAAGTGCTCTTTCGCTGCGGCCAGAACACCCAAAGCCGCTACATAGGCTGCATCTCGTCCGGCGTCGAGATCGAGCTCCTTCCCGAGCCGGCCAACATGCTTCGGTTTATGGTCAATAACCGGAAGCATTCCGCTAAAAAAGAGCAGATTGCCCGTCTGCACTGTCTCGACGTAAGTGCCAAATGGTGTCGGTGCGGCTGGGAGCTGTATGCCAAGGTCCTTCAGTCGTCGATCAGCACTATGCGACTGCGAACCTCTATCCGCTACCATCGGCCCACGTGTGCACCGCCGTCGACGTGCAGTACCTCCCCGGTTACGTGGCGAGCTTTCGTCAGAAAAACAACGGCCTCAGCAATATCCTTTGCGTCGGAGATTGTGCCCATGGGCGAAAGACTCGCCATGAAGTCCCTCGGAGTATTGGTGTGGAGGGGGGTATCGACGATACCCGGCGCCACAGCGTTAAAGCGAATTTCTTGTTTTGCATATTCACTAGAAAGACTGCGAGTGATGGCCTCAAGTCCACCTTTGGTGATCATCGGAACCGAAGCGGTAACGCCTGCAATAGGGTTGTCCACCAAGGACGAGCTGATGGTCGTGATGCTACCGCCGGTACCCTGCACCAGCATCTGCTTCACCGCGAGCTGGGTAATGAAGATAAATCCCACGAGATTGGTGGAGACGAAACTTTGGAATTCGTCAGCGGTGTAGTCGGTGAAAGGCTTAACCGAGAAAATTCCAGCGTTATTAACGACATGGTTGATCGAGCCAAATCTTTCTATCGCTGTCTGGGCGACGTTCTTAGCTGTCTCTTCCTTGCCGATGTCTCCATCGACGATTGCGAGGTCAGCCGATGGCTCGAAGCCGGCCTTCGTAGCGCTGCGTGACGTTGCGACAACTCGATAGCCGCGTTCCAGGAACAGTCGCACTGTGGCTGCTCCGATCCCCTGCGAGGCTCCTGTAACAAGTACGGTTTCTTTGTTCTGCATAAAATCTCCTTCGGTCTGTAGTTGAAGTACCTAATCTGGTTTGTCTCCGCTTGCGTTCTTTGTTCCTTGCGAGTGAAGCTTGGTTTACAAAGCGATCTCACCAGAGATAGGAGGAACCAACAATTGGACGAAGGTATTGTTCGATACCTTCGTATTTACTCGGCATACCGTCATGCAATGTTGAAGGACAAACGTTAACGCAACGTACTGAAAGAAGCGCGCATCTCTTCCGAGAAAAACTCTGGCTGTTCCCATGCTGCGAAGTGTCCACCCTTCGGGAGCCGGTTGTAATGGATGAGTTTCGGATACGCTTTCTCTGTCCAACTCCTCGGAGCGGCGTAGATCTCATCCGGAAAGACGCTGACAGCAACCGGAATAGCGACATGCTTCGGGGCGAAGAAGATGAGCTTATTTTCCCAATACAGGCGAGCTGAGGAGACCGCCGTCTTCGTCAACCAGTAGAGAGTGATGTTCTCGAGGATGTCGTCTCGCGTAAGACCCTCGGACTCACCTCTAAAGACGCGTACGATGAGTGCCTCACTAGCTGAGTCGTGGTCGAGGATCCATGCCGCCAGCCCGATAGGTGAATCTTCTAGTGCGTACAGCGTCTGCGGGCGATTGCTCATCTCCTGGGCGTATCCAAGACCGCGCTTATAGAAAGAATCGAGCTGTTCATAGGCCCGCCTCTCCTCCGTGGAGAGGCTCGTCGGTGGTGTGCCGCCGGATTGGAGCGCCTTGGCAATGTCGTCAGGCACGGTGGCGGGCATGTTGGTGTTGATGCCAAGTAGCCCTGGTGGTGCAAGCAGAGCCATCTGCTCCGTAGCTGCATTTCCCCAGTCGCCGCCTTGCGCGACGTACCGCGTATATCCGAGGCGCTTCATCAGTTCGATCCAGGCGCGTGCGATGCGTATAGGATCCCAGCCGGTTGTGGTGGGCTTCCCCGAAAACCCGTAGCCAGGTATCGATGGAATCACGACATCGAATGAGTCTTCTGCCTTTCCATCAAGCGCGGTCGGATTCGTCAGTGGATCAATGATTTTCAGATGTTCGATCACCGACCCCGGCCATCCGTGCGTGATAATCATCGGAAGCACATTCGGATTCTTCGAGCGAACATGAATAAAGTAAATGTCGACGCCGTCGATGTTCGTTATGAACTGCGGCAACGCGTTTAGTCTCGCTTCGACCTTGCGCCAGTCATACTCCTGCCAATAGTGTGCGAGTTCGCACATCGTTGCCAGTTGCACACCTTGCGATTTATCCGAGACTGTCTCCTTATCTGGCCAACGGGTAGCCGAAATCCGTCGACGAAGATCCCCGAGTTGATCTTCTGGGACGCTGACGTGAAAGGGACGGATCGAATCGCCCACGGCCTTAGCTGCCTGCTCTGAGTGGAGACTGGTGCCAAGATCGGCTTCAGCGAAGCTGGCAGAACCGAGCAGAAAACTTCCAGAAGCACCAGCGGCTGCTAAGGTTCGAAGAAAAGCGCGCCGGGTAGGCGGTAACAATGCGTTAGGGTGCTTCACTGCCTCATCTGCGGTCATAACGGGTCTCCTAGCAGTTGGTTCTCATTTGCATCGAGCCGGGATGCATTCCATTCCCGCGATTAAGCCAGAAGCACGAAAGCGAATCCATTAGACGATGGTGTCGCAAATACCTAGGTGTTAGCCGCCACTCGTACGTGCATACACCAAAGTATTACCAATACCATCGTCCAATTGATTTCGACTTACGCCTCCGGCTTAATCGAGAAACGCTGTCGCAACCAATCCCGGACTTGCAAAGCGATCTAGGAGAATCCCAATGAGCTTGATCGAACACGCGATCGTCGCAAATCGCAAAAGTGCAGAGCACCATGACCCTTCACTGGCAAACAAGCCAGCTCCGAAAATTGCAATCCTTACATGTATGGATCCACGGCTGAATGAACTGCTCGAATGGTTCGACATTAAGCCTGCCGACGCGGATGTGATTCGGAACGTCGGAACGGCAGCGACGGAGGATGTTGTGCGGTCTCTCATGTTCTCGATCCACGTTCTTGGTGTGCGGGAGATCATGCTCGTCGGACACACGGGCTGCGGAATGGAAATGTTCACGGAAGAAGAGTTCGAGAAACATCTACACACACAGTGCGGCGTGTGGGCAGTATCCCCGGATAGATTCCATTTCTATTCCGACGTTAATTTAACAACACAGAAGCAGGTACTTAAACTCAGGTCTCACCCGTGGATTCCTTCAGACGTAGTGATTCGTGGATTTGTCTTCGATTTGTCCACAGGAGACTTAAGAGAAGTAACATCGAAGGACGCCGGATAGTGGAATTCTCCCTATGGCGCGCACGGAGAACGACTACATCGCTGCGACTGCGTGAATGCATTTGTCAAGCGTCATCAACCTGGCAAAAAACTTTGTCATGATTCGTGGAATGCCTGCATGCCGCAAATAGGAGAGTGCCGTGACCAACCCTCGCATCATAACCGCTGGTCCAGACACACCCGCAGTAGCTTCCCGCGGCAAAATCATCATGATGGCGATCGTCGCCGGCGCGGTGATCACCAATATCTACTGCACCCAGCCGATCCTACCGTTGATAGCTTCGGGGCTCCGGGTCAACCTAGCGACTGTCGATCTCGTCGCCGGCGCTGCTCTGCTCGGCTTCGCGAGTGGGCTAGCGCTTCTGTTGCCGCTGGGTGATCGTTTCGACCGACGCAAGCTTGTACTCGCTCAGATTGCCCTCGCCTTCGGCTTTGCCATAGCAGCGGCAATCGCGCCCGGGATCTGGCTACTGATCGCTGCCTCCTATGGTCTTGGCGTCGTCAGCTGCGTGCCCCAGCAGCTCGTACCGTTCGCAGCCGTTATGTCGCTGCCCAGCGAGCGCGGGCGAAATGTTGGGACGGTTGTCAGCGGCATTATGGTTGGGATCCTAGTTGGCCGTACGATCAGCGGCGTGGTTGGAGCGGCCTGCGGCTGGCGTGCGGTCTATGGGCTGGCAGCGTTGTTTATGATCCCGGTCTGGATCGCGGCCGCTTCGCTACTCCCCCGGGGTTCGCCGACTACAGACCTTTCTTATGGGCGCCTGCTCGCATCGCTCTGGCCGCTGGCTCGGGACAATCGTCCGATTCGTGAATCGATGATCGTCCAGGCGCTGTTGTGGGCCTGCTTCAACGCCTTTTGGGTCAATCTGGCGGCGCTCCTGGCGAACGGACCACGGCACCTTAGCAGCGCCTGGGCGGGCGGTTTCGGCCTCATCGGAGCGGCCGGTGCGCTTGCCGCTTCACTCAGCGGACGCGCCTCCGATCGGCTCGGGCCCCGGACCGTCATTGCAGCAAGTATTGGCTTCGTCACGCTTGCCTACGTACTTCTCTTCGGCGCGGAGTCGTCGCTTACTTTGCTTGTGATCGGTGTCGTCGTACTCGATATCGGGGTGCAATCGGGTCTAGTGTCCAATCAGACTCGCGCCTTCGCAGTCGATCCGAAGGCGCAGGGCCGCATCAACAGCCTCTATATGACCGCAACGTTCTCCGGCGGCGCCATTGGCGTGATCATCAGCGGCTGGCTGATGACACGCTTCGGCTGGACTGGCATTGCCGTCTTTGGTTTAGCGCTCGCACTGGTGGCTTCCGCAATTCATTGGATTGGCGCTCCTCATCGAACGCGGATTCAATCGAGCTCGAATTTCGAGCCGCCAATAGAGGGAAGTCGGATCTCATCGAAGCTCGATTGAGGTGAACCGCGGAAGCTCTGTACGCACATGTAGAAAGATTCGAGGGTACTGGAATGTGGATCGTCAAAGTTGCTCTGAGCCGTCCCTATACTTTTATCGTGCTGGCGCTGCTCATTCTCATTTTGAGTCCGGTTGTGATCTTGGGGACGCCGACCGATATCTTCCCAAACATCAACATTCCAGTCGTTGCTGTCGCCTGGACCTTCACCGGCCTGAGCCCGGAAGAAACGGAAGGCCGTATCACTACCGTCTACGAGCGTGTGCTCACTACGACGGTAGACAACATCGAGCATATTGAGTCCACGACGATCAACGGAACAGCGATTGTCAAACTCTATCTGCAACCGAGTGCCAGCGTCGATCGGGCGAATGCACAGGTTACCGCTATTTCCCAGTACATTCTGCGCCAACTGCCACCGAGCGCCCTTCCTCCGCTCGTTCTCAATTACAGCGCTTCCACGGTTCCCATTCTTCAACTTGGCGTCTCTGGAAAGAATCTCACGGAATCGCAGCTCAACGATATTGCTCTGAACTTCCTGCGTACTCAGCTGGTCACGGTGCCGGGTGCGGCTGTTCCGTTTCCTTTTGGTGGAAGAACGCGGCAGGTCATGGTCAATCTCAATCAGGGTTTGCTGCAGTCCAAGGGACTTTCGCCAAATGATGTGTTGGCCGCACTCGGCAACGAAAACCTGATCCGGCCTGGCGGAACGGCCAAGATGGGTAATTTTGAATACGACGTTGACATGAATGTCGATACGAAGACCGTCCAGGAACTGAACGATCTACCCATCAAAACAATTGGTAGTTCCACCATCTATATGCGGGATGTTGCGACGGTCAGCGACGGCTTTGCGCCGCAAACAAACATCGTCCGTCAGGACAGCAGCCGCGGCGTGCTCGTAACAGTTCTGAAAGCTGGGGACGCCTCAACGATTGATGTAGTCAAAGGTATCCGCAAACTTCTGCCTCGTGTTGCTCAGACTCTTCCGCCAGCGCTCAGAATTCAGCCCCTCTCGGATCAATCCGTCTTCGTTCAGAACTCCATCAACGGCGTTGTTCGAGAAGCCATCATCGCAGCCGCACTCACAGGGCTGATGATTCTTCTTTTTCTTGGAAGTTGGCGCAGCACTCTCATCATCGCCATTTCAATTCCGCTCTCCATCCTGACTTCGGTGATGACCCTGAGTTTCCTGCACCAGACGATTAACATCATGACCCTCGGCGGCTTGGCGCTTGCCGTCGGTATTCTCGTCGATGACGCCACCGTCACCATCGAAAACATCGAGCGTCATCTTGAAGAGGGCGCTGCACTGCATGAAGGCATCCTCGAAGGAGCTGCGCAGATTGCCGTTCCTGCTCTGGTGTCGACCCTGTGCATCTGCATCGTCTTCCTGCCTATGTTCTTCCTAAGCGGGGTCGCAAAGTTCCTCTTCGTACCTCTTGCCGAAGCAGTCATCTTTGCCATGATCGCGTCGTACCTCCTGTCCCGCACCTTGGTGCCAACTCTGGCGATGTACCTGCTGAAAATTAAGAGTCACGACAACAAGCAGACGCGTAATCCACTCGTGCGGTTTCAGCAAGCATTCGAACGGCTCTTCGAAAAGGTGCGTCTTGCGTATTCTTCTTTGCTAGAGCAACTAGTTTCGATCCGAAAGGTCTTTATCCCCGGCTTTCTGATCGCTTGCGTTTGTGTCTTTTTGCTCATCCCATTTCTTGGCCAGGATTTCTTTCCTGCTACCGACAGCGGCCAGTTCATCCTGCATGTACGCGCCAAGACAGGAACTCGAATCGAGGAGACGGCGCGCCTGGCGGATCAAGTTGAAAACGGCATCCGGCAGACCATCCCGTCGAGTGAAGTCAATAATATCCTCGACAACATTGGCCTGCCGTTCAGCAACATCAACTACATCTATAACAACTCAGGTCTCACCGGAGCTGCCGATGCAGATGTGCTGGTCTCTCTCAACGAAAAGCATCACCCGACCGGGGACTACGTGCGCACGTTGCGCGAGAAGCTACCTCGCCAATTTCCCGGTGTGACCTTTTACTTCCTGCCTGCCGACATCATGACCCAGACCCTGAACTTTGGTTTGCCTGCACCGATCGATATCAAGATTGATGGTCCTGACATCGACAACAACAGCCGCATTGCCGACAAGATGATGGCCGAGCTAAGCCATGTTCGTGGCATCACGGATCTGCGAATTCAGCAGCAGGGTGACTATCCCAAGTTACACATCGCGGTCGATCGCACGAGGGCCGCGCAGGGAGGCTTCACCGAACGTGACATCGCCGACAGCATGTTGATCTCTACCAGCGGCAGCTTCCAGGTCACGCCCATGTTTTATCTCAATCCAAAGAATGGCGTCTCCTACAGTCTCGTTACGCAGACTCCTCAATACGACCTTCAGTCGGCAGATGATCTCCGCAATATTCCCATTAGTGGTCCAAACCAGAAGAAGCCAGCCATCCTCGCTGATGTGGCGACGATTCAGCGCACCAATGAGCTCGCCTCGATCAATCACTACAACATCCGTCGCGTCGTTGATATCTACGCTTCAGTGCAGGGCCGCGATCTCGGCGCAGTGGGACGCGAGGCAACGCACATTGTGGATGAAAATCGTAAGTCCCTTCCACGCGGAAGCTTCGTAACTCTTCGCGGTCAGTACGGCACCATGCGCACGTCCTACATCGGCCTGATCGGTGGCCTTGGCTTTGCCATCATCCTCGTATACATGCTCATCGTGGTCAACTTCCAATCCTGGCTAGACCCATTCATCATCATCACTGCGCTTCCGGCAGCGCTGGCTGGGATCGTTCTCTTCCTCTTCATCACGCACACGACACTTAGCGTTCCCGCTCTTATGGGAGCCATCATGTGCATGGGCGTTGCGACCGCCAACAGCATCCTTGTCGTAGCCTTCGCCAAAGAGAGGCTTCTCCTTCATGGCAATCCGACTGCCGCCGCTATCGAATCTGGAACCACTCGCTTTCGTCCTGTCATCATGACGGCACTCGCCATGATCATTGGCATGATTCCCATGGCCCTCGGCGTTGGCGATGGTGGCGAACAAAATGCTCCCCTGGGCCGTGCGGTCATCGGGGGGCTACTCTGCGCCACGGTGGCGACTCTGATATTTGTTCCGTCCGTTTTTGCGCTTCTGCACAACGGAATGAAATCTGCGGATAAGCAGCCCACCATCAATCCGGACAACGAACTTTCGCAGGCATAGTCCCGCCTCGAGAAAATGGAGACGTCCCATGAGCAACATTGAGAACAAACCATCTGAAACTCCCTCAGCTGTTTCGGAACAACCTTCACCCGCACCACCAAAATCATCTTCCCGCTGGCTCCTGTCGGGCCTGACACTTGCGGTCATAATCCTCGCAATTCTCATCTACACCGGTATCCGCGAACGCGCCAATGCAGAGACAACTCTTGGCACCAGTACGGAGCGAGCCGCAATACCAACCGTAAATGTTGTTGTCCCTGTGACAGGCACAGCAGCTCAGGAGATCGTATTGCCCGGTAATACGCAGGCGTTCAACGAGACACCTATCTACGCTCGCACCAATGGCTACCTCAAACAGTGGCATGTAGATATCGGTGCCAAGGTCAACCGCGGGCAGTTGCTTGCGGAGATCGACACTCCTGAGATCGATCAACAGTTGGAGCAAGCCCGAGCCGACCTCAAGAATGCTCAGGCGAATGAACGTCTAGCCGAAATCACTTCGACGCGCTGGCAAGATCTTCTCAAGACAAACTCTGTCTCCAAGCAGGAGACAGACCAGGCGATCCAAGATCTCAGTGCGCGGCAGGCATCGGTCGATTCCATGACTGCCAACGTCCATCGGCTGGAGCAGTTGCAGTCTTTTGAGAAAGTCTATGCTCCCTTTTCTGGCGTCATCACTGCACGAAACACGGACATCGGCGCACTGATCAACGCTGGAGCCGGCGGCGTACCCCAGGAACTGTTCCATATGGCATCGATCAACAGGCTGCGCGTTTATGTCGCTGTGCCGGAAGTCGATTCCCCGGCTGCACAGACTGGAGCCAAAGCAACTCTCACTCTCGATGAATTCCCCGGCGAGACCTTCGAAGGAACAATCGTTCGCAACTCCGATTCGATTGATTCTGCCTCCCGCACGCTGAATGTCGAAGTAGATGTGAACAATCCGCAGGATCGCATCAAGACGGGAGCCTACGTCTTTGTGCATCTCACCCGCCCTCACGCTGTAAACAACTCCACCCAATCGCTTACGATTCCAGCCAACACCTTGCTCTTTCGGTCAGAGGGTCTGCGAGTCGGTGTCGTTCGTGATGAGCGCGCGGAGTTAGTTCCCATCAAAATCGGACGCGATTTCGGATCGACCGTCGAAGTGGTCATCGGCCTCAAGCCTACTGATCACATCATTGTGAATCCATCGGACTCACTGATCAGCGGCACGCGGGTTCAGGTCAGCGCACCGCAGGCAGGAGGTTCGAAATGAAGCGTCAAGTCTTTGCTTGTGCATGTTCGTTCAGTCTGTTTCTCGCCGGATGCCTGGTCGGCCCGAAGTATGTCAGACCAATCGTCGCCTCTACTCCAGCATTTAAGGAGCAGCCACCCGAATCTTTCAAGGAGGTTGATGGCTGGAAGCCGGCACAGCCAGGTGATCAGACCCTTCGCGGCAAGTGGTGGGAGATCTTTAACGACGAGCAACTCAACGCACTGGAAGACGAATTGACCGTCAATAACCAGAACCTTAAGGTGTCGGAGGCTCATTTCCGGCAAGCGCGTTCCATGATCCGCTTCAACCGTGCTGCGGAGTTTCCTACCATCTCGACCTCGCCAAGCGTCGTCAATGAACGAACCTCTGCGAACGCTCCCTACTTTCCACAACAGTTCGCGAACAACGGCACCGGCAACTACACGTTGCCATTCGATCTCTCGTACGAAGTAGACCTGTGGGGCAGGATTCGCCATGCTGTGAACGCATCTCGCGAAGAGGCGCAGGCCAGCGCCGCCGACCTTCAGACCGCTAACCTGAGCCTGCACGCTGAACTTGCCGTAGACTACTTCGAACTACGCAGCGCAGATGCTCAGAAAAAGCTTCTGGACGATACAGTCAAGGCGTATGCGAACGCTCTGAAGCTCACGCAGGATCGCTTCACCAATGGCGCCGCGCCAAAATCTGATGTTGCTCAGGCGCAAACTCAACTGGATGGAGCGCAGGTCGCAGATACCGACGTTACCGTCGCACGGACGCAGTATGAGCATGCCATCGCGAGCTTGATCGGAAAACCTCCAGCCACGTTCAGTATCTCCTTCGCGCCGCAAACTCCTCTAAAGCTTGCTATTATTCCGGTCGGGCTACCTACCAGCCTGCTTGAGCGCAGGCCCGACATTGCCGCCACAGAGCGTCGGGTAGCAGAAGCGAATGAGCAGATCGGCATTGCTCGCGCTGCATATTTTCCGTCTTTGACTCTGAACGCGGCAGCCGGATTTGAAGGAAACACGATTGCCAATTTGTTCAACTGGTCAAGTCGTCTCTGGGCCGTCGGGCCCCAGATGTCGGAAACGATCTTTGATGGCGGGCGTCGTCGCTCTGTCTCTGAAACAGCAGCAGCAAACTACGACGGCACAGTGGCCGCGTATCGGCAAACAACCCTCACCGCGTTCCAGGAGGTGGAAGACAATCTTGCCGCACTGCGCATCTTGGAGCACGAAGCGCAACAACAGCAGGAGGGCACAGAATCCGCCTCCGAATCCCTACAGCTCTTTACGAATCGGTATCAGGGCGGTGTCGACAACTATCTTCAGGTCATCACCGCGCAAACCATACTTCTAATGAATCAGCGCAATGACATTGATCTTCAGCGCCGGCGAATGGATGCGACCGTACTTCTCGTCAAAGCTGTTGGTGGCGGATGGGATACGACCCGACTGCCAAAGTTTTGAGACCGTCGTCGCAAGTCAGGCAACGCTCCCCCCGCGAGAGCGTGCAGGGTCATTCAGCCTGACTACGATACTTCATGGGTGTAACTCCAACCTTCCGGCGAAAGACTTTTGTGAAATGACTTGCGTCCGAGAAGCCAGCCGCAGCGCCGGCATCACCGATGCTGAGTTGTGGATCGCGAAGATACCTCTTCGCACGTTCAATTCGGCACTGCAACACATATTGATAGGCAGTCAATCCCGTACTCGCCTTGAACAACTCGCAGAAGTAATGTGGACTCATACCTGCTAATTCGGCAAGCTCCCATAGCCGCACCTCCTGAGCATAGTTCTGGTTGATGAAATCAAGGACTCGGTTGAGACGAGCTGTAGGCATTCCGCCGGTTAGTTGAAGGTTGTTGGTTCTACTTCGCGTCGAATAGCGCCGAATGAGATAGTGGCCAAGTGTCAATCCGAGAGACTCCCCATAGAGGGGACCCGCGGGCGAGCCATCTTCAAGATCGGCATGCATAGCGAGCATCAAGGACTGGATATGGCGATCACGAAGATTCCAGTGCGTCGTCAGGTCGATCTCATCGAGGTGAGCCGTGTTCTCAAGTGAGCGTGAAAGGAACCCCGGCTCCATGACCAGAACGATCCGCGTTGTCGGACCTGACCAGGTAAGCCTGTCGCGAGTGCCTGCCGGCAAGAGATAGATTGTGCCGGGACTGTTCGTTGCACTGTGACTCCTCCCCTCTGTGGTCCACTGCGCCTTGATTTCACCTTTTGTAAGTAGATTGACGAAGTGGGTTGGGTGATCATGATCTGGGATGGCCACACCTGGGATGTCGCTGAACGACTCCAGGGCGATCCCTTTCCAACCAGCACCCTTGCTTGTAATTGACGAGCGGGTTGGGAAAGGGCACAAGGTGCAGCTGCCCTTCATCACCTCGACTGCATCGACAGGAAGAACCCCGGAGTTGGCCATTGGTCGTACCTCGGCACACGGAAGATCGTAGGAAGAGGATACCGATATTTCGGGCCTGCCGGTTTTTTTGACCGATTAAATCGGAAGAATTGACCAACGCCGGAACATTTGACCAATCTTTTCGCGTTACTGTGTCGACATCCTCATTCCGCAGAGAAGTCAACGAGGGGAGCCTCATATTACTAAGGAAGTCTGGGACAGGATCATCGAATACATCCACGAGAACGCCAGTGGAAACATCAGTTTGGCGGACATGGCAAAGATCGCCGAATTGACGCCGCATCATTTTGCGTCATTATTTACGAAGACGACAGGACTCAGTCCGCACCAGTATGTTCTGCGAGTGAGAATCGAGCGCGCCAAGATTCACCTAAACGATAATGCGCTGAGTATTGCGGAAGTTAGCAGGCTTATTGGCTTTAGAAGACAAGAACACTTTACAAAAGTATTTCGGAGAGTAGTAGGAGTCACCCCGAGTAAATTTCGTCAAGAGCTGGCACACGGTGTTGGTGGGAGAAACCCGTTAGCCTAGATCTCACCATTAAGGAGGCCGATATGGATTTTATTGTGAGCAGAACTCGGTTGGAAAATGGAACGAGTTCGCCAATTGATCACCGACTAGGGTTTACAGGGACATCAAGGCTCGCACCGGTCGTTTACATCGTTGCCCCGGACGAGGCCGAGCGCGAATCACTCGAGCGATTAGTACGATGCGAAGGGTGGCATCCGAAGGCTTTTGGATCAGCTGAAGAGTTCCTCGCCCATCCGTCTGAAACTGTGCCCAGTTGCTTGTTGCTGGACGAGTATCTTCCGGGCTTAAGCGGTCTCGAACTGCAGAAGCTTACAGCGGTAGAACACCCTCACGTTGCGATCATCTTTCTCAGCGGCAAAGGCCACATACCCACTGCTGTAGAAGCCATGAAGGCGGGAGCTGTTGAATTCTTCACGAAGCCTTTCCTAAACAACGAGCTTCTGAGCGCTGTCAGAAAGGCTTTCGAGCGAAGTCGTGTTGTTGTTGCGAAAGGGGCGCAGAGACAAGCCCTTCAAAGGAGTTACGCCTCTCTCTCAATGCGCGAACGGCAGGTCATGGCGTTGGTGTCTTTTGGGCTCATAAACAAGCAGGTCGGCGGAGAACTCGGCATCAGCGAGATCACGGTAAAGGCGCATCGAGGCCAAGTGATGCAGAAGATGCATGCAAACTCTTTCGCAGATCTGATCAAGATGGCCGCCAAGCTTGGACTCTCCAAAATGAATGAGCTTCCTCGGGTCCCCAGTAAAATAGCTGCTACTGATCTTACCGACGTACTTCTCGACCCGTATCGCGCTAGCGTATTAGAAGCCTTCCGCGTTAAAGGAGATTAGGCAGTTGCCAACAGACCGCCTCGAATGAGGAGGGTTTTGTCTCTAAAATCCAAAGACGTACTTGCCACTACACAGGTTCTCGGTAATTAAAAACGAGGTTTTTGGACACTTAGACCTAAAACCTCCCATCTGGACGCCCTGATGCACTGACCAGAAATGCGAACTAACCGAAAACGTTGACTTTGACGGAATGGCTAGCTCGTGCCAAACACTTCGGGCTGTCTTTGTGGAATCAGCTATGGCCCGATGACAATTGTTGCGTAAGTCTTCCTCATATCCGCGCTCGTTCCTATCAAGACGCTTGTTGAGATCGAGCCTGGTGTTTTTGGAATTTTGAGACAAACTCCTCTTATTAGTGGGTGGATTGCCGGAGTACTTCCTGCTTTTCCTGAGTGCGGACAAGCTGCCTATGGTATGCCAGCGCGGTAAGAGTCGAGAAGTACGCCAGTAAGATCAGTGGCAGAA
Source organism: Granulicella sp. L60 (assembly GCF_009765825.1). Taxonomy (GTDB): domain Bacteria; phylum Acidobacteriota; class Terriglobia; order Terriglobales; family Acidobacteriaceae; genus Edaphobacter. The sequence continues at coordinate 359,488 of NZ_LMUR01000020.1, read as the reverse complement.
ACATCATGGCGAAGCCCATGAAGTTCTTTCCTCTTGGAGACTCCAAGCTTGGTGGCCATCTTTATCAGGTCTGTGAAAGAGTTGGCCTGCATCTTCTGCATCACTTGGCCACGGTGCGCTTTGACCGTGATTTCGCTGATACCGAGTTCCACACCGACTTGCTTGTTCAATAGTCCGGAAGAGACCAACGCCATGACCTGCTGTTGTCGGCATGAGAGCGAGGCATAGCATTTCCGGAGTGCTCGCTTCTCCGCCTCTCTAGTAAGAATTTTGCGACTCCGATCGAGGGCTTCTCGGAAAGCACTCAAAAGTCTCCTGGGTAGGAAAGGCTTGGTGAGGAATTCGACGGCTCCTGCCTTAATGGCTTCTACAGCAATGGGTATGTCGCCTTTGGCGCTGAGAAAGATGATTGCAATATCAGGATGGTCTATCGCGACACGTTTTTGCAGTTCGAGTCCACTTAAACCTGGAAGAGACACGTCCAGAAGCAAGCAACTGGGAACGACTTCGAGAGGATGCGCGAGAAACTCTTCGGCCGACGCAAAGGTCTCCGGATGCCAACCTTTGCATTCTATTAGTTGCTTCAATGATTCGCGCTCGGCTTCGTCCGGCTCGACGACGTAAATGACCGATGTGACCCTTAATGCTTCTGTAGAAACTAGTCGATGGTCGGTAGGTGAGCTCGTCCCATCTTCCAAGCGAGATCCCGTCAGAACTAAATCCATATCGGCCTCCTCAATGTCCCCGCGATTTGCATTGAAGGTATTGTTCGGGGATTTTGTAATTCGAACTTTCTGATCGAAATTACTCAGCGGGGAAAAGCTCGATTACAGGAACTACTATGGAGCAACGCAGGTTTACTAGGAACCCGCATCCGAGTGGTTCTTTTTCGTTCTATAGTCCTACCGATGGTCCGACTTTTTGTGGAAAGAAGGTGTGGGAGACAGCATTTCTAAGGTGCGATGTGCTTTCTTCCGAATAGTCGGGCATCGATCGACCACGCGCCCGGTCCAATCATCGCCAACGTCCCACCGAGGACCGCCAATATCAACGACAACCCACTGCCGCCGCCAGCCAAGGCAATCCACACTTCGATGACTACTATCAGCGCGCCAGTCAAGGGTGTCCACAAACCCAGCATGATCAGTAATCCCAGCACAGCTCCGGCAACTTGCGGGATAAGTAGCCCAGCCTCAGAAGCATGATTAAGCGCCACAACTCCATGGAGTACCAGGACGACTCCTGTAACCAGTCGTTGAATAAAGATGCCGAAACCTGGCCACCCGTTCGCGAAGGTTGTAAATAGTCGTTGCACGTTATCCCCAATAGGGAGGATATCGCTCTTTGCAACGCCGGGGAACGACCGAAGGTCGGAACGAAGTTCCTACTTTTGGGTGATTAGAGTTCAATAATTCCGCGCTTGAGGCCAATCGTGACAGCGTGCGCTCGATCGCTGGCATAGAGCTTGGAAAGAATATTCGTGACACGGCTCTTGACCGTCGCCTCAGCGATTGAAAGTAGGTCGGCGATCCGCTTGTTGGAATTCCCCGCTGCAATCAGCTTCAAAACCTCGATCTCGCGATCGCTCAACTCGTCATCCGTGGCGTGTTCAGCCAGCTCGGCGGCGACCTCAGGAGGTATCCTCTTTCGCCCCTCCATTACCAAATGAATCGTTTCGAGCAGCTCTCGATCATGCCCTTTTAAGATGTAAGCCCGGGCTCCCGCGCGGAGGGCGCGCAGCACCTGAGCGTCGCCGTTATAAGTCGTCAGAACAATGATCCGTGCGTCAGGGAACTCACTCAGAATACGGTTCATCGCCTCAATTCCGTTGAGGCCAGGCATCTGGAGATCCATCAGGGTCACATCTGGACGATGAGCGCGAAACTTCTCGATGGCCTCTTCGCCGTTGGAGGCCTCCGCGACCAACTTCAGGTCAGGCTCCGCATTCACCACGGCCGCAATGCCCTTGCGAAGAAGAGGGTGATCGTCCACCGCGAGAATTCGGATCATGCCAGGAACGTTGCTCATCGTTACCTACTCTAATGGAATAAACGAAATCGACGTCGGTTCGGACGATTCTCGTACGCCATCATCGCGGGGACAGTCAGTTCCAGCTCCGTGCCCGCACCCATCTCGCCCCAAAACTCCATGCGTGAACCGATCCGCTGAGCGCGCTCACGCATGCCCTGTAAACCCCAATGTCCGGCTTGCCCCCCGGCCTTCAGGATCTTCGGGTCGATTCCCTTGCCATCATCTCGGATACGTAGTCGAAACCGATCTTCATCGTAACGGATCTCCACCTCGATATGGCTGGCAGCGGCATGCTGAAACGCATTTCGAATTGCCTCGCGGGAGATCTTGTAGACCTCCTCCTGAATCGTCAATGACAGGTTTTGTTCCTTCCCTTCGACAATTACTCGGAACTCCGGGGAGTTCCCGTCGAGTTCATGCTCTCCCGCCAGCTCATGCCCGGTGGCCTCCAGCAACTCCGGAAGGCTGCGCTGCCCCACCGGGTCCGGGCGCAGATCCTGAATCGCTACACGCCCCTCGCTGATGCCCCCTTCAGCTGCATGGATTGCCTCATCCAGTACTGCCATCGCATTGTCCGCTCTTCGTAGCAGCATGTTGCGAGCCGCCTGAATTTGGAAAACCGCTCCCTGAAAACTTTGAAGCAAGGTGTCGTGCAACTCTCGAGCGACCCGCGTTCGCTCATTGACCCGCGCCTCCAGCCCGATCGTAATTTGATGCCGTAGTTGCTGCAGGCGGAGCTGGTACAAAGCCCACAGCAAAAGAAGAAACGCTGCCCCGCACAAAACCCGGAACCACATCGTCTGGTAATACGCCGGAGCGATCGAGAAACTCAGAGACGCCCCGGTCTCGTTCCACACTCCGTCGTTATTGCACGCGATCACACGGAAGCGGTAATGGCCTGGACGCAGATCGTTGTAAAAAGCCTGGCGCCGCGTTCCCGGTTCCTGCCAGTCTTTGTCATGTCCCTCAAGTAGATAACGAAACAGCACCTTCTTTGGCGCAGTAAAGCTAAGCGCTGTGTAGTCGATCTCAAGATCGCGGGTAAAGGCAGGCAGCCTAAGCCCTTCCTGCGGCGAGTAGCTCTTCCGATCCGCAACGATGCCGTCGATATGCACCGGTGGCGGCACAGTGTTCCCGGCCATATGTGCCGGATCGACCGTCTGTAACACACTACCGCTGGCAAACCACAATCGGCCGTCAGGCGTCTTTGCACTCGTATTGAAGTGGCCTATCCCCGCCTGCACGCCGTCCAGCACATCGAAGACTCTCATCTTCAGCTTTCCTTCAGGCTCGTCCCACCACCGCTTCACTTCATCCTTTGAAATCTCGATCAGGCCGCATCCCGTGTAAAGCCACAGGTCATCTTGATCGTCCGAAATAAGTCCGTTGATATCGTTGCAAGGCAGGCCATTACGGACACTAAGAATCTGTTGCCGCCCGTTCTTCCATCCCACCACTCCGAACTCGGTCCCTCCCAGTATCGATCCGTCAGGCGCCGCAAAAAGCGCCTTGACTCGTGTATTCGGATGGTCGGCAAAGGTAAATATCTCCGTCTTGCCCGATCGAAAGCGCGCCAGGTCACCACTCATCAGGCCCAGCCAGATCCCGCTCTGCGGGTCGAGCGCAACCTTGCGTGCTATCGGCATCGGCGGTGCCGGGAACTCCTCACGAACCTTCAGATCCTGAATGCAGATCAGCGTCGCGGGCGGCCCGCGAGACTCGACCCAGACATTGTGGTCAGAGTCTTCCTTCATCCCCATGACCATCCCGAACGCTCTGCCGTCCTGTCTCTTGATCGAGGTGAACTTCCCACCCTCATAGACCCACAGCGAATTATCCGATCCCACCCACAAACGGCCGGTGTGATCTTCAAGGAGGGAAGTAATTTGATATCCCGGCAAGCCTTTTTCAGGCTCAGTCACCACGCCATCCGGGCGAAGAGCCTGCAGTCGGTTCGATCCGATCCAGACGGTACCGTCCCGCGCAGCCAGAACTGACTCGACTGCATCTTCGGTAAGCCCTTCGCGCCTGGAGACGCTGATCACGCGGAGGTCGCGGAACATATCGATGCCCTTCGCGGTAGAGACCCACAAGTTACCCTCTCGATCCTCAAAGAAGCGGCTTACGTGATCGCTGGACAGGCCGTCCGCACTTCCAAAATGATCGACGTCAGTACCGTGAATTCGATAGACGCCCTGACTCTCTGTCCCGACCCAGAGATTTCCCTGGCGATCGATCAAAAGGTCATCGACATCCAGTGTCTCGCCGTTTAGTTTTGGGATGACAAACGGCCTCAAAACGCCGGCTACCATGTGCTGCAATCCACCTTCATGCCCGGGCACCTCTATTCCGACCCAGACAGAGCCATCGGCTGCGGCTGTCAAGGCCTCCACGCCTTGAATCCCCTGATTGGATCTCAACGCCGCAGGTCGATACACTTTGGATGATCCCGGCCGCCATCGGAGGAGTGCCGTATCGCTTCCTGCCCAAAGATCGCCCGAAGTATCCTCCGCGAGAGTGTCCCCATTCGTCAGGGGCACTCCTTCTTCCTCTCCGAAACAACGGACGTCTGTATCGACAATGCGGCAAAGTGCGTGCTGCGGGCCTCCACCGGGTATGTGTCTCCCGACCCAGATTTGCCCCTTCTCGTCTTGTAAGACGGCGTTTATGAGCTCTTCATTCAGATATCTGATCGAACGCTGGTTCACCCAGTGGACCAACCCAGACGCCGTTCCGATCCAGAGGCTTCCGTCCTTGGCGCCAAACACAACACGGACATCGTCGGACGGCAACGGTTCTCCAGCCAGCGAACTCCACGGAACGAACTGGACGCCATCGAATCGAAGCACCCCTGCTGCCGTTCCTACCCAGAGGTACCCATCTGTTGTCTGTGTAATAGACCAGGGCTGGCCGGAGAAATATCCGTCCTGGATTCTCCACGCACTGTGCCCATACTGCGAGATTCGGTGAGACGGATCGAGCGCAGCCATCCAACCCGCAGAAGAAAGAAGGAAAACCGCAAACAATAACAGTGGACGTAGGATCCTTGAACTCTTCTTCCGAACACCGACTGCAAGCCTTCGCAAAACCACTTTTCCTCCCCTCGCAGTAGCCCCCATTTCTCGACTTTGCAAGGGACCCCAGAAACAGTCGTCGCCGAACGGCTCGCTCGCCCCCCCGGCTTTCTGGCCAATTCTTCAATCACTCGACTATGCCTACGCTTTTGCTCCGTCATGATTGGCGTGTCTAAAGATAGACCAGGCTGGAATGCTGCGGCCATTGTGCTTTGGTATTGGTTTTCAGAAAGAAATGGTTCTCGTCGAAAAATAAAGTTCTAATCCTTGGCGTATTTTTAGCCACCAGAAAACACGCTGCTAACTCACCACGTCTACCATGCGAATTACCACAACTTCACCAGCGAATTACCACGCCAAAAACACGCAAATCCGCAAAACCCCCTGCAAAAACGCAAAAAGCTCACCACCCACCACGTCAAAAAAATATCGCTAAGGTCTCATCTCAGCCTCTTTCATTCTTCGCATACCTCCGAGTCGACACGAAGGTATTGAACGATACTTTCGTCCAATTGTTGGTCTCACAAACTTCTGGTGAGATCACTACGAAATGGACGTTCTACTGGAAGGGATTGATAAACGCGCGCAACTGTACCGGGTTTGTGCCACGAATGGTGTTATTGCCAGCCGCAGTAGGCGATACGGCGCGGAGCGATGTTGGGAGGAAAGAGTGGAAAACGGAATGAGCGATATTCTAGTGGCCGACGATGACCCGCTAATCGTCAGCGTGGTCTCGGCGATGCTCTATGAGGGGGGTTATACCGTTCGGACAGCCGCAGATGGGTTCGCAGCACTCACATCGATAAGAGAGCAAGTTCCGGATGTTCTCATATCGGACCTCAATATGCCTCGTATGTCCGGATTTGAACTCCTATCGATTGTGCGTCGGCGATTTCCTTCGATTGCCGTCATTGCGATGAGCGGAGCTTATTCAGGAGTGGCTGTTCCTTCAGGGATTGCAGCCGACGCCTTTTATGCCAAAGGCTCAAGTGAAGGAAATGGATTTGCCGAGATACTATATGCGATCAAGGATGACGCTACGCGCCGTTCCTTACGTGTCGCAGCACCAATCTGGATACCTGGTGTGCCGGTCGATGAAGACGGTATCGTGACTATCGCGGTTGCGTGTCCAGAGTGTTTGAGGACTTTCCCTCATAGCCTCCGCAATGCGGATTTCTTGCACACTGAGCGTTGTTGCCCCCACTGTCACCGCACAGTGCGACTCGCGATCGTTCGGCCAGTAGCGAATATGGATCAAACGGGCGTTGGGATGCCAGCTAGGACAGTGCGGATCACTTTGCCTCCATATATACGCTGAGTATGCTAAATCACCGTCCGAATGCTGAGATTGGTAACGTTTCGTGCCTCAATCACTCCGCAACTACGGTTCCATGCCCGACTCTTCGGTGCAGAGAGGCAGAGATGACGTGTGCGCGCCGGAGTCGTCGCCTAACGTGTCAAACATGCACCTTGGTATCAATCGATACGTTCGTCCAATAGATTAATCATCGCGCTTATGGCGTAATCGAGTCGTCTGTAATCGGAGCAATGAAGACAGAGCGCCATGAAGTTCTCCCGATGCTTAGTCTTGCTCCTGGATCAAAGAGGAGTCGAAGGAGTAACGATATGAATGATCCAGGTTGCAGGGAGAAGAAAAGATGTTGAACGGCCGGATCGTCATCTATGGGCGCGCGAATTCGGCTGCGGGTTACAAGATACGTGACTTTTTGACGCGTAACTGCTGTGAGTATGACTGGGTTGAATTAAATACGGATGAGGAGGCCCGGAAGCTTGCCGGAATTTCAGGAGTCACAGATCCGCGACTTCCTGTCTGCGTTCTTAGCCAGAATACGAAACTCTATTGTCCTAGTCTGCGCGAACTGGCGATGGCTCTGGAGTGGTTCAAAGGGCCGAAGTACGAGTGCTACGATCTGGCGATCTTCGGTGCGGGCCCGGCAGGTTTGAGTGCCGCTCTCTATGGGGCGTCTGAAGGGCTACGAACGATAGTTGTCGAGAAGATCGCCGTCGGTGGGCAGGCGGGCAGCACCTCGAAGATTGAGAACTACATGGGGTTTCCGGATGGGATCAGCGGATGGGAGCTCGCAAGCAGGGCACGTCTACAGGCAATGAAACTGGGAGCGGAGATCATCGTAGGCCTCGAGGGAGTGGCAGGAGAGCATCAGGATGGCTGGCAGTATAGCTGGTTCGCCAGTGGCGAGCAGATCGCTTCGAAGGCCACGATCTGTGCCACTGGCATCGAGTACTCACGACTTGGGCTTGAACGAGAGGATTATTTTTTGAATCGCGGTCTCTACTACGGTGCCGGCTCGAGCGAAGCTGATATCTGCAAGGGGCATGTAGTGATTGTGGGCGGTGGGAACTCTGCTGGGCAGGCTGCGTTGAACTTCGCGCGGCAGACGCGGGTGACGATGCTTGTCCGAGGGGAGTGCCTGAAGAACACGCTTTCGACGTACCTGCTGGAGCGCATTGAAAACACCACGTCGATTACGGTGCTGACGAGGACCACGTTAACTAAGCTCGAAGGGGATGATGCGCTGGAGAGAATTACGTATCGCGATGAAGCTGGCAACACTGCATCCATCGAGACGCATAGCGTCTTCGTTTGTATTGGAGGCAAGCCTCGCCTCGACTGGGCAAAGCCTGGGGTGCTGCATTGCGACCCGGCGGGCTACATTCTCACGGGCCCGGATCTCGACCGGTCGAGCCTGTCAGCGGAGATGTGGACAGATGGTCGAGCACCACTCTTCATGGAATCAAGCATTCCAGGGCTGTTTGCTGCAGGAGACGTCCGCCATAACTCTACGAAAAGGTGTGCTGCAGCAGCGGGAGATGGTGCAACGGCAGTCTCGATGGCTCATCAATTTCTGATCTCCGTGAAACATCAACTTCTCGGGCGATAGTGCGCGGTCTACTACGAGATAGCTCTCTTAGAAACAAGATTCGGAGACTGATACTAACCGACTCTTCCTTGCAACAAATACAAGGGTCAGCGCCTGGTTATATCAAACGCATCGACTATCTTGGAGAAGCTCCGCAGGCCTCCCGTTGGGCGCGAACGGAGACTGATCGAGTCCTCGCAAGACTTTCGTGTATAGACTGCACAACGGTCTGGTGACGATTTTCAATTACCTCGATCGCCTTTCGCATACACGGCACATCCCGCTCTCGATCCGCTGCCGGCGACACTGCAGTTGTCGCACGTCGCTCCGGAAAATCCGTTGCCGACGTTGACATCGGTCAACTACAAATGATCCTGCATCCTTTTCTCTCTTCGGTCCGGTAAGGTGGAGATTAACGGGAACGTGTCTATCTTTTTGGCGGAGGCAACAACTCCAGAGCACGGCTGCCGATTCATTCTGTGTTCGTTAAATCCCTTACCACCTTCTTATAACGTTTCTCCTGAACAGCAGCCAGCTGTAACAATTCCTCGTCGGTCTTGAACGGTGAAGTTGAAGCGCCATATATCTTCGTCGCACACTCATATGGTGGGCTCATCGTTCGTCACTATCTTCGAGAATATCCCAGCGAGGTGGCGGGCCTTGTACTCGTAGATACGCCGGAGACATCCTCAGTCTTTCGGGAAGATGTTCTTTCCTCTTATTCAAAAGCGAGAATGCTAAATCGACTCGTCGGAGTGGCCGCTCAATTTGGGTTGCTACGCTTTTTGAGCGTTTGGGTTTCCCTAGATCAGTTCGGATTCTGGCTCAAGAAGCCTTCGGAGTACGCAGCGTTGTGCGACGAGTTAGCATCTTTGGATCGGGTCCCATCAGAAATGAGGGTCTCGGAAGGAGTCGGGAGCCTGGGATCATTGCCGCTCATCGTAATAACGCACGGATTGCCGTTTCCAGGGCCATTTGCCGTTTTAGAGCAAAATTGGAGTGAAGGACAGAAGCAGCTTGCTTCGCTTTCAACCGACAGCGTTCTAATCGTGGCACAGAATAGCAATCACATGATTCAGCACGACGAACCAGCACTGGTCGTCGATGCGATACGACGTATTCACGACAGATTTACGACAGAACAGAAAAGAGGACTTCGTAGGTCTTGATGAATCGAGCAAGACGAACGTTTGTCGAGTGACTTCATTTTGTATCTAAGTCAAGGAATTTATAAAGGGCGTCCGATTACCCATATGAATCGTCGGCATTTGATTTCTTAGTCGAATGCCGTGCGAACTAGAGAGAACGACGCCAGGTGTGACGGGACCGATTGATGCGGGTGGCTGAGGGAAGGTTCAATGAGTGACTCGGCCTGATTTCGCCAATCGACGGTCGCACAAGTGCAGTTGGTGCGGCGACGGCTCAGCGGTGTAAGGCCGAGTCAGGCGATGGACGAGCGGCGATCAATCTTAGCGAGGTGTCAGGCTCTATAAGCAGGCGTCAATCGGAGTCTTGTCGCTATCTTTACCAGGTCGGGGAGTGAATCGGCTTCCATCTTTTGCATCACTCTACCTCGGTGAGCCTTAACGGTGATCTCGCTGATACCCAATTCTGCGCCGACCTGCTTATTAGAAAGTCCCGCAACAACCAGTACGAGGACTTCTCTTTCGCGGGGCGAAAGCGAGGTGTAGCAATGTCGAAGCGTCCCCGTTTCCGCTTCACGACGAAGCATAACTTGGCTGCGCTCGATAGATTGCCGGATTGCGCTCAGTAGTGCTTCGTCACCGAACGGCTTTATCAAAAACTCGATAGCTCCTGCTTTCATGGCCTTGACCGTCATGGGCACGTCTCCGTGGCCCGTGATGAATATGATCGGCATGTCTCTCCGGTCAGAAGCGATGCACTTCTGCAAGTCGAGACCGTTAAGATCGGGAAGACCAACATCAAGTATTAGACAGCACGGAACCAGAGTGCGTGGGCGAGCAAGAAACTCCCGTGCAGAGGCGAATGTCTCCGGCTCCCAACCCTCGCAACGGATTAGCGACTCCAGCGACTCACGCACAGAGATATCGTCATCGACAACAAACACTATTGGCGTGGGGTATGTCATAGGGTTGACCTCGATTGATGGCTCATTTACATGTGCATCATAGATACGCTGAGAATGGATCGAACCCCGTCTTGCATTAATCAGTTGGACCGAAGTGCTTCATTAACGGCTTTCTGCAGATCCAAGTCGCTGAAGGGTTTAAACAAGCATTCCACAGCTCCCAGTTTGAGCATTCGAGAACGGATCGCCTCGTCTATTTGACCGGTGATAAAGATGATCGGAATCTCTTTTTGGCAAATTGTCAATTGTCCGAAAAGCTCGGGTCCGGACATGCCGGGCATAGCAATATCCAGGATAAGGCAATCTGTTTGATCGACACAGTCGGACTCAAAAAACTCTTCTGCCGACGAGAAGGTCTGGGCGGTAAAGCCAAATTCTCTCAGCAACTCAGGTAACGACTCTCGTATAGATTCGTCGTCATCGACCACTGATACGAGTGAGCGTTTATTGTTCATGTGTTTCCTCGCGACGCTCTGGATGTCAAACGAGGCAGACTCCGAATGCACAATGACAATACGATGCACTAGGAATAGTGTCGATGTCGATAATACTTAGGTATCAGTTCATTCCATGTTGATACTTCGATACCGATCTGCGAAGCAGCCATCAGAGAGTACGGAGTACCAGCACGAATCAGGAGAGACAACGGCCCACGGTTCGGGGCAACGGGGCTACTGGGGCTACTGGGGGCCCTGAAACCCGTATGTGAACGACGAACTGGCGTTTGGATTAGCCCGAACCAGATAGCGCCGGACTATTCGCGATCGATCTGGAAACCACAAGGCTCTCGGCCCAGGAATCAATGCGCGCATTGCCCTGTTGGCGATAGCTGAGAACGGTCGTCGCCGAAAATTCGATTTTGCAAGATCTACAAAGAGCGCCGTACTCCGAGTCGGCCTGCTGAGGTGAATCGTTTTCTTTCCGTTGTTTTGTGAGCTTTATCGCGATCCAAATGGCAAGGCAAGGCTACTTCCAGGGAACTTCTGTGGACTGATCAATAAAAAAAGAGAATTCGGCGTTGCTAATCAGTCGCGAACACCCTTGAATCGATACCCGAAGAACTGGTGGGCAGATGGAAATGAAAGGTCGCGCCCTGCCCTGCAGAACCGACCGCCCACAAGCGCCCGCCATGAGACTCAATGATTGACCGGCTGATGCGAAGCCCCATGCCGGTGCCATGAGCTTTCGTCGTAAAGAACGGATTGAAGATCTGTTCCAAGAACTGCGGCGGAAGCCCTATGCCGGTATCACTGACCGAAACGAGGATCTGCTCGTCTTCAGTTCGCTGCGACTTAATGACCATCACTCGCACCCCATCGATATCCTTCATCGCGTCGATGCTGTTGACTATCAGATTCATCACTACCTGCTGCAACTGCACGCGGTCGCCGACGATCGAAGGAAGACCGTCGGCCAGTTCCGTCCGGACCGATATGTTGTGTCGGACGGCCTCGTCGCGCAGGAGGGCGATAGTTTCTCGATTGATCTCGTTTACATCAATAACCTCTCGATCCATAACCCCCTTTTCGAATTGTGAGCGGATCCTGTCAACGATGTCGGCAGCCCGTTGTGTATCTCTTACAATTCTGGTGACAGCCGCGAGCACCTCATCTAGATCGGGTTGGCCGTTCCTGAGTTTTCGCAGACAAACTTTGGCGTTGGTTATTGCGCCACTAATCGGTTGACTGATTTCATGAGCAAGTGATGCCGCTAACTCTCCCATCGTTGTGACCCGATTAATATGTGCAAGATCGTCCTGCGCCTGGCGTAGGGCCTCTTTGGTACGCTTCTGGTCGTCGATATCGGTCGTCATACCGACGAATTTGACGACTTTTCCTTCTGCATCGCGCAAGACTACGGCTTGCTGGAAGTGCCAGCGATAGGTTCTATCCTGAGCGCGGAGAGACCTGGTTTCGAACGCGAAACCCTGTCCCAAATGCACGCCCTCCCAAAAGCTCCTGGCTGCCATCTCACGATCTTCAGGGTGGACCGCGGTCATCCAGGCCTCGGGATGCGACTGGACGAAGTCAAGGCTCTGACCAGAGAATTCAAGCCAGACTTGATTCGCAAAATCCGGTGTCCCATCAGGCTTAAGCGTCCAGGTGGATATAGGCAGATGCTGCAGCAGCCCAACCTGGAGTTGCAGATCGGTATAGCGGGCGGCATTCTCCAACGAGATTGCTGCTTGTTCCACCAGTAGTTCCAAGACCGCGATACGAGACGGTAGAAACACGTGTGAAGACAGCGCATTTTCGAGCAGTAGTATCCCGGTCAATTCGCGCTGCTTAATCAGCGGAAGGCAGAGAATTGATTTCGATTTCCGATCGCGCAGATGGTCATCGCCGGAGAACAGGTTGGGTTGGGATGCATCGTCGAGAATGACGCGTTCTTGTGTGCGGATGACATGGCGGACGAGGGATTCGGGACATGCAATGTTGCTGAGCGGCTCCTGGCGCAGTACGACCTTAACCTGATCGCCCGTCACTCGCGCCTCGGCCTGTCCGATGTATTCATCGCCTATCCGGAGTATCAAAAGGCCGCGATCCGCGCCGGAGTTTTCGATGGAGATCTTCATCAGCTGCTCAATTAGCGTAGACAACGCGATCTCGCTGGACAAAGCCCGAGACGCCTTGACGAGGCCTGCCAGCATATTGGCGCGTGCAACGCCGGCGTATAGTCTGGATGTTTCTGCGAGTAGAGCGATCAAAACGACTGTTGAGGTGACGACGGAAAACAGGCGGCCAGTGTAAAAGCCAAGAGAGGCGCCGGTCGGCCCGCGACCGCCGATCAGCGCCGTGATCACCAGTTCGACGACCATGGCGAGCATAACAACCATGAGCCATTGATCAAGTGCCGAGCGCCTGAAGACCCACAACAGGGAAAGCGCAGCAGCGCATATGAATATGATGATCGCAGTGAGCCACCTCCCTTCGACCGGATCTATTGGCGGCAGTAAGGCCAGCCACGTGATGCAACTAACCAGAGCCAATAATCCCACGACTCCAACGGTAGCAACGATCTCTGTTTGGGTAGGCGCGCCTGCCTTCGTGTGTCCTTTATCCCTGAGCCATAGATAGGCAAACAAGGCCATGGGAAGACCAAGATGCCACAACAGATAAATTCTGAAATTGGTGTGAAGACTTCCGCCGAGATTTCCTGTCGGCGAAATGACGCCCGGAAAGGTCAGACCGTGTACGACGACAATCGCCGCTGAAAAGAGGTATCCGCATGCCAGCGCCTGAAGAGCTTTCGAACGAGTGATCGAGAAATGCGCCAAAAGAAGGCTAGCGGTAATGAGGTCGGTGACAGAGATAACCGCATCGAAGGCTGTAATGAAGCCATTAACCTTGGGCAGCGGTCTAGCCGCGAAGGGACTCAGAACTGCCAATCCGAGGAGCAAAACCCCTGCCCCGGCGAGTGCTATCCACGTCTGCCGTGTCGTCGGTGGCAGATAGGCTAACGAAATTTGAGGGTGGTCCGCGCCCGTTCCCTGCATCGCTCCAGCCTAGCACTCTGTTCGTTCGTGAAAAAGGAGGTTTTCCGACGCTTGTGGGGAATTGCAGCGATAGAAGCTGGCTCCTTATTACCAATACTGTGATTTCCATAGGCGTTCTCAGCAACTACGAGTCGCCTCCATCGTGTCGATGAGTGCCAAATCTCTAGTGCAAATCGCCAACGCACTCATCGACCATTCGATGCCTATTAGGCTTCGCGCAAGAACACTGGTGCCTCTTGTCCGAGAACATGCCTTCCGACGGACTCGAAGAACGCTCGGTAAGCGACTCACAAATTAGCGGGTTTCGACAGTAACGCGGCCGTTGGTGTCCCATGACGAAGAATAGGGTGGTGCTGGCTTCAGTATCAGAGAACCGCTCAACCTTCCCAGCTCGCTACATTTGATTCCCTGATACCTATGAATTAATTCCCTGTTATTTGTACTACTGCTAATGCGTGGTAACGAGTAAGCCCCTGTCACTCAAGCCAATACAGCCGCTGCGCGTTCAATTAGCCTCACCACAAAGCCCCAAAACTCCCTGTATTTTTCCCTGTTAACGCGAATTCGGCCGGAGAGCGGTTCCAGCTAGACTGTATCCACCCTCATCCCGCCCCGGCCCTCGCTCGCCGGTGGCGCGGCAGGAAGACGTTCCCCCTTCCTGCATCTTTCCCCTTCTGCACGCCCGTCTTCCCGCCCTGGGCGTCACTCCTGCGTGGCAGAAGCGATCATTTTTGCCCACCCGATGGGCCCTCGATGCCTATTCTGCTTTAAAAGCTCGTACCCATTTTGACGGGACTCGGTCTGTCTGCTCGCATCTTCTATGAAGTTCGGCATGAAGGCCGGCACCATATGGGACGACTATATAACCGGTTTCGTAGTCTCCTACAATTAGACAGTCCTTGCGCTCCCAAATAAAGGGCCACGAGCAGACACAGGCAAGCATCCAGGCAGTCCTGATCACGCTTGCGCGGAGAAGTATTTCGGGCGGCTTGGTTGATCCACCGAACGATGTCGATGAGTCCCCAGTCACGGAATACGTTCGACGCCGACTCGCAAACGTGTCGCCAATCCGAGATAATAAATTTCCTTTTCCGCTGGGGGGTTGTATTTCGGTAGGCGACCCGTGGCTCGTGAATCCGGCAACATCCAGTCGAGCGCAATCATTGTTAATGCCGGGTATGTCTCGAACACACAAGTTCCTGTGATTGGCTTCAGTGGATCTGCTGCTCCACCAAACCGTGTCAGAAACTTCCATACGGGGGCATGCGCGCCGAACATCTCATTTCTGCAGGTGTTGGCTGGCTGCATCCCACCGTACCGGAGCCCGACCGGCGATCCAACGATGTTCTCGACAGGCCGCTGACCCGCAGCAGTCTTTACGATGGTTGGTTGATCGAGCGATATGATCGTTGCCACGAGTAGATGCTCGGTTTGCCACTTGAGAATGACCTGTTCAGCCTCTTGGTAGTTCACGATTTGGGGTAAACCAAGTTCGTGAAACTTGCCACAATCGAGGTGGAGCACCCCGACAAGTGCGCCAGAATTGGATGGGGTCCACGCGGAATCGTATCCTACGAGCAAAGTTGTCATGATTGGAAGCGATCTACGGAGCGTTGTAAGAATATGCGCACGCTTCCCCTCGTCAATTCTACAAAACGGCGTGCAAGGGAAGCTCCCGCATATTCTTCACGTCCGCGTGCTGTGCTCTTGCGTGGTTCCAGAGCGCCTTTTCGCTCCACCCGACGAGTTGCACCCGCGCCCGTATCGTCCAGTAATTGCACATTTGCTGTGCCGGACCCGCCCGCTTTGTAGCCCGATCCGTCGTTGGGCATGCCCGTAACGTCCAACAGCATAAGATCACGCTGCTTCGCAGCGGGTATAAGCTGACACGTCATCCCCAATAGGGAACTGCAAAGCTACCCAAAGTTCACGATTGATAACGTGTTTGCTTTCAATTACTTGAGTTTTTGCGTTTCCGGCTGTAAACGTAGGTGACGGTCGACAACATTCGTATAAGCGGCGACGGTTAGCAGAAACCGGTAACGCCGTGGAAGCATCCAAGCGTATCAAGGGACTACCCGTTCTAGGTGGCAAATCGAATGGCCTCCGGTAACGACAAGCCGCGAGAAACTGCTACGCCGTCGGCATCTCCGGTCCCGATAAACGAGACGTCCCGTGCCAGATCCATTGCCACGCGCCTTACCGACGCGGAGTTCGGTGAGGTTGAGGCAGCAGCCGCCGACGCCGGTAAGAAGGTGGCGGAATGGCTACGCGAGGCGGCGCTTGCGCACGCCCTTGCGAGTGCTGGTGCAGAGGGGCAGACCGATCCGATCTTGCTGGCGGAGATTATGGGGATGCGCTCGCTCATGCTGAATCTGTTTGCGAGAGCATCAGAAGGTCCACTGACAACCGATGACTTACGCAAGATGTCTGCCTATTCGGACTCCATTAAGGAGCAAAGGGCGCAGGATTACATGGCGCAGAGGCGTCGCCGGAACAGTCCCAAAGCCACGGACAAGCCGTAATGAAAGTCTCCCGCATTCGGTTTGCATTTCCCTGGCGGATCGCGCTGATCCTGGCACTCCTTCCATGCCTCCCATTACTCGGCTTCTGGGCTTGGTTGCGGTGGGAAGTTCCGCCACTACAACGGTATTATCTGATCGCATATTGGGACAGTTCCGAACACGCAAATGAGCCTGATGCCAAGACTCAAATCCGATGGCTTATGGAGACGGCTGCCGGGCGTAAGAGACAGTGGCTGTTCGCCCCCGATGTCACCGAGGGAAGCGAGAGTGAACTCCCTTTGGAACTCTCGTCTTTTGCTTTTGGACAAGGATGGACGGGCATAGAAAGAACCGGAGTGGAAAGCGTCGATTCCACCGAGGTCGAAAAGCTCCTGCGTGAAGATTTTTATGACGGCGAAAGTTTCCGCCGACTCGTCAATGAACCGCTCCTCTATGCCGTCGCTGCCTGGCTGCTCGTCGCCTATTTGGGGTTCGTGATGAGAGGGGACATCGGGTACGAATGGAGACAGCTTCGACGCGCGGTTACGAAGCCCGAATGGTCATCGAATTATGGAAGGGATTGGACCGAGAATCGAGATGGGATTGTTGCTCGAATTCGGTTGCGAATTGCCCACTGGACTTGTAAGCAGAAGACCGAGCTTGAGTGGCCGAGTTTTGGGCCTGCAATCAGTCGCAGATTCGGTCTTAAGAAGTTACCAAATCCAGAAACGCTTCGTGGGAGTGATCGACCTGCATCGACTCAAGTTCGCGGCGAGGTTTCTACTGCACGGCAACTCGCTACTCCACCCCCTTCGCACTCCCCAAAACCAAAGTCTCAGCGACGTACTATCTTCCCCGGATTGTCTGCATCTGATGCTCCGCATTCGCAATCAGAACCGTGGGATGAATCGAAATGGATCGATTGACGAAGAGACTTCCGATGTCTCTGTACATTCCAGATCGAATCGCGTAGCAACCTGCATCTCTTCGCTCAACTCTAAGCCGCGTGGAAAGCCTTCACGTTAATCTCTCTTCAACTCGCCTCAAAGGGCTACTTGAGGAGAGCTATTTGAGGGGCTGAATGTCCGCGTCGTGAGCATGGAATACACCAATTAGAACTTACAAGGAAAGTGTTGTTTGAGACTACTTTCAAGCAGCATATCGAGCCTCCATTGTGCCAACTATAACTCTTGCATTGGTCGAGTAAGTACCACTCAGATCTCGTGTCAACTAACCCGCTAATAGACTTGCTTAAGACAGGAATAACCAATATCCATAGGTGTTTCGTCCATCATGAGCCGAAACTATTTCGGCAATAACAACCCACTTATCCACAAATCTCGGCTACGATGTGGATCAAGACAGTAACTATCTGCTGTCTCGCGGGCCAAGATATGTTGACGATCTCTAAATCGCTGTCTGCTGGACAAGCAAGGACGTATCACGCGCGCGAGTTCACGTCTGAACGACAGAACTACTGGAGCCGCGATCAGCAAGGGCATAGCGAGTGGCAAGGGAGTCTCGCGAAGGAGTGGGGCTTAGGTGGCAATGTAGGCGCTGAGGAGTTTGCTTGCTTGAGCGAAGGTCGGCATCCAGCGAACGATGTGCAGCTCGTTAAGCATCAGCCCGCCAGAACCTACGAGAATCAGTACGGCAAGCAAATCACCAGTTCAGAACACCGTGCAGGATGGGATGCAACGTTTTCCGCACCCAAGTCTGTCTCGCTAACAGCCCTTGTGGGTGGCGATGATCGTTTACGTGAGGCGCATCGTGAAAGTGTTCGCGTCGCGTTGCAAGAGTTGGAGCGGTACACACAGGCTCGTATTGGCAATGTTCATGCACCAGAGACGACGGGCAAGTTTATCGCTGCTACCTTTGAGCATGACACTGCTCGTCCTATAGACGGCTATGCTGCGCCGCAGCTTCATACTCACGCAGTCGTCTTCAATGTGACTGAGCGAGACAATGGACAGACGCGCGCATTGCAAGAGCGCAGTCTCTTCCAGTCGCAACAGTATGCGACAACCGTATACCGATCCGAGCTTGCAATGAAGTTGCAGGGCCTTGGCTACGAGATTGAACGCGGCAAGCATGGGCAGCCTGAGATCAAGGGCTTTTCGCAGGAGTATTTGGAAGCATCTAGTCCACGTCGTGTGCAGATCAAAGAACACCTACAGGAAATTGGAAGAGAGGGCGCGGGCGCGGCACAAGTAGCCGCTCACCGCACACGCGACAGCAAGGAGATTCATTCACCCGAAGAAGTCTTGAAGCAGCACCGTGAACTTGCAGCGAGGTTCGGCCATCAAGCAGATCGTGTCGTTGCAATGGCACGGGAGCCCCGCCATGAAGTGCAACCGGAAAAGACGGCGCAACAGTCGGTGACGTATTCACGCAATCACGTCTTTGAACGCTCTGCTGTTCAGGACGAGCGTGCGATCCTGCAAGCGGCGATAGACCGCAGCATGGGCCACGCTTCCTACAGCCAGGTGCGAAAGGAGTTCGAGCAGCGAGTGGCGAAAGGTGAGTTCCGAGCGATTGAGCGGACGGATGGCCGCGCAGCGCCGCTGTATACGACTGCCGAGATGATGCGGATAGAGCGGGAGACCGTCGGTCACATGCAGCGCGGCAATCAGCGCGGCTACGACGACCCAATACTGGTATCGCCGCAGTTGCGAATCTGGACAGAAGATCGCCATCCTGAATTGAACCGTTCACAACGCCAAGCGGTCGATGAAATATTCCTGAGTCGCGAGAAGATCGTGGGCTTGGATGGTGTCGCCGGGGCAGGTAAGACGACGACCCTCGCCGTCGTCCGTAAAGGCGCCGAAGCGCAGGGGTACAAGGTCGAAGGATTCGCGCCGACATCTCGCGCGGCACACAAGTTGGCTGAGGCGGGCATGGAGACCTCAACTCTCCAGCGTCACCTTGCGAAAGGGACGCAGCCCGAGACTGGAGAGAAGCGCCTGTATGTACTCGATGAGTCCTCGCTTGCCTCCACGCGCCAGATGCACGAATTCATCGAACGTCTTCATCGGAATGATCGGGTGCTCTTGGTGGGAGATAGTCGCCAGCATGAGGCCGTCGAAGCAGGTCGTCCGTTCGCACAATTGCAGGAAGCGGGGATGCGAACGGCGACGTTGAATGACATCGTTCGGCAGCGCGACCCAGAGTTGAAGCAGGTCGTCGAACAGTTGGCGAGCGGCCAGGTTAGAGCCGCAGTCGAAAGCCTTGACCAGCAGGGCCGTGTGCATCAGGTAAAGGGACACGAGGAACGCATTGCGGCTATTGCGCGGGAGTATGCCAAGTCACCTAGCGGCACACTCGTCGTTTCGCCGGACAATCGTTCCCGCAGGGAGATCAATCAGCGCATACATGATGAGCTGCAATCGCGTGGACTTGTGAGCAAACAAGAGCATTCCTTACGGACGCTTGTTCCGCGCCAGGAGATGACCGGCGCGGACCGCAGTTGGGCCCAGCAGTACCAGGCCGATGACATCTTACGGTACTCGCGCACATCCAAGGAGACCGGCATCGAGAAAGGCGAATACTCCCGCGTCCTTGCTGTGAACGGTCAGATGAACATTTTGACGGTGGTGCGTCGAAACGGAGAGCAGACCACCTATGATCCACGCCGCCAGGTTGGAGTCTCCGTATACCGAGAGGACGAGAAGAGGTTCTCCGTAGGAGATCGCATCCAGTTCACCGCGCCCAGCCAGGAACTGAAGATTGCCAACCGTGACTTGGGGACTGTCGAGAGCATCGGGCGGGAGGGGATGATGCGGTTACGGTTGGATGATGAGCGCAAAGTCGAATTCAATCCGCAACAGCATCCGCATATCGATCATGGGTATGCCGTCACGAGCTATTCAAGCCAAGGCCAGACGGCGGAGTGTGTTTTGGTCAACGTAGATACGGAGCTTGCTGCAAAGGATCTGCTCAATAGTCGCATGGCATATGTCTCGATCTCGCGTGGCCAATTCGACACGCAGATATTTACGGACAACCGGGAAAAGTTGCCACAGGCATTAGGGCATGATGTTTCGCACCAGAGCGCCTATAAGCCCGAGCAGAGTATTCCGAAGATACCGGCAAAGAGTGTGCCGGCTCTGCATCAGGAGCCTGAAATCAGTATGGGGTTTGGATTGGGCCTGTGAAGTGCCAGGCGACGGATGAATGCGGTCGAATGCGGGCCGGGTCAGTAGTGAGCAGTCAGAACATCAAAGGGGAACTTGGCCATGGCAGGAAAGAATGTCGTTGAATTCACCAGAGGTAGATTGCCGGGGTCCACACAGGAATCGGATGCCCTTGTCTTCGAACCAGGCCGTAGAAAGCAACCGCAGCGGGTGATGGTTGCACCCGAAGACAAAATCCTCGTGAGCCGCGAAGAGGCTGCACAGCTTCTATCCATCAGCCAGCGTGGGCTGGATTACCTTGTTGCCTCGAAACGTTTGCCAACAAGGCGAATTGGCGGACGTGTTTTGATCCCCGTCGCAGAACTGCGGAAATACGCCCGTTGCGATCATCCTGAACGGATTGTGAGCTGACGCCTAGGCTCACCTCCCGATGCGCCTGCCCTTGGTTGGGGCCGGAACTCCAATTAGTAGCTGCCGCTCTGTCCCCGCGTGTTCTTCGGATAAAGACTTTATGCCCAATCTAGGTTTGCCGGATCAGATCCTGCTTTCCGGTCCATTTCTACGCAGGGCCAACTCTACGAGTTCCTGGATTTATCTTCGGAGGCCCGGATGCCGAGGCACCTGTCGCTTTCTTCCGGAGCAAAAATACCGCGTTGGGAACGACTCTCTTATTCGCATCATCTCAATGGAAGTGCAAAGGCCAGACAGGATGCGTAGCGGAGGTGCAGTCACGCAGTTACGGTAGTTGCACACCGCGAGCCCGGAAGTGCTGATCGATCAAGTCGTAGATAGCGAGGAATTCGCCTGTTCCCGTCGATGCCAGCAGCGGAATGACCTCGTCCAGCGAACCCTTCGTTGTGCTCGCAGCAATCGATAGAGCGGTTCTGTGCATCATTTTGGAGCACACCTTGAACATCGGGTCGAATTCCTCGTTCTGGGATATCAATTTAGCGATTTCGCCAGACCGCATGGGCTTCGACTTCGGACTGATTCCGAATTCGTCCATCAGTTTCCTGTACGCTTCGGTCTCCTCATCGGTTTCCTGGGTCTGCGGACCACGCTCGATCTCTCGTTGCAGTCCGGCCTCCAAGGCGCGCCGCTCATCGCCTTCAAACTCCTGCATGCCAGCCTGCCACGCCGCAATGAGTTTCGGATGCGTAGCCCTGTGTCTCTTGCTGATGGCCTCGTAAAACTCCTTCGCATCGACGACAAAATCATTCTTGAAAGTCTTGGCATTGTCTGCTGACGCGAGCACGTAGGTTGTGATGACTTTCAACTCAAGCAAATTGCGACAGCTCCAAGCCGCTAGATAGGGAGAGTGTTGCTTGTTGCCAATTTGAAGATAACGGAAGTCAAGCAAGGCCGAGTTGAGAATACCTAACAAGAGATTGCGGTACCAGACATCATCGTCGCCGACGGTGTATCCCTGATGGTCAGAGCAAGCTGTTCGACTTTTTCAACCGACTTCTTGATGGCTTGTTCGATTTCCTCGTCTGGTGACTTTTCGTCTGTCATGAATGCCTCCTGTCACCCCGCTAGGTCGGTCTCTCGGCAGTGAGCTTCAACTTCTGGGAAACGCGTGTATCAGCATTATTAATGATTAGCAGTGCGATCGTTTCATGACTTCATACCTGAAACAAACCTTTCCCACCAAGTTGTAGGGCGAATAAAGATAACGAGTTCTCCAGACTTTGCCGCAGCGCTTACTTTGCTGCAATTGTTCTTGGCCACGAAGCCCGAGTTCACGATGGTAGAAACCGGATAGAGATAGTCATTTCCGTAAGTCCGCGTGTTGCTATCGTAAAACCTTTGCTTAGAGCAAGGCGTCAGAATCCATTTCTACCCATCCCGTTGAAGACGAGGACTCCATGAGCATCGGGATTCGAAATGTACGAGTCGCCATCCGCAGAGGCTGTAACGGACTTCCTCCCGTTTAGGTCGTCCTGCTGTCCTCCTTTTTGATCGGTATGGTAGTCCACGAATGCCAGGTTCATTCCGGATATGGAATGCCCAGTGCGCCCATCGACGACGCGAACGTGGATCGTGGCGGTCTGCGCGATAAGAAGAATTGGAGCAGCAACCTGAAGACACGAAAGTATCGAGATGTTCAACGCCAAGAGTTTTAGACGTCCACTGTCCACATTGGCTCCTTTAAATATCAGGCTATCGTTAACATGGCATTCCCGCTGCCTGATCAACTCTAGTCTTCGCTCAGCAACCCAGAGCTGTGTCACTAAGCTCTCGGTCTGGCCGAGCGAAAGCAAATCGACATTCCGTGCATTCATACCGTAACCCAGTCATTGATTTGATGTAACCCGGTGCAATGTCGCGCTATGGGCAAATGCATCGTCCACGCCGAAACACCTCAATGTCGTGCGAACACAGCCAAAGGTGCCAAATCGTGGCTCCATCAGACTTCTGCTTGAGCAGTTTCGCCCGATTCTTGCATCTTCCTATACTCAGCAAGTCGATCAACAGCGGCGAGTTTGTGAGAGGGAGCAAGGTGAGCGTACCGGGTTGTCATTTTGATGTCTTTATGGCCCGCCAACTCTTGTACAGTCCGCAGATCAACTCCGGCCATCACCAAGCGAGAGATGTATGTGTGCCGGAAAATGTGCCAGGTCACATCGTGCAGAGCCGGATTCTTCTTGATGGCTTCTTCCATCACAAGTTCAAACCACGCTCGCGGAGAAATCATCGGCTCACCGTATCGGGTGAGGCAAACCTGCTTAGAGTCAGGATTGCGCCTTGTCCGCAGCTCTTCAAGAGCTTTCACCGCAGAGGCTGTGAGAATCACGACCCGAGCCGTCCCGTTCTTCGTCCTTAGTAGGAGCAACTGGCGACGCTCCAAGTCCACGCGGTCCCACTCCAAAGAATACTGCTCGCCTCGACGCATTCCGGTTTCAAGAGCCAATGTGAGTTCAGACTCGTGAATAGGGCATCGCTCGCGAACGATGCGCCGAATCAAAGCCTCTTCTTCGTATGTGACGAAGCGTACCCGAACGTTGTCTTCGCGGTGCAGGCGAACGAGGCGAGCTGGATTTTGCTCCACCTTTCCGTTGCGGATCGCCTCCTGAAAGATCATCGACATCGTCCCGCGATACCGGTTGATCGTTGTCTTGGTCAGGTCGTCCCGCGTATCAAGATAGGCTTTGATCGATTGTGGGGAGATTTCCGTTACCGGTGTCTTCCCGAAGACGGGAAGCAACTTTCCGATGGTGGAGCGGTCGCCAGGGTACGACGCCTTATGCTCTTTGGAGTAGACGAGAGCGTCTTCGGCAATTTCCTCAAAGAGGACGGCCCGTCGTGGCCGTATCTCGGGCGACTTGGCTCCCATGCGGGCATCGGTTTTCCGCTTCTGATACAGCGTGACCGCATCGGAGCGGCGGCCAACTTTTTCGCGGTGTCTTCGACCTTCTACGTAGTAGTTGATCCACCAAATTCCGCTATCGACGGGATGCTCGTATACTCCTTTAATCGGCTTCGGTTTCTTGCTCGATGCGTTTGCCACGGGGCCCTCACCTTCAACATCCTGTTCCTTAATAATGACACCGAAGGTGGGTAGTGGTGGCTGTTTTGATGGCTGTTCAAATTGAGAATCTATGCGGTTCACTGCAATACGCTGCGGTCGCAAGTCTTCTAAGTCTATTAGAATCAACGAAAATGCAACGCATTGCAAGCTGCTACAAACCCGAAAATGCCCCTGTCAACCGAAGGGTTGTAGGTTCGAGTCCTACCTCAGGAGCCATTTACACCAAGACATTGTTGGGATCAATGAAGTTGAAGGCAGCCAAACTGGCTGCCATTTTCATTTTGTGTCGACAATTGTTTCGATCTCGGGAGCTTCTTGTCATGACGCCTTCGCGCCTTCGGCTTCCCTGCGCTCCGGCACTCCCGCTTGTAACACCGCGAGGCGCTCCTGGAGATGTTGTTGCAGGGCTGCATGCTCTGGTCGCCCGTAGAGATTTTGGGTCTCCTGAGGGTCGGATTGCAGATCATAGAGCTCAAAGGCTTCCGGCTCGTCTTTGTAATAGTGTATGAGCTTGTAGCGGTCCGTCCGAATACCTCGATGCACGGCTACATTCTCTGGATTGGGATACTCGTAGTACTCATAGAGCCACTCCTGGCGAAAGTTCGGATCTGCCTTCTTCGCCAATGGAATGACACTCTTTCCCTGCATATGCGCCGGGATGGGAATGCCGGCGAGATCAAGGAAGGTAGGGGCAAGATCGATGTCGAGGACCATCTCCTCTCGTACTGTCCCAGCTGGAATGCGCTTTGGATATCGAATTTGCAGCGGCACACGAATGGATGGTTCATGCATCAGACGCTTGTCGAAGAGCCTCCACTCGCCGAGGAAGTATCCGTGATCGGAGCCTTGTACGATCGCCGTGTCGTCCAGGATATTTTTCTTCTCCAGATAGCTGAATACTCGGCCAATGTTCTCGTCCACGGCGACCAGACCGGCGTAGTAGTCCTTCGTCAAACCCTCCAGCGATCCGACCGCAACATGGGTACTGGTTGTTCCTATCTTGTTTGTGCCTGCTCCGAAGCTCGGGGGCTTGCCTGGGTAGCCCTTCAGATCGTCATCGAAGGTTGCAGGTTTGGGAATTGGAAGTCCATTGTATAGATCGAGATGCCGGCGGGGACGGAAGAAGGGTTCATGCGGCGCAACGAACCATACGAGAAGGCAGAAGGGTTTATCGCCTCTGTCCTCATCGAGCCATGCGAGTGCGCGGTCGACGGTCAGATCGTCGGGATAGACGTTGCTGTAGCGCTTTTCCGGGCCAACCTCCCCCTTTCTTCCTTCTTTGAAGAAAGGATTCGCGTAGTCGTTGCCGGGATTGTTGTGTCCGAAGTAGTAGTCCCATTTGCGTTCTTCGACACCGTTGCGCACGTGTACTTTGCCAAGGATTGCCACCTCATAGCCTTGCTCGCGCAGGAGATCGGTGAAGATTGGAATGTCGGCTGGCAGTGGGACGCGCAGGTGTTCGTTTGATAAAGCTCCTGTCGAGCGCGAGTACATACCTGTCAGTGTCGTCGCGCGGGCGGGCGCGCAGAGGGCGTTCGTGCAAAATGCATTTTTGAAGTGAACTCCTTCGCGACCGATTCGATCGTGATTGGGTGTCTTCAATATTTTGTTACCGGAGATGGATAGCGCGTCCGCACGTTGGCCTTCGCCGAAGAAGAAGACCAGGTTCGGCCTCTTTGGTTTTGTTTGGGCAGCTATGGCAGGCGCTCCGACGGAAGAGGCCAAAGCCGTTCCTGCCATCGCTAGCGTGCCCTGAAGAAAATCTCTCCGCGATGTTCCGCCTTGTACGCCCTTTTCGACTTTATCGCCGAGGCTGCCAGAGTGCTTATCAGTCATTATCAATTCCTCGAGTTCGGTTGAATTCTATTTGGGGCAGGTCGCTCAGGAAAACGTTGCGAGCGTAAAACTTTACGTATTAGAAGACTGCCTTCAATGCAAGTTGAATCTGTCGTGGAGTATTGCTCTGTGTGGTGATTACACCGAACTGTCCGGAAGAGAGGGTCATGTTGGGAGTGCCGAATACTACCTGGTTGAGTAAGTTGAATGCCTCGGCTCTGAACTCCACAGCTACGCGTTCGACGGGATGGAAGTTTTTGAACAAAGAGAAGTCGATGTTGTGGGTACCAGGTCCGCGCACATTTGAAAGGGTTCGTGGTGCATCACCAAAGGTGAAGGGCGCAGGTTGCGAGAATGCCGCGCTGCTTAGATATCCATTCAGACGCGAACGGACAGAGCCGTTTATGACCGGGCTTACTCCGGTCAGGTTCGGTCTAAGAACGTTGCTTCCTGAGTTCGAGGTGTTCTGAGTCGAAGGAGATAGAGGGAAACCTGTCTGCTGTGTCGTGATTCCGTTGATCTGCCATCCACCGAGCAATGCGTCTAATGGTCTGCTCCAATTGCCGCCGAAGTCCTGCCCGCGGCCGAACGGCAAGGTGTATACACCGCTGACGACCAGGATGCGTGAAAGGTTGTTGGAAGAGACTGAGCGTTCCCCGAGCGGGTTGTAGATATTCTGGATTCCACCTGTGATGTTGCCCACGTTTTGGATGCCGGAGTAGTCATCGATCTGCTTCTGTCCGGTGTAGGAGACGAGCGCGCTCAGCCCATGCGACAGGCGCTTAATGAGCTTGAGTTGAAATGAATTATAGACCTCGTAACCACCGGTGAGATAGGAGAGGTCAACGGCTGTGAATTGCGGGAATGGCGCGGCGAGGTAGCTCCTGGGAATCGTCGCACTTGCCTCCGCACCGGTCGTGATGAGGCCGAAGAACGGGTTCTTCACGCTTTGCTGGAGTTGGGTGCCGAGCGAAAGAGCTGCCGGGGTTAGTTGATTCGCATTCCAATCCGATTCGCCGGACTTATTGAGGTGTACTCCATGACTGCCGACATAGGAAGCGTCGATGAGTATGTTGAATGGCAGTTGTCGCTGCACATCGAAGTCATAGTTCTCGGTGTAACCAACCTTGTTATCGTCGATGAGAGGATTTTCGAAGGACGATCCTATGCCGGTCGAAAGACCCTGCGAACTTCCGACAGGTTGATTGATTCCAGTGGGAAAAGGATTGCTAAGGTAGACAGAGGGCGTGAGGCCGTTCGGACTTCCCGTATAGGTCGTCACGGCGCTGAAGCCTTCATTTCCGATGGTGGCAGCGGCAGATCGCAGCGACGGACCGAAATATATCCCGTAGGCTCCGCGTATCGCGGTATTGCTGTTTAGTTCATACGCGAACCCGAAGCGCGGTCCGAAGTTTGCCCACTGTGGAGCATACTGACGGCGGCTGTTGCCACCCACTCCGCTGAAGACTACGCCGCCTGTCAGTCCGGCTATTCCACTTGGCCCTGCAAGTGGTGATGCGGCAGAGGGATCGAACGTCTCCATTCGGTTGTATCGCTCGGTCCTCGGGATATCCAGGTCATAACGCAGACCCAGGTTGATCGTCAGGTGGTTTAGCGCCTTCCAATCGTCCTGGATATATGCTCCGTAGTACCTGCTTTGGGTTGCTGCGTTTTTCGAGTCGATGGTGTAGGTACCAGTGCCAACGCCCAAGAGTAAAGAGGCGATGGAGTTGCCGCCGGTGGAAGAAGCAACGTTTGGATTGGGGCCCTGAGTGATGGCATTGGTGAAGGTGAAGCTGCCTGTTGAGGAACCTGACTCCACATCGTTTGCCTGGAGCAAACGTATATCTCCGCCAAACTTCAGAACGTGTTTGCCTAGTACCTTCGTGTTGTTGATTCCGAGCAGATAGATATTAAATCCACCGCGCCGAGTTTGGCCCTGCGCCGCGTCACCGAGCGTGTAGTAGTTGGCTGGCGCGATACCGGGAAAGAGCAAGTGATCTGCGTTCGAGGCGATGTAACCGGGGAAGCCTAGTTGTGTTGATGGATTGAAGCCCGCACTGATCGGCACAAAGTTGATGAACGTACGCGAGAAGCCGAAGGGAATATCGACGATAAATGTTGGACTGACGGTTCGTGTGTAGTCGATCGCCGCGCTGTTGGATGTCTGGGGTTGAGAGGAGCCGCCTTCGGCGACCTGGTTTGCCACGGGGAATAGCAGTGCAGGCGGGGACGAAAGATTTCGGCGCGAGTAACTTACGAAAATCCTATTGCGCTCATTGAAGACCTCATCGACGCGGCTATCAATCGTATCAATGTTCAACTGCGATACACCGGAGGCGAAGTAGTTGTTCGTGCCGGTGAGAGGAGCACCCGGTTGATTCGGCAGAGGGTAATAGCTCAGTATCTTTGCCGCCACAGGATCAATCTTCATTATCTTGTTTCCAGCAAATGCCTGACGTACATATCCTGAGCCAGTAGATGTCGTCGTTGAAGGGTCATATATGACGACCTTCGCGCCCGCTGCATTGAACGTTTGCGAAAAGTCTCCGGTGCGCTGGAGAGCGGTGGGCACGGTGGTTGTCACTTCGCTTTGAGTTCCCTGCCGCAGGCCTTCATAGGAGAAGAGGAAGAATGTCTTATCTCTGCCGTTGTAGAGCTTCGGAAACCAGACCGGTCCATTCAGGCTTCCACCAAACTGATTGCGTTTGAAGCCAGGCAGCGGCGTTCCACTCTGGTTCGCGAAGTATGTGTTGGCATCCAATGCAGAGTTGCGTACGAAGTCGTACGCGCTTCCGTGGAACCGGTTGGTGCCGGACTTCAAGATAACGTTGACGATGCCACTCCCGCTGCGTCCGAATTCAGCCGAGTACGCGTTTGTCTCTACCTTGAACTCCTGCACTGCATCCACCGATGGGAACACGGCAAAACCTCCGATGGGAACGATCAACGGTGGCGATGCAGGAATGCCATCCACCAGCACGTTTGTGGTTCCGGGTCGCCCTCCGTTTACGGAAAAGTTGAGGCTGTTGTATTGGTAGGTCACACTACCCGTAACTCCTGGCACAAGAAACATTAAGGAGTACACGTTGCGCTGGTTCAGCGGCAGATTGTCGACGCTGCGATTATCAATGACCTGTCCGATTGCGGCGGTATCCGTCTCCAACTGGCTGGCATCAGCATTGACCTCTACCTTTTGCGCTGCGGCACCAAGTTGTAGCGAAATGCCTACATCGACGACCTGATCTACGGCGAGGTGGATTCCAGATCGATCTTCTGTCCTAAAGCCGGCCGATGTCACTGAGACCTTGTAGGGTCCGCCGGGGGCTAGCGAGGCAAATACGAACCTTCCGCCAGCATCGGTCTCCGTCTTTGCGGCGACGCCGGTGGAGGTGTTCAAGACTTCAACTGTCGCCCCCGAGACTGCGGCTCCCGTGGGGTCCTGAATCGATCCGCGCAAGGATGCGCTCACAAATTGCCCAATTGCCGGTCGGGGGAAGAGGGCTGCCGTGACAGCTAGGGAGAGCAGTAAATGCAATGAGAAGCAATGTCGGAGTAGTCTCCTGAAAAAATCCGACACGTCGGATGAACGTGCAAAAGGCGACATGAGACCTTTCTTGATGCAGCCGTATCTCTTTGCAAAAGAGCAAGAGAGAGGCACTCGTTGTGTGGGGAACCGCTCGACGCGCATAAAAAAACCGCCTAGCGAACGCTGACAGGCGGTTACCTAATTTAGACGAGATCGCAATCTAGATAGGGCAGAAGAAGTCTACAAGCAACACGCACATGTCATGATGTGGTCATGACAACAACTTCTCGCCTGGAAGGATTTCTTCATAGCCGAATAGTACAGCATGGGTCTCCATGCATCAAGTCACGATCGTCAGGGCGAAGATAGCCAGTTCCCTGCCCGCTGTATGTTGACAGCAAGTTATCTCGTTTTTGTTCTTCAGAATAAGAATCAACGTACTACTATTTCACGGCGGTGTAGGCGAGATGAGTTCGACGGGCGTTTGGACTTTGAGGATCTCTAATCTCCGCAAGATGCTTTTGTAAGACACGCAACTCAAGCATCAACTTTTCGGCTCTCGCAAGGTGTGGGCTGCGGATCTCATTTTCTTCTGCAATTAGAGCCTGACAGAGCGCGTCGCTCAGTGCCTTAATCTGCAAACGAATCTCGTCTCGCTCGCTATTACTTCCGATCATCCCTTCGATTTCAAGGTTTACATCCTCGATACAGTGTTCGAGTAGCTCTATCTGGTGACAATCTGTCTGACCGCTAAGCTGCTCCAACCTCCGGAGACACGCATCACGATTCGCAGTGAGGTGCTGGATTACTTCCATATCTTCCATGATCTTTGTCTTCCAATGTAGATGTGTGGAGACCACCGGCTATAGCCTCCACGCTAGATACAACGCATGACAACAAGAGTCTCTATTGGTGACGATGGCTATGGTGCCCTGGCACCCTGATGATCCTCATGTTATGAGAAGAGTGAGGTGTATCTACCTAAGCTGCGGATAAAAGCACTTCCGCAAGATTGCGGATATGCCACTCCATCATCCTGATGTTCAACCTAACCTGGGTTGGCGAGTCTGCTTCGAGAACCGTCAGATAACTGAGGTTCTGGAGTGACTCTATGTGGTTACGGCAGCTTGTCAAAACATCTCCGCTGCGCACTAGATCCATATCTTGCTCTTTGGGGGAATCGTGGTGCCGCATAATCACCTATCTGTCTCATCAAGCTAATTCGAGCAGATATATAGTCAGATGCAGTTGTCGCAAAGAAGGTAGCTGCTAATTACATTTGGCTGTCTTATTGCCATGAATATCATATTCAAGCTAAATAAACAAAAAGCGAGAACACTGTGGGGTCACATAGCCTATCGCGAGGTAAGTGATTGCGAATCAAGATACTTAAACTAGCCGGCCGCATAATAAAAATGGCTCAAATTCACTGTAATTTCTCATGAGTTTTTTCGATGGAAATAGATTGGTTTTCTGTTGATAGCTCTGGTCTGCGCGCAGTTACTCCGATATTGGCGAGTAACTCCGGTGGTAGCTCTGCGGATACTGCATCGATGGCCTTCAGTAGGTCGTTCGAGTAACTGAGCATCATGCTGTTTGGCAGGACCTTCAGGAAAGAGCCGAATTTGGATTGTGGATCCAGCCCTGCCGCTATCACGTCTCGGGTGAGTGCGGCCAGATCATAGACGCGCTGATGTCCGACTAGGTGGTCTCTGGGGGACAGTTCATCGAGAGCTGTGATGAGGCCCATCTGTAGTGCGATGCGCCGATGAATGGAGGAACGATTTGGAACGACTAACATGACGACTCCGCCTGGCCGAACCCATTGCGCGATGTGC
Organism: Granulicella sp. L60; assembly: GCF_009765825.1. GTDB lineage: Bacteria > Acidobacteriota > Terriglobia > Terriglobales > Acidobacteriaceae > Edaphobacter. The sequence continues at coordinate 328,505 of NZ_LMUR01000020.1, read as the reverse complement.
TGCAACAGAGGCACGGGCTGATCGACATGCTCAAGGACATGCAATGCCAGGACTGCATCGTAGAGACGCGTGGGACGAAACTGCTCGAACAGCGCGTGATGTATGCGGAGGTCGGGGCCGTGCATGGCGGCGGCTCGGGCACAGAGTAGGGGCGAGCCTTCCAGAAGGTCCGCGTCGAAGCCCGCCTCCCGTAGCGCGTTGGTTAGGAGGCCGTCGCCATAGCCGAGCTCGAGGACAGAGGATCCCGGTTCCAGTCGTGAGATCAGGCGTGCGGCAGAGTCGATCTGCATGCGGTTTTCGAGGCGGTGATCTATGACGTCGTCGGCCAGATAATAGCGCCGAGCTAAGTCGTCCAGCTTTTCTGTCGTTAGCATGAGATGGCTCTTGAATAGTAGAGTGCGTCTGCGAGTTGATCGTTCAGGCTTTCGAAGCCGAAGCGTCGTGCACCGCCCAGTAGTATGCCGCGGAACGGCACGAGATGGGTTAGAGCTGTTTCGAAGATGCTTCGATTGGCCGAGGTGGGTGCTATCTGAGAGGGAGCGGTGATCTGATGAGCCAGCCGCACTTCGGCTCCTTCTGCGATGAGGCCTGTCTGCTGAAGAGCCGCAACTGCGGAGAGACAGTCAGGGGCCATGCTGCCGAATTCGACGGCGAAGGTTTGCCATCCCGGCGTGCGGCCGGCGTTCGAGATACGAAGGACGCGGAGGTCGTGATCGCAGATCATGAGTGTCGAGGGAACGCTTCTAATATGGCGCTCCGCCACATCGATCCAGACGATGGAAGATGTGATTCTCTCGGGTGCATACTCGACTCCGCTCGCTGCAAACAGCGATTCGGGTGGCAAGCCTAGTACGCATCTCTCGCTTTGTACCTGGATTGCGATCTCTTGCCCGAAGCGAAGATTGACCACACCGCGAGGGGCGAAGGACAGGCTGGTGAGTGAACCGACTGGAATGATCGTGATCTGCGATTCTGCCTGCACGGCCTGGTAGAGCCGCCAGGCGAAGGGATGTGCGGCTGTCTCGACGGTGGTAGAGAAGGGGCGGTGGGGACGGAATGTGATCGGTAGACAGGCGAACGCTTCGAATACCGTCTGCGTATGGAAGAGAGCAGCCCAGAGCTTTCGGCGTTCGGATGCCGGCACATCTCTCCATCCCGCATATTGCTTGGCGCAGACTGCCTCTGTGAGGAGAGCGTGAAGCCTTTGGCCATGTTGCGCTACCGAGGCCTCACATAGTGTCTGATGTGTGATCGCAGGGTGCGGCGATGTCTCAAGGATGCGTCGGGATTGCTCGAGCACCAGCGCGCGGTCGGCGGCGGAGAGAGCGGATGGAAGATCGGAAATGTCCACCGTCATCAACGCACAACGTGTACGGTGGCCGTTGATCCACATCTCTGGTGTGGGCGCGGGTATGAGGTCTTCTTTCAGAATATTTCGAATAAACCCAGCGACGGATGCGATGAATGGACGATGGTTGTCTTGCTGCGTATCGAATGCGCTGATGGGCATAGAGCGCGGATCTTCATACTGCAGCTCGAACAAACGGCTTCCGAGATCGAACCGGCGATCGCCGACCGCGATGCCTCCAAAGCTGCCGCCAATCCTGGACGGATCCAGATAAAGGTCGACGTGAATGCCACGACGTGCCGTCAGCAGGCTCATGGAAAGACTGGCGATTGATCCGCCAATGACGGTGAGAGAGTTGGCCATCTATGCTCCAAGCCTTCGGAATAAAAAGTAGGTCATCGCGCCGAGGTCGGGTAACGAAAGGCTTAGAGTGTCGTAGGCCTCAATGATTTCGTCTGAGAGCAATTCCATCGCAGCGTTGGGCAGGGGCTTGAGGAGAATAGGCTCTCGTTGTATCTCGACGAGTTGATGTTGTGTCATGAGAGTGATGAACTCATCTGCGTACTGAAGTTTGCGGGTCTCATATCTTTGGCCGCGCGCGCTGAGTTCGCACAGGTCGGCGATCATTCTACCGCCGAGGGCTGAGAGCCGATGCAGCGAGCGTGGATTTGGCAGGGTGACGTGGAGCAGGCCTTGCGGCTTTAGAAACCGCACCAGCCGCTCCACGATGTCGCGCTGGTCTTCGACTTCGTGCAGAACGTTGATGGCGAGTACGTGGTCGAATGTCTCACTGGACTGGAAGGCTTCGATGGTGGAGTGTTCGATGCATATGCCGGGCAATGCTCGCGCACGGGCGCGTTCGACGAAGCTGGTTGAGCGTTCGACACAGACGAAGCGACGATTATGTCCGGCGAGCTCCCGGGTTAGAAAACCGGTGGCCGAGCCTACCTCGAGCAGATGATCATTGGAGCCAAGATTTTTTGCGATTCGGCGCGCCGATAAGATGGTGTACCAGCGATCGAAGTCGAGATCGGGATCGTATGCGTGGGAGTAGTCTGTCGTCATGCAAGTGCCTTGCCTAGAGAGAGCTTGAGCGATGTGGTCGCACCGAGGCTCTCCTTGAAACGAAGAAGGCCCGGGTTGACGATGCCGTCTACCGATGAGGTGCCGAGGTCGAGGAGGGTGAAGCCGCCGCGTTGGGCGAACTCGAAGAGATGGGCGGCGATGCTGGTTACTGGGCTGACGGACTCTGCTCCGACGCGTTCGCCCCAGGCGAAGACGTATAACGTTCGACGATTGACGGCCATGCAGATCGCGGCGGCGATGATGCGACCGTGCTGTTCGGCACCGAAGTGGAAGACACGATCGGGGAAGGCCGCCTGCATCTGCTGCACGTCTTGCCAGGACATCGATAAGGAACGATCTTTCTTGATGCGATTCTCGTGGATGGCTTCGTAACCTTCGCGACACTCTTCGCCGTTCAGCCTGCGGACTAGAATGCCAGCGCGGTTTGCTTTGTTCAGGCGCTTTCGATTGGCGTAGTTGCCCTGCACGGCGAAGCACTTCTCTCCGACGTTGAGTGCCTGGTTGAGCTCCTGGCGAATGACGCAGTAGCCGAGGCGACACAGAAGCGCGAGTGTACGTGGTCCGCGGTGTGGGGCATAGCAGAAGGGTGGCAGCACCAGTTCGACTCGATGCGCACCGCACTGCCGCAATCTTGCTTCGGTCTTTGCGATAAAGACGGCGAGCTCGGCTTCGTCCAGTTCACTGCTGATGTCGAAGCCGCCATAGGGGCCGCGGCCTGGGCTGATGAAGAGGCCAGGAAGAACCTGCATTGCATGGAAGACTCCGGTCGGCATGTTGTGACCAGCGCGAAAGTACTCTGACCTGACCTCTGAGCCGAAGAACCGAGAGGCGTGCAGCCTCGCGTAGGCTTCGGTGTTGAACAGATCGGGCTCGAAGGCTGGAAGAGTTGTATTATGCAGCGACAAGCGATCCTCCGATGGCGAGCATAGAGTGAATCACGTGCTGCACCTCGTCGTCCGACATATAGTCGCCGAGGGGAAGGCTCAACACCGTCTCGGCCAATTGCACTGCTACTGGAAACTTTGAGCGATCGTACTGGCCGGCAAAGCAGGGTTGATCGAATGGAGCCACGGGGTAGTGAATGTTCGTATGCACGCCATGTTGTGCCAGTACCTGCTTCAAGTGGTGACGGTTCGAGGATCGCACTACGAATTGGTGCCATACGGAGGATGGGCACGGGGGCGGCAGCGCAATGTCAAGAATGCGCGCGCTGGAGAGTGCTGCGCTGTATCGGTGCGCGATGCTTCTGCGCCTGCGGTTCACGGCCTCGAGGTGAGGCAGTTTGACAGAGAGATATGCGGCTTGCAGTTCATCGAGCCGGCTGTTCTGTCCTATGATTTCGTGCCTGTACTTCTGATCGGAGCCGTAGTTGCGAAGACGGCGGATACGAGATGCGAGATTCGCATCGCTGGTGCAGATGGCCCCGCCATCGCCGATAGCGCCGAGATTCTTCGTTGGATAAAAGCTGAAGGCCGCCGCAGAGCCGAACGAGCCCGCACGTTTACCGTTCCGCCTGGCGCCGTGGCCCTGTGCTGCGTCTTCTACGACTTCGAGTTCGAAGCGTTGAGCCACTGCAAAGATTGCGTCCATGTCGGCCAACGCTCCGTAGAGATGCACCGGCAGGATGGCACGGGTACGCGGAGTGATGGCACCGACGAGGAGGGTGGGATCGATCAGACCGTCCAGCCGCACGTCCACGGGCACTGGGCGCGCACCGACCTGCGATACCGCAAGCCATGTCGCCACGAAGGTGAATGCGGGGACGAGAACTTCGTCTCCCGGCCCTATGCCGAGAGCTAGCAAGGATAACGTGAGTGCCTCGAGTCCATTGCCCACACCGATGCAAAAGCTGACGCCGCAGTAGTGAGCGAAGTCCTGCTCGAACTGCTGCAGCCGATCACCCATGATCAGTTGGCCGGAGTCCAGCACAGACTCTGTCGCAGCGAGAAGCTCCTCGCGGTAGGGAGCGTTGGCACGCAGGATATCGTAGGCAGGGATCTGCATCACTCGTATAGCCCCTTCCGCTGTCTTGCCAACCGCTGAAAGTCGGTGTAGCTACGGATATATTCCGCCTCGTCGTAAAGGATGTTTGCAAGCACGAGACAGACTGAGCTTCCGGAGAAGTTGTCCAGCCTGCCCCAGGTCCATGGCCGGACGAGATAGCCGCGATTAGGACGAGAGAGGTGAACGGTTCGCTCCTCTACTCCGTCATCGAGATGGAGGTCGAAGCTGCCGGACATCGGGATGAACACCTGAACCAGTTCGCGGTGCGCGTGTCCCGCACGCTCAGCCATGGCGGGGACATCGTAGAGGAAGAAGATCCGCGCAATCTCAAATGGGATGTGCCGACAGTTTTCGATGACGCTGAGGTTTCCCCTGGCGTCGTGGATGACAGAGAAGTCGAGCCAGCCGCTCTGCTGCAGTGGATTCGTCGTATAGGTGCGGAGGTTGGGCGGCGTGTTGATCGGAGGCTGAGGATAAGGAACGGCTTGCATATTCGACTCCTTGGTCGGTTCGTCATAAGGCGGGTGCTAGTTAGCTTGATGTGGAAACAACCACCATGTGAGATTCCTGCGATGCTTTTCGATGGCGACGTAGTCGAGCAGTTGCTGGATGAAGTTATCGAAGGAGAAGATCTCGCGTGCCACCCCGGCAGAGATCTGAACATACTCTGCACTGGTTGGGTCGGCGAGACATGAGGTCAGGGTGTCGTCCAGTTCGTCGTGAAAGGTCTGCTGGTCGATGTTCACGCCGAGGAAGGATGGGCACTTGCGAAGCGCGTGTCGTAAGAAGGGTGTGGCTTCGGAGACGACGGCAGCCTTGGCGAAGAGACCAGCCATGACGCGCTCGTGTATGCCAAAGCGAACTGTTGGAAGTGTATTCACCGAAATTCTCGTCGAGGTATATAACGCATCGAGACGATCTGCCGCGATGGGACCGCAGAAGACGGCTCGTGAGTTCGACTGATCGAGATGCGACCAGTCTCCTACGATCAGGGCCTTATGCCGCATCAGCGCAAGTACCATCCGTTCGGCACGGACGGCGCGGGCATAGCGGTCCACCAGGCTGCAGGTGGAGAGGAAGAGCTCCTGACGATCTCCCCAGTGGATCTGCCGGTCTGCAAAGACCTGGGCGCACAACGTTTGAACGGTTTCGTCGGCACCGCTGAGTACACGCGCGGCGCAGTCGTAGAGGATGTCCCTGATCCTGCCTGGGGATGCGTCCCACTGTTGGCTGAGCGCCCTGGGATTCACTCCACTCTTGACGTAGACGATATCGTGCTCGCGCTGGCCCCACGGCGTTCGGTCTGCGAGCGGATTCTCCGGATAGCCATACTGCAGGGTGCTGGCGTAGGCGCGTCCTTTGAAAAAGTCCTGATACAGTTGAAGGAAGTCGGCACAACCGTAGAGGAGATACATGCCTGGCCCCTGAGCCGCATGCAACGAGGGCGCATGATAGGGACTGTCTCCGAGATAGGACAGGAAAGGTATCGCGTTGCGCGTCCATAGATTCTCCCCTGTGTCGAGCAGCAGCCCCATACCCATTCCCTGGAAGCTGAAGCAGAATTCTGGCATGCTTGCCGACAGGCACTCCTTGAGCTTCACGGGCCACTGGGCATCGCTTAGATCGATCAGTCGGTGCGAGAGGCCGTGCCCTGCGAGACCGGCGAGAATCTTTTCGGTCCACCATCGCAGAATGCCGTTCTCATTTTCTCCAACAAAGGCGAGGACGTAGGGCTGCGACTGACGGAGGACCTGGGTCGGAAGGTCGTTCGAACTGGGTTGGGCGCTCATCTCCATGAGCTTCCCTTGAGGCATGCGAGTCGCCATTCTCCGAGCCACAGAATAAGAGATTGCTAATAGCCGTCTCCGGGGTGCGATTGAGATGAGCCGGGCTTTCGAGTGGGGATGGCTTTAGATTCTCCTCATGAAGCACCGTTGTATGTGGTGTGGAGATTGCTCTTTTTCGTGCCGATAGATGGTGAGATACGGAAGTACTTCTCAAGCTTGGGGATTGAGGTTAGGGACTATGGTGGTCGACGGTGACAGGAGTTTAGCGCAACTACTGGGAAGAGCACTTGAGCTTCATCGACAGGGGGATCTGGAGCAGGCTGAAGCACAGTACCTTGAACTTCTGGCGATGGATGCGAATTATCCTGATGCGCTTCATCTGCTGGGAGTGCTCAAGGGGCAGCTTGGCGATCTTGACGGCGCGGTGACCTTAATAGAGAGGGCAATCGCCAATAACTCCCACTTCTCTTCGTACCACAACAATCTGGGAAATGTCCTGGGGAAGCTGGGACAGCAGAGGCGCGCAAAGAAGAGCTATCAGCGTGCGCTAAAGCTGGACGAAAAAAATGCCGATGCCTGCGTGAACCTTGGACGACTGCTACAGGACGAGGGAGAGATTGAGGATGCGAGGAGTTTCTTTGTGCAGGCAGTTCGAATCTCCCCGCGATCAGTAGAAGGACATATGTCGATGGGGCGCCTGGAGGAGGCAACGGGAGATAGGCAAGCTGCTATCGTCTGTTTCTTGCGAGCTGCGGAGATTGCACCGGAGTATGCTCCGGCGTACCTGATGATAGGCAAGTGGTGGTGCGAGGCTGGCGATCTGGACCAGGCGGAGATCAACCTGCGGAAGGCGATCGAGATCGATCCCGGCTATGCCGACGCTTACTTCAACCTTGGCGGTGTAGAGCAGGCGAGAAGACGGCTGCCAGAGGCTGCTGCCGCGTACCGGCGAGCGATTGCACTGTCGCCTCTTACCGCCGCTGATGCGTGTAACAACCTTGGACTGGTCTTGTCAGAGATGGGTGAGCGACAGAGTGCGATCTCAGCGTATTTACAGGCCATCACGCTGAATGCCGACTTCGAAGCAGACTACTTCCAATTGTCGAAGGAAGAGATCAAGAGTGGCGACGACACGACTGCGTTGGAGCTTCTGCATAAGATTATTGAGCTGAACCCGAAGCATGTCGAAGCGTGTCATAGCCTGGGAGCGATCTATGACGGGATGGGACGGTCGCAGGAGGCGATCCATTTCTACCGGCAAGGCGTAGAGGCAGGCGAGCCATCTTCAAATCTGCTGAGTAATTTGGGAAGACTGCTTGCGCGCCAAGGCGATCCGGAGGGCATCGCGTTGCTGGAGCAGGTTCTTCGCCGGCAACCGCACTCGGCAGAGGCACACTTCCATCTGGCCGCGGCGCTACTTGAGCAAGGCACGGGAGAAGAGAACTGGGATGATACGAGGGCGCGTGAGATTTTTCTCAAGGTCGTTGTTCTCAATCCGAAGCACTATAGTGCATATCACAACCTTGGCGCTCTGGCCGAAAGGCGGGGGCTGCTAGAAGAGGCGATACAGTGCTATCGCGCGGTAACGGAGATTACTGAGCCGTCGCGGAATCTACTGCTCAACCTGGGCGGAGTCATGGCGCTGCAAGGCGACGCGAACGGCATTGTGCTGCTTCAGGAACTGGTTCGGCAAGATCCTCTGTGGCCGGAGGCACACTTCAATCTGGCCAATGCTCTACTGCTGCACGGACGGTATGACGAGGGATGGCCGGAGTATGAATGGGGACGCAAGGTCGATCAACTGAAGCCGCACTACCGGTGTCATCCTCAAGAGCATTGGGAGGGCGAGCCGCTCGATGGGAGGCCGATCCTTGTGTATTCGGAGCAGGGACTCGGCGATACGCTGCAGTTTGTGCGCTATCTTCCACTTGTGCAGGCGCGCGGCGGGCGTGTGATCCTGGAGGCCCAGCCACATCTCCGTCGTCTGCTGGGACGTATTCCCGGGGTGGTGGAGTGTATCGCCCAGGATGATCCCTTGCCTCCGTTCGACAGGTGCATCTCTTTAATGAGTCTGCCACGCATCTTCAACACGACGACGGAGACTATACCCGCTCCGCTGTCTGTTCCTTTGGAAGGAACTTCGATTAGAACGAAGTCAAAGCAGGACCGCTACAGGGTAGGTCTGGTGTGGGCCGGGAATCCAAAGCACCAGAGAGATCGGCTTCGTTCGCTGGCGCTCGCATCTTTTCATCCACTGGCCGAGGTGGACGGGATTGACTTCATCGCGTTGCAGACCGGCCCTGCTGCAGCACAGATTGCAGAGGATGGCCGATGCTTTGGGTTCGTCGGCGACTGCTCGGCCGTCAAAGATTTCGCCGATACGGCAGAGATTGTTTCGGGGCTCGACATGGTGATTACGATCGACAGCGCGGTGGCGCATCTCGTGGGGTCGATGGGAAGACCTGTCTGGATTCTGGTTCCCAACGTACCGGATTGGCGCTGGGGCCTGGAGTCCACGCGGACTGCCTGGTACCCCAGCGCAAGGCTGTTTCGACAGAGAACACCAGGAGACTGGCAGGATGTAATAACTGAGATCGTCACTGAGTTGCGCAGAGTCGTTCGGGATTTCGAGGGACGAAGGGATGGGCTGCCAGAGTTTTTTTATCCACCCGATGATTATTCCTGCCTTATTCCCGACCAGACTCTCAGCTCTCGTTAAGCTGTTGCTCTTCCATGACGCTCACAGTGATGTGCGGGTTGGATTCTGTTCTCTCTACCGGTGTGCACTGCGATCACTTCAGTCGATGCCGGCTTGAAGTCTACGAGCTTGACGTGAAGGACGAGTTGAAGATTTCGACTTACCCAGTCTTTCGGGAGACGGCGTGTCATCTCCGAGATCGCGACAGGACGCAGACGAAGTCCGTGGCAGCCAGCGTACCGTTCTGCCCCATTCCAGCGACGCTTAGGACTGGAGCGTCGCCAGGTCTCTGAATCAGCCTGGTAATGATTGCGTAGTCTTCCGTGTCGTGGGAGTCTGCCGAGGCGTGAAGCAGCCATCGACGGTTGGCGTCCTGAAGATCATCGATCTCGTTACGCACACGCAACACGAAGCGCAGGTTCCTGGTCAGCTCCATCGTCATGGGATTATTAAAGCCGCCGACGAGAATAGACGGACTGTTGCGGAGTTCCGCAAACGAGATGTCGTTGGGAAAGCGCTCCTGAAAGTTTTGCTTCTGACGGGTCAGGTTAGCGACCATGTTGGATACAGCCGCGACGTCACCCAAGGCAACAAAGCTATTTTCGGCAGGCACGAGATCGTTGCCCCGAATAGAGGCGTCCGGAGCAAGGGGCACGAAGAACTCTTCGCCGTCCATCTCGAGATGATGGTCTTTGGCAAACTGATCGTTCATGCTATCGGAGAGCCGATAGACGGCGTTGCTTCCGATGGCGATGATGACTGGTTTGGAGCTAGTTGTCCACGGGCTCCAAAACGTCCGGAATCGCGAGGCCTGTGCTCCCTCCGAGGAGGTCTAAGCAAGGACGACAACGGCCTCGACAAGGATGAACGCGATTGCAGCGCCTATCAACCGGGTGCGATTCCTGAAGCCAGTGGGGGAGATCGCTGCGGGAGGGTTGGCGCCCTGGTCGGGCGTGAAGGTAAATGGCTGCGGCTCTGATTCCATCGCACGAGCTGCCGGTTCGGCCTCGTGTGGGGACGCGTGGGAGACGTCGCTTCTTCGAAACGTAGCCCGGTAGCAGCCGGGTGGGATGTCGATGTGGATCTCCGGCGCTTCGATCGCCGATTGATGGAATTGCGCGAGACGCTTTCGGACCTCCGCTGCGCGAAGACGAACCACCGGATCTTCGCCGGGCTCATAGTCAGGGCGTCGGCCGAAGACCTCTGAGCCGATGACACGCTCGCGGAGTAGATGATCCTCGCCGGCGAGGGTGACGGGCGCAGCTGCTCCAGCCGATCCTGACAATGCTTCCACCTATAAGATTCAGGATTATTATCCGTATCAGTCCGCTTATGGTTCGAACTCCATTACGGTGAACGAACACGTCGGCTACTCCAACTACAACGGTCTCCAGATCGCGTGGTTGAAACAGGCGGGCCGCTTGTCGTTCAACCTCAATTACACCTGGTCGAAGGCTCTCGGCATTATCAATAGCACCGTCGATGCCTTCACGGTGCATGGCAACTACGGCGTTCTCAACATCGATCGTCCGCAGGTGATCAATACTTCCTACGCGTATGACATAGGGAACGTCTACCATGGCGATCATAAGGTGATTGGCGGCGCTGCCAATGGCTGGACCGTCTCCGGTGTAACAACCTGGCAGTCCGGCGGCAATCTGCAGGCACAGGATACGCAAAACCTTGGTCTGACCATTCCTAACACAACGACCAACGAGTCTCTTACCTCAAATACATACTTCGGGACCTATGTAAACGAGATACTACCGATTGCGGCCTGTAATCCAAGAAGCAAATTGCATGCGCAGCAGCTGTTGAATCTCTACTGCTTCAGCGCGCCTGTTGTGGGCAGCCAGGGAATGCGGCAGTTTTCTTATCTCAGCGGCCCTTCCTACAACAACTCCGACCTGACGATCTACAAGAGCTTTGGCATCACCGAGCGGCAGAAGGTGCAGTTCCGCGCATCGGCATTCAACTTCCTGAATCATCCGTTGTGGGGATTCAGCACAAGCAACGACATCACGCTCAAATACGCAACTGCCAACAGCGCGTCTTTCACTCCCAATGTAGCCTCCGGGTTGCCTGCGGGATATACGTGGGACACCATGGATAGCAAGTCCGGAAGCGCGAGAGTGTTCGAGTTATCACTGAAGTACAGCTTCTAACCAAGGCGCACGGCGGGCGGATTCGACCGCCGTGTGTTCTTCACTTGAAAGGTCTCCGGGTGATACGTGGTGATCTTTAATTCGTATTCCGTGAATCGTCCTGCGTTCGACTGTATTCGCGGATCTACGCGCTGTTGTTGATCTGAATTGCGCACACAGTGGGTTACTGCAGCGTTAGTGTTTCTTACAGCATCAGACTAGCTTCACCATAGTTTTACGCTCCACAGAGGGCGGTGCTTGTATGATCTTTCCCTAACCTTAGGAGAACTGCTCGATGTCGGCCCAGAAATCTCATCTCTTCAGCAGTTCCAAACGTGCACCGCGCATAAAGCGGTTGTCTACTTCCCTTCTGCTGCTGTGCCTCATGCCGGTTGGCTATGCGGCCGGCGCGCAAGAGAAGCCAGCAACTTCTATCTACCAGGATACTCGCGCCGATCCGGAGATGCGCATCACCGATCTGCTCGCACGAATGACGCTGGATGAGAAGATTCACGCGCTGAGCACGGACCCGTCTGTGCCGCGACTGGGCATTGCAGGCACGAATCACGTGGAGGGTTTGCATGGGCTGGCTCTGGGTGGTCCAGGGCATTGGGAGGGGCGCAATCAAGCGGTCATTCCTACGACGCAGTTTCCCCAGTCACGCGGTCTTGGGCAGACGTGGGATCCGGCGATTCTGGAGCAGGCTGCGGCCCAGGAAGCTTACGAAACTCGCTTCGCCTTCGCTAAGTATCATCGCGGCGGCCTGGTGGTGCGGGCCCCTAATGCGGATCTCAGCCGCGATCCGCGCTGGGGCCGGAGTGAAGAGAGTTATGGAGAAGATCCGTTTCTAGTCGGCACACTATCTACCGCGTATGCCAGCGGGCTGCAGGGAGACGATCCGCATGTCTGGATGACAGCGTCGCTGCTAAAGCATTTTCTGGCCAACAGCAACGAGGACGGACGTGGCGGATCGTCTTCGAACTTCGACACGCGGCTCTTTCACGAGTACTACGCCGTTCCCTTTCGCATGGCTATTGAAGATGGTCACGCCGATGCGATGATGACCTCTTATAACGCATGGAACGGTGTTCCGATGACGGCCAATCCTGTACTGCGCGAGGTGGTGATGGGAGAGTGGCATCTGGACGGCATTATCTGTACTGATGCGGGGGCGTTGACGAATATGGTCAAGCTTCACCACGCGTATGCGACTCTTCCGGAGGCTGCCGCCGCCGCGATTCACGCTGGGATCAACCAGTTTCTCGACGACTATCAACAGCCTGTGCGCGGTGCGCTCGAGCAGAAGCTCATTACTGAGGCAGACATCGATCGCAATCTGCGCGGTGTCTATCGCGTGATGTGGCATTTAGGATTTTTGGATCCCGCAGAGAACTCGCCATACTCTCGTATCGGTGTCGTAGATCAGGCGCATGGCGATCCATGGAACGACGATGCTCCGCGGAAGCTGGCGCGACGCGTGACCGACGAGTCGATTGTATTGCTCAAAGATGAAAAGGAAACTCTACCGCTGAATGCTGCGCAGATTAAGTCGATCGCCGTCATCGGTCCGTGGGCCAATACGGTGGCTCTGGATTGGTACAGCGGCACACCTCCTTCCGCAGTGACACCCTTCGAAGGAGTTCAGCGCAGGGCTGCGGGAGCTTCTGTGGTCTTCGACGGAGGCAAGGACGAAGTAGCTGCGGCGGCGTTGGCGGCGCGCTCAGAGGTCGCAATCGTCATCGTCGGAAACCACCCCACGTGTAATGCAGGCTGGAATCAATGCGCACTACCCAGCGAGGGGAAGGAGGCGATCGACCGCAAGAGCCTGACGCTGTCTGACGAGTCGCTAGTGAAGGCTGTGCTTACGGCGAATCCTCGGACGATTGTGGTGCTACAGACGAACTTTCCATTTATGACTACGTGGACCCAGCAACACGCGCCGGCAATTCTGGAGATGACGCATAACAGTGAAGAACAGGGCAACGCGCTAGCCGATGTGCTCTTCGGCGACTACAACCCTGCGGGACGGCTGACGCAGACGTGGCCCGCATCTCTGGAGCAGCTTCCACCCATGATGGACTATGATTTGCATCATGGCCGAACCTATCTCTACTCTAAAGAAGAGCCCCTGTACCCCTTCGGCTTCGGCCTCAGCTATACGAGCTTTGCATACAGCAGCCTTGTCGTTGCACAAAAGGAAGGGTCTATCCAAGTGCAGTTGACGGTGGAAAACACGGGGCATCGCGATGGAGACGAAGTCGTGCAACTCTATGTGTCACATGAAAACTCGATCGTATCTCGTCCTAGAGAAGAGTTGAAGGCATTTCGTCGTGTGTCGCTTCGCGCCGGAGAGAAGCAGACTTTGCTATTTGAGATTCCAGTCGCAAACCTTGCGTACTGGAACGATACTGCTCATCGCTTCATCGTAGAGCGGGACAGAATCGAGGTCCGCGCAGGTACCTCGTCGTCCGATATACGCCTTCGCAAGGCACTTTCGGTACAACCATGAAAACCAGCTTCCGGAGATCACACTGCATGTATCTTTCGAACCGCCGCACTATTTCAGGACGCACAGCGGTCTTGTCCGCAGTGATTTTTTTCACCTGCTGTACAGCCATCGCGCAGCAGGCTGTGTTCACGCGCGGCAAGGCAACCGTGGTGGTCGAGGCGTATGCGCCCAACATCGTGCGTGTAACCATGAGCCTGGATAAGGACTCTGCTATGAAGCTTCCCGGAGTTGGCATCACCGCGAAGGCCGCCGCAAATGGATGGACACAGGCGAGCACGACGGATGGCGATACCTTCCGCTCCGATCAGATGGTCGTCCGCATCTCACCTGACGCTCACAGAAGTTCTTCGGGCACAGAGTCGGATATAGCCAAATACTTCAACGGTTCCACTCCGCATGTCGGCGTGATGATGGAAACTCCATCCGGCAAGCAGATTCTGAATATGCAGGGATGGGAGATGGCTGTCCCCAACCATAAGGATGGTAACGCCGATGTCCTCTATGACCGGCGTCCGGAAGATAATCCTTTTTTTGAGGTTGGCGCTACGTTCGCAGCTCGGAGCGACGAGCACTACTATGGGCTGGGTCAAAACCAGCAGGGTGTTCTGGATCTTCGCGGACGATCCGTAGAATGCGCCCATGATTACACCGCAGCTGCGGGGCCTAGCGTATGTGTACCTTTTGTAGTTACGAATAAAGGCTATGCGCTACTGTGGGATAATCCGTCCAAGACTCGTGTGGACTTCGCGTTCAACGAGCAGACTCGCTGGACCTCGCAAGTCGGTCAGCGCGTCTCGTTCTTTGTCATCGTCGGCGATACCTACGACAAACTCTACGAGGGATACCGCCTGTTGACCGGTAGTGTTCCCATGCTGCCGAAGTCTGCGTATGGCTATATGCAGAGTAAGCAGCGCTACGCTTCGCAGAAGGAAGTTCTAGATGTGGCCCGTGGCTACCGTGAACGCCATCTGCCAGCGGACGTCATGGTGGTGGATTGGTTCCACTTTACCAAGATGGGGCAGATGGACCTTGACCCAAAGTTCTGGCCAGATCCCACCGCCATGAACGCCGAGCTGCATAAACTTGGCTTTCGCAGCATGATCAGTGTCTGGCCGCGCTATGTACCGGAAGACCGGTACTACGACATGCTACTCAAGAACGGATGGTTTGAGCATCTCGCCGACGGCACGCCAACGAACGGACTGCCCTACGATCGTGCCGGTTCCGATATCGACACAACGAATCCGGACGCTGCGCTCTGGTATTGGAATGCGATACGCGAAAACTTCGTCAGCAAAGGCTTCGATGCGTTCTGGGCGGATGAGACCGAGCCTGACCTGCCGCCGAACGGAAGCTATTTGCACGTTGGCCCCGGGACGGAGTTCTTTAATGTCTATCCTTACTTTCATACGAAGGCGATATACAACGGCTTTCGGCGTGATCTGACAGACAGACGCGCTCTGATTCTTTCGCGCGATGCTTATCTCGGAGTACAGCATAACGGGGCGATCTTCTGGTCCTCCGACATCTATCCCACATGGGATACGCTGAAACGGCAGGTGCCAACGGGGATCAACTTTGTCGCCTCGGGCATGCCGTACTGGAGCACGGATGTTGGAGGCTGGCAGTATCTTCCTAATAGTCATACGCCAGAACGGCCGCCACTGATCGATCCCAGCGATGCGCGCGATAACGTTCGCGACTACGATGACTATCCAGAGCTCTATGTACGATGGTTTGAGTACGCGACGTTCCAACCCAATATGCGAGCGCACGGCAGTCGCAATTTCAACGAAGTGTGGTCCTATGGTAAGCAGGCAGAGCCTATCCTGGAAAAGTACCTGCGCCTGCGATATCAGTTACTGCCTTACATCTATTCACTTGGATATTTTTCGCATGAGACGGGAGCGCCGTTCATGCGCGGCCTGTTTATGGATTTTGGCAGCGATCCAAACACCGCTTCCATCGGCAATGAGTATATGTTTGGGCCGGCATTGTTGATTGCGCCTGTCACCGAGCAGGGTGTAACCAGCCGCGACGTCTATCTTCCAGCAGGTACCGATTGGTACAACTTCTGGACGAATGAGCGTCTCCATGGAGGGCAGCATGTGACCGTTACCGCGTCTATCGATACGATTCCTGTCTTCGTACGCGCAGGTTCGATCCTCCCTCTCGGAACCGCGATCGAGAGCACGAATGAGAAGCAGGCGATCGCAAACCTAAAGGTCTATCCTGGCGCCGATGGCGACTTTACGCTCTACAGCGACGACGGAAATACCTACGATTACGAGTCCGGGAAGAGTGAGATCACTCACTTGCATTGGTCTGACACCGCTGGCAAGCTACAGCACACCGGTGCCGCAGCGTGGAGCGCATCCGACGACAGCATCGTAACGATCGTTGGAAAGACCACAGAAAAATGAAAAGGAAGGTGGGTGTAAATCGACTATATCAAGTCCTTCCGTGCAACCTTTACGGCTAAAGACCATCGCCCATCCACTCGAGGACAACTTTGGTGAGCTGCCGGCGTTGCTCTGTCACGTTGTGAGGCGACTCGAGCACTACGTGGTGTCTCTCTTCCGCCGATGTGCCTAGCGCCGCAAAGAGTGAATTCTGCGCGCTCTCAAGGGAGAATGTGAAGTCGTAGCGCCCGTTACCATGAGGACAGGCTCCTTCATGCGTGGTGCAAAGTCGACCTGATCGTCGGCTGGAGATGGCTGGTCAAGGAAATAGCCGCCATCGAAGAAGATGGCGGTCTTTAGTCTAATTCTGCAGCAAGGTTGTAATAATGACGCCCTCTGCTGAACCCATGCTGACGCCCAGGTAAGCGAGTTTCCCACTATCGATATCGGGACGTGTCGCTAGATAATCCAGCGAGCGGGCAGCATCCTTCTAGCTGCGAGATCGATTCCAACTGAAGAAGTCGTGGAGTGCGATGACGATCCACCATCAAAGAGAAACCGTGGTGAATTGAGGAAGCTGCCGAGGAGTTCGTTCTGCAAAAGCATCCTCCGGACCAAGCGCCGAAGCTCAGGCGTCTCCCGGCATCTCTGATCCAAAACACTGACCTCTGCTCAGGCACGAGCCGCGACTACTCCGAATAGTTCCTCCGTGGATTGCACCATGTTATCCATCATTCTTGTCCATTAACACATGGCTGAGCATAGATGTGGCGCTACAGCCTTACATTCAAAATCGTGTCTTATTACAAACTACTGATCATTCTGGGACCGAGAACAGGAATTATAACTGCGACGATAAAAATAATTCACCTGTGATGTCACCAATAACTGCGCTTCTCGCTTTAACCAGTGAAGGCGGTTATGAACGCTGCCCTCCACAAGGAGATCAGGTCATGAAAAACTCACGGTTTACCTCCATGCTCAGTTTCAGTCTTGTTGCTTGCGCCCTCACGATGGGGTCGTTCATTTCAACACAGTCTGCCGCAGCTCAGAGTCAAGGAACTGTGGCCAGCGTAACTATCCCCTTCGCTTTTCAAAACGGGGATCAGCATATGCCCGCCGGCGTGTATCGAATCGAGCGTCCATCCGGCACCATTCTTCAACTACGCAGTCCTAAGGCAAACGGATACGCATTGATACATCCGACCCTCGTCTCTAAAGCGCCGGAACGCGGAAAACTTGTCTTCGCTCGCTACGGCGATAAATACTATCTGCGGCAAGTATGGACCGCAGGAAACCGGGAAGGTGCCGAGTGCTCGAAGAGTCGCTCCGAGAAAGAGACGCTGCAGGCGGTCAACAGACAGCCTACTAGCTCAATCCAGCTTGCCTTCAACACAGCCCCCCGGTAACTACTAAAGCAGTTGGCTGCGACTCTTTGCAGCCAACTGCTTTTTTATTGGCGCATTGCACGCAATCCAAAGATAGGAACGTTATATTTAATGGCGCTAATACAAACATCAACTGGACCAGTCAGCACACACCTCATCAGAATAGGACCCTTCGATGGCTATCGTCGTGCTTACCTACTCCGACGTTGATGGACTCCACAGTATCAACCTCGATCGCGAGACAACATCAATTGGCCGTTCGCCAGGACAGGATGTAGTGCTCCGCCATCCTTGCGTCTCTCGCCAGCACGCTTTAATCGTGAGAGACGGTGATAGCTACACCGTTATCGACCAGAACAGTACTCACGGCACCTATCTCAACTCCGTTCGTATCGCGCGTTCCATATTGAAGATCGAGGATGCACTACAGATGGGCTCGCTCAACGGTCCTCAGCTACGATTTCATCTCGAACGGGACGACGAGACAGTCAGCGGCGTTTTAGAACCTCAGGTCACCAGTCTGCTTTCTTCGCTCAGCGAGCTTCGAACTCCCGCGGGAAAGCTTCGGCCTGCCGCTCGCGAGATGGAGAAGCTGAGCTGGCTTCTTCGTGCAGCTCGTCAACTCAGCGAGGGCGGTGCGATCGAGGACATCCTCAGCGCATTTCTTCATCTAACCCTACAGCTTACCGGCCTGGAGCGAGGTTTCGTCTTCCTTCGAGAAGATGGCGAGATGTGTCTAGCGCAAGGCCTCGGTGCTGATGGAAAGATCACGGAAGAAGACTCCACTCTTTCACGCAGAGCCATGCAGAAGGCGATTGAAAGCGAGGCGAAGTTTTCAATCAGCGACACTTTATCGGATGAGAAGGCAGCAGGATGGTCGAGCGTTCTGGCAAACAGGATTCGTAGCTCTACTGTATTCCACTGCGCAAGCGGGTCTCTTCGCACGAGTCGAGTGAGCTGCTCGGGCTGCTCTATCTCGATAGCCAGATTAGACTTGGAGAACTCACCGAGGTCGATCACCAACTACTCGATACGATTGCAACGGAGGCCTCCGCACTACTACACAACGCGCTACTCGCTGAAGCAGAAGCCAAGGCGCGCCAGGCGCGGGAAGAGCTTGCTATCGCGGCAAAAATTCACAATAGCCTGATGTCCATTGCTCTGCCGAGACTTCCCTGTGCGGCCCTACAAGCGAAGAGCGTTCCATGTCTTGCGATCGGTGGAGATTTCTACGATGCTGTGGCGCTCGATGACGGGGTATGCGTTGCGATCGCCGACGTATCCGGTAAGGGAGTTTCAGCCGCCATTGTAGCTGCTACGCTCTAGGGAATCATTCACGCTCAACTGCTCGCGGGGCAGAGCCTGTCGGAGATCGCATCGCTGGTCAATCAATTTCTATGTACCCGCGACGTTGGCAAATACGCCACAATGATCCTGCTCAAGCTCTTTCCAGACGGCCGTATCGAATACGTGAACTGCGGCCATGTCCAGCCACTTACGATTTTGAATAATGAGATACGGCGGCTCGAAGAGGGCAATCTCATCGTCGGCCTTATCTCAGGCGCGAGCTACACCTCAGCTCACTGCGTATTGCGACCGGGCGAACGTCTTCTTCTGCCGACCGACGGAATCACCGAAGCCGAAGACAGTACCCGGCATGCAGTTCGGCGATGCCGGGCTGAATACCGTCGCACACCACAAAGATCTGAAATCCATGCTCGACCAGATCGCAAGGTTTCACGCGCCAAATCAGGCACAGGATGATTGCACCCTGGTGGAGATCCAGTACGTGGGGTGAAAATCTTGTTCGCAGTCGCACTGGCAACACTGGATTGGGCCTATCTGGAGCAGCACTAATGTTTTGGTCTGACCCAGAGTATATCGAGCCCCCACTGCCGGCCAGAAACTCTTTCGTTAGCGTTCCTCATCCGCATAGCAAACTTCACCGTTGTAAATTTAAGGCGGATTGATGGAGCATGAAGTTTAGTTCATGCACCATCGAGTTCATTACTACGGAGTCAGTGTCGGCAGAGGCGACGATATGGTTAGATGAGGGACAACGGAGCCGGTACCGGCTTTCGTACAGCTCTGTGTCTGGATAAGATACGGGGTTTCGCTTTGAGTTTTCCCAACCAAACGGCATGGCTGATAACCATTGAATACCGTCTGAGGTTGACCATTTTCGTCGTGACAAACCTTCTTAGGCACAGTCACCGTAAGAAGACCAGGATCGCTCCCATCGACCGGATACCAATAGATTGTGTCTTTCGGATATTGAACGATCTCGGGTGCCGTAGCGATCCCCGTGGTAGGGTCGCACGTCACAGGGACGGGTTCGGCATTTGGATAGGCACTAAGACCTGACATCGGACTCGTACTTGCGCCACTGGAGGATTGAGGCGCCGGCGCACCGCTACCTGGCGGCGGAGGCGGGGGGACCAGAATGAATTCGCATTGCGGACACTTCCGTGGAGCAACAGCTGGAGCTGGTCCTGGCGCTGGTTTTACAGGCACAGAACCTGATATGGGAGAAGTGGGCTGCGTAGGCGACAGCGTGTAGTGATAGGTGCCAGGTTTAGCGGATGGAGAGATAACACAGCTCGCTGGGCCACTGCTGGTGACCTGAAGTGGTGATGGGCTACATACGTTAGTGGAATCGAAGACTACCCAAAAGTCCGCAGCACTCGGGTTCACTTTTGTGAATTGAAGAGTATCTCCTGTGTGAAAGTAGTGATACGCGCCTAAGGATGGATCTACCGCAACCGATTGCACGACCGACGGCGTTTGTACCACTGCTTTCGGTGCGACAGCTTGCTTGTCTTGACAGCCGCCAGTCGCTAAAGGAGAAACACAGACAGTGATTAAAATAGTCAATTTTCTATTCATCATTTAGCTCCATAGATCGGTTCAAACTAGTTCACTTCGGTCTGAGGAAAGGTTAGCTCTCAATCTCCTTGTATCGAGAGTCCTTTCGAAGGAATTCCAAGTCGGGTGTCAATTCGATCTGAGATTTTGTGGCGCCCATCTTTCTACAGTGACGAATGGTAGCGAGAGCTGCATCGCGATCGCCGAGGAGCGCGAGAACACGTGCCTTCGTAAGTTGCGAGTCGATATCGCCAGCCTTGTACGTCTCTGCCTTCTTAACCAACAAACCCGCCGAGCTTGAATCTCCTGACTTTGCCCTATAGAGCGCAAGATGCATCCAACCCGCGCCATCCGTGGCATCCACCTCAAGCTGCTTCTCCTGCTCGTGCGCAGCACGCGAATAGGCACTCTTCGCATCACTAGAATGACCAGGAGACAACGAATAGCAGTCCCCTAACTCTAACCAATTCGGCGGATAGCTGGGCTTCAAATCCACGGCTTTATGAGCCATCTGGATAGCTTCCGAATACTTCCCTTCGGCTCTCAGCACCGCTGCCAAACTTGCAAACGCGGCATCTGTCGGCTCCAGTGCCAGACTTCTATTTAAAGCATCTCTCGCTTCATCGAAGCCGCCCAGGAGCAGATAGAGCGTACCGGCGTTACTTAGCGCCAACGCGTTCTTTGGATTTGCTAAGCTTGCGGTACGAAATGAATCGAGAGCCTCGGGATATTTGCCCTGTGCAAAAAAATTCATTCCCAACTCTTGATACGCCAGCCAATAATTTGGACGTTCTCTAAGAACCCTTCGAAAAGCTCTCTCCGCGTCATCCCATCTGTTCAAGGTGGTATAAGTCTGCGCTTGGTAGATCAAAGTTTTCGGATTCGATGGATCAAGGGAGAGTGCTCGCCCCATCTCGCGCAGTGCTCCCGATTCATCACCAGTTACTTCATGCACTGAACCGAGAGCTCGATGACCATCCACGAGATCTGGCTCGAGATTCACTGCCGTCTCGGCGTTTCCTCGAGCAAGTTCTATGGCGGATGGGTCGAAATGTATGGCGTACCACCGCAGAAACGCGAGAGCAAGACGTGCATGCGCAAGCGCATAGTGAGGATCTAGTTCAATCGCCTCTCTATATTTCTCAATAGATGCATCAAGGCCTGTATTATTTTCTTGCTTTGCGAATGCCTCGGCCGTCTGAAATGCAGCAAAGGCCGTTGCAGATTGCGTGCCCCGACCTAAACCTCTCCTGTCCCGCTTGTAATCGTGTATGTCCAATAGACGCTCGGCAGCGTAAACAGCCTTCTGTGGGAGAGAGATCTGTTCATCCAAAGTAGAGCTGATCTGTGTCTCTCGTAAAACCCGAGTGGAAGATGGATCTAATAATCGGAGAAAGACGTGGAATCTGTCGTCTCGAGTGGTCCCAGAGGTTGCCAGAACAAGATTAGCGCCTAGAGAGTCGCGAACAGCATTGAGTTCGGATGGAGTACTTACCTCTTTATTCGTCATGTCAGGAGTGACGTATAAGTTGCGATCGAATGCTTCCGCGCGTGCTAGTTCGCTCGCGATAGCGTCAATGACTCCATTCAGCATGGGTTTAATCTGTGAGCTCGAATTTTGTGGCCAGTTGAGAAGAGCTACAAATCGCTTGGCAGGAATTGGATGGACGAGATCGCTGAAGCTGTCCCACTTCCAGGCGACGCCGCCCGCAGCCGCACACGCCGTAACTGCGGAGCCTATGACGAAGTTTCGGCGCGTCAGAATGCGACGGTATCCGCCGCTAAAAATATCCCCTGACATACGCGTGTCGGCAAAGCCTCCAGAGTCGAAGGTAGATTGGATCCTTTGGAAGGCATCGCAACGGCGTTTTGGATCTTCTGATAGAAACTCTTTGACGGCCTGGATAAAGACAGAAGGAGCATCGGCATCATCGAGCGCCGGGGATGGACTCGCAGACAAGCCATGCGCCGCTGCATTTGGATGCTTGCTGGTAAGGATCTTCTGGAAGAGGACGCCGAGAGCAAAGATATCTGTAGCCTGCGAGGGGCTGCCTCCCTGCAGAAGCTCCGGCGCGATGTAGCCCGGGGTCCCTGCAACGAATCCACGCGTAATCAACGTGGTTTCGGATGCGTAAAGGCGAGCCAGGCCAAAGTCCATGATGGAAATGCAAAGACGGGAGCCGGAGTGATCGAGCATCACATTGTTCGGCTTAATATCCCGATGAACGATACCGGCAGCGTGTATGGCTGAGAGACCAGCGATCATCTGGCGGAAGATTAAGATAACTTCGTCACGAGGGATGGCCGGCGGCCGTTGAAGGCGTGCACCAAGAGTCTCGCCGAAGAGTAGCTTCATCGTCAGAAAGAGGAAGGACGGCGTGGGCTCCTGACAGCGCGAGATATCGTAGATGGGGCAGAGATTAGGGTGGGTTACCTTGCGGGCGAGAAGTACCTCCTGCTCAAAGCGGCGAGATGATCCTGCATCCCCGGCGATCTGCGGGAGGATGACTTTGAGAGCGATATGAACGCCCTGAAGAAATCGGTCTTCTACCTCGTAGACCTCTCCCATTCCGCCGCGAGCGATGAAGCGAACTACGAGGAAACGCTCGGCGATGACCTGACCTGGCTCGAAGCGTCCTGTTGGAACAAGTTGGAATGCATACGGATTCCTGTAGCCGTCGCTGATATCTACTGTGGAGCTTTCGGAATCGGACTGGTCTGCAAGAAGATGCGGCCCCTCAAGGAAGCTTCCAGCCTGCTCGTCTGCGCGTAGGAGTTCCTCGACGCGTTGCCGAAGTTCTGGAGCTCCGGCGCAGGCGCGATCGAGGAAGGCGCGGCGGTCCTCTGGTCGGCGATCAAGAGCTGCGCCAAACAGTTGCTCGACGGATTGTTCCTGGCTGGCCATGATCCCATCCGAAGCAGTAAGAAGTAACATATTGGTGCTTATCTTCTGTGCGTCCGCGTATACGTGGCAGATAAGCGCGCCGGGGCCGAAGGACGAAGAGAGAATTAGCGCGGACCATGCCTGCACAGGAAAGAGATATAGGTATTCTCTCGTCTCGGCGCCAATAATTACACAATGAACAACTAATTTCCAGTAGTAAGTAAGTTCCGCCGACCGTGACTTACTCTTCCTTCCACCCATTAAAGCGCAGGTCATGATCATAAAGTGCCACATGAATCGTCTTACTTTGCAGCTGGGGAGTAGGACCGCAAGTATCTCACCCGAAAAGCACATCCTTCATGTGGCAATTTTTTGCATAGCAATACAGGTTCGATTTGGTGTAGCGTTGAGCCAATTTCCATGACCATCAACGGCGGCGAGGTGACGCAGCTTCTGAAGGCGATCAATGGTGGAGATATCTCCGCCGCGGATCGCCTGCTTCCGATGGTGTACGCCGAACTGCATCGACTCGCAGCCTCCTATATGAGGAGGGAGCGACAGGACCACACCCTACAGCCTACTGCCTTGATCAACGAAGCCTACATGCGTCTGGCTGGAGCGGATCTGGATTGGCAGAACCGGGAGCACTTTATCGGAATGGCTGCGAACGTGATGCGGAGAGTGCTCGTGGACTATGCGAGAGCCCATAAAGCCCAGATCAGAGGAGGCGACCTGAAGCGCGTCGAGCTGGAAGATGGGCTGGCGATCTCGGTGGAGCGCACCGACGAGATGCTTGCACTCGATGAAGCGCTCAATAAGCTGACTCTGGTAAGCCCACGCCAAGCCAAGGTGGTAGAACTGCGATACTTCGGTGGCTTGTCGACGGAACAGATCGCCGTCATCCTGGCGATCGCCCCGCGATCAGTGAAGCGCGACTGGGCACTGGCGAGAATCTGGCTCTTCAAGGAGCTACAGGGAGATCTCAAATAGCGTGCACTCTGCTGCTATACGCACGGGTGCGCGGAGATCCTTGCGCCACGGTATCCTTCTGCTGTGCGATCCGCATCGATCATCGGTTCTGGACCGAACGGCCTTGCGGCTGCCATCATGCTTGCTTCGAACGGATTTTCTACCACGGTCTTCGAGCGTAACGTCCAGATCGGCGGCGGCTGCTCTACCGCGGAGATAACTCTACCAGGCTTCCGCCACGATCTCGGATCCTCGGTCTACCCCTTGGGAGTTTCGAGTCCGTTCTTTCGTTCGCTCCCCATCGACATCCTCTGGATCGAGCCCTCCGCACCCTGCGCTCATCCGCTCGACGACGGCACCGCCGTGCTCCTCGAACACTCGATCGAAGACACCGTCGCCAATCTCGATAACTTCGACCGCCGCAAATATCGTTCGCTGATCGAGCCCATCGCAGACCGCTTCCACGAGTTGGTCACCGACATCCTTGGGCCAATCCAGCACCTCCCTCACCATCCGCTTCTGCTTGCGCGCTTCGGACTGTCGGCGCTTCTTCCTGCCGCGTCTCTTGCCCGCTCGCGCTTCGTTGGCGTTCGAGCACAGGCGCTCTTCGCGGGGATGGCGGCGCACTCGGTCCAGCCGCTCGAATCTCCCACTTCCGCTGCTGTGGCTCTGGTCCTGATGGCTGCCGGCCACGCAGGGGGCTGGCCGATCTTACGCGGTGGCGCCCAGACTCTCACCGACGCATTGGCCGCACACCTCGAATCTCTCGGAGGCCGCATCGAGACTGGCCACGAAGTAACGACTCTTCCCACGCGACAAGGTGACGAAGACCTGATTCTCGCGGACATCACACCGCGCCAGTTACTTCGCATCGCGGGTAGTGAGTTGCCGAAGAGCTACAGTACCCAACTAGAACGTTTCCGCTACAGCGCAGGCGCCTTCAAAGTCGACTACGCGCTCAGCTGTCCGATCCCGTGGACCGCAAACGAGTGCGCACGTGCTGCCACAGTTCACCTCGGAGGAACGCTCGATGAGATCGCCGCATCCGAGCGCAGTTTCAACTCCGACAGCCCCTTCGTCCTTCTCGGACAGCCGTCGCTGTTCGATCCAACGCGAGCGCCGACTGATAAACACACAGCGTGGGCCTACTGCCATGTGCCTAACGGAAGCACGCTGGACCATCTTGAAGCGATCGAGCGGCAGATCACGCGCTTCGCACCGGAGTTCCGCGACTGCGTTCTCGCCCGTTCCGTCTCCGGCCCAGCGGCGCTGGAACGATGGAATCCCAATCTCGTCGGAGGCGATCTCTCGGCTGGCGCCATGAATCCACGCCAGCTCCTCTTTCGGCCAACGCCGTCACTCTATCAAACGCCTCTACCGGGTCTTTATCTCTGCGGAGCGTCTACGCCTCCAGGTGGCGGAGTTCACGGTATGGCCGGCTATCACGCAGCGCAAACGGCGCTACACCAGTTGGCCCGCCGAACGAAAGCGACCTGAGATGAGCCGGATTCTGACTCCAACCTAAAAGTGGGGGTCACGCAGCATCCGATGGTGCTATCTTTCAAATATATGTAGGCGTAATTTGACGATACAAAGCGCCGCATCTCAGACAACGTTTTATTCACGCGTGCTTCAAAACTCCGAATGCACACCTCAGCGTCGCGAACTTTCGTCTCATAGGAGCTTCTATGATCATTCTGATTGCATTCTTGCTTGGAGTCGTATCAGGCCTCCGAGCCTTGGCACCTATCGCTGTGGTTAGCTGGGCAGCGCGTCTGGGCCTTCTCAAGCTCGAAGGAACACCTCTCGCGTTTCTGGGCTACGCCTTCACACCCTACATCTTTACGGTGCTCGCGCTCGGAGAACTGATCAACGATAAGCTTCCCAAGACACCAAGCCGCACCATCCCGCCGCAGTTCATTACCAGAATCGTCAGCGGCGCTTTTGTAGGCGCAGCCATCGGGCTCTCGGCGAACTCACTCATCATCGGACTGCTTGCGGGCGCGATTGGCGCTGTTCTTGGCACCCTCGGCGGTTCAGCAGTCCGTGGCAAACTGGCCGCAGCCTTCGGAAAAGATCTTCCCGCTGCCCTAATTGAAGATGTAGTGGCGATCGTCCTCGCCATCGTCGCGGTGACGAGGCTCGGATGAAGAAGAGCTTCGACGCAATTGTTATAGGAGCGGGCCAGGCCGGTCCGTCGCTCGCAGGAAAACTCACGCAGGCGGGCTGGAGCGTGGCCTTTGTAGAGCGCAAACTGTTCGGCGGAACCTGCGTCAACGTCGGATGTACCCCTACCAAAGCGCTCGTCGCAAGCGCGCACGCGGCTCATCTGGCACGGCGCGGAAGCGACTTCGGCGTCTCCATCCAGGGACCAATCACGGTTGATCTCAAACATGCGAAGACCCGCAAAGATGCAATCGTGATGAAATCCCGCAACGGCATCGAGAGTTGGCTGCGCGGCATGGAACGCTGCACGGTCTTCACCGGGACCGCGAGCTTCGACTCCGCGCACGAGGTTCGCATAGGAGAAGACCTTCTGCAGGCGGAGCACATCTTCCTCAACGTCGGGGCACGTCCATCAATCCCAAAGATGCCCGGAATAGACACAGTTCCCTATCTCAACAGCACGTCCATACTGGATCTGGAAGATCTGCCTAAACACCTGATCGTCGTCGGAGGAAGCTACGTCGGACTTGAGTTTGCCCAGATGTACCGCCGCTTCGGAAGCGAAGTAACTGTTGTGGAGCGCAACAACCGGCTGGTCTCGCACGAGGACGAAGACTCTTCTAAAACTGTGCGCGAAATATTGGAGGCAGAAGGAGTCCACATACGGCTCAACGCAACCTGCATCCATCTCGAGCGCGAAGGAAACGATGTCGCGGTTGGACTCGACTGCGAAGAGGAAGAGAATAGGGTGGTCGGCTCGCATATTCTTCTTGCAATCGGACGGCAACCGAACACACAGGACCTCGGCATTGCAGCGGCCGGACTAGAGATAGATGAGAGCGGCTTCATCAAAGTCGATGATCAACTGCGCACCAGCGTTCCCGGCGTCTGGGCGCTCGGAGACTGCAATGGAAGAGGTGTGTTCACCCACACCTCGTACAACGACTTTGAAATAGTCGCTGCCAATCTGCTCGATGGAGAGTCGCGACGCGTCACCGATCGCATCCCGGTACATGCACTCTTCATCGACCCTCCGCTGGCCCATGTCGGCATGACAGAGGCGCAAGTGCGCAAAAGCGGTCGCGCCGCGTTGATCGGAACCCGCCCCATGACCAAAGTGGGACGCGCGGTCGAGAAGGGTGAATCGCAGGGCTTCATGAAAGTCCTGGTCGATGCAGAGTCGAAGCAAATCTTAGGAGCCACGATTCTCGGCACCGGCGGAGACGAGGCCATCCACTGCATTCTCACCGCGATGTATGCGAAGCAACCGGCATCCTTGCTACAACGCTCCGTACACATCCACCCCACGGTCGCCGAGCTCATACCAACGGTCTTCGGTGAGTTGAAGCTGCTAGTATAAGCCGCAAACTTTGTAACAACCAAATTATGTAACATTTTCACTTACATACTGTACTTCCCTGCTTTGATCACGTGCCGCGCCACTACACGCCGCAAGCTAATCGTATCGGCTGAATCATGCTTAGCCAGTCTGCGCAGAATCGTCAGTTGCGTTCGCAGCGCATCACCCTCCGCCACAGCCGCGATAACCTTGCGCGCAGCAAGCTCGATAGTAGACATCGCTTTATCGGCATAGATACGAGCCATCGCGACAGGAACTGCAGACGCCACAGCGGGCTGTCCATCGGCAATCTTCTCCGCACGCAGGATAGCGCTCTCCATAGCGAAGACCTCGATGATCATGTCGGCGATCGCTCCCATGACCTCTTGCTCCTCGGCGATCTGTGCCATGTACTTCTGCGTCGCGGCCCCTGCAACGAACAGTGTCAGCTTCTTCGCGTTAGCCAGTAGGTTGAGCTCATCCGCCAATGCACCCTCACGCTCAATTTTCTCGCTCGGCCCCGATATCACCTCTTCCATCAGCTTCTTGATCGCCGGCATCAGCGCAAGCTTGCCGCTCATCGCCGACTTCATCAGCCAGCCTGTGATGATAAGCCGATTGATCTCATTAGTGCCCTCGAAGATCCTGTTAATACGAGCATCGCGATAAGCGCGCTCTGCCGGATACTCTTCAACATAGCCATAGCCCGCGAAGATCTGCAGCACCTCGTCCACCACCATGTCGAGCATCTCGCTCGCCCATACTTTGACGATGGAACACTCGACAGCATAGTTCTCAATCCTCTTCTGAATCTCCTTCGTATCGTTCTTGTCGACACCGGCCAGCGCCTTATCGATCAAGCCCACAGTGCGATAGCAAACCGATTCCCCAACAAAGATGCCGGTCGCACAGTTCGCGATCTTCTCCTGGATCAGCCCAAACTCCGAGATCGACTTGCCGAACGCCTTGCGATCGATGGCATAGCGAATCCCATTGTTGAGTGCCATACGACCGCCACCAATCGCAGCATTCCCAAGCTTGTAACGTCCGACGTTCAGGATATTGAACGCAATGTGATGCCCCTTGCCAACTTCGCCGAGAAGGTTCTCAACCGGGATTACGCAATCCGTCAGAATCAGCGGACAGGTCGAGCTTCCGCGAATACCAAGCTTGTGCTCCTCTTTGCCGTTCGTGAAACCGGGCGTTCCACGCTCGATCAGAAATGCCGTCAGCTTCTCTTTACCCGCATCCGGCCCATCCGGAATAGCGCACTTCGCGAAGACAGTAAAAAGATCCGCAAACCCCGCGTTCGAGATCCACATCTTTTCGCCGTTTAACGTATAGGTCTTTCCATCGGTGGACAACACCGCCCGCGTCCGCGCATTCACAGCATCCGAGCCGCTCGTAGACTCCGACAATGCATACGCCGACACGATCTCACCTGATGCAATCTTCGGCAGATACTTCCTCTTCTGCGCATCGGTGCCATACCAAACCAACGGAAGCGTCCCGATTCCCACATGTGCCGAAAACGCAACCGAGAAGCTCGCCTGCTTCGAGATATTCTCCGCAACCAACGCCGAGGTCACCTTATCCATCTCGAGGCCACCGTACTCCTCCGGGATGTCTATCGCCGTGAGGCCAAGATCTGCAGCTTCTTTCAGCAGTCGACGAGTCACGGAAAAGTCCTTTGCCTCGATCTGATCCGAGGCAGGCATGATCTCCTTGATGGCGAAGTTCGCTGTTATCTCTGCAATTTGCTTTTGCTCATCGGTAAAGTCTTCCGGAAAAAAACAGTCCGACGGCGTAATCTCTTCGATCAGGAAACCTCCGCCGGAGATTCTTCTCGTGTCTGTGACTGGTGTCGTCATCGTTGCCATTGGTCTACCTCAACATTCTCGAAGCTAAATTCATAACGTGTAGCTGCTCCACCGTATTACAGAGCCTCATAGATCCCCGCAGCGCCCATGCCACCACCAACGCACATCGTCACAATGCCGTACTTAGCATTCCGTCGAGGCATCTCACGCAGAAGAGTCGCCGTCAGCTTAGCGCCGGTGCACCCAAGCGGATGCCCCAAAGCGATAGCTCCACCATTCACATTTACCTTCGCCCCGTCGATGCCAAGCACCTTCAACACCGCAAGCGACTGCGCTGCAAACGCCTCGTTCAGCTCAAACAAATCGATATCCTCCAACGACAGGCCAGCCATCTTGAGCACCTTCGGGATAGCATGAATCGGTCCGATGCCCATCTCTTCTGGATCGCAGCCAGCGTAAGCAAACGCAACGAACTTCGCCATCGGCTTGATACCAAGTTGTGCAGCCCTCTCTGCCGACATCACCACAGCCGCAGCCGCTCCATCCGAGGTCTGACTCGAATTTCCCGCCGTCACCGTTCCCTTCGCATGAAAGACAGGCTTAAGTTTCGCCAAAGCCTCTAATGAGGTATCTGCGCGGGGTCCTTCATCCTGTTTAAACGTCGTATCGACCGACTTCGTCTTACCTTTTCCATTCGGTGTAGAGCTTGTAACGGTAATCGGAACAATCTCATCTTCAAACTTGTTTGAGGCAATCGCGGCGAGCGCCTTCTGATGGCTCTCATACGAAAACTGATCCATCTGTTCCCGCGTAATGCCGTAGTGGCTCGCAACTCGTTCTGCAGTCAACCCCATGGACATGTACGATCCCGGATAGTTATCCACCAGCCACGGATTGACTGAGATCTTGTTACCGCCAAAGGGAACATAGGACATGCTTTCGGTCCCGCCTGCAACGATGACATCCGCCCCGCCGCTCCGAATACGATCCGCAGCCAGTGCAATCGACTGCAGACCCGATGCGCAGTAGCGATTGATAGTCATCCCGGCAGTCGTGATCGGAAGACCCGCGCGAAAGCTCGCAACCCGCGCGACGTTCATTCCTTGCTCAGCTTCGGGCATGGCGCAGCCAAGGATCACATCCTCAATCTCAGACTTATCAAGCTGCGGAACACGATCCAGCGCACCGTTGATCGCAAAGGCAGCAAGATCGTCCGGCCGGGTTGTCCGAAGTGTGCCGCGTGGCGCCTTTCCTACGGCAGTACGTACAGCAGATGCGATGATGACTTCTCTCATAACTAACTCCTCAAATCTAACTCCAGGCTCTTCGCCCGAAGACGTAACGGTTAGACACATGCAGTAAGACCAGACGAAATGCCAGTCACTAATTCCTCAACGGCTTCCCTGTCTTTAACGTGAAGGCGATTCGTTCCTGCGTCTTCTTCTCTCCGCATAGGCTCAAGAACGCCTCACGTTCGAGATCAAGCAGATACTGTTCCGTAACCGCCGTACCCGGTGTCACCTTCCCCCCGCAGAGCGCATACGCCACCCAGTTCGCAATCTTGGCGTCGTGCTCGGAGATGTACTGCCCCTCGCGCATCGTCCACACAGCCAGCTTCAACGTCGCCAGCGCATTCTCTCCCGGAGCAGCAATATCCATGCGCGGTACAGGCGCGCTATATCCAGCATCCGCGATGGCTCGCGCCTTCAACTTCGCATCGATCAAAAGACGTTCACGGTTCATCGTGACGGTGTCCGACGCTCTAAAAAATCCCATCGAACGAGCCTCCGCAGCAGAGGTCGAAACCTTCGCCATCGCAATCGTCTCGAAGTTCTTCTTCAACGCCTCAAAGATCTCCACTCCCTCGCCGCGCGCGTCCGGACGAATACTCGATCCCGCCTCAACGCTCCGAATGGTCATCTCCTTGCAACCGCCCCCGCCCGGAATCAGTCCAACGCCAGCCTCCACCAATCCCATATACAACTCTGCATGAGGCTGCCGCGCAGCAGCATGAAGCGAGATCTCGACACCTCCGCCAAGACACATGCCATACGGCGCAACCACCACCGGACGCGGACAAAACTTGATCGCCTGCGTCATATTCTGGAACGCGCGAACAGCCATCTCCACCTCGTCCCACTCCTCCTCCTGGATACCGAGCAGAAGCTGCATCAAATTTGCGCCGACCGAGAAGTTCGCAGAGTCGCCAGTGATGACAAACGCCTCAAAGTTACCGACCGTATCGCTCGAAGGCTTCAGCGTCTGCGTAATCAATCGGACGATATCGTCTCCCAGCGCATTCATCTTGGAGTGAAGCTCAATCGCCGCCACGCCGTCGCCTAAATCGACCACCGAAGCACCAGGATTTTTCTTCACCACACCCTTCGCCTTCTTGATGACCGCAAGCGATGTCACTCCCTCCGCCGTAACCACCGACTTGTACGTGCTCGTCACCGGATCGAAGAAGAGGCGCCCCGACGGCACCGAAGCATCATCCTTATACCAGCTAGGATTGGCCTCGCCATGCGCATCCGCATAAGCCAGAAGCTTCTCCACATTTGCCGAGACTGAACCCCCACCCGCACGAACCTTCTCCGTCGTCGCACGAACGCCCGCAGCATCGAACATCTCGAACGGCCCAAGCTCCCAGTTGAAACCGGTCTTCATCGCCTGATCGATCTCAACAATATTGTCCGCAATCTCGGGCAAGCGATTCGCACTGTAGGTAAAGAGCTCCGTCAGCAGAGGCCAGTAGAACCCCGCAGCCTTATCCTTACTGGCATCGGCATGGAGAAGCTGAGGAATGCGTACCGCCGTCGACTCCACATTCTTCGCCATCTCAATCGCCGGGAATTTAGGACGCATGCTCTGCTTGTAATCCAGCGTCTGCCAGTCTAGAACGTGGCGCAGATCGCGACCCTCCGCGTCCTTGCCCTCCTTCTTGTAGAACCCCTGGCCCGTCTTGTCGCCCAGCCACTTCTTCTCCAGCATCTTGCCGATGAACGGAGCCAGCGTCACCTCCGCCCGCTCGTCGTTGATCTTCGCCGCCTGCGCTGCAAAGTTCATCGCCACATGCGCGAGCACATCGACCCCCACCATATCTCCCAGCCGAAACGTCCCCGTCTTCGGCCAGCCCAGCGGAGAGCCCGTCAGCGTATCCACCTCTTCAATCGTCAGCCCCTGCTCCTGCATCAGCCGGATCGCATTCCCCATCGAAAACGTGCCGATGCGGTTCGCAATAAAATTCGGCGTGTCATGCGCATGCACAATCGCCTTACCCAGACGCACATCGCAGAAGTGCTCCACCGCAGCCATATCGGCCACATCGGAGTCCGGCGTAGCAATCACCTCCAGCAGCCGCATGTACCGTGGCGGATTGAAGAAGTGTGTGCCAAACCAGCGACGTCGCAGCTCCATCGGCATGCCTTCCACGATCCTGTGAATCGGAAGACCGCTGGTGTTGCTCGTAATAATCGAGTCCGGACGGCGATGCTGCTGCACCTTCTCCAGCAGCGCACGCTTGATATCAAGGTTCTCCGCGACCACTTCGATGATCCAGTCGCAATCAGCGATCAGCGCAAGATCATCGTCGAAGTTGCCGATCGTAATCAGTCGCGCACTCTCTGGCGTATAAAACGCCGCAGGCTTCGACTTCTTCAATCCATCCATTGCGGACAGCAAAAATTTGTTGCGCTCCTGCTTCGGCGCATCGGCGCTTGTACCCGGCGGAACAATGTCCAAAAGTACCACCGGCAGCCCGGCATTTGCGATGTGTGCGGCGATCCGCGAGCCCATGGTTCCCGCTCCAAGAACGGCGACCTTATTGATCTGTCTCTTGTGAATCGACGTGGAAACGGTGGTGATGGGCGGCATGATGCAGGCTCCGGCGGGCAATATACCCGAACGAAGCGAAGCATACTGAATGACCATTCATTTGGTCAAGTCAACTCTCCGTCAATTCTCCAAGCAATTGATTTAATAGACGATCACCTTCACATCCATACCTGAACACGAAGCCCCGGACACAGCACCGCTCGAGGTCACTCGCCTCACTTAGAAAAGCGAACGCCACCGACCAAAGTAGCTTTAGTTGGAATCCAGACCGTACTCTCTCAGACCAGGCTGCCGTTCATCACCAGCGCCACTGCGCTCCGCAGCCGCGCCGTATTGCCTTCAAACGACGGCCTCAGCCTCGGCTCCTTCGAGAGCGCATTCTGCCTCAGCTCCCCCTCAACCACAGGCCCGAACATGTACCACGCCGTCGTAATATCGCCGACGATCACAATCTCGCTAGGCGCCAGTGCCGACGCAATCATCCGCAGTCCACGCCCCAGAAACGACGACATCTTATCCACCGCCTTCACCGCACTCGCATCGTCCGCCTGCGCCATCTTCACCAGCGCCGCAAAGCTCGACGGAGCCGCCCCCCCGCTGATCTCCTCGTAGTAGCGAAGCCCCGCCCGGTTCGACCCCACCGTCTCCCAGCAGCCTCGGCTGCCGCATCCACACAGCGGCCCTCCGGTATCCATCTGCACATGTCCAAACTCCCCCGCCATACCATTCGAGCCACGCAGCAGCTGTCCATTCGCGAAGATCCCCGTCCCAATCCCCTCAGAAACGTTCACCACCACCAGATCGTGCAGCCCATCGCTGTCGCCAAACCACACCTCGGACAACGCGCACGCATTCGCCACATTGTCCATCTCCACCCGCAGTCCCGTGGCCTTCTGAATCCGCGACTTGATACTCGCCGCCGGCCAGTTCAGATTCGGAGCGAAGATCAACTTCTCCAGCCTCGGATCCGCACGACCCGGAAGACTGATCCCAATACCATCGAACGACTTATCACTATGCGCCGCGATCATCTTATTAATCGCCGCGACGATCGCCTGAATCGCCTTATTCTCATCCACCGGCAGCTGCACCACGTTTTGCGCAACGATCTTGCCGCCAAGATCCGTTACCGCCACCGTAGTCTGTGACGGATGAATATCCAACGCAATCACAGCCCGCTGGTGGTTCAGTTCAAGAAACGTCGGCCTCCGTCCACGCGGCAGCCTCCCCGTCGAGCCCTCCAGAATCCACCTGTCCTTGATCAGGTCCTCAACAATCAGCGAGACCGTGCTCCGCTGCAGCCCCGACACCCTCGCAAGATCGGCACGCGAGAGCGGCTGCCGCGTTCGGATCAGGTTGAACACAAGATTCCGATTGATCATGCGCGGCGTCTTGTTCGAAGCACTCTGGCGCCGGGTGAATGTGAACCGTGACGAGGAACTGGTAGGCATGAATGAGCTTCCGTTAGGCTAAAAATGATGCGTCTGTGAATGAATGAAATACTTCTCTACGTGCGCTTTGTTATGGCAATCTACAGTTCGCAAGTGGACTGACGGCTACCTGGCATTTTTGATGACGAAACTTTATAACACCTGAACTCTACATTTGTAGATACTTTGAATTATCTCCCGGCCTCGACGACTACAGCCTCAAGTAGTTCACCATTACACACCACAAGCGGTATTTGAGACCGCCACCAGCCATGCTAGGCTGACGCTATCGTGGCGAACTATCTAGAGCAATCGCTCACCAAGCTAAAGCAGTTTGAAGGCTGTGTCCCGTGGATGTATCGCGACACGGCAGGCAAGATCACCGTAGGCGTCGGCCTCATGCTCCCGGACGCAAGCGCCGCCGCAGCCCTTCCCTTCCTCGTAGGCATACGCGCAGCCACACCCCAGGAGATCGCCGCCGAGTTCGCCCGCGTGGACGCACTTCCTCCCGGCCACGCCTCCGCCTTCTACAAATCCCCCGCCTCACTCGAACTCGCCCAGCAGACCATCGACGACAAACTAACCGCAGTCCTCACAAACTTCGAGGCCGACCTGCGCACCGAGTTCCCCCACTACGACCAGTTCCCCGACGCCGTCAAACTCGCCCTCCTCGACATGATCTACAACCTCGGCCCCGCCGGCCTCTTCAAAGGATTCCCCCACCTCGTCGCCGCCGTCCAAACCGGAGCCTGGACCCAGGCCGCCGCACACTGTACCCGGCGCGGACCCGGCGAGGCGCGAAACGCCTGGACGCAACAGCAGTTTCTCGACGCCGTCGTCGGAACTATTAAAGCTGAAATTGAGAACTGGTTCTCACCAATCGCCAGAGGCATACGTCATATAGTCAGCACTCTGTTCGGCCGCAGCAAATAGTGGCCACCCCCGGGTTTCGGTATAGTTGGAATCTCTGGCAGAGATTATGGAGGAAAGCTTTGGTTCGAGTAAAAAGTCGAGTGGCCGCCGTCGCACTATGCGCGATGGCGTTGAGCTGGATAGCGAACGCGCAGGATCTTGCAAGCTTTGAGAAACGCACCACCATCAAAGTCCTTCCCAACGGCCTCACCCTGATCGTCTGCGAACGGCCCGAAGCTCCCGTCTTCAGCTTCTACACCCTCGTCGACGCCGGCTCAGCCGACGATCCCCAGGGCGCCAGCGGCCTCGCCCACATGTTCGAGCACATGGCCTTCAAAGGCTCCACCGAGATCGGCACCACCGACTACGCCGCCGAAAAAGTAGCCCTCGCCAAAGTCGAGTCCACCTACGCCGCCTACGACGCCGAGTACCGCAAGCGCGTCGGCCAAAGCACAGCCAAACTCGCCGAACTCCACAAGGACTTCGAAGACGCTCAAGCCGCGGCGCAGAAGTACGTCATCCCCAACCAGTTCTCCGAGATCGCCGAAGAGAACGGAGCCGTCGGCGTCAACGCCTCCACCGAAGAAGACTCCACCCAGTACTTCTGGAGCATGCCCTCCAACCGCCTCGAACTCTGGGCCTACCTCGAGAGCCAGCGCATCGGCCAGCCCGTCGAGCGCGAGTTCTACAAGGAGCGCAACGTCGTCCAGGAAGAGCGCCGCATGCGTGTCGACTCGTCCCCCACCGGCCGCATGATCGAGCAATTCCTCGCCACCGCCTACGTCTCCCACCCCTACCGACGCCCCGGCGTAGGCTGGGAGAGCGAGATCAGCCAGGTCTCCGCCACCGAGGCCAGCGCCTTCCACGAAAAATACTACGTCCCCGCAAACATCGTCATCGCCGTCGTAGGCGACGTCAAAGCCGCCGACGCAATGCCCGTCCTCGAGCACTACTTCTCTCCTATCCCCGGCGGCCCCAGGCCTGAGCCGATGACCACCGTCGAGCCCCCACAAGTCGCCGAAAAGTCCGTCATCATCCGCGAAGCCACCCAGCCCTTCTACATCGAGGGCTACCACCGCCCCGACTACCGCGACCCCGACGACTCCGTCTACGACGCCATCACCGACATCTTCTCCAACGGCCGCACCGCCCGCCTCTATCGCTCCCTCGTCCGCGACCAGTCCATCGCCGCCGAGGCTCAGGGCTTCAGCGGATTTCCCGGCGAAAAATATCCCGGCCTCTTCGCCGTCTACGCCGTCCCCCTGCCCGGCCACACCCCCGCCGAGATGCGCACCGCCATCCATAAGGAGCTCGACCGCCTGAAGAACGAAGACATCTCCGACGCCGAGCTCGAACGCTTCAAGACCCGCGCCCGCGCCGACCTCCTGCGCGGACTCGGCGACAATGAAGGTCTAGCCCACCAGCTAGCCGAGTATCAAACCCGCTTCGGCGACTGGCGCGAACTCTTCCGCCAGCTCGACAAGATCGACTCCGTCAACAAAGCCGACGTCCGCCGCGTCGCCAACAAGATCTTCACCGACAGCAACCGCACCAGCGCCCAGATCGACTTCGTTCCGCCACAGCGAAAGGCCTCCGCCGCAAACATGACCGCCCCACAGACCAAGCAGAGCGCCGGAGGTGCGAAATGAAGACTCTCTCCTCCATCCGTTCGATCACAGGCTCCAGACTCCATCGCGCATCGCTCACAGCAGTAGCAATCGTTGCCCTGCCCATCCTCTTCACCTCTATCCAACTCCCCGCGCAGACCACCGCGCCAGCCACCACCGCCGCGCAGCCGTGGACCAAGATCCCCATCCCACCGCTCAACGCCTTCAAACCCGCGCAGCCGCGCCGCGTCGAACTTCCCAACGGCCTCATCATCTTCCTCCAGGAAGACCACGAGCTTCCCTTCATCAACGGCAGCATCCTCATCCGAGGCGGCAGCCGCGACGTCCCCGACAACAAGGTCGGCCTCGTCTCCCTCTACGGCGAAACCTGGCGCACCAGCGGCACCGCCACCATCGACGGCGACAAGCTCGACGACGTCCTCGAAGCCAAAGCCGCTTCCATCGAAACCGGCGGCGGCATCGCCTCCACCACCCTCACCTGGTCCAGCCTCAAAGGCGACTTCGACACCGTCTTCGCCTCCGCCGTCGACCTCCTCCTCCATCCCACCTTCAAAGCCGACAAGCTCACGCTGGCCAAAGAGCAGAGCTACACCAGCATCTCCCGCCGCAACGACGACGCCTCCGCCATCTCCATCCGCGAGGCCATCCAGATCGCCTACGGCCCCCACAACCCCTACGCGCGCCAGTCCGAATACGCCACCATCGCCTCCGTCACCCTCGACGATCTCAAAGCATGGCACGACCGCACCGTCGTCCCTGCCAACCTCATCGTCTCCATCTCCGGCGACTTCAACGCCGCCGACATGGAGCGCAAACTCCGCGCCGCCTTCGAGTCTCTTCCCGCCGGCAAAAAGTTTGTATCCGAAAAAGTTACATTCACCAATCCCAAACCCGGCGTCAACTTCGTCGAAAAGTCCGACGTCGATCAGTCCAACGTCCTCATCGTCGGCCTTGGCACCGAACGCAGCAACCCCGACTACTACGCCCTCTCCGTCATGAACGAGATCTTCTCCGGCGGCTTCGGCTCCCGCGTCGTTCAGAACGTCCGCACCAAACTCGGCCTCGCCTACGAGGTCGGCGGCAGCTTCAGCGCCTCCTACGACCACCCCGGCATCTTCTACGTCCAGGCCGCCACCAAGAGCGCCACCACCGTCGCCGCCACCCAGGCCCTGCTCGCCGAAATCGACCGCCTCAAAACCGAGCCTCCCACCCCCGCCGAACTCAGCAAAGCCAAAGACCAAGTCCTCAACTCCTTCATCTTCCACTACGACTCGCCCGACAAGACCCTCAACGAGCAGGTCACCCTCGCCTTCTACGGCTACCCCGCCGACACACTCGAGAAGTATAAGTCCGGCATCGAAAAAGTCACCTCCGCCGACGTCTCCCGCGTAGCCAACAAGTACATCGACACCAGCAAACTCGCCACCGTCATCGTCGGCAACGAGTCCGAGATCACACCGAAACTCGACGGCCTCGGCAAGGTCACCAACGTTGACATCACCATCCCGCCCCCTCCCGGCAAGCCCACCGAATAAAGCAAACAAAACTCAAAGCTGGGTTCTGACAACGTAAACTCTCGTATCGTTGTCAGGACTCAGCTTGCCTCTTGGCATTGACACCTGCAAACGCCGACAATAAGTCTCGACATCGTTCAGTCGATGATTCGAACATCCGTCGCGTAGATCGAAGAAGCACCGCAAGATAAAAGGAACAGCAACCCGCGTCACCTCAGCAACGCCGCAATCAGGAGCAAACCCATGAAGATCTTTGTCGCAGGAGCAAGCGGAGCGATCGGCCAGCCTCTGATCGCCGAACTAATCCGCCACGGCCACACCGTCACCGGCATGACCCAGTCCGAAGCAGGAGCCCGCAGACTTACCGACCAGGGCGCAGCCGCCCAGATCGCCGACGCATTCGACGCCTCCGCGGTAGAACAGGCCCTCCGCCGATCGGAGCCCGAGATCATCATCGACGAACTTACCGCCCTTCCAAAACACCCGGCAGATCTCCCCAAGTACGCCCCCGGCGACCGCAAACTTCGCCTAGAAGGAGGCGGCAACCTCCACCGCGCCGCCCAGGCCTGCGGAGTCCGTCGCTACATCCAGCAATCCAGCGGCTTCTTCCTCCACCCTGGCGAAGGCCTCGCAGACGAATCCGTAGGTCTCGCAACCGACGCCACCCCAGGCGTCGCCGCAAGCGCACAAACCTACGCCGACCTGGAAGCCAGAATCCTCAACTCCAACCCCATGGAAGGCGTCTCCCTTCGCTACGGCTTCT
The DNA here is from genome assembly GCF_009765825.1 of Granulicella sp. L60. Taxonomy (GTDB): domain Bacteria; phylum Acidobacteriota; class Terriglobia; order Terriglobales; family Acidobacteriaceae; genus Edaphobacter. The sequence continues at coordinate 289,015 of NZ_LMUR01000020.1, read as the reverse complement.
TCTACGGCCCAAACACCTGGTATCACCCGGAAGGCGGCGCCGCCGACCAGGTTCGCAAAAAGCAGTTCCCGCTCGTCGGTCAGGCCCAGGGAGTATGGTCGTTCGTCCACATCGAAGACGCCGCCATCGCCACCGTCGCCGCACTCACCGCCGAACCCGGCATCTACAACATCGTGGACGACGACCCCTCACCCGTCAGCCGCTGGCTACCCCCATTCGCCAAATGGGTAGGCGCCCCACCGCCATCAACTGTCCCCGAAGTCATGGCCCGCATGGTCGCAGGCCCGGACGCCGTGTACTACTCCACAAAACTTCGCGGAGCCTCCAACGAAAAAGCCAGGAAGACCCTCAACTTCCGCCCGCGCCCCCTGCAATGGCTCCACGAACCAGAAGCCTGATAACCAGCATCCAGAAACATGAACTAGAAAAACTCCCAACGCGTACGTCTGCCTTCGCCATCACCGAACGACGAAGACCACCCGCGCTTTACCAACGTCTGCGTTCCAAGTCTTCTCAACATCGGCAAGCGGAACAACCCTCGTCTCGATCTGCAACTTTGCAGGAACAACCGCCTGCATCACATCATTCACCGCACCAACGAGATCCCTGAACGGCACGCTACCCAAACCACTCCCCATCAACATCACCGGCACAGCCCGCAGCACAGCCGACGGCAACGTAATCTCCTGACCACTCCCACCGCCGATCACCACATACCGAAGCGGCTTAGGACTCTTGTAGTTCTTTGCAATCGTCGTAAGCAGCATCTCAGCCCTCTCCCCATACAGATAGTCGAGCACCACATCGACGCCATCTCCCCTGAACTGCTCCGCCACCGCCTCCTCCAACTCCTTCGGCTCACCCGTCAGATCAATCGTGACGTCAGCCCCAAAGCCCGCAACCTGCCGAAGCACCGCCGCATCGCGCCCCGTCGCAATCACCTTCTTCGCCCCCATAAACCGCGCCATCTGCACCGCAAGCTTGCCCGCAGTCCCTGTCGCTCCATTTACAAAGACCGTCTCCCCCGCCTTGAATCCCGCCCGCAACTTCAGAGCCGCCACCGATGACAATCCCGGATTCGCAATCGCCGCCGCCGTCACATCATCCACCTCATCCGGCAGAGGAACACACCTCTGCGCCGCGACCACCGTCTTCTCCGCCATACCGCCAAACGGAGCCTGAGACATCACAAAAAACACACGCCGCCCACTCTCGGTTGTGCCCACGCCATCCATCCCGACAATCATAGGAAACGCACCCGAAGCGCTATAGTGCGATCCCGACGCCAGCCCCGCGTCGCATGCGTGAGCGCCGAAGCACGCACGGTAATCAATTCTTGTCCCGCTTCAACGACAGGCTCTCTAAAGTCGCCATACACCGGTGTCTGATTCGCTCCACTCACCATCGCTGCCTTCATCGCCTACCTCCTGTCACTTCTTAAATAAATCTAACAATGTTAGATTTTGATTTGCAAGTTGCTATGCTGGACACATGAAAGTGGATCGCCAGAAGGTCGTCCTCGCAGCCCTCGCGCTCCTCGACGACGTTGGACTAGAGCAACTCACCCTCCGACGGCTCGCCACCGAACTGAAGATCCAGGCACCCACCCTCTACTGGCACTTCAAGAGCAAAGAAGAGCTGATCGACGAGATGGCCACCACCCTCCTCACCATCGATCCCGCCTCCCTCATGCCCACCCGAAAGTCCTCGCCCTGGCGCATCTGGGCCGCGACCTTCGGCCATGGTCTGCGAAAGATCCTCCTCTCCTATCGAGACGGCGCGCGCATGGTCGCAGGAACTCGCCTGACCAACGCCCTTTTCATAGAGATCACCGAAACCATCGGAGCCCATCTCCGCGAAGAAGGCTTCACCATCCGCGAGACCGTCGTTCTTCTCAGCACCGTCTACAGCTACACCATCAGCTTCACCACCGAAGAACAAGCCGTCTATCCAAAACCCGGAGAGCGTGAGCCAAAGTACGATCTCAAAAAACGCCAAGCCCTCTTCGACCCAAAGAAGTTCCCTATCCACAGCCAAAGCGGCCCCATCCTCTTCGACCACTTCGACCGCCGCTTCAAAGAAGGCCTCGACCTCATCCTCCGAGGCGCCGACACGCATGCCCACGACACACCCTCAGCCAAACCCACCAAGCGAAGCCGCAGCCCCGATCGAAGATGAAAACTCGCACACTCTTGCACCCTACCCTACCGATCCAAAACCACCCATGAGACGATATGGATCTATGGACTCTAACCAACTCGCCATCGCCATCATGGCCGCAGGCAAAGGCACCCGGCTCAAAAGCAAACGCCCCAAAGTCCTCCACGAGATCGGCGGACGCGCCCTCCTGCTCCACGTCATCGCCGCCGCCCGCACCGCCGTCCCCGCGGACCACATCTTCTGCATCATCGGCCACGAAGCCGACCGCGTACGCGCCGCCGTAGCCTCCACCGGCGTCCAGTTCGTCCCCCAGCCCGAGCAGCGCGGCACCGGCCACGCCATCCAGATGCTCAAAGCCTTCTTCGAGCTCTCCGGCACCACCCTCCCCGCCCACCTCATCGTCCTCTCCGGCGACGTCCCCCTCATCCGCCCCGAGACCATCGCCTCCCTTCGCGACACCCACCTCCGCGAACACGCCGCCATGACCATCCTCACCGCCGTCCCGCCCAACCCCACCGGCTACGGCCGCGTCATTCGCAAGGCCGAAGGCCAGCCCGAAGTCACCGCCATCGTCGAACAAAAATCTCTCAGCCCCGACCAGCTCAGCGCACCCGAGATCAACTCCGGCATCTACTGCTTCGACACCGCCGCCCTCTTCGCCAAACTCGACGCCCTCACCACCAACAACGCCCACTGCGAGTTCTACCTCACCGACGTCGCCGCCATGCTCGTAGCCGACGGCCGCCGCGTCGTCGCAGTCAAAGCCGACTCCGTAGACGAAGTCCTCGGAGCCAACACCATCGCCGAGATGATGCACCTCGACGCTGCCATGCGCCTCGCCACCGCCCACCGCCTCATGGCCCAGGGCGTCACCATCTTCCGCCCCGAAACCTGCGTCATCGACGCCGAAGTCTCCATCGGCCCCGACACCGTCATCGAGCCCTACGTCCAGCTCCTCGGCGCCACCACCATCGGTTCCGACTCCCGCATCCGCTCCTACTCCGTCATCCAGAACTCACACCTCGGCGACAACGTCCTCGTCCGCAACGGCTGCATCCTCGACAGCTCCACCGTCGCCGGCAACGCCATCCTCGGCCCCTACGCTCACCTGCGTCCCGAGAGCAACATCGGCGAAGGCGCGCACGTCGGCAACTTCGTCGAGACCAAAAAAGCCACCCTCGGCAAAGGTTCCAAGGCCAACCACCTCAACTATCTCGGCGACACCATCATCGGCGCAGGCGTCAACATCGGCGCCGGAGCCATCACCTGCAACTACGACGGCGTCCACAAGCACCTCACCACCATCGGCGACGGTGCCTTCATCGGCTCCGACTCCACCCTCGTCGCCCCCGTCACCATCGGTGCCGGAGCATACATCGCCGCCGGCAGCAGCATCACCGAAGACGTCCCCGAAGGCGCCCTCGCACTCGGCCGCGCACGCCAAACCACCAAACCCGGCTGGGTCGCCGCCCGAAAGTCCGCCACCCAAAACAAACCCACCTCCAACGAAACCGAACCCACCAACCAGAGCCGATAATCAAAGCTCAACCGAGGCTCTCAATCTAAATCGACCGAATCAGATCGGAGACTCGTGATGAATGGCGCGATGGATGGCCTAAGGAATGGAAAGATCAGCGGCGACCTGATAGATACCATCACACGCGAAATCGTCCCATCTTCAGAACTCGGCCTGACCCGCCATGGAGTACTCGGAGAGAGCCTCACCCAAACAGACGACAGCGGACGCTTCGCCTTCATCTCCCTGCCAACGGGTGAGTACAACCTGGGCGTCTACGACAAACGTTATGCCCCTCTCTATCGCAATCTCATCTTGGCCGAGGGACAGACGATCGAGAACCTGGAGATCGCTGTAACACCCGGCGCCTTCATCAAAGGACTGATCCTTGACGAAGAGGGACGTCCTCCACACCGCAGCCATATGACTTTAATGCGCGAAGGCACCCGAAGAGAAAGATCAGGCTTTATCAGCGACTCCGGCGACCACGACGTAGCTCAGGACGGAAACTTCTCCTCCCCGCCGCTTCATGCTGGCCGCTACTTCCTGCGTTTTGCCGGCATCCTGCAAAGACCTTCAGCCAGCGCCCCCTCTCGAGCAACTCCCCGGGAGATGCAACAACGAACCTTCGATTTTCTCTATCCCAATGCCCCGCACATAAACTGCGCTCACCCCTTCGATCTCCAGACCGCGCAAACCCTGAACAACCTCGAAGTACGCATTCCCCGCCCAATCTGGCGAATCGTTAGAGGAAGATTAACCGGCGCTCTGCCTGAAGACTTAACCACCAGCTATGTCTTTTTCACTCGGCTCGTGGGAATGTTAGACGACTTCGGCAGCGCAGGAGCTAAGGTGAATGCCGATGGCACCTTTGAAGGTCACGCGCAGCCAGGCCGCCACAGACTTGTCGTCTGCGAGATGGCCTCACGCCAACCAGACGGTCGCACGCGGAGAATCAAGCAGTTTGCATCCGTAGAGATAACCGTCGGAGATCGCGACCTCAATGACGTTGAAATCCAGGTTCCTCCGCCCATAACCATCTGAGCTGAACCTGGGCGAATCAATTCAACCTTCAACGCTCGCGTACTATTCTCAACGTTTAGTGAAGTGTTTTTGACGTTTGCGCGGCAATCCCTCCCACAGTGTTTTGTCATCCCGTAGAGATCTGCTGTTGTTGCCGCTGTTGCTGTTGTTGCCGCTGCTGTTGTTTGCCCTTTTGGTTGTCATCCCGTAGGGATCTGCTTTTGCCTTTGCTTTTGCCTTGCAGCTAGGTACAGCGAGGCTTCAGCCTCGCGTCTCCCCCCGCCGCAAAGCGGCATCCACTCTGCCGAATGCCGGAACGAAAGGCGAAGCCGAAGCGACTAAATATTGCCGTCGCTTTTGCCGTTGCCTGTACTCCTTTCCTCCTGAACAAGCTCCACCGCGATATCTCCCCGCTTAAAAAGCGACCTCGAAAAATAAACCCAAAATCCATGGCGTACTTTTCGCCTCCCCAAAACCAACCCGCAGCCAACCACATCCACCACGCTAACCACCACAACTCACCAGCAAAAAACCATCCCAAAACTCCCACTTTTCCAAAACACCCTCCAAAAACACCCACAAACTCACCAATTCCTCACCCTCCACCACGCCCAACTTTTTTCGCAAAAAACTCCCCCCGCCGAACCCTCACCCAATCCTCCAAACCGCCGATAGAGTCACCAGAGACGGCGAAACCCATGCCACACGAACCCAGCCCACACCAACGCGGGCAAAAGGAACGCATCCTCGTCGTCGACGACGAAGAGACCGTACGAACCGTCGTAGCAGCCATGCTCGAACGCAGCGGCTACACCGCAACCATCGTCGCCAGCGCAGAAGACGCCATCACCCAGCTCCAGCAAGATCCCGACTACGACCTCATCCTCTCCGACGTCATGATGCCCGGCACCGACGGCCTCACGCTACTCGATCAGATCTGCCTCGACCACCCCGGCATGCCTGTCGTCATCTTCTCCGCAATTAACGACATCCACGTCGTCACCAATGCCTTCCGCCGCGGCGCAATCGACTACCTCCTCAAGCCATTCGTGTACTCCGAGCTGCAAAGCATCGTCATGCGTGCCCTCGAACACGGACGCCTCCGCAAACAAAACACCATCTACCGCCACAACCTCGAAGCCATCGTCTCCGCCAGAACCGGGCGTCTACGCTCCACCATGCAGGACCTCGAACGCAGCTACGACATCACGCTCGAAGCCATGGGCGCAGCCCTCGACCTACGCGATGAAGAGACTGAAGGCCACTCCAGACGCGTCACCGCCTACACCATCGTCCTCGCCCAGGCCATGGGTCTGGAGGACGAAGAGCTTCGCGTCATCGCTCGCGGAGCCTTCCTCCACGACATCGGCAAGATCGCCACGCCGGACAACATCCTCCTCAAACCAGGCAGATTAGACACAGAGGAGATGGCGATCATGCGGGAACATTGCCAGCGCGGCTACGAGATGGTCAGCAAGATTCCCTTCCTCCGCGAGGCCGCCGAGATCGTCTACAGCCACCAGGAGCAGTTCGACGGCAATGGTTACCCAAGAGGCCTGCAAGGCGAAGAGATCCCGCTTGGAGCCCGCATCTTCGCCATCGCCGACACCCTGGACGCGATCACCTCCGACCGCCCCTACCGCAGAGGAACGAGCTTCGCCGCCGCAGTGGCAGAGATCGTACGCTGCGCAGGAAGGCAGTTCGACCCCCGGATCGTCGAGGTCTTCTCCGCCATGCCCGAGGAGACATGGTCCAACCTTCGCGCCGAGTCCGAAAAGCTACCCCCAACAGCATCCTTGCTGACCCTCCGCCGTCTGAAGGAGTACGCCGAGCCGCCGAACAGGTTGCGCGGAGAGGACAGCCCAACTAGGATCGCAGACGCGAGGTAATTGACGTGAAGACAAAGTTGAACGACACCGAACTCAAGGAGCTTCTACCGACACTCCCGGAGTGGAGACTGCAGGATGGCAAGCTCGTCCGGGAGTGGACATTCAAGGATTTCGTTCAGGCAATGGCATTTGTGAATCGAATTGCAGAGATGGCAGAGGCCGCCGGACACCACCCTGACATCGACATCAGGTACAACCACGTTCTCCTCGGATTAGAGTCGCACGACGCCGGTGGGATCACAAAGCGAGATGCTGCCATGGCCGCCCAGATCAATCAGGGGTTCAAATAGCTCCTGTTTAAGGGTTTCTGGACGCCGGATTCTGATATTTAGAACAAGCAGCAATTTAGAAAACTGAATTCAATATTTATTTTTCCACCGCCTCAAAATGCGGAATATCTCTACAATCTATTGATAATAAACGCTTTTGCAAATAAAAAAGCACCGCATCCAAGCTCCTCAAATGTCTAGTTTCTATGATTGGACATATTTTCTCTTTTTCGCATCCACATTGTGGTATATTTCATTCATCGGCAGCGTGAGTCTTCGCCCGTAAAGTTTTTCAGCCGCAATACCGGCATCGGCTGATATAAGTTGCGTCACTGGCCTCCCGGCACGGACAAATCATCGTTCGTGCCGCCTTTTTTTTGTCCGGTGCAGCGCATCTCCGCCCTCAGACAAAAACCTCATTTATGTACCCTCTTCAGGCCTGCAGCCTGTTGGCAGGATTTATCATAAGGACCATGAAGCGACTGATTGGATGCATCGCATTAGGGCTCGTAACAATGGTGGCCTCCGCACAGTGGACCAACCCCTCGGAGGATATACCGGCCTACAACGCGAAAGCTCCGATAAAACCTCTGCCTCCGGTGCTTAGCGGCGATCAACTGACCGGGATCTACTTCACCCATCCATACCAGGTTGTCGCCTATAAGATGGCAGCGGCGCTCCCGTCAGTTCTCCACCAGCAGCCCTGCTACTGCCACTGTGACCGCCTGATGCGACACAACAGTCTTCATAGCTGCTTTGAGGGAACTCATGGCGCAACCTGCTCCACGTGCATGAAGGAAGCGATCTTCGCGTACGAACAGACGAAGAAGGGGAAGACGCCAGCACAGATCCGCGCAGCCATCGAACACGGCGATTGGCAAGATGTCGATCTCGAGAAGGCGACACTATAGCTTCTTTCGATTCAGTCTGAGCCACACTCCAATCCGCAAGGCTGCGTTTGCCAGCCCACAACAGGAAGCTTGGAGCGGCGTATCCTAGGAACTATGACCTGGCTCTTCTGGGCAATTCTCTCTGCTATATTTGCGGCGGCAACTGCGCTTTTGGCCAAGGTTGGAGTCACGGGTATTGACTCGAATCTTGCCACGGCCATTCGGACGACAGTAATCCTAGTATTCACGTGGGCAATCGCGATTGGCTTCGAAAAGCATCACGCACTCTCCCAGATTGGTCGACGGAGCTGGCTTTTCCTGGTGCTATCAGGCATCTGCACAGGACTTTCGTGGCTTTGCTACTTTCGGGCTCTTCAGATGGGACCTGCTTCTAGCGTCGCGCCGGTCGATAAACTGAGCGTCGTTCTTGTGATTCTGGGCGCCTGGTTATTTTTAGGAGAGCACCTGACTCCTCTAAAGATCGGCGGAGCGTCACTGATCACCATTGGCGCTGTCATCCTGGCCTTTGCGTGAGTATCCGATCTTCAAGAATTCGAGAAGAGTTATAATCGATTCAGTTCTTTGCAGCGCCCAATGCAATGTTGGTGCCAGCTCCAGATGGGGGCGTCACGGCTTCGACGGGATTGCTTGTGGCAGAGAGGCATGCCGGGGTGTGGACACCCGTAATCGCTCACAAAACTATAAGTGCCGAACCTCAGTTCGCTCTTGCTGCTTAATTAAATAAGTAGCCGATCGCTCAAGCTTCGCCTACGGGCCTGTACCGATCGTCGCACAGTAGGCTGGTCAAAGCTGTTCCGTCTGGACGGCAATGATGAGATCGATCAGACTGGTCGTCGCCGCGTCTTCGTCCGTTCTAAGCGTCGATGACGAGACAAAGATGAACGTGAAAAAGCATGAATGCTCTCTGTTGGAAGTTTTTTCGGACGTGGGTTCGACTCCCACCGCCTCCACCACTTCAATTGATTCAAGGTATCTTTACATTCTGATCAGAGGTAGATAAGTAACATCGCCTCATTGGCGATGCTGCTCATCTGTCTTCACTTCGGACAGGCGTCAATGAACCAATGCATCCGGGCCGACTACTTTCTCAGCGTTAGAAATCCTGGACGGCTGGTCGCGCCACGATCTCTTCAATCTCAACATTCATTCGCTTTCTCCATCGCGTATGCAATCGCTCGTGCGATGAAATCGGCCGGAATAGCGATCAGGTAAAACTCCTTGGCGCTCTGCGAAGCTTCAGCTCATGTCGATCGAACCCGGGGATAGAATCGCAACGCGCATATTGTCCTTGCGGGTCACCGAGACCACTGCTTGCACAGTCATGACAACAACTTCCCTTCAATGTTCTTGCTTATAGCGTCTCCTTATTGTCCGAGGAAGTCTTTCTCGGGCTGTTCTGCGGTTTGATCGGCTACAAGGACTATCTCTGTCCCTGCATAAACTTGTTCACGAGTTCTGCAATCTCGTCCGCTTTCGTATCCAACGCGAAGTGTCCAGCATCTAGGACATGCACTTCAGCCTTCGGCACATCCTTGCGGTAGCGCTCTGGCTCGCCAAGATCGAAGGACAGATCGTGCTTGCCCCAGATCACGAGAAGCCTTGGCTGATTCTTCTGCATCCATGCTTGCCATGTTGGATAGGCGTCCACATTGGTGCGGTAGTCATAGAAGAGATCGCTTTGTATCTGCGCCTGGCCCGGAGAGTTGAGGAAGTTGAACTCATCTGTCCAGAGATCAGGATCGTAGAGCTCAGTGTTTGGGTCGTCGCCTACGTGACGAGTCTTCGTAGCCGCAAGTGCCAGCAGATTCTCGCGCAAAGCTTCCTCATGCGCGGGGCGATCAGCCCAGAACGCGCGCCGTGTTGCCCACTTCGCTCCCAGCCCTTCGTTGTGTGCGACTGCATCCTGCACGATAAGGGACTGAACGCGTTCGGGATGTGACAGCACCATGCGGAATCCGACCGGGCCGCCATAGTCCTGCATGTACAGCGTGTACTTCGTGACTCCAAGCGCTTCGGTGAAGTGCGTCATGGTCGTCGCAATATGGTCGAAGATATAGCTGTACTGCGCCGGATCCGGCCAGTCGCTGTGGCCGAAGCCAGGATAATCCGGTGCGATGAGATGGTATCGCTCACCCAGGCGTGCGAAGAGCGGTTCGAACATTCGCGACGAAGAGGGGAGCCCGTGAAGAAGAAGAATCACTGGCGCATCTTTGGTGCCAGCTTCACGGTAGAAGATGTTCAGACCATCTACCTTGACGGTGCGGCAGTACACGGGATTCTGCGGCATGGCTTGATCCTTTCGTTGTGCCGGTAGTGTCATTGGCAAGGTCAGCAGAATTGCGAGTCGAACTACGCTTTGCATTGCTGTTTTTAGATAGGCCGTCGCTCTCCAAAGTGTCATTTGATTGTTAGTGTTGATAGTCATCCGCCTTCCTCTCGTACACTAATAGGATTCGACTTTATTCATATAAGTAGTGGTCGTATGTTCTAATCGATCGATAGGGAGTGACTATCAGATGGAACTGCGGCATCTCCGGTATTTCGCTGCAGTGGTGCAGTGGAAAGGGTATCGGGAGGCTTCGCGACATCTATACATCGCTCAGCCTTCCATTAGTCAGGCGGTCTCGGACCTGGAAAGCGAATTGGGCATCAAGCTCTTCTCACGCGAAGGCAGAGCCGCGCGGCTCACACCCGAAGGCGAGGCATTCTACGAGGAAGCGATCAAGACTCTGGCACAGGCGGCAAGATCCATTGCAACTGCGCAGCGGGCGGCCAAGGGAGAGATCGGCAGACTCGGTATCGGCTTTATGGGATTTTCCAGCTCTCCGTTTCTTCCGGGCCTTCTGCGAAAATATAAGGCTCGCTATCCGGGGGTCGCGCTGCGTCTCCTCGAAGATGTGCCTTACGGGCAGGATGCTGCGTTCGATCGCGGAGAGATTGATATTGGTTTCACGCGTCCGCCCTCCGCAGACCGGAGTCCGTTGTATCAGTCCTGCCTGCTTTTTCGCGAGCCATTAGTAGTCGCTCTTCCCAAGAGTCGCAAGGTGACAACAAAGCGCGTTCGTATCGCCGATCTCGCGGGTGAGCGTTTCGTTGTCTTTCAGCGTACGAGTTCGCCTGAGGTCTTCGACACCATTGTCCGCGTATGCAACGACAACGGGTTCTCCCCGCGTTTGCGTCATGAGCTGAACAATATGAACTCGGTGCTCGCTACGGTTGAGGCAGGTGAAGGAGTTGCCATCGTTACAGCCACGGCCAGCAATTTGCGCGCGGACAATATCTCCTTCTTTCGTCTACGGCCTGATAAGGTTCGGATCGACTTTGTCGCAGCATGGCAAAAAAAAGAGCCATCGGTCGCCCTGAAATCGTTTTTAGAGTTGCTGAATGAGGAGTTGCCTACGATTCGCCAGGTAATGAAATTTACTTAGCGATACTTCATACCTATCACACGATAGAAATTTACTACGAATCACTATCATTAATGCCAACATCTCTTCTGTGTACGACGGCATGTCCGTCGCAGCCAAGGAGGCTGGAAATGGTAAGCAAACAGAAAACAATCATCGTAACGGGTGCTTCGCAAGGTATCGGCGCAGGCATAGTGCAATCCTTTCTCGATCGCGGATATAACGTGGTCGCGAACTCGCGCAACATCAGCAAGTCCGAAGCGTTCAAAGCGTCGGACAAACTCGCGCTCGTGGACGGCAATATCGGCGAGAGTGCGGTGGCCACTAAAATTGTCGAGACTGCTATCACGAAGTTCGGCTCGATCGACGGGCTGGTGAATAACGCCGGCATCTTCTTCACGAAGCCATTCACGGAGTACACCGCTGAAGACTTCAAGGCACTTTCTTCGGTCAACCTCGAAGGCTTCCTCTACGTAACGCAGGGTGCGGTGAAGCAGATGCTTGCGCAGAAGTCTGGAGGCAGCGTGGTGAGCATTACGACTTCGATGGTAGTGAATCCGATCGCGGGCATCACGGCTTCGGTCCCGATGATCACCAAGGGCGGTATTGAGGCAATTACGCGCAGTCTGGCAAGCGAATACGCGAAGGAGCACATCCGTTTCAACGCCGTCGCGCCTGGCGTCGTCGATACACCGATGCACGCTACTAATCCAAAGGACTTCCTCAAGACCCTCTCGCCGATGGGCACGATTTCGAGCGTGGAGGACATTGTGGACGCAGTCGTCTATCTGACAGAAGCTCGCAACATCACGGGGGAGGTGCTGCACGTGGACGGCGGTGCGCACTCCGGCAAATGGTAAGCCAACGGGCTTCACAGCCGGGAGGCGCGGAGCACCGGCTGCTGGAACTCGGCATCGATCTCACACCCGCGCCCACTCCATTCGGTGCTTATGTAGAAAGCGTCCAGACAGGCAACCTGCTATACCTCAGCGGCATGCTTCCCGCGGTCGGACACGAACCAAAGTTCGTGGGCCGGCTGGGGAAGGAGTTCGATGTCGAACAGGGCCGCGAGGCCGCTCATATCGCAACGCTCAACGTGCTCTCCACCGTAAGAAAACACCTGGGGTCCCTCGACAAGGTGACCAAGGTGGTGAAGCTGGCGGTTTACCTTGCGACGGAAGGAGATTTCCGCGCACATCCGAAAGTAGCAGATGCTGCGTCGGAGCTGCTTCGCGATGTATTTGGAGCCGACAAGCTTCCAGTTCGCATAGTACTTGGCGTCGCGAGCCTGCCGCTCGGAATGCCGGTAGAGCTTGAGGTCGTACTCGAAGTCAAAGGGTGAGGCTTTCACTTACAAAAATCGTGTAATGCGCAGCATGAAGTTATGAGGTTACAAGGCGACGGCTGAGAATGTTCCCAGCCGTCGCCTGTATGCCGAACTCTAGCCAACCTGGTGGATGGTTGTCATTCGGGGAAGGTCTATCTCTTACGCGTGCGAAAGCTCCAGAAGACGGTTCCCGATAGCCTGACAACTCTCTGAGGCTATGCCTTCTCAGGCGCAGGACGGAAAGTGGCATCCTGTTTGACCAAAAGAAAATAGAGCGAGATCGCCACCAGGGACAGGCCTGCTGCTGTCAGAACCTTTGAGACGCCGAAGATAGGAATCATCTTGCCGATCACGAGTGCGCCCAAGGGAATTCCTGCGCGAAAGGCAAGGTTATAGACGCTCATGACCCGACCGCGCATGGCATCGGTAGAGATGAGTTGGGCGAGCGAGAGCATGAACGAGGCTGAAGCCATGATGGCTGCGCCAGCCATGAACATCAGCATGCAAGAGAGAGGGAGCCAGTGGGAGAGCGCAAAGGCCGAGATGATGAAACCCAATAGGACGAGAATCATGAGTGTCAGGCGGCCCTGTCCCTTCATCTTCTCGACGGCAGCTACAGAGAGCGCTCCGACGATCGATCCTGCACCCGAGCAGACAAGCAGAAGGGTATAGGTCTCCGGGCCTTTGTGGAAGATGGTGCGAACGAACACGGGAAGGAAGCTGTTGATGGAGAAGCCGAAGAGGGTGGTGCAGAAGGCGAGGATGACGAGGGCGCTCATGCCGTCGCGACATCGTATGAACTGGATGCCTTCCTTCATGCTGTGAAGAACAGACTCGGTGGACTTCGCGGGAACGAACTTCACATGAATCATGAAGAGCGAGATAATGACGGCGATATAGGATATGCCGTTAAGAGTGAAGCACCACGTAGCGCCGAGCGTGGTGTAGGCCAGGCCGCCAATGGTAGGGCCGATGATGCGCGCGAGGTTGAACTGAATGGAGTTCATCGCAATAGCGTTCGAGAGATCTTCAGCGTCCACCAGTGTCGGTAGAAGAGCAGAGTAGGCGGGGCCGCCAAAGGACTGGCCGACTCCAACGAAGAACGAGAGGCCGAGGATATGCCAGACCTTGACAGTATGTGTTACGAAGAGCAGCGCGAGTAAGAAAGCGCAGACCATCTGGATGTACTGCGAGGCAAGCAGCATCTTGCGGCGATCCAAGCGATCGGCGAAGACTCCACCGAAGAGCGAGAACATCATGATGGGAAGCTGGCCGAGGAAGAGGTCGAGGCCGAGGTAGAAGGCGTCCTTGGTAAGGTCGTATACGAGCCAGCTTTGCGCAAACTGCTGGACAAAAGTACCAATGGTGGAGACGCAGGCTCCGGTCCACATCAAGCGAAAGTCGCGATAGCGGAAGGCTCTGAAGATACGTGCTAGGAACTTAGGGTCGCGCTGCATTGAGACGTAAGGCTTTCCGCGGTGGCTAATTAAGAGTATCAGTTACTGAGTCGTCCAGGGATGAATGACCGGACAGATGAGAAGTCGCGACTCCAGATTCCAGGTGTGCACTCTTCGAGGCGGCTATAAGAAGTGCCCACGGAGGTTGATTTCGCGCAAGAGCCGCACTACCTGCGGGAAGCGAAACTCCGCTCCGATAAACTAGAACTTGCTACACGGAAAGCACATGCCAGCCGAAATCATCCTCCAGCAAACCCCGGACGACGCCGCTCTGCTCGACAAGCGTGAGCAACTTGCCGCCGTCCGCACCATACTCGCCGAGCGCGAATCGGAACTCGCCCAGATCCGCGCCCAGCTCAAGACCTTCGAAGGCCGTTACCTACGCCAGGTTGGCATCCTCTACGCCGAGCTCGACGCTCTCGAAGCCCGCATCGCCGAGCGCGAAGTCGATCTCTACGACTCCGACTCCGCCCGCCGCCGAGCCGAAGAGACCCGCCAGCGTGCGCAGGAGACCCACGACGCCGCATTTGGCGAGGCCCACGAAGCCGAAGAGTTCGATCCACCCCCCAGCCTCAAAACCCTCTTCCGCGAGGTCGCCAAGCGCATTCACCCCGATTTCGCGCGCGACGACGCCGAACAGAAGCACTTCACCCTCCTGATGGCCCGCGCCAATCACGCCTACAGCTGCGGCGACACCGAGACCTTGCAGCGCCTCCTCGACGATCACCACGAGATCAACGCCTCCATCGCCGGCGAAGGCGCCGCCGCCGAACTTCTCCGTATCACGCGCCAGATCCAGCACGCCGAGCGCGACATCGCCACCCTCGACGCCGAGCGGCACACGCTGCTCGACGGCGACATCGCGCAACTGCACCTCGACGCCGAAGCCGCCGCCCGTGAACATCGCGACCTCCTCACCGAACTCGCCACCGGCCTCCGCGAGCAGATCGCCGATGCCAAGCGCCGCTTCGAGCTCATCGACCGTCAGATCGGTGCCCATGGAAGATAAGCTGGCCAAACAAGGCCTCCAGCACATCCCAACCTGCAGCGCGCTGTCTCTCCACTCCTCCACGCGCTCCAGCATCATCGCCCGCGGCCGCCGAGACGCCGCCAACGCAGCCTCGAACCCCCACTACCGGCAAGCCGTCACCGACTACAACGCCAGCAATTTCTCCGCAGCCGCAGCCAACTTCCAACTCGCCGCCGAGCAAGGCCACGCCGAGTCGCAGTACCTCCTCAGCACCATGTACGACGCTGGCCAGGGCCTGCCGCAGGACGACACCCAGGCCACCCACTGGGAGCGCAAAGCCGCCGAGCAGGGCCACGCCTACGCGCAGGCTAATCTCAGCTTCCGCTTCTACGCGGCAAACAACTTTCCTGAAGCCTTCGCATGGTGCCAGCGAGCCGCCTACAGTAACCTACCCTGGGCGCAGTACAACCTCGGCCTCATGTATCGCAAAGGAGAAGGAATTCCGCAAAGCAACGCCGAAGCTGCCTACTGGTATCGCCTCGCCGCCGCCCAGGACTTCCCCGAAGCCCAGCAGAAGCTCGCCGACCTCTACTACACCGGCCAGGGCGTCCCGCTCGACTACACGCAAGCCGCCGCGTGGTATCGCAAGGCCGCCGAGCACGGCAACGCCGACGCCCAGTTTCATCTCGGCCACCTCTACGCCATCGGCCAGGGCGTCGAGCACGACTACACCCAATCCCGCCACTGGACTCGTCAGGCCGCCCTGCAGGGCCACGAGCAGGCGATCCGCGAACTCAAGCGCCGCGAGTACCGCGATCCATAGCCGCGTCCGTCAGCACTTGCTGATAGTCAGCGCCGAGCCCACTAGCGACGTATACCGGCTACCCGCCCGCCACAGCTCCGATCACCAGCAGAGGCTCCTCGCCCCTCACCACCGCCTCCGGCAGCAAAGCATCCATGGACTCATGCGATACATCACTCCCACACGCAAAGAATCTCAAAAACGGCCTACGCTGCTTCGTAACATGATCGCGGATCGTTCCACACAGCATAGGAAAATCAACCTCGAGTGCATCAAGAACAGCCCGCACAGTAGCCTGCTCGCCAACCTCAACCTTCACCTCTCCACTCACGCACGCAAGCGTACGCAGGTGCGCCGGCAACTCCACACGAATCATGGCAGCGTCTGCACCTCCACCGACAGGACGCCCGGCAGGTCTTGCACTATCGCCTTCCAGCTCTCACCCGCATCCGCCGACACATACACCTGCCCACCCGTCGTGCCAAAATAAACTCCGCACGCATCCAGCGAATCCACCGCCATGGCATCGCGCAGCACATTCACATAGCAGTTCCGCTGTGGCAACCCCTTGGTCAACGGCTCCCACTCGTTGCCGCCGGTCTTACTGCGATACACCCTCAACTGCCCATCCAGCGGAAAGTGCTCCGAGTCGCTCTTGATCGGCACCACGAAGATAGTCTCCGGCTCATGCGCATGCACGTCGATCGCGAAGCCGAAGTCCGTCGGAAGATTCCCGCTCACCTCCCGCCATGAATCTCCCGCATCGTCGCTCCGCATCACGTCCCAGTGCTTCTGCATAAACAGAACGCCTGGCCGCGAAGGATGCATCGCGATGTGATGCACGCAGTGTCCCACCTCCGCCGCAGGATCCGGAATAAACTCCGATCTCAGCCCCTTGTTGATAGGCCGCCACGTCTTTCCGCCGTCATCGGTTCGAAACGCACCCGCCGCCGAGATCGCGATAAACATCCTCTCCGGATCGCTCGGATCGAGCAGGATCGTATGCAGACACATCCCGCCCGCGCCCGGCTGCCAGTGCGGTCCCGAACCATGCCCTCGCAGTCCTGAAAGCTCAGTCCAACTCTGCCCCCCATCACTGGATCGGAACAGAGCTGCATCCTCCACTCCCGCATACACCTCATCCACATCCGTCAGCGAAGGCTCCAGATGCCACACCCGTTTGAACTCCCACGGATGCGCTGTGCCGTCATACCACTGGTGCGTCCCCGGCACGCCGTCATACAGAAACTTGTTTCCCGCCGTCTCCCACGTCTTCCCACCATCGTTCGACCGCGGAATGACCTGCCCAAACCACCCACTCGACTGCGACGCATACACCCGATCGGGGTCCACCGGCGACCCCTTAATGTGGTAAATCTCCCAACCCGCAAAGTGAGGCTCACTCACCTCCCACGCGTCCCTCTTCCCATCCGACGTCAGTACAAACGCGCCCTTCCGCGTTCCAACCAGCACTCGAACTCGACTCATATACAGTTCCTCCCTCTTTTTTATTCCATCTCTCTCCCGAACAAACCTAGCCCGCTCTCCTCTTCGTCTCCATACGACCGTCGCTTTCAAACTTCGGCAGCACCGGCGTCGGATCGCGATCCCTCCATCGCCGCCTCACCTCCGCCAGCACCTCATCCCGATTCTTCGCCATATTCTCCATCACAGCGCACGGAGCAGCCGTCTTCTCGTTCCGCGCTCCCCACAGCAGCAGTTCCAGCAACACCGGCGCAAGGTCGATTCCCTTCTCCGTCAACCTGTAGTTGACCCTCCGCCCGTCCGTCTCCTCCGCCTCCGCCGTGATAATTCCGCTCGCCTCCAGCCTCTGCAGCCGGTCGGAGAGAATATTCGTGGCAATGCCCTCGCCCGACTCCTGAAACTCCTTGAACCGTCGATATCCCCGCACCATCAAATCGCGTACGATCAGCAGCGACCAGCGATCCCCGAACACCTCCAGCGAGATGCTTACCGGACAAAGTGATCGCCTCACCAACTTCGTCTTCTCCGTCACGCACGCCACAATATCAATCTAACTTGCAATTTGCAAGCGAATAAATCCAACTCCGACCTCTCAAACTCAACTCACTCGACGTCACAGACGGAAGCAAGCCTAGGCTCCTTCAGCTCCAACCATTACACTCAAACCCAAGCCTTCACATCGCACCCATCAGCAGGAGAAAGTCTTTGGCACGTTTCACCGGTCTTCTCGGACTCATCACCTTTCTCGGCCTCGCCTACGCCTTCTCCACCGACCGCCGCGCCATCCGCTGGCGCACCGTTCTTTGGGGCCTCGGGCTCCAGATCCTCTTCGCCTTTCTCGTTATCAAGTGGAACGCCGGCCAGCGCATCCTCCACAGCATCTCCTCGGTCATCACCTCGCTCCTCGGCCACTCCGTCGACGGCTCCTCGCTCGTCTTCGGCCCCCTCGGCACCCCCGGCAGCCCCCTCGCCGTCCTCGCCTTCGCCGTCCTCCCCACCATCATCTTCGTCAGCGCCTTCTTCGCCATCATGTATCACATCGGTCTCATGCAGCACATCATCCGCATCGTCGCCTGGATCATGCAGCGCACCATGGGCACCAGCGGGGCCGAGTCCACCAACGTCGCCGCCAGCATCTTCATGGGCCAGACCGAAGCCCCCCTCACCATCCGCCCCTTCCTCGCCGGAGCCACCCGCTCCGAGCTCATGGTCATCATGACCTCCGGCATGGCCCACGTCTCCGGCGGCATTATGGCCGCCTACATCAGCTTCGGCATCAACGCGCAAGACCTGCTCTCCGCCGTCATCATGACCGCACCCGGCACCATCCTCATCGCAAAGATGCTCGTCCCCGAGACCGAAGTTCCCGCCACCGCCGGCACCGTCCACATGCCGCCCAACGAGGAGCACAAGAACGAAAACTTCGTCGCCGCTATCGCCCGCGGCACCATCGACGGCGGTCAGCTCGCCTTCAACGTCGCCATCATGCTCATCAGCTTCGTCGCCCTCGTCGGCCTCGCCAACGCCATCATGCTCGGCATCTCCAACTTCGTCTGGGCACACGGCCACATCCCCTTCCCCCACTCCCTCAACGCCATCCTCGGCGTCATCGGAGCCCCTGTCGCTTGGCTTATCGGCATCCCCTGGCACGACGCCCGCACCATCGGCAATCTCCTCGGCACCCGCACCATGATTAACGAGTTCGTCGCCTTCACCCAGCTAGGCGCCATCAAAAATCAGCTCCCGGCCAGCACCTTCTCCATCGCCACATTTGCTCTCTGCGGATTCGCAAACGTCGGCTCCATCGGTATGCAGATCGGCGGCATCGGAGCCCTCGTCCCCAACCGCCGCAACGACCTCGCCCAGCTGGGCCTCCGCGCTATGCTCGCCGGAACCATGGCCAACCTCATGTCCGCCAGCATCGTCTCCATGCTCATCAAATAAGCAGTAACAGCCCTCCGAATCAGATCCTCGGACTGAACCATCTATCTACAGGGCTGAGGCCAGGGCTCGGCGAAGTGCAACCGTAAGGCTGGAGAAACGACCAAGCCCCACACGGTCAGCATCCTTGAGGATCTGCTCGATCTCCCTGGCAATCTGCGTCCCCTGCTCGTAGCCAAACATCCCCAGAGAGCCCGAGAGCTTATGCGCAATATCCCTCGCCTCCTCCCGCTTAGCCTCGTCCAGCCTGCCAGACGCCGCTTCACCCGCAGCCCGATCGAGAAGATCGAGGCGCTCATGCAGCGTAGGAAGATTCTTTCGCCAGAGTTTGACGAGCAGGTCATCGATCTTAGCGTTTTTAGCGTTGTCGGCTTTGTTCATCGGCACAAAACTCCCAGCGGAACCTCTTGCGATGATCTAAAACGCGGGAAGCGTGCGCTGCATGAAAATGTAGTCTAACTGCGTCTGCGCG
Organism: Granulicella sp. L60; assembly: GCF_009765825.1. Lineage (GTDB taxonomy): Bacteria > Acidobacteriota > Terriglobia > Terriglobales > Acidobacteriaceae > Edaphobacter. Next base: position 269,386 of record NZ_LMUR01000020.1, on the reverse strand, counting down.
ACCCGGGGTATCGAACGCGACAGGGCTAATCCTTCCAGCCCAGGACGTCCGCGATCTGCTGGGAGAGTGTCAGTGGATCAAATGGTTTGAAGAGTATTCCCGCCAGGCCGAGTCCCGCAAATCGGCGCTGGTCGACCCCCTGCACCTTGGCAGTCAGCAGCAACACAGGAATATGAGCGATCTCCGGCATCTGTTGCATACTGCGAAAGGTGGTGGGGCCATCGACTCCAGGCATCATCACGTCCATCAGGATCGCGTCAGGCTGCTCAGCTGCCGCAACCGTCATACCCTCAGCTCCAGAGCTAGCAGTGAGGATCTTCCAACCCGCCGTCGCCTCCAGAGAAAGAGCAGCAACCTCGCGAATATCGTCTTCGTCGTCGATGATAAGAACAGATCGCATAAGCGAAGCTATTCTCTCACGCGATGAGAAGAAGGGAAAATTTGCCTGTTAGCTTTGTTTCAAAAGAGATAACCAGGTTCAGGCGGTAGGGCCAGCCGTGGCGAGGTCCGAAAACTTGCTCCGGATCCGTTGGACCATCGAGAGAACCAGCTCCTCGACCTCCTGCGGCTGCACCTTCGCCTTGGTTAGGAACTCGGTCGGCCCAAGACGAAGCTTGGCCATCTCGCTCTCCGAGATCTCTCGCCCAGAGTAGACAACCAATGGCAGGGTGCGCAGCGTAGGCTGCTGGCGAAGCCACTCAACCAGCGAGAATCCATCGCCATCGGGAAGCGTGAGATCGAGGATCAGCAGATCGGGAGGCCGCGTAATGCACTGCCGGATCGCCTGCTGACGGCTCGAGGCATGGTCGATGTGCACCGCCGCATCCTGGAAGCTGGCGGTCAATACCGCGGCCAGATCTTCGTCGTCCTCGACAAGCAGAACGTAAGCCGGTCCATCGCCGTGATGCAGCACGCGGCCCAGTTCGGCAAAGAGCAGATTTTCATTGAACGGCTTCTGCACCCACCCCTGCGCATCGCCGGTAAGCTGCGGGCGCAGCGTGGAAGAGAGCACGCTAAGCACAACCACAGGAATATTCGCCGTAACCGGATTGTTCCGAAGCCGCTGCAACGTCTCCCATCCGCTCAGTCCCGGCATATACAGGTCCAGCAGGATCGCCTCAACCTGGTGCTCCGAGGCAAGTATGAGAGCCTGTTCGCCGGAGTTGGCCTCGATGACCGTGTATCCCTGACGTGTCAGGTGCTCGCTCACTACCGTGCGAATCCCGGCATCGTCATCGCAGACCATGATCGCCCCTTCGCCGCGCGGAGGAAGCGTAGTCGGAAGCGAGACGTCGGTCGAACGCGTCGTGCGTGGAAGCATGACGTAGATCGTGGTGCCAGGTCCAAGATTGCGCTGCGCCCAGATCGATCCGCTGTGTTGCTGCACGATGCTGCGGCAGATCGCCAGCCCAAGCCCGGTGCCACCCTTCTGTCGCGCATCCGACGGTTCCACCTGTTGGAAGCGGTCGAAGATGCTGTCGAGCTTGTCCGACGGAATCCCGCGCCCCTCGTCGACAACCTTAAGCAAAATAGAGTCGGAGGTCGCCTCCGTGTGAATGCGAACCGTCGAAGCAACCGGCGAAAACTTGACCGCATTCGAGATGAGATTGGTAAGCACCTGCAGCATGCGGTCGGCGTCACCGTCAAAGAAAAGAGACTCCGGATAGGCCGCCTGCGCCACAGTAGAAGCTTCAAGCGCAAGATGAACCGTATTCGCATCAGCCATCGGCGTCATCGTCTCAATCGCCTGCTGGGCAAGATCGCGCAGAGAGCAGCGGCGGATCTGCAGCGGAGCCCGGCCGGACTCCATACGCTCCAGGTCGAGAATGTCATTGATAAGGCGAATCAGGCGATCCGTGTTCGTAACAGCGATGCGCAGCAAGTTAAGCGCCTTCGCGTCCACATCGCCGATGATGCCCGAGGAGAGAAGACCCAACGCTCCCCGAATGCTCGTGAGCGGTGTACGCAGCTCATGCGAGACCGTAGAGATGAACTCGTCCTTCAGGGTGTCGAGTTCAGAACGATGTGTAAGCTGGAGAGTGTGCTGTTGATGCTGCTCGCGCGCAAGCGTCAACTGCTCCGTTAGCTCTCGCGTAGTTCGCTGCGCGCGCAGAAAAGCGAAGAGTAGAACGGCCGAGGTAGTGAACAGAGAAAGAAAACCAAGTATAGAAAGAATATGCATTATTTGCCGGTAATCCTATGGTAACTTCTCGTCTGTCTGATGGTAACCCATTTAATCTTGGACGCAGGTACTACTATCGGATCAACTGTCCGCCATACCATTACTTGGTACTAAGCCGAATTTCTCTTATCACCGTGAGAATGACAGAAAATAAGTTGCAGCGGCAATAACACCTATGTGGGTTATCCCCGATGACAACATTGCAGTAAAAGCACTTAGCAGACCTGATTCAGCAAAAAGGCCGCCTTTCCATAGGAAAGACGGCCCTTTCCTGCAAATAGCACCTATGCCGTAACGGCGACCCGATCGAGAATCGTGGCCCACTTTTTTCCTGTACGCGCTGCATGCGCTTTCTTGTGGAAGGCATATCCGGTAACCAGCGGGAGGGCGAGCGTAGCCTCGGAGTACACCATCTGCTCGTAGGTCAGATCGACCTTCCCCCAGCTGCTCGCCTCTTTAAGAGTAGAACCGGAGAGCGCACCATCGCGAGCGTCCGCCACCGTGATCTGAATCGCATACTTATGCATCGACGCCTCAACCCCAAGGATGTCCGCCGCCACAACGATATCCTGCGCGAAGTTCTTAGGAACGCCGCCACCGATCATCAGCAAGCCTGTAGTCGGGTTGGCAATCTTCAGCTGCGTAATCTCGTAGAAGTCCTTCGCGGAATCGATCGACACCATCGGCTTGCCCTGCCGAGCATGCTGGTGCGCAACCAGGCCGAACCCAGCCGAGCAATCCGAGAACGCCGGGCAGAAGATCGGCACGTTCTTTTCATACGCCGCAAGCACGATCGAATCGCGTCCGCCAGCCGCCGGCGTCTTGCCGTTCTTGCTCAGGTAAGCGCCCATCTCGCGGATGAACTCACGCGAGCTATGGGGACGCGGCTCCAGCGAGTTCGTGATCTGGTGCGTCGTCTCGTCGCAGATGCGAAGCTCTTCCTCATCGATGAACGTGTCGTAGATGCGGTCGATCATCAGTTCGCGAAGATCCGCGTCACCCGCACCATACTTGTACTCGTCGCCCGCCACATAGTGGTTAAACCCAAGCGCCTCAAAGAAGTCCTGATCGACGATGTTTGCGCCGGTCGAAACCACAGCGTCCACCATGTTGTTGCGGATCAGGTCGACGAAGATCTTCTGCAGACCTGCCGAAATAAGAGATCCGGCCAGGCACAGGATCACGCCGCACTCCGTGTCGCGAAGCATCATGTCGTAGATGTTGGCGGCGCGGGCAGTATCACGCGCAGAGTAAGCCATCTGCGCCATCGCGTCGACCAGGGGAACGACGTTGTGCTGCTTGATGTCGAGGTGCTGAATAGGGCGGTCGAGGAGTTCTTTTTTCGTAGGCATATCCTTTACAGGATATCAATGTTCGGAGCTGGAATGGCGCGGGAATGATGAATTTTGCAAGGAAATGAGGACGGCCACCTGCTCCCTCACCCCAAACGATCCAGAAGAAACAAAGCTAAAAGCCAAAGGCAACAGGAGCTTTGCATAAAAAATATGTCCCGATGCCAGACCCACTTGTCATACTCTCTTGAAGATGAGCCTTCGCAACTCCGCTTCCCCAGGCCAGCAACACCTTATAAAAGAAAAAAGAAGAAAACACGAGGCGTAACCAACGTGAACGTGAACTTTGCCGAACGCGCGCACAACCATAACTGGAAGCTCGATCCCATCGTTCGCTCCCTGCTGGATACCGACTTCTACAAGCTGCTCATGCTGCAGTTCATCTGGAAGAACTTCCCCAAAATCCACGTCACCTCCGAGGTCACCAACCGAACCGTCTCCGTCAGGCTCGCCGAGCAGATCTCCGCAGCCATGCTCATCGACCAGATGGAGCACGTCCGCGGTCTGCGCTTTCGCCGGTCGGAGCTCATCTGGCTGGCCGGAAATACCTTCTACGGCACGCGAAGCATCTTCGAGCCCGGCTTCCTCGAGTGGCTGGAGAAAGACTTCCGCCTCTCGGACTACACCGTCACCGAACACGACGGACAGCTCATCGTGCGCTTCTCCGGCCTCTGGACCGAGGTGACCATGTGGGAGGTCTACGGCCTCGCGCTCGTCAGCGAGATGAAGACCCGAGCCGCGCTAAGCACGTTGAACGAGCTGGAGCTCGATGTCCTCTACGCCCGCGCCAAGACCAAGCTATGGGAGAAGGTCGAGCGCCTCCGCGAAGTTCCCGACGTCAGAATCTCCGAGTTCGGAACCCGTCGCCGCCACAGCTTCCTCTGGCAGGAGTACGTCGTCCAGGTCATGCGCGTAGCCCTCGGCGCCAGCCTCTCCGGAACCTCAAACACCTCCCTCGCCTACAAGCACGACCTCGAGGCCATGGGCACCAACGCCCACGAGCTGCCCATGGCGATGGCCGCTCTGGCCAACGGCGACGAGGACCTCCACCAGTCGCAGTATCGTGTGCTCGAGCTCTGGCAGAAGAGCTACGGTGGAGAGCTTCTCATCATGCTCCCCGATACATTCGGCACCACGCAGTTTCTGCAGGGCGCACCGGACTGGGTAGCGGACTGGACCGGGCAGCGCTGCGACAGCAAAGACCCCTTCGTAGCCGGAGACGAGTACATCGCGTGGCTTCAGTCCAGAGGCCGCGACGCCGCAAAGAAGCGCCTTATCGCCTCCGACGGCCTCGACGTCGACGACATCCTTCGCCTGCACGAATACTTCCACGGACGCATCCGCTTCAGCGCAGGCTGGGGAACCCTGTTGACCAATGACTTTCGTGGCTGCCATCCGCGCGGCGAGACCAGCCTCGAACCGATCAGCCTCGTATGCAAGCTGATGACCGTCGAGGGTCGCCCAGCCGTGAAGCTATCGGACAACGCCCGCAAAGCAACCGGCCCATTAGAAGAGATCGCACGCTATCGCAGAGTCTTCGGAAGCGTCGCCGTACAAGGCTCGCTTGTAACCGTATGACAATCACCTGAACGTTATACTTTTGCATGATGAGCACGAAGAGCCTAAAGAGCACGAACAGATGGATGGGTGCGGTACGAATTGCGGCAGCGGTGACTCTCCTGCCGGTGATGCTGGTTCAGCAGGGCGCGGCCTGGGGTAGAGACGGACACGCGATGATCAACCGCCTCGCCGGCGCTGCCCTGCCCGCCGATGTGCCGGAGTTTCTGCGGTCGCACGAGGCCTTGGATGCCCTGGAATACTACGGCCCCGAGCCGGATCGGTGGAAGTCCCCCCTTGAGCCGGAACTCGGAGCCGCAGGCTCACCGGAGCACTTCATCGACATGGAGTACGCCGATCTCATAGGCGAACTCCCCAGAAAGCGATACGACTACGTGCGCGCCCTCGCCTTCGCGCAAAAGTCCCACCCCGACCTCGCGCTCACACCGGAAAAAGTTGGACTCCAGCCCTACGTCACCGTCGAGGTCTGGCAGCGCCTGAAGAGCGCAATGCGCGACTACCGAAAGCTAAAAGAAGACCACAAAGACACCAAGCCCTCCGAGTGCGAGATCGTCTTTCTCGCCGGGTGGCTAGGCCACTATGTCGCTGACGGATCGCAGCCTCTGCACACCACCATCCAGTACAACGGATGGACCGGCCCCAACCCCAACGGATACACGACGGAGCACAAGATCCACGCTCAATTCGAGTCGACCTTCGTATCAGCAAATGTGAAGCCGTCCGATGTGGCGCCACTCATCGCTCCCCGGCCAACCATCCTTGGCGACATATTCACCGACTATATGGCCTACCTTCGCCACTCCAACTCGCTGGTCGAAAAGACCTACCAACTGGAGAAGACCGGAGCCTTCGCCGGTACCGGAACGCCGGACGGCAAGGCATTCGTCGATGAGCGTCTCGCCGCCGGAGCGACCGAGCTACGCGACATGATCTACACCGCATGGATCAAGAGCGCCGAACCGCTTCCGCCATCGAAGTGGGCAGACTAGCCAACTCTACTTCAGCGGCTGCGTCGTCGAAGACAGCACCGGATACTGATGCCGTTCCACCCGCTTGAGCAGCCTGCGGAGGAACGGCGTCAGTCCCAGCGCAATCACCGGAACAGCCACCACGGCGACGATGGCCCACAGCAGAAAAGCGTGCCACTCCCACAGCCACAGTTGGCGTGTCAGCGCAACAGGACTCTCGCGTGCAGCACGAAGCAGTTGCTGCGCCGAGAGCGGCATCGGCGCCGTGTGAAAGACCCGGCTGGCCACGCGTATAAACGGGATGACCAGAATAATCTCCAGCGGATACACCACATGATTCCCAAGCTGCGACGCCGCAATATTGAGCCTCAGCACGAACGCGACCGCAAGGCACAGAACCGTCGTACTCCCGAGAATAGGATTGATCCCAATAAGCAGCCCCACGGCGATACTCCACGCCAGCTTCTCCGGCGAAGCCCCCATCCGCAGAAGCGCCAGAACAGGAAGTGCGACCCGGCGATAGAGCCAGTTGTGGTGGACACCATGGGCACCCGGAAGAATGGCGTCTGGATTTGATTCGCTCGGCTGCACAGAGAACAGGATAGACTGCGCATCGAAGGACTGTGCGGCGCAATCATGCGAAAGATAGACGAGGTTTCAATCTGGTGAACTTTTTTCGGGCGGTGGGACGCAGCATTCAACTGGTAGGAATGTTTATCGTCGCCGGCACAGAGCTGGCCATAACCAGACCGGCCACACGCGAGCAGCGAGCCGATTGGCTCCATCGATTCTGCGCGCGCGCCCTGCGAGGCATGGGCATCCAGATCACCGTAGAAGGAACCTATCCGGAGCGCGGAGCTCTCATCTCAAACCACCTCAGCTACCTCGATATCGTCGTTTACGCCGCCCTCCATCCCTGCGTCTTTGTTTCGAAAGAAGAGATTCGCTCCTGGCCCGTCGTGGGCTGGATGACAACCATGTCGGGCACCGTATACGTCGCGCGCGGGCACGGCGGCTCAGCGCTGAAAGCACGAAAAGGTATGCAGGAAGCTCTAAACGCAGGCCTGCCCGTAGTCTTCTTTCCCGAAGGAACAACCAGCAACGGAACCGGCCTTCTAAAATTCCACAGCGGCCTTCTGGGTCAGGTCATGGAAGGTGGCGCAACCGTGACCGCAGCCTACCTGCACTACACGATGGACCCAAAAGAAAATGCCGGAAAGACCGTCTCGGACGACGTCTGCTACTGGGGCGACCGCAACATGCTCAGCCACATCTTCACATTCCTCGGCCTGCGCGGAGTTCGCGCCGAAGTTAGATTCGCCGAGCGTCCCATCGTCTTCTCCAGCGATGTGCTTCACAGGAAACAAGCTGCAACCGAGGCCCACGCCGAAGTAGAAGCTCTCGGCCACCGCGTAGCCGCAAGGGTAGGGTAAACACATTGGTGCACCTTTTTTTGTTCAACAAATGTTCACGTAACGTGAACACCCAGTAACAGAAGACCACGCAGACTGACATCGAAAGCAACTGACCAACGCTCGAAACTTAGAGCGCTGCAAGGAGAGTCGATGCTCACAGCAAGCGAGTCGCCGTCTGTCGCACTTCTGCCCAATCGAGCGCTTTCACCGCAGTTACCGTCGAAGAAAGATATTCGACTGGAAGCTGGAAACTACGTGGCACGCCTTGCATTGACCGAGAGTGAACGCGCCCTGGCCTATCGGTTGCGCTTCATCGTCTTCAACCTCGAGATGAACGAAGGTCTGGAGTCAGCCTATGTAGACGGCTTCGACAAGGACCACTTCGACGACGTCTGCGACCACCTCATCGTGGAAGATCGAGCCACTGGCGCAATCGTCGGCACCTACCGCATGCAGATGGGCGATGTCGCCGCAAGCTACTTCGGCTACTACAGCGAGCAGGAGTTCTGCTTCGCCCCCTACGAAGCCATGCGCAGCCAGATCGTCGAACTCGGCCGCGCCTGCATCCATCGCGAACACCGCTCCCCCGAGGTCCTGCATCTGCTATGGCGCGGCATCGCCCGCTATGCGCTGGTCAACGGCGGCCGCTACATGATGGGATGCTGCTCGCTCACCTCGCAGGACATCGACGAAGGCCACGCCGTCTACGAATCCCTTCGCAACTGCATGGTAGAAGACGCGCTGCTGACCATAGCAACCCCGGCCTTCGTACTGCCAGCCCCAACACAGAAAATGCCGGAGGTTCGCGCTCCAAAACTACTGCGCGCCTACCTCACCATCGGCGCGAAGATCTGCAGCCAGCCCGCGATTGACCGCGACTTTAGAACCATCGACTTCCTCACCCTGCTCGATCTCCAAGCTCTGCACCCTCGCATGGCAAAGAGATTTCTCGAGGGATCGTAAGCGTGAACGCGGCCTGGTCTTTTGTGCGGTCGATTCTGCGCAGCACGCTGTTCGTCGCACTGTTGCTCGCAGCCGCAGTAGATTGCAAGATCCGTCGTCCACGTGTCGGCGCAGAGGGCGCAATCTGGATTCACGGCTGGTGCAGGCGCATCGTCAAAGCACTCGGCTTCGTCTGCAACGTCGAAGGCCGCATCCCCACAGCCGGCGCCGTCGTCTCCAACCACCTAAGCTATCTCGACATCCTGCTCTACAGCTCCATTCAACCATTTGTCATGATCGCCAAAACAGAAGTCCGAAGCTGGCCTATCCTCGGCTGGCTCACCGCGCAAGCCGGAACCGTCTACGTGGAGCGCGGCGGCGGCCCAAAGACCCATCCAGCCGTAAATGCAGCCATGGCGGAGGCATACCACAGCGGCCTGCCCGTCCTCTTCTTCCCCGAAGGCACCACAACAGACGGCGCATCCGTCCTGCCCTTTCGCCGCGGCCTCTTCCACTCCATCCTGAACAACCAAGTCCCGCTCAGAGTCGCCGCACTCCAATACACCCTGCCCGACTGTTTCACCAACCGCGAAGCCACTGTAGCAAACGACGTCTGCTGGTGGGGCGATGCCCAGTTCACCCCTCACATCTTCCGCCTTCTCGGACTGAGCAAACTTCACGCCAGCATTCACTTCGGCGAAGAGACCACCGCCCGCGCAGATCGCTTCATCCTCTCCGAGACCGCCCACGCCACCGTCGCGCAGATGTACGAAGAACTAAGCCGAACCTCCCTCGCGACCGTTCCGCTGGAGAGCGACGCCAGCCTGGCGGAGGCGCTGTAGCACCTGCTCTACCGACCAGTCCAGAGCATCTGTGCCCTCAACGGTTACAGAAGCATGCACCGCCGACGGCAGCACATACAGCTCAGCCATCGGCCTTGCCGTAGCCTCAAACTGCGCACGCACACTCTCTTCTGTTCTGCCGCGCTCCCGCATATCCCGATAGATACGCCGATTCAGACAAATCTGATTGGGAGCATTAACATAAACGCTGAAGTCATAGAGCGCCCGCAACGGCTCATAGTGAAGCGCAAGAATCCCTTCCACAATAACGACGTCAGCCGCAGTCATCGTCTCCGTCCGGCCAACAACCCGAGTATGTGAAGCAAAGTCGTAGATCGGACATTCGATCGTCTGGCATTCAGCAAGCGCGGCAACGTGCTCCACCAGCAGCGTGTGCTCAATCGAATCCGGATCGTCGAAGTTTTCAAGCGCCCGGTCGGCCGCCGCCAGATGGCCGAGATCGCGATAGTAAAAATCCAGCGGCAGAAGCGTCGCATGAAACTGCGCTGCAAGCTCGCGAGCCAGCGTAGTCTTACCTGAACCGGAGCACCCGGCAATCCCCAGAATAAAGGGCCGCCGCGGCAAAGAGAGCTGTTGAGGAATTGTTTCAGTCACAGTTACGATTTGTTCTCAGCGCCTTTCGCAGACTCAGCACTACCCCGAAAGACAATCTGTGGCACCAACGCCGTCAGCAGGCAGGTGAACTGTTTTTCCACCCTGCGTCCGATCTCCATCACCTCTTCATGATCGATCTGATCGGCCGTATCCCGCCCAAACGCCGGAACCCCGGCAGCCATGTTCGTCACCAGCGACAGACCCAGCACCTCAAGCCCCATATGCCGTGCAACGATGACCTCATGCACGGTCGACATGCCCACCAGATCAGCGCCCAGCGTCCGGAAGGCGCGAATCTCCGCAGGTGTCTCAAAGCTCGGCCCGAGCACCGCAAGATAGACACCCTCGGTAAGCAGAAACTCCTGCCGCACCGCCTCCTCTATCGCCAGCGTCCGCAGACGAAGCGAGTAAGCGTCCGACATATCGAAGAACCGCTGCCCCCCACCTGCGACCACGCTAAAGCGAGGCTCGTTCGGACCAAGCGCAGCGTTAGTCCCAGTCAAGTTGATGTGATCCGAGATCGCCACAATCGAACCCTGCGCCAGCGAGCTGCGTATACCTCCCGCAGCATTCGTCACCACCAGCGTCCGGCAGCCCAGCAGCCCGAGAACACGCGTAGGAAACGTCACCTGGTTCATATCGTAGCCCTCATACGCATGGACGCGCCCCTGCATCACCGCAACCGCCACCCCACCAATATGACCCAGCACCAGGTGACCCGAGTGCCCCACCACAGTCGACTGCGGAAAGTGCGGAATATCGCCGTACGGAATCCGCACCGCACCCTCCACATGCGTGGCAAAGTTCCCCAGCCCCGACCCGAGAATAATTCCCACCGCAGGCTGAACCGAACTCTTGCCGCGAATAAAGCTTGCCGCCGATTGCGCCTTACTGAATACGTCGATCATCGTCGTCCCTGCTCCAGAGTGTCTGCGGTCTGTTTAACAGTGTAGCGACTCCGCAGCCATTGAGCGCCTCAGTTGCACCCAAGCACAGTCCACACGCCCGCCACCGTTCCGCTCGACCCCGTCACATCGAAGTCCACAAAGTTTCCCGCCGGCACCGTCACACTCCCCGTCACCGTACACGACGTCCCGCTAGCCACCGAGCAGCTCAGCGTCGTATCCGCCATACTCCCCGGAGTTCCCTGCCGCAGCGCCACCTTCACCGTATTCGACTGGTCCGAAAACACGCTCAGCGTCGTCGCCGTGCATCCCGCAGGCACCCACGTCAGCACCGGCTGCGTCTCCGTCGCGGCTCCCGTCGAACTATTCACCGAATAGAACTCCGCATTGAACGACACCCCGTGATACATCGAAGCAAACGGAATCCCACTCGTCCCCCCTCCCCCGCCGCCACCACCGCCCGTCCCACTCGCCCCAGCCGCGCCCTGCGGAATCACAAAATTCAACACTGCCGCCCCCGCCGTCCCGCTGTTGGTCACCGAAGCCGACGACCCCGCAGCCCCCGTCGTCACCGTCCCCACACTCACATTCGCCGCAACACCCGCCGGTCCCGTAGCACCCGCAGCCCCATTCTGCGCCAGCAGCGCCCACACCCCAGGCGACACATCCGGCTCCGCCCCCAGCGAGCTCGCCG
>NZ_LMUR01000020.1:257022-257672 GCF_009765825.1 Granulicella sp. L60 | reverse complement strand
CCCCTGCCCCCCCGCCGCTCCCTGTGGCCCCACCGTACCCGTGGCAAACAAACTCCACTGCGCCGGGCTTACATCCGGACTCTTCCCCCGATTCCCCGCAACCAGCGAAACATACCCCGACCCATTGAAGATCACGCCATCAGCCAGCCCATAGTTCACCGTCGCAGAGTAGTTCCCCTGAAACGTCATCCCCACCGGCCCCGCAATTCCCTGCGGTCCCAACGCTCCTGTCGCACCCGTCGCCCCGGCAGGTCCAGTCGAGCCCTGCGCTCCAACCTGCCCAGCAACCCCCTGCGCTCCCTGCGGCCCCGCCGCTCCGGCAGGCCCCGTCGCCCCCGTCAAACCCTGCGACCCCGCAACACCCTGTTGTCCCTGCACCCCAGCCACGCCCTGCGGCCCCTGCTGCGCCAACACCCCCCACTGCAGCGAACTTCCACTCGGCGTATTTCCCCGGTTGCCTGCAAGCAGCGACGTATAACTCGTCCCCTGAAACAACACCACATCGCCTAACGCGTAGTTCGTCGTCGCAACATAGCTCCCCAGGTACACCAACCCCGGCGATCCCGCAGCACCCGTCGCCCCAGCAGCGCCCGTCGCCCCCCCCGCCCCCGCCCGCCCCAACCGCCCCCCCCACCCCCCACCCCCCCCCG
>NZ_LMUR01000020.1:256502-256941 GCF_009765825.1 Granulicella sp. L60 | reverse complement strand
CCCCAGCCCCCCCCGCCGGCCCCTGCGCCCCCACCGCCCCCAGAGCCAGCACCCCCCACTGCCCCGCGCCCGAAGCCGGAGTATTCCCCCGATTCCCCGCCTCCAGCGAGATATAGCTCGAACCCAAATAGCTCACCACATCGTTCAGCCCATAGCTCGTCGTCGCAACATAACTCCCCGCATACGTCACCCCCGCCCCGGTCGTCCCGCCGCTCCCTCCACTCCCCGCCTGTGCCAGCACCGCCCACTGCGGCGTCACCCCCGGCGTATTCCCCAGATTCCCTCCCGTCAGCGAGATATAGCTCGAACCGCCAAGCGTCACCACCGCATCCAGCGCATAGCTCACCGAGGCCGCATAAGCCCCCTGAAAACTCAACCCCGCTGGTCCCGCCACGCCCTGCGCCCCCTGAGCACCCGCCGGACCCTGTGGCCCAGCTGG
>NZ_LMUR01000020.1:2993-256311 GCF_009765825.1 Granulicella sp. L60 | reverse complement strand
CACCCACCCACCCCTGCACCAGCCCCGTCACATCCACCGCCACGTACGCACCCGCCTGCCCCACCGTCACCGTCTGCACCGCACTCCCCAGCGAAGGCAGCGTCGCAAACGTCACGCTATACTCACCCCAAGCCGCCCCCACCGGCTGCACACTCATCGCTCCCGCCGCATTCAACCGATTGCAATACAACCGCAGCGTAGCCCGCGACACCTGCGCCGCCGTCGTCCCAGCCGGCAGCCCCGACAGGTCGAACTGCAGCAGCGACGTATACCCCGCGCCCACATTCAGATTCGAGATCGCCCCGCTGTTAACCCCAGGCAGCGCGCTGTTCACATGAGCATCCGCCGTCAACGTAGCTTCAACGGCAAACGCAGGCCGTCCCGCGGTCCACACCACCGCCAGCCCCGCCCACAACAAGACCATCCTCCGTACCAGGTCCATCCAGCCACTCATGGCGCAACGCCCGCCGCGCATCACGCGCCTGCGAACGCCATTCCATCCTCCAACGATCCAATCTCTACAGCACACGCCGAGACAGCACGGACCATTTCATGATTCATTCTGGGAACAACAATAGGGAACATTCCCGTTTTAGGCTAAGCGCCCTCAAAACACAAGCATCTTTCCCTGCGACTTCCGTGTCACAATTTTTCAGGGACATGATTCCCACGGCCTTCAACCAGGCAATCCTCAAAACCAGCATCTCATCTCTACAGGCATAGCTACTGAACGGCTTATCCGTTCCACGACAAACGATCGAACCCAGAAAAGGAATCCAGGCATGAGCACCAACCCCAAGGCACCGAACCAACCCGGCCACCTCCCCCTCACCGAAAACCTGGTCAACGTGCCCCGCCTCATCACCGCCTTCTACGAGCTCCACCCCGACCCCGCCATCCCCGCCCAGCGCGTCGCCTTCGGAACCTCCGGCCACCGCGGCAGCGCCCTCCACACCGCCTTCAACGAAGACCACATCGCCGCCATCACCCAGGCCATCTGCGACTACCGCGCCGACATGGACACTACCGGCCCCCTCTTCCTCGCGCAGGACACCCACGCCCTCTCCGAGCCCGCCTTCGCCACCGCCCTCGAAGTCCTCGCCGCAAACCGCGTCGAAACCATGGTCGACGCCGACCTCGCCTACACCCCCACCCCCGCGCTCTCCCACGCCATCCTCACCTACAACCGCGGCCGCAAGATCAACCTCGCCGACGGCATCGTCATCACCCCCTCCCACAACCCACCCGAAGACGGCGGCTTCAAGTACAACCCCACCAACGGTGGCCCAGCCGACACCACTGCCACCAAGTGGATCGAAGACCGCGCCAACACCCTCATCGCCGACGGCCTCAAAGAAGTAAAACGCATCCCCTACACCAAAGCCCTCGCCGCCTCCACCACCCACCGCCACGACTACATCACCGCCTACGTCGACGGCCTCGCCAGCGTCATCGACTTCGAAGTCCTCGCCGGCACCACCCTCAAACTCGCCGTCGATCCCCTCGGCGGAGCCGGCGTCCACTACTGGCCCCGCATCGCCGATAAGTATCACCTTCCGTTCCAAATCCTCAACCCCTACACCGACCCCACCTTCCGCTTCATGACCTGTGACTGGGACGGCAAGATCCGCATGGACTGCTCCAGCCCTTATGCGATGGCCTCTCTCATCGAAAATAAAGCCAAGTACGACGTAGCCTTCGCCGCCGACACCGATCACGACCGCCACGGCATCGTCACCCGCACCACCGGCCTCCTCAATCCCAACCATTACCTCTCCGTCTGCATCCAGTACCTCTTCACCAACCGTCCCCACTGGTCCGACAAAGTCGGCATCGGCAAAACCCTCGTCTCCTCCTCCATCATCGACCGCGTCGCCAAAGGCCTCAACCGCCCCATGCTCGAAGTCCCCGTCGGCTTCAAGTGGTTCGTCGACGGCCTCATCGACGGCACCCTCGGCTTCGTCGGCGAAGAGTCCGCAGGAGCCACCTTCCTCCGCCGCAACGGCCAGGTCTGGACCACCGACAAGGACGGCCTCATCCCCGGCCTCCTCTCCGCCGAGATGACCGCCCGAACCGGCAAAGACCCCGGCCAGCTCTACGCCGAACTCACCGCCAAATACGGCGACCCCGTCTACGAACGCATCGACGCCGCAGCCACCAAAGAACAAAAAGCCAAGCTCGCCAAACTCTCCCCCGCGCAGGTCACCGCCAAAGAACTAGCCGGCGAACCCATCACCGCCATCCTCACCGAAGCCCCCGGCAACCACGCCCCCATCGGCGGCCTCAAAGTCTCCACCGAAAACGGCTGGTTCGCCGCCCGTCCCTCCGGCACCGAAGACGTCTACAAGATCTACGCCGAGTCCTTCAAAGGCAAGGACCACCTCAAGCAAATCCAGACCGAAGCCCAGCAACTCGTCAACGCCGTCATCTCCTAACCCCACGATGCGTCATCCCACCTCCGGCCGTCGGTCGTGGGATGACGCCTCCCCCTCCCCTCAATTCCACTTCTTCATCTGCGGCCAAACCTCCTGCAGATTCCACTTGAACCCCCTGCAGTGATAGATCGGCAGCCACTCATCCCTCCGCGAAAGCGGATCCTTCGTACTCCCGATCACCGAATAGCTCGCGCACTTCGTCTGCATATTGCTCTCGTGCCCCTCACCCAGCACGATCAAGCTCTCCCCCGTATATCCACGCGGCCCCCATATCCAGTAGTTCTGATGCCCCCCAATCGACTTCGGCAACCCATACTTCGGCCCGAAAAAATCAATCGCCCCGGCGTCTCCATAGTTATTCGCAAAGATCGCCGTCTTCCTCTGCTCCTCCGGCGACAGCGTCTTGTAGTACGCCCCCACCCTCTGCGCGATCCCTTCCCAGCCAAACATATCCGCATACAACTGCGGCAGCACGCCCTCCGGCATATGCTCGAACTTCTGCTGCTCGATCCCCATCGTATGTTCGTACGCAAGAAACTTCGGCACGCTCAACACCGGCAGAATCGTCGGCAGATACACTCCTCCCACCGCAACCATCGCCAGCGCCAGCACCGGCTTCACCCACACCCACATCCTGCGCTCCGTCACGCCCTCAATCCACACCGCACCCGCCGCAAACATCATCGGATACACCGGCGCAAGGTAGTACATCTTGCCATGAAGCACCATCAACTCCACCAGGAACACCACGTAAGCCCACCCCAACACGCGAACCCCGCGCCCCCTCTCCGAAAAGAAAAACAGCAGCGCAAACACCACCAGCACCGCCGCAACAAACCCCAGCATCTGCGCCTGCGCCGCAAGAAACGCCATCGGCCCCAGCACAATATCGCGCCCGCTCTCCCGCACGTTATGCATCAACTGAAGAAACGGAAACTGATGCCTCCACTGCCACACGAAGTTCGGCAGCGCAATCACTGCCGCCAGCATGCACCCCAGCCAGAACCACCCATGACGCAGACTCCTCCGCAACGGCGTCAGGCACACACCCAGCACCGCCCCTGAAAGCCAGAAGACAATGCCGTACTTATTCAGAATCGTAATTCCGGCCAAGGCACCCACCGCCAGCCACAGCCGTTCCTCTTTGTCCTCTTCACTCTTAGCGATACGCACAATCAAATAAGCAATCCCCGTCCAGAACAACGGATCGAACGCGTTCATCGTAAACAGATGCGACAGCGCAAGCAGAACCGGAGCCAGCAGCACCGCCAGCGAAGCAAGAAACATCGCCCACCGCCGCCCTCCCAACTCACGCGCCAGTAGCCCCACCAGAACGATGGTCGCCGCCCCCGCCAGCGCCGGCAGCAACCGCAACGCCCACAGCGAACTCCCGATCGTATGCTCCAACAGCCACGTAATCCACCCGATCAAAGGCGGCTGATCCACATATCCCCACGCAGGATGCTCCCCGCACGCCAGGTAGTACAACTCATCGCGAAAGTATCCATAGTGCGGCCCCGCAAAGAGATAGAGCACAAGCCGCACCAGCGCGACATAACCAACGATGGCCACACCCGAAGTAAACCCCGAAGAAGGCCCACGCGAAGACCCCGTTGAAGATCCAGACCTGCTCCCGACGACGACGTCATCTACCCGCATAGCTGCCCTCATCCGATCAGTTACGAAGGATAGAGCCAAAAGTTCAGACAGATCTACCTCAAAATCTCACTGGGGTGTATCGACCTATCCGCGGTCTTTTTGCTCTCCTCTGTCTTTTTGTTTGTCATCCCGCAGGGATCTGCTTCTGCCTTTGCCTGTTCTTCCTCAACCCGAACACCCCCCGCAATCTGTGCAAAAATACCAGCCACCACCAAGCAACTGACTGCGTCTAAGCTCAAAGGCACTTGAAGGAGCGTACGAATGCAGATACAGATCAACAGCGATAAGAACATCCCAATGCATGCAAAACTCTCCGGCTTGATCGAAGCCGACCTCCACCGCATCTTGAACAGGTTCGAACCTCAACTCACTCGCATCGAGGTCCACCTCAGCGACGAGAATGGAGACAAATCAGGCCCGCAGGATAAGCGCTGTATCCTCGAAGCTCGCCCCAGGCACTATCCCTCCCTCACCGTCACCAACGACTCCGCCGACATTCAAACCGCACTCTCCGGAGCCGCCAACAAGATGCAGAGACTCCTCGAGACCACCTTCGGCCGCCTCCACGACAAAAACAAGAACGACACCCCGCGCCTCAGCCCGGACGAACTCATTCCCCTCCCTGAACTTGGCTGACCGGAAGCCTGTCAAGCCCCGAATGCACGTAAACCAAGCCAGCACAACAACATAACCGCTGCGTAGGAGTTATCTCTCAACCTCTATACTGGATATAGAGATCAAAAGAAGTCACAGACAAACAGAAGAACCCCGGTGAAATCGCCGGGGTTCTTCTATTTATCCGCTAAGTCCTTTAGAAACAAATTTTTACCCGTAACCCATTTAGAAAGAGAATTTTACAAAGACCAAATTTCACAAAATGCTCATTCAAAACGATTTAGCCAGGGGTACCCCCCAGGGGGTGGGGGTACCCCTCCCCACCATTAGTGAAGCCGTACCCCAACCGTCACCGTCCGTGGAGATCCAAGTGTCAGCAGTGGTGTTCTTCCCGCCTCCACCGGCTGATTGCCCAGGTTCTGCACCGTGCTATAAACCCGCCAGCGTTCGCCAAAGCGATGCTCGCCGTACAGGTCCACCTGCGCATACCCCGCCAGCCGAAACTGGTTGGCCTGGTCGTCGAACTGGTGTCCGCTCGTCCGCAGATCGACGCTGACCATGCCCCACCGCGCCCGCTCGAAGCGCATCTGTAGCGTGGCCATGTTGCGCGGTACCTGCGGCGTCCAGTTCCCCACCAGCGAAGGCTGCACCTGGAACTTCGTCACCGTGGAGATCGCATACTGGTACCCGCCGATCAGCGTCATAAAGCGGACCGGCCTCAACTCCCACTCCGCCGTCAGCCCCTTGCTGGTCAACTGCCCAAGATTCTCTCGCTCCAGCAGCGTGCTCGTCGGCGTCGAACTCAACGTCACCGCGGCCACCGGCCGGTTCACCTGCGTCCAGAAGTACCCCCCGCGCACCGACCCGAACCGCCCCACGCTCGCCAGCGCGCCGAACTCGAAGCCCGTCGCCCGCTCCGAACGCAGGCTCGGATTGGCCAACGTAATCTGCTGCCCCACCTGCCCCTGCCGATAAAGCTCATTCATCGTCGGCCCTCGAAACGCCCGGAACGCCGAACCCGTCAGCGACAGGCCGCCCGCCACCTTCTTCACCACACCCAGCCTCGGGTCGAACACATTCTCGTCGATGCTCGGCAGCGGCTGCGGCGTGCCCCCAACCTGCCGCGCGTCGAAGCTGCCAAAGTGGTCGTAGCGCGACGAAAACGCAATCGACCACGTCGAAGGCTGCCACAACACCTCGCCGTACACGCCCTCGCCCCGCTGCCGCGCACTCAGACTCACCTGCGACAGCTCCTCCACATCGTTCCCGCGGTTATCCAGAACATCGGTACCCGCCACCAGCGTCAGCTTCCTGTAACTCCTCGCCCACTGCACCGTGCCACCCACCTGCTCCGAAGGATCGACATGAAACGCCGTCAGCTTCTCCGAGGTTCGCGTCGCATTGATCGCCGAAAAACTCTGACTGAAGCTCTGATCCGTCCCATAGATCCGCATCAGAAACCGCCCCACATCGCCAGCCGACCAATCTCCTCCGCCAACATAACGCCAGATGCGCGTCCCGTTGAACTGCAGCGGAGTTCCATTGCTTCTCGCCTCGTTCAACACATTCCCACGCAGAAACGCGTCGTTCTCGCTGCCGAAGGTTCGCCGCAACTCCACGCGTCCGCTCTGCGAGTGATCGTCCGAGTTCACATCCACAGGTCCACGCAGCGCAGGAGCAGTCAGAATGTATCCATCCGTCTGAAACACGCTCGCCGCTGCAAGTCCGTTCCAACCCTTATCTCCGCCCGTAATCAACCCATCGACGATCGAGGTTCCTTCACTCGCGCCCGCAGCATTCAGCGCATAGTCGAATCGCTTCGGTACCACCGGAACAACGTCGATCACGCCTCCAATCGCACTCGACCCATACAGATCCGAAGCTCCTCCGCGCATCAGCACCACCTCACGCGTCGCCAGCGCCGGAATCTCGCTCCAGTGAATCCATCCTCCATAAGCATCGTTCAACGGCACCTGATCGCTCAGCACCAGCGTCCTGCTCGCCGCCGTCGAACCAAGCCCGCGCAGCGTCGTTCCCTCCGTCGTCGGATTCGCCACCCACGAACTCGTCCTCCGGAAGAGCTGGAAACCAGCAACCTCGCGCAGCCGATCGTCCAGCGTGAATCCAGGAGCCGTCCGCAACTGCTCCCCAGTCATCGTCCGCACGCTGCTCGCCGTCGCCTCAAGCGCCAGCGGAGTTCGCGTCGCCGTCACCTCGACCTGCTCCGAAGCTCCCGCAACCTGCATCACCACCACAATCTGGTCCTCGTCTCCCAGCGTCCGAGAGACCTCCTTGAATCCATCCCTCGCAATCGCCACCAGCGCATTCGCGTCTCCGTTCACCGCCACGCAACCGCCGTCATCGCTGACCACCGCCTGCGACGAACCCACCTGAACCCTCGCGCCGGCGATCGAAGTGTCCTGCGCATCGCGCACGCACACTCGAACCGTCTTACCAGCAGCCCACATCGCCGGAGCCGCAAACCACCAGCCAGTAATCCCAACCATCGCAACCCGCAGGAACACACGCATGTGGTCAATCCTACCGTCGAACATCGCCCTCGTCATAGCCTCCAGCCAATGACACATCCTCCCTCGCATCGTGATACTCTTCCGCCGACAGCATCGACTGCCATGACCAGCACCCGACGAACCTTCTGCACCCAGGCCGCAACGCTCCTCCTCTCGCCGCAGCTTCTCTCGGCGCAGACCAAGCCCACCGCACGTCCTGACGTCGCCGCCATCGACCGCAACCGCATCCTGCACGCCGCCGACCTCTACCTCTCGCAACCGCCCGTTCCCCTCACCGCACTCCCCTGCCCACGCAGTCCCGGAACACCCCACGACTTCTACTCCGAGGCCGAGGACTACTGGCCCGACCCTGCCAATCCAACCGGCCCCTACATCGCCCGCACCGGTGGCCCACCCAATCCCGCCGCCTTTACAGCCCATCGCGATGCACTTTTGAACTTCAGCCTTTATGTGCCTGCACTAACCGCTGCCTTTGTCTTGACCAAAGACCAGCGCTACGCACAACAAGCTGTTGCACATCTGCGAGCCTGGTTCATCGAGTCTTCTACCAGAATGACTCCGAGCGTGTTGTATGCGCAGACGATCCTGCCTGCAAAGACGGGGCGATTTGAAGGCCTCATCGAAGCAGTGCATCTTGCGGAGGTCGTTCAATCCGTTCCATTCCTTGCCGTCTCAGAGGCTCTTTCGGCGCCCGATCTTGCTGCTCTGAATCAGTGGTTCGCCGATTACTTTGCCTGGCTCAATAGCTCACGTCTTGCTGGCCTTGCACGCGACAACAAGAGCCATCATGGAACCTCGTGGCTGCTGCAGGCTGCGGCCATCGCGCACCTCACGCAGGAGCAGGACGATCGTGCGCTTACCGCGATTCGTCATCAGTATCAGGCCAGTGCGGTTCGCGCTCAAATGCTCGCAGACGGGACGTTTCCGCATGAACTGACTATGGCGAATCCTTACCGCAACTCTCTCTTCAATCTGGACATGTTTGCTGCGATCTGTCTTCTAGTCACCACGCGGTTCGAGAGTGTCTGGGACTACGAACTGCAGGATGGGCCAGGGATGCGGGTAGAGATCGCCCGGCACTATCCCTATATCTTGAATCGAGGAAGCTGGCCCTTTCGCGCCGATCTTACGCACTTTAACGATCTGCCGATCAGGCCGCCGAGCCTGCTGTTTGCGGCGCGCGCGTATGATCGGCCAGAGTATGCGGAGCTTTGGGCGAAGCTGCCTCCGGACACTACAATTCCGGAGTTGCAGCGGACGTTTCCGATTCGCCAGCCGCTGCTTTGGGTGACTCGACCGAAGCCTTAATTCTGACGAAATCGCGTGTTTTTCCTGGATGTGGTGGAGCGACGTTTTTGCAGGGCTTTTTGCGGGTTCCGGTGTGCAACGCGTGGTAAATTGCTGGTGAGTTGTGGTGGCTTGCATGGTGGAGATGGTCGCTTAGCAACCATCTCCACTGATGCCTGACCCGCAGCTTGCCCTTCGATTCCTTATCGGTTCTTCTCGACCGGAGCCACGCATCGCATAAACGTCGCCCCGGAACCCGTCTCGACCGTTACGCTTGCGCCTGCAGGTACGACGACTGCCTGCCCCATCTTGAGTTCCACGTCACCGTCGGAAGTGACGATCGATCCGGTCCCCGCCAAGCCTACAAGACAGCCCTGGCCCTCGAAAGGAACTGTAATCTTTCCGGCTCCGCCGATCTCGAAACGATCCACCACAAAGTACTTCTGCTCAATCAACCGTGTGAACCCATCCATCTGCCTCGGAGCGATCTTTCCCGCAGCCGTCTGCGTCTTCATTACCTGCAGCCCCTTCTTCAGGTGCAGCTCGCGTGGACGTCCATAATCATAGAGCCGATAGGTCACATCACTGGTCTGCTGCGTCTCCAGGAGCACCACGCCGGGTCCGATCGCGTGTACCGTCCCCGCATCGACGTACAGCATGTCTCCCACCGACACCGGCACGTGCATCAGCAGCGTCTCCATGGTCTCGTCCGCCACTGACGCCTCTACCTCTTTCGGCCCCACTCCAGGCTTCAATCCCAGCGCAACCGTTGCTCCCGGCTCGGCCTCCAGCACATACCAGCACTCCGTCTTTCCTCTCGTCTCGCCCATCGCCGCAGCCTGCGCGTCATCCGGATGCACCTGTACCGAGAGCTTATCCGCAGGAAACAGAATCTTCACCAGCAAGGGAAACTCGCCGCCTGCCTTCTGGCTAACCTCAGTCAGGGTCTCACCCGCAAGCGTCCCTGTCTCCACTACGCACTGAGGCCCAGTCAACCACGCCTCACCCACCAGTTCGGTCGTGCCAGTATCTGAAAACCAGGGCGTCAGATCTGTCTTTCCCCAAACCCGTTCACTAAACCAGGGCTTCAAACGAAACGGTGCAAAGCTCGTTGCAATAGTCATACTGACAGCCTATCAATTTCTTCTATCGCGAAACACCCTGCCATCACTGCCATCACTGCGCACAAGCCGACGACAAAAGTTTTACGTTGCCTCTGCCACTTTTGGGGGGCCATTACAAAAGTGTTACACCACGCTCTTTCAGCCCCTGTTAGCGTCGATATCAGCAGTAAAAAGGACAGCGCGCATATGACTCCTCTCAGCACAATCGAAGCAACTCCGGTAAAGGCACCCAAGTTGGCCGCAGTCGTTCCGGCCGTCGCCGAAGTGACCCATAAGATCAAGCAGGATCTTCGCATGGGCCGCGAGCACCAGCAGGGGCGCATCAACTGGATCACCACGATCGCCATGGGGCTCTTTCATGTCGGAGCTATCGCCGCGCTCTTCTTCTTCTCCTGGACCAATCTCGCCGTCTTCTTTGTCATGTACTTCTTCGCGATCAACGTCGGCATCGGCATGGCCTACCATCGCCTGCTGACCCACCGCGGCTACCGCACCCCCAAGTGGGTCGAGTACTTCGTGACCATGTGCGGCTGCCTCGCGCTTGAGGGCGGACCGATCTTCTGGGTCGCCACCCACCGCGTCCACCACCAGAACTCCGACCACGAGGGTGACCCACACACGCCGCACGACGGCACCTGGTGGGCCCACGCAGGCTGGATTCTCTCCGGCCGCGCCCTGCACTCCGAGACCGCCCTCCTTGGCCGCTACGCCCCCGACCTCACCAAGGATCCGGTCCACGTCTGGCTCAGCAAGTACCACTACGTTCCCCTGGTCGTCACTGGCCTTCTTCAAGCCGCTCTCGGCGCGGCCCTGGCACCTGCAGGCCACCACGTCATCGGCGCAGTCAGCATGGTCCTCTGGGGAACCTTCCTCCGCGTGACCATCGGCCTTCACGCCACCTGGCTCGTCAACTCTGCCACACACCTCTGGGGCAAGCGCCGCTTCGAGACCAAGGACGACTCCCGCAACAACTGGTGGGTCGCCATTCTCACCGGCGGCGAGGGCTGGCACAACAACCACCACGCTCACCCGGTCAGCGCCCGTCACGGCCTCGCCTGGTACGAGTTCGACATCAACTACTACGGCATCTGGCTGCTCTCGAAGATTGGTCTCGCTGAGAAGATTCAGATCGCCAAGTTCGATCCTGAAAACCCCAAGCCAGCCGGCGTCATCTAACCGCTTCGCACAACCATCATCATCAGGCCGTCATCCGAAAGGGTGGCGGCCTTTTTATTTACCACATCTAGACTCGACAAGCACCCGTCCTCGGGATATCCTCATCCCGAATCGCAAGTGCAATCGCTTCAAGAGCAAGTGACAATCCCATAGCTCGAGAGAGGCAAGATGACACATATAACGAAACTCTTCCTGGTCGCCACCCTATTTATCGCAGCCGCATGCGCTGCCCCTTCAGCCGCTAACGCGCAACCCGGCTATGGCGGTCCGCGAATCACCTGTTCTTCCAACGACGGCCGCAGGAACTGGTGTGACATCGGCGGCGCGCGCGATGCCCGTCTCGTCCGCCAGATCAGCGGTTCCGCCTGCGTCCGCGACAATACCTGGGGCATCGACCGCCGTGGCCTCTGGGTGGATCGTGGATGCCGTGCCGAGTTCGTCGCCGCTGGAGGCCGCCCTGGACCGCCGCCGTCGTCACAAGCCCGCGTGGTTACGTGCTCCTCGAACGACGGACACAGAAACTGGTGTGACGTAGGACCCAGCCGCGATATCCGCCTGGTTCGCCAGATCAGCGGCTCCGCCTGCGTTCGCGACAGCACTTGGGGCATCGACCGTCGCGGCCTGTGGGTCGACCGCGGCTGCCGCGCCGACTTCCGCGTCCGCTAGCCACTGCTGCGGGAGCCGCTTGCACCAAAGCGGCTCCTCCCGGCTACACTAGGCAGCAATGCTTCGCACCATCCGCGCCACCCAGTACGTCACCCCTCTTCGCGAAGGCGGCTCGCTCCCTGCGATCATCGAGGCTGATGATCTTGGCCTCTACGTCGTCAAATTTCGCGGCGCCGGGCAAGGCCCGCTCGCTCTCGTGGCGGAACTTGTCGCCGGTGAGATTGGCCGTGCGCTTGGTCTCGATATACCCGAACTCGTCTTCGCCCAGGTAGACCCCGCGCTCGGACGCAACGAACCCGACCAGGAGATTCGCGACCTTCTTCGCGCCAGCGCAGGGCTCAACCTCGCGCTCGACTACCTTCCCGGCTCCTCCATGTTCGACCCTGCCGCCGGCGACAAGGCCGATCCGCGTATCGCCTCCCTCGCCGTCTGGTTCGACGCCTTCACGCTCAACGTCGACCGCACGGCGCGCAATGCGAATCTGCTGAATTGGCACCGTCAGCTCTACTTCATCGACCACGGAGCCGCACTCTACTTTCACCACAACTGGCCCGATGCGGACCGCCTGGCCGAATCACCCTTCGCGGATGTCCGCCATCACATCCTCCTGCCGTGGGCATCCGGCCTCGACGAAGCCGCCGCTCATGCAGCCAGTCGTCTCAACGCTGAAGTACTCACCAACATCCTCGCGCAGGTTCCCGATGAGTGGCTGCAGTCGGCTCACGCCAGCCCCACCGAAGCACGCGCAGCCTACCTCGACCTGCTCATCCGGCGTCTCAACGCATCCCCCATCTTTACCCAGGAGGCCATCCGTGCTCGCGCCCATCTCATTTGACTACGCGGTCATTCGCGTCGTCCCCCGCGTCGAGCGCGAAGAGTTCATCAACGCAGGCGTCCTCGTCTTCTGCCTGCAACACCGCTTCCTCGAAGCCCGCATCCATATCGACGAGCAGCGGCTGCTCGCACTGTGGCCAAAGCTCGATCTCTATCTGGTCCGCAGCCATCTCGAAGCCTTTCCTCGCATCTGCGCCGGCGATTCTGCCTCCGGTCCCATCTCGCAGCTTAGCCAACGCGAGCGCTTCCATTGGCTCGTCTCCCCGCGCAGCACCATCATCCAGGTGTCGCCTGTCCACACCGGCCTGTGCGGCGCTCCTGAAGATCTCATGGACAATCTGGCACAGCGTTATCTGACCCTCTAGAGTGCGCCACCGCTATACTTCCTCAAGGCCATGAACATCACACGACGACGCGGAGCCATCGCGACCTTCATCACCCTCGGCGTCCTCACCGTCGGCCTCGCGGTCGCACTTAATATCGGCTGGATCATCCTCAACGAGCGCACGTTCGCCCTCGCCATCCTGGGTGTCATCCTCTTCTCCGCGCTCATCGCCGGCGTCGTCCTCAACACCGTCTTTCTTATCCGCGAGATCCGCCGCAACGAGCGGCAGGACTCCTTCCTCAACGCCGTCACCCACGAGCTGAAGACACCGATCGCCAGCATCCGACTCTACCTGGAAACCCTCCAGCGCCGCTCCGGTGCCATCGACGAGATACAGAAGCAGGAGTTCTACCGGATCATGCTGTCGGACTCCGACCGCCTGCTCGCCACCGTCGAACAGGTGTTGAAGGCCGGGCAACTCGGACAGCGCCACCGCCAGCTTAGCCGCGCCGTGATCAACCTCGAATCCCTCGTCACCGACTGCATCGCCATCACCTTGCAACGCCATAACCTACCGCCCGACAGCATCACGCTCCAGCCCACCCCCGGCGGTATCCGTCTCCACGTCTACGGTATCGCCGAAGATCTCCGCACAGCTGTCAACAACGTTCTGGACAATGCCGTTAAATACTCCCCCAACAGCGTCCATGTCGTCTGCTCGCTGGCCATCTGGCGCTACACCTCGGTCACCCTCACGGTCACCGACACCGGCGTCGGTCTCCCTCCGAACCAGTTCAAACGCATCTTCAACCGTTTCTACCGCGTGCCCGGCAGAGCGATGGCGACCATCAAAGGCACGGGCCTCGGCCTCTTCCTCGTCCGCAACATCGCGCGCCAACACGGAGGCGACGCCACGGCCACCAGCCCAGGCCCAGGACTGGGAACCACCATCACCATCACTCTTCCGCTGGCCAACTCAACCACCACGACAGGGTCCTCCGGCGCATCGCAGTAGTACGGTATACGGCATGCAACTCGAACAACTTCATCACTTCCTCGACGCACACAGGCTTGCAGTCCTCGCGACCATTGCACCAACCGGAGATCCTCAGTCCGCGCTCGTTGGCATTGCAATCTCCCCGCAGCTCCAGATCGCTTTCGACACTCTCAAGTCCTCGCGGAAGTACACCAATATCAAAGCACATCCGCGAGTCTCTTTCGTCGTCGGCTGGGAGGCCGAGATCACCGTGCAGTACGAAGGCATCGCCACTGAACCCGAAGGAGAGCTTCTGCGCCAGACGCAAGAGCTCTACTTCCAAGCCTGGCCAGAGGGAAGAGAGCATCTTCAGTGGCCGAATATCACATGGTTCCTCGTCCAGCCGCTCTGGATTCGCTACAGCGACTTCAAGACAGGCCATATCGAAGAGCTCACCTTCCCCATCCCAGATATGCCCCTTCCATAGCACCACCGAAGTACAATCGACCTGACATTACACGGTTTGCATCTATGTTGGGAGCTCCATGTCTCTACTCTGGAAATACTTCGCCCTGGGCTTCAGCGCGCTCCTTCCGCTGATCAACCCCCTCGGCTCCGCGCTTATCTTTCTCGGTCTCGTCGGTGCAGCGCCGATCGACGCCTACCGCGCCCTCGCCCGCCGCATCGCCATCAATACCGTCATCTTTCTCGCCGTCATCGAACTCATCGGCTCTTATCTGCTGGGCTTCTTCGGTATCTCACTCCCCATCGTGCAGTTCTCCGGGGGAATCGTCATCGCCATGATCGGCTGGTCCATGTTGAATCAAAAGGACAGCGCCCCCAATCCCGAG
Organism: Granulicella sp. L60; assembly: GCF_009765825.1. Taxonomy (GTDB): domain Bacteria; phylum Acidobacteriota; class Terriglobia; order Terriglobales; family Acidobacteriaceae; genus Edaphobacter. Next base: position 241,832 of record NZ_LMUR01000020.1, on the reverse strand, counting down.
AAGACCGAGGCAGCCGTCCCCGCCGTCACGCAGGCAGAGATCAACAGCCTCCAGCAAAAAGCCTTCTATCCATACACCTTTCCCATCACCGCAGGCCCCGGTTGCATCGTCGTCATGCTGACCCTTAGTGTGCATACCGACCAGACCACCCTCCAGGACAAAGTCCTCGCACACGCCGGCCTCTTCATCGCCGTCATCGCGCTCAGCGCTCTCATCTACTTCTGTTATGCCTACGCCCCCAAGATCGCACGCTCCATCTCTCCCGCCACGGCCCACGGTATTCTGCGCGTCGTGGCGTTCATCCTCCTCTGCATCGGCGTCCAGATTGCATGGAACGGCGTGAGCAGCCTGCTCATGCCGCTGCTGCATAAATCGTAACCAATAGAGATACAATTTTAATCTAGGCAGCAGACACCGCCATGACCGAAACCAGCGCACCCCTGATCGTCGTCGTCGAAGATGAAGAACATCTTGCCCAGGGTCTTCTCTTCAACCTGCAGGCAGAAGGCTACCGCACCCACCACGAGTTTGACGGCGACTCCGCCCTCGCTTATCTCCTCAACCCCAAAGAGCCCATCGCGGCTATTCTGCTCGACTGCATGCTTCCCGGCGCCGACGGCTTCACCATCGTCCGCGCCCTCCGCGCAGCCGAGCTTTACACCCCGGTCCTGATGCTTACCGCCCGCTCCCGTCCCGAGGACATCCTCGAAGGCATCGAAGGCGGTGCCGACGACTACCTCGCCAAGCCCTTCGACCTGAACATCCTTCTGGTCCGCCTCAAATCGCTCCTCCGCAGAACCTCGTGGCAAAACACCTCCTCCTCCGTGGCCGCTCTACCAGCACCCTCTGATCAGCCCACCGAGTACAGCTTCAACCACCGCACCATACGCTTCGATGAGCTGGAGCTGGTCGCACCCAATCGCACCACGCACCTGACCCTGATGGAAGCCGACCTCCTGCGCTACCTCACCGATCGCGAGGGCCAGATCGTCTCCCGCAAGGAGATCCTCGAACAGGTCTGGCGCGTACACGAGGACACCGACACGCGCGCCGTCGACAACTTTATCGTCCGGCTCCGCCGATATATCGAGGACGACCCCGCCAACCCGCAGCACTTGCTCACAGTACGCGGAGTCGGCTATCGCTTCCTGGCAAATCCTTAGTCGGTTACATTGCGAAGGTCGATCCTAGAGGCTAACGCGCCTCACGCCACCGCCGAGCCTCCACAGGAGCCAATATCCGATGCACCGCAGTAAGCAGATCCGGCAACCGGAACGGCTTCGCCAGGAAACTCCAGCCCTCCTCCTGCAGCCGCGCCTTTTGTCGTCCATCCATCTGTCCACCTGAGATCAGCAGAACCGGAACATCGCCCCTCAGTGCCTTCAAGTCCTCCGCCAACTCCATCCCAGACCGGTTCGGCATATAAAGATCTGTCACCACAAGGTCGATCTGCGGCACGCTCCGAAAAATCTGCGTAGCCCGCTCCGCGTCCCCTGAGCTGTACACACCATATCCCTCATGCTCCAGAAACGTCCTCGTCAGAGAGCGAATGTCAGGATCGTCGTCCACCAGAAGAATCGTGCTCGGCGGAAGTGGAATGGAGGTATCAGTAGCCTGGGTCACATCAAAATCGAAGATCGTTCGCGAAACATTATGTCCATCAACGGGAAATGCACTCATCTCAATCAAACACTCTCAGCCCCGCCAACCCACCGAAACAGAATCAGACAGACGCGGCATCTCTCAAAAAATTGCTGCCTGAATAGATGGATTACCCAATCACGCTTCGAGTTGCCTCGTCCACACCATTCGGTACTGCTGCAAAAACGCGGACGAATCATTCAATCCGCTTATCTCGCACAATCGCCGATCTTTCCGGGCCTCTGCACGATAAACTCAATACAGGTACTGTCAACCAGCGCATGCGCATCATCACCCGCTACATCCTCCGCGAAGTCACCTCCCACGCCCTCCTCGGCGGAGCTCTCTTTACCTTCATCATCTTCATGCGCGACCTCGGCAAGATCCTCGAGTTCGTCGTTCGCGACTCCGCCTCCGTCGGCGACGTGGCCCGCATCATCGCCTATACGCTGCCCAACGCACTCGTCGTCACCATTCCCATGGCGGTCCTGGTCGGCATCCTGCTCGGCCTTTCGCGCCTCGCCGCAGACAGCGAGATCACCGCCATGCGCGCCTCCGGCATGGGTGCCATCGACTTCGTCCGCATCGTCTCCATCGTCTCCACCATCGCGCTCTTCCTCGGCCTCTTCAACTCTCTCTATCTCGCTCCCCACGCCGCCGCCGGCCTCATCACTCTCGGCGAATCGCTCAAGTCGTCGCAGGCCTCCTTCGAGGTCCAGCCACGCGTCTTCTACGAGGAGTTCAAAGATCGCGTCCTCTACATTCAGGACGTCTCCCCTGCGTCCGGCGCCGCTCTCTGGCACCACGTCTTCCTCGCCGACCTCACCGAGCCTGCGAACCCGCACATCACCACCGCGGAGCAGGCCGTCGTCGTCAATGGCACGCCCAACACACCCGATGCCCAGACCATCCGCCTCCACCTCATCGACGGCGGCGAGCACGACACCTCCTCCACCGACCCCAACCAGTACAACATCTCCACCTTCAACACCACCGACGTCCCGATCGAGACCGAAGCACCCGAAGACACTCACCTCGGCCGCATGAACACCCCGATCCAGGCGCTCTCTCTTCCTGAACTCTGGCGTGCCGCCAAATCCGTCAGCTCCACCAACGGACGCGAAGCCACCGTCTACCGCATCGAGTTCAATAAGCGCTTCTCCTATCCGTTCGCCTGCCTCGTCCTCATGCTCGTGGGCGTCCCGCTCGGCATCTCCTCCAAACGCGGAGGCAAATCCACCGGCTTCGTCCTCACCATCCTGCTCGTCTTCACCTACTACTTCCTCTCCTCGGTCGGCGTAGCCTTCGCCCAATCGGGCAAGCTCTCGCCTTTCCTCGGCGTCTGGGGCGCGAACCTCCTCTTCGCCACCGCCGGAGCGATCCTGCTCTACCAGATGTCTCGCGGAGGCATCGCCCTCAGCATCTTCTCCACCATCGGCGTCAAACTCGGCAATCTCGTAACCCGCCTCCTCAGCGGCAACGGCTCCGATTCAGGATCCACTCGCTCCACTCACGACGTCGCGACCCTCCTGCGCAAGCTACGCGGCGTCATCCGTATCCAATTCCCTCTGCTGCTCGACGACTATGTGATGCGCGAGTACGCCACCAACTTCGCCATCGTCCTCAGCTCCTTCTCTACACTCTTTCTCATCTTCACCTTCTTCGAACTCATCGGTCCGATCTTCAAGAACCGCACGCCGCTCATCGTGGTCGGCGAGTACCTCATCACCCTCATTCCATACATCCTCTACAACATCACACCGCTCTGTGGACTGGTCGCCGTCCTCGTCACCTTCGGCGCGCTCAACCGCACCTCCGAACTCACCGCGATGAAGTCCAGCGGCATCAGCCTCTATCGCATCATCGCGCCCGTCCTCTTCGTCACGCTGCTCATCTCCGCCGGCCTCTTCCTCTTCGACGAGGTCTACCTCCCCAGCGCCAACCGTCGCCAGGAGGCCCTCCTCTCCGTCATCAAGGACAAGCCCACCCAGACCTTCTCGCGCCCCGACCGCCAGTGGATCTCCGGCCAGACCACCAAGAACGGCGAGCCAGCGCGCATCTTCTACTACCAGTACTTCAACGCGGAAAAAGATACCTTCGCCAATCTCACCGTCTTTGAGTTCGATCCCGCCACCTTCAGCCTCCATCGCCGCATCTTCGCTGCCAGCGCCCGTTGGGACCCGCAGGTGGACAACTGGGTCTTCGACAACGGCTGGCAGCGCACCTTCGCCGGAGAGACCATCGCCAGCTACCAGCCCTTCACCGTCTCCACCTTTCCCGAGATCAAGGAGCAACCCAGCTACTTCAAAAAAGAAGATCTCCCGTCACAAGAGATGAGCTACAACGAACTCTCGCACTACATCGCCGACCTTAAACAATCCGGCTTCGAGACCCAACGCCTCAGTGTGCAGCTAAACAAGAAGATCGCCTACCCGCTCATCACCCTCGTCATGGCCATCCTGGCCATCCCCTTCGCCCTCTCCATGGGCAAAAAAGGTTCGCTCACCGGCATCGCCACCGCCATCGGCCTGGCCATCACCTACTGGGTCATCGCTCTTATCTTTGAGTCCTTCGGCAACGTAAACCATCTGCCCGCAGTCCTTGCAGCATGGACCCCCGACGTCCTCTTCGGCATCGCCGGCACCTACCTGCTCCTCCGCACCCCTACCTAAATATTCGCGTTCCTGTCCCTTTGTTGTCGTCCCGCAGGCACCCACACCCAACAATCTACAATGAGCCCAGCACTCATCGAATCCATATGGAATTCACACCCAGACGAACAAGAAACACTAAACTAAAAACCATGACTGTTCAGCTCTCCTCAATCGCACTCCTGGCCATCCTCACCACCGCCGCTGCCACCGCGCAGACGACTCCCACCCCCGCAAAAACTGCGTCCACCACGCACCATACCGCCGCCGCGACCTCCACTACCCCACCCAACATTCCCCACGTCGTCGGTATTCCAAAGACCCTCTACGCCATCAAATACATCGACACCAAGATCGGCACCGGCCCGCTCGCCCAGGAGCGTAAATACTACACCGTCCACTACACCGGCTGGCTTACCAACGGCACCAAGTTCGACTCCTCCCACGACCATCCAGGCGGCGAGCCCATCACCTTCCCCTACGGCGCACATCACGTCATCGCAGGTTGGGACACCGGCTTCCAGGGCATGCACGTTGGTGGCAAGCGCCGCCTCTTCATCCCCTACCAACTCGCCTATGGAGAGTCCGGCCGTCCTCCCATTATCCCCGCCAAGTCCGACCTCATCTTCGACGTCGAACTCGTAGCCATGTCCGACACGCCGCCTGCGCCCAAGCAGCCCACCCCGCAGCCGACCGCTACACCAGCCCCAGCCCAGCCGTCGACGAATCCTGCCGCTGCGCCGACTCCAACACCCGCACCCGCCGACAAACCTGCTCCAGACGCGGCTCAACCGAAGACGCCTCCGCATCCTGAGAGCCTTTAGCCTCATCTGATCATCAGGCGACTTGCTAACCGATACATATCCTTGAAAAAACACCTATGTTCGACAAACTACGACCTCTAGCCCCCTACCTCCGGCGATATTGGAAGCACCTCGCCTGGGGTGGGGTCTCGGTTATTCTCTATAACACCATCAAGGTCCTCATCCCCGCCGTCATCGGTCACGCGATTGACGACCTGCAGCACGGCCTTACCGAATCGAAGATCGTCTATCACTCCCTGCGCCTTCTTCTCATCGCAGTCCTCTCCGCAGTCTTCCTTTACATCACCAGGCAGGTCATCATCGGCGCCTCCCGCGAGATCGAGTTCGATCTCCGCAACGACCTCTTCGCCAATCTCGAACGCCAGTCCCCCAGCTTCTACCACACCCATCGCACCGGCGACATCATGGCGCGCACCACCAACGACCTCAACGCCGTCCGCCAGCTCCTCGGCCCTGCGATCATGTACAGCGCAAACACCATCGTCTTTACCGCGGCCGCGCTGCCCTTCATGTATCGCATCAGCCCGAAGCTGACCCTCTGCGCCTTTGTCCCACTCCCCATCGCCTCCGTCCTCGTCCAATACTTCGGCAACCGTATCCACCGCCGCTTCGAGCGCATCCAGGCCATGTTCTCCGACATCTCCGCCAAGGCCCAGGAGAACTTCTCCGGCGCGCGCCTCATCCGCGCCTTCGCCCAGGAAGAGGCCGAGATCGCCTCCTTCGAGACCGCCAATCTCGAGTACATCAAACGCAGCCTTCACCTCGTCCGTCTTATGGCCATGCTCTGGCCCACACTCGAGTTCGTCCTCGGCCTCTCGCTCATGATCACCCTGCTCGTCGGCGGACACGAGGTCGTCGCCCACCGCATCACCGTCGGCCAGTTTACCGCCTTCAACGTCTACATGGTGCAGCTCACCTGGCCCATGATCGCCATCGGCTGGGTCGTCAATCTCTTCCAGCGCGGCACCGCCTCCGTCGCTCGCATCGATGAGCTCTTGAAGCAGCAACCCGCCATCACCGACCAGGATGTCTCTCCCGAGCAGGTCATTCGTTTTAAAGACACCCAAGAGATTGCAGGCGACATCGAGTTCCGAAACCTCAGCTTCGCCTACACTCCCGGAAACGACGTCCTGCACAACATCTCGTTGAAGATTCCTGCCGGCACCAGCCTAGCTATCGTTGGTCCCACCGGCTCAGGCAAATCGACCCTCGTCAATCTGATCCCCCGACTCATCGAAGCCGCCCCAGGCGCAGTACTGATCGATGGACTCCCCATACGCAGCTATCCCTTGGCCAACATTCGCCAGCAGATCGGCTTCGTCCCGCAGGAGACCTTCCTCTTCTCCGACAGCATCCGCCACAACATCTCCTTCGGCGCACCGGACGCGTCCGCCGAACAGGTCGAGCAGGCCGCAACCGTCGCCCACATTGCCACCGAGATCCTCGAATTTCCGCGCGGCTTCGACACCATGGTCGGCGAGCGCGGAGTCACCCTCTCCGGCGGACAGAAGCAGCGTACCTCCATCGCCCGCGCCGTCATCCGCAACCCGCGCATCCTCATCCTCGACGACGCACTGGCCTCGGTAGACACCTACACCGAAGAGCGCATCCTCTCAGGCCTCCGCCAAGTCATGCAGGGTCGAACCACCATCTTTATCTCCCACCGCATCTCCACCGCTCGCAACGCCGACCAGATCGCCGTCCTCGTCAGCGGCCGCATCGCAGAGCTTGGAACCCATGACCAGCTGATCGCTCGCAACGGCTACTACACCAGCCTCTTCGAAAAGCAGCGTCTCGAAGAAGAGCTCTCCGTCGCCATCTGATCCGCTAACGCACACGCCTAGGCAAGCCAGCGCGACACAGCCTCTCCATCCGAAGCGCTCTCCGCAACAGGCGGGACAAATCTCTCCTCACGCGTCCGCAGTTCCCTCGGCAGCACCCTGCCCGCCTCAGGATCTCGCGCCACCACCACCCAGGCGTCGCGCACATTCCGGACAAAGGAGATCACGTCCTCGAACTGCTCCTTCGACTCAAGGTGCGAGGCCTCGAGCGTCATCGTGAACATCGTCGCATAGAAGTCCGCAAGCGAAGCCGCAACCACTCCACCTACATCCGGCCGCAGCCGCGCCTGAAGATACATCAGAATGTCAATGACCTTCTTCACCGCCACCCGCCGTCCGTGGACATCGCCCTCTTCAACACACTGCATCGCCCGATAGAGAAACCGAATGGCGCCGTCGTACAGGGCAATAATCATCTCCACCCCGGTCGCGCCTACTAAAGCCTGCTGTTGGTAGCTCGTCTCGCTCAATGATTTTTCCTTATGCCTGTGAGTTCGGGTTGAAGCCTGTCAGAGAGTCAAAGATGGAGTTGACTTCATCGAGCTGACTTGGAATTCCTTGTAAGGTCTGGTTCGCGGCATTTAGTTCATCTGTAAGCTGTGTCTTCTGCGTTGCCAGAAGTGTATTTTCATTCGTGATATCAGTATTTAGCGCAGCTTCCTGCGTGCTGTTCTGCTGCTGCGCAAGAAAGATTGCGCCATCCGGAGCCTGGGTGCCGAGGTTATTGAGCGTAGTCGACAACGTCTGGCCGAAACTTCCAGTGTTCTGAAAAAACCCCGTCACATCCGAGTAGTTATTATCCAGCGCAGCATCCAGCGTATCGCCGTCTAACGTCAGCGTTCCGCTACCATCGCTGTTTACGCTGATTCCGAGTTGCTCCAGGCTGTTGATGGACCCACTCGCAGAGCCGGCAAATAACGCTCCTGAGAGCGAACTCTGCAACTGCGAAAGAATAGGAGTTCCCGCGAGTGGCTCAGGATTCCCACTCGAATCCTTACCGGTCTGTGTCGTCAGGTCGGTTGCAACTGCGTTATATGCATTGACGAAGTTAGTGATAGCGGTCTCGACATCTGTGTTGTCGTTGGTGATCTGGATCTGTACTGGCGAAGTGCTTGAAGCACTTTTCGCTAAGAGTTGAAACGTTACTCCGGGAATCGCGTTCGTCACTGTATTTGAACTGCTGGTCAGCGTCGTTCCATCCACCACAATGCTGGCGTCCGCCCCGGTCTGACTGCTGGTAAACGCAAGATTTCCTCCTGTCGTCGTATCAGACAGCGAACCGGAGACAGTGATATTTCCTGCCGCGCCACTGGTAGCGCTCACCAACGAGAGCCGCGATCCGGACGAGTCGGTAAGCACCGTCGCCGTCACGCCAGCGTCCGCCGAATTGATCGCGCTCGCCAGCGTCGAAAGCGTATTGCTGCTGCTATCGACGTCGATAGTGCTGGACTGGCCATTTACCGTAATGACTACATTGCCCGAGAGCGTATCGTTTGCGTTCGCAAGCGTATCCGAGACATCGGACGAGGTCGTTGCCAGGCTATTAACCAGAACAGTATGACTGCCTGCCGTCGCGCTGGAAGTGGCACTGCTCAGAGCCAGCGTATCGGGGTCGGAGCTGGATCCCTCCTTCTCCGAGAACACGCCTTCAAAGTCCGTAAGCGCCTGAAGACTCGTCGTCAGCGTCGACAGGTCGGTGCCCAGCGAGGTAAAGACAGTATCCTGCGCCTGTAATGTTGACAGCTCGCTGTTCCAGGGGTTTTCAATCGCCGCCGACGCCGCCTGAATCTGCGTAACCGTGCTCGCCACGTCAAATCCCTGGCCGCTCGTCGCCGCTCCGAAACTCAATCCAACTGTGCCCACTCCACCCTCCGACGATCACTTCTTCACAGTGAAAAGCAAACGCATAGCCAACTACGCCTGCCTCTTCCTTAGAGAAAGCTAACTTCCTTTAAACGCTGAAGGCGATGGCAGCCAGAATGTCGTATCTTGTCCACCATCGCTTCAACCTGCGGTCTACTGCAGCAGCTTCAGAATCTCCTGCTGTGTACTGTTGGCCTGCGCAAGAGCACTGATACCGGTCTGATCCAACACCTGATACTTCGCCAGATCGCTCGTCGCCTGCCCAAAGTTGGTTGCAAGAATCGAGCTCTGAGCGGAGGACAGGTTGACCTCTTCCGAACTCGCCACGTTAGCAGCCGCATTCAGCTGGTTGATGTTGGCGCCAAGGTTTCCACGCTGGGCTGAGACGTCCGAAATCGCCGTCGTAACCGCGGTAAGAGCACTCTGGGCAAGAGTCTGGGTCGTCAGGTTCTGGGTCGAAAGATCCTCTCCACCTGCCGTTGTGATCACGCCGGCCGTATCGGTGGTCGTCACGCCGACGCTCGTCGACGCGAGCGTGCCAACGGTAGTTGCAATGGTTGTCGTTCCGGCGGTAGTGCCGTCGCTAACCACAAAATTGGTCGCCGTGCTCGAAAAGACGTTGGTGCTGTTGAAGTTCGTATTCGCACCAATATTACCGATCTCCGTGATGATGCTCTGGAACTCCGTATCGGCGGCGGTTGCCTGAGCGGTTGTCAAGCCACCGTTCGATGCCTCGGTAGCCAGCGTCACCGCGCGATCCAACAGATTGGTGACCTGCGAGAGAGCGCCGTCCGCAGTCTGCAGGAGTCCCACACCGTTCTGGGCATTCTGTGCCGACTGTGTCAGCGCTGCTTCGTTCGCCGCAAGACCGTCGGACACGGAGAGGCCGGCCGCGTCATCCGCGCCGCTGTTGATGCGCGAACCCGAGGAGAGCTGTTGGAGAACAGTGTTGAGGCTGTTCTGCGTCGAGTTGAGACTGTTTTCTGCGTTGATCGCTGCGACGTTAGTAAGAACACCTAAGGACATGGGGTAACGCTCCTGTACTACACGGTTTGAGTTGCCGCGATGCCTGCCCCTGGGTGTACGCTCGGCAAACTTGCAACCATATCTTCAGCTGCAAGCTCCGATTCACCATGCGAAAGGCTCCGCGTTCTTTCCCCTCATCGGCCCTCGTTCCCGCGACTTTAGAACTGTCCCCCTTTGCCCCTTCCCTTCTCCACGCGCTCTCACCTCGCTCTATTGACAACCCTCTTTCTGCCGATGAGAGCCATGGGAGGAACCATTCCAACATGATCGAGCTAACCCGCCTCAACGGCAGTCCTCTCGCCGTCAACTGCGACCTCATCAAATACGCCGAGGCTGCACCGGACACCGTCCTCACCCTGATCACCGGCGAAAAGCTTATCGTCCTCGAGCCCTGCAGCGAGGTCTCCGAGCTCACCCTTCAATATCGCGCAGCCATCCTTCGCAAGGCATGGCCCGAAGCCTCGTCCGCCCTCGCCGCACGCTCCGCCCACGACGCTCGCTCAGCTCACGATGCCCGATCGACCCACGACCCCGATCAGCATCCCCGCCATCACCACAAAAGCGACTCAGAGCAATAACGAATCTCACGCCTGAAAGAGGAGTCCCATGGATATCGCCAGCGTCGGTGGCATCGCACTTGCCATCATCGGCATTCTCGCCGGCATGATGATCGAAGGCGGAAGCATCTCGCAGATCACCCAGCCCACCGCGGCCATGATCGTCATCGGCGGCACTGTCGGCGCGGTCATGCTCCAGTTCCCGATGAACATCTTTCTCGCCGCAATTAAGGCCGCCGCAAAGGTCTTCCTGCACAAGGGATCGAACGGTGAAGCCACCCTCGCCCAGCTGGTCACCTTCGCCAACAAGGCCCGCAGAAGCGGCATCGTCTCACTCGACGCCGACCTCGCCACCGTCACCGACCCCTTCCTCAAACAAGCCCTCATGCTCGCCGTCGATGGCACCGAACCCGCCGAGGTTCGCAAGATCATGCAGCTCGAGCTCGACAACAAATCCGAGATCGAAGAAAAAATTCCCGCTGTCTTCGAAGCCGCCGGCGGCTACTCCCCCACCGTCGGCATCATCGGCGCCGTGCTCGGCCTCATCCAGGTCATGAAGAACCTCTCCAATATCGACGAGGTAGGCCGCGGCATCGCCGTCGCCTTCGTCGCTACCATCTACGGCGTCGCCATGGCCAACCTCATCTGCCTCCCCGCCGCTGGCAAACTAAAATTCCGTCACCGCGAAGAGCAGATGATCAAAGAGATGATGCTCGAAGGCGTCATCTCCATCCTCGAAGGCATGAACCCGCGCATGATCGAGACCAAGCTCCGCACCTATCTCTTCGACTCTCATCCGCCCAAGTCCGAGACCAAAGCAGAGGTAGGCGTATGAGCAAAAAAAAGCATCCCGAACACGTCAACCACGAGCGCTGGCTGGTCTCCTACGCCGACTTCATCACGCTCCTCTTCGCCTTCTTCGTCGTCCTCTTCGCCTCCAGCCAGTCCGACAAGAAGAAGCAGATCAAGCTCTCCGAAGCCATGCAGTCCGCCTTCACGCCGCTCGGCACCTTCGACGCCCACTCGAAGACGCCGCCCCTCACCGACATCAACGCCGCAGCCATCACCAACTCCACCCCTGCGGCACTCGCCCCACCGCTGCCATCAACCAGCACCGAGACGCTCGAGCAGACCGAAGCGCGTCTGCGTAAACTCATCGCCCAACAGGTCGCCGCCGGTGGCATCCCTCCGGGCGGTATCGCCATGCGCATCACCCCCGACGGCCTCGTCATCTCGCTCCACGAAGCCGGCTTCTTCCCCTCCGGCTCAGCCGAGGTCCGCCCCGCATCCATTCCCATGATCTCCATCCTCGCGACCACGCTGCCCGCAGGCCCGCTCCGTGTCGAAGGCCATACTGACAACGTCCCCATCCACACCTCGCAGTTCGCCAGCAACTGGGAGCTCTCCACCGCACGCTCCACCGCCATCGCCCGTCTCCTGCTCGAGCACGGCCCCATCGTCCCCGCCAACCTCTCCGTCGCAGGCTATGCCGAGTTCCACCCCGTCGCCGGCAACGACACTGAAGACGGTCGCACCCAGAACCGCCGCGTTGACATCATTCTTTTGCGACACCCAGCAGCTTCACAATAACCCGTTTCTTCCTCTGCCCATCGAACTCCGCATAGAACACCCGCTGCCACATCCCTAGGTCCAGCCGCCCCTTCGTCACCGGCAGCGTCGTCTCATGGTGCAGCAACAGCGCCTTCAGATGAGCGTCCGCATTATCCTCACCCGTCCGATGATGCTTATACCCCGGCCATGCCGGAGCAAGCTTCTCCAGCCACGTCCCAATATCTTCGATCAACCCATCCTCATGATCGTTCACATAGATCGCCGCCGTAATATGCATCGGCGAGACAAAACACAACCCATCCTCCACACCACTCCGCCGCACAATCTCCTCCACCTGCGGCGTAATGTGCACCATCTCCCTGCGCTCCATCGTGTTGAACGTCAGATACTCCGTAAACGCCTTCATCGTCGCCATCCACTCATCTCCATTCACCGAATCTGTCGTTCGATGGTTCTCCAGTACTTTACGTCCGCACTTTTATATTCGATCATCTTGCATTCGATTGTTTGCGTTCCTCCGTCTATGCCGTCATCCGGAACGTAGTGAAGGCCCCCGTACTTCGCCGTCACTCGTTTCGATCTTGCGATGGTTGGAAAAATCGAACCCATCGACTCAAATCGCCGCGACGTTATACCAATAGATGCATGACCCTCTACATCGCCTCGACCAACCCAGGCAAGCTCCGAGACTTCGCCGCCGTCTCGCACGAAGTCTCCATCACTCCCCTCCCCGGCCTCAAAAAGATCCCCGCCCCCGACGAAGACCAGCCCACCTTAGAAGGCAACGCCCGTCTCAAAGCCATCTTCTACTCCCGCCACGCCCCCAACCACATCGTCCTCGCCGACGACTCCGGCCTCGAAGTAGACGCCCTCCATGGCGACCCCGGCGTCCGCTCCGCCCGTTACGCAGACGACCACCACCTCCCCGCACCCGGCACTCCAGACGAGCGCAACAACCTCTGCCTGCAGCAAGCCCTCAGCCAGATCCCTGGCCCGCATCCAGCCCGCTACCACTGCGTCCTCGCCGCCGCCCGCAACGGAGAGATCCTCGCCATCGCTCACGGCACCGTAGAAGGCGAGATCCTCCCCACTCCACGCGGCACCGAAGGCTTCGGCTACGACCCCTTCTTCTACCTCCCCGACCAGAAAAAAACCATGGCCGAGCTCGACATCGCAACCAAACTCACCTTCAGCCACCGTGGCCGAGCCTTCGCCGCCCTCCTCCAGGCCCTCCCGCAACCCCTCTGAAACCAGCGCGAAGTAACTTAATCGCACAAACCTATCGATAATCGCACAAACTGCCTGCATTTCCTTGACGCTGGCAATCCCCGAGCGGAATAATCGCCCTGCCGCACTTTTTTTCATCCGCCAGTGCATGCAACACCGAAAAAGGAGCACCCATGGCCACAGCCGCATCGCCAACACCTCCTGCCGCCCCGCCACTCAAAGGCGTTCAGCCACTCCGCGCAGGCGTTGGCCACTCCTTCTTCTGGCGCCGCCTCCACTCCCTCAGCGGCATCATTCCCATCGGCGCCTTCCTGGTCGAACACATCATCTCCAACTTCGAGACCCTCAACGGCCCCCTCGCCTACGCGCAGCAGGTCAAGTTCCTCAACTCCCTCCCGCTCGTCCGCATCCTCGAGTGGGGCTTCATCTTTATCCCTCTGGCCTTCCACGCCTTCTATGGCCTCTTCATCGCCATCCGCGGCCGCGTCAACGTCAACGTCTACCCCTGGGCCTCCAACTGGATGTACGTCTCCCAGCGCATCACCGGCGTCATCGCCTTCATTTACATCATCCAGCACGTCTGGCGACAGCGCTTCAGCGGCATCTCGCTCCCCGAGAATCCCGGCGCAGCCTTCCATAAAGTACAGGTTGAACTCTCCAACCCCTGGATGCTCGCCATCTACGTCATCGCCATGATCGCCACCACCTGGCACTTCGCCTACGGCATCTGGCTCTTCGCCGCCAAGTGGGGCATCACCCCCGGCGACAAGGCGCGCAAAAAGTTCGGCTACGTCTGCGCCGTCTTCGGCGTCGCCCTCTGCCTCATGGGCCTCACCAGCATCTACGCTGTCGTCTACAAGTACCCCAACGCCCCCGCCAACGTCATGCCCGTCCAGCCCGCCGGCATCGACTTGCCAGCACCTACAGTCCCGCCACCAAATTCAACAAACCCGCAGCAGCCCGGCGAGGCTCGCTAATTTGAACGATCTACTCCACCTGCGCGATATCGCATTCGGAGTCGGCATCTGCTTCTGGATAGCCGCGAACTTCATGCTCTTTCGCATGCTCAAACAGGTAGATCGCAAATTAGCTGATCCATCTTTCCCAAACCCCGCGAGTCCTCGATTCTGCTACAACCTTTGGAAGAGGCACCAAGCGCTCTATCCGAAAAGCACATTGAGGTCTATCTGGATTGCGAGTTACGCGGCTGGTGTATTAGGCACGGTCGCTGCCTTCACAATGTTGATCGTTTCGAAGCACTGAGAGACTACGGAGAAGAATCATGGCAGCAGCAACACCCAGAATCATCGTAGTAGGCGGCGGCCTAGCCGGACTAGCCGCAGTCATCAAGATCGCCGAAGCCGGCGGCAAGGTCGACCTCTTCTCCATCGTCCCCGTCAAGCGCTCCCACTCCGTCTGCGCCCAGGGAGGCATCAACGCCGCCAAGGACCTCAAAGGCGAAGGCGACACCGTCCTCAAGCACTTCGACGACACCATCTACGGCGGCGACTTCCTCGCCAACCAAACCCCCGTCAAGAACATGACCGCGCAGGGCCCCGCCATCATCGACCTGCTCGACCGCATGGGCGTCCCCTTCAACCGCACCCCCGAAGGCCTCCTCGACTTCCGCCGCTTCGGAGGCACGCTCTACCAGCGCACAGCCTTCGCCGGAGCAACCACCGGCCAGCAGCTTCTATATGCACTCGATGAGCAGGTCCGCCGCCACGAGTCCGAAGGCAAAGTCACCAAATACGAAGGCTGGGAGTTCCTCTCCGCCGTCCTCGACAGCAAAGGCGCAGCCCGCGGCATCGTCGCCATGGACCTCCGCACCATGGAGACCCGCACCTTCCCCGCCGACGCCATCATCATCTGCACCGGCGGCAACGGAGCCATCTTCGGCAAGTCCACCAACTCCGTCGTCTGCACCGGCTCCGCCCAGTCCGCCCTCTATCAACAGGGAGCCTTCTACGCCAACGGCGAGTTCATCCAGGTCCACCCCACCGCCATCCCCGGCGAAGACAAGCTCCGTCTCATGTCCGAGTCCGCCCGCGGCGAAGGTGGCCGCGTCTGGGTACCCCGCGACCGTAACGACAAACGCGTCGCCCGCTCCATCCCCGAGGCCGACCGTTATTACTTCCTAGAAGAGCGCTACCCCAAGTACGGCAACCTCGTCCCCC
Source organism: Granulicella sp. L60 (assembly GCF_009765825.1). Lineage (GTDB taxonomy): Bacteria > Acidobacteriota > Terriglobia > Terriglobales > Acidobacteriaceae > Edaphobacter. The sequence continues at coordinate 226,453 of NZ_LMUR01000020.1, read as the reverse complement.
GCGACATCGCCACCCGCGAGATCTTCAAGATCGTCTACGAAGACAACATGGGCATCGACGGCCAGCCCATGGTCTACCTCGACCTCACCCACCTGCCCAAGGAGCGCCTCCACAAGCTCGAAGGCATCCTCGAAATCTATGAGAAATTCGTCGGCGACGATCCCCGCGAAGTCCCCATGAAGATCTTCCCCGGCATGCACTACACGATGGGCGGCCTCTGGGTCGACTTCAACCAGCAGACCAACATCCCCGGAGTCTTCGCCGCAGGCGAGGCTGACTACTCCATCCACGGAGCCAACCGTCTCGGAGCCAACTCCCTGCTCTCCTGCATCTACGGTGGTTTCGTCGCCGGCCCGCAAGCCATGGCCTATGCAAGCTCCCTCCCCGCACAGGAAGGCGACGGAGGCCACGCCGCCGAGCTCCAGCGTCAGAAGGAAAAGAACGGTCTCCTCCTCAACAACCCCGGCACCGAAAATCCCTTCAAGATCTGGCGCGAACTCGGCGAAACCATGACCAAGCACGCCACCATCGTTCGCTACAACGCCGGTCTCGAAGAAGCAGACGCCAAGCTCGTCGAACTCCTCGACCGCTACCGCAACGTCAACCTCTCCGACAAATCGCAGTGGGCCAACACCAGCTTCGCCTTCACCCGCCAACTCTACAACATGATCGAGCTCGCCCGGGTCATCGTCCACGGCGCACGCCTTCGCGACGAAAGCCGCGGAGCCCACTACAAGCCCGACTTCCCCAACCGCGACGATGAAAAGTTCCTCAAAACCACCAAAGCCGCCTTCGTCGACGGAGCACCTGCAATCTCCTTTGAAGAAGTCGACATCAGCCACATCAAACCACGTCCCCGTGTCTACACCTCCAGCTAGTCTTTGTGGATTAAGCGGTGGGCTTTAGCCCACTAAAACCAACATCAGGCAAAGGGGTTTTAGCCCCGGGGCACTTTCCACTAATGACGAGTTACCCAAAAACCCGCGAACCCCATCTAACCGGGCATGGAAATCATCAACCTCGTCTACATCGCCCTTGCCGTCATATTCGCCACAGTCATGGCATATATGTACCTCTACACCACGCACCTTCACCCATCGGAACGGACCATGGCACTCAAAGGCCGCCCGCCGATCAGCAAAGAAGAAGGCATCGCAGTCGCAACCCTGGAAAAAGAACGCCTGCACAAAACCGGCAGCTTCTAATCCACCTCTCAGCGACTGCAATCCTCAGCAACAAACGCCTCCAGCTCACCCCCACGCCGAAGGCACAGGATATCTGCAGGCCCTAAGGAGCAGTCGCAATGGCACAGAGCACCATCAAAGTCGAGATCAAGCGCCAGTCCACCCCGGACGCCCCCTCCACCACCGAGAAGTTCGAAATCCCCTACCGCCCGGGCATGAACATAACCTCGCTCCTCGGCGAGATCGCGCTCAACCCCGTCGACGTCTCCGGCAAAGCCACCACGCCCGTCACCTACGACTCCAACTGCCTCGAAGAGATCTGCGGCTCCTGTGCCATGCTCATCAACGGCAAAGCCCGCATGGCCTGCTCCGCCCTCGTCGACAAACTCGAGCAGCCCATCACCCTCGCTCCCCTCAGCAAGTTCCCCGTCGTCCGCGACCTCGCCGTCGACCGCTCCGTCCTCTTTGAAAACCTCAAGAAGGTCAAAGCCTGGGTCCCCATCGATGGCTCCTACGACCTCGGCTCGGGCCCCCGCCAGGCCCCGCAGATTCAGGAGCAGCGCTACCCGCTCTCCAACTGCATCTCCTGCACCATCTGCATGGAGGTCTGCCCCCAGTTCAACGACGTCACCGGCTTCGTCGGCGCCGCCACCATCGCCCAGACCAAGCTCTTCAACATGGACCCCAGCGGCTCCGTCCTCAAAGAAGAGCGCCTCCGCGCCCTCGCCGGAGACGGCGGCATTCAGGAGTGCAGCTTCTCCCAGAACTGCGTCCAGGCCTGCCCCAAACAGCTCCCCCTCACCGAAGCCATCAGCGACATGGGCCGCGACGTCTTCATCCAACAAGTCAAAGACCTCTTCGCTCGATAATCACGCCACCAGTCTGGGTGCCCCATATCTCGATTCTGAGATGTGGGCATTCGCGCGAAGGCGCGAACCGCATTCCTTCACTCATCAAGAATCTCTGAGCGCTCTATCCACTGCAGTCTCACCGCAACGGATGGAAATGTAAAATTTCACCCCGGCCACTTTGAAAAGCCCAAGCCACTGACACAAATGGAGCGTCAAACCGGTAAGCTCATATATCAGGAGAACCAAATGATCCAACTAGCAGACGCCCGCCGCATCATCGCCGCAGCCGAAAAAAAAGCTGAAGAGCTCAAGCAGCCCATGAACGTAGCCGTAGTCGACGAAGGCGGCAACCTCATCGCCTTCGAGCGCATGGCCAACGCCTGGCTCGGCTCCATCGACATCTCGCAGAAAAAAGCCTGGACCTCACGCGCCTTCGACATCACCACCAAAGATCTCGCCGAACACTCGCAGTCCGGCAACCAGTTCTTCGGCATCCACGCCTCAAATGACGGCAAGGTCATGATCTTCGCCGGCGGTATCCCCATTAAAAAAGACGGCAAAGTAGTCGGAGCCATCGGTGTCAGCGGCGGCTCAGGCGATCAGGATCACGCCGTCGCCGAAGCAGGCGTAGCAGCTTTCTAAATCCTTCCTCACGCATCGAATCAAAGGGTAGCGCGGGCATTCGCGCTACCCTTTCCTGCGGCCCATAAACAGGCACGGATCTTCCAAAGATAGGTACATAACCCGCAACTGCAACGAGGTTTAAAATGGCAGAAAATACTGGAGTCGTCTTCCTGGGACAAAACAAAGTCGAAGTGCAGTCCATCGACTTCCCCAAGATGCAAAATCCCGCCGGCAAAAAGATCAACCACGCCGTCATCCTCAAGGTCGTCTCCACCAATATCTGTGGCTCCGACCAGCACATGGTCCGCGGCCGCACCACCGCTCCCACCGGCATGGTCCTCGGCCACGAGATCACCGGCGAGATCATCGAAGCCGGCTCCGACGTCGAATATATGAAAGTCGGCGACCTCGTCACCGTTCCCTTCAACGTCGCCTGTGGCCGCTGCCTCACCTGTCGCGAACAGCAGACCGGCGTCTGCCTCAACGTCAACCCCGGCCGCGCAGGCGGAGCCTACGGCTACGTCGACATGGGCGGTTGGGTCGGCGGCCAGGCTGAGTACGTCCTCGTCCCCTACGCCGACTTCAATCTCATCAAATTCCCCGACAAAGCCCAGGCCATGTCGAAGATCAAAGACCTCACCATGCTCTCCGATATCCTCCCCACCGGCTTTCACGGAGCTGTCATGGCGGGCGTCGGTGTCGGCTCCATCGTCTACATCGCTGGCGCCGGTCCCGTCGGTCTGGCCGCAGCTGCCTCTGCCCACATCCTCGGCGCTGCCCTCGTCATGATCGGCGACATGATCCCCGAACGCCTCCAGCACGCCGCAAGCGTAGGCTTTACTCCGATCGACCTCACCAAGAGCGACAACCTCGGCGAACTCATCGCCGCAGTCGTCGGCAAGCCCGAGGTAGACGCCGCAGTCGATGCCGTCGGCTTCGAGGCACGCGCTCAGGGCAAAGACGGCCAGGAAGCTCCCGCCACCGTTCTCAACTCCCTCATGTCCATCGTCCGTGCCGCTGGCGGTATCGGCATCCCTGGCCTCTACGTCACCGAAGATCCCGGTGCTGCAGATGAAGCAGGCAAGACCGGAAACCTCAAGATGCGCTTCGGTCTTGGTTGGGCAAAGTCTCATCGCTTCTACACCGGCCAGACCCCCGTGCTCAAGTACAACCGCCAACTCATGCAGGCCATCCTGCACGACCGTCTACCCATCGCAAAGATCGTCAACGCAACCGTTATCCCGCTCAGCGAAGCAGCCGAAGGCTATAAAGCATTCGACGCTGGCGTAGCTAAGAAGTTCGTCCTCGATCCTCACGGACTCCTCGGCCAAGCCAGTTAGCAAACCTGCAAAACAGCAAGAGGCCCGACAACTAGGCGGGCCTCTTGCTGTTAATAGTTGGCGATAAAACTACTTCGTAAACATCGTGTTCCCAGGCGTCGTATCCTCGTTATCCCGAATCCTGTTCTCCGCGCGTTTTGCGCTCTGCATCGCAGAATGATCTATCTTCTGCTGCTCAGTCTTCCCCACTTCGGTCGCCGGTGCCTCAGACTCGATCGCTTCGTGGGAAGGACGTGCTCCGCTCTTCGTAGAATCCAGACCTTGTGCCATACATCACCTCTGCATAGACAGATGGCACCATCTAACCCGAAGGTTGCCCTGACAATCTCCTCCGCAACACCTGAGCCTCACCAGGAAAATCGAACCAGCGTAACCCCCTGTCGTTCCAGCCTGATATCAACCGCAGCCACTCCATCCTTCACAGCCGCCGCTGCCGAAGGAGCAACCGCCTCCAACCCTCCCGCACGCTGTAACTCCACAAACTGCTGCACCGTAGGCTGTGCCGGACTACCCATCTTCTGCCACACCGCATACGCATTGCTGTGTTCCGCATCCATCAAAAACCGCTGCACCTTCACCCCCCGAGCAGGCAATCCCGCCACCGAAAGATTCACCCGCGCAGCCTCCGCCGCAACATCGTCATCGTGGTAGTTCCACACCAGCACATCCACCTGATGCTCCCCACGCGTCGCCACCGCCCGCACATCCGCCGCCCCGCGAACACTGTCCTTCAACATCTGCTCCATCGGCAACGCGCCCGTACTCGTCGCCCTTACATACTCCCCACCCAACATTCCCAGCATACGAAACACATTCAGCACCGGCTTATCCACCAGGTAGTTCGCATCTCCCACCCTGCCGCCCGTCGCCAACTCGCGAAACCCCGCAAACAGCGGCTGATCTTCAAACTCAAACGCCCACGTCACCGCCCCTTGCAGCGAAACTCCGTTCCTCCGCGCAAGCTCCTCCGCTCCCGCCGTAGCCTCCGCGACACTCACGCCATACAACGGTCCATTGCGATATCCATTCTGCGCCCCCTTGCAAGCCGCGCAGCCCTCAGGATCGCTCTCCCCCAGAATGATCGGCGTATTCTTCCACTCCGGAAACGAAGCCACCACGCGCATCCCCATATCCATCGCCCGCAGCTGATGCCCGATATCCATCCGCACATGCCCATCCACCGTCTTCGGCGAACCCTTCGGATGAAAGCTGATAAACGCCAGCGGCGCGCCCACCCCTCCCGTCGCAGCATTCTTTCCCCGCGCACAGTGCTCCAGAAACTGCCGCAGCATCACCTCCGACTTACCCGGCGTAACCCCCGTCGCCTCAGGCCCGCCAATCTTCGCATGTGGCAACACCGACTGTATCGCCGCCGCCGTCACATCGTAGAGCTTGTCGTACTCCTCCGGCGTTCCATGCCAGTAGTCGATATCCGGCTCATTCCAAACCTCCCACAGCCATGTATCCACCGCAGCATCTCCATACCTCTCATGCAGATGCTTCGTCCACGCCGTCACCAGCGCACTCCACTTCGCATAGTCCTTCGGCGGATAACTCCACCCCGTAAACACCTGCCCCTCAGGAAACGTATGCCGATAAGGCTCCGGATGCGTCGACATCGCCTCCGGCATAAACCCAACCTCCACCAGCGGCCTCACCCCATTCTTCTTCAGCGAGTCGAAGATCCGATCCGTAATCGTCCAGTCATAGATCGGTCTTCCCTCTGCATCCTCGCGATACGCATTCGTCGAACCCCACTTCAACGAACTATCCCCATCCCCAGTCGTCAGCAGGTTATGCAACCGCACATACACCGGCGCAGCACTAAGCTGCGAGAGCTCCCGCAGCAACGCCTGCCCGTTCGGCGCATAGCTGTAGTTCGGCTCATCCGCGCCAAAGAAACTCCACACCGGCGCATATGGCCCCACGCGATCACCCGTGTCCACGCGCACCGCAACCGTATCGGCCGCCGCACCCTGTGCATACACCCGCTGCACCACGCAGCTCCCAAACGAAGCCGCCACCAATCCCAACGCCCAAAAATGCCTGCCAAATAACATGGGAAAACGTTATCAGAGATTTCAGAAACCGCTTGCTACAATTTGCCTACCCCAGCAAGAAAGCGCGCATGAAAGAATAGGTGCCATCCATGAAGAAGACGTGCCTGAAGACATGCCGAATCCTTGCGTCCGCCCTACTAACGGCCCTGCCTCTCATCAGCAGCATGTCTCTCCCGGCCCAAACCACCCTCCAACTCACCGGAAAAAATCCCATCCAAAAAACGATGACTGACCCAGCCGCCGTCCACGCCTCCGCCATCGTCATCGACACCCACGCCGACACCCCGCAGCGCTTCGTCGACGAGCACTGGGACTTCACCGACCCCCTCAACGGCGGCATGCTCAACTACGACAGCGCCAGGAAAGGCAACCTCGCCGCCCAGTTCTTCTCCATCTGGGTCGACCCCGGCCAATACCCCGCCAACGCCAGCGCCCGCCGCACCCTCGAACTCATCGACGGCACCCTCGAACAGGTCCGCAAGCATCCCGACAAGCTCGCCCTCTGCCTCTCCTCCGCCGACATCATAGCCACCCACAAAGCCGGAAAGTTCTGCGTCCTCATGGGCATCGAAGGCGGCCACTCCATCGAAGACTCCCTCGGCCTCCTCCGCGACTACTACCGTCTCGGCGTCCGCTACATGACCCTCACCTGGTCCAACACCAACAACTGGGCCGACTCCTCCGGTGACATCGACGACGCCAAGGTCCACCACCACAACGGCCTCACCCCCTTCGGCAAACAAGTCGTCGCCGAGATGAACCGCCTCGGCATGCTCGTCGACATCTCCCACGTCTCCGACAAGACCTTCTGGGACACCATCGCCACCACCCGCACTCCCATCATCGCCTCGCACTCCTCCGCCCGCGCCCTCACCCACGCCAGCCGCAACATGACCGACGACATGCTCCTCGCCATGAAGAAGAACAACGGCGTCGTCATGGTCAACTTCTTCCCTGCCTTCATCGACGAGAACTGGCGCAAAGCCTGGGCCGCGCAAGCCCCCGAACGAAAGAAAGCCCAGGACGCCCTCGAAGCCAGATACCGGGCCAAAGGCCTCCCCGTTCCCTACACCGAATCCGACAAGATCGACCGCGAGTTCGCCGCAAAGATCGGCCGCGCCCCCTTCAACTCCCTCATCGACCACTTCGACCACGTCATCAAGGTCGCCGGCATCGATCACGTAGGCATCGGCACCGACTTCGACGGCATCCCCGTCCCACCCGACACCATCGACTCCGCCGCCGACCTACCCAAGGTCACCGCAGCCCTCATGGCCCGCGGCTACACCGCTGACGACATGCGCAAACTACTCGGCGGCAACCTCCTCCGTGTCTTCCGCGAAGTACAAGCCGCCGCCGATCACAACCCATAGCTGGATCATCTTCCCCGCCAACCAACGGGAGGCCCACCCGAAGGAGTACAAAAGTCACGAAGTGACCACCCCACGTGCAGTGGGCCCGTCCGGCAGGACAAAGCAGTTAAACCATCTACTAAACCTTCTCCCCCACCAACTCAATCTTGTGAATCTGCGGAGCCTCCGAAAACAGCGTCTCTGCATTCGCCATCAGAGCCTTGGCAATCTCGCCATGCAGATGCGCATCACGCCCAGCCTCATCGTTGAACGTATCGAACACGCCAAACACGCCGCCCTTATCTTCCTTGAACCCATACCAATGAACGGTCCCTGCCTCAGACTTCGCCATCTCCGCGCCCTGCTTCAAAAAAGCCTCCACATCGGCCTCTTTACCCGGCTTCGCCTTCAACTCCACATACAACGCAAACTTCGCCATCTTCAAAATCCTCCTGGTGTTCCTTCACATCAGATGCCGTAGACCCCTCGAAGTTACCAGAACAAAACATTACGACCAGACGAATTCCAGCATCTGACTCCACTGAGGTGAACATGCGCAGAAAACATCCATCCGTCCTTCGCGGAGTCATCACCGGAGTAGCCGCCGGCCTTGCCGCGACCCTCATCATGGACCAGTTCCAGAAGCTGAGCGCCGCAGGCCAGAAAGCCGCCGAAAAACAACTCAAACTAGGCCAGGGCGAGTCCTCCTGGCAGATCGCCCACGAGCAGGTGCAAAAAGAACAGCAGGCCGCCCAGCAGGAGGGTTCCACCGAGATCGTCGCCCGCAAGATCGCCGAGGCCGCCGGCACCCATCTCGACAAAGAAGATAAGAAGACCGCAGGCCAAGCCGTCCACTACACCTTCGGCACACTCATGGGCGTCGTCTACGGCGTCTCGGCGGAGCTTCTGCCCGAGATCACCACCGGCGCAGGCACCGGCTTCGGCACCCTCCTCTTCCTCGCAGCCGACGAGGTCGCCGTCCCCGCCTTCCAGCTCGCCCCATCCCCCATCGATACCCCACCCACCGACCACCTCCAGCACTGGGCCGCCCACGTCGTCTACGGAGCCTCCCTCGAACTCGTCCGCAGCTTGCTCGCCCGCATCGTCTAGCCGCCCGCCCGCATTGCTCCATCCGCCCGTCTGCGGTAGCCTCAAGGATGGGGATTACGCCAGCCTCATCGTCGAGGCTCCCGCACTCTCTCTGGAGCGACGCACCCGCATGATCCTTCGTACTCTCGCACTCGCAGTGGCCGTCAGCATCTCGGCGCAGGCACAGTCCACCACCCCGCCGCCCCCGCCAGCCGACGCGCTTCCCGATGCCCCCAGCAGCAGCACCCCCCAGGCCGCACCCATCGTCGTCCCCACCGGCCCCACCGCCGTCATCGACACCACCATGGGCCGCCTCACCTGCAAGCTCTACGAAAAACAAGCCCCCATCACCGTAGCCAACTTCATCGGCCTCGCCGACGGCTCCAAAGACTGGACCGACCCCAAGACCCTCAAAAAAGTCCACGGCCAGCCCTTCTACAGCACCACCACCTTCCACCGCGTCATTCCCAACTTCATGATCCAGGGCGGCGACCGCATGGGCGACGGCACCGGCGACCCCGGCTACCTCTTCCAGGACGAGTTCGACCCCAGCCTCACCTTCGACCAGCCAGGACGCCTAGCCATGGCAAACTCCGGCCCCGGCACCAACGGCTCCCAGTTCTTCATCACCGAGGTCGAAGTCCCGCAGCTCAACGGCAAGCACACCATCTTCGGCCAGTGCGACGCCCACAGCGTCCTGCTCGTCGCCTCCATCGCACGCGTCGAACGCAACTCCAGCGACAAGCCCAACGTCCCCGTCGTCATCGACCGCATCACCATCGTCCGCGACGGACAACCCATGCCGCCCGTACCAGCCACGCCGCCGGCCGCCGCTCCTGCAACCCCAGCCGCCGCGCCGTCCAACTAACTCTTTCGTCTTCTTCTTCGGTCTTCGCGAACCCAGCAGGACCATTCCTCCTATCGTCTTTCATCAACCTGCAAGGAGAATCTGAAATGCCTACCAAACCCGGCACCTACGCCACCTTTAAAACCTCGGAAGGAACCGTCGTCTGTGAACTCTTCGAGAAGGACGCACCCGAGACCGTAGCCAACTTCATCGGCCTCGCCGAAGGCACCAAAGAGTGGAACAGCCGCAGCAAAAAAGGCAACAAGCTCTACGACGGCACCATCTTTCACCGCGTCATCCCCCAGTTCATGATCCAGGGCGGCGACCCCGAAGGTACCGGCATGGGCGGCCCCGGCTACAAGTTCGCCGACGAGACCAAGGGCTCCAAGCACGGCTTCCAGGAAAAGGGTAAGCTCGCCATGGCCAACGCCGGCCCCAACACCAACGGCAGCCAGTTCTTCATCACCGTAGCCGACACCAGCTGGCTCACCGGCAAGCACACCATCTTCGGCGAAGTCGTCGAAGGCTACGACATCGTCGAGAAGATCAGCAAAGTCAGCAAAGACGGCATGGACCGCCCCAAAACCCCAGTCGTCCTCGAGTCCGTCACCATCGAACGCGTAGCCTAATCAGCTCCGCATCAATCTATCGCAACGCCGAAGGCCCGCTTATCCAAGAGGGCCTTCGGCGTTGCACAGAACAAACGAACTCACTGCTTGATAAGAGACTTTGCCAACAACTTAGCGATCGGCAAAGGCATCCTCGAGATCCATACCTTCAAACGCATCTTCGAATCCAGAAGCGACGGGTCAGCCATCGCCGTCAAAGAGACCACCTCGTTGAAGTCAGATCGCCGAAACGCATCATAAGCAGCCGCTACGCTACGAACCTCAATCTCCTTCTCGATCAGCCCTCGCGTGCCATCGTTGATTGGATGGTGATCCAGTGCAAATCTCAAAACTTCAATCTGCCCTCGTATCGTCTTATAGTTGTCGCCGGAGTAGTTCGTCTGATGCTTCCGCACTCCAACCACCGCCTCCCGCACCACCCCTATCGGAGGAGTCATCACACATCGCAGCGTAAACTCAAGATCTTCAGAGGGATTCTTGCCAAGCTCCTCCCTGAAGCCCCCTAGTCGACGAAACATCTCCCGCGAAATCGCAATCGTCGAAGGCCAGATAGGCTGAAACTTGAGCAGCTTGTCATAAATCGAGTCTTGCAACTCGAAAGGGCCAAGGCCCTCCGGAACAGCGGGTAGAAGAAAATCTCCACGCGCATCCTCAAACTTGGTCTTATCCGACCACACATCGTCCGTCACAATAGAGAAGTTGGTAAACGAGTAGTGCAGCTCTGGATTCTTCCTGTGCAGCCCCATCTGCTGCTCTAATTTATCGCTCCGCCAAAGATCGTCATGATCGCAAAACGTCAGATACTCTGAAATCGCAAGCGACGCGGCCGCATTCCTTGCCCGGCAGATCCCGCCATTCTGCGCGAAGTGATACTTAACCCGGCTCCCCATCCGCAAGACGACCTCTCTGGTATCGTCCGTGGATCCGTCATCAAAGACGATCACCTCTGCCGGAGCGTACGTCTGCGAAAGAATAGAATCCAGTGTCGCAGGCAAAAACTTCGCGCCATTAAACGTAGGCACTAAAACGCTCACAGAGGGATTCATCCGCCTGATTATATCCGGCGACGACGCATCTCTCGCCCAAACAACAGTGCCACTCCGAAGAGTGGCACTGTTCTAGCATCGAGCCTAGGCAAATCGATAGACCCTTCGCCGGCTCTACGCCACACCAATCACCGTGCAAAGCTCCTTCACCGAATCCGCGCTCTTCTGCAGCGCAGCCTGCTCCTCGGGCGTCAGCTTGATCTCGATAATCTGCTCCAGCCCCTTCGCCCCCAGCTTGCAAGGCACGCCGACATACAGACCCGAGATCCCATACTCTCCCTGCAGGTAAGCCGCGCAAGGCAGAATCTTCTTCTTGTCCTTCAGAATTGCCTCAACCATCTCCACCGCAGCCGCACTCGGAGCATAATAAGCTGAGCCCGTCTTCAGGTGCTTCACAATCTCCGCGCCGCCATTGGCCGTACGCGTCTCCAGCTCCTTCAGCCGATCCGGCGCAATCAGCTCCGTAATCGGAATCCCAGCCATCGTCGAATAGCGCGACAGCGGCACCATCGTATCGCCATGGCCGCCCAGCACAAACGCCGTCACGTTCTCCACCGATACCTTCAGCTCCTCCGCGATAAACGTCCGGAACCGTGCCGAATCCAGCACGCCAGCCATCCCGATCACGCGCTCACGCGGCAGCCCCGCATGCTTGAACGCCGTCTGCGCCATCGCATCCAGCGGATTCGACACCACAATAATGATCGTGTTCGGCGAAGCCTTTACCACCTCACCCACAACCTTCGACATAATCCCATGGTTCGTCATCAGCAAGTCATCACGGCTCATCCCCGGCTTACGCGCAATCCCCGCCGTGATCACCACAATGTCCGAGTTCGCCGTATCCGCATAGTCATTCGTGCCTACAATCGAGACGTCCCGCTTCTCAATCGGCATCGCCTGCAGCAGATCGAGCGCCTTCCCCTGCGGCACACCCTCGACCACATCCAGCAGCACTACGTCCGCCAGCTCCTTCGCCGCGATCCAGTGCGCAGCCGTCGCTCCCACGTTACCCGAACCTACAATCGTTACCTTTTTACGCATCATCTCTCCCTTATCGTCCCATCGTCCCGCAGGAACTCTCACTGTCTATTTTAGAGTCAGCAAAGCCACCCATGCACTAACATCGCCCACCGCGTACGAATACCGCACACTCCTTGAATCAAACCACTGCGGACGGCCCTGCCCACCGCAGAGCCTCCGCACCCCGTCTACATATTCTCAATCATCCGACTCGCAAACTCACTCGTCTTCGCCTTCGTCGCACCCTGCATCCCGCGCTCAAAGTCATACGTCACAAACTTCTGCGCAATCGTCTTCTCCATTGAACTCTCGATCAGCCGCGCCGCCTCCGTCCAACCCAGAAAGTCGAACAGCATCACGCCCGAAAGAATCACCGACCCCGGATTGATCACATCCTTATCCGCATACTTCGGCGCCGTCCCATGCGTCGCCTCAAACACCGCAAACCCATCCCCGATATTTCCCCCCGGAGCAATCCCCAACCCCCCTACCTGCGCCGCCGCCGCATCCGAAATATAGTCGCCATTCAGATTCGTCGTCGCCAGCACGCTGTAGTCCTCAGGCCGCAGAATAATCTGCTGAAAGATCGAGTCCGCAATCCGGTCATTCACCAGAATCTTGCTCTTCCACTTCCCCCCGCCATGCGAGTCGCCGATCGAAGCGACAACCTGCTTCACCTCGGCAATAACCTCTTCGCCAAACTCCTTCGCCGCAAACTCGATCCCCGGCTCAATCAGCGCCGCATTCTCCTCCGCCGTCAGCTTCGGATTCGCCTCCAGGTTCCCCAGAATCCAGCTCTCCCGCTCCGTCACCGTCTGCTCGCGAAACTCCTGCGAAGCGACCTCATACCCCCACTCGCGAAACGCCCCCTCGGTAAACTTCTGAATATTTCCCTTATGCACCAGCGTCACCGTCTTGCGCTTGTTATCCAGCGCATACTGAATCGCCGCCCGCACCAGCCGCTTCGACCCCGTAATCGAGATTGGCTTCACCCCCACACCCGAGTCCAGCCGAATCTTCTTCTTCGTCCCCTTCAACATGTCATCGTTCACAAACGCAATGAACTTATCGGCCTCAGGCGTACCCTGCCGAAACTCGATCCCCGCATAGATATCCTCCGTATTCTCCCGGAAGATCACCACATCCAGCTTCTCCGGATGCTTCACCGGACTCGGCACACCCGCGTAGTACTTCACCGGCCGCACGCACTGGTACAGATCCATCAACTGCCGCAGCGCCACATTCAAGCTGCGAATCCCACCACCCACCGGCGTCGTCAGCGGTCCTTTGATCGACACGCGAAAGTCCACCGTCGCCTTCACCGTATCATCCGGCAGCCAATTCTTCGTCTGCCGATAAGCCTTCTCCCCCGCCAGAACCTCATACCACTTCACCGACCGCTTGCCGCCATACGCCTTCGCTACCGCCGCATCGAACACCCGCTGCGAAGCCTTCCAGATATCCCGCCCCGTCCCATCGCCCTCGATAAAAGGAATAATCGGATGATCGGGAACCGTAAACTTGCCATTGCTGTATTCGATCGCCTGTCCATCTGTCGGCACTGAAATTCCGTTATAGCTAGCCTGCATGCGTGTCGTCTCCTCGTGGAATCGTCAAGAACGGAAGGCTACCATTCGCCGAACACGAGTGGCAACGACACAGCGCCACCCGTGCGCTTATCGAACAAGATAATAGTCCACCGTCGCCACCACCCTTACCTTCTTCATGATGCTCGCATCCCCGCTATCCCCACCGCCGCTTCCATCGCCCGTCGAAATGCTATCGGCAGCCGAGATAGAAAACACCCCCTGGCTCGCCGAACGAATCGCCCCCACCTGGCTCCCCGAGTCCGCCGCAAACCGATTCGCTGAATCCCTCGCATTCCGCGTCGCCTCCGTAATCATGTCCGGCTTCAGCGCATTCAACCCGTTGAACTTGTACTTGATCCCACCCTGCCCATTGTTGTCCCCCACCACAATCCCCGCCTGCACCAGCTCCGCCGTCTTCTCCCCCGCCTTCGCAATCTTGTCCACATCGCCGGACTGCACCGTCACCGTCTGCTCCACGATATAGCGCGGCCCCGTATTATTCCCGCCGTACTCATTAGCCAGCTTGTCCGTCACCTTAATCTGCCCCACCGAAATCTCGCCCGGCTTCACCCCCTGCGCCGCAAAAAACTTCAGCACCGTGTTCTTGTCCTCTTCACTCTTCGCAAACACCTGCGGCAGATCGTTCCCCGCCTCTTTGAACATCACCGGCCATATCGCCGTATCCGACTTCACCGTTCGCTCCACCAACCCCTTCACCGTCACATAACGGTCCCCCAGCTTGATGTCCTTAATCTCCGTCCCCAGCACCCAACCACCCACCACCAGCCCAATCAGCAGGCAAATCCCCAGCACACCCGCAGGCGCCATCCACGAAGACCGTTCCATATCCAAGACGAAACCCTCCATCCGCACAACAGCAGCAGAATGCAGCACCAATCCCCTCATGTCAACGAGGAACTGGCTCCCCAAAACAGAAAAGCCCCCGCACCATCGCGAGGGCCTTCCATAAAACAAGCAGCAACGATCTAGAAGATATTCCAGAGCAGCTGGTTGTACACATCGTGATGGAACTGCACCTCAGGCGCCTTCACAATCGTACCCAGCAACCGCGCGCAGCGATCCGCCGAAGCCTGCTTCAGATCCGCATACCGGCCCTTCACATCCTCGCCCAGCAGCGTCGTCGTCCACTCCGCACCGCGGAAGTTCTCAAGCGCCGTATACACGTTGTCCGGCAGATACCGCTCCGCCTGCCGCAGGTTCTTGATCTTCGACGTCTCTCCATGCAGCCCGCTCTTGAAGATCGAGTACAGCACCAGGTAAGGATTCGCATCCGGTCCAACCGAACGAACCTCCACCCGCGCCGACTTCTCGTTCCCAATCGGAATCCGCACCATCGACCCGCGATCCGTCGCCGAAGCCTTGATCTGGTTCGGAGCCTCAAAGTGAGGATCGAGTCTGCGATAAGCGTTCACACTCGCATTCAACAGCAGGCAGATATCGTTGCCGTGCGTCAAAATCCGATCCGTAAACTGCCACGCCATCTTCGAGATCTTCTCCTGCCCATTCGGGTCCCAGAAGAGATTCTTTCCGTTCTTCGTAATCGAGACGTTCGTGTGCATGCCGCTTCCGTTCACGCCTACCACAGGCTTCGGCAGAAAGCTCGCCGTCATGCCCATCTGCGTCGCCACCTGTCGACAGATCAGCTTATACAGCTGAATCTGGTCAGCCGCTGCAACCACCTCGCCATACGTATAGTTAATCTCGAACTGCGAAGGCGCAACCTCCGGATGGTCCTTCTCGTTCTCAAAACCCATCGCCCTCTGTACTTCCGCCGTCGTGTCGATAAACTCGCGCAGCGGATCGCCCGGCAGCGAGTGGTAGTACCCGCCCTTATTCACATACTCGAACAGGCCCGTCTCGTGATAGCTTCGCTCCGCATCGATGCCCTCGAACAAGAAGCCTTCAATCTCGTTCGCCGCGTTCAGCGTGTATCCCTGCTTGTCGAACAGCTCCTTCGAGAACTCCTTCAGCACGCCGCGAATATCCGCGCTATACGTCCCGCCGTTCTTGTCGATCACCTCGCCGAACACCATCACCTTGCCCGCGCCAAACACATCCGCCGGCACCCAGTAGAACGCGCTCCAGTCGATCGCCAGCCGCAGGTCGCTCTCCCGCTGTGCCGTAAACCCGCGAATCGACGAGCCGTCGAACGTCAGGTTGTCGAAGCTCTTCACCAGAAACTTCTTGTCGTAGTCCAGCATATGCAGACGGCCTTCGAGATCGCTGAAGAGCACCGTCACAGCCTTGATCCGCTTTTCGTCGGTCAGGTACTTGATCCGCTCTTCCTGAATCACATCAGCAGCCACGCGCTTCTTACGCTGTTCCTTGGCCTGCAGGTTCAGGTCCTCAAGTTCGCCGTACGAAAGCTCCAGAAAATCACGAAATTCGCTCAAAATACACTCCTTCTGCAATAAAATACGCGTCGACTGCAACTGCCGGGAAAGATGTTTTTAGGTGAATGGAAGCAGGGCGCGCCCGATCGTCGATCTGACAGCTCTACCCCTCAAAACTAACAGAAAATTCACTCAGAAAAAAGAGAGATCGGCCCTTCAACGCCTCTACTGGAAGAACGAAGCGCGATTCAACGATCCATCAGCCAGGCCCATGAATCTTTACCCAAACAAAATCCTCTAATATTAAGCAGCGTGCTAGCGTCAACCCATCGCACCGCAACGCCCTGACAAAGACTAAAGATCCTCCCACACCTATAAACTAGGAGAGATAGCCATGGCCAAAACGACCCCCAACAAAAAGATCGCCCTCATCCAGATGTCCTGCGCCCCCGACACCGCCGCCAACCTCGACAAGGCCGCCGACCGTGTCCGCGAGGCCGCCCGCGCCGGAGCCAACATCGTCTGCCTCCCCGAACTCTTCCGCGCCCAGTACTTCTGCCAGCGCGAAGAGCACTCCCTCTTCGACACCGCCGAGTCCATCCCCGGCCCCTCCACCGAGCGCCTATCTGCCGTCGCCAAGGAAGAAAAAGTCATCGTCATCGCATCCCTGTTCGAGCGCCGCGCCCCCGGCCTCTACCACAACACCGCCGCCATCCTCGAGTCCGACGGCTCCATCAAGGGCATTTACCGCAAGATGCACATCCCCGACGACCCCCTCTACTACGAGAAGTTCTACTTCACCCCCGGCGACCTCGGCTTCAAAGCCATGAAGACCACCCAGGGCGACATCGGCACCCTCGTCTGCTGGGACCAGTGGTACCCCGAAGCCGCCCGCGAGACCGCCCTCCGCGGCGCCAACACCCTCTTCTACCCCACCGCCATCGGCTGGCACCCCAGCGAAAAAGCCGAGTACGGCGAAGCCCAGTACTCCGCCTGGCAGACCATGCAGCGCGCCCACGCCATCTCCAACGGCGTCTACGTCGGCGCCGTCAACCGCGTCGGCTTCGAGCACGGCGACGTCATCCACAACGGCGTCGAGATGAAGGGCCCCGAAGGCGCAGGCCTCGAGTTCTGGGGCGGCAGCTTCATCGCCGACCCCTTCGGCCGCGTCATCGCGCAAGCCAGCCACGACAAAGAGGAGATCCTCATCGCAGAGATCGACCTCAAGCTCCAGGAAGACACCCGCCGCAACTGGCCCTTCCTCCGCGACCGACGCATCGACGCCTACGGAGGCATCACCAGCCGCTTCATCGACTAGGGTCCTGATCGCGTCTTCTCACAGAGAAACGGGAATATGTTAGCCACCTGAGTTATCTATCCACTCGGGTATGCATTGGCTGGCGCGCCAATGGATCGGAGACACGATGAGCTCCGGCGTCAAAGCCACGAAAGGAAGCTCGATGAGACTCAAAGGTAAAGTTGCACTGATTACAGGCGGCAATAGCGGCATTGGCCTGGCCACAGCGAAACGCTTCATAGAGGAGGGCGCGAGCGTCGCAATCACTGGTAGAAATCAGGAGACGCTCGATGCCGCAACGCTGGAACTCGGCCCCGAATCCCTCGTCATAAAAGTGGACGTAACCGACCGCAAAGGCATGAAAGAGGCTATCGCGGAGATCGTGGAGCGGTTCGGCAAGCTCGATATTCTCTTCGCCAACGCCGGAATCGGCCCACTCACTCCACTCGGCAGCACTTCGATAGAACTCTTCGAACAGATTTTGAGCGTCAATGTGACCTCGACCTTCTTCATCGTGCAGGAGTGTCTGCCCTATCTCAACGATGGCGCTTCCATCATCTTCAACAGTTCGGTCCAGAACGTGAACGGCAGGCCTGGCCTGTCTGCCTATGCAGCAAGTAAAGCGGCTATCAGAACCATGGCGCGCGTCATGGCCTCTGAGCTCTCGCCCCGCGGAATTCGAATCAATGTAGTCACACCAGGTTCGGTGGATACCCCGATATGGGATGCGGCCACGACCAGCCCTGAAGAAAGAGACACTCTCTTCAGGAATGTCGAAAGAGCTATCCCTCTCGGACGAATGGGCGACCCTCTGGAAGTGGCCAATGCAGTCGTCTTCCTCGCCTCGGATGAGGCCTCTTTCATGCAGGCAAGCGAGCTCGTCATCGACGGCGGAGCAACCGGCGCACCGATGGGAGCGCCCATCTACAACCAGTAGAGCCCACTCCCGGACTCCCCTTCATGCAGTCTCATCGCATGAAGGGGGCATCCGAGCCTGTACGAAATTCAGTTCAGAAGATGGTAGAAAGCCGCAAAAACCAAAGCCTGTAGCACATCGACCAACCTCACCTTAGGCTCCGTACAACCGTCGTGCCTAACTCCGCCACCACGTCTGTCGCGTGACTAGCTCATCACGACTGGCGGCGCAGTTCGACCGCCACCAAAGGAGCTATTGGCGCGATCGATCTCCCCGAAGAACACCATAATATCGTTCGGATCAGTACCCGCAGCATCGAGCGCTTCGACCAAAGCTGCCAGCAGACGCCTCTTCTTATCGGCGTCAGTCCCCGACGACACAAGGACCTCGATCATCAACATCTTCTCCGTCCTGGGCTTCGGCAACCCAGGATAGTAAAGATCGACCCTCAGGTCGTCCTGCGCAAGACAGAGAAAACGTTGGAACATGTCGTCGGCGGGATATCCTGCCTTCACGCTCGCCTCATGGATGGCACGAGAGATCACATCTTTTTCGTCAGCGGTTCTGTCCGCCTTCATCGTCACGGTAAACAATGGCATGAGAGTCTCTCAATCATAAAAGATTCCATCACCAACCCACACCGCCGGACGGTCGACACTTCGAATTGCACCAGCAGCAATCCTCCTCCCATCAAAGAGCCTCGTAACCCCGTCATGAGCGATATGCGCGAATCGTTCAACCCAATCCCCGTCAAGCCCCAAACCAACCAAACCTCTCTCCAATCAGACACATCCAAGCGACGCAGTAGTTCCACCCAACCAGCTATACTTAAAAGAGATCGAGCCTTTCGTAAAGCCCCAAACGAAAGCCCCCATCCACGAGTCCCGCAGTTCATTCAAATGTCATTCAAACTTGATACGTTGCCGTGAACCTTCCGGCAGCCGCATCCAGGTCCAACACTAAGCCACTTGGATGGAAGACTTTACACACTTTATGCACGGGGAGGGGTATACCCTCCCAAGAAGGAGCACCACGCCGTGAGCGACACCAACCCCACGCCGACCCACTACCGCATGCCCGCCGAGTGGGCACCCCACGCCGCCACCTGGATCGCCTGGCCCCACAACGCCGAAGACTGGCCCGGCAAATTCCAACCCATCCCCTGGGTCTACTCTGAAATCGTCCGCCACCTCTCCCGCGTCGAAGACGTCCACATCCTCGTCAACGACCAGGCCGCCGAAAACCGCGCCACCAGCCTCCTCCGCCGCGCCGGTGCCAACCTCGCCCGCCTCCACTTCCACCAGTGGGCTACCGACCGCGTATGGCTCCGCGACTCCGGCCCCATCTTCGTCAAAAACTCAAAGGGCGACCTCGCCGCCACCAACTGGAAGTTCAACGCCTGGGCCAAGTACGACAACTGGCTCCGCGACGACCAGATCCCCCTCCACGTCGCCCACCACTACGACATCCCCCAGATCCGACCCGAGGTCAAACTCCCCAACGGCACCACCCACCGCTTCGTCCTCGAAGGCGGCAGCATCGACACCAACGGCGCCGGCCTCCTCCTCACCACCGAAGAGTGTCTCCTCTCCAAGATTCAGGAGCGCAACCCCGGCCTAGGCGACGAAGCCGAGACCCGCGCCTGCCTCGAACACGCCTTCCATGAGTACCTCGGCATCGAAAAGACCCTCTGGCTTCACAAGGGCTGCGCCGGCGACGACACCCACGGCCACGTCGACGACATCACCCGCTTCGTCGCCGAAAACAAGATCCTCACCTGCGTCGAACCCAACGTCCACGACGAAAACCACCTTCCCCTCGCCGAAAACCTCGACCGCCTCCGCAACTTCCGCAACCTCGCAGGCAAGCCCTTCGAGATCGTCGAACTCCCCATGCCCGCGCCGGTCCTCTTCGACAACCAGCGCCTCCCCGCCAGCTACGCCAACTTCTACATCGCCAACGGCCTCGTCCTCGTCCCCACCTTCAACGACCCCAACGACCGCCACGCCCTCAACATCATCGCCGCCTGCTTCCCCGACCGCGAGATCATCGGCATCCACGCCGTCGACCTCGTCTGGGGCCTCGGCACCCTCCACTGCCTCAGCCAGCAGGAGCCCGCATGAGCACCTGGCCGCCCCCACCCGATCTTGATTCATTAAAGGAACTATTCGCAACGGCAGACATCGAAGGTTTAATTGCTGATGACTCCCCGCTCGACGAGTACGACCCTGAAGCAAAGCACTTCTACGAAGCAACCATCGGCCTCCCTAGCACCGGGTTCGCCGCAGAACAGATACTCCCGCTTCTGGAGCAACTGTGGATCAAACAGTTCACGTTGAACGGAGAGCAACTCGCTCAACGCCGCCCAGCCATCGAAGCCCTGGCCCAGCAGATCGCCCGCTTCTTCGGCCCCGAAGCCCAACCACTCACACGCGAGACTAATTAAAGATGTCGAACCAGACCTACCGCAACGCCCTCGAAACCTACATCGCCGCCCAAGCCAACCCGACCCACAAGTTCGGCCACCAGCCCCGCCTCTACGCTCTCACAAAACAGATCGGCGCAGCACTGGATCCAGCCCTCACCTACGACGACGACGTAGTCTTCGCCGCCGTCTGGCTCCACGACCTCGGCGTCTTCATCGGCCATCGCCCCGAAGACGAGGAAGCCCTCAAAGCCTGGGACCACGTAGCCTACATCACCGATCGCGCCCCCGCCATCCTAACCGAGTCCGGCTTCCCCGAAGAAAAGATCCCCGCCGTCCTCGAAGTCATCCGCACCCACCAGCCGCAAGACACGCCCCTCACCCTCGAAGCCACCATCGCCCGCGACGCCGACATCCTCGAGCAGCTCGGCGCCATCGGCATCACCCGCACCCTCGCCAAGCTCGGCAGCGACACCCGCTTCTGCACCTTCACCAAAGCCCTCCACGCCCTCCAGAAGCAACTCACCACCCTCCCCACCCAGCTCCACCTCGAACCCTCAAAAGCCCTCGCCGTCCCCCGCGTCGCCATCATGCAATCCTTCATCGCCGCACTCGAATCCGAAGCCGGCTCAAACCTCTACTAGCCATGCCAGACATCGACTTCATGCACGCCGCCATCGCCGAAGCCCACGCCGCCGAAGCCGCAGGCGAGGTCCCCGTCGGCGCCATCGTCGTCCACCAGGACAAGATCATCGGCCGAGGCCAGAACCGCGTCCTCCGCGACTCCGACCCCACCGCCCACGCCGAGATCGTCGCCCTCCGCGCCGCCAGCCTCGCCCTGCAAAACTACCGCCTCAATCACTGCACCCTTTACGTCACCCTCGAACCCTGCGCCATGTGCGCCGGAGCCATCCTCCACGCCCGCATCGCGCGCCTCGTCTACGCCGCACCCGACCCCAAAGCAGGCGCCTGCGGCTCCGTCCTCTCCGTCATCAACCACCCCCAGCTCAACCACAAAGTCGAAATCACCCCCGGCCTCCTCGCCGACGAGTGCGGCCCCATGCTCTCCAACTTTTTCATCAAACGACGTGGAAAGAAGATCCTGAACCAGCATCCAACAGAATACGAAGATCTATAAAACCAGCGTTCGATAGAGGAACCCACCAAATGTCAGGTCGTCTCGCAGGAAAAGTCGCCATCGTCACCGGCTCAGGCTCCGGCATCGGCCAGGCCATCGCCATCCGCTTCGCCAGCGAGGGCGCATCCGTCGTTGTCGACTACCGCAACCACCTCGACCAGGCCCAGGAGACCGCCTCCAAAGCCGAAGCAGCCGGCGGCAAAGCCATCCTCGTCAAAGCCGATGTCAGCAACCTCGCCGACACCCAGAACCTCGTCGACCAGGCCTACGCCCAACTAGGCCGCTGCGACATCCTCGTCAACAACGCCGGCATCGAAAAGTCCGCTGCCTTCTGGGACGTCACCGAAGCCGACTACGACACCGTCCTCGACATCAACCTCAAAGGTGCCTTCTTCCTCACCCAGGCCTTCGTCCGCCGCCTCCGCGACGCCAAACAGCCCGGCCGCGTCATCAACACCAGCTCCGTCCACGAAGACATGGTCTTCCCCAACTTCTCGACCTACTGCGCCTCCAAGGGCGGCATGCGCATGCTCATGCGCGACCTCGCCGTGGAACTTGGCCCACTCAACATCACCGTAAACAACATCGCCCCCGGCGCCATCGCCACTCCCATCAACACCAAGATGATGGCCAACAAGTCTCAGCTCGAAGCCCTCCTCGCCAACATCCCCCTCGGCCGCATGGGCACCCCCGAGGACGTCGCCGGCGTAGCCCTCTTCCTCGCCTCCGACGACGGCGCCTACGTCACCGGCTCCACCTACTTCGTCGACGGCGGTCTCATCCGCAACTACCACGAGCAATAAAACCGCCTGCGCGGCGAGCGACCACTGCGTGGTGGCATCACGCTTCGCAAAGCCCTCCCGTTGGTCGGGGTGGAAAGTTATCGCCGACCAACGGAAGGCCCAGCCGAAGGCGATATACCCGTCACGAAGTGACCGCCCTCCGCGCAGGAGGCCCGTCCGGCAGGACAGCACCCCCAGCAAACAAGCTAAAATAAAGCTCTATGGACCTCACCCTCTACTCCGCCGCCTGGTGCCGTGACTGCCGTGAAGCCAAGCGCTTCCTTTCCACCCACAACATCCCCTACAAAGAGATCGACATCGAGAACACCCCCGGCGCCGCCGACCTCGTCATCGCCCATACCGGCAAGCGCGCCATCCCCCAGTTCGTCATCGACGGCAAGTGGGTTCAACCCTACAAACCCGGCGAAGGCTTCCTCTACGACGAAATGTCCCAGCTCCTCGGCGTCGCCAAATAATCCATCTCCTCGCGCGACCGTCTCTGACGAACCACTAGCCGCAACTTTTGCCGTTGCTTTTTTGTTTGTCATCTCGCAGGGATCTGCTGTTGCTTTTACCGTCGCTGCCGCCGCTCTATAAAACGAAGGAATTCCATGATCACCCGTTACACACGCCCCGAGCTAGGCCGCATCTGGTCCGACGCCAACAAGTACCAATGCTGGCTCACCGTAGAGATCGCCGCCTCCCAGGCCCTCGCCAAGTTCGGCCTCGTCCCCCAGTCCGCCGCCGACGCCATCCGCGACAAGGGCGCCTTCACCGTCGACCGCATCAACGAGATCGAAGCCGAAGTCCGCCACGACGTCATCGCCTTCACCACCACCGTCGCCGAGCACATCAACTCCCCCGAAGACTCCCGCTGGCTCCACTACGGCCTCACCAGCACCGACGTCGTCGACACCGCCCAGTCCCTGCAACTCAAAGAAGCCTCCGCCATCATCCGCGCCGGCATCGTCGCGCTATCGGAAACATTAAAAAAACGTGCGATAGAGTTCAAGCACACCCCCATCATCGGCCGCACCCACGGCATCCACGCCGAACCCTCCACCTTCGGCCTCAAGCTGCTCCTCTGGTACTCCGAGATGCAGCGCAACCTCACCCGCTTCGACGCCGCCGCCGAAGACCTCCGCGTCGGCAAGCTCTCCGGAGCCGTCGGCACCTTCGGCCATCTCAAGCCCGAGCACGAAGAAGCAATTTGTAACCAACTCGGTCTCAAACCCGTAGCCATCGCCACGCAAGTCGTCCAGCGCGACCGCCACGCCGCCTACGTCTCAACCCTCGCCGTCCTCGCATCCACTCTCGACAAGATCGCCACCGAAGTCCGCCACCTCCAGCGCACCGAAGTCCGCGAAGCCGAAGAGTTCTTCAGCGAAAAACAAAAGGGCTCCAGCGCCATGCCCCACAAGCGCAACCCCATCACCTCCGAACAGATCAGCGGCCTCGCCCGCGTCATCCGCTCCAACGCGCAAACCGCCTTCGAAAACGTAGCCCTCTGGCACGAGCGCGACATCTCCCACTCCTCCGCCGAGCGCGTCATCCTCCCCGACTCCACCATCCTCGCCGACTACCTCCTCGCCAAGACCGAGAACCTCATCGCCAAGCTGATGGTCTACCCGGCTCGCATGCTCAAGAACCTCGAATCCACCGGCGGCCTCATCTTCTCCGGCCAGCTCCTCCTCGACCTCGCCGAATCCGGCATGTCCCGCGAAGACGCCTACCGCCTCGTCCAGACCCACGCCATGAACTCCTGGAAGAACGACCTCATCTTCCGCGACGAGATCGCCAAAGTCCCCGAGATCACCGCCCGCCTCTCCCCCGAAAAACTCTCCCGCGCCTTCGACTATCACCGCCAGCTCGCCAACGTCGACGCCATCTTCGCCCGCGTCCTAAGCGAATAACCACCACCGCCGCGCCGTTGTCGTGCGTTTGCTGTTGCCGTTGCCCGCCCTTTTGTTTGTCATTCCGCAGCGAAGCGAAGGAATCTGCTTCTACCGTCTCCCACCGCAACGCCTCCCCGAAGCATGCCACGCACCCAACTGCACCCACCATCATCCAATCCCCAGACTCTTAGCTCGACCCAGAGAAACCAGAGGAACAAGATGCCCCCCACAGCCCTAATCGCCGGAGTCACCGGCATCGTCGGCAACAACCTCGCCCACCAACTCCTCTCCAAAGGCTGGCACGTCCACGGCCTCGCCCGCCGCCCCTCCGCCGACATCCCCGGCGTCAACTTCATCGCCGCCGACCTCCTCGACCCCACCGCCCTCCGCACCGCCGTCGCCGCACTCAAACCCACCCACGTCTTCATCGCCACCTGGCTCCGCCAACCCACCGAGAAAGAGAACATCCGCATCAACAGCGCCATGGTGCGCAACCTCCTCGAAGCCGTCTCCCCCGCCGGCACCCTCCAGCACGCCGCGCTCGTCACCGGCCTCAAACACTACCTCGGACCCTTCGAAGCCTACGGCAAAGGCACCCTCCCCGCCACGCCCTTCCGTGAAGAACAGCCCCGCCTCGCCATCGACAACTTCTACTACGCCCAGGAAGACGAAGTCTTCGCCGCCGCCGCCCGCCACCACTTCACATGGAGCGTCCACCGCCCCCACACCATCGTCGGTTACGCCCTCGGCAACGCCATGAACATGGGCGTCACCCTGGCCGCCTACGCCACCCTCTGCCGCGAGACCAATCGCCCCTTCCTCTTCCCCGGCTCCGCAGCCCAGTGGAACGGCCTCACCGACATGACCGACGCCCGCCTCCTCGCCCGCCATCTCGAGTGGGCCGCCACCACCCCCGCCGCCCGCGACCAGGCCTTCAACGTCGTCAACGGCGACGTCTTCCGCTGGAGCTGGATGTGGTCCCGCCTCGCCCAGTGGTTCGGCATCGAACCCGCACCCTTCCCCGGCCACGGCACCCCGCTCGAGCAACAACTCGCCGACGCCGAACCAATCTGGCGCGACATCGCCCACCGTCACCATCTCGCCGAACCCGAACTCAACCACCTCGCCTCCGCCTGGCACACCGACGCCGACCTCGGCCGTCCCATTGAAGTCGTCACCGACATGAGCAAGAGCCGCAAGCTCGGCTTCCTCGACTACCAATCCACCGACGACAGCTTCTTCGACCTCTTCACCCGCCTCCGCCAGCAACACATCATCCCATAGAACCAACAACCCACCTTGTTCCCAGCCCCACCCCATGAGAAACTTTCCATATGAGTGATTTCATCCCCAAACCAGCCGACATCAAGACCCGCGGCCTAGGTCGCGCAGCCCAGAAACTTCAGGCCGCGCGCGAAAAAGCCGCCAACGCCAAGAGCGGCGGAAACCCCGTCGCCGGATCGTCCTCCGTCTCGGCCAAGGCCAAAGACTCCTTCGCCGGCACCAAGAAGACGACCTTCCAGCGCAAAGCCGTCTAACCCGCCGGAGACGCTGCCCATCGTGCCAGCGTCTTCGCAACACGCAAGCGTCTCAGCATGAGGTGTAGGACTCTCCCTCCCCGCAGGATGAGCATTCACCTCCCCTCCATGACGCAAACGATGCAAACCCTCATCCAAATCGTAGACACCGCAGTCGCCGACGCCTACCGTCGCGGAGGCCCCCACCTCGCCTGCCACCCCGGCTGCTCCCAGTGCTGCATCGGCGTCTTCCCCATCGCCCACGAGGACGCCGCACGCCTCCGCGAAGGCCTCACCGCCCTCGAACAGTCAGACCCCGAACGTGCCGCACGCATTCACGCCCGCGTAGCCAACTCCCTCACCCGCCTCGACCCCTGGTTTCCCGGCGACCTCGCCACCGGCATCCTCAACGAGGACCACGAAGCCGCCATCCTCTTCGAAGAGTTCGCCAACGACGAGCCCTGCCCCGTCCTCGACCTGACCTCCGGTACCTGCGACCTCTACACCGGCCGCCCCATCCTCTGCCGAACCTTCGGCCCACCCATGCGCTCCGAAGGCGACAACGGCGAGGTCAACCTCGCCACCTGCGAGCTCTGCTTCATCCACGCCACCACCGAAGAGATCGCCGCCTGCGAGCTGGACCCGACCATCACCGACCAGCAAGAAACCAGCAATAACACCTTCAACACCACGAATCACCTGCACGGAGAAACACTGATCGCCTACGCCCTCCGCCCATCCCAACCTCCAACTCCGTAAATCCCAGGAAACCTGTCAAGCCCCCACGCGGCAAAACGACTTTCACAATTCCACCTAATCAACTAAGAACACAATACTTACGCCGCAACGAAAAACTTGGAAAGCCTTGCGTACTAGTTACACCCCACCCGCTAGAATGGAATAAGAGGATTAAATAAGAAACCTGCAAGACAAGGTACACCCACCACGAAGTGGTCGCGTATCGGGGTCCCCGCAAACAGGTCTTCGTTTGCGGGGTGACTGAGCGCAGGAGGCCTGTCCGGCAGGACAAAAAAGTCGGTGTTTGAAGAATTATTCGGGATTTCAAGCATAAGCCTTTTAGAAAGAAATATTTACCCGTAAGCCTTTTATTTAGAAATATTTAGCGACAGCGATTTTCGCATCTATTGCAAAAAATAGACTTAGCGGTGGGTACCCCCCAGGGGGTGGGGTACCCACCGCAATGCAAAGAGAGGAGACGACGAGCAAACCATGACAGCACCCACCAACATCACCCTAGCCGTAACCGGAGCCAGCGGCAGCGTCTACGCCTCCGAGATCCTCCGCGCCCTCGCCGCAGACGACCGCGTCGCCAAGATCAACTTCGTCGCGTCCGACAGCGCCCTCCGCGTCTTCGCCGAAGAGCTCAACCTCAGCGGACGCAACAACCTCGCAGAAAAGCTCCTCGGCGCCCCCTGCGCAAAGCTCCAGCAGCACGCCGACACCGATATCGGAGCCAACATCGCCAGCGGCAGCTACCCCACCTCTGCCATGATCGTCCTCCCCTGCTCCATGGGCACCCTCGCCTCCATCGCCAACGGCCTCGCCCAGAACCTCATCCACCGCGCCGCCGACGTCTGCCTCAAAGAAAACCGACCGCTCATCCTCTGCGTCCGCGAGACCCCCTTCAACCGTATCCACCTGCGCAACATGCAGCTCGCCTCCGACGCCGGCGCCACCATCTTCCCCGCCATCCCCACCCTCTACAACCACCCCCAAAGCACCACCGAGATGGCCCGCGAGTTCGTCAACCGCGTCCTCGCCCACATCGGCCTGCCCCAGCCCGGCGCCTACCAGTGGCAACCCGACGAATCGCTCTAACGCACAACCGCAAGCGTCTTCTCCCCACCCTGCATCGGCGGATCGGCCCGCAAAAAGCTCACCGTACTCGCGATCACAGGCCCCACGCACTCCGCCGGAGCCAGATGCCCGCACCCCGGCACCACATTCAACACCGACTGCGGCACCCTCCGGTGAATCGCCTCCCCCACCGCCAGCGGGATTAACTCATCCTTCTCGCCCCACACAATCAACATCGGCTGAGTGATCTTGTAGAGCTGGAAATCCAGCAGATCGCGCCCGTTCGTCATCGAAGCCATGCTCCGATCGATCACCCAGGCGTTCTCCTGCAGCTTCCGCACCGCATCCTTCGCCGCAAACCCAGGCAGCCGGATCGGATGCGGAGTCAGCATCGCCATCAGGCGGTTCAGCCCCGCAGCATCGACCGGCGTAAACAGCTCCGCCGTAAACGTAGCCGGGAAGTACACGCCCGCACTGTCGTAGATCACCAGCCGGTTCACCAGCTCCGGATGATCGATCGCCAGCTTCATCGCCACCCATCCGCCCATCGACCAACCGCCCACATCCGCCCGCGCCACATGCACCGCCTGCATGAAGTCTGCAACCGTCTTCTCCTGCAGTGAGATCGAGTAGTCTACATCCGGCCGCGGAGACCGCCCATATCCCAGCAGGTCCGGCGCATACACATGGAACCCCTGCCCAGCCAGCGCCGCCAGCATCGACCCCCAGTCCTCGCCCCGCGCCCCCAGACCATGCACCAGCACCAGCGGTACCCCGCCACCCCCACCCGCAGGCAACACCTCAAAATAATGCAGTCTGTATCCATCCACCTGAACGTAATCGCTCTTCACACCCTCCCGCCAAAGGTGGAACCGAATCTGCTGATCCGCGACCCAAAGCGGATGCAGATAGAAGACCGCACCAGCAAGGACGACAAGAACCACTAACGCAGCCACAACACGAAGCACAACCCTCATAACTCAATCGTCTCCGTGCGTCCTCTACTTCAACGGCTTGCCAAACTCTTCCCCGAACACAGTATGCGCCATGTCGAAGCGCCCTCCGTAGAACTTGTCCGGTCCCTTCGCATGCCCGATCGCCAGCAGTGCAACCACCCAATAGCTCAGCGGCAGCCGAAGCACCTCATGCACCTTGTCCTGCTCGAACCCTTCCATCGGAGCCGTATCATATCCCAACACCTCAGCCATCAACAGCATATGCGTAAACGCCAGCATCACCTGCTTATTCAGCCACCCCTGCATCTGGCCGCTGCTGAAGCTGGACATATACATCGGTACGCTACTCTCCGCCTGCGCCGCATAGCTCTCCGGCATCCCACCCTTGCGCCCTAGCTCCAGCATCAGGTCCAGATCCTTGCGCCAGCCGTCCGCATCGCCGCAGGCCACAATCACTGCCGACGCCTCCTCCACCTTGCCCTGGTTATAACTAGCCGCACGCAGCCTCTTCTTCTGCTCCGCCGACTGCACCACCACGAACCGCCACGGCTGCATGTTATACCCACTAGGGGCGTGCAGCCCCGCATCAATAATCTGCTTCAAATCTTCACTCGGGATCGGCGCCCCATCAAAACTCGGCGTCGCCCGTCTCTCCTGGATTGCCTGGCTCAATGTTTTTTTGATCGTTGTCATTGT
Source organism: Granulicella sp. L60 (assembly GCF_009765825.1). Classification (GTDB taxonomy): domain Bacteria; phylum Acidobacteriota; class Terriglobia; order Terriglobales; family Acidobacteriaceae; genus Edaphobacter. Next base: position 197,025 of record NZ_LMUR01000020.1, on the reverse strand, counting down.
TCTCTTTCTGAACCGCCTAACCAATAAGATGTCAGTTCTACCCTGAAGATCACTTCCAAAGACCACACCATCAATACATCACGACTCTAATGGATCTCGCTCATCGCCTGCTCCGTAACAAACGGATTCTGTCCAGGTGCTTCCGCGAAGATCCACACCCCATGAAATGGCTTTCTCATCTCCGGATACGCACTCAACAGCGCAGCCATTGCATCTGCGTTCCGCTTGCGAGCCGCGGCAGCATCGCCTATCTGGTCTACCTTTAGATGCGCAGCAACATCGACCTCTTCCTTCGCCAGCGAATCATCCACACCCAACGCAGTGAAACGATACTCCACCCCGTCAGTCCCCTTGACGACTAGCGGCGTCTCCGCACTTATACCCTCAGATAACACAGTTGGCGTCGCCGCACTCTCTTCAGCCTTCAATTTCTCCAGATGAGTGCTCTGGATGAAATCCGTCGGACGCAATAGGCTCTCTGCCTCCTGGTAGTACAGCCATGCGTCCCAGCGCTGCTTTTGCGCCGTCATCATGCGTGCCTGCGTCCAGTACCAAAGACCGTCGTGACCGGCTGCCAAGAGAGGCTTCGGGTAAAATCCCGCCATCCCCCATCGTCCCCCTTCCTGTCGTAGCAGGAAAGACAAACGATACGGTGTGCTGGCATTCTTTACATCCACGATGGCAAATCCATACTGCCCCGGAGCCAGACCTGAGATTAGAAAATCTGCCTCCGCGACCGTCTTGTTCAGCGAACAAAAAAACTGCGCCTCCGTAGTCGTTCCATCTGCACTCCGTTTCAACTGGCTTCCATCCAGAAGATAAACCTGTTCCACCGTTAACGTGCCGCCCTTGACCTTCGCGGATGCACCGCCCACCACATCGCCAATCCCGCTCAAATCCTTGGCATACTCGGCTGCAGTTGCCGCATGCAGCCCAGCCACGTCGTTAGCCTGCACCTTCGCAGCCAAACCATGCGCCGCCGACGCCAGCGCATCACGGTCCGCCGCCGTCATCTGCGATTGCGTCGTGCACACCTCGCCAGAGGCACCTGTAGCCACCAGCATCCCCAACGCCAGCAAACTCATCCTGAGTCTCATCATCATGCCCGCCGTCGGCCTTCCCATTGAGCCGCACGTACTACGCGGGACTCCCTGAAGGCCACTGCCAGTCTAGTACAAACAACCTTGCCGGCATATTCCCGCTTTATAGCCGCTTCTTTCTCTTCTGCTTTTCTTGTAAATTTCAGCGCACCCGGCCTCTCTTATCGCCTATGAAAATCTATCCCCCTCAATTTACCGCTATCCAAGCTCTCACAAAGCAACTCCGCGATAGACTAATCCCGGCGTACATCTCTACAATTGGATTACCTTCATACGCTCAGATACGTCCACAAAACATGCTAAGTGTCGCGCCAGTTCGATTTGTAGTCGCCTTAGGCCTAACCGCCTCTGCACTGCTGGCGCAATCACCGATGCCAAAGCCCAGCGCAACGGTTCCATCGCTACCCGCAGATGCTACTGCTTCAACTCCCTTTCCTCCCCCCACTCCGTCGCAGCAACCGCCCAAGCACGCACAGGTGGCCTACGCAGATGGCGTTCTGTCCATCTCCGCCGACAACGCGAGTCTCAATCAAATTCTTCGTCAGATCGCTCATGAGACCGGGTTGAAGATCACCGGTGGCGTCACCGACGAACGAGTCTTCGGCCAATATGGCCCCGCGCCCGCGCCTCAGATACTTGCAAAACTTCTCGACGGCACCGGCAGTAACATGCTCTTTGTTCCCGGCGACGGAGATGGTCCCGCCGAACTTATTCTCACCCCAAGACAGGGAGGGCCCACCCCCCCAAGTCCTAACGCTCCTGCCTTCGACGATCGTCAGGAGCTTCGATCATCCACGGAGCCAGAACCCGAGCCCGCCAGCACGCCCCCGTCACCAGCACCTCACAACCAGAACGAACCCACCTCGGCAGCCCCAGGAGCCACGCCTACCAGCGCTGCCCAGCCCGATTCCCCGAACGGAGTCAAAACTCCGCAAGAGATATACGAGCAACTCCAGCGTATGCGCCAGCAGCAGCAACCAACCGCTCCTCAATAATTCTCTTCAGTTTTGTAGTTTTGTGTTTGTGAAACAGAACACCAGATTCTTTGGTCGTTTCAGCCGAAGTGTCGCTACTCTGCCTAGATAGTCACTCCACCCTACTCTAGCCCTTCAGGACTTGAGCAGGAGTCACCATGTCCTCCGCCATCTTTTCCGCAGCTACCTGCCGTGCATGCATACGGAAGATCCCAAACATTCCCGTGCAGATTCCGTAGGCCACCAGCACACCCGCCCCTAACGAGATCAACACCGCACAGATCAACATAATCGACAAAATCACAAACGCACCCCTGAGTCCACACCGCAAAACTGACTTTTTCGTCTCCGGCGGCCTATTTATTCCGTCGCTATTGTTACAAATTTATCGGCAATTACAATGACCCGAAAACTAAATTTGTTGCAACTTCGGATACATCCTCCCATTATGGGGTTGCCCCGGTCAAAATTGGGGAATCCATCTCGTTACCCGAAAATGCCGTATTCTAGAGACTTGGCCGAACAGCGCCTGAGACCTTCCATGGGTATTACACACATTACCGTCCGCGGCGCACGCCAGCACAATCTGCGCAACGTCAACGTCAGCATTCCGCGCAACACCCTTACTGTGGTCACCGGCCTCTCGGGATCCGGCAAGAGTTCGCTTGCCTTCGACACCATCTATGCTGAAGGCCAGCGCCGCTACGTCGAGACTCTATCCGCCTATGCCCGCCAATTCCTCGACCAGATGGAGCGTCCCGACGTCGATGCCATCGACGGACTCTCCCCCGCTATCTCTATCGAACAAAAGACCACCAGCCGCAGTCCTCGCTCGACCGTAGGCACCATCACGGAGATCTACGACTACCTGCGCCTCCTCTACGCCAGCGTAGGCCAACCGCACTGCCCCAACTGCCACCGCCCCATTACCCGCCAGTCCGCGGAGCAGATCGTAGAGCGCATTGCCGCCCTCTCGCCCGGAGAACGTATTACTGTCTACGCTCCCATCGTTCGCGGACGCAAGGGCGAGTTCCGCGAAGAGCTCGAAACGCTCGACCAGCAGGGTTTCCGCGCCCGCATCGACGGTGAGATCACCGAACTCACTGAAGGCATGCGCCTTGAAAAGCGAAAGAACCACACGATCGAAGCCATCGTCGATCGCATCATTCTTAAACCGCTGCCACCTCCAGAGGGAAACGTCAACGCATCCCTCACCCCCGTCGTCCCCAAATACGATCTCCGCCGCTTGGAAACCTCTGTCACCAAGGCTCTTCAAATGGCCAACGGCCTCGTCCTCATCGCGATCCACGGCATGGACGAGACCCTCTACAGCAGCTCCATGGCCTGCCCCGACTGCGGAATCAATGTTCCCCGCCTCGAACCACGTAGCTTCTCCTTCAACTCCAACTACGGTGCCTGCCCCGAGTGCCACGGCCTGGGCAGCATCTACGACTTCGACCCTGCAAAGACGATCACCGACTGGTCTAAGCCTCTACTCGACGGCGCCATGGGGCCCGGCAGCGGTTCAGCTTATCTCCTCCGCCTCATCAAGCTTTTTGCCGAAAAGTCCAAGATCAACATCAAGCAGCCCTTCGAAGATCTAACCACCGAGCAGCAGAACCTCTTCCTCTACGGTCCCCCGCGCAATGAGGCCGGCCGCACCGGGTTCCACGGCATCTTCAACTATCTCCGCTCCAACCTCGAGGACACCAAATCCGAGGGCTATCGCGAGTACATGATGCAGTACATGTCCGCGACGATCTGCCCCGTCTGCAAGGGCCGACGCCTGCGCCCGGAGTCTCTCGCCGTTACAGTAAACGGCGCATCCATCGCCGACTTCACCGCCCTCCCGCTCGAGCGTTCCCTCACCTCGGCCCGCAACATGAACTTCACAGGCCGGGATCGCATCATCGCCGATCGCCTCCAGCGCGAGATCATAGAACGCCTGGAGTTTCTCAATGCCGTCGGCCTCGGCTACCTGGCCCTCGACCGTTCCGCCGCAACGCTCTCGGGTGGCGAAGGACAACGCATCCGTCTGGCTACACAGATTGGCTCGCGCCTTCGCGGCGTTCTTTACGTGCTGGACGAGCCCAGTATCGGTCTTCACCAGCGTGACAACCAGCGCCTCATCACCGCACTCGAAAACCTGCGTGACCTCGGCAACACCGTCCTCGTCGTCGAGCATGACGAAGACACTATCCGCAAGGCAGATTACGTCCTCGACCTCGGCCCCGGAGCTGGAAAAAACGGCGGCCACCTCATCGCCGACGGGACTCCGCAGCAGATCATGGACAATCCAGAGTCCATCACGGGGCAATATCTCGCCGGAAAGATCGAAATCGTGGCTCGTAAAGAGCCACGCGCCCTCACCAACAACTGGATCACCGTAGAAGACGCCCACTCCCACAACCTGCAAAACGTTACCGCTCACTTCCCGCTCGGCATCATGACCGTCATCACTGGGGTAAGCGGCAGCGGTAAATCAACGCTCGTCAACGATATCCTCTACCGCTCCCTCGCCAAAGAACTATACGGCTCCCGCGAAGAACCCGGCCAGCATGGCAAGGTCATCGGCATCGACCAGCTCGATAAGGTCATCCAGATCGACCAGTCCCCCATTGGCCGCACGCCACGCAGCAATCCAGCCACCTACACCGGCGTCTTCACCGCCATGCGCGACCTCTTCGCCATGCTCCCCGAATCCCGCGAGCGAGGCTACAAGCCCGGCCGTTTCTCCTTCAACGTCCAAGGTGGACGATGCGAAGCCTGCCAGGGTGAAGGCCAGCGCCGCATTGAGATGAACTTTCTGCCCGACGTCTATGTCCTCTGCGAAGTATGTAACGGACGTCGCTACAATCAGGAGACTCTCTCCGTCAAGTTCAACGGCTACAGCATTGCCGACCTCCTCGACCTCCCGATCGCCGACGCCGTTCCCATCCTCAAAGACATTCCCACCGTAAACATCAAGCTTCAGACCCTCGTCGACGTAGGCCTCGGCTATATCCACCTCGGCCAGTCAGCCACCACCCTCTCCGGCGGCGAAGCCCAGCGCATGAAACTCGCCCGCGAACTATCCAAGCGCCAAACTGGCCGCACCCTCTACCTTCTAGACGAACCCACCACTGGTCTTCACTTCGACGACGTCCGCAAGCTCCTCGAAGTTCTCCACCGGCTAACCGATCTCGGCAACACCGTAATCATCATCGAGCACAACCTCGACATCATCCGCAACGCCGACTACATCCTCGATCTCGGCCCTGAGGGTGGCGAGGGCGGTGGTCGCATCATCGCGCACGGTACGCCTGAGCAGGTCGCGACCGTCCGCGAGTCTCACACTGGCAGCTTCCTCGCCCGGCACTACTCAACGCACGCCACCGACTTCGCAAGCCGCAACGGTGCCAGCCACGCTGGTCCACAATCGCTTAACATCGTTGCTGCACCCGATAAGAAGAAAGAAGCCCGCGGCAAATTCATCGCTCCCGAAAAGAAGACCGGTCGGGCCACAGCAAGCTCTATCAAGCCCGCAGAGGGCCGCACATCGAAATCCGTAAAGAAAGCCGCACTCACAAAGACTTCCGCCAAAAAAGCTGTCAAGGCTGTACCCTCATCACGCACGAAAAAAGCATGAGCGACCTCACTCCCACACCATCTCCGTCATCGCAACACCTCTATGTTCCGAAGGAGCCCGAGGCCACCGTCCCGCACTTTCCTGTGCCCGGCACTACAGAGGATGAAACCACCCTATTCTTTCCCGAACCACCTAACTCACCACGGGAGGTAGAGCCGCCCACGCGAATTCCCAACCTAGGCCACGCCGCGCTTTTTCTTTCCATCGCCGGACTTCTGCTTCTTCTCGCTCAGCTAAGCCTGCTTCCCCTCTCCCACACCACGATCGCCGCCGCAAAGACCTCAATCTCCCCTAAGCTCCTCATTGCCTCCGAGACCTTCACCTATCTTGCAACCATCGCTATCTCCTGGCTTATCTTTCCCCTTCTGTGGAAGCGCCCATTCCCCGAAGGCCTTCAGGCGAATCCTGATGCCGTGCGCCGCAACGCCTTCAAACTAATCCCCATCGGCATCGCCCTCTCACTTGTTGTACAGGCAGCCTCATCCTTGGCCACCATGCCGAAGAATATCCCCATGGACGACTTCTTCCGCACTCCAGCCGACGTGTGGCTCATCACCATCTTCGGCACCCTTCTCGCGCCTCTATTTGAGGAGATCGGCTTTCGCGGATTCCTTCTCCCCGCCTTCGCCATCGCCTACGATTGGATCGCCCTCCCCCGCACTTCAGCCGCGCGCGATCTCTGGAACTCCTCAAACAAGATCACCATGCCCGCCTACATCTTCTCCGCCGTGCTCACCAGTATCTTCTTCGCTGCCCTTCACGGCCAGCAGGTCTCCTACGCCTGGCCTGTGCTGTTGCTGCTCTTCTGCGTCTCCCTCGTTCTCAGTGCCGTTCGTCTTCGTCTGCGCTCGGTCCTTGCCTCTACACTCATCCACGCCAGTTATAACTTCACCATCTTTCTCACCGCCTTCATCGCCACCGATGGCTATCGGCACCTCGATAAAATGGCAAAGTAGCGAAGAAGACGATGATTTTGAATGGCCTGTAGATTCGCAGCTCCCCGCAGCGCAACTGATCTAAGGATTTCGCATCCAAAAAGGCATGAATCGGACTCTTCTCCCCGGACGCCCCTACCCTCTCGGCGCCACTGTTTCCAGCAAAGGCACCAACTTCGCCATCTTCTCCGAGGGAGCCACTTGTGTTGATCTCTGCCTCTTCGATCCGCAAGGTAAACAGACAGACTCCATTCCCCTTCGCGAGCGCACCGCCTTTGTCTGGCACGGTTTGATCCGTGACATCATGCCTGGGCAACTCTATGGATATCGAATCGACGGCCCATGGGAGCCCGAGAGGGGGCATCGCTTCAATCCAGCCAAGCTCCTCGTCGATCCGTATGCTGAAGCCATCTCAGGTCAGGTGGACTGGAAAGCACCGATCTTCGGCTACGATATAGCCTCCGGCGATGATCTCAAGATCGACACGCAGGACTCTGCGGCCGGCGTCCCTAAATCTGTGGTGGTCGATAGCAAGTTCGATTGGGGAGGCGATTGCCCACCCGAGACCCCGCTCGCTGACTCCGTCATCTATGAAGTTCACGTTCGCGGCTTCAGCATTCAAAATCCGATGGTGCCTGAAAAGTTACGCGGAACCTATGCGGGCCTTAGTCATGAGTCGAGCATCAACTATTTTAAGAAGCTCGGTATAACGGCAGTCGAACTCCTTCCGATCCACCACTTCATCGATGAGGGCCATCTGGTCGATAAAGGATTGAGAGACTACTGGGGCTACAACACCCTCGGGTACTTCGCACCTATGTCTCGATATAGTTCATCCGGCGACACGGGTGGCCAAGTAAACGAGTTCAAGGAGATGGTCAGAGCCTTTCACTCCGCCGGGATCGAAGTAATTCTGGATGTCGTCTATAACCATACCTGCGAAGGCGATCAGCTAGGTCCTACACTCAGCTGGAGGGGCGTCTGCAATTTAACCTACTACCGGTTGACAGAGAATCCACGTTATTACATGGACTACACCGGCACAGGAAATACTCTCAACGTCCGTAACCCCCAAGTTCTCAAAATGATCATGGATTCCCTGCGGTACTGGGTAACAGAGATGCATGTGGACGGCTTTCGCTTCGATCTGGCCGCGACACTCGCTCGCGAACTCCACGACGTAAGTAGGCTGTCTTCCTTCTTCGACACTATCCATCAAGATCCGACCCTTGCAGGTATAAAACTTATCGCAGAACCCTGGGACGTCGGAGAGGGTGGCTATCAAGTGGGCCAATTCCCTGTTCTCTGGGCGGAGTGGAACGGCAGATACCGCGATACCGTTCGTCGTTTCTGGCGTGGAGACCCGAGCCAGCTATCCGACTTCGCCAATCGCCTCATGGGATCGAGCGACCTATATCAATTCGATGGTCGAAAACCCTATGCGAGTATTAACTTCGTTACTGCTCACGATGGTTTTACGCTTTGCGACCTCGTGAGTTACAACGAAAAGCATAACGAGACAAATCAAGACGACAACAAGGACGGTACGAACGATAACGACTCCTGGAATATGGGTGCCGAGGGGCTAACAGACGATCAAGGCATCAACACTCTGCGCGAACGTCAGACGCGAAACTTCCTGGCAACGCTAATGCTTTCTCAAGGAGTTCCGATGTTGACGGGCGGTGATGAAGTGGCTCGTTCACAACGAGGAAATAACAATAGCTACTGTCAAGATAACGAACTCACCTGGTTCGACTGGAATCTCGACGAACCGCGCAAACGGCTTCGCGACTTCACTGCGCGTCTCATCAAGTTTCGTCTGTCACATCCGAACCTGCATCGTCGCAAATTTTTCCAGGATCGCGAGATTCGAAAGGCTGGACAGAGCACCATCGTTCAGGATGCTGCATGGTTCAATACCGATGGCAAGCAGGTGCCCGACGAAGTCTGGAATACAGAATGGAATCGCTCTATATGTGTCTTGCTGAATGGCCAGACCCTTCAGGTCACCAATGATCAGGGAGACCCTGTTGCTGATAATAGCTTTCTGCTGATTGTCAACGCGGCACAGGATGGTGTGCAGTTCACTCTTCCGCCATGCGTGTCAAAAGACAGGTGGGTTCAAATTATCGATACGGAAGATATCACTAATCCCTTTACAGAGAAGGAAGTGATAGAGAAGGTGATTATCGGCGGGAGATCTCTCCTGCTGTTCATGGACAGGTAGCCGCAGCAAGCACGCCATAGCGATTGTCTGATCAAAATCTGGACTTAATAAAACTCATCGAGTATTTAGCTATCACCATAAACTGGAATGGCCGCACCATGAATCACCCTGGCATAATCACTGCACAAAAACAATATGACACGAGCGATGTCTTCAGGTTTTGGCCAGGCCGCAAAGTCGGCTCCCGGCATGGCTTTTCGGTTTATCTCCGTATCAATAATGCTCGGAAGAATCGAATTTACTCGGACCCCACTGCCTTTCACATCCGCTGCCAGGCAATCCATCATCGCCAGAGCAGCCGCCTTAGACGCAGCATAGGCAGATGCTCCTGCTCCATGATCAACCGCAGACTTCGCCGCGACATTTACGATCGCGCCTCTTCCCTGTTTGAGCATCACCGGTATCACTGCACGCGACAGCTCATAAGTTGAATGAAGGTTGAGGGCCAGCATCTGCTCAAGAACCTTTGTTTCGAGCTCCCACAACTTGACGCCACCTACATAACCACCGACCGTATTCACCATAGCGCCGAGCTTGCCATGTTTAGCCAAAACCTGATCAATGAATTGGCCTATGGCAACCTCATCTGTCACATCGACGAGATATCCTTCGAGCAGCTCTCGCTTCGTTCCTGCCGCCTTCTCCAGGGCGGCATACTCTTCCTGATGCCGAAACGTAACCACTACCTTTGCATCTTCCTCAAGAAACGCTAGGCTTATGGCACGCCCCAATCCACCTGTGCCACCTGCAACTATTGCGACGGTTCCAGCGAAATCTAAATTCACGTTGTTTCCTCCATATTCCTTCTATTGTTCTCCAACTGATCATACGCAGACGATTGTCCCGTCGAAGCAGAGAACTTTTTGCCGACTTACTGTTTCGGCGGCCCAAGATTTACATTCTTCGCCATGCAAGTACTAAACAGCTATCATTATTTAGCCATCACCGCTTGTGTGCCGTGCAGACTTTCGCCACCGGCGATACGAGTTCGCTGCGATCCGGCTCACGAAAGACATGAGCATCCAACCCATTTGGACTGCCTTGCTCCAAATCTTCAGCATCTTACTTATATCTTCAAAGTCCGACGACGACACGAGGTGACATTGTTACAGGGCCAACGCAAGAACCTAAATCACAGGTTTCGGTCTGCAGGAATCTTTAGCATAACGAACATCTCTTATCTGGTCACACTCATATTGCTTTTTGGGCTGATTGGGCAAAAAAATCTGTCTTTCTCGCAGCAGCCGCCCAGTCTGGGGTTCGAGACTGAAGCCAGGGCTCGAGCTTTAGTTGCCCACCTTAACTCTGTCATTCAATTCTATCGAGCTTCCACTCAACCGATCCAGAAATCGGGAGAGCCGAACGACGTCGTTTATAGCGATCAGGCCGCATCTCTTTCATCTCAGCTTGCGGGATTTGCATTTCAATCGGCAAAGGCTCAAGCCGGACTTATGGCGGCATATCAAGCAGTCCAACAGACATCAGCCACCTCTTCCTCTGCCAGTGAGCAACAGAAGATGCGTTCCACCGAAGAAAATACCGAAAAGCAGATCAGCGATCTAGAGACACGCAAATCTACCTTGGATAAACAGATTGAGGGCGCGAAACCACGAGATATCGCAGCGCTTCAGTTACAAAAAAAGCAGATTGAGGGCGCTCTCGATTTGGCCAATGCGATGAAAGACGCCCTACAAAAGATCGTTGGAATCTCTACCTCTAAGGGCGATACCGGACTCGCAGCAGACATCGACCGGCTGCAGGAATCTATACCAGAGTTGCAGAGTAAGAATAAGACCGCATCTACCCAACTTGTAACGCTCGAATCTGCCCGATCCTCCGGCGTTACCAGTCAAGGCACGGTCTTATTCCAGCTGTTCGAAACACGGCACTCCTTAGATACACTGATCGACTATAACAATGATCTTCATAAGCAAGCTCTATCTCTTAGAACACCACTTTCGGCGATCATTCGCAGTACGATCCAGCAGGGACAACTACTCTCACAGCAAGCCGAAAATACTGCCCCCATCTCCTCGCAACCACCAAACCAGATAGGGTCAGGCTCGGCTACTCCCCCCAATATTGAGTCCATTACTACTCGGTTCAAGGCATTGTCGGCTGCAGCCGTTCCCTTGAGCCAAGAGATCATTACCCTAGAACAGAACCGCGCAAACCTCACTGCTTGGCAGACATCTGTTGACCGCGAATATAAGAGCATTCTTCATGCGCTTTTGCTCAGGATTCTTGTGATCGGAGTAGCTCTGGCATTGATCCTGGGTGGTGGCGAAGTATGGAGCCGTGCCACAAACAAGTACATACGAGATATTCGCCGTCGCCGTCAATTTCTCATCGTCCGCAGGATCGTCGTCGGCTTCCTGTCCATAATCGTTATCTTGTTTGGATTCGTCACCCAGTTCAATTCACTTGCGACGTTTGCCGGCTTTATAACAGCAGGTATCGCAGTTGGCCTTCAGACGATTCTGCTCTCGGTAGCGGCCTATTTCTTCATCATAGGAAGATATGGAGTGAAAGTTGGAGATCGCATCACTATCTCATCGGTAACCGGAGATGTAATCGACGTTGGCCTTGTACGCTTCTACATGATGGAATTAGCCGGCAGCGGGACAGAACTCAATCCCACAGGCCGCATCGCCGTTTTTTCGAACGCCGTTTTATTTCAAGCTGGCACCCCTCTCTATAAACAAATGCCGGGCACCGAATACGCTTGGCATGAGTTAATCGTCAAACTCACCGATACTGCAAACTACAAGATCGTCTGCGAGGCAGTAATAAAAGAAGTGAATGCTGTGTATAGCGAATATAAGACCACAATCGAGGCGCAGCACCAGGGAGTCGAGAATTGGATGCAGGCGCCCATCGACCCACCCATCGTAGAATCGCGTCTCCAATTCAACGGAGGCTCGTTCCAACTGTGGGCACGTTTCCCAGTGCAAATTCGACAAGCTTCTAAAGCTGACGAAAAGCTTACCCAGGCAATATTCAATTTAATGGCAAGTAATCAAGAGATCAAAAATGCGATAGCTTCGACTCCAACGATTCAGGCTTCCGTTAGAGGTTGAACTGATTCGAACTGCAAACCGATCTATAAGTGAGTCGTACCCTGCGATATGGAGTTTGGGTATCAAGTTAACACTTATATAGGTTTCACAGCTACGACACTCATCCTTCTTGCAGAAACATCAAGGCGAATAAACTTCTTATAAGTCCTGCAAGTTCCGAAGGACCAGAAACTGACGGCGCAGTATTCCGTAAGGACAGCGAGTACGGAGAACATCAAGAGATCAAAGCCCCTCAGTCGTTCATCCCACGCCTCTCCCACCACTCTCGAAACGTCTGCTTCGGCATCTCCTGCAAATCCCTCACCTGCGTCCAGCCACCCAGCAGCCCCGGCAGCCATCCAATCCACCCCGTGCCATTCTGATCCTTTCGCACAAGTGGACTCTCCGCTACACGTCCTAGCCTTTGTGCCGCGCGGAACCGACGTTCGCTTCGAAAGATCGTCGCCATAGCCTTCATGGCGGTTGCCTCAATATCAAAAAATCCCGCGACTCCAGCGGTGTTTTGCTTCACCACTTTATTCCTCAGATGGATCAACACCTCTGGGATATCGATCTTCACTGGACAAACCTCGTAGCACGCCCCGCACAGGGACGATGCATAAGGCAGCGACTGCGCGTAATGCATCTCCTGCAACTGGGGCGTCAGAATAGCTCCAATCGGCCCGGCATATACGCTGCCGTACGCATGTCCTCCAGTCTGCCGGTAAACCGGACAAGCGTTCTGACACGCACCACAGCGAATACAGTTCAGCGTCTGCCGTCCTTCTTCATCCGCCAGGATTTCGGTTCGTGCGTTATCCATTAGCACCACATGAAACACACGTGGCCCATCAGAAGCACTCACTCCTGTCCAGATCGAGTTGTAAGGGTTCATCCGCTCACCCGTCGCCGACCGCGGCAGCAACTGCAGCATCACCTCCAGATCCTGGAACCGAGGCAAAATCTTGTCGATCCCAGCTACAGTGATGAGCGTCTCCGGCAACGTCAGGCACATCCTTCCGTTTCCCTCACTCTCCACCACGCAAACTCCACCAATCTCCGCGATCAAGAAGTTAGCTCCGCTCACGCCCGTCTTCACGCGGAGAAACTTCTCTCGCAGAAATATCCGCGCCGCGTCAGCCAGATCTTTTGGTCTGTCCCCAAGTTCAGGCAGATTCATCGTCCGTTGAAAGATCTCCCGAATCTGTTGCCGATTTTTATGCAACGCCGGTACTACGATATGTGATGGCCGATCCTCTCCCAACTGAATAATCAGCTCAGCTAGGTCAGTCTCAAACGGATGGATTCCCTCCGCCTCCAGCGCGGAGTTCAACTGAATCTCTTCCGTCGTCATCGATTTAATCTTGATGACCTCATCCGAACCGGAAGCCTTTACCAACCCAACAATAATCCTTCGTGCCTCTTCCGCATCCCGAGCCCAATGAACCATTCCGCCCGCCCGAGTGCAGTTCGTCTCAAACTCCTCCAGATAGAAATCCAAATGTTCCATCGTATGCTGGCGGATCTGTCTACCCGTCTCGCGTAGCTGCTGCCAGTCCGGCATCTCGCCCACCACGCGAGCCCGCTTACCCTGGATCACATCCGTTGCATGCCGCACATTCTTTCGCAGTTGCATATCCCCAAGCGCAGCCTTCGCTGCTATCGGAAACGTCGGCGCGGTCCTCGGATTCAAACCTGTCCCAATCATCGCCTTACTTTCATTCCAATCAAAATCTCGAGTGATGCATCAACTTCATGAAAAGGGTGGCGCATATTTGTAAACAATCCTGTAAAGAACGAAGACAAAATGTCCAAGCATGGGATCAAGTCAATATGCGATCCAGATGCGTATACCCACCATCAACGATCAGATGCTGAGCCGTTGTATGGCCGGACTTGGTCGACGAGAGCAGAAAAACTGTCATTGCTGCGATCTCCGAAGCTTCGGTCATACGCTGGCCCAATGGAATGTGTCTCGTGATCTTCTCCATCGCCGCTGCCGGGTCCGCCTGCGTATCCAACCAACGTTTGTAAAGTGGCGTAAACACCTCGGCTGGAAGAACCGAGTTAACACGGATTCCAAACGGCAATAACTCCGCCGCCCACTCTCGCGTAAGTGCCAGCTGTGCGCCCTTTGCCGCCGCATAGGCCGACGTGCCGCCCTGCCCTGTCAAGGCGACCTTCGAACTGATATTGACAATCGCTCCGCGAGATTCCTTCAGAAGAGGAAGCGCGTAGTGTGCCATCGCATAATAATGCAGTAGATTTTGCCGCAGGCTCTCCATAAATCGACCAGGATCGCCGCTCTCAAGGCCGACGCCATCATTTGAGCCGGCATTATTAACCAGGCCGTCCATACGGCCATGCGTCTTTTTCACGTACTCCACTGCTTTTAGACACTGATCTGAATCTTCGAGATGCGTCTCCACAAAATCGCACCGATATTGCTTTTGACTCATCTCCTCGACAAAGTTCCTCACGTTGTCTGAAATCTTACTGACCACGACAACCGCTGCTCCCTCCTCGATACAGGATCGGGTCACAGCCTCTCCAATCCCCGATCCACCTCCGGTGACTACGATCACGCGATCCTTCAATCCCAAATCCATAATTCCTCCTACCAGGATTATCTTTATCGCAGTTGAAAAGCCGCCGTTACCTAACTGAAATCAACTCCGCTTAGAAATGATACGTATCGGAACAAAGATACGGCGCGAGGAGAGCTCAGGCTTAGTCGCATCACCGATTCTTAAGCAACCTCACGGCAAAAAATTCCAGGTAACACATGCGTGGCTCTCAACCATTGCTCCAACAGCTTCAAGTTTGCTAAGTTGCGATATAAATCCGCGCCCAAACTCCTACTTCTCGGTGTTCAGGACGAGCACAGTCGCAATGGGATCAAGTGCTTTTGACGGCAGTTCAACATCCAATCCAGCCGAGGTCTGTGTGAACTTAAGTGGAGTGTGCGATGGATCCGCCAACAGGTACGCACTGGTGACTGTTCTGGGAACTTTGTTCAGATGGAATTTCCCGGTCGGCCATGTGAAGAGTTCGATGTAAATCTTGTCGGCGGTAGTAGTAGATCTCCAGTTCCAGGCGGGAATAAACTTCGGTTTACCCTTACTATCCTTTTCGCTAGAATTGTAGGAACCCGCCTCGTCTCCAAATAGTGTTGGCTGAGTGCCATAGATAGACTCACCGTTCACTGAGATCCATCTTCCAACCTGCTGCAGACGCTCAACCTCTGCCGAAGGAACATTACCCTGCGCATCCGGTCCAATATTGAGAAGATAGTTGCCGCCCTTACTGGCAATGTCAATGAGATTCCGAACGAGAGTCTCCGTGGATTTAAAGTTGGTGTCGTAAGACTTGTAACCCCAGGTGTCATTGATCGTCATACAGGACTCCCAATCGCGGCCCTTGTATCCCTGAGGCGGGATGAACTGCTCAGGCGTCTCAGTGTCACCATCGTAGCCACCACCCAGGCGATTATTCCAAATGAGCTTGGGATATTTATTCATCAGTGCCACAATCTCACCGGCGAGAGCAGGTGTCATGTCCTTGGTCGGAGTATCGAACCAAATGATGGCGGGAAAGTCGCCATAGTTAGAGAGGAGCTCTTTCATTTGAGGAATGGCTTTCGTGTGGAGATATGTCGCGAAGTCGCCATCCTGCGCCTTATCCCAGTGAAAGGTCGGGGGCTGATGGTCGCCCGTCTTGTAAGCAGCTCCACCGGGAGCAGTCCAATCCTGGTCCTGAGAGTAATAGAAGCCCAGCTTGATTCCCTGCTTCCTACACTCAGCCGCCAACTCACGGAGAGGATCTCGCTTGAACGGCGTCGCATCGACAATATTAAACGGATCTGCTTTCGAGTCGAACATCGCAAAGCCATCATGATGCTTGGCCGTGATGATGATGTATTTCATACCCGCAGACTTGGCCAGGGCGACGATGTCATGAGCACTGAACGCAACAGGATTGAATTGTGGAGCGAGAGCTTTATAGTCCGCTACAGGAATGGACCCGTTGTTCATAATCCACTCGCCAATGCCTGGAATCTGCTTGCCCTTCCACGTCCCGGCAGGAACCGAGTAAAGCCCCCAATGGATGAACATGCCGAAGCGTGCTTCGCGAAACCACTCCATACGAGCATCGCGCTGAGCGTGCGTCTCGGTATCTTGCACAGAAGGTACCGGGTGCGCAGGTTGAGCTTTCAATTGCTTATCCTGTGGCTGCGCGGAGGAAGCGATGCTCATCGCGAAGAGACAGACGATAGATAGGCTGCGGGATAAATTCAAGCGAGTTCCTCGACGTGGAATCATTTGGGAGAATTGTATGTGAAAAATATGTTTTATGACGGAAAATGTCCTAACCGCTGCCAGCAAGCCGCGACACACCTATCTTTGCCTAAAGCGTCTGAACTCTTGACGCAAACGTCTGTTTCGCAGCTCGGATTCAGCCTGCAAACTGCACCTTCTACGGAGCTTGGAATAACGTTTAAGCTCTATTCGAGAACAAAGTAATCCTGTACTCTGTGTCGAAGCGATAACACAGGAGAAGCAGCGATTTATGGTCAGCAAACGAGGCGGAAGATCTTCAAAGGTTGGGAAAACTGTTACCTATTCCACACCTGCGCTCGAAAAAGGCCTGGATGTGATTGAACTGCTTGCGCACCAGTCAGAGGGACTGACCAAAAGCCAGATAGCCCGCGGGTTGAATCGAACAGTGTCCGAGATATTTCGAATGTTGCTCTGTCTAGAAGGGCGTGGATATATCTCTCAGATCGCCGAGGAGCGATATTCACTGACGTTAAAGCTCTTCAAACTTGTACAGGAGCATCCTCCAACAGAACGCCTGATCGCCGACGCCTTACCCGTAATGCACAGACTCTCTCACGAAGCCATGCAATCATGTCACCTGGGTGTGCTGGAGACCGATCGAGTGGTGATCCTTGCGCAGGTAAACGCGCCTGCAAACCTTGGCTTCTACGTAAAACTCGGATCCACCGTAGATTTGATGGAAGCAGCCAGCGGTTATGTCATTCTCTCTCACCTGAATGATGCACAGCGCGAGAGAACCCTCGTGGAATGGAGCAGAGAGACCGGCAAGAAGCCTCCACGAGATCTTGACGTACACCTCGCGCGCATCAGAAAGGCAGGCTATGAAAAGCGTGCCAGCTATCTCGTGAAGGGTGTCATGAATATAAGTTTTCCTGTATTGGACGATCGCGGTTCAGCAGTCGGTGCGCTTACCGTTCCGTACATTCAATACACCGAGTCCGCCAAGAACGCAGACCAGGTCACCAAAATACTACGTAAAGCGACGGCGGAGATTACAGCAGCCATCGGTGGAAAGCTCAATCCTTAGCACGATAAAATTTCCTTTGCCGACTTATTGGGAGCACCAATAAACGGATGAGGCAGACTACGCCCAGCTCCTCAACTGATCCACTACAAACCATCGCGAGACTTGATCCGCAGACCAACTTCCTATATCTTTAAAAGGTTGCCTCTACTGCAATGTGCGCCCGTAGCTCAGCTGGATAGAGCATTTGGCTACGAACCAAAGGGTCGGAGGTTCGAATCCTTCCGGGCGCACCATAGTACGACCTCACACCCCCAACAAGCTAAGCAAGCACCGACAACTCCTACTGGGAATCCCCTGGCATCAGTGCGAATGGAAGATCGCGCACCGTTGCCTTGCCATGTACATAGTCAATGCGCCAGATGCGGTCGAACTGCTGCTCAGGCCATGGGGTATAAGGAGGCGTCGCTCCAAGTGCCTTCGTCAGCTGCGGAATCTTGCCATGGTGCCAGACCACAAGCACAACCTTGCCAGCATACCTACCGCTGAGCAACTCCTTTGCGAGTCCTGCATAGTCTTCATCTCTGAACGCATCATTAATGGACAGGTTCAGAGCTTTCGAGAGGTCCTCGACGGTCTGGACTGGCCGATCGGAGTGAGCGCTCTCATGAGTAGCGAAGAGAAACTGAGGCTTTGGCAGATCCGATCTCGTGCCTTCCGGCAGGAAGAGTTCACTTAGGCGCTTGGCCCGCTCAAAGCCCTCCGGAGACAGATTTGCGCTACCATCGGTTTTTTCTGCATGGCGCATTAGCAGAATCGTTGCCGGAGGCAGTCGTGCAGCTCCCTGAAGTGAAAGCGAGCCAAGAAGTAGTAGCAAGACGAAGAGCCATGGAATTCCGGACGAGATGCGACGAAGAATCATTGAGCAAGAATAGTCATCATTTTGTCTTTAATGTCGAAATATGGCCTCGAAACACCTGCAAGCGATTGACGACCAAATTAGTCCTCAATACACTAGAGAATGAAACAAGGACCAATCAGGTCGTCGTGGAGAGCTACCCGCGCGACCGACCTGAAGCCAGCTTGATACAGGTCCTTGCAGGGAAGAGAAAGACTTATGCTGCAGGCATTTATCATCACACTCCGCGAAGGGGTAGAAGCATCGCTGATCGTAGGCATCGTCTTCGCCTACCTGTCGAAGATCGGCAGAACCGAGCTGAAGCGCACCGTATTCTGGGCACTCGGATCAGCCATCACGGCCAGCGTTGCCGTCGCAGTGGTGGTGGCCCACACCGCATACAACTCAGACATCGTCGAGGGTTGGGTGATGCTGGCCGCCGCGGCCTTCGTCATCAGCATGATCTGGTTCATGCATAAGACAGCTCGAACGATGAAGGGCTCGATCGAAGAGAAGATCTCGCAGTACACGGGCGCGAAGGGCGTATCGAAGATCGGATTATTCTTCTTCGTCTTTCTCCTTGTGCTTCGCGAAGGCGTCGAGACTGTCCTTATTCTTTCGGCAGTGACGCTAAACTCGACCGAACTGCTAAGCTTCACCGGAACTCTTCTGGGAATCGCGGTCGCCGTAGTCTTCGGAGTACTTTTCATTCGCGGCAGCGTAAAGATCAACCTGCAGCGGTTCTTCCGCGTCACGACAGTCATCCTCTACTTTGTGGCATTCCAGTTGATCGTCAGCGGGCTTCACGAGCTGAGCGAGAACGGCGTCCTCCCATCCAGTACGGCGGAGATGCGTCTCATTGGTCCCATCGTTCGCAACGATCTCTTCTTCTTCGTCACCATGCTCGCACTCGCCGGGTTGATGATGTTGATGGAATACAAGCGCCGTACCCCCGCTGTACTAAGCGCAAATGCAAGCCCCGCCGACAAGCGCCGTGCGGAGTGGAGCCTGAGACGCGAAAAGATGTGGATGACCGCCGTCGTCGCGACCAGCTTTGTCTTCATCTTCCTCTCTACGGCGGAGTTCATCTACGCGAAGAGCTCAACGGCCCTATCCCCTACCACCGCTGTAACTCTGGTGGGCTCGCAGGTAACACTGCCGACGGCAGACATCAACGACGATAAACTCCACCGTTTCGGTGTGCATGTGGACGATGGCAAGGGCGGCAGCGTAGAGATTCGTTTTCTGCTCTTCAAAAAGCCCGATGGAAATATCGTCTCGGTCGCCGACGCCTGCCAGATCTGCGGACCGGTTGGCTTTTATATCGGGGATCAGGGGATTACGTGCAAGATGTGCGCTTCGCCGTTGAACGCGAGCTCCATGGGCATGAAGGGTGGATGTAATCCGATTCCGCTAAAATCGGCAGTCGGCGGTGGACAGCTTGTCATTCAGGCGGCCGATCTGCGCGAACTGGCTCCGGTGTTCGAACGGTAATGTTCTTTCGCCTGCTCATGGAGAGCTTTCGCAGACAGCGCCGCCGCAAGCTGCTGGCTGGCATCGCGATCCTGCTCGGCACAACCGCGGTAACCGCCATGCTCGCGCTTGCGACCACGATCGGCGACCGAATCCACAAAGAGCTGGCAGTGTATGGCGCGAACATTGTCATCTATCCCAAAGCAGATCTGCTGGATGTAAAGATCGGCGGCGTAGACGTAAAGCCGGCTTCAGGTGGCTCCTACCTCAAGGAGAGCGACCTGCCCAAGCTGAAGACGATCTTCTGGGGCAACAACATCACAGGTGTCTCCCCGGAGCTTCCAGTCGAACTCGCGGCTGCCCGGCAGTCCGGTGGAACGCTCTTCCCTGCTCGTGCCGTCGGCTATTGGTTCGATCACGACTTCGGCGGACTGAAAACCGGAGCCCCGGCGCTGCATCCCTGGTGGAAGTTACATGGCGCTTGGCCAACGGCTAACGCAGCAACGCAAAACGCGATGAATGTGGCGGTTGGTATGAAGTTCGCACAACAACTGGGACTAAAAGTTGGCGACAAGTTCTCCCTTCATGCCGCACCGGGTGTCGGTGCTTCTTCGTCAACCGCAACCGTCGTGGGGATCGTTACAACAGGGGACGACACAGAAAACGAGATCCTGCTTTCGTTGCAGGATGCGCAGATGTTCGCAGGCGCAACAGGCAGTGTGCGGCGGGTTGAAGTCAGCGCCCGCACCAAGCCAGAGGACGCGTTCGCCCGCGTCGATCCTGACTCCCTGACTCCAGCCAAGCGTGAGATCTGGTACTGCCGTCCCTACGCGAACTCGATCGCGTATCAAATCCGTGAGGCGATTCCCGGCGCGCAAGCGGAGCAGGTACGGCGAGTGGAGCAGAGCGAAGGAAATGTGTTGAGCCGGATCAGCGGCCTGATGTGGCTCATCAGTGCGGCGGCGTTACTGGCAGCTGGGTTTGCGGTGAGCGCGGCGATGGCGACCGCCATTCTGGAGAGGCGTGGAGAAATCGGCCTGATGCGTTCGCTGGGCGCAAGCAAAGGCGCGATTGCAATGTTGTTTTATGCGGAGACTGGCCTACTTGCCATCTTCGCGGGCACCCTGGGCTACCTACTCGGCTCGGGGCTGGCGGCGTGGCTGGGAGCGAGAATCTTTGCGGGTGACGGAGGCAGTGCAGAGGCTGTGCTGATCCCCGTGCTGCTGCCGGTCGTGGTGGCGTTGGCACTCGTGGTGGCACTGGTAGGAAGCACACCGTCGATACGTGCGGCGCTGCGGATGGATCCATCCGCGATTCTGCGGGCGGATGCCTGATGGCCACGCTTAGCCTGCTCGGAATGCTGCGGCGGTCGCTTGTACACCGTAGGGCGCGAAGCATCGCCGCACTGGTCGCGATGACTGTCTCGGCTGGTGTGGCAACAGCCCTGCTCACCCTCTACGCGGATCTCGACGCCAAGCTGCACAAGGAGTTTCGCAGCTTCGGCGCGAACGTCGTAATCACGGCTCCCGCAAACACTGCGCTCCAAACGGATGCACTGGTGCGCGTGCGAGAGGCAGCCGGACCAGACGTGCTCGCGGCCGAGTTTGGCTATGCTGTGTCGACGACCGACACTGGAACACCGGTAGTCGTTGCAGGCACAGACTTCAGCGCCGTGCGGCGGCTGGATTCGTGGTGGCAGGTCGATCACTGGCCAGAGGATGGCGCGACAGATGCTGTACTACTCGGGCAAAGAGCCGCGCAGTTCGTGGGCAACGAGCGTTCTGTTGGATTGACCTACGCAGGGCATGCGGTGACGCTACGTGGTGTCGGACGAGTGAAGACGGGCGGCGAGGAAGATAGCCGCATCTACATGCCGCTGGCCGCGTTTACCGCGTGGACAGGCGTAGGCCCGAGCGTGATCGAGCTACAGATTCCGGGCAACTCGGCGCGGATTGAGGCAACGATGGCGCGGCTGCGGCAGGATCTACCGGAGGCTCAGGTGCAGGCGGTGCGGCAGCTGGTGGAGGGCGAGTCGAAGATTGTGGATCGAACCCATGCGTTGATGTTTGGCGCGGTTCTGCTGATTGCTTTGACCGTGGCTGTAAGTGTGCTGGCAACGCTCTCCGCGAGTGTGCTGGAGCGGAGACGTGACTTTGCGCTGATGAAGGCGCTGGGCGGGTCGCAGACGCAGTTGATGGGGATGTTCTTATTAGAGGCTCTGGTGTTGGCGCTGGCGGGTGTGGTGGCGGGGTTTGTGGTTGGCTCGGCGGCGGCGTGGGTGATCAGCGAGGGGAACTTTCATACTTCGACGCTGCCGCATCTGTCGGTGCTGCCGCTGGTTTTGCTGCTGAATGTGGCGATCGCCGCGCTGGCTGCGCTGTTCCCAGTGCGTGTGCTGCGCGGATTGCAGCCGGCTGCGCTGTTGAAGGGAGAATGAGAGGATAGTGAGTGTGAGCGAAGCGAAAGTTCAGACCGGACCGCTTGTTGATCCTTACGGAAGTACGCGGGATGACTGCGCTGTGATTGCGCTGAAGCAGGTCACGCGGGAGTATGCGGGGCATGGCAGCGTGGTGCGGGCGTTGGGCGATGCTACCTTCTCCATCGTTGCAGGAGAATGGGTTGCGATCACCGGGCCTTCGGGCTCAGGCAAAAGTACGCTGGTGAACTTGATTGGGTGTCTGGACCGGCCGACGTCGGGAGAGTTGAAGATCGATAACGTCGATGTGGCTTCGATGTCGGCGACGGAGTTGGACCGCTTTCGCGCTGATAAGATTGGGTTTATCTTCCAGCAGTTTCATCTGATTCCCTACCTGTCGGCGCTGGAGAATGTGATGCTGGCGCAGTACTTCCACTCGATGACGGATGAGGCGGAGGCGCGGGCGGCGCTGGAGCGGGTGGGGTTGGACAAGCGGGTGTCGCATCTGCCGAGCGAGCTATCGGGCGGGGAGCAGCAGAGGGTATGTATTGCGCGGGCTTTGATCAATAACCCCCCTGTTTTGTTGGCGGATGAGCCTACGGGGAACCTGGATGCGGCGAATCAGACGATTGTGGCGGAGCTGTTGCAGGACCTGCACAGAAACGGACATACGATCGTGATGGTGACGCACGATCCGGAGATGGCGGGGCTGGCGCAGAGGCGGATCGCGCTGAGTCATGGGAAAGTTTTTTGCCATCCGGTGGGTGGTCCGATGGTTACTTTGCGGCGGTAATTTTCGGGGTGTGGTGGATGGGTGTTTTTGCAGGGGTTTTTGCGAAAATGCGGGTGTACGGCGTGGTTTTTTGCTGGTGAGTTTTGGTAGTTAGCGTGGTGGATGTGGTGGGTTCGCGGTCGCTTTTCTGGGTGCGAAAAATACGACAGGTTTTTCTACTTTATTTTCGAGAAAGACTCTTTGTCCTGCCGGACGGGCCCACTGCTCGTGGGGAGGTCACTTCGTGACTTGTGTACCGCTTCGCGTGGGCCTCCCGTTGGTCGGCGGATCAATCTTTCAGGCGACCATCGGGAGCGGCGACGGGAGGGGTATACGGGTCACGAAGTGACCGCTGCCCGCGCAGGGCGCCCGTCCGGTAGGACTAGCGTTCGCCCCATTTGAGTTTGGATCGCAGCACAGAGAAGAGGCCGTTGGGCCGACTGCGCAGGAGGCGAACGCTGGCCTCGGAGCGCTGGCAGTGGATGTAGTCGTCAAGCTTCAGTTCGACAGCCTCCTGACCATCTACGGTCAGGTAGATCTCGTTCGGGACACCTACAACGTGGACGCTTACCGTAGCGTCGCCGGGGACGACGATGGGCCGGATAGTGAGCAGGTGAGGACAGATAGGCGTGACCAGCATGCAGTTGACGCTGGGCATGACGATGGGGCCGTTGGCGGCGAGGTTGTAGGCGGTGGAGCCGGTGGGGGTGGAGACGATGATGCCGTCGGCGCGGAAGGTGGCGACGAGCTGGCTTTCAATCTCGACGGTGAAGTCTCCCATGCGGGCGATGGTTCCCTTGGCGACGACTACGTCGTTGAGCGCGTCCCACTCCTGAATGGTCTTGCCGCCGCGGATGATCTCGGCGTGCATCATGCTGCGGACTTCGATCTCGGCGCAGTTGTCGCACCAAGCTTCGAGCGTGGGGTAGAGATCGGTGAGGGGAATCTCGGTGAGGAAGCCGAGGGAGCCGAGGTTGACGCTGAGGATGGGGGTGGTGGTGCGGGCGAAGGCGCGGGCTGCGGCGAGGAGCGTGCCGTCGCCGCCGAGGACGATGACCAGGTTCGGCTTGTACTTAGGGAGGTCGAAGCGCGGGATAGCCTTGGTGCCGGGGAGATAGGCGGCGCTGTCGGGGTCGAGGAGATAGTTGTAGTGACGGGCCTCGAGCCACGTGATGAGATCGCGCAGGATGCCGGCAAGTTCCGGCTTCTGCGGCTTGGAGATGATGGCAGCCTGTAGCATTCCGTTCTAGTGTAACGGCTGCGGCGGTGCAGCGGAGCGTGATGCGGAGGCGGCTTCCTCCGAAGTTACTGGGCCGGGCTGGAATCCCGGTGGCGAATCTCTTCGAACATGCTTCGGATGGCCTCCAGAACCAGGCCGGGCTGGTCGAGATGGATCCAGTGGCCGCTCTCTTCGGCGATGATCTGCCGGGCGGCGGGAGCGATGGCGCGGAGTGCTTCCGGGGAGTGCGGCTCGGCGTTGGCTGCGATCAGTACGATAGTGGGAATTCCTTCGATGGGCGGGGCTTCGTGCATCTCGCGGACGGTGGCGGGTACGACGCGGATGTGCGCGGCGAGGGAGCGGTAGAAGCCGGGGTTGGACCAGTGCGAGGCGATGACGGGCCATACATCGCGGGGCATCTTGCCGACCTCGCCGGTGACTCGATCGACGATCTCCCGGCCTCGCGATCCGGCTATCTTGCCGATGGCGCTTGAGGCTTTGGCGGAGCGGAGGAAGAACGTGGTGATGAGCAGGCGCGCTAGGCCGAAGCGGGCGATGGGGGTGGCGATGCTGGCGAGTCGCAGGCCGCGCTGGAGGCTGCCTTGTTGTGCGTCGCTGAGGGGCGGCCAGTCTGCAGTGCGCATGGCGTCGATGAGGATGATGCCGGCGAGATCGGCGGGATGCTCGGCTGCGTAGCGGCGTGCGACGAGTGCGCCGAAGGAGTGGCCGACGAGTAGGTATGGCGGTGGGATGCCGGCTCGCTGGAGGAGGGTGCGAAGTTCGCGGACGATGTTGGAGGGTGTGCGGTCGGCAGGGCTGGGGCTGCTCCAACCGAGGCCTGCGCGGTCGTAGATGACGGTGCGGGCGAAGCTGCTGATAGCGCGCTGCAGGCCGACCCAGTTCTGGCTGGTGGCTGCGATGCCGGACTCGAAGACGACGACCGGGCCGTCGCCGCTGCCCATCTGCGAGAGGTACATGCGGCGTCCGGGTGCGACGTCGATGAGGGTACCGCGGCCGAGGAGGCGTCTTCTGTCCCGGCGGGCGCCGAGTCGCTGGTAGGCGATGCCTGCGATGGGGAGGAGCAGAAGCAGCGGGAGCCAGTGCCTTCGGGACATGGAATGATGTTAAACGCAGTGTCCTGCCGGACGGGCCCACTGCTCGTGGGGAGGGCGTTCGCACGCCTTTTTAAGCCTTTGGGTGGCCCTCCCGTTTGTCGGGAACAAAGATGATTCCGACCAGCGGGAGGACCTATACTGCTCGCATCCCCACGGCAGGGTACGAAAGTCACGAAGTGACCTCCCGCTGAGCAAGCGGCCCGTCCGGCAGGACATAATCTTTCCTATCTTTACAAAGACCTTGCAACAGCACTCTCAGTAATGGCATCCGAATTGCGTAATTGAATTGATACGAGTTTCGACGAGGTGATCGCATGAGTCGACCCGCACGTTTGGTCCTGATCGGAGTGGGCGCCCTTATTGCGCTCATCATCATTGTTGTGGCCGCAGTGCCACTCTTCCTCAACACAGACAGCTTTCGGACGCGGATTGAAAACACGCTGACCGAATCGCTGGGGCGGAAGGTGACGATTGGGAAGCTGGATCTGTCGGTGTGGTCCGGCGGACTGGTGGCGGAGAATGCGACCGTTGCCGACGATCCTAGATTCAGTACAGCGCCATTTATCCAGGCTGCGAGCGTGAAGATCGGCGTGGAGATGCTTCCGCTGATCTTCCACAAGCAGGTGGTGATCGAAGGAATTTCGATGCAGTCGCCGAAGATTCAGCTGCTGCGCGCGGCGGATGGGACGTGGAACTACTCGACGATTGGAAGCGCGGCGAGCAAGCAGGGGACGCAGACGGCGGAGCAGAAGGAGGCGTTTCCGAACCTGACGGTGGGCGAGGTCAATATTGCGAACGGCCAGATTACCGTGGGTGCTGGACCGGGTGTTTCGGGCACGACGAATCGCGTGTATGAGCAGGTAAATCTTGCGGTGAAGGACTTTGCGTTTACGAAGGCGTTTCCGTTTACGGCTTCGGCGAATCTGCCGGCAGGCGGGTCGGTGAGTTTGAAGGGCAACGCGGGACCGATCAATGCGGCGGATGCTTCGGCGACTCCGTTCTCGGGAAATCTTGAGATCAAGCATCTGGATCCGCTGGCGGCGGGGTTTGTGGAGGCTTCGGATGGGATTACGGGCACGGTGGATAGTTTGGTGCTGGATGCGTCGTGGAGCGGGACGCAGATGCATGTGAGCAAGTTGATTGTGGATACGCCGAAGCTGACGGTGGTGAGGACGAATGCGCCGAAGCAGCCGAAGCCTGCGGATACGAACGCGGAGGGGTCGTCGATGCTGAATAACCTTTCGGTGGACGATGCGCAGATCAAGAATGGAACGCTGACGCTGGCGACGGCGGGGCAGACGGGGACGGCGGTGTACAGCCAGTTGAATGCGCAGCTGACGAACGTGTCATCGAAGAGCTCGTCGCCGTTTACGGTAAGTGGGCAGCTGCCGAACGGCGGGAGTTTGAGTGCGAATGGAAATGTTGGGCCGTTCAACCAGGCAAACAATGCGAGCACGCCGCTGGATGGGCAGATTACGCTGAAGCACTTTGAGATTGGGACGGCGGGAATACTGCCTCCGGATGCGGGGATCGCGGGCATGGCGGATCTGCAGGCGAAGGTGCAGTCGAACGGGCAGACGCTGAATGCGAATGGCACGGTGCAGGTGGCGGGCATCAAGCTGGCGAAGGATGGTGTGCCGTCCGCGAAGCCGGTGCAGCTGCAGTTCACGCTGACGCAGAATGAGCAGGCGATGACGGGCGAGGTGCAGCAGGCGGTGTTGACGGTGGGCAGTGCGGTGGTGAATCTGTCGGGGACGTACCAGACGAGCGGGCCTTCGACGGCGATCAACTTAAAGGTTGTGGGGAACGGGGTTTCGATCAACGAGCTTGAGGCGTTCCTGCCAGCGCTTGGGGTGCATCTGCCGCAGGGTTCGAGGCTGCAGGGCGGTACGGTGACGACGGCGCTGGCGGTGACGGGTTCGACGGCGGCTCCGATTATCAGCGGGCCGGTGAAGCTGAATAACACGCAGCTTGCGGGATTCGACCTGGGATCAAAGCTGTCGGCGTTGTCGAAGTTTACGGGCGGCAGGATCGGGACGGCGACGGGGCCGGGGACGACGATCCGGTCGTTAAGCATGAATGTGCGGGAGGAGGGTGGAGCGATTCGGACGGATAATATTGCGCTGGATGTGGCGGGAGTGGGTACGGCTACGGGTGCGGGCAGCGTGAGTGCAGGTGGCGCGTTGAACTATAACGTGGTGCTGAAGCTGACAGGGCTGACGGCGGGAGCTCCGGCGAGCAGCGGGTCGCAGGCGAGTGCGGGCGGTGCGGCTGGGCTGGTGGGGGCGCTCTCGGGATTTATACCGGGAGGTGCGGCTGGTGCGGGCGGCTTAGGCGCGCTGGCTGGCGGTGTGCTGAAGGCTGGGATTCCGGTGGCAATTGGAGGGACGACGAGTAATCCTACGTTCTCTCCGAACATTGCCGGGCTGGCGACTGGCGTGGGGGCGAGTGCGGCGAAGGGTCTGCTGAATGGGCAGAAAGGAACGAATGGGCCGCAGGCGAATCCGCTGGGGAATGCGCTGGGTGGGTTGCTGGGGCGGCACTAGCGGACGGTGGGTGGCTAGATGAAGCGGGCGTGGAGGAGGTACTCGTGGTTGCCCTCCATGCCGAGGATGGGGGAGTCGATCAGGTCGAGTTGAGTGCCTTGCTGTTCGAGCACGCAGTCGCGGACGCGCTCGATGGCGAGCTGGCGGGCGTCGGGGTCGCGGACGATGCCGCCTTTGCCTACGTTGGCGCGACCGGCTTCGAACTGCGGCTTGACGAGGATGACGACGCTTCCCTGCCACGGTTGCGGCGGTGTGCTGAGGGCGCTTAGGACGGCTGGCAGCACGAGGGTGGCGGAGATGAAGGAGACGTCCATCGCGATGAAGGCTGGCGTGGGTGTATTGGCTGTGAGGAGTTCGCCGGGGGTGAGGAGGCGGGCGTTGGTGCGTTCGCGGAGGGTGACGCGAGAATCGTCGCGCAGCTTCTGGGCGATCTGGCCGTAGCCTGTATCCACGGCGAGGACGGAAGCGGCGCCGGATTGCAGCATGCAGTCGGTGAAGCCTCCGGTGGAGGCGCCGATGTCCACGCAGGGGAGGCCCGTGAGGTCGATGGACCAGTGGGCGAGGGCGCGTTCGAGTTTGAGGCCTCCGCGGCTGACGTATTTGAGATCGGAGCCGAGGAGGCGGATGATGGCGGCGGCGGCGATGGGGGTGCCGGGCTTGTCGATGCGCTGCTCGTCGACGAGGACGCGGCCGGCGAGGATGAGGGCCTGCGCGCGTTCGCGGGAGGCAGCGTGGCCGTCGTCGACCAGGAGCTTGTCGAGTCGGCGCTTGCCGTGGCGGGGGTTAGCTGAATGGGTCATTGTCTGTTTGTCGAGAAAGGTTCATGCTGGAAAACTGCATCTATCTTTTCATGCCAAGTTGGAAAGAAGATAACCGGAGCGAAGAGATAGTTACTATGGCGCGACAAATCTTTCGAGTAGAGTTACTGTGGTGTCGGGTTAGTGACATAGTTGTTGATAAGAACGTGCGGAGTTGTCCGATAGACCGTAGAAGTTGTATGTTGAGCAATCTGCGATGAGCTTAGGTGCGTTCTATGTATAGAGAAATGGGACCCGTAAATTCTCCACCGCCCTCGGGGCAGGACGACGCTGCCCTGCTTGCGCTTGTGCAAGGGGGAGACGATTACGCGATGTCGTCGCTGTTCGACCGCTATTCGAAGGTTGTCTACTCGGTTGCGCTTCGCGTGCTGAGAGATCCTGCTTCGGCGGAGGATGTATTGCAGGAAGTCTTTATGCAGATCTGGCGCAATCCCGAGAGTTTTGTTGCGACGCGAGGCAGCCTTGGCGGCTGGCTTGCGGTGGTCTCGCGCAACCGGTCGATCGATACGCTGCGGCGGAAGCGGCCGACCGAGCAGGTGGATGGCATGGAGCTGGCTTCCAACTACAACCTTGCGAATGAAGCGGAACGCAACAACATGATGGAGAAGGCGCGGGGGGTGATTCACCAGCTTCCCGTGGAGCAGAGGAAGACGCTGGAGATGGCCTTCTTCGACGGTTTGACGCACTCGGAGATTGCGGAGATGACGGGCGATCCGCTGGGTACGGTGAAGACGAGAATACGCAGCGCTCTGGGCTCGCTGAGAAAGGCGTTTACAGCATGAGCGCGCCAAGACGTATTACTACAGAAGATCTCGCATTGTATGCGATGCAGCTGCTCTCCAAAGAGGAGACCGCGGAGGTTGCAGCTTATCTGGAGCAGTCGGCGGAGGCGCGCAGGGAGCTGGCCGAGATACAGGGCGACCTCGCGATCTACGCGCACACGATAGAGGTGCACTCGCCGCCGGCACTGGCGCGGGAGCGGCTGATGAAGCAGGTTGCAAGAGAGAAGAAGGTGGTTCCGGTAGAGCAGGCGCCGGTGCAGGAGATCTCTTCGCGGACAGGACAGACTGGTTCGATCAGCTCCATTTCGACGCGTGAACGTGAAGAAGAGAACGATGGCTATCGCGGCGGACGCGGGCTGGGCAGCGGCGGTTATCTGACCGAGGATGATCTGCCGAAGAAGAGTGCAGCGGCGAAGGTGCTGCCGTGGCTTGGATGGGCTGTGGCCGCGGGTCTCGCCGTGGCGGCGGGCGATCTGTACCATGAGCGCGATACGCTGCGCGGCACGGTGATATCGCAGGCGAGCAGGATGGACCATCTGACGGCGGATGCCGCAGCGGCGCGTGAGGTGCTGGACGCACTAAGCGACACCTCGGCGATGCGCGTGACTCTGACGACGAAGGCGCAGACACAACAGCTTCCGCAGGGCCATGTGACTTATGTGCCGAACAAGGGAACGTTGATCTTTACGGCGAGCAATCTGGAGACGCTGGACCCGGCGAAGGCGTATGAGCTTTGGCTGATCCCATCGACGCCGGGACAGACGCCGATTCCTGCGGGAACGTTCCGTCCGGATGAGCGCGGGAACGCGAGCGTGATCATGCCTCCGCTGCCGAAGGGTGTTGAAGCAAAGGCCTTCGGTGTGACGGTGGAGGATGCAGCCGGGGCGACGACGCCGACGCTGCCGATCATTCTGGTTGGCGAATAAACCGTTGACGGCGAGAGTGAACTTCCGCTCTCGTTCGTTTTACTCGAAGCTTCTAAAGATAGTAAGACACAGAAAAACGCCGCCTCGTAGTTCGAGGCGGCGTTTTTTTGTTTTCTGCACAAGCAGGTTTAGGTTTGCTGGTACTGAACTACGGAAGGGTGACGCGAACAGATACGCCGCTTCCCTGCAGTGGGACGGTGGTATCGACAGCATCCGTGTCGGTACGAATGACGGTCATGAAGTTCGACTCGCCGGATGTGACGTAGACCTTGCTGGTTGGAGTGCCGGAGGTGACAGCGAGGTAGTTGGGATGACCGTTAGCGACCACAGTAACCGAACTGTTTGAATTCGTCGGATTCGTCGGAAGAGGAATGGTCGCGATGACGGTGTTGGTGTTTAGGTCGATGACCGAGACCGAGCAGCCAGTGGTGACGCCTGCGACGGGTGTGGCGACGGCGCAGGGAAGGCTCAGGTCGCCGCCGTTAGCGACGTAAGCGCGGCTGTTGTTGACATCCTGCACGACGCCGACCATGACTGGACGAACGCCGACGGGGATGTTGGCCTGGACGGTACCGAAGCCGACGGCATCGATGGGATTGCTCGGATCGCAGTTCGGATTCGATGGCAGCGCGTTCGCCGAGCAGAGGGGAATGCTGATGACGCTGAGCGAGCCGGGGTGGACGCCGTCGCCCTGGTTGGCCACGACCATCTCGTTACGAACCGGAGCGAAGTCTGCCCAGATCGGAGCGACCGCAGCTGGATCGGCGATGGTCGAGGTGACAGGCAGAGGCTGGCCGGTCGCCGGGTTGAGCGGAGTAAAGGTGTCGAGCAGATTGGTCTGGGCGTTGATGACCGTCTCAGTGCCGTCGCCCTCGTTCAGGATGAAGGCGCGTCTCGCGTCTGCGGTCATGACGCCGTAGACAGGGGTCTTGCCGACGGGAATCGTAACTGAGTCGACCGTGTTGCTGGTGGTCTCGATGGTGGAGACGATGCCGTTGGCTCCGGTGGTGTTCTGGCTGATGGCGTAGGCACGCGGTGCGCCGGCGACGCCGACGGTATAGATCGGGGTGTAGGGCGACGCGATGGGGAAGTTCTGCTGCAGGCTGAGGGCGAGAGATCCGCTGGCGCTGGTGAACTGGGAGACGGCTCCGAGTCCGGGGTCGGCGACGTAGGTGCTGGCGCCTTCGGGAAAGAGGCTAACCGGGTTCGCGTTGGGGAGCAGCGTGGTCTGGTTGATATTACTGGTCAGCAGCGAGGTATCGACGTCGAAGCTGGTGAGCGTGTGGTCGCCGTTGAGGGTGAAGCCGGTGGTGCCCCCGCTGTTGAGGATGAGGTAGTAGGGATTCACGCCGATGTTGGCCGTGATCAGAACCGTATCTCCGGCGAAGTCGACGAAGGTGACCAGGCCGGGAGCCGGACTTGCGGCGGTTCCGGGATCTGAGATCACGACGGCGAACTTCGACGGCTGCGCGGCGGGACCGACCGGATTGATGGCGGTGACGACGGGCCGGTAGTTGTTGCCGCAGCCGGTGACCAGGGTGAGCATCGCGGCAGACAAGGCAAGCCCGGATGCGAGGCGGAAGGCCTGGACTACAGACCGAACGGGGCGCCGTGATGGCCGCGACTGGGTGATTCCTTCTGCTTCGATTCTTGCTAAGTGCAAAACTGCTCCCGCGATGTTGCTGGTGTTGGCTATTCTCAAAGTTGATTGTAAATCACAGGTCGTCGCGGAGCGGAGGGCGGCAAGGAAATGCACGGGAGCCAGGAAGATACCGGTTGGCGGAAGACGATCTCGCGAGAGAGGGACCGGGTGCAGTCGCAGGTGCTGGCGGGCGTGGTGGCGTGCCTGCTGGTGGCGGGAGCGGTGGCTGGGCCGTTGCGGATGAGCGCGGCAGGGATGTCGCTGCGTCCGCTGCTTCTGCCCTGGCTGTTTAGTCTCGGGTTTGCCGGGCTGGTGTGGGGTTTGCGGTCGGCGACGCTGCCGGCGGCGGGTGTGGGGATGTTGGTGTGCGTGGTGCTGGCGCAGGCTCCGGCGGTTGCGAGGTATGGAGATCGCGGTGCGGGCTTCGGCGGCTCGGCGATTCCTGCGCTGATCGTGCTGTTCGTTCTGACGTTTGCGGCGACGCGGTTTGGAAGAAAAAGCAAGGAGAAGCGCGGACTGGCGGAGGCGCGGACGGGGCGGCGTGCTTCGCAGATCGTGGCTAACCTCGGCGTTGCTGCGTTGTGCGGGGTGGTGGGGTGGTATGCGGGATGCATCGCGGCGCTGGCCGAGGCTGTGGCGGATACGGTGTCGTCGGAGGTGGGGCAGGCGATCGGCGGCCAGGCGTGGCTAATTACGACGCTGCGACGGGTGGCGCCGGGGAGAGACGGCGGCGTCAGCGTTGCCGGAACCGCTGCCGGGATGGTGGCGGCGGGGTTGGTGGTGGCTGCGGGATCGCTGCACGGTGCGCTGTGGCCGCATGCGCTGCCGGTGTTTGGTGCGGCGTGTGCAGGGCTGTTGTTCGATAGCGTTCTGGGCGCGACGGTGGAGGAGCGTGGGTGGCTGGGGAACGATCTGGTGAACTTTGCGTCGACGCTGTTTGCCGCTGCGATTACTCTGCTGTGGATGGGTCGGAGCTGAGTGAAAGCGTCTGGCGCTGGAAGATGGCCGATCCCCAGACGATGAGCAGCGGGAAGAACTCGAGGGTGTAGCGAGGCTCGGAGTTGTCGAGGGTGAGCAGCAGGGCGCAGCGCAGGATGACGAAGGCGACCATTGCACCCACCAACGCGGTGTGCTCGCCGAAGCCGCGTCTGCGCCACGTCCAGAGGCCGACTGCGCCGAGGACGAAGTAGGCGAGGTTGAGCGCGGCCAGTGCGAGAGCTACCAGGGCGGCGACTGCGTGTCCGCGCCAGTGCCACCAGTCGAGCGGGATGGGGAACATCTCGGCGCGGGGGCGGAGCAGCATGTTCACCAGACGGGCGACGGGCAGGGCGAGATAGTAGCGGATGGGGTCGGCGTGGATGCGTTGTCGGGCGATGGCTTCGAAGCGGGCGTCGAAAGCTGGCGTTGCGTTGTAGGTGTCGTTGTACTCGCTGAGCAGGCCGTAGGTGCGGAGGTACTGTTCCCTGCTGTCGAAGGCGCGCGTGGGAAGATTGGCGGGGTCGATCTCTGCGCTGTCGTAGTTCCAGTAGACCTCTTCGGTGGAGGCGTAGTCGATGGCCCAGCTTCGGTACCAACGCTGAAAGCCGAGTGGAATATGCTCGCCAGGATCGGTGGCGTAGCGCGGCGCGAGCGGCTGAACGACGTGGAAGGTGCGCCAGTTTCGCACGGCCCACGGAAAGAGCGGAAGCACGATGCACAGCACAGCGAGGGCTATCGGCAGGATGGCTTGAACCACCGTGTGGGGCTGTGTGGGTCTGGCTTCGGCAGGCTGCTTGTACGCTTCGGCGGCTTCCCTGCGCGCTTCGGCGGCTTCCCTGCGCGCTTCGGCGGGCTGTTTTCGCAACGACATCCACAGCATTGCGAGCACGATGGCGGCGGGGAGCAAGCCCTGCTCCGGCCGCAGCAGCACCGAGTAGGCCATGGCAGAGGCGGCGATCCACAGCCAGCGATTGAAGCCTGTGCCTGCGCTTTGCCAGCGTTCGAGACTAAAAAAAGCGAGGGCGATGGTAGTGAGGGTGAGGACCTCGGTGAGCGGCGCGGAGGTGTAGGCCGCGGTGAAGGGGCAGAGCACGGAGAGCCAGAGTGCGGCGGTCGCGGCGCGCCGCCCGAAGAGACGTCCGGCGAGGGCTGCGATCAGAAGGCAGGTCAACAGATCGACGACGCACTGCACCACCATGACTGCGATATAGTGATCGGCCCCGAAGATGCTGAAGCAGGCGGCGATAAAGAGCGGGTATCCGGGCAGGCGGATCAGGGTCGGCGAGACTCCCCTGGCCGTCGTGACGAAGCCGTAGACACCGTGCTGGATCCAGTTCTTCGCGATGTTGCCGTAGATCAGGGTGTCGCCGTCGATGCGTCCCGCATGTGTCACAAACCAGAGGCGCAGCAGGAGCCCAGCCGCGAGAGCCGATGCGGCGGCGAGACCTGTTCTCAGACGTCCTGGGATCATGTCTCTGCATCATACTGAAGCAATGGCAGAGTGTCTGACGTTGCATGTTCGTCGTTGCGTTGACTCAAACCATCGTGCTGCATACGATGAGACTTACCGCATGCGCCTGGCCTCCTTTTGATGAACAAACAAGTCTTCTACGATCCACAACGCAAGCGCTGGAAGCGGCTGCGCCGAATCTTCGACCTACTCGCACTCGCGGGGCTGCTTTTGGGGACCGTCTTCGTCATCGGCCTGCTGCGGATGAAGCCGCTGCCGGAGCTGTTTCTGCAGTCGCCGAAGCGGAACTACAAGGCGCTGGCGAGTCAGTCCACGGCGTTTCTGAGGGGTTCCAAGCTTCGCCGCTCCGCGCACCGCAAGACCGATGTGAAGCCGGGCGACGTCCCCCTGAACCAGGGTGAAGGCCTGCGCGCGGCGTACTACGTTGAGGACGATCCGGCGAGCTACTCGTCGCTGAAGCAGCACATCAGCCAGGTCGACCTGCTGTTTCCGGAGTGGCTCCACGTTGTCACGCCCGACGGTAAGCTGACCGCGTACACACCCGACAACCGGCCATACCCGGTGGTGGACTCGGCCGGCGTCCACCAAGTAGACCGCGAAGGTAAGGTCGCCCGTACCATCGCGTCCAATCATGTGAACCTCGACGTGTTCCCGCTGGTGAACAACTACAGTCCGACGAAGGGTCTGTGGATGCCGCAGATAGGAGAGTTCCTCTCCAACCCGCAGGCACGGGCCACGTTCCTTCAGCAGATGGATAAGTTTCTAGCAGGCAATCCCAGCTATCGCGGACTCTCGCTCGATCTCGAAGAGATTCCAACCGCTGCGCAGCCTGGGCTGAATGCGCTAATTGCAGCGCTCTATAGTGACTTCCATCCGCGGAATCTGCGCCTGTACGTGAACACCCCCGTAGGCGACGACGACTGGGACCTGAAGTTTATTGCCGACCACTCCGACGGTCTATTGTTGATGAACTACGACGAGCATCAGAACGAGGGCGACCCGGGACCCATCGCATCTCAGGACTGGTTCGTCGACAACCTGAAGAACGTCCTGAAGAAGGTGCCGAAGGAAAAGATCATCTGCTCGATCGGCAACTACGGTTACGACTGGACGACGTCGCTGCCGGATGCCGAGACAGGTAGGAAGGGATCGAAGCGCAAGCCACAGCCGACCAAGGTGATCTCGTCGCACGATATGTCGACCCAGGAGGCATGGCAGGCAGCCGTGGACTCCGATTCCCAGATCGATCTCGACGACGACTCGCTGAACGTTCACTTCGCCTACGACGACGTGGACGCGCACGAGCGCCACCAGATCTGGTTTCTGGATGCGGTGACCGCGCTGAACGAGATGCGTGCGGCGCGCATGCTGGGGATTCAGACGTACGCGCTCTGGCGGCTGGGCCAGGAAGATAACTCGTTGTGGAAGATCTGGGACACTCCGCTGCACGCCGATCCCGTGAAAGATCTGGCGCAGGTTGAGCCCGGCTACGACGTAGATACAGAGGGCGAGGGCGACATTCTGCGAGTGACACGTCCTCCGCAGACCGGCGAGCGTGTCGTGACCATGGACGACGACGACTCCGTGCCGGCGGAGTACCGCGAGATTACGCAGGAGTCGATGCAGTCGTTTCCGCTATCGTACACGGTGGAGCAGTACGGTTACCACCCGAAGAAGGTGGCGCTGACGTTTGACGACGGACCCGATCCTGAGTGGACGCCGAAGATCCTCGACATCCTGAAGCAGTACGGCGTGCACGGTACGTTCTTCATGATTGGCGAGATAGCCGAGGACTACGTCGGGGTCATGCAGCGCGTCTATCGCGAAGGCAACGAGATCGGCAATCACACCTGGTCGCACCCGGACATCAGCGAAATTTCAAACCGCCAGGTCGACCTGGAGCTGAACCTGACGGAGCGCCTCTTTGCCTCGAAGCTTGGGGTGCAGCCGCTCTACTTCCGTCCGCCTTACTCTATCGACCAGGAACCTGATACCAACGATCAGGCCGCGCCGGTGGCACGAATTCAAGGGCTCGGCTACGTCATCATCGGCAACAAGATTGACACCAACGACTGGGACGAGCATCCGCGCAAGACTCCGAAGGAGATCACCGACGGGGTCTTCGAGACGATCGCTCAGATGGACACGCATCCGTGGAACAAGGGGTCCGTCATTCTGCTGCACGATGGCGGAGGCGACCGCTCGGCCACCATCGCCGCGCTTCCGGTGCTGATCCAGGCTCTGAAGGCGCATGGGTACGAGATCGTTCCGGTGTCAGAGCTAGTGGGCAAGACACGCGCCGAAGTGATGCCTCCGCTGACGCCGCACCAGCGCTGGCAGGCACGCGCAGACTCGATCACCTTCTTCTTCTACAGCTTCTTCCACTACTTTGTGGTCGCGGTCTTCTTCGTCGGCGACGTGCTGATGAGCGCGCGGCTGATCATCATCGGAATCTTCGCCATCATCGACCGCTTCCGCAAGAGGAAAAACTATGCGACGCCGGAGTATCAGCCACGGGTTGCCGTACTGATTCCCTCTTACAACGAGGAGAAGGTGATCGTGCGGACGATCCGGTCCGTGATGATGTCGACGTACAAGAACATCCGCATTATCGTGATCGACGACGGCTCGACCGACAACACCTTCGACGTGGCGCGCGAGGCGTACCCGGCGGACATCGCGTCGGGACGGCTGACGGTGTTGAGCAAGCCGAACGGCGGCAAGGCCGATGCGCTGAACTACGCGCTCGAACGCATCGACGAGGAGATCTACGTCGGCATCGACGCGGACGGCGTCATCGCGCACGATGCGATTGCAAACCTCGTGCCCCACTTCGCGAATCCGAGAATCGGTGCGGTCGCGGGGAACGCGAAGGTTGGCAACCGGGTGAATCTGTGGACGCGCTGGCAGGCGCTTGAGTACATCACGAGTCAGAACTTCGAGCGGCGCGCACTGGATCTCTTCGACGTTGTGATGGTGGTTCCGGGCGCAATCGGAGCGTGGCGGACCTCTGCGGTTCGCGCAGGCGGTGGCTATCACACCAACACCGTGGCCGAAGATGCCGACCTCACGATGAACCTGCTGGAGCAGGGATACTGCGTGATCTATGAGGATCAGGCGCTGGCCTTCACCGAGGCGCCGGTCAACGCGGACGGTCTGATGCGGCAGAGATTCCGCTGGTCTTTCGGCATTCTTCAAGCGGTCTTCAAGCACAAGGGCGCGATCAGCAAGCGCCGCGCCATGGGCCTGTTCGCGCTACCGAATATCGTCATCTTCCAGATCGTGCTTCCGCTGGTCTCGCCGCTGATCGACCTGATGTTCGTCGGCGGGGTGATCCACTATGCGATCGACAAGCACTTCCACCCGGAGACCGCATCGACGGACAGCTTCTACAAGCTGCTGGCGTTCTTTGCGGCCTTCCTGATCATCGACTTCGTGGCCTCCGCACTGGCCTTCGCGCTGGAGCGAAAGCATCCTGCAAGCAAGGGCGACGGCTGGCTCCTCTTCCACATCTGGATTCAGCGGTTTACCTACCGGCAGGTGTTTTCGGTCGTCCTATTGAAGACCGTCAAGCGCGCCATCGACGGCAAACCATTCAACTGGGACAAGCTCGACCGAACCGCGAAGATGTCGAAGGCGACCGAGCAACTGACTGAGGTGGAATAGTTTGCGGGCGAGGAATCATCTCATACAATAAATTCGTCTAACTGTTGAGGATTGTCCTCTCTTTCATGTCTTCATCTCACAAAGCGACGAGACCAAAGTGCTCCCGCTAGAATCGACCTCTTTATGGCTACTGTAAATCTCGCCCCTCCCCTCCCAGCGTCTGTGCCGCGCCCCGCCTATACGAATGAACCCTTCGTGGACTTTTCGCAGCCCGAGAACAAGCGGCGCATGCAGGACGCACTCGCCGTCGTCCAGAGCCAGCTGGGCCGCGAGTACGACATCATCATCGGCGGCAAGCATCTCAAGACGAAAGAAAAGATCGTGTCGGTGAACCCGGCTCGCCCGGCCCAAGCGATCGGCGTCCACCAGCGCGCATCCGCAGAGCACGTGGAAGACGCGATGCACGCCGCGCAGACTGCCTTCGCAAGCTGGAGCAGAGTCCCGGTGAAGCAGCGCGCCGAGCTGTTGTTTCGCGTCGCCTCACTGATCCGAGAACGCAGCTTCGAGTTCTGCGCGTGGCTCACCGTCGAGGTCGGCAAGAACTGGGGTGAGGCCGACGCGGACGTAGGCGAGACCATCGACTTTCTGGAGTTCTACGGACGCGAGGCGCTGCGGCTGGATGAGGCGAAGACGCCGATCCAGTTCCCCGGCGAGCGCAACCAGCTGCGCTACATCCCGTTGGGCGTAGGCGCGGTGATTCCGCCGTGGAACTTCCCTTTCGCGATCATGGCCGGCATGACGGCCGCGTCGATCGTCTGCGGCAACGTCGTGATTCTGAAGCCCTCTGTCGATGCCCCGACCATCGCGGCAAAGTTTATGGAACTGCTGGAAGAAGCCGGACTGCCGGACGGCGTGGTCAACTTCTGTCCGGGCGAAGGTCCTGAGTTCGGCAGCGAGGTGGTCGCGCATCCGCAGACGCGGTTTATCGCATTCACCGGCTCGAAGGCCGTCGGCCTGGAGATTCACGAGCGCGCCGCGAAGACGCAGCCGGGACAGATCTTCATCAAGCGCACCATCCTCGAGATGGGTGGCAAGGACTCGATCATCGTCGAGGCGGACTGCGACCTGGATGCAGCAGTCGAGGGCGTCGCCGTCAGCGCGTTTGGCTTCAACGGCCAGAAGTGCTCGGCGTGTTCTCGCGCCATCGTTGCGGAGAGCATCTACGATCTCTTCTGCGACCGGCTGCAGGAGCGCGTGGCGAAGATCAAGACTGGCGACCCTGCGGAGAACTTCTACGGCGGCCCTGTGATCAGCGACAAGGCCTATCGCAAGGCGCTCGCGTACATCGAGATCGGCAAGAGTGAAGGCACCGTGCTCAACGGCGGCCACGCCATCGAAACTCCGGAAGGCGGCTTCTACATCGCGCCTACGGTCATCGCGGACGTCGCTCCCACGGCTCGCATTGCACTCGAAGAGATTTTCGGACCTGTGCTCGCCGTGATCAAGTCGCAGAGCTTCGACGACGCGCTCGCCATCGCCAACAACACCGAGTACGGCCTCACCGGGGCGATCTACTCCAACTCACGCGAGAAGCTGGACCGGGCACGCGAGGAGTTTCACGTCGGCAATCTCTACTTCAACCGCAAGTGCACCGGCGCGATGGTGGGAGCGCATCCGTTCGGCGGCTTCAACATGAGCGGAACCGACTCCAAGGCGGGCGGCCCCGACTATCTGCTGCTCTTCACGCAGGCGAAGAGCATTGCTGAGAAGATCGGCCACTCGACTCCGGCGCAGGAGAAGCAGTCCGAACAGATGGGGATGTAAAGATTGGCCGGCCGGCCCACTGCTCGTGGGGAGGTCACTTCGTGACTTGTATACCCCTCCGGTTGCTGCTCCCGTTGGTCGCCTGAAAGATTTTTCCGACGACCAACGGGAGGCCCACGCAAAGCGGTATACACCCCACGAAGTGGGCGCACGTCGCGCAGGCGCTTTGCCTCTAAGCAGTTTGCGCCGTAGGCACGCCCTTCATCTCGATCATGCGTCCCGCCTTCGCCGCCGCCTCTGCTAGGACGCGGTGGTGGATCGTGAAGAGAGCAAGCTCCAGCCGGTCGGAGACGCCGGTCTTGTCGTAGATGCTGCGCAGGTAGTTCTTGATCACCTGCTCCTTGGTGCCCAGTTGCTGCGCGATATCCTTGTTCTTGCACCCCTGCACAATCAGCGCCACGATCTGCATCTCCTTTGGAGTCAGCCGGTCACGCACACGCGCGCCTACGTTATCCGAGGCCTGCATGGTGGTGACGTTGGCGCGCTGCACAAAGCGCTCTCCATGGGCCACGCGCCGGATGCAGTCCACCAGAACGCTCCCCGTGACGTTGCGGCTGACTACGCCGTCCAGCCGCAAGACGATCTCACCCGGAAGCTGTTCCGTGTTCTCCAGCACCAGAACGATGCGGCTTGCCGCCGTCCGCGTCCTCGCCAGCACATCCGCCAGATCCAGCCGCAGACTCGACGAGACCAGCAGAATGGAGCCCCGCAGGCTCTCAATGGCGGCATACAGCTTGGTTCCGTCGTCGCACTGCGCCGCAATCCGCATATCGTCCTCCAGCGCAAGAACTCTGGCAGCGCCTGCGCGAAAGATCGCCTGATTGTCGGCCAGGATAAGTCGATTCATCGGTTCTGTGGTCTCCTGGGGGATTTTTTCGCCCCACAATGGCTATATCGGTGGATTGCCGCGTAAACGAGGCAGTGTCTACAATTCGGACAATTTAGTTCCCGATGGTACTGTCGTGGCCGTGGGGGAGTATCGGCGTCCGAATATATGGTACGAAACCTTCTGAACCCTGGAGCCTTCCCAAACAATCAAATTGCCGGGTCCTTTGCGGGCGGGTTGTCACAAAGTATAAAGGGATATGCCTAAACCAGTTTTACTAGCCATCGACGACGACACCAGCGTACTGGAAGCAGTGGTCCAGG
Source organism: Granulicella sp. L60 (assembly GCF_009765825.1). GTDB lineage: Bacteria > Acidobacteriota > Terriglobia > Terriglobales > Acidobacteriaceae > Edaphobacter. The sequence goes on along the minus strand of NZ_LMUR01000020.1, from coordinate 156,160 downwards.
ACCTCCGCCGTCACTACGGCCAGGACTACCGCATCGTCCGGGCGGCTTCGGGTGGAGCGGCGCTCGACATCTGCCGCCAGCTGCAGGAGCGCAAGGACGTGGTGGCCCTGCTGCTCTCCGACCAACGCATGCCGGGTATGACCGGGGTCGACTTCCTGCAGCAGGCACTGGCCATCTATCCCAACGCCAAGCGCGTCCTGCTGACCGCCTACGCCGACACCGAAGCGGCCATTCGCGCCATCAACTCCGCGAAGATTCACTACTACCTCAACAAGCCCTGGGATCCGCCCGAAGAGAAGCTCTATCCCATCCTGGACGATCTGCTGGAGAGTTGGAAGCAGGGCTACAAGCCCCCATTCGAAGGTATTCGCGTCGTAGGCGTCCGTTGGTCGGCGACCGATCACGCCGTCCGCGACTTCCTCTCGCGCAACCGTATCCCCTACCAGTGGCTGAACCCCGAGACGACGCCGGACGCCCTGGATCTCCTGAAAGAGAAAGGGATCGACGACACCAAGCTGCCCGTCATCCTCTTCGGAGACGGCACCGCGCTTGTCCAGCCGACCTCCACCGAGATCGCTAAGAAGGTCGGCCTGCGCACCCAGGCCCAGCAGGAGTTCTACGACGTCGTCGTCATCGGTGCAGGACCGGCCGGGCTGGCAGCAGGCGTGTACGGCGCATCGGAGGGCCTGCGCACCCTGGTGGTCGAGGCAGCCGCGCCCGGCGGACAGGCTGGATCAAGCTCGAAGATCGAGAACTACCTCGGCTTCCCCGAAGGTCTCAGCGGCGAAGAGCTGGCCAAACGCGCCTACCTCCAGGCCAACCGCCTCGGTGCCGAGTTCCTGACCCAGCGCGTCTCCAACATCCGCAGCGAAAACCAGTACCGCATCATCCAGATGGAGGGCGGCCAGGAGGTCACCTGCCACGTCTGCCTGATCGCAACCGGCGTGGACTACTGCAAGCTCGACGTTCCCGGCGCCGACAAGCTCAGCGGTGCGGGCGTCTACTACGGCGCAGCGCTCACCGAGGCCATGTCGTGCAAGGAAGAGGCTGTCTATATCGTCGGCGGCGCAAACTCCGCCGGTCAGGCTGCGATGCACTTCTCGCGCTATGCCGATAAGGTCCACATGCTGGTACGCGGCAAATCGCTTGAGAGCAGCATGTCGAAGTACCTGATCGACCAGATCGAAGCGACGCCGAACATCACCGTCGAGACCTGCACCGAGGTCGTCGGCATGGCGGGTGATACCCACCTGGAGTGCTTGACGCTGACGACGCCGAACGGTGAGGAGCGTCGCCCGGCCGGTTCCCTGTTCATCTTCATCGGCGCAGCGCCCAAGACCGACTGGCTCCCCTCAGAGCTCTGCCGCGACAACAAGGGATTCATCCTCGCCGGCCCGGACCTGAAGGCAAAGTCGCCTGCCTCCTGGAAGCTCGATCGCGACCCGTACCTGCTCGAGACCAGCGTGCCGGGAATCTTCGTCGCGGGCGATGTCCGCTTCAACTCTGTCAAGCGATGCGCTTCCGCAGTGGGCGAGGGCTCCATCGCCATCCAGTTTGTGCACCAGTATCTAGCTACGCTTTGAAAGGCAGTAAAACCATAACGCAATGAGTGACCAAACCCAGACCGTCCAAAGCCACGTCGTGGAAAAGATGAACCAAGAACTGTTTGCGCAGCTCCGCAAAGTTCCCCTGCTGTCGTCGCTTAAGGATGACGAGTTGTACTGCGTGGAGGGCGTGCAGGAGCTTCGCATCGAAAAGGACGAGGTTCTGGTTCGCCAGGGCGAGGGCGCACATTTTTTCTGGATCCTGCTTGAGGGAGAGCTCAGCGTCAACCATGCTCTGGGCGACGGAACCGATCTAGCTGTGGCCAAGATCGAGGCAGGAAACACCTTTGGCGAGTTGCCTCTACTCGCCAACATTCCGAACGCAGCTAATATCTTTGCTTCTCAATCGAGCCGTCTTCTACAGCTCGACGAAGAGCAGTTCTGGAGCCTGATGACAAGCTGCCCGGATGTACGCAAGGCCATTCTAGGAAACATGACGCAACGCCTGCAAAAGATGCAGAGCATGACGGTACAGCAGGAGAAGATGGCTTCGCTGGGCACGCTTGCTGCCGGCCTGATGCATGAGCTGAACAACCCCGGCTCCGCGGCGCGCCGTGCTGCTTCTCAGCTTCGCGAAAACCTGACACGAATGCATGAGCTCACCTTAAGTTGGAGCGAGTACGAACTCACCCGCGAGCAAAAGCTGTGCATCTACAATCTGCAAAAACAGGCCCTGTCGGCCAAGAAGCCGCTGATGATGAATTCGCTGGAACAGAGCGATGCGGAAGAGACGCTGGCGGAATGGATGGATTCAGCCCACGTCGAAAATGCATGGAGGATGGCTCCCACTCTCGCATCGATCGGCATGGACTCTGAACAGCTTGAGTGCGTCCGCCAGGACTTCGATGGCACGATGCTCTCTGACGCGTTGAACTGGCTCGAGGCGATGGTCTCAAGCATGCAACTGGTGGGCACCATCGAGGAAAGCATCGGCCGAGTCACCGATCTGGTCCATGCCGTGAAGTCTTACGCCTACGAAGGCAAGGGGCAGAGACAGACGATCGACGTCAACGACAGCATTCATGCAACGATGGTGATCCTCGCTCACAAGATGAGAGAGAAGGAGATTACTGTGGAGAAAAACTTCGCCGCCAATCTTCCCCCTCTGCATAGCGAATGCACGGGACTGAACCAGATCTGGACGAACCTTCTCGACAACGCAATCGACGCAGTTCCCCAGAATGGAAAGATCAGTGTGCGCACATGGGCGGAAGACTCAGCTGCAGATCCTGCTCATCCACACAAAGACATCTGCATTCGCATCGCCGACAACGGCAGCGGCATTCCACTGGAGAGCCAGGCCCAGATCTTCGATCCCTTCTTTACGACAAAACCGGTCGGCGTAGGCACAGGAATTGGATTAGGCATCGTCCAGCGCATTGTGGATCAGTACAACGGCACCATCCGGTTCAGCTCTGAACCCGGAGATACGGAGTTTGTCGTTCGTCTGCCCACCGAACAGGAATAAAAAAAATGAGCTCTCGCGAAGTGCATCGCGACGACAACATCTCTCCGTTTTAAGCGTTTACCTATTCGAACGCGCGCTACTTCAGGCGCACTTATTCGAATTGTAAGGACGCTATGAAACTCTCCCGTATTGCACTTCCTCTTACTGCGGCGGTCTGCCTTCTGACCGCTGGCTGCGCCTCTCACACCTATTATGTACCGGCTGGTCCGCCGCCTCCTGGCTACAGCGTTCCTCCATTGATCGCTCGAGCAGACAGCGCCGGATTCCGCGCTGGTTCGGAGGCTGGCGCACGCGATGCCTACAACAGGGTCGGCCATCATCCTCAGCGCGATCGCAGCTTCCACGACACTCCTGGCTACGATCCTGCGATGGGTCCCTACGGCCCATATCGCGATGCCTTCCGCAGCTCCTATCTTCGCGGCTACGACCAGTCCTACTATCGCCGCTAGGTTTGCCCTACGCGGGCAGCGGTCACTTCATGACGTGTATACCCCTCCGGTCGCAACTCCCGTTGGTCGCTGGATAAATCTTTCCTGCCGACCAACGGGAGGCCCACGCAAGCGGTATGAAAGTCACGAAGTGACCGCCCGCCGCGTAGGCGGTCTTGCAGGCGGTCTCTCTGTCTCGCATCGTATGATGAAGCTCAGGAGACCGCCGTGCCGCTAACCCCGTTTCACATCGCCTTCCCCGTCGACGACCTCGACGCCGCCCGCACGTTCTACGGAACCACCCTCGGCTGCGCGGAGGGCCGCAGTTCCGCCCAGTGGATCGACTTCGATCTCTTCGGCCATCAGATCGTCGCGCACTTGAAGCCTTCCTCCAGCGACAGTGCAAAGGCGCATCACAATCCCGTCGACGGTCACGACGTCCCCGTCCCGCACTTCGGCGTCATCCTCCCGATGGATACATGGCAGGCGCTGGCAGATCGTCTTCGCAGCGCAGGCATCCACTTCGTCATCGAGCCCTACGTTCGCTTCCAAGGCGAAGTCGGCGAGCAGGCGACGATGTTCTTTCTCGATCCCGCAGGCAACGCGCTCGAGTTCAAGGCCTTCGCAGACATCAGCCAGCTCTTCGCAAAGTAGCCACCTCGAAACCTGAGTCACTCACTCCCAGCAACCATAGCCATCTACGGCAGAGCGTCAGAAAAGTGCATCTCTCCCTTACCTATACCGATTTAGTTCGGATAGACTCGATGCGACTTCGAAACCAAGTTTTGACCGTCCTGCAGTCTTCCTACGCGATGACTGCAGCCGCCGTTCGACCGCAAACAATCTGAAGGAGCACCGATGTCAATGCAAACGCCGTACAAGGGCCTATCTTTTTTGTCTTCACTCTCTTCATCGATCATGGCATCGATCGCCGCCTCCCTCATCGCAGCCTCTCTCTGCTGTACCCCCGCACACGCGCAGACCGCACCCGATCTCACGAAGATGCCATGGATGAATAAATCCCTCGCGCCCGACGAACGCGCCAACATGGTGCTCGGCCAGCTGACGCTCGATGAAAAGATTCAGATGGTCCACGGCGCCGGCTGGGGCGTCCTTCGCGAGGGCGCACCCATCCCCGCAGGCTCGAACTTCGGCGCAGGCTACATGGTCGGCATCCCGCGTCTCGGCATCCCCGGCATCGATCTCGCCGACTCCGCCGTCGGCATCCGCATGGCCGCCTATCAGTCGCGCTATGCAACGCTTCTGCCGTCCACGCTCGGCGCCGCCTCCAGTTGGGATCCCGAGTCGGCCCAGCTCTACGGACAGGTCATCGGACGCGAGCTGCGCCAGCAGGGCTTCAACATGACCATCGGCGGCGGCGTCAACATCACCCGCGAGCCGCGCAACGGACGCAACTTCGAGTACGCCGGCGAAGACCCCATCCTCGCAGGCACCATGACCGGCAACCTCGAGAAGGGCGTCTTCTCGCAGCACGTTATGAACGACATCAAGCACTACGCCATGAACGATCAGGAGACAGGCCGCAACGTCGTCAACGTTCTACTCGATAAGAAAGCCATGCGCGAGTCTGATCTGCTCGCCTTCGAAGTCTCCATCGGCATCGCCGACCCCTCCGCCGTCATGTGCTCCTACAATCTCGTCAACGGCGACCACTCCTGCGAGAACGACTATCTCCTCAACCAGCTCCTAAAGAAAGACTTCAAGTTCAAAGGCTGGGTCGTCTCGGACTGGAGCGGCACGCACAGCACCGTCAAGGCAGCGCTGAACGGCCTCGACCAGGACATGCCCGGCGATGATAACTTCTTCAGCGAGCCGCTCAAAAAAGCTGTCCAGGAAGGACAAGTTCCTACCGCGCGTCTCGACGACATGGTCCATCGCATCCTGCGCAGCATGTTCGCCGCAGGCGTCATCGATCAGCCGCCCGTCCGCACCGTCGTCGATCCCTTCCGCGGACGCGACGATGCCCAACACATCGCCGAAGAGAGCATCGTCCTGCTGAAGAACACCGGCGGCATCCTCCCCCTCAAGACCTCCACACCCTCCATCGCCCTCATCGGATCGCACGCAGACGTAGGCGTCCTCTCCGGCGGCGGCTCCGCTCAGGTCGACTCGCCCGGCGGCAACGCAGCCAATCCACGCCCCGGCGGATCGCATTGGAACGAGGTCATATACTTCCCTTCTTCGCCGCTCAAAAATATTCAGGCCAAGTCACCCACAGCCACCGTCACCTACGCTGACGGCACCGACACCGCCGCCGCCGCGAAGCTCGCAAAGTCCTCCACCGTCGCGCTCGTCTTCGTCAACCAGCCCATGAGCGAAGGCCACGACGCCGCAAGCCTCGCACTCCCCGGCGACCAGAACGCGCTCGTCGAAGCCGTCGCCGCCGCAAATCCCAACACCATCGTCGTCCTCGAGAGCGGCGGCCCCGTCAGCATGCCGTGGATCCAGCACGTCAAAGGCGTCGTCGAGATGTGGTATCCCGGCATCGGCGGAGCGCAGGCGCTCGCGAACATCCTCTTCGGCGACGTCAACCCCTCCGGAAAACTGCCCGTCACCTTCGCCAAAGACGACGCCCAACTGCCGCACCCCGTCGTTCCCGGCCTCGAAGGCGTAAGCCCTGCGGCATCGGCGCACGACCACCACGTCAAGGCCTTCGATCTCACCTACACCGAAGGAGCTAAAGTCGGTTACAAATGGTTTGAAGCGACCAACAAGGAGCCGCTCTTTCCCTTCGGCTTCGGTCTCTCCTACACCACCTATGCGTACTCCGGCCTCACCGTCGACGACGCTCAGCGCACCGTTCACTTCACCGTGCGCAACACCGGCTCACGCGAGGGCACCGAGATCGCACAGGTCTACGTTGCGCTTCCCGGAGCCGCCAACGAGAGCTACCAGCGCCTCTCCGCATGGCAGCGCGTGAAGCTCGCACCCGGCGAATCGAAGGACGTCACCCTCACGCTGCACCCGCTCTCGCTCACCATCTTCGACACCGCCAGCAACGCCTGGCAGCTACTCCCCGGAGACTACAAAGTGATGGCCGGTCCCTCCTCCAGCGACACGCCACTGAAGGCAACCCTCCACGTCCATCCCTAACTAAATCTTTGCAACGCTTCCAATCTCCGACGTAATCGCAGTAATCAAGGCGAGGAGCCTCTCATCCAGGCTCTTCGCCACTGCATCAATCTGCGCATCCTGGAACTGACTCAGTAGCGTCGTAGGCCGATCGTACTCAAACGCAGTACCTCCACTTGCGGTCTCATACACGGCCAGCCGAAGCGGCGCATACAAGCCCGCACCAAAGGCGTGCTGTGTCATCTGCGTCGCCGACATTACATTTCCAATGTGATAGACCACGCCATTTCGCTGCGACCCCACCAGCGCAAGCCAATCCCCATGCACCGCCCGATAGTGAATCATCAGCCCATGCGGACTCGCACCCTCCACCAGCCGCGCGCGCAGCTCATCAATCTTATGCTCCCTCAGCAACACACGATAACTCTCATCAAGCTGTTTAACCTCACGCTCCAGACGATTCTTCACCGCGGCATAAGGCGCATCGCTCTCAATCGTGATGTGTTCCACCTGGACCTGTCTCTTCGTCGTTCGCATCGTCCCTACCCTCATCTCTCTAATCAACCACAGCTAAAGAATAGCCAAGCGCTCGCGAATATTTTCAGCCGCTCCCAGTCGCTGCAAATAAAACATCGCTGCGATAATGGATGCAGAAGCAATGGATGCAGAAGCTGCGATCACGATCTTTTTCTCTTCCACGCAATCCTGATCGAATCTTCAAAGGCTAACGCAAACTACTCGCAAGCGACACCTATGGCTGCCCGACTCATCATCAACGCGGACGACTTCGGCCTCACCCCCGGCATCAATCGCGCCATCGCAGAGCTTCATCAGGCCAACGCCCTCACCTCCGCCACCCTCATGGCCACCGGCCCAGCCTTCGACGACGCAGTCGCCATCGCCCACGCCAGCCCCACCCTCGGCGTAGGCTGCCACGTCATCCTCACCGACGGCGTCCCCGCCTCCGATCCGCAAACCATCCCCACGCTCCTCGGCCCCGACGGCAAAACCCTCCGCCCCTCTCTCATCGACTTCGTTCAAGCACTCCTGCGCGGCCGCATCAACGAGGACGACATCACCCGCGAAGCCGCCGCACAGATCCAACGGCTCCAGCGCGCCGGCATCCGCATCACCCACCTCGACACCCACAAACACTCGCACCTCTTCCCCACCGTCACCCGCCCGCTCCTGCAACTCGCCGAACAACACGGGATCCCCGCCATCCGCAATCCCTTCGAACAGCCCTGGAGCCTCGCCCTCGGCCACGGCAATCGCCTCCGCCGCATGCAGGTTAAACTCCTCAGCACGCTCCACACACGCTTCGAGCGTCAACCTCAGATCCGCAGCGCCCGCGTCCTCACCACCGACGGCACCATCGGCGTCTCAGCCACCGGCCATCTCGACGCACCCACCCTCCGCCAGCTCCTCCACGCCCTCCCCGCCAATGGCACCTTCGAGCTCTGCTGCCACCCCGGCTACAACGATGCCGATCTCGACCGCGTCACCACCCGCCTCCGCACCCATCGCGACATCGAGCGCAACGCACTGCTCGCCGAACTTCCCGCCATCACCCTGCATCCAAACGCGCCGCATCTCATCCACTATGGAAGCCTCAGCTCGAACACCGAAGCAAACGGAACACACGATGCACATCAATTCACAATCGCGCACGCCGACGAGCGAGTCTAATCACATGTCGCATCCGTCTCACCCTACGAGAACGAACGCACCATCAGGAACCCTATGAAGATCGGCATCACCTGTTATCCCACCTACGGCGGCAGCGGCGTCGTCGCCACGGAGCTCGGCATCGAACTCGCCGCCCGCGGTCACCAGATTCACTTCATCACCTACTCGCAGCCCTTCCGCCTCACCGGACGCGAAGACAACATCTTCTTCCACGAAGTCGTCGCCTCCAACTATCCCCTCTTCGAACACCCGCCCTACGACCTCGCACTCGCCACCCGCATGGCCGAGGTCGCCGAGTTCTACTCGCTCGATATACTCCACGTCCACTACGCCATCCCCCACTCCGTCAGCGCCTTGCTCGCGCGGCAGATGCTCGCAACCCGCAACATCCACCTTCCCTTCATCACCACGCTCCACGGCACCGACATCACCCTCGTCGGCCTCGACCGCTCCTACCTCACCATCACCAAGTTCGGCATCGAGCAGTCCGACGGCGTCACCAGCATCTCCAGCTATCTTCGCGACCGCACCCGCGAGGCCTTCGGCATCACCTCCGAGATTGAGGTCATCCGTAACTTCGTCAACTGCGACGTCTACCTGCGCGACCCCGCACGGGTCGCCTCCATGCGCTCACGCTTCGCCGAACCAAACGAACGCCTGCTCGTCCACCTGTCGAACTTCCGCCCCGTCAAGCGCGTTCAGGACGTCGTCAAAGTCTTCGCCCGCGTCGCCAAGGCCATGCCCGCGCGCCTTCTCCTCATCGGCGACGGCCCCGACCGCAGCGTAGCCGAGTACCTCGCCCGCGAACACAACGTGCAGGACCGCATCCACTTCATCGGCAAGCAGGACAACGTCAACGAGCTTCTTCCCCTCGCCGATCTCATGCTCATGCCCAGCGAGATGGAGTCCTTCGGCCTCGCCGCACTCGAAGCCATGGCCTGCAGCGTCCCCACCATCGGCACCCGCGTCGGTGGCGTATCCGAACTCATCCAGGACGGACACAACGGCCTGCTCTTCGAAGTCGGCGACATCGAGTCCATGTCAGCCGCCGCCATCTCTCTGCTTCTCGACCAGCCTCGCCTCGAAGCCATGTCCCGCGCCGGCCGCAAGACCGCGCAGGACAACTTCTGCGCCTCCCGCGTCATCCCGCTCTACGAGGAGTACTACGACCGCGTCATCGCCCGCAGCGCATCCTCGACAAAGTGACCGATCGCCTCGCCCGCACCGCCGATCGGCCCCCATGCCTCGGCGTCCGCATCCAGAATCGGCATCAGGATCGTCACCTTCGTTCCCCGCCCCGGCCTGCTATTAATCTCCACCTGCGCCAGACGACCGTACAGCACTTCCATCCGCTCGCGCACATTCCGCATACCGATGCCTGTCCCTGGCCGCAATAATCCACTCACCGGCGAGATGCCATCACGCTCCGGAGGCATCCCCACGCCATCGTCCTCCACCTCCACCAGCAGCCGTCCCTCCTCTGTAATCCTGCTCCGCAGCGTCACCGTTCCACCGCTGATCCTCGGCTCCAGTCCATGCTTGATGCTGTTCTCGATCAGCGGCTGCAGCAGCATCCCCGGCACTACGATATCCAGCGTATCGTCCGCAATCTCCTTCACCACCTTCAGCTTGTCGCCGAACCGCACCACCTCGATATCCAGATAGTCATCCGTAAATCGCAGCTCATCGCGCAGCGGCAAAAATGCCTCGCGATCCTTCAGCAGCACACGCAGAATATTCGCCAGCTTCACGATCATCTCCCGCGCCAGCTCCGGCTGCGAACGCACCAGCGACGTAATCGAGTTCAGCGTATTGAATAAAAAATGAGGATTGATCTGCCGTTGCAACGCATCCAACCTCGCCTCCAGCAGCAGCCTTCCCTGCTCCTCCAGCTTCCGTTCCACGCGAATCGCGTTCCAGATCTTCAGCGGAACTCCCACAATAACCGGCGCCGTCGCACAGATCAGCAACTCCACCCACCACTCGCTCGAGTGCAGCTCGAAGAAGTACCGCGGAAACAGCTTCCCCAGCATGCTCGTGCCGAACTGCATCGACGACACCAGCAGCAGCAGCATGATCTGCCGGTCCAACTGCGGCCTGCGCAGATTCCTCGTCACCCACCGATAGATGCTCAAGTCGATCATCGGCGAGAACGACCACACATCCTCCGGATCGGCGAATCGCCCGAACGCTCCCGCAATCGCAGCCACCAGCAGATTGATCGGCAGCGTCATGTACTCGTGGTGCAGCACAGCCGGCACCGCCAGCGCCGCTCCCCCGGCCATCGCCGCGATCGGTCCCACCAGGATGCCCAGCAGGATCGTCGTCTCGAACGAAAGATCGGCCGCCAGAAAGTTCGGCACCATCGTCCGAACCCACACGCCCAGTATCAGCGGAAAGCAGATCATCGCGACCAGCCACACCGTCTGCCGTGGCGTCCGGCGCGCGGTCAGCAGTAGATTCTTGAAGCGTATCGACCGGGTCAGCGAGGTCGACACAGCCGCTGCAACGCCCAGCTCCACCAGCAGCGTAATTAGAATCAGCTTGGAATCGATCTGGTTCACAACACTACTTTACGCCCCGCGTGGATCATCATCCTCCGCCCAGCAACGCGAGGCCCCAAGCCATCACCCCACCACGGCAAGGTACAAAAGTCACGAAGTGACCTCCCCACGAGCAGTGGGCCCGTCCGGCAGGACAATCATCTGACAATCCAATGACATCATGCATCGAACACTTACTGGCAGAATCTAATCATGATGAGCACCGAAACGTATAATCACACCATGCCGTTTGCAAGTGTCACCAAGGTAGCCGACGCCGACTTCCCCACCCGCTGGGGCCACTTCCGCATCCTCGGCTTCGAAGGCATCATCGAAAATCCGCTCCCCTGCAACGACAACCTCCCCGCTCCCGGCATCCGCATCGAATCCGCCGTGGCCCTCGTCATGGGCGACATCCTCTCCGCTCCGCCCATCGTCCGCATCCACTCCCAGTGCCTCACCGGCGACGTCTTCCACTCTCTGCGCTGCGACTGCCGCCAGCAGTTCGAACTCGCCATGTCCACCATCACCGCCGCCGGCGCAGGCATCATGCTCTACGAGCAGCAGGAGGGCCGCGGCATCGGCCTCATGGCCAAGCTCCGCGCCTACGAGCTTCAGGACAAGGGACTCGACACCATCGAGGCCAACCTCGAACTCGGCTACGAAGCCGACTGCCGCCACTTCGAGCTACCCGCCCAGGTCCTCAAACATCTCGGCGTTACCAGCGTCCGCCTCATCACCAACAACCCCGAAAAAGTGGAAGCACTCGAACTCGCAGGCATTGGAGTCGTCGAGCGCATCTCCGCCGAAGTCCCCAGCGAACCCACCAACGAGCGCTACCTCCAGACCAAGCGCGAAAAGATGGGTCACCTCGTCAGCTAGTACAAAACAAGTGTGAGCGCCCAATTGCCAGGAATCACCTCACGCCAACCAGGCTTCGGCAACTGGGCGCCGATCGCTACCGGTATTCTGTGGTCCGCGACTGCCGTAGGCTGGATCTTCTTCTTTCGCTCCACGCCAGCCCATCCCAGCAGTCCGCCCGACACCAAAGACTACATCGCGGTCGTAGGCTTCATCGGAATGGTCTTCGGCACAGTGGTCCTATTCGTCGCAGGCATACTCGTTCTGGTCGCGGCCGTAATCATCTATCACATCCGTTTCCGGCGATACCAGCTTGAACAAGCGAACTTCGTCGCCAACCAACCCACTCCACCACCGCCGCGATAGCGCAACCTAAGGCCGCGCTGCCACAGCGCTCCCCACCGCCCCAAGCTTGATCTGATCCACCGCAATCTCCAGCGACCCAGCCTTATCGCCCGACAGATCGTGTACCCCCAGCCGCAGGAAAAAACTCCCCTTCGCCGGAATCACAATCGTCTGATCGCTCCCAAACCCCGCCTGCATCATCTGTCCGTACGACGCCCCATCCAGATCCAGCTGCGCCATCGTACTCTTCGAGTTCACCACCTCGCCCTTGTCGTCATACACCACCTCTACAAACTCCACGCGCCCGTGATAGTTCATATCCGGCGTCGGCATCAATCGCATCTCCTGCGCGCTCACCGAGTAGTGAACCTTGTACTCCCGCAGCGCATCCTTCCTGAAACTCTTGTCCAGATAATCGCCCTTCGCTAACGGCTCATCACCCTTCAGCTTCGTTGTCTCCTGTGGCGCCGTCACCCGTGCCACAAACACAATATCTCGCACCGGTCCCGCGCCCATCTTCATCGCCGCCTCCATCGTATGCGACTGCCGCGCACGCACCGGCTGTCCCGGCAGCAATCTGCGCGGACTCTCCAACTCCGCAATATGCCTGCTCTCCGCCGCCTCATTGTTCCGCGCATAGTATCCCCTGCGATACTCCAGCTTCATCCCAGACTCTCCCTGCACCTTCACCTGCAGCTTGCGATACCCGCCGTCCCACGTATGATTCGCCGGCGTATACGACAGCGTGTAGTAGTTCGATCCCGTATCCACCACCTCCGCAATCGCCTCCTTCAACCCATTCGTGTTGTAGAACGCACGCCCACCCGTAGCCTCGGCCACATCGTCCAGATCCCCATGCTGATAGAACTGCCTCGTCTCAAATCGTCCAATGCCGCCTCGTCCCACCGGCCCGGTCTGCAACCCGCGCGAGTCCACCGGATACACCGCGATCCTGCTCAGCGTCAGCACATCCGTCGTCTTGCTGAAGTCGTCGATGAAGCTGCTGATATCCGGAAACGGCACCCCGAACCCCGGCCCATACACCGTCACCGGCACGCTCCCCGTAAACCAGATCAGGTTCTTCCTCCCCGGAAACGGCGCAAGATAGTGCGCCAGCGTCTGCATCCCCTGCGTCAAAAAATCCTGCCGCATCCGCTCCCGCACATACCCCGGCGCCGCCGGCCCTCCCAGCAACGGCGAGATCACCGCCTGATCCCGCTTGCCGTTCACCACCTGCCGCAGCACCTCCGGGTCCGACGTCACCCCTTGGATCATGTGCATCTGCGTGTCCATCTGAAAGATCGCGATCCTCGTCCCCGGAGGCACCGTCTTCATATACGCGATCATCTGCTCCCGCAGATACATCTGCGCCTGCACCGGCGTATCCAGCGCATCCAGCAGAAACACCGTGATCGCTCCCGTGTCGTTCGCCTCCGGATCGTAGTTCGTAAAGTGATTCGGCGGCATCACCAACGCAGCCTTCGCCCTCGCAATCTCCTCCGGACTCAACGGCTGGTGCTCCTGAAAGCCGGACACCATCTGCGGCACGCCATCTTCCATCAGCGTAAAGTCCGATGCCTTCAACCCCTTAACCGGCCTGCCCTTGCCGTTAGTCACCACCACATCCAGCAGCACCAGTCGCGCTGCCGTCTTCAGCGTGGTCACACCCTCATCCCGCCGCTGCAACTGCAGAGAGCTCTGCCCCCCATCAGCCGCCGGAGCCGGCGCAGGCTGTTGTGCCGCCATAATTCCCACGAACAGCGATCCAGCCATCAACCACCCAGCCAACCCAATCATTACCCTGCTAACCCCGGTTCCTGTCTCGGTAAAACTCCGCATCGTGAACATCCTCAAAGAGATAAACCCAGAACTCAACGATCAGTCGCGTCACCGTTGTGAGAGGGTGCTATCACGCAACAGAGCAGCTAAAAGCCAATTCCTGATACAACTTTCGCAGTAATCGTGCCAAAAGTAATCAATTGCATGGTAACTTCATCGCAGAGCCCGTCTGAAAAGGTTGAACGGCTAAAAAAAGCACCGTCCTGATCTTCTTTTGACGTATTACCGTCTTCCAACGCTGAGCACCATGGAAGGTAAGAATGGGTAAATCTTCGAGAGAGTACTTCCCGTCGCTGGAAGGCATACGCGGCTACGCGTTTCTACTCATCTTCCTCATCCATTACACAGAGGTCTACAAGCGCCCGTCCCATCTGGCGCTCTACCCCCTCTACCTCTTGCAGAACACCGCCTGGTTTCTCGTTCCCATCTTCTTCGTTCTCTCTGGCTTTCTGATCACACGCATCCTCCTCTACACTCGCGAGCGCGAAGGCTACTTCCGTGTCTTTTATCTCAGACGCGCTGTACGCATCTTTCCGCTGTACTACCTCACCATCCTGCCGATCGGTCTCTTCGGTCTGTTGCGGCACTGGCCTCTGCAGCCGGCGCACCTGCTGTACCTCGTCGACCTGCAAAACTTCTCTCACATCGGTTGGAACTTTAGCCGCTACGTCCTGAGCCACGTCACGATGGTGCATCTCTGGTCGCTTGCGGTCGAAGAACAGTTCTACCTCGTCTGGCCGCTCATCATCTGGATGATCCCCACCGAAAAGCTGCTCCTCCGTGTAAGTTACGGCGTCATCGCCTTCTGCTTTCTCTTCCGCCTGGCCTGGCCGCTGACGCACCTTCCCTACGACGGAGCCTACTTCTACACCACCACCCGCGTGGATGCGATCATCATCGGCGCCATCCTGGCCGTCTATCACGGGCGCGTCGGCCTTTGGGAGAGGCTGGCCAAAGTCTCGCGCATTCTCATTCCCGTCGCCTGGGGAATCATGATCGCCCTCACTATCGTCCGTGGCACCGGCCTCACCACCGACTACTTCGGCGTCGCCTTCTCCATCCCGATGATGAACCTCATCGGCACCGCCTTCGTCATCCTCGCGCTTCATCCCGGATCGATCGTCCAGCGCGTCTGCAGCGGCAACCTCATCTGCCGCTTCGGCCGCCTTACTTATGCCTTGTATCTCTTCCATCTGCTCTACGCTCACACCTTCACCCAGGTCTTCGCCGGCAAGCTGGACCGCTATCTGCCTCACGTTCTCTCCGAGGCTCTTATGATCTCCGCCGCATTCGCCTTCACCCTGCTTCTGGCCATGCTCGCCTACCGCTTCATCGAGCTACCCGCTATGAGCTGGAAAGACAAGTTCGTCTACGGTCCACGCAGTTCTCGTGAAGTCGTCCCCACTGAAGTGACCGTAGAAGACGGTCTGCCCGGCCTCGGCCACGCGCTTTTGCTCCGTTCCGAGTAGTAGTTTTTTGCCTCGCTCCATGTCGCAGAGTCGTTCACCCGGATGAGCCGGGACTGGAGAATCAATTGAGAACAGTCTTCCCACCCCGCACCCGGCCCGGCAGGTTTGTACTTTACATCTGCTCCTTCGCCATCGCCGCTCTGTACGTCGTCCATGCGGGCTTCGTCAACACCACCCCCTACATCGATCTCAGCCAGTGGCTCAGCGGTCACGAACGCCTCCCGTTCCAGAAGCGTGCGCTGCTCATCCCCCTCCTGCGCGCCTTCGACCACTCTCCCGCCGTCCAGCACTTCGCAAAGACCAGGAGCTTCGTGCTCGCCCAGCCTGTAAAAATCGGCTTGGTCGTCATCGACTTCCTCTCGCTCCTCGGCTGCGGCTTCCTCGCCACCCGCATCTACGACCGCGCCACCCACTCCGGCAGACTCCGCTGGGCGCCATCCGCCCTCATGCTCGTCCTCTACGTCTTCACCGCCGGCTTCCGTTACGAGTCCAACTTCATCTTCCCCTACGACATGCTCAGCATGTTCTTCTTCACCCTCGGCATCTATCTCATCCAGCGCAATAAAATCTGGATGCTCTTTATCCTCTTCCCCATCGCCACCCTGAACCGCGAGACCACCCTCATGTGGGCTCCCGTCCTTCTGCTTGCGGGACGCTATCGTGCAAAATTCTCCTGCCAGCCCCACCGAGTCTGGATCAAGACCGCCCTCACCACCACCGCGCTCGTCCTGATGTGGTTCGCCATGATGCACTTCATCAACGGCCGCTACCCGCACAACGACAGGTCAGAGGACTTCCCCCGCATCTTCTACAACATCCGTCTCCTCTTCTCGCCCAAAGACTGGGACCAGCTACTCTCCCTCTTCGCCTTCACGCTTCACTTCGCGCTGCTCTCCTGGCGCAAGATCGACGACGGCCTCCTGCGAAACATCTTCCCTATCGTTCCTCTCTGGGTCGCGCTGATGTTCTATCAAGGAGTCATCATCGAAGGCAGAATCTTCAGCGAACTCCTGCCCTACTACGCTGTCGTCTCTGTCCTCATCTTCGAACACATCTACCTCGTCTACCCGGCAGCCGATGCCCTCGAAGAGGAAGAGGCAGACACTCAACCCGTCTTCGAAGAAGCAACCCTCTGGCCTCGTCTCCGTGCGATGCAGTTCAAAGTTGCCGCAGCCCTGTCACCACGTTAGCTGTCGTCACCGCCTGCCCCACGTGCCTCTGCGTATGTTCCGCGCAGTGCACCAGCAGTCCGCCCACCGTACTCGGCAGCATCGCCCGTCCCACCCCGCGCGCCTCCTCATACCTCGCCGCCGAGATCATCCTCACCCGCCTCTGCGCCTCACCCAACCCGGCCAGCACCTCAGCCAGCACCTCCTCCGCCACCGCCCCACCCGCCAGCTCACTGGCAAGCGCATCCATCTGCGCCCCATCCAGCGCCCTCCCCTCCGCATAAGTCAGCAGCCGGTCCAAACTCCGCGCAATATGCCGCAGATGAAACGCCACCGGCGCCAACCCAAACGGCCGCGCATTCATCTCCGCATCACTCAGCCCCGCGCACCATCGATCCACATCCTCCGCCGCCAGCTCCAGCGCATGCAGCACCTGCCGCCGCACCGCATCCACCTCCGTCAACGTCCCCCGCAGCCACGGCTCAACCATTACTCCTCCGCTCCACACGCATCCGAAAACATCCCGCGTTCGGATCCCTCACCATCACATACTCCACCGCATCATCCTCCATCATCTCGCGCAACGAAGCCTCCGGCGACCGGTCCTTCTCAACCACCAGCCGTCGCCGAATCATCTGATCCGCATCATAACCGTCCAGCAGCGCACCCAGCCCAACCAACTCCACCGGATAACCCGCCTCCTCCGCATACCTCTCACAAGCCTCTTCGTGAACGAACACCGGCCCCGGCTGCGGAATCCCCGCCACACCATCAAACGGATTCAGCGTAAACAGCAGCCTTATCTCCTCACCCACAGCAAACGGCTGCAGACAGTGCCTGCAAGGCCCAAGCCCCGTCGCCACCTTCGCCGTCACCGGATGCCCATACCCCGGCGACACCCTCGTCACCCGTACCTGCTCCGCCAGCTCACTCGCAATCGCAATCATCTTCAACTCACTCATCACACTCTCCAGTCGTCAAACTCACCAACTGAAGCCATCTTCCCCCCACCAACCCAATCCCCACACTCCGGATCGGAACACCAAACTCGACCCCCTATGCGAGACCGCGCGGGCGCCCTGCGCGGGCAGCGATCACTTCGTGACGTGTATACCGGCTTCGCCATGAGCCGCCCGTTGGTTGGCGACAAGATTCTCGATTGCGACCAGCGGGAGCACCAACCGAAGGAGTACACGAGTCACGAAGTGACCTCTCGCCGAGCAGGCGGCCCGTCCGGCAGGACACAGCCTTTGAATGGGTCGTTACGCTAGCTCCAGCCCCTTCACAAACCCTTCCCCCGCCGAAACTCCCTCACCACATCCCCCACCGCCCGATGCTCTCCATCCACCGCGTAGTTCATCCCCCGCACCTCATCCGCGCTCACCCTCCCCGCCAGCCGATCCATCGCCGTCTGAATCTCCGGATGCCTCCGCAACGAATCCTCCCTGATCAGCGGCACCGCCTCATACGGCGGAAAGTAGTGCCGATCATCCTCCAGCACCACAAACCCCATCGCCCGTATCGGCCCATCGGTCGAGTTCCCCGCCACCATATCCACCTGGCTGCTCCCCAGCGCCCGATACAGCAACCCCAGATCCATCGTCCGCGGGTCTCCGTCGAACTTCAGCCCATACGCAGCCTCCAGCCCGTGCAGCCCATCCGGCCTCTGCTGAAACTCATACCCCACCCCCAGCCTCCACTGCGGCGCAACCTTCACCGAGTCCGAGATCGTCTTCAACCCCAGCCGCCGCGCATCCTCCCCCCGAATCACCATCGCAAACGTATCCTGAAATCCCAGCCCCGGCTCCACCTTCACCCGGTACCGCGAAGCGTACAGCGTACTCACCGTCCGAAACACACTCGCCTCATCCCGCTGCCCCACCGGCGGCAGAGGCTGCTTCAAGATCGCCGTCAGCGCCGTCCCCGTGTACTCCACATATCCGTCGATCCGCCCGCTCACCAGCGCCTGCTGGCACAGATAGCTCCCCGCCAGATAGAACCGCCGATCCACCGCCTGCCCGCTCACCGCCTCAATCTCCTGCGCCACCAGCTCCCCCAGCACCACCTGCTCGGTAAAGTTCTTCGCCCCGATCGTGATCCTAGACGACCGCGGCGGCGCACACCCCACCATCAAAAGAAATCCACAGGCCACCAGAGCCCCCAAAAGCCCCCGCAACACCCTCCCTCTCACTTGACAAGACCCACCCCTGAAACCAGACCCCATCCCACTCCACCCACCGAAGCCCAGTCTCAAGTCCGACCCAAAGTCCGGACATAAAGTATCTACTTCGAATACTTTACCCACTTTCCGTGGGGATGGGGGGTATCTCATACCCGCTTCACCGCCAGCCGCCGCTCCAGCAGACCAAGCCCCGCATCCGCGACCAACGCCAACAGCGCCGCCGGAATCGCCCCCGCCAGAACTAGCCCGTTATCCACACTCGCCACACCGCGAAAGATCAGCTCCCCCAACCCGCCCGCGCCAATCGCCGCCGCAATCGTAGCCACCCCCACGCAAGTCACCGTAGCCGTCCGCAGCCCAGCCAGAATCACACTAGCCGCAAGCGGAAGCTCCACCTTCAAAAGCCGTTGTATACCACTCATTCCCATAGCATTAGCGACATCGATCAGCGCCGGATCCACACTCTGGATCCCCGCATACGTATTCCTCAAAATCGGTAGCAGCGCATATCCCGTAAGCGCCAGAATCGCCAGCCGTGCCGCATTCTCCCCCAGCCATGGCACCGGCAGCAACAGCCCAAACAACGCCAGGCTAGGCACCGTCTGCAACACATTCGCAAAACCAATCACCGGCCCCGCCAGCCCCCGCCTCCGCGTCAGCAGAATCCCCAGCGGTAGCCCAATCCCCGCCGCCAGCAGCATCGCCGAAAGCGTCAGCCACAGATGCTCGAACGTCAGCCGCCCAATCTCCCATCCATAAGACTGAAAGAAACTCATCATGCCGGCACCACACGATGTACAGCCGAAACATAATCTCTTACATGAGGGTTCTTCGACCCTAAAACCTCACCTGCCGCGAGATCCGCCACCACCGATCCCTGCTCAAGAAACACCACCCTCCTCGCCAGATACAGCGCCTCGTCCAGGTTGTGCGTCACCAGCAGAACTGTCTTGCCCACCTTCGCCAGCAGGTCCCGCAACATCGTCTGCATCTCCGCCCGCGTCAGCGGATCGAGCGCCCCAAACGGCTCATCCATCAGCAACACCCCCGGATCCATCGCCAGCGCCCTCGCCAGCCCCACTCGCTGCCTCTGCCCACCAGAGAGCTGCCACGGATACCGCGCCCGAAACTCCTCATACTCAAGCCCAGCCAGCGCCATCACCTCCCGCGCCCGCGCCGCCTGCTCATCCTTCGTCCGCCCCGCCAACTCCAGCGCCATCGCCGCATTCCGCTCCACCGTCATATGCGGAAACAGCCCCGTCTCCTGGATCACATACCCAATCCCCCGCCGCAGCGCCACCTCATCTCCCCCGGACGCAGACCGTCCCCCCACCAGCACCTCACCCGAGGTCGGTCTCACCAGCCCATTCACCATCCGCAGCAGCGTCGTCTTGCCGGACCCACTCCGCCCCAGCAGCGCCGTCGTCGTCCCCGCCTCCAGCAGCAGCGAGATATCGCGCAACAAAACACGCCCACCAGTCACCGTGTAGCTCACCTTCGCGAACTCAACGCCAACCGTGGGCATGTTCCCTACTCTAACTTGTCTTTCGCTTCTAGCCTGCGACCTCAGGCTCCGGCTCCACAGCGGACGGCTCGCCCGCAGCACCCGGATGACCCTTCACCCGCACCACCGTGATCTTCTCGAAGCCTTCTTTGAACGTAGGCGGCTTCAGGCGCTCTGCCATCTTCTGCATCACCTCGTCGGTCACCTGCCGGTCACGCTTGGAGTTGCGCTCCATGCACACCGCCAGCGGCACGTCGAAGAACACCGCCTGCACCTCATAGCCAAAGCTCTTGGCCATCTTGATCCACTGCCTGCGCTCATGCGGCGACAGGTTCGTCGCATCCACATAGTTCCAGGGCATCTTGGCGATCAAACGCGCCCGCAGCAAGCTCCGCAGCGTAGAGAACACCAGCCCTTGGTAGCGCTGCTCCGTAATGTCGTCAAACAACAGCGACCGCAGCAGATCGCTCGACAGCGGCGTCACGCCCCGGCGCTTGTACCAGGTCGTCTTCCCCGACCCCGGCAGACCGATCGTGAGCACCACGTATCCCTTAGGCGACTTCAGCGCCGTAGGTTCGGCAGGCGGCGTCCCCAGCGACTCAGGCTGTGTCTCGATCACCATCCGCGGCTCCGAAGGAGCCTCAGCAGGCGGCGCAACAAGAGCCTCAGCAGCAATGGGCGCAGCAGGCGGCGTCACCGCAGCCTCGGCAACCGGTTCAGAATGTCTCTCCGCGGCACTCTGCGGCACATCCACATGCACCGGCAGAGCCTCCGGGTACGTAGGTCTCAGGGGTGCGAGCTGGTTTGAGGGCAACTCCTGCCCACTCTTCCCCGTGGACTCCGAATCATTCGGTCCACGTCTAGGGCGTCGTCTCATCTTTTCGCTTATCCATTCGCGCAATTCGCGCATACGACGCTTGTAACACAGCGCGGAAGCCCCCCGCAAATCCCCGCACCTCCAGCGACACCCCGCATCTTCCGATTCAACCCTTCTCAGCTTTTCGATGCTGCATACATCGTCCATTCATCTGGCTCCGCTAACGTCGCGCCAGACGAGGTGAATCATGGCCATAGAAATATCCACACTGGACCAGCTCCAGACCGCCTACAAGACCGCCGTCGAACAGTGGATCTCCGCTATCCGCGCCGAAGAAGCTCTCGCCTCAGTCAACCACTCCGAAGCCGAGATCGACCAGTGGGAAGCAGCCCACTTCCGCGAAGAAGACGTGCGCCAAAAAGCTAGGGCAGCAAAAAAAGAGTACGAAGGCGCCCTCCGCGAAAAGTTCTTCAACTTCTAGCCACCGGAGCACCAACGCACGCACCTCCACACACGGCAGCAACCCTGCCGCGCCGATTTGCGCCGCATCAGCCCCGGTGGTAGCATCCCGCTTGGATGGGGTGACGCCGCGTGCGCCACGCTGTCTCCCGGTTGAGCAGCATTAACCCCCACCGCAGCAATACGATAGGAGCAATCAATCTCATGGCAGTAAAGGTAGGCATCAACGGCTTCGGCCGCATCGGACGCAATGTATTCCGCACCGCTCTCGGCAATCCCGACGTCGAATTCGTCGCCGTCAACGACCTCACCACCCCCGCCACCCTTGCCCATCTGCTCAAGTACGACTCCATCCTCGGCAATCTCAAAAACGAGATTACCCACGGTGCCGATTTCATCGCCGTAGACGGCAAACAGATCAAAGTCTTCGCCGAGCGCGACCCCTCCAAGCTCGACTGGGCCTCCGTCGGCGCCCAGATCGTCGTCGAATCCACCGGCTTCTTCACCGACGCCGAGAAGGCCAAGGCCCACCTCGGCACCACCGTCAAGAAGGTGATCATCTCCGCCCCGGCCACCAACGAGGACATCACCCTCGTCCTCGGCGTCAACGAGGGCAAGTACGACGCCTCCAAGCACAACATCATCTCCAATGCGAGCTGCACCACCAACTGCCTCGCCCCCGTCGTCAAGGTGCTCAACGACACCTTCGGCATCGTCAACGGCATCATGAACACCATCCACAGCTACACCAATGACCAGGTCGTGCTCGATGCGCCGCACAAGGATCTCCGCCGCGCCCGCGCCGCTACGCTCTCCATGGTCCCCACCAGCACCGGTGCCGCCAAGGCCCTCAAGCTCGTCATCCCCGAGATGGCCGGCAAGCTCGACGGCTTCTCCATCCGCGTCCCGACCCCCACTGTCTCTGTCGTCGACCTCACCTTCGTCTCCGAAAAGCCCATCACGGTCGACAGCATCAACGCCGCAATTAAGTCCGCCGCCGATGCCGGTCCAATGAAGGGCTATCTTGGCTACACGGAGGAAGAGCTCGTCAGCGCCGACTTCCGCGGCAACCCGCTCTCCTCCATCTTCGACTCTAAGCTGACCAAGGTCATAGGCAACACAGCCAAGGTCATCAGCTGGTACGACAACGAGTGGGGCTACTCCAACCGCGTCAAGGACCTCATCCTCTTCCTCGAGAAGAAGGGTCTCTAAACCGCCCAGTCTTTCGCACCACAGCGCCCGGCGAGCGGTCAGCATCATGGCCCTCACCGGGCGTCTCTGCATCCGTTCGCATCATCGCGGAATCTATATCTCAGGCAGCGAGTCCACCTGCCCGGATCGAGCACGCCCTATGAGTCGTCGTTTTCACGAACTAGCCTTCACCCCACTCGTCAAGCAGCATCAGGAAGAACACGGCAGCCGCGCCCAGTACGAGCGCCTCGCCGAACGCTCCTCCTCCGGTAACGCCCTCGGCCCCGAGGAGCAGACCTTCATCTCCCTCCGCGACAGCTTCTACATGTCCTCCGTCAGCGAGACCGGCTGGCCCTACATCCAGCATCGTGGAGGCCCCGCCGGCTTCGTCCACATCATCGAACCCTCCCTCATCGGCTTCGCGGATCTCCGCGGCAATAAGCAATACATCAGCCTAGGCAACTTCGACCACGACGCCCGCGTCGCCCTCTTCTTCATGGACTACCCCAACCAGACCCGCCTCAAGATCCTCGGCCGCGTCGAGATCCACGAGCACGATCCTCAAACACCCGCACTCATCGCAGACTTCAAGACAGCCGACAAGACCGCCGTCATCGAGCGAGTCATCCTCATCCACGTCGAAGCCTTCGATTGGAACTGTCCGCAGCACATCACCCCCCGCTACACCCTCCAGGAGCTGCAGCCCACCCTCGCCTCCTTCCAAAAGAAGCTCGCAAAACTCGAAGCCGAAAACGCAACCCTCCGCGACAAACTCAAGCTGCCGGCCCCAAAGACCAGCTAACACCCCATCCCAAATCCCTCCCCTGACAAAACTCCCCTCCGCCATATACCCTTACTCTCTGCGGTTTTTTCGAGACGCAAACAAATCCTATTGCTAACCACATCTGCTAACCCACAAGGAGAAAACTCAACATGGCCAACAAGCTCACCGGTAAAACCGCCCTCATCACTGGCGCAAGCGCAGGCATCGGCTGGTACGCAGCCCTCGCGCTCGCAGAAGAGGGCGCCAACCTCGTCCTCACCGCCCGCCGCAAAGACCGCCTCGACGAACTCACCAAGCTCGCCAAAGAGAAAGGCGCAGCCAGCGTCACCACCATCCCCGGCGACGCCCGAGAAGAGCAGGTCGCCAAAGACTCCGTCGCCGCCGCCATCAAAGCCTACGGAGCGCTCGACATCCTCATCAACAACGTCGGCATGGGCATCTACAAGAACCTCGCCGACACCAGCCTCGCCGACTACACCACCATGGTCGACACCAACATCCGCACCACCTTCCTATTCTCTCACTACGCCGTCCCTCACATGATCGAGCGCGGCTCCGGCACCATCCTCATGATCTCGTCCATGGCCGGCGTCTACGGCTTCGCCAACGAGGCCGTCTACTGCGCCACAAAGTTCGCCCAGGTCGGCTTCGCCCAGGCCCTCGACCGCGAGCTCCGCACCAAGGGCATCAAGGTCGGCGTCATCTGCCCCGGAGGCGTCAAGACCGAGTTCGCCATCGGCACCGGACGCACCGTCGAAGGCGTCGCCGCAAGCGATATGCTCGAGCCCGAAGACGTAGCCCAGGCCATTCTCCTCGCCTGCACCCAGTCCCCTGGCTCCCGCATCATCGAACTCCAAATGCGCACCATGGGCGAGTCGCTCGCCTAGCCTACGCACCCACCACAGCCCTCCGCCGCAGCCTGGTAAAACCCAGACCGCGCGGAGGGCTTTTCACTGTCAGAGGTAGAATCACCATCAGGCATACGAACCAATACGCCATGCCCGTATCGACTCGCCATGCCCATGTCGACTTTTACAAGTGCCAAGCCGTCAAAAGAATCAGCATCACATTCCTCAGTGGAGATCTCATGCGCGCACCCGTTCTACTCGTTCTCGTAACCCTCCTCGCAGGCTGCAATCACAGGTCTCACGACGAACAGGCCAGCAGCACCTTTAACAAACGCATGCAGTGCGCGCGCCTCTCCACCAGCGGCAAATGGGACAACCTGCCCAACGGCCCCTACCTCGACGAGACCTACTACTCGCCCTCGCTCGACACCTGCATCTTCGTCCTGCGCCAGAGCTTTCCCGGAGACAAGGACGGCAGCATCCATAACGACGTCTTCATCGTCAACGCCCTCACCCGCAAACAGCTTTGGAGCAACGACCCCAAGGGCACCGAGACCGAAGAGCAACTTGACGCCAGGCTCAACGACGAGCTGACCAAACTCCAGGTCATCAAGTAATCAGCAATCAATCAGGCAGTATCGACATCCAGCCTGAGCATCTGTGATGATGTGATGGATGGATATAGAAGTCGTCCTGAGCGGAAGTAATGGGATGGAGATAGAAAGCCTCATCGTGAGCATCTGAGATAGATGGATAGAAAGCGTCATCCTGAGCGAAGCCTCTCGCAGTTTCATCGCGAGAGGCGCAGTTTCATCGCGAGAGGCGCAGTCGAAGGACCTGCACTACACTCAACGTGCCAATGCTCTCTCCTCATCTCGCACCACATCCGAACAGGCCCGCATCCCTCTACAAGTCGATACCACCGAATCCGCGTTTAGCCAGCGAAACAAATCCTCATCACGGCACGTCCATTCGTCCGGCACACACCTCTTCCCCACAAGGCCCGAACGCACTAGCATCTCAACTAACATGACCCAGCGCACGAACATCCCCGGTACCAGCCCCTTCGAGCCCATCATCGGCTTCTCGCGCGCCGTGCGCATCGGCAATCACGTCCACGTCTCCGGCACAGGCCCCGTCGGAGCCGACACCGCAGGCATCGCCGAACAGACCGAGCAGTGCCTCACCCTCATCGCCGCCGCGCTCACCAACGCAGGCAGCTCCATCGAACATGTCTACCGCACCCGCATGTACCTTACTCAGCCAGAAGACTGGGAGGCCGCAGGCCGCATCCACGGCAAGTTCTTCGGCATCATCCGTCCCGCCGCCACCATGGTCGTCATCGCCGCCCTGCTCGACCCCGCATGGCGCATCGAGATCGAAGCCGAAGCCTACATCCCCTGAGAGCTTTTGCCGTTACAATCGGAGCCGAGGAAATCCGTCATCGAGAGCCGCTCCCAACTCATCGCTCGCAACCACCCCCTGCAACCGAGCACCTGAGCCGCACGCTCCTCGCGCAACCCTCTTCCAAACGATATTCTTACCCTGTCGATCGGGTGAATCCTGTCCCAATCCACATCAGAGGAACTACAGTGACAAAGCTCTCCATCCGCGATCTCGACCTCACCGACAAGCGCGTTCTCATCCGCGTCGACTTCAACGTTCCTCTCAAAGACGGCATCATCACCGACGACACCCGCATCCGCGAGACCCTCCCCACCATCGAGTACGCCCTCCGCCACAAAGCCAAAGTCATCCTCTGCTCCCACCTCGGCCGCCCCAAAGGCAAACCCGTCGCCGCCATGAGCCTTCGTCCCCTCGTCGATCACCTCCGCACCATGCTCGACCACGTCCTCGGCGACGACGAAAACGTAGCCTTCTCCCCCGACTGCATCGGCGAAGTCGCCAGCGAGATGGCCGCCAACCTCGAATCCGGCCAGCCCCTCCTGCTCGAAAACCTCCGCTTCCATCCCGAAGAGGAGGCCAACGATCCCGCCTTCAGCAAAAAGCTCGCCTCACTCTGCGACATCTACGTCAACGACGCCTTCGGCAGCGCCCACCGCGCCCACGCCTCCACCGAAGGCATCACCCACTTCGTCAAACAATCCGCCGCCGGCCTGCTCATGGAAAAAGAGCTTACCTACCTCGGCAAAGCCCTCACCGAACCCGACAAGCCCTTCGTCGCCATCATCGGCGGCGCCAAGGTCTCCGACAAGATCGGCGTCATCGACAACCTCCTCAACGACGGCCCCGCCAAAGCCGACGCCATCATCATCGGCGGAGGCATGGCCTACACCTTCCTCAACGCTCAGGGTCAGGCCACCGGCAAATCCCTCGTCGAATCCGACAAGATCGACGTAGCCAAAGCCACCCTCGCCAAGGCCAAAGAAAAAGGCGTCCGTTTCCTCCTCCCCGTCGACCACGTCCTGGCCGACAAGTTCGCCCCCAACGCCAAGACCCAGCTCTTCTCCGGCCACGGCGCCTTCCCCGACGACCTCATGGCCCTCGACATCGGCCCCAAATCCATCTCCCTCTTCGAAGACGAGATCGCCGACGCCCGCACCATCATCTGGAACGGCCCCATGGGAGTCTTTGAGATGCCCGCCTTCGCCCGAGGAACCAACGAGATCGCCGCCGCCGTCGCCCGCAACCGCGACGCCACCACCATCGTCGGCGGTGGAGACTCCGTCGCCGCCATCCAGCAGTCCGGCGTCGCCAGCCGCATCACCCACATCTCCACCGGCGGCGGAGCCAGCCTCGAGTTCCTCGAAGGCAAAACCCTCCCCGGCGTAGCCGCCCTTACCAACAAATGATCATCCCGACCAACGGGAGGGCCAGCCGACTTGAGGCGGGTGAAGGCTGACACTCATTCTTCAGTGTCCATCTGGTATTTCTTTCCCACGCGCTCTGCCAGATGGACAAACATACACATGAGTCGCGGATTGGATCGTTCAAGGCGCGTGTCGCCACGGAGTCGGCACAAGACTAAGTGGATGGCGGCTAAAACGATAATGGCGGCAGATAGAACTTCTCGAACCAGAGATACAAGTGCAAACTCAGCAAAACGGGCACTTTTCACGAACACAACTTCCTTGTAAGTAGCTCACAATAAGGGAGGAACTTCCATTCTATCAAACGTAGTCACTTCATATTTATCGTTAAGCATAACGCCACACTATTGACTAATGGAATGACGTTTGCATGTGGTTGGGAGACGGATCCGCAATTACATTTCATGTCCGATAGGAGAGCGTGTCTCAGAGTGGTACCGTTGATTGTGATAAGCATCTCTCCACATTCAGGCAGGGAATCTTCATCCAGTTCACGAAACCTCTAGTGTTCCCATCTCATGCCCCTCTCAGGGTTTGTCAAAGACATAACTACCACAGCATCTATTGACATCTGATAAAATAGAGCCAGCAGAACAAAGGGAAGCCCGGCACCCGCCGGGCTTTTTCACGTAGGCCCAAACCGATCCCAGGTCCGGACCTATGTCATTTTTTTTCGAAGACTTTGCACACTTTTGACGAGAGGGAGCGGTACACATCATAATGCGCCAACAAGCCGCCGCAACCACTCCCGCCGCAACCTCCAGTCTTCCCACATCCGCATCTCCATGGAATACTGATCCGCACATGCGAAAGCCCGTCATCGCCGCCAACTGGAAGATGTATAAGACCCCCAAAGAGTCCCTCGCCTTCCTCGCCGAGTTCCTTCCCCTCGTCAAGGAC
The DNA here is from genome assembly GCF_009765825.1 of Granulicella sp. L60. Lineage (GTDB taxonomy): Bacteria > Acidobacteriota > Terriglobia > Terriglobales > Acidobacteriaceae > Edaphobacter. The sequence goes on along the minus strand of NZ_LMUR01000020.1, from coordinate 128,136 downwards.
CACACCGCCAGCGAGATCGCCATCTTCCCAACCATGTCCTCGCTCGGCTACGTCATCGAGGCCACCAAGGGCACCAACATCACCGCCGGCGCCCAGACCATGCACTGGCTCAACGAGGGCCCCTACACCGGCCAGACCTCGCCCACCATGCTCGAGAGCATCGACTGCACCAGCGTCCTCATCGGCCACTCCGAGCGCCGCATCTACGCCCACGAGACCGACGACATGGTCAACCTCAAGCTCAAGGCCGCCCTCGCCCACGACCTCATCCCCACCCTCTGCGTCGGCGAAACCTTCGACAAGCGTGAGTCCGGCCTCACCGAAGCCGTCCTCAACTGGCAGGTCGCCGTCGCCCTCAACGGCGTCAAGAGCGGCCTCTGCGGCAAGCTCATCATCGCCTACGAGCCCGTCTGGGCCATCGGCACCGGCTCCGTCGCCACCCCCCAGCAGGCCAACGACGCCCACGCCATCATCCGCGCCGAAGTCGCCCGCCACCTCGGCCCACACTGCGCCGACGGCCTCCGCATCCTCTACGGCGGCTCCGTCAAACCCGACAACGTCGCCAGCCTCATGGCCCAGCCCGAGATCGACGGCGCCCTCGTCGGCGGAGCCAGCCTCCAGCCCAAATCCTTCGCCGAGATCGTCCACAACGCCACCTCTTAAAGCAACTGAGCCCCGCAGACTCACCCTGCAGGGCTCAATCCAAATCCATATCGCACATCGGTCTACCGATGATGATAGTGATGGTGGTAGTGATGGCGATGATGATAGTGGTGAGGCTGTTGTCCCACCCTGACCACAACCTGCGCATCGGCCGGTTTACAGAACGCAGCCACGCTGAACAACATACAAAGGGCAAAGATCCAGCTATTCATTCGAGTCTTCATAGCAACACCCCTGAAACACATTTTTAAACGCAAGAGTCTACATACTGTGATTCCAGACAGATGTAAACCGTTGTATTTTCAGGATTAATATAAAACTAGTTCAAAATATTTGAACTATCGGATGCAACCCGCCAGCCTACCGCACCACCCCAGCCTGATCCATCGGCCAGTACACAAACGCAGCCTTGCCATAGATCAGGCTCCGCTCCACCGGTCCAAAGTCGCGGCTGTCGCTCGAGATCGAACGGTGATCCCCCATCACGAAGTACTCATGCTCAGGCACCGTCATCTCCGGCTGCGTCCGATCGTCTTCAAACCGCTTCGGCACGTAGCTCTCCACCAACGCCTTGCCGTTCACATACACCTGCCCGTGGTCGATCCGCAGCTCATCCCCCGGCAGCGCGATCACCCGCTTGATATAGCTCTTCTCATGGTCGTGCGGATACAGGAACACCACCACATCCCCGCGATGAATCTCGCCCACCCGGTATGCAATCTTGTTGATGAACAGCCTGTCCTGATCCTCCAGCACCGGCAGCATGCTGGTCCCCTCCACGCGCACCGGCTGATACAGAAACACGATAATCAGCGCCGAAGCCACCACGGAGACCAACAGATCCCGCAGCCACGAGTGCATCGTTCCCTGCCGCGGCTCCTGCCGAACCCCCTGCCCCGGACCATCCCCCACTGGCTCTCCCGCCGGCTGCTTGTCGATCTCCTGCTCCTGCCCGTCCTGCACTTCGTTCTGCACGTCTTTATCGAATCCTCGCTGTATCTTTAGACGAAACAATGATCTGGACGGACCAATGATTCATAAACAATCTAACCCATGGAGCAAGCTGTTCCACAGGCGATCCATCGCCTGCCAAGTGGCCTCGCAACCAACGCAACCAGCATCGGAAAACCCAATTTACATAGGCTGCATCTTACATATCACAGGTTGAGATGGGCATTCGACCGCAAATGTATGAGACTTCTCTCTCCCACCCCCCAAACTCCCCAAAACCAATCGAATGCGGCAACACCCTCCTCCTCAGCCCGTTTGGCCTTGGAAGTGCTCTATGGAGTTGTTGTACTTCGAGGAGACGACCCTTCATGATAACCCGTTTGGGTCAAACCTTTCTTGACGCACGTAACCGGCTTAGGACTAGAATTGCCGCAACAGGACTGTAGGAAACTTTATGGCTACTCTGACCATGCTTGAACAGGCCCCGACGCCAAAACCCGTAAACCGTGGCGCAGCAGACTTCAAAGATCTCACCACGGAGACCGCGAACATCGCCTCAGAGGGACTCGACACCAAGTCCGCCCTCGAGATCGCCCGCATCATCAACCACGAGGACTCCAAGGTCGCAGCAGCTGTCAAAAAAGCGCTGCCCGAGATAGCCGTCGTCATCGATACCGTTGCTCGCTCCCTCCGCGACGGTGGCCGGCTTATCTACGTCGGGGCCGGCTCCAGCGGTCGCATCGCCTCGCTCGATGCCTCGGAGTGCCCACCAACCTACTCCACCGCTCCCGCACAAGTCCAGTACATAATGGCAGGCGGACCAAAAGCCCTCGCCTCCGCCTCCGACGTCAACGAGGACTCCCCCGAGATCGGCCAGCGCGACATCGCCCGCCGCCGCCCCACCCGTAAAGACATTGTCATCGGCATCTCCGCCAGCGGACGAACCCCCTACGTCGTCGGAGCCGTCGAGTACGCCCGCGCCCGCGGAGCCAAGACCGCCGCCATCACCTGCAACCTCAACACCCCCCTCTCCGACGTCGCCGACACCACCGTCGTCGCTGAGGTCGGCCCCGAGGTCATCTCCGGCTCCACCCGCATGAAGTCCGCATCCGCCCAGAAGATGATCCTCAACATGATCACCACCGGCGCCATGACCCGGCTCGGCTACGTCTACGACAACCTCATGGTCAACGTGCACATGAAGAACGCGAAGCTCGTAGAGCGCGGCATCCGCGTGCTGATGAAGGTCTGCGAGATCGACCGCGACACCGCCATCCGCACCATCAAATCCGCCGGCAAGTCCATCCCCATCGCCGTCGTCATGCTCAAGGCCAACGTCGACAAGATGGAAGCAGTCCGCCGCCTCACCAAATCCGACGGCAACGTCCGCCTCGCCATCGACGACTCCCGCCTCGAACTCTAACCCATACCGTCTTCGCACTGAGGCCGCCCGTTGGTTGCCGAGAAGACTCTCGATTGCGACCAGCGGGAGCACCAACCGAAGGGGTACACAAGTCACGAAGTGACTGCCCCCGCGCGCAGTGGGACCGTCGTCAGACCAGCCTTCGAATTATCGATACGGACTGGCGCTAAGGCCTTGCTTTTGAGATAGCCCAAGGCTTTAGCCTTGGGTCTCTCAGCCTCGCCAACAATGGGGCTTTAGCCCCTGAGATATTCCTTCCTCTCGAGGCGCGACGAAACACTATCGCCCGGGAGGCACATCCAATGCAGGCGCAGGCCCTCCATGATGCCGGACATACTTGTAGAGTCCCAGGTACCCCGACCGCGCCGGGAATCCCCCATAAAACGGCAGCGTCCAGCACAGGCTATACACCAGCAGCCCCACAACCGCCAAAACGCCTCCGGCAGGAATAAAGTCCCCCAACACCACACGCTCTTCGGTCTCCCGCGCAAACATCACCAGCAACAACGCGCTGAACAAATGGATGTAGATCCACCGCCCCCAGTCGATCGCCCCATAGAACAGCGGCAGCGTCAGGCAGAAACTCACCACCACCGCCAGCCCAATCACCCATGCTGCTCGTCGCTCCCCACCCCAGCCACGCAATAAAAGCACCAGCGGCAGAAACCCCAACACCGCTCCTGTGCCATAGAGCAATCCATAGTGATACCGCCGCGCCGTCCGCACCACCTTTCCGTGCTCGGAGTCCAGGGAAGCCCCAATCGACGCGATTCCGCCCGCACAGAGATCGTTCGTCCTCGCATGCGTCATATCCACGACGCTCGTGCAGATCACATCCCGCTGTTCCACCGTCCCCGGATGTTGCACCACAAACAGAAATGTCCCCGCACCCACCACCACCGGCAGCACAGCCAGCCGGACAAACTGCTTCACGTCCTTCGTCGCCATTAGGAACGGCGCAAGCAGATAAGGAACAAACAGAAACATCGCCTCGTGACAAAGCAGCATCGCGACGATCCCCGCGGTCAGCGCCACGCTGACCACAAATAGCCTCACGCCCGCGCGAATCATCATCATCGTCGCGCACATCAGCGCAAAGAGAAGAATCTCTTTCCTGTAGCCGCCGGGAGGATTCAGCACGGTAAAAGCCAGCGTGGCCGGGGAGAGCCAGAGCGCCATCGACCACAGCCGCCACGGATATCTCCCGGCCGCTCTCCACATAAACCCCCACACCACCAGGTACAGACAGAGCTGCACACCGAGCGTCACATACACCGGCGACAGCTTCGCACCTGCCAGCAAAAGCACAAGCTCGCCAAACAACCCGCGCCGCACAAAACCGCCCGCGTAGTTGATCAGCCAGTCGCCCAGGGCAAACTCGCTCTTGATGCGAGCGTTTTGGATGCCGTACACCAGCATGACAAAGATGACGACGACAAGGTACATCCGTGCGATCAGCCCAGCAGAGATTCTGCGCATAAAGTTCATCATGTCCCTGAAGACGATTGGTGTAGATAGTATCTGAACCGGAAAAACAGAGGGAGCGCCAATCTCGGCAGACCCTCAGCCAAAGATTAGCATCGCCCACCCACTTACGGCACAGAAAGCACACGAGATCGCCTCACTCGGTTCTCCATCGAATCCTTCCGGCAGACAGTTCTCGAAGCGTCACCTTCAGCCATGCTAACTACCATCGTCGTTCAGCTTCCCACCAGCAAAAAACACTCCGTTGAATCATCTCGTCGCGAACGTCACCTCTGAACTCGCCCCAGACTCTGTCAACCCCCACCCACACGAAAACCCGCGCCAATCCTCAACAATCACGTTGCGTACGAGTTACACCCCACCACCTATAATTGAATTAGAAGAAAAATAAAGCTCCTCCATAAGCCCCAAAACCACTATCTCCTTTAGAAACAAATTTTTACCCGTAACCCGTCTGCAATGAATATTTTGCAGCCTGTGGAAATCGTAAGTCGCTCAAAAGGGGAACTTTACCTACACCCACCCCCAGGGGGTACCCCCTCAAAGCAGGAACCACAGCCGCCACCCATTTCCACGCCGATTCTCCGTAAACTGAAACGATGGACAAGTTCGTTGTACGCGGCGGTAATCCCCTTCTCGGCACCATCAAGGTCTCAGGAGCCAAGAACTCCGCCCTCCCCTGCATGGCCGCCGCCATCCTCACCGAAGACGAGGTCATCCTCGAAAACATCCCCCAGGTCCGTGACATTGAGACCGAGCGCAAGCTCCTCACCAGCATGGGCGCCGAGGTCGAACTAGGCTACGGACGCGCCCAGCACCGCACCCACATCAAGTGCGCCATCCTCTCCGATCCCGTCGCCAAGTACGAGATCGTCAAGACCATGCGCGCCAGCTCCCTCGTCCTCGGGCCACTCATCGCCCGCACCGGCATCGCCCGCGTCGCCATGCCCGGAGGATGCGCCATCGGCGGCCGCCCCATCGACCTCCACATCAAGGGACTCGAGGCCATGGGTGCCACCATCGTCTACGACCACGGATACCTCGAAGCCAGGACCGACCGCCTCAAAGGCGCACATATCGTCTTCGACAAAATCACCGTCACCGGCACCGAAGACCTCCTCATGGCCGCCACCCTCGCCGAAGGAGAATCCCTCTTTGAAAACTGCGCTCGCGAGCCCGAGGTCACCGATCTCGCGGCCCTCCTCACCGCGATGGGCGCGAAGATCGAAGGCGCAGGAACCGGAACCATCCGCGTCCAGGGCGTAAGCAAGCTCCACGGCGCACGGCACCGCATCAACCCCGACCGCATCGAGGCCGGAACCTTCCTGATCGCCGGAGCCATCACTGGCGGCGACCTCAACGTGGACTGCTGCGAGCCTAAACACCTCGGCGCCCTCATCTCCAAGCTCGAGCAGTGCGGGGTCAAGATCGACGTCGGTACCGATCACGTCCGCGTCCGCTCCGGCGGCGAGCTCAAGGCCTCCGACATCACCACCGAAGAGTACCCCGGCTTCCCCACCGATATGCAGGCCCAGTACATGGCCCTGGCCACCCAGGCCGAGGGCACAAGCACTGTCACCGAAAACATCTTCGAAAATCGCTTCATGCACGTGCAGGAGCTCATCCGCATGGGCGCGAACATCACCATCTCCGGCCGCACCGCAACTGTCCGCGGCAAAACCCCATTGCAATCCGCCGCGGTCATGTGCTCGGACCTTCGCGCCTCAGCCTCGCTCGTACTCGCCGCTCTCGTCGCCGACGGAGAGACCATCCTCGATCGCGTCTACCACCTCGATCGCGGCTACGAACACTTCGAGGAGAAGCTGCGCGGAGTCGGCGCGCAGATCCGCCGCATGGGAGACGTCTTCGGCAAGAAGTAACCCGCGAACCTGAGCATCACAGCCTCAGAACTCCGGTTTGCCTTCCAGCCAACTGCGCAGCCAGCCCATATTCAGGTTGAGCCGAAGCGCGGTGTAACTGAGGATCTCGTGGAAGTAGCGCATCGCGAGGTCGTAGTTGCTGATGTGACCAAGCGCGGGACGAGGCGACGTGTAGACATCCAATCCCGCATCCTCGCACAACTCCCGAATGCGGAAGAGATGGGTTCCATCCGACACGACCACAATGTGATGGAAGTCGTTTTCATGGGCAATCGCAGCGAGGCGATGAACTTGCTGCTCCGTATCGATCGAACGTGTCTCAGCGATGATGTTCCCGAACGGAACACCGTTAGCAAGGAGATAGTCACGGCCTACACCGCCTTCTGTGTTGCCTGAATCCCTGTCGCTGCCTCCGCCGAGAGTGATGATGACAGGCGCGATCTGCTTGCGGTAGAGCTCGACCGCGTGATCCAGACGAGCATGAAGAACGGGCGACGGATGGCCAGAGTACTCGGCGGCACCGAAGACTGCGATTGCATCTGCCGGCTGAGCATCATCCTGATTAGCCACAGAGTTGATCTGCTGACAGACCCACACGCTCCAGAAAGTTGCGACCAACAGGAATAGCCCAAGCACGCGGCGCAGGAAGAGGCCTCGAGTCGTGCGTCGGCCACGCAAGTTGGATGAAGAGACGATCATGAATGTAGCAACTTAGGCAGAAGTGCCAGTGTAAGCGTTAGGCGGCATCAGTCAAAGGTAAAAGCGAGTTGCATAGACTCTACTCTGCGCTATGGACGATATCACTTCGTGAGTGATCATGGCTTCCAGGAAGAGTAGACCTTAGGTCTGCCTCACACATTCCACCTAATGCTGCAGTGCAAGAGCGATCTCGTGCGTAGGAATAGCTCCTTCGCGTAGGATCATCCAGGAGTTGCCGCCGCCGGAGAGATCGACGATAGTTGTCGCTGTTGCGCGAGCAGTAGGACCGCCGTCGACGATGAGGGGGATCTGGTCGCCAAACTGATCGCGGACGCCGTGAGCGTACGTACACTCGGGAAGCCCAGAGAGATTGGCTGAGGTTGCTGTGATGGGAAGACCAAGACGCGCCACAACCGCTCGCGGAATGGCTGCTTCGGGCACGCGGAGAGCAAGGTTGCCGGTGTTAGCGGTCACGCGCAGGGGTAGCTTCGAGCCAGCCTTGACGACGATGGTGAGGGGGCCGGGCCAGAACTTTTCGGCGAGGCGATCGAAGGCAGAATCGAGCTGGCGGGCGAGCTCATAGGCTTGAGCGACCTCGGCGATCAAAAGAGAGAGCGGCTTGTGGCGAGCACGAGTCTTCAGCTCGTAGATTCGATCTACAGCGCGAAGATTCACTGGATCCACGGCGAGGCCATAGAAGGTATCGGTTGGGAGAGCGACCACGCTGCCGGAGTTTAAGCTGGCGACGACGCGGTCGACGAGCTCTGACTCTGGCTCATCGGGATGAATACGGAGAATTTCAGCCGTCAAATCTGGCTCCTGTGCCGGTTGCTGGGTTCATCTGGGTGGCAAATGCGGGGTCTATAAAATGCCCTCGCAGCTTAGCATACTGCCTTCTCCATCTCAATGACAGCGCAGGGAGTGACGGCGGGATCGGCGTAAGATTTCTGAAGATGATTATTCCGGAGATAGTGGTTTCAAGCAGGGCAAACGCAAGAGTGAAACAGCTGCGAGCGGCGTTTCAGGGCCATGCGCGACTGAGCGGAGGTTTGGTCGCGATTGAGGGAGATCATCTGCTGCAGGAAGCACTCCGCAGCGGGATGGTGCTGAAGACGATCTTTGTAAGTGAGCGCCGGGAGGTGCCTAGAATCGTGCCTCGTGGAGTGGAGGTGCTGCGGCTCAGTGATGATGTCTTTGGAAGTGTCGTGGAGACGCAGTCGCCGCAAGGAGTAGCGGCGCTTCTGGTGCCTCCGGTGCGTGTTCTGGAAGATGTAATGGGTCCGGGTCTTCCGCTGGTCCTGGTTGCGGTTGGCTTGCAGGATCCAGGGAATATGGGGACGTTGGTGAGGTCGGCTGAAGCGTTCGGAGCGACGGGGATTCTGACTACGCCAGGGACGGTGAGCGCATGGAATCAGAAGGCGCTGCGAGCGAGTGTAGGAAGCGTGTTTCGCATGCCCGTGGTCGCCGCGGATGCATCTGAGATGGAAGCGTTGAAGCAGCGAGGGCTTAAGTTGTTCGCCGCTGTCGGGGCTCAGGATGCTGGCGTGGTTTCGGCGCAGGAGACTGAATTTACCGGCCCCTGTGCGTTGATCATCGGAAATGAAGGAAGCGGGATTGCAGCGGAGTGGATGGATATGTGCGATGCGCATGTGACGATTCCCTGCCCTGGGCCAGTCGAAAGTTTGAATGCCGCGGTGGCTGGATCGTTGCTGCTCTATGAGGCTTCTCGGCAGAGGGCCACCCGCGAGAAGGAGTCGCGATGAGTTTATTTGATACTTCGCCTATGAGCACACCAGCGTCTGGTAGTGGACGACAGACGCCACTGGCTGAGAGGATGCGGCCGCGGACGCTTGAAGAGTATGTGGGGCAGGAACATCTCCTTGGTATAGGCAAGCCGCTGCGGCTGGCGATTGCAGGCGACGATCCGACGTCGATGATCTTCTGGGGACCTCCGGGAACGGGAAAGACAACGCTGGCAAAGATCATCGCTCGCATGACGCAGGCCAGCTTTATAGAGTTTTCGGCTGTGCTCTCAGGAATCAAAGAGATCAAGAACGTGATGGTGGAGGCGGAGAAGGCAGCGAGCTTCGGTTCGAGGACGATCCTGTTTGTAGACGAGATTCACCGATTCAACAAGGCTCAACAGGATGCATTTCTGCCCTATGTCGAGCGAGGAACGATCCGGCTGATCGGTGCGACGACGGAGAATCCTTCCTTCGAGATCAATGCGGCGCTGCTGTCGCGATGCAGGGTCTATACGCTCGTAGCGCTGACTGAAGATCAGGTCGTTGGGTTGCTGAGGCGGGCACTTGCGGATACGGAGCGAGGGCTGGGAGCCACAGGGGTCGAAGCAGACGATGAAGCTCTGGCTACGATCGCTTCCTATGCGAGCGGCGACGCGCGAAACGCCCTGAATGCGCTGGATGTGGCGGCGAAGCTGGCGGAGGGCCGCGGACAAAAGCTGATTACCAAGCCGCTGGCGGCAGAGGCGATGCAACGGCGTGTGCTGCTGTATGACAAGAAGGGCGAGCAGCACTACGACATTATCTCGGCCTTGCATAAGAGCGTGAGGAATTCCGATCCGGACGCGGCGATGTATTGGCTGGGGCGGATGCTTGAGGCGGGCGAAGATCCGATGTACTGTGCGCGGCGGATTGTGCGCATGGCGGTGGAGGACATTGGACTGGCCGCTCCCGAGGCTCTGAATCTTTGCCTTAGCGCGCGGGATGCGATGCACTTTCTTGGGCATCCGGAGGGGGAGTTGGCGCTGGCGCAGGCGGTGGTTTATCTGGCGCTGGCTCCGAAGTCGAATGCGGTTTATACGGCGTATGGTGCGGTGAAGGCCGATATTGAAGCGACTGCGGCTGAGCCGGTGCCGCTGCATCTGCGGAACGCTCCGACGAAGCTGATGAAGTCGCTCGACTACGGCAAGGAGTACCAGTACGCGCATGATGTGGAGGGGCGCGTGGCGGATATGGAGTGTCTGCCGGCGGGGTTGACGGGGCGGCGATACTACAAGCCGACGAACGAGGGGCGGGAGAAGCTGCTGGCGCAGAGGATGGATGAGATTGCGCGGATCAAGCAGGGTAAGAGGTCGCAGACGGAGTAAACCGCATGGGTGCTCACTCCCCCTAATGTTGCGCAAAGTCTTCTATCGATGAGGCTTAGCTTTGGACTTGGGCCGAGACTTGAGGCTAAAGTATTGATTCTTATAGACGAATAGCCGCAAAGTATTCATTGCGTGAGACTTAGGGTTGCCCATCTACGTAGAGTGATAAGCCAGACTCTCTCTGAGAGAGTCCCTTTGGCCACACGCTTCAGATGAGATCCTATGCGAGCGAGGAGAAGTCATGTCACGAGAACAGAAAGTCGCTGTGGTCGAGGCCTATTTGGATTGCTTTGCAACAAAGGACTTGTCCAAGGTGTCTTTTGCGGAAGACGTAACATTTGAAGGGCCACGCATGCCGAAGTTGACGGGTCGTGCAACCATACTCGGATTCCTTACGCAAATTCTCCCCGTGGTCAGGGGTATTCAGTTAAAGCAGCACATCGTCGAGGGAGATTATGTTGCAACCATCTTCGACATGGAGACTGCTCATGGAGTGGATCACGTCTTTGATCGCATTCACATCGTAGATGGACAGATTAAGGCGATACATGCGTTCTATTACCCAGCGCAACCGCCTGAGTGTCAAACCTAGTCAACGAACTCTGCTGTCAAAACCCAGTCATCGAAATCTGGAAAGCGCCAAGCGTTCTATACAGGGTGGAAGATCAGAGTCACGAGTGCTTTAAAAGATCGCGTGGGTTTTGCAGGGCTTTATGCCCTCTACTTTTAATTATATGGAGTTCGCTATAACTAATGCGCAAACCGCTAACTGCGTGTAAATCATTTATTTAATCATACTTAGCCTACAGGTTTGGGGATTTGGTACTTGACAAGATTTTTTATGGCTCACTAGTTGGGCTATCTGGCTTGAGGCAAAGGCAGAAGCAGATCCCTACGGGATGACAAACAAAGGGACAGGCAACGACAAGAACAAGAGCGACGGCAAGAGCAACCGCAGATTCCTGCGGGATGACAAACAAAAAGACAGAACAGACAAAGGACAGAAGACAAAAAGGACAGAACGAAGCAGGGCTGGAGTGTGGCGATACGCCTAGGGATTGATGTCCTTTTCCAGGGCGGTTAGGACGATGCCCTTGGTGAGGAGTTCGGGAAGGACGTCGGCAGAGGAGTTCTTGGCTGCGGGATAGATGACGTAGGTCGGCACTCCGCTGCGGTTGATGGAGGCAAGCTGTTTCGTTATCTCAGGATCGTACTGGGTCCAGTCGGCGCGAAGGAGTGTGACTTTGTTCATGCTGAACTGGTGCTGAACGTCTGCAGATTTGAGGACGGCTCGCTCGTTGACCTGGCAGCTAAGGCACCAGGCGGCGGTGAAATCGATGAAGACGGGATGACCAGCGGCGCGGGCGGAGTCTAGAGCCTGCTGGGAGTACGGCGTCCAGACGAGGGTGTTGTCTTTCGGCTGGTAGAGGGGGATGGCTAGTCCAAGGGCTGCGATGAGGATTGCGGCGGTGGTGCTTGTCCAACGAGCAGGCCACTTGCCGAGCACCCATCCGGCTACGGCGAGAGCGAGGAAGCAGCCGAGCAGCAGGGCGATTCGGTAGATTCCCTGGCCTCCACCGGTTACCCCTGCGAAGAGTGAGCCGTAGACGTAGGTGAGCCAGATGACCGTGGCGAAGAAGATGACCGCCGTAATCTGCTTGAAGATCTCCATCCACGCGCCGGGCCGGGGGAGGATACGGGTCCACGCGGGCTGGAAGCTGAGGAGGAGATAGGGCGTGGCGAGGCCGAGGCCGAGTGCGGTGAAGACGGCGAAGGTGATTCCCGCAGGCTGGGCGAGGGCGAAGCCGATGGCAGCTCCCATAAGCGGCGCGGTGCAGGGCGTGGCGACGACGGTAGCGAGAACGCCGGTGAAGAAGCTGCCGGTGTAGCCCTGCTTCTGCGCGAGTTCGCCACCTACGCTGGTGAGGGAGAGTCCGATGTCGAAGAGGCCGGCGAGCGAGAGTGCGAAGAAGAAGATGCCGGCGGCAAGAAGAGTGAGGAAGGTCGGAGACTGAAGCTGGAAGCCCCATCCGGCCTGGCTGCCCTCTGCGCGGAGAATGAGCAGGACGGCCACGATGACCCAGAACGATACGAGGATGCCAAGGGTGTAGACGAGACCGTGACTGCGAAGACGGCTGCGTTCTTCTCCGGACGACTGAACGAGGGCAAGGCCTTTGAGGAAGAGGACGGGAAAGACGCAGGGCATCAGGTTGAGGATGATGCCGCCGACGAAGGCAAGGCCGATGGCGGTGAGGGTGGTGACGTTGCTGGTCTGGGCAGCGCCGGGTGCGGTGGTGCCGGCGGCGGGAGCGATCTCGCCGGGGACGACGGGCGAGGTGACGTCGTAGGCTACGGTGTCGGAGAGTTTGATCAGGCCGTGAAGTTGCGTGGGAAGGGTCTTGAGGTCTTCGGAACGGGGCACGCGGAGACGGACGCCGTCTGGGAGGGCCTCGATCTTCTGTTCTGCGGCGTTGGCGATCTGATCCTGGTCGAAGGGATAGAACTCGGCGTCGGTCTCGCGCGTGCCGGTGGTGAGGGTGAGAACGAAGTTCTGCTTGCCGCCTGTGACGGTTAGCTTCGCGTCAGCGGGGAGGGGCTTGGGGATGAGGGTGAGGGCTTCGCCGAGGGCTCCGACGGGTTGAGCTGGGGCAGTTGCTCCGGCGGCGGCGGTTAGATTGAGGCCGAGGTGAGCCTTACCGGGAATGCAGACCTCGCGGCAGACCAGCCACCTCACCTGAGCGTCGAGATGAATGGGGCCGGGCTTGACGGAGCTTGCGGCGGTGAGTTGAACAGGAAAGGCTACGGAGTCTTCGTAGCCGAAGTCCATGAGCGGGCCAAGGGGGAGGCGGCTTGGGATGGGAAACTGCATCGGAGCGGCGGTGACGCCGTCGGGGAGGGTCCAGGTGATGTGGGGTGGTTCGCCAGAGTCTCCGGCGTTGATCCAGTAGACGTGCCAGTGCTCCTCGAGTGTGAGGACGAGACCTACCTGCAGCGTGCCTCCCGGGGCAATGCTGGGGGCGAGCGAGACCAGTTCGGCGGTGAGATGCTGGGCCTTGACGGGACCGGGACCGCCGTCGCCGACTACCTGAAGCTGCGCGCTCGCAGACGGAAGAAAGCAGGAGGCACAGGCGAGAAGCAGCAGCGTGTAAGTTCGACCGAAGATATTCATTCAAACTCGATTGTAGGGCTTTTCAGGGGTAAATTTTGTCAGGTCCTTGTCATGCGGTGCTCGACCATGATGCAGCGGTCCATAACCACATGGATACCAGCAGCTTCGGCGCGTGCGGCGGCTTCGAGATTCACGATGCCCTGCTGGATCCAGAGATTTGAAAGACCGAGCTGAATCATCTCGTCGACGATGGCAGGAATGAACTTCGGAAGACGGAAGACGTTGACGATATCGGGTTTGACGGGCAGATCGGCGAGTGATGCGTAGGACTTCTCGCCGAGGACTTCAGAGAGGGATGGATTGACGGGATAGATTTTATAGCCGTGCTGCTGCATGTAGGCCGAGACATAGTGGCTTGGTTTATGCGGGTCTTCCGACAAGCCTATGACGGCGATCGTCCGTGTATTTTCCTTGTTGGTAGTGCTCAGCATGTCACGGATTGTCTGGGGATCGTTCATCTTTTCTCGCTTCCCTGCTGCCTCCACAGTTTACTTGTGCCAAGCTCCGAGGAGGCGCCGAAGGATGATTAGCTCGCCCAGGTGGTACGCGTTGTGATCGGCGACAAGAAGCGCTTCACGGAGGAGGTTCTGGCCGTCGCCCCAGCGAAATGGTTTGTAGAGGTCGGACTTTGGGTTCTCGATGAGAGCGATAAAGTTTTTGAGATCGCTGTGAAAGGCTGCGATGGATTCATCCCATGAATGAGGAGAGGGCGGTTCGGGGGATTTGGGCCAGTAGGCGTCGGGCCACTGGATGGAGTGGTAGCCGCCGGTTGGTGGGGCGGAGAAGTTGAGGATGTCGCGCTGGGTGATGCGGAGATGCTCGAGGAGCTGCCACGCAGAGTAAGGAAGGTTAGGCGGCACGGTGCTGCGAAGGTCGGTGGGGAAATTTTTGATGGCGTCGTCGAAGGTCGCGTGGGCCTGGCCTCCGTAGAGGAGCGCGATGAGCTGCTTGCGTAGAGGTTCCTGTACGTCTTCTGTGGGCTTGGATTTTTCAGCTGCTTTGGTTGTCGCCATCGGCGGTTTGCCCTCCATATAGGAGATTGGATGCAGGATAAATTTGGGAGTTACATTGGTTTGCGAGCGACGATGACGGTGAGCGGAGGAAACGTGGTAAGAAAGCTGCCGCGCTTCTTCTCGACGATGAGGCCGGAGCTGGCAAACTCTTTGGCGTATTCGCCAGTTCGTTTGTAGTCGGAGATGAGAGCGATGCCTCCCGGTTTGAGGACGCGGACTATCTGGCCGAGTGCTTTGCGGCGGGTCGGGCTGTCGTAGATGTTGTGGATGCAAAGATTGGAGAGGATTACGTCAAAGGTGGCGTCGGGGAAGGACATATCCTGCGCGGGCTGACTGATGAGCGTGCAGAGTTCGGAGATGCCTTCGAGGTCGAGGTTGTGCTGGGTGGCAGCGGCGGAGTTTCCGCCCATATCGACGTTCGACCAGACATCGATACCGGTGGCGTGGCCAGTTCCCTTCAAGGATGCAAGACGCTTTGCTGCTCCGGCCAGAAGCAGGCCACGACCGCAGCCGACATCCAGTACGTCTTCGTCACCTCGCCAACTGTGGAGGCTCAGCATAAAGTCGCGATGACGGAACTTACCGAACTTCACATAGAGGAGAAAGAGAAAGCCTTCGCCGATGAGAAAGCCTGCAGGCCAGTAGAACGATTGCGAAAGAATAGAGACCGGACCCAGTTTGATGATGCCGGGCGCGAAGATTGCGATAAGGAGACAGAGCGCTCCGAAGATGAAGAGGTTGCGCATGACGGCGGGAGCATCGACGCCGTAGTCGGGTTTCGTTTTGGATGATGTGGCCAAAGGATCCTCCGAAGTATCGCTTATGCAGTGCAAAGCTTTGCTGCCAAGTATCCCCGACCTTACGATCCGCTAACAGTGCCCCTTGTCATTCTTCCGAATGACAGATGTCATGCAATATCATCCCCTTCTGCAATCTCGGCTGGAAAGCTGCCTTCCCGGCGCATACGCAGGTAGCCGCGAATGAACGGCTCCAGATCTCCGTCGAGAACCTTGTCTACATCGCCCACTTCGACGCGGGTGCGAAGATCCTTCGCCATGCGGTAGGGCTGGAGGACGTAGCTGCGGATCTGTGAGCCGAACTTGATGTCGAGCTTGGAGTCTTCGAGCTTGCGGGCAGTGGCCTTTTTCTTGTCGAGCTCGTACTCGTATAGCTTGGAGCGCATCATCTTCATGGCGCGCTCTTTGTTTTTGTGCTGGGAGCGCTCGTTCTGGCAGCCGGTGACGAGGCCGGTGGGGATGTGGGTGATGCGAACGGCGGAGTCGGTGGTGTTGACGTGCTGGCCGCCCTTGCCACCGGAGCGGTAGGTGTCGATGCGGAGATCTTCGACCTTGATGTCGATGACGATGGTGTCGTCGATCTCGGGTGAGACGAAGACGCTGGCGAAGCTGGTGTGGCGGCGTTTGGCGGAGTCGAAGGGCGAGATGCGGACGAGGCGATGGACGCCGGTTTCGCCACTGAGAAGACCGAAGGCAAAGTCGCCGGTGATGGTGAAGGTCGCGGATTTGATACCGGCCTCGTCGCCGTCCTGTACTTCGTTGATCTCGACCTTGAAGTTCTGGCGCTCGCCCCAGCGTATGTACATGCGCATGAGCATCTCAGCCCAGTCCTGCGACTCGGTGCCGCCTGCGCCGGGGTGTACGGTGACGATGGCGTTGAGTGGGTCGGTCTCGCCGGAGAGCATGGTCTTGGATTCGAGTTTTTCTGAGAAGTCGACGAGAGCTGGAATCTCCCGAACGAGGTCGGGCTCGGTGTTCTCACCTTCCTTGGCCAGTTCGAAGTAGGCTTCGATATCGTCAGAGCGACGAGCCAGCTCTGCGTCATCCGCGAGAAGGGTTTCCAGGCGTTTGCGCTCCCGCATAAGCGGCTGCGAGCGCGAAGCATCGGCCCACACGGTAGGATCGGCTATTTTTTCCTCGATGACGGCTAGTTCTCGGCGGAGTCGAGCCGAGTCAAAGATACTCCCGCAGATCGCGAACTCTGTCGCGAACCGGGGAGTAGGTGTATTCAAGATCGCTAAGCATATGAGCTTTAGTTTACGGCAAACCGGCGGTGCAGGCTGAAGGCCAGCCCGAGTGCAGTAACAAGCGCGCACGTATAGGCAAAGAGATCGCCGTAAGTAGAGTAGAAGGTGAGATCGTGTTCGTAGGCGAAGTGGACGCGAATGCTGGTGCGGCTGTGGCGCGGCGCGGCGGCGCGTACGCGGCCGAAGGGATCGATAGCAGCGGTGATTCCTGTGTTGGTGGCGCGAAGAACCCAGCGATGATTTTCGATGGCACGCATACGGACCATATTAAGGTGCTGCCATGGAGCGCTGGTATCGCCGTACCATCCGTCGTTGGAGATGTTGATGAGAACGTCGGCTCCCTGTTTCGCATAATCGCGAATCTCGTCGGCGAAGATGGACTCATAGCAGATGAAGGTGCCGTAGGTATGGCCACCGGTGGTGAAGACGCTGCGTCGCGTACCGGGCTCAAAGGTGCCTACCTCGTTGAGCAGATTTTTCGCAAAGAAGAAGAGTTCTTTGTAAGGGACATACTCCCCAAATGGGACGAGGTGCATCTTGTCGTAGTGGCCGGCGAAGGTCCCGTCTGGCGTGACAAAGGACGCACGGTTATATGGGATATAGCCAGACTTCGTGGACGCACTTGGCTCGAAGCCAATATTACCTGCGATCACAGGAGCTTGAGCGGTGCGAGCGAGGGATGAGATCGCGGCACGGAATTCCGGATCGGTATCTTCGAAGGGCGCCGGAGATTCGGGCCAGACGATGAGATCCGTCGGAATGGTCACGGGAGATCTCGGGTCGGTCTCGTCGGTTGAGTCGCTTCGCCGAATGATGCGGACCGACGGGGTAGAGACCAACTCCGGGAT
Source organism: Granulicella sp. L60 (assembly GCF_009765825.1). Classification (GTDB taxonomy): domain Bacteria; phylum Acidobacteriota; class Terriglobia; order Terriglobales; family Acidobacteriaceae; genus Edaphobacter. The sequence goes on along the minus strand of NZ_LMUR01000020.1, from coordinate 110,852 downwards.
CCCCAGGAGAAGCGTCGCGGAGGGGTGGAGGCTGAGATAGGAGAAAGATTCGAGGTACTGGCGGGTAGTAGGTTGTGGCCCGGTGTTTGCAGCGCCCACTTCGATGTTTTCCTGAACGAGGGTAGCTGTGGCCGTCGTGGGCTCGCTCTTAGGAGTTGCAATGAAGCGCAGGCCGAGGACGTAGAGAACAAGGATAGTAACACCGGTAGAGGTAAGGATCGGACGGGTGAACCGGCGCTCGCGGATCCTGATACGAACGAGGAAGAGGGCGTTCACGGCGGCGATGACAAAGGAGAGGCCGTAGGCGCCGGTGATAGCTGCAAGACGTATAAGCAGAGGGTTATCGACCTGAGCCATGCCTAGCAAGTCCCAGGGTAGCCCGGTGATGCGGGCGCGGGCCAGTTCGACTGCGACCCAGGCGAATGGAACAAGCAGCAAAGCACCCTGTCGGCCAAAGCGAACCCGGAAGGCGGCGACAAAGGCTCCGAATAACGCGTGATACAGGCCAAGGTAGAGGCTGAAAAGGACGAGGATCCCTGCAGCGATGGGCTTGGCCAGGCCGCCGTAGAGATACATCGTCTGGTAGATCCAGTAACAATTTCCCATGTACCAGAGGAAGCCACAAAGATAACCGAGAGCAGCTCCCTGCCGAACGGTAAGTGGATTTCCAGCCTTGCTGTTACCAAGAAGCGCCCAAAACAGTGGCAGGAGTGCGATCCAGCAAAACGTAGTGCGCCAGAGAGGCGTGGGACCCGCAATCGGAAAGGGGAGAACCTGGAGAACGCCGGATAGTGCGGCCGCAGCCCAAAGCCGAGGAGAAATGAGTCGCATCGCGTCTGAAGTCTACCATTGAGTTATCAATGGACAGCGACTTCAGAGATACAATCAATGGGGTATGGATCTCGTAATTCACGTTATTGCAAAGATAGTGGTGCCACTATTCTTTCTCGGAATGGCGGGTTCCGCAGTGGTGATTGTGATTAGTTTTGCAGAAGATCTGAAGGAGTTGCTTGAGGATGAAGATTAGCCATTATCGGCAAAGTAATCTGATCTTGTCAGCGGGCATCGACAGGCTTCCACTCAGAACTAAGAGTGACCCTTATGACTCCGGAGTTACTCGGTGCCACATCCGGAACACATTCCTGAACAACAAACCATAATGGCATCCAAACAAACTATCTCTCTGCCGCAATCAAACCGCGTTCGCCTCGTGGTGGCGTCGTCGGTCATGCTTACTTTCATCTCGTTCTGGCGAGCGGCGGCGATCGTTCTGAATGACCTTGGCTCTTCGGCCTTTTATGCGGGTGGCATTGCAGAAGAAGCTGTGGGTAAAGCAGCGCCGTGGTTCATTTTGGGCGTGATGCTGTTCAGCTTCGCGGTGCGTGCAGTTTACGTCGAAAGCTGCAGCATGTTTACGCGCGGAGGCGTGTACAGAATTGTAAAAGAGGCGCTGGGGGGGACGTTCGCCAAACTGAGCGTCTCGGCTCTGATGTTCGACTACATTCTTACAGGACCGATCTCCGGTGTCTCTGCCGGACAGTACATCGTTGGTTTATTGAATGAACTATTGCGACTATGTGCTGCGCATCACTGGCTGAGAGTACTCGTAATGCACCCGTCCGGAGTGGCGCGCCAACTTCCGGTAAATGGTACTTCAGCCGCAATAGCAGGCCTCATCACAGTTTATTTCTGGTGGCAGAACACCAAAGGTATCGAGGAGTCCAGCGATAAGGCCCTGAAGGTCATGAAGATTACGACAGTGATGGTCGTGATCCTGCTTAGCTGGGGGATATTTTCGGCGATTCACCTTGGTGTGCACCTTCCTCCGTGGCCTACGCCGAATAATCTTCACTTCAGCAATGATGCGCTAGGTTTTCTGAAGCATTTGGGTTTTGCGAAGTCGCTCGGATTATTCGGCGTGCTCATGGCCTTTGGGCACTCTGTACTGGCGATGAGCGGCGAAGAATCACTGGCGCAGGTGAATCGTGAGATCGAACATCCCAAACTGAAGAACCTGAAGCGCGCTGCAATAGTCATTGCAATCTATAGCTTCATCTTTACAGGCGTCGGTACGCTTCTGGCTGTCATGCTGATACCCGATTCGGTCAGAGTACCGGTCTACCGCGACAATCTGATCGCAGGCATGGCCATGTACATGGTCGGGCCTCTGGCACTCAGAATTGGTTTCCGTGTCTTTGTCGTCATCGTCGGCTTTCTGATCCTCGGTGGTGCGGTGAACACGGCGATCGTAGGTTCCACTGGCGTCTTAATGCGCGTAGCCGAAGACGGCGTTTTGTCGGATTGGTTTCGTAAGCCGCAGCGTAAGTTTGGAACCAGTTATCGCATCGTCAATCTCGTCGCCGGGCTCCAGATGTTTACGATCATCGCCACTCGCGGCAACGTAATCATGCTTGGCGAAGCTTACGCATTTGGCGTGATATGGAGCTTCACATTCAATGCCCTTGCCATGCTGGTACTAAGGTGGAAGTACAAGGGAGAGCGCGGCTGGAAGGTACCGCTGAACCTCAGAATAGGCAAGACGGAGATTCCGCTTGGCCTGCTCTCGGTATTTCTCGTATTACTTACAACCGCGATCGTAAACCTATTTACCAAATCGGTGGCGACAGTAAGTGGAGTCATCTTTGCAGCTACTTTTTTTGTCATCTTCTCCCTATCAGAGAGAGACAACAAACGGCGACACGATCTAACAACGATGCAGATGAAAGAACACTTTCAGTTAGAGCATCAGGATAACGTCGGACGTGAGGCGCTGGATATTCGCCCAGGTGCAGTCGTAGTCACGATGCGCGATTCTGCCGCTCCGTTTGCGCTCAAATGGGCCCTGACACATACAAATACCGAGGAGCAAGATCTGGTTGTACTGGCAGCGCGAATGATGGGGGCGGGCGGGCCAGAGTATGTCGATGCATCCGAACAATTATTCAGCGAACACGAGCAGATGCTCTTTACCAAGGCCGTCTCTGTTGCAGAAAGCTTCGGGAAACATATCTCCCTTCTGGTAGTTCCCGCAGGCGATATCTTTTCCGCTCTGGTGCAGACGGCCAACTCACTGGAAGCTGCAGCGGTAGTCTCCGGACTATCTACAAAGCTCACGGCAGAGGAGCAAGCCTACCACGTTGGTCAGGCCTGGGAGGCTCTCCCTGAGCCAAAGCGGCAGTTTACGTTTTATATCGTCAAGCCGGACGGTGCATCTCTAAGCTTTCACATTGGACCGCACGCGCCGACGATTGAACCACATGAGGTCCAGCTAGTGCATCGTCTCTGGCTAAACCTGCGGCGTTCACCTGATATGCAGGATCTTCACCATAGCGACATCCTGGCTTACGCTCTGACACGTGTGGCGAGCGAGTTCGCAAGAGATAAGCAAGGAACTCTGCGTGACCTGCAAAAGTGTATCGACGAGACTAATCATCGCCGCAGGCTCGGGGATTTGCGACATGAAGAGTTGGATGAGGCTGGACCGGGATATGCAATTCGAAAGCCGCGTCCAGAGATAATAAAAGATAAGGACAGTGATAGTAATTTCATAAAGATTGATTAGAATTTCGACTTACATGTTATTTGCATGATGCTAGTTACTTCTGTATGGTCGAAAGTAGTATTTGTTAATACATTTTTAGGCAGCCCTCTATTCTGAGCGATTTAAACTGCCTATGCCAACTGGAGGCAACACATGGAAGTAAGCCGTATTATCGCGGAGATCGACGCTCAAATTCTCAAGCTGCAGCAGGCACGCGCTCTGTTGGCTGGTACGCCTGCCGCAGTAACCACGCAGCGCAATGGCCGCGGCCGTCCAAAGGGAAGCAAGAACGCCGCAAATGCAGCACCAAGCGCAACGGCGCGTAAGCGCAAGTTGAGCCCTGAGGGCCGCAAGCGCATCGCCGATGCGATGAAGAAGCGCTGGGCTGACCGCAGAAAACAGAACCCAAAGGGATAGTTAGCCCTTACGAGATAAAAAGCGCATACGCCTGAGTCACAGCGTATGCGCTTTTTATTGTTCTTTTATTAGATTAAATGCTTCGCTAGATCATCGGGTGATGATCACTTCGCGCAGACTATCCTTTGCCAGGAAGAAGCGGTAGCTGCTGAACTGGCTCAGCATATTTTCGATCTTCCGATTGCTAAAGATATGAAGTAAAGGATAATTCCCTGCTCGCTGCATCTCTACGACCTCGGTTTCGGTGAGATGGTAGCGGCAGAACGGTGTGTCCGGGGTTGTCGTTGCATGGAAGAATGCAAGCATCAGGCCGCCAGGTTGTAGAACCTGATGAATGCGCGAGAATACCGGCTCAAGCAGCTGCTCAGGCAGATAATCTGCAGTATCCCAGAGGATAACGACATCAAACATGCGACCGGAAAAGTTTAGATTTGTTTCGAGAAAGCGTTCGACGTTGAAACCTGGCGGTTCGCCGGCTTCACCAGGGATCACCCATTCGGGCTTCGCAGCTTCTTCCACCACATTCGCCATATAGATACTGTGGCCGAGACTGGTGATGTAGTTGATATTGGTAGAGGACGTGGGTCCTATATCCAAGATGCGAAGCGAGTCATCCGTTCGCAGATGTTTCAATAACTCCTTCCATCCGCTCGAATGTCTCGATATACGTCCTGTGTCGTTTCCGCGCGTGCTGCCTGTGTTATCACTACCGCCGAAAAGGCTGCGCATGTGCCGCTTCCCTTTCTGGTCTATGCCCCTGGTTGTGTGAAGAGAGGTGCGTCCGCCCCAATTGGGGCAGATTCCGCGGAGGTGGGTGCCGACTTCGTTTGGCTCTCTACCACTGCCTTTAGTTCGACGCGCCCTTTGAGGATGGCGCTCTCTTCAATAGAGAGCCTGCCGGCAGAGATGTCGCCACCGACAAATGCAGATTGGCGGAGATCGACACGGCCGCTGGCCTGAATGTTCCCCGTGAGATGACCGAAGATGATGACATCGCGGACGCTGATATCAGCCTTGACGTGCGCATTTGGACCAATGGTCAGGCGACTTTCGCTAAGTGTAATCGTCCCTTCAATGTCTCCGTCGATGTAAAGATCTTCGTTGCCGGAGAGTTCTCCGCGGATGATAACCGACTTACCGATGACGGTGGAACCGTCTGCTGGCTTCATAGAATGCTGTTCTCCTTCGGTCCTGTTTGCTGCGAATGCGCCTTGCCGAACTATACCCAAGCTCATGCCGCGAGGCAAACGGTCAAACTTTGGCGCAGCGGGAACGTCTTACGTAAGATAGACAGAATGGTGACGCGTGGCAGAGGTGAAGATCTGTGAAACCTGCAGGAAAGGCCTGGGAGCCTGGTCGCTGCTGCACGGTCTGGTACAGAAAAGCAGCGGCGCCACGTCGGAGATTGAGGCGATGGACCCTCGTCACGCTATCTCTTGCGTTGGCAAACATGGTGGGAAGTTCACTCGTGGATGCGCAGAATACCCTAATCGCGAAAGATAGTGTAGGCACCCCGCTATCACCCACTCCCCCGCTCTCTTTGATACAGGATGCAGCGAAGAACGAACTGATTGCGCTTCATCACACTAACTCTTATCTGCGCTATCGGATGCGTCTCGTGAACGAAAAGGGCGAGCAGGTCCGCGACCTCGTGGAAAGTAGAGATGGAACTGTCGCGAGATTGATCCTTAAAGATGGAAAGCCACTTACCTCAGAGCAGGATCAAGGTGAGCAACAGAGGCTGAACGATATGATTGCTTCGCCATCAGCCTACGCCCGGCACATCAAGAATGGCGACTCTGAAAAGAAGATCGCAGATAATCTAGTGCCTCTTATGCCAGTTGCGATGCTTTACAGTTACGTCCCGGGACAACCTCAGACAGGTCGCAGCAACGGCGCGCAAGAGATCGTGCTGGACTACAGACCCAACCCAAAGTTTGCTCCTCCTAATACAGAGGCCGAGGCGCTGACTGGACTTACGGGCAGGATCTGGATCGATGCGAAGACCCATTATCTGGTCCGAATGGAAGGCACCATCTCGCGGCCAGTGAACTTCGGATGGGGAATGCTGGCTCACATCTATCCGGGAGGCTCGCTCGTTCTCGACCAGACAAATGCTGGCGGTGACCGCTGGATCTTCACACACTTTTCTATGCGACTCAGCGTTCGTGCGCTGATGGTCAAGACGATGAACGTCCACTCCCAAATTGAGGCGAGCGAATTCCAAACGCTGCCTCCACTGAGTTATCAGGACGCGATACATCTTTTACTGAGTACTCCCGCTCCATCCAAATAAACTTCTCAGTTGCGCGGGCAGGTAGGGATTCATATCCCTGGCGTCGCTCCCGCGGTCTTCTTCGCCTGATTCCAGAGCACGTCTAGCTCTGCAGGCGTGCGCGTCGCCATAGCGTCACTGCCGCCCGCCACAGACTCCATAGCGGAGAAGCGACGACGGAACTTAGCATTGGAGCCTCGCAGGGCAGACTCTGGATCAATTTTGAGATGACGAGCGAGGTTCACAACGGTGAAGAGAAGATCGCCTAATTCGGCGTCGATCGCTTGCTGAGACGGTTCAGTTGCTACCGGTGCGAGCTCTGCTTTCAGCTCTCCAATCTCTTCCTGAAGCTTATCGAAGAGCCCATGAGAGTCCGGCCAATCGAAACCCACCTTTGCCGCACGCGAGCCCAACTTGGACGCCTCCAGCATCGCCGGCATACTACGCGGAACATCGTCGAGCATCGAAATTTGAGAGAGTGCGGAGGCCTTGTTTTCAGTCTGCTTGATCGCCTCCCAGTTCCGCAGAACAGCCGCCGAATCCGCGACTGGGGCTCCGGCAAAGATATGCGGGTGTCGGCGGATCAGCTTGGCATTGAGATTCGCGGCAACGTCTTGGATGGTGAAATAGCCAGCTTCAGAGGCCATCTGCGCATAGAAGAGCACCTGAAGGAGCAGATCACCCAACTCATCCTTTAGATCAGGCCACGCCCTGCGCTCAATCGCATCGAAGACTTCATATGTCTCTTCGAGCGTATGTCTTTTTATGGAGTCGAAGGTCTGCTCGCGGTCCCAGGGACAGCCGTCAGGAGCGCGCAGCTTCGCCATGATGGCAATTGCCTCAGCTATGGGATCTTGCTGCGTCGCGTTCGGCTCGGAGGAGTCTGGCATCGGCTCAATCATTCTTAAACTCTACGCGATGAGAGATGAGTTTTCATGCAGGCTGTAAATCCGGTATGCTGTCCTGCATATGGCGATTGAAACGAGATCGACAACAAGCCCAACCCGACGCAGAAGCCGATGGGTCCTTCTGCTTGTGCTGCCGTATCTCGGCCTTTGCTTTCCGCAGATCTACGCCCGCTCGACGCCAGCGTTGTGGGGTTTTCCGTTTTTCTATTGGTATCAATTTGCCTGGGTCATCGCCGCCTCAATCCTGCTGGCAGTGGTCTATAAAAAGCTGAAAAACTAAAAATATCCTGCGCAATGAAAGTTCATTGCGCAGGATATTGGTGGACGGCAAAAGGATTTATTTTCGAAGGGCGATAATCTACTGCATCTGTCCATTGGGAGTTGCAGAGCTGCCAGAGACTGCCGGAGCCGCGCCCATATTGGTCATCAGTTTGATATCGACACGGCGATTCTTTGCTCTGCCTGACGCTGTACTGTCACTCGCTACCTGCTGATCCTTGCCAATCCCAATAAGATAGAACTTATGTGGCGGGATGTTGTACTTTGCTTGCAGGTAATTGACCACCGCGTCGGCGCGACGTTGGCTTAGCTGATAGTTGTAGTTCGCATCGCCTACGGAGTCTGTCCCGCCGGTCACTTCGAGGATATAACCGCGTGTACCATTCAGGTTCCCCGCAAGGTCGTCAAGCTCCTTCTTGTCGGATGCGGTTAGCACTGACTTGTCAAAGCCAAAGGTGACCGTTACATCGGATAGCTGCTTGTAGTTATCAAGATTAGCGACTACGCCACTTAAGCTATCGACTCGGTTATAAGCCTCTTGAGCAGATTGATTGGCTGAGTCTGCAGATTGTCCGGCAGCGAGAGCATGCTGGTCTGCTGTGCTCGCTGCACCCTGTGCCCCAGCAATCCCCTTCTGAGTGCGCTCATCGGTGTCGACGATGTTTCGGTGATCGGCAGCAGTCTTTGTATCCAAATCATTCGTCTGCTGAATAATCGGGGCGGTCTGTGAACGCACATAATTCTTACTGGAACAACCAACCGTACATGCAATGACCAGAGCGCTGGCAAAAGCAACAAAGAAGGTAGTTTGAATCTTCGTCAGGATGTAGGCCTTGGAGCTCATTGGTTTCTCTCTCCTAATTTATTCTTTCTATCGTTTTGTTTCTAAGTCCAACTGCTTCAACGTCTTCAACACAGAGATTAGAGCAATTCAAAAGCCAAACCACTTGCCCCAGCAACTATTTTATTTTCAACACTATAAAGCAGATATACGCACCCTGGATATGGGTGCCATCTCATACATTGGGAACTTTTGATCTATTAGCGCGTCAAATCTACCGAGCAAAGATATGCACACGGCGCATCGTTTGAGGTGCGTCTACACTGAACCGGGCGCTGACTTTAAGCATGGATCTCCACCAGAAAATTCGAACTATACCGACCCAGCCTGGCTGCTATCTCTATAAAAATGCCGATGGCGAGGTGATCTACGTTGGGAAGGCAAAGAACCTTCGTGCGCGTGTGCGTTCGTATTTTCTTGCAGCGTCCCAGGCCAACGCCAAGACCGGCTCCCTCATGCGCGAGGCTGTCGATGTCGAGTACATCACGGTCGCGAACGAGCACGAAGCTCTGGCTCTCGAGAACAATCTCATCAAGCAGAAGAAGCCTCGCTTCAATATCCTTCTGCGCGACGACAAGACCTATCCCTACATCAAGCTGACGATGAACGATCGCTACCCGAAGGTGTTCGTCACACGCAAACTGCGCAAGGATGGAGGAGCATACTTCGGACCGTACTTCCCGGGAAACCTCGCCTATCGATTGGTCGACCTGATCCACCGGAGCTTCCTTATACCTAGCTGCAAGGTCGACCTGTCGCGCTACCACCCGCGCGCATGTCTGCAGTACTACATCAAGCGCTGCCTGGGACCATGCCTGGAAGGGCTCACTACGCCTGAGAGCTACCGCGAAACCATTCGGGACGTGCAGCTTTTTCTTGAAGGGCGTCCGAATGAACTGGAACAGTCCCTGACCAAACGTATGGAAGCGGCTGCGGAGGCGGAACAGTTCGAGCTTGCGGCGCGACTGCGCGACCAGATCGTCACTGTCCACCAGATGCAGGACAAGCAACGCATCGCCACCACCGACAACGAGGATGCAGATGTCTTCGGCTATCACTATGAGAACGAGATGCTGGCCGTGAACCTGTTCCACATGCGTAACGGAAAGATCGTCGACCGGCGAGACTTCTTCTGGGAGGAGTTGCCCGAATCTTTGCTGGAAGCCATCACCGAGACCATATCCGAGATCGATGAATTGGAAACAATTCCACGCATAGAACCAGACCCGTCGATACCTGCTCCCGAGATCGGCGAGGGAGTTCCGGTCGTCCAGCACTCCGCAGTGTCGGAGTTGGGTGCTGCCTTCAGTCCATCTGCATTCTTCTCCGCACTGCTGAAGCAGATCTATCTCGACCAGAGTTATGTGCCACGATCCATCCTTGTTCCGGTCGAGTTCACCGATCGTGCGCTACTGGCTGATATTCTGACGGAACGTGCAGGCAAACGAATTGAGATTCTCGCGCCACAACGCGGGGAGAAGCGCTCGCTTGTCGATCTCGTCTGCCAAAATGCGAAACAGTCCTACGATCAGCGTTTTCGCGTTCTGCAGCCGGGGATGAAGGCGATCCAGGAGGCACTTCAGGATGCTTTGACGCTCGAGGAGCTGCCGCGCCGGATCGAGTGTTTCGATATCTCACATATTCAGGGTGCGGAGACCGTAGCCTCGATGGTGGTCTGGGAGGACGGCGCGATGAAGAAGTCTGACTATCGCAAGTTCCAGGTTAAGACCGTCACCGGAGTTGACGACTTCGCCAGCATGCGCGAGGTCATCCAGCGGCGTTATAAACGACTACTGGAAGACAAGAAACCTTTCCCCTCGTTGATTTTAATCGACGGCGGTCTAGGCCAGCTCCATGCGGCCTACTCAGCACTTGAAGAGATCGGTGTCACACTGCAACCGCTTGCATCGATCGCAAAACGCGAGGAGATCATCTACGTCTATGGACAGGAGGATGAGCCAATTGTGCTAGATCGACGTTCCCCCGTGCTCCATCTGATGCAGAAGATTCGAGATGAGAGCCATCGCTTTGCCGTAACCTACCATCGCAAACGTCGCCAGATGCGCGACCGCGACAGTGAACTTCTATCCATTCCCGGCGTAGGCCCACGGACGCGGCAGCGACTGATCGAACACTTCGGCAGCGTGCGCGGAATCAAGCAGGCCGGACCCGACGCACTGACAGCAGTCGTCAATGCTGCAACGGCCGCGCGCATTCGCAGCTACTTCGAGGCCGAGGCATCCGGCAATGCCATACTTCCTGTACTGCAATAGTTCTTCGTAGACTCTGCTCTATGGTTGATTAGAAGAAGGAACCACGCCGCCAGTCTTGAATGTATTGCAGGCCGCAACAGTTCCCTGTTGCATGCCGCGTCGGAACCATCCCACACGCTGAGCAGAGGTGCCATGCGTAAAACTCTCCGGGCTGACTGCTCCTCGCTGCATCCGCTGTATATGGTCGTCACCCACTGCTGCCGCTGCCTGCATGCCGGCCGTCACATCGGCATCGTGAATGATATTGCGTTGCGCCGTCGTATGCGCCCACACGCCGGCGAAGCAGTCCGCCTGCAATTCGAGATCGACGGAGAGGCGGTTCTTCTGCGACGAATCCTGCGCGGAGAGACGACGCACCTGCTCTTCGATGCCGAGAAGATCCTGCACATGATGACCCAGTTCGTGGGCGATCACGTAAGCTTGCGCAAAGTCTGCGTTGCTGCCGCCCAGTCGCCTGAGTTCGTCCCAAAAACTAAGGTCGATGTACACCTTTTCATCTGCGGGGCAATAGAACGGGCCAGTCTGCGACTGTGCCACCCCGCAACCCGACTGCGTGTAGTTGCGAAAGAGCACAAGCTTCGAACGCCGGTAGTCTCTTCCTGTCTGCTCCGGCAGAAGTTTGGTCCAGGTCTTCTGCACATCATCCAGCGTCCAGGAGACAAGCTGCGCGGAGCGGTCTTCCTGCGGCGACGCAGAAGGACGGCCAGAGGGAGCGACGCTCTGCGATGGATGCGAAGCCCCGCCACCCGAAAGGTAGCTGCCTATGTAGTTCCTCCCGGTAACCAGGCTGATGATAAGGAGGAACAGCAGTCCAACGATGCCCAGGCCACCGCCTCCGAACCCTCCACCTCCAGAGGAGCCGCGCCGATCCTCAACGTCACCACTAAGTCCGCCAGGCGTCCAATCCATTGCTCACTCCATCGACTGTGCATTAGCTACTAGCGAGTTATACCGGAGTTGCGGCGAGAGGGAAAGTCTTGCGTATATCTCGCCAGAGCGTCGCCCGAAGATGGTTTCGCAAATAGGTAGCCGATTCCGAGAATGAAGACTTTGATAAGTTTCACCAAAGGCCTGCCTAAATTGAAGCACCTCATTTATCAGTACAGACCAGCAGCCGACGTGTTACTCTCCGTGAACCGATGCCCCAATTCAAGAGCGAACTACCCCGCGTTCTGAACGCGTCCCACGCCACTTCAATCGTTGTGGGAATCATTATCGGCAGCGGTATCTTCCTGGTGCCGCGCGAGATGATGGCTGCGGTCGGCTCGTCCCGCATGGTCTACGCGGTGTGGATCGTGGGCGGCCTGCTCTCCCTCTTCGGAGCGATGACCTACGCGGAGATCGCCGCAGCGCATCCCAACTATGGCGGCGAATATGCTTTCCTGCGCGAGGCATACGGCGACCTCACCGGCTTCCTCTACATGTGGACCCAGATCACCGTTGCGAAACCTGCATCCCTCGCAACCATCGCTGCTGGGCTAGCTCGTGTCCTCGGCACCTTCGCCATCTTCAGCGCATTTGCTCGTCCCGCGTTCGCGCATCTGTCGTGGGGACAGATCTTTGCCATTGCGATGACGTGGGCGATCGCCGGTCTCAACATCGTCGGCACCAGGAAGTCCGCCAATGTGCAACTTCTACTGACATGGTTGAAGGGCGCGTTGATCGTCGTCATCGCAGGATTCTGTTTCGGAGCAGCAGGCCATCACGGGTCGTGGCATAACTTCTCTACAGACTTTGCAGGAGCGCGCGGCGGCTTCTCCGGCTTCATGATCGCGCTCGTAGCAGCCTTGTGGGCTTACGACGGGTGGAGCGATGTAGTCACTATGGCGGGCGAGGTGAAGCGGCCCCAGCGCAGCATGCCGCTCGCACTCGTCGGAGGCGTCGCCATCGTGGGAGCGCTCTACATGCTGACCAACGCGGCGATCCAGTACGTCTTGCCGGCAGCTGCGATAGCCGCGTCGGATCGCCCTGCCGCAGACGCGATGCGGCTTGTCGCAGGACCGTGGGGAGCCACCCTCGTTTCGATCGGCATGGCCGTCAGCATCGGAGCGACGTTCGTGGGGTCATCCCTCTCCGGTGCGCGTGTTCCATTCGCAGCCGCTCGTGATGGCCTGTTCTTCAAGCAACTCGCCCACGTCCATCCAAAGTTTCAAACGCCATCCACGGCGCTTATCCTTCAAGCCGTGCTGAGCTCTCTCCTGCTTCTCGCCATCGGGAGATTTCAAGCATTATTCTCCCTCGCCATCTTTGGAGAGTGGCTCTTTTACGCCCTGACGGCAAGCACCATCTTCGTCTTTCGCCATCGCGACAAAAATGCATCCCGCCCCTACAGCATCTGGGGCTATCCCGTCGTACCTGTATTGTTCATCCTGGCTGCGGCTGTGCTCCTGGTCTTTTCATTCGCAGACCAACCGCGGAACTCCCTGACAGGCACAGCCATCATCCTGCTGGGAGTTCCGCTCCACTATGCCCTGCGTCGCCGACGCACAACCTAGCTGCGATTCTCAACCACACGTTCGTAGACCCGCACATACTCATGGGCAGGCTTATCCCAGGAAAAATCCTGCGTCATGCCGCGCCGCATCATCCGTGTCCACTCGTCCTTATTTTGGAAGGTGCCCAGCGCACGGTGAAGCGCGTCCATGAGAGCCGACGGGCTATAACCCCAGAACTTGAAGCCATTGCCGCCGCCAAATGGCTGCTCGTCGATGGTGTCCTCAAGTCCACCGGTAGCGCGAACCACGGGAACAGTACCGTACTTCAAGCTGTAGATCTGGTTTAACCCACCCGGCTCGTAGCGCGACGGCATAAGAAAGATGTCTGCACCGGCTTCGATCTTGTGCGCGATCACATTATCGAACTTCACCTGCACTCGAACCTTCGCCGGATAGCGGCTCGCCATCTCAACCAACAGGCGCTCATAGTACTCTTCCCCGTTACCAAGAATCACCAACACCATGTCTTCTTCCACCAGCTTATCCATGATGTCCACAATGAAGTCGAAGCCCTTCTGCGTCGCAAAGCGTGACACGACGCCGATGATAGCGGTGCTCTCACCAACGTCTTCGAACCCGAAGGCGTGCAGCAGATCACGTCGGCACTCTTTCTTGCCTGCAAGATTATCCGCAGAGTAATGCGCCGCGATATGCGAATCGACCAGTGGGTTCCACTCTTCATAGTCGACGCCGTTCAAAATCCCAAAGAGATCGCCACTACGTCTCCGAATTATGTCCTCAAGCCCATTACCAAACTCCGCTGTCTGAATCTCCTCCGCATACGTCCGGCTGACCGTCGTGATCGCATCGGAGTAGACGATGCCTCCCTTCAGGAAGTCCAGCGTGTCGTAGTGCTCGAGCTTATCGAGCGTAAACATGTCCCACGGCAGCAACAGCGTCTCTATCGTCTTCGGCGGAAACCACCCTTGATAGCCTGCGTTATGGATAGTCAACACGGCCGGAACATGGCGGAAGACGGGATCGAAGTAATATACAGAGCGCAGCAGCACAGCGAGCATCGCCGTCTGCCAGTCATGCACATGAAAGACATCCGGAACGCCAAGAACCTTCGAGGCTTCGATGACCGCACGGCTTAGCAGACCAAAGCGTTCGGCATTGTCAGGATAATCGCCTGAAGGTGTCGCATAGAGGCTCTCACGGTCGAACAGCTCAGGACAGTCAACGAAGTATGTCTGCACACCACCCGCTACGCCGCCATCGAGTATACGGACGAAGCGGTTGTAGGACGGGAACGGAATCGTAACGCTCTGCAGAGCAACGGGAGGGTCCGGCACGGCCTTCGCGACCTGCCTGTAGTACGGAATAAAGACGCTGACGCGGTGCCCAAGCTTAACCAGCGTCCGCGGCAGTGCGCTCACCACATCTGCCAGTCCGCCTGTCTTCGCCCACGGGGCACACTCCGATGCTGCAAATACGATATACATTCTGCCTTCCTCTATCTTTCCCGACAAACCGTTAGTCTATACAAGAGCACATCGATACATGCACACCATTGGATGCAGATGAAACATAAGCCAAAACTCGGGCAAAACTTTCTTGTGGACGACGCCGCCCGTCATGCCATCGTCGACGCTCTCGGCGATATTAGCAAGCGCACCATCATTGAGATCGGTCCCGGCCACGGAGCGATCACCGAGATCCTCGCCGGACGCTGCCACAGACTCATTGCTCTGGAACTCGATCGCGGGCTGGCAGCCGAGCTGAACTTTCGCTTTCGCGATCAACCCCAGGTCCAGATCATAGAAGCAGATGTTCTCAAGACTGATTTGCGAACCTTGGTATCGGAGGGCGAGACCGCGGATGTCATCGGCAACCTGCCCTACTACATCACCTCCGACATTCTGCTTCAGCTTTTTGCCGCGGGCAGCGCCGGCATCATCGCACGCGCCGTCCTCATGATGCAGCGCGAAGTCGCCGACCGCGTCTCTGCCGCCCCCGGTGTTCGCGACTACGGCCTGCTCTCTGCCACCGCCCAGATGAACGCGCAGGTCGATCACCTCTTCACCCTTCCGCCCTCCGCGTTCTCGCCCCCGCCAGACGTCTACTCCACCGTGCTTCGGCTCCACTTTCAACCTCGCTTCGCAGAATTGGATGTAGATCCCATCGGCTTCAATGCATTTTTAAAACGATGCTTCGCACAAAAGCGCAAGACGCTGCAGAACAACCTCCGAGTCGCCGGGTACACCCCTCAGCAACTCTCCGCGGCCTGGCCCGAGAGCATCCCACCACAGGCGCGAGCTGAATCACTCGGGCTCGAGCCTATGGCAGTCCTCTATCGCGCTCTATTACCCCCAGAACCTACTCGCGACTCTTAGCTTTTCGCACATCTTTGGAAGACAGGTCAACGCTCAGCGGCCTTCTTTTGCCTTTTCCAGCAACTGGACAGCTCGCAATCGCACCCGCTGCATCAGTGCCGTGTCATCGGCAAGAGAAGACAGCGTAGCAGAGATCGTCTCCAGTTCGAGCGCCCGTCCAGCCTCAACCTGCTCTGTCAGAAAGTTCATCTCTTCGTCCAGTCCAAGCCGGTCGTATCGATGCAGAAACTCCAGCTTGCGGCCTTCGTCCATGGTGTTCGCAATGGCAAGAAAAGTGTCGGTCAGCATTGCGACTGTTTTGTTTTCGGAAAAATTATAGGTACACGAACCTGAGCCATCCGCACCCGTGTAACTCAACGTCTTCGTGCCTGTATCCGCGATGTTCTTCGCTTTGGATGCGCACCCAACATTAAAATGATCCAGTGTCCGCGCAGCCGCAAATACTTTCGAAGCAGTGGCCGAACTCAAACCGATCGGGCGATCGATATGCTGCGCAGCCTCTCCCCGCATCGAACTATCCGTCGACGACCTTGCCGCCTGGTCCGCCTGATAGCTGCCCGTCCCATCCTCGCGAACTCGAAGAGCAAAGTGCGGAATCGGCAATCCAGCCCGGTCGAATTGAAAGCTCACCGATGGTTGCGATTTTGCAGAGCTGTCCGCCACAGGCTGCGCCGTCTGACCGATCCCAGAGGCCGTCAAACCCGCGAGCAGAACACCTCCGACCCAGACCACTCTCATCGATGCGCGCCCTGAAGTTCCAATGTCTGTGAGGTATGAATGTGACAGATCGCTATCGCAAGCGCATCCGCCGCATCGGCAGAATCAAACGCATCTTCCTTATCGAGCAGCCGCCTGATCATAAACTGCACCTGCTCCTTGCCTGCCAATCCATAGCCCACCACCGAGCTCTTGATCGAAAGCGGCGCATATTCGGCCACCGGCAGCCCGCAGGTAGCCGCAGCCAGCATCGCCACACCGCGAACCTGTCCCAACTTCAGAGCGGATTTAGCATTGGCCGAGAAGAAGACCTCCTCGATGGCGACGATCACCGGCTGATGCAACGAGATCAGAGCGGTCAACTCGGCGTATACCTGTGCCAGTCGCTGCGGAGTTTTATCTTTCTTGTTCAGCCGTATCGTTCCAGCCGCAAGGTGCACCAGGCGCGGCATCCGGGCATCGCAGTCCACCTCCACCACGCCGTAGCCGGTGAACTCCGTTCCGCAGTCGATACCAAACACACGCATGGGCGAAGTTTACTGCATTTCACTTCTTCTTCGGACTATCGAGATTGAGTCTGCCACCGACCGACAACAAAACGCCTCAGCGGGAAATACCCTCAAGCGGTGAGCTGGCCGTCGCATAAAGCTTCCGTGGCATTCTGCCTGCCAGAAAAGCCTGTCGCCCCGCCAGAACTGCATGCTGCATCGCCTCCGCCATCAACAGCGGGTCTTTGGCAGAAGCAATCGCCGTATTCATCAGCACCGCGTCGAAGCCAAGCTCCATCGCGACTGCCGCATCAGAGGCAGTTCCGACACCCGCATCCACAATCAGCGGAACCTCGGTGATTAGCTCCCTAAGAATCCGCAGATTCGCAGTATTCTGCAGACCCAATCCACTCCCAATCGGCGCGCCAAGAGGCATCACAGCAGCCGCACCGGCATCGATCAGCCGCTTCGCGAAGACGATATCGTCCGACGTATACGGCAGCACCGTAAACCCTTCCTTCACCAGTACGCGAGTTGCCTCAAGCGTCGCCTGAATATCCGGATACAGCGTCTGCTGATCGCCGATTACCTCGATCTTCACCCACTCCGACAGGCCAACCTCGCGACCCAGCCGAGCCGCGCGAATCGCCTCATCGGCGGTATAACATCCAGCCGTGTTCGGCAGCAGAAAATACCGTCGCGGATCGATAAAGTCCAGCAGTGACTCGCTCGTCCGGTCCAGATTGACCCGGCGCACCGCAACCGTCACCATCTCCGCACCCGAGGCTTCGATCGCAGCCTGGGTCTCCGCGCCGTCCTTGTACTTGCCTGTACCAACAATCAGCCGCGATTGAAAAGCTCTTCCAGCGATGACCAGAGGATTCATGGTTAATATCCTACCCGTTGCATACCGTTAAGATGCACCGAAGACGCAAACGGCTCGCACTCTAAAAAGAGCAGCGAGCCGTCTGGCGGTGAACTGTTGAGATTGACCTGAGGCGTCCATACTCGGACTTGGCCTCGGCTTGGACTTTTCTAACTACTAAAGACCGCCAGGACTAGAGCTATGGACGCTCTAAGCCTCAGTCACCTCACGTACTGTTGTGCAACTATTACTGTCAATTTTCATAGGCTGGACCATCCTCCTTTCCCGTGTAAAAGCAGATTACTCCACACGCCACTTGCAAGCAAGTGCAGCCGCTGCGGCACTCCCGTACATCCAGCCATCCCGATACCCGCATCACACCGCAAGTCGCCCGCTAGAAAATTGAATAGAAAGCTGCCACTCATGAAGCCAGCTACCATCGTCGGAATCTTGCTCATCATCCTTGGGATTATCGGTTACGCCACCGGAGGCCTCACCTTCACGCATGAAAAGAAAGTGGTGGACGCGGGCCCAGTCCAGATCTCTCACAAAACGCAGGACACTCTTCCCCTGTCTCCCATCCTCAGCACAGTCGCGCTCATCGCAGGCCTTGGGTTGGTCGTAGTCGGCGCAAAATCGAAGTAATCGTAGCCGACGTCTGCTATTTCAGGTATGCGCGCACAAGATCGATCAGATCTTCCCCAAGCTCTGGCGTCAACGGAGCGTGGCCGTCCTGCAGCAGGTGCAACCGAATGTGATCCTCAAGAACCTCTGCCATCAAGCCATTGATTCCACCCCGTACCGCTGCCAACAACATAAGCACATCGGCACATTCCTGCTCCTCCGACGCAAGTGCGCGCTCCACACTGTCCATCTGGCCGCGAATCCGCTTCACCCGATTCAGGAGCTTAACCTGTTCACGCTTCGTATGTGACATTTTTCATTGTCCTTAATACCCTATGGGGGTATCCTATTTCTGTCCGGGAGCCCACGGCAAAACACTGTGTTTAAAATCTGTATCTTCTGGATCAGACTGAGAAAGGCTGCCTTCACCTGATTGTTTGCTCCTCATTAACCTTCAGGCCTGAATATTACAGTTCGATGATACGAAAACTCATACAGAATCGGCGCAGCCTCGGCGCATGCGTGTTGATGATGATTGCTCTCAGGCCCGCAGTCGCACAGCAGGCTGTGGCAGGCTTCGACTTCGCCGCTGCCGACCGTCCCGACGCTCCCGTTCCCGCAGCCAAGACCGATGACGCAATGTTGACGATGTTTCCCCACTCAGATCAGACGCGTTACTTTATCGCCGGACAGGCAAACATCATCTTCCAGGCGCACGGTCCGTTCCACTCCCCCTATGAGGACTCCAACAGTCTCCTAAGCCGCGGCGAGTACAAAACCTCCCTGCTTGGAACGCTCTACCTGGGCGCTCAGATCATCAACAATCCGAAGTACAACCTCGACGGCATCTTCGATCTTGAATCCGCGGGAGGACGCGGCGACAGCGAGGCGCTCGGTCTCGCCGGTGCCCCAAATCTGGACGTCGTGCGCAATCCCAATCTCGGTTCCACGCCGTACGTCGCCCAGGTGCAGCTTCATCAGACCATCGGCTTCAGCAACACCATGGTCGATGCCGAGAGAACCCCGTTTTCGCTCGCCACTAAGGTGCCTGAGCGCCGGCTGGAGCTCCACGTCGGCAAGATGGGCATGCCCGACTTCTTCGACATCAACAACATCGGCACCGACAGCCATCTTCAGTTTATGAACTGGACCGTCGACAATAACGGCGCGTGGGACTACGCAGCCGACACCCGCGGCTACACCTACGGCGTCGTCGCCGAGTACTACGATAAAGACTGGACTGCACGCTACGGCATTGCAACGATGCCCACCGTCGCCAACGGCATCGACCTCGACTGGGACCTGCGCCGTGCCAGCGGCCAGAACATGGAGTTTGAGCTGCGCAAATCGCTCCTCGGCAAGCTTCTTCCAGCCGATCGCAAGGGGACCATCCGCGTTCTCAGCTACGTCAACCACGCCCACATGGGACTCTATCGCGACGCCATCAACGCCTATCTCGCGGGCGAAGACCCAAAGCCGGAGATCACCCTGCACGAGAAGTTCAGCGCAGTGAAGTACGGCTTCGCCTTCAACGCCGAACAGGAGATCACCTCCAACCTGCGCGTCTTCACCCGCCTCGGCTGGAACGAAGGACAGCACGAGTCCTTCGCCTACACCGAGGTCGATCAAACCATGGCGTTCGGCGGCGACTACTCCGGCCGTGCCTGGACGCGCCCTAACGATAAGATCGGTCTCAGCTTTGTCACCAACGCCATCAAGGGCGACCATCAGGAGTATCTGAAACTTGGCGGAAAGGGCTTCCTGCTCGGTGACGGAACCCTGAACTACGCTCGCGAGGACATCATCGAGAGCTATTACAACGTGCACACCTGGCGCGGAATCTACTACGCGCTCGACCTGCAGTTCATTGATCATCCCGGCTACAACCAGGATCGCGGCCCCGTTCTCTTCGAATCCGTCCGCATGCACGTCGACTTCTAGACCAGACACACACCTGGACTTTTTTGCGCAAAGTCTTCCATCGAGATAACTTATCCTCGGACTTCCAGCTTTAGGCCGCACAGCGGGCTTGGCCGCGCAGACCGTATACTTTCAACGTGGGCACCCCCGGCATCGTCCAATTCGCCGTTTTTTTCTTCGGCCTCCTCTTCGGCAGCTTCCTTAACGTATGCATCGCCCGGCTACCCAGAGGCGAGTCCATCGTTCGCCCCCGCTCCCGCTGCCCGCAGTGCGGCACCCCCATCCGCTGGTACGACAACGTTCCGCTCCTGAGCTGGCTGCTGCTGAGACGCCACTGCCGCGACTGCCACACCGCCATCTCGTGGCAGTACCCCGCCGTGGAGCTCGCCGTCGGACTCTGGTTCGCCTACGCCACAACACTGTTCTGGAACGCGGCCCAATTCCCTCCAACGTTCGGCCCTACCATTGTGGTCACGTCCCTGCCCGCCCCCACGGCAAGCCACATCGCGATCTACTTTCTCTCCGCCCTCGGCCTCGCCATCCTCGGCTTCCTTCTGATCGGTCTCATGGTCATGGACTGGCAGACCATGCGCCTTCCCGACGCCTTCACCCTCGGCGGCATCGCCATCGCGCTCTTCCTCATCTGCGCCCAAGCCATCTTTCTCGGCCCCGACGAGGACGAGATCCACCTCACCAAGCACAGCCTGCACCTTACCAGTCCCGGCGGCGTCACCGACCACGGCAACCTCTTCCTCACCGGCCCCGAGAATCTGATCTTCAGCCGCGTTGCCGCCGTCTGCGGAGCCGCCCTTCTGCTTCTACTCATCCGCTGGACCTATAAGGCACTGCGCCACCGCGAAGGCATGGGCCTGGGCGACGTGAAACTGCTCGCCATGATCGCGGCATTCCTCGGCTTCTGGCCGTCCGTCCTCTCGCTCTTCGTCGGAGCCTTAGCCGCCAGCCTCTACGGCGTCTTTTTGCTGGTTCGCGGCAGGGCCGGAGCGGCCTCCAAGCTCCCCTTCGGCAGCTTTCTCGCCATCGGCGGACTCATCGCCGCTCTGTTCGGTAACCGCCTTATCGACATATACACAGCATTCCTTCGATAGGCGTCACAACCGGCGGCCATTTGCTTGACACTTGCCAGACACAATCTTAGAGTCGAAGATGGCCATGCACAGTTACCCATACATTTGGAACTACCTTCCACTCGTGCTTCAGGTCCTGGTCGCCCTCGGACTCGCCTGCGGTATGGTGGGGGCCTCCTTCCTCATCGGAAAACACAAAAATTCACGTACCAAGGCCAGCGCCTACGAGTGCGGCATGGATGTGATCGGCGACGCTCGCGGCCGCTTCACCGTCCGCTTCTACATGGTCGCCATGCTCTTCATTCTGTTCGACGTGGAAGCCGTCTTCATGCTTCCGTGGGCCGTCATCTTTCGCCGCCTGCCCGCCATCACCGGCTCACGCATGTTCGGCTTCTACGAGATGCTGGTGTACCTGGGCTTCGTTGGCGTCGGCCTCTTCTACGTCTGGAAGAAAGGTATTCTGAACTGGGCGAACGATAAAGGAGACCTCTAATGTACGAGCCATCCTCCGCCCTCAAGGGCAAGCAGGCCGTCTTCGAGGCGCACCCTGAGAACGCCGCCGTCAAGGCACTCGCCGATCTCGCCACTGACGCAAAGTACGACCGCGCCGAGCTGACGATTACGGTCGCCCGCGAGAACATCGTCGCCGCCTGCCGGGCCATCCAGCAGGCCGGCTATGTCTTCTTTGAAGACGCGACCGCAGTCGACTGGTACCCCTCCGAGCCGCGCTTTCAGGTCACGTATCACATCCTCTCGTTCGCGATGAAGCAGCGCGTGCGCCTGGTCGTTCGTCTCGACAGCGAGAGCGCCTCGCTGGACAGCATCACCGACGTCTGGCCCTCAGCAAACTTCTACGAACGCGAGATCTTCGACCTCTTCGGCATCCACTTCGGCGGCCATCCCAACCTAACGCGCATCATGATGCCCGCAGACTGGAAGGGGCATCCCCTGCGCAAGGACTACCCCGTGGAGGGTTACCGCTAATGGCTTCCACCGTTACAGAGCTTACCGGCCGTGCGGCCATCGACCCCGGCATTGATGATGTAATCGCGAACTCCGCCCAGAACCGGCAGAACGAGCCGCCGCGCGATCAGACAATGATCATCAACATGGGTCCGCAGCATCCCTCAACCCATGGCGTCCTGCGCCTCGTCATCGAGGTAGACGGCGAGACCATCGTCGGCCTCGCACCCGACATCGGCTACCTGCACACCGGCATCGAGAAGACCTGCGAGGCCAAGTTCTACCAGCAGGTCGTACCGCTCACCGACCGCATCGACTATCTCTGTCCCATGACCAACAACCTCGCCTACTGCCTGGCGGTGGAGAAGTTGCTTGGTCTAGAGATTCCGGAGCGCGCGCAGTACCTCCGCGTCCTCTTCAACGAACTCACCCGCATCCAATCGCACCTGGTCTGGCTCGGCACCCACGCCATGGACATCGGCGCGCTCACCGTCTTCCTCTACTGCTTCCGCGAGCGCGAACAGCTCCTCCGCATCTTTGAAGCCGTCTCCGGCCAGCGCATGATGACCAGCTACGTCCGCGTCGGCGGGCTGAGCCTGGAACCGCCGCGCGATCTGTACGCGACCATCCGCACCTTCCTCAAAGAGTTCCCCGCGCACATCGACGAGTACGAAGGCCTGCTCCAGACCAACCCCATCTGGATGAACCGGCTGAAGGGCGTAGGCTACCTCTCGCCCGAAGATGCGATCGCGCTGGGCGTGACCGGGCCTCCGCTGCGTGCCTCTGGCGTCGACTTCGACGTCCGCCGCGACATGCCCTACTCCGGCTACGAGAAGTTCCAGTTCAACGTCCCCACTTCGACCATCGGCGACGTCTGGGCGCGCTACATCGTTCGCATGCAGGAGTTCCGCGAGTCGGTCAAGATCTGCCTGCAGGCACTCGACGGCTTGCCCGAGGGCCGAATCACCGCCGATGCGCCGAAGATCATCCTGCCGAACCGCGAAGAGATGAAGACCCAGATGGAGTCGCTCATCCATCACTTCAAGATCGTCACCGAAGGCTTCGGCGTACCAGCCGGCGAGGTGTGCAGCTCGGTCGAAGCACCACACGGCATGATGAACTACTACGTCGTCTCCGACGGCACCGCCAAGCCTTACCGCGTCCACATGCGCAACCCGGGATTTGCAACACTGCAGGCGCTCGAGACCATGTGCAAAGGCAGATTGCTCGCCGACGTCGTCGCAGTGATTGGCAGCATTGATATTGTTTTGGGAGAGATCGACCGATGACAGCTTCGTTCGAATCGTTAACCGCAAAGCAGCAGACGATAAAGCTGACTCTGGGCCTCCTTGTCATAGTTCCCGTGTTGTTGATCGCGGCATTTGCAAGACACAGTCTTATGGGACAACACTTTGGCGCTGTAGCAATGGCAACGATCCTCGCAAGCACTGCAGTCTCACTTTCCTCACGCACATGGATTCAAAAGGTCAAGTGATCAAAGTTGGACAAACAGCTTCACACCGAACTTTGGACTTCCTGGGCTTCCCTGCTTCGCTCGTACGCAGCCGCCCACGGACTTAACAGCCGGCATCATGCAGTCGTTGAAGTTGGAGCAGATGAAATTACACTACGCGTAGCCAGCCGTTGGCTTCGCTTCACGCACGACGCAGTGGAAGAGAGTAACGGCACCAAGACCGGCTTCAGCCTTCAGGAAGACGGAACTGTTAAACTGAATTCCATCACCGAAGAGATGGACCTTGCCGCCGAACGGCTGGCGCGGGAGATGATGCACAGTGAGTAGTCTTTTTAGTCATTCCGTAGCGCAGCGGAGGAATCTGTTTCATCCTGCCGCCAAGGATTCAGCTGAATGAGCACAGTCGCCAACACGATCTTTTCGCCCGAGACGGCCGCACGCTTCGACCACCTCGTCACCATCTACCCGCTCAAGCGGTCGGCGCTCGTGCCCATGCTGCTCTACGCGCAGGACGAGATCGGTTACGTCTCGGACGCCGTTGTCGCCGAGATCGCCGAGCGCATCGGCCTGCTGGAGTTAGACGTACGCAACGTGCTCTCGTACTACTCCATGCTGCGCACCAAGCCCGCGGGCAAGTACAACGTGCAGGTCTGCACCAACATCTCCTGCATGCTGCGCGGCGGTTACGAGATCCTCGACCACTGCAAGGCGAAGCTCGGCATCGGGCACAAGGGCGTCACGCCGGACGGCGTCTTCTCGCTCGAAGAGGTTGAGTGCATCGGCGCATGCTGCTGGGCTCCGGCCATCCAGATCAACTACGATTTCCACGACGATCTGACCCCCGAAAAGGTCGACGTTCTGTTCCAGATCTACCGCGACGGCCAGGGAAAGGACGAAAAATAATGCCTACACTCGTCAGCCATCCCGATGAAGTCAAGGTCGTCTCCCGCCGCTTCGGCATGGGCGCGGCCAATATCGATAAGTACATCGAACTCGACGGCTACAAGGCCGTGCAGCAGGCCATCGCCCAGGGTCCGGAGATGTCCAACTGGATCATCAACACCATGAAGGCCTCGGGCCTGCGCGGACGCGGCGGCGCTGGCTTCCCCACTGGCATGAAGTGGAGCTTCGTTCCCAAGCAGTCCGAGAAGCCGAAGTACGTTCTGGTCAACGGCGACGAGTCCGAGCCCGGCACCTGTAAGGACCACGTCATCTTCCTGCACGATCCGCACGCCGTCATCGAAGGCACCATGATCGCCGGCCTCGCCATCGGCTCCAAGCTCGGCTTCATCTATCTCCGCGGCGAGTATCGCTACCTCCTCAAGATCGTCGAAAAGGCCGTCGCTGACGCCTACGCGAAGGGCTTCCTCGGCAAGAATATCTTCGGCTCGGGCGTCGACTTCGACGTCATCACCCAGACCGGCGCAGGAGCCTACGAGGTCGGCGAAGAGTCCGCCCTCATGGAGTCGCTCGAAGGCAAGCGCGGCGTCCCCCGCATCAAGCCGCCCTTTCCTGCCGTCGTCGGCCTCTACGGCGGACCCACCGTCATCAACAACGCCGAGACCATCGCCAACGCCCCGCACATTCTGTTGATGGGAGGCGAGGACTACGCCAAGCTCGGCACCGAACGCAACGGCGGCACACGCCTCTTCGGCATCAGCGGCCACGTCGAGCGCCCCGGCGTCTACGAGCTGCCTATGGGCTACTCGCTGCGCAAGGCCATCTACGACGTCGCTGGCGGTATCAAAGACGGCAAGAAACTCAAGGCTGTCGTGCCCGGCGGCGCATCCTGCCCGGTCCTCACTGCCGACGAGATCGATGTAGGCCTCGACTTCGACCAGATGGGCAAGGCCGGAACCATGCTCGGCTCTGGCGGCATCGTCGTGCTGGATGAGACCGTCTCCATCGTCGAGTTCGCCCTGCGCACCATCGCCTTCTACCAGCACGAGTCCTGCGGCTGGTGCATCCCCTGCCGCGAGGGCACGGACTGGATCAAGAAGACCATGACCCGCGTCTACAACGGCGGAGGCACCAGGAAAGACGTGGACAACATCCAGTATCTCGCCGACAACATGATGGGCCGCACCTTCTGCCCGCTCGGCGACGCGGCTGCGATGCCCACGCTCGGCTTCGTCAAAAAATTCCGCAAAGAGTTCGAAGACTACATCGATGGCCACAAGGCCGGAACTCCCATCATCACCGTCGAACAACTCGTTGGAGCAGGACACTAAATGGCTGACGTAACCTTTACCGTAGACGGCAAGCAACTCACCGCACCCGCGGGCACCCTCCTCCTCGAGGCCTGCAAGTCCGCCGGCATTGAAGTCCCTGCCTTCTGCTACTACCCCGGCATCTCGCTCAAAGCGGCCTGCCGCATGTGTGTCGTCCGCATCGAGAAGATGCCGAAGCTCCAGACCGCATGCACCACCCCGGTCGCCGAGGGCATGGTCGTCCAGACCGAGACGCCCGAGATCGCCCAGGCCCGCAAGGCCACGCTCCAACTGCTGCTCGGCAACCACCCGCTCGACTGCCCCGTCTGCGACGCCGGTGGCGAGTGCGAGTTGCAGGATATGACCTTCAAGTACGGCGCGGCCACCAGCTTCTACGCCGAACCCAAGCACCACCGCGAAGAGCAGAAGTGGTCCCCTGTCGTCTACTATGACCGTCCGCGCTGCATCCTCTGCTACCGCTGCATCAGCATGTGCGGCGAAGGCATGGACGTCTTCGCACTCGGCATCCAGAACCGCGGCAGCTCGTCGGTCGTCGCCCCCAACGTCCCCGCGCAGATGTCCCCCGATGACCTCGCCCACGTCGACTGTGAGCAGTGCGGCATGTGCATCGACGCCTGCCCCGTAGGCGCTCTCACCTCCGGCACCTATCGTTACAAGACCCGCCCCTGGGAGATGAATCACGTCTCCACCATCTGCACCCACTGCGGCGACGGATGCAAGACCACCCTAGGCGTCCGCAGCACCTCCGACGGCAGCGAGATCGTTCGCGGCGACAATCGCGACAAGTCCGGCATCAACGGCGACTTCCTCTGCAATAAGGGCCGCTACGCCTTCGACTTCGCCAACAACGAGACCCGCCTCACCCAGCCGCTCGTACGCCAGCCCAACGGTGAACTCAAGCCCGTTAGCTGGGAGGCTGCGCTCGACCTCGTAGGCAAGAAGTTCCGCGAGCTGCGCGACACCCGCGGCGGTAAGTCCATCGGCGTCATCGGCTCCAACCGCACCACCAACGAGGAGTCTTACCTCCTGCAGAAGTTCGCCCGCACCGTTCTCGGCACCAACAACATCGACCACCACCGCACTGCGGACTACGTCGCCTTCGCGCAGGGCCTCGCAGGCAAGGCCGGCCTCACCGCCAGCCTGAACGACACCCTCACCGCTCCGGCCATCATGATCCTCGGCGGCGACCCCACCATCCAGGCCCCCGGCACCGCGTGGAACATCCGCACCAACGTTCGCAACAAGCGCGCACGCCTCTACATCGCCAACTCGTCCGAGATCAAGCTTCGTCGCCAGGCCAAGGCCTTCGCACACATCGCGCCCTTCAGCTACGGCGCGCTCGCCAGCTTCATCGCCGGGGACGACAGCGCCACCGACTCCCTCACCCACGCCGGAGCCGATGCTGCCTCGTTCCACAGCTTCCGCGACGCCGTCCGCGCCGAAGAGTCGCTCCTCGTCCTCATCGGCTCCGAGATTCGCGGTGCCGACCTCAAGCGCCTCCTCGCCTTCGGTACCACCATGCCGAACCGCAAGTTCGCTCTCCTCTCCGACTACGTCAACTCGCGCGGCGCCGCCGACATGGGCCTTCTGCCCGACCTGCTCCCCGGCTACACTCCGTTGGCGGGCAACACCACCTTCGCCGAGTACAACACCCCGAGCGCACCCGGACTCGACATGCTTGAGATCTTCGAAGCCGCAGGCAAGGGTGAGCTCTCTGCCCTCTACGTCGTCGGCGCAAACCCAATCTCCCGCTACGGTGTCGATCCCTCTTCCCTGGCCAATACATTCGTCGTGGTTCAAGACATGTTCCTCACCGAGACCGCAGCCATCGCCGACGTCGTCCTGCCCGCCGCAAACCTGTACGAAAAGTCAGGCTCCGTCACCAACAGCTACGGCGACCTCCAACTCGTCAGCAAGGCAGGCGACCGCGCCGGTGTCCGCACCGACTTCGAGATGATCGTCCGCATCGCCGACAAGATGGGCGCGAACATGCAAGCGCTGGTTCCTTTCGGCAAGGGCACACGCGCCGATATGGGCCAGTCCCGCGGCGCACAGTCCGGCGAGGCCGACCGCCATGCGGTATGGTTGACGGCGAACCACCTCGAACCGAAGCTCAGCCCGTTTGATCCGTTCGCCATCCTGGACGAGATCCAGCGCCTCGTCCCCGGCTACAACCTGATGCGCCTCCAGCTTCTCTCCGGCAACGACCAGCACCTCGAACCCGCCGCCGGCAACCTCGTCCAGATAGCAAACCGTCGCGACCTCGTCCTTCCGGCCAATGACTCGCTCTTTACCTCCGGAACCCTCGGCCGCTACTCCGCCATGCTCTCCGACCTGCAGCACAACGAGAGCCTTCGTCCACCCACCGGACTCACCCAGATTCAGACCGCAGCCGACTAAGTCTCAGCTTTAGTTTCACGGAGTCCGCAGTGAACCGAAAATCTCAAAGCTCGAACCTCAGGGCTGAAAGCCGATCATGATCCATCTCACACCGTTTCAGACGTTCCTTCTGCTCAGCATCCTCAAGGTCGTGGTCGTCCTCGTCATCACCCTGACGTCGGTCGCCTACACGGTGCTGCTCGAGCGCAAGGTCCTGGGCCGCATCCAGAACCGCTGGGGACCCTCCCGCACCGGCCCCTTCGGACTGATGCAGCCGCTCGCCGACGGCATCAAGCTCTTCCTCAAAGAAGACCTCATGCCCATCGCCGCAGAACGGCCACTCTTTCTCCTCGCCCCCATCATCGCGCTCACCTGCGCGCTTATCTCTATCGCGGTCGTTCCCTTCGGCGGCATGCAGACCATCAAGGGCGTCGAGATGTTCAACATCGCCGACCTCAACATCGGCCTTCTCGTCATCCTCGGCATCACCTCCATCGGCGTCTACGGCATCGCGCTCTCCGGCTGGGCTTCAAACAACAAGTTCGCCCTGCTCGGCAGCCTTCGCGCCACCTCGCAGATGATCAGCTACGAACTCGCTCTCGGCCTGTCGCTGGTCGGGGTCGTCCTCCGCGCCCAGTCCCTCAGCCTGCGCGACATCGTCAACAGCCAAGGCGCTCACGGCCTGCTCAGCTGGAACTTCTTCGGCGGCTTCCAGTTCGTCGGCTTCTTCATCTACATCATGGCCGCCTACGCCGAGACCAACCGCGCCCCCTTCGACCTCCCCGAGGCCGAGTCCGAGCTCGTCGCCGGCTACCACACCGAGTACTCCTCCATGAAGTTCGCCATGTTCTTCATGGCCGAGTACGCCAACATGATCACCGTCAGCTGCGTCGCCTCCCTGCTCTTCTTCGGCGGCGCCTCCAGCCCCCTCGGTCATCTCCTCCCAGCGGACTTCGGCGGCCCGATCCTGACCGCCATCTTCCCCATCCTCTGGTTCGTCCTCAAGGTCCTCGGCTTCCTTCTGCTCTTCATCTGGGTGCGCGGCACGCTGCCCCGCTTCCGCTACGACCAACTCATGAGCTTCGGCTGGAAGTTCCTCCTGCCGCTCGCCATGCTCAACATCATCGTCACCAGCCTTATCATCGCCCTGCGCGGCTAACTCCGCTCAAGACAGCAAGCTGTTTTACAATCAGCAGATAAGCCCTAGAAGCCTCTGCTCACGTTCAAGCGTCGTAACCGATTCAAGAGCTTCAAACAAGGAATCGCGGAACCTCATGCAACTGGCACTCTTTATCATCTTCGGTGTGCTGGCCGTCGCAGGTGCACTCAACCTCCTGCTGCAGCGCCATCCTATCAACAGCGCGCTCTCGCTGGTCGTCGTCATGATGTCGCTCGCCGTCCTCTACTGGTCGCTTGGGGCAGAGTTCCTCGCCGCCGCACAGGTCATCGTATACTCCGGCGCCATCATGGTCTTCTTCGTCTTCGTCATCATGCTGCTCAACGCAGGCGAAGAGGAGCGCACCACCGGCAGCCGCGCAGCCTATCTCGTCGGCTTCCCCGGCGCTGCGGCCATCTTCTGCCTGCTCAGCTTCGTCTTCCTGTCCGAGCGCCGCGCCCTCGGCACCACCAACATCGGCGGCTATCTCAACCACCTCACAAGCAACATCTCCGAGATCAGCACCGTCCTCTTCACCAAGCTCCTGCTCCCCTTCGAAGTCACCTCCGTCCTCATCCTGGTCGCCATCCTCGGAGCCGTCGTGCTCGCCCGGAAGGAGCAGTAGACGCCATGAACTCATTCGCAGCCGCGCAGGTCCCCATCGCCGCTTACCTTATCCTCGCCGCCGTCCTCTTCTCCATCGGCGTCGCGGCCTTCCTCATCAAGCGCAACCTCATCACCGTCTTCATGTCGATCGAGCTGATGCTCAACGCCGTCAACCTCACCTTCGTCGCCTTCAGCCACATGTGGCACCAGGTCTCCGGCCAGATCTTCGTCTTCTTCGTCATGGTCGTCGCCGCAGCGGAAGCCGCCGTCGGCCTCGCCATCATCATCGCCATCTTCCGCACGCGCCAGACCCTCAACGTCGATCAGATCGACCTGATGAAATCGTGACCTCTATGCCTTCCGAATATCTCTGGCTCATCCCGCTGCTTCCCTTCGCCGGCTTCCTCATCAACGGAACCGTCGGCCGCAAGCTGCCCCGCACCCTCGTCACCGCCATCGCCCTCATCGCCACCGCGATCCCGGCCATCCTCGTCGCCTGGCTCTGGATCACCATGAAGGCCGCAGGCGCGCCGGACGCCATCGAACTCGTCAGCCAGCCCTGGATCGCCATCACCGGCCTACAGATCGACTTCGCCTTCACCGTCGACCACCTCACCCTCCTCATGCTTGGCGTCGTCACCGGCGTAGGCTTCCTCATCCACCTCTACTCCGCCGGCTACATGGCGCACGAAGAGGGATACTGGCGCTTCTTCGCCTACCTCAACCTCTTCATGTTCTTCATGTCCATCCTCGTCCTCTCGTCGAGCTTCCTTCTGCTCTTCGTCGGCTGGGAGGGTGTCGGTCTCGCCTCCTACCTGCTCGTGGGCTTCTACTTCAAGAAGGACTCCGCCGCCAACGCCGGCAAAAAAGCCTTCATCGTCAACCGCATCGGCGACTTCGGCTTCCTGCTCGCGATGTTCCTCATCGTCCAGCACTTCGGTTCGCTCGAATTCGGCCACGTCTTCAACGCCATCAACGTCAATCCCGAGTGGCACGGCGGCGTCCTCACCGCCATCGCCCTCCTGCTCGTCCTTGGAGCCACCGGCAAGTCTGCCCAGATCCCCCTCTACGTCTGGCTCCCCGACGCCATGGAAGGCCCCACCCCCGTCTCCGCCCTCATCCACGCGGCCACCATGGTAACGGCCGGTATCTACATGGTCGCCCGCTGCCACGTCCTCTTCGACCGCAGCCCCTACGCCCTCACCGTCATCGCCGCCATCGGAGCCGCCACCGCCATCTTCGCCGCCTGCATCGGCATGGTGCAACACGACATCAAACGCGTCCTCGCTTATTCGACGGTGTCGCAGCTCGGTTACATGTTCCTCGCCTGCGGAGTCGGAGCCTACACCGCCGGCATCTTCCACCTCCTCACTCACGCCTTCTTCAAGGCGCTCCTCTTTCTCGCCGCCGGCTCCGTCATTCACGCGCTCTCCGGCGAGCAGGACATGCGCAAGATGGGCGGCCTCCGCAAGCGCATCCCCGTCACCTTCTGGACCATGACGATGGGCGTCTTCGCCATTGCTGGCATCCCTCCCTTCGCAGGCTTCTTCTCCAAGGACGAGATCCTCTACCAGGCCTTCGCCTCTCCCAACCCCCTCGGCAAACTCGTCTGGCTCATCGGCCTCATCACCGCCGGCATGACCTCGTTCTACATGTTCCGCCTCTGGTTCAAGACCTTCTTCGGCCCGGAGCACTTCGACGAGCACGCCCCGATCGAGACCCACGGAGCCCCCGTCCACGCCCACTCCGGCACCCACGCCGTCATGGAGGCCGAGCACGACTCCGGCCAGGCTGCCCATACCCACGGCGTCCACGAATCCCCGTGGATCATGCTCTTCCCCCTCGTCATCCTCGCCATCCTCTCGGTCGTCGGCGGCTGGGTCGGCGTCCCAGCAAGCATGGGTGGCCACAACGAGATCGAGCACTTCCTCGAACCCGTCTTCGCCAACCCCAACGCTGTCGAAGCCGCAACCACCACTGCCAGCCATGGCCTCGAACTCGGCCTTGCGACCGTCTCGGTTCTCGTCGTAGCCATCGGCTTCCTCTTTGCCTTCGTCTTCTACTACAAGAAGCCCGGCACCGCCGCAGCCCTCGCCCGGCGCGCACCCGCCCTCTACAACCTCGTCCAGAACAAGTTCTACATCGACGAGGTCTACAGCGCGGTCATCATCAGCCCTCTGCTCATGTTCTCCCGCCTCTTCCTCGGCGGTCTCATCGACGGCGGTCTCGTCAACGGATCCGCCGCAGCCGCAGGCGCAACCACCCGCGGCCTCGGCTCACTCGTACGCCGCGTTCAGTCCGGAAACATTCGCTCCTACGCCGGCTGGCTCGCCCTCGGAGCAGCCGCCGTTCTGCTCGTCATGATCTTCGGCCGTTCCATCTGGCTGCACTAAAGCTTTTGCTCTAACCGTTGTCTGTTCTTTTATTTGTCATCCCGTAGGGATCTGCTTCTGTACTCGCACCACCGCACCAGCACCACCAAAGGAATCGATGAACTCGCGATGAACATAGACCACAACATCCTGACCATCATCACCTTCCTCCCCCTCGCGGGAGCGGTCCTGCTCGCCCTTCTGCCCGACCGCGGCAAGATGATGCAGTGGGGCGCACTCGCCGTCACCCTCCTCACCTTCGTCGCAACCCTGCACCTCCCCTCGCACTACGACTACAGCGCCGCGGCAAACCTCGAGGGCGCCGGCAGCTTCCAGTTCGTCCAGAACCACGAGTGGATCAGCTCCCCCGCCATCCGCTTCCACCTCGGCGTCGACGGCCTCTCCATGTGGCTCGTCGTGCTCACCGGCTTCCTCGCACCGCTCGGCGTCCTCATCTCATGGAACGCCATCTCCGAGCGCAAGAAACTCTTCTACATCCTCTTCCTGCTCCAGCAGGTCGCGATGCTCGGCATCTTCGTCTCGCTCGATCTCTTCCTCTACTACGCCTTCTGGGAGCTCTCCCTCGTCCCGATGACGCTGCTCATCGCCACCTTCGGCCGCACCGCCAACCGCCGCCGCGCCGCCATCAAGTACTTCCTCTACACCTTCATCCCCTCGGCCATCCTGCTCGTCGGCATGCTCTGGATCTACTCCCGCACCGGCACCTTCCAGCTGCCTGAACTCACCCAGCTCGCCGCCGCGCACAACATCTCCGGCAACAACGCCGCCCTCTGGCTGGCCTCGCTCGCCTTCCTCTTCGCATTCGCCGTCAAAGTCCCCGTCTTCCCTCTGCACGGCTGGCTCTCCGACGCCATCGCCGAAGCTCCCACCGCAGCCGTCATGGTACTCGCCGGAAAACTCGGCCTCTACTCCATCCTGCGCTTCTCCTTCAGCATCTTTCCCGAACAGTCCCGCCACATCGCTCCTCTGATGATCGCCCTCGGAGCCATCGGCATCGTCTACGGAGCGCTCATCGCTCTCGTCCAGAAGGACCTCAAGCAGCTAGCCGCTTACGGAACCCTCGGCCACGTCAGCGTCGTCGTCCTCGGCATCTTCACCTTCACCATCGCCGGCATGGACGGCGGCATCTACGCCACCCTCAACGAAGGCATCGGCGGCGGCGCACTCTTCATGCTCCTCGGCATCCTCTACGAGCGCTACGGCACCTACGACATGCGCGACTACGGCGGCCTCGCCGCGAAGCTCCCCTGGATGGTCACCCTCTTCGTCATCACCACCCTGTCGGTTGTCGGCCTACCCATGCTCAACGGCTTCGTCGGCGAGTTCCTCGTTCTCACCGGCTCCATGCAGTCCACCGTCCACAACCACACCGGCTGGACCGTCCTCGCCACCACCGGCGTCATCCTCACCGCCTCCTACATGCTCTGGATGATCCAGCGCGTCTTCTACGGCGACCTCAACTTCAACACCGCCGACACCCCAGCGTCCGACCTCGACGCCCGCGAACACATCGCCCTCTGGCCCCTGGTCGCCGTCATGCTCGCCATGGGCGTAGCCTCTCCGCTCTGGATGCGCGCCATCGACACCGCCGGCTCCGACCTCGCGCAGGAACCGGCTCAGATTCAATCCACCGAACAGCCAGCCCTCTCGACCAACACTGACATGCATCTGCCCATTCCAGCCGCCCAGGAGGCCACGAAGTAATGTCCCCCAATATCCTGGCCATCCTTCCCGAACTCATCCTCACCCTCACCGGCATCCTCGTCATGATGGCCGAACCGTGCCTCGCGCCCGCCACCAGCCGTAAGCCCCTCGGCTGGATCGCCATCGCCGGCACCGTCGCTGCCCTCGCCTCCAGCTGGTACCAGATCCAGTTCGGCACCATCCACGCCTTCTCCGGCACCATCCAGGTCGACGCCTTCTCGGTCCTCTTTCACTTCATCATCGGCGCCGTCGTCCTCGTCACCCTCCTCGGCTCGCTCGACTACTTCCAGGGCCACGCCACCCACGCGGGCGAGTACTACGCTCTCCTCTGCTTCGGCTCCGTCGGCATGATGCTCATGACCTGCTCCGTCGAGCTCCTCATGGTCTTCATCGGCCTCGAGATCTCGTCCATCTCCACCTACATCATGTGCGGCTTCCGCAAGGGCCAGGCCACCGGCTCCGAGTCCTCCATCAAGTACTTCCTGCTCGGCTCCTTCGCCACCGCCTTCTTCCTCTATGGCGTCGCCCTCGCCTTCGGAGCCACAGGCTCCACCAACATCTACGCCATCGCCCACGGCCTCCAAACCACCGCCACACCCTACCTCGCCTTCACCGCGCTGGCCCTCATCCTCATCGGCCTCGGCTTCAAGGTCTCCGCCGCTCCCTTCCACGTCTGGACGCCCGACGTCTACCAGGGCGCACCCGCTCCCGTCGTCGGCCTCATGTCCACCGCACCCAAGGCCGCAGCCTTCGCCGTCCTGCTTCGCATCACCTTCACCGGCTTCCCCATCTACCAGCATCGCTGGTCTGTCCTGATGTGGGTACTCGCTGCCCTCTCGATGACCATCGGCAACCTCGGCGCCCTGCAGCAGCGCGATGTCAAACGCATGCTCGCCTACTCCAGCATCGCCCACGCAGGCTACCTGCTCGTCGCCTTCACGGCCTTCCCCTTCGACGGCATCGCCGCCGCCTGCTTCTACACCGCCACCTACGCCGCCATGAACGTCGGCGCCTTCGCCGTCATCACCCAGATCTCCGGCTACGAAGAGCGCGCCCGCACCATCGACGACTACACCGGCCTCGGCCAGAAGCGTCCCTTCCTCGCCGCGCTCCTCGGCTTCTTCCTGCTCTCGCTCATCGGCATCCCCTTCACCGGCGGCTTCTTTGGCAAGTTCTACGTCTTCACCGCCGCCATCCACGGAGGCAACATCTGGCTCGCTGTCATCGGCCTTCTCAACAGCGGCATCGCCTGCTTCTACTACCTGCGCCTGCTCGCCGCCGTCTACACCAAACCCGGCACCGAGGCCTCCGCCCGTCTCAACCAGCTTCGCCCCATCAGCGTCTCCGCCGCAGTAGGCCTGGCCTTGGCCGCAGTGGCCACGCTTGCACTCGGCATCCTGCCCAACGGAGCGGTCTCCTTCGCCGAGTTCGCCAGCCACTCCACGCTCATCGAGCAGGGCCGCCAGCAGTGCGCTGCCAGCCCCGACAACTGCCATTTGCAGCTCAACTTCGACGACAGATAAAGATGATGTCCTGCCGGACGGGCCGCTTACTCAGCGGGACGTCACATCGTGACGTGTATACCTGTCACGCCCGCGCAGACGACATCAGTCCTCCCGTTGGTCGGAATCATCATCGCGCCGACCAACGGGAGGCCCACCCGAAGGCGTATACAAGTCACGAAGTGACCTCCCCACGAGCAGTGGGCCCGTCCGGCAGAACATATCTTTCCCCAAAAGAAAAAGCCCCCGCAAAAGCGGAGGCCTTCCCTTCAATCCAAACTCCCTGAGCTTACTTAACCTTCAGGAAGATAATGACGAACGTGAACAGCGCAAGCGACTCGATAAACGCCAGACCGAGAATCAGGAAGATAAAGATTCCAGGACGAGCACCCGGGTTACGCGCCAGAGCCTCGGTCGCCGAAGCCGTCGCCTTACCCTGACCCAGACCGCACAGACCCGCAGCCAGCGCCATGCCCAGACCGGCAGCAAGCGGAACCCACTGGTTGGCAACTTCGCCACCCTGCGCAAAAGCCGGCGTTGCAAGCAGCAGCGCGGCCAACGACATAAACAGATATTGCAGCTTCTTCATAGTATTACTCCTGCCTCCGTCAGATACGCCGCCAGTGGGTGGTTGATGCTCACCGTGCTGGCACCCTCACGCTATGCGGCGTTGTTACACACTGCGAGAGGAGGCCCCAACGCAGCGAAGCTTGAAACCTAAACTCTAATGATCGTGCGCCGTAGCCAGCGAGAGATAGATCGCCGCCAGCAGGAAGAACACATACGCCTGCACCACAGCCACGCCAAGGTGCAGACCCAGAAAGATCAGCGGAATTCCTACCGGCACCAGCGAGAAGAACGCCAGCGTCACCAGGTCACCGGCAAACATATTCGCATACAGACGAACCGTGAGCGAAAGAACGCGCGCAAGGTGCGAGATAACCTCGATCGGAAACAGCAGCCAGTACAACCACCACACCGGTCCCAGGAACTGCTTGATATATCCCCAGCCGTTCTCCCGAATCCCATGGTAGTGATAGTAGAAAAACGTGACGATCGCAAACCCGAGCGGCACCACGGCCTCGGCCGTAGGCGACTTCAGCCCCGGAACGATGCCCATCAGGTTCGCCAGCAGAATAAACAGCAGCAGCGCCGTCAGGTAGCTCACAAACCGCTCGTACCCGTGCCCGATGATCGACTCACCCTGCTCCGACACGAACTCGTGCGTCATCTCCGCGAGATGCTGCACCGGCGCCGGCTTCTCCACGCTCAGCGTGAACCGAACCACCAGAAAGTAAGCAATCAGGAACGCAAATACCAGCAGCTCCATCGCAAACGCGTCCGTAATCGGAGCCTGCGGATACGTCGGCTGAATGTGCAGCGCACGCAGAAACGATGTCGTCAGCGCACCGAAGTGGATATTCAGAAATTGGGCAAGCAGTGTCTGTGTAGGCATATAGAGATCTTTGTTTGATTCCGTACTCTTCCAACGTCCGGCCTAAACCGTCCACGCCTTCATCAGCCTCAACCCCTCCACCGTCAGTGCAAACACACCCAAGGCGAGACCGGCGGCCAGCGCGTAGACCGAACCATTCAGAAACTTAAGGCTAACATAAAGAAGCACCACGGTCAGCCCCAGACGCAGGAAGAACCCGAACAAAACCAGCCCCATCGGCTTGGCCTTCCCCCCGCCGTCCATCCGCACCATCACCGCCGTCATCAGCCGCAGCCACTCAAACAGCCCCGACCCCGAGATCACCGCCCCCACCAGCAGCAGCACCGCAGACTGCCACCCCAGCTTCCACCACACCAGCGGAGCCGCCACCACCGTAATCACCCCCAGCAGACGCAGCGCGCTCCAGATCGTCTTCTTGAAGTCCGCGTCGCTGAAGCTCTCCATCGTCCTCAAAACATCATCTCCCTTGCCCACACCCGCGTCCGTCACGAGCGGTCGTTCTTCAAAAACTTCGAAGCCGTCCGAAAGATCTGCACAAACCCCGCTACCGCCCCCAGCAGAATCCCCACAATCGAGATCCATCCCTGGTGAAAGTGCCGATCCAGCCAGCTTCCCACCAGCCACCCGATCACGCAACCCGCCGGCAGCGCAATCGCCAGCTGAATCATCGACTCAGCCTTCACCAGCTCGCCCAGCGACCCCTTGCCGCCTGTCTTCCCTGCTCCGTCATCCGCCATAGCAGCACCATTACAACACGCCAGCCCCACCATCGCGAACACCGAATCAGCCAAACGCCGACCAAAGGGAGGCCCAAGCGAAGCCGCACACAAGTCACGAAGTGACTCCCCACGAGCAGTGGGCCCGTCCAGCAGGACAAGCGCCGCTATACTAATCATTCATCACCATCAAACAAAGGACCTTCAGTGTACGAGTCGGAGTTCGAAAAAAATCTCTACCAGCAGCGCCGCGACAAGCTCAAGCAGATCGCCGACCTCGGCCAGCAGGCCTGGCCCAACAGCTACGCCTTCACCCACACCGTCCCCGAACTGCGCGCCGCCTACGACACCCTCGCCGCCGAGCAGCTCGAGGCCGACATCGCCGCTGGCAAAAAGATTGAAGTCTCCATCGCCGGCCGCATCATGGCCATCCGCGTCCAGGGCAAAGCCGGATTCGCGCAGCTCCAGCAGGGCGGCCAGCGCTTCCAGATCTACGTCCGCAAAGACGACGTCGGCGAGAGCCTCTTCGCCCTCTACAAGCTCCTCGACCTCGGCGACCACATCGGCGTCCGCGGATACCTCATGCGCACCCGCACCGGCGAACTCACCGTCCACGCCGCCCCGGTCGACGGCCAGCCCGCCCTCACCTTTCTCACCAAGGCCATGCTCGCCCTGCCCGACAAGTACCACGGCCTCGAAGACACCGAACTCCGCTACCGCCAGCGCTACGTCGACCTCTTCATGAACACCGGCGCCACCAAACCCACCGCAGCAAATGGCGCCACGAACAAAGAAGATGCGACAGAGCACTCCGTCGCGAATAATAAAGTCGCCAGCAACAAAATCGCTAGCAATGAAGATGCCAGTGATAAAGATGTCGTCATCCTGAGCGAAGCGAAGGACCCCGAGAGTATCAACCCCGCCACAACCACCAAACCCCTTTCAGCCCCCGACACTTCAGCCATAGACGCCCTCCCCAACGTCCGCGAAGTCTTCGTCAAACGCGCCGCCATCCTCCGCGCCATCCGCACCTTCTTCGACGCCCGAGGCTACCTCGAAGTCGAAACCCCCATGATGCATCAGGTCGCCGGAGGCGCAGCCGCGCAGCCCTTCACCACCCACCACAACGCGCTCGACCTCGACCTCTTCCTCCGCATCGCCCCCGAGCTATACCTCAAGCGCCTCGTCGTCGGCGGCCTCGACCGCGTCTACGAGATCAACCGCAACTTCCGCAACGAAGGCGTCAGCACCCGCCACAACCCCGAGTTCACCATGCTCGAGTTCTACCAGGCCTACGCCAACTACCACGACCTCATGCAGCTCACCGAGGAACTTGTAACCTTCGTAGCTACAGAAGTAAACGGCACCACCAAAACCACCTTCAACGGCAACGAAATCGACCTAAGCAAATGGACCAAACTCTCCATGCGCGAAGCCATCATCAAATTCTGGCCCCAAGACGCTGGATCACCCCCGACCGGTATCGCGTTCAAGGATCATGCCTCGCTAGAACCATTCGTGCAACGGCTGGACGATTTAGTCCTGAATGAGAATGATCTGGCGCAACATAAAGTCGTTTACTCAATTAAACTTGATTTGGCCTATAAGAACAGGCCACTCGGAAAGTCTATCGCAGAGCTTTTCGAGTTCCTCGCCGAACCTCACCTAATCCAACCCACCATCATCTACGACTTCCCCCTAGCCGTCAGCCCGCTCTCCAAGATCAAACCCGACGAACCCGACTGGGTCGAACGTTTCGAGTTCTACATCGGCGGCTTCGAGGTAGGCAACGCCTTCTCCGAGCTCAACGACCCCGACGACCAGCGCGCCCGCTTCGAAGCCCAGATGACCGAAAAGAATCGCGGCGACGCCGAAGCCATGGACATGGACGAGGACTACGTCCGAGCCCTCGGCTACGGCCTCCCCCCCACCGCCGGCGAAGGCATCGGCATCGACCGCCTCACCATGCTCCTCACCAACTCCAAATCCATCCGCGACGTCATCCTCTTCCCCCTTATGCGCCCCCAGGCCAAACAATCTCCCACCGAAGCCCCGCACGGAGAATCCGCCGAATAACCGCGCCAAGGAAAATAAACATCCGGGCAGACCCTAAACCTGCCCGGCCACTCTCCTCCTCGCAGCCCGCGTCTGCCCACGCTTCAACTGCCCTTCAAGCTGAATATTGTGCGCCCCCACAATCGCCCTGATCAGCCCAGGAAACCGCTGCTCGATCTCCTCACATCGCGACGCATTGTGCATCTCCACCCCACGCCGCTCCCCACGAATCAGCCCCGCCTCACGCAGCGCTTTGAAGTACAGCGACAGCGTCGACTTCGGTATCGTC
Source organism: Granulicella sp. L60 (assembly GCF_009765825.1). Taxonomy (GTDB): domain Bacteria; phylum Acidobacteriota; class Terriglobia; order Terriglobales; family Acidobacteriaceae; genus Edaphobacter. The sequence continues at coordinate 70,864 of NZ_LMUR01000020.1, read as the reverse complement.
TTCTCGCGGATGATCTTCGCAAAGTTCGTACAGTTATGCGTACAGTCCTGCGCCACAATCTCGGCATAGATCGCCACCCGCACCGGGTCCGACAACGCATGGAGTATCCCCTCCACCGTGATGTCTTCCACCGAAGGATGAAAAAGCGGTCGCATACTCACTAACCATACGCTCAAAATCACTTTTTGTTCATAAGTTCATATTTCCAGAACTTATGAATCCCCATTCCAATTTCACCCATCTCATGGGGAGCAGTAGATCAGGAGAACACATGAGCAAGCTCGCAGGAAAAGTTGCAGTCGTCACCGGCGCATCCAAAGGTATCGGAGCAGCCATCGCCAAATCGCTCGCCGCCGAAGGCGCATCCGTAGTCGTCAACTACGCTTCCAGCAAATCCGGTGCAGACACCGTCGTCAGCGCCATCACCGCAGCCGGCGGCAAGGCCGTTGCCGTAGGCGGAGACGTCTCCAAAGCCGCTGAAGCCAAAGGCATCATCGACGCAGCCATCAAGAACTACGGCCGCCTCGACATCCTCGTCAACAACTCCGGCGTCTACGAGTTCTCCCCCATCGAAGCCATCACCGAAGAGCACTTCCACAAGATCTTCAACGTCAACGTGCTCGGCCTTCTCCTCACCACGCAGGCCGCCGTCCCGCACCTCGGCGAAGGCGCCAGCATCATCAACATCGGGTCTGTCGTCAGCAGCCTCACCCCTCCCAATAGCTCCGTCTATACCGGGACCAAAGGCGCAGTCGATGCCATCACCGGCGTCCTCGCCAAAGAGCTCGGCGCTCGTAAGATCCGCGTCAACTCCATCAACCCAGGCATGGTCGACACCGAAGGCGCAAACGCCGCCGGCTTCATCGGCTCCGACTTTGAAAAAGGCGTCGTCGCCCAGACCCCCCTCGGCCGCGTAGGCCAGGTCGATGACATCGCCAGCATCGCCACCTTCCTTGCCTCTAACGATGCCAAGTGGCTCACCGGCGAGCTGATCCTCGCTGGCGGCGGCATCCGCTAAACCATCGTTCAAGTTGGTACAGCACTGTTGGTATAACCCCGATCTCAAGGAATCCTTCAGCCCACCGAAGCATTCCTTGAGATCACCAGTTTAAAATCGTCACACTACCTGCTTCCCCGCCCCGTCAGTTCCCGAATCAAATCCGCCTCATGCTGCCGGTAAGGCGTCCCATCCTGCCGAAACACATCATGGAACCAAACCGCAGGCTGCTGCAAAACATAAGGCCGCTGCCACGAGTCCCAAGGAAGATAAGTCTGCGTCTTCCCCGCCACCAACCCCCAGTTGATCGCCCCCACATGGTACTTCTTCGCGATCGGCAGACTCCCATCGAACGTACTTCCCGCCCCCCGCGCCATGTACTCCGTACAGATGATCGGACGATGCTGCGCCTGCAGCTCCTTGATCCGCGCCTCAAACTCCTCCGGCCATCCGTAGTTGTGAAACGTAATCACATCCGACTCCGCCAGTTGAATCTTCACCGTCCGGCTCTCCTTCGCCGGATCGCTCCAGTTCCCCGTCCACACCCCGCTCGTCAAAGGCTGCACCGGATGCACCGACCGCGCCCACGCAAACACCATCGGCAACAGCCTCTCCACGCGCGCCACCTTATCCTTCGCCTCAAGCGCATGGTAGTTGCCGCCACCCTCGTTGTCCGCCTCGTTCCACACATCCCAGCCCAGCACGCGGTCGTCGTTCGCAAACGCCCCCACCACGCCCTTCACATACGCCTCCAGCTTCGGCTCATACGCCGGATCCGTCAGCCCCTTCGTCCCCGGACTCTGCACCCAGCCAGAGTTATGCACACCCGGAATCGGAGGATGCTGTGGCCCCAGCCTCGGCTCCGGGTCCCAGCAAGAGTCGAACAGCACCAGCAGCGGACGAATGTGGTGCCTCGCCGCAATCGCCAGAAACGCATCCAGCCGGGTCTTGAACCCCTCCGGGTCCTGCTCCCACAACTGGTCCTGCAGAAACACCCGCATCGTATTCATCCCGATGCCCTCAGCCAGACCCAGCTCCCTGTCGTTCAACGCCGGGTTGAACGTTGCTGCCTGAAACATCTCAAACTGGTTGATCGCGTCCGAAGGCACGTAGTTCGCTCCCACCAGCCAGGGCTGCTCCGCGTACCAGGCGTTCGCCTTCACCTCGGTCCACCGCGCCGGTCCCGCCGCCTGCATTGAAACCATCGGGAATATCCAGACAAAAAGCAAAAAACCAACTAGACGACGCATCAAAGTCCTTCCCGAAAAATAAATCCTAAATTCATGGCGTACTTTTCAGCTTCAAAAAAGTGACCGCTAGGCAACCACCTTCACCACGCAAATCACACCTGTTTACCACCACAAACCATCTCAAAAACATCACTTTTTCCAAAACACCCTTCAAAAACACCAGCAAAAACAGCGAAACCCTGGCTCGCACCAGGGCCACTTTTTTTGCAAAAAAATCTGCAACATTTACTCAAAAATTACTTCGTCTTCTTCAGCCTCTTCACCACGCCCGACATCGTGTGCTCGTTCATCGCCGCCACCGCATCGCCGCGCACCTTCTTCATCAGCGCCGTCACCGCATTGTCCTCCAGGCTCAACCAGTCGCCGGCGGTCGCCTCAAACACATCGCCCAGCCCAATCTGTTTGGCCGGAAGCTTCAGCTTCGCACCGCCGTGCGGCCCTTTTTTCTGCTCGATCAGGCCCGCTTTATGCAGCAGCAGAAACGTTCTCCGCACCATCACGGCGCTCTCCGTCAGCGCCTCCGCAATTGCCGACGACGTATGCATCGCATCCGGCTCACTCGCCAGCACCGCCAACACCCGTACGCTCAACTGAAACCGCCCACTCTGTGCCATGCAAAAAAACTACCACACCCGGGCAGCCTATGCGCCGCCGAACACTGATGATTTTGCCGCGAAATGCGCACCTCCGCGCCAATCGCAGACTCCGCGTCATCCACGCCCGTGTAAACTTTTAAGGTGAATATTCTTTTTGTCGGCGATGTCTTTGGCTCCGCCGGCCGCCACATCGTCCGCGAACATCTCCCCCATGTCCTCGAAACCAACGCCGTCGATCTCCTCGTCATCAACGGAGAAAACTCCGCCGGCGGATTCGGCATCACCCCCTCCATCGCAGAAGAGTTATTCGACCTCGGCGCCCACGTCATCACCACCGGCAATCACATCTGGGACAAGCGCGAGATCTTCGAGTACATGACCGTCCCCGCCGACTCCCACGTCCGCGGCCGCCGCGTCATCCGCCCCGCCAACTACGCCGTCGGCACACCCGGCTTCGGCGTCTATCAGGGTGAACTTCCCAACGGCCAAAGCTACGCCGTCATGAACCTCCAGTGCCGCGTCTTCATGTCCTCCTGCGACGACCCCTTCCGCAAAGCCGACGAGCTCCTCAGCAAGATCACCGCAAAAGTCATCCTCCTCGATCTGCACGGCGAAGCTACATCGGAAAAAGTAGCCTTGGGCTGGTACCTCGACGGCCGCATCACCGCGCTGCTTGGCACCCACACCCACATCCCCACCGCCGACGAGCGCATCCTGCCCAACGGCACCGCATACCAGACCGACGTCGGCATGTCCGGTCCCTATGACTCCGTCATCGGCGTCGAAAAAGAACTTGTGCTCGCCCGCTTCCTCACCGGAATGCCCGGCAAATTCGAGCCCGCCAAGGGCAATCCCAAGATGTGCGCCGCGCTCATCTCCTGCGACGGAGCCACTGGCCGCGCCCACCGCATCCAGCGCATCATGCTCGGCGAATAGAGCTTTCTTCACGCAGCAAACGTAAAAGAGGCAGCCCGCAAAGGCTGCCTCTTTCGTTTGTCTGATACCGCTTGTTTAGCGATGCGTCGTGTGATGCACCGGAGCCTTCTTCGGCTCGACCACCGCGCCATCGCTCATCGTGATCATGATCGGGCTGGGGGTAAAGGAAGCATAGGTTCCAGTCAGCGTTACCTTCGCTCCAACAGCAGGAGGCGTCTTCAACGGCTCCTTCAGCTGGAAGGTGAAGTCGGCTGTCTTCGACTGAACAGCATCGTCAGAGACCGCAACCTGAATCGAGGTATCGTTCACCGCGATCACAGTCGTATCCGGGAACTGGACCGACTTGCCCTTGACGGTATCCCAAACCTTTGCGGCATCCTCAGGCTTGCCATTGGCAAGGATGAACTCCTTGTCGCTGACGGCCAGCGTCGACAGGTCCGGAGTGCTTGCAATCACCTGCGCCACAATGTCAGACGGTGAAGGAGCAGGCTTGATCTTGAAGTCAGCTGGAGGATCCAAGTTCGTCTGAACCGCAGCCGTCACAGCTTCGTAACCATCGTCTGCGCCGTGGTACTTCTTGTAGCAATACTTTGCCAACGGAAGCATCTGGCTCTTGTATGGCTCCGGTGCAAACGCAGCCGCACGCGAGGCATACCAGGTGCAGTTCACGTAGTCAGGCGGCGTCTGCTGGTAGTAGGCCTGACCGAGCGTGTAGGTGTCCTGCAGGATGGGACCGGGTACCTGTGTCTGCGCAACAGGAACGCTGCCCAGCTCCGCCTTGTAGCTCGTGATCGCAGCCGCTGAGTCTTTCTTGTTCAGGGCATCTTCAGCAACCGCACTGTCGAAGACCGGCGTCGCCGCGCCCTTGAGCTTGGCAAAGTCGTCATCGCTCATCTCCGCCGGCTTGGTGGTAACCGCCAGCCCCTTCTGAGCGTAGGACGCAGCGGCATCCAGGTCAGCCTGCTTTGTGGCAGGATCCGTCGCCTGCTCCCCATCCTGTTTGCGGAAGTACACCTCGAACGTCAGGGCGCGCATATTTGTCGGATCCACCTGGAGCAGACGGTCAGCCGCATCCACGGTCTTCTTCGGATCGAACGAGCTGTAAGCCAGCATCAGCTGTTCCAGCGTAGCGGCCTTGACTGCGGACTGCGGATAGGCCGTCAGGTAAGCCTCTATGGCAGGGGCCTTCGTCTGCGGCGTTGTCTGTGTAATTGCATTGTTGTACGCGGCATACTCAGCCGCGGACATTTGAACGCCGCCGCTTGAGGCTTGCGCATTGGAGCCTAGGTTGACCTGACTCTGTGCTACTGCGATACCTGCAAGACCTGTAGCGCTAGCGACCGCCAGGAGAGACGCAACGACTGCCTTCTTCATTCCACACTCCTCAGTAAATCTTTCTTTCAAAATGTGTCACCGATGCTTCCGGGGTCACTTGGATGTACGACGAAGCACTGCCTGATCATAGAGCATCAGGCTGTAGTCTTCACCGTGCCCGACCCTTCGGTCAAGCGATAGAAGTGTTCTTGGCATCTCGGGATGATGATGCGGATTATAGAAACGCTGTTGCTCAAAGGCAAGCCAAACCCCAATTTGCCCTACTCAGATGTGACTTCCGCATAGGCAAATAGTTACATCTTCCCTATCGGCAGATCGACGTCAAACACAAAAAAAGAGCTGCCCGGACAATATCCATCGCCCAGGGCAGCCCATCAACCAACCTCAACTTACTTATGTGCGGTCGATTTGTGATGAGCGTCGGTCGAATGATCGTGCGCCGTGGTTGAGTGTTCGTGCGCCTTCGCCGAATGCTCGTGGGCGGCCTGGTGATCGCCATTCGCGTGGTGCTCGGCTGCTGCGTGGTGGGCCTTCGCTGCGTGCTCGTGATGCTCTGCTGCCTTCTTGTGTGCGTCGTGTGCCATGGTGATCCCCTTTGTGAAACGTTGATTAGTTACACCGCGACCCTATGCCCCCTGTGCTTCAATCAGTCTCAATTTGTGTTAATTTCCATGCAGATTCCTCGGCACACCACCCAACTGCCTGCCTGACGGCTCCAAAATAATCCAACTTCAGTGGAATCCGGCTCGAACTGCCCATTTATAGTGTTTCGCCCGTCTTATCCACAACAGGTGGTGTTGTTACCGTTGATTCCGCGCCCAACCGCAGCTAAAGTTGAATCAGTCTTACCACCAGGGCGAATCCTATCCAAACTCCCTGATTCGTCCCGCAGAGGTGCCATTGCTCAAGCTCAAGAAAGTTCAGATCCTCGGCTTCAAGTCCTTCTGCGATCGCACCGAGGTCCAGCTCTCCGGCGAGGGCATCGCCGCCATAGTTGGCCCTAACGGCTGCGGCAAATCCAACATCTCCGACGCCATCACCTGGGTCCTCGGCGAGCAGTCGGCCAAGAGCCTCCGCGGCATTAAGATGGAGGACGTCATCTTCGCCGGTACACGCGACCGCAAGCCGACCGGCATGGCGGAGGTCTCGCTCACCCTCGTCGACCCCGAAGTCTACGACGGCGCCAGCCTGCAGGAGTTGCCTGAGATCGTCATCGACGAGAGTCTTCCCACCGACTGGGATGAGACCGCCTTCCGCCAGGATCGCGCAGAGGAGACCGAAGAGGCCGTAGCCGAAGCCCAGCCCGGCACCGTCATCGAGGGCGAAGCCAAGGGACCTCACATCCTCCCGCCGCCCACAGAGGCAGACGCCGCCGCTGAACTGGCCAATCCGAACAACGTCGTCCTCAAGATCCGCCGCCGCAAGTTTGGCCGTGCGCCCGTCCGCGCCGGTGAACTCACCATCACACGGCGCCTCTTCCGCTCCGGGGACAGCGAATATCTCCTCAACGGGAAGATCTGCCGTCTACGCGACATTCAGGACATCTTCATGGGCACCGGTCTTGGCGGAGAGTCTTACGCCATCATCGGACAGGAGCGCATCGGACAACTGCTCTCCGCCAAGCCTCACGACCGCCGCTCCATCATCGAAGAGGCCGCCGGCATCACCCGCTTCAAGACCAAGAAACGCCTCGCAGAGCTGCGCCTTGAATCGGCCCGCCAAAACCTGGCCCGCGTCAACGATATCTTTGACGAAGTCACACGGCAGATGACCACCCTGAAGCGTCAGGCAGCCAAAGCCGAACGCTATGGTTCCCTGCGCGACGAGCTTCGCACTCGTCTCCGCGTCGTTCTCGCCAGCCGCATGTCGCAGCTCGACTCCGAGCAGGCCGCCACCACGGAGAAGATCACCGCCCTCGCCTCCCAGATCGACGCCCAGGCCACCACTGTCGAAGCCATGGACGCTGAGCACACCGCAGGCGTCGCTACCGGCTACACGCTCGACCAGCAGATTCGCGAGGCCGGAGCCCAGGCCAACCAGTCCGCCGTGGAGCTGGAACGCATCACCGCCCGCACCGCCGCCAACGCCGACCGCATCAGCGAGCTGACTAATCGCCTCGCCACCGGGGTGGACGATCTCGCGCAAGCTCGCGAGCAACTTGCCGGCCTCTCGGGTGAGCTCGAACAGCATCGCAACTTCCTGGAAAACGCCACAGCCGAGACCAACGGCTCCCGCGATGCCGCACAGAGCCATCAGGCTCAGGTCCAGGAGGCCGCACGCTCCGTCGCCGCAGGCGAGCAGCAGGCCGAGCAGAATCGCCGCTCCACCATGCAGCTCGTCCAGCGCATCTCCCAGACACGCAACGAACAGGCACAGGCCGAAGCCGCACTCGCCGGTCTCGACCGCGAAGCCGAACGTCTCCTGTCCGAGTCCGATATCGCCAGACAGGAGCTTGAAACCCTCGGCCTCCAGCGCGGCCAGGTCAAGATGTCCTTTGAATCCGTCACCGAACGGTTGAAGCGCCTCGAAGCCGAGATCGCCGAACTCCGCCTTGAGATCGAAGCCAGCCGTGGCGAAGAGTCCCAGTCCAAGCGGCGCGGCGACCAGCTGCGTGGCGAGGTCGCTGCTCTCACCGGCCGGCGCGGCTCTCTCGAAGCCCTCATCCGCGAGCACAGCTACTCCACCGACACCGTTCGCAACCTCTTCAAGACCGACGCCTACAAGCAGAACACCGACGGCATGGCTCCCGTGGGCACGCTCGCCGATTTCCTAGAGGTCGACGGCAAGTACGAAAATGTCGTGGACGAGTTCCTTCGCGACGAGCTCAACTACGTCGTCGTCAAGAGCTGGGACGCGGCCAACGCCGGTATGCATCTGCTTCAGACCGACGTCACCGGACGCGCCACGTTCCTCGTTCACCCAAACGACTCACAGGCGAACTTCGCCTTTGCGGAGGGCATGGAGAGTGCGGCCCAGACCGAGATCAGCGGCATCGAAGGCGTGATTCCGCTCAAGGAGTGCATCCGCGTCCTCGACGGCTTCGGCAAATCGCTTGAGGTCATCCTGCCCAAGCTGCGTGAGGGCTTCGTCGCGCCCGACTCCTACACGGCCCGCTCCCTCGCGCTCTCGAACCCCCAGGCTTTCTTCCTCTCCCCCACCGGCGAGACCTTCCACAACGTCACCGTCACCGGTGGCCGTCCGCGCACCCAGGGTCCTCTGGCTCTCAAGCGCGAACTCGCTGAAGTTCAGCAGAAGCTCGAAAAAGCCGAGCAGGAGCTGACCCAGACAGACCTCCATACCGCCGAGCTTCAACATCAGATCGCCGCCTTCAATGCATCCATCGAAGGCAAGACCCACGAACGTCGAGACGCCGAGCGCGAGTCCGCCAACTCCGGCGCAGCTCTCCGCCAGATGGAGTCCGAGGTCGCCCGCATCGAGCGCCGCCTGCAGGACTGGGCTCTCACCACCGAGCGCAACCGTGAAGCGCGCACTCAAAAAGCAGACCTCATCTCACGCCGTCAACAAGAAGCAACCGCCTTTGAGAACGAGCGCGCCACCCTCGAAGCCAGCCTCGCCGCGCTCCAGGAGCAACTGGAGGAGCTGCGTGGCCGCCGCGAAGAGCTTCAGGAGTCCGCAGCAGCAGCCTCCGCCGCGCTCGCCGGTCTGGAAGAACGCCGCCGGAACGCAGCTGCCAACTTCGAGCAGACGACACGCCTCTACAACGGCCAGAACCAGCGCATTCAGCAACTCGACCAACAGCTCGCCTCCGCCGGCGCAGAGAAAGTTCGCCGCGAAGAAGAAACCTCGGCCCTCGCCGTCCAGCACGCGGAGCTCGCCGAACTTCGCGCCACCGCAGTTGCTGAGGGAGCGCGTCTCACCGCCCAGGCCTCCGAACTACGCACCGCAATGACTGAGCTCGACGGCCGACTCCGCACACTGCGTCACGAGACCGAAGCTCTCCGCGAACAGCGCGCCGCCCTCACCGCCCGCGCCGCCAAGCTCGCCTCCGACATCGAACACATCGATGCCACCTGCCTCAACGATCTCGGCGCCGAGGCCATCACACTCCGCGAAGATCAGACCATCGCCCGCATCGAGGGCGACGATCTCCATACTCAGGAAGAGGAGTCTCGCGCCCTCAAACAGAAGCTCGAGGCGATGGGTCCCGTCAACATGATGGCCCTCGACGAGTACAACGAGACGGTCACACGTCACAGCTTTCTCGAAACCCAGCGCAAGGATCTCCTTGACTCGATCGAAAATACGCAGGCCTCCATCAAGGAGATCGACGATGTCTCGCGTCTGAAGTTCGACGAGGCCTTCGCCGTCATCAATGAGAACTTCTCCGTCACCTTCACCAAGCTCTTCGGTGGCGGCCAGGCATTCATGAAGCTCACCGACGCCGAGAACTCCAACGAGAGCGGCATCGACATCGTGGCCTCGCCGCCGGGCAAGAAGCTGCAGAACATTCTTCTTCTCTCGGGCGGAGAAAAAGCTCTAACCGCGCTCTCTCTCCTCGTCGGAATCTTCCAGTTCCAGCCAGCGCCGTTCTGCATCCTGGACGAGGTCGATGCCCCGCTCGACGAGACCAACGTGGGCCGCTTCGCCAAGCTCATCCACGACATGAGCGCAACGACTCAGTTCGTCGTCATCACCCATAGCAAACGCACCATGGCCCAGGCCGACGTTATCTACGGGGTCACCATGCAGGAACCCGGTGTCTCGAAGATCGTCAGCGTCAACCTCAGCCGTCGCGACTCCACGGAGAACCGCCGCGCCGTCGCCTAACAGCCGACAACCCACATTCCCTTTGCGCAGCTGGAGCGGATTCTCACTCGCTCCAGCTTTTTTTCACAATCGCCCTGACCTGCTGTCGTAGTTCCAAAGTCCTCAAAGCCATTCGTTCTTCCGCGAAAACGGCTAATCTACCAATGTATGCACATTCCGATCACAATTGCTGCCCTGGTTCTGCTGACGGCAGCGATGCTTCTTCTGCGGATCTTCTGGACGCGCCTCACTCCTCGCTTGAGAGTCTTTCTCGTTCGTGGGGCAATCGCGATGGCTGCACTCCACGTTTTTTTCGTCGTCACGCGATGGGGCACCTCGTTAACCTACGTGAACGTCATCATCAACTGGTTCGCCATCGCCGGCTACGTGCTTCTGGTCATGCTCTTCTCCCGCATCTCGCCCCGCTGGCTCACCTCGTTGAGCGCGGCCGTTCTCCTCGCTCCTTTATTTACAACCAGCGTCCTGCTCCCCCTCACCATGATCTTTCAGCCAGGCATCATTCCGGCAATCCCCATCGGCAACAATCTGTACTACAAGGTGGCGCAGTGGAGTAACAACGGCGAAGGCAACTCAGGCGTCGACCTCGATGTCCTCTACCGTCCACCCTTCGCTCCCTTCCTCAGCCGCAGGGTCCAAAGCCAACCCTTCAACACGCAGGAGTGCAACGCATACGCAGCCTCCGCCCTGCTGGGCCCGCGTCCTCGAACCGTCATCGCCCGCTGTCCGCACTGGCCCACCCAGCCCGTCGGCGCAGAAGACAAACTCCTGCAGCTTCGCTAACTCCAATTGATCTCATCCAAAGAGGTGGTACCTTCAACGTGATGCAAACAGCCCTCATTCAAACCGAACTTGGCGACCTTCCCCTCACCGCCCGCGGCAAGGTCCGCGACATCTATGCGCTCCCCGACGATCGCCTCCTCTTCGTCGCCAGCGACCGCATCTCCGCCTTCGACCACGTCCTCGGCAGTGGGATTCCCGACAAGGGAAAGATACTCACCCAGCTCTCGCTCTTCTGGTTCGACCTGCTCCGGCCCATCGTTCCTAACCATCTCATCACCCCTAAGGTCGCCGAGTTCCCCGCCGAGTTGCAGCCGTACCAAGCTCAACTGGAAGGCCGCAGCATGCTCGTGAAACGTGCCCAGATGTTTCCCGTGGAGTGCGTCGTCCGCGGCTATCTCTCCGGCTCAGGATGGAAGGACTACCAGCAGACCGGCTCCATCTGCGGCATCAAGCTCCCTGCCGGCCTCCGCGAATCGGATCCCCTGCCCGAACCCATCTTCACCCCCGCCGCCAAGATCAACACCGGCGGCCACGACGAAAACATCTCCTACGCAACCGTGGAGCAGACCATAGGCGCAGCCCACGCCGACGCGCTCCGCGACCTCACGCTCAACATCTACACCGCAGCCACGAAGCACGCGGCCAGCAAGGGCCTTATTCTCGCCGACACAAAGTTCGAGTTCGGCCTCATCCAGAACGAAAACGGCGACAGCCAGATCATCCTCGCCGACGAGGTGCTCACTCCCGACTCCTCCCGTTACTGGCCCGCGGACACCTACAACCCCGGCGGCCCGCAACCCTCTTTCGACAAACAATACGTCCGCGACTACCTCGAAGCCATTCACTGGAACAAGCAGGCACCCGCACCCGCGCTCCCGGACGAGGTCGTCTCCCGCACCCGTGAAAAGTATCTCGAGGCCTTCCGCCTCATCACCGGCCGCGCCGACCTCGACTGAATCGCATGAGCCTCTTCGATTGGTTTTTAATCGCCATCCTGGCCTACTCCATCGTAGTGGCCTTCATGCGCGGCATCATTCTGGAGCTCTTCTCTCTCGGCGGCCTCATCGCCGGAGTTCTGATAGCGAGCTGGAACTACAACCACCTCGCCGTCTTCTTCCAGCGCCTCATCACCACGCCGGCGATCGCGGATATCGTTGCCTTTCTGATCATCGTCGTCGCCGTCATGCTGCTCAGCGCCATCCTGGGCAGGCTGTTCAACCGAACCGCTCACGCCATCGGCCTCGGTTTCTTCGACCGCATCCTGGGCGCCTTCTTCGGCTTTGTCCGCGGTTGCCTGCTTGGGGTCGCCATTCTAATGGCCTTCGCCGCGTTTCTGCCGAATTCTGCCTGGACCAAAAATTCTAAGCTAACTCCCTATTTCCTTGCGGGGGCTCATGCGGTATCCTTCGTTGTACCTCACGACCTTCAGCAGCAGATTCTGGACGGCGCCGCACACCTCAAGCACAACGCGCCCAATTGGATCAAACCGCTCCGGTAGAGGCACAATGAGAGAGCGGGTCCGGAACGTGACCGCCAGCGAGGACTAACTTTGAAGCGCGAATTGGATGGCTTGATTACGCAGATGCACAGCGCCGGCGTCTCCTACACGGAGGCCGTTCGCCAATTCAAGAAGCGCTACATCCTGGAAGTCCTCGCACATCACAAGGGGAACCAGTGTAAAGCCGCCGAAGAACTTGGCATGCACCGCAACACCCTCAGCCGCACCCTGGCCGAGCTCGATATGGACACCGCGCAGATTCGCAACGGAATGCGTCGTCCCCCCAGAAGCGAACGTCCTCACATTCAAAGCATCGCCAGCGCCCGTTAGCCTCTGGCGACGTCTAATTAGCAGTCGATGAGATCTGTCTTCCAGCCTCGTGCATTCAGCATCACAGGATGCACTGCTGCGCTCGTCATCTGCAGCCTCACATTCACCACGCTGGCGCAGTCCCCGACTCCCCCACTGCCTCAAACGACTGCTATCGCACCGCCGCCAACCGCGAAGGACAAGACCCCAGACAAGATCCCGGACAACTCCTCCGGCAGTCCCTCGAAACACCAGGCCCAGGCCGCGGAGGACGCCTATCTGGATGGAGCGCGTCTAGTCGGGCGCAACGACCTCGCCGCAGCCGAGATCCAATTCAGCAAAGCCATCAAGCTCAACCCATCCAACCGCGATTACGCCCTGGCGCTTGCCGTCATCCATGAGCGCCGGATCACCGCACTCGTGCAACAGGCCGGTAAGGCTCGCCTGCTTGGCCAAAAGGAGAAGGCCAACACACTCCTTGCCGAAGCCAGCCTTCTCGATCCGCAGAACGATATCGTTACAGAGCATCTGGATCAGGGCACGCATCCTGCAATATTCCACCCCGAGATTGAACCCTGGATTCGCGACAGCCCAGCCCCTGCCGGTCCGATTACCCTTCTGCCGAAGTCCGACCCTCAAAGCTTCCATCTCCACGCCAGCGAGCAGGACGTCATCCGCCAGGTGCTCTCCGGCTACGGCGTCCGCGCCGTCTTTGACGACTCCGTGGAGCATGAGAGTCTTCGTTTCGATCTGGACAACTCTCCCTACACCGAGGCCGTACCCGTCCTTCTCAATATGGCGCATCTCTTCGCCGTCCCGCTCGACTCCTCCAGTGTGATCATCTCTAAGGACACGCCGGAGAACCGCGAACGGTTCGAGCGCATGTTGCAGGAAACCATCTACATCCCCGGCATGACCAACGAGCAGATGGACGAGCTCGGGAATGTGGTGCGCAATGTCTTCGACGTCAAACAGATCACCGTGGACAAAATCTCCGGCAATCTGGTCCTTCGCGCCCCCCAGGAGACCCTCACCTACATCAACCTCACCCTCGCCGACCTGATCGACGGAGGCAGCGAGGTGATGATCGAGTTGAAGCTGTACTCCATCGATAAAAGCAACGAGCGAAACATCGGTGCGCAGGTTCCCACACAGGTTGGAATCTACAACGTCGCCTCCTCAGCCCAGAATCTTGTTACAGCCAATCAAAGCATCGTTAATCAGGCGATCGCGCAAGGTCTCATTCCAGCGAACGCGAGCAGCCTCGCCATCGCCCTTGCCCTCATCGCCTCCGGCCTTGTCCAAAGCGCGCTCCTTTCAAGTACTCTTGGCTTCTTTGGAGGCGGCATAACGACAACCGGCGTGACCATCAATCAAAATCCAACCTTCAATCTCTCGCTCACCGCCAGCGAGACCCGCGCGCTCGACGATATTCAACTTCGCGTAGCCGATCGCCAGTCCGCCACCTTCCGCGTCGGCGACAAATACCCGATCACCACCGCCACCTACTCCAGTGGCCTGACCGGCAGCGCCTCCTCTCTCGCCGGGGTATCGATCAATGGCGTGAGCGCCTCCAGTCTGCTGAACTCCGCCGCCGGCAGTGCCGCCACCATTCCCGAGATCCAGTATGAAGATCTCGGCCTGACATTGAAGGCCACCCCGAGCGTACAGAAGTCAGGCGCCATCAGACTTCACATCGACCTCAAGATCGAAGCCCTGACCGGCGGCTCCATATCGGGCATCCCTATTCTCAACAGCCAGCAGTTCACCTCGGATGTAACCCTCGATGACGGAGAGACCGCGTTGATGGCTAGCAGCGTAAGCAAATCACAAGCCGCCAGCATAGGTGGACTCGCTGGCCTAGGCGAACTGCCGGGATTTCAAACCGCTGTCGCCGACAAAGACGCCACTGTAGATTCGAGTGAGCTCATCCTCCTCGTCACCCCGCACATCACACGACGTCGCTCCAACCTCTCCGCCGGACCCCGTATCGCCATCAACCTGCCGGAGCCTCCAAGTTAGGACTGCCATCTACCGGTAGCCACACCGTAAACACGGTGCCATGCCCGACTCCCCGGCGCGTCCTTACCTGAATACGCCCACCATGTTTCTCCACAATTCCCTTACTCACCCAAAGGCCAAGACCAGTCCCCGTATGCTCCTTCGTCGTCTGGAACGGTTCGAAGAGACGAGCCGCGATCTCCGTATGGATCCCCTCGCCAGTATCCGCAACCGTCAGGCGCACACCCGCCTCGCCTGTACGCCTATCTGCTTCAGGATGCAGCCGCACCAACAAGCGCCCCCCTTTACCCATCGCATCCAAAGCGTTCCTCACCAGATTGTTCATCACCTGGCGAATCTCCCCTTCCAGACACAAAACCAGCGGCGTCTCAGTCAGCTTCAAGTCCATCTCGATGGATCTCACCATGGTCCGCCCCGTATACAGATACATCACGGTACGCACTAACTCCGCCAGATCCACCTTCGTCGGTTTGCTGTGCTGCCTATGGAACCGCAGTGTCTGCAGCGTAATCTCGGTCACCCGCGCAAGCTCCTGCTGCGCCAGTGCCGCATACTGTTGCACATCCTGCATCTCATGAGACTGACGAATCAGATACAGCAGATTTGTGATCGACTCAAGCGGATTGTTGATCTCATGCGCAATCGACGACGCCAACTGGCCCACCGCCGCCAGCTTCTCAGACTTCCGCAACGCATCGTCCTGCCGCCGTGCCTGCGTCACATCCATATTTACCGCAACACCACCAACCACCCGCCCCTTAAGAACAATCGGCGTGCCTGTGCTCTGAACCCATCCAAAAGACGTATGCGCCGTCTCAGTCGATGACTCCCCTGCAAACGCCCGCTCAAGCGTCTTCAACTCCAGCGGAAACCTATCCCCATTCATCGCCCTCGCTGCTTCATTTGTTCGCACTTCGGCTCCGCCGGCGGCTACATAAACGCCCTGCGGCATACTCTCTATCACCGCATCCAGCTCTGCCGCGGCCTGCTCATACGCTCGGCGCATCTCCTCCCGCTCCTCCTCAAGCTCAGGCAGTTCGCGAAAGGTGATCACAACTCCCTCCACGCGCCCTTCAGCTATTACGGGATGCGCCGACAGCTCCGCGATAAACGGACGCCCATCTTTCCGAAACATCGTGTCCGTCGTGCGGTGTAGCGGCTTATTCTTTCTCACTACGTCATAGATCGGACACTCGGAGTCGGGAAACGGCCGTCCATCCGAGTAATGATGATGTACGAGGTCGTGCATATTCTCCCCTACAAACTCATCGAAGGAGAAACCAAACATATCCATTGCACTACGATTGGCAAAGGTACAGTTTCCCTCCCGGTCCAACCCGCATATTCCCTCGCCTGCGGAGTCCAGCAGAGCCTGCCAGTGTTGCATCTGCCCCTCCTCTGATAAAGGATCTGCTTTCATTCGCCTACCCCGATAGCCCTTCTAACTACGATCCCGTCAACAGTTCTGATGCAGGTTTTCCGCCTTCCGTTCAGAGCGATTGTCACAACATTCCACAGCAACGTCGGTTAACGCGTTGACCTCAGGGAACATGGCCGCTATACTTGAACTTGTACGAGCGGGAGTAGCTCAGTGGTAGAGTGCTTCCTTGCCAAGGAAGATGTCGCCGGTTCGACCCCGGTCTCCCGCTCCAAATAAAGTCCAGCCTGCGATACACTTCTCCTACAACCCAGCAGGGCGGAAGTTATGGCCGACCCGGGGCGCGGTACCCAAGTGGTAAGGGAGAGGTCTGCAAAACCTTTATGCGTCGGTTCGATCCCGACCCGCGCCTCCAAAATTTCCCTAATAATGTCAATAAAACCAGCAGATTAGGCTGATTTGGGCACACCTTCACAGGTGTGCCTTCTTAGCGAATATTCGTGCCTTTTCTGCAATTTTCGTCTTCTTTCGCGCTGGGGGGCGGACCAAAAGCGGACGGAGATCCGCCCCCTTTGAGACAGCTAAAAACGCCAGTACGCTGGGGCTGAACCCGAGCACCCAAGGGCTCGTTTTTCAGTTGGACGGGGAGGCCATCGCAGGAGATGTTTAGGAAGAAAGAGCCGGGTCGTTACCGCTGGGAAGGCGACGCGTCCGCTGCTTCGCTTCCCCACCTTGCGATCGAAACGCTTCATCACCGCTTTCCTGTACTCGGGTAGCTATACGCGCCAGCAAGAGATTCGATCGCTGATAGATCGAGAGTGAACTCCGCGATGTTTTTGAAGGGATTGGGGAGCTGCCACACTTCAGCGGCAGGACTATGAAAGGTATATCCAACTGTTGCAGGCTTTCGGATACTCACCTTGACGGCAGATTCACTATTGAGGATCGAGTTGATGTGCTTCTTGGCGGCATCATTGACTTTTTTCCACGCCTCGGACGTTAGTTTTTGGGACTGAACGATGAAAATCGTCCGATTCTAAAGGTCTAACTCTGCTGAGCGTATCGTCGGTTCAAGTTTTGCACGACGGTTTCGACAGGTTTGACAATCCTGCGTTCGATCTCAGCTCGCCAATCTTTCGCTTGCCGTGGCACTGACTGCCGTCCTCGAGGCTTCATAACGTTTCCTTGCATAAGGGGTGAAAGCCAGCGTCTGCTCATTGATCATGACAACCGTTCAATCCTCGCTCACGGCTGACGGAAATGCGGAATACCCGTAGGACTGATCTACGCCGGTTTGGATTCTGCCGCCCGGACCATCTCCACCAGTACCTTGCGAGTCTCGTCGGCGCTTTGCACTTCACGGAGGAAGTTGATGCGTGTTCCTTTCATTCCCTCCGCCGTCTTCAGTCGCAGATGAAACCCTAGACGATCGACCGATGTCATCGCAGCTTCGCTCGCTTCGAGGTTGGAATGCACCCTGGCCAGCAGAATCATCGCGGGAACGTGGTCCGCGTTCATGTGGCCCAGAATCCTTGGTGCAGCCTCCGCCAAAGGATCGACCTTCGCGGTCCGATAGTCGTCTGCGCTCACCCACCCCATGACGCCGAAGCCTCCAACGTAGTAGATGTCGAGAGGTTCCAGGCGATAGAAGCCGAAGTCTTTGAAGCCGACCCAAGAGCGGCTGTTCTCATGTCTCGCAAGATAGAGCTCGCGAGCTTCTGTGTTGTCTTCCTCAGGTATGGGCAGGACATCGCCAACCAAGGTTGCTCTTGCAGTACCGAGAGGATCGCCGTCTCCCGATTGACCAACAAACAGACTCGCGCGCGGATCTACCTGAAGGTTTTGAGTGTGCATCGCCATGTTACTTGTCAGAAAGATTGGCCGACCTCTCTCGTCGATGGCATAAGTCATCAAAGACCCGAATGGATATCCCGGTTGTTTTCTGGATACTGTCGATAGCGTCGCCAGAGTGCCAAGGGAAGTCAGGGTGCGCACTCGCTCGGCATAGCTGGGCTCTGGAAGTTGAGGTGCGCTCGGATCGGTGTATGCGTGTCTGCGGGGCGTTGCGGATTCTACTGTAGACATCAGTGCTTGACTCCCATGTCTATGTTACGTCGATCATGTAGCATCAGGGTTTCAGTCAGCTTCGTCGAACCCTGAAGTTAGAATCGGTTTATGAAACCAGGCGAAGTTCTCGGGCGAACATATTGGACATGTGCCGGATTCACACTTTTCAGCGCGATCGTGAGTGCGAGTTTCTCGCTGGTGTCGCTCCGCATGGTCGGAGGCCATGAATTTGCACTTTATGCGGCTTCGCGTAGCATCGCTCTTCCGCTGGCTGTGATCTACGCGATGGTCCTGCGCTCACGCCCCGGTGTGGCGACGCTTGCTGTAGCGATGACCCTGGTGCAGTTGTTCGACGTCATCATTGGGTTTCGCCTCAATGATCCCGGCCGCGCCTACGGGCCTTTGGCATTTGCTGCGATAAACCTTGGACTGCTCTTATGGATGCGCCGAAGCGCGGCAACCCCGCACTCAAATGCTTAGTGCCTCTATGGGAAATCGCAAGCTCTACATCATTGGCAATGGGTTTGATCGCCATCACGGGATACCCTCTGGCTACGAGCACTTCAGAAAATTTGTGCAGCGACATGACCTAGTGTTATTTAGAGCCATAGAGAACTATCTGCCGGCGAGAGATGACTGGGCAGATTTAGAACTCGCGTTGGCAAAGATCGTTGTAGACAACATCGTTACCGATCTCGAACATTTCATGCCATCGTATGGAGCCGAAGATTGGAGCGATTCAGGCCATCATGATTTCCAGTATGAGGTTCAGCGCCTTGTTGAATCCTTATCGACGGAACTCAAGTCGCAATTTGAGTCGTGGATACGTAGGCTGCGGATTCCGACGCCCACGACGGCGCGCAAGCGCCTGCGAACGATCGATCCAAGTGCTATTTTCTTGACCTTCAACTACACCACGATGCTACAGAAGCCGTACGACGTTCCGGAACGGAATATCCTCCACATTCATGGCAGAGCCGGCCTTCCAGGCACCGATCTTGTTTTGGGACACGCATGGAATCCGCAAGAGAGACGATCGCTGAATGATCGTCATGACATCGCTGAGATCGACACGCGGCTGATGGAAGCGAATAGCATCCTAGATGGATATTTCTCGAAAACCTTCAAGCCTTCCGCTCGCTTGATTGAAGAGCATCGTCCATTTTGGGAACGGCTTGTGGGCGTCGAAGAAATATGCATCCTTGGACACTCCCTTGCCGAGGTGGATGAAGCCTACTTCCGCGCCTTACTCGCGATACCAGGGATCGCTTCAGCCCGATGGCAAGCGGCTTGTCGCTCCGAAAACGATGGACGCTATAAGAGGGCGCGACTTCAGGAGCTTGGAGTAAAGGCCGATAACATAAGCCTTTGTTCCTGGTCTGAGGTCTTGACGGTCCATCAGATCAAACCTTGATCATTGACCCGATTCTTCAGGCCATGTTAGCGTCAAAATATGACGTTTTCCCTGCATCTCTGTTATCGCTGCGACCAGCCCTTCCTTGGGTGAGCCGCGACACGCTCAGGCATTCCTGAAACGCCTTCTCCAAAGCTCATCCAATTGCTCTATCGTTTGCCGCAATGTCCGTCGGCAACTCGGCATCCGTGCCGAGTTGGTTAGCGACAATACAGCTATGGAGATCGAATGCAACTCGCAACATATGAAGCGCTTGCGCACGAGGCCGCCGGCACGCGGATAACAGCGGACGGCCTGACCGAAGTGGGCTTGAATACACCTGAAGAGCTCGCCAACATCGTCTCGCGCTTCGCGTCGTCCGAGGGATGGATGGACAAAGTACGGCTGCGTCCCGAACAGCGCTGGTATGAGCGGCTGTATCACGGCCCGGATCATGACATATGGGTGATCAGTTGTCTGCCGGGGCAATCCACCGGCTTTCACGACCACGGCGCGTCCTCTGGGGTTTTCGTTATCGCGTCCGGGATTCTGGAGGAGCATCGTCCTGGTGAGCGGACCCGCCTGATTTATCTGCGGCGAGTAATTGCATAAACGTGATACTTCGCAATTAGCGTAGGCGCAAACTGGTCGAACACGTGAGCCGTGAAACCATTCCCCGCTAACAGAACGAGCGGCCGGCCGGTCCCTCCCCAGTCAAGAACCTCCAGCGCGACGTCGTTTTCAACATTAATCATTCGCCTCGCATGCGGTGATGTATCCTGCACGGTGTGCGACACGGCATCCTGCTCGTGAAGCATGCAGATGAAGCAAAAGAGTATTACAACGTGAAGGGCGTAGGGTCTGTGAAGTTTCATTGGCTAACTCCGGACAGGTATCAAATCTGCAAGGGTTGAGCGTCACTCTCGAGCGCTGAATGACTTCCTACCTAAGGGCTACTTCCCGGGCAGGAGACGGGCGAGGAGAGGCTCTGGGTTTCACTAACGCCTGGTATGAAGGCGCTATGAAACATGCACGCGCATATGCTACGCCTTCAAGGGCATCAATCCGGGTAATAACGGCCCCCTACTTTCTCGGAACGAAGATGGAGGATTTTCGCGATCGAGGAAAAATGGACTTTGCCGCCAGCCATGATCTAGAAGACTTCGTCGCGATCATCGAAGGCCGCGACTCTCTGCTGAAAGAAATTGCAGACTCTCCCATCGCGCTTCAGAAGTACTTGGCCGAAACTGCAAAGCAGCTACTTGCCGGACCGCGCTTCCTCGATGTGCTCCCGGGCTTTGTTCTCGCTGTTGAAAGAGTACCGCTAATTATAGAGCGCCTGCAAAACATTACATTACGATTTGGCTGATCCCCGCACACCGACTTTTGATGCGCGGGGAATCTGAGTACGTCGACCAAACCCTTCTCGTAGTCAACAGATTTGATTGCAATCTGCATCCAGGCGGCAATATCGGCGAGATCAGAGCCCAATACCGCGCCATACATCAACCCCACAAATTGGCGGTGAAGGATCTTATCTTGCCTTGATACAGCGCCGTGCGCATAACGACAACATCGTAACGATCACCTAGGGTAGTGTTCCAGACGATTCATTACTTCTTTTCATAGTCCTTTCTTGAAAATAGTTCAGGCAGACGACACCACAAACGGATCCATATGATCCCTCACGCAATGCGACTAACTTTTTTGTGGAATGAGAGAACAGAGCAGTAGGCAGGGATAAGTGAAAGTGACTCTATGCTAGGCAGCCCGCATGGACTTCAGCTTGGCATTGCGTCTAGCTTCCTTAACCTTGCGCTCGAAAATCTGCATTGCACTTTTCTTGTGGTCAGCAGTCGGATGCACATATTTGTGAACACAGCGCAGCGAGCCGTGCCCGAGGAGAGCGGCCAAGGTGGCTATATCAATTCCGGCCTGGGCCACACGCGTTGCAAAGGTATGACGGAGATCATATGGTACGAAGCAGATCTCCACTCCTTCGTTCGCCGCGTGAGCGACAATGCGGTCGTGGGCGGAATTTACTCGCCCAATATGCGACCCGGCGTTGCGGCTAGATGGAAAAATCCAAGGCGCCGCGCGAGACATACGTACCTTCAGAATTTCGAGCGATTCCGTCGTCATGTCCAAGTGCCGCCTTGCAGCTTTCGTTTTCCCATTGCTAACAAATATGGTGCCTTTGTCGAGATCAATATCCTCCTTCCTAAGAGAAATGGCCTCTTCGGGGCGAAGCCCTTGGTTGACAATCAGTAACGCGACATCATGCAAGTCGGGAAGACGCTTCGCGCGACGGAAATACTCCTCTTCCTCCTCAATCGAGAGAACATACATGCGCTGCGCATCCGCATCGGAAGGAATTTCAACCTCACGAGTCAGATTGATCGATGCCCAGCGATGGCGGATTGCATGTTGGAAAAACTTGCTCAATGCGTGAAGATCGTGACGGATGGTAACGTCCTTTACTTCATGCTCTGTTGCTCGCCACGTCTTGTACTCATCAACTCTTGCTGCATCGATCGCATTCACTGGCAATTTGTCAAAGAACATTAGTGCGCTGGAAAGGCTCGTTTTGATCCTCTTATACGAATTGGGCTTCGAGCGGTAGCGCACTTCTGCCGATGGCAAGAACCTTGCCACTGCATCACGGAAGGTAATCGTCTCCATCTGAGATGCTGGAGTCTTTCCCGACTTCAGCGCCTGCAAAGCTGCTGCTTCGATTACTTGCGCGTCTTTCTTGTTTTGTGATGTGGCGGCCAAATCGGTGTTGCTGGTGTATTCTTGCCGCTTGTACTTGAACCGGTAATGCCAATAGCCGTTTCTCTTCCTGAGCGCCATTTTCACTTCCCTTCATATTTTCTTCAGCCCAACGGTCGAATCCGACCTTGGGGTACCAAACTCCGCCGAATTTGAAATACGGAGGACCCTTACCTTGGGATCGCAGATCTGCTAGTCGTTGCGCGCTGATGCCATACTCATTTGCGAGTTCCTCCGGCGACATCAAGTTTTGGCGCGCATACTTCATTGCTGACCTGAACGGTTAGTCCATGTTCGAAGAATTGCTTTGATTTGTATCCAAGAGGGATAGACAGGAACGGGTCTGCCTACAGCTCCGCCAGGAAGCGTTCCAGCGACCGCCGGACGACCTGCATTTTTTGCTCATGTGTCAGAGCCAGATCGATGAGCGAGGAACGAAGAGATTCGCGGCCAAGGACATACTTCACAGTGCCCATCGGAATTCCCGCCAAGACAAGCCGGCACTCGAAATTGAGGCGTATCGAGTAGGACCATAGTCTTGTACGTGCCAACTGCGGGGCTACAATCTTCAGCTTGCGAATCATGTAATCGAACCGAGTCCGCGGACTATCTCCCAATACGAATTCCGACTCAGGGTTTAAATGGTGGAGTGATACGAGAGCGTCATACGTCCGAGGACGAATCGGTAGCAACCGTTCGGGACTTGCAACCGTACGCTGGCGGCCAACGTGCAACCAGATACCAGTGGGATCAATGTCTGATTTCTTGAGCGACTCGAATTCTTTGTTACGCAAACCTGTGTTTGCGATAGTGCGAACCATATTCCCGAGCACCTGCAACTCCGGGTTATTTTCGCAACGCGAGATGATCTCGCGAATATCGTCCGTTGCAGCAGGCTGCATACGTCCGATTTGCTTACGCATCTTTGTGTTTTGTCGGACCGTCAAGCTCTCCTCCTCGTTGGCTATGACCTCGTTGGTCTGTTCTTGTATGGTGTTGTCGACCGCCCCGGAGAAGAGATAGATACACTTCTCTGGACGCGGTCAAACACCCAGGCATCTCACTTGGTCGCAGGCGGCTCGTAAAACGACTTGGCCCAATCGATCGCCGACACTCGCTTCTGCCCCTCAATCGCACTCGCGGCTTTCAGGTACCGTTCTGTTGAGGTGATTCGCGCGTGCCCTGCATACTCTTGAGCAGTTCGAAGATCAACGTGACGGCAGATTGCGGTAATATATGTTCTGCGATATTTGTGAAATTCCCACTCTTCACAATTGGGATTCCCTAATTGGCAATGGCCGCAAAGTCCGCACCGAAGGCCATGCAGATACACAAACCGCTTCAACTCCCGAATCATGCGCCGGTCAGGTTTACCTTTCGGTGTTTGGATGATTAGCATCTGTCCAGGATGATTCTTTTCCCAATGGCGTAAATCCGCTATTAGGTCGTCTGGAACTGGAACACGCCTTTGTTTGCGGGTTTTTGTTTGGAAGCCATATTCAGGTTTTTCACGAATAAGGATCGTTTTCTGAACGTAGTCGATGTCCTTAAAACAGGCATGAGCAGCCTCTTGCCGGCGCATGCCGCACTTCAACATCAGACTTACCGCCATTCGTAGATTTCCGGTTGCCAAGGAGAAGAAAGTCTCGATCTCTTCCGGGGTGTAGATTGTCACTTCCTTTTCTTCAAACTTCGGTGGCGGCGGAAAAATCTTCCGATCAGCGCCCCCTTCGAGAAGCCACGCTCGAACAATCATGAAATATTGGAAGACTGTTCGTTTGGAAAGGCATCTGTGCTGCGTAGGTAGCCGACGACGATTCTGACCGGCTTGGACGCGTTTACTCGGGAACTTCCGAGCGATCCAGTAGACGGGATAGCTGTAAAGGTGGCGAAGAAAGGCAAGAGTATCAATTTCAGTAAGCTCATCGATGTACGTCTTCCCGACGACATCAAAGAAACGGGCTCTAGCGTACCGTTCTTTTCGGATTTGTGCATCGCCGATGAGAACGGACTTTTTGTCGTCATATTCTGCAGCCCATGTCTTTAAAGTTTTCCGGCCGGCCATTTCTGTGACGGCGACTCCGGCTGCTGCCGCAATCGCCTTGGCACTTAGCTGGGCTTGCAGCGTTCGCCGCTTTTCTTCCGCGTCCGAGGCACTCTTACCGGCGGGGACATAGCAAGCCCGCCCGTTCTTGTAATAGCGGATCTCGTAAGATACATTCTCAAAATTCAGCTCTTTTCCGAGCCAGATCACACGGCCGGGAATGACCCGGCCCGTCCGCCCGTAAATGACCGGAATGCGCCTCCACTTCTCGATTTTTACCCTCACGAGGAGGGCGACAGCCATTTGTTTATGCTCGATCTTCATTGAGGCTCCAGGTTGCTGAATGACATGACAACAGCAAGACAACTATGCCTCGCGTATTGAAAACAAAAGAGTTAATATTCGATTGGCGATATAGGTTTTCCATGTACCAACTGCGCAGTGAAGTGCTTGATTCTGCGTCTCTTATGCTGCAAGCTGCTGATTATCAGCATGTTAGGTGAATATTCGCTGCGAACACAGAGACCCGGATTGCTCGTGCTTTCCGCCCGGTGAGGCGAATTACCATGACAACACCCTAAGTGCATGACAACGATTTTTGGGCTCGTACCATACCAACAAGTCATGCGCATTTCTCCTCAAGTCTCATCTCATAGGTAGTACCAGCTAGACGGCAAAAATACTGAACAAACTAGTCCGGGCGAAGGGCGATCTTCAACAGCGTCTTGTAGACGTCCTCCTCTCTCGCAAAATCATTGAAACGCGACCGTGTAGGGCTGCGCAACCTACTTACCGAACCGTTTTCTAAGAGAAGAAATCCGCAATCGAGGTACGGTTCCGAAAGACCTGACTTTCTCTGTTCTGCGGTGATGACTACCCACACCCCGTCCAATTGGGGCACTTCCCGAGAAATCGCAAGAGTTCCCAAATCGTTAGCAACGATCAAAGAGCAGACCTCCAGACGAGCTTCCACGCTTGCGGAATGGAGCACAATCGCGTCCGGTTTCGGATTCTCTGAACTGTTAAACAGATGCTCAAATTCCCTAACTTCGTCGACGGGAAAAACCTTATAGATGTAGCTTTCGGAGTATCCCAACCAGAAAGGGCCGCCTTCCCGGATCGCGTTCAGCGCCTGAGCTTTCTTATGCGCCAGTTGCATATCTGGATTGTGGGAGTTGAACCGTGGCTTCTGTGCGGGCCAGCCTCGAGCGTTCTTTCCTTCGAGGACCGGCCGGTATGTAATCCAAAGATCGCGCAGTTCCCTACGGGAGATCTTCCCTTCGAGCGTGCCACGTTGAATCTGCTTGAGGTCAGGCGGCAGAACACGGGCAAGTTTGTTCAGGATCTCCAGAGATTCCGGTGAAGCCGCTATGGCTGGATCTCCCAGGTCCGGTAGCAACACGCCAACCTGTTCGAACTCCTGCCGCAGCTCACGGTAATACTTCCCCGCCGTCAGAAGGCGCCAGAGAGTAGATGGCTGCATGCCTGTCTGTCTGGCAAAGCTGCGAATCCAAACAGTCATTGATGAGGCTGAGGAATCCCGTAAACTATCTTCAATTTCAATCAGATACGAAGACATTACGCCCCACTTCTGAGTGGCCGATTTCTTCGGCGGGTTTGGTAGGCTGACCATCTTCATCATGGTATCTCCGGCTAGACTGCAACGTCAAGCAATGTCGAGAGAAATTGGGGGAGAACTACGAATGTCAGCGCACCCCAGGAGTGAAAAGTCTAACTAACTCTGAGCCATTGGCTTTCGGAGAAAGAAGGATAGTATTTTTTCAGCTACGATGTTCCCAATTGTCGGTCGCTGACGATGCCGTGCGGGACAATTATTTTTATGTGACGCTTTCTGCCTCAACATAACAGCTCGTTATTTGATATATCGATGCTCAAGCCAGTCTGCGATTTCGTGAGGGTCGAAGCGCACCGTGTAGCCGAAGCGCAGAGACGGGATCGCTCCACGACGGACCATATCATATATAGCCGTCTTGCCGAGATGAAGCAGATTTGCAAGCTCTTTCACTGTCAGAGCGCGATTCATCGATTTGAGTTGTTCAATAAGACTCATGGATTCCTTTCAACGCGTTTTGTTATTTTCTGGCACTATTCCCTTCGGGAACTTCAGTAGTGTCATTGCTTGTTCTCTTTGTTTAGTGCTATCCACCTCGTCTAGCCAATAAATGCCCACGGCGCAGCTCGCGAGAGGAGGGACAGGCTACAGATAAAGGTCAGCAATGGATTCACTAGTTGCATTCCATCTCATGTTTCCGCTCTTTCAAAATTGGTCTAATGTCGTCGGACAAACCTGCCAGCCATCGCTCAGTGGCTCACTTTAAGGCACTTTGTCGGTGGTGCATGTGAAAGTGAAGGATCCCCAGGCCATTGAGCACGGCCACTGGAATCCTTCACTATCAGGGTGATGTTGTAAAGCCTACACACTGCCGATTTATGAGTCTGCAGATTGGGCTAAGACTTCTGTCCGTCCACGAACTCGGCCGCGGTCCGCTGCCAATCAGCCACATCCGCTACGTCCGGTCCGAAGATGGCGCCGTACGATAGCCCGACGGATTCACGATGGAGAACCTGATTGCCTTCTGAGATGGTGAGTTCTCCATGATAATCGTCGGTACGTGTCACGGTCACCTCGTACTTACCGTCCAGGGTAGAGGTCCACACTACGTTGTCTTGCATTGATGACTCCTTCGTTAGGTTGCGCCTGTGTTGTGCTGCGTCAAGCACACAGGCGCATTGCATGATGCCGCCAAAGCCGGCGATTTTTGATCGGCTGTTTGACGCTTGGGCGCGCAAATCCAGGAGGCCCCCGTCCAGGGCTTCCGCATTCGCTCGCGAGTTTGGCGGAGAAAAATTTGAGAAGTTACGAGCGGGGCTATCCCTACGCGGCGATCAGCTTGTTGTACTGTTCGGAGGTGAGATTCAGCAGGACGCTGCCGTTACCGATTTTCATTTCTCGGTAGAGACGGACGCGGTTTTCGTAATTTATGATTGCTCCGCCGCGCGTAGCTAGCGAAACTACCGTCTCGCTGGAACGGTAGATGAGTGTTTCACAGATCCTCACAACTCCAGATGGCTCGTAAAAATCACAAAACCAACGGTTGCCTTTCCGCTCAAAGCGGAGCAGTACACAGTGGGCAACATTCGGCAGTGGGTTAAACGCAAGGAGTTGGACCCCTCCGTACCTGTGGCCGCCCTGGTGAATGCGTTCCACCAGCCACTCGGACGCAGCGAGTACGGGGGCTTCCCTGTCCACGTACTCACAGTGAAGATGGATCTGCATACCTGGACCGGGAATGGGGGCATAGCTCTTTTCTCCCAGAAGGCGAGCGCCAGGCGCCGTCATGCCGCAGGTAAGTATCGAGGATCTGGCCGCTGGCCATTCCAGAAATGCGAGAAGCTCATTTGGGCGGCGTACCTGCAACGTGCGCGAGATATCAGGATCACGTTCGCCAAACTCCCGCACAGTTGCTAAACCGTCATCGAGAGAGAACTTGATGACGAATACTCCCGACTCCTCTCCGGTCGCCACCGCCCAGTTGCACTCGGGATATATGTTCTCCCAATGTTCGATTTGCGTCTCGTTGGAGGTGGCGTCGTGCAGGAGTGGCTGCGACACCGCAAAGTGGCTGCTATGCACGAGTGGAAATATCTTCCACCCGCGCTGAGCAGCCAGCGATAGATCAGAGTTCATAGGGCTCCTTATCAAAGCGATTGATATTTAGGTTGAGTTCTTCGGTGTTTTCCTATGCCCCAGGTGCGGGAAGCCTGGTTGAACCGGGCAGCGGGATGTAACCATCAGGGGATCTCGGAGAAAGAGACGTACCGCTTCGGCCATTTCCTGCGAAGACCAAGGCCGTTTGGGAATGTCATATCCCCTGACCCTTGCACCGAGGACACGCCGGCGTCTCCAGTGGCCATCGGCCTGCCTTCTCCCTGCGTTTTGAACTGCGGGTTCCAGCCGTATAGTCTTGGTCGGCACTGACGACATATTCGCCATAGCTATTTACCGGATACATTCGGCGCTTGTTAGGTCGAGTCGAGATAGAGAGCCAGCCGCGTCGTCCGGATTTTGCTTCGGGGGCGGGATACTATCTCCTTCCGTGGGTTGGTTCTGATTGTGTAAAGTAAATTTAGAGGACAGTATCGGCACAGCAAGGATCTCTGCTGCATGACGTGCTCCTCTAAATCCGCACATACGCAAATATGATCTCGGATTTGAGGGAGGAAGAAGATGAGCAGGAGCGAGGATGAGAATGATCACCCGAGTATCACTAGTTACAAGCCACCGCGCAACATATAGACTCCGCACATCGAGGCAGAATCACAGCATGCGATTTGCAAGCCTGTTCGCTAGTGCATCATTCGAATTCTTGTTGGGCTATTTCTGTCTCACGAATTGCAACACTTTTTAGAGTGGAGGAACGAGCCAGAAGCTAGTGAAGCAGACCGGCGTCTGCGACGCTTACTCCAAAACTGGCAAGAGCATCCCTCCGAACGCGAGGCCACGCTTGTATCGAAGCGAGTATCAAGCTCCTTCTGCGGAGAAATAACGGTGATGCATTATACGAACTCAAGAATTGAATTGGCGATACAGAACCAGCGTGGTGCATCCCCGACGATCTGGGCCTCAGACTTTCAGTCTTCTGGATGGTTGGTCGCAGGTCGCTTAGACTCTGCTCTTAGCGTCTTAGTGATGTGAAAAGCGAAACAAATAGGACATTCGTAGATGTACATACCGCGCTTGCGCGCGGCTTTGTTTGCCTTACTACGGCTGGAGTATGGTTTCTTGCGATCGCACATTCGCCATCGCTGCCAAGCGGTCAATTCCTCCACAACGGTCTCCTTTCTAAAATTGTTCTCTTTCACTACCGAGCACTTCCATGTCTGGGGCCGGTGAGCGATAACCCAGCGACGAGTGCGGCCTGATCGTGTTGTAGTGAACCCGCCAGCGTTCGGCCAGAACCTGCACCTCCTTCAGCGAGTAGAAGATTTCTCCATTCAGGAACTCATCTCTGAGCTTCGAGTTGAAGCTCTCGCAGTAACCGTTCTCCCAGGGACTTCCGGGTTCGATATAGAGCGTCTTTGCACCTGTATCCGCCAGCCATTTGCGAAGGTCTTTGGCGACGAACTCAGGGCCATTGTCGGAACGGATATGTTCTGGAACGCCCTTCATCACCATCACATCGGCCAGCGCCTCGATCACTTTGGCGCTGCTCCATCGCCGTTCGGGACGCACGAGCAGACTCTCCCTGGTGTGCTCATCGATCAGGTTCAACATCCGCACCGTCCTCCCGTCATGCGTCTTAGCGCTCACGAAGTCATAGCTCCAGACATGGTTGCCGTGCGCGGGGCGCAGCCGCACGCACGACCCGTCGTTGAGCCACAACCGCCCTCTTGGCTTCTGTCTCTGTGGAACTTTCAGCCCCTCACGACGCCAGATCCGCTCTACCCGGTCCTTGCCAACCTGCCAGCCTGTCCGCTTGAGCAACGCCGTGATCCGGCGGTATCCATAGCGGCCATACTGACTGGCCAACGTGACGATGGCCTGAGTAAGCGTGTCTTCGTCTTCCCGCTGTGTCGGTCGGTAGCGCTGGGTGCCGCGTGGCTGCTTCACCACACGGCACGCCAGTCGCTCGCTCATGCCATGCGCATCACGCGCATGGATCACCGCACAGCGCCGTCGTTCAGGGCTTAGAAGTTTCCCGAGGCGATGTCCTTCAACACCAGCTTCTCCAAACTCAACTCGGAGACCAACCGCTTCAGCTTCGCGTCCTCCTGCTCAAGCTCTTTCAGCTGCCGTGCCTGGTCCACCTTCAATCCACCGTACTCCTTACGCCAACGGTAGTACGTCTGCTCTACGATCTCGGCTTCCTTGCACGCCTGCGGCAACGTCTTGCCGTTCGCTACTCCGACCTCAACCTGCCGCAGCAGGTTCACGATCTGCTCCGCTGTATGCTTCTTGCCTCGCGTCATACATCGCTCCTCTTATTCCAGTTTTATCGCTTCCCAACTGGTACAAAAAGAGCCGGGCACTCCATTCACCAGCACCTTGCCCGAAGCACCCAACGCCACAAGGTGAAACGTCGTCTTGCCCAGGTCGATGCCAATCGAATGTATCTGCATAGCGATGATCCTCCTGTCACAGCTTGCTCCCAGCGATCACCTGCTGGGAATGAAAAGCAAGCGGCCGACCATCTCATTAGCCGATTCCGTAGTACATATGGGGGTTCACTGGGGAACAAAAGTCCACAAGCTGGTGTCTACGTTCATAGCCATCCTCATGCCGAAAAGCCAGGAGCACGGATGAACTTGGAACGCAGCCCCGACGCTTCGCTCATAGCTTCGCTGGCCCGGCTTTGGCCGAACAGAGAGCACGAATCTAGTGCAGTAGCCGGATTGCTATGCCGTGTTGGTATCCACTACTGGCGGCGTCTAGACACGAGCCAGCTAGCACCGGGGAGAGACGTCCGCTTCTGTTTCTGGTGCTCGAAGATTGAACTAGATGGCGTAGTCCACAATCCCTAATGAAAAGCGGAGCTCTGCGGATCATCAGCAAGTACGAGGCGCAGCGGTTAGTCTCGAAGACGCGCTTTCCACCAGAAGTGTGCTTCCGGCCTCATTGAGAAATTGCCGATAGGCAGCCCTCAGCTATAGCGATGATCAGAGAGTTCTTAGCCAAGTTGCCGGCTCGTCTTGCCCGATCAAAGGTTTTTTGCGTTTTTAGTAAAGCGATCAGGACGCCGAGCAGTCTGTCGGCCAAACCGCGCAGTGCTCGTGCGTGAAGATGGCCTGCTGCCCGCAATGCGTCGTACTGCTTTCGGCTCCTGCTGTCACAGCAAAGGCTACTCGTCGCCCAATGAAAAACCGCGTTGCGTACGCGGGGACTGCATGCCTGACGCATGCCGACGGTCTTTCTCTTGCCGCTCTGCTTGGTCACCGGAGCCGTGCCAGCATAACAGCGCAAAGCCTCGTAGTCCCGTTCACGAATCGGTCTGGAGGCTTCAGTCAGAAGCGTTGCGACGACGGCTGGACCGACTCCTGGAATTGCCAGGATCAGGCTGGCGTCACACGGAGGAATGTCCGTTTCAACATTCGCCTCAGTCATAGCAACTAGCAGCTTCTTAATACGATTGCCTACCTCACGCAACTGTTCCTCTAACAGCTTGACGTGAGGAAGCAAGAGTAGAACATGCTCACAGGCTGATTCGGCTGCACCTGGAGCCAAGGCTAGCGGCGTGGTTTTCAATGCCTTGAGCACCTCGTCTGCTGTAAGCTTCCGGATGCGGTTCGCCTTGAGAATGCGCTGAACACGAAGGGAACTGATCTTTGCGCCCACAGCCGGCATCGGTGCTGCTTCCAGCAGATCCCACATAAGCCGGTCATCCGCAGCAGGACTGATCGAGAGCATCTGAGGGTAGTATCGATGTAGCTGCTGCCACAAGCGGTTCGTGCCGCGCCTAAGCTCGATTTCAGCTCGTCCTGAAAGCGGGAAAGCTCGCGCAACCGAAGCAGATCGGGAGAGTCGATCTCTACTCGCCTGTAACTGTGCCTGTCTGTGAGCAGAGAGCTGGCCAGCACCAGAGCGTCCCGCGCGTCGTCCTTCGCTCCAGCAACGGTGAAACGGTCACGGAAACGATCTACTTGCTTGGGATTGATCGAGAAGACGGCAAAGCCACCTTCGACGAGAGTTTCCACGAGAGCGCCCAGGCGACCTCAATGCCGATCCCGACCAAAGCGGGATCACACGCGGTTCGTTGTTTAAGTTTGTTGACCAGGACCACGAGGCCTTCACCGCTGTGTTCTGCGTTGAACTGCTCGACCACTCGCCCATTTCTATCCAGCACGGCGATCCGGTGAGTCTGTGTTCCCCAGTCGATCCCGACGAAGTATTCCAATGATTCCTCCTGTGTTGAAGTGTTTGCGATGCCCTCGTCACGCCTGTACCGGCACTCACCCTTGCTGCGGTGGTGCTACTCCCCACTGGACGTTTGCATCACTGCTCAGCCGTCAAGGCGCAAGTCCCCAAATGGTGATCGAGTCACTGCGTTGCGGAGGCACTCTTGACGGCCAGCTACGTGAGACTCGCCCGCTTGCGGGAAGTCTTGAACAGCGTACAGGCGTTGCGGGGAGGGCGGACCTCCCCGCAGAGATTCTCTCTCGTTTATCTAGGCTTTTCTTTTCTCTTTAGGGGTGTCCACAGGGGATATTTCTCTTTTCAGAGGTGCGCAGCGAGATCGTGAAAGCACACGAGCTGCTGATCTCAGCCAGAGGACTTCCTTGGCAGAAGCCGATTTCCGCTTGCCGAGTCGCGGCTCCATGAGTGACTTGGCGATTTGGCGCTTACTGACTAATATTCCCGCCAATGACAAATCGCTCGATCCTATTCGGCATAGAATCGCAGTTGCAATTACCAACAACTTAATACAGCGTTTCGAAGATCCAATCTCTGACCTGCGAACCTTCTCTAGGAGACTGATCAATGAATCTTTCAACGCCTGCACTCAATTGTGCCCTTCGTTTTTCTGCTGAGAGAGCATTTCCTTTGATAGTCAAGAGTGTCCGCCTGTCGTCTATAGGATTCTTCGGGTTGATATTAAACGCGAGTGTATTGCTCACAGCATCGCCTGTTTCGGCGCAAAGCTTTACGTCAGCAGTTTGGGCACCGTACACGGATCGTTACGGCATCATCCACAGCGTTCCCGTGGATAAGAAATCTCGTGATCCTTCCACGAACAACGGGTTGCTTTACACTGCCGAAGCTTGTGTGATGATGCGATTGCAAAATGTGAGCTACGACAGAGCTCGAATTGCTGCCGGGGTTCAGGGCGACCAGGTGAAACCGGGACTATTCCGCCGTTCCCCAATTGATACCAACGACACAGAAGCTCCTGATGATTACATCGGCCTTGGGGCGCTGGCCGGCGTTTGTGGATTTCATGACGTTGCACGCAACATCCTGAACTACGGGAATGGCGGTGATCAAGCATCCGGCTCGATGGTGCTCGGGCTGAACCCGGTTTCCGTGGGGAAAGGTTGGTTGGCACTGCTCCGTAGAGGGGTCAAACCCGGCCAGATCGTGCCCTATAACTACAATAATGTGAATCCTGGCACATTTACTTTGGGGACGTGGATGGGTAAGTTTCCCGCGATCATCGTCCATTGGAAGCTAGCGGCTGGCGACCGCCCTACTCAAAGTGAATTTGCAATCTGGAGCGCCGCCTTGGTCTACAGCGGAGAAGAAAACCTCAAGGGCACTAGTCAGGACCCTTGGCTTCAAAGCTGGTTGATGGTTCTCACGTACGAGATGTCCGGATATCACTCTGCCGTGGCGGACGCGGCAGTGAGCCAATGGTGGAAGCTGCTGCATCAGCGATATCCAGGAGGCATCAAGCAGACGATGAGCGACTATCTCGCCGCGGGCGCTAGCGGGAATCCCCTGAGCGAATATATTGACGATTTCGAGGGAGCCCGAAACCCCTCGGCCATCATGGTCGACAGTGATGGCGCGGCGGCGGACCTGCTTGGCCCCTTGGAAGGGCTATTCAGCATGAATTGTGGGCTGGACGTAGCCGGTGCGACCTGCATTGCAGACAACGACTTTTCTCCGACGAATTTCCTGGCGCCGTTCACTACGACCCTTACCGCCGCAGAAGCCGCGGTTGACTCGACCAATGAGGCTATCGCTGCGCAACAGGAGCTACTTGATCTCCAGGCGACCGCTTTGACGAAGGCGAAAGATCTAAGCATCGGTCTAAATAAGAATGTCGTCGATTTTCAGGGGCAGATCATTGGCTTGCAGCAGAAACTAACGAGCTTGGGCGCGCAAAAAGCCGAAATGGTCGCAAAGAAACTGGATAAGATTCAACTCCTTGGACACTTTGAAATACCGTGCAAACGGGTGTTTGGAAAATGTATACCCCTGATGCCTCCACCAGGGGTATTTATGCCGGGTAAATTCCAGCCCAATCCAACATTTGTCGCGCTGGTCAATTCTATGACCAATCTGAGCAATCAGGTGGCCGAGGTCCAAAGGCAGGCTGATCAAACTCAGAAAGAGCTACAGATCGCCCAGAAAAGCATTACGAGCATCGAATCGCTTGAGGCCGAGCTAAACACCGAACTCGACCGATTGCGAAATGACTTGACAAAGGCCAAGGCGATTCTCGAACTCTCTAAGGGGGGACTGGAATACGCGCAAGCCATTGTGCAGAACGTTATCCCCGGCGTACTTCTGCCGACTACTCCGTAGTTCCTAAATGAATTTCGCTGCTGTGGATTCGGACTTTAGGCTTTTGAGCCGGTGCGTTTGGCGACTCGGAATCAGCTGCAGATCGGCTCTAAATAATCAGATGGGCGCGGATCATATCCGCGCCGATTGTCGCAAAGTTCCGGCCCTCTTATACCTGCACAATCTGATTGTGCAAGTTTGGCTTGCACGGCACGCCCTACTGATGTACGCTTTCCACCACCCCGGGAAATCCAATTTGACCTAAGAGGAGCTGTCCAAGTGTCAAAGGTTAGCGCAACTCTGGATTGCCCGATGTTTTGTACCAGTGAAGAGTTAGTGTAGCGCATTGATTTCTGAGTTCAGATCGATGCAGGGTATGGCAGCAAGGGGAGCCGGGAGCGAAGCGACTGGCTCCCCTTGCTGCCGAGTGGTCGAAGTCCAGCCATGTCTCTGGTGCTGGTGGTCTGTATCCCAGCGAGGAGTGTGGTCTGACGGTGTTGTAGTGGACGCGCCAGCGCTCGGCCAGCACACGCAGCTCTTTGATCGAGTAGAAGAGTTCGCCGTTGAGGAACTCATCTCTGAGTTTGGAGTTGAAGCTTTCGCAGTAGCCGTTCTCCCACGGAGATCCGGGTTCGATGTACAGAGTCTTTGCGCCGGTATTGGCGAGCCATTTGCGCAGGTCCTTGGCCACGAACTCGGGCCCGTTGTCTGATCGAAGATGCTCTGGCACTCCCTTCCACACCATGACGTCAGCCAGCGCTCCGATCACTTTGGCACTCGACCAGCGCCGTTCCGCACGGATCAGCAGGCACTCGCGCGTGGACTCGTCGATCAGGTTGAGGAGGCGCACACTACGGCCGTCATGGGTTCGCGCGCTCACGAAGTCGTAGCTCCACACATGGCCCGCATGTGTCGGCCTGAGCCGCACACACGATCCATCGTTGAGCCACAACCGTCCTCTTGGCTTCTGCTTCTTCGGTACCTTCAGCCCTTCACGACGCCAGATGCGTTCGACTCTATCCTTGCCTACCTTCCAGCCCGCACGCTGCAGCAGCGCCGTGATCCGACGATACCCGTAACGTCCACTGAATGAAATCGAACGTCGGATTGGACATAGATCAATGATACGGGTCCATCTCAGAACCCACTTGACCGTAGAGCATCCGCGCGTAGGAACTGTGAAGGGGTAACCCAACCTCACAATACCCAGGGCTAGGCCTGGCTGCTATCATTTCTGCCATTCGTCTATCTTAGATTCGACCCAAGGCTATCTCGTGGCGCTTGAACGACGTTCGTACACGCAGGCAGAGGAGATCGCCCTCAATACACAGGTCGAGGGCTGTTGCCCGCTTTGTGGCGTGGGACTATTCAGCAAGAAGAAGGCGAGGATATTTCGTTTCTACGAGCTCGCGCACATCTTTCCGTTGAACCCGACACCGGCCGAGTCGACAGAACTTGAAGACGTTCCCCTATTGAGCAGCGACCGGAACGATCCTGACAACATTATTCCCCTCTGTACTGGGTGCCATACACGATTCGACAAACCTCGGACCCGTGAGGAGTACGAGGAGCTATTTCTTCTCAAACGGACCTTGATCGAGCGAGCGCGACAACGCGCCTTGATGCGTGAATATCCCATCGAGGATGCAATCACGCATATCGTCTCGGCTCTCGGGAGCGCTACCTTCACAGATGTAGAGGGCGTCACTCTCAACTTTGATCCCATCAGCGTGGATGAAAAATGCAAGATGGCGGTGTCCGAACTCATCATTCGCAAGATCAAGCGGAATGTCAGCGACTACTATCCCTTTGTTCAACGGCAGTTCCGCGAGTTGGAACGGGAGATGCCGAACAAGTCGCAACTGATTTTCTCGCAAGTGAGGACGTTCTACCTCAAGCAGAAAGACCTTGGCCTGCCGAAGCAGGAGATTTACCAAAACGTAGTGGCGTGGTTCCGTAGTGTGACTCGGTCCGAGATGATCGAGGCTCCCGAAGTCATTGCGGCCTTCTTCGTCCAAGACTGCGAGGTGTTGGATTGATCACACCAAACAAAGTCATTACGTTGCCCGAGTCTGCGCTTGGAAAGACACCCGCAATTTTGGGAGCGAAGGGCGTGCAAGTGAGTCTCGTCGGTCTATACAAGACGGTCGCGAAGGAGTTCGAGAGTATCGACCAGTTTCTTCTGACGCTCGATGTACTCTACGTCCTTGGCCGAATCGATATCGATCTGCCGACCGGAATGGTGACCTATGCTGATTGAGATTCATTCTGCGAAGTTCCGTACGGGTGCGGTGCCGTTCCACCCGGGTCTGAATGTGATCCTGGGCGATGCGAACGCGACCAACTCCATCGGGAAGTCCACCATGTTGATGGTGATCGATTTCGTTTTCGGTGGCAGCGATTTGCTGGACCATAACAGCGACGTGGTGAAGGAACTGGGGCATCACGACTATCGGTTCACGTTTCAGTTCGGAGACGAGCTGCACCGATTCTGCCGCGAGACGAGTCAACCGGATGTGGTCTATCGGTGCGGTTCTGATTTCGAGCTCGGGGCGCCGATGTCTTTAGAGAACTACACAGCATTTCTGCGTCTGGCTTATGAAGTCGAACTCCCCGACCTCAGTTTTCGAGGCTTGGTAGGACTCTATTCGCGGATCTGGGGTAAGGAAAATCTCGATCCGTCGAAACCCCTTCACATCGTCCCGAGCAAGAGCGGCGAAGAATGTGTCGAAATTCTGATCAAGACCTTTGACCTATACGCGGACCTGCGCGACATTGATCTGAAGTTAAATGGCACGGAGAAAGAGCTCAAGGCTTGGGGATCGGCCAAGAGCCAGAAGGTCATCCCAATCATCCAAAAAAGGGGATACGACGAGAACCAAAAGAGCATCGCGACCTTGGAAAGTGAACTCTCGGACATTCGCGTGAACTTGGCGCGGTACACCGCCAATGTCTCCGAAGTAGTCAACCGGGAGCTGCTCGAACTGAAAGCCGAAAAGGATCGATTGCTCGCCCTTCGGCTGTCCTTGGCGAGTCGCCTACAGCGTGTGCAAAGCAACCTGCGAGGGAATCGCGTGGTGCGGAGCGAGAGCTTTCAGGAGCTCGTCCGGTTCTTTCCAGCGATCGATCAGGAACGTTTGGCGAGGGTGGGCGACTTCCATAGCGGCGTTGCCAGGCTTCTTCGCTCGGAGCTAGCCGCTTCACAGAGCCAGCTTGAAGAGGAGCTGGCTGCGATCGATGAAGAGCTTGCATCCCTTGACGAGCGTATGGGACGCAGCTTGAACACCGTGGAAGCCCCGACCGCTCTCGTGGACAGGGTTGCTGAGGTCGCGACCAAGATTAAAGGCGCGCGAGACGAAAACGGGCGCTATGAGCATGAGGTGGCGCTCCGAGCAGATGTGAAACGACTGAAGGAACAGTTGCAGAAGGAGAAGGAGACGATATTGATCGTGCTTGAAAAGACGATCAACGACGGGATGCGGCGAATCATGACCGAGCGGTTCGGAACAGAGCGAAAGAGCCCCTTCCTCGAGCTCCGAGAGCGCGGCTACCGGTTTGAAGTCGACGAAGACACCGGCACGGGGGTCGCTTACACGGGTCTTGTACTGTTTGATCTCACAATCTTCTTGCTCACGCGTCTCCCGATCCTTATCCACGACACGGTGATCTTTAAGAACATCGAAAACGACTCAGTGTCACGGCTTCTTCCGGTTTACCTTGAGACAGAGAAACAGTCGTTCGTGGCACTGGATGAAATCGAAAAGTACGGATCGGAGACGGTCGCGCTCCTCAAACAACATCAGGTGCTTGAACTGGATACCAGGAACCTTCTCTATATCAAGGACTGGAGAGCCAGAACAGAAGAACGGTCAGCCGTTCCGTCCTGAGGCGTTAGGCATACGAGAACCAGCGCCTAGAAGCAATCCGTTCTTCATGCCAAATCCTCCGCCAGCACCTTTTGATCGCAGCTGCGGGAGCACGCTACTAGTGGATGCTGGCCTTCCTCACCACTCGTTATCCAGGTCTCTTCCAATCAAAGAAAGTGCCTTGGTACGTGGCGACGGATGAGGATTCGCCCAAGTAGTGAGTTGCAGGGACTACACAAATAGAATCCTTCTTCTTCAAGAAGCTGCGGAAGCAGAAGCACCGGTGATTGACATGAGCACCTTTAGCGCGCCTTCCGGCGTCCGAAGTTCTTCTGGCTTAGCGATGTGTATTCTTCCACCTTGGATCGCTTCCTTGCCTCTGTTGAAACCTGTGTCACAGGTCAGCAGATGAAGAGAAGGATCAGCCAGATAGACAAGAAGTTCAGAATCGTAGGCGTCGTTGATTCGCTTCACCAAGTTGTATTCGGGATTCGTAGCCGCATTAGCAATCCTTTGTTGCTCGAACGCATAATGAGCAGCTAGGTTTGACACCGTCGTGTCAACATCAACGGATTCTGGCGCGATGCCAGCCTTGCGTGCAATCGACTGCGCAAAAATTGTCTTGTCTTGAACAGGGTCCAGTCTACCTTCACCCCGCATACTTGTCCCGCAAGGCTGTGAAATCCGCCAGGGCTTGCTGCTTTCCTGCGTCCATCATGGCTCGCATCCGATCCCCATCGGATTTTAGCTCGCCCGCGCTCGTTGCATTAAGCACGCGAACGATGGCGTTGTTAAGCGATTGAATCATCACATCTTTTTCTGGTGGCAGCTTGAAGAGACACATCCGAAAGAAATCATCCGACCACGGAAGAACACCGCAGCGTTGCGGATTGTGAACTCGCGGCAACGCGTGCACAGCGGCGAAGGCGCTTTCAGCATCCCGGGTTCCTAACTGAGATAGAAGCTCCAGCAGAGCGATTGGAGCCAACAAAAGTTCGATCGCTATCTCTGGCGGTACAGCTCGTGTGCGAAACGCTTCGCCAAAGTAGTGAAGCACGTTGGTGTCGGTATAGATCTTTACCATGGTCAGGAACATCTCCTCGCAGAGGTATTATTCAGCGCAATCGGAAGGCATTGCCGCCGGTCTCTATTGCCATTTTCCAAAGAGCTATCTTGTCCTGGTCGAAATCAATCTGCCATCTTCCTGGGAAGGATGCCAGTTTGTACTGCGGCGGAAAGCAGTCGCGGTAGCACCAAGCGAATGCATCTGTGAGAGAGTAGGCGTGATACATGAGGGCCTCAACCTCGATTTCATTGAATCGGTCGAGGCTGGTTCGAATCCTCCGAAGAGGAACGAGAATTTCGTTGGGTATCCGGCAGCCCTCGGGGATTAGGTCACAATACTTCGCGAAGAGATCAGCGGGCATATTCCCAACTGAGCTGCCTAGCCCAGTC
Source organism: Granulicella sp. L60 (assembly GCF_009765825.1). Classification (GTDB taxonomy): domain Bacteria; phylum Acidobacteriota; class Terriglobia; order Terriglobales; family Acidobacteriaceae; genus Edaphobacter. The sequence continues at coordinate 31,132 of NZ_LMUR01000020.1, read as the reverse complement.
AGAATTCCACGCTTGGAACCCCCATTGAATTCTGTCATCAGCGATCGTGTTCGCAAGGCGCTAACCTGCTGACGGGCGATGGCATCAACTCTGTACAGGAGAGCTGCGTCGGACAAGGCTGGAAGTCCCGACGCGTCAAAATCGTAGTTAGCTGGCGCACCGCCATCGCTCACAATTAGAAGTTCTGCGGGCTCGATCAATTCGTCATAGCCGGGAATCTTCACAGCTTTGGTCAGCACCTCCAGCCCAGAATTATCATAAACACCTCCGTCAGCGAGCGGGATGAGAGGAAAATCAGGAAGAGGAACCTCGCCGTATATAGGTGGCGCGAAGCTGAAATCAGCTCTCCTGATCCGGACTGGCGGAAAAACCGGAGGGAACGCGGCACTAGCTCCCACACATGCGCTGAGTGGCAATGAATTGGAGTTCCATTTAGCGTGTCCAACGCGTGAATCTCCCATGCCAGCTCCGGTAAACCTCCAAGCGCGCATCGATTGGAGGTTAGTCGCGTTCATGATGAGAACGGGACGGGTCGGTAGGCAATCGCATGTCTGCCCTTCGAAAAACAATTTGTCAAAGAGATCCGCCGCTGCCTGGGTACGTGTGAACAGTTTGGATGTCAGCTTTTGATAGGGCCATTGCCAGCTTGTGAGCAGCCATTCGATTAGAAAATTATGCCCCTGAATCCTCTCGATGAATGGCCTCAAAATTGTCGTCTCGAAAGATTCCGCATCCCCCCCGGATTGCAGGAACGAGGTCCAGCGTTGGACAGCAAAGGCGCCAATAATGCTGCCACCGGAGACGGTAGAGATAACGTCTACGTCTTTCAGCCAGCCAAGCTCTGCGAGGCGGCGCATCAGTCCTAAATGAAATACGGATGCGCGGAAGCCGCCGCCTGAAAGCGCAAGTGCGATACGAGGTTTCATCAGTCAACCACTTTAGAGAGCCATGCCGACTCGATCAACAAGGCAACGATCTAGGTACTTTACGGCCGTACTGCCAAGTCTATAAGGTTATAGAGAATGGAATCGCTTGGAACATTTATTCGCCGAACCCGAGATGAGAAAGACATTTCCCTGCGAGAGTTTGCAAGGCGTCTTGGCGTCTCCGCTGCGTTCGCATCCGACCTTGAACTTGGGAGACGGTTTCCCTCCGACGACATGTTTGAGAAGATCGCCGAAGTCTTGGATAGCGAGCTTACGACATTGCGACGATTGGATACTCGTACTCCAGTAGACGGTCTAAAGCGAATGAGCGAGAAAGACCCCACATTCGGACTCGCATTTCGAACGCTTGTCGAGAGAAAGGTTGATGCTCAAGACCTGTTGGCTTGGGTACAGGCGCATCCAAAACACAAAAAAAATGAGAGCTAAATCGGGGGCTAAGGGGCCTTTCGCGGGACGACTGTTTTTGCCTATCCCTCGCATCGAGCGATTGTGCGAAGAAGCACTGCGCTCAGTTGGCCTCTATCCTGACAATCCATCCGCCGTTCGCATCGAACGTTTCATTGAAAAGAAGTTTGGATTGACTCCCGAGTACGATGAATTGCCGGCTGGTGTGCTGGGCTACACGGCATTTGGACCGAGTGGTCCTACTGGCATGGTCGTTGACCGTGGTCTGGCGGATACGGACTCAACCGTGGCTCAACGGCGAATTAGCACCACGCTGGCTCACGAAGCAGGCCATTGCCTGTTTCACGCACATTTTTTTGCCGAATCGCATCAGTCGGGGATACTTTTCGATACTGATGATCAGGCTAATGTTCCGAAGATTCTCTGCCGGGATGAGCCCTCGCCGTCGTATGACGGGAAATGGTGGGAGTACCAAGCAAATGCAGCCATCGGGGCCTTGCTTTTGCCGCGAGACCTCGTTGTTATGGCTGCACAGCAGTTCCTAGAGAACCGTGGACTCCTGAGGCTGCCGTGTTTACCGAATGCGATGCGACGCAGCGCCGAGGTTGAGATTTCAGGAACTTTTGACGTAAACCCCATTGTCGCCAGAATCCGCCTGGGCGATATGTTTCCGACTGAAGGCGAACCGACCCTATAGAAAGTCCTCTTGCACTGTAAGCCAATGTCAGCTTACAGTGGTTGCGGAGGTGCTTATGGCACACAGTGATAAGGATTTTGCACTACCAATTCAGGGATACGTACAGTGGCCGGTTGGAACCGGCGACAGCACTACAGTTTGTATGTCGGACGACATGGTCATGCAAATTGATGTTCACCACTTGGCTATGTCTGAGGAAGACGGAGATCCGCATACCCCTATCGTCGACCGGCTCGTGCAGCACCTGCCGAAACGCGGAAAGCGGCCCTATCTTTCGGTTTTCGTTCTCACCCATCCGGATAAGGACCACTGCCTTGGCTTCGAGAAGCTGCTCAAGGAGGTGGAAATTGGCGAACTCTGGTTCAGCCCACGAATCTTCCGCGAATACAAGAAAGACCTTTGCCCCGATGCTCTCGCGTTTCGTAAGGAAGCTGTCCGGCGGGTCCAGAAAACAATTCAAGCAAAAGGCGACGTGGCCAGCGGCGATAAGGTCCGGATCATCGGATACGACGATTTGTTGAAAGAGGAAGAGTACAGAGAGTTCCCCAGAGGCTGTTTCTCGATACCAGGCCATGAAGTTGTTGAGTTCGACGGCGTCGATCTGAGTGATCGGTGTCGAGTCTTCCTCCATGGGCCGTTCAAGGACTCGTCCGAAGAAGAACGGAACGACTGCTCGATTGCTATGCAGGTTCGTTTGGACGTTGAAGGAGCCTGTTCATATTTGATGTTCCTTGGGGACCACTGCTATCCGACCGTGAAGCGAATCTTCGAGTTGAGCGACGATGAGGACGTCAAGTGGAATATCTTTCTTTCGCCGCATCATTGCTCGAAGTCGGTCATGTATTGGAGGGATGCCGGTCAGGAAAGCGAAAGCCTGAAACAGGACGTGCTGGACCTCATCGAGGGCGCTGCGCAGAATCCTGGATATATCGTCGCAAGCAGTGAGCCGATTCCGGGTTCGAATCAGTCGGGTGATAACCCACCCCATGCTAAAGCGAAGGCCCGTTATCAGGAGATTGTCCCCACTGATTTCTTGTGCACTCAGGAGCATCCGAACTCTGAGCAGCCCCACCCGATCGTCTTCGAGGCGACAAGGAATGGTTTCGTCTATCTCAAGCCGACCAAAGAGACACAGCAGAAGACAGTAGCGACTCTTGCCGCTGCCGCTTCAACAGCCCGAGGTTCATCGGCTCCTCCTTCCTCACGAGTCGGATTCGGTGAAAAGTAATGGAAGCTGGTCCAAGAACGGCACTGGATCAAGTACGGGCGATGGCTGCAACTGCAGGGACTCCTCTCGAGTTGTTGGAATTCGAGGAGACTGACGACGGTGCCCTCGCTTTCCAGATCAGCATCGATTGCAGCGGCATCCCGTCTGTTCCGGACGGGATGCCGCTGCGACCCCGCGAACGATTTCACGTATTGGTGGGGCGCGACTTCCCCTTCGAGGCGCCGCGGCTGTTGGTCTCGCACAGCCGTTTTCTCGGTTACCCCCATGTCTACTGGGGATACTATCTTTGCCTATACCAAGCCCCGGAAACGGAATGGAATCCGTCAGACGGGATATTTGGTTTCATGGAGAGGGTCGATCTTTTCCTAAGGAGTGCGGCTGCTGCTCAACTCGATCCCATAGGCGTGCCGATGCATCCGCCGACAACTCCAGCGTCGAAGAGGAACGATCTCCCCACCATAATCCCGAAGGCAAACGCGCCTCTCACCATGGGCGAAATCTGGTTCGGGTTTGCCTCGATTGAGAACGTATCAAAGCGCCGCGTTGATCTAACAGGCTGGAAAAGCATTTTAGACGAAGATTGGCCCGAGGAACCAGCTGCTGCGGCAGTCCTCTTGAATAAACCGTTGAGTCACCAATTTCCTTCGAAGATCGGAGAATTGATTGGTGAACTTCAGAAGCGAGGAGTGAGCCGAAATATGCTCATCCTTCTTTTGCGTTGCGCGCTGATTCAATGCGAAAAAGACATGCCGCTCTTTCTTATCATCGGTGCTCCAATGCGCGGCGTCCGAGGTGCAGAAGAACCCAAACAGCACCTAACCTCATGGTGGATCGACGCCGAGACAGCCAACGCTCTACGTCTCGCGATGCCCAAGACTAGCGATTCGGAAGAACTACGCAGTCTTCGTTCAGATTACGAGGAAGCTTACTTTAAGGTTCTTGAGCAGCGATCAATCCACTGGTGCCCACTCCTTGAAGATCGGCCAGAAATCATTGTTCGTCGGGACAAAGACACGGTCGCAAGCTGGTTCCATGGCAAGACCGTGGCAGTCTGGGGATGTGGCGCAATTGGTGCGCAGATTGCAGAGAGTGTCGTAAGGGCCGGTGTAGCTCGTCTACTGATCTATGACAATGCAAGCGTCAAGCCTGGCGTGCTGATCCGTCAGCCTTACGACGATCTTGATGTCGGACTTTACAAGGTCAATGCGCTCAAGGAAAGATTACAGAGGATTCGTCCAGACCTAGTGATCGAGGCGAATGTAGTGGATGTGAGACGAGCAGTCCTTGATCGAGAGGACTGGAGCGACGGCGCAGACATTGTTTTCGATGCCACCGCTTCTCGGGCCGTTTTAGCAAAGCTCGAATTTGCGCGGAAGAAGAATTTCCAACGTGTGCCAATTGCATCGATGGTTCTTGGGCCACGCGCCCGTAGAGCAATGTTGTTGGTCACCGGCGCCGGACATTCAGGTGGACCATTCGATGCAAGCCGATCAGCTAAGCTCGGCCTTCTCAATCACCAGCAAGGACGAACATTCTTAGAAGATTTTTTCCCACAAACACCTCCACGTCCATTTCAACCGGAACCTGGATGTTCTGAACCAACATTCGTCGGGTCCTACTCAGATGTCGCATCGCTCTCGCATCTTATGCTGAACGCCGTCCCAGAAATACTCGGGGCGATCCATCCGTCCGAGGCAGAAGCGCGCTTTTACTATCCATCGGAAGTTGACGTTAAAGCACTTGCTGAAGTACGGCTCCATATCGAAGGTAGATTACGGAGCGATGATCCCGCTAGCGGCTTCGAGATACGCATAGGACGAATGGCGTGGTCAGAGATGGAGAAGCATATTGATCGCAGTTCTTCGAGGTTCGGAGAACATGTCGAAACCGGGGGCATCCTATTAGGAGAGCGAGACGAGTCGTTGGGAATCATGTGGGTTGATGAATTCAGTGGGCCGCCGACTGACAGCATTCTCACCTCTACCGAGTTTGTGTGCGGAGTGAAAGGGACTCGTGAACTCCACGAGAAACGGAGTGGCTCATCGCTGGGTTCTATACGGTATATAGGCATGTGGCATACACATCCCGAATCACTTCCCGTACCAAGTTCTACGGATGTTCGTGCGATGGCTGCACTAGCAAGCGAAACTGGAGGGTTGCTTGCTCATTCGCTCATGATTATCATTGGCACGCCCTTCGAAAAGCTAGCGCTTGCTACTTATGCGTTCTCGCAGTCAGAGCTACTTCAGAGGGTGTTCAGGCGAACCTGCGTTGTCACGTTTCCTCCATCCGACTTGACTGATGGCCCGAGATCCGAGAGAGCCGACGTTGGGGGAGTCGCGATTCGCTTTTTGCGAGGGGTATTCAAAAAGCGATGAAATGGTAAATGGATTGTCCTTCCACGGTGGCCTACCTTTCGATAGCTAGCCCAAGGCCAGAGGATCCGCGATGCTGGGTCTGTGAAATTTGCACAGCTGTCGCTGATGCCGTTGGGTTAGCACCGCGCGTCATATCCAGAGCAGAAGTTTTCGACACATCCCGACTGATAGCTTCAGCCAGATTGGCTTGACTATTCGTAAATATTTGGGCGTCTTGCGATGCGCGCGAGACCGACACATAAGCGAAGCGCCCGTTGAAGGTGCCCATCAAGGTTTGTGCCCCAGAGAAATCCATCGTTCCTTGGGCATGAGCAACGCCGGCGAATGTGAGGGCGACCAGAGTCGGCCCCATCACGCGCGCGGCACGGAGTAGCGTCTGTTTTGAGAAGAGTCTTGCCCACCTCTGGATGGGCTGGGAATCGAGCCTGACTTTGATCTGCATTGGCACCTCAATCAACCGTGGATTCGGTTGCGATATGGGCAACGTAGAATCAATTAGTTCAAGGAGTCCAATAAATGCCAGAGGGTCGCTTATTCATCCAGAGAATAAGCGTCTGCTGGGAAGCAACTCTCGGGGCGGCTACGGCAGCAACCCGTCTCCTAGCTACACCCGGATTCCTGAAACGCGTCGGCGTGGCCTTGGCTGAATTCAGCACAAAAGGAGGAAATCCGCATCCCCTCCCCCTGCTCGATCAGTGATGAAGGAACGCGATTAGGACTACCAGCACACCGCCCACGAATGTTCCAGCTAAGGCGCACTCAATTATTCGGCTGATGGGATTAGCTGGCTCTGCGTCAATGATGATGTGCAGTTTTGATTTGCCGTAGGAGTGTATTTGAATGCTCATGTGCGCCTTCAGAGTTGTTGATTAGCCAGTAGTAAACCGAAGGAGCTAAGGTTTTCTGCTGGCATATTTATTCCCTTGAGGAAAGTTGTTCAATCCTTGACCAAGGTGACAGTCAGCACTCCCGTACTGTAAGCCTGTGCAGACCCTGAAGGCCCGAAAAGTCGTAGCGCTTCACTATGTCCTTGCATCCGGAATTTCCAGCAAGATACAGTAGACGACGACTTTTCCGCATCCTTCATGCACTCGGACCACTGGTTGCAGACTCGATCGCCAGTTAAGACTAAGTTGCTATCAACGACGTGGTATGAGGCAACAGGATCGGAACAGAGGGTATACCAAGGGCTGTTGTCAGCTCCAACCCCACTTATTTGAGGTCCAGAGGAATATGTTTTCACTAGAGTCTGGGGGGATGACGACGGTGGGATAGCGTTGAGGTCTTTGGGCGATTCGGGCGCGCTTGTTTTATTGAGCGGCTTGACAGTAGGAGAAGGCGTCGCGTCGGCCACCATCACCACAACTACCGGGCTTGTGTTGTTCTCCAGCGATGAGTCGATTGGAGTCAGGCTTTTGAAGCCCTCCTTATGGAGCTTGATGGGACCGTGTTTGTGGCTGAAATGAGACCCAAGATTGCTAAAAACTGCTTTCCCGAAGTAGTTTGTCTTCTGCAAAGGGGCACCGTTAATCCCAAGATCCACATCAACATCCTGCATTGGTGTTCCTGTCTGCGCATCCTGTCGCACATCGACTTCGTAGTCGATTGTCTGAGGAACGAAATGTTGCCAGACTATGGAAAAGAGGGCAGTTCCTAGAGCGCCAGACGCGGCTACGATTACGCTCCAAACGACTCTCCTCAAAATCACAGAGCCGCTCGGCATCTTAAGAGTCAAGCCAGCAATTCTTATGGTTTTTGTTTCAGGCGTTTCTGCGGCATCGCCGGTGGGCGTTACGGTGGCAGCAGCATGTGGCGCCAATGCTTTTTCGTCGCCGGGTTCTAACGAGTTGCTGTCGTCGCCCATGCCGTCTCACTCTCCGTGGCAATTAGCTTTATCCCAACAAGTGCGGTTCAGAGAAAACATGATCGATGCAATTATCATCGTTGTTACACTTACGGAGCAAACCGAGGCGTGCCATCGGGCCTCTAAAGAGGTCCGTTGGGGCCGAAATACCTATCCCAGTTCGGCACGTCTTCGCCAAGCAACTTGAGCAGCATCAGGCCCCGGCTTGTGAGGCGTGCGGCGTAGTTTGAGATCGGCACCTCTCGCGGGCTTGTGGCTATCTCTTGGGCCAATCCGAACCCCTGAAGACGCAAGCAAATTTGAAGGCCTTCCTCGCGACTGAACTGGTCGTTGGGCGTCAGGTTATGTGTGTTCGTCAAGGCGATTGCCATCTGAACGGAGAATTCCTGGGCACGCTGGATGAAAGTGTTCGGGTGCAGTTTCGGCTTCTGAGTTGTAGCGACGTTGGTGGGCGCGATGGGCCAGTCGTCGGATTTGTTCATGACCCGGTTTAGAACCTTGAGACCAATGATGTCGCGTTCCCCGAGTTGCTCAACGTCGCGAATGAAGCTAACCAAGTCAGTCACCTTGGTTTGTAGCGACACGGCAGATGTGGCAACTGTAATGTAACGATCTCGCTTTTTGTCATTCATTTCATCGAGATCGTTGTGGAGGGCCACCCGAAGGGCAGCCTGCACCTCCTTCACGTCGGTCTGCATGTTCTTTATCGAAGATTCCAGACCTTTGAAATGATCAGTCAGCACCCGAATAAACGCCATCCCGCGATCCAGACGTGCTGAGGTGTTGAAGCTGTCGAGAAACCCAAACAGGATGGCAAGCGGACTCGTGACAGGAAATCCCAAAGCAACGGTAGCCGATCCAAGGGTCAGTTCCGCAAAGGGTACGTCCGAGCCGTCCGGGTATTGCTTCTCTACTGCGTCAAAAGGATTGTCGATGGCCATGGGTGCTTTCTCTACGGTTTCCGGGTCAAGCTCTCGCGCCAGTCTCCCTCGTATCCAAAGGTGGGCGCAGGCTCGCTATCCGTATACCAAAAATCCGTGAAAGGAGCGACGTTCGGGGACTTGAACCAACGGGCCTTCCCATTACCGTCAACGGCCCACCATTGTGCGGTCTTGGGAGCGGCTTTCCAGTCAACGCCGTTGTGCATAAAGCAAATTGTCTCAGATCAAGTATTCCAGCGCTTCGGCCTTGGCGTCTTCTTCAAGTACATGCGCTCACAATCGGCGATCACAAGTGTTCGAAGGAAACATTAGCAGTTTGCTGAGTATCCTGACCTCGCCATGCCAAGACAAGTTGTGTTCCATCAATTGACCCGCACACACTCGGCGGGTTCGCAGTTGTATCAGCAAGATAAGTCGAACTGACTTTGTTCCAATCTGACGCGGGCCAAGTGCATAAATGTTGGTCACCGGCTTGGCAATAGGCTAGATACGGTTCTCCTGATGCATAGGTAATTGCGGGGCCAGTAGCTGACAGCCCAGCCATGGAGGTTTTGTAAACGGGAGTGCTCGAACCCAATGTGTATTGACCAACACTTATGTCATTGATGGCCTTATCGGCCGCACTGTCAAAGCCCTTCCAAGCCATGTAGAGTGCGCCTCCGTTCGCCGCCAAGGCAGGAGGAGCGCTGGCCATTTCTGGAGCGCCAGTCGTACCGATGATGCCGCCAACCGGAGTAAACGTAAACTCGGTGGGACTGCTGACGAGATCATTGCTCACAGCCATATCAAGATGATCGTTGGTGAGTTGATAAGCAGCAACCACGTAGTGACCCACCACAGCTATCGCCGGAGAGGAGGCGACGGTGATCCCAACGAGTGACTTCCGATTATTACCAACGACCCCTGTGATTGAGATATTGCCAGACGTAGCATCTTTTGCAAGTTGGAGTTCCGCGATCCATAGATCTGTTCCCTCAGCCCACGCCGAAAAAAGCCTTCCAACCTTTCCGCCTCCGACTGGCATGTATGCGATTTGAGGCGTAGACGCTGAGGGACCAGAAGCGGAATCAAGCCATCTAGTCGCATCGAATCCGGTGATACCTCCATTCGAGACCGTATAGGCACAAGGGCTTGTGCCGGCAAAGCCGCCTCCTGAAGTGACGCAGAAGCCCAACGCATAGGCGTTTAGGTCGGTTAGAGAAGCGATGCTCAGGTCAGTGCCCGTAATGCTCGGAATTGTGGACATTTGCTCTCCCTGATTTCAGGATTAGGTGGTAAGGCGAAAGTATACTCGCAGTATGAAAATCGACATCCTCACCAAAACTGTTTTGTCCGTGATCGCCCTGGATCTCGTCGTTATAACTGGTCAGGGCCGTCTACCCGCTGTCAACGCTCAGGTGCGTCCGGCCGAACAAGCGCGATGGGCAGTATGGGACGCTGAGTGTTAGTCGCGCTCTCTACGCGCGGTGAGTGGTGTGCTCATTCCTTCATAATCGCTGTCCCTGATGTTGGTCATGAGGGCCGCATTGAAGGAGAGGCGGCGTTGCGCTTCTTCGTTTGTGCAGACATCGCGATCAAACCGTGACTTCACGACAGCGTGCGCGAACGTCTGGGCAGCTACGGCGTCGAGGCGCGTCAGTCTCGCGGAAAAGGCTCCGAAGCCGTGGGCGGAGTCGTTTCGTACCTGAAACAGGTCGTAGTAGAAATCGAAGTAACTTTTCCCGGCGAGTTCGAAGATGTCGTCCGGTGCCAGCGGGATCTCCCGCTGCCAGCGATCCCGTGTTCGGGTTTGGTTTTGTCCCGGTTTGCCGATCAATCCCTCAACCGCGCGGGTCGCCTGCACGATGGCATTCTCCATCCTCGGAATCTGGGAAACCATGCTCCAGGCATCAGGCTCCGCGTGTTCGTGTCTGCGGTAAGTCGCGGGCTGCAAGGCGCATTCAAGGCAGAACCAGTGGCTTCGGAAGGAGTCGCAAAGTTGCTGGGCAGCTACGAAAAACTTCTCATCCCGCAGCAGCAGCTCAAGGATGCGTGCTTGTTCAAACCAGCGTTCGAGCCTGAAGATCAGCCGATTCGTCAGAATCAGCGGATCGTCCCCGTCCAACCGTGCCTGCTCTGTGACCGGGGTGTTCTGATCAAACCGGTATATCCACGCATAGTTGATCTCTTGGGAGTCCTCCTGCATGGACGACAGCCCGATGGAAACGGATATGCTGCTGCCAAGCGTTCGCCAGAGATTTGAGGGGACGTTCGTGCGATCTACTTCGACCAGAAGCACGGTATAGTCGTCGTCCTGCTGGGTCCAAAGCGACGCTGCTTCCGACCCAAAACGGAAGAAATCAACACGGTCTCCCTTTGTGGGAAAGCCGCCAGATGATGATGGCTTCCACGCTTGATTTTCGAAGGCGATGCCTTTCAGCATCGCGTGGTGGCACTCGGCGTTCGGCACGTCAAGGGGGTAGGCTGCAGCGATCTTCTCGCTGATCGTCCGCCAATCGTCCGACATCTGCTGGAACGCTTGGACGTATCCGGGGGAGTCCAAGTCGAGCGCTTCGACCCGCGCGCGAAATTGACGTTGCAGCTCGTCCAATGCTTCTCGTTGCTCTCGTTCGCCGGCCACATAAACCTTTCAAGTAGGGGTGATCGGTGCGTTTGGGAAAGAGTCAAACTGTGAGGCCACCAAACTTGCCTGGAACCGGAATCACACCGTCTATCTTGGCTTTGATCCGGTCGCTATCGTCCAAGATTGTCACATGCTCGCCAACCAGCAAAGAGTCTGGAAGGATGTTGAGGCAATAGCCGTCGTTATTGGCGGCGCTGGGAACCTTCACTGCGGAAATACTCCCGCAAAAGGAACAGGCCGATCCGAGGGTTTGCGTCGGAGTCTCCTCACCACGCGCATTCAGAATGAAACGCGACGGTGTGAGATTGACAAGTTCGTCGCTAGTCGTGCCTAGCTCTCTTAAGAAGCTCTCGTCTGTCAGGTCTAGCACGCGAGCGAGTTCACACCGAAGAGAGAGAACGAGATCGGGGTCTCGCGGAGCGCCTTTCAACTGCCCGTCCGCAGTGGTGAAGAGGGCTTCGACCTCCAGCAAGGCGGTCATCTGGCTATCTGCGCAGTAGAGTACCGGGAAGGAGTTGGGAGCGTTGTAGCGACCGCCAGACCGGACGGAGCCAATCGCAGACAGCGGAGAGTCCCGGTGCCGCTCTGCGATGATCCGATAGACGAATCCCGAAAACGGCTGAACCGGGGCGTTCTCTAAAGCGCGGAGGAGTCGGTCAGAAGAATGCAATCTGCTCTCGCTAGGCTGGCTGCCTTGTGGTCATAGCTTCGACGAGTGCTTCGAGGGGTTTGAGGTTGCCATTCTCGATGAATTCGACAGGAGCTTGGTTTTCAAGATGCCGATTGGGGGCGCTCAGAAAGATGCGTGCGCTTTTCTTATTCCCGGCATAAAGTTCCACGATTGCCACCCAGATCCGGTAAACGCGGCGCAGCTCCGGCTGGAGGCTGCTTGCATCGGGATGTTTGCGAACGCTCGGGGCTTTCTTGCCGATGGCCTCAGCAATCGTTGAGACGGGCAGTTGAATTTCACTCGCGATACGGGAGGCATCAAGTCGTCCTGTCTGTGGATTGAAGAGGGCGGGATCGGCACTCACGAACGTAGGGGTTGACAACATTTTAGGTCACCTCTACATGCAGTATAAAGTCCTGTTTAGGTAGCGTCAAGGTATCGTCTAAGTGGTTCTCGCCGGGTTGGAAACAAAGGGTTGTTGGGTTTTCAACCCGGTTTGAACCCGACGTAAAAAATCCCTCATCCTACTTTCAATAACTTACAGCTACATAAGGCTCCCGATCGGACCTTGTAACTCGTTGAAACTACGTTTAGACTCTCACTCATAACCAAAGAGCAGGGAAACAACGAATTACCTGAAACGGAGGTTTCAGAAAGTACAAACTCCACACAATGCGACCTCCCATTACTGATTATCCATACTTGGCGGAGCAAGAGCTGACACAAGAAGAAATTGCAGATCATGAGATGACGTCGCTGATCCATTCGCTCGACTGACGCCAACTGGTCTCAAGCTCCGGCACGCTTAGGAACGCGCCTGCTCGTATCCATCGCTGGACTGTGCGCTCTTCATGGCGTTTTGGCATAGGCGCTGGCCCGGTCCCGGCCGACGATCTCCGTTCCCGGATGCCATGTTGCCAGTGTTCCGACTTCGCGGTCTGGAAGCAAGTCCACTACGCTACCTGCTTCCAGATCGCACAGAATCGTCCCGTATCGGTGGCCCTTCTTCCATGCCCAATCATCCACTCCAATTACGCGTGGACCGCTTAATTTAGCGGCCCAGCTCTATCGTGCTTTCCATTTTGGGAGACGCTTCTGCACAAAAGCCAACGGACCTTCAATACAGTCTTCGCCTCTGCGACGAGTATCCTCGACGTCATAGTGTGTTTTGAAAGCTTCCTCTATCGACAGGTGCGCAGACTCTAGAGCTACCTGCTTCAGCGCTCTCACAGAGAGCGGAGAGCATCGAACTATGTCCTCGACCCACCTGGCAACGCAGACCTCGAGATCTGCAGAAGGTACAACTTCATTGATCAATCCAAGTTCATATGCGCGGTGCGCACTAATTCTGCGTCCAGTCAGTAAATGTCCCATCGCAATCTTAAAAGGAATCTGCCGAGTGAGTCGGAATACGCCACCGGCACCAGGAATTAAGCCAAGCTTGGCTTCTGGAAGAGCGAAAGAGGCTTGTTCAGTTGCTATGATGATATCGCAAGCGAGCGCTAGTTCGAAACCTCCTCCAAAAGCATACCCATTTACCTTCGCAACGATTGGCTTGCTGAGGCTATATCGTTCCGTTAGTCTCGGCCACCCTGATCCGCCGCGACTCCCGAAGGTGGTGGGCTCCGCTCCCCCCTGGGTGCGCTCAACGAGTTCCTTGAGATCCTGCCCTACCGAAAACGCACGTTCCCCGGCACCGGTTAAAACCGCTACCCATAGATCTTCATCTCGTTCAAAATCGTCCCATATTTCTTTCAATTCCTCGTGCATTCTTGAATCCATCGCATTCAAGACATGAGGGCGATTTAAGGTAACGTAAGCCACATGACGAAGCTTTTCATATCTCACTCGTATTTGTGAGTCGGGTATCATATCGAATTTGTCGCGTAGATTACATTTAGTGTGTATAAAACTTGATTAAACAATATCAGGGAGTGGAGTCGATTGCCGACACACTTGATTCACGATTGCGGCGAGGCGTTCTACCGCGTTCATCAATATCCTTCGGTTCACGATGGCGGCTGGACATACTCTTTTCCACGTAAGTCTCAGCTCCAAACTTTTTCTAATACATCTGGACTATAAAGACGCTCAGCCTGCATGAGCGAAAATTCAGAGGCATATCTCAGGAAAGCTTCCGGTGATTCTTCGGCCAGATTCAACATATATCGATTCGCGAAGACCGCTGGGCTGCCAAGCTGCTTTACTCTTTGATCGATCGTTTCGTCCATGAGTGACGGCTCGACTACGTCGTCGACCAACAATTTTGCGTCCGGATCACACGCCGACACTTTACTACCGAACAGAACCATCTGTCGGGCCTTTCGGCTTCCGACCACCCTGTGGAGTCTAAGGTTTGCGAAACCCGGAATTATTCCCTCCTGAGCGGCAGGGAGACTAAAATAGCTATTCGTGGTTGCAATGACACGGTCGAAAACTAGCAATAACTGAGCGCCGCCCCCGATAGCGAACCCGTCCACGGCCGCCAGCCAGGGCTTTCCGACAATTCTCGAAGATTTGCAATGAGTTAGAAGATCTTCGTCGCCCTCGGCCAGTAACCCACGAAAAATCTTATTGATTAACCCCAGTTCACGACGTAATAAGAAGTCCACGAATGATATCTGCCCGGCGTTGAGAGCCTTTAAATTGATTCCTGCACTGAAGATTCTTTGACCCGCATATCGTGGATGAGTCATAACGCCTCCGCGCAAGACGGCAACGCGGACGTCATGATCCATTAGCGCTAGATCCACAGCAGTCTCCATATCATCGACTAGGCGATCGTCTTCTGCATTGAGACAGTGAGGGTTGTTGATCGTAAGATGTGCGGCATATCCTTTCCTCTCAAGAAGGACCGTTCCAAGATCGAAGTAGCCATCGCGAATAAATTGAGCAATCAATTCTTGAGCTCGTGGCGTCGGGCGCAGAGCAGATTCGACAAGATGATTTCCGACCTCCGGCGACCGCAATAGATAATGGAACAAAAGACCCTGATCGATCTCATAGCCTTCTTTGTTGGCCTGGGTTCGAGTGCGCTCCAAGTTTAACTGCTGTTGTGTCGGAACTAGACCGGGACACAGTTCGGCGGCCTTGAAGGCAACTTCATGCAAGCTTTTGAAGGTTGTGAGCTCATTAGTAATTTGCCTGTAGAGCCAGTCTGTATGAAGTTCCATGAATTCACGTCTCACCAATCGGCAGAACGAATGAATTCTCGCGGCGCAGGTCGACTGTTCGTTGGAACGACCCGGTTTTGGTGGCAGAAGTCCAAGCAACGAATCTCCGCCCATCATGAAGCGAGCAAGTGATTGTCGGTCTACTTCGACGGAACCTCGGAGAAGAGGACTCGACTGAGCCCAAACGTCCAACTCTGTCTCAAAAGAAGATAAAGGCAATGGGATACTCCGGGCAAAAATTCTCAGAAGCCGGGCGGTGGTTCTATATGGGCCGTCTGCGGCGCATTTTGAGTATCATTCGATACATTGTTTTTAGTCTGGGCTCGTCGAAGCGCACGGTCGCATGCTGCCAAGTGTGCGCCTAGAGCCTCTTCGTAGGTGGTCGATAGACTGTCTTGCATCAGTCTTCGGCGTACCGCAAAGTCATTCAAGGGGGCTCGCTCTAGAAAATGTGCCAAATGCGCTGACATATCTGTCGATGCCTCGAAAACCTTGTCGATAAGATCCATCTCCTGGGCTTTGAAAGCACCGATGTTCGATTCGTCCATGAGAAGCTTTCGAGCGCGAGTTTCTCCAATCTGACGCGAAAGCCGGTATGTAGCCATGCTCGGCCAGATACTTCCATTAGAAAACTTCTTTTCTACGACGAAGTCGTCTGTGCAAAGGCGACAATCAGCAACGAGGAGCAATTCCAGTGCCAGCGGAGAACAGACCTGTTGTGCGACTACAATCAGAATAGGAGAAGCGCGCTCAGCTCGGCGTAACAGACGTTCCCATTTGTTGACCAAGCCAGTACTAATTTGGCCGGGCCAATCATCAATAGAGGATGACTCCGCCGCTCCAGTAACCTGAACAACGATGATTCTAGTCGATCCGACATCCTCTGCTCGATCAAGAGTGTCGGTGATTTGACTGATCAACTCAGTGGATATTTGCGTGTACCCATGAATCTGAACCTTAACAATAGTGCCGTCTTCATCGTCAAGGAAGGTTGGGAGCATAATCAATCCTTCTTATTCGTTTGGCGGTGTTTACCACTTTATCAACGCAGACTCGATCGTAGAGCCGGGCCCCATCGATATCATGATTCCGTAGTCGCCGCTTGTCACTTTATCTTCGTCAATCAAACGCTGATATGAAAAAAGAAATGATCCACTAGACAGGTTGCCATAATCTCTAAGAACTCCGGTAGTATGACGAAGGTCATAAGCAGATAGTCCCAAATTGACCCTAAGGGCGTCTATCACTTTCTTCCCGCCTGAATGAACAACCCAATGTGCGATCTCGGATTGGCGAATGCCCGTGCCACGTAACAACGTAGTTATCGTTTTCTCGACGTTGGCGCCGATCACAT
Source organism: Granulicella sp. L60 (assembly GCF_009765825.1). Taxonomy (GTDB): domain Bacteria; phylum Acidobacteriota; class Terriglobia; order Terriglobales; family Acidobacteriaceae; genus Edaphobacter. The sequence continues at coordinate 14,852 of NZ_LMUR01000020.1, read as the reverse complement.
AAGGAATGTCGGGATCCAAAAAAAAGCTAAACTTTCCATGTGAATCGTCCCAATCGAAGCGCATTGCTTCAATTGCCTCAGTAATAATTAGACTACTAAATTTTTGAATTTCCGGACCAGTCGATCCCATTTCGCGTTTTGTAGTCACTGCCACGGCTGCAGCTCCGTCACCAAACAAGCTGTTGACCACTGCTGTCCTCATGGTGCCATCGAACACGTAGGCAGCGGAACAGGTTTCAACACAAAGCATGACCGCTAGCTTTCCTGGATTGGCATGCGCCCACGCCGCGGTTGCACTGAGTGCGTTTAACCCGGCATTGCAGCCCATACCTACAACATCCAGCCTGACACAATCCTCCCGAAGTTTGAGGTCCCTACAAAAAAACGCTGTCAATCCTGGGGTCAGAAACCCGGTCGTGGTTGTACAGCATAGATAAGATATGTCTGCAACCGACACTCTTGCGTTTTCAAGACATGTGCGAATTGCGCGCGCTCCTAGCTCAAGAGAGCAGTTGCGATGTTTGTTTAGCAGTTCTCCTTGGGTTTCAAGGAGTGGACACCCGTCGCCATCAACGGGGGGAAGCGTAAGGTAACGACGTTCGATGGCACTATTAAGGAAAAGTGAACGAACTCGTCGATCCTTTACCCTAAAAAATTCCAGCAACTCGCCTTGTGAATAAGAAAACGGTGAGGTTGCCGTTCCGATGCCACAGATGATGGGACGTGAATTAAATAATGGTGCCTGATTCTGACATTCGTCCGGGACGCAAAGTGAGTCTAAAGATGTGTCCATGGTCTCTAGGTAGGTCGTGTTCGAACGGTTCATGCAACTCTATCAGTAGTTTCAACCTGAGACGCCGTGCTCTATGCGACTTCGGATACAACTCATTAGCTCTAAACCTCAGAGTCGCGAGGATGGATCCCGTTCTATAGCCAACAATTTCTTCGTAAACAGGGAGACATTCGCTTTCGAGTCGCTCAAGCGTAACATAAAGTTGCGTCCGCCTCGTTAAAAAACACAATCTCTATTTTCGACGTGTTGCGAACTTCTAATATTCGTATCTCTTTTCCGCTCATTGCGAAGCACGTGAGCGATCAACTTGACGTGAGGCGCTTTAAGGTTCCCAAAACTTTGAACTGTGACCATGTTAGGAGCCCAGCGTTTCCACAGCTGTGTTGTTTGCCTTTATCTTAGTTTATTTTCAAGCCGACTTCGTCGTGAATCATCCCGAGTATAAGGGCCAGCCGTCCCGCATAAGGTCGGGATGGAGTACGCAGAGACATAGAGAAGGTTCGAGTGGGCCGACTAGCGTGTCCGGCTCTGCCCGCGCGTTCATCAATCCTCGCGAACGAGACATTTCTGCATAAGGATTCTCTGCTCGGCTTAAGTACGTTGATTCGATCAGTTCAAAATGGCTCTGCCCGGCGGGCCCGATCTGCTGCACAGGCTCCCCGTCCACCAGCACGCCAGCACGAAGCAGGTGCGCAGCACCTCGAGCCGCGCCACGAGTCGGTCCAGCGCCTGCGGGTTCAGGCTTCCCTTCAACTCCAGGCCGAACGGAATGCACATCAATTCCCTTTCAGAAAAATGTGCTTCGACCCTCCATAGATCCGATTTAAGGAACAAAGGCACTTGCCAAATAAGAGAACGAAAGTGCTGTCTCATAATCGCTATCGCAAAGAACTCATTACCCTGCAGGGGCTTACGTTTCATCTCCGAGCAATTATCGGCAATCGGTCACGAACGTAAGAAGCCAGAGCGCGCACACCATTTTCAATCTGTGAAGGATCGAGATAACTGAAAGCAAGACGAATCTGAGTCTCGCAGCCACTACCAATAGTGAAAAGGCTCATTGGGCACGCTATAACTCCATACTTCTTAGCAACGAAATACATCTCTTCGATCCCAAAAGTAAACGGGATTGTAAGTGTAAGGAAAAAACCTCCTACAGGACGGTTCCATGAGACCGTCGGAACCAAGTCCTCGAATGCAATTGAAAGACTCGAAAGAAGCGCATCTCTGTTCCTGCGAAGTTGCTCCAACTGAGGTTGGATCAATGATTTCAACGAGCCTCGCTCTTCGATTAAAATTCCGGCTACGATTGCCTGGGAAAGTCCGGAGGTATTGACGGTGAGGAGACTCTTGATCTTCGATAGTTCCTGCGCCAGAAAATGATTTTCATTAGAGACAATCTGATCCGCGACTAGAAAACCTACCCTGAGGCTGGGAAATATTGTCTTGGAGAAGCTCCCGATATAAATTACGGTGCCATGGCTATCCAAAGATTTCAGAGTCGGTAGCTTTTTCCCTTCATACAGAAACATTCCGTAAGGATTGTCTTCAATTAGAAAGACTTCGTTTCGTTTACAAATCTCTAATATCTCTTTGCGACGCTCTAAGGGAAGATAGGAGCCTAAAGGATTGTTGAAATCAGGAATATCATATAATGCCCTGACCCTTCCAGCCTCGGAGGCAACTTGAATGGCTTCCACGAGGCTCAGTGGGACAATACCAGATTCATCGGATGTTACACCTACAACTTTGATCCCGAGGATTCGAGCGAGTCCAGTAATGCCAATGTAGGTAGGATTGCTCGTGAGAAGTATATCTTTGCCGGGTTCAAATAGGCCCAGCATCAAAATGGCCATTGCTTCTTGCGCGCCAACCGTAATGACTATCGACTCATGGGGAGCGCTGATATCTTCGTCCTGCCTAAGTAGTTCCGATATTTGCTTGGCGATAAAACCATTGGTCCTTCCGTACTGGCCAAGCACCCTTTTTACATGATCTTCTGTCTTGCCATTTTGCATTGATTCCTTTGCTACAAATGCACCGAGACCCTCCAGGCTTCTGTCGAGGTCGAAGAACCGCTCCATTGGGCGCCCTGGAGCAAACGAGATCGCTTCAGGGAAATCAAGCACCACTTCATTGAGAATATTCATCCCGTCTAAAAGTGGATCCGAAAAACAAACCTTCAGCGATATCTGATGTCGAGTGCCCATGTGTATTTCCCCAAAAGCCGTTTCCAGTTACGATGCTGGCGACCAGCATCTACAGACGCAAGCGGTACGAATTGGTGCAACGATCCTGCGGTCGTGCGCGAAGCTTCAAGGTCCAAATGAGTTGATATGGCTTTGGATCATTGGCCGCCGTTTCATCAATGAATCATTTCAATTTCGGAGCCCGAGTTTCATTGGAAACTCCTCTTCATCGTCTTCGAGGCCGGGCATATTGCAGTGTTCTCGGATGATGGCACGATGTTGGCGGCGAAGTACGAGATGCGCTGTGGCGATCGCGATTGCAGCAACAATGAAGTGTTCCGTCTTGGTCTCAATCCAAGGTTCAGAGATCAGCGTGAGCCACGCCACCGCAGGAACGAATGCGATGTACTTGATAATTGTGAAGGCGAAGTTGGGTTGTTCCCTTGTCCGCTCACCGGTGAACGCCACGAACTTTACGTTCAAAAAGAAGATATCGGTTAGCAATACGGACATCCCGGCAGTGACGAGCAACTGGCTTGCCGTTGCTCGTACGGTGCAAAGTTCTGGAGGAGCAATCACGCGAAGTGCCATGTAGCTTCCCAAGCTAATGATGAGCCCCCAAAGAAATGCCCAGGTTTTTGCGGCCAGCAGCTGATCTATCGCTGTCTGAAACGGTGCCGGCCTACCGTGGACGCTGTGAAACACCCAACTTCCCTGCCGATTGCCGGGAGAGACAAACGCCATCCGCAGTCCAGCAATCGTCCAGAAAGCTACAATCCCGACCGCAGCGCGAATGCCGTCAGATGAGACTTCCGCCCGAATCTGCCCATGTACAACCGCAAGACGAAAAATGGCGGCGATAACGACCGAAAGGCCGACCCCTCCGTAGAGAACAAGATAGATACGATAGCGCTGGACGCGCATCAGGGTTTCGCTAATGAAGTGAAAAACTGCCCGACGAACCGTACGCCGGACCAGAATGGCATTGATCAGCGCCTGCAGTGGTCGAGCAACCCAGCTTGGCGCGGAGTGCGTGCCAGGCCCGATGACCAGTTGGCGTACTCTGCGCAGGTAGGCAATCGGATAGGCGAGCGCGGCCAGTCCGGTAACCACAAGCAGAGCGAGGCATCCTGTCTGCGCCAGCTGCGTGTAGATAGGCAATGCGGAGGGTCCCTCCATGAGGCGCTGGTAGACGCCCAAGAACCAGAATGGGGGAAAGAATCGAGCGAAGGCGCTTCCTGACTGAAGCAGCACTGGAACCGTTCCGGATATAACTGGGAACAGGAGTAGGAGCATCAACAGGGCGGTTATCGAGAGACCCTGCAGGACAAGAGAAAACTTACGGAATACCCGTTCGCCGAGGACGGAAAGAAGCATGCCCTGCAGAGCCAGAAGAAGGACCGCTGCGAACAACCCGCTGCCTGCCACGGCCAGAAGATGACCAGCTAGAAAGCGTAACAGGTTGGGCGGATCAATGGCCGCGGGAAGAACCAGCGGTGCGAAAACATTGGCATCAAAAAGGAAGCCAGCCATGAGAATGGCAATGGCCGCAATTCTCGCGAGGAAGAGCCTACGAGCCGGGATAGGCAATGTCGTCAATACGTAGAGATCCAATAAATCTGGGAAGAACATGTCCCACTCAAACACTGTGACGATCCCCATCGCCACAAATGAATAGACCACAAAGAAGAAATGGTGATTCACCCGCAACCAATACGGTGGTCCTAATATGGGGCCATGTTCCTGGAGAGAATCGATGAAGGGATGATAGACAGGCCATAGATACAGCGCCACGACGAACCCTGGGAGCCCGGTTGCAACTGCTATCAGAACCATCCGTGTTTTAGCGTCGCCCTCGGGAGATGCCGTTTCGTGATTAAAGAACCGCGCCAAAAAGTGGCGAACCAGATGCGAGAACTGGCTTCGCTCGGGCTCTTGTTCTGGGCCACGCTCCGCCTGAGCCTCCAGGGTAAGCACTTCCGGCTCCGACATCATAAAGAAGCGCTGAAAGGACTCACGCATGGTTGATCCGCATCACCTCTACGATCTGCTGCGCAACGGTCCTCGTATCCTGTTGCTCGACCAGTTGCGCGAAGACCTTTTCCAGATTGGGAAGCCTCATCAAACCTGCAAGATCGTCTGGCCGAGCGTCGGCGACGATCCTGCCTTTTACGATTACAACGACGCGGTTACATACCTGCTCCACAATCTCCATCACATGTGAGATGTAGAGAATAGCCTTCCCTTCCGCCGCTAATAGCTCCAGGAGATCCTTGAACAGCCGCGCAGATACGACATCGAGTCCCGAGAGTGGTTCGTCGAAAATGAGCAATTTCGGATCGTGCAGCAAGGCGGCGGCAATCAGCACACGCTGTCGCATTCCTTTCGAGTAGGAAGAGACCGGCGAGAATTGCCAGGACTCCAGATTTAGAAGTCTTAGTAGCTGTGTCGACTTGGCTTCAATGAGCGCCTCGCTGAGACCGCGGAGTCTGCCAACTAGCTGCAGGTATTCCAGGCCCGACATGTAGCTGTATAGAAAGGCCTCTTCTGGGACATATCCGAGAGTGCTGCGGAATGTAACCATATTCTTTCGGACATCTTGGCCTTCAAAGAGCACTCTGCCGTCATTAGGTCTGAGAAAACCGGTGATGATTTTGACAGTGGTCGACTTGCCCGCGCCGTTGGGACCAAGAAAGCCCACGATCTCGCCGGGCGCGACCTTGAAGCTCACATCCTGGATGGCGGGAATGCCGCGATAGGTCTTGAAAAGGCTCTGTAGCTCGAGCACGATACCAGCCTCCAATGGGTCGTTTACACGTTGTGTAAACGGGTTAGTTTCGTTGATGGTAGCCGGGTGCCAGATCGGCACGGCGCAACTAACTATTCATATCGCAGTGCCTTCACTGGTTCAACCTTCATTGCAGTGCGCGCGGGAATCAACGTCGCAGCGAGAGCCACCAACGCTAGCAGGAACGTGACGGTGACGAAGCTGAGGGGATCGTGCGGGCTGACGCCGTAGAGAAGGCTCTTGAGCAGACGCGAGAGGGCGAAGGCGGCAACAAGCCCCACCGCGCCACCCAATGCGACAAGGAGGACACCTTCGCGCAGGATCAGACGTAGAATATCGAGACGACTGGCTCCAAGCGCCATGCGGATGCCGATCTCCTTTGTGCGCTGTGTGGCAAGGAAGGCAATGACGCCATAGAGCCCGACGACGGCGATGACTAGGCCGATGAAGGCGAAGAAGCCGAGCAACGCGGTCTCGAAGCGGGGGCGGCTTGCTAGGCTGCTGATGGTCCAATTGAGTGTTTTGATCTCGACTGGCACTGTGGGGTCCAGGGAAGCCATTTGCGACCGCACCCATGGCATCACAGTGTCCGCCGGTAGAACGGAATCGATCACTATTATTGGCGCGCGCCCGCTCCAATCGTCCGCGACATTACGACGCAGAAGATAGATTTCCGGTTTGTTCTGTTCGGTGAGTCCACTATTCTTAACATCATCTACTACGCCAACCACCGTGAAGCGAGGGCCATTAATTGGGTCTATCGCTATCATTCGAACCGATTTTCCGACAGGATCGCGGCCAGGGAAAAGCCGGGTTGCCATCAATCGGCTGAGGATCACGAGAGACTGCGTGGAAGTGCGATCCTCTTCGGAGAACCCGCGGCCTCGAACGACGGGAATGTCGAGCGCCCGAAAATAGTCCGGCGTAACCGATCGGCTCACTACAGTTCCACCCTCTCCAGGAGTTGGATGAGGGTTATCTTCGGTCGCCAAATCAGACAAACGAAAGCCGCTCTGCCAACCTCCGGGAGGCACGGAATCGGTAATTGTGACGGCGCGGATGCCAGGCATGCGGCGAAGAGCGGCTTCTGCCCGAAGATAGAAATCCATCTGCTCCTGTCCCGTGTTATAGCGGAACTGCGGGAGAGCGATTTGAGCCGTCACCACTCCCTTTGTTCGGAGCCCGAGATTCTGTTCCTCGATGTTTTGAAAGCTGCGCACCAGCAGCCCTGCCCCCGAGAGAAGAATCATGCTGCAAGCAATCTGCCCGGCTACAAGGCCGCGCCGCAGAATGGCGTGCCTACCGAAGTTGCCGGCGCGCGCCTCCAGTGCAATGGATCGGGGTCTTTCGAGAGCGGGCGCGACGCCGAAGAATGCTCCGCAAAGAAGGGAAATCGCGACAGTGAACAGCGCGACACGAAGGTCAAGGCTCGCTTTGCCAAGGAACGGAATACTCGCAGGAGCAATCGCAATGAAGCCCCGCAGCAGCCCTTCGGCCAACGCCAACCCTGCCGCCGCACCCGCAAGAGACAGCAGAAGCGCTTCCGTTAGCGACTGACGGATGAGCTGCCCCCTGCTCGCTCCCAGAGCCGACCGGATCGCCTTCTCGCGTTCCCGAGCCGTGCTGCGCGCCATCATCAAGCCGGCCACATTGGCGCAGGTAATCAGGAGCACCGCCAGGACCGCGCACAACAGAACCCACGCTGCTAGTTGCACGCCCTGCGTTTCGCGGTCGCGCAGCGAACGAATGCTCAAGTGAATACCGGTACGAAGCGGAGGCGGAACAAATGTTTGAAGAGTGTGCAGAAAGAGCGGCTCCATCTCGGCCTTTGCCTGCGGGATACTCACCCCGGACTTGAGCCGTGCAAAGGTCCGCATGGGTTGGCCAAAGCCGCCATTGACATTGTTTTGGTCCGCACGGTCCAGCTTCATCGGCAGCAGCACGTCGGGAGTCTCGACCGTGGGCAGCTCAAAGCCTTTGGGCAGTACCCCAATTATGCGAGTCGGCTTGCCGTCGAGATTGATCAGTCGATTCAGAATATGGGGATCGTGGTTGTAATGGTCCAGCCATACTCCGTAGGAGATAAGCGCCACCCTCGGTCCGTTGGGACGGTCCTCGTCCGGCGAGAAATTGCGTCCTATCACGGGCGAAATTCCCAGCAAGGGCAGGAATCCGGCCTGTGCCGGAATGCAATTGAGCTGCTGTGGATTGTCTTCAACCAGATCGCAGGCATGAAGCATGTCTCCCAGAGAGGAGATGGCTTCAAAGGGCCGCTGATTGTCGAACCAGTCGAAGTAAAATCCACCCGACATGAATTCTTCCTGTCCCAGCGATTGCACCAGACCAACCGAGACAATGTGTTCGGCGTGCGCATAGGGAAGTTCTCGGAAAAGGATGCGGTCAACTACGCTGAAGACCGCTGTCGTGGCGCCAATGCCAAGCGCCAACGTGATGATGACGGGGATGGCGAATGCGGGGTTGCGCCAGAAACCGCGCAGTGCGTAGCGCATGTCCTGAGGCAATGTGCCCGTCCACCAGCCGGGTTCCTGCTCGCGGCCGCGTTCGCGCGTCTGTTCAACGCCGCCGCATTCGTTGAGGGACTGCCGTCTTGCTTCCTCTGGGGACATGCCACCGCCACTCTTCACTGGCACTGCCTGCTCAAGATGAAATTGAAACTGCTGGTCCAGCTTACTCCTGCTCCTGGGTGCGAGCAAATCCGACGTAGAAGGAATCGCAACCGGCTCATCCATTCGCAGATCATGACGGTGACTCGGGAGTCCGCCGGAACTCCCAGCGCAATAGCCACTGAAAGTCGATCCCAATCTTCCAGTTCCGTCTCAAGTTGCTTTGGCACTGCGCGACTCAGGGAATAAACTTTGCCTGTCAATTGTTCTCCGAATTGCCCAATCGGGCCTGATTCATCCTTTGTATTCGAGTCGGTGCAGGGCCAGATACAGAGATCCCTATTCCGATCTGCAACACATCCTTTAACACGTGCTGTATTCGGTGGGCAATCCCCATCCATGCATTAGCCCCGCAGTCAGCTTCTCAAGCATGAGGAGATCCAGTGTGCCTTATAGAAGCTCGGTGGATGAAGGCATCTTACCTCGATAGTCGACAATAGAATGATGCGCTCACCTGTCGACTTCAAGGAAAGTTCATGGGCCGTTGTCAAGCAAGCCAAGATCGGTACCCAAAACGCCCATGCAGCGGAAACAATCAACAGACACAAAAGACCGGTGACGGAAATTGAGGCCATTCGCACGACGGACCGGCGCGCACTTTACTCCCCTCTTGCGAGAATTCTGGCGAGCGCCTCAACGTGAGGAGGCTTCAGAACACTCATGTGATTGCCTGGAGCATGAAAGTATTTGAGGTTTGGTGCCCAGCGTCTCCATCGCTCAACAAGTTTCTGGTGTTCACTTCCGTTTAGGTGACCACTTAATTTTGGATTATCTACGAGAATAAGATTCACCGGTCCTTCATATGATTTGGTCGGCTGATATGAGCTGCGAAGAGCAGTACCTAGCACTCTTATTGAACCTCGTAAATCACTAGCAGTGGAACGGCGTGGAAAAAGCCTCTGGTTCACTAAGCACTGGTGAAGGAGCTCCCGCTGTTCCTCCGCAGTCAATCCGTCAAGCACACTACGTTTCACCCCTAATTTTCGGTCCAGGAGAAGTTCGAATGCTTCCACGCACTCCATTATCACATCGGCGGTAAAGTACTCGCGAAGTGAACAGTCGTCGGGAGAGCTACTGTCTAGGATGGTCAACGAAGCAATCTCACGCCCATAGCTCTCAAGTCTCTGAGCCATCTCGAATGAGACCCAACCTCCAAAGGAATGCCCAATTAATCTCAGTGGGGTTCTTCCGAGGTTTCTAATAATAGATGTGGTATAGCAGGCAGCCGCTGCCTGAACCGATGCATGCGGCACCAACTCCCCGTCAATTCCTCGAGGATCGAGTCCGTAGACCGATGCAGCTTGTGCAAAGCACATCGTTAGTTCAATAAAACTCGTGACACTGGCTCCAGCTCCTGGAATGCAGATCAATGGAATCGAATGATCCATTCCAATTTGCAGGGGTTTGAGTGTCGAATACTCTCTCTCGGCACTATTCTGCGAACGCTGAATTGCATGACACACTACTTGAGAAAACAGACGGCACAATACCTTCATTGAAGAGTCTTTGCATTCGGAAGAAAATGCTGGAACCGAACTGACAAGTATCTGGTCCCTAGGCAATATCGAGCTCCAACCTAAGCATTCATCGGTGCTGCAATGCCCGTCACTCGCAAAGATATGGGCGCTAGACGGGATATACTCAGCATCATAGGACGCGACCGCTTGCTCGAGTGATTCGTTGTTGGTATCGCCGGTTGATCGACTGTGTTCCCTCACCTCCCGAAGCGTCTTAGGATCGTAAACCGAGTCAATTAACCCCAAAAAAGCAATCTGTTGATCGTGTCCGAGCAATTGGGTAGCGACTTCAAAAGCGATTACACCATTTGCCCCAAGACCTGCAACGCAGTATGGGCCGGTAGGTTGTATTTTACGAATGGCGTCAACCACGCGCCGCGCCCTTCCTTCGACAGTGCGGACTCCAGCTCGGCCAGCCCCGTCCGTAGCCACGGGACATATAGAGATGTCGCCTTCAAGGCCTTGGCTGAATTGCCTAACAAAGTCATCATCGTGGGTAAAAAAGATCGATTCCATTGACGTCCAAATCTTAAACGGATGTTCTTCCGTCCAGAAAAAATTTACATATCCCCCAGTTGTTATCAAAGCCGTGCTTTACTTTGCTCCCCACGACCGAAGAAAATCTCCCAACTTCTCGCTGATAGAGTCTTAGGGTACTGGGTCATACTCCCCGCATTCAGCTCGAAGGTTCTTTAATTCGATTTCCAGAAGACTTGCGATCTCAGCTAGCGGTATCGGATTCATCATCTCACCATGGCTGCACGCAATGAGATGATAACGAATCGCTCCACCAACATAAGGTTGCCATTCCTTTAAAAAATATGAGACGTCGATCTCTTTTTTTTCCGTCGCAATGAAGATCAAAAGGTCCCCGGGATATTTCATCGGCACAAACGTTTGTCCTTGAGTTGAGGCATCTCTTATGTTCTGGAGCAGTACTGGAAAATGGTTTTCGTTGATAGAGTGTGGCAATCGATTGTCTTGACGCAGTCGGTCACAAAGAGCCTGAAGGGTTGGACATTGACTTCTTAGGTCTTGGCCAAAAAAGTCATATGCAAAGTCCAGCAAAGTCTGGGATGCGTAAGGATCGGTATTTTCAGCTTCGCGTGAAGGAAATGGAATGGAATCAAAAACCGAAAGGAGTGCCACGTCATCGCCGAGGCGCTGAATTACGTTGGCAATAGCAAAAGCAATCTGCCCCCCAATTGACCAGCCTGCCAAATGATAGGGCCCAGTCGGTTGAACCTTGCGGATTTCATCATAATAATCAACAGCCATCTCCTCTATCGTTTGAACAGACAACGATGAGGCTGTGAAGTTGCGTGACTGTAAGCCGTAAATTGGGCGTTCTCTGTCGAGATGTTTCAGAAATCCTATGTAACATTGACTGAGTCCGCCTCCTGGATGCACGAAAAATATAGGTTTCAAAGTGCCTTTCGTCCTGATCGGCAATAAAACCTCGATTTGTCTTACGCCTATTGAGTTGTCGATTTGCTCGGCAAGTCTAGCCACTGTGGCAGTCTCAAGCAATGTGCGGAGCGAAAGTTCTACTTTGAATGTCGTTTGAATCTTATTTATTAGTTGCGTCGCCAGCAATGAATGGCCTCCCAGTTCGAAAAAGTTATCGTGCCGGCCCACCCTGTCCAGCTTCAATACCTCGGCCCACACCGCCGCCAGCTTCTCTTCGATCTCCCCCCGCGGCGGCTCGTAGCCGCGCGTGGCATAGGCATCCTGTTCCGGCGCAGGGAGCGCCCGCCGGTCCAGCTTCCCGCTGAGTGTCAGCGGAAACGACTCCAGCCGCACGTACGCCGCGGGCACCATGTGCTCAGGAAGGGAAGAAAAGAGATGCAGACGCAACTGTTCGGCGCCGATCCCATCTGCCAAGCTC
>NZ_LMUR01000020.1:0-2760 GCF_009765825.1 Granulicella sp. L60 | reverse complement strand
CTTCATCTACAAACGGATCCCGGAGAAACTTCTCCGCCGTCAGCTCCGGACGGTTCAGATATCCCCGCGCTACACCCGCCCCGCCGATGTACATCTCACCGGCCACTCCCACAGGCACAGGCTCCCCATGCGCGTCCAATATATACACTTGGACGTTTGAGATCGGGCGGCCTATTGTGACTTCGCGAGTTGACTCTGATCTGCTTATCGTGCAGAGCGTGGAGTAGGTTGTAGTTTCCGAAGGACCATACAAATTGCACACCCGCTCCACATTCGTTGTGGCAAAAATCTGATTCAACAGGGACCGCTTAACCGGTTCACCGCCGAGATGAATCATTTCTGTTGACTTAGGAACGCCATTCAAATCGAGGAGCATGTTCAACGCAGATGGAACGGTACTTATAAGAGTGATGTCCTTAGGTATGTGCGAGACGTCTCGAACTGCGTGGGTATAATCGCCGAGGGTAATCGGTACAAAGCATTCGAAGACAGCCATATCGAAATTGAGTGAAGTGGAGAATAGAGTGTGTTTCAGCGTGGTGATGTCAAATGATCGGCGACCCCATTGAATTAAATTGACTGTATTTTTGTGCTCGATGGCTATTCCTTTCGGGGTCCCGGTAGAACCGGAGGTGTAGATGATATAAGCGAGATGACAGGAGTTGAGTGCGACGGTGTTCCGATCGAGGTTGGTTTCCGGATGACGCTCCCAGCGTGGAGTTGCAGCATCTATCTCGATCATTGATGGGCCGTGTGTTGTGAACATCGCTCCCAGATGAGTTTGCGTGAGCAGCGCCACCGGCTCGGAGTCCTCCAGCATAAAGCGGAGCCGTTCCACCGGGTAGGCGGGATCGAGCGGCACGTAGGCTCCTCCAGCCTTGAGAACAGCGAGTAAGCCTACGATCATCTCGAGGCCGCGCTCGACACAGATCGCCACACGATCGTCCGGCTTTACTCCCAGTTCCCGCAGATAGTGCGCCAGCCGGTTGGCGCGGGCGTTCAGCTCCCTATAGCTGAGCTCTTCGTCCTCGAACATCACCGCAGCCGCAGCCGGCGTCCGCTCCACCTGCGCCTCGAACAGTTCATGCACACACTGGTCCGACGGATACTCAGCCTTCGTGTCGTTCCACTCATAGAGAACGCGGTTGCGCTCGTCCGGGGGGAGAACTTCAAGCGAGCAGATCGCTCTGGCGGGAGACGTTTCCAGAGCTTCGACCAGCGACTCAAGTGCCGTTTGCATGTATTGGCAGACTCGCATCGGCCCGATGGAGACAGGTGTCTGCGCATCCAGCGAAAAGCCTTCGCCAAGGTCACTAACCGATAACGTAAACGGATAGTTGGTCCGTTCCTCGCCGCGCACCCCCCGGATACCTCTCCAAGCCTCTATAGTCTCTTCCGAGGGCACCTGCGTCGCTCCTGAATTATGACGATAGTTCAACAGTGCCGAAAACAACGGCGTCGGTGCAGGTATTGCACTGCACCGCTGCGCCAAAGCCAGTGATGCATGTTCGTGAAGAAGCAGATCGGCAAGCAGCGTATGCGTCCGCCGTACGGCGCTTTCCGCTCCTTCTTCATCAACCCGGATAAGGATCGGCAGCGTGTTGATGAACAGGCCCATCACACGATCGGCTCCTTCTCCGCCCTGCATGCGCCCGAACAGCACGGTCCCAAAGACCACATCCTCACGGCTTGATAACTTGCTCAACAAACGCGCCCAAGCCAGATGACACAGAGAAGCAGCGCTGACCCCCATCCGGCGGGCCTGAGCGCGTATGCGCCGTGCAAGACTATCATCGAGCACAAGTCGCGCTTCTTCGATGTCGCTGCCGTCTCCCTGCACATTGGCAAGCCCGAACGGCAACGTCGGCTCATCCACATCCCCCAGCATCTGCTCGAAGAACTTTTCATGTTCCTGCGGGCTCACACCTGACCGCGCCTGCGCCACAAGGTTACGGAAAGGCTGTGGCGCGGGCAATTCGCTAGTCCTCCATAGAAGGTGTGCCTGAATCTCCTCCTTCATTACCTCGTCCGTCGTGTGATCGCCGGTCAAGTGATGACGCAGCGTCATCAACAGCCAGCGATCATGGATGGCGTCATAGGAGGTGTAAAGCCGCAGCAGCGGCGCACTCTGCACACTTATACGGAAATGCCGAGGATCAAAGCGCGCATAAAGTTGCTCCGCAACATCACCCATCTCAGGGTCCAGTTTCACTTCCTCAATCTGGAGCGCGGCTTTTCGCAGAACCACCTGCACCGGCTCCGAGAGACCTTCCCACAGCACCGCGGTACGCAAAATGTCGTGCCGATCCACCACCGCCTGCAAGGCGCCTATATACCTGTCCAGCCGTGCGCGGCTGTCGAAGCTGAACTGCATGGCCAGCAGGTACGGATCCCCTTCTCCCCCCATCAGATGATGAAAGAGAATCCCCTCCTGCAACGGCGCCAGCGGATAGATGTCCTGCACGTTGGCCGCGCCGCCAGACACCGCGTTTACGATCTGTTCGATCTCCTCCTGGGTTAGCTCCACCAAAGGCAGCATTTGGGGCGTGATAGCCTGGCAACCCGAGAGAATCAAGTTCGGAGAAACTTCAACAGCGAGAACGTCCGCATCCACGATTGCCGCCAGATCGGCCAGTGTGGGAGTGGCGAACAGTGACCGCACATCCACCTTGAAGCCAAGTCGCCGCATGCGTTCGATCAGCGTCACCGCCAGGAGCGAGTGGCCGCCCAACTCGAAGAAGTGATCGTGCCGGCCCACCC
>NZ_LMUR01000022.1:847007-847992 GCF_009765825.1 Granulicella sp. L60 | reverse complement strand
GCAGCAGGTCAACGCTACCGGTCTCGCCGGCCACCATGGCCTCCAGCAGCTTGCGGAAGTAGCCCAGATAACGCTCGATCGTGGATGGCTCGAACAGTGACGTGGCATACTCGATACCGCCAGCGATGGTGTTGTCCCGCGTCTCTGCCAGCGAGAGGGTGAGATCGAACTTCGCCGCGCGACGGGGTGCCGACCGGACAGAGAGAAGTTCAAGACCAGGCAGATCGAGAGCGCCTGTGTCGGTGTTCTGCCAGGCGAACATGACCTGGAAGATGGGGCTGTGGGCGAGGCTGCGCATGGGTCGCAGGATCTCCACGACCTGTTCGAAGGGGATATCCTGATGTTGCTGTGCCGCGATGCTCTGTGCCTTTACCTGGGCCAGCAACTCCCCCACCGTCGGCGAAGAGGTCAGGTCGATCCGCAGCGCCAGAGTGTTGACGAAAAACCCGATCAGATCCTCGATCTCAGCTCGCCCGCGATTAGCCGCCGGAGTGCCGATGACGACCTCCTGCTGTCCGGAGAGTCTGGCCAGCAGCGCCGCCCATGCTGCCATCAGGGTCATGAACAGGGTGGTGCCGTGTCGCCGGCTCAGACCTCGCAGCTGCGCAGTCAGCTCCTGATCCAGAACCAGGCCTGCGAAGGCGCCGGCGTAGCTCTGCTGCACGGGACGCGGATGGTCCGCAGGCAGCTCCAGAAGCGCTGGCGCACCGGCAAGAGCCGTCTGCCAGTAAGCGGCCTGTTGCTGCAGAACCTCGCCTTCGATCCATTTGCGCTGCCAGACAGCATAGTCAACATACTGGATCGACAACTCTGGCAACGGATCCGACTCGCCCCGTAGATAAGCACTGTATAAAGTGCTCAACTCGTGGACCAGCACCCCAATCGACCAGCCATCGGAGACGATATGGTGCATGGTGATCAACAGAACATGTTCGTCTTCGCTGGTCCGAAGGAGCCTGCCGCGAAGCAGCGGACCATGTTCGAA
>NZ_LMUR01000022.1:841267-846997 GCF_009765825.1 Granulicella sp. L60 | reverse complement strand
CAGCACCCCAATCGACCAGCCATCGGAGACGATATGGTGCATGGTGATCAACAGAACATGTTCGTCTTCGGCCTGATGGATAAGCCGGCCGCGGATCAAAGGCCCGCTGGCCAAATCGAAAGCGGCGTCGGTTTCAACTTCGAACAGCCGGTGATACTCTTCTTCCGCATCCTCCTGCTGACGCAGGTCGTGTTCCTGCAGAAGAAAGGGATGGTCCTCCACCGAGCCGATGCGCTGCACCGGCTCTCCATCGATCAGCACAAAGGTAGTGCGCAGAACCTCATGTCGGGCCACGATCCGATCCAGCGATCGGCGAAGTGCAGTAGTGTCGAGGCTGCCTGACAGGCGCAGGCCGAAAGGCAGGTGATACGCCGCGCTTGCCCCTTCCATCTGAGATAGAAACCATAGCCGCTGCTGCGCAAACGAAAGAGGAAGCGACCCATATCTCGTAACTGCTACGACGGGTAGTCGCCTTGCTATACTTCGGACGTCTCTCAGAAGAGGCAAACGAGAATCTGCTGATGAAAGTGATTCTGATGAGGAAGATCTGGCCAAGATGCTAACTCCTCGACATGCATCGTAGTTCCCGCTTCACCCTAACAGAAGGTTCATATCGGTTCAACTCAACAATGATCGGCGCTGCGGTATGAGAAGACAATCTCACAGGAGAAACACTAACGGCGATTTTTTTAGTGCGAAAACTCGTAAAGATAAGAACGGCGATTTCCTCAAAAATGCAAAGCAACAACTGCTACCATACGGCTCGACACATTGCTGGAGCTGATATTTCCAAAGGGAATAGATGAACGATTCGCAGAGACGTGATGTCCATTACAAGCCCCTCTCGCCGCCCCCCGCACGCTTAAAAAAAAGTAAAACATTGAATATTATCGGAATATCGGCTGGCTATCATGATGCGGCATGTTGTTTGATTCGAGATGGTGTACTGATCTCTGCGGCCCAGGAAGAGAGATTTTCTAGAGTCAAAAATGATAAGTCTTTGCCTCGTAGGGCGCTTCGCTATTGCTTGGAAGATGGAGCAATCGCTATTGGTGATATCGACTGCATCGCCTATTACGAGAACCCGACTCTTAAATTAGGGCGACAAATTTGGATGGGTATGCAGCCAAATATCAGCGATCGCCGTATTGATATGATTGCCGGTCGGATGATGAGCCCGACCCCGCAGGCTACCATCCGAAGCAGTTTTGGGTACGATGGTCCAATTGAAATTTTTGAACATCATGCGTCCCATGCAGCGAGTAGCTTTTACCTTTCCGGCTTTGAAGAAGCAGCTATTCTCACCGTAGATGGCGTCGGGGATTGGGCCACGACAACCTATGGCTTTGGGAAAAACGCACAAATCGAGAGATTTGAACAAGTTGATTTTCCACACTCGTTAGGTTTTTTCTATAGCGCTATCACCGCATATCTCGGCTTCGAGGTCAATGAAGGTGAGTATAAAGTGATGGGACTTGCTCCATACGGAAAGCCACTGTATGCAAACAAGCTTCGCAGTCTGATCGATGTTTGGCCGGAAGGACAATATCGTCTCAACATGGACTATTTTGCCTTTCTCACACAAGAGACGATGTTCAGCGAAAAGCTATGTGAGCTAATGGATCATCCCGCACGAGTGCCTGAATCACAGCTCGATCAGTTCCATATGGACGTGGCAAAGAGTGCCCAACTAGTTCTGGAGCAAGTCCTACTCGAAAAAGTAAGTTATCTGCATAGCAGGGTTCCAAGCGAAAATCTCTGTATGGCTGGTGGTGTTGCTCTGAATGTGGTAGCGAACAGCCGCTGCCTACGAGAAGGCCCGTTCAAAAGACTCTTTGTGCAGCCGGCAGCTGGAGACGCCGGAGGGGCTGTGGGGGCCGCAGCAATGGCTTATGTACAGATTGCAGGCAAACGCCTTGAAAAAAACCCACTGCAGCATGTCTACTTAGGTCCTCGAAATCTTCCCTCTGACATTGAGCGACTTTTGAATGCTTCTAATGCCGCTTTTCTCAATTTTAGCGGCAAAGAAAGTGAACTTATTCAATACGCGATTGACCGTGTCCAGGAGGGTAAAGTTATTGCATGGTCTCAAGGACGCATGGAATTCGGACCGAGATCGTTGGGCGCTAGATCGATACTTGCCGACCCACGTGATCCCGAAATGCGCGACCGCATAAACGCCCTCGTAAAAATGAGAGAAGCATTCCGTCCATTTGCTCCTGTGGTACTGGAGTCGCAAGCGCACAAGCATTTCGATCTGGATCATCCATCCCCCTTCATGCTTGAGACCTGTACCGTAATCTCAGATCTCGCTCTTCCGGCTATTACTCATGTGGATGGATCAGCGAGGGTGCAGACGGTTAATCATTCAACTAATCGAAGACTTTCTTTGTTGCTAGAAGAGTTTGATCGCCGCACGGGGTGCCCGATACTCCTGAACACTTCTCTAAATATGCGCGGTGACCCAATCGCTTGTACCCTGTACGACGTGTTGATGTGTTTTGTGCAATCCCAGATCGACATCCTAGTTGTTGAGGACTTCGTCATTGAGCGTGCGGGTATTCCCACTCTATGGTCGCTGGAGGCCCTAAAGTATCAGGCCGCAAAAGCGAAACCGGGCGAATCTATTAGCCATTCTATTTACACATTGCTATAAGCTCTTCTCAAACTATGACACTATCGTTCGAAGATTTACAAAAAGGGTTCGCAAACCGACTGGCTCAACTTGCAAGCACGAGCGATGGAGCAAGGGCTCTCAGCATGTTCAAGCACAGCGGTCTGCTGGTTCAGCGATCAATCGAGGCGAAAGGACGGGGCTCGGCTCTGAAGGAGCTGCTCGGCTGGGAATTACCAGATCAGCCCCTCGATTCCGATCACATCGGAATATGGAGAAGACCAAAAAACAGCGTTGATTTCATGAGAGATATAGATAAAAGACAGGAGTGGAACTACTGGGCGAATACCCCACGCATTGATGGCAAAGCAAAGAGAGGGAAAAAGCGGATAATTTTTCTTGGCGAGTCAGTTGCTAGAGGTTACTGTTATGATCCGCAATTTACTCCTGCGAAGGTGTTAGAGGTGATGTTGCGATCACAATTTGGACCTGACGGAATTGAAGTAGTAGATCTCGCACAACTCGGCATAGGATTTCAAGTGGGCGAGCTAGCTCTTTCAGCCCTTGCGTTGGAGCCGGATGCCGCAATTATATTTTCTGGAAATAATTGGCGACCTGACCAAGTTGGCAGCATGGATATTTCGTGCGCCGATAGTGCGCTAAGACAGCAGAGCATTCCAGCGCTCAAGAAGCTGTTCGAACGCAATCTTTCTGAAAAGACCAGTTTACTGATACAAACAGTGGGATCTGCCTACGAGAAGAAGCAGATCCCTATGCTCTGGGTCATTCCCGAATTCAACCTTCGGGACTGGCGTGATCCAATCAGCAACGCGCCATATCTACCTGCTGATTCGAATAGCAAATGGTCTTTCTGTTGGGAACGCGCAGTCATTTGTTTACAAGAAGGCAATATTTCGGAGGCTGAAGAGCTGGCTAGATCAATGATTGAGCTTGACGGGGGCGTTAGCTCGGCCGGCTTTTACTTGTTGGCAGATTGCAATATGCATCAAAAAAACGACAAGGCCAGCAGAAATTATCTGGAAGCGGCTCGAGATGCAAATATTTGGAGCGGTTCCATGTGCAATTTGTCTCCCCGTCCCTTTTCGATATCGCAACAAATCATGCGCGAAAAAGCAGTTACGTTTGAGAAGAGCGGCATCCTAGATCTGCCCCGATTTTTTGAAGAATATTTGAATGGCGATTTGCCGGACCGTCGGCTGTTCTTAGATTACTGTCACATGACTTCAGAGGCAATTCAAGTGAGTATGGCCGCCGTTGCTTCTCATATAACGAGCGTAATAACTGGCACAAATCTTCCGTGGTCCAATTTCCTGGATCAGGATGCCAAGCCGAATCGCGGAGTGGAAGCAGAAGCAATGTTTTTGGCCGCAGTTCACAATGCGCATAACTGCCAGAACTACGAGCTCATACATCACTACTGCTCAACCGCATTAAAATTAGCCCCGGAACTCAGTGAAGTAATGGTTAAGTTCGCTGAAGTTCAGGCGCGCGGCATTTCAGTTTTTTTATCAACTTCTGGCGAAGAGTTGATTGAAATGCCTTGGCCTTCCGTACAGCGCCATTTGTTTGGTCAACATGAACCGCAGCTCGACCAAAAACTTACAGGCGCAATCACTGCCTCTTTGAGGACGATCGGCATTGATATCTCGATGTCCTTGAACAAAATTAGAAAGGAAGCGCGCAGTATTTCTATCAGGCCCACTAACTTATTGGAGAGCTATTACATTTCATCTGCTGATCAACCACAAGAGACTCAGTGGACCGTACCCGGTACGTCTCCCTATAGACAACAAGACTATTACAGAGCATTTTCAAACAAATCTAGATTCTTTTTTATTGGAGATGCCCTCTGTCCAACAAGTCTTGTACTTACGTTCAGATTGCCTAATTCGCTGTCCGGGATCATCGAAATTCGAGTTAATGAAGAATATCAACATCAAATTCCGGGAGATTGTGAATGGAAAACTTGGGATATCCTTCTTGATCCTAGCGCGATCGGGGAAGGCGTCAATGAATTGACGATACATTGGCCCACGCCAACATATCCGACTTCAGCCGCCCTACACTTAGCCGCGGATGCTATTCAGCAAGGAATGCCACCTCAACTCTATTGCTCGTTCGGTGACATTCACAGTTTTATTGCTGAGTACCAGCCTGGCGTCTAGATTCTTACCTGTGGTCGGTTGTAATTCAGCCGCCAATGTCACTCTGCGTTCAGAAAGCAGCTGCGCTAACAAATTCGAACAAGATTTTCTTGGTTGTAGCGCTTACATTGGATTTGAGCGACCCAAGAAACCAAAAGATGTTGATTCGCAATATGCCCGGCGACAGTCTGCTGAATGTATTAATGGAATGTTAAGCTTGTTTTCGCTGTGCGACTACCGTGATGCATCTATTTCGGGATATCCAAAAGGGATGCGCCAAAAAGTACCCATTGCATATCCGTTCAACGGTATCGTTCACACGTCGTAATTCTCCGTCCCGGAAAGCGACTCCATTCAAAGTCTGCGGCCAATGATGGCTCTGCCGACGCTCGAGGAGGCCTTCTCGCAACTCGCCATGGAGCAGAACACGCAGTCAATTGCAAAACACATAGCTGATCTCATTCATGCATAATCCAAAGCGGACTCTCGCGTTACTACAGCTGCAGCCGATTACTTCCTAAAGCAATTGTGGAAACGTAGCCAGTCCATTCATTTCATCTATCGGGCCATTTCTTCGGGGGCGACTTCGCGATGCCTCAACAGCTTCTCCGAGCGAGAATTAACACCGCCTCATTGACGATCCTCGCAGACAATAGAAATTCCTATGCTCGAGAATTCCACAATATCGACTTCTAAGCAAATGGTTTCAACTCTTCGAACTACTGCTTATGTCGAAGCCTCTAGATATCACAAGAACGGATCTGGAGATGAGGAATGAGAAGGCCCAGCGAGAATTCATCCATCATGCCCTAATACACAATGGTATATTGACTGGCAGGTTCACGGCCCTATATTGCGTGGGCCACTGCGATCATTCGGAACGTCTTTTGCGCAAAGCTTTCGGAACCTAAATCTAAAATGGCCGAACTTCCTGCAATCATATGTGCCAGT
>NZ_LMUR01000022.1:839732-841257 GCF_009765825.1 Granulicella sp. L60 | reverse complement strand
GCATCTGGCCTACATCATCTACACCTCCGGCTCCACCGGCGCGCCTAAAGGCGTCATGGTCGAACACAAAAATATCGTGAACTACCTCATCGCTATCGGCGAAAAAATCTGCATTTCGGACCGCTATTCAATCGAAGGTTTACGTTTTGGCCTTATTTCGACCTTCGCTGCAGACCTTGGTTACACTGTATTATTTTCTTCACTCTGTCGAAAGGGAAAGCTTTATATCTTCCCCGTCAACGCACCCACTGACGCGAGCAGCTTCGCCTCCTACTGCAAAAACAACCTAATCGACGTAATTAAAATCACCCCATCTCATCTGCAGGCGTTGTGGGCTAAACCTAACGATTCCAGCCTCCTTCCCGCAAAACGTCTGATCTTTGGAGGAGAAGTTTTAACCAATAAGCTCCTCAACTCTGTTCGTTCTCTCAACACAAAATGTCAAATTTACAATCACTACGGTCCGACAGAATGTACAGTTGGGGTGTTAACTGGAGATATCACCACACTCAACCAAGACCTAATAGAAGGAAATGCTCCCATTGGCCGGCCGATTGCGAACACGCAGATATACATTTTGGATGGTCAAGGGGAACCAGTTCCTGTGGGTGTGGCCGGTGAGATGTATATCGGCGGGGCGGGAGTGGCGCGGGGATATCTGAACCGTCCGGAGCTGACGGCGGAGAAGTTTCTCCGGGATCCGTTTGTAGATGAAGCTGGGGCGCGGATGTACCGGACCGGGGATCTGGGCCGGTGGCGATCCGATGGCAACATCGAGTTTCTGGGCCGCAATGACTTCCAGGTCAAGATCCGGGGTTACCGTATCGAGTTGGGGGAGATCGAGTCGCGGCTGATGGAGCACCCGGATGTGCGGGAAGGTGTCGTGATCGCCCGTGAGGATGTGCCAGGCGACAAGCGGCTGGTAGCCTACTACACCGCTTCAACGGGGGATGATCCGGAGGCTCCCGATGCGGGACGGCTGCGGGCTCATCTTTCAGCGGACCTGCCGGAGTATATGGTTCCGGCAGCCTATGTCCGTCTGGAGTCTCTGCCGCTGACACCCAACGGCAAGCTGGATCGCAAGGCACTCCCTGCTCCCGATACCGATGCCTATGCCTATGCCGTTCGTGGTTATGAGCCACCGCAGGGCGAGATCGAAATCAGGCTGGCAGCCATCTGGGCCGACGTCCTTAAACTCGAACGCGTCGGACGCCACGACAACTTCTTTGAACTCGGAGGACACTCCCTCCTGGCCGTTCGCGTGGTCACCCGCCTGCAGCAGGTGTTGGGCGTGGAGGTGGCGATCCGTGATCTGTTTGCCCATCCGGAAGTCGCCGACCTGGCATATGCCCTTGGTAGCGCCGCGCAGATTGAACTGCCATCGATCTCCTCTGTAGAGCGTACTGAACATCTTCCTCTTTCGTTTTCGCAGCAGCGTTTGTGGTTTTTGTCTCAGATGGATGGGGTTCATGAGGCGTATCACCTTCCGATGGGTCTGCGGCTGAAGGGGGATCTCAGCCGTCTA
>NZ_LMUR01000022.1:826306-839722 GCF_009765825.1 Granulicella sp. L60 | reverse complement strand
GAACGCGTCGGACGCCACGACAACTTCTTTGAACTCGGAGGACACTCCCTCCTGGCCGTTCGCGTGGTCAACAGGATCCGTGCTCGGCTGGAGTTAGAGGTCCCCATCCAGTGGCTATTCGAAGCTCAAGATATCGTTCACCTTGCCCGATGGCTAACTTGATATAGGCGTGGTCACTTTCCCCACATCAACTACTCTGGCAGCTTGTTTTCAAAGGCGTGCTTTCTCGAATCTTTAATTGCGCTTTCTCCGCACGACGGAAGACGTCCAGACTTTCGGAGAGATTACCGACCGAAAAGTCAAGAATTCGTAATGACAAACCAGCTTCCAGCTCAGGGCCAACCGAGGCTATCGCATGGATATTGAGGACGCAAGATGAACTCTAGACAACACCGTTATCTAAATCAAAATCCCCCAGACGCGATGATTTGGACGCGGAGTATTGTCACACCAAGAACCTCCTCAATCCAGTCATCTCGCGCGATTCCACTCGTGTGGAAAAATGGTAGGGAGAGATGACGCTGCACATACTCGGCTCTGAAGTCGATGGCGGGATGAGTTCCTCAGTGACAGGTATTTCGTTCTCTGCCGCTCATCGTCCGGCAACATCCGACGTTGAGAGTTGTCGCTGATACAACTCCGCATAGATGCCCTGCTGTGCTGCCAACTCGGCATGCGTGCCACGTTGGACAATCGTCCCACTCTGCACGACGAGAATCTCATCTGCCTTGAGAATGGTGGAAAGCCGATGCGCGATGACGATGGAAGTTCGTCCAACGAGGGCTTTCTCCAGTGCCCGCTGAACGGCCGCTTCTGATTCAGAATCCAGATGGGCCGTCGCCTCGTCGAGGATCACGATATTGGGAGCCTTCAGAAGCAGACGAGCGATAGCGATGCGCTGCTTCTCTCCACCGGAGAAACGGTAGCCTCGCTCGCCGACCAGCGTGTCTAGTTTGTCTGGAAGCGAGTCGATCAGATCCAGGATCTGAGCATCGCAGAGCGCATTCCGCATTTGCTCATCCGTAGCGGTCGGCATCGCATAAAGGAGGTTGGTGCGAATGGTGTCGTGGAACAGGTGCGCGTCCTGGGTGACTACGCCAATGCGGTCACGCAAAGAATTGAGCGTAGCGTCGCGAACGTCAATTCCGTTGATTTGGATGGATCCACTGTGAACGTCGTAGAGGCGTGGCACCAGTTGGGTCAGGGTGGTCTTTCCTGCGCCGGATGGGCCTACCACGGCCACGAGACTGCCGGGCTCTACGGCGAAGCTAATGTTCTCGAGCACCGTGCTGTTCGTCCGCTTGTCAGGAATTGCGATCGACTCAAGCGAGGCCAGCGACACTTCGGGCGCAGACGGATAGCGGAACGATACCTGATCGAACGTGATGCGGGCGGGGCCGGCCGGTATGTCCACAGCCTGCGGCTTCTCGCGGATCATGGGCGGAAGGTCGAGCAATTCGAAGACGCGCTCGAACGAGACCAGTGCCGTCATGATGCTGACCTGCACGTTCGACAAGCCGAGCAGCGGACCGTAGAGATGAGACAGGTAAGAGACCAAGGCAACTACTGTCCCCACGTCCATCAGGTGCCTTACGGCCAGCACACCTCCCCAGCCATAAGCGAGCGCGCTTGCAAACGTTGCCATGGCAAGCAAGGCGGTGAGAAACAGGCGGGCATAGAAAGCCTGTTTTACGCCGATGTCCGAAACGCGGGCAGCCTTCTCCTTGAACGACTTGCTCTCCTCCTGGCTGCGTCCAAAAAGTTTTGCCAAAAGTGCGCCCGCCACGTTGAAACGTTCCACCATGAGGTTGTTCATGGTGGAAGTCAGGTCATAGCTCTCCCGCGTAATCCCTTGCAACTTGCGGCCCCAGAAGCGAGCTGGGAAAACGAAAAGTGGAAGCAGCACTAGCGCCGCCAGCGTGATGCGCCACGACAGAACAAACATCGCACCCAGAATCAGGGCAACTGTAATTACATTGCCCACAACGTCCGACAGAATATCCGTGAACGCGATGCGTGCGCCGGTCACGTCATTATTCAGTCGACTCACGAGCGCGCCGGTTTGTGCGCGCGTGAAGAAGGCCAGCGGCATTTGCTGGATGTGTTCGAACAAACGCGTGCGGAGGGAGAGCACGATTTCTGCGCTGACTCTTGACGACAAATACGTTTGCGCCATGCCCAGCACGCTACCAGAGAGTCCCAGCAGGGCCGCAAGGATGGCCAGATGGATAATCAGGCCCGAATTTCCCTGGAGGATTCCGTTATTGATGATGCGGCGATAGATCAGAGGATTGACAACACCGATTGCCGCGTCGGCGACCACGACCACAAGAAGTAGTGCGAGGAGTCCTGAGTACGGGATGGCATACCGCAGCGTCCGCCTCGCCGTGCCGGGCTTGACCTTCTGTTTGATTACGGATGAATCCTGCCCCAAGGAACGAACTGCGCCTGCCATCCCGCCCATCGAGTATCCCTCCTGTCGCCTGCAGAT
Source organism: Granulicella sp. L60 (assembly GCF_009765825.1). Lineage (GTDB taxonomy): Bacteria > Acidobacteriota > Terriglobia > Terriglobales > Acidobacteriaceae > Edaphobacter. Next base: position 837,231 of record NZ_LMUR01000022.1, on the reverse strand, counting down.
TTCGCCCCATCTGCGTTAGTGTATCCGCTCACCCACAAGAATCGACTGAACCGGCAAGCCTTCGTAGAACCCAGTTTCGAGTAATGCATGCGTAGTTGAGCGCACAATAAAAGTCCCTTCGAGCTGAGGACAATCTTCGAAGGTCTTGTCGGGCAGGAAGCGATTGCGCTCGAGGCGCCAGCTTTTCTCAACGAGACCAATCTCAGGGCATAGATATCCTCCTAAGTCGATCGCCTTTCCGTGTGCGCCAAGGCAAGTTTGGAGGAGATTTCTGCGAAGTCTTTCATGCAAATTCCACCACATGTCATCGGTCTTGCCCTCTCGTTACAACTCTCTATTTATCAGATAGATACGCAGGCTCTATTCTGCCCCATTTTGGTCGCCAAGCGTCCTCGGCTCGAGGATAATGTCCTCCAAACGATTTGCGATGGAGAAGAGTGAAAGTCCCCGTTTGGAGGGGATCTGACGCCACATCAGAATGAGACTTTACATTTCGTTTAGCTTCGTCACTGATCCTGCCTTTGTGAAGATAGAAACGGTAGGCCGTACGTCTGCGGACACCCGCGTTTTTATCAACGGGGTGCTCTGGGTTCTGCGCTCCGGCGCTCATTGGCATGATCTTCCCGAGCGCTACGGCAAGTACAAGAGCGTTCACAAGCGGTCCAGCCGCTGGGCGGCAAGTGGAGTGTGAGACAAGGTCTTTCGCGACCTGGTGGCCGATCGCAAAAAACCTGTACCTGATGATCGATTCGACGATCGTGAGCGCCCACCAGCAGGCGGCGACGGGCCGCAAAAAGAGGCGCGGACAAGGCTCTGGGGCGCTCCCGAGGAGGCCTGACAACGAAGATCAATCTGCTGGCCAACGAAATGGGCCTGCCCGTGGACTTTCTGGTGATCGGCGGTCAGGTCAACGACTGCACCCAGGCCATCAAACTGCTCGGCGAGCGACAGGCCGAGTGGGTGCTGGCCGACAGGGGATACGACAGTCAGGCCATCCTCGATCACATCGAGGCCATGGGAGCGGTCGCAGTCGTACCTTCCAAATCCAACCGCAAACAACAACGAACCCACGACAAAGAACTCTATCGAAAGCGCAATCGCATCGAACGATGCTTCTCCATACTCAAATACTTCCGCCGATTCGCCACACGCTACGAAAAACTCAAACAGAACTTCAATGCCCTCGTCGCACTCGCATGCTCGTGGCTACACCTACAGCTATATGTCGATACAGCCTAGCCAAACTGCGCCCAAGGGGAGTTAATGCAACACCCCCCTGGCTTTCCGTAAGCAGGTCGGTTTCACTCCTGCGGTATCGACGGGCACTGCGAGACTCGATGAACACTGAGTTCGAGTAGGCGATCGATTATTCCTTGCTGCGCCCTCTGATACGGAATTGATCCTTGTCGACCGTGTTTGCTCCCATAGCAAATGTTCGCCTTTTGACCAGCTGACAAACGGCATGAAGCAGCTGAATGAGCACTAAGAACGAAAATCCGGTTTGTTACTTTCCACTCACTTGAGCTACACTCCCATGAGTGTGCCCTTGAGGCTTGAGGAAAAGTGTGCTGGGCAATTCGTTCAAATTAGCAAATGTAGCACTATTGCACCAGATACTCCCCGAAGATGTCTTTGCTGTCGAACAGATCGGAATACTCTCAGGTGCGCTCTCTCCCGAGGAGGAGTTAGCTCTGGGATCCGTCGTTGAAAAGCGGCGGAGTGAATTCGCCGCCGGTCGAGCATGCGGCCGCGAGGCACTGGCCTACTTAAATATCCGAGGAAAATCGATCCTGCCAGGACAATCAAGAGAACCCTTGTGGCCAGAGGATATCGTAGGTAGTATCACTCATTGCAATGGCTACTGCGCAGCGGCCATAGCATCTAGGGACAGATTTATGAGTATAGGAATTGATGCGGAACCTAATGAAAAACTCCCTGAAGAAGTTCTTGGTAGCATAGCTCTTTGGGACGAGATCATATTACTCCAACAACTTCCTGCAGGAGATGTACATTGGGACAAGCTTCTTTTTAGCATCAAGGAAAGCGTCTACAAGGCGTGGTTTCCGATAGCTAACCGTTGGTTAGATTTCAAGGATGCGAGAATCTTAATTAATCCGCAAGAGCGCACTTTCAAAGTCGAGCTGCTGGCGCGTATAACCGACACCCCGTTCAACAACACTGTGATCGATGGTAGATATCTGATGCAAGATGATCTTATTTTGAGTTGCATTTGCATTCCGACAAACGGCCGAGCTACGGAGAAGGCATGATGACAACACGTCTGACGCTGTCCGATTGTCAGCAAACTAGATCGCGCCAGTGCATTGCGTAGTCCCGATGATCGCTTTTCAAACATAGTGGTATTGGAGCCGGACAATTGCACGCCCTATAAGCAGATACTGGGCCGCGAACGACCTACCCAAACTGCAAACCACAACCAAGCGCAATATATTGTGGCGAGCTGAAACAATACGGATCAGCAAAAAACATGATTGTCCCAGCTATTCATCAGCCAACCCTATGGCATTTTGACTGCCAGCGCTGGCTTATATCTTTCCAGTCTCCCTCCCTATTATCGACACCCATTTTCTCATTTTCTAACCCCATCAGCATCTCGTTTGATGAAGTTGAGGATGCCCCAGAGTTAAGTGTGCGCGGCTTCCCCCAGATTACTCTTTGGCTTTTAGCAAATGGTCGTTTTCCCGAATAAATGCTTTAATTTCGACAGCCATGTTTAGAATTTTGACCCACTGCTCTTTGTATAAAGTTACTGGAAACCTTCCTATCCCATAAAGCGATACCGCACCCTTTTCGCTCACCTTCATACTTAGTCCTCGAACGCCCTTATTTTTAAGCTTCTCGTTTTCAGCTCGCAATCTTTCTACTTCTGCCTGCAGATCTTCGCTCATCGGTACCGCTCCTAATATGCAATGGAATAATCAGTATAAATAGCCCCACGGCTATTTACTCACTGATCAATTCACTCAACGTATCTGAAGATAGTACATCGCTGCAAACAATGAGGCGCGCTGTTTCTGAAGCGCGACAGCAACTGGGCCGTATTGAAGAACTGCGCCTTCAGTCAGAACATAAGCGCGAGCGTCTTCAATTCTCAAGGGCTAGTCCAGCTACTGCTGAACTTCTCCGAGAGCTGGATTCAAGGCGATTCATATCGGCGATCTTCAATTGCACGCCGAGCCAAGAAGAATGGAGACGCGTCATTCTGCAAGCTTCGAAAGTCTCCCTTTCATAACGCATATCTATTTAGATGTGGCAGAAATTAAAGCGGCAGAAGGCGTTTGTTCCTGCTATGGACTGGCAGATGCAATATGACCCCGCGAAATATCGAATTGCTAACGCAGCCATTGTGCCCGGGCACTCCTCTTTGGATCGATCAAAATCCAAAGCTTCATTTGCCGCTTTAAAACCCGATCTGGATCTTTGGTGGAGAAAGTGACGGCTCTAAAAGTCAAGCTCCGGTAAGCGAAGGATGGACAGGTCGGTTATATACGCCTAAGCACAATGGACCACAATGAAATCGAGCAACGAAATAACATTTCTTTTTAGGTGAAGCTCCAACGTATCTCATCAGCGCAGATATCTGCGCAACTCGGACATCTCCTTCGACTCCCCGCTTCGAGGTGAATGATACGGCGATACCACCTCCGAGGTTTTTTCCGCCGAAGGCACAACTTCTATCATCTCAGGCTGCGACTCCTTTGGGGCTGTGTTCCCGAGTACCTTGTCTGTCGTCGATTTCAGACCAAAGCGATGCATCACTGTAACGGGCAAATGCACTGCCCGCCTGGCCCGTGTCATCGCGACGTAGAGCAGCCTCGCCTCTGCTTCGAACGATGTTTGTTGATCTCTGGAGCTTCTGAGGGAGGGAGCCTTCGAAGCGCGAACGAACCCAGAATCGAAGTCCGGGTCGACCCTGACGTAGTCCCACTCACGCCCCTTGGCCCTGTGCGCGGTGGAACACACAACTTGCGCATTATTCTCGTCCCGCTCACATTGAGCCAACGCGCGAAGTATCGTTCCTTCTCCATACTCCTGCACCATCATGACAAGACTTCGGAGAGATTCGCCTTCAGGTTTTCCGCTGAACGCCATCACATCTCTCCAAGTACTAAAACCGAGGAGTTCCGGAGACTGCCCAGCACTTCCTTGCTTTACGCGTTCCGCATCGCGCAATACTCTTTCGAGTTCCTGGGTTCCGCCTAGGACATGACAGGTAACACCTCGCCGAAGGCATGTGAAAACGCTGCCCATGACGCCAGCATTGCTCCGCGTCAGGATGGCGTCCGGTCTTACACGCGTCAGGTGTGAAGAGAGGGAGACGCTCCCCCGAAGGGGCTCCTTTGCTCCCAATGTCTTAAGCACGATGGTCGCAGCCGTCGCGATTGCATCGCCGAAGCGGAAGGATCGCGAGAGCAACACGCGATGCTTCGACTCCACTTGCTCCATGGCGTTGACTGCGCCACGCCAATCATAGATCTGCTGATAGGGATCACCGACGTACACCACAGGACAGTTCAGGCGGGCGAGCACACCGAGAAGCACCGAATTAATATCCTGAGCTTCGTCTACCATCACATAGTCTATTTGAGCTCGCGGCCGCGAGAGCGCCCACAGTTTGAGGTAGCCGTCGTGCCCGAGAGGTAAGTTGCCGCCCTTATGCTTCATCGCATCCCAAATTCCCTTGACGTGCTGGAGCGATTGTTGGCAAACGGCATAAAACTGCGCGTCCGCGATTGCCCCGAGAGCGCCATAGCGTGGCATATGCTTCGCCATTGGCTCGTCGTCATCGCTTTGCAAAAAACGTCGAAGAGCATCGAGGAGCAAAGCGCTGTAGGTGCGGCCGGGGAGTTTCATGCCAGCATCAAACGTGATGCTCTCTGGCATGCCGTAACCTGTGCTAAGAACATGAGGCGTGAGTGTTCCCGTCAGTTTCCATTCGGGATATCCCAGCGATCGGCGCACGTTGCGAAAAGCTATCGAGTGGCTCGTGGCACAGGTAACCTGCTGAGGAAAACGCAGCCGTGCCTCAGCTGCGATGCTGCGATTAAAAGCCAGATATAGACCACGCTCCCTGGTACTTGCAGCCAGTAATTGCAAAGTTGTCGTCTTACCAGTGCCCGCGTAGGCGTCAATCTTTAGTCCTTCGCGTCTGAGGAAAAGTTCGCGCGCATACTCTTGCTCACGAATTGGCTTCAGATGCTCCACGTCTAAAACATTCTCTACTGTGATTGAAGACGATCCAGTCCGCAGCGCTTCCCGGCTTGGTTGGCTCAATGGATGCGCACCTTGTCAGGGTGTACCTCGAGAAGAGATCGGAGATCTTGCTTAGGAACTTCAAGGATAGGTCGGGCAAGCTCAAAGGAGAAGCAAATGAGATCTGTTTGGCCGACATAAGGAATCTTCACCGTTATTGCCTGGTGTGGCCGGTTGCACCGCCGTTTCCCTACGGTTCGATCAATAACTTCGCGTGTGAATACGTGATGTGGTTCGCTCGGCATTAATGACTGCGCAAAGGCTTTCTCGGTTATTTCGGCCGAGCACTTCGCTGTTTCGTGCTCTTGATCGGAACGAATCATAACTTCACCTGATGACAGTTTAATCCATTGCCGCAGGCGAAACAAGAGCGAAAGCCATCCGACGCCCTTTTGAAAGTTTGCACCACAATCGTTACATCAGCGAGCTAAGCGCACCGGTGCAGCAAATACCCAACTCGCCCACGAATACCGTCCATCGTCTTCACTCCAGGCAGACCCTAATTATGTTTGTGGCGTTGGGCGATCATGATGCAAAGGATAATTGAACATGGCGACCCTATCAGACCGTAGAATCCCAATTCATGGATTCCCATGAAGCACTAGGCGGATTAGCAGAACTGTCTTCGCTCGCCGAGATGGGTTCGATACTAGTGTCCTGAGTCTAAAGTACGCGTACAAAATCGAGCGAAGAGTCGAGGATTTGATCTGCGGTTTTGTGCCAGACGAAGGGCTTTGGGTTTTTATTGTGATGCTGGATGAAATGACCGAAAGATAATAAGTCGCCAGTTCATCCAGCGAACTGTCTTGATTGAAGTCCGTATAACTCCTGGCCTGAAGGCCAGAGATCTGACGCCGTCTGGTATATGGCGTATCAGCATTCGTGTCCCAGCTGAGCCTTGAAACAAGATAGATACAAATAGCGGCGCCGAGTGCCTTTTTGCCGTGACAGCGATAAGTTATCGAGGGGGCAGCTCATAATTGAGCTGTCCTCGCCTTGTGTAGATAGGGCGAAATCAGTATTTGCGCTCCGTTGCTCGTTTATCTATCCTGCAGAATCAGAACCGTAGACCGGTCGAACAGCGCAGCGGAGTTTGCCGGTTAGCTACAGCGCATCGCAATACAACGTCTTCACCCCTCGAACATCGAGCGCATAGGTGCCGGGATGCGCTGCCACGTACTCGATACGTGGTGAGAACATGCACGCAACGGTGTGAAGCATTGTCTGCACAGAGCTTTCATATTCCACGATGCGAGGAAGACAGGATTCCGGAGAAACTCTCCGCTTGCAATCGGTTCATGCCCACTTCCACCCCTAAAGTGCGTGCCGCTCTGTTGGCAGCAAAGACGGTCTCCGATGGGGGCCCCATCGAGCAGCGCAAAGGGCTTTTCCGCAGCTCGGGACGCTCATGGGCAGCGGCCTGTGCGGAAAAGCTCGGCGGATGGACAATGGCATACATTACCGCACCCGCGACCACAAAGTTTCGGCAGGCCCTACCACGCGCGCGGCTGACTTCTTATGCATGGCAAGCGAAGGGCCCTCGTTGCGATTGCCCATTGAGTGATGAGAATGGATCGATAGGCCGGATTGCTGACTACAGCCCGCTTTCGGTATAGGCAACGGTTGTCCGCTGACCCTGCCACACCATGTGCGTACGGATCCATACTAGTGCGGTCTGAGGAGCCCTTCGCGTCGGCGGCGTGGTGTTTCCACTGCCGCCACATCGTCGCCCTCGCCGTGTTCGACCGGTGGTGCTCTCCCCCGAAGTCGTTCAAGATACTTAGGCGTCAATCGCATCTGATTCCCTACCGGGGGGCGGACAAAAGTCGGACAAAATGGGCCATGTTTTCTTATATGCCGCTGATTAATAGAGGCTTAGGTCGGATGATCAAAGGTCTGCAAAACCTTTATGCGTCGGTTCGATCCCGACCCGCGCCTCCAAAATATCAATAACTTAGAAAAAATAAAGTCCAGCCCTTTCATAGGGATGTAATGGATAACGTAACGGACCTGCATTAATCCAACGACGCATTGCGTTTTCGATCCCTTCTTGCGCGATCTCAAGCGTTATTGACTCAGAGTCTCCTCCTTTGACGCTCCATCGAATGCCCTGATATCTTTTCTATACAAACTTGGCGATGGAGTTCGCCGACGATGCCCGGCTTTTGTCGGCGCTGATGACTCCTACATCTCTTAGGAGGTCCATTGCCCACATTAGCGCGCCGTAAATCTCTCTCAGAACAACTACATCTCCTCATCGAACTAGGCCGTTGGATTCCAGTCTCCGCGCTCGTCGGAGTCATGGCAGGGTCTGCCTCCGCACTTCTACTGGTCTCACTCAACTATGCGACCGACATTCGCGAGAAGCACACGTGGATGATCCTCCTCCTCGCGCCTGCAGGATGGGTCGTCGGACTGCTCTATCAGAAGTTCGGCTCAAGGATAGAGGCCGGAAACAATCTGATCCTCGAGGAGACGCACGACCCAACCTCAACCATTCCAGTTCGAATGACGCCTCTGGTCCTGATCGGGACGATCGTCACTCATCTCTTCGGTGGATCTGCCGGACGCGAAGGAACGGCAATACAGATGGGCGCATCGCTCGCGGATCAACTGGCTCGACCCTTTCGCCTCGCCCCGCACGACCGCCGCATTCTACTGATGGCCGGCATAAGCGCGGGCTTTGCCTCTGTCTTCGGAACCCCTCTCGCCGGCGCTATCTTCGGCCTCGAAGTCCTGGCCATCGGAAAGCTGAGTTACGACGCCATCACACCGTGCATCCTGGCCGCATTTGTTGGAGACATCGTAACGCACGCCTGGGGCGTTCACCATACGATCTACAAAGTCTCCGAAGTCCCCAGGATGAGCATCAGCGGCCTCATCTACTCCATGATCGCAGGCATCGCATTCGGTCTCGTGGCCATGGGCTTCGCGAAGCTGACGCACCTGGTATCGCACACCGGCCGGAGATTCATCGCAAATCCAACCTTGCGTCCGGTGGCAGGCGGCCTCATCGTAACCACCGCCGTCTTCGCCATCGGAACATCGAGAACCCTCAAATATCTCGGCCTCGGTATTCCAACCATCGTCGCGTCCTTTAACTCCACGGTAGCCCCGTTCGACTTCGCGGTAAAAGCAATATTCACGGCTGTCACGCTTGGCACAGGATTCAAGGGCGGTGAGGTCACTCCACTCTTCTACATCGGTTCCACACTCGGCAACTCACTCTCACACATCCTTCCTCTTCCACCGTCGCTGCTGGCCGCCATGGGATTTGCTGGCGTATTCGCAGGCGCGGCCAACACCCCGATCGCATCCACGCTTATGGCCGTCGAGCTATTCGGAGCCGAGGCCGGTGCCTATGCGGGCATCGCCTGCGTCATCAGCTATCTGTTCTCCGGCCATGCAGGTATCTATCAGGCCCAGAGAGTAGGCAAGAGCAAGCACCTCACCAACATTGCGGAAGAGGGCCTCTCTCTGGCGAGCGTCGCAACTCTGCGCGATACATCCCAGAACTACTCACTCGATGAGATCAACGACTTTGGCTACATGGGAGGAACCGATATGAAACACCTCGGCGTCTTGCGAATGTACTTTTCTGCGTCGGAGATGCGGCAAGCAGACTCATGGTGGAAACGAATCGCACCCCAAACACTCGGTGCCTACCTGCTGAAGCAGGCCAAGGACCACGGCATCGAACAGGCTCTTCTGCATCGAGTCATCGGCGGCTATCTCAAAGGGCAGGACCTAGTCATGGACACAGGAGAAATCCCGCCCGCCAGACTGCCGCAGTGCCTGGAGCTAGTCGGAGACGAGGAAGATCTCGAATCCTTTATCAAGCACAATCAAGACCATCTCAAAAACGTCCGAACTGTCTTCCTGCACGGAAGAGAGGCCGAGATGGAAGCAGCAATCGACCGCGAAGAGCTGGAACAGGCCCTGGAGATCGAACAAACCGACGCGTTCAAGGCATCCGGAAACAAACGGAAAGAGGACCGCTGAGACAAGCGAACATCACAAGCGAGGATGACGCCAGTTGAAGGCTCGCCTTGATGGTAAAAGCTCAAATAAAAAGCCCGCCACGCAGAGGATTGAGCCAAGGCGCACGAATAAAATCCACTGCCAAAACCAAATCCAACCGATCACTCAAATCGTTAATATTGGGTGCGCGTATCTTGTCCATTAGGAAGACAACTCAGCTACAGACGCATCCATGCCGAGCAACAGTTGAGGCAGGCCAACGCCAGAATGAAGAACCCCAAGCTTGCCTACCACGTCAGAATACAAGGTTGGCAACTCGCGGTTAATCTGATCTCCGAAGCCCGGAAAGAACTCTCGGATCACTGTTCCCACTGCGAATCATGCAAGAAAGACGCAAACGAGATAGCGGGCTTTGGGATCGCGCCCAAGTGGGAAGGCAAATCACTGGACGCGAACTAGGGCGCGACCATGCTGCATATAGATCACTGCCACGTACAAACGCGCACACTGCAATACCAGCAGGATGAAGGCCCACACTTACATACCGATACATAGCAACTGAAGCCTCTTGCTTAAAGATCCAAGCCTATCCAAGCAACCAATTTAAATCTGCGGTGGTGCTGGCTGCGACGGAGGAGGCGTGGGCTGCGTCTGTGCCGGTCCCGGAGCATCCTGTATGCGAGGCTCATCTTCCTCCTCTTGTCCCGGCTGATGCGGCAGCGTCTGTGCCGGCCCCGGCGCATCCTGTATCCGCGGACCCTCCGGTACCGGAGCAAAGCCTCCCGTCGGTGCATCCTGAATCCTCGGCTCCGCCTCCATCTGCTGCTGCGCCTTCACACTTCGATCCACTACCTGATTCAGTTCCTTCTGCTGCGCCTGCGAGGCCGCCTCCTGCTGCTGCAACAACCTCGCGTCCTGTCTCCTCTGCACCGCATCAGCCGCCTCCGCATCGAAACGAACCACAGGCGCAGGCAGTTGGACCGGCTGCGGCGCGGCCCTCCGTTGTCTATGTACCGCGGCAGACTGTGATGTATCCGGATCCTCCGCTGGCAAAGGCGCATCGAAGTCCGGCGGTAACGGCGCACGCGGCACCGTCCGAACCACCGGCTGCACAGAGACCGGCGCAACCTTCTGCTTACATCCCTGCATCAGAATCGCTGCCACGCCCAGCCCCGTCACCATCACGCATCTTGCCAACATCTCTCGCATGCCCACAGCCTCGCTCGCAACTCTTTTAGATTGGATGCACTCCCCTACCTAATGTCATCATCCGTCACATCATGAAACCTTGCCTTTACCCTCTCCTCACATCCCACCTCGTACAATCACTTCATATCTAATTGTCTGGAGAAACCGAACAGCATGGCCCGCATCTATCCCTTCCGCGCCCTCCGTTACGACCCCGCCCGCGTCAGTATGGAAGACGTCGTCACTCAGCCCTACGACAAGATCACCCCCGCCATGCAGCAGCGTTACTACGAGGCCAGCCCCTACAACCTCATCCGCGTCATCCTCGGCAAGCACGAGCCCAACGACACCGAGCCCCAGGAGTTCCTCCCCGTCGGCGAAAAAGCCCACAACGTCTACACCCGCGCAGCCGAGACCCTCAACGCCTGGCGCAAAGACCACATCCTCGCCGAGGAGTCCGAACCCGCCATCTACGGCTACTC
>NZ_LMUR01000022.1:824491-826257 GCF_009765825.1 Granulicella sp. L60 | reverse complement strand
CTACACCGTCCCCGGCACCTCCGAAGTCCGCGAGCGCCGCGGCTTCATCGCCCTCGGCCACCTCTACGACTACGCCGACAAGGTCGTCTACCGCCACGAGCAGACCTTCCCCAAACACAAGTCCGACCGCCTCGCCCTCTTCAAGGCCACCCGCGCCTACTGCGAGCAGATCTACATGCTCTACTCCGACCCCGCCTTCACCGCCGAAAAACTCATCTTCGACGAGACCTCGCCCGCCGACCTCGCCATCACCGACGAGTACAACGTCGTCCACCGCGTCTGGAAGCTTACCGACCCCCATCTCATCAATCTCCTCCTCACCGCCATGGCCGACAAAAAGCTCATCATCGCCGACGGCCACCACCGCTACGAGACCTCCGTCGCCTACGCCAAAGAGCGCTCCGCCCAACTGAAACTCCCCCTCAACCAGCCCCGCGACGAAGACGAAAAGCTGAGCCCAAGCCACCTTCCCCAGCCCGCCTTCCCCGAGGCCGCCATGATGATGACCTTCGTCAACATGGACTCACCCGGCATCACCATCCTCCCTACCCACCGCGTCGTCAGCGGCATCCCCAGCTTCAGTTCGCCCGACTTCATCACCCGCGCCAGCGCCTTCTTCGATATCAAAGAACTCCCCACCCCCCACATCTCCATCCTCTCCGCCACCAAAGGCACCGCCTTCCTCGCCGCCACCGGCGACGGCAACTACCTCCTCACCCCCAAACCCGACGTCGCCGCCGCCCTCAAGGACATCTCCCCCCGCCAGGCCCAACTCGACGTCGTCCAGCTCCACCGCATCATCCTCGACAAGCTCCTCGGCCTCGACCAGGAGACCATCACCCGCCTCGGCAACGTCCGCTACATCCGCGAAGCCGACGAAGCCGTCTCCCTCGTCGCCAGTGGCGAAGCCGACATCGCCTTCCTCATCAAACCCATCACCCTCGACCAGCTCCGCGACATCTCCCTCTCCGGCGACGTCATGCCCCAAAAATCCACCGATTTCTACCCCAAACTCCTCAGCGGCCTCGCCATCTACGCCCTCGACTAACCCATCAGCACCACCACATCACCCGACGTTCGCGATCCCCGACCACCATCCTCGGTCGTCCAATCGTTCTCCCTCACCGGCCACCGATCTTCGGGTGCCCCATCCATCGCACACTTTGCGATGGGTGGGAAGGTATACCTCTCCCATCTGGCCGTTGCATCTGTTTTGACTGACATTGACAACAAACCGCCAGACGAGCGGCCGATCACCCGTCCCAATCCGTCCTCCCACATCGGCCTCACCATATACAATCAAACCCGCGAACACTCCCTTGATCCTCCCCACCCAACAAATCGCCGCACGTCTTGCTCTCACGCTTCTCATAAGCCTCACCGTCTCTCCTCCCCTTCCAGCCCAGCAGCCCACCCCCCGCACCACCATCCTCCTCGACCCCGCCCACGGCGGCCCCGACCCCGGAGCCCACCTCACCGACCAGCTCCCGGAGAAATCCTTCACCCTGGCCTTCGCCACCCGCCTCCGCGCCATCCTCTCCATCAGTGGCTTCGCCGTCATCTCCACCCGCGACGCCGACCCCACCGTCCCCTTCACCACCGACCAGCGCGCCGACATCGCCAATCACGCCCACCCCACCGCCTGCCTCATCCTCCACGCCACCTCCAGCGGCTCCGGCGTCCACATCATCACCTCCACCCTCACCCCACCCGACGACCCCGACTCCCCCCACGCCGCCATCCCCTGGGACACCGCCCAGGCCGCC
>NZ_LMUR01000022.1:824125-824299 GCF_009765825.1 Granulicella sp. L60 | reverse complement strand
CCCCCGTCACCGACCCCGCCTACCAGCAGCACATCGCCGAAGCCATCGCCCAGGCCCTCACCACCTGGCGTGCCCGCTCCGCAGCCGTCGCCGCCGCAGCCGCAACCAGCGGAGCCGCCCGATGATCCCCCGCTACCAGCGCATCCTCTTCTGGTCCCTCCTCGGCGCCATCCT
>NZ_LMUR01000022.1:693100-823968 GCF_009765825.1 Granulicella sp. L60 | reverse complement strand
ACCAGGCCATCGCCCCGCTCGCCGAAACCACCACCCGCACCGGCCTGCGCCCCGACATCCTCTCCCCCATCGAGACCCTCGCCCAATCCATCTCCACCCTCCCCCCCCCCCCCCCCCCCCCCCCCACCCCCCCCCCCCCCCCCTCCCCCCCCCCCCCCCCCCCCCCCCCCCCCCCCCCCCCCCCCCCCCCCCCAGCCCCCGCCGCCTCCCCCCCCGCCCCCCCCACCACAACCCCGCCCCACCCCGCCACCAACGACCAGTCCCCCGCCCAGCTCGCCGTCGTCAACCTCCACGGAGCCTTCGCCAACGCCCACCCCTCCGGCATCCAGGTCGAAGCCCTCACCCTGCAATCGATCATCGGCACCCTCCACGCCGCCCTGCCCCGCATCGCCCAGATCCGCTTCCTCGTCGACGGCCAGCCCCGCGAGACCCTCGCCGGCCACGCCGACCTTCTCCACACCTACACCGCCACCGACACCACCACCAAGGCCGAGCCCCCAACCGAAGACCCAACCCAGCCATAACTCAGCCGCCGTAACTAAGACATAGACTGCAGACCTAAACTTCGACCATCGACTCAGCCGTAAACTCCAGCCATAGGCCAATGACCATTTCAACGCCCCAAACGAACGTACCCAAAATCATGTCCCAGCCCACGAAGACCCACTCCCCCACCATCGGCGTCTTCGACTCCGGCTTCGGCGGCCTCACCGTCCTCCGCTCCCTCCTCCCGCTCATCCCCGGCGCCCACTACATCTACCTCGGCGACACCGCCCGTCTCCCCTACGGCTCCAAATCCCACGAGACCATCGCCCGCTACGCCGTCTCCAGCGCCAAGTTTCTCCACGAACAAGGAGCCGAACTCCTCGTCATCGCCTGCAACACCGCCACCGCCATGGCCCTCCCGGAGATCCAGCAGTCCCTCCCCATCCCCGTCATCGGCGTCGTCCAGCCCGGAGCCCATGCCGCCCTCGCCACAGGCAAACATCTCGACCCATCACAAGACCGGGTGCCCCATCTTCGCGACGGTCTCATCGTCGCTAAGGTGGGTGAGGCGCCGCCATCCAACGCAGCCCACCACGTCCTCGTCCTCGCCACCTCCGCCACCGTCCAATCCCACGCCTACACCCACGCCCTCAACGCCCTCGGCCTCGAAGCCTCCGAAAAAGCCTGCCCCCTCCTCGTCCCCCTGGTCGAAGAGGGCTGGACCAACCACCCCGTCACAGACGAAGTCCTCAAAATCTACCTCACCGAAGCCCTGACCTCCGCCCCCGCAGCTCAGACCCTCCTCCTCGGCTGCACCCACTACCCCCTGCTCGAACCCGCCATCCGCCGCACCCTCGCCGCCATCGGCCACCCCCTCACCATCATCGACTCCGCCGACGCCACCGCCCGCGCCACCGCCGCCCTCGTAGCCCAGCACTTCCCCTCCCTCGACACCACCCGCAAGCCCACCTACATCTTCTACGCCACCGACTCCATAGAGAAGTTCCAACACCTCGGCTCCAGCTTCCTCGGCCAGCCCGTAGCCGAAGTCAACCTCATCGACCTCGGCGGCTAACTGCCTTTCCAATCAAAATCTTCGTTCTAGGCGGTATCGACATAGAGCCTGAGCGTGTGATGGATTGATAGTGAAAGTGTCTCTTTGAGCGTGAGCATCGGGGGATAGAGATTCGCAGACGTCCGGAGATCCTCCAGCAGTGCTGGATTTGATATAAAAGGTGTCATCCTGAGCGGAGCCTCTCGCAGTCTCATCGCGAGAGGCGCAGTCGAAGGACCTGCCACTAGCTCAACGTGCCAATACTCTCTCCCTATCTCGCACCACATCCAACCCATCTCCGCATCCTCTATAGGTCGAACACCTAAGGCTTTTGCTTCTGAGATAGCCCACGCTGCCTGATGTTTCTAAGGCTTTTGCGTTTGTGATAGCCCACACTACCTCAGATCTCAACGCCTTTGCTTCTGGGGTAACCAAGGCTTTAGCCTTGGGCCTCCAAACACACCCAGAATGGGGGTTCAGCCCTTGGGGTATGCCTTCTTGTCTGGTGCCAATGAGCCCAAAGCACGGCAAATTGATTGTCAGAGGCGGCACCTGATGCAGCTAAACCGCATCCACAAACCTGTCAAGCCCCGACCCTCATAAATAACTCATTCAAAACAAGATACCCGTGACGTAGAACCTCCCGCATCCAGATATACTGTTAATAGGGGGCAAAATGGTAATATTAATACCGAAAAGATATCCGTCATCTATCCCCAAATAAATCAAGACTTTACCACTTGCACCCACGAAAAACAGGACTTTTTGCATCGAAGTCCTACCGAAGTACAGACCTAAGTCATATCTTTTGAAGACTTTGACACAATAACGCCAGGGTGGGGGATACCACCAATCGAAGGAGATAACACGATGCCGTACCTGCTGAAGACCGAACCCAACAAATACTCCTTCGAAGACCTCGAGCGCGACGGCGAGACCACCTGGGACGGCATCTCCAACAACCAGGCCCTCCTCTACCTCCGCGGCATGAAGAAGGGCGAGAAGCTCGTCATCTACCACTCCAATATCGGCAAGGCCGCCATCGGCACCGCCAAGGTAGTCTCGGTCGACGCCGCCGACCCCAAAAATCCGCAGGTCCGCATCAAGCCCGTCAAGCGCCTCAAGACAGAGAAACCCCTCGACGCCATCCGCACCGCCGCCATCTTCAAAGACTCCATCATGTTCCGCCAGTTTCGCCTCTCGGTCGTACCCCTCACCGAAGAGCAGTACGACTGGCTCACCGCCTAAGCCTTCTTCAAGACCACCTTATTCTCAAAGTAAGAAGCATTCGCCATGTGGCACGCCGCCGCCGCGTGATGCCCAAACACAACATCCTCCACGACCGGCTTCCGCGAGCGCACCGCATCGAAGAACGTCGCTAGGTGTGGTCGCAAGTCGTCCCACGAAGGCCCCCTCCAGCTCATCGTGTCATCCAGCGGATGCTCTGCCAGAAACGCATCGTGCTCCGCATGCCACTGCTTCTCATACGCCGCATGCATCGCCGACGGAAACCCATTGATCCCATACGCCGGCGACCGATCCACCCCAAGCTCCGGAATAAGCGTCACCTGGTTAGAATTCGAAATCTCAATCACGCCCTTCGGTCCCATGATCCGCGTCATCTCCGGCGTCTCCGTCCCTAGCGTCAGCCGCACCGTCACCGCAACACTCCCATACTCAAACGAAGTCACCATCAGGTCCGGCATATTCCGCCCATCCTTCCACCGATAGATCCCTCCCATCGAATACGCCTTATCCGGAAATGCGTTGATGCCGGTCACAAACTGCATCCCGGTCAGCAGATGCACCATCAGGTCGCCCGCCATCCCCGTCCCGTACTCACGAAACGCTCTCCACCGCGCAAACGCAATCGGATCGAACGCCTTCTTCGGTACGGTCCCCTGCCATGTCATCCAGTCCAGCGTCTCCGGCGATAGATCCAGCGGCGGCGGATACACCCACGCCCCACCCGGCGAGTTCCGCCCCAACTGCAACTCCACCTGATGCACCTCGCCAATCGCCCCGCTATCGTACAACTCCTTCGCCTTCCCAAACACCTTCGAACTCACCCTCTGCGACCCCACCTGCACAAAATTCTTGCTGCTCTTCACCACCGCGACCATCTCTTCGCCTTCGCCAATGGTGTGCGCCATCGGCTTCTCGCAGTGCACATCCTTCCCCGCACGAATCGCGTCCACCGTAATCTGCTTATGCCAGTGATCCGGTACCGCCACAATCACAGCCTCGATATTCTTATCGTCCAGAATCTCCTGATACCGCCGCGTCGTCTTGATTCCCGCCCCGGCAATCTCCTTCGCCAGCGTATGCCGCCCGTCATACAGATCGCACGCCGCCACACACTGCGCCTGAGGCAGCGTTACCGCCGCCCTTAGGAGCGACGACCCCTGGATCCCCACTCCAATGCTCGCAAACCGCACCCGATCCCCACCTGCCACCGGTTGCGCAGCCTGCTCCTGTCCCAACATCCTAGCCCCGGGCAATACCGCTGCCATCGCCGACCCACCGCTCGTCTGCAAAAACCGTCTCCGTGAAAACTCCGACATGCAATTCGTCTCCTTAGCTGCGCACCCAGCATAGAACACTTCCGCTCCCGCAGGTCTTCGCTCGCCGAAGAGCCACAACAAACGGCTGGCCTTCACCCTCTCGCAAGAAGCAGATGAGTTATCGAACGAAGCGAGACCAGTTCATCTACTCAGACCCCACCTTCCGCTGATATCCTCGAACGTGCGTCAAGAACAGGAGACACCAATCACTATGATCGATCTCAAAGGCAAAGTAGCCGTCGTCTTCGGCCTTGCCAACAAGCGCAGCATCGCCTGGGGCATCGCCCAGAAGCTCTCCGAAGCCGGCGCCACCCTCGCCATCTGCTACCAGAATGAGCGCCTCCAGCGCGAAGCCGAAGAGCTCACCGCCGACCTCCCCGGCACCAAAATCTTTCGCTGCGACGTCTCCATCGATGCCGACATCGACTCTGTCTTCGAACTGCTAAAGGCTACCTACGGCAAGCTCGATATCCTCGTCCACTCCATCGGCTTCGCGCCCAACATCAAGAACACCGTGCTCCAGACCACACGCGACGACTTCCGCGTCGCGCACGACATCAGCGCTTACTCCCTCATCGCCCTCGCTCGCGCCGCGGAGCCTCTCATGGCCGAGGGGGGCTCCATCCTCACCCTCACCTACTACGGTGCGGACAAGGTCTTCCCCAACTACAACATCATGGGCGTAGCCAAAGCCGCGCTCGAAGCCGCGGTCCGCTACCTCGCCTCCGACCTCGGCACAAAGAAGATCCGCGTCAACGCCATCTCCGCCGGCCCCATCAAGACCCTGGCCGCTCGCGGCATCGGCGACTTCACCAAAATCCTCAACGCCGTAGAAGAACGCGCACCGCTCCACCGCAACGTCGACGCGCTCGAAGTAGGAAACGCCGCACTCTTCCTCGTCTCCGACCTCGCCAGCGGCATCACTGGCGAGATCACCTTCGTCGACTGCGGCTACAACACCACAGGGCTGTAATCCGTCTCATGAAATGTCATTTCATACTTATGTAACAGATCCATCGTTTGATCTTGAACCAAAAGGAGCTTCTATGAGCATCGCTGAAATCCTTCTTCAGGACTACGACACCGAGGTCTCCAACACCCGCCGCACCCTCGAGCGCGTTCCGGAGAACAAGAACGATTGGAAATGTCACGACAAGTCCATGCCCCTCGGCAAACTCGCCATGCACTGTGCCACCCTCCTGATGTTCGGCTACTACATCATGGAGGACGACGGCATGGACATGGCCACATCCAAACGTCCCCATATGTCGCTGGAGTTCACCACCAGGGAGAACGCGCTCAAACAACTCGACGAGATCTCAGCCAAATGCCGCGCCGCTATCGCTGCCTCCAGCGACGAGCACCTCTCCGCTCTCTGGAAGTTTGGCTTCGGCGAGCACATCATCTCGAACAACCCACGTTCTCTCACCTTCCGGCAGATGTGCTTCGACCACCTCATCCATCACACCGCGCAACTCGGCGTCTACCTCCGCCTCAACGATATCCCCGTCCCCGCCCTCTACGGCCCATCCGCCGATGAGCAGTGGTCACCAAAATAGTCCGTCACGGGCGGCGATAGATCACGCCGCCCTTCATCACAAAACCAACCTTCGTCACCGCTGAGATATCTTCGAGTGGGTTTCCGGACACGGCAATTACATCGGCGTAGTAGCTGGCCTTCAACTCGCCGATCTGACCGCCCCAACCGAGCAGCTTCGCCCCGTTCAACAGATCGGCTTGAAGCACCGCGACCGGCTTCATCCCATACTGCACCATCAGCTCCAGCTCTCGCGCCTGCGTCCCATGTGGAAACGGACCAACATCGCTCCCCACTGCCATCGGCACTCCAGCAGCAAGCTGCTTCCTGAACTCCGCCGCGTGATACGCCTGCTCCGCACGCTCCCGCTCTGCCCTCGCAGGAGTCGCAGCGTGGTCGGCAAAGTACTCGGCGATGGCAAACGTAGGCACAGCATAGATCTGCTTCTCCTTCATCGCCCGCATCGTTGCCTCGCTCAACTGGTACGCATGATCCACCGAAGCCACACCCGCCGCCACCGCATACCCTGTCCCCGGCTCTCCCGTAGCATGTACCGCCACACCGCGTCCCGACCCAACCCCACCCCCCGTACGCGCCGCCTCCTTCACCCCAGCCGCCAGTTCCTCCTCCGTGTACTGGTACGGCGTTTTAAACACTCCATCTTTGAATGAATCACGTCCCGTCTCGTAGATCTTTGTGAAGTCCGCTCCATCCTTGCGCTGTTCGCGGATCACCTTCACAATCTGCTCACTCGAATCAGCGTAGTCCGCATTCGAGAGCACCTTCTGCGCCGGGTTATATCCAATCGCATCCTCGTGCCCGCCGGTCAGGTCAATCGCATTACAGCTCATGCGCATCCGCGGCCCTGCAATGAGACCCGAGTTGATGGCGTTTCGCACCGCGACATCCGCGCATCCCGCACCCTCACTCCCCATATCGCGTTCGGCGGTAAAGCCCGCCATCAGATCGGCCTTCGCAGCGCCAGCAGCGATCAGAGTTCTCTCCGGCACGCTTTCCTGCACGGTCTGCAAATCCTCGGCACCTGGATGCAGGAACAGATGCACATGCGCATCGATGAGCCCGGGCATGAGAGTCACGTCTCCAAGATCAATGACCTCGGCCCCTACCGGCCTGTCTACATGAGCGCCAGCAGCAACGATCCTCTCGCCTTCCACCAGCACCTCACCCGGTGTCACCATACGTCCACCCGCCACGTCCAACATCCGCGCCGCGTGAAGCACGATCTGTTTTGACGCAGGACTCTGCGCGAGAGAAGACGACGCCGCTACGAACCCCATTGCAAGGCCACAAATCAGATTTTTCATCGTTTCAGCAGCATATCTTGAAATGAGTTTCGTAGCGATTCGCGTCTATCCAGCTTTATCCGTAAGCTCGGCCCAGCGCGCATAAAGCAGGTCTGCGGCTTCCTGCGCGGACTCCATCTCCGCCAATGCCGCACTCAGCCGCGCTGCGTCGATAGCCACAGCAGGATCATCGATCGCTTCCCTCGCCGCCTGTAGGCGCTCCTCGGCTGCGTCAACTGACGCTTCAATACCAGCAAATTCACGCGCTTCGAGATAAGAGAGCTTCTTCTTTCCAGAACTTCCATTGATCGCGACTGCAGGTTCCACAGCCTTCCCTGTCGCTCCTGGCGTAATGGCCTCTTCTATCTTGACGCACCGCCACTGCTCCCACTGGGAGTAGTCCGAAAACCTCTCTGAACTACCTCTTCCGTCGAGTCCAAGCACGATCGTCGATACGCGATCGAGCATGTAACGATCGTGGGTCACGAGCACCAATGCGCCTGTGTACTCGAGCAGGCTCTCCTCCAGGATCTCGAGCGTCGCAATGTCGAGATCGTTCGTCGGCTCGTCGAGGAGCAGTAGATCCGCGGGTTCGAGCATGAGTTTCGCGATGAGTACACGCGCCCTTTCTCCTCCGCTTAGCCTCTCGACAGGTTGATTCAACTGCTCGCTGGTGAATAGAAACTTCGTCGCATAACTTGCTACGTGCACCACTCTGCCCTGGTAGACGACGGAGTCAGAGTCGGGTGCGAGCGCGCGGCGCAGCGTTACGCCTTCTTCAAGCTCACGCATCTGGCTGAAGTAGACAATCTTCAAGGAAGACGCCTTCTTTATCGTTCCTTCTGTCGGCTCAAGTTCTCCTGTGAGGAGACGAAGGAGCGTTGTCTTGCCGCTTCCATTCGGACCGACTAGTCCGACGCGCATGCCTGAAGTGACCAGGAAGTTCAGGCCTTCGACGATCTTGCGATCGCCCAAAACGACGGCGACATTCTCCAGTTCCACAAGGCGTTTAGTCTGTCGGTCGGTGGCGGAAAAATCGATTCCTGCGCTTGCGGTCTGCACACGGGAGTTTACTTCTTTGAGCTGACCGATCAGATCCTGTGCGTTGTCGATTCGCGCTTTGGCCTTGGTGCTGCGGGCTTTGGGACCTCTGCGAAGCCAGTCAACCTCAATCTTTACGCGGTTTTTCAATGCATCCTGCAGTTTGGATTGGGCTTCCATGTACTGCTGCTTGCCCTCGATGAACTTGGAGTAAGTTCCTTTGACGCGCAGGAGACCTTCGGCGTAGACGCGGTTCAGTTCAACTATCTCTGTCGCAACATTCTCAAGAAAATAACGATCATGGCTAATAAGGACGCAAGCAAAACTACCCTCATTCAAAAGCTCCTCTAACCACGCAATCCCCGCTAGATCCAGGTGGTTTGTGGGTTCATCCAGGAGAAGAACGTCGGGATGGGTGACGACGGCTTCGGCGATGGCGAGGCGTTTGCGCCAGCCTCCGGAGAGGCTGGAGGCTTCGGCGTTGAGGTCGGGAAAGCCGGTTCGGCCGGAGGTTTCGCGGAGGCGGCCTTCGTGTTCACCTTCGGCGACTTTGGCTCGGACGAGGGCGGCTTCGAGGACGGCGCGGACGGTCTGTCCGGACGCAAAGGTTGATTCTTGTTGCACATAGCCGACGCGGGCGCGCTTGCGGATGGCGACGTCGCCGGCGTCAGCGTCTTCGTCGCCAGCGAGGACTTTGAGGAGTGTGCTCTTGCCAGCGCCGTTCGGGCCGATGAGGCCGATGCGGTCGCCGTCGGATACGGTGAAGGAAATCTCTCGAAACAAAGGGGTTGCGCCGAAGGCTTTGGTTAGACCTTGCGCATTGAGGATTGGTGGCATTTCTTCAGTTTACCGTGATACGTGGGTTAGGCCGGTTGGGTGGTGGAGCGGCAGTTGCTGGAGGATTTGAGGGTGGTTTTTTGCGGATTTTTCCTGTTGTGGTGGAGGGGTGTTTTTGCTGGGGTTTTTGCAAAAAACGGTGTGCGGGCGTGGTAATTAGCTGGTGAGTTCGTGGTGAATTGTGTGGTGGGCGTGGTTCGTTGCTGGCCGCTTTTTGGGGTGCTTGAACTACGCCACCATTTTCATGTTTATTTTCGACAGCGTTTAGTCCAGGTCGAAGTCGCGGAGGGGGCGGTCGGTGAGCGGAGTCTCCTTGGCCTTTTTGACGGCTTCGGCGAACTTCTTTGCCATGACATCGTCCTTGTTCTTCTGGGCGTCTACGGACTGCTGGAAGATGGAGTCGCGGCGGGCGTCGGCGTCGCGGAGGGCCTTGGCGGCTTCGCCGAAGTCTTCGAACATCTTCTTCTTTGGAGCGGACGTGTGCGCGATGATCGATCGGGTTACGGGGTCGATCTTCAGCATGGCGCCGCAGTCTGGACACATGACTTCAAAAGGCTGGTCGCTCAATCCCATGGAACTTACCTCACTTGCTTATTCTAAATAGTTCTAAGCGGATTGGCTTTATCCCGCCGGACGAACCCAATGCTCGCGGGGAAGTTGATTTGTAACAATAGATAGCTATTCGTCACGTGTAGAATTCCGCGCATGCCGATCAAATCAGTTGCCCTGATACGCCAACTCGTACGCGGACTCAGAATCGCTTCTGTTGTTGCCGCGTTTGTCCTCACATCCTCTGCCTATGCCGACCCGCTCTATCTCTTCACTCTGACTTTGAATCACGCTCCGATCTATGCTCCCTACGGAGGCGATATCAGTTCTCTCTCCTGGACTCTTCCGATTCCAACCACATCCTCTAATCCTGTGGGACCGGGCATTGGAGACCAACCCACCCTGCAAGCACAATCCCTGTGCTCGGGTGGATATTGCCCTTCTCAGGATGAGGTGGGCTATTTTATGGATCCTTACTTCGCCAATCTCGATACACAAATCCCACCCCCACAGGCGAGTTCGGTTTCGGCTGGCAAGACGCAAGCTACAGTTTCAACTTTCTAGAAAATGGGCCTACGGTATTTGGAGGTCCAATCCAATCACCCGTTTTTATTCCAGGAACTTACGTCATGACGTCGGGATCGGTCGATTTTGAATATTTTGATCAAGACGGAGCTGATTACGATCCTAAGATTGGTTATAGCCAGATAACTGACACCGCCGGTGACACTTTGACGATCACAGAGATCGGAGATACGAGTGCGGTCCCGGAGCCACCCTCTTTCTACCTGATTGCGATTGGTCTCATTGGTATCGTCTTTTTGGCTAAGAGAAGTACACCATTGTTTGGATAAAGGAAGTCAGGAATGGCTTCTGGTCTCATCAGATGATCCTGCCAGACGGCCCGTCTGGCAGGATCATCTTTTTAATATCTTCTCTGGTGGTGTCGACCTGTAGAACGATGCGGAACTGGTCGGATGTGGTGCGAGATGAGGAAAGAGTATTGGGACGTCAAACGTATGGCAGGTCCTTCGGCTGCGCCTGTCGCGATGAAACTGCGAAGGCTCCGCTCAGGATGACGCTTTCTAGATCGGTCAGCACTGCTGTGATGATCCCCGGACGTCTGCGAATCTCTATCCCGCCGATGCTAGCGCTCAAAGAGACACTTTCTCTATCAATCCATCCTCACCCTTAGGCTAGATGTCGATACTGCCTGTGATTGGAGGCTGGGGTTAGAGGCGCACGACGACGTGGCCGGGGCACTGGTTTGCTGCGACGGTGACGAGGCGGTCGATGAGGCCGTCGCCGTAGCGGGCCATGAACCAGACGCCGGCGAGGAGACGCTCCTGCGGATGGCCGTTGGGGAAGACGTTGAGCGTGATCGCATCGGCGTGTTTGCGCAGGCTGGCTTCCTTCTGGAGTTGGAAGGTTGCGGCCATTCTGCGAAGGCGGTTCATCTGATAGTTCATCTTCGAGCCGGAGACGGTTGCTGCGCGGCCTAACGAGGCGTCCATGTTGCCGAGATAGTCGGTGAGGGCGGAAAGCTCTTGTTCGAGGGCGTTGCCTACGGCGGCGAGTTTGCGCTTGGCCTCGATGGGCATGGCGCGGGCGCCGAGACGCTGGGCGAGGGACTCTGCCGTGGTCATGGCGTCGGGTAGCTGGATCTCGTCCTTGTCCATGACGGTGGCGATGGCGGGTTCGAGCAGGGTGGCGGTGAGGCGGGGCAGGACGGGGGTGATGCGGCCGAGGATTGCCTGATAGAGGACGGCGCTCTGGGCGAAGTAGGCAATTTCGGCGGGGCCGCCTACGTAGGCGGCGGTGGGAAGGAGGGTGTCTTGAAAGACGGGGCGCAGGAGGGCGTTGGGGCTGAGGCGCTCGGGCGTGGATTCGAGGATGGCGAGAAGGTCGGGGGTGGAGTAGGTGCGGCCTCCGGCCTTCCATTGCGGTCCGGCATCGGTATCAGCCTGGGCGTCGGCTAGCTGGCGGAGGGCTACGCGCTCGCCGGTGGCCTCGTCGAGGAGGAAGAGCATGGAGCTGCCGGGAGCTACGAGCACCTGGGCGTGGTAGCCAGCCTCTACGAGCTCGCTGCTGCGGGCGATGAGGGCTTGTTGCAGGGGTGCGGCGTATTCGATTGCGTAGCGGAGGGTGGAGGCGCCGAGGGCGTGGAAGTCGCGGGAGGCGGCGTCCATGACGATGAGGCCCTGGTCGGCGAAGATCTTTGCTATGAGGCGGCCAAAGGCGAGGGCGAGCGTGGGGTGGGCCTCGTTGTGTGGCAGGTAACACTCGCGCAGCCACTCGCTGATGGGGGCGTATTCGAGGAGTTCGGCGGCGTGGTCGAGTACGGATGCGAGTTCGGGGCCGGGGACGACTCCGCCTACGGGAACGGCATGTGCGACTTTGAGGTGGGCGCGGAGGGTTTCAACACCTTGTTTACTGAGGAGCGAGACCTGATCGACCTCTTCGAGATCGTGATCTTCAGTGGCCATCCAGAAGACGGGGACGTGGTCTATGCCAGTGGCGGTGGTAGCCTCTTTTGCGCGGGCGATGGCGGTTGCGGCCTTGAGGATGGTGAGGAGCGGACCGCCGAAGAGAACGACCTGCTGGCCAGTGACGACGGCTCGAGCCCCGGAGCGCAGCTTTTGGATGTTTGCGAGGGCGGCTTCGCCGGAGTTGAAGTTCACGGCTTGCTGATGTAGGAGGTCGGCGAGGGCGTTGGCGTGAGTTGGGCTAACGGTCTCGGGCTTGGCTTTAGAGATCCATCCGCCTGCGAAGGGTGGGGCGCCGTACCAAGTGCGGACTGGGGCTGATTCGGGGCTGTCGGCCATGGCGAGGTAGTCGCGGTAGATCTGCGAGACGTGCGGCAACACCGTGATGGGAAAACACTCTACGCTCATTACAGGCCAGACCCCTTACTTTACAGAGAGATTTCCTTGTTCTTTGTTGCTAATACGCTTCCGTGCCGGCTGTGGAGACGCTGGACGCAGCCCTGCATTGCATTTTTCTGTGCATACCGTTGGATGCCCATGACACAAGTCTAGATGCAGGATGATAATTTAGCCTTATGGCTGCCCCGATAAAGAGAGTAACCGCCCCGAAGTCTAATCTATCCAAAGTTCAAACGCTGAATAAAAAGTCGTCCGCGAAGCCGCGGCTGATCTCGTCGAAGCTTTCGTATAAGGGGAAGGTCTTCTCGGTGTTCACCGATAAGGTGGAGGAGCCGGGGGGCCATGTGAATACGCGCGATGTGATTCGTCACAACGGATCGATCGTGGTGCTGGCGGTGGATGAGTCGAAGAACCCGAAGGATCCCGACGTTATTTTGGAGCGTCAATATCGACATGCTACGGGTCAGTTTTTGATCGAGCTTCCGGCCGGGCGGGTGGAACCGAATGAGGCTCCACTGGCTGCGGCGAAGCGCGAGATGATTGAAGAGACGGGCTACCGGGCGAAGCGTTGGAAGCTGCTGACGAAGTACTTTGCGAGTCCGGGATTTCTGGGGGAGTGGATGCAGATCTACCTGGCGCGGGATATACGCGAGGGTGTGGCGACGCCGGAGCCGGATGAGAAGATCGAGGTCTTTCGGATGCCGCTGTCGGAGGCGCTGGGACTGGTGAAGGCGAACAAGATTCACGATGGCAAGACGTTGATTGGATTGATGCTATACGACGCTGCGCGACGCGAGGGGCGGCTCTAGCGGAGGTTCAGCTTAGCTGACGATGCGCATGGCTGCGCACGTGTTGCCTGGAAGATTGTTCGGTGGGCGACACAGCAAGGTGGCGACCATAACATCAACAAAATCGCGATAGAAGCAACAAAACTGTGAAAAAAAACAACTCCCTTCGATCATAGAAAACTCTCACCTTGCGTTTTGCGTCACAGAGGTTATGCAGTAGATAACTTCGGGTTTCCTTGCTGCATGTTGTATGGGCCAGGTCCTGCGTAAGAGATCGAAAAAGGGAGTTGCTCCAGTGGCACAATACAAAGGCACAGTGAAGTGGTTTAACAATGCAAAAGGGTACGGCTTTCTAGGCCGGGATGGTGGAGCGGACGTGTTCGTCCATTACAGCTCGATTCAGCGCGAGGGGTATAAGAGCCTGAAGGAAGGTGACGAGGTGGAGTTCGATATTATCCAAGGCGATAAGGGACCGCAGGCGGACCAGGTGGCTCGCCTGAAGGAAGTTGCTTCTTCTGAGGCTGCGGCTTCCTGAGTGCTGGTTCGCTTGTTTGGATAAGGTGCAGTGGTGACGGGCTGAGTTTTCACACTGCACCGTGTAATCTGGTTTCAGGACCTCCTGGCCAGTGTTTTGTTTGCTGGCTCGGTGATTTGACGCACGTTCTGAACTCCCCCAATGGATAATATTTCGATAGCACGCCTGCTGGACGAGACTGCAGCTCTTCTTGAGATCGATGGCGCTGATCCGTTTCGTATCCGCTCGTATAGACGGGCGGCGGAGGCGGTGGAGCAGCAGACGACGCAGCTGGCTACGCTGGTGGATGAGCCGAAGCAGCTGCTTGCGATTGCGGGGATCGGCAAGGGCATGGCCGCGAATATTGTGGCGCTGCTGACGACAGGAGCGATACCGCTTCGCGAAGAGCTTCTGCAGAAGTACAGACCTACGATGTTGGAGTTGCTGCGGCTGCCGGGGATGGGGCCGAAGACGGTGGCGCTGGTGTGGTCGGCGCTTCAGGTGTGCGATATCGACGGGCTGGAGGCTGCGGCGAAGGCTGGGCACCTGGCGAAGTTGCCGCGGATGGGCGACAAATTTACGGTGAAGCTGTTGAAGGGGATTGAGGACCACCGGAAGAATTCGAGCCGGTTTCGGATTGATAAGGCGAGGGGATATGCGGATACGATCAGCGCGCTGATACTGGCGTTTCCGGGGATCGATGAGGTGACGCCGGCGGGGAGTCTGCGGCGTGGGCGGGAGACGGTGGGAGATCTCGATCTGCTGGCGACGGGGCCTGCTTGCGAGGCCGATGTGGTGAGCGCGGCGGTAGAGCATGTGGCGGGGCTGCCGCTGATCGATAAGCTGATTGCAAAGGGGCAAAACAAGGTTAGTTTTACGTTGCGGAACAATCTGCAGGTGGACGTGCGGCTGCTGCCGAGGGCGAGCTATGGGGCGGCGCTGCAATACTTCACCGGAAGCAAGATGCATAACGTGGCGCTGCGGCAGAGGGCGATTAAGCGCGGGCTTACGCTGAGTGAGTATGCGCTGCTGCGGCTGGAAGATAACGTGATCGTGGCGGCGGCTTCGGAGGCGGAGATCTACGAGGCGCTGGAGATGGAGTACATTCCACCGGAGCTGCGCGAGAACTGCGGGGAGATTGAGGCGGCTGCGGCGCGCACGCTTCCCCGGCTGATTACGCTGGACGATATTCGCGGCGACCTGCATATGCACACCGAGGCGACGGATGGGCGGGATACGATTCGTGCGATGGCGGAGGCGGCGCTGGCGAGGGGTTTGGGCTACATTGCGATTACGGACCATAGTAAGGATCTGGCGATGACGAACGGCATGGACGATGCGCGGGCGCTGGAGCATGTGAGGCGGATTCGCGAGGTGGATGCGGAGATGCAGCGGGAGCATGGCGGGCGGATCCGAGTGCTGGCGGGGATTGAGGTGGACATCCTGGTGGATGGGGCGCTGGATCTTGAGGACTCGACGCTGGCGGAGATGGATATTGTTGTGGCCAGCGTGCATAGCCACTTTTCGCAGCCGATGGAGGAGATGACGGCGCGGGTGCTGCGGGCGCTGGAGAATCCGCATGTGCGGATCCTGGGGCATCCAACGGGGCGGAAGGTGCTGGGGCGCGAGGCGTATGCGATTGATATGGATGCAATTCTGCGACGGGCGGCTGAGCTGGGAGTGGCGGTGGAGCATAACGCCAGCCCGGCGCGTGCGGATTTGAACGATCTGCACCTGAAGCTGGCGAAGCAGCATGGATGCAAGATTGTGGTGGATACGGACGCGCACGCTACGGAAGAGCTGGACCAGATGCGGTATGGGATTACGCAGCTGCGACGGGCGTGGTTGACGAAGGAAGATGTGGTGAATACCGAGGCTAGCGCAGAGGCGTTGCTGCGGCGTCTGCGTCCGAAGCCTTGAGGTGGTGGGTGGGACGATTGGACGTTATCGGCGGCTGACGCGATACACTTGATGACGTGGCTACCTCCGCGACAACCGATCACGTGCTTGCGCCCGCGAAGACACATTCGCTGATGGCCGACTACGCGGTGTTGTTCAAGCTGCGGATCTCCACGATGGTCTTGATTACGGCGGGAGCGGGGTTCTACCTTGGCTGCCTACGCAGTGGGATAAGCCCCTTTCATCTGAGCAGCCTGGCGGCGCTGGTGGGGATTGCTGTGGTTACATGCGGTTCGAGCGCTTTGAACCAGGCCATGGAGCGAAAGAGCGATGGCCTGATGCGGCGCACGGCGGATCGTCCGATGGCTGCGGGTCGGATATCGCTGACGCATGGGCTGCTGCTTGGGTTTGCGGCTACTTTTCTGGGTTCGCTGTATCTTGCGTGGGCGACGAACCTGCTGACGGGAACGCTGACGCTGCTGACCGCGATTGGCTATGTGGGGATCTACACTCCACTGAAGCGGGCGACAACGATCAATACGTTTATTGGGGCATTTCCGGGGGCGCTGCCGCCGTTGATCGGCTGGACGGCTGCGCGCGGTGTGATCGAGTGGCCCGGGGTGGCGCTGTTTGCCATTCTTTTTGTCTGGCAGTTTCCACACTTCATGGCAATCGGATGGATGTATCGCGAGGACTATGCACGTGGCGGCATCCGGCTGACGGCCAACCTGCCGAATACGAGATATGCCGCGCAGAGCAGCGTGGTGCAGGCTCTCTTTTATGCGGTTCTGATGATTCCGGTGAGCCTGTGGCCGAGTGCTCTGCATGTGACGGGGAACCTGTATACGGTTTCGGCGGGTGTGCTTGGCCTAGGCTATCTCTGGTTTACGGTGCGGTTTGCAAGAATTGTTCGCGATCCGGGGTCGGAGATCTCTCACCGGTATGCTCGCGATCTGCTGCGGGTCTCGGTGATCTATCTGCCGCTCCTATTGGCCGCCATGATGCTTGATGCGAAAGGACGCCTCCTCTTCTAAATGCAAGACTCTCTGCGCAGCACGAACATCCGGACGCCACCGTCGATCATCGCCACCATTATTGTTGTCAGTGCGGCGGCAAGCGCGCTGATCTGCTACCTGGTTTACTTCCACGCGCCGCTTGATGTGACAGGCGCTCATCTGCGCTCGCTTCCCTTGCTGAATGCCGTGCTGAACGGACTGTGCACGATTGCGCTGCTTATCGGGTTTGGGTATATCCGGTCGCGGCGGATTGCGCAGCATCGTGCGGCGATGTTTACCGCGTTTTTTTTCTCGACTATCTTTCTGGTCTCGTACCTGACGAACTTTACGCTGCATGGGGAGACGCACTTCAATCGGCTAAGTCCGTGGTGGCCCTTCTACTGGAAGCTGCTGGCGTCGCATGTTGTGCTCTCGATCGTCGCGTTGCCGATGATTCTGATTACGTTCTTCCTTTCGCTGACGGGGCGCTTCCCTGCTCATAAGAAGCTGGCCCGCTATACCTTCCCGATCTGGCTTTATGTGTCGATCACGGGCGTCATCGTCTATGCGATGCAGGCGCTGATTCATTGATGGCGAATCGCTTCTATCTGCAGCCAGACACACGCAAACTGCTTCGTACCGGCCTGATCATCTTCGGCGTTGGGGTGATTGCGGCGGCGCTTATTTTTACGAGCTTTGGGGGGATCACACGCCACCAGGGGCCGCATACGAACATGGGCTGGCTGTCGCTGATGTTGGCGATGGGGTGTCTTCCTACGGGCTTCCTTACTCTGTTGCTGGCAGCGTTGAAGATCTTTGGGGATTTGCGGCGCTGAGCCGGATGGTATTCCCTGTAAGGCAATCCGCCCGCTCCGCCAAGCACAGCGCTCTATCTGCTATTCTCAACGTTGCAAACCTGCATAGACCGGAGTTTTCACATGGCAAAAGGCGTCAATAAAGTCTTTCTTCTCGGCAACGTCGGCAAGGACCCCGAGATTCGTTCCACCGCAGGCGGGATGACCGTCGCCAGCTTCTCTCTCGCTACGGCCGACCGGCAGAAGGACGCTCAGGGCAACTGGGCCGATAAGACGGAGTGGCACAATATCGTCTGCTTCCAGCGCACTGCCGAGATCGTGCGCGATTATGTCAAAAAAGGCTCGCAGATCCTGATTGAGGGCAAGATTCAGACCCGGTCCTGGGACGATAAGACCAGTGGCGAGAAGAAGTACAAGACAGAGATTCTGTGCAATGAGCTGACCCTGCTGGGTGGGAAGTCTGAAGGCGGCAGCGCTCCTGGTGGCTACTCCAAGAGCAGCAGCAACACGGCGAGCTTCGATCAGCGTACGCCTGCGAGTCAGTCCGACTATGCGGATGTAGGGATCACGGACGACGATATACCGTTCTAACGGCTACTCGCGTGGTGGATGATCGTTTCACGTTTTGCGACCGCTGCCAATGCGGCGTTTCTGTCTGCTGTTGAGGGCATGTGTCTATGGGAGCCTCGATGAGTCGTAAGCACTACAGACTAGAGATGCCCGGCAGGTTCGCGAAGAGCTTGGAGACGATGCTTGTGGCAGCCGCGCTGTGTGGAGCGACTTTCGCTGCGGCGCATGGCCAGATGGCGAATGCTCCTGCGGTGCCGGTTGCTCACGAGGTTGCAGGGCACGGCCAGGGGGCGCAATCCGGCAATGATCCGTGGTGGAAGCATGCGGTGTTCTACGAGATCTATCCGCGCAGCTTTCAGGATTCTAACGGCGACGGGCTCGGCGATCTGAATGGAATTACGGAGCGGCTCGGCTACTTGCAGTCGCTGGATATTGGCGCAATTTGGTTGACCCCGGTGTATCCGTCTCCGCTAGTCGACTTTGGCTACGATATCTCCGACTACGAGAATATCGATCCGCAGTATGGCACGCTTGCGGACTTCGACCGGATGGTGGCGGAGGCGAAGACTCGTCACATCCGCGTCATTATGGATATGGTGATGAACCATACTTCGGATCAGCATAAGTGGTTTTTGGAGTCGGCGAGTTCGAGGACAAATCCGAAGCGCGATTGGTTTATCTGGCAAGATCCGAAGGGATATACGGCGGATGGAAAGCCGATACCACCTAATAATTGGATCAGCGGATTTGGCGGTTCTGCGTGGCAGTACGATCCGAGGACGAAGCAGTTTTACTATCACGAGTTCTACAAGCAGCAACCGGATCTGAACTGGCGAAATCCAGAGGTTGAGAAAGCCATGTTCGATACGGTTCGCTTCTGGCTGGACCGTGGAGTATCGGGCTTCCGATTTGATGCCGTGCCGAGTCTATTTGAGGATCAGAAGCTTCGCGATAATCCTGCGCTGGGTGGAATCAACGCGCAGGGCGACCCGATTCTCGAGGACACCTATACCAATAATCTGCCCGAGGTCCACGACGTGATGCGCAGGCTTCGTGCGATGGTGAATCACTATCCTGGCGACCGCGTTCTGATCGGCGAGACCTACCTGCCGAGTGTGCAGGAGTTGGACAAGTGGTACGGCGGCTCCAAGCACGACGAGCTGCAACTGCCGATGGACATGCAGGTGGGCTTTACGAATAAGCTGGATGCGAGTCTGCTTCGGCAGCGGATCAACGATGCAGAGACGAGTATCGATGGCAATCAGCCATTGTTCGTCTTCGATAATCACGATAACAAGAGGAGCTGGGATCGCTATGGTGATGGCGTTCACAATGAGGCTATTGCAAAGGTGCTGGCGACTCTGCTGCTGACCTCGCGCTCGACGCCGCTGATGTACTACGGTGAAGAGCTGGGGATGTCGACGTCGGTGCCGACGCGCAAAGAAGATGTGAAGGACCCGATCGGCATTACGGGGTGGCCGAAGGAGAAGGGGCGCGATGGTGAGCGTACGCCGATGCAGTGGAACGGCGAAAAGAATGCCGGTTTCAGTACTGCTTCTACGACATGGCTGCCGATCGGTGTCGACTACAAGACTGTCAACGTGAGGGTGGAAGAGGGTGAACCTGACTCCATGCTGAACTGGTACAAGACTCTCATTGCGTTTCGCAGGAGTAATCCGGCGCTGCGCAATGGGACGATGGTCATGCTGGATAAGAACAACCCATCGGTTTTGTCATTTGTACGAAAGGGTGTGGATGGTGGGCCTTCGGTTGTGGTGGCGGTCAACTGCACGGGAGAGCCACAGACGGTGTCATTCGATCTGAGGGCGGTGGGAAAGAGTATATCGGCGAAGACGGTGATTACTGATGCTCCGTCACTGCGAGGGTCCAGTAAGTTGAAAGATATTGCACTTCCGCCGTTTAGCTCTTGGGTTGGATCAATTCAGTAATGACTGAGGGTCCCGATACTCTGGGACCCCGGTTTAGTTAGCCATGATGAGCTTGATTAGCTTCCTGATGCGGCGTGGAAGGTGACGTAGTTGCGATTAATGTACAGACGATAGGTACCTGCTACGCCAGTGTTGGGCATGATCTGAAGCGGCCGTGGGCGACTGAGGGCGGTGTCGGAGACTGAGTGGGCGGTGAAGAGTTCGTGGCCACCGATGTCCATGACAACAAATTTGTCGGTTCCGATGAAGCCGCATCCGTAGGCACCTGGCGCTAATTGATGCCCGTCCACATCAAGCGGGGATTCAGCAATCAGATATGCCTGGTACTTTTCCTGTACCTGGCTTGAGTAACCTGAGGTATCGACGAGTGAGACGAGCACCAGACTGTTGTCTTCGAAACGAACGCCGCTCGAGTTACGGCCTTGAATGGGTGCGCTCTGGCCGCGAAAAAACACAGATGCGGGCAGCGTCTTCTCGGCTTCCGCAGAGGTGAGGATACCAGCGTGGGTGGGCTTCATCACTGCGGCCGGCGATTGATTGGAAGGCGTCTGGGCGATGATAGCGGCTGGCGACACGATGCCAGTGAAGAGAATGACAGCCAGGGTTGATAGTTTCATCGGTGCTCCTATGTGGACTAAGGGGGATCATACGATAGCGATGCGTATGTAGTAACTGTCTGAAGCTGCATTCGACAGATTGTAGCAACTACCTTTAAAGATAGGGAACGTGTTTCAATGAACTCGTGAAGAGAAGTTCTCGAATGTTGTTGACTCGAAGCCTTGGATCCGGTGGCGGCGATTGGATGTTTGTTTGTGCGTTTTGCTGTGCGCAGGTGATTGTTTTATGGATGGCTTTTTGTTCGCCGATGGCTATGGTGGCGCAAGCTGCTCATCGAGCGCATCCACAGGCGGATGAGGACTGGACGCTTTCGACCTCCGATTTTGATAACCGCTTTGAGGCTGAGCCGTATGTTGGAGATGGTTATCTGGGACAGCGTATACCTGCTGCGGGTATGGGTTATCTTGGGGACCTGGGACATGTGGGATGGCCTCTCGGCACGGAGCGTATTGCTTCTTCGATCGCTGCCGGAGTCTATGCCAAGGTGGCGGATGGGCGATTCTATAAAGAGGAGAAGCAGGCGATTGCGCTGATCCCGACGTGGTCGACACTTACGTTCGCGACGCCTTCCGGTGTCTATTCTCCTGCCACGGTTTCGAAGAACGAAGTTATCGGTTACAACCAAAGCCTTGATCTGCGAACCGGCGTTGTCACGACGTCTGGCACGTGGGTCTCTCCGACGGGACAGAGGACGCGATTCAGATACCGGGTGAGCACTGACCGGGCGCGAAAGCATCTTGCGGTGGTGACACTCGACCTCGTTCCTCTTTGGACAGGAGAGGCTATCGTGAGCAGCGTTCTGGATGGCGCCGGTGCGCGGCGAATAGATCCTGTTGATGACGGAGTTGACCTCGCGACACAGACAATTCATGTTACATCGAGGGCAAAGGGAACGGGCATCCTGGTTGCTGAAGCATCGACCTTGCAGTTTTCTAAAGTGAATGGGGTTACATCGTCTGCGCTTAAATCGGATGTGGCGCAGACGGCGGGCGAACGGGTCGTGTTCGAGGTAGAAGCCGGAAAGAGCTATTCGTTCACGAAGTACGTCGCTGTGGTCACTGGACGCGACTCTCAGACGCCTTCCTCCGACGCTCTTGCGGAATCGATGCAAGCAGCATCTCGTGGGCTTATAGCACTGCTGGAAGAGAATAAGGTGGCCTGGGCTTCTGTGTGGGAGAGCGAGGTGTTGGTCAGTGGGGATCGTTCTCTGCAACAGGCCATCCGCTCCAGTGAATACAGTCTGTACGCGAGCATACGTAGCGACAGCCCTGCGAGTATCGGGCCAGCTGGTTTATCCAGTGATGGTTATGCAGGCATGGTCTTCTGGGATGCGGATACCTGGATGTTTCCGGTGCTGCTAGCTCAGCATCCGGAGATCGCTCGCGTCATGGTGGACTATCGATACGATACGCTGGCGGCAGCGCGTAGAAATGCTGCGAACAATGGTTATCAAGGCGCATTTTATCCATGGACCAGTGGGACTACGGGCGACATGGGAGACGAGTGTTATGGCGCTGTTACCGACTCCCATGGCAAGGTTGTGTCGGATCCTAACAAGAGCTGTACGCAGGAGTTTCATCTACAGGCAGATATTGCATTGGCCCAGTGGCAGTACTACGAAGCGACGGGCGACAAGAGATGGCTGGAGGAACGGGGATGGCCGGTTCTAGAGGCTGTTGCGCAGTTCTGGACGGGCAAGGCTACCGCAGTGAACGGCGGATACTCTCTTTTGCAGGTACAGACGCCGGACGAATACGCGGTAGATACGAACAACGATAGTTATACGAATGCTGCTGCTTCGTTGGCGCTTGAGAGAGCGATTGAAGCAGCGAAGGTGCTGGGTAAGACAGCGCCTCCGATGTGGGATGAGGTCGGACGTGGCCTGATCAGCACGATGCCGGTTGATAAGGCAAAGAATATCTATCTTGAGCATGATGGATATGACGGCAGACAGATCAAGCAGGCGGACGTTGCCATGCTTACGTACCCTCTGGATTTTTCCATGCCGAAATCGTTCGGCATCAATGATCTCAACTACTACACGCCACGCACAGATAGGAATGGTCCGGCCATGACGGACGCTATCCACTCGATCGCGGCGTCGGCGGTGGATGTTCCAGGCTGCTCTGCATACACATACATGATTCGCAGCTACCAGCCGTTTCTGCGTAAGCCGTTTTTGCAGTTCTCGGAGTTTGCACCGGAGAAGTTATCCGACACCACCTATGACTTTCTGACTGGTGTGGGTGGGTTCGTGCAGGAGTTTTTGTATGGTTTTTCAGGATTTCGTCCACTCACCGATGCGATACATCTGGACCCGAGTCTACCTCCTCAACTCAGCGGGATTACGCTGCGCAACATGGCATGGCAGGGGCGGATCTTCACGATACAGATAGGTCCTAAGACGACTAACGTTACTCTCGTCTCCGGGTCTGCACTTCCGGTTGAAACAAAGGATGGAAAGAAGATTGTGCAGTCCGGTAAAGTTTTGATACTTCCTACTCGGCGACCTGACCTGCAACCGACCGGTGACCTGGCACGATGCCAAAGCATTGCGGCTAGCTCGTCACTCGCTGCAAATCCGCCTGTGGGTGCAATCGATGGTATTCCAGCTACTGCCTGGACCGCCGCCGAACCAAAGGCGGCTTTGACCGTAACCCTTGCAAGTCCTACATGGCTAAGGAAGATTACAGTTCATCGAGGAAGTCCGGGACTATTTTCGTATTCGGTTGAAGCATCGCTTGACGGCTTGCAGTGGAAGACGATCGGCGCGGCACCTGCAAAGTCTGCGGGAATTGACGAGTTTACCGCGACACAGATGCGAGCCAAGTTTGTTCGGCTAAAGTTTCAAGGTGATAAAGGAGCGGATGCGCCAAGTATTACTGAGTTCTCCGTTATGACGAAGTAGCTTGAGCTAGATAGAAGTTAGAGAGCGAATAAAGAGGATAGCTTCTGCTTCCTTATGAGATCGCCTTTGCCAAGGTGACCCCGAGTGCTACAGCAACAAGTCCTGCGACGAGGCTAACCACAACGTAAAGTACTGCGATCCAAAACTCGCCTTGGGTCAGGCTGGAAAATATCTCCCATTCAAAGGTAGAGAAGGTTGAATAGGCGCCGACGAAACCGATTGGAACAAGAAAACGCCAGGATGGAGGAAGATTTGTATGGCGATTCAGGAGTTCCAAAGACAGTCCGATGATGAGGCACGCTGATATATTGATGGCCAGTGTTCCAAATGGAAAGCGTGTGCCCATTCGGCCAGCGACAGTGGTTCCAACCCAAAAACGGGCGACCGAACCCAAAGCGCCGCCTATCGCGATTAAGAGATACCTCTGCAAAGTTTGTGCTCCTTGATGGTGAGCAATCTCTTTGCATCCTTTCAGAATCTTTGCATTGCGGCAAATGCTCGAAAGAATGAGGCGCGGTTGGAGAAGCTATCGAGTTCTTTCGTCCACTGATGGATCTATGGTTCATCGGCTCCTAACCCGAAACACTAGTCGTGCGGAAGCTGAGTCGCACTCCATCCTCCGCCAAGCGACATCTGTAGTTGAGCGCTCGCCACGATGCGACGTGCTACCAGCGATGCAGCTGTCCTTTCGTCCGTCAGCTCGATGGTCTGGTTCGTCAACACCTCAAGATAGGTCGTCAGGCCACCCTTATAGCGGAGTGTCGAGAGTTCTGTACTTCTCTTCGCAGCATTTACAGCGCGCTGCTCCACAGCTGCCTCTTGCTCAAGTACTCGAAGTGCCGAAAGTTGATCTTCGACATCTCGAAATGCGGATAGCACCTGTTCTCGATAGAGCGCAGTGACCTGTTCTCGCTGAGATATCGCAGCCTGGACTTGTGCCTTCCTAAGACCTCCGTCGAACACGGTCTCAGTGGCGGACGGTCCCGCACTCCACTGAGCACTGTTCGCATTGAATAGGCTGCCGATAGCACCGCTCTCTACTCCAGCTCCAGTTCCCAATGCGATGGTGGGATAGTATGCGGACTTTGCGACTCCTATGAGAGCATTTGCCGAAGCGACTCGCCGCTCTGCGGCTGCGATGTCTGGACGACGCTCGAGTAGCTCAGAGGGAATCCCTGTAGGTATTGGTGGTGGGTCGCCGCCGATTGGACGCTCTGCGATGCGAAATCCCGTGGCCGATTCTCCAACAAGTACAGCGATGGCATGCTCATATTGAGCGCGCTGCACTCCGAGTTCGACGAGTTGCGCTCGTGCGCCTTCCAACTGAGCCTGAGCTTGCGCTACGTCGCTATCCGAAGCGAGAGCACCCTTCTGCCGGTCCTCAGTCAACTGCAGAGTCTGAGTGTATGCGTCGATCGTTGTGCGTAGAAGCTGCGCCTGCAGGTCGATTCCACGAAGCTGAAAGAAGGTAACAGCCAGCAGACCCTGCAGGCTGAGGCGAGTGTTGGAAAGATCGGCTGCAGATGCCTGAGCGTTGGCTGCACTCGACTCGATCTGTCGGCGCACCTTTCCCCAGAGGTCAGGCTCCCATGAGATGTTGAGGGGAATCAGGAAGTCCCAGAAATACTGCGGAAGGTTTGCAGGACGTTGAGGCCGATTGTTGGAGACATCGTTTCGAGTGAAAGCGCCCCCGATCGACACGGTTGGATAGAGTGCGGATTTATTTTCACTAACCAGATCGTGAGCCTGCTCGTACGAATGGAGTGCCGCCTCTATGGTCTGGTTTGATGTTGCGCACCGCTGCTCCAGATCGTTCAACTCCGCATCCTGGTAGATAGCCCACCATATGCCGCGGTCCGTTGCATCCGCAGGCTTCGCCGCAACCCAATCGCCGTTGTGGCCATCTTCGGTGTATGCAGGCGGAGCTGGAACTGGGGGCGCCTTATAGTTTGGCCCCACCTTACATCCGTTCAGCGCAAGCGCTCCAAACAGTATCGCCGCCGTTGAGGAGATGCGGACATTCATCGCTTCGTCTCCTGGGGCTGAGCGGGCGTAGTCGGGATTATCCTTACCTCTTCTCCGTCTGTTATTGAATCGGGTGGGTTGCCGACGATAGCCTGCCCGGCTTGTAGTCCGCTTAGCACCTCTACGGTTGTGCCGTAGTCGCGGCCTGGTGTCACTCGCACGAGATGGATATGGTGATTCGTATCTACAGTTGCAATGCGAAGGCCGTCGGCTTCCAAGATTAGAGCACTAACAGGCACAATCAGAGCAGGAGCGGTAGCGGCTACCTTCAGATGAACCTCCGTGTAACTGCCTGGCAGCAGTTCGCCGGAGCGATTGTCTACATCGACTTCCGCAAGCAGTGTTCGTGTCGTGGGATCTACTGCACTTGAGGACCGTACCAGCTTGCCTGTAAAGCTGCGCCCTGGATATTGCGGCAGGGTCAATGTAGCTGTTGTGCCATTCTTTGCATCCGGCGCATAGACCTGTGGCACATTGATGAATACGCGCAGTGTGCGGATCGCCGAGATATCGAAGATCTGTCGATTGCCGGAGACTGTACCTGCTCCCGCGGTCGTTGTGCTGCCTGTCGCGGAGATCAGCTGTCCGATGTCCAGGTTGCGTGCCGTAATGACGCCATCGAAAGGCGCCTCAATCCGCTCGAATGACTGCAACTCTTCAAGCCTGCGAACATTTGCTGCTGCCGAAGCTACTTGTGTATTGCTCGACGCCATCTGTGTAGCGGCGTTGTCGGTGTCCTGCTGAGAGACCGCGTTACGCCCGATCAAATCCTGATAACGTCCTGCGGTCAACTTCGCGAGTCCGGCATTGCTCTGTGCGGTTGCGAGATCTGCCTTCGCCGATGCAAGCTGTTGATCGAGTTCTGGAGTTTCGATGATCGCAAGCAGTTCCCCTTTGTGAACATATGTACCAATATCGTGATACCAGGCTTTCACGTAGCCCGTGGTTCGCGCGTAGATGGGAGCCAGTGTAAACGCCTGCATGTTGCCTGGGAGAACGATCTCTCGCGCAGTCTGTTGCATTACCGGTTGTGTAAGACTCACTGGCGGCGGCGCAGTTCCGTCCGTGTACTTGTCCAACTCTGCACTGGAATGCTTGCGCTTTACGATGCCAGCGATCGCAATAACTACGGCGACTAACAAAACGATAACGACGATCGTAAGCACAGACCCTCGCGAAGCCTGAGGCCGGTCATGTGTGTCACCGAGGCCGTTTGCCGTTTCATGCTTCAATACTGCCGCCTCACCTTTGCTTGTTCCTGACATCTCCTGCTCCCTGGAACTCATCGTTCTCTCTCCGTGTCCACTGTTGACGCTGCGCTTCGTGTCATCTTCTCGCCTCGAATCGCTCATGCTTGTGCCTCATACTGTTCCTCTGGCGGCGTCGCTGGCGAAGGCAGATCATTGCGGTGCATGAAGGAAAAGAAAACCGGGACAAAGGTCAACGTACCGAAGGTCGCAAGCAGCAATCCTCCGATGACAGCGCGTCCAAGCGGTGCATTCTGCTCGCCGCCGTCGCCCAATCCGAGTGCCATCGGCACCATGCCAATGATCATCGCCAACGCCGTCATGATGACTGGCCTGAAGCGTGTAAAGCCTGCCGAACGCGCGGCCTCTGCGGCATTCAGCCCTAGCTCCATCTGCTCTTTCGCGAAGCTGACTACCAGAATCGAGTTTGCTGTTGCCACGCCGACGCACATGATCGAGCCAGTCAGAGCTGGCACGCTGATGTGAGTTCCTGTGAGAAACAGTAGCCATACGATTCCAGCTAGTGCGCCTGGTAGCGCCGCAATAATGATGAAGGGATCGAGCCAGCTCTGAAAGTTCACCACTATCAGCGCATATACCAGCACGATCGAGAATAGAAGACCCGATACGAGGCCGACAAAAGAAGTGTGCATGGTCTGGATTTGACCGCGCACATAGATCTCAGATCCGCGGGGGAGCTTTCCTTTGCTGTCTGCCACAATCTTTTCGATCCTGTTGGAGACACTGGCGAGATCAGCGCCCTCAACGGAGCCATAGATGTCAATGACGGGTCGCGCGTTATAGTGGCTGACTGTTCCCTGCTCCGCCCCGCGCTGAATCGAAGCGAGATTACCGAGGATCTGAGGCTGCTGGGTCGAGCCGTTGGTCGCAATCGGAAAGTTTTCGAGCTCCTGCAGGTTTTTTACGTTGTATTGTGGCGTCTGCACAGCGACGTTGTAACTTACATGATTTTGCGGATTCAGGTAGAAGGTCGGTGACGTCTGAAAGCTTCCACTCAGGCTCGTAAGCACGCTTATCGCTACATCGCGCTGGCTGTAGCCAACCTGCTGTGCCCGTGTGCGATCTACGTCGATCGTCCATTTAGGCAGATTGAAAGGTTGCTGAATCCGTAAGTCCGTAGTGCCGGGGATGCGGCTGAATTGCTGCATCATGTGCTCGGCAAACACACGGTTTTGGACGATCTGTTGTCCGATTACTTGCACATCGATCTGTGCGGGAAGACCGAAGTTCAAAATCTGGCTCACCATGTCTGTGGGGAGATAATAAAACTCCGTGCCAGGAAACTGGCGAGTCAGCTTATCGCGAAGTGCGTGTGTGAATTCGTCGGTCGGCCTGTGCTTCTCGCTCAGCGAGACTAAGATATCCGCGTCAGCCGTCCCGACAGTGGCAGAGTTCGAGTAAGAGAGATTGAGGCCCGAGTAAGGGATGCCGATATTGTCAATGACCGTACCTAGCTGCGACTGCGGAATCTCTTGTCGAATGACGGCTTCAATCTGATCGCAGAGGCGGGCCGTGTCTTCAATCCGAAGGCCAGTGTGAGCACGTACGTGCAACTTGAATTGACCTCCATCAACGGATGGAAAGAAGTCTTGCCCGAGCCAGGGATAAAGCAGCACCAAGGATCCGATCCAGAATGCGACAATCGATAGCAAAAATGTGACTCGATATTCCAAGCAAAAGTTCAGCAGTCCGTAATACCAGTTACGCAACTTCTCGAAGTACCGTTCAAAGGTCATCTGGAAGCGAATGAATGGATTTTTGCTCGTCTGTTTCTGATGCTCCTGATCCGGCTCATGTCCCTTTAGCAGGTACTTCGCCATTGTCGGAACGATCGTTCGCGACAAGAAATAAGACGCAAGCATGGCGAAGACGACAGCCTCTGCGAGTGGGACGAAGAGGTATCGGGCGACCCCACCGAGGAAGAACATCGGCACAAACACGATACAAATCGAGATCGTAGAGACGAAGGCAGGTATCGCGATCTGAGCGGCTCCGTCTAGGATTGCCTGTTCGACCTCTTTGCCCTCTTCGAGGTTACGATTAATATTTTCGATTTCGACTGTCGCGTCGTCCACCAGGATGCCGACTGCCAGCGCCAGCCCACCAAGCGTCATAATGTTGATCGTTTCGCCGAGAGCTGCAAGCATCAGCAATGAACAGATAACCGACAGTGGAATCGATACAGCAATGATGATTGTTGAACGCCAACTACCAAGAAAGATCAAGATCATAGCAGCCGTCAGACAGGCAGCAATCAGCGCCTCGCGTACGACGCCGCTTATCGCGGAACGAACAAAGATCGATTGGTCGGAGATTGCCTTGATTCTTAAAGCAGGAGGTAGCTGCGCAGCGATCAGTGGCAGCTGTGCGCGGACATTGCCAATGATGTCGAGGGTTGATGCATTTCCGGTCTTCTGGATTGTGATCAGCGAAGCGCGCTGTCCATCAACTCGCACGATGTTGGTCTGAGGGGGAAATCCATCTCGCACATTACCAACATCTCGGACGTAGACGGTCGCACCGTTGATGGTCTTGATGGGCAGATTATTGAGAGCAGCAATCGAATTAGGTGCGCTGTTTGTCTCTACCTGGTAGTCAACATTGCCCATCTTCACATCGCCAGCCGGCAGAATAATATTCTGCAGGTTTATCGTGTTGACCAGATCCGATGAGGAGAGTCCGTAGGCCTGCAGCTTCTGCGTGTCGACATCCACCTGTATTTGGCGCTGTTTTCCGCCATAAGGAAACGGGATGGAAGCTCCCTGCACGGTCGCGAGTTGAGTCCGAATGAAGTTGGTACCGAAGTCATTCAGCTGCTGCTCGCTCAGACCATCACCGGAGAGCCCTAACTGCAAAACCGGAACGCTTGATGCGCTGTACTGGATCACCAGCGGCGGGGTCGTTCCCTGCGGATACTGACGAAGCTGCGTCTGCGAAATCGCCGTTACCTGTGCCACAGCCTGCGAGATATTCACCGTAGGCCGGAAGAAGATCTTCACGACGGAGACGCCGCTCAACGTCTGCGATTCGGTATGTTCGATGTCGTTGACTGTCGTCGTCAGGTTGCGTTCAAACGGCAGTACGATTCGGTCGCTCAACTCTTCCGGCGACAACCCCGCATAGTTCCAAACGACTGATACAACGGGGATATCGATCGCTGGAAAGATATCGACCGGGGTCCGTAACATCACCAAAGGCCCTACGATAAAGAGCAACAGCGACAGGACGACAAATGTGTAAGGTCTCCTAAGTGCGAGACGGACGATCCACATAAAACTCCTTTAGCCGATGCGTTTCGTATAGATCAAGCGAAGATCGCGTTCATCCATGTAACACATCGATTTGAAAACGTTGCCAGCCAATACCAGACCAGCCGTCTAGAAATACGATGACGGCGGGGAGATGCAGGACTCAAATTTGCTTCACGGCTAGTTGACCCGCCGTCTTTTTTCTATTCTTACCTGTGTTGGGGCGATAGCCAGATCTTCTCAGTCCACTGAAGACAGTTGCGACCATCGCCTCCGATTCGGTGTCATTGAGTGCGCCGTGACCAGCCAGAAGACGAAAGATTGTCGGGCCGTAGATGAGGTCTAGAACTATCTCGCCGTCGATTTCTTCGCGGATCTCCCGGCGGGTGACTCCACGCCTCCACATCACACGGGCTGCGTCGCGCCGGGCAAACAAAAATCGCTCGCGAAACAGGGCGAGAAAGCCGGGATCACTTTGTCCTTCGGCAATGAATTGACAAAACAGCCGACCAAGCGACGAGGTATAGAAAGCAGTTAGAGACTTCAATTGCAGGGTAAAATCGAGTTCGGCGGACCCCGTGTCGGGAATTGCAACACGCTCGGTCATCCCTGTCAGATAAGCCTCAAGCGCTACTAGGCTCTTGTTCGGCCACCACCTGTAAATGGTCGCCTTACTGACGCCTGC
Organism: Granulicella sp. L60; assembly: GCF_009765825.1. GTDB lineage: Bacteria > Acidobacteriota > Terriglobia > Terriglobales > Acidobacteriaceae > Edaphobacter. The sequence continues at coordinate 793,429 of NZ_LMUR01000022.1, read as the reverse complement.
CCGTCGGGCAATCTCATCGGAGGTCACTTTGCGCAGAGGCTTCCGCTCCAGCAGGTAAAGTGTCGCGTTCAAAATCGATGTCTTCGCTTCAAGACTTCGATGCCTACCACGCGCCTTCGGCTCTTCATCGAGTGGCGCTTTTTGCAGTTGTTGCATGTACTACTCCTACTTCCAGACAAGCGGCGCACGTGCGCACAAGGCAGCGCACTACATCCTCACGCTGAAGATGTACATACGATTGACCAGGACAGATCATCTGGCCGACTTATATTTACAATATTCTAAACTGTAAGTACAGTATTGAAAATTTAACCACCACCAAGCTTGAGGCATCGTCCGCTTATTTCTCTTTCAGATGAGCTTGAAAGAAATCCGCAGTAGCCTTATAGGAACGGATGAAATCTTTCCAGAGGAGGAAGTCGTGGATTTCATCCGGATAAACGATCTGTTCGAAGGGCACGTTCTTTGCGCGTAGCTTTTGGACGAGAGTGACCATTTGACTGAATGGCACGTTGCGGTCATCATCTCCCTGGATCAGCAGTACTGGCGACTTCCACATGTCGATGGATTCATTGGGTGACGACGAGAAAGCCAGTTTTTCCGCCTCCTTATAGTCCGGGGCTGATTTGGCGCTCTCCTCCCATGCCGGCAGGAAGTCGGACCAGTCGTGCACTCCGTGGTAGTCGACTCCGGCTGCGAAGATGTCTGAGTTGCGCCCCAATCCCAGGGCCGTCAAAAATCCGCCGTACGATCCGCCCCATAGGCCGATTCGATGAGGATCGACTCCGGGGAGGCCTTGAAGATAATGAGCGCCCGCAAGGACGTCGTTATATTCCGCGGCGCCACGCCAGCCAGAGTTAGGTGAGTTGCGGAAGTCGCGGCCGTACATGACACCCAACCGGTAGTTGACCGAAAGAACCGTATATCCCAGGCTTGCGAGGTATTGATTCTCTGCATACGCATTGTGGTAGTAGTCCATGTAGTGAAATCCCAACATCATTTGGCGATACGGCCCACCGTGTGTGTAGATCAATGCTGGCCCCGGTTTGAGCTGACTTTTGGGGACAAAAAGTTGACCGTGGATCGTAACTCCATCAGCACTTTTGAAGATGATTTGCCTGGGTATGACAAGTTGTTGTGGGTTTGGGAAATCTGACGGAAGTGCACTTTTTGTAATTAGTTCGCGGCTACCTTCTTTCAAGCGGTAGACAAGCGCTGGCGAGGTGGCGCTTGAGCCGAGACACACCACATCTTTTCCGTCGCCAGTAGACTTGGGTGACCACTCAATTGTCTCCCCCGTGACAAACGCGCGTGGAGGCTCTCCTCCAGCGGCCGCAACACGCCACACATGGCGTCGGTCTATGTCATCCTGGTTTGAGGTCAGCAGAACTGAAAGTTTGTCGGCGGTGAGCGAGACATCTTCGACGTCGAAGCCGCCAGGTGTCAGCAGGACTGGCTGGCCTCCGACCGACGGGATAGAGTACAGATGATTCCATCCATCCATCTCTGAACTAAATATGACTCTGCCGCCCGCTGCAAAGAGAAGCTGCGAAGGACCGAAGAGCGGAAGGGAGTCGTCCATTCCAAGCCGGCTCTTCCAGATTGGTGCGGCTGCATAGCTGTGCGTGTCTGCAATCCACAAACTCCAGGGTGTTGCATGAAGCGGGATGATCGGCCGCTTCTCCTCGACTCCTGCGATGCGCAGAAAGGCGATCTGAGATCCGTCAGGAGACCATTGCGGCGAGAGGTCGCGATCGGTTGAGGGAGCTATGTAATGAATCTGCGTGAGTACGCCGCTGTTTACTTCGAGAACTGCGGTGAGAGTGTGATCTCCACGCTCTACGGTAGCGATAAGGCGAGTGCCATCGGGCGACCACTGCGGTGAAGAGACACTTCCACGAATATCGGTAAGTTGCTTCGCGTCCGTTTGGGTTGGGTTGGTTGAAGCGATCCAGAGAGCGTGCCTGGCGGGCCAGACTACCCAATTACCATCGGGGGAGATCTCAATGTCTTCGCAGCCTTCAGCTTCGCATCCCATCTCTCCAAGCAGGCGGGGTTCGCCGTCGTCCAAACTCGCAATCCACACCTGCTGTTTCGGCTGCTTTACGCTGGCGACTGCATTGGCAGCACGGCCTACACTATTTGATTCCGTTCCGCGGGCATAGACAACGCTGTGACCGTCCGGTGTCAGCCGCAACGAGGCGATTGGCTCACCGTTGTCGCCAGTGTAGTGCGTGACCTGCCTGGGAACGAGCCCCGTCCCGTCTGCAACCCAGACGTTCTGGGCACCCTTCAGGCTGAAGACCCACGCTGCCCGTGAACCCTTCCGTGCTGTGGTGAGCTGTGTCGGAAACGGCGAACTCATGATTTGCTCAACCGTGAAGGACTGCGCCGACAGGCAATTCGATGGAAGAAGAAGAAGGCTAAAAACGGCAGTGACAATTAGCGGAAGGCGAAAGTTCTGAAAATACCTGCTCATAATAGTCATTCTTACGACCTCTTTCCTAAGAGCTAATATTGGCCATGCATCGCTGGGAACGCATCGCTCGCTAAATACTGAAAAGCAATGTTTGTTGCATTGAATCATGCTGGCGTCAGTCTGGTATGAATACCCCAAATTGTCAATGTCTTTTGCAGTTTGATTATTTGCGCGATGTGCGTTCTGCAGTATGAAGCAGCTAATGATCAGTTCTGATTTGGCAGCAAACATTGCTCCATGAAATAGAGTAATCCCAGTTTCAGCGAAGTCCCTATCTACCGTAGCTATCACAGAAAGGAGCACGTGTTACTGACTCAGCTTGGGCTGATTTGCCGGAATTTGAACAACACAGTTGACAGAGTGGCTTGTATCCGCAATGCTGCGTCTATCATGCAAATTAGCCAGCAACCGCGTTTTGCCGAAGATCCCAAGAGCTGGATGCAGCTCCTTAGTCCGCGTCGCCAGGAGATCCTACGGCGCGTCATGCAGCATCCACGTGAGTTTGTCCTTCTCAGCGTGAGAGCTGCAGCAGAACGTCTGGATACGGACGCCGCAACGATGGTCAGGATCATCCAGAAGGTCGGTTTTGAAAACTATCGGGCGTTCCAGAACTATTTGCATGATCTGTCCATTGCAAACGCTACCTCCCTCGACGGCATGCAAGCAAGCGGCGCAGGAGACGCGAAGATTCCGGATCATCTTCAGGCCACACTTGAGCAGGATTTCAAGAATCTAAACGCGGTCCGAAACATGCTGGACGTGAAGCGACTTACGCTTGCGGCGAAGAAGATCCACAGTGCCAAACGGATCTTGATCATCGGTGGAGACCTCGCCGCAAGCCTCGTGCAGTACCTTGAGCACCATCTAACCGTCATAGGTCTTCCCGTCTACACGGCGACGACGATCGGACGCAGTACTCATATCTCACGTCTGTTTGGTAAGGGCGACGTGGTCATCGCGGTCAGCTTTCGTCGGGGCCTGCGTCAGACTGTAGAGGCTCTTAAAAAAGCGCACGACAACGGCGCCTACTGCATCGGTATTACGGGCACATATGTCTCTCCCGTTGCACGTTTTACTGACGAATTTTTCGTTGCCTCCGTAGATAGTGGATCATTCCTCGATTCCTATGTTGCTCCTATGGCGATTGCAAATCTCTTACTCGTCGCCTGTGCGAATCTGGATCGGGAGGCGACTATAGTGCGACTACGAGAAGCGGCAAAGGAGCAGCGCGAGGGCTTTCGTTGGTATGAGTCACCCTAGATGCCTTCGGCCCAAAGTATTCTTCCCGCGTCGGGACAGAACGACTCATTTGACCGCTGCGCGATCCAGATCTTCGAAGGTAAGGTTGGAGATAGAGTAATGACGGTAGTCCTTGTAGTCGAAGTGCCACCATTCAAACTCATACACCGTAAAGCCCTCTTCTTCCATTGCCTCGCGTAGGAGGTGACGATGCCATCGCTGCAGCGACGTACCTCCAGGGTAGAACGGATAGGAACGCTCAGACATCTCATCGTAGCCACCTGTCATCACGATGGGCTGTCCAGTCTTGAGGTCATATAGAGTTAGATCCACCGCGCAGCCGCGATTATGCCGAGAACCCTGGCTCGGATCAGCTACAAAGATCTTTTTGTCATCTGGTGTTCCATCCCAGAACATCTTGGTCACATACCAGGGACGGTATGAATCGTGAATTAGGAGACCATAGCCAAGCTTGTGGAGCGTCTGAGAAGCACGCACGACTGCTTCCGCGGCAGGACGCTGCATATACGCACGTGGCTGCAGGTACAGCGGCGCCCTCAGGAAGTTCTTCGAAGTTGCATAACGGATATCGAGCTTGATTGACGGATCCAACTTATTCAGTTCAACCAAGTCTGCAGGGCGTAAGTTCCCTGCTTCAATGGGTGGCTTGCTGGCTAATGCCTCTTTACGTAGTTGTTCTACAGGCTTCAAGGGTTTGATCTGAAACACGGAGCCGTCAGCGTTCGTCTGCAGTTTGGGAAACAACACACCGCCGACTCTTACACCGCTGATCGTTCCATCGGCATTGCGTTCGAAGATAGCCGTCTCGCCCTGGTATAGACCACTCTCCGTGAATCGGAAGTGATCGGGTGAGATCTCTTCCAATGCGGCAAAATCGAACCACTCGATCAGCAGCTTCAAACGCCCACGGTCTTCAAATGTATAGAGCTTATTAAAACTCCAACCGTACTCTCCGACCAATTGCTTAATTGCAGGGGACGCTTCTAAAGGCATCGCGTTCGTATGGCGTTTATATGTCTGGCCATCCATTTGAACTGTGTCTGTATTAGTCCCGTTTCCTTGGAATATTATCTTTGCCGGGTCGTATCCAATCCTGCTGTCCTTGATCCAATAAGTCCCTGCATCTTTTAGTTCGACCTTGCTTCCTCCCTCTGGCCGGGAGAGGAAGAGCCGCCCGCTCTGCTCAACTAAGTCAACCTCATCTTTTCCATTGCTATAGTGTCCATCTGCCTTCCGCGCCAAATCGGGTGAAATCGCGCTGGTAGAGAACAGTTGTGGTAGTGGCTGACCATTACGTTGGCTCAGCATAAGGCGTAACGCTTCATCCGCAATATGGTTTGCCACCGCATTTGTGCTGTCCAAGGTCGTGATCACAATCACTCCGAGCTTATCGTCCGGAAGTCCAATGACTTGCGTGGCAAAACCATAGATCGCTCCACCATGGCCGAATGTGCGATGGCCCTCGATGTTTCCAAGCTGAAAGCCAAGACCGAAAGAGCGCGGTGCATTGCCAGTAAACTGCGGCGTCCACATCTCATCGAGCGTCCTGCTCTGTATGACCTGCGTCTCACCAGATCTGCCTCCGGCAAATAACACGCTTAGAAATCGACCGAGGTCTGTAACCGTTGAGTACATGCAGCCGGCAGGCCCTTCGCCAAGTTGGAATGTGGGAGCTGTAAAGTTGAGCCCATCGTAGCTCCACATCGAAGCAGCCGCCAAATTATTCATCAACTCTGGCTTCAGCTCGAAGGCACTGTGACTCATGCCCAACGGTTCCAGAACAGCATGACTAAGATATTTTGCGTAGGGATCGCCGCTTACGACCTCGAGAGTGTAACCAACCGTTGCAACTGCAGCATTCGAGTACTTCGTATGCGAGCCGGGAGCATACACAAGGGTCGTCTGGTTAAGACTCTGCACAGTGTCTTTAAGGCTCGGTTCCGATGCGTCGAAGTAGTGTCCTACGGGAGGTTCTCTCACCAGTCCGGATCGATGCGACATCAGTTCACGCAGTGTAATCGGTTGGCCAAAGGGATTATTCGGTTTGAAGTCTCTCAGGTATTTGCCGATAGGCGCATCCAGATCGAGCTGTCCAGCTTCCACCAGCTTCATCACACCAATATCGGTGAAGAGCTTGGAGACAGATCCGACGCGGAATAGAGTATCGGCGGTAGCTAAAATCTTATGATCTGGATCCTGATAGCCAAATCCCTCTGCCCAAACTATCTTCTGATTATCCACCAGTGCAATTGCGACAGCAGGCAGCTGTTTGTCTGTCATCTCATGTTGAATTGTCTGCGTGAGAGCTGTAGTGACGGGTCTCCACCTCTCATCGGGGGAGATATTGCTTGCTAAAGATACCGGCGACTGCGCCGACGCGTGACACACGAAGACACACCCTGAGACAGAAGACAGCAGAAAACCTAAAACCCATAGGGGTAGAAACGTAAGAGCTCGAAGATTGCGCTGACATATGGGACCCAATCTCGTATTCGGCATCACTGCTCCTAAGTGCTGTTTGAGCTAAGGTAACGGTAGATCGAGGCCCCTACCCTGTCCAAACAGAATGCTTCCCGGCTTCGCGCCGGTATGCTGCGCCTTATCGATCACGATCTCCCCATTCACCAGGACGTAGGGAATTCCATCAGGATATGCAACGGGCTGCTCATAGGTAGAACGATCCTGGATCTTGTCGTAATCGAAGATCGTTACATCTGCTCGCGCCCCCTCACGAATAACACCACGATCGGAGAGGCGAAACCGCGTCGCTGGCCACGAGGTCATCTTGCGGATTGCATCCTCCAGCGTCAGCGTTTGAGTGTCTCTCACAAAGTGAGCGATAACCCGCGGGAAATTTCCGTATGCACGGGGGTGATTGAGGTCCGCTGGTTGACCTGCGATTTTGGAGGAACCGGAGTCGCTCCCAATACTCGTCCAGGGAAAGTGGAGAGCGGTTTCAACATCCTCTTCGCTCATCATGTGATATACCGCCAGCACACGCGAATTACCTTGTTCCACAAGATCGAACGCTGCGTCAGAAGGGTCTTTTCCCATCTCCTTCGCAATCACCGTCATCGACTTGCCTTCGTATTTTTTATTCGCTGGGTTCGCAGCATCCACGAGTATGATTCCGTCCCATCCTCCCGCTGCCTCAATAATGTCCCACCACCCAGGCGAGCCAGTCTTCTGCTCTTTCTTAAGACGTTCACGAATCGCAGGATCCTGAAGGCGTTTTTTTAGAGCATCATGTCCGCCGTCGAAGGCCCACGAGGGAATGGTCGCTTCAAGCCCGGTTCCACCGGCTGTGTAGACATACAAGTCTCCGGCCACTTCGTCACCGCGCGCTCGAGCCGCAGCGACATGCTGTCCAATAATTGCCATGGACTTGCCCCAGTCAGGCTGATAAGCAACCTTCAAGTGAAATATCTCCGCTGGTATGTGTGCCTTCTCAGAGATTTCAATTAGTTCATCAACCGCCTGAACAACTTCTTTGCCTTCGCCACGCATATGGCTGGCATAAAGACCGCCGTATACACCTGCAACCGAAGCCATTGAGATCAGCTCGTCCGTTTTCGCATAACTGGAAGGGGGATAGATAAGAGCTGTCGTCATACCCATAGCTCCCTGCTGCATGGCTGTTGCCATCAGGCCCTTCATACGTTTCAACTCTTCGGCGATAGGAGGACGGTCGACCTGTCCGATCACGGCGACCCTTGCCTGAGTTTCACTGTAGTAGCTGCCAAAATTGATGCTGATTCCCTGCTTCTGCAGCTGGGCGAAGTACTCGCCAATCTGGGCCGCCTCGACCGGCGTTCCCCCTTCCCCTGCAATCGCAGACGTCACGCCTTCGCGAAGCTTGTTTTCGGCGAGCCCATTCTTCAGAAGCACTGATCCTGACTGATCCATAACATCAATCCAACCAGGTGAGACATACAGGCCGGTGGCATCGATCTCACGCTTGCCAGTCCCAGCGACTTTGCCAACCTTGACGAATCTACCTCCCGAAATTGCAACATCTGCTGCTATCCACGGATTACCTGCACCATCGAGTACCCGACCATGCCGAATAACGACATCATATGTTGAGCCTGAACTCTCAGCGGCCTGAGACAATCCCACTCTGCAATATATAAGACACAAGGTCAAAATACTCAAAGCCTTGAGCCAGTTCAGTTTTGCCATGGACCCTCCGAAAGAGTTTCTATTCACTTAAATGGAGTTTTGCAAGCCTGCAACATTTGTTACACAAAAAGGAGTAAGGTGAGAATCGTACACACTATAGCCCGCAAGTCAATAATTATCTCAATCAAAAGAACTTCGCGAAACTCAGCTCATTTATTAGAAGTATTGTGCGAATCAAATCTCATAACGTAAGAGATCACTTCGGAAAGGTCTTCCGCATGTTCACAGCAACTTGCAACTATTTGAGCAGTGAGCGCAGACCATATAGATTGCACTCACGCAGGAGCTATGTACTCGCTGCATCTCTATGCTGTAGCGTAGCTGCTCACTGCTTGTCGCGGCAGCCACTCCTCTTTGCGAACAGTTAGCCGCTCGATAAGATCATGGCGTAAAGCAAAGCCGAGGCCCGGTCCGTCCGGCATCATGATTGTGCCTTTTGAGCTAACCGTTACCTCGGGTTCAATGATGTCATCTTTCCAGTAGCGCTTACTCGCAGAGACATCACCCGGCAATACGAAACCCGGCAGTGAAGACATTGCGATATTGTGTGCTCGTCCGACGCCAGACTCCAACATACCGCCACACCAGACCGGAATTCCATGCTCCAAACAATACTGCTGAATACGTTTCGCCTCTGTATGCCCCGATACACGCCCTAACTTGATGTTGATAACCTTGCAAGCTTCAAGCTCCACGGCTGCTTGAGCGTCCCGAAGTCCGTGAATGCATTCGTCCAGGCAAATAGCCGTACTAAGTTGACGTTGCAGTGCAGCATGTTGATAGATCTCATTCCACTCGAGCGGCTGCTCGATATACGTGAGATTGAAACCGTCCAGTTGCTTCAGAAGTTCAACATCCTGCAAGGTGTAGGCAGAGTTTGCATCTACGGTGAGTGCAATATCCGGATAGTGCCGACGTGCCGCTTCGACAAACGCGACATCTTTACCAGGCTTAATCTTGAGTTTAATGCGCTTATAAGATGCGGAGAGCTCTTCTCCGATCTTGTCGAGAAGACTCGGTATATCGCTATGGATTCCAAGCGAGACGCCACAGGGAATCTCTCGCTGAGTGCCTCCGAGCAGAGAGTGAAGCGGCACGCCGCCGTGACGCGCAAGTACATCCCACGTCGCATTTTCAACGGCCGCCTTTGCCATCTCATGGCCTCGAATTGGCGCCATAGCATGGAGAACTCCGGCTGCATCCGTGAAGCTGTTTCCCACCACAAGCCGAGCAATAAAATTGCGAAGTATGAGCCACGCAGTATCTGTCGTCTCAGGGTTGTAGAAAGGACCTTCTCCTGCCGTGACCTCGCCCCATCCAATTCCCTCGTCTGTCTTCAACTCTACGAGAATGATCCGGCGGTCCTGCGTAACACCGAAGCTGGTCTCGAACGGCTTGGACAAGCGCATGGCGATTTCGCGTGCTTGAATGCTCTCTATCTTCACAATTTCTCCAGAATGTAAACGTGAGTATCGATTTCTTTACGGAAGCCACAAACAACATAGCCTTTGCTGAAGTAGTCCACAAACTGTTCGCGAAGGGCCGCCTGTGCTGTCGAGTCAATACGACCGCTTGGTGGCGGCAAACGTATTTCCAAAATATTTTTGCCATGAACTATGGGCCCGCCAGCCAGGATCTCATTGACACGTCCGCTTTGAAGATTCCACTCGATAAGCAGGCGGTCAGTTGGCAGGCCACCATGAAGAGGGCTGGTGGTAATGCCGTATAGATTGGGAATATAGGCCCTTGCAATACCGCCCAGTCGTACGATATTGAAGTAGGCGTTGCGTGACTGCAATGGGTCGAACGTCCATTGAATGGTTTCGATACCCCGAGCAAGGGCATCGGCGCGCTGAGCTAGCTTAAGCTTCCGGCCAACACCTAAGTTCTGATAATCGGGATGCACTCCAACACGATGTGAGTGCAGCCGGCCAACAGGCAATGTCGCAAACGCGAGTGAAAAGCCGACCACCCGATCTTGATCGAATGCTCCAAGTGTTTGGCCAGCAAAACGGGATGCGACCGTTAGCATGGAACGAGAGTCGACTTCAAGGTCAAGATAGCCCCAGACACTACGCTGCAACGAAACAGCGCCATCCAACTCCTCGTGAGTGCGCAGCGGACGGATATTGATCTCGGGTTGGGAAGAAAAGGTCATTTTGGATCGAAGCAAGTCAAAAATGGAACAAACGTTGCATATTCTATAAATCTAGTTCCGTCTAGCAACTGTAGGGGAGCATTTGCGGGTTGTCAAACCTAAAACGACAACAAAAATAAACTACGAGAAAGATATTAAGTCAGAGATCTTCTAGTTGTTTTTACAGAGAATCCTGAGAGCCAGCTTCACAATTACGTTGACAGACCTCACCTTTACGCGTGACACTGACGTCATACAAGCCTCTCAAGTTAATGCAACATTTATTGCTATAGGTTCTCGAGCCCCCAGATCTTTGCTTTTTGGAGTACCTAGAAAAGTACTATTTCGCCGATTCACAACAACGAAAACCAAGTGTTGCTCGTACTTGAACATCAGAAGCGCATCATGTTCAACCGACCTTTCCACGCAAGTCAGCAGAGGATGCCAAGGATGCATGATTTGAGCGACAGATGCTTCGCGAAGACATCGGCGTCTGTATCCGAGTCGACGGCATTGGCACGCGAGCTAACTGCCTGGGATGGGTTTTCAGTTGTTGCAGGATCAGTCATCGGTTCAGGCATCTTCCTTGTACCCGGAGCAATTGCTCTTCATCTCACTTCCGTCCGTAGTGTACTTCTCATCTGGCTGGCCGGCGGGGCGCTTAGTATATTCGGTGCACTCTCGCTTGCAGAGATGGCTTCCATGTTTCCAGCGGCAGGTGGACTCTATACGTATCTACGTGAGGCATACGGCAAAGTGGTCGCGTTCCTTTATGGTTGGGGATTGCTGACCATGATTCAGAGCGGCAGCATCGCCACGCTTGCCACAGGATTCGGCCTTTATCTTTCTCAGCTTATACCGCTCACATTGTGGCAGCAGAAGCTTGTATCGGTGGCTAGTGTAGTCATACTTACCGCGGCCAACCTCATGAGCATGAGACACGCCAAGCATATTCAAAATATTGGGATGGGAGCGAAATTTCTGGGTTTGATCGGACTCGCTAGCCTTCTATTTGAGCACGGGCACGCTGCCACATTGAGGCTGGGATGGAACGCTCCAATGCATACCGGTTGGATGGCCTATGGCATCGCACTCATCGCAGTACTTTGGGCTTATGAAGGCTGGCACGTCGTTTCTTTTACTGCCGCAGAATTTCGCAGCCCGCAGCGCGATCTTCCGCGCAGCCTAATTGGTGGAACACTTTTCGTAGCTGCTATCTATCTACTCTTGAACGCCGGCTACTACATGGTGTTACGGCCTGATCAGATTGTAGGCGTGGGGAGCGCAGCTGCCACTGCCGCCCAGGCCGCCTATGGAGCAGGCGCCACGCGCCTTATCTCACTGCTCATTGTTACGTCCATTCTTGTTGCCATCAACGGTATGACGGTTACGGGACCTCGCGTATATTATGCAATGGCCAGAGATCGTGTCTTCTTCCAGAGTCTCGGCACTACGAACTCACATAGCAAAGTGCCGACTCGTGCCCTGCTTATCCAAGGGATCTGGGCATCGGTGCTTACTTTGGCGGGAAGTTTTCAGCAGCTCTTTACCTCCGTAGTCTTTACGGCGTGGATCTTCTACGGCCTCGCCGTAGCTGCCGTCATCGTGCTGCGCATCAAGTACCCGGATCGCGCTCGCACCTTCCGCACTCCCGGCTATCCGGTGTTGCCAATCCTCTTTGTCATAGCAGCTACGGTAGTCGTGGTAAGCACGATAGTGAGTGCGCCAGCCCGCGCCATGACAGGCTTCGGCCTCATCCTCCTAGGATTACCTCTCTATTTTCTCTTCCGCTGGTACGAAGCGAAGAACACTCTTATTCCCTCAACTCTGGAGATCTCGAATGAATAAAACGTTGTTGCTCGCCCCGCTCGCCGCCATTGCGATCAGTGCAATGAACTGCGTCTCCCAGACTGCTAAACCGCAGACATTTTCCGAGGCAGTCCAACAGATAATCAGTGAGCCTCAGTTCCGGCACGTCAGCTTCGGCATTGAAGTTTATTCACTTGACGACCAGAAGCCGCTCTTCACGTTGAATAGTCAGAAGTTATTCACGCCAGGATCCACCACGAAACTACTCACCGAAGGGACTGCACTACAACTTCTCGGGCCCGACTACCGGTTCCATACCTTCGTCTACCGCACGGGTGAGATCGATAGCAAGGGAACGTTGAAGGGAGATCTGGTGCTTGTAGCCAGCGGAGATCCTAATCTCTCGAATCGTCTTCAGCCCGACGGCACACTGGCGTTTGCGGATGAGGATCACACCTATGGCGGTCCGGAGTCGAAACTTGTCCCTGGAGATCCGCTCGTGGTTATCAAGGAGTTCGCGAAACAGATATCAGCGGCAGGAATCAAACGTGTTCAGGGCAAAGTACTTGTCGATGTCAGTCTCTTCCCCGAGGGCGAGCGTGAGCTTGGCACCGGAGTGGTGATCTCTCCCATTGCGGTGAACGACAATGTGATCGACGTGACAATTCAGCCATCGGATGCGCCGAATAAGCCTGCCGTACTGACCTACTCGCTGCAGGTGCCTTCCATCCGATTCGAAAATCATATTGTCACCGTAGCCGGAGCCAAATCGTCTTTTGAAGAACCTGAGACCATTGATAACGCTGACGGCACACAGACGGTAGTGCTCGCCGGCTCCGTCGCTCAGTCCAGCGGACCTCACATCTACGGCTATCCAGTAGCCAGCCCTTCGCGTTTTGCAGTAGTCGCCCTCAATGAGGCACTGAGAGAGGTCGGGGTGAAGGTCGATGCCAAGCCGGATACCATCACAAGTGCCAGCAAATATGGCAGCTTCTCTACTCCGCAGTACAAGGTCGCAGAGCACGTTTCGGCTCCGTTTGCGGAAGAGGTGAAGGTAACCTTGAAGGTCAGCCACAATTTGCACGCCAGCATGACGCCTTACATTCTGGGAGCCGTTCTAGGTAAAACGACAGAGAAGATTGATCAGAAGGGTTTTGCGCTCGAGTATGATTTTTTGACGAAGGCCGGCCTCGATCTTTCTGGAGCTTCTCAGGCTGATGGTGCGGGTGGTGCATCCTCGGCCTTCTATACGCCAGACTTCATGGTGCATTATCTTGCTTATATGGCTAAGCAGAAGAGCTATCCAGTGTTTCTCAAGGCTCTGCCTATCCTCGGCAAAGATGGGTCGCTAGTCAAAGTTCAGCGGGACTTACCTGCCGCGGGTCATGTCTTCGCCAAAACCGGAACCTATGGCACTGAGGATTTACTCAACATGCATCTAATGCTCGAGGGTAAAGGCCTCGCGGGCTACACAACCACTCCAAGCGGACAGCGCCTCGCATTTGCCCTCTACCTCAATCATTTAGAGTTACCGGACGATTCCAATGCAGCAGAGATCGCGGGAGAGGCGCTGGGAGCTATCGCTTCCGCTGCCTATTCGCTTCCCATCGATAAGGCTACCCTCGACGTCCAGTAACTGCATAGAGTAAGCGAGATCAGGAGTTCCATGAAAGTCGTCAGTAAATTGCCCCCTCCGTCCATTGACATGTCGCTGTTGCTCACGGAGGCTCAGAGACGGGAGTCTCGACTTATAGATCGCCTGCGCTCACTGGTTGAAATAGAGTCTCCTAGCAGCGATAAAGAAGCCGTTGATCGGGCACTTACTTCATTTGCAGAGTGGGCTCAGGCGGCAGGCGGAACTATACGGCGTCACAAGCATCGTCAATACGGCGATTCTCTTGAGGTGCGTTTTAGCGGAAGTTCATCCCGAGAAAAACCCATCCTTCTCCTTGGCCATTTGGATACAGTCTGGGATCACGGCACCATCGTTCACATGCCATGGAGGGCGACAAAATACATCATCGCAGGCCCTGGAGTGCTGGACATGAAGTCCGGTGTCATGATGGCGCTCACCGCGGTTGAGATGCTGCAAGATCTGCATCTGCTTCACCGTCCGGTGATTATTTTGCTCCATGGTGACGAAGAGATTGGAAGTCCCGCATCACGTAAAGTGACTGAGGCAGTCGCCAGTCGTTGTAGCTCCGTCTACGTTCTCGAACCGGCACAAGGAGATGAAGGTGCTTACAAGACCGCACGCAAGGCCGTAGGCATGTACCGGCTCGCGGTGCATGGAACAGCTGCTCACAGTGGAGTTGATTTCGAACGCGGACACAGTGCCATCATCGAACTAGCCCGACAGATAGAAACGTTGAGCGACTTCACCGATTTGAGCCGCGGCATAACGGTCAATCCAGGGCTGATTGGCGGAGGAACGCGATCCAATGTCATCGCAGCCGAGGCTTGGGCCGAGATCGATGTACGCTTGGAACGCCAGCGAGATGTGACTACGCTCGATCGGAAGTTCAAAAAACTCAGATCACAGGACAAGTTCTGCAAACTGGAGTTAACAGGTGGTATAAACCGTCCCCCTATGGAAAGAACTACGGGCACGATCGCACTCTTTCGCCGTGCAAAAGAACTTGCCTCGAGGATGAATATCGAACTGGAAGAGGCTGCGACCGGTGGCGGTTCAGACGGCAACTTTACCTCTGCGCTTGGCGTACCCACGCTGGATGGCATGGGCGCCGTTGGCTCGGGCGCACATGCCATTCATGAACATCTCCAGCGCAAGCATATCGCGCCTCGCTTAGCACTACTTGCGGCCATGCTGATCTGACTGATTTCGGTGAGCTGTTATGAAAGCCACAATTACTCTCTTACTCTTCATCTCGATTCCATGGGTCGCCGTACGCAAACCTACGACGTTGTTATCCGCAACGGCCATGTGCTGGACGGAGCCGGAAACCCTTGGATTGCAGCTGATGTAGCGATCGCAAATGGCAAGCTCGTAAAGATCGGTAAAGTCACGGGACATGGCCGGCGAGAGATCGATGCCACCGGCAAGTACGTCTCCCCCGGCTGGATCGATATGATGGATCAATCCGGTGAAACTCTACTAGTAAACGACCTTGCCGATAATAAAGTGCGCGAAGGCGTAACTACCGTTATCGCTGGCGAAGGAGGCACTCCGGTTCCGGCCAATGAGGTCGAGAGGTAACTCGGCAAACTTCAACGACAAGGCATTAGTGTCAACTTCGGCAGCTACTTCAGCGAGGAGCAGGCTCGCGTCGCTGTGCTGGACCAGGCTGCGCGATCTCCTACGGCAGAAGAACTCGATAGAATGAAAGCAATCATGGGGACCGCGATGCGCGGCGGTGCCATGGGGATGACAACCGCACTCATCTATCCACCGGGCAGCTACGCGAACACCGACGAGTTGCCTCATCCGCGAGGGACAGTAAGCCGATGTAACTATCTTCGACTACGAAAAGATTCAGGACCTCTCAACGTATCGGGACCCGAATGTATATCCCGCCGGCATCGACTATGTTCTGGTAAGCGGCACCATCGTGGTCGACCAACAGAAGCATACCGGAGCAAAGCCAGGCGTTGCTCTCTATGGTCCCGGCTACAAGCAAACGAAGATTATGCCCTAGGTGGAAGCGATCAGAGCAACTCGACGGAGAACATCACCGTTGATTTTAAGCATCTGAGCTCGACCATCAAGGAACGAAACAAACTCCAATTCAAGCGTGCCCTCACCGCCGTTGACTGCGAAGCGATCGATACCTGTTGAATGCAACTCCTCCACCCCATCCAGCCATAACTTTCCATTGCGCTCAACCACGCGCAATGGCGACATCCAGGGGCTGTCATTGGTATACACACCTTTGTAGCGCTCTGCCTCTTCCATTCGTGAATCCTCGTGTGGTCCATGGAATCGTTCTCCGGCATACCATCGTGGCCCATAGCTCAGCCCAATAACGCCAGGAGACGAAGCGGACTTATCCCGCTCGAAGATAAGAGCGAATTCACTAGGTGCATCCGTAGAGCCACCGCCGTCCAAAACTCTTCCGTCTGCAGCACTAAATAGGTCAGGTCCCAGCGAACGCAGGCTGGTCATACCGCGAACGCCAGTAAGCACCAACGAACTTCCCTGAGCTTTGACGGTCAGTGTTTCGCCATCGGTCGACTTGTATACACCTCCGAACTCTTCGGGCCGCTTACAGTCGAGTGGATTCTCGATCCCCGGTTCCTTCGGAGCTGTACGACGCGATTTTTCGGCATATAACAGATCGACGGCAAACTTTGTCACCGGGTTCGGACGATACTCCTGCATCGCATTGATCGAGGCAAACGCTCCTACGCCCCCATCCAGATCAACGAGAATCGACGATGCAAAGGCGGTAGCTCCTCCGGTATGCCGAAGCATCATACGGCCATCGATCGTCTCCACTCCGACTCCGTATCCATAGCTAGCATTCGGGCTCAGGACGGGAGCCTTGATGTATGGTGTCGAGAACAGCTTAAAACCCTCCTCAGATACGATGCGCCCTGCAGGCCCGATCCCACGCCTAACGAGCATGCGCATATATTTAGCCATGTCGTCTGCGGTAGCCGCAATGCTACCCGCGGCATTGCTCATCAGCACATATCCGCTCGCCACCAGTGGATCAGCGACTGTGCAAGAACGATCGCGGTACTGGAACTGATATCCCGTGGGCATTCGAGCCTGAACACTGTCATCAATCTGTCCGGAAGCTCCAGCCATTCCAAGCGGCCTAAACACACGAGCGGTTACAACCTCCGGCCACCTCTGGCCATCCAAATGAGCGATTAGCAAACCAAGAGTGTCGTAACCCAGGTTGCAGTACGCGAACCGATCCCCAGGGGCATAGGCCTGCTTTGCCCGTTGCGACGGATCGCTCGAAAAAAGCTGCAACCAGTTGGGAAGCCCGGAAGTATGCGTCAAGAGATGATGCGCTGTGATCGGTCCGAAGTCGTTGACAAACGGAAGGTCAGGCATAATCTCGAGTACAGGCTTATGCAGATCAAGTTTGCCCTCGTCCAGCAGTTGCATGGCTACGATCCCAACAAATGACTTACAGATCGACCCAATCCAAAACGGTTGCTCGACGGCCACGGGAAGTCGGGCTTGAGAATTACCGTAACCAAATGCACGAGAGGTCACTTGATCGTCTGCGAGTAGCGCAACTGTCATCCCGGGCGCATGCATTGTCTCCATGTACCTCTTTACGAATCGGTCCAACGGCCCTGTAGACTGCTCCGCCCCCGGCGTCCCGCTCGCTGATGCAGTAGACGTATCAATCGGTAGAAGCGCTGCACCAAGCATCCATGCGCTCCGTCCAAGGAAAGATCTTCTATTTAGCTCATTTCGCATGCGTCAGAGCGTAACATGATATGCAATGAATGTTGCATACGACATTAAATAAATTAACGTGGCGGGAAACTTCATCTTTAAGTTGACACCATTCTCGCTTTCAGCAATGCTGCGACTTATGGCAACGAACATAACCGACGAGAATGGAATGCCGCCGGGCGGCCTGATGAGTTGGATGAAGCAGCTCAACCCGCGGCGACAGGAACTTATCCGCCCGGTACTAGAGAATCCGCGAGAGTTCGTTCTGCTTAGTGTCCGCGCCGCTGCGGCAAAGGTCCGCACCGATCCCGCGACCATGGTTCGGATCATACAGCGTATGGGATTTGAGAACTATCGGTCATTCCAGAACTACCTTCGGGATCTTTCCATCGCCAATGCAACCTCGCTCGACGGTATGCAGGAAAGTGCCAGAACACTCGCTAATATTCCGGATTACCTCAATGCGACTATGGAGCAAGATGTCAGAAACCTGAACTCGGTCCGGAACAAACTAGACGCGAAAAGGCTCGCGTCCGCTGCAAAACGCATTCATGGTGCCCGGCGAAGGCTTATCCTGGGCGGTGATCTTGCCGAAAATTTGGTGCATTACTTCGAGCATCACCTCACTCTCATCGGCCTTCCCGTGCTCATCGCAACAACCGTTGGCCGCAGCCTTCATATCACGCGCTCCATTGGCAAAGGCGACGTTGTTATCGCAATCAGCTTCCGCAAAGGGCTTCGCCAAACGGTCGAGGGGATGCAGCGAGCCCGCAAGAACGGCGCTTACTGCATCGGAATCACCGGAACTTACGTCTCACCTATTGCTAGGCTGGCTGATGAATTTTTTGTTGCCCCGGTCGAAAGTAACTCCTTCATCGACTCTTACGTCGCGCCGATGTCGCTGGCGAACCTGATTTTGGTTGCGTGCGCGAACTACGACCGTGATACGAGCCTTTCCCTGTTGCGCGAGGCTGCCAAGGAGCAACGCCAAGGCTTCCGCTGGTTCGAAACCGAATAATACAAACTATCACCGACGCGGATGACCAGTGGTCGTTTGTCCCGATCCTAAATAGCTATAACCTTTGATCCTAGCGCAAGTTACGCACCGCGAACAACGTTCTCCCTTTTCTCGTCCTATCTAACGTATCGCAACAGATGATGCGGTGAGATATCACGAGACATATCGCATTATTCCCCTAATTTTATTGTTGACCCTGTGACTAATCTGTCGCATACTAACCCGACTTACTACTTTAAAGAAACATACGTTGCATTGAAGTGAAAGCAGATCCATTCCTTAAATCCGAATAGATGCATGGGGGCACACATGATTTGTCCGTTGAATCGTTCCTTTCTCGCCTGTAAAGCCACGGGCACGTTCGCCCTCCTAAGCATCTTGCTCCTTCTAACCGTTTCCGGTATTGGCCAGGTAGCCTCGTCCATCAACGGTCGCGTGGTCGACGCACAAGGCGGAGGCATTCCAAGAGCAAGCGTCACCATTACCAGTTCCGATGTCGGCACTACCCGAGAGACTGTGGCTGACGGTAAGGGTGAGTTTTTGGTGCAGGGCTTGACTCCCGGTTTTTACACCATCAAGGTAAGCTCACCAGGCTTTGCGACTCAGGAAATTAAGAAGGCTGAATTGCTGGTCAACCAACCTCTTACCCCAACGATCACAATGACAGTCGCCACAGCCACCACGGAGATGACTGTGACC
The DNA here is from genome assembly GCF_009765825.1 of Granulicella sp. L60. GTDB lineage: Bacteria > Acidobacteriota > Terriglobia > Terriglobales > Acidobacteriaceae > Edaphobacter. Next base: position 774,465 of record NZ_LMUR01000022.1, on the reverse strand, counting down.
TCAGCTGCCCCCATGCTTGAGACCACCACCTCCTCGACCGGAGCCACCATTACACCGCGTCAAATCGAAGATATGCCGATCAACGGCCGAAATTACCTAGATCTTATGCAATTGGTGCCGGGCGTCGCAATCAACCGTCAGGCCAACACCGGAAGCGATGCGGCTACTCCTATTCTCGGCGAGCGCGGCGGCAATGCTGACTTCCTCATCGACGGCATGCCCAACAACGACTACCTGAACGGTGGCGCGGCCGCTCAGTTCAATCAGGACGCGATCCTCGAGTTTCAAGTGATTACCTCGTCATATAAGGCTGAATTTGGCCACTCCTCGGGAGGTGTCATCAACGTCGTCAGCCGCAGCGGAACAAACGACGTCCACGGACTTATATCCTTCTTTCATCGCAACTCTGTCTTCGATTCCTCCGACAACTCCTTGTCCAAACCGCCCTTTCTGCTTCGTTGGGACCCAGCGGCACAGATCGGTGGCCCTCTCCTTAGAGGCAAGATATTTGCCTTCGCCTCGGCAGAGCGCATCATGGAGTCCCGTCAACTGAACTTCGTCTATCCCGCAGGTCTTCCCCCTAGCCTTCAAGTGGCGGAAGCGACTTACGATAAGCATTCGATGACAGATGACACCCGTTTCAGAGTTCGCCTTGATGAACAGTTTGGGCGTCATCAGATAAGTGAGCAGGTAAACTACACCAACAATCACATCAGCGATTACCTTCCGCTCTCACTCACAACCAGCCTGCCATCAACACGCAGCAACATCGGCCAACGTTATCTCATGATTGGCGGCTCCGATGCTTGGCTTTTCGGCTCACAGAGCAATCCCTTCCTAATCACCTCCTACGCACAGTTTCGCGGAGAGCCTAGTCTCACAAGCGCCTCTCACCCACAGGCAGGCATATCTAACACTCTGGACAACCTCTTTTCCGGGCTCGATACTGGAGATCTGTTTGGTGATCAGGGTCAAGTTTCGTATGGAGCTGGATTTACGCCGTTGCAAATCTCTCAGGACTATATATCTTTTGGCTCCAACCTCACGAAGCACATCGGCAATCATGATCCAAAGATTGGATGGGACTACCAACACACGCATGTTGACGGCACTGAATCTAATTCACTCTTCAATCAATTATTCAGCACAGAATCGGATCTCGCTCAATATGGTTCTACAAACTCCGGCGTTTACTACCTGACTGAACAGGGAGGTACAACAGCACAGAATCAAATTCGTCTCCGTAACGCCTATGACGGTCTCTTCGCCCAGGACGACTGGAAGATCAAAGGCAACATCACGTTGAACCTTGGATTACGATGGGATTACGACTCAAGATTTCCCAATACTGGTAACGTTTCCCCTCGCATAGGGATTGCCTGGCAGGTGCTCCCCAAGACGGTCGTTCATGCCAGCTATGGAATCTTCTACGATCACTTCCGCCTGGGCATTGCAAGGGATGTTCCACAGTTCGGCGGTGCTACCGTAATCAGCGAGAAGTACATGTCTTTCCCTCGCCTCTTCTACGGAAATCCGAGCACGATTACAAGCTACTTCAACGGTCTCGGTGATAACGTACCTTGCGTTGCCAATAGTATGACCGACGCGCAGATCGCCGCTGCAAAACTGACCTGTGCTCCCGGCGTACCTCTTTATGGAATAGACCACCTCAACAACGCCACAGGTGTTGCGCAAAATGCAGTCGTCAACGAAAGTAATGTGCAGACAGCCAGCGGATTGTCCCCCGATGCGTTTCTCGCCGTAGCTGATGCCGCGATCAACCAGCAACCCGGTTACTTTACCTGGGATCCGTTCGGCAACCTATCCATCCACGATGCGTTCGCGCAATATACCGTTCCAGTTACAGTAGACCCGGCCTTCAAAACTCCCTACACAACTGCGATTCACTTTGGCATCCAGCAGGAACTCACTCCGACGATGACCTTGACGGCAGACTACTACCATCGCAACATCAATCACATTCTCGGCGTCCGTGTTACAAATCTCACCTTCGAATCACGTGAGGTTGGGAATTCCACCACTTACACAAATGGTACTGAGCGCGTACTTGGCTATGGACCGTGGTTAGGTGGTTTTTTCGATGGCCTAACGTTAGAGCTAGCGAAGCGCATGTCACGCCACTTCCAAGGCTCCATTGCATACACCTATGCAAAGGAGTGGGATAACGCTCTCAACTCAAGCCTGAACTCTAGTGCTCAGACCACCGGCGGCGCGACATACATTGGTGTTCCTACAGATAGCTACGTTGGACCAGTACCAAACTATACCGATCCGGTCACCGGCGCTAATAATGCTCAGCACGCTTTCATCGCCAGCAACGGCAACTATATCCCAAAGGTTCAGGCTCATTACAACGGGCCAGATCTTGACTATGGTCCTTCTGATCTTTCCATTCCACAAACCGTGCTGGCCCACGGTATCTGGGATATGCCGCTGGGTTTCCAACTGAGCGGAATCTTCAGAGCCCAATCGGGATTTGCTTACACGCTCGCCTCCAACAATCCGCCTGATGTGGATGGAGACGGTTTGTACGGCGGACGTGACCTGAACTTCATCCGCAACTCCAACCGAGCTCCCGTCTACATCAACATGGATACGCGAGTATCAAAGATCTTTCAAATCAAAGATGCTAAGCGGCTAAACCTCTACTTTGAGATGTTCAACCTCTTCAACAACGCAAATACCGCAGGCATCACGCAGTATGAAACCTTACCAGATAACAGCCAGCCTCCTACTACTACACAGACATTGCCTGGTCGAGAAGGCGAGGTTGGGCTGCGCTTCGACTTCTAATCGAAATCTCAGTCTCCCGAATTTTGTATAGATCTACTTCAATAGATCAAGAGCTGCATCGCTCATCGCCGTTACTCCGGTACTCAACGTCAGTTCCGGTAGTGGTGCAAACATACTAGAGTGAAGGGATGGTAGAGGTACGCCGCTGGTCACACTTGCTGCAACCTTCACCGGGTCGACCGCACCCAGCCAGAAGAGTACTGTCGGGATCGCATGGTCTGGCAAACCGAAGAGCCCGAAATCTTCACTCACCATCACTGGCTCGAGATCAAGGACATTGTCCGCTCCCAGGGCATCAGTGAGCACATGGCGCACGCGTGCGGTGAGCATCGGATCGTTGTAGATTGGCGATGTGAAATGCGCCACTTCGACCTGAGGCTTTCGTTCAGCCGGGACGCCGGCAATCAGGGCAACCCCATCCGCAGTGCGTTGTATATCCTCCAGGACATTTTTGCGAGTTGTTTCGTCAAGTGCTCGCACCGACAACCCCATCTTTACCTCATCAGGAATAATGTTGCTCTGTGTCCCACCGTGAATCGTGCCTACCGTCACCACCGCCGGGTGCGTCGGGAGTGTCTGTCTACTCACAATCGTCTGCACTGCCGTAACAAACTCCGCCGCCATCACAACAGGATCTTTCGTCGACGCAGGCATTGCACCGTGTCCGCCAACGCCTCTCATCGTTACAAAAACCGTTGTGGAGCTAGCCATCGCTGGTCCACTTGTGATGCCCACCATTCCTGCCGCAAGGGAGGCATTATCGTGCAGCGCAAGCGCAACGTCTGGTCTGCCAAAACGTTGATATAGATCGTCCAAAAGCATGGCCTGCGCTCCCTCGGCGAGTTCCTCGCTGGGTTGCCCAATCAAGATCAGGGTTCCATGCCACTTTGTTTTCTCTACAGCCATCACTCTCGCGACCCCAACCATGGTGGTCAGGTGAACATCGTGCCCGCACGCATGCATCACGCCCACCTCCTGACCAGCGGCATTTTTCGTTCGGACTTTGCTCGCGTAAGGCAGGTCAGTCTTCTCTATAACTGGCAGAGCATCCATATCTGTGCGAAGCAGGAGAGTCTTACCCTTGCCGTTCTTCATGACGCCAACTACGCCGTATGCCTGAGATCCATCGTTGTATCTGCCCACGTTCTCGGTAACTGTGTACCCCGCGGACCGCAACTGACCTGCAAGCCAAGCGGAGGTCTTCACCTCGAAGTGTGAGAGCTCCGGGTTCTCGTGTAACTCCTTATATGCGGAGATCAACTCAGGCATCTGATGCTTTACCAGCTCAGGAACGTCCTGTGATCTCGAACTCGCTGTTGCGCACCAGAGCGTCAAGCACACCACGACCCACAATTTCTTCTTCACATCCATGAGCTATCTTCCCCTCGACTTACTGTAAAGCGACGGTGTTATCGTCCACCTCTATTGGCAGGATGGTCTTTCTAGTGTGGTTCTCATAACAACTACGTGACTGTCGTCCTCACTTATTCAGGCTTGTTCGGCTGACTGCCGATCACATCGCCTGACACGACCAGTGCCACATGCCGTCTTTGCTGTCGTCCTGAGGCCGTTTGGTTATCCGCAATAGGACTGCTCTTACCGTATTCGACTGTGGTTACATTCGCCGCTGGAACGCCATTCGCTAGAAGGAAATCGTGAACGGCGTTAGCTCGTTTTTCACTGAGCGTATCGTTGTATTTATCACCACCGATCAAGTCCGCATGGCCTTCGATCTGCACCTTCAAACCCGGATACTCTTGCAGGATGTTCGCCACTTTCGTGAGACTGACCTGCGCGGCCGGTTTCAATGTATATCTCCCAGTGTCGAACTGCACATCGCTTATGTTGGCGATGAGGCCACGCGAGCTTTCATCGGTTGCGAGCACTGCATCCAGCTGGACCCTCAGCTTTTCACGCATCTGATCAGGTTCAGAAGTTCCATAATTGAAGACCGCCGCAACCTCAGCCAAGCTTGGCTCCATTAGACATCTTCTGGATCTCCATACCAATCGTCTTCCTGCTCTCTGCGTCCGCATTGTCAGCTACAAACTTGGCTTCACGGATGCGAGCGGAGCCGTTCAGGGAAGAGATTTGAGCAGCTGCCGCTTTCAGATAAGCAGCGTCACCGTTATCCTTAAAAAGACGCGTATTCCATGTGGCCAACCCTCCTTTGAACTTGACAATACCTTTTGTGGGATTGGGGTTATAACCGAGCTGGGAACAGGTCAGAGTGAGCGTCGCTTCTCGTGGAAGATGTTCAAGTCGATAGTACAAAAGCCAAGATTTGGAGAGCGCGATTCACCCAAATACCACCTTCATCGAAGAGCAAAGGGAGCTCCACTCTGCTGCCGTAAGAGGATGGGGAAATGCTATCTGAACCGCGTAAAGATATCTATGAAAAGGTTGAATGGGGCCAGTCTGAAATTGAATCTTCGCAACAGAGCCAGCTGAACCTGTCACTACCATAGGTACGCCAATAGAGGTCGCACCGGACATCAAGGCGATTCCACCGTTTTCTGGCGGAATCGCCGAGGTGAAGATAAGCTGACCGTGAAGTCCGCTCGAGGCACCTACACCAGTGGTTAATGCCATCTCTATTCGAGCGACGGTAGGACTAATCTTTTTTGCCTGAATGTCTGTGCTCTGGTCCGGCCAGATTGTGATGGTGAATGGACGATAGTCAGGCTTTCTGGCAGGCATCAGGAGCCCTTCCTTCGCCTCCGCCTGCACCTCGATGGAATAGCTTTGCGGCTTCACACTACGCAGAGGAGGCGACATACCAATAACGTGAAGATCGGCGTTTTGGCCAGCTTGTAGCTGCGGCACCTGAGAGATATCGAATTTAAGCGTATTCGATGAACCACTTCCGTCTGAAGGCTGAAGGTGTACGTCTTTGAGGCTAACTTCAACTTGGCCGAGCCGCGCCTGATTGCGGACAACGAGTGGGATATCAAGAGTATCTCCAACATGGAAGTTCTTCACCGTGGAGTTGGCGGCGAAGATGATGACATTTGGCCGCGCGAAAAGCTCAGTAAAGTTATCCCGAATGACCGTCAAAGCGCCAAAGAGTGCAGCTGTCCCGACGATCCAATTTCCCCATTTCGCAGGATTTTCTGTCCACTTCGGCATCCTGGGAGCTAAAACCTGTATGACCTCGCCGACAACCTGCCCATTTCTGAGGCCAAGTATCTTAGCGACGACTGGTTCCTGAGCCTGGGATCTCGCCTTCGAGATCCAGTAGAGGAGAACAGTGGTGACGTTACCGGTTCGGATAGACTCCGAAAGTAGGATATTGTGCGCGGACAGATCGAACTCTTCGGGAAAGGTAAAGTCCGGAGACGCCTCGTACTGCTTTACGTAAGCGGTTTGGCATGTATCGCGTTGCTTACTCCGAATTGTCCGCTTCCGGCCAAGCATAGCAATCGTCCGAATTGCTGACTTTCTGGAAACCGATCATACCGCAGTTCAAGCATATGTTGAACCATTTCAATTGATGATTCATTCTTCCCGCACCGGCGCCGATGACTTATTTCTAAGCTCCGAGCAGTCATTCGATTATGAAGGTGCGCCCGCTTCTACCTATAGACGAGCCCCATGTACGGGACTTCCCTACCCGCTCGAGTATCGGCTGCCATGAACGCCCCTAGGAAGGGCCTATTCGTTCCAAAATTAACTGCGGAGCCGATGCATTTGTAGCAACATTGGCAGCGCCCACAAGTACTTCGAATGGTTGAAGGCCGCCATGAGCCATCTTTGCACGTTGGAGCGTCGGCATCATCAGCGATGGGGTGAGCAGGAACGTAGTCGCTGCTTCGGTGCCGGCAGTGTTTAGCCCACCCACGATCAAGACGTGCCCTGTAGAAGTGAGGTTTGGCACATAAGCAATGAGACCATACGTATGATCTTGATCCGAAGCGCTATACAGTGCATTCTCCCCAACCTGTGGGTGTGAGTTGAGTATCCCGGACGGTTTGTCAGAGCCAGGATTGATACTGAAACGAAAGTCCATATGGGCCTGAAAAAGTTCAATCCAGGGATTGGCTTCAGTGGAACCGATCAGAACAGCATTTCCAGTTCTAAGGTCGTCCATGCGCAGATCACGCGCATATCGGATCACCATGCGGCCGGGTACAACCTCATCCAGTTGAGCCATGTGAGCAACAAAAGCCAGGTCGACTACGCTGGTATAGCGTCGCCCCCCGAGCTTGAGGATCTCGGGAGCACCCGAATCCCCATCCATTTTAATATTTGTTCGATAACTTCCATTGACGTAGCTAGAGAGAGGAACCGGGCGCGCGGTAAGTCGTTGCATGATAATCAGCCCGTCATCCGAAGGCACAATGAAGGTATCTCGATCGCTGCTGAATATCTGAGACCACAGAGAAATTGATGCAGACTCAGATGCCGACGGAAAGACGCGCTTCAAGAATGGCAACGGCCCCAAAACGGCGCCACCTAACCCTAAGATGATGCCGATACAGAGCGCAAGAACCGCTCCATATTTGCGAAGGACCACCCCTGGCTCTTTATACCAAGGAAGTATAAGAATAGGCGTGGGTGCTTCAACAATGGTAGGCAGTGACTGGAGATGTGCTTCGAACTCCGGCGTTGAGGAATCATCTGACGCTTTATCTGCTTCACTGATCGGCGGAGACATGGGATGTGGATCGATCAGGTTACCAGTTGATGACTCCGTATCCAATCTTATGGTGGAGAATGACGGTGCATAACCGCCACGAGGGATCTCCAGTCGAAGCGATTCCTCTTTCCCTTCGGCCGCAAAGTACTCATCGATTCGTTTACGCAGGTTTCTCGCGTAGCTGCGAACGATGTTGTCGTCATTCGCGTCGTAGCCTTCCGCTCTTCCGAAGACCAGAATTCCAATTTGTTGCTCAGTGATCTCGTCAGTGCGATCTCGGATATGGCGATCGACTATGTAGAGCAAAAAATCAGTAAGCAGCCGTGAGCGTCCCAGGCTGCCGCTCGCGGCGATGCGTCGCGCAAGCTGCCAGCGAGGATCATCTGCATGCGCAACCACGTCGGTAGCACCTGCCACTTTCACACGTGGAAGGCCGCCCGCGACAATCTTCGGTGATGGCTCCAGAGTTTGCATGATGGGTTTCAAACTCACTTCTTAGGCAAAGTGTAAAGTGCTTCGATGAACGTCCTGTGAACCGAAGCTTCTGCAGCGATCGTACACGTGGGTGCACCCGCAGAAAACGGGATGATGCGTATTGATGCCAAAGGGGATAGCTCAACCACAATGTGGTAATTCGTTTGTCACAAGGAAAACCCCTACCGTCGAGATGGCCGCCACCCAATACTCGAAGCCATCAGGACTGCAGGTTGATCTCTTTCTTTTCGCATGCGTGCGAAACCTCAGGCCAAGCGCAAAAGGAGATGTAATGAAAGCTTTGTTGTTGGAGATGCCGAGAGAATTTACGAAGATTCCGGACCCTCGCAGAAGAAGGTACTCCGCTCTTCATTGTGGATTGCTATTCATCCTGACCCTTTTATGGGGTCCGAGTTTGTTCGGTCAGGGCATTACGGGATCCATTACTGGAACTGTAACCGATGCAAGTGGAGCTTCGGTGGCCGGAGCAACTGTAATGGTTCGCCAGATCGATACGAACGCGATCCATACCGTAGTCAGCTCCGATGTCGGGTCCTATACTGTTCCGCAACTGCCACCGGGGGGGTATAGCGTCAGAGTCGACAAGCCGGGCTTTGAAGCCTTTCAGAAGGACAACTTCACGCTTGCGATCGATCAGGTGGCGAAGATCGATGCTCAGCTAACTATCGGTTCGGACCAGCAGACTGTGAACGTGACAGGGGAAGATCCGGTCATCCAGACCGAAACTTCCTCGGTCGGATTGGTAGTCGACAGTGCCACCATCCAGAACACTCCGTTGAACGGCCACGTAAGCATTCTCGGCCTCATCAATCTTGTCCCCGGCGTGCAGGACGTCGCCGCCCAGGATCAGGTGCCCGTCCGCGGCGTGACACTCGCCTTCGGTACCAACCAGCGCAACTCCTATGGAGATGTCGGCTTTACTCTCGACGGCGTTACCAATGAGGAGGTTGAACTACAGCGCGGTGAAGGCGAGGTGCCGCCGCTTGACGCGCTGGCCGAGTTCAAGGTTATTACCCAAGGCGCTGCCGCAGAGTTCAACCAGCCGAACCAGGTCATCATCGTAAGCGCCAGCGGAGGCAATGCGTTGCATGGCGAAGGGCTCGAGTTCAACAGGAGCCGCGGGACAGGAGCAAAGCCCTACTTCTTCGGAGCAGCTTCGGCCGCCCCAGTACGACCACCCTACCAGCGCAACGAGTATGGCGGAAACCTTAGCGGGCCTATCTATATTCCTCACTTGTATAACGGCAAAGACCGATCTTTTTTCTTTGCCAGCTACGAAGGGTTCCATCTCACCCAATCCAATCCGCTTACCAGCACCCAGCCCACAACGGCCGAGCGCAACGGCGATTTCAGCTGCTTTCTCGCCGGAGGCAGTTGCGCCACCGCCTCGGCACCGAACACAGTCATCGTCAATCCACTGACCGGGAAGCCGTTCCCCGGAAACAAGATCAATGTTCCATTCAATCCAGTGGACGTTCAACTGCAAAACCTGCTTCTTCCTCAGTCGACGACGCAGACCACTGGCGTCAATACCTTCGAACTGGTTCCACACACCACGGAAGTTACGCGCTTCAATTTGCGGCTCGATCATAAGCTCAGCGATCGCGATCAGATTCGAGGAACGTGGCTCCGCGCTTACTATGGGCCATTTGCAGACGTAGCAACCCAAGGTAGTGGATCCAGCCTCGCTGGTGGTGTAGCGCGCGACGGTGAACACAACGATATCTTTGTAGCCGGCTGGACCCACACGTTCTCACCCACCCTGCTGCTCGACAGCTATGTCTCATACCTCCACCTTCCGCTATACCGCGACGCACAGAACTACAAGACGGATTTCTCGGCGATCATCCCGGGGCTGGGTACACAGCTGCTCGAAGGTGCGCCGTCACTGACGATCACTAACATCACTGCCTTCTCGGAGGCTGGCTCCAAGAACCTCGAACAGACCTATCAAGGCAATACCGCAATGACCAAGGTCTTACCTAGGCACACAATCAAGGCTGGTGTCTCCTATCTGTATAACGATTCCTGGCAAGACAGTTCGCAATCGCATGGTGCTTTCACATTCACAGGGCGGTACTCCGGCATCGCATACGCCGACTTCCTCTTGGGTTATCCGAATACCACTGCCAACGCAACTCCACACGACTACGTAGTGCGCTTCAATACGAGTCAGTATGGCTTCTACATCCAGGATGACTGGAAGCCGGTGCCAAAGCTGACGATCAACTACGGCATTCGGTATGATCTGCAACGTTTCCACGACAACCCATATGGTACGGAATCGCTCTTCGTGCCCAGCATCGGCAAAGTTGTCGTCTTCGCGAAAGCGTACCCGGCTGGAAGTAACGCTGTCTACATTCCGGATACGGTTCTTGCGCCAGCGGTGGGCTTGCCGACCAGCATGTTCGCCTACCTCGGCCAACCAACGACGAATATCGCGCCACGCTTCGGCTTCGCCTATCAACTTCAGCCGAAGACAGTAATCCGCGGCGCTGTAGGTCAGTACTACAATCTGCTTCCCTCTTCCTATGTTGACGGTGGTTTCAGCAACCTGCCGTTTGTCAGCAGTCTCTCGTATACAAACAGCACGTCGCCGACCCTTACGATGAACGACCCCTTCGCTGCAAATCCCTCCGTTGCAGCCAATCCCACGACGATCGCTCAGCATAAACCGATTACGCCTTACACCGAGCAGTACAACCTCGCGCTCGAGCAGCAACTGCCCGACTCCATCGATCTGCGCATCGGTTACGTCGGTCAGCGCACCATCCATCAGAACAACCACGGCGGCACCGGCAACACAGAACCCGACATCAACTATGCAGCGCCGGGAATGACCGTGGAGCAGTCGCGTAGGCCGTTTCAACCTTTCTCGACGATCACGGATGCATTTGATCCCCTCTACCACACGACTGCCAATTCGCTACAAGTGGGTCTGCACAAACAATACAGACACGGCTTGATGGTGAATGCCGAGTACCAATGGATTCGCGTCCTGGGAATCGAAAACCACCAGGACCCGACAAAGATCGGCGACTCTTACGGCCCCATCTCCAGCATCACGCCCCAGACACTCGAGGTCAGCTACGCGTACGAGCTTCCGTTCGGCCACGACAAAATGCTGCTCGGTAGTGTAGGTGCGTTCACAAACAAACTCATCAGTGGATGGCAGTTGGCTGGTCTCACCTCTTTCCAGACTGGGCAGCCGTTCTCCGTCACCTATACCGCGCCTGGCAGTCAGGTATACGGCGCTACGGGTCGTGCAGACCGCGTTCCAGGCGTACCGATATATCCATCGCATAAGACCAACGCAGAGTGGTTCAATCCGGCAGCGTTCGCGGCCCCAGCTCCTTATGTCTTCGGTAACTCTGGCTACGACATGCTCCGTGGGCCAAACTACCAGAACTGGGACATGAATCTGGAAAAGAACACTGCCATTGGCGAACGCTACAAGCTGCAGCTGCGGGGCGAGGTGTTCAACATAGCCAATCATCCGAACTTCGGAGTTCCAAGTTCGGCCATCACCAACCCGGCTTCCTTTGGTGTCGTCTCGTCCGTGGTCAACGAAAGTCGCACGATCGAGTTCGCCGCCAAATTCAACTTCTAACGAAGGCATCGCAAGAACATCGGGCTGTCCGACTGTCAGATCCTGAGTACGGTTCTGACAGTCGGACAGCATCGATTTATCTATCACCTCAATCTCGGCCTTTCGCCTGGAGTTCCATCCGTCTATGAAATCTGAACTTCAACTTGACCCATCTGTTCCCATGGCGAAGTTCACCCGCCGTCGACTCCTGAAGAGCGCAACGGGGCTTGCGATTGCCGCCGCTGCCGAGACGCTTATGCCTCCGAACGTGCAGCGTATGCTGGCGCAGGGTCAACCGAGACACGGCACCATGCGCGACATCAAGCATGTCGTGATGCTGATGCAGGAAAATCGTTCCTTCGATCATTATTTCGGAACTTTGGCAGGTGTTCGCGGATTCGACGATCCGCACGCACTGACGCTTCCTCACGGGAAGTCGGTCTTTCATCAGCCCGATACTCAAAATCCGAACGGCTACCTGTTGCCGTTCCACCTGAATACTCGTGTAAGCAGCGCACAGAAGATTCCTTCTACTAGCCATGGATGGGCCGTACAGCATGAGGCATGGGACGGCGGACGCATGGATAACTGGGTGCCTGCCCATCGCAAAGCGGATGGCGAGCATGGGCCGTACACGATGAGCTACTACAAGCGGGAGGACATCCCGTTCCATTTCGCCCTAGCCGATGCATTTACGATCTGTGATGACTATCACTGTTCAATGATGGGTCCTACCGGACCGAACCGCATGTACTGGCTGACAGGAACGGTAGACCCGGATGGACAGCACGGCGGACCAATGACGCACAACAACTGGCCAGAGGAAGGTTTTGCTTGGACCACCTACGCTGAGCGGCTGGAGGAAGCTGGAATCTCCTGGAAAGCTTACTCACATCAGGAAGGCCACATCTATAACCGGCTGCTCAGCTTCAGAAACTTCATCCACGCTCCAAAGAGTTCGCCGCTCTACACCAAAGGGATGACGGTGTCCTCCGAAGGTCAGTTTGAGTACGATGCGATCCATGATAAATTGCCTGCGGTATCCTGGCTCTTCCCCACTGCAATTCAGTCGGAACATCCGGATTACACGCCTGCGGAGGGCGCAGCCTTTATTGCCAGCAAGCTCGATGCGATAGCGTCCAATCCTGACGTTTGGGCGAAGACAGCATTCATCCTCAACTACGACGAGAACGATGGCATCTTCGATCATGTGCCGCCTCCTGTTCCCCCACCCGGTACCGCTCAGGAGTTTATCGACGGACTTCCCATCGGTGCCGGCTTTCGTGTTCCCTGCATTCTCATTTCGCCATGGACGGCAGGAGGTTGGGTATGCAGCCAGCCATTCGACCATACATCAGTGCTCCAGTTTCTGGAGAAATTCACTGGCGTTCGGGAGACGAACATCAGTGACTGGAGGAGGCAGACCTTCGGCGACCTAACCTCGGCCTTTCGTTTCAACCATGCGGCCGCTCAACCTCCGATGCTGCCTGACACCACTGGTGAGCTGCGCCTGGCGAAGTATGCAGTCAACAATCTTCCGGCCGCCGAACTCCCAGTTACTGATCAGCAGCAACCGAAGCAGGAGAAAGGTACTCGCAGACGCATCTCGTAGGTAAATGAAATGTCGCTTCAATTTCACCGTCACGCTGTTCACCAAACACTTATCCAGAGAGACAAAGGCTACCTGATATGCGGAACCTCCTCGCCATACTTCCAACAATTATCCTGTTCCCCCTATGTGCCGCGGCACAACAGACTTCCGCAGTCAAGCAGGACCAGTCCATCCGTATTAACGAGATCCAGGTCATCGGAAGCCACAACAGCTATCACACAGGCATCGCGCCCAGTGAGCGCAAGTTGATCGAGCAGCAAAATCCGAAAGCGATGCGCGCACTCGACTATGCTCATGCACCGCTGGGCGATCAACTATCCGGAGGTGTTCGCCAGCTCGAGATCGACGTCTATGCCGATTCCAAGGGGGGTCGCTACTCTCACCCAGCGATCGTCGACAAGGTCGCCGCTGCGGGACTGCCCGCTGATCCGGACTTCGATCCAAGCCATGAGATGGATAAGCCCGGATTCAAGGTGATGCATGTCCTGAACGTCGATCAGCGCAGCTCCTGCCACACCTTCATCGCCTGCCTCGCGACGATCCGAAGCTGGTCCATGCAGCACCCACAGCACGTGCCGATCTTCATTCTGGTTGAAACCAAACAGAGTCGTCCGGGAACACCGGCCTCTCCGAATGGCCCGGAACAATTTACCTCTGCGACCTTTGACGCGCTCGACGCCGAGATACGCTCCGTCTTCTCTCCGACAGAGATGATTACTCCAGACCAGGTTCGAGGCAGCTATGCGACGCTCTTCGAGGCCATTCAGTCCAGCGGGAAAGGCTCTACCGATAAAAAGGCCGGTGGCTGGCCCACCCTGGCGCAGTCCCGCGGAAAGGTGATCTTCCTAATGGACCAGCGTCCGGTAGAAGCGATCTACACCGAAGGTCATCCCTCGCTTCGCGGCCGTGCGATCTTCACAAATGCCACTCCGGGCGCTCCGGACGCAGCCTTCACCGAAGAGAACAGTGGGACGAAAGAAGAGATCGATGCTCTCGCGAAACAGGGATACCTGATACGAACCCGCACAGACGATGGAACCGAGGAGGCGCGCAGCAATGATCGCACCCGCGCCGAACTTGCGCTGTCGAGTGGGGCGCAAATGTTGAGTACCGACTATCCCTCGTCAGAACCATCGAAGTGGACGGGATTTTTCGTCGGCCTGCCGCACAATCTCGCCGCTCGTTGTAATCCGGTGATCGCACCTCCAGGCTGTATCGATGCATTGCTGGAACCGACCCCCACAAAGTAAACACCGTTCAGCGAAATCTAAAAACATACTTCTGGCACCCATCAACGAACGGAGATCCTTTTGACGAACGTAACTTTGTCTGACGAGGAAGAAGACGACCACGTGACACTCACTTTCCAGTACCCGACCAGACTCCGCATCGTTCGCCTCGCTTGCTTCATCCTCTATGCGTGCACGACGCTTTCTATTATTACGGCACCGCTCTTCGGAGCCAGCGTCCAGCCCGAAAGGGACTACACACGCAACGTCGATCCCTTCATCGGCGTGGACTGGGGCGGCAATACCTTTGTCGGCTCTGCGATCCCCTATGGGCTCGTTAAATTAGGCCCTGATATGGAGACCTTCGACGGACGCCGCTCCGGCTTCGGTTATTCGAGCACTGGCTCCAGCCTTGGCTTCTCTCATCTTCATCTCAGCGGAGCCCAGGGCAAATACGGCAACATCCTCGTAACTCCCGTCACCGGCCCGCTCGACCTGAACGATATCAAATCTCCGCGAACCGAAGAGGTCGCCAAAGTCGGCTACTACGCAGCGACTCTTACCCGCTATCAGGTCAAAGCAGAGCTGACCAGCAGTCGTCGCGTCGGCTTCCATCGGTACACTTTCCCCACCTCGCAGCAGACGCATATCACTATCAACATTGCCTACGCACTCGGCCTTGGAACGGACTGGCAGGCGCAGAAGTTTCTTGGCGCGGAGATCCACCTCACATCGAACCACGAAGCTCAGGGAGTAGCTCGATTCACCGGCGGCTGGAACAGAGGAGGTGAGTACAAAGTCTTCTACTACATGGTGCTCGACACGCCCGCCAAAGCGATGCGAACGTGGACCGGAAGCTCTCTGACCGATGCAAAGGATGCCACCGTTGGCCCGGACACGCCGATCGGTGCTTCCTTCGACTTCACCACGAAAGCAAACCAGGCCATCCAGGCCAAGGTCGGCATCTCGTTCATCAGCGCCGAGCAGGCGAAGCAGAACGTCCAGCAGGAAGTTCCCGCGTGGAGCTTCGAGGCCATTCACGCCGCTGCTACCGCGCTCTGGAACACACAGCTCGCAAAATTGAACATGATCGGCGAGACCGATTCGCAACGCCGTCAGCTCTACACTGCGATCTATCACGTCATGCTGATGCCCACCGATCGCACCGGCGAGAACCCGGACTGGAAGTCGTCGGAACCATACTATGACGACTTCTACTGCATCTGGGATACATTTCGCACCTCCAGCCCGCTGCTCACACTGATCTCACCTGATCGTCAGCGTGACATCATCCGCTCGCTAATCGACATATACCGTCACACCGGATATATGCCCGATGCACGCAGCGGCAACGACAACGGCCGCACCCAGGGCGGCTCTAACGCCAACGTTGTCGTTGCTGACGCTTACCTCAAGGGACTCAAGGGCATCGACTATCAGACCGCCTTCGCCGCGATGGTGCACGATGCCGAGGTGCCTCCCGCCGATGCACAGAAGGAGGGCCGAGGAGGTCTCAAGGACTACAACGAGAAAGGCTTCGTCACGCTCGCCGATGAGCGCTCAGGCTCGCGCACTGCGGAGTACAGCTACGACGACTTCGCTATCTCCGAGGTCGCGTGTGGTCTGGGAAAGACAAAGGAGGCCGCCCTGTATTCCAGCCGTGCGCACAACTTTGAGCATCTCTGGGACAAGGACATGACAGTACAAGGCTTCAAAGGCTTCATGCGTCCACGCAATCCGAATGGCACATGGGCTCCCCCGTACCTTGTCGTCCGCGGTACCTGGCCCGACTTCTTCTACGAGGGCGATATCTGGACCTATTCGATCTATGCCCCGCAAGATATGAAGCGACTCATCGAGATGGCTGGCGGCAAGGATGCTTTCGTTCATCGTCTCGACTGGACCTTCCTGCGTGGCCACTTCGACGTGACCAACGAGCCTAGCTTCCTTCTTCCTGTGCTCTATAACTATGCAGGGCGGCCGGACAAGACCGCAGATATCGTACATATGGTGCTTGAAAAGGCCTTCACCAACAGTCGTGCCGGCATTCCTGGCAACGACGACTCTGGCGCAATGTCCAGCTGGTTAATCTTCTCCACGCTCGGCATCTTCCCAGTCGCAGGCGAGGATGTCTATCTCATCAGTACGCCGAGCATCCCCAACGCATCGCTCGCTCTCGGAGACGGCAGGAAGCTCCGAATCGTCGCCAGGAACTTGGACGCCAACGGCCTCAATCGCTATGTGCAATCGGCCACTCTCAATGGAGTCGATCTTCCAAACGCATGGTTCCGGCACTATCAGATCAAAGACGGAGCAACACTAGTCCTCACAATGGGATCAGCGCCATCGGAATGGGGCAAGGCAACATCACCGCCCTCCATGAGCGACGCAGCTTTGCCTGTCTGCTCCGCCGCACAAGTCACGACCACCGATCACTGAAATATCAGCCCAGATCTTCGCTCTTCTCTTGGATATAGAGGCAGGACCACAACACAAACTATTAGATATGGCTCGACGTACATATTCGCAATAAGTTGCCGCAAGAGTGAGGACTCACATCGTGGATGAAAAACACTTTATTAGAGGCTGTGAGACGACGTCGACAGTTACTCGAAGAAACTTCCTCCAGGGCATCAGTGGCACCGCCGCTGGCCTCTTCGTCCGGAAGACGGCTCGCGACTTCGATGTTCGAGATTATGGTGCGACAGGCAACGGTGTAACGCTCGACACTCTGGCAATACAAAGGACGATCGACAGCGCCGCCTCGTCGGGAACCAACGCTCGTGTCCTGCTACGGGGTGGGCGAAGATATCTAACTGGGGCTCTGACGTTGAAGGGAGGTATTGATCTCCACCTGGCAGACGATGCGCAACTCATTGCGAGCACAGATCCGAAGGATTATCCGCAGGACGCTCCGGCAATCCTGATGGCGGAGCAGGCGGTCGGACTTAAAGTCTCAGGGACAGGTCATATCGATGGCCAGGCCATGAAGTTTATGACGACTTACTCCGAGGCGGATGAACGATGGGAACCAAGGTCTTTTCGTCCACGGATGTTTTCTCTCAAAGCATGTCGCAATCTGGAAATAAGCGGAATCTCCTTCGGCCACGCTCCTCAGTGGGGGCTATATATGCTCGGCTGCGAACAAGTACTCATCGACACAATTCGTATTCAGAATTTACTGGACGTGCCGAACAGCGACGGCATCGATCCCGATCGCTGCCGCCATGTTGAGATTCGCAACTGCGATATCGTGTGCGCGGACGATGCAATCGTCATCAAGACGAGCGAGCATCTGGACAGCTACGGCACTTCGGCGCATATCGTAGTGAAGGATTGCCGAGTCACGACGAGGGACGCCGGTCTGAAGATTGGCACGGAGACCTTCGGCGATATCTCCAACATAGTCTTCGAGCGGTGCAAGGTTGTCTCCAGCGGCCGAGGACCCACGATCACGCATCGCCATGGTGGAGACATCTCGAACATCGAGTTCCGCGATATCGAAGTTGTGGCGGAACACCATGCAGCGCGATGGTGGGGATGGGGAGAAGCAATCTCTCTTAGCGTAAGACCTCGCGTGCATGGCGAGAAGGTTGGCCGCCTTCGGGACATTCGCATCCGCAATCTTACTGCACGGGCCGAAAACAGCGTGCGTATCGACGGCTCAAAGGACAACCTGATTGAGGATGTACTGCTCGACCATGTCGACATCACCAT
This sequence comes from Granulicella sp. L60, assembly GCF_009765825.1. Taxonomy (GTDB): domain Bacteria; phylum Acidobacteriota; class Terriglobia; order Terriglobales; family Acidobacteriaceae; genus Edaphobacter. Next base: position 756,370 of record NZ_LMUR01000022.1, on the reverse strand, counting down.
CGACCGTTGGACAAAATATCCCGGAGCCATGTTCGATAACCGTCCCACTGCGCATGGGGATCAGGGTCTCGAACCTCATACGACGCCCGCTTACTCCATGCGGAACGCAAAGAACGTTGTCCTGAAAGCCTGTAAGGCTCATTGGGGAACAAGCCGCCAGGACTACTTCAGCTACGCGCTAGAGGCTGAAAATGTTGTGGGCCTGGAGATGAAAGGGTTCCGAGGCGAAGCGGCCCACCCGGAGCGCGATCCTGCCGTAAAAATCGTCTAAGACTTCCCCTTCGTGTTCGAAGAACCCGAAAAACTAACAATGCAGACCACTTTTTAGAAATAGAGAAATCTCTCGAATGCAAGCAACACTCGGTATCAGTCTTCTTCTCGGAGTTTTCATATCGGCGTTCAGTGCGGCTCAAACAAAATCTGCAGCTAACTCTGTCAACCCTCTTATAGGGACCGACGGCTCCGGCATGACGTTTCCTGCAGTAGGAGCACCCTTCGGAATGACGCAATGGACGCCACAGACCCGCGAAGGGGAGAGAAAATGCGTTGCTCCCTACTATGCCGCCGATACTAGGATTCAGGGCTTTCGAGGAAGCCACTTTCTCTCCGGCTCCTGCACTCAGGACTATGGAAGTGTCACGCTGATGCCCCTAAGCGGCGCCCTCAAGGTAGATCCGAAGGAACGCTCATCAGCTTTTCTTCGGGAGAGTGAAGTGCTCCATCCCTCGTCATACTCTGTCGATCTGAAAGACTACGGAATCCATGTCGACATGACCGGCTCTGTTCGAAGCGGGCTTCTGCGCTTCCGCTTCGAACGTGGTGGTAAGTCCTGGATTCTGGTTCAGAATAACTCCCGTCCCGGAGACGGTGACATATTGATCGATGAAACCCGTCAGGAGATCAGTGGAAGGAATCCAGTGCGACGTCTCTACGCTGGACGGGGAAAGCTGGCAGGATTCAGCGGATACTTTGTCGTCAAATTCGATCGGCCATTCCATGTCGGCGGCACCTGGTCAGGGGATGTGAAGCGCGATGGCAACCGCTTCCAGACGTCTACCGATGGCGCTCCGGGTGCCTACATCTTCTTTGATCTAAAACCTGGAGATGTTATACAGGCGAAGGTTGGGACTTCATTTACCAGTATTGAAGAAGCAAAGAAGAATTTCACAGCGGAGATCAGCGACTGGAACTTCGAACGCGCCGAATTACAGTCTCGTCGCAAGTGGAACGATGCTCTCGGACGTATTCAGATCACAGCAGACACCAACGACCAAACTATCTTCTATACTGCCCTCTACCACTCGCTTCTGTTACCGCGCACCTATAGCGATGCAAGCGGACGGTATCCACGTTTTGCCGGGGCGGGCGAGGTGGAACAAGCCAAAAAATTCATCTACTACGATGACTTTTCCATATGGGATACCTTCCGTGCCGTTCATCCCCTCCTCACTATTTTGGAGCCGGATCGTGAGCGGGACATGGTCCGTTCGCTCATCGCAAAGGGAGATCAGGGCGGATTTCTTCCCATCTTTCCTGCGTGGAACAGCTATACCCAGGAGATGATCGGGGATCACGCCGGTGCTGTTATAGCAGACGCATATTTCAAAGGGATTCGCGGATTCGATGTGCAGGATGCTTATCGATTGATGCGGAAGAACGCGATGGAATCACCTGCCTCGGATGATCTCTATCGCGATGGCCGTGGTCGCCGCGCTCTGCAGTCCTATCTCCGATATGGATATATCCCGCTTGAAGACAAGGTTCCCTATGCCTTTCATAGTGAAGAACAGGTCTCGCGAACCCTCGAGTATGCCTATGACGACTCGCTGGTGGGGACGATGGCCGCTGCGCTTGGTCACATAGAAGATGCCACCCTCTTCAACAAGAGAGCGCAGAACTATCACAACGTTCTCGACCCGGAAACGGGCTTCGTTCGTGGGAGGCGTGCAGACGGTTCGTGGGACACACCATTCAACCCATCAGAAAATTACCACTACATCACCGAAGGTCTTCCGTTTCAATACACCTTCTTTGTACCCCAGGATGTGGACGGGTTGATCGCTGCGGTCCATGGCCGTCAGGCCTTCATCGCTAAGCTCGACGCCCTCTTCAACGGTGGCTACTACGACCATGGCAATGAGCCGAGCCATCATATCGCTTATCTCTACGACTACGCTGGACAAGCCTGGAAGACACAGTCCCACGTGCACCAGATTGTGCAGGCGGAATATCACAACCGTCCCACTGGTCTCGCTGGGAACGATGATGCCGGCCAGATCTCGGCATGGTATGTCTTCAGTGCTCTCGGATTTTATCCTGTGTCTCCGGGGACGCCGCGCTACGAAATCGGCACTCCTCGTTATGAAGATGCCGTCATCTACCTCCCAAACGGGAAGCGATTTCATATCCACGCGAACGGGGCTCGTGAAGGAAAGTTCTTTATCCAGGCTGCCAGGCTAAACGGGGCGCCCCTCACAAGAGACTGGATCACTCACTCCGAGATAACTGCGGGTGGCGAACTGGTCTTTGATATGTCTTCGGAGGCCAACCCGAACTGGCCGGGGCCCGTCGAATAGAGGTTTCTTCACAACCACTTCACTCTCCTCCACATCTCGTCAACCGATCTGCATACGCATCGTTCACGGGAAACGACACAACTGATTCCGCAACTATAGTGCACTGCAAGTTGAGGTTCCTATGATGAAGTACATACGCTATGCCTTCCTTCTGATCTTCACATGTTCGCTTCCCCTCTGGGCTCAGTTGGAAAAACCTGACCTGGTCTTGGAAGGCACCGTCACCGTAGCGCAGAACCACACACACTTCTATATTCCATTCACAGTGCCTTCCGGGGTGCATCGCATCTCCGTAGACTTTTCTTATGATCATCGTCGCGAAGAAAAAACCGTCTTCAATATCGGCATCCATGACCCGGCAGGATTTCGCGGACAGAGTGGCAGCAACAAGGATCACTTCACGATTGGGCCCGGTGACGCGACACCCTCCTACATCCCTGGTTCGATCCCGCCAGGACAGTGGAAGTTCCTGATCTCGGTCTCGAATATCCGGCCGGAGATCACCTCGAAGTACAGAGTGGAGATTCGCTTCAACTCGCCGCTCGAAGATGCAAGCTTCACATTGGACCCGCTCGAAATCAATCTCCGCTGGTACCGCGGCGACCTGCACATGCACACCGCGCACAGCGACGGCTTTTGTGGAAGCCAAAACGAAAAGCATGTTCCCTGTCCACTATTTCTTACAGCGCAGACAGCAACCAATCGAGGTCTCGACTTCATCGCCATCTCCGATCACAACTCAATCGCACATTACGCGGAGATGCGTGAGCTGCAACCATACTTTGACAAGCTTCTCCTCATCCCCGGGCGTGAGATGACGACGTTCTATGGACATTTCAATGCGTTCGGAGTCACGCAATACATTGATTATCTGGTAGCCGAGAAAAATGGGCGAACCATCGATGAAGTCGTGCATGACATTCAATCGATGGGAGGCATCGCATCGATCAACCATCCCATGTCGCCTACCGGCGAGGCATGTAGAGGCTGCGGATGGACTCCTCCGGCGCCTGTCGACATGTCAAAATTTACCGGGATCGAGGTGGTCAACAGCGGCAGAGTGATGGATGCTTTCTGGGATCAGCAGCTGGCAAAAGGGCTCCGCCTAACCGCGATCGGCGGAAGCGACAACCATGATGCCACCAAGGCCGAAGACCAGCGCGGCGCATTGGCGCATCCGACGACCGTAGTGCAAGCGAAGGAGCTGTCTGTTGCAGGAATTCTCGATGGGGTTCGTGCCGGGCACGTCTTCATTGATGTAACTGGCTCAAGGAATAAATTGCTCGAGGTCGAGGCGATCACGTCTGCCGCCACAGCACATATGGGCGACACCCTTGCGGCCAGGAGCGGAGACGATCTTCGACTTCATGTGCACGTCGTTGCCTGCGCTCAGGATCAGGTGCACATGCTCGTAGACGAAAAGACAACGGGTGAGCCGCTTCCGGTGCGGGACGACGATCAAGCGCTCGATACACGTTGGATGAGCGATGGGGCGAGACATTGGGTTCGCTTCGTCGTTCTAGACGCGGCAGGTAACACAGTGCTCTTAGGCAACCCAATCTATGTCAACTTCTAGGATCCTTGCCTGTTGTAGTCAAGGAGAGAATCCAACCGCAGTATCTTCTGAAAGGAATTAAGTATGCGCGCACATGTTCTCGTTTCTAGTCTGATATTGGCAGGCTGCATCAGCAATTCGGCTCACGGGCAGGCAAGCCATAGTAATCCGTGGGCGCCCGTTGACGTCGGCCCTCTGCCGTCCACCGCTAGCCTCAGCGATGGCGTATGGCTCAAGGGCGACCTTCACCTACACTCCCGGCATAGCCACGACTCCACCAATAACTCCGAGGCAAAGATCATTGCCTTCTCCGAGTCTGTCGGCATGGACTATCTCTGCATCACCGATCATGACAACCATGTTCAAGGCGATGTTGCGCACAACACATGGGCCGATCCCGAATTCAAGTCAGACTCCCTCCTGCTTCTGTATGGCGGGGAGTGGACGACGACTCGCGGTCACGGCAATGTGTTCTCAGCCAGGCCGTACGATCACCAGCGGCTCTATGATGTTCGCGATCAGCGCGACGTGGTCGTGGGTGCAGTGAAGAAGGAGCTTGGGATTCATCTATCAGCCAACCATCCGAGCGGAAAGGATCACTTCGGATACTCCTACGATATCGTCGACTCAATCGAAGTCTGGAACTCTGCGGTCTGGTCCAAGAATGCCAATGCCATCATGATTTGGGACGACATGCTCTCATCAGGCCGCAAGCTGACAGGGAGAGGTGGAAGCGACTCGCATCATGGCACTCCGGATACACCCGAACAGGCGACTAAAAACACCTACCAGCGTCAGGCCAACTACGTTGGAACCCCGACCACGTGGGTATTTGCTAAGGCACGAACCTCGCAAGCGGTCGTAGATACGCTCACCAACGGGCGGGTCTCTGTCAGCGCAAACCCTTTTGCTCCTCGCGTCGAGTTCTATGCCGATCTCGATCAGGATGGCAAGATGGAAGTAATGATGGGCGACAACACAAAGGCCACGGGCAAGCCAGTCAGGTTCCGCGTTCAGCTAACAGGAAATACCGTTGCAGGAGCGGCCTACACCGTAAAAGTGATCAAGAACGGCGACCCATTCAGCACCTTGCAGGCGATCGGCGGCAAAACAACCATGGTCGAGTTTACTGATACACCGATAACCATCGGACGGACCTACTACCGCGTCGAGGTCGAGGGTCCGCCAACAGCCTATCCGCAGGTTCCTGAATCGATGGCTCTGAGCGGGAATATGGTCGGACTGTCTAACCCAATCTACTTCAACTTCGATCCGAACTTTTGATTACGGCTGTCCAAATGTACTATGCAACGACATCCAAGTGAGCAATATGATCGCTCCTGCACTAACGCTGATCAGAGCGAAGTTGCGACCGGTAGGGTTCCACCCAGCGTAGTCATCGCACATGGCGAGATAGGTCGCCATGTGCGATGGTAGCAAGCATGTTGAAATTTGGTGAAGCACAGGGTGGCGTGTTAGTGGAGGGTGATGATCACGTTTCCTAGAGATAGCTCTCAGTTGAAGATGTTATTGGCAGGATTGAGGTTCCGGCTTGGATTTGTCGGCACAGATACTGCCAATTATGATGTAACTAGTCTACGCAGGGAGTGGCAATAATCCCGGGACTGCGATGCCGGGCAACCTTGATACGATGGGGCTTGCAGGACACCGCGATTCGTTCTTCCGGCCATTGCGCAGGATCACCGCGAAGGACGCCACTTATCACTACGTCGTGGGCTCCACAGAGACTGTGAGTCCAGACAAGCCAGCGGTATTCAAGATCGCCGCAAGACCGAACTTACACTCATCACCTGTTTTCCTTTCGACTATGCGGGCGTAGCGCCGGAACGTTTTATAGCTCACGCTTACATCTTGTCGGCTTCCTCGGACGGGGTTTCTGCCATCCATCAAAGGAAGAGGAACTATGAGATTTGAAGTACGTGAAACGATCCAGTCTACAGATATGGAGTTGGTATTGCGCGCCTTGGAGATGTGCTCCCGCGAAGTTTCCAGCGATGTGGTGCGTCATGGTGATCGGATCATGCTCCGCGGATTTGGCCCGTCGCCGCGCGCGAAAAATGTGCACGACACAACCGTATTTCGCGTGAATGCGGAGGATGACAAGACCGTCATTCAGGGTGAGGTGAACTTTCAAGCGTCGGCGCTTCTGGGGGATCAGCCGCAGGACGAGATCGTACGCTCGAAGATTGACGATCTCTTCGAATTAATGAAGGCCCAGGTCACGCTGGATACGTTGCGAACGAAGACTTATGCCGCGGCTCGGAGATCGGTTGCAGGGTCTGTTGTGGCTGAGGATGGCGAGACCTTAAATGGATCGAAGTTCTATGGCGAACAAGGTGAGGACGCAAGGGTCTCAAAACCGGCTATCGTCTCGGTAGCTCCAATAACATTGCCTGAGGCTTTGGCTGCGACTCCCGGTCCAGGATTGGCGACCGCCTTATTTGACGAGCCAGCATTAGCCCCCGCTGCTGAGCCGGAACAGATGACAGTGCAGGAAGCGACCGCTGCGCCGGAGAAGACAGCGGCCGAGAAGAAGAAGATCGATCGATCCGAAGAAAGCGTGGACGCAAAGACTAAGCCTCAGACGGCGCCAATTGCTGGAATGGGGTATGTTGCTCAGTCGAAAAAAAATCTCGAACAGGAGAAAGTCGCATCAGAAAAAGATCTCTCTTCGAAACACTCCGATCTGCAGTATCGGGTTGCCCCACCTGAACCGGTCGCTGAGCCAAAACAAAATTTCGTTCGAGACAGGATAGAGGAGCCGGCATGGGCTGCCCGAGGAAAGTGGAATGGTTTTGCAGAAGACAACGACGAGCAGGGGTATCCCTGGAAACGCTTGGCGGTATGGACCATCATCCTGGTAACTCTCTTGGGCGGTGCTTATCAAGGCCATCTCTGGTATCTCAATAATCAGGACGATGTGCGGGAGAGAATCAACGCGATCAAGGCACAGATGACTCCTTCTCGACTACTCGTTGCAACCTCTCCGATGCCTGCCTACACAACGTCGGCACCGTCCGTTGCAGCAAAGTCTCCAGCGCCTAACGTCGTAAAATCTCCTATACCTGCAGTAAGTGCTCCACAGCCTACTTCTTTGGCGCCTCCATTATCTGCTGAACCAGAACCTCCATCGCCTGATGTTGGGGCGGCGGATCCGTCTCAGGCCGGGGATGCGAAACAGAAAGCTGCTGCGCCAGCTGAGACAAATCCTGTTCCTAATCCAGACGTAGATAGCGCAAGCTCTGCGGTGGGCGCCAGCGATGTCAATGTATGGCTACAGGAGTGGGCCGCTGCGATGCGGACGCGAAATGCAAGCGCACAGGCCGCCTTCTATGCGGATTCGGTGGATCGATATCTGGATCAACGTAACGTAACGAGGGGTGTAGTTTTGCGCGATCGCGAATCGACCATTCACATGAGAAAAGGTCTGTGGACCGTGAAGATGGAAAAGATTGCAGTTATACGACAGACAGGCTCGGAGGCGGAGATTCGCCTAGTCAAACACTTCATCGATGAGTCGGAGCGATCGGAGATTATGGAGTCGTTTGTGCCAGCACGTCTGATTCTGAAAAAGGTTTGTAACACCTGGCGAATCACGTCGGAGGAAGACTTACGATAACGCCGCTATGCTCTTCGCTTCTTCGCTCCGTTTCGAGGAAGACAAGACAGAGGTGTAATTGCTCAGGGCTGGAATGGATCATCGACCGATACCGTGCCTCCAAGGACCTGCGCTTCAGCATCATCAACGACCCTAATCGCACTGCGGAAGATCGATATATCACTCATCGTCCGGAGTTATCACGATCTCGCTCGAAACTCAGTAATCATTGCCAGCCTTGTGCGCTACTCACCTGAATGGCAAGGTTAATCTTTACAGAACAGATAGCGGCATTTTGAATCAGGACTCGCGTGATTCGATGGAGTTCCTTGTCGAAAGGCTCAATATTACCGATATGAGCTGTCTTGTGAGATTGTGCGCCTGACTGTCCGTAACTTCTGTACGCGATCTGTAGGCCGCGAAAGGCTACCGACGAACAACAGCAAATATGAGCACGCCCACCCCGATCCAAAATCCAATGGCCAGAGCTAGGCCATTGACGAGTCCGGTCAACACGCGAGAATCTTCGTCTAATTCCGGTACTGGCGTAGGTTCTTGCTCAAAGGTTGGATACGGAAGTGAACCATGGGCGCTGTGGGTACGAATCCAATTGATATGCATGTTTACTCTTTTGACAGCAGACGGCTGCGGAGAGAAGAGTAGGCGCGCGATATCAAGACTCGCCATCACACAAAGGTGTTAGATGAGGACACCGGATTCTGATCTCTCAGCTCTTACTCCGAGCGTTGCTCCAAGCAGCGGGCAGGACATTTTCGTCCTTGACGACGTCTTTGCCCTTATTGACCAAAGCACTTGCGCAGGTCTGTCTACCACCCTTCGCTTTTCCCTTGCAGTAGAGCGGCGAACCATACATTTGCGGGAAGAACGAGGCGCCTGTGTCCGGAATGAGCGATTAGCGACGGCGTGCACTGCACCGGCGCAAACATGTAGTTCTCCCGATCCTTGACGAAGATGCCCGACGAATATCTATAGGAACGATCTGCAATCTCGCAATAAGACAAGCGGCCTTCAGGCGCGCAGCCGAGCTTCTCCACTTCGCGATAAAGACATTGACAGACTCTTTGAGTAAAAAGCTCGACAATCCACGCCCATTCCTTCCGTAAGGTCGCGATGAGCCGGTGATCAACTAATTAATCCTGATCACACTGCATCTCCATAACTTGGAAATCGCGCTACGAGAACTAATATTTCTATCCTCAGAAACTCCATTTTACAAATTCTAAGTCCTGCGATATGAGCAATTTGGGTTTGGTCACCTAAGTGCATCTAATCGCATCGACGCGCTCTTCTACGTTTGAACTTGTGAACTTTTTGCTCATCCTTTGAGTATTACGTGAGAGCCAATTTTGTCATGGAGTTGCCTATATGCGCCTGAGAGTTCTTCTTGGAATAGTGTCCGCTATTGGACTATTTGTGACCGGAGCAGTCGCCCAGACCGGCAGCATCACCGGTCAGGTTCTCGACGCATCCGGAGCCGTCATCCCCAACGCACAGATCACTGCCACCTCTCCTGCTACCGGCATCACCCGCACGGTCTCGAGCAGCTCCGCAGGCATCTATAACTTCGCCGCCTTGCCCCCAGCAGTTTACAACGTGTCAGCCGCCGCCTCCGGCTTTCAGGAGGAAGCTCGCAAGGACGTCATCCTCAACATCGCTGCCACACTGCCGATCAACTTCACGCTGAGCGTCTCTGGTGCGAACACCACGGTTGACGTGCAGGACGTCACTACGGCTCCCGTCGAGACTGACAGCTTCCAACTTTCCACTGTCATCGACTCGAAGCAGATCCTCTCCCTCCCCCTCATTCTGCGCGACCCTTACCAGCTCGTGCTGCTCTCCCCCGGTGTTGTAAACTCTCTCAACAATGACGGCGGCTTCGCGGTCAACGGCCAGCGCGACCGCAACAACAACTTCCTGCTTGACGGCGCCGACAACAACGATACCTCCGTCCCCGGCATCCCCGGCGGCCTTACCTCCGCCAATCCAGACTCTACCCAGGAGTTCCGCGTCATCACCAACGGCTTTGATGCCGAGTTCGGACGAAACACCGGCGCCATCATCGACGTCATCACCCGTGGCGGCACCAACCAGTTCCACGGTGACGTCTACTGGTTCGGCCGCTACAATGCTCTTGGCGCGCGCGACTTTTTTAACACCAAAGCCAACGGACCGCAGGATCCATACGTACGCAATGACGTCGGCGCCTCCATCGGCGGCCCCCTCTGGAAGGACCACACCTTCTTCTTCCTTAACGCTGAGATCCAGCGCTTCCAGACCACACGCACTGCCTCCACCGTCACCCCCACTGCCGCCTTCCGGACAGGTGTCTTCAACTATGTTGGCAGCGACGGCACCATTACCCCCGTCAACCTCACCAATCCCGCTAACCCTAACAACCTCTCTGGCCTCCCGCTCGACCCCACCATCCAGAAGATCTTTGCTATCACACCCGTCGGCCAGCAGGATCTCGGCGATGGCGCCAGCACCATCTATAACTTTCCCTCGCCCGACTCGCTCAACGACTACGCACTCACCGGCCGTTTCGACCACAAGCTGACCAACAAGCACCAGCTCACCGTTCGCTATAACTATTACCACTCCGCCGAGAGCGATCCGTACCACGACGAGAGCCTGCCCGGCTATGGCAACACCACTGTAATCGACACCGCGCACAACGGCGTCATCTCGATAGCCTCCGCACTCTCCAACAGTGCCACCAATCTCTTCCGCGCCTCCTACAACCAGAACAACAACGGCTTCTTCTGCAACCACGCCGCCTTCGACGCGCTCCTCGGCGTAGACAACTTCGGAAACGGTTTCGACGTCAACATCCCCGGCTTCTTCAACGGCAACAACTTCGGCTGCTACGACCTCGGCGACAGCAATGGCCAGGCCCGCCTCAGTTCCACTCTCCTCTTTGGAGATACCTTCACCGTCACCAAGGGACGTCACTCCATCAAGTTCGGAGGTGAATTCCGCAACGTCAAAGATTCCAGCTACGATAACTTTTTCTCCCGTGCCTCTCTCGCGCTGGACAACTACTACAACTTCGGCACCCCCGCTTACACCTTCAACGGCTCCCCCAACGATATCGAGACCTTCGAGGACTACATCTGGGGCGCGCAAGGCTCCGTCGCGAACCTCTCCGAGTACCAGTTCTTCAATGCCAACGGCACCCGCCGTGGTACCGATCTCACTCGCTTCGTGCAGCGCGAGTGGGCCACCTTTGTACAGGACACCCTTAAGGTAACGCCCCGCTTCACCCTCATCGCCGGCCTGCGTTACGCCTTCAACGGCGTTCCTTTTGAGCGTGACGCGAACTTCTCAAACTTTTACGGCAATGCCTCGGTCGCCACACCTCCCGGCGGATTCGTCTTCACCCAAGTTGGCCCTGGTACCGGCCATCAACTCTTCAAAGATAACTGGAACATGTGGGAGCCGCGCGTGGGCTTCGCCTACGACGTCAATGGCGACGGCAAAACCGCCATCCGGGGCGGCTTCGGCATATTCCATGACCGCATCTTCGACAACCTCTTCGGCAACGCCAAGTCCAACCCGCCCTTCCAAGCCTCACTCAACGCCTTTTACCAGCCGAATACCCCCGGATCATTCACGGTCTCGAACGTACAACTTCCCGGCAACCTGACCCCATCAGCCTCCATTACCGATGGAGATTTTCTGGAGCCCGTCGTCATTGACCCGAATCTCAAAATGCCAACCAGCTACAGCTGGAACATTGGCATCCAACGCCAGATCAACGCACGCCTCACAGGCGAAATCAACTACGTCGGCAGCCACTCCCTCCACGCCCTGCGTGAGATTGACGGCGCACCGCCGCAGCCGAATCTCGTTCAGGCGGACATTGCAGCAGGCATTGACCCCGCCGCCCTCACCAACACCAACCTCTACACCGGTGGTACCGACGTAAACGGAAACACTTTCAACCCTGCCGTCAACAACACTGCTTTCTACCACGAACTCTTTCAGACCTCCATCGTCGACGGCAACTACAACTCTCTTCAGGCGACTATAAAGGGTCAAGCCGCCGGCGCCGTCGTAACCGCCAGCTACACCTATGCACACTCGCTGGATAATGGCAGCGACCCGCTCACGCCCGGCGCCGGTAATAGCGGCCTGCCACGAAACAGCTTCGATCTCAGCCCCGAGTACGGAAACTCCGACTTCGACGTCCGTCATCGCGCCACCATCGCCGTCGTCTACGACCTGCCAGTCGGCATCGGCTCCGCCCACCTCAACCAGGGCATCGTCGGCCACCTCCTCGAAGGCATCCAGATCTCCGGCATTGAGACCGCTCAGACCGGCGAGCCATTCGATCTTCGCGGCACCGTAGATAACCTTCACACCAGCGTCAACAACCGTCCCGAGCAAATCGGCCCAGCCTATCCCTCCGGCCGCGGCAGTAAGGTCTCAGGCGGCGTCTTAGTAGGCCCCAATGTCGCATCTTTTACCAACGCCCCTTTCGACGAGAACGTCGCCATCCACCGCAACAAGTTCTTCGGTCCCGGCTACGTCGATACCGATGCGGTCTTCCAGAAAACCCAGACCATCTTCGAGCAAGCCAAACTGGTCTTCCGAGTCGAAAGTTACAACCTCCTCAATCACCCCAACTTCGTAACGCCAGGCAACTCCGGCCTATCAACCGGTACGATCACTCTCGGATCCCCTCTCTTTGGTCTCACCACCGCACAGGTCGGCCAGAATGACGGCACCACAGGCGCCCGCCAGATCCAGGCCGCCCTCAAGGTTGTCTTCTAACTCCAACAGAGTCTGTCGGCGACACACATCGCCGACAGATTGGAGGCCATTTCCGCCAATGAAGCGTTCCGATGTTGGCGCGGAAGACGACAGGTCATTAACCATGCACTCCGACCAACTGCAACTCTAGCCAGATCCAACAGCGAAGAGCCCGACCGCCCCACTCGAGCTCCGAGGCAAGCCCGCGAACTCGAGGTCTTGCAGTGCTCGCTAAGCGAGTAGGAATATTGATAGCGCACAGGCTGGAATTTATACACGTGCCCCTTGTGTTTAGCTGCGGTAGTTTATGTATATAGAACGCCTCAGGCGATCTAAGCTATCGCTTCAAGCAGGTTCCACCTCACAAAGATAAGTCGCCTCGAAGACGATGTTCTTGATCGTATCGGGTGGAACGGCTAATCCTTTGCAGCTCGATGCAGGCTGGCTGGAGGTAATGAATTACGGTCGACGGACGAAGGATCGTCGATCGGACCGCATCGAAGCTCTTTCCCACCTCCAGCAGATCCGCAGCACTCCTTACAATTTCGAATGGCCCAAGCCGATCCATACGCATTGATGGTACAGATGATGCTTCCGTTAGCTCGCTCATCCGATTGCTGTGCGAACGGGATATCTTCCCTGAAGATCAGGCTGATAACCTGGCGGAAGGCACGGTTACCCAAGTGGTCTTTCCGATGGCTCCGCATTCCTTACCAACAATCTTCCGCGACTCACCTGCAGTGGCGCTGACGAATGCAGGGAAAGCGCAATAAACTTTCGATTGCGAAAAAAGAAGCTCTCCTCAAGCAGGCAACGTCTGAGATGCTCGAGGCCGGAGCAGACTTTGCCGCAGAGGATCTTTCTGCCTGCGACCCTCTCTTAACGGAAATCCAAGTCAGGTTAGAAGACAGAGTATTTCGCAACAATATTTCACTTTAGCTGTAGGGATTAATAGATAGAGGACCGATCTGGCTCGGCGGCGGCAATGGAGACTGTCACGTCGGAGTCGGACGATGCATGACTCTCGAGCACCGACAGATCCTAGTCCCCTGCCGGTGCTTTTCGAGTACTTGAATGAGGTCGATGCGGAGCGCTGGGCAACGACATCAAGGGTGCGGCGAAGATCACCAGTGTTAGTGGGTGGCCATGTTGTGAGTGCGGAGGTATGCAGCGAGTTCTGCGGGAAGGTTGGTCTGGATACCAGCGGCTCCGAGGTCGATGGCCTTCTGCCATGCTTCGGGGTTGTCGGCGTCGCCGAGGCGATCAACGTAGATCTTTGCGTTGGCCTGGGTGGCACAGGCGATGACGGGGTCTTTGAAGTCGTTGGCGTCGAAGGCGAGGACCTGAAGCTGCATGGCGCGGACGAAGAGTTTGCAGACGTCGGGGCTAAGGGCTTCGGGCATGACTTTGAGGGTGGGGCGGATCTTGCGGACTTCGTAGAGGAAGAAGGGATTGCCGTAGATGACGACATGGTCCTGCATGTCATGCTTCACGATGGTGTCGACCAGTTGCTGAGGGTCGGCGTACTTGGTGTCGACGTAGACGTTGATCTTGCCGTGGGCAAGGTCGAAGGCTTCGTCTAGGGTGGGGACTTTGGTTCCGGCGAAGGCCGGGGCGAATTTGGCTCCGGCGTCGAGGGCGCGAATCTCGTCGAAGGTGTGCTTGTAGACTTCGCCGGTGCCGTTCGTGGTGCGGTCGAGGGTGTTGTCGTGCATGATGACGAACTTGCCGTCGGAGGTGGTGCGGACGTCGAGCTCGAAGTAGTCGGCGCCTGCGTCGATGGCTGCCTGGAAGGCGGGCATGGTGTTTTCGGGGTGGTGGAGGTGTTCGCCGCGATGGGAGATCACCTTGATGGTTTTACTGTCTTCCTTCGGGGTCCATGCTGTCTGGGCGAAGGCTACGCTGCCTGCGAGGGTGGAGCCGATGAGGAGCTTCAGGATTGAGCTATGCATTTTTTTCCTTTTTGTTACTTTTTAAGTGCCTTTTTATTCGTTGGAATATCTGTGTCGTTGCGTCGCTTTTAGAACCTGAGGCGACCGATGAGGAGCAACATGCGCGGGTCCTGAGCGCCTGTGACTGTACCGAAGGTTTTCATGTTGGTGAGGGATGTCCCAAGACCGGAGAACTGCGGATGGTTGAAGGCGTTATGCGCGTCGGCGCGGAAGGAGAAGGTAGCCTTCTCCCACAGTGGTATCTCGCGTGCGAGGCTAAGGTCCCAGACGTTCTGGCCGGGACCGTAGAGCGATGCGCGGGGTGCGTTGCCAAGAGTGTCTGAAGGGGTAGTGGTAAAGGCTGCGGTGTTGAACCATTTCTCAACCGTGCGCGAGCCATGGGCGATGGTGGGGTTGCCTACCTTGGTGGCGTACTGGCCGCCAGAGAAGATGTTGAGGCCATCTCCCTGTGAGACGTTGTAGGGATAACCGACCTGGAACTGAGCTACAGTACTGACCTTCCAGTGTCCGATGACCTGAGAGACGACGGGGGTATGGGGGAGGAATCTCCCACCCGCTCCGACGGGCAGAGCGTAGACGGCGGAGAGGGAGAAACGTTGAGGGATGTTCGTCATCGCCGTTCCCCACTGGGCGTGGAGGTTGTAGTAGTTCTGGACGAATACGGCATCGGCGCGTGACGGACCGTCGACATCGTCCAGAGTGTGAGCCCAGGTGTAGGCGGCACGCACGGAGATCCCATTGCTCCAGCGGTGAGTGAGGGTTGCGAGCAGAGCAGCGTACGCGGATGCGCCACCGTTGGCGAGAGATGTGATTGTGAGGAACTGAGGATAGGGGCGAAGACTCTGAGCGTTGCTTACGCCGAGACAGCAGCCAGGTGCGGGAGCGATCTGGTTGATGGGCACCTCAATAGGCAGATGCACACCGTGATTGCCTTCGTAGTCAATCTCGCCAATCCAGTTGTGGCTGAGATCCTGCTGGATGCCAAGCTGCCACTCCTGCAGGTAGGGGAGAACGGCGTGTTGCGGCAACTGTGTGACGCTTGATGAAGGCTTGGTGAGGCTGGTGGGGATCAACGGCTGACCGTTTGCGCCGACGTTGGGAGAGTAAGCGGGAACGCCCTGCGAGAGTTCGTAGGCGGGAGTAACTCCGTCGGAGCTCTGGAAGGTTGCGTTGACGGTAGAGGCGGAGGTGAGGCCAGTGGTGCCGTAGCCGATGCTGGGCAACTGGTAGATTCCGTAACCGCCGCGGAGTACGGTGTTACGGAAGGCGTGGTAGTTGAAGCCTACGCGTGGCAGGATGCCGGTGTAGATGTTGGGAATGAGGCTGCGAGGAGCGCCGTCGAACCCTGCAAACTGGATTCCACCCTGCTTGCCGGTGGTGGGATCGATGACGTTGGGGTTGAAGGTGTACATGTTGTCGTGCTTTTCGGAGAAGGGTCCGTCGAACTCATAACGCAGACCGATGTTGATGGTGAGGTTGGTGAAGATTCTGTAGTCGTCCTGTACGTAGCCTGCGAAATAGTTCAGATTTTCGTGGAAGATGGTGTTGGTCGTGTTGATCGTTGTGGTGGCGGGCAGACCGAGGAGCAGGTCGGCGAGACCGACGCCGGTCTGTCCGGGCACAGCAGTAAACATGCCGGTGAAGTTGTAGCTACCGGCGAGGACGCCGGGCGTGTAGTAGCTGTAGGCGTATCGCATGAACTCACCGCCGATAGAGAGGGTGTGGCGATCAACCTGCATGACCATTGCATCATTCAGGATGTAGTGACCATCCCTCGTTCTGGCGAAAGAGCCTGCACCAAAGCTGGCATATTCCGTGGTCTTGACAGTTGGGAACTGGGTGAGAGGAACGCCCTGCAGACCGAGAGCGCTTGCGTTGGCTGGCAACGGCGAGCTGAAATTCTCTTCGGAGACGTAGCCCAAGCGAGCTTCGTTGGAGATGCGAGGCGAGAAGATGTGGCTCCAGGAGACCTCGTAGTGATCGTCGGTCCAGCCGTTGAAGGCGGAGGTGTTGGCAGCGTTGGGAATGTCGATGGTGGGCTGATTTCTTGGCCCGTCGCGGGAGAACTTTGCCCAGATGTGATCGTAGTCGGAGTAGTTGTAGTCGATACGGCTAGCATTATAGAGGTAGCTGCTGACGGATACGGGATTGGAACAGTAGTTGTTGTTGTCGAGATTGCAGTTGGGCTGGGGGAAGAAGGAGGCGATGTTGAGGCCGACTTGATCGAGCCGCGATTTGGGAATGATGTTGCCGGGGAATGGGGTGCGAACGGTGGTTTTGCCGACGACCTTGGTGGTGAGAGGATCATAGATGATGGCAGTGGGGCCGCCTTCGGGTGATGGGCCGGAAAAGTCTCCGTTCAGCTCGGCTGCGGTGGGGACAACGGTATTGAAGGGGGAGTTGGCGTGAGTGAGGGTGTCTTCCCAGTCAGTAAAGAAATAGAGGCGATGCTTGCGGCCATCGAAGAGCTTGGGGATGAGGACAGGACCGCCGATCGATCCGCCGAAGTAGTGGAAGGAGGATGGGCTAATAACAGTTCCGGGTGCGGTGAAATAACCCAGCGCAGTGAGGGCCTGGGAGTTGTAGGACTCAAACGCGCTGCCGTGGAATCTCTCGGTGCCTGATTTGGTAGTGGTGAGGATGGCGCCCCCACCGCTCTGTCCGTACTGAGCGGAAAAAGGAGCGGTGAGGACCTGGAGCTCCTCGGTGGAGTCAGGGGTGGGGATGAGGCCGTAGGTGCCGTCGACGCCCATGTTGCTGGGAAGCCCGTCGATGATGATGGGATTGGAGGCGGGACGGCCGCCGCCGAGGGAAAGATTGTTGACGTTGGAGTAGTCCTGGCTGGTGCTGGAGGCTCCGGCGAAGGTTTTGGTAATGAGAAACTCGTTTGCGCCTTTGGTGCCCGTCTCCTCGGGAAGGTCGATGAGCTCCTGGGTGCTGAGTTCGCCGCCGACCTGGGGGTTGTTGTCGTTGAGGGCGCTGGCGGCGCCGGAGACAGTAACAATCTCGGAGGTCGTTCCGAGTTTGAGGGAACCGTCGACGATTTGCTCCTGATTGAGGACGATGTTGAGTTCGTCGGTGACGAACTGGGCGAAGCCGTCTTTCTCGAAGCGGACGGTGTAACCAGCAGGCTTAAGGAAGGAGACGCGATAGGCACCAGCCTTGTTGGTGACAGTTTTATACTCAGTGGTGGTGCCGTTCTCATGCACGGTGACGGCGACCGACTGCAGGACTGCGCCGCTGGGATCTTTGACGACGCCGCTGATTGAGCCGTAGAAAGTCTGGGCGTGGAGATGGCTGGCCGGAATGAGGAGAGCGAACAGCAAGGCCAGAGCCGGGAGGAAAAGTTTGCCGCTACCATGGAATCGGCGGACGACGGCGGATCGCAGACCGATAACGACGGGAGAAACGGGTGCAGGCACGGTAGGGACGGAACAAATCATGGAAACTCCGGAGTTGGCGTTCTGAGTGGATGCTGTAAGCGGCGACTGCTCCATGTGCGTGGAGACAGACTCAGTGATGTCTATTGCAATGAGGACAATCTAACAAGATCATGTTAATAGTGGACAAATAATGATCGTTTTATGAAAAAAAATTACATTTATAGCTTGCTGATATTCTTCTGATGGCCAGCTGCTATGGGGAATTCTGTTTGAGATCACTCCATAGGACTGAAAACTCCATAAATAAGCAACTAATTGAAATCTGACATGGACAATGATGAGTGAGATAACCGAACGTTCTAGACTTGATGCGATTGTTCAGATGTTAAAAATAAACACGTCCGCGACAATCGGAGAGATTGCGGAAACTTGTCATGTGTCGCAGATGACGATTCGGCGGGATCTGCAGAAGCTAGTGGAAGCGGGCCAGGTGATTCGCATTCCCGGTGGGGCGCGGATTGAGCACTGGCGCGGGGCTGAGCGGAGCTTCTTCGAGAGGCTTCAGAAGATGTCGCATGCGAAGAGGAGTATAGGGAGTGCGGCTTCGGCGCTGGTGAAAGATGGCGAGTCGGTAGTTTTGGATTCCGGAACTACAACGCTGTATGTGGCAAGAGAACTACGGGCGAGGCGAAATGTGGTGGTCTTTACGTTTTCGCTGGCAGTGCTGGAGGAGCTGACATCGGCGGAGGATATTCGCGTCGAGCTGACGGGTGGGGTATATCGTTCGAGCAGCCACGACCTGATCGGGCATGCGGTGGCGAAGAGTTTGACTTCGATCTATGCGGATACGGTGATCTTTGGCGCTGCGGCGATCTCGTTTACGCGCGGGGTGATGGTGCACGATCCCGATGCTCAGCATGAGTTGTTGCAGGCCGGAAAACGACGAGTGCTGGCGGTGGACAGCAGCAAGATCGGGACGGAGGCTACATATCGGCTGTGCGGAATTGAAGACTGCGACCTGATTCTGACGGATAAGGGGATTTCGGATGAGGATCTTGCCCGGTTGAGACGAATTACCGAGGTGCAGGTAGCAGAATGAGCGTGAATATTAACGCTCATTAGACAGCAATTCGGTAGCCTGTGAAGGAGAATGTTATCTCCCATTAAGAACCAGCCGGACATGAGCACCTTTGAAGATGGGATCGCAGCGGCTGTCGCCGCGTATGGTTTTTTTGCGCCGGAGAGGCTAGTGTGGGCGGCTCGAGCTCCAGGCCGGCTAGATGTGATGGGGGGAAATGTCGACTATACCGGCGGCATGGTCCTGCAGGGTCTGCTCCGCGAGGCGATATGGGTGGCGGCTCAAAGGCGGACGGATGATGTGGTTCGTATTCTCAATCCTGGGGCTGCGGAGTTTGGCTGGGAGACAAGGTTTGAAGCTCAGGCGAGTGAGCTGCGGGATCCAGAGAGTGTGCGTGCGCTTTGCGCAGTGAAAGAGGGTTCGCGCTGGGGCTGCTATGTGCTGGGTGCGGCCCATTTTCTGAAGAGATTTCATGGGTGCGATAACCGAGGTGGACTCGATTTGTTTATCGGGTCGGATCTTCCGCCGAATAAAGGTGTGAGCTCTTCGGCGGCGCTGGGGGTTGCGGCGTTGAAGGCTGCGTCTGCTGCGTGGGACGTGTCGCTTGACGGTGTTGCGCTGGCTACTGCCGGGCAGTGGGTAGAGAATGTTGTGGCAGGCGCAGCGTGCGGGATTATGGACCAGGCGGCGATTGTGTTGGGAAAGGAAAACCATCTGCTACCGATGCTGTGCCAGCCGTGCACGCCGTTCGCACCGATGACGCTGCCAGCGGGAGTTCGCATCTGGGGGATAGATTCGATGGCTCCGCGTGCGACGACTGGAGAAACTTACGAGGTAGCGAGGGCGGCAGCGTTTATGGGATACAAGCTGATCTGTCAGCGGGATGGGATCGACATCACTCGCGAAGAGAATGCTGAGATCCCGCGCTGGACCGATGCACGATGGAATGGATATCTATCGAACCTGGCGCCTTCGGAGTTTCGCGCGCGGTACGAGCACTGGTTGCCGGAGTCTATCCGCGGCGAGGAGTTTCTGGCGCGTGCCGGGCAGCATGTCGATCCGTTCACGAAGATTGAGTCCGATATCGAATATCCGATTCGTGCAACAGTGCGTTATGCCGTGGAGGAAAATCTTCGCGTGCGAATGGTGCGAACGCTGCTCGAAGCAGCCGTGCGGAGTGGATCGGACAATTCGTTGCGTCTGGTCGGCGAGATCCTCTGCCAGTCACACGTTGCCTATGGAGAGTGCGGCCTGGGGAGCACGGCGTGCGATGAGCTGGTATCGCGTGCGATGAAGGCGGGCTTTGCAGGAGCGAAGATGACTGGGGGCGGAGGAGGCGGAGTGGTGGCAATTCTCGGTCGCGCTGAGGAGGAGCGTAACGTCTATGCAATCGCTGACGAGTACGGAGCGGAGTGCGGCGCAATGCCACATATCTTCGAGGGCAGCTCTTCGGGCGTCAATGCCTTTGGGGTTCGGACATTGCACCCTGGCACCTTTGATCGAACGTTGATGCGAGGTATGCAGTAGTGAGTTCGACGCGAAACAGACGTCTGGCCTCAGCGGTTCTTCTGCTGGTGACTGCGAATCTGCTGTGGGCTGGACAGGGGGTTGCGGTAAAGCTTCTGGCTGGTGGCGCTGGTCCGCTGGCGACCGCACTGCTTCCGCTCTATCTCGTCACTATTCTGGGTTTGGGAATCCTGACGATTCGCGGAGGCATCCGAGAAAAGTTCAAAACCGCGTGGGAGTTTCGTCGCGAGTTCTTCTTGGCTGGAACCTGTGGGCAGCTGATGGCGCAAGTGGGGATGACGCTGGGTGTGAGCTGGTCAACAGCTTCAGATGGAGCCATACTCAGCCTGCTAATTCCCATCTTTGGCGCGCTTATTGCTGTATGGCTTTTGCGCGAGCGCCTTTCTGCGCTCCGTGTGGGCGCGCTGCTGCTTGGACTAGCCGGAGTATCTCTGCTGTCTCCGCTGCATGAGTTTGCCAGAGTGGGCAACCCAACCCATGAGCTTGCCGGGAACCTTCTGATCACGACCGGGTGCCTTGGGTCTGCCTTTTACAACGTTTATTCGAAGCGTCTGCTGGATTATTTTTCAGGGATCGAGACCCTGTTCTTCAGCTATCTATCGACAACCGCCTTCAGCCTGCCGGTACTATTTGTTCTGGAGCCGCATTGTCTGAGCAGGCTTGCTCACCTCACGCTGACGCAATGGGGCACGTTTGGGTATCTTGCCATCTTTCTTTACGGAGTGTCGATGGTGCTGTTTTTAAAGGCGCTGGCGACGGTCGACGTGGTCATTGCATCGGCGTCGCTGTATCTGATGCCGCTGTTCGGAGTGGCTCTCGCGTTTAGCATCCTTGGCGAACGCCTTGCTCCGAGAGCGATCCTGGGGTCGGCGATTGTGCTGATTGCGACTCTGATGCTGTTTCGCTTCGACTACGCCTTCTGATTTGCACTCCAGAACATAGACCAGCTCACGTTGTAACATAATCACATTGTTAATATTTAACATTGACATCCGAGCGACACATAAAAAGACTATTCTCGCTAGTGGCAGCATTTGAAAAATCTTAGCGCTCCTTCCGTCACAGAGAAGGTGGATAACGTTGAGAGGGCATAGTGAACGATGTGAATTATTTTCTCCGAGAGCAAGGCGGCTTTCAAGTTTCCACGAACCCCGGAGTTCTGGATACGTGTGCGGTGTTTGAATTTCTTACGGAGGCGAAGTGGTGGACAGAGCTGACCATGGAGTCGCTCGACCGGGCTTTGCGCAGCTCACTCTGTTTTTCACTGCTTGAAGGGGGGCGGCAGATTGGCCTAGCGAGGGTGATCACCGATTACGTCACATACGCTTATCTCTGCGACGTCTATATCGTGGAGGAACGGAGGCGGCGAGGGCTGGGGTCGTGGCTGATTCGCTGTGTGCTAGAGCACCCGGAGCTAAAGCCTCTGAAACGGGTGGCGTTGATTACGCACGATGCCCAAAGTTTTTACCTTGGACTAGATTTTCATTTCGCCTCGCGCCCTGACTATTATATGGAGCGGATGCAGTAATTGCAGTAGGTCGTTTTTATCCATAAACCATTAGAATCTTGGTGCCCGGAGGGGGACTTGAACCCCCACGACCTGATAAGGGTCTGCGGATTTTAAGTCCGCTGTGTCTGCCGATTTCACCATCCGGGCACTTCATACTTCCTTATTGAATCACTTCTCGCTGAAGTTCGATTCTGAGCAGTTCTACAAGCCCCGATAGATCGTTTGGACATACACAATCGCCGTATTTCGGACCTAGAAAAAACTCCCCAAAACTAAGCCTACAGACCTTGTTGGAAGCAATCTCTAACACTAGCGTAGATGGAGATAAGCCAACCGCGCAAATTAGATTCTTTGGATCACAGTTGTGTCCGGAAAGAAAGATCCGCAAATCAGGTTACGGCCATAGATTGGTTGCCGTGGTAATTCGCCCTTTTCAAAGATATATTAGATACCAGCCAAGAATGTATTTAAGAAAGTGTTGGAGCTTGCATTCATGACTACGGCTACCGAAGTTCCCACTATCTGGAATCAAATTGCCGAATCGATGTATCTCAGGGATTCGCCCACAGCGGATATCAAACTATCTGAGCTTTCGTCGTTCTCGTTCGCAAGACTGCAAATTACCGAAGGCCTTCCTGACGTGACGCGCCCGGTCGTTGAGGAGTCCGGCTACATCGTTGCGCTGCAACTCAAAGCTATACCCTACGTGGAGCTCTTCCTTGGCAAGAAAAAGGTCTCGAGTGGCTATTACCCCACTGGAGCCGTTGGTGTCATCAGCTTGCAGGATGAGCCTGCATGCTTCCTGCCAAACCCTTTCGACGCATTGACTGTGCATGTCACTCAGGCCGCCTTGGATGAAATCGCTTATGCCCATCGCGCGCCGTATGCTGACCAGCTGGTCTGGCCGTATGGAACAGTTGATCCAGTGGTCCACCACCTTGGCCAGACCCTTCTCTCTTCGCTGGAGCATCCCCTTCATACTTCGAAGATTTTCATAAACCATGTCTTACACGCTTTAAATTGTCATTTCGTCTACTCGTATGGCGGTGTGAGATTGTCGACTCCGCAACTTCGGGGTGGACTCTCTTCGCTGCAGATACGAAGAGCGACAGAGTTCTTGGAGGCTCATCTGGACGGTAATATTGTCCTCCAGCAGGTTGCGGAAGCATGTGAACTGTCAGTAAGCCACTTTGCACGCGCCTTCAAACAAACATTTCATAAGCCTCCTTATAAGTGGTTGACGGAACGCCGCGTCGATAGGGCCAAAGACCTTATGACGAATACCCAACTGCCCCTTGCCGACATCGCCACTCAGTGTGGATTTGCGGATCAGTCTGCACTCAACCACTTCTTCAAACGAACTCACGGGGTAACTCCGGGCCTCTGGCGTCGGAGGACGACACGCGGCCGCGACAATCAATGCAGTTCGAGCGACGGAGATGCGAGTACTTACCAGGAGTTGCAATCACGACTAAAGAACAAGGTGCATCCGGCGCTAAATTCGTGACATGCTTTCATCCTTCATCTGCTCCATGCTGGCCGTCTCGATTGCTAACCAACGTCAAGCTGCGGTATCTGAACTCGATGCAGAGTCCTGGTGAGTGGCGCTAGTCCCGAAAGCAAGCTCTCTAATTGGCAGAGATAAAAACATGATGCAGAGTGGCCCGCCGTCATGGCGGGCCTTTTATTTGCAACCCACTCGTCGTATCCAGCAGGAATAGCCAACTTATGATGGTTTTCGCCTAGATCTTTACCTCATCCAAACCTACGCTCAGATTGAACAGGATAGCGAATGTGAGAATGGCCACAAGAACTTTGTGTTTGTTCGCATTAGCTCAGTCCGTACGAGTTCAGAGAGAACAACTTCGAGTCTTGTGCGGATCTTCCGTTCATCAAGGAGAAAGACCAATGCAAGCACTCAAGTTTGTTCGGAATGTGATGGCGACGTGCGTCGCACTACTCGCAATCATCGCTCCGGCCGCTAAAGCGACGGCACAAGCACAACCCACTACAGGCGTAAAAACCGTGCTCCTCATTCACGGGGCATGGGCGGACGGTTCAAGCTGGTCGAAGGTAATTCCATTGTTGGAAGCAAAGGGCCTACACGTTGTTGCTGTTCAGATCCCGCTCACATCCTTCGCGGATGACGTTGCTGCAACGCAACGTGCCATAGCTCTCGAGGACGGTCCAGTATTGCTCGTCGGCCACTCGTACAGTGGAGCTGTCATCACCGAAGCTGGCAACGATCCTAAGGTGGCCGGACTCGTTTATGTGTCGGCCGTGGCTCCAGATAGCGGAGAATCCACTTTCGGTCTCATCACAAGCGTAGCAACACCTATCGGCTCAGAGCTGCGTCCCGACAAAAGTGGCTTCCTCAAGCTGACCCCCAAGGGAATTGCTGAGGACTTCGCACAGGATCTTTCACCCAAAGAGATTGCGGTTCTGACCGCAACGCAGGTGCCAATAAGCGTTACTGCCATGAAGGGAGAGATCACGACTCCTGCTTGGAAGTCGAAACCGTCGTGGTACATCATCGCCGCAAATGACCGGGCAATTTCACCTGTCCTCGAAGCTGCTCAGGCGAAGAGAATCGGGGCGACAACGACGACCGTTCCTTCCAGTCACGTAATTATGCTGGCTCAACCTTCGAAGGTCGTTGCTGTGATTCTTGATGCAGCGTCAAAAGCCAGTTCGAAATAGAGCACCTGTAATCTCTCCTCCTCAAAGAATGCTTCGGACGCGATCTGTCGTGATTTGCTTGCAAGGAACGACAGATCGCTTGTCCTGAATTCCATTGAGGACTGCACTTCGTCGCTAAAGAGAATACGCAAGCGGAAAAGAAAACCGTTTCGAAAATGAGAAACGATACTGCGACTAGCTACCACAAGTGATGCCAAGAAGATCCAATAGAACTAAGTAACTGGCCGCGAACCAATGATTAAAATCTCGACCAGTCTCTTTGCACTCTGCGGCCAGTCCGGTATCGACGCCACGTTGGATACACCGACAAGCGCACGAAGCAGATCCATTGGGTCGAGGTCCGGACGTATGTCTCCGCTCTCGATGGCGCGTTCCACCAGCCCTTGTATCGCTCCTTTGATCAGAATGCTTGTAGCTTCAAAGATCTTCGAAGGCCCTCCCACGAGAGTATTGAGCGCCGGTGCGATGATCTGCTTTGTTGCGATGTAGTCGACGAAAAGCAACATCCAGGCTCGTAGCGCATCGACAGGAGACATCGTCTTCGCAAACTCTCTCTCTGCCGCCGCCAGGTTTTCTACCTCGGTGCGGTACACCGCCTCAAGCAGCGTATCCCGCGTAGGAAAGTGGCGATACAAAGTTCCAGCACCAATCCCCGCCTGTTTGGCAACATCATCCAGACTGATGTTCGCTCCCGACTTCGTGAAAGCCTCTTTCGCAATCTCCAGAATCCGCTCACGGTTACGCAACGCATCGGCGCGCGGCTTGCGGGGAGCGGGTTGAGAATGTTTCTTCGCCATGTCAAAATATTTGCAACCGGAGACTATCTCCGATTATCTACTCAATTACGGAGATACACTCCGCTTGTTTTTAGTCTGGGCTAATAGTAAATCTCGGGTGCGCAAACGAGCGCGTAAAACGGTAGTTCAAGGAGCAGGAAAAATGGCAAATGTATTTGGTGCGACCTCAACGACGGAAGAGGTTCTGTCCGGCATAACCCTGAAAGGCAAACGGGTTCTGGTAACTGGCGTCTCCGCTGGAATCGGCGTTGAGACCGCGCGTTCTCTCGTCGCGCACGGTGCACAGGTAGTTGGCGCAGCGCGAGATCTCACCAAGGCCGAAGCAGCAACCGCTGAAGTACGAGAAGAAGCGGCGGCCAATGGTGGAAGCTTCGACCTCATTGAACTCGACCTCGCCGACCTCAAAAACGTACGCGCCTGCGCCGATAAGCTACTGGCAAAGGGCGAAGAGTTCGACGTGGTCATCGCAAATGCCGGAGTGATGGCTACACCATTCGGGCACACTGTCGATGGCTTTGAGACACAGTTCGGCACCAATCACCTGGGCCACTTCGTCTTCGTCAACCGGATTGCATCGCTCATTCGCAACGGAGGACGGCTGATCAATCTCGCCTCTTCAGGCCACCGCTTCGCCAATGTGGATCTGGAGGATCCCAACTTCGAGCGCACTCCTTACGTCCCCTTCGTTGCCTATGGCCGTTCAAAAACTGCGAACATTCTCTTCGCCGTAGCCTTCGATCAACGGCATCGCGGACGTGGCGTGCGCGCTGCCGCCGTCCATCCCGGCGGCATACATACTGAGCTGGCTCGCCACATGGATCCAGCCGTCCTCCAGGCGACGATCGACCAGATCAGCAAGCAGGCTGAAGCAGAAGGCAACGGGCCGTTCCAATTCAAGACGATCCCGCAGGGAGCCGCGACCTCAGTGTGGGCCGGTATCTTTGCTTCGGCTGACGAGATCGGCGGCCGTTACTGCGAGAACTGCCACGTCGGCCATATCGTTGCGGACGACGTCAACATCAGCCCCGCCAGCGAGGGAGTCCGCGGCTATGCACTGGACCCCCACAACGCCGAGGCCCTCTGGAAGAAGAGTGAAGAGATGGTCGGTGAGTCCTTCTAGCGATCGGATGGAGAATCCTCAAGTAGCCACAGTTCACTTTGTACTTGTGACTACTTGAGGATGGTCACCAGCAGTAGCACGAGAGGAAAATCACTGGAAATACAAATCCTGCGTCCTCAACGTTTCGCGATCATCTAAGAGAAAAGTCGTGAAAGTCTGCGATTCAGGAGATGCATGTCTAACACCGTAAAGATCGTCCGCTTCCATAAAACCGGCCCCGCCGAAGTCCTCCAGTTTGACGAACTCCCACTGCCTGAGCCCGGCGCAGGCGAGATCCGTCTCCGCGTCAAAGCTCTCGGACTCAACCGCGCAGAGGTCATGTTCCGCAACGGCCAGTACCTCGAGACGCCCGTCCATCCAGCAAAGAACGGCTACGAGGCCGCCGGCACCATCGAAGCCGTAGGCTCAGGCGTCGATGCCACTTGGATCGGCAAGACCGTCAGCACCGTCCCCGGAACCTTCAAACTCAACGACCACGGAGTCTACGGCGAAGTTGCCATCGTTCCTCTCTCTGGAACCGCCCAGTATCCCTCAAGCCTCTCCTACGAACAAGGAGCATCCATCTGGATGCAGTACCTCACCGCATACGGGGCCCTCATCTGGCTCGGCCAAGTTACCAAGGGAGACTTCGTCATCATCACTGCGGCCAGCAGCAGCGTAGGCATAGCTGCTATTGAAATGGTCAAGGTCGAAGGTGCCATCAGCATCGCCGTCACCCGCACCGCTGCAAAGAAAGACGAACTCCTCAAGCTGGGAGCAGATCACGTTATCGTGACCGACGAAGAAGACCTCGTAGCCCGCGTCAACGAGATCACCTCAGGCAAAGGCGCACGCGTCGTCTTCGATCCCATCGGCGGCAAGATCCTCGAATCGTTGGCCGCAGCCACAGCCCCCAAAGGCATCATCTTCGAGTACGGAGCCCTCGCACCCGAGCCCACTCCCTACCCTCTCTTCACCGCGCTCGCCAAGTACCTCACCATCCGAGGTTACACACTCTTCGAGCTGGCGCCCGATCCAGTGTTCCCCAAAGCAAAGCAATACATCTTCGACCATCTCGCCTCAGGCGCCTTCAAGCCCGTCATCGATAAAACATTTCCCTTTGCCGAAATCGTCCAGGCTCATCGCTATATGGAGTCGAACGCTCAGATCGGTAAGATCGTCGTCACCCTCTAACTCGCACGAGAGACGTTGCTGCCCGGGATATCAGCGAGAGAAAAACTCGCTGCCATCCCGGGCAATTTTATTCACGCCGCACGATGCGGCAAATTCCAATTCGGTCGAATGAAGTGGCAGGTATAGCCATTCGGATAGCGCTCCAGATAATCCTGGTGCTCCGGCTCCGCCTCCCAGAATGCCCCTGCTGGTACAACCTCAGTCACGACCTTACCCGGCCACAGCCCTGAAGCATCGACATCGGCGATCGTATCCTTCGCAATCTTCTTCTGCTCTTCCGTCGTGTAGAAGATCGCCGAACGGTAGCTCATTCCAACGTCATTTCCCTGCCGGTTCAGAGTCGTCGGGTCATGAATCTGGAAGAAAAACTCAAGCAGCTTCCGAAAGCTCAGCTTCTGCGGATCGAAGACAATCTCCAACGCCTCAGCGTGCGTCCCGTGGTTGCGGTAGGTCGCGTTCGCAACATCCCCTCCGGTATACCCAACCCGCGTCGAGGTCACGCCCGGGTAGCGGCGCAACAGATCCTGCATTCCCCAAAAGCAGCCCCCGGCAAGCACTGCGGTCTCCTGTGTTGAAGCCATATCGTTACCTCTCCTTCTCAAATAACTTCAGATATCTTCCATAGCCTTCACTCTCAAGCTCCTCGACCGGAACGAATCGCAGCGACGCAGAGTTGATGCAGTAGCGCAGACCGCCGGCGTCCTGCGGCCCGTCATCAAAGACGTGCCCCAAGTGACTATCGCCGTGGCTCGATCGCACCTCCGTCCGCTCCATGCCAAAGGTGTTGTCAGGTTTCTCCTCCACATTTTCGGCGTCGATCGGCTTCGTGAAGCTCGGCCATCCGCAGTCGCTGTCGTACTTATCCAGCGAAGAGAACAGCGGCTCGCCCGAAACAATATCAACGTAAATCCCCGGCTCATCATGGTCCCAGAAGGCATTCGCAAACGCCGGTTCCGTAGCGCCCTGCTGTGTTACTCGAAACTGTTCCGGAGAAAGCAGAGCTACTGCCTCGGCATTTTTTTCGTAAGTCGACATACCTCTCCCCATCTTTCCTTCAAAGACCCACCACGTAACTTAGATCGTACAGCGGCGTCAGTGGTTTCAGGAAAATGGCGCTTTGCAAAATTCAAGCGGCCGAACGGCAGAACGCTACAAGCCCATTCGCCATCGCATACCCATAAACATCGAAAAATAATTCCAAGCACGCAAAAAGCCACCCACGCTCCACCAAGCGTGGCCACTCACGCCTGCCTAGCTTGCAAGACGATAACGAATCGCCTGATCCTCAAGAAAATATTCAGCCGAGCAATCCCCGGCCCCACAGATCATCGCCTCCAGACCCGCACACTGCTGCCTCGTAATCAACCCAAGCGATCCGCACGAAGGACACGCCAGCACAGCCCAGTACGGATTCTCAGCCTTGCCCAGCTCTCCAGCCTGCTCCAGCATAAACAGCGTTCCCGGCTGCATCTGCTCCGGAATCCAGATCTCAAGAAGATTCAGCTCCGCTACCATGATTGCCTCTTCGCCCAGCGGTTGTCTTTCGTGACCCACATTTTCTTATCGATTGCTGCCTTCAGGCTGCGGACGAAAACCTCCCGGATCGATACCTGTGAGTGCACTACTTCTGGTGCAAAGAATATCGGATTTCAGCCGCGTGTCAATCCTCAACTGCAAAAAAGATTCTTACTCGATTCCTCTTTGTTGTCCCGCATACAGTGCGCGATAGATCTCCCTGTTCCGAAGAATCGCCTGCACATACTCCCGCGTCTCCGTATAAGGAATCGACTCGACGTACTCCGCAATGTCCGCATACGTCCCATTCGCCATCCACAGCCGCACCGGCACATCCCCCGCGTTATACGCCGCCAGCGCATACTCCGTCTGCCCGCCGAACCGGTCCAGCACCTGCCGAAGATTTGCCGTGCCCAGTTGCAGATTCACCGTCGGGTTCAGCAGCTCATTCGCGTTGAATCCCTTCAAACCTACCTTCTTCGCCATCGATTTGCCCACCGAAGGCAGTAGCTGCATCAGCCCATAAGCATTCGCATGGCTCACCACCCCCGCGTTGAACTCCGACTCCTGACGAATCAGCGAAGCAACCAGAAAAGGATCCAGCCCATTCTTCTCCGAGTTCGAAACCAGATCCGCCCAATAAGGCTGCGGAAACAACAGCTTCCAATACACCGTCGGAACCTGGTCAAGAGGAAGCGAAAAGAACGACAGCCCGCTATGCTTCATCGACTGCAGCGCCCGCGTGTACTCCCCATACGACACATAGATCTCAGCCTGCGCTAGCGCCCCCCACTGCGTCGCACTCGGACTCGCCTGAATCTCCGGCCCGATATATTCGTTCAACGACGCATTCGCCAGCAACCTCGCCTTAATCAGATGAGGCTCATTCTCCGGCAGCTCACCGGTAAGCTCCGGAACCGGAGGTCTCGGCACAGCGCTTAGAACCGGCGACGGAGTCGCAGCCACAGCCTCACCCTTCAACACATTCAACCGCTGCCGCGCAAGATTCGCATAATAAAAATTGATATAAGACCCAGTCAGCGCGCGGTAATAGCTGACCGCCTGCCCAAAGTTCTTCTCCTGGTCTTCATAGATCCGTCCCCGCCAATACAGCGCACTCGGCACCTCAATCCCCGCCGAATACGCTTCGATCTGCTCGTCCATCAGCCGCGCCGCCTCGGGATAGTTATGCAGCCGGTAGTTCATCCAAGCCGCCCGCCAGTGCGCCGAAGCAGCATACGCACTCTTCGGAAACAGCTTCACCAGCAGCGAGTAGTGATACGTCGCCTGCTTCGGATCGTGTTTCAGCAGATACATATTCCCGCCGGAGTAGAGCGCCTCCTCCAGCCACCTGCTCGTCGGATATCGCTGCACCATCTCCGCAATCAACGCGTCGTGCGCAGCCTCATCGTTCTCATTACGCGATAGCTCCGCCATCATATAAAGCTTCAGCGCCGCGCTGTCGTCCGTCGTCGTCGGCAACCGCTCTACCGTCTTTCGATCCAGATGCTTCAGCTTCATATCGCAAGCCGCCGCATAGATCAGCAAGGCATCATGGTCCGCCTGACTCAACCCCGTATCGTCGTGTTCAATCGCGTGATACTCCGCGCCCGCCTCCACATATCGCTTGGCGTTGAACAGTTGATCCGCATGAACCTTCCGTTCCGCTGCCGTCAGCGGCGTTCCCATCGCCTGCATCTGCGACCTCGCCTGCGTCGCCTCCATACTCAACGGCAGATTCACATAGATGCCTCGGAAAGCAGACGCCGCCCGCCCCGTATCTCCCGCCATTTGGTACGCCCGTCCAAGCGCATACCGAAAATCCCCATGAGACGCCTGCGCCGACTCCGTCAACGGCGTCAGCACCCGCAGCGCACCCTGCGGATCGTTCTGTTGCAGATAAGCATTCGCCAGCAACACCGGCGCACTCGCATCGAAGATGCTCTCCGGATGCCGCTCCGCAAAGTGATCGAGCAGCGCATACGCATCCGTCCCGCGCCCTGCCTGCACCGCCGCCTGCGCCCCCAGATAATCCGCATAGTCGTCCAGCGCCGTTCCACTCACACTCGCCTGGTGGTACATACTCTGCGCATCGGAAAATCTGTGGTCGAGCATGTAAGCATGCCCCAGCGCAAGATAAGCCGCCGCCGCACCCTCCCCCGGATGCAACCGCGCATAGCTCTCCACTCCGCTGTACGCCGCCGCAGAACGTGTCGCCGCCAGCTGCTGCGCCATCGGACGCAACTGCTCCGAAGCCTTGAACGCACTCGTCAGCCGAATCGTCTGTGCCGTCGGCTTCTTCGAAACTACTTTCGCGTGCTCCGCCCCCGCAACCGCGTGCTTACCCTTTCCCTTCCCTGCAGCCGTAGCCTTCTTCGTCGTCTTCCCCTGCGCGCCCTTCGCCGCAGGCACAGCCTTCTTCTTGGCAACCGGCTTCTTCGCATGCGTCGTCGCAGTCGCCGGAGCCTGCGTCTGACCACCCGCAGCCCCACCAGCGCACATCACCACTCCCAGCAGAGCAGCTCCAGCCAACGTCATTCTCACCCTGCCACCATCGCGCCCATCATCGTCTTACTGCCCACCTCTCCACTCTAAGCTGCCAGGCCACACCGCAACGCTCCCTTTCTCACCCGAACCTCCCCTGATACGCCACTCTTCAAGCCCTGCGCCCAAAAGGAACACATCTTCCAAGCCGCCTGTGAACTATTTTTCCCACAACGAAGACCGCACTGAGCCGGTAATCGAAATATCCCAACAATTTCCAACTCCGTTTTTGGCACTTCGAATGCATAGAACAAGGTGCATTCAGTTGTTTTCCCATAACAGGAGTCTCACCCATGCGTCTCCACAAACTCGCAGTCCTTCCGCTTCTTGCAGTCGGCTCAGCACTCTTGGCCGACCCCATCCCCTATCCGAATCCAGGCACCCCGGTCCAGGGCTCTACCACCGTCACCGCAAACGGCGGCGACATCACCGGCTACTTCGTCTCCTACAACGCAGGCGACACCGACGTTCTCTACCTCGTAGACCTCGCCACCAACACCCGTGTCGGCCCCACCTTCCAGAACAACACCACCGCGCAGGGTTCCACCTTCGACTTCGGCACCTACGCCGCAGGCACCCCGCTCGCCTTCGAGATCTTGAACGAATCCACTGGCGCGACCTACTCCTCCGACACCGCACTCAGCGACGACGGCGAAAATCACGCCTACACCACCAGCTTCGCCGGCGGAACCCTCGCCGACGGCAGCGGCAACATGGGAACCTACGTCTTCCCCGCCGGCACCTACGTCGGCTTCGAAGACCTGCCCTTCCCCAGCCCAGCCAACAACTCCGAGCCCGACTACAACGATCTGGCCTTCGTCTTCAATGACGTCACCGCAGTCCCACCCCCCGCAGTCACCCCCGAGCCCAGCACCTTCGTCCTGCTCGGAACCGGTCTCGTCGGAGCCGCCAGAGCACTCCGTCGCCGCTTCGCCCTCTAATCCAAACCGTGTCTCCCACCAGCGGAGAGTGAGTCCAACCGGACCCGCTCTCCGTTATCGTCGTTGCTCTACCTCTCCAGCAGGTTTAGTATGGTGAAAGTGTGGAAACACGCTGAAGCTCATCAAAGCATCGGCCATTTTTCGCACCTTTTACCTCATGCCTGCCATCCAATCCCCAGTGACGGAAGAAGTCCATCCAGACGTAGCGCTGGTTGCGCGCGCCAAAGATGGGGACACAGCTGCCTTCGAGCAGCTCGTCCGGCAGTACGAACGCCAGATCTTCCGTGTAGCGCAGCATATTACACAAAACCGTGAAGACGCCGAAGACATCACGCAGGATGCATTCCTCAAGGCTTACGAGAAGCTCGACCAGTTTCAGGGGAACTCAAAGTTCTCAACCTGGCTCGTCCGCATCGCCGTCAATGAGAGCCTCATGCGTCTCCGCAAGCGCAAGACCAGCAAGACCGTCTCTATGGACGAAGACGTCCAGACAGAAGAAGGATCCATCCCGCGCGACTTCGCCGAATGGCGGCCCAACCCTGAGCAGCAATACAATCAGGCCGAGCTCGCCGACATCCTTCGTAAGACCATCCAGGGTCTTCCCCCAGGCTTTCGTACCGTATTCACTCTTCGCGACGTTGAGAATCTCTCCACCGAAGAGACTGCGGAGGCACTCGGCTTGAGCGTCCCAGCGGTGAAATCCAGATTATTGCGTGCGCGTCTCCAACTGCGCGAACGTCTCAGCCGATATTTCCGGCAGAAGCAGGAGGGCCAGCCAGCATGAACTGCACGGACCTATTAAGCCACCTCTCCGACTACTTCGACGACCAGCTCAGCGAAGAGCTCCGCGAAGAGATCAGCGTCCACACCGCTGGCTGCCAGCACTGCCGTGTCGTGCTCAACACCACCCACCAGACCATTGAAGTCTATAAGGGGGCCGAACTCTACGAGGTCTCCCCCGGCCTCCGCGACCGGCTCCACGACGCCATCATGGCAAGGTGTTTCGCTAAAAAGTAGTTCACCCGTACCTCAGATTCGCGCCGCCAGCCGTAGCGCTGTAATCTCTTCGTCGCGAAACACCCGCGACCGAATCAAAAACCGCACGCCCTCTCCATTCTCCAGCGAAAACATCCCTCCGCGTCCCGGCACCACGTCCAGAATCAGCTGCGTATGCTTCCAGTACTCGAACTGGCTCCGGCTCATATAAAACGGAGTCTTCCCCAGCACCGCCAGCAGCACGTCTCCATCCCCCACCAAAAACTCCCCACGCGGATAGCACATCGGCGAGCTGCCATCGCAGCATCCCCCCGACTGATGGAACATCAGCGGCCCATGCTTCGCCTCCAGCCTCTCCATCAACGCAACAGCCGCAGGCGTCGTAATCACCTGCTCCGGCACCTCACCCATCCCATCCTCCGCCGAGCATCGCGAGGCCCCAAGCCGCCACCCGCCCCAACAAGGTACAAAAGTCACGAAGTGACCTCCCCACGAGCAGTGGGCCCGTCCGGCAGGACAAAGCCTCTAGAAAGAATCTCTAGAAGAATCCCATAGCATTCGGGCTATAACTCACCAACTGATTCTTCGTCTGCTGATAGTGGTCGAGCATCATCTTATGATTCTCCCGCCCAACTCCCGACTGCTTATACCCTCCAAACGCCGCATGCGCCGGGTACAGGTGATAGCAGTTCGTCCACACCCGTCCCGCCTGAATCTCCCGTCCAAAGTGATACGCCCTGTTCATATCCCGCGTCCACACTCCCGCGCCAAGCCCGTACAGCGTGTCATTCGCAATCGCCAGCGCCTCGTCCTCATCGTGGAACGTCGTCACCGACACCACCGGCCCGAAGATCTCCTCCTGGAAGATCCTCATCTTGTTATGCCCCTTGAAAACCGTCGGCTCAATATAGAAGCCCTCCGCCAGCTCCCCGCTCTGCACCGCGCGCTTGCCTCCAGCCAGAACCTCCGCGCCCTCCTGCCTTCCGATATCGAAGTAAGAAAGTATCTTCTCCATCTGCTCCGTCGAGGCCTGCGCCCCGATCATCGTCGTCTTATCCAGCGGATTTCCCTGCTTAATCGCAGCCACGCGCTTCAGGGCACGCTCCATGAACTCGTCATAGAGCGTGTCCTGAATCAGTGCGCGTGAAGGGCAGGTACACACCTCGCCCTGATTCAAAGCGAACATCGTAAAACCTTCCAACGCCTTGTCGAAGAACGCATCGTCAGCGCTCGCCACATCCTTGAAGAAGATATTCGGACTCTTGCCGCCCAGCTCCAACGTCACCGGAATAATATTCTGCGACGCATACTGCATAATCAGCCGGCCCGTCGTCGTCTCCCCTGTAAACGCAACCTTGTTCACCCGCGGACTCGAAGCCAGCGGCTTACCCGCCTCCAGCCCAAACCCGTTCACGATATTCACCACACCCGGCGGCAGAATATCCTGGATCAACTCCATCAGCACCAGGATCGACATCGGCGTCTGCTCCGCCGGCTTCAGCACCACGCAGTTCCCTGCCGCCAGCGCCGGAGCCAGCTTCCACGTCGCCATCAGAATCGGAAAGTTCCACGGAATGATCAGCCCGATCACGCCCAGCGGCTCATGGTAGTGATACGCCACCGTATCCTTGTCGATCTCGCAGATCGATCCCTCCTGCGCCCGTATCACACCAGCAAAGTACCGGAAGTGGTCCACAGCCAGCGGCATATCCGCCGCCATGGTCTCGCGGATCGGCTTGCCGTTATCCCAAGTCTCCACCGTCGCCAGCAGCTCCAGATTGTCCTCAATCCGCTGCGCAATCTTCTCCAGCATCCGCCCCCGCTCGGTCGTCGAGGTCTTTCCCCATGCCTTCTTCGCCGCATGCGCCGCATCCAGCGCCCTATCCACATCCGCCGCATTCGACCGCGCAATCTCGCACAACACCTGCCCCGTCACCGGCGTCACATTCTCAAAGTACTGTCCCGACAGCGGAGCCACCCACTCCCCACCAATGTAGTTGTCGTATCGCTTCTTCAAGTTCACAGGAAACCCATACGTTCCCGGATGCAATGCCGTCATCGTCGCCATAAACTCCGCTCCTCGCAAACCCAACCTGTAACAGCCCGAAGATTGTAATCCTCCCTAACCAACCGTGTCACAACCCTAAATCCACAGCCTCGGCCGTTGTAGTCCCCGTTGCCGTTGCCCGCTCTTTGTTTGTCATTCCGCAGCGCTCTTTGTTGTCATTCCGTAGCGCTCTTTGTTGTCATTCCGTAGCGCAGCGGAGGAATCTGCTTCTGCAGTTGCAGTTGCAGTTGCAGTTGCAGTTGCAGATGCCTTTGCCTTTGCCGTTGCTGTTGTCAGTCCTTTTGTTTGTCATCCCCGTAGGGGATCTGCGGTTTTCGTTGTCGTTGCGGTTGCCGTTGCCTGCCTCTTTGTTTGTCATTCCGCAGCGCAGCGAAGGAATCTGCTGTCCTGGACCCCAAGCCACCACCCAAACACCTGTCAAGCCCCACCCCACACAATCCCCAACAACGACGCACCCATTCGCGTGGCGTACTAGTTTCACCTCAACCGCTATACTTGATATATCGACTCAAATAAAAAGCCCCGGCCACCAGCCGGGGCTTCCTTTTTTGAAAGCGAGACCCGTAACCCCTTTGGAATGAAATTTTTACCCGTAACCCCTTTGGAATGAAATTTTTGCAACCACCCGTCCTCGCAACCCACTTAGAATCAAATATTTGGAAAATGCACGGGGGGGGAGGGGGTATCCCCTCACAAAGCTGAGAGCAAAAAGAAGCGCCCCGCCGAAAGATATCTGGCGAGGCGCGTGATGAAAATCAATCGGCTAGAACAGGAACTTGCCGCTGATCTGAAGCTGTCGAGACGAACCACCATCGCTCGTCGCAAAGCGCGTCGAGGTGATCTGTCCAAACGTGCTGGGCGATGCCGTGTTGGCGAAGCTTCCACCACCATTAGGCTGACCGAAGTTCGGATGGTTGAGAATATCGAAGGCATCGACGCGCAGCTTGAACGTGACGCGCTCCGTGATCTTCGTATCTTTCTCACCCGACAGATCGACATCGGCAAAGCCCGGCCCATAGATCGAGTTACGCTGCATGTCTCCAAGTCCGGTAAACACAGTCGTCGTAGCGGCTGGGTTTGTCGCCGTCGGAGCAGGAACCAGAATCGCAGGATTCTGGAAGCTGCATCCGCCAGGATTCGCAAGCGTAGTCGCAATCGGGCAGACCGTCGACTGAATGAACGAGACGTTGGTCTGGCCAGGCTGCTGAATCTTCTTCACCTTCACAGGAGCGAGAAGATTCGGACGGATCAATCCAGTAAGGCCAGTGTAGGTGGAGGTGTTGTAGATGACGTTGATAGGATTGCCCGTCTGGTACTGCACAATCGTCGAAAGTTGATAGCCCTCGACGAAACGGTTTCCCTTGAACGGGAACGAATAGATCGCCGTCCCGGCAAAGTGGTTGCGCGTATCGAAGTCGGACGCGCCGTAGTTATTCGCAGGATTGGTGCTGTCCTGGAACGTATAGCCGCCCTGCGAACCCAGAGAGTTCGTGTCGAGAGACTTCGACCACTCGTAGTTCACATTGAACTGCAGACCATTTGCAAAGTTCTTGCTCCCGGTCAGCCACAGTGCGTTGTAGCTCGACATGCCGACGCTGTTCGCCTCGGAGATGTTCACGTTGGTCGACTTACCAGGATCGATCGGACTGGTCGCCGAGAGCGCCTCAAACGGACGCGCCGGACCACCATCGATCGGCTGGTTCTGATTGGTCCTCGCGCGCAGATGTCTGCCCACCGAACCGTAGTAGCCGATGGAGCTGACCACGCCCCAGGGAAGCTGCTGCTGCAGATTCAAGTTGAACGTCTCCGTGTAGGCATTGCGGAAGTTAGGATTCACCGAGTTGATCGCAAGCCCCGTCGCCGCCGCTGCGTTGAAGATGTTGTCCACCGAGATCGGAGCATTCGCATTGCTGTAAGAAACAGAAGTGTTGAACGGAGGATTCGATGCCAGACCGGTAACCACACTCGAAACCGGCTGATCCGACATCAGCGCAAAACCGCCACGCACCACCGACTTAGCTGTACCGAAGAGATCCCACGCAAAGCCAACCCGCGGTT
The DNA here is from genome assembly GCF_009765825.1 of Granulicella sp. L60. Taxonomy (GTDB): domain Bacteria; phylum Acidobacteriota; class Terriglobia; order Terriglobales; family Acidobacteriaceae; genus Edaphobacter. The sequence goes on along the minus strand of NZ_LMUR01000022.1, from coordinate 718,482 downwards.
CCACGTTGTAGTTCTGCTTGTAGACACTGCCCACTCCGTTGGTGCCCGTACGAATAAGCGAAACCGAAGTCGGATCGAAGATCACAAAGCGATTCGCACCTTCGGTAGGCGTCCCGTTCCACTCGAACCTGAGGCCGTACTCGAGCGTCAAGCGGCTGTTCATCTTGAAGTTGTCCTGCACAAACAGGCCAACTGCATTCACGAACACACGGCTCGAAACGGTCGTAGGCTGAAGCGTGAATCCCGTCGCAAGGTCCTGTTCGAACTGTGCTGTGGTCGTGTAGGTAATCGTTCCAGTGTCGCCGGTAAAGCTGTCGCCGATGAAACGGCGGAACTCGCCGCCGAACTTGATGCTGTGTCTGCCCCGCAGAAGAGTCGCTGTATCGGACAAAACACCATAGGTGTCGTTCCTGCCCTGCGGAAAGCCGGACGGACCGCCAAAGTTGAGGCTGAGATCGGAGACCGTAATCTGCGGAATGCCAACGTTTCCGTTCAGACTATCTCCAATGTGGTAATTGGCCGGATTGAGCAACGCATTCGGCGTAAACACAATCGAGATACGGTTCAGGCCGAGCCGAGCTTCGTTGACGAAGTTCGAGTTGAAGATATGCGTCTCGTTCAGCGTGAACACCTGACGATGCGCAGGCCGATGATCGCCGAAGCCCGGAATCGTATTCCCCTGCAGATTCGGCTCCGTGCGGCTGTCCGACTGGAAGGCATAGAAGCCATGAATCTGATCCGAGTTGCTAATCTTGTGCAGGATGTCGAGTGTGTACTGGTTGATCTCAACCGGTCCCGGAGTAAACGCCGTGTAGTGAGTCTGCGTGGCGTCATTGCCCACCGGCACCAGCGCAACCAGCGCCTGAGCCGCAGGAGCACCGGTCGCCGCAATCTGCGCCCGCTCAGCCGGCGAGAACACCGAGCTGTTCAACAGAACTCCCTGATGCTGCTGCAGACCCTCATAGCTGAAGAAGAAAAAAGTATGATCCTTCCAGATCGGTCCTCCAAGAGCGCCGCCAAAGTTGTTGCGCTTCAAAGGAGCCTTATCTCCGGCGACACCAGAAACGCTGGAACGATTGAAGTAGTTGCGCGCATCCAGCGCTTCGTTACGGAAGTAGTCGAACGCCTCTCCATGAAAACCATTCGTGCCCGAGCGTGTGCTCACATTCACAATCGAGCCCGAGCTTCGGCCATACTCCGCGCTGAAAGTCGAGTTGTCGATCTTGAACTCAGACGTCGTGTTGATCGATGGCTGAAACGTGATCTGGTTCTGGTTCATATCATTCAGGTTCACACCGTTGATCTGGAAGTTCACCGAGTCTTCGCGATTTCCCGCGGTAATGAAAGAGTTCGCGCCCAATCCGCGACTGGCGCCCGTCAGACTGCCCGCAGTGGGAGCAACAACGCCGCCAGGAGTGAGAACAGTGAGATCAAGAAAGTGACGTCCGTTCAGCGGAATCTCCTGCACCGTCTTCGCATCGATGACCTGTCCAACCGTCATCGTCTGCGTTTCAATCTGTGCCGCTCCGCTGTCTACCTGGATCGTCTCGCCCGCAGAGGTCAATGCGAGCTGCGCGTTGATCGACACCTTCTGATCGACATCGAGATTGATCTTCTTCACCGTATAAAGGCTGAACCCCGCGGACGAAACCTGGAGCTCGTACTCTCCCGGCTGCAGCGACGGAACCGCGTAAAGCCCCGCACCATCCGTCACGAGATCCCGGTCAATGCCCGTAGCGACCGAATGCACCTTCACATGAGCCCCCGGCAGCACGGCACCACTCGGGTCAATCACCGTTCCAGACAATGTCGCGGTCGACTGCGCAAGACACGCACCGGCGCTCATAAAGATCAAGCAGAGGAAAGCAAAAATTACGTTCGAGAACTTCGATGGCAACTTCATTTCAAGCCTCCTGGAGCAAATGCAGCCTTCCCACAGCCTCTGTGGGAAAGGACTACGACAGATGGAATAGAGCCTCAATCGTTAAAGCATGCAGAAGGCACGCCCGACGGCCCTGATTGACTCCGATGGTTCGGTCTTGGATTCCTTCCCGCCCTGATAACCCGCGAGAGTGACCGATACCACAATAGAAACTGGTTGGTGATATCTAAAATTTCATCACTTCGGCTGCTTGTCAACTCCTGACGTCATTACGGAGCTATGTTTTTTTCAATAATATTTCGCTTGCCAGGCTATAGATTCGCCAAAATTTCGCCATCATCGCGAAACGTCTTAACCTTCCGACAGTCATAAAAAGTTATCTACGCAGATCGAGCTGTCGCAGTTCCCATTTGCCTCACAAAGGCCCAACCGGAACTCCGGCAAATTACAATGAACCATCACAGCCCTAACCCACGCAGCATGAGTGCAGACACCTTCAAGTGAAAGGTGTACAACTGTTCCGATATCAGGCAGACCTCTGCGGAGCACTAAAATATGACTGGAAAAAAATCAAGTCCGCCTGAATCCGGCAAACCGGTAACCCTGAAGACCCTGGCAGACTATCTCGACCTCTCCCCCGCCACCGTCTCCATCGTGCTCAATAACTCACCGGTGGCCAGTTCCATCTCCACAGCAACCAAGCAGCGCGTTCAGGATGCAGCAAAAAAATTCAAGTACCGGCCCAACCTGCACGCCCGCATGCTTCGTTCTCGCGTCACCAACACCGTCGGCATCATCGTTCCAGAGCTCAGTGAAGGCTACTTCACCGGTGTCATGTTTGGTGTCGAGCCATATCTTCTTCAGACGGGCTTTCTTTACTTCACCGTCAGTCACCTAGGTCGGCCCGATCTCAAGGAGGAGTACCAGGAACTCCTCATGGGTCGTTCCGTCGACGGCTTTCTTCTCGTCAACACGGAACTCTCCCTGCCCACCTCAGTTCCCGTCGTCGGCATCTCTTCTCACAACAAGGCGCCCAGCGTCACAAATATCATCCTCGATCACGGCCTAGCGGCCAGTATCGCGCTTCGTCACCTCTTCGATCTCGGGCATCGCAAGATCGCTTTTATGAAAGGTCAGCACTACTCACTCGACTCCGACGCCCGCTGGGATGCCATTCTCGCCGTCGCACAGGAACTCGGCATCGAGATGCGTCCTGAGCTTTGCATCTATCTCGAAGAAAACCTGTGGTCGCCTGCGCTCGGGTACCCTCCGGTACGCGAACTCCTCGCCCGTACCCGAGACTTCACCGCTCTATTCTGTTTCAATGACACCTCCGCAATAGGCGCTATCCGTGCCATTGAAGACGTTGGCCTCAACTGTCCGCGCGACATCTCCGTCGTCGGATTCGATGACATCATTGTGGCCGAATTCCTCACCCCAAGACTCACCACCGTCCGCCAGCCTCTGTACAAGATGGGACTCGCTGCCGCAGAGCTTCTGATCAAGCGGATCCAGTCGCCGGACAAACCCTTTCCACATGATGTCGTCTTCGAGCCCGAGCTCGTTGTCAGAGAATCGACCATGGCCCTCTCCGGCACCTCTTCGCTAAAGCAACCGCGACGAAGACGCTAACAGGAGCGCTGTGCAACAGACTCTCCACGCATCCATCCCCGCAACCTACACCCGCGCCTACGTCGTGCGTGCGCTTGGTCCAGTATTCTTCTACTTTCTTGCAGCCGGCATCGGCACCGTCATGCTCGGTCCTCTTCTGCCTGCTCTCATGCTGCGCTGGCATATCCACGACTCACAAGCAGGAACACTCTTTGCCGCAAGCTTTCTCGGACAGCTCTGCGGCGCATGGTTCGCCGCGCGCAAACTCCGAGCCAGTCTCCTCTACGGAGCGCTTCTCTCCGCCGCGGGATGCATCGCCATGGCGTGGCTCAACTTTGGCGCTGCGCACATCGCCCTTTTCTGCATCGGCCTCGGACTAGGCGCCGGACTCACCGCCGGAAACATCATTACCGGCACCGCGATACCCTCCGCTCGCGCCACTCTGCTTGCCATTCTCAACGTCGCTTGGGGGCTCGGTGCCATCGCCTGCCCTCTACTGGTACATCTGTCGCTCCCCGTCGGCGAACAGCGCTTCTTTTATTGGACCGCTGCATGCCTCGCTCTCAGTGCCGTCTTCTCTATAGCCATCCCGCAGTCGGTACAAACTGGCAATACATCCGCCGAAGCATTCGTATCGTCGCCTGGAACTAGGCCATCAAAAACACGTCTTCCACTCTCCTCTTTAGCTCTCTTCGCCTTCGCTTCCTCTATGTTTCTCTATGTCGGAATCGAAAATGCACTCGGCGGCTGGCTGCCAAGCTACGCCGTCCGCATACACCCCACCCTCCACGCCTCTTCCATCTCGTTTGACTTCTGGTCCGCAGAACTCATCGGCAGACTGCTTGTAGCGGGGCTCATGATTGTCGTAACGGAGAAATCCCTCTACCGCGTCTGCCTCATCATGCTCATCCTCACCGAAGTCTTCATCTGCATCATCACTCATCTATCCGCAGCGAACATGGTCACTCTCACCATCCTCGCTGGTCTCTCGCTCGCTCCACTCTATCCGCTTATCATCTCGTTTCTACTATCCCGCACAGGCAATCACGCTCGACTCGGACCCCTGTTCGCCAGCTCTTCCTTTGGTGGCGCAACATTGCCGTGGCTCACCGGCGTCTTCTCGACAGCGTTCCATGGGCTTCGCGCCGGCCTGGTCATCCCCGCCGCCGGTGCAGTATGCCTTTTTTTGTTGTCTAGGGTAATTACCACCGACAGCGCGACACAGCCTCAACCATAGTAAGAAGAATCTCCCGACGCGGTAAGGAGCCGCGAAATAGGTTCGCTCGAACACCCTTTCCTTTCAACCAAAAAGAAGAGGCCAGGCTTAGCCTGACCTCCAGCATGAAACTACTAACACACACAATACAAACTCGGTTGTGAAGAGAGAACAAGCCAGCCCGCCCAACCGCAGGCTACTCTCGTTGATTTAGCGCGAAGCAACAAAGTGATCGCGAAGCTGAATCACAGCGATAACAACAACAGCAGTCATGGCAGGGCCAAATAATAGATACATAAAGTCCTCCTTCCTCAAGAAGTAGATCTGGACGAAACCTGATGGTGCTATCGGCTAACGGGATCCGCAAAGGCATCCCGCAGCGCTAATGACAATGGAGATAGCAACTCGAACACTTCGACTCGTTATGCACGAACCATACGACGACGAACCATTCCAGCCATCCCGATCAATCCCGATCCCAACAGCATCAGGGTCGAGGGCTCTGGTGTTGCAGCAGTTCCGATAAACTCCTGCGGTCCCGAGTTGGTGTCATTCGAGGGAATGTACAGAGTGAAGTTATTGAAGAAACCGGAGCTGATGAGTGAGGAGTTGTCAGCCGACGACAGCGCGCTCGCCGCGAGGTTCTTAGCGGTGGAATCGAACAATGGATTTGAATCCACATCGCTCGGATCGAAGATGCTCCACGCCGCATACTGAATCTCGCTGGCGGTTGCGCCATGCGGATTGACGATGTCGGAGTAAAGGATCGCGAGAGCCCGATAGTCCTGGTCTTTTACGGTGTTACCCGTCGGAACGGTCTCTTCCGTTACACTCCAGCTCTCGCCAGTGGTGATCTCACGGTTGAAGTTCAAACACATCAGGTTAGCGGTAGAAGTTGTGGACCCAGTGGTGACCTGAAACGTATATGGAAAGATCTCCGAGCTGCCGCCGCTGGGATTTCCCGTGGCGCTGAGCAGCGTGAGCGAATCCGCATTAGCGGCCACAGAACCGATTGCAAGACAGATAACTGGAATAAGAAGTGCCAATTTATTCTTCAAGTACTTTCTCCTCGTGCCGTAGAGCGGTTATCAGAGCTGATCACTCAAATCGAAGCACCCTTCGCTATTGCGAATGTCGCGCCTCTCTTCCCGAGAACAAGCCCCGCGCTGCAATCAGACACACTCCATGCAAGGCAAGCGAATCCGCAGCGGTATCCATTGTTTAGCCGTCCCTTCGCACTCAATTTGGAGTTCGAAAGGTCAGCCACGTCGTTGCAATGATTGATTCGCTATTCCTTTTGCAACTAGATAGCCAATGGCGGCTTGGCAAAAAACTCCCAAATTCCTATGTATTTTTCGTCTTCGGCTGTCTCATCACGCAATAGATTGGTCATGAAATGCCAAAAGATTACCCAGAAGGCAAATATTTTCCGCACACATGCAAAGGCGCACCCCGTCTCCAGGGTCAGCCCTTACCTATTTCAATTGAGCTTGTTAGGACCCGCATTCGGAAGAAGCAAACTTCAATCCCGAGATGAAGGCACCAACTGAATCAGTCGGTCCTAAGGCATAGCCCCCGAACGTCACACCGCTACAGTAAAACTGTCTTCGCTTCGAGTGACCGCCCGATACATTGTGTCCCGCTCGAAAGGCACCCGCCCAGCCTCGGTAATCAGCCTTACCAGATCTGCCCGCCTCATGCCCTGCGGAGTCGTCGCGCCCGCATCGTGGTAGATCTTCTCCTCGATCACCGTACCGTCGATATCGTCCGCCCCAAACCGCAACGAGATCTGCGCCATCTTCGCCGACACCATCTGCCAATAGCTCTTCACATGCGGAAAGTTATCCAGCATCAACCGTCCCACTGCAATCTGCCGCAGGTCGAGCATCCCCGTCGTTCGCGGAATATGTCCCAGCGCAGTATTTTCAGGATGAAATGCCAGCGGGATAAACGTCTGAAAACCGCCCGTCTCATCCTGTACCTCGCGCAGCTTCAGCATGTGGTCCACGCGGTCCTCTTCGTTCTCCACATGTCCGTACAGCATCGTCGCATTGGAGCGAAGCCCAATCTTGTGCGCCATCCGAGCCGTATCCAGCCACTCGCTTCCATCGATCTTGTGATCGCAGATGATATGCCTCACCCTGTCCGCAAAGATCTCCGCGCCACCGCCCGGCATCGAATCAACCCCGGCAGCCTTCATCCGCTCCAGCGTCTCAGGAATCGTCATCTTCCCGCGCTTGGCCAGAAACGCCACCTCCACCATGGTGAACGCCTTCACATGCACCTTCGGGAACCGCACCTTCAGCCCACGCACCAGATCCATGAAGTACTCAAACGGCAGATCCGGATGCAGCCCCCCGACAATATGAAACTCCGTCACCGCCTCCGAGTACCCCGAGGCCGCGGTCTCCCACGCCTCCTCCAGCGCCATCGTGTACGTCCCTGCCTCGCCCTTCTTGCGTCCGAACGCGCACAGCCGGCAGGATGCCACACACACATTGGTAGGGTTGATGTGACGGTTCACATTGAAGTAAGCCGTGTCTCCATGCAGCCGCTCCCGCACCAGGTTCGCAAGCCATCCCACCGCCAGAATGTCTCCACTTCGGTACAGCGCGACCCCATCGTCGAAGCCGAGCCGCTCCCCCCGTTGCACCTTCTCCGCAATAGGCAAAAGTGCTGCATCGTCTGTTTGAAAGGAGTGTCGTGAACGAGGGCTGAACGGTGGAAAGCTCATCTTATAATTCTATTCCTCATCCGCCCTGCCGGGACACGTCACTGCGCCGCCACTTTACTCGAATCGACCATCTGCGGCTGTATCACGATGCCATCAAACAAGGTTGCCCCAACAAAGTGATCTCCTACCGGCCGTACCATCCTCAAGCTCCAGCCTACATTCCAGTAGCGCACCGACCGGTCCGGCAGATGTACCGCAAAGACGATCGTGTTCTTGCTGTCCGCCGTGATCAATATCCGCTGCGAAGCCTCGTCGTAAAAAATACTATTCACGTCTCGAATATCCAGGCCGGTCAAAGGCTGCCACGTCATACCGCGATCCTCCGAGACGAAGACTCCCTCGCGTCCACCCACCCAGATCCCACCCGTATCGTCCACCGCAATCGATGAAAGCTGCTTCAATACCCCAGGGAGCCTGACCTCCTCCCAGCGATGGCCGCCGTCGGAAGAGAACATAGCCGACTGCATCGTAGCCGCTACCACTATCGACCTCGTCGCCGAAACCGAGCCCCACCCCTGTCGGTTCAAACCACCAACCAGCTTCCAGCTTCCTCCCGCCGTCGCACTTCGCAGCAACCCCGCCGAAGTCGCTGCATACAACACATCGCCAGAGCGAGCGATCGCGTTCACGCTCATATCAAAACCCTTGGCACTCTCCGGCACCACCCGTGCTTTGCCAGCAGATGCCGCCTTCTTCGCCGGCCCCGCGCTCTTCTTCCCTGCACGAGAAGCCGCAGCTCCTACATCCTCCGCAAACGAGACGTCGCTCACAGGAGACCAAACCTCGCCCTGAAGTCGATAGAGCCCATGCCCCGTACCCGCCAGCACCGTCCCATCCGACGCCTGCCCCAGGCTGAACACATCCAGACCATTCAACCCCGCGCTCTTCTGCGACCACGTCAGTCCGCCGTTATCGCTTACAAACACCCCACCCCATGCCTTATCGTTCACCACCCCAACATAGATCACCGCAGGCCGCGCCAGATCCGCAACATACGCCGTGATCTGTCGCGCCGAGAAGCCACTGTTCGACGGCAGAAACGACTTGCCCCCATCGTTACTGACTAGCACTCCGCCGCGGTCAGTCGCCAGCATCACCCGATTCGTATTGCCGGGATCGACATAGACATCGTTCACGATCACCTCCGGCCCCGTAGTGCGAATCCAGTTCGCACCCGAATCCCCTGTCCGGAACAGCCCCTCCGTCGTACCCGCAAAGACGATATTCAAATTCTGAGGATCCTGCATCAAAACCCTGGTTCTGCGCGCCGTCGAAGGAATCCCCTGCACCTTCAAAAACCTCTCGCCGCCATTCTGACTCTTATAAATTCCCGAACATGCACTCGCGTAGACAACCTTGGGGTCCTTGGGATCCACAATGATCGAAAAGACATCCGAATCATCAATAATTCCCTGCTTGATATTGGTCCAGCTCTTCCCCCCATCGGTCGTCTTCCACGGCAGATGCCACGTCCCTGCATAGATCGCCTCAGGGTCGACCGGATCGATCGCAATCGACTCAACCTCGTGCAGCTCCTGGCTCCCCTCCGGACTGATCAGCTTCCAGTGCTCTCCCCCATCCGTTGACCGGTAGACCCCCTTCAGCGTACCCGCGACCAGAATCTTCGGATCAGACGGCGCCGCCGAAAGCGCGCGTATGGACTGCCCTCGCATCTCAGCATTACTCTGCCAACTAACCCCTCCGTCGTGGCTGATGAAGAGGCCGCCGTCCACACTTCCCAGCACCCAGGCTCCGATCACCATATGTTTGGAGTTCGAAGCATCGATCACAATCGAATCCAACGCCAGGTCGTCGCGCTTTCCAATCGACGCCAGCCGCTTCCAGTTCGCGCCTCCATCATGCGTCTCATAGATCCAACCCGTAGCCGTGCCCAGGTAGAGATGCGAATGATCATGCGGATCTGCAGCAAATGCGCGCGCATCTCCTCCATCTGGCCCGAATGGCAGCCAGTTCACCGCCTGCAAACGAAGGCACGATAAAACCAGAAAAAAAGTGACGAGGATCGTACGAACTCTGTTCCGTCTATTCAAGTCTCGGTCCATCTCTATCTCAAGTCTAATAACGCGGTGAAGCCAACCTTACGCCCTCAACACAAAGGCTGACTGGGTAATCAAACCCAGTCAGCCCGTGTGCTTTGCTACTGCAAGGCGTTACTTCTTGTGGCGGTGAGCCGGCTTCACGGGAGCCGCAAGCGCGCTCTCGTCGACCGGGGTGATGCCGGTTGTGCTCAGTGTCGCACCGGCAGGAACCAGCGTGTCGGTCACAGCCTTCGAGTCATCCGAACCGGTGTAAACCGAGATGCGGCTGGCGTCGATGCCCTTTTCCTTCACAAGATAGTCCTTCGTGTTGACAGCGCGCTCTGCGGCAAGCTTGGTGCCTGCCTTTTCGCTGCTGGCTGCGTTACCTACGATGGCAAGCTTCGCATCGGAAGAACGCTGCAGGTTGAGGGAGATATCGTCGAGGCAAGCCTTGCCTTCGTTATCAACCCGTGCCGGACGTCTCTTATCACGCTCGAAGCTGACAGAGCAGAGAGCGCTAGTCGTCGGTGCTGGTGGCGGCGGCGGCGCATTGACCGTAACGCTGGTCGTTGACGAAGCCGTCTGTCCCTTGTCATCGACAACGTTGCAGGTCACTGTGATCGTGCCAGGAGCCGCACCCGCTGTGCTGAGTGTCGCGGTTGAAGAGCTACCCGAGACCGAACCAGCCGAAGCGCTATAGCTGTAGGTCAGAGGACGATTCTGTGGGCTCATGCCCGTTGCGGTGATGGTCGAGGAATCTCCAGGTGCAACCGTGGAAGGATTCGCCGAGCAGCTGATGGTCGGAGGATCGAACTGCTTCACAGTGTAGGAAGCCGTGCAATCCGCCATCTCGCCAGGTTTGTTGCCTTCGGAGATGTGACCCTTAACCGTATACGTTCCCGGTGCAGCGGACTTCGTATCGATGTTGGCTGTGCTGGAGCTACCGGAGATCGTTCCGCCGTCAGCCGTCCAGTTGTACGTCGCCGTCTTCTTCGGGTTCAGGTTCAGAGCCGTTCCCGTAACCGTAAGAGGATCGCCGGGGTATACCGTCGTCGGGGAGACCGCGCAGGAATAGGTCACAGGAGGAGGAGGAATGATGTGACCGAAGTGAGCCACGATACCCGTGCTTAGTTCAGCCGCACTCAAATTCGCGCGACCACCCAGTACGCCGGAGGTCGGAATCGCGACCGGAGGACCGAAGTCTGTATGAACATAGCGGTAGTCAGCCTGGAAGAGACGGAGCGAGAACCGGTGATCGAAGAACGGCAGATCGTAGTCCATACCGCCGCCGACCGTCAGGGTTGGTCCCCAGGTCCATGGCTCGTGATAGATGAAAGGATTGGACTGGTTCGGTCCAACCAGCTTGCCGCCGCCAGCGAGGGCATGAGCGAACAAGGTAAAGTTCTGCATCGGGGCGCGGAAGATCGGACCGGCGGATGCGCTGTAGAAACCATCGTTATTGCCATCGGGATGCGCGGAGAAGATGAACTCGCCTCCGACATACTTGTTGAAGTAGTAGGCGCCGCTGCCTATCGCTCCAACGTCAACCGACGAGTAAGAAATTCCTGCGGGCTTCACCTGCCCATGGGCACCAAAGTACGAATACCCCAAAAATACATCCACTCGCGAAGGGTTAAGCCCCACCGGGGCGGCTGTGCTGGGAGTCTGCGCGCTCAGACTTGCAACTCCAAGACTGACTGCGCAAGCAGCCAGTGCAAACCGGCGTGAATTACGAAACGGGCGATAAACCATTCGAGTTCCTCCACTCAAAGTCTTACGTTTTACGAGCCTTATTGCTTGGATCGTTTTCATTCTTCGATTCTTTACAGCTTACTTCAGTTGCTATGCGATCAGGAAAAAAATACGTTTCCAGAACTATATTTTCAATACTTTACCAGCCACTACTGTAAAAACACCCTATTGACAATCCATGCCGTACCCATCCAGTAAACCGGCCTCTTCCTCGGCTAAGTCAGATTCAAGGTCTTCCGCACCGTTCCCCGCTCCCGCTGAATCTTCTCCTGCAGTAGCGTAATCGCATACAGCAGCTGCTCCGGACGAGGCGGACATCCCGGCACATACACATCCACCGGAATCACCTGATTGACCCCCTGCATCAGCGCATAATTGTTGAAAACCCCGCCGGAAGTCGCGCACGCCCCCATCGAGATCACCCACTTTGGCTCCGGCATCTGCTCATACAGCCGGCGGATCACCGGCGCCATCTTCTGCGACACCCGCCCCGCGATAATCATCAAATCGCTCTGCCGCGGCGACGGACGAAACACCTCAGCCCCGAACCGCGCAATATCGTACCGCGAACCACCCATCGACATCATCTCAATCGCGCAGCACGCCAGACCAAAGGTCATCGGCCAGATGGAGTTCTTTCGCACCCAGTTGATCGCCGCGTCCATCGAAGCCAGAACTATACCCTCCGGCTGCTCAGCCCCCCAGCTCACCTCACGCAGCTTCTCCTGGTTCTTGCCAAAACTATCCAGCGTTCCAAACAGATAGCGGTCGTTCTTCTGCGGAGTTCCGGTGGGACGACCGTTACTCGAAGTCTCGTTTGTGGGTGCGCTCATATCTCTAATATAAAACCGAAGGACCCGGCAGGTAAGTTATTTGTTGCCATCACCCATCCGTGGGTAACGAAGAGGCAGCCAAACAGCCGCGTCTTTTGATGCGTTGTACCGAAATTCTGGTTGCCTCAGCGAGCATTTTCCTCGATCGCCTTCAGCAATCCCTGCCGCAGCCCCTCCTCCTCGCCCCGATCCAGCTTCAACCCGCTCCGCGTCAGGTAGAAGACGTCGATCGCCGTCTCACCCTCCGTATCCACCAACGCCACCTCGATATTGCACCCCTGCGTCGCCAGCGCCCGGCTCAGCGCATGCAGCAGCCCCGTTGTATCCTGCGCCACCACCTCCAGCAGCGTGCTGTGCGACGAAGCCTCATCATCAAACTCCACCCGCGTCTCCACCACCACCAGCGGAGCCTTCCGCCTTCCCCGCCTTCGCCCGCTCAGCAGCTTCTCCAGCGACACCGTCCCGTTCACCACATCATGCACGCTCTTTACAAACGCCTCATGTTCGGAGGCGTTCATCTCCAACGTTCGAAAGCTGTCGGTAAAACGAAACGTATCCACCACCACACCCTGCCGGTTCGAAAAAGCGTCCGCCGTCACGATATTCATCCCCCATGCCGCCAACGCTCCCGCCATCGTTGCAAACAGCTGCGGTCTATCGCGCGTCACCAGCGTCAGTTCGCTCACCCCCGGCGCATACCGAAACTCAAGCTGCTCTGCATCCTCGCCCAGCCGCGTCGCCATCTGAAAGTGCGCCCTCACCTGCTCCGGCGTTCTCGTCAGCACATAACGCTCCGGAAACCCCTCCAGAAACTCCCCCACCGCAGCTTTGTCCCCCGGCAGCAGCGCCACCACCCGATGCACCAGCTCGCTCTCCTCCTGTGCGCTCAGTCGCTCATCGTCCACGCTGCGATCCAGATAGTTCGCCGTCGCAATATAAAGCTGCCACAGATTCTCTGCCTTCCACGGCGTCAGCGCATCCGGATGCACCGCATTCACATCCGCATACGTAAACAGCGTCAGCATCCGCAGCATCTCCGGCGTCTGCACCTTCCCCGCGAACGCCCGCACCGTCTCCTCGTCGAAGATGTCCCTCCGCAGCGCAGCCGACATCTCCAGATGATTCGAGATCAGCCCCACCACCAGCCCGCTCTCATACCCATCCAGCTCCAGCCGCTCCAACACACTCGCGGCCATCCGCGCACTCTCCCGCGCATGATCTCCCGTGCTTCGACCCTTCCCCGTATCGTGCAACAAAGCCGCAAGATACAACAGCCCCGGATGCGGCAGCTCCCGCAACACCGCTCCAAACCGCCTCGCCCACTCCCCCATCGCACCCGTCTGCGCGCTCTCCAGATGGTGCAGCGTATCGATCAGCACAAACGTATGTTCATCCACCGTGTAGCGGTGGTACGCGTCCCGGATCACCAGCGCATCGATACCATGAAACTCCGGAATCAGAAGCTCCAACACCCCCAGCGCATGCATCGACCGCAGCGTATCTCCCGCATGAGCACCCGTCAGAATCTCCTGCAGATGACGCCAGAGTGCAGGCCCCTCCTCCAGATGCGCCGACAACAGCGGCAGCCCCTCCGACAGCCGCTCCTCCGCATCCCTGCCCAGCGTCGCTCCCGTCCCAGCCATCACCGAAAACACGTTCAGCACTACGTCCGGGTCCTCCGCCGGATCGTGTCCAAACTCCTCAGCCGTCTCCATCTCCACCCGGCCCCGTTCCAATCGAAACCCGGGATGCCGCGCCTCCACCTTGCGCTTCAGCCCCAACAGCTTCGACGCAGCCTTGCCCACCGGCACCTCTTCCAGCATCTGCGTCACCCGCCGCTCGACGCTCCTTGCATGACGAAAATAAAGCCGCATCCAATAGGCCGCATCCGCCTTCTTCGGCCTCCGCCCCACTAGCCCGACCGATGCCTCCGCCGCCGCATCCTGTGCCTGCCAGTCCAGCGTATTGTCGTCCCGCTCATGCCGGTAGTGCAGAAAACAACGCACCAGCCAAAGAAACTCCACCGCCTTCGGAAACTCGTCTCCCTCTTTCGCCGACACCGCCGCCGGATCGCCCTTCTTCTGCGCCTGCGCCGCCACCTCGCGCAGCCTCGTCATCCACCGGCACACATGCACATCCCGCAGCCCACCCGGACAATCCTTGATGTTCGGCTCCAGATGAAACAGCGTATCCCCGTACTTCGCATGGCGCGCCCGCGTCAGCTCAATCAGTCTCGCCATCACCGCCTTATGCTCCCGCTGCAACAGCTTTGGCAACACCTGCCCGGCAAGCTTTTCGTACAGCCCAACATCCCCCGTCACCAGCCGATGATCCATCAGCGAAAGCGCAAACTCCGCATTCTCCGGATCGAACTTCTCGCACTCCGTCAGCTTCCGCGTCGTCGGCGACACCCGGATCCCGCAGTCCCACATCTCCTGGTTCACCCTGCGCACCGCGTCCTTCACCTCCTTCTCCGCCAGCCGCCCATCCAGCAGAAAAAGCAGATCCACATCCGAGTAAGGAAACAGCTCCCGCCTCCCATAACCACCCACGGCCACCAGTGCAACCCCGCTCCCAAGCCGCGGATCGCCTGCCACCGCCTGCCTCCAAAGCCCCGACACAAGCTCGTCCAACGCCGCAGCCCGCGCCGCGATCGTCACCGCCCCCGATGCGCCACCCGCCTCGAACGCACCACGAACCTCCAGCATCCTCCGCTGGTACACCCCGCGCATCCCGCTAGTGGTCGACTCTTTACTCTGCATGGCTATTATTTGCTCGAAAGAATTTAAAGCATACAGCCACTCGAAATGCGGACCTATGGCTTAGGAGCTTTTCGTTCGCTTGCTTCAGTCCCAGCCACTGCTCTCTACCCGTGCTAAGCTGGCCTCGAATGTCCCGAGAATTCAAACTCGCCACGGCGATCCTGAACATCTTCCTGCTAACAAGCTTTGGTCATGGCTCACGTATCGGAAGAAAGATCGAGATGGATAACAACGGACATAAGATTCACCTTACCCCATATGCATCCATTGATATACAGCGAAGCACCTCTCCCACAATTGTTTTCGAGAGTGGACTTGGCGGAGGCGAATCACACTGGTCTTCGGTCATTAAACAGCTTTCCGATTCTGTTCCAATGGTCACATACGGCCGTCCTGGTCTCGACGGATCTGAGCCCGATGGAGCCGTTCCGTCGCCCGAACATATTGCGACTGTTCTTCACACCGCTCTGTCCCGCACGACCCATCCACCTTACCTTCTGGTCGGCCATTCATGGGGTGGGCCACTTATCCGAGCCTTCGCCGGATTGTTTCCCAAGGAGACTGCAGGATTAGTCTTCATCGATCCAACAGACTTCAACGAGACCGCAACTGGCAGACGAGACTATGTATTCGGCCCGCTCGGGCATGCCGATGACGGAGAATCGATCCGAGCCGCAATCGATCTGTATTACGAAAAACAGGCAGGCAACTTCGATCCGGCAGTCCAAGCCGAGATCGATGCGTCGCGGGAAGGACGGGCGAACGATTTTCTACAGCTGAAAAAACTTCCGATGCCGCAGGTGCCCGTGATTATCGTTGCAACAACGCGATACCCACCACTGAACGACCCAAATCTGATCGTTCCGTTCGACAAGCAGAGATATCAAAACCTGTTACTAAACTATCGGCTTCTGTCCCTTAGTTCATTCACTCGTTCCGTTACGGACGGAACCCTGATTACCACGTCGAACAGCGGTCATTACATTCAGGAAGACGAACCCGGACTGGTGGTTTGGGCGATCAATCGTGCGCTGCTGCATGCTTCTATTGAACAGCGCTCGTCAGCTGTACCTCATCCGCACTCAACCCCGAGTTCCAGTCCCTAGGATTTGATAGCCAACTAAAGCGCAATCTCCCCACGCTCATCGTTCCGAATCCGGATCGCCTCATCGATCTTTGAGATAAAGATCTTCCCATCCCCAATCGTCCCCGTCCGCGCAGCCGACGTAATTGCTAAAATTGCCTTATCCAGCATCTCGTCGGTCACCACAACCTCCAGCTTCACCTTCGGCAGCAGATCAACCGAGTACTCCCGGCCCCGGTAAAACTCCGTATGGCCCTTCTGCCGGCCATGTCCGCGAGCCTCGGTGATCGTCATCCCTTCAACGCCAATCTCCACCAGCGCATCTTTCACCGCGTCCAGCTTCGACGGCTGAATCACCGCTTCAATCTTCTGCATATCCGTATCGTCCTCTCGCCACCATCGTGATCAACTTCTAGTGCGCCCAATCGTACCCTTCTTCACCGTGTTGCGAAAGATCCAGTCCCTCGCGCTCATCGTCTTCAGAAACTCTAAGCCCAATCGATTTATCGACGATGAACAGGATCACAAGAGTGCCCACAATCGACAGGCTCCACGCAATCGCCACACCCACAAACTGATTCACCAACTGGTGCGCATTGCCCTCAAACAATCCCGTAGCCTTCCCCGCTCCGAAGATCGGATTGATCGCACTATTAGCAAACAACCCAGTCAAGATCGCTCCCAGCGTTCCGCCCGCGCCATGCACGCCAAACGCATCCAGCGAGTCGTCATACCCGAACGCCGCCTTCACCTTCACCACCATCATGTAGCAGAAGACTCCAGCGATCAGCCCAATCCAAAGCGCCGACATCGGCGACACAAAACCAGCCGCCGGCGTAATCGCCACCAGCCCGGCCACCGCGCCCGAGATCGCTCCCAACGCCGAAGGCTTACCCTGCCGAATCCACTCCGCCACGCTCCACCCAATCGCCGCCGCAGCCGCGCCAAAGTGCGTCGCCACAAACGCCGATGTCGCCAGCGTCCCCGAGCCCAGCGCCGAGCCCGCATTGAACCCAAACCAGCCCACCCACAACAGACAAGCCCCAATAAAGCTCAGCACCACCGAGTGCGGCGGCATCGGCACCTTCGGATATCCGAGCCGCTTGCCCAGGTAAAGCGCCGTCACCAGCGCCGAAACCCCCGACGTCACATGCACCACCGTCCCACCTGCAAAGTCGAGAGTAGGAAACCGTCCGCCCAGCGAAGCATTCAAAAAACCGCCCTTGCCCCAAACCATATGCGCCATCGGGCTATACACAATCAGCGCCCACAGAATCATGAACACCAGCATCGCCGAAAACTTCATCCGCTCCGCAAACGCGCCCGTGATCAGCGCCGGAGTAATAATCGCGAACATCAGCTGATACACCATGAACGTCTGCAGCGGAATCGTCGCCGCATACTTCACATCCGGCGCCAGCCCCACCCCGCGCAGAAACACATTATGCAACCCGCCGATAAACGCATTCCCCTCGCCGAACGCCAGCGAGTACGTCACCAGCGCCCACAGCACCGTGATCACAGCCATCATCGCGAAGGTCTGCATCATCGTGCCCAGAATATTCTTCTTCCGCACCAGGCCGCCGTAGAACAGCGCCAGCCCCGGCCCGCTCATCATCAGCACCAGAGCGGCCGAAACCAGCATCCACCCGTTATCCCCCGCCGTCTGCGCCGCCGCAATCAACGCCGCATTATCCGCGTTCTGCTTCTCCAGCGCCGCAATCCGTTCCGACTGGCTCGTCACCGAGGTCGTCGCCGCCACCGGAGCCGTAGAGCCCACAGCCTGGGCCATCACCCGCGATCCACCCACCGCTGATCCGCCCACAATCAGCGCAAACAGAAAAGTCAGAAACACCTTCGCTACCGGAAGACGCATGGTCCAATCACCTGTTTCAAAGTTAGTCACTTCAGAATAAACGAAGCCATGGCGGAGACCATCTTCTAAATCCGCAAACCGGCTACCGGCTCATGTCTTCGCAGGACAGAAGGCGAAACACCAATGCATCGCTTCCGTTTCGCTTACTCTACACAAGGGGAGCGCGCAACACAAAGCAGGAAGTGCACTCCCCCCACGCATCACCACTCGAAAGGCGTCCATCCATGTCCACCGCCACACTCTTCCGTTGGAGCGAAGTCGAAGCCGAGCAGCTCAACCCGCTCCTCCAGCGCCAGTACATCTCCGGCGACAAAGCCATGCTCTCGCGCATCGTCCTCACCAAAGGCTGCAAAGTCCCCAGCCACTCTCACCCTCACGAGCAGCTCGCCTTCATCCTCCAGGGCTCGCTCCGCTTCGAGATGGGCGACGGCACCACCCACATCGTCAACTCCGGCGAGATCCTCGTCATCCCCAGCAACCTCGCCCACTCCGCCGAAGCCCTCGAAGACACCATCAACTTCGACATCTTCGCCCCGCCCCGCCAGGACTGGATCAACAAAGAAGACGCCTACCTACGCTAGCCGCAAACCGCCGACCAACGGGAGGCCCCGAGAAGTCGGCATCCCCCCAAACAAGTTAAAAAGGCGTGCGAACGCCCTCCCCACGAGCAGTGGGCCCGTCCGGCAGGACAAGCTCTAATCCTTCCCCATATACCCACGCTCCCGCATCCACTTCGCCAGCAGCTCCGGCCAAACACTCAAATCAGGATTCGCCGCCGCCAGCCCTGCTCCATGCCCCCCATGTTGGAACAGGTGCATCTCCACAGGAACCCCGGCACTCACCAGCGCCGAATAAAACATCACGCTGTTCATCACCGGAACGGTCTTATCATCGGTCGTCGAAAACAGAAACGCAGGTGGCGTCTCCTTCGTCACCTGCGTCTCATCCGACAGCGACGCCACCAGCCTCGGATCAGGATCGTCTCCCAACAAATAATGCAGCGATCCACGATGCAGCTGCGGCTCTTCAAACGTAATCACCGGATACGCCAGAATCAAAAAATCCGGCCTGCTTCCCTGCCGCTCCACAACATCCGCCGCGCTCGCATCACCCGCATCGAAATGCGTCCCCGCAGTCGCCGCAAGATGCCCACCCGCCGAAGACCCCCACATCCCCACCTTATCCGCGTCAACGCCATACTCCGCAGCATGCGCCCGCACCATCCGTATCGCCCTCTGCGCATCCTCCAGCTCCACCGGATAGTGATACTTCGGCCCCAGCCTGTACTGCAGCACAAACGCCGCCACCCCACGCTCGTTCAGCCACAGCGCATACTTCGACCCCTCCTTCGCAATCGCCAGATCTTTGTACCCTCCGCCCGGCGCAATCACCACACCCGTCCTCGTCACATTCGGCCCCTTCGGCAGATACACCGTCAGCGCAGGCCTATCGATATCCTCGCTCCCCTTAGCCCCCGGCGCGCCATCCGGCCACAGCAGCACTGTCTTACCGCCCGCAGCCAGACCCTCCGTCACAGCCACTCCACCCGCCTGCCCAAAGCAAACACCACCTAACGCCAGAACAAGCACAGCCCCACTTAAAACACGCTTCACACATCCTCCGCATAAGCCAGTAACTCCATCCAACAGCAACGCAGCCTCTACCGCAACTCACCCTAAGCATCATCGACATCCCCGACTCCCATCCCGTACCCTTGCAAAAGCAAACAAGACCCGCCGGAGAGTCCATGAAGCACCTCGTCCAAAGACAGCTCGCTCAATCCATCGCCACCATGCAGGCCGTCCTCGCCGACGAAACCATCTCCGACACCCTCGTCACCATCGCCGAACTCACCGCCCGCGCCATGCACTCCGGCCACAAGCTCCTCGTCGCCGGCAACGGAGGCTCCGCCGCCGACGCCCAGCATCTCGTCGCCGAGTTCGTCGTCCGCCTCACCGTCAACCGCCCCGCCCTCCGCGCCGTCGCCCTCACCACCGACACCTCCATCCTCACCGCCGCCGGCAACGACTTCGGCTTCGACCACATCTTCTCCCGCCAGCTCGAAGCCCTCGGCCAGCCCGGCGACATCTTCCTCGGCATCTCCACCTCCGGCAACTCCAAAAACATCGTCAAGGCCCTCCACGTCGCAAAGAAAATCGGCATCGCCACCATCGGCCTCTCCGGCAACGACGGCGGCCTCATGCGCCCCCTCTGCGACTACAACATCGTCATCCCCTCCGCCGTCACCATGAACATCCAGGAGTCCCACCTCGCCCTCGAACACATCTTCTGCATGCTCGTCGAACGCTTCACCTTCGGCCCCGACTTCGACACCAAGCCCCAAATCCTAAGCGAATAACCCTTCCTAGGCAGTATCGACCTATAGCCTGAGCGTAAAGTGATGGATTGATATAGAAAGTGTCATCCTGAGCGGAGCCTCTCGCAGCCTCATCGCGAGAGGCGTAGTCGAAGGACCTGCGTCTCGCTCGGCGCGCCCATACTTCCTCCCCATCTCGCACCACAGCCGGGATAGTTTGTCATCCCGCAGGGATCTGCAGTTGTCTTCGTCGTTGCTGTTGCCCTTGCCGTTGCTGTTTGCCCTTGCCGTTGAGGTTGAGGTTGAGGTTGAGGTTGAGGTACAGCGAGGCTTCAGCGTCGCGTCTAAACCAAGCCACAAAGCCCCTCCTCTCTGCCGAAGGCAGGAGCGAAAGGCGAAGCCGAAGCGACAAATATTGCCGTTGCTCTTGCCGTTGCCGTTGCCTGTCCTTTTGTTTGTCATCCCGCAGAGATCTGCTGTTGCCTCTTGCAGCCGCATAAGCTTCACCCAACCACCCACCGCAAACCCCACCCTGAGCAAAGTCGTTCGCGCATTGTGCAAACGGCGCAGCCGAAAAAACCTGCGCCGGTCTAACCCCTTGTAAACTACCTCTCCCCCAGCAACACCCCCACATCCTCGCGAAAGTCCCGCTCCCTCACCGCCCCCACATACGTCTTCGCCACCCTCCCCTGCCGATCCACCAGCACCGTCGTAGGCACTCCCTCCAGCCCATACGACATCTGCGACATCCTCTCCGGCAGTGTCACCGGATACGGCACCCGAAACTCCTCTACAAACTTCCTCACCTTCTCCGTCCCGCCCTCATCCACCGCCACTCCCACCACCGCCAACCCCGGTCCCATCTCTTTCGACAACCGGATCAACCCCGGCGTCTCCTCCCAGCAAGGCCCGCACCACGTCGCCCAGTAGTTCACCAGCACCACCTGCCCGCGATGCTCCGCCATCCTCCACGTCCCGCCATCCAGCTCCGTCATCACCAACGCCGGCATCACCCGCCGCTCACTCGCCGCCACAATCCCACCCGACTGCCTCGACCCGAAGTGCCATACGGCCGCCACCACCGCGAACGCAGCCAACCCCACCCCATATCGAACCCATCTATTCTCCATCCTCGTCATCCGCGCTCCCACGTCAGCCTAACTCTTTTCATCCACGTCCCCACTCTGTACATTGAATCAGTCACCGCACACGCAGCGCCAAGAGGCAACCACCATTCGCATCCCAGGCCGCACCATCCTCGTCAGGACGACAACGCTGCTGGCCCTCCTCCTCACCTCTGCGCCCGCCATCCCCTACTCCGTCCAGACCCATCAGGAGCTCATCGACCTCGCCTGGAAGCAATCCATCCGCCCCATCCTCCTCAAGCACTATCCCAACCTCACCGAAGCCCAGCTCCAGGAGGCCCACGCCTACGCCTACGGCGGCTGCGCCATTCAGGACTTCGGCTACTATCCCTTCGGCAACCGCTTCTTCTCCGACCTCACCCACTACGTCCGCTCCGGAGACTTCGTCCTCGCCCTCCTCCACAACGCCCAGACCGCCGACGAACTCGCCTTCGCCATCGGTTCCCTCTCGCACTACATCGGCGACAACTTCGGCCACTCCCTCGCCGTCAACCAGTCCGTCCCCATCGAGTTCCCCAAACTCGAAAAAAGATACGGCCCCTCCGTCAACTACGCCGAAGACCCCCACGCCCACGTTCAAACCGAGTTCGCCTTCGACATCAACCAACTTAGCAAAGGCCGCTTCGCCCCCTCCGCCTACCTCAAGCACGTCGGTCTCGAAGTCCCTCGCCCCCTCCTCCGCAAAGCCTTCTTCGAGACCTACGGCCTCAACCTCCCCGACATCATCGGCAGTAAAGAGACATCCATCCGCGTCTATCGCTACGCCGTCCGCCGCTTCCTCCCCAACATCGCCCGCGCCGAAACCCTCCTCCACAAAAAGAACTTCCCCGCCGACACCCCCAGCCCCGATCTCGACGATCTCACTAAAGATCTCCTCCAGGCCTCCGCCGACAACGACTGGGAGGCCTACCGCAAAGCTCCCGGCTTCCGCAGCCACCTCTACGCCGGCTTCATCTTCATCCTCCCCAAAGTCGGCACCCTCAAACTCCTCGCCATCAAAGGCCCCACCCAGCAGACCGAAGGCTTCTACATCAAGAGCCTCAACCGCTCCATCACCGCGCTCCGCCTCGTCCTCACCAACTACGACAACATCGACCACTACATCTCCAACCGCGACCTCGACACCGGAGCCGTCGTCAAGCCCGGCGCCTATCCCCTCACCGACAAGACCTACGCCCAACTCCTCGCCTACCTCACCAAGCAACCCGCCAACCCCGTCCCCGCCCAGCTCAAGCACGACATCATCGCCTACTACGCCGACCCCAACGCACCCATCTCCACCAAAAACAATCCCTCTCAATGGGCCACAGTCCAAGCCAATCTCAAAACCCTCGACACCATGCCAACCGTAGGCGACCTCGACGCCGTCACCCATTTCATGGACGACCCCAGCTAACTCCGGCTCACAACACCCAACGCTCCTTCAATTCCCGCATCTAACCCGCAGAAGCTTAAAAGCTCAAAGGAGCGACCATGCAACTCCCTGCAATCTGTAACCATCACCGTGTCAAAATCGCTCTCCTCACCCTCTCCCTCCTCATCGCCGGATGCAACAACGGAAAGTCCGCCGCCACCTACGACAACTTCACCTCGGGCCTCAACAACTACTTCCTCGACCACACCGAGTGCCTCCTCCCCAACACCCGCTTCCCCCTCGAAGTCACCGATAAAGATCAGATCAAGCAGATGGACACCCTCGTCAAAGCCACCCTCCTCGACAAGACCATCGACGCCGGCGTCAAAACCGCCCGCTACACTCCCACCACCGTCGGCGCCCGCTACGCCCCACACTTCTGCTACGGCCATCGCGAGATCGTCAGCATCGACAGCAGCTCGCCCCTCCAGGTCTCCAACGGCTTCAAAGTCACCTCTGTCACCTACCACTACAAGATGCAGGACGTCCCCGTCTGGGCCAAAACCCCCGACGTCCAGGCCGCCTTCCCCGCCATGGCTCTATCCACCAGCGGCCAAGCCACCGGCAAAGCCACCCTCGCCCAAAGCCCCGTCGGCTGGCAGGTCCCCGACTAAGCGCATCTGACGAATTAACTTAACCTCAGCCTTCGAGTACCCAAGGCTTCATCTCCCATGCACCAAAGCTTTTGTCTTTGAGATAGCCCAAGGCTTTAGCCTTGGGTCTCTCACCTCGCAAAAACAGAACACAACCTCCTCTCCCGCTACAATCGCCAACAGAGGAACCAATGTCGAAATCACGCCGCGAATTCCTGACCCAAAGCACCCTCGCTCTCCTCGCCGCCACCACCGCGCAAGCCCAAACCCCCGCCACACCCTCCACTCCCGGCGCACCAGCCGCCTTCGGCACCTCACCCGCCGTCGGCCCCGAAGTCACCACCGCCACCTTCATCGAAGCGGAAAAACTCGTCCAGTTCCCCCTCACCGAAAAGGATCGTGCCGAGGCCGCAGGCAACTGGCGTAACGCCATGGCCCCCCTCTACGAGCGCCGCACCGGCCCCCGCAAAGTCCCCATCCCCGACTCCATCGCCCCCTACACCACCGTCCGCTCCACCCTCCCCGGCACCACCTCCGGCCCCGAAAAAAATCTCTTCGTCCGCACCACCTCCAGCGCCCCGCTCCCCACCACCGACGAAGCCATCGCCTTCGCCCCCATCCACCAGCTCTCGCACTGGATCGAGTCCCGCCAACTCACCAGCACCCGCCTCACCAACATCTACCTCGCCCGCATCGAACGCCTCAATCCCAAGATCAACTGCATCATCACCCTCACCCGCGACCACGCCCTCGCGCAGGCCAAAGCCGCCGACGCCGAGATCGCCGCCGGACACTATCGCGGCCCCCTCCACGGCATCCCCTGGGGCGCAAAAGATCTCCTCGACACCGCCAACATCCCCACCACCTGGGGCGCCGAACCCTTCCAGCACCGCGTCCCCACCGCCGACGCCACCGTCACCGAACGCCTCAACGCCGCCGGAGCCGTACTCATCGCCAAACTCTCCCTCGGTGCCTTAGCCCTCAACGACGTCTGGTTCGGCGGCCAGACCATGAACCCCTGGCTCCTCGAAGAAGGCTCCTCCGGCTCGAGCGCTGGCCCCGGAGCCGCCACCGCCGCAGGCCTCGTAGCCTTCGCCATCGGCTCCGAAACCGGAGGCAGCATCGTCTCCCCCTCCATGCGCTGCGGCGTCACTGGCCTCCGCCCCACCTTCGGCCGCGTCCCACGCACCGGAGCCATGACCCTCTGCTGGTCCCTCGACAAACTCGGCCCCATGGCCCGCTCTGTAGAAGACACCATGCTCGTCCTCCACGCCATCACCGGCCCCGACCACAAAGACGTCTCCTGCGTCCCCAGCAAACTCGACTTCGACGCCGCAGCCCCTATCACCGGCCTCAAAGTCGGCTACTTCCCCCAGTGGATGAAAGAAGCCCCCGCCACCGACGTCGATCGCGCCGTCCTCGCCGCTCTCCCCGCCCTCGGCATGACCCCCGTCGAGGTCACCCTCCCCGACTGGCCCTACGACAACCTCGACCTCATCCTCTTCGCCGAAGGTGCCGCCGCCTTCGAAGAGATCACTCTCAACCATCAACTCGACCTGCTCAAAGCCCAGGTTCCCGACGCCTGGCCCAACACCTTCCGTCAGGCCCACTTCCTCTCCGCCGCCGACTTCGTCCAGGCCGACCGCCTCCGCCGCATGGTCGCCCTCGAGATGTTCCGCATCATGTCCGAGGTCGATCTCCTCCTCGTTCCCTCCCTGCGCGACGAGATGCTCACCCTCACCAACTTCACCGGCCACCCCTCCCTCACCCTGCGCGCCGGATTCGTCGAAGTCTCCGAGGCCCGCAGCGACTGGGCACCCGACCCCAACAAGCCCATACCTAAATTCTCCACACCCCGCCGCGTTCCTCACGGCGTCACCCTCATCGGCCGCCTCTTCGAAGAGGGCACCATAGCCCGCGCCGGACTGGCCATCGAACAACACTTCAACGTAGCGAAGGAAAACCCACCCGGCTTCTAAAAACTCTGTCCTGCCGGACGAGCCGCCTACTCGGCGCGAGGTCACTTCGTGACGCTTATACCTGTCACGCCCGCCCTAACCGCACAAGTCCTCCCGAAGGGTATACAAGTCACGAAGTGACCTCCCCACGAGCAGTGGGCCGGCC
>NZ_LMUR01000022.1:692449-693085 GCF_009765825.1 Granulicella sp. L60 | reverse complement strand
ACAAAAAGAAAGGCCCGGCGCACCAGCCGGGCCTTATCTCCTTTAGAAACAAATTTTTACCCGTAACCCACCTCGAATGAAGATTTTACAAGAAGCAAAATTCGCAAATACATGCAAATAAGCAACTTAGCAAGGGGTACCCCCAGGGGGGTGGGGGTACCCCACCAACATCACCCAACCAGCAACACATCCAGAAACCGCGGCCCATGCACACCCTTGATCCGCGTCATCTCAATATCCGCCGTAGCCGAAGGCCCCGACACAAACGTAGTCGCCACCGCCGCACTCCCCTGCAACCGTGCAAACGCCTCCGACACCGTCTCCACCACATCCTCTACCCTCACAACGCAAAGATGGTAGTCCGGCACCAGCGTCACCGCCCGCCGTCCCTGCCCCGGAACACTCTGAAGCACCACCGTCCCCGTCTCCGCAATCGCCAGCGTCGCCCCGGTCAACACCCCATCCACCCCATCCAACTCCACCGCCGACAACCCATCATCCACCACAAACTCCACCCCCTCCGGCAGCCACTCCGACGCAATCCCACGCGGCACCACCATCCGCCTCACCCCACGCTCCGTCAGCATCCCCGCCACACTCCGCGCAACATCCTCTTCCGCAGCCCGAGCCACCCGA
>NZ_LMUR01000022.1:590319-692301 GCF_009765825.1 Granulicella sp. L60 | reverse complement strand
CCCCCCCCCCCCCCCCCCCCCCCCCCCCCCCCCCCCCCCCCCCCCCCCGCCCCCCCCCCCCCCCCCCCCCAAATTTTAACCCCCCCCCAGTCCCTACCCTCTTCCCGCCACTCATCGCATCGCCTCATCCCCAGCCAGAATCTCCGCCAGATGCACCGTCTTCACACCCGTCTTCTGCCGATGCAACCCACCCTGAATATGCATCAGACAGCTGTTGTCGCAAGCCGTACAAGCCTCCGCCTTCGTACTCAGAATCGCCGCCATCTTCTCCTCCAGCATCGCACCCGACACACCGGCATTCTTCACCGCAAACGTCCCACCAAACCCACAGCACTGCTCCAACCCCTGCAACTCCACAAGCTCGATCCCCCGCACCGCCCTCAGCAACCGCATCGGCCCATCACCCAGCTCCAGATTCCTCAACCCATGGCAACTCGCGTGGTACGTCACCCGATGCGGATAGTACGCCCCCACATCCTCCAGCCCCAGCCGCTTCGTCAAAAACTCCGAAAACTCAAACACCCGCGGCAACAACTCCTCCACCTCGCGCTGAAGCCCCTCATCCTTCATCGCCACCGCCATCTTCGGATAGTGATCCCGCATCATCGCCACGCACGACGACGACGGCACCACCACCGCCTCCGCCCCCTTGAACTGCCCGACAAACCGCTCCAGCAGAGGCATCGCCTCCGCCTGATACCCAGTGTTGTAGTGCATCTGTCCACAGCAAGTCTGACCCGCCGGAAACTCCACCGTATGCCCCAGCCGCTCCAGCACCCGCACCACCGCCTTACCCGTCTCCGGAAACAGCGTGTCGTTATAGCACGTGATAAACAACGAGACTCGCAAGACAACCTCCACAGCGGCAACGATGAAAATTCAACAAACTATCAACCATAAAACAGCGCGAACGATAAGAGCACTTATAAAAAACCACTCTCATCCCTCAAACGCCACACCAGATTACCTCGTTTCTCAACCCCATAGCCCAACCCGCAAGACCCCTCACCAAGAAACCCAGCATAGTCCCACCAGAGATCGTCTCCACTTCACCTCACCAAATCCCTCCGTCCTCCTCCAATACAATGGATAAGACCATGCCAACCGACGCCCGCACCGCCCTCCTCAATCTCATCGCCACCCACTCCTTCAAGCTCGGCGACTTCACCCTCGCCAGCGGTCAGAAGTCCGACTACTACATCGACTGCCGCATCACAACCCTCCACGCCGAAGGCGGCCGTCTCTCCGGCATCGTTCTCTACGATCTCATTCGCGATCACATCCCCAACGCAGACAAGATCGAAGCCGTAGGCGGCCTCACCATGGGCGCCGACCCGCTCGTCTCGAACACCGCCTCCGCTAGCGCCTGGGCCTTGGCCGACTACAACGAGATCGCCGAACTCTCCACCACCCTCGAGCTCGAACCCGACGAAGACCCCGGCCCCGCTCCCACCCTCATCCACGGCTTCCTCGTCCGCAAGGCCGAAAAGGCCCACGGCACCGGCCGCCGCATCGAAGGCTTCCTCAAACCCGGAGCCCGCGTCGTCATCGTCGACGATGTCTGCACCACCGGCGGCAGCACGATCACCGCCATCGAGGCCACCCGCGAAGCCGGCATGACCGTCGCCGCCGTCCTCTGCCTCGTCGATCGCGAACAAGGCGGCCGCCCCAACATCGAAGCCGCGATCCCCGGCGTCCCATTCCTCTCCGTCTTCACCGCCGACGACGTCCGCGAGGCCCACATCGCACTGCAAAAAAGAACATAAGCCCGAGAGCGCCGGCCCGTTTCGGGCACAAGCCTGCGAATCGTTCAATCGCCACTCTGAACCCTAATCTTCCGACCGTCGCAGCCGATGAACCGCTCATGTTCTGCGACGGAAAGATCTGCCCCCACTGCTTCACAGCTTCCCTTCACCGCTCGCACCGTCGCGGACGAGACTGGATCCTCAGCCTCTTCCAGTTCCGTCCCTTGCGCTGCAGCCATTGTTCTCAACGTTTCTACGCTCTGCGCAGCGCAATCGAGGAGCATAGATGGGCCTGAATCGTCTAAACTGGAGTAGACATGATTCCTACCCTAGAATGGCTCCCCACCGGCGTTAACTTCCTCGATCAGACCAAACTCCCCCTCGAGGAGACGTACGTTCTCGCGACCGATTACAAACAGGTCGCCACCGTCATCCGCGACATGATCGTTCGTGGCGCTCCCGCCATCGGCGTCTCCGGAGCCATGGGCGTAGCCATCGGCATCGACCGCAGCACGGCAACCAGCCTCGCCGCCCTCACCGCCGAAGTCGCCATCATCTCCCAGACTCTCGCCGAGACCCGTCCTACCGCCGTCAATCTCTTCTGGGGCATCAACGAGATCCGCAGCCTCTACAACCAGCTCGCCGCCAAAAACACCCCAATCCCCGAGATCAAAGCAACCGTCGTCGCTAGGGCACGCCAGATGTACGACGAAGACATCGCCGCCTGCAAGCAGATGGGAGCCCACGGCGCATCCCTCCTCCCGCTCGAAGGCACCGTTCTCACCCACTGCAACGCCGGCGCCCTCGCCACCTGCGGCTACGGCACCGCCCTCGGCGTCATCCGCGCTGCCATCGAACGCGGCCACAAGATCGACGTCTTCGCCGACGAGACCCGTCCCTTCCTCCAGGGCGCACGCCTCACCGCCTGGGAACTCATGAAGGACAACATCCCCACCACCGTCCTCTGCGACAACATGGCCGCCACCCTCATGAAGCAGGGCCGCATCCAGGCTGTCATCGTCGGGGCCGACCGCATCGCCGCCAACGGCGATACCGCCAACAAGATCGGTACATATGGCGTCTCCATCCTCGCCAAAGAGCACGGCATCCCCTTCTTCGTCGCTGCGCCCTGGTCCACCCTCGATCTCGCGACCTCCCACGGCGATCTCATTCCCATCGAGCAGCGAGCCGCCAGAGAGGTCACCCACTCCAACGGCAAGCAGATGACTCCCCACGGCGTCTCCATCGAAAATCCGGCCTTCGACGTCACCCCAGCCAAATACATCACCGCGATTATCACCGAACGTGGTGTCCTCACCGCACCCTTCGAGCAATCCATCCGGAAGATGGCGAAACAGGACAGTCGCGAACTGGAACTCGCAACCTCTTGATCCGCAGCATCCGCTCCAAAAAGTAATGAGGTTGCGATCCCCTCGCAACCTCATTACTTTTGATCGCTGTCATCGAATATCAAGCCCCACCCTATCGACCGCAACTGACAGCGAGCCACTCACGCGCATATCCTTGAAGTGTAGATAGTAGCCAGTGTGAAATCATCCCTCCTCAATCCGCGTAAGCGCTCCCTGTTACGCGGCAGTCTCCTCGTTCTCCTCAGCCTCGCAATCGCTCTCCTGCTCTCGGACTTTCCCCACAATCGCGCCAATCCCTTCCTCATTCTGCCCGCCATCGCCGCCATCTTCGGCACCGCAGACACCGTCCGTTGCATGCAGCGCCGCTGGAGCTTCTACCACGGTGGCGTCCTGCTCTGCATCTACATGGACCTCATGGCGCTCTGCATGATCCTCTTCTTCCTCCTCTACCCCTACACCCACTGGATCACCTCGTCCCAGTAGCCCGCACTCAACCCTTTTCATCTCATCAAGCATCCGCACCACAATCTAAAATCCTCTGCGATATACTCGCCCCATCGGAACGAGCAGCGACGCAACGGTTCCTGCAAGATCGACCCTCTAGGAGACTGACCCATGTTCAAAGGATTCCGCGACTTTATTCTGCGTGGCAACGTAATCGATCTTGCCGTCGCCGTCATCATCGGAGCCGCATTCACAGCCATCGTCACCTCGCTCACCGAGAAGATCATCAACCCGCTCCTCGGAGCCATCATCGGCAAACCGAACTTCGGCTACCTCGTCGGCCACGTCAATGGCGGCGAGATCCGCTACGGTGACTTCTTGACCGCGATCATTAACTTCCTGCTTATCGCCGGGGTCGTCTACTTCTTCCTTGTCATCCCTACCCAGTACCTTCTGAAAAAATTCCATCCCGCCGTCGCAACGCCCCCAGCTACCAAGCCCTGCCCCCAGTGCTTGGGAGACATCCCCCTCGCCGCCACACGCTGCAAGTTCTGCACCCAGCCCGTAAGCGCCTAACCCTTATCCGAAAAATAATCCCCACATAAACGGCTCACAGTCTCATCGTGAGCCGTTTGTGTGATCACGTCTTCAAACCAGTCTTCTGATCAGCCACCCACCGCCGAGATCTTCCCGCACGCGTCAAAGAACATCCACTAAACCCCTTCACGCGCAATTCCGGGTTATCCTGTCTCTTCTACACAAAAATGCACGGGAGTCGCCTTGTCACCACACCGCAGCCCCATCGCCTCTGTCCTGCTCTCCGCCCTCCTCACCTCCAGCCTCCTCGCACAGTCTCCCACCCCAGCGGTCTTCGGCTATCGTGACTTCACCCAGCAGGCCAAGTGGGACACCGCCTTCATGGCCATCCCCGACGCCAAACTAGCCGGCCAACATCTCAAAACCCTCACCTCCGCTCCCCACTGGGCCAGCTCGCCAGAGGACTATACCACCGCCGTCTACGTCGCAGACAAGTTCAAAGCCGCCGGCCTTGAGACCCAGATCGTCCCCTATAAAGTCCTCCTGAACAAGCCCGTCAAAATCGTCATCGAAGCCTTCGATGCCAGCGGCAAACGCCTCATGTCCGGCCCAACGCCTGAACACGTCGATCCCAAAAAGTTCGGCGGTGATCCCTTCCAGGACGACCCGCGCATCCTCCCCGCCTTCAACGGCTCTTCTCCCTCCGGCGACGTCACCGCCGAGGCCGTCTACGCCAACTACGGCACCCTCGCCGACTTTCAGCAGCTAGCCAAGCTCGGCGTCAGCGTCAAAGGCAAGATCGTCATCGTCCGCTACGGCGAAAACTTCCGCGGCGTCAAAGCCTACATCGCCCAGCAATACGGAGCCGTCGGCATCCTCATCTACTCCGACCCCGCCGACGACGGCTACTTCCGCGGCGACGTCTACCCCGAAGGTCCATATCGTCCCGAAAGCGCCGTCCAGCGCGGCTCCATCCAGTTCCTTCCGATCTATCCCGGCGACCCTACCACCCCCGGCATCGCCTCCACGCCCGATCTCCCCGACTCGCGCCGCATCCCGCTCGACAAACTCCAGAATAATCAGGCCACCATCCCCTCCAATCCCCTCTCCTATAAAGACGCCGCACCGATCCTCGAAGCTCTCGGTGGAGCCGAATCTCCTCGCGACTGGCAGGGAGCGCTTCCCTTCACCTACCATCTCGGCGCAGGCCAGGGAACCGGAACCAAGAGCAAAATCACCGTCCACATGCATCTTGAGCAGGACATCGCTCTCCGCACCATCTGGGACGTCATCGGCACCATCGAAGGAACCAGCCCGAGTGAGAAGGACGACTGGGTCGTCGCCGGCAACCATCGCGACGCCTGGGTCTACGGCGCCGTCGATCCCAACAGCGGCACCGCCGCCATGCTCGAAGCCGTTCACGGCCTCGGTGACCTCCGCAAACAAGGTTGGAAGCCGAAACGCCGCATCGTCATCGCCTCTTGGGACGCCGAAGAAGAAGGCCTCATCGGCTCAACCGAGTGGGCCGAGCAGAACGCCAGTCACCTCGCGCACGCCGTCGCCTACCTCAACACCGACGTAGGTGTCTCCGGCCCCAGCTTCAACGCCTCCGCTGTCCCCTCCCTCAAGCAGTTTGTACGCGAGGTCACGAAGGAGGTCTCCAGCCCCAAGGGGGGCACCGTCTACGACCAGTGGAAGACCGACCAGCAGACCTCCGCCAGCACCCGGCATCGCCAGCATCCGTCCGAGTCAGATGCTGACGTCCGCATTGGCACCCTTGGCTCAGGCTCCGACTACACCCCATTCATCCAGCACCTCGGCGTTCCCTCCACCGACATCGGCTCCGATGGCCCCTACGGCGTCTACCACTCCGCCTTCGACGACTACGCCTGGTTCACCAAGTTCGCCGATCCCACCTTCGTCTACGAGCAGCAGCAGGCCCGCGTCTTCGGCCTCGAAGTGCTCCACATGGCCGACGCCGATGTCCTCCCCTACGACTACCAGCTCTACGCCAAAGAGATCCTCGGCTATCTCAACGCCGCGCAGAAGCGCACCACCACCGAGGGTCTCAACGTCGACTTCGCCCCCGCCCTCGCCGCCGCCCAGCGCCTCGTCTCCGCTGGCACCGCCATCCGCACCATCCAGGCCACCCCGCCCTCAGACCCTACCGCCCTGAACCACGCCCTTCGCCTCGCCGAGGGAGCCCTCCTCAACCCAGCCGGTCTTCCCCGCCGCTCCTGGTACAAACACACCATCTACGCGCCAGGCGAGTTCACCGGCTATGCCGCCGTTGTCATCCCCGGCGTCAACGAGGCCATCGACGTCCCCGACACCACCCGCGCCCAGACCCAGCTAGCCGCCCTCACCGAAGCCCTCAACCGCTCCTCCGCCATTCTGGAAGCGGCCGCCAAATAACCCGGAATACCCACTCACCCCACTCATCCGCGCCTCAGTCTCCGTAGTCCCTATTTCCTATATTCCTTTTTTGGGACATACAACTTTCGGTCTATCCGGCTGTCCCGAAGTGGGATGTTTCCTATAAGTCACCCATTGGATTATTACCTTCAGACGGCCAGAGCCGTCCTTAAGGAGACCTCCCAATGGTTCACGATCTTGTATTAGCCTTGGCTTTTCTCGCAATGATCATTACCCCTGCACTCCTTGCCATGCGTTCAGATAAAGAGGAACGAGACCAACTCTAGCTCACCATGTTGGCGTTCTGCAGAGAACTTCATCTTCGGCCAAATCCCACCGCACCTGCATGATCCTGTGGAAATCGAACCCTGGCGATAGCACTGCCCAGTTCGAT
The DNA here is from genome assembly GCF_009765825.1 of Granulicella sp. L60. GTDB lineage: Bacteria > Acidobacteriota > Terriglobia > Terriglobales > Acidobacteriaceae > Edaphobacter. The sequence continues at coordinate 685,396 of NZ_LMUR01000022.1, read as the reverse complement.
TGGTTAATCGAACCTGGCTCAAAACACTCTGTCGAGCCCCCAACGCTCTACTTCGCATATGGCAAGCGCAGTCCAAATCAGTCCAGCAAAACAATCCTGTCCTGAAAGAAATGGGCCGCATCCCACCAAAGGATGCGGCCCATTTCTTTCAGAATTTAAGACCTATCCCCGCAAGGCCATCTGCTCAGTGACAATCTGCGTTAGATCTTGCTTGTGCAGACCATGCTCCTTCGCATTGAACTCATCGACCTTGCTCGACCAGTTCATGCTGCAGAACTTCGGCCCGCACATGCTGCAGAACGCCGCTTCCTTGTAGTAGTCATCCGGCAGCGTCTCATCGTGCATCCCTCGCGCCGTCTCCGGATCGAGCGACAACGCAAACTGCTTATCCCAGTCGAACGTGTACCGCGCATGCGAGATCGCATCGTCTCTGTCTCTTGCGCCGGGACGATGACGAGCCACATCCGCCGCATGAGCCGCAATCTTGTAAGCGATAATCCCGTCCTTCACATCCTTCTCATTCGGCAGCCCAAGGTGCTCCTTCGGAGTCACATAGCAAAGCATCGCCGCACCATGCCAACCAATCATCGCCGCGCCAATCGCACTCGTAATGTGGTCGTAACCCGGAGCGATATCGGTCACCAGCGGCCCAAGCACGTAGAACGGAGCCCCATCGCACAGCTCAACCTCTTTATCCACCTGCAGCTTGATCTGGTCCATCGGAATATGCCCCGGACCCTCGATCATCACCTGCACATCGCTCTTCCAGGCCTGCCGCGTCAACTCACCCAGCGTCTTCAGCTCTGCAAACTGAGCCTCATCGCTCGCGTCCGCCAGGCATCCCGGCCGCAGCCCATCGCCCAACGAGTAGCTCACGTCATACTTCGCCATGATCTTCGTAATCCGGTCGAAGTTCTCATACAAAAAGTTCTGCTTATGATTCGAAGTCATCCACTGCGCCAGAATTGCACCACCGCGACTCACAATGCCCGTGATCCGCTTCGCCACCAGCGGCACATACTCGATCAGCACGCCCGCATGAATCGTAAAGTAATCGACACCCTGCTGCGCCTGCTCCTCAATCACCTCAAGGTAAAGATCGATATTCAGATCCTCCACCCGCTTCACCCGCGAGAGCGCCTCATAAAGCGGCACTGTACCAATCGGCACCGGACTATGCCGCAGAATCTTCTCCCGAATCATCGGAATGTCGCCGCCGGTCGAAAGATCCATCACGGTATCTGCGCCAAAGTGGACCGCCGTATGCAGCTTCCGTAGCTCCTCATCCACATTCGACACCAGCGCCGAGTTCCCGATATTCGCATTGATCTTGCACAGCGACTCCACCCCAATCGCCATCGGCTCCAGCTCCGGGTGGTTGGTGTTCGCGGGAATAATCATCGTTCCCTTCGCCACCTCGCTACGCACCAGCTCCGCCGAGATCTTCTCGCGCTGCGCCACAAAGGCCATCTCTTCCGTAACCATGCCCTTACGTGCAAAGTGCATCTGCGACATATTCGTATCGCCCGTACGCTCCGCCTCGGCCTTGCGTTTTACGATCCACTCCGCCCGACCCGTCGGCACCCTGTAGTCGTTGCCGTGCGTATGCGTCCCATTGCCGTTCGAAGCTGCGCCGTTTCCGTTTTCGGTCATCTGATCCCCGCCTTTGCCACCATGCTATCTGGTAAGTAAGTATACGATGCCACAGCCGCTCATCTCGACGCAGGCAACATCACGCCAACACTCTGTCACGCGGTGGCAAGATCCCTATATTTCGCTCCTCTACCCACTGCCTATTCCCCGGCGAGAAAGAAAACTCAGCTTCGCTCGTCCAGCGAAACTTTTCTCCGTCGTTGCATCGGAATAATGATGAAGACGCTCACCAACAGCGGAACAAATGCAGAAATCAAAGCCGCGCCGGGCAATGGCTTAGCGGCAAACCAGATATAGAGTCCCTCTGAAACGCCTACGGTCAGAAGGATTGCAGCAAATCGCAAAAAGAATGACATACTCTTCCTCCCGTGACAACCTCTCACATTCCCTTCAAAATCGACCCCACAATGCCCCCGACCACGCCACCTTCAACCGCCTGTTCCCCGCGCTCCTTCGGCAGATACTCCTGGATCTGATGCGCCAGCCTCGAGATAGGTAGCGTCTGCAGCCACACCCGCCCCGGCCCCGTAAGCGCAGCCAGAAAAACACCATCGCCCCCAAACACCAGGTTCTTAATCCCCGGCACCCTTTGTATCTGAAATGCGACCGAAGATTGAAACGCCCCCACATGCCCTGGGTGCACCCGCAGCGTCTCCCCCGCCGCAAGATCCTTGATCACCACCTCGCCCGAAAGCTCAAGCCACGCAATCCCCTGCCCGCTGATCTTCTGCAACAGAAATCCGTCGCCGCCAAAGATCCCCGCGCCCAGCGATTGTTGAAAGCCGACGCCAAGTTCGATATTCGCCGTAGCGCAGAGAAATCCATGCCGATGTACAAGATATTCATGCCCCGGCCCAACCTCGACCGGCACAATATGCCCAGGCACCCGCGTCGCAAACGCCACCTCGCCCGGCGCTCCCACGGCCCGGTACTCCGTCATAAACAGCGAACCACCACCCGCCACACGCTTGATCGCGCCGAAGAACCCACCACCGCCAGCGTGCTGCGTATGCGTCGTCATCTGCACAGAAGCCGACATCCACGACAACTCCCCAGCCTCCGAAATAACGGCATCGTCAGGTCCAAGCGCGAACTCAAGTACAGGCATCGTCGTGCCGAGAATGCGATTCTGCATAATCAAAACTCCCTCAAACTACAAATAGCCAACAAACAATCGACCTGGAAAGTATATTCGCCGCGCTATCGCTCTTCCCCCAAACGATCAACACCTACTCTCCCGGCGCCGCCAAGCCCAACCCGAAAGAGCACCTCAAAAATCCGTATCGCAGCCTTCGCACTAGCCCTCACATCGCCCGAGACCTTGCTCGTCCCCCCGATCCGCCTGCGATAATCAACCGCGATCTCCTGCACCCGCAGCCCATGCTTAATCGCCTTGATCTGCATCTCAAGATTCCAACCATAGGTCAGCTCGCTCATCCGCAACTCTTCAAACGAAGCTCTACGAATCGCACGAAACGGCCCCATATCCGTATACCGAACCTTCTTCCGCGCCCCCACCTGAAAGATATTCAAAAGAGCACTCACCATATGCCCAGCAAACACCTGTGAACCAAGCATGGACCCAGCCTCACGTCGCCCTCGAAGCCGCGATCCAATCAAAAAGTCCGCCGCCCCACTCGCAATCGGACCAACCAACCGCGGCAGATCGGCGATCACATCCGAACCATCGCCATCCATATAAACAAGAATGTCAGACCCCACCACGGCAGCCTGCGAGCCCGCAAGACATGCCGCCCCATAGCCACGCCGCGAAGAGATCACCCTTGCCCCAGCGGCCGCAGCAATCGCACCCGTCCCATCCGTACTGCCGTTATCGACGACGATGCACTCCGCAATCAGATCCCAAGGCATCTCCGAGACCACATGTCCAATAGACTCCGCCTCATTCAACGCCGGAATAATGATCGAGATCGTCGGAGACATACCTATCCTTCACTACATAAATCTGCGAGAAGCCGCACCACACACCTCGCGCTAGCGAAGTCCGACATACACATCGATCTGCGAGTTCTCCGGATCGGCAGCACGCTGATCGTACACCTCATAGTCGGTAAGATAGGCACGCGTACCCCCCAACTCCTCAGGAGACATCGACCAGATACGTCTCCAAACCTCCGGCACAACTTCAGTCACCAGCCCCCTCTTCGACGTGACCACCTTGTACCGGCCCGCTAAAACATGTTTCACCGCAAGGTTCGGGGTCAGCCTCAACGACGATGCGACTGGAAGCCCAAGCAGATAGCCGTAGTGACCCGTATGGTCGCTCTCGTAGTCGCTATACACAGCAATAAGATCGACCCCACGCTTATCCGGAATCTTCGCTGCCAGATTCTGACTCAGAAAGTCATTCCAGATCTTTGCGATCCTGCTGTTCTCCGTACTTTCAATGGAGTTCTGCGTGCGAGTCGCCATGCCGACAACATCGAAGCCCGTATGGTGCTGGATATGCATCGATTCTTTCTACGGGAACCCGCAGCTTTAAGCAACATATCCAAAAGCAAAAAGCCGTCGCTACAAACTCCAGCGAAGCCCGCAGTTCGTACACGCCGCCGGCGGAGCGCTCGTCAACAGACCCTCTCGAAACTGTTGATACTCCGCGCCGTTCCATATCTCACGAAGCGAACTCTGCGTCGCGTCACCAAGCGTAAAAGCCCTATATCCCTTCATGCTGAATGGCGCAATGCAGCACGGCAGCACCCGCCCATTCGCGGTGATATACATCAGCGACCACGGACGCCTGCATAGCGACCACGGGCTATCCGAACGCTGCATCTTGATCGACTCGCCCGGATCGACCGCACCCGAGGCCGAGAACATCACACCAAGCTCCTGCGCCACCGCCTCGGCCTCGCGAATCAACCCCTCCTCGCGCTCCGTCGTATGCTCAAACAACGCCGACTCAGCCCGTGCAAGCGAGTGTTCACTCATCGGATCGTCGAAGAACACCAGCCGCTGCAGATAGACCTCCGTAACCCCGATCGAATGCGCCAGCCGCACAAACCCGGGCAGCTGGTCCACCGTCTCCCGTAGCCCCGTAAGCCACAGGCTGACGCGAGGCTTCGGCGCGTTCAACTCCCGCTGCATCCGCGTAAAGTTCTTCACATTCGCCACAATCTTGTCGAAGAAGTCCTTCCCGCGCACCATCTGAAACACCTCAGACTCGGCTGCATCCAGCGACACCCGCAACTCATCCAGCCCAGCTTCAATCAGCGCCCGTCCATTCGCCTCCGTCAGCAACGTTCCATTCGTATTGAAGAGCACATAGATATTCCGCTCCTTCAAATACCTCACGCGCTCCGCAATATCCTTCACCAACATCGGTTCGCCGATACCGTGCAGCACCACCCGCGCCACATTCGGATACTGCCCTACGAGCGAAGTAAACAGATCCCACGACATATCCGCCTCAGGCTCCAACTCCTCATAGGTCCGCGGACACGTCGTACACAATAAATTACAGCGGTTCGTCGTCTCCAGATAAAGACACACCGGCTCCTGCTCCGCGACAGACCCAAGCTGTGTCTCAGGCTTCTCGAAGTAGCGACGCATGCGGTTCTTCTCTTCCTCAGCCTGCTGCGCCGCAGGACTCAGCTTGTCCGCACTCTCAAGAAGATCGTCTGGAGGAAGAATAGGAAGAAGTGTGCTCATAAAGTCTCGCTCGCTGTTACAGGTTGGACGAATAAAGTGCGATGAAGAGGCCAGCGATCAAACATCAGCTGGAGAAGGAACGCCATCAAAACCAAGCCATAAAGAATCTCATTGGCAAGAAACATCTTCGGCCCCGGTTCAGCCAGCGCCGTCGTATACAGATAAAAAAATCCCGTCAGATAAGCCAGAATCGGAAGATTCGGCATTAGTACAAAGAACGGCACCAGCCATACGATGTACCACGCATAGTGTGGCGAAAACAGAAACATCAGCGCCGCAGCCAGCGCGAACGCCGGCCGCAAAAACGCAGCATCGCTAACATCTGCGCCATCGCCCTGTCGACAGACACTACTCCAGCACCACCACATCAGAGCTGCAAACACAGCCCCGCAGAAAGCAAAGTAAGCCGCCGTCGAAAGATCATGTAAGCCCGAAACCCGCTGTGCCAGCTCAAGCAGAAAATACCTTGCCCCGGTCGCCATGCCCTCTTCTTTCACATAGCCGCCGAGAAAACCAAACACCAGCATCCCCACGCTCGAATAAGCCGCATAACCAACAGCGATCACCGCAGCCATCGTCACAGGCATCTTCCAATCCCCGCGACGATAGAGCGCCGGAAACAGCACCAGCGGATAAAGCTTCAACAGAATCGCAATCCCAAGAAACAGCCCCGTCAGAACCCCTTGCCTGCGATACCGCGCAAGCAGCGCAAGCGTGATAAACGCCATGGCAGCAGAGTCAAGATGGCCAGACCCTGCAATCTCCCAGATCAGAATCGGACACCACGCATACAGCAGCGTCTGCTCTCGACGAACGCCCACAGAACGCAGCAGCGTCACCAGCCCATACATCGTGACGCCTTCAAAAAGGACCATCACCGTCTTCATGAAAGTGACCGTAGGCGAGATCCATGTAACCAAATAAAACAGTGCCTGCGCCGCTGGCGGGTAGATCGTATGCGCATAGTCTCGCCGATTAATATGGTCGAACACCGCCTGATGCGGCGCACGCAGAAAGGCCAGCACAGGGTCGCCAGGCACATAGCGATACGGGCTGACATGCGCATGCTGCACCACGCCATCCCACACATAGCGGTAGATATCGCTCGAAAGAAACGGCGCCGGAAACAGTGCGATCAGACGACACGCCACCGCGACGACAAGAATAATCGGAAACGTAAATCGGTTCACCGGCTGCGTCAGAACAAGAAACACCGCGCCAAGATAAAGAATCACCGACCAGCCCGACACTCCCGAAAATCCAATGGTGAACTGGTGATACTCGCTGATCAACTGACGAGTCAGAAAAAACAACCCCATCCCAATCAATACCAGCGCAACATTGGTCTGCCACGCCCGCGCAACCGACCAGTGCGAACGGCCCAGCCCCGCAGCCATCGCACTCCGTGAAACCCTTACCGGATTTGCCGTGGAGCTCATCTGCTCTCGCCCCCTCGTCCACCCAAAGCCTCGAGAAATCCCCGCGTGTGCCCCGCCGAATACCCCCGCACAGACGCAAACGCCGGCGGCGTATCCCTCAGCAGCTCCGCAGTCAGCACATCGAGCGTAGCCCCATCGTCCACGTCATACCAAAGCGGCAGTTCCACCACCTCGATCCCCGCCGCACTCGCAGCCGCCATCGTCTCCGCATACACGCTCGTCGTGCTCCACGTGATATCAGCAAACAACTCGCGGTGCGCCCTCTTCACACCGATCAGATAGTACCCGCCATCATCCGAAGGCCCAATCACCACCCGATCCTCAGGTCGCCGCAACTCCTCCACCGCCTGCTCGAAAGCCGCGGCCGGTACCGTAGGCGAATCCGAATCGATCAAACAGACGCTTCCATACCCGCACGCCAAAAGATCCTCCACCGTTCCCAGCAGTCGCTCTCCAAACCCGTCGCCACGCTGCGGAACCAGCACAAAACCCGCAGGCAGCAGATTGTCGAACAGCGCCTCATCCCCAACCGGCGTATAAGAGATCACACCCGCCGCAGCCGCTCCGTCACCGCCACACACCGCAGCAAGATTCTCCGTCGTGTCCCGCAGAAAACAGATATTAATCGCAGCCGCCTCTTCAAGACTCAGCGGAGGAGCAAGCCGAGTCTTCACCCTCCCCGGACGCGGCGCCTTCGCCATCACCGCCAGCGCACACTGGCCAGCTCGCATCGCAACCGAAACGGCAGGATCAAGCACGGGATACGACATTGCAGAAGAAGACATCGAATTACACCTCACTCCACTCAGCGATCTCCAGCTGAGGCGACGATTCGCCCGCCACCCCACTCAGCGCCCCGACTGGCTTCTCGCACACCCCATACTGATACCAGCCATCGTATTGCAGCTCCGCAATCCCCCACGGCTGCGAGCGAATCAATGCCGCAAAATCGGTCGCCGTCATTACATCCGCCTGCCGTGGCTCCCTGTACTTCCCCGCCGGACTGCTCGTCAGTTTGGACAACAGCCACATGCAGCTCAGCGGTATCCGCGTCCGAAACCCCGAAGTAGGCTCGGCGATAAAACATCGTCCACCCGGCTTCAGCACGCGATAGATCTCGCTCAACACAGCCTCGCGGTTCGGCACAATCAAAAACAGCCGCGACACCACCACCGCATCGATGGAGTTAGAAGCATCCACCAGCGCATGCGCATCGCCCTGTTCGAACCTGCAGTTCTGCAGGCTGCGGCTAGCCGCCCTCGACTGCGCCCTCGCAATCAAACGCCGTGACAGGTCCACCCCCGTCGTATGAATCTGCGGATACTCCTGCGACAGCCGGCACGCATAGAACCCCGGCCCACACCCAAGCTCAAGAAGATGGGTCCCAGCCACCGGGCCGCCCACCGGAAACAATGCCTGCACAATCTCCTGCGTGTGGTCGCGAAACAGATACTCGCGGCAGAGCGCATAGAACCACGGACAACTTTCGAACAGACTGTCAGGCGGATGCGCCGGGGCGCGTACAAGAGTTGTTCCAGATACTTTACAGTCGCTAGGTTGCATTCGTGGCCTTATCGAGGTTGAAACGTTCGGTTCTGTCGACGTAATCCTACGCTTGCCGGAATGAAAAGATGATAGACGTTCCTCATCCGCTCGTCGAAAAACATTTCGCTTCAGCCGTTTGATGCGGATTAGTCCAGAAGGTTACGCACCGGCCGCGCAAGCAGATTCCATCCCACGCACCATGGGACCAACCCTCAACGTGGAAAAAAGAAACGCCGCCCGAACCAAACCCGAGCGGCGCCACAAAGAGGAACAATCCCACACATCCACACGGACGAACCAACGACTACGCCACATCGCTCCAGTCAAGAATCACCTTGCCCGAGTTCCCCGTACGCATCGCCTCAAACCCGTCCTCATAGTCCCGCCAGTTCATCCTGTGCGTAATTACCCCGGAGATATCCAGCCCACTCTCCAGCATCACCGTCATCTTGTACCAGGTCTCGTACATCTCGCGCCCATAGATCCCCCGAATCGTCAGTTGATTGAACACCACCTGGTTCCAGTTGATCGAGATGTCCTCCGACGGAATGCCCAGCATCGCAATCTTCGCGCCATGGCTCATATTGCTCAGCATCTCGCGAAAGGCGTTCGGGTTGCCGGACATCTCCAACCCCACGTCGAACCCCTCCTGCATATGCAACTGCGTCTGAATCTCCTTCAGCGGAGTAGCCCGCGGATCGACCGCCAGCGTCACCCCCACCTTCTCCGCCAGCTTCCGCCTGTACTCATTCGGGTCCGAGATCACCACGTGCCGCGCACCCGCATGCCGAGCCACCGCCGCAGCCATAATCCCAATCGGCCCCGCGCCCGTCACCAGCACATCCTCACCCAGCACCGGAAACGCCAGCGCTGTATGCACCGCATTGCCCAGCGGATCGAAGATCGCCGCAATCTCACGCGGCACGCCTGCGCTGTGGATCCAGATATTCGACATCGGCAGCACAATATATTCCGCGAACGCGCCGTTCCGGTTCACCCCTACCCCCAGCGTATGCGCGCACAGATGCCGACGCCCCGCCAGGCAGTTCCGGCAGCGTCCGCACACCACATGCCCCTCCCCGCTCACCAGTTGGCCGATCGGTATGTCGGTCACGTTCGAACCCACCGCAACCACCTCGCCCACAAACTCATGCCCGATCGTCAAACCCTTCTTGATCGTCGATCGCGCCCACGCGTCCCACTCGTAGATGTGCAGATCCGTCCCGCAGATGCCGGTCGCCAGCACGCGAATCTTGACGTCGTTGATGCCCATCTCCGGTTCGGGAACATCCTCCAGCCATAGACCGCGCTCTTCGCGGCTCTTTACTAAAGCTTTCACTTGAGAGTTACCTTTCCTGTCGCTAACTAGAAGCCACATCGCACCCTAAAATCAATCGAGGGCGCACAAATCCATCTTAGTCGGTCACCCTATCACTGCCTATCGCAGTCCGCCCGACACCCGCAATCCCGTCGCCCGCTTCCTTTCGCGGCCATAAGCACCCTTCACCCACGAACACCGAAACGAACTACGCCTCACCTCACCGAAGAACCAAGCGCCGAACCTGATCACAGCGAAACCTCCCTTGACGCCCAGACAAATCATTGACAAAGCCGCGTCCGTGCCATAGAAAGGGTGCTGGGTAAACGATTTCTCAAACCTCGGACATACTCCCGAACAGCCGAAATCAGACAAAAAGCATCACCCCGAAGGAGCAAAGCGTGGCAATCGTAGCAGGAGTCGACTTCGGAACACTCAGCGTTCGCGTAACCCTCCTCGACAGCGAGCGTGGACGCCTCGGCACCTCCTCCGCTGAATACCCCCTCGCGCGCCGCCGCGAAGACCCCGACTACGCCACCCAGTCCCATCAGGACCAGATGAACGCGCTCGCCCAGGCCACCCGCAATGTCCTCGAGCAAGCCCACGTCAACGGCCAGGACATCGCCGCCATCGCACTCGACACCACCGGCTCCAGCGTCATCCCCGTCGACGCCAATCTCCAGCCACTCGACGATTACTACCTCTGGTGCGATCATCGCGCCCACGAAGAGGCCCGCCAGATCACCGAACTCGCCCTCGCCGAGAACCTCGAAGCCATCCACTGGTGCGGCGACGTTTACTCGCACGAGTGGGGCTTCGCCAAACTCCTGCACTGGCTCCGTCACAACCCCGACAAGCGCCAGAGATTCGCCACCGCCCTCGAACACTGCGACATGGTCGCCGCCACCCTCGCAGGCATCACCGACCCCGCCAAGGTCAAACGCAGCATCTGCGCCATGGGCCACAAGTGGATGTGGAACCCCAAGTGGGACGGTCTTCCCCCACAATCCTTCCTCTCCAAGGTCGATCCCCTCTTCGACGGCATCCGCGAAAAACTCAACGGCGAATACCTCACCTCCAACGCCATCGCCGGAACCCTCTCGGAAAAGTGGGCCGCCGAGATGGGCCTCAAACCCGGTATCCCCATCCCCGTCGGAGCCTTCGACGCCCACTGGGACGCCATCGGCGCAGGCTGCCGCGAGGGCGACGTCGTCAACGTCGTCGGCACCTCCACCTGCATCATCGCCATGGCAAAAAAAACCGAGCTCGTCCCCGGTGTCTGCGGCGTCGTCCCCGGCAGCGTTCACCCCGGCTACACCGGCATCGAAGCCGGCCTCTCCGCCACCGGAGACATCTTCGAAGCCATCGCCCGCCGCGCCGGAACTAAAGTCCGCGACCTCGCCCAGGGCCTCGATCAATACCGCGCCGGACAAACCGGCCTCCTCCGCCTCAGCTGGGACAACGGCGACCGCACCGTCCTCGTCAACCCCGAACTCGGCGGCGTCACCTTCGGCTGGAACCTCCTCCACACCGCCCAGGACGAGCTCTTCGCCGCCATCGAAGGCACCGCCTTCCACACCCGCATCATCCTCGAACGCATGGCCGAACACGGCGTCCCCGTAGCCCGCGTCATCAACGCCGGAGGCATCCCGCAAAACAACGCCGTCCTCAACCAGATCTACGCCGACGTCCTCAACAAACCCGTCCTCGTCCCCGACGGCGCCCCCACCAGCCTCGGCTCCGGCATCTTCGCCCTCCTCGCCGCCGGAGCCTTCCACACCATCGAAGAAGCCCAGCAAGCCATCTGCCTCCCCTATCGCACCTACACCCCGCAGCCGCACGCCGTCGCCGTCTACAACGAGCTCTACCCCCTCTACCGCAGCGCCTACTTCGCTCTCGGTCAACCAACAGCCGCATCCGCATCCCTCGGTACCATCCTTCCCGAGCTGCGAAGAATCGCCGCCGCAGCCCGTATCCAGAAAACCAGTAGCAAGGAGGCCGAAAATACCATCACCGCACCGGATCATCTGATCCAATAAGCTAAGCTGTATCCGCACCTCTGGAAGACGAGAAGACAAAACCACTCATGGCCGAGAAGAAACCTAAAACGACGAGGGCCGCACGCAAGACCTCGGAACGCATGGACATCCGCACCATCGCCACCGCGGCCAATGTATCCATCGCCACCGTCTCGCGCACCATCAACCGCGTCCCCACCGTCAACCCCAAGATCGCCAAGCGCGTGTGGGAGGTCATCGACCGCCTCGACTACTTCCCCAACACCCAGGCCCGCGCCCTCGTCTCCGGACGCAGCCGTATCTTCGGCCTCATCGTCTCCGAGATCACCAACCCCTTCTTCCCCGAGCTCATCCAGGGCTTCGAAGACATCGCCGTCGAGCACGGCTACGAGATCCTCGTCAGCTCCACCAACTACGATCCCCAGCGCATGACCCACTGCATCCGCCGCATGCTCGAGCGCAAAGTCGAAGGCGTCGCCATCATGACCTTCGGCATCGAAGAGCCCCTCCTCGAGCAGCTCGCCAGCCGCAACGTCCCCCTCGTCTTCATCGACGTAGGCCCCGAGCGCCCCGGCATCAGCATCCTCAAAGTCGACTATCAGCACGGCATCCGCCAGGGCGTGCAGCACCTCGCCGCCCTCGGCCACCGCCGCATCTCCTTCATCAGCGGCCCCAAGCGCCTCCACTCCGCCCAATCCCGCGCCGCCGCCTTCTCCGCAGCCCTGCAGGAGTGCGGCATCGCCGTCGACGCCTCCACCATCATCGAAGGCGACCACACCATGGAGGGCGGCATCGCCGCAACCGAAAAGCTCCTCGCCGCCAAAAACCGTCCCACCGCCGTCATGTGCTCCAACGACATGACCGCCATCGGCGTCCTCCACAAGCTCTACCGCGCCGGCCTCCGCGTCCCCGATGATCTCTCCGTCATCGGCTTCGACGACATCCACATCGCCCAGGTCACCATCCCGCCCCTCACCACCATCCAGATGTCCCGCTTCGACATCGCCCGCGCCGCCGTCACCGCCCTCCGCAACCACGTAGCCCACTCCAGCGACTCCCACCCGCAGCGCGAGTACAACATCGAGACCAGCCTCATCGTCAGAGAGTCCACCGGCTTCCCCCACGGCGCCATGACCGACCTGCGCAAGACCAGGCCCAAACCCGCCATCAAGCGCTGACCCACCCACCTCCGCAACCTTCTATTCACTCCCACGCTATAAGATGGTTGAGTCGCGAATCTTCCAGATATCACCACGCGCCCGCATCTCAATTTATCCGACGAGACCTATGCTCTATCCCACCGATGACCTTCGCATCACCTGGACCAAAGTCGTCCTCCCGCCCGTAGTCCTCGAAGACGAGCTCCCCCTCACCGAAGCCTCCTCCGCCACCGTCTTCAAGGCGCGCAACGAGATCATCGACATCCTCAACGGCCGCGACCACCGCCTCATCGTCATAGTCGGCCCCTGCTCCATCCACGACACCGAAGCCGCCCGCGCCTACGCCGAGCTCCTCAAATCCGCCATCGCCGAGCACTCCCGCGAGCTCTGCCTCATCATGCGCGTCTACTTCGAAAAGCCCCGCACCACCCTCGGCTGGAAGGGCCTCATCAACGATCCCTACCTCGACGAGTCCTTCAAGATTAACGACGGCCTCCGCAAAGCCCGCCACCTCCTCCTCGACCTCGCCGACATGGGCGTCCCCGCCGGCACCGAGTTCCTCGACATGATCTCCCCCCAGTACGTCGCCAACCTCGTCTCCTGGGGGGCCATCGGCGCCCGCACCACCGAGAGCCAGGTCCACCGCGAACTCGTCTCCGGCCTCTCCTGCCCCGTCGGCTTCAAAAACGGCACCTCCGGGAACGTCCAGATCGCCATCGAGGCCATCCTCTCCGCCAACCAGCCCCACAACTTCCTCGGCCACACCAAGCACGGCCAGACCGCCATCTTCGTCACCAAGGGAAATCCCGACTGCCACATCATCCTCCGCGGCGGACGCAACACCACCAACTACGACGCCGCAGCCGTCGAAGACACCTGCAACCAGATGATCAAAGCCGGCATCCGCCCTCAGGTCATGATCGACTGCAGCCACGCCAACAGCCACAAGGATCACACCCAGCAATCAGCCGTATGCCGCAACGTCGCCGCTCAGGTCGCAGGCGGCGACAAGCGCATCATCGGCGTCATGCTCGAGAGCAACCTCGTCGCCGGAGCCCAGAAACTCATCCCCGGCCAACCCCTCACCTACGGCCAATCCATCACCGACGCCTGCATCGACTGGCCCGAGACCAAAATCGCCCTCGCCCACCTCGCCGCCGCCGTCCGCACCGCCCGCAGCACCTAATACCGCCGAAACTTTATCGTTCTTTGGGACCGCCAAAATCACCGAATCGGACTGCTGCTGGGAAGCACGCGAATAATAGCCATCATTCCGCTATCTTCATGCCCCAGAATATGACAGTGATATACAAAGTCGCCGATGTCGGGCCCGCGGAAGTCCATCCTTAGTTTCACGCTGGGATATGGTCCGCTCCCCTTCCAGTAGGGAACGTTGATCATGTCGCGATACTGCCCTTCCACCGTCTTGCCATCACGCTCGAGCACCAGAAAATGAATCTGGTGAATGTGGAACTCGTGGTTTTCAAGAGCCCGGTTTTCAATAGTCCAGTCTTCTACGGATCCCTGCGTGGTAACGATCGCAGGCGGATTATCGGGATCGAACAGCGTCGGCTTCGCTCCATCCACGGTGATGTAAAAGTTAGTTGGGCTGTTAGGGTCCGTCGGATCCGAAAGCACCTCAGAGAAGTAGAGCTTCCTCTGCGTAACAGGCTTAGCCTTCGCCAATCCCTCAAAACGCATGTGCAGAGGCGGTGGTGCCGAGACGTTCGCAACGGTAAGCGATGGATTAGCCGCGCCTTCATTGACCTTTAGCGTCGCCAGTGGACGTTGCGGATCATTATCTCCGTCCGGACCTGTGTCTACATTCAAGGTCAGCAACATAGCGCTTTTCACACTCTTCGGCGGCGCTCTAAGGATGAACTCCACTCGAGCCGCTGGAGCGAGAAGAAAGTGTTTTTTGGATAACGTCCTTCCCTCGAACTCCCCATCCTTCGACCCGGTCGGAACACCGTCAATCGCGACTACCTGCAGATCTTGCGCTACCCCGTCATACTGAACCTGCAAGTCGAGGATCGTGTCTGCCGCGGCGTTTACGACACGCCAGAACTGCTTCTGCAAAGGCCTGACTGGAATCACCACAGGCTTGTACTCCGGATAAGCCACCGGGCTATAGTTGAGCGAAAGATCCCATGCCGGCACATCGTCCCCATTAGGAGCTCCGGGGACCAGGTTGTCCCGAATAATCAGCGTCCGCTCAGACAGCCCCGCTACGTCGTGATTAATATTTTCAACTCCTTCCACGACGATGGCACCTGAGGCGCCTCCTTGAACCGCTGCCTCAGAGATTCCGTGAATATGCGGATGGTACCAGTAGAGTCCTGGCGGCTCATCAAGGGGAAAATGCACGTCGTATTGAAAGGTCTCACCTGCATTGATGAGCGTCTTAATCACTTCATCCTGATGGCAGGTCGGCGGCGTATTCGTCCCGTGATAGTGAAGATTCGTGGACGTGTCGGTCATGACCATCCCACCGCAGTTCGGAGACGCTTCATGAGACTGCCCTGAGATGCTGAACTCCGGCAGAGCACCCATGCCCGGCATCGCATGCTTCTGGAAAGACGGTGTCGTAGAAGATGGCAGCGCGTTCGTCAGCTTCACCATCAGTTCGTCGCCAGGGTAAACATGCAGCGTAGGCGACTGGCTTCCATCTTCACTCATGTAACAGTACAAAGTATTTCCATACTGATCGACGCGAGTCTCATAAGTGAAGCTCACCTGCAGAACTCCATGACTGCTAAAAAGGTCTTTGGGCTCAACCAAAATACTGCCTGCTTCATAACGAGGACACGGAGTGCGATCCGGGGACTTGAACGCGGCGGCATAACCCTCCCTCGTCGAAAAAGCAGATACGAAACACACTAACGCTAAAGCCACGAATAGGATCTTTCGCTTCATGGTCGTCCTCCTGAGCGATTAATTTTGGCCGGAAGGGTGCCCTGCGATCAGCGATCGTTATCAGCGGACACTTGAATAAGTTCATGTTCGGTTGAATCCTGGCCGCGAAGAGGAGTGAGCCGGCAGGCTCTCATGCAGAGGAGGGTCTGCCGGCGCATAAAACATCTCAAAGGAGCTGATCTATAAAGCGAGCCGACGTCTCACCGCCTCACAGAAACCCGCCAGACCTGTTCCAAGCAAAACAAACGTGCTCGGTTCAGGTACGGCAGAGGGAGGACCGACCACCACCTGAGAAGGTACAAGCGCTTCTTCCAGGGAGAAGTACGTGTTCCCTCCGCCAGCAGCAAGCGGCGTAACGAAATCGACCGTCCCCATCGAGAAGGTAGGGTCAATGTTTGTGAAGAAACTGTCAGGACCGCCGTAGCCACTGGTATCGCTTGCATTACCAGGAGCTCCAAAAGTATTGATGCCATCGCCGTCGAAACCGAAGATGTCAGTGTTTGAACTAAGGTTAATCATGCTTAAAGCGCTGCTAGAGTTGTTGATGATTCCAATGAGCGTGTCATCAGAGCCATCGTAGGTTCCACCGCCAAGCGAAAAGCTCGGTCCGGCCGCTACCGAAGTTCCGCTATTCGTAACGGTGATGACCAGATCGCATCCGGCGGTTGCATAGCCAAATGCAGGGCATAGAGGTGCTGCATGAAGGGCGCAGGGGACTAAAAGCCCAAGCGCAGCAGCAGCTGCGATGTGCAATATCTTCATCTTGATTCTCCTGTTTGCAATTTTTAAGCGGGGCCTGCGTGCTTCGACAATGGGCCTACGAGCATCGAGACAAATGGATAGGGGCCGAAAGGAGCTTACGTGGCGAAAAGGAAGGATTCGTCGAGCTTAATTTCTCGCTACCCACGTAGCCATGCAAATCAATTGCCAAACAGTTTCGCTCAAAATAAAAGAGATAATGCACAGCAATTCTGCGAACATGCAGAACATTGCGTTTCTCTATAGCGACCCTTCGCGTTTATGGGAAGCATATTACTTAAACTCGCACACCGAGGAGACTCCGTTTAAGTAGCTAAAGCTCAGCGTGAAGCAGAAGATGACTGCGTTCGAAGGCGAGGGAGTCAATAGTCGAAGGAGTAATTCGATCGCCGCTTTTATCGATCTGTCGCGTCGACCGATCCAGCTGAGTTGCACGGCGGAGATGCGCGGCGTCCAGCGTCGACAAGCAGTGGAGAGCTTGTAGAA
Source organism: Granulicella sp. L60 (assembly GCF_009765825.1). Classification (GTDB taxonomy): domain Bacteria; phylum Acidobacteriota; class Terriglobia; order Terriglobales; family Acidobacteriaceae; genus Edaphobacter. The sequence continues at coordinate 668,433 of NZ_LMUR01000022.1, read as the reverse complement.
AGGAAGAATCCGCATCTTGCTCTCCGGACGAGCGAAGCGACGTCGACCTCCTCAGCCGCAACCCCATAATCCTGCTAGCATTAAGCCTTGGCTTTTATGACGAATCCCTCCATCACCACCGATACCCCCATCCGCGTCCGCATCGCCCCCTCCCCCACCGGCGACCCCCACGTCGGCACCGCCTATATCGGCCTCATCAACTTCCTCTACGCCCGCCAGCGCGACGGCAAGTTCGTCCTCCGCATCGAAGACACCGACCGCACCCGCTTCGTCGCCACCAGCGAGCAGGAGATCTTCAACTCCCTCCGCTGGCTCGGCCTCACCTGGGACGAAGGCCCAGACGTCGGCGGCCCCTACGGCCCCTATCGCCAGTCCGAGCGCACCGACATCTACCGCCAGCACGTCCAGCTCCTGCTCGACAACGGCACCGCCTACCGCGCCTTCGAAAATCCCGAAGAGCTCGAAGACCTCCGCAAGCGCCAGCTCGCCGCCAAGCTCCCCCCGCGCTACGACGGAGCCCACCGCGAACTGTCACAGGCACAAATAGACACCTATCTCGCCGAAGGCCGTCCCTTCGTCATTCGCCTCAAAGTCCCCGCCGGCCAAACCACCTTCCGCGACGAGCTCCGCGACGACATCACCTTCGACCACAACAACGTCGACGACCAGGTCCTCATGAAGTCCGACGGCTTCCCCACCTACCACCTCGCCAACGTCGTCGACGACCACCTCATGCGCATCACCGACGTCATCCGCGCCGAAGAATGGATCTCCTCCACCCCCAAACACGTCCTCCTCTACAACGCCTTCGGCTGGGCTCTCCCCCGCTTCTGGCACATGCCCCTCCTGCGCAACCTCGACAAGTCCAAAATCTCGAAACGCAAAAATCCCGTCTCCCTCATCTACTACCGCCAGGCCGGCTTCCTCCCCGAAGCCATGATCAACTTCCTCGGCCTCATGGGCGGCGGCATGCCCGCACCAAACACCAGCGCACCCACAGACGACGCGGCGAAGCCAGCGTCCAGCGCCCCAACAAAATCCAGCGAGACCGACATCTTCTCCCTCGCCGACATGGTCGCTCGCTTCCAGGTAGAAAACATCCGTCTCGGCGGCCCCGTCTTCGACCTCACCAAACTCAAGTGGCTCAACGGCGAGTACATCCGCGCCCTCACCCCCGAAGCCTTCTACAAATCCCTCCGCGACACCATCCTCTCCGACGCCTACCTCCAGCAGATCGCCCCCCTCGTCCAGACCCGCATCGAGACCCTCGGCGAGTTCGGCAACCTCACCCACTTCCTCTTCGCCGACGACATCATGCCCCCCGCCGACGTCTTCATCCCCAAAAAGCGCACCCTCGAAGACACCCTCGCCTTCGCCGCCGAACAGCTCGCCGTCCTCGAAGCCACCGACTGGACCCACGACGCCCTCGAGCCCGCCCTCAAGCAACTCGGCGAAGCCCATCAGTGGTCCGTCAAAGAAAACTTCATGCTCCTCCGCGCCATCCTCACCGGCAGCACCATGTCCCCGCCGCTGCTCGAAAGCATGGTCGTCTTCGGCAAATCCCGCACCCTCGACCGCGTCCGCCGCTTCCTCGACACCCAGAAGAAGCTGTCTCAGGCAAGAAAGCCGTAATTGCCACATCAGCCAATAAATCGCCTGCCCCGACTATCTCTCTCAACGAGAACTCCCAACGTAGCGGCTGAAACCATACGCCAATATTGGCGTCAAACAGCCAAGACGAATCTCGTCCCCAAATTACGCTGGAAGAAAGACCTTTACCTTGTCGTCGATTGCAACCTCCTCCCCCTCTGAGACGTATCTGCCCGTCGGCACCAATGAAGAACTCGCTGGACCTCCACACATCGTCTCCCCCATCAGGCGCACTGAACGCATCTCCAGCATCGACACCCTGCGGGGATTCGCCCTGCTCGGCATCCTCGTCCTCAACATGGACAGCTTCGGCGGCCCAGAGTTCTTTCACGACATCCCCATCGGTCTGCCGAAACCGGCGTTCACCGGCCCTCACGCGCACCTCAACCTCATCGTCCTGTTCATCAAATGGATCTTCTTTGAGGGAAAGATGCGCTTCCTCTTCTCCATGCTCTTCGGTGCAGGTGTCGTGCTCTTGACCGAACGCGCGGAGCGACGCGGAGCCGCCGATCAATCGGCAGATATCTTCCTTCGCCGTAACATGTGGCTCGTTGTCTTCGGCCTGATTCACGGCACCTTCATCTGGTCCGGAGACATCCTCATGCAGTACGGCTTGACCGCGATCCTCTGCCTCTATCCCTGCCGTAGGCTCAGGCCCAAAACTCTTTTTACTGTCGGCACCTTTCTTTTACTCGTTGTCTCAACCTATGGCCTCCTGCAATACACAGGCACGACAGCAAGCATCCTTCTGAGCAGAAAACACGCCGACGTAATCGCCAGCCAAAAGGCCGGAAATCCTCTTACTCCAGAACAGAAGAAGATCGAACAGCAGTGGGCCGAGGATGTGAAAGAACATGAAGTAACGCAGCAAGGCATCGACCAGAAAATGGCAGACGCCCGAACCGGCTACATCGATCACCTGCTCGACAGAGGCGTCAACTTCGAGAAGGGCTTCGCCTCGCGGCCTCCGACTCACTCCTTTGGAGAAAGCGCGGGCATCATGCTCATCGGCATGGGCCTCTACAAAACCGGCTTCTTTGCCGCGGAGCTCTCGTTCGGCACCTATCTCTGGACAGCACTGCTCGGCTTCCTGATCTCAACCCCCCTCTACGTCATCGGACTCCTGAGGTCGTATCAAAGCGGGTTTGACTTCGCGACAGTAGAAAAATGGCTCTACCTCCCCTACAGGCTGGCAGAGTGGGCTGGAGGTCTAGCCATCGCGGCGGCCCTCCTGGCCATCATCAAAAGCGGCATCCTCCGGAAACTGCTGCGCCCCGTCGCGGCTGTAGGTCAGACAGCCTTCAGCAACTACATCCTCACCTCTCTCATCTGCCAGTTCGTCTTTTTCTGGGGTCCGTGGAAGCTCTACGGCAGAATGGAGTACTACCAGACCGCCTATGTCATCTTCGGCGTCTGGGCCGTCAACCTCATCCTCAGCCCACTCTGGCTACAGGCCTTCGAGTTCGGTCCCCTCGAATGGCTCTGGCGCTCCGCCACCTACTGGAAGCTTCAGCCGATGTGGAAAAGAATAGCCCCCAGATAAACGGCAGGCAGCCCTAAGTTCTCTATACGCGATTCGAATCGCAATAGAACTCCGTCGGGGCAGCTCTTTGCTGCTCTAAAAACTACTCCCCAACCATCCGGAATAAGTCTCCGAGACAGGTGTTTCGTCACTAATGAAAATTTTGATCGCTTCTACCTCTGTTCCAGGCCACCTGAACCCCCTGCTTGCCATTGCCAATATTCTGATGAAACACAACCATGAAGTCGTCATGCAGACAGCACCCAGTCTCAGGCCGATGGTGGAAGCTGCCGGAGTAACATTTATCCCGACTCTTTCCGTAGGTGGTGGTGATATCGGCCAGTTCCTCGCCGAGTTTCCTGAAAGGCAGCAGCAGACGCCTGGACTCGAGATGTTTTGCTTCGACATGAAATATTTCTTTGCGAGACATATCCCCGCACAGGCCGCGGGACTAGAGCTGGCCCTGCGCGACTTTCCTGCGGATATCATCCTCGCCGACTCGTTCTTCTTCGGAACCTTGCCCATGCTTCTGGATGCACCTGAGAAGCGCCCTTCGATCGTCCATCTTGGCATCACCGTACTCAACCTCGGCAGCGGAAGGAACGTCCCTCCGAGACCCGGAGCTTCGCTGGAAGAGCAACATGCAGAGCACGAGAAGCGAGAACTTCTTCTTCTGAAACCTGTTCAAGCGGCCTTTAACGCCATCCTCACAGATATGGGCTGCGGCCCGCTGCCCTGTTCTGCCACAGAGGTCATGTCGAACCTGCCCGATCTTTATCTCCATCCCGGAGTTCAAAGCTTCGAGTATCCAGAGGAGTCACCCTCCTCCTCGCCGGTACGATACATCGGCCCTCTGCCTCTGCCCCCAGGGCAGGCTTCGCTTCCGGACTGGTGGCATGAACTCGACCAGACCAAGCGCCTCGTACTTGTCACCCAGGGAACTGTCGCCAACCATGACCTTGGACAACTCGTAGGCCCCGCGTTGACCGGTCTGGCTAATGAAAAAGACCTGATCGTTCTCATCACGACAGGAGGCAAGCCGACCGAGTCCATCCCCGTCGAAATCCCGGCAAATGCTCGCGTGGCAAACTTCCTTCCCTATGAGCTGATCATGCCGAAGGTCGATCTGCTCATCACCAACGGAGGCTACGGCACCGTCAACATGGCACTCGCGCATGGCATCCCCATCATCTCCGCCGGACTCACGGAAGATAAGGAAGAGGTATCGGCGCATGTCCAGTGGGCCGGCGTCGGAATCGACCTCCGCACCAATCAGGCCACACCGGAGACAGTGCATGCAGCCGCGAGAAAGATTCTCGACACTCCCGGCTATCGAAATCAGGCGAAGAAGCTCGCACAGGAGTTCGCCAGCCACGACACAGAGAAGGAGCTGCTCACCAAAATCGAAGCCTGTCTGGAGCTCCGTTCCTCGCTGCTTCTTGCGAGATGAATAGGCTCCAATATACCGGGTGCCCCATCTCCGCGACGGCAGTGTAGTCGCGAAGGTGGGCATTCGCGTTCGGCGCGAACCGCCTTTCCTGCCCGGCTATATTCAGTGAGGAATGGCCGAAACATCCTCACCCTTCCGCACACTCGCGTGTCGTGGAGATATCTCGGGAGGTGGGCACTCCGCCCCATCCAGTCTGCTCACTCCTAAGACTCTCCACACACCCTGAACTACGACAAACCACTGCAGGTTTCTTGTGACGTAAGCATGTCGTCCACATCAGCAAAGCGCTTCTGTACTCCAGGGAAGGTCAACGGTTCCCAGCGCCTCACGGTCTCTCCGCGAGCGTTACTCACTTCGATAATCAGATTCCCACCATGTTGCTTCATCACCTCGCGCCACGCGACAAGTTCCGCTAAATCCTCCTGCTCGGACGCTGTTGCATACAAACTCACAAATGGAGTCTGAGCGAGCGCGTCGTACACCGTTGCAGCCTGCCCAAACCCAAGCGGACGCCCCCCGCGAAAATAGGTAGCCGCTGCGGCCGATGAGGCCAGCTGTGGCACCATGCTGTGTGGGCTCGTCCAGATCCCCTGAATCACTCGGCTATGAGGAGCCGACGTGATACTGCAACTTCTGTCTACGACATGCGTGGACTCATGCAGCAGCACGTACGTTAGAGCATCCGTGCCTATCCCCTTGACTGCGACTGTGAGTCCGGAACCATCAGCCGTAAACACCCTGCGCTCTTTCGTCGTCAAAAAGGTAGAGAGCGACTCGTCCAAAAGGCTGGCGCGAAGCGTGATGTCATAAAGCCCCGTCTTTGCAGACTCTGAAGTAAGCCCCGTGCCTTCACCTGGAACTCCGTCGACGAATGCAAGGGTGTGCAGCTTTTTCTCGAGCACATGCCTCGTCAAGTCTGGAAGCGAAGCCAACACAGCCTCCATCTTCGCTCGCTCCGAAGCAGTCAGGGTATGTGGCCTGATCTCTTCCATCCCCGCTTTTTTGAAATCATCGAGAGCCACGTCCGATGGCGGTCCGACACGGGCCATCAACTCCTGAACTCCTGCTGCTTCGCTCTGCGGAGAATCCCGCTGCGCAGCATACGCGAGCGGTACCAGTGCGATGCCCAGTGTTGCCGACATAACCCGCAAACGCATCCATCGGCGTCGCTTCAGACCCGTGGGTACATCCTTGACCTTCGAAATCTTCAGTGGTGTGACGAGCATCTGTTAATCCTTATCTTTGAACACAAGTTGCCCTCGTAATCAGGGTGTATCGACATATTGTGCGTGGCTAGGCGGTTGATTGTTATGAGAAGTGGCATCCTGAGCGGAGGCTCTTGCAGTTTATCGCGAGAGGCCAGTCGAAGGACCTGTGTTTGTCTCGCGCAGCCTATCCTCGACACCTCCACGACACAGCAAAAGCCAATGGGTCGGTACACTCTTGGATGAACTTGCATGGAGAAGATCATGACGACAGCAGATCACCTCAAGCACCTCGAAGAACGACTCGTCGCCCCATCCGTCCGCCGCGACCCCACACAAGTAGCCCCACTCCTCGCAGACGACTTCAGAGAGTTCGGCAGCTCCGGCCGCGTCTTCGACAAAGCTACCATCCTGGAAGACCTCCAGAACGAGCTCACCCGCCCCGCCTCTCTCCTAAGCGACTTCGCAAGCCGCGAGATCTCCCCCACCACTGTCCTCCTGACCTACAAAGCCACCCGCCGAAGCTCCTCCGGCGAGACCATCGGCCAATCCTGGCGCAGCTCCCTCTGGGTCTGCCTCGACGGCGCCTGGCAGATCATCTTCCACCAGGGCACCCCCATCCCGCAGGAAGCGCTCCCTCCCAAAAAATAAATCAAAAAAAACTGTCGTACTTTCCCGCCCCCGAAAGGCGACCGCGAAGCCACCACGTTCACCACACCAACCACCACAATCTCACCAGCGAAAAACCACGCCCAGCACCACGCATATCCCAAAACACCCTAAAAAACGCCCACAAAACAACAAAAATGCCCCGGCCACCACCGGAGCATTTTTTCTACAAAACTACCGCTCAACTCGCCTTGAACATCTGCTTGATCCCCCGCAGCGCCTGCCGTGTCCGCTCCTCGTTTTCAATCAGCGAAAACCGCACATGCCCATCCCCATGCTCGCCAAACCCAATCCCCGGCGACACCGCCACCTTCGCCTCCAGCAGCAGCTTCTTCGAAAACTCAACCGACCCTAACCCCTTATACTGCTCAGGGATACGAGCCCAAGCAAACATCGTCGCCTTCGGCAGATCCACCGCCCAACCCAGCTTGTTCAGCCCCGGAACCAGTACATCCCTCCGGCACTTATACGTCTCCACAATCTCCGCCACACACTCCTGCGGCCCCTCCAGCGCAGCGATCGAAGCCACCTGAATCGGCGTAAACGTCCCATAATCAAAGTAACTTTTGATCCGCCCCAGCGCCGAAACCAGCTGCTTGTTACCCACCATGAAACCCACCCGCCATCCCGGCATGTTGTAGCTCTTCGACAGCGTAAAGAACTCCACCGCAACCTCTTTAGCACCAGCAACTTCCAGGATGCTCGGAGCCCGATACCCATCGAACACCAGATCCGCATACGCGAGATCGTGGATGATAAAGATCCCCAGCTCCCTGCACAATGCAACGATCCGCTCAAAAAAAGAAAGCTCCACGCACTGCGCCGTAGGATTCGAAGGGAAGTTCAGAATCAACAACTTAGGCCGAGGCTCCATACGCGGCAACTGATACTCCAGCTGCTCCAGCAACGAGTCCGCCGTTCCATCTTGCATCGGAATGCTCTGCACCTTCGACCCAGCGATCACAGGCCCAAAGATATGAATAGGATAGCTCGGATTCGGCACCGCAACCGTATCCTCGTCATCCAGAACCGCCAGGCAAAGATGCGCAATCCCTTCCTTCGATCCGATGGTGACAATCGCCTCCGTCTCTGGGTCCAGATCCACGTTATATCTCGTTTTATACCAGTTACATATCGACCGCCGCAGACGCGGAATCCCACGCGACAAAGAGTACCGATGCGTAGCCGTCTTCTGCGCCGCCTCAATCAATTTATCGACGATATGCTTCGGCGTAGCGCCATCAGGATTCCCCATCCCGAAGTCGATAATGTCCTCGCCCCGCTTCCGTGCCGCGGCCTTCAGCTCGCTGGTGATGTTGAATACATACGCCGGCAACCGTGTCAGCCTTCGAAACTCTTCCATCGCGTCTGCGTGCTCCTGTCCGTTTCTGTTGTATCCATGATGCCACTACACGCGCTGCCAGCACCCGCAGACGTACCGAAGCTACCAACAGAAATCCTCAGAAAAGACAGGAAAGAGACCTACTTCGCCGTAAAGATCACCTGCACCGGCAGACTCTTTGGCGGATAGCACGCCGCATGATCGCAGGCCTGATACCTCAGCGAACCCTCGATCGTATGCGCCCCGGCAGTCGCCACTACCGGCACCTTCACCGTAAACGCCCCCGAGTAAACATCCAGCTTCTCCGTCGGATCGAAGCTGAAGCTGTACGACGTCCCCGCCGGATACTCCACCGCATCCGCCTTCACTCCCGGAGCCTGTTGCAGCGCGATCTGCGTAGGAATCAGCAACTCCGACTTGGGCGTGTGCGAGTTCACATGAAACCCATCTACCACGCGGAAGTGCAGCTCCAACACACTCCGCTTCCCTGCCGCCACGCTCTGTTCCTCAGACGCATACAGCACATACGACTTCGGCTTCACAGCCGGCGCATCCAGGCTTCCCACTTGCTGAGCCAGCATCACCGGTGCAGCCAGTAACAGCCCCGCAAACGCAATCCCCAGCCGCATCACTGTCCACCCACAGCCGTAGCTGGCGCACCCGAAGCGATCATCTTCTTGATATGCGCTTCAATCTCGTCCTTGCTCCCCAAACCCGCCGTCTCTTCCACGATTACGCCACTCTTGTCGACGTAGAACGACATCGGCAGATAATCCAACCCGCCATACGCCGTCTGCACCTTTCCATCGGTCAGCAGGATAGGATAGGTAACGCCCGTCTTCTGCGCCACCTTGGCAATCGCATCTTTGCCTGCGTCAACATCATCGGCCAACCCAAGAATCTCTAGCCCCTGAGCCGCATACTGCTTATGAAACTCCTCGAACCACGGCATCTCCACCTTGCACGGTCCACACCAGGTCGCCCAGAAGTTCACCAGAACCGGCCGTCCCTTGTAGTCGCTCAGCGAGACCTTCTTGCCATCCAGCGTCATCAGGCTGAATCCCGGAGCCACCTTCCCCCGCATCGTCGGAGCTTCGCTCTCAGGCGCACCCGAGTCCGCTTTCCCCGTATGATCGCCCTTGTCCGGCACCAAAACCACATGGTTCTCCTGAGCCTGCTGCATCGCCGCACGGCGCGCTCTGAGGTTGTGCCATCCCGCCCAAAGCAGCAGAGCGATCCCCACCACCATCACTCCAAAAACCAATCCACTCCGTCTCACGTAGGAACATCCTTCCCGCACATTCGCGATACATCAATTCTATAGAAATTAGACTCAAATCCGTTTCAAACGATACAACAACCGCATCCGGCGCTCTTACTCAACCAATCCATGAAGATCCGCAGCTCTGCGATACCCCTATCGAAGCCCTCCTCTGCTAGCATCGACATGGTTCGGCCAACATGTCCAACGAAGCCATAAGTCCTTCAGATCTCCTAAGCCCGTCCGAGTTTGTTCGCATCGAAGCTGCCGCCCTCACCGAGCTGGCTCTGCGTCTCGACGGCGTCATGGCCGCTCCGTTCACCCAGGCGATCGATCTGCTCCTCCAGTCCGCCACCAACCAGCGCCGCATCATCGTCACCGGTATCGGCAAGAGCGGCATCATTGCCCGCAAGATCGCCGCCACCCTCCGCTCTACCGGTACACCGGCCCACTTCCTTCACGCAGCCGAGGCCGTCCACGGTGACCTCGGCATGATCGCATCTGGCGACATCGTTCTCGCCCTCTCCTACAGCGGCGAAACCGAGGAACTTCTCCGTCTTTTACCCACGCTCAAACGCCTCGGCTCTTCGCTGATCACGATCAGCGGCTGCAGCACATCCTCTCTCGCCCAGGCCAGCGAGATCTTCCTCGATGCCAGCGTCTCCGTCGAAGCCTGCTCGCTCAATCTCGCTCCCACCGCCTCCACCACCGTCATGCTCGCCCTCGGCGATGCCCTCGCCCTCGAACTAAGCCGCCGCCGCGGCTGGCGCGCCGAAGACTTCGCCGATCTCCACCCCGGCGGCCGCATCGGCAAACGCCTCTCGCGGGTCCGTGAACTCATGCACACCGGAGACGCCCTCCCGCAGGTCGTAGCCTCCACACCTATGCCGCAGGTCATCTACGAGATGTCCCGCAAAAAGCTAGGCATGACCACCGTCCTCGAAGACGGCCTCCTCGCAGGCATGATCTCCGACGGAGACCTTCGCCGCCTGCTCGAACGTGACGGTCCCCTCGCTCTCGAGCACACCGCAGCCGACATCATGAACAGAACTCCGCTTACCATCAGCGGCAGCGCCCTGGCATCCTCCGCAATCGCCCTGATGGAAGAGAAAAAAATCACCTCACTCATCGTCACCGCAGGCACCGGACATGTGGAGGGCGTAGTCCATCTTCACGACCTCTGGACCCTCGAACTCACCTAAGCGCGACGAGCCTCGGCCACATCCGCTCCGCTACCACCACGTCTCCGCCTGAACTCCAAAGCTGATTCCATCGGTTCGATTCTGGTACGGAACGCCACCCACCAGACCGCGAAATCCGTTCGTCCAGTTCGCATACGTGAAGAAGGTACGCAGCACCGGCCGGCTGAAAAACTTCCGACCTGCTCCAATCTGCGGAGCAATGGTGAACTTGCGCAGCCATCCGTCAACCCGTCCATCCACCGTCGTGTTGAATCCATCCGTGTAGTCAACTCCGCCTTCGAATGCCAGCGAAATATATCTCGTAAAGAAGATCTCCGGCCTCGCCCCAAACGAGACCCAATCATTATGTCCGTGCAGCCCATCACCATCCCTGGTCCGCTGATAGATAAAGATCGGCATAATCGCGAACCTGTCATTCGGTTGAACCAGCAGGTGGTTCGTCACCTGTAGCCTCTCCGAGCTCTTCTGGTAGGTCGTCGGAATATCGACAGACGTGCTGAAGTTGCTCGCCGCTCCCGTTCCATACTGGACGACAATCGCGTTATATCCTCCATGCCACTCCAGATTCTGGTAACGCACCCCGCCCGCATAGCCGCTCGTCGTAGGAATAACCTGACCCGCGGTTGTCGTTCCGCCCTTCTCCGTTGCGTAGTCGAACCACGCACCAAGCCACCCCACATGGGCCTTCATGTCGTAGAGACGCACGTCAAGATTGTTCTTCGCAAAGTTGCCGTTCTGGGTGACGAAGTCCGGACGTGCTCCACTCAGATAGGCCACGGCCATCTTGCCGAAGTGAACATTCAGATCCTCGATTCCAGCCCCGTAACCGCTCGTATCCAGCGGATAGAAGTCATCGATCTCGATATGTTGACGCCGGTAGTATCGCTCCCCCGCCCAGAACTTCGCGGTCGGTTGAATGGCAAACAAATCCCCTGCCCTCACGAAGGCCTCGCGCAACCGAAATTGATCGTTCCCAATACCGTTCGGAAAGTTTGCGTATGTATCCGAGTTCGTCGTATTGGCTTCGATCATCACCTCGGTCTTGAACCAGGCCTTACCGGGATCTTTACCAGGATTGAGCCAGTTATTGACGAAGATAAATTCGCCATAGGTCTCGGCTTCGTTGCCCAGCCTGTACTTTGCGCCAGCCCCCGGAGCCTGAAACGCCACCATCTGACCGCCGATACTATTCGTACCTGCACCCGAGCGAAAGTAGCCATGAAACTCGAAGCTGTCTACCTGCTGGGTCAGTTTTGCAATCTTCACCTCCGCTTCATTAATGAGGTCGTACGTGGGCTCGGAGGCCAGATCTCCCTGATAATGTTGGCCGACCTGTTCAGACTGACCGAGAAAGACCTGCTTAGCCACCTGAGCCGCAAGAGCTCCCGTCGATACCGTCGTCGATGTCGCAGGAGCGCTCTGTGATGTTGTGACAGGAGGAGGAGTTGACGTGGCCGCAGGCGCTGCCGCAGCTCCGGACATAGTGGGTGCGGAAGGTGCGCTTGGCGAAGATGTCACCGCCGTCGTCGCTCCCTGTGAATTCCCTGCATTCTTTTGCATTGCCTGGTTCTGTTTATCGATCTTCTCTTCCAGATCGGCGATGCGCTTCTGAAACTCCAGTGTGGTCTGTTCGTACTGCTTCTTCAGCTCCTGCAACTGCTGACGGACATCCTCATCCGCATTCTGAGCCCTTGCAGGCAGCGTGCCCACGAAAAGTAGCACGATCATCCAGACCAACAGCCATACAAGTCGATAGGTCGGCCACATAGCTACTCGCATCGCACACCTCTACGTTAGGTTCTGAGCTGTCTCGCTCAAACACCTTCATTCAGGGCCCTGAAGTCGGCGAAACTACTGCGCGTGTCCATCCTACTGTCTCCCCGTAGAGAGCCGTTCTAATTTTCCGGTAACTCTCTTCCCACGGAACCAGCAAGTAACGTACCCGCGTATATACCGACACAGGGCCTTTTTCCATCAAAGCTTCCCAATAGCTTCTCAACATCTGGACTCTTCATCCGATCCGCAATTCGTTCACGGGAAGCTAGAATAGACCTACAGGAACAAGCCCTCGCTCAGAAGAGCCGGAAGGTCACACAGAACACATGCATCGTTGGTCTCAACTCTTTATCCCTACTCTCCGTGAAGCGCCTGCAGACGCCGAAGTCGCCAGCCACAAGCTCCTCCTCCGCGCCGGTTACGTCCGCCAGCTTGGGGCGGGCATCTACAGCTATCTCTTCCTCGGCAACCGCTCCGTCAACAAGATCATCGCCATCGTGCGTGAAGAGATGGATAAGATCGGCCAGGAGTTCTTCCTCCCTGCTCTCAATCCCAAGGACATCTGGGAAGAGAGCGGTCGCTGGTCCGGCATGGGAGACAACATGTTCCGCCTCAAGGACCGCAAGGGCGCCGAACTATGCCTCGCCATGACCCACGAGGAGATCGTCACCGATATCGCCCGCAAAGAGCTCCGCAGCTACAAGCAGCTCCCCCAGATCTGGTACCAGATCCAGACCAAGTTCCGCGACGAGCCCCGCCCCAAGGCCGGCCTCCTGCGTGTCCGCCAGTTCATCATGAAGGACGCCTACTCCTTCGACATCGACGAAGCCGGCCTCGACGTCTCCTACAACAAGCACGACCGGGCCTACCGGGCCATCTTCACCCGCTGTGGCCTCAACTTCGTAGCCGTCGAAGCCGACTCCGGCGCCATGGGCGGCTCTGCCTCGCAGGAGTTCATGGTCTACACCGAAGCCGGCGAAGACCTCATCGCCAGCAGCACATCGGGCTACGCCGCCAACCTCGAAAAAGCCACCTCGCAGCTCGCAGTGATCGAAGCTCTCGCACCCACCGGCGACGGACTGCCCGAACTTGTCCACACCCCCGGCCAGCGCACCATCGACGAGGTAGGCGCCTTCCTCAGCGTCGCGCCCGTCCACCAGATCAAGACGATGGCCTACATGGCCGAGCTCCCCGCATCCGATCACGCCAAACTCGGCAAGCTGCGCCCTATCGTCGTCTTCCTGCGCGGCGATCACTCCCTCAACGAAGCCAAACTCCTGATCATCGCCGGCGGCGAACTCCGCCCCATGACACCCGAGGAACTCGAAGCTACTTTCAAAGCTCCCGCTGGCTACCTTGGCCCCATCGGCGTCGAAGCCGCGCCGCACCCAAAGAAACCCGGCACCCTTGTCATCCTCGACAAGGCTCTCGAAGGCCGCACAAACCTCATCGCCGGAGCCAACAAAGAGGAGTACCACCTCCGCAACGTCATCCCCATGCGCGACTTCAAGCCCACTCTCGTCGCCGACGTTCGCAACATCATCGAAGGCGAACTCGACCCCATCGGCGGCCAGCCCCTGCGCCTCGGCAAAGCCGTCGAAATCGGCCACATCTTCAAACTCGGCTGCAAGTACACGCAGTCCATGGGCTCATCCGTACTCAACCGCGACGGCAAAGAAGTCACCCCCGTCATGGGCTGCTACGGCATCGGCATCGAGCGCATTCTCACCGCCGCCATCGAGTCCTCCGCCGCAGCCAACGAGGGCAGCAGCTACGCCCTCCACCCAGCCATCGCGCCCTTCCAGGTGGTCGTCACCATTACCAACGTCGGAGACGCAGCCCTCTCCGCAGCCGGAGAAAAGATCGCTGCCGAGCTCGAAGCTGCAGGCGCGGACGTCCTCCTAGACGACCGCGATGAACGTGCCGGAGTCAAGTTCAAAGACGCCGATCTCGTCGGTATCCCCTATCGAATCAACATCGGTCGCGGAGTCGCCGAGGGCAAGGTAGAATTTGTCGACCGCCTGCAGAGCATCACGGAAGAAGTCTCCATCCAAGACATCACGTCCAGGGTAACCTCCCAAATCACCTCGACGCTGCGCAACCCGCTTCCTGCAACCGCTCTCTAAACGTCAAAGAAAGACAAACATTGGCAGTCAAACTCAAATATGGCGACACCGCGCGTAACGCTCTGAAGTCTTCGAGCTTTCATTCCAAACTTCTGCGCGTCGCACTCATCGCGGCACTTGCCGTCCTGGTCATCGGCGCTTCTGTCTTCGGCTACTTCTACTATCACTACCAGCAGGTCGTCGACGACCGCCTCGCCGCCGGCCCCATCTTCGCCAGCGTCTCGCAGATCTATGCGGCACCGCGCGAGGTCCGCGACGGCCAGAAGCTCTCCGCCTCCGCCATCGCTACCGACCTCCGCCACGCTGGCTACAACGCCAATCCACAGCTCGGTACCTTCCAGCTCAACGGCGACAACATCTTCATCAAGCCCGGCGCCGAGAGCTTCCACACCACCGACGGCGCAACCATCAACACCGAGGGGGGGGTCGTCCAAAGCATCACCGCAGAAAACGGCGTCGCGCTCAGCGCCTACGAGCTCGAGCCCCAGCTCATCACCGCCCTCTCCGAAGACAAGAACCGCACCAAGCGCCGCCTCGTCAGCTACAACGAGATCCCCCCGCACCTCGTCCAGGCCGTCATCGCCATCGAAGACCGCAGCTTCTTCGAGCACGGCGGCATCAACTATCTCCGCACCGCCAAGTGCGGCTTCGAAGACATCGTCTCGCACCACATGAGCTGCGGCGGCTCCACCCTCACCCAGCAACTGGCCCGCGGCTTCTTCCTCTCTCCGGAGAAAAAGATCACGCGCAAGCTCCGCGAGATCATGATCACCTTCCAGCTCGAAGCCCGCTTCAACAAGAAGCAGATCTTCGAGATGTATGCCAACCAGATCAACCTCGGCCAGCGCGGCAGCTACGCCATCAACGGCTTTGGCGAGGCCGCCCAGACCTTCTTCGGCAAGAATCTCTCCCAGCTCGACACCGCCGAGTGCGCCCTCCTCGCCGGCACCATTCAATCCCCCAGCCGCCTCAACCCCTACCGGCACCCCGAGCGTTCCATGGAACGTCGCAACCTCGTCCTAGACTCTATGGTCGAGACCGGCGCTCTCACCGAGAGCGAAGCGAACCGCGCCAAAGCCGAACCCCTTCGCCTCGCACCACCCAATATCGACGGCAGCGAAGCTCCCTACTTCGTCGATCTCGTCCACGATCAGCTCGTCAAACGCATCGGCGATCAGGACCTCTCTCACCAAAGCCTCCGCATCTATACCTCGCTCGACCCCGACCTTCAGCGCGCCGCCTCCGAAGCCGTCGAGGTCGGCATGCGCAACGTGGACGAGATCGTCCGCAAGCAACACAAAACCCCCAAGGGCGAAGAGCCCGGCCCCATCACCTATCCGCAGGTCGCCCTCGTCGCCATCAATCCGCACACCGGACAGATCCTCGCTCTCGTCGGCGGCCGCAACTACGGCGTATCGCAGCTCAACCACGCCGTCTCCGAGCGACCGACCGGCTCCATCTTCAAACCCTTCGTCTACGCGGCGGCCTATAACACCAGCCTCAATAACATGTCGCTCGGCGACAGCGGCGTCTTTACCGCGCTCACCCAACTCGAAGACGAGCCCACCACCTTCACTTACGACAACGGTCGCCAGACCTACACTCCCAACAACTTCAAAGGTGACTTCCGCGGCGAAGTCACCGCAGCCTACGCACTGGCCCACTCGCTCAACAACGCCACCATCGAGCTCGGCCAAAAGGTCGGCTTTGACAACGTCGCCGCCCTCGCCCGCGCCTCCGGCATCACCAACGCCCGCGGCACACCGTCGGTCTCCCTCGGCTCCTACAACGCCACGCCGATCGATATGGCTGGCGCCTATACCGTCTTCGCAAACAACGGCGTCCACCTCACTCCCTGGATGCTGGCCTCCGTTCGCAACCCCAACGGCGATATCGTCTCCGACTTCTCCCCCGAGGCGAAGCAGGTGATGGATCCCCGCGCCGCGTACCTCACCCAGTCTCTACTCGAAGGAGCGATGACCTACGGCACCGCAGCAGCCGTCCGCCAACATGGCTTCGTAGGTCCTGGCGCTGGCAAGACCGGCACCAGCCACGACGCATGGTTTGCCGGATACACCTCCAACCTCATCTGCATCATCTGGGTCGGCAACGACGACTACACCGACGTCAAGATCGAAGGCGCACACGCCGCCGCTCCGATATGGGCTGAGTTCATGAAGCGCGCCATCCAACTCCCCCAGTACTCCGACGTGAAATCGTTCACCCCGCCACAAGGCGTCACCGTCGCCCGCATCGACAAACCCAGCAGCCTGCTCGCCGACCCAACCTGCCCCAGCAACAGCTTCTATGTCGCCTTCCTCGACGGCACCGCTCCTGTCAACACCTGCAGCCAGATGGGCGAAAATCCGCAGAACTTCATCCAGAAGATCTTCGGCATCGGAGGCAGCAAGCCATCCGCCCCGGACACCAACCCATCCGTGCCCACTCCAGCCGCACCCATCGTTAGAACCGTGCCCAACACTCCCCCCGACGGCAACGCTCCCGACGCAACACAACCCGCCCAGCCAAAGAAGAAAAACTTCCTGCAGAAGATCTTCGGCGGAGGCAAAGACAAACAGCCTCAACCCGCGCCCCCACCTCAATAATTCGCTCTACCGCTAGCACCCAATCTTCCCGCGCCGCGTGACTACTGTCTTCCCTACCGGAGCAGCCGTCTCACCCATCCCAACCCACGGCTGACACTCCGGGCACCAATACGTCGACCGCGCCTGCACTCCCTGCTTCCTCATCATCACCAGCGTCCCACACCGTCTACACTCCTGCCCCTGCCGCCCATACACCCAAAGCCTCTCCTCCCGGTTCGACGAGTGTGTCGTTCGGCGGTTCCCCGAGTAAGTCACAATCCCGTCCCCCGCTCCATCCACCACATTCGCCTTCATGTATCGCTGCGATACCTCCACCATCACCTCCATCTCGCGCGGCGTAATCGTCCTCATCGCGCGAAATGGATTCACTCCAGCGGCAAATGCAACCTCGCTCTTATAAACATTCCCTAGCCCCGCCAGCACCCGCTGATTCAACAACACCACCGCAATCTCCGCCTCAGGATTCTCTCTCCCATAAGCAGCCAGCCGCTCCACCCCGCGCCCAATAGTAAACTCCTCCGAAAGAATATCCGGCCCCAGCTTAGGCACCTGATCACTCCGCTCCAGCGACCGCACCGTGTGGAACTCCGCCACCGGAATATTGAACCCCACCGCCTCCCAATCGGCCGTGCGAATCACCACGCGCATCCTCTCGCGACCCATCCACCATTTCTCTCCCGTGCGGTACAGATGCCAGCTTCCGCTCATCAACATATGCGTGACCAGAATCAAATCGCCCGAGAAAAAAATCAAACACCACTTGCCCCGCGACTCCACCTTCTCCACCACACGACCCACCAGCGGAGAATCATCATTAACCCGAGCCAACTTAGCCAGCCCCGTCTCAAACCCGGTTACTACCTTCCCACCCAAAGCCTTCTGCAGCGCCCGCGCAGCCCGATAGATGGTGTCCCCTTCAGGCATTCACCCTCACCTCGCCACGCCCACCCGGCAGCGGCGGCAACCCGCGCCTCACGTTGAATCCCATCGCCCCCGCCGCAAACCCCGCATCCAACAAGAACCGCGCCATCCAATGCTCCGCCACCGCAACACCATTTACAGAAGCGATCAACATCCCACCCCGACCACTCGCATCCTCATCCTCATGCACCCGCGACACCAGAAACTCCGCCACACTCCGTGCCACCTGCGACATCTGCGGCTCCTCCTCCGGCAAAAATACCTGCAGATTCGGATTCCCTCTCCGCAGATAGCCCACCACCGCCCCATCGCAAAGAATCACCCTCGCCCCCACACTCCTTGTCAGCGACGACCCTGCATCCGGAGCCGCCGGCCAACGCAACAACGCGCCGTATGGATTCGCCGGGTCGGTAGCCGCCAGCTGCAGCATCTCCCCATTGTCTCCCTGCTGCGGCACGCGCAGAGTGCGCAACAAATCCACTGCCGCAGGCATCGCAAACTGCGTCGCCCCAAGATCCGCCGCAAAGTATCCACGCCGAACCTTCCCACTCTCCTCCAGAGCCTTCATCACGTCATAGATCGCCGAAAACCCGCCCGGCAGGTTCTCCGCATGCGCCGTCTCGCGAAACACCAATCCATACCGCGTCAACAACTGCTGCGCCATCGCGTGACTCCACTCCGTAGGCGATCGGTCCGTCATAAACGCCGCCGCATTTAGCGCCCATCGTCCCTGCGCCGTCGGCGGAGTCGTCCGCCGCGAACGAAAGCCTCCAGCCTGCTGATGCACCCTCCGCGCCGGCTTCCGCGACCCACTAGCCGCAGGCCTCTCGCAATACGCTCGCAGCGCAGCCATGCCATCGTTAGTCAGCATCCCCTTCCAAACCAGATTCCATAACGCCTCTAGCGTCTCCCCCGGATAGCCGCCACCTATACCGTCATGAAGGTCCTGAAAAAACGAAGCTCCGCGTCCCTTCAGATACTCAACGATCTCCGCTTCTTTGCTAACCTCAGCCACCGACGCGACGATGATCTTTCCAGCCTCATCCCGCAACGCCCGCTCGACCGGTTGTGCAGGAGCGATCGGCCAAAGCGCCGTCAGCTTCTCCGCAAGATACAGCCCAATCCTGCCATCCCTCTCGCCAATCGGGTCGAACCCAACCCAAACCACCTCACCCGCAGCAATCAACGTATCCAAGTCGGATGCCTTATACCCCACCAGCCGCGCAGGCAAGATCTCCCTCTCCAAGATGGAAGCCGGCAGCGGCGCGCCCTGTAGATTCTCGATCACATCCAGCAGCGCATCCAACCCCCGCCTCGGCTGCACCACTCCCTGCCAACGCGTAAACAGCCTCGCCAGCGTCCTCTGCTCCACCGGCTCAACCTCCTTGCACAGCCGTGCCAACGACCGCCGCCGGATCGACCGCAGCACCTCGTTATCGCACCACTCCCGGTGAATACCTCCCGGCCGAAACCCTCCCTCAACGATCCTTCCAGCCTGCACAAGCCGCTGCAACACCGACTCCACGCCATCTACCGGCAGGCCAAACCGCACCGCAGCCTCATGTATCGTAAACGGCCCATGCGTCCGCGCATACCGCCGCAGCAGATCGACCGCCGCATCCGGCACCTCCTGCAAAAAAACGGAAGGAAGTCCCGGCGGCAACGGCACGCCCAGCGCATCCCGGTATCGCGCCGAATCTTCCACCGCAATCACCCGTCTCTCACCCGCGATCTGAATCTCCAACACCCGCCGCGCCCGCATCAGCTTCACCACTGAATCTGCAACCTCGTCCGTTACACATCGCAGACGCAACTCTCCCCAAGTCAAATCACCGATCCGCAGCAACACATCATGCACCCCATCCATGTTTCGCGCACGGTACGTCTCCGCCAGGCACTGCAACTGCTCCTCCGTCTCTTCAATCGCATGGACGTCCAGCAGCTCCCGAAGATCCGCATCCCCCATCAACTCCCGCAGTTGATCCTGATCGATCGAAAGCGCCTGCGCCCGCCTCTCCGCCAACGGCGCATCACCGTCATAGATGTAGTTCGCCACATAGCTGAACAGCAACGCCGAGGCAAACGGCGAAGGCGTCCGCGAATCCACCGTATGCACCCGCAACGACCGGCTCCCAATCCCCCGCAGCGTCTCCATCAGAGCGGGCATATCAAACACATCCCGCAAACACTCGCGGTACGCCTCCAGTAAAATCGGAAAGCTCGCATATCTACTGGCCACACTCAAAAGGTCATACGCCCGCTTCCTCTGCTGCCACAACGGCGTCCGCCCATCCGCCCGCCGTCTCGGCAGCAACAAAGCCCTGGCCGCACTCTCACGAAACTTTGCCGCAAATAAAGCAGTCGATCCCAACTGTCGCAGTACCAGCTCCGCAGCCTCTTCCGCCTCCATCAAAATCGGCTCGACAGCAGGAGCCTCCTCGGTCTCAGGAAAGCGCAGCACAAAGCCATCCTCCGACCACATCGTCTCCACCTCCTGCCCACTCACAGCACGCAACTTCGCCGTCACCGCCATCGCCCACGGCGCATGCACTCTGCTACCAAACGGCGTCAGCACACACACGCGCCAGTCGCCCAGCTCATCCCTCACCCGCTCAATCACAATATTTCGGTCATCGGGAACCACAACAGTAGCGAGCTCCTGATCGGCCAGATACCGCAGCACATTCTCCGCCGCACCCGGCTGCAAATCGTGCTCCGTCGTCAGTCTCGCCACCGCAACGTTTCGCGGCGCGTCCCGCAACTCCCGAACCAGCGTGCCAATCCTCCGTCCAAACTCCAGCGGCCTTCCCGCCTGGTCCCCATGCCAGAACGGCATCTTCCCCGCCTCGCCCGGAGCCGGCGTCACCAACACGCGATCATGCGTAATCTCATCGATCCGCCACGCCGACGCCCCCAGAATAAACGTGTCGCCAGTCCTGCTCTCGAACACCATCTCCTCATCCAGCTCACCCACCCGCACCGGCTTGCTTCTCTGCCCTGCAAGAAAAACTCCATACGTCCCGCGATCCGGAATCGTCCCTCCATTCAGAATCGCAATTCGCTTCACCCCCGCTCTCGGAGTAATCCAGTTCCTCGTCCTGTCCCACGTAATCCGCGGCCGCAACTCCGCAAACTCGTCCGACGGATACCGCCCCGCAAGCATATCCAGCACACCATCGAACGCACTCTGGCTCAACCCCGCAAACGGCGCCGCACTCCGAACCAGTGCAAACAGAGCGGCGTAACTAATCCCCGGGCTTTCCTCTTCTTCCGACGTATGTTTCGTTCGCCGCTCAGCATCCGCAACGTTCAACGGTGGATGCGCAATCACCGCGACCATCTGCTGCGCCAGCACATCCAGCGGATTCCTCAAAAACCGCGTTGACTCCACATGTCCTTCATGCATCGCCCGCGTCACCGCTGCACATGCAATCAGATCAGCCCGATACTTCGGAAAGATAATTCCATGCGAAGGCGCACCCACCTGGTGCCCCGCCCTTCCAATGCGCTGCATTCCACTCGCCACGCTTGGAGGAGCCTCAATCTGAATTACCAGGTCGATCGCCCCCATATCGATCCCAAGCTCCAACGACGAAGTCGCCACCAGCGCCTTGATCTTCCCAGCCTTCAACAACTCCTCAATCTCAGTCCTCTGCGTAGCCGCCAACGAGCCATGGTGCGCCCGTGCAATCTGCTCTCCTGCAAGCTCGTTCAAAGCCCCCGCAAGCCGCTCTGCCACCCGCCGCGCATTCACAAAGATCAGCGTCGACGTCCGCCCCTGGATGATCTCCAGCAACCGCGGATGAATCGACTGCCAGATGGACGTTCGCTTAGGCCCCTGCGAAGCTGGCCCACTCGGCTGCTCCTGAATCTCCCCCAGTCGCGCCATATCCTCAACCGGAACCTCCACCGTAAGCTCCAGCAACTTCCTAGCTCCGGCATTCACCACCGTTACCGGCCGAAACCGCGGCGCACCTACCCCACTCTCAACCGCGCTTCCCTCGCGCCCTGCAACCTCCATCAGCACGCTATTCGTCTCCGCCTCGACCTCCAACTGCTGACTCACATTTGTATCGATATCACCTACATACTCCGAAGCCTCTGCACCACCCAGAAACCGCGCCACCTCTTCCAGCGGTCTCTGCGTCGCAGAGAGCCCGATTCGCTGCAACTTTCTCCCCGTCAGTGCCTCTAGCCGCTCCAGCGACAGCGCCATATGTGCCCCGCGCTTACTCGGTACAAGGGCGTGAATCTCATCCACGATCACCGTCTCCACCGACCGCAGCGCCTCGCCCGCCTCTGACGTCAGCAACAAGTAAAGACTCTCCGGCGTCGTAATCAAGATGTTCCCAGGATGCCTCTTGAACCGCGCCCGCTCCTTCGGCGACGTATCCCCCGTGCGTACGCTGATCTCAGGCATCCGCACCTCGATGCCCTCCCGCTTCGCCATATTCGCAATGCCTACCAACGGCGAACGCAGGTTACGCTCCACGTCCGCAGCCAACGCCTTCAGCGGCGAAAGATACACCACCCGGCATCCACGCCCCTGCTCAGGTGCAGTCCGCATCATCAGCTTATCGAGACACCACAGAAACGCCGTCAGCGTCTTGCCCGTTCCAGTCGGCGCAAGAATCAGCGTCGACTCTCCACGCGCAATCGCCGGCCACCCCTCCACCTGCGGAGCAGTCGGACCATCGAACACCGCCCGAAACCACTTCGCCGTAATCGGATGAAACAGCGCCAACGCCGCATTGCCCGCAGCCGCAAGATCCTGTGGGGGCTCGACCAAGCCAGCACCCTCAGCACTCATTTTTTTCTTCGAACTGGAAGCACTTCGCCGCATCATCTCTCTATACTCTCAGCAGCCGGATGCATAGACAGCCCGCACATAGCCGCATAAGTATAGGATGCAAGCCGGTCCTTCCATGTCCGGCTTCCTATCTCACGAAAAAGATCACGATCCGTTCACCGGCCGGTAAAAATAGCAGTTCGCCGCAAACTCCACTTCAAACAGATCGGTAGAGTCCTCCGCTTGCTCCGCATTCCCCAACACAAGATACCCACTCGGACTCATCTTCCGATGAACATCGCCGAAGAGATGAGTCCGATCGTTCTGCGAGAAATACAACAACACATTTCTCAGCATCACAAGGTCGAACACCGCCAACCGTGGCAGCGGCGCACAAAGATTCGCATACTGAAACTCACACATCGATCGAACTTTATCGCTCACCTCCCACTCCTCCCCATCGCGCACAAAGTACTTCAGCAACATCCGCGCTGGCAACCCGCGATTAACCTCTAGCCGCCTGTATCTCCCCCTCTGCGCGTACTCCAACACCTGTCGAGAGATATCGGTTCCGATGATCTTCACATCCCAGTGCGCGATATCAGGAAAATGCTCCACGATTAGCATTGCAATGCTGTAAGCCTCCTGCCCGGTCGAACTCGCCGCGCTCCATATCCGCAGCCGCCGCTCCTTCATCCGCTGCTCGATCAGCCTCGGCAGAATCACCGCGCGCAGCATATCGTACGGCTTCACGTCGCGAAAGAAGCTCGTCTCATTAATCGTCATGGCCTCCGCCACCGCGCGATGAAGATGCGCCGGCCGCCCCGCCTTCAACATGCCCACAAAACTCTCGAGGTTCGATGCTCCCGAGATACGCGCAATCGGCGTCAACCTCGTATCGAACAGAGCGTTGCGCGACGGATCAATCTGGTTCGAAGACTGCTCCAGCACAAGCTCTCGCAGATAGGCGTAGTCTGAATCAGAGCAGGCCATGCTGCACCTCCCTTCGCGCCGTCTCTACCGCAGGATGCCGGCTCCCTGTCTCATGCTTCGTCACCCACTCCCCACTCACTCTCTGGCGCAGCGCCCCTGCGATCGCCGACAGCGGCAGCGTCGCGTCCGCAATCCCAGCCTCCGACACCCGCCCCGGCATGCCCCACACCGCGGAACTCGCCTCATCCTGGGCCAGCACCACCCCTCCGCCTTCATGTACGGCCCGTGCCCCATCCAGCCCGTCCGATCCCATGCCAGTCATCATTAGCGCCAACGCCCCCGCACCGTACATCCGTGCTGCAGAGTAGAAAAGGTAGTCCACCGAAGGCCTGCAGTGGTTGAGAGGCTCCTGCTGATGCAGCCGCACCCTGCCCCCGCGCATCCCCGTGACTCCCCCTTCCTCACCAGCCATCTTCCGTCGCGGCGCCACCTCCATATGCGCGTCGCCCGGAGCCAACCATATCGTTCCCGGACGGATCATCGCGTCGTCGTAAGCCTGCTCCACACGCAGCGCACAGCACCGATCCAGCCGTTCCGCCAGCGCCCCGGTAAACAACTTCGGCATGTGCTGCACAATCAACACTGGCACAGGAAAATCCGCCGGCAAGCTTGGGAGCAGCTGCTCCAGCGCAGCCGGCCCCCCTGTAGATAGGCCGATCACAATCACCTCTATCGGTGAAAGAGGCTTTGTCGTCGATGTTACCTTCAACCCCGCTGTCGGGATCCCGATCGACGAGCCAGCCCTCACCTCTCCCTTTCGAACAGTGTCCTTCGCCAGTGCAGCAATTCGTGGCAACAACTGACGTGAAAGGGATTGCATCGCCGAGGCAAAATCCCGCTGCTCCGCCGGCTTGGTCACATAGTCCGAAGCTCCCCTCGCCAGTGCCTCAAGCGTGGAACGCGCACCATACTCGGTATACGAGCTGCACATAATCACCGGCAGCTTCGAGTGATCCGCCCGCAGCCGGTCCAGCACATCCAGGCCATTCAGCTTCGGCATCTCAAGATCCAGAACCAACACATCCGGCTGAAGCTGCTTCACCGACTCCAGGCACTCCATCCCATCCCGTGCCATGCCGCACAGCTCCATGCGCGGAAGCTCACTCAGCCGATCCTGCGCATGAGTGCCAAACAGCTTCGCCATAATCCCCCGCATCACCGCCGAATCGTCCGCAGCCAGGACGCGGATGGGCCGTTCCTGCTTCATCTCCATGCTGAAGTTCCTTTATATGTCTGTTCTCAAGCAGCGATAAATCCAAGCAGAAGCATCTTCTCGCGAAGGCTCTCCGGAGTAAACGGCTTCATCAGAAACTCGTCCGCGCCATTATCCAGCGCCGTAGCAATGAACGAGTGATCCGCCTCGGTCGTCACCATCATCACCTTCATCTCAGGACCGAGCCTCGCCGCGCGCAGCGCCTTCACACACTCCAACCCATTCATCACCGGCATATTCACATCCAGCAGCATCAGGTCGAAGTCCTGCTCAGCGGCCAACACACTCAGCGCATCGCTACCGTCCACAGCCTCTTTGCACACAACTCCCATCCGGTGCAGCAGATGTCGCAGATACTCACGGATAAAACTGGAATCATCGACGATCAGGGCTCGCATCCGTACCTCCATTCATACTCGGTCGAAACAACCCAGTCTCCGACAGCCGCGACGGACACAGCTTCATCGGATCCAGGCGAATCATCAGACCGGTCTCCATCTTGTAAGCACCGTCAAACAACCATCTGCCGCGAGCCTCCAGCGTGCACGGATTCGCTTCGAGCTTTCTGCGGCTCACCGTCACCACTCCACCGACTGCATCTACCACTAGCCCAAAACGTTCTCCCGCGCCATCATCCTCCATCACCAGCACACAACAACGTCCCGCATGCTCCTCCATCCCCAGCAGCGCACGCAGGTTCACCGTGGTCAACACCTCACCCCGATACGGCACCACGCCTGCGATAAACGCGGGCGACATCGGCACCCGTTGAAGCTCACGCTCCCCCAACACCTCACGGATCTTGTTCGTATCGATACCAAAACTCTCGCTACCCGCATACAGCGAACAAAGAGACACAGCATCGTCTTCATCCTGTATCTCGTCCGCCCTGTCCCACTCCCCTAGTCTCACGCAACCTCCTGCCATGCCGCTGCACCCGTCCCAACACTCATGCCCGACTCGCGATGAACCATTGTGACCCTGTCCTTGACCATCGCCAGCTCCATCCCTTCGGCGGCATCCGCATCCAGCAGCGTGCCATCGGATACATCGAGCACCTTCCGCACCACCATGCCCACCCGCTGCACTCCACCCGCCACTCGGCCGCCGCAGATCAGCACCGTCACCAACACCTCTTCGCCTGCCCGCTGTTCCAACTCCAGCTCCGCCAGCACACCGCCGTCATCCTTCAGCGGCAACAGCTCACCGCGATACTGCAACAGAGGACGTCCCCCCGCATACTCGATCTGGCTCAGCGGCACGCTCTCAATCCGCTCCACCACATTCAGCGGTAGCGCCGTCCGTCCGCGAGCACCGTCTGCGAAGATCAGGAACGAGGCCTCCGCCCTCCCTGCGCCCTTCGTCTTGCTAGACTCGCTCGCCTCCGCGTCTCCACTCTCTTCCTCGACCGGTTTCACCCCGGCACGCGCCGCCGTCGCCCCAATATCCAGAATCAAAGCCAGAGTCCCATTACCCAGCACCGTCGCTCCGGAGAACAGCCCGATCTCACGCAGCACGGGCGACAGCGGCTTCACCACAATCTCCTCCGGCGACATCAGATCGTCCACCACCAGCCCATACCTGCAGCCCTCCGCTTCCAGCACCGCCAGGTAATGTCCCTTCGACGTCTCAGGAGATTCCGTCTCAAGCCCAAGCAACCTGTCTAGCCACACCATCGGCAGCAATCGCTCCCGCAGTCGAAACAGCTCCGAAGACCCAATCCGCTGTACCACCTGCGCGAACTCCCGCTGCGGTATATCCACCAGCTCCACCAGCGCACTCTGCGGCAGCGCGAAGCTGTGTCCTCCGCTGCGCACCACAAGCGACGGGACAATCGCCAGCGTCAGTGGCACCCGCAGGCGTAGCGTTGTACCCAGTCCTTTGCGTGACTCCAGCTCGACGCTCCCGCCCACCTTCTCGACATTCGCCCGCACCACATCCATGCCGACGCCACGGCCCGAAACCGTCGTCACCGCCGCCGCAGTAGAAAATCCCGGCAGAAAGATCAGCTGCAGCACCTCGCGTTCGGACATCTCCGCGGCCTGCTCCGCCGTTACCAGGTTGCGTTCGATCGCCTTCTGCAACACCCGCTCCGTCGGAATCCCGGCGCCGTCATCAGCCACCTCGATCACCACCGAGCCGCTCTCATGGAACGCCCGCAGCCGAAGACAACCCTCCGCCGCCTTCCCCGCCAGAACCCGATCCGCCGGCGATTCAATCCCATGATCGACCGCATTCCTCACCGCATGCGTCAGCGGATCTTTGATCGCCTCCAGCAGACTCTTATCCAGTCCCGTCTCCTGCCCGCTGAACTCAACCCGCACCTCGCGCCCACACGTCCGCGAGAGATCCCGAACCATCCGAGGAAACTTCCCAAACAGATTCCCAACCGGCTGCATCCTCGCCTGCATCACGGTCTCGCGAAGGTCCGCCGTCACACTATCCAGCCGCCGCGCCAACTCAGGAAAGTTCGCCGCCTCCATCCCGCTCTGCAACATCTGGTTTCTCGTCAGCACCAGCTCGCCCACCAGGTTCATCATGCGGTTCAACACATCGACGTCTATACGCAGCGTCTTATCGCCGCCACCACCGCTTGTCTTCTCCAGCACTGGCCCAGCCGCGCCTGCAACCGGCATCGTGGCCACCGGAGCCTCAGACGTTCGAGTGCCCTCGACGAGCGCAATCTCCAGCCCAGACTCCCGCTCCTCGACATGTTCAGCAGGCATCTGCCCATTCAACTCAGCCAGCTCTGCGATCAACTCCCCATCCTCGTCGCCCGCCCGCGTTCCCTCGCCACCCGTCTCTTCGATCAGCACCAGAATCGCGCGCAGCCCATCCATCAGCCGCAACAGCCCGCTGATCAGGTCCGACGTCACCGTCAGTCTCCCATCGCGCAGCGAGCCCAGCAGATGTTCTCCCGAGTGCGCCAGCTTCTCCAGCCGGTCGAAGCCAAGAAATCCCGTCGTCCCCTTGATCGTATGCACCGCGCGAAAGATCTCGCCCAGCAACTCCGCGTCATCAGGCCGCGTCTCCAGTTCGGTCAGGCACCGTTCCATCCGGTCCAGACCCTCCTGGCTCTCTGCGATAAATTCTTTAGTCAGGTCGTCCACATCTCCTATATCGGGCGCAGAGCTATAACCATTAGCGCACCGCCACTTGCTATCCTCCCCTCACACCCGATAGCCTCACCACATCATGTCGTCTTCTCCCAGCCTCACCGCCGCACAGATCGCCGAGCTAGAGCATCACGCCACCGCCACCGCTCACCACGCCTACGCGCCCTACAGCCACTTCCGCGTCGGCGCCGCGCTCCTTCTCACCAGCGGAGGGATCGTCACCGGCTGCAACGTCGAAAACGCCTCCTACCGCCTCACCGTCTGCGCCGAGCAGTCCGCCATCGCCTCCGCCGTCGCCCTCCACGGCCCCGGCATCCGCATCCGCGCCATCACCGTCGTCAACCTCAACGCCACCGCCAGCCAGCCCTGCGGAGCCTGCCGCCAGACCATCCACGAGTTCAGCACCCCCGACACCATCGTCTTCTTCCCCGGCGCAGACGGCACAGCCCAAACCACCATCGCCGACCTGCTCCCCCACGCCTTCCTGCTCAACAACTCATAACCAAATGACAACCCGATCATGACCACCATCCACCCCATCGACATCATCCTGCACAAGCGCGACGGACTCGCCCTCACCGACGCCGAGATCCACGCCCTCATCCGCGCCATCGTCGATCGCACCACAGAAAAGCAACTCATCACCGACGCCCAGATCGCCAGCTTCCTCATGGCCGTCTTCCAACGCGGCCTCAACCCGCAGGAGCTCGCCACCCTCACCTCTGCCATGCGCACCTCCGGCGACACCTTCGACGCCGCACCCCTCCACACGTTTACCATCGACAAGCACTCCACCGGCGGAGTAGGCGACAAGACCTCTCTCCTCATCGCCCCCATACTCGCCGCCGCCGGCCTTGCCTCGCCCACCCCCGCAGGCATCCCCGGCATCTGCGTTCCCATGATCAGCGGCCGTTCCTTAGGCCACACCGGTGGCACCCTCGACAAGCTCGAGACCATCCCCGGCTTCAACACCCAGCTCAACCTCACCCAACTAGCCGACGTATTAAAAAAATGCGGCGCAGCCCTCATCGGCCAGACCCCGCGCATCGTCCCCGCCGACCGCATCCTCTACGGGCTCCGCGACCACACCGGCACCGTCGAGTCCCCCTTCCTCATCACCGCCAGCATCATGAGCAAGAAACTCGCCGAAGACCTCAACGCCCTCGTCCTCGACGTCAAGGTCGGCAGCGGCGCCTTCATGCCCACCTACGAAAAGTCCAGACTCCTCGCCGAACTCATGGTTCAGACCGGCGAGGCCTCCGGCACGCGCACCGTCGCCCTCCTCACCAGCATGGACGAACCCCTCGGCCGCTTCTCCGGCAACTGGGTCGAAGTCTGGGAGTGCATCGACATCATGCGCGCCACGCACAAAGAAACACGCCATCCAATGTCGCGCGACATCATTCAACTCTCCAACATCCTCGCCGGCTGGATGCTCCACCTCGCCGGTCGCGCCGACACCCCCGAGGCCGGAGCCAGCCTCTCCGACGAGATCCTTCTCTCCGGCGAAGCCTACAAGGCCTGGCTCAGAATCGTCACAGCACAAGGCGGCGACACCGCCATCTTCATGGATCCCGCCGCCCACCACAAGTCCACCGCCACTCGCACCATCACCGCCCCGCACTCCGGCTACCTCGCCTCCATGGACTGCAAACAAGTCGGCTGGGCCGTCCAACGCCTCGGCGCAGGCCGCACCAAACCCGGCGATCCCGTCAGCGCCCACGCCGGTATCGAGATGCACGCCAAGCTAGGCGACCGCCTCGAAGCCAATCAGCCCCTCATCACCCTCTTCGCCGAAGACCCATCCCTCCTCGACGAACCCGAGGATATGCTCCGGAAGACGTTACAAATCTCCGCCACCCCACCCCAGCTCCAACCCCTCATCCACGAAGTAGTCAAAAAGCCGAACTAGAGCCTCTTCGCTTCCGCTCTAGAGCCACTAATCGCCTATTTGAGAATGACGACCTTCAGATTGAGAAGGTCGTCATTCTGATTTAGAGGGTCGTCATTCTGACCCTGAGCGTGTCGAAGGGGAAGAACCCCTGTATTGCGCCTTTGCACTTGCTGTTGCTCTACACCAACTGCGAAACTGCTCTAATCACGGCCAGAGCAGCGCCTCTCAAAGAGAGACCCTCAACCACGCGAAGTACCTACCCGCGTCCCAGCCTGCCGCAACACCTCAGCCGCAGACTCCGGCGTAATATCCCTCTGCGGCCCGCCCAGCAGCTCGAACCCAACCATGAACTTACGAATGGTCGCCGAACGCAGCAGCGGTGGATAGAAGTGAACATGAAACTGCCACTCCGGATGCTCCTCTCCATCGCACGGCGCCGGATGCAGTCCCATCGAATAAGGAAACGGCGTATCGAACACCTCATCGTACGTAGCCGTCACAGTCCTTAAGATCGCCGCAAAGTCCGACCGCTCCGCCTCCGTCAGATCCTGCAGCTGCGCTACACGGCGACGCGGCAGAATCATCACCTCAAACGGCCACACCGCCCAGTACGGCACCACCGCCACAAAGCTCGCATTCGCCGCAACCACGCGCTCACCCGCAGCCTCTTCCAACCCGAGATACGCGCACAGCAGCACCTCGTTCTTCTCCGCGAAGTAGGCCCTCTGCCCCGCGAGCTCGGCCACCAGTTCATTCGGCACCGACCTGCTCGCCCATATCTGCCCATGCGGATGCGGATTGCTCGCACCCATCATCGCCCCGCGATTTTCAAACACCTGCACATACCCAATGTCATCCCGCGCACCAAGCTCCCGATACTGCTCGGCCCACACATCCACCACGGCGCGAATCTCCTCCACCGACATCTTCGCCAGCGTAAGATCGTGCCGCGGTGAAAAGCAGATCACCCGGCACAGTCCGCTCTCGCCCTCTGCCACCAGCAGCCCCTTGCCGCCCTCATCGCTCGAAAACCGCGGAGCATCCGCCTTCAACGCCGCATAGTCGTTCTCAAAGACATACGTGCTCGTGTATTTATCCGTCCGAGCCCCTCCAGCCCGCATATTCCCTGGGCACAGATAGCAGTCCGGATCATAGGTCAGCGCAGCCGGAGCCGCAGGCTTCTCCATCTGTCCCTGCCACGGCCTCTGCGTGCGGTTCGGCGACACCAACACCCACTCCCGCTTCAACGGATTGAACCTGCGATGAGGATTGGTCTGCGCCAAAGGATTCATCGTCCCACCTCCTGTGCCGCCATCGCCAACGCACCATCCCCCGGCGCACACACGAAACACTCCGCCGCGATTGCAGTCTTCTCCGCGTACTCGCCCCGGAGCGCCTCCACAAACGGCTCCGCATCCGCCGCGCGAACCACGTTCACCGTGCAGCCGCCAAACCCGCCCCCGGTAATCCGCGCCCCGTAGCACCCCTCCTGCCGCATCGCAATCTCCACCAACACATCGACCTCCTCGCAGCTCGCCGCAAAGTCGTCACGCATACTCGCATGTGCCTCCACCATCAACCTTCCAAACCGCTCGACATCACCACGCAACAGAGCCTCCTTCGCCATCACAACCCGCCCATTCTCGGTAATAATATGTCGGCACCGCGCAAAACTCGCCGCAGACATCTCATCTCTGCATGCCTCCAGGTCCGCGACCGTAGCATCCCGCAGCAGTTCAATCCCAAGCCGTTTCCGGAGCACCGCCTGTCCTGCCTCCACCTCGTCGCGCCGGTCGCCATACTCTCCCGTCGCCACCGCATGCTTCACCATCGAGTTGCAGATCACCACCCGCACCTGCGCCGGCAGCGGCAGCAACTCATACTCCAGCGACCGGCAATCCAGCAGCATCGCCCTCTCCGCCACAGCGCCCACGACGACGAACTGATCCATAATCCCGCTCTTCGCGCCGACATACTCGTTCTCTGCCCGACGGCACAGCGTCGCAATCTTCTCCATCGGCAACGAAGCACCCGCATGCGCCAGCAGCGCCATCGCCGTAGCCACCTCCACCGACGCCGACGAGCTCAGCCCCGCACCCAGCGGCACATCTCCCACCAGCGTCATATTGAAGCCGCCAACCTCGATGCCCTCCTCACGAAGACACCAAAGCACGCCCGCAGGGTAGTCGCTCCAACGTCCCTCCGGAGACCGCCCCATCGAAGCGATCTCGAACGAAGCCTCTTCGCCAAAGTTCTCCGAATAGAAAACCGCGCGGCCATCCGATCGCCCGCTCACCACCGCCTCCGTCCGAAACCCGATCGCCATCGGCATCACCAGCCCACCCGTATAGTCGGTGTGCTCTCCAATCAAATTCACCCGTGCCGGAGCGCCAAACACTCGCCCTGCCTCTCGAAAACGCTGCTCATGCGCCCGCAGCGCCGTCTCTCTCTCTACCTTCATGCACCACCCGGAAGTTGAAATCACACTCAGAACCTATCCTACAATCCTCACCACCCCACCCGCATGATAGAGAAGAAAAGAAGGCTTCGCTCCGAAGCAACCATCGCTACTCCTCCCGCAGCACCTCCAGCGGCTTCTGCCCCAGGATGCGATGACTCGCCGCCCACCCCGTCACCACCGTCAGCGCCGCCGTACCCAGCAGGGCTCCCAGCGTCCACATCCATTGAAAGTGATACGCCACCGTCAGCCGATTCAGCAGCACCTTCGCAATCACATTCGCAAACGCGATTCCCACAAAACCCGCAACCAAGCCCAGCACCGCAAACTCAATCGAAAAAACCGTGGCAATCCGCGCCCGCGTAGCTCCCAGCGTCTTCAGCACCACCACCTCGCGAATCCTCCGATACCGCGTACCCGCAATCGAACTCGCCAGAATCACAATCCCCGCAAAGATCGAGAACGCAGCCAGGAACTGAATCACGTACGTGATCTGAATCACCACTGCCCTCACCGTCTCCAGCGCCTGCGCCACATTGATCACCGTCACCGTCGGATACGCCTTATACAACGCGCGCTGCAGATCTCCCACATGCGCCGGGTCCGCATGCACCCCTCCATACCAGACCACCGGCAGACCAGCCAGCGCCGTCGGCGGCAACACAAACTCTGCCCGCGAATAAGCGTGCTGTCCATCCGACTTCGTCAGCGCCACCACCGTCGCCACCATCTGTTTATCCTGCGCTGCAAATGTAATATGCGACCCCACCTTCACCCCCAGCCGTTCAGCCTGCCGCTCATCCAACGCCACCACCACGCCGCGTTCGCCAGCTCCCCACCAACTCCCCTCCATCGTCTTCGTTCCCGGCGGCACATCGTCCGACCACGTCAGATTGATCGACCGCAGCATTCGCTTGGGAAAGTTCTTCAGCTTCGCCTGATCCGCAGGCACCCCATCGATGTTGATAATCCGTGAAGACACCACCGGCAACAGCTCCGGAGCAGCCGTAACGCTGTGCTCCCCCTTCAACAGCGCTCGCACGCCATCCACCTCGTTGTTCGCAATGTCGATCAGAAAAACATTCGGCAGATTCGGCGCAGCTGAGATATGCAACTCCGTCACCACAGCCTGCTGCACCAGGTACACAGTCATAATCTGCATCACCCCCATCCCCAGCGCCGCCAGCAGCGCAGCCGAAGGATTTCCCGGACGATACAGATTCGCCAGCCCATGCCGAAGCGAAGAGGGCAGATGCGGTCTTGTCTTCGAAAGAAAATACTTCAGCCCTGCAAGCACAGCCGCCGAAGCACCCAGCAACACTCCAAGCACCGCCACCAGCCCCAGCGAAAACACCCTCCCCACCACAGCCGAATCGCTCAGCGTAGTCGCAATCGCAGCCAGCCCCAGCAGAATCAGCACCGCGGCCCCGATCTGCGCCAGGTTCTTCGTAATCTTTCGCCGAATCGCCGTCACAAACGGATCGTCGTTATCCTCTACCGCCCGCCGCAAGATCAAAATCGGACGTACCCCTCGAATATCCAGCAGCGGAGGCAGCGTAAACAGAAGCGTCGTAAGAATCCCCGCGACCAGCCCCGTCACCACCGTCACCATCTGAATATGAAAGTCCGTGTCCACGTTGATCAGCTTCGCCAACAGATAAGGAAACGCCAGCTGCACCCCCACGCCCAGAGCCACCCCGAGCAGTCCCCCCACCAGCCCCAGCAGTAGCGTCTGCAGCAGATAGATCTTCATGATCTGCCCCGACCGCGCACCCAGCGACTTCATGATCGCAATCGTATCCAGCCTCTGTTGCAGGTGCGCTCGCATTGCCATCGCCACGCCAATCGCTCCCAACACCAGTGCCACCAAGCTCATCAGCGACAGCAGACTCGTCGCCCGATCCAGCCCCTGCGTCAACGCCGGATTCGTCTCGCGATAGTCAATAATTTGTGCCTCTGGCAGGAGCTTTTCCAACCGCGCCTTCAAATCCGCGACCGCCGCATCCGAGATCAGCGCTCCACTCCGCGGCCTGGGCACCTTGAACAAGTACCGCTGCCCCGCATGACTCCCCGGCGCCAAGAGCCCACTCGCCTCCAGCCCCTCCCGCGTAATCAGCACCCGCGGCCCCGCCGCAAAGTTGCCCGAAAGCCGGTCCGGCTCGTTCACCACCACCGAAGCGATCCGAAACAGCTTCGTGCCGATCTTCAACTCATCCCCAACCTTCAGATTCAGCCGCACCAGCAGATCGTCCGCCACCACCACGGTATCCGGCATTAGCACCGCGCTCAGTCTCCCACCCTGCGCAAGCTCCACCTCC
The DNA here is from genome assembly GCF_009765825.1 of Granulicella sp. L60. Taxonomy (GTDB): domain Bacteria; phylum Acidobacteriota; class Terriglobia; order Terriglobales; family Acidobacteriaceae; genus Edaphobacter. Next base: position 633,922 of record NZ_LMUR01000022.1, on the reverse strand, counting down.
CCGTAGAACGGATACATCGACGGGTCCACCGCCTTCATCGACACCAGCAGCGGATCCAGCGTCTTCGCCGCCGAAGCCATCGACAGCAGCTCCGTCACCGGCGTAATCTCAACGCCGCTCGCCGCAATCTCATCCAATCCCTTTTGCTCTTCAGGCGTCGGCTGCGAAAACATCCGCGCCGAAAGATCCGCAGCCATAATGCTCCGAGCCCGATTCAACAGCGAAGCTCGAAACGAAGAAGAGAACCCGCGAACCCCCGTCAGCGCAGCCACCCCAATCGCTACCGACAGAATGACAAAGAAAAACTTTCCCCGCGACGAATGCATCTCGCGCGCAGCAATCTTGGCGGCTGACCGGTACGACAGCGCCCCCATCAGCCTTCACTCAGCGCAGCTTCACGCGGAGCCTCTGCCGGACTCGCATTCATCTCATCCCCCACCACCAACCCATCCCGCAGCACAATCCGTCGGTTCGCATACGTCGCCAGCACCGGATCATGCGTCACCAGCACCAGCGTCGTCCCCTCCGTACGATTCAGATTCAGCAGCAGCTCCAGCACATGCGCCCCATTGGTCGTATCTAGATTTCCCGTAGGCTCATCCGCCAGCACAATCGGGGGCCGCAGAATAAAAGCCCGCGCCAGCGCCACCCTCTGCTGCTCTCCACCCGAAAGCTGCACCGGATAATGATCCATCCGATCCCCCAGCCCCACGCTCACCAGCAACTCCCGCGCCCGGCCCAGCCCGTCCTCCTTCGCATCCGCATTCAACTCATGCGGCAGCAAAACATTCTCGAGCGCCGTCAGAGTAGGAATTAGCTGATACGACTGAAACACAAACCCAATCGTCTTCCCGCGAACCTGCGCCAGCTTATCCTCCGGCAGATAACTGATCGCCGTTCCATTCAAAAAAACATTCCCCTCACTCGGCGTATCCAGTCCCGCCAGCAGCCCCAGCAGCGTAGACTTGCCGCTTCCGCTCGAACCCATAATCGCCGCAAACTGTCCCTGCGGAATCGTGAAGTCCAGCCCCTTCAAAATATCCACGGTCCGCGCTCCATTGCGGATCGACTTGCGAAGGCCCTCAACTCGGATCATTGCACTCGATATCGTCAACTGCGGGGGTTCTCCTTCTGCGGCAGCAATGCAATTTGATACTTTGTAGGAATGCGCAGGACTCCATCTTCCATAGCTATTCTAGCGGTCGTCGCGCTCTCCCTCACCGCCTGCCGCACCGACAGCACGGCAAAGCAGGCTGAGCAGTTAGACTCCAGCAAGACCCTTCCCGGTGCAGAATCTCCCGTCGCACCGCCAAATGTAGCCCCGGCCAACGACAAACGCCCCCTCATCGTCTGCTTCGGCGACAGCCTCACCGCTGGCTTCGGCACCGATCCCGGCGAGACCTACCCCGACTATCTCCAGCAAGATCTCGACGCCGGCGGATACCACTATCGCGTCGTAAATGAAGGCATCAGCGGCAACACCACCAAAGACGGCGTCGACCGCCTCGACACCATCCTCGCCCTCAAGCCCGCCGTCGTCGTCGTCGAGTTCGGCGGCAACGACGGCCTCCGCGGCCTCCGCATCCAGGACTCCCGCGCCAACCTCGACAAGATCGTCTCCACCCTCAAGTCCAGCGGAACCCGCGTCGTACTCGCCGGCATCTCCCTCCCGCCCGACTACGGCCCCGACTACATCCAGCAGTTCAACGCCACCTACGCCCTGCTCGCGAAAAAATACAACGTCCCCCTCCTGCCCTTCCTCCTGAAAGACGTCTTCGGCGTAGACGGCATGATGCAGCGCGACCGCACCCACGCCACCGCCCAGGGAAACAAGATCGTCGCTAACAACGTCCTGCCTTTCATCACTCCTCTTCTAAAAAAGAACTGAGCCACCAGCCATACACCCGTTGCTAAGAGCAAATCCCTAACCCAGCACGACAATAGGCTGCATCAGCGTCCCCGCAACCCGCCGCGCAATCGCCAACAAATCCGTCGGACTCGTAAACACCTTGATCAACGGCGCATCCGAAAAATCCGGCAGATTCACCTGCATCCCATTCCGCAGCCGCCCCGCCAACTGATCGTCCACCGTCACCGCCGGCATCTCCGGCAACAACAGCCGCGGATGCGGCAACAACGCCTCCAGCTCACCAACAGAAGCCTGCTTCAACTGATCCACAGTAATCGCCTGCCCCAGCGTAAAAGCCCCCGCCCTCACCCGCCGAAGACTCGAAAGATGCGCTCCACACCCAGCCATCTCTCCCAACTCATGCGCGACCGAACGAACATACCCGCCAGCCGAAACCTCCATGGTGAACGCCGCCGTATCACCCTCCAGCCCCGTTAACTCGAAGTGATGAATCGTAATCCGCGCTGGCTTCACCGCAACCTCCACCCCGGCCCGTGCCAGCTTGTGTGCAGCCACCCCATTGATCTTCTTCGCCGAAAAGATCGGCGGCATCTGGTCCATCTCTCCACGAAACCTGCAGCTCATCGCACGCAACTCATCGAAAGATCGCGTCAAAGGCATCGCAGCAGACGACGCCACTCCCTCGGCATCAAAACTATCTGTCGCGAATCCAAAGCGAATATGCCCGCTGTACTCTTTCGCAGCCTGCCCAAAAAACTGCGCCAGCCGCGTGTACTTCCCCAGCAGCAGCGGCAACACCCCCGTAGCCATGGGGTCCAGAGTGCCGAGGTGTCCTATCGACTTCTCGCCGGTAGCGCGCCGAACGATCGAAACGACATCATGCGAGGTGACGCCACAGGGTTTATCAAGTACAAGAAGACCATTCATGCAACTTCTAGTCTACCCGCTGCAAGCTAGACGCCGCTTCCCTGCCGCCGCACCAGCGAAAGAAACTCGTTCCGCGTCTGCAGCTGCGTCTTGAACACACCAAGCATCGCCGAAGTCACCGTATGCGAGTGCTGCTTCTCCACCCCACGCATCATCATGCAAAGATGCTGCGCCTCCAGAATCACGGCCACGCCCTGCGGATGAATCGCCTCCGTAATCGCATCGCCGATCTGTCGCGTCAGACGCTCCTGCACCTGCAGCCTCCGCGCAAACACATCCACCAGCCGCGGAATCTTGCTCAACCCAATCACTTTTCCATTCGGCACATACGCAATGTGCGCCTTGCCGAAAAAGGGCAGCAGATGATGCTCGCACTGCGAAAAAAACTCGATATCCTTCACGATGACCATCTCATCGTAATCGACGTCGAACAGCGCATTGTGCAGCACCTCCGTTACGTCCATCGTGTAGCCGCGCGTCAGAAACGCCATGGACTTCTCCATGCGCTCCGGCGTGCGTAGCAGGCCGTCCCGCTCAGGGTCCTCGCCGATACGCACCAGCAGTTCGCGATATAGGTCCTGCGTAGAAGTACTCTCAAGCAAAGATGGTTCAACAGCAGCCGACGTACGTGGCATAGAAGGTGCCTTTCTTAGATCGTCCCCGGTGCAGGAACAGCGTCACCGGCATAGTCGTCGCCGGCATAGTCAAACGAGTTGTTGCTCGTCTCTTCAACATGAACCCGCTCCAGATGAGCAGCGGTAAATCCCTGGAAGATCCGAAAGATCTCGATACTCAGATTCTCCGTCGTCGAGACCATGTCTTCAAAGCAATCCAGCGTATTCAAATTCGTATGATCAAACCGGCCCAGTAGATTTGTTTGTGCAAAGCCATCCAGCTCACCAAGATCGCACACCATTCCCGTCACCGGATCAACCTGCCCACTCACCGTAACCTGAACCGTGTAGTTATGCCCGTGTCCGTGTGGATGATTACACTTGCCGAACACGGCTGCATTCGTCGCCGCATCGTAAGCCTCCGTATGCAGACGATGCGATGCGCTGAAGTGGTACCTGCGTGAAAGGTAAACCTTCATGGCTCACCATAATAGTCCGCAAACAGGTCAGGCATCTCGTAGACCCTCACCCGGTGCAGCTTCGCATGAGGAATCTTGTTATCCAGCCGCCGCCAGATCGCGGTAGCGATATTCTCAGTCGTAGGAATCATCGTCGCAAACTCAGGCACCTCAAGATTCAAGTGCCGATGATCGTAGACGCTGACCACCTCCTGCTCCAGAATCTCTTTCAACTCCTTCAGATCCACCACAAACCCCGACACCGGATCCACCGTTCCCGCCACCGTCACCTCCAGCGTGTAATTGTGACCGTGGCCGTTGCGATTCGAGCACTTGCCGAAGACCCGCAGGTTCTCCTCCGGCGACCAGGCATCGTTCCAATAGAAGTGCGCAGAAGAAAATTCGGCCTTGCGTGTAAGAAAAATCATGTATATCCCAATCTAGTTAGACGCACAGAAAACGAGGTGGATGCAACGTGTGGACTTCTAACTGACCTTATAACTTCGTCCCTTCCAACTCACACTCTTTTTGATGCGATGATGCACAGCACTGCGAATCAATAGATAAACAAACAGCGGAACCCCGAGAATCGAAATCCCCACATCGAACGCCGGAAAGTTCGACCGCGCCACGCGTGAATAGAACCGCCACAGCGTTCGCACCCACAGCAGCAGGATGACGCTCCTCTGCCACGGCAAAAGCCAATAAACCCCACCCGCAATCAATGGCAGCCCAAAGAACAGCAGCACATCCAGAATCCGCCACAGCGCCAGCATCACCGGCTTCGGAAACAGCAGCGCAAGATTCTTCGTCCATCCCTCGATCATCTCCGGCGTCGTCCGATACATCTGCGTCGAAAGCGCCTCCGGAGCGTACCGAAATCGAATTACCCGCGGCCCGCGCTTAATAGCATGCGCCAGCGCCACATCCTCCAGAACATTTGTCCCCACCGCGCGATGCCCGCCCACCGAAAAATACGCATCCCGCTCCACCATCAAGAACTGCCCATTCGCCGCCGCCAGCCTGCTCACAGGGTCATTCACCTGCTTCGGCGGATACACCGACGCCAGCTCCGAAAACACCAGCGGCATCACCGCATGCTGCCAGAAACCCTTCACAATCTGCCTCGGCGAGTAAGAAAGCAGCACCGCCTTATGCCTCTCCGCCTCCCGCAACGACCGCGAGATATCGTTCGTCTCATGCACCGTATCCGCATCGGTAAAAAGCAAATGCCGCCCCCGAGCCACCTGCGCCGCCGCCCAGCAGGCGTTATTCTTGCCCGTAAATCCTCCATTCGCCGTCACATCCAGCGTCGGAGCATCCATCACCACCACCCCATCCTGCCCACCCGCAGCCTCAACCGCGATCTCCCGCGTCCTATCGGTCGAATCGTCATCGACGACGATCACCTCCCACTGCTGTCCCAGCGCAAAGCCCGGCTCCGACTGCCGCAGCAGCGAAGCCATGCAAGCACCCAGCGAGCGCTCCTCGTTGCGTGCAGGAATAATGACCGAAAGTTCAAGCTCAGGCACTTCTATCGAATTAGCGTTCTCATCAAAGGTCACGACTTCGTATTATAGGAAGTGGAGCCTACTGTGCGTAAAGTCTGTGTAACTCTGTTCGTGGGATTACTGCTGATCACCGGCTGCGACCGAGGAAGCCATCCCGGCAACATCGACAAGCCCGCCCCCCAGTTCGTCCTCAGCGACGGCACCCAGACCGTCGACCTTAGCAAGCTCCGTGGCCGCGTCGTCGTCCTCAACCTCTGGGCCACCTGGTGCGCACCCTGCATCGAAGAGCTCCCCAGCCTCCTCGCCCTCCAGCGCCAGCAGCCCAACCTCGCCATCATCGCCGTCTCCTGGGACGAGGACCCCGACGTTTACCATCGCTTCCTCATCGAGCACCACGTCGATCTCCTCACCGTCCGCGACCAGAACCACAAGGTCGACTCCCTCTACGGCACCGTCCAGATCCCCGAGACCTACATCATCGACCGCCAGGGCGTCCTCCGCCGCAAGTTCGTCAACGCCCAGGACTGGACCAGCCCCGAGATCGCCAACTACCTCGCCAGAATGTAGCCCGCCCTACCGCTCCGGCCGAAAGAACTCGCGAATATCGATCGCCCGCATCCCTGCCCGCCGCGCAGCCTCCAGCCCCTCATTCGAGTCCTCAAACACGATGCATCCCTCCGGCTCGACCTTCATCCGCCGCGCCGCCTCCAGAAACACATCCGGCTCCGGCTTCCCGTGCCTCACATCCTCCGCAGCCACCACCCAGTCGAACAAGCCAAGCAGCTTCGTCGCTCTCAGACTCGCCTCCACGTTCAACCGCCGCCCATTCGACGCCACCGCCATCGGGACCCTGCCATGCCACGCACGCGCAACCTCTGCGATCACCGTCACCTCCTCCAGCCGATCCAACCCCTCCTGAAACGCCGCTGTATACCGCTGGTTCAAGCTCTCCCGCGGAAGGCGAGCCACCCCCACATGTGCCTCATACTCACCCCACATTGCATCCGGAGTCAGTCCGCCCCGCGGGTAATACCACTCCGGCGTCATCGTCAGCTCAAGCGCCGCCAACCCCACCTGCAACGCCCGCAGATGCGCCGGCGCCGTATCCACCAGCGTCCCGTCACAGTCAAAGATCAGCGCCGAGAAAGTCCCCTCCGCCAAAGCCAGCGCCGACACCTCCGGCAAACGCAATGCCCCTATTCTTTCCGACGACTCTGATAATCCCATCCCCCCATTCTAAGGAAACCATCGCCTACCCCTGCACCCGCACCGCTGATATCATCAACCCATGACCCAGCTAGACGTTCTCTACCGCTACGGCGTCCCTCCCACCGAGTCAGCGACCCTCGCCATGGCCAGGGTGCGCGAGGTCTACGGCGTACGCCTCATAGAGTTCAACGAGGCCAAGAAGACCGTCCGCGTTGAGTTCGACGCCAGCCGCCTCACAGAGCCGGTCATCCACCAGCTCCTGCGCCGCGCCGGCCTCGACATCGTCGAGACTGTGCCCCTCTCCGCACCCGCGCCTCCTCCACCTCCACCACCAGCCGCGGCATCCGCCTAGTTGCAGAAACGCAAAGGATTCGCTATTTTTAGCAAGCGACATCTTCACGTCATCCCGCGCCCGTAGCTCAGCTGGATAGAGCATTTGGCTTCGAACCAAAGGGTCGGAGGTTCGAATCCTTCCGGGCGCACCAATCTTATCAAGAGCTTGCAGAGGCATAAACATACTTGAAACACCATAGCTATTTTGCTCTGATCGTATTTACGGCCCATCCTATCGACCGGACAATTTGGAATAAAACATATGGAGTAATAGAAGCTTCCCAAGCATCGCCATCGTCTTTTATCGAATTCTGAGTAAGATTCAGCAGCAGCAGGCCCGCGACCACTCCGCCCATCAAAAATAGCCACTCTCTAGCAATGAGCTTTTTATTCATGCCAGCCATGACGCTAAGGGGCAAGGGAGAATATAAACCCGAGGCGATGCTGTTGATGAATAAGCCGTTGCAGGGGATAGCTATTCTGGGGATCTACCGTGATCTGACCCACGACAATCAATGGTTCTGCGAAGGCAGATGCATGCTGGAACTGTATCAGTGAGACCACGCTAACCTGGTCCCAGACGGCGAGCAATCTACTAGAGGGATGTTCACGGCGACTGCACCTGATTGTCAGAGCTGGCGCAGATCAGCCATCGATTAATCCTCCAGGTAGGAACGCTCCCGCCAACTCACAGCGCTGCCCATGAGTTTTCGACCCAGCGCATACCACTGCATTGCCAGCATCATCAAAATTCCCAATGGGTGCAGCAGCGCACTTCGCCAATCCTGCTTGAACCTCCAGCTTGCCAGAGTTCGAGGTAGCCAAGCTCCGGCAATCGCAATCAGAACATATACGACGGTCGCAGCTGAAGCTTTACTCTCTAGACATAGCCATCCAGCCAGCACGAACGGCAGCACCTGGCCCATCAGCAGCAGTAGGCTGATAGGCACAATCCGCGCTGGATCTGCCATGCCCTCTGTCGCATTCTTCGCCAGTCCCTGCCACACCTGCCCCGCACTCTGATACATCCTGCAGGTTGCTAATGAGGTCAAGTCGGCAAGATCTGTCCGAAATCCATGTCGGCGGAATAGCTTAGGCAATAGAAGTCCGTCGTGCATCGTCGCACTGATCTCACGATGCCCCCCACACGCAAAATAATCTTCGCGTCGCACGAGCATAAATTGACCACAGCCCGCTGCGAACGATGGGTCAGTCGTACGCCTCATTCTTTCAACCGGCAAAAAGCCAAGCAAGACGAAGTGGATAAGTGGCAGCATGAGCCATTCTAGCCACGTCTTCGTCTCTTGCCGGGGAAACCCGCTCACCAACCCCTGCCCGCCATGCTGCAGCATCGCCGCCATCCTCGCCAGACACTCGGACTCCAGTCTCACATCTGCATCGACAAAACAGAGCAAGTCGTACTGCGCCACACCAGCAAGCATCCAACATGCATGCTGCTTCCCATTCCACTTCGCCGGCAACGCAGGGGCATGCCGCAATTTAATCCTTCTGTCCGCCTCCGCCATCTGCTGGACAAGCTCAGCCGTTCGATCTGTCGAGCCGTCGTCCATCACGATCACCTCGAATACCACACCCTTGCTTCTAAGCGCACTCTCCACAGCTGCTTGGATCCCAGACTCTTCATTCCGAGCCGGGATGAGAACTGAAACGGAAGGCACCGGGTCTCCCACAGCCTTGGGCGGAGGCAGATATCGACGCCAATTCACGCAGAACAAGACCGCTGGCGCAAGCGAACACAACATGGTCGCGATAACAAACGCTTCAAACATTCTCGCGCCGCACCTTGTGCGTATCAAGATTCTCTTTGCGATTTACTTTACGATCGATGCTTACTACATCTTCCGCATGATAGGCACGTCGCGCAGAAAGCCCTCTGAGCTTTTCCCACCATCCATAACATCCGCCAGTACCTACCCTCGCTTGAGTTAGGGTGTCGAACCGGCTCGCATCGCGTCCCATCCCCATCGCAGCTAGCTCATCCATCGCAAGTTCCAGCGACTCCAACGTACGTCGGTGCACCATATCTGCACTCTGTCCCGCCTCCACCTTCACCGGCTTCCCAAACAAAAGCAGACACTCTGGCAGCCGCTCATCCCAGAAGGTATATTCAATTGCCAAAGGAATCATCGTGCACCGCCCGGTGCTATTCGCTACTCTTGTCGCCAAGGTGGCTAGACCGTGCTTGAACTCTAGCGGCCTCGATCTCGTATCGACAAAACGTCCCTGGGGAGTAATCCAAAGCACACCACCTACCCCGAGAATTGCCTCGCTGGTCTTCAAGAACTCCATAGCTCCCAATGTGGAGTTCATCTTGACACCAAACATCCCCACACGTTTCAAGATCCCATATCGCTCTAATGCCGCTGCATCCATAGGTGCATAGTGCTGGCGTCTCGTCATCAGTCTTTCGGCAAGATAGATAGACACCATAGGGTCCCACCACGAACCGTGATTTGCATAGACAATCACGGGGCCAGTATTTGGTACGCCCAGCTCAGCAAACCTCTCTGCCCCGCTCGCCCGCACTCCATGAAAGTGCCGCCGAAGACAGCCCCGCACTATCCTTCGAAAAAATCGGAGAGTTATCGTCGAAATAACTGGAACGCGCATAGAATTCCTCATCCAGAACGAATCAACCCTGCGCATCGTGATCCAAAGCATCTGCCGCAATCCATCCCGACATAATTACCATCGGCATTCCGGGCCCTGGATGTGCCGCTCCACCTGCAAGGTACATTCCAGCCAGTTCCCTGCTGCGATTCGCCGGCTTGAATGCACCATGGAACACACCATGGCTCGATATTCCATAGATCGCTCCATTCAAAACCCGATAACGTTCATGAATATCCTGCGGCGTCAGTGCATCTTCAAACACAATGCGCTCTTCAATATCTTCAAGTCCAGCCGTTCGCTTCAACTTATCCAGAATCACCTGTCGATACTCGGGTAACATCTTCTTCCAGTCATGATGTTCACGCAGATAGGGAGTATGTACCAACACATATAGCGACTCGCCACCCTCTGGAGCGCTCGTCGGATCTGTGGCTGCAGTAGCTGCCAGATAGCACGTCGGATCCGGCGCGGGCTCACCCCGTTCATAGATCGAGTGAAACTCCTCCTGCGGATCACGCGAGAACACGAAGTCATGATGCGCCAGATGCTCATAGCGCCTGTTCAGACCCAGATAAAGCACAACGCCTGAGCACGCAGGCTCATAACTACGTTTATGTTCAAACTCCCGCGCCGCATCTCCGCCCAGCAGCTCCCGATGAGTCCTCACCGCATCTTCGTTCGATACCACCGCATCGAAGCGATGCGTCTCACCACGCGTTGTCAGCAGACCTGTAACACTACCGCCGGTCCGTCCACCATGTCGGGGAGCGTCGGTCAGAATCTGAGACACATCCGTCTCAGTATGGAATACCACGCCCAGTTCTACAGCCAGCTTCACCAGACCCTCCGGCACTGTGCGCGTTCCTCCCAGCGGATACCAGATCCCCTCTTCCATCTGCATGTGTCCGATCGCACAAAGAATCGCCGGTGATGCATCAGGCGAACTCCCCACATACTGCACAAAATGGTCCAGCATCTGCGCCACATTTGCATCAGGGATGTACTCACGAATCGTCCCCGCCACCGTCTTGCCCAGCCGCATCCGCATTACATCTTTTAGGACCTTGATGTCGAACGCCCCAGCCACATTCATCGTGTCCTTCATCGATCCAATCGACCTCCAAAAGAAGAACCGTTCACTGATGGAATGCAACTGCTCCGATGTCTCTAGAAACTTCAAATAGCCCGCGCCCATCCGAGGCCATATCGACTCCAACTGCGCCGCCATCTTCTCTGCATCATCGCGTAGATCCAATCGCGTTCCATCCTCGAAGAAACACCTCCACTGTGGATCGAGTCGTATCATCGGAACATAGTCTTCCATGCGTCGATCAGCCTCTTCGAAGATCTTTCGCAACACGGAAGGCTGAATCAGGATCGTCGGGCCCATATCGAACCGGAAACCTTTCGTCCGCAACTGTGCAGCCTTCCCACCCAGCCAAGAGTTCTTCTCGAACACCTCCACCCTATGTCCGCGCGCGGCCAGCGTACAAGCTGCAGCCAACCCGGCCAGTCCACTTCCGATCACACCAACCTTCATGCCGCACCTTTCTGTCATTACTTAGGTCCAAGCCGTCTTGCACTTCGTATCGCCTGTCTCACTCCGCTCCACCGCTGGCCTGGTTCCTGCGAGTACATCGCATGGATGATCCCGTCAAACAGCTCCGCATGTACCTTGCCGGTCGCCTCATAAGTACGAAGAGACTTATTACGCTGCACAGAAACTACCTTCGCAGCAGTCATTTCCAGAAGACCCTCCCTGCCACGTGTCACTCCAAATCCACTCTCTCTGCGGCCACCAAACGGAACACGTGGATCTGCCGTCCCGACGATGACATCGTTGATAAGAACCGTACCTACGTGAAGCATCTCCGCAACACGCCGAGCCTCGCGCTCCTCTCCAAACACCGAAGCCGTCAGTCCAAACGGACAAATCTCTTGTGCCGCCAGCAACTCCATCTCGCTCCCAATGTCGATCATGGAGAGCACGGGGGCAAATATGTCCGACCTCGCAAGCCGCATCTCGGGTCTTGCCTCAGTCACCAAAATGGGCCTCTGCTCTATATCAACCGCGCCAACTACCGCAGCGCCTTGTAGCTTAGCCTCATGCAAAAACTCATACAGAATCAATCGCGTATCGTCTGCAACTCTCGTGCTCTCAACCTCACCGAACGCTGCAACTAATCCACCCACAAGCGACCTCTTCCGATCCTCAGATGCGTTCACCAGCAGCACCCTTCTCGGAGCCATGCACGTAGCCGATCCGTTGAGACGCATACCGAACGCCAGTGCCTTCACCACGCGCCCAGTATCTGCCGATGGCAACACAATAACCGCATCGCACCCGGAGGCCTCCACCACACATGGGATCAGTCTTGCCGAACACTCCCGCAATACCGTCCTGGCATTTTCAGCCGAGCCAGTGAACACAACCTTATCCACGGAAGAACGCAACGCCTGCTCGCCCGCCTCAACCGAATCCTCCGTGACCATCAGCAACTCACGCGGTAGTCCTGCGCCATAAAGAGCTTCCGCAAATAGCATCGCCACCGCTACGCCGCCCTTTCCGGGCTTCCACACGACAGCATTACCCGCGGCTATAGCCTGCAGCGCCTGCACGCCAGGAAGAAACAACGGGTAGTTCGAAGGCCCCAGCACGAGTACGACCCCGTGAGGTACACGCCGCACCTCGCTATCTAGTCCCGCCAGCCATACCGGAAGTCCCCGTCTACCCAGATGTCGAGCACGCAAGATCTTTTCTGCATTACATTCCAGGAACCGGCATGCAGCTAGCAACGGAAGCCCCTCAGCTACCCTCGTATCCGCCGGTGTTCTCGTCAACTCCCAGGGTATTGCTTCGGAAAATGCGCGAGCCATCTGAGACATCGCAAATCTCGCACGCCTCAATACGTCGAGGCGCTTTCGAATAGGCACTCCATCCCACACACGCTGCGCCTTACGAAGTGAGGACAGGTCGAACACATCCACCGCAGCTTTATCTGCGTCATCCATCATCTCGCGAGCCGCATCCGCACCCATCACATTCATTAGCATCACTAAGACGCCACTCCGACTAATTCATCGTCAGAGACTCCCATCGACGCCGACTCCCACTGCGGCTCAATCTTCAAATCCTGTAGCAGCAACCGCGATGTGATTCGGGCTGACTCAAAGATCACAGGCAATCCGCTGCCTGGGTGAGTCCCTCCCCCCACAAGATACATCTGCCCTATGTCTTCGAAACGATTGTGCGGGCGCAGGTGAAGCATCTGCTTAAGCGAGTGTGCCATGCTAAACGTCGCACCCTTGTATAGATTGAACTCGCTGCTCCAGCCCGATGGAGTCATAATCTTCTCCGTCCGTATTCGCCGCTCCACATCCGTGATGCCGATCTTCTCCAACTGCTCGAGAGCAAGTCTTCGGAATCGAGGCGTCTCTTTTTCCCAGTTCACGGTACTGCCCTCTTCCCGCCCAATCTCATGGGTAACGGGAAATAGCACATAAAGGGTGCTCTTTCCTCTTGGTGCAAGCGTCGAATCGGTCACGCTAGCGTTCTGGACGTAGAAAGATGGATTGTCCGATAGCCGATGCAGTGTTTCAATATCTTTTAGGTTCTGTCGATAGTTCTCGGCTAAATAGATTGTGTGATGCGACACATCGTCATAGCGTCCGTCGATGCCCAAGTACATCATGAAGGTCGAGCAGGAATAGTCCTTCTTGGCCAGCGTCTTATCCTTCCATCGCTTTCGCAGATGATTCGGCACCATCTTTTGCATCGCGCCCGCAAAGTCTGCGTTGATCACCACTGCATCTGCAGGCAGGCTGCGATGCACCGTCTTCACACCAATCGCCTCGCCGTTCTCGACCAGCACCCGCTCTACCGGCTCATTCAGCAGTATCTCAACGCCCATCTCTCGAGCGATCCTCGCCATGGCCCGCGTTATGGCTCCACATCCGCCAGTCGGATGGAACACTCCATGCTCATACTCAAGAAACGAAAGAATAGAAAATAGACTCGGGCACTGAAATGGACTCATCCCGAGATACTTCGACTGAAAGCTGAAGCCAAGTCGAATCCGCTCGTCTTTAAAGTGCCGCTGTAGATCCTGGTCCAAAGATCTCCATGGAGCCAGTAGTGGCAATAACTTCATCATCTTCGGCGTCGCTAGATCCTTCCAGCTCTCGAAGGGAGATTGCAGAACTGGCATGAAACTCGTGAGCTTCTTTCGATTCTGCTCCATGAACGCTTTCAGACGGGTTGCGTCAGCCGGTGAAATCGTGGCTACCGCCTTCATCATTCGATCGGCATCCGGCGTCGCCAGAAGCTCTCCGCCTGCACCGAAGACCAGCCTGTACTGCGGATCTAGCCGAGTCATCGGCACTTCAACATCCAGATCGTAGCCGATAGTCTTGAATATCTCTCTTAATACGGTTGGATATAAAAAGAACGTTGGACCTACGTCGAATTTGAACCCATCGCGTTCGATCGTAGATGTTCTACCGCCAACCTGATCGCGTTTTTCCACGATAGTAACGTGCACTCCGGACTTAGCCAGCAGTAACGCAGCCGCCAACCCTCCCGGTCCTGCCCCGACAATGACGACGCGCGAAGAACTTAACTTCGTAAGATTACTATGCATAGAGTTATAAGCATCAACACAGCTTTACTCAGTAGATGCTCATGACTATTGATTGTTTTGGCGCTCTCCCTTTGTATTTCGTCTTGTGAATATTTGCCCTCATTAACTCCGCACCATCTAAAGCAAAATGAGAACAGCTCCTCCTCTTCGCATTTGGGGGATTTGGACTTGGGATTTTCAGCTCGCAGTGTATAGCGTGGCACGGCCTCAGACGCAGCCGATCAGCCACAAAAGACCCCCAGCTAGAAGCACACCTCGTCGCCGGCGCATCCACCAAGTCGCCGAATGAACAATCAGAAGTATTCCCAGCCACACCACCTGACGCACCGTCCCGCCGATCATGTTCGTCAGGCCTGAAAAAACCAGCCATATGATCGCCTCTCGATCCACCTAAGAAATCACCCGGAGTTGAGCGACCTCCAAAGGAAAGACCCTCAGTAAGATTGGATCGCAGTCGGAGAGCTTGAACTCAAGCCAAAGATTCGTCACACTGCAAACACGACGTCCGGCAATTATGTGGAGATTCTGTGGGAACTCTCTTGATAGAAGCTGATACGACCAGACATCTATAAGCAACGAGAAACCAGCACAAACACCGCTATCTATTACCTCTTGATATCTCCTGATGTAGTGGGATTGTTTAGCCCCCTACGGCTTCGAACCAAAGGGTCGGAGGTTCGAATCCTTCCGGGCGCACCAATCTTGAATCAGCTCTCCTAATGCGGAAAGGCCGCCTCGAAAGAGGTGGCCTTTCCGCATTAGGAGAGCTCTTACCTACGCCAGAAACTTGCGGCGAGCCGCACCCGCCACTCCCAGAACTCCCGTTCCGAAGAGTGCAAGCGACGAAGGTTCAGGCACCGGCGAAGCATTCGGAGCAACGCTCGCGCTGAACGTCCCCGACGACTCGGACAGCTCATTGTTGTAGTAGAAAGCATAGACGCCGCTGGTCTGCAGATCGAAGCGGTACGGGCTGTTGCCTATCTGTTCCGCGAACGTAATGTCGTAGATGGATCCGTTCAGAAACTCCACCAGCGCGCTCGTATCGCCCGCCAGGGTGAACGTCTGGTGATCGATGGTGAAGCTCAGGCCCTCGAGTCCAGTCGTCGCCGTGTACACGGAAAGACCGGTAGCGCTCGGCGCAGCATCCAGCGTCAAAACGCCGACACCACCATACGCAGAACCCGGATTCGGAGTCAGGGTCACATCGTACGTGATGGTGTCCGCATGAAGAGCACGAGGAGCCAACGCAAGCAGGACAACAGCAGCGAACAGGAGACCAAGGCAGGGGTTGAGTAGTACAGTCTTACGGAAGATAGATGTGGAACGCATATTTGTTGCTCCTCTAGGGTTCTGCAAGAAGAGAAAGCAATCAAAGCGCCAAACCGGAAATCGCAATCATCTGTGATTTGGCGCCAACCTCAGGAGCCATACGCCGCGAAGACCCTCCGGCTGGGCAAAATATTGCCCTCCATAGGCAAACTTTTGCTACATATCGCCCCTCGTAATGAAATCGCAGTCACTCACCCTTGAAAGTATGGAAAGGAAGCCCCCCGAAACTGCCAGTCCACCCGACATCCTGTAACCCGCCACTCACATCCAACTCACTATGCCATGACTCCGTGCCATAACGACCCAAACGAGGACGTGAGCCGCATAGAAACAGCCATCGCATCGGAGTCATCATGCACACCGTCGTTCTCACATGTACAACCTGTGGCAAGTCAGAGACAGTCCCCAGAGAACCGGACCAGATAAGAGACCGCAAGTGCAGACTCTGCAACCAGCCTCTCGTCGAAAAACGCCCCCCCGGAACGACCCAGGCCTCAGAGTACCCGGAGAAATAGCTCTAGGGTTATCGCCATATTCCAGCCCTGGTTTGTTCTGTCCTTCTGTTTGTGTCCCTTTGTTTGTCCTCCCGCAGGGATCTGCTTCTGTCTCTGCCTGTTCTTCCTCAAGCCAGATACTCCAACCTTTGCAGGTGACGCTGTCGATACACAGCCTAGCCCGCAGCCCAGTTTGAAGCCATTGGATAAAAAGTATCGGAGCATCCAGAACCGCACGCTCCCACTGATCTCATCACGCCACTGTCGAAGACCCGCCCCCACCCCTCAGAGTATTGACACCGCTGATAAAATATAAAGAGAAGAAGGAACCGAAGCCCGGCCCGCGCCGGGCTTCCGACGTTAGGCCAAAAGACGCGCAAGTCCAACGCTAAACCGTCTGCTTCGAAGACTTTGCACCATATAGGCAGGGGTGGGGGGAAGCAGTACATGCAGAGCAGAATCAAGGGTCCGCAGCATCGAAAAACCAGCACGCCCACACGCCTCATCCTCCTGACCGCACTCTTTTTCGCCACCCGCGCCCACGCCCAGTGGGACATCGAAGACACCCACACCACCGCCAACCTTCGCGGCGTCTACAACGCCGGCGGCGGAGCCGTCTGGGCCAGCGGCACCAACGGCACCGTCCTCCGCAGCGAAGACGGCGGCTACCTCTGGCAGACCTGCTCCATCCCCCCCGACGCAGAAAAACTCGACTTCCGCGGCATCCGAGGCTTCGACGAAAACACCGCCATCGTCATGTCCTCCGGCCCCGGCGACCAGTCCCGCCTCTACAAAACCACCGACGGCTGCCAAAGCTGGCACCTCCTCTTCACCAACCCCGACAAAGAAGGCTTTTGGGACGCAATTCAATTCGCCGACAAACTTCATGGTTTTCTATTAGGCGACCCTGTCCATGTAGCCGGTTCAGAGAAAAAGCGTCTGGTATTCAAGCAAACATTGGATGGAGGCAAAACCTGGATTTCATGGGAACAGAAGATCAAGGAACTTGCCTTCGGCGATGATGTATCTGCCTTTGCAGCAAGTAATTCATCGCTGATTGCGCAAGATCCATTCAACGCTGTCTTGGCTACCGGAGGCAAGAGTGGGTCTACCCTCATCTTCCCAAGTAATGATGGAATCGTCCCCTGTCACTGCGCACAGGTACCCTCGCAACAGAATCTGAACATGTGGTGGGCAAAAGAATCGCCATTTCCGCAGACGGAAACGGGTGGCATCTTTTCCATCGCCGAAAATGAGCACTGGATCATGGCGGTTGGAGGCGACTATAAGCAACCTGAATCGGCAGTAAAAACTGCCGCCCACAAAGACCGCGCATTGGGAGCGTTGCAACCCGCCCAAACCCCACCCCACGGCTACCGCTCCTCCGTAGCCTACGACCCCACCCAAAAACTCTGGATCACCGTAGGCCCCAACGGCACCGACATCTCCACCGACGACGGCAAGAACTGGCACCCCCTGAAGCCTTCCAACTACGACCCGGCCGACGCCGACAAAAACTGGAACGCCCTCTCGCTCCCCTTCGTCGTAGGCCCGCACGGACGCATCGGCCGCCTCCGCACCATCGCTAACCCACCAAAATAAATCACGAAGATCGAACTCCCTACTGTTGTGGCTGCGGACTCGTGGTCGGAGAAGTAGGCGAAGAAGACCCCGACGAACCAGACCCAAACCCCGAACTCGGAGAACTCGACCCAAATCCAGAGCTGGAGCCGGACGAACTCGATCCAAACCCACTTGAAGACCCGAATCCCGAACTGCTCCCACTCGTCCCCGAAGAGCCGAACGAGCTCATCCCCGACGCCGACCCCAGACTCGACCCACTCCCCGAAGAGGCCCCGCCGCCCATCGCCGCCGCCTGCGCCTTCAACTGTTCAATCCGAGGATCGTAGAGAAACTCCCACGTTGCATAGGTCTTCTGCTCATTCACCACGATGATCGAGTCGCCCTCCTTCGGAATGCCCACCCCAACAAACGGCGCCGAAGTCCCCGTGAAGCTCGTCGCCGACTGACTGGCAATCCCCGACGAAGAGCCCGTCCCCGAACTATCGGTCCCAGTCCCACCAGTAGTTCCAGTCGAACCAGTACCAGACGAAGTCCCGCCAATTCCTCCCGTACCCGACGACGAAGAGCCATACGAACTCGAACCAAACGAACTAGAGCCACTCGAAGACGATCCAAACGATGACGACCCAAAGGAACCGGAGCCGGACGAAGAGCCGAACGAACTACTCCCCGCAGAAGACGATCCGAACGAGCTAGACCCCGAAGAACCCCCAAACGCCGAGCCGGAGCTGTTACCCGCCGCTCCCGCGCCCGCAGGCCCCTGCGAAGCCATCCCCGCAGCCGAACCCAGCCCCGGAGCCATTCCAGTCAGCGGCTGCCCAAAGAACCCCTTCACCGTCGTCTTCGCCTCGCCCACGTGGATCAGTCTCCAGTCCGACTTCCCCGTCATCGGGTCCACATACCGCTGTCGCAGATACCGTATATTGTTGGTCTTCTCCAACGCTTCCATCGTCGCCGGATACGTCCCACTCTTCCTGTAGTACAGCTGGATCGCCCGCACATACTGGTTCGCCCGGTGTACCGCCTCCACCTCACGCTCCCGCTTCAACTCATCCGCAACCTTCGGCGCAGCGATACTCAACACCAGCAGAATAAGAAAGACCGCGACCACCAGCCCCACCAGCATGAACCCGTCTTCACCCTGCCCCGTCCCGCCACATCCACCGCGCAGACCAGGAGCCACCCGAGCACACAAATCTCTGTGCCGTTCTCCTCTCCGTGCTGAGCGGCCCATCCTCATCCAACCCACCTCAACGCGCCAGCAGCGGAAGCGTCTGCCGGTTATTGTTCGCCATATCCTCCACCACAATGGAGTTGGCCGAGATCGTCACCACCTTATACTTCCGCTGCACGATATCGCCATCCGACGCCAGAAACACATCGTCCCCATGCAGCAGAAACGCCCTCCGCGTCCCATTCGCAGCCGTCGCCGTACCAAAAAACTTCAGATCGATCGGCGGTGGTGGCGGCGGCCCGGGAGGCAGAGGTGGAGGCCCCGCCGGAGCCGCCGCCCCCTTCGTCCTCACCGAAGCAATCGGCTTCGGCAGCTCCACCGGCACCGAACTCGCCGAAAAGATATTCCGCCCGCTGCCCGAGTACACCAGCGACTCCGTCACCAGCATCGCCTCCATACGCAACGTCGGATCGAGCTGCGCCGAGGTCGTCCCCAGATTCTTCGCCGCCGTCCCCACAGGCACTAAGCCACCCGCCTTCAGCGCAGGCGCTGCACCCGCAGATGTCGGCGCCGTCACAATCACAGGCGCAGGCGACGGAGCAACCGGACTGTCATCCCGCAGCTGGTAGTACAAGATCCCGCCTGCCAGCAGCGCAAACCCAGCCATGATCGCGCCCTTCTTCTGTTGATCCGGAGTCAGCCTGATCATCGCCGCCCCCCAGTCCCAGCCGCCGTCCCCGCTGTTGTACCAGATTGAGTCCCAGCCGCTGCCGCACTATCCGGACCATCTGCCGAAGCCGCATCCGCCGAACCCGCCACTACACTCTTATCCGAGCTCTCAATCCCCACCGGCGACCGCAGGAACGTCGTCAACCCCAGCCGCAGACCCACCGTCCCGCTCTGCTGCCCCGTCAAACTCACCGCGCGTATCAGAAAAAATACCTTGTCCCGCTCCAGCGAGTTGATAAACAGCATCAGCGGCCGATAGTCGCCACTCAAACTCGCATCCATCCGAGACTCGATCAGCTCGCCCGCCGTCCCCGTCATCACCGGAGCATACGCATACTGCACCCGCGTCAGCTTCACGCCCTGCTTCTTCGTCAACGCTCCCAGCTCACCCGCCACCTCGGAGTTCGCATACGGCAGCCGCTGCTTATAAAACTTATCCGCGTCCTTGGTCGCCTGCGCCAGCTTCTCGTCCAACCCCTCCAGCGGCCGTCTCGCAATCTCCGCCGTCTTCATCGCAACCGTCTGGTCCGCGATCGCCGCCGCATTCTCTCCACTCGCCGCGTGCCACGCAAACGCCATGTGCGCCAGCAGGTACAAATTCACCAGCCCAAGCACCGCCACGCCCGCGATATGCAGATTCAGCAGCGTCGCCAGCCTCCGCGTCTTCTCCACCCACTGATGCGTCGCCAAAGAACGCAACGACCGTGCAGAGCGCTTCTCTGTAATCACCGTCATCGCACGCCACCCTTCGCAGCCGCGGGTGCATTCGAGCGAGTAGCCGGTGCAGCCGAGCCAGCCTGCACTCCATGCGCTCCAGAACTCCGCACACTCTTCGGCGTCTTCTTCACCGGCGCCTTCCGATCCGGCGCAACGCTCGAATCCTTCTCCCGTCCCTCCAGCTTCGCCGTCTTCACAGGCGCTGGCGGCAGCGGGTTATACCCACTCAAAATCTCGAACTGCACCGCTCCCGGAGCGATCACCTGCGCCACCGCGGCATTGCGTCCCGTCTCCTGCGCCTGCGCCTGCTCCGACGCCAGCCGCGGCGACAGGAACCTCTGCGACGTCTCCAGATTCCTCACCAGCTGCACCGCCCGCTCTCTATCCCCGCTCACGCGCAGCCGGATGTTCACATCGCCTTCCTTCGTAATCACCGGCTCGATGCTCGTCAGCTGCACCCCCACCGGCAGCACCTTTTCGAGATCCATCATCACCGCCGTCCAGCTAAAGCTCTTCCGCGCAAACACTGCGTTCAAAAACTGCGAGCGCTCCAGCACCGCCATATTCTGCGGCTGCCGCATCCTCGCCTCGTTCGCCATCCGCTCCTGCTGAAACCGCAGCGTCTTCGCCTTCAGCGCATCCATCTCCGCCCGCGCCACCGCCGCCTTCGCGTTCAGCGAGTGCAGCGCAAACCCAAACGCCACAGCCAGCAGCGCCAGCACCCCCATCGCCAGCCGCAGCCGCGCAAACAGAGGACGAAGCTCTACAAACGGCCTGGTCGCGAGATTGACAGAGATCTTCATCAGTTCCTCAACGCCCCCCGCACACCAGCCAGCCATCCACGCGGTACGCTCGCCGTCACCGCTCCGGCCTCCATCATGCTGGCATCCACTATCTCGCGCACCACCAGCCCCTCCAGCCCGCTCTCATCCATCAGCCCGGCCAGCGCCTCCGCACCCAGCGTTCCCGCCACCAGCAACTCCTCCGGAGCGTGTTGCAACGAGTCCTCGAAGTAAGCCGCAGCCACACTCACTCCCTGCGCCACCTCCCGAGCCGTCGCGCTCACCTCGGCGTCCCGCAGCAGCGCCGTCTCTAACACCGACGTCTGCATCGCAGCCGCTGCATCGAACCTATCCCATCCACCCGGCCCCAGCGGCTCCTGCTGTGCCCACTCCTGCGCCGTGCTCTCACGGTCCACCAGCGGAATGGCAGCCGCAATCGCCACCGGCACATCTGCCGCCGAACTCATATCAACAGACCGGTGCAGCATCAGCGTCCCACCCTGCACAATCGCCGTCGTCACCGCGCCCATCCCTGCGTTTACCACCAGCGACGGCGCCTCTACCTCAGCCAGCCCCGCCAGCGCAGCCAACGTACTCGGCAGCACCGCTCCCGGCAGATACCCCGCCGCCATCACCACGCCCTCATACTCTTCCAGCACAGCCCGCGGCATCGCCACCGCCAGCAGCTTCACCAAACCCTTCTCATTCGACATCACCTGATAGCTCACCACCGCGTCGTCCGCATCGAACGGCAGCAGCTTCTTCAACCGGAATCGCACCACCGGCAGCGCCTCCGCCACCTTCGCAGGCAACTGATCGAAGTCGACAAACAGCACGCGCGCCGCAGAGTCCGGCACCACCAGAGTCGCATCCCGCAGCCGTCCGCCCGTCCGCTCTCCCCGTTCCAGGCCACGTCCGGAGACAGCATCCAGTACCTTCCGCACCGCCGCCGTCACCGCCGCCTTATCAACGATATTGCCGCCCTTCAGCCCCGGCGCAACCGCACCCTCCGCCAGGTCTGCCCGAGCCACAGACGTCAGCAGCGCAGACGCGTCCTCAGCCCGCGCCGCCACCACACCCTCCGGTCGAATCTCCACTGCAAGCCGAGGCCGCGTCCCTAATGTCTTCGGTAAAAAATCCATGCCGTCCTAGACTACCTTGCTCACTACCTTGCCTGAAAACAAACTCCCAATCCCCACATCCAGTGCAACGCCCTCTTACCGGCCCGCCTCGATGAACGTAACCTTGTTGATCTCCTTCAACGTCGTAATTCCGTCTCTCACCCGCTCCAGCGCCGAGTCCCTCAAAAACGCCATTCCCTTCTGCTTTGCCTTCTTCCGAATCTCGCTTCCCGGCTTCTTCGCCAGCAGCATCTCGCGAATCTCGTCATCCAGCTCCAACAGCTCATGAATCGCCGACCGTCCACGAAACCCGGTCCCATTGCACTCGATACAGCCCGGTCCCTCGCGAAAGTTGAAGCCCCGCCACTCCTGCAGATCCAGCCCGCTCGCCTGCAACTCGGCGTCGCTGTAGTGCACATCCTTCACGCAAAATTCACACACCTGCCGCACCAGCCGCTGCGCCAAAATGCAGTTCAGCGCCGAGACGAAGTTATAAGGCTCAACTCCCATATTCAAAAACCGCCCCAGCACATCCACCACGTTATTCGCGTGTACTGTAGTAAACACAAGATGCCCCGTCAGCGCGGAGTTGATCGCAATCTGCGCCGTCTCCGCATCTCGGATCTCTCCAACCAGAATCTTGTCCGGGTCATGCCGCAGGATCGACCGCAACCCTCGCGCAAACGTCAAACCCTTCTTCTCGTTCACCGGAATCTGCGTAATCCCGCGAATCTGATACTCCACCGGGTCTTCGATCGTGATGATCTTGTCTTCCTCGGACTTGATCTCGTTCAACGCCGCATACAGCGTCGTCGTCTTACCCGAACCCGTAGGCCCGGTCACCAACACCATCCCGTACGGCTCTTTGATGTACCGCCGAAACCGCTCCAGATCCTTCGCCGCAAAACCCACCACATCCAGCGACAGCGACTTGAACTTCTCCGACATCGACTCTTTATCGAGCACGCGCAACACAGCGTTCTCGCCATGCACCGTCGGCATAATCGACACGCGAAAGTCGATCAGCCTACCCTTGTACCGAACCCGAAACCGTCCATCCTGCGGCACGCGCCGCTCCGCGATATCCAGCTCCGACATAACCTTGATACGAGAAAGAATCGTCTGGTGATGCTCCCGCGCAATCGGAGCCATCGCCTGCTGCAGCACACCGTCGATCCGGTACTTCACCAGCAGCGAATCGTCGAACGTCTCCAGGTGAATATCGCTCGCTCTACGCTCCAGCGCCGTAAAGATCGTCGTATCCACCAGCCGGATAATCGGCGAGATATCGTCCTCGCCCGTAAGCCGCTCAATCGAGATATTCGAGTCCTGGTTGTCATCCCCAGTCAACACGTCGAACGCAAGCCCTTCGCTCGCCTCATCCAACACGCGCTGGCTCTGCTCCGTCTTCTTCAACAGCTCCGTGATCTGGCTCAGCGTCGCCACCCGCGTCGCCAGCCGCTGCCCCAGCAGCCCCGAGATCTCGTCCAGCACCATCAGCTTCGAAGGATCGGACACCGCAATCGCCAGCCGCCCCTCCATCTGCTCCAGCGGCACAAAGTTGTACCGGAACATCATGTCCACCGGCACGCTCTTGAACAGCTCATGCGAGATCTTGAAGTTCTTCAGGTCTACGAAGTCAGCATGGTAGCGCCGGGCCAGAAGCTGCGCCCGCTCCACCTCGCCCATCCCCGCCTCATTGATCGGTATCGCCAACGGTGCTATTGCCATATGCGTAAGACTCCTCTTCCCTGCAACTGTTACTCACACCTTCGCGTCATTTAACCTGCGCGTCAAAGCCGCCCCGCCTACGACCACACACCAGCCTCGGTCAAGATAAACGGCAAAACTCAATCCCATCACTCACTCGCATCGGGAACATCTCTTATTATTCAGCACAATCGGCTCCTATGGTATCCTCCCGGCATAAGCTCAAGCCCCTCAACACGCTCCCCCCGCGAGCACACTAGGAAACCCATCAGGAGCACACCATGAGCACCGCACCCGCCACCCTCTCCGCACTCGCCCCCAAAGCCGTCAACTGGTCCATCGCCCTCAGCATCCTGCTCATCGTAGCCGGCCTCTTCGCCGTTCTCATTCCCTCGCTCTCCGGCATCGCCATCACCCTCTTCTTCGGCTGGGCCATGATCTTCAGCGGCATCACCCACCTCGTCTTCGCCTTCAAGACCCACACCACCGGCGGCCGCATCTGGGAGCTTCTCATCGGCGCCGTCTACCTCTTCACCGGCGTCTACCTCATCCTCCACCCGCTCGACGCGCTCCTGGCCCTCACCCTCATCCTCGCCTGCTACCTCTTCTTCGAGGCCATCGTCGAATTCATCCAGTTCTTCCAGCTCCGCCCCCGTCACGGCGCAGGCTGGCTCGTCGTCGACGGCGTCATCACCCTCATCCTCGCCATCATGATCTGGCGCTCCTGGCCCGCCAGCTCCGTCTGGGTCATCGGCACGCTCGTCGGCTTCAGCATGATCTTCAGCGGTTTCTCCCGCCTCATGCTCTCACTCGCCGCCAAACGCGTCCTCAACCGCATCGCCTAGCAGCCTAATACTCTGTCTCCCGGACCTGCTTGTAGACGTGCCCATCAAACTGGTACCAGTCACGAATACCCGTGTCTGCGCTCATATTGTGTCGCGTCACAAAGTCATAGCGGCCATTGTGACGCGTGCTCTCCAAGGTGAGCTCCCACCCATTTGCCGACAACAAAAGATCGCCCGTCTTTGGATCAAACACCCAGACCGGGCAGTTCCCCGTCGCACCGCATACCAGTACACCGTCTTTCCCGCTGCCCCAAATACGTATCCCCTGTTTTCCATTCGGACCTAGTTTGATCATCTTCAGCGGGAAAGCGTCCAGCACGGATCGTTCCAGACCGCCGCCGTCACTAAACTCTTCCTTCAACTCCCGATAGATACGTTCCTTTATCGGCGCAGCGAGATGCGAGGTCACCAAGGTGTCAGACCCCTCCGTCTCTGCCTGACCGAATCCTGCAAACGGAACGACGATCATCGAACCGAAACAACCTACGATCAAGATCCGCTTAACTCTGCCCCTGAGAGACACAGTCTCCTCCAGCTTGAAATCTAAGGCTGATCCGCATTCAGCGAAGCAATCAAAGAATCCGCCTGCGCCATCGACCCATCCAGACTCACCATCAACACATCCACATCCGTCGACATCTTCGCCGAGGTCCCCTTCAGCGACCCAATCGCCCGCGCATTCAGATTGTGCTTCAGAAACGTCACCTGGTCCCGAAACGCCGTAATCACCGGTGTCATGCGAGCCTCCGTCTGCCGCATCGACTTCACATACGAAGCCTCACTCAACCGGGACTGCCGCAACATCACCGCCGACTGCGCCTTCAGCTTCTTGTTCTCCATCCCGTCGATCTCCTTCTGCCACTCCTTGAAGAGATCGTTCGACACCTGATCGATCGAGTCGATCCGGTTATGCAGCTTCTGCGCACTGTCCGCAGCCTTTTCGTACTCTCCATTCAGCTTCTTGTAGTTCTTCTCGAGCGACCCACCCTGAAACCCCGTCAGCTCCTGGAACGACTCCATCGTCGTCTTGATCTGCTCCTTCGCCTGCAGCTGATCCTTCTTCGAGTCCTTCACCCGCGACACCAGAATGTCCCGTTTCTCGCGCCCAAACGTCTTCATCGCCTTGTAGTACGAGCTCGTACACCCACCCAGCAGCACCGCCACCAGCCCCAGCGCCGCCATCCGCCCCAGCGAATATCGTCGAATCCCAATTCCAGAGACCACAGGCACACACCTCCGTCGCTGGACGAATTGTAACCGCCGTTACTGCCCGCTGCCCGTTCCCGCGCTCAAACTGAAGATCGGCAGATACAACGCAATCAAAATCGTCGTCACCACCAGCCCCATCATGATCAGAATCGCCGGCTCAATCAGACTCATCGCCGCCGTCAGGTTCGTCTGCACATCCTCTTCAAAGAACTCCGCCACCGAGTTCAACATCTGCGGCAGCGCACCCGTCGACTCGCCCACCTCGATCATCTCGATCGCCAACTCCGGAAACACCTTCGTCGCCTGCAAACTCACCGACAGCCCCTTACCCTCGCGCACCGTCTCCACCGACCGATGCACCGCCAACGCAATCTGCCGCGAATCGATCGACTTCGCCGCCGTCTCCAGCGACGGCACCAGCGGCAGCCCGCCCGTCAGCAGCGTAGACAGCGTCCTTGAAAACAGCCCCACCTGGTACTTCAGCCACACCGGCCCAAACACCGGCAGCGAGATCCGAATCTTATCGATCAGATTCGCCCCCGCATCCGTCTTCGACCACCGATAGATCAAAAATCCAACCGCCCCCACCACCGCAGCCGCATACACTCCATAGCTCTGCGCCTGTTTTCCAAGATTCAGCAGAAACACCGTCAACCCCGGCAGCTTCGTCCCCAGCTGGTCATACAACTGCGCAAACCTCGGCACCACAAACGTGATCAAAAAGATGAACAGCCCAATCACCATGATGACCAGCAGCGCCGGATAGATCAGACTCGCCTTCAACTTCTTCCGAAACGTAAGCGACACCCTCTGAAAGTCCAGAAACCGCTGCAACACCTCTTCCAGATTTCCCGACCGCTCCCCCGCCAGCAGCGTCGTCGTATACACAATCGGAAACCCGCCCTGCGCCTCGAACGCCTCCGAGATCGACTCACCCGTCTTCACCCGCGTCGTCACATCCTCCAACTGCGCCCGAAAGTTCGGCAGCTTCTGCCGCCGCGCCAGCAGCTCCAGCGACCCCAGAATCGGCAGCCCCGCCTTGATCAGCGTCAAAAACTGCTGGTTGAAGATCAGGAACGTCTCCAGCTTCACCTTCTTCTTCGAACCCGACCCCAGCACGCTCCGCGCCTTCACCGAATAGACGTAGTAGCCCGCCTGCGTAAACCGGGCCCGCAGCTCCTCCGCGGTAGCAGCCGCATGACTCTGCTCCTGCACCCTCCCCCGCTCATCCGCCAGCTTCACCACAAACTCAGTCATAAACCCTACGGCACCCGTCCCAGCTAAGACTCACCTGTCCATCTTAGACGTTCCCGAAGATTGTTTCTGAGGCGGGACGAACAAGAAAATCCTCGACATCAATCGGGGATTTTTCTCGCCTCCAAGCACCATCAAGCCGCAAGCCCACCCAGTATCAACTCCAGCGCCTCACCCGCATCCTGCACCGCCGTTCGATTCCCCTCCAACCGGCTGATCATCAGCGCCCCCTCCAGCGCCGCAATCATCGTGTTCGCAACCCGTCGCGGCACCACCCCCACCCGAATCTCCCCACGCGCAATCCCCTCCTCCACAATGCTTGCAAGCCGCGCCTTCCAATCCTCCATCGCCGCACAAACCAGGCCGCGCAGCACCGGATTCCCATCATCCGCATCAATCGCCGTATTCATCAGCGGACATCCCCCCGGAAGCACACCCGGCGTCTCCACAAAGCGCCTCACCGTATAAATCAGCTTCCCCACCGCGCCCGGGATCGCATCCTGCCCCTGCCGCCGCTCCTTCACCACCCGCCCCCAGGCATACTGAAACGCCTCCGCCGCCAGCTCTTCCTTACTGGCAAAGTGCCGATACACCCCACCCTTCTCCAGCCCCGTCGCCTCCAGCACGTCCTGCATCGAGCACCCAGCGAATCCCCGCTGATTGAAGATCGGCGCAGCCTCTTCGATAATCCGTTGCCGCGTCAGCTCACCCTTGTTCATATCCCCTCCAGCCACCCTCCGAAATCCTACCAGCAAGAAAATCCAACCAAATCCGCACCGAAGTGCCCTTCTCAGGAATCAGATGCTTAAAGAGACCATCCAGTCTCTTTTGTACGAGCCCTGTCATCCGGCTCTGGAGGAGATTCGCTAACCATGGCCACCGCCACCCTCAGCAACCCGGTCCAGGCTATCCCGCCCGCCAAAGCCTCCGCGCCCTTGCGCCCGTTAATCAACCCCTGGGTGATCGCCCTCACCGTCACCCTCGCCACCTTCATGGAGCTGCTCGACACCTCCATCGCCAACGTCTCCCTCCCCTACATCGCCGGCGGTCTCGGCCGCTCCTACGACGAAGTCACCTGGATCCTCACCACCTATCTCGTCGCCAACGCCGTCGTCCTTCCCATGTCCGCCTGGCTCTCCCGCGTCTTCGGACGCAAGACCTACTACATGGCCTGCGTCACCCTCTTCACCATCACCTCCTTCTTCTGCGGCATCGCCCCGACCCTCGGCATCATGCTCCTCTCCCGAGTCCTTCAAGGCATCGGCGGAGGCGGCCTCGCCCCGGTAGAGCAAGCCATCCTCGTAGACGCCTTCCCTCCCGCCAAACGCGCCTCTGCCTTCGCCCTCTACACCGTCGCCATCGTCACCGCCCCCGCCATCGGCCCCGTCCTCGGCGGCTGGATCACCGACAACTACAACTGGCGCTGGGTCTTCTTCATCAACATCCCCGTCGGCCTCCTCTCCCTCTTCCTCACCAACCGCTTCGTCCACGACCCACCCGCCTACGCCGAAGAGCGCAAGACCGTCCGTGTCAACGGCAAGCTCCGCGTCGACGGCATCGGCATCGCCCTCGTCGGCCTCGGCTCCGCGGCCCTCGAAGTCCTCCTCGACCGCGGCCAGATCGACGACTGGTTCGGCTCCCACTTCATCATCGGGTGCTTCGTCGTCGGCATCGGCTGCCTCACCGCCGCCGTCTTCTGGGAGCTCCACGTCCCCGACCCCATCATCGACTTCCGCCTCCTCAAAGTCCGCAACTTCGCCATCGCCAACTTCTTCTACTTCATCTTCGGCTTCGGCCTCTTCGCTTCAACGACCATGATCCCGCAGCTCCTCCAGTCCCTCTACGGCTACCGCGCCATCGACGCAGGCCTCGTCCTCGGGCCCGGCGCACTCGTCATCACCTTCTTAGCCCCCGTAGGCGCGCAGCTCGTCCAGCGCGGCATCGTCAAGCCCCGCATCCTGCTCTTCGGAGCTGTCATGATCGTCGGGATGTCCTTCCTCCACTACGCCCACTTCAACCTCGACACCGACTACAAGCACTACGCCCTCGCCCGCGCCCTCCAGGGTCTCGGCTACGGATTCTTCTTCGTCCCGCTCTCCGTCATTGCCTACTCGCAGCTCAGCCCCGCGCAGAACAACAAGGCCTCGTCCCTCACCAACTTCTTCCGCAACTGGGGCGGTAGCTTCGGCATCGCCTTCATCACCACCGTCTCCGACCGCCGCCAAAGTTTCCACCAGGAGCGCGTCGGTTCCAACATCGCAGCTTCAAATGGAGCCCTCCAGCAGAACATCCGCCAGACCTCCGCCTACCTGCAATCCCACGGCTTCTCCCCTGCCGACGCCGTCACCGCCGCCTACGGTCGCGTCTACAACGAGCTCCACGCCCAGACCCAGCTCCTCGCCTTCATGGACTGCTTCCACATCATCGGCGTCATCACCCTCGTCGCCGCCCCCATCGTCCTGCTCACCAAGAGCTTCAAACCAGCCGGCGGCCCCTCCGCCAATCACTAGCGCCAACCACTAGCAAGATAGGCGCCAAGGGCGCGTCTGCCTCGATGGCAGATCGCGCCGTGCGCGCAGCACGCCTTTATCACTCCTCACCCCAGCCACAACCGACAATCAAACCCAACGCTCTAAACGCTCTCGCGAATGACCACCCACAAGCCGACGTCAGGGGATCTATCCGTGCAGCGCAGAAAAGATCGGCGCGTGTGTTCCCTCAACCACCCATATCGAAGTGTTACGAAACTCGCTTTATGAGAATTTCGAATGGCGTGATCGCACAGCTTTCAACGGCCATCTAAATTTGATCTCCGCGTGAACCTAAAGATGCAAGGCGAATCCCGACGGCAGAGCTGCCTCAAGATCGATCTGTTCTCCGGTGATGGGGTGCTGGAACCTTAGAAATTGAGCGTGCAGAAGATATCCTCCATCGCCCGGCAGGCCGGGGAGATCTTCGAGAGGCTGGCCGCTCAAGCCATACAGAGGATCGCCTACCAGCGGATGGCCGATAGATGCCAGATGGATTCTGATCTGATGAGGGCGGCCTGAATATAGGCTTACCTCAAATGTAGTGGTGCTTGTCGTGCGTGAGACCACCTTCGCCAATGACTTCGACGGCTTGCCACTTGGGCTGGCTGCCCACACCGAACCGATCAGCGGGTGCGGGACGAGGCCGATAGGCGTGAGAATTTCGTAGGCGTCCTGCTGTGCAACGCCTTGAGCCAGCGCCCGGTAGACCTTTTGAACTCTGAGTGTGTTCCAGTCTGCAGTTAGCTTCGAGGCCGCCTGCGGTGTCTTGGCGAAGAGGACGATGCCGCTAGTGGCTCGGCCCAACCGGTGGACAGGGTTTGCGTTGGGGCTTTGCTTTTTCACCAGGCGCAGCAGAGTGTTTTCCATGAAGCCGCCACCGGGCAAGGTCGGCAGCCCACTGGGTTTGTTGACGGCCAACAGATGGGCGTCATCAAACAAAACCTCGAAGTGCTGAGGAGAGTCTGGTTCGATCCACGGGGGACGGTTCCAGACAAGCGTTTGGCCTGAAGTGAGCGATTCGCTTCCGTTGGCGATGACGCCGTTGACGGTGACTTCGCCGTTGTCCAGATTTTGTTGCCAGGCTTGTAGGGTTGAGTGCGGGTAAAGGCTTGCCAGGTGCGAGAGCAGGGTTCGTCCATGATCTTTGCTGCTGATGATGGAGGTATAGGCATAGCCCCGGTTGAGCATGTGGCTTGAGTGTAAGCTATCGCATCTGCCAAGAGCTTCAAAGCACCAGCCAAAGTTTCCGTAAGCCACTAAGCTTCGCAGGCCGCGCACCGGAGAAGCTCTCTCCGATACGCGGGCCACGCGGCCCAACCAATCGTCAGCCTGCCTTAGCGAACGAAACCTTCGGAAAATCAATCTCCACCTGCGCCGCCTTGTTGAAGTAGTTCGTCAACACGTTCAGCGCAACGTGAGCGATAATCTCCGCCACCTCACCATCGTTGAAACCAGCCGCGCGAACCGCAGCCAGATCCTCATCGCTTATCTCTCCACGAGTCTCCAGGACACGACGCGTAAACGTGAGCGCAGCGGTAATGCGCGCATCTTGTCCATGTCCATTGCGAGCCTCGCCAATCTGCTCCGGCGTCAGCCCAACCATCTTCCCGATAGCCGAATGAGCCGAGAGGCAATAATCGCAATGATTCTCCTGCGCCGTCACCAGGGCAAGCTCCTCCCGCGTCTTGGCGTCCAGCAGACCGTGGCTCAGCGCACCACTCAACCCCAGATACCCCTCCAGCACAGCAGGCGAGTTTGCCATCACCTTCGTCATGTTTGGAATAATTCCGAGCTTGCCGTGGACAGCGG
Organism: Granulicella sp. L60; assembly: GCF_009765825.1. GTDB lineage: Bacteria > Acidobacteriota > Terriglobia > Terriglobales > Acidobacteriaceae > Edaphobacter. The sequence continues at coordinate 602,438 of NZ_LMUR01000022.1, read as the reverse complement.
TAAGCAGATCCTTTGCCTTACCGGTTGCAACATTTGGATCGATAGCGGAAAGACGCGACATAAAATTTCTCCTCGTTGATTCGATTGAGCTGCAAGCCTCAACTTCTGACTCATCCCGTTTGATACCGAACGATCGGTAAAGTTTCAGAGATTCTTTGCTTATTGACACTGTCCCTCGAAAATGAAGCGAACGAACGATCGGGATACTCTAAAGAAGCGGGAACGAAGAAAGTCGAAGCGAAGGGAGATCCAACATGGCGCACTCGACCATCAGCGACGAGCAGCTCCTCATCCGTTCTGCCGGAGTGTTTCGTACGTACGGCTTCGAAGGAACCAGCCTCGCACGCCTCTCAGAGGCGACCGGACTCGAGAAGGCGAGCCTGTACCACCGCTTCCCCGGAGGAAAGGAGCAGATTGCACTTGCGGTAGCCCAGGGAACGCACGCATGGCTGCGGCAGAACGTCTTCGAGCCCCTCAAAGAGCCGGGAGATCCCCGCAAAAAACTTCGCACCGCCATCGAGCAGCTGCGAGCTTGTTACGACGACGGCACCCTTCCCTGCGCCTTCGAGGTGCTCTCCCTCGCTGGCGGCAGCCCCGAACTCGCCGGCGCCCTCAAAGACGCACTTCAGGCCTGGATCAAAGCCTTCACCGACATCGCAAAAGAGAGCGGTCTGCCCAGCGCCGAGGCCCGCAAGAGAGCCGAACAAGCCATCATCCAGATCGAAGGATCCCTCATCGTCGGCCGCGTCCTCGGCGACACCAAAGCCTTTCGCAAATCTCTCGACGAGCTACCCGCCCTCTTGTCCTAAACCTTTCGCTTGTCATCCCCACAAGGGATCTGCGGTTGTAGGTGCCTGTCCTTTTTGTTTGTACTTTTGTTTGTTCCCGTAGGGATCAGCGGTTGTTCTTGTCCTTGCCGTTGCCTGTCCCTTGTCTGTCGTCCCGCAGGGATCTGCTTCTGCCTTTGCCTGTCTTCAGCAAACCGGATAGCCCAATCTTTGAAGCGGCACAACTTCAATCACACCCGTAATCCATAAACAGAGTGCCTAATACCTCGCCTTCGACCTCGAAACCACCCTCGCAGCAACCCCCTAAAAATAAACCTGAAACCGTGGCGTATCTTTCGGCCTACAAAAGACGCCTGCCAAAAGACCATCACCACCACACGAATCACCACAACTCACCACCCAAAAACCACCGCGTAGCAAGGTCTTTTCCCAAAACACCCTCAAAAAACACCCGTTAAACGCAAAAAAGTCCCCGGCACCAGCCAGGGACTTTTTCTGCAATTTAAAACTAAACGCTGAAGCTCGAACCGCAACCGCAGGTCGACTTCACCGCGGCATTCTCGAACTTGAACCCGGCAGCCTCAAGCGTCTCCACATAGTCCACCGTGCAGTTGCTCAGATACATTGCCGAGGTAGCGTCCACAAACACCTTTAGATCCTCGAACTTATAAACCTTGTCCATCATGCCGCTCTGGTTCTCGAACGACATCGAGTACTGGAATCCAGAACATCCACCACCCACAACACCAATCCGAAGACCCGCAGGTACCGGGCTCTGTGTCGCCATAATCTCCCGAACCTTAACAATCGCGGCAGGGGTCAGAGTCACAGGCGTGGTCGAAGCGGGTGTCCCAACAACAACTTCGGGGGTAACGGTTGCAGTAGCCATCGGCAGATCTCCTTGTCTTCTTCAGACATCTTTAAGTGTATGCGCCAGCCACCGTCGCGGCAAGCCCTGACTTATAGATGCAATTCACACCCATCCGATTCAGCAATTCAACCCCTGCTATCATCGCCCATATAACGAAAGAAGAAAGCATGAAGATCCTGCAGTTTATCGCCAACGCCTTCATCAACACCATGGGCATCACCAAGCCCTCCCCACAGGCCGAAAGACGCGCATCCTGGTTCATCGTCATCATGCTCTGCGCCGTCGTCTCCACTGTCGCCGTCATCGCCGCCATCGCCATCCACTGGGCCTCACGCCACTAACGAGCCGCGCTGCTGTCGAGCCTTATCCCTCCCGGAAATAGCTGTCTCGTGCTCCTTGACAGAGAGTATGATGGCGGCGGACGACCTGCGGTTCTCTGAGCAAACACATCCGTTTCATCAGAGGGCGCAGCCTTCCGATTTCATCAGCCCTGTCACAGGGTGGAGGAAACCCCTATGAGCGTTCTACCCATTCTCTTGATCATCTGGGCGGCAATTGCGGCCTGCTTCCTCGCGCTCCTCGCCTACAAGGGCCAGTTGACCCGCTACGAAGAAGATCAGCTCTTCCTCAGCGAAGCCCCGACCCACGAGCAGCAAGTCCAGACCGAGATCGTCCGCAAGGTCAATCAAATTCAACCGTTCGTCCGCGTCCTCGGCGTGGCCGCGGCAGCCATGACCGCCGGCATCGTCGGCATCTTCACCTACGACGCCTGGCAGCACCTCACCAAGTAAGAAGACAGAGAGACGTCGACACCGTCCACGCTCTCCGGCTTCAGGACTAATCTGTCGCAAGTACAAAGAGCCAGAAGCTTCTCAGCCTCTGGCTCTTTCTCATTGATCCATTAAGCGTTATACGTCACAACAAAGAGATCTCGCCTCACAACAAGTCCAGCTCGCGTGAAATGATTCGCAAAATTACTTCCCTCTCACCGCAATCACTTCAATCTCAACCAGAGCCCATGGAGCAGCCAGCGCAGCAACCTGAAACGCGCTGCGAGCCGGCTTATTTGGCTGATCCGTCGTCCCGAAGAACTGTGTATACGCTCCCTGCAGCCCGGCAAAGTCCAGCTTGTTTCCCATCGCCGGATCCCCTGCCAGAAACACCGTCATCTTCACCACGTCTTTCATATCCAGCCCCTGCTCCTTCAGCAAAGCCTGAATCTTATTCAACGCGCTCAACGACTGTGTCTTCGTGTCGCCATACACAGCGGCCGTTCCCTTCGCCGCATCCGCAGCCGTCACCGGAGAGGCCAGTTGTCCGCTCAAATAAAGCGTATCTCCCGCCCACACGCCGTTCGCAATCGGAGACTTCTCGTTCGGCTGCAGATGCTTCACCACAACCTGCGCCTGCATCCCACACGCGGCAGACACCAGAACCGCCGCCATCACTATCTTCTTCATCGTCATCCATCTCTCCCTGTCTGCTTGCAAAAAATCGTTAGCTCATCACCGCACCATCTGCGGCACCGGACATCTTCGCCATCCTCACTTTCTCGCTGATCATACCCACCGCTCGCCGCGCACTCAGCGCCGCACCCTCCTGCCACCCCACCACATGGCTTGCCGTATCGCCCGCGAAGTAGAGAGGCCCATCCGCCTGGATAATCACATCGTATCCACTCGGCCCTCCACCGTAGCTGCCGATCCACGAGCCTTCATTCCACTTCACCCGTCGCCATCCGCAGAACACAGGGTTCTTAAGCTCCTTGCCATGTCCTGGGTGAATCTTCTCCATCGACGCTCGCGAAGCATCGAACTTCTCCTGCATCGTCAGTTTGTAAAACGGCTTATCCACCTCGTCGTCGTAACCCGATACCACAATCCCCGTTGGGTGCATCAGCCGCGACGACGGATACCATATCGGACTCGGCCCCTCCATCAGGTACGACAGTCCGCCATAGATGTTGTAGTCCTGCTCCCAGAACCGCCTGCTCTCCCACGCGATCTTATAGCCGCCGCCCATCTTGCTCTCCTCCACTACCTTCTTGAACGATGGCGAAAGATCATTTGGAATCTTCTTCAACATCGAGAACGGTAGAGCGATGATGCAGTACGAAGCTTCCACCTGCCTGCTCGAACCGTCCTGCGTATAAGAGACGCGAACGCCCTTCGCCGTCTTGCGAATCTCCGTCACCGGCGAGCTGTACTGCACAATCGGCCCCAGCGACTTTGCAAACGCATACGGGATCCGGTCCATACCTCCCACAGGCTGCATCATCGTCGCCTGCCAATCCCAGTCCTCTTCGACAAACAGATCCTCCCAGAAGTCTTCATCCAGCAAAACCCGCATATCCAGCGGCGCCTCCGGAACAGCCATCTGTCCGCCCGCACCCGGAGCCGTCTTTAAACCCGCCCTGTCCGACCCTACATACTTCCCCTGCGCATCCAGCGGACCATAGATCTTCAGAAACGCCGTCATCCGCTCGCGATCTTCCTTGCTCACGTCGGCATCCAGCGCACCCTGCGCCACGCACTTCGACAGCAACTCCGACACATGCCCGCGCGTGTCGTTGATCGCCTTCCTCTGCGGTACCGGCATTCCACCATTCGCCTTATCGTTCTGCAGCAGCGTGGAACGCGAAGTATTGATCTCCACCTCCAGCGGCACACCAAGTTCGCGACAGTATCCCAACATCGTCCAATGCGTACTCGGCAGCCGCGCCGGCCCAAGATTTTGATAGTTGCCATCTTCCCAGCTGATCTTCTGCTTCGTCCCATCCACGAACTCCACCACCGTGCCGTCACGCCCCGTCCAGTTGCGCCCACCCGGACGCTCCCGTGCCTCGAGCACCGTCACCTCATATCCAAGCTTCTTCAGCTCGTACGCTGAAACCAGTCCGCCGATGCCTCCGCCCAGCACCACGACCTTCACACCCGTGCCCGACCCAGCCATCGCCTGAATCGGCTCCGCCAGCGCACCCTTCATCGGCATCAGTCCCAAGGACTGCATCGTCGCAAATGCAGCGCCATACCCACCGGCCTGCCCAACACGCATCAGAAAATCCCGCCGCGAAATTCCCATCCAACTCCTCCGACCGACTCCAGTGAAATTGCACTTCGTTCAACACGGCGTCTTTAACAGCCAAGCAATCGGACAACCGAAAAGAGGAAGCCCAACTACCGGAAGATAGAGCCACCGGAAATAAAGAAGAATCGCAACTCAGATAACGCGGCAACCGCGCACCCAAACGCCACAGATAGATTTGAGAATGATGTCGTTACTCTACCGCAAAAAAGTGTTTGAGGCTCAGCTTTATTTCGCATCCCTCACGCCCATCCGGCGACTCGAATATCATGGCAACAGCAACCTACTTCGCAGGAGATACGCGTCATGGCCAACGATCAGGAAAAAGAAGCCGCCGCACTCGCCAGTCTTAGCTTCATCCGCGACGGCAACATCGTAGGCCTGGGCACAGGCTCCACCGCCGCCTACGCCGTTCGTCTCCTCGGCGAACGCGTCAAGGCTGGCCTCGCCATCCGTGGCATCCCAACCTCATCGCAGACCCGCGATCTCGCCTCAAGCCTCGGTATTCCCCTCACCACCTTCGAAGAGGTCCAGCACATCGACGTGACCATCGACGGAGCCGACGAGTTCGATCCTCAACTCTGCCTCATCAAAGGCGGAGGAGGCGCACTGCTGCGCGAAAAGATCGTCGCCTCCGCCTCCAGCCAGCTCGTCATCGTCACCGACTCCAGCAAACAGGTCGCCGTCCTCGGCAAGTTCCCCGTACCCATCGAGGTCATCACCTTCGCGCAACCCCTCGTCAAAAAAGAGATGGAAGCCCTCGGCGCAACCGTCAGCGTACGCCAGCTGCCCACCGGCGGTCCCTTCATCACTGACGAAGGCCATCACATCCTGGACTGCCACTTCGGCCAGATCCCCGATCCTGCATCGCTCGCACGCAAGCTCAGCGACACCCCCGGCATCGTCGAGCACGGCCTCTTCATCAACATGGCAAGCGTCGTCATCCTCGCCCACGACGGCAAGATCACACAGCTGCACCGCCCTTAAATGACCATGTCCTGCCGGACGAGCCGCCTGCTCAGCGGGAGGTCACTTCGTGACGCGTATACCGGTCACGCAATCATCATCAGGAAAGGTCCTCCCGCTGGTCGGAATCATCATCGTGCCGACCAACGGGAGGACCACCCGAAGGGGTATACAAGTCACGAAGTGACCTCCCGCCGAGCAGGCGGCCCATCCGGCAGGACAAAATCATCCCAAAACCCGAAATCTGCGAAAATAGAAGACAGCGTGCCCACCGAGCCCAACAACACGATCGCAGTCGCCATGTCCGGAGGAGTCGACTCCTCCGCCGTCGCCGCACTCCTGCGCTCCCAGGGCCACGAACTCGTCGGCCTCACCCTCCAGCTTTGGAACCAGCGCCGCCTCGCCGGACACGAAGGCATGCCCGAAGCCGTCCAGGGCCGCTGCTGCTCCATCGACGACGTCTACGACGCGCGCCACGTAGCCGAGCAGCTCGACATCCCCTACTACGTCGTCAACCAGCAGGACCGCTTCGAAGCCGACGTAGTCAAGCCCTTCGTCGCCGAGTACCTCGCCGGCCGCACCCCCATCCCCTGTACCCTCTGCAACAACCACCTCAAGTTCGACCAGCTCCTCACCACCGCCCGCCAGATCGGCGCCGACCGCATAGCCACTGGACACTACGCCCGCAATCACTTCGACGAAACCCGTCAGCGCTGGATCCTCGCCCGCCCCGAAGACAAGTCCAAAGACCAGACCTACTTCCTCTTCGGCCTCACGCAGGATCAGCTAAGCCGCACCCTCTTTCCACTCGGCGAGATGCAGAAGCCCGCCGTCCGCATCATGGCCGCCGAAGCCGGTCTCGCCGTCGCGCAAAAGTCCGACTCCCAGGAGATCTGCTTCATCCCCGGCGGCGACTACAACACCTTCCTCAAGGCCTACCTCGACGAGCAGGGCGAAGACCTCCCCGACACCTCAGGCGAGCTTGTCACCACCACCGGCGAGGTCCTCGGCCACCACGAAGGCATCCAGAGCTTCACCGTAGGCCAGCGCAAAGGACTCGGCCTCACCTCCGTCAATCCGCTCTACGTCCTCGCCATCCATCCCGACTCCCACAAAGTCACCGTAGGCTCCGACGAAGATCTCCTCTCCCGCGATCTCCGCGCCAACCGCCTGAACTGGATCTCCATCCCCACGCTCACCGACCCCATCCGCGTCAGCATCAAGGTCCGCCATCGCCACACCCCGGCCATGGCCACGCTCTCCCGCGTCGACGACCAAACCGTCCGCGCCCTCTTCGACGAGCCCCAACGTGCAATCACCCCCGGCCAGTCCGCCGTCTTCTATCAGGAAGACGAGGTGGTCGGAGGTGGTTGGATTATCTAACCCGTACTTACTATAAAAACTGTTCGAAAAATTACCAGCCCTGATCTACATCCCTGCGCGCACTCGTACGCTCGGAGCCAAAGCCCTTCGCCCGTCCAACCAGCACATCCAGCCCTGCCTTCAGCCCATTGAGCAGACCCGACACCTCGCGCACCGGAATCTTGATGCCACGCTGAATCGCCTCCGAGATCTCCGCAGTCGTATTCAAAGCCGAAGTCACGATGCCATCTACCCGAGCTACCTGCGCCCGCGTCTTCGCGTTCACATCAGCAGCGGTCACGTCGAACTCCTGAGCCTTCGCCCGCACCACATGGCTAGTCTCCACAAAGTTCTCCGTAATCACCTTGATCTTCGGGCTCATGTCGCGAATCATCTCATGCGCATCGTGGAAGATAGGCATCGCCTTCGCGCGAACTTCTTCCGCGATCTCCAGCCCACGCTTCCTCGCCTTCGCCGCGCCAATCGCCATCACGATCAGGGCAATCGCCTGACCCGTCATCGCAACCGCGACCATCCCCACGAAGAACATCAGCAGCTTCGAGTTACCGGACGAAAGCGAGTCCGGGTCCTGCATCCAAATTCCTACGATCCGTATCGCTTCCATATCGTCTCTTCTCTCCCAGAAATCTTCCAGAAAAACTCTGAGCAACAATCATAAGGCCCGGCCAACCCGAAGAGGCTGACCGGGCCATTGCTGCGAAATCAATCGTTATGTGTGCGACTCGCCCGTCGAGCTAGCGTACGCATCCTTACCCGCGTCGATGGCAGCGGAAACTTTATCATGCTGCTCCTGCACCAATCCCTTGCCCTTCTCGACATACTGGGACCACTGCGTCCGTCCGCGCTCATAGTACTCCTTGCCGCGGTCCACATACTCGTTTACCTGCTGCTTACCCTGCGCTGTCAAGTCTGCGGCCCGGTCCTGTGCCTGTTGCGCCAGCACCGCCGCCCGATCCTTCGCATCCAGAGCACTCGCTACCAGATCCTCGCGTGTCTCTTTACCGGCCTTGGGCGCATACAGAACCCCTACCAGCGCGCCTACACCAAGTCCCGCAAGAAACCATCCCAATCCACTTACGCCGCTATCGTTGTCATTATCGGACATGCTCATTCTCCTGTTCAGGCATCAAATGCGGAATCTGCTTCCTCCGCTGTTATATCTCAAATTCGAACACTTCAGTGGCGCCAGACGAAAGCTTGAAACCTCGCTCCGGCACCCAGCTTCATATTCCGCCCTACCGCACACAAATACTCTTCTGGAGAAGATGCCCGCGTATCAAATTAGGTTGCGCCAACCCCAACTCATTCCCATCAACCTCCCAATCCGCCCACATTCAACTCTGTTGTCGCCCATCCGTAGATCTTCCCACCTATCTCCTCCATCCAACTCGCCGTCCACACTTATCTGTCACCTTCCATCCTCCGCTGCGTCATATTCAATGACAGAACTTAGCCTCAAAGCCCCATAGTCAGTTCCCTATGAATCAATAACTCGTGGCGCGCGAGCACCTCCACTCTGAACCTTCCCTCAACGCAACATCAGATTTATTACTCTAGTCATTTAGAGTGTTCGCAGTACGAGATCGTTCCAGGCACGAAAGGAACCACCATGCACGACAAAAAATCTCCCTCCGCGCCCCGCGTCATCATGGCCGCCGCCATCTTCTCGCTCGTCCTCGGCTTCGCTGGATGCAAGACCGCCCCGCCGACCGACGACGCCAGCCTCACCGCCGCCCTGCAAAGCCGCATCGCCTCCGACGGCGCCCTCAGCGCCGAGTCAATCCAGTCCTCCGTTCAAACTCGCATCGCCACCCTCAACGGCACCGTAAGCAACGAAGCCGCCCGTTCCCTCGCCGCAGCCGACGCCTCCCAGGTCCCCGGCATCAAGACTGTCGTCAACAACCTCACCGTCCAACCGCCCACGCCAGCCGCAACCGCCGCCGTTATCCCGCCCCCACCTCCGCCACCAATCCCCGTCACACCCAAAAAGACGCCAGTCGCCAAACCCAAGCCCGCCCCGGTAGTCCGTAAGCAGCCGACTCCACCACCTCCGCCCGCCGAAGTAGCAGCAGCAGCTCCACTGCCGCCCCCGCAGGAACTCCCGCCGCCGCCACCTCCACCGCCACCACCTCCACCACCCCCGGCCTTCCACAACATCACCCTCACTCCGGACACCGTCCTTCCCGTCCGCATCACCCAGACCCTCGACAGCGCCACCACCCAGCAGGGTGACACCTTCACCGGCGTCCTTGCCACCGACGTCCTGGTCGACGGTCTCGTCGCCGTCCGTCAGGGAACGCCCGTCTCCGGCCGCGTCTCCGCCGTGCAGGAGGCCGCCCACTACAAAGGCAGCTCGCTCCTCACCGTAGAGCTCACCACCCTCAATCGCCACGGCGAAAAGATGGCCATCACCACCGAGCCCTACAGCGTTCAGGGCAAGGGCCGCGGAGCCAACACCGCCGAGAAGGTAGGCGGAGGCGCAGCCGTCGGAGCCATCCTCGGAGGCATCTTCGGCGGAGGCAAAGGCGCAGCCATCGGAGCCGCAGCCGGAGGCGGTGCAGGCGCAGGCGTCAACACGATCACCCGCGGTCAGCAGGTCCAGATCCCAGCCGAAACCCTCGTACGCTTCCACCTCACCAACACTCTGTCTTTCAAAGTTCCAGTCAAGGACAACGACACCACCACCACCAATCCCGACCTTCAACCTAGGCCGGCAAATCTTCCGCAGCAGTAAGCGCGTTCTTTGCATCAAAGCTATTAACAGCGTCTCCAGCGTTGAACCGGAAGGTTTATCTTTGGAGTTTTTAGACGCGAACGGCGCCCGCTTCAGGCTGGTGTAAACTCGACGCAGCAGAGCCCGCTCAGACGTGGCACATGCTGCCCCTACCGAAAATCTCCAAATGAGGTACTCCGCTTTGACGAAGGCATCGGTCGATAACGCGTCCCGCCCAGCAGGATTCCTCACCTTTACCCTGCACGCGCATCTTCCCTACGTGGTCAACCACGGCACCTGGCCCCATGGCATGGAGTGGCTCCACGAAGCAGCCGCCGAAACCTATCTTCCGCTCCTCCGCGTCCTCAAAAATCTTGAGCGCGACAACATCCGCTTCAACTGCAATCTCAATCTCTCCCCCATCCTCCTCGAGCAGCTCTCGCACCCTGTCTTCATCGCCGAGTTCCCCAACTACGTCACCCGCAAGATCGTAGCCGCACGCGAAGACGAGGCCTTCTTCATCCAGTCCGGCGAAACTCATCTTGCCGAGACCGCCCGCTTCTGGCATCGCTTCTTCTCCCAGGCCCTCGAAGACTTCAATCACTTCAACGGCAGCATCATCGCCGGCTTCCGCCACTTCAACGACATCGGCCTCATCGACATCATCACCTGCGGTGCGACCCACGGCTACATGCCTCTGCTCGGCACCGACGAGAGCGTCCGCGCCCAGATCCGCACCGCCGTCTCCACCCACATCCGCCACATCGGCAAACACCCCAAGGGCATCTGGGCACCTGAGTGCGGCTACCGTCCCGCCGGCTTCTGGAACTACCCTGTCTCCAACGCCGACGGCACTCCCACGCCCCCCGGCTTCAACCGCATCGGCGTCGAGCAGGCCCTCTCCGAATCCGACATCGACTTCTTCTTCGTCGATACTCACCTCGTCGAAGAAGGCCATCGCGTTCCCTCGCCGTACGAACTCCTCAAAGGAGCCGTCCCCACAGACGAGCAGACCGAGCGCATGACCCACGCCAACTACCGCTCGCTCTACCAGCCCTACTACGTCGATGGTCCTTACCACGGTCCCGACGGCGCGTCCGACAAGCGCTTCGCCACCACCATCTTCCCCCGCGACCCCCGCACCGGCGTTCAGGTCTGGTCCGGCGACACCGGGTATCCAGGCGACGGCGTCTATCTCGACTTCCACAAGAAGCGCTGGCCCGGCGGTCATCGCTACTGGCGCGTTACCGGCCCCAAGGTCGACATGGGCGACAAGCAGCCCTACTACCCGCTCGAAGCCATCGAGCGCACCAAGTCTCACGCCGCCCACTTCGTCCATCTCGTCTACGAGGCCCTCAAGTCCGGCTTCAACGACAATATCCCGCCGATCCTATGCTCCCCCTTCGACGCCGAGCTCTTCGGCCACTGGTGGTTCGAAGGCCCCTACTGGCTCGAAGCCATCGCCCGCAATCTGCACGACTACAACACCGGCATCCAGCTCATCAGCTGCTCTGAATACCTCGAAAAATATCCTCGTGCTGGCTTCATCGCCATGCACGAAGGCTCTTGGGGAGCTGAGGGCAACAACCAGGTCTGGATGAATCCCGAGACCTCCTGGACCTACACCCACATCTATCCCGCCGAGCTGTACACCCGCGAGGTCTGCACCGCCGGCCACTGGCGCAACTCCGCCCAGGGCCTTCGCATCATGCAGCAGCTCTGCCGCGAACTCCTGCTCCTCGAATCCTCCGACTGGCAGTTCCTCATCACCACCGGAGCCGCCCGCGACTACGCAGAGATCCGCTTCCTCACCCACAACGACCAGTTCAACGAGATCAAGGCCATCTGGCAGAGCTTCGACGCCACCGGCAGCATCCACCTCGAAGAAGAGGGCCGCCTCGCCGAGATCGAACGCCGTGACGGCGTCTTTCCCGACATCGACCCCGGCCTATGGGTAGCCGGAGCCCACCAAACCCGCATCGAATCCCAAACCGAGTCCGCCGTCACCGCCTAACCCATCTGTCGTCCCGCCATCGCGGTTGTTGTAATTCGTTATTTACCGTTGCTTGTCCCATTGTTGTCATCCCCGCAGGGGATCTGCGGTTGTCTTTGCTGTTGCGATTGTCGTTGCTTTTGCCTGCCCTTTTGTTTGTCATTCCGTAGGGATCTGCTGCTGCCTTTGCAGTTGTTGCTGCCTCTGCCTATCCTTCTCTAGCAATCACGTCAACGCATGTCCACCAACAACCAACCCAACCCAAACCGCCGCCACTTCCTCCTCGGCACCCTCGCCGCAGGAGCCGCCGCCACCCTCCCC
>NZ_LMUR01000022.1:571774-590177 GCF_009765825.1 Granulicella sp. L60 | reverse complement strand
AACCCCCATCCAACCCACACCCACAGCCCCCCCGCAAGACCGCCCCTACTGGATCCATCAGCTACAGCGCGTCTCCGATCCCGTCCTCAAAGCCCTCAACGACCGCACCCTGCGCCAGCAGATGCCCGTCGAAGCCGCACCCAACCAAAAAGAAGCCCGAGCCATCGGCACCCACCTCGAAGCCCTCGGCCGTCTTCTCGCCGGAATCGCCCCCTGGCTCGAACTGGAGTCCTCCGCCACTGAAACCCCGCAAGAAACCACCCTCCGCACCCGCTACCGCACCTGGGCCCTCGCCGGAATCACCTCCGCCCTCGATCCCTCCTCGCCCGACGCCATGCACTTCGGGCAATCCTCCCAAACTCTCGTCGACTCCTCCTTCCTCGCCCTCGCCATCCTTCGCGCCCCGAACCAGCTCCTCAAAAAACTCGACCCCACCACCCAACACCGCCTTGCCCAAGCCCTCATCACCCAACGCCAGGTGCAGCCTCCCTTCAACAATTGGCTCCTCTTCGCCGCCCTTAACGAAGCTCTCCTCTTCAAGCTCGGCCAGCCATGGGACCGCATGCGCGTCGACTACGCCCTCCGCGAACTTCAAAGCTGGTACCTCGGCGACGGAACCTACGGCGACGGCCCCCACTTCCACTGGGACTTCTACAACAGCTTCGTCATCCATCCCTACCTCCTCCAACTCATGGACACCCTCGCCGACCAATCCCCCTCATGGTCCGCCCTCCGCCCCGCCATCGAGCAGCGAGCCCAGCGCCAAGCCGCCATCCAGGAGCACCTCATCGCCCCCGACGGCACCTATCCCGCCATCGGCCGCTCCATCACCTACCGCTGCGGAGCCTTCCACCTCCTCGCCGACGCCGCCCGCCGCCACCTCCTGCCCGAAGCCATCACATCCCCACAGGTTCGCGGCGCCCTTGCCGCCGTCATGCACCGCACCCTCGATCCCGTCGGCACCTTCACCCCCGAAGGCTGGCTGCAGATCGGACTCGCCGGCCATCAACCCTCACTCGGGGAAACCTACATCTCCACCGGCAGCCTCTATCTCTGCAGCGCCGCCTGGCTCCCCCTCGGCCTTCCCCCAGACGATCCCTTCTGGTCCCATCCACCCCAGCCATGGACCTCGCAGACCATCTGGTCCGGCAAAGATATCCCCGCCGACCACTCCCAGGACGTCTAAGCCGCAGCTCTTTATATCCACATCCTTACAAAGCGACAAAACCCTGACATTCCCCTGACATTCTCGCCCGTCCGTTTCGCTATGCTGACCTCAGCAAAGGTCACTGTAGAGCAGACCTCTGCGGTAGCGATAAGGGGAACATCGGCATGCGTGGCAAAGTTGTCCTGTTTTATCCACCCTACGAAGGTTCCCCCCTCGGTCCCCCTCTATGCCTCCTTGCGCTCGCGTCCACCCTCCGCGAAAGAGGCTTCCAGCCCGTCATTATCGATGCCGCCATCGAACCCAACTACAAGCAGCGCGTCCTCGACGAGCTCCCCGGAGCCCTCTGCCTCGGCATCTCCGTCCTCACCGGCCCCATGATCCGCGGCGCCATCGACGTAGCCAAAGCCACCAAGGCGCTCATGCCCAACATGACGGTTATCTTCGGTGGCTGGCACCCGACCCTGCTCCCCGACCAGACCCTCGCCGAAAGATACGTCGACATCGTCGTCCGCGGACAAGGCGAGATCACCCTCTGCGAGGTCGCCGAAGCCCTCGAACAAAATCTCCCCCTCAAAGACATCCAGGGCATCTCCTACAAGACCAGCGTCATCCAGACCCACAATCCCGACCGCAAGGTCGAGTACCTCGACGACCTCCCCCTCCCCGCCTACGACATGTCCGACTTCGACGCCTACGAGCGCGTCAGCGGCATCCGCAAACTCCCCTACGCCACCAGCATCGGCTGCCCCTACGCGTGCAACTACTGCACCGACATGGTCTTCTACAAACGCCGCTTCAACGCCCTCTCCGCCGAACGCGTCGTCGAAGAGATGACCACCCTCGTCAAAAAATACCGCATCCAGGAGATCGCCCTCCTCGACTCCAACTTCCCCGTCGACCTCAAGCGCGCCATGGCCATCGCCCAGGGCATCCTCGACTCCGGCGTCAAGTTCACCTGGACCTTTCAGGCCTCCACCGACTTCATCTGCCGCATGAGCGAAGACGACATCCGCACCCTCGGCGCCAGCGGCGTCACCTACATGGGCTTTGGCACCGAATCCACCTCCGAGTCCGTCCTCAAGCTCATGAACAAGCGCCACCAGCGCGTCAACGAGATGTACGAGACAGCACGCCGCGCCGCCATCGGTAACATCCGCGTCACCTTCAACCTCATCTTCGGCTACCCTGGCGAAACCCACGCCGACCGCATCATCACCATCCAGACCATGACCGACATCGGACGCAAGTTCAACAACGTCCACTTCTCCCCCAACATCTTCACCCCCTATCCCGGCATCCCCATCTGGCCGCAGCTCCGCACCCTCGACGTACCCGAGCCCCAGTCCCTGCGCGAGTGGGGAGAGATGCCCCTCGGCGTCAACCTCCTTCCCTGGCTGCAGGGCGAAGAGCTTGGCCGCTTCAATCGCATGCTCGACTACTTCCTGCTCAACAATCAGCTGCGAAAGAAAAAGGCGAAGGACAACTGGTTCCATAACCTCGTCGCCTTCGTCGTCAACCGCCCCGTCCGCTGGCGCATCCGTTCCAGCTACTACGATTTCCCCTGGGAGATCTGGTTCTCCGGCCTCACCGAACGCCTCATCAAGCGCCGCTCCCTCATCACCGGCCAGGAACTCCCCACCGAAGCCAAAGCCTGCTAGGGCGCATCAACCTATTCCTTTGGGCGGACACCCTGCGCGGGTAGCCGCCCCTTAGTCGGCGAGAAAACTCTAGATTGCGACCAGCGGGAGCACCAACCGAAGGGGTATACAAGTCACGAAGTGACCGCCCTCCGCGCAGGAGGCCCGGCCGGCAGGCCATAGCCTTCGAGCAGGTCGATCCGATTTGGATCAAAGAACGAAACATGCTCGAATGAGTACATGGCCTTATTCACCCCAGCCAGCCCCACAACCACCCGCATCACCAAACCCACCCACGCACTCGGCCTCTGGCATCTTCTCTCCCTCGACGCCCCCACCGTCGCTACTCTCTGGACATGGTTCGTCGCCCGCACCATCCACCTCACCCTCCCAACCGCAGGCCTCCTCGGCATGTTCTTTGCCGTCTGGATGCTCTACGCCGCCGACCGCCTCCTCGACGCCCGCCAGCTCTTCTCCGCCCCACTCTCCACCGAACACCTCGAAGCCCGCCACCTCTTCCACCACCGTCATCGCACCATCTTCCTCACCGGCATCGTCGCCGCCTCCACCATCCTCGCCTTCCTTCTCCCGCGTCTAAGACCCGCAGTCATTCACCTCTACCTCATCCTCGGAGTCTTCCTCGCCGGTTACTTCATCCTCATCCACGCCAGCGACCATCGTCTCCCAAAGGAGATCGCCGTCGGCATCTTCTTCGCCGCCGCCACCTTCATCCCCACCGTCGGCAACCGCCCCAACCTCCGCCTCGCACTTCTTCCCTCCGCCATCCTCTTTAGTGCCGTCTGCAGCCTCAACTGCCTCTTCATCTACGCTTGGGAGCACGAAGATCCCCACCACATCAGCATCTATCCCCCAACCTATCCCCAAGCCCACCCCATCACCCGCATCGCCCTCCGCCACCTTCCACTTCTGTCTCTAATCATCGTGGCCGCCGGCCTCACATCAGCCATCCTCCACCAACCCACCTACGCCATTCCCCTCGCAGCCGCACTTTCCTCCGCACTCCTGCTCATCCTCCACTGTCTCCGCCACACCCTCTCCCCGATCACCCTCCGAGCCTCCGCAGACCTCGCTCTTCTCACCCCCCTCCTATGGCTACTGCGATGACCGCACAGCTAGCCAAACCCGCCACCCAACCCAACTTCGACCCCATAGCCCGCCCCTATCACTGGCTCGAGCACCTCACCCTCGGCCCCATCCTCCAACGCTGCCGCACCCACCACCTACCCGCCCTCACCCACGCAAAGAACGCCCTCATCCTCGGCGACGGCGACGGCCGCTTCCTCGCCCGACTCCTAGCCCAAAATCCATACATGCAAGCCGACGCCGTCGACACCAGTGCCGCCATGCTCCACCTCCTCCGCCAAAACTGCGCCGACGCATCTCCCAACACCCAAACCCGACTCCGCACCCACCAAACCAGCGCCCTCACCTTCACCCCGCCGCACCCACCCTACGACCTCGTCGTCACCCACTTCTTCCTCGACTGCCTCACCCAACCCGATCTCGAAGCCCTCATCACCCGCATCACCCCGCACCTAGCCCCCAACGCCCTCTGGCTCATCTCCGACTTCCGCATCCCCACCAGCAATCCCATGCGCCTCCCCGCAAAACTCCTCATCCGCACCCTGTACTTAGCCTTCCGCATCCTCACCGGCCTTCGCACTAACAAGCTCCCCGACCACGCCACCCCAATCACCCGCGCCGGCCTCACCCGCATCGCCCAACACCACTCCCTCGCCGGCCTACTCACCACCGAACTCTGGCAAGCCCCACAACATCATCCATAGCCCCAAACATAAAAACCTCCGCATTATCAAAACCAACGCTACAATCCCTCCATGCCGCGTCTCCGCCTTCTCACCGCCGCCACCCTCTTTCTGGCCCCGCTCGCCGCACATACCCAGTCCAGCATCGCCACCAACTCCCCCGGCGGCAAACCCCTCTCCACCCGCGTCGTCGACTACACCATCGACGCCAAGATCAACACCGATAAGAAGTCCCTCGACGCCACCGAGACCATCACCTACAAGAACCTCACTGGCCAGACCCTCACCACCGTCCCCTTCCACCTCTACCTCAACGCCTTCCGTCCCGAGTCCTCCTTCACCAGCGAGACCCACTACAACGGCGGCATCCGCGACAACGAGTCCGACAACGACTACCCCGACGAAAAGCGCGGCAGCATCACCATCTCCCACATCGACGCCGACGGCTACGGCGACCTCACCTCCTCCATGCGCTTCATCGCCCCCGACGACGGCAACGCCAACGACCACACCGTCACCCAGATCACCCTCCCCCACCCCCTCGCCCCCAACGACTCCATCACCTTCCACCTCGCCTTCCACGACCAGTTCCCCCTCTCCATCGCCCGCAACGGCTGGAAGCGCGACTTCATCATGGGCGGCCAGTGGTATCCCAAACCCGGCGTCTTCTGGCACGGCGCATGGAACTGCCACCAGTACCACTCCACCACCGAGTTCTTCTCCGACTTCGCCACCTTCCACGTCTCCCTCAACATCCCCACCCGCTACATCGTCGGAGCCAGCGGCGTCCCCACCGCCGAACTCACCAACGGCGTTCCCGCCGGCACCAAGACCCTCAACTTCTACGCCGAAGACGTAGGCGACTTCGCCTGGGCCGCCAGCCCCAACTTCACCATCACCGACGGCGTCTATCTCTCCTCCATGGGACCCGTCAAAATCCACGTCCTCGCCCTCGCCGCCCATCCCAAAGCCGGTCCCCGCTACCTCGACATCATCCACAAGACCCTCGCCCAGTTCGACCAGCGCTACGGCCCCTACCCCTACAAGATCGTCACCGTCATCGACCCCGAACCCGGCTCCGAGATCGGCGGCATGGAGTACCCCACCCTCTTCACTGGCGACACCTCCTGGTACGAGCCCACCCACATCACCGAACTCACCGCCGAGCATGAGTTCGGCCACCAGTACTGGTACGGCATGGTCGCCACCAACGAGTTCGAAGACGCCTGGCTCGACGAAGGCATCAACTCCTACACCGAAGTCAACGTCCTCGGCGCCATCCTCGGCCGCGACACCTCAGTCATAGACCGCAACTACGCCAACGCCGGCGACTACGAAGCCGAGCGTCTCGAGTACACCGGCAAACCCGACTTCGACCCCGTCACCCGCTGGGCCTTCAAGTTCCGCGACAGCCAGTCCTACGGCGGCGTCACCTACGGCAAGACCGCCACCCTCCTCGCCACCCTCGAGTCCATCATCGGACGCGACACCATGGACGAGGCCATGCGCACCTACTTCATGCGCTTCCGCTTCACCCACCCCACCACAGAAGACTTCCTCCGCACCATCGAAGAGGTCGCCATCAAAAACGGCCGCGCCACCGCCGTCGGAGGCACCGTCCTCAACGCCTCCAACCAGACGACGCAGCCCGCCCTCTCAACAGCGCAACCCGGTCTGTCCTCAGCATTAAGCTCGCCCGTAGCCCAACAGGTCGTACCCATCTCCAGCCTGCGCCCCTACTTCAACCAGGCCGTCTACGGCACCCAGGTCCTCGACTACACCGTGGACAGCATCAACTCCGACCCCGTCCAGTGGTGGCTCCCCGAGCCCAGCGGGAAGGACAAGAAGAACACCCCCTACCTCTCCACCGTCTACATCCACCGCAAAGGCGACTTCATCCTCCCCGTCACCGTCGAGATCGTCTTCGACGACGGCACTCGCCTCCGCGAACACTGGAACGGTGAAGACCGTTGGACCAAATTCACCTACACCCGCAACGCCAAAGTCATCTCCGCTGAGGTCGACCCCGACCACGTCATCCTTCTCGACACAAACTTCTTCAACAACAGCATCACCACCGACGCCAACTACATCCCCGCACGCAAACTCACCAACATCTGGCTAAGCCTCCAACAACTAGCCGGACAACTAGCCTCCTGGATCGTCTAACCGCACCTCCGCTCCTGCTTAGCCGTTGCTTTTGCCGTTGCCGTTGCCGTTGTTTGCCTTTTATTTGTCACCCCCGCAGGGGATCTGCGTTTGTTGTTGCAGTTGTTGTTGCCGCTGCATTTGCCGTTGCCTGTCCCTTTGTTTGTCATCCCGCAGGGATCTGCTGTTGTCTTGCGGTTGTCTTACCAGTCCGGAAAAAGAGCACCTCAAACGAACCGCCAACAGCGAACCACAGCACCGAAACAAGAAGAGCAAAAAATAACCGAGGTCCCGCATGACTGAACGCCGCAACATCTTCCTCCACGGCCTCTCCCTCACCCTCCTCCGCCTCCCCGCGCTTCTCTGGGCCTACGTCTTCAACCTCGGCCTCGCGCTCCTCTTCTCCCTGCATCTTCACAGCCAGTTGGCCGGCATCACCGCCCACTCCCTCGCCTCCCAGCGCCTCACTAACGGCTTCGACCTCGGCATCTTCTCCGGAATCCCCGACCGCTTTCAAGAAGGCCCCGCAGGCGCCACCACCGACAAGTTCTTCGGCGCGCCCCTCTACCTCATCGTCTACTTCCTCCTCGTCCCCGGCGTCCTCTTCTGCTTCCAAACCAAATCCCCCGCCCGCCTCAGCACCCTCTTCCACCAGGGCCTCCTCTACTTCTGGCGATTCATCCGCATCACCATCCTCACCCTCCTCGTCTCCGGCATCATCCTCGGCCCTCTCGTCTTCCTCCAGACCAAATGGGCCGACCACGTCGACAAGCACGCCGTAGGCCTCCACGCCTTCCTCGCCACCCAGGTCGTCAGCATCCTCATCCTCCTCGTCGCCTCCGTCATCCGTCTCTACTTCGATCTCGTCGAGGTCTATACCGTCCAACTCGGCCTTCGCCTCCGCAGCAACGGCAAACCAGACCGCCGCGTCCGCCGCACCCTCAAGCCCGCCTGGCGAACCCTTCGAGCAAACTTCGCCGAAGCCTGGCCCATCTTCCTCTTCCTCGCCCTCATCGGATTAGCCGCCGTCTTCATCACCGGTCGCATCTCCCTCCACACCCTCGGACAGCCCCGCGTCTGGCCCGCCTTCATCCTCACCCAGATCGGCCTCTTCATCATGCTCTTCACCCGCTTCTGGCAGCGCGGCGTCGAGACCTCACTCGCACTCCAGTACCCCATCGATCCCCCATCGACCCTCCCCATCCGACCCATCGTCAGCCCCACCCCACCACCACCGGCTCCCTACCCAGCCAACCGCCCATGGGATCAACCCACCGCCACCATCCCCCCGAGCGACCCCATCCCCAACCCCGAACCCGCCACCCCATCCCTCGACGAGCCCGACCCCGGCATCTTCCACCACGACCCCAACAAACCACCACTCTAAGCAACTCCGGAACCTCGACCGAATCAACTTCGTACAACTCCGTATGAACACGACCATGACCTACGACGTCATCATCGCGGGCGGCGGCCCAGTCGGACTCTTCCTCGCCAGTGAGCTTCGCCTCGCAGGCGCATCCGTCCTGCTCTTCGAAAAAAATCAAACTCCCGGCACCCCGCTCAAGAGTGGATGGATGGGCGCACGCGGACTCAACTTTCCCTCGACCGAAGCCTGCTATCGACGCGGCCTCCTCAGAGACATCAAAGCCGCATCTTTCGGCTGGATGGGCGGCGAACGCCCCGGCATGGAGTTCAAAGGCGACGGCAGCACACCGCCAGCCTCGGCTCCACGCTTCGCCGGTCACTTCGCCGGCATCATGCTCGACGCCTCCAGGCTCGACTTCTCCAACCAGAAGTGGATCATCCCCGGCCCCTCCGTCGGCGGAGGCATGGTCAGCCTCGAAGCCCTCGAAAACGTCTTCGCCGATCGCGCCAAAGAACTCGGTGCCGACATCCGCCTTGGCCATGAAGTCACAGCCTTCAGCGAAACCGCCGACGGCGTCTCCGTGCAGGCAGGCGACGAACAATTCCACGCAAAGTGGCTCGTCGGCTGCGATGGCGGTCGCAGCACCGTTCGCCGTTTAGCTGGCTTCGAGTTCGACGGCACCGAACCCGAACTCACCGGCTACATGGCCATCGTCGAGTTCGAAGACCTCCACCAACTCGCACCCGGCTTCAACCTCACACCACGCGGCCTGTATACCCACGGACCCGCTCCCGGCCGCATCGGAGTCGTCGACTTCGACGGTGGCCGCTTCGATCGAACCTCCGAGATCACCCTCGAAAACCTTCAAGCGATGCTTCAACATGTCTCTGTAACCGACGTAAAAATAAAGTCAATACAAGTAGCCACCAGCTACACCGACCGCGCACGCCAGGCGACCTCGTATCGCAAAGGCCGCGTCCTGCTCGCTGGAGACGCCGCCCACGTTCACTCCCCCTTCGGCGGCCAGGGCATGAACACCGGCCTCGGCGACGCGATGAACCTCGGATGGAAGCTCGCAGCCACCATCAAGGGATGGGCGCCACACGACCTGCTCGACACCTACAACACCGAGCGCCATCCCATCGGCGAGTGGGTTCTGAATTGGACCCGCGCACAGGTCGCCATCATCAAGCCCGACCCACACGCGAGAGCCATCGCCGCCGTAGTCCGCGACCTCATCGCCACGAAAGACGGCACCAACTACTTCATCGAAAAGATCTCCGGAGTCTCCATGCACTACGACCTCGGCGAAGCCCATCCACTTGTCGGCCGCAGCGCCCCGGACTTCGAATTAGAAGACGAAAGCCGCCTCGGAACCCACCTACAGAACGGTCACGGCCTACTGCTCGACTTCACCGCAAACGAATCCTTGAACGCCCTATGCAACGGCAGACAAGACCGGCTGCAATACCTCGCCTCACAAGCAAAAGACCAGAAAGGTCTTGCAGCGCTCCTCGTCCGTCCCGACGGATTCGTAGCCTGGGCAACCGACACGCACCTCGACACTACCGGAGCCGAACAGTCCATACACCGCTGGTTCGGAGACCCCAACCTTCAGTAACGCGAGACGCTCCTCTTAGCAATCACCTAGCGAGAAGCCGAAGTCACGCCATCCGCTGAACCCACTGACTCCGCCACGCCGGAGCCTCGAAGGGATCCGCGAAGTACTGCGTCTCATGCACCACCTTGCCGTTGCGAAACTCCATAATGCTCACCGTATACGCCGGTCGCCCCTGGTAGATGATGGTGTACTCCGTAATCCACAGATCACCCTTCCCAACAATTCGCTTCACATCGAACCCCGACGGCTTTCCCGGATGGTGACTCCTCAACGCCTGCAAGTTCCTTCGCCCCAAGATCCGCTCGCCCGACTGCGGATAGTCGCAGACAGCATCGTCATCGTAGATATCGTGTTCCGCCTCAACATCGCCCGCTGCCGACGCACGCCAATGCGCATTCAGTGCGTCACGGTTCTGATCTTCTTGCACATCCTGCATAGACCACTCCAGTCGTCATTGAGCATTCATGCTGATATAGCCCGTGGAATGAACCCCGGACTACCGGTATTCACCACGTCATTGAGCCTCTGTCTCGTCTGAATGCGACTAATCTCGTCAAACGCATCATCCGGAAGAGCGGAGATATTGAAGTTCTCTCTCGCCCGATCCGCACTCTTCGGCGTCGTCAGCAGAGCCGTGCCGCGTTGCACCGCCCAAGCCAGCAGCACCTGCGCCGGAGTCTTTCCAACTCGTGAGGCGATCGCCGTGATCACCGGATCTTCGATTAGCCCCGGCTTCATTCCATGACCCAAAGGCGCAAACGCCAGAAGCACAATACCCTTCTCCTTGCAGAACTCCAGAAGCTCCGTCTCCGGCAGATACGGATGCGACTCCACCTGGACCACCGCCGGTTTAATCCTCGCCGCTTCGTAGATCGGCAACAGCTTCTCTAGCGTGATGTCAGACAGACCAATGGCCCGGCATCTGCCACCGTCCACAAGACGCTCCATCATCCTCCACGTATCGAGCAAAGTCACATCGCGGTCGTAAATGACCTTACCGTCTTGGTCCCGCGGATCCTGCTCCTCCCCCGGTTGAAACGCAAACGGAGTGTGAATGAGATAGAGATCCAGATAGTCGATTCTGAGTCTGTCCAGACTTGCCTCGAAGGCCGGTTCCACGCGCTCAGGCCGATGATTGGTATTCCACAACTTAGTTGTGACGAAGATGTCCTCACGCGCAATCCCTCCAGCGGCAAGCCCTGCCTGTAACGCCTCGCCCACCTCACGCTCGTTCTGGTATCGTTCCGCACAATCGAAGTGCCGGAACCCAGCCTCCAACGCATCCTTGGTCGCAGTTCTCGTTACGGCTGCGTCGGGAATCAGGGTGCCAAAGCCGAGTACGGGTATACGGCCAGCCCCGTGGCTGAGCGGCACTTTCGTACTCCGAAAGTCAGAAGATTCGATCATGAATACCTCGAAGAAACCTGAGTCTGATGTCCCTAGCAATAGATGTCTCAGCGATCCATATCTGATTCATCAAAATGCCTACGTCGATGAACCACCTTTGCCAACCTCACCAGCCGCCCCTACCCAAAAACAATTCCCCAAACCCTAATCACAAAGACACAACCCAGAAACAAGCCTGCGCTAGAATGTGAATAGATTATGAATTTGTATATCCTCCGCCACGCAAGCGCTGGAACACGCCGCGCCAATCCCATCCTCGACCTCAAGCGCCCCCTCGACAAAGAGGGCAAGAAGCACTCGCTCCAGCTCGCCTACGTGCTCAACGCGCTGAATATTCAGTTCGACCTCATCATCTCCAGCCCCCTCAAGCGCTGCCTCCAGACCGCATCCCTCGTCGGCACCGAGACCGGCTACGAGGCCCAGATCCTCCACTCCACCGCCCTCGCCCCCGAGGCCACCTACAAAGAGTTCCACCAGCTCCTCAACCAGTACTCCGACCGCGAGAACCTCCTCGTCGTCGGCCACAACCCCAACCTCACCACCTTCCTCGGCTCGCTCCTGGTCCCCACCACCTCACCCGCCCCAGCCAAAGTCCGTCTCCGCAAAGGCTCGCTCGCCCGCCTCGTTCTCACCCGCGGTCCCGCCACCCTGCAAGGCCTGCTCGACCCCCGCACCGTCCGCGCCCTCTACGCCACCTCGACGAAGAGCTCCCGCCGGAAGATCTCCCGGAAGTAATCCGCCTCTTTCCGCAGCGACCACGCCTCCAGCTCCGCCCCCCCGCGTCCCGGCACCAGATCCAGCAGCACCCGCTTCGGATACACATGCACCTTCATCTGCAGCACCGCGCTCGCCCGGTCCTGGTTCAGCGCCACAGCCAGCCGCAGCAGCACCACCGCCCGCGTCACATGCACATGCTCCTCCACCGGAATCGACCGCAGCGGCCTGTCCATCGGCTCCGGCCTGCTCTTCCCCATGTACCGCGCAATCGCGCTCACAATCATCCTCTGCTCCGGCGAAAACCCGAAGATCTCAGAGTTCGCAATGATGTACTGCGTATGCCGATAGTGCCCCTGGTGGTTCATGAACTTCCCCACATCCTGCATCATCGCCGCCGCCTCCAGCCATAGCCGATACTCGTCCGGCAGCTCATGCACCCTTGCCAGTGCGTCGAACAGCTCCACCACATGCTGCCGTACCGGCTCCACCTTCCTCTGCTCAATCCCGTACCGCTCGCAAACCTCCAGCACACCCGCCCACCGCTCACTCTCAATCTTCTGGTGTACCGAAGTCCTCAGGTCCACCTCCGCCAGCATCTGCGCCAGCATCCCATCCCGCAGCCCCAGCGGTGAGTAGCGAAATCCCTTCAGCCCCATCCGCTCCAGCAGACTCGCATACACCAGCGACCCGCCCACAATAATCTCCGACCGCCTCGGCCCGATCCCCGGCACTGCCTCCCGCGTCGCGTTGTCCATCTTCGCCAGCCTGTCCGCCAGCTTCCTTACATCGGGAGTATCCGCCGTCAGCGCCCCCACCCGCTCCAGCCTCTTCTTCGCCAGCGTCTTCTTCCCTACTCGTCCCTTGCGAACATGTCCACTCGCCTCAGCCAACGCCGCCGCCGTCCCCGAGGTCGCAATCACCAGCCCCACCCGCGGCGTCCCCAGCTTCTTCTCCGCCCTTCGCAGCTCACGGTCGATAAACTGCTTCAGCCGCGCCACATCCTCCTTCGCCGGAGGGTCCGTCTGTAAAAACTCCTCCTGCAGCCGCACCGCACCCAGCGGCATGCTCACCATCGACTTGATCCGACCCCGGTCAGAGAACGTTACCTCGCAGCTCCCGCCCCCGAGGTCGATCAGCATGCACCGTCCCCGCGCCCCCACCTCATGCGTCACCACCCCCAGGTGGATCAGCCGTCCCTCCTCCAGCCCCGAGATCACCTCCACATTCCATCCCGTCGCCGACTTCACCCACTCCGTAAACGCCGCCGCGTTCCTCGCATCCCGCATCGCGCTCGTCGCCACCACGCGCACCTTATCCACCACATGCAGCTGCACCGCCTTGTGAAACCGCTTCAGCGCACGAATCGTCCCCGCCATCGCCTCCGGGGAGATCACCCCCGTCTGAAACACGCTCTCGCCCAGCCGCGTCACCTCCCGGTCTTCATGCAGCGTCTTCAACCGGTGCACCTGCACCGACGCAATCTTCAACCTGCACGAGTTCGATCCGATATCTACCGCGGCAAACGTAGGCATTATTCTTTGGTCACCTCAGGCGCAGAAAATCTCCGCCACCTAGCAGATTACATCCCATCCGGCAGAAAGCCTGTGCACCCCGTTCACTTCGCGCACAATCTACATCCGAACCGATTTATCCTAAGACAGCCCTGTGAACTCATGATCAACCAAACTCTTCCTGAAATAACTTCCGAGCCATCAGCCACACTCTCCCGCGGAACACCCCAACGCTCCACCGCGCTCCTCATCCTCACCGGCCTCTGGCTCATCATCTTCTTCTCGGCCCTCTTCGCACCGCCCATGCTCGACGACGCCGACGCCACCCACGCCAACGCCGCCCGCCACATGGCCCTCAGCGGCGACCTCGTCACCCTCCAGGTCAACGGCATCCGCTACCTCGAAAAGGCCCCGCTCCCCTACTGGCTCGTCGCCGCCAGCTTCCGCATCTTCGGCTTCAACACCTTCGCCGCCCACCTCCCCCAGGCCATCGGCGTCCTCCTCCTCGCCATCCTCGGATTCCTTTGGGCCGAACGCGCCTTCAACTCCCGCGCCGCCCTCTACACCGGCCTCTCCATCCTCACCTCCGCAGGCGTCTTTCTCTTCACCCGTTACTTCATCCCCGAAGTCCTGCTCTCCCTCTTTCTCGCCGTCGCCCTCTACGCTTTTCTTCAACCTTTACACGAGAAAAGCACCGCAAGCTCATCACATAAAGACACATTGCACGCCTACATCATGTGGGCCGCTCTCGCCCTTGCCGTCCTCACCAAAGGCCTTGTAGCCCTCGTCTTCTTCGGAGGCGCAGCCATCCTCTACCTCGTCCTCACCGGCGAATACAAAAACTGGCGCGCCCTCAAACCTTTCACCGGCGTCCTCCTCTTCCTCCTGATCGCCGCCCCCTGGCACATTCTCGCCGGCCTCCGCAACACCGGCGGCATGAACGGCCACGGCTTCTTCTGGTTCTACTTCGTCAACGAGCACTTCCTCCGCTTCCTCGGCCGCCGCTACCCACGCGACTACAACAAGCTCCCCGGCTACCTCTTCTGGACCCTCCACCTCGTCTGGCTCTTCCCCTGGGCGCTCTTCTGCGGAACCCTCGTCCGCCAGGCCATCGCCGCCTTCAACCGCTACAATCAGGCCAACCCGCTCCCCAGCGACCGCACCTTCTTCTGGCAGCCCTTCGCCGTCGTCGTCGTCGGCATCGTCCTCCGCGACGGCTTCCACATCCCCTATCTCTTCACCGTCTTCCTCGCCCTCATCGGCTTCCTCGTCTACGAGCTCCGCCGCCGCCAAACCGACGCCCCCGCAGGCACCCCACTCGTCCGCGTTGCCACCCCCGCCCAACAGACCACCCTCCTCCTCGGCCTCTTCAGCGCCCTCGTCCTCGTCTTCTTCTCCCTCTCCACCAATCAGGAGTACTACACCTTCCCCGCCTACCTTCCGCTCCTCATCCTCTTCGCCGCCGCCTTCACTCGCGCCGAACAGACCTACGCCTCCGACCCCGCCTCCCGCCGCGCCATCACCATCGGCCACGCCACCCTCACCGTCATCGGAGTCGGCGTCGCCATCACCCTCGTCTACGGCCTCTGGACCTCGCGCCACCTCCCCTTCGTCCCCGACATCGGAGAACTCCTCGCCCACCGCAACGTCGGCGACTACACCCTCTCCATGTCCCACCTCTTCGACCTCACCGGCCCCTCCTTCGCCGCCCTCCGCCTGCCCGCCACCCTCGCCGCCCTCGCCTTCCTCTTCGGCCCAACTGCCGCGTGGCTCCTCCGTCAACAGCGTCGACACCTCGCCTCCACCATCACCATCGCCCTCACCTCCACCGTCTTCCTCCTCGCCGCCCACATCGCCTTCGCCCGCTTCGGCCCCATGCTCTCCTCGCAAAACCTCGCCGCCAAAATCCAACAGCTCGAAGCCGACGGCAGCGTCCCGCCCAACACCCAGGTCCTCCTCTACGGCGACCAGTCCTACGGCTCCTCCATCCCCTTCTACCTCGGCCGCCAGGTCTCCCTCGTCGAAGGCCGTTCCAGCTCCATGATCTTCGGCAGCACCTTCCCCGACGCCCCACACATCTTCCTCTCCAACCAGGACCTCCTCACCGCCTGGGGCCACGGCCCGCGCAAGATCCTCTTCGTCCCCCTCGAAAAGCGCGACGACATCGACCACCTCCTCGGCGAGAACAAAATCCTCCTCCACGAGACCTCCGGCAAAGCCCTCTTCACCGACCGCCCGCTGGACGATCCAAGCCACCCTGTCTCAACACAGGAGGTCCGCTAACTTTTGTCGGTGTTGTCGTCTTTGAGTCAACTTTGAGTCTGCTGTCGTCTTTGTCGTCCGTCCCGTCGTCTCTGTCGTCTGGGCTGTCGTCTTTAGTCGTCATCCTGAACGTTTAGTCGTCACCCTGAACGAAGTGAAGGACCCCTGTATTTGTTTAGCGACAGCCACCATATACAGAGCACCGATAGCGCCGACCAGCCTTAGCGGATTCATACAAAAAACTGCAGGATTCGTGCCGCACGAACCGTTTAGCCTTCACCCAACAAGCAACGCGAACCTCAACCACATAGCCCTTCAGAATAAGCAAAAACAGTGCAAGAATCGTCCCCGCAACTCGCACCACCCCGCCACTGGAGCCCACGCTCCCTCGCCATCCTCGTCTTCACCTGGTTCCTCCTCCAGATCGGAGGCCTCTTCACCCCCGGCCTCCTCGACGACGTCGACTCCATCTACATCGAGATCGCCCGCGAGATGCTCCACCGCCACGACTACATCACCCCCTACATCAACGGCGTCCGCTTCTTCGACAAGCCCCCCCTCATGTACTGGATGGCCGCCGGCTCCATGCATCTCTTCGGAGAAAAAGACTGGGCCGCCCGCCTCCCCCTTGCCCTCTGCGTCCTCGCTCTCCTCCTCTCCACCTATGCCCTCGGCATCCGCCTCTTCGCCAACATCTCTCCCGCAAAAAATCCCGACCGCGGAGGCTTCTACGCCGCCCTCGCCCTCGCCACAGCCATCGGCCCCTACCTCTACACCCGCTTCTACATCCCCGACATCCTCCTCGCCCTCTGGATGACCCTCGCCGTCCACCTCTTCCTCATAGCCCTCGACCGCCTCCACTCAAAAGATCAAGCATTAGAGAAAGAGCCACAAAACCGGGTGCCCCATCTTCGCGACAGTCCTATCGTCGCTAAGGTGGGCAATCGCGACAGCGATCCGCTCTCGCTTCCCAATCAAGAAATCCTGGACACCCCATCCTTCGCCTCTTCTACAAAGAACGAAATCCCAACCCCTTCCCCCCTCATCCCCTGCCTGGCCTTCGCCGCCGTCATGGCCCTGAACGTCCTCACCAAAGGACTCATCGGCCTCGTCTTCCCCATAGCCTTCGTCCTCCTCTACCTCGCCATCACCAAACAACTCCGCCTCCTTTTCAAACTCCACCTCATCCCCAGCATCCTCGTCTTCCTCCTCATCGCCGCCCCCTGGCACATCCTCGCCGCCCTGCGCACCCCCGCCATCACCATGCCCACCGGCATAGGCCTCCCCGCCACCTCAGGCTGGGCATGGTTCTATCTCTACAACGAACACATCGCCCGCTTCCTCTCCACCCGCATCCCCCACGACTACGGCCTCACCCCCATCTGGCTCTTCTGGCTCTACCTCGCCATCTGGGTCATGCCCTGGACCACCTTCCTCCCCCCCGCCGTCGCACACCACATCCGCGGCCTGAAACAATACGCAACCAACCGAACTAAAAGCCGGGTGCCCCATCTTCGCGACAGTCTTACCGTCGCTAAGGTGGGCCATCGCGCCAGCGATCCGCTCTCCTTTCACAATCCCGAAACCCCAGCTCCCCCAAATATCCAAGCGCCCGACAACGCAACTCTCCCACCCAACTACGAAGCCGCCCTGGCCCTCCTCCTCTGGGCCGCCATCGTCCTCGGCTTCTTCTCCATCTCCAACCGTCAGGAGTACTACTCCCTTCCCGCCATCCCCGCCCTAGCCCTCATCGCCGCCGGCCTCCTCGCCCGCGCCGACCGCCTCGCCACCGGCGAATCCAGCGTGTACTACGAGATCCACCAAGCCCAAAAGAGCGCCCTGAACTGGCACCTCTATCTCCTCTTCCCCCTCACCACCGTCATCGTCTTCTTCTGCGCATGGTTCGCCGTCACCGCACCCCACCCCGCCCCCAACACCGACCTCTCCACCCTCCTCGCCGCCAACCCCAGCTTCTACAACCTCTCCCTCGGCCACCTCTTCGACCTCACCGGCGACGCTATGGGACTCTTCCGCGGCCCTCTCATCGCCGTAGCCCTCAGCATGCTCGGCATCGGCATCGGCAGCTATCTCCTCCGCCGATCCGGCCGCACCTACGCCGCCAACCTCACCCTCGCCGCCGCCATGACCTGCACCCTCCTCGCCGCACACGAGGGCCTCTCCCGCTTCTACCCCATCCTCGGCTCCAAGCAGCTCGCCCAGGTCATCAACCACGCCCAGCAAGCCGACCCGCACGCCGACGACCTCATCCTGCTCGACGGCGAACTCACCTCCGGCTCGACCCTGATCTTCTACACCGGCCAGCAGGTCCACCTTCTCGACGGACGCGTCAACGGCCTCTGGTACGGCAGCTTCTGGCCCGACTGCCCCAAGATCTTCGAGACGGAGTCTTCTCTCCGCCAGCTCTGGCAGAGCTCACGCCGCGTCTTCCTCTTCACCTATAACCCCACCGCCCGCGCAGAGGATCTCGCGCCCTACGCCCCCGTCCACACCCTCGCCTCAGCAGGCGGCAAAACGATCCTCACTAACCACTAGAGACAATGTCCTGCCGGACGGGCCGCTTACTCAGCGGGAGGTCACTTCGTGACTTGTATACCCCTTCGGGTGGTCCTCCCGTTGGTCGGCACGATCATGATTCCGACCAGCGGAAGGACCTATACCTTCTGCACGGGCTTGGCAGGTACAAAAGTCACGAAGTGACCTCCCGCCGAGCAGGCGGCCCGTCCGGCAGGACATCATCTTTTACTCCTCCACCCTC
>NZ_LMUR01000022.1:532121-571561 GCF_009765825.1 Granulicella sp. L60 | reverse complement strand
CCCCGCCTGCAGCCAGCGATTCACCACCATCCCCACCAGCCAGACCACACCCAAATCCGGATGCCCACTCAACAGACCCCAAGCCAATCCCAGCAACCCAAACGGCATCGCAAACGTAAGCCCCGACCCCAGATGCCCCCACGGCCTCGACCTCCTTGTACTCTGCATCCACCGCAACTGATTCCGAAACGAAATCCCAAACGGCGTATCCTGCACCATCAGCCGCACCACATGCGACGCCAACCGAACCCCCGTCCCCATCTCCGCCAACCGGCTCCCCAGCACATAATCATCAGCGTAATACTTGCCCAACTCCGCAAACCCACCCACCTTCTGAAACGAATCCTTCCGCACCGCCATCGTCACGCCCAGCGCAAACTTCGTCCCCTCCAGCATGTCCGCCACCATCACGCCCGAGCTCATCTCCACACTCTTCCCCACCGCATCCAGCTGCGACGAAAACCCCGCACCCATACCCTCATCCGTCGTCCCCAGGTAGATGCTCGAAGCCAACCCAACCTGCGGATCCTTCAGGTTCTGCACCATCTTCCGCAGATAATCCCGCTTCACCCGCGTATCCGCATCGCTGGTAATAAACAGCTCATGCCGCGCCACCGAATCCATCTTCGCCAGCGAAAACACCTTCGCGTTATGGAACTCCGGCGGCGGCTCCCCGCATGTCACATACCTCGCATCCACCTGCGGATACCGCGCCCCCACAGCCCGCGCCAGCTTCAACCCCTCATCGCTCTCCTGCCGAGCGCAAAACAGCAGCTCAAACTCCGGATAGTCCTGCTCAAAAAACGTCTCCAGGCTCCGCTCCAACCCAGCCTCGGTCCCATGCAGCGGCTTCAACACGCTCACCGCCGGAAGAAACGCCGTTCCCGCGCGCTCCTCCCGACGCCGCCTCAACCCAAAGCGCAACGCCGCCGCCAACACCATCAGGCAGTAGATCGTAGAGGTCACGGTCCCCACCGCCGCAACCCAAAACAACATCCGAAGCACCAGACTCATCTCGCCCTTACAAGCCCATCCCAAGCGGCCGCAACCTTGAACTCACAGTCCTCCAGACTACCGCACTCACCGAGCACTCCCGAAAGCCCTACTTCTTCTTCCCCGCCTTCACCGCTGTCACCTTCACCGACGTCACTTTCAACGGCACCACCATCGGCCTCCGCATCGGAACCAACCCCGCACCCGGCACCTGCTGTTGCTGCATCCGCGTCAACATCTCCGTCCGCACATAGTCCACGAACCCCTGCATCTGCCGATTCATCTCCTCCATCCGCTCCCGCATCTGCAGCACAATCGCGATCCCCGCGATATTCACCCCCAAATCCCGCGCCAGGTTCAAAATAAACTCCAGCCGCTCCAGATCTTCATCCGTATAAAGCCGCGTATTCCCTTCACTCCGCGAAGGCCGCAGCAGCCCCTCGCGCTCGTACAGGCGCAGCGTCTGCGGATGAATCTCATACATCTCCGCCACCGACGAGATCATGTACGCGCCCTTGCTCTTCCGTTTTGTCGCCATAGTCCAAGCCCTCTTGCCAAAACAAACGCGCCTACCGAAAGTCTAGCGCCTCCCGCCATCCCAACGCCAAACAATCCCCTTGCTGAGCACATCCTATACAACCCCACCCGCAAATCGGAGCACCCGCAAAAATCCCTACCTCGCCCCCAGCCGCTCCTCCAACCCAGCAACATACGAGACCTGAAACTTAGGCTCCACCGTCTTCGCCAACCTAAGCGCCTTCTCGTAGTAAGGCCGCGCCTCGTCCCGCCTTCCATTCGCATCCAGCGCCTGCCCCATCATCATGTTCACCCTCGCCGACTCCGGCGCCAGCGACTCCGCCTGCTGCGCCTCCGACAGACCACCCGCCACATCCTTCGCACGAAGCAGCAGCCCCGCCTTCTGCACATGGCTCAGCGCCGAAGCAAGCGGAATCTCGAAGTGGCCCTCATACACAAACACCCCAAAGTCGATATCCGCCGTCGGCTTCAGCTCCTTGAACTGCCCATACGCATTCAACGCCCCCGGCCCAAACTCGAACCCCGAAAGAGCACCCGCGCTGATCAGCACCGGCCCATCGATCGCCGCAGGAACATCGTGCGGTTCATCAAAGTAAAGCGAGTCAGCAGTAATCAGCGGCTTGCACGGAATCCCGTAGTAGCTATACTCCGCCACGCCCTCGCCGAAGTAAGCAAACCAGCAGTTCTTGATCCCGCGCTCATCCAAATATCGCTTCACCGACTTCATCTGCTGCCCCCAGTCAGCGCTCGAGTCGCTCAGATACCTGTGCACATTCGCCGGACCTCCAAACGCCTCATTCGCATACGACACATACGCAGGAAACGCATGCAGCACCGACACCGCCTGAAACACCAGCAGCAACACCACGGCATACAACCAGCGCCGATTCCCCTGAATCAACTTCCACACCGCACCCGCAATCGCAACCGACAGGAACACGTAGACAGGAAGAACATGCCGAACCCCAATGTTCATCCCGCCCGCCATCGCGAACGCCATATAAACCCCGGCAGGAACGACCAGATAAAGAATCTCGCGCCAGCATCGAAAGCGCCCCGTCGCCACCGCCCAGACACCCACACCAAGCAGAATCAAAAACGTCAGCGTCGACTTGATCAGCATCGCAATCGGAAAGTAGAACCAGACCGGATGAGGATAGACCGTGCCCAGCAGAAAGCTATGAAACGCCCTCGACTCGAACAGAACGTGGCCGAAGCCATAGATATACGACTCAGGAAGCAGATGACCTCTCGCAAACGCAGCCAGCACCTCCGCCTCAAACGGACTCGGAACCCGATGAAGCTGCCCCGCCATCGTAGGGTTGAGATGCAGCCCCCCTCCACGCGCAGCAAAGCGGAAGCCATACGAAGACCACAGCACAGTGATCGAGATCGCGCAGATCACAAGAAACGCCAAGCCAAGACGCGAAGCATACCCACCCGATGAAACCACCTCACCCGACGAAACATCCGAACGCCCATTCGAGAGTCCAGCCGAGAACTTCCTCCGCCAGACAAACTCCATCCCACCCAGCAACAGCAGCATCGGAAAGAGCAGCACCGCACTGTGTTTCGTCGCCAGCGCAAGCCCCACCACCAACCCCACCGTAACCAACCTCCACACCGTCGGCGCCTTCATATAACGATAAAAAGCGTAGATCGCCCAAAGCATAAAACACGCCTGCCCCGCATCCGTAGTCACCAGCGCGGAGTGCCCAAGCAACGTCGGATCGAAGCAAATCAGACCAAGCGCAACGAATCCCGCCCCCGTTCCAAACATCTCTTGCGCCACAAGAAAGACCAGCACAGCCAGCAGCAGCGTAAGCACCGAAGCCGCCATGCGCACGCGGAACAACATCGTGTTCGCGTCGTTCTGAAAGAGAAAGTCCCTCCCTCCATTCACCTCCTGCAACCGGTAAAGACGATCCTGCAAAACAGGCATCTTCAGCGGCATATCCAACAGCGGAGCCGTAGCCAGAAACTTCAGCAGCGGCGGATGTTCGGCGTTCAGTCCAAAGTCTCCATGCTTCCACTGCATATATCCAGCATAGGTATGGTCGGCCTCGTCCCACGTGCAGGAGTTCGCCCGCGCCATCAACGTAAGTTGCAGCGCGATAACACCGACAAAAAACAACACACCAACGACGACCAGAGAGCGGCGAGATTTCACTTTGAATGGGAGCATGAGCGCACCAGCCAGTCTAAGCAGCCGAAACAAATTAGGGAAGCAACTTATTCCACCCCTGCGCTGTTCTGTCCTTTTGCTAGTCATCCCCGCGGAGATCTGCGGTTGCCGTTGCTCTTGCCGTTGCGGTTGCCTGTCCTTTTGTTTGTCATCCCCGCAGGGGATCTGCGTTTGCGATTGCAGTTGCTCTTGCGGTTGCGGTTGCGGTTGAAGTTGCTCTTGCCGTTGCCTGTCCCTTTGTTTGTCATCCCGCAGGGATCTGCTTCTGCCTTTGCTCTTGCCGTTGCCGTTGCCTGTCCTTTTGTTTGTCATCCCCGCAGGGGATCTGCGGTTGCGGTTGCAGTTGCTCTTGCCGTTGCCTGTCCTTTTGTTTGTCATCCCGCAGGGATCTGCTTCTGCCGTTGCAGCTAGGTACAGCGAGGCTTCAGCCTCGCGTCTAAACCCCGCCGCAAAGCGGTCTCCACTCTGCCGAAGGCCGGAGCGAAAGGCGAAGCCGAAGCGACAAAATATTGCCTTTGCCGTTGCCTGTCCTCTTCAACCCGCCCAAAACCTGTCAACCCCCAAACCCACCAAAACCCGCGCCAAACGCGAACATTCGCGTGACGCACTAGTTATCCCCCAACCGCTATACTGGATATAGAGATAAAAAAGCCCCGGCAAACGCCGGGGCTTTCCTATTAACCACCTAACCCATTTAGAAAGAAATATTTACCCGCAACCCATCTGAAATGAGTATTTTACAAAGAGCAAAAAACGTAAGTCACACAACCAAAAGACTTAGCCATACCCACCCCCCCAGGGGGAGGGGTACCCCCAGAGCCTCATGGAGAAGACGACAACGGAAAAGCCGAACAATCATCACCAAACCTAAACCCCGGTGAACAAAGCCTCCCGCGGATCCTCCGGATTCAGCTTCGCCAGCTCCCGCAGGATCTCCTTGCTCCGCTCATCCTGCACCTTGGGCACCACGATCTTCACCTCCACGATCTGGTCCCCGCGTGCACCCTCCTTCGCCGCTGAAGGCACGCCCTTCTCGCGCAGCCGAAGCTTCTGCCCCGTCTGCGTCCCCGGCGGAATCTTCAACTGCGTCCGTCCGCCGCCCTCGTGCGTATCGATCGTAGGCACATCGATCTTCGCCCCCAGCGCCGCCTCGGTCATCGTAACCGGAACGGTTACATAAATATCATCGCCCGTCCGCGTGAACACCGGATTCGTTCCAGCCTTGATGATCAGAAACAGGTCGCCTGCCGCTCCGCCGTTCGTCCCGGCGTTTCCTTTACCCGCCAGCCGAATCCTCTGCCCGTCGCGCGTTCCGGGTTTAATGCGGAACTCCAGCTGCTCCTTCTTCACCACCACGCCCTCGCCATCGCACGTCGGGCACGAGTTCTGCACCTTCCCCGAACCGCCGCAACGCGGGCACTGGATGTTGAACTTCATCCGCCCACCCATCTGCGTCACCTGCCCCGATCCATGACACTCCGGACACTCGATGCTCCCGCCCGTCGTCGACTTGCCCTTACACGTTGGACAAACCTCCTGCCTCTGAATCTCCAGCCGCGTCACACCGCCCCGCACCGCCGTCCAGAAGTCCACGCTCACCTGGTACTCCAGGTCCGTCCCCGGCTGAGGCCCGCGCGAGCCCTTCTGCCCGCCGCCCGTAAACATCCCGCTGAAGATGTCCTTGAAGCTTCCGCCGAAACCACCCGCCGACTCCTGCTGAGCACCCCGTCCCGCCTGGAAGTCCGAAAAATCGAACCCTCCAAAGTCAAACGGAACCTCCTGCCCTCCGCTTCCGCGACTCTGCGGACCATCATAACCAGCCGCCTGCCCACCATATCCACCACGCGCCGCAGCCTCCGCCGCAGCCGGATCGATGTTGTCAGAATAAAAACCAAGCTGGTCGTAGATCTTCCGCTTCTTATCGTCGCTCAAAACATCGTTCGCCTCGGAGATCTCCTTGAACTTCTCCTCAGCCTTCTTGTCGTTCGGATTCACATCCGGATGATACTTTCGCGCAGCCTTCCGGAAGGCCTTGCGAATCTCCTCCGTCGTCGCCGTCTTCTTCACGCCAAGCGTGCCGTAATAGTCTTTCGTCTGTGTCGTAGCCATAGTCTTCATCCATTCTGCAACAGCGCGGCTCGTCCGCACTCTGAAT
This sequence comes from Granulicella sp. L60, assembly GCF_009765825.1. GTDB lineage: Bacteria > Acidobacteriota > Terriglobia > Terriglobales > Acidobacteriaceae > Edaphobacter. Next base: position 565,691 of record NZ_LMUR01000022.1, on the reverse strand, counting down.
CCCGCTGCAACCGTCTAATTCTCTTCCCGCTTAGCTTCCGCCTGGCAGACCGGACACCAGAACAGGTTCCGTCCCGCCATCACCTCAGTCAGTACCTTCGTCCCACACACAAAGCACGGTCTTCCCTGCCGCCGATACACATAGTGAGCCTCCTCCTTCAGCGCCTGTCCCGTCTTGTGCGGTCGATCCTTCGGCTTCGTCGTCACAATCCGCCGATCCACCATTCCCGCCTTCATCAACACGCCCGCCTCCTTCCATATCGACCGCAGCGTCGTCTCCGCTATCTGATTCCCCGGCGTAAACGGACTCTGCCGCGCTCGGTACAGCAGCTCCGCGCGATAGATGTTCCCAATCCCCGCCGAGATCTCCTGATCCATCAGCAGCGCGCCGATCGCCTTCTTACTCTTCCCGACACGTGCAATCATCTTCTCCGGCCCATCACCATTCAGCGGATCCGGCCCCAACCGCTTCAGCAGCGTCTCCCACATCTCCTGCGTGTACACTGAGCAATCCATCGGCCCACGCAGCTCGACCCAAGCTACACTCTCCGGCGCAATATGGCCCGTTCCATCATCCTCCGAGTACCACGCATGCCGTTTGCTCACACCAGGAACTACCGGCCTCTTCACCGCCGCCTCATTCCACATCCGCAGCCTCAACGCACCGCGCACCGCAGGCAGCGGACCCGAACCCTCCGTGAAGTCTCCTTGCAGCCCGAGGTGGACATGAAGAATCCGGTCCTTCCCGAAGTCGTATCCAAGATGCTTCCCTACAGCCATCACCCGCAGCAGCTTCCTGCCGTCAATGACCTCCGAGTCCAGGAACCGTCCCTGCGGCCCATCCACACGCACGGCCCGGCCGCCAAACGCCGCTGCATGCCGCTCCGCCCATCGATGGATCTCATTCCCCTCCGGCATCCTTCAACCTCGTTGCAGTCACCTGCGTTTGGTGCCGCCGCCTCACCCGTCGCGGCCGCCCGCCCGCCTCCAGTTCATATCTGTAATGCTCAATAATCCGTTCAGGAGTCCACAGCGCCCAGTGCTCGCCCTTCTGCCTCTGCATCTTCGTCATCTGGATCTCATCCATCTGCCGAATCATTCGCTGTAGATCCTTATAGTGCTCTGCATACGCACTCTCTTCATCCTCTATTAGGCGCTGCATATCTACGTACACCGGCTGAGCCCATTCATAAAACGTGTGCCACACGTCGTAGATATCCAGATGCCCCTTCTTCACCAGCAACGAAAGATGCTCATAAAAGTCCAGCACCTCAAACACATTCACCGGCGGATCTTCCAGTGTCCACGGCTTCAACCCCGCCTCGTCCAGTCGAGCCTCAGCCAACCGGCGACGTACCGCGACGAACTTCTCCGACAGAAAGAAACTCAACTGCTTTTCAAGATTTTCTACCGCCCGATACGCCCGCTCGTGCCGCAACTGCAACCCAGCATAAGCAATGGCGCCGGCACTGGTCACCACCAGAACTACCGTCGCCACTGCCTGTACCGCTTCCCAATTAATCGTCAAAAGTCTAGTTCCACACCTGCCGCGCCTCAATCGCCTCAATCGAAAACATCTGATCCGGCTCCATCTGCTGCATGCGCTGCGCAAACTTCACTGCTTCTTCCCGTGTGTCGAACATCATACGGTTGTACAGCTGTCCCGCTCGTACCTGGTCACACTTCCACATCGTCTCGGTCATAGCCCTGCCTCCAAAGAATCGATTGAGTTCCAGGTTCTCCAGCCAAAGCACATCCGCGTATCTGTCCTGCTCTTTGCTCCTGTCCACCGCAACACCTTTCCGGTGATAAGACGCACTCTACACGCCAATCGCCTTCATCCAAGCCGATAAAAAGAAGGGGCACCCCATCAGGAACGCCCCTTACCTTTCTTTACGTACAAATCAGCCCTTACGGATTACACTTATTTCTTTTCGTCTACATCGACGTACTCAGCATCAATGACGCCTTCATCCTTCTTCGGCTCTTCCGTGGTTCCTTCCGCAGCTGTAGCACCATCGGTCGGTGCGCTCGCTGCCGCAGCCTTGTACATCGCCTCTGCAAGCTTGTGGCTCACAGTTGTTAGACGATCCTTGGCAGCATTCAGCTCAGACGCAGAGGGCGATCCCGCCAGTGTCGTCTTCGCCTCAGCCAAAGCAGTCTCGACCTCGGTCTTATCCGACTCCTGAACCTTATCGCCAGCGTCCTTCAACATCTTCTCGATGTTGTAGACCAGCGAATCCAGCCCATTGCGAGCCTCAACCGCATCGCGCTGCTCCTTGTCCTCAGCGGCATGAGCTTCGGCATCCTTCGCCATCCGCTCAACCTCTTCCTTGCTCAAGCCCGACGAACTCGTGATCGTAATCTTCTGATCCTTGCCTGTCGCATTGTCCTTCGCCGTTACGTTTAGGATGCCGTTTGCGTCGATGTCGAACGTGACCTCGATCTGCGGTACGCCACGCGGAGCCGGAGGAATCCCAGCCAGCTTGAATTTGCCCAGCGTCCGATTCTGCGCTGCCATTGGACGTTCGCCCTGCAGCACATGCACCTCAACCTCAGTCTGCGAGTCCGCCGCCGTCGAGAACGTCTCCGTCTTCTTCGTCGGAATCGTCGTATTCCGGTTGATCATCGCCGTCGCCACACCGCCCATCGTCTCAATCGACAATGTCAGCGGAGTCACGTCGAGCAGCAGCAGGTCCTTCACCTCGCCAGCCAACACCCCAGCCTGAACCGCCGCACCGATCGCCACAACCTCATCCGGGTTCACACCCTTATGCGGCTCCTTGCCGAACAGATCCTTCACCAACTGCTGGATCTTCGGCATACGAGTCTGACCGCCGACGAGAACGACCTCGTCGATCTTGCTCGCATCCACACCGGCGTCCTTCATCGCCTGCTTCGACGGCCCAATCGACCGCTGTAGCAGATCATCGACCAACGACTCCAGCTTCGCACGAGTGAGATTCCGCACAAGGTGCTTTGGGCCGCTCGCATCAGCAGTAATGAAGGGGAGATTGATCTCCGACTCCTGCGCCGTCGAAAGCTCAATCTTCGCCTTCTCCGCAGCATCCTTCAAACGCTGCAGCGCCATCTCGTTGCCCTTCGCATGCAGATCGAGGCCGGTGTCGGACTTGAACTCGCCGATCAACCAATCCACAATGCGCTGGTCGAGATTGTCGCCGCCAAGGTGCGTATCGCCATTGGTCGACTTCACTTCGATAACGCCTTCGCCAACCTCGAGGATCGAGATATCGAACGTACCGCCGCCGAAGTCATAGACCGCAATCGTCTCGTCCTTTTTCTTATCCAGGCCATACGCAAGCGCAGCCGCCGTCGGCTCGTTCACAATACGCTTCACTTCAAGGCCAGCGATCTTTCCGGCATCTTTCGTCGCCTGCCGCTGAGCATCGTTGAAGTACGCCGGAACCGTAATCACGGCCTCGGTCACCGACGTGCCAAGATAATCTTCCGCAGCCTTCTTCAGCTTCTGCAGAATCATCGCCGATACCTCAGGCGGAGTGAACTCCTTGCCCTGTGCCACAACGACGATGTTGTCGCCCTTCGCCACGACCTTATACGGCACCATCTTCAACTCATCGCCGACTTCGTTCATCCGACGGCCCATAAAGCGCTTAATCGAATAAACCGTGTTCTCCGGGTTCGTAATCGCCTGGCGCTTGGCCACCTGACCAACCAGACGCTCCCCGCTCTTGGTGAACGCAACGACAGACGGTGTCGTACGACCACCCTCTTCGTTCGGGATCACCTTCGGTTCGCCGCCTTCCATCACGGCCACGCAGGAGTTCGTCGTTCCCAAGTCAATTCCTATAATCTTCGCCATCTTCTAATCCCCATTCCGGGCCCGCGGCCCACCTGAATCTCTTGACTCGCCCAAGAATCTCACCTTGAGTCACTTACTGTCAACTATTCTGATGGCCTAGCCCACTCTATAGATTCAAAAATCTAACCCACTTTATAGATTTAAAAAGACGATCATTCTGCCTCTGGCAATGAAAATGGCCGGTCCTCATTCCCGGACGATTCCCGGACACTCCTATCTCAGAAGCTCAAACACGCCGATAACCAAATCGATGAGGAATACCCGCTCCCACGTACCCTGATGGTGGCATTGTCGCCCTGGATGCCTCCCGCTACTCTTCCTTCAATTCATGCATCAACTTGGAGCCTTGCTCATGCCCTCTCTGCCTGCCTCTCGCACCACACGCCGCCTCTTCAAACTCGCCTCCCTTGGCCTCGCCGGACTCATCGCTGGCTTGATCTCGGGTTGCAGCGCCGCACCGACACACTCGGCAAGTAACTACACCAAGCCCATGCCCGCCTATTCAGTCGATAGTTCGACGGATAACGGCTTCTTCTCCGCCCATAAGACCCTTGATGCGAGACAGATCCCCGCTCTTCGGCACCCACCCTCCCCCCGCAGGCTCGAATACGGCGAAGTCCAGATGGGCCATCTACAGTCCTTCCCTCTGCCGCACAGCCGTTCCTGATCTGTCGGTCAAGTGCACAAAAACCGTCTAATCCGTCTGTCAAGACCCTACATCGAAACCATTTTTGAATAAGCCCTTTAAGCCGAACATAATAAATGGCTTACACCTTCCATCCGCAGCCCTTCCGCATTGCACAGTAGTTATACCCAACCCGATATACTTGAAATAGGAATTAGAAGAGATAAGGCCGGGACAATAGCTGTCCTGGCCTTATCTCTTTTATATGGAACACTTTACCCGCAAAGTATCTAGAATGAATACTTTGCAGAAATAAGCATTTGAGAACTACACCTAAAGTATCCAGTTGCAAGACTTTACGCAAAAGTACCCCGAGGGGGTAGGTAATTGGACTAGCTCCGATCTGCCAGGGAGCACGAAAGGTCGAGACGCATACTTTACTTCTTAGCAGCGCGCGTCGCCACGATCTGGCCCTTGATGCCGTCGTAGGTCTTCTGCGGAAGAATGCCGCGGGTCAACAGTTGGTTCTTCGCCGTGTAAGGCCGGCCGTCGATGATGCGTTTCGTATACGCATCCCCGATACCCGGAAGCGCCTTGATCTGATCCGCGGTCGCACTATTGATATCGAGTGGACTCGCAGCAGATGCAGCCGGTTTGGCCGTCTGAGCCGCAGCTCCCACCGTGGTGAACGCCGGGACGAAGGCGAATAGAAGCGCCAGCGCAAGAACTTTAGAACGAAGATTGAGCATCGACAGATCTCCTTTATGGATGAATGCTTTACTGCCGAAGAGTACGAGAGCATGGCAGGCGCGTCAATGAACAAGTTCATAGTTGAACTCTCGATGAAAGATTTCGCCTCGCCCCCTCCAAGGTTGACTTCTCCAGACTCGAAAGCTACTCTGAATGGGAGATGAGCACCCTGCACCTCCATCACGGACACCATCATCATCACGCGAAGCGTGTTTTGGCGGCTGTGTCCGGTGTAGCGAAGTAACAAAGCTCACTTAGGATCTCGAAAGGCCCGCTGACGCGCATACCGCGAGCGGGCCTTTTTCTTGTCTAACCACCAACCGAAACCTTCAACCTGAGAGACGCGAAAATGACCGACGCAGTAAAGATCGACTTTGCCAAGATGGACGGACTGGTTCCCGGCATGGTTCAGGATGCGAAGACCGGCGAGATCCTGATGCTGGGTTTTCTGAACGAAGTCAGCTACGCCAAGACCCTTGAGACTGGCTTCGTTACCTTCTGGAGCCGCACGCGCCAGAAGCTGTGGATGAAGGGAGAGACCAGCGGCAACCGCCTGCGGGTCATCGAAGCCTCCACCGACTGCGATAACGACGCGCTCTTGTTCAAGGTGAAGGTAGAGGGCGACGGCCTCGTCTGTCACGAAGGCACAGTTAGCTGTTTCACGAAGAACATTGACATGGAGGCAAAGTGAGCGAGACCAGGAAGCTGAAGCTGGGAATCCCCAAGGGAAGTCTGCAGGATGCAACCATCGCGCTCTTCGAACGAGCAGGCTGGAGAATCTTCGCGAATGGACGCAGCTACTTTCCGTCTATAGATGACATAGAGATCGACTGCATGCTGGTACGCGCACAGGAGATGGCTCGGTACGTCGAACACGGCGCGCTCGATGCCGGATTGACCGGCAACGACTGGGTGATGGAGAACCAGACCGACGTGGAGTATGTGACCAGCCTTACCTACTCCAAGCAAAGCCGTCAGAAGGTCAAGTGGGTGCTGGCGGTTCCGGAGGACTCCCCGTTTGAAAAGCCAGAGGATCTTGCAGGCAAGATCATCGCCACCGAGCTGGTTGAGTTTACGAAGCGGTACTTTGCCAGCAAGAATATTCCAGTGACCGTAGAGTTCAGCTGGGGCGCGACCGAGGTAAAGCCGCCGACGCTGGCCGACGCAATCGTCGAGGTGACCGAGACAGGATCAAGCCTGCGTGCGAATCGACTTCGCATCATCGAGACGCTAATGGAGAGCGAGACCCAGCTAATCGCGAACAAGACCGCTTACAAGGACGCCTGGAAGCGGGAGAAGATCGACAACATCTCATTGATGCTTAACGCGGCGATCGCTGCCCAGGGACGCGTCGGGCTCATGCTGAATACACGCAAGTCGGATCTGTCATCTGTTATTAGTGTCCTGCCCGCGCTGAACTCCCCCACCGTATCGCAGCTAAGCGACACAGAATGGGTCGCACTGAATACTATTTTGGATGAAGCCCTCGTGCGCGACGTAATCCCAAAGCTCAAGATGGCAGGCGCAACCGGCATAGTCGAGTATCCGCTTAGCAAGGTGGTCCTCTAGACTGGCAGTCGTACAAAGCCAGACCGAAGTCCAGGAGATGTCTGTTCAGGTGTCCTATCGATGAAGCTTGTAAGAACATTTGGTCGAAGCAAAGCCGCAGCGTATGCACTGATTGATACACTGGAGCGGCGTGGCGCAGTCAATACCGCGCGTGTAGAACCGGTCGTGAGCCGGATTCTCGCCGATGTGCGCAAGACTGGCGACCGAGCACTACGCAAGTATGCGAATCAGTTCGACGGCCTGACCACAGAGCAGCCTCTCCAGATCTCTCGCGAAGAGATGAAGGCCGCCTGGAATTCGACGAAACCCGAGCTGCAAGCTGCAATGATGGTCGCACGCGGCAACATCCTTGCCTTCGCCGAGGCGCAGATGCCGCAAGAATGGATGATCTCTCCCGCAGCAGGCGTAAAGGCCGGGCAGATTGTTCGCCCGCTTGGCAGCGTAGGCTGTTACGTGCCGGGAGGACGATATCCTTTGCCATCGACACTGCTTATGACGGTAACGCCTGCGCAGGTGGCCGGAGTTGAGCGAATTGTAGTATGTTCCCCAAAGCCCGCAAGAGAGACGATGGCCGCGGCCTGGTTGGCTGGAGTGAATGAGTTTTACCGTGTGGGAGGCGCCCAGGCGATCGGCGCCATGGCCTACGGAACCTCTACGATCCAACCTGTCGATAAGATCGTGGGGCCTGGAAATCTCTACGTAACGGCGGCAAAGGTTGTGGTCTCCGGCCACTGTGGGATCGATATGACTGCTGGCCCTACCGAAATTGTAGTCACATCCGAAACTGGACATGCGCCAGGAATCGCTGCAGATCTCGTCGCCCAAGCGGAGCACGATCCAGATACCCTAGCTGTGCTCATTACGAGCAATGAATCCCTGGCAAAAGACGTCGCAACCGAGATAAAGGCCCGGATGCGGCATAATTCAATCGCGAAAAAATCCCTATCGACGCAGGGATGCATATTTGTAACTGCCACAGTGCGCGAGGCTCAGCAGCTGACAAACCGGTTGGCACCGGAGCATCTAACAGTAGACTCTCCGAAGGATCTAAAGTGGATTCGCAATGCAGGATCCGTCTTCGTCGGCGAGTATGCGCCTCAGTCGATGGGAGATTACGTCACTGGACCAAACCATGTGCTCCCAACCGGGCGTGTGGGACGCGTTCGTGGCGGCCTCAGCGTAATGGACTTTGTGAAAGTGATTACGGTGCAACAGTACACGCGTCAAGGGCTAAAGCAGATGGGCCCACATGCAATCGCATTGGCTGAAGCCGAAGGGCTCATGGGACACGCAGAAAGCGTACGAGTGAAGACAAGATGAAGATTGCTAATATGGCCGCAAAAGAAAAAGTTGTGCAACCGCGCAAAGCGGTTCTGGATATGCCGGAGTATCATCCTCCACTTGCGGGACGAGACGCTCTGAGGTTGGACTTCAACGAAAATACCTTCTCGCCTTCACCCCGTGTGATGGAGAGGCTACACACAATCACTGCGGACGACCTGACCAGATATCCCGAGCGGGAGCCGGTCGAGCGAATCGTTGCCGAACACTTCGGACTGCAGGCCCAGCAGGTGTTGCTAACGAATGGCGTGGATGAAGCAATCCACCTCATGTGCGCGGCCTTTCTGGATCCTGACGACGAGGCTCTGATCTCGACGCCAACATTCTTCATGTATGACGTAAGCGTGCAGATGATGACTTTGCATCTGAGGAAGGTACAGGCCGATGAGACGCTGGAGTTTCCATTCGAACGTTTCATGGCATCCATTACTGAGAAGACAAAGCTGATCATTGTGGCTTCGCCGAATAATCCTACGGGTGCCATTGTGGACCGAGAGCACTTGCTCGCTATTGCTGCTGCCGCGCCTCAGGCAGTTCTAATGGTGGATGAAGCGTATTACCACTTCGATGGGACTTCAATCATGGGTGACCTGGCGCTTGTACCGAATCTCGTTATTGCTCGGACATTTTCCAAGGCATATGGGCTCGCCAATCTTCGGATTGGAATGCTCGCAGGAAACGCTGACCTGCTGAAGTACGTGAGGAAGGTGTGCTCGCCATACAACGTCAACGGCGTTGCTCTCAGTTGTCTACCCGCCGCGATTACGGACGAAACATATCTCTCGTGGTACGTGGAACAGGTGCGCATCGGCCGCGAACGGCTGATGGACGGTCTGCGCGAGTTGGGAGTCCCTTTCTTTCGAAGCCACGCAAACTTCGTGCTTATGAACATCGGCTCAAAGCATAAAGACCTCGTGAAGGCGATGCATAACCAGGGCGTGCTTTTGCGGGATCGGTCAGCTGATCCTGGGTGCGACGGTTTTGTACGCATCACCATCGGCCTGGAGCACCATGTGACGCAGGGTCTCGCTGCGCTGAAGATTTCACTCCAGGAGATCGGATGGAGCGCGACGGTATGATGACATTGAAGAAGACAGCAACTCTCCGAACACGCACCGGAATAATCAAGCGAGATACGACGGAGACGCAGATCGCCTTGAAGCTTGTTATCGACGGACAAGGTCTCTACAAGATAACAACAGGGATTCGTTTTTTCGATCATATGCTGGAGTTGTTTACGAGGCATGGTGGATTCGATCTGACGCTGAAGTGCACCGGAGACCTCGACATCGATCAACACCATACCGTCGAGGATGTAGGGATCGCACTGGGCGAGGCGTTCCATAAAGCTCTGGGAGACAAGAAAGGCATTATGCGGGCCGGATACTTCGTGATGGCCATGGATGAGACCCTGGCCGTGGCTGCGGTCGATTTGAGCGGACGTGTCTCTTATGTGGTCGATGACAAGGTAAAGGTTCGACTCGTAGGAGACTTTCAGAGTGAGCTGCTAGCCGACTTCTTTGATGGCTTTGCCCGCGGAGCCAAAGCGAATGTTCATGTGAAGACGATGTATGGGCGAAGCAATCATCACAAGATCGAGGCAATCTTTAAAGCATTTGCGCGAGCGTTGCGCGGCGCCTGTTCGCGAGATGAGCGAATGCGCGAGATGCTGCCGAGCACAAAAGGACTTTTGTAATCATCTTTTAGGATTCTTTCCTTCAACCATTATCGAACGAGATTCCGAAGGCCGGAGGCTGGTTGCGTGATTGCGGTAATTGATTACAGGGCAGGAAACCTGACCAGCGTGGTGAAGGCCCTGAACTATCTTGGCGCGCATGAGATCGTCGTGACGCAGGACCCTGCTGTGGTCCTGCGGGCCTCTAAAGCAGTGTTGCCTGGAGTAGGGCATTTTCAATCCACCACTTTGCTACAGGAGTTAGGGCTCACAGACGCGATCCGACAGGCTGTAACCAAGGGCACTTGGTTTTTAGGAATCTGCGTCGGTCTGCAATGGCTGTTTGAAGGATCTACCGAAGCCCAAGATATTGCAGGATTGGGACAGTTTGGTGGAGTGTGCGAACGCTTCCCTGCTTCGTTTGAGGGGGAAAATCTGAAGTCGCCTCATGTGGGGTGGAACTCGCTTGAAGGTGTGAAAGCAAATTCGAGGCTGCTGCGTGGTGTAGTGGACGGTGGATTTGTCTACTATACCCACTCCTGGCGAGCACCGCTCATTCAAGCTACTGCGGCAGTTACAAGATATGGCGGAACGTTCACCGCAGCCGTGGAGCAGGACAATATCATGGGTGTGCAGTTTCATCCGGAGAAGTCAGGCGCAGTGGGCTTGCAGGTTTTGAAGAACTTTGTGGAGTTGTAGTGTGCTGACGAAGAGAATTATCGCCTGCCTGGATGTTCGCGGTGGCCGCGTAGTAAAGGGTGTCCAGTTTGTCGATATCGTCGATGCCGGCGATCCGGCGGAACTGGCGCACCGACATGCAGCAGGAGGCGCGGACGAGATCGTACTGCTGGACATTACAGCAACCCATGAGGGAAGAGGAACTCTGCTCGACACCGTGAAGCGAACGGCAGCTGGATTGTTTGTTCCGTTTACTGTGGGGGGGGGAATTCGTTCAGCGGAGGATGCTGCCGCAGTGTTTCACGCGGGTGCGGACAAGGTCAGCATCAATTCGAGTGCCATTGCGCGACCGGAGTTGATTGGGGAGATTGGCGGCAGCTTTGGCGCGCAAGCGGTGATTGTTGCGATCGATGCAAGGCGTACAGAAGGGGGTTCTCCAATTGAAGATGCTGAGGTGTATGTGAGTGGCGGCAGGAAGGCCACAGGCTTGCGCGTGCTGGATTGGACTCGTGAGGCCGAGGAGCGCGGGGCTGGAGAGATCCTGTTAACTTCGATGGATACGGATGGGATGCGAAGTGGATTCGATTGCGAGCTGACTGCGATGGTCAGCGCTGCAGTGCAGATTCCTGTGATCGCTTCGGGCGGTGCTGGAACTGCAGCCCACTTTGCCGAGGTATTTGGACGTGGAAGGGCCGATGCAGCATTGGCGGCCAGCATCTTCCACTTCGGAGTGACAGACTCGCGACAGCTAAAAACGGAATTGCAGAAAGTACATGTGGGTGTGCGGCTGCCCTGTTGAAGAAATATCGATCTGAATGCGAATCACTTTGATATCGCAAAATGCCTAAGGAAGAAAAATAATGTTGATACCTTCGATTGATCTGATGGGCGGGCGAATTGTGCAGCTCGTACAAGGCGAGACCCTGAAGTTGGCGTTCGATGATTTCGAATACTGGATCGAGCAGTTTTTGAAGTATCCGCTGGTTCAATTGATCGATCTTGACGCAGCGATGCGGCAGGGAGAAAACCGAGCGCTGGTGGAGATGATCTGCAAGCGGCTGCCTTGCCAGGTAGGCGGAGGGTTGAAGACGGCGGAAGATGGCCAGCGGTTGCTTGAATCGGGCGCAAAGCGCGTGGTCTACGGGTCCAGCCTGTTTGAGGCAGCGAAGGAGGGTGAGTCGCGCCGGCACAAGGTTATTCGGCTGGAGTTTGCAGAAGACCTAAAGAAGACACTTGGCGAAGAGGCGCTGACTTTCAGCATCGATACCAAAGGTGGTCGCGTAGCGGTGAAAGGTTGGAAAGATTCTGTGGATCTAACCCCGGAGGAAGCCGTGACCTGGCTTGAAGACTGCGCTGCGGCGTTTCTGTATACGCATGTCGATACAGAAGGGACCATGAAGGGGTTTCCGTTGGATGTGGCCGCGGTGCTGCGGGCCTGTACGGCAAAGCAGTTGATCGTAGCCGGAGGAATCAGGGAACGGGGTGAAATCGATGCGCTCGATGCGATGGGCGTAGATGCAGTGGTCGGAATGGCCATTTATTCCGGTGCGATGGACGCCTGAGGCTGGATTGCAGCTTTTGCAGAGATGAGGCATCTGATGGACACTGGTCGTAGTCATTAGGCAATTGGGCGTGGAGGATATGGAAATATGGACTATGTGAATCTTGGCAGAACTGGGCTTAAAGTTTCGCGAATTTGTCTCGGATGCATGACCTATGGTGAGCCTGGATCGGGTGAATTGAAACCCGGACGTCACGCTTGGAGCCTGAGCGAGGAGGACAGCCAACCGTTCTTCAAACAAGCGCTCGATCTTGGGATCAACTTCTTCGATACTGCGAATGTTTATTCCAGCGGCAAAAGCGAGGAGGTGCTAGGACGTTTTCTATCGGTGAATATCCGGCGCGAGGATGTGGTGATCGCCACGAAGGTACATGGAGTGATGCGCGAGGGGCCTAATGGAAAGGGTTTGTCGCGCAAGGAGATCTTCTATGAACTGGATAAAAGCCTGAAGCGTTTGGGCACCGATTATGTCGACCTGTACCAGATCCACCGATGGGACTATGAGACTCCAATTGAGGAGACGATGGAAGCCCTGCACGATGTGGTGAAGTCAGGTAGGGTTCGATATATTGGCGCATCATCGATGTATGCGTGGCAGTTTGCGAAGGCACTTTATCTGGCCGACCTGCATGGGTGGACGAGATTCATCTCGATGCAGAACCATTACAATCTCATCTACCGCGAAGAAGAGCGGGAGATGATGGGACTATGTGCCGCCGAGGGCGTAGGAGTACTGCCGTGGAGCCCGCTGGCGCGCGGACGGTTGACACGAGCGTGGCAGTCCGAGACGACGAAACGATCCGAGACAGACCAGTTCAGCAAAACCATCTACACCAAGACCGAGGCAGCCGATAAGTTGGTCGTCGATCGATTGGGCGAGATGGCGGAGCAGCGGGGTATCTCAAGGGCTACCCTGGCACTGGCATGGATGCTAAGCAAACCGGTTGTGACCTCGCCAATCATCGGAGCAACAAAGACACATCATCTGGAAGACGCGGTTTCTGCGCTTTCGGTCAAACTCACCCCGGAGGAGATCGCATCCCTGGAGGAGCCGTATACTCCACATCCTGTGCTCGGGTTTTCCTGATCGTCCTAACCCAGCAAGGACCTTCGACCGGCGCTGAATTCAAGAATCCACCGCAGTCCTTCCGTCGCAGCGGATGAGTAAGCCACCAGCGTCACACGAATCGAGTGGCGCTGGTGTTTTAGCCCGCCGCTATACTGAATATAGAAATCAGAAAAATTCTAGAAGAACTCAGCTCGTGCAAGGCAGATCTCATAGATCGGCAGTAGCTCTGAACAATTGCTGAGAGTACCCGAACCCGATGAGCACCATCGCGAGACCTCTGGCGTAGAGCCGCATCACATCAACGAATGGAGCCCGAACCCAATGCAGGAGAGTCCCGATGAAGTGCCATGGAGACGAATCACCTTGTTTCTCCTCACCGCTGGCATTCTCATCCTCTGCGCTTTAATCCTGTACCCGTTCTTCTCAGCCATCGTTGGCGCCATCGTCCTCGCGGTCATCACAGAGAAGCCCTACAACTGGCTCGCCCGCCGCATCCCGCATCGCACCACTTGCGCCACGGTGGCTGTCATCCTGGTCATCCTCGCCGTCATCGTCCCAGGCTTCTTTCTCGCGCAAGATATTGGCAAGCAGGCCCTTGCCGCCGTAGTCTCTCTCCGCGATCCAAATGCCCAGAATCGGGTTACCGACTACATCGCCAACCGCCCCGCACTCGCCTCAAGCATCCAGTCTTTCTCGGCCTCCATCGACGTCAACAACGCGGCTCGTACCACAGCCACCTATATCGGCAGCAGGCTTGGTGCCTTCGTCGACAGCTCGGTCCGCATCATCACCGAACTCGTCGTCATGCTCTTCATTCTCTTCTTCCTCTTCCGCGACCGCCAGTTCGCCCTCACCTCTCTCCGCTCCCTTCTCCCCCTCCGCGAAGACGAAGCAACCGAACTCCTCGATCGCGTCGACGACACCATCTACGCCACGGCACTCGGCAGACTCACCATCGCACTGGTTCAGGGCGTCCTCGCAGGCCTTGCCTTCTGGACACTCGGAGTTCCCGGTGTCATCCTCTGGTCCTTCACTCTCACCGTCTTCGCCATGATCCCAGCCTTCGGCGCGTTCCTCGTTTGGGGACCCGTCGCAATCTATCTGGGCCTGAACGGTCACTGGGGCAAGGCAGCGCTACTCGCGATTTGGGGAGGCGTCATCGTCAGCACTATCGACAACATCCTCTATCCAATTCTGGTGGGGTCCCACCTGCGAGCCCACACTGCAACCATTCTGATCACCATCCTCGGCGGCATCGCCGTCTTCGGTCCCCTCGGTATCATCCTCGGCCCCGTTGTCTTCACCATCGGTGGCACCCTGCTCGATGTCTGGCGCGCACGCACAAACAGTCTAGCCCAATAACCTAGCGCACATGAAAATGGATTGGCTAAGAGTAGAACGTCAGCGGACCTTCCACTTCGACGTGAGCATCGCCAGCTTGTCCTCGAAGCTCGCAGGAGGTTCAGGCGAAATCTGAGCCTTCACCTCCACCTGCGCTCTCACCGGCGATCTTCCCTGCCCTTTCGGTCCAGCCGATCCGCTCGCTGCTGACAAGGTCGTCGCTGGCTTCGCGCCTCTCGGCCCAGCTTCATGCAGTGCCTTGATAGACAGCGCAATCCGCTTCGTCTTCGCATCGGCACTCAGTACCTTCACCTTAACGATTTGACCAGCCTTCACTGCCTCCGAAGGATCCTTTATGTACTTCACCGAGAGTTCGCTGATGTGCACCAGACCGTCCTGATGCACCCCTATATCGACGAACGCACCAAATTTAGTCACATTCGTCACCACGCCTTCAAGCACCATATCCGGAAGCACATCCGCCAACTCCCGTACACTCTCATTGAAGCTCGGTGCAACGAATTTATCCCGCGGATCGCGTCCCGGCCTTCTAAGCTCGTCCAGAATGTCGTTCAGCGTAAAACTTCCAGCCGAAAGCGCGCTCTTATCCACCTTCTCCAGCAACTGAGGACTCTTGATTAGTTCCTCCACCGGAGACTTCAGCAAGACTGCAATCTGCTCGACCACCGTGTACGACTCCGGATGTACGGCAGTCATATCGAGTGGATTCTCTCCATCACGAATCCTCAGAAATCCTGCAGCCTGTTCAAACGTCTTCGCTCCAATTCCAGGAACTTTCATGAGTTGCATCCGAGATCGAAACCGTCCATGCTCATTTCGATAACTCACAATGTTCAGTGCCGTTCGCTCGGTTACGCCCGACACATATCGCAGCAGCGTCCACGATGAAGTGTTCAGGTCAACGCCAACACGGTTTACACAGCTCTCAATCACCGTCTCCAACGACTGCTGCAACTGCCTCTGATCCACATCATGCTGATACTGCCCAACACCGATCGACTTCGGATCAACCTTGACCAACTCCGAAAGTGGATCCTGTAAGCGGCGTGCAATTGAGATCGCGCCGCGCACGGTGAGGTCGAGGTCGGGAAACTCTTGCCGAGCTATATCAGAGGCCGAATAGATGCTCGCGCCCGATTCGCTCACAGTCACCGAAAAGATATTCTCCAACCCGCGCTCTCGCAGAAAGTCTCGTACAAACGCATCAGTCTCGCGCGAAGCCGTCCCGTTCCCTATCGCAATTGCTCGCACCTGATGCTTCACGACCAGTGCCTCAAGAGTCTTCGCCGCAGCATCCGCCGCACTCTTTGAGGTATGCAGGTACAACACGTCGTTCGCCAGGAACTTTCCTGTCTCATCGACAACCGCGACCTTGCAACCTGTCCTCTGCCCCGGATCAATACCTAGCACTGAGATCGGCCCAGCCGGAGGAGCGAGCAAAAGATGGTGCAGATTTTCACGGAACACCTGGATCGCATCGAGATCGGAGCGCTTCTTCAGCTCCAGTCGAAGCTCTCCCTGGATCGAAGAGTTCAGAAGCCGTGACCAGCAATCATCAATTGCCAGCTCCAGCTGCGGCGTCCAATCTCCCTGCTCACGGAGCACTCCACGCCGCAGAACTCCTGTCGCTCGAAGCGGCTCTAGTTCGATCAGAAAGTACAGAACGCTCTCGCTCTCACCCCTGCGAATCGCCAGCATCCGGTGCGACGGAATCGTCTTCACCGGCTCGCGGTACTCGTAGTACATCTTGAACTTCTCCTGCTCATCGACAGCGTCCATCGCCTTGCGGCTCACCACGACGCCTTCTTCGAACATTAGGGCACGAGCCGCTTTTCTCAAATCGGCGCTCTCGCTGATCTTCTCGGCGACAATGTGTCTTGCGCCTTCAAGCGCGTCATCGATCGAGGCGACACCCTTGTCAGCATCGACAAACCTTACAGCCATTACGCTCAGCGGTTCCTCCGCCAACTTCTGGTCCCAAAGATAGTTCGCCAGTGGCTCGAGGCCTTTCTCGCGCGCTATCGTTGCTTTGGTTCGCCGCTTCGGCCGATATGGCAGGTACAGATCCTCAAGTTCGCTCTTATCCAGCGTGGCCTCAATCCGCGCCTTCAACTCATCACTCAGCTTTCCCTGTTCGGCGATCGAAGCGAGGATCGTCGCTCGCCGCACCGCGAGATCGCGAAAGTAGGCGATTTTCTCTTCGATATCGCGAATCTGCACCTCGTCGAGATTCCCGGTAGCTTCCTTGCGGTAACGGGCAATAAACGGGACAGTTCCTCCTTCATCCAGAAGCGTAATTACCGCTACCAGACCATGCATGGGGAGGTTGAGAGTTTGGGCGATGTGAAGAAGAATCTGGGGAGAGAGAGCGCTTACGTCAGTCATATCTTGTCTAGTCATGCTATCGCCAATGGACTAGGAAAACTCGCCACCTACTCCGGCCTGCTTCCAGCAAGATGGCACGCTATGGACTTTTGCTGCCCGTAAATGCGTTGGCGACGCCAAGGTTGACAGCCTCTTCGTGGAGGCGAAGACTTATAGGCGAAGGATCTACGCCGACCTATGAAGACCGTTGCCACCGAGACAGCCATTACCGTTCCTCCTACAACAAACAAACATCTCATTCGCTGGGTCGAAAAGATGGCCGATCTGTGCCAGCCGGACCGCATTCACTGGATCGACGGCTCGCAGGCTGAGTACGATTTTCTCTGCGACCAACTCGTACACGCTGGAACTTTCACCAGACTGAACGAGGAGCTGTGGCCCGGTTGTTTCCTGGCACGGTCGGCACCTAACGACGTTGCGCGTGTTGAAGACCGCACCTTCATCTGTTCTCTCTCCAAAGACACAGCGGGGCCGACCAATAACTGGGAAGACCCTTACGTAATGCGGAAGAAGCTTAAACAGCTCTTTCGCGGTGCCATGCGCGGCCGCACCATGTATGTGCTGCCGTACAGCATGGGTCCGGTCGGATCTCCTATGTCGCAGATCGGCGTTCAACTGACCGATTCGGCCTACGCCGTGGTTAACATGCGCATCATGGCACGCATTGGTGCGCCTGTCTTTGCAGAGATTGATAAGGATGAGAAGCGCGTTGTCCCTTGCATGCACACGGTGGG
The DNA here is from genome assembly GCF_009765825.1 of Granulicella sp. L60. Taxonomy (GTDB): domain Bacteria; phylum Acidobacteriota; class Terriglobia; order Terriglobales; family Acidobacteriaceae; genus Edaphobacter. The sequence continues at coordinate 548,102 of NZ_LMUR01000022.1, read as the reverse complement.
CGCGCCACTTGCACCTGGGGAGCGAGATGTTCCATGGCCGTGCAACGACGAGAAGTACATCGTTCACTTCCCCGAAACGCGAGAGATCTGGAGCTACGGTTCGGGTTACGGCGGGAACGCGTTGCTTGGTAAAAAATGCTTTGCTCTGCGCATCGCCTCGAACATTGCGCGGGACGAGGGCTGGATGGCGGAGCACATGCTGATCCTTGGGGTTGAGTCGCCTACGCATGAGAAAACCTACGTTGCGGCAGCGTTTCCGTCGGCATGCGGCAAGACTAACTTTGCGATGATGATTCCGCCTGCAGGCTTCGATGGGTGGAAGGTCTGGACTGTTGGGGACGATATTGCGTGGATCAAGCCGGATGCGAATGGCCAGCTCCGCGCTATCAATCCGGAGGCTGGGTTCTTCGGTGTGGCTCCGGGGACGAGTGCGAAGACTAATCCTAACGCGATGGCTACGCTCGCGAGAGATACGATCTTTACGAATGTGGCGCTTACGCCGGAGGGCGGCGTGTGGTGGGAGGGAATGACGGATGCTCCTCCGTCGGAACTCATTGATTGGAGGGGAAATAGGTGGACTCCTGGGATTGCGAAGGAGACGGGATTGACGGCGGCGCACCCGAATGGACGCTTCACGGCTCCGGCGAGGCAGTGTCCTACGATCGATCCTGACTGGGAGAATCCGAATGGGGTTCCGATCAGCGCGTTCATCTTCGGGGGTAGGCGGCCTACTACTATGCCGTTGGTTTATCAGGCGTTTAACTGGTCTGCCGGGGTCTATATCGGGGCTACGATGGGGTCGGAGACGACGGCGGCCTCGGCGGGAGCTACTGGGAAGGTTCGGCGTGATCCGATGGCGATGCTGCCGTTCTGCGGGTATCATATGGGCGACTACTTCAGGCATTGGTTGAAGATGCAGCGGAACCTTTCGGCTACGCCGCGGGTGTTCCATGTGAACTGGTTTCGGAAGGGCGCGGATGGAAGCTTCCTTTGGCCGGGATATAGCGAAAACATGAGGGTTTTGAAGTGGATCGTGGATCGCGTGCGGGGACGGGCGCTGGGCAAGGAGACGCCGATCGGATGGACGCCGCACTATGACGATATCAACTGGAAGGGTTTGGAGTTTCCGCGGGCGCTGTTCGAGGAGTTACAGACGGTGGATCGGGAGCAGTGGAAGCGGGAGGTGATGGGGCATGAGGAGCTATTTCTTATGCTTCACGATCACCTTCCACCGGAGATGATCTACGAGCGAGAGCTGCTGATCTGCCGGCTTTAAATCTGCGCGTTTGCGCGGTTTTTCCCAGCGTGGTGGATTGTGGTTTTTCAAGGGTTTTTTGCGAAACGTGGTGTGCAAACGTGGTGTTTTTGCATGGCAATCGTGGTAATTAGCGTGGTGTATGTATGGCTGGAGATGCCATTCAAAATTACCTTGAACGATACGCCAGGTTTTTGATATTTATTTTGGTCCGACCAGTTGGCTTCGTTCTAGTGTTTGGACGATGGGTTGGAGTGAGCAACGTCTGTCTAAGTTTGGCCCTGACAGAGGCCGCAGAGGACTATGTCGAATCAGCATGCTGCACCGTATAACCCTGATCCAAAGCCACAGGTTCCTGAACCGAGCTATGCAGAACGCTCACGTACGTTGATGCATCTGGCCAGCGTGGGTACGCTTTCGACGGTCTCGCGCAGGCAGGCGGGCTTTCCGTTTGGGTCGCTGATGCCGTATGCGCTTGATTCGGCGGGACGTCCGCTGTTTCTGATCAGCACGATGGCGATGCATACGCAGAATCTGAAGGCGGACGGACGGGCGAGCCTGTTTGTGGCTCAGCCGGCTGCCGATGGCGATGTGCTGGGTGCGTCGCGGGTTACGGTGGTGGGCGATGTGACGCAGGTGCCTGAGGAGGAGAAGGCCGGGGTGCGGGAGCTGTATCTGAAGGCTCATCCGGGGAGCCAGTACTGGGTGGACTTTACCGACTTTGCGTTCTTTCGGCTGGAGCCGACGGAGATCTACTACGTGGGTGGATTTGGCGTGATGGGATGGGTCGCGGCGCAGGAGTATGGGGTTGCCCTGCCTGACCCGCTAGCGGAGGCGTCACGGGGCATCCTGGAGCATATGAACGCCGACCATGGGGACGCCCTGGTGCTGTTGTCGCGGGTCCATGCAGGGTTAGAAGGGGAGTCGGCTACGATGACGTCTGTGGACCGCCTGGGCTTCCATGTGCGGGTGCAGACGGCGGCTGGAGTGAAGGGTGCGCGGATCGTTTTTTTGCGGGAGGCGGCCTCTGCGGGGGAGACTCGCGCGGTCCTTGTCGAAATGGTCAAGCAGGCGCGTCAGACCTGAGTTTCCACTAATTTGGTATTGACTCCAGACGGCTTTGCAGTTACCTTAAATGAATGGCCAGACTCCCTTCGGGTTGAGTCGGTCGTAACGAAGTCCACCCACTTCGTTGCTTTACCGGAATACCCACGCAACAGCCCCCACCGCGCTGCGTGGGTTTCCTTTTTAAGCTGGTGTTGAGCTTGCTGGCGCCATCTTTGGAAGTTGTTGGACGACAACGGAAGAGAACGCTTCTTATCGGTGACGTAGAAGCCTGGGGTCTGGCTTGAGGAAGAACATGCAAAGGCAGAAGCATACCTTCGGGATGACAACAAAGGGACAGAACAAAGCAGGACTGGAATGTGGCGATACAGCCTAGAGCGATAGTATCGAGCCGGTATGGACGCGGCTCTCTGTAAAGTCGAGCTCCCGCTGTAGCGTCCGCAATACCTCATCGTCGATTCGTCCTTCGTCCCTTAGCCGAATGAGTGCTTCACGCTCTATCTGGAGTGCCGCCAGAACTGCCTCATTTCTGCGGTTCTGGTCGACGAGCCCCTTCACTTGCTCCTCGCGCTCGGCGGGCATGGCATCGAGTCTTCGTTGGTAGTTCGCGATCAACTCTCCAAACATCGCCGACTGATCCCGATTCTTCGAACGGTTGCGAGCCAAATGCACCAGAGCTTCTCGCAGCATGATTCGTCTTGCTTCCTGCTCTTCGTCGTCGATGTGATCCAGATCTGACAATCTGAGCTTCCGGATGAGCCAGGGCAACGAGAGGCCCTGCAATACCAGGGTCGCGACGATCAGACAGAACGAGAGGTAGATGATCATGCTCCTCTGCGGAAACATCCTTCCTCCGGGCAGCGTATATGGCAGCGAGACCGCCGCTGCCAGCGACAGGACACCCCGCATTCCTCCCCACCCGATCACAAAGAGTCCTCGTGGCTCTGGCCTCTCGGCTTCGGTCTTCAGCACCCACCGCCGAACTGCATACGCGATATAGGTCTCTCCATACACCCAGACCATCCGAAGAATGATGATCGCAGCACTAAAGCCGATTCCATACGCAAGCAATACCATGTGGCTCAGGCCGCGAATCTCTCCCATCACATACGGGAGTTGCAGTCCGATCAGCACAAACACGATGCCGTTCAGCACAAAGGTAAGCGCGTCCCATACCGCCGTCGCCTGCAATCTCACTTGCGGTGACATATATTCAGGGCTCTTCCGGCTCATATACATGCCGCATGCAATGACTGCTATCACACCTGACGCGTGCGCCCAATCGCCTATGAGGTAAGCAGCATAGGGCACCAGGATGCTGATCACGATCTCAATCGGCCCGTCATCGACCCAACGTTCAAATAAGGCCACGACGAAACCGATTGCGAGCCCCACGACCAAGCCTGCGCCGATCAGGAAGATCAGTCGCCCCCCTCCCTCCAAGATGGATGGAGTTCGGCCTGTCATGAGTATGGCTAGCCCAAACTGCAACGCCAGGAGTCCGGTGCCGTCGTTGACCAGGCTCTCAGCTTCCAGGATGTGCACGATGCGTTGCGGCAGTCCTACTCTCCGTGCAATTGAGGCGGCCGCAATGGCATCGGTGGCGGCCACTACCGCACCCAACAGCACTGCGGACTTCCAATCAAATCCAGGCAGCAACCATCCGGCTGTCATCGCCAGTCCCAGAACGGTGAACGACACCAGTCCCACTGCAAGCATCGCGATGCTCGCGAAGTTTCGCTGGAACTCTCTCCAGGAGAGAGTCCAGGCGGCAGAGTATAGGAGCGGGGGCAAAAATACCAGAAAGACCAGATTGGGATCTAACCCGATCCGCGGCATTCCCGGCAGAAAGCTCAGCAGCAGTCCGGCAACCACGAGCAGGATTGGATAGGGGACCTTCAACCGACGTGCCAGTCCCGCAAATACGGCCACGAAGACCAGGAGAAGCAGAAATACAGCTTGTACGCCGCCTACCATCAACTTACCCGCCGGATGCAGAGTTTCGTGACGTTGTGTTTGCGGGTGTTAGCTAAGAAGAGCATGATTCATTATCGCTCCACATAGGAACGGCGATTCCCTTTGCAAACTCCGATTGAGCCGGCTTTACAGGTCTGTAATTCTGGCGAGGGACAGGCAACCGGAATGAGTCTTCGATCGGTAATAACGGGCCAATGCTGCGGTAGGCGTTTGGCTTGACCTGCTCTGGGTACAATCGACTGTGGATTGCACAGGTGAGTTCGCTGCGCTTGCAGTTGCTTTGACTTCAGAGATGAGTGAATACGATATGGGCGACAGGACATCGGCAGATCAGCAAGAGTTGAAGCAGCCAGTGATGACGGTAGAGGACGAGAGGCTGGCGAAGTCCAACACGCGCGCGGAGAACTGGCAGCGGTGGGGAACGTATCTTCCGGAGCGGCAGTGGGGGACGGTGCGGGAGGACTATTCGGCGGATGGGAATGCGTGGAGTTTTACGCATGACATGGCACGCTATCGCGCGTATCGGTGGGGCGAGGATGGGATCTTCGGTTGGACGGACCGTGAGTGCAGGCTGTGTTTTTCGACGTCGTTGTGGAACGGCAACGATCCTATTTTGAAGGAGCGGCTGTTTGGGCTGGGGAATCCTGAGGGCAACCACGGCGAGGATGTGAAGGAGCAGTACTACTATCTGGACGCGACCCCGACGCACTCGTACTGCAAGGGTTTGTACAAGTATCCGCAGAGGGCTTTTCCGTATAACGATCTGGTGGAGACGAATCGGAGGCGTGGGTATGACGAGTCGGAGTATGAGCTGCTGGATACGGGCATCTTCGATGAGGAGCGCTACTTCGATGTAGAGGTGGAGTATGCGAAGGCGGGACCGGAGGATACGCTGATCCGGCTGACGGTTTCTAATCGAGGGCCGGATGCGGCGGAGCTTACGGTGGCGCCGACGCTGACGCTGAGGAATAACTGGTCGTGGCGGAATCTGGAGCTGGGGGAGGAGACGAGGCCTTGGATGCGGATGCACGGGAAGACCGTCGTTGCGAATCATAAGACGCTGGGGCGTTACCGGTTTTGCGAGGTTGAGGCGTCGGGGCCGGTGATGGAAGAGGTGATCTTTACCGAGAACGATACGAACTTCACGCGGCCGGTTCCGGGATTTCAAGGTGCGCAGGGGTTTGCGAAGGATGCGTTCGACCGCTACCTGGTGCGAGGGGAGACGGAGGCGGTCAATCCGGAGATGCGCGGCACGAAGTCTGCGTTTGTTTATCGGGTGAGGCTTGACGCGGGGGCTTCGACGGTGCTGCGGTTGAGGTTGGTGCGCGAGGATGAGAGCGAGCCTTCGGTGGTTGGTCTGCGGGAGTTTGATGAGCTCTTCGCGCTGCGCATTAGGGAGGCTGATGAGTTTTATGGAGAGCGCATTCCTGAGACGTTCAACGAGGATGAGCGGAATGTCTCGCGGCAGGCGTATGCGGGGCTGTTGTGGACGAAGCAGTTCTACTACTATGTTTCGGAGCGGTGGCTGGAGGGAGATCCTGCTCAGCCGAAGCCGCCACAGGAGAGGCTGAAGGGACCGAACTCCGACTGGAAGCACTTGTACTGCAGGGACATTCTTTCGATGCCGGATAAGTGGGAGTATCCGTGGTTTGCTGCGTGGGACACGGCGTTTCACATGATTCCGATGGCGGAGGTGGATCCGGTCTTCGCGAAGAATCAGCTACTGGTTTTGCTGCGTGAGTGGTACATGCATCCGAACGGGCAGATGCCGGCGTATGAGTTTTCGTTTGGAGATGTGAATCCGCCGGTGCACGCTTGGGCGGTGATGCATGTCTATCTGATCGATGCGCGTCGAAGCGGTGGGACGAAGGATGTCGATTTTCTGGAGCGGGCCTTTCAGAAGCTGCTGCTGAATTTTACGTGGTGGGTGAATCGAAACGATGTGGTGGGCAACAATCTGTTCGGCGGAGGATTTTTGGGGCTGGACAATATTGGGGTGTTCGACCGGTCCATCAAGATGCCGGATGGAACGAGCCTCAACCAGGCGGATGGCACGGCGTGGATGGGGCTTTACTGCTCGGCGATGCTTTTGATCGCGCTTGAGCTTGCGCAGACACGGCCGGCTTATGAAGATATTGCCAGCAAGTTTTTTGAGCACTACATCGCCATTATCGACGCGATCAATGGACTGGGTGGGAGCGGGCTTTGGGATGAGGAGGATGGTTTTTACTTCGACCAACTGATCACTGCGAATCAACCTCCGAGGCCGCTGAAGGTTCATTCGATCGTGGGCATCGTGCCGCTGTATGCCATCTGTATTCTTCGCCGGGAGGATGTGGAACGGCTGCCAGGGTTTCGTAAGCGGCTGCGATGGTTTCTTGAGAATAAGCCTGAGCTTGCGAAGCATGTCTCCGATTTTGAGAGCGACGATCCGGCGTCTGCGGGCTCTAAGTTTATCGCGCTCGTTCCCAAGGAGCGGCTTCTGCGGATTCTTACGCGGCTTCTGGATGAGACGGAGTTCCTCTCGGATCATGGGGTGCGCGCTTTGTCTGAGCGTCATCGGGACAATCCTTACCAGGTTGAGCTGGGTGGGAAGACGATGGTGGTGAAGTATGTTCCGGGCGAGGGCGACAGCGGTATGTTCGGCGGCAATAGCAACTGGCGCGGGCCGGTGTGGTTCCCGATGAACATTTTGCTGCTGAATGCGCTGGAGCGTTATCACGCGGTGTATGGGAACACGCTGAAGGTGGAGTGCCCGACGGGAAGCGGCAAGATGCTTACCCTGCAGGAGGTGCAGGAGGAGATTGCGCGCAGGCTGGTTGGGCTCTTTCTGCGCGATGCTGAGGGACGGCGGGCGTCGCATGGGGAGGAACGGCGTTACATCGACGATCCGCATTGGAAGGATCTTGTTCTGTTTAGCGAATACTTCTGCGGCGATAGTGGACGCGGGACGGGTGCGAGTCACCAGACGGGTTGGACTGCGCTGGCGGCTACGTGCATGGAGAAGATGCATCGGCTGAAGCAGACGGTGCGGTGAGTACATTTGGCAGAAGAGGCAGATAGAACGCAGACGAATGACAGCGGGGATACATGCTGCGGTCGTACGCGTCTTAACGGCGACCGCTTACACTAGTTGGAACGATGGCGCTTGAGACTCCAAACACTGGCCCGGTTATCTCTGCTACCTCACCGAAACCTGGGGGGTTCGAACCGCTGCGGCTGCCGCTGTTTCGCGACCGCTGGATTGCGAGCACGGTGTCGTCGGTGGGCACGTGGATGCAGGATACGGCGGGAACGTGGCTGATGACGTCGCTGACGGCGTCGCCGCTGCTGATTGCGCTGATGCAGACGGCGGCGAGCCTTCCGGTGCTTCTGCTGGGGCTGCTGGCGGGGGCGACGGCGGATATCTTCGACCGGAGGAAGCTGCTGATCTTCTGGCAGGCGTGGATGCTGGGTTCGGTGGGCGTTCTGGCGGTGCTGACGTTCTTCGGGTTTGTGTCGCCGTGGACGCTGCTGGCATTTACGTTTCTGCTGAACATCGGGTCGGCGATGAACAATCCGGCGTGGCAGGCGATTGTGCCGGAGCTGGTGCCGCGTGAGCTGATTCCGGATTCGGTGAGCCTGAACGCGGCGAGCAACAATCTTGCGCGTGCGGTGGGGCCTGCGCTGGGCGGGCTGATGATGGCTGGCTTTCAGAGGGTGCATACGGGCGCGGGGTCGGTGTTTGCGCTGAATGCGCTTTCGTTTGCCGGAGTGATCTGGGTGCTGGTGAACTGGAAGCGGATTCCGCTGTTCAAGTCGGCGCTGCCTTCGGAGCGGATTGCGGCTTCGATTCGTTCGGGGCTGCGGTATGTGCGGTATGCGCCGGACCTGCAGTGTTCGCTGGTGCGGGCGTTTATCTTCACGTTTTTTATCTCGGCGATATGGTCGCTGCTGGCGGTGGTGGCGCGGCGTGATCTGAAGCAGGGGCCGTTGGGATACGGCATATTGAACGGGTCGCTGGGGCTGGGCGCGGTGATTGCGGCGACGACGCTGCACCGGGTGCGGCAGAGGTTTTCAGCCGATCAGATACTGGCGGCTTCGACGCTGTACAACGTTTGCGTGCTGCTGGTGCTGGCGTTTGTGCGGAGTCCTGCGATCATTATTGGGACGTTGATCTTCTCGGGATTTGCGTGGACGAGCACGATGTCGACGATCAACGTGTCGGTGCAGCTGGCGGTGCCGGCGTGGGTGCAGGCGCGTGCGCTGGGAACGTACCTGATGACGTTTCAGGGCGGCATGGCGCTGGGTTCGGTGGTGTGGGGCGTGATTGCGGAGCGCGCTTCGACGCCGATTGCGCTGACGACGGCAGCCTGTGGGCTGCTGATTACGTTTCCGATTGCGCGGCGGTTTCATATTCTGCAGGGACCTGCGCCGGACCATACGCCGCACCAGTGGAAGCGGCCTGCGCCGGAGCTGGGAGCGCATAGCGATCCGAACGAGGGGCCGGTGCGGATCTCGATCGACTACATGATTCCGGCGGAGAACTACGCGGAGTTTACGCTGGCGATCCACCAGCTTCGCGGGATGCGGCTGCGTGATGGCGCGATACGGTGGGGGATCTATCGGGATGCGCTGGACGAAGAGAATTTGAACGAGACGTTTGTGATGGAGTCGTGGCTGGACTTTTTGCGGTCGCGTGAACGCATTACAGCGGCGGATGAGGCGATCCGTGCGCGTGTGCGGGCGCTGCATCGGGGGGATGAACCGCCGAAGATAAGCTACCAGATCTATGCGAGGGAGATTGCGAATCCGGTTCCCTCGCATGCTCCGGATCCGCCGCCGGCGAACTTTTCTTTCTAGGGGGTATCGGCCTAAAGAGCGATGCGGAACTTGCCCAGATGTAGTGCGAGATATGGAAAAAGTATAGGCACGCCGAACCAATCGCAGGTCCTTCGACTACGCCTCTCGCGATGAAACTGCGAGAGGCTCCGCTCAGGATGACACGTTCTTTATCCATCCATCACTTGCGCTCAGGCTATATGTCGATACTGCCTGGTACAGCAGTGAAGAGGCTCTAGACGACGGTGCCGAGGGCGAGGTCGATGAGGGTCTTCTCTTCGATCTCGTGGGCCTTGGCGGAGCCGGTGGCGGGTGTGGCGCTGACGTGGCGCTTTACGCTGAGGACGGTGCGGTCTCCGGTCACGCGGCGCAGCTCGGGCATGACGTAGCTGTAGGCTCCCATGTTGGCTGGTTCTTCCTGGACCCAGATGATCTCTTCGGCGGAGGGGTGTTGGTCGAGTGCGGCCTGGATTTCGGCCTCGGGCCAGGGGTATAGCTGCTCGATGAAGATGATGCCGACGGACATGTCTTTGCGCTTGGCGCGTTCGACGCGGAGGTTGTGGCCGATCTTGCCGCTGCAGATGAGGAGGCGGCGCGGGTTGACGACGTCGTTGTCGGGGAGGACGTTCTCGAAGGCGGGCTTGCCGAATTCGGCGATGGTGGAGGTGGCGTCGGGGTGGCGCAGCATCGATTTGGGGGTGAAGATGACGAGCGGCTTGCGCGTGGAACGCATGACCTGACGACGGAGTAGGTGGAAGTACTGGCAGGCGTTGGAGGGTTGGGCGACGACGATGTTGTCGTTGGCAGCGAGCTGGAGGAAGCGTTCCATGCGCGCGGAGGAGTGCTCAGGACCCTGGCCGTCATAGCCGTGGGGAAGGAGCATGACGACGCCGGAGAGGAGACCCCATTTGGCTTCACCGGCGGCGATGAACTGATCGATGATGGTCTGGGCTCCGTTGACGAAGTCGCCGAACTGAGCCTCCCAGAGGACGAGGGCTTCGGGGAAGTCGCGGGCGTAGCCGTACTCGAAGCCAAGGGCTGCGGCTTCTGAGAGGAGCGAGTTGTGAACCTCGAAGCGGGCCTGTGTGTCGGTCATGTGATCGAGCGGGGCGTAGCGGACCTCGGTCTCGGTGTCGACGAGGACGGAGTGGCGCTGGTTGAAGGTGCCGCGCTGTGAGTCCTGGCCGACGAGGCGGACTGGGGTGCCGTCGGCGAGGAGGGAGGCGTAGGCGAGGAGTTCGGCTGCGCCGTAGTCGAAGGGGCGCTTGCCTTCGGCCATCTCGATGCGCTGCTCGTAGAGCTTGGCGACCTTGGGATGGGCGTGGAAGGTGGCGGGATAGCTGTTGGAGAGGCGCGAGAGTTCGAGGACGCGCTCGGGCGAGATGCCGGTGGTGACCTGTTTGTCGGCCGGGGTGAGCTCGCCGCCGTGGTAGGGCTTCCAGTAGTCGGGGAGCTTGGAGAGGACGGGCTTGTGCTCGACCTTGGTGGCGGCGGTCTGGTCGGCGAGGAGCGACTCCTGGATGGACTTGGTCTCGGGGGCGGGATCTACGCCGATGGACTTTGCATAGAGCTGATAGAGGGGTGCGCGCTCCTTGATGATGGCGTAGCGGCGCGGCTGGGTGACGGTGGGGTCGTCGGCTTCGTTGTGGCCGAAGCGGCGGTATCCGATGAGATCGACTACGACGTCTGCGTGGAAGCGCTGGCGATACTCGGCTGCGATGCGGGCGATTCGGACGGCGGCGTCGGGATCTTCGGCGTTGACGTGGAAGATGGGGATGGGCAGGCGCTTGGCGAGGTCGGTGGCGAAGCGGGAGGAGTTCGACTCTTCGGGGTTGGCGGTGAAGCCGAGGAGGTTGTTAGTGATGATGTGCATGGTGCCGCCGATGTTGTAGCCGGCGAGGGAGGCGAGGTTGAGCGACTCTGCGGTGATACCCTGTCCGGCGAAGGCGGCGTCGCCGTGGATGATGATGGGCAGGACACGCTGCTTGCCCTCTTCGCCCATGCGGATCTGGTAGGCGCGGGCGCGGCCCATGACGACGGGGTTGACGGCTTCGAGATGGCTGGGGTTGGAGGCGAGGTGAAGGCCGATGGTCTTGCCGTCGGGGGAGTGGTACTCGCCGGTGGCGCCGATGTGGTATTTGACGTCGCCGCCGCCGAGGGTGCTGCGCGGATCGACGTCTTCGAACTTGGCGAAGATCTCGGAGGGGGCGCGGCCGATGGTGTTGGTCATGACGTTGAGGCGGCCACGATGCGCCATGGCGATGAGGGAGCGGGTGACGCCTGCAGCGGAGACGGTGGCGAAGACCTGATCGAGGAACGGAATGAGGACGGTGAGGCCCTCGAGGGAGAAGCGCTTGGTGCCGAGGTAGCGCTGCTGGATGACCTGCTCGAAGAGATCGGCGTGGATGAGCTGGGTGAGGACGTGGGCCTGATCGGGTTTGGGCGTGGGCTGCTCGAGCTGCTCCTGCAGCCACTGGCGCTGCTCGGGGCTGGGGATGTGCATGAACTCGGCAGCGATGGTGCCGCAGTAGAAGCTGCGAGCTTCGGCAGCGGCTTCGCCTTCGGGAACGGCGACGGGAAAGGGCTCGGGCGGGAGGTACTGTCCGAGTGGATCGAGATTGGCTTGCAGATATCCCCAGCGGCGAAAGATGTCGAAGGTAAGTTCGCGTTCCTGCGGTTCTGTGACGTTGACTGGGGGGGTGACGATACCTGCCTTGGTGGCCATTGCTTCCTCGCTTTTGGTCTGCTCGCGAAAGGGGAATTTCGCGTACTTTATTATGCTAGACCTTTCGGCTGGCTGTTGCACGTCGGTTCGCAGAAGTGCCTTGAGAATGACCAAGAAGTTGCACCCCCTGTGAGTAGGTGAGAAGAGTTTCTGGCGGGGCAGATGAGGCGCATGGGCTGCTCTTGCTGGCTGCGAAGATGAGGCCGGATGGGCGCTCTGCGTGGTTTTGAGAACTATAGTGGATGTATGGTGGCTGGGTTGCGTGGGCTCGTTCTTGTGGTGGCGCTGGGGTGGATGTTCGCTGCGCATGGGGTTGCGTTCGCAGGTGGGCAAGCTGGAGCGGTTGCGGGTTCGGTGGCTGTGGTGCCAGAGGGAGCTAAGAGCGAGGGTGAGGCGCGACCGTTGCCGGATATTCCTGCACTGATGAAGTCGGTGGAGGCGAATCAGAGGCTGTCCGAGGCGGTGGAGAAGAATTATATGTACCGGTCAGTGGTGACGGAGAACGAAGTCGATGGGCATGGCAAGTTGAAGAAGACGGAGACCAGGGAGTTTGAGAGCTTCTGGGAGAACGGTGTGCCGGTAAGCAGGCTGGTGAAGAAGGATGGGAAAGAGCTGAGCGCGGAGGAGTTGAAGAAGGAGAACGAAAAGGTCGATAAAGAGGCGGCCAAGGCGAAGGAGAGGCGGGATAAGTCCGATGAGGAGGGTAAGGAGTCGGACCCGCGCGGCCATGAGTTGATGACGGCTTCGCGTGCGCTGGAGCTGGGAAGCTTTACCAATGCGCGGCGGGTGCAGTTGAACGGTCGAGACACGATTGTGGTGGACTTTACGGGTGACCCAAAGGCTAAGACAAAGAATCGGTTTGAAGAGGTTGTGCGCGACCTGGCAGGGACGGCGTGGGTGGATGAACAGGACCGCATGCTGGTGAAGGCGAACGGGCATTTCTTGAACGACTTCAAGGTTGGCGGCGGGCTGCTGGCGGATATCAAAAAAGGAACGAGCTTTGGGATGGAGCAGCGGAAGGTAAACGGCGAAGTGTGGCTGCCGGCGATGTTCGAGGGGCAGGGATCGGCGCGGGCGCTGCTGTTCTTCAGCTTCCATGGGAATGTGCGAGCGGTGGAGTCGGACTACAGGAAGTTCAAGGCTACTTCGCGGATTCTGCCGGGTGTGGGTACGGTGGAGCCGGAGACGCCGCCTCAACAGTGAGTTTGTGCATGTCTGCGGATGAATGCGGAGATGCTTCCGCTTAGGTGTGGGTGAGGTTTGGAGTGCGTCGGGCGATGGCTCGGGCGGCGGCTCGGTCGAGGGCGACGAGGAGCAGGCCGACCAGCCAGAAGCTGAATAGGACGGCGGCGGTGTTGATAAGGGCTCTGGGATAGCCGAGTATGGTCGCGTCTACAAAGTGGTACGGGTAGATGCCGGTGGCCATGCCACGGAGCAGGCAGTAGATGACGTAGAGGACGGGATAGAGGAGCCAACGGAAGGGCTGGCTCCAATGGAGGGTTCCTTTGGGGACGAAGAAGAACCAGCAGAGGAGATAGAGGACGGGGGTGACGTCGTGCAGGGCGGAGTTGGCTACGGCCTGGAGGCCGGTGGGGTCCCAGAAGGAGCGGAGCAGGAGGGAGTATGTGACGCCGACGATAAGGATGTAGGCGGCGGTGGCAGACAGGGTAGATGGGCGGGTGAGGAAGACGTCGTCTGAGCTGTCCTTTGGGTCATTTGGGCCACGCAGGGCTGCAGCGGTCGAGACGATCGCGACCAGCAGGTTGGTGAGGATGGTGAAGTAGCTGAAGGTGTTGATGAGGCTGCTGAGAACAAATTGGCCGGTGGTTTCAAGGGTCTTGAGGACAAGGGCGATCTGCAGGATCAGGGCGAGCCAGGCGATGACCGCCATCACGAAGAAGTAAGGTTTGCTTCGTGCCTGTGCGCCCGCCATTGCGCCTCTTCCCTGTGCAAGATGCGATCGGATTTACGATAGCAGACTTGTAGGGTGGCGCAGAACCACGTTTCTGAATCCGGGGCGGCGACAGGGTCGAAGTGCCGGATAGTCAGTATAGATTAGCTACATTTAAAGGCGTAGAGGGACAGCCTGAGCCGCCCCTCTCGCAAAACTTGTTGTCGCTGTAGTCGCGAAGCTAAAGACTAGAGAGGCTGGACGTCAGACGCCTGCCAACCCTTGGGTCCCTTAACTACGTTGAACTGAACAGCCTGGCCCTCTTGAAGGCTCTTGAAACCGTTCGAATTGATCGCCGAGTAGTGAACAAACACATCCTCGCCGTTCTGACGGCTGATAAAGCCAAACCCCTTGGCATCGTTAAACCACTTCACTGTTCCCTGTTCCATGTCCGTTATTTCCTTAATACTTATTGAATTTGCCGCTAGATCCAAATCGGGGTTCGTACAGTACGAGCTATGCAGAAAACCAATCTGTTTCAAACGATGAGTGAAGGTTAGCACAGTTGACAAGTTTTTCTACTATTATTTTTGCTAAATAGTTTCGTTTGCACTATTTATGGTGCAAACAGGCTGGACACGGAGCATAAAAAGATGCTTTCTTTATGTCCGCGCGGGCTAATTCATCCGATCGGTGCTGGTTTGGCTGGCTAATCAGGATGGAAGGTGAGCTCGGACGATCTCTTCGGCGCGGGCGAGGACTTCGTCGAGGGTCATGGCGGTGGAGTCGAGGATGATGGCGTCGGCCGCGGGCTGGAGGGGTGACTGGGCGCGGTGGCGGTCGCGGTAGTCACGCTCTTTAAGTTCGAGGAGGATAGCCTCTTCGGCCAGGCGGTGCTGCTGGTCGGTCTGTGGATCGGGGGCCTGACGGGAGGAGCTTTGTTTGGCGGTGGGGACGGAGCCGGCGGGGGTGACCTGGCGGAAGCGGCGGTTGCCGCGAACCTCCGGGGCGGCGTCGAGGAAGATCTTGACCTCGGCGTCGGGAAAGACGGCGGTGCCGATGTCGCGGCCTTCCATGACGACGCCACCGGCCTGGCCGAGGGCGCGCTGCTGCTGGACCATCCAGGCGCGTAGGTTGGGATGGATGGAGATCTGGGAGGCGGCGGAGGTAACATCCTGCTCGCGGATGCGGCGGGAGACGTCGATGGTGTCGAGGAGGACGCGGTTGCCTTCGAGGTTAGGCTCGAGGGCGATGCGGGTGTTCGAGGCAAGCTCCATGAGGGGAGCCTCTTCGTCGAAGGCAAAGTCGTTCTCGATGGCCTTGAGCGCGAGGGCGCGGTACATGGCTCCGGTCTCGAGATTGAGGAAGCCGAAGCGTCGGGCGAGATGGGCGGCGAGGGTGCTCTTGCCGGCGCCGGCGGGTCCGTCGATGGCGATGACGGGCCGCTGGCGCCTGGGTGGCGTGGAGGGCTCAGGCTGCTGCTGGCTGGCTTCGGTGCTCGATGGGGTCATCCGGCTTATTCATCTTTCGCTGGTTTGAACTTGCGCGTGGGAGTGCGATTGCCGAAGGGCTTGTTGTTGCCCTTGAACTTGTCGAAGGTGCTGGCGGGTTTGCCTGTGCCGCCTGCGGCGGACTTGGTGTAGGGCTTCTTGCCGGCGAAGCTGCTGGACTTTCCGGCATAGCCGCCTGAGGACTTTCCGGCGTAGCTGCCACCGGACTTGCCGAAGGGCTTTTTGGCTCCGAAGCCCCCGCTGGGTTTGCCGGCGTAGCCGCTGGTGGAACGGGGGGCGAAGTCGCCGGAGCCTTCGGGACGGGCGGGGCGGTCGGAGAAGGATGGGCGCGGGGTGCGGGGGGCGTCGAACTTGCGGAAGGGTGGGCCGCTAGGACGTCCGTTGCGGCCTTCGCTGCGGCCTCCACGGTCGTCGCTGCGGTTATCACGGTCGCGAGTGTAGGCGGGCTTGTCGCCGAAGCGTGAGGGGCCTGCTCCGCCTTCGCGCGGGGTGAAGGGCTTGCGGGGTGCAAAGCCGTTGGTGCGGTCGCCACCGTCTGCGCTGCGCTGCGGACGGGCGGAGAAGCTGCCCGGTCTGCGGGGGCCGCCGAAGGCTGGTTTGTCGCCAAAGGTGCGGCGAGGTGGACGGCTGTCGCTGGAGTCTCCGCCGGGACGAGGGGTGAACTCGCGGCGGGGGGGGCGGGCGTCGCCGGAGTCGCGGCTGAAGCCTTCGCGCTTGCGTCCGAAGGTTCCGGGCT
>NZ_LMUR01000022.1:319337-531981 GCF_009765825.1 Granulicella sp. L60 | reverse complement strand
GGGGGGGGGGGGAATCGCCGGAGCCTTCGCTGCGACGGAAGGGGGGACGGTCGCCGCCGGAGGAACGGTCTTTGCTGAAGGAGGGGCGGTCGCTACCGAAGCGCGGTTTGCTGCCGAAGCTGGGTTTCGAGCCGAAGCTGGGGCGCTTGGCTGCGTAGCTGGGCTTGCGGTCGTATGTTCGGGGAGCGGCGCCTTCGGAGCCTTCCTGCTCGCCGGATGGGTTTAGCGCGGCTGCGGCGGCTCGGTCGGCCTTCTCTTCCTCCCAGGGCTTGGTGAAGCTGGGACGGTCGGGGCGGTTGGATTCGCGGGTGAAGGGGCGGCGTTCGCGGGTGGTGGGGCGGTCTTCTGAACTGCGACCAGGTTTGGTTACAAATCCGGTGCCGACCTTGCGGGGCTTGGGGATGAACTTGGTGATGCGGGGGGTGTCGCCTGTGGCTTCGGCGCTTTCGCCTTCAGTGGTGACGACGAGAGAGTCGATGTCGTCGGATTCCGGATCCTCGATGGCGAGGAAGGCGGGGAGTTCACCGGCGACGTGAAGGACAGTGCGGCCTTCAACGGCTACAGTTTCTAGCTGGCGGGCGGACATCAGCGCGTGGACCACGTCCCGGATGCGCGAACGGGCGGCGATGGGGGAGAGGAATGTCTCGATGTCTTCTTCGGAGGCGACGATGGCCTGGCCGAGATAGAGGGAGATGAGGGCAGAGAGCGCGGTGGGCTGGCCGGCGTTGGCTCCGGCTTTGATCTGCTTGGTGAAGCGCGTGGTGGTGAGCTCCCAGAGGGTGGAGGCGCCGTCGGGCTGGGGCACGGGCAGAGCGCGGAGGTGCTGCCAGAGTTCGGTGAGGGCGCGAAGGACGGCGGTCTCGGTGACCTCTTTGCCGAGCTGGGTGGTGAGGTCGTAGGAGCTCATGCCGGTAGCGTGGTCTTTGGCACGCTCGGCGAGGAGGGTGTAGGTGTTGAGGGCGAGCGGGGAGACCTTGGTGGCGCCGCTGGTGGTGGGGGGCTGCTTCCAGGCTTTGTCGCCACGGAGGGTGAAGACGTAGGGGAAGGCGAGGGGAGAGACGATGAAGTCGGGGGTCTCGCTGCCGGTGCCGGTGGGCGAGCCGAGGAGGTTGAGGGGAATGGCTCCGCCGTCGAGGATGAGGCGTGAGAGGAGGGTGCGGGACTGATCGGTGTCGGCCAGGGTGGGAGCAGCGTTGGGCGTGCCGAGGATGGCTTCGACGAAGGAGGGCGCCGGGGACGGCAGCTGGGCGGCGCGAGGCGTGAAGAAGACGAGGCCAGAGGCGTTGAGCCAGTCGCGGAGCATGTTGATGGTGAGGATGGGCTCGGCGTTTTGATGCCAATGGCTGAGTCGGGCGGCGGCGAGTTGATCGGCCGTGGGGGTGCTTAGGTTGCTCAAGGTGTTGCCTTCCTGCTGGGCGAATCGATGCTACGCACTACAGCAATCTTCGGCCTGGGCCGAAGGACGGTCTTTGAATCGATGGGAGCGGCGCGCGACTGATGTTCGGTCAAATGGTCCGCTGCACGTCAATTACAAGGATACCGCAAAGTGCGGGTGGCCTGCGGGATACTTTCGCTGCGGATGAAAGTAAAGAGGTCGCGCCCTCGCCTGAGCCTGCGTGGACGCTTCAAGAACTGCGTGGGCGGGGAGGTTTATCTCCCAAGCGGACGCAGGCGGCGGCGTACCAGTTCCGACATGCCGAGAACACCGGTGGCAAGCAGGGTGAGCGAAGAGGGTTCGGGGACGGACGAGTCTCCGATGATTTGAACAGAGGTCGAATAGGTGTCGGCGTAGGAGGTGATAGACAGGGGTCCCGCTTCCGTCGAGGCAGAGACAGGACAGTCATATACTCCACCATCCGATGCACCGATACACGAATCGCCGATGGCTGGATTTGGCAGGGCCAGTTCTCCTCCGCTATCACTCCAGAAAATGATATCGATATTTGCCAGGTCACCGCCTGCGTAGTCGAAGCTGAAGTAATCTGCGCTGTCGGCGATGACTGTGCCGATGCCGCCTACGCTGATGGTACTGATCAGTCCGGCGCCGTCACTTATAAGAAATTCGCCGGGTGCTACGCTGCAACTGAAGTCGCTGTATTCGCTCTGGCAAGCCACGAACTCTTCGGTGGTAAATGTTCCGGTAACAGTTACAAGCTGGTTGGTGAAAGACTGACTACCGAGGGTTCCCGTCGCAACCTGGGAGATCGAAAGAGTGATGACGTCGGCGAAGACGAGAGACGAGCCGAAGAGAGATATCAGCGCGAGGTACAAGGCTAAGCGGAGAGATGGGCGCATAAGACCTCCAGGGACGCAAACTGCTTTGTAGAACAGGGACCCATGGAATCTGTCTCGCTGCGACGTTTTCCGAGGTCAGCATAGCGCATTCCAAGTTGCGGTGGTGGGCGTGTGCGGCTTTTTGTTGAAGTTTTTTGAGAGAGGTTAGATCCGCTGGAAGGCTTTGGCGATGTCTTTGTGGGAGTAGCGGAGGGCGATAGGGCGGCCGTGGGGGCAGGCGGTGGGGTGCTCGGTCTTGCTGAGGGCGTCGAGGAGCCAGGTGATCTTGGAGGGTTCGAGGGGCTGGTTGATCTTGATGGCGGCGTGGCAGGCGATGCTGGCGGCGATGCGGCGGCGGCGGGCTTCGGCGTTCTCGGTCTGGCGGTTGCGGTCGGGGATGGCGAGAACCTCTTCGAGCATCTGCTCGAGCTCGTGGCCTTCGAGACCGGCGGGGGCGGCTTTGACGGCGAGGGTGCGGGGGCCGAAGGGTTCGACCTCGAAGCCGTTGCGTTCGAGTTCGTCGGCGAGCTCGGCGAAGGTGATCATCTGGGCGGGAAGGAGATCGACGAGCATGGGTATGAGGAGGCGCTGGCGCTGGACTTGTTCGGTGTCGCGTTCGCGGAGAACTTTTTCAAAGAGGATGCGCTCGTGGGCTACGTGCTGGTCGATGATCCAGAGGCCCTCTTCGTTGGTGGCGAGGATGAAGGAGTCGCGTAGCTGGCCGAGGGGCTTGAGGGTGGAGAGGGCGGTGAGGGTGTCGGCTTGTTGAGGGGCAGCTCCGCTCTCTGCGGAATCGAAGCTGGATTCCGTGCGGTCGTAGCCTACGGGGATGGAGTGGCCGGAGAAGGCGAAGCGGCCGGGGGATGGCGGGACGATGGGGGCGGCGAGCTCGAACGTGGGGGATTTTACGTGGAAGGGTTCGGCGTCCGAGGGATGGTACGGCTCGGATTGGGAAAAATACAGGGGTTCTTCGCTGCGCTCCGAATGACGACTTCCATCAACGGGGCCGTTTGAGAAAGTGCTGGGGTCGTTGGTTGGGTTGAATAGTGGGGGGTCGGGTGCCCCGGGGAGCGGGCTTACGTCGAGGAGGAGAGAGCTTGAGGCTCCGTGGGGACCGTTCTGCAGGGCGGTGGCGAAGCTGGCGGCGGGACGGGCCTGCATGAGGGTGGTGCGAATGGTGTCGCGGACGAAGTCGTGGACGAAGCTGGGCTGACGGAAGCGAACTTCGGTTTTGGCGGGGTGGACGTTGACGTCGACCTCTTGAGGGGGCATCTCGAGGTAGAGGAGGACGACGGGGAAGGACGTCGGGGGAAGGATGTTGCGATAGGCCTCGGAGAGCGCGTGGAGGATGAGCTTGTCGCGGATGAGGCGCTGATTGACGAAGACGTAGATGGAGTTGCGGTTGAGCTTCTGCAGCTCGGGCTTGGAGACGAAACCGGTGAGACGGAGGAAGCCGGGTTCGGGCGGAGCGTAGTCGGCTTCGCGCTTCCAGGGTGGCGGCTCGGGCAGGCCGGCGCGGGTGAAGTCGATCTCAGCTGCGGTGGGGAGCATGTAGCTGGTGGTGTCTTTGCCGAAGATCTGGAAGAGGCGGTCGGCTGCGTTGGCTACGGCTGGAGCGACGAGGAGGGCCTGGGTGGCGGAGTGAAGCTCGAAGTGCCGGGTGGGATGGACGAGGGCGTAGTGGGTGACGAGCGCGGCGATGTGGGAGAGTTCGGTGGGCTCGGACTTGAGGAACTTGCGGCGGGCCGGGGTGTTGAAGAAGAGGTCTCGGAGGGTGATGGTGGTGCCGACGGGGAGGCCTGCGTCTTCGACGCGGAGGATGTTGCCACCGGCGATCTCTACGAGGGTGCCGGCTTCTTGGGGCTTGCCGTCTGCGGCGGCGCTGGCACGGGTTTCGAGGGTGAGGCGCGAGACGCTGGCGATGGAGGGGAGGGCCTCGCCGCGGAAGCCGAGGGTGGAGATGGAGAGGAGATCGTCGGAGGTGCGGAGTTTGGAGGTGGCGTGGCGTTCGAAGGCCAGGAGGGCGTCGTCACGGACCATGCCGTGGCCGTTGTCGGTGATGCGGATGAGCTTGCGACCTCCGGCTTCGACCTCGATGCGGATGCGGGTGGCGCCTGCGTCGAGTGAGTTTTCGAGGAGCTCTTTGACGACGGAGGCGGGGCGCTCGACGACTTCGCCGGCGGCGATCTGGTTCGCCACGAGGTCGGAGAGGATGCGAATACGGCCCATGAGTCGATTGTACGAGGGGAGCAGATTAAGTGTGAGGAGCGTGGTTACCGATGGGGTGTTCTGCAGGTAAGGATTGCTACGTCGGGAGTATTGGGCTGCGGATTTGAGAGCGAAAAGTCTTCACGATTTGTACGCAAGTTGCTGCATGTTCTTGTGTAACAGTTTGGCCAATTCGCCGGATTTTATGGGAGATAGCGATTGGTTACCTAAGTGCTCGTAGAGGTTCAGTAAAACCTCAGTATTAACAGGAGATTTATGACCCGTTTGACCCTTGCGCTTTGCAGCCTGGTTCTTGCTGGAGTTGGAACCACCTCCGCTTTGGCCGATACCGTCACGTTTGATTTCAGCTTCACGAGCACGAAAAACATTTCAGGTTCGGGAAGTTTTACGGCAACTTCAGTTGGAACCGATGAGTATCTTATCGACAGCATCAGCGGCACGACAGATACGGGAGACGGCACTGACAGGAAGATCACTTCCCTGCTTGCTCCGGGAACATTTCCCGAGGGCGCCGCTAACGACAACCTGCTCTTTTTCACTCCTTCGGACGATACGTATTCGCTCGACGTGTCAGGACTCTCGTATGAGCTGAACAATGGGGCGCTTTTAAACTTGTTCAGTGTCGGAACAAACGATGGGGTTGACCTGTTGCGGGTTAACGGCAATGAAGTGGTTCAAAGCATCGATATTTCGATTGCGCCTGAATCGTCGCCTGTTCCGGAGCCTGAGTCTATGGTGCTACTGGGAACTGGGTTGCTCGGTATGGTCGGATTGGTTCGGCGTAGACTCGCTCTCTAAACTTCTCAGATAGAAACTGTGGGATTGCAAAACTCTGGCGGGTGCTCTTCATGAGGCCCGCCTGTTTTTTTTGCGTAAGGCTTACTTCCTTTAATGCGTATGTCAGGGCAGGTGATGGACTCTTCGATACCGGACAGACACGGATCGGCTCCGGAGCATCCTAGGGCTAAGGAGAACGATCATGATCCGTAAACTGAAGACGGGGGAGTTCCGCATCTATTCGCGCCACCAGGATCCGAAGACGGGAAAGCGCAAGAATTTGGGGACGTTTGCTTCGCGGGAGAAGGCAGAGGAACACGAACGGGCGATTCAGTACTTCAAACGGAGCTAACGGCAAGAGCTTCGAGAGGTTACGAGAGAAAAGTGATGGATGTGCATTGAGCATTTTTTTTCACACTGTCCGCAAGGAAAGCGGGGATGAGTGTGATATGCAGCGTTTTATGGGCTTTATTCGTGAAATTGAGTTTGGCAGCCAAGGTGCATATGACTTGTGCGAGTCCCTACTTGCTTCACCTTAAGGAGTCCTATGAAATATTTTGCTCTTGCCCTTGGTGCGCTCTCTCTGGCACTTCTTCCTTCCTCCTCTGCCATGGCCGATACCTTTAGCTTCTCGTTCTCCGGAGTTGGTTTTTCGGGATCGGGAACGTTCCAGGCGACCGAAGTTGGTAAGACCGACATGTACACGATCACCTCGGGCACCGATGTCACCGGTTCCGTCTGGAGCTCGCTCGGCACAACGAACTTCACCTCTGTTCTTGCGCCTGGGAAGTTCGATAGCAACGACAACAAGATGGACTTTCCTGGGACGGGATTCGATAACTCCGACTTCTTCGATTCCAAGGGAGTGTCCTTCTCGCTCGCCGATGGACTGGACCTCAACCTGTCGGACGGCTGGTTTAACGAAGCGAAGGTTGGCTTTGCCGGCATTCCTCTCCAGATCGTCGAAGCAGACTGTGTGGATGTAACCAAGGATCCGTCGTCGCCTTCGCCGGTACCTGAGCCAAGCAGCCTGATGCTGCTGGGCACAGGAATTCTGGGAGCCGCCGGTGCGATCAAGCGTCGCGTGCTTGCATAAGGACAGTTTGTAATGTTATGTGAAACAAAAGCCGCCTCTTGATCGAGGCGGCTTTTGTTTGTTTGCGAGTATGGGAAAGACTGCGAGTAGATCTATTTCTTTTTCTTTACTGCTTTCTTCTTTGACTTCGTGGCAGTGGTGTCGCGGTCGCCTACCATGTGGAGTCGCATGAAGTTGGTGGCTCCGGATTTGGTGCGTGTCCCGGCGACGATACCTACGATCTGACGTTGATGAACGTGGCCGTGCGTTTCGAGGAGAACCTCGGCCATCTCGACGAGTTTGTCGGTGTCGCGGAAGCGGTCGCAGAGGATGGGGTAGGTGCCCCAAAGAAGCATCGAGCGATTGATGACTTTTTCGAAGGGAGAGAGCGCGAAGATGGGTGGATCGGGGTGGTACTTGGAGAGGAGGCGGGCGGTGGTTCCGGTCTCGGTGAAGATAGCGATGGCGGCGACGTCGAGGTCGTCTGCTGCGTGGGACATACACTCGCAGATGGTCTCGGCGATGGAGAGGCGAACGCTGGGGTGATGGCCGAGAGCAGGCGGTGGGTCGATGCGGATCTGATGTTCGGTCTCGGTGATGATCTTTGCCATCATGGCAACGGATTCGACGGGGTACTTGCCTGCGGCTGACTCGGCGGAGAGCATAACGGAGTCTGTGCCGTCGTAGATGGCGTTGGCGACGTCGGAGGCCTCGGCGCGGGTGGGGCGCGGATTCTCGATCATGGATTCGAGCATCTGCGTGGCGGTGATGACGGGTTTGCGATACTCGGCGGCGCGGCGGATGATGTGCTTCTGGATGGCAGGGACTTTTTCGGGCGGGACTTCCACGCCGAGATCGCCGCGAGCGACCATGATCGCATCGGTGATCTCTAGGATGCTGTCGAGGTGCTCGATGGCCTGGGGCTTTTCGAGCTTGGCGATGATCCAGGCGTCGGACTTGAGGGCGGCGAGACGGTTCTTGACGTGGCGGATATCGTCCGCAGTGCGGACAAAGGAGACGGCGACAGTGTCTACGCCCTGGCCGATGGCGAAGATGAGGTCCTCTTCGTCCTTTTCGGTGAGGGAGGGGACGTTGACGGCGATGCCCGGAAGGTTGATGCCCTTGTTTTCTCCGAGCATGCCGCCGTTGACGATCTCGCAGATGACATCGACGCCTTTGACGATCTCAACGCGCAGCTCGATGAGTCCGTCGGAGAGCAGGATGCGGGAGCCGGGCTCGAGGTTTTCGGCGAGTGTCTTGAAGGTAGTGCCGACGATGGCGGCGGTGCCTTCGATCTCGCGGGGGGTGATGGTGAGACGTTTACCCGCAACAAGCTGAACGGGTTTATGTCCTTTGAGTTTGCCGGTGCGGATCTTCGGCCCCTGAAGGTCGGCGAGGATGCAGATGGGCTTGCCCTCCTCCTTGGCGACGGTGCGGACCATCTTGATCAGCTCGGCCTTTTGGGCGTGACTGCCGTGGGAGAAGTTGAGGCGGGCAACGTCGAGGCCAGCGCGGACGAGCTGGCGGAAGACCTCGGGAGTACTGGAGGCAGGGCCGAGGGTGGCGACGATCTTGGCTCGGCGGGTACGCTCCTGGGAGAGAAAAGGGATATCAGTCGGCATAGGGCTTGGGGTGTTCCGGGGCTTCAGGGTCTTTGAGGTCGTCATGAGTCGCTTGCGGGTACTTTCTCACCATCGTGGATTGGGATGGTATGACCAGTGAGTTTTGCTTCCGTCGCAATTCTAACTGTGCGCGGAGTTGTTTGGGGGTAAGTGCTCGGAATGATGCGAGAAAAAGCGTGCGTGAAACTCGGAGTTGAACTCCGCCCCCCAGAGGACGCTGAGAGAGATGATATAGAGCCAGAAGAGGAGCGCGATGCCGGCGCCCAGTGAGCCGTAGACCTGGGAGTAGTTGGCGAAGCGGGTAACGTACCAGCCGAAGACGAGGGTGGCGATAAACCACATGAAGGTGGAGGCGACGGCTCCGGGGAGGGTGCGCTTCCACGATTGTTGCATTGGGGTGCCCATGTGATAGATGACCGCGGTAATGCCTATGCTGCCGGCGAGGGCGACGACCCAGCGGACGAGCAGGGCGAAGAGGTAGACGGGGGTACGGGCGGAGACCATGACGTGCAGGGCGAGCCAAAGGGTGATGAAGTGACCGAAGACGACGAGGAGACTAGCGAGGGCGAAGGGGATGAGAGAGAGAGGGACGAGAAGGAGGGCGCGCCGGCGGCGCTGGAGGAAGGTCCAGCAGTCGGCGGGGAGGTCGTTGGCACGGCGGACACCTTCCATGAGCGTGGCGATGACGCTGGAGGCTCCCAGGAGGCTGACGAGGGCGGAGAGGCTGAGGGCGTGGTTGGAGCGGACGGTATGGGCCGAGGTGACGAAGTAGCTCTCGAGGAGGGGGCTGACGTCGGGGGGGAGGATGCGGTCGAAGAAGGACGAGAGCTGGAAGCGAAGAGGCGCGGTGTCGGGCAGGAGGCTGACGACGGCTGCGGCGACGATGAGCATCGGGAAGAGCGACACCATGGCGGAGTAGGCGGTGGACTGGGCGAGGTTGAGGCAGTCGTGCTGCATGGCGCGGACGAAGGTGCCGTGGATGACTCTGGGAAGGCGCGCGAGCCTTCGCATGAGAACGGTCCGCAGGCGGGCGGGCGGCGTCAGATTAGGCCTTCCACCGGGTGAGGAAGTCGGTGACAGAGGATGCGTGAATGTAGCGCATGTCCCCGAACTCGCCGGTCGTCTGGGAGTAGAGCAGCTTGCCGGTGGCGTCGAGAACTGCGAGGGCTGGGACGCCCTGCTTGAGGGGAACCTTGTACGTTTCAGCGATGTCAGCGTTTTTGTCGAAGTGGCCGATGTCGACGTGGACGACGAGGAAGTTGTTGGCGAGGAGCTGGTCGTTGGGGCTTTGGTGGAAGTAGATGTCGAGGACCTGGCAGTCACCGCACCAGTCGCCGCCGAAGCTGAGGATGACACGTTTGTGTTCGTGTCTGGCTTGTTTGAGAGCTGCGGCGATCTCGGTTTTGGCGTCAACATCTGTGGGATAGAGGTGTTTCTTGACGGCTGGGACAGGGGTTACAGGCTGGCGCGCAGGTGGTGTTGCGGCGAAGGGCGGCGCAGCTTCAGGGCTGGGTTGTTTGTTCTTGCAGCCGGTCATGAGAGAGGTGGAGGCGGCGAGGGAGAGGGTAAGGAAGATCGGAGTCCGGCGATTCGAAGGGGCGGTCACATGCATGGTTGAGACCTTCCTAGAGATGAGTGGGACGAACTGCGGTCAGGCCTTCCAGCGCTTGAGGAGCGCGGTGATGGCCTCCGGGGTGGGACGTTCGAACTCCTTGGGGCGCTCGGAGTAGAGGAGCCTACCATGAGCGTCGATCACAGCCAGCGCGGGCACGCCTTTGGTGATGGGGACTTGATACTTCTGGGCGATGTCGAGGTTCTTGTCCATGTGGCCGATGTTGATGTGGACGAGAATGTAGTGTTTCGCGATGATCTCGGCGTTGGGGCTTTGGTGGTAGTAGAAGTCGAGAACCTGGCAGTCGCCGCACCAGTTGCCCCCGAAGTCGAGCAGGACGCGTTTATGCTCGCTGCGCGCGCGGACGAGGGCGGAAGAGATGTCTGCGGCTGGACTCGAGGTGTCGGAGTAGAGGTCTTTGTTGACGTGGAAGGTGGACTGCGCGCTGGCCTCTACGAGGGGCAGAAGCGAGAGGGAGAAGGCTGCGGCGAGGAGGAGTGCGGAACGAAGTGTAACGACCTGGAGTTTCATAGTGATCGGATTAACCTTATGCCGGTGTATCGAGAGACGGATAGCGTGCCCTTGAAAGAAGCGGACACTAACGATGATGCACGAAGATCGCGGCACGACGCAAAGTATCTTGCGTGTGGCCATCATGATGGTGACGGGTCGCTACTTGCCGGTGTAGTAGCCGTCGCGGGTTTGGACCAGCAGGCCCTTCTGTTTCACGGAGAGGTCGACCTGGTGGTAGCCGTCGGCGGAGGCGTCCTGGCTGGGGGTATAGCCGAGACGGTACTGTGAGCGGAGTTCTTCGGCTATCTGGTTGTAGATCTGGGCTACGTCTTCGTTCTTTTTGACCTCGAAGAAGCGTCCGCCGGTCTCCTGGGCCATGCGCTCGAGGATCTTCTTGCCGTCGGTGCGTGGACCGCTGGGGGTGTTGTTGCCGGGATTGTTTCCGCCGGGATAGCCTCCACGGCCGCCGGGGTAGCCGCCGCCAGGATAACCACCCCCAGGGTATCCGCCGCCGGGATAACCGCCGCCGGGATAACCTCCTCCGGGATAACCGCCTCGGCTGCGCTGCTGGTTGTTGTTGGCGGGATGGGACTCTTCGCCCTTGAAGTAGATGGCATAGATGATGGTGTCGGCGCGCTGGGCGGTCTCGATGGATTTGACGAGGTTCTCGCGGCTGCCGCTGTCGACGCCGTCGGAGAGGATGATGACGGCTTTGCGACCGGTGCGCTTGCTCATGATCTCGTCGGAGGTGAGGAAGAGGGCGTCGTAGAGGGTTGTGCCGCCGTGACGATGACCGCTGCCGCTGTCGGTGGAGTCGGAGTCGCTGGGGGTGTCGATCTCCTTGAGCGCGGCCTGAAGCAGGGGCCGAGAGGGGGTAAGGTCCTGAAGAAGCTCGGTCTGATGGGCGAACTGGGCGATGAAGGCCTGATCTTTGGGCGTGGTGAGCATCTGGTCCAGGAAGGTGCTGCTGGCGGTGCGCTCCTCGTCGAGGACCTTGCGCTGGGAGAGGCTGGTGTCGACGAGCAGGCCGAGGGTGAGAGGGAGGTCGGTGTCTTTATCGAAGTAGCGGATGGTCTGGGGCTTGCTGTCCACCTGTAGAACGAAGTCGGCCTTGGTGAGGTTCTGGATAAGAGCGCCCTTCTTATCGCGGACGACGACGGGCAGGTTGACGAGACGGGCGTCGACCGAGAGGGTGGAGACGTTGGAGGATGGAGCGGGGGTCTGGCTGGAGGCTGGAGGCTGGGATGAGGCAGGCGCGGGTGCTGCGCTTTGCTGGGCAGAGAAGGGTTGAGCAGAGAGACAAGGCGCAAGGGCGGTGAGGAGGCCGGCGAGCAGGAGAGGCCGGACAGAGCTGGGGGCGTTCATGACTGGTTAGACGAGGTCGGCGATGGGGGGTTTCAAAGGCGAGCTAAAATTAGAAATCATCGACATGAGGGTGTTTCTGTTGCAGAATGCTGGCAACAAGAAAAATGCTGGTACAAGTGTGCAATGGACATAAACAAGAGCAGCGATGCGGCGTCGGAGGACAGCCTGCAGCAGGAATTCGTCCAGTGGCCGCATCTGGCCGGGACGTTCGTTGTACTGCTCCTGTTCTCGTGGCTCGGAATCGTTCTTTCTCGACAGTCCGAGGGCGTGGCCACGATCTGGTTTACCAACGGGCTACTGTTCGCGCTTGTGATCCGCAAATCACGCAAGGTGTGGATTCATTACTTTATTGCAGGGATCGTGGCCGATACGCTGGCGGATGTGATCTACGGGGATCCGCTAAAGCTCGCATTCGGGGTTTCGCTGGCGAACTCTTTCGAGGTCATCTGCTCTTCCCTGGTGCTGACGCGGTGGTTCGGTAACCCGTTTCATCTGACCAGGCGCAAAGAGCTGGTAGCGTTCCTGGGGATAGCAGTGGTTGGGGCGACGGCGGTCACCAGCGCACTGGGGGCGAGTTGGACGCTGCTGTTTGTCGATGGCGGACCGTGGTGGATGCTGTTCCGAACGTGGTACCTGGGCGATGTACTAGGAATGGCGATTATTGCGCCTCTGGTGTTCATTCTGCAGCGGCCTGGATTCTTTGTCATGTTGCAGCGCCGCCAGTTGCCAAAGACACTGTTGTTCCTGGCGGTGCCGGCGCTCGCTACCTTTATGGTGTTCCGGGACAGCAAAGACCCGCTGATCTTCTTTATCTTCCCTGCACTCCTGTTTGTGGTGTTTCGCCTCGGATTCCCGGGGACGGTGCTGGCTACCTTCGTGATCGCGCTGATTTCGATCTCCTGCACGGTGTCGGGCCATGGACCGCTGATGCTGATTCGAAATACAAATTTGCCGCACCGCATTGTGATTGAACAGATATTTCTTGCCGTGGCGCTGTTTACTTTCTTTCCGGTAGCTGCGCTGCTGGAGGAGCGTAAGGCGCTGGAGGTCTCGCTGCAGGCAAGCGAGTTGCGGTATCGGGAGCTGGCCAGCGCCGATTCGCTGACGGGGCTGGCGAACAGGCGGGCGTTCGACGAGAAGCTCGAAGAGGAGTGGCGGAGGGCGTTGGAGGAACAGGAGTCGTTGGCGCTGCTTTTGATCGATGTGGATCTGTTCAAGTCCTATAACGATATCTACGGGCATGTAGGCGGAGATGAATGCCTGCGGTGCCTGGCGAAGGTGATTGGGTCTTCTCTACAAAGGAGCGCAGATACGGCAGCGCGCTTTGGCGGCGAGGAGTTTGCCGTGATTCTGCCGAATACAGAGCTGAATGAGGCCATGATTGTTGCGGAGAACATTCGCGAGGCAGTTGCTGCGATGGGACTGCCGCACTGCGGAAATACCTCCGGAGTTCAGACGATCAGCGTGGGAGTCGCCGCGGTCGTCCCCGAGTTGGCGGCAGCCGCAGTGTCCCTGGTAGCTGCGTCGGACCATGCGCTGTACCGCGCGAAGTACCTCGGCCGGAACCGGGCAGAGGCGACAGGGGCTGCGGCATAGGATTTCTAAAGTCAACGGAATGATCGCTCGGAACGGCGAAGGCTTCAATGCGGTCTTCCGAGGATACGATTGTCATTTAAAGGGCTTACATTGGATGTAGAGGCGTGTATTCTGGCGGCACGATGAAACAGATTCTGTGGTTGGGGGCGGGTTGTCTCTTCGCCTGCCTGGGTGCAGGTTGTGCGTCCGTGTCGGCGACGGCGTCGATAGCCGCGGCGGCTACACGGGCGAAGCCTCCACTAGGCTCGTCGGGCACGGTGGTGTTGTGGCCCAATGGGGCTCCGTACGCCCGTGGCACGGAAGATGAAGATGTGCCGAAGATGTTCTCTTATCCGGCCATGGGAGGCTCGGGAACGCATACGGCGGTGATCGTGATGCCGGGCGGCGGGTACGAGCATCTGGCGATGGAGAAAGAGGGGGCCGAAGAGGCCCGGTGGCTGAGTGCGCGGGGCGTAACGGCGTTTGTTTTGGAGTACAGGCTCGGGCCGCGATACCACTTCCCTTCCCCTATGCTGGACGGAGCGCGGGCGGTGCGTTACGTGCGCAGCCATGCGGAAGAGCTTGGCGTGGCAAAGAACAGAATCGGACTGTGGGGATTCTCCGCGGGCGGAAATCTGGCAGGATATCTGGCGACGGTCAACGATCCCGGAGAGGCAAAGGCCGAGGATCCGATTGAACGGGTGAGCGACCGGCCGGACTTCGCGATCGTCTCCTACGGCCGGTTCACGATGGATGATTCGATCCCACGGAAGACCAATATGGAGGGCTTGCTGGGAGCGCATCCCACGCAGGCGATGATGGATCAGGTGTCCGTAGTGAAGAAGGTAACGAAGGCTACGCCGCCATGCTTTATCTTCGCGACGACGGCGGACCAGACGGTAAATTCGCTGAATGCGACAGCGTTCTACGATGCGCTGAAGCGGGTGGGCGTGCCGGTGGAACTACATATCTTTGAACGCGGTACGCATGGGTTAGGCATGGGCCAGGGAATGAAGCGATTTCCGGAGGTGGCTATCTATCCGACACTGGTGGCGAACTGGATGGCCGTGCACGGATGGATGACGCAGGAAGAGAGTGACGGCAGCGAAGCGAGGACAATAACGAGATAGACGCGAGAAGAGCAGGGCGCGTCGCACGAATGAGCAATGGACTCAATTTCATTAACAAGCGGACTACAAAGGCTAAACAGACGCTTCATAAAAAAATATCCGTACTGATGCGCTTCCACTATAAGTGAGTGGACTCCTCCCGTCGTTCAGATAGCTGACAGTAATGATCTTATGGCTAAGCGAACCACGTATTTTGAGGTATTACTTGAAGGTTTTCGTGTTTGAATCCCCACGGCCGTGGGTTTGGATGACCGGATTCTCGCTGGTACTGGTGTGCCTGACGCTTGGACGGCTAAACCATGACCTCCATGCCGGGGCGGTGGCCGCCGCTTTATTGGGATTTACTGGCTTGGCAGCTGCCATGTGGGCGCTGTGGCGAGAGCATGGCAGAGCACAGAAGCTAAATGGCGCACAGGAGGCTCATTCAAAGTTTCTGGCAGCTGCGGAGACGAGCCTGGACGCATTTTCACTGGTGGAGTGTGTGCGCAATGATGAGGGCAAGATCATCGACTTCCGCATACTCTTTGCGAATGCGAACACAGAGAAGCTGCTTGGGAGGCCACGGGCACAGTTGCTTGGGCAGATGGTATGCGCGGTGACTCCGCTGAAGTCGACAGGACCAATCTTCGCCGCACTATGTTCCGTTGTGCACACCGGTGAACCGCTGAATCAAGAGTTTCAGGTGAAGAATGCAAGCATCAAGGCATCGTGGGTGCGCACCCAGATCGTGAAGCTGGGGGACGGCTTGGCGATTACGTGCGGCGATATCAGCTTATCGAAGGTGGCAGAACAACACCATGCGCGCCTGGCGGAGTTCAACGACTCTGTCTTTCAGAATGCGCCGTTCAGCATTATTGCAACGGATATGCGCGGTACGATTACGGCCATGAACGCGGCGGCGGAGAAGCTGACAGGGTACAGCCGTGAGGAGATGGTGGGGAAGGTTCCGCTGACGGTACTGCATGATGAGCGGGAGCTGCTGGGAAGAGCGGTCGCGATCGACCCGTCGACCACTGTGGAAGAGTACGGGCTGCAGGCACTGACGGCTGGTGCGGCCGCAGGTGAGATGGAAGAGCAGGAGTGGACGCTGATCCGGCGAGATGGAGCGCGTACGCCGATCAATCTTGCGATGCGAGCGGTGACCTCGGATGCCGGCGAGATGACTGGGTTCGTCGGTATTGCGTTCGATATCACCGAACGCAGACAGATGTTGGACTACGTGACTCACCTGGCAAGCCACGACCAGCTTACGGGCCTGGCGGGACGCGCGTTGATGCAGGATAAGACGGTGCAGGCAGTGGAGCTGGCGCGTCGTCTCGGAACCAAGGTTGCGGTGTTTATGATCGACCTGGATCACTTCAAACGGCTGAACGATTCGCTTGGACACGCCGCCGGCGATCAGCTTCTCATCGAGGCCGCGAGGCGCCTGAGCCGTGCGGTGCGTAGTACAGATGTAGTAGCGCGGGTGGGTGGAGACGAGTTCGTCGTCGTGATGCCTGACATTACAAGCATTGAAGATGTGGAGCAGTGCGCGGCCAGCCTGGTGGCGAAGCTGACGCCGGAGATCTCGATTGAGGGCCATCAGGTGCAGATTACGGCGAGTGTTGGGGTTTGCATCTATCCCGAGTTCGCAAGCGACGCAAAGCACCTGCTGAAGAGGGCAGACTCCGCGATGTATGCGGCGAAGGAGAATGGACGCAACCAGTACCAGATCTTCAGCGAGAGCATGTTAAAGGAGACGGCTGAGCGCCTGACGATGGAACACGCCCTGCGGCATGCGCTCGCCAACCAGGAGCTTCGCCTGCACTATCAGCCGCAGATCTCTTTGACGACCGGGGCGGTGATTGGAATGGAGGCGCTGCTACGGTGGACGCATCCCCGGCTGGGCAGCATCTCGCCGACACAGTTCATTCCGCTGGCCGAAGAGACGGGGTTGATTGTTCCGATCGGCGAATGGGTGTTTATGACAGCCTGCCGCGAGGGGAAGGCTATCCAGGATGAGTTAGGCAAGGAACTGACGGTTTCAGTGAATCTGTCGCCGCGGCAGTTTCAGCAAAAGAACCTAGTGGAGATGGTGGAACGCTCACTGGCTATGAGCGAGTTGCCTGCAGAGAGACTGCAGATTGAGATCACCGAGAATATGCTGATGATCAACTCCGGCGACAACCTAGACAAGCTGCAGAAGATGAGAGAGCTTGGGGTGAGAATCTCGATCGATGACTTCGGCACAGGATTTTGCAGCTTCTCGTACCTGCTGCAATATCAGGTGGATCGGTTGAAGATCGATCAAAGCTTTGTAAAGAAGGCGGGAACGGACGCCAACGCGGCGGCAGTGGTGCGAACCATTATCGCGATGTCGCATGGACTGAATATCAAGGTGGTTGCCGAGGGCGTGGAGACCGAAGAGGAGATGCGCTTCCTGCTGAGGAGAAAATGCGATGAGGCGCAGGGAAACTTTGTTGGGAGGCCGGTTCCACCCGAGGAGTTTTGTGAGGTCGTCCGCAAATTTGGCCAGCTCGTATCGGTCCGATCTACCGAACCGGTGAGCGGCTGGGTGCGTTAGGACGAGGCGCCGAAACATGGACGTCGCGCTGAGAACAGGAACAGCCTGCACTTTGAAACACGCCCACATTGATTTGAGCGCGTCTCAAAAGTGCAGGTCCGCTGATCAGGCAGTCGTTCGACTGCGCCTGATGAGATGGTAGATGCCGAGCAGAATGAGTGCGCCGACCAGCGACATAAGGAATCCCGCGGACTGATCGGGCTGGTAGTGGCCGATGGCGCGTCCGAGGTAGGTACCCAGAAAAGAGCCGGCGATGCCGATGAGCATCGTAATAAAGATTCCACCAGGCTCTTTGCCCGGAATAATGAGCTTGGCTAGTGCGCCAACGACTAGACCGATGAGAGCAGTCCAAAGCAGATGAAACATATCTTGTTCCTCCATGTCTTTTTTACCGGGGTTGCCGGATCCGACTCGCTGGATGGGGAAAGAATACTCCTGGATCGGATAGATGCCAGAACTTATTGTTTCCGGGAACATTTTATTGTGCGAGTCATCGCACAGGAGACGTGCAAAGACCGAGAGGGCCTGAAAGCACGGTCTATCTTCTGCTAGGGGCGGAGAACGTTCGGACTATGCGGATGGCTCAGGAGCGTTGCGAACGATGAGGTCGTTCTTCCAGAGGGCCAGGACGACGTCCATCTGGCTATTGTGGGGGATCTCCTCGCCGTCGGTGACCTCGGCCCAGAGCGTGTTGACGGTCTTATGCGTGCCTGCGTTGAGAAGGGCTACGGCGCGGAGGGCGTAGGCCTTGGCCTTGTTGGATGGAGCGTACTGGCCGGGGGGAATTCCCTTGATCAAGCCAGCCTCACAGAGACTGAGAAAGGCGAAGCGGGGGCCTCCCTTGCGTTGCGCTGACGGGCTGGTGGGGTAGAGCTTTTCCGCCGCTCCCTGCCATCGCGCCGAGGGGGAGAGTGGTTTGCCGTGGGTTTCCATGCGGGCAGCGATGAGGGCGGCCTCGCCGTATTTGTTCGCCATACTATCTCCTATGTAGATTGTTTCAGATTCACGCGGAGCGTTTTGGCTTTGCGGTGGCTTTGGATGCGGCCTTGGCTGTTGTCCCGGATTCAGCGGGTGGCGCGGATTTGTCGTCCTGCCAGAGTTTGAGACCGCCGTCGATGGCGTTGCTGTTGGCTCCGATGATGACGTGATTAGGCAGATTGTTCATCAGCTTGGCGTTACCGCCTCCAAGGACGACGTAGTCGCAGATGAGCGCAGCCTGAAGACGGGTGATGATGTCGATGACGGACTTGCGCCATCGCTTCTTTCCGCGCAACTCCAGACCGGCGAGGCCGATGTACTCCTCATACGTGCGCCCTTTTTTGTAAGGAAGATGAGCGAGTTCGAGGGGGATCACAGTGCCGTCGAAGATCATGGCAGAGCCGAGGCCTGTGCCGGTACCGAGGAAGAGCATGCGGCCGCCCTTGTAGCCCCCGAGGGCCTGCATGGCGGCGTCGTTGATGAAGCGAATGGGCTTGCCAAAGGCTTTGCTGTAGGGGAAGTCGATCCAGCCGGCGCCGAGGTTGTGGGGTTCGGCGAGGGGATGGTCGTGAACCACTGGGCCGGGATAGCCGATGGAGATGCAGTCGTACGCCCAGCCTGCGGTGGCGGCGAGGACTTGCTGGGTCATCTGTTCAGCGTCCATGGTGGGGCCGGATGGAATTTTGATAGGTACACGCATGTCGGTGGACGCCACCTTGACGTGAGTGCCGCCGATGTCGATTACGAGAACTTTCATTGCAAGTTGCATATTAGCAGCGATTCCGTGGGTGTGCACATGGGCAGAAGAACAACGAATGGAAGGCTTTGAGCCTGTTGCCTCTGGTCAGGACCGACAGTTTGAAGCCCCTGGATGATTTTGGTGGAGTGGATGTAAAAGCTTCTTTCGGTCTGGAGTTTAAAGGTTCCTTCAAGCCAATGTATTGAAAATAAAGATCAAGAAAAATATCGAAATAAATCATTGACAGTCGTACTGCAAACAAAATATGTTGGTGACGGGTACTTTTACCCCAAAGGTTATCAATCATGCGTAGAGTCATCGTGGCTGCCCTCGCCCTCGTCCCCACCCTGCTTCACGCTCAGGTAAATTCGCCTGCACAAACCCAGTCCACCGGAAGCTCGCTTCAGTCGAAGCTGGTTCAGCCGGCGGCGTTCGCCTCGGAGTCGGATCGTAGCACCG
The DNA here is from genome assembly GCF_009765825.1 of Granulicella sp. L60. Lineage (GTDB taxonomy): Bacteria > Acidobacteriota > Terriglobia > Terriglobales > Acidobacteriaceae > Edaphobacter. The sequence continues at coordinate 513,070 of NZ_LMUR01000022.1, read as the reverse complement.
CTAGCTCTCCTCTGCGAATCTCCACTGGAGTCAATGGCCCGAAGTTGATCCACACTGTGTCTGTAGAGTCCGACTCCGCGCTGTTTCTGAGGGTCGTTCCGAGCGATGAAAAGGTGGTTGTCGCATTGGTTGTCGATGAGAGCGGCAAGCCCTTTGATTTGAAGGTTGTAGGACAGGTCAATCCGGTTCTGGAGAAGAATGTTCTGGACGCGGTTAGCCAGTTCCGCTTCAAGCCAGGCACTCTGGATGACCAGCCGGCGCCGGTTCCTGTCGAGCTGGAGCTTACGATACGCAGCCAGCGTTAGACGTTTGCTGTTCGGCGTTTCGGCGCCAGGTATCATTGCTGAGCGATGTGAAGGAGGGCTCCTGGAGTCCTCCTTTTGCTTGCATGCAATCCCTTGGGAATGTGTCGTTTAGGTGTTATTTCACGGACGATGGGACCGCGGGAGTCCCGCCGGGGCCGGTGGTGGTTGGGTTGGGGCGGAGGATGAGGAACGCCGCGATCAGCAGGATGATAACGACTGTTACGCACCAGAAGGTGCGGGAACCGGATCTATGAGGCGTGTTCTGGGTGCTGTCGTTTAAGGGTTCCATGGATCTATGATGCACGTCGAGATGAATTGAAATGTGATTGCGTGTCAAAAAATGGCGGACGTGGTGGATGGGGCTTTTTGTTGGGGGTTTTGGCGATTCTGGGTGTTTTGATGGTGGTTTTTTGTGGTGAGTTCGTGGTGGGTTGTGTGGTGACGGTGGTAAATAGGAGGTCACTTTTTGAGGTGCTGAAAGTACGACAGGTTTTTGAGATTTATTTTTCGGAGCGATGCGCTTGAGTAGTCCTGATGAAATTGTCTGCCTTGCCTGGGGTCATGGCAGCAGACAGGAAGGCATATCTCAGGGGCTGAAGCCCCCTTTTTCAGCGAGGCTGAGAGACCCAAGGCAAAAGCCTTGGGCCATCTCAAAGGCAAGAGCAAAATCTTCTGCTCTGGAAGAAATTTTCTACTCTGGAACAATAGAGAAGATGCTATAGAGGTGAGAGACGAAGGTGGGCCGCTAGTTTGCGGCTGGCTTGTCTGAGGTTTTGCCGGCTGGCTTGTCGGGCTTGTCGGTTTTTTCTGTGACCTTTGCGGTGAAGGTGCCGTCGTAGCCGAGGGGTGCTACGTCGATGGCTCCGCTTAGTGTTCCCTTATCGTCGAAGGTGCCGGAGTAGGTGAGGGTGAGTGCGTCACCCTGGTAGGAGCCGCCGTGAACGATGGTGACCTTCTGGCCGTCGACGGTGACGGTGGTGTCGTAGGCCTTGCCGTCGGTGCCGGTGCAGGAGCCTGTGATCTTGTCTTTGACCTGAGTAAAGATGCAGGCTTCGCTGATGGGATATCCCTGAACGTCTCCGGTGATGGTCCACGCTCCGGTGACCGTTGGCTGGGCGAGGAGCGCTGTGGTGGAGAGAAGTAGCAGGGGAAAGATTCGCTTCATAAGACTCCTTTGTGTGGGACCAATATACATTGCAGATTCGAAGAGGCGGAGGACTTCCTGGGTGCGGCGCGCCCCCCGCATCCTCTGTGGGCATGGAGGCGACCTATCGAAGGCGGCGCTTTCGAAGCAGACGAAGAGTGCGTGGGCTTGCGAGAGTGCAAAGAGGGATTAGCTTATCGGGTAATCCCAACTTTTGATTGTTGCTGCTTTGTGGTGGAACGGATTTAGCTTAAAGCCGTTTCGCCTTTCGCAGTGGGTGCAGAGGAAGAACAACGGCGAGTGCAACGGCAAAGACAGAATACAGGGTTCTTCCCCTTCGATACGCTCAGGATCAGAATGACGACTTGTAGAGCGGAGTTCGTACGGGGCATCGAGGTCGATGCATCTCCGAAAAACCCAGGTCTCAGAAGCGAGACCTGGGGCACCCAAATTCTGCCTCTATCTAACTTTGAGAACTCCGCTCTAAAGAAGCGGGCGCGGAGCATAAACGGGCCGGGTCTATAGACAGACACGGATCTGGGGAAAGGCGAGGATCGGCGGGGGCTTATACACTCCGAGGCTTGTCGTTCGCCTACGCTTATCGTTCTCCTATGAAGGTGAGAACGGGGGTGCCGGTGGAGGTGTCGTTGAGGACGGCGACGATAGCATAGCCCTGCTGAGTGAGGGTGGCGAAGGTGGCCGGGGCGGCGGTCATGAAGAGGCGTGGGATGCTGTCGCCCTGGACGCGTGTGCCTATGAGGATGAAGTTGCCGGTGCTGTCTGCCGATGGGGTCATGGCGGTGAGGATGTATCCCTGCTGAGCGAAGCTGGAGATGGTGGAGGCTACGTTGGGGAAGGTGACGGCTGCGACGGTGACGTCGTAGGGGCTGGTGTCGCCTTGCCAGCTGTAAGAGAAGTAGACGATTTTGCCCAGGTCAGAGGAGACGGCGGTGATGACCTGGCTATGCTGGCCAGCTTGCGTTGCTGCGGTCTGCAGTTGAGCGGTCGTGGCTGCGGGGATGGTCGTCTGTGAGCCGATGAATGGCAGGTTCTGAGTGGGACCCTGTATCCAAGATGCGCCGAAGAAATTGTATGTCTGCTGGAGCTGGAGCGAAGTAAGGACGGAGTTGGCTGCGTTGACTGCTGTGCCACCAACGATCGGCCAGTTTGGGCTGTTGAAGTCGGAAGGAAACTCGGAATAGGAGTCGCCTCCGTAGCCGACGGAGAGATCGAGGTTTATGAGATTGGCGGGCAGGTTATATTGCTCGAAGAACAGCGGACAAGCGGCTTTGGCATTTGTGTTGTTTAGTTCGCACTGGTTCAGGGCGGCGAGATAGAGCGGCGTTCCAATGCTGTTGGGGTAATAGACACCAAAACCTTGCGAGCTGCTGGATGGAACGCTGGGTGGGCCGTTGTTGTAGCCGTTGATGGTGGAGCGGGCGTCGACTTGCTGGAAGCGCAGGTCGCCAACCTGGGGAGCGCGGGCGGTGATGGTGAGCGAGGCGGGGTTGCTGGTGACGCTGCCAGCGGAGTTGCTGACGACTACGGTGAAGGATGAGTTGTTATCGGCGGCAACGGTTGTGGGCGTGGTGTAGGTGCTGGCGGTCGCGTTGGCGATGGGTGTGCCGTTGTCGCTCCACTGGTATTGGAGAGAGGAGCCGATGGCTGTGACGGAGAAGGTGGCGGCGGTTCCGAGGGAGACGGACTGGTTTGCCGGCTGGGTGGTGATGACGGGAGGGGTGAGTGGAGAGGTAGGAGGCGAGGTGGGCGGTGCGGTATAGGGGGTCGTGACGGTGGAGAAACAGCCGCAGAGGGGAAGGACCAGCGATGCGAGGATGGCTAAGAAGAGGGGAACGAACTTCAGTCTGCGGTCGCGCAATAGATCAGACTCAGGCAGCGAAGAGCACAACATGGCCGCGATCATGTGCCGATGATACAGGGGGGATTCGGTTTGGTCTACGAAAAGAACCTGGGTGGGTGGGCGGCGTAGTGTGGATATAGCTTAGGTTAGGGCGTCCAGAGTAGAGGCTGGCGGCGCAGGTCTCTCGTCCTGCCGGTCTGTTGGATATGAGTTTCTGTCTGCTATCTCTCTAGCGTGGCGATGATGCTCTTTTTGCGGCGTCGTCGATAACGGCTGCGATCTTTGCGGGCTCTTCCAGGATGGACATGTGGCAGGTCGAAAGAGTGGTCGTCACTGCTCCCATTCTTTTTGCGGCCTCGGCTTGCATGGCTGGCGGGAGCATGCGGTCTTTGGTCGAGATGACGGCCCATGTGGGCTTTGTCTTCCAGGCCGCCACTGTAAGTTTCTCATTGAACATGGGGCCGTAGCTCTGACCTTGTACGGCGAGCGCGAGCTTTCGCTCCGCCATCGGGAGTCCTTCGGCGATGATGTCGATCATGCCTTCGGGGGTGAGGGTTGCGAAGTTGTCGGGGTCGACGCGGATCTGCTTCTGGCCGTCCGTCCATCCGTACGGAGCGCTGGCGTCGTTGGCGGACTGTCCGGCCTCGGGCGCGTAGGCGGTGACGTAGACGAGAGCGGCGACTTTAGGATCGTCGCCTGCCTGGGTGATGACGGCGCCTCCCCAGGAGTGGCCGACGAGGATGACGGGGCCGTCCTGCATGGCGACGATTCTTTTGGTGAAGGCGACTTCGTCGGCGAGGGAGGTCATCGGATTTTGCACGGCGACTGCGTGATAGCCCATGTCCTGTAGGAGCGGAATGACCTTCGACCAGCTGGAGCCGTCGGCAAAGGCGCCGTGAACAAGCACGATGTTGTTGACTGATGCTGGGGGCATGGCGTCCTCTTTGAGTGTCCGACTGTGTGGGCTTGTGATGCCGGGAGTTGTTGGGCGGCGTCATTTATCTTCTATGTTCAGGTAGCTTCGGGGCTGGATTTGATGGTGAGTGGGAGAGGGTGGTGGAGACGTGGCCATGCGTCAACATGAGGTTCACACTCGACTGGACCGGGCGCCGGTGCAGATCTTTGCGGCGAACGATCGCATGAACCAGATGCTTATCGAAGGTCTTGACGCTGCGGCCTGGAGGGCACAACCGCCGGGGAAGGTTCGAACGATTGCGGCGATCTTTACGCATATGCATAACGTCCGCTGTAAGTGGGTGAGGCTTACGGCTCCGCATCTGAAGGTTCCGGTGCAGCTTAACCGTGCGCGCTGTACGCCGGAGGAGGCTCGTGCGGGATTGGCTGAGAGCGCTGCTCGGTGCGGAGAGATGCTGGGTGAGGCGCTGGGTGATGGGGTGGGGCGCGTCGAGATGTTTCGCAGGGATGGATGGGCTCCGGCGTGGCCGGTTGGTGTGGAGATGCTGTGCTACATGGTGGCTCATGAGGCGCATCATCGCGGGCAGGTGTGCATGGTGGCGCATCAGCTCGGATTCGCGCTGCCGCGTGAGGTGGCGGATGGGATTTGGAACTGGGAGAAGATTTGGAGGGAGTGCGGAGCGGATGGTAGGCCGGGTTCTACGTGATCACCATTGGACGCGGACGCCGAAGATGGTGATGAGTAGCGGGGCCTGGTCGGGACTGATGATGAGGCCGTCGAGGTTGGAGGGTGTTCCACGGAGGCCGTCGAGCCGGCAGCCACGGAGGTCGGCGGACGCGAGTTTGGTGTGGGAGAGGTCGGCGCGGCTGAGGTCGCAGTCGCGGAAGATGACGCCGGAGAGCTCGGCTCCGTAGAAGTCGGCGTCGGTGAGGTTGCAGCTCTCGAAGACGCACTGCTGGAGGCGCGCCATGCGGAGGAGAGAGAAGTCCATCTTGCACTCGCGGAAGAGGACGCTCTTGAGTTTAGCTTCGGTGCAGATGGCGCCGGTGAGACGAGTGGAGATGATCTCGACGCGCTCGAGGGAGCTGCCGGTGAGGACGATGTTGGCGAGGTCGGAGTCTTCGATGCGGGCGTCGTGCAGGTGCAGGCCGTGCGCGTTTGGGTCGGCGAGGGTGACGGAGGTGCAGAGGCAGCGGTCGATGCGGACGGGCTGGCCGCGTGGGCTTTGGAGGGATGGGATGGCGGTGTTGGATGCTGTCGCATCCTGCACGATGCCAGTTGCGAGCTGCTCGGCGAAGGTGTCGGTGAGGAGTTCGGGGTCGATGTCCGGGGCGATGCGGGCTTTGGGTTTTGATGCCATGGGTAAAGACTATCGTGCTGTAGCTGTTGGGTCGTGAACGATGGAAGGGTGTGCATCTTTACGGACAGCTTTCTGAGATAAGTGGATTTAAAGACGGCGCGTATGCAATCTTCTTACCCGCGACGTGAATCAGAGGTTGTGCGGTCGAGCGTTTCATACATCGTCATTGAGAGTTCCCTGGAGGATTTATGTCAGCAACCATGAAGGTAGCGCAGGTTCCCAGTCCCGGAGCGGATATCCAGATTGTGGAGCGCGGGATTCCTGAGCCGGGTCCGGGACATGTTCGGATCAAGGTGCAGGCCTGTGGTGTTTGCCACAGTGATGTGCTCACGAAAGACGGTAGCTGGCCGGGAATTCAGTATCCGCGGGTTCCGGGGCATGAGGTTGCGGGCGTCATCGACGGTGCAGGTGCCGGGGTTTCGGGGTGGAAGAAGGGGCGCGCGTTGGCGTGGGCTGGCACGGCGGCCAGGATAATACGTGCATCCCGTGCAGGCGCGGAGATTTTCGCAACTGCCAGAATTTGAAGATTCCGGGCATCAGCTACGACGGGGGGTATCAGCAGTACATGGTGGCTCCGGTGGAGGCGCTGGTGGCGATACCGGATAGTCTGAGTGACGTTGAAGCAGCACCGCTGCTCTGCGCAGGAATTACGACCTACAATGCACTGCGGCATAGCGGTGCGATGCCTGGTGATCTGGTTGCCGTGCAGGGTATCGGCGGGCTGGGTCATCTTGGAGTTCAATTTGCGAGTAAGTTTGGTTACAAGGTCGCAGCCATCGGACGCGGGCCGGAGAATGCGGTGCTTGCGAAGAAGTTGGGGGCAAGCGTGTACATCGACAGCAAATCGGCGAACGCGGCAGAGGAGTTGCAAAAGCTGGGCGGGGCGCGGGTGATTCTAGCGACGGCACCGAGTTCAAAGGCGATGTCCGAGTTGTTCGACGGTCTGGGGCCGAACGGTAAGCTCGTGGTGATTGGTGCGGCGTTCGATGCCATTGAGGTGACACCGATACAGCTCATCACTGGAAGTCGAACGATTCAAGGCTGGGCTGCGGGAACACCGGCAGACTCCGAGGACACACTGCGGTTTGCCGAACTGAGCGGCGTGCGTCCGATGATCGAGACCTATCCGCTGGAGAAGGCGGCTGAGGCTTTTGCGCGGATGCTGAGCGGCAAGGCAGAGTTTCGCGTGGTGCTGACGATGTGACGAGGGTGCGATCGCTCTGAACTTGGTCGGCTCAGATGCTATCAAATATAAAAATTGATATTGCTTTCTGGCTGAGAAAAGCGGTTCGCGCAGGCGCGAATGCCCACATCTCAGGATCGAGATATGGGGCACCCGGCAAAGTGCGCGAAGGATGGGGCACCCGGTCATTTGTGGTTGGTTGAGATGGGTAAAACTAAGCGTGGGCGGGCCGCCTAAGAACAAACAGCCCACTTGTCGCAGATCGTTGTCTTACTCTATTGCTCGTATAAAAGTGTAATGACGCCATTCAATTCATGTAGATACACAATTGGGGTTGGGTAAGGTGGCTGTGTTGTGGGGGAAAGTACTACCATCGAACGCGGCAAACTATCACCCTGTACGCGCTCGCCGATGAGTATGTATCCGTTTGTATCGTTGCCGCCAAAGGCGCTGATGACATACCCCGCAGTGGCCAGGGTTGTTGCCGCGGAGACAACTGCCGAAGAGATTTGATTCTGCTGCGGAACCACGACCGTTTGCGTTTCATACATGGTCGTTGTGTCGCCGGTCCATCCATAAGAGACCAAAATGGCATTGCCCGAGACGTCGAAAGAAACTGCCGTAATAATCCGGCTTTCCTTAGCGTCCAAAGTAGCTTGAGCTTGAATCTGTGCTTGCTGGCTTGTCCCAGCAGGAACAACGGGGTCAAGTCGATAGTCAAACCCACCCGCTTGCGTCGTTTGAACCCACGACACTGCATAAGCATCTTCGAGAGGCTCCAAATCCAGAGACGTGATTACAATGTTGGCGGCTGTATACGATTGCAGATCTGAGATGTAATTGGAATAGCTCCCACCTTGGTAGTGCATGTTGAACGCCGTCGTCGTCGGCGGCAGCGGTTCGTACGCGTAGCTCCAGGAGCATTCGCCTCCACCGCACGCAAAAGAAGATCCTATTCCAAGGGGAGTACCCAGTGCATTATCAGCAAAAGTACTAACGATGCCGCTCGGCCCTACTAGGACTTCACCGACGCCACTGCCTTTATTAAATAGGCCTGCAGTATCCACCTGCTGCCAGAACAGATAACGCAGATCTCCCGCCTTGGGAGATCGTGGGCCCGCAGTGAGCGTGGCGGCCTTGCTCGCAAGGTTGCTGGTTGCATTGCTGACCTTCACCTGGAAAGATCCGATGGCGGTAGACCCGGCGGTGCTCGGTTGGGTGACAGGCGTCGTAAAGGAAGCGCCAGTCGCTCCTGGAATGTCGACGCCATTCATACTCCACTGATAGCTGAGCGGTGAGGTGCCAGTGGCTGTGACAGTGAAGGTCGCGGCTTCGCCAATGGGGACAGTCTGGCTCAACGGCTGCTGGGTAATGCTAACTGCCTGTGCAGGCACAGAAATGATGCTATTGTCTCCGCAACCAATGAGAGAGAGCGCTGTTCCACCCAAGAGGAGCACTCCTAAGAACCGACTCCATGTCCATGTGGTTGTACGGAGGGATAAGTCCGAAGGGGCAACGGAATTCAAGGCAGCGTCTGAAACCAAAATAGTGACGTTAGGGCAGAAAGTGCGCAGCAAGCCAGCAATAAATCTCACGTTCGAAAGACCTCGGGGAACCGAAAGTTGGAGCGTAATACATAAAGCGATTCAAAGACGAGTGTGGACAATGTGGAGACAGATAAAACTTATACAGGCTAAAGGAAAATGGCAAAGACTTTGCGAACAACGTCTCAATAACATTCCATGCACGGTGGCGGTCCGCCCTCATAACAACCATAAATGACAGGGTGGCCGTAGCAGCCAAGTCTGAACCTAACTCCCGAAATCCGTGGATGGAGAGCGAAGTAAACAAAACAACGGCAGAGCCGAAGCTCTGCCGTTGTTTGTTGTTACGCGAAGCGTCGAGAACGGTACGAAGTACTTACTCGGCGGCTAGTTCTTCTTGTTCGCCTTCCATGCGCATCTGCTCTAGTTCGCGCTCTTCGGCTTCGATGGCGGATGCCACTTCCTGCTGGACCTGGGCTGCCGCTTCTTCCAGTTCGGGTGAGAGCTGGACGTTGCGGTAGTACTCCATGCCGGTTCCGGCGGGGATGAGGCGGCCAACAATGACGTTTTCCTTGAGGCCACGGAGCGTGTCGATGGAGCCGTTGATGCTGGCTTCGGTGAGTACGCGGGTGGTCTCCTGGAAGCTGGCGGCCGAGATGAAGCTGTCGGTCGAGAGCGACGCCTTGGTGATGCCGAGCAGGAGCGAACGGCCGATGGCGGGACGGCCACCAGTCATCAGGACGCGCTGGTTCTCCGCGTTGAAGCGGAAGCGGTCCGTCTGCTGATCGACGAGGAAGGTGGTGTCGCCAACCTCTTCGATCTTGACCCAGCGAAGCATCTGACGAACGATGGTTTCGATGTGCTTGTCGGAGATGGTGACGCCCTGGAGCCGGTAGACTTCCTGGATTTCGTTGACGAGGTACTGCTGGAGTGCGCGCTCGCCGAGAACTTCCAGGATGTCGTGCGGGTTGCGGGGACCGTCGATCAGAGCATCACCGGCACGGAGGCGTTCGCCTTCCTGCACGTTGACGTAAGTACCGCGGGGAACGCTGTACTCCTCTTCCTGACCGTTGTCCGCGGTGACGTAGACCTTGCGCTGACCCTTCGACACTTCGCCGAAGCGAACGACGCCATCGATCTTGCTGATGATCGCGGGGTCGCGGGGCTTGCGTGCCTCGAAGAGTTCGACGACGCGTGGGAGACCGCCGGTGATGTCCTTGGTACGCGTGGTTTCGCGTGGGATCTTGGCAAGGATGTCGCCGGGGAAGATCTCGTCGCCGTCGGCCACCATGAGGTGAGCGCGTGAAGGCATGAGGTACCGCTTGTTGCCGGATGCAGACTTGATGATGATGGCAGGCTGACGCTTCTCGTCGGAGGAGTCGGCGACGACCAGACGGCTGAGGCCGGTGACTTCGTCGACTTCTTCGTTGAGGGTGACGCCTTCCTGGAGGTCCTTGAACTGGACGGTTCCAGCGATCTCGGTGAGGAGGGAGAAGGTGTACGGATCCCACTCGCCGAGCGTGGTGCCCTGTTTGACCTGCGCGCCCTCTTCGACCTTGAGCTTGGCGCCGTAGACGACAGCGTAACGCTCCTTCTCGCGGCCCTTGTCATCGACGATGGCGAGCGAGCCATTGCGGTTGAAGGCGACCAGGCCGCCGTCCTTGGAGCGAACGGTGACGAGGTTGATGAAGCGTACGGTACCGGCGTTCTTGGCCTCGAGGTGCGAGGCGTCGGATACGCGTGATGCCGTACCGCCGATGTGGAAGGTACGCATGGTGAGCTGGGTGCCGGGCTCGCCGATGGACTGCGCCGCGATGACACCGACGGCTTCGCCCATCTCCACCATCTTGCCTGAGCCGAGGTTACGGCCGTAGCAGAGGATGCAGACGCCGCGCTTGGACTCGCAGGTGAGAACCGAGCGGATCTTGACGCGCTCGATACCCGCGGCCTGAACGGCGTTGGCGAGATCTTCGTCGATCTCCTGGTTGATGTCGACGATGGTCTTGCCCTCGAAGTCCTTGAGCTTCTCGAGCGAGACGCGGCCGATGATGCGGTCGCGCAGGGGCTCGATGGTCTCGCCGGCTTCGATGATGGGGGTGACGTAGATGCCTTCGACGGTGCCGCAGTCGTTGTGCGAGATGATGACATCCTGCGCAACGTCGACCAGACGGCGGGTGAGGTAACCCGAGTCAGCGGTCTTGAGTGCGGTATCGGCGAGGCCCTTACGTGCGCCGTGAGTCGAGATGAAGTACTGCAGCACGGTGAGACCTTCGCGGAAGTTCGCCGTGATGGGGGTTTCGATGATTTCGCCGGAGGGCTTTGCCATCAAACCACGCATGCCGGAGAGCTGGCGGATCTGCTGTTTGGATCCACGAGCACCGGAGTCGGCCATGATGTAGATCGGGTTCATGGCTCCTTCCTTGTCGGCCTGCTTCATGTTGTTGAACATCTCGTCGGCGACGCGCTCGGTGACGGTGGACCACATCTGGATGACCTTGTTGGAGCGCTCACCGTTGGTGATGGCTCCGTCGAGGTACTGCTGCTGCATGGTGAGGACGGTCTTTTCGGCGTCGCCCACGAGGGTGTACTTGGAGTCGGGGATGACCATGTCGTCGAGACCGACCGAGAGGCCGGAACGAGTGGCATAGGTGAAGCCGAGATCCTTGACGCGATCGAGGGTCTTGACGGTGACTTCAAGGCCGAGGTTCAGGTAGCAGTAGTTGATGAGCTGGCCGATTCCTTTCTTCTTGAGAAGGCCGTTGACGTAGGGCATGCCTTCGGGGAGCGCATCGTTGAGGATGGCGCGGCCGACGGTGGTCGAGATGAACTGGTTGTTGAACTCGACCGGCTCGGTGTGGGTGAGGTCCTGATCGTCGTACGCGGTGGTCATGTCGAGGACAGGGCCGGTGTAGCGCAGACGGATCGGGGTGAGGGTCTCGACCTGCTTCGCTTCGAGAGCCATGAAGACCTCTTCGATGTTGGCGAAGACGCGGCCTTCACCCTTGGCGTTAACCTTCGCCTTGGTGAGGTAGTAGAGGCCGAGGACGAGGTCCTGCGTTGGGACGGTGATGGGTTGACCGCTGGCGGGCGAGAGGATGTTGTGCGAAGCGAGCATGAGTACGCTGGCTTCGATCTGTGCCTCAGGCGAGAGCGGGATGTGAACTGCCATCTGGTCGCCATCGAAGTCCGCGTTGAAGGCGGTGCAGACGAGCGGATGGATCTTGATCGCCTTACCTTCAACAAGCACGGGCTCGAAGGCCTGGATGCCGAGACGGTGAAGGGTCGGAGCGCGATTCAAGAGAACCGGGTGATCCTTGATGACCTCTTCGAGGATGTCCCAGACGATGGGCTCCTGCATCTCGACCATCTCTTTGGCTTGCTTGATGGTGGTGCAGTGGCCGGTCTGCTCGAGGCGGTGATAGATGAATGGCTTGAAGAGCTCGAGCGCCATCTTCTTGGGAAGACCGCACTGGTGCAGCTTCAGCTCGGGACCGACGACGATGACCGAACGGCCGGAGTAGTCGACGCGCTTGCCGAGGAGGTTCTGACGGAAGCGGCCCTGCTTGCCCTTGAGGGTGTCGGAGAGCGACTTCAGCGGACGGTTGTTCGCGCCACGCAGGACGCGGCCACGGCGGCCGTTGTCGAAGAGAGCATCGACGGCCTCCTGCAACATGCGCTTCTCGTTGCGGACGATGACCTCAGGTGCGTGGAGGTCCATCAGCTTCTTGAGGCGGTTGTTACGGTTGATGACGCGGCGATAGAGGTCGTTCAAGTCCGACGTGGCGAAGCGGCCGCCGTCGAGCGGAACGAGGGGGCGAAGCTCCGGCGGGATCACGGGGATCACGTCGAGGATCATCCACTGGGGCAGGTTGTCGGACTTCTTGAAGGCCTCGACGATCTTGAGACGCTTGGAGTACTTGAGCTTCTTTTGCAGCGAGGTCTCGGTCTTCATGCGCTCGCGCAGTTCGATCGAAAGCTCGGCGATCTCGACGCGCTTGAGGAGCTCCTTGATGGCTTCGGCGCCCATCATGGCCTTGAAGCCGGAGGGGCGGTACTGCTGGTCGAGCTCGCGGAACTTGGTCTCGTCCTTGATGACCTCGCGCTCCTTGACCGGCGCATCGCCTGGATCGACGACGACGTAGGACTCGAAGTAGAGGACAGCCTCGAGCTCACGCAGGCTGATGTCGAGCAGGTGGCCGATGCGCGAGGGCAGGCCCTTGAAGAACCAGACGTGCGAGCATGGGCTGGCGAGCTCGATGTGTCCGAGGCGCTCGCGGCGAACCTTCGAGAGGGTGACTTCGACGCCGCACTTGTCGCAGATGACGCCGCGGTGCTTCATGCGCTTGTACTTGCCGCAGAGGCACTCCCAGTCGGTGATGGGGCCAAAGATGCGGGCGCAGAAGAGTCCGTCGCGCTCCGGCTTAAAGGTGCGGTAGTTGATGGTTTCGGGCTTGGTGACTTCGCCGTGCGACCAGCTGCGGATCTTCTCGGGGCTGGCGAGCTGGATCTTAATGGCGTCGAAGTCGGCGATGGGACCGGTTAGTTCGAAGGGGCTGGAGCGAAACATATTTGGCTCTCCGGTGCAGCGTCAGGCTGCTGTTACTAATTCTGTTTCACGATGACTTTCGGCGCATCGTGATACCGGTGGTTCTGGTACAGGTGCTTGTATTCAATTGTGGGTGCCACCGGAGTGGCGGCCTGAGGAGAATACGCAATAACCTCCTCAGGCCCTGGTGCATTAGTCTGCTGCGGCGATGGCTGGCAGTGGCTGCTTCTTCTGGTCGGCGAGCTTGATCAGCTCGACGTCCAGGCAGAGGGACTGCAGTTCGCGGATAAGAACGTTGAACGACTCGGGAACACCCGGCTCGATGGCAGCTTCGCCCTTGACGATGGCTTCGTAGATCTTGGTACGACCGAAGACGTCGTCGGACTTGGCGGTGAGCAGCTCCTGCAGGATGTAAGCTGCGCCGTATGCTTCAAGGGCCCAGACCTCCATCTCTCCGAAGCGCTGTCCGCCGAACTGCGCCTTACCGCCCAGCGGCTGCTGGGTGATGAGCGAGTACGGCCCGATGGAACGAGCGTGGATCTTGTCGTCGACAAGGTGCGACAGCTTGAGCATGTAGATGTAGCCGACGGTGGCGGGCTGCTCGAACGGATCGCCGATCATGCCATCGAAGAGCTGCGTCTTGCCCGAGCTCGGAAGACCAGCGGCCTTGAGGAGCGCCTTGATCTCGGTCTCGCGTGCGCCGTCGAATACCGCCGTGCCGAACCAGATGCCGCGCTTCATGCCGGCAGCGACGCGCATGGTCTGCTCGTCGTCGAGGTCAAGAAGCTGGTTGAGAGCGGCAGTACCGGCGAAGCGCGCCTTGAAGAGCTCGCGAACTTCGTTGGCCGACTCCATCTGTGCGGCGAGTTCGGCGATCTGCGCGCCGAGGGTGTGTGCTGCCCACCCGAGGTGCGTCTCGAGGATCTGACCGACGTTCATACGCGAAGGCACACCGAGCGGATTGAGGACGATCTCTACCGGGGTTCCATCGGGAAGGTAAGGCATGTCTTCCTCTGGAAGGATCCGGGCGATGACGCCCTTGTTACCGTGGCGGCCGGCCATCTTGTCACCGACAGAGAGCTTGCGCTTCATGGCGATGTAGACCTTGACCATCTTGATGACGCCGGGAGCGAGTTCGTCGCCCTTCTGCATCTTGCCGATCTTCTCGTTGGTGATCTTGCGGAGAACATCGATCTGACGTGAGGTCATCTCCTCGATCTCATCGATCTGCTCGTTGACACGGGGATCCTTGTCGGCGTAGCGGATGCGCTTGAGGTTACGGGTGCTGATGAGCTCGATGGTGTCGCGGTCGAGGATGTCGCCCTTGTTGAGCAGCTTCTTGTTGGTGCGCTCGTCGTGCAGGTCAGCAAGAACTTCCTTCGCTCCGAGAATTGCCTCGAGGCGCTTGAGGCGCTCGTCGGTGAGAATACGAATCTCATCGGCGAGGTTACGCTCGAGCTTCTCGATCATCTCCTGCTCGATCTGCTTGGCGCGTTCGTCCTTCTCCTGACCCTTGCGGGAGAAGATGCGGACGTCGACGACGGTGCCTTCGATACCCGGAGGGCACGTCAGCGAAGCGTCGCGAACATCGCCGGCCTTTTCGCCGAAGATGGCGCGGAGGAGCTTCTCTTCCGGCGTCAGCTGGGTTTCACCCTTCGGCGTTACCTTGCCGACGAGGATGTCGTTGTGGCCGATCTTCGCACCGATGCGGATGATGCCCGAGTCGTCGAGATCGCGCAGTGCGTGCTCGCTGACGTTGGGAATATCGCGCGTGATCTCTTCCGGCCCGAGCTTGGTGTCGCGAGCTTCGATCTCGAACTCCTCGATGTGGATCGAGGTGTAGTAGTCCTCGCGGACCAGCTTCTCCGAGATGAGGATCGCGTCCTCGAAGTTGTAACCGCGCCACGGCATGAAGGCGACCAGAACGTTACGGCCGAGGCCGAGTTCGCCCTGCTCGGTGCAAGGACCGTCGGCGATGACCTGACCCTTGATGACGCGATCACCTTTGCGGACGATCGGCTTCTGATTGATGCAGGTGTTCTGGTTGGAGCGCTTGAACTTCGTGAGCTGATAGATGTCCGAGCCAACCTCACGCGAGAGCTGCGTGGGGTGATGCTCGCCTTCTACGCGGACGATGATGCGCTCGGAGTCGACCGAGTCGATGATGCCGTTGCGCTTGGCCAGGATGACGGCGCCGGAGTCGCGGGCGGTGACGCCCTCCATTCCGGTACCGACGAAGGGAGCCTCGGCAACGAGCAGAGGAACGGACTGCCGCTGCATGTTTGCGCCCATCAGCGCGCGGTTGGCGTCGTCGTGCTCGAGGAACGGAACGAGCGAGGCAGCGACCGAGACCAGCTGCTTCGGCGAGACGTCAACGTAGTCCACTTCGGACTTGTTGACGAGGACGAAGTTGCCCTGGCGACGGGCGTCGACGACATCCTGCACGATGTTCAGCTTCTCATCGAGCTCGATGTTGGCCTGCGCGATGGTGTGGCGATCCTCTTCCCATGCAGAGAGATAGAAGCTGAAGGGAGCAAGATCCATGGTGCGCTTCTTGTCCTTCTTCAACTGCTCGTTCTGCTTGCGGGCCTCTTCGATCTCGAGGTAGTCGCCCTGACGCAGACCGGACTCACCAGCGTTGGTGACGGAGACGTAGTCGAGCGCGCGGCCGTCCTTGACGCGACGGTAGGGCGACTCGATGAAACCGTATTCGTTGATGCGCGCGAAGCAGGAGAGCGACGAGATAAGACCGATGTTCGGGCCTTCCGGGGTCTCAATCGGGCAGATGCGTCCGTAGTGAGTCGGGTGCACGTCGCGGACTTCGAAGCCGGCTCGCTCACGGGAGAGACCACCAGGCCCAAGGGCGGAGAGGCGACGCTTGTGCGTGATCTCCGAGAGGGGGTTGGTCTGGTCCATGAACTGCGAGAGCTGCGAGGAGCCGAAAAACTCACGAATCGCGGCCATAACTGGCTTGGCGTTGATGAGGTCGTGCGGCATCGCGGTCGACATCTCCTGATAGACCGACATCTTCTCCTTGATGGCGCGCTCCATGCGGACGAGTCCGATGCGGAACTGATTCTCCATCAACTCACCGACAGCGCGGACGCGGCGGTTGCCAAGGTGATCGATGTCGTCGACGTTGCCGATGTTCTTGCGCAGCTTGAGGAGGTAACGGATGGTGCCGTAGAAGTCCTCGGGCGTCAACGTGCGCTTGTCGAGGCCCGAGGGGTCCTGGTTCTCGTAGAGCTTGATGTTGAACTTGAGGCGGCCGACACGCGAGAAGTCATACTTGCGCGGATCGAAGAACATGCCTTCGAAGAGCGCGGTCGCGGTGTCGAGCGTCGGTGGGTCGCCGGGACGCAGCTTACGGTAGATCTCGATCAGCGCCTCTTCGGGCTTGCGCACGGAGTCGCGGCGGAGAGTGTTGGTGATGATGTTGCCCACGTCGTCGCGCTCGGGAAAGAAGACCTCGAAGCTGGTGACGCCGGACTGGATGATCTTGTGCAGCTTGTCGGCGGTCAGCTCCTGGTTGGCTTCGTAGAGCAGCTCGCCGGTGGAGAGGTCGACGACGTCGGACGCAGTCATCGCACCGTCGAACTCGCTGGTCTCGATCTCGATCGCTTCGATCTTGTGCGTGCGCAGAGCCTTGAGCGTGTGAGCCGAGATCTTGCGGGTCGCCGGTGCGATCTCCTCACCCTTGACGGTGATGGCAGCCGCGGGGCGTGTGCCCTGCAGATTCGACGCCTGACCTTCGGGCGCTACCTTCCAGCTGAGCTTGCCGGCGGCGACGTTGATGGTGTCGACGGTGTAGAAGGTCTTGAGGATCTCCTCGTCCGTACGCAGACCGAGGGCGCGCAGGAAGATGGTGCCGAGGAACTTGCGCTTGCGGTCGATGCGGACGTAGAGGGTGTTCTTCTGGTCGTACTCGAACTCCACCCAGCTGCCGCGGTACGGGATGATCTTGCCGAGGAAGTAGGTGCGGTTGTTCGCGGTCTCGAAGAAGACGCCGGGCGAACGGTGAAGCTGCGATACGATGACGCGCTCGGTACCGTTGACGATGAAGGTGCCGTTCTGGGACATGAGAGGAATGTCGCCGAAGAACACTTCCTGCTCCTTCATGTCGCGGAGGCTCTTGACGCCGGTCTCGGGATCCTTGTCGTAGATCTTCAGGCGGATCGTGACCTTCAGCGGTGCAGAGTAGGTCATGCCGCGCTCTTCGCACTCTGCCTGGTCGTACTTCAGCTGCAGGCCGACAGGGTCGCCGCACTTGGTGCAGAAGTCAGGGGTGTTCTTGTTATAGGTCCCGCAAAAGTTGCAGAGGACGTCGCCCGGATGGAAGGGGTCGGTGATGACCATGTGACCGCAGTGGGTGCAGGCCGTGCGCAGGTGGTTGAGACCCTTAAGGTAGCCGCACTTGCACTCCCAGTTGCCGATGGAGAAGTCGACAAACTCGAGCTCAGAGACGTTGCGGAAGTCGGTAATCGGGAACACCGAGGTGAAGACGGACTGCAGGCCGTTGTCTTCGCGCTCCTGCGGCAGCTTGTCCATCTGCAGGAAGCGCTCGTAGCTGCGGCGCTGGACCTCGATGAGGTTAGGAATCTGGATGGATGTGGGGATCTTCGAAAAATCGAGACGGCTACGGATCGCGCGCATTTCGCTGGACATGCTCTCTCCTGAAAACTGACCTTCGAGGCCTCCCGGTTGCATCCGCCCGCATCGTATGGCTGGCTGCAATCGTGAGGGGAGAGCTTGGCCGGGCTCTCCGGGTTTGGTTCTGATCGCGCAGTGGCTATGGTCTTCGGGTCTTGCTGTCCTCGATGGCAGCCAGTCCCGTGCGCAGAATGTTTTGCCGTGTCATTGCCCGGACACGGATAAATCTCGAAACTTTTACTACCTGCCGGCGTTCGAAGCTGCTATAAAGAACGCGTGCAGCGTGCTATTGACTCCTATACTGTGGAGACAATGCCGATAAACACGGCAAAGCGCTCGAAGGGACAGCGTGTCCCATGAGCGCAAAGGTCGACTTGTGCACTGTTTCTATATTGGTGGTATTAATGCCTGCCGCCATTGAGGTTCGCCTACCCCAAAGTTGCCGCTCGCTTGATTCCTATTGCACTATGCGCATCCGCCGCTCGAAGCGTATAGTGGCCGGTTCCTTAGCCTGTAAGACAGGATGATCCGGGATACAGCAAAATTTGACTGAAACCACCGTCCGCCAATGAGCACGCCAAGGCGGAACGAATCTTCTCTAACGTCAAGAATATCGCGTTCCGCCCCGGCGTGCAAGCTGGCAGTTAACTACTTGATTTCTACGGTTGCAACGCCTTCGAACTTCTTCGCGATGGCAGCTGCGTCATCCTTCGAAATGTTCTCCTTCAAGGGCTTGGGAGCGGCGTCAACCAGATCCTTGGCTTCCTTCAGGCCAAGAGCGGTGACTTCGCGTACAGCCTTGATGGTGTTGATCTTATTCGCGCCGGCATCCTTGAGGATAACGGTGAACTCGGTCTTCTCTTCAGCCGGTGCCGCTGCCGCTGCGCCGCCGCCTGCTGCCGGGGCTGCAACTGCTGCTGCTGCCGAAACGCCGAGACGCTCTTCGAGCTTCTTGACCAGAGCCGAGGCCTCGAGGAGGCTAAGGCTAACGATTGAATCTTCCAACTGCTGGATGTCTGCCATGTTATTTCTCCAATATAGAACTGAACTTTGTGTTGCCGATTACTTCTCCGAGAGCCTGACTGCGCTTCGGCTGCCTAAGCCCTCCCAGGTTTCCGTTGCGCCCAGACCAGCGCACCCGGGGAGACCAGACAAAACTTGGGTTTAGCCTTCGACCGGATCCGTTGTCGCGGCCTCTCCGGCCTGCGATGCGGTTCCGTTCTCTGGCTGCTCCGCAGCCGCATTGGCTGCTGGGGCTTCGATAGCGTGCGTCTCTGCAACGAGCTGACCTTCAGCTGCAGGAGCTTCGGCCGCCGGCGCTTCTGCTGCAGGTGCCGGAGCTGTTGCGGCCGGAGCTGCTGCGCCGGCAAACTTGCCCTTCTCGACGCCCTGATTGATGACAACGGCGAGATCGCGACCGGTAGCGTTGATGACGGTAGCCAGACGCTGTGCAGGCGACTGAATGAGGAAGAGGAGCTTCGAGAAGAGCTCTTCCTTGCCCGGCATGGTGGCGAGATCGCCGATCTCTTCAACGTTGATCAGCTTGCCGTCGATGATGCCCAGCTTGAAGGTGAACTCTGCGTTGTCCTTGACCCAGGTCGAGAGCGCCTTGGCCAGGGCGACAGGATCGCCGGAGGTGTAAGCCACCGCCGAGACGCCCTTGAGACCTTGAAGCGCAGCCTCGATCTTGGTTCCGCTGGAGGCCTTTGCGGCCAGCTTGTTCTTGACGACGTGATAGCTTCCGCCCGCGCCGCGAACTGCCTTACGCAGCTCAAAGTCCTTTGAGGCGGTAAGACCCTTGAAAGTGCCGATGATGGCGGAGGTCGAGTGCTGGAGCTCGGCTGCGAGCTTACCAACCTTCTCCGTCTTTGATGCTCTGGTCAATGCCATGACTGAATCCTCTTCGCTTTCGCTACCCCACTCCTCGCTTCCGCGGCCAGAGTGGGCTTGGTGCTAACTAAATTGATTAGGCCTTGCCAGCCAGTTCTGCGGCGGCGTAGTCGAGTTGAATGCCGGGGCCCATCGTCGAGCTGAGAGTCACGCCCTTGATGTACCTTCCCTTGGCTGCAGACGGCTTGGCTTTGACGACACTCGTGATGACGGTCATCGCATTGTCGACCAGCTTCTGCGGATCGAACGACAGCTTGCCCACCGGAACGTGCACAAGTGCAGTCTTGTCGGTGCGAAACTCGACCTTACCAGCCTTGATCTCTTTGACCGCTGAAGCAACGTCAGTGGTAACCGTACCGGTCTTCGGATTCGGCATCAGACCCTTGGGGCCGAGCACCTTACCGAGACGGCCGACAGACTTCATCATGTCGGGGGTCGCGATCAAGGCATCAAAGGCGGTCCAGTTTTCCTTCTGGATCTTTTCGACCAGCTCTTCACCACCGAAGAACTCAGCTCCGGCAGCCTCTGCATCCTTGATGCGGTCGCCCGAGGCGATCACAGCGACGATCTTCGACTTACCCAGACCGTGGGGCAGAACGACTGTGCCACGAACCATCTGGTCGGCGTGCTTAGGATCTACACCAAGACGCATGGTCAGATCGACCGTCTCATCAAACTTTGCGTACTTCGCTTTTTGGAGAAGTGGAACTGCGTCCACCAACAGGTAGGCACGTGGCTCAACGAGCGCGCGCGCCTTTACCAGATTCTTAGATAGCTTCCTTGCCATTTTCCCTCGTCTCCCACCCCTCAGTAGCTGTTCTCTCCGGGCGTGGTTCTCGACTGACCTCAACTAGGTGTTGAGGCACTCTTATGAGTATGCCAAAAATCTTGTTTTAGTGCAAGATTTTCATTTCAAAATTCAGATGATGGTCTCACGCGGTGATCTCCTTCACGACCCGGTGCGCTGACTCGATAGCGCCCTGCATCCACCCGTTCCATCGGGATGTATGCTCGCCCGCAAAGAAAATTCGGCCTTCCCTACGTGCATTCACGGGGATCCAGCTCAGTTCGCCAGGACCAAACGAAGTAAGACCGCCCCGCTGCCACGGGTCCTCGCCCCAGCTCTTCACTCGAGCCGCCTCGAACTGATCCCGCGCCCCCGGAAACACGATCTCCGCATCAGCGAGCGTCTGTTGTACCCGGCTCTGCGCATCCATCGTGTCGAGCTTCGCAGCGTTCTCTCCAATGACATACGACAGCAGCAGACCGCGCTCCTCCGGCGACTCCGGCCCAAGTGCCCAAAATCTTTCCGACAGAAGGTCTGTATTCGCAAACCCGCTCAGCCCCTTCGCCTTCCAGAACTGCTTCTGCATCTGCAGGAAGACTTTGTCCACCGGAAAGTACTTCAGCTCCCGGATAACGCGTTGCTTTTCAGTCGACAGCTTTGCGTCCGCAAAGAGATTCCTCGCCACCGAAAACGGCAGCGCCGACACAACATAGTCTCCCCGAACCGTCTCATGCCCGCCGGCATGTTCCATCACGGCCCACGCGCCGCTGTCATTCTGCCCAACGCCTGTCACCCGGCATCCATATCGAATCGCCCCGCCCAACTCCAACTTCTTCGCCAGCGAGCCAGGAAGCTGGTCGTTGCCCCCGCGGATATGAAAGTACTCGCGGGTGACCTGCTCATTGAATTCCACCAGAAGCAACAGGCCAGCGCTAGCCGAGGAATCTCCGCCCAGGGTGACGAGTTCGACCGCATCGCGGGAGAGCCCCTGCTTTTCCAGGTACTGCCGCAAGGTGTAGTGATCCTGCTCCAGGATCGGGCCGGGTACGCTCAGAGAATCCTTGCTATCTTTTACCAGCTCCAATGGGCCGCCCATGTAGCGCTTCGCCATGCCTCCGCGACCCAGGCGCCTCTCCTCGGCAGTCAACTGCAGGGGCCAATCCGGTTCGGGGCCATGCCCGGGCACATAGTTCTGTCCGCGCAGATGCACCACATCGGCCAGGTTGCCGCCCTTGAACGGCTCCAGCGTCAACCCAAACTCGCGCACATAATCCAACGTCATATGGTGCGTATCCGGAATGCGCGTCGCTCCGGTCTCAGCCGAGAGCCCCTGATCAAGCCCTTCGCGCAGCGTCAGGACCCTGCCCCCGGCACGCCCCTGTCCTTCAAGGACGACTACCTCGAAGCCTAGCTTGCGAAGTTCGTAGGCGCATGAAAGACCCGCCAGCCCACCGCCCACAACCACTACCCTTCTCTTCGCCTCGGCCGCGCGAACAAACTTTACAGGAGCAAATGCAGACGCCGCCGCTGCAGCCAGGAAAGTACGCCGATTCATCATGCCTCATCCTCATCTCTTAAGTCTCAACCGCTTGCGATTCAGCATCGCGTTCGGGAGATTGTTCCACTGCAATCAACAATACGAGATCCACTGAATTATTCCCGAATTCTACACTTGACGAAGCCTTGAAGCCGGTCTATGCTCGTCTCACAATTGGCGAACAAATGGCGAAAATTATCAGTCCCGACCTCTTCCCGATCCTTCCCTCGCAACCCGTTGGAATCGCTCGTCTGGCCGCGCAGGCAGAGCATGCCGACGACGGCCACCTGATCGAGTTCAAGGCGCTGAAAGTGCGGAGCATCCTCAACTGGTCGGTCTCGAAGCGGCGGATATGGACGGCCTACAGCATCAATCCGTACCGTGGATGCGAGTTCGGCTGCAAGTACTGCTATGCGCGGTACACCCACGAGTTCATGGCCCCGAAGAGTGCCGCTTCGGGAGTTTTGGCAGAATCTGGCTTGTTGGCTGGCGGGCTGGAGAATAAGCCGGACTTTCACGATCCCTTGCTGTTCGAACGCATGATCTTCATGAAGCAGAACGCCGCGTGGCTACTGGAGCAGGAGTTGAAGAAGATCGATCCTGCAGTGGAGATTGCACTGGGTACGGCCACCGATCCATATCAGCCGATCGAACGAAAGGCACGGATTACGCGCAGCCTGCTAGAGGTGTTTGCACGAAAGACAGGCTATCGGATCGGTATTGTGACCAAGTCGCGGCTGATCGAGAGGGATATCGATCTGCTCACTGAGATCGCGCGCTACAACACGCTGGTGGTGCACATAACGATCACGACGCCGGATGCGGAGCTGGCGAGACTTCTGGAGCCGCGTGCTCCACGGCCGGATCTGCGCTTTCGTGCGGTAAAGCGGCTGCGCGCGGCATGCATACGGACGGGAATCCTGTGCTGCCCGCTGCTTCCAGGAATTACAGACTCCGAGCAGGCGATCGACGAGATGGCTCGCCGCGCCGCGGAGGTGGGAGCCTGTTTTATGGCGGCCAACCCACTCTTTCTCAAGCCGTGCTCACGCCCTACTTATCTGAGCTTCGTCCGTGAGCACTTCCCCTCCCTTGTGGCCGATTACGAGAAGCGGTTCGGTAGCGCGGACTTTGCGGCACCGGAGTACACCAGGAAGATGGCGGCTGTCGTCGGAGAGGCGTGCCGCAGGCATGGGTTGGGGCGCCGCTCCATGGACGCGGTGCTGACGCGGGACACTGGCGACAGGAAGATGCCTGCGAGCAGAGCAGAGCCGGCGCAACGAAAGCTGTTTGCGTAGAGATTTCTTTTGGAGTGCCGTGCGGAGTCTTCTGCGCGAACACCTTTTTCTCGGAAAGACTGACGGGAGTGAAGAATGCAAACAATGTGGACGATTCGACCAGCAAGGCCAGCGGGACGTAGTCGCAGGCGGAGGTGTATTGCTCACAAAGCAGCAGCATCGCGACGCTGGTGTGCGGACGTTCTCTACCAGCTGGCGCCCACTCAATCACCTCAAAGATGGTGTCGGCCGTCGCTCAAAAGACATAACAGGATGATCCGGACGTGAGGAGAGCCTATCGATTCGCAGGCACAAAGCAGCGAAGGAGGATGCCGGGAGACGCTCGCCATATCGTGCGGCGATGCTTCCCTTCATCCTCCAATCGCGTAAAGCGGATGCTGCGAAGTTAGGCTACGACGTCGATGCCCATCGAACGGGCGGTACCGCGGATGGTCTTGGCGGCAGCTTCAACCGTCGAGGCGTTCATGTCCGGCATCTTCTGCTTGGCGATCTCGAGAATCTGCTTCTCGGTGACCTTGCCCTTCTTCTCCTTGTTCGGAGTGCCGGAGCCCTTCTCGATACCTGCGGCCTTAAGCAGAAGCACCGGAGCCGGAGGCGTCTTGGTGACAAAGCTGAAGGTGCGATCGGCATAGACGCTGATCACGACCGGGACGGTGAGGCCGACCAGAGCGGGGTCTTTGCTTGTCCGCTCGTTGAACTGCTTGCAGAACTCCATGATGTTGACCTGCGCTTGGCCAAGTGCTGGGCCAACCGGAGGTGCAGGTGTGGCCTTGCCGGCCATGATCTGAAGCTTGACGTATCCAGTAATCTTCTTCGGTGCCATTGCGGTAAATCCTCTTTATGCTTCTAGCAGTAGACGCTCCTCAGAAGAACGCTGCTGCTGACTAGTAGTTCTAAACTCTGCCACCCGCTGCGGGATGGTTACTCGTCGACGACCTTGTCGACTTTGGAAAATTCGATCTCGACCGGAGTGGAACGACCGAAGATGCTGACCATGACCTTGAGAGTCTGCTTGTCTTCGTTGATATCGTCGACCGCGCCCGTGAAGTTAGCGAATGGGCCTTCGTTGATGCGGACCTGCTCGCCCTTGTCGAACTTGACCTTCATGCTCGGCTTGCTGCTCGAGGTGTCGGAGCGGAAGAGGATGGAGCTGACCTCCTGCTCGGAGAGAGCGACCGGGTTGTCGCCCGTGCCAAGGAAGCCGGTGACGCGCGGCGTGTTCTTGATCACGTGCCAGAGGTCGTTATCGAGATCCATCTCGACCAGAACGTAGCCCGGCAGGAAGACGCGCTCGATGGTGTACTTCTTTCCATTGCGCAGCTCGGTAACCGGCTCGGTCGGAATCATGATGCGGCCGATCTTGTTCTGCAGGCCAAACGCCGTGATGCGGCTCTCAAGCGACTCCCGCACCTTCCGCTCAAAGCCGGAGTAGGCGTGGATGATGTACCACTTGAAGTTCTCGTTGACCGGCGGGGCAAGCTGCTCCGTGGACGGATCACCGGCGGCGTTGACCGCCTCGGGGTTCTGCTCTTCCGGATTCTGCTCGTCTGCCGCCATCGTTGTGCCTTTTTCGCGCATCTCTACTTCTTTCTACCGGCCTTACTCGGAAATCAAAACTTAGTGCTGGGTGAGGTGTCTCAACATATACTCAATCGCGCCACCGATAGAGTAGTCCACTATCCAGAAGTATGCGGCGAAGATAAATACCGTCACCAGTACGACGATCGTGGTCGACTGGACCTCGGCGCGCGGTGGCCAGATCACCTTGCGCATCTCGCTGCGCACATCCTTGAGAAACTCACTCAGGCGAGCCGGCTGCGACTTCAACTGCTGCATTCCAGTGCTGGGCTGATCGGTTACCGCTATTGTCTTGGCCATAGTGCTATCTCAAATCTTCGTGGTACTGCGTGAATTCTGTCTCCCGGACTCGAGGGACCGGGCAAACTGGCGGGGGAGCTCGGATTCGAACCGAGAAGTTCGGTTTTGGAGACCGACAGTTTAACCGTTGAGCTTACTCCCCCTGATATGGAGTGAGGATTACGTTCGCCTCACTCCCGAATCCGGCTGGAGGTTACTTTGTTTCCTTGTGATCTGTGTGCTTGCGGCAGGTATTGCAGAACTTCGAGAACTCAAGGCGGCCAGTGGTCGTCTTCTTGTTCTTCGTTGTTGAGTAGTTCCTGTTCTTGCACTCCGGGCACTGCAGTGTAATAATTTCGCGCATCTCTTTATCCTAACCGATTTCGAAGATTTAGGCTGCATCGACGAAACCCGTTTATTTTGAACGGTAGTTGCCGGAGACAGCTTCCCGCTTCCGGTACTTCCCTACCTTGATTACTAAAAACAGCTACGACATCTGTGGAGCAGTTACTTGATGATCTCGGAGATGGTTCCAGCTCCGACGGTGCGTCCGCCTTCGCGGATGGCGAAGCGCAGACCCTTCTCCATCGCAACCGGGGTGTGCAGCGTGATCTCCAGCTGGATGTTGTCGCCGGGCATCACCATCTCGGTGCCCTCCGGCAGCTTCGCCGAACCGGTTACGTCCGTGGTGCGGAAGTAGAACTGCGGGCGGTAGCCGTTGAAGAACGGAGTGTGACGTCCGCCCTCTTCCTTGCTCAGCACGTAGATCTCGCCCTTGAACTGGGTGTGCGGCGTGATCGAACCGGGCTTGGCCAACACCATGCCGCGCTCCACATCTTCCTTCGCGATGCCGCGCAGAAGAAGGCCGGCGTTGTCGCCTGCAAGACCCTCGTCCAGCTGCTTCTTGAACATCTCCACGCCCGTGCACACCGTCTGCTGGGTGTCGCGGAAGCCGACGATCGAACAAGCCTCGCCGACCTTGATCTTGCCACGCTCGATGCGGCCCGTGACTACCGTGCCGCGGCCGGAGATCGAGAAGATGTCTTCGATCGGCATCAGGAACGGAAGGTCGACTGCGCGCTCCGGCTGAGGAACATACTTGTCCACCGCAGCCATCAGCTCGTCGATCTTCGCCTCCCACTGGGCTTCGCCGTTCAGCGCGCCCAGGGCAGAGCCGCGGATGATCGGGGTATCGTCGCCAGGGTAGTCGTACTTCGACAGCAGCTCGCGAACTTCCATCTCGACCAGTTCGATCAGCTCTTCGTCCTCAACCGCATCGCACTTGTTCAGGAACACCACGATGTACGGAACGCCAACCTGGCGCGCGAGCAGAACGTGCTCCTTGGTCTGGGGCATCGGGCCGTCGGTCGCGGCAACCACCAGGATCGCGCCGTCCATCTGCGCGGCTCCCGTGATCATGTTCTTGATGTAGTCCGCGTGGCCAGGGCAGTCGACGTGCGCGTAGTGGCGGTTCGGCGTCTCGTACTCCACATGAGAGGTCGCAATCGTGATACCGCGCTCGCGCTCTTCCGGCGCATTGTCAATCGTGTCAAACGAACGGAACGTGTTCTTCGGGTTGTGCTTCGACAACACCTTCGTGATCGCCGCCGTCAGCGTCGTCTTGCCATGATCGATGTGCCCGATCGTTCCGATGTTTACGTGCGGCTTTGACCGGTCAAACTTTTCCTTGCCCATGACTCTCTCCGTGTTTCTGTAACTGGTAGATCAAACCTGTTGACAACTTGTCCGCGCCAAACGGCAACGAACTACTTCGCGTCTTTGCCCTGCACCTTGGCGATGATCTCTTCCGAGACCGAACGGGGTGCTTCCTCGTACTGTTTGAACTGCATGGAGTAGTTCGCGCGACCCTGCGTAGACGACCGCATATGAGTGGCGTAACCAAACATCGTGCTTAGTGGAACGGTGGCCCGGATAGCCTGTGTGGTGCCGACCATCTCCATACCTTCGATACGGCCACGGCGAGAGTTGAGATCGCCGATGATCGTACCCATATACTCTTCGGGGACGGTGACTTCGACCGACATCACCGGCTCCAACAGAACAGGCTTTGCCTTGCGGGCAGCTTCCTTGAATGCCATCGAACCGGCGATCTTGAACGCCATTTCGTTTGAGTCGACGTCGTGATAGCTGCCATCGTAGAGCGAAACTTTGACATCAACCATCTCGTAGCCAGCCAGAACGCCACGCTGCATAGCGTCCTGAATACCCTGATCGATGGGCTTGACGTACTCCTTCGGAATCGCTCCACCCTTGGTGTCGTTGGTGAACTCGTATCCCTTGCCCGGCTCGTTCGGCGAGATGCGAATCTTACAGTGGCCATAGTTACCCGAACCGCCGGTCTGACGGATGTACTTACCTTCCGCGTCCGAGTTCGTGCGAATGGTCTCACGGTAGTTCACCTGAGGCTTGCCGACGTTGGCCTCGACCTTGTACTCGCGCATCATGCGGTCGACGATGATCTCAAGGTGAAGCTCACCCATGCCAGCGATGATGGTCTGACCCGAGTCGATGTCCGTGCGTACGCGGAAGGTAGGATCTTCCTGCGCGAGTTTGGCCAGCGCCATGCCCATCTTCTCCTGGTCGGCCTTGGTCTTCGGCTCAACGGCAACTTCAATAACAGGCGCCGGAAAGTCGATAGACTCGAGCACGACGGGGTTCTTGTCGGTGCAGATGGTGTCGCCTGTAACGAGATTCTTAAGGCCGACGGCCGCGCAGATATCGCCAGCGAGGATCTCGGTGATCTCTTCACGTTTATTGGCATGCATCTTCAGAAGACGGCCGATACGCTCTGTCTTGCCGGTACGCGGATTCAGAACCGAGTCGCCGGTCTTGAGCTGTCCCGAGTAAACGCGGATAAAGATGAGCTGGCCGACGAACGGGTCGGTCATGATCTTGAAGCCGAGCGCAGAGAAGGGCTCGTTGTCATCTGCCTTGCGAATGATCTCCTCTTCCATGTTGTCGGGGTTGTGGCCGATCATGGGAGGAATGTCGAGCGGACTTGGCAGGTAGTCAATAACGGCATCAAGAAGAGTCTGAACGCCCTTGTTCTTGAACGACGAACCACACAGAACCGGGAAGATATTCATCGCAATGGTCGCCTTGCGGATGCCGACCTTGAGTTGCGCCTCCGTGGGCTCCTGGCCCTCGAGGAAGAGATTCATGATCTCATCATCAGAGTCGGCAACAGCTTCAATAAGATGAGCGCGCGCAGCTTTGGCCTTGTCGAGAAGATCGGCAGGAATCTCTTCCACCGAGTATTCGGCACCCATCGTCTCGTCGTGCCAGTAGATCGCCTTCATCGTAACCAGATCGACCACTCCAGCAAACTTCGCCTCAGCGCCGATCTGAATATTGATTGGCACGGCACGGGCACCTAAGCGGTCGACGATGGTCGAAGTCGCATAGACGGCGTCTGCGCCGGCTTTATCCATCTTGTTGATGAAACAGATACGGGGCACCTTGTACTTGTCAGCCTGACGCCATACGGTCTCAGACTGAGGTTGCACACCTGCGACCGCGTCGAAGCAAGCAACCGCACCGTCGAGAACGCGAAGCGAACGCTCCACCTCTGCGGTGAAGTCAACGTGGCCCGGCGTGTCAATGATATTGATACGGATGTTCTTCCAGGTGCAGGTGGTTGCGGCGGAGGTAATGGTGATGCCGCGCTCCTGCTCCTGCTCCATCCAGTCCATGGTCGCAGTGCCCTCGTGCACCTCGCCGATACGGTGCGTGATGCCCGTATAGAAGAGGATGCGCTCGGTCGTCGTCGTTTTGCCGGCGTCGATGTGCGCCATGATACCGATGTTCCGGCAACGATTCAGAGGTGTAGTGCGTGCCACGATCTATCTCTCATCTGCGAGCATTTGCCCGCGGTAATAACTGCGTTGAACCTAAAAACTGAATCCAAAGACAGAAGACTTGCTTACCAGCGATAGTGCGCGAAGGCCTTGTTCGCCTCTGCCATGCGGTGAACATCTTCCTTTTTCTTCATCGCGGCGCCACGGCCGTTTGCAGCATCGAGAAGTTCTGCGGTCAACTTCTCAACCATTCCCTTTTCGCCACGAGCACGGCCGTAGGTTACAAGCCAGCGGATGGCGAGCGAGGTGCGGCGCTCGGGGAGAACTTCGATGGGAACCTGATAGTTCGCACCACCGACGCGGCGGCTCTTGACTTCGAGAAGCGGCTTGCAGTTCTCAATCGCCTTCTTGAACAGCTTGAGGGCTTCGTCGCCACCCTTCTGCTCAAGGTTAGTCATGGCGGTATAGAAGATGCCCTGCGCGGTCGACTTCTTGCCGCCCCACATCATGGAGTTCACGAACTTCGTGACCAGAGTGGAGTTATAGACCGGATCCGGAGCAACTTCACGCTTAGCGATGTAGCCTTTTCTTGGCATTTCTTTCTTTTCTCGTCTTCCTTCAGGACCGTCGACTTCTCAAGGCCTGAACTTAAATTGTGCGGCGAACCGCAGTTGATCTTGAACGCACAGCCTGCCTACTTGGCTGCTGCTGCCTTCGGACGCTTTGCGCCGTATTTAGAGCGACTCTGCTTACGATTGGCAACGCCGACAGAGTCGAGCGTTCCACGAACGACGTGATACCGGACGCCCGGCAGATCCTTCACACGGCCGCCGCGGATAAGCACAATCGAGTGCTCCTGCAGGTTATGGCCGATGCCCGGGATATAGGTCGTCACTTCGATCCCGTTAGTGAGGCGAACACGCGCAACCTTACGAAGAGCCGAGTTCGGCTTCTTCGGGGTCTGAGTGTAAACGCGGGTGCAAACACCACGGCGCTGAGGCGAACCCTGAAGCGCGGGGCTGGCGGTCTTATAGCGAGTGGGCGTGCGGCCCTGCTTGACGAGCTGATGGAACGTTGGCACTAGAACTCCTTGTTGATACGCACAAAGCCTTGAAACAATCTCATGTCGGACGCACAGAAGGGCTCGGGCTTCGCTTTTTGCCGTACACGCAAAAAAATGAGAACGCTGAAGCGTCTCTGACGAAGATCTTCCCTGCTGTTGCGTCTGTAAACCGGTACAACAAACCAGACGTTAACAGTCGACGGTGGTCGAGCGTCTTTCCCTATATTTCAAGGATGAGCCGACTCCGTTTCGCTGTCCCGGCCCGCATAGCCCATCCAAGGTGGAGGGTGTCGCAGGCACGATTGCGATGGGCCGCATACTGACGACACTCAGATCACTAAAACCTTTGATCGAGAGTATCCTGCGGTGAATCTCTTGTATCCAGTGTAGCGCAAACAGACCCCAACTGTCATGCGACAGTCAGCAAACCCAAGAATCGCGCGGGCTTTTCTCCGCCCTCCATACGTCGGGTCTCCCCTTCAGCATGGACTGGATACTCGCGGAACCTTCTTACAATAACAATCTCACGAGTTCGAGTCAACTTTTTAGCCTGATTTTGCCCCATAATTTGAGAGTTGCACCATTTTGGCTGCATGAAATGGGCTCTAGGCCAGGATACGGGACGCCATGCTAGGCTTTTCGCATGACTTTTGCACGCTGGCGGATGCCTTCCCTCTCTTTTTCTTTTTTTATTGTGGCCATCATTTCAACCCTAGGCACTGCTATTTCGGGGCACGCCCAGACTGGCGCCACCGGTGCCGCTACCGCTCCCAAAGATGCGCGAGTTGGGACGCTGATCGAGGCCCTGGGAAAGACGAAGACACCCAGCTCGGCTGCGATCTCGCCTGACGGAACTACAGTTGCCTGGGCGGTGAGGACACACGAGGGATCACAGATTCACTTAACTGATGTGGCGGACCCAGCAAAGGAGAAGATCGTCGGGACGGCTTTGCAGGCTGCGGGTTGCGGGAGTTCCGATCCCAAATGGTCGCCTGACGGTCAGTGGCTGGCGTTTGTCTCCGATTGCACGGTGAAGGCCGATAAACAGGATCAGGTGTTTGTGTGGTCGAAGAAGACGGGCGAGTCGAAGGAGTTGACTCATCTGACCGGCGGAATCGATTCGCTGGCCTGGTCGCCGGATGGACGATCGATCGGGTTCCTTTTCGTCGAGAATGCCACGCGAAGTGCGGGGGCGTTGGCCGCGATGAAGCCTTGGTCCGGGGTGATCGGCGAGGATGGGGTGGAGATACAGCGAGTTGGCGTGGTGCAGGTGGCGGATGGTGCGTTCGCTCAGGTGACTCCCGCTGCACTGCATGCCTATGAGTTCGGCTGGTCTCCCGATTCGAAGCAGCTTGCATATGTGGCGGCGAATCCGCCGGGCGAGAACAACTGGTGGGTCGCTCAGCTTTATACGGAAGATATTGCCAGCGGGACGCCGAAGTCGATTCTCGATACGACGAAGATTGAGGGTTCGCTTCATGGGCTGCAGATTGCGGTGCCTCGATGGTCGCCGGACGGATCGCGGATCGCGTTTATCGGCGGACTGATGAGCGATCAGGGTTCGACGGGCGGGGATGTCTACCTGATCCCAGCGGCTGGAGGCAAACCGAGGAACGCGACACCAGGGCGCAACGCTTCGGTGGCATTTATAGGCTGGGTAAGCCCAGAGGTTCTGGGAGTTGCCGAGCATGTGGGCGGAAGCAGCCATCTTACGGCGCTGAATCTGAGCTCGGGGAAGGACGTTTCGCAGATCAACACTACATTTCCTGAGAGCATCGGCGCCGGTGATCTGGTGATGAGCATCTCGATGTCGCATGAACATACGATTGCGATTATTCGCAGCTCGTTCGAGATGGCTCCCGAGGTTTGGGCGGGACGGCCGAACGATCTGAAACAAATCACGCATTTGAACAATGGACTGAAGCCGTCATGGGGTAAGACAGAGAACATTGAGTGGACCAATGATGGGTTCAAGGTTCAGGGATGGCTGTTGTACCCGGCGGGCTGGACTCCGAACGATGGAGCGCCGGGGAAGAAGTATCCGTTGCTGGTGAGTGTGCATGGCGGACCTTCGAGTGCGGTGACGCCGCGCTGGCCTGGCGTCGGTTATGGCGGGGTGCCATTCTCGGCGCTTGGATACTTCGTGTTCATGCCTAACCCGCGAGGCAGCTATGGGCAGGGTGAGAAGTTTACCCAGGCCAACATCAAGGACTTCGGCTACGGCGATCTGCGGGACGTTCTGGCCGGAATGGATGTGTTGGAGAAGCGCTTCCCTATCGATACGAACCGCGAAGGCCTGACGGGCTGGAGTTATGGCGGGTTCATGACGATGTTCGGCGTGACGCAGACGACGCGGTTCAAGGCGGCGGTTGCGGGCGCGGGCATCAGCGACTGGAAGAGCTACTACGGGGAGAACTCGATCGATCAATGGATGGTTCCGTTCTTCGGCAAGACGGTGTATGACGATGCTGCGGTGTATGCAAAGAGCTCTGCGATCGAGTACATCAAGAATGTGAAGACGCCTACGCTGGTAGTGGTTGGAGATCGCGATGGCGAGTGCCCGGCGCCGCAGAGCTTCGAGTTCTGGCATGCGCTGCGGGCCGAGGGCGTAAAGACGCAGTTGGTGGTGTATCCGAACGAGGGCCATGGATTCCGCGATCCGGCACATCGGCAAGACGTTCTTGAGCGGGCGCTGAACTGGTTCGAGACGGAGATGCCTGCGCAGTAGAGAGCATGTCGGGCTTGTCGCTCCCACGAGCGATGGTTCGTGCTCCCGCGGGCAATTATTCGTCGCGGGAGCGAAACTGGCAGGTTGCGAAACGGTGGTCGAATCGTCCAATCAGTTCCGGGATGATTTGCTTCCGGTGTGCGCAGCTTTTACACTATGGGTTCAGCTATTCAGCGGTTGCGGTGTGACCGTTCAGCTTGCGTTCTGGTTGGACGGGGAGGTTCAATGCGTCGGTTTGTCACTTTAGTATTTCTGTTGCTTTTCACGATCCCTTTCGGTGTCTCAATTTCGGGTTGTTCAAAGAAGACTGCCACGGTCTTCTGCGACGGGGGTGACTCGGGTGTTCCCGTCGGTCAGGTGACGACCATTACCCTGCAACCGAAGATCTTCGGCATCTCGCTGAACTTCGCCCAGATCTCGTCGACTTCCCTTACGCCGGTAGCTACCGACTGCAAGGGAACAACGGAGACCGTAGCTCACTACACCTACGCGACCTTCGATGCCAACGGCGTACCGGACCTCACCATCGCCGACGTGAATCCGACCACCGGCAGCCTGTGCGCGGGTACGTGGAACCGAAACTCGGGCGGCGGCATCGCGGACTTTACGACGTGCGTGCCGACGAACAAGACCGGCACAGCGTATGTGGTCGCGAGCGGCAGCGGAGCTTCGAGCAATCCGCTTCCGGTCTACGTCCATCCCGTGGTGACCAGCGTGGTGCTGGGGCCGCTGTCTACAGACTGTATCAACGATCCGGCGACGAACTGCAGCCCCGCCGCGTTTATCAATACACAGACGAGCTGCACGATCAACCCGGCCAATGGCTGCTGCACGGTACCAGTGACCACGGAAGCAGCCGCATCGGCCAGCGCGAACGGATGCGTCTCGCAGAGCGTGACGGGACAGCTGGCAGCGCGCGTGTATCAGAACGCTACTCAATCCGAGCAAGACAATATCAGCTGCCAGGTGGGCCATCTCACCTACACGCCTCAGATTCCGTCGATCCTTACGATCGATCAGAACGGTGTGGCCACGGCGCAGCAGCCTGGCTCGACGGTCATCACGGCGGGCATCTCCAATGCGGGAAGCTCGGCGGGATTCTTCTCGACGTGTCCGCCGGTGTCGATCACTCTGAGCATCCCAAACAGCACAAATCCGACGAGCGTGGTGGTGGACCAGAACTTCACCCAGCCGATCACGACACTGGCGACGGACATGAACGGAGTCGTTCTGACAGGCCTGGCGTTGACGTACGAGTCGACGACGCCGACGACGATTCCAGCGGGCGTCTCCTCGGTGACTCCACTGTTTCCGGGCGCTGCAGCAATTACGGCGACCTGCCAGCCTCCGACGTGCAATCCTTCTCCGTTCAACCAGATCGGACTGTTCGGCAACGGAAAGCCTGTGACCTCAAACGCGGTCAACGTGACGACTCCGGGCAATAACAGCACGGTGTTGTACATCGCAAGCACAAACTCGCTGTATATCGTGCCGGTTGACTTTTCGACGAACCAGATCGGTACGCCGATCCGTCTGCCCTATCAGCCGAACTCGATGGTGATCAGCGACGACGGCACCACGGTCTACATGGGCACGGCCTTCGAGCTGATGACGTTCACGACTGCGACCAACGCGCTGGCCACCCAAAATACGGCGGTGACCGGCAACGTACTCGCGGTGTCTCCAGACGGGACTACGCTGGTGATCAGCGATCCGATCCGACAGCTGATCTACCTGTACACCACCGCCACGAATACGATCCTGACGCAGTATGGCGGGGTTGCCACCCATGCGGCGTTCACTCCGGACAGCTCGACGGTGTACATCACATTGGGCGACTATAACTCCTCAACCGGTGTGACGACTCCGAATAACCAGCTTCTGGTGCATTCGACGTTCACTGGCTGGTTCGCGACGACTTCGTCTCAGTCGACGACGAACATTGCTATAGGCGTTCCGACGGTAGGCGCGTTCTTCGGCGGAAACCCGACGACGGCTCGCACGTACTGCCCGACAACGACGATCAATGGAACGATTACGAACTCATCAACGACAGCGAACGCTTTCTATCCCGACGCCAGCGTGATCGGGCCATCTGCGGACCTGATTGCTACTACTAACGACGGTCTTCACCTTCTGGGAGCAACGGCTGCAGGAACGTTTACGGATTCGCTTCTGTCTACGCCTGCGACTCAAAATGGAACCCAAAGTATTCCAGCACATCCTGGTCTGCCGACCGGAGCTTGCCCAACTGGAGGTGCGAATGCACCGGTAACACCTGCGGTCAAGTTCATCGCGACCCCGACATTCACCGGCGCGCTGCCGGGAGTTACGGCTACGGCGATCACAGGCGTCGATCCTACTTCGGACTCTGTGGCTGCCTTCATTACCTACACCGGGACGGGCGGGGTTCTGCCGGTCTACATGCCCAATCCGACGGGAGCGGGTACGCTGACGACGATTCCTCTCTCGACGGCATTGGGTACGCCGATTGCTCCGGTGGCCGGTGTGGTCAGCGCGGATGATCTGACCTTCTACGCTGGAACCTCCGGGGACAACGTGGTGCACCTGATCACGAAGCAGACGGATGGAACCTACAAGGACACGACGGCGCCGATTGCTCCGAAGCTGATCGACCAGAACAACAACATCGTCACACCGAACCTGCTGGTACAGAAGCCGCGGAAGGCTATCTCGTAGGTTTGGGTTGCTGGATGTGGAAAGCCCTCTCTTCGGAGAGGGCTTTTTGTTGTTTGCTTCTTCTGAGTACCCCACCCCCTGGGGGGTGGGTGGGGGTAAATTGTTATTTTTCAGCGAGTTGCGTTTTTCACAGACTGCAAAATATTCATTCCAGATGGTTTACGGGCAAATATTTCTTTCTAAATGGGTTATGGGTTTAAATAGAAAATCCCCGATTTTGTCGGGGATTTTTTATGCTCTGTATCCAGTATAGCGGTTGGGGGATAACTCGTGCGTCATGCGAATGTCCGCGGTTGGCGTGGGGTTTGGTGAGTTTGGGGGTTGACAAGGGTTTGTGGAGGGTTGGGGAGGACAGGCAACAGCAAAGGCAACTGCAGTGGGAAGGGGAGTGGGAAGGTTAGGCTAGGCGTTTTTTGAGGAGGTCACGGGCTATGGCGTCGAGGACTCCGTTGAGGAAGTGGATGGACTCGGGGGCGGCGTAGCGGCGGCCGATCTCGAGGGTTTCGTTGATGATGATGGGGGTGGGGGTGTTGGGGAAGCCGAGCATCTCGGCGACGGCGGCGCGGAGGAGGTTGCGGTCGACGACGGGCATGCGCTCGAGGCGCCAGTTCTGGGCGTGCGACTCGATGAGGGCGTCAATCTCCTCGTCACGGGTAGTGGCGATGCGGTAGAGGTCTTCGGTGAAGCTGCGGGTTTCTAGATCGACGTCTTCGACCGAGGCCCAGAAGAGTTTGGTGACCTGTTCGGCGGACTGCTTGCCGAGGTCGCCCTGAAAGAGCATCTGCATGGTGAGTTCGCGGGACTTGCGGCGAGTGCCCATTATGGTTTGACCTGACCGATCTGTGCGGCGAGTTTGCGCTGGATGGAGACCATCTCGATGGCGGCGATGGCGGCTTCGAAGCCTTTGTTTCCGGCTTTGAGGCCGGCGCGGTCGAGGGCCTGTTCGAGGGTCTCGCAGGTGAGGACACCGAAGGCGTGGGGGATGCCGGTCTCCTGCTGGGATTGGCCGATGCCGCGTGCGACCTCGTTGTAGATGGCCTCGTAGTGAGCGGTTTCGCCGCGGAGGAGGCAGCCGAGGGTGATGATGGCGTCGAATTTTTTGCTTTCGGCTAGGGTGCGGGCGGCGGAGGGGACCTCCCAGGCGCCGGGGACGCGGACGATCTCGATGTCGGATTTGGCTGCGCCGCTGCGGTGGAGGGCGTCGAGCGAGCCTTGCAGGAGGCGGTCGGTGATGACGGTGTTCCAGCGGGTGGTGACGATGGCGAAGCGCATGTTGGCGGCGCTGAGGTCGCCTTCGACGGCGGGGGGCTGATTGTGGAGGGGGTTCTCGGACTGCCAGAAGCCGAGGGTCAACTCTGGAGTGAGTTGGACGGTGAAGAGGCGGCTGTTCCAGTGGGTGAGCCCGGGTGCGGAGACGGTCGCTTCGCCGTTTTCAGAGAGCCACTTTTCTACGAGGGTGTGGATGTGGTCGAGCTGGTTGACCTCGACGAGGACGGGTGGGACGGCAGGTGGGCGGCCGGTGACGAACTCGAGGTTGCCGGTGGGTGCGAGGAAGGCGGCGCCGCGGCCCTGCGCGTCCTGCCAGCCTTTGCCCTGCTCGAAGCCGAGGGCGGTGAAGAGGCTGTTGAGCCTGTCGAATGCAGCGCCTTCGGCTACGGCGCTGACGAGTGTGATTCCCTTAATCATAGATTCGATTGTATCGTCTGGAGAGCGCTGCGAGGATGTGCGGCTCGCTGCGGGCTTTGGGGAGATCTGCGTGAACTACGAGACGTTGTTGTGTGAGATGAAGGAGCAGGTGGCGCGGGTGACGCTGAATCGGCCACAGGTGCTGCATGCGTTGAATGCTGCGGTGTTCGATGAGCTGGAGTCGGTGTTTATGACGCTGGCGGCGGATGTTGAGGTTCGGGTGATTCTGCTGACGGGCATGGGGGAGAAGGCGTTTGCGGCTGGCGCGGATATCAGCGAGCTGACGGGGTTGAGCGCGGCGGAGGGTGAGGCGAAGGCGCGGCGGGGGCAGGAGGTGTTTCGACTGATTGAGACGTGCGGGAAGCCGGTGATTGCGTGCATTAACGGGTTTGCGCTGGGGGGAGGATGCGAGCTGGCGATGGCTTGCACGATGCGGCTGGCCAGCGAGACGGCGAGGATGGGGCAGCCGGAGGTGAAGCTGGGGCTGGTTCCGGGATATGGCGGGACCCAGCGTCTGCCGCGGCTGGTGGGCAGGCCGATGGCGCTGAAGTTGTTGCTGACGGGGGAGATGATCGGCGCGGCGGAGGCGTTGCGGATTGGGCTGGTGGAGGAGGTGGTGCCGGCGGATCGGCTGATGGAGCGCGCGGAGGCGCTGGCGAGGACGATGGTGGGGATGGCTCCGCTGGCCGTGGCGGGGTGCATGGAGGCGGTGCGCTGGGGCAGCGAGCTGGGGCTGGATGCGGCGTTGGATGTGGAGGCGGAGATCTTTGGGCGGCTGTGTGGGACCGAGGATAAGGCGGAGGGGACGAAGGCGTTTCTTGAGAAGCGGAGCGCGGTGTGGGTGGGGCGGTGAGGATTTTGGTTTCGTGAAATTGGGTTA
The DNA here is from genome assembly GCF_009765825.1 of Granulicella sp. L60. Classification (GTDB taxonomy): domain Bacteria; phylum Acidobacteriota; class Terriglobia; order Terriglobales; family Acidobacteriaceae; genus Edaphobacter. Next base: position 475,320 of record NZ_LMUR01000022.1, on the reverse strand, counting down.
CTTTTTTGAGGTAGGAAGCGGGGTTTGGCTTGATATGCTGGTAAACGTGCGTAGATTCCTGTTTCTCCTTCCTGTTGCTTTGATTCCGCTGATGTTTGACGGCTGTACACGCACGGCTGTGCCAAGCGTGATGGAGACGCGGGCGATTGCGGCTCAGCAGATGCAGGAGGCGAATCTGGCGCGGCAGGAGATGGAGCTGATTCCGCCGCCGTCGAAGACACGCTATATGGCGGTGAAGAGTTTGACGGTATGGGAGAATCCTTACCTGACGGTGCAGGGCGCGATGGTGACGCTGCATGTGGTGCTGGCGGATGCGAATACGAGCGACCTGGGAACGGGTGGGATGCTGAGGCCGGTGGGTGCTCGGCGACAGGTATTGAATGTGCGGGTGGGTGATCTGCCGACGGCGCTGAATGCGGTGCCGAAGAGCGCGTGGCCGTATGGGCGGGTGGTGGCGGTGGAGGAGGCGCATGATGTGCCGGTGAGCGCGCGGCCGGAGGTTCGGCGGAACGTGGAGGCGGCGATCAAGATGCTGAACGACATTGGGGTGGTGGTGTACGAGTGGAACGATAACGGTCGGAGCTGAGCTGGGTAGCTTTTTTCTGGCGTGGTTTTTTATCGTGTGGTGGGATGGGCGTTTTTAGAGGGGTTTTGGGATTTACCCCGTGGTGGATGGTGGTTTCTTGCTGGTGAGTTGTGGTAATTCGTGTGGTGGATGTGGTGCGTTGTGGGACGCATCTTTCGCTTGAAAAAATGCGACAGGTTTTTTGAGTTTATTTTTGCGTGGGCGGGCCGATGCGGCGGTGGTGTCTTCGGGCCGGGATGTTGCGCTAAGATGCTCTTACTTTGAGTGCGGTAAATCTTCGACGCGGGTAAACGATTGCAACTTCATACAACGGCTCTGGTGATCTTCTGTTTTTTCTTTGCGCTGGTTACGCTGGCGGGGTTCTGGGCTGCGCGTTGGCGGAGGCCGAAGGACGGCATGGGCTCGCTCGAAGAGTGGGGGCTGGCGGGGCGAAGCTTTGGGACGTGGGTGACTTGGTTTTTGATCGGCGGGGATTTGTATACCGCCTATACGGTGATTGCGGTGCCGGCGGCGCTGTATGGCGCGGGGGCGATGGGGTTCTTCGCGGTGCCGTATGCGGTGATCGCGTATCCGTACATGATGGTGGTGCTGCCGAGGCTTTGGACTGTTTGTCACCGGCATGGTTACATAACATTCGCTGACTTTGTTGGAGGGCGGTATGGGAACCGTTGGCTGACGATGGCGATTGCGCTGACGGGCGTGCTGGCGTTAATGCCGTACATTGCGCTGCAGCTGGTGGGGATTCGCGTGGTGATCGGGGCGTTGGGGATCCACGGGGAGTGGCCGCTGGCGGCGGCGTTTGTGATTCTGGCGGCGTACACGTACTCGAGCGGGCTGCGGGCTCCGGCGGTGATCGCGGTGGTGAAGGACGTGATGCTGTATGTGATGGTGCTGGCGGCGCTGATCTATATTCCGATCCGGCTGGGTGGGTATGCGCGGGTGTTTGAGACGGCGAATAGCCTGCTGGCGAAGCATACGCCGGCGGCTATGATTTATTTGAAGCCGGGGCAGTTTCTGGGATACTCGACGCTGGCGATCGGGTCGGCGGTGGCGCTGATGCTGTATCCGCATACGGCGACAGCGGTGCTGAGTGCGAAGAGCGCGAATGTGGTGCGGCGGAATGCGGCGATGCTGCCGGCGTATAGCTTTCTGCTTGGACTGGTTGCGCTGCTGGGGTATCTGGCGCTGGCGGCGGGGGTGGTGACGAAGGATAACAACTCTGCGGTGCCGCTGCTGTTTCTGAAGATGTTTCCGGAGTGGTTTGCGGGGTTCTGCCTGGCGGCGATTGCGATTGGCGCGCTGGTGCCGGCGGCGATCATGTCGATTGCGGCGTCGAATCTGTTTACGCGGAATCTGTATGGAGAGTTGGTGCGGAAGAAGATGACGCCGGCGGACGAAGCGGCGATGGCGAAGGTGGTGTCGCTGGTGGTGAAGTTTGGAGCGCTGCTGTTTGTGCTGAAGCTGCCGGCGCCGTATGCGATTGAGATGCAGTTGCTGGGAGGAATCTGGATGGCGCAGCTGTTTCCTTCGGTGGTGGTGGGGGTGTTTACGCGGTGGTTCCATCCTTGGGCGCTGCTTGTAGGATGGGCGGCGGGGATGGCGAGTGGAACGGCGATGGCGGTGGCGCTGGGGCTGAAGAGCTCGGTGTATCCGCTGCATATGTTTGGCGGGACGTATGCGATGTATGCGGCGGTGCCTGCGCTGGTGCTGAATCTGACGGTGTCGGTAGTGCTGACGCTGGTGTTTCGGGCGGTGAAGCTGGATGGCGGAAGCGATGTGACGGATGCTGCGGCTTATGTTGGTTGATGGCCACGCTTTGAGTTATGTTCAGCGGATAAAAAGGCATACCCCAGGGGCTAAAGCCCATTTCTTGCGGGGTTGAGAGACCCAAGGCTAAAGCCTTGGGGTACCTAGATGCCAGAGCGCTGTGAATCCACTAGCGAGGATTGTGGATTCAGAAGCGAGAGCTTTGAGGATCTGGAAACAAGGGACCGCGTAAACTAGGGCTTGGGGAGTTTTCTGTTATTTACTCTCTTACGTTGGGCTTTGGTTGCTGACGAATTTCTTTTGGCATCGAGACACATCATCATGCATTTGATTGAACTTTATAAGTCGGTCCAGGGAGAGTCTTCCTTTACTGGGCTTCCGTGCATCTTCGTGCGGCTGGCGGGGTGTAATCTTCGCTGCGCGTGGTGCGACTCCGAGTACACATTTAGCGGCGGCAAGCCGTTTAGCGCGGATGAGATTGTGGCGCAGATTGAGGCGCTGGCTCCTTGCAGGCTGATCGAATTTACCGGCGGTGAGCCGATGCTGCAGGCGAAGGAACTGATTCCCTTGATGGATCGTCTGCTGGATGCGGGCTATACGCTGATGATGGAGACGAGTGGAGAGCGTCCGCTGGCGGATGTGCCGAAGGCGGTGCATAAGATCGTCGATGTGAAGTGTCCGGGTGCGGGTGCGGCGGCGAATAGTTTTCGGATGGAGAACCTTGCGGCACTGACGAAGCGGGATGAGGTGAAGTTTGTGTTGAGCGATCGGGCGGACTATGAGTTTGCTTGCGGGTTCATTGCAGAGCACGGGTTGAATGAGATTGCGGGTGGGGTTTTGTTAAGTCCGGCGTTCAATAAGTCTCCTAGTCCGCTGCGGACGACGGATAACGCTACGCTCGATCCGCGCACGCTGGTGGAGTGGATGATGGCGGATGGGGTGGACGCGCGGCTTTCGCTGCAGATTCATAAGTTCATCTGGGAGCCGATGAAGAAGGGTGTTTAGTGCGGGGCAAAGATTTGTCCTGCCGGACGGGCCCACTGCTCGTGGGGAGGTCACTTCGTGACTTTTTTACCTTGTCTTGATGGGTGAATTGCAATTGCCCTCCCGTTGGTCGGGATCTACTTTTCTTTGATTATTTTTGTTCGGTTTGCGGCATGGAGTTTGGCAGGCTGGAGAGCAGGGTGGCGATGTCGTTCTTCATGGCGCTGAGCCTTGCGCGAAAGTCGTACAGCATGGCGTGACGATCTCTGAGGTCGCTGATCCTTAGTTTGAGCAAGTCCTCGGGCCTGCTGGTGAGCAGCGCGATCTTCTCCTGACCCTTCTTCGACTCCGGCGGTGGGATGCGGCCAACCTGAATCCAGGTTTGGATGAGACGCTGCTCGCGGGTGAGTTGTTCGGGGTCGTCTGGCGCGGGGGTGTTCATAAACTTTCGTACGGCGATGGGGTAGATGTTCTGAGATCCGGGAGTGCGATCGAAGACCTCGCCGAGCATGTTGGTGGGGACCTGGAGGGTCTCGGCTCCGCCGCGTTGCATGTGCAGACCGACGAGGGAGAGCACGGTGGGAGCTGCGCCGGCGATGACGCCGGTTACGTTGGAGGCGACGTCGTGCGTGGTGAGTCCTAGTGCGGAGCTTGCGGTTCCTAGACTTCCGCCGATGCCGAAGCTGGCGAGGTTCAACAGGTCTACGGTTCTTTGTTGCTTTGCGAGGAGATAGTTCTCCAGCTCGCGCGTGTCGGAGATCTCTTCTTCGATCTTTCCGGTGGTGGCGTCGATCTGAAGGCTTGCGCTGAGGGCCTCGGCGAGGATCTGCTGGCGGACGAAGAGGATTTGCCATGGACTGACTGTGCCTGCGGGCTGGTCGGAGAGATCTTTTAAATGCTGGAAGAGTGGGCCGAGACCTGTGGCCTGGGCGGTCTGCTCGGCTGAGAGGGGCAGCTCGTTGTAGGGCGTGAACTTTGGGCGCTCCTGTGCGTGGAGGGCGCTTGGCAGGCACAGAAGAACGAGGAGAACTCTGTAGAGGCAGAGAGAGTTTGGGCGTGGCATGCGGACAGTGTATGCCGGGTGTGCGGCAGCGAAAAGTGAGAACTGCGCTAAAAATCTATGGTGGCGCTGGATGGGTTGGGTTGACGCGATGCTGGGGGTGGAGAGGGTTTTGCGTGGATCGTGCGCTAACATCAGGCATGCGCCTTCTTTCTGTTGCTCTCTTGTTTGCGTTGATTCCGTGCGCCGTTGCTGAGGTTCCGCAGGTTGCGCAGAAGCCTATTGAGGTAAAGGTTGTGGTGGTGAACATGTTTGAGGTGGGCGCGGATAGCGGGGATGCGCCGGGGGAGTATCAGTACTGGGTGGAGCGGGAGCATCTGGATACGGTGCTGCCGTTTCCGCAGGGATACCACGACCTTCGGCTGAACGCGAAGACGGGCGTGCTGGGGGTGTTGACGGGAGTGGGGACGGCGCGGACGGCGGCGACGATGATGGCGCTGGGGATGGATCCGCGGTTCGATCTGACACATGCTTACTTTCTGGTGGCGGGGATTGGCGGGATCGATCCGGCGATGGGATCGCTGGGGTCGGCGGTGTGGTCGGACTATGTGGTGGATGGTGATCTTGCGCATGAGATCGATGCGCGGGAGATACCGAAGGATTGGAAGACGGGATATGTTCCGCTGGGGAAGTCGACTCCGTATGAGCAACCGCGGGCGGCGCGGTTTGGCGATGATGGGAACGTGTATCACCTGGATACGGCGCTGGTGGATTGGGCGTTTAATTTGACGAAGGATACGGTGCTGATGGATACGCCGGCGATTGCGGAGCGGCGCCAGCAGTATGAGGGCGATGCGGCGAAGCGGGCTCCGTTTGTGCTGCGGGGGGATAATCTTTCGGCGGCGACGTTCTGGCATGGGAGGCTGTTGAACCAGTGGGCGAGGGACTGGGTGAAGTACCAGACGGATGGGCGTGGGACGTATGCGATCTGCGGGATGGAGGACACGGGGACGATGCAGTCGTTGACGTGGCTGGCGAAGGCGAAGAGGGTGGATGTGGATCGGGTGCTGGTGTTGCGGACGGCTTCGAACTACGACCAGCAGCGGGTGGGAGCGACGGCGGCGGAGAGTCTGGCGGAGACGAAGGTGAGGCAGTACAGCGCGTATCTGCCGGCGTTGGATAGCGCGTATCGCGTGGGGCATGTGGTGGTGGATAGCCTGGTGGCGAACTGGGCGCAGACGCGGGACCATATCCCCGTCCTATCCCCCGTAAGATAGATTCAGGTGTTTGTAGTGGTCTGGAGTGCATAGGTGAAGATTCTTGTGGTTTCTCCGCATCGCGATGATGCGGCGTTTTCGCTGTCGATTGCGATGACGAACTGGTTGTTGGCGCGGCATTCGGTTACGCTGCTGAATGTGTTTACGCGCAGCCGGTATGCGCCTTATTCGGATGCGGACTTTGTGCATGAGAACGACCGGATGTCGTATGTGTCGGCGATGCGGCTGCGGGAGGATGAGGGGTTTCTTCGGCGTGTGGCGCAGGAGTTGCCGCGTGGGTTGAAGGACCATATCCAGATGGTGGATTTGAATTTGAAGGATGCTCCGATTCGTCTGCGGGTGCCGGAGGACGAGGTGTGCGATACGGCAGTGAATGCTGCTGATCCTGCGATTGAGAAGATTCGTAAGGCGATTGTGCGGCAGGCGGAGATGGGCGCGATGGATGCGCTAGTGGTGCCGCTGGGGTTGGGGAGGGATGTGGATCATCTGACGGTGCGTGAGGCGGCGCTGCCGTTAATGCATGGGGTTGCGTGTGCGTTCTATGAGGATCTGCCGTATGCGGCTAAGCATGCGAGCGCGGCGGCGGATCTGGATGCGGTGCGGGATGTGATGTCGGGGTCGGTGGGGCGGCTGAGTCCGGTGGTGTGTGCGGCAGATGGAGCGGTTGAGCGGAAACGGGTGCTGGTGCTGGGTTATGCGTCGCAGATCGACGATGAGGCGGGTGGGGTGATGAGTGAGTTTGCTGCGCGCTATGGTGGTGGGGAGCGGCTTTGGGCGAATGAGGCGTGGGTGGCGGCAGCAGAGGCGAATCGGCTTAGCGTGCCGCAGGGTTGATGGTTGCGGCGTCGGGTTTGATGGTGGCGGTGTCGATTGACTTTACTCTGCGGAGGCCGCGGAGGGAGTTGCAGAGGAAGATGGCGTCGGCGGTTTGAAGGTCGGCGGTGGTGAGGATATTTTCTTCGGTGTTGGGGTTGGTCTCGATGAGATGACGGCGAAAGATGCCGGGCAGGACGCCGCAGATAAGGGGTGGGGTGAAGAGCTTGCCAGCTCGTTCGATGAAGAGATTGCTGATGGCGCCTTCGGTGAGTTCGCCGCGTTCGTTGGTGAAGAGGACCTCGTCGAAGTTTGCGGCGCGGGCTGCTGCGTACTCGCGGTCGTAGAGCTGGCGGTGGGTGGTCTTGTGGCGGAAGAAGGGATCGGTGGAGGAGGTGGGTTCGGGTGAGAGCTTGATGGTGATGGGGGATGGGTCGGGGTGGAAGGGCTCGGTGGTTAGGGTGAGGTTGCCGGTGGAGTCGAGGAGGAGACGGACTCGATGGGCGGCGTTGGGGTCGAGGGTTTGGGTGAGAGAGTGGAGGCGGGATTGGATGGAACTGCGGTCGAACGGAAAGTTGAAGTAGAGGGCGGAGGATTCGAGGCGGTCAAGGTGCATGGGTAGGAGGCGGAGCTCGCCTTGCAGGAGCATGGTCTCGATGAGCTGGAAGTTTCGCGGGGCGCGGGTGAGGAAGGATGCTTTGAGGAGGCACTCGCGATGCTCTTCGTGCGGGTCGGAGTCTGCGACGATGCCACCGCCTACGCCCATGCGGGCGATGCCGTCCTTGAGGATGAGGGTGCGGATGGCGACGTTGAAGGTGGCAGTGCCGCTGGGTGAGAAGAAGCCGATGGCACCGGTGTAGATGCCGCGAGGGCGCTGCTCGAGTTCGCGGATGATCTGCATAGTGCGAATCTTGGGGGCGCCGGTGATGGAGCCGCTGGGGAAGATGCTGCGGAAGATTTCGTAGTGGGTGATGTTTGGCCGGAGGAGGCCTGAGACGGTGGAGGTCATCTGCAGGAGGGTCTGGTAGCGTTCGACGGAGAAGAGGTCGTTGACGTGGACGCTGCCCATGGTGCAGATGCGGCCGAGATCGTTGCGCAGGAGATCGACGATCATGATGTGTTCGCTGCGATTTTTTTCGTCGTGGCGAAGGCGAGCGGACATCTGCGCATCTTCGTTGATGTCGAGGCCGCGGGGCATGGTTCCCTTCATGGGGCGAGTGATGATCTTGTTCTGATCAATCTTGAAGAAGAGCTCCGGCGAGAAGGAGAGGATGTGGTGGTTGGCGATGTTCAGGAGGGCGCTGTAGGCTACGGGCTGTTGTTGCGAGAGCGCGCTGAAGACAGCGAGTGGGGAGAGTGAAGTGCGGAAGGATACTTCGTCGGTGAAGTTGACCTGATAGGTGTCGCCGGATGCGATGTAGTCTTTGATCTTTAAGATTTTTGCGATGTACTCGTCTTCGGGGATGTTGAGGGCGAGATGGTCGGCCAAGGCGGTGGTGGGTTCGGCTGGACTTTCAATGTGGTCGAAGATGGTGGGCTGGGGGTAGACGCCGAACCAGGCAAGGGGTAGTTGCGATGGCGAAGTTATGTGGGGATTTTGTTCGATGGGTTCGAAGTGGTAGCTGCACTCGTAGGAGCAGTAGCCGGCGACGTGGGAGCCTTCGGCTAGTGCTGCGTCGATGTCGGTGAAGAGCTGGGGGATCTCGTGGAGGTAGTTCGCGGTGAGGATGCGGGTGGGGTGGAGGAAGAGATAGCTTTGCTGATTGGTGGGGTCGAAGCGTGAGGTTTCGAGGAGAATGGAGTTGGGATTCTCTGCAGCGGCTGCGCGGGCTTGGTGCGGGGGGGTTGGGGTGGGGTTGGGCATGGGGCGGGCTCACTCTCAGTATGAGTGATGCTTGGGTGCGACGGGAAGTGCGATGGTGGTGAAGGGCAATGGCAAAAGCAGATCCCTGCGGGATGACAAACAAAAGGGATTTTTTTGCTTGGAGTTGAACTAACGGGGCGAGGGGAACGTAGATGACTAACGAGTTCATGGCAGGCAGGGAGATCGCATGCAGGATATCGTTGTCGCGTTTCGTCAGTTTTTTAAGTCGCCCGGTTTTGCGATCACCGTTGTACTGACTATTGCGTTGGGAATTGGCGCGAATACTGCGATCTTTACGCTGGTGCATGCGGTTCTGCTGAAGTCGCTGCCGGTGGCCGATCCGAAGACGCTGTATCGCGTTGGCGATAAAGACGATTGCTGCGTCAATGGAGGGTATGAGAACGACGACGGAGACTTCGATCTGTTTTCGTACGAGCTGTATAAGCATTTTCTAGAGACGACGCCGGAGTTTTCGCAGATGGCTGCGATGCAGGCGGGTGGAAATAGTATGACGGTGCGGCGTGGTTCGGAGCCGGCGAAGTCGCAGCGAACGCAGTATGTTTCAGGGAATTTCTTTACGACGTTTGGGATTGGATCGTTTGCGGGGCGCGTGCTGACGGATGCGGACGATACGCCGGGTTCGGCTCCGGTGGCGGTGTTGAGCTATCAGGCGTGGCAGTCGGACTACGGCGGCGATGCGCGGGTGGTGGGAGCGTCGTTCAATATGCAGGGCAAGCCGGTAACGATTGTGGGGATTGCGCCGCCGGGATTTTTTGGTGACCGCCTTATCGACAGGCCGCCGGTGTTTTGGGTGCCGCTGTCGTTGGAGCCGACGATTGAGGGTAAGAATACGATCCTGCATGTTGCGGAGAGCAACTGGCTGTATGTGGTGGGGCGCAAGAAGCCGGGGGTGAGCATCGAGGCGGTGCAGGGAAAGATGTCTGCGAGCCTGCGGCAGTGGCTGTCGACGCAGATTGGATATACGCAGGAGGGTCGGTCGGTCATTATTCCGAAGCAGCATGTGGTGATTGTGCCGGGAGGCGGGGGGATCGAAAACCTGCAGCAGGAGACGGGCAAGGGGCTGTATCTGCTGATGACGATCTCCGGGCTGGTGCTGCTGGTGGCGTGCGCGAATGTGGCGAACCTGCTGCTGGCGCGGGGTGCGACGCGCAAGTCGGAGACGTCGGTGCGGATGGCGCTGGGCGCGACGCGGAGGAGACTGATACAGCAGATGCTGACGGAGAGTGTGCTGCTGGGATGCCTGGGTGGGTTGGCGGGGCTGGCTGTTGCCTATGCGGGAACGAGGATGATTCTGGCGTTGGCGTTTCCAGATGCGCCGCAGCTTCCGATCGCGGCGAGTCCTTCGCTGCCGGTGCTGGGGTTTGCGTTTCTGCTTTCGCTGATGACGGGTGTCGTGTTTGGGATTGTGCCGGCGCTGATTACGTCGCACTCTGATCCGGCGGAGGCGCTGCGCGGGGTGAATCGTTCGACCAGAGATCGTGCGTCGCTGCCGCAGAAGTCGTTGATTGTGTTTCAGGCAGCGCTGTCGCTGGTGCTGCTGGTGGGTGCGGGATTATTGACGAAGAGTCTGCGCAATATGGAGCATCAGAACTTCGGCATCCAGACGGAGAACAGATATGTGGTGCATCTGGATCCGTGGGGCGCGGGATATACGCAGGAGCAGCTTCCGGCGCTGTATCAGCAGTTGGAGGAGCAGTTCGGCGCGCTGCCTGGGATGAAGAGCGTGGGGTTGGCGCTGTACAGCACGCTGGAGGGAAACAACTGGGGTGAGGGCGTATTTGTGGCTGGACGACCGGCGCCGGGACCGAATGAACACAACGGCTCGTCGTGGGACAGGGTGAGTCCGCGGTTCTTTGAGACGGTGGGACAGCCGGTGTTGCGTGGGCGCGGATTTACGGATCAGGATACGGCTACGTCGCAGAAGGTGGCGGTGGTGAATCAGGCGTTTGTGAAGAAGTTCTTTCCGAAGGAAGATCCGATGGGACGGCACTTCGGAGTCTACGACCAGAAGTACGCTTCGACGTTCGAGATCATTGGCGTGGTGGCGGACGCGAAGTATTCGAGCCCACGCGAAGAGGTGAGGCCGATGTACTTTCGTCCGCTAACGCAGGAGTTGACGGGGTTGTCGGAGGCTAACCCGATGATGGCGGAGGGGCGCGGGTTGTTTATCAATTCGGTGACGATGTGGTTTCAGCGGCCTCCGCAGAATCTGGATGCGACGGTGAGGCGGACGCTGGAGAATATCAATCCGAACCTGACTGTGCTGGATCTGCATTCGCTGGACTATCAGGTGGCGGACAACTTTACGCAGGAGAGGTTGATTGCGCGGCTGACGGCGCTGTTCGGCGTGCTGTCGTTGGTGCTGGCGTCGGTGGGGCTGTATGGGATTACGTCGTACCAGGTGGCTCGGCGGACGAGCGAGATTGGGCTGCGGATGGCGCTGGGTGCGGATAGAGCGAATGTGGTGAGGATGGTGCTGCGCGGGGCGTTTCTGCAGGCGGCGCTGGGGCTGGCGATTGGGATTCCGATTGCGGTGTTGGGAGCGCACTATATGGCGGACCAGCTTTATCAGGTGCGCTCGTATGATCCTGTGAGCATGGCGGTGGCGGTGGTGGTGCTGCTGGCGTCGGCGACGCTTGCGGGATTTATTCCGGCGCGGCGGGCGGCGAATATTGAACCGATGAATGCGCTGCGCATGGAGTAGATAGCGAGTCAATGATAGAGGCGATGGGTGCGGACGCATTGACGCGGGGCGAGGCTGCGTGTTTCGATGAAGGTCGGTGAGCCGCTCCTCTTCTCTTCCCCTTTCTCTTCCGATTGATGCGATTCTGCCGGAGATCGGCGCTTCTCTCAGACGCTGCTCGAATCTGGTGATCGAAGCGCCTCCGGGTGGAGGCAAGACGACGCGCGTGCCGCCTGCACTGCTTGAGCTGGTGAACGGTGAGGTGATTGTGCTGGAGCCGCGGAGGATTGCGGCACGGCTGGCGGCGCGGCGGGTGGCGTGGGAGCTTGGCGAAGAGGCGGGCGAGACGGTTGGATACCAGGTGCGATTTGAAGAGGTTAGTGGACCGCGCACGCGGCTGCGGTTTGTAACCGAAGGTGTGCTGACGCGGCGGATGCTCTCGGACCCGGAGTTGAAGGGTGTGGATGCGGTGGTGCTGGATGAGTTTCATGAGCGGCATCTTGAGAGCGATCTTGCGCTGGCGTTGTTGAAGCGTCTGCAGCGGAGGCGGCCTGAGCTTAAGATTGTGGTGATGTCGGCTACGCTCGATGCTGCGCCAGTGGCGAAGTATCTCGATGACTGCCCGGTGCTGCGGTCCGAGGGAAGGATGTTTGAGGTTTCGGTGCGGCATCTGCCTTACTCGTCTGAGCCGCTGCATGTGCAGGTTCGAAGCGCGGTGGAGCTGCTGGTGCGCGAGGGAGATGGCGGAAACATACTCGTCTTTCTGCCGGGGGCTGCGGAGATTCGGCGCGCGATGCGCGAGTGCGAGGCGGTGGCGCGGAAGATGGAGATGCTGGTGCTGCCGCTGCATGGGAGCTTGTCGCCGGCGGAGCAGGATCGGGCGGTGGCGCCGGCTGCGCAACGGAAGCTGATTCTGGCTACGAATGTGGCGGAGAGTTCGGTGACGGTGGAGGGTGTGACGGCGGTGGTGGACAGCGGGCTGGCACGGGTTGCGACGTACTCGCCGTGGACGGGACTGCCGACGCTGCATGTGGGGCGGATCAGCAAGGCTTCGGCGAAGCAGAGAGCCGGGCGCGCGGGGCGTACGGGGGCGGGGAGCGTGCTGCGGCTTTATCCGGAGGAGGACTTTGTGCAGCGCGCGGAGCATGACACTCCGGAGATTGAACGCAGCGAGCTGTCGCAGCTTTGCCTATCGCTGCGGGCGATGGGGATTGTGGATGTTGGAGGTGTGGAGTGGCTGGATGCTCCGCCGGTGACTGCGATGCAGCAGGCAGAGGCGCTGCTGGAGCGGCTTGGGGCGAGGGGCGGGATGATCCAGAGGCTGGCGCGGTATCCGCTGGCTCCGCGGCTGGCGCGACTTTTGGTGGAGGCGATGGAGCGCGGTGTGGGTGAGGATGGATGCGTTGCGGCGGCGCTGTTGGGATCGGGCGCGCAGGTGGAGAAGAACGATCTGCTGGCGGCGATGGAGTTGCAGATGGACTATCGCACAGCGCAGCAGGTAGAGCAGCTGCGAAGGATGGCGAGGCCGCAGAGGCAGAGGCATCATGACGATGACGCGCTGCTGATGTCGGTGCTGGTTGGTTTTCCGGATCGGGTGGCGCGGCGGCGGGCAGGCAACCAGGTGTTGATGTCCGGCGGTGCGTCGGCGGAGGTGGCGGGCGAGGCTCCGGCGTATGAGTTTATGGTGGCGATCGATGCGGAGGATCGCAAGGATAAGCCGCTGCCGTTGATTCGCATGACGGCGCGGATTGAGCCGGAGTGGTTGATCGATCTGTTTCCCGATCGCGTGCGGGAGTTGACGAGTGTGACGTGGAATCGTGAGGCGGAGCGCGTGGAGGCGGTGAGCGCGCTGCTTTACGACGAGTTGGTGATACAGGAGTCGCGGGGGATGATGCCGGATGCCGAAGCGGCGGCGGAGTTGCTGGCGCGGAAGGCGATGGAGGTGGGCGCCGAGCGTTTTATTGACGGCGATGCTCTGGAGGAGTTTGCGGCGCGGGTTGAGTTCGCGGGCTTCGAGAGGCCGGACGTGGGACAGGCGTTGCTTGACTTGTGTCTGGGTCTGCGGAGCTTCGTCGAGTTGAAGAGTGCTGCGAAGGATCTACTTGCGGTGATGGAACAGAAGATGGACGCACGTCGGCTGAGAGAGATTGCGCCGGTGAGCGTTCGACTGCAGAACGGACGTCAGACGAAGGTTCATTATGAGAGCGGCAAGCCGCCGTGGATTGCGTCACGGCTCCAGGATTTTTTCGGTATGCGGGAGACGCCTCGGATTGGGGTCGATCGGACGCCGGTGGTGGTTCATCTGCTGGCGCCGAACCAGCGTGCGGTGCAGACGACGACGGACCTTGCGGGGTTCTGGGAGCGGCTCTATCCGCAGGTGCGGCGGGCGTTGATGCGGCGGTATCCGAGACATGCGTGGCCGGAGCGGCCTTAATTTATATGCGAGTACGCTACTAGATATTGCTAGCGCTTCATGAGTCGGAAGAAGAGGGCCTGTCTTGCGATGGGCTCGGTCTTTTCTGCGAGCTGCGCCATCTGCTTCTGGCTAAGCGGCGTGAAGTCGCGGGCGAACTGAACGCACTCCTCCACCTGCTGCACGGTGTCGCAGCCTACGATGGCTGTGCTGATGGGAAGCGAGAGAGTGTAGAACATAGTCTCGCGTTTGGTGAGGGTGCCGGGGCCGGTGGCGATGGCGCCAGTTCCCTCCCAGGATTTTTTCTGCACTTCGACGGGCGGCGGGGTCCAGGTAGAGAGGATTCTGCCGCGAGCCATCACCTTCATGCCGATGATGCCGATCTGTTTTTCGACGGCCATGGGGAGGAGATCTTTGGCGAAGCTGTAGTAGTACTGGTCGGCGGCGTTGAGACCCATGAGTACGGTGTCGAAGGGAAATCTTCGGATGCACTCCATGAGCGCTTCGGGGCGGAAGCGGCCGGTGACGCCGAGGAAGCGCACCATCTTCTGTTCGCGCGCCTGAGTGAAGGCTTCGATGGCGCCGCCCTTGCCGAAGATGGTCTCGACGTCTTCGTCGACGCCTACGTCGTGAAGCTGCCAGGTGTCGAGATGATCGGTGTTGAGGAGCTTGAGTGAGACTTCGAGGTTGCGGAGTGCGGCGTCGCGGGTGCGTTCTTTGGTTTTGCTTGCGATGAAGACCTGATCGCGATGGCCTTTGAGAGCTCTGCCGAGATACTGCTCGCTCCAGCGATCGGGACCGCCGTAGATGGCCGAGGTGTCGTAGTAGTTCACGCCGAGTTCGAGTGCGCGCTCTATGATGGGGATGGCGATGGCGTCGTTGTTGGTCTTTTCGAGTGCGCCCTGGCCGCCGAGGCCGAAGATGCCGGTGCGGAAGCCGGTCTTGCCGAGGTTTCTGGTCGGCATCATCTCCTGCACGGCCATGGAGGCGGCGGGAGTTGGGATGGAGGCTGTGTTGTCGGCGCGAGCGGAGGTGGGGAGCGCGGAGTGTGCGAGACCGGCGGCGATAGAGGCTCCGCCGACTTTGAGGAAGTCGCGGCGACCCTGATTGGTGACCTTCGATTTACCAGAGTTTCCTGAGTTGCTGAAGCTGTCCATGTGTGTGCGATCCCTGGCTGCCGCGCGAAAAGTGAAAGCGGCGAACGAATTTATTGTTGCCGCTCTACTTAGCGGCGTCAAGGCGATGCGAGAGGTGAAGTTCGAGGCGGATCGATGCCTATCTCTGCGGAAGCCAGACTGCGAGCAGTGATGAGCCTTCATGTACGGCGGATCATCGTTGAAATGAGGACGATACGGATGCACGGTCTTCCTTTTCCTTATTTATTTTGAGTTGTACTAGGAAATAAGAAGGCATTGGAACGAAAGCACAAATTTTAGTGCAAGTCCGCACATACATGAAGCAATAAGGGACCATGAATTGCAGTGCGGAAATATATTTCTTGACGAAGTAGCAAGGTAGTGCATATATTTTGCGGCGCAAATAAAAGATGCTTTGTGCGGTATGGACGACGGGCCCAGGCGATTGGCGAGAAGCGTTCTTGTACATATACGCTTCGAGATTTGCCGGTGCCGGAGTGCTCGACGGACCCACAAGGCATTGAACCAGGAGGAACAGGTACATGACGACCACGAAGCGCCGCTCTACTCGTCCTTATCTACTCTATGTCTCCTTCGCTGCATTCTTCCTCGCAGCGACGCTCTCCACGAACGCTCAAACGCTGGACTGCACTGCATCTCCCTATAACGTTCCGGCGGGATTACCGACCGCTTCCACCACATCGTTACAAGACCAGGCACAGCTGATGTGCCAGCAGCATCTGCTGTTTCCGACAGCGACATCGAACCCTCCGTTGACGGCTACGCGCGTGGCGGATCCGAACAAGCCGGTGAATGCGTGGCCGGGCACGGTGGCATCGCCCGAGACGAGCAACTGGACGGATGCGCTGGGGCATACGATTGTGCGCTGGCAGTGGGGACAGTGGACGACGTATGACGATTCGCAGAGCGGGGGTACGGCGAGTGTGCTTTGCAATGGGGCCAGCCCATGTACGCCCGCGCTGGAGCAGGGTACGTCTACAGGCGGCGCGATGAGTGGCTTTGGCGACTATGGGCCTGCGGGATCGCGTCCGTATCCGACGGGAAATGCGCCGCTGGGGATTGGAGGAACGATTCCGTGCGTGGCCCCGGGATGTCTGGTAGGCGCGACCTACACGCCGATCAATCTATTCGCCCTACAGAGAGATGTGAGGAAGAGTGACGACTGGACGTATGAGCCGGTTGATCTTTTCAAAACAAGAGACGGCGGAGAGCAGATCAAGACGCCTACCGACTGGTGGGTGAAGCGTCGTCCGGAGATCTGGGATCTGGTGCAAAAGGAGATCTACGGGTATACGTGGCCGGAGAAGGTGTGGCCGAAGATTACGTGGACGATTGGACCGGTGGACACGGGATCGGAGACTGGAGTTATCAGCTGCATTACGAGTCCTTCCTGTCCGAATGGAACGGTGACTAATGGAGTGACGTACTCGTATCGGGAGAAGACGTATACGGGTACGATTTCGACGGCGAGCTATCCGGCGTTGAGGGATGCTCCGGTGATTACGATCACGTGCCGCTTCCCTGCAAACGCAACGGGGAAGGTGCCGACGTTTATCAGCATCAGTGAGTCGGATGCTAATTTTCAGTACACGGCTCCGCTTGGCTTTGCGGCGTGTGGTTATACGCAGACGCTGCTGCAGCCGGATGCAGGCGGTGCGGATACGTCGGACTACCTGATAGGGCTGATCAACAAAGGCAATTGGAGAAAGCCGACCGATCCCGGCGCGCTGGTTGCATGGGCGTGGGGGATCAGCCGCATCATCGATGAGTTCGGCAAGGATGCGGATCCGTATGGACCTGATCCGGACAAGGTTGCTGTGGAAGGACACTCGCGTGATGGCAAGGCAACGCTGGTGACAGCCGCCTATGATGACCGCGTGGTAGCTGCGCTTCCGAGCTGTGGCGGAGAAGGTGGAACGTCGTGGCTGCGACGCGCGTATGGCGAAAGCATCGAGTCGGTTGTGGGAGACGGCGAGTATTACTGGATGGATGGCTACCTGATGAACTACGCAGGGGCGAAGTGCCAGAAGAATCCTGACGTGGGCAACCCAGGTTGCAAGCCTGCCTTCTTTCCGAGGAAGGTGGAAGACCTGGATGTCGATGTTCATTCAGTGATGGCGTTGATCGCTCCGCGTGCCGTGATGACGAACGGTGGCACGGATACGCCATACCATGGATACGGAGACGCATGGCAGGATCCTCGGGGGATGTTCCTTGCCGGGAAGATGTCGGGCCCGGTGTGGGAGCTGCTGGGATGGAAGGGCCAGGTGATTCCGGAGGGCACGGTCTTTACGAGCAATCCGACACCGTATAACTCGGGCGAGTCGATTGGTGGAACGCCACCATTCGATACGGCGTTCATTGACGGAACGGTAGGCTGGCGGCGTCACACTCAAGGTCATACCGATGTGCCGGAGTGGCCAGTGTTTGTTACGTTCGCGTCGAAGTACCTCAATGACGTTCGGCCAGTTATTACGGCTGGTCAGTCTTTCCAGTTGCGTGATTCGTGGAGCAACGATGTTGGGATCGTCAAGGGAACTCCAGGCGGCGGCGGCAAGCTGCAGAACTGGCAGATCAAGGGCGGCAGCGGCGCATATATCTTCGACATCAACACGGAGACGGGGATGATTACGCTGTCGGATAGAGGCAAACTTGATCCGAGGACCTCAAGCTATACGCTGACTCTTATGGCGAGCGATGGCATACTGCCTAGCCACGATCAGACGGTCACGATTGAGATTCCACGTAACTTCGTCGCGCAGCGATAGTTCGAACATGGATGCGGGGAGGCTCGTTGATGCTACGAGCCTCCCCATTTTTTTGCATGGAATTTTGAGCGGCGCATGAGGTTAGTCAGGGACGGCGTTTACCAGTTCTTCGAGCGATGGCAGGAAGGTGAAGCGTACAAGGGTCTGGGGATTTTTTGCGGCGGCTATGAGAGCTAAGGTACGCTGCTTCCAGCCTGCGGGGGCTTTGGTTCCCTGTGAGAGATAGTTCAAGGCTTCGAGGCCAGCCGTGGCAAGTTGCGGGAGTTGGCTGCCTCGCGACTGCGCCACGGCGAGGAGTGGCGTGGACGCGAGCTGCGCGTTGATTGCAGGAGCTGCGACGATCCATTCTTTGAAGGCAGCTTCGAGGTCTGCGCGTGCCTGCTCGTCAGCGGCTGGGGCTTGGAGGAACTGGTGCGTGAGGCGTTCGATGTTGTGGCGCGAGGGAGGGTCGGGGCGGACGGCGTCGACCAGATTGTCGAGCGGGGTTAGCTGTGAGGTGTGCTGCTGTTCGTAGCGATCGGAGAAGCTGACGGGCTCGAGCACGGACGCGAAGGTGCGGAGGGCATCGATGTCTTCGGTACCGGCTAGTTCGCGCAGCGCAGCGTCCTGATGGGAGAGGTGAGTGAGGCCGAGGGCTTCGAGGCGGATGGACTCTGCGGCGAGGCGGCGATACATGTCGTCGATATTGTTGACGCCTTCGGGCGACCAGAAGCGTTCGGCGATGGCGGCGGAGCGAGGCCAGATACGAGAGTCGATGGAGCGCTCGTTGAGGTGCTCGCCCCACATGCAGATCTCGCCACCGAGGATGAAGCTGCGCTGTTCGGGGGTGAGATCGGAGCTGAAGGGTAGAGGGTCTGCGAGGTAGTGCTCTGCGGCGGACTTCATTCCGTCGAGATAATATGGCTGCGACAGGATGCCCTGGTAGCCCTGCTTTGCGGCATCGGAGAGAGACTTTGCGCCGCGCCAGGACTGGATGACGACATCCTTTGGAAGAGCGGGGTTGAGTACCTCATCCCAGCCGACCATGTGCTTGTTGTGCTTCTGGAGGATCTTGAGAAGATGCTGGTTGAAGTAGGCTTGCAGCGCGGCGGCGTCCTGCAGCGAGTGCGTGCGCATGAACTCCTGAATGCGTGGGTTGGCCTTCCACTGGACTCCGTCGCTCTCGTCGCCGCCGATGTGCATGTAGGGATCGGGAAAGATCTGCGCCATCTCTCCGATGAAGCCGTCGATGAACTTATAGGTGCTATCGCGTGTGGGGTCCATGGCAGCGTCTTCGATACCGAACTCACGGCGAATGGTGTACGGACCGGGTGCGCTGGCGAGATCCGGATAGCCGACGAACCAGCTTTTAGTGTGGCCGGGCATGTCGAACTCGGGCACGACGCGGATGCCGCGTGCGCGGGCATAGGCGACGATCTCGCGGGCCTGATCCTGCGTGTAGAAGAGGCCGTCGGAGCCCATGCCGGTGAGGCGCGGGAAGAGCTTGCTTTCGATGCGGAAGCCCTGGTCTTCGGTGAGGTGCCAGTGGAAGACGTTGAGCTTCACGGCGGCCATGCCGTCGAGCGTGTGCTTGATGACTTCGACGGGCTCGAAGTGGCGCCCGCAGTCGATCATCAGGCCGCGCCAACGGAAGCGCGGTGTGTCTTCGATCTGCACGGCGGGAAGGAAGTAGCCTGTGGGCTCGGTCTGAAGAAGCTGCTGGAAGGTCTCGAGGCCGCGCATAGCACCGACTACCGTGGTGGCTTGTATACGTGCACCTGTAGTGGTGATGTTGAGGCTGTAGGACTCGTCTTCGTCGAGCGATTGAATGGCTTGGCCTGCGCCTTGAACGTCGATGACGAGTGTGGCTGCGGTGGCGTCTGTACGAACTTCCTTTGAGAGCGGCGTGCCGGTCTTGTCTTCGAGTGCTTGCAGGGTTCGTTGAATGGCTGCGTCGAGGCGCTCATCGTGAAAGTGCGGCGTGCTGACGGAGAAGGAGCTGCTCCATGGCAGTCTGCCTTCGCTTGAGGTGAGCTTCGCGGGTTCGGGTAGAAGCGTGTTGGTGAACACTGGGTTAGCCTGTGCCGCTGCGTGGAGGTAGAGTGACAGACATAGGATGACACCAGCCGCTAGTTGACGCTTCACGAAGTTCTCCTCTTTAGATGATGCGCTATTCGATGGTGGTGGTTGGGATGCGGATGGAGGCGCGGTAACGATCGCCCCGGTAACGAGAGCAGGCCACTTCGATGGGGATCTCCTCGGTCGTCATGATGATGCGCGAGATCGACAGCACGCTGGCCTTCCTGGGGATGGTGAGTAGCTCGGACTCATCGCGCGTGGCGGGGAGGGCCTCGAGGATCTCGTCTGCCCAGGCAACGCGGACGCCGAAGTTCTCGCGCAGGATGTAGTACAGAGACTGCTTCTCGAAGTCGAATCGCTCGAGCCCTGGAAACTGTTTGAGGGGTATGTGGGAGTCTTCGATCGCCATAGGGATTCCGTCGGCGAGGCGGAGGCGTCGCAGGCGCATGACCATCGCGTCTGTGTCGACCTTCAGTTGTTCGGCTAGCGCTGTTGTGACCTTGACGATGCTCTGCTCCAGAAGCCGCGAGCCTGGAATCAGGCCACGCTGCTTCATGTCTTCGGTGAAGCCGCGCAGGTGCATGATGCTCTTTTCGAGTTTGGGGCGAGCGACGAAGGTGCCGCGTCCCTTCTGACTGATGGCGTAACCGCTGGTCTTCAGACCGTGCAGCGCCTGACGCGCGGTCATCCTGCTGACTTGGTAGATGCGCGCCAGCTCTTCTTCGGAGGCGAGTGGATTGCCTTCGACCAGCTCGCCGGATCGGATTCTCTCCATCAGCGTCTGTTGGATCTGAAAGTACAGAGGGATGAATCCGGTTTTATCCAGAGGATGAACAGGAGCGACGGATTGGGCCTGAGCTTTCAACAATCTAGTCTCCTTGCACTGTCTTGGCGGGCATCGATTCGCTGAAGCGCAGCTTGTCCAATAGGCTTTTCAACAGGATCATGGTGAAACGATCAACATGCTCGAAATAATGAAACTCATATAGTTACAATTACTAATATTGATAGACCTAAAGCTGCAGCCTTATCCTGCATCTCGTCAGGAGCGCGGAAAGCATGAGGATGAGCGCGGTGAAGACGACGGATCGAAGGACGCCCGGAAGACCTGAGGCGACATGCGTTGTGAAGTAGGTAAATCCTATGGCAGCGACAGCAAAGTAGTAGAGGTCGGGGAGCAGGTAGGTGAGCAGCGTGTTCTCTCCTGCGGGACGAGTGAATGCGGTCCAGCGAGTTCGTTTTTTGACGTCACATATCCAATAGAGGAGCGTAAAGCAAAGGACGCTGCACGCGATGCAGTAGAGGCACCAGGTCGGGGTTGCGCGAATCTTGGAGATGCCGAGCGGAGTGAGAAGGTAGCCGCACAAGAGTGTGACGAGTGCGAACGTAGAGGCCCAGACGGCCTTCTGACGAAAGGTGGGCCAAAGCCTGCTTCGTTCGCCGACGAAGAGGCCAGAGGTGACGACGCCGGCCATGGCGATCGAAGACATCGCTCCGTTTCCGAATGGCCACAGGTAGAGGGGCAGCCTAGTCGGAAAGATGAGCCACTTCGCAGTGGTGAAGGCGCATAGAGCCGTGAGAACAACGAACCATGCGATGGGTGCCCAGTGCCAGCGGCGCGTTGTGAGATAGAGGATAGAGACTGCGAGATACGTCCAGCCGAGTAGGCCGAGGATCTCTGGGTAGGAGGTGTCGAGCCAGACGATGTGTCCGTCGGCTGCGGTGCGGCGAAAGAGTAGGAACATCGCGAGCAGCAGGGCGAGGCCGGAGTAACGCAGGATGCGGAAGAGGTTCTGGTAACGGGTGGAGGCTGGATAGACGTTCCAATAGAGGATTGCGCCAAGGAGAGAGATGATGGCCCAGATGTTCGTGCCGATGCCCATGAGAACGTGGTCGCCCCGCTCTGCGTTGGCGAGGATGAGGCCGAGAGCTACGAGCGCCACGGTGCGAAGCAGGATGTGCAGGCAAACGTTCGACATGGAGCCGGTCTTTTTGATGCGGCGTTCGAGAGCGATAGGGATGGTCATGCCGAGGATAAAGAGGAACGCCGGGAAGACCATGTCGACGTAGGTCATCGCGTCCATCTTGCCGGGTGCGTGATAGTTCCACCAGGGAAGGCCTTTGATCGAGGCTAGTTCGTTGACGAAGATCATGAGCGTCATGGTGAGGCCGCGAAAGACATCAATGGATGCAACGCGGGGCGCGTGTGTGACGGATTCGGCGACGTCGTTAGGGGCTTCGATGGTTGTGTTCATAGAGCCTCGACCTGGCGGAACACTCCGAAGGCAGGCATGATTCGTGCCGGCAAGTGGCTGCTTCCATACTCGTTTCATGAGCAGGGAACGATAGTAAAAAGACGGCGAAAGAATTTCTTTCGCCGTCTCTGGTTTGGATTGTTGGTCTGGTTAGAAGACCAGCTTCAAAGCGAGTTGAATGTTGCGCGGCTCGTTGACGGCGGTGGAGATCTGACCAAAGTTGTTGCCGGGGCTGACGTTGTTTGCAGGAGGAGACAGGCTGACCATGTTGAAGGCATTCAGGAAGTCACTGCGGAACTCAACGTGGGTTCCTTCCGTGACTGCGAAGTCCTTCGACAGCGATAGATCCACCTGCTGGTAGCCGGGGTCACGCTCAGAGCCGACGGACGCATTGCCGAAGCTCAGAGCACTCTCTTCGCTGTAGGCACAGGTGCCGTTGTCGGTGTCGCTTGCGCAGCCTGCAACGGAGGGATCGTTTCCGAACCAGTTGCGTGAGGTTCTGCCGACCACCTTCAAGCTGCGAAGGTGATTGGCGCGCGATGCCCTGGCGTTGACTGTGGTTGAGTAGAACGCGTTTGAGTTTACGGTGATGGGGAAGCCGGTGTGGAAGCTCATGATGGTGCTTGCCTTCCAGCCGCCGACGATCTCATCCTCGAAGCGATTCATGTTGCCACCGAACTGACGTCCGCGACCGAACGGAAGCTCGTAGTAGCCGGAGATCGATACGTTATGACGAGCATCGAAGTACGTCGGGCCGTAGTCTGCACGACCGTTGTAGGCATCCTGCCAGTACGCGCTCTGTGAGTCGCCTGCGCCGCCGCCTGCACCGTAGTAGCCAAGGTTGTTGCTAAGTCCCTTGCTGTAGGTCCAGTTGGCGAGCACTTCGAGTCCGTGGCTGAGGCGACGACGTCCTGTCACCTGCAGCGAGTTGTAGTTCATCACCGCCTCTGACTCAGTGAAGCTGATGTTCGTAATCTGGCTGAGCGCCGGGTTGAGAGCGGACAGCGTTGTGATGGGTAGATCGCAATTAAGGCAGGCCCGCTGGTTGGCCTCACGCGGATCGACCAGGTGGTTTCCTACCTGACCGAGATAGGCGACAGTCAAAGAGGTGAAGTTGTCGAGCTGATATTCCGTGGTGAGGTTGTACTGCTGGATGAGAGCGGGCTTCAGATCCTTCTGCCATGCGCGCACGTTGCCGGAGTAGACAGAGGGGTCGGATGGACGATAGAAGCCCTGAGTGGTGGACAACTGACCTCCGTTTGCGCAGGGGAGACCAGCAGTGCACGAAGCGTCCACGAAGAAGGGCGGGTTGAGCGTGAGGCGGAGGTTCGCACCCGTTCCTTCGAGGAAGTTCGTGATGCCATATCCACCGCGAAGCACAAACTTCTCGTGGAGGGACTCAGGCGACCAGGCGAAGCCGAGCCGAGGCATGAAACCAGCGTGGTAGGAGTCATAGAGCCCGCGAGGTGCGCCATTGACGCCGGCGTTTACGATGGCTCCGGTGGTGAGGTTGATGTTCGCCTGCTTGTTGTTGACCTCGATGTAGGGCTGGTCATACTCCCAGCGCAGGCCGAGATTGATGGTCAGGTTGGAACTCAGCTTGTAGTCATCCTGCACGAAGAACGCGGGGCGATACTGGCGCTGTCCCCAGCGGCCGGTGAGTGCGCCCTGTCCTTCGGTGGTGACGTTGTCGTGGAGGAAGTCATCTACGCTGGCGTTGAAGCTGAACCATCCGAGCGTGCCGTCGTTGCCGGAGTAGTAGCGGTTCTCCTGATAGCGAAGCACCTGCGCGCCGAACTTCAGAGTCTGCTTTCCGTGCTGCCATGTGAGGTTGTCGCCGTAGGTGAAGGCGTTGACGATGCTGTCGCTGTCGATACCGCCGTAAGAGCCGTTACCGTCCTGACCAGCGGGTGCGCCGATATCGTCAACCGTTCCGGAGTTCGCCTTGTTGCCGATGACGAGCGTACTGAAGCCCGGGACGAGCTGCGTTCCGGGGATGCCGAGGGTCGCGTTGCCGGTCGTGCCCCACTTGCCGGAGACATCGGTTGGCGTCTGAATGTAGCGCGTGCGGCCATAGCCGGCGCGGGCCTCGTTGATCAGGCTCGGCGAGATGACGTGCGTCCAGTTCACGATGAAGCCGGTGTAGGGATCGTTGAAGTTGGTGGGGATGTCTGTGGGCAGAGCAACCTTCGAGTAACCGTCGTGCTCACGTCCGATGGAGACGCGGCCGGAGATGGTATCGCGATTGGTCGCCTTCCAGTCGATCTTTGCATCGCCCTGGTCGTTTACTGTGGCCTGTCCTGAAGAGCCGATGTAGTTTACCGAAGATCCTTGCCCAGGGGTCGTATTCGGCAGGGGATAGAGCTCCGGGTGGGCGAAGAGATAGAGTGCAGCCGGATTGGTGATATCAGTGCGAGCGCGGTCTGCAGCTGAGACGACCGTGCGCTGTTCGACCGTGTCGCTATGCTGACGGGCTCCCTGGTAGTCGACGAAGAAGAAGAGCTTGTCGTGAAGAAGAGGACCGCCGAGGGTGCCACCGAAGATGGCGCGGTTAAGCGGAGGACGTGTACCGGCATTCCATGGGGATGCATTAAGGTTCTGATTTTCGCCGAAGAAGTAAGCGTTGCCGTGGAAGTGGTTTGTGCCGCTCTTGGTCACCATGACGACCTGGCCGCCGTTGGCGTTACCGTACTCCGCGGTGGCGTTGCCGGTGATGATGCGGACTTCACCGAGCGCGTCGACGTTGGGGCTGTAGCCGATGTAGTTGTCGATGGCTTCGTTGATGTCGGCACCGTCGAGCGTGTAGTTGTTGCTCTGCTCGCGATTGCCGTTGACGTTGAATCCGCCGTTGTACTGGCTGCGGCCTACGTTATCGAGGGCAGCCGGGTTGGGCGTGATCGCTCCTGCAACCAGCAGGGTGAGGGTAGAAAAGTTGCGGCTCTGAAGAGGAAGCTCGGTCGCTGCAGCCGCCGTGATGGTGTCTCCGGTGGTGGCGTTTTCCGTATTCAGAATGGGCGCGGTGTCGGTGACGATGACGCTGCTATTTGCGGCGCCGAGTGTGAGCCCGACGTTCACCCTTGCTTCCTGATCGACCTCGAGAGTAAATACGCTTGTGCTCTGAGTGGAGAAGCTCGGAGCTTCGACGCTGACCTTGTACTGCCCGATCTGCAGGAAGCGCAGAGAGTAGATGCCGCTGGGGTTGGTCGTTGTCGGCGTCTGTACACCGGTGAGCACGTTGACCGCGGTGACCTTGGCTCCTGCCACGACGGCACCGCTGGGGTCGGTCACGGTTCCGGTAATGGTTCCGGTGATGGTTTGAGCAAATGATGGAATACAGGCCATCAAGACCAGTGCTAATGCCAAAAGACTTTTGCTTAGCGTGAGTTGCTTGCGCATTGGCTTCCTCCGAGAGTAGATCTTCCGAATCAATATCTTTGTGTATCGAGATTTCGGGTTATTGGTACTTGGCTTGAGTATGTTTTTGTTCTGAAACTTTGTTAGGACGAAAGCCTTGCTTCCTGCCGCAGCTTCTCCCTTCGTTGGCCCGTGACGCTAAACATTGGGTGGAACGATCACCGCTGGAGGTCTTTTCGGACTCTCGCGGGGAAGATCAATAGCGAACCGCAAAAGAAAAATTGCTACAACGCTTCCATGCTCAGACGGCGATTCATGGAACTGAAATGTTCAGATGTCAGATCGTATAGACAACTGGACTGAAGTGCAATACTAAATTCACGATTTCTTTAGGTTTTTTAGATCTTGATAAAGATGCGCCGTTGATACAGAATCCATACCGGGACGAAGCAGACCGCGACGAAGGCGATGGCGAACAACAACGAATCCATTCCTGGCGGAAAGACAGAGGCGAAGAAGTGAGTGAAGATGTATCCCTTCAACGTGATGGGCGGTCGGCTGCCGGGAACATGCACGACGTAGATGATGATCGCGAGAACCTCTGAGATCACATAAGCAGTGATGGCGTTGGTGCCGAAGACGCGCCACGGATAGCTCCACCGGCCAGCCGTACCATCGTCTTTGATCAGCCATGTACACAGCGCGAGCGCCACCAGAGCGATTCCGGCAGCGAAGAGAACGTAGGAGCTGGTCCACAGCTTCTTATTAATGGGGAACCAGATATTCCACATCTCGCCGCCCGCGATCAGAGCGGTTCCTGCGATGAGCATCCATCTGCTCTTTTCCTGAATGGTTCTCTGCGTCTGTAGCCAGAGGCCAGTGAGAACTCCGAGAAGAACTGTGGCGATTGCAGGTAGTGTGCTCAGGAGGCCTTCAGGATCGCGTGTTCCTTCGTAGAGGCGGCCGGGAAGCATCCAGCGATCGATGATTGCAACCCAGTTGCGAACAGGGTCGAGGATGGGAAGATCGCGTACGGGGAGCATGCCGCCAGGCAGTGGAATCCACCGCATCATCACCCAGTAACCCACCAGCAGAAGAGCCGTTACCGAAAGCAGAAATGCGGGCCTTCGGTTCCATAGATAGAGAGCACTGGCGCACAGATAACACAACGCAATGCGCTGCAGCACACCGTAGATGCGCAGAGTAGAAAGAGGAAAGAAAGGAAGCCCGTTCAGAACGACGCCGATAAGAAAGAGGATGACCGAGCGTTGCAGCGTGTGGAGCAGAAGCTCGCGTTTGCCTACGCCTCGTGCCAGACGCGAGCGAAAGGAGAAGACCAGCGAGGTTCCCGTGAGAAAGAGAAAGGTTGGGAAGACCAGGTCCGTCGGGGTGCAGCCGTTCCATACCGAGTGCTTCAGAGGCCAGTACGCGTGATCCCACTCGCCAGCGGTGTTGACCAGGATCATGACGGCAAGCGTAAAGCCGCGCAGGACATCGATCGAGGAGAGGCGTTTTCCCGAGACAGCCGAAGCCGTCACCTGCTGCATGGTCGTCATTCGTTTGATCCCGCCTTCAGACGCTGTTCTTCCAAAAGCCTGTTCCGTCGCCCTCTGCCGGAGTGGGCAGGCGATAAGGCGCTCATGGCTATTTCGTTTGTGTTTCTGATGGATAAATTTGTATAGGCGTACAGACAGGTTTGCAACTTAAAAATGAGGACACAGCGGTTTTCATAAGCGCTGTGACGACAATGTGGGACAGAAGACCGTGGATCATCACTTCAAAAGACGCGAAGAACGGGCACGAAGCGCGTGTCGTCGATCTAAGCGACTTCTGTGGGAGAATGTTTTGCGCCGCAGATAGACCTAAAGTTCGCTGCGAACGCATTGACGAACCGAAGATTGGATAGTCCACTTTGAACAGGCGTGCTGCCTGATCTTCGTGGAGGTTTTGAAAGGTATGGAATGGATAAGAGGCAGTTTTTGAAGACGTCCGGAGCGATCCTCGCTGGTTCCCTGCTTTCCCGCTTCGCGCAGGCCGCAGATCAGGCGGCAGACCAGACCGCGCCCGCCGAAGGTCCACGCACCAACTGGGCCGGCAACTATACCTTCAAGTCGGTTCGCGTCGATCAACCCGCCAGCGCGGAAGAGGTCGGACAACTTCTCAAGAGTCTGCCCCACGCCAAGGCGCTCGGAGCTCGGCACTCCTTCAACAACATCGCCGACACGGTGGGAGATCAGATATCGCTCAAGCGCCTCGACCAGATGACGCTCAATAAAGAAGCTCGCACAGTCACAGTAGGCGCTGGCGTTACCTACGGCAAACTCGCACCGTGGCTCGACGCGCAGGGCTTCGCGGTGCACAATCTTGCTTCGCTTCCGCACGTCTCTGTCGTCGGAGCCTGTTCGACCGCAACGCATGGCTCCGGCATCCATAACGGCAACCTGTCGACGATCGTCTCGGGCATAGAGATCGTCAATGGCAGCGGCGAAAAGGTCTCACTCTCGCGCAACGGCAATCCCGATCAGTTTGCAGGAATGGTCGTTGGACTGGGCGCTCTGGGCGTAATCACCAGCATCACGCTCGACGTCGTTCCCACCTTTCAGATCGCGCAGGTCGTCTACGAGAATCTGTCGTTCGACCAACTGGAACATAACCTCGACACCATCTTCGCCTCCGGCTACAGCGTCAGCCTCTTCACCGACTGGCAACATCACCGCGCCACCCAGGTATGGCTGAAGCAGACCGTGACGAACAACACCGCGCCCGCCATGCCTCCGCTCTTTTATGGAGCCACGCTGCAGAAGACCAAGCTCCATCCTCTGACCGGGCACTCGGCGGAGAACTGCACGGACCAGCAGGGCATTCCGGGCCCTTGGTACGAGCGGCTGCCTCACTTCCGCATGAACTTCACTCCATCGAGCGGCGCCGAACTACAGACCGAGTACTTCGTTCCACGCAATCGCGCCTATCAGGCGATACTCGCCGTCGAAAAGCTGCGCGACCGGATCACACCGCACCTCTTCATCACGGAGTTGCGCACCATCGCCGCAGATCATCTGTGGATGAGCATGGCCTACGAGCGGGATTCGATGGCCATCCACTTCACATGGAAGCCGGAGTGGAATGATGTGAAGCAGATCCTGCCGCTGATTGAAGAGCAACTAAAGCCCTTCGGTGCACGACCGCACTGGGCCAAGCTCTTCACCACACCGTTAGACCAGCTTCGGCAGCTATATCCGAAGTTTGCCGACTTTGAGGCGCTCGCAAAGCGCTATGATCCCCAGGGCAGGTTCCGCAACGACTTTCTGAATAAAAACCTGTACGGCGCATGAGGCCGGACGACCTCCCTCTCTTCGGGTAAAACCGTCGCCTCTTTATGTTTGAGGATCGCAAGATCTCTGCTGCCCCATGAGTTAGGTGACCGTCTGCCTTTTGCGCTGCATGTGCGAAGGCTGGAACTCAAGTGGCAGCAAGAGATGTCGATCGCTGGAGGCACTGCGTATGGTGCGATCTCGCCAGCGCGAGGCACGCATATGCACTTCGGTGCTCATCATGTCCTCGATAGATGCGGGTGAGATCGCAAGTGGTCCGTCCAATTGATGAAAGAAAATCCCGTTAGCGCCGAATAAGAACTCCCAATATCCCAATCAAATATTTTCACTTGACATTAGTACACAACCCCAACTAATGTTCCGTCGAAATCTCTGTAGTTGATTTAGAAACTCTCTAAATAAACGCTTTAGTTGTTTGCAAAGACCTTGGCAGGACAGGTGCGAAACATACGCAACCTGACCCTGACGCACAGACGGCCTGCAGGCGACAGAGGTCAGGCACTCGGTTCGGCGACGACTCGAACAGCCTGAGTAAAAAACTGTAGCTTGCAATTTTCTTGGAGGCAAATCATGAAACAGCGCAATAGGTACAGGATATTTATCCTGATGCTCCTGGCTTTCTTCGCGTGCGGAAGCGTTTACGCGCAGGAAAACGCAGAGATTACAGGCGTGGTGACGGATCCGTCCGGCGCCGTAGTCCCCAATGTAACGATCACGGTTACACACGTCGCTACCGGCGATGTGCGCACGACGACGTCGAGCTCCTCCGGCCTCTTTGATCTTCCTGGCCTGCAGGTCGGCACCTACAAGTTGACCGCTACCGCATCCGGCTTCAAAAGCTACACCGCCTCTGGAATCGTGCTGAACGTCGCGCAGACGTTGCGTGCGAGCGTTGCGCTTGCAATCGGGTCCGAGAGCCAAACCGTAACGGTCGAGGCCGACGCACTGCAGGTGCAGTCCGAGACCAACGAAGTCAGCTCCCTGATCACCGGCAAACAGATCGAGCAGTTGGCGACCAACGGACGTAACGTCATCTCCCTGACCACGCTGGGCACGGGTGTCTCGACGACCAATCCCTCGTTCAACGGCGTCACCGCTCAGGGCAGCAGCTTCAACCTGAGCTTCAACGGCATGCGGCCTGACCACAACAACTGGTTGATCGACGGCGGCGAAGTGTATGACCGCGGCAGCGGCGGCAAACTGGACGTCATGCCTGCTCCAGACGTCATCGCCGAGTTCCAGATCCTCAGCAGCAACTACAGCCCCGACTACGGCATCTCCTCCGGCGGTACGGTGACGATGGTTCTCAAGTCTGGAACCCACGACTTCCACGGCGGGCTGTGGGAGTTCAACCGCAACGACGTCTTCGATGCAAACAACTACTTCTCCAAACAGGCCGGTCAGCCAAGGCCGGAGCTACGCCTGAACATCTACGGCGGAGACATCGGCGGCCCGGTGTGGATCCCTGGTCTCTACAACAAGGATCGCAAGAAGACCTTCTTCTTCTGGAGCGAAGAGTGGCGCAAGTTCATCCAGGGCGCCAATCCTAACGCGGCCCAAACGGTTCCCGCTTCCAACTTCCCCACCGCTGGGCAGGATCTGGCATATACGGACTACACCTCAAACGGTGCCGCTGTGCTTCCGATTGTCCCGGTGACTGCGGATCCGGCCAAACAAGCGCTGTACGGTCAGCTAGGCCTTACGGCAGGACAGCCCTTCCCCAACACCTGCACCAGTGCCACTACATGCGTGTCAACCATTCCTCACCAGCTTCTCGATCCCAACGCTGTACTATTCCTGGGAACCGGCGCGATTCCGAAACCAAATGCGGCGGGTAACCAATATATCGCATCGCCCAAGCAGCCGACCGACGTTCGCGAAGATGTAGTCCGCGTCGATCACAACATCAACGACAGACTTCACCTGATGGGCCACTGGATTCACGATCAGATGTCCCAGACCATCTTCCCGACCCAGTGGAGCGGCGACAGCTACCCCACCGTCGGCAATGTGTTCGCGAACCCATCGTGGGCCGCAGTCATCAACCTGAGCCAGGTCATCTCTCCGACCCTGTTGAATGAGACCGCCCTGAATGTCAATGGCAACACCATCGACATCACCCCGGCCGGCATCTTTCAGCAACCTGCTGGCTGGACTGGAACCGGCATCTTTACAGGCAACAACGCTCAGAACCGTCTTCCCTCCGTCGCATTCTCCGGCATCGGGCCTGGAACTACCTACACGACTAACTACTGGCCGTGGCATAACTCCTTCCTCGACTACCAGATTCGCGATGACCTGTCCTGGACCCATGGAAAGCATGCCTTCAAGTTCGGCGCAGGCTACATGCGCATGGACAAGAACCAGCAGCAGCAGGCAGATACCCAGGGTGACTTTACGTTCAACGATGGAGCTTACGCGAAAGACTCGTATGTAAACTTCCTGTTGGGCTTTGCAAACAGCTACACCCAGCTTCAGTCGCTGCAGACAGCACACTGGGTCAACAACACCTACTCCGGATATGGCTTGGATAACTGGCACGTTCTTCCGAGACTGACGCTCAACCTCGGCCTCCGTTACGACGGGCTGCCGCGCACCTTTGAGAAAAACAATCGGACGTCGAACTTCCTTCCCTCCGCCTTCAATCCCGCCGACGCGCAGGTTCCTGCAGCGGATGGGACTTTGAATCCGAATGGGCCTGGATTCAGCCAACCCGCAGGAGCACCAGTGCCCTTCTATCTGAATGGCGTGGAGCTGGCGGGAGTCAACGGTCTTCCCAGAGGACTGGTAAAGGCGACATACGGCACCATTCAGCCTCGTGTCGGCTTTGCTTACGACCTCTCCGGAGATGGAAAGACAGTTATTCGGTCCGGCTTCGGAATGTTCTTCGAGCGCGTCCAGGGCAACGACATCTACGGTACAGACGTCAATGCACCGTTCGCCTATCAACCTTCCGTCAACGCAATCTATTTCTCTAACCCGAACCAGAGCAGTTTGACTGGAGCAACCGCAACCTCTCCCACCTCGCCGGCGAACTTCGGCTCTCTGGCCTACAACTACCCCAACCCCGCCACGATTCAATTCAGCCTTGGAGTACAGCGTGAGCTTGCACCCTCCATCGTTGCATCGATCCAGTACGTAGGCGTTACAGGCTGGCATCAGAACGATGAGCGCGCAGTCAATACGTTGCCGCTGTCCGATCCAGGCAATCCCACAAACCCGTACGACGACCGTCAGTTAGTTGCTGGCGGAGCGAATGCAAACTTCTACAGGCAGTTCCCTGGATTCGCCAACATCACGCAGGTAGAAGACACAACCAACAGCAGCTATCACTCACTCCAGGCGGCCATGCGCATGGAAGCAAAGCATGGATTTTCCATCCAGCTCGCTTACACGTGGTCGCACGAGATCGATATTCAAAGCGGCGATCTTACCTCTTCCACACTGTCCGGTTCCGGCGGCCAGATCTCAAACCCCTTCAATCTAAACTATGACCGCGGTTCGGGTCTGTTCGATCGTCGCCACATCTTCAACGCAAACTACATCTACGAGCTTCCGTTTTTCCTGCACTCCACCAACGCGTTTGAGAGAACGCTGATCGGTGGCTGGCAGATCTCGGGAGTCACCGTTGCTGAGAGCGGCGTCCCCATCAACGTCAACTACGGAACCGACACACTCGGATTGGGCGGCGGCACCACCAACCGTCCCGATCTGATCAGCCCGGTCCAGCACATCAAAAAACAGACTGCGTGGTTCAGCACCTCGTCCTTCGCAGCTCCGCTTGCACCTTGGGCCGGTGGCACAGGTCAGGGCTACGGCAGCGCAGGCAAGGATGCCGTTGTAGGACCTGGGCTCTTCAACTGGAACCTGGCCTTGTTCAAGGAGTTCAGGCTTACCTCGCACGAGGGGCCGAGATTCCAGTTCCGGGCTGAGTCCTACAATACCTTCAACCACACGGAGTTCAACGCTGTAAGCACCGGGTTCACCAGCAGCAACTTCGGGCAGGTGACCTCGACTTACGATCCGCGCGTTCTTCAGCTCGGAGCGAAGTTCCTCTTCTAAACCAATAAACAGGAGCGATCACCTCCTGCTTACCAACCTGGTGCAGCGACTCAGTCCAGTCGCTGCACCTTTTCTTTTTTCCGATGCGCAGCCACTCTGCGTTACCATCCTTTCAGTTGTCTTTCCGGTTGGGAATATGCTGCGAATTACACAAGTGCTGTCTCTTCTTCTTGCATGTTCCACTGTGTCGGCACACGCCTTTGCGCAAGCAAACCCGACCGCAAATCCAACCTCAGGTCAGACTCAGCAAGCACTCGCCTATGAGAAGCAGCGTGCATACTCAGACGCCGAGCAGCAGTGGAAACAGATCACGGAGACAAACCCGCAGAACGCGGATGCATGGGCTCACCTTGGTCTTATGCAGGCGCTCGGAAGCAAATACTCTGAAGCAGAGACGGCCTACCGCAAGGCGCTTGAACTCGGCTCCCATCTCTCCGGGCTACAGCTCGATCTGGGTCTCGCCCTCTTCAAACAGCAGAAGTTGAAAGAGGCTATTCCAGCTCTTGAAGCCGCGGTAACGGAAACCCCAAACGACATCAAGCCGAAACTGCTGCTCGCCATGAGCTACTACGGAACCGCGCACTACGCAGAGGCGATTCCCTACCTCGAATCTGCCGTGGCCTCTTCACCGCAGAACCTCCAACTCCGCACCGCCCTTGCGCAGAGCTGCCTGTGGGCGGCACATTACGACTGCACGCTGGAGCAGTACAAGCAAATCCTGCTGCAGAGTCCCGACTCCGCGCAGGCCGATATACTCGCCGGCGAGGCGCTCGATGGAATGGGCAAGCCTGATGAGGCGACGGCGCAGTTTCGCGCGGCAGAGAAGATCTCTCCGCACGAACCGGAGGTCCACTTCGGCCTGGGATATCTACTTTGGAAGCAGCATCAGTTCGACGACGCGCAGAAAGAGTTCGAGCTCGAGATAGCGGACAATCCAAAGAACACGCAAGCGATCGCTTACCTCGGCGACATCGCGATCAAGAAAAACAACGAATCAGCCGCGATGAACTACCTCACCCAGGCCACCGCGCAGCCCGAGGCCATACGCCTTGCTTACCTCGATCTCGGCATCCTCAATGCGGCACACAGCCAAAGCAAAGAGGCGGAGGCAAACCTCCAGCACGCCATCGCGATGGACCCAGCACAGGCCGACGCGCACTACCACCTCGCGCGTCTCTACGCCTCCACTGGCCGGCCAAAGGAGGCTCAGGCCGAGTTCGCAAAGGTGAAGGATCTCCATCAGAAGCGCGATGACACACTCGTGCAGACCATGATCGACGCACGAAAGTAGAAACCCACCTCCCTGCCCGCACGAAATCCCCCAGTCTCATGCTCTATTGGCTTGCAGAGTGCGCGCTCGCGTCAGCACTGGGATCAGTACTGAGATCGGCGCGATAACGCATCACATAGGTTTCAACATGCTCGACATCGGCGGTGAGGCTTTGCTGAAAGGCAGCGCGCTGAACGTGAGACATGTTCGCAAGGATCGGATCCGGCTGATCGAAGGACGCGAAGTTGCGCAGACGTGTAACGATGAAGACACGGTCTGGACTCTCGCCCAGAGTAGTCGTGATGACCTCAAACGACTCAACACCCGACTTGCGCGCTGCGGGAAGCATATTCTTGCGGATGATAGCGAGGAAGTCGTCGAGAGTGCCCGGGCGCAGATGATACTCGGTGAAGTAGTTGAGCGGCGTGTCGTTGGGAGCGAGAATGGACAGGTCGTTGTGCAGCGCCACGGCCGACTCATGATTGGACGCGATCGGCGGAATGCGGCGTGCGCTAAGAGCCTTGGCCTCTTCATGCGTGAGACCCTTTTCCGTGTACTTGCCCTGGTCGTAGTGGATGAAGGAGCCGAAGGGCAGCACGGTGAAGTAGCGATCGGACGGACCAAAGGTAGACACAGAGAAGATCAAACATGCTGGTGCTCCGCCTTTGACGACCGCAGCACAGTAGTCCTTCTGGGCAGACTCAAACTGGCCGCCGGTACCCGAGTGGATGACAGTTTCCTCCAAAAGAAAGTTGCTGATGGAAGACTGGGCGAAGGCGGGAACAGCGCTGAGAACACTCAGCAGAGCAAAAGTGAATAGACGCATGAAGGTATGGTGCGGCGCAGACAGTGCATCGGTCAAGAAGTCTTCCAACTAACAGGCACAACTGCACTGCGCCGAAGATAGACATCACTGCGAAGCAGGCGTCGCACCGGATGACGCCTGACTCAACCCGGAGGACCGAGCCTGGAGAAGCCGATATCCATCCCTCGTTCGAATGTGGTACTTCTGCATCGCCTTGTCCGTCAGCTTCACCGTAATCGTCCGCCAGCCCTGGTTAGGGTTCGGCTGCGGATAGTAGCTGAGCGTATAAAGATGCGCCAGGTCATCCCGGATAGAAGCGAACGCCTGCCTCTCATCCCTCCAGCTCTTCGAAAAGTAAGCTCTCCCGCCCGTAGCCTTGCTCATGCGTTCGAAGACCGCGGTAGAGACTGGCTCTGCCTCCGCCTGCTGCGTGCTGATCATATAAATGATCGTCCCGGTTGACTGCGCAAGCTCTGCCACATCCTCCGGCGGCACCAGACTCGCGTTGTCAGGGCCGTTCGAGAAGACAACGATCGCCTTCTTCCCCGTCAACTGCGCGGCATCCTTCACCGTCATCAGCAGACTGTTGTATAGCGCCGCATCGTCACCAGCGACCGTCTTGCGAACACCGCGCAACACCTGCGAGCGGTCGTCCGTGAGTCCGGCGACTCGCGAGAGATCGCGGCTATAGGAGTAGAGTGCAACCTTGCTCACCCCCTCCAGCGAGCGGATAAAGTCAGCGATCGAGTCCTGCGCAAACACGAATCCCCGGTACATATAGTTGCTTGTGTCAAAAAGAATGAAGACATTCGCCCCCGCCGACCACAGCCCCGGAGTACTCGCAGCACCTCCCGCACTCTCGGGCGCAACCGCCTGCGTCCACGTGTCCTTCGCAGCAAAAGCTCCACCGGAGGAAGAAGTATCGATCAACCTGCGCGGCGGCTCATTACCCTCCTCGAAGGTAGCGATCTTCTCCTGAACGCTGTCCTCAGCAACCGAGAAGTCTTCCGGGCCAAGACCACTGATGTAGTTTCCCTTCCCATCCGTAACAGCGACGTTCAGCTGTACAAGCACCACGTTCACACGGATGCGTGACGCATCATCCTGCGCCGCGCCGTAGCCGCCGCTGTACAGCGGAAACGACGCCATCCAGAGGAGTAGAAAATGTCTCTTTGCCATAGTCCTCCATTCGTGCGGTGAAATTCGTGCGGTGAAATCTATCGTGCCGTGGAGTCCGCAACAGCCTGCGCGGACGCACCTGCGGAGCCCTTTGCTAACGGCAGCGCTGCAATCTTCCCCTGACGAAACTCCTTGCCCGTCTCCTGCACCGCGCGGAAGGTCGCCGGCCAGTCCTCAGGCTCCGTCGCAAAGATCTTCGTAATCGTGTACCGCGTCAGCTCTGGAATAAGGCTGTTCAGCGTCACCGGCGAGTAGCCCATCTCGTCCGCCAGACGCGCCCAATACAAGTTGCTCGACTCCCATGACTCACCGAACAGTCGATTCGAATACGATCCGAAGAAAGGAAACGGCTTCACATTCAGCAGATCCAAACCATTCGTCCGCGCCAGCGTCGGATGCGGAACGCCGAAGTCCTTCGACACCCTCTGCCAGCTCACCTCCGCCGGATAGCGCCCTCGCAACTCTTCAAGCTCACGACTCGCCGGACCCCACACAACCGGCTCATTAGGAAACCGCTTGCGATACTCCGCCGCCAGATACGAAGTCTCCGCAGGCATAATCCGAGGAACCATCGCAGCCGCATCCTCCGCCTGATGCAGCGATCGTTCCACCCGCTCCAGCCGCTGCGGAGCCATGTTCTCCGAAAAAATCTCGACGACCCTCTGCCGCATCTGCGCGTCTCCAACCGACGCAGTCAAAATCTCCTCACCGCTGCGCTGATACAGCGTCACCGCATGAAGTTCATTCGGCGTTACACTCCACCACCGCGGCAGCGTCGCACTCACCAGCAGATCCGGCACCAGCTCCTTCCATATCAGCGCCTGCACATTCTCCGGCGCGATAAAATCCTCCTCCGACGAAGCCAGCGCATACGACAGATCCGCCAGCGATCCCATCAGGTACGCACCTCCACCCGCCGGCATCCCCGCGCCCAGCACCATCGGAGCGCCCCACAGCCGATCGACGCCGATGATCGACACCCCCATAAAATCATGCGACCGAACGAACAGCGGATTGTGATGAAGCATCTGCGCCCCCGGCGGCTCGTAGTACGCATAGTTCAATCCCACCAGCGTGTCGCGCAGAAACGGCGTCAGTTGCCCACGCGCAACCTCAAGCTGCGCACGCGAAGCAGGCGACTTGATCACCTTTGCCAAATTCGTCCGCACCTGCAGTTCCGCATGATGATTCGTATAGTTTGTCGGCGCCCAGATCACCTTCTCTGTATTCGTAAAGATAGGACGCGGCAGATCGAACTCGCGAAGCTCCGCCGCCAACGGAAGCAGCGCATCGCCGTTCCCCTTGCCCTGTTCCATCTCCTTCAACCCATCGCTCAGCGCGAACAGCGTACTCAAAGAAGCCAGCCGCTGATCCTCCAGAACCAGCCGCATCCTCTCCTCCAACGCAAGATGCACACGCTGACCATCAGGGCTCACCTGGCGCGGACCCGCAAGCAGATCCACAACCTCATCCTGCGAAGAAGCCCCACCCGCGCCGCTTCCGCCACCACCTGCAGCGAGCATCAGCCCTTCAAGCGAGCTGCGTGTCGCATCGAAAAGTTGCGGCGACGAAGAGATCGCAGCAAACGGCTCAATCATCTTCTGCCACGAAGCATTCAACTCCGCGCGAGGAATCTCTCCCTGTCGAGCCAGAATCTGCCACAACCCCACGTTTGCCTGAAACGCCCCAAGCGCATTCCCCCGCAGCGTCTGGTCCGAGGTCTTTCCAATTGTGTTCGCCACAGTTACAAACCGAGTCATCGAGTCGTCATTCAACTCCGGAAACTCGGCAAACACCAGATACCAGCTATTGAACTTCGCGAACCCATCAGCCAGCACCCGCACCGTATCGACCGAGAGACGTCTCCCCGGCTCCCGTCCGCGATCGAGTTCACTCAGCGTGAGATAGGTCTGCAGCGGCCCCGTCTCGCTCTCCACGCACGACAGCGAAGTCAACGCCTCCAGCAACTGCTCCGGGCGCTCCAGCTTGCCGTGCTTCGCCTCGTCGCGAACCATCTTCGAGCCGCCCTCGCGAAGAATCTCTCTCCACACCGCCAGATCTCCCGGCACAAGCAGATCACCATTCGGCTCCCACTGCAGACGCGTATACAAAACCAGAAGGTCGGGAGACTTTCGAAACACTCCCCTCACCACATTCGGCCCCGCCCCGCCCGCGCGAAAACTCTCATACAAACGCTTCATGCGCGGCGCTTCGGTAAGGTGCCTCTGCTCCTCCCGCGGAACGCGCGCCAGCACATCGTAGTACGCCACCAGCCAGCCGCCATCCTTCGCAAGCAGACGCGGAAGAAACTCACCCGGCGACTCCGGACTCGCCCCCACCAACTCCCTCCACTCCGGCTCCGCTGCCGTACCTCCAGGCACCATCACGCGGCCGTTGCGCGTACTAAGCTGGTTCCCATAAAAGTCCAGAACGCCGACCAGAGGAAGCAGGCCCCGCAGTCCGGGCGACCGTTTCAACGCAACCTGAGTCTCCGCATCCGTCTTGGCCAGCGCCCAGTAAAGACGCGCCACAGACTGATCGTTCAAAATCGCATCCACAATGCTTCCAGAGCTTCGCTGCGGCTTCGTGCTCAACGTAGTCCAGTCGCCCTCATGAAACAGCACCGGCACCTGCGACGCTGGATACGAGTAGATAAACGGCGTGCCCTTCTGCAATGCCTCTTCGAGTTCGACCAGCGGAAAGCCCGAGTCGATCGTAAGAAATGCTCTCTCCGGATTCGCCGTCTCCAGCGAGAAGTTCTTCTGGCCACACCCCGGCCGCAGCCGGTAGCCGAGAATCTGAATCAGCGTGCCGGCATCATCGCAGCCATCCACGCGAATCGTGCTGCTCGTTCCCGCGAGAATCTGAAGCTCTCTCGCCTGGTGGACATAACGGTCGATCAACGTCAGGAAGACCGTCGGCGCGCCATTATCGTATCCGCGTAGATAGACGTTCCGCGCCAGCAGCGGCAGCACCTCCTCCGGCGATACCTGTTGACTGATCCCCGCCATGCGCAGAAAAGATCGCAGAGGTCCGGGGATGATCACGCTGTTCGCCGCAGGAGAAACCGTCTGGCTATCCGGTCCAGCCGCAACGGCCGGCATCGAGACCGCCCACGCCATCTCGCCTGGATAGACAGAGCAGCACACACACTGGCAGAGGAAGACGACTGAAGCGACAGCCAACAGACGGAGAGAGGACTTCATCGCTGGTACCTCCTTACAACAACACGGAGACGTGCAATGACCACCACTTTGTATGAAGTAACTCGCGACCAACGAAGGTAGCGCAGCTGAAGCCGAGAGGCTGCAACTTCAGCTCAACCTGGCCCTGGGCCGCAGTCACACTGCACTCTGCAAGCCCATCTCAAAGAAGTTACGTCCCATATCGCATAACGGATGCGTAATGAACCACGGAACCTATAGACGTTCGGCAGCTTCGAGAAAAAACACTCTACTCCCATCGCGTAGCGATTTCCACACAAGAGATAAAGAAATGACAAAGATTTCAAAAGACTCCGTGACATCAACATGCGAGTCAGGCGACTACTCATAAATCCTGATCCAGACTTACTCTGCACACGATTAGCTGAAGGGGCATGCGCCCATGGGCCACCCACTAGAGGCCGCTCAAACGATCAGCTATCCTGAGTTAAGGATGGACGCGAATCCCATAGATTCACAAGGAGAAGGCAGATTGTCTCTTAAACCCGTTTCCGCCACGCCCCTCGTCTCCATCATCATGGCCTACTACAACGGGCAGGAATACATCCATGAGGCGGTCGCGAGCGCTCTGGCTCAGACCCACCCGTTCATCGAAGTCATCGTGATCGATGACGGTTCAACGGAAGAAGCCCACAAAGTTCTGATGACCATCCCCGGAACCACCGTCGTGCGCCAGGAGAACGGCGGCGTCGCCGTCGCCAGGAACCGGGGTCTGCGCGAGGCCCGAGGCGAGTACATCCTCTTTCTGGACCAGGACGACCGCCTGCTGCCCGACGCCGTCGCCTCCCACCTGCGGTCGATGGCGGGAAAACCCACGCCAGGACTCGTCTTCGGAGCGATACGCGAGATCGACCAGACCGGCAAAGTCACCGGCCCGCCCTACATCTGCGCCCCGCGCCGCAACTACTTCCTCTCCCTGCTGGAGTGCAACCTCATCCACTGCCCCGCCGCAGCCATGATCTCGCGTGAGGCGATGCTCGCCCTCGGCGGCATGGACCAGAACCTGTTGTGCGCCGAAGACTTCGACCTCTACATGCGCCTCGCCCAGAACTATCCCGTCGTGCGCCACAACGACGTCGTCGCCGAGTACCGCATCCACGGCTCGAACGCCTCCAACAACCGCAACACCATGATCCGCGCAACCAACCTCGTCTTCGACAAGGTCGAACGCACCATGACCCTGACCGCCGGGCAGCGGCGGCGCGTCCGCCTCGGGCGTGTCCGCGCCAACCTGATCTTCAACGACCAGAAGAATCCCATGCAGAAACTACAGATGGCCCGCTTTCGTCTGCGCTCCCTGCTCCAAAGCTCGTTCGTGGAGATGCTGCGCGAACGCTGACCACCCAGCTCCGTCGTCCGAAGAAAATGGGAGGAAACGAAGCCCAAAGGCTCAGCCGCGTAAAAAGCGCCCCGCTGAAAATAAAGTTGAAGATGGTGGCGTACTCTCGGCCCTCAAAAAGCCGCCCCTAAGCCACCATCTTCACCACACCAACTACCACCAACTCACCAGCAAAAAACCACGCCGAAACACGCCCATCTCCAAAAACCCCTCTAAAAACGCAGGAAAACCGACGATCCGCGCTCAGGAGATCTCCAAAATTTTTTCCGGACGAAACTCACCCCGCGCAGCGTCCATCCAGGCAATCAGATTTCCCGCAAGCCGTTGACCGTCGCCCTCCCGAACCGCCGCGACCGCACTCCTCGCCGTACGCCGCGCCGACCCCAGAACCGCCGACCGCAGCGGAAACCCAATCTTCTTCGACCACAGATACATAGGATTGATCACCTCCGAGTATCCTCGGCGCTTCAGATCCATACGACCCGACGCCACCTCCAGATGCACCCCCAGCGCGTTGTCGCTCTCGACGATCGTGCCCGAAGGACGGCACTGTAAAGCGAAATCGAGATCCTCCAAAAACGCGTAAAGTACGTATCTTTCGTCGAAGTTCACCTTCCCCAGCAGCGAACCGCGAATAGACATCCGGCATCCGTAGTTGGTCGAGAGCGGTGTCACAGCCCCCGGCTCCGCCGTCATAACCTCGGGATGATTCCGGCGATAGTCCTCGATCAGCCGGCGTGAAAGCGAACGATCCACGGTTCCAGCGGAGTAGATGCCGTGCGCGAGGTTGCGTCCATTGACGATAGCGACCGAAGGATGACGGCGATAACAGGCAAGAATCTCACGAACATAGTTCTCGTCCAGCTCCACATCGTCGTCCAGAAACAACACGCACTCAGGACGATGCCTGATGCTGCGGAGCGCGTAGTTGCGCTGCACCGCCGACCCGCGCGGCCCGACCAGAACACTGATTCCAGGTAGGTTGCGCGTCTCCTGGGTCACATCGCTCTCCGCCGGCACGCTGATCACAACCGAGCATGGTTCGCTCTGCCGGACGACCGAAAGGACGGAATCATGCAGCATTTGCGGCCGATTCGCGGAGCAAATGACAGCTACAAGCCCATTTTCGTTCACTCGTTCGATGACTTCACCCTTTCCGGAGCGAGATTTTAGTTAGGATAACGCCCCTTGGCAGCCGGTGGGAATGGGGCATCCAGGCAGGACAATATCGCAAAAAATCCATCCTGGGCCTTCTCATTGATAAGTAGTTGTAAAAAATTGCAGAAAAAGAGAAATTAATTTCCAGTTCCCATTTGGGAAATGCTCTAAATAAGCCCTGCGGGGTCAGCAATTTAGTCCGACATCCTATGCTAAATGCCCAGCCATATTAGGTTTACACAACTTTCGTGTCACAGTGCGCATATGCATTTTGTTGCATAATTGCCCTATGCTCGACATCCGTATGATGGTTTCCCTCTCACGCATCGAGTGTCTAAAATGGCGGCTCCTCCAGGGGTTCGCTCTGATTTGTATCCCCGTCGCGCTGCTCAGCGGCTGCGGGAGCGCGGTGACCGAACTGACCCGCGCCTCGGGTAGCGGAGCCGGGCCGCTGGCTACTGGGTCGACTTCGTCCGTCACTGGAGCGGAACTGGCCGCCGGGCCAATCGTGCGCCCCGCCAATTTTATGACGTCTGTTAAGACGTATGGAGCAACAGGAGACGGTAAGACCGACGACACGGCAGCCATCCAGGCTGCGCTCAGCGACAGCCGGAGCGATGCGACGGGAAACTACAACGGCGCACCCAAGGCGCTTTATTTCCCTGCGGGAACGTACCTGATCAGCAAGACTCTGTCCTGGAATGGATGCTGCGTCATGCTGGAGGGCGCAGGATCCTCCACAAGCATTATCCGGCTTGCGCCGTCCGCGGCCGGCTTCGGCACGGCAGGAACTCCAATGCCGATGATCCAGACCCCTGCTGGAATTAGCTCCTTCCGCGAGAACATCTTCGACCTCGGCTTCAGCATCGGCGCCGATAATCCTGGTGCTGTCGCTATCGACTATGTCTCCAACAACAGCGGCTCAATTCGCAATGTAAACATTCTCAGCGAGGACGGCGGGGGCGTAGCCGGTATCTTGCTCACGCGGCAGTACGCTGGTCCACTGCTGATCAAGAACGTTGCAGTGAGCGGCTTTCAATATGGCATGCAGACATCGAACTATGAGTATGGACAGGTCATGGAGAACATCACGCTCAAAAATCAGAGCGTCGCGGGCATTTACAACTCGGAACAGACGATCAGCGTTCGCAACCTTTTAAGTACCAATAAAGTGCCCGCGATCATGAATGAACATGGGATGGTCTTGCTGCTCGACGCAGAGCTGCAGGGCGGGGCATCGAGCACCCAGGCGATTCAGAGTCTCGGCAATATATACGCGCGAAGTGTCACATCGGCTGGCTATGGCGCTACTCTACTGGACGAGATCACCGCAACGCCTAAGACGGTCACAGGCGCCATTACCGAGTACGTGAACGGCACACCGTTGACACTGCGAGGTGGCTCCAAGGCCTCCAGCCTGAACCTTCCGATCGCCGAGACACCGACCTATGAGGACACGAACCTTTCGGACTGGGCGCCCTTCACGCCAACATACGTCAATGAGGCACAGCTGCAGGCAGTACTCAATAGTGGTGCGTCGACCGTCTATTTTCCGTTCAACACCTATGCCTCCTACAACGAGGCCGTAGTCACGGTTCCAGACACGGTCAAGCGGATCATCGGATTCTCTTCAATCGTGAACGTCGATGCATCGGGGACCAATGGCGGCGGAATTCGCTTCGTCGTGAACAGCAATAGCGCGACCCCGCTGATCGTCGAGCAGTTCGGGTATGGCGTCAAAGTCGATCAGCAGGGCACCAGACCGCTCGTCCTCAACAATGGGAACTATACCTATACGAGCTTTACCGGGGCGGGAGACCTCTTTCTTGAGGATATGATCGCCGCAACGCCGATCGTTATTCAGCCGGGACAGCAGGTGTGGGCGAGACAGCTGGACGACGAGATTCCCGGCACGAAGATCACCAACAACGGCACGTTCTGGGTGCTCGGCTTGAAGACCGAAAAAGAGGGAATCGTGATCGACACCAGCTCAACCGGTCAGACCGAGGTGTTGGGCAATCTCATCTATCCATCCAGCGTGCTTCCGTCAAACTCGATCATGTTCCGGGCTGCAACACAGTCCGTCTCCTATATCTATTCGCAGTCGAACTACTGCACAGACTGCGGCTACGACATCCAGGTCTCGGAGATTATCAACGGGGTGAACGAACAGGTCACATCGAATCCGTCACTCCGCTATGTGATGCCGCTTTATCACGGCAAATAGCGCGGATGCTTCTGCTTACAACGCAGAACTCCGAATAAACATCCGATTGCTATAATCATTCAGAGCGCCGTAATGGTCGGATTTAAGCTAACATCCGGCTAAGTTTCGCTGTTCGTGAGTGCTCCTCCCGGCGAATTCCTTTTTACGAACACGACCTTGGGGAATGTGGTTTGCACAGTTTGCAGAGGCTGCGACAGATCCTGTTTCGCGTCAGCGGAGGTCGAGAGCTGGCTGCTCTGGGAGACCAGGCGCTAGTCAGTGGCGCGAACTTCATAACGAACGTCATACTCGCGCGCAGTCTTGGCGTAACCGAGTATGGCGTCTTTGCCCTTGCTTGGATGACGGTGCTGTTCGTCAACAGTCTGCAATGGGCTCTCGTCGTATCTCCCATGATGAGCGTCGGGCCGAAGCAGGCAACGTCGGAGCGACCGGCTTACTTCGGCGCTGTTCTGGCTCAGGAGATCGCCTTCGCCGTCCTCAGCGCGCTGCTGGTAATGGCCGGCGTTATGCTTTCGACGAGGTTCTTTCCGCGATGGAATGTAGGCGGACTTACCCTACCGCTCGGCTTCGTCGTGCTGTCCTATCTTTTGCAGGACTTCCTTCGCCGGTATTTTTTCTCGGTACGCCAGAGCATGTGGGCGCTGATCACCGACGCTGCAAGCTACCTTACGCAGTTACCTATTCTTCTTCTGCTCGCGAAGCAATCCCGTCTTACTTCTGCGAAGGCCTTGTGGATCATCGGGCTCACCTCCGTTTTTGGATTTGTGGTGGGCGGCTTCAAGTTTGAACGCATTACCATGATCCGCAGTTCACTCAGGGATGTATCGCTTCGGCATTGGCGCATCTCACGCTGGCTGCTTCCTTCAGCCTTCATGCAGTGGAGCGCGGGCAACCTGTTTGCCGTCGCTGCGCCGCTGTACTACGGCGCAGCTGCGGCGGGCGTACTTCGCTCTGCGCAGAACATCGTCGGTGTCGCGCACATCTGGTTTCTCGGTTTGGATAACGTCGTTCCCGCAGAGGCCGCACGACGCATGCACACC
This sequence comes from Granulicella sp. L60, assembly GCF_009765825.1. Lineage (GTDB taxonomy): Bacteria > Acidobacteriota > Terriglobia > Terriglobales > Acidobacteriaceae > Edaphobacter. The sequence continues at coordinate 430,684 of NZ_LMUR01000022.1, read as the reverse complement.
GAGGGGCTCGACTCATCCTTCCGCTATATCCGCAGCATCCTGGTGCGCTGGGGACTGGTCACGCTGGCGTTTGTCATCTGCATCGGCGTACGGCCCGACTTCTGGCTGAAGCTGGTCTACGGCAGCAAGTATGCGAGCTATGGCTACATACTCCAACTCTATGCGCTGCTCTACCTCATGGCGTTTTTCTCCGGACCGCTGCGGGCCGGTCTGCAGGCGCTTGAATATACGCGTCCCGTATTCTGGTCTTATCTGGCGATGACCATCTTCTCGATCTTGCTGGCAGGCCCCAGCACCCGCCTGCTCGGCCTTCGCGGCGCCATGTTGGGCATGATCGCAACTCAATTTCTCTTCCAATGCATTGTGGGCACCGGACTATGGCTGCATGTACGGCGGCTGCGTCGTGACATGAAACTGGCGCAGGTAGAGAATTGATGACCGAAGTTACAACTAAGACCGATCCTCGCAGAACCACACCGTTTCGTGTCCTGCTCTCCTCGTATGCCTGCCGGCCCGACGCCGGCTCCGAGGTAGGCATCGGCTGGAACTGGGTCATGAGCCTCGCCGAAGCCGGATGCGAGCTCGATGTATTTACGGCGGCTCGAAACCGCGAGGCGAACGAGGCGTTCCTCGCAGCGAATCCCATGCCGAACCTGCGCTTCCACTTCGTCGATGTTCCGTGGATGTCTCCGTGGGAGCGCGGAGGCAAGCACTATCTGCTGTGGAGTTGGAAGACGTGGCATCAAGCTCGTCTCCTTGCGAAGACAAAACGTTTCGATCTCGTGCTGCATGTCTCCTATGGGAGCGTTCATGTTCCTACGCAGCTGTGGCGGCTAGGGCTTCCTACGATCTTCGGCCCTGTGGGCGGTGGGCAGGTAACGCCTAAAAGCTTGCTCGAGTACTACGGTTCGGGGCGGAGTCATGAAGAGCGGCGCACGCTATTGACGCGCTTACTGCCAAGAATGCCCGGCTATCGCGGTTCCATGCGCAAGATGCGTGTCGTGCTCGCAGCAAATAGCGACACAGCGGCTCTGGCCAGGAGTGCGGGATGCCGCGATGTGCGCCTGCTGTGCGACACAGGTCTGCGGCGCGACTACGCCTCGGAGAGCCCGCGCCAGTTCACCGCGACAAACGAAATTCATCTGGTGTGGGTGGGAAGCTTTCAACGGCGCAAAGGTCTGGAGCTCGCCTTCGATGCGCTTCAACACTCATCCCCGAAGATTCAGCTCACCCTCATCGGGGACGGCATCGAGCGAGCGGAGATGGACGCCATGCTGGCAAAGCGGGGACTCGCGGAACGAGTGCACTGGAGCGGCGCACGCCTTGGCTGGATGGAGGTTCGAGACAACTTCCGTACGCACGACGCGATACTCTTCACCAGCCTGCGCGACTCCTTCGGCTCGCAACTCCTCGAGGCCATGAGCCAGGGTCTTCCGTTCATCGCGCTGAGCATGAGCGGAGCTCGCGACTTTCTCCCCGCCGGAGGCGGCCTGAGCGTCGAGCTGGGGCCGAACGTAAGCGAGACCGTGCGCGGTCTTACCCGTTCTCTCGATGACTTCGCCGCACTCACACTAGAACAGCGTAATCGCATGTCGGAGATCGCATGGCACGCTGCCCAGGGGTTCGCCTGGAGCAGACGCGCGGAGACGATGCTTGAGATCTTCGCGCAGGTGACGCATGACAGATAGATCCGAATCTTCGCACCGGACGGCATCGCTGCGATGGAGAAGTACTGCATTGCAGATTAGAGGGGGACGATAAGTTGGCAGGAAAATATGTCTTCTGGGGCGGCTACGCGGGCAACAATCTTGGTGACGAAGCTATTCTCTGGGCGTTGTCCCGGCTGATTCGCAAACTCGATCCTGCTGCCGAACAATTCGTCTTTATACCCGATGGTGTCAGCGCCGCAGTGGAGGCGCAGTATAAGGAATGGAACATCGCCGTCGTATCCGGGCCGCTGCTCCGCTGTCTCGGCATCTTCCGTCACGCACGTCTGATCGTCGGTGGAGGTCAGATGATCGACGACAGCTCGTATGCATGGCCGATCGGGTGGAGTTCAATCTTCATCGCAGTGAACAAGCTGTGGAGTCATCGTCCGCTCGTTCTCTGTGTCGGGGCGGAGCCGCTGCGGAAGACCATCCCTCGCTTTTTGGTGCGACACTTCTATGGGCTCGCCGAAGTCATCACCTGTCGCGATGAGGAGTCTTCGACGGTCGTGCGTGAGGCTGGCGTGCCAGCTGCAAAGGTATGGACGACACGAGATGTTGTCTTCTCTCTTGACCGCTCACAGCTTCCGCAGTGGGAGCCGGGCCGCAGCACAGTGCGAACGGTAGCCGTGGCCGTGGCCTACGATCCTGCACGTGTGCTGGAAGACGTATCCCGCTACAAGCACCTCGTCATTGCGCTGCGCAAGTTGGACTTCCGTGTAGAGTTCCTCGCTCATGATCTACGCGAGGCGTACGACGTGCAGGCCCTCCGCGAGGTCAAGAAGAGCTTTCTAGACGACGAGGGCGTTCAGGTGGCACATGCTTCGAACGTAGCGGAGACCTTTGACATCTATGCACGAGTCGATGCTGTCATCAGTGCGCGCATGCATCCGCTCATTATGGGAATGCTTGCAGGCACGCTGCCCATCGCATACGGAGGCAAGGCGAAGGTCAGATCGCTGCTCTCGAACTCCGCCATTCCAGCAATTGCAGCAGATGGCGAACCGCGCGAACTTGCAACGCAGCTCGATGATGTCTTTGCACAACGCGACAGCATTCGCCGTCAATTGGCAGAGACCGCCGAGACCTATCGTTACATGGTCGAAGAGGCCACCTCGCTGGCGCTGCAGCATGGACGCCGCTGAACCTCACTAAACCTAGCCGAACGCTAGCGCGAAGTATAGATAAGGGCCGAGGATGTCGAGGTGATAATGCCGAGAGAAGACGCAAGCACCGTCTTACCTTTGCTGACCGGTACATAGACGATGTCCTGGGCGTGCAGCATTGGAGCGCTCGCCTTGCCCTGCGTGATCTTCCGAAACTTCACAGGTATTTCGGTCAACGTCCCGTCAGAGTTCTTATGCACAATGTGGATGCCACCTATCGAGGCATTCATCAGTGTGCCATAGGCAAGGGCAAGCGCCTGGGCCACGTCAAGCTGTCCATCCTCCTGCATGACGTACCCGCCAGGCCGGGTGACGGCGCCAAGCACATACACAATACCGGCACGTGGAACCGTAACGGTATCGCCCGGACGAACAACGATATCCTCCGCTGCTGGGGTGTTCTTGCTGCGTGCATAGGGGACAACCTGCGTGGTCATGTGCCCATTCGCGGAGTGGCGAATCTCCACGGTGTCACCCGCGGTGATCGTCTCACCCCCCACCATGGCCAACACATCGGAGAGCGAATGCGGCGCCAACAGCGGGACACGCCCAGGGGACCCCACCTCGCCCAACACCGTAACATTGCTGTCGGCGTACTGCGCAACATCGAGGTTGATCTTTGGGTCTTTGAGTATCTGCGCATCTCTCAGCTTGGCTTCGATGGCATCGTGCGCTTCGGACAAACTCATGCCGTTGACAGAGATAGAACCCGCCATCGGCACGGTGATGTTGCCGTTGTTGTCGACACGGAGCTGGCCGGAGATCTCCGGCATGTCGTAGACCTGCATATCCAGCAGATAGCCGGGAGCAAGTGTGGCCGAAGAGAAGTCGTCGGGTACGGAAGTGATTGCGCCTGCGCTGGCACCTTGCGGGCGCGTGTGCAGCACCGCGGATCCGCCGCTTCCTAAGGTAGAAGAGCCACCGCTTCCTAAGGTAGAAGAGCCACCGACTGGAGGCTGACCACTGGTCTGGGCAAGCGCGGTGCAACTCGCGGCGGTAAGCAGAAGAAGCAGTGTAGCGCCGCAGAAAATCAAAGAGCGACTTCGGCGATGAGATATCGAGTACATTGTGGTGATTGCTGTTGAGGCGATTGAAGACGGGAACATTTCAGGCATAAGATCCCTTCCGTGCGCTGCGTGGGCTGCCGTAGCTGTGAAGCCGTGTCGAACTCTGAGGTACGCCGTTCAGGACGTAGCCGACAATAGGAGCCCCCGTGCGCTCCAGTAACTGATTCATGCTCTGCAGGTCCGCGCGAGAGGTAATACCTGCACGAACCACGGGAAGGATCGCGTCCACCTTCGCCGCAAGCACGGCTGCATCGGCAACAGGAAGCACGGGCGGACTATCGATGAGTATCCAGTCGAACTCCTTGCGCATCTCAGTTACCAGTAAATCGAGCGTCGGCCCGGTGAAGAGCTCAGAGGGCAGCCCAGGCCTTGCTCCAGCTGGTAACAACACAAGATTCTCCACGCTGGGATGGGTCTTAAGACGAGCTTGCACATCAGTCTGTTGTGCCTCGAGCGCGTCGCTCAACCCATTCTGATTGACAATGTCGAAGTAGTGGTGAAGATCGGCATGGCGAAGATCTCCATCGATCAACAGGACTCGCGATCCCTGCTGCGCCAGCGCGATGCCGAGGTTATAGACAATGGTCGTCTTGCCGTCCGAGCCCAGTGGGCTTGTAATCAACAGCGTCTTTCCTGGCTCGGCGGGGCTGCTCATCATCAGGGCCGTACGCAATACGCGGAAGGCCTCGGCCAATGGAGAATCTGGCTGCGAGAGCAACGCGCTGGCGTTCGACGAGGTTGAAAGTTCAGCAGTCTTGCCAGAGAAGAGTGGAAGAAATGCAAGCACGGGAGAATGTACCGCCATCTCGACATCGCGTGGCAGTGTCACCGAGACGTCCATGCTCTGACGAAGGAAGGCGACACCGATGCCGATCAGAATCCCAAGAAGCATCGCGACAGCCAGCGTCAATGGATAGTTCGGGAAGGAGGGAAGGCCCGTGACCTGCGCGCGATCCACAATTGAGAGACGCGTGGCATGAATACCTTGCTGCACGCTCGCCGCCTGTACCTGCGAGAAGAGGCTTTGATACTGGGCGCGATTCGAAAGCGCCTGCTGAGACAGCACCTGCAGCTTTGCGGTGTTGTCCGAAAGCTTGTTTACCTCTTCCTGCTGCTTGGCGAGTTGGGCTTTTACCGTGTCCTCGGACGACTTTGCAAACTGGTACGAGTTATAAGCGCGCGCCGTAATGTTATCGAGTTCGATCTTGATAGACGAATTGATCGTGTCCATCTGGTTATGAAGTTCAATCAAACGCGGATTCTTCGCGCCGTACTTCGTCTCTAGATCCGCATACTGAACCTTCAGCGCGACCTGCTGCGCGCGCAGTGTGCGAAGAAGATCGAGGCCGCCAGTTTGTCCGATTGCGGAACCGCCAACCAGCGATGCGATCGGTCCAAGCCCAAGCACAACCTCCGGGCTCTGATCCTTCAGCAGTCGGTAGACGCCCTCGCTCGAGATACGATTAGCCTCAGCTGTATCCAGCTCCTGGTTCAGCGCATTCAGTCGATCGACGACTGCATTGTGCGACTCCACCGTCACACCCTCTGAACCCGGTATCGTTCCACCAAGATTGATTCCCGCCAGACCACTGCTCCTCTGAAAGTCCGCCAACGCCTGCTCCGACTCCTGAAGACGTTTCTTCGAGCCCTCAAGTTCCTTGTTCAGCCAGAAAGAAAATTGCGAGCTCGACTGGAGACGACGCTGCACGTAGTCTTCGATGAACATCTCGCTGAGCGTGTTTGCCACCGAGGCTGCAACGACCGGATCGCGATCGCGAAATGTAACCTGGATCAGCCGCGAGTCTTCGACAGGCTCAGCCTTCAGCGAGGCTTCAAACATCTTCAGCAGTTTCTGCCGTGTCAACGGAGCCTGGTCGAGCGGACGGCCTATCTCTTTTTTATCGATCGTGCGCTTGTAAGGTACGTGAGACAGAAGATTGAGCTTATCGATTGTCTGCAGCGCAAGCGTACTGTTCTGCAGAATGGTTACGTCGGTCGTCACCTCTGTCTTTACATCGCTGGTGGGAGCGCCCGAGGAGCCCCCTCCCGCCGCAGAGGCGTCGTCGGGGATGATCTCCAGTGTTGCGACAGAGTTGTACTTTGGCGTCAACAGCAGACACGCAAGAAACGCGAGCAGCACCATCGACAGCGTGATGAGTGCGATCATTCCGCGATAGCGACGTAGTACAGCAAGCAGATCACTCAGCGACTCGTACTGCTCCGGCGCTGCGTGGCTCGCCGCGTCGAGCACTCTGTGATGCTGAAGATCCGATTGACGCTGACCGTTGGGTGTTTGCCACTCACTTCTGAGTAGGGCCATAGCTTCATGTCTCCAAAGTTCTGTAATCGCAAGCCTTGGAACCGCTCGAATATCGCTTCTTGCAGCCAACTAAGGCAGAAGACGGTACGCCCGTTCGTTGTTCTTTACTTGTATCCGCCGCAAAGATACGTAACGCTCGTGCCCGGCTGGGGAGGTAAAGATCTGTTGCGATTGTATCGTCTTTAGGCTTGCATCTGAAAGATCTCTTCTCTTCCCACAGCCTCGAGGTTTTAACACCTTTGAAACAGGCTTCGATTAAGCCTTGCACTTGCCTATTTCATGCAGATGTCTGCATGTAGCTCGAAGTCGGAACTCCGCTTCGCCTAATAATATTTTTGTAACAGCAACAAGAGCAATTTACTGCATAAGATGCTTCGCACCATAAAATGGGATGCTTCGCGCAACAACAAGCAAGATTCACGCTGGATCAGAGTGGTTCCATTTGGACGGTAGACAGCCCATTTGGGCTTCTCTACACTGAAGACAGAGTCACCCTAAATGCACAAGGAGACACGATGACCTCTGGCGAACAGTCAAGAGTAAATATCCTCGGCGTTGGTGTCAGCGCCCTCTCCATGCAAAGCGCAATTGAGCAGAGCGAGGCGTTGCTCGACCGCGGCGGCAGCGGATATATCTGCGTGACCGGAGTACACGGCATCATGGAGGCGCAGGCAGGCGAAGAGTTTCGCGGAATTCTCAACCGATCGTTTCTAACGACGCCCGATGGCATGCCAACCGTATGGCTGGGCCGTCTCCATGGCTTCAAAGACATGACTCGCGTCTATGGACCGGACTACATGGAAAACGTCTGTCAACGCTCTGTAAGCCGCGGTTACCGCCATTTTCTTTATGGCGGAAAGGAGGGCGTCGCCGAAGAGTTACGTTCGGAGTTGACCCGTCGCTTTCCTGGACTCGAGATTGTCGGAACGTATACTCCTCCGTTTCGCCCGCTGAACTCCGATGAGGAAGAACAACTGCGGGCGCAGCTGGAAGCAGCACGCGTCGACATATTCTGGTGCGGATTGAGCACGCCCAAGCAGGAGAAGTTTATGGCTGCCTACACAAGCCGACTGCCAGTAAAGTTGATGGTAGGAGTCGGCGCAGCCTTCGATCTACTGAGTGGAAATCTGGATGAGGCCCCCGACTGGATGAAGAGTGCCGGGCTGCAGTGGCTCTATCGCCTGATCAAAGAGCCGCGTCGTCTGTGGAGACGATACCTCTACAATAACCCGCGCTTCATCTGGCTCACAATGCTGCAGCTCTCCGGCCTCAAGCGTTTCTCAATCTGAACGCGTAACTTCGCGTTGAAGCTCGGCGAACAGTCACACTTTCGTTCGCCGAGTTCGCTTGCATTCAAACCCTATGCGGGAGACTTACCTATTTTGGCGCGGCGCACCTTCGCCGCTGAAGTCTCGCTATCCACGGAATAACTCTTCGACGGAATCTTATTGCGCGGTGTAAGCGCATACAGAACAGCCTCCATCCGATTGGAAACTCCCAGCTTGTCGTAGATGTGGAAGAGATGATTCTTGACCGTATGCTCACTCACCTTCAGCGCATTCGCCAGTTCGTGGTTGCTCAGCCCCTCTGCTAATAAATGCAGAACCTGTTGCTCCCGCGCGGTAAGCAGCGACCTTCCCTGCCGATCCGTTACATCAGTAAACTTCGGACGCGATAGGGACATCACCAGATGAGACAACAGCTCATTACTGGCCCATATCTGTCCTTGATGGACGCATCGGATACATTTGCAGAGTAGATCGAATCGAAGATCAGCACTACCGAAGATGCCCCTCGCCCCCGAGCGAAATAATGAGATGACTTCAGCGTAATCGGTGTCCTGGGTCAAAATAACCGTACTTGCGCTTTTATAGCAGTGCGGGAGCGAGTCCAGAAGCTCCACCGCGTCGCGTAACTTCTCCGTTTTCAAAGAGCCCAAAAGAATGACGTCGACGGAAACGCCCTTTGTGGCATTTAGCATCTGCGGCACATCATTGACCGGTTCAACAACCTTCAGGTCAGGAACTGCATCAAATGCTTTATGCAGAAGTTCGCAGAGCATGGCAGGTAGATTTGCCATGAGGATCCTGATAACTCGCTCGGGTGCGGGTTTTTCAGAAGACTGATGAATAGAGGTCTCCGACATTGAGTAATGCTCGATTGGGTACTCTTTCTCAGATTATGTAGCGCTCTGGTTCGTTGAAAAAATCCAGTTTCCCTATTGATTACAACGCAAGTTTGTAGGCCCTCAAAATCATTAAATGCTCGAAGTATATGCATGTCAAGAGTTACCAAAAAATATCTGAATAGGACATATAAGGAGAATCTCTCATATGAGAACCCGACTTTTTGATTCAATACATGAGAAGAACGCCTCAAGCCTTTTTTTTCATTGCCACCTCAAGCCGAAGCGTCTAGCGTTAGATCTAGACGCTATTTGTCGTTTTGTCCAGTCATCGAACCTTAACTTCGCGAGAAGGCAACATCGGAAGGGGCTCCCCCAATGACACCTTCGAACAGAAATACGCTTCTAGAGTTAGTTCAGATTGGCGATGTCGGCATTCTATTTTGCTGTTTAGGCGTTTCCTATGCCGCGACATCGCACAGCCATACGCTCAGCGTTCTCTCCTCCCTGGAGACTCATCGGCCAATCCAGGTATTTCTTGAGACGCTCATCCTGGCATTTGGGTGGCACGCCACGCTTCGGATCAACCGGTTCTACCGATCCAGAAGACTCGACGGCTATCTGAAAGAGACGCTTGACGTCTGCTCCGCCAGCGCAGTATGTGCCTTCTTCAGTTTCATATGGCTGTGGCTCATCTGCTCTCCCTACAAACACCCAGTCGCGGACCTGGCTCTCATCAGCCTCTTCTTCGGGGTCTTGACGTTCAGCGCCTTCATGTCGACGCGTCTGATCGGCCGGGCGATCGTGCACTCCATTCGCGCACGCGGACACAACCTCAGACACATCCTCATCGTTGGCACGAATCGCCGCGCCGATGGATTTGCACGGGACATCGCACTCCATCCGGAGTGGGGCTACCGTCTGCAGGGCTTCGTCGACGACCAGTGGTGGAACAAGCAGACAGCAGATTCCAACTCCGGTGAACTTCTCGGCGGGTTCGACGATATGCCGATGCTGCTTAGAACACTTCCAGTGGATGAAGTCATCGTCGCGCTTCCGCTTGCGTCCTTCTATCATCAGACCGCGAAGATCGTCTCCCTGTGCCGCAACCACGGCATCGCCGTCCGCTCCATAGGAACATTCTTCGATCAGGGAACCTCCCGGCGCACGGCCTTCCTTAGAGGATCGATCGGCACCATCACCCTGCACGACGAGTCCTGGAACGCGCGGGCTTCGCTTGTAAAGCGTCTCGCAGATATCGCAATTTCCTCTATCCTGCTCATCGCCCTCGCGCCGATCTTCGCGGCTGTCGCAATCCTGATCAAGTTGACCTCGCCTGGGCCAGTGTTCTTCAAGCAGACGAGAATGGGATACGGGAAACGTCCCTTCAAGATCCTGAAGTTCCGCACCATGGTTCAAGAGGCGGAAAAACTCATCGCGCAGGTCGAGCACCTCAACGAGACTCAGGGACCGACCTTCAAGCTGACCAACGATCCCCGCATCACGAAGTTCGGCAAATGGCTGCGCAAGACAAGTCTCGACGAGATCCCGCAGCTCCTGAACGTCTTCATCGGTCACATGAGCCTGGTCGGTCCTCGACCGCTCCCGCTGCGTGACTACGAAGGATTTTCCAAAGACTGGCACCGCCGCCGCTTCAGTGTAAAGCCCGGCATCACCTGTCTCTGGCAGATTATGGGACGAAGCTCCATCGGCTTCGACGAATGGATGGCTCTCGATATGCGCTACATCGATCAGTGGTCGGTTTGGCTGGATATCAAGATTCTGTTCCAAACCATACCAGCCGTCTTCCGTGGATCGGGCGCTGTATAAAATCATCGGCTCATCAGTGGACGTTTCGCTATTGCTAGTACGAAACGTCCACGATGACAGATGACACGATCAATGGCCGTCGCGCCCGTCCAAGTAGACACCTCTGCAAATCACACTTCCATCGCAAAACATACCGTCCCAACCCGCCTACGGTATGTGCCTGTCATCAATCCTTCCCATTCCATCGCCCCTGCGGCAAACGCGGTTGGCAGACCGTGCATCTCTTTAAAGAGAACTAGAGAATTCGCGTCCGTTTTATGCGTGCGTGAATCAGCGCGAGTGAGCGCAGACCGTACGTCTAACCAAGCAGTCAGACCTGCTTTAAATGCCCAGGTGATATGAAACCTTTCGAAGGCCGCAAACGTGTCGTCATAGAAGAAGTCCAGCCGCAAGTCGATTGCGGCCGCTACCCCGCAAAGAGAACAATCGGCGATGTCGTTACTGTCACCGCAGCCGTCTTCGGCGACGGCCACGATCATGTAGCCGGCCACCTGCTCTACCGTCACGCCAGCGAAGACACCTGGAAGACCTCCCCACTCATCCCTCTCACCAACGACCTCTGGTCCGCCAGCTTCACGCTCGACAGATTAGGCGAATGGGTCTTTACCCTCGAAGCCTGGATCGATCACTTCGACACCTGGCGAGACGATCTTGGCAAGCGGCTCTCTGCGCAGCCAGCATCAGAAGACGTCACTTCGTCCGCAACGCAGCAAGACATCCCACTTGCGCTGCGTTCAGGCTCCATCCTCCTGAAACAGGTCGCCGAACGCGCGAAGGGTGCCGACCAGCAGCTTCTGTCGCGCGCCGCAGCCTCACTCATCCAACTGGCCGAAAGCAAAAATACTACTTATACGGATCCCATCAACGAAGAGACCATCAAGGTCGCCGCGAAGTATCCCGATCTGAATCTGTGCACCCGCTATCCGCAGGAGCTGCACCTCTGGGTCGACCGCGAGCGCGCACGCTACTCCACCTGGTACGAGCTCTTCCCTCGCTCCACCTCGCCCGATCCCACTCGGCATGGCACCTTCGCCGACGTGCAGGCGCTTCTCCCCAGCATCGCTGCGATGGGCTTCGACGTACTCTACCTTCCACCTATTCATCCCATCGGCACCGCATTTCGCAAAGGCCCCAACAACAACGTCACCGCAACCGAGAACGATCTCGGCAGCCCCTGGGCCATCGGCGCGAAGGAGGGCGGCCACAAATCCATCCTCCCTCAGCTCGGCACCCTGCGCGACTTCAAAGCTCTAGTAGCCGCAGCCCAAGACTCCGGTATGGAGATCGCCCTCGATATCGCATTCCAATGCTCCCCCGATCACCCCTGGGTTACAGAGCATCCCGACTGGTTCATCATCCGTCCGGACGGGACCATCCAGTACGCGGAAAATCCTCCAAAGAAATATCAGGACATCTATCCACTCAACTTTGAATCATCCGACTGGCGCGGCCTATGGGAAGGCCTGCGCGACGTCTTCGCCTACTGGATCCGTCAAGGTATCCGCATCTTCCGCGTCGACAACCCACACACCAAGGCCCTTCCCTTCTGGGAGTGGTGCATCGCCGAACTCCAGAAGAAAAATCCCGACGTGATCTTCCTCGCCGAAGCCTTCACGCGACCTCACGTCATGTACTCATTGGCCAAAGCCGGCTTCACCCAGTCCTACACCTACTTCACGTGGCGCACCGCCAAGGCAGAGTTGCAACAGTACTTCGAAGAGATCACCAAGCCACCGGTCACAGACTTCTTCTGTCCCAACATCTGGCCCAATACGCCAGACATCCTTCACGGGTCGCTCCAGACAGGCGGACGGCCAGCCTTCATGCAGCGTCTCCTTCTCGCCGCAACCCTGGGCGCAAACTACGGCATCTACGGCCCCGCCTACGAGCTATGCGAGAACGCTCCCATCAAGCCCGGAAGCGAAGAGTATCTCAACAGCGAAAAGTATGAGATCCGCCACTGGGACCGTACCGCGGACTACAGCCTCGCACCGCTCGTCACTCGCATCAATCGCATTCGCCGCGAAAACAAGGCACTACAAAGCGACGGCTCCCTCCACTTTCATCCCGTCGATAATCCAAACATCCTCTGCTACAGCAAGTCCGCCGGCGACAACCGCATCCTCGTCGCGATCAACCTCGACCCCACTCAGGAGCAGGCCGGCTGGATCGACCTCGATCTCAAACAGCTTGCGATCCCGCGCGACGGCAACTTCGAGATCCAAGACCTCCTCACCGGCATCCGGTACCAGTGGCACGACCGCAGCAACTACGTCGCCCTACGTCCGGATATCATGCCCGCACACGTATTCCGAATTATCACCGCGCCAGCCGGTGAGACTACACTCAACCCAGCTTCGTCGGCATCATAGATATAGAGCTTCTCCAGCACGAGGAACAAGAGTGAAAAAAGCCGGCAGCGCCACCGATCCCCTCTGGTACAAAGACGCGATCATCTACGAGATTCACGTTCGTGCCTTCATGGACTCCAACGCAGATGGCATCGGCGACTTTCCCGGCCTGATGTCCAAACTCGACTACCTCCAGGACCTCGGCGTCACCTGCCTCTGGCTGCTTCCCTTCTTTCCTTCGCCCCTCCGCGACGACGGCTACGACATCGCCAACTACGTCGACGTCAACCCCAGCTACGGCACCCTCAACGACTTCAAACAGTTCCTCGACGCCGCCCACCATCGCGGCATGCAGGTCATGATCGAGCTGGTCATCAATCACTCCAGCGACCAGCACCCATGGTTTCAGAACGCCCGCCGCGCCCCTAAGGGTTCGCCTGAGCGCGACATGTACGTGTGGAGCGACACCGACAAACTCTTCGAAGGCGTCCGCATCATCTTCACTGACACGGAGAAGAGCAACTGGACCTGGGATGAGGTCGCGCAGCAGTACTACTGGCATCGCTTCTTCTCGCATCAACCAGACCTGAACTTCGACAACCCACGCGTCATGGAAGAGGTGCTGAACGCGATGCGGTTCTGGATGGACCTGGGCGTCGACGCCCTCCGTCTCGATGCGATCCCATACCTCGTCGAACGCGACGGCACCAGCTGCGAAAACGTGCCCGAGACTCACGTCAAGATCAAAGAGATTCGTGCCGTCATCGACGCCGAATACGAGAATCGCCTTGTACTCGCGGAGGCGAACATGTGGCCCGCCGACGTCCGCCCCTACTTCGGCGACGGCGACGAGTGCCACATGGCCTTCCACTTCCCCCTGATGCCGCGCATCTACATGGCACTCCGTCAGGAAGACCGCCTCCCCATCACGGACATCATGGCCCAGACCCCGGCCATCCCGGAGAACTGTCAGTGGGGCCTCTTCCTCCGCAACCACGACGAACTCACCCTCGAGATGGTCACCGACGACGAGCGCGACTACATGAACCTCGCCTACGCCGCCGACGCCCGCATGCGCATCAACGTCGGCATCCGGAGGCGCCTCGCGCCACTCGTCGACAACAACCGCCGCCGCATCGAACTCCTCAACTCCCTGCTCCTCAGCTTCCCCGGCACGCCCATCATGTACTACGGCGACGAGATCGGCATGGGCGACAACATCTATCTCGGCGACCGCAACGGCGTCCGTACCCCCATGCAGTGGAACTCCGACCGCAACGCCGGCTTCTCCAAGGCCGTTCCCGCGCAGCTCTACTTCCCCGTCATCATGGATCCCATCTGGGGCTATCAGTCCATTAACGTCGAAGCCCAGCAGTCCGATCAGTCCTCGCTCCTCCACTGGACGCGCAACATGATCGCGCTCCGCAAGCTCTTTCACGTCTTCGGTCGAGGCTCGCAGGAGTTCCTCAACCCCGACAACAGGAAGATCCTCGCCTACATTCGCAAGTACGACGACGAGGCCAATGGCAACACCGAGACCATCCTCTGCGTCGCCAACCTCTCGCGTTTCTCGCAGCCCGTATCGCTCGACCTCACCAAATTCGTTGGCATGATTCCCGTCGAGATGCTCGGCTACGTCACCTTTCCTTCCATCACCGCGCAGCCGTACCCGCTCACGCTCGCGCCCTACTCCTTCCTCTGGCTCGAACTACAACCCGCGCCCGAGGTGCCGCAACCAGTCCAGATTCCCGAAGAAGAGCCCATCCTCGCCCTGCTCAGCCACGGCATCGAAGGCATCCTCACCGGCCCTGGCCTTTCGCTTCTGCAGCAACTCCTCATCACCTATCTCCCTCACCAACGCTGGTTCGGAGCGAAGTCGAAGACCATCAAGACCGTCGCAGTACTAGACTTCGCAGAACTGCCCAGCCTCAACGCCGCTCTCGTCTTCCTTCAGCTCACCTACGACGACGACACCAGCAACACCTATCAACTACCACTCACCATCAGCACGGGAGAAGCCGCCGACACACTCCGCGCCTCCGACCCCGGCAACATCATCGCAACTGTCAGCACACCCGACGGCCCCGCAGTCCTGCACGACGCTGTAGCTCGCGAAGACGTTCGTCAGGCCATCCTCCATCTCATCGAGGCCAACGAAGAACTCCCCACCCGCAACGGCACTCTCGTCGGTCACAGCAGCAGCGCCTTCGCCGAAGCACGTGGCAGCGAACCGCTCCCCGCGCGCACCGGCTCCGCCGAACAATCCAACACATCGATCCTCTACGACGCAAAACTCATCATGAAACTCTTCCGGCGTCTCGAACCCGGAGAAAATCCCGACACCGAGATAGGCCGTTTCCTCACCGAAACCGCGCACTTCAACCGCATCGCTCCCTTCCTCGGCGACATCACACTCAAATCAGAAGACGGCGAACCGACCACGATAGCCATGCTGCAGGGCCTCGTCGAAAACGAAGGCGACGGCTGGCAGTGGACACTCGACGAGCTCTCCCACTACTACGATGCGGTAGCCACTCTGCCAACTCCGCAGGACCTCGGTACAGTCCCAAACCTCATCGCTGAAGATAAAACCTCAACCCTCGCGCGCGAACACGCCGCACTCTACCTCGACGCCGCCTGCCTGCTGGGCCGTCGCACCGCCGAGATGCACCTCGCCCTCGCAACCCCTACTACAAATCCCGCCTTCGCAGCCGAGTCCTTCATCACCACCGATCTCGTCGCTGAGGCGGATCGAATCGACACGCAGCTCACCCGCACCCTCGAAGTCCTCAGGCGCACCATGTCTCAGCTCAACGAGGTCACCGCCGACAACGCCGCGCTTCTTCTCAGCCGTCGCATCCAGATCTTCTCCCGCGCCCGAGCCATCGCCTCTGCCACACCCTCCGAAGCCGGACAGCGCATCCGCATCCACGGCGACTATCATCTCGGCCAGGTCCTGCGCTCACGCAGCGACTTCGTCATCCTCGACTTCGAAGGCGAACCCGCGCGCAGCCTCACCGCACGCCGCGCCAAACAGTCTCCGCTCAAAGATGTCGCAGGCATGCTGCGCTCCTTCAGCTACGCCGCCAACGCCGCACTCAACACCTTCGCCCAACGTCGCCCGGACGACGCCAAAAACCTGGAGCCCTGGGCCACGCTCTGGCAGAACGCCGTCTCCACCGAATTCCTCCGCGCCTACAAGCTCGCCATCGACACCGCAGGTTCGCAACTCCTCCCCAAACCCGCGCAGGCGCAACTTCTACTCAACGCCTACCTGTTAGAGAAGTCACTCTATGAACTTCTCTACGAACTCGACAACCGGCCCACCTGGGTCCGCATCCCACTCACCGGCATTCTCTCGCTGCTGCAATAGCAGCGCTTATTCGATCTCCACAACCATCTGCAGCTCCACCAGAGCATTCCGCGGCAGAGCACTCACCCCGACTGCCGCACGAACATGCTTCCCCGCCTCCACAAACACCTTCACCAGCAGGTCCGATGCGCCGTTGATGATCTTCGGCGAATCTGCGAATCCCGCAACAGCGTTCACGTATCCATTGACGCTCACAATACTCTTCACCTTATCCAGCGATCCAAGATGCTGCCGAAGCACCGCCAGATGCAGCAACACGCAGGTCTGCGCCGCAGCATATCCTTCTTCCACTCCGCAATCATCGCCGGCCCTGCCCGTAATCACGCCGCTGCTATCCGCAGAGATAACACCCGAGAGATAGACCAGCTTCCCCACCGTCTTCGCCGGAACATAGTTGCCACCTGGGGACGGCGCAGACGGCAGACTCAAACCCGCTTCCAGAATCGTTTTTTCGATATGCATGCGCCGTACTTTATCACGTCAAAAAACGCATCTCCTTTCTTCTTGTCGAAAAGAGAATCCACGATAGTCTGAGTCATGCCCCGAGTGAAGTCGGTTATCGTCTTCGTTGTGTGCTGTGCCCTGCTCGCTGCGGGACGCCCTTCCAGCGGAGCCCTTCTTCAATCCAAGCGCAGCTCCGCAACAGACCTTCAGATCACCGGAATGATCGCCGGCATCACGCCAGGCGCCGTCCGATACATCTCTTACAAACATCTCCTCAAACTCCCCACCGTGACTATCCCCATCCAGCCCGACGATAACTTCACCGAGCTTCCCCGCCAGAAGGTCGTCATCACCGGCATCTATCTTGACGTACTCGCCCAATCTCTCGGCGCTCTGCCCGGCGCAGATCTCATCGTCGCCATCTGTTCCGATCGCTACCACGCTCACTTCTCCCGCGAATACACGCAGCAGCAT
Organism: Granulicella sp. L60; assembly: GCF_009765825.1. Taxonomy (GTDB): domain Bacteria; phylum Acidobacteriota; class Terriglobia; order Terriglobales; family Acidobacteriaceae; genus Edaphobacter. The sequence continues at coordinate 413,828 of NZ_LMUR01000022.1, read as the reverse complement.
CGCCCCATCTTAGCCCTCAAGATTAATGGCCTGCCCGTAAATACATGGGCAAAGAAGACACACAACAAGAGCCCCGGCACGTACTTCATCACCCACGCCTCCTTCACGCCATCGTTCAAGGTTCTCTCCTACGACGAGATGCCCCAGATCCCCGCAGTCATCGCGGGCCTGGACTTCAACTCCTCACCACTCGTCTTCGGCGCCATCGCTCCATCCGCCAACTACGCCTCCACCCCCGAGATCGACGCAGGCTACCGTATCGCAAAGCAAGACTGCCTCCGCTGTCACAACATGAACAGCACCGGCGGCACCAAAGCCGACAGAACCTGGCAGACACTAGGCACCCGCGCCGCTACCTCGCCAGCCACGTTCGAACGTCTCGTCCGCGACCCGAAGTCAATCGATCCGAACGCCTCCATGCCGCCCAATCCCAGCTTCGACGACGCCATTGCCAAAGCACTTCAGGCTTACTTCCAGACCTTCTCCGCGGAAGCTCACTGATGCCGATACGGATCTCGAAGGCTCTCCTCATCCTCTCCGTGGCCTTCTTCTACACGCTCGTCGTCTTCAACAACGCGACAGATTACAACTCCAACTTCCAGTTCGTCCGCCACACTCTCACGATGGACTCGACCTTCCCCGGCAACCACGGCATGTGGCGCGAGATCGATCGCCCCGCCATCCACACCCTCTTCTACCTCCTCATCATCGCCTGGGAGACCGTCACCGCCATCCTCTCTGGTGGTCCGGCATCAGGATGCTCCGCGCAGCCAACCTCTCCGCCGCGCATTTTCATCAGGCAAAGTCGCTCGCTATCCTCACCCTCGTCTTCGGGATGCTGATGTGGTTTACAGCCTTCATCAGCGTCGGCGGCGAATGGTTCCTCATGTGGCAATCGAAGACATGGAACGGTGAGGAGACTGCCTTCCGCATCTTCGTCATCCTCGGTATCATCCTTCTCTACCTGGCCATGCCGGAACCCGTCGCAACCGAATAGTCCACCACCGCACGCACGCGGCACAATACAATCCATCCAACACCCAGACAGCTCCTTCTAACCAGATAGGTTCCTCGCCATGACCGAAACCATCTCTCCACTCCAGTCTCTGCGCAGCGTACTCGCCGCCGAAACCACGAATCCCAGCGAAGTCGCAGCAAACTCCGCGAGCAAAGCCAACAGCAACGCCTCCCGCAATATCTACTTGACCTACTTCGCGAATGAATCCCTCCAACGCGCCGACCAGCTTACCCGTCTCTTCCCACAACCTACCGCTCGTCCAGCACTCTACGGCGTCCCCATCTCCATCAAGGACTGCTTCGACGTCGTAGGCACCATCACCACCTGCGGCTCACGCTTCTACGCCCAACACAATCCCGTCGCGACGAAAAACTCCTGGGTAGCGCAGCGCCTCCTCGACGCGGGTGCCATCCTCACCGGCAAGACCCACCTCCATCAACTCGCCTACGGCATCACCGGCGAAAACGTCGACTACGGCGACTGCCTCCAGCCACGCGACGCCACCCTGCTCACCGGAGGATCCTCCAGCGGATCCGCCGCCAGTGTGCAGGAAGGCTCAGCCCTCGCCGCCATCGGAACCGACACCGGCGGCTCCGTCCGCGTTCCCGCTGCGCTCTCCGGACTCGCCGGCTACCGCTCCTCCCGCGCCGTCAGTCGCGGCCAAGAGCGTTGGGCAGGCGCGGCCCACCTCGCTCCCTCCTTCGACACCCTCGGTCTTCTCTTCCGCGATCTGCGCGACGCCCCCGCCCTCGCCAACGCCATCTTCGACATCCCATCCGCCCCCACTCCGACCCGCCCGCGCATCGGCTGCGTCGGCGAAGCCTTCCTCCACGACTGCGAGCCCGAGGTCCTCGAAGCCTACACAGCATGGAAGCAGCGCCTCACCCAGCACGGAGCCATCCTCTCCCCCATCGATACCGTCTTCTGGTCCGACAGCCTCGAGATCTTCGCCCCCATCCAGGCCAGCGAAGCCGCCCTCATCCACACCGGCAACTTCCTCCACTTCGAACCCGCCATCGCCGAACGTCTCACCTGGGGCGCATCCCTCACCAGCGATCAACTCGCCCCCCTGCATCAACGCCTCGAAGCCTTCCGCTCACAGATGTCCCTACTCTTCCAGCAAGTCGACTTCTTCATCCTCCCCTGCGCTCCCGTAAGCAAACTCCACGCCGGGCAAGACCAATCCGCCGCCCGCAAAAACATCCTGCGCTACACCACACCCGTCAGCCTCGCCGGTCTACCTGCCGTCGTCCTCTCCGGAGAACACATCGGCGCAGCCTTCGGAACCGGCATGCAACTCGCAGCCGCACCTATGCAGGACGCATACCTGCTTGCCTTCAGCGCAACCCTCGCATAAACCCCCACCCAACCAAGCAATCCCAGCCTCTTCAAACAACATAAATACCCTCCGCCTTTACATACTCCCTCCCATTGACGATGATGTTATGGCCGACGCCATTCACACCGGCACCACGGGGAATAGAAGGGAAACAGAACATGAGCACAGACACCAGCGTCCTACGCGAGACTCTCACCAAACTCATCGGCTCCGACCGCACCGACAAGCTCTTCAAGGTCCTCGTCATCCACCCTGAGATCGCCGCCGACCCCGGCCCCAAAGTCTCCCGCGCCGCAGTCGCGCAGGCTCTCAACATGCTCCTCTTTGAAGATCTGCTCGCCCGCGTCCCCGCCGCCAAAACCTACGTAGAACACTGCATCCGCGACGGCAAGACCGTCATGCATGACCACGGCGCCGTCCGCACCGTCGCCCTCGCCGGCATGGGCGCTCTCCCCGCCGGTCAGGAGTCCATCACCCGCATCCTTCGCCCCCTTGGCTACGCCCTCAACGGCGAGTACCCCCTCGAGCGCCTCAAGATGACCGGCCGCTCCCACGCCCAGGCCGACTATCCCGAAGACATCGCCCAGTTCTTCATCAGCGAGCTTCACCCTGAGCGCTTCTCCCCCGAGTTCCAGGCCGCCGTCCAGCGCATCACCTCCACCTCCAAAGATCCCGTCACCCCCGAAGCCAAGGAACTCCTCGAAAAGCTCCACACCAACGGCTCCCTCTCCGTCGACGAAGCCGCAAAGCTACTCCCCACCCTCGTCTCCGTCTTCGCCCGCCAGCACACCGAACCCACCCTCGCCGACTACGAGATCCTCCTCGCCGAATCCCCCGAGATGGCCTGGATCTCCACCGAAGGAAGCGCCTTCAACCACGCTACCGACCGAGTCCCCGACGTCGACCAGCTCGCCGCAGAACAGAAGGCCCTCGGTCAGCCCATGAAGGCCGCCGTCGAAACCTCCCAGTCCGGCCGCGTCCGCCAAACCGCCTACCTCGCCGCCCGCGTCCAGCGCAACTTCCGCACCCCCGACGGCCTCATCCAGAAAGAGGTCAACGGCTCCTTCTACGAGTTCATCACCCGCCTCCCGCTTCCCGAAGAAGACGGCAAACAAAAACTCGACCTCAGCTTCGACAGCAGCAACGCACAAGCCATCTTCAAGATGACCGCCAATACCTGATTTCATCCCTCCGAAATGCTGTGTCTCTCTCCCGAGCAACAACTCGGCATCTAACAAACTGGATAGTCGATAGAAACTCAGGAGAGAATAATGCAGCGACGGAACGCTAAAGCAACACTGGCAGTGATGGCGGCAGGCCTCATGTACGCGACAACACTGTTAGCCGCCCCACCCGCCTCGCAGGCCGACCGGGACTTTGTAGCTAAGGTGTCCCAGGGAGGGCGATATGAAGTCGAAGCAGGCAAGATCGCTGCCATGCGCGGAGTAACTCCATTTGTAAAGAACTTCGGTGTCCTGGAGTCACATGATCATGACGCCGTGAACGGTGCGCTGAGAGACATCGCGGGCGCGACAGGCGTAGTCATCGCACCTGGACTGAACCCCGAGTTCTCCAAGCGTCTGGCCGATCTGAAAGCAGTCCCACCGGATCGCTTCGATGCGTACTACATCACGGACATGAAGCAGATTCACAACAAGGATGAAGGATTGTTTATCCAGGAGGCAGAGGGCGGCTCCGCACCGTACCAACAATTTGCCCATCAGACCGCGGTGCTCGTAAAAGCCCATCTGGGATGGCTGAACACGCTGTAAGCATTCGACGAAAACAGGTTGGCTCCGAAGATTCCTCCCCTTCAGACATAGGTCTCACCCCGTACAGTGAGCCCTATGTCTGCCTTACCCTTCGTCGTCCTACCAAGCTCAAACGCCCACGTCGGCGACACCTCCTTCAAACTCGGCCACTCGAAGCCGTATAGTGGAACGGTCGCGATCATACACCGGAGAAGCACGAAAACATGCCACAAAGCATGACGATCCTCAAAGCAATAACCGCAAACATCCTCTGCCTGTCATTCCTCCCCGCTTTTGCCGCTCACACGCCCACCACAGACTGGGTCGGAACCTGGTCCGCCTCCCCCATGGCCTGCCCCACAAAACCAGACCAGCCCGCCGGCGATTCAACCTACCGCAACGTCATACGCACCAGCATCGGCGGCAAAGGCCTGCGCGTAAAGCTGACCAACGAATTCGGCACCACTCAGCTTCTGGTAGGCTCCGCCCGTATTGCCCTGAGCTCCGGCAACGGAGCCATAACGCCAGCCTCCGATCATGAGCTGACCTTCGGCGGCCGCCCCTCCACAAGCATTCCCGCAGGCGGGTTCATGCTCAGCGACGAAGTCCCTATGAACATCCCTGCGCTCTCCAGCCTCACGGTAAGCCTCTACCTTCCCGATCAGGCGATCCCAATCCGCACCTGCCACTTCCTCGCCTCATCGACCAACTACGTGGCAAAGGGCGATGCCACCAAAGCTCTCAAAATGGAGAACGCCCGCACAACACCCGCCTGGATCTTCGTCAAAGGGATCGACGTGCGTTCTCATAAAGGCGCCTTCGCCATCGTCACTCTTGGCGACTCCGTTACCGACGGCAACGCCTCGACCAGCGACGCCAATCATCGCTGGCCGGACTACCTCGCCGACCGCCTGCAAAAAAATCCCGTCACGGCACAGGCCGCCGTCCTGAATCAGGGAATCATCGGCAACCGCATCCTGCGCGCCGAACTCGGCCAGGCCGCCATATCCCGCTTCGATCGCGATGTCCTCGCGCAGAGCGGCGCACGCTACCTGATCCTCCTCGAAGGCATCAACGACATCAACTGGGAAGAACCCTCCGAAGACGCCTCCGCCGAAGACCTCATCGTCGGCATCACCCAGCTCGTGGAGCGCGCCCACGCCCACGGCATCACCGTCTTCGCCGCGACTCTCACCCCCTACAGCGGCTCCGAAATCTTTTCAGAAAAAGGCGAGCAGACGCGCATCGCCGTCAATCACTGGTACCGCACAGCAGGCGTCGTAGACGGCGTCATCGACTTCGACAAAGCCACACGCGATCCACTGAAGCCGGCCGCATTCAATCCCGCGTACGACTCCGGCGACCACCTCCATCCCAACGACGCCGGATACAAAGCAATGGCAGACTCGATCGACATAAGCTTGTTTCACCAGCCAAAAACTTCGACCCTCCCGAAGACCGCAGCCAACGCAAAGTAGCTGAATCATCATCATTGCCTTTTCACCTCCTGCTTTAAACTCTTCATCGACAGCCGTATAGTGAAGGCAATATGTCCACCTCACCCTTCGTCGTCCTGCCCAGCTCCCACGCCCGCGCACACGACACCTTCACTGCATCCGAAGACCTCGAAGCCCAGCTCCGCCAGACCATCCGCGGCGAAGTCCGCTTCGACCCCGCCTCCAAAGCCCTCTACGCCACCGACGCCTCCAACTACCGCCACATCCCCATCGGCGTCGTCATCCCCCGCGACGAAGCAGACGTCGCCGCCACCGTAGACCTCTGCCGCCGCTTCAACGCCCCCATCCTCACCCGCGGCGCCGGAACCTCCCTCGCCGGCCAGGGCTGCAACTTCGCCGTCGTCCTCGACTTCTCCAAGTACATGAACGGCATGTCCGCAATCGACGTGACTAATCGCACCGTCAAAGTCCAACCCGGCATCGTCCTCGACCGCGTCCGCGACGCCGCAGAAAAGTTCAACCTCACCTTCGCCCCCGACCCCGCCACCCACAGCCGCTGCACCATCGGAGGCATGATCGGCAACAACTCCTGCGGCGTCCACGGCCTCATGGGCGGCAAAACCGTCGACAACATCGCCTCACTCGACCTCCTCCTCTACGACGGCACCCGCCTCACCGTCGGCCCCACCACCGAAACCGAACTCGAAACCCACATCGCAGCCGGCGGCCGCACAGGCGAGATCTACGCCACCCTCAAAACCCTCCGCGACACCTACGCCGCGCAGGTCCGCGAAAGATTTCCCCGTATCCCCCGCCGCGTCTCCGGCTTCAACCTCGACGAGCTCCTCCCCGAAAATAACTTCAACCTCGCCCGCGCCCTCGTCGGCAGCGAAGGCACTTGCGCCATCATCCTCAGCGCCACCCTCCAGCTCGTCCAAAGCCCGCAGTGCCGCACCCTCATCGGCATCGGATTCCCCGACGTCTTCCTCGCCGCCGACCACGTCCCCCACATCCTAGAGTTCAAACCCATCGGCCTCGAAGGCATCGACGGCTACCTCCTCGACGCCCTCCGCCGCAAGCAAAAATCCCTCGACGACCTCGCCCTCCTCCCCCCCGGCGACGGCTTCCTCATCGTCGAGTTCGGTGCCGCCACCCAGCCCGAAGCCAACGCGAAAGCCCGCGCCCTCGCCGCCTACCTCAAAACCCTCACCCCCGAACCCACCGCCCGCATCTACACCTCCGCCGAAGCCAAGCGCGTCTGGCACATCCGCGAGTCCGGCCTCGGCGCCACCGCCTTCATCCCCGGCGTAGGCACCGGCTGGGAAGGCTGGGAGGACGCCGCTGTCGATCCCACCCAACTCGGCTCTTACCTCCGCCAGATCGCCGCCCTCATGAAGGAGTTCAACTACCGCAGCGCCATGTACGGACACTTCGGCCAGGGCTGCGTCCACATGCGCCACAACTTCGACCTCGAAACCGAATCCGGCATCCTCAAGTTCCGCCAGTTCATGGACCGCGCCGCCGACATCGCCCTCGCCCACGGCGGCTCCCTCTCCGGCGAACACGGCGACGGACAGGCCCGTGGCGCACTCCTCCCCAAGATGTTCGGCCCCGAACTCATGGAAGCCTTCCGCACCTTCAAGCACGTCTTCGACCCCACCAACCGCCTCAACCCCAACAAGCTCATCGACGCCCACCAGCCCCACGAAGACCTCCGCCTCGGCGCCGACTACAACCCCTGGCAGCCCAAGACCCACTTCGCCTTCGCGGAAGACAATGGCTCCTTCGCCTCCGCCAACCTCCGCTGCGTAGGCGTCGGAGCCTGCCGCAAGACCGACGCCGGCTCCATGTGCCCCAGCTTCATGGCCACCGGCGAGGAGCTCCACTCCACCCGCGGCCGCGCGCACCTCCTCTGGGAGTTGATGCAAGGCGAAGTCCTCCCCGACCAATGGAAGAACAAGCAGGTCAAAGAATCTCTCGACCTCTGCCTCGCCTGCAAAGCCTGCAAGTCCGAGTGCCCCGTCTCCGTCGACATGGCCACCTACAAAGCCGAGTTCCTCGCCCACCACTACGAGAACGAGTCCCGCCCCTGGAGCCACTACGCCTTCGGACGCATCGACGTCTTCGCCCGCCTCGCCTCCTACGCTCCGCACCTCGTCAACGCCATTAACAACGCCCCCGTCATCAGCACCGTCATCAAAAAAATCCTCCACATCCACCCCAACCGGACCTTCCCCCGCTTCTCCAAACCCTTCACCCCCGACCGCCGCCTCGCCCGCGACCCACGCCGCCGCAACGACCGTCGCAACCCCCTCCCCGCCGAAGCGCCCGAGGTCTTCCTCTGGGCCGACACCTTCAACAACTACTTCCACCCCTCCGCCATGCGCGCTGCCCACCAGGTCCTCACCACCGCCGGCTTCCGCGTCACCCTCCCCACGCAACATCTCTGCTGCGGCCGTCCCCTCTACGACTTCGGCATGCTCGACACCGCCAAAGACTACCTCCTCAAGATCCTCGATGCCCTCACCCCGCAGCTCCAAGCCGGCACCCCCATCGTCGTCCTCGAACCCTCCTGCGCCTCCGTCTTCCGCGACGAACTCACCAACCTCCTCCCCAACGATCCCCGCGCGCAAAAACTCCGCAGCCAGACCCTCCTCCTCAGCGAGTTCCTCGTCAAACACGCCCCCCACTACCGCCCCCCGCAGCTCGACGGCAAGATCATCGTCCACGGCCACTGCCACCACCGCGCCACCATGTCCATGACCGACGAGCTCGCCATCCTCTACGCCACCGGCGCCGACATAGAACTCCTCGACTCCGGCTGCTGCGGCATGGCCGGTCCCTTCGGCTTCGAAAAAGACAAGTACGATCTCTCGCAAAAGTTAGCCAACCGCGTCCTCCTCCCCGCCGTCCGCGCCAACACCAAAGCCATCATCCTCAGCGACGGCTTCAGCTGCGCCGAACAGATCACCCAGAACACCAACGCCAAACCCATCCACCTCGCCGAACTCCTCGCCCAGGCGAATCGGCAGACCTAGCGCAGAGTTCTCAAAGGGAGAGAGAGGTGGAGTTTGGGTGCCCCAGGTCTCGCTTCTGAGACCTGGGGCTTCGGGAAGGCATTGACCTATACCACTAAGAACTCCGCACTAGAAAGTCGACGCCATCGTAGGCACGTCTGACATATCCAGGGACGATTCCATCGTCGTCGGTTGACCGGCTTTACAGTAAACCCAGCTTCCAGCTAGGCCTACAAAAAGTGCAACCAGCAACACCTTCACAAGATAGTGCGGCGCACAGAAGATTCCCGTGCAAGGAGGGCTCGCTGCAGCCCCGGTCGGTACGGCTTCATGGCTCGTCATAGTAAGCTCCTGATCTTTCGATTGCCGACAGCGAAGACTGCCGGCAGACAGTAGCGAAGACCCTTAGCCCCCGCGCCATCTGCACTTTTTCTAGCTCCCACGCCGCCGCCATGTCCTCAACTCCGCATCAAGTACTCCTCAATCTTTTTCACAAGCTCTATCCCACTGATTCCATTCAGCCGCTTTAAACCACTCCCGGACACAAACCGCGTCGCCGATTTGCTACGCTAGTCCAAAGTGAAACTCGACGAGGTCCCCCCGGTGCTCGATGTACACCCTCCCCATGAACCCATGCATGGCTGGCGCGATTTTCTGCTTCATCTCTTCACCATCACCATCGGCCTACTCATCGCTCTCGGCCTCGAAGGCTGCGTCGAGTGGCAGCACCACCGCCACCTCGTCCACGAGGCCGAAGCCAGCCTCCACGCCGAGATCGAAAGCAACGCCAAAGGCCTGCCCGACGCACTCGCCGCGCTGCACAAGAACCAAGACCAGCTCAAACACGACATCGAAGTCCTCAAATACATCATCCAGAACCACAAGGACCCCGAACACTCGAGCATGTCGATCGGTTCCGGCCTCCAGACCTTCGACGACGTAAGCTGGCGAACCGCTCAGTCCACCACCGCACTCTCCTATATGCCTTACGCCCGGGCCGAGGAGTACGCCGACATCTACACCACCCAGGCCGAGCTCTTCGACGCCGAAAAGCAGGCCGCCCGCGACGCCATCATCAGCCTCGCGCCCTTCATGAACGTCGGCGAAAAGGACTCTCTACCCGACAACCAGGCCCGCGACATCAAGCAAAAGATCGAAGTCCTCCAGGGCCAACTCACCCTGGTCGACGCCTTCATGAACTCCCTCGACCGCTCCTATAAAAAGTTCCTCGCCGCCCACCCCGACTAACGCGCAAAGCCCGCGGCCTCACCGAACATCATCGCGCACATAAAGACTAGGCCCGCCCGCTTGAATCCTCTGCCCCACCCGTGCCGCCCTCCAATCCTGTCAAGCCCCACAAACTTCTAAACCATTCATTATCATCTACATATCCCTTGCGTACTTACCCCACCCCAACCCGTATAATTAAATAAGGAAGAAGAAAGCCCCGATGCCTAGGCGTCGGGGCTTTCTTCTTTCCAATCAGGACTTTGCAAGCAAGACCCCGACAGCGGAAGACTTTACACCAAGGTCCAAACCTAAAGTCCCTGTTTAGAAGACTTTGCACAACAAATACTAGGAGGGAGTACCTAAGCCAGATCGCAGCGTTGCGCTTACGGCAGAGTGACGTTCAGATGTCCAATCTTCGTCGTTACCGGCGCGAAGACACCCGCCTCCGTAAACCAAAGCTCCTGCTTGTTCTGGTCCAGCGCAATATCGTAGTACCCGCTATCGGCCGAAGGAATCGTGTACTCCGTGAACGAGCCAATATATGGATTCAGTACTCCAAGCAGACCGGAGTCTCCCTCGAACCAGACCCGTCCCAGCCGGTCGATACGCATATCCTCAGACAGAGCGTTGGCCGTCGGAATCGTATATTCGATCCACCCCAGCGTCAGGCGAGGCCGCACCACCGCATTGGCAGGAGCCACAGCAGTCTGCACACCCGTCGCAGGACCCGAGCCGGCCGACCGCACCGTCACGCCACTCTTGCTGGCATCGCGTGAACCAGGCGAGACCACCTCGTCGCTATGCGGCGCCAACTGCGGATACAGCAGCGCAAATGCATTCGCATAGTACTCCGACACCCAAACCGTACCATTGGCATTCGCCTGCACGCCAGCCGGATTCCCGCCAAAGGTCGGCACCAGGTAGGTGCTGATCACACTCGTGTTTGGGTTCAGCCTGCGGACCTTGTTCGTCCCCGCCGCTCCCGCACCATCGAAGTTTCGCTCCACAAACCAGATGTTGCCCGCCGCGTCGATGCTGAGCTGTTCAATGTTATCGTCCGGATGCTCCAGTGCAACCATCCACTCGGTGATCACGCCATTGGGCGTCAAGCGGCCCACGCCTGTTGTCTCCGAGAACCACTTGCTCCCATCCTGCGCCAGCTGCAGAAACAGCGGCGACCCGCCAGACGGAATCGCATACTCCTCGACGCTCCCCGTCGTCGGATTCAGAAGACCGATCGCATGATTCGATCCATCGGTAAACCAGATGCCGTTCGCAGCAATCTTCACGGTAACCGGCTGGCCTCCGTTGGGTATGGCAAACTCCGCGCTCGTCTGATTCGCCTTCAGCTGTGCGATCTTGCCTGCACTCGTCTCGGCGTACCAGATGCTGCCGTCGCCGGCGATGTCAACACCCTGCGGCAGACTGAAGGTAGAAGGCGTTGGAACTTCGGTGATAGTGGCTTGCTGGCGATTGACCGACACATCGGCACCAGCGGCGGAGCTCTGCGCCTTCACATTCAGAGGGGCTGCACAGCACAAGACAGCGAGAACGACAAAAGACAGCATAGGTTTCACGAAAGATCTCCTTAGGATCGTCTGGTGCACGCAACAAACCAGGTCAAGGAGGAAGGTAGGGACAGCGAACAAGGCCAGAAAAAAACAGACGCTCTCCACAGGTACGCATTGCTTCGTCTTTAACACGAATGCAGCTACAGGCAGAGTCTTGCGTCCTTCACCCTACCACACGAAACTGACTCATCGCTCCCGCGACCGAAAGGCATCTGCTTGGCCTCCCAATATGAAACAACTTGGTGTCCGTACAATAAGACACGATTTATATCCGATGAATTTTCACTCCCGCCGAAACCTCTCCCATTTGCCACCGGCCATTCCCAACGTCTACGCTAACCATGCCAGCCATGACGATCAAACAAGAAGTCGAATCCATCCTCGCCCACCTCGGCGTAAGCAAATCCGCCTGCACCAGTGGCGACCTCACCGTCCGCACCCCCATCACCGGCGAGATCATCGCCCAGATCCCCCGCATCACCCCCCTCGCCGCCAGCGAAGCCATCGCCCAGGCCCATCTTGCCTTCCTCGAATGGCGCACCGTCCCCGCCCCCAAGCGCGGCGAACTCATCCGCCTCCTCGGCGAAGAGCTTCGCGCCAACATCGACTCCCTCGGCCGCCTCGTCACCATCGAGACCGGCAAGCTCCTCTCCGAAGGCTTCGGCGAGGTCCAGGAGATGATCGACATCTGCACCTTCGCCGCCGGCCTCTCGCGCCAGCTCGCCGGCCTCACCGTCCCCTCCGAGCGCGCCCGTCACCGCATGATGGAGACCTGGCACCCCCTCGGCGTCACCGGCATCATCTCCGCCTTCAACTTCCCCGTCGCCGTCTGGAGCTGGAACACAGCCCTTGCCCTCGTCTGCGGCAACGCCGTCGTCTGGAAGCCCAGCGAAAAGACTCCCCTCACTGCCCTCGCCACCCAGGCCATCTTCGACCGCGCCGCGGCAAAGTTCGGCGGCGTCCCCGAAGGCCTTGCCACGCTCCTCATCGGAGACGCCGCCGTAGGCCAGCAGCTCGTAGACTCTCACCTCATCCCCCTCGTCTCCGCCACCGGCAGCACCGCCATGGGCCGCGCCGTCGCCCCGCGCCTCGCCTCCCGCTTCGCCCGAGCCATCCTCGAACTCGGCGGCAACAACGCAGCCATAGTCGCCCCCACCGCCGACCTCGACCTCACCCTCCGCGCCATCGCCTTCTCCGCCATGGGCACCGCCGGCCAGCGCTGCACCACCCTCCGCCGCCTCATCGTCCACACGGACGTCTACGACAAACTCATCCCCCGGCTGAAAAAGGTCTACGCCTCCGTCAACATCGGCGACCCCCGCGAGCCCAATACCCTCGTCGGCCCGCTCATCGACGAGCGCTCCTGCAACGCCATGCAGCAGGCCCTCGACGCCGCCCGCGCCGACGGAGCCGTCATCACCGGAGGCGAACGCATCAACACTGAAGATCCTGAAGCCTTCTACGTCCGCCCCGCCCTCGTCGAAATCCCCACCCAGACCGACATCGTCAAACACGAGACCTTCGCCCCCATCCTCTACGTCCTCAAATACTCCGACCTCCCCGAAGCCCTCCGCCTCCATAACGACGTCCCCCAGGGCCTCTCCTCCAGCATCTTCACCTTGAACCTCCGCGAAGCCGAGCAGTTCCTCTCCGCCGTCGGCTCCGACTGCGGCATCGCCAACGTCAACATCGGCACCTCCGGGGCGGAGATCGGCGGAGCCTTCGGCGGCGAAAAAGAGACCGGCGGAGGCCGCGAATCCGGCTCCGACGCCTGGAAGCAATACATGCGCCGCGCCACCAACACCATCAACTACGGCACCGACCTCCCACTAGCCCAGGGCGTCAGCTTCGACATCGACTAAACCAAAGCTCTCACTCGTCTCTTTTGTTTGTCCTCTTGTTTATCATCCCGCAGCGCAGCGGAGGGATCTGCGGTTGCCTCTGCACTTGGGTTGCTCTAGCCATCACGCCGCGGCAATCCAGCCGCCCTCAACAAACCCTCACCGCAAAGAAAGGAACCAATCCCCAGCATGAAGAAGTTCCTCACCCTGGCAGCCCTACTCCTCTCAACCCCACTCTTCGCCCAAACTCCACCCCAGCGCCCAAACATCCTCGGCATCTCCCACGCCGGCTTCTTCGTCTCCAGCCTCCCCGCCGCCCTCGACTTCTGGCACGGCCTCCTCGGCTACGACGACGCCTACGACCTCAAGAACCCCGACGGCACAGTCAGCATCGCCTTCATTAAGATCAACGACCACCAGCACATCGAACTCTTCAACCAGAAGCCCCCCGCAGGCTCCGGCTACCTCAGCCACATTGCCTTCATCGTCTCCAACGCCGAGCAGATGCGCCTCTACCTCGCCTCCCGAGGCATACCCGTAGACAGCAAGGTCGGCAAAGGCCGCACCGGCGAACGCAACTTCGAGATCAAAGATCCCGACGGCACCCTGGTCGAGTTCGTCGAGCCCCAGCCCGACGGCATGGAAGCCAAAAACGCAGGCAAATTCCTACCCGCCGCCCGCATCTCCGATTCCATTTACCACCTCGGCTTCCTCGTCGGCAACAGCCAGAAAGCCATGGCTTTCTACGGCGACATCCTCGGCTTCCACGAGTTCTGGCGCGGCAGCTCCAACGGCAAAGAGCTAAGCTGGATCGACATGCGCGTCCCCGACGGCAACGACTACGTCGAGTTCATGCTCTACCGCGATCTCCCCCCACCCAACCAGCGCGGCGTCAGCGAACACGTCTCCCTCTCCGTCCCTAACCTCGCCACATCCATCACCCGCCTCGAAGCCAGCCCCGCCTACAAGACCTACGCCAAGCCCCTCGCCCCCCACACCGGCGTCAACGGCCAGCGTCAGGTCAACCTCTTCGATCCCGACGGCACCCGCATCGAACTCATGGAGCCCTTCACCGCCAGCGGCAAACCCGTCCCACCCTCCGCCGCCCCACCACCAAACTAAAAAACGGCCATCCGAATCCCTCCGGACAGCCGCTTCAAACTCACCCAGCCTCTACTCGCGCATCGTCACCTTGTGCCCGGCCAGCCGCCCGTCCATATCGGCCAGCACATACGCCTCCACCGCCAGCATCGCGGCATTCTTGTTGAACTCCACCGGATCGACCTTATCCAGCGTATCCGCCTCCGTATGGTGCCAGTCGAAGTAGTGCGCCGCCGTCGTCCGCGGACTCAGCGAAGGCACGCCATCCGCCACCAGCGGCTCAATATCCGACCCTCCCCCACCCTGCGACACCGTATCCGTTCCAATCGACCCCATCAGCGAGGCGATATCCTGCAGGGCCGCAAACGACCTCTGATCCTCCGCCGGCATCTGGCTCACCTGCACCGCCTTCGCCCCCGGCATCATCGACTCGAAGCCTCCATACCCCATCCCCAGCGGCTTCTCCGCTCCTTCGTCCATCTCAATTGCGGCCACGTAGTCGCCAATCTTGTCCCCCACCATCTTCCGGTACGCAATCCCGCCGCGATCGCCGTTCTCCTCATTCACCCAGAACACCAGCCGTATCGTCCGCTTCGGCTTCAGCCCCAGCTTGTGGATCAGCGACACCGCCTCATACGTCGCCATAATCCCCGACCCATCATCCTGCGCGCCCTGTCCTACATCCCACGAGTCGATATGGCCGCCCATCACCACCACCTGCTCCGGCTGCTCACTCCCCACAATCTCGCCGATCACATTGCCCGCCTGCACATCCGCCTCCATGTGCGCCTCCATCTGCAGGTGAACCCTCACCGGACCCTCCTTGCACAACCGCTCGATCATCAGCGCATCCTCCACCGAGATCGCAGCTGCCGGAACCTTCGGAGCCTTCGCGTCATACACCAGCGTCCCCGTATGCGGTATCTGCATCGCCAGCCCCGTCGCCGACCGCACAAGCACCGCCGCCGCGCCCTTCGCCCCAGCCCGCGACGGCCCATACGTCCTGTACTGCGTATTCACCCCATACCCATGCCAGCCCGGATTGAACACCACAATCTTTCCCTTCACCTGCTCCGGCGTCATCGCATCCAGCGCCCTGAAGCTCGGCACAAACACCACCTCCGCCGTAATCCCTTCAACCGGAGTCCCCACACTCATCCCCAGCCCCAGCATATGCAGCGGCCTGTTCACCGCCCCCACCCCATCCGTCATCATCGTGCCCGACTCGCTCCCGCGCACCCACCGCGGCACCATCACCGGCTGCACCATCACGTTCTGCAATCCCGCCTTGCGCATCAACTCCGCGCCCCACTCCACCGCCGTATTCAACTGCGGCGTCCCGCTCAACCGCTTGCCCACGTGGTCGCACAGATACGTCAGCGCCACATACCCATCCTCATCCGTCGCCGCCGCCTGCAGAATACGATCCGCATCTGCCTTGTACTTCGCCGCCAACGGCCCGGCAACCGCAGGCATCGTCGGTTGTGCCGGTGCATCCGGCGAACCCATCTGCGACAAACCCGACTGAGCAAACAGCAGCGCAGCCCCCGTCAAAGCAGCGGCAAAATATTTCATGCAAAGATCTCCCTTTTCTCTGACCATAGAACCTGCTCCCACCAAACACAAGCAATTACGCAAACGCCTCGGCGCGCACATACAACGTCAATCCCGCCGCCCCCATATCTCGCGTAGCATCTCAATAAGAGCGTGACCATCCCCTCCATGCCGATCCCCCGCCGCCTTCTCGCCCTTAGCCTTACCTGCGCCCTCTCTCTCACCCCACTCGCCTCCGCCCAAACCCTCGCCCGTCCCGGCTGGGCAGGCTCCGGCATGAGCACCGACGTCTGGTGGAAGCACGCCGTCGTCTACCAGGTAAACCCAGCCAACTTCAGCCCAGCCTCCAGCCCCGCAACCGACACCGCCGCCACAACATCCGCAAGCCCACTCCACGGCCTCACCCAGCGCCTCGACTACATCCAGTCCCTCGGCGTCGACGCCATCCTCCTCACCCCCATCCAGCCCGACGCCGACCATCCCCAAGAGATCAACCCCGCACTCGGCGCCTCCGACGACCTCGACGATCTCATCCACGAGTCCAGCCGCCGCAACATCCGCGTCCTCCTCGACCTCGACCCCAAGATCCCCAACGACACCCTCTCCAACGTAGCCCGCTTCTGGCTCAACCGCGGCATCGCCGGCTTTCACATCGTCGGAGGCACCGACAACGCCCACGCCCAGGCCGCCATCGTCCGCAAGGCCGCCAGCACCTTCCTCGGCCAGCGCATCGTCATCGCCGACGCCGACCCCACCCTCCCCACCGATCCGCGCCAGCGCACCTACAGCCCGCCCGACTCCTCCACCGCCCCGCAACTCTTCCTCGACGCCCGCCCCGGCACCCCCGACAAACTCACCGCCTCCCTCATCCGCCCCGCCATCGACACCACCCAGGACATCCTCCAGGCCGGGCACACTCTGCCGCTCCTCGCCACCGACGGCCCCGCTCTCACCCGCAGCATCTCCCGCTACGCCGACGGCCAGCACGACCTCGCCATCGCAAAAGTCCTCGCCACCATCCTCTTCGCCACCCGCGGCGAGACCCTCCTCTACTACGGCCAGGAGCTAGGCGTCCCCACCCCCGAGACCTCACCCCTCATCGTCTGGGACGCACCGCCCCCACCCGCGAAAGGCAAGCCCGCACCCGCGCCCGCCGAGTACGACAAATCCGTCCCCCCCAACGCCGCCCTTCAGGACGCAGACCCCTCCTCGCTCCTCAACTGGTATCGCCAGCTCAGCAGTCTTCACCACGGCAACGCCACCATCGCCAACGGCCAGAACATCACCATCAATCAGGACGACAAGAACGTCCTCGTCTGGATCCGCAAGCCCCAGGGCACCTCACCCCTTACCCCGCCTCTGGTCATCATCTGCAACCTCACCGCGCAGCCCGTCAACCTCTCCCTCAAGGCCGACATCGTCCGCCTCCACCTGCGCGGCAGCTTCCTCCGAACCGTTCTCCGGTCCGACAAAGGCATGGGTACCATGCACCTCGAGTCCATGACCATCGCACCCTACGCCTCCTACATCGGCGCCCTGCGCTTCTAAGCCACCACCAGCTCTCCCTGCGCCCGAAGGACGCATCAACACCGCGAATTGAACGGACTAACGCAATCAAGTTTTCGTAAGCTTGGAAATGCCGTAGAGTAGCTTCCAATGCTTGATACCGCACAAAATGTCGTCATCTTCATCGTCTGCGTGGCCGCCTCGCTTCTGTTCGTGACCCTGCTCAATCGCACATGGCCCGCGGAGATGCGCCACGCCCACAACGAACTCATCGGCTGGCAGCTTGGCATCCTCGGCACCACCTACGCCGTCATCCTCGGCTTCATGCTCTACACCGTGTGGACCAACTACGGCGCCGCCGAGCTCAACGCCGACCTCGAGGCCAACGCCCTCAGAAACGTCTTCCGCCTCGCCGAGGGCCTGCCCGCGCAGCAGCGTGTCCAGCTCGAAGCCGAGTGCCGCACCTACGCCGACGCCGTCATCAACCACGACTGGCCCGAGATGGCCAACCGCCAGATCCCCGAAGAGAGCCACAACATCAACAAGGACATGTGGAGGACCCTCATGTCCGTCAAGACCGCCACCGCATCCGAGTCCCTCGCCGAAGACCACGCCCTCTCCGAACTCGCCTCCCTCACCGAACATCGCCGCACCCGCCTGCTCCAAAGCACCTACCAGCTCCCCACCGTCCTCTGGTTCGTCCTCATCGTCGGCGGCATCCTCACCGTAGGCTCAGCCTGCATGTTCGGCTCAGGCAGCGTCGTGCTCCACGCCTTTCAGGTCTTCGCCTTCTGCACCCTCATCACCTTGGCACTGCTCGCCGTCGCCGATATCAACCGCCCCTTCATGGGCTCAGTCCACGTCAGCGACTACGCCTTCCAGCGCGCCCGCCAGAACATGAGCGAAGAGTAGTAACACTACATAAACAACTTTCCCCAAAGCATCTTCACTGCTGTTCTAAATAGAAAATTCTTATTCCAGAGCAGTATCGACATCTAGCCTGAACGTAAGTGATGGATTGATATAGAAAGCGTCATCCTGAGCGGAGCCTCTAGCAGTTTCATCGCGAGAGGCGCAGTCGAAGGACCTGCCATACGCTCAACGTGCCAATACTTTCACCCCATCTCGCACCACATCCAGAACAGACCCGCATCCTTCTATAGGTCGACCACCTAGACCGTCTCCACACCCAACCCCGTCCGCCGCATCGCTGTCCCATACCCCTCATACACCCGGTCGAACACCGCATCCCACCCGCACCCCAGCGCATACTCCCTCGCCCCCAGGCGCATCCGCTCCAGCCGCACCCGATCCCTCACCAGCTCCGCAATCGCCCCTGTAAATCCATCATCCCCCGTAACGAATCCCGTCTCCCCATCCCGCACGATAAACTTCGGCCCTCCATCCTGCGTCACCACCGCGGGCACCCCGCTCGCCAGCGCCTCCAGCACCACATTGCCAAACGTATCCGTATGCGAAGGAAACACCAGCACATCCATATTCGCGTAAGCCTCGCCCAGCGCCGACCCACGCAGCACCCCGGCAAACTCCGCCTCCTTCAGCTCTCGCCTCAGCGCCTCCTCCTCGCTCCCATGCCCCACAATCAGAAACCTCACTTCACCCACGCCCATCGCCTCCAGCTCCCGCTCCACCCGCACCAGCAGCGACACGTTCTTCTCCACCGAAAGCCGCCCCACATACCCCAGCACCACAGCCCGGTCACTCACCTCCCGCGTCCTGCGACTAGGCGAAAACATCTCCGTATCCACCCCCCGCTGCATCAGGTAGCACGGCCTCCCCGTCGTCCGCTCCAGCATCCTGCAAAGCTCGTCGTTCGGCGCAAACAATACCTTCGCCAACTTATAAAACTGCGACGTAGCCCACAGCACCCCACCCTCCACCGCATCCTCCACTCCCGCACCGCCCGCCGCCGACATCCTCCCCGTCAGCCACCCCATCCGCCTCGCCGCATACTCATGCACGTTCGTATGCCACGACGCCGCCAGCGGCACACCCATCTCCCACGCAAAGTACGCCCCAAACATCCCCAGCTCGCTCGGCCCCGTGATGTGAATCACGTCCGGCCGAAACCTCTCCAACGCCCGCCGTATCGCGCCCCCATGCCTCCAGAACAACGTGTCGAACTCGAGGTCCTTCTCCATCCGCACCGAACCCCGGCTACGCTCCAGCTCCAGCGTACCCAGCTCCCCCACCTGTTCGTACGAGATCTCCCGCGTCCCCGCCCTCACACACAGAAACGGCCGCCCATGCCGCTGCGCATACGCCACAAAGTTGCGGCTCGTATGCGCCACGCCGTTCACCTCATGGAACGAATCCGGAAAGTAAGCCACACGCGGCACACGCATCGCTCTAGCCTACCTCTCGTTCGAACTCAAGCAAAAACCTCTTCAGAAGCTATCGACACAGATTTTTCGAAAAGCAACAAACCAACGTTACTTAGGTAACAGGCTAACGATATACTGAGGTATATGCACTTCTACTCGATTTGGCCATCGCTTGTTTGTATGGCTGTAATCCTGGCACTGATCTCCACCCCGCTGTTCCGCGCGGCGGACACTCCTCCGAGCCCGCAACCACATCGCCTCAGAACCATGGATGGCCTCCGAGGCTTTCTCGCCTTTGGCGTGTACTTCCACCATGTCGCCGTCTACCACGGCTTCCTGCTTGCCGGGGATTGGCAGTCGCCTCCAACCAGGTTCTACTACACACTCGGCCCCCTGGCGGTCTCAATATTTTTCATGATTACCGGATATCTCTTTTGGTCAAAGTTGATGCAGGTACGCGGCAGGCCGGCTTGGCTCAATCTCTATATCGGCCGCGTATTTCGCATCGGACCACTTTATCTCGCCGTAATGTCTGTGATGTTGCTTTATGTCTTTGTGCGAACTGGCTTCTCCTTGCATGTCCCAGTCTCCAAGTTAAGTGTTGGGATCGCGAAATGGCTTTCGCTGGGCCTTTTCAGTGGCCCGGACATTAACGGCTACCTCAACACGTACCTGCTGATCGCAGGCGTAACCTGGTCCATTCGATGCGAATGGATCTTTTACCTCTGCCTTCCAATTCTCGCCTTGGCCGCCCGAAAGAAATCTCTTTGCCTGCCACTTGTCATCACCGCCCTGGCAGCTTGCTTCGTCTACACAAGTCTGCATCCGCCAAAGCTCGGATCCCGGCCGAGCATCATATTGGCCTCGCATTTTTTGGCTGGAATGCTCTTCGCCTCCTTGCATGAAAAGGGATGGTACGCGCGGTTGCAGAACAATCTGAGCTCCGTCGTCGTGCTCGCGTTGGTGGCCATCGTCTTCCAGGTACAAAACCCCTACACATTCGGTCCAGTGGTTCTACTTGGGACAAGCTTTTACCTCATCACCTCTGGATGCACTGTCTTCGGACTTCTAACAACCCGGCCTGCGATCCGACTTGGCGACATCAGCTACGGCATCTACCTCTTGCAAGGCTTCGCCTTGGCAGCTGTATTCCGACCGGCATTTTTTCGCCACCTGGCTCTCTCGTCACCGATCAACCACTGGAGCTTAGCTCTCGTCGGCGGTATCGTCCTCATCTGCATTGCGACCGTCGGCCATCTCGGAGTCGAACGGCCCGGTATTGCCCTTGGCAGACTTGTTAGCGCTAGGCTCGAAGCACGCCTCGACCGCCGCTTACTCGTTACGAGATAGCAAAAACTGCAGGTCAGTCCTCAAGCATCCAGCTTCGCCAGCGTAGCCTGCATCTCCCCGCTATCGTTCCACGCCATCCGCAGCCCATTCGACACCGGCCCCGCGCCCATCATCCGAACCATCATCAGCACCGCACGAAAGAACGCCGGAGCCTTTCCCGTCGTCCAAAGCTGCGTCATCGGCTGAATCGTCCCCGTCGCATCCGGGTGATACACCCGCTCATCCCACAGCCTCGACCCCTCCGGAAAGTGCGGATAGTCCCGAATTGCATCCAGCGTCGACTGCAGAATCCTGTGCTTCCACGGCTCCGCATACTGCGGCATAAACAGCACATGACTCTCCCGTTCCCGCCGCACCTCATGCACAAACTCACTGAAGCTCTCCGCCCGCGTCAGGTTCACATTCGCATTCGGCTCCACCCCATGCCGATCCCCGCCGCTGATCACCAGCTGATTCCACTTCCCCGCCAGCGTCGCCGTCTCGCGATTTTCCTTCCAGTCCCGCAGCCCATTCAGCTCCAGCGCATGCACAAACTGCCCATGCACCGCCAGAAACTCGTTCACCAGAACCTCGTGCTTCTCTTTACCCACCCGGTACAGATCCCACAGCGGATGGTTGAAGATAATCAGCACTCCCGGAATCTCATCCAGCTCCGCCAGAATCTCCGTCAGCAGCCGAGCCTCCCGCGTCACCACCGGCAACGCCGTAAACGCCGCCAGCCGCTCCATCCATGCCGCGCCCGTCGCACTCGGCAGATTATGAATCCCCAGGTGAAACGCAGTCACCCCAAACGGCACCGTCCACTCCACCGACACCGGAATATGCCGCGACGAAGGCACCGTCCGCAGCAGCATCGGCGCATTGATATCGTCATGGTCCGTAATCGACACCAGCCCCTGGATCTGCAGCTTATCTTCAATCTGCCTGCGCTCCAGGTCGAACGCCAGGCTAGGCGTCAACGGCGGCGTCCAGTAGCTCCGCGCATAGTCCGGCGGAATCCCCGTCAGCCGAATGCTCCGCCGCTCCGCCCACCGCATCAACGGCTGCAGAAAGCTCCAGTCCTTCGACAGCTCCGAGATAAAATCCAGAGTCTCTTTCGACTGGTTCGTATGACTATGCAGCGACACGCCCGTCGTGAAGCCCTTCGCCGCCTCCGGTTCGCGCCATAGATACGAGATGCTCGACTGTCCCATTGGCCACCCTCTTGATTCAGGCTTCGTTACGAGGGAAGTATGGACATCCAACATGACTGCGGTGTGACTGCACCAACAATGGAGCTTCAAAATCCCTAAAGCCCGTATCTACAATGATTCCCCAAAGGTTGTAGCGCCCCGGCGAACCTGACCGGCCATCCGCCGACTCAAGCCTTCCACAACATCCCCGCATATCCGAACGGCCGCCAGCTCCTGCTCTTCCAGAAGTAAGCCAGAATAATCACACTCGCAATCGCCGCATACGCACACCACAGCGACGTGAACGCATACCGCTTCACCCCCATCACCACCAGCAGGATAGCCAGGTTCGCCCATCCGAAGATCACAATCTCTTTCACCTTCGAGAACAGTAGCGAGCCGCACGTCGCAATCACATAAAAGATCGCGACCGTCGTATAGTTCGTCGCCGGATTGATGTACACGATGCTGTTGCCCTTCACAAAGATCTGCGTCGGATACGCCGCCAGCGCCCAAAGGATATACAGCGTCGTCAGCGCACCAATCGCCACAAACGGCAGCATCCGCCGCCTGCTCCGCACATCCGACTCAAACAGCAGCACGCTCAGAGGCATCAGGAACGGAAGCAATCCCTGCGCATACAGCATGAACGCCGCCCCCATGTTATGCGTCACCGCCGGAGACAGCACCCCATCCAGCCCCAGCCACACAAACCCCTCAATAAACTGATGAACCGCAAACAATGTAGGCAGCGAAGCAAACAACAGCTCCCGCCGATGCCTCACCTTCGTAAAGGTCAACACACCGATCGTGCCCAGAACTCCACTTCCCACAAAATTCGCCGCCGCCGAAAAACACACCTGTCGTACCCTCCAAAACTCCTACGACAAACCTATCATCCCTCTTATCAGTACTTCTGCTGTTGCTGTAGACGTTGCTGCTGTTGCCTGCCCTTTGTTTGTCTTTTTGTTTGTCATCCCGTAGGGATCTGCGGTTGCAGTTGCCCTTCCCATTGCAAGCCGCCCGCAGAGACCCGCCATCACCCCGCACCACAACACCCAACAAACCCTACCGCGTCTTCGCGATATCCGGCCCCAGCGTCTCCTGAGCACTAGGCGCCGGCCCCACCGGCACCCCACCCTCATGCTCCAACCGCTGCAACTCCCGCTCGTACTCCGAATCCAGATGATTCTCCGTCAACCCCGCCTTCAGCATCTCGAACGCCTGCTCCGGCGTATCCGCAAACTGAAACAGCTCCAGATCAGCCTTGCCGATCGCACCCTTCTTCGCCAGCAGCTCCAGGTTGATCACATTCTTCCAGTAGTCCGATCCATAGATCACCACCGTGATCGCCTTCGCCAGCTTCTTCGTCTGCGCCAGAGTCAGCAGCTCGAACATCTCATCCAGCGTCCCAAATCCACCCGGAAACACCACCAGCGCCTTCGCCAGATACGCAAACCAGTACTTCCGCATAAAGAAGTAGTGGAAGTCGAAGCTAAGCCCCGGTGTTATATACGGATTCGGATGCTGCTCGAACGGCAGCTTGATATTCAGCCCGATCGTCTTGCATCCAGCCTCGTACGCCCCGCGATTGGCCGCCTCCATAATCCCCGGCCCGCCGCCCGACGTCACCACAAACCGATGCCTCCGCCCCGGCAGCGTCTTCGCCCACGTCCCCACCAACCCCGCCAGCCGCCTCGCATCCTCGTAGTACCGCGCCATCTCCACCGCGGCTTCAGCCAGCTCCAGCTTCTGCCCGCTCGCCTCCCCGCGTTCAATCTCTTCCACACTCGCCGGCTGCTCTTCCTTCGGCGCCGGCTCGCACGAACCCGTATTCGCCAGCAGCTCCAGCTCCGAGTTCGCCACATCCAGCGCCCGAAACCGCGCCGACCCGAAGAACACCACCGTATCCTGAATCCGCTCCCGCCGAAACCGCGCCATCGGTTCCTGATACTCCGCCAAAATTCGCAGCATCCGCCCATCCGGCGAACTCAGAAACTCCGCATTCTCATACGCCAGCGGACTCTGTTCGTGAGTCTCATGCGGCTCCTGCGTCCGTTGCGCCATCATGTCCTCCACCCAGCCCGGCTCCCCACTCGGCTTAGCGACGTTCTTATCCAAGTTGTTCTTAGCCACGATAGTCCCGGTAATGCACGGCCTCGGAGACCCCAATCCAGATATCCATCATCCCCAACCCCGAGATCACACCCCGCACCGCGCCGTTATGCAGCACCGACGCCAGCCACGGCCGCGCCAGGATGAATTCGTTCCGGTCCCAAATCCGCACCCACCACGGCAGCACCATCACCAGCACGCCCAGATACACGCAGAACAGCACCAGCACAAACAGCGACAGCCTCTGCAACCACACCGGTGCCGTCCTTCTGGTTCGTTCGTCCCCACTCGCCGGCCTCTGTTGCATCGCCGGTTCGGGACTCGTAAAAAGTTGTGGCTGTCCGGACATCCAACTCCGTAGTAAAAAAATCCCGGAAAGCTCTCGGTGCCCCGAAAACTCTCAATCCTGACAGTAGCAGAGCCACCCTCCCTTGTCTCTCCAAGCCTCTCCAACTTCGGCACCACGGGAGGATACCCACACACATCTCCTTATTTTTGAGGAGTTGGCGCCGCCTCCGGAGCCCTCACCCCAGGCCCGCGCTTATCGTGCGGAAAGTCCAGCCGCAGATCATACGTCGAACCCGTCCCCGTCACCTTGATCGGCAGCTCCACCCCCGCGCCATTCTTCTTTAGCAGATTGTCGAAAGGCTTCACCAGCAGGCTCTTCCATCCCGTCGTCATCTGCGACGCCGTCGCCTCCGTCCGCGCCACCCCATGAAACTCGAACGTGCTCGGCACCAGCTTCACCTCACCCTCCATCTTCACCTGCACCCCCGGCATCTGGTAGCTCAGCTCGCTCACGTTCACCACCGCATCCGCCACCGAAAACTTCCCCTCCGCCGACGCCGTCACCGCCTCCGCATCCTCCGCATTCGCCAGTCTCGGCTTTCCCTGCGCCCGCATACTCATAGTGTCCATCTGCTCCCGCATCTTCGCATCGCTCAGCACCGCGCCGTCGATCGTAAACGTCCCCTCCAGCCGTATCTTCCGCGAAACGCTCACCGGCCCCGGCGGAATCCGCACATGCGCCTTGAACCCAACCCCTCCCCGCAACAGCGGAGGATTCGCCTTTAACGCCAGCGACAGCACATCCTCCACCCGGCCCTTATCCATCACCACATGCAGATCCAGATCCCGTCCCGACTGCCCATCCACCCGCACCACCTCGCCTCGCGCCGTAAAGCCCGACCGCCCCAGCCGCGCCACCACCGGATCCAGCTTCGTATTGCCCGTCGTCCCATCCACCACCGCATGAAACTCCGCATGCAGAAACATCGGGTGGTCGCTGATGTCCAAACGAAAATCCGGCGTATCCGAGATTCCATCCACCGTGATCTCCCCCAGCGTCCCGGCAAACTTCCCCGTCGAAGCCAACGTCCCCGCAATCCCATGAATCGACGACAGGTCCGCCTTCGTAAACGCGTACGTCCCCTCCAGCGGAGTATCCCGTGGATTATCTCCCTGCCACGGCCCAAACCGCCCCGTCGACTCCACCAGCCCCACCGGCTTCGGATTCATCAGCACCGCCTCATAGTTCAGCGGCTTCTTCGCGCCCACATCCGTCAGCGTCACCCGCTCAATCTCGAACACCAGCGGCTCCTTCGCCGGATTGCTCGTCTCCAATGTCACCCGCGCATCCGTGCACTCGATCCTGTCCACCGCAATGCCCAACTTCGACTGCCCCCGCGCCTTCTCATCATCCGGCTGCGCCGCCCCGCGCTCTCCCTTCGGAGGAATATTCACCTTCACCCCACTCACCTTCACCGCCACCACCCGCGTCGTCGGCCGCAGCAGCTCTCTCAGTCCCGTCCGAAACTCGAAGCTCTCCACACTCAGCATCGGCGGCGCATTCTGCCGCACATCCGGCTTCGTCGGTCCCGCCAGATATAGAATCCTCAACCCACCACCCGTCACAATCACGCCCTTGCTCACCGAAAGCTCGAGCCGATCCAGCTCCACCGGGCTATGAAACCTCGCCGACAGCGTCTCCACGACCTTGCGTCGCATCAACGGCTGCAACTGCCTCAATCCCCACGCCACCGCCAGCGCACCCACCACCGCCACCCCCAGGAGCACCGAAACCGTCACCAAAACCCACCGCCTCCGCCACCAGCGGCGGCTCTCCTGCTCGTTCGCTTCCGTCATCGGTACCCCGTTCCACCTATGATAAGCGCGCAAACGGCCTGACAGCCGGTCGCCCTGCGCGGGCAGCGATCACTTCGTGATTTGCATACCCCTCCGGGTGCCGCTCCCGATGGTCGCCTGGAAGATCTTTCCACCGACCATCGGGAGGCCCAAGCGAAGCGATATACGAGTCACGAAGTGACCGCCGCCCGCGCAGGGCGACCGGCCGTCAGGCCATATCCTTCGAACTAATCACGCTCCACAAACTCCACCAGCTTCGTGAACGCACTGTTCCAACCATTGTTATGGCCCGTCGCCGACTCAGCCGTCGCAAAGTTCTCATGGCTGAACTCCATCAGCGTGCCACCCTCCACATCCTTCAGCCGAACCGTCACCACGCTCTCCTCGCCCGGAGCCCAGTCCGCCAGCCACGTAAACCGAACCAGCTCATCCGGAACCACCTCCAGGTATCTTCCCCAAGACGAGCCCGTCACCTCCTGCGCCTCCTCCCCCGCACTCTGCGGCGGACGCATCCCGCGAACCGTCACCCGGTGCTCCCCGCCCGGCCTCGCATCCGAGCTCGCATCCAGCACCGTAAAGCCCACCGGGCCCCGCCAGCGCTGCATCTCCTCCGCCCTCGTCCATGCCTCAAACACCCTCCGTCGCGGAGCGCGAAGCACACGGCTGATAAACACCTTCAATGGATCCACTGTCTTCACTGCCTTGTCTGCGGTCATAGTTGCTGTGCTCATTCCGTATCTCCTTCCAGATACCTCTCCAGGTTGTCGATCTGTTCGTTCCAGAAGCGGGAGTAGAACGCAATCCATTCCTCAGCTTGCTTCAAGGACCGCGCCTGCAACCGCACGATATGAAAACTTCCACGCCGCTCCCGCGCAATCAGCTCCGCACTCTCCAGCACCTTCAGGTGCTTCGAGACAGCAGCCAGAGACATCTTGTGCGGTTTCGCAATCTCACCCACCGTCCGCTCACTCGTCGCCAGAACCCGAAGGATCTGACGCCGCGTAGGATCGGCCAGTGCGTGAAAGACGGAGTCGAGACGAGCTGCAGAAGACTTAACCATTTGGTTGAATCCTAACCCCGAAAAAGAAAGCTGTCAACCATTTGGTTAAATGTTTTTTTCTTCACTCGCGATGACATCCCACCCGTCCCTACAGTACGATCTCCTCAAATCTCACAGCCCGCCAACAGACCTCAGCAAAAAAGTCGCGGGCAGAAAGCCACCCAACATGAGCGCTCTGGAAAGCTATCCCCGCATCACGCCCTTCCTCTGGTTCGACGCCAACGCTGAAGAGGCCGTCAACTTCTACATCAGCGTCTTCAAAAACTCCCGCCGCCTCGACACCCTCAACAGCACCCCCGCCAACCCCAACCCAGCCTCGCCCATCCTCACCATCGCCTTCGAGCTCGACGGTCAGAAGTTCACCGCGCTCAACGGCGGCCCGTACTTTAAGTTCAACGAGGCCATCTCCCTCGTCGTCCGCTGCGACAACCAGCAGGAGATCGACGACTATTGGTCCAAGCTCACAGCCGGCGGCGGCAGCGAAACCCAGTGCGGCTGGCTCAAAGACAAGTTCGGCCTCTCCTGGCAGGTCGTCCCCGCCCGCCTGGCCGACCTCGTCAAACATCCCGCCGCGATGAAAGCCATGCTCACCATGAAAAAACTCGACATCGCCGAGCTCGAACGCGCCGCCAACTCCTAGCCGCAAATCCTCAAGCGACCAACGGGAGCAGCACCCCAAAGGGAACACAAAAATCACGAAGTGATCGCCCTCCGCGCAGGAGGCCCGTCCGGCAGGACAGAATCTTTACCCACAGAGGTATTACTTAACCAAACAATCCTTCCGCCCCGTATCCGCCACGCTCGCAATCATCCACTTCCCATCCGTCCGAACCATGTTGAACAGATCCGTCCCGCAGTGGTCCACCTTCCCATCCACCAAAAACTCGAACGGAGCCCACACCACCGCCAGATCGTTATCGATCCTCACCAGCGGATCATGAATCCGCTCCTCGATCTGCGTCCTCCCCGGCTTCCCCACCCGCTCCGCAAACGCGTCGAACGTCATCTGCGTCGGCTTGCCATCCCGCATCAACACCATCACGCCGCCCGGCAGCGTCGGCGCTTTGATCGCCGCTGCATCCCGCTTCGCCATCCCGTCGAACATAGCCTGCACCGACGCCAGCACCGCCTGCTCCTCCGGTGTAACCGCCTCCACCGAAGCCGTCAACGCACCAGCCGCCACGGCAACAAACAAAGCCAAACCACATCCACGAGAGATTTTCATGCCTCCGATTCTAACGCCCGCCCTCCATCCACAGTCCAACCACAGCATCCGCTCCATCCCAGTACGCTCCATCCAACAACGTAATCCCCCGAGGTACGATCGCATATGCCCGAATACGAGAGCGAGCTCTCGAAGCTTGTCGACCAGCTCAACCGCGCCGCCACCAGCGCAAAGTCCAACGGCAAACGATCGCTCGATCAACTCCTCGAAGTCGCCCTGCGTTCCACCGCCTCCGACATCATCCTCGTCGCCGGTTCCCCCGTCATGCTCCGAGTCAACGGAGCCCTCACCCCCGACACCGCCCCACCCCTCACAGCCGACGACATCCGCGGCATCCTCCTGCCCCTCCTCGCACCCACCCAGCTCGAAGAGCTGCACAAGCAAAGAAGCCTCGACTTCTGTTTCGTGCGCGGCTCCATCGGAAGATTCCGTGCCAACTTCCACCATCAGCTCTCCCTCGCAATCCTCGCCATCATCTCCCAGCAGCTTCTCCCCGCATCCAACGGGGCCGGTCGATACCCAGCCGTCGAAGTCCTCGTCGCCACCGGCGCAACCCGCAATCTCATCCGCCGCGGAGATGACCACCAGCTCCGCGCCAGCATCGAGACCGGCCGCGCCGACGGCATGATGACCATGGAGCAGTCCCTCGTCGAACTCTTTCGCGCCGGCCGCATCTCCCGCGAAACCGCCTTCGCCCACTGCTACCACCCCGACGACCTGCGAC
Organism: Granulicella sp. L60; assembly: GCF_009765825.1. GTDB lineage: Bacteria > Acidobacteriota > Terriglobia > Terriglobales > Acidobacteriaceae > Edaphobacter. Next base: position 384,307 of record NZ_LMUR01000022.1, on the reverse strand, counting down.
GCCACATGGAAAACTGATCCCACAGCCCTGCCCAGCAGGCCTCTGCAAACACACGCCCAAACCCTCCAGATGAGAAAATAGAGAGACATGCTCCAACTCTCATCAGCCGGCAAACGCTTCGGCCAAAAACTCCTCTTCGAAGACGCCAACTGGCTCATCACCCCGGACGAGCGCACCGGCCTCGTCGGCGGCAACGGCACCGGCAAGTCCACCCTCCTCAAAGTCCTCGCGGGCATCGAGACCCTCGACTACGGCCAGCTCACCCGCGTCAAAGGCATGACCCTCGGCTATCTCCCCCAGGACGGCCTCGCCCTCCGCGGCAAAACCGTCTTCGCCGAGTGCCTCTCCGTCTTCGACCACCTCCACGTCCTCGAAGCCGAGTCCATCGACCTCACCACCGTCCTCTCCGAAGCCGACCCAAAATCGAAAGAGTACGCCGCCGCAGCCGAGCGCTACTCCGACATCGCCGACCAGCTCCATGTCCACGACATCTACAACCTCGACTCGCAAGTCGGAGCCGTCCTCGGCGGCCTCGGCTTCTCCAAAGAAGACTGGGACCGCAACACCGAAGAGTTCTCCGGCGGCTGGCAGATGCGCATCGCCCTAGCCAAACTGTTGTTACAAAAGCCCAGCCTTTTACTCTTAGACGAACCCACCAACCACCTCGACCTCGAATCCCGCAACTGGCTCGAAAACTATCTCCACGACTACCCCAACGCCTTCATCCTCATCTCGCACGACCGCTACTTCCTCGACGTCACCGTCAACAAGACCGTCGAACTCTGGAACAAGCGCATGCACACCTACCACGGCAACTACGAAAAATATGTAACTCAAAAAGAAGAGCGCCGCACCCAGCTCATGTCCGCGTACAAGAATCAGCGCGACCGCATCGAAGCCCTCGAAGCCTTCATCAACCGCTTCCGCGCCCAGGCCACCAAGGCCAAGCAAGTCCAGTCCCGCATCAAAGAACTCGAAAAGATCGAGCGCATCGAAGTCCCCGAAGACGAAGCCACCATCCACTTCTCCATCCCGCAGCCGCCCGCCTCCGGCCGCACCGTCATCGAGGTCTCCAACCTCACCAAGGTCTACCCCACGCCCACCGGCGGCAAGCGCACCATCCTCGACAACCTCAACTTCACCATCGAACGCGGCGACCGCATCGCCCTCGTCGGAGCCAACGGCGCAGGCAAATCCACCCTCATCCGCCTCCTCAGCCGACAGGAAGAACCCACCTCCGGCACCATCCGCGAAGGCCATAACGTCCTCACCGACTTCTTTGCCCAGGACCAGTACAAAGTCCTCGACCACAACGCCGGCATGCTCGACGACATCAGCGGCTCCAGCCCCAAAGTTCCCGTCGTCGAACTCCGCTCCCTCCTCGGCTGCTTCATGTTCTCCGGCGACGACGTCTTCAAAAAACTCGGCGTCCTCTCCGGCGGCGAACGCAACCGCTACGCCATGGCCAAGATGCTCGTCTCCCCCTCGAACTTCCTCCTCCTCGACGAGCCCACCAACCACCTCGACCTCCGCGCCAAAGACGTCCTCCTCGAAGCCATCCGCAACTTCACCGGCACCGTCCTCTTCGTCTCCCACGACCGCTACTTCATCGACGGCCTCGCCACCCGCGTCTTCGAAGTAGAAGACCGCCGCCTCCACATCTATCCCGGCAACTACGAAGACTACCTCTGGCGCAAACAGGGCGGCCCCGATAAAGTAACCGAACAGATTACAAACTCCCTCGCCGCCGCACCTGCACCTCCACCACCCGTCGTCGAGCCCATCGCTCCGTCACCCGCACCCTCAAACATCAAGCGCCTCAACCCCATCAAGCTCAAGCAGCTCGAAGACCGCCTGCGCTTCGCCGAAGAGGAGATCCCCCGCCTCGAATCCACCATCGCCGCCGCCGAAGCCCGCCTCGGCAACTTCACCTCCGCCGACCAATCCCAAAAGGACGCCGCCGAACTCGACCAGCTCCGCGCCCAGCGCACCACCCTCCTCGCCGAGTGGGAAGAGCTCTCCCTCACCCTCGAAGAACAACAAACCGCCTAGCTGCTTCGCTTCACCCTCAAACTTAAAGCGGGGACGCCTATCACTGTCCCCGCCCCGCAAACAGGATAAGATTCCTATCCGGGTCGCCCACAACAAACGTGCGAGCCCCCCACGGCTCCGTTTTCAGCGCCTGATGAAAGACCACCCCCGCCGCCTGAAACTCCAGAAAGAGCGCCTGCGCATCATCCACAGTGATCGTCGCTGACAGCAAACCCTCTCTGTCCCGAAGCTCCGCACTCATGGCCGATTCGTCCAGATGGCGCAGATTCAAACTCGCCCCATCCCGAAACACCTGCCCGTAAAACGCCGGCTCCCCATACGTGAAAGCAACCGCAAACCCCAGCCTCTTCGTATAAAACTCGCACGACGCTCCAACATCAGCGACAAAGAGCTGAGGCTCAGCAGCCAGAAGTGTCGGCCTGTATGCAGCTTCCCTCCGCACGTCACTCATAGCGCGAACTCCTTTGACCACCATAATGATTTGTCGTTGCAGTTGCAGTTGTAGTTGTAGTTGTAGTTGTCTGTCCTTTTGTTTGTCATCCCGCAGGGATCTGCTGTTGCTGTTGTCTGTCCCTTTTAACCACCACCACGACCGTCCTACTCCAATTCCCAGCAAAACACAGCAACCTATCTAATCCGCCGAATCCTCAAAGTCCTCCCGCCGCAACGGCATCCCGAAACTAATCCGCGTAGGCGCCTCCTTCCTCACATCATGAATCGACCCCGGATACACGCTATTCAACCCATACCGTGCATTCAGCTTGTCCATCACCCCCGTCACCCGCTCCCGCGCATCGCCGGACTCCGCCCACAACCCCGGCCCCGGTTCAGGCCCCAGCTCCGTCACACCCACCGTCAGATCCGACGGCTTCGACGCAGACGGCACCTCCTTCCACAACTCGATCAAATGCCCCTGCAAGATCGCAGGCGACTGGCACGCAACAAACCGAATCCCCGCATCCAACGCCCGATCCTCCCCCATAAATCCCACCTGCAAAAACACCCCACCCGCCCACAGCCCCTGCTCCCGCATTCGCCGAGCCGCCGACAGCAGCAGCTTGATCGCAACCCCACGCGCCCTCTCCGGACTCCGGCAGTTCGGCGGCAGGATATGCTGCCGGCTGAACGTCGCCTGCACCGTTCGCGTCGCAGGCTCCAGAAAATCCTCTCCCCGCAGCCAAAGCCACATCCGGTCCCCCAGCACGCCGCCCCACAGCGAATGCATATGCTCCCGCCTCTGTGCGCATAGCTCACGCATGGTCGTTATCCCCGCAGCGCGCAGCCTCTTCTCCATCCGCCGCCCCACCCCCGGAATATCCGAGATCTCAAATCCATACAACGCCTGCGGCAGCGTATCCCGATCGAACAACATCAGCCCGTCCGGCTTCTGCACATCGCCCGCCATCTTGGCCAGCAACCGGTTCGGCCCCAGCCCAACCGAACACCGCAGCGTCTCCCCCACCGACCGGATCGCTGCCTTGATCGCATAAGCAATCTCCGTCGCTCGAACCGGATCGCGCTCTCGCCCCATCAACTGGCACGCAAACTCATCGCACGACATCACCTGTTGGATCGGCACGCATCGTTCGATCGCCGCCTTGATCCTGTCGTGGTACTCGATATAGAGCCGCGGCCGAGCCTTCACCAGAATCAGGTGCGGGCAAAGCGCCTTCGCCGCCGCAACAACCATCCCTGCCTGCAGCCCGTAACTCTTCGCCTGGTAGCTCAACGCAATGCAGCACGTCGTCTCCGCCTCCACCGGCACAACTCCTACAGGCCGCCCGCGAAGCTCCGGACGCAGCTCCTGTTCCACCGACGCGAAGTAAGCATTCAAATCGACAAACAGCCAGCCAATCTCCGGGCATCCCATAGCCACTCATTTTAGCGAATAAAAAGCGAAAATGCACAACCCAATAATCTCCCTAAATCACTCCCTGACAAAACTTCAAGAAAGGTTCAAAGTGACTCCCGAAGATTTATCCCGAAAACCTGGCGTAGCTTCCACGACCACAAAACACGCAGCGAATCACCACGATCTCACCACCCAAATACCACCAACTGTCCACCAGGAAACCGCGATTTACGCCCAAAAATCGCAAAACCCCACCCAAAAACCACGCCGGAAAAAATCCGCGAACTAACGCCCCTCGCGCAGCCTGGCCGCCAGTCGCTCCGGCAGCCCCGCCATCAAAATCCGTCCCTGCGCCGCCGTCAGGTCGTACGGCACGCGATGGTACGCAATCTCCATCGCCTCCGAGTCGTACATCACAAACGCCGCCCGCCAGTCGCAATCCCTCGGCTGCCCCACCGACCCCGGATTCACCAGATGCCGCGTCCCCTCTGGAATCAACATCTTCCAGCTCTCCGCCGCATTCTTCGTCCGGTACTGCGTCTTGATCTCGTGCCAGTCATCACCCTTCTGCGAGAACCCGCCCTGCACATGCGTATGCCCAAAGAACGTGATCGTCGTCGTCATCTGCTGCAGCGGAGCCCACGCATCCCGCATGCTCAGAATGTACTGATCCTCATTCAACGGCGACCCATGCACGCACGTCGCCGCGCTCTGCTCCTCCGGCGTCACCGGCCCCTGCGCCATCTCCTTCAGCCACTGCAAGTTAGCCGGAGTCAACTCATTCTTCGTCCACATCGCCGCTGCCCGAGCCACCGGATTGAAACCCACCGCCGACGTCAAACCGCAACAAACCCGGTCATGGTTCCCCCGCACATTCACCTGCGCCAACGGCCGAATCAGGTCCACCACCTCATTCGGACTGGCTCCATACCCCACCATATCCCCAAGATTCCAAAGCACATCGTACGGCTCTGCGGCTGCAAGAACTGCCTTGAGTGCTTCGAGATTCCCGTGGATGTCCGAAAGAATAAGCGCGCGCATGCAGTCAATTTGGCCCAATGCCCAATTTCCAAGTGTAAATACTTTTTCCCGATCCGGGAAATTCACGAAATCCAGACAGATACAGCCCTACAACACCGAAGCCAGCGGCCTCGTCCGGTCCGTCTTCATCGTCGGAGCCGAAGCCAGCAGCCTCCGCGTGTACTCATGCTGCGGCTCTGCAAACAACCGCCCCACCGTAGCCTCCTCCACAATCTCCCCCTGCCGCATCACCACCACCCTGTCTGCCACCTGCGATACCACCGCCAAGTCATGTGAAATAAACAACATCGCCAAACCATACTGCGTCCGCAGATCCTTCAACAGCCCCAGAATCTGGGCCTGCACCGTCACATCCAGCGCCGTCGTCGGCTCATCCGCAATCAGCAGGCGCGGCCTGTTCACAATCGCCATCGCAATCAGAATCCTCTGCCTCTGCCCTCCCGAAAACTGGTGCGGATAGTCCTTCGCCCTGCGCTCAACCTCAGCCAGCCCGACCTCCTCCATCGCCTCCAGAACCCGCGTCCCGACCGCCTTTCGCGACATCTCCGGATGATGTGCCTCCACCGCCTCCGCGATCTGTATCCCTACCCGCATCACCGGGTTCAGCGCCGTCAACGGCTCCTGAAAGATCATCGCAATCTCCTTCCCACGCCGCCGCCTCATCGCCTCCATCCGCAGCCCCAGCAGATCCTCCCCGCCAAATCGAATCTCACCCGTCACCCTTGCCGTCTCCGCCAGCAGGCGCAGCACAGCCAGCGAAGTAGCCGACTTCCCCGATCCCGACTCCCCCACCAGCCCCAGCGTCTCCCCCGCTTCGATATGAAACGAGATTCCCCTCACCGCCGCGCGCTCCCCAAACGCAACCGACAGGTCCTTCACCCGAAGCAGTGCCTCCCCCTCCGCAACCGCATCCACCACACGTTCCATAGAGCGATGGTAACGAACTTCAACGCAATGGCAACCAACCCCAGCTTTCCCAGTAGGACTTTGCCCCACCGATAGCGTCTAATCTCGATAGCAGATCATGAGACCCTTCTTCCTCCGCGCGATCCTCGCTGCCGCCGCCCTGGCCTCTCCGCTTGTCCTCGCGCAGATGCACAAAGTAGCCAAGCCCGAGCAGGTCGTCCGTGCCGTCGGCGTCTACGAGTGGACCGGCGACTTCACCAAACCCACCGCCAGCCGCCTTATTCCTGTCTCCCTCTTCATCGAAGGCCAGCTCCAGGACGCCGGTGTCTACATCGCCCGTCCCGTCCCCTTCGCCCTCCTCAGCGGAAACGTCTACGAACTTCAGGAGGCCGGCATCGACAAGGGAATGCTCGATCTCGCCTACGCCCGCCACCTCCAGGCCGTCGACGCATCCGGCGACTCAGCCTACGACGACGGCTGGTTCGGCTACGGCAGCGTGAAGCCCCTAGCCGCTCCCAGAAGAACCGCCGCCGCCGCACTCAAACCCTCGAAAACCCTGCCAGTCCTCACCAGCTCCAAACCCCAGTCCAATACAGCCTCCACCTCCACCGACCCCGACCGCCCCACCATGAAGCGCCGCGACTCGTCGACCACCTCATCCACGCCCAGCAACAACCCCAGCACCCCTCCTGCAAGCTCCCCGAGCACAACCTCCACCCCAGCCACTCCCTCTACCACCTCCACCAGCACTTCCGACGATCCCGACCGCCCCGTCATGAAGCGTCGCGACAACTCCACAGCATCCACCACCAGCACAACCACCGACTCCACCGCCCCCGCAGACGACCCAGACCGACCGACGATGAAGCGCCACGATAGCTCCGCCGGCTCCGACACCACCGCCACCAGCGGCACAACCACCACCCCAGCCTCCACCACCCCAGCCCCTGCCGACGATCCCGATCGTCCCACCATGAGCCGGCGAAGCACCGACAACTCCACCGCCAGCTCTGGATCGACCACCTCCAGCACCAGCGATCCCTCAAACGACCCAGACCGTCCCACCTTGAAACGCCGCTCGCCCGAAGAAGCCCGGAAAGCCAGGACCGACACCAACGGCGTCGTCGGAGTCGGTTCCCTGAACGACGACCCCGACCGCCCTAACCTCCACTACGGCAAACCAACCCACTCCCTCACAGAGACCGACCTTCCCAAGCTCGTCGGACTTCCCCCCAGCCTTCATCAGATGGTCGCCGTCTCAGACGCCGTCAATCGCGAATCGCACCCCTTCACCCTCACCTTCGAGGACGCCACCCAGCGCGCAGCCGTCCTTCAGAAGATGCAAGACCTCGCCCGCGCCCAACTCGCCGCCTACGGCACCCCCCAGACAAAATCCGCTCCAACTCCCAAAAAGACCACAACCCCCGTCAGATCAAGCCACACTGCAACTAAACCCGCATCCACCCCTCCCATAGCTCTCATGGATGAGGAACTGAAGGCCTACACCCTAAGCTACGGCGGCGACCCGACGTACATCTACTCCGCCCACACCGCCGGCACCGGCGTAACCCTCCGCTACGTCACCATCGTCGCCCAGGCCAACGGTCTCGGCGACATCAAGCCAGCCATCCAGAACGTCACGGACGCGGCCCATCTCGACCGCACCCCTCACATGCGATTCGTCGACGTCGTCGATGCCGAAGCCAGCAATCGCGCCAGCCTCCTCTTCGAGCTTCGCGGCCAGAACTCCCGCCAGTTCGGCCTCTATCGCGTCATCGCCTCCCACTCCGACCAGATCTTCGCCACCGGCACCACTCAGTAAGCCACCGAATAATCCGCAGCGCCCACCTTGAACCACCTTCACCCCGGGAGTATCGTCTTACCAGCCGTTCAGGAGCCTCTCATGAGCCAACGAACCGCAGCTCTCTTCCTTCTAACAGCCGCCTGTTTCACCACCTGCGCTGCCGCTCAAACTCCAAAGAGCGACGACAGTGCATGTCCGGTGAACATACTCGCCCAACGCCAGTCCGCGCCCGCCATGCTCAGCGCAAGTAGCCCGCGTAAAGACGGCCCATCGCAAGGGCTTCATGTCATCCTTACCCCAACCTCCGAGATTGCAATCGAATCTCTCGAAGTCACGCTCCACGGTCTATCGCCGAACCCTCGCGTACTCCCCATCAAAGCTTCGTACGACGATGAAGTCACAAAGGCTTTCGACCTTCATCGCAGGAATGGAGAAAAGACTCTTACCGACTTCGACGTGTGGATGAGCAAAGTCGGCGCTCTGCGCTGGCTCGACGTCACCTCCATCACCTACGCCGACGGCACAAGGTGGAGTGCGCCAGCAAATGCAATCTGCCGCGCGATTCCCACTAACTTGCTACTCATCGGACAAAGGTAGCGCAACCGCACATAGAAGAGTTGTCGAAACGAGCCATAAAGGTTCGTTCACTCAGCACATCCTCTACAGCGGGATATTCCCGTGTTTCTTAGCAGGATTTTTATCCCGCTTCGTCGCCAGCATATCCAGTGCCGAGTTCAATCTCCTCCGCGTCTCACTAGGCCGAATCACCGCGTCGATATACCCACGCTCCGCCGCCACATAAGGATTCGCAAACCGCTCCGTAAACTCCTCCACCTTCTCCTTGCGAGCCTCGGCCAGCACAGCCAGCTTCTCCTCCTCGGTGAACGCCCTGCCCTGAGGCCACATCGCCTCCGCTCGCCGCACCGTCGTCTCCAGTTCGCGTTTATAGACGATATTCACCGCACCCTCCGGCCCCATCACCGCAATCTCCGCCGTCGGCCATGCAAGATTTAGATCCGTCCGCAGATGCTTCGAACTCATCACGCAGTACGCGCCGCCATAGGCCTTCCGCGTGATCACCGTCAGCTTCGGCACCGTTGCTTCGGCAAAGGCATACAGCAGCTTTGCTCCATGCCGAATAATCCCGCCGTGCTCCTGCTGTATCCCCGGCATAAAGCCCGGCACATCTTCAAACGTAATCAGCGGAATATTGAACGCATCGCAGAACCGCACAAATCGCGCACCCTTCACGCTGGCATTGATATCCAGAACGCCCGCAAGATACGCAGGCTGGTTCGCCACAATCCCCACAGGCCTTCCTGCCATACGCGCAAAACCCACCACAATATTCTTCGCAAAGTGCTCCTGCACCTGAAAGAAATATCCGTCGTCCACCACGCGCGAGATCACATCCACCATGTCGTACGGTTGGTTGCTCTCAGCCGGAATGATCGTATCGAGCGCAGCGTCGGCCCGCCCTGCGTCGTCCTGCGTCGCCCTCCGTGGCGCATCCTCAAGGTTGTTCGACGGCAAAAATCCAAGCAACTCCCGCACCATCGCCAGGCACTCTTGGTCGTCATGCGCCATAAAGTGCGCCACGCCGGAGATCTCGTTGTGCGTCAACGCCCCGCCCAGCGCATCTTTCGTCACATCCTCATGCGTCACCGTCTTAATCACATCCGGTCCGGTGACGAACATGTAACTCGTCTTCTCCGTCATCAGCGTAAAGTCCGTAATCGCCGGCGAATACACCGCCCCGCCCGCACACGGTCCAAGGATCGCCGAGATCTGCGGCACCACGCCGCTCGCCAGCGTATTGCGCAAAAAGATATCTGTATATCCCGCCAGCGAGACCACCCCCTCCTGGATGCGCGCCCCACCGGAATCGTTCAGTCCCACAATCGGCGCGCCCACCCGCATCGCCGTATCCATCACCTTCACAATCTTCGCCGCATTCGCCTCCGACAGCGACCCGCCAAACACCGTAAAGTCCTGCGCAAACACAAACACGACGCGCCCATTCACGCGCCCGTATCCGGTAATAAACCCATCTCCCGGAACCCGCTGCTCCGCCATCCCAAAGTCCGTGGCGCGATGCGTGACAAACTTGTCCGTCTCCTCGAACGTCCCCTCATCCAGAAGAAAGTCCACCCGCTCCCGCGCCGAAAGCTTACCCGCCTTACGCTCGCGCTCCCGCCGCTCCAGGCCTCCGCCCTCTTCGGCGATGGCGTGTCGCGCCGCAAGCTCTGCCAGTTTGCGCTGATGATTGGTTAACTTCGTGTCGGGGACGTTTTGCTTAATAGGATGCTCGGCTGCGGCCATAGAACGAGATTCTAGCAGCGCCTCCTCCATTCAGTCGTGCAGCACAACCTCCTCATTCCATACGCCTCGCTCTCCCATCGCTACAATCGACATCAAACGATGGCAGGAGCGTGTCCAATGTTCAGGTCAAACAACTGCGTAGCCATCCATCTGGAAGACATCACTGCCGCAGAGAACTTCTACACCAACGTCATGAAGTTTGAACTTCTGAGCCGGACTGAGAAAAATCTCTAATATGACACAGGCCACTTTCTTCTCTACGTCAATCAGGATCTGGACACCCGGCCTCCCATTCCCAGCTTTACCGTCAACGACATTCAGGCTGCCAAGCAATCCCTCATGGAAAACGGATGCACGATCCTGCGCGAAGACCAGAACTCGCTCTACTTCCGCGATCCATTCGGCATTACCTACGACATCATTCAAAGCAAATAAAAGGCGAATATATAATCGTCTTTATTCATCGTGTCCACCGCGCCCCAACCCGACCGTTTCCACTATCTGCACATCGACCTGAATTCTTTCTTCGCGTCGGTGGAGCAGCAGCTCCACGAGGAGTATCGCGGCAAGCCCCTGGCCGTCGTTCCCACTATGGCCGACACAACCATGTGCATCGCCGCCAGCTACGAAGCCAAGGCCCTGGGCATCAAGACCGGCACGCAGGTCGGGAAAGCCAAAGAGATCTGTCCCGACATCATCCTCATCGCCGGCAATCACACCGAGTACGCAAAATACTCCCACCTCATCGCCGAAGCAGTTGAACTCGCCTGCCCTGTCTCCCACACCCCATCTATCGATGAGATGGTCTGCCAGCTCATCGGCCGCGAGCAGGAGCCCCCGCGCGCCCGTCAGATCGCCCTCGACATCAAGCAGTCCATCTACAAAAACGCCGGCGTGGCCCTCCGCTGCTCCATCGGCATGGCGCCCAATCGCTACCTCGCCAAGATCGCCAGCGACATGCAGAAACCCGACGGGCTGATTGGCCTTTTACCATCGCAACTCCCTCGAGCCATAGCCCACCTTGAACTTCGCGACCTCCCCGGCGTAGGCGCCCGCACCGAGATCCGTCTCAACAAAAAAGGCATCACCACCATGGAGCAGCTCCTTGCCCTCGACCGCTCCGGCATGCGCACCCTCTTCGACTCCGTCTGGGGCGATCGCATGTATCACTGGCTGCGCGGCGCCCAGACCGAAGACTCCACCGGCAGCAACGTATCCCAGGCCGAAGTCCAGAAATCTCTCGGCCACTCCCACGTCCTCGCCCCCGAGCACCGTTCCCAAGAAGGTTCCTGGGCCGTTGCCCACAAGCTCCTCCACAAATCCGCCATGCGCCTCCGCATGGAGCACTTCTACACCGGCTCCCTCGCCGTCACCATCCGCTATCAACTCACGCGAGAACAGGCCGAGGCACGGGCAGCGCACAGCAAGGTCAAGCGGCATACCTCAGGCATCAAAAACTCGGGCTGGGCCATGGAAGCCCGTTTCCGTGACTGCCTGGACACCCTCACCCTCCTCGAAGTCCTCCGCGCTCTCTGGGCGCAGCGCCCCCAGGGGGCGGAGTTCAACAAGCCATTCTTCGTCGGCGTCACCCTCCGCAACCTCATCCCCGAAAGCGAGCATCAGGACGAACTCTTCGCCGACCCCAACAACCGCGCCCAGCTCTCCACCACCATGGACAAGCTCAATCTCAAGTACGGCCACACCACCCTGCACTTCGCCGGCATGCTCCCCGCACGCGAGTCCGCTCCCACTCGAATCGCCTTCACCCAGATCCCCGTCCAGTACGGCGTCGACTACATGTAGCGCTACGCCGCTCTCTCATCCACCACAATCGTCTCCGCGATCCTGTCATGCACGCACTGACGATTCCGGTTGATAAAAAACTGCAAAAATCCAAATCCCACCTCAAGCGCCGAAGCCCCATACCCCAGCGCCCGCTCCAGCGCCTGCCAAAGCGAAACCCGCTCGTGCGTCAAGCTCACCACGCGAATCCGAGCGACCCATTTTCCCACCGTCTTGCCGTTCCAGAAAAAGGTACACAGCCCGAAGTACAGCACGATCACCAAAAGACTGCGCCACTCATGAAAGTCCAGCGCGATCAATATCTTTTCGTTATGTTCCACGTAGCGCTGCCACACGTACTCCACAGGGGAAAAGAGCAAAACCGAAATCAATAAATCCACGGCAAACGCCACCGCCCTCTGCCAGAACGCAGCTAACAACCGATGATCCAGGCTATCGACACGCGCTGTCTCATGGGCATGAAATCGCCTTCTGGGTCTGCTCTCTTTTTCGCTCATGACAGACACTATAAACGTCAATCCCCGCACGCTGAACATTCCCTCACCATGTCTCTTCCATAGTTACCTCTGCATGACAACTGTCACATCCGATTCCTGACTCCCGCCACTAACTCCCGTCGCCGAACAAGCTCATGCTCTCTCTTAGAACCAGACAGGAGACGCCATGCCGCTAGCCGCCATCGCCTACGAGACGGAAAGACCCCAAGCGAACACCCCCCACTTCGCGCCCAAACAACCCGTGGCCTCACTCTCCAAAGTCACTCGTCGCTACGGCGGCACCGTCGCACTCGACGGCCTCAGCCTAGCCCTCCATCCCGGAGAAGTCGTCGCCCTCCTCGGCCCTAACGGCGCAGGCAAATCCACTGCCGTCAAACTCCTCCTCGGCCTCATCGCCCCCACCTCCGGCACCGCCCGCGTCTTCGGCAGCGATCCACGCGAAGCCACCACTCGCACCCGTGTAGGCGCCATGCTGCAGGTCGCCCGCATCACGGAGGCCATCCGCGTCCGCGAACACATCGATCTCTTCAGCAGCTACTATCCCAATCCCCTGCCACTCGCTGAAGTTCTCCGCGTCGCCCAGCTCGAAGGCATCGAAGATCGCCAATTCGGCCAGCTCAGCGGAGGCCAGAAACAGCGCGTCCTCTTCGCTCTCGCCCTCTGCGGCAACCCAGACCTCATCTTCCTCGACGAACCCACCGTCGGCATGGACATCGAAGCCCGCCGCGCCCTCTGGCAGCATATCCGCTCACTATCCGCGCAAGGAAAGACCATCCTCCTCACCACCCACTATCTCGAAGAGGCCGACGCCCTCGCCAGCCGCATCATCGTCATCAACAAAGGCCGCGTCATCAGCGAAGGCACCCCGGCCGAGATCAAACGAAGCAGCGGCGGTCGCACCATTCGCTGCAAGACCACGCTCTCCAAAGAATTCCTGCAAGCCCTTCCAGGCGTCACCAACGTCGGCATTCGCGACGGCATCGCAAACGTCACCTCTCCCGAAGCAGAGTCCGTCCTGCGCGAGATGCTACGCAGCGACTCCACACTCAGCGGTCTCGAAGTCGCAAGCCCAGCCCTCGAAGACGCCTTCCTCGCCCTGACCAAAAACTAATCCGCACGCCAAACACCGCACCACGGAGAATCCCATGTCCACCGCCGCCATCACCCACGCCGCCCCAACCTCCGCCCACACCTCTCGCATCTTCCGCAAAGAGACGAAGTACGAGTTCCTCAAACTCATACGCACGCGCTCCTTCTCCCTGGCCACCATTGGTTTTCCCGTCATGTTTTACGTCCTCTTCGGCATCGCCAATCGCAACACCTACGAGGGCAACGTCCACATCGCCAAGTACATGCTCGGCGGCTACGCCTGCTTCGGCCTCATCGGCGCGGCGCTCTTCGGCATCGGCGTCGGTCTGTCCTCCGACATCGCCGCCGGCTGGCTCGAACTCAAACGCGCGAGCCCGATGCCCGTCTCCGCCTACCTCTTCGCAAAGTGCGCCTCCGCCATAGCCTTCGGCCTCATCATCGTCACCATTCTCACCATCATCGGAACATCCTTCGGCGGAGTCCACCTCTCTGCCTCAGAGCTCATCCGCATGTACGGCATGACCGCAGTAGGCTCCGTCTGCTTCGCCAGCATGGGCCTGTTCATCGCGCTGCTCGTGCCCGCCAACGCCGCACCCGGCATCATCAACCTCATCTACCTCCCCATGTCCTTCCTCAGCGGACTCTGGGTGCCGCTCCGCTTCATGCCCCACTGGCTGCAGCATATCGCCCCTGCGCTTCCCACCTATCACCTCGCACAACTCATGCTCAGCATCTTCCACTACAACGACTCCATCTCCCTCGTCACTCACTGGAACGCCCTCATCGGCTTCGCCCTGGTCATGCTCGGCCTCAGCTGGCTGGTCTTTCACCGCAAAGAGCAGAACGCATAACTACGAGCAAAACTCGCAACGGCGTAAACTGCACTGGAACAATCTATGAATGAAGTTGAGATCAACCCGAGGAAGCGCGAACAGAAGTGGGCCTGGCTCTGGCTAGGCTACACTGGCTTCCTCTTCATCGACCCCATCCTCGAACCCAGCTGGCGCCTATGGCTCTGCACCCTCGCCGTCTTCATCACCTTCCTCGGTGTCTTCGCCTCGTACATCCGCGCCACGGACGAAGGCCATCCCACCCGCTATTGGATGATCGCCTTCACCTTCCTCCTCGGCCTCATCACCTTCCCATGGAACGGCGGCGGCTCTACCTTCTTCATCTACGCCGCCGCGTTCCTTCCCTTCACCATCCAATCCAAACGTCATGTTCTAGCCCTGTTCGTCGTTGAATCGATCGCAATCGTCGCAGAAGGCTTTTTCTTCCACGCACGCGGTCACTTCCTCGACATCGGCTGGCCGAACGTCTTCATCGCAATCCTCCTCCTCTTCATCATCGGTGGCAGCAACATCCTCTTCGCCGAACAGCGACGCTCCAACGCCAGACTTCTCAAAGCACAGGACGAGATCGAACAACTCGCCGCCGTGGCCGAACGTGAGCGTATCGCCCGCGATCTGCACGATGTCCTCGGCCACACCCTCTCCGTCATCGTCCTCAAAGCCGAGCTAGCCGGACGTCTTATCGAACGCGACCCGCAGCGCGCCACCCAGGAGATAGCCGACGTCGAACGAACCGCCCGCACAGCCCTCAGCGAGGTACGCGAAGCCATCGGAGGCTATCGCTCCAAGGGTCTTCCCGCCGAGATGGAGCGAGCCCGCACCACCCTTCAAACCGCCGGCGTCACCCTCGCCTGCGAGTCCACGCTCCCCAAATTCACCGCCGCCGAAGAGACCGTCGTCTGTCTCGCCGTCCGCGAAGCCGTCACCAACATCGTTCGTCACGCCAAGGCCACCCACTGCCGCATCAGCTTCACCGCCGCCACCGACGGCCACCATCTCCTCGTCATCTCCGACGACGGCATCCACTCCGTACTTCACGAGGGCAACGGTCTCCGCGGCATGCGCGAACGCATCCAGTCCCTCGGCGGACGGCTCTCCATCACCAACGATCCCGGCGTCACCCTCCACATCGAGCTTCCTCACGCCGCTCAAAGCAACGACGGCCAGCGCAACACCGACCTGCGCAACAAAGACCAGCGATGCGTGACCCTATGACCGCACCCATCCGCGTCGTCCTCGCAGAAGACCAGGCCATGGTCCTCGGCGCCCTCTCAGCCCTCCTCGAACTCGAGCCCGACATCTCCGTCATCTTCAACGCCGCCAACGGCCGCGAAGCCCTCAGCGCCGTAGGCCGTCTCACCCCCGACGTCCTCGTCACCGACATCGAGATGCCCCTCATGACCGGCCTTGAGCTCGCCGCCAATCTGCGCACCAGCCATCCTGCCGTCCGCACCATCATCCTCACCACCTTCGCCCGCTCCGGCTACCTCCGCCGCGCACTCGATGCTGGAGCACGCGGCTATCTCCTCAAAGATCGTCCCGCAGCCGAGCTCGCGGAGTCAGTCCGACGCGTCCATCGCGGCCTGCGTGTCATCGATCCCGCACTCGCCGCCGAAGCCTGGAACGCCGAGCTCGATCCTCTCACCGAACGCGAGCGACAGATCCTGCAGCGCGCCGGCGACGGCCGCAGCAGCACCGAGATCGCCACCGAACTCCATCTCTCCGAAGGCACCGTCCGCAACTACCTCTCCGAAGCCATCGCCAAGCTCGGCGCCTCTAACCGCATCGACGCCGCACGCATCGCACGCACCAAAGGCTGGCTCTAAAATACCCACTCAACAGGCAACCATTTCCGTATAAGACGTTCCCGCTCTCTTCTGCATCCCACGTCAGTGGAAGAAGACAAGAAAGATAAGAAGAGGAGAATCTCCAATGAACCCCCATGCTGTCCGCACCACCCTCCGCTCCGCTGCCATCTGTGGCGCCATCACTCTACTCACATTCGGCTGCAGCAAAAAAGCAGACAACACCATCAACTTCACCAGCGCGATCGACACCTACTACAGCGCACATCCCGCCTGCCTCTGGTCCGACTCCACAAAGTTCCCCGTCCAGGCCAACACCTCGGATACAAGCAAGACCTCAGGCTACGATGCGCTCGTAGACCAGGGCCTTCTCGTCCGCACCACCGGCGAAAAGAAAGTCATGATCATCGCCAGCAAACAAGTGAACAACTACGACCTCTCCGACAAAGGCCGCTCCGCCTGGACCGCCGATGTGAACCAGCCCGGCTTCGGCAACTTCTGCTACGGCCACCGCAAGGTCTCCGGCATCGACAGCAGCACCCCCACCACCAGCGATCCAGGTGCAACCACGCAAGTCGCCTATCACTACACCTTCACCGACGCTCCCACCTGGGCCACCGCAGCCGAAACTCAAAACGCCTATCCACAGCTTCACGCCGACCTCAGCGGTCCGCAGACAGGCCGTGCAACCCTCACCAACACCAGCAACGGCTGGCAGGTCACAGCCCCATCGACCTCAGGCAACTAGCAAAAGCCTGCCGCAAAAGAAAAGGCCGCCTGATGCAATCTCTCGCATCAGACGGCCCATCCACCTTTGTCTACTGCACGTCCACTGTCTCATCCGCATCAGACGGCCCACTCCGCATAGCCGCCATCGCCGCAGCATAAGACTTCATCTCATACTCATGCGGCGGCGTATTCCCCGCCAGATAACGTACAAAATAATCCCACCGCCGCCGCGTCATATACTGCGTCGCCTCGCCATAGCCATGCGCGACGTTCGGAATAATCAACAGGTCAAAGTCCTTGTTCGCCTTGATCAACGCGTCCACAACCAGCAACGTGTTATTCAGCGGCACATTGTTATCCATCGACCCATGCGCCAGCAACAGGTGGCCCTTTAGATTCTTCGCCACATACTGGTTCGCCTGACTGTCGTAGTTCGTCGTGCCGTCAGCATTCTTCACCAACAGCCCATTCCACTTCTCCGCCCAGTCATCCTCGTAGTCCCTCTGGTCGTGATTGCCGCTCTCCGCAATCCCCACCTTGAAGAACTCCGGATAGTGGAACATCGCCGCAGCCGTCGCGTTTCCGCCGCCCGAGTGACCATACATCCCCGCCGCATCCAGATCGATCCATGGATACTTCGCCGCCAGCTCCTTCATACTCGCCACCTGATCTGGAATCGTGTTGTCGCCGAGATCGCCAAAGTAAAACTCATGAAATGCCTTCGAACGAAACGGAGTTCCCATCCCATCGATGCACACCACAACAAAACCAAGCTCCGCCAGCGACTGCATATCTCCATGCGCCGCAGCGAACCCACGTCCACCGCACGAGCCCGTCTGCGGCCCCGGATACACATGGTTCACAATCGGATATTTCTTCGACGCATCCAGATTTGTCGGCTTGAACAGAAAGCCATACAGATCCGTCTTCCCATCCCGCGCCTTCACCGTAATCGGCACCGGAGGAGTCCAACCCGCCGCCACCAGCTTCGTAATATCCTGCTTCGCCACATCCACCACAACCTTGCCGCTGCTATCCCGCACCACCGCCGTCGACGGCTCCGTCACCGTCGAATACACATCCACAAAGTAGCGCCCATCCGCCGAAGGCGTCACCGCATGGTCCGCGTTCTCAGGCGTCAACAGCTTCAAATCCTTCCCATCGAACTTCACGCTGTAGTAGTACGAAAAATAAGGATCGCGTCCCTGCTCCTTGCCCACGCCAAGGAAATAGATCTTCCGCGCCTTCTCATCCACATGCAGCACCTGCGTGACATTACCCTCGCCCTGCGTAATCTGGTTCTTCAACTTACCCGTGGTCAGGTCATACAGATACATCTGCCCCCAACCGTCCCGTTCGCTGAACCACAGCAGCTCGTTCGTCTTCGACAGATACTTCCAGTTCACCTTGCCGTTGCCGCTCTCGAAGAACTTCGCCGTCGTCTCGCCCATCACATCGTGCACCTCACCCGTCGAAGCATCCGCGATCCGCATCCACTCCTGCTTGTGATCACGCGAGGTCGAAACGAACGCCAGGTGCTTGCCATCCTCGCTCCACTGCACGTCATCCCACCCGCTGCCCCCACGGCAGCTGACATCATCGCAAAGTGTAGACCGGTGCTGATCCGGCGGCGTCTGCAGGCGAATCACCTTCGCCCCATCCACATCGATAATCACCCTCTCGATCATCGTCACATCTTTGTCGCCCACCAACGGATACTTCCACGCCTTCAGCTCCGGATGCCCATTCGTCACCGGCACCATATACATCTCGCCCGTCTTGCGCTGATCCTGCTGAAACGTCGCAATCTTTTTTCCATCCGGCGACCACACCAGGATCGCGTTATCGCTCATCTGCCAGCCCGCGTTATCGGTCGCATAGCCAAAGTCCTTCACGCCGTCCGTAGTCAACTGCGTCTCCGCACCTGTCGTCAGATCGCGAACCCACAGGTTGTAGTCGCGAATAAACGCAGCCTTCTTCTTATCCGGCGAAACATCTCCGTGGCTCCGCGCGCTCGCCGCATCATCTCCATCCGTTGACTTCGCCCCCGGCACCACAACCTCCGTACAAACGCCAGCACCACTCAGGTCACAACGAAACTTCCTCGACCCATTCCCCACCACAACCGTCTTATCGCCGTCAGAAAAAGTCATCTCTGTGAGCGTCGTCATATGTTGTGGAGGAACCTTTACTTTGCCGTTCACCGCCGCCGTCAAAGCATTCGCGAGCTTTACATGGTCGAACGCAGGCGTCTTCGTCCCCTTCGCGGGATCGACCACCATGAACGTCAAACCATCCGGACCAAAATCTCTGTACCAGAACCGCCCATCCGCCATCCACATCGGTCGCGCCACCCCGTGGTACACCAGCGGATTGACGTTGTACGCCATGAACTTCTCCGCCCGCGCATAGTCCTCAGTCGTAAGCTGCTTCCCCTGGGCCATCGCACCCACCGTCAAAACCACAGGCAGACAGCACCCCAACATCATCCCAGCAGCCACCGATATCTTCTTGGTCACAAACACGCTCCAGCCTCCGGATCTCACTCGTTCAAAGTAAGGAATGACGCTTAGTCTACAGCCCATCCTCACTTCCTGATATATGAAATCCACCACGCCATCGTCAAACCTCACTCAGCGCCCTCTCCGCGCCCACGCACCTTCCACAACACCTGCCGAAGCACACCCATCCACACCGGCACATCGTCCGCCTTCAGCCCCATCCGCACCACCAGCCGCCGAATCTGAGCCTCATCGCAGTTCGCCGGATGCCGCTTCGTATATCCGGTCTCCTCCAGCATCTCGGCAAACAGCGCCGTCAGCCTCTCCACCTCACCCGCAGTCGCTGCATCACTTCCGGCATCCCCACGAAACTCTACACCTCGCACCAACTCATACAGACACACCGCCACCGCCTGCCCCAGATTCATCGACGGATGCCGCACGCCCTCATGCTCCTGCATCGGAATCGTCAACAACCAATGGCAGTGGCTCAACTCGTCGTTGCTCAACCCCGTCTTCTCCGACCCAAACAGCAGCGCCACCCGCCCCTGCCCCGCCATCTCCCGACCAATCCGTTCGCCCGCATCCGCCAGCGCATACACCGGATGTTGCAACGCCCGCTCCCCCACCGCCGTCGTCCCCACCACCAGCGTGCAGTCCGCCACCGCCTCCGCTACGCCCGCGAACGTCTTCGCCCCATCCAGCACCGCCGACGCATCCACCGCCGACCGCGCCGTCTCAAACGGCACAGCATAATCATTCACCACACGCAGATGCCGAAACCCAAAGTCATGCATCGCCCGCGCCACCGCACCGATATTATTCGGATTGCGCGCCCGCACCAGCACCACCACCACATCGTCCAGATTTTGTACGTTCTCCATCGCCTTCAATTCTAGGCCCGCCAAAAAGAAAAGCGGCCGGCGAAGACATCCGCCAGCCGCTCAGCTCTCTTACACGCTTCTATTTTTTCTCGTGCTCGCCGCCACCTTCATGCGGATGAGCCTGAGTATTCGCGTTGTGCTTATCGTTGTTGATCGATTTGCTCACATTGTTCTGCCGCTGATTGACCTGCTGATGCTCCTGCTGCGTCAGATGACCACCATTGGCCGCACGATCCGCCGACACCTGATGATTGATACTCGACTCGCGATTCTCCAGGTTGCCCGTCTCATGCGCCGTCAACTGACCCGACTGCACTCCCTGTCCAATGCGCTGCTGCTGATTTCCAGCACGAACCCCAGGCCGCGAGAACGCTGCATTCTGCGGACGCCCGCCGTTCACCGAAGCCAGGTTGCTGCGGTCCGAACGCGCCATCTGCATATGACTCTGCTGCTCAGACGTTGGTGCAATATGGTTCTCCCTGGAGAACGCCGCCTCCTGCGCCGAAGGCCGTGCCTGTATGCCTCCCGTCCCGCCATTGAAGCTCGTACGGTTGTAGACCGTCGTATGGTTGATCACCGTCCGGTCTTCGTAGACATTGTGAATCACCGTGCGATTCACATTCACCACCGCGGTGTTATAGGCAAAGTGACCGCCATCCCAGCGCCCGCCGCCAAAGCCGACGCCACCATAGCCGAAGCCATAGTTCACACCGCCATAGAAGCCCACATGCGGCCCCCAATATCCAGCATGGAAGAGATACACTCCACCACCCCAGCCCCAGTAGCCCGGCGTCCACAGCACCCCAACCTGCGGCGGCCGAACCCACACACCCGGAACCCAGTAGTAGCCCGCATCGCCATACGCCCAATAGCCCGGGTTCCAAAGATAGCCATCTCCTGGGCAGATCGGCTGCGTATAAACAGGCAACACTGGGGGAGCAATCGTGATGGAAACAAACACCCCGGCAAAAGATACCGCAGGCACAAGGGCCAATGCAGCACCCACAAACAGCTTACGAACTAAATTGGAAAATCTCATACAGCTACCTCGGAAAGTTGAATGACGGCAAATCTCTGCCGTCGTGTGGATCATTCGAACGGACCTGCTTGACCGTCCGCTCATCTTTAGTTATCCCGTTCTAACCCACCGCCTTGAGATAAGTTCCGCGCCCTGTTTAGATAAGACTCTGAAGATCGCAATAGCTATGACCCAATGGTTGCAGCCGCATCTTCCACAGCCATACAACCCATGCAACGGCTCACATGAAAAAAATGATCCTCATCCACTGCCTATAAAGTGATTAAGAGGCAGTGAAACCAGCATCCTCGCCGCCGCCCGTCTAAACTATCTGTTAGCCTGCCGCCCAGACTCACCCCGCACGCAGCGCCAACGAGAGAGCAACACAGTCACCCATGTCCGACAACTTCGCCCAGCTGGTCAAACAACAAGCCGACATCGTCCGCATCATCGGCGACTACGTCAAGCTGCGCAAATCCGGCGCCCAGAACTACTCCGGCCTCTGTCCCTTCCACAAAGAAAAAACCGGCTCCTTCTCCGTCAACGCCACCCACGGCTACTTCTACTGCTTCGGCTGCCACGAGAAGGGCGACGTCTTCACCTTCATCATGAAGCTCGAGAGCATCAGCTTTCCCGAGGCCGTCCGCGCCGTCGCCACCAAGTGCGGCATCCCCCTCCCCAAGCGCGAGTTCAACTCCCCCGAAGAGGCCCGCGAAGCCGGCCAGCGCCGTCAGCTCCTCGACATCCACGAAGCCGCCACTCAATACTTCGAAGCCGCCCTCAAAGCCCCCGAGGCCGCCCGCGCACGCGAGTACCTCACCGGCCGCGGCGTCACCCCCGACACCATCGCCAAGTTCCGCATCGGCTACGCCCCCGACGACTTCAACCACATGCGCAACGCCCTCAAGCCGCACTTCTCCGAAGACATCCTCCGCACCAGCGGCCTCTTCAAATCCAAGGAGCAAGCCGACGGCAACCAGGGCCAGCTCTACGCCCTCTTTCGCAAACGCATCACCTTTCCCATCTGCAACGAGCAGGGCAAGACCATCGCCTTCACCGCCCGCGCCCTCGACAGCCAGGACGAAAAAGGCCGCGACATCGCCAAGTACCTCAACTCCCCCGAAGGCCCCCTCTACAGCAAGGGACAGGTCCTCTTCAACCTCGACAAAGCCAAGGCCGACATCCGCTCCCTCGGCTTCGCGCTCCTCGTCGAAGGCCAGATGGACTGCATCTCCGTCTACATGGCCGGCATCAAGAACGTCGTCGCCACCTCCGGCACCGCCTTCACCGAGATGCAGGTCCGCCTCCTCAGCCGCTTCACTCCCAACAAGCAAGTCATCCTCAACTTCGATCCCGACACCGCAGGAAAAAACGCCGCCGAAAAAGCCAGCACCCTCCTCACCGAAGAGGACTTCGAAGTAAGAATCGTCACCCTCGAAGGCGGCCTCGACCCCGACCGCTTCATCCGCGAACAAGGCATCCAGGCCTACACCGCAGCCATCCGCGGCGCCAAACGCTACATGGACTACCTCATCGACCGCGCCCGAGAAGAGTTCCCCGGCCGCACCTCCGACGCCAAGGTCAAAGCCCTCAACTTCCTCCTTCCCCACATCCGCCGCATCCCCAACCGCATCCAGCGCGACGAGTTCGCCGCCGACGCCGCGCAAAAACTAGGCATCGACTCCGCCATCCTCCGCCAGGAGCTCAAACAAGCCGCCGCCCAGCGTGTCGAAAGCGTTCGCTCCCACACCCAGGACCCAGCCAGCGAGACCGAGCGCGTCCTCCTCCGCGCCCTCGTCCTGCCCGAAGGCGACCCCGCCCGCACCCTCGTCGTGGAACAGTTCATCCAGCACCCCGAGTGGTACGACGGCCTTCCCTCCTCCCCGCTCCTCGAATCCCTCGCCAACGGCCCCGCTCCACCTAACCTTCTTGACGCCGCGCCCGACCAGCAGAGCCGCGCTCTCCTCGCCCGCACCCTCCACGAGGCCGAAGATCCCTCCTCCACCACCCAACCCATGACCGAGCAGGTCGAAAACGCCCTCCACACCCTCGAGCATCGTCAGCTCGAACGCCGCCAGCGCGAACTCCGCACCCTCATCGCCGAAGCCGACCGCCGTAACGACCACGAGATGCTCACCCGCCTCACCTCCGAAAAACTCCAAATCGATCGCAAACTACGCCTTCACTAACCTCTCCAGTCCCGAATCTCTCACGCTGCAACCACGACGGACAGGATTCGGCCATTCAGTGCCGCCGAAAACCCACTCCCATGAATCTTTTTCCCCTAAAAAACGTCTAAATATTGTGGTATCCTATGATTCGCTGGGAACGTGTGCCTTCGAATGCCCCGACCTTCTGAGGTCATCGGGCTTGCCAAAGCGGTCTAAACCGCAATCTGTTCCCCGCCCAATCACGCAACAACCAAGGGATGAGTTCGCCTGGATACCAATGATTACCTCCGGCGGCATCCCAACCAAAAGAATCTTTCGCAGGAGTGCGCACAGCCGTGGCTGAAGAAATCGACAAGTACGAAGACGACATAGACAAGCTCATCGACACCGGGAAAGAAAAGGGCTATCTCACCTACGGCGAGGTCAACGACCTCCTCCCAGGTGACATCACCACACCCGACGACCTCGATGACCTTCTGACCACCATCAACACCCAGGGCATCGACGTCCTCAACGGCGACGAGCGCATGGGCGGCCGCGACAAGTACGAGCCCGAAGCCGGAGAAGAGTCCGACGACGTAGAGCTCGACCTCTCGCCAGGCACCCTCGAGAAGACCAACGACCCCGTCCGCATGTACCTCCGCGAGATGGGCACCGTTCCCCTGCTCACCCGCGAGGGTGAGGTCGAGATCGCCAAGCGCATCGAACGCGGACAGCTCCGCGTCATGAAGGCCATCTCCCGCTCGCCCATCGTCATCCGCGAGATCGTCGGCCTCGGCGAAGACCTGCGCCGTGGCGTGCGCAACATCAAGGAAGTCGTCACCTTCGACGAAGAAGAGCTCACCGAAGAGATCCTCCAGGCCCGCGTCCGCGCCACAGCTGGTCGTATCGACGTCATCGTCAAGCACCAGAAGAAGCTGCAGGGTCTTGAAGAGAAGCTCGAAGCCCCCGCCGCCAAGGACGCCAAGACCAAGGCCAAAGAGGTCCGCAAGACCCGCTGGCTCATCGGTCGCGAGCACGTCTACATCAATCGCATCGTCCGCGAGCTCAAGTACACCAACGGCGAAAAGAAGCGCCTCCTCGACAAGGTCAACAAGACCGTAGACTCCATGCGCACCCTCGAGCGCCAGATCAAGACCCTCGAGACCAAGCACGAAGCCTCCAAGTCCGAGGAGCTCCGCAAGGAGTACCGCCGCCAGCAGAAGAACTGCCGCATCGACCTCGAGCGCGTTGAAGCCGACGCAGGCATCTCCATCACTGACCTCAAGCGCACCCAGCGCGAGATGATCCAGGGCGACATGGACGCCGAGCGCGCCAAGCGCGAGCTCATCGAGGCCAACCTTCGCCTCGTCGTCTCCATCGCCAAAAAGTACACCAACCGCGGCCTCCAGTTCCTCGACCTCATCCAGGAGGGCAACATCGGCCTCATGAAGGCCGTCGACAAGTTCGAGTACCGTCGCGGTTACAAATTCTCGACCTACGCCACCTGGTGGATTCGTCAGGCCATCACGCGAGCAATCGCCGATCAGGCCCGCACCATCCGCATCCCGGTGCACATGATCGAGACCATCAACAAGCTCATCCGCACCAGCCGTCAGCTCGTGCAGGAGCTTGGCCGCGAAGCCTCCTCGGAAGAGATCGCCCGCCGCATGGACATCCCCGTCGCGAAGGTCCGCAAGGTCCTCAAGATCGCGCAGGAGCCCATCTCGCTCGAGACCCCCATCGGAGAAGAAGAAGACTCGCACCTTGGAGACTTCATCGAAGACCGCATGGCCGTCAGCCCCTCCGACGCCGTCATCTCGGTCAACCTCAAGGAGTACACCTCGCAGGTCCTCCGCACCCTGACCCCGCGCGAAGAGCGTGTCATCAAGATGCGCTTCGGCCTCGAAGACGGCTCCGAGCACACCCTCGAAGAGGTCGGCCAGTCCTTCCAGGTCACCCGCGAGCGCATCCGCCAGATCGAAGCCAAGGCCCTCCGCAAGCTCCGTCACCCCAGCCGAAGCCGCAAGCTGAAGGCCTTCGTCGACGGCGTAAAAGACGTGTAACCATTACTGTCACAAATAAGAGACTGGGCAACGGCGCAAGCTGTTGCCCACTTCCATTTGCAGCCCGTCCAAATCCCACCCGAAGCAAATCAACCGAACATCTCCTCCGCCAAGATGATACAAACACATCGGAGGGAACACCCGCCGCATGACAGCCATCTCCCCGGAGCCCACCCGTCTCCCCTACTGGATGCGCCGTCTCTGGCCTGCCTACTGCCTCCTCGCCGCACTCGCCACCTTCGGCTACGCCCTCTACGACCCCTACCAGATCGACGGCGACGCAGTCTCCTACATGGACATCGCCGACCTCATCCGCGCCCACAACTGGCACGCCGTCATCAGCGGCTATTGGAACCCCCTCTACCCCGCACTCCTCGCTCTCGGCCAAACCGTCTTCCACCCCACCCGCTTCACCGAGCTCCACGCCTACTACATGGTCAACTTCGGCATCTTTCTCCTCCAGATGCTCGCCATCGTAGTCTTCACCGATGCCCTCATCCAACTCCGCACCCTCCGCGAAACCTCCACGGCCAAACCAACCGCAGCGCCCTTCCTCCTCGACCGCTACACCATCCGCTACCTCGGCATCGCCCTTCTCGTCCTCTCCGCCCAGCGCGAACTAAGCATGGGCAAGGTCCGCCCCGACGCCCTCCTCCAGGCCTTCCTTCTCTTCGCCCTCGCCGCACTCCTCAAACACCTCGCCACCCACCACCTCCGCTACGCCGCGCTCCTGGGCCTCGCCCTCGGCCTCGCCTACCTCACCAAATCCTTCGCCTTCGCCTTCACCCTCCTCTGCATCCTCGCCCTCATCATCTTCCGCATCCTCTGGCAGCGCAGCTCTCCCACCCTAGCCATAGCCTCCGGCCTCCTCGCCCTCCTCTGCTTCGCCATCATCACCGGTCCCTACATCGCCGCACTCTCCCATCAGAAAGACCGCTTCGACATCGGCGACTCCGGCCCCCTCAACTACGCGTGGTTCGTCAGCGGCACCGAACAAATGCATCTCCAGCCCAACCAGCCCAGCCTCTACGGCACCGCCGAGGTCCACCTCAAACACCCTCAGCAGCAGCTCCTGGCCTCACCCCGCATCTACAGCTACCGCCAGCTCCCCTACGGCACCTACCCCAACTGGTTCGACCCCTCCTACTGGAACGACCAGGTCAAACCCCACATGAACCCCCGCCTCCAAATAGCGATCCTCAAAGACTGCACACTTCGCAACCTCCGCTTCCTCGCCAACCACCCCGAACCCTGGCTCCTGCTCTTCCTCCTCCTGCTTACAGGAGCACGCCTTCATCGCGAAGGCACCCCATCCACCAACGCCTTCTGGATCTGCCCCATCGCACTCGGCCTCGCCCTGATCTGCATCTACAGCACAGTCCACGTCGAAGATCGCTACGTCACCACCGGCTTCCTCTTCCTTCTGCTTCCTCTCTTCGCATCGCTTCGTCTCTCTCCATCCATCGAAGCCGCCATCCCCCGCACCGCCGCCACATCCGCCATCCTTCTCCTCGCTCTCCTCGCCGTCGGTGAATCCGCCCGCTCAGTCGGCGAGCTTCGCCGCGCCCTCATCAACGCCGGCTCTACCTCCGGCTGGTATCAGCTCGAGATCTTCCAGGCCGCCCACGCCCTCAACGCTCTCGGCGTCGGCCCCGGCGACACCATCGCCTGCGTCGGAGACCGCGCCTGCCTGCGCGATCAGTACTGGGCCCGTCTCGCCGGTGTCCGCATCCTCACCGAGATCGACGAACCCGCCGAACCCCTCAACGCCGCATTCGCCTCCATGCCAAACCGCGACCAGGCCCTCGCACTCCTCCGCCAGCAGGACGCCAAACTCCTCGTCGGTCACTTCAAAGGCAACTCCTCCGTCAGCCCCATCTGGCACCAGCTAGGAGACTCCCGCTTCTACTTCCTTCCCCTCAATCCCGCGTGGCCATAGCCTGACTACGGCCACGCTCCAGCCCAGCAAAGAACGAGCGCAGTACTCTCCTCGCCGGATCTTCCACCGCCTTGAACAAAAAGAATGAGACTCCAAGGAGCACAACCATCGTCAGCCCCATTCTGACGATCTCCGACCGCACATGCAGATGCCCCGCAACCGAACTTACCGAGCTCTTCACCGGCATCTGCATCAAATAAACCGAGTAGCTTATCCCTCCGCCAAGCAGCATCGTCTTCGTCGAAAGAAAGCGCGAGAGCAGAGTCCTCTCTGCTGCCAACCCGAAGATCAGCGCCGAAAACCCAATCACGACAAGCGACGTCCAGCGGCCCGGCGCACGGCACAACAAACCAACAGTGGCTAAGGCCGAAAGATAAGTCCAAACACCCGCGCCGCGCAGCACGGCACCTCCGCTCCCAGCCGAAGCGAATACAAAACGCTGCAGAAAATAGTTCCCCAGTCCAACTCCGGCGATGAACTCAAACAGGTGCAGCGGAGCAAGAGGAATCCAGCGATAGACCCCCTGCGCCTCAGATCCGAGAGTCCTCGAAGCCGAGTTCGTCGCAACACACAACAGCAGCATCACTCCAATAAAGAAGAGCATCATGCGAGGACTGCGCCGCTCCAGCCAGATCTGTATCCACGGAAAGCACAAATAAAATAGCGCCTCTGCCGACAACGTCCAGCAGACGATATTCCACGCCCCCGCCATCCCCAGGTTGAACGGGTTCCAGGCCTGCACCATCAGCAGCGTCGCCAACCCCACAGCCGGCTTCGGAAGAGTCATGCTCACAACCGAGGAGAGCAGCAGTGACACGGCATACACCGGCCAGATACGCGCAAATCGAGCCTCCCAGAAGCGTCGATAGTCCCCTCGCCCCTCAATCTGGCCGTTATACGTGTACGCCAGAATAAACCCCGACAGCAGGAAGAACAGCGGCACCGCAAGGTACCCGCTCCCGAAGAAATAACCCGCGGCCCGGTGGCCATGATCCGACAACACCGCCGCAATCCTGGTATGAAACACAACAACATAAAACGCCGCGAAGAAGCGGATTCCAGTCAGAGCCCCCAGAGGTCTTCGATGGGCCGTCAGTTCGCTGGCTGCAGCCCGCGGTAAAGCACCTTCCATTACGGAACTCCTTCAATCCCGGCCAGGGCTCTAAGCTGCAACCCGCTCGACCGTCCTTCTCTTTCTACAGCAAGCCAGGAGAAAAACGTCAGGATTCTTCACCACCTGATAGCCCCTCTGAGTCCGCACCAAACTCCGTGCCAAGTCCCCTCAGTCTCTTTGGTAGCATGCAGACAATGAGTGAGCTGACTGTAACCATCCTTATGCCCTGCCTCAACGAAGCAGAGACACTCGCCTTCTGCGTTCGGCAGGCCGTAGCCGCTCTCCGAGACAACAATGTCACCGGCGAAGTCCTCATCGCCGACAACGGCAGCACCGACGGCTCCCAGAAGATCGCCACCGACGAAGGAGCCCGCCTCGTCCCCGTCCCCACCCGCGGCTACGGAGCCGCACTCATGGCAGGCATCGAAGCCGCCCGCAGCAAGTACATCCTCATGGCCGACGCAGACGCCAGCTACGACTTCGGCCACCTCCCCCGCTTCCTCGTCAAACTCGAAGAGGGCAACGACCTCGTCATGGGCAACCGCTTCGGCGGCGAGATCAAACCCGGAGCCATGCCGCCACTCCACCGCTACCTCGGCAACCCCGTCCTCAGCTTCATCGGCCGCCTCTTCTTCAACATCCCCGCCCGCGACTTCCACTGCGGCATCCGCGCCTTCCGCCGAGAGTCCATGCTCGGCCTCAACCTCCGCACCACCGGCATGGAGTTCGCCAGCGAGATGGTCGTCAAATCCTCCCTCGCCGGCCTCCGCCTCGCCGAAGTCCCCACCACCCTCTCCCCCGACGGCCGCAGCCGCGCCCCGCACCTCCGCACCTGGCGCGACGGCTGGCGTCACCTCCGCTTCCTTCTCCTCTACAGTCCCCGCTGGCTCTTCCTCTATCCAGGAATCGCTGCCTTCGTCGTCGGTCTTCTGCTCTCGTGCTGGCTCATCCCCGCCCCCCGCACCATAGGCCGTTGGACCTTCGACGTCGACACCCTCACCTACGCCCTCGGTCTCGTCCTCATCGGAGCCCACATCTCCGTCTTCGCCGTCAGCGCCAGGGTCTTCGGCACACAGGAGGGCTTCCTTCCACCCAATCCGAAGTTCGAACGCATCTTCAAATACATCAACCTAGAGGTAGGACTGACCTTCGGCTGCCTGCTCCTACTCGCAGGCTTCAGCATCCTCGGCTACGCACTCCACATCTGGCACGCCGCCGGATTCGGCAATCTCTCGCCGCAGCGCATGCTCCGCCTCACGCTTCCGTCAGCCACCTGCTTCATGCTCGGAGTCGAAGCCATCTTCGGCAGCTTCTTCCTAAGCCTTCTAGGCCTGAACCGCCGCTAACCAATCAGCGCCAAAGCCGAGCAACGCGAGGCCCATCGCACATCACCCTGCCGAGACAAGGTACAAAAGTCACGAAGTGACCTCCCGCCGAGCAGGCGGCCCGTCCGGCAGGACAAAGTCTTTCCGCCTGCAGACAATCTTTCTAACTAAGCCTGAGCCGCCGGCACAAACCCATCGCATCCACTAATCGGCGACACCTTCAAATGCAGCGCCGCATGCTTCGGATGCCCGCACTCATCCAACACATCCGCATCTGCTTTCTTGCTCGACAGAATCGTCACCAACACCTTGCTCTTCGCATGGTGCTCGCCAAAGTGATTACAAAGACCGCACTGTCCGCTGTGAACTGCCTGCATAAAAACCTCCTGGTTTCTCTTCCTTTTCAGACTCGCGTTTCACTGCTTCCGTTGCATCCAAATCTCCACGAATCGCAATCACCCGATCACCAGAGCCGCTCCAAACGCCCTTGCCTTGGAACTGCCCCTCAATCTACGCCCCACCCAACTCCATGTAAATTGCGACCACAATCGTCGGAGAATCCCGGAGCATGCAGTACCTAACCTGCTGTGCTTCAAGAATCCAAGCCATAGCCTTAGTTCTCTCAACCTCACAAGTAACGAGGACAACGACAGATACGCCCCGCAGGAACCGCAGCTCCCGCCTTCACGTATATCTCTATGCAGCTCACGCAGCTGCCGCAACTCAGGAAGGACAGAACATGCGAGTAGCCGACCCCATCCACACCGCCGCCATGACCGACCAGCAACGCGCCTGGTTCCACGCCGAATATCAACGCGCCAGCAAAGATGAAGTCGTCGGCGTCCTCTTCGCGCTCCTGCTCGGCAGCTTCGGCATCCACCAGTTCTATCTCCGCCGCGACGGCCTCGGCATCCTCTATCTCGTCTTCTCCTGGACCGGCATCCCCGCCATCCTCGGCTTCATCGAGTGCTTCTTCATGCCAGCCCGCGTCCGCCAGTACAACGCCATCCAGGCAATCCACATCTCCAACCAGATCCTCGCCTCCTCCAGCCCCTACACTGCACCGGCAGTCGCCCCTCACTGTCCCGCCTGCGGCATCCCCACCGACCCCACCGCCGCCTTCTGCACCCACTGCGGAGCTGCCACCCACCCCACACCCCAACCCACATATTAGAGCCAATTCGCTACCGCTGAAGGGCAACTGATCCACTAATTAGAAATCAGAAGGCCGTCATTCTGAGCGAAGCGAAGAACCCCTGTATTGCGTCGTTGCCGTTGCATCTGCTTTTGCAGTTGCATCTGCAGTTGCAGTTGCAGTTGCAGTTGCAGTTGCAGTTGCAGTTGCAGTTGCTTTAAATCAGCTGCGAAATGCCTACTAACTCACTGCCAACTCACCACACTCTCCTTCAAGTGGTCGAACTCCACATACGATCCACCCTCCCCCGTCTGCACCTTCACCTCCGCACCACCCACCGTCACGCTCCGCACCTTCGCAAACCTCCACCGCACCACCACATGCGCCGCTGAATCCCCGCTGATCACAAGCCTGTTTCCCGTCCGCGTCACCACCCTCCCCTCAAAATCCCTCATCTTCGACTCAGCCGACTCGCCCCCGCCATACACCTCATACACCCGCCTGTCGTCCATCGACCGCACCTGCGTATTCCCACTCTCGCTCTGCGGCACCAGCGTCATCACGTCCTCAGGAATCTTCGCAATCACCGCCCCCGCCCGCACCCACAGCGGAAGCGAATCCACCGCAGCCTCCACCACTACCGTCTTTCCCCCGCTCACCTGCGCCCCCGTCCAGTAGTCCACCCACTCCCCCACCGGCAGATACACCGGCCGCGCCGTCCCTTCATCCAACACCGGAGCCACCAACAAATCCGGCCCCAGCATGTACTCATCCTTCGCCTCACGAGCGCGCCTGTCATCCTGATTCCCCAACACCAGCGACCTCATCAACGGCATCCCCGTCTTCGCCGCCTCCTGCGCCGCCGCATACCGGTAAGGAAACAAACTCATGTGCAACACCGCGAACTTCCTGTACGTCGCCAGCGCCTGCTCGCCGTAGTCCCAAGGCCCCCGGTTCGACTCCGACATCACCTCCATCACCGGAGACATCGCCGCATACTCCGTCCATCGCTGAAACAGCACCGGATCCGCCGCCCCCGAACCCTCATACCCACCCAAATCCGAAGTCCAAAGCGGCATCCCGCTCAACCCAGCGCCCAGCCCCGCCGTCACTACCGTAGGCAGGCCATTCTCTTTACTGAAGTTCGCCTCATTATCCCCGCCCCACAACATCCCAATCCCATTCGCCCCCGCATGCCCGTCAGTCGAAACGCTCCGCGCAAACAAAACCCCATTCCCCTTCAGGTCCTTCTGGATCAACTCCTCCATCGCATTGTTGTAGAGCACCGCATACCTGTTCCTCATCAGCCGCGAATCCGACCCATCCGCAAACTTCACCCGCCCCACATAACTTCCCTCGCCATCATCGTCTTTGAACCCGTCCGCCCCTGCATGAATCGCCTGCCTCACCTGGTCCTGCCACCACCGCTTCGCCGAAGGATTCGTAAAGTCGATCATCGACCCCATCCCCTTCCACCACCGCCCCACATACGGCGTTCCGTCCGCATTCTTCACGAAGTACCCATTCCCCGCCGCCTCCGCATAGTTCTCCGCCATCGGCGCAATCTTCCCCTCAAATCCCGCCTCATGCGGCGCATCCGACTGCGAGTTGATCCACGGCGTATGCCACAGCACCAATTTGTAACCGTGATCGTGAACATACTTCACCATGCCCGGCGCATCGTCAAACTGTTTCGGATTGAATTTGTAACTGTTATAGGTCGTAGCCCACGGAGAATCGATCAAGATCACGCTCGCCGGCAGCCCCAGCTCCCGCGTCTTGTCCACATCCTCCTTCACCTGTGCATCGTTCTGATGAAAGTCCCTCGCCTTCCAAGGCGCAAACGCCCAATACGGAGGCAGAATCGCCCGCCCCGCCAACCCCGTGAACCGCTCCAGAATCACCGGAAACTCCGGCCCCGCAAACAACACCAGCCGCAGCTTCTCCGCCGTCACATCTACGATCACATCCGTATCGCTCGACGCATTCATGTCGAACGTAGCCTCCGCCGTCGTATCCACCCACATCCCATACCCCGTCGTGCTCATAAAAAACGGCACCGGCTTATAGCTCGAACTCCCCTTCGGCCCACCCGTATCCTGCGACACGCTCTTCACCACCGTATGCGCATGGTTCAGCGCGTCAAACCGCTCCCCCAACCCGTAGTAGTTCCCACTGTCCCGCACCCGAAACCTCCACTCTCCCACCGAATAAGCAACGCTCGTCACCTCCACCACACCCGGCGAAAGCTCCTTGAAGTGCAGCTTGTTCGTCGGCACCACCTCACCCTCAAACTCAAACTCCCGCACCTCCAGCTCATGCCCACCCGGCAGCGCCATCGTCACCGTATACGCGTCCTTGCGCGCCATCCCCGCAACCTCAGCCTCCGCTGCACGCCCCACCGGAGCCGCCTGCGCCACCCCCACAACCTGAGCCCCCAGCCCACGACCACACACCACCGCCGCCGCAACCACCAACATCACTCGAACAATCCGCATCCCTCTACGATAAACACTCCCGACAAGCACTCGCCGCAAAACACCCGCTCATCAACCACGCAAAAAGGAAAAGGGCCCCAACCGGGGCCCTTCCTATCAACCTTCTGAACACACAACAGGCTCAACCGTCTCCGGTCTTATACGCCCGAGTCGTGCTTCACAGCGGCTTCATAACCAGACACAAAGCTCGAACGATATTCATCGCGAGCCGTGCCCTTCACCGGTGGGTGAACATACAGGTGAGACGACTTCGCGTCGATCTTCCGCTTCGCCGCCTTATCCAGCTGAGCCGCCTGCAGTCCATCGCGGTAGCCCTGCTGTGCCTGTTCCGTACCCGCCGGAGGTGTATTCCAATCCTGCACCTGCGAGGTTGTTGCCTGGTTATTCTGGGCATGCGCGAAAAGTGGCGCGCCGCTCATAAGTGCCACTGCAATCAGTGGTGTTGCAATCCGAATTAGTTTTTTCATCCTTGTTTCCTCTCGCCCTTCAGATCCAAAATGCACCTTGGGGCCAGACGGAAGTTACCACACCCCGATAATCATTGGCAAATCATCATGACAGTCCGATGAACCCCAATAAACTCGCGGCTTTTATTCAAACAACATACACCCTTTGCCCGCCAGCCTACATATTCGTATGGCCGCCGCGCATATCCTCGTTGAACGTCGGCTTAATGAACGCCAGCGCCGCCGCAACCTCAGCAGCATACTGCGCGCGATGCCCCATCAGAGCCTCCGTAGGCCTCGCATACTCCGTATCCATCGCAAGCGTCACCAGACCCTCACCCGCCAGCACCGCCGTCGTCTTCTTCAACTCTTCCACCGTCGTGTTCAGATACTGCGCATCCCGCGGATCCAGCGTCCACACCGGCTCCCCGCCGCCCAGCACACCCGACAGCCAGAACACCTTCGCCGCCAGATACTCCTGCCGCTGCGCCTCGGTCGTATCGTTGAAATTAAACTTCTTCTGCCACGAGCTGTAGTACCGCGTCGTCACCGGCACCGGCTGACGGTTCCCGCTCTTCACCAGCTCCAGCTGTCCCTGGTCCATCGTCTTCCGCACCGCGTTATAGATAAACGTCTCCGCAAACGGCTGCTCCGGAGCCTTCACAATCTCCGCAAACGTCACCGTCATCGCCGCCGCAACCTTCGCATGCAGCACGCTCTCGGTCCCATCCTCCAACCTCACCTCGCCGTGCACCAGGAACGTATCCGCTCCCGACGTCGATCCATGGAACGGCCACGCAAACTTATCGAACCGCAGCGGCAGCCCATGCAGCGTCACGTAGCAGTCCTGCTGCGGATTCTTCAACCGCTTCGCTGCCTCCTTCAGATACACCGCCACATCCGCCAGCAGGTCCGCCCGGCTGAAGTCGAACTTGTCGCTCAGCTCCAGCACCTGTGTCTTCGCGGTATTCTCCGCCAGCGCCAACTGAAACCGTGTCGTCGGGTTCCCTGAAAAATCCTGTCCTACCGCGCTCGAAGCGACGACCAGCCCAGCCGCCTTCGCTGCTGCCTCTACCTGCCCAGCCAGAACTGCCTGCGCGTCCATTCCAATACCCATCTCTCGAATCGTCCTTTAGGTTTACGTTATCCCCTCTATTTTACCTTTTAAATGCGTATGTCCTGCCGGACGGGCCGCCTGCTCGGCGGGAGGTCACTTCGTGACGTGTATACCTGCCAAGCCCGCGCAGGCAGTAAATCTCCTCCCGTTGGAGTATACAAGTCACGAAGTGACCTCCCCACGAGCAGTGGGCCCGTCCGGCAGGACAGAATCTTTCCAATCCCTAAGGCTTCTTCTCAGCAGCAGCCAGCGCCCGCCGAAACTCTTTCACCGCAGGCATCGCCGGCGGACGCAGCCCATCCCGCTCGACATAGCTCCACCCCACCTCACCCGTCGCATCATGCGGACGCTCCGGATCGCCCTTGTACACCAGAAACAAATCATTCGTCCCCGCAGCCGTATCAGGATGCCCCAGCGTCTGCGTACCAGCATCGTGAGTCCCCGCACCCCACCCATCCGGCTGCCGACCGTTCTGCGCCCCAATCCCCGCCCCCGGACTCATCGGACTCACCACATGCGTCCGATCATCCTGCCGAGGATCGCTAAGACCATTGGTCGTACTATCCAACGCCTGCCCGTTCCCCTTGCGAACCACGATCACCAGATCAGGCACATGCCCATTCATCACCGGCTCAAACCGCCCCCAGCTCTGCAGCGCCGCCTCCACATCCCTCCGCGCCGCCAGATTCGCCTGCGTGTCCTCCACCGACGTCCCCGCCTCCGGACTCATGATCACCGCCACCGTCTTCGCATGAAGAATATAGTCCGGCAGCTCCTTCTTGTTCTTCGCCAACGCCAAGCCCGAAACCATCAGCCCCAAGCCAATAACCGAAATGAAGAACCGAAAGCCAGCCGCAGAAAGAATCAAACCACCACGCCTACGCATACTCAGCCTCCTCCTCCATCGGCACAGATTCTACGCCCGCCCACACAGAAAAACACCCACCCCAACTAACCCCATCCTCATGCATCATGGAGACACACCATGAACCTCGCCACCCTCCTCACCGAAGCCCGCAACCCCGCCACCGAGCACATCGACCAGCTCCCCACCCTCGACATGCTCCGCCTCCTCAACGACGAGGACGCCAAAGTCGCCTCCGCCGTCGCCGCCGTCCTCCCCGAAATAGCCCACGCCATCGACGAGATCGCAGCCCGCATCCACGACGGCGGCCGCCTCTTCTACATCGGAGCAGGCACCAGCGGCCGTCTCGGCGTTCTCGACGCCAGCGAGTGCCCCCCCACCTTCTCCGTCCCTCCAACCCTCATCCAGGGCCTCATCGCTGGCGGCGACTCCGCCCTCCGCAAGTCCAGCGAACAATCCGAAGACTCCCCCGAACAAGGCGCCGCCGACCTCGCCGCCGCAGGCTTCACCGGCCAGGACACCCTCGTCGGCATCGCCGCCAGCGGCCGCACCCCCTACGTCCTCGGAGCACTCCAGCACGCCAACCCCCTCGGCGCCCTCACCATCTCCCTTACCTGCGTCCCCAACTCACCCATGGCCGCCCTCGCCGACATCGCCATCGCCCCCCTCACCGGCCCCGAAGCCCTCACCGGCAGCACCCGCCTCAAAGCCGGCACCGCCACCAAGCTCGTCCTCAACATGCTCTCCACCGGCGTCATGATCAAGACCGGAGCCGTCTACGGCAACCTCATGGTCAACATGCAGACCACCAACGCCAAACTCGTCGACCGCGCCCAGCGCATCATCATCGCCGCCACCGGCCTCGAAGGCCCCGAAGCCCAGCCCGCCGCCGCCGCCCTCCTCACCGAAGCCGGCTCCATCAAAACCGCCATCGTCATGCAAAAACTCTCCCTCGACCGCCCCACCGCCGAAGCCAAACTCGCCGCCCACCACGGCAACCTCACCGCCCTCCTGCACCCGAAGCCCTAGGCAGTATCGACATCTAGCCTAAGCGTAAGTGATAGATGGATAGATAGTGTCTTGACCTGAGCGTAAGTGATAGATGGATTGATAGAAAGCGTCATCCTGAGCGGAGCCTCTCGCAGTTTCATCGCGAGAGGCGCAGTCGAAGGACCTGCCACACCCTCAATGTGCCAATACTCTCTCCTCATCTCGCACCACATCCGAACAGTTTCCGCATCGTTCTATAGGTCGATATCACCTAGTCCGCCCTCTCGTCTAAGAAGCTATCCAAAACCACCACGAAGAACCTGCGTCGTTGCCTGTTTTGCTCCGTTGCCTGTTTACGTCGTCATCCTGAACGCAGTGAAGGACCCCTGTATTTGTCCCTGCAGTTGCTTTTGTCCATTCTTCAGGTCAGCCCCGTACACATCCATGCCAAACCTTCAGTTCCTGGACAAATCCAAACAGCCGCAGCAGTAAACTAACTCCATGACGACCGGCCGCATCATGGCGTTGGACGTAGGAAAGATCCGCGTCGGTGTCGCCCTCTCAGACCCCCTGGGATACACCGCCCAACCCCTCCTCACCCTCTGGCGCAAGACCCGCGGCGAAGACATGCGCAGCCTCCTCCGTCTCATCCGCAAGCACGAAGTCGTCAAAATCATCGTCGGCAATCCCCTCCACATGTCCGGCGACATCAGCCCCTGGGCCGCCAAGGTCCACGAGTTCGCCGACGAGCTAGAAAAGCGCTCCGGCCTGCCCCTCCAACTTTGGGACGAGCGCCTCAGCTCCGTCGCCGCCCACGAGATCCTCAACGAAGCCGGACACGACCGCCGCGACCGCAAGTACGTCATCGACCAGGTCGCCGCCGTCGTCATCCTGCGCGGCTGGATGGAAGCCGCAGAACAAGCCGCCGCCAAAGCCTCCCTGCAACAAACCGACCCGAGCAACGAAGACCCCACCGAAGAAAAATGAAGTGAAGTAACGCCTTGCACAGCAAGAGCCGCATCTGCTATCCCTGTTCCGCATATGGCCGAACTCATCGACGCCGTCATCCGCCAGATCGAGCAGATCCATTCAACCTGGATCGCCTACGAACTCGCCGGAGACAATCGCATCGCAATGGCACTGTGCGCCGACGACATCGAACTGTGGCCCCCTGACGCCCAGCCCGTGCTTGGACGCGCCGCCGTCGCAGCAGAGATGGCGCAGTGCACCGCGAAGATCCACTCCATCGACATAACCGACCGCCGTATCCGAGGCTCAGACAAGATCGCCTATCTAACCGCCAGCTACAAAACCACCTTCACCAACGCCGAAGACCCCACTCCCCAACAAATCCTCGGCAGCCACCTCTGGATACTGCGAAGCCATACCGGCACCTGGAAAATTCATCTCATCAGCTGGTCGTCCTGGCCGTCCAGCAACCCCAAAACATAACCCGTGTTCACACCTCATCCACTCCAACCCGCTATCATCAACCGCAATGCCAGCCTTCACCCGAACGCTCCTCACCACCGCGAGCATCCTCCTCACCACGACCCTCACCGCCCAGCAGGCTCCTATGCCAAATCCCTTCCTCACCCTCATGATCGCCGCCGCCGCCCACGCCAAATCCCACGGCGCACCCACCCCCACGCTCTCCCCCCTCGACGTCACCCTCCTCGGCCCCAACCCCTCCGTCGACGTAGTCCAGCTCCACGCCGACGGCTTCAAAGTCATTCCTTGGACCACCAACGACCCCGCAAAGATGCGCGCCCTCATCGCCCTCCACGTCGACGGCATCATCTCCGACTACCCCGACATCCTTCAGCAAGTCCTCGCCGAAGAAAAAGCCGCCCACCCCGAAGACGCCGCCTACCTCCGCACCTTCGACGTCGCCGCCCATCGCGGAGGCCGCGGTCTCCGCCCCGAAAACACCCTCCCCTCCTTCGAGTCCGGCCTCGACCACCTCGCCACCACTCTCGAGACCGACACCGGCGTCACCACCGACCACGTCTCCCTCATCTGGCACGACCAGTTCCTCAACCCCGAGTCCTGCCGCCGCGCCGACGGCCAGCCCTACACCCACGAACACCGCATCTACACCCGCGACCTCTCCCTCGCCGAAGCCCAGCGCACCTTCATCTGCGACAAGCTCCATCAAGGCCCCACCTACAGCGCCCACTTCGACCAGCAGCAAAACGACCTCGCCCTCTCCCCCGTCGCCGTCGCCTTCGCCAAGCACGAGCACCTCATCAGCCCATACGTCCCCACCTACGTCGAGCAACTCTTCCGCTTCACCCGCTTCTACGCCGACTTCTACACCGCCGGCCCAGGCAAATCCCACCCCGACGCCGCCGCCCGCGCCGCCAACGCCCGCACCGTCCGCTTCAACCTCGAAACCAAGATCTTGCCCCTACCCGAAGATCCCGCAAATCCAACCGCCCCACCACCGCCAATCCCCGACCACACCGAACCCACCACCAACCACACCGTCGACCCGCAAACCTTCGTCACCGCCCTCTGCGGCGCCATCACCCGCAGCCACATGGAGTCCCGTGCCGAAGTCCAAAGCTTCGACTTCCGCACCCTCATCCTCGTCGAAGAGCAGTTCCCCAAAATCCCCACCTTCTACCTCACCGAATCCCCCGACACCCTCTCCACCAACCTCGTCCCCCCATCCCTCCGCCAACCCAATCCATAGAAACCTGCTTCGGAAGCCACAAAAAAATAGCCTCCCCAACATCTAAACTCCAGCGCGGACGCGGTATCCTCTCCCTACCATGCCCAGCCATCGTGCAGCCTCCCTCCTGCTTGCGCTCTCTCCCTGCCTGATCGCACAAACCCCCGCGTCCCCCGCCCCATTGGACGGCATATGGCTCGGCACCCTCCACACCGGCGGCCCCTCCCTCCGCATCCAGATTCATCTCCATCAGGACGCCGCCGGCAAGTGGACCTGCTCCCTCGACTCCCTCGACCAGAACGGCGTCGGCATCCCCTGCACCCTCAGCTCCGCCACCAACCCCATCGCCATCGACATCCCCGCCGTCCACGCCAAATGGTCCGGCAGCCTCACCGCCAACACCCTCGACGGCACCTTCACCCAGGGCGCCGATATGCCCCTCACCCTCGAGCGCCAATCCACCATGACCAAACCCACGCCGCCCGCCACGCCCGACGCAGCCCTTCCCCCCGCCGACGCCACCACCATCCGCGCCATCCTCGACAAAGACCTCGCCGCCGCTCTCTCCTCCGGCGCACTCGCCCCCTCCACCAACGCCGGCGTTACCATCGGCGTCCTCGCCCACGGCAAGCGCACCATCTTCACCTACGGCACCGCCAAACCCGACTCCGTCTTCGAGATCGGCTCCATCTCCAAGACCTTCACCGGCCTCCTCCTCGCCCAAATGGTCGAACAGAAATCCGTCCAGCTCAACGAACCCGTC
The DNA here is from genome assembly GCF_009765825.1 of Granulicella sp. L60. Classification (GTDB taxonomy): domain Bacteria; phylum Acidobacteriota; class Terriglobia; order Terriglobales; family Acidobacteriaceae; genus Edaphobacter. Next base: position 344,068 of record NZ_LMUR01000022.1, on the reverse strand, counting down.
CGCGATCTCCTTCCCCCCGGCACCGTAGCCAAGCCCGCCTCCGGCTCCGAGATCACCCTCCTCGACCTCAGCGACCAGCACTCCGGCCTCCCCCGCATGCCCGACAACTTCGCCCCCGCCGACACCACCAACCCCTACGCCGACTACGACTCCAAACTCCTCTACGCCGACATCGCCCACCACGGCGTCTCCATCGCCCCCGGCGCACCCTTCGGCTACAGCAACCTCGGCGTCGGCCTCCTCGGATCCGCACTCGCCAACCGCGCCAACCTCCCCTACAACGATCTTCTCCACCAGCAGATCACCGGCCCGCTCAACATGACCGACACCTCCGTCGTCCTCTCCCCCTCCATGCGCTCCCGCCTCATCCAGGGCCACGACGCCGCCCACAACTCAGCCCGCCCCTGGGACCTCGACGCCCTCGCCGGCGCAGGCGGCATCCGCTCCACCGCCGCCGACATGCTCACCTACCTCGAAGCCCAGCTCCACCCCAACCAGCTCCCCGCCACCGCCGCATCCACCCCCCAGGGCAAGACCCTCCCCGCCGCCATCCTCGCCTCGCACACCATCCACGCCGACGTCCCGCCGGGCATGCACATCGCCCTCAACTGGTTCCGCGCCGACGCCACCGGCAACTTCTGGCACAACGGCGCCACCGGGGGCTACAGCTCCTTTGCCCTCTTCAACCCCGACAAGGACTTCGCCTTCATCGTCCTCTTCAATACCACCATCAGCGACAAGAGCTTTGCCGACCGCCTGGGCCAGCACATCGCCCAGCGCCTCGCAGGCGACCCAGCAGTCTCCCTAGCAAACTAAGAACCCGACCAGCGGGAGGACCCACGCATCTCACATCCCCCCGACCGGTACAAAAGTCACGAAGTGACCTCCCGCCGAGCAGGCGGCCCGTCCGGCAGGACAAAGCCTTTTAGCCTCTAAACAGCATCCGACCGCTGCAGCAACCCAAAGATCTTCGCCAGATAAAACCCACACGTAACCCCCGTCACCGCCATCATCACCGGCAGAAACGCCCGCTCCGCCCCCAGCTCGATCCCCATCCCGCTCCGCACAATCGCCACGCAAAGATAAGCGAACACCAGTACCATCTCCGCCTTCACCCACCCCACCATCGACAGCACACTCGTCCAGATCACCCGTCTCCGCTCCGGTCCCAGCGCACGCAGCGAGATCATCACCGGAGGCAGAAAGTTGATCGCCGTCAGCAGTCCGTACAGCAGAGCCGCCACCCCCACCAGCACCCACAGCGACGACCTGCCCCCAAACCCATTCGCCTCCCCCGCCGCATTGAAGTGCGTCGCCAGCCTCTCCGGCAGACGCGTATAGAACTCCGCCACCAGTGCGACTGTAAACACCAGCCCAACCAGCGCAATCGCCTCACGAACTGTCTTCATGCGCTCCTCCGAAAAATAAACTTCAAAAATCTGGCGTACGTTTCGGGCTCGTACGACCGTCCTCCCGCACCACACATCTCACCATCCAACAACCACATCCACCATGCAACTCACCACATCCTGCACACCGAAAAACCCAAAAACCCTATAAAAAACGCCACTCCACCACGCAGAAAAAATTCCGCTAAAACAGACTCAACTTCCGCGGCATCTCGATCCCAAGATGCTCATACGCCAGCCGCGTCGCCACCCTCCCCCTGGGAGTCCGATCCAAAAATCCGATCTGAATCAAAAATGGCTCATACACCTCCTCCAGCGCGTCCTGCTCCTCCGCCAGCGCCGCCGCCAGCGTATTCAAACCCACCGGCCCACCATCGTACTTCTCGATAATCGTCCGCAGCAGCCGCCTATCCAACTCATCGAACCCATGCGCATCCACCTCCAGCAGCGTTAGCGCCGCCTGCGCCGTAGGCCGATCAATCACGCCCTGCGCCCGCACCTGCGCATAGTCCCGCACCCGCCGCAGCAGCCTGTTCGCAATCCTCGGCGTCCCCCGCGACCGCATCGCAATCTCCGCCGCGCCGTCCCGATCGATCGGTACCCCCATCACCTCGGCGCTGCGCTCCACCACAAACCGCAGCTCATCGTCCGTATAAAACTCCAGCCGCAGCAAGATCCCAAATCGCGACCGCAGCGGCGAGCTCAACATCCCCGGCCGCGTAGTCGCCGCCACAAACGTGAACGGCCGAATCTCCATCACATGCGTCCGCGCCGCAGGCCCCTGCCCAATGATGATGTCCAGCTTATAGTCCTCAAGCGCCGTGTAGAGCTTCTCCTCCAGCACCGGTTGCAGCCGATGAATCTCATCCAGAAACAGCACCTGCTTCTCCCGCAGATTCGTCAGAATCGCCGTCAGATCCCCCTGAATCTGCAACGCAGGCCCCGACGTCTGTTGATACCCCACTCCCAACTCATTCGCAATAATCGTCGCCAGCGTCGTCTTTCCCAGCCCCGGCGGCCCAAACAGCAGCACATGGTCCAGCGCCTCGCCACGCGACTTCGCCGCCTCCAGCGCAATCGCCAGCTGCTCCTTGGCCTTCTCCTGCCCGATAAACTCCGCCAGCCTTACCGGTCGCAGCTTCAGCTCAAACGCCGCATCATCGTCCACCTTGCCGGCAGACACCAGCCGCTCTGCCTCAGCCGAGGCACTGCGGTTCAGGTCAATCTTCGCTTTGTTCTTGAAAGAGTCCACTCAGGGCGATACTAAGGCGAAGCCAATCTCGAAGCAACCCCGCCCCCCTGCCTACTCCCGTATCGACAGCAGCACCACCCCATGCGGAACCAGGTCGACCGTAAACGCATTCATCACCCCCAGCTCCTTCCTCTGCCACACGTCCCGCACGTTGTACTGCGCCCTGCCCACAAATCCAAACTCCGAGAACGATTTGTTGATGTGCGCCGGCGCATCTCCCGTATTAAATATCGCCACATAATGCGCACCATCCGTCGTCGACTCCGACGTCCACACCGCCACATCCCCATCCGACTCCAGCGGGTGCGCCCCCGCCGAGTGCTGATCCACCGCAATCACCCCCGGATTCGTCAGCAGCACCTTCATCTCATCGTCCATCTGCGTCAGGTTTCCCCCGATAAACAGCGGCGAACGCGCCATCGCCCAAAGCGTAATCATCGTCCTCTGTTCGTCCGTCGTCAGCCGCGAAGCCCTCGCCTTCCCCCAGCCCGGATTAGGCCGCAGCTGCCCTATCGGCAACATATCCGCATCCGGCCATGTCCCCGCCTTCGCGTACTTCGCCCACCCCACCAGCAAACCGAACTGCCCCAACACACCCTGCGGAAAGTCCTTCTCGCTATCGCTCTTCCACAGATCCCACACATCCTCCGAGATACGCCACATCTGCGCGTTCTTCGATACCTCCTCCGCATGAATCAGCGACGTCGGACCCGGCGACAGGCTCAGCACCATCTCCCTCCCCGACCTTCCAATCGCCTTGTGAATCATCCGTATCTCGTCTCCCCGGTACGGATGCGACGAAATGCAGTCCACCTTGATGTAGTCCACTCCCCACGACGCATACTGCTTCATCAGCGCGTCATACCACGCCTGCCCCGCCGCATTGTCGTTCACGCCAAAGTTGTCCGGATTCCACGGACACACATCCTTCGTATTCGCCGCCAGCGACGCGCGAAACCTCGTCGTCCCGATCCGCGTATCCGCCATCGCCGTCTTCTTCGGGATCCCGCGAATGATATGGATGCCGAACTTCAACCCATCCGTATGCGCCGCGTCGCTCAGCGTCTTAAAACCCGCTTCACCCTTCGCCGAAGGAAACCGGTTCACCGCCGGCTCATACTGCCCCTTCGCATTAAACGTATAGCGCAAATTCGCCGGCACATCCGCCGTCTCAGGATTCTCCAGATACCATCCCTCATCCACCACCACATACTGCCACCCAAACTCCTTCAACTGCGCCGCCAGCACCTCCATGTTCGCGCGAAACTGCCCCTCGTTCACCGTCAGCCCATACGAATCCCAGCTGTTCCATCCCATCGGAGGCGTAGGCGCAAGTCCCCTGTCCTCTCCGGCCACCGGTAAAACCATCATCGACAACGACAACGCCGCCGCACAAAGGCGCTTGATTCCCATGCGAATAACCATACCAAAATTATCCTGCAGGACGGGCCCACTGCACGTGGGGTGACCACTTCGTGGTGTGTATACCGGTCAGGGCAGCGCAATTGCCAAAGTCCTCCCGTTGGTCCGGAAAAATAATTCCGACCAACGGGAGGACCAAAGCAGCATATCCTGCAAAGACAAGTTAAAAAGGCGTGCGAACGCCCTCCCGCCGAGAAGGCGGCCCGTCCGGCAGGACAGAGTCTTTCAGAATCCTCAGGAGAACGCAGTGATCAAGACCCTCACCACCCTGGCCCTCACCCTCTCCACCGCCCTCCTTGCCCAATCCATCCCGCCCGCCATCCAGGCTGCCGAGCAGTCCATCAACCCCGAAAACATCCGCGCCCACGTCAAGTTCCTCTCCGACGATCTCCTCGAAGGCCGCGGCCCCGGCCTACGCGGCAGCGAGCTCGCCGCCAAGTACATCGCCACCCAGTTCGCCCTCGACGGCCTCCAGCCCGGCGGCGACAACGGCACCTACCTCCAGCAGATCAACTTCGTCGGCATGAAGATCGTCCCCGCAAAAACCACCTTCTCCCTCGTCCCCAAAAAACCCACCACCGGCATCTCCATCGACCTCTACTCCTACGACCTCACCTACGCCGACGACTACACCGTCTCCAACCCCTCCCTCACCCCCACCGTCGACATCGACGCCCCCATCGTCTTCGTCGGCTACGGCGTCACCGCACCCGAGTTCCACTGGAACGACTACGCCAACATCGACGTCAAAGGCAAGATCATCCTCTGCATCGTCGGCGACCCACCCTCCACCGACCCCAGCTTCTTCGGCGGCGACGCCCTCACCTACTACGGCCGCTGGATCTACAAGTTCGAACAGGCCGCCCGCATGGGAGCCGTCGGCGCCCTCATCATTCACCGCACCGACCTCGCCAGCTACGGCTGGGACGTCGTCAAAAACTCCAACACCAGCGAAAAAACCTACCTCCGCGACAACAAAAATCCCCAACTCGAAGCCGCCAGCTGGATCCAGCTCGACGTCGCCAAAAAACTCTTCACCGCCGCCCACCTCGACGCCGACACCGAGATCACCGCCGCAGGCAAACCCGGCTTCAAACCCATCGAACTCCCCGTCCGCCTCCACGCCCACATCGAGAGCACCGTCCGCCCCTTCCAGTCCCCCAACGTCATCGGCATCCTACCCGGCGCAGCCGCCCCAAACAAAGACCAGGCCGTCCTCTACACCGCCCACTTCGACCACCTCGGCTTCGTCCCCAACATGCCCGGCGACAACATCTACAACGGCGCCGCCGACAACGCCACCGGCGTCGGCATGATCCTCGAACTCGCACGCGCCTGGGCCCAGTCCGGCATCAAGCCGCCCCACACCCTCATCTTCGCCTCCGTCACCGCCGAAGAACAAGGCCTCCTCGGCAGCGAATACCTCGGCCAGCACCCACCCATCCCCGCCGGTCAGATCGCCCTCGACATCAACTACGACATGATCCTCCCCATCGGCATCCCGCTCGAAGCCAACGTCAACGGAGCCCAGCGCACCACCTTCTACCCCACCGTCGAAGCCACCGCCAAACGCTTCCACCTCGCCCTCGTCCCCGACCCGCGCCCCTCCGCCGGCAGCTACTACCGCTCCGACCACTTCTCGCTCTCCCGCGTCGGCATCCCCGCCTTCTCCATCGAGACCGGCGACCTCTACGAAGGCCACGACGCAGCCTGGGGACGCCAGCAGCACGCCGACTTCACCGCCCACGACTACCACAACTTCTCCGACAACTACCACGCCGACTGGGACTTCTCCGGCAACGCCAAACTCGACCGCTTCGGCATGGAGCTAGGCTGGCAAGCCCTCACCGCACCCACCATCATCCAGTGGAATCCCAACGACGAGTTCGAACCCGCCCGCAAAGCCAGCCTCGCCATCAAATAGCCAAAGCCTACGAATCGTGGACACGGCACATCCTCGGCACACTGCTATCGGTCGAAGCCCATACTCTTGGACACATTCGCAGCGATACTCGCAGCAAGGCCCCGAGGAAGAATGCGAGCGATCAAAGTGACCAGGCGTGTGCTGACGCGGCCTGGATATGAAACGACCTTACCGGCGACGAAATCATCCAACGTCCTGCGAGCGACGTCTTCGGCACTGTCCATCTTCTCCAGCTTCACCGTGGTAGGACTCTGATCGAAGAACTCTGTTGCGGTCGCGCCGGGGTTCGCTACCATCACACGCACGCCTGAACCTTTCAGCTCTTCAGCCACCGCCTCGCTAAACATCAGAACAAATGACTTCGTAGCCGCATACGTTGCGTTATATGGAACCGGTTGGAACCCGCCGTTTGACCCGATATTGATAATGCCGCCACTTCCACGCGCCACCATCCTCTCTCCCAGAAGGTGGGTGAGCGCCACGAGACTATGCACATTCACCATCACCGGGGTTAGCTCCTCACCGATCGGCCTGCTGAAGAACTTGCCGCTATAGCCGACCGCCGCGTTGTTCACCAGCAGATCGACATCGACTCCCATCCGCGTAAGTTCATCCAGGATCAACTCCGGCGCAGCCACGTCTGCCAGATCCGCTTGTATCACCTCAACCCGCACGCTGTGATCTCGTCGCAGACCTACGGCAAGCGTCTCCAACGCCGCTTTGGTCCTGGCCACAAGCACCAGATTCGACCCTCTCGCGGCAAGCTCTTCGGCGTAGGCCTTGCCCAGACCTTTCGAAGCCCCCGTGACAAGACTGAACTTCCCCTTGTAATCGAACCTGATTCGCTGTTCCATAACGCCTCCACTAAACGACAACGATCAATGTCGTTACATACGACACTATGCGTTGTCGTATGATGTGTCAAGAGACCTGAATCATGGAGCGACCTTGAAGACCTGGCAGGATGATGACCCAAAGGCATCGTTGATGAAACGGAAGCGCGCACTGATCGTGAACGCTGCGCGGGAGGCGTTTTTGACCGGAGGCTACGCCGACACCTCCATGGACAGCATCGCAAAGGGAGCCGGCGTCTCCATCAAAACCGTCTACCGGCACTTTGAGAACAAGGACGACCTGTTCATGGCAGTGATGCAGGCCGCCTGTTCGGTCGAAGGGAACGAGAGCCCCGCGCCACGCGACTGGCCGGCGAAGAGTCCTCGAACAGGCCTAAATCTCGCGGCCATCGAGTATCTCCGGCATGCCTTGTCGTCAGAGCAACTGGCGCTCTACCGAGTTGTCTTACGCGATGCCGGGAGGTTCCCGGAGCTTGGAAAGCGCTACTCCAAAGAGGTCATCGAAGGCCGCAACGCGCTTATGGTGGAGTACCTGAATCGGTGGAGCCCTTCGCAAGGCTGGAAGATCAAAGACGCCCTCAGGGTTGCGGATGCCTTCGCTGGTCTGTTGCGTTCGGGATGGTTCGAATCGATTCTGCTTGGAACGGCAGCAATCGAAGAGACCGCGCTGTTGCAACACGCTAAATCCGCAGCGTCGCAAATACTCATTCTGATCGAGTCCCGAAAACTGTAGGCAGGCAGTGAACTTACATTAGCAGCCTATGCATCGATCAACAGACTACGGATCGAACGACATGCCACCTCTTCGCCCTACTCTTTCTCCTGTAGTTCTCCCCGCAGCGCGTCCGCAAAATCCGCATTCAGCACCACGGAATCCTCCAGCCCCTCCACCCGGATAATCTCCCCGCCATACTGGTTCTCGTTCGAGCGTCCCCTCAGCATCAATAGCAACATAAGCGACACCGAAACCACCACCACCACCCAGAACAACACGCAGTTCATCGGCAGGAAGTGAGTCCTGCGCGATATCGTCCACGTCAGCCCTGTCGTCTGAGATCCCCACCGTAATGCCGCAAGCGATAGGCATGAACCAATAGCCGCAACCGCCTTCGCCGAACCCGCATCACTCAAATCGCACCTGCGTCTGCACTGTCATACTGTCGAGTCTTTAGTTCTGAGGAGGAGGAGTATTGGCCGTCGAACCACTCGGGCTGGCCTTCTCCTGCGCCTGCAGAGCCTTGTCGTGCTGCTGCTTCGCCTTCGCATCGGCCTTCGCAGCCTTCGCGTTCGCGTTTGCAGCTTTTTCTTCTTTTTTCTGCTGTGCCTTCTGCGCCTTCATCTCCGACTTCGACATCGTCGCCGACGACGGTGATGTCGAGGCTGGCGCTGAAGCAGCCGCCGGAGCCGGAGACGTCTGCGGAGCAGGCGTCGTCTCCTGTGCTACCGCCATCATCCCGCCTAACATCGCAAGCACTACAAACTTCGCTGCAAAAATCTGGGCCCGTCTCATCGTACGTCTCTCCTTGGTAATCGGATCTACAACCTTTGGATGCACATAGCAGCCTTGGGATGGCCCGCCCGAGTGGTCCCACCGCTCTGCCCCTGTTGAAAATCTGTCAAGCCCCACATCGAACAAAACCCGCGCCAGACAAGAAGATTCGCGTGGCGTAGAAGTTATACCCCGCCACCTATACTGGATATAGAGGTAAAAAAGCCCGGCACTCCGACGAAAAAAAGCTCCAAATCCGCGTCCAAAAGAATAACTCCTTTAGAAAGAGATTTTTACCCGCAACCCTCTTCGAATGAATATTTTACATGGACCTAAAATCGTAAAACATTGAAATAAAACCCTTTAGCAAGGGGTACCCCCAGGGGAGGGGGTACCCCCAGAGGTCGAATAGGCGACGCGCTAGTAAAAATCCGCGCAGCTAAGAAAGTAACCGCACGTCCGGCACACCAGCTTGCAACGGCTATCCTCCAGCCGCGAGCTGCACGTCGGGCAGAAGCGGGAGTGATGCTCACTCTCCACTGCGGAGATCGGGCACGCAGCGTCGGATTCATAAGCGGATTCATTCGCCATCGGATCGCCTACCGTCTGCATCCGACGATGCTACCGCACGAAGCCACTTTTTCAACGTCCATTCGCCAAGACCAGGCATCGAAGAAGGTACTGTTGATAGGTAACAGCTGACACGACACAAGGAGAAATCACGATGGATCGTAGCGCAAGCGCAGTCTGGCACGGCAAGATCATGGACGGAACCGGCACCATCTCCACACAGAGCGGCACGCTCAAGGAGACGCAGTACAGCTTCAAGACCCGCTTCGCCGACGGCGTAGGCACCAACCCCGAAGAGCTCATCGCCGCCGCTCACGCCGGCTGCTTCACCATGGCCCTCAGCGGAGAGATCACCAAGGCCGGCCTCACCCCCGACTCCATCGAGACCACCGCCGTCCTCACCCTCGACGTCCACGACGCCCCCACCATCACCAAGATTCACCTCACCACCAAGGCCAAGGTCCCCGGCATCGACAAGGCAAAGTTCGACGAGCTCGCCCACAATGCCGAGATCAACTGCCCTGTCTCCAGGGTCCTCAAGGCCGCAACCATCACCCTCGACGCCACCCTCTTGTAAGCACCTTCGCGCAGCCCTCCCGTTGGTCGGCACAGACATCAAAGCGACCAACGGGAGCCGCAACCGAAGGGATACACAAATCACGAAGTGATCGCCGCCCGCGCAGGGCGACCAGCCGTCAGGCCATATTTTTAGAGATTAGTGAGAGTGCCCATGATGGTCATGCCCATGTGCCCCGACAGCCTCAAGCTCCGGCGGCGCACTGCACCCATGCGTGGTCTCGCATCCAGTCGTTTCAAACTGAATCGTCGTATGCGTAATGTGAAACTTGTCCCGCAGAGCGCAGTTGATCCCCGTCAGAATGCTGCTGCACTCCGACATCGGCATCTCCTCAATCGTGATATGACTAGCCAGCGCATGTGACTGCGAACCAAGACTCCACACATGCAGGTCATGCACATCCAGAACGCCTTCGACCGACTGCATCGCACTGCGAATCTCGCCCAATCGCAGATTGCGCGGCGTTCCTTCGAGCAGGATGTTCAACGTCTCGCGAATGATCCCTACCGAACTCCACAGGATCATCCCTGCAATCACGATCGAGAGCAGCGGATCGATCCACGTGACACCAGTAAAGTAGATCACAGCTCCACCCACGATCACCGCCGCCGTCGAAAGCGTATCGCCGAGCATGTGCAGAAACACGCTACGGATGTTCACATCGCCGGAGAACCGCCAAAGCAGCGTCGCAACCGTCCCGTTCATCAGCACGCCCGCAGCCGCGACGATCATCATCAACACCGGCTGCACCGGAACCGGATGACTCAGCCGATGAATCGCCGCAATCGCAATCCACGCAGCAAGCACCACCAGCGTCGACGCATTGACGAACGCCGCCAGAACACCGGCGCGCTGATAGCCAAAGGTCTTCTGCTCCGTCGCTGGCCGTCCCTGGAAGTACACCGCGACGAACGACAATGCAATCGCCAGCAGGTCGCTGACATTATGACCAGCCTCAGAGATCAGCGCCAGCGAGTGAGCACGAACGCCAAAGTAGAACGTAGCCCCGACATACGCCAGCGTCAGCGCCATGGAAAACTGCAGTACCCGCTGCATCTTCCTGTTCGGGGTTGCGACCATATGCATAACGACAAGTGTAGTCTGCGCCGAGTCCGCATTCAATGAACGATCCGCAAAAGACGAACCAAATCGGCCAAGTCCGTATCAGAACACTCCAGCCAGACTAAACCGTCCCTGCGGAGCTGCTCCGGTGCGGATGCGACGAACTAAGCCTCAGCCCGCTCCACGACTCCGCCACCACGATGCTGTTTCCCGGATTATGCGGAGCGTAGCGAACCTGAATCGGCAGATCCGTGCGAATGTCGTGAACATGCTCCGCCAGAGCAGTCACATCCTGCGCACACTCGTACGACACGCCCGCAATGCGATAGTTGTACAAAATAATCCGCGGCAACGAATCAGAGATCTCATCCTGTGAGAGCATCTCCGCCGCCTCAGCACGGTCATCCTGCGCTTCCGTGACCAAAGTATCCATGATCGTTCCGTCCGTGATGCGCCCCGTCCGGGAGAGCATCTCGCGGCGTTCACGCTCAATCTCTTCAGCTGTCGGCTTCGGCCGAGTCAGTACGTAGCCCGCAATCCCCGCTGTCGCAGCGACTCCCACCCCAATCGCGATGAGGGCCCTCGGCGACCGCAGTGCAAGCGGCAGATGATTTGGAATCAGCGAAATCACAGGCTCTGCCCAAAAGCATAGCCCAAAGCGAGCCAGCTGGCAGCAGGAAGGTGCTGTCTCAGTAATCAGAACACCAAAAAGGGTTCAGAATTCACACATCACCGAGCCGCAGCCGGCAGGCGATATACTGGAGGTTGACCATGAATCCGTCTTTTTCTCACGCTGCAAAGTTGTCCGCCTCCGTCAAAGCCGCTCCCGCATCTCTGCCCGGCCTCGCCCATCCGCTCGATCTCGGAGACGGTCGGCGCATCCGTTCGACCACCGTCATCTGCGTCCGCCGCGGCGACTCCGTGGTCATGGCCGCTGATGGTCAGGTCTCGCTCGGCGCAACCGTCATGAAGTCGTCCGCCAAAAAGATCCGCCGCCTCTATCAAGATAAAGTGCTCGCCGGTTTTGCCGGATCCACCGCGGACGCCTTCTCTCTCTTCGCCCGGTTCGAGGTCAAGCTGGAGCAGTACGCCGGAAACCTGGGACGCGCAGCCGTAGAGCTCGCCAAGGACTGGCGTACCGACAAGATGCTGCGTCAGCTCGAAGCCCTGCTTATCGTGGCCGACCCGAAGCAGACCTTCCTCCTCTCCGGCACCGGCGACGTGATCGATCCGGATGAGGGCATCGCTACTATCGGCAGCGGCGGTAGCTACGCGCTGGCCAGCGCACGCGCCCTCATGGAGAACACCGACCTGAGCGCACGCGAGATCGCCGTGAAGAGCCTCAAGATCGCCGGACAGATCTGCATCTACACCAACGACCAGATGACGATCGAAGAGCTCAAGTCCGAATCGCCGGCGAACCGGTAGCGTCCAACCTTCGTACCACTTAAAATGCGTCGCAGCTTTCTCGCGACCAGGAGTACCGCACCATGGCAATCTTTCTACCCGGAACAGCCGAAGATCAGGCACTCGCACTCGACGAAATGACCCCGCGAGAGATCGTCGCGGAGCTGGACAAATACGTCGTCGGACAGCACGCAGCCAAACGCGCCGTTGCCATCGCACTGCGCAATCGCATGCGCCGCCAGAAGCTATCGCCCGAGCTCGCCGACGAGATCATGCCAAAGAACATCATCATGATCGGCCCCACCGGCGTCGGCAAGACCGAGATCGCCCGGCGTCTTGCGAAGCTGACTAACTCGCCATTCCTGAAAGTCGAAGCCTCGAAGTTTACCGAAGTCGGCTACGTCGGTCGCGACGTCGAGTCGATCGTGCGTGACCTCGTGGAGATCGCCATCGACATGGTGCGCGAAGAGAAGATGGAAGAGGTGGAAGACAAAGCCGAGCTAGCCGCGGAAGATCGCCTCATTGACCTCCTTCTGCCTCCTACGGCCTCCGTCACCGCAGCCGCCGCAACACAGGAGCCCGGAAGCAACATCATTCAACTTCCTCCCGCCGCGCCCGTAGACGACTCCGAAGAGAAGCCCGGAGAGCGCGAACAAAGAAACAGAGAGAAGCTCCGCCAGCAGTTCCGCGAGGGCAAACTCGACGACCGCACCGTGGAGCTCGACGTGCGCGACCGCAATCAGCCCAGCTTCGAGGTCATCTCCAACCAGGGTTCGGAGGACATGGACATCAACCTCAAGGACATGCTCCCCGGACTCTTTGGACAGCGCACGAAGAAGCGCAAGATGAAGGTCGCAGAGGCCTTCGACTACCTCGTCCAGGAGGAGGAAGGCCGTCTGATCGATATGGATCAGGTCACGCGCCTCGCGGTTGAGCGTGTCGAAGACTCGGGCATCGTCTTTCTCGACGAGATCGATAAGATCGCCGGACGCGAAGGCGGCCACGGTCCGGATGTCTCGCGCGAGGGCGTGCAGCGCGACATTCTGCCCATCGTTGAAGGCACTACGGTCAGCACGAAGTATGGCATGGTCTCGACCGATCACATCCTGTTCATCGCGGCCGGAGCCTTTCATGTCTCCAAGCCCAGCGACCTCATCCCGGAGCTGCAGGGCCGATTCCCTATTCGCGTAGAGCTTAACTCATTGACAGTAGAGGACTTCATTCGCATCCTCACGGAGCCGAAGTCGTCGCTGGTCAAGCAGTCTGTAGCGTTGCTTGAGACTGAGGGTTTGAAGCTCGAGTTCACGAAAGAAGCGATCGCTGAGATGGCGCATTTTGCTTTTCGTGTGAACGAAACGACGGAGAACATTGGGGCGCGGCGTCTACATACCATCCTCGAGCGTGTGCTCGACGAGATCAGCTTCCAGGCGCCGGATCTGTTGAAGAGCCCGCGCGCCGAGATCACCGAAGAGGGCGTCGTTGGCGAGGTTCACGTCTCTGCACCGCTTACGTCGGAGCCGCAGAAGCCCTCGCCGCCGCTGCCTGTGATCGAGCGCCAGACCGCGACGGGAACCGAGAAGGTCGTCGTCGTCGATCCGGAGTATGTTCGCCAGCAGGTCGCCTCCATCGTGAAGGATCAGGATCTTTCGCGCTACATTTTGTAGTTTTTTTAGAGTGTGGTGGAGTGGTATTTTTGCAGGGGTTTTTGCAATTTCCTGCGTGCAAACGTGGTGAGTTTGCATGGTGAACGTGGTGAAGTTGTGGTAGTTCGTATGGCTGGAGATGCAATAGAAAAGCTGGCGGAAACTACGCCAGCTTTTTCATTCTTTTCTGAAGATTTTTGAGGCGTCTCGAATCGGGCCTTCCTGATCGCGAGTTCAGACACAAAACCAGGCAGTATCGAGCATCCATCCCGACGCAGGAGTTGGGTCGTCGCGGTGCGCCCGCCGTACATCTTAAACACGGACTTCCGCAAGATGTTGCGTGCGTGACAGAACATAGACAATATCGAAACAACCGCTTGTTTACAGGGGTTTACGCGTGGCATCGAGCTGAAGACGATGTGACTTTTCGCTCTCTGGCACATCTAACATTGCAGAGGTTTGGTTATGAAGATCCCAGGTTTGAAGTTGGCTCTTGCGTTTTCGTTAGCGGCGGCACTGACGGTTCCGACGTATGCCCAGATGGGCCAGATGGGCGGTAACCAGGCCCGTCCCGGCACCCTGAACTATGTAGAGGGTCAGGCGTCGATCGACGGCCACCAGGTCTCGGCCAGTTCGGTCGGTATGGCTGCTCTCGGCGAGGGACAGTACATCTCTACCGCGAACGGCAAGGTGGAGATTCTGCTGACGCCGGGTGTCTTCCTTCGCCTCGACAAGGACACGACCCTGAAGATGGTGACGCCGAACCTGACGCACACCGAGGTGCAGCTGGAGCGCGGACGCGCCGAGATCGAAGCTGACCAGCTCTACCCGCAGAACATGATTCTGATCAACCAGAAGGGCGGTCAGACCCAGATTCTCAAGAATGGCCTGTATGAGTTCAACGCGGACAACAACACCGTGCGTACCTTCGACGGAAAACTAGCCGTCTACCCCGGCAACGATCTGCAGAGCAATGTGAAGCCGGTGGACGTGAAGGGCGGCAAACAGCTTGTATTAGCCAGCGAGGCCGTCAAGCCGCAGGGCTTCGACAAGGATCGCTCGCAGGACGATCTCTACCGCTGGAGCAGTCTGCGCTCGCAGTACCTGGGTGAGGCGAACATCGACCTAGCCTCCGACTATGCGGGCTACGGCCCCGGCTACGGCGGCTTCGCACCCGGCTGGTTCTGGGACGCGGGCCTCTACGGCTACACCTGGCTGCCTGGTGGAGGGCCGTTCTTTAGCCCCTTCGGCTACGGCTTCTACTCGCCGTACTACATCGGCGGCGGTGGGTTCGTCTACGGCCGTGGCTTCTACGGAAGAGGCTATGGAGGCGGCTACGGCTTCCACGGCGGCGGCTACTCCCGTGCAGCGGTAGGCGGCAGCTTCCGTGGTGGCGGCGGATTTAGCGGCGGCGGTGGTGGTGGATTCCACGGCGGCGGCGGCGGCGGCGGTCACCGCTAATCCGCTAGCTGGAATGAATACAGACGCAACGGGAAGGGGCCGGGGGAAAGATCACTCGGCCCCTTATGTTGTGTGGACGACATTCAGACAGTCTCGTCGTGTACCGCGGCGTTCGGCGCGTTTGTCTTCACCGAGGCGATGCCTTCCTCTCGCCCGGAGGTCGACGCATACCCTTGGCTGGTCCCGATGACCTCGTGATTGGCGGCCTTCAGGTTGAACATGGCCTTGCCGTTCTTCTCCTCTTTTCGCTCATACCGGGTGTCGTCCGCAGCGTTTTTCTTGACGGACTCGATACCGTTCTTCGCCGAGGCCTTCTCCGTATAGCTCTCGCTTCTGAGGATGATCTCTCCATTCGCGGCCTTGAGATGGAAGTAAAACTGGCCGTCCTTCGATTTCTTAATCTCAAACGCTCCTGCCATGGTTCCTCCTTGTGGTCTGACCGCTGAATCTCCGAGATTGTACCCGATCCCAAACCGCGAAGCAGCCCCGCATTCGCTCGGCACGCGGAAGAAGCAAGCCTCTGCACCCAGAACGCAGAGATTTTCATTTTCGTTTCGCTGGATTTGTCAGATAATAGCTGCTCCACCTGGCGCGCTGTCTCGAGCATCTGAAGAGATTTCGACAGCGCCAACGGGTAATAAATCTCGTTTGAGATCGCGTTGTTGGTCGTCCTTGATCTGGGTCCCCGTAAGAATGAATGTATTTCGATCCTCTCCGGCAGATCCATCCGCCGAAGAAAGAGGTAACCGGATTGATCTTCTCCGCAACGGTTGGCGCAGGCTCGTGTTCTCTTCATGTGATAAGAGACATCGGCAGGCGTTTCGGCGAGGACGTTGGCCCATCCAAGTGTGTGCGCACAACACTTGTTCGCGTTTCGATTGATGTCCCGCAGTGAAGGATGTTCGGCAGTGAATGAAAGTTTAGCGGTGGAAACAACGCTTCGCCCATGGTGGCAGCAGGCAGCCTAATCCAACATGGGGCAAGCATGGAGTCTGATGAACTACGCCTTCGTTCCTGACCTAATTGCACTCGCGATCCTGATTATTATTCTGATGGTGCTGCGTAGGCGGCATCCGCAGGAACGGGTCGGCCTTTGGCTGCTTGGCCTATTCTTCACGCTAGTGGAGGCGCTCGCCCACACCTTCTACGCGCAGAGCGGACCTCCGGCCAGGCCGCTGCATGTCATCGTGCTGGACTGCTATCTGCTGGCAGGCGTGGTCTTCGTCTGCGCCTCGGGCGAGTTCGAGCTCTCCAGACGCTCGCGGGTGTTGTACCTCTCGCTGAACGCCCTGCCGCTGCTGGCGATCACGACCCTCTATGGACTGCACATCCTGAGATCGACCGCGTATCTCCCCTGCATTGTGCTCGGCCTGCTGATCGGCGTGATCAGCTCGCTCACCATGCGGCAGAGCTGGAGGTCGGCGGCGCTGTACGCCTGCGGATGGCTGACCATGGCGTGGCTGGTGCAGCGCGGCCAGTATCGCGAGACGGTTTACTGGAGCCTGTGCTGCGTCTATGCCATCGCGGCGATCAACTTTCAGCGGCGGCTGCCTGCCAGGAGCACGGGCAGGCTCGCCATCGTCACCGGCTTCACCATCTGGGCGCTCTGCTTCCTGATGCATCCGCAGATCGTGAAGTATCGCGAGTACGCCGACATCGCCTCGCATGTGTGGAACATGCAGAAGTCGCTCATCTCGATCGGGATGATCCTGATCATGCTGGAGGAGCAGGTGTCGAGCAACGAGTGGCTCGCGCTGCACGATGAGTTGACGGGGCTTCCGAACCGGAGGCTCTTCGCGGAACGGCTGGCGCACGCGCTCGAACGCTCCTGCAGGCTGGGCACGCAGCTTGTGCTGGTGATCGTGGACCTGAACGGCTTCAAGGCGATCAACGACACGCTCGGCCATGTGGCGGGCGACCAGGTGCTCCGCGAGGTGTCGAGCAACCTGCATAACGGGGTGCGTTCGTCGGACACGCTGGCCCGGCTGGGAGGCGACGAGTTCATCCTGGTGGCGACGGACTTTGCGCGCGGAGAGCCGGTCGAACATCTTCTCGACTCGATTCAGAGAGCCGTGGAGGAGCCGATTCTTGTGGACGGCCGATCGATGGTCGTTACGGCGAGCCTGGGAATCGCGGTCTATCCGGACGACGCGCAGGACTCGATCCGGCTGCTTCGGATCGCAGACCAGAGGATGTATGCGCGGAAGCGTGGGCCGATACCGGACTCAGGTGAGACCGGAAGTCTTGCCGTCAACGCACGCTGGTAGATCCGAACAAACAGAGAGGGCCGGCAGCTTGCGTAAGCTACCGGCCCTCGTCTGGTTTCGATGAAGCAGGATTAGTGCGTGGTGGCTGGCTCGCTGATCTCGCTGAGGCGCTTCGCGAGCAGCTTCTCGAGGTCTTCGAGCGCCTTCGAGAAGCCTTCGATGCCTTCCTTCAGCTTGTCGTGGGCCATGCGGTCTTCGGCGTGCATCTTGTCGAAGGTCGCCTTGTCGATGGTGAGCTTCTTGATGTCCATCTTCTCGGAGGCGGCAGGATCGAGCTTGCGCGGGAGATCGCCTTCGGTGGCGTCGAGTTCGGCCAGCAGCTTCGGCGCGATGGTGAGGAGGTCGCAACCGGCAAGCTCTTTAATCTCGCCGATGTTGCGGAAGCTCGCGCCCATGACAACTGTCTTGTAGCCGAACTTCTTGTAGTAGTTGTAGATCGTCGTGACCGACTGAACGCCGGGGTCGTCCGCGCCGACGTAGTCCTTGCCGGTGTCCTTCTTGTACCAGTCCAGAATACGTCCGACGAAGGGCGAGACGAGGGTGACCTTGGCCTCCGCGCAGGCGATGGCCTGGTGCAGGCCGAAGAGCAGCGTCAGGTTGCAGTGAATGCCCTCGAGCTCGAGCGCCTCGGCGGCCTTGATGCCCTCCCAGGTGCTGGCGATCTTGATCAGGACGCGGTCGCGGGAGATGCCCGCCTTGTCGTACTGCGCGATGATGTCGCGGGCCTGCGCCTTGGTCTTCTCTGTGTCGTAGGAGAGCCGGGCATCGACCTCGGTGGAGACGCGGCCCGGGACGATGTTGAGGATCTTCTTGCCGAAGGCCACGGCGAGCGACTTGAATGCGAGCGTGGCGACGTCCTTGTCGGAGGCGCTGGAGCCGGCATCCTTGCGGGCCTGCTTCAGTACGTCATCGACGATGGACTGGTAGGCCGGCATCTCGGCGGCGGCGGCGATCAGCGAAGGATTCGTAGTGGAATCCTGCGGCTTGAACTTCTCGATCGAGTTGATGTCGCCACTATCGGCGACGACCTTGGTGTATCCACGAAGCTGTTCCAGTAGTGTGGCCATCGTTGCTCCTTCGCTTCCTGATGCAGATTTTATCAAGCTCTGAGGGATTGCGCTCTGCTGCGGCGAGCGCGGTAGACTTTATTCGGCTGCAAATTGATTTTCGAGGATACCCAGCCCGTCTACTTTAACTTGGATGCGGTCACCGGGCTGAACGGCTCCTACTCCTGCGGGGGTACCAGTGGGAATCAGGTCGCCGGCCTCGAGCGTCATCACCGAGGTGATGTAGCGGAGCAGATCGGCGATCGGAAAGATGAAGTCGGCGGTGGAACCCTGCTGTTTCAACGTGCCGTTCAACCAGGTCGAGACGGTCGTGGGAGCGCCGGCCACCGGGTCGATCTCGTCCGAGACGATAGGGCCGACCGGGCAGAAGGTGTCGAAGCCCTTGCCCCGCGTCCACTGGCTGTCGGACTTCTGGATGTCGCGCGCGGTGACGTCGTTGACGCAGACGTAGCCGCGAATGTACGGGCGAACGTCCTCGTCGGGGCCGATCTTGTAGCAGCGGCGTCCGATGACGATGCCCAGTTCTCCCTCATAATCAACGCGTTTCGAGAGGGCAGGCATGCAGATGGTGCCTCCCGGACCGAGCAGCGACGAGGGTGGTTTGAGGAAGAGCAGAGGCTCCGTGGGGACGTCGTTGCCAAGCTCCGCGGCGTGGTCGCGGTAGTTGCGGCCGACGCACACGATCTTCGAGGGCATCACCGGAGGCAGAAGCTTCAGCTCGCTCAAGGGCTTCGGCTCAAAGTTGATCGAGAGCGTCGGCACCGGCACGCCGCCCAGAATGCGCGCCGTCAGGTCCTCCTGCGGAGCCTGCATGGGCAGCGTCGCCCATAGCTCTCCGTCGCGCTTTTCGACAAGCGCATAGCGTGGGAGACTGGTACCGTTCTCGTTCGACAGGTACTTGCAGTAACGCATGTTTTATTGCTCCCTTAACATCTCCTGCGCCTCAGCGCTGGGTGCACTCTCGTTTCCTGCTGCGTCGATCGCCGAGACCCGGTAGGCATAGCGGTGGCCGGTCAAAGCGGTCTGGTCCCGATAAGCAGGGTCTGCCACCGGGCTGGCGTTCAAACGCGTCGCCGTCCCTGTAGCTGCCCCTGCTGAATCTACATCCTGCCGATACACAATATAACCAACAACATCCAGATCCGTATCGGGAGTCCATGAAAGATCAATAGAACGGTCCGATGCGGTGGCTCCGCCGGGTACAGCCTCCAAGTCCGTGGGAACGCCCGGCGGAAAGATATCCCGCACCGCCAGCGTGACCGGTGCGGAGGCGACGCTCCGCAGCTCCAGCTTGTGGCCGTCCACCGAGATCTCGCGGACTCGCCGTGCAGAGTAGTGGTAGGTCACACCCTTCTGCGCCGTATGGTCGATGGTTCCACCCGCATCGGCAGCCTCGCGCGGCGTTCGCAGCCTCACCTCGACAGGCGCGGGTGGCGCAAGCTGCAGGGTCTTGGACCCAGAAGCAGCGGGCGCACCGGACGCAGCCTGAGTCATCGAAGTTTGAGTCGTCGAAGCCGTGGTACTCAAAGCCGGAGCAGTCGCAGTCTGAGGAGCCTTCGAGGTCTTCGCAGCCTTCCGCTTCTTCGAAGACTTACCCTCATCAGGCTTCGATGTCTTCTTTGAATCTTTGGCGGGCGGCTGAACGTCCGCCCCATCTGCGCCTACCAGATGCCGGTCCAGCACCACCGAGGCGGTAGAGTCGATTCGCTTCCACTCCAGCATCGCGCCCTCGCGGCTCGAAGTCGCATGCAGCTCTTCCACCGCAGGCGGCACGGCACCGGAGGCAGCGAAGGTCTCCGCCGACAGTCCGGCAGAGTGCCCCTTCGCGTTGAAGATCTGGACCCGATAGGCGAGCAGCCCGGCAGGATCGACCGTGAGTGTCGCAGGCAAAGCGTCGGCCCACTCCGATGCACCCGGCTTGACCCGCAGCCGACCGGCAGGAGTGACCGGCACACACGCCGGACCCCCCGCAACACCAGGTGCAGGGGTACCAGAAGAGGCAGCAACAACCGAGGCCGCGCTGGAAGCAGCCGTCGGCGACACGATCCGACAGATCTCCGCCGTCATCGGATTCTTCACCGGGTCCTTGATAAAAAGCTTGTCTGTGGTCTTTTCCGGCGTCGTCCACCGAAGCCTTACCTCTGTACCCACCCGTTCCGCGCTAAGATCTTTCACGATCTCAGGCAGATTCAGCGACGGCGGTCGCGGCGGCGCTGGACTTGCACAGCCAACGGTAAATGCAATCAGCAACATAGCGGATGCGGCCAGCCATCGACTGGAGTGCGAATGGCGGAGGCTGTGCGGAGGCGTCATTGGATTCAGGCTAGCATTTCGCCCGCTCCTATCCTCCCCGATGAGCGCGCCGAGGCGAATCATCGGGTCTCGGTCCGAAATGCGACATAGCACGTTGCACCCCAAATAGCCCGCCATAAAATCCAAAACCCTTCTGTAGCCGTACATCTTTTGATTCGACTTCAACATCTGTTGGTCTAGCTAACTTCTATTCCTATGAGCAAAGATATCCTGTCCTCCGACCCTTCCCTAAGCGCGATTCAAGGCTCCATCTCGCCCGTCGAGCCCTTGGACCGTATCGAGTCGATCGCCTCCGAGATGACCGACGCTCGGCACGTGCAGATCGACGGTGATGTTGCCGAGGCCTTTATCTCAGAGAAGCGCATCGGCGAACGCATCAAACACCTGCGCCTGAAAAAGTCGATGGGTCTGGTCGAGCTTGGCCGCCACACCGGACTCTCCGCGAGCTTTTTGTCGCAGCTTGAGACCGGCCGCGTGGTGCCGACGCTGCGAAACCTGGCGCGCATCGCCATGGTCTTCTCGAAGGACCTGAACTACTTCTTCGAGCCCGAGCCGCAGACCCTCTTCCGCGTGCATCGCCGCGACGAGCGCGTGCGCCTGCCCCAGACCGGGGCCGACGACCCTTCGTACTTCTTCGAGAGCCTCGGCTACCTCGTTCCCGACCGGCAGCTCGACCCCTACTTCGCCGAATTTCTGCCGATGAAGGAGGGCCGTGTCGCGCGTGCCCACCAGCATGCGGGCTGCGAGTTTCTCTATCTGCTCTCCGGCAAACTGGATGTGCGACACGGCGTATCCATGCACCACGTCGAGGCGGGAGACTCCATCTACTTCGACGCCAATACTGTACACAGCTACTCCTGCATCAGCGAGAAGCCGGCGATGGCGGTCATCGTAACCCTGCAGCATCCATTAGTGCAGGGCGGACGCTCCGGCATGTCGAACGGAAGACTGCGCAGCATGCCCGATCCGCTGTCGCCGTCGCCCCAAACCGTACCTCAGGCTGTATCCCGGGCTGCATCCCAGGGCGCAAAGAAGAGTGCAGTCGCGCGGATGCAGTAGCTTGCTGAAATCCGCTGCTCAGAGTCTCTGAACACCTCCCGCTGAGTTCCGCTAAACGCTTCGTCCCCGCGTGGTGGGCTCAGCCGGAAGCACGGGCAGTTGCACCCGCATCACGTCCAACCGCTGCAGAATCTTGCGAGCCAGTCCAGTCAGCGGAAGCGCATTCAGCCGCTTGGTCAGAATCCAGTCCAGGTCGGCCTTGGCTGCGGGAACAGCGCGCCGCAGCCCGCGATCCTGCGTTCCACGCGAGGCGTAGACCTGCACATAGTAGTTCGTATTCGTGATGGCGTGACGAAGCCGCAACACCGGCTCCCTGCCCTGCACCGCATCTTCGGGCAGCGGAGGCAGCTCGTACATCCCCGGCATCAGGCTGGACTCGGCAGGCCGAAGCTTCATCAGCACCTCGGTCAGCGTCCCGCGCTTGCGTAGGCTCAGCAGATACGACGCAGGACGGCTACGCTGCGCCGCCCGCACCGGCGTGACGTGTTCGCCGCGTGTCCGGCACATCGCATGCAACGGACAGTCCAGGCACAACGGAGCACGCGGCAGACAGATGGTCGCACCCAGCTCCATCATCGCCTGGTTATGGTCGCCCGCAGCGTTCAGGTTGTCCTTCATCCGCCGCTTCGGAACCAGCGCATCGGCCTGCCCCTGCACAAAGGCGCGGCCTGCGGCGGTAGATAACTCAGGCCGTCCGGTCAGTCGAAGCAGCACGCGCTCCACGTTGCCATCCACCACCGCGACGCTCTCCCCGAAGGCGATGCTCGCGATGGCCGCGCTTGTGTATTCGCCGATGCCCGGCAGCGTGCGAAGCTCAACGGAGGTCTTCGGCAGCACGCCGCCAAGCTCGCTGGTGACGAACTGCGCGGCCTTGTGCAGCATGCGCGCACGCCTGTAGTAGCCCAGGCCCGACCAGCTCGCCAGCACGTCCGCCTCAGGCGCAAGCGCGAGTGCAAGCACCGTCGGGAAGCGCCGCAGAAAGTCTTCGTAGTGGTCGATCACGGCAGCCACGCGGGTCTGCTGCAGCATCACCTCGGAGACCCAGGTGCGATACGGATCGCTGACCCCGCGCCACGGCAACTCGCGCGCGTGATTGCGGTACCAGCCGATCAGCCTGCGGCGAAGAAGCGCCGCATCCAGTTCAACTGCCTCAGCGGCAGTATGCTGCAACATGGAACCCTGGCCCGTATCCTCTGCACGCAAGAAAGAACGCATCGCTGCCAGTCTAATCCCTCTCGCCGGAAGGCCGAAGCGCGAACCTGTAGCTCCGTCCTGAAGCAAAAGACGCGGCGTCTGCTAGCCGATCTCGTGGCGGTGTTGGAAGATGCCCATAAAGGCCAAGCGGTACGCGTAGATCAGGAAGATCTCAAGCGCGGCGCACACCAGCCCAGGCACGATCCCACTGGGAGCGAGCGTAGCGTGAAACAGCAGAATATTGACGATAATCGGCCCCAGCAGTACAAGGCCAAGCGGAACGTAGCGTCCGATGATCAGAAGAAATCCGCCGACGACATAGAGGATCCCGATGAAGGTGAACCATCCATGCACGAACAAGAGGCCAGCCAGCGCGCCTGCATCGCCCGGCATAGTTTGGTTGGGGATGAAGTGAAGATAGACGTTGAGCCCGAAGACGAAGAAGATAAGTCCAAGCAATATGCGTGCGATCATTACGGCGATCTTCATAGTGCGGAAGCCTCCCTGTTTTACACTCCCTGCGATAGCGAGTGATTACATGACTTGCGTCGCGAGGTACGATTCGGTAGCGTCGAGTATATGCCGACCGAGTACGTGCCGACACGCTCTATGACGACCCAGACTACGCCTACATCGATGGATACGGGAGTAACTATGTCGCTCACCGGTCGCGTGGCCCTGATCACCGGCGGCTCACGCGGAATCGGTGCCGCCACCGTCCATCTCTTTCGCCAGGCTGGAGCGCGTGTCGTCTTCAACTACCGCACCGCCGTCCGCCAGGCCGAGGCTCTGGTCGCAGAGTGCGGCGGCCCGCAGCACTGCCTCGCGATCCACCAGCCGCTCTCCACACCAGAAGACGGACAGGCCCTCGTCGCCGCCGCCGTCGCTGCCTTCGGACGCCTCGACTGCGCCATCCTCAACCACGGCATCTGGCCCTCCCACGACGCACCCATCTCGGAGATGTCGTCCGAACAGTGGCGCACCACCATGGGCACCAACCTCGACAGCGTCTTCGGCGTCATCCGCGCCGCCGTCGCCCAGATGAAAACCCAGCAGTCGCAACCCAGCCAAGCCCGCGGACACATCGTCCTCGTCAGCTCCACCGCCGGGCAGCGCGGCGAAGCCTTCCACGCCGACTACGCCGCCACCAAGGGCGCGCTCATCAGCCTCACCAAGAGCCTCTCGTCCGAACTCATCGGCAACGGCATCTACTGCAACTGCGTCGCCCCCGGCTGGGTCGCCACCGAAGCCACCGTCGATGTCCTCAGCGATCCCGCTACGTCCAAGAAGCTGCTGTCGCTCATCCCGCTCGGACGCCCCGCGCACGTCGAAGAGATTGCCGCACCGATCCTCTTCCTCTGCACTCCTTTCGCAGGCTTCATCTCCGGCGAGATCTTCAACGTCAACGGCGGCGCGGTGCTCGTCGGCTAAACGGAGAACCTGCACATGAAGCAACTCGTCCTCACCATCGCGGCAGGCATCCTCCTCGCATCGTCCCAGCCGCTGTGGTCGCAGGCCAGCGACATCCCCAGCGCCGCTCCCGTCCAGCCCGTCGGCGAAACCCCGGAGCAGCGCGGACGCAAGCAGCTCGACGAGATGGTCGAGGCACTCGGCGGCGACGCCTGGCTGCATCGCAAGAACGTACGCAACATCGGCCACCTCGCCCGCTTCTTCCGCGGCGCTCCCACCGGCATGGTCGTCGAGTTCACCGGCATCCATCAGTTCCCCAGCGAGTCCCGCTTTGAGGCCGAGCGCGTCGGC
>NZ_LMUR01000022.1:98086-319234 GCF_009765825.1 Granulicella sp. L60 | reverse complement strand
TACGAGATCACCTTCAAGGGCAAGAACTCGCTTCCCAAGGAGCAGGTCGAAGACTTCTACCGCCGCCGCGACCACTCCATCGAAGCCGTCATCGCCGTCTGGCTCAAGGCTCCCGACGTCGTCGTCCTCTCTGAAGGCAAAGAGATGGTCGAGCGCCGCCTAGCCGACAAGGTCACCGTCCTCAGCGCCGAGAACGACGCCGTCACCATCGATCTCGACGTCAACACCCACCTCCCCCTTCGCCGCAGCTTCAAGTGGCGCAACGAGACCTTCAAGGACTACGACGAAGACGCCGAAGAGTACGAGGACTACCACACCGTCCAGGGCCTTCCCACCGCGTACAACATCACGCGATACCATAACGGCGATATGATCAGCCAGACGTTTCTGACCAAGATCGAGTACGACGTCGACGTGCCGCCCGACAGCTTTAACGCCGACATTCTGCTGAAGAAAAAATAGCCGCGCCGCTCAGGCCCCACGCAACCGTCCATCCCGCAGCCCGGCCTAATAAAAAGGAGCAACGCATGAAACGCCAGTTCGCCAACATCCTCGAGACCATCGGCAACACCCCCGTCGTCCGCATCAACAAGCTCGCCCCGGCCGACGTCAATCTCTTCGTCAAGATCGAAGCCTTCAACCCCCTCGGCTCCGTCAAAGACCGCCTCGCCCTCGGCATCATCGAAGACGCCGAAAAGCGTGGCACCCTCAAGCCCGGTCAGACCGTCATCGAAGCCACCAGCGGCAACACCGGCATCGGCCTCGCCATGGTCTGCGCGCAAAAGGGCTATCCCCTCGTCATCGTCATGGCCGAGACCTTCAGCATCGAGCGCCGCAAACTCATGCGCTTCCTTGGCGCCAAGGTCATCCTCACCCCCGGCCCCGTGCGCGGCACCGGCATGGTCAAAAAAGCCGAGGAGCTCGCCGAGAAAAACGGCTGGTTCCTCCCACGGCAGTTCTCCAACGAGGCCAACGCCGACATGCACTCCCGCACCACCGCGCAGGAGATCCTCCGCGACTTCGAAGGCGACCGCCTCGACTACTTCGTCACCGGCTTCGGCACCGGCGGCACCCTCAAAGGCGTCTCGCGCGTCCTCGCCGAAAAGCGTCCCGAGACAAAAATCATCCTCTGCGAACCTGACGCCGCACCCATGGTCTCGAGCGGGCTCGAACAGCCTCACAACCCCGACGGTTCACCCTCCGCCAGCCATCCCTCGTGGACGCCGCACCCCCAGCAGGGTTGGAGCCCCGACTTCATCCCCAAGCTCGCCCAGGACGCCGTAGACGCCCACCGCATCCACCAGATCCTGCGCATCGAAAATCCAGAAGCCATGCGCTGGAGCCGCGAACTCGCCACCAAGGAAGGCATCTTCGTCGGCATCAGCTCAGGAGCCACCTTCGCCGGAGCCCTCCGCGTCGCCGCAGAAGCCCCCAAAGGTTCCACCATCCTCTGCATGCTGCCCGACACCGGCGAGCGCTACCTCAGCACGCCTCTCTTCGCCGACGTCGCCGTCGACATGACCCCCGAAGAACTCGAGATCTCCCACTCCACCCCCAGCGCACAGCTCCCACCACCCACCGCCTAAACGATGTCGCCCGTTGGTCGGGATCAATGATGATCCCAACCAACGGGCGTGTCAGCCGCAAAGATAATAGAGCGTGCGAACGTCCAGCGTTAGAACGTGAATCGCCCTCCCAGTTGAATAATCCGATTCGGAGCGGCGCCGGTGATCTTCCCGTCGTTTGCCGAAGAAAGAGTTGCGGTTGGAGCGTTCAGGCTGACCATATTGAACACATTGGTCGAATCGACCTTGAGCTGAAAGCCCAGCCTCTCCCGGATCTGAAAGTCGCGCTGCAGGCTCACATCGATGTCCCGATACCCAGGCGCACGAAGAAAGTCGCGTGGCGTGTTGCCGTCCGCGCCCCCTGGTCCGATACCGCCCGGCTTACCTGCACCATTCGGTGTAAAGGCCGCTTTATTGAACCAGGCTAAGGCGGACACAGAGCGCGATCTGT
Source organism: Granulicella sp. L60 (assembly GCF_009765825.1). Classification (GTDB taxonomy): domain Bacteria; phylum Acidobacteriota; class Terriglobia; order Terriglobales; family Acidobacteriaceae; genus Edaphobacter. The sequence continues at coordinate 317,218 of NZ_LMUR01000022.1, read as the reverse complement.
GCGCACTCAGGAACGGGTTGACGCCGGGCACAAGGTTAGGACGATCGTTGTTGTAGGAGTCGTCATTGTTATCCGATCCCGTCGTGATGGTGAACGGCGTGCCGCTCTGAAAGAAGCCGATCGCCGAGAGCTTCCAGCCGTTCGCCAACTGCTTCTTCCAGCCGTTCTCTCCATGGTAGTAGTCCAGGCTCCAGATGCCGGAGATGTTGGACACGTTCCTGCGATCGTTGTCCGAAGGGCCTCGTTCCTCCGCAAGATCGCTGAAGTTCTGCGCTGTTCCCAAACCGATTGCGCTCGAGTTCGCGCTCCACATCGACTTGCTCCAGACGTAAAAGCCGTTCAGCAGAAGGGTGTGCGTCAACTGTTTGTGCGCCGAGACCTGCAGCGAGTTGTAGTTGGCAGTCTGGCCGGACGTGATCAGGATCACCTGGCCAAGCACGCCAGGATCGTACGGACGCCGGGCATTGATGCTCGCCTGGCCCGTATTCGCGCCCGCTGCCCATACAGGATTATTTCCATCGATTCCAAACGGCACGTGACGTACAAAGTTAGCCACGTACGCCGTCTGCAGGCTCACGCCGCCGGGCATCTGCTGCTCCACCGCCACGTTGAACTGATAGGACACAGGCCACTTGTAGTTTGGATCGATCGCCTCCACCGACGCCGCCGGAAGGAACCGCGGATTCGCCGGGTTGTACGTGTAGGGAAATGGATCTCCATTCGGAAACGAAGCCGGATTCCCGTAGACGTTCGTCAACGAGGTAATCGAGCTGAACGTCTGCCGGACGGCGAAGGGTTGCGCATTCGCCGGCTGGTTCCATTCGTTCGCCGACGTACTTCCGTAAAAGATACCGGCTCCAGCGCGCAGCGCCGTCTTGCCATCGCCGAACGGATCGAAGACCAGGCCAACGCGTGGAGAGACGTGAGCTAACTGGTTCCCGGCAATGCCCCGCGGGATTCCCTTATCGCCCGGGTACACTACACCCTTCGGCGCACTCGGCACCACCGTGGACTGCTGCCCCGGAACAAAGCCGTCGGTAAGGTTAGACGACTCCACCGGAGACTCCTGCACGTCGTACCGCAGCCCAAGATTGGCCGTGAGCCGGGGCGAGATCTTCCAACCGTCCTGCACGAATCCCGCAAAGTAGAAGTAGTTCATCAGCCCGTGGTATGGAACGTCCTGTTCCATCGTGTTCACCTGTCCGGTGACGAAATCGGCCAATGCATTCTTGGTCGTCGTCGGCGCGGAGGTGGCGAAGGTGAAGATGCCGAAGTTGTAGAGATTGCCGACAATAGCGTCTTTCTCCAGAGAAGCCTCTCCGCCGAAGTTCAGCGTGTGCCTGCCCAGCGTCATGCTGAAGACGTCGCGCAGCCCATAAAAATTGGTGGTGCTGACCGGCCCGGCCAGCGCGCCTCCAGCGTTGAAGTATCCGGAGACCTCAAGCCACGGCAACGCCTTCGGTCCCTGGATGGTGAAGCTCGATCCAAGATCGCCGAGCGACGTAGCCGGCAGGTTCACGCGGCCGCCAGCCACACGTGTCACCGTAAACCAGACCTGATTCGCCTTGCTCCCGTTGAACGTATGCACATCGCTGATATTGAAGTCCTGCTGCCGAGCATTCGATTGGTTCACCGAGAACGGAATGTTGGCGCTCGAACTCGCGCCTCCGAATGCGCCGCTGACAGACTTCAGAGTGAAGTAGCTGGCCTGAATATGGTCGTGGTCCCCAATCGCCTGATCGTACTTGCCCAGATACTCGTCCTGGGTGGTCGGCGTCGTGTAGTTGCCGACCCAGTTGTTACCGGCCGCGTTAGGCTGCGGAACGTAAGTCTTCAGAATGTTTGCCGCAGTGGGGTCCAGCAGCGCAGCAGGAATGCAGCCTACCGTTACCCCTTGGCAATTAACCGATGTATTCGTTCCGCTAATCGGAGTCGTCGTGCCTGGGAAGTTCGGCTTCACTGCGGATTGCGTGAAGTCGCCAACACGCTCCAAAGCCGTCGGCACCACCGCGCCGTTGAGCAGCTGGCCCACCGTCTGACGAAGCCCCGCGTAGCTGAACAAGAAGAACGCCTTATCCCGCTTGATCGGCCCACCGATTACGCCGCCGAACTGGTTGCGATGATACGGCAGGTTGATCGTGGAACCCCACGACTGTGCGTTCAAATCCGTATTGCGAACAAACTCGAAAGCAGAACCATGAAACTGGTTCGTGCCCGACTTGGTCACCGCCGTCACCACCGCACCGGACATCTTTCCATACTGCGCCGAGTAGTTGCTGGTCTCCACCCGGAACTCTTCGAGAGCATCCGGATTAGGCAACGCATTTCCATAGTTGCGAAGCCCCGTCATGTTGACGCCGCCGTCCAGGTAAAAGCTGACCATCGGAACGCCGCCGTCAACCCCGCCGTTGATAATCACCTGCGTCGAAGGCACGCCGAGCACAAAGTTCGGACTGCCACCGGAGTTCGTCTGCATGCTGGAGCTGTTCGACTGCACGCCCGGAATCAGAGAGAGCTCCTGGTAGGCGTTCCGGTTCACCAGCGGCAGCTTGTTGATCTCGTCCGGAGTGACCGTTCGCCCAAGGGTCTCGGTCGTCGTATTGATCAACGGCGGCGTGTCCGTAACCGTGACCGTCTCGCTGGTCATGCCCACGCCGAGTGTAACGTTCAACGGCTGGGTCACATCGACGGCGATGATCAGGTTCTCTTGGATAAATTTCTTGAAGCCCGGCGCCGTCACAGCCACAGTGTAGTTGCCGATCGGCAGATACTGGATGGCGTACGCGCCTGTACTGTCGCTTGTGGCCGTCCGCACAAATCCGGTCTCGGTATTGGTGGCCACGATCGAAGCACTCGGCACCACCGCGCCCAGCGGATCCGCGACCGTGCCTGCGATTGCACCGGTGATCTGCTGCGCTCTTAGAAAGCCGCCTCCAAGCAACAGCATCACGACAACCAGGCTGAACAGCAGAGGACGGCGACTCGTCCTGCTTGCAACGGTACCAGCACTCTGCGGCGCATGGGCGAAGCGCGGCGGAAGACTCCCGCCACAGTTCATCTCAGAAGATATCCCATATTTGTTTGAAGTTAGAATCATTTGACTTTGCAGCCTCGTATAAGAATTTTTTGCGTCTCTTTTTTCAGTGGACTTTTTACTAATGATTGGGAACGCAGAGCAAAGTACAGTTAGCGCACCACAAAGGTCAAGAGATTATTTCGAAGGTGCCCAGCGAGCCTGGCTATCCCTGTCGATACTCACGCAGAAACTCGATACATGCAGCGAGAGGGAAGCGAGACATGCCACCTCGATATCCCTCGCGTCCATCTCCCGCGCAATCCCTAGTTGTCCGCCGGACCTTCAAAGATCTGCCCCATGCGCACCCGCTCGTCCCACTTTGCAGTGTCCAGGCCCTTCACCAGCAACCACACGCACGTCGACAACTCCCCGATAAAAGCCGGAACCAAAATAGCCGGAAACAACTTGTCCGCCAGTGAAGGAGAGAGCAGTTGAGCGAAGCTGTTGATCAGATAGCACGCGCCCGCGATGCCTTGTAAAACACCCAGAGTCTTGGGAAAGTATCCCGACCGAAACATCAGATATCCGGTGACAAGACAGCTCACTCCAAAGAAGATCAACCCAATCCCAAAGCCAGACTCATGCTGCGCCAGCGAGAGCGACGCCAGCGCCTGTAGCTGACCTGGATCGACCACCTTCAGATAACTCGTCCCGCCCAGCAGCAGCAGAACCGTAACCAGGTTCAGCTTATTGGCGCACAGAATCGCGGTCTGCAGCATACCGAACAACGCACTCAGCAAAGAAAGATCCCGACTGACCGGCCTCAGCAAAACATAGAAGATCACCGCCATCGGAACATCGGTGATGTGCATAATCAGATCGCCCGCAATGCCGAACCGAAACAGCGACTCCGACGCCATAATCCGATGCGCCGTAGCAGCAGCATCCCCCGGAACCACCAGCCTCGCTCGAACGAATAGCTCTCCGAACAGACCGTACGCGATGTTGATCAGGTACAGCACGCCCGCGATTCGCGCATACACCAGCGGAGAGATCTTTACCCTTCGGTCAGTCATTCCATCTCCCCTCGCGCTGCAAGTTAGCTACGATCTTGCCGCGATCTACAGCAAAGGCATATCGAAGACGAGCTGCGTGCGCTCACAATAGGTCGAATGCTAAGCAGTATACGAGAGCTCAAATCAGCTCAACCTCGCGATCAGCCCATTTATACTTATGCTTGCCATGACAGTGAACCAGACAGACCTACAGACCGTACCCCGCGCCGACGCCCAGCCGGGCTCCGAAGCCCCGCCCCCCGCGCATCCGCAGACCATGGACATCCTCGAAATTATGTCCCTCCTGCCCCACCGCTACCCCTTCCTCCTCATCGACCGCGTCATCGAGATCGAGCGCAAGCAGCGCATCGTCGCCATCAAAAACGTCACCATCAACGAGCCCCACTTTCAGGGCCACTTCCCCGACTACCCCATCATGCCCGGCGTCCTCATGGTCGAAGCCATCGCCCAGACCGGCGGCGCGCTCCTGCTCAACGAGATCCCCGACCGCGACCAGAAGCTCATGGTCTTCACCGGCATCGAGAACGCACGCTTCCGCCGCCCCGTCGTCCCCGGCGACCAGCTCCGCATCGAAGTCACCGTCCTCCAGTGGCGCAGCCGCGCCGTCAAGATGCTCGGCAACATCACCGTCGACGGCAAGCTCGTCTGCGACGCCACCGTCATGTGCCAGGTCGTCCCCCGCGTCACCAAAAAAGCCGCGCCCGAGGCCCCAGCAACCGAGGCCTCAGCCGAGTGAGCACGCAGCCAGGCATCCATCCCACCGCCATCGTCGCAGACGGCGCGCACATCCCCGCCAGCTGCACCGTCGGTCCCTACTGCACCATCGGCCCCAACGTCGTCCTCGGCGAAGCCTGCGATCTCGTCTCCCACGTCGTACTGGACGGACACCTCACCCTCGGCGCGAACAACCGCATCTTCTCCTTCGCCTGCATCGGCATCGCACCACAAGACCTCAAGTACGCCGGCGAACCCACCCGCGTCGAGATCGGCGACAACAACTCCATCCGCGAGTACGTCACCATCTCCAGGGGAACCACCGGCGGCGGCGGAGTAACGCGCGTCGGCAGCGACTGCCTCATCATGGCCTATACCCACATCGGCCACGACTCCCAGATCGGCACCGGCTGCATCCTCGCCAACTCCGCTACCCTCGCCGGCCACGTCATCGTCGAAGACTACGCCACCGTCGGCGCCCTCTGCCCCGTCCACCAGTTCTGCCGCATCGGCAAGTACTCCTACATCGGCGGAGGCACCACCATCACGCAGGACGTCCTTCCCTACTCCCTCACCTCCATCGAGCGCAACAACCACGCCTACGGCATCAACAAAGTAGGTCTCGAGCGCAAGGGCTTCACCCCGGAGCAGCTCAAGGAGCTCCGCGCCGCCTACCGCACCCTTACCGCCTCCAGGCTCAACATCTCCGACGCCCTCGCCGCCATCCGCGAGACCGTCACCGCAGGCACCGCCGGAGAACACGTCGCCTACCTCGCCGACTTCATCGCCAACAGCGCCCGCGGCATCATCAAGTAGCAGTTAGGATCGATGTGCGAACGCGGCCGACGGACCAGCTACTGAATCGGCCTCATCCCCGAGGTCCATCGCTGCGATAAGACCGCCCCTCACGGTGAACACATGAACAACCTCGCTGTCCGAAAGAACATCACCTTGTAGGCTCTTGACGAGTTGATGCACCCTGACCCGGACCTTGCCTCCGTCTTCCTCAGTTATTGCAAGTGGTTCGACATGAGGATCGAACTCACCCCACTGGCGAGTCCAATAGTCGCGGATCTCTTCTTTTCCGACGACCTTGCCGCCCTCCGAAGCCTTGGGCCAGCTCACATCTTGCGTCATCAGTGCCAAGGCACCGTCGATGTCCCGCTGATTGAATGCGGAGTACGCCTGCCCAAGTATCGTCTTACTGTCTGCCATTCATCCCCCTTATAACGCCTGCCGTGCACTCGATTCTCATTATCTGGCCAGTCCACATCATCGCTGACCAGCCTTAGCTAAAGTCCGTGTTAATTCTTCTTCTATCGTTCGATGCGGCAAGCCTGTAAGTAACAGGAGACACGTTCTCCGGCGGCGATACCTGCTACGACTGCAGACCTGCCGAGCTCACCCGTAGACGCGCCAACTGAAAGCCATGGTGATACAAGTGAGCGGAGAAGTGCTCGAGCACATCCGCGACCGTCATCCATCCGGCAAACGGATGACAGAAGACCCCGCAGCAAGCATCCTGAGGTGCGAGCGCCTCTACCACCGACCCAAGCTGCGTCCGGGCCTGCTCCCAACGTCCCGCGACCTCAGAAAAAGTAGTCTGCGCATTCGGATAAATCGCCTGTGCCCCCGGCGGCACCTGAAAGCTCTGATCGGAACGGAGGGCGCGATCGAGGGCAGCAATCCTCGGGCGCTCCTCACTCCCGAGAGCGTGCGGATTCTGCAGGCCAGCTCGAATGTCTCCGATCGTTCCCGCCTCCGCTCTCACGATGTGATCCAACACCTCCACCGCCGACCACGCGCCATCCGCAGGGCAAAAGCTCAATCGACTCGGCGACCACCCCGCCAACTCCGCGAGAAGCTCGGCACGTTGGGTCTCAAGCTCCCGAAAGATGCGAGAGCACTCAGACAGCTCAACCGACATAACAGTCTCCTATCACTAGGCTGACTACGTTCGAAATTGTACGGCCACCAACGCATCGCCAAACTTCAAGCGATCGGAGTACCCGCCGAGGCATAGATCGCTTCAATTGCAAGCAAATCTGCCAGACCCTCCTCACCAGGAGTCGCTGGCTGAGAGTTATGAAGGACGCAATCCGCAAAGTGGGTCGCTTCCAGGACAAACTGGTCGGGATCATAGACCGGCCCACCTCCCGACAGCTCAGTATCGCCAGCGGTGCCGGTGTACTTAAGAATCGCATCCCCATAGACGAACGCCGGCTCAAGTCGAAGATGTCCTGTTGTGCCGTTGATCGCAAAGAAGTTGGTCCCGCTCTGTTCGTAGGAGCTGCCACCGCTGGCAAGAATGCCGGAAGGAAACTTCACCATCCAATTGATGCTCTGTTCGACAGTCGCGAACGCCTGACCCTTGTCACGCGTAGCCACCAGGCCGCGGCATATCTCGGGCTCTTCACCCGTGAACCAGCGCACCGCATTCAGAGGATAGATGCCAAGATCCAGCAGAGAGCCTCCACCGGCAAGAGAACGATCAAGCCTCCACTGCTGCTTATTTCTCATCCCGTAGAACCCTCCCTGATAAGACTGGATCTCCCCGAGAGCGCCGGAGCGAACCAGCTCACGCAGCTTGCGAAAGGTCGCATCGTAGTGGATCCGATACCCGATCATCAGCTTAACGTTGGCCCGGCGACACGCCTCGATCATTCGTCGGCACTCTGCGGAGGAGATCCCCATCGGCTTTTCGCAGAACACATGCTTGCCAGCCTCAGCCGCGCGTATCGTGTACTCGCAGTGCATGCTGTTCGGAAGCGCAATGTACACGGCGTCGATCGCAGGATTGTCGCGCAGCCGGTCAAAGGTCTCATAGGTATAGATGGAGTTCCCCGGCACGTTGTAGAGCGCACCGAACTTCACTCCCTTCTCCGCAGGATGCCCCGTAACAAGGCCAGTAATTCGTGCGTTGGGGGTAGCCGTCACGGCGCGCATAAACACCTCCGCAATGCTGCCCAGCCCCACGGCGGCGATACCAACGCGTCGAGTCCCTGAAGCTGAGTTGTTGCTGTTCGATTGAGCGGAGACACGCACCTGCGTGCTGGCCAGGGCGAACGCGGAGAGTTGAGCGAAGCGGCGGCGATCCATAGGAGATGGACGTTATCCTACCCGAATGGTCCCCTAAGAATAATCAGGATCAGCGCAAAAAAAGACCTCCGCGCAGACCAGTACCGGCAAACACGCTTCTATCCACTGTCACTTCTTAGTCTCAGCCAGCACCGTCGCCAGCGTAGGCGCCGGCTTCTCCTCCTCCAGCGTCACGCCCATGCGAGATTGAAACCACGGATAAGCCGGACTCGGCCCCAGCGTCTCGTAGTTCTTATCGAAGTATGTCTCCACATCTTGCCCCGCAGGCACCGGCGAAGACGCATGATCCAGCACCCCATGAAACAGCGACATCATCAACGTCACGATCGCCGGATCCGTCTCCCGCCAGTAAGCCAGCGCAATCCGATTCGCACCATACTCAACCTGATAGTGGTTAGCCGAATAGCCTCTGCAAGCCTGCCACCAGTGCCCCAACTCATGAATAAAGATCCACCCATGCGCAGCCTTCTCAAACACCGCGCGAACAGCCGCATCGTCAGCTCCCGGTCCCGCAAGCTGCGCGAAGAACGCCTTCTCCTCAGGCCGCAGCAACGTCCACTCCGACGTGCGCAGCGTATTGCTCTCATCCAAATATTGGCCGAAGGAGGGCACATCCTCCACCACAATCGTCGGCGCCGCAATCGGACACGAGAACCCCGCCGCATGAATACGTTGAATGAACGCATCCCGCAGAGCGATAGACTTCTTCAACGTCTCAGCGCGCCCCGCCTCCTGGCTCGGAGAGAGCGGAGCCTGTGCGTACACAGCCATGCCATAGCTCATCGAAAACAAAGCAGCCGACAAAACAAGCGTGAAGCTGCGAAAATGCCTGTGTGCGCGAGCGAAGAAACTCATCGAGTAGGTCTCCTATCTGTTCCTATGGAACCCGTCTGGTTCTATCTGCAATCTTTGAAACCTTAGCCAACCTTCAATCGTTCTACAACTGACAAGTCACAATCTATAAGCCGCAAGCTAGTCCTAACACGAAGGGTCCCCATTCCAATGGCTTTTTCTCTCTCATCAAAGTTCCTCGCCTCCATCAGCCTCTTCGCCGCACTCCTCACTATCCCCGGCAACGCCCCCGCTCAAACCGCGCAGCCCATCCGCGTCGCCATCGTCGGCCTCGTCCACGGCCACGTCCAGGGCTTCCTCCACAACCTCCCCAATCACCCCGACATCTCCCTCGTCGGCATCGCCGAACCCGACGCCGCCCTCCGCCAGCACTACATCGAACGCACCCACCTCCCCGCGGACATCTTCTTCCCCACCGAAGCCGCCATGCTCAAGGCCACCCACCCGCAGGCCATCCTCGTCTACACCTCCATCGCCGGACACCGCGCCGCCATCGAGCAGGCCGCCCCCCTCCACATCGCCGCCATGGTCGAAAAGCCCCTCGCCACCACCGTCGAAGACGCTCTCGCCATCCAGGCCCTCGCGAAGAAGTACAACATCCCCGTCCTCACCAACTACGAGACCACCTGGTACAACTCCAACACCGCCGCCGCCGACATCCTCGCCTCCGGCAAGATCGGCGACCTCCGCAAACTCGTCTTCCACGACGGACACAGCGGTCCCAAAGAGATCGGTGTAGGCCCCGAGTTCCTCGGCTGGCTCACCGACCCCAAACAAAACGGCGCCGGCGCACTCTTCGACTTCGGCTGCTACGGCGTCGACCTCACCACCTGGATCATGCACGGCGAACTCCCGCTCACCGTCACCGCCGTCACCCTCCACATCAAGCCCCAGATCTACCCCAACGTAGACGACGACAGCACCATCGTCCTCACCTACCCCCACGCCCAGGTCATCGTCCAAGGCTCGTGGAACTGGCCCTTCGACCGCAAGGACATGGAGATCTACGGCGCCACCGGCTACGTCGACACCCTCTACGAGTCCGCCGATCCCGGAGCCAAACTCCGCATCCGCCTCCCCAACGAAAAAGCCGAACACGTCGAAACCGCACCCGCCCTCGTCTCCCCGCAGAACGACTCGCTCAGCTACCTCGCCGCCGTCCTCTCCGGCTCACTTCAGCCGCACAAAGACCTCAACTCCCTCGACACCAACGTCACCGTCGTCCGCATCCTAGACGCCGCCCGCCGCTCCGCCAAGACCGGCACCACCATCCACCTCGACGCCCCCACCAACTAACCCGCTCAAACAACGAGACCCACCGTGCCGCCGTACTCCCAAACGTATGGCGGCACATCTCGTTAAGCCTTCCAAAGACTCATAATCAATCCCCCCGCCACGATAAACGCTCCCCCAACATAGATCGGCCTCGTAGGCGATTGATGGAACTGCATCCTCGCCACCAACTGCGCCACCAGGAAGAACAACACAACGTACACCCCAAGAAGTTTGCCGAAGTCCACCTTCGAAGAGTTCAGAAACAGGCTGTAACAAACCAGTACAACCGCACCCGCAAGGAAGAACCCAAGGCGTCGAACTCCCGACGCGTGATACAGACCGGACTGAAAGAATGCATCGCCCTGCACCTCCAGGTACGCCGCAACCGCGAGCACGCAAAACGCTCCGACCGGAGAAGACACAAGCTGCGAAAACTGATTCATGCCAAACCTCGTGCGAAATCGACTCGCATCCTTCTATAGAACCACGAGCCAAAGAACCGGAACGCTGGTTTCACCAACGACCATCTTCCGTCCACCTAACTGCCACAACTCACCACCAAGACATCACAACTCACCACAAACCCCTAAAAATGCCGAACATCACTTTTTCCCACAGGCAAGTGGTCCGTCCACTACCCTGTTTCGCTCTTGACAAGAGACGTCCTGCCGGACGGGCCCACTGCTCGTGGGGAGGTCACTTCGTGACGTATATACCCCTTCGGTTGGTTCTCCCGTTGGTCGGAAACAAAGATGATCTCGACCAACGGGAGAGCCACCCGAAAGGTTTAAAAAGGCGTGCAAACGCCCACCCCGCGTGCAGTGGGCCCGTCCGGCAGGACATATCTTCTAAAGGGGTTAAAGAATTACAGTAAGCAGATGCCGAAACTAGGCCTGATCGCAGGCAACGGACGCTTCCCCTTCCTCCTGCTCGACGCCGCCCGCGCCCACGGCCTCACCGTCGTCGTAGCCGCCATCAAGGAAGAGACCGATCCCGAGATCAACGCCCGCGCCGCATCCGACCCCGAGATCCACGTCCACTGGCTCTCCCTCGGCGAACTCTCCCGCCTCATCGAGACCTTCCAAACCGAAGGCGTCACCCGAGCCGTCATGGCCGGCCAGGTCAAACACAAACAGATCTTCTCCAGCATTCGCCCCGACTGGCGCCTCGCCAAACTCCTCCTCAACCTCCGCACCCGCAACACCGACATGCTCCTCGGAGCCATCGCTAAGGTGCTCGGCGACGAAGGCATCGAACTCGTCTCCTCCACCGCCTACCTCGAACCCCTCCTCGCCAAACCCGGCATCCTCACCGCCCGCCCGCCCGACGACGACGAGCAGAAGGACATCGCCTACGGCCTCACCGTCGCCCGCGCCATCGCCGGATACGACCTCGGCCAGACCGTCGTCATCGCCGCCCAGGCCTGCGTCGCCGTCGAGGCCATGGAAGGCACCGACGCCACCATCGCCCGCGCCGGAGCCCTCTTCCGCACCCTCGACACAGCAGCCGACACACCTACCCCTGCCGCAACCACCCTGCGCCGCTCCTTGACCGTCGTGAAGGTCGCCAAACCCCATCAGGACATGCGCTTCGATGTTCCCGTCGTCGGCGTCGCCACCATCCACGCCATGCAGGAGGCAGGCGCGACCTGTCTCGCCATCGAGGCAGGTCGAACCCTCATGTTCGATCCCGCAGCCATCCTCGCGGCCGCGGATCGCGCAGGCATCGCCATCGTCGCGAGCTAGTCAGTTTTGTCATTAGATTGTCACCGCAGCGTAGAATGTGGCCAAACGAACCAGGGGCTGTGTCGTCCAAGCCTTACACTTGTCTACATAGAGATTCGCTTCACGAAAAAGGGGAACCACCATGCGCAAAGCAATTTGGAGTGCAGTCATCATCGCAGCAGTAGCCGTATGCGGCGTCGGTCTGAAGGCCCACGCGGCCGCAGCCGCGGACACCGTACAAGCCGGTGCCATGGCGCCCAACTTCACCCTGCCCTCGCAGGAAGACAAGCCCGTCAGCCTCAGCGACTACAAGGGCAAGTGGGTCGTCCTCTACTTCTACCCGAAGGACCAGACCACCGGCTGCACCATCGAGGCGCACAACTTCCAGCGCGACCTGCAGAAGTATGACGCGCTGAACGCCGTCGTCCTCGGCGTCAGCCTCGACACCGTCGAAGGCCACAAGACCTGGTGCTCCAAGGACACCTTCGGCTTCAAACTCCTCGCCGACCCGGACCACAAGGTCGTCGATGCCTACGGCGTGCCGGTCAAGAACTACGGCGTCATGAAGTTCGCAAACCGAGAGACCTTCCTCATCTCGCCGGATGGCAAAGTGGTCAAGGTCTGGGAGAAGGTCGATCCCAACGTCCACAGCACCGAAGTCCTGGCCGCAATCTCCGCCGAAAAGAAGTAACGCACAAGCCGAGCAGCAAAGGGTCCGGACCGGAACGAACAAGGTCCGGACCCTTTTCATTAAAGATCTGACACGAGCAGCGAAGATCGGCCCAAAGAGCAGAATCCAGGCCAGCAAGAAGAAGTACGCAGTCCGAAAAGAAGTGAACGTTACGTAAATACTTATCAGCAGACGCAAAAAGGCCCGGGCTCTCAATTGAGGAGTCCGGGCCTATTTGCTTGCCTTAAGGGTAGTTACTTCTTTACGGCCTTCTTTGCTGGTGCCTTCTTAACAGCCTTCTTTACGGCCTTCTTTGCAGGAGCCTTCTTTGCTGCTGCTTTCTTCGCAGGAGCCTTCTTTGCTGCTGCCTTCTTCGCGGGTGCCTTCTTTACTGCTTTCTTAGTTGCCAAGGTAATACCTCTCTTCATTGGTTTTTTGGTGCTTGCAGTGCCCTTGTTGCCGGCCGCCTTTTTAGGAGCGACCTTACCGCCGCGCGGAGCACTGAACTTCTTCGCGGCAGATTTCGATTTGGCTGGACCACTCTTTTTCGGAGCAGCCTTCTTCGCCAGAACTTTTTTAGCAGCTTTCTTAGCCACAACTTTCTTCGCCGCAATCTTCTTCGCTGGTGCCTTCTTTACTGCAACAGCTTTCTTTGCAGGTGCCTTCTTCGCTGGTGCGGCTTGTTTTGCGGGCACTGCTTTTTTGGCAGGAGCAGCCTTCTTCGCTGGCGTGCTCTTCTTTGCTGGTGCTGCTGCAGCTTTCTTCACCGCAGATTTTTTCACGGCCGGTTGCGCGACACTCTTCACCGGCATTCCGGACTCCCTGGTTGCGGGCTCGTAGCTATTGACGGGCGACGGTGGTGGCGTAAAGATGATTGCTTCCTCAGCGTGTGTGCCACTCAGGGTCTCATCTTCATCTTCGTTCAACTCATCGTCATCATCGGAGGTCATCGTGACCTCTTCCTCTTCATCATCGTCGTCTTCAAAGCGGCTACGGAGATCGTGGTCATCCTCTGGTTCATCGACGAAATCGTGATCTTCATCTGCTCCGGCTGCATAAAGTCTGGTCGTGTCGTCGAACATCGTCATCATTGTCCTCTCACTGCGTTGTACTTCTGCCGCTCTTTATTTCTGCTCTACCGGTAGGATGCAGACGAAATCATATTTACTTCCCGGCACGAGATTCTAGCAACAGGATGCATCCAAGCGCTAGCGATGGCAAGTACTCTTTTTTGTGAGGTAGCTCATCGTGTAGCTTTTCTCTTCGTTTTTGGCGTCGCATTTTGCTTGGTCTCACTTGCAATTTTCTTTGTCGCAGACGACGACGCTCTCTTTCCGGCGTTCGCATGATTTGCATCGGTATGCGTAGAACCCGCATGGGCAGAGGCGTTCACGCTATGCCCCGTGCTTTTGCCATGTCCCGCTCTGCTGCGAATGTGCGTGCCGGGTGCAAGCCTCACCGGCTCCGCGACGACCAAAAAAGCACCTGGCCTGACATTGTTCGACGACAGATGATTCCAGCGCCGCAACTCCTCCACCGACACGCCGAAGCGATCCGCAACTGTGACGAGCGTATCTCCGTGACGCACCGCGTAGTGCTGCGGTCGCACGGTCGCCGCAACAGTAGAGACAGGCACGACGAGCTCATCGCCGAGATCAAGGCTCGCTCCGGCAGCGAGTCCATTGGCATCGGCGATATCGCTCACGTGTGCATGGAGACCCACCGCGATGCCGTCGAGCGTCTCTCCGCTGCGCACCACGTGAAAGCGCCAGCTCGTGCGTTTGTCTTCCGGGATCTGCTTGATGCGCTCGCCGAAGACATCATGCGTCCCCACCGGAATGTGCAGATCGAAGGCCATATCGCGCGGCGTCGCCATGCGCAGGAGACTTGGATTGAGCGCAACAATCTCGGGTAGCGATGAGTTGGTGATGTCGGCCACCAGACGAAGGTCGACGGCGTAATCGACGGTTACGGTATCGGAGACGACAGGCTCATCGGGCACCAGCTTATCCAGCCCATACTGCGCAGGATTCTTCGCCATGATGATCGCCGCAATGATTCCCGGCACATAATTCTTGGTCTCCGCAGGAAGCACATTGCGTCGGTACAGCTCCCAGAAGTCGGCGTACCCTGTCTTCATCACCGCACGCTGCACGTAGCCCGGACCCCAGTCATAGGCTGCCATCGCCAGATACCAGTCGCCGAACTGGTTGTAGAGCGACTTCATATAGCGCGCGTACGCTTTGGAACTCTTGTCCGGATCGAACCGTTCGTCGAACCAGCCATTGCGCGCCAGCCCGTATGCGCCCGTCGGCATGAACTGCCACATCCCCCCTGCACCGCTCTTCGCGTTGAGAGCCTGCGGTTGAAAGCCAGACTCGGCGACCGCCAGATAGATCAGGTCCTGCGGCACACCTTGCTCGCGCAGATTCTTCTGAATCATCTCCTTGTACTTTCCCGCGCGCTCGAGCGAACGCAGCAGGTGTGCGTGGCCGCCCGGCGAGTTTGAAAAATAGCTGATGAAGCCCGCGACATAATCGTTCACGACGAGTGGAAAGTCAGACTGCGTCGTCTTCAACTCGGCTGCAACCTTTGCCGTCAATGCTGCGTTCGCCGGGAAGGTGACCTCGTCCGCAGCATCGAGTGGAGCGGCCTCAAGCGTGGGCGAAAATCCATTGCCCTGCTTCAACGCCGTCATCTCAAGCGAGTTCACAGCATTCAGAAGATGGTCGAACTCATCCGCAAGCTGAGGATCCGTCTTCAGATCCATGCCACTCGTCAGCATCTGGTCCACGGCGGAGTCGAAGTCCAGCCGCGCAGCATCCAGATGCCCGGCGCGATAGTTGTCAACGCCGCTCCGGTACGCGGCCTCCGCCTTGGCGATCAGCTGTTGCACCTTGGCGGCGTTCGCAGAGTTGTCGGCGCTCTGCGGCGCAGTTCCTGCAGACGGAGATGCCTGAACCGAAGTGCCTGCAGTGCCCGATGAGATGGCTGGCGCAGTCGTCTGTGCTGGCGCTTTCCCAGGTGCTCCCGCCTGCTCCTGAGGGCAGCCAGCAAGCATGACCAGCGGCGCACAGCCCACTATCAATGCCCAGCGCCGCACCATCTTCCCTAAAGGTCTTCGAAGCATTTGTCCCTGCTCATTGTAAGACGCGCGGAGGGTAAATGTGCTCTCAATCGCAACACTCTTGCGGCGTGGCTAAAGTTCACATCAGGATTCCGGCGGAATCTTTATGCATCTGCGTCTTTGCGAGACGTCCTGCGATGTAGTGCCGATGCCATCGCCCGAGTGCAGGAACTACGTTACGGTCTCGAAGTGCGAAGCGGTTATATGGGGAGTCGCGAAGCAGCATGTCAGCAACAACGCGAAGACAGTAGCTCGAACTCTGATCCCCGCATCTTAGGCAGCGCCCGACCGCATCGTTCCTTCACGAGAGCGCGGGCGCATACGTCTTCACCACGCGGGTGTTAACATGGATATTGAGGCCACCCAGCTACAACATGGATCCAAGTCACATCCGCAACTTTGCGATCATCGCGCATATCGACCACGGCAAGTCCACCCTCTCCGACCGGCTCCTTGAGCTGACCGGCTCGCTGACCTCCCGCGAGATGCAGGCGCAGGTGCTGGATGCCATGGACCTCGAACGCGAACGCGGCATCACCATCAAAGCCCACACCGTACGCATGATGTACAAGGCGCAGGACGGCGACACCTATCAGCTCAACCTGATCGACACGCCCGGCCACGTGGACTTTTCGTACGAGGTCTCACGTTCGTTGGCCTCATGTGAAGGCGCTCTGCTCGTCGTCGATGCGTCGCAAGGCGTCGAGGCCCAGACGCTTGCTAACGCTTACCTGGCAATCTCGAATGGACTCGAGATCATTCCGATCATCAACAAGATCGACCTCCCGAGTGCTGATATCGAGCGCACCAAGGAGATGATCGAGAAGTCCGTGGGCTTACCCGCCGACGACGCCATCGCAGTCAGTGCGAAGACCGGCCTGAACGTCGCAAGCATTCTCGAAGCCGTCGTTAACCTGCTGCCGCCGCCGCAGGGCGACCCCGAAGCTCCGCTGCAGGCACTCATCTTCGACAGTTGGTTCGATCCATACAGAGGAGTTATCGTCCTCGCTCGTATCATCAACGGTCGGCTTCGCAAGGGAATGAAGATCAAGGTCATGTCGAACGGCAAGACCTTCGACGTCGAGAGCATGGGCGTCATGACCCCGAAGCCTGTAGAGCTTGCCGAACTGAGCGCCGGGGAGGTTGGCTTCTTCGTCGCCACCATCAAAAACGTAGCCGACACCAAGGTCGGCGACACCATCACCTCGGTCGAAAATCCATGCGCCGAAGCGTTGCCAGGTTTCGAAGACATCAAGAGCATGGTCTTCGCCGGCCTCTACACCGTGGACTCACACGAGCACGCGATGCTTCGCGACGCCCTCGAGAAGCTTCGACTCAACGACGCGAGCTTCTCTTTCGAGCCGGAGTCCTCCGTCGCGCTCGGATTCGGATTCCGCTGCGGCTTCCTCGGCCTACTGCACCTGGAGATCATCCAGGAGCGCCTGGAGCGCGAGTACGATCTCGATCTCATCACCACCGCACCCGGCGTCCGCTACAAGATCACCATGACCGACGGCAGCACCCGCGAGGTAGACAACCCGTCGCGCTGGCCCGACACCACCGAGATCGAGCAGATTGAAGAGCCCGTCATCGTCGCCAAAATCCTCACCAACGAAGAGTATGTCGGCGGCATTCTGAAACTCGTCGAAGAGAAGCGTGGACGCCAGCAGAACATGGAGTACGTCTCCGACACGCGCGTCCTGATCACGTATGAGCTTCCTCTCAACGAGATCGTTCTCGACTTCTACGACCGCCTCAAAACCGTCTCGCGCGGTTACGCCTCACTCGACTACGTCCTCGCCGGCATGTGGGTCTCCCCCATGGTCAAGATGGATATCCTCATCGGCGGCGACCCCGTAGATGCTCTTTCGATCATCATTCATAAAGACTTTGCCCAGCAGCGTGGACGCGCACTCGTCTCCAAGATGCGCGAACTCATCCCGCGCCAGATGTTCGAGGTCGCTATCCAGGCCGCGATCGGTTCAAAGGTGATCGCACGCGAGACCGTCACGGCCATCCGGAAGAACGTGATTGCGAAGTGCTATGGCGGCGACATCAGCCGCAAGCGCAAACTCCTCGATAAACAAAAAGAGGGCAAGAAGCGCATGAAGCGAATCGGCAAGGTGGACATCCCACAGGAGGCATTCCTCGCAGTGCTCAAAGTCGGGGAAGAGTAACCACCACTATGCCCGCCAAAATAAACAGCTTCGCTGCATAATCGCGATATAGATTAATCGTGGGCCAGATTAGACTCAATAATTTGTAACCTGGTAGTAACGTTCATCTGTGGAAACCGTTGAAATAGCTATACTTGCCCAAATACAGGAGATCCCGAAATGGATTTCTCGATCCGCCTGAGCCAACACGCTGATTCCTCTACAGTTGCTCCTCTACCACAAAGATCGAGCGATATGCAAGAGATTGCATATCGCTTCCATTAGCCTTGAAAAGCTATAAGGAATCCACAGGTTTTTCCACAACTCTTCCGTGATGACGCCAAAATATAAGCGTGCAGGCGAAGGACGAGCACCTTACGGAAAGGTCTCCTCCTTCGCCTGATCTACGGTCGAGTGATTACTGCTTTGGTGCTGCTGTCGCGGGTCTTGGGGTCGTCGCGTGCGGACGAGCCGGAGCCGCGGAGGACGGGGCAGATGGTGCCGGCGCAGCCACACCCGATGCAGTGTTATACGCCGTGACGACGGCCTGTGTCACATCCGTATTTGGGGTCGCCCACATCACGTTGCTCTGCTGACCGCTCACGTCAAGCAGCAGCGTGTAGCCGTTCTGGCTGACATAGTTCTTAAGCGTGACCGAGACCTTCGCCGCGATCTTGCCATAGGCTTCCTGCAGGTCGGCGTTATAAGCCGTCTGCGCATCCTCGGCATCACGGTTCAACTGCTTTTCCTTGGTGTCGATATTTCTCAGGCGGGTCGCACGCTCATCGTCCGAGAGCGAAGCCGGTGCGCTCTGAAGCTGCTTCTTGAGCGAATCGACCTCTTGCGCAAGAGTATCGATCTGCGTCTTCCTCGGCTTATATTTCTCCTGCACATCCTGAACAGCGCGCTGTCCTTCGTTGGTTGCAAAGACGGCCTGCTCGAAGGCGACCAGAGCGATCTTTGCCGGAAGAGCCTGTGGTGCAACGGCAGCTTCGGCTGCGGGCTGAGGTGCAGCAGCGGCCGGGGCAGTCTGTGCCACTCCGGCGGCTGTCGTCAATCCCGCGCCAAGGGCGGAGACAAGCAATAGAGTACGATTCATGCGGTTTATGGTGCTCCTTCAAGGTTCGATAGATCGTTACAAACTTACCAGCTTGGACGTAGCCAATATGATTCTGCTGTTAATTTCAAATCACTGAGATCTCGACGGAGACCTCAGTGATCTTGAACAAGGGTCGGCAAGACGAATCGTCTACTGCTTCGGAGCGGTCGTCGGATGCGGACGAGCCGGTGTCGAAGCTCCCGGTGCGGATGGTGCAGACGGAATCGGTGCAGCGATACCCGAGGATACGTTGTATGCATCGACGATAGCCTGAGAGATATCCGTAGTGCCCGGCTGTGTCCAGAGGACGGAGAGACCGCCCTGCTGGCCGGTGTTATCCAGCAGCATGGTGTAACCGTTGTCCTGTACATATTTAATGACAACCGGACCGAGCTTCTTCGCTACTGCGCCAAGAGTCTCCTGCAACTCGCCGTTGAAAGAGGTCTGAGCATCTTCGCCATCGCGCTGAAGCTGCTTCTCCTTGACATCGATCGCCCGGGTACGTGAGGCACGCTCCGTGTCGCTCAACGTGGCCGGCGCGGTCTGTAGCTGCTTCTTCAGCGTGTCGACCTCCTGCGAGAGGGTCTGCAGCTGATTCTTCTTAGGCTCGAACTTCTTCTGGAGTGCCTGCAGGTCGCGCTGGCCCTCATTGGTAGCGGCGGCAACCTGTTCGAATTCGATTAGCGCAATCTTGGCTGGAACAGCGTGAACGGCGGGGGCGGCAGCTGCGGCGTTGGGGGCTGCTGCGGGCGTCTGAGGTCCAGCAGTCTGGGCCACTCCTGCGGCGGAGGTCATTCCCGCAGCAAGGGCGGTGACAAGAGCAAAGGTACGATTCATGCGGTGTGTGGTACTCCTTCGGGGATTGTGAGAAATTCATCCGGCCTACGGCGCACCATCGCGTGCCTTCCGAGCCGTTCCCTGCAGCCACTCGATGGGCGCCTCCATATCGAACGGAGCGCCTATCTTCCTTCTTGATCCACCGACTCCCATGCCTGAAAATCGGAAGCAAAACGAGAGGTCTGCCGGAACACATCAAATTATAGGACCCAGCCCATAAAGGGTCAATTCCAGCGGCCCCCGCAACCCTCCGATCTCTCAAGCCAGTATCCAGAAATATGGAGCATTCCATATCCAGTCTCCTGTTTTTCGGACCAGACCAGAGTCCTAATCACCAAAAGCACCCTATTTTGAATAAAACCGTTTGGCTCTCGGATTGCTCTTATGTCATCGGCACCGATGGATTGAACCGAGATTGTGCTGCGTAGTACCCCGGCTTAAAGAAGCTACATCCGAATGACGGTGTAGACGTGAGTCCGACGGTTTACTTCCTAGTCGGAAGTTTTTCAGGAGGCCAGTGACTGGCCATCAGTATCAAAGGGCCGCTCTCTAGAGCGGCCCTTTTCGCTGTAACCAATACCAGAAAGTACCGCTCTTTGAAATTCGTCAAAGAGAGTTCTTGCCAACCGGTCTCTTTGGGCGTACCTTAGTAGTTGCCTTGTGGACCGGCTGTGGGTGCCGATCACTGTGTGGCTGCCAAAGAACTTATTTTTCGCGAGTTTACGGCGCAAGACACAGGATTATAGTGGACCGGAGATTTGTCGGACTCTGTCGCAAACAGGTAGAGGGTGAATATGGTTCGCCGCTGTCAGGCGATTCCGGGCTGCGCGTTGCCGGTCGTTACTGGTTTGGTCGCAGCCAATGCATTGAAGACGTCCGTTCGAGTACAACTTGAGACCGTTTCCTCCGACGCTGCAATACCGGTTTGGTTCGTCCTCCGTGGTCAACACGGGGAAGAGAGACCGTTGCCGTGGGAGTGAACCGCTAATTGCGATCTAGTGCAATAGGAAGTGGAAGCATGACTTCAGAGCAGAATGTATCCGAGGTGGATTCCCACCAGGGTTCGACGATGTCTCCCGGCCAAAGCGACGGGGAGGCGAACTTCGCGGGATCAAACATCCCCCATGGCATGGGCCAGTCCAAGAGCAGCCGGCGCCGCAGACGCAAGCGGAAGGGCAAAGGACCCGAGGGCGTGCAGGGCACCCAGCCAGGTGGCGAGCAGAACGCCGGACAGCCTGTCGGCTCCATCCAGGGCTCTGCAGCCCAGCCCCAGGCGTTTCAGCCGCAAGGCCAGCAGCCGTTTCAAGGTGCAGGTCAGCAGCAGAACAGCAACGGCACCGGCGCAAAACGCTGGAAGAAGAAGTTTCGCGATCGCGACCGGCAGCGTGGCGGAAGCGACAATCCAGGAAACGTCGCCAGCGCGGGCAGCAATAATGGCGGCGCTGGTGGCTTTCGCGACCGCGACACCCACCAGCCCGGAAACAGCGTAGGCGGCTTCAAGCGCAAGGGCGGCGGAGGCGGCAAGCAGCAGCGTGGCCCTCGCAGCTTCGTCGGCCCCATGGACCACAGCTACCGTGTCGCCAACGGCAACTTCGCTGACGCGCCCCCTTCTACGATGGATGCGCACAACGGCAACTATCAGGGTCGCAGCAACGGCGGAGGCGGACGCGGCGGCTACCAGAGCGACTCCCAGCCTATCGATTATTCGCAGGGCCGCACCATTCCTATCCCGGAAGACGCGCCCACCAAGATCTTCTTCTTCATCGAGGATCTCTTCTTCATCGCGAAGATTCAGGAGACCGCGCGTAAACTCGGCGTCAAGGTTGGCTTTGTAAAAAACGATAAGGAGTCCATCGCGGCCCTGGTCGGAGTTGAAGAAGAAAATCGCCCAGGCCTGATCGTCTTCGATCTCAACAATGCGAACGCGAAGCCACTCACGCTCATTCCTAAGCTGAAGACCAAGCTCAAGAAGAGCACCTCCATCGTCGGCTTCTTGTCGCATCTGCAGGGAGACCTCAAGGCTAAAGCTGTGGATGCAGGGTGCGATACGGTCATGCCGCGCGCTGCCTTCTCGCAGAACCTGCCGAATCTCCTTCGCCGTTATGGCATGGAAGAAGAGGACGAGCCGAACTTCAACCAGTAAGATCTGCGCACCATCACCAGCTCTCACCGAACAAGCAAAAGCCCCAATAGAAATCCTATTTGGGGCTTTTTTGCGTTTCGCTCACTCATGTATCTAGCCCGGAGGCCATCCCATGCGCCTGCCCCCGAGCAGGTGCAGATGCAGATGATTCACGGTCTGGCCGCCTTCATCGCCGGTGTTCACGACGATGCGATATCCGCGCTCCAGCTTTTGATTGCGAGCAATCTCCGCCGCCGCAGCCATCAAGTGGCCGAACAGCGCAGTGTCTTCCGAAACCGCCTTTGCCTGCGACGCAATGTGTTGTTTTGGAATGATCAGGATATGCGTGGGAGCCTGAGGATTAATATCCGGAAAGCCAATAGACAGCTCGTCTTCATACACTCGGTTTGCTGGAATCGTGCCAGCGACGATCTTGCAAAACAGGCAATCAGGGGACATGGGGGAAGTACTACGAAGCTTATTTTTCATCTTTATATAGGAGAAGCCACTTCTAGCGCTGAAAATACTTCGGATGCTGCCCAGCCAACCATGGGTTGTAAAAAACCGCAAAAGCCGCGCGATCGGCGATGGAAGGATGGCTGAAGGTCCAGAACTCCACCAGGGGATGCGGCGTTGGATCCTCCAGCGAGGTCTCACCAAGCCGTTGGAACCCTTGCTGTGTCGTGGTTTGCGGGTCCGTTACGATACCGTGAATCGCCTCCTGGCCGTAGACATCAGCCGCATGTTCTATGGATCGGCTGAACGCATTATCGATCGGTTCGGACAAGAAATTCAGCGCCTGCAGCACGAGGACGAGCACCGCCAGGCACGCCCAATCGCCCTGCGAGCGAATACGCCACCGCCCACCGTATCTGCGCAGCAACCACTGCGTCATCTGCTGGCCCACATAGAAGCCCACCAGCAACATCCCCGCGCTGAATAGCAGGCCCTGCACAATGTGATGCAGCGCATAGTGCCCTAGCTCGTGTCCGAAGACACCCGCAAGCTCATCCGGTGTCGCAGCAGCGATCGTCGTATCCCACAACACCAGCCGCTTCGAAGGCCCAAAGCCTGTCACGTAGGCATTCATGCCAGTCACCTTCTGGCTGGCCCGCATGTAGAACATCCTGTCCGGCGGAACGCTGATGCCGCTGCGAGCCACCACCCTCTCAAGCTGCGCCACCAGTGCAGGATCGCGCTGCTGCAGAGGCTCAAACTTATCGAAGAGCGGATCGACCACAATCGGCGCGAGAAAGACTCCAAACAGCACCGCCACCATCGTCGGTATCCAGAACCAGAACCACCAGTGCCTCGGCGACCGGCGAATGATCCAGAACAGAATCATCACCAACGCTCCGGCGACGATCCAGGTCAACAAAAAGC
Organism: Granulicella sp. L60; assembly: GCF_009765825.1. Classification (GTDB taxonomy): domain Bacteria; phylum Acidobacteriota; class Terriglobia; order Terriglobales; family Acidobacteriaceae; genus Edaphobacter. The sequence continues at coordinate 294,068 of NZ_LMUR01000022.1, read as the reverse complement.
TCTTCGCTTGATCCAGCACCCAGCTTCCCCACCCCTGCACCGACAGGCCAAACGCAAGCCCAACATCATGTCCATAGATCCGCAGCGGAGCATTCAAAAGCGTCAACAACAGCAGGAAGAGAAGCACGAACAGAAAACACTGTCCCCATCGGCTCTTCGTCACCCTCTCTGCCACATCGCGCATCCGCGCCGGAACGCCGAGCGCCAGAAGCAGAATAAGCTCCAGAATTCCCCACCCTTCCCCCACAAAATGCAGCGTCGTGCGCGCTCGAAACAGCTCTTTCGCTTGCTCCAACTTCTGCGGCGGAAGCGTATAGGCTGAGTGATCATGCGCCGCTTCCCGCAACGCCTGTGTCTCGGTAGGAGTCGTGCCCTGCACCCAGGACGGAGCCGTGGTCAGCACGAATAGAGATGCGATCAAAAGTAGGATAGTGCGAAGGCGCATGAATCAAAGGCTCCCGATACCGTGAAGCCAGTGTGCATGAGGGAGAGAGAACTTCGCAAAGATACGGCCGTCGAAGCTCAGTTCTCCTAGCGCAGTGAAGAACTCTGCGTCTGCTCCGCTTCAACCTCCAACCCGAAGCGCGACAGCTCGCGCTTCTGCAGGTTGTAGTCGATAAAGAAGCCAACGCCGATAGCGAACGGGATGAGCCCAACCGCCGCTCCTGCCAGCACCTCCCGCGTGTGAACAATAAACGCCAGCGCAATGAAGAAGAGCATCAGCCCAACCCCAACCGACACCAGCACCACTCCCGTACGCCGGGCATTTCCCAGGCTACGCAGCGGATCTCTCACCCGCTTTTCGTCCTCGCCCGAACCCAGCAACTTCTCGATCTCCGCGATGGGAATACCGCGTGCAATCATCGCCATACGCTGTTCTGCCTTGTTCCGGCGCTGCTGAGCCTCGAACCAGATACCCGAGACGATGGCGACGATACCGACAGCGCAACCCGCTACCGGCACAATAAACGGACTGAATAGAAATCCCATAACGACCTCCTCTTTCCTGCCCGCATTAGACCGAACCACCCTCGCAAAGTTTCACTCGCCTCAATGAAACTTTCGGCGCACTCTATTGTCTAACCCTGCTTGCACGCCGATCTCAACTTCGAGCAACTGGTACGCGATCATCAAGAGATGGTCTTCCGCACCCTGCTGCGCCTCACCGGAAGCCGCGAGCACGTAGACGACCTCGCCCAGGATGTCTTTCTTCGCCTCTACCGCGCCCTTCCGAGCTTTCGCGGGGAAGCCCTCATCACCACCTATCTCTACCGCATCACCGTCAACGTCGCCCAGGACGAGTGGAAGCGCCGCCGCCGCGACGACCGCTCGCACGTCTCCCTCTCCGACGACGTCTCCAACTGGGAAGACCGGCTCGCCCACCCCAGCGCCAACGCCGAGCAGCAGCTGGAGCAGCGCGAGTTCCAGCACAACGTCGAAGAGCAGCTTCAGCGCCTCAGCCAGGTGGAACGAACGATCTTGGTCCTCTATCATCAGGAGGAACGGACCTACGAGCAGATCGCCTACACACTCGGCCTTCCCATCGGCACCGTGCGAACGCATCTGCACCGCGGCCGCAAGAAACTACGAGAAGCCATCCAGCAGCGTCAAACCAACGAGAGGAGCGCGACATGCACGACGAATCGCTAAATCAGCAGCCCGACAGCCAGCGGCCCGCAGGCCAGCAGTTCCCAGAGCACGACGCTCCGTCCGCAATCGCCCATCGCGAGTTGGACCTGAGACTCATCCGCGCTCTCGAAAACGCCCCCACCCTGCAGATCCCCGCTGACTTCGCCGCCCGCGTTACCGCCGGAATCCCATCGCGTCGCCCGATCTCGGTCTCCCCCACCCGCTACGGCTACTACGCGATGTTGATCAGCATGGTGGTGCTGCTCGCAGCGATGCTGCTTCTTGCCCGCCACGCCGTCGACCACACCACGCTCGGCCTGACGCTGAACTGGATACTATGCGCCCAGTTCATCGCCATCGGCATCTGGATCAGCGCGCGTCGCCACGACATCGGCTAGCCCGCCTGGCGACCAAACGCTCCCTCGCTCGTCCAAGCACTCAGATGCAACGAAAGCTGTATCGCATCCCGCGAACCGCGGCGCATCCGATACACTCGGCATCAGGCGTAATTTGCAGGCGAAACGAGTTCCCTTTCCATGAAGAGACAAAGCGTGGCAGTCGCCGGCGTCGGCATAGCCGGTCTGGCAGTAGCAACCCTGGCCTTTACCGGCCGTACAGCATCCGCGGCGACTAATAGTCCCGCACCGGCCCCCGCAGCAGCCCTGATCGACACTATGGACTCCGAGCTGCATCGCGCCATGAACTCTCTCGGCAGCGCCGACCCCCAGCAGCCCAAACCCTACTTCCTCAGCTACGCCGTCTCCGACTCAGACAGCCTCGGCATCTCCGCCGCCTTCGGCGCCATCACCGGTACACGCGAGAGCCGCCGCCGCACCGCCGACGTCCAGGTTCGCCTCGGCACTCCCGCCGAAGACAACACCCACGGCGATCATCGCAACAGCGCCCTCACCACGATCCCGCTTCCACTCACCGACGACCGCGAGGCCATCGCGCACAGCCTCTGGTTCGCCACTAACCGCGGCTACGCCAAAGCCCTCGACGGCTACCTGAAGGTCAAGACCGACCAACAGGTACGCGCCAAAGAAGAAGATGCCTCCGCCGACTTCTCCACCGAAAAGGCCGCCACCGCGATCCTGCCGCCCTCCCCCGCACTGGTCGTAGACACCGCCGCCTGGCAGGCCCGTCTTCGCGAGCTCTCCGCCCTCTTCAAACAGTACCCCGACGTCCTCATGAACAACGTCGAGCTGCAAGCCTCCACCGAGACCGACTACTTCGTCTCCTCCGAAGGCGCAAAGGTCGCCACGCCAAACCACGTCGCGCGTCTCGTCATCGTGGCCCGCACCCGCGCCGCCGATGGTATGGACCTCTTCCGCGCCGAGACGTTCGAGGCCGACGAAGCCTCTCACCTCCCCGATCAAAAGACCCTCACCAACAAGACCATCGCCATGGCTAAAAATCTCGAGGCCCTCCGCGAAGCTCCCGTCACCGAACCCTTCAACGGTCCCGCAATCCTCAGCGGCCGCGCCTCCGCCGTCTTCTTTCACGAGGTCCTCGGCCACCGTCTCGAAGGCCAACGTCAACGCGGCGACGAGGAAGGCCAGACCTTCACCAAGCTCCTCGGCAAACCGATCCTCCCCGCCTTCCTCAGCGTCGCCGACGACCCCACCCTCGAAAACTTCAACGGCATCCCGCTCAGCGGCCACTACAGCTACGACGACGAAGGCCAGCAGGCCCGCCGCGTCGACCTCATCAAAGACGGCGTCCTCGACACCTTCCTCATGTCACGCCAGCCCATCGCCAGCTTCTCCACTTCCAACGGCCACGGCCGCGCCGAAGTCGGACACATGCCCACCGGCCGCCAGGGCAACCTCATCGTCACCTCATCCAAGACCGTCAGCGACGCCGAACTGCGCGAGATGCTGAAGGCCGAAGCGAAGAAACAAGGCAAAGCCTACGGCCTCTACTTCGAGGACATCTCCTCAGGCTTCGCCGTCACCACGCGCCGTTCGCCCCAGGCCTTCCAGGTCATCCCTCTCGTCGTCTATCGCGTCTATGTCGATGGCCGCCCCGACGAACTCGTCCGCGGTGTCAGCATCGTAGGCACACCCCAGGCCGCGCTCAACCGCATCCTCGCAACCAACGACAAGCAAGACGTCTTCAACGGTATCTGCGGCGCCGAGTCCGGAAGCATCCCCGTCAGCGCAGTCGCCCCCGCCATGCTCGTCAGCGAGATCGAAACCCAGCGCCAGGCTCAGGGAACAGCTCGCCCACCCATCCTGCCGCCACCGCCCGCGACCGATGCACCCACAGCCAGCGGAAAGGCAGGCCAATAATGCATTCGCTCCTGAATAAGTTACAAATCAAAAGCCTGCTCTCCGCGACCCTATGCGCCGCCGCACTATGTGCTCCCATCGCGATCACAAATATCGCCGCAGCCGAACCCACACCCCAGGTCGCCGATCCTCTCCTGCGCGCCATGCAGGCGGAGCTGGACCGCGAAAAGGGACTTCTCCTCCCCGGCATGCAGCGCCCGTACTTCGTCGAATATCGTCTCGACGACATCAATACCTACGAAGCCGTCGCCAACTACGGCGCCCTTACCCGCGAAGAGTCCAGCCACCAGCGTATCGTCCGCGTCACCGTCCGTATCGGCGACTACACCAGCGATAGCAGCACCAGCCGCGGCGAAGGAGTCATCGAGCTTGGCCCAACCGACGACGATCCCGCAGCTCTCCGCTACGCCCTCTGGTCCGCCACCGACGCCGCCTACAAGAACGCCCTCCGTGGCTACTCCGCCAAGCAGGCCGCGCTGAAGCAGTTTCAATCGGCCCAGTCCCAGCCCGACTTCGCCCAGGCAAAGCCCGTCGTGCAGGTCTCCCCGCTCGTCTCGCTCGATCTCGATCGCAACGAGTGGAAGAAACGCATCGTCGAAGCCAGCGGCGTGTACGCGACCGACCCCGACGTCAAGCCCTTCGCCGAGCACGTCCAGTACTCCGTCTCCAACATCCGCGCCATCGCCATGAACCGCTACCTCGTCAACACCGAGGGCACCGTCCTTCGCCAGGGATACACCGGCTACAACGGCGGCATCAGCGTAGGCGGCCAGGCTGCCGACGGCATGCGTCTCAGCCGCGACAACGGCACCGTCGCCACCACCGCGAAGGAGCTAGAAAGCGCTTCAGCATTCCGCAAGCGCACCATCGAAGATCTCAAAAGCCTCGAAGAGCTTCGCAATGCTCCAGTCGTCTCCGCCGACGACTATCACGGCCCCGTCCTCTTCAGTGGCGACGCCGCCGCCGACGTCTTCGATCGCCTCTTCGTCCCCAACGTCGAAGCCGACCGCCCCGAGATGGGAACCACCGCGCGCACCACCGGCTCCTACTCCTCCAGCTACAAGTCGCGCGTCCTACCCGACATGCTCAACATCACCGACAACCCCCTGCAGACCAAGTTCGCCGGTAAAAATCTGCTCGGTGCCTACACCATCGACGACGAGGGCGTCCCCGCGCAGTCGGTCGACATCGTCGTCAACGGCAAACTCGAGAACTTCCTCATCGGTCGCGAGCCTGTAAAAGACATCACCACCTCGAACGGCCACGGACGCGCAGCTCCCACCCAGTCCGCGCACTCCCGCTCCGGTGTCATCCTCATCAAAGGTTCGCAGCCACTATCGAAGGACGAACTCAATAAGCGCCTGCTATCCATGGCCAAAGAGCAGGGTCACGACGTCTACGAGGTCGAAACCCTCGGCGGCGAGCTCCTGCCCCGCCTGCTCTATCGCGTCCACCCCGGCGGAACACGCCAGCTTGTGCGCGGCGCGGTCTTCGACGAACTAGACAACCGCAGCCTCCGCTCCGATATAGTCGCCGTCGGCAACGATCCCTACGTCTCGAACTCGCTCGGCGCCATCCCCCAGACCACCATCGCACCCAGCATGCTCTTCGATGATGTAGGCGTGAAGCGGGCCTCCGTCGAACAGGAGAAGCTTCCCTACTACGCACCGCCTGCCCTTCCCGGCAAATAGATATGTCCTGCCGGACGGGCCGCTTACTCAGCGGGAGGTCACTTCGTGACGTGTATACCTGCCACGCCCGCGCCAAAGACATAAGTCCTCCCGATGGTCGGAATCATCATCCTGCCGACCAACGGAAGGCCCACCCAAAGGGGTACAAAAGTCACGAAGTGACCTCCCGCCGAGCAGGCGGCCCGTCCGGCAAGACAGAATCTTTTTAGAAAAAATCAATCCGTCCGAATCAAATAAGGCAGCGCCGCAGGATCCTTCGGATGGATGCTATCTGCCACCTCCGTCGCGTGGTTCCTATCCGGCTGGCCAGGATTGATCCTCACCCAATGCCCCGTCGGCCCCGGAAACTCGATCACCTTCGCCGTCGTGTAACGCCGCATCAGCTCTTCCTTCAGCTTCACCGCGTCGGACTCCTTCGCAAACGCACCCACCTGCACGCACCACCGCCCGGCCGGATCAACATTCGCCCGCACAGGCGCAGCAAACGCCTCCACCTTTACCTTCGCAACTCCCGCACGATAGACACCCGTAGCCTTCGCCGCAGCCAGCGACAAGTCGATAATTCTCCCGCGCACAAACGGCCCACGATCCGTAATTTTCACCACCACCGATTGGTTATTCGTCAGATTCGTAACCCGCACCATAGTCCCCATCGGCAGCGTCAGGTGTGCCGCAGTCAACGCATTCTGGTCGTACACCGTGCCATCCGCACCCTTGCGTCCGGCGTACGGAGGCCCATACCAGCTCGCCATTCCAACCTCAGTCGAAACCGGTCTGCCAAAGCTATTCGGCACCGGCGCAGGAACAGCCTTAGAAGCACTCTCACTATCATCCTCTGGAACCGGCCTCGACACCCGACCGCCGCGAGTTGAAGCATTCGCCGGCGCACTCCTCGTAGCTGGCGGCGGAGGCTGCTGGCGCGCCCGCACCGTCTCACGATGGCAGCCTGCGGCCATCAGCGCGAACGCCGACAGCACCGCACCGCAGACAAGCCGTCCACCCGTCACGGCTTCGGCGCACCCGGTGGCGGCGGAGGATTAGGCCCACCCTGTCTTCGCCGTGCATGATCGTCCATCCGCTGAGCCAGTCTGTGCAGCTCAGCCGCCGCAGATCGCAGTGCCTCGGACCCGTTCTTCCGCACGTCCGGCACCACCTCATCGTTGATATACTTAACTACATTCTTCAGATCAGTTTCCAGATGCGCCGCTGCATCCTTTAACTGTTGTTCCCACGGCCGTTTCGGCTCCTCGGTAGACATACACGCACCTCTACTCCTCAATTAGATGACGTGGAAAACCCACGGTCAAACCCGATTCTCGCGACGTGCCCACCTGGTAACCACGACGTAACCTAAAGAACCGGCCGAAATACAACTTGCGGTCCGCTTCTCGCGTCCGTTATACATAGGCAACGTTCACATCATTCACTATGTGATCTGGCAACCTGCCCTGCCTGGTATGGAGAGCAGGCCACCAGCCTTTAAGGGAGATCTTTTGGCTATCGAGCACGTGCACGTCTTTTCGACCTCAAAGAGACTCCTCAGAACCGGCACCACCCTGATCGCTCTCGTCGCGTTGGTATCAACCGCGCAAATCGCCTTCGCTCAAATCGATGCAAACCCGGCCGAAGCAGGTCCGGCTATAGCAACCGCCTTCGTGCCCTCACTCCCCGACTCGCCCGGCTTCACCAAAAGCACCCTCGACGACGCGTCCAGCAGCTCTGTCGATGACACTGCAGACGCAGACCCCGAATCGACCCCGGCTTCCATGCCCCGCCACAGGCTCGCAACCCACCACGATATCACTGTCGAACCCGGCCAGGTCGTCCATACCCTCTCTGCACACCAGAAGGTTCGCCTCGGTCTCGTCCAGTCCTTCACCCTCTTCTCCGTCATGGGGTGGACCGCCTCCGCCGGCTACAGCCATCTCGTCAACGGCAGTCCAAACTACGGCACGGACAGCGGAGCATTCGGCATGCGACTCGGTGCCACCGCTCTCCGCAACACCAGCCAGAACATCATGAGCAATGCCGTCTTCGCCCCCATCTTCCACCAGGATCCCCGCTACTACAAGATGGGCGACGGCCATAACTTCGCCAAACGCGCCATCTACGCCGCCACCAGGGCGATCGTCACCAAATCGGACGACGGCGCGCTTCAGCCCAACTACTCCCTGCTCAGCGGAAACCTCGTCGGCGCAGCCCTCACCAACACCTACTACCCACGGATGAATCAGGGCTTCACCGAGACTGCAAAGACCTTCGGCACCTCCGTGGGCGGCTCCGCCATCGGCTTTGTCGTCAGCGAGTTCCTCTACGATGCACTCGACTTCACCCACCTTCAAATGCTCAAGTAGGGTTCCATATACTTTTGATAAGGACAACGAGGGATCTTTAGAATGCGTTGGTCGGCGATACTGGTGCTTCTGCTGTGTGCAACATTCACTCACGCACAGGCACCCCAGCCCGCGCCCACTTTAGAACCCCAGCCTGCACCTCTCCCGAAGTCTGAGACGCCCCAACCCACACCGGCCCCATCCGCCGAGTCCACCTCCGCCGAACTTCCCGACGCCCCCGGCATGACCTCCCAGCCGCAGGATGTCGTCGCCGTCGCCCAGGCCTCCTTCAAAACCACCGGCGACGGCGTCAAGACCTGCGGCATCGTCAACGCCATGAAGGTGGTCTACCTCGACCCCACCCGCGTCGATCGCGTCCGCAAGCCCTGCACCGAACTCATCTATCCCTACCAGCGCTTCCTCACCACCAACATCGCCATTCCGATGACTTGGCAGCAGAAGGGCTACCTCGCCCTCCACGACCTCTCCGATCCCGCCAACTTCGCCACCATCGTCGGCATCTCCGCCATCAGCATCGCTGCCGACTCGCACTCCGCCTACGGCCCCGGTCTCAAAGGCTTCGGCAAGATCGCTGGCGTCAGTCTCCTGCAGGACGCCACCGGCCAGTTCTTCGGCGTCTTTGCCATCCCCTCCATCGTCCATCAGGACCCACGCTACTACCGCATGCCCAACGCCAGCATCCGCCGCCGCATCTTCTACTCCGTCTCCCGCACCTTCGTCTCTCGCCACGACGACGGCACCTCCATGCCCAACTACTCCACCCTGCTCACCTACCCCATCTCCGCCGAGATCGCCAACATCTACGTCCCCGGCATCCATCCCGACGGCCCATCCACCATCGCCCGTATCGCCACCGGCATCGCCACCGACCCCGCAAACAACCTCCTCACCGAGTTCCTGCCCGACGTCGCCAAGCGCATTCACGTCCGCGTCATCTTCGTCCAGACCCTGTTGAACAACATGGCCAGCGGAGGCGCTACCGTCGGTGCCCCGTAGTTGTCATCTTTTTGTCTAAATTGGGTGCCCCATTCGGACCCTCCCATCGCCGTTCAATGCAAATTCTCGCCGTTCGGTTACTCCTGCTTCAAAAGTGCCCCTCAAGCTGCGTACTGTTAAGTGTGAACCAAGTGGATGCGCGTCGCATCTTCTTACAAAGAATACGGATAGCGGAAGATACGATGAATACATCACCTCTTCTCTTGCATCCAACATCCGCGTGATGCAGAACGATCTCAGAAGCAAAGAACAGATATAGACGGACATTCAGGAGACAAGTAAATGCCGAAGGCCAAATTAGTCGAAAAGGCTCTCACCTATGGAGCCAGAGCAGGTTGGGTCGTATTCAACAAGCTGAACTCAATCAGCCCCAACGCCAGCTTCACCCCCAAGTGGAGCGACAAGCCCCTGCTCAAGAGCTACCAGAAAGAGAAGCCGCCCCTCGGCTGGCCCCGCACCACCGACTCTCTCTGCCCCAAGTGCATCCCCGAGATCCGTCAGCAGATCGTAGACGGCAAGCTCCCCCACGAGATCCTCCTCAACGAGAAGGTCGGCGAGATCAAAGCGCAGATCATCGAGCGCGACGGTCAGATCCTCATGGTCAAGGACTGCCCCATCCACGGCCACTTCGAAGACCTGATGTCCATCGACACCGCCTTTTTCAAGCACCTCGAAGAGGTCTTCCCCGGCCGCGACATTCGCGCCCACAACGACGAGAAGCTCCACAACCACGGCACCTCCACCGTCACCCACGGCCGCGGCTCCGTTCTCACCATCGACCTCACCAACCGCTGCAACATGATGTGCGACCCCTGCTTCATGGACGCCAACCAGGTCGGCTTCGTCCACGAACTCACCTGGGACGAGATCAAGACCATGCTCGACAATGCGGTCACCATCAAGCCCCGTCGTCAGATGTCGGTCCAGTTCTCCGGCGGCGAGCCCACGCTCAGCCCCTACTTCCTCGACGCAGTATCCTACGCCCGCAAGGTCGGTTACACCTCCGTCCAGGCCGCAACCAACGGCATCGAGTTCGCCAAGTCGAAGGAGTTCGCCAAGGCTGCCGCTGAAGCCGGTCTCCGCTACGCCTACCTCCAGTTCGACGGCATCGGCAACGCGGCCAACTCGCACCGCAAGGTCGGCAACGCGTTCGACGTGAAGCTCCAGGCTATCCACAACCTGCACGAAGCCGGCGTCGACATCGTCCCGGTGACCTGCATCATCAACGGCATCAATAACGAGCAGGTCGGCCGCATCATCGAGTTCGCGCTCGAGAACCCGAAGAAGATCAACTTCCTCTCCTTCCAGCCGGTCAGCTTCACGGGCCGCGACGAGGATATCTCGGACGAGCGCCGCATGGCACAGCGCTACACCCTCTCGCACCTCGCACACGATGTGAAGAATCAGACCGGCCTCGGCGAGCCCACACGCGACTGGTTCCCCATCTCCTTCATGTCCACCTTCTCCGACTGGGCCGACCTCGTCCACGGACCTGACCGCGACTGGGGCCAGCTCTCCTGCGGCTGCCATCCCAACTGCGGTATCTCCATGGCGCTCATGATCGACAAGGAGACCAAGGAAGCTGTTCCCGTCACCGCCTTCATCAATGCAGACCGCCTCGCCAAGGACGTCGCCCGCATTAACGACGCCGCCCGCGGCAAGTGGCTCTCCATCATCGGCGTCACCCTCGCGCTTCTCCGCAACTACAAGCCCGAGGCCGCTCCCACCCACTTCAAGATCAAGGACCTCCTGCAGAAGTTCGACAAGAGCTTCGGCGCCACCGGACGCAGCTACGGCAAGGTCACCGCAGACCGCACCATGGCCGATATCGAAAAGCGCCGCGGCGACCGTTGGAACTTCCTCTTCATCGCCGGCATGTGGTTCCAGGACCTCTTCAACTACGACTTCCGCCGCACCGAGCAGTGCATCATCCCCTACGCCACACAAGAGGGTGAGATCAGCTTCTGCGCGTACAACACCGGCGTAGGTTGGCGCAACATCATCGAGAAGATGCACATGACCTCCACCCTCACCAAGTGGTACGAGGAGCATGGACGTCACGAGATCTTCGCCGGTGGTAAGAAGGTCGGTCTCGAAGCCGAGATGAAGTACGATCTCGTCCTCAACGACGAGCACGTCAACTCCGCCGCCAACGACACCTTCGACAAGTCCGGCATCGCGAAGAACTCTCGCGAAGAAAAGATCCGCGCACGCGATGCGAAGATCAAGCAGGACGCCGAAAACGCCCGCATGGCCAAGCTTTACCGCAAGGAGATTCTCCAGGAGCCGGACGCACCCGCCGGTTTCATCTCCCTCGGCGAGATCAAGCCCGCAGCCCCCGTCGCCAAGGCCGAAGTCGTCAACAACATCGAAGAGACCGTCTCCGGCGACTAGTACCGCGTACGCCAATCGCGCTCCGCGCAAAACCAAATCACAACAATAAGAGGCCGCCAGCAATGGCGGCCTCTTTGTATATAAGTTTCATCGTCTCTCAGCTCTCGTCAACCTCTGCGTCGCAAGCCGAGCCCGGCACTTCATCGCCTTTGTCCCCTCCCGCAAAAATCTCTCCATCATCTCTTCCGCCTCATCTCTCAGACTCGCTTCTCGAACAGCCAGCAGCCCCATCCCCTCCACCGCCGAACACCGCACCACATTGCTCTCATCCTTAGCAAGTAACGACATCGTCCTGGCCACCCGCAGTCTCTGCGCCCGCGTACACGCAATCCGCGGCACCACTAATCCCAGATGCCACCGCGTCCGCGACTCTTCCACCGGCAGCGTCTCCAGCAACCCGGTAAGCTCATCCGCATAAGGCACAAGGAGCGCACCATCCCTCTCTGTCATCCGCCGCGCCACATCCGCCGCCCGCTTTCGAACTTCTACATCATCCCCAAACAGCTCCCGCACCAAAGTCCGCACCGCAGCCTTATCTCCACCGATCCGCTCTGCAACAGCCCGCGCAAGCGGCAAGCCCCACCTCGCCACTCGAAGTTCTCGCCGCAGAAGATCCATGCGGCGAAGTATAGCCAACCCCTCCACCCAAACAAAAGCCCGCTGCAGCTAACCCGTCTATTCGACCTCAACGCAAAAGGCCCCGGAAACCCGGAGCCCTCTGCACTTCTGAAATCTGCACCACTGAAATCAATCTACTCGCTCACTATTCCCCGGAAACGGTCCCCGACCCATGAGCCCGGCGAACCCGCCGTCCCGGTCGCGGAGGTGCAGCACCAAACGCCCACTCCCTCACCGGTCCCACATCCACATGCACAAACTGATTCACCGGATAGAAACCCACGCCGCCTGCGCGCAGCGAAAGTGCCGCATCCCTTACCTGCGTCGTCGACTCGCCCGGCACCCGCAGATCAATCGCATGTCCTTCCATATGCTGGCTGTGTTCTGCCACTCCAGTCCTCGGCGACCCGTGCCGCAGCGCCGCATTCGTCTCCGGCGTCCGGTATCCACACACCACGTCGATCACGCCCTCCGCCCGACCCAGCCGCGCCATCATCGCATGTAGCACGTCGAACTCCTTCGGCTCATACTCGATTACATCCTGCGTATGACGGTCCCGCAAAAAATAATTCAACTTCGCCAGCGCATCAGGAACATAGGTGTCACCGATCCGGTACACCACATCCAACGCCTCACCCGTATGCAGATTCAGCATATGCAGCGTGTAGGGTTTTGCACCCTCCGGCGCCTCGGCGGACGAGTCAACCGGCATCACCCCCGGCACAACCTCTTCGCCCGTCATCTCCACCGGATGCGTCTTCATCCGCATCGAGCTCCGAAGCCCAGCATGCACCCGCGTCCGCACCGTCCTGGCCCAGGAGAAACTGCTCGCACCCACAAGAACCATCCCCACCACCGCCGCCAAAGCGACACCTCTTCGCTGCAATCCCATTAGCACTCCTGGCCGTAGTTATCGTCGTTCTTGCGAATGGAAATCCCTAATGCGATTTACCACTACTCATTCGCTATCTTAAGTCTACCGGACCAATACGAAATAAACTATCGCCGGACTGTAACTTTAGTGTCATCCCTTCGATACACGATTGAAACACAGTACATCACAATCAAAAATCCATAAGCCTATTCACTGCAACAATTTATCCCAGATATCGACATCAAGCTACCCCGTAAACAAAAGACCAAACCACTCATCCTAAAGAGACATATCGGCTCACCCACCCCGACAATGAGCCAACCCACCAAACCACAATCACTGCCCCACATGCATCCTCTCCCCCGCGAAACCACACACCCAGGCCCAGCCTATGGCACCCTTATAGCTATGCACCTCGATCACCTCCAGCTCCGCGTCCTCGGCTCCCTCATCGAAAAAGAGATCGCCACCCCCGAGAACTATCCACTCTCCCTCAACGCCCTCATCAACGCCTGCAACCAACGCTCCAGCCGCGATCCCGTGCTCGACCTCACCGAAGACGAGGTCCGCCAGGCCATTCACTCCCTCGAAGACCTCGCCCTCGTCACCTCCGTCCGCGACGCCCGCGTCCCCAAGTACGAGCACCGCATCCGCACCGTCCTTAACCTCCGCCGCGACGAGACCGCTGTCCTCTGCCTCCTCATCCTACGCGGCCCTCAAACCCCCGGCGAACTCCGCAGCCGCGCCGACCGCCTCTACACCTTCGATGACCTCGCCGCCGTCCAGTCCACACTCGAACGCCTCTCCTCCCGTCCACCCGCCGACGAGATCGCCCCCGACAGCACGGGCCCCCTCACCATCATCCTGCCCCGCCAGCCCGGCTCCCGCGAAGCCCGCTACGCCCACCTCCTCGGCGACCCATCTGACCTATCCGTCTCCGTCCCCGAACGACTCGACCGTCCCGACCGAACCGACCCCTCCTCCTCATCCACCCAACGCCTCGCCCAACTTGAAGCGGAGATCGCCGCCCTTACCACCGCGCTGCAAGCCCTGCAGAGCCGCGTTGACCGTCTCGAATCGAGCGCCGAAATCCGTACATCCCCAACCCAGCCTCTGTAAGATGAAGCATCGCCCTTCAGCGTATCGTCATGCCCGACTCCTCCATCGATAACGCCTTCAACTCGTCGGAACAACGCACCCCCGCACGCGCCGAAGCAGAGACCAGCCACACTCGTTCCGCTAACCTGCTCGCGCATCTGCCCGAGGCCATCCTCTGCTTCGACCGCAACTGGACCATCACCTACGCCAACGCCGAAGCCGCTCGAATCAGCCGCCTCCAGCCCAGGGATATCGGCAGCAAAATCCACTGGGAGCTCTTCCCCGAGACTCTCGGCACCGACGTCGAAGACTGCTACCGAGCCGTCATGCAGACTCGTGTCCCCCAGCGGATCGAACACTTCTACAAACCCTTCGGCCTCTGGGTAGACATCCACGTCCTACCCACCGACGAAGGCATCGCCGTCTACTACCGCGACATTACCGACCGCAAGCAGGCTGAAGCCCTCCGCAACCAGGCCGACCGCAGATTCCAACAGATCTTCGACGCCTCGCCCGACTCAATCGTCTGCATCGATCGCAACTGGATCTGCACCTTCGCCAACCGCGCCGCGCTCGCCATCCTCAAGACCGACACCCTCGTAGGCGAAAACCTCTGGGAGCGCTTCCCCTCCAACCAGCAGGAGCCCTTCCGCTCCAACTACCTCGCCACTATGGAGCGTCGCGTCCCCACCGAGTTCGAGGCCTACTACCCCGCGCCCCTCGACATCTGGTTCAAGGTCCTCGTCCGCCCCCACGAAGACGGCATCGTCATCTTCTCCAGCGACGTCACCGACCGCAAAGGTGCGGAGCTTCTTCGCGACGCCTCCGCCCGTCACCTCAGCCAGGTGCTCGAGATCACCACCGACGCCGTCGTCAGCCTCAACCGCGACTGGAACTACACCTTCCTCAACCGCCGCGCCAAAGAGCTCCTCAGCCCCAGGCGCGACCTCCTCGGCAAAAATCTCTGGCGCGAATTTCCCGCCGCTCTCCAATCTCCCGAGATCCTCTTCCACTACCACCGCGCCATGGATCAGCGCATCCCCGCAGAGTTCGAGATCTTCTATCCCGAGCCTCTCAACCTCTGGCTCGCCCAGCAGTGCCGCCCCTACGACGGCGGCGTCGTCATCTTCTTCCGCGACGTCACCGCACGCCGTCAGTCCGACCTCGTCCTCAAGCAGCAGCAGAACCTCCTCGCCGCCGTCCAACACACCGCCCAGGTCGCCACCTGGGACATCGACTACGCCACCGGCAAAGCCACCTTCGGCGCAGGCTCCTATCCCGTCTTCGGCCATCCCTTCGCCGAGATCCCCGACTTCCGAGCCTTCAAAAATATCGTCGTCCCCGAGTACATTCCCATCATCGCCGCATGCGCCCAGGCCGCCATCGAGTCCGGCCAGATGATCGTGCAGGAGTTCCAGGTCCGCGCCGCCGATGGCAGCATCCTCTGGCTCGAAAGCCGCGGCCAGGCCGTCTTCGTCGACGGCGAACCCACCAGCCTCCGCGGCATGACCATCGACATCAACAGCCGCAAGAAGAACGAAGAAGCCCTCGTAGCCAGCGAAGCTCGCTACCGAGTCCTCGCCGATCTCAACCCCCAGGCCATCTGGATGGGCGCGCCCGACGGCTCCATCACCTACGCCAACCAGGGCTTCCTCGACTACATCGGCCACACCGTCGAAGAGCTCGGCGGCATGGGCTGGCTCGACGCCTTTCACCCCGACGACCACAACCGCCTCATGGAACGCTGGTCCCACTCCGTCGCCACCGGCTCCGTCTTCGACATCGAAGCCCGTATGATACGCGCCCACGACAGCCATGCTCGCTGGTGGTGGCTCCGCGCCCAGGCCGTCCGCGACGACTCCGGCAGAGTCCTCCACTGGCTCGGCGTAGCTCTCGACATCGACGACCGCAAGACCTTCGCCGAGACCCTCCAGCGCCGTCAGGAAGAGACCGAGCGCCAGCGCGCCGAACTCGAAACCGTCTACCGCACCGCACCCGTCGGCCTCGGCCTCTTCGACCCCGTCGACTTCCGCTACCTCCGTCTCAATGACCGCCTCGCCGAGATCATCGGCCTCCCTCCCGAGGAGATCATCGGCCGTCCCATCACCGACATTGCCCCCAGCGGCGTCCGCGAGATCTTCGAGCAGGTCCTCGCCACCAAAACCATGCAGCGCCATCTCATCGAAGGCGAGTTCCCCTCACGCCCCGGCGAAAAACACTTCTTCAACCTCAACTACTCTCCCGTCTTCGCCCCCGATGGCTCCATCCAGGCCATCGCCACCGCTACCCTCGACATCACCCACCAGAAAAAAGCCGAGGCCGCCCTCATCCAGAGCGAGAAGCTCGCCGCCGTCGGCCGCCTCGCCAGCTCCATCTCGCACGAGATCAACAACCCCCTCGAAGCCATCACCAACCTACTCTTCCTCATCAACCTCTCCGACGAGCTCCCCGAGACCGTCCGCCAGTACGTCCAAACCGCCCAGGCCGAACTATCACGCGTCTGCCAGATCGCCACCCAGACCCTCCGCTTCCACCGCCAGGCCGTAGGCGCAACCCGCGTCACCGCCAGAGACCTCGTCGATGCCGTCCTCAACCTCTACCAGGGACGACTCGCCAACTCCAACATCCGCGTCGAAGCCTCCTACGCCGCTGTCACCACCATCCTCTGCTTCGAAAACGACATCCGCCAGGTCCTCAACAACCTCATCGCCAACGCCATCGACGCCATGCGCCACGGCGGCCGCCTCCTCATCCGCGCCCACGACGCCACCGACCTCTCCCCCGCCTTCCCCGCTCCCCGCCGCGGCATCCGCATCACCATCGCCGACACCGGCCACGGCATGTCCCCCGCCGTACAGGCCCGCCTCTTCGAACCCTTCTTCACCACCAAGGACCTCAACGGCACCGGCCTCGGCCTCTGGATCTCCTCCGGCATCATCAACCGCCACCAGGGCCGCCTCACCCTGCGCAGCTCCCAACACCCCGTCCACCACGGGACCATCTTCTCCCTCTTCCTCCCCCTCGCCGAAACCCACACCCCAGAAACCCACCCACCACCACCCACTAAACATCACCCTCTACCATCACCACTCGCTTGAACATTCGCTCCTCCTCCAATCCCTCAAGCAATTGTTCAAAGAGCGAAGTATTATGTCTCCGAGCCTCTTTTCCGCCCCACCCACGCTCACCAATCGCACCGGAGACCACTCATGCCGCAGTCCGCAATCCGCACCCTCCTCGCCGCAATCCTCCTTGCCGCAACCGCCGCCCACTCGCAGACCCCAACCAACACCACCCTCCTCGTCGATGTAGACCACCGCACCTCCACCTCACTCGACGGCGACTGGCACGCCATCGTCGACCCCTACTCCACCGGCCTCTACACCTTCCACCAGGAGATTCGCAAAGACGGCTTCTTCATGAACGCCCCCTTCGATCCCCACGGCGAACCCCACGACTACAACTTCGCCACCGCCCCCACACTCAAAGTCCCCGGCGACTGGAACACCCAGCGCCCCGACCTCCTCTACTACGAGGGCGTCGTCTGGTATCAAAAAGACTTCGACTTCACCCCGAAGCCCGACACCCGCACCTTCCTCCACATCGGCGCCGCCAACTACCGCTCCTTCGTCTGGGTCAACACAAAAAAAGTCTGCGAGCATGAGGGCGGCTTCACCCCCTTCGACTGCGACATCACCAGCGTCGTTACCCCCGGCAAAAACTTCGTCGTCATCTCCGTCGACGACACCCGCCTCGCCGACGGCGTCCCCACCCTCCAGACCGACTGGTGGAACTACGGCGGCCTCACCCGCGACGTCTCCCTCGTCACCGTCCCCACCCAGTTCATCGACGACTACGACCTCCACCTCAGCCGCACCGACCACTCCCTCATCGAAGGCTACGTCCACGTAGAAGGCGCGCCCGCCGGACTTTCGGTTGCAGTCTCGATCCCCGAACTCCAGGCATATGTCATTGCCAAAACCGACGAACAATCCAGAGCAATAATCTCCCTGCCCGTTAAATCCATCAGCCTATGGTCTCCGGAAAATCCTAAGCTCTACACAGTTCACATATCCCACAGCTTAACTATGCAGGGCGGAGCAACAGGCGACAGCGTTCGCCCGCGCCGCACGGCTCATTACGACCTCATTCAAACCCAGATCGGCTTCCGCACCATCGAAGCCCGCGGCACCCAGATCCTGCTCAACGGTAAACCCGTCTTCCTCCGCGGCGTCTCCGTCCACGCCGAAGCCCCCTACCGCACCGGCCGCGCCTACTCCGAAAAAGACGTCGACACCCTCCTCGGCTGGGCCAAAGAACTAGGCTGCAACTACATCCGTCTCGCCCACTACCCCCACGACGAACGCATGACCCGCGCCGCCGACCGCCTCGGCATCATGGTCTGGTCCGAGATCCCCGACTACTGGGCGCTCCAGTTCGACAACCCCGCCGTCCTCGCCAAATCCAAACAGCAGCTCTCCGAGATGATCCGCCGCGACCGCAACAAAGCCTCCATTGTCCTCTGGTCCGTCGCCAACGAAACCCCCAACAACGAAGCCCGCACCAAGTACCTCACCACCCTGGCCGACCTCACCCGCCAGCTCGACCCCACCCGCCTCGTCACCGCCGCCCTCCTCGTCCGCACCGAGAAGAATCCCGACGGCACCGGCACCACCAAGATCGTCGACGACCCGCTCGGCAAAGCCCTCGACGTCATCGGCACCAACGAGTACGTCGGCTGGTACGAGCAAAAACTCGCCGGCATCGACCACACCACCTGGGACATCCACTACCAGAAGCCCCTCATCATGTCCGAGTGGGGCGGCGACGCCCGCTTCGGCAACCACGCACCCGCCGGCACCACCGACCCCGCCATCTGGACCGAGGAGTATCAGGCCGAGCTCTACAAACACCAGATCGCCATGCTCCGCCGCATCCCGCAGCTCTCCGGCACCAGCCCATGGATCCTCATGGACTTCCGCTCCCCCCGTCGCCTCAACACCGGCATCCAGGACAACTTCAACCGCAAGGGCCTCGTCTCCGACCAGGGACAAAAGAAGCAAGCCTTCTCCATCCTCCAAAAGGCCTACCAGGACAAAGTCTTCGACAAACCCGAATAACCATAACCAAACGACCGCCGCGACTCAGCATCCCACAGCCGCGGCGGTCGTCTCTTCACTCTTTATCTTTCTCTTCGTCTTTCTCCGCCGGATGCCTTCGCTTCCACCACCAAGCCACCAGCCCCGCCACAAACGCAAACCCCGCCCCACCCGGCAGCAGATACTTCACCAGCCCCACCGGATCGTTCCAGAACAGATACTTCATCCACTCCCAAACGCTGCCCACCTGCACCGAGACATGCACCGTCTTACTCGGCAGCTGAATGTCTTCTTTATTCGCCCCCTCCGGATACACAAGCACCGCTCGTATCGTCAGCGTCCCATCCTGCGCTGGCTCTCGCGGCGTCACCCTCCATCGCCACTCCGCCGCTCCATCAATCGGCACCACCTGCACCGGGTCCGCCTGGCTCGGCTCAATCTTGAACTCATCCGGCTGATCCGAACTCAGCTCCACGCGCATCCTCGGAGACACCTTCAGCCCCACCGACTGCGCCCCCGCCTCCACGTGCGCCGCCACATCCTCATACCCATGCACCAGAACACTCGCCGCAAACGCACCCGGCAACGACACCTTCGCCGGAAACAGATAGTCCATCCTCCCCATCTTCAACTGCGACTCCCACCTCTGAATCGTCAGCACCTCGGCGTAAACACCATCCGCAGCCGCATCACCCCTTTGCCCCACAGGCTTCCCCGTACCGGTCTGAGGCTTCTCCTTACCCGGCGGCGCATCATGCTTCGGCAACGGAGTCCGAGCCGCATCGTGTGGACGCCCATCATCAGTCGTAGGCCGCTCCGCATTCGATGTAGGCCCGCCCACACCCGCAGGCCGACCCTCACCACTAGGAGCACCCGGCACATTCAACGCAGCCTGCTGCGCCCGAAGCTCGTTCAGCTTGCTCTCCATCTTCATAGCCTCGCCCGGCGAGTCAAGCGACGCAGCCATCCTTGCCTCCGCCATCTCCTGCTGCAGCCTCGATATCTCGAACTGCAACTCCATCGCACGCTGCCGCCGCTGTAGCTCAGCAGCCGACAAACTCTCCGCTCCCTTCACCGGCCACGGAGCCAGGTTGATCACACTCACCGCCGAAACTTTACGCCCCTTCGCATCCGTAGCCTCGCACGTCACACGAATCGGCCCCGGCGTCATCCCCGCCGTATCCAGCACTGCATTCTCCCCATCCAGTCCAAAGACCACCAGCTTGCCCATGCTGCTCGAAAAGCTGTATCGAAACGGACCTCCGTTCTTACTCGCCACCCGAGCCTTAACAAAAGCCTGCACTCCCGGATACACAACCGTGTTCGACACATCGCACGAGATCCCCGGCGCGTCCTGCAACCCCGCTCCAGTTCCCATCCCACCACGCGCAGGCACCACCCCGACCGACGCATCACCCCGCGCCCGCCCGCACAGCAACACACCCAGAATCAAAAAAGAAAAAAGAGGGGCCCGAAGTCCTTGTCGCATAGCGGCCTCCAGATGGCGAGTTCCAACATTCTCCCCCCAACCCCTGCCCGAGTCCACACCTTTCCCACCATGCTTACCAACCCTGCCAGCACCACCTCACACAAAAGAGTCGAAGACGCTCGCGCCCATCACAAACCCGCCATCTTCTTCTGCACCACCGGAGCCCACACATCCTGCGCCTCCGGCTCCATCGTCTTCGCCACATCAAGTGCACGCGTATACGCCGCCCTTGCCTCCGCCCCGCGTCCCGCCGCTACCAGCGCATCCCCAAGCGCCACCAGCGGATCGAACCCATCCGGCGCAATTGCCACTGCCTGCTGCGCCGCCTCAACCGCCCCCGCAGTGTCCTTCGCCTTCAACCGCGCACTCGACTCCTGCACAAAGCTCAGCGACGACGCCAGCGGCACCGCAAACGTCCCCTCGTACACCATCACACCATCCTGAATCCGCGTCTCCGGCTCTACCCCCACAAACCTCTGGTAAGGATTCAGCACCTTCGATCCAAACTCAAACCCATACAGATCCCCCGCGCTGATGAACACCGGCCCCGTAATCGTCGCCGGCACCGGATGCTGCACAGTCGACACATACGAGTCATACACCGGCAGCGCCTTGCACGGAATCCCATAGTCCTTCGTCTCAAGAAAAGGATCGGCGAAGTAAGCGATCCAGCACTCCTTGATCCCATGCTCATCCGTGTACCGCTTCACCGCGAGCAACTGCTGTGCCCAGTCCGCATTCGAGTCCGTCAGATACTTATACGTCTGCTTCGGCCCACCCCACGCCTCATTGGCATACGCCATATAGTTCGGATAAGCCCACGCCGAAGACACCACATGCATCGCCAGCAGCACGCCAACCGCAATCCCCCACCCACGACTCCATCCGCCGCGTTCCACTCCGCTCCTGCCAACACTCGACTCCACCAAAGCCCAGCATCCACCCGCCGCAAACACAGTCAGAAACACATACACCGGCAGAATATGCCGCGACCCGATGTTCAGGCTCGACCCCATCGCCACTACCAAATACAGCGCCGCCGGAATCATCAAAAACAAGATCTCCCGCCACCGTCGAAAACGCCCCACCACCACCGCGCCAGCCGCAACCAAAACCATCGCCAGCCAGCCCAGCGTCGATTTGATCAACAGCACCGCCGGGAAGTAGAACCATACCCCATGCTCATACACCTTACCGAAGATGAAGCTCTGCATCCCATTCGCCATCGCCCGCACATCCGCCAGCCCATACAGATACGACTCCGGCAGAATATGAAACCGTGCGAGTAACAATATCCCCTTCGCCTCCATCGGCTTCAGCGGAAGCACATACTCCGCCAGCGTAGGATCGAGCCGCAGCCCATCCGGCCGCGCGTTGTACCTGAATCCATAGAACACCCAGAGCACCGCCACCGCCATCACGCCGATCGCAGCCAGCGCGCCAATCATCCGTACCCCACGCCTCGCCCGCGTCCCCTCCGCCGCAGTCGAATCAAACCGAAACGCCACCTCGCACCCAGCCAGCAACACCAGCATCGGCAGCAGCAACACCGCAGAGTGCTTACTCGCCAGCGCCAACCCCGCCGCCAGCCCCGTCAACGCCAGCCTGCCCACCGTCGGCACCTTGCAGTACCGATAAAACGCATACACCGAAGCAAAGAAAAAACACGAGACCCCGGTATCCGTCGTAACAAACGCCCCATGCGCCAGTATGTTCGGCTCGAATGTCAGCGCCACCAGCGCAACAAACGCCGCCCACACCCCAAACATCTCCTGCGTCGCCAGAAACACCAGCAGCCCCAGCAGAATCGCCACAATCCCCGCCGCCAGCCGCACCCGGAACGTCAGCGTCTCCGCACTGTACTGCGGCGCGTTGCCGAACAGCAGCGCCTTGCCGCTCATGTACGCCTCTTCCTTGAAGAACCGATGCTGCAGCACCGGCACCTTCAACGGCAGTCCCAGCAGAGGCACCGTAGCCAGCATCTTCATCAGCGGAGGGTGTTCAGGATTCAGCCCGTAGTCATGAGTCTTCCACGACTCATAGCCCGCGAAGATGTGGTCACCCTCATCCCACGTCAGCGACTCCTGTCGCACCGTCAGGGCAAGTTGCAATCCAAACACCAGCAGAAGAAGGCAGACTCCGGCAATCACAGTAGAACGTCGCGGTTGAGTTTTCATAGGCCGCTCCATCCTAAACGACCGCCCCGCCCTTGTGCACCACTACATCCCAAGCCACTACATCTCCGCCCAGCGCCTCAGCAGGTTGTGGTACACCCCCGTCAACTTCACCCCAGCCGCATTACCCGGCACATCCACCGCCAGCCGCTGAATCGCCGTATCCAGATCGTAGAGCAGCGTCCTGTCCGCATCGCTGCGAACCATACTCTGCACCCAGAAGAAGCTCGACACCCTCGCCCCGCGCGTCACCGGGTCTACCCGATGCAGACTCGTCGCCGGATACAACACCATATGCCCCGCCGGCAGCTTCACGCTGTGCACCCCATACGTGTCCTCCACGCGCAGCTCGCCGCCGTCATACTCCTCCGGTGCAGAGAGAAACAACGTAGCCGAGACATCCGTCCTGATCCTCTGCCCCGTCGTCGCATTCGCCCGTATCGCCGTGTCCACATGAGTGCCAAAGTGTCCTCCACCCGCATACCGATTAAACATCGGCGGAAACACCCGCAGCGGAAGCGCCGCCGACATAAACAACGGCGACTGCGCCAGCGCACCCAGCACCACCTCGCCCAGCTTCACCGCCACAGGATGACCCTCCGGCAGTTGCAGATTAGCCTTCACGCTCTGCGCCTGGTAGCCGGCCGTCACCTTGCCGTCCACCCACTCCGCGGCATCCAGCGCCGCACGCGCCTGCGCTACCTCACTCGCACTCAACACATCCGGAATCGTAATCAGCATCGCAACTATCCTCTCACCTGGAACTCACCTGCAACCGATCCTTACATGCAAAAGTAAGTCGGCCAGAGTATATCCAGCCGACTCACTCCATCCACCCACAACCTTAGAACTTGAAGTTGACACCGATCAGAGCGCTCGCTCCCGCTCCCGGAATCAAGTGACTCGGATGCGGCAGATCGATGTAGTACCGGTTCAACAGGTTATACACATTCGCCTGTAGCTCCAGCCTGTCGGTCAAAGGCCGTCGCACCATCGCGTTGAAGACCCAGTATCCAGGCACCTGTTTCATCGCCGTCGACAGCACCTCATAGCACGTCGTCACCGTCACCCCGCAAGGCGCGGAGCCAGGCGCGAACGTCTGCGCCGGTCCATAGCTCGTCGGCACAAACGGCACTGTCGAACTCGCCGTACGGCTGCCCACATAGTTCCCGCCCACGCCGCCGTTCAGATGCCAACCCAGCCGATGTGTGATGAACAGATTGAACGTCTGCTTCGGCACATTCGCCAGCGGAAATCCAACCGACGTCGGATAGAACTTCGAGAAGATAACGTCGCTGTCGAGATACGCATATCCCGCCACCACGTCCATACCCTCGGGCAGCCGTCCCACCACGCTGAACTGCACGCCCTTCACCAACTGATTTCCCGCCGCAACGATGTTGTTCGAGTTCGTCGGATCGGTCTCGCGCGCATTGTCCTTCTCCGTGTGAAAGAATGCTCCTTCCATCAGCAGCCGCTCGTTCAGGAAGCTCCACTTCGCGCCCGCCTCATACGTCTCGTTCTCCTCCGGCGCAGCCGAGCTGTTCGCCAGCCCAATGCTCAAACTAAGCGACTCCGCCGCAGGATCAAAGCTCGTCGCATAGTCGAAGTAGAAACTTCCATGCGTCGATGGCTTATACACAAACGCGGCCCGATACGTTGGCTGCTCATCGATACGGCTGATCGGCGGAACGTTCGCCGTCACCGTCGCACCCGCAGGAGGCGTTGGCTGATAGAGGTTATAGCCAGTGTCGAAGCGATCCCATCTAACGCCTCCGCTCAACTCAAACAAACGACCCAGCTTGATCGTATCGACAAAGTACAGCCCCACACTATCCGACTTCGTATGAACCACCGAAGAGATATACCCCGTGCCCCCGAACGGCTGCTGCGCATTCGGATCGATCAACATAGCCGTCGGCACCGTGTTGATCTTGTTGATGGTATAGCTGTAGCGAATCGGATTCGAGATCTCCTGTCCGCCTTCGACTCCAGCCACCAGGGCATGACGTATACCAAAGGTGTTGAATCGCGCCGTCACTTCGGTCTGGTCCCAGAGATCGCCCTCGACGCTCTTTGTCTGAATCTGATTTCGATTCACGATGATCGAACTCAGATCGCTCGCGCCCGTGTAAGCACAGGGCAACGCCGTATTCACCGCGGACGTCGGCAGGCTGGATACAAACCCGCCTACCGGTACGCTCAGCGGAGCGTTCGAGCAGATCTGCGGCTCCGTAATCTGCGCCTGCCGCGGATAGTTCGCCGCACGCGCAATCATATGCAGATTCAGATTCGGCGAAAACTCATGCTCCACCTTCAACGTCAGAATGTCATCGTTCGTCTTCAGGTAGTTCTCATCGGGAAAGCCATAGTAGTTATGCCGTATCGAACCTGGCGCAAGCTTGTTGTTGAACCAAGGTAGACCGTAGTCCGGCGTATCGCTCTCCGTAATGTGAAAGTAGCTCAGCGTCGCCCGCGTCGGCGTGTTCATGCCGATCGAGACCGAAGGCGCAAGTCCGAACCGCCTCACCTCGGCATAGTCGCGTCCCGCAACGCCGCCCTCCTGCGCCATCACATTCACGCGATACGCCGTGCCGCCGAGCACATCCATCTCCGGCTCGTTGATGTCGGCCGTAACGCGCCGCGTCAAATCAGTACCAAACTGCGCCTGCACCCGCACGAACTGCTGCGCCTGTGGAACCTTGCTCTCCTGGTTGATCACGCCGCCCGTAGCACCACGGCCAAACTCAACCCCGGCAGGCCCTTCCAGCACATCAACCTGCTCGTAGTTGAACGAGTCGCGATAGTAGCTGCCGAAGTCACGAACGCCATCGAGAAAAATATCGTTCCGCGCCGTAAATCCCCGGATGGTCAGATTGTCTCCCTGCGCTCCCGCCTCACCCGCCGCCATGCTGATGCCGGGCACATTCCGCAGCGCGTCCTTCAGCGTCGAAACACCCTCATCCTGCATCACAAACTGCGGCACCACGCTGATGCTCTGCGGCGTATCCAGCAGCGGCTCCGGAAACTTCGTCAGCGAAACCGAATTTGTCACAGAGTCCGTTACAGATATCGTGTCCTTCGACTGCACCCCGACCAGCATCGTCGCAGCATCTTCCACTCGATAGTTCAGCCCCGTCCCATCCAGCAGAAGCCGAAGCGCCTCATCCTCGCGATACAGCCCCACCACTCCCTGCGAGTTGAACCCCGCCAGCGTCCCCGCCGGAAGCACAATCTTCACCGTCAGCCCGGTAGCATGCTCATACGCCTTCACCGCCGCGTCCAACGGTCCGGCAGGGATATCAAACCGCTTCAACGGCAGCGTCGATCCCGCCCCGTCCGCAGCCGTCGGATCCGTCTTCACCGCCGATGCCAGCGCCGACTTCGTCCCACCCGCAGCCGCATACGCCGCCAGCGTCCCCACGGTGATCCATCCGCGTCCTCGTCCTAACATCGCCCGGTTCTTGCCTGCCGCCGTCTTATGAGCCTTGTGCTTCATAGCTGCGTTCTCCTCAAAGTCCATTCCAAATTCGGCAGGGGCCAGTCGCGTTCTAGGATCAAGCAAACAAATCTCAAGACAACAGATCCAGGACAACAATCCAGAACAACAATCCAGAACAACGCCAGCCCTCTACAGTCCATCCACAGCAGACAATGCGAGGCAAAAACAAACGCACCTCGTCCTTGACCGCTAACCCTCGAAGTCCGGCTGGATAATAATCTCAGCCAACAAAAACTCGAGGCACTTCCCTGATTGAGTGGAGTTTTGAACCGAAGTTGAACAGCCCGGAAGGCGAACCTTATAATGCAGGCAGCCTACGGCCTCTTCGGCTGTAGCTTCCAGGTCCTCGCGGTCTCCGCCAAGAGATAATCCGCGGGGATCTGGCCATCGCTCTCCAATCCCAAACACATATTTTTGCTGCTAAAACTGCGATAAAACGAATATACGACAGAGACGGTCGCATATCAAGTATATATCCGACAAATCCAGTCCTTTATTCAAGATCACATAAACCAAGCCCAAACCAATCTCCCAACACAATCGCACAGACCAAAAAAAGTGGAGACCGAAGTCTCCACTTTGAATAACAAACCAACTGCAAGTTAGTTGATCGTAGGTTAGAAGTTCACCTTCAGCTGGAACTCCGTCGTACGCGGGCCACCCTGATCGAAGGTACCTGAGTTACGCGTGGTTCGTGCTTCGTTGAGCACGCCCTGATTGTTCGGCCCATTGTAGTAACCCGGCGTATTGGCATCACCAGTATTCAACAGAACGCCCGTTGCATTGCCGACGATGCCATCAATAGGTCCGAAGTTGCTCATGTTGAATACGTTGTACATGGCAACTCCAGGGACGATGCTCAGACCTTCACGCACTCGGCTGAGTCTGATCGGGTAGTTCGCGCTGAGATCGAATGTACGAAGAGCAGCGTCGCTCAACGGCTTGGAAGGAGCGGCAGCTAATGGCTGCTGAACTCCACCCAAAGCGACAAGTTGCGCCTGAGTCATGAGACCAGCAGCAATCAGTGCCTGACCTGCCGGAGTCGGCGTACCGGCCATGGTGGCGTTGTAGTTATTGATCAGCTTGTTGAGGCCTCCACCCTTGATCTGGTGCATATAGTACCCAACATTGGTCCCTGGGACCAGATCGCCTACACTCCCGTCGCCGTCCACGTCCGTTTGGAAGATCTGTCCCGTCGTTCCCTGCGTTGTGTCTAGAGTAAGAGAGGTAGCAGGAGCGGAGAAGAAGTGACCAATCATTGCAACCTGTAAACCATATTTGATTGCGAGACTGCCACCAAAACTCAACTCGTTGGTATGGTCGAGAGGACTACGGCCGAGGTAACGATTGGGATCATCGTTATCGAACGAAGGAGCTCCACCGAAGAACTGATCGGAGGGGTTGGTCCCGGCGTTACCACTAACAATGCGGGAGAGATTGTAAGAGATCTGCACGTTGCTGCTTACAATGCCCGGAGCTGGATGGGACTTCTGCTGCTGCAGAACCACCTGGAGAGCATCGTATCCAGAACGTCCGATCGGGAGGATGAACTTACCTGAGCCAACGTTGGGGTTGGTACCCGGAAACGCTGCGCCCGTAGCTGGGGTGAAACCAGCGTACGAGGCTGCGACTCCGCCAAGAGAAACAGCTCCAGAATCAAGACCTCCGGAGAGAGGATTGCCGTTTGCATCATACTGAGCCTGCGCGAAGGTACCGATCTTGGCGCCTGCAGCGATGGCGCAAGTGATAGCCGCCGAAGAAGCTCCACCAGCGCATCCAAGACTCGCGGTTGTAACAGCAATCGCGTTTGTCGCGGCAGCAGTATTGAGCGTACGGGCTGCTCCGTTATGGTTGACATCCTGCGTGAGTGGAATCTTTAGCGTTGCGTTGTGGACATAATCGGCGCTTAAGATTAAGCCCTTGCTAAGCTCACGCTGAATCCCGCCATTGAACTGAATGGAGTACGGGCTCTTGTACGGACCCGCGTAAATATTATTTGCATACAGTCCACTTCCAGTGCCGATGTAAGAGGGATTGGGACCCGGAACATTCGCTACCTTCGCCTGATATTCAGCTTTGATAGCGTTAAGTTCTGGCGCCGCCTTGCCTATCGACTCGCTAAGGATCGTCGAGACCGGAGTTCCGTCTGGCGCTGCTGAGACTACGCCGTAGCCCGGCAGAGAGATGCTCGATGCCCCCTGTTGTGCGAGACCCTCATTTTGAGACGGGAAGTCCGAATTAACAGACTCGGTGCGTGAGTTACCAGTGTTGTTGAAGACGCTGCTCTCGTAGAAGATACCAATTCCGCCGCGAAGGGACGTCTTATGATCTCCGGGGCTGAAGTTGAATCCGAACTGCGGCCCAAAGTTGGCATAAGGCTGATGGGTTCTTACACCGAGGCCAGCTTGATACTGGTCAAACAGCGGAGTGTTTCCCGTGCATCCGGCAAACTGGAGCGATGGATCTACGCTCGAGCAGAGGGGTGTAGCCAGGTCCTGGTTGGCGCGGTCGGTATCGACGCTCCAACGTAGACCAGCAGTAAGCGTCAAGGACGAGGCTGCCTTCCAGGTGTCGGCAATGTAGGTTGCAAACCGCCAGCTAGGGGTAAGACCTCCAGCTAGGCCGAAGCCGGGACGCTCGGAGAAAAGGCTATTGCCGTTACCGATGTAGTAGTAGGACGCAATATAGTCAAGCGGATTAGCTATATTTCCACCCGGCGCGAGATTCTGAGTGGTAGCGCTCAGGTCAGAATAGAGAGATGCTCCGAAGAACTCAGCGAAGCCGCCGCTGGCCAGACGGTTCATGTCGAAACCGAACTTGACAGTGTGCGCTCCCTTGGTCCAGGTACCGTCATAACGGAACTGCTTGTCGGTCTGGAAGGTACCCTGCGGTGCGAGGTAATTGGGGCCAGCGTTCAAGCTGCCGGCCAGCGTGAGACTGCCGCCCACGGCGGGTCCCGAGGGATTGTAAATGGAGCTGCCAGCCGCCGCAGTACCATCCTCGAGCAGGTTATGGAACTTCTCATAACCGCCACGGAAGGAGTGCGTGAACTTACCAGTGGTGAAGTCTGCACCACCAACCAGACCCGGGACATTATCCCTGTTCTGATAGAGCTGATAAGGAGTGAGGCCGAAGGTAGCTAGGTCGGAGTTGACGCTATACACGCCACGTACAAAGAAGTGGATTCCCTTGGGCCCCTGGTAGTCCAGGCGTGCCATGCTGAAGTTGTCCGTAAACGGAGCGGGAACGAAAGGAAATTGGCTGAGAATGGGCTGAAAGACCGGGCTGGCGCCGAGTGCAACGTCCTCTTCATGCTGCAGGATGCGCTCAAAACCGCCGAAGAAGAAGAGCTTGTCCTTGATAATCGGACCGCCGACGTAGCCGCCGAACTGGTTGCGTTGGAAGGGAGCCTCTAGGCCTCCAACGTCTGCTGCGCCCGCACGCGCATCCTGAAAGTTATAGAAAGCATTTCCGTGGAATGCGTTAGTACCCGCTCGAGTCGAGACGAGCACCTGACCGGTCGAGGTTACCGAACCAGAGACGTCTTGCGTGGAGCGATTGAGCTGAAACTCTTCGACTGGACCGGATGGTACGTTGTAGATCGTGGTACCGACGGTCTCGTCGGTGATGTCCTGACCGTCAAGAAGAATACGTGTCGTACGTCCGCCGACACCGCTCACCGAGATGGCAGAGTAACCGGCCTTGGTAGGGTCGAAGCTCTGACCGGATTGAAGAACAACGCCAGGCTGAAGCTGGGCATAGTCTAGAATGTCGCGGCCGTTGACCGGAAGAGAGTCGATCTGTTCGCGGTTGACGATACCCGCAACACCGATCTGATCCGTATTCACCTGAAGCGCTCCAGCGTTGACCTCAACCGTCTCGGTCGAGGACCCTAGGGTCAGTTTGAAGCTTCCAGGTGTCGCAGTACCGGTGTGTACAGTCGTCGCGACCTCCAGCTGTTGAAAGCCGGAGCGAGAAATAGTGACAGTATATGGTCCGGGATTTAGAGGGCCGACGCTATAGAATCCAGCCGAGTCCGTAGTCGTTGTCTTCAAAGAGCCCGTATCCGTACCTTTGATGGTGACGGTCGCGCCTGGAACAACAGCTCCGCTGGGATCCGTAATGCTTCCCTGAATCGCGCCGCCGTTCACGGAGGTCGCTTGTCCGTAGCCCAGAAACGCGGTGGCGAATAACAACGTCATCAATGTCAAAAACTTCTTCATTGTCCCTGTTCTCCTGTGAGCGGCTTCGACTCTATCGCTAAATTCGAATACGTCACGTTTTGTCACGGAATATTATCTGAAAGTGGGATAGCACATGGAGGGCCAAACGGAAAGAAAGATATAAATTTTATCAAAGCCTGTTTTTATCAGTGCTTTAACAACAACAGCCAAAACCGCTACCAGGCAGACCATTCACTGTTTTATGAATTCCAAGATTCTTTATTCCAAATTTAGTATTTATCGATGAGCGCCTTGTATCGCCCGCCGATGATCCGCGTAAAGGCCGAGCCCCAACACGATCGAATCAGAATCGCCCATGACAGCCGCCGATATAACCCAATCGGACCCTGGTTTAGGGTTCAGGATCTGCCACCTCAATGCCCCGGCTCTCGCCAGCCAAACCATCTATAATAGATACATAAACCCATGGCAGACGAACAGAACCCCGGACTCCCCCTCACGCCCCCGAATAACCCCGAAAACCCCGACGGCACTCCCCCCAGCACCGTCCAGGGCCGCGGCGCCGCCTTCATGCTCTCTATCAATATTGAAGAGGAGATGCGTCGGTCGTATCTCGACTACTCCATGTCGGTCATCATCGGCCGCGCCCTGCCAGACGTCCGCGACGGCCTCAAGCCCGTCCACCGGCGCATCCTCTATGGCATGCAGGAGATGGGCCTCCAGTTCAACAAGAAGTACACCAAGTCCGCCAAGGTCGTCGGCCACGTCATGGGTAACTACCATCCCCACGGCGACTCCGCCATCTACGACACCATGGTCCGCCTCGCCCAACCCTTCAGCCTCCGCTACCCACTCGTAGACGGCCAGGGCAACTTCGGCTCCGTCGACGGTGACCCACCCGCGGCCATGCGCTACACCGAATCCCGCCTCACCCGCATCGCCAGCGAGATGCTCGCCGACATCGATTCCGACACCGTAGACTTCGCACCCAACTACGATGAGTCCACCCTCGAGCCCACCGTCCTGCCCGCGCGCATCCCCAACCTCATCGTCAACGGCTCAGGCGGCATCGCCGTCGGCATGGCGACCAACATCCCGCCACACAACCTCACCGAGGTCGTCAACGCCTGCATCGCGCTGCTCTCGAAGTCCCCGCAAGACCACCGCCCCGACCTCGAACTCGTCCTCGAGCACGTTCTCGGCCCCGACTTCCCCACGGGCGGCTTCCTCTTCGGCAAGGCCAACATCCCCAACGCCTACCGCACCGGCCGCGGTCGCTTCATGATGCGCGCCAAGGCCTCCATCGAAAACATCTCCGGCGGACGCCAGGCCATCATCGTCACCGAGATCCCCTACCAGGTCAACAAGTCCAAGCTCATCGAGCGCATCGCCGAGCTCGTCAACGAGGGCATCATCACCGACATCGCCCGCGACGAGTTCCGCGACGAGTCCGACCGCGACGGCATGCGCATCGTCATCGGCCTCAAGCGCGGCGCCGAGCACCAGATCGTCCTCAACCAGCTTCACAAGCACACCCAGATGCAGGACTCCTTCTCCATGATCTTTCTGGCCGTCCACAACGGTCAGCCCAAGGAGCTCCCGCTCGACCAGGCTATCCGCGCCTTCCTCGACCACCGCACCGAAGTCGTCCGCCGCCGCACCGCCTTCCTCCTCAACAAGGCCCGCGACCGCGAACACATCCTGCTCGGCTACCAGATCGCGCTCGATCACCTCGACAACGTCATCCGCATCATCCGCCAGTCCACCAGCCGCGCCGACGCCCGCGAGAACCTCTTCAGCTACTTCTCCAACAAGCGCATCAACCTCCGCGGCACCGAGCTCGCCGGCATCACCCTCGACCCAGCCAAGTACAACGTCGACCTCACCTTCTCCACCACCGGCACGCTCATCCTCAGCTACCGCCAGGTCGACGCCATCCTCGAGCTGCAGCTCTACCGCCTCACCCAGCTCTCCATCGACGAGCTCCTCAAAGAACTTGCCGAAGTCCGCGACAACATCGCCGAGTTCGAATCCATCCTCGCCTCTCCCGCAAAGCTCCGCAAGGTCATCGTCAAAGAGCTCACCGAGATCCGCGACAAGTACGGCGACGCCCGCCGCACCACCATCATCGACGAGACCGCCGAGCTTCAGCTCGAAGACCTCATCGCCGACGAGCAGGTCGCCGTCACCGTCTCCAACACCGGCTACCTCAAGCGCACCCCCATCTCTATCTATAGACAGCAGCGTCGCGGCGGCACCGGACGTCTCGGCATGAAGACCCGCGAAGAGGACTTCGTCGCCCAGCTCATCATCGACTCCACCCACGCCTATCTCCTCTGCTTCACCAACACCGGCCGCGTCTACTGGCTCAAGGTCTACGAAGTCCCCGACATCGGCGCCGCAGGCAAGGGCAAGGCCATGGCCTCCCTCGTCGCCCTCCAGCCCGGAGAAAAAGTCGTCACCATCCTCCCCGTCCGCGACCTCGCCGAAGACAACAAGTTCGTCCTCTTCGCCACCCGCAACGGCACCGTCAAGAAGACCCCGCTCAAGGACTTCTCCAACGTCATGGCCCGCGGCATCATCTCTATCAACATCGAGAAGGACGACGAGCTCATCACCGCCCGCATCACCGACGGCCAGCAGGTCATCTTCCTCGCCACCCACGACGGCATGGCCATCCGCTTCAACGAGACCGACCTCCGCCCCATGGGCCGCCCCGCCACCGGCAACCGCGGCATCTCCCTCAAAAAGGGAGACTACGTCATCGGCGCCGCCGTCACCCCATCCAACGAGGCACGCAACAAGCAGCGCCTCGAACTCGCCGCCTCCAAGGGCCTCACCAACCAGGTCGAAGCCGCCATCGGCGAGGCCACCGAGTCCACCTCCGCCACCCCGCTCGAGCTCTCCGGCGACCCATCCGAGCTATCCGCTCCCGTCGTCTCCGAAGAGGTCACCGCCAAACTCGAAAAGCTCGACAAGCAGCTCGGCCTCACCCCCTGCCTCGTCCTCTCCATCAGCGAGAACGGATACGGCAAACGCACCGACGTCGACGCCTACCGCCTCCAGACCCGCGGCGGCAAGGGCGTCATCAACATGAAGGCGACCCCCAAGATCGGTAAGGTCACCGGCATCAACCTCGTCGACGAGACCAGCGAACTCATGCTCATCAGCCAGTTCGGCAAGATCATCCGCATCGACACCAAATCCATCCGCGCCGCCGGCCGCAGCACCAGCGGCGTCAAACTCCTCGACCTCGACGCCGACGACAAGGTCGCCGCCGCCGTAGTCATCCCCCCGGAAGAAGCCAAAATCCAACCCGAAGAAGGCACCCTCCTGCAGTAATTCGTTTAGGAATGTTACAAAATGAAGTTATTGCGACTAACCGCTTACGACTGCCTGGGGTGGTCGCAAAAACTTCTTACTTTTCGTCCGGCAACATCTCATATTTGAGGATGTCGAAGAACTGTACTATTTTCTGGTCTCCGTCTCCACGGGCGATATAAAGTTGGTTATCCGAGGCATCAATAAAAACATGCTCCCTATCTGCATCTTTCTTCGGAATAAAAGTGCTAATTAATTGTCCAACTTGTAGGTCACAGACATCAGAGCCTTTTAAAAAATCATGGTCTCCTAATTTATAGGATTTGCAGACAACTATAAGTTTTTTCCTATGTGTTTTGTTCGTTTCGCTGTCGATGTCGGAGTCTATGATCGTCCATTCTTTTGTTCTACCGTCATAAGCAACGACACGATAACCCTGAGGTTCTGGCTTCTTGCAGCTTGTCACAAAAATAGAAACCACTACGAGTCCTATTATTAGTGATTGCCTTCTGGCTAGCACGCTAATTCTCCTAGAAATGGGTAATTGACATCATCCTGGCTATCTCACCATCATCTTGATGCACCATCTTTTTGCGGCAGCAAACATTCGCACGGTATGAATGTTTGCTGCGGGTGACTACTCAATGCTTGGGGGAACGTCAGACTGTTGCCTAAGTTTTATAGGAAGAATGGGCTGTTGGACGTCTGGGAGTTCTAGCTCGTCTCCGGCGAAAGTTGCCTTCTTTCGTTCCGTATAGAGGAATATTTCTTCACCTTGCGCCTCAATTTCTTTTTTTGCGCCGGTATACAAGTAACCGCTGTAAGACTTATCCAAAAGAATTTCAGGGTCGGCATTTCGCTGGTTCTGGCCATCTCCATCGCACTGAGTTTCAACCTCAAACATCTCACCAGTTTTTCTGACCATCACCGTGAAAACCATGAACACCTCACAATTCGAGACTTAGAGTAGCGCTAAGCGGACGAGAAACCTATACCTCGAATGGGTGTGTTTTGGGAAAGTTGAGATGGGCGACAACGTCGTCAGTACCGCCACAAAACCGGGTGCCCCATCTTCGCGACAGTCTCATCGTCGCTAAGGTGGGCAATTTTCGCGGCAGCGAAAATCCCGATACACTAAACCCACCCATGCCGCTCCACCTCAAGCGATACCAACAAGAGGGCGACGACCACTTCATCACCTTCAGTTGTCACCACCGCGAACCCCACCTCAACACCCCCGCCTCCAGAGACATCTTCGAGCACTCCCTCGAACTCACCCGCAAACGCTATCACTTCGAAGTCCTCGGCTACGTCGTCATGCCTGAGCACGTCCACCTGCTCCTCAGCGAACCTCCCGAACACCCACTCTCCAAAGCCCTCCAATCCCTGAAACTCTCTGTCTCCAAGCGCCTCACCCCGACACCCTTCTGGCAGACCCGCTACTACGACTTCAACGTCTTCACCCACAACAAGCGAGTCGAAAAGATCAAGTACATGCACCGCAATCCCGTCACCCGAGGTCTCGTCGAAAGACCCGAAGACTGGCCCTGGTCCACCTACCGTCACCTCCTCCTCGACGAACCCTCCCCCGTCCAAATCACCCATACAGGGACATCCCCAACCCCACCATCCTCATCCACCTAACTAGCACCACCGGAAAGAGGAATCGAAGACATGGCTGACGAAATCATCGCAAGCGCAGAACCCATCGAGCACTCCAAGGCTCCCCACGACCCCAAAGAGATCAACCCCAAGTTGTCCTCCGACATCCACTACTGGGCCCAGGAGTTCGGCGTCACCGGCCAACAGCTCCACGAAGCCATCCGCGTCCACGGCACCCACGTCGAAAAGGTACGCGCCGCTCTCCACCACCACAAAGCCAGCTAATCGCCACTCCCCGCCACCCAACCACCACGAAATACCGTCTGACAAATCCGTATAGAGCCTTTGGGGACCAGAGCTTGAGGTTCTGGCCCCAAGCCTTTGCTTCTAGGTACCCCAAGGCTTTAGCCTTGGGTCTCTCCACCCACCAGGAAGCGGGGCTTTAGCCCCTTGTATGCCCTCGTGCCCACGCAAAACCTGTCAAGCCCCAAACTCCGCAAACCCTTACCCTACAAAGGCTTACGCGTGGCGTACCACCCCCGCCAAACCCATATAATAGATATAGGGGGCAAAATATTCCGACACCACAACCAAACCCGCTAACCCCAATAGAATCAGATTTTTACCCGTAACCCCTCTGGAATGAAAATTTTGCGAGACGCCAAAAATCACATCTCGCACAAATCAAACCAGTTAGCACGGGTAACCCCCAGGGGGGTGGGGTACCCCCACCGAGGGAACCGGACCTACTTGTTCAGATCGTGAATCGTCTGTCCAACGGCCTGACCGACCCGGCCCACGGCGTCCTTCACGCCGCCTTCCACCCGGTCCGCCGTACCCTCATCGGCCAGATCAGCATTACCCGTAAACCGCCCAACCCCCTCCTTGATCGCACCCGCGACCGAACCCACCTTGCCCTCGGCCTGCGTCTTCGCACCCCAGCCAAAGCTCCGCCGAGCCGCACCCTCCACCCCGTCATACCCGGTGGCATACTCCGGCTCCGAGTTAAACAGCAAAATCGTAATCGCAGCACCAACGCCAACACCTGCAAGAATCCACGGAAGAGCCTTCATGTCGAACCTCCAGCAACATGAGATGCAATCTTCCCGCCTCGCGCCAGCACCGAAATCCACGCCTAAAGCGTAATCACCTTCGCCGCAATCTTCGATCCCACCGTAACAACCTCAGTCGCAATGTTGATCACCTTCGCAATATCGCCCAGACTGTTGTCGATCGTATTCAGCTGCGCAATATCCGCCTTCGCCTCCGCCACCAGCGACTGCACCACAGGATCGTCGTTATGGAACGTCCGGTCGATGCACTGCCAATAGTTCTGCCTCGCCGCAACATACTGCGACATAATCGCATCTCGATCCGCCTGCGTCTTACACGCCGCCAGCATATCCTCCAGATTAGCCTGGAAGCTGAAGTAGATACTCTCAAGCGTCCCGAGCGCGTCACCCATACCATCCTCCTGCTACTTATTAATCTCAGCCACCCACGACTTCACCTCAGCCAATGAAAACGGCTCTTGCCGCAAGCTCATCGGCTTGTCATGAGCCACCAGATTCACACGCGCATCCATCTCCTTCAACGCTGCACTCAGCGACTCTGTAGCCTTGGTCGCATCCTCCATCTTCAGCTTGTAGTCCGCATTGATCTGCGCCGTAAGATAAGGCTCCATCGCCTCCTTCGTCTGCGGTCTGCCAATAGCTGGTGACAGACCAAACGGCTGCAGCGACGACACAAACACGCCACTCGCATCCACCTGCTTCGTCTTCATCAGCTCCAGCGCGACCGTCTTCGCCGTCAGCAGATAAGCCTCGTTGATCGAGTCATACGCCTTCCTCTCAGACTCGAAGAACACCGACAGATCATGGCTAAGGATGGCAACCTGCTTCGCGGCCTCAACCTCTTTATGCTCCTCCACCAACGCAACAATGGCCTGAACCGCGACGGTAACCGCCTTCGTCTCGCCATCGTTCGCCGTCAGCCCCTTCATTGAAGCCATCTCTGCATTCAGTTTGCCGGCAGCAGCCGAAGCATCCGTCGCCGCAGACGATGTCGTCATCTTCTGGAAGAGCGAAGCCACTTCCCCCACAATATTCGCCAGCTCCGCACGCAGTCGAATCTGCCCCCGCGTCTCCGTCAGATCCATAGTTGGTACGGAGAGCAGCACATTCTGTGCCTCATACGCGTCCTCTGTCGAAGCAAGCACATGATCCAAAGCCTCGTAATAATCACACAGCGTATGCGACGTCGAAGCCATCTGCGCAGCAGCAGCCGACGCATCTTCCTGGGTCTTGCACCCGCCCACCCCAATCAACACAATGGCCACACCCACCGCAACGCAGGTTGAGCGAGATGTACGCCGCAACGATCTCAGGACACGAACCATGTTCCACTCCTGGCTCTGCACTCGATCTCTTCATGAAAGGGGACAAGAAGACACGCGAAGCATACGACCAACACCCCACAGAAATCAACATCGATAATCAACGGCTGACACCCCAGCAGATTACTATCACCGCGC
This sequence comes from Granulicella sp. L60, assembly GCF_009765825.1. GTDB lineage: Bacteria > Acidobacteriota > Terriglobia > Terriglobales > Acidobacteriaceae > Edaphobacter. The sequence goes on along the minus strand of NZ_LMUR01000022.1, from coordinate 256,216 downwards.
AACAAGTTCTCGGCGAACCCTTCACTAAGCTATCGTCTGCCAAACCGTTATAAGACGTTGAAATTCAATATTAATCGCATCTCTCCAACCAACCGCCTGCATCTAAGCTCAACATGACCAAGCTAAGAAAAGCGGTCCTCATCGCCCCACTCCTGTTTGCGACCAGCCTCCTTCCCGCGAACGCCCAGTACAACAACTTCAACAGCGGCATGCGTCACGGAGGCCATGGCGGCAACTACTACAGCAATAACGATCGCCGCTACCACGACGACCACCGCCAGGACAACGGCATCGGGCCCGGCAAAGGCGCACTCATCGGCGCAGGTGGCGGAGCCGTTCTGGGCGCAGTCTTCGGCGGCGGACTCAAGGGAACCATCATCGGCGGCGCAGCAGGCGCAGGCATCGGCGCAGTCATAGGACAGGCAGCCCAGAACAACCGCCGCGACCGCTACGGACGCCCCTACTAGATCTTCTTACTGCGCTTCAGAGTCACCATCTCCAGAAGAAAGAAAAGGAACGATCCCATGCGCACGATCCACACTCTCGCCTTAGTCATCATTCTCGCTGTTTCCTCACTCGTCGTCTCCGCGCAACAGCCCGCAAGTTCTCCCACCGCAACCATCACACCCTCCGCAAACTCCACACCCCATAACTGGAGCACAGAGCAGATCCTCACCTGCACCGTCTCCGACTGCTGGCAGCTCGCCGGCAAAGATGAAGCCACCTTCTTCGACATCATCCAGCAGCTCGCCTCCATCTCTGCTCAGAGCCGCGGAGTCACACTCCCAGACGATGCCGCAGCCGGCCAGCGCGTAGGCAACTTTATCAAGATGAAGACCAAGGAAGATCATCAGGCCCTCCTCTACGGGGTCGTCGACTCGGCGATCCGGCACGTAGGTGACAAAGCAGCCGCCAAAGCCGCGACCAAATAACGCCACACTGCAAGGAGGAGGAACAGGCGCTAACATATCTCCATGCGCTCCATTCTCCTCCTTCTTGCAACCGTAACGATCCCTGCGTTCGCCTCAGCGCAACCGGCGAGCACCCCCCCGGCCCCTATCGACGTCGTCAAGTTGGAGCAGCATCTCTGGACCACCATGGCGGAGGGCGACTTCGCCACCGTCCGAAGCCTCTTCACCCCAGACTTCATCCAGGTCGACGAGCATATCCAGGCCTTCGACTCCCTACTCGCTCACCTCAAGCGCTGCAAGCTCCAAACCTACGATCTGCTGGATCTCCAAGTCCGTATTCTCACGCCGGACTCCGCCGCCACGGCCTATCACGTCGTCAGCCAGTTCGACTGCGGCACCGCTGCGAAACCCGATCCCAAGAGCTACGACAGCAACTCCGTCACCATCTGGGTTCGTCAACCCGGCACCGAGAAGTGGCTCGTCCAGGCCCACACCGCAACCCCCACCAAGCCCTAACGCACCACAGTCGCTACATAAAGCCGCGAGCACTCTCGAAAGAAAGCTCGCGGCCTAGCAAGTTACAGCGCTAACCAACCAACCTACTTCTTGTGATAGTTCGGATACTCCGGCCGCTTCGGCTCCGTCACCGGATGCTGCGCCAGATCCTCCATCGCAAGACTCACCGCCTTCTCCAACTGCGGATCATGCCCCTCGCTCACAGCCTTTGGATCCTGCTCCACCACCACATCCGGGTCCGCGCCATGGTTTTCGATCTGCCACTTCCCCTCCGGTGAAAAATATCCGAAGCTCGGCGAAGTTACGTTCCCTCCATCCATCAACACCGGAATCCCTCCGATGCCAACCAGTCCGCCCCACGTACGTTTGCCCACCAATGGCCCCAGCTTCGCCTGATGAAACAGCCACGGCATTGCATCTCCACCCGAGCCCGCAACCTCGTTGATGATCATCACCTTCGGCCCCGCAATCGATGCGTTCGTCGTCTTCTGAATCGCCCCATACCGATGCGCCCAGTACCCAACCGTCTTCCGCTGCATCGCTTCGATCACATAGTCCGCAACCTGACCACCCGAGTTGAACCGCTCGTCGATCACCGCACCCTGCTTATCCAGCTGCGAAAAATAAAATCGGTTGAAGTTTGTAAATCCTCCCGCAGCCGTATCCGGAAGATAGACATACGCAAGCTTTCCGTCGGAAAGTTTATCCACCTTGCGCTGGTTGTCTTCGATCCACTCATGATTTCGCAGCTCCGTCTCGCTCCTGATCGGAACCACCGTAATGTCCCGCGCACCGCCTCCATTCGCCGACGCCACATGCAGCGCAATCGCATGTCCCGCCGTGCCCTCCAGCAGACGTTGAATATCGTCCCCAGCCTTCAGCTCCTGTCCGCCCACCGCAAGAATGCAGTCGCCCACATGAACATTCAACCCAGGCTGTGCCAGCGGAGCTTTGTCCTCAGGATTCCAGCTTCCACCTGTAAAAACCTTCGCCACGCAATAGTGTCCGCCCGTAATCGTACAGTCTGCGCCCAGCAGTCCACCCGGCACACGCTTCGCCTCAGGAATCGCGCCTCCACCCCCGCGCAGATGCCCCACCGAAAATCCTCCAAGCATCTCCTGAAAGATGTAGTTCAGATCCGTGCGCGAAGCGATCGACTGCACATACGGCTCAAACCTCTTCTCCTCTGCAACCGTATCCACGCCATGAAAGTTCGGATCGTAGAAGTACGCCCGCTCCACCCTCCACACCTCGTGATACATCTGTCTCCACTCCGCAGCCGGATCGATGCGCACCTGAAGATCGCCCAGCGACACCACACCCTCGCCCGGCTTCACAGGAGCATTCGCCGCAGCGATCACATACGTCGGCTGCCCTCCACCCGGAGAATGTCCCGCCGGACTCTCCGGCATCAATCCCAGCAGCATCTTTTCGCCGTCGGCGGAGAGATCGAAGCTCGCCACCCGCTCCGCCAGCTTCTCCGTCTTGCGCGTATCGAAGACGAACCTGCTCAGCACATCTGGCCGCTGCGTGAATCGTTCGCCGCTCGGAGTCTGCAGCAAATACAACACCCCAGGCTTGCCCGCCACCAGCGCCGTATAGTCCGCAGTCGGCAACGGCAACGCAACGATGCGGCTCTCGATCCCCGCAAGATCCACCCGCACCGGCTTCGGTGGCGGCGGCGTCTTGCTCGCAGCCGGCTTATCCTTCTCACTCTCCTTCGCCTCGCCCGCCGGAGTCGAATCCGTATCTTCCTTCGCCTTCGCCTTCACCTCTTCGGGCGTCTTCTCGTCGTCGCTCTCCGGCGCAATCGGAGAGGCCTGATCCGCAGCCAGCACCAGCGCATACACGCTCCGCACCGACGTCAACAGATCGCTCGTCATATCGAGACCCGCCGAGCTTCCACCCTCATTCGTGCTCGCAGTAAAGTACAGATACTTCCCAGCACGATCAAATGTCGGAAACCGCGAGTCCGCAGACTGCGCCGTAAACTGCGTCGCCTTCCCCGTCTCCACCGAGTACAGAAACAGCGCATGCAGATGGTTCGACACAATCTGCGAGTAAGCGATCCACTTCGAGTCCGGAGACCACGCAATATCGCGATCGTTCGTCGCAAAAAAATCATTCTCGCCAACATGCGTCACCTTACCGCTCACCGTATCCAGCATCCACAGGTTCAGCCGGTTGTCGTGGAACGCAAGCAGCTTCGAGTCAGGAGACCACACCGGATCGAAGTAGTACGCAGCCTCCTTCGCCAGAGGAAACTTCCTCACCGCACCGCTTCCCGTCTGACTCGCCACATGCACGTCATATAGCCCCGACTCATCCGAAAAATAAGCGATCGACTGCCCATCCGGAGACCACGCCGGACTCCGCTCCATCACACCCGGCGTATTCGTAATATCGCGCGTCGGCCCCTTCTTCGCCGGCACCGTCAAAATCTCTCCATGCGCCTCAAACACCGCGCGCAGCCCCGTCGGCGAGATCCCTACATGGTCAATCTCCGCGCCCACACTCTCAATCCGCGGCCTCACCTCCGGCAGATCGCCCGTCACATCGATCGGCACAATGTGCGCCTGACCGCTCGCCGGGTCATACAGATAAATCTCCCCCATCTGGTCGTACACCAGTCCACCCGGCCCCGCCGCAAGCGAATGAATGTCCCGCTTCCCCTCGCCTCCATGCAGACACTCGGTCACCGCCTTCGTCGCAGGATCGTAACGAAACAGCGACACCGGCCCGTTCCTATCGGAGAGAAAATAAACCATCTTCCCCAGCCACACCGGATCGAAGTCCGACGCCGTCTCATGCGGCACCTGCACGCTCTCCAGATCCTTCAGCCCCGTAATCCAAACTGTGCTCGCCCGCCCGCCGCGATAGTTCCCCCACGACACATACCGCGTGTAGTCAAACCCGAACGAGGTACCCAGCGGCGAATAAGCGATCCTCCCACCATCCTCCGAGATCTGCCCCTGGTAAGCCATCGGCAACGGCAACACCTTCGCCAGCCCGCCTCCCACAGGAACCTCGTACAACTGCGTATATCTGTTCGTCGACTGCCTGTCCGAACGAAACACAATATTCTTGCTGTCCGGCGACCACCCCACCGCCACATCCTGCGACGGATGATAGGTCACCCGGTGCGGAACCCCTCCAGCAGCCGGAACCGTAAACACATCCACGTTGCCGTCGTACTCTCCCGTAAATGCAATCGTCCCACCATCAGGCGAGAACACCGGCGAGGTCTCGATCCCCACACCCACCGTCAGCCTGCTCGCACGGCCACCCTTACGATCCACGCTCCACAGATCGCCCGCGTAGTTGAACACAATCTGTGTCTGACTCAGCGCAGGCCGTTGCAATAAATGAGGTCCTTCACCAGGGGAAGCGGCCAGGCCAAATGTCGTCGATCCTGCAACCATCACTACGGAAAATACTGCGGAAAAAAGAGCGGCGGACGAAGCAACGCGCAAAGGATCACTCCATATCTAATATAGATTGGTGGTTCGCGGTTATCGTACACTTCTCCACCCATCGGCTGAAATTCTGCCGACTTTGATTACCTGCCTAATCCCCCACCGAAATATCGGCCGCAGAGATCAAAAACAATACAGTCGAAACTTTTGCCAACCGTTCTCGTCTTCAACCTAAGAGGCTCCCCGCTTATTTGCCTCTCGAGGAACTAATGATGCTCAAGTTGAAATATCTCGGTTCCACCCTGCTCCTCCTTATTGCGCTTAGCTTCGCCTTCGAGCGTCAGGCCCACGCATACGTCGATCCTGGCTCAGGACTTCTCATCTTTCAGGGCGTCAGCGCAGCCATCTCAGGAGCGCTCTTTTACTTTCGCCGCAGCATAAAAAATCTCTTCACCAGATCCGAGCCCAAGTCTCGTCCCACGGCTCAACCCACCATCTCCAGCCATCAGTCCTGAACCTTCAGCTTCTGAACCCCCGAACATTGATACCGAGAGAGCCGAAGCCTATACCCTCTCTCGGTGTGCCCCAGTAGATGCGATGAACAAGACGGTCGCGCCTGCTCCAAGTCCATCGCCATCCTGAGCCTGAAGTATTCTTGTGCGCATGCCTGCTGTTGGTTCTCCTGTCGTCGAAAAAAAGCGTACGCTCAAGCCGCTCACCCACCCAGCGATCGTCGCCTTCGGTCTCGCCAACCTGTATCTCCTTGACCTCACCGGCCCCGTCATCTCCACCGATCACGATCTCATCTATCACCTCATCGGTTCGGCCTCCTCCGTCATCGTTCCCATCATCGTCTACGTCCTCGCACTCACCCTCCTGCTCACCGGTCTCCTCTGGCTCGCCGAGCGCCCCGGACGTCTTCGCGTCGTCATCTGGTCAGCCTTCCTCCTCGCTCTTCCCTCCATCCTTCTCCACACCATCGCCAACTTCTCCGGCACCGAGATCCCCGACTGGATCACCAACCTCGTCGCCGCCCTCTGTCTCCTCACCCTGCTCGTAATCTCCTTCGGCTGGAAAAAATTCCTCAGGCGCTTCGACTCCATCCAGCCCGCTGCCGCCGCCATCCTCGGCATCTTCGCCTTCACCGGCCTGCTCATATTCGCTCAACTCCTCTGGAGCGCATGGCAGGCCCGCCACCTCAACCCCTCCCCCGTCCTTCACCGCGCCCAGCTCAACCAGCCGCCGCACCCCCGCATCGTCTGGATCCTCCTCGACGAGCTCTCCTACCAGCAGCTCTACGAGACCCGCTTCCCCGCCCTCAAACTCCCCGCCTTCGACCAACTCGCCGCCCAGTCCACCATCTTCACCCACACCATTCCCACCGGCGAGTTCACCCGCTACATCCTCCCCACCCTCTTCACCGGCCTTCCCTCCAAAGCCGTCGACGTCTCCGCCCGCGGCATGCTCATCGCTTTAAAAGACCCAACCACCGGCAAGTGGAACCGCTTCCACCAGCACCAGACCGTCTTTCAGGACGCCATCGACGCCGGCTACACCACCGGCCTCGCCGGCTGGTACAACCCCTACTGCCGCATCCTCCCCGAGGTCCTCGACCACTGCTTCTGGACCTACCGCGAGTCCACCCCCGCCAACCTCTCCCCCAACCGCACCCTCGCCGTCGATCTTCTGCGCCCCTTCCGCCGCCTCTGGCTCGACACCAGACACCTCTTCGGCTACGGCCCCGGCGAACCCTCCGACGAAGCCCGCGACATCCGCCAGCACACCGCCGACTACCGGCACCTCCTCACCGCCGGAGACGCCCAGCTCAGCGATCCCTCCATCAACTTCCTCTTCCTCCACATGCCCATCCCCCACCCCTTCGGCATCTACGATCGCAAGACCAAATCCTTCACCACTCACCACACCTCGTACATCGACAACCTCGCCCTCGCCGATCTCTACCTCGCCCACGTCCGCCAGCTCCTCGAGCAGCAAAACCAGTGGGACTCCACCACCCTCGTCGTCATGGGAGACCACTCTTGGCGCACCACCCTCATCTGGGAAGATTCCATGACCTGGACCGACGAAGACCAAGCCGCCAGCCACAACGGCGCCTTCGACGACCGCCCCGGCTACATAGTCAAGCTCCCCAACCAGCACACCCCCGCCCGCATCGACCACCCATTCTCCGCCGTCCGCACCCGCGCCCTGCTCGACGCCCTACTTCAGAACCGCCTCCACACCCCAACCGACCTGCAAACCTGGGCCGCCCAACCCAACTAGGGCGTATCGACCTAGTTCCAGCCCTGCTTTGTTTTGCCCTTATGCTTGTCATCCCCGCAGGGGATCTGCGGTTGTTCTTGCCGTTGCCCGTTACCCTTGCCCCTTGCACTTGAGGTAGAGCGAGGCTTCAGCCTCGCGTCTAGACCAAGCCACAAAGCACCCTCCGCTCTGCCGAAGGCCGGAGCGACAGCCGAAGCCGAAGCGACAAAATATTGCCGTTGCTCTTGTCGTTGTCGTTGCCTGTCCCTTTGTTTGTCATCCCGCAGGGATCTGCTTCTGCCTTTGCCTGTTCTTCCTCAGGTTGGATAGCGCAGCTTTGAAGGGCAACCTACCGATCCTCATCCACCGGCATAATCGCCCCCGCCCTCACCCACCGCTCCACAATAGCGATATCCGCATCCGAAAGTTTCGCCCCCTTCGGCGGCATCGGCCTCGGGTCCTTCGCCGGATACTCATGCCGAATCAACTGCACCAGCAGACTCTTCTCCGGATCCCCCGGAATCACCACCGCTCCGCTATGCCCACCCTTCAGCATCCCCGCCCGCGTCGACATACTCAACCCGCCCCGATGATTCATCGCACCATGACATCGATCGCAGTACTCCCGCATAATCGGCCGCACCCTCGTCGTATAAAACTCCGGCTTCGAAGCATCCTCCTTCGCCGCATCTCCCACACTCCCCGCCCGCGAGTCGCACCCCAACAACGCCAGCAACACCAAGCCTCCCGCCACCACCACACTGCGCATACACTCCCCTGTTAATCGAAGAGTACACGGAACCCTTCTGATTACTTACACTATATCCAGCAAGTATTTAGCGTAGAAATTGCTCTGGCGTCCGCGCCTCTTGAAATCATGATGCGCTCGAACGCTTCAATCCCGGCCCTCCTGGCGCTCGCAGGTTTGTCTCTTCTGCCAGCTATTGGACTCGCCAAACCAACGCATCGTACCGCCCGCAAGGCCGCTCCCGCAGCCTCCGCGAAGCAGCACGCCCACCAGAAGCTAGCCGCCGAGCCCCTGCACGAAGTCCGCAGCATCCACCGCCACACCCCCGCAACCGGACGCCCCACTCACCCCACCGCATCCCGCATCGCGGAGAGACAACCCGCCGAGCGCCACACCAGGCACGCCGAAGAGCGCACAGAAACCCGCATCGCCGCACACACCACCAAGCGCCGCCGCCAACGCCTCGAGCGCGTCAGCACCCCCACCCGCAACCCCGTCGAAGCAGAACCCGAGCCAATCGCCGAGACCCATCACCAGGCCACCTCCGACGACTTCCTCAAAGCCGCCTCCACCCCACCAGCCATCCCAGCCGCCATAGCCATCCACGGCACCGCCCGCCCCGACGAGCCCGCGCCAACACCCCCTCCAACCCAGCGACACACATCATCCGTCGCCAAGCCCGTCCCCGTCGTCAGCGTCATCCGCCCCACCGCCGAAAAGCCCCAGCTCGCCAGCATCGAAGAGGCCGCCTCCACCCCCGTCATCCTGCCCGAGCTATACAACAAACGCGGCCGCCTCATCGTCCCCCCACCCCTCAAAGGCTCCCACGAGATCCTCATCCACCAGAACGAAGTCGCCGACCGCGACGGACTCCACCGCATCCAGGACGACGACGACCTCCTCGACATGCGCAGCAAGCGCCTCCTCGTGGCCCTCCCCGAGAACGGCACCCTCCAGGTAGACGACCGCCTCCCCACCAACCGCCGCTTCTGCCGTCCCTGGACCGCGCAGTTCCTCGCCACCCTCGCCCGCGCCCACTACGCCCACTTCCACACGCCGCTCCAGGTCAACTCCGCCGTCCGCACCGTCGAGTTCCAACAGCACCTCATCCACATCAACGGCAACGCCGCCCCCGCAGAGGGCGACACCGCCTCCCCCCATCTCACCGGTCAGGCCATCGACATCGCCAAGCACGGTCTCTCGCTCTCAGAGATCGCCTGGATGCGCGGATACCTCCTCCCGCTCGTGCAGGAGGGCAAGGTCGACGTCGAAGAGGAGTTCCAACAGTCCTGCTTCCACATCAGCGTCTACAAGCGATACGTCCCATCCGACGCCGGCCCCGAGCGCGAACTCGCCGTCGCCCATCACGGCGGAACCTCCGCCCTGGCAACCGCTCTCCGCTAACAATCGCCCTGCGCGGGCCGCGATCACTTCGTGATAGGTATACCCCTCCGGTCGCTGCTCCCGCTGGTCGCCTGAAAGATCTCTCCGTCGACCAACGGGAGGCCCACGCAAAGCGGTATAAAAGTCACGAAGTGACCGCCGCCGCGCAGGCGCTTTAAAGCAGTGACAACCTAAACCCTCTCCCGCATCCCACTCTGCCAGCTCTTATAAGCAGCATCCAGCACCCGCATATTCGCAACCCCATCCTCACCCGAAGCCACGAAACTCCCCACCCCGCGCACCGCCTGCGCAAAGCTGTCCAGCATCAGCGTATACGCATCGCCGTTATCCATCGCAACCGTCTCCACCAGACTGCCATCCCGCCACACCGCAACCTGTACCGGCCGATCCACCGTCAACCCATTCTCGGCGATCATCACGCCATCGCTCCCGACCACCTCCACCAGCGTCCGGTACGGCGCACGCGCATTCGTCGTCATATTCGCCAACACCCCGCCCGTCATCTCCATCTGCAGCGAAGCCACCGCCTCCACGTCGCCCGAAGACTCATCCCGCCGCGCCAGCGTACTCACGCTCTCCACCTCCGCGCCCAGCACGAACCGCAGCGCATCGACGCAGTGCACCCCCACATCCCCAATCGGCCCGCCACACGCCAGCGCCGGGTCCGCAATCCACCTCCGCGGAGCCTTTGTCGCCATATAGCTGAACTGCGCATGCGCCAACTGCGGCTGCCCAATCTTTCCCGCCGCAATCTGCTCCCGCATCCACTGCACGCTGCGATTCAAACGAAAGTTCTGCGCCACCCCAAACAGCCGTCCCGCAGTCTTCGCCGCAGCCACCATCTCCTCAGCCTCAGCCGAGTTCATCGCCATCGGCTTCTCGCACAGCACTGCCTTGCCATGCTTCAGCGCCAGCAGCGTATCGTCGCAGTGCATCGCATCCGGCGACGTAATGAACACCGCATCCACCTCCGGCGAAGCGCAAAGCTCCTCCCGCGTGGCAAAGCAGTGAGCGATCCCAAACTCCGCGCAGTTCTTCGCCGCAGCCGCCTGGCCCCTCCGCCACATCCCCGTCAGCGTCGCCTCTTCGCATCGTTCAAACGCAGGCAGCAGGCGACGAATCGCATGAAACCCAAAGCCAAGAATCGCGAACCGCACCGGCGTCTGCGTCATCCATGCCCCACAAGGATCTGATTTTTACTAAAATCGTTCTTGAAGACTAGTGAGCGTCGTTCTTGAAGATCTGCTCCGCCAGGAAGTTCTCCACCTTCGCCTGATCGTGCAGCATCTCTAGGTACGCATTCTTCAACAACTGCGAACGCCCATCCCGAAGCTGTTGCCGAATCGCCTGCTGCACCCGCGGATCGTTCACATCCCTCTGTCCCGCGGGCTCGCGCGAGATCAGCTTGTAGATCACATACCCCGCCGGCTTCTTCGACTGCGCATCCAGCAGAGGCAGAATCTCTGTAATCTCCCCAGCCTTCAGCTTCGTCACCGCCGTAAACACCGCGGGATCGGCATGCAGCTGCGACTCACCCGCAAAGCCCATATCGCCGCCGTTCGGAGCCGTCGCCGGCTGCTCGGAGAAGTTCATCGCAATCGCGCCAAAGTCCTCGCCGCTGTCCAGCCGGTTCTTCAGCGCCTGGATCTTCTTCTTCGCCTCGACGTCGTTCGTCGCCTTGCTGTTCTGCAGATTTCCCGACTGCGCCGACGGCACATCCGTCACCACAATCTGCCCCAGGTGATACTGCGTCTCATTCAGATTGAACTCGTACTTATGCTGATTGAAGTAGCTCGTCACATCCGCATCCGTCACGGTGATCTTCGAGTTGATCTCTTTATTCAGCAGCTTGTTGATCGTCAGCGTACGCCGCAGGTCGTGCTTCACATCCTCCAGCGTATGGTTGCTCGCCTTCAGCCGCTCGTTGAACTGCTCCTCCGTGTAAGGAGCCTTCATCTCCGCCACCTTCGCGTCCACCTCTTCATTGGTGGCCGTCAGGTTCATCTTCGCCGCGCGCTGCTCCACAATCTCTTCATCGATCAGCTCGCGCAGAATATTCAACCGGAGAGAGTCCGCCTGCTCCTGCGAAGGCTGCTGCTGTGGCTGTTGTTGCTCGCCAAGCTGCGTCTTGAAGGCCTTGTCCAGCTCCGTCTTCATGATCGCGTGGCCGTTCACCGTCGCCACCACATCGGCGCTATGGCCACGGTCGCAACCCACGACAGGCAACAACCCAGCCGTCAGAAACAGCGCCACAGGTACGGAAAAATAACGAAAGCTACGCACTCTCAAATAACGGTTGGAATCGGTCGGCAACTTCAGCACGTCCTGTCTCTCCTGCATTTCTCTAGTTGCCGGGCTTGGTCGCCGGCGGGGTTGAGGGAAGAGCCTGGACAGGTGCAGGCGGCGGTGGTGGTGGCGGCGTCTGCCCGGAGGCAACCAGCGCGCTATCGATCATACGATACACGTCCTCCACCGGCAGCGCACCCTCCACCTTCTCTCCATTGATAAACAAGGTAGGCGTCGAATCGACACCCAGTGCCTCGCCAACCTTCGTCGAAGCCTTCACCGCCGTATCGTCCTGTTTCAGAACGCAGGCATCCAAAGCAGCTTCGTTCAACTTCAGTCTCTTGCCCTCATCACGCGCCAGCGAATCCAGCGTCTCGTTCGCCTTGGCCAAACTCTTCTCATCTCCGCCCAGCTCTGCGGCGTGCGCATGGATGTAGTCCACCAGATTCCAGTACCCCGGAGCACTCTGCGCGCCCACGCAGTTCGTATCGATCGCCGCACGCAGCGCCCACGGATGCAGCTCCAGAGGAAAGTCGCGATACACGATATGAACCTGGTTCTTGTACCGCTCCGTCAGCGCCGGAAACAGCTGCGCATGCATCTTCGCGCAGTACGGACACTCCAGATCGTCGAAGCCCACAATCACCACCGGCGCATTCGCCGGGCCGCCGCGGCCGGGCCGCCCATCCGCGCTCACCAGCAGCTTCGGATCCTGGCTGATGTCGAACTTGCTGAACTGCGCCAGCGTCTTACCATCGGTCGAAAGCAGAAACTCCGCCGGCTTGCTCGTCTTTCCGTCCGCGGTAAAAGTCACGCTGATCGTATCGAAGCCCGGCATCTCGCTCTTGGTCCGCTGCCCAACATGAATCGCATAGCTCGCAGGAATACTCGACCGCGAACGAATCAACACCTCCACCCGGCGCGCAAGCTCCGGAGAGAGCGTTCCCGAACTCGAAGGCGGCACCTGCGCATGGCATCCAAGCGTAGCCAGCGTCACGGTCATCACGGCAAGAAGCAGGGTCCGAAAGGGTTTCACGACAGTCAACACAATACCTCGATTATCTCACGCAAACCGCCGTCAACCTGCAATCGACCCGCCTGCGGCCACACCCAAAGCCCAGACTTCCCCACCCCAAAACCTCGGCCTCAAAACAGGCTCGCCGTCTTGCGCAGATTGCCCGCCGTACCGATATTCAGCAGCGTGAAGCTGAACCTCTCCGCTGTATCGCTCGGCGTCACGCCCAACTCGTACTTCCGCACCTCCACGCTGAATCCGCAGCAGTTCCAGTTATACGAGGCCTGCACCGCCTCATACTGCACCAGCGCCGAGCTGCCCGTGTTCAGATTCATCCCGATATTTCCCGCCACACCCAGCCCCGGCTTCGTCGGCGACCCATACCCCAGCAGTACCCTCAGCTGATCAAAGTCCGACACCGCCGACGTCACGCCCTCCGTATAAAAACGCCCCGGCGCATTCAACCGCGCATAACTCAGCCCCGCAAAGATGTTGTTCTCATGCACATCGACGAACACGTTGTCCGACGTAAACTTCTTCGCGCCCGTGTCATAGTCGAAGTCCCACTCCAGGTCCATATGCTCCGACGTCCGGACCCGCAACCGCGAGATCAGCGGAGAGATCGCCCGCGGCTCCGTCAGGAACGCCACTCCGGAAAAATTCAGCGTCGTGTCAAAGATATTCCGCGCCCCGTTGACCACCGCACCACCGAAGTCCTCATTAAAAAAATGCTTCTGCGCTATCTTCCAGCTAATCAACTCGCGGCTTCCGCACGTCGGCTTCCTGTCCTTGCCGTTGTTGCTGCTATCCTCCTGCCGCTGCACCTGGTCGATCTCGTTATCCAGGTTCGGATTCGTCTTCGACTTTACCGCCTCCTTGCAGGGCTTCTCCTTCACCGGCCGCAAAAACAGCCTCTGCGTCACGCCATACTCCAGCTCGTTCGTATCGCTCGCAATGTCGACATCGTCGAATCGCAGCACATTCAGAAAATTATTCACGCCGCCCACATAGCGATACGTAAACTCCGGCTCGATCGTATGCCGCAGATCGTGCCCAAACATCTTCTCCACCTTCTTCGAATCGAACGTCCGCTCCACCACCGGCGCCCGCACCTCCACCTCAACCTCGCCATCCGACCGGTTCAAGCTGCTCGGCAGCTCCACCGGTAGCGCATTCGGTCCATACGGAGCATGTCGGCTGCGGTTATACACCGTCTCCCGCAACCCCGCCGACGCCCGGATATTCCATCCCCCAAAGCTCATCGGATACGCAATCTCAGGATGAACATCCAGCCGCTGCGTCAGGCCGCCCGTCGCAAAGCTCGGCTGCACTCGCGACAACCCCGCCTGCGAAGCCTCAAAGCTCCAGAACAGTCCACTCCTGCCCAGCTCATGCTCCGTGCCGCTGAAGTCCAGCGAAGGCGCGTGGAAGATTCTTACCTGCTCCTCCGGTATCGCTGGAGTCGTCGGCGTCGCAGCCACTGCCGACAACTTCAATCCCTGGTACCTGTCCGACCGTATCGACTCCGAAAATCCATCCGCCTCATGCACGCCATAGAACACAGAAAAAATATCGCTCGACACCGCCAGGCTGAAGCCCTCCGCAAACGCCTCCCGATACGCAAACGAACTCAAATACTCTGCGTCCCCGACAATCCGCGTCTGCGCGCTGAAATCGTGCCGTCCCGAGAACGTCACATCCTCCCCGCCCTGGTTCAGATAAACGCCGTTCGTCGTAATCCCCCGGTCCAGCAGTCCGCTATAGCGAGCCTTCGCAAAGTCGTTCCCCAGCCCGCGATACCGGAACATCCCCGACTGCTCCCATCCCCGCAGCGAGTAGTACTGCGCCCCCACCGTCACATCCGCGCTGCGGTTGATCGCCCAGTAAAACTGCTCCCCCGTCACGAACCCCTTCGTCGAGGAGTGCGTAATCGGAAGCTCCGGAATCAGCACCCCGCTCTGCCTGCTCTCCGCATCCACCGGATGCGTCACATACGGCAGAAACAGCACCGGAATATTCATCAGCCGGAACACGCTCTTCTGCGCCTTCGCCTTCACGCTGTCCACCGTGAACTTCCCCGCATACAACATCCAGTCCGGGTTCGGCAGTTGGCACGACGTCAGCGTCCCGTCATAGATCTCATACTCCTCCGGCCCCGTCCGTACCACCATCCGTCCCGTAAACAGAAACGGATTGCTGTTCGCATACACCATCGCGTGCGACGCCGGATTCTTCAGCCCCACCGACCCGTCCACGTCGTAGAAGCGACCCGTTTGGTCCTTCATGTTCATCGTGCCGTGGCTCGCCTTGATGTCCTCATGGTTCCGCCCGCCCGTCACCCGCAGATGTCCCGTCGCCGTCAGCTCGCCCGTCTCCGTGTCGAACTCCACATGGTCCGCCCTCACCACCCGGTCGCCATACGTAATCACCACGTTCTCATCGACCGTGTACACCGTCCCCGTCTTGCTCTGCGGACCGTCCGACTCGATCGTCACCGTCGTCATATCGCGATCGTCCGGAATCACCTCCGCCATCGGATACCGATCCACCCCCGGCGCCTGCGGAAGCATCCCATCCACACTCGAAGAAACGCCGCCATCTTGCCCACCCGATGAAAAACTCTGCGCAGGTGCCTGAGTCGTTACCTGCTGGCCCCACAGATGTGGATGACTTGACCCCACCGAGATGATAGTTATCAAGAGGTAAACAAGGCTCACGGCGCTACCGGCCGAACCCCTTCGAACGTCGCTCCACCGAACGTCGCTCCACCGCACTACCGCCAACGGCAGCCGGCGCTGCCAGGGGCCCTTCACACCAAGTTCGTTCGGTTCGTTGCTTGTCAGACGCACCACACCTTGAGGCTAAACGATTTTACGGAAGCGAGTTTGAATTTGAGCACCAATAGCTCGGCACAGCGAGAACTTCTACCACTGGACGAAGCATCCGCCCAAACGGAAGCAGAGCAGCCCTCCGCCCTGAAAGAACAGGTCGCCCAGCGCCTCGCCGCCCACCGCGCCCGCCGCACCGGCAGCTCACCCGCAAACAACTTCGTCCACCCCATCGCCAAGCCCGCCAACACCCGCGCCGCACGCATCGCCGCCACCGTAGCCGAACGTTACGCCCACTCCCAGAGCTACCGCGCCTTCCTCGCCGCCCAGGCCGAAGCCGCCATCCGCGAGGCCGAAGCCGCCGCCGACGTAGCCGCACTCAGCGCCCGCGCCGTCGCCGACGCCCAGTACCAGCTCCTCGCCGAACTCGACCAGTGGTCTCTCACCCCTCCACCCGAGCCGGAGCGCCTCCCCGCACCGCCCCCAGCCGCCAGACCGGAACCCATCGCCGCCGCGCCCTCCGCCGCGCAAAACTCATCTCCCGGCCTCACCATCCGTCTCTACGAAGACACCCCCGCTCGCCCCCACTCCCCCACCGTCTCCAACCAGCTCCACGCCCGCCCCCCCTTAGACGAAGACGAGACCCTCGCCCTCGACGAAGAGATCGCCTTCCGCCACGCCCCCGTCTTCGAAGAGGCCTTCCCGCCCATCGACATCCCCGCCAACCTCATCGAGTTCCCCCGCCAGCTCGTCGCCGCCCGCAAGGCCCGTCCCCGCCTCGCCGAAGGCCCCCTCCGCGAAGACGCCGACGAGACCCACGCCCCCCAGACCACCCAGCTCCGCATCTTCGAGGTCGAAGCCGCCCAGATCTCCACCTCGCCCATCGTCGAATCCGTCGAACCCGAGTGGTCCAGCATCCGCCTCGCCGCCCACCCCGTCTCCGCTGCGGTCGAGTCGCCCGATGCACCCTACATCCCCGCGCCCATCCCCCAGGCCGCCCGCCTCAGCCTCCGCCTCATGGCCTCCATCGTCGACGCCTGCATCGTCACCGCCGCCTTCCTTCTCTTCACCGCCGCCCTCGTCCTCACCGTCAATCAATTCGAGAGCCGCACCTCTTCCAGCCACACAAGCACCGCACTAAATACCGCCCTCGCCACCCCAACCACCACCGACAACACCGCCGATTCCAGCCAGACGCCCACCTCCATCCCCGATCAAGCCGCCACCCTCCAGCCAGCCAGCTTCCATGTAACCAGCCGCCGCTCAGGCAGACGCAAAATATTCAGCTCCCTGCCAACTCCAACGAGCCCCCTGGCAACCAGCCCACAAGCAGCCGACTCCGACACCAGCATCTCCCAGCCATCTAGCCCCGACGCAGCCGTCCCTACCGCCAGCCAAACCAGCATCGGGATCGCCAGCCAGATCGGCGCCAAAACCGCTGCCATCGCCTCCCTCGTCACCCTCGCAATCTTCGGCCTTATCTACCAGCTTCTCTTCTTCACCTTCTCCGACGCCACCCCCGGCATGCGTTACGCCCGCATCGGCCTCTGCACCTTCGCCGACGACAACCCCACCCGCTCCGCCATGCGCCGCCGCATCCTCGCCGTCCTCCTCGCCGCATGTCCCGCAGGCATCGGCTTCCTCTGGGCCTGCATGGACGAAGACGGCCTCGGCTGGCACGACCGCATCTCCCGCATGTACCAACGCAGCTATTAGGTAGTAAGCATTATTCTCAGTCTGCGAGAACCCCGATGGTATGAAGCCACGTCTCTACCAGGATTGGCCATCCGGTCGCGGGATACTTACTTCTCCGCAGCCCGAAGGCATGACCCCCTTCGGCATAGGAATGAAACTCGACCGGCACCTTAGCCTTTATCAGCGCCGCCTCGTAGCTAAGCGAGTCCCAGATACTGTCCGTATCGTCGTTCTCGTTCTGAAGCAGAAACGTGGGCGGAGTCCGCGAGTTGATCCGTCTTGCAATATCCGGGTTGACTTCAAGAGTGTTTTCTTTGACGGATAGATGCCCGGGATAGAGAGCTATCGCGAAGTCTGGGCGGCAGCTCTGCTTGTCGGCTGCGTCCACCTCCGCGTAAATGCGCTTATTAGAATGAACGCTGGTGGCAACCACCAGATGCCCGCCCGCCGAAAAACCCAAGACCCCGATCTTATGCGGATCGATGTGCCACTCCGCAGCATGAAAGCGGGTCAATCCGATAGCCCGCTGAGCATCTTCCAGAGCCTCCGAAGAAGATGGATAAGCGCCTGATTTCGGGAGCTTGCCTTCGCCGGGTACGCGATATTTGAGCAGCACACACGTAATCCCCCGAGAGTTCAGCCAATCGCAGACCTCTGTGCCCTCCAGATCGATAGCGAGAATCTGATAACCGCCGCCAGGAAAAACAACCACCGCAGCACCTGTGTTTTTCCCGGTAGGCGAGTAGACCGTCATGGTGGGCATGGAGACGTTGTTGATGTACGTCCAGGGCCTCCCAGCCACCATGTCTTTACGTTCTAGAACTAGCTTTTGAGTCTCCGGTCCAGTGATCGGCCTCGCGTCTGGGATCGCTCCTGGCCACAAAGGAACCTGCGAATGGCCGGATGACGGCTGCCACACTTGTTGAGCTTGAAGCAGAGACGCTGCAAATAAGAGGCATATCGCTGCCAGTGCCTTCATGGAAGACCGCCTTCGTGAACTAAAAGTTGTACGGTTCTGATTCAGGGCAGAAGGCCCATAACCATCTCCAAGCCTAGCGGCTGTTCCCTGGACAAGTATCTGTGGATTCCTGGCTGAACCATAGGTGGTAACACCCGAACCAGCCTGCACTACCACGCCTTAAACCTGTCAAGCCCCACACATCCATTACCATAAAAGAATCAACAACATACCCCTGACGCACCAGTTACACCCAACCAGCTATACTTACACTCAGAGATCAAATAAACCTCGGCCAAAAGCCGAGGTTTTGCTCACTTTGAAGCAATTCGTCCATAACTCTTTTATTGAGAAGAATTTACCTGTAACCCATTTGTTTAGAAGAATTTGCGGAGATACTACCAGCCTAAGTGACTGATTTCAATACGTTTGAGCAACAATGCATGAGGAGGGGGTACCCCGCAAGAAAAGAGGGACTTGCCGACAGGCAAGCCCCTCCATGCAACACAAGAAGCAAAGACTAGAACGTAGTACTGACCGTCAGCCGGAGCGTCTTACGAGGCTCCCGAAGAATGTAGTCCGCACCGTAGAACTGAAGCGCCTGCTGGTAGCTGAACTGTCCAGCACCATTCGTCGGGAAGTAGCTCTTGAACGTATTCACAGCATCCGAGCCAGAGTTCGGTACCGCCAGCTCCTGCGGAATGTCCTTGTACAGACGGAGCGGGTTGTACGCGTAGAAGATGCGGAACGGAGCATTGACGATCGGAAGAATCACCTGAAGCTCGGCACCGTTCGACATACGCGGCACAAAGTTCGTTCCCGGCACGATCTTCAGCAGATCCGGGAAGACAACCGAACTGCCGCCGAAGCACGAGCCGTTTACGATCGTCGGGCAGCCGTACAGCGCGCCGCTGATCAGCGACTGACCCGCCGTGCTCTGTCGCAACTGTCCGTGCTGCGTATCCATGTTCATACCGAAGTCCGTGAACAAGGCAAACGTAACCTGGCTGACGATCGGAATTCTGTACTCGAGGTTCGAGACCAGACTCGTATCGCCGCCGATCGAGACCATGCGATAGATTGGCAGCGGAACCTGCACGCTTCCCTGCGCAGGATCGCTGGGATCGCGAGGCACCGGCGATCCATCAGGATTCGTCAGGATGAACTGCACCTTGTTCGGTATGAACGTGTAAGGACCGACCGACCGGATATCGAATCCGCGGATATCCGACTCGCCGCCCTCATACAGACGCCTCGTCGGAGGAGCAACCTCGCCGCCGAAGCCCGAGATGTGCGACAGCTGCACGCGATAGCCGAGAACGTTGTGGCCCTCACGGCTCACCTTCAGACCCTTCATCGGGAAGAACTGACGGTAGGCCACCGTAGGCGCCGTGTACTTCACATTGCCGCCGACGCCCGCGATCTGAATCGAGACGTTGAAGTCCTTGCCGTTATGCGGTCCAACCGCGCGATCGAGGCTCGAGAACGAGAAGCTCGGCGAGACCACCGAAGTGATGATGCCATTCAACTGGCTCTGACCCGCGACGCCGGAACGGAACGCCAGCGATTGAAATACGTTGAGCGTATTCGAGTTGAACGTCGTCACCGAAGACCGAGACAGCGAGTACGAAAGTCCAACGCGCGTCACACCGGTGTGCGCAAACAGGTGGCGCAACGGCTCGCTCGCCGTCAGCGTCAAACCGGTCGTCGACGTGTTGTAGTTGGTCAGCAGCGACTGCTGCGCCGTCGTCAGGTTTCCCGCCGCAGCGCCCGTAGCCGACTGGCTCTTCGATGGATTGAAGTCGTACTTCTGCGCAAACACCTGCGCTCCGACCGAGATCGGCTTGTCCCGCAGGTACGGCTCCGTGAATCCGAAGCTGATCTGCCGCGAAAGGTCGCCAAGGTTAGCCTGCACCGAAAGCGTCTCGCCAAGTCCGAGGAAGTTGTTGGTCTCGTAGTTCAAGCCGACAAACGTTCCCGACAGTCCGCTGATACCGCCGTTGAGCCCGATGGAGTTCTTACCCTTCTCCTTCAGCTTCAACAGCAGGTCGACCGTTCCATCGTCGGCGTTCTGACGGCTCTCGGAGTCCTGGTCCGCCTTCAGTACCTCGAAGTAGTTCAACTGGTTCAACCGCAGGATCGAAAGCTCCCAGAGTCGGCTGTTATAGACCTGGCCCTCTTCGAGCAGCAGTTCGCGCCGAATCACCTTGTCGCGCGTGATCGTATTGCCGGTAAATTCAATCCGGGAGACGTAGAACGGCTTGCCCTCATCGATATCGATGTTGAGCGTAATCGTCTTGTTCGCATCATTGATCTGCGGAACCGGATTGCCTACCATGTTGATGTAGCCCAGCGAGCCGTACTGCTTGCGCAGCTCATCCAGCCCCTTGCTGAACAGCGTCGCGTTGAAGTATTCGCCGTCCTTCTGCGCGAACTGCGCCCGCAGAGCCTTCACATTCTGCACATGCGCGTTTCCGCTGAACGTAATCCCGGCAAGCTTGTAACGATCGCCCTCTTCCACCGGCATCAGGATATCGATCCTCTTGCCCTTGGAAGGATGCAGCGTAAGCGGATTCAAACCGCCCGCATCGCGAATGTGTGTCGTCGGCTCGCTCGTCAGCGCCTTGAAGTAGCCTCGGTCGCGATAGGCCTGCCGCACGCGTTCGGTATCTTCATCCAGCTTGCTCGCGTCGAACGTCCGCGCAAACAGATTCTCCAGGACGATCGAGTGCGGTATCCCGATCGGCTTCAGGTTCTTCATCGAAGCCCGCAGGGTACGATCGTTCAAGTTGTTGTTGCCCTCGAACTCGATCTTGCCCACCTTCACCGTCGGACCTTCCTTGATGTTGAAGGTCAGCGCCACGGCAGCCGGCGGAATCTTCTTCACCTCAGGCTTGATCGTCGCAAACTGATGTCCATGCTCTGCCAGCAGGTCTTTCAAGACCACTACAGCCCGAGCCAGCTTGGTCGGGTCATATTGGCTCTCAACCGAAAGCGGAACCTTCGCCTTCTTGAACCGCTCCAGAACGTCCGACTGCGTCACCGCATTCAAACCCTTGTAGTTGATCTCCCGGATCGTCGGCTTCTCAAGCACATAGATCACAAGCTGGACGCACTTCGGTGTATCGACGCGCTCAATCTGTACGTTCTCGAAGTATCCCGTATTCCAGAGCGAGTTGAAGTCCCGCTCCACCACCTGGGGGTCGTAGAGATCGTTCTGCCGGCTGAACAGACGCGCCAGCACCGACTCCTTCGGAATGCGTCGATTACCGATCACCTGCGGCTGGCAAAGAGTCTCTGCGCCTTGCGACGACGACGCCTCATTGGAGACGCCCGGTGTCACCTGCGCCGGCAGAGCGGCCACAGCGACCATTGCAAAGGCGAAAACGTACGCGGCATAGGCGATGCGGAGGCGTCTGGAGCGCGTGCACACAGTCTTGGTCTTGCATTTCAGGGAGCTTCCGCTCTCTCGATTCACGGTAAAGATACGCACACCCTCACTGCTCTAAAAATGACGCTCGCCAGCACAGTCAGCGAAGTCCTGATTATATGGGAGCGGCCAGCCGTTAGCGAGTTCGTCCCTTGATTCAGGTCGGACCGGACAGCTTCCAACCCACAGAAAATACGCTTTTACTGTTTGACGAAGCCGCCGTCCAAACGCTTGCCCGCTAGCTTTCCAGCTCTGCTGCAATCCTAAACTCCCGCGCGGAGCTGTCCCAGCGCACCGTAAGAACATTCGGCTGGCAACACACCTGGCAGTCCTCCACATACTGCTGCTTCGAGCCCGCTGACTCATCCACCGAGGTCTCGATCCACTCTCCGCAGCCCGCACACTGAAACCCCGCCTCATACATCTCAGTACCGCCCCTGCGCCACAGCGGCAAGCTGATTCACAACCCTGCCACTCTCATCCAGCAGCTCGATCGCAGGCGTTCCATCCGGCCTCACCGCTATTCGCAACCGCTCCCGCCCCTTCACGTCCTGCAGAGTCAACCCAACGGACTTATCCCGCACCCGCCCCAGATAAGCTCGATTCGTATAAGGGGGATACTTCGCCTGAAGCTGTCGAAATGCCTCCGCACGCTCAGCCCCATGCGGCATCGCCTTGAAACGGCTCCCCTCCGCAACCATCTCCGGCGTAATCGCATAATCGCCCGTGTCATTGATCGAGATTCCCGAACTGCGGTCATCCCCATCCTGGTTGTGCTCTAAATTGATCACCTGGTCTTGATCGTAGCGATCGAAGCTCAAATGCCCATAGCTGTGCACCACGTTCTTCGAGTCCTTCAATCCCCCGAAGATAAGCCCACCATTTTCCGTGCCTTCATCATTGATAAAGATCATGCCCGCACTATCGCGGTCCGTCCGGGGAACATCTTTACCGTGGAGATACGCCCCCGGAAAGCTCGCCTTATTCGACATAATCAGCCGCGGCGTCCCATCCGGCTCCACCACATTCAACCGATGCACCGTAATCTGGTCAAACTCCGCGCTCTGCCACGGCCTCGCAAATCCCGCAAGAACCGTAACTGCAAATACGACCGTCACACATCCCGAGTAGATCGCCAGAAAGCGCCGGCTGGAAAGAAACTTAACCATCTATTCACCTCGAAATAAGCAGCGACGCCAGCCTCTTCTCTCAAAGAGTCCTGACGCCCCCGCACAGAATCTCCGCGAACGCATCGCTATCCACATTGCCTCCACAAAGCACCGTGCCCACCCGTTTGCCTCCAGCCTCGCGATCCTTCAACAAGGCAGCCAGCCCAATCGCACCCGCACCCTCCGCCACATTATGCGTGTCGACGAAGTAGGCCCGCATCGCGTCCTTCACCTCGTCGTCATCCACCATCAGAATGCGATCCATGCCGGCCATGATGATCTCCAGCGTCGAAACGTCCGGCTTCCGGCACGCCACTCCGTCTGCGATCTCAGTTCGCGTCTCATGCTCGATCACCCTGCCCGCATCGAACGACAGCGCATACGCCGGAGCGTGGCTCGACACCACTCCCACCACCTTCGTCTTCAACCCCAAAGCATTCCGCGCGGCAATCGTTCCACACACGCCCGATCCCATCCCAATCGGAACATAGACCGTCTCCAGCTCCGGACAACCGGAGAACATCTCCAGCGCGTACGTCGACACACCCGTCACCAGCCGCAGATCGAAGCTCGGCACCCGGTGCCATCCGTTCTCCCGCTCCAGATACGCCGCATGCTCGCAAGCCTCCTGAAAGTCCTGCCCGAACTCCACCAGCTCCGCACCCAGCGCACGCATCGCACGATTCTTCTCCGGACTGTTTCCGAACGGCACCACAATCACCACACGAAATCCATGCTGCGCACCAGCAAACGCCATCGACTGGCCATGGTTTCCCCGCGTAGCCGACACCACCGTCGTCACCTCGGGCCGCTCACGCCGCAGGCAATCCATATAGACCAGCCCACCGCGAACCTTGAACGCCCCCACCGGCGTGTGGTTCTCGTGCTTCACCCACACCTCGGCCCCGGCCCGCGCATTAATCAGCGGCCAACTATACTGCGGCGTCGCCGGCATCGTCTTGTAGATCAACTCTGCTGCCGCGCGGATCTCCTCCAGCCCCGGCAGTACGACCACATCATCTAACTGCATCACTTACCTTTCTAACTTCAACCTGCGTTGAATAAAACCTATCCCCGCCCCGACATCCGTCAGCATCCATCGCCGCCAGCACGCCGCACGAATCCGCGCAGTCAAGCGCCCAAACCGCATGCATCGTCCGCGTACCGCTCGAAGGCGTACCCGAAACCGCGAGGTTTTTATCCATCCTTTTATTCTAGTTCACACGCTCCTGACGCCTCTCCCGCCACCGTGTATGCTGCTGCCAGCAGCATCGACGACCCTCATCACCGCCTATGACAACCCTGATCTCCAGCCCGGCCCGCCTCGAAGCCTTCTCCGACGGAGTCATCGCCGTCATCATCACCATCATGGTGCTCGAACTCAAGGTCCCCCACGAAAACGGCCTCGCCGGTCTCCGCGCCGTACTCCCCATATTCTGCGTCTACGCGCTCTCTTTCGCCTTCACCGGCATATTTTGGATCAATCATCACCACCTCGTCCACCGCACCGAAGAAGCAGACACCACCATCCTCTACGCCAACCTCGTCTTTCTCTTCTGCCTCTCTCTCCTTCCCTTCTTCACCTCCTACGTCCTCGAAAAGGAGATCAACTCCTTCTCCGTCGCCCTCTACGCATCCTCTATGGTCGTCACCGGCTTCAGCTTTCTTCTACTCCGCATCGCCATAGGCCGCCGCCTCAAAAAAGCCGGCAGCATCCAACCCGAAGACATCGCCATCCAGCGCAAACACTACCTCTCCCTGGCTCTGTACGCCATCGCCATTCCCCTGGCCTTCTACCACCCCTACATCGCTCTCGGCATCATCGCCCTCGTCACCGTTGTCTGGATCTACCCCACCGCATCCATCCCCCACTCCAACAACCAGCATCCATACTCCACCCCACCCCGCTCTTTCTAATCCAAACACACGTCTTCGCTCTCAAAAAAGCGCAGCTATTGCGAAACCAGTGACCTCCGCTCTGGCCGAGAGCCGCCTCTACTGATAATGTCCTCCTAACCCGCCACAGCGGCGACCATAGCTTCGCAAACCTGAGGTTCCGCCATGACCTTTCTCACCTGCCTCCGCGCCACCACACTCACGTTGGCGTTGCTCTGCCCCACACTTCTCTCCGCGCAGGACACCAACCCCCTCCACACCGCCTCCCGCCAGGAGCTCGACGTCATCAAGGTTCTCATCGCCCAGGAGAACGCATGGAACAAAGGCGACCTCAACGCCTTCGCCAGCGGCTACAAAGACGCGCCAGACACCCTCTTCATCACCCATCAGGTCTCCCGCGGCTTCGCCGGCATGGTCGACGAGTACAAGCGCGACTACCCCACCCGCGCCGCCATGGGCACCCTCGCCTTCTCCGAGCTCGAAGTCCGCCCCCTCGACGAGAACTACGCCGTCGTCATCGGCAAATACCATCTCGAGCGCGGCAAAAAAGATGGCGGCAACGCCGACGGCATCTTCTCCCTCATCTTCGAAAAGACCGACAACGGCTGGAAGATCATCATCGACCACACCACCTAATCCGCAGAAGCTCCAGCAACCTCAGCCCTACACACCCTCGCTCCCACTCAACTCCGCGATCAACCCATCCAGCTGCGCCCGCGTCCTCGCATCCGCAAGCTCAAACAGAAAACCCGCACCCCTCGTTCGCACCGTCCTGCTCGTAGCCTCACACCGAAACACACGATCATCAACGCGAAAGATCATCTCCACCGGCGTCCCCGGAGCCAGCCGAAGCCGCGCCTCCGTCTCGATATAGCACCCGCCCGCGCTAACATCCAGAACCTGTCCGCGAAACAGCATTCGTCCATCCTTAACCATCACCTCGGCCCATGCGTCGACCGCATAGCGCGTGTACTGCCTCCGCTCCACGACGCCCTCGGCTACCACACCCCGCCGCTCACCCTGCCCGTCGAACTCGTCCACACCAAACTCCCGGCCTGCGCGTTCTGGCGGCTCGTGAAAAATAACCGCTCACCCCATCATCGGCACAGAACGCAAAACCTTCAGCCTCCAGCAAAAATGGCCTCAACCCAAACCACAGGCGAGGCCATCTCACGAAGCAAGGTAAAGCTCAAACCGTCAAAATCTCTTTTTCCTTCGCCTTAAACAGATCCTCAACCCGCTTGATCTCAACATCCGTCAGCTGCTGGACCTCTTCGTTCGCGCGCTTCTCGTCGTCAGCCGAGATCAACTTGTCCTTCGCAGCCTTCTTGATCTGGTCGTTTCCATCGCGCCGAATGTTGCGGATCGCCGTCTTATGGTCCTCCAGCACCTTATTCAGCTGCTTCACCACATCCTTCCGCCGCTCCTCGGTCATCGGAGGCACCGGTACCCGGATCACCTTCCCATCCGTCATCGGGTTCAGCCCCGCGCTCGACGTCCGAATCGCCTTCTCGATCGCCGACACCATTCCCATGTCATACGGCTGCACCAAAATCAGCGTCGGCTCCGGCGTACTCACCTGGCCCATCTGCGCCACCGGCGTATCCGTGCCGTAGTAGTCGACCTTGATCTGGTCGAGCATATGCACATTCGCCCGTCCCGTCCGCGCCGACAACAGATGCCCACGGAAGTCTTCCACCGTGCTCTCCATCTTCGACTTCAACTGCTGGTGTGTTCCCTTCAACGCTTCAATGCCTGCCATCGCCGATGCCATACCTTCTCCTCTGCTGCAATCGATATTTTACAGAGACGCTCCCAACCTTGCGAGGAGAGCAGGCAGAAATGTCCTGCCGGACGGGCCGCTTACTCCGCGGGAGGTCACTTCGTGACATGTATACCGGTCACGCAGCTACCATCAGCAAAGGTCCTCCCGTTGGTCGGAATCAACTTTATTCCCGACCAAGGGGAGGGCCCATCGAAGGGGTATATAAGTCACGAAGTGACCTCCCCACGAGCAGTGGGCCCGTCCGGCAGGACATATCTTCAAGACTCCTCCGGCCCCAGCCCCAATCCGCGATTCGGCTTCTTCTTCCGCGCCGGATACACCTTAGCCGCCACCGGAGGAGCCATCGCCTCCTTCACCAGTGCCTCTATGCCGTTCCAATACTTCACCGCCGCCGGCCGCTCAGACGGCACCGCCTGCCGCATCCTGCAGTACCACAGCGACCACTCCAACTCCTTCGCACTCTTATTCTTGATCGCGGCTTCAATCCGCGTCACCTCAGAAAATTGAGCCATCCACTATCTCCCCAGCGCCCGCAGTCTCCTGCAAGCCTCCGCCAAATCCTCATCCCTCTTCGCAAAACAGAACCGCAGCAGATCCTCACCCTTCCGCGGCCGTCCAGCCTCCTGATAGAAGAACGCAGACCCCGCTACCGAAGCCACACCCGTCTTCGCCAGCAGCGCCCTCGCCTTCTCCGCAGCCGTCGCTCCCGGCAGACTCTCCGCCGAAGCCAGCACGTAGTACGCTCCATCCGGAATATGTGGCTTCATCCCCGCATCGCGCAGCGCGTCCACAATCAACCCGCGCTTCACCTCATGCTCCTTCGCCAGCCCTTCGTAAAAATCCGCGCCAAGCTGCTCCACCCCATCCGCCACTCCCTGCTGCAGCGGAGCCGGCGCGCACACATACGTCAGATCGTGAAAGTACCCAATCGCTCCAATCCACTTCGCATCGGCGATCAGGTACCCGATCCTCCATCCCGTCACCGAAAACGTCTTCGAAAACCCCGACATCAGAATCATCCGCTCCCGCATCCCTGGAATCACCGCCGGGCTCACATGCTTCGCGCCCCCATAGATAAAGTGCTCATAGATCTCGTCCGTAAAGATGAAGAGGTCAAACTCCTCCGCGATGCTCGCCAATCCCTCTAGTTCAACGCGCGTAAACACTTTGCCCGCCGGGTTCGACGGCGTATTGATGATCATCGCCCGCGTCTTCGGTGTAATCGCCGCACGCACCGCGTCGATATCCAGCGCCCAATCCTCTCCCACCAGCGCAACCGGCACCGGCACCACCCGCACCGACTTCAACGTACTCACGTGATACCCATACAGCGGCTCAAACAGCAGCACCTCATCGCCGGGATTCAGCAAAGCCATCACCGTCGCCTGAAGTCCTCCGGTCGTCCCACTCGTCACCAGCACCTCGCGCTCCGGATCGACCACCAGCCCCAGCGTCCGCTCCGCCTTCGCCGCAATCGCCTTCCTCAGTCGAGCGATTCCATCCAGCCTTGTATAAATGTTCAAACCATCGCGAATGGCGCGAATCGCCCCCTCGGCCACCACTCCCGGCACCTCCGTATCGCAAACGCCCTGCGCCAGGTTCACCCCGCCCATCGCATCGCACGCCACACTCATCGCGCGAATCTCCGACTGCACCACACCCGGTGCCAGCTCGCTCAACCCCAAACGTCCCAAAGACATATCCGCCTGCGCCATCACCGAAACCTCCGTAGAAACTCGTCGAAACAAGCAGCCACAACCAGCTTCGTCCTATTATCAATCCGCCAGACTATACAGAGCCTATCGCCCCAGGCCAAAGAACACATAAACGATCGCAAACCCGCACTTTTGAGCTTCACCGGCCCGGATCACACAAATCCTGCCAGACAACCTCTCCAGGTGATAAAGTTTGAGACGGAAAAAAATGACCCAGGAGGAGCACCTCCAATGACCACGAAGCGCAACAGCGGCGTATCCCGTAGAACCTTCCTCAAGAGCTCCCTCGGAGCGGCTGCGGCAGTCGGCTTCCCTACCATCCTGCCATCCTCCGTCTTCGGGCAGATGTCCCCTAGCAACCGCATCAACATTGGCGCAATCGGTGTAGGCCGCATCTCCCGCGTCCACGACATGCCCGCCATCCTCAAGGTCGACAACACCCGCATCATGGCCGTCTGCGACCTCTACGCCCCCCGCGTCGAACAGGGCAAGAAGTTCGTTAATGACTTCTACTCAAAGAAAACCGGCAAACCATACGACGGCGTCACCGGCTACGCCAACTTCCACGACCTCCTCGCCAACAAAGACATCGACGCCATCGTCGTCTCCACGCCCGACCACCAGCACGCCATCGTCGCCGCCGCCGCCGTCCGCGCCGGCAAAGACGTCTACCTGCAAAAGCCCGCCTCGCTCACCATCGCCGAAGGCCGCTATCTCTCCAACGCCGTCCAGGCCTCCGGCCGCATCCTCCAGATCGGCAGCCAGCAGCGCTCCTGGAAGCAGTTCCACCGCGCCTGCGAACTCGTCCGCAACGGCCGCATCGGCGAGGTCAAACACGTCGAAATCGGCCTCCCCGGAGACCCCGCCGGCGGCAATCCCGACAAGATGCCCGTCCCCACCGGCTTCAACTACGACGCCTGGCTCGGCTCCACCCCCGACGTCTACTACACCCTCGACCGCACCATGCCCCTCACCGGCTTCGACCGTCCCGGCTGGCTGCGCATGGAGCAGTTCGGCGCCGGCATGATCACCGGCTGGGGCGCACACCACGTCGATACCGCCCACTGGGGCATGAACACCGAGTACACCGGCCCCGTCGAAATCTGGGGCTCCGCCGAGTTCCCCACCACCGGCCTCTGGAACGTCCACGGCAAGTTCCTCACCCACGCCCGCTACGCCAACGGCGTCACCATGGACATCTCCGGCGACTTCCCCAACGGCATCAAGTGGTACGGCACCAACGGCTGGATCTTCGTAACGCGCGATGAAATGACCACCCCCACCGCCACCCCCGGCGGTCAGCCCGTCAAGATCGAACCCCTCATGGCCAGCGACCCCAAGATTCTCGACTCCGTCATCGGCCCCGACGAGATCCACCTCTACACCGCCACCGAGCAACACGCCAACTGGATCGAGTGCATCCGCACCCGCAAACAACCCACCGCCCCCGTCGAGATCGGCCACCGCGCCTGCAGCACCTGTCTCCTCCACCACATCGCCATGCGCGCCAACCGGCATCTCCACTGGGACCCCGATAAAGAGCAGTTCATCAACGACGAAGAGGCTAACGCCAAGCTCTCGCGCCCGCAACGCTCCCCCTACACCTTCGCCCAGAGTAGCTGGGCCTAGCCTCGAAGACAAAGCAGCCGTTGCATCTCTAACCCGCTCCCCTTGACATCCGACAGGAAGAAGCCTCATCCTGTTGTCGAACGTCAAGGGGAGCAGAACCATGCCGCCATCCACCGATCTTCTCCAGGGGACCCTCGATCTCCTCATCCTCAAGACCATTGCGCTTGAGCCCATCCACGGCTGGGGCATTGCGCAGCGTATCCAGCAAGTCTCCAACGACGCCCTCCAGATCGGCCAGGGCTCGCTCTACCCCGCGCTCCACCGCCTCGAGTACAAAGGTTGGATCCAAGCCGACTGGGGCTCCTCGGACAACAACCGCAAGGCCCGCTTCTACTCGCTCACCCGCACCGGCAAAAAGCAGTTAGCCGCCGAGCTCGAAAACTGGAGCCGCCTCTCCACCGCAATCGATCTCGTACTCGCCCACGCCTAGGAGCAATCCACCATGCTCACCCAATGGCTCTCCCGCCTCCGCTTCCTCCTCAAGCGCAAGACCCACCGCGACGTCGACGACGAACTCCACTTCCACATCGACCAGCAAACCACCGCCAACCTAGCCGCCGGCATGTCCCCAAAAGAAGCGCAACGACAAGCCGCCATCGCCTTCGGCGGCATCCAGCGCACCCGCGAACAGTGCCGCGAACAACGCCCCATCTTCCCCATCGAAACCCTCCTCCAGGACGTCCGCTACGCCATCCGGGGCTTTCATCGCAACCCCATCTTTACTCTCACCATCCTTGCAACCCTCACCCTCGCCATCGGAGCCACCACCGCCGTCTTCAGCGTCGTCGACCGCATCCTCTTTCGGCCCCTCCCCTACAGAGACGCAGACCGCATCGTCTCCCTCGGCCTCGTCCAACCCCTGGAGACCCAGGAGTTCATGCTCAGCCGGTTTTATTACGATTGGAAGAGCACACAAAAGGTCTTCGCGTCGATGACCGCTGAGAACGCGGTAACAGGTGAGTGCGACCTGACGGAACGAAATCCCGCGCAACTCAGCTGTCCCCTCGTCGAGGGGAACTTCCTTCCCACCCTTGGCATCTCTCCTGTCCTTGGACGTAACTTCCTGCCGGAAGAGACTCGCCTGGGCGGTCCAGGCGTCGCCCTTATCTCATATGGCTTGTGGCTGACTCACTACGGTCTCGATCCGGGCATATTGAACAAGACAATGAATATCGACGGCTCTCCGGTTCGCGTCATCGGTGTTCTTCCGAAAGAGTTCGAGATGCCTCGGCTTCAGGCCGCCGATATCTTACTTCCGATAGCCGTCGATGAGGCCGCGGACCGAGTTGCAAATGGCGGCTTTGGAAGTCCTCGCAGGACCTTCGCAAGGCTCAACCCAGGAGTGAGCCTTCAACAGGCTGAAGCAGCACTGCAGCCACTCTTCCAGCAGACTCAAAGTCAGATCCCGTCGGAGATTCGTCACGACTTCCACTTCAAAATCCGTTCCCTGCGCGACCGCCAGATGCAGGATGTAACTCTGACTGCATGGGTTCTCCTTAGCGCAGTCTTCACCGTGCTGCTCATCGCCTGTGCCAACGTAGCAAGCCTCTTGATGGCTCGCGGTGCAATGCGGCAACGCGAACTCGCGGTTCGTTCCGCGCTCGGAGCCAGTCGAGCAAGGCTCGCCCGTCAGGCTTTGACCGAATCGCTTCTGCTCTCGTTGATGGGAGCGATAGCAGGATGCGCTCTCGCCGAAGCTCTTCTGCGTCTCTTCATCGCCATCGCACCCGCAAGCATCCCTTACTTCAGCAAAATCCATCTCGACCTTCGCATCGTCTGCTTCACCGTCGTTCTTTCGATCCTCTGCGGCGTACTCTTCGGCCTCGCGCTGGCGTTACAGAGATCAAGCGGCGGAGTGATGAGCGGACGTACTCTCACCTCAACCTCCCATGCGACCGTGCGTCAGTGGCTGGTCATCGCGCAGATCGCAGCAAGCATGGTTCTACTAGCCGGGGCGATGTTGTTGCTGCGAAGCTTTCGCAACCTGGAAGATCAAAACCTCGGCATGAGCACAGACAACACTCTTACCGCCAGCATCACCTTGGGAGAACACAGCTACCCCACTCCACAAGGCAACCTCAACTTCTATCAACGACTGGCTACGCGGCTTCGATTCGGCCCCGGCATCAAACTCGTCTCCATCAGCGACACTATCCCGCCCGCTCCCGGTCACATGGATCGCCGCTTCGAAGAGATCGCCATCGACGGAAGGCCACTCTTTACACCCGGTACCGGAGGTGTCGTGGTCTCGCGCATGGTCTCGCCCGAATACTTCCGCGCCTTGAACATCCCCATCGTGCAAGGCGAAGGCTTCCGTGAGGAAGACATGACTGCAAGCCAACGCACCATCGTCCTCAGCAAGCACCTTGCCTCTCTTCTCTTCCCAAATCAAAACCCCATCGGTCAGCGACTGAGATTCGACAGGCTCATGGCCGACGAGACCTGGGCCACAGTGGTCGGAGTCGCCGCCGACGTAAAAAACAGCGGCCTCACCAAGGAAGAAGTGCCGGAGTTCTACAGGCTCCGACGAAACCTTCCACAAGACTGGCACGGAGACGGCGCCTGGGGCAGAACCTCCGTCATCGTGGTCCGCTGCTCGCTGCCTCCTGACCAGACCTCCCGTTGGATCCGCTCCCAGGTCGCCGCGCTCGACCCCACTCTGCCCGTCGACATCGCTACCCTGCACCAGCGAGTCAGCAAGCTGGCCGACCAACCCCGCTTCCAAACAGTGCTCGTCAGCTTCTTCGCCGCCACCGGCCTCACTCTGGCGATCATCGGCCTCTACGGTGTCATCGCCTTCCTGGTCATCCAGCGCACCCAGGAGATCGGCATCCGCATAGCCCTCGGAGCCACGCACGCCCACATCCGCCGCCTCGTTCTCGGCAAAAGCCTGCGCCTGGTTGCTGTCGGAACTGCCCTCGGCCTCATAGCCGCCCTCTCTGTCTCCCGGCTCCTGTCTGCTCTGCTCTTTCAAATAGGCCCCTACGACCCGCTCACCTTCGCCTCCGTGCCCGTGCTGTTTCTGGCCGCAGCCCTCGCCGCCACCCTGCTCCCAGCCCGATCCGCAGCCAAAGTAGATCCAATCCAGGCCCTGCGCCGCGACTAGAGCAACTTTCATTGTTGTTATTGACTAGAAATGGTCGTCATACGGGACAAAATTGCCGTCAAACAGGATAGAAAAATTGTCGTCATTCTGAGCGAAGCGAAGAACCCTGTATCTTCTTGAGCCGCCCCGTACTACACCAGGAGGAAATACTCTAGCCATCTGAAACAACCTTGGCAGCCTGATGGTGTGAATCCAGAACCGTCCTTCACCCCATCATTCGCTGTCAATAGCCAACATGCACCAAACCCGCGCCAACCGGCCACTTTGTCGTGGCGTAGATATCCCATCCAAACCGATATAATAGAGATAGGGGCAAATTCAAAGATCATTCAGGAGAGCCAACACCCAGTCAAACCCTTGGCCGAGGAACCCGCACGTCTGTGAACCACGATCTTGACCTCGCCACATACCGAAGTCCAGATCTAACCGCAATGTTATGAAGACTTTGCGCAATATAAGCCGGGAGGGGGAGGGTCACCCCACCCGGCAGATCAGGCACTTCAAATAGCTCGTCTCCGGCAGCGTAAGCACCGCAGGATGATCCGGCGCAGCTCCACGCACCTCAAGCAACTGCACCCTTCGCCCGGCGTCAGTGGCAGCCGCCTGCACCACCTCGGTGAACTCCGGCAGCCCCACATGGTGGGAGCACGAACAAGTAATCAGCGTCCCGCCCGGCTGCAGCATCTTCATCGCCCGCAGGTTCAACTCCTTATACCCGCGCATCGCCCCCTCCGCCGCCCGCTTGGACTTCGCGAACGCCGGCGGATCGAGCACGATCGTGTCGTACTGCTCGCCCGCAGCCTCGTACTCCCGCAACAGCTCGAACGCGTCCGCCTCGATCCACTGCACCGCAGCCACACCCGGATTCAGCGCCAGATTACGATCCGCCACCTCGAGCGCACCGCGGCTCGCATCCACCCCCGTCACCTGCCTGCACCGCTGCGCCATATGAATCGCAAAGCCGCCCTGGTACGTGCACACATCGAGCGTAGCCCCCCGCGCATACCCAGCCGCGGCAGCATAGTTCAACCTCTGATCAAGAAAAGCTCCTGTCTTCTGCCCCGAACCCGCGTCGAAGTGAAACCGCAGATCATTGATGGTAAAGGTCGTAGTCAAACGCGGCGGTTCGCCATCGCCATCACCAGAATGAAGCGGCCCAGGCGAAGGCAAAGCCAGCTGCTCCAGCTCCCGCACCTTCGCATCCGGCCTCTCCCAGATCGTCGCCGCCGGCAGCCGCTCCCGCAGCACCTCAGTCAGAGCGGCCCTCACATCATCCTGCGCCGTTCCCTGAGTCAGCAGCTGAACGATCACCAGGTCGTTGTACCGATCCACAATGATCCCCGGCAAACCATCCGCCTCGGAGAAGATCAGCCTGCACGCGTCGTTCGCCATCGACTCCGGGGCGAGATCATCCCGCAGAGCCAGCGCCGCCACAACCCGCTCCCGCACGCTCTCAAGGTAAGCGGGACGCGTCACCGTAGCCTCTGCCGCGACCATCCGAACCGCGATCTGCGACGCAGAGCTATAGATCCCGCTCCCCAGCGGAATTCCACGGCTATCCATCACCGTAACCAGCGAACCTCCAGCGATCTCCGTCGCACCCAGCGGAGGAACCAGTGACTCCACATCCGACCGGTACACCCAGAGATGCCCCGCACGCAGCCTATCCGCAGCCCGTCGCGTGATCGCCGCCGCCGGCCCATAAGGCTCAGCCGCAACGACCCGTGGCCCCCGCTCTTCCATCTTCTTAAACATAATTTCAATGGTCGCACA
The DNA here is from genome assembly GCF_009765825.1 of Granulicella sp. L60. GTDB lineage: Bacteria > Acidobacteriota > Terriglobia > Terriglobales > Acidobacteriaceae > Edaphobacter. Next base: position 221,673 of record NZ_LMUR01000022.1, on the reverse strand, counting down.
ATCGTCCACGAGGCGGAGCTCCCGCGCATAAACCCTGATACGCATGCTCCAAAAATCCATCCAGCAACGCAGCTCCAATCACCGCCAATAGTGCTCGGAAGCATCGACTCGAATCTAGAATGAGAGAAGCGAGCGAGACATCTCAGATTCGAACCAGACAAGGTAAACGCGTGCACCGATTTGATGTCGTAGTACTTGGAGCCGGAGCAGCCGGCATGATGTGTGCCCTGCAGGCAGGACGCCGCGGACGGCGCGTTCTCTTGCTGGATCATGCCGAACGCGTAGGCAAGAAGATCCTCATCTCCGGTGGCGGACGCTGCAACTTTACAAACATACATTGCCGGCCGGAAAACTTCCTGTCTGACAATCCGCACTTTGCAAAGTCTGCACTCGCCCGCTTCACACCCAGCGACTTTACAGCCATGGTTGAGAAGCACAGTATTCGTTACCACGAGAAGACCCTCGGGCAGCTCTTCTGCGACCGCTCCGCGCAGGACATCGTCACGATGTTGGAGCGGGAGTGTGCAGAGGCAAAGGTGACCATCGCCGTCGGAACTCAAATCCTATCCGTCATGAAAGATGGATGTTTCCTGATTCAAACCTCCGACACTCTCTTTCAAGCAAATGCTCTCGTCGTTGCCACAGGCGGCCTGTCTATTCCAAAGATGGGCGCAACGGGACTTGGATATAGCCTCGCAGAGCAGTTCGGCATAAGAAGCGTTGAGTGCAGACCAGGCCTTGTTCCGTTCGTATTCAGCGCAGAGGAACGCGAGCGATGGTGCGATCTCGCCGGCATATCCGCAGAAGTCGTCACGGCTGCGGGGAGCCGAATGAAGCGTGGTTCCTTCCGCGAGAAGATGTTGGTGACGCATCGTGGATTAAGCGGTCCGGCTATCCTTCAGGCATCGTCCTACTGGCAGCCCGGCGAGTCGGTGGTTATAGACCTCGCACCCGATGCGCAAGTATTCACGTCTCTGCTGGCCCGAAATGTACGGCGCGACCCTGCTGCTGCAGTGGCCGTTCTACGCACTGTGTTTCCAGTGCGAATGGCAGAACGCTGGAACGCATTTCATGCACCACCAGACTGGACGAATGCTTCTATCGCTGCAATGGAGCAGCAACTGCATGCCTGGCATGTAATACCCGCCGGAACCGAAGGCTATGCAAAGGCTGAGGTAACAGTGGGTGGCATCGACACCGCAGAGCTAGATGCAAAGACAATGCAAAGCCGTAAGGTGCCAGGGCTGTACTTCATCGGTGAGGTAGTGGATGTAACAGGCTGGCTGGGCGGCTACAACTTCCAATGGGCATGGGCCTCTGGGTCTGCTGCAGGCCTTGCCGTTTGAAATAGCCTCATAACGTCAGTGGATGAAGACTATTGGACAACAAGCGTGAGATTGATGGTTCGAGTGAGACCAGCACTGGCCGCACTAGCCACAACCGTATAGGTTCCCGCTGCTGTTGCGGGACCCGACGGAGTGCTAGATCCGGAGCCGCTCTCAAGAGGAATGATCCGCCCCGTACCGCATCCAGATGCCGTGATGAGAAGGCAGATCAGGCTGGCGCAGACAAGCCGCGACCACCGAGTCCTGCGCAAACGCAATACGCCAAGCGGAAGCAGCGCCGCGAGCCAAAGCACCTTGCGGCTCCTCATAGCTTCCGGCGCAGAAGACGCTGTAGTTGAAACTCCGGTAAGGACCGTCACCGAGACTGTAGTCGTACTGCCAAGCGCCACGCTGGATGGTGTGATGTTGCACGTTGAATTAGCCGGAATCCCTGAACAGGTAAACGTAACCATACCAGGAGTGTTTGGAGCAGAGGTGAGAAGAAGCGGAAAGACAGCGTTCTGCCCGCTTGTAATCGTCACGCTCGTACTTCCATCCTCACTCAACGAAAAATCGACTCCGCTCCCCGTAAGCGACAGCGTCTGAGGCGAGCTTGGAGCGCCATCGACAACGGTGATGGCGCCAATCCTCGATCCTCCGGCCTTCGGGACAAAAGCAACCTGCATGGTGCATGCCGAATAGGCAGCCAGACTGCCTGCGCAGTTATTGCTGTTGGGAAGAATAACGAAATCATCAGTGATAGCAACGCTCTGCACCGCAAGTGGCGTCGCTTCGTTATTGGTCAGCGTCACGGTCTGCGGCGCGGAGGAGATTCCAACGCCGGTCGGAGAGAAGACAAGTGAAAACAGCGGCGAAAGCGTCACTCCGGGCGGTGCAATACCGATGCCGTTCAGATTGATGATCTGAGTGCGGTACTGGTCAGACAAGGCAAATGTGCCTGTGAGCGCGCCGATATCTTTCGGCTGAAACGCCACTCCAATGGAGCACGTCGAATGCGCATTGAGCGAGTTGCCGCACGTATTGACTGCAGTGAAATCGCCGCTCGTGATCTGAGCCGCAATCAGCGTAAGTGGAAGATCACCGGAGTTAGTCAGGATGATCTGCTGCGCGGCACTTGCCGAAGTTAGCGTTTGAGCGCCGAATGTAAGCGATAGAGGCGACAGCGAGTCAGTAGCAGGCGAGGCCCCGACACCGGTCAACGACGCGGTCTGTGTGCCCGCGCCATCGGTGATGCTAAAGCTGCCGTTCCGAGTTCCCGAAGCAGTGGGCATAAACACGATCGACACCGTACAACCTGTACCTGCCCCAAGGCTTGCACCACAGGTATTAGCAGCTAATTTGAAATCTCCGCCGCTGATGGAGGGTGTCTGTAACGCTACGCTCTTTCCGCTCGTGTTCGATATGGTGATGTTCTCAGCCGGGCTGCTCGCATTGATTACTGTGGAAGAAAAAATAAGTGATATCGGATCCATAATGATTGCCGAAGCCGGACTACCCGCCCCTGAAAGAGACGCTGTAGACTGGCCGCCCGCAACATTCCCGTAAACAGTGAGGACGCCGCTGCGCGCGCCGGTAACAGTTGGCAAAAATTGCACCTGGATAGTGCAGCTACGGCTTACGCCGACAGGTGCGGTGGTACAGTCGTCCGTCTCGTTGAAGTCGCCCGTGGTCGCAATACGACCTACAACAAGCGGTGCGCTACCGGAGTTTGTAACCGTGACAGTCTGCGGTGGACTCGCCGTGGAAACTGCCTGCATATCGAATGCAAGCACCCCAGGATTGAGGCTGATTGCAGGCTGGACTGGGGAAGACGCTGTTAGCAGTGGAATCTGCCATATTCCGCGTCCGTAGGTTGCTGCGCGCAGCTCGCCAGTACGACCGTCACCGGTGGACATCGCCGGTGACGCGGCAAGCTCAATAACCGGGGAGTTCGGAAGACTGATCCCATAGACGCTCCAGCAGTTGACCGAAGTACATGTTGTGACTTGGTTCGTTACATATACCCCAGTATCCATCGCGACGTACAGAGTATTGGCATCGCTCGGATCGACGATAACGCTGTTCGCTGGAGCGTTTGGCAGATTGCTGCTGATGTTGCTCCAATCCACACCGCCATCGACAGATCGATAGATATGCGCGGCATTTATACCATTGCCAGCGAAGCCCATCACGGTGGCATAGATCGTCTGACCCGTCGCGTCATGCGGATCAGCCGCCAGGGAAGATACATCGAAGCCGCCAGGGTTGAAGACTAATCCACCATCGACAGGAGAAGTTGCGAGGTCAGTCCACGCTGTCGCACTATTCGCCAGCCCAGCCGTCGTCGTGGAGAACAGATGCCCTCCAAAATTGCCGCCACCGTCCTGCGAACCTGCCATGCCGGCATACAACACCGGCGAACCTGTAACTTGAGCGGTTGGGGCGGCATCAGCAGGAGTGGCAGCAGCCAAAGACCGAACCACTGGAGTCGTGCTTGAACAGGAGGTACTTTGCGGCTCTGCGAATACCGTACTAAGGGCGTTGGAAGAGGACCAGTCTGCTCCATCTCCCGCTGGTCCACGCCATGCGCGGCAAGTTCCAATGATGATCTCGGAAGGCAGCGCGGGATCGAGTATCCAAGGAGTGTCGATAAGCGAGTCGTCTCCATCAACCTGAGCCGATCCAATCGTGGGCGCTCCGATGAAGTCACCCGACCCACAAGACGTACCGTTACTACACTGCCTAACGCTTACTCCGGCTGCGGTCGAAACATACCAAAGAAGCGGATTGCTCTGGTCGATAGCAACACTGCCGCCCTCTCCTGCTGAGAGTTGCGGCCATGGTGGAGAAAAAGCGGCAGCAGCCGAGGTAGCGGCAGTGCCGTTCGCTCCCAGGCCGACAAGCAGCGTCCCAGTATCGATCGGATCCTGAGCGAAACTGATAACCTCCGCCAGTGAACCCAAGCCGGTATTCAGATTTTGAAAGTGCGTCGCATCATCCGCCGAGCAAGGAGTAGCCTGCTGATTGACCCCGTCAGTCGACCGCCAAAGACCGCCATCGTTACCGAGGTAAAGTAGGGGCTGTGACTGTGTCGCCAGCGTCGCGAGTGCATGTTGCGCAGGGGCAACCTGCGCGGGAGCAGCGCATCCATCCACATCATTGGTCGTATTCCGCAACAAGCATCCCGCGGCTAGCGAGCATCGATAGAGATCGATCGTGCCAATATATAACAGCGTGTCCTGCGCTGGACCGCTCGGTCCCGAAGACACAGCGGCGAGCGCCAGATTGTAGTCGGCCTGGGGAATCACTGCGCTGCCGTTACCCACCTCGATCGGAGTCGACGACAACTGTTTACCAAAGGTAATAGTCGTATTTCCACAGCTGCTTCCGTTGTAAGAGCACACGTCCTGCCAAAGACCCTGGTCGATATTATTGCTGTCGACCGTAAGTGCAAAGATGTCGCCCGTGACTGCTTGAACAGCGATGGCGCCACGAAAGATTGGGCAAGAGGGGCTACCGATCGTTCCTGGCGCAGTAGGGCAAACACTTAAGGTAAGACCAGGCCCAGGTTGGTTTGCAAGTCGCGTCCACGTCACACCGTCTGCGGATTCGTAGTAGCCGTGATAACGAACAGCGGCATAGAAGCGCTGTCGAAACTCATTCCACACAACGGCGGTTGCAGCTCTGCCACCGAGGTCCGCGCCCGAGGGCTGTGGCATCTGTACGACCTGGCTTCCATCCATAATGGTCGACATCTGCCATGTAACTCCGGCGTCGCTTGAATAATAGAGCCCCATAACGCTGTTGGTCTTATCCGCAGCGTTTACCAATGCACCCTCCGCTGCTTGGGAGACAGCGGCGACGACCGTGCCAGGAGTCGTACTGCTCCACGCAAAGCCGGCAAACCCAAGGCCGCTGAAAGAGTGATTTCCGGCAACGCTGTCCTGCGACTCCTGAATCAGCGTCCATGTAAGACCCCCATCTGCGGAACGCAAAATCCCACTGCCATAAAAAGAGTCCGAAGCATCGTTCGGGTCGCCTGTACCGGCAAGTACGACTCCCGCCTGTACGCTGATCGCTCCAATGCTCAGCGACGAAGTAGCAGAGGTCCCTGCATTTGCACTGAAGACGGGAAGCGTATCCGTCAGCGGCATAAAAGACACGCTGGATGAAGACCCGGCTGCGTTCGTTGACTTCCACACGCCTCCACCAGTCGTACCAAGATAGACCGTGTTGCCACTCGCATCCGCCGGGTCAATCGCAATCGAGCTGACGCGGCCAGTCACACTTCCATATGCGAGGCTGGCTACTTGATTCGGGCCAACTGGCTGCCAGACAGCACCCAAATTCGACAGCTGAGGAGAATCAGCAGACTGTACAAGCATGGAGGCATGTTGTTGCCGTGCTACGTTCATCGCCTGCGCAGCAGAGATGCCTCCCACAAGAGTCCGGCCACCGAGGAAACGGCGTGCTCGAGCGATGTGGGGTGAAGTGAGAGCTCCTGCATGGATATTGCTCACCCCCGAAGAGACAACCGGCGGAGATGATGTCTGACCAAAAGCTTGGATCGAGGCATGCCACATCGGATACGCGCAGCCAGCAAGCAGCAATAACTTCGCCGCTCCGTAGATGAAGCGTTGCCCTGCGGTGTGCTCGACTTGATAGGAGATGATCAGGCCCATAGCGTTTGGTTCAAAAGTAATGGCATCTAACCCTGATGCTGCAGTTTGATGTCGAATGAGTCAACGCTAGAGCAGAAGAAGAATATGGATGATCCCGGAACGATTATGAGAGATCTCTCATAACTGCTGGCGCGCTGGTCTTCGGTATAGCTCTGCGACCAAATCTGTGAGTAGTTCAAAGCTTATGCCTGGAAACTAAATCGGCTGCCTATAAGTTTCCTTGAATCTACACCAGCCGCAACCGCGCCACAATCTCCTCATAGTTGTAGATGGAGCACCTCGGAGGTAATCCGCTTAGGAAGATGGAATCGCTTGCGTGCACTGCGGGCAAAGGCCCTAGTGCAGTAGATTCTCCATCTGCTGGATGTACCTCTTCGAATCGAACTTTTTCCCTGTAGAAGCGCCGGACATGTAGCGAATCTTGCCAAAGATGGGACGTTCGCCCCACGCCCGATCGAACTTTCCCAGAATCGCCCAAGCTACCCCCGCATATCCATTCGGATCTCGCCCGTCCAGAAAATACTTGTCGTTCAGGTAGATCGAATACTTCATCGCCGTGGCAACGTCAGGTGTCCATTCGAGGATCTTCTTGGCCCAGTACATCCGCAAATAGTTGTGCATCCATCCATAGCGAACCATCTGAATTTGAGCGGCGTTCCATAGGTCGTCGTAGGTCTGCGCGCTCTCAAGCTGTCGCAGCGTGTAGAGACGTTCACGCTCGTCGCGGGCATGTTTCTCAATCGTCAACTTCGCCCAGCTCTCGGCACAGTCAGGAGAATCGTAGTTCGGCGTATAACGCACAAAGTTGATCGCAAGTTCGCGCCACGCAATCAACTCATTGAAGTAGCCGTCCCGCGCAGCCTTGAGCTTCGTGTTCGCCTTCGCCGCTTTGTCGACAGCGAGCGCGATAGTAATAGGCCCGATATGCCCGTAGTGAAGATAAGGGGACATACACGAGGTTCCATCTATCTCGGGATGGTTGCGTTGCGTATCGTAATCTTCAAGAAGATTCTGAGTAAAGTACTTGAGCCGCTTCAACGCCGCATGTGTTCCGCCCATCCACGCCTCCACGGGAGCAACACTGCGGTCCAGCTTCTTCCAGCCTCGCGTCATATCTTCGTGCACAGAATCTGCATGAAACCTATGCGGCCTCTTCCATTCACGATCAGCGTGCGCATTTTCGTAAGGCTGCAGATAATCTGGCAGCAGACGATACAGGCGGGGCCGAATCGTGTACGCGCCATACTGTGCCTTCTCGATGAGCTTAGACGGAACAACCACATCCGTATCGACTGTCCAGAATGGGATTTTGATGCGTGAGGCTAGGTGACTTCGCCATCGCTCCGGCTCACGCATAGGATTCTCGTCGCCAATCAAAAATGCCGCTCTCACATCAGCCAGAAATCGTTCGTGCGATTCATTCGGCGCACGCCTCATCACGAAGCTGATATTGCGGACCGCAAGGTCTGTCTCAATATCAGGCAACCCCTGGTTAAGAAAGACGTAGTGACGAAGATTGGCGTGAGGAAAATTCGATATTCCAGCAAAATATACAACTAACGGCAAGCCAAGTAGATTGGCCACATGTACCGCGAGGTCTACCGCATGGTTGTCGACTCCGCGCTGCGCACGCTGCATCCAGTACACAACACATCTGCCGTCAGCGTTCGGCGCTCCATCCCGCCGCACCGTAACCCGAGCATCTTGCGACAGCCTGATAAGCTGCTCTGAAACCGAAGATCGCGCCCCTGACATCTTCTCAGTGTACGAGGCAGAAACTCGGGGCCTTCACAAAAGCAAAAATGCGGCCCGAAGGCCGCATCCTGTCAAAAGAATAAACCTACCAGAGACCCCATGCTCGGCTAATATAATCCGTCATCGTCATTGTGATCAGCACAAGGAAAGTAAAGAACCCTGCCGCAACCGTCAGCTTTACCAAGTTTGACTGATACTTCACATGCATGAAAAACAGAATGACAACCACGGCTTTAAAGCTGGCAATGGCGAGTGCCACAACTGGATTGAAGATGCCGAGGTCAACATAAGCCGCTCCTACCGTAATCCCGGTAAAGACTAGCAACGTCACGAAGACAATAGCGTATACGCCCGGCGAGATGATGTGAGCATCTGCGTGCTCCGGATTAATTACATTGGATGGATCATGAAATTCGGACATTGTCTTCTCCTTCCAGCCAATACGAGCGGCTGCGGTTATGGCTACGTGCCGGGGTGTCGGTTGATGAGATAGAGCAGTGGAAACAAGAACAACCAGACAATATCGACGAAGTGCCAATAGAGACCGAAGTTTTCAATCGGTGCGACATACCCTGCCGAGAACTCCCCGCGATGAGCCCGCCATGTAAGCCAAAACAGCAGAACGATTCCGATAATCATATGGAACGCGTGCATACCGGTCATGGCGAAGTAGAGAAAGAAGAAAATTTGGGTCTTCTGCGCCATGTCAGGAGCCAGAGGCTGTTCTTTCAAGCCGTATGCATGCGGATTGATGAACTCGGAGACATCGAAGTGCGCACCTGGAATGTGATGCTTCTCCCACTTCTCGTGATATTCATCCGCCTTTACTCCAAGGAACGCCACTCCAAACAGCGTAGTGAGCACCAGGAATAGAACCAGAAGACTCTTCTTCTTGACCTCAGCTGCCCAGACGCCCAACGCCATAAAGAAGCCGGAGCTAATCAGGATCGCCGTATTCGCCGCTCCTAACGGAATGCTCAACTGGTTCGACGCAACAACAAACGCATCGTGGTACCAGTTTCGATAAAGCAGATAGGCGAAGAAGAGTCCGCCAAAGAACATTATTTCGGTGAGCAGGAACAGCCACATCCCGAAGGTCGCAGCCTCGCGCTGCTGCCCCTCTGTCTCGAAGTGGTGGCGGTGCTGCGGAAGTGCAGCGTGCTCATGCTCCGCTGCAACCGCGGTCTCATGCGTATGTGGATGCGTTGCTACGATCGCATTATCCAACGGTCGTCACCTCGTGTGCAGTCTTGTGAGCGAGCCATTCGTAGTCATAAGCCTCATGGTCCACGATGGGGATCTCTATAAAGTTTTCGGTCAGCGGCGGCGACTGAATCTGCCACTCAAGCCCTGTAGCCTGCCAGGGATTATTTCCCGCAATAGCGCCATACTTCAGCGACCACCCGAGGTACAGCAGAGGAAGCATATATCCCACGCCAAGCACAGTCGCCCCAGCTGTCGACAGTACATTCAACACCTGAAACTCCGGCGGGTAGGCATGATAGCGTCGCGGCATCCCCAGATAGCCCAGTATGAACTGCGGTAGGAACGTAAGATTGAACCCGATGAACGTCGTAACCGCAGCGAGCTTCGATAACGACTCGGGGTACATCCGTCCCGTCATCTTCGGCCACCAGAAGTGGATACCCGCTAGGAAGGCCATCAACATACCGCCCACCATGACGAAGTGGAAGTGAGCGACGATGAAATATGTCTCCGTCAGGTGGATGTCCATACCAAGTGCGCCGAGGAAGACACCCGTCATTCCACCGATCGTGAACAAGCCCAAAAAGCCGAACGCATAAAGCATCGGCGTCTCAAAGGTAATCGACCCCTTCTGCAACGTGAAGGCCCAGTTGAAGATCTTGATAGCCGATGGAACCGCAACCAGCATCGTCAGAAGAGAGAAGACGAGTGCGGAATAGTTGGAGACGCCCATAATGAACATGTGGTGCGCCCAAACAAAAAATCCGAACAGCGCAATCGCAACGGACGAGAACGCCACAGCCGTATAACCAAACACCCGCTTGCGGCTGAACGTGCTGATCACTTCGGAGATCACACCCATTCCCGGAAGAATCATAATGTAGACGGCCGGGTGAGAGTAGAACCAGAAGAGATGTTGAAACAGCAGCGGATCTCCACCCTTCGTCGGATCGAAGACTCCAATGCCGACCAGGCGCTCAAGAGCAACCAGCACAAGCGTGATTGCCAGAACCGGCGTCCCGAGAACCATCAGAATGGAAGCCGCATAGTTAGACCAGCAGAACAGCGGCATGCGGAACCACGTCATGCCCGGCGCCCGCATACGGTGAATGGTCACGATGAAGTTCAGCCCGGTAAAGATCGACGAGAAGCCGATGATAAAGACTCCGGTCGCGGCCGTAACGACATGCGTGTTCAGATAGTGCGTCGACAGAGGAGTGGTAAAGGTCCAGCCCGTATCCACACCGCCAAGCACCAGCGCAGCCAAGGTAAACAGACCGCCTACCCAGTACAGATACCAGCTCAGAAGATTGATCTTCGGAAAAGCCAAGTCCTTTGCACCAAGCATGATCGGTATTAGGAAATTCCCCAGCGTCGCCGGAACCGACGGCACCAGAAAGAGGAAGATCATCACGATTCCATGCATCGAGAAGAACTTGTTGTAAGTATCCGAGGCCACGAGATCAGGCTGCGGTGTCAGAAGCTCCAACCGGATGAGGCCCGCGAATGCACCCCCTATAAAGAAGAAGAAGGTAATCGAAATCAGATAGAGAATCGCAATACGCTTGTGGTCGCCGGTAAAAAGCCAGCTCAGCAGCCCATCCTCGTTGTTGAGGTAGTGACGCTTCGGCAGTGCTGCCGTCCTCTGATCAGGTAAATTGACGATTGTTGAGCTAGTTGCACTCATGGCTTCACCATCCCTGGCGTTGTCGGCGCCGCTTGGTTCGACTGTGACGTGGTCAGCGTTTGCTGTACACGATAGTTGTTCTGCATAGCTTTGATGTACTCAACCAAGTCGATCAAACCGTCTTCGCTGATCTGACCTTGGTAGGTAGGCATAATCGGCGCATACCCTGCCGTAATGTGCTGCGATGGGTTAAGAATGGCGTCGCGGAGATAAGCATCGTTGACCACGACCTGCGAGCCGTTCGCCAGTTGCAGCTTCGACCCATAAACCCCCGCGAGGTTCGGGCCGCGGGCAGCAGCACTTCCGGAGTGGCATGCGTTGCATCCCATGCTGGCGAACATCCGCTCCCCATTCTGAGCCAGCGACATCCCACTGGTGGACTCCTGTGTCCACTTATCGTAGTCATCCGGACTTAGAACAGTAACTTCGCCGATCATCTGCGAGTGATTGGTTCCGCAGTATTGCGTGCAGAAGATGTGATAAGTCCCCGGAATCGTCGCCTCAAACCAGACCGTCGAATAGCGTCCTGGAATGACCTCCCGCTTCACACGAAAGTCCGGAATAGAAAAGCTGTGAAAGACGTCCTGCGAGATCATCGTCAGCTGAACCGGGCGTCCGCTCGGCACATGGAGCGCATTGATCTCGTGCTGCCCACCCGGATGTTCCGCCTTCCACATCCATTGCTTGCCGACAACGTAGATGTTCATCGCGTTTGTCGGAGGGTTGTAGATACGGAAGTAGAGCAGCGCACCCCAGACAAAAACAATCAGGAACAAAGCCAGCGGAATGATCGTCCACGTCGCCTCAAGCAGTGTCGACCCCTCAACCTGAATGGCTACGGGATGCTTCTCCTTGCGGTACCGGATCGAGAAGCCAAAGATAAGGATGCCCACCAACGTCAGGCCCACGACCGTAATCAATAGCAGGAAGAAGTAGAGCGCGTCAGCGTAGGGCGCAATGGTCGATGCCTCGCGCGGAAAGAGCGCCGAAGCGTTGAGCCACTTTACCAAAAATTGCCACAGGACTGGACTGATATGCATCGTTACCCTTTATCCGTTCTCTTTCTTAGTCAGGTCGTGTTCGCGCGCGAGGTTGACATCTCTTCGAAACATCAAAAACATGAATCCGCCTAATCCCGCCACCGTCACCATCCCGCCAAACTGAACCACGCGGGCGACGATGAGAGAGTGCTTATTCGTCTGCGGATCGTAGTGATAGCAATAGGTCAAAATGTTCGCAACCGGAGAACCAATCTTATTGCCGGAGGCATCGATCAGCCCCAGCAGAATATCCTTCGGCGAGTACTCCACTCCCAGGTAGTACTGAGCGAGCTTTCCATCGGTTGTGACCAACTCAATAGAGCTGGCATGTGCAAACTGCGACAACTTGCCATCAGGCCCCGGAACCCGAACATAGCCAAATCCAACAGCATTCGTAACGGCGTCAATATCCGGTCGCTGTCCTGTCAGGAAGTGCCAGCCTGGAGCCGTCTCCGGTCGGCCATACCGCTTTACATAAAGAGCCTTCGACTTCGCCGCCTGGGCCGGTGTCTCGCTGGGATCAATGCTGATAACGATGACGTCGAAGTCTTTCCCCGGCGTCAGCTTCACCATCTCCAGAGCGCTCGAGATACCGTCCAACTCCTCCGAACACAGCATCGGGCAGTTGTAATAAACAAGTGAGAGAAGCGCAGGATGCTTGCCGAAGTAGTCTCCCAGCTTCACAGACTTACCGCTCTCATCCACAAAACCTGCGTCCAGTGGAAGCTGTTGATTCAGATGCTGCGATACCCCGACCTTCTGGAGAACCTGTGGAAGCTGATCCCCGGCGTTCTCGCCGCTCTGCTTGTCGCCGTAGCTCGAGACCTGCGCGAACAGAGGCGCACACAGCAGTGAGCAGCAGAGAGTCGCCACCTGCCACCCGCCTCGTATTGTCCGCCTGTTCTTCATTCGTCTCGTTTCCTGTCTTCTATATTAAATCTGATTCGTTATGTCGATCACTTCGCAGGGCTAAGCTCGGCATGCATCGCACCCTCGGCCTTGCCATAGCTCATCTTCTGCTCTCGCGCTTCGATCACCTCAAGCTCATATCCAGTTCTTGCGAAGCCCGCAGTCAACGGAGCCTCAACCACAGGCTTCTCATCACCAGCCATCAGCGCTACGCTGGAAGCCGCCTCCGCATTCACTGGCAGACCGCGCTGCGCGATCAACTCCATTGCGCGTGAGATAGGAATACGGACCGAGCCGGCCTCTCCAACGCTGTAGTGATCGAGCAGTAAATCTTCCCGTGCATGCAGATCGGCAGTCGCCTGGTTGCCGTCGTCGATATCAAGCCTCGGCTCCGGAAAAGTTGACGTCATCTGCTGAAATTCCTTCTGCTGCATCTCCGGATTGCTTTCAAGATCCTGCCGTTTTCCGCCGGTCGTCTCTGCGCCGGCAAACGCCGACAGCTTATTCCACTTCGTTGGCGGGCCATCCGCATTTTCAATCGCTTTATTGATGACCTTACCCATCACAAAGCAGAAGACAAAGAACACAACCACGAAGCCAAAGAGTCCAGCAAGAAACACAGCGACGCCGCCTGCGTTCACGTCCGTCGTCTCATACCCCGGATGATCGGAGTCGCGTACGTGAGGATCTTGCGCATTCGGTTGATTCAGATTGTGATCGTTAGTGGGCATGTTCAGGCTCCAGCATCTCTTCGACGTGCGGGTCGTTCACATTGATCAGCGGACGTGCTTGCAACTGGGTCAGGTAATAAGCTCCCCAGAGCGAGATCACAGCCACAGGAACGGTAATGTAGGCAAGAATTCCGATGTTGCCGGTGATGTGCAGATTTCCTGCCGCATCCGGAAAGTTCGGTTCAATCAACCAGAACATATCTAGGCAGCGAGCGAAGATCATGAAACACGTCAGCCAGATCATCTTCTCTTTGTTCCGCTTCAGGTCGCGAGACAGCAGCAGACAGAAGGGGATCAACCAGTGGCAGATGAAATCCGCCGAGCAGATATACCACCATCCCCCATGGATACGATTCAGATACCAGGGAATCTCGTCCGGCACATTGCCCGACCAAATGATCAGAAACTCAGCGAAGCTGAGATAGATGTTGAGCATCACGAAAGCAAAGGCGAGCTTGCCCAGATCGTGTTGTTCCGTTGCGCGCAGCATCGTCTTCATCGGCTCAAACCGCGACAACAAGATCACGGTCAGAATGCTTAGGGCGAGTACGGCGTATCCCTGCCCGACGAGGAACTGAAGCCCCCAGATCGAGGAGTACCAAGTGATATCGAGCGATTTGATCCAGTCGATCGCTCCGGCAGTCAGGAGAATTGCATAGATCAGAATGCCGATACCCGACAGATTCTCAAACTTGATACGCCACCGGTCGTAGCTGGGCTCGGTGCCACGCGCCGGATCAGCATCGCGTTCCAGCGACCACTTGTTGAGCAGAAACTGGAAGAACCACAGAATCGCGAAGATGATGACGGTCTGAATGATGACTGCGGTCGGGTTGAGCATCGAGCGCTTCGCATTCAGCGTCATCGCCTGTTCGAGCGTCACCTGATGGGCTTGCAACGCCTGTGCCACCGCTCCGGCAGTGGGAAATGCAGCCCACTGATACAGGTGTTTCCAAAAGAAGATAATGGGCACGAACATCAGCCCGACTACCCAGATCGTGCGCGACATTGCCTCTAGCGGGCGCCGCAGCAGCAGGCCCCACTTACCGCCGCTGACGTACTGGAGCATCAATACCACCAACCCACCGCCGGCGAAGCCGAAGCAGGTCATGAAGCCCAGCAGGTATGCGCGGAGGATGTGGTTCTTGCCCTCGTGCGTGAAGGCGAAGAAGACCGAGAGGATCGTGGCGATCACAAAGACGATCAGCGCACGCGTCCGCCATGCGGAGACAATCTCCGGCGCAGCAAGCGATGCAGGCAGCGTCTTCGGCCCATCATGGCCGTGATCGTGATGGCCGCCTGCTTCTCCGTTATGTTCGTGTCCAAATGCCATGCGTTTCAAGCCTTCGTTCGGAAGCTTCCGAGGTTACTGCTGGGGTGCGCGTTGTCCGGCGGGCGATCCAGCGGAAGTAGTGGAATTAGTGTGTGCCGGCGAGTTTGCCCCACTAGCGGGAGCCGCTGTACCTGGCACAGGAAGAACATACAAGCCGTTGTCGGATGTTCCCGTAACAGCAGTCGCCGGCAGCGTCCACGCATCGGCAAACGAGCTGGGGAGACCTTCACGTTCCGCGATGCTCGACAACGGTTCAACGTGTGCGCCCGCTGGAACATCAGCCTGCGTCGCCTTCTGGCTCAACTGCAGAGCCTTGATGTAGGCAACGATAGCCCAACGGTCAGCCGGGACAATCTGCGCCGAGTAATCCGGCATCGCGCCATAGCCATTCGAGATCACATGAAAGAAGTGGCCTAGTGGCGCAGTCTCAAGTCGTGCCGAGTGGAAACTTCCGGCCTTAGAGTAGCCACGCTGGACGATCATGCCGATACCATTACCTACACGCGAGTGGCAGGGTGTGCAGTAGACGTTGTAGCGCTCCTGGCCGCGAGCCAGCACCTGCTCCGTAACCGGGAAAGGCAGCCCGTCACCCTCTTTGCCGTTGGTAAGTCCGGTATAGAAGTAAGCGTCCTCATGCAGCTGATTTCGCGCCACCGTGTTCTCCACCTGCGGACGCACGGACCGGCCATCCGCGTAGAAGCTGGTGCCGCGCTGGGGAAAGAACTTCGGCTCGTCTTGCATATCCTGACGGCAACCGGCCGCAAACAGCGTCGAAAGAGCCGCGATGGCGAGCGTAATGTGCCGAGAGGCCTGTTTCACTTGCGTATTAATGATCCACCTCCACCACGGAGATCGCGGAGAACTGCTCAAGGAACGTCCTTGTCTCGCCGAGCGAAAACTTGGGATCGACCGCCTCAAGGCAAAGAAAAAACTTGTCTGTCGTAGCGCCATTCCGGAAGTTCGGTGCATTGAAGACAGGATGGTAGAGCTGCGGAAGACCGTTGAGCGCCAGCATGCCGAAGGCTGCAGACAGACCGGCGAATAGAATCGTCCACTCATACGCCGGAATGATGAAGGCAGGCCAGGAGAAGAGTGGACGTCCCGCGATGTTCAGCGGATAAGCCCAGACGTTGATCCAGGTCTCCATCAGAAACGCGGTCGTAACGCCCATAAGTCCACCGAGCAGGCACACCAGAGGAACCCGTGTCTTGTGGAAGTGCATCGCCTCCGCGGCCTCTTCCACCGGATAAGGCGTGTAGCACTCCATCCGGCGATAGCCGACGCGGCGCGCCTCTTCCGTAGCATGCACTAACTCACCGGGCGTATTGAACTCGGCCAGTAATCCGTATATTCCTTCGCGGGGCGGCATTAGGCTGACTCCTCACTGACTGTCTCTGCATTGGCGCCGCCGCGTTTCACCTTCGTCTGCGGCAGCATCATCCGGATCTCGGACATTGGAATCATGGGTAGGAACCGAACAAACAGCAGGAAGAGGCACGTAAACAGGCCCATCGTTCCCACGTAGATCATGTAGTCCCACTTTGTCGCCCGATACGTGCCCCAGCTCGACGGCAGATAGTCGCGATAGAGACTGGTCACAACGATGACGAAGCGTTCAAACCACATGCCCGTATTGACGATCAGCGACAGGATGAACAGGTACGTCACGTTCACCCGCAGCTTGCGCGACCATAGCGTCGTCAGCGGAATCGCAATGTTGGTCAAGATCAGAATCCAGTACGCCCAGCCCATCGGCCCGAACATACGATTCCACATCATGAAGAACTCCCAGTGGCTGGCCGAGTACCAGCTCATGAAGACCTCCATGGCGTACCCATAGGCCACGATCGAACCCGTCGCCAGCATCACCTTGGCCATATTGTCCAGGTGGCGCAACGTCACAAAGTCTTCCATGTGGTAGAACTTCCGGATCGGAATCGCCAGCGTCAGCACCATGGCAAATCCCGAGTACACCGCGCCTGCAACGAAATACGGCGGGAAGATCGTCGTATGCCATCCAGCCAGCGCTGCCACCGCGAAGTCGAAGCTGATGACCGTGTGAACCGAGAGCACCAGTGGAGTCGAAAGCCCAGCCAGCAGCAGCGAAGCCGACTCATACCGGATCCAGTGCCTGGTCGAACCGCGCCATCCCAGCGACAGCATCCCGTAAAAGTACTTCGCAGCCGGCATCGTCGCCCGGTCGCGCAGCGTTCCAAAGTCAGGAATCATGCCGACGTACCAGAACACGATCGAGATCGTCGCATACGTCGAAACTGCGAAGACGTCCCACGCCAGAGGCGAGCGGAACTGCGGCCAGACGTTCATCGTGTTCGGATACGGGAACAGCCAGTATGCCAGCCAAGGACGGCCTACGTGAATCAGCGGGAAGGTTCCGGCGCAGACCACGGCGAAGATCGTCATCGCCTCGGCAAACCGGTTGATCGAATTACGCCACGTCTGCTTGAAAAGCAACAAAATCGCGGAGATCAGCGTGCCGGCGTGCCCGATACCGATCCACCACACAAAGTTGATGATGGCGAATCCCCAGGCGCCCGGAATCGTGACGCCCCAGATTCCTACGCCCTTCAGAAACAGCCACGTGCAGCCGACCACGACGCCCATGGCAACACCGGCGCCCACGATCAGGCCGAAGAACCATCCCAGCGGAGTGTTCGACGTCAGTACAATCCCGGCGATCTTCTGCGTGACCGACTTGAAGTTATGCCCCGGGGCGATAACCGCATACTCGCCAGTACGCGGGTCGATCATGGGATCGACGATCGGGTCTTGCATGGGTCCTTTGGTCGCCATTATGCCAGCTCCGCATTCGGGTTGATGACTCCGGCCGTATAGGTCGTGCGCGGACGGAAGTTGAGGTCAGCGAGTACCTGGTAATCGCGCTCCTCAGCCTTGAGCTTTGCCACCTTGCTTGCCTTGTCGTTGATATTGCCGAAGGTGATAGCACTGGTCGGGCAGGCCTGCTGGCACGCCGTCACAATCTCGCCATCACGAATCTCGCGGTTTTCCTTATCGGCAACGATCTTCACCGCTTCGATCCGCTGCACGCAGTAGCTGCACTTCTCCATCACGCCGCGCGAACGAACCGTGACATCAGGATTGCGCATGAACTTCAGGCTCTCCGTCTCGTAGTCCGAGTACAGCAGGAAGTTGAACCGGCGGACCTTGTACGGGCAGTTATTCGAGCAGTAACGAGTTCCAACGCAACGGTTATAGACCATCGTGTTGAGACCCTCCGGCGTATGCACCGTCGCGCCGACCGGGCAGACCTGTTCGCAGCCCGCGTTCTCGCAGTGCTGGCAGGCCATCGGCTGAAAGTGTGCCTTAGGCGCATGCAGATCGCCCTCAAAATAGGTGTCGATGCGCAGCCACTGCATATTGCGGCCGACCTTCACCTGCTCACGGCCGACCACGGGAATATTGTTCTCCGCGTAACAGCTCACGATGCAGGCATTGCATCCGATGCAGCTGTTCAGGTCGATCGCCATCCCCCACGCATTCTGAATCTTCAGCGTGGACGGATCCTGTTTGTCATAGCGCCATGCATCCGGGAAGAAGGAGTTGTCGTGCGGCACCTTCTCACCCTGCGGCGAATACCCAACCTTGTCGATCAGTGTCCCGCTTGCACCACCCTCGTGCGCAAAGTTCGGATTCTTCTTTACCTCATCGACCGTCGCATAGCGAATGATCGAGCGCTCCATCGCCTCATGCCCAGCCAGCGAGTAGACGCCTTCCTTATCAGAGAGCGGCTTCTCCAGATCATGCTGCGCGAAGCTTCCGCGATGTTCGATGTTGTGGACTTTGGTGATGCACAGCTCGTAGGTTCCTGGAACCTTCTGCGCCGTCACACCGGAGACGAACAACGAACCGTCCGAGGTGCGTACCTGATAAGCATCGAAGCCGACACCCTGCGCGACCCGACCCGCCTCGACCCCGCGGCCAAATCCCAGATGAACGGTGATCGCTCCGTCAGGATGACCCGGCACCATCAGTGCAGGCGCAATAAACTCGCGTCCGTTGAAGGACACCTTGACCGGATCCGACTCTTCGAGCTTCAGGTCCGCCATCGTATTGATGCTCATGATCGCGGCGTTGTCCCAGCTCAGGTTCGTCACCTGCTTGGGCAGCTCCTGCATCCAGCCAACGTTCGCAAAGCGGCCGTCATAGATCGAAGGATCAGGCCGGAACGAGACCTCAAGCCCCTTGCTCGGAGTCTGCGGGAAGGACGCCACAGCGCTCTTACCCGAGCCGCCAGCCTTCGCGGTAAACGCCGTGCCTTCCACCCATCCATCGTGCAGCGCTTTACGCCAGCCTGCCGCGAAATCTCCCTTAATGTAGGTCTTCGCATTCGCCAGCACAGCATCGTATGCAGACGCCTGCGGATTATCGAGCACCGCCTGCAGCACATCGTGCGCCGACTTGCCGCCATACATTGGATCGATCATCGGTTGAATAATCGTGATCGTTCCGTCATACGCGCGCGCATCCGACCAGCTCTCGAGATAATGAGCCTTATTGATATGCCAGTTCGAGATCGATCCCGTCTCATCCACATGCGAAGCAAGCTGCACCGTCACCGGAACCTTGGCAAACGCATCCGGAAAGAGAAGATCCGATGGCGCTGAATAGATCGGGTTGACGCCGAGCATCACCAGCCACTGCACCTTGCTGGCGTTGATATCGGCAACCAGCGACTTCAGGTCTGCCATCTGCTCGCTTGGCAGAGGATTGACCGTCTCGGTGTAGATCACCGTCTTGCCAACCGCACCCAACGAAGAGTTCAGTGCGTAAGCCGCTGCATGGACCGCCGGGGAAGCCTGTTCGCCCGGAATCACAACGCACTTGCCACCGCTGTTCTTCAGGTCCGAACTCAGTGCCGCAAAAAACTTCTGCTGCTCGCTGTCTGCGCCCTGTGGAGCCGAACCGTTCGCTAAAGCCAGCGCAAAACCTGCGATATCGCTAGGCTTCAATCCCAGCCGATGTTCCGCTTTGAACCCGGTGACCGTCGGCATTGTCTCGACGACGTACAGCCGGTTCATCGTCTTGCCTTCTTCGTAGCGATGCCGCTCGGCATAGCCCGATGCCAGCGAAAGGAAGCCAGGATGACCGATGCCGCCCAGGAAGTCGGCGTCCAGCGAAAGAATGACGTCCGCCTCTTCCAGCTTGTACTGCGCATCGGCGTAGCTGCCGAACGCAGCCTTCGAGGCCGCGCGCGAGGAGTCCTGATTCACCGGCTCCCACTGCACCATCTTCGCCTGCGGATACGCCGCCTGCACCTGCTTCCACTGCGCCGCCAGCGTAGGAGAGGTGATCGTCTCACTCAGGATGTAGATGCCCTGACCGCCCGAGCTCTTCTTTGCCGCAGCCGCAAATGCCTGCTGGAACTGACCCCACGAAGAGACCTCGCCGCGATGCAGAACATGCTGCGAGCGGTCGGGGTCGTAGAGATCGAGCAGCGTCGCCTGCGTAAAGGCGTCCGATTTGCCTTTGGACATCGGGTGTTCCGGATTGCCGTCCACCTTGATCGGCCGGAACGAGTCCGACTTCACCAGCACTGGAATCGCCCCCGTGGGGAACGGATAGGCAGTCGCAAAGAACATCGGCTTGCCGAGAACGAGATCCTCAGGCTGCTTGATGTAGGGATAGATCGGCTCGTCGGGCTGCTTGGTGCATCCGGCAAGTCCTGCCAGCGCTAGCGATGCTCCCATCACCTTCAGGAAGCCGCGGCGGCTCACCGCATCCACCCACTCCGTCGACTGGCGCGGAAACTCTTCCGCCATCAACTCGTGGAACGCCGGCGTATCCGCCAGTTCATCCAGATTCTTCCAGAAGCGGCGCCCAGTCTTGCCATCCAGCTTGGCGCGCACCTCGTTGAGCGTCATCCTCGCCGGTGCGATCTGTGTAACTACTACGGGTTGTGCCGGTGCCTTTATCTCAGCCATCGTCTCTTCTGTTCCAATCCCCGTCGTCTTGATTCCTGCCGTTGGGTTTCCAGTCATCTCGATCATCGGTGACACGTCTCGCAACTCGACAGTTGCTCCGGATTGCGGATGTGGTACTGCGTGGTCAGATACTTGCCCAGATCGATCTGGCTGGTGAACTTCTGATAGCTCGCCGGCATCGTGATCCCCAGCGGCGGAACATCACTGGAAGTCGGGCCGTTCGCCTCGGCGGACATCTGCAGCATGGCAACCTCAGGCGCCTTGCCCGTAGGATCGGTCGTCGTGCAGCTTACATTCTGCGCCGTCGCTCCGCCCTTCACCGTGCTCGTACACCACACTGGCTTTTCGCTCGAAGGTCCAGCCCACGCCATGTTGTAGATCTCGCTGGTCGGCCGCAGATTCACCGCAGGGTTGCGATGGCAGTTCAAACACCACTCCATCTGCAGCGTGTTCTGCTGATACATCAGCGGCATCTCGTCCACGCGTCCATGACAGCTCGCGCACCCGATGCCCTTATTCACGTGAATCTCGTGATTGAAATAAACGTAGTCCGGCAGGTCATGCACCCGGATCCACTGAATCGAAGCGCCCGTCGCCCAGCTCTGACGCACCGGCTCCAACAGGTCCGCGTTCGTCCAGATCTGCGCATGGCAGTTGATACATGTCTTGGTCGGAGGAATACCGGCGTACGCGGCCTTCTCGACCTGCGTGTGGCAGTACTGGCACTGAAGGCCAAGCCCCTCGACGTGGTGCTTGTGGCTGAACGGTATCGGCTGGTCCGGCCGCTGGCCCTGCCGCGTCACCCAAGGCGATCGCTGAAGCTGGTCCAGTGTGACGCCGAGCGCGATGACGATTACGCCCGTCAATACCAGGCTGAATCGAGCCAGCGCGTTCGAACTGCGGTCAAAAACTTGCGCCATGAGTGCGTTCCTGCTTCCTCTGCATTACCTGAGATAAGGGTGAGAAGTTGCTGTCAAATGGTTGTGCTGCTTCCGGCTACTTTGCCGAACGTACCGACGTCGGCGGTTGGGGCGTCCACGATGGTGATGCCCCTAAATTTCTTACCTATGAAGCTCCGAGTATAGCAGTGGAAAAGCTCTCTCAAAACCCCACGCATACACTCACAACTGTTTTTTTACCTGCAACATCCGATTATCGAACTAGCCTACGAACGGCTGCACAACATCTCGTGCATTACCTTCCTTCGCAGGTAGATCACCACAATATCTACCCTGCCCGAAAGGTATCGCTCTTGTAAATGCGAACCAATCTAGTCCGAGTTCATCGCTCCGTCGCGCAGCGAACTTATCCACGAAACATCATCGGCACAAATTACTTCGACGTGACCACATCGACCGCGATCCCCCACACGCACCACAACCACACGCTCCCCAGCACCGATTATTTCTTCCTGATGCTCACTCTGATACGGTCAATATCATGCCGCGTCCGCACAATAACCCGCGTCCGCCCCGCTACGACGCAGTCCTCGCCTGCAGCGAACTTGCAGCCCGCGACGCAAAACTCGGCAAGCTCATCCAGCGCGTAGGCCCATTCACCATGCGCGTCTCCAGCACACAATCTCCCTTCGAAGCCTTAGTCGAAAGCATCATCTACCAACAAATTCACGGCAAAGCCGCCGCCGCCATTCACAGCCGCCTGCTCGAAAGTTTTTATCCTGTCACATCGAATGAGCACTTCGCCGCCCAGCACCTGCTCGACTGCCCCAACGAACAGCTCCGCGCCGCCGGCCTCTCCCACAACAAATCCCTCGCCCTCCGCGACCTCGCCGCCAAGACCATCGACGGCACCGTCCCCACCCTCGCACGCATCCGCCGCATGTCCGACGAAGCCATCATCGAACACCTCACCCAGGTCCGCGGCATCGGTCGCTGGACTGTCGAGATGCTCCTTATCTTCCGCCTCGGCCGTCCCAACGTCCTGCCCGTCGACGACTACGGCGTCCGCAAAGGCTTCGCTCTCACCTTCGGCAAACTCAAACCCACCGACAAAGCCACCCCCATGGACCTCCCCAAAGCAGACGTCATGCACCGCCGCGCCAAAAAATGGCAGCCCTGGTGCTCCGTCGCCAGTTGGTATCTCTGGCGCGCCTGCGACCTCGCCGCAAGAAAACTGGACTCATAGCCTTGATCTCACCGCGCGATAGAGCCCAACACACGAATAGCCCGGCACGCCCACTGCTTATCTTCAGCATCTGCAGCGCCTGGGCACTCATCTCCCTGCACCCCATCTGGAAGTACCTCTCCCACCCCAAAGCCGCAGCCGCCACCTTGCTCGGTCTTTTATTCATTGCTCTCGGCATGTATTGGCTTGACCGGCTCAACCGGAGCCAACGTCAGATCAGCACCGGCTGGATCCTGCTTCTCTTTCTTGTCCTGACGGCAGCATTCACTGTCCTCTATCCCATCTCCGTGAAACACACTCTCAACCGCGGCTCTGATCGCGAGGACGCCCTCCGTGTGGAGCTCAGTGCCGTCCGTGATCACCAATACCCCTACAACGCCCGCACCTTCCTGGGAAATCCCCCCACCCCCCTACCCGGAGCCATGCTGCTGGCCGCACCATTCTTCGCGCTCGGACACACCGCCTGGCAGAACTTGCTCTGGTACGCGCTCTTCTTCCTCTTCGCCATCCAACTCTTTCGCTATCGCGCAACCGCACTTTTCTTCCTCGCCGTCTTTCTCCTGTTCGCGCCCGCAAATCTCAGCGATTTCACCTCCGGCGGCGACTACCTCACCAACTTCTTCTATATCGCCATCGCCATCTCCCTCTTCCTCTACTCGCTCGATCGCCCGTTCCCTCTCGCGCTTGCAGCAGCACTCTTCCTTGGCCTCACCCTGTCCTCGCGCATCCTCTATCTCTTTCTTTTGCCTCCTCTGCTTGTGCTTGCCCAACAGCGCACGACACGCCTTCGCCTCTCTATTCTTTCTGCCTTCACTCTTGCCGCATGTGCCGCCATCACGCTTCCCATCTTCACCCCTCACCCCCTCACGCGCCTGTTGCTGCAGCTCTCGCAGAACTCCGCCAAGCTGCGCTACCTGCCCGCGGCACTCCATCCGCAGCTCACCCTTACCCTGCTGGCTTTTGCCGTCGCCTGCATCTCCTTCTTCGTCCGCATGGATCTTCCTCGTCTCTTCCTCCTCTTCAGCATCTCCAGCTTCGTGATCCTTGCGCCTCCTGTCCTGACTCTGGGGCTGCACTCCGGCATGCTTCCCTCCGAACTCTCCTACCTTGCAGTCACAGTCCTTTCATTCTCCCTCTGGGCGCTGTCACAATATGAGCGGACAACCCTGGCCATCCCCAGACGCCTGAATTCAATCCAAACTGGAGAGATGGACCTTTTAGGCATCTGACCTGGCAGTCTGGAGCTCTCGTAGAGAGGCTGTCCCGAACTTTCCGCTTCTGTTTACCCAGCCAGAGAATCCAATTCAAGCGAATGCCGAAAAAGAAAATATCATCGACTCAAGTTACTGCTCCCCTAGCGCCCCAACCCCAGCGCTTCGTCTGCATCCACGGCCACTTCTACCAGCCGCCCCGCGAGAACCCCTGGCTCGAGACCGTCGAAGTCCAGGACTCCGCCGCGCCCTACCACGACTGGAACGACCGCATCACCGCCGAGTGTTACGCCCCCAACGGCGCCTCCCGCATCACCAATAAAGAAGACGAGATCATCCGCATCATGAACAACTATGCGCGGATGAGCTTCAACTTCGGCCCCACCCTCCTCAGCTGGCTGCAAGACAAAGCCCCCCGCACCTACCGCATGATCGTCGACGCCGACAAGTTCAGCGCCCAGCGCTACAGCGGTCACGGCTCCGCCATCGCCCAGGTCTATAACCACCTCATCATGCCGCTGGCCAACCGCCGCGACGCTCTCACCCAGATCCGCTGGGGCATCGCCGACTTCGAACACCGCTTCAACCGCAAACCCGAAGGCATGTGGCTCGCCGAGACCGCCGTCAACCGCAGCGTCCTCGATCTCATGGCGCAGGAGGGCATCAAGTTCACCGTCCTCGCCCCCGTCCAGTGCGCCCGCGTCCGCGTCCTCGCATCCCCCAGCCCCGCCTCTGCCAACACCCCGACCGAACCCGAAAAACCCTGGACCGAAACTCCCAACGCCACAGTCGATCCCACCCATCCCTACCTCATCCGCCTCGACGAAGGCCGCAGCATCTCCGTCTTCTTCTACGACGGCCCCGGCTCCCGCGCCATCGCCTTCGAAGGCATCCTCAACAGTGGCGACGACTTCGCCCGCCGTCTCCTCGGCACCTTTCATCCCCAGTCCCCCAACGATCCCGAGACCGCTCAAATCTCCCACGTCGCCACCGACGGCGAGAGCTACGGCCACCACCACAAGCACGGCGAGATGGCGCTCTCCTACGCCATGCACTGCATCGAAGAGGGAGCAGAGGCCAACCTCACCAACTACGGCGAGTTCCTCGAAAAATTCCCACCCAGGTGGGAGGCCCAGGTAGCCGAAGACACCTCATGGAGCTGCGTCCACGGCGTCGAACGCTGGCGCTCCAACTGCGGCTGCAACGGCGGCAAACCCGGCTGGAACCAGGAGTGGCGCGGCCCCCTCCGCCAGTCCCTCGACTTCCTCCGCGACGCCACCGCACCCCTCACCGAACAGCTCGCGCAGCCTTTGTTCAAAGACATCTGGGCCGCCCGCGACGCCTACATTCACGTCGTCCTCGACCGCTCCAAAGAGGCCATCGACCGATTCTTCGGTGAGCACGCCACCCACGTCCTCACCGAAGCAGAACGCATCACCGCGCTCGAGCTCCTCGAACTCCAGCGCCACACCCAGCTCATGTACACCTCCTGTGGCTGGTTCTTCGACGAGATCTCCGGCATCGAGACCGTCCAGATCATCGCCTACGCCGGCCGCGTACTCCAGCTCGCCGCCGAACTCTTCGGCCAGCCCGGAGCCGCCCTCGAAGCCCCCTTTCTCGACATCCTCCGCCGCGCCAAGAGCAACGTTCCCGACATCGGCGACGGTGCCGAGGTCTACCACCGCTACGTCACCAGCATGAAGATCGGCCTCGAACAGGTCGGCGCCCACTACGCCATCAGCTCTATCTTCCGGTCCTATCCCGAGGACGGCGAACTCTTCTGCTTCGACGTCCATCGCGAGTCCCACGAGGTCTTCAACTCCGGTCGAGGCCGTCTCGCCCTCGGACGCTCCCTCGTTCACTCCCGCGTCACCGAGGAGACCGAAGAGATCTGCTTCGCCGTCCTCCACCTCGGCGACCAGAACCTCTCCGCCGCCGTCAAACGCTACGACTCCGCCAATCCCGCCGAGGTCGCCGCCTTCAGCACCTTCACCACTGAAGTCGGCACCGCCATCCGCCGCGCCAACCTGCCCGAGGTCATTCGCCTAATCGACCGCACCTTCGGCGAGACCGCCTACTCCCTCACCTCACTCTTCGCCGACGAGCAGCACCGCATCCTCAACACCATCCTCAACCAGACCATCTCCGAGATGGAGGACTCCCTTCGCAAGATCTACGAAGACCACGCCTCCCTCCTCCACTTCCTCACCGAGACCGGCATGGCCGCGCCACCTGCCCTCGCCTCCGCCGCACGCTTCGCCATCAACGCCGCCCTGCGCCGCGCCATCGAAGCCGAGAACTTCGACCCCTCCGAGATCGAAACCCTCCTCGCCCGCGCGCAGAACGATCAGATCACCCTCGACACCCCGATCCTCAGCTACTCCGCCGGCATCCGCATGAAACGCGCCATGATCCGCCTCGAAGCCTCCGCCGCAGGCGACTCCTCTGCCGCAGGCGCTCTGGCCACAGCCCTCATCGTCGCCGACACCATCCACACCATGCCCTTCGAAGTAAACATCTGGCAGGCCCAGAACATCTGGAATGACCTCCTCCGCCGAAGCGACATGAACTACTGGACCGCCGAGTGGAAAGAAGACTTCAAACGCCTCGGCAAAACAATGAACATCGGCGTAGACCAGCTCGTCATAGAAGAAGGCGTCAGCGCCTTCTAAAGCCCCTCGCAACTAATCCACACCCTAAAGATCACGCCCCAGCACAAGATCGTCATAGATCGTAAAGCCCATCTGAAACGTCCGCGACCCCGTCACCCGAAAACCCGCCCTCTCATAAAACGCAATCGCCCGAAGATTCCCCCCATACACCCCCAGGAAGATCCGTCTCCGCCCCATCGTTCGCGCCTCATCCATCGCAGTCTCCATCAAGCGCCGCCCTGTTCCCGTGCCATGAAACCGCGTCAGCACATAGATCCGCTTCAACTCCACATCGTCCAATCTTGGATCAGCGATCGGCAGGTCAGGCTTCGTCAGCATCGCATACCCCACCGGCCCTTCCTTCACCGCAGTCTCGGCCAGCCATATCCGGCAGTCCGGCCGCTCCAGATAACCCGCATACACCTCAGCCGCGTGATTCACCTTGCAGTGCTGCACAATCGACTTGCCCTCAAGAATCCCGGCAAAGCTATCGAGGAACGTCGCGCTACCCACCAGCGCAAGCGCCTGAGCATCCTCCACCGTACCTCTCCGAACCGAAACTTCACTCACCGCCACGTCACTCACCGCCAAACCATCCCTCCCAAAACATCTCCTGAACAGTTACCCAACAAACATCAAGATTGACTCAAATTTATCCCAAAATTTGGCGTACCACCCGCCACCACAAAACAAGCAGCGAAACACCACGAACTCACCACCCAAATACCACGTACAGCCCAGCAGAAAACCACGATTTCCGCCCAAAAATCGCAAAACCCCACCCAAATACCACCCCAGAAAAAACCACCAAAAATCGACTCCTCCTAATACTCAAAATCCCCCCTCATCCTGAGAAAGAACATCCAACCCTCTCCCGCTCTCCGACGACGTCCTCGCCAACAGAATGCGCAGATCGCGCAGGTTATTCCCCGTAGGTCCTGTAGACACAGTCAACCCCATATCCCCCAGAAAACCCCCAGAATCAAAGCCCCGCAACGCAATCCGCGCGTCTGCAAGCAGCCTCTCATTGGAAATAGTCGTCTCGTCAACAACAGCACCCGCCGCAGAACTATTTCCATCGACACCATCAGTACCCGCAGACAGCACAGCCACGGACGCATCCGAGCGCCGCAACAACGTAGCCGCATACAACACAAAGTGTTGATTCCGCCCACCAACACCAGGCTTCCCCATCCCATCAACATCACCCGCCGCATCGCCCGATAGTTGAACCGTAACCTCACCCGAAGAGATAAGGCAGACATCATCATGCTCTCGCCTCAGTTCACGCAGACGCTGAAGCAGATACTCCGCCGCAGCCGCGTAATCCCAGTCATCACACGTGTTATCGACAACAGCATAAAATCCCAACTCTTCCGCCCGCTGTTTGACGAGCTCGGATATATCTTCAGCCGCCAGAATCGTCACCGCCCGCGAGCTGCGCTGTGCAGCCTTCGGCGTCTCACGAAGCTGAGGCGACAGAAAAAACTCGCGCACCGATGCAGGAAATCTCTCCATCAATCCGTAACGCTTCAGTATCTCCCTACACTGCTCCACCGTCGATCTGTCCGGCAACGTCGGCCCCGATCCCAACGCATCCAGTTGGCTCTCCGGAACATCCGACACCAGCAACGAATAGCTCAAAACACCCTCAGCCTCCAATGCAAGCCGTCCGCCCTTCACCGCAGAAAAGTGTTTGCGAACACAGTTAATCTCTGAGATCGATCCGCCGCTATGCACGAGCTCGCGATGAAAGCTCACCGTATCTTCCTGCGAAATCGCAGGATCCAGCGGCAGCTCCATCATCGCGGAGGCGCCTCCGCTGATTAGAAACAGACACAGCGCATCCTCCATCGAGCCGTCCACCCGCAGCGCCCGCACTACCTCCAAAACTGCCCTCGCCCCATCGATCGAAGCCTGATTCGGTGTCGGATGCCCTCCGGCAAAGAACACGAACCCCGCAGGAAGATTAGACGGACGATCCCCTGCAATCAACACCCCGGAGATCTCGCATCGCGGCAATCCCCGCAGCGACGGCAGCAGCGCCTGAAGCATTGCGGACGCAGCCTTGCCAACAGCGATTACGCGAATGCGGCGAATGCATTCGAGATCGATCGTATCCTCGCCAATCGCCAATAACTCTCTGCCCCGACCGTCCGACACCCGCTTCACCTTGTCGGCAAACGCCCGCTCGATGCTGCAATCCGCAAGAGACCGCAGAAAGAGCCCACAAGCTATCTCGCGCAACTCCGCGTCCAACCTTCCCATCAGCTACACCCCATTGTGGATTAGATACATTCCCTTCCAGATTGGCAAAACTTCAAAAATGAGCAAGTATACTTTCGCTATCGATGAGAATTGTTCAGGCGACCTTTGGAGTCTTCCACCACTTTGAGCTTGCTGCCGAACTCCATCGTCGGGGGCATCTCGAGCGCATCTACTCCACCTTCCCCTGGAGACGGCTAAAACGTGAAGCAGTTCCACGCAGCCTCGTCGAGACCTTCCCCTGGGTTCACACCACCCAGATTCTTCTCGACCAAAAAAACCTTCTGACGCCCTCGCTCTCAGCCATGTTTTCGTATCGCAACGCAACCACCTTCGACCGGTGGACATATAGCCGCATCCCACCCTGCGATGCGTTGATCGCACTGTCAGGTGCAGCCCTCGCGACCGGCGCCAAAGTACAACAACGCGGCGGCAAATTTCTCTGCGACCGGGGCTCAACCCACCGCACCTTCCAATCCAAAATCCTCCGCGAAGAGCACGAGATCTGGAAGCAGGAGTACATACCGGATGGTGCCCGAGAGCTCGCTCGCGAAGAGCTCATCTATCAACAGGCAGACGCTATCGTTGTCCCATCCGAAGTCGCACGCCAGAGCTTTCTCGCCGAAGGTGTCGCCCCTGAAAAGATGCACGTCATTCCATACGGTGTCCGGCTCGAGCGCTTCAAAAAAGTAGGCTCCCCTCCATTCGGTCCAGACGCTCGCTTCGAAGTATTGTTCGTCGGCGGCATCTCGCTGCGCAAGGGCATCCCATACCTGCTCAAAGCCTTCGCCAGGCTGCGCCATCCCAACAAGCGGCTGCGCATCATCGGCGCTGTGCCACCCTCCTTCAAGCCTCTCCTCGAAACTCTCCCTTTGGACAATGTGGAGTTCATAGGCACAGTTCCGCAGCCCCAATTGGTGGACTACATGAGTAAAAGTCATGTCATGGTTTTGCCCAGCATTGAAGAGGGTCTAGCCTTAGTCCAGGGACAGGCCCTCGCCTGCGGGTGTCCCATCATCGCCACCACGGCCACCGGATCGCAAGATCTTTTTACGGACGGCGTCGAAGGATTCATCCTGCCGATCCGCGATCTCGACGGCATCGCCGATCGCATGCAGCAGTTAGCCGACGACCCCGTCCTTCGCGACCGCATGAGCGCCGCTGCATCGAACCGCGTAAGCCAAATCGGCGGCTGGACGCACTACGGTGATCTCTGGGAAGATCTCCTGCACCGCATCACCGGCAATTCAACCGGCCTCGGCGCTTCCTAATCGTTCGGCGATCAACCGAACAATCTCTTCCGCTGTCTTGTCCCAGTTCAACGTCTGCTCGAAGTACTCTCGGCCGCGACGCGCCATCTTCGTGTACGCATCGCGATCAGCCATCAGAGCCAGAATCTTTTCGACATACGCTCCTGCCGGGGCCTCCCGATCGAACAGGAACCCCGTCTCTCCATCAAGAACAACCGAAGGAAGCGCGTGAACAGATCGTGAGAGCGGAGGCAGCCCATACGCCTGCGCCTCGGCGAAGACGATACCGAAACACTCTGCGATAGTCGGCACCAACAGGAAGTGTGATCGCAAAAACAGCTCCTTCAATTGAGTGTTCTGCTCAGCGTCCCACCGATCCAGGGTGCCGTACACCGTAATGAAACCGTCCGGCCCTGTCATCTCGGCAGGCAGCACCGGACGACAGCCCACAAGATGCAACCTCACCTTGTGGCCCGCCGCATGCAGTAGCTCAGCCACGGCGACCGCCATCGGTCCACCTTTTCTCTCCCAGTCTTTTCCGACATACAGCAACTCGATCTGATCCCGCTCCCGCGCAGCAATGGCCGCCAGCAGCTCTTCGTTCGTCAGCGTCGGAACCCAGTTCGCCCCGAGAGGAGTCATATGAATTTTCTTCCGCAGAGAGACCCCATCTGCCGAATAAAGCCTCTCCGCCTCGTCGCAGGCCCAGCGCGAGCCAAAACACGATCCATCGATCCGCCGGGCTGCCTGCGCCTCTATGGCAGCAAACTCCACACCGTTTACTGGAAGCGGATCCCAACGCTCGTAGGCCTGATGCCATGTCATCCATGGCGCATCACTAAACGTGAATATCGGAATCTCAGGCCTATCGACGAAAGCTACGCACTGGCTCGAAATCGAAAGCACAGCATCGGGATGCAACCGCGAGATCTCCCGTTGCACCTCTTTCGCCGTCTGCTTCAAAGCCGCCTTGGTAAGAGACAGCGGATATCTCGGTGGATCTCCGCCATACCAAAGTCTCTTCGCGACATTCAAAGGCGTGCGCTTTGGCCGGTCAGGCTGAAACACTGAAACCCGTTCTACCTTACGCTCAAGCGCCAACCGCAGCGAGTAGACGATGCCACTCCACGACCCCGGATGATAAGCATCTTCAAGCGTCGTCATCAGCAGGTGTTTCAGCGGTTTAGACATCTTTTGGGATACTAACGCTTCATCCGGGCACCAGCAAGCCGATGACGACGCGCCTTTATTCTTAATCCGGCAACCCTATCCAGTCGCAGGATCACGGCAAAAATAGACCACGCGGCACACAAGTTACACTCTAACTAGCTACTTCTTAATTCATTTCGCTGACAGTGCGGGGCGCTCTCAACGCAATATTTACTGATTGAGGAAACAAGAACCACCGATGAATATTGAAGGACCAGTAAAGCGGCGTTTGTTGCTTGGCTTCATCACCGGTTGGGTCAGCAAAGTTGCGTCAAGCGTCATTCAACTGATTCAGGTACCGGTCTTCCTTCATTTTTGGGGCGTGCCCCTCTACGGCGAATGGATGATCGTAAACTCCATTCCCGCCTATCTCAGTTTTAGCAATGCCGGCTTCGGCACTGTAGCAGGCAACGAGATGACGATGTCGGTCGCCCGCAACGACTTCGACGGCGCGCTCCGAGTCTTCCAGAGCTGCTGGTGGCTCATCGCAGCCCTCTGCACAGCCACCATCGCACTGCTCAGCGGAGTTCTCTACTTTCTCCCCGCCCGCTACTTCCTTCGGTTCACCGCCATCAGCGAATCCGACACCAAGTGGATCATCTTTTATCTCGGCGTCTCCGTCCTGTTGGGCCAGTTGGAGCAGCTCCTCCAATCCGCCTATCGCTGCATCGGCCGATATCCCTTCGGCTCGCTCATCAAGACCATCATGTCTCTCTCTGCATTCGCGAGCATGATCGTAGCCGTCATTCTCGGATCCGGAACCCGCGTAACAGCCCTCGTCTTTTCCATCGCCAACGTCGCCGGCACCATTCTGCTCAGCATCCTCGTTCGCCGTGACATTCCATGGATTCGCTTCGGCTGGCGGTACGCCCAACTCGCCGAGATCCGCAAGTTAGTCCGGCCTGCCATCGCATTCATGGGCTTCCCCATCGGAAACGCCCTCAACCTGCAAGGCACTCTTCTCGCCGTCGGCTACGCCCTCGGACCGGTCGCCGTCGTCGTCTTCAGC
The DNA here is from genome assembly GCF_009765825.1 of Granulicella sp. L60. Lineage (GTDB taxonomy): Bacteria > Acidobacteriota > Terriglobia > Terriglobales > Acidobacteriaceae > Edaphobacter. Next base: position 189,305 of record NZ_LMUR01000022.1, on the reverse strand, counting down.
ACCGCACGAACCGTCTCCCGTGTAGCGCTCCAGATGGTGCAGATGATCAACAGCACCTTTGAACCCGAGATGACCATCGCCTTCGGAGCGCTCAACTACGATCTCACCCGCACCCTCTTACGCAGAGCCTGCCAGCTCGCGCTTATCTTCGCCATCGTAGTCGTCGTCATCATGATGTCATTTGGTCCCTGGTTCCTCACCCACTGGACCGGAGGACGCGTTCCACCCAGCCGGCCACTCCTCGCCATTCTTCTTCTGTCCGTTATCTCCTACTCGCTATGGTCCACAGGCTCCACCCTGATGACCTCTACCAACCAGCACCAGCGGCTCGCCGCCTACTACATCCTGGGAACCGGCCTCACCTGCGTTCTCTGCTTCATCCTCGCTCACTACTACGGTCTATTCGGAGCGGCCGCATCCCTGCTCGTATCTGAGATCGTAATGAATCTCTACGTCATCCCAGCCTGCCTGCGTATCTCCCACGACACCTTGCCGGCATTTCTGGGCAGCCTCTTCCACTATCCGCCATCACTGCTCCCCGCAAATCTGCTATCCCGCATCAGACAGTCAAGACCCACTCTGAAGAGCTGAAGATCGCCTAAGGCTGGAAGGCCTATACCGCACGCGCTTACTGCTCTATTGCCTGGATGAGAGTGACATGCCTTCCGGCGTCGTGCTGATCGGTCAACAAGACGATCTTTCCGTCCTGAGCGACAGCAAGCCCAGAGTATGTGGGAGGCATCTGCTTGAGCGCCGTGTAGAGCGATGTCACCTTTGTCTCGGGATTGAAGATGCGAATTGCGCTGGAAGAGACGCCGCGATCAAGATAGAAGATCCCCCTCGAAGTCACCTGCCAGTATCCCCAATAGCCTGCAGACGGCTGAGTCAGAATCTGCGTCTCCGCTCCGCCCGAAGGTGAAACACGCCAGATGCCGTCCTCGTTTCCGCGAGTGTAATAAAGCCATCTACCATCGGGCGACTCCTGCGGAACGATTCCATCGCCAGTGGTCACAGGCTGCGGATCCCCTCCCGCTGCCGACACGCGCCAAAGCTGCCACCGATCACCTCGATTAGAGCGAAAGTAGATGGACTGATCGTCATGCGACCATCTCGGAGTAATGTCGTTCGCATCGCCAAAGGTGAGCTGCTTAGGACGTCCGCCAGCAGCAGGTACGCAAAAGACGTGTGAGTGGCCTCCCGGACGAGAGTCAAACAAGATTTTGTCGCCATGATTGGACCACGAAGGGCTCCCAGTCAGCGGACCAGCCTGAAGGTAAGTTGCCTGAGTTGGTCTCCAGCCTGAGAGGCGATCCATATCTCCTGATTGCCCGAGCGCCTTGACTGAAAGGCAAAGTAGCTTCCATCGGGCGAGAGAGACGGCGCTGAATCCTGCTGAGTTGAGGTCAGAACCGCGTCGGACTTAACCGAACTCTCTTTGCTGGAGCCCTGCCTAAAGCGAAGGATGCTCCAGATGGCGGAGCCCTGAGTGTAGGCCAGCTCCCCGGGCTTCGGTCCAACCGCCGGCTGATAGGCGTCTTCAGTTCCCACAGGCAGGCGCTCCGGCCCCTTATCTTTCAATCCAATCTTCCAAAAACCGTACTTACCGCCGCGGTTGGAAGAGAAGATGATCGAAGAGCTATCTGCGGTCCAGGCCAGGCTGTCGATGTTCATATGGTCGTGCGTGAGCTGGTGCAACTCACCACTGGAGGTGGACATGAAGTAGATGTCCCGGACAGCGGTCTCGCTCGCCCTTGTAAATGCGATCCATCTGCCATCAGGCGAGTACGCCGGGTTCAGATCGCCCTCCCAGCCCGCAGGTGGCGTAGTGATAGACATTGTATTAAAGGTATGCAGATCGAGAAGGAAGATCGAAGAGTCGGGAGCAGTGCCGGAGTGGTCGGGATAGATCAGCGACTTGCCCGAGGGAGCCCAGGAGAGCGCACCCTGCTCCCAGTGGCTCGGCTCCTGCGGGATCAGCAGCTTACGCGGAGTCGTCTGCGAGTTCACGGACGCCACGGAGAGACTAAGACCGTCGCTTGAACTTGCCAGATAGGCAATCTGCCTCCCGTCCGGCAACCAGGCAGGGCTGAACTGCTCGTCTGAGTCGGAGGTCAGCTGCTTTACCTCTTCGGTGCCGATAGTCTTAATATAGATTCGCCGGGAGGCTGAGTTCTCGGCGATCCAAACGAATGCGATCTGCCTCCCATCCGGTGAGAACGCAGGTTGAATCTGCTCCCCGGAGTAGGAGGTGAACTGGATCGTCCGAAAGGATAGAGTAGCGCCGGCTGGCTTTGCCCTGCTTCGGTGGTAAAACCACATCGCGAGCAGCATAGCGAAGATCAGCCCTGCGACCGAGACGGTCCACCAAATGTTGCGACCAGGCCGGCGTGCCGTCTGCGAATCCACCTGAGGAAGCACAGCAGCCGGTTCAGCTCCGACGGACGGTAGATCGGCTTGAGCTTCGGCAGGAATCTCTGAGACCGGAGCCACCAGCCTGTAGCCGACTTTCGGGATCGTTTGAATGAAGTGCGGAGTATGCGGATCATCCTCGGTGATGCCCCGAAGGATCGAGATGCATCGAGTGAGGACGTCGTCACTGACAAAGGTGTCGGGCCAAACCGTGGAGATCAGCTCCTCTTTGGTGACGACCCGGCCTTGCTGAGCGGAGAGCGTAAGCAACACTTTCATGACTTTGGGCTCGATATGACGTACTTCTTCGTCCCTTGTCAGTGAATTGAGCTCCGTCTGGACTGTCCAATCTCCCACCCGGAAGTCTGCCCTGCGCTCGTCCACCCTTATGCCGCTTTCCTTCAACTTACTCATTTAAAAACATTTACTTCCCATCAGGAAAACCTCATACAAGCATCACTCTCTCTTCAGGATCATCCTGATGGCGTATGCGTAGGGTTCGGATCGTTCGTTGTTGCCTTAATTGTTTTTCTTAAAGGATGCCAAGTGAATCAACCTAAAAGATCGTACAGCTTTAATAGATTCGTTAATGACGGTTCGGGTCGCACCCGAATCCTGTCGGCTGAAGGTTCGGCCGTTCCTCCGCTTTATAAGATTGTATTTGCCGCAGTGCTCACCCTGCTATCCTTCTGCCTCCCGGCGGTCGCGCAGGTCACATCGGGTACCATTCTCGGCTCTGTTCAGGATACATCGGGAGCCATTATCCCCGGCGCCAAGGTGACCGCCACCTCACCCAACCTTGGAATCACGCGCACCGTGACCTCAAGCGAGAACGGAACCTTCTCTCTGTCGAACCTTCCCGGCGCCAACTACCACCTCACCGTAACGGCCAAGGGCTTCGAGACGCTCGAAAAAGATGGCGTCATACTTAGCTCTGCCGACAAGCTGAATGCGGGTACCTTCGTCCTGAAGGTAGGCGCCGAGGCCACCAGCGTCACCGTAACTGCGGACTCCGGCCAGCTCCAGATTCAGGCGACGAATATCCTCTCGAAATACTCTCCGATCCTACAGCCGCTCCGTTCATGGCCGGGTCCGCACTGCACTGCTACGGAGGCAAGCCGAGCGCTCAGAGCGTCATTCACGATAGGTTTCCGGACAAGGGAATATGGATGACGGAGTGCTCCGGCGGCACGTGGCAGAAGAAGCCTCCCCTCGAGGTTACGGCTCATCTGCTCATCGACTCCACTCGCAACTGGGCAAAGGCCGTGGCACTCTGGGGCATTGTGCTCGACACCGACCACAACCCACACGCCGGCGGCTGCGGGACGTGCCGTGGACTGGTGACGTTAGACACGAAACAGATGCGCGTTACCTACACCGGCGACTTTTATGCATTGGCACAGGCAAGCAAGTTCGTCCACCCCGGAGCAACTCGTATCGACTCGTCATCCCTCGGAAGTGAGAGCCTGGAGAGTGTGGCCTTTCAGAACGTCGACGGATCGATCGCCCTGCTGATCTTAAACGATCGAAACGACACAACAACCTTCGACGTGAAATGGAAGACAAAGACCTTCCAGGGCTCGCTGCCGCCAGGCGCACTCGCGACCTACATCTGGTCGCCAAAGCATTAGCCGATTTGGCAACTAAAACCGGATTGCTGTAAAAGCTCTTCCTGCAGCAAATGTTACATAGCCTACCTGATTCGTCGTGACTCTCCATTTTCCGCATCGAGATGAAGCCGATACATATTTGGCCACCTTCTCAGGTATCGAATTCATTGCTTGAGAAAGCGGATATAGTCCTGTATTTTTTTTATTGACACCCACGGAACTCTGCCCTAGAGTTGCGCATATCACTCTTGTATCAATACGCAATATTTGTTTCATTCCTGGCGACGTGACCGCGCAGAACTCCAACTCACGTCCTCCAGGGTTCTCGAGTAGATCTACGCTCGTGTCAGAAGATGATCTACGATCAGACCGAGAGCTTCTACTTTTCAACCATATGGCCTCACCTACCTGCCGATAGAGGAAGTCTCGTTGTCGGGTGCTTACACGCATCGCATGGGCGCCTTCGCCTATGCGTTCTCTCTGCAGGTTAACGTTCTCATCTATGGAAGTAGCCTTCGAGCACAGCAGGAGTTATGTATGAAATCAAACCTACCTTCCTCTGTCATCGCTATGATGGCGTTGTTGAGCGTCAGCCTACTGGCATTTGGCCAGGGTCCGACCGTCGCCTATGATCTCGTCATTCATGGCGGCCGCGTCATCGATCCGGAGACAGGTCTCGACGCCATTCGTGATATCGGGATCACAGGAAATACTATCGCAGCGGTGTCTTCAGAAGAGCTTCATGGCAAGCGGATTCTCGATGCCACCGGCTTGATCGTCAGCCCTGGATTTATCGACCTTCATCAGCATGGCCAGGAGCCCGAAGACTACCGTCTGAAAGCGTTCGACGGCGTCACCTCTGCACTGGAGATGGAGATCGGCGCGCGCGACGTTCCTACCTATCTCTCCGAACGTGCCGGCGGAACCCTCATCAACTACGGAGCTACCGCGAACTACGACTCTGCGCGCGCCACAGCCTTTCACACTCCCGTGCCGAATGGCGAGATCCTTCCGCACGCTGGTCCAGGCACGAACAACCCCGCCACGCCAGAGCAGATTCAGCAGATAGAGTCCATCCTGCGCGAACAGATTCAGGCCGGCGCACTCGGTATAGGCATGGGTATCCAATATGTGCCGGGAGCGAACCGTGCCGAAGTGATTCAGATCTTTCAACTCGCTGCGAGTTATCATCTGCCCGTCTACACTCACATCCGCAGTGCGGGCGCAGCGGACCCCGGAAGCATTGAGGCTGTCAGCGAAGTGATTGCTGCTGCCGCAGTCACCGGCGCGCCGCTGCACATCGTTCACATTAATAGCAGTTGCCTGAAGCTTGCGTCTCTATGTCTGCAAATGGTTGCTGGAGCACGTGCTCGCGGCCTCGACGTCACAACCGAGGCCTATCCATACGTAGCGGGTATGACGCAGATCAACTCCGCCCTCTTCAATCCTGGCTGGCAGGAAAAATTTGGCATCTCATACCACGACCTTGCTTTGCCTGACACTGGCGAGAGACTCACTCGCGAACGCTTCGAGCAACTTCACGCAGATCCTAAGCCCCAGGGAGTTCTGCTCTTTATGAACGATGAAACTACCGTAGACAATGACATACGCAATCCCCTCGTCATGATCGCCAGCGATGGCGAGCGTGGTCATCCTCGTGAGGCTGGAACCTACTGCCGGATTCTCGCACGCTATGTGCGTGAGCAGAAAAGTCTGACCCTGAGTGACGCCGTTCGCAAGATGAGTCTCATGCCAGCACAACGCCTTGTTGCATCCACACCCATGGGTGCGAGAAAAGGCCGCATACAACCAGGTGCGGACGCCGACATCATTGCATTTGATCTCGCAACTGTAGCCGATCGTTCTACCTATAGTCATCCCGTCGAAACCAGCACCGGAATGAAGTATGTCTTCGTTCAAGGCGTTCCAATCATCGAAGACGGCAAACTCGTCTCCAATAAGCTTCCTGGCAAACCCATCACAGCGACACAACACTAATCCCCAATCGTGTTTTCTTGCAGCTTAGTAAGTAAAACAAGAAAGAGAATAGGAGCGTTTATAAAGATGAATAAGAGCTATCGATTCTCTGTCACTTCCATTCTGCTCTTCGTATTGTCTCCCGCTATGCTGCATGGCCAGGGACCATCTTCGCCAAATACCGAAGTCTTGCAGCGACGGGTCCAACATCTCGCCGCTGGCTTCCCAGGAAAAGTAGGAATACTCGTACGGAACATCGAAACGGGCGCACAAGTTGGCATCAACGCAGACGACGAATTTCCCATGGCCAGCACATACAAAGTAGCGATCATGACCCAGGTGTTTCGCGATGTTGAAGCTGGCCGACTCTCACTCACCGAGCGAGTTCCACTCACAGAAAACGAGCTTCGCCCAGGCAGCGGCCTCTTGCGCTACATGACTCCTGGCCTGGCGCCGACAATTCACGATCTGGTGCTCATGATGATTACGGTCAGCGACAACGAAGCTACCGATCTGCTGTTGAAACGAGTAGGAGGAGGAGCGAGAGTCACGGCCACCTTGCAACAGCTTGGAATCCCCAACATCCGCGTCGATCGGCCCACGCTGGAGATTATCGGAGACTGGCTCGCCGCAGCGGAACCAAGCTCACGCGGTGCATCCGCAGCAGATCTGGTCAAGAATCGCAGTCTCTCCAAAAGTCCTCTAACTCGCGAGCAGATGGATAAAGCAGACAAGACCCTCACAGACGATCCGCGCGATCATGCTTCCCCGCGAGCGATGGGCGACCTGTTAATGAAGATATTCAAGTCAGAGGTGGTAAGCGAGAAATCCTCGCAGGATATGCTCGCGATCATGCAAAATCAGCAGCTAAAGACAAGAATTCCACGTTACCTGGAAGACGTGGCCATCGCATCCAAGAGCGGAACTATTGGCGATGTAACCAATGATGTAGGCATCCTCTATGCTGGCAATCAACATATTGTTATATCCGTCTATACCCTGAAAGCAAATTCCAAGGTGCAGACGGAGCAAGCTGAGGAGTTCATTGCCCGCACCGCCCGCGAGACTTACGACTACTTTCAAGATACAGCTCCAGTCCACTAGAACCTCGATCTCGAGAATGGAAGATACTCCGTAACGAAAGCCGAGAGGCCACGCTGTGACAACCAGATCTCTATCGAATGGCCTTCTGGATGTGAGCGTTACCTTAAGCATCAACGGTCTGCATGATTTCGGAGAGTCGAGCATCGGCAGCACCAAGGCTAACTCCCATCATCTTGTTGCCAGACCACTGCGGAACTCCGAAGCCACAGGCGACTCACCGCTGTGATACATCGATATTGAACCGGTGCCCGGAAGAAGCTGTTCAAACTGATGCTGCCACACTGATTTGGCCGCCATAAGTTCAGGAGAACTCTTGCCACTCTGCTACAGCCGACAGGAACGTTGGTGAAGACCACATAAGTTTGCCAGCGAGAAACATGCAGCAGAAGGCGACTAGAAAAGGTCGCAGTACGCCTCTGGACTCATGTGGACCTTTCTGGCCCCACAGATGTGCCCTTGAGTCCAGAGCAATACGAATAAGGAAATAAATGGTCGGGCCTAGTACACGATTTTCGAACTTTCGGGGCTAGAAAATCTTTTAGGATTTTTGAAACTCATAACTTGTTGAAATAATGGTAGGCCCTATCGGGCGATCGAGCCAATGACCTCTTCCATAATTTCGGCAACGTAACGCGACTCATTGAAACCAGATGGTACAGACCACTCTCTACGCCGCTGATTGAACGCAAAAGCGGAGAGCTCGGCCCAGCTTGAATCGTCGTTTACAGGCCCAACGCGAGGTGAATTCAGAGTTCTCGATACCACGCGTGTTGAGCATGGAGCAGTTCTTCAAGATCCGACCATGCATTCCAGGCGTGTCGTCAGACCCTGCAGCGGTGCCTTGAACTCCTTGACGGCGAGACATCAACGATACTGTCCGCGGAAGCACTGCGGACTGTTTGGCGAACTCTGCATCTGGCCAGTATTGCAAAGTTGAATCCTCTAAGAATCTCCACATTGTGCAAGACACGACTTTAGTGCAGTCCAGCTGCTTTAAGACCATGAATCCGAAACTTCCATTCGTCGGGTTGCAGCGTCATCTTTACTTCTAACGCGTAACCTGCTGCGCTCAATGAGCGCATTGGGCCTGTTCTCGCTAGTTGAAGAAGTTCCAGAGCAGGTTCGTTGGTCTGCGGACAGGTGGCTTCGGCCGACCGAATTGAGCAGGAGACGTTGATGGCCACCGGTATCTTGCGGGCGCGGTAGAGATCTGGAGGCAGGCCCTAGCGAACTTGTTGGAAATCCCAACTCATCTCAGCCACTCAAGACACTTTGCGATAGCCGCTCGCGCCGCAGACGACACCCGCGGGGGTCTCGAAGCATATACGGATCGCCCATCTGGGTGTGAGCAGGATGGAGCGCCGGAACATAAGAACATCCTGGTCCGTTTGCGGAATGCGAAGCGTGCACCGAGGCCCTAGCGTATAGAAAGTTCGCGGACAGATATACAGGAACAGGCAAAACGTGCTGTGGCACAGGGACCTGAGCTAGTCCGGCCCGCAGTAACAAACCGAACGGAGGAGACTTCGCATGGCCGCCACTTCTACAACCAATCACCCTAAGCTCTGTGGCTACATGGCCTCTACCGACCAGACTGAAAATGACTCGGATGCAAAGCGCATCTATGGCATCGCCACCAAGGATAAGGCAAGCAAGCTACCTGCCGTCCTTTGCATATAGCTCCTTCTCGCTTCCCAGTGGGAGATAGTTTCCGAAACTATCTCCCACTCGACCCCAAACTTCTGCACCAGCCAACTCGGATGACTCGTGGAACCAATGCCAGAACCTTCAGAAATCTCGGCTCAAGGAATGCCCGACTGGCAATCCACCCTCATCGCTCATGACTTCAAGCTTCTTCCCGGCTATGCAGATGCCGGCATCTTCTTCGCGCTGCCCAATGCCAGCAACCTTGCCACCCTGAAGGATGGTTCGCCTGATTTCTTCCTGGAATTCTTCTCCGACCAAAACGATCCTGACCCCGGCAATAGCCTCTACGCCATGGTCCGCATGAGCCTTGAGCAAAGCGGAGACCTCCAAGCCGCCCATCAGCTTCTCCGCCAGCAGCATCTTGGCGCCGCGCTTATGCCCATCGCCTTCACCACCGGCACCTTCTGCCACTTGGAGTGTGGCGACTCCCATGAATCCGTCCCCTTCACCTGGGAAGGCGCACGCCGTGCCACCCTCGACACCCGCATCTCAGCGCTCACGGCGCGTCTCCTTTACGCGGCACTCGACACCGGCGCAGTCACGGTGGCTCGTGCGGCCATCGAGTGCAGCCTCGCTGCCGTCCTTCCCCGCCTCGAGTGCAGCGTACGCTTTGACGCCGCGAAACTACTCCCCAGGCTCCTGGCTGCCCTCAACCCTGGCTCCAATACCGTTCCCTTTGATGCCCTGGTCAAGCTCTGCGACCGCCCTCCCACCGGCTGCTTCCAGTTTGACAACCCACCCGACCACGCCAACGGAAGCCTCGGCCTTGCCCTCGCCGGCCGTATCCGCCAGGCCTTTGGCTGCTTCGCCCCCTGCGCCAGCATCTTCGACGGCCCAACCATCACCTTGCAACTCCCCGCCGGTCCTGTCGTCAGCTATTGGGACCTACGCACTCCTCTCCTTGCGGAGGTTCCGGTCTTCTTCCGCTTCGATCCCTTCAGCTTCATCCTCAACACCACAACCCGCGACCGCGTCACCGGGTTCACCCGCGTTCCCTTCTTCCCCGACCAGCTTCGCACCCGCCACATCCAGATCGTCTCCGGCATGCCGGCCTATATCTCCAACTGTGCCGCCGTGCAACTCACCGTCAACGTCGAGAAGACCCTTTCGCTCTCCGGCCGCACCACCAGCCAGTCCATCAGGCTCTATCCCGCCCCTCCCGAAGCTTCCAGCATGAATCTCAAGTATCAGAAGATCGAAGGCCCCAAGCCCTACGTCTTTTATCTATCGGTCATCACGGAAGAAGACCAGACCGACAGCCCATGGCTGGATGGCCTCAGCGATTACCTGTTCCTCGACGCCAGTAAGCTTCCGGTCCCCACCGTCACCCTGCGCGCCACCACCGCTCTCCTCCAGCAGGCCGCTCTTTCGTTCATCTGTTCGACGGATTCGACCCTCTCCTCCACTCTCACCTCAGCCCAGCCCGCCGTCACCTTCCTCGTCCCGGCTCTCGACCCGGAGGCCCGCTGGTTTATCACCGCGCACGATCTCTCTCATCCCGACAGCCTCCTCAGGCTCGAACTACCCTGCCGCTCTCTCGATCTGGACCTTTCGTCCTTCCCGGACTATGGCACCCAGGTGGTCCGTCCCTCCGTCACGTTCCATGACGATCTCACTTCAGCCAGCCTCGAGTTCGCCGCCGAATCCCCCAACGGGAATTCGGTCATCCTCGTCTTCACACCGGACCAGCCACAAATCACGTTCGGCTATTTCGCCACCAACCTATTCGCCAGTCGCTATCGCTTTCGTCTGTACACCGGGCAGGATGACGACTCTGCCGCACCCTGGTCTACCTTCCTCCCGTCGCAAACCAACGCTCTCATCGACATTCATCGCGAAGGCACCGGGCTTGTCGCCACCCTCGAACCCAATTCCATATCCCAGGAGGAACACCCGAAATGAATGACCTACCCGAGGGCTTTACCGTCGGTTCTCTTTACTGCTTTCCCGTCGGCCTGCCGAAAGATGCCACCTTCGCCGTCATCTCCAGCACCCCTACGCTTGAAACCTCGCAGGGCAAAGCGAAGGTCACTCTGCTCTCCATGCCCACCGGTGCTGTGCTCACCTGCGAGGCCTCCTGGCAGCCGGACCCCGCCGCGCTCCTGGCTGTCCAGAAGGAAATTGCCAACCGCTATCCTGGCCTCACCAGCCCCACCGTAAACCCAGCCACGCTTGAGAATGTCACCGCCACTCTCACGGTGGCCGTTCCCGGCGCGCCTGCAGTTACCATCGGACCCAACCCCGCCTCCGGCACCTCATCCAACCGCGCCGTCTTTAGTGGAAGCCTGACCACCCCTGCTGCCCAGGCTGTGGCCCAGGCACTGACCGGCGAGCAGGGCATCTTCATCCTCAGCTACAGCGGAGCTTTGACTCTGGAGGAAAGCGCCTCCGCCACCGCAACCGGTGATCTCACAACCACCATCAAGTCCCTGGCGCCCACACCGGCTGAACCCAGCTCTGGCGGCTTCTTTAGCAGGAAGAAGCCCGATCCGCCTCCCCCCCCGCCCATCACCCAGCAGGCCCGCGTCGCAGCCTTGGAGGCCGCCATCGCGCGGGGCAGCCTCAAACTCGTCGAGTCCAACACGCCCCACGTTTCCCCGGCTCTCGTTCAGCAGGTCGCTCAGAAACTTCGCGACAAGCTCGACACGATCATCGGCGACAAACTCACCCAATTAGGCAGCGATGCTCAATACCTCAAGACCTTCCCTATCAACCTGAGTCTCTCGCTGCCTGAAAGACGCACCCTCAACTTCACCTGCTCGGTCGATGTTGCTACTCTCATCGCCCCGTCTACCCCCGGCACGTAAGCCGGGCTCTTTCACCAAAACCATCACCTCCAAGCTTGCACAACACTCAAAGGAGCAACACGAGCCATGCTGAAAATGTCACCCGCCGTCCGAGTCGCTAACATCCCCGGTGCCTTCAATAAAACCTACGACTACACCCTCTTTCCTGACGATGAAGACAAGAACATCTACTACGCCCTCGCCGACTACCCGACCTACCTCGCCGACAGCCACAACGACCCCAGCTTCAACCTCACCTGGTACTTCGGCACCGGCATCACCTCCGCCGGCGTCTGCACCATGACCGTCGCGCTCCCCATGCCGGATACCACCAACGCCGACGTCAAGTCGGCCATCCTCAGAGAGCTCACTGGTGATAAGACCGCCATCACCATCGCCCAGAAAACGCTAGAGCTTTGCAAGGCCTCGGACGCGAAAGATACCGCCAGGGTCCAAGCCCTGAAAACCGAGCTCGGGTTCAACGACACCATAGTCGCGGCCAGGGTCAGCGTATATGACAAGACAGCCGACTGGACCCAGTTCCTTCCCAATCACGATAGTCTTTCCATTCGCCCCATCCCCTTCAAGGATGGCACCGTGACCATCCAGGCCTTCCCCAGCTCGGATGCCTACGATTCGAAAGACCCGGCCTACACCGGCATCGCGAAGACCAAGCCTTCTCTCATCAACAGCAACGCCGCCGTCGTCACCTTCAACCTCACCGATCTCGGTGCCAATCTGTTCTGGCACGGCCTCGGTGGCTGGCCCCTTGATCCCTCCCTCAAAGCCCCGGAAGGCTATGACGCCGCCAAGGGTGGAAGCAGTGTCATCAGCGTCGTCTACAGCGTCACCTTTGACGCTCTCCTGCCTGAGGCGAAAGCTACTGTCACCTTCGATCAGTCCATTGTCGCCAAGCTGGAAGTCGAGCAGCGCAAGCATACCGGCTCTTGGGGCAGCCAATGGACAGAAGAGATTCCGCGTAGCAGGGAACTCGATGAGGCCATCAACGGCAACACCGTAATCGTCCTGCCTGCCGTCGCTTCAAAGGACGACAACGATAACGTGCAAAAGCTGCTCACGGATTGGGCAGCCGCGCAGATGATCGATATGGCCAAGTCCCAGCTCCCCGGCGTCGATATGTCCACCCTCGACGTCAACAGCATTCGCTCGCTGAAGCAGGCCAAAACTCAGGTCAGAACCTACAAGCTCACTCAGGCGGTCAGTATGCTTAAGTTCCCCCAGGCCCAGTTGCGCAAACTCGATGGCATCGTCCCGCCGGACGCGATCAAGAAGTTCTTCCAGCTCATCAATCTCAACGACGTTCCCTACGTCAACATCAACCTCACCGTCGCACCGCCCAGTCCCTCCTTTCTAAAAGATCGTTTCGTCGATCGCGTCGTCATCACCGATCTCACCTTTGCCGACGGCCAGCTGCTGGATGCCAGCAAGAAACCGGTCAGCAGTATCGAGTACCTCTCCGGAGGCGATCCCAAGCCAGGTCAGACCTTCACCGGTACCTTCGCCAAGAACAACCCGGACCTCAGCACGAAATACAGCTACCTGGTCACCTATACCGACGGGACAGCACCCATGAATGTCACTGATGTCGCCCAGAAAAATGCCAATTACCTCTCACTCTCCGGTGTTGATATCGGTGTCTTGAGCGTCTCCCTCAGCGCGATCGATCTCCCCTGGGACGTGATCAGCAGCGCCAGGGTTGATCTCACCTACGGTACCTGGAAACGTACCCTCCAGCTCAACCGGGACGGTGGTAATGTTCTGGTCGCCAAGCCCTTCGGCAAGCCGATCACCGACAAGCTCACCTATCAGGTCACCTTGACCCCCACCGCCGGCGCTCCCATCATCGGCGAGGCAGTCCAGGTTATTCCAGACCACGGTCAGGCCGAAATCACTCTCAGAAATCCCCTCGGCAACATAACCAATCCCATCGAGTTCATCCTGGATCCCGCCGTTACCAAGGCCCAGCTACGCGCCGAATACACCTTCCGCAACTCTGGCCCCGACCGCATCTTCAGCCAGCTCATTCAACTGGACGCCGCTAAAAATGGCGGCGCCTTCACCTGGAACGTCCCCAGCCAAAGCGAAAAGGGCAGCGCGTTCAAAATCATCAGGGCGCAAGCCACCACGGCCTCCGGCACTAACACAATCACCGACCCAAGCGGTGCCAACGCGGACCCCTTGGAGCAGCAGGCGTCCATCACTGTCTATGCCGATCACGTCAAGAAACTCTAACCCAACCATGATTATCGATAACAAAACGGTAGCGCTTCAGGGCCTCGGCAGCGTCGTAGCATTTCGCGACGCTGCCCTGCCCACGCTCTTCTACTACGCTTCCACCGTTCCTGCGGTGGCTCGGGTTCGCGGCGTCGATCAACTCACCCTCGTTCACTATGACAAGCCCTCCGGCGGTTATGCCGGCATGCTATCCATCGTCGTCACCCTGCGCCCGGACGATGCCACCCTCGCCGAGTTAACCCGTCAGCTTCAAGCCCAAAGCCTACTCCGCTATCCCGGCCAGGACATCCAGCTCGTTCCCATCCCCTGGACCGCCGGAACCGTCGCCACCGCGCTCATCGGCGGTAGCCCCATCTTCACAATTCCATCGCTCCTCGGTGATAACCAGGCCGTCGTGTCCCTTCCCCTCACCGTAGACCAGTACCTCCTGCTCAGGAAGCCAAAGCCCACCGCCGCACCCCCTCTTTCGATCGTCTATGGCCTGTCCTATGAGGCCTTCCGGCCGGAGTACAACTTCTCCATCGAGTTCGACGCCACTAAGTTCCGTGACTGGCTCCAGAAAAACTGTTCCGCCAACGTCATCTTCCTCGGCGTCGAAAAAATCGACACCTACGAAAAACTCCAGGCCAGCGGCGTTATTCGTGTCTCGCAGGAGAACCTCACCGGAGAAACCCCACCCGCCGGATTCCGCGAAGCATTCATCGAAAGCCTCCAGAGCATACTGGTCCCGCTTCCTGCCTTCGCTCCCGCGCCAGAGGCAAGCGGTAACGGCAACTGGCTCCTCGGCTTCGGCTGCAGCACCGTTCATGACCTCCAGACCATCACGCGCCGTCTTGATACCAACATGCGGATCAGCGGTGTGGTCGCTCGCAAAGTTTTCATCCAGGGCGCGCTTGCCGGTTTCACCCAGGCCCTTGCCACACGCCCCGACGTCGAGCTCGCCACTGGCACCACCTTTAAGCAGCCTCTTACCTTTCGTTGCCATGGAGACTTCAACAGCCACGTACTGGATGCCGTCGAAGTCTCCATCACCGCTGCCGGCAACAACCGCGTCAGTCATCTCTTCAAAGAGTCCGCCGACGAATGGCTTTATGACCTTGTCCGCGAGCCTGGCAACACCACCCTCTACACCTACCAGTGCACCGTCTACTTCAAGGATCGCTCAGACACCTGCACCTCCCCTGTACTTCCCATCCGCCCGGACCAGGCCTACATCGACATCCTTCCCTCCACCTTTTACACGCAACAGCTCTACACCATCACCACCGACAAATCCTTCCCCTGGTACCTGGTGAAGTCTGTCACCGTCACCCTCACCGGCCCTTCGTCTTTCCGCTTCCGGCCCGCCACCGCTACCCTCACCGGCAAATCCACAACCGCCTCTATAGAGGCCTTCATCCCTTCCCCGGACGATCTCGATGCTCTCACCTACACCGCCACCTGCACCCCGAACTCTTCCGCCCCTGTCACCCTCAACGGTCTGCCTTCGGGCCCCACCATCTATCTCAACCCCTTCACCCGTCGCGTCATAATCTTCCGTGTCAGCGACAGCTTCGACTGGACCGCGTTCCCCGAGGTCACCGTCATCATCAACCTCACTCCCGACAACCCCCAGCTTTGCGAAAAAGCCAGGCTCTCTCTCTCCGCCTCCTCCCCATCCTCGCCTTTTGTCTATTGGTTTACGGAAAGCCGAAAAATCACATACCGCGCAAGCTTCCGCACCAGCAATGGCGCCATCCAGTCCACATCAGCCAGCACCGTACAGGCTGACGTCGTCCTCGCTTTACCCGCACTGAAGGAGAACTCATGATCTACATCGACAAGAAGAAGCTCACCATCGACGGCGTGGACATCTACCCCGACCACGTATCCCCCGACCAGTTCTGGTACGTTCCCGGCACCATCAACCTCGCCCAGCGCAATAACAGGAAGCTCCTCTCCTATCTCTGGTACACCGATTCCGAATCCGATTCCGACGGCACCGGCTTCCTCAACTTTGAGGTCAACACCGCCGTCCCCAACGCCACACTCGATAGGATCAAGTCACAAATCGTCTCCCAGTGGGGAGCGAACGCCCGCAATCTCGCGCTCTCCTCCGTTCCCTTTACCGGCGGCACCGTCAACTTCTCCGTCCTCGGACCCGTCGCCGCGCAAGCCGCGGAGATGGCCAAGGACACCTCTGTCCTTTATCAGTCCAAGGAGCAACTCGTCTGGAACGCGGGCTCCTCTTCCCTGGTCGGCGATAACGCCGCTGTGTGCTCCGTCAGGTTCACCAAGGAAGGCAAGCTTGCTGCCGCGATGAAGGCCGCCATCCAGTCTAAGTCGCCCTCGATTGCTGCGACCTATCGCCTGGAGCTCCTCGCCATGCGTCCGTCGGTTACCTTCACCGTCTCCGGCACCTTTGAAAAGACCATCCAGGATTTCAAGCTCAGCATCGGCACCCAGATCCCGCTTGAGGCCTTCATTCTCGATCTCGGCATCCAGGCCCAGTGGCAGAAAATCATGCAGAAGACCGACCTCAAGATCGAGGTCGTGAACTTCACCGGCGACGACCAGCAGGATGGTCTCAAGTGGGCCCAGCAAATCCTCCTCGACTACGTCCTCAAGAACTTCTTTGAAGTTCAGCTCGGCGGCGGTGCCAACAACTGGAACCCGCTCGCAGAAGCCCCACAGGTCGATGAAGCCGTCCAGAAATCCAAAGACCTCGAGCAGGCTGCTGCCGAAAAGGTCGACCAGGAAGGCACCGCCAAAACTCCCGAGGAAAAGGACACTGCCACGAAGGAAGTGGTCAAGGCGGCCACCATGTTCATCCCCAAGGTCAATATCCGCGCCTCCTATTACCAGGGCAAGCAGGTCAACTCCATCGACTTCGTCTACTCCGAAAAGAAGGCCAAGACCTACCACGTCCTTCCCCAGGCCCTCGTGGGCCTTGAAAAGGGTGACAGAGCCGAAGACTACATCACCCAGGTCAACCGTACGCAAGACCCCTTCGGCCTGCCCTACAAAGTCATCGTTTCCGTTCCCACCGATGCCGACTTCGCCAGCATGGGCCTGCAAACCATTAACGTCCAGGCCAAATACCCTGCGGGCGCCCCAAAGGACAAACAGACCACCCAGAACCTCACCATCAATGCCGGCACCACCACCGGCGCCAATCCATTTCCCTTCCAATACGATGCCCAGGGCGACTCGGATATCGAATACACCGCCGACTTCGTCTTCAAGCCCACCAGCGACTGGCGGAGCGACAAAGATATCTTCCAGTACAGCCTCGCCGGCCGCAGCGACAAAGGCCTCATCACCGCCATGGCAGAGTCCGTTGTTGAGTTCATCACCCTCACCGTCCAGCTCGCCGCCAACTTCGTCTGGGAGGGTAACGACCAGGTCGTCGTCACCTTCACCAGCCCTAAGTGGACTGGCGAAAAGCGTGTCGTCATCCAGCACGGAAAGGAAGATCCCCAAACCCTCAAGATTCGAGGAGACGCCAAATTCGCCTCCTCGCCCATCCACTACACCGTCGACGTTCGCAAGTCCAACAAGCCGGTCTACTCGCTTCCTTCCGAGGTCCTGCTGGAAAAACAGCTTTATGTGATCGATCGCTTCGCCGACCACATCCCCGTCTACTTCACTGCCGGCTTCGAGAGCGATTCCATGGACGTCATCCTCACCTACACCGATGGCGCCTTCACCTATGAAGATCAGTTCACCCTGGAGAAAGGCCAGAAGAAGGTCGAGCGTTACATCCCCACGGTCAAGTCCTTCCCTCGCAAGACCGATGTGAAAGCCAACTATGAAGCCATCCCTGATTCGGGCGATCCCATCACCGGAACCATCAGCGGAGGCAGCACCAGGATCATCAAGCCCCAAGCCTGATCTCCGGTGATGGTCTCTTCAGCCACTCGTCCTGCGGAAGGGACGGCCACCCGCCGTGCCCTTCCCTCAGGATGCACCACGCAGCCTCAACAACTGCGTTAGATCCTTTTCCTTCAGGTCGCAGGCCCATAACATGTCGATGGGTCGCAGCCTCCAGGTCCACCTCCAATGCAGTTCCAATTCACCCGCATCATCGAACCGGCTCCGACACCCTATGCCCACCGCAAACTTATCCCTCTCCGCCCTCGCCCATGCCGAACGTGTCCTTTCCCACGTCAGCCTCAGCGCCACGGAAGAGTTCACCCGCATCACGCGCATCGTCCTTGCATACCACGCTCCATCCCACGGCCTTCTCAATCGTAACGGTGACCCCCTTGAGTTCGCCGTCAACCCCGCCACGAATGACCTCCGTTTCACCATGGAGCTTGCTGCCCAACCCGCCGCCCGTCTCCAGGGTCTCTCCTCTGTCCTCGCAGCTCTCGACACGCCCTTCCAGGGCATCGCCGCCTCCTTCTCCACGCTGCAAACCGGAGCTGCCCTGCGCTGGGGAGCATGGCTCGGCGCTCGCCTCCCCTTCCAGGCCCAGTCCCCCGTCAGGTTCAAGATCTACGCCGAAACTCCTTCTCCCTCGTCCCCCCCAACCGTCGCGCTTCTCGACCAGTACCAGGTTCCCCACCTTGCCACCGCAAGTCTCGTGATGATAGCCGCTTCTCCCGCCTCCCCGCGTTGCGAGTTCTACTTCGAGCCTGGCAGCCTCACTGCGCGGTCCCTCGTCTTACTGCTCGCGCCCTTCGGCCTCGCCCACCGCCTGGACGACCTCACCGATGCCCTCTGCCGCTTCTCCTTTCGTCGTGGCTACCACCCTGACGGCCTTCCCAAAGCCACCTACGGCTTCAGCTATTCCGTCCTCCCCGGCGGCGCCCAGCCCGTATTCTCCCTCTTTGTCCACGCTGCCCAGCTCGCCGGCGCAGACCTTTATCTCCGCAGGAAATTTCTTGCCGCCCACCCGCATCCCAACGAAGCCATCACCTTCTACGCGAACCTCACCCAGTCCCTCCCAGACCTTTCGGAACGAGCCCTCTTCCACAACATGCTCACCGTCTCCATCGATGGCGAAGCTCCACCCACCCTTCAGCTTTCGCTCTGCCCACCTCCAGCCCTGAAAGGACTGCCTGAATGCCCATCCCACAATCCATCTCTGTAGAAAGGGGCCGTGTCCGTAAAAATTTGCTTGACGGTGCCCTGCTCTTTCCCTCGACAGATCTCGCCTCAATCAACTTCCTCACCGATGTCTCCGACACAAGGTACTTTCTGCCCACCTACACCTCGGCCGCCCAGCACGCTGACGGCAAAGAGTTCTTCGCTCCCTCTCTCACCGACGACGGAACCTTCACCGTCTATCTGCAGGCCACCGTCCCGGCCAATATCGCCGGCGATCGCAATGGCGCCAAACCCATCACCGCCGGCACCTCCTTCGCGCTCGTCCTTAACCCCAGCGATGCCGCTGCCTCGCAAATCCCTCTCCACGTGACCACGCAGGGCACCAACGTCCAGCTCTCCACCAAACTCGCCGGTGACCAACTCAAGCGAACCCGCACCGCCCTCTTCGACACCAACCCCAACGTCTCCATCCGGGTCATCCAGCCAGTCAAGCTCGCCGTCCTCCAGTCAGAAGCCTTCCTCATCGCCAACTGGACAAACCCCGCGATCAAGCAGGGCATCGACAACCTCTTCAGCGTGTCTTTCGACGATCCATCCATCTTCTTCGGGATAGTCTCCAGTGGCGACCCCGACTTTCCCAACCAGTACCTCATCCTCAACTGTGTCTACGAGGCTAACGTCGGGGTTCCACCCCTCCCCGGTTACGTCCAGCGGCAGGTCAATTGGAACGACCGTGCCTATAACTATTATCAGGACAACCAGGACCGCACCCGCGTCTTCTACGTGCCTGACAGCTTCGAGTTTGCCAAAGGTCCCGACGGCTCCCCCACCATCTCGCTCCTCCAGTTTTCCGCCACCACCGGCTCCGTCTCTGACACCCAGGCCACCTTCCGGTTCTTCGGCAACCCCCTCGTCGACGCGGCGCGCATCCAGCACGCCGCCGAGTCCTTGAAAGCTCTTGTCGGTACCCTGCCCCAGATGATCTCCCTCCAGGACGGCCACGGCGTGAAAATGTCCTTCACCCAGTACCTGCCCAACGCCGAGGGGACCGGTAGCAATCTTTCCATACAGCCTCAGGCCATGATCAATCTCGCCACCGGCCTGCGCTGTGAGCTCGCCCTCAACTTCAAGCAGTTCAGCGCGCTCTGGGCCGCCATCTTCTCCACCGCGCCTGGAAACCTCGTCTTCGTAGGTTGGATCGATATCGAGCTCGCCGATGGGCGATACAAAGACCGCGTCAACTTCAATGGCCGCCTGCCCGCGAACAAGAACGAGTCCTTCTTCGACGACATCCTCGACACCACCACCAACAACACCTACCCCTTGACCTTCGAAATCAAAACGCTCCCCGCCATCTTCGCCGGACCTCCCTCCATCCACCAGCTGGACGTAAGCTTCTCGAACGGCAAGCAGGTGACGCTCACCACCGATCAGTTGTCCACCGACCTCTCCATTCAACGTTCCATACGGGACATCATCCTCGGCAATCAGCCACCCGATGCGCTGCCTTATAGCGTCCATGTCGTTCACACCGACGGCTCCGAAGCTTGTGGCAACTTTATGGTCCCAGGCAATAACCCCACACTCATGATCCTGCGCTCCACGATCCAGAAGTGCACCGATCCATGCTCGTAAACCACAACGCTCCATCAACCCAAGGAGTCACTCATGGCAGGAAGAAAACTATTCACCAACCAGAGCATCCTCACCATGGCGGTCACCCTCGTCATTCGCGCCGGGGATGATCCGCACAACCAGGCCGGCACCAAGTCCTTCACTCTCCCACCGGGTCAGTCCCAGTGGCAGGAGTACGGCGATTACAGCAACATCTATCTCAACGGAATCAAGCTCGCCGGTGTACAAAATGGCGATCTCACCAACGTGCAATACATCGTCATCCTTCGCGGCTCCCCGCTCGACAATCAGCTCAATACCAGGAATGGTGTCGACTTTACCTTCAGCAATAACAACTTCGCCATATCCACCCGTCAGGTTCACTGACATACCCCTTACCCAGCACTTACCCTCGAAGGAAAAGGAGCAACACCATGCCAGGAAAGAAACTATTCATAAACCACACCGGACATGAACTCCGTGTCATCCTCACCATCCGCAAAGGGGAAGATCCCGCGGCCACCGCCGGAACCCAGGACTTCACCCTCGCCGCCGGCCCGGATGCTGTCACCGGCGAGGACCTCAGCCAGCAGGAGATTACCTACGGCTCCGCCACCGACATCTATCTCAATGGCATCGAGACTCAGCTCATCACGGACGGAGCCGCCGTCGGCAAACGAGACCTCGTCGTCAGGCGCGGATCACCGATGGACGACCAACTCAACACCCACAGCATCGTCGACTTCCTCTTCGATGGCGAGCAAGTTCTCATCTCAGCCTCCAATCCCAACCCCACGAGCTACGCCTTCCGCTCCAACCCTCCTTCTACCTCGTGACCGGGTCCGCCCGCACGAGTCGCACGCTCTGGATCCTTCCAACGACACCCACTCTTTCAACCTGAGATACCTCGATGAGTAATATCATCAAGCCCGGCGTTAACCTGACCACCGTCGCTCCCATGGGCTTACCCTCGTCTTCTGTAGAGTGCCCATTGGTGTCTTCCGCTGAGGGAGTTTACCGGTTCCATCTCTCGAGGACGAATTTTGTGAAGCTGCGAAACGCAGCCCACAAGTGTCCCCGTTTGGGGAATGACGCAACCACCGGTACCGCTTAGCTTCGGGTCTGCCGGCTAAGATTTGCCACGTGAATTACGTTGGCAAGAGTCGATGCCGAGCTATAAGGAGCGACGGATATGGCATGGAATAGAACAGGCAGCATCTTGGGATCGGGAACCTCGGCAGAGTACGAGGCGGATGTAATCTTCACCGCAGCATTTGTCGGGCTGGCGGCAGACTTCGCAAGGAAAAATAAGCCGTGGCGAGTAGCAATGGAGCCGGAGATGACGCTCAAGCCCGTTTCGGGCGACCAGCGGCCGGCTCGCACGACCGACGACAGGAAGGCGATGGAAAAGCATAATCAGCTTTGCACCAGGGTCAACCAGGCGGTGCGAAACTACCTCACGGCTGACAACGCAAAACCACTCACGTGGGGCTTTACCCCTTCCTTCGCGGCGGGCGGAATGATTGCGGGCGGTCCAGCGGCGTCGCAGCTGGATCTGACGCTGGACGCAGCGTTCAAGCAGTTTGCGCGCAAGTACCTTACCAATGCGAAGACGCCGACAAACCGCACCGATGTGGGCGATATGTACATCGGTCGCGGCGCCTACTGCGGTCTCGTGCTTGATGAGCAGGGAGATGCCGTGAGCGCGATGAGCACCGTACGCACAACGATCAAGGAGAACAGCCAGCTCTATCCCGCACCGTTGAATGGGCAGGTAGGAGATCGCTGGTGCCCACCCTCAACCAGTCCAAAGTATGGCGAGGATTCAACCAGCGCCCAGACAGCGCCCGTGAACAAATCTTGGATCTGGGGCATGATCGGCGATAAGGCGGCGATGCAGCAGGACCTGCAGAACCAGGGCATGAAGTTTTATATGGGCAGTGACAACCGCAAAGGTACGGATCTGGTCGGCTACACGCATGGTCTGCCACGCGCGGTTTACGAGTGCGTCCGTGCCCATAAAGGTCATCCGTACGAGATGTCGATCGGAGCGCAGACCTTCAAGTTGGCATCCTGCATGGGCTGCACCTTCTTCATGATTGCGAACGGCTTCGAACCTTCCGCCTCGCATGTGGGCAGGTCCGAATCGTGGGCGCCGCTGTATCACGTGCAGGGCAACAATCCTTCACCCGTGCTGGCCCCCATCGACAAAGATCATGACCAAATCGCCGCCTTCGAGCTCGCGAACAATCGTTGGTCCGACGCTGTGGCCGGATGGATAAAAGAGGGCATAGCCGCGCTGGACCTGCTGATTGCGGATGGCTGGATAACCGACAACCACAAGCCCGCACTCGCTGCGCTGAAAATCAAGGTGGCAGATACGAATCAGACTACTCCGGCCAAACGACGTATTTGCTGCAACCTGCTACTGGACGCCTTTACCTGGCATAAGGGTGACGCCGACCGCGTGAACGACACGATGAAGATCGGCGCCCGCCCAAAGCCCGGATGCGATGGTACCAAGTTGTGGTGGGATACGGATACGACCACACGGCCCGATACCTTTCTGAACCCATACACCGATGACCAATTGAAAAAGCTCGGCGATCTGAATCAGCTGAGTCTCTAGCACGCCATGCCGGCCCTTGATGGCCGCTGCGTGATCTCTGTAGGAGGAGCTCATGTAGCGGCCATATTTGTCGCTACCTTCGTTAGAAATCCTGCCCCGTTTGCGGAATGCAATGTGCGCGCCCAGGTCCTAGCGTGTAGAGAGAGTTCGCAGACCGATGCTTGAACAAGGAGAACGTGCTATGGCACAGGAACCCGTGGAACTGGAAGCGCTGATCGATGCCGTTGCGAGCGCGGTGATCAGCGCGCAAGACAAGATTGAGGTGTATCAGGCCGGGCTGCTGTCACAATATCTGGACGCGGATCGCCGGCCGCGTACCTTGGATATTCGCGTGCCTTCCAATCGGCTGGGTGCTCCTCCCGGCGAAGAGATGCTACTGCAGGTGCCGATTCTGACGCTGGTCGGGGCTAACCGGCTCGCAATCGAGAGCATGGAGATCACGATGGATGTCGACCTTGGCGATATCCATGATGTCGTACAGGAGTATGAGCCGACGGCCGATACGCCGCGGCAATACACATCACCGGCGATGTCGGCAGTGGGCAACGAAAGCAAGCCGCGGCGAGCCATGATGGTCGACATGAACAGCCCGCGTACAGCAACCCGAGATGCCCTAGGCAAGGTGGTACTGAAGGTGACTAGCCAGGAGCCGACTGAAGGAATTCAACGCCTCATGCTGGAACTGAACAAACGCATTGGCGTTGCGGATGTGGCAGGACCTGACTCCAACCCGAGCTAGTCCGGCCCGCACTAAAAAACTAAATCGAGGAGACAAAGACAATGGCAGTTCCAGCAATGGGTGATCAGTTCAAGGGCTTGCCGATGGCAGATTTAATCGGCGGCCCTCTAATGGCGGCCAGCGATGCGCAAGTGAAGCTGGCCAACGCAACCGCGGACTTTATTAAGGTGATCGGCTTCCTTCCGCCGACGGAGGCCCAGGCCAAGACCTCGGGGGTAGGTGACGTTCGCACGGCATACTTTAAGTTCCGCCGTGCGAAGGCCCTCTTGGAGCCGTTGCCAGCGGGCGCATTGGCGCCGATGGAAGACGTGGAGATGAATATTCCACTGCTCGCGATCGTGAAGGTGCCAAGCCTGAGTATCAACTCTGTGGACGTGGTGTTCGATATGGAAGTGAAGAACTCGGAGACGTCCAAAGAGTCGTTCGACGCCTCAGCCAAGTTGGAAGCACAGGCGAAGATTGGTTGGGGTCCCGTCTCAGTTTCAGTGAACATCTCGGGTTCGGTCTCTTCGCATAAAGAGAACACGCGCTCGACCGATCAGTCAGCTAAATATCACGTGGAAGTGCATGCGGTGGACAACGGCATGCCGGAAGGCCTGGCACGTGTGCTCGACATTATGCACAGCGCGATTGTTCCGAGCACGCTGCCGGCACTCGAGTCGAGTAGCGGCACAACTGGGAATGACGGTAAGCCGTAAAGGGTCCCGGGAGTTGCATCGTAAGCAGCTCCCGGGCCAACGCACTATGGTTTTTGGCTTGCGGCCTGAGCCGAGCCGTCGGAGGACTTTGTGGCAGAAGCAGCGACCATCGACCTGAGTGAGATAGGTTTTGTGCATCGCATCACGGTCGGCTCCAACAATCCGGACCAACCCCAATTTGAAGTGAAAGCACACGCTGCGATGGCATTGCTGAACCGCTGCCTTGGTGACAGTCCCAAGGGCAGGATTCTAGGCATCGAGAAAGCGTTCACGGTGCTGAACGTAGGTGAGCACCAGGTGGTGCTGCAGGCGATGACTTACCACATCGGCTTCAGGCGCCGACCATTGTGGTTACCGGAGGCGCAGCCATGAGAACCCTGGAGCTCACGCTCGATGTGCTTGCCGCGTATGTGTGCGGGCACGTGGAACGCGCGCAGACCCGGCTCGATGCGCGCTACCAGCGCACGGCGAACCACGCCTCCGAGAACTTGCAGCAGCCTGACGTCTGTGTGGTTCTACGGAACAAAGCCGGGCAGCAGTACACACAGGATGCTGCTTTGGCCAATTGCCTTTCGACGCACGGCCGTGCCAAGCCCGTGGTGGAGAAGCTCACGCTTGAGTTGAAGATGGTGCTCAAGGAGGACTTGCCGCCGGAGCGTACCTGGTGGCAGCGCATACGATGCTTCTGGCAGCCTCACCCCGCATCCAGACAGCGTGTCGTCCAGATATCGTGCCCTGGCCGCGGCTATGGGGAAGGCGCGATTCTCATCGACGGGCACATATTCCGCACCTTCACCTTAAGCCGAGATAAGCAATGTTGAATCTACGCACCTTCTTCCGTAAGCGGCCACCGGACCCGGTGATCCTGGTCCTTTGCCTGGAGGACGAGGAGTTGCGCCGGTTGCGAGAGCTCGATGTCGCCCAGGCTCCCCAGTTAGACCTCCAGCTGAGCAGCGCCCATCATCAGGAGCCTGATGAGATCGGCCTGCCTTGAGGTGCGGGTTTTGGAGAAGATCGCCTGCAGATGCTTACGCACAGTGTCTTTCTTTACTCGCAGCAGGCCGGCCGCCTCCTCCAGGCTATGTCCTTGCATGAGGTGGATCGTGAGCTTTGTCTCTGCTGGCGTGAGGCCATAAAGACTCGCGATCAATTCCGGCGAAGACGGCTTACAGCGGTTAGGATCAAAAACATATGCGATCACGACGGTAGCTTGGGTGTTGCCAGACTCCACCCGTGGAGCGCGCTTGAGCACAACATCGATCCCGCGGTCGGAGATCCGGCACGGCACCTGCAAGGTGGTAATGAATGTGGGCTGTGTTGTCGAGGCGACTTGGCGCTCAAGATGCCGCACGGCTGAGTTCAGCATGAAGCTGTGATGGGCCGTCGAAGCACGTAGGCGACCTTTATAAATATGAAGACCATCTTCCTGATCGAGTAGCGCCGCAGCCGTAGAGTTGCGGCGCAGAACGAACGAATCGGCATCGAGCGTGATGATGCCGACCGGAATTGAATCGAGCAGCGAGCCCCAGAGCAGATCGTTAGCGTCCCCCGAATTTTGGGACATGTCGCTTCGGTGGAATACATTCTTAGGCAGGTAGTTCTCATGTGTAAGAGTCATATGTCCGTTCTACTCAGCTATGTCGTGACATTAGACCCGGAGAGAAAATCCCTTTGACGGCAGTGAGCCATCGCAAGGAAAACAGGACCTGCAAGGACCAGAGGTCGCGCGAGTGCCAGCGGGCTGTACAAATCTTTGGACCCCTGTTGAACTTCGCAACCAACGACAGGAATACTGCAGCGTCGAGTCTCATGCAGTGCCCATTTGGGGAATGTCCGCCGAGAATACGCTAGAGATCCACAGCTGCGTCGCTGGGATTGTTCAGACACAATATTCCCGTGCCTTCCCCATTCGCAGGGGGCTTTGACATACGAGGGGACCGTATGTTGAGCAAGCAATCGACAGAAGCATAGCGAATTTCTGTCGCTGCCTAAGGGAGACTTGCGATGATTCTGCGGCTGGGAGATCAAGGAGAACAGGTCCGCCAGGCACAACGGCAGTTGAACAAGATGGGCAGCCTGCTGGACGAAGATGGCATCTTCGGACGCGGCTGCTTAGCAGCCCTGAGCTCCTGTTGTGGGCAGATGAGGATTGCGCCTCGCACGGAGTACGACGACGAGCTCGATGATCTGCTGCGGCAGCAGCCCGAGCCTCTGCC
Source organism: Granulicella sp. L60 (assembly GCF_009765825.1). GTDB lineage: Bacteria > Acidobacteriota > Terriglobia > Terriglobales > Acidobacteriaceae > Edaphobacter. The sequence continues at coordinate 162,526 of NZ_LMUR01000022.1, read as the reverse complement.
GACAGTCGATATTTTAGCTATCACGTTCATCGCGCGCGAAGAAGTAGGCAGTCTGAATCTATACAAAACGCGCAATGCCTCGCCAGCGTTTCCAGGAGGTGAGAGTGGCATCACGATCGGCATTGGCTATGACCTGCGCTTTGCACGCGACAGCTTTAGGTCAGACTGGAGCGAGGTGCTTTCACAAACATCGATCGATGCACTGGCACCGTGGGCGGGCCGGCCGGGCAATGCCGATGGTGCAAGGGCGCTGTTCATGATCAGAGTGCCATGGTTGGCGGCTTGGAGTGTGTTTACACGTCTGACGCTGCCCAGAACGCTTGCAAAGGTACAGCAAAGCTTTCCGGGCCAGGAGGTGCTTTCGCCGCTATCGCGTGGTGCTCTGTTGAGCCTTGTTTACAATCGCGGCGCTGCGATGGAAGGCGACAGCCGCAAGGAGATGCGGGATATCCGCGAGGCCATTCGCGAGGGCCGGCTGAACGATGTTGCGCCGGCATTTCTGAGCATGAAGCGCTTGTGGCCGGCTTTGCCTGGACTGCAGGCGCGCCGCGAGCGCGAAGCGAAGTTGTTCAACTCAGGGCTCGCCTGAAGCGCACCGTAGGATCGATACGATCATCCACCTTGTAAAGGAGAGAAGAAATGAGAGCTAGCTGGAAAAGGATAGTGTTGGCGTCGAGCGCACTGATCCTCATGGCGGAAGCCGGAGTCAGTTCGCGAGCGCAGCACAGGCTAAAAGCCACACCTGTGCCTAAGTATACGGCTCTGGTGCGCAGAGGTGACGCGACACAAGAGTCGAATTACAGCGCTGAGAAAAGGGACGCGCAGGGTAACTTGCTAGTGGTCGATGTACTGTGCTCCCTGTGGATCCACTATCCACTCCCTCTAAAAGGGATGAAGGAGCTGATAGCGGGCCAGCCTGGCTTTGAGCATGGTGCTTCTGTTGCCGACAGCGCGTGCCTTATCGAGAATCAATACCGGGTGTGGTCTGTTCCCGAGCAAGACAAGCCACTGCGTTGTGTGGTCCAGCACGTACCGGTCTCCGTCATGCAGGGGTGCTTCAAGTTCCAGCCGGCAGAGTGAGTGTGCATGCGGATAGCGATTTTGAGGCCACAGGCACAAATTGTTGACCCGGCGGCCTCGATCAGCCAAGGGTCGGAGTTGCGTCGGCGCGTGACGGAGGAAGTGCAGGCCATGGCACTCTATGCCATGGGAGCGGGCCTGCAACTGCCCACCGGCGTGCTGCTCGCGTATGAGACACATGAAGTCAACGTGGAGCGGCTCGCACAATACCACGCGACGCTTTCGCGATCTATCTATCCCTCCACCCCGCGTGCGGTATTGGAGCTGTATCGCGAAGAGAAGCGGCATCCGCGATTGTCGCATCTGGTCCCGGTTTCGATCATGCGTCACATGCTTTTCGTGGCCTGCCTATCAACCGCCGTGCTGCTCCTTTGCTCGCTTTCGCCCAAGATTGATCAGAAGGTAATGCAGCAGGATTTGATCGAGGGCTCCGGGCTCACATTGTTGCTGTCGGAGATCTTTCTTATCGCGTCCAGTGCGGTGGGAAGCTCGTTTGCAGCATTGTTCAAGTTGAACCGGTATGTATCGGGAGGTACCTACGACCCGAGGTACGTGAGCAGTTATTGGGTGCAGCTTGTGCTGGGAGTAATCTCTGGGCTGTTGCTGTCAAAACTGTTCTTCCACTACTTGCAGAAAAATCACGCGGATCTGATGACGTCTTCGCTCAATCAGCCGCTCTTAGCCCTGATGGGCGGCTTCTCATCGTCGCTTGTGTATCGGGTGCTGACGCGTCTGCTTTCAGCCGTCGAGTCGCTATTTGGCGCGGAGTCTGCTGTGGGCGGCATCAGCGAACAACATCCGAGACGAACCACGCTAGGTGATGCGCCCGTGCCCGATAAAGCTTGACCATGGTCGGAGGGTCGTTGGTCTTATAGCATCGATGTGGATCAAGGCATAGAAATGAGGCAAATCGCTATTGGCCTTAGTGGACCCACTTTTAGATGCTAACCGATTGAAATAATGGTCGGGACGACTAGATTCGAACTAGCGACCTCACCCACCCCAAGGGTGCGCTCTACCAGGCTGAGCCACGTCCCGACTATGGTTTGCTCGTCATCCCAGGGCGGGAGACGGCGGGGTATATTGCAGTCCTAAGTGTACACGAACGTCCCACCCTCCGGTGAAACGCACGCAATCCCTAGTGGCTCGGCGCGACATACTCCTTCGGCAACTCTCCACCCTCGCCAAAGAAGAACGCGTTCATCTGCTCCACCAGAAACTCCTGCGCCTCACGCGTCCACGGCTGCAGACGATACTCATTCAACAGCATCTTTTGCCGCTCTACCCACTCGCCCCACGACTTCTTCGAGACGTTCTTAAAAATCTTCTGCCCAAAGTCCGAATCAAACGGAGGCTCGTCCAGCCCTTCCATCTCCGCCTTCAATCTCGTATCGAAAACCATATGTGCCATTCTCTTTTAGCTCCTTTGGAACTTCTATTTTACGATGCCGTACCGACAAATGCGCACCACGGAGGCATCGCCATGATATTTGCCTAAGACATCGCCGCCGCAACCCTCGCATCCACAACGGTCCGCAACGAGTTCTCAATCGCCACGCTAACTCCAAGCAGCACCGAAGCGACTGCCACATAACTACTTCCGCTTCCCCTTGGCCTTCTTATTCCGCTCCCGCGCCTTGGACTTCGTCTTCCCCTTCTTCCCCGACCGGTTCGGACTCGAATGCGTCCGCTCCCCACCCCCACCAGCCGTCGCCCCCGCAGCAAAAGGCTTCGACCTCCGCAGCGACAGCGGCGCAACCTCGACATCCTCCTCACCCGGCAGCAACGAAAATTGTAACCGCCGCTGTTGCCTATCGATCCGGTCCAGCAAAACATGCACCCGCTGCCCCATCCTGAATACTCGCCCATTCCGCGTCCCCACAATCTGCCGGTCCGTATCGCGAAACATATAGCGATCATCCTGCAACGAAGTCAGCGGCACCAGGCCTTCAATAAACAAGTCATTCAGCTCCACAAAAAATCCATACTTCGTGCAAGAGAGAATAATCGCGTTGAAGTCCTCCCCTACACGGTCCTGCATAAACTTGATCTTCTTCCACTCCATCAACTCACGTTCTGCATCGTCCGCCCGCCGCTCTGCATGGCTCGACTCCGCCGCAATCGCACCCAGCTCCTCCTCCGGAATCGGCCCCTCCAACGCCGGCCTCTCCACCCTCTCCGAACGCCCCTTCACCGACGCCTTCTCTCCCCACGGCTGCGGCCCATCCGACAAGATCGCCGCACCACGCGCATCCGCACCACTCTGAATCAGCTCCCGCAGCAGCCGATGCACAATCAAATCCGGATATCGCCGAATCGGCGAAGTAAAGTGCGTATAGCTCGGACTCGCCAACGCAAAGTGCCCTACATTCTTCTCGCTATACCGCGCCTGCTTCAACGACCGCAGCATCAGGTACGAAAGAATCCTCTCCTCCGCCTTCCCCGCAATCTTCGCCGTCAGCTTCTGGTACATCTGCGGCGTCACCGGAATCGCCTCCGCCACCTCATGCGTCTTCGCCGTCCGGTTCGTCCCCCACGCATCGCGCCGATCGCCCTTCGTCTGAATCCGCTTCACCGGCAAACTACTGAACCCCAGCGAGTATCCAAACTGGCTCGCCGTCTCCTCAAAGTCCACAATCCGCTTCGGATCGGGAGTCTCGTGAATCCGATACACACTCGCCACACCCTGCGCTTCAATCCACGTCGCCACGCACTCATTCGCCGACAGCATAAACTCTTCAATCAGCCGATGCGACCAGCCTCGCTGCGACTTTACGATCGCCTCCATATTTCCATCCGGATCGAACTGAATCACCGGCTCCGGCAGATCAAAATCAATCGAGCCCCGCCGATGCCGCTTCGCATTCAACTTCAGCGCAAGCTCATACATCCGTTCAAACTCCGGCACCAGCTCCGCAAACTCCGCGCGCGTCTCTGCATTCCCATCCAGCACACCTTGAATCTGCGTATACGTCATCCGCTTCGCACTGCGGATAATCCCCTCACACACCTCGTACCCCAGCACCTCGCCGCGCCCGTCAATCTCCATCAAACAACTCAGCACCAGCCGATCCTCATCTGGCCGCAAGCTGCACATCCCACTCGAAAGCTGCGGCGGCAGCATAGGAATCGCCCGATCCGGAAAATAAACTGAAGTCCCGCGCAGCCGCGCCTCCAGATCCAGCGCCGTCCCCGGCCTCACATAGTGGCTCACATCCGCGATATGAACCTGCAACTCCCAGTTCCCATTCACCAGTGGCGTCACCAACACCGCATCATCGAAGTCCCGCGCCGTCTCTCCGTCAATCGTCACAATCTTCAGCCCGCGAAAGTCCCTACGCTGTCCAGTCTCCTTCGCATCCAGAGTCTCCACCGTCTGCGCCGCACTCGCCGTAGCATCCGCCAGCACATTCGCCGGAAACACATGCGGCAGATGATGCTTGCGAATAATAATCTCCACATCCACGCCAAACGCATCCGGCGGCCCTAACACCTCGATCACGCGCCCCCGTGCAGCCCGCCCCACCGTCGGAAAATCCGTAATCTCCACATCCACCGCCAGCCCTTCCAGCGGACGATGCGGATCCAGCTCCTCTGACCAATGCACCTGCGAAGCCTGCGCCTCCTCCCCCAGTACGCGATGCGGCGTCGCCCTCGTCACCGACGCCGCCTCCGCACCCTCCGGAATCAGAATCGGCTGCGTCATCCGCTCATCCAGCGGCGTCACATAGTTCCCATCGATCACAGGCGCACTCTCCCACGCGCTCCGCCGATGCCCCCGCGCATAGTGAAAGATCCCCACCACCGTCGGGTTCCGCCGATTCAGCACCCGCGCCACGCGCCCCGACCGCCGCCCATCCCGTCCCGGCGGAGCCTCATCCACCAGCACCTCATCGCCCTGCATCGCGCCGTTCAACTCATTCGGTGGAATAAAAAGATCGTCTGCCCGATCCACACTCCCATTCGGCCGCACAAATCCATACCCATCCCTGTGCAGATCCAGCCGCCCCGCCACCAGATGGTCACGCGTAGCCCGATGCTCCACCGGCATCTCCACATCGCCGCGCTTCACCCGCTTCGTCTTCTCAGGGGTCGCCTCAGGCAAACTCCACTGCTCAACATCCGTCTTCACCAGCTCTCCGCGAGCCGTGATGCGCGCCAGCTGCTCCAGCAGCAATCGCCGCTCGCGCCCTCCGCCCAACCCCAGCTCGCGAATCAGTTGTTTATACCCGGCTCGATGCCCGGGCGAGCGCTCGATCAATCGCATCAGCGCACGGTCGGTCTGTGGATACGGAGTCTGTGCCATCCCCTCCGAGCATACAAGCTGTGGGAAAGATATGTCCTGCCGGACGGGCCGCCTGCTCGGCGAGAGGTCACTTCGTGACGCGTATACCTTATCGTGGCGCCACAAGCACCCTATCTCCTCCCGCTGGTCGGCACAATCATGATTCCGACCAACGGGAGGACCCACCGAAGGGGTATACAAGTCACGAAGTGACCTCCCGCCGAGCAGGCGGCCCGTCCGGCAGGACAAAAAATCACTTCAAGCTCTTAGACATCTCCGCCGCCTGTTCCAGCGTAGTTCCCACCGGCACCTGCACAAACTCCGTCTGCACCTCATCCTGCTGCTGCCCGATATTCTTAAAAAACAGCGCCTTCCCCTCGATATGCACATGGGTCTCGGTAATCTGCCAAAGCCCCGGCGCCACCTCCCGCCGCTCCACCCGGAACGTCCCACCCTGCCGCAGCCGCCCCAGCAGCCCCCACCCAATCGTCACGTCCTCGGTCAACTTCCCGCTGATCGTCACAATGCGATTCTGTCCCTTATCCACCACCAGCACCCCAGCCATCTGCCCCAGCACCCGCCCCTGCATATCCGGCGGGCTGAACTTCGTATTCGGCGCAAAAGCCAGCGTAATGTCCTTCGCATCCTCGCTCTGCACCTTCCAGTCAAACGCATCCGGAAGCATCCTCAGCAGCTCCTCCGCGTTCTTCCCATCCTGCACGCCATCTTTTTTCTGTTTCGCCAGCTGAGCCGAGTCGCGAATAAAACTCTGCACCCGCCCATCCTCCGTCTTCGCCTCATCCGCGCTTAACGGCCGCCCATTCCTGCTCACCAGCCGCTTCACCGAGCCATGGTCCGTCTCCACCACAATCGAGACCGTCTCCGTCCCATCCTTCTGCGCATCACGATACTTCCACCGAGTGTGATCGCTCAGATCCGCAGTCAACTCCGCATTCATCGCGGTCCGCACAATCTCCTTCGGCTCCCTGGCGTCTTGCCCATGAAGATCCACCGCACCGAACTGCATCCATCCTGTCAGCAGAAATCCCGCCACAACAAACAGACGAGAACAATACCTCAGATTTTTCATAGAACCCACGTCTTTAAGATGCGCATTCTTCAACAAGGTTTGTGTTTAGAACTCGAGTCATCCTATACCGTCCACTCTCGCCATCACCGTTGCTCTTGCCATTGTTCTTGCCGTTATTGTTGTTCTCCTGCCGTTGTTGCTCTTGTTTGTCCCTTTTGTTTGTCATCACCGCAGGGGATCTGCGTTTGTCGTTACAGTTGCTGTCGCCAGTCCTTTTGTTTGTCATCCCGTAGGGATCTGCTTTTGTCTTACCTCGCAACTCCACTAACCAACCCACTCCACCCGCACACTCTTCTTCCCCAGCCGCAGCGTAACCAACCCTCCCGCCTCCACACCGTCCAGCGTCTTACCACTGAACTTCACCCCATCCACACTCACCGCATTCTCCGCAATCTTCCGCGTAGCCTCGCCCGTCGAACTCGCCAGCCCCACAAGCACCAGCAACTTCGGCAGACGAACACTCGCCGCATCCACCGCCAGCCCCTCAGCCCCAAGCGAGACCTGCACCACCGGCACATCCTCACTCACCCCGCGCTGCTGAAACATCTTCGCCCAACCCTCAGCCGCAGCGTCCGCCTCTTCCTTCGAGTGAAAGTCCCGCGTAATCGCCCACGCCAGATTCTTCTTCGCCTGCATCGGATGCAGCGCACCCTCGCGCACCTGCTCTCGCATCGCCTCAATCTCGCTCCCGCGCAAATCCGTCAGCAGCGTCCAGTACCGCCACATCAGTTCATCCGAAACCGACATCAGCTTCCCATACATCTCCCCCGCCGGCTCATGCACCCCAATCGCATTTCCCAGCGACTTCGACATCTTCTGCACGCCATCCAGCCCCTCGATAATCGGCATCATCAGCACAATCTGCTGCGCCTGCCCATAGTGCTTCTGCAAGTCTCTGCCACGCATCAGGTTGAACTTCTGATCCGTCCCACCCAGCTCCACATCGCACTCCAGCGCCACCGAGTCATACCCCTGCGCAATCGGATAGATCAGCTCATGCAGCGCAATCGGCTGCTCCTCGTTGAACCGTTTATGAAAGTCCTCGCGCTCCAGCATCTGCGACACCGTGAACTGAGCCATCAGCTTCACCATGTCGTAGTACCCCAGCTTGTCCAGCCACTCGGAGTTGTACCTCACCTCCGTCGTCTCGCGGTCCAGAATCTTGAACACCTGCTCCTTGTACGTCTCCGCATTCACCGCAATCTGCTCCGGCGTCAGCGGCTTCCGCGTCACATTCCGTCCCGTCGGATCGCCGATCAGAGCCGTCGAGTCCCCGATCAAAAAAATAACCGTATGCCCAAGCACCTGAAAGTGCCTCAGCTTCCGCAGCAGCACTGTATGCCCCAGGTGCAGATCCGGCGCCGTCGGATCGAACCCCGCCTTGATCCGCATCGGCACGCCCGTTGCAATCGACTTCGTGATGCGCTCCTTCAGCGCCTCCAGCGGAACAATCTCCGCAGCACCCTTCGTAATCAAATCAAGCTGATCTTCCAGCGACGGAAACTTAGTCATATCGATATAAGTATAAAGACCCGAGCCATCGCCCTACTGCGCATTCATCAGATACCTGGCCTTCGCATCGTGAAGCTCTTTGATCTGCTCCTGCTTCAGCGTCCGAGCCGCGCCCAACTGATGCGCCACCAGCTCAATCTGCGCCAGATGCTCCACCGTCTCCATCCTCTGAAAAGCCTGCAGCAGCGTCCCCCCATAAGCCACCGCTCCGTGGTTCGCCAGCAAGATCGCATCGTGCCCAGGAATATAAGGCACCAGGCTCGCCGCCACCTCGCCCGTCCCCGTCGTCGCATACCTCGCCAGCGGCACCACCCCAAGCGTCATCACCGCCTCCTGGCACAGCATCTGCTCCAACCCCCGTCCCGCACACGCAAACGCCGTCGCGATCGGCGGATGCGAATGAATCACCGCCCCCACATCATCGCGAAAGTGATACACCGTCAGATGCATGCTCACCTCGCTCGTCACCTTCCGCGCGCCCTCCAGGTGCCTGCCCTCAAGATCGACGATCACCATATCGTCCGGCCGCAGCTGAAATTTGCTCATTCCCGTCGGCGTCACCAGCAGACGCTCCCTGTCCAACCGAACCGAAAGATTACCCGAAGTCCCCGGCATGAACCCCAGCCGATGAAGCAGCCTGCTAAACCGGCAGAGATCTCGCCTCAACTCGCCCATCGTACGGCACTCGTCGTCTACCAATGTTTACTCCTCTCCGCAACGTCACGAAACCCATTTCAGGTTCACGGTTAAAGTATCTTGAAAGGCGTCGCTTCGACAGCAAGAATAGGTTTCCGCGAAAAAGCTTCTTTGATACCCCGCCATCCCCTCCCAAAACGGTCGGACGCCATAAAGATTCCGCCCGCCGTAATCCCTCCCACCACCTTGTGATGACCCACTGCCGCCAGACCCATCGAAGCCAGACATCCGCACTGCTCGCAATCCGGCTCCCCGCCAAACTGGCACGGCGTAATCTGCGTCGTTAGGTCCGCCGAGATCGTCTTCGTCGTCCTCGCAAAGATACACTCCTCCGGACTCTTCGGCGGCGTCGCCATCTCATCGAGCACCTGCTCCGGCATATCCAGCACCGGATACTTCAGCCGCAACACCCTCAGCTCCGCAATCACCGCAGCCCTCTGGTTCGCCGTCAGTATCTCCGCATCCACCGCCCCCACCTGCGGCGTAAACAGGCTGAACCACACCTTCGCCACCTCCGCCCGTCCACTCCAGAAAGCAAGAAACTCATCCAGATACCCCGCCCTCTGCGCAATCTGCGACGTAATCGTGCAGTGCACCGTCACCTTCGAGCCCGCAATACTCTTCAGAATCCGTTCATACGTCGCAGGCTTACGCCTCTCATCATGCTCCGGCTGCAGCCCATCGATCGACACCACAACGTTCAGCTTTTTGAACTCCTTCCACGCACTCGGAATCACCCGGAACGCGCTCGTCACCACCTGCGTATGTACCCCGCGCCGCTCAATCTCCGGCAACAGCCGCTCCAGCTCCCGATACCGCACCATCGGATCGCCCCCCACCAGTGACACATGCAGCGGCCTTTCACGGTCGATCACCTCAAGCACACGCCGCACCAACTCATCCCCCTTGAAGTCCGAGAGCTCGCGCAACTGCGTCTCGCCTCCAAGATGAGCCGCATCGAACGCATAGCATCCCGGACAACGCAGCGGGCACTCTTTTGTTATCTCAATCGAAAGCGAAGGCGCCCTTCCATCCAGAATCGCCGCCCAGGCATGCAGTACTTCTGACTTCTTCATAACTCTCCAGAACAGATCGTCGAAGCGATCGCCGGTTAGCAAAGGAGGCCGAATGACCCCATCGGAGCCATCCGCAGGTTGACCCCAAACTCATCCCAGAGGAGCCGAATCAGATTCGAATAGGTAGGGTATACATCTCTAACGCCCGACTGGACACGGCAATCGCATCCCTCGTCATCGCCAAAACCCGCACGCTTCCACGCGCCGGCTGACTTCGTTCCACAAACACGCCACTCAGCCTCCGCAGCACAGCAAGGATCGACTCCACCTTCTGTCTACGCCCCTGCGAGAGCACAATCACCATCGAAAAAAACATCGCCAGCAGCAGAAGATTAAACTCGCAGTCCTGACCGCCCCGCAGAAACCGGTCGAACTGAAAGAAGTACTCCGTAAACGGCATCACCACCAGCAGCAGCGCAGTAAACGCCAGCAGCAGTCCACCCCCAAAGGCATGAGCCTGCGACACTCCATCCACAGAACCTCGTCGCGTCATGGAAAGCTGATCCAAATGCAACACTCTCTCTGGAACCGAACCTTGCGCCTCACACCTGCAAGCGCATCGACAACAAAATTCGAGGAAGATAAGCGCTCTTATCCCACACTACAAAAATTCCTCACAGAATAGACGTCTGCGGAAGCCGATCGTCTACGTATAAAGATGTCTTTGTAAGATGCGCCCTTCGCCCCGAAAGAAACAGAAAATCCGCCCCAGGCAAAAAACTTTCACAACCTCAACCGATGCCTATACTTCCAGCACACCACCAACTAACATAGGATCGTAGGACGGAACGATGAGGCCCACCATGGTGTCATCACACACGAAATCGCTGCGTTGCCTTCCACTCCTCATTGCCGCCGTCTATTGCGTACAACTCAACGGGCAAACAAGCCGGCAGGCAGACAAGCAAGCGGATCAACAAACAAAAGATCCCTCCGTCATCAGCATTGCGCCCGCCCCCTCGGCCCGCTTTCCCGCAGACTGGTACCCACCCGACAACGATGTGACCTACTCCATCGCAGAGCCGGTGGACGCCCCCTACACCGCGACCTTCGTCACCACCGTCCACATCCTCGATCCGACAAACGGCCAGGTAAAGTCGTACAGCACCAACACCCGTCAGGCCCGCGACTCAGCCGGCCGAAAACGCGATGAGACCGAGATGCCGCGCCCCGACGGCCACGGCGCAACCATCACCGCGCACGAAGTCACCGTCAACGATTCCGTCTCGCACTGTACCTTCCAATGGATGGAGCCTTGGGTCGCTCCCGGCAAGCCCACCGCAACCGTCTCCTGCCTCTCCCGCATCCTCCACTACGGCAATCAGAACATGTGGGCCGGCATCTTCACCCAACCCGTCGAGACCCACGAACACAACACCGTCGACCACACCGAACCCCTCGGCAAAAAGAACTTCGGCGACGTCGAAGCAGTCGGAGTGCTGCGCACAAAGACCATCACCAACCCGCAATCAGGCGCCGTAACAAAGATGGTGATCGAGCTTTGGTACTCCTTCGACATGAAGGAGATGATTCAGATGCGGGAGGCCCCCGGCACAAGGGTCAATCAAAGCGGCCAGATGCCCGACTACGAACTCACCAACATCCATCGCACTGAGCCGGATCCCGCACTCTTCTACCCTCCCGCCGGATACGAGTTCCGCGTAGAGCATCACTAGGCATCACATCATCTGCGCGACCAAACTCTGCCCATCATCACCGCGTCATGCCCGACCGCAAACCCAAACCCGAACGCACCACCCCGCACAAAGACAAGATCTGCAAGACCTGCGGCCGCACCTTCCAGTGTCGCAAGCAGTGGGCCCAGGACTGGGACATCATCAAGTACTGCAGCGACGCCTGCCGCGGCCACCACCCCGGCGCAGCCGACGCTGCCCTCGAAGCCGCCATCCTCTCCCTCCTCGCCGAACGCAACCCTGCCGGAGACGAAGCAAAGACCATCTGCCCATCCGAAGCCGCAAAAGCCGTAGGCGGAACCGAGAACCGCCGCGACTGGGAGGGCCTCATGGAGCCCGCCCGCGCCGCCGCCCGCCGCCTCGTCGCCAAACGCAAAATCGTCATCACCCAGCACGGAGCCGTCGTCGATCACGCCACCGCAAAAGGCCCCATCCGTTTACGACTCCGCTAAAAATCAGCCACGATTCACCAGCAAAGATCCACGAAGCGTCCACAAAGACCCCACATCTGCCCTCTAACCCTGCATGGCCACCGCAAACAAATCGTCCGCGAAAAAATCCTCCTCCACGAACAAGAAGACCCCTGCCAAGAAGTCCTCCAGCAAAGAAACCCCCTGCTGGCCCGGCTTCGAACCCACTCCCGGCAAAACTCCCGGAACCAAGGGCAGCTGCAAACCCAAACCCGGCAAACACACCAAAGCCACCAGACACGCCACCCAAAAAGCCGCCGCCGCGAGCAAACTCGAAAAGCAAACAAAGTAGCTCCACTGCCGCTACAGAACAGAAAATTACGTCTCAAGTTTTTAGACAGCTTCTGAAATTGCTCCCGCTTTTGCTTTTGCTTTTGTTTGTCCTATTGTTTGTCATCCCCGCAGGGGATCTGCGGTTGTGGTTGCTCGCCCCTTTGTTTTGTCACCCCGTAGGGATCTGCTTTTGCCCTTGCCTATCGCCTTTGCCTCTGAGGTAACCCAAGGCTTTACCCTTGGGCCTCCCAGCCTCCGTAAGAAATGGGGCTTCAGCCACTGGGGTATGCCTTCTCATCCACAGCAACGCAATAATATGTGCGAATCAGGCCACAAACCTGTCAAGCCCACATCTCGCCTAAATAAAAGAAAACATGCGAGATAGCCTTGGCGCAGTAGTTATCCCTCACCCGCTATCATTAAATCAGAGAAATAAATTCAAGACTCGAGATAGAAACCCAAAAATCTAACTCTTTTATTGATAACAGCTTGCCCATAAGCCATTTATTTACAAATATTTGTCCGTAACCCATTTGTTTAGAGAATTTTAGCGGCGCCATTTTCAGCAAGTCATTGCAAATAAGCCACTTGACATAGGGGAGGGGGGAGGGGGGAGGGGTGGGGGTACCCCAAGAGAAGTACAGCAAGGAAGCGACCCCACCCAGACTTATACTGCCCCATGGACGTCGAACGCATCCGAGCCTTTCTCCTCACCCTCCCCCACGTCGTCGAGACCGTCCAATGGGGTGGCAGCCTCGTCTTCTGGGCAGGAGACAAGGCCATCGGCGGCAAGATGTTCGCCGTAATCAACCTGAGCGCTAACAATAGCCCCGAACGAGATCAGTCCACCCGCCTCATCTCCTACTCCGCCGGCCCGGAGCGCTACGCCGAACTCCTCGAGACCGAAGGCATCCGCCCCGCTCCATACCTCGCCCGCATCCACTGGGTCGCCATCGAACACTGGGGCGTCTTCCGCAACCCCGAGTGGGAAGAGCAGCTCACCGCCGCCCACGCCCTCACCCTCGCCAAGATGCCCCAGAAGACCCGCGACCTCCTCGCCCTCCCCGCCACCCAGCAGAGACGCCTCATCGCCGATCGCAGAAAAATCCTCGCCGCAAAAGCCGCCGCAAAGACCCCCGCCAAAGCTCCTTCTCCGAAATCCCCACCCGCAAAGTCCAAGCCCGCAAAGAGCCAGAAGAAAGCCACCAAATAACCACCACCGCACCACCAAAGACCGCTCAGCAGAATAGCTAACAGTTTTGATACTTCCAGTTCCTCTGCTTCCCTTCAGCGATCCACTCAACCGCAGTAGCGATCCGCTTCTCCCGCGTCTCCGGACGCTTCGCCTCAGCAACCCAATCGATGTACTCACGTCTCGCGCTCGGACTGAACCCCTCAAATACCGCAGCAGCCTTCTTGTTCCTCTTCAGCGCCGACACCAGCTCCGCAGGAGCTTCCACCACCGGCTTCGGCGCCTTCACCACCCTTCGCCGCGCCGCAATCGGACTCGTATACTCGCCCTTGTCCACAAGCGCCGCCGCCTGACGAATCCAACCAAGCATCAGCTTGTCGGACGGCAGATCCTTCACACTGGTAATCCGACCTAGCGAACCCATCCCATCGCCCTTCAGCGCCTTAGCCTCCCGCAGCGAAGCAGCAATCTCCTCACCCCAGAAGCCGAAGCTGCAGTGCTCCTTGAACGCCGACATGTTGCCCAGAATCGCACCGTGATAGACGAAGAAGGGCCTGCTCCACTTCATCGTCTCCTCCACCCCCGGACAGCCCTTATGCACCATCTCCCGCAGATGTTCGAGCACCGGAAGCGCAAACGGCGCGACCGTCGAAAGGTACGCATCCACCCTCGGATCAAGACCAGGCTTCGTCATGGCAGACAGTCTACAAACTCCCCTACGCGGTGTCACCCTGTTTCGTCTTCGGCACCACCTGCTCCGGTTTCTGAGGGTACGGCGGTCCCTTCGAAAAAACCTTTTGCATCTCCTCGTCATACCGATAGATATCGTCGAAGAAGTGGACCTCATCGTCCTCATCCACAATCGCCGTCAGGTAGAAGATCACGATCGGCAGCGGCGTCTTCAGGCTCACTGTCTTGTTGTCCGGTCCATTGTTCATCGCCTCCTGCACCTTCTGCAGATCCCAATCTCCGCCCTGTCCTTGCAGCACCCAGGCCGCAAGATCCGCTGGCTTCTGCACTCGGATACATCCGTGACTGAAGTCCCTCCGCGTCTGCTCGAACAGCGAAACAGCTGGCGTCGAGTGCAGATAAATGTCGTACTGGTTCGGGAATATGAACTTCACCAGTCCCAGCGAGTTCTTCGGCCCCGGCTTCTCCCGTACCATCACGCCGCCCTGCCCGACCTGCCGCGCCGTATAGTCGGTCTGCACCACGCCCTTGCTGTCGGTCACCTCGAAGTTCTTGCTCGCAAGATATCCACGGTTCGCCTCGATATGAGGAACCAACTCCTTCCGCGCAATATCGACCGGCACATTCCAGTACGGCCGGAACACAAGATACTTCATCATGTGAGTAAACACAGGAGTCTCATGCTCTCCCATCACCTTGCCAACCACCACGCGCATCGTGAAGTCGAGCTTGTGGTTTGCGTCAAAGCCACGCAGCACAAACTCCGGCAGATTCACCATCAGCCGCGCATGCAGATAAGGATCGGGCAGCCAGCGCCAGCGCTCCAGCGAATCCTGCAGCTGAGCCACCCGCTCATCCATCGGCACATTCAGCGACTTGATCGTCTGCGCTGTCAACTTCCCGTCCTCTGCAATTCCATGCCGATGCTGATAGTGCTTCACCGCATCCGACAGAGCAGCATCGAAGACCGAGCTATGACTCGCCTGAGCATCCGATCCCCCATCCGGCGCGTCTCCCTCCAACCGCAGCCGCGTCAACAAAGCATCTGCCGCCGGATACTCTCCACCAACGGCAACCGCCTTCGCGACGGTCGGCAGCGGCTCAATGCCTGCCTGCCCCTGCTGCTTCGCGAGGTCGAGATAGTGCGCCAGCGCCGCCTCCGTCTTCCTGTACTCGTCCGAGTCCGGCTCTACACTCTCGATCAGCTTCGGTACATCCGTTGCATCCACCGCGTTATCAGAGACAAACTCCGCCAAGTCATACTTCTTATCCTGCACATTGATATCGAAGCTAAAGTGCTGCGGATTCACCCGCCCGATCCGCAGATCGGAGATGTAACGCATCACATTGACCGTCATCGCCACGTCGAACAGAGAGATCGCATCGGCTGACTTGCTCGTAAGCGCCTGCACGCGGTTCGCCCATCGCGAATCGTCATAGTCCTCCGGAATCAACCCCTTCACAGCCGCATCGTGAAACTGCTGAATGAAGGCCGTAGCCGTAGCCGTCGGCGCGCCGTCCCGCGTCCACGCAACCTCGTAGTTACGATCGTCGTAGAAGGTCGTCACAATCGGCTCGTAGTCTGAGAAGTTCGGCCAACGCAGATTCGGCACCTTGCTCGTATCCACCTTCTCCGGCGGCAGCGCCTTCTTCTTCACCAACTCCTGCAACTGGTCCGAGTAAGCCGTCGTATTCAGCGCGGACTTCGATTTACGATGCCGGTGGCATCCACTCACGAGCAGTAGCGCACTAAGAGCACAGGCCGTTATGGCAGGACGTAACAGAGCTTTCATCTTCACGGACGGGTCATCCTTCAGGTCGTAACTGTGTGTCAGGGGTGCCGACTTATTATGCAGCACATCCGCCAACTTCGCAGCAATCGCAGAGCGCCGCCAGTGACGACTCAGATTCAGCCGTGCAACCTACCGCGCAATCTCCGGCAGAAACGTAAGGCAAATCATCGCCTGCGTTACAAGAATTGCCCCGGAAAGAACAAGGAACATCTTGCGCTGACGTGTCTCCAGCGCATCGGCAAATACCCCGCCTACAAACGTAAACAGAAACGGAAGCGCCCAAAGCCACGGCGCAGACACTGTCTGGACCGTCACCAGCGGAAGCAGTAAAAGTGTCATCACAAGAGGAGCCGTATTGCCAAAGTAGCGACTACGGCGCATCCCTGCGAACACCAGCAGTGCCACCACCGTCGCCCCGACAATCGACGCGTTCACGAGGTTCAGGAAAAACCGCCGCGCTCCATCCAACTCAAACCAGAACCGCGCTCCACCACCCGTAAACACATAACTGAAAGGAGCCAGGCGGAAGGCATAAAACGCAAACAGGATCAGCAGCGCACCCAACGCAGAGAAGACAAGAATCTGCATCACGTAGCTTCGTCGCCGCTGCGCCAGATACATCATCCACACCGCCGCCATCACAAAACCAACCATCGCCGCCAGCAGATGCGCCGCCGCCGTCAGGCCCAGCGCCAGCGTCAGCAGCGCAATCCGCGGCCTCCACTTCCTGCGCGGTCCCTGCATCGCATGCGCCACCCCCATCGCTGCATACACCAGCCCGTAGAGTCCCCACATCGCCAGCACATCATTGTTCGGTGTCACCGCAAACCTTATAATCGCCGGACAAAAGCAGTACAATCCCAGCGCAAAAAATCCGCCCTCATTGCCAAACAGCCGCCTCGACACCCACCACAGCCCCGCACCCAGCCACAGCGCAAAAAAGATAAACGACAGGTGCAGCAGATACTTCACGCTGTACAGCTGATGCCGAGCCTCCCACATCGAGCCGCGAAGCGTCCCATCTGTATACAGCCGGTTCTCTGGCCTCCGCAGCTTATCGGCCCCCAGCATCACCAGACGCTGAACGGTCAGCGGCAGTCCCGCCACCCGATACGCAAACGTCCCATCACCATTCAAATTTCCGCAGGTTGTAAAGTAACCGGCCAGAGGCGAAGGCCGCTCCCACATCTCACGCCCGCACTCGGCATACCGATAGTCCTGCTGCGACAGCTGCTGCCTGCTCACCACCCATAGGCACTCTGCCAGAAAAACCAGCAGCAGCAGCAGCGCCATCTGCTGGGGTCGACCGATCCTGATGCGGGGAAGCCTCATTCGCTGAATTGCCGACCTTTACCTGTCATTATTCTCATCCCACATCTCGCCATCGTCCGCAGCGTCCCACAGAAACACGCTCACACACGCAACCAACAGCTTCACCTTCGAGTGTATCGTGAGATATATGCAGTCGCTCTCCTTCACTCCTGGCCGCGCCTTTCTCTCCTCCGACTCACCCATCGTTCCATGGACCGTAGTCTTTGAGGACGAAGGCGTCGCCGGCTACTTCTACGCCTGCGACCGTTCGCAGGAGCAGCACGATCACGCCATCCTCGATGCCATGCTCATCTACAACGTCGCTGCCCTCGCCAAAAGCGATGCAGAAAATCAGCGCCCCGAGCCCCAGCGCATCGCCTCCGTCGAGTGGTCCCGCGACGGCATGCAGGCCGCCCTCTACCTCGACGGCACTCCACAGGCGCTCTACGACTTCAGAGCACGATGCGGCTACTGCCAGATGAACTTCCCAAACTTCCTCGAAGAGCAGGGAGACATCTGGAAAAAATCCTCGCACGCCTGGTCCGACGACGTGTTCCAGCGCTTCGAATCCAATCTCTACGCGTCATAAAGACGCGGAAACTTCGAACCGCAGGAAACCAAACCACCTTCAGAAAATGCCACCACGCTTGCCTAGCTCAGAAACAGCTTCTCCACCTCAAGCCAGTCATTCACCCTCTTATATCCTGTCACCCCGGCGTTATGCGGCGAGCTATAAAGTATCCCCTCGCCAGAAAATCGCCTTAGCTGCCGCGGATTGTCGTCGATCAGATAGTCCGCCCGAAGAATTCCCTTATCTCCGCAGTAAACGATATGCGATGCAGGGATGAACGGAAAGTGCCGCTCCAGCCATCTGTACTTCTGTTCGAACGAAGTAGGGATCTCCATCGCAGCCGTCGCGATAAACACCTCATAATTCATCTGCAGCCGACGTATCACCCGCTGCGACTCCGGCATCACCTGCAATACGTCGAAGAAATCCTCTGACCGAAGATGAGCCTCAAGCACCGCGTGCCGATCCGTCGAGACCACATCCCACAGCCACTTCCCATGGAGATCGTCGAGCGTGATCTGCTCTCCATAGTACCGGTTATAGCGGAGCAGATGCTCACCCAACGCATCCGCCATCACCTCGTCCATATCAATACAAACTCTCTTCACACTCGTCCTGACCGCCTACAGCGAATCGTTATTCAAAGCGAACGTATGATCGATGCTGCAATACTCTCTACCGGAACCGTCTTTCGCTGCGGAGCGTCGCGTGCCGGGTCGTAGTACAGCAGCCGGCCGCAGCTCTCGCACGTCATCATCGTCTCGTCGTTGCCTCGGTCGCGCAGATCGTTCCACCGCTGGGGCCGCACCATCATCTGGCATGCTGTGCACTTCTGATTCACCGCCTCAGCCACCGCCGTTCCCTTGCCCTTCGCGATACGGTCATACGTAGACAACGCACTCTCGCCAATCTCCGCCCGCACCGCCTTGCGCTTCTCCTCGACCGCCGCCAGCAGCACCTTATCCTGCGCCACCACCTCCGCCGCACGCACCCGCTCGCGCTCCAGCGTCGCCGCCGAATCGGTCACGGCATCATCCGCCAGCAGCTTCTGCGCCTCCAGCCCCTCACTGCGCTCCATGCTCTCGATCTCGGAGTCCTCAAGCTTGCCAATCTCCGCCTGCGCAAACGCAATCTCATGCTCAAACGCGGTCACCTGCACCGTCGTCGTCGCCAAGTCCATATGCTTGCGCGTGCGTTCGATCTTCGCCTTCTGATCTTTGACATCAGACTCCTGCCGCCGTCGCAGGCTCTCTTCCTTCGCAATCAGTTCGACCACCACCGCACGCTGACCCAGGATCGCCTTCGCCTTGGTCTCTAGCGCCGCCACCTGCTTCGGCAACGCCACCATCTCATCGCGCAGGCGCTTCGCCTCGATATCATGCCCCTGCAACACAATCAGTTTTTCGAGGTCAGGATGCATATCAATCTCTCTTTCCACTCCGTTACATTGCACCAAAAGCCAAAATCAGAAGGAAAACTCGAAGTCTAGCACCGCTTCGAATCTTTGTTAAGCAGCCCTACATCCTGTTGACGTTGATATAGTAAAGCTCCGTCGCCACCTCAAACTGCTCCCTCGTCAGCGGACTCTTCATCGTCTGCCACTCCGTCGTGGGATGAATCGTCTCCCAGTGCTCCTTCAAACCTACACGCACCGGCATCGCAAACGCCTTCTCATCCGCGACCCACCGGTAAGCGACCGCACCCGGCTCATCGAACTTCAACTCCAGCGTAGGAATCGCCGTGTGCCGCAGATACTGATCGAACACCGGAGTCAGATCCATACCCGTCTGCTGGTTGAAGTACTGAACCACGTCCTCCGTCGTGATGTTCTGATACTTGAACTTCAGATAGAAGCCACGCAGAATGGGCCACCAGCGCGTATCGTCGTTCACAATGCTGCGCAGCGTATTGATAAACAGCGCACCCTTGAAGTACTGATCCTGCGGCGGCTCCGCGTTCGTCCCCCGTGCCGTAATAATCGGCCGGTCGTTCTTCACCTTCTTCTTCAGCCCATTCAGATACCGAATCGCATCGTCATAGCCCCAGTTGTACTCGACATACAGGCCCTCCAGATACGTTGTCCATCCCTCATGGATCCACATATCCGACTTATCCGCAGCCGTCACGCTGTTACCAAACCACTCATGCCCACTCTCATGAATGATGATGAAGTCGAATCGCGGACTGATCCCAACCCCCGTCCAGTCCCGTTCAAAGTAGCCGTTCTTGAAGTGGTTCCCATAAGCCACCGCGCTCTGGTGCTCCATCCCCGCATACGGCGCCTCCACCAGCTTGTACCCGTCCTTCTTAAACGGATACTCCCCCAAATAGTGGTAGTACGCCTTCATCATCCCCGGCACCTGCGCGAACTGCACCTTCGCCTTATCCAGGTCCTCCGGAAGCACATAGTAGTCCAGCGCGAGTCCCTGAAACTTATCGTCGAAGTGAACATAGTTGCCGATATTCAGCGCGACATCGTAGTTATTGATCGGGTAGTGCACCCTCCAGTCCCAGCGCGTATACCCATCGCCAAGATCTTTCTTCCCTGCAAACTTCCCGTTCGAAATATCCATCAACCCGTTCGGTACCGCGACGCTGATCTCCATCCCCTGCTGAGGTTCATCGCGCCACTGCTCTTTATTCGGCCACCACACATACGCGCCCGTCTCTTCGCAAGCCGTATTGATCCACGGATGTCCCGCCGTATCCTTCTTGAACGTAAAGCATCCAAACCGTCCCGTCTCCACCGGATGGCCTGAGTAATGAAAGTCGATCGAGTAAGTTCGTCCCGCACGCAGTCTCTTGGGAAAGTCCACATATACCGTGCCGCCATCGCGTTCATACTTCAGCGTAGTCTTACCCAACGAAATCCCGTCGATTTGCAGCGTAGGATAAAGCTCTAGCTGAACCCGCGTACCATCCTGCAGCATCTTGAACCGGATCGTGTTCGTCCCGCGAATGAACTTCTTCTCCGGATCGACGCGCAAGTCCAGGTGATAGAACAGCAAATCATTATTCGCGCGATACGGCCCATACGTCCCACGCAAAAGCTCATCATGCGCAGGCTCGACCACCGCCGAAGGCGTAGCCGCAGCAGGTGTCGCAATCGCAGCAGGAGACGCTTGCGTCGTCTGACCAAAGACTGAGACCGAAGAGGCCCATCCAAACCAGAACACTAAACTAAATTGCCGATTGCGATTCCAATTCCGAAGACCGTGCGTAAACATTATTGCTAGCCTACCGCGATTCACCCGGAATTGCCTCGCCCCTCACCTTCGCTCATCCACCAAAGCCTTCATCGCCAGACTCTCCTCCGTATCCAACTCAGCCAGGCCTCGCGCCACACCCACGCGATCCTCCTCCGAACGGTTCTGGCTCGCCTTCCACTTTCCCTCAATACGCTCAATTACCATCTCCAACCCGACAATCCCCTTCACTAGCGAAGCAACATAGCTCGCCGGAGCGTCGCTCACCTTCCACGGAACCGCCGAATCCGCCTCATGGATGTTCGTCAGACTCTCCAGATGGGCCATCAACCACTCCCCATCTTCGATCACTCTCATATACCCATAGGCATGCACCACGGCATAGTTCCACGTAGGCACCACCCTCCCCGTCTCCTGCTTCTCCGGATACCACGACGGCGTAATGTAGTGCTGTGGCCCGGAAAATATCGCAAGCGCCTCCACAGACGCAGATATATCTTTCCATTGCCCATTCGCACGCGAGAGATGCCCCTTCAATCGACCCAGCGGACCACCCTCCCGCTCCACCACCATCGGAATATGCGAAGCAAACAGCCCCAAGGAGCCCACCGTGATCAACGACGCAAACGGCTGATCTTCCATCAACTTGTGCAGTACCGGGAGGCGATCCTCCTTGTTTGCCGCGGGAATATACATAAAGCCTCCTCAAAACCGCACTCGCTACGAACCTATCACTCAATCAGGGGATACGTCCTTCCAAAGATCGCAGACTATTCCCAAACTCTCTGAATCCCGGTCCAAACCCATACAATCGAATAAACACCTCATGGCAACCACCACTGTAGAACTCCCGGGCGCGCAACTTCCCGAAGTACACGAGTCCCACACCACCGTCGAGCGTCCCTGGCGGCCGCGCATCAACCCTTGGATCGTCGCCATGACGGTCACCCTGGCCACCTTCATGGAGGTGCTCGACTCCTCCATCGCTAACGTTGCCCTGCCCCACATCGCCGGCGGCCTCGGCGCCACGCAGGACGAAGCCACCTGGGTCCTCACCGCCTACCTGGTCTCCAACGCCATCATCCTGCCCGCTGGCGCCTACATGACCACCTTCATCGGGCGCAAGAAGTTCTACATGATCTGCGTCGCCCTTTTCGGCATTAGCTCCGCCCTCTGCGGCTTCGCCCCCACCCTCCCCCTCCTGATCTTCTGCCGCATCCTGCAGGGAATCGGCGGCGGCGGCCTCGCCCCCTCCGAACAGGCCATCCTCGCCGACACCTTCCCTCCGGAAAAACGCGGTCAGGCCTTTGCCATGTACGGCCTAGCCGTCGTCTGCGCCCCCGCCATCGGCCCCACCCTCGGCGGCTACATCACCGACAACTTCGACTGGCGATGGATCTTCTTCCTCAACGTCCCCATCTGCCTCATCTCTCTGTTCTTAACCTCCCGCATCGTCGAAGACCCGCCCTACGTCAAAGCCCAGGTCGCGAAGTCCCAGAAGGGCGGCATCAAGCTCGACTTCCTCGGCTTCGGTCTCCTCGGCCTGACCTTCGGCTCCCTCGAGTTCGTCCTCGACAAGGGCCAGGAGGACGACTGGTTCTCCTCCCACCTCATCGCTTTCTTCGCCGTCACCATGGTCGTCGCCTTCGTCGTCATGATCTGGTGGGAGCTCAAACAACTCCGCGAAGGCCATCGCCCCATCCTCAACCTCACCCTCTTCAAACGCACGAACTTCGCCATCTGCTTCCTGCTGATGTTCGTGCTCGGCTTCTCGCTCTACGGCACCACCATCCTTATCCCCCAGCTCGTCCAGACCCTGCTCGGCTACACCGCAGAGCTCGCCGGTCTCGTCCTCTCCCCCGCCGGTCTCATGATGATGGCCATGATGCCCGTCGTCGGTGTCCTCGTAGGCCGCACCGATCCGCGCAAACTCATCGGCTTCGGCTTCGCCATACTCACCGTCTCCCTCATCACCATGCACAGCATGGACCTCGGCGTCAGCTACGGACGCCTCGTCTTTCTCCGTTGCTTCCAGGCCTCCGGTCTCGCCTTCCTCTTCATCCCCATCAACACCATCGCCTACATCGGCGTAAAGCAGTCGGAGAACAACGACGTCTCTGGCCTCACCAATCTCGCCCGCAACATTGGCGGCTCCTGCGGCACGGCCTTTATGGCCACCATGCTCACCCGCCGCACCGCCACCCACGAGAGCAACATGGTCCGCAACCTCACACCCGGCAACCCCGCCTTCATGAAGCAGGTCGCGATGCTCAAAGGCATCTTCGGCGGCAAGACCAGCGGCAATCCCATGACCGGCACCGGCTCCCACGCCGCCCAGGCCTATCTCTACAACCAGCTCCACCGCCAGGCAGCCATGCTCTCCTACCTCGACATCATCCAGTATCTCGCCGTCTTCTGCGCCTGCATGATACCCCTGCTCTTCTTCATCCCCCGCCCGCCAAAACACGCCAGCCCCTCCGCCGGCCACTAACCTCCAAAGCCTAATCACAAATAGGTAACTAAAAAGTGCGAACACCGCACTGCCAGCCTCGTTAGAGGCTTATAAATCAGATCCGCACCAAGGAAGAACTGATTCCGCGCCGTCCCACTGCCGAGTTCTCACATAGCCAAGATCCTCCCGCAACTCCGCAATCTCCCCTCCTCAAAAACCCATTTAATCCTCATGCGAGCCTCTCTTCTCGTTACGAGTTCTTTATGCGCTCTAGACGAATTCTTTATCCCGCCCTTGTTAAAGTCGACAGTGGTTTAGCTCGCGTGCTCAAGCCGCTGACGCTAACAGAATGGGAGAATTACCGTGGAGAAAACAATCAAGTCACCCACTAAAGGACTCTGTCGAATTGGGTTGACCCTTGGGGTCGGGCTGACGCTCAGCGTGGGAAGCTTGCTGGCGCAGACGCAGACACCCAATCTGCAGACTGCAGTAGAAAACACCAGTATGCAGACATCTCAGGACCTGAAGATTCAGCAACTGCAGGACAAATTAGAGGAGATTCAGAAGGAGCTGATCGAGCTGAAGCGGACCAATGCGCCACAGCCCGAGACCACTCACATTACAACGCCGAAGGCCTCTACGCCCGTGCCTGTGCCAGCGCCGGCAGCTGTCGTCGCCACTGAAGAGCAGCCTGCAAGCACCGACCCCGCCGATCCCCACTCGACCCCGTTCGCCTTCGCCGACTTCACCTGGCTCAACGGCAACTCCCGCACCAAGGACACTCCCTACGCAACCAAATACTTCACCCCGGAGATACGTTCGGACGTGAGTTACACCTACGACTTCCGTCACCCGCAAGACGACACCATCGTCGGCTCGAGCGAAGTCTTTCGCTCCAGCGAGGTCACACTGACGGACCTTGGGCTCGGCGGCGACTTCCACGTAAACAATGTGCGCGCCCGCTTTTTGAGCCAGCTCGGCCTCTACGCCACGGCCACGCCGCGCAACGATGCAAGCCCCGCGCGCGGGCAGTGGGACCTCGCCGACGCCTATCGTTATATTGGCGAGGCTAACGCCGGATACCACTTCAACGTGCAGCACGGCATCAACGTCGATGCCGGTATCTTCCTCTCCTACGTCGGCCTCTTCTCGTTCTATCAGTTCGATAACTGGGCCTATCAGCCGTCGTACGTCTCGTCGAACACGCCGTGGTTCTTCAACGGTGTGCGCGTGCAGTGGTTTCCCACAGCGAAGCTAAAGATCGAGCCATGGTTCATCAACGGATGGCAGTCCTACGGCCGTTTCAACGGTCGGCCTGGACTTGGCGGACAAATTCTGTGGAGGCCCACCGGCAAGTTGCAGATCATCGGCAACCAGTACGGCTTCGGAGAGGATGCGCTTGGCGTAGCAACCCGCACCCGCTTACACACCGACGACAGCATCGAGTACAAGTACTATGACCACCCCTACTCTTTGATCAGCAAAGCTGCCTTCACTGTCACCGGAGACGCCGGTTGCGAGAGTGGCGGCGGAGTCAGCTGCCATGGCAATACCAAGCAAGGCCCGAAACAGAGCTTCCTCGGTTTCATGGTCTACAACCGGCTCTGGTTTGACCGAGACAAGTTTGGCTTCACGCTAGGCGGCGGTCGCATCAATAACCCCGGCCGCTACCTCGTGCTGCTGCCGCCGATCAACGGTGCCACCGCCGCTTCTGGCACGCCATACTTCACCGAGAACCCAGGCGATCCGTTCAAAGCATGGGACGCTTCGGTCACAGCCGACTACATGCCCAGCCAGTACTTCACCTATCGCCTGGAGTACAACCACCGCGCCGCGAACGTCCCGTACTTCAGTGGACCCGGAGGTGTAACCCCGCCAGGAGGAAACACCGGAGCACCCGGATCGCTCGTCCCAGGATGGGCTCCGGATCTTCGCGAAAGCGAGAACCGCATCACCGGCGCCTTCCTCGTCAAGTTCTAACCCGCACCATCAAAGATGAAGGGCTCGCAAGCATCTGCCTGCGAGCCCTTCATCTTTCTACAAAGCCTCTTACACAGGAAACGGATTACGCTCGACAAACTGCGCCTGGTGCCAGTACGGATACGTCTTCGGCACCTCACTAGCAGCATCCAGCTTTGCCACCTGCTCCTTGCTCAACGTCCAACCGACCGCGCCGATATTCTGCCGCAACTGCTCCTCGTTCCTCGCCCCAACAATCAGCGTCGAAACCGTAGGCCGTCGCAGCAGCCAGTTCAACGCAATCTGCGGTACCGTCTTGCCCGTCTCCTTCGCTATCTCATCAATCGCATCCACAACTTTGTACAGATATTCGTCGTCCACCTGCGGACCCTGCGCCGCCGTCTTATGCAGCCTGCTCTCCGCAGGAATCGGCGACCCACGGCGAATCTTCCCCGTCAGCCGTCCCCATCCCAGCGGCGACCACACCAGCGTCCCCACACCCTGATCCAGCGCCAGCGGCATCAGCTCCCACTCAAACTCGCGTCCCACCAGCGAGTAGTACGCCTGGTTCCCCACATACTTCGACCACCCATACCGCTCACTCACGCTCAGCGACTTCATCAGATGCCAACCGGAAAAATTCGAGCACGCGATATACCGAATCTTGCCCTCTCTCACCAGATCATCCAGCGCCCGCAGCGTCTCCTCCACCGGCGACACCGCGTCAAACCCATGCAGATGGTAGATGTCGATATACTCCGACCCCAGCCGCTTCAGCGACCGCTCCACCGACTGAATCAGGTGATACCGGCTCGACCCCACATCGTTCGGCCCCTTGCCCAGGCGAAACGTAGACTTCGTCGAGATCATCACGTCCTCGCGGTCCAAATGATCGAGCGCCTTCCCCAGAACCTCTTCGCTCTGCCCATTCGAGTAGATGTCCGCCGTATCGAACAACGTAATCCCGTTCTCCACACAGATATCCACCATCTTCCGCGCCTCGGCGATATCGTCGGTCGCGCCCCAGGCCTTGAAGAACTCGTTATTGCCGCCAAACGTTCCCGCTCCGAAGCAAAGCTCCGGCACCTT
Source organism: Granulicella sp. L60 (assembly GCF_009765825.1). Classification (GTDB taxonomy): domain Bacteria; phylum Acidobacteriota; class Terriglobia; order Terriglobales; family Acidobacteriaceae; genus Edaphobacter. The sequence continues at coordinate 136,087 of NZ_LMUR01000022.1, read as the reverse complement.
CAATCCCGATCGTCCAAGCTGCCTATATTCCATGAAAACTCCTTGTACACGTCAGATGTTTTATCCCGAACAAAGCTTCACGTGTTGAAGCTCCAGAAATTCTGACGCTTCTAAACAGTTGACGCTTCTGAAGCTCGTAGGTCCTGTGGAAGCATTCCACCGCTGGTCCCGCTATCCTACAACGATGTGCTCCACGCCACTCTTCCCGGACCAGCCCACCCTCACACCCGAGATCCCACCCACTTGGCGCGAGGGCAGCAAAGTCTTCCACACCACCGAAAAGTGCAACCGTCTCCAGTCGATCCCACGCAACAAACGCGTCACTTACCTATCCGGCAGCCCCGCTCAGGGCCTCCGCCAGTGCTTCAACTGCGAAGACATCATCCGCGCCAAGCGCCTCGGCTAACCCCTGCGCAACTCTTCTAAGCCAGCCCTGTACTCTCAGCCTGCTCCTGCGCATGATAGCTGCTCCGCACCAGCGGTCCCGACTCCACATGCCGAAACCCCATCCCCACGGCCTCATGCTTCAAAAACGCAAACTCCTCCGGCGTATAGTAACGCGCCATCGGCAGATGATCTCGCGAAGGCCGCAGATACTGCCCAATCGTCAGAATATCCACCCGCCGGTCCGCCAGATCGCGAAACACCGCCAGCAGCTCGTGCATCTCCTCGCCCATCCCCACGATGATGCCCGTCTTCGTCACAATCTGATCGCCATCCCGATCATCGAACATCTCCGCCGCAAGCTCCTTCGCATGCTGCAGAAACCGCAGCGACTTCTCGTAGCGCCCGCCTGACTTCGCCACGCGATACAGCCTCGGCACCGTCTCGATATTGTGATTCAGAATCTCCGGCCGCGCCTCCACCACCAGCCGCAGCGCCTCTTCGTTCCCCTGAAAGTCCGGCGTCAACACCTCCACCCGGCACCCCGGCGCCTGCATCCGAATCTCTTCGATCACACTCACAAACGCCCGCGCTGCGCCCACATTATCGTCATCGCGATTCACGCTCGTAATCACTGCATGAGCAAGACCCAACTGCGCAACCGCATACGCCACCCGCCGCGGCTCATCGAAGTCAATCGGCTCCGGCTTGCCCTTCGGCACCGCGCAAAACCCGCATCGCCGCGTGCACAGATTCCCCAGCATCATGAACGTCGCCGACTTCTGATTCCAGCACTCCCCGATATTCGGGCACTGCGCGCTCTCGCACACCGTATGCAGGTTCAGCTCCCGCGCCATCTTCTTCAGATTGTGAAACGTCTCCCCCATCGGAGCCTTGGCCTTCAACCAGGCCGGCTTGGGCGCAGGTTTGCGCGGCGTCAGATCGATCTGCACCAGCTCTGCATTCAACTGCATTCCCGATTGCGCCACCGGAGGAGTCATCCCCTCCATTGTATCCAAACCACCCCAGACCCTACTTCAGCGAGGTTGATTTGGGCGAAAAAAAGACTCATGGCGGCGGGAGCCGATTTTGCGAATTTGCTGTGATTTTTAAGGGGGGTCGGCGAATTTGTGGTGCGCACGCGTGGTAGTTTGCTGGTGAGTTGTGGTGATTCGTATGGTGGTCGTGGCATTTTGACACCACAGCTCTGGTCACGGAAAAATACGACAGGTTTTCTGGATTTATTTTGCGCGGATTCGAATTGGGAATCCGCGTTGTATAGATATGGCGCACTGCGTTCGCAACGAACCACCCGTCAGATTCACCGCAGCCGCTCTCGAACCTCTGTCCTTACCAGATAGAGAAAGAACACAAGCGCAAACAATCCCTGCAACAGAAACTGCCCTGCGTGCGTCTTCTCAAACACGAACAGATTCCCCAGGCAAAGCGTCAAACACCCTGCCAACACCAGCGACCAGCCCCACCGCCGCAGCCGCAGCAACCCCAGCACACCCGCCGCCAGCAACGTACACAAGGTCAGCACGCCATACCTTCCCGTGCCAGTGCCGAAGCTGCCCCGCAGCGCCGCCACGGCGTTGAGTATCGTCAGCACCACCATAAACAGGCAGATGCCCGCCACACCCGGCAGCATCCCATGCGCCCGCGCCTGAAGCCTCTTTACTTCATCGGTCTCGCTCATAATGTATGCAGATACGCCAGCAGATCGTCCATATCCTGCTGATCCATCGTATTCCCCAGAGCCGGCATCAGCGCGCGTCCATGCATCACCGTATCCGTCACACGTTCATCATTGGCCGGAGCGCCGCTCGGCAGATAAGGCTTCTTGAGCACACCGATCAACGCCGGCCCATGCAGCGAAGCGTCCTTGCGGTCGTAGTGGCACAACGCGCAACGGGTCTGAAACACCGCATGTCCACGTGCCTGCTGCGCATTCAACTCCGTCAGCGGCAAAGGCGGCGGCACCGACTTACACCCAACGACCACCAACAAAAGAAGCAAGAAAGAAGCCCGGATCATCTCCTTATTCTCTCACTTCCCGGCGCATCAGTTTGCCGCGGCAATCGCCCCAACGATCTTATCCATCACATCCCTGTCAGTACTGGTCTGCGGCATATGGTTCCCCACCATGATCGAAAAGATGACCGTCTTTCCACCCGCGCACTCGACGTATCCGCTCAACGCCCGCGCCTCTCCCAGCGTTCCCGTTTTGGCAAACACCCTCCCCTTCAGCGGAGCCTTTGCAAACCGTCCTTCCAACGAACCATCCACTCCACCCACCGGAAGGCTGCTCTTCCAATCCGCAAACCAGGGCTGTGCTGCGGCATACTGCAACAATCGAACGGTGGCCCGCGGCGTCACCAGGTCATAGGACGACAGCCCCGAGCCATCGTAGAAGACGAAGTCATCACCTTGAACGCCTACGTCGATAAGAAACTGGCGGACGACGCGTGCGCCATCTGCAAAGCTTCCACTCTCTGATTCGCCATCGAGAACGAACCTACTTCCGAGTCGGCGCAACAGCAGCTCCGCATGCAGATTCAGGCTCGATTTATTTGTCAGGACAACATCTTCCAACAGGCTGGGAGAGGTATGCTCAACTGCGACTCCAGTGCGTGGAAGACTTGCAGCATCGCATGGATCGGGACACACCATCGAGCCCGGAGACTCTACCTTTTGCATTGTCTTAAGCTTTGCCAGATCCAAAGGCTCGTGCGATATCGTACGAAAACTGCGCGCATCTTCAAGCAGCACATGCTCCGCCCGCGCACTACCAGTCACGATAACGCCGTGTTGCTCAAGCAGTTGTTTGAATGCAATTGCAGCGAACTCCGGCGGATCTTCGATCGAAATAAAATCGGTCTCCGGCTTGCCCTTGAGAGCGATCCCTCCGTAGACCCGCAAAATCTTCGAGCCCTGTTTGCGCTCAACCACGATACTCGTCGGAGATCTTCGATCGACGGTCATCACATCGTTCGTGACGGTGTAGTAAGGAATTTCAGGTGTGACTTCAATGATTGCGTGGCTGCCCACTTCTACAGCCGGTGTGATCGTAAGCTTCAGTTGATTATCATTCACGCTCAGAGCAGATACCGGCGCACCATAGCCCCACGGGAGATCATCGACGCTCCAGCCCTGCGGATACGGCTCATTGCCAAAGTGATCTCCAATCGCGATCACATCCCCGTCGACCGTCTTCAGCCCCGAAGCCGCTATCTGTGCCGCCATGTCGTCGAGGTAATGCAGCGGCGAAGACGCCTCATCCGAATTCAGAGCGTAGGGCACAGCTCGTCCCGAGAGATTGGCGTCGCCGCCGCCGACCAGATAGATACTCCCCTTGACGTACTCTTTGCCGGTGAAGACGCCGTTTACCTGAACGGTAGTCTTCACGGTAGCCGTTGGCCCCAGCAGAGCCATTGCAGCCACCGTCGTAAACAACTTCGCATTACTCGCAGGCTGAAAGAGCTGCCCCTCATTCAGCGAATAGATTGGCGCACCATCCATCTCCACCACGGAGATCCCCCAGTGGTCCCGCGTCACCGCAGGATCCTCCAGCATGCCTGCGATCTTCTGCGCCAACTCAGTACACGGACCGCCTCTGCCCGCCTTGAGCGCTACAGATCCTTCGCAACCCACGCCCTGCGTCTGCGCCTGCAGCGGCGCAACCCAAACTGCCGAAAGTCCTAATATCACCGCCATGCCACATCTGGAGAGCCGTACCATCCGCGCAGTCTAGCATCCCACCAGCTAGAATCCATGCATGTCCTTCGCACCCCGCCCGCACTTCGACTGGCATCTCAAGACCCGGACCGTTCCCCTGGGCCGACGGACGATCGTCATGGGCATCCTCAACGTCACACCCGATTCTTTCTCGGACGGCGGGCACTTTTATTCTCCGGAACAAGCCCCCGAAAAAGCCATCGCCCAAGCTCTTCTCATGCTCGACCATGGTGCGGACATCCTCGACGTAGGCGGAGAATCGACGCGACCCAACGCAATACCCCTCACTGCCGAAGAAGAACAGACGCGAATCCTTCCCGTCATCGAAGCGATCCTCAAACAGAGGCCAGAGGCGATTCTTTCCATCGATACCTTCCACGCCAGCACCGCACGATACGCGATTCAGGCTGGCGCCGAGATCGTCAATGACGTGAGTGGACATCTCTGGGACGCGGACATGTCTCGCGCTTGCGCCGAACTTAACTGTGGCACTATCCTTATGCACGCCCGAGGGCTGCCGCAGGAGTGGGTGCATCTTCCATCGCTCGCGTCAGGCCAAGTGCTCCCACTTGTTCTCACCGAACTCCAGCAGCGCGTGGAAGCCGCTATTGCATCGGGCATCGCGCGAGAGAAGATCGTTCTCGATCCGGGCTTTGGTTTTGGCAAACGCCTCGACGAAAACTATCCGCTCCTCGCGCATCTCGACATGCTTCATCATCTCGATCTGCCGATTCTCGTCGGAATTTCACGCAAGGGTTTTCTCGCGCATACGCTTGCTCAAAACGCGGCCTTAGCGATCCCGCTCGAATCAACCACGGGATTAGCCGCAGATCGACTGCATGCCACCACTGCCGCCAACGTTGCCGCCATCCTGTCCGGCGCTCACATCGTTCGCACCCACGACGTCAGGCCCGCTGCCGAAGCCGCAGCTATCGCAGACCGCGTCCTTGGCGCACTATGACGTTCCGCTCGCCGGATTCCCGGATGCATCCGTGTTCCAGCTCTCCGTCTGAAACGCAATAAACACAGCCGTCCACGTTCCCTGCGATGGCAGGTGGATCAACAGCGCGCCATCCTGCCACACGCCGTTATCTCCGCCATGATTGTTCTTCGGATTCCCTTGGTTCATATGGATGTCATGAATCCCGTCCACCTTGCCGGAGTCGGAGTAGGCGCTGCCAAAGGCATAGATTACGCCGTCCTTATCCGCGATCGTCATGTTCAGCAGCGTCACCACGGCGTTTTCGAGTGCCTTCGAATGTGCGCGCTGCATCATCCGCTCCTCTTCGCTGCCGGACTTTGATACGTTCGGCTTGGGCAGAAGCATCATCTGCGCCTTTGTGATCATGGGCTGGCCGTTCACAGTGCTTCGCACAAAGTCCAGGGCCAACCCGCCCGGCTCACTCTTCAACGCGGTCATTCCCATGGGGAGTGCAAGCAATCCCTGTAGATCCGGCGGCGTAAAATTCTCGGCGATGTCGTACAGCACCTCCGACCCATCCACCGACTGAATATTCACGGCCACGGTAAACGGTCCACCCGGAGCCTGCATGGTGATCTGATAGTGCGCGCTTGATCCAGTTACGACCTTCCCCGCCGTCGGATCCCCCGCCAGCACACTGTAGTTCGAAATCGGCATCCTTGCTCCGTTCACGTTAAATTGCGATCTGCTTTATTAGACGCCTGCTTCGTCTGCTACGTCTTCTTCCTCATCTTCTTCGTCGTCCTCTTCCAGCTCGGCGTCATCATCATCCTCGTCCTCGTCCTCGTCCTCGTCCTCGAGGTCTTCGTCTTTTTCGTCATCATCGCCATCCACCGAGGTGGCTGCATTCGTCGCTTCGCTGCTGGCGTGCTCGGTGGGGTTGCTGGCGGAGTTGTCGAAGGTCGCAGTCGCATCCGGACCGATCTTGCGAAGGATCTCATCAAAGCTCTGGTTGTTGGTTGAATCAGTCATCGCCAATCTCCTGTATTGAACAAATGAGCGCTACGCACTCAGACTGCTATGGACAGCCTGAGCGGTTGGATGCGAACTAGTCGCAATCAGCGTCGTGCCTCTTTCACTTATGCGGCAGGAGAGAAAGATTCTGTTGTCGAGGGGTGTGATATGGACGGAGTATTAAAAAACGAAGGCCGCAGGAGATCTTCCTGCGGCCTTTACCGTTCTGCCTGAACAGAGGATTAAGCAGCTTCGGATTCGGCCTTGAGTTTTTCTGCAGTGTAGTGAGCGATAAGAGCGTCGATGGTGGGCTGGATCTGGCCCTCCATGACCATGGCCAACTGGTGGTTGGTCAGTCCGATGCGATGGTCCGTAAGGCGGTTCTGCGGGAAGTTGTAGGTACGAATCTTCTCGCTGCGGTCGCCGGAGCCGATCTGCTGCTTGCGGTCCTTGGCCTGGATCTGGTGGATGCGCTCGGCTTCTACCTCATACAATCTGGCGCGGAGTACACGCATTCCCTTTTCACGATTCTTGATCTGCGATTTTTCGTCCTGGCAGGAGACCACGGTATTGGTAGGAAGATGCGTGATACGAACAGCCGAGTAGGTGGTGTTGACCGATTGGCCGCCAGGACCGGAGGAGCAGAAGGTGTCGATGCGGAGATCCTTCGCTTCGATCTTGATGTCGACCTCTTCAGCTTCGGGCAGGACAGCAACTGTAATGGCTGAGGTGTGAACGCGGCCCTGAGTCTCCGTCGCGGGAACGCGCTGGACGCGGTGCACGCCAGACTCATACTTGAGCTGCGAGTAGACGTTGTCGCCCTCGATGATCGCGGTCACGTCCTTCAGGCCATGTCCGATGCCGGACTCTGTCTGGGAGAGGACCTCGACCTTCCACTTATGCTGCTCGGCAAAGCGGAGATACATGCGGAAGACCTCGGCGACGAAGAGCGCGGCCTCGTCGCCACCAGTACCGGCGCGAAGCTCCAGGATGACGTTCTTTTCGTCGTTGGGATCCTTGGGTAGCAGGAGAACCTTGAGCCCGTCTTCGATGGGACCGAGGCGCGGCTCGAGGGTATCGAGCTCAGCCTGCGCCATCTCTTTGATGTCCGGGTCAGGTTCGGCGAGCATGGCTTTGGCTTCGGCTATTCCGTCCTTGATCTTGCGATACTCGCGGAACTTTTCGACGGTAGGCTCCATATCGCGATGCTGCTTTGCGATGGACTGGAACTTCTTCTGGTCGTTAACCAGGGTAGGGTCGGACATCTGTCTGCCGAGATCTTCGTAGCGGGCTTCGAGTTGGTCGAGGCGGTCGAACATAGGTGCTCCTAAGGGCTGTGAGGTGGGGATGGTCGTTCAGTTTGAGACAGAAGACAGCGAGAAGGCGCAGCTAGGCAAAGTCGTGACGGTCGGGAGACTCGGTCACGCGGGAGGAAGACACCGGATTTGCAGTTGCGTTCATCGCTCTATTAGATGTTACTCCTGACCTGGATGATGCGGAATGCATCTTTACTGGAATAGAGGTTTTTGGAGGCTGGTCCGGAATGGCTCTGTTCAGGGTGGTGGCGGAGGTGGCGGAGAAGTTGGCTGGTGAGGCTGGACGGCTGAAGAAGCGCGCTCTGATCGCGGAGGCGATTCAATCGGTACATACGGCCGCTCCGGACGGAGAAGACGCGGGTTGGTTCGCCCTGTACGTCGCGGGCACACCATTCGCGGAGGCGGACGCCCGGAAGCTGAATGCGGGTGGCGCGTTGTTGTCGAAGGCTTTGCTACAGGTCAGTGGGGCTTCGGATATCGAGCTTACAGCGGCTTACAGACGACACGGGGATATGGGCGCTGCCGCCTTCGATCTGCTTGTGGCAGAAGAAGAACGAGGGTCCGGGCGCCAGGCATCTGGTTTGGCGGCAGAGCTAACGCTGCAAGACGTATCGGAGGCATTTTCGGGGATGGCGACCGCCAGAACGACTGCGATCCGCGCCAGTCTGGTGGAAGGGATGCTGCGGAGAGCCAGCCCGCTGGAGGCAAAGTATCTGCTGAAGCTGATGCTGGGAGATATGCGGATCGGCGTGAAACAGAGCCTGGTGGAGGAGGCGATCGCAGTTGCGGCAGGGGCTTCTGTGGAAGCGGTACGCAGGGCGGTGATGCTGGAGGCAGATCTCGCCGGCGCGGTGAGGAGAGCCTTTGCAGGAACGCTGGAAGAGGCGCGGATGAAGCTCTTTCACCCGTTGGGATTTATGCTGGCCAGCCCTGTGGAGACGCCGGAGGAGGCGGTGGATCGGTTTACGGAAAAGCCGGCGAAGAATCCGGCTGTAAAGGTGAAGAAGGTGAGGAAAAAGAAGGGGGATGAGGAGTTGCGGCGTGAGCTCGAGCTTGATTCTGAGCGGGAGACCGAGGTTTCCGTTGCCGTGGAGACTGAGGAGCCTATGCTTGCAAAGGCGGTTGAGGCTTTCCTTGAAGACAAGTATGACGGGATGCGGGCACAGGTCCATTGCGGGGATTCGGAACATCCTGGCAGAGTCGCGATCTACTCCCGGAATCGTGAGGATGTGACTGAGAGCTTTCCAGAGCTGGAGGAAGCATTTGCAGAGGTGCGGCCGGAGGTAGATGGTGCGCTGATCTTTGATGGAGAGATTCTGGGTTGGGACCTTGAACAGGCGCGAGCATTGCCGTTCGCGGTGCTGGGACAAAGATTGGGACGGAAGCGAGTCTCGAACGAATGGAGGAGGCAGGTGCCGGTAGTATTCATGACGTTTGACCTGATGTATGCGCGGGGCGAGCTGCTACTGGAACTGCCGCTGCGGGAGAGAAGAAACCTGCTGGAAGCTGCGGTGGAAGGGCTCGTGGAGCGGGTCGTGTCGCCTGTGATGGTGGACGAGCAGGCAAGGCAGCCTCAGGCTGCATTGTTTCCGGGAGCTAAGAACAAGGGTATTGAGCGGTTGATGATCTCGCCTTCGCGGCTGGTGGAGTCCGCCGAAGATATCGAACGGGCCTATGCGGATGCGCGGGCGCGGGCCAATGAAGGAGTCATGCTGAAGGCTGCGGGTTCGGTGTATCAACCGGGCCGGCGCGGGTTGGCGTGGGTGAAGCTGAAGCGGGAGTTGGCGACGCTCGACGTAGTGGTGACGGGAGCGGAGTTCGGACATGGAAAGCGAGCGGGAATTTTGAGCGATTACACCTTTGCCGTGCGCGGGGCTGGAGGTGAGTTGTTGAATGTTGGGAAGGCCTACTCGGGATTGACCGATGTGGAGATTGCGGAGATGAGCGCGTGGATGATGGAACATACGCTCGAAGATCAGGGATTCTTCAGGACCGTGGAGCCGCTGATGGTGCTGGAGGTGGCGTTCAACAACATCATGCGCAGCGGGCGTCATGCCAGCGGGTTTGCGCTGCGATTTCCGCGGATCTTGAAGATTAGAACGGATAAGCCGGTTGCAGAGATCGATACGGTGGAGCGGGTCGAAGAGGTGTACCAATCGCAGGTGGATAAACCGGCGGACAACGAGGCTTAACTCCCCCCTAGAAGACTTTGTCCTGCCGGACGGGCCGCCTGCTCGGCAGGACAATATCTTTAAGGCCGCTGGCCGTGAGTCGTAGGAGAGATCGGAGTTACTACAGGGGTCGCAATCCCGACGAACTCAGTGATGGAGTTGTAAGTGAAGTTGGTGAGCCAGACGTTTCCTGATGCGTCGATGGCCAGGCCGCGAGGACCGTTCAACCCCGGAGCCTGATAGCCGGCTGAAGGAGAGATGGCCGCTCCAGCGTTGGTGAAGGCGGATAGCGAGTTGCTGTCGCGGTTGGCGACCCAGACGCGGTTGGAACCGTCGATGGCGATCTGTGCCGGACCATGAAGGCCGCCTCCGGTGTAGCCCGCGGCAGGTGAGATCTGCTTACCGGTCTTGTCGGATTCACCCACAGCGCTGTTCTTGTTGCTGACGTACCAGATGTTATCTGCGGAGTCGATGGCGTTGGGTGTGAGGTCGTTGTTGGAGGACGAGGTTACCGATTCGGCTGTCATGGAGAGGGTAGCGGGAAGCCCAAGGCGGTAAAGGCTGCGGGGCTGGCCGATGGTCCATGCGGAGCCTATGCTGTCGATGGAGATGCCGGAGTTGGCCGAAGCGGTGGGGTACATCTTGAGGACAGCGCCCGAGGGTTGGAGGACGGCGGTGCGATCGGTGCCTGAGATCCAGAGGTTTTGCTGGGCGTCGAACGCGGGGAAGAAGCAGTTGGCGGAACAGGGGTAGGGAGTAGCGACGGCAGGGGTGCCGCTTAGAGTGAATTTAGAGACAGTGGAGGCGTTGAGAGGGCCGTAGTTGGTGACCCAAGCGTTGTCCTGGTTGTCGATGGCGATAGCGAAGGGGAGATTGAGGCCGCCGCCAGTGAAGCCGGTTGCGCCTGCGCCGGAGAGAGGAGCGCCGGTGGGGCTAAACTCGGTGAGGCTGTTGTTGGCGTAGTTCGGAACCCAGACGTTCCCGACGGAGTCGATCGCGGGGAAGTAGGGGCCGACCATGTAGTCGGCGTAGAAGGTGAAGGCTAGGGTCCAGTCGTTGGGCGCGGCGGTGAGCGTGGGCTGGAAGGGTTGGGTGCTGACGCCGTTGCCGAAGAGGTTGGTGACGTTGGCGCTGGGGTTGTGCGCGATGTTGAGGATGGCGGCGAGGGTGTCGGTGGGCGCTACGCCAGCGGGGGAGGGTGCGTTGGCGAAGAGGCTGGAGCAGTCGGAGGTGCCGTCGGAGTTGACGCACGGGACGAGGATGTCGGCGAGGGTGTCGAGCGTGGTCTGGGGAGTATCGCCGCCCGTGGGAGTTTGGCCGAGAGAGGCGCCGGTCTCGAGGCTGACGAGGTTGTGAATGTTGAGGAAAGCGTTAGCGAGACCCTGCTGGGCTACATTGGAGCTGCCGTAGCCGAGGTGCGTGGCGTCAGTCATGAATCCCGCCAGGGCGTAAGCGGAGGCGACCGTGGAAAGCTCGTTGATAAAGATGTAGGTCGGAGTGCTATCGAAGTTGGTCTGGCCGGGGGGGCAGAGCCCGACGGACGACATCAGCGCGATGGCGGGGTTGGTACCGCCGTTGGGCAGGCCGGGATTGCCGCCGAGGGAGAGCACGTAGATGAGCTGGCCGGAGGAGCAAGCGTAGTCGCCGCTGAAGTTGAAGTCGCCGAGAGTGTCGGTAAGGACGTAGCCGCCTACGGAGTCGGAGTAGACACCGGGTTTGGTCGGGTCGAGGAGGGAGATGCTGGGGGAGCCGTAGCCGGCGGGGTTGGCCGCGAACATGTAGATGTGGGCTCCGACGACGGGCTGCTGGCCGCCGTGGACGTTGCCGGAACTGTTGGAGTTAGGCTCTACGGTCGTGCCCGAAGACGGCGGAGGTGTTGCGGGATTGGTAGCGGGGCCGGACGCCGATTGCTGGGTCACGGCTCCGCAGCCGCTGAGGAGACAAGCCGCAAGAAAGGATACGGCGGGATGGAGGCGTGGCAGCCGGGGCAAAATAGTCTTCTCCAATGACGCAAGTGAAGCAAGAGTAGCAGTTAGACACAGGCCGCAAAGTACGACTTTCGCGTCAGGATGGATGGCGAAGACGGTGCAGCAGGACGGCGAGAAGGAGCGGTTCGGTGAACCAGAGAGCGCGGTTGCCGAAACGCGGGGCGGCCCAGGCCCCGATGACCGCTCCGGCGAGAAAGCAGAGGCAGATAAGGCCGAGGTCGGTCGCCTGAGCGAGACCTTTTTCGCGGACTTCGGGAGAAGTGGGCCTCAGGGCGTCGTAGAGGCCGTCGGTCATATCTCGGAGATTGCCGGTAACGAAGGTGGAGTTGAAGGTGAAGCGCTCGACGCGGCGATAGATGGAGACCTGAAAGGCCGATACGAACGCAGTAATGAGGGTAAACGCCATGTGCGGGAAGGTCAGCGGAAGCCAGCCGATGAGAAAGAGAGCGATGGTCTCGGAGGTGAGTCCGATGCGGAGAACGGCGCCTTCGCTGAGCCGAGTGCGCATGTGTTTGGAGGCGGCAACACCGGCGAGGAAACCGACAAGGGGAGCGAGGTGGGGGACGATCGTGGCCCAATCGCGGCCGATAATGGCGATACCGAGGAAGATGACGTTGCCGGTCATGGCGTTGGCGAAGACGTGACCGTGGTTGAGGTAGACGATGGCGTCCAGCATGCCCCCGGTAGCGGCCAGAAGCATGGCAGCGACAAGGGGATTGCTCTGATTCTGCGGACTCTGAGGATCGGAGGGCGGCATTGGCTTGGATTCGTGTCTGAGTGACAGGGTATCGTGGCGGGACGCTATCTGGTTGTAATGGAAAGGATAGATTTGATTTCGCATGCTGCCGGATCAGGGCCTAATGGAATATGAGTGAGTTGCTATCAGGTTTTCGCATCTTCCACCGAATTTTCGCGTCTAACTAAGTGCAAACTTTAAATTTTTGGGGAGATTCAAGTTATGGCGATCAAGTGGGATCGGTTAACGGTGAAGTCGCAGGAGGCGGTGCAGACGGCGAGCGGATATGCCGCCGAGAACGGTAATCCGGAGGTGCTGCCGCTGCATCTGATGGCCGCGCTGCTGGAGGATCGCGAGGGAGTGGTGATTCCGGTGCTTGAGAAGGTCGGGGTACCGGTGGAGCAACTATTGGCGGGAGTAAACTCCGCGATCGTAAAGCTGCCGAAGGTGCAGGGTGGAAACCAGCCGGGGATGTCCGGCGTACTGCAGAAGGTGCTGGAGCAGGGCTTCAAAGAGGCGGAGAACTTCAAGGACGATTACGTCTCGACCGAGCACCTGTTGCTGGCCCTGGCGCGGCAGAAGGGCGACGCCGTGCAGACGGCGCTTGCGGCTCTGGGCGCGACGCATGACGCAATCCTGAAGGCTCTGGCCGAGGTGCGCGGGTCGCAGCGGGTGACGGATCAGAATCCCGAGGGCAAGTTTCAGGCGCTGGAGAAGTACGCGAAGGACCTGACGGAGTTGGCACGGCGCGGGAAGTTGGACCCGGTGATTGGACGGGATGAGGAGATTCGGCGCGTGGTGCAGGTGCTGGCGCGGCGAACGAAGAATAATCCTGTGCTGATCGGCGAACCGGGCGTGGGCAAGACGGCGATTGTGGAAGGCCTCGCGCGGCGGATCTTTCTGGGCGACGTGCCGGAGATCCTGCGGGATAAGCGGGTGTGTTCGCTGGATCTGGCTTCGATGGTGGCCGGAGCGAAGTTTCGCGGCGAGTTCGAAGAACGGCTGAAGGCTGTGCTGAAGGAGATCGAGGACTCGAACGGCGAGATTATTTTGTTCATCGATGAGTTACATACTCTGGTCGGCGCAGGTGCTGCCGAAGGCGCGATGGATGCGAGCAACATGCTGAAGCCTGCGCTGGCTCGCGGCGGTCTGCGTGCGATTGGCGCGACCACGCTGAATGAATATCGCAAGTACATCGAGAAGGATGCGGCGCTGGAACGGCGCTTCCAGATCGTGTACGTCGGCGAGCCAAACGTTGAGGACACGGTTGCGATTCTGCGCGGATTGAAGGAGAAGTACGAGGCGCATCACAAGGTTCGGATCAAGGATTCGGCGATTGTGGCTGCGGCTACGCTCTCGCACCGTTACATATCCGATCGGTTCCTGCCGGATAAGGCGATCGACCTGGTAGACGAAGCTGCGGCTGCGTTGGCGATCCAGATCGGCAGCGTCCCGGTAGAGATCGACGACCTTGAACGACGTGCGACCTCACTGGAGATCGAGCGTGCTGCGCTGAAGCGAGAGAAGGATGCAGGCTCGCAGGAGCGGCTGGAGATCGTGGAGCGCGAGCTGGCCGAGGTGAAGGAGACCGCTGCCGGGCTGCGTGCGAGATGGCAGACCGAACGCGGTGCAATCGGAAAGATTGCTGCGCTAAAGGAGCAGCTTGAGTCGCTGCGCTTCCAGATGCAGGAGGAGACTCGCAAGGGAAACCTGCAGCGTGCGGCAGAGCTGCAGTACGGCGAGATTCCAAAGCTGGAGGCTGAGCTGAAGGAGCTGACAGCTTTACAGGATGCGGCTGTGTCGGCAGATGAAGCGGAGGCGAAGAGCGGGGTTGCGGCTGGCGTATCGCGGCGGCCATCGCGGATGCTGAAGGAAGAGGTCGATGAAGAGGACATCGCCGCCGTGGTGTCGAAGTGGACGGGGATTCCTGTCTCGAAGATGCTGGAAGGCGAGATGCAGAAGCTGGTGCAGATGGAGGATCGTTTGCGCGAGCGTGTGGTTGGGCAAGACGAGGCGCTGGGCGCTGTAGCGAATGCGATTCGACGTTCGCGCGCCGGACTGAGCGACCCGAAGCGGCCAATCGGCTCGTTCATCTTCCTCGGCCCTACAGGCGTAGGCAAGACGGAGACGGCTCGTGCGCTGGCGGAGTTCCTCTTCGATGACGAGGCCGCGATGGTGCGGATCGACATGAGCGAGTACATGGAGAAGCACGCCGTGGCGCGGCTGATTGGAGCGCCTCCGGGATATGTCGGCTACGACGAGGGGGGACAGTTGACCGAGGCGGTGCGTAGACGGCCGTACGCAGTGGTGCTGTTCGACGAGATCGAGAAGGCGCATCCAGATGTCTTCAACGTCTTGCTGCAGGTGCTCGACGATGGGCGGCTGACGGACTCGAAGGGCAGGACGGTGGACTTCAAGAATACCGTTCTAATCATGACGTCGAACGTTGGCGCTGCGCAGTTGTCGACGGCGTGGGCGCAGGGCGAGGACGGATTTGAAGAGGCGAAGGTTCGCGTGATGGATGAGCTGCGGAAGCAGTTTCGGCCGGAGTTTCTGAATCGCGTGGACGACATCGTGATCTTCCATCCGCTCGGCGATGAGCAGCTTACCCATATCGTCGATCTGCGGCTGAAGGACCTCCAGCATCTGCTGGCAGATCGAAAGATCACGCTGGAGATGACGGACGATGCACGGAAGGCGATCTTCAAGGCTGGGTACGACAGGGCCTACGGAGCGCGACCGTTGAAGCGTGCGATTCAGCGGATGGTGCAGGACAAGCTGGCCGTGAAGATCCTGGATGGAAGCGTTCTGCATGGCGATCACGTCGTGGTGACGGCTGGAAAGACCGGGCTGGAGTTCGCGGTGAAGGGGCGCGAGGCTGGGGCGGCGTAACGCCCCGGCTGAGCGTCCCTCAGCTTGGCAGATCTCCGCCACATCGGCGACAATCCGTAGGCAGCCCAAACGGAGCAACGCATGACAGCACAACCGGCCCCTAGCGCCCGCAGGTACCATTCGCGCACTTTTTTTGTTGGCCTCGTCATCTTCGTCGCGTCGTTGTTCTCCGGCTACGCTCGTGCCCAATCGGAGGACACGCCTACGCCACCGATCAATGGGATCGCCCACGTGGCCATTCGCGTACATGACCTTGCCGCTTCGACCGCCTTCTACGAAAAGCTCGGCTTCGAGATGTCCTTCGACCTTCGCAAAGACGATGTTCCCTACCAATCCGTCCTGAAGATCAACGACCGCCAGTTCATCGAGCTTCACGCCGCTACCGCACAGGACGCCTCCATCGGCTTCCTGCACGTGTGCTTCGAAGTAGGAGACCTGGAAGCCTTCCGCCAGGACTATCTCAGTCGCGGCATCACCTCGAAGACTGTGGATAAGCCCGCCTCCGGCGACGCTCTCTTCACGATCGTCGGGCCGGTTCAGCCATCGGGCCCGCAGACCATCGAGTTCATCCAGTACATGCCGGGCTCGCTTCACTCTGACGATGAGGGAAAACACCTCGACCCCGACCGTGTCGCCGACAAGCTGGTCGCCGTCTCGCTCGCCATGGAAGACCCCGACGCCGCCCGCGATTTCTATATCAACCAGCTCAACTTCAAACCCATCGCAGGCGATCCGATGGACCTGCACATGCCCGGAAACTCCGGCCAGGAGATCGAGATCGTCCATGCCACGCTTGGAGCCCATGCTCGCATCACGCTCAACTCGGACAACCTCGGTCGTTCCGCTCGCCACCTGCACAAGGAAGGCGTAGCCGCTGTTAAAAACGGAGCAAGCCTCACCATCGCCGATCCCGACGGCAACATCATTCTGCTCGAGAACCGCTGATGAACTATTCCTCCTCCGCGAACGTAAACTCAGACATGCACACCTCGCCACGCCGTAGACATGTGCTCTCCGTCTGCATGCTTGCTTGCTCTGCAGTGGCTGCTGCGCATGCCCAACAGTCCAAACCTGCGATCGACCAGATGCTCTCCCGCGTGGAGGCGAACACTGAGCAGTACAAGGCATCCGTACCCAGCTTTGTATGCGATGAGCACATCACGTCGCAGGAGATTCACGAAGGCAAGACCAGGCATGAGACCACCGTCGACGCGCTCTTTCGGGTCAGTCGCTCCGCATCGCAAGGCGGCGCACTCACGGAGTCTCGTGAGATCAAGACGGTCAACGGCAAACCCTCCGGCGATAAAAAATTGAATATGCCTATCGCGTTCAGCGGAGGATTCAGCGGTGCGCTGGCGAAGTTCCTCTCCGCCGACCATCATTCGTGCTTCGACTATCAACCGGATTCCTCCGCCCCTCGGCAGGCGGGAGCGGAAGCGTACACTTTCACGGCGAGGGAAGCAGCGTTGAAAGAGCCTGCCTGCTCGTCCATCCAGCCCGGAACCTCGGGCAAGTTCGTCATAGACTCTGCCTCGATGCAGGTGACTCACATCGAACGAACGGTCCCGAACCCGGTCGGCAAGGATCGCGACATTCTTGGCACAGCTGCTGTGGACTTCGCCGCTGTCACACTCAACGGCCAGTCGTTCTGGCTCCCGGTGACGATCACCGCCTTTACCACGGAGACGCCAAAGACGGATGGCTTCCGCTTCACGGCACACTACAGCAACTATCATCGTTTCGCGGCCAGCTCCGTCATCCTGCCCACCACCGATTCCCCTACCTCACCGCCATCCGAATAGCTGCCAGCATGACACTGCGCCAAGTCCTCAACGCCGCCGCCGCACAGTTCGCCGAACACGAAGACCTGCGCGCCACCTCAAACCGCGACGCCGAGCTGCTCCTGCTCCATGCGCTGCAGCTTTCGCGCGTCACTCTCTTTGCTCATCCCGACCGCGAGATCACCTTAGAGCAACAAGCGCTCTATCAGAGCCTGGTCCACCGCCGCCTGCAACTCGTGCCGATCCAGTACATCACCGGCCAGCAAGAGTTCTACGGCCTTCTCCTGCGCGTTACGCCCGCCGTCCTCATCCCGCGCCCCGAGACCGAGCATCTCGTCGAAGCCGTGCTCCATCTTCTCTCTTCGGAGAGTTCCAGTGAGCTGCTGAGCATCGTCGACGTCGGCACCGGCTCCGGCGCGATCGCAATCGCTCTCGCCGTCCACCTTCCGCACTCGGAGATCACCGCAATTGACCTTTCACCGGAGGCCCTTGCACTCGCATCCGCCAACGCCCATGAACATCACGTCTCCGGGCGCATTCACTTTCTCCACTCGGATCTTCTGAGGGCGCTGTCCGGCCAGGAGCAGACCTTCGACGCCATCGTAAGTAATCCGCCCTACATCCCGGAGTCTGACCGTTCCACGCTCCACCCCCAGGTGCGCGATCACGAGCCCTCCACCGCTCTCTTTGCCGGCGAGGGTGGTCTCGCCATCTACCGCCGCCTCATCCCCCAGGCGCTCAAGGCGCTCAAACCAAACGGTCTTCTCGCCCTTGAGATCGGCCATGGCCAGCAAGACGACCTTGCCGTACTCCTAACCGGTTGGCACGGTGTCGCCTTCGTGGATGATCTTCAACACATACCCCGCGTCGTCCTTGCCCGGCGGCCAACCGGCGAGACCTGAACATACCCGCTCCACTGAAACCCTCTGCCTCGCCATGCGTATAACAATAGGAGACGCAATCATGAAAAACCCAACGCTCCAGGACCAGCTCTTCCAGCTCGAAGAACGCCTCTTCCATCCCAACCGTGAGGCCGACCGTAACGCCCTGATCCCTCTCTTCGCGAAAGACTACAAGGAGTTCTGCACCTCGGGCCGCATCTTCAATCGCCAGCACACCATCCAAGTGCTCCTCACCAGCAACCCACCGCCGACGACTCTTCTCCACTTCAACGTTGAACCGCTCTCAGAGAATGCGGCGCTGGCCACCTACCGCGCCACCAACTCGTCCGAATCCTCGCACCGCTCCTCGCTCTGGGTCTTCCGCGACAATCACTGGCAGCTTCTCTTTCACCAGGGCACCACCGCAAGCTGAGCAGCTGCAACAACGCCAGGCGCAGCCTTTATAAGCCGGCATACCAGTCATACCCCAGCTTGGTCCAGTAGTCATCCGGCTTGCTGTCCGTATACGCGATCAGCCCAATTCGTTTGATCTGCTTGTAACCGTACTTGATCGGCATATGTAACCGTATCGGTGCTCCATGCCACTGCGCCAACGGACGGCCCGCCATCTCCGTTACCAGCAGGCTCTGGGGATGCATGCATGCCTGCAGCGTGTATCCGCAATAGTAGTCGCCATCAGGCGTCTCCATGTAGACATACTTCGGCAGCGATCCGTCCAGCCTCGGCTCCGGTGGATACTTCGCGATCAGATCCGCAAGCCGGTACCCACCCCAGTGCACGACCTGGCTCCAACCTTCAATGCACTTGAACTCCGTTACCAACTCGTGGTGCGGCAAACTCGTCAGCTCATCCATCGTCAACAGCAGCCCCGGCGTTCCTGGGTCGAGCGTACTGTCCGACATCCCCGCCTCCTCCTGCCCGCGAGGCCGCTTCTTCCCTTGCGCCTTCTTCAAATCCGCGAACGCCTTCTCGAACGCTGGTGACATCTTCGTCTCCTGCTTCGCATCACCTGTCGCGCTAACCATCGTGCTCGCCTGTCCGCCTTGCATCATCGGCCCTTCGCCCATGCCAGCGTCGCCGTTCGGATCAGCCTTCGCCTTGGGCCCGTTCCCCACCGTCGCCTCAGTCTTCGGAGCCACCTTCGTGTCGTGCTCCACCGGCCCAGCTTCTTTCTTCGCCGCGTAGCCATACTCCCACGCCGTCACATCCTCAACATACTGTGGAAGCCTCTTCGCGCCCTTCACTCCCACCATCTGCAGCCGGTAGGTCTCCGGCACCAGGTCCATCTTCAGGCCGTAGTTTCCGTTCGTCCGCAGCTCCATCGACTTCGCTACGGGAAACGTCGGCGCTAGCCCGCGTTCCTCGAAGACCGCATGCGACACCCTCGCATTGAAGTCGAGCATCTTCCGCAGAGGCCGCTGAATCAGTTGGCTGCCAGGACTGCGATCGATCCATCGATAGAAACTGTATCCACCCGCAGCCGCCAAAGCCGCAGCCAGAAAGCTCCGTCGCGTCCGCCGTCCCGACTCCGCCCGCACCGCTGCATCCAAAGCGGCGATCTCCAGGGCATCGGCCGCACGCGAATCCCTCCGCTCCTGATCCCCATCGTGTTCCCAGTCGCGTTCACGATCGTCCTCGCGGTCCTTCCGCTCCTTCTCCCACTTGCGCCTCTGCTCCTGCTCCTCCCGTTCCTCGCGTCCGTCGCTCATCGCGCTCTCCTCTCTTCTTCCAGCGAAGCCTTCGCCGCCGGCACAATCTCAACCCCGCTCACCATGGAGCGGAAGTTGTTCCACCCGGCCAGAATCACCTGTCCCACATGCACCAGGAAAAATGCGCAGAATCCCATCGTCAACCAGAAGTGCTCCCACCGCGCCATCTCGTATCCGCCAAGTAGCGTGGTCATCCAGTGCGCCTGCGTCGGCTTGTAGATAGAGAGCCCCGTGACCAACGAACCCAACCCCATCACAATCACTGCCGTATACGCGATCCTCTGCGCGCCGTTGTACTTCTTCTGCGGCGGCAAGCCCTTGCGCAGATGCAGGTCCACCAGCGTTACCTGCAACGCATCTCGCAGAGACCGCCGCTCCGGAACCAGCACCCTCCACTCGCCGGAGATCAAAAGATACGAGACATACAGGACTCCGTTGATCGCGAAGATCCACATAAAGAAGAAGTGATACCCCAGGCCCTCCGTCACATGGTACGGCGCGTTGATCGCCTTCCAGAACCACGGCGGAAACATCCGCACCAGCGTCAACGATCCGATGCCGATGCGATACACCGCATGAGGATGCCGGTAGGCATTGTCCGAGTCATTCCAATAGATCAGCAACCCGCTCCAGATCATCGTGAACAGCACCGGGAAGTTCACCCAGTGCATCCAGCGAATGGCCAGCGGATGCTTCTTCTCCAGTCGAATCGTTGCCTCGGCTGGCGGCTTCTCCTCCACAAGCTCAGCGACCGTAGCCGGTGCGACCACGACCGCCGGTGCAACAGTCTCTTCTGCAACAACTAGCTCTGTTGCCTCAGCAGCCGAATCCCCGGCGACCCCATCCATCGCATCGGCTTCAGGGACGTTCACAGAGTCCACAGGCTCTCCGCTATTCTTTGACGACTCGGGCATTCGAACCTCCTCCTGTGTGTGCGCAGGTCCGCGCAGCATCTCCGCGAGGTTAGAGTGGACACTTACTTGAAAGGTTACGAGATATCTCTGATAGAGTTCGGATCTAAAGCTTTGACCAAGGCACCCCTCCCTCGTTCCTACCGCAGCTCGATCCTCACCTCTTCGCCCCCGCCATCGAGAAACGTAACCTCTTTAGAACTCATCACCGCAGCCGCAGCGCGAGTCGGACGGTCAAGCGCAGACACTGCCGCCTCATTCGCATCCGTCCAGCATGCAAGTCCGTTCAGACACGCAAGATGCAGCGGAGCTCCAGGCGACTTGTTCCAGTTCTGCACCAGCACAAACTGATGAGCTGCATCCTCCAACAGCACATCGTTCGAGTAGTTGATATATAGCCGTGACCCGTCCTGCACCACGCCGGCCCGCTCCACCTTCCCCAGCGGATCCCGCAAAAAAACACGCTGCCGGAAGACAGTCAGGAAGACGACAAGAATCAGCACACCACTCAGCAGAACTCTCTTCAAAACTCACTTCTCCTCGTGGTACTCCTGCTCCGTGTTGATCCCCCAGAGCGCGGCCTTATCCACATGCCCAGCCACAATACCATCCACCACGGTCATCGCGGTCAACATACTATGGTCCTGGTTGTTGTACTTATGCATACCGTTCCGCCCGACCAGAAAAAGGTTCTCGAACCCATCGGTAAACTCCCGCAACTCATCAAACCGGTCATACGTCCCGAAGTACGCCGGATACGTCTTCGGCACCCGCACCACATGCCCGTCCGAGACATCCTCCGCATTCAGAATCCCTATCTTCGCCACCTCGGCGATAGCGAATTTCTTCAACTCTTCATCCGGCATCTTCCACAGATCGTCCGTGTCGTAGCAGAAGTACTCCAACCCAATCCACACCTTCGAAGGATCGGCCACAAGGTACGGGCTCCAGTTGTTGAATATCTGTAACCGTCCAAGTAACACATCGGGCTCCTGCACGTAGATCCACGTATCCTTCAGCAGACCGCCGTCCCGCTCGGTCACCTTCAGCCGATCCGCTAGCAGCCCAACCGTGATGAAGTCGCGATACTGCAACCCCTCGCTCACCTCGCGCACATTCTCGGGAACCGGAGCGTCCATCGCCTCCACCAGTTCGCGCATCGGCATCGTCGAGAAAAAGTAATCCCCCGCAAACGTCTCACGCTCACCCTGCGCATTTACCGCGTCGATCGACACCACCCGCTTCACGCCGTTCTCCACTGAGCAGTACACGCGATCCACCCTCCAACCCATGTGAATCTCGCCGCCCTTCTCGCGAATCTGGTCGGCCACATGCTCCCACAGCTGCCCCGGCCCATACTTCGGATACATGAACCGCTCAATCAGACTCGTGTCCGTTCCCTTCTGCGCAAGATCGCCCACCGTCTTCGGCTTGCCACCGAAGGCCTTCTTCAAGAAATGCTTCACTGCCGTCGTCAGGCTGAGTCCCTTGATCCTCTGCGCTCCCCACTCCGCCGAGATCTCCTCGCACGGCGTCCCCCACACCTTCTCCGTGTAGCTCTTGAAGAAGGTCAGATAAAGCTGCCGCCCAAATCGATTGATCAGAAAGTCTTCCAGACTCTTCTCCGGAGCGATCTGGCTCACCTGCGACTTCATATAGCTCACACCAACGCGAAAGGTCCTCGCCAGCCCAAGATTCTTCAGCGTCGTCGCCGTCAGCGTAATCGGATAGTCGAAGAACTTCCGCAGGTAGTAGATCCTGCTCTTCCGCGGACGAATCAGCATCACCAGATCAGGATCAGCAGACTCTGCGGTCACCAGCATCTCCACTGGCCCTTTGTTTTCTAAGCCTGCTTCGTCCTCATCCTCGGACTCATCCGCCGCATGCGGATCGATAGGCCCAGCCCCACGCAGCACCGGCTCCTCCGGCAACCGCGCAGGCACCGCAACCGTACGCCGCTTGCCCTGGTAACTGATCTCCTGCTCCGAACCCGCGCCCTCACCATCAACCTCGGGAGGCATCAGGTCCACCCACCACTGCATCACCCGGTCGCTCTTGGAAAAAAATCGATGGCCGCCGATATCCATCCGGTTGCCCTTGTATTTAATCGTGCGCGAGATTCCACCAATCTCCTCGCTCGCCTCCAGAATAATCGGCTGTATGTCCGTCCGCCGCAGCAGCTCCAGACCCGCCGTCAACCCCGCAGGCCCGGCCCCGATAACTACTGCTCTTTTTCGCATTCCATCCTGTCGAACCCTGATTCTACAAGCCAATCCCACATTATATCGACTCGCCGCATCCCGCCCTGCCGAGAGAAGATCTCAACGAACTCCAAACGAAACCCACAGCCCCAGTCCGCGTCGATGCTATCCTTTAGGCGAAGGAAAACCGAAATGCCGACGCTCCTCCTTGCCCTCCAACTCGTCATTCTCCTCGTCGTTCTCTTCCTCCTCTTCCGCAAGCAGCCGTCCGCGCAGCCACAGGATCCGCGCCTCCTCCAGATCCCCGACCAGCTCACCCGCCTCGACGCTCACTTCGACGCACTCGACCGCCATCTTCGCGGCGACCTCGCCCAACTCCGCACCGACCTCGCCGAAGAGGCCCAGCGCACCCGCGAGGCCAGCGCCGCCGACTTCGGGAGTCTTCGCACCGAGATCTCCACGATCCTCGCCACCCTCGGCCAGACCCTCCAGACCGGACTCGCCGGCTTTCGCTCCGACAACAAATCCTCCGACGAGGCCCTGCGCAACGCCGTCCAGCACCAGATGGACTCCATCACCCAGCGCATCTCCGCCTTCACCAGCGAAACCAGCACGAAACACGACGCCCTCCGCGAGTCCCTCAACACCAAACTCGCCGACCTGATGACCAGCAACACCGCCCACCAGAACCAGCTCCGCGAGACCGTCGAAGAGCGCCTCACCCGGCTTAACGAAGCCAACTCCGCCAAGCTCGAAGAGATGCGCGTCACCGTCGACGAGAAGCTCCACGCCACCCTGCAGACGCGCCTCACCGAGTCCTTCGGCCAGGTTACCGATCAGCTCAATAAAGTCCACACCGGCCTCGGCGAGATGACCAAGCTCTCCGACGGCGTCAACGACCTCAGCCGTATCTTCACCAATGTCAAATCCCGCGGAGGCTTCGCCGAGGTCCAGCTCGGCATGCTGCTCGAACAGATGCTCGCGCCCAGCCAGTTCGTTCGCAACGCCAAGGTCAAGGAAGGCACCCTGGAGGTCGTCGAGTTTGCCGTCCGCTTTCCCGGCCACGCCGGCGAGACCCTGCTTCCCATCGACGCTAAGTTCCCCCGCGAAGACTGGGAGCGCCTCGAGGCCGCCTACGAGAGCAACCTGCCCGACAGCATCGCCACCGCCGGAAGAGCCTTCGAGGCCGCCATCCGCACCGAAGGCGACCGCATCTGCAAGAAGTACATCAACCCTCCCGTCACCACGCCCCACGCCATCATGTTTCTGCCCACCGAAGGCCTCTACGCCGAAGTCATGCGCCGCGACGCCCTCCAGGCCGAGATCCAGTCCAAATGCCACGTCACCATCGCCGGCCCCAGCACGCTCTCCGCGATCCTCACCAGCTTTCAGATGGGCTTCCACATGCTCGCCCTGCAGGAGAAGGGCGATGAGGTCTGGAAGGTCCTGCAGGGCACCAAAACCGAGTTCGGTAAGTTCGGCATCCTCATGGACAAGGTCGGCAGCGATCTGTTGAAGGTCCACGGAAGGCTGACCGACGTCGGAGTCCGCACCCGGGCCATCAACCGCGCCCTCCGCGAGGTCGGCGAGTCCGACGGCCCCGCCCCGGCCAACAACCTCATCGACTTCGATAACATTCCCGGCGTAGCCCCCCTGCTCGCCGCCGCCGGGGACGAAGAGTAGACGAAGACCGTTTAAACCGCCCTAAACCCTCCGCCACCCCCCACACCAAGGGTGCGCTTTGCTTTACACTCGCCTAGGTGCTCAGTATGCTTGAGTCTGGCCGTAGGCTATTGGCTACATGACATCGGCACCCAGACTTTGATACCAGATGTGAACAGGAGAAACAAATGGCAGCAGTAGACGAAAAGGTAAAGCAGATCATTGTCGAGCAACTTCAGGTGGATGAAGCCGAAGTCACCCCCGGCGCAAGCTTTCAGGAAGACCTGGGCGCAGACTCCCTCGACGTCGTCGAACTCGTCATGCAGTTCGAAGAGGCCTTCGACATCCAGATTCCCGATGAGGATGCCGAGAAGATCAAGACCGTGAAGGATGCCGTCGATTACATCGAAAAGAACCAGAAGGCGGCAAAGTAAAAAATGGAGCATCGACGCGTCGTCGTAACCGGCCTTGGCCTGATCTGCGGGGTCGGCAAAACTGCCCCTGAGCTCTGGGAAGGCCTGATGGCTGGCCGTAGCGGCATGGGAGAGATCAAGGCATTCGATCTCACCGGCCACCCGGTCCGCTTCGCCGCCGAGGTCAAAGACTTCGACCCCCTTCTCTTTGTGGATAAGAAAGAAGCCCGCAAGATGGGCCGCTTCATCCACTTCGCCCTGGCGGCCGCCGCCGAGGCCATGGCGCACTCCGGCCTTAAGGTCACCGAAGAGAACCGCGACCGCGTCGGCGTCCACATCGGCTCCGGCATCGGCGGCTTCGACGTCATCGAGCGCGAGCACTCAAACCTCTTGAGCGGCGGACCCCGCAAGGTCTCGCCCTTCTTTATTCCCGGCTCCATCATCAACCTCGCCGCCGGCCACGTCTCCATCAAGTACGGCGCACGCGGCCCCAACGAAGCCACGGCCACGGCCTGCACCACCTCCGCCCACGCCATCGGCGACGCCTTCCGTCTCATCCAGCGCGGCGACGCCGAGGTCATGATCGCAGGCGGCACCGAAGCCTCCATCACTCCGCTCGGCGTGGCCGGATTCGCAGCCATGCGAGCCCTCTCCACCCGCAACGAAGACCCCCAGCACGCCAGCCGTCCCTTCGACAAGGATCGTGACGGCTTCGTCGTAGGCGAAGGCGCCGGTATCCTCATCCTCGAAGAGCTGGAGTTCGCCAAGGCACGCGGTGCCAAGATCCTCGCCGAGATCGTAGGCTACGGCCTCTCCGCCGACGCCTTCCACATGACCGGCATGGCCCCCGAAGGCGAAGGCTGCTATCGCTCCATGCAGCACGCCCTCAAAGTCGCCGGCATCTCGCCCGACCAGATCGACTACGTCAACGCCCACGCCACCTCGACCCCCCTCGGCGACGCCCTTGAATCCAAGGCCATCGAGAACGTCTTCGGCGAGCGCGCCACCAACCACAAACTCCTCGTCAGCTCCACCAAGTCCATGACCGGCCACCTCCTCGGCGGCGCGGGTGGCCTTGAAGCCGGCATCACCATCATGGCCATGCAGAAGCAGATCGCGCCCCCCACCATGAACATCGTGGAACTCGATCCGCAGTGTCGCCTGAACTACGTGCCCAACAAGCCCCAGCCAGCAAAGATCGACTACGCCCTGTCGAACTCCTTCGGTTTCGGCGGCACCAATGGCTCGCTCGTCTTCAAGCGCTGGACAGAATAACTCTTCACCACCAGCAACAATAGCGAAAGGGCATGGCAACCGCCATGCCCTTTCGCTTGCTCCTCGCTGCACGTCTCACGCCGTAGACCCGTAGACCCGTAGACCCGTAGAGCCGTAGAGCCTAGCTAAACGCAGCCGCAGACGCCGCGCTGACAATCAGCATCAGCACCCACCACCCCACCACCACCGCTGCCGCCTTACCCCTGCTCACCTTCGCCACAATCGACGTCCCCAGCACCAGCAGCACCAGCGTCCATATCCCCAGCACGTCAAAGAATCCCAGCGCTGCCTTCAGCCACGGAGCCGCATCCGGCAGGTAATACGCCAGATTTGTGCCCACCGGATTCTTCAGATCAAATCCCTCGGCGTTTCCCCCGAAGTAGATCATCACAATCGTCAAAAGCCCGCTAAACAGCTTCGGCAGCGAACAGTACATCCACAGGCAGAACATCTGTCCGAAAGTCGTCTGCGCCCCCAACCCAAAATTGAACGTTGCCCACAACCCCAGCGCCCCAATCACCGAAAAGATCAAAATTAGAATCGGGAACGCATAGGTTGTATAGCGGTATCCCACCGCCATCTTCTGCATCTGTCCCGTGCGCTGCTCCGGCGTCAGCCCCGATAGCTGCTCCTCCTGCTTCGGACTCTGGTGGATCACGTTCTCCACCACCCGCTCGAACCCGACCTGTTTGTCGATCGCGTATCCCACGCCCAGCGTCACCACCACGGCCAGCAGAAACGGCAGCCACCAGCTCGTGCTCCGCAGAATATCCGTGAACGTTTTGCTAGGCGCGACGTACGTATCCACCACCCGCTCCACCTGGCTCAACCCCGGCTGTGCCACTCCCCCCGCCACGGCAACCTCGCTCATATCGTCTCCTCCGCCCCTCTTCTACACAGCCAAATCCAGCCCCAGTCCGGGCGTTTCAGGATTGTAGCCCGACCCCAATCCCTCCCGGCAAAAATCTTCAGAGACACGCCTCTCCGCGCAAGCAAGCTCACTTGCTCACCCGCACTTAGAAGTCCAACAAGCTATCTACGAATCAGAACCCGCGAACACCGAACAAGCTACTCCACCACTACCAGCACATCGCCAGACCCAACCGTATCGTCCACCGCCACGGCAACCTTAGCCACGCGTCCAGCCTTCGGAGACTTCAGCTCGTTCTGCATCTTCATCGCCTCAATCACCACCAGACCCTGCCCCTGCCCCACCTCATCGCCCGCCTTAACCAGAATCCGCACCACCCGTCCCGGCATCGGAGCCTTCACCGCCCGCGGCCCATCCGTCCCTGCACCCGCGCCACGACGTCCCTGCAGCGAACGCGGATCCTCCACCTCAAACCCAAACCGCCGCCCATCGATCACCACCCCATCGCCATCGAGCACGCAGCGATACTGCCGCCCCTCCACCACCAGCGACATCACCCCCGGCCGCAGCATCCGCACATCCGCCGTCAGCGCGCGACCATCGACCTCAGCCGCGACCACCCCCTCGCGACTCCCCGGCAGACTCACCCGAACCTTCTTGCCCCCAACATCCAGCCAAACCGTCACAGACGCAATCCCTCCCGCCGTCCAGCCACAGCCCACCGGCTCTCCACCGCAACCTCCGCCACCACCGCTTCACTCTTCGTCGAAGCACTAAACAGCGCCGCCGCCAACGCCACCACATCCTCCAGCACAGCCTTCTGCGGCAGAGCCGTCCCCTCAGCCAGCAGACGCTCCAGATACCCAGTATCGATCCGCGCCGACCGAAAGTCTTCATCCATCAGAATCCGCCGAAACAGCCCAATATTCGTCTTGATCCCGCCGATGACGTACTCGTCCAAAGCACGCAGCATCCGGTCGATCGCCATCTCCCGCGTCGGCGCAAACGCCACCAGCTTCGACAGCATCGGATCGTAGTCCAGCGGCACCCTCCAGCCCTCGTACACCGCGCAGTCCTCGCGAATCCCCGGCCCACCCGGCTGCACCAGCCGCGTAATCAGCCCAGGCGAAGGGAAGAAGTTATTCTCCGGATCCTCCGCATAGATCCTGCACTCAATCGCATGACCACGCAGCACAATATCCTCCTGCGCAATCGCCAGCGGCTCTCCCATCGCCACGCGAAGCTGCATATGCACAAGGTCAAGCCCCGTCACCAGCTCGGTCACAGGGTGCTCCACCTGCAGCCGCGTATTCATCTCCAGAAAGTAAAAGTTCTCCGCCGCATCCACCAGGAACTCCACCGTCCCCGCATTCACATATCCCGCCGACAACGCCAGCCGCGCCGCCGCCGCGCCCATCCTGCGCCGCAGTTCCTCACCCACCACTGCCGACGGAGCCTCTTCAATCACCTTCTGGTGCCGCCGCTGCACCGAACACTCGCGTTCGCCTAAATACACGCACCCGCCATGCTCGTCCGCCATCAACTGAATCTCAATATGCCGCGGCCGCTCGATCAGCTTCTCCAGGTAGACCTCACCCGATCCAAAACTCCGCTCCGCCTCACTACTCGCCGCCGCAAACGCCGCCGGAAGCTCCGCCGCCCCGAACACCGCGCGCATGCCCTTGCCGCCCCCACCGGCCGCCGCCTTCAGCATCACCGGATACCCAATGCCCGCAGCCACGCGCACCGCCTCCTCCGCATCGGCCAGCCCGGTCACGCTACCCGGTACGCGCGGCATCCCAGCCGCATCCGCCGCCTGCCGCGCCTTGGTCTTCGATCCCAGCACACGCATCGCCGACGCCGGAGGCCCGATGAACGTCACCCCCGCCACCGCACAAGCCTCGGCAAAGTCCGCATTCTCCGAGAGAAATCCATACCCCGGATGAATCGCGTCCGTCCCACTCCGCCTCGCGATCTCAAGGATCAGATCGCCCCGCAGGTAGCTCTCCGCAGCCGGCGCAGGCCCAAGCCGATACGCCTCATCCGCATGCGGCACATGCAGCGCGCCCCGGTCGGCATCCGAGTACACCGCCACCGTAGCCAATCCCATCTCCCTGCACGCGCGAATCACCCGCAGCGCAATCTCGCCGCGGTTCGCAATCAGCACTTTTTTGATCGATCGTCGCAAGCGGCAATTTTACCGCACCCGAAAGACAGCGTCCCACCGCAGCGACAACACACCACAGACGCCGCACAAAAAGAAGAGGCCTCCGCAATCGAAGGCCTCTTCTCTACAACAAAGTTGAAACAGGAAGCGACTACTGCATCGTTACGCCGCCCTGAGTCTTCTCTTCCTTCTTCTTCTCGTTTTCCTTGCGAGCGCCCATCGCTTTCTGGCTCCACTCATCCGCGGTGGCCAGATCGGCCTTGCGAGCGTTGTCATCCCCGCACTCCATATCGGCCTTGCGGCGATTGGTCAGGTTCAGATACTGCATCGCATCGTCGTAGGTCGGGTTAATGTCGACAGCCTTCTGCAGGTACTGCAGACCCTCCTGCACCAACGCCGTATTCGCATCCTTGATCTTCTGGCAGGCGCCCTTGGACTTCTTCGGATTGCCGTTACCGTCGTCGGTCAGCCCGTCCGCAGCAAGAATCGTGATCGCATTCTTGTAGGACTGCATCCAGTCCACAACGCCGATCGTGTAGTAAGCTTCGGCATCGTTCGGGTCGAGCGCGATGACCTTCTTCTCATAGTCCTTGGCCGGCTCAAGCTTCTTGATGTTGCGATTGATCGACGCCATCTGCTTCAACGCAGTCAGGTCGTTCGGATTCTTATCGAGCACAGCCTGGAAGCCGTCCAGCGCCTTCTGCGCGATCGCAAGATTCTCCGGCGTGTCCAGGTTCGGCACCACCTGGTAGGAGTACGCCGTCGCCAGGTAGAGCTTCGCATCCTCAGACTTCGGATCGAGTGCTACCGCGTTTTGAAAGTGATCCACAGCTTCTTCATAGCGTGCGTTCTTGAATGCCTGCACGCCCTTGGTCAGCTGGTCCCGCGACTTCAGAACGTTGCAACCGGTTGCAGTAAGAAGCAGCAGCGCCAGCATAGCGGCCGTAACCGGAATCCGTGCGGTGAATTTCATGGGGCGAATCGTCTCCTTCAAATGGGCGCGAGGTTATATGGGACAGAAAGGCGAAAACATTAGATTCTGGTTTCCCGGCTTTCGATTGATTGTAATGGTATACGTCCCATCGTGACTAGAGGACGCATTCTTTCCTTGTCAAACTATTTCTCGAAACAATCTTCTGAAGGACAATTTTCATTCCATATTCTTCTTTTGTTCCTGAACTCGGTCCAATCCCTCTACAAATAGGATGCACCCGCGAGAAAAGTAGAGCCTTCAAACACAACAATCGTACCCTACACAATCCCAGGCAATCTTTAGACGATGCGCCCGTCGCGCATCCTGACAATCCGGTCCGCGTACGAAGCCGCGTCCGCATCATGGGTGATCATCAGAATCGTCTGCCCAAGGCGCTGGTTCAAGTCCTTCATCAGCTTCAACACGGCAGCGGAGTTCTCACTGTCCAGATTGCCCGTAGGCTCGTCCGCAAGCAAAATCGCCGGGGAATTCACGATTCCGCGCGCAATCGCGACACGCTGCTGCTGCCCGCCCGACAGCGCCCTGGGCTTGTGCTTCATCCTGTCCGCAATGCCCAGCAGCTTC
This sequence comes from Granulicella sp. L60, assembly GCF_009765825.1. GTDB lineage: Bacteria > Acidobacteriota > Terriglobia > Terriglobales > Acidobacteriaceae > Edaphobacter. The sequence continues at coordinate 105,476 of NZ_LMUR01000022.1, read as the reverse complement.
AATATCTCCTGAAACGAAGCGTCGAACTCCGTATGCCGTCCGCCAATGTACTGCACCATACGGATGTTGTCCTCGGCAGAGAGCGTAGGCAAAAGGTTGTACTTCTGGAAGACAAAACCAACGGTGGTCTTGCGCAGGTCGGTCCGCTCCGTATTCGTCATGCCCGCCAGATCGCGCCCGTTGATCCGCACCGACCCCGAGGTCGTCGGCGTAAGCCCCCCGAGAATATGAAAGAGGGTCGATTTACCGGAGCCTGACGCGCCGATAATCGCCACAAATTCGCCCTTCCGGACCTGCAGATCGACCCCGCGAAGCGCATGCACCTCCACGTCGCCCACCTGGTACGTCTTCGTCAGCCCATTCACTTCGATGATCGCCGGCTCACTCATAGCAAAGAGCCTCCGTAACATCCTGCTTCACCGCCTTCACGCCCGGAACGATCGCGCCCAGCAGCGCCCCCACAATCGCAATCCCAGTCGCAATCGGCCACCATCCGTACACCGTCTCCTGCACCAGGCTCGCCGGCACCGCATGCCGCATCAACCATTGCGTTCCATACGTCAGCACAATGCCGAAGGCCGCGCCCAGCAGCGCCAGTAGCAGCGTCTCGCGAAAGAGAATATTCAGGATCAGCCCCGAAGACGCTCCCACCGCCTTCAGAATGCCGATCTCGCGCGTCCGCTCCAGCACCGCCGTATACATCGCCATAAACACCACGATGAACCCGACCACCACCGCCACCCCGATCACCACGCCGATAAAGCTCTTCAGCATCCCCACGCTGTTGATCGACAGAAGCGAAGTAAACTCCTCCATCGTGTAGATCTGGTATCCCTTGAACTTCAGCCGCATCGCATCGACCACCGCCTGCGCGCGCGAAGGATCGTCCACCTTCAGGAAGATCTGGCTCAGGTGCCCCGGATTGCCCGTCAGCTCCTGCAGCACATGCAGCTTCACGCAGATGCGCGCCAGCTTGCCGCCTTCGAAGATCCCCGCCAGCCTCCAGTCATGGTTCACCAGGTTGACCGTATCTCCCACATGCAGCTTCTTCTGCTTGGCGTAATACTCATCCACAATGATGTCGTTGTCATTGACCAGTGGACCGCCCTGCAGGAAGTGGAAACCGCCGTTCAACCTGTGAAAGTCATCCAGATCGAGACCCGTAATGGAGTCGAAGCCCGACAGCGGCTGCACCATGGTCCCCATCGCGAAGGCTACATGCGGCTCCTGCATCAGCAGCGCCGGAATCTTGTCGCTCATCGGTGCAGAACTCAACCCAATCGCCGAAGAACCCGGCGGACGAAAGATAATGTCAGCACCCACCCCGCGCGCACGTTGAGCCGTCTGATCCAGCGTGCCGTAGCTGACGCCCACCAGCGTCAGAATCATCGTCACCTCGACGGCGATGGCGAGCACGCTCAGCAGCGTGCGAACAGGCCTGTGGCCCAGGTTGGCGAATATCAGTTTATTGAGCAAGATGTAAGTCTAATGCAAATCAAGATGCGCACCGCGAAGCCTGGTGAAATCACCACCTGTGAATCTCCGGAGCGCAGCTCAATGAGTAGGCCGTTCAAAAAGTTGTGTTCCACACAAAAGTCACGGGTGGCTGACCCTGGGGCCATACCACCCGCACCGAAACTTCTACTAAAACTGAAGAATCTCTACTGTCCCGCTTCAACGCGCGGCGTAATCAAGCCGATGTTATCCACGCCAGCCTGGTGCCCGAAGTCGATCACCTCTGCGACCTTGCTGAAGTCCAGATCCTTGTCGCCCTTGACGAACATAACCTTCTCCTGCCGGGTCGCAAAGATCTCCGTCAGCTTCGGCTCCAGCTCCGTCTTGTTGAACGAGGTGTCGTTGATCTTGTACCCAGGAGCGCCAGCCCCGTTCGACAGAACCTGCACCACGATCGTACGGTCGTTCGGCTGATCCTGCTGTTTATCCTTGGGCGGCTGAGGAACCAGCGTCTCCAGCCCTCGAGGTGTTACCGGCACGATGACCATGAAGATGATCAACAGCACCAGCAGAACGTCGATAAGCGGGGTAACGTTGATCTCAGAAACCGCTCCGCCAGTATTTCCTCCACCCATTCCCATAGCAATCTCCTCAGGTACTCAGCCGCTCCAGCCCATGCGAGTCCGGCCTTCCATCGTCGTGCTTACTTCTTCGTTGTCGTCGCCGCGCCACTATCGTCGTTGCGCTCGGTCAACAGCCCAAGCTGGCTGACGCCGGCAGAGCGGATGCCATCGACCGCATCCATCACCTTGCCGTAGTTCGCCCGTGTATCGGCGCGCATGAAGACCTCTTTGCTGGTCTTGTTCTCCAGCTTTGCCGCAATCTTTGGCCCGAGATCGTCAAGCGTAACCTGATCTCCGCCCAGGAACGTTCTGCCGTCGCGCGTTACAGCGACAACCACAGCATCTTCCTTATTCGCGTCTTCCATCACTACCGCGGCATCCGCCTTTGGCAGGTCGACGTTCACCTTGTTGTTCAGCATGGGGGTGATGACCATGAAGATAATCAGCAACACCAGCATCACGTCCACCATCGGCGTCACGTTGATGTTGGAGTTTACTTTCTTGCCTTCATCCCGCTTATTGATACCCATAACGTATGCTCCGTCCGCTTGGCTGTATGTGCTATCCCCGTGGCGCCTGTCCCGCCTCCGGATGCCGTTCGCTGGCGACATCCGGAGGTTTGGGTCAATGATTCCCGCAGGGTACTGCTGCTTCTAGTAACGCTTCAGGACCGAAGCCTACCGATGGCTCTGCTTGATGAAGTAGTCCACCAGCTCGCTCGAGCTGTTGTCCATCTCGACGTCGAACGCCTCAACCTTACCGGTAAAGTAGTTGAACGTCATAACGGCCGGGATGGCGACCAGAAGACCGAACGCGGTCGTAACCAGAGCTTCCGAGATACCGCCGGCGACTGCACCGATACCAGAGGTCTTCTGTGTTGCAATCTGCTGGAAGGCGTTCAAAATACCGACCACCGTACCGAACAGTCCGATAAACGGAGCGGTGGAACCGATCGTGGCGAGACCGCCCAGACCGCGCTTCAGCTTCGCATGAACGATAGCCTCTGAGCGCTCGAGTGCGCGCTTGGAGCTCTCAATCTGCTCGTCCGTAATCGTGCCGCCCGAACCGAAGCTGCGGAACTCCTGCAGACCGGCGGTGACAACCTCGGCAAGGTGCGACTTCTTCGAACGGTCGGCAACCTTGATCGCCTCATCCAGACGGCCATCCTTCAACGCGCCGGCAACCTTCGGAGCAAACTCACGCGACTGCTTGCGGGCAGCCGAGAAGTACAGGGCACGATCGATGATCACAGCGAGCGACCAGATCGACATGATGAAGAGGAAGATAACGACGCAACGAGCCAGCCAGCCCATGTTGGACCAGAGACCCATAACACTGAAGCTGACCTGAGCCTCTTCGAAGTACATAGCGAGAGAAGCGGGGACGTGAGCGAAATTTACGACATGAGCGAGAATCACTGGAATATTTCCTCCTGGTAGAACTCTAACTTTCAAAATCTTTACCCGGGAATCCCCCAAAAGTTCGAACTGCTGGGGGAAACCTCGAGAGACGTCGTTGCACGTTCAGCCAGCGTCTAGCCGCCGCCGAAGTTGAAGTTCACAGTAATCTGAGTATCCACCTCGGTGGGCTCACCGTTCAGGAAGTAGGGCTTATAGCGCCAGCTCTGTACCGCGGATACCGCGGCGGACCGCAGCATCTCAGGACCGCTGACTACCTCGAGCTTCTCAATCGATCCGCTCTTGGAGATCACGGCATGCAGCACAACCGCGCCGGAGACGTGAGCCGCGCGTGCGATCGGCGGATAGACCGGATTCGATCCCGAGAGCTTGTTACCAGCCACAACGCCGCTCGATACACGAGCCGGACCCTTCGGCGGTGCGACCTTGACGACCGGCGACGGCGCAGTGCCGATACCGCCCATCACGCCACCCGGAACGCCGCTTCCGCTACCCATGCCGGCCATACCGGCAACACCGGCGACCTGCGGCGGAGGAGCAGCATCTTCCTTCAGCATCTTGATGTCTTTAGGAATCTTCGTAGGAGCATGAAGACCCGCGTCGATCTCCGACACCATCTTGATCGGCTTTACGATCTGTTGCGGCGGAGGAGGGGGCGGTGGGGGTGGGGGTGGAGGCGGCGCTGTCAGCATCGCGGTCATCGCCGTCTTCGGCAATGCCTCCGGATACAGCAGCGGAATGAGGATCATGGTCGCCAGGATCGCGCCGTTGAAGACAAAGGTCCCAATCATCCAGTACTTGGATTTGGTCTTGATCTGTCCGCCGGATTCCATCAACGAAGATTCAAACATATGCAGCCTCTTTACTGTGAAGAAGAGCTATTTATGCTTAGACACCGGTGCGTTTCAAAATGTTCCCGAACAAATAACATTCCTGCAACTGAGAAATCATCCGTCGAGCAACGCGAGACCCAAAGAGCCTCACCCCGCCCAGACAAGGTACAAAAGTCACAAAGGGACCTCGCGCCGAGCAGGCGGCCCGTCCGGCAGGACAATATCCTTAAGCCTTAGCCCGCTTGCCCGCAGGCAAAGAAACAGCCTTGCCACGCTTCACTCGCCAGTCCTGATACGCCACCAGCATCGGTGCCGCTACCGCGATCGACGAGTACGTTCCAATTAGGATGCCGACAACCAGCGCGAAGGAGAACCCATGCAGCACTTCTCCGCCAAAAAGATACAGCGACAGCACCGTCAGGAACGTCAGCCCCGATGAGATCACCGTCCGGCTCAGCGTCTGGTTGATGCTCCGATTGACCACATCATGCAGCGACTCCCGCCGCGACAGCGCCAAATTTTCGCGGATACGATCGAAGACCACGATCGTATCGTTCATCGAGTACCCGATCAAAGTCAGGATCGCCGCAATCACCGTCAGCGTAATCTCCTGATTCGTCAGGCTGAACGCGCCCACCGTAATCAGCGTGTCGTGGAACACCGCCACCACCGCCGCCACGCCATAGATCAGCTCGAACCGGAACCACAGATAGATCAGCATCCCGATCAGCGAGTACAGCGTCGCCAGCCAGGCCTGCTTCTGCAACTGCTTGCCCGCCGTCGGCCCCACAATCTCCACCTGCTCCACCGTGAAGCTCGAGTCGTGATAGTTCGCATTCAGCGCATTCTCCACGCTCTGCCGTCCGGCATCGTGCGACTGGTCCGTCGCAGTCGACTCCGGCAGCGCCACGATCACCTTATTCGCAGCATGGCCGCTGGGATCGCTTACCCGCTGAATCCGGAAGTCGCGCACATGCGCCTTGTCCATCGCCGCGCGGATATGGTCTTCATCCGGCGTCGACGAGAACGCCACGCGAATCTGCGTACCGCCCTTGAAGTCCACACCCATCGGGATGTGGTGCCAGAACAGCATGCTCAACACGCCAGCCACAGAAAAGATCAGGGAGAACCCAAGGAAGAACCACTTCTTCCCGAGCCAGTCAATATTCGTCGTACGAAACAGTTCCAGACTCACGCTTCAAACCCTCAGCGGCGACCCGCAGGCCCCGCAATCTCTCGAAATCTAAATAGACAGCGCAGCCCCGCGCTCTTTCTTCTGCAAAATCGCGTCAAAGATCACACGCGACACCAGCACCGCGGTAAACAGGTTGGCGAATAGACCGAAGGCCAGCGTCACCGCAAACCCGCGCACCGGACCCGAGCCGAACAGGAACAGAATCATCGCCGAAACAATCGTCGTGACGTGGGTATCGATGATCGTCACCCACGCATGCGCAAATCCCTGCTGCACCGCCGCCGCCGCCGTCTTTCCGGCCCTCAGCTCTTCGCGGATGCGCTCGAAGATCAGCACGTTCGAGTCCACGCCCATACCGATCGTCAGAATCACGCCCGCAATACCCGGCAGCGTCAGCGTCGATCCGGTAAAGCCCATGAACCCAAGCAGGATCACCAGGTTCAGAATCAGCGCCAGATCAGCATTGATCCCCGCACCCCGGTAGTACACCAGCATGAAGATCATCACCGCCAGCATGCCCGCAATCGCAGCCACCACGCCCTGATGAATCGAAGCAGCGCCCAGGCTCGGCCCAACCGTCCTCGTCTCAAGATAAGAGATCGTCGCCGGCAGCGCGCCCGTGCGTAGCATCAACGACAGGTCGTTCGCCTGCTGCTGCGTAAAGCCGCCCGTAATCTCGCCGCTGTCGCGAATCGCCGATTGAATCCCCGCAACCTCGCGCACCTTGTTGTCCAGCACAATCGCCATCGAGCCCGGCGTCGTGCTCGAAGCCGTATGCGCCTCGGTGTACTTATAGAAGCGGTCTCCCGCCTCGGTCGTCAGGTTGAACCGGATATTCGGTCTACCGTTCTGGTCCTGCGAAGGCTGCGCATCACGGAAGTCCGTACCCTCCACCTCGCTCACTCGCTTCAACAGCCAGATCTGATCCGGAGCACCCACTGAACCCGACCCGCTCACCAGCATCGAGTCCGCAGGAATCACGCCCGAGTTCGCCTGCAGCGCCTCCTGGTCAGTCGAGTACGGTCCGCCCGTCACCGCATGAATCGACAACTTCGCCGTCGACTGAATAATCTCTTCCACCCGCGCCGGATCGTCCACACCAGGCAGCTCCACCAGGATCTGGTTCTCGCCCAGCCCGTACTTCTGAATCACCGGCTCGCTCACGCCCAGCTTGTCGATGCGCTCCCGGATCGTCTCAATCGACGTATCCAGCGTGCGCGTCTCCAGATCCCGAATCGCAGCCAGCTTCATCGTCAGCGCCGCGCTTCCATCCGAGTTCGTCGACACGTCATAGGTCGAATAATCGTTGCCCTGCATCACGCCGCGAGCATCGCTCAGCTTCGCCGCCGGAATCCCCGACACCACAATCGTCTGCGGACGCGCCGGATCGGTCTTGCCCACCGTCGCCCCCACTACGCCAGCCTTCTGCAGATCCTCTTCCAGCCGCGCCACATCCCGGTCCGTCGTGGAGGCAACCGCCTCGGCGACGTGGACCTCCAGCACTAGATGCGTGCCGCCCTTCAGGTCAAGCCCAAGGTGGATTCGATCCTTGATCGACTGCGTCAGGCTGCCATGCGGAATGCCCACAATGCCGAAACAGAAGATCACCAATACCGCAACGATGAATGCCGATTTACCGGCCAGATTCTTACCCATGATCTTTATTGAGGGGTGCTGCACGCGGCGCCCTGTCTCAGCCCCGCTGCCTCGATCCCCGCTTCTTCCTCATCCGTATCTAACGGTTCAATCTCAACCTGCAACATCTCATCCGTACAACACAAACTCTGCGATCGCTCGCAATAAAACTCAGCAGTCAGAACTAAGCAGCCTGCTCTTCCGTCGTCACCGCGGCAATCGCGCTCTTCA
>NZ_LMUR01000022.1:94470-97972 GCF_009765825.1 Granulicella sp. L60 | reverse complement strand
CCATCCGGCTGCACCCGCAGAATCACCAGGTCATCCTTTACGGTAAGAACCGTGCCGCGAATCCCGCCGTTGGTCGTTACGCGGTCGCCGGTCTTCAACTGACCCAGCATCTCCTGCCACTTCTTCTGCTTCCTTTGGTTCGGTGCAATCATCAAAAAATACAGCACCACGAAGAACAGGATCGGCAGCGCCAGACTTCCCAAATTCCCAAGATTACCCAGTCCGCCCGCCGCACTCTGCAACCACATCGCCAACATCGATCCACTCCATTCAACCACTCAAAAATCTTCTACGGCTCTGCCAACGGCGATACGCGCAGGTAGGCCAAAACAGACGCACCTTCGCTTACCGCACAAAAAGAGGGCCTAGCCCCTAAGCATCGCGTAACCGCCCCGCAGTGTCAAGGCGCCGCCGCCAGCCAAACACCCCAAAATGCCCTCCTGACGACCCATACAAAGCCCAAATAAACGCCTAAAGCCCACTGCACCGCCCACTTCTCCACGCCAACCCCAAATCGGCGAAAATAGATCCATGACCCCCACCACCGTACGCATGGACAAATGGCTCTGGGCCGCCAGGTTCTTCAAAACACGCGCCCTCGCCGCCGACGCCTGCGACATCGGCCGCGTCGAGTCCAACACCCACCGCGCCAAACCCTCCCGCGACGTCCGCCTCGGCGACATGCTCCAGATCACCAGCGACGCCGGCATCTTCCACGTCGAAGTCCTCATCCTCAGCGAGGTCCGAGGCCCCGCCGCCGTCGCCCAGGCCCTCTACCGCGAGACCCCCGAGAGCCGCATACTCCGCGCCAAAGCCGCCGAAGAGCGCAAACAGATGCTCGAACTCGGAGCCATCACCGAAGGCCGCCCCTCCAAGCGCGACCGCCGCGAGATCAACAAGCTCCGCGGCAGAATCCACCGCTTCTAACCCACCCTCTATCCCAAGAACCTTCTACCTCGATGATCCATCTGCACCATCCGAAGCCGTGTACCGAACCGACACCGGCACCGCCGAACCGTGATCGATTCGATAGCGCGCCTCCACCTTACCGATCCATCCACAGGCGTGGCAGTTGGCATCCCTGCGCTGCACCCCGCTGCTCAACTCCAGCTTCTTCGGCTGCAGCGCCCAGCACCTCGGAGTAAATCTCCCCTCCGGCGGAACCGCCTTATCAATCGCACCCGTCAAAGGCCCGAAGTTCACCTCATGCGCTCCACTCCGGTCGAACCACCAATACCCATCCGCGCATCCGCCGCCGTTACCGGTATCCGGATCGAAGGTCCCAAGTACCGCATCCGGCCCCACCCCATAGATCGCCGCGTTATTCATCGTCATCAACCCACCCACGTCGTAGTGCAAACCATAGATCTCGATATAGTGGTCTCCCGGACGATCCTGCACCAACAGACTCTTCCACTGCCCAGGCTCCTCAGCGCTCGCATAACCAGCATCGATCACCCGCGAACCAGGATGAATCGTAAGAATCACCTGCACAATCCGATGCCCTGCAAGAACCCCCACCTCACTCACCCTCTGCTCCACCGTGTAATCCTGAGTACTGATCGGCGCTCCACCACCAGCCGCATACCCCACCATCAGATCGCCACTCGTATCCAGCCGCAGAGGATTCCGTGTCCACCACTCCAGCGGATGCGAGACCGGCACCGTGCGCGTCTCACCCTTCTCCGTCAGGATCTTGCTCTGCAACTGCCTGCCGAACGCAGCCCCACCACCAAACACCACACCCGCAATCAGCAAACTCCCAACGGCACGCCGAACAGCATTCGACCACATGACAATCCCCTTCATTCCGAGAACATCATGCTGCAAACGGTAGACGCCCACAAGCCCAATCTTTACTCTCAATGACAGACGAAGACAGAGATAGTCTCAAACACAAAGAGACACCCTCGAAGCCTACGACAACAAAAATAGCAACCAACAAAACCATCACGCTCCACCCACACCACCACGCTTCCAACAACACCACCACCGTTCAACGCACAACCAACGGAGACCCCATGCCGATCCCCCAGGACCTCGACCTCATCGCCCGCCAGGAGTCCGAACTCCATCTCCCCGCCTTCGACCCCGACACCGCCTGGCGCCTCGGCAACTCCCTCCGCGACCTCGCCATCTCGCGCGCCCAATCCATCGTCATCGACATCCGCCGCTTCGGCCAGCCCCACCAGCCACTCTTCTACACCGCCCTCGCCGGAACCACCCCCGACAACCAGCGTTGGGTCCAGCGCAAAGTCAACGTCGTCGCCCGCTTCCATCGCAGCTCTTACGCCATCGGCCTCGAGCTTGCACACTCCGGCCGCACCTTCGAAGACCGCTACAACCTCCCCGAAGCCGACTACGCCGCCCACGGAGGCTGCTTCCCCATCCACGTCCACCACGCCGGCATCATCGGAGCCATCACCGTCTCCGGCCTCCCTCAGCGCGAAGACCACAACCTCGTCGTCGAAGCCCTCTGCCTCGAACTCCATCTCGACCACGCCACCCTCCGCCTCCCCGCCGAATAACCGCACCGTTCAACCACCAAAATCCCCATTATCAAAGCCGATAGCCGCGTGATACCGTTACCCCCATGCGTCTTCTTACCGCCGTTCTTGCATCCCTTCTCGCGTCTTCCTGCGCCCTCGCACAGACTCCCGTAACACCACCAGCCCCCGCTCCCGTCTCCCCCGAGACCCGCGCCGCCGTCTCCAAACTCATCGGCGACATCCTCGTCAACGGCAAAGCCTACGACTACGACCGCCACCTCGCCGACAACATCGGCCCCCGCCTCACCGGCTCCGACAACTACGTCCACGCCGTCTCCTGGGCCACCGAGCAGTTCCACTCCCTCGGCCTCAAAAACGTCCACACCGAAACCTTCCACATGCCCGCACTATGGGAGCCCGAGACCCCAGCCACCGGCTCCATCCTCACCCCGCGCACCCAGCCCCTCCACATCTACTCCGCCGGTTGGAGTCCCTCCACCCCCGCCGAAGGCGTCACCGGCTCCGTCTACTACGTCAGCCAGCTCCTTCCCATCGAAAAACTCAACGCAGTAAAAGATAAAATCGCCGGCTCCATCGTCCTCATCGACAACGCCAGCTTCGGCGAACACGCCCCCATCGGCGATCTCCTCAAGGCCATCGGCGTCATCAACACCCTCGCCCCCAAAGCCGTCCTCATGACCGGCAGCGCCAACGGCACCCAGAACGCCGGCTCCCTCAGTTTCAACGGCGAACTCGCCGCCTTCCCCGTCGCCCAGATCGGCCTCGAAGACGAGCTCCTCATCAAACGCCTCCTCGAAACCGGCTCCGTCACCGTCCACTTTGCCTTCAAAAACCGCATCCGTCCCGCCGCCGAGGTCGACAACGTCATCGCCGAGATCCCCGGCCGCGAAGATCCCAGCTCCGTCGTCATCGTCGGCGCCCACCTCGACTCCTGGCACCCCGGCACCGGCGCTCAGGACAACGGCACCGGCGTCGCCACCGTCCTCGACGTA
>NZ_LMUR01000022.1:77773-94354 GCF_009765825.1 Granulicella sp. L60 | reverse complement strand
CCCCGCCGCACCATGCGCTTCATCCTCTTCGGCGGCGAAGAAGAAGGCCTCGTCGGCTCCAACGCCTACTCCAAAAAACATCTCGCAGACATGCCCTCCATCGACGCCGTCCTCATCTCCGACACCGGAGCCCAGCCCTCCAAAGGCTGGTACCTCATGGGCCGCGCCGACGAAAAAGACGCCCTCGCCCCCATCGAACCCCTCCTCGCCGGCCTCGGCTCCAGCGGCACCAACCCCGACACCGAGTTCCTCTTCGAGACCGACCACGCCGGCTTCGACGTCTTCGGCGTCCCCACCCTCGTCCTCTGGAACGACGTCGACAAGTACTTCAAGCTCCACCACCAGGCCTCCGACACCTTCGACTCCGTCGTCCAGGCCGATCTCACCCAGGGCGTCGCCACCACCGCCGCCACCGCCTATGCCATCGCCGACTCAGCCCAGCCCTTCGCCCCCCACGACACCCCCGCCCAGGTCGAAGACATGCTCAAAAAAGCCAACGAGCTCGACAACTATAAGTCCCTCAAAGCCGCCGGCTTCGTCCCATAACCCAACCACCCGTTCGCAGAAAGTATGGATTGATAGAAGCGTCATCCTAGCGAAATTAATGGGACGTATGGATTGCAATAGAAGCGTCATCCTGAGCGAAGCCTCTCGCAGTTTTATCGCGAGAGGCGCAGTCGAAGGACCCGCAATACGCTCAACGTGCCAATACTCTCTCCATATCTCGCATCACCTCCGGCCCAGTTTCGCATCATGCCATAGCTTGACATCACCAGGAATGAGCGCACCACCCCGCAGGGCATCCAGAAAACATCCATCCCTTCCCAGCAAAAAAACTTCCTCCGCCGGGTAGTAGTTTTCGCAAAGACGTTCTACTCTTGTTCGGCACGGGCTAGACGGACCAATTACATAGCGGCACCTATCGACGAGGCCAGCATGCAAAGAAAACCCAGCATCACCGCCGCACTCTTTCTCATCACCCTCCTTCTCTTCCAGGCCTTCGCACCCATCCTTCAGGCCCAAACAGCTCCACCGCCGCCCCCTACCCCGCAAGAGCTCGACCAGCTCCTCGCCCCGGTTGCCCTCTATCCCGACACCATCCTCGCCCAGATCACCACGGCCTCCACCAACCCGCAGGAGATCCTCGACGTCGATAACTGGCTCGCCACCAACAAGGGCCTCACCGGAGCCGCCCTCACCGACGCCGCCCAGCAGCAGGGCTTCGACCCCGCCTTCATCGCCCTCGTCAACTTTCCCTCCGTCATCGAGATGATGGCCGAGAACATCGACGACTACGCCGCCATCGGCGAGGCCGTCTCCACCAATCAGGCCGAGGTCGCCGCCTCCATCCAGCGCCTCCGCTCCCAGGCCTACACCTCCGGCGCGCTCCGCAGCACCCCGCAGCAGCAGGTCGAAGTCCAGCAGGCCTCCGGCGCACCCGTCTACGTCATCCAGCCCGCCAACCCGGATGTCGTCTACCTCCCGCAGTACGACCCCACCGTCGTCTACGCCGGTCCAAGCACCGGCGCTGTCGTCGCCTCCACCCTCCTCGGCTTCGGCGTAGGCATCGGCATCGGAGCCCTCCTCGTCAACAACCAGCCTTGGGGATGGGGCGGCTGGGGATGGAACTGGGGAGGCCGCAGCATCTACTACAACCACGGCCCCTGGGGTGGATGGCACGGCGGCTATCGTCCGCCAAGACCCTACTATCGCCCGCGCCCCGTAGTCTACGGAAACCGCCCCGGATTCGGCGGCAACTGGAACTATCGCCCGCGCAACTACCGCCCGCCCAACAACGCCAACCGCCCCGGCTTCAGCCGCCCCGGTAATCGTCCTGGCACCCGCCCCGGCACACGTCCCGGCGGCAGCAACCCCGGCAACCGCCCAGGCACCCCAGGCAATAGACCCGGCAATCCCGGCAATCCCGGCAACCGGCCTGGTACACCAGGCAATAGACCAGGTACGCCGGGCAACAGGCCAGGTACACCAGGCAATCGACCTGGAGGAACACCGGGCAATCGACCTGGAACACCGGGAACTCGCCCCGGAGGGACCCCAGGCACCAGACCCGGCGGCACGCCAGGCACCAGACCAGGTGGCACGCCCGGAACTCGTCCCAGCCCCGGCAACCAGACCAGACCGGCTCAACCACGCCCCACCCAAACCCGTCCAGCCGGCAACCAGCACACGGCAAGACCCAAGCCCCAAAGCAGACCCGCACCCCAAAGACCCGCGTCCGCCGCACGTCCCTCCGGAGGAAGTCGTCCCTCCGGAGGAAGTCGTCCCTCCGGAGGAAGTCGTCCCTCCGGAGGAAACCGGGGAGGAAACGACGGTAAGCCGAGATAGGGGGCATTCATCGAGAGAGGAAAAGAGCTGTCAAGCCCCAACTCCTCTCAACCCACACAAAACAAGCAAGATCCGCAGTGCCGATGAGTTTCTATCCCGCTTGTATAATTGAGCTAGAGACAAAAAGAGGAAGCCCGCACTCAGCGGGCTTCCTCTTTTTTGCACCTAACCCGTTTAGAAAGAAATATTTACCCGTAAACCCTTTATTTACACATTTTTGCAAGGAGCCATTTTTACATATCTATATAAATAAACCACTTAGCTCGGGGTACCCCCCAGGGGGTGGGGGTACCCCGAGCGAGCGTTAGACTGCAGAGCCACCCGCCAGCTCTCGGCGCACCCGATCCATCGTCGCCAGATAAAAGTGCAGATTATGCACCGAGTTCAGCGTCGCGCTCAACGCCTCCCCGGCCACAAACAGGTGCCGCAGATAAGCCCGCGTGTACCGTCTGCACACCATGCAGCCACACTCCGCGTCAATCGGCCCCTGGTCCTCCGCATACTCCTTGCGCTTGATGTTCATCCGCACCACCGCCCCATCCTGCCGCGCGAACACCAGCCCATGCCGCCCCGCCCGCGTCGGCAGCACGCAGTCCATCATGTCCACCCCCATCTTCGCGTACTCCTCGATCTCATCCGGATACCCCACCCCCATCACATACCGCGGCTTGTCCTTCGGCAGACACTCCAGCGTCCGCGCAATCATCTCCCGCGTCACCTCCCGCGGCTCCCCCACCGCCAGCCCACCGATCGCATACCCCGGCAGCTCCATCTCCACCAGCCGCGCCGCCGACTCCCGCCTCAAATCCGCGTACATCCCGCCCTGCACAATCCCGAACAGGCTCTGCGTCGCACCCTCACGCTCCGCAAACCACGGCGCCCTGTGCTTCTCCGCTTCAAAACGATCCTTCGACCGCTGCGCCCACGCATGCGTCAGTCCCATCGACTCCCGCGTCCGCTCCCACGTCGCCGGCGTCTCCACGCACTCGTCGAAGACCATCGCAATATCGGCCCCCAGCGCAATCTGCACATCCATCGAGTGCTCCGGCGAGAAGAAGTGCTTGCTCCCATCCAGATGCGACCGGAACTCCACTCCCTCTGAGGTCACCTTCCGCAGCCCGCTCAGGCTGAACACCTGGAACCCGCCCGAGTCCGTCAGCATCGGCCGCTCCCAGCTCATGAACCGATGCACCCCGCCCATTCGCCGCACCAACTCATGTCCCGGCCTCAGATACAGGTGGTACGTATTCGCCAGGATGATCTGCGCCCCCACATCCTCCGGCCCAATCCCCTCCAGCACCCCCTGCTCCACCGCCTTCACCGACGCCACCGTACCCACCGGCATGAACACCGGAGTCTCCACCACACCATGCGGCAGCGCCAGCCGCCCTCGACGTCCCCCACCCCCGGCCACCCCGGCAGCGCCAGACTCAGCAGCCTTAGCCCCAACAACCTCAAATGAAAATCCCATTCTTCAAATTGTATGGGCAACGCGGCACAGCACCCCTTACGACGCATCAACCGGCCCGCCGTCATGTTCCATTTGCATTAATTCATCTGGCATTCAAATTCAATTCACATATTCAGACACACCCAAGCCTAAGAATAAGGTGCAACGCATCTTTCCAACTTCTGAGGCCTTACAAAATGATTCGGAAAATTCTCGCCCTCTCGTTGTCTTCGACCCTCATCCTAAGTGGCTGCGGCCAGGGCGTAGTCAGCAATCCTCCCGGCAACGGCAATAGCAACACCACTCCTCCTGTCGTCGTTACTCCAACCACTCAGCAGGCAGCCATCAAGCACGTCGTCGTCATCTTCGGCGAGAACATCTCCTTCGACCACTACTTCGGCACCTATCCTCTCGCCGCAAACCTGCCGGCCAACTCCTCCAAGTTCACCGCTGTCGCAGGAACTGCAACGCCCAATAACCTCACGAAGGTCGCGGCTGTGAATCCGAACCTCAATCCAGCCAACGGCGCCGGAGCCTCCAACCCCTTCCGCCTCGATGTCGCACAGGCAGCCACCGCCGACCAGGATCACGACTACGGTCCGGAGCAGATGGCCTTCGATAACGGCAAGATGGACCTCTTTCCGCTCTCCGTCGGCACCCCGAACGGCGCTACCCTCACCGCCTCCACCGGAGCCGCCGCCATCACCAACACCAACGGCCTCACCATGGGCTACTACGACGGCAACACCGTCACCGCAATGTGGAACTACGCCCAGCACTACGCGCTCAACGACCACTCCTTCGGCACCACATTCGGTCCCTCTACCACCGGTGCCCTCAACCTCATCTCCGGCCAGACCAACGGCGCCATCGACACCGACAACTCCGGCGCCACCGTCGCCGACGGCCAGGGCGGCCTCACCGACAACGGTGACGCAGACCCGACCGGCGACATCTGCTCCGGCACCGGCACCATCAGCATGACCGGCAAAAACGTCGGCGACATCCTCAACGCAGCCAACGTAACCTGGGGCTTCTTCGAAGGCGGCTTCGACCTTACCGTCACCAACGCCGACGGGTCAACAGGCTGCAACCGCACCACCACCTCCAAGATCACCAACACCAAGAAGAACGATTACATCCAGCACCACGAGCCCTTCCAGTACTACAAAACCACGCAGAATCTGACCCACGCTCGTCCCGGCTCGGTTGCCGCTATCGGCACTACCGATGCTGCCAACCACCAGTACGACACGCATGACTTCACCGATGCGCTCGCCGCAGGCAACATGCCCGCCGTCAGCTTCCTCAAGGCCCCCGGCTACCAGGACGCTCACGCTGGCTACTCTGACCCGCTCGACGAGCAGACTTTCGTCGTCAACATGATCAATGCCATCCAGTCGTCGCAGTTCTGGTCCAGCACTGCCATCATCATCGCCTACGACGACTCCGACGGCTGGTATGACCATCTCAATAACATCGTCAACGGATCCAACTCCTCGCAGGACTTCTACACCAGCACCGGAGTCTGCAGCACCTCGACTGCCAACGGAGCCAACGCTCTTGCGGGCGTCGCCACCACCAACCCCGTCCAGGGCCGTTGCGGCTACGGTCCCCGTCTTCCGCTCATGGTTATCTCGCCCTGGGCTAAGAAGAACGTCATCGACTCCACCGTTACCGATCAGTCCTCCATCACCCGCTTCATCGAAGACACCTTCGCCTCCAGCGCACGTATCGGCAACGGCTCCTTCGACAGCATCGCTGGTCCTCTCACCAATATGTTCGACTTCAGCAACGGGGCCGCTCCGCCAAACCCCAACGTCGTTCTGCTCAGCCCCACCACCGGCCAGGTCACCACAGGCAACTAGCAGCGCCGGTTTACAGAAACTTCACAATCCTGCTGTAGCGTAAAAGCACGCACTCCCACTACCGGAGTGCGTGCTTCTTTTTGTACCGTCACTTATTCGGAGTCCCGCCCGTTGTCAGATTCCACTTCGTTCCTCTCTTCACGCCGCCGCTTCCTCCAGCAGACCGCCGCACTAAGTCTCTTCTACAGCTCCCGCCGCAGCTTCTCCCAGTTACAGAGTCAGCCGCAGATGCAGGGCATGGCATCCGGCATGCACCACGACATGCAAGCCATGTCGCAGACAACATCCCAGCCCCGCCCCAATGCCGAAGGCGCCACCGCTCCCATGCTGCACGTCCTGGAGCTTCCACCCTTCGTCGATCCGCTCCCCCTCCCCGAGATCCTCCGTCCAACAGCGTCCAATGCCAAACTCCGCATCACCATGCGCGAGATCCACGCCCGCATCCATCGCGACGTCGCCCCCACCCGCATGTGGAGCTACGGTCCCACAGCACTCGCTCCCCTCATCGAAGCCCGCAGCGGCCATCCCCTCCGGATCGAGTGGGTTAACAATCTCCCCACCCAGCACTTCCTGCCCATCGATCACAGCCTCCACGGATGCGGCCACGACATCCCCGACGTCCGCACCATCGCCCACCTCCACGGCGCACGCGTCCCATCCAAAGACGATGGCTACCCCACAGACTGGTTCGCCACTGGCAAGAGCCGCACCTGCCACTACCCCCTCCAGCAGGACGCGGCCACCCTCTGGTATCACGACCACGCCATGGGCCTCACCCGCCTCAACAGCTACGCCGGCCTCTTCGGCATGTTCCTTATCCGCGACCAAGTGGAAGACTCCCTCCATCTCCCCTCCGGCAAGTACGAGATTCCGCTCACCCTCTACGATCGCGACCTCACCGCCGATGGCCAGCTCTTCTACCCCACCTCAGGCGATCCCGACCACCCCTGGGTTCCCGAGTTCGCCGGCGATGCCATTCTCATCAACGGCAAGATCCGCCCCTTCCTCGAAGTCGAGCCGCGTCTCTATCGCTTCCGCCTGCTGAACACCGCCAACAGCCGCTTCTTCAATCTCTCCTTGGACAACCAGCAGCCCCTCACCCAGATCGGCAGCGATCAGGGCCTGCTCCGTGCACCTGCCGATATCTCACACCTCACCTTCGGACCCGCAGAGCGCGCCGACCTGCTCATCGACTTCAGCCACTCCGCCGGACAGACCATCCATCTCCGCAACGGCGGCCTCGACATCCTGCAGCTCCGCGTAGCAAAACAATCCTCCGCCCCAGCCTCCCCCTCTGTCCCTCGCTCACTCCGAACCATAGAACGCATACCCGAATCCGACGCACTCACCACCCGCACCATCACGCTCAACGAGTATCAGGACAAAGTCGGCAACCCGATGATCATGCTCCTGAACCGTCAGCACTGGCACGAGCCCGTCACTGAAACTCCGAAGCTCAACACCACCGAGATCTGGGAGTTCGTCAACCTCACCGAAGACACCCACCCCATGCACCTCCACCTGGTGCGCTTCCAGCTCCTCGACCGCCGTCGTTTCGACCCCTTCGACTACCTCATGTACAAGAAACTCCGCTTCACCGCCGACGCCGTCCCCCCATCTCCAGGCGAAGCCGGCTGGAAGGACACCATACAGTGTCCACCCAAATCCATCACCCGCATCATCGCCCGCTTCGAAGGCTACCCCGGCAAGTACCTCTACCACTGCCACGTTCTCGAACACGAGTCCAACGACATGATGCGTCCCTTCGAGGTCATCGCCTAAGCTTCGCAACAACCCGGCCCACGCTTTTCCTCATGCATGGATCGGCGTATCGTATCCGTAAGGAGATCGCGCCATGCTAAGGAGAGACTTCCTTCGCCGCACGGCCCGTACGCTGGGTGTCGCCCTGCTCTCTCGATCATCCGTGGCTCGCGCCGCGCTCAACGATCCGGATCCCTTACCCCAAAAATTTCAAGCGCACGACGAAATCGTCCTCGGCAACACCGGCATCCGCACCAGCCGATTAGCCATGGGAACAGGCACCATCGGCTACGGCGGCGCCTCCAACCAGACCCGCCTCGGCAACTCGCCTCTCACCACGCTTCTCCTCAACGGCTACCACGACAACGGCCTCCGCTTCTTCGACTCCGCCGACTCTTACGGCAGCCATCCCTACATCGCCGAAGCCCTCAAACACATTCCCCGCGACGAAGTAACCGTCCTCACCAAGACCGACAACCGCGACCCCGCCGGCGTCCGCGCCGATCTAGACCGCTTCCGCAAAGAGCTCGGCGTCGACTACATCGACATCGTTCTCATCCACTGCGTCACCGAGGGCGACTGGACCACGCGCTACCGCGGAATCATGGACGTCCTCTCCGAAGCAAAACACAAAGGCGTCATCCGCGCGCACGGCGTCTCCTGCCACAGCCTCCCTGCGTTGCGAGCCGCAGCCGCAGCCCCATGGGTTGAAGTTGATCTCGTGCGTCTCAACCCCATCGGCTCCCACATGGACGCCGACCCCGAGACCGTCATCGGCGTCATCAAGCAGATGCGCGCCCAGGGCAAGGGAATCGTAGGCATGAAGATCCTCGGCCAGGGCGATCTCCGCAACAAACCCTCCGAAGCGATCCGCTATGCACTCGGCACAGGCGTACTCGACGCCTTCACCATCGGTGCCGAATCACAGAAAGAGCAGAACAATCTCATCCAGCGCGTCGCCGCAGCCTAAGCACAATTTCACACCGCATCTCGCCGTCGCACTCAGAAAGTCATCGCTCCAGCATCGCGACAACCTGCGCGAGCGTCATCCCATCCGGCAGCGGTTTGAACTCGCTATGCACCGTATGCGCATTCTTGCTGATCTCTTTGAAGAGCATCGCCTTCCCATCGATCGCCGTATCCACTACCGACGACTTCCATTCGCTGCCCGGCTCCATCTCATGCGTCGTATCGAAGCTGCTGCCCGCGTGCACTGTCCCCAAAAAACCGTAGCCCAGGCTCACATCCGTCGGCATCTTCCCTGCAATCCTGCGCAGCTCCATCGTCTGCTGGTCCACAAGAATCTCTCCCGCCATCCCATGCAGCACGCGCTCCTCCAGCGTTCGCGGCTGATACCCCGGGTCGGGCCGATAGCCGATCCGAATCACCGCACCCTGCGCCTGCGGATCATCGAACAAGAACGCCTTCCGCAGCAGCGTCAGCATCTGCTCCGCGTGAATCTCATCGTTCATCATCGACTGCTCCCGCCGCTGAAACTCCTCCGGACGCGCAACAATCTGCGCCAGCCGCTCTCTCTCCGCAGCCGCACGCTCCGCACTCAGCGGCCTGCCATCCTCAGCCAACAGTAGCCGCACCTTCCCCACCGAAGTCTCCACCACGCGCTCCTGCCACAAGTGCTCGCCCGTCCGCTCCGAACGCTCCTCCGACAGATACATGTACTTAATCCGATGCTCCGCTGGATCGTTCTCATGCGCCAGCATCGTCTCCACCACCTGCCGCGCCGCGTTCGAGCTCTGCGCCAGCGAACTTCCAGCCGCCAACAGGCAAGTCAATATCATCATCCGTGCAACAGATCCCATTCCGTCTCATCCCCTGCGCGGCAGCCGAAGATCACATCCCTCACCACCAAACCAGTACAACACGCCGGCAACGACCTCCAGCCAATCCGCGCGCCTGATGATTCAGACGAGCCCGCAACCCAACAGGACTTGCTCCAGCCCGTTTACCTCTGAAATATCGCTGAAATATCCAGAAAAACCCCGTAAAACTCACGTAGACTAGCCGTCAATCGCATGGCCGATTCGCCGCAAAACTCGCCCGCGCAGAACATCACGCCAGATCCCCTCCTCACCGAGCCCGAACTCGTCTCCCCCGACGTCGCCCTCACGCCCGGCCCACCCGCAGGCCGCCGCGCCGCCGCAGCCTTTATCTTCTTCACCGTCACACTCGACATGCTCGCCCTCGGCATGATCGCCCCTGTCCTGCCACGCCTCATCGAAGGCTTCCTCCACGGCGACACCTCCAGCGCGGCCCGCATGCTCGGCATCTTCGGAACCATCTTCGCCGCCATGCAGTTCTTCCTGTCACCCGTTCTCGGCTCGCTCTCCGACCGCTTCGGCCGCCGCCCCGTCGTGCTCCTCTCCAACTTCGGTATGGGCCTCGACTACATCCTCATGGCCTGGGCGCCCGTGCTCGGTTGGCTCTTCGTCGGCCGCGTCATCTCCGGCCTCACCGCATCCAGCATCCCCACCGCCATGGCCTACATGGCCGACGTCACCCCAAGCGAGCGCCGCGCCGCAGCCTTCGGCATGTTGAACGCAGCCTTCGGAATCGGCTTCGTCCTCGGCCCTGCCATGGGCGGACTCCTCGGCAACGTCAACCCCCGCCTGCCCTTCCTCGTTGCCGGAGCGCTCAGCCTCATCAACGGACTCTACGGCCTCTTCGTCCTGCCCGAGTCCCTCTCCAAAGAGAACCGCAGCCCCTTCTCATGGAAGCGCGCCAACCCCGTCGGCTCCCTCAACCTGCTCAACAACAGCTCCATGCTCGACATCGCCGCCTTGCTTCTCCTCGGCTACATCGCGCAGCAATCCCTGATGAACGTCTACGTCATCTACGCCGACTACCGCTTCCACTGGACCGACCGCACCGTCGGATTCTCACTCGCCGCCATCGGCATCTGCACCGCCATCTACGGCGTTCTCTTCATCAAACCCATCATCGCAAAGATCGGCGAGCGCGGAGCCATGAGCTTTGGCCTCATCGGCGGAGCCATCGGCTACACCATGTTCGGCCTATCCAAAACCGGCGTCCTCTTCTGGCTCGGCATCCCCCTGCTCAACCTCATGTCCTTCACCTGGCCTGCCGCGCAGAGCATCCTCTCGCGCAAGACCGGCCCCTCCGAGCAAGGCCAGTTGCAAGGCGCCATCAACAGCCTCCGCGGAATCGCCGGCCTCATCGGCCCCGCCTTCTTCACCTACATCTTCAGCAGATCCATCGGCCCCGACGCCATCGTGCATCTGCCCGGAACCCCGTTCTTCGTCTCAGCGGCCATGCTCCTCATCGGCCTCATCCTCGCTCAACGCACCGCAAGCCAACCCCAGCCTGTAAATTAAATTCATCTACAACTCATCGGATAGCAACGTTGGAATATGCGAGCAACTTCATCGCATACGTCGGGGAGCATCTGCTCGCCGCTGCGAAAGATTTATGATGAGTACAGCGCTCCCCAATAGTGTCTTTGCTCTAAACATTTAGCTTGAGAAGCACTCTCTCAAGCTCACACTGAACTCTCTCCAGAGGAGTACACCCGCTCAGATGGCGCATCTCACCCGTCACAACACCTGGATCATCGTGCTGCTCGGTGCGCTCTGCGTAGTCACTCCCTTCGCTGTTGATATGTATCTGCCGGCCTTCTCCACCATCGCCGCAGAGTTCAAAACGAGCACCCCGCAGATCTCACTCTCGCTCTCCACCTACTTTGTGGGCTTTGCCTTGGGGCAGATGATCTACGGCCCGCTGTTGGACCGCTTCGGAAGAAAACGCCCGCTTTATATCGGACTCATCGTTTACGTCCTGTGCTCCCTCGGTTGCGCCATGGCCCCCAGCCTCAGAGCGTTTGTCACACTCCGCCTCTTCGAGGCACTGGGCGGATGCGTTGCGCAGGTCGGTGCCATCGCAATGGTCCGTGACTTCTTTCCCGTAAAAGAGAGCGCCAAGATCTTCTCCCTCCTCTTCCTTATGATCGGCGTCTCCCCGCTGCTCGCGCCCACCATCGGCAGCCTGCTGATCGTCGCTCTGGGATGGCGTTGGATCTTTGTTCTCCTCGCAGCAATCGCATTTGTAATTCTCGCAGTTACATTCTTTCTGCTGCCCGAAGGCCATGAGCCGGATCACTCCATCTCCCTGCGTCCAGGACCAATGCTGAGGGGCTTCTGGAACATTCTCAAAGAACCGCAGTTCATCACCTACACCCTCGCAGGCGGGTTCTCCTTCGCCGGATTATTTGCCTTCGTCGCCGGCGCGCCCATCATCTTCATGGATGGCTTTCACATGGGAACCAAAGCATTCGGCATTATCTTCGCTGTGCTCGTGATGGGCTTCATCGGTGGCAACCAGATGAACGTCTTCCTGTTGCGCCGGTTCACCAGCCGCCAGATCTTCTTTGTCGCGCTCGTCGCACAAGTCCTCATAGGAGCAGTCTTCTTCGCCGGTATGCGCAGCCACATCGTCGGCCTCAAGGCGACACTGGTGCTCTTCTTTTTCTTCCTCTCCTGCATAGGGCTGACCTATCCCAACTCAGCCGCACTGGCCCTCGCTCCATACTCACGCCACGCAGGCCGAGCCTCGGCGTTACTCGGCTGCCTGCAGACAGGAACAGGCGCACTCATCTCCATGGGCATCGGCGTGCTCGGCGCCAGCTCCGTGGTCTCGCTGCTCTCATCGACAGCTCTGGTCGCATTGGTCGTTCTGTTGGTGGGCCGTGCCGGCATCCGGCAGATGGTCGAGAGCGAAGACCAGGACACGGTCGTCCTGCACTAGCAGCGAATGACCATCCTCACTTCGCCGTCTTCTTCCCCACAGCCTTCTTCCCCGTAGTCTTCAGCGACCGCACCAGCTCCTTCCAATCCGCCTCCGTCTGATTCGCATACCCCTCCGCGAACGCACACACCGCATCGTCGAAGCGTCCCGACGAACCCATATACCCCGCCACCATCGCGGCATCGCCCGCCCGCGCATGCCCTCGCGCCAGCATCTCCCCACACACCGCCGCATACTCCACCAGCTCCGACTCCTTCAACTCCGCCAGTTTGATCGAAGCCTTGTGATCGTTCAACTGACGCACCAGGTAATCCCGCCCATCCATCGTCGTCCATCCCAGAAACGGATCCGACTGCAGCTGCATCGCCCGCTCCCCATTCACCACCCGCTGCCCCTCATGTCCGCGTCCGCTCTTCACAGCCGGACGGCCGACATAAGCCGCATACCCCGACGCGACCTCCTCCTTGATCTGCAGAAACAGCGGATCCTTCGCTCCATTGCCCTCCATAAAAACCACGTAGTCGCGCAGACCCACCGACCCCGTCCCCACTACCTTGAACGCCACATCCACCACCTTGTACTGCGCCAGAAAGTGCCTTCGCTCCGGCTGCAGACTTCCCGCATACATCTTCAGCGAACCCACCACCTTGTCCGCCGCCACACCCGTCACCCTCTTCAGCGTCGGCGGTATCGTCTTGAAGATCCTCTGCGGTCCACCGCCCATCACACCCTTCTTCACCTCCGTCAGCGTCGCCAGCGTATGCGCCGGAGTAGCCCGCTCCGCCATCCGCAGAATCCCACCCACCGGCGAAACACTCCCCAACCGCCGCACCTGGTACCGAGCCACCTCCAGCACCGGCATCTTCGCAAACGCCGTCATGCTGGCCCGGTAGCTCGCCAGAAACACCGACGCAGCTTCGCTTCCCTGCAGGTCCTTCCCTCCCGCCTCGCGACTCGCCAGCACCAGGCTCACCGCCATCCGCTTCACGTCCCACTCAAACGGCGCAACGATCGTCTCGTCGAAGTCGTTAATGTCGAAGACGATCCGCCCATCCGGCCCTGCAAACGCCCCCAGGTTCCGCACATGCGCATCCCCGCACAGCTGATTGCATATCCCCGTATTCGAAATCAGCGAAAGGTCGTACGCCATCACCGGCACCGCCCCGCGAAAGTACCCGAACGGCGAAACCGCCATCAACTGATTCTTCAGCGCCACCAGTGCCGGCACCCGCCCACGCGTAGATGCCCTCAGCAGTCTCAGCGCGCTCTCCCGCCGATCCTTCCCCTTCCACGTCTTATGCTCAACGCGACGCATCTGTTTGCGGCGATCCTGCCCCTGCGCAAAACGCTCTGCCGAACTCACTACCTGCGTCATCGTCGTACATCCTCCACCACAGCCATACCGAACACCAGCCTACGACATTCTCTCCGCCCCTCTCCAAATTTTTAATCTCGAATTTGTAGCCCGACATTTGTAACCCCCACTGCTCATCTCGTCTCCTCCGCACAGTTCAATCCATCCTCCTCGTCCTCTAATCGTGTATCCTTGCCCGGATACCGGACCGTTTTTGCGAGGTAACATGTCTCCCACACGCAGCACCGACTTACCCAGGGGCGAACCTGTACTCCTCCTCGCAGTCATCCTATTCATCCTCTATTTCGCCCGCGAGCTTCTCGTCCCGCTCGCCTTCGCCCTCACCCTTGCCTTCCTCCTCGCGCCCGCCGTCACCCGGCTCGAGACCCGCCGCGTCCCCCGCGTCATCGCCGTCGCCCTCACCGGCATCCTCGCCTTCGGCTGCATCTGCGGCGTAGGCTACGTCGTCGCCCACCAGCTCATGGACGTCGCCCAGGCCCTCCCCGCCTACCGCCTCAACATCCAGAAGAAGATGGCCGGCGTCCACTCCACCCAGGAACAGTCCCTCGAAAAAGCCTTCGACGCCGTGGAAGGCATCAGCGAAGACCTCAGCATCGGAGCCCGCACCCAGCCCGGAAACACCGCAGGCATTCTCCTCCAGCAACCTTCCGATCAAGCCCAGCCCGTCCGCGTCGTCGATCCCGGCCGCAGCCAGCTTCAAGCCAACATCGAGCTCCTCATGCGCATCCTCCGGCCCATCGGAGTCTTCGGCGTCATCATCGTCTTCACCATCTACCTGCTCATGAAGCGAGAAGACCTGCGCCACCGTATCCTCCTGCTCGCCGGCATGGGACGCATCAGCCTCATGACCCAGGCCCTCCAGGACGCCGCCAGCCGCATCAGCCAATATCTCGTCATGCAGGCCGCCGTCAACGCCTCCTACGGCATCCTCTTCGGCTCCGGCCTCTATCTCATCGGCGTCCCCAACGCCACCCTCTGGGGAGCCATCGCCGGCATCCTCCGCGTCATCCCCTACGTCGGCACTGCCACCGGCCTCGTCCTTCCCCTCGTCGTCTCCATCGCCCTCTTCTCCTCCTGGCAGCAGCCCATCCTCATCATCGTCCTCTTCCTCATCCTCGAGCTCACCGCCACCAACTTCTTCGAGCCCTGGCTCTACAGCTCACGCACCGGCATCTCCTCCCTCGCACTCCTCGCCATGGCCATCTTCTGGACGCTCCTCTGGGGATGGCCCGGCCTCGTCCTCTCCACCCCCCTCACCGTCTGCATCGTCGTCCTCGGACGCTACGTCCCGCAGATGTCCTTCCTCCACACCCTCCTTGGCACCGACGCCGAGCTATCCCCGCCCGCCCACTTCTACGAGCGCCTCCTCGCCATGGACCAGCACGAGGCCCGCTCCGTCGCCGCCCACTTCCTCAACGGCAAACCCCTCGTCCAGCTCTACGACTCCGTCCTCATTCCCGCCCTCTCCCTCGTCGAACAAGACCGCCACCAGGGCGTCCTCGACGACGTCCGCTGCAACTTCTTCTTCCTCTGCATCAGCGAGCTCGTCGCCGAATACACCCCCTATCGCGGACCCGACGCCCCACCCCTCGCCCTCCCCACACCCATTCGCCCCGCCTCCGCCCCAACCGACTTCGCCGTCATCTGCATCTCCGCCAGCGACCAGGCCGACGAGCTCACCTCCCTCATGCTTGCCCAACTCATGGAGCAGGCCGCCCACCCCACCCTCCTCCTCTCCGCCGTCTCCGTCTCCTCCGAGATCCTCGACAGCCTCGCCAAAGAACCGCGCACCGTCATCTTCGTCTCTGCCCTTCCGCCCTTCGCCTTCTCCCAGGCCCGCGCCACCTGCCAACGCGTACGCGCCCACCTGCCCCACAACCGCATCGTCGTAGGCCTCTGGACCGCCACCGACGACGCCGACGTCATCGCCGAACGCTTCGGCAACGGCCGCCCCAACGCCGTCGTCACCACCCTCGAACAAGCCCTCAACCAGATCACCCACTGGAACAACCAACCCATCAGCCAGACCTCCATCCGCATCTAGCCTGTATCGACAAAGCCCTGCTTTGTTTTGTTCTGTTTCGTTTGCCCTTTTGTTTGTCATCCCCGTAGGGGATCTGCGTCTGTACTTGTTCCTGCTGTTGTTTGCCTTTTGTTTTGTCCTTTTGTTGTAATCCCGCAGGGATCTGCTTCTGCTTTTGTCTGTTCTTCCTAGGCCGGATACCCCAGCCTTTGACTGTGGCATAAAACCCAATAAAACCGAGGGATTTCAGCGCTCCTGAGGCAACTTCCAGGTCTACACCCACCGAAGAATCGCTCTCTATGGCGATATCCTCCACCTCTCGTCACCAACTCGCTACGTATCAAACAAATGGTGTACTTCCCCACCGCTCGTGCCACGCTACACTGACACCTCGCAGCCTCGTTTCACCAGACCACCCTTCATGCTCAAAAGATCTCTCTGCCCCCTGGCACCTTTGTTTCTCTGCCTTCTCCTCGCCGGTTGCGCCTCCAATACGTCGCCAGTCACGTCCCCAGTCGCGCCTCCAGACACGCCGAACACCCCAGTCACACCCGTCTCCATCACCACCAAAACCCTCCCCTACGCCGATCTGGACACCCCCTACCGCGTCAATCTCCAAGCCACAAACGGCTTCCAGCCCTACACCTTCTCACTCGCCGAAGGCAGCACCCTCCCCACCGGCTTCACCCTCTCGCCCACCGGCAGCCTAAGCGGTCTCCCCACCACCCCCGGCACCTTTCCCTTCGTCGCGCAGGTAGCCGACGCATCCACCCCCCAGAACCTCGCCACCCAGGCCTTCTCCCTGACCATCGGCCCGCCCCTCACAGTCGTTGCGAGCACCCTCCCGCCAGCCACCGTCGGCTCTCCCTACAACAACGCCATCCAGATCGCCGGCGGCACCCTCCCCTACACCTTCACGCCCTTCGGCAGCAGCCTCCCCACCGGCCTCACTCTCTCCACCACCGGCGTTCTCTCCGGA
>NZ_LMUR01000022.1:0-77692 GCF_009765825.1 Granulicella sp. L60 | reverse complement strand
CACCCTCTCCGGCACCGCCGCCTTCAGCGTCCTCGTCGCAGACAACAGCACCCCCCAGCGAACCCTCACCGCCAGCCTCTCCCTCACCATCAAGCCCCTGCCTCTCCTCTTCTCCTACCCCTCAACTCCCATCCCAACCATCATCGGCACACCGATCTCCCAGGCCCCCATCCTCACCGGCGGCGCAGCCCCCTACACCTTCGCCATCAGCAACGGAACCCTCCCCACCGGACTCACCCTCAACCCCGACGGCAGCATCTCCGGCACACCCACCGGCACTCCCGCCACAAGCGGAATCACCACCATCGAAATCGCCGCCACCGACAGCAGCTCCCCCAACCAAACAATCATCGCCCCCCTCTCCCTCAACGTCATCGACGCCGTCGTCCACGTCGACACCACCACCACTCTCACCACCGTCCCACAAACCGCCTTTGGCATCCACACCTCCGTCTACGACACCAGCCTCTCCGACACCGCCGCCCTCCCCGCCCTTCTCCACACAACCGGCATCACCACCCTCCGCTACCCCGGCGGCTCCTACTCCGACGCCTACCACTGGGCCCAGTACACCACCACCCCCTTCTTCGCCTCAACCGTCCCCGCCTGCAACGTCACACCCAACGGCTACCTCGCGCCCAACTCCGACTTCGGCTCCTTCCTCAAGACCCTCGCCGCCACCAACACCCAGGCCATCATCACCGTCAACTACGGCACCAGCCTCGCCAACGCCGCAGGCACACGCTCCACCGGCACCCAGGGCGGCGGCACCATCACTCCCAACTCCTGCTCCGAGCCCAACACCAGCGGCCAACCCCAGGAGGCCGCCGCCTGGGTCGCCTACGCCAACGGCGACCCCTCCAACACTCAAGTCATCGGCCTCGACGCCGTAGGCTTCGACTGGAAGACCGTAGGCTTCTGGGCCACCCTCCGCGCCTCCGCACCCCTCGCCTCCGACGACGGCTACAACTTCCTCCGTCTCACCCACCCCACCCCCATCGGCATCCAGTACTGGGAGCTCGGCAACGAGATCTACTACAACGGCTACTCCAGCAGCAGCGTCGAAACCGACCTCCACGCACCCTATATCTACCCCTCCGGCTACACCGGCACCTACGACAGCCGCTCCGGAATCGCCGCTCTCTCCCCCACCGCCTACGGCACCATCGCCATCGCCTACCTCCAGGCCATGCGCGCCGTAGACCCCACCATCAAGATCGGCCTCGTCCTCAGCTCCCCCACCGTCGACCCCATCCCCCCAACTTGGAATCCGGCCGCTCTCACCGCCGTCTGCTCCAGCTCCACCTTCGACTTCGCCATCGAGCACTACTACCCCGGCACCTACAACGCCGTCACCGCCGACGAGCTTCTCTACTCCCCCCAGGTCAACATGCCCGCCATGGTCACCGCCATCCGCGGACAACTAGCCCAGTACTGTCCCGTCAACGGCACCACCATCCCCATCTTCCTCACCGAGACCAACGCCAACGGCACCCTCGCCGCAGGCGTTCCCACAACCGTCACCGGCCTCTACGCCGCCCACGAGTTCCTCTCCGGCCTCGAATCCGGCATCTCCAACATCGAGTGGCTCGAGCTCCACGACACCACCGGCAGCTACCTCACCACCGGCACCGAAGCCCCCGGCCCTGCCTTCTACGGCATCCAGCTCGCCCATCTCCTCGCCAACGTAGGCGACGCCCTCGTCTTAACCTCCTCCTCCAACGCCGCCCTCATCGCCCACGCCACCAGCAAGGCCAACGGCCAGCAGGGCGTCCTCCTCCTCAACTCCGACCCCACCAACGCCTCCACCGTCCAGGTCACCATCACCGGCAGCGCCCTCGGAACCGTCGGAACCACCGCAACCCAGTACAGCTACGGCATCGCCACCACCCAATCCACCGCCGCCATCACCTCCACCACACTCCCCATCACCGGCAACACCTTCACCGTCACCGTCCCACCCCTTACCGCAACCGAACTCCTCATCCCCTGAAAGAAAATCGATAACGCCACCAAAACGAAATAGCATCCATCGAATCCGTACTCAAAGAAAGCTATGCTGTTGCATATGAAAATAGCCCACGCTCTCGTCGCCCTGAGTGTCTCTCTCTTCGTGTCTTTGGCTTCAGCACAGAAGACGAACACACTCACACCGAAGGAAAAGGCCGATGGCTGGCATCTTCTCTTCGACGGCAAAACGAACGACGGCTGGACCAGTGCGCGCGGCGGCGGATTCCCCACAACCGGATGGGCAGTGAAAGACGGCACCCTCACCGTGACAGAGACCGGCGGCGAAGAGTCCGGCAACGGCGGCGACATCGTGACCACGCGCGTCTACTCAGACTTTGAACTGTCCGTAGACTTCAAGACCTCTCCAGGAGCGAACTCTGGAATCATGTACTTCGTCGACCTGACGCTGATGCCTTGGAAGAACGGCCACGGCTCACCCATCGGCTTTGAGTACCAGATCCTCGACGACGCACTGCACCCGGACGCGAAGCGAGGCAAGAACGGAGACCGCACCGTCGCCTCGCTCTACGACATGATCCCCGCCGCAGCCGACAAGCCGATCAAGCCCGTCGGCGAGTGGAACACCGCCCGCATCGTAGTCCACGGTAAGCACGGCGAACACTGGCTGAACGGCGTCAAGGTACTCGAGTACGATCGCGACTCTCCAGAATTCAAGGCAATCCTCGCGGAGAGCAAGTACAACGTCTTCCCAGGCTACGGTCAAGCAACCAGCGGATACATCCTCCTGCAGGACCACGGCTTTCCCGTGTGGTTCCGAAACATCAAAATTCGAGAGATCAAAACTCCGGAGATCAAGGAGAACGCCTCGACGAAGTAAGCCAATGGTCTCAGCCTTTGCGGCAATCGAACGGCAGGAAAAAACGGAACTCCGTGCCAACGTCGGATCCGGGAGCAGGGCTGGCGAAGGTGGAGCTTCCGCCGCTGCGGCGGATAGCCTCAGAGAGGATGGAAAAGCCGAGGCCTCTACCATTCAGGCCTTTCGTCGTGAAGAAGGGTTTGAGGATCCTGTCACGGAGTTCGGCAGGAAGACCCATACCGGTGTCTGCGACCGTGACCATGAGGCCATCTTTCTCCGGTTGAGCACCCAGACGTATCGTTCCGCCTTCAGGCATTGCGTCGATGGCATTGCTGACGAGGTTAGCGATCACCTGCCGGATCTCACCTTCGTAGCAAAGGACAGTAGGCAGGTTCTGGGGACAGCTTGTCAGTACGTCGATGTCTGCGGTGCGCAAAGGGGACTGGAGCAGGGCAACGACCGATTCGAAGAGCTCCGGGATAGAAGCCGCAGTAAGTCCGTCCCCCTGGACAAAGAACTTTGAGGTGTGCGTGGCGATGTCGGCGATGCGCCGTAGCTCGTGTTGCGCTGCCGTTCGGTGTAAGCGTCCGCTGGCGCTAAGCTCATTCATGTCGATCAGTTCGAGATGGTTCATCGCCGCTTCAACAGGATTGCTGATCTCTCTCGCGATGGATGCGGCGATCTTTTCAATCACCGCCATCTCTTCCAGCCTGCGGGCGGTCTCTAACCTCTGCAGGTGCGAGTCGCTGACCATCTCAATCCAGACGCTCTTCTCGCGGTAGGAGGCGAGCAGCAAGGCAATGGTGAATAAGAGTGCGTTTCCGCCGCCGATGCGTGCCAGCACCGCGCCGCTGAAAGAGAACGGTTGGTATACGCAGATGCTGCCCGCATTTGGCATGAACGCTTCCATGCCGGCGTAGTGCATGCCGCAGATGGCCAGAGCGATAGCAATGGAAGCGAGCAGTCTGCTGCTCGGACTGGCGACCTCGCTGCGGCTGTGCTCGAGCAGATACATCGCCGCCCACGATGCAGCGATGGCAATGACCAGTGAAAGGAATACCCAGCCAGGATGCCACGTCACGCCCTTGTTGAACTCGAGTGCTGACATCCCGACATAGTGCATCGCGCAGATCCCGCAGCCGACGAGTATGGCCTCTAACAGGCTGGAGCTGGACTTGCCGCTGAGCAGATTGCGGACAACCCTGAGCATAGCGAAGATAGAGGCCACGACAGCGATCAAGACCGACAGCAGGGTTCTGCCAACGGAGTAGTAGAGGGGGTACTCCGGCCGCCAGGCAATCATGCCGACAAAGTGCATCGACCAGATTCCGAGACCGAGCGCGCAACCGCCCAGCGCCGCCCACCGTCGCGGCTTATCGCTGAATTGCGTGTGATCGATGGATTCGAACGCAACATATCCGGCGAAACAAGCGATTAAAAACGATCCGAAGATAGTCCATGGGTCATAGCTGCCAGGCAATAAAAAGCTCCGTTTCGCCGAGATGGCCGCAGTTGAATAGTTCAGTGGAGCGAGTCTACATGATCGCGGTCAAAGCACGTATTCCACCTTCGGGCACCTCTGGATAAACGATCTCTTCTGACCCGATCTCTAATACAGGTCTAAGCAAATCATCGAAAGCCGCTGGAGCGGAATATCAATGAGCCACGGCCGCCTCCTGTTTGCTTAGCGCCTTTTCGAAGGTCTCCTGAGCGTCAGCGACGTACTCCTTATAACCAACAGGGTCGATAAAAACACGGGGACCATCCTGCGGATAGCGCTTCAGTTTGGTGAGCATGTCGAAGTACCCACCATGCGCTCCCAGAAATACGTCGCAGGGCAGAGCACGCAACGTCGAAAAGGTATGCTGGAAATCCTGTGCGATGCCGGGGTAGCTTACAGGATGACCGGCTGTCGCAACGAAGTGATACTCCGACCAAAAACCCGTCCCTCCCACGATGACGATATTCCGAATCGTCTCCGCTGGCTCTCCCGGAAGATGAGAGCGCATCGTCCATGTGGTACATCCGCGCGTATGGCCGGCCGTTTTGTGGGCTGTCAGTGTCACACCCCCCAGGCTTACCGTGTCTCCATCATGGAGAACGCGATCCACGTGTACAGGAGCGTATCTGGGGATGTTAGGCGAGGGCGATAAGAAGTCCGTCCGTGCGCCGGTCTCGACGACGCTCACATCGCCGTCCATCACCATGTTCTTCGCATGTGTCTCGCGAACCACCTCTGCCGCGCCAGCCATGTGATCGAAGTGCGCCTGGCCGTTGAGCAGAACTTTGATGTCACTCCAATGAAAACCCAGCGCCTCCACACTCGCCCGTATCTGCGATGGAGAGGTCGCGAGATTCGCGTTGATAAGAATATCTCCTTTTGGCGTAACGACGAGGTAGCTGGCAAGATCCTGGCTTCCCACGTAGTAGAGATTGTCAGCAATTCGAAACGGAGCAATCGGTGTCGTCCACGAAGGGTTTCCCTCAGCAAGGACGAGTTTGGGGCCGCAGAATAAAAGCAGTAACAAGCAGGAGAGAATAGCGCGCATTCTGCCTTTGTAGCAGAGCGGGAAGAGATTAAATCGGTCGAAACGCCAAAGAAGGCAAAGCGCTCATTGACTTCAAAGGCACTCCCAACATCAGTCCCCTAAGCAGCCCGCATGTCGCCAGAATCGATTCAAGATCGGTGCCAAATCACCGACTCACTCACGCTGCTTAGAAAGCGATTCTCACGCCTGCCGGATCGCCCCATCATCCGCCTTAGATATCGGCTAAAGATATCAGCGAATCAGTCACTCGCTAATCAGAAACCACTAGACCCGCTCCAACATCTCCGCCACCGTCACCCGCAGCATCGGATGCACCATCCGCGGCGCGATCTCCGCCAGCGGCTCCAGCACAAACCGCCGCCTCTGCATCTCAGGATGCGGCAGCACCAACTCATCCGTCTCCATCACTACATCGCTCCCATCCTGGTCCACATACAAAAGCAGATCCAGATCGATCACCCGAGGCCCCTTCGCCGCGACACCCTCGCGCTCCCGCCCCATCGCCCGCTCCACCGCCAGCATCCCATGCAACAGCGCCAGCGGCTCCAACTCAGTCTCCAACACCGCCGCCCCATTCAAAAACCTCGGCTGCTCCAGATACCCCACCGGCTCCGTGTCATAGAACGACGACACCGCCCGAACCACACCCAGCGACCCCATCCGCCGCAACGCCTCCCGAAGGTTGGTCTCCCGGTCGCCGAAACTTGACTTAAGGTTCGTCCCCAAAGCTATCGCCGCAAGCGCACTCACTCCGAGAGCCCGCCCAACAGCCCAATCCGAAGTCTCCACAAACACGCAGCGAAAACCACGCTATTCACCACACTCCACCATGTTGTCACCAGCAGGAAACCACGCGAAAATACCAAATCAGGAGGCCGTGGCGTGTCGCAGAGAAGCCATCATCCTCTCCGGCTCAGCCACCTCATCGTACCCATGAGCCAGCTCCCAGGCCGAGCGATCCCGCATAAGTCGTTGTACAAGAGCAGTATGCATGGCATGGCCCGCCCGCTCCGCCACCACCCGCCCCTGAATCCTGCGCCCCGCCAGCGCCAGATCCCCAATCAGATCCAAAACCTTGTGCCTCACAAACTCGTCCGCAAACCTAAGCGGCCCATTTTCAACACCTTGACGGGAAAGAATAATCGCGCTCTCATCCGAAACCCCGCGAATCAACCCCATATCCCGCAGCATAGGCTCATCCTCTTTAAACCCGAACGTCCGCGCCGGAGCGATAAAATTCACGTAATCCCCAGTCGCCAAATCACCCGTAAATGTTTCATAACCAATGGGTTGCGGAAAATCAATGGTATACTGAATACCGTACCCCGACCCCGGATAGACCCCAATAAACTTGGCCCCATCCCGAACCTCGATCTCCTTCAAAATTTTAAGGTACTCCCGCTTCCGTCTCTGCGGCTTAAGCCCCACCGAATGAAAGGCTTGCACATAAGGCAGCGCGCTTCCATCCAGGATCGGCACCTCAAGGTTATCCACCTCAACGATGACGTTATCCACCCCAAACCCAATCAGCGCGGAAAGCAGGTGTTCCGTAGTGGAAATCAGCACGCTCTGCCGCATCAAACTGGTGGCATAGCTGACTTTAGCGACATTTCGCCCCACCGCCGCAATCTCGAAGTTATCCAGATCCGTACGCCGAAACACGATGCCCGAACCCGCCGGAGCCGGTATCAACCGCATTGAGACAGACGCGCCGCTATGCAACCCAATGCCGCTAAACTCTATCTCCGCCCGGATTGTCTGCTCAAAATGAGCCTGCAGTGCCACGAATCCACGTCTCCAGCAAAGCCATTTGCAAGATTACAGGGAAATCGCACCTTCGGCTGTGGTAAATGCGCCACATATTGTCTCCATAAGTTCGCCTCTAAGCCTCTTCTTTATCGCCACATCGGCCCGATCAACACGATGAGCATCCGTCACAATACAGCGAATGGTGCCTGCGCCTCGGCCAGAAGTGCGATCGTACGCGCTATCGGCAGGCCGACGACGTTGAAATAGCAGCCATCGATACGAGGAATCCAGCGAGCAGCGTAACCCTGAATTCCATAAGCCCCAGCCTTGTCGAGAGGTTCTCCACTCGCTATATATCGTCCAATTTCGGCATCGGTGAGCTGATTGAAGGTCACCTGGGTAATTTCGACATCACGCACAATCCTGTGGGCCGTGACGACCGCGAGACCGGTTAGCACGGCGTGGGTGCGTCCGCTAAGCAGATTCAGCATTCGCCGCGCATCGGAGGCGTCTGTCGGTTTACCAAGAATGCTGCCTTCGCTGACGACGCAGGTGTCGGCGCCAAGCACGACAAGAGGATCATCCGTCGAGTCAGAGCCCCGGTTGGCATTCCAAATGGCCTGCGCCTTCTCTTCGGCGAGCCGCTGAACATAGGCAGCGGCAGCCTCATCCGGCAACAACTCTTCGTTGAGATCGGCAGCGACAGCGGTAAAAGAGAGACCCGCCTGTGTAAGTAGTTCGTAGCGGCGTGGAGATGCGGAGGCTAAGATGAGCATGACCTCTTGAGAGTATCCGCAGAGCCTTCCGTTCAGCAAAGGTGGCTAGAAAGACTGTCTGCGGCGGTGATTCCTATGTCTCAGTGCCTTCGACGGTCACATGAGCCTGCATAGTATGGGCTGCGCCCGGCGCCAGCGTGATGAAATCCCTCGCAGCATTTGCCGCTTCTACAGCAAGGAACTGCTTCCACTCCTCTGCTCGCATGTCATGCAACTTCGCAGCGCCTGACTCCCACGGGTTCCACACCACCGTTACGTTGGAGTTAATCTTGGCTACGACGATGCGGCGATTGTTAATGGTGTCATGAAGAAGGCAGGTGGTGGCCGTATCGAGGTAGACCCGGTCAGTGGGACCGGTGATAGCGACCGCCCCCCGCTGTATCTTTTCCTTGAGACCGTCTTCCTTATCGAGATAGCTCACATCCTCAAGGCCGGTCAGATTAGCCTGAGTAATATCCCCAACTGCATAGTAAGTGTGGAGAGCCTCTTCAAAGACGAGTGGCGCCTGCGCGTCGTTGGCCACCGTAAGCTGCATGGTGAGCGAACTGCCGATGATCAGTTGATAGGCAACTCGAAATTGGTCGAAGCCGAGGCTGCGGCTAAGATCCGTCGGTCCGAGCGTGAAGGTGATATGCAGATCGTCCCCAGCGAGTGCGGCGAAGGCAACCGTCCACTCCTGAATACGCGCGAAGCCGTGCGACGGACCAGTCTTGCCGTCGTGTCTGTCGCCGAACCACGGGAAGCAGATAGGAACGCCGCCGCGAATTGCCTTGCCCGCCACAGGCTCCGTCATGTGACTGGTGAAGAGCACAGGAGAATGACCAGCTGGCTGCCATGCCGTAACATGCGCGCCCTGAAGAAATATCGTGGCGCTGGCGTGCGGTGTAGTGATGTCCGCGTAGAAGAGGCCACCCGAAGTAGCGCGAAAGGTAAGCACGCCGGGCAGCCCAAAGTGTTCATTGAGTTCTATCAGATCCATCGTCATTCTCTCTTCTTGTGTCTTCGTGGGGGATTAGGTTTGATTGAATCGAGGCGCATCCTCGCGTCAGCACTTCAGGAGTTCGGTTAAATCTGAGAGTAGGTCGTAGGGCTCAGAACGAGATTCGTGATGTTGCTCACAATCTGCTCGAAAGCATATCGCGGCGAGTTCTTCAACTTGATCCATGCAGGATCGTTAGTAAAGAGCTCCCACCTTGCGTTAAGCTCAGCAATGTCGGTGAAGCTGAGCATGTATGCAAGATTTGGCATTCTTGGGCCGATGAGAGTGTAGCTGTAGAAGATCGGTCCACAACCCGACCTCTGAAAGATATCGAACTCTCCATGATGAAACATCTCCACCTTGCGAAGATAAGCCTGACTAGTCGGACTCTCGTAGATACGAAGTTGAAAGATTCTTTTGCTGTGACTCGACGATGCAGAGGGTAAAGTCAGCTTTGGATAACCTTCAAAGGCGACGTGGAGCGAGCTCTCGACCCGCTCGAACGGAGGCGCTGTGGCGGGCGCATTCCAGAAGGGTTCGGCGAGCTTCATGAACTGTTCATCCTGCGCCAACTGCAACTCCGCCGTCACCAGTGTTTCAAGCTTCGCGCTGGGTAGCAGAAGATAAAGAGTAGGGGTCTCGGGGCCAATCTCAAGATGGAAGGCACCGACAGGCCCGATGCCAAGCCGATTGAGCGCGGGGATGAGAGCGTTGGATAGGTAGTTTTCGGTGAGTTTAGTCTGGGGACCCATCTGCAGGTGGTACTTGCGAATCTCGTAGTACTCGCGTGGCTTTTCCGCAGGAGCTTGTGCATGTGACTGGTTAGATAGCGCAAGCGCAGACGTTGCGAGTGATGCGGTCAAGAATTGACGTCTTTCCATCAGGCCCCCATGTAAGTTCATCCTCGGCAATTCAAAGGACTTGTACTGAAGCATACAACCCGGCCAGCTGGGTTCGCTTGCAGAAAAGCACACTTACTTTGTCGCAGCGATAGATTGCGGAGGCGCCTTCATCAGATCTATGAAGAGCTTATTGAACCTTACAAGATCGAGATCAGTCTGGACGTGAACCGGCTGGAGGGCGAGTGGAGGTTTGTTAGCGGCCGTCCAGGAGAGTGTGTCTCCATAGAATGGTCCACGCGTCAGGTCCACATCGATGTAGAGTTTTTCTTCCTTTGTAATGATCTTTGGATCGAGCCACGCTGCAGCGGCGAGTTCGTCCCAAAGGTAGTAGAACTCCCCGGTATAGGCTGCGAGGTACTTCGCGGCAGGGTAAGGAGAGACCGCGATCTCATCGAGCATCGCCTTCGTGAAGCTGGTCTTCACGGAGATATCGACTGTAGTGAGGTCGATACGCGGCCAGTGCGCACGCAGTGTGATGTGTGCGGCCTCGGGGTCGAACCAGAAGTTGAACTCATGGCGCGGATTGTTGACGAACTCGGGGTCGCCGGTCTGCGGACTGAGGCTGCCGCCCATAATCACGATGCCCTGCGTCAGTTCGGCGAAGTGCGGATCGATAGAGATTGCAAGTGCAATGTTGGTAAGTGGACCGGCAGCATAGATAGTCACCTGATGCGGATGAGCGTGGACCTGACGCAGGAGGAAGTGCGCCGCATCTTCTGGGGAAGGCTTGAACGCAGGCTCGCCTTCCTCCAACTTTGGAACGATGTAGGGGTCGTGATACGGCTGGCGGCTGGTCTTCGCCGCGAGGTCTCCCCAGGCACCGTACCAGGGGGAGTTGCCGTAGAGCTTCTGCTGAATCTTGGACTCCTGCTCCGTCCGCACAAGTGGAAAGATCGCCCCGGGAACAACCGGAACATCAGTGCGATGGATGAGTTCAAGCATGCGCAGTGTGTGCTGAACCTCCTCAGGCTCCCACGCGTTGCCGCTGACCATCGTGATACCGAGAACGTCAGCCTCCGGGGACTGCAAGAGGACCATCATCGCCATCTGGTTGGAGCCACCAGGACCGGAGCCGTCCTGATCGATGATAACCATTCGCTTCGGCTGCGCTTTCGCACTCAGACAAACGAAGTTACAGAAGAGCAGAACGCAGAGTGTAGCCAGTCTTCGAGTCATAGTCAAGACAGATTAGCAGCACTCTACCCTAACC
Organism: Granulicella sp. L60; assembly: GCF_009765825.1. Classification (GTDB taxonomy): domain Bacteria; phylum Acidobacteriota; class Terriglobia; order Terriglobales; family Acidobacteriaceae; genus Edaphobacter. Next base: position 66,700 of record NZ_LMUR01000022.1, on the reverse strand, counting down.
CTTCCGCGCAGACGCGACGTGCATGACGTTATGCTTGAAAGCACCATGCGTCGATCTTCTCTCTGTCTTCTTTTGATTGCACTCCTCTTTACTTCGGGCAGGGCCGCGTCTGCGATCGAAGTCAAAATCTCCGCCCAGGCACTAGAGCGGACCCTCCGAGCGCAGCTATTCAACGGCCCCGATGGACGGTATTACATCCGCGGAGACGCCAACTCACCCTGCTACGTCTACGCGGACTCTCCACACGTAACCTTCGCACAGGACCGCATCGTGGTCCACGTCCATGCCAAGGCCAAGCTAGGCACGGCCGTTCGCGGAGCGTGTCTCGGTGTCACCCTCGCTACTGACGCGGACGTTTCGCTGATCCCGGACGCAGAGGAAGAGAGTATCGGCTTTCGCGATGCGCGGATCGAGCGGCTGAGTGAGTCAAAAGAGCTGAACTTTCTGCTGGTGCCTTTTCTTAGCCACAAACTTCCTGCGCAGATGAAGGTGAACGCTGCCCTATTGATGCGGCAGCTTCTTAGCCGCTCCACCGAGACAACCGGCTACTCATTGTCGCTGGACTCATTGAAGCTGCACTCGCTGTTGGTAGAGGGCAGTTCACTAGTGATGGATGCCGATGCGAATCTCAAAGTCGACTGACCAATCTAGCCTTCCTCCGCTGTTTACTGTGGAACAGGCGGCGAGTTTACAGGAGCCATGGACGGAGCCGCTGGCGAACTTTGCGGCATATCTGGCGTCAACGGACGTCTCGCACCTGTTGGCGTTGCTGCAACCGGCTCAGCAGGTTTCGTCTCAGTATCACCCGGAACCATCTCAACGGTCGCGTTCTTCGGCGCTTTGAATCGTCCGTCGGTGAGATAGGCAACGACGAATCCCGCCGTGACCTCCGGGCTTAAAACCGCTAGCGGCACAATGTATTTCTTCGACTTCACGACCGACTCCAGAACGCCGTCGATCGGATGGCTACGTTTGATCGTCCCAGGAACCTGCGGAATCATGAACGTGGAAAACCTAAGCTCCGGATGCTGATCCGCATACTTGGTCAGTGAACGAGCCACCTGTTTCGGAGTCGTAATACCAAGATCGGAGAAGAAGTTCCGATGAGCGCTGTGTGGATAGTAGACATCCAGCAGCACGCGCGAAAAATCGGCACAGTTGTGGAAGAGCAGGTTGAAGTGCCCAACGTTTCTGCTGTCGTTGAACCTGTTCATGAACTCCTGATCTTCATCCGCGCTTGTCTGAATCTCGAAGCCATATATTCTGCGGTCATAAGACGCCCCAATAAGCTGCGTCCACTCTCCACCTGGAGCATCGCCAGCCTTCTTGCCCTTCACCACGTCAGGGGCATACTCCAGCAGGTGATCGCGGCGGTACTGATCGCGAAGGCTCGCAACAAGCGCTGCGTCTGCTGATGCAGGCACGTCCTCCACACGCTCTACAGCGTAGAGATACGGAACCAGAGGAATCGCGAGCCAATCGTATCCGTCGATCTTGTGGTATCGGCTAATCACCGCACCAGGCTCACCCTGACGGCAGGGACGCAGACGAGTAGGCGATTCGGCGCAGATATGATTCAGGTAGATCGCTGCATGGCCAGTCGGATTGAATGCACCGAACTCTCCGTAGGGCTCTTCCATCAGCAGAGCGGCATCCGCCCGCGCCCATACACCGCCCATCGCACACACCAATACCGCAAACGCCGTCAGCGCGACGCGAATCTGTCTCATCCCAACCTTCTTGATACGGGTAATCCCGGGCCCTCTGAAGCTCCCAAGTCCAGACCTATATTTTCTCAGACATGTTGCGCATCATGCAGCAATAAAGATTGCGGTGGCATTCGAGACGGTGAACCGACGAAGCGATCTGCGCATTAAAAGTGCTTGCTAGAAAGAGATTCTGGCGCCGAACTGAAACTGTCGGGGATCGGATGAAGCCGTCGGCATACCTGCCGCGGTATACAGGAGATTGACGTCAAGCACGTTGTTCTTATTGATGATGTTGAAGGCATCCGCAGTGATCTGAAGGGCAATATCATGGGAGAAGGTAAAAGCCTTTGCAATGCGCAGATCTGTGAACACGGTGTAGGGCTTAATACCCGTGTTGCGGCCAAGCGAACCTGCATAGTAGCTACTGGCCGGGCCTGCATCTGGCGGCGCGTCCATATAGCAGGGAAGGTTCAACGCGCCGGTTGGTGAATACTTCGACAGCACCGGAGCATTACCGCAGCTTGTCGTTCCGCTGTCCCGTGCAACTGCGTTAGGCCGATCCGTCAGCGGGTCGAAGTCGAAGTTCGTGTCAGAGCCTGTAAGTATGTTGAACGGACGCCCGGAGGAGATCTCGAAGATGGGCGCAATGGTGAAGCCCGAGAAGAAGGCAGGCATAAAGCCTGAGCCGCCGACATGCCCAGAGTTGTAAACCCCTGAAAGGACGAAGCGATGACGCTGGTCGAAGCTGGAGATGCTGCGCTCCGCGTTCGGCGCAAAGTTACTCTGCGGCGCGTCAGAGGTGGAAACAACATCGGTCGAGTCGTCGATAGCGTGCGACCACGTGTAGCTGAACAGAAACTCATAGTTCGCCGTGAAGCGCTTCTTCAGGTTGACGCTGAGCCCGTTGTAGTCGGAGGTTCCAGTGGTCAGGTTAGGAGTCATATCGCCAAAAGGAACCGGCAGGCCAACGCCGAGGCCATCCGCACTTGCAATCTCGCCGGCTAACGCAACGCACTGCCCTCCTCCAACGGCAGGGTTAGCGAGAAAAGTCGCCAGCGATGTATTAAGCCCAGAGCGACGAAAGAAGTTAAGCAAGGGAGGAGCCACAAACGGGCCAGTAGGACCCACCCCACACGGATTCACCCCCGTCGCAGTGGCAACAGTCAGAGGATTCGACGTAGGACTCGCCGTTCCAGGAGCCGCAGTCCCTGCATTGACCGCATTCACAGCGTTGCGCCAGTTCGCGACCAACAGCTGTGGATTCACTGGATTCACATTGATCGGACGATTCAGATGTCGCCCGCCGGTAGAGTTGTACGCTATGTTGAGCGTAAGCTCATGGCCAAGATCCTGCTCGATGCCGAAGGAGATCTGTTGAACATAAGGCGTCTCATAGTGCAGGTCAGCCGGAAGGCCCGAGGGAAGAATGGCTAGCGGAAATCCTGCCGCAAGGTAGTTCTGGTTTACGAAGACAGAGTTTGAATTATTCGGATCGAAGCGCTGCTGGCTTGCAATATAGTTCAGACCCGCAGCGCTCGCACCCAGGCAGTTAGCATTCCCCAGCGAACCCTGGAATGCATTCGTCGCATTCAGGTTCAACGGACTTGCACCGGCAATTGGACTGGCAACAGAACAGGGCGACCCACCCGCGAGAATCACAAGCGGTACCTTGTTGGCGTTAAAGCTGGTGGACTGCGACTCAAGATTTCCCGGCGCGCGATCGTAGAAGATTCCATAGTTCGCACGGAGCACGGTCTTCGCATCGCCACGAAGATCATAGGCAAGACCGATGCGCGGTGCGAAGTTCGTGTCCTGCAGCCGAATGCCCTCCCGGATTCCATAGGCGCGCTCGGCCGCAGTGGTATTCGCGTTCAACCCGAGCTGTGTCGGAAACGCTTCAATGTCATATCGCAGACCAAGGTTGAGTGTGACGCGACTGTTCACGCGCCAGCTATCCTGCAGGAACGCCCCGAGTACTTTGAGGTCATATTTATAGTTCGTATTTCCAATGCCCTGCGCGAAGGACTGCGGAACGCCGAGACCATACGCCTGAATCGCCGAGAATCCTGGCAGGCCAGCGAGCGAAGAAGAGACATCCGTCGCGTTCAGCGCGGCAAAGCTGTAGTCGCCGCCGCCATACAACTGGCCCTGCAGCAGGTTGATCGGAATGTAGCGCAGATCGACACCAGTCTTGAAGGTGTGGTTGCCACGCGTATAAGTGAAGTCGTCCTGTAGCTGGTTCTGATCTTCGATGCGATCGACGACAGAGAATGGAGTCTTTCCGAAGTAAGCGAATCCAGGAATGTTTACCGCCGTGTTGTCGCCACCGGGAGAGTTGGTGTTGGCAAAGCGTACCGGATGCCGCGCAAACTGGTACCGCAGGTCATTGACCTTATTACTTCCCAGGATGAGTGTGTACTGCCCAGCGATAGAAACATCGTGAAGGCTCTGTGTCGCAGTACGCGAAAAGGAATTCTCGCCAAAGTTCTGGTTCGCAGCGTTTTCTTCGATACCGGTGATATAGCTTGGGCTGACGCTGGCATGCAGCACCAGCTGTTGGTTATTCGTGATCTTGTGATCAATGCGCAACGAATAAATCTCCGTCTTCTCCGTAACAGGGAAGTTGCCGATAAGACTGTTGAGCGGCGTAAACGAAGTTGGAATTACCTGACCGGAAGTTGCGAAGCTGTTCACACCGATCCCCGGTACCTGCTGGAGAAAAGCCGGATTCTTACCCGTCGTTGCAAGCGAGGAGCTGGACCCCACAAGCGCGATGTACTGCTGAATACCAGGCGTAGCAGCCGGAACTGCTGCATTCTGCAGAAACGCCTGCTGTTCGGGGGTTCCCTGAATGATGATCGAGCCAGCGGTAGCGTTGTAAAAACGGCTGACGTCGATGTTCGCAAGGCCGAAGTTATTCGCACCAATGTCGGAAAATCCCGTCTCCTGTCGCCTCGTGATCTCGGTCGAAAAGAAATAGAACGTCTTGTTCGGAATGATCGCTCCGCCGATAGTAAAACCAGCCTGAACACGTGTGTAGGCCGGCTGATAAACAGTCGAAAACGGATTGGTCGCCTGAATATAACGGTTGCGCAGAAACCCAAATGCGCTCGCGTGCGTCGCATTTGTACCTGATTTAGTAACAATATTCACCACGCCACCCGAGGCGCGCCCGTACTCCGCAGCAAACCCGTTTGTGATGATCTGGAACTCCTGCACCGCATCCTGCGACACAGTGGACCGTGTTCCGCCAGAGATGTAGTCCCCAGCGTCCGCCCCGTCGATATTGATCGAGTTCGAACGCGCGCGAACACCGCCAAAGTTCAGCCCCGAGGTCGGAATGGCGCCGACAGACGGAGCCGCATCACGAGCGATCTGTGAGTTAGTCAGTGTGAAGTTGATGTAGTTACGGCCGTTGGTGGGCAGGTTGTCGATGCGCACCTGGTCAACGGTGGTGGACTGAGAGCTGCGTTGCGTCTCGATAACGTCAGCACCGGAGCTGACCGTCACGACCTGAGCGCTGCCCACGGATAGCGACAGTGGAAGTTCAGCCTGCTCACCTGTCGTCAGAACGACCCTGTCGTTGACGAAGGTATTGAAACCCGCAGCCGTCGCTCTGACGGTATAGGTACCCGGTGGCAGCAGAAGGAGCTGATAGTTGCCCTGACCATCGCTGGTCGCAGTACGAGAGAAGCCCTTGGATTCGTTCGTAATGGTGACAGAGACATTCGGAATCACCGCGCCAGTCTGGTCGTGGACTGTCCCATGAAGCTCTGCCGTAGAGATGTTTTGAGCTTCGACGGTCACAGAAGAAACACTCGCCAGCATGAGCAGGACGGCGAGAACGCAGTATGTGAAGCGCTGCAATTTGTAAATAAACATCGGTGATGCTCCCTGTGCCATCAGAGAGGCTCAGGCGTTCGCAACGGCCAGGCCCACTGCTTTAGCGACGCGATGTTCTACATGAATGACCATTCAGTAAGCAAGTGGAAAGCTCTTAGAAGCGATATACGCGCCGATTCCCCCTCTACGGTCTCGCCAACGTAGTTTGTTTTGTGGAATTTACCGCCGCCGGCCGCTGCCCGGTCTCGAACCAGGCGCATGAATCAACTTGCCCGCGAAGAACCGACCGCGCCCGCGCCCGTGGGACAAAGCTCGAGCAGCGGACAAATCGTACATCTCGGCTGCTTAAAAGTACATATCCGTTGTCCATGAGTCTTGATCAGCGTATGGTGCTCATCAAGCATCACCGGCGACCATTCGACCGGCGCCATCTCCATCAGACGATCCTCCGTCTCGCGAGCATCGGCGCTCTTACCAACGAGGCCAAGCCGTTGCGTCACCCGCAGATGGTGGCTATCGACACAGATCGCCCTCCTGCGCAGCGAGCTGAAGTTCACCACCGCAGCACTGGTCTTTACGCCCACTCCATCGAAACCCTCAAGCCACGAGCGAACCTTGTCGGTCCGATAGCTACTCAGAAAATCCAGTGAAAGCCTGCCGCATCGCTGCGCAATCTGCTCCAGCGCCTGCTTCAGATGCACTGCCTTCTGCTCAGGAAAAGTCACTCCCCGGATCGCCTCTTCGATCTCGCCCAGCGGAGCGTCACGCAGAGCCTCCCAGCTTCCAAAGTGCTTCTGCAGATGAGCCACAACCTCAAACGTAACCTCTGTCTTCGTGCGCGATGAGAGCATCGAGTAGATAAACTGCTTCAGCGGATCCCACACATCCCGCGCTGCAGGCTGACCGTAGTACGCCAGCAAACGGCGATGAATCTCTACGAGACGCGTGTCGAGAAATAGAGGCGCAGCTTGCATCGCACTCAATTTTATTCCGCTTCGCCATCCACCGCGACCCAGGCCTTAGTTGCGCGTAACACCAATCTGCGAACCCTCTGCGTTTTGAATGCCCCAGGCCATCCGAGGCGTATTGTGCGCCAACCCTATACGTCCGTCCGGGCTCAGCAGAATGATGCCGCCGTGCCCGCCCAGCCGGCTGTAGAGATAATCAATAGCGTCCTGCGCAGAGTCCTGCGGAGAACCACCCGCAGCAACGCGATCCACCGCCCACTTGCCCAAAACCAGCTTCATGATCGGCTCTCCCCACCCCGTCAGCGACACTGCCGCGGAGAGATTATCGGCATAGCAGCCACAACCAATCAAGGACGAATCCCCCACCCGGCCCGGAGCCTTATTCAAAGTCCCCCCCGTGCTCGTTCCTGCCGCAATATTGCCGTGCACATCCAGCGCCACCGCACCCACCGTATCGTGCGAATCAAGACTTCCCGAAAAAGTCTCGTCCCGCAGCCCTGCCAACTCATCCGCCTGCGCCTTATACAGCCTCTGCTGCTCCCGCGGAATCACCAGGTCCATGTTGTCGCAGAGCGCCATCCCGTGTTGCCGTGCAAATCTTTCCGCCCCGGTCCCGACGAAGTAAACATGCGGCGACCTATCCAGCACCAACCGCGCAGCGCGTATCGGATTTCGCAACCGCTCAACACAAGCCACGCCGCCCGTCCGCAGATTCTCACCGTTCATCAGCAGCGCGTCCATCTGAACCCTGCCATCCTGCGTCAGAAACGAGCCTCGCCCCGCATCGAAGGTCTCGTCGTCCTCCATCACCGCCACCGCCGCCTCTACCGCATCCACTGCGGAGCCGCCGCGTTTCAGCAGGCTATACCCCGCAGCAAGTGCATCTGCGATACCGCGTTCGTGAGCGGCCACGGCATCATCCGGCATCGCCCACGCCCCACCATGAATTAACAGAACTGATTGCGTCTTCATTGCATCTCAAGTCTACGGGATCAGCCTTAATGCAGCACACCCACATCCCCCGAGGAGCCTATGGCAAAGACAGTCGCAGAGTTGATGGTGGAAAGCTTAAAGAACGCCGGCGTCAAACGTGTCTACGGACTTCCCGGAGACTCGCTCAACGGCTTCACCGACGCCTTGCGCGAGGACGGAACCATCGAATGGATTCATGTGCGCAACGAAGAAGTCGCCGCCTTCGCCGCTGGAGCCGACGCCCACCTGACAGGTTCGCTCGCCGTCTGTGCAGCCAGCTGCGGGCCTGGCAATCTGCACCTCATCAACGGCCTCTTCGACTGTCATCGTAGCCGAGTCCCCGTGCTCGCCATCGCCGCCCACATTCCCAGCGCGGAGATCGGTACAAATTACTTTCAGGAGACCCATCCGCAGAATCTCTTCAAGGAGTGCAGCGACTTCTGCGAGATGGTCGGCGTCCCGGAGCAGATGCCGCGGCTCCTCGAGATCGCCATGCGCACCGCCATCAACTCGTCCGCTGTCTCCGTCATCGTCATGCCTGGCGACGTCCTCTTGCACAGCGCGCCCGACGGACGCAGCGTTCTGCCCATAAAGATGGCGAAGCCCGTTGTCCGCCCTAACGACGACGAACTGCGCGAAGCCGCAGAGATTCTGAATGCAGGAAAAAAAGTGACCATCCTCGGCGGAGCAGGTTGCAAAGAGGCTCATGCCGAGCTGATCGCAACAGCCGAAGCCCTCCAATCACCCATCGTCTACGCACTTCGCGGTAAAGAGTACATTGAGTTCGACAACCCTTACGAGGTAGGCCTCACCGGCCTCATCGGATTCAGCTCCGGCTACCACGCCATGGAAGACTGCGACGTCCTGCTGATGCTTGGAACCGACTTCCCCTATCAGCAGTTCTTTCCCAAACACGCGAAGGTCATCCAGATCGACATTCGCGGAGGCCAGATCGGCCGCCGAACCCCAGTCCATCTTGGCCTCGTCGGATCGGCGAAAGATACGCTCTCGTCTCTGCTTCCTCTTCTCGAAAAAAAGACAGACCGCGCCCATTTGGACGCGATGGTCAAGGACTACAAAAAAGTTCGCGAAGGTCTGCACGATCTAGCCGGAGCGGACAAAAACAAGATGCCGATCCATCCGCAATATGTCGCCAGGCTCATCGACGAACTCGCAGCCGACGACGCCATCTTCACCTGCGACGTCGGCACCCCCACCGTATGGGCCGCCCGCTATCTCACGATGAACGGCAGGCGCCGTCTTCTCGGATCGTTCTCCCACGGCTCCATGGCATGTGCAGTGCCACAGGCGATTGGAGCGCAGGCCGCCTACCCTGGCCGGCAAGTCGTAACCCTCTCCGGCGACGGCGGCATCGCCATGCTGCTCGGCGATCTCCTTACCCTCCGCCAGCAGAATCTACCCATCAAGATGGTCGTCTTCAACAACGGCGCACTCGCCTTCGTGGAACTGGAGATGAAGGCCGCAGGCATCGTCAGCTACGCCACCGACCTGAACAATCCCAGCTTCGCCGCCCTTGCCAACGCCATCGGCATCCACGGCGTTCGCGTGGAGCAACCCAACGACCTCGAAGCAGCCCTGCGAACCGCCTTCGCCACTCCGGGCGCTGCCTTGGTAGAGGTCATGGTCAATCGCCTGGAGCTATCCATGCCGCCGACGATCAGCCTCGACCAGATGAAAGGCTTCTCGCTCTATTTAGCAAAGAGCGTCTTAACCGGACGTGGAGATGAGATTATCGATCTCGCCAAAACGAACGTAATCCAGCGCATCCTGTCGTAGGTTGTATCGACAAATTCCAGTCCTGCTTTGTTCTGTTCTTTGTCTGTCATCCCCGCAGGGGATCTGCGGCTGTTCTGCTGTTACCGTTGCTCTTGTTCTTGTCGTTGCTTGTCGTTGCTTGTCCCTTTGTTTGTCATCCCGCAGGGATCTGCTTTTGCCTTTGCCTGTTCTTCCTCAAGCTGGATAGCCCAGTTGGGAAGGGGCGCGGCTTCTTAAAGCGCGGGGGTTACGGGAAAATGGCTTGCGTAATTCTGTCTTTGAAGGGGGCGGCTTCAGCCTCTGAGGGAACTTTGTCCAGGTCCACACTCACTGCAGCATCGCTCGAATATGTCGTTACAACCTAGCAATTCTTCGCGTGGGGCGACGCGGCTACTTTGCCTGGGCGATTAGCTTGCGGCGCTCAGTCTCAAGATACGTATATCGAATCCGGTGAATCACCGTAAGCGTCGCAAACAGCGCCAGCACCCACAGCGCGGGAGCCATCACGCCCCACCGATTGCACAGCGCGCCGAGAATGACACAGACGATGCGCTCCGGCCGCTCCATGAATCCAACCTTGCACGTTCCAATCAACGCCTCTGCGCGCGCTCTCGTGTAACTCACCATCACGCAAGCCGTCATCACGAACGCAACCAGCCCAACGTAAAACAGACGGTTTCCACGCGCGTAGTAAATCAACAGACCGAAGAAGATCGCAACATCCGAGTAGCGATCCATCACCGAATCGAAGAACGCACCGAAGACGGAGACCTGGTTCGTCTTGCGCGCCACGCGGCCATCCACCATATCGAAGACGCCCGCCCCAATGATGATCAGACCCGCATAGAAAAACATCCGATTCGCGTTATACGAGCGCGCGAAGCCGAAGAAACACGCGGCGATAATGTTTATGACGAGACCGATGAACGTAAGCGCGTTCGGAGAGATACGGGTGAGAGCGAGACCGTTGACGATCTTCTGCAGCAGCCAGCCGCTGCCTTTGCCGAATGCGCTTGTCCAGGTCAAAAACTTACCCTCAGGGGAGAAAGCCCCGTCTTTACCGCTCCATCAATAACGCCCGAGGGCGTGCCGTTAGTTTTCTTCGTCGGGAGCATCGTGGATCGTGAGCAACTTGAGAATCTCAAGCTCCCGCTTGCCGTTCGGCGTAATCACCGTGGCGCTGTCGCCGATCTTTTTACCCAGCAACGCGCGGCCGATCGGTGACGTCGTCGAGATCAGCCCCTTGGAGACGTCGGACTCTTCACTCGTCACCAGCTGGTACTTGATCTCCTCGTCCTTGCTTGAATCGAAGACCGTTACCCGCGAGCCAAAGCCGACTTTATCGTTGGGAATGTTGACGAGGTTGACCATCGCCAGCTCGCCCATCCGCTTCTTCAGCTGGCCGAGACGCGCATTCACGAACACCTGGCGCTGCTTCGCCATGTGGTACTCCGCGTTCTCGCTCAGGTCGCCGAGCGCGACTGCCTTCTTGATCTCGGCTGGCAGCTCCGTCGTCAGTTCGTGTTCCAGCAACTTAATCTCTTCTGCAAGCCTCTTTTTTACTTGTTCTGGCATGGGGCCTTCCGGATGAAGCTGGCGTGCTCGCAGATACTCGTGCGGCAACGCGCTGAACTCAAAGCTTGATTATACGATGCGAGCGGGGCAAACCCCTCGATTCGTCTTACCCGGAACCATCAGATCCATCCCACCGATTCGTCCGACCCTCCAAAAGCCACCGCAAAATCAGCTCCCAACCTACCTCGCCGGGCGTTCCCTTCCGCCTCATCATGGCAGGGCCAAAACTCAATGGCCATAGCTTCTCCAAATCGCGCGACCGGCTCTCAAAGCATCCGTGCTGATGTCTTGTTAAGGTGAGCGCGAAGCCTCGCAAGTACGAAACTCAAGCAACCGAAAATAAATCCCGAAAACCTGTCGTACTCTCACCCCACCACAAAACCCACCAGCAACGCACCACATTCCACCACACTAACTACCAAAACTCACCAGCAAAAAACGCCACCCAAACACGCAAACCCCCTCTAAAACCGCACCCTCCACCACAACCCAACTTAATCCGCAAAAATCCGCATCCAGATGCTCCTCCGGCACCCTCTGATCTGTAACGCCGCACCGTAAAATAGTCAGGACGATCACGCTTCGGCGTCTAACCGGCAATTGATCGGCGATGCATATCGTACGTCTCGATGCACGCCCTGGGAGGCGAGAATTTGAAGTTTTTCGGCACTTTGCTCTTGCTTCTCCTCATCGCCGCCGCTATCGCCGGCTACGTCGTCTACGCCCCCTACGGCCCCTCCTCCGAGACCTTCGTCGACATCGCGCCCGGCACCGGAACCGAAGCCATCGCCGCCCGAATGCAGGCCCACGGCGTCGTCCGCAACAAATACGGCTTCTATCTCCTCCGCCTCATCAAAGGTGGCACACTCAAAGCCGGAGAGTATCGCTTCGACCACCCCGTACCGATGACCGAGGTCTACGCACGCCTCCTGCGAGGAGACGTTTATACCCGAACTCTGACCATTCCCGAGGGCTACAACATCTTCGACATCGCGCAAGCCGTTGAGGCCGCAGGTCTTGGCTCTCGCAGCACCTTCCTCGAAGCCGAGCGCCAGCACGTCGAACTGGTCACCCCATTGTTGTCCGATAGCACCCACCACCCGGCCTCTCTTGAAGGCTTTTTATTCCCCGATACTTACCAGTTTTCCCGTCACAGCACACCGCTTCAGATCCTTACGGTGATGGTGCGACGCTTCCACCAGAAGACCACCGAACTTGGTCTAAGCGGCGACATCCTCCGCACTGTCACGATGGCTTCACTCATAGAAAAAGAGGTCAGCCAGGACGCCGAACGCCCCGTCGTTGCAGGCGTATTCGTCAACCGGCTCGCCCGCAACATGCCGCTCGCCACAGACCCCACCGTCGTCTATGCCGCCCTGCTTGAAGATCGCTGGCGCGGGACGATCTATGCCTCCGATCTCCAATCTCCCTCGCCCTACAACACCTACAAACACACCGGCCTTCCGCCTGGTCCTATCTGCAATCCTGGGCTGGCCGCTCTCCACGCAGCCATCAAGCCAAGCGAGACTGATTACCTTTATTTTGTGAGCGATGCGTCCGGCCACACACGTTTTTCCGTAGATCTCAAGGAGCATGCGGAGCAGGTTCAGGCCTACCGGCACGCCCAGAAACCATGAGGCAGAGCCCACAGTTTGCAGTGGGCTCCCCGCGAAACTATGAGAAGCTTCCCCGAACCCTTTGACATCTAACACGTATAAAGACATAGAGTTTAGATGGCCTCGCTTTCCCTCTGCGAGGATCCACGCCGGGAAAGATATACTTGAAGTTTGTGTTGATGAGGATAAAACAAGCGTTAGCAGTCGGATTGGTAGGGCTCGCTCCGGCGCTCACCGGATGCCTGACTCACGTCCGAAGTGTCCCCAAGACACGTCCTGCAGACATCGTGCTTGATGCAACGATGGACCAGCTCCTCAAGCAGGTAGGCACACGGTTCGAGGCCATCCAAACCATCAACGCCTCAGTGGAGATCGCCGCAACTACTGGCGGCGGCCTACAGGGCCACGAGACCGAGTACCCCAGCTTTAGCGGATACATCTTCCTTCGAAAACCGGAGGACCTTCGCGTCCTCCTCCGCGTCCCAGTGCTCGGCTCCCAGGCGCTCGATATGGTGAGCGACGGCAAGACCTGGAAGCTTTGGATTCCCCGGCGTAATCTTGCGATGACCGGTACTAGCGAGGTGACCAAGCCGTCGCAGAACGGGCTCGAAAACCTGCGCCCCGCCGTCTTCTTCGACTCTCTGCTGGTGCGGGGACTGGGAACTGACCAGATCGTCTCTCTGACCTCGGACACGCGGGTGATTGCGAACGAGAACAACAAGAAAGACCTGATCGAGGAGCCGGACTACGACCTCGAGATCCTGGCTCAGCCAAAGGGGCAGATCGCCCATACCGTCCGCGTTATTCACATCAGCCGCTCAAACCTGCTGCCCTACCAGCAGGATATATACGACCCTGAGGGTACGAGGGTGGTCACGCGCGCCTTATACAGCAACTACCAAACGTTCGGCGATACGCCCTTTCCAATGAAGATCGTGATCAAGCGCCCTGCTGATCAGTACAGCCTGTCCATCACGATTACGAAGCTCACTCTGAATCAGAAACTCGACAACGACCAGTTCGAGTTGAAGATTCCAGAGAGCGTTCCCATCAAGAACATGAACTAGAGTTAGCCCATGCGTATGCTGGCTTCAGTCTTATGTCGCTGCCTGCGATTACCAATCCCGGCCGGTGTGCGGGATTCTTCCGCAATCTCCCTCCGTCAGATAGCAACGGAGAAGTCCGCAGATCACGGCAGTGCTAGCACCAAGAATCATGAAGAGGATGCCGGTGGTGATCGTCCCCGCAAAGTAAGGGAACAGGAAGACGAGAATGCCTCCATACATCAGAATCGTCAAAACAATTCGTATGAAGCTCTTCGACATACCTACCTCCTTGCGCGTTCCATGGAGCCCAAAGAACTCGCCGTTCCCGACCTGATCTTTCCCATACCATCGGTGCTTTATGGGCGACAGGGTGGTTGGTACCGCAAATGCTACTCCGCGAACGGTAGCTTCGACTAGACCAAATTTGAGCAAATTATCTGAAAAATACGGATTTTATGCAGAAGGCGATGGTCTGCCAGCTATCCCGTAATCACACCCATAGCAAGGACGGCACATAGAATGGCGCTGATGTCTTCCAGCAGAGCAACCGGCCAGTCCCTAGTGCCCAGTTGAGAGACGATCTCACGCCTTATGAGGAATCCGGCGAAGGCCCCAATCAACGTGCCTCCGAGCGCCAGAATGACCGCCTCGACGCCCGAACCCTCCAGCGCTTCTGCCACGATCGCACCGACGAGACCACCGAACACGAGCCGTGCGACTAATGGGCCTGGAGCGATGCGATTCGGCGTTTTAGGGAGCTTGTCTCCAACGTACTCGCCCAGAGCCAGAGCCGTGAAGATGATCGCCGTGGCGAGCTTAGCCGTCCAGGCTGCCCAGCTCCCCTGCACCGGCAGATGGCCAAAGTATGCAAACCAGCAGAGCACCGCCATCGGCGTGAACGTCCGCATACCCGTCACCACACCGAGCAGCGGAATCGCTATCAGCCATGTGATCATCACCATTGCCATCAGCGTCTCCTCCCGTCTGAAAGTTGAGATGCAAGACAGGGTTGACGCAGGGAGAGCAAAGAAGTTGCTGGCAACGAAACGACGCGCACCTTTGCGGTTCTTCGCATGCCAACAAGGTACACGTCAGTCTTTGAAACGAAAAGCATCTCTCAGGGTTCTGATTGTGCGTTGCGGGGTGCAGGTGTCGGAGAGATGGTCTTCCAGCGCTTTATCCCTGGCGCAACCAACCATAGAGCGGGAACTTTTCCGCCATCTCAAGCACCTGGCCGCGGATCTGCCGAAGCTTGGTTTCGTCCGAGCGATGCTCGAGCGCTTGTGCGATCCAGCCTGCAATGACGCGCATCTCCGGCTCTTTCATCCCGCGTGTGGTGAGTGCGGGGGTTCCGATTCGAATGCCGCTAGGCTTCATGGGAGGGTTGGTGTCGTAGGGGATTGCGTTCTTGTTGACGGTGATTCCAGCCTCTCCCAGAGCGTGCTCTGCCTCTGAGCCGAGCATTCCCTTTTGGAAGACATCGATCAACATCACGTGGGTGTCGGTTCCACCGGAGATGATGCGATAATCCTCGGCTGCGATGGTCTCTGCGAGCACCTTTGCGTTGGTGACGACTTGTTGGGCGTAGGCCGCAAACTCCGGTTGCAGGGCCTCTTTGAAGGCTACAGCCTTGGCTGCGACGATGTGCATCAGCGGGCCGCCCTGCTGGCCTGGGAAGACGCTGCGATCAATACTGGCTGCCAGGTCCTGACTGCACAGAATGAGTCCACTACGCGGCCCGCGCAGGGTTTTGTGAGTGGTGGAGGTGACGACGTGGGCGTGGGGGACCGGGGACGGATGCACGCCGCCGGCGACGAGGCCAGCGAAGTGGGCCATGTCGATCATGAGCGAGGCGCCTACTTTGTCGGCGATGGCGCGCATGCGGGGGAAGTCGAACTGGCGTGGATAGGCGCTGCCGCCACCTACGATGACCTTGGGCTTTTCGCGGAGGGCTGTGGCTTCGAGCTCGTCATAGTCAATGGTTTCAGTATCTTTGCGGACCTGATAGCCGACGATGCGGTAGAGTTTGCCAGAGAAGTTGAGTTTGTGGCCGTGGGTGAGGTGGCCGCCGTGGGCGAGGTCGAGGCCGAGGACGCAGTCTCCTGGAGAGAGGAGGGACATGTAGGCGGCGGCGTTGGCCTGGGAGCCGGAGTGGGGCTGCACGTTGGCGTGCTCGGCGCCAAAGAGGCGTTTGGCGCGGTCGCGGGCGATGTCTTCGACGACGTCGGCGTACTCGCAGCCGCCGTAGTAGCGCTTGCCGGGGTAGCCCTCTGCGTATTTGTTGGTGAATACGGTGCCTGCGGCTTCGAGAACGGCGCGGCTGACGAAGTTCTCGGAGGCGATCATCTCGAGGCCTTCGTGCTGGCGTTTGACCTCGTTCTCGATCTGGGCGGCGATGTCGGGGTCGGAGGAGGCCAGCGTGGCGTTTAAGTCGATAGGCATGGGGTTATTTTATGTCACGCTTTTGCGTTTTTTTTCGGGATGGGTTTTGGGGTGGGGTTTTTCGTTTTTGCTGTGTTTTTTGAGGGGTGTTTTGAAAATATGCGTGTTTTGGTGTGGTGATTTGCTGGTGAGTTGTGGTGGATAGTGTGGCTGAGATGGTAGTGAAGCGGACACCATCCGGGAGGGGAAAAGTATGACAGGTTTTTCAAGTTTATTTTTGGGGTGGGAGTTCGGAACCGCTTTGGGATCGTTGGTGGCAGACAAGAAGGCATACCCCAGGTCTGAAGCCCCATTCTTGAGCTGGGTGGGAGGCCCAAGGCTAAAGCCTTGGGTTACCTCAGAAGCAAAGACCTTGGACCAACCCCCAAGCAAGTACCGTACGATTGCGTAATGTATGCAAAATATTGCATACATTTCTTCTCTTTCGGCCTATAGTCGGGACAGCTCTGGCGATGTAGAGAGGATGGATGCCATGCATGACGTACTGATTATTGTTAGCTTTCTTGGGGTGATCATGGCTCCGTGTGTGCTCGCGATGCGAACGGGTGTTGAAGATGCTGAGGACTTGGAGACTTAGTTTTTAGTTTGGAATAAAGGATTGATTGAGGCATCCATTGAGGGCTGCATGCGTTCCTATAAGCAGGCTAGAACTTGAAAGGATCACTCCTATGCAGGTCTTCTACGTTGCGCTGGTGTTTTTGATGATGGTGATTATTCCGTGTCTTTTGGTACGGCGAAGCGGGACGCGCGAAGAAGAGTCTCGTCACTTTGGAGAGGCGTTGCGACCGTTTGAGTTTGAACGCGACGGACGCTAAAGGGTTGTGGGCTTGCGTTGCGCAAGGCGCTTGAATGCCTTATAGACGAAGGAGCCCAGATACCAACCGTCGATGTACTTGTAGGGTGTTTCGCCGGTGGTGTAGTGGCCGCACGGTAAGACCTTTGAAACATAATCTATCTTCAGGGCATCGAAGTTGGTGAGGACGTCGCGCGAGTACTTGAGCGGGAAGGTCAGGTCGTAGGTGGCGTGTACGACTAACACCTGTTTCGGGTTTGCAGCGAAGCGATCCATGTAGGACATGGGACTGACGATGCTGAAGATCTCTCTGACTTGATCTTGTGTAAGGCCTGCCTCTTCGAAGGCAGCCTGGATATGACGTGTGCTTTGGCCGGTCCAGACGACATCGCCGAACCAGGTGGAGGCGTGGTTGAAGGCGCAGACCTGGATGCGTGGGTCGAAGGCGGCGGCGATGAAGGCGTAGCAGCTGCCGAGGCTGGTTCCGAGGACGCCGAACTGTTCGTAACCTTGCGATTCGAGCCAGTCGACGGCGCTGCGGATATCGACTACGGCCTGGCGGCAGGCCTCGGTGGTGCGGCCTACGTTGGAGCTGACGGCGTAGTCGGAGCGCTCGAGCTCGGCGGGGCGGCGGATGTCGTGGTAGGGCTTGGAGAGGCGGAGGCAGGAGACGCCGAAGTTGTTGAAGAGGGTGCAGAGGGCGTTGTGGCTGAATGCGTCGGCGTTCCACTGGGGCATGACGATCATGGCCTGTTTGGGCTTGCCTTTGACGGTCTCGGGATGGGCGGGATACCAGCGGGCGTTGACGGTGTCGTTCTCGGGATAGAGGCTGCGGACGGGTGAGGTGAAGCGGAGGAAGTCGGCCTCTTCGATCTCGCCGGTGTCGGCCTGACGTTTGAGTTCGGCGTCCTCTTCGAGGGTTTCGGGACGAACGTTGGTGGGGAAGAGCTGGGGGTGGCGGCGCTCGAGGCGGAAGTCGGTGGGGGTGGTGTAGCCGAAGAACTCGTCGGCGCGGGCGACGATGTCGCGGTTGATGGCGATCATGCGGTCGTAGTCGCTGAGGTGCGGGTCGGCGGCGAGGGCGAGGGGGCTGAAGTCCTTGAGCCAGTCGAAGCCCCACTCGAGCGGGCGGACGATGCGGTTGGTGTCGCGTGTGGTGAGAGCCGTCTCCCAGGCGTACATCCACTTCGCGTAGAGCTTTGAGAGCATCTGTTCAGTTTACCAAGGTGCCGGAGTGAGCAACGGGGCTATTGATTCGCAGGTAGTTCGAACACTGCAGGATATTGGCAATCGATTTGTATTGTGGTTTTAATCGTGCCTCGCGTTGTGAGCAGTGCTATTGGCATTCGATGCCTACGAAGCGCTATGTCCAGTACACTGCAGCACGCCCAGGTAGGCGCTCCAGGGACCGACTGCGTCGCGATATTGGTGGGCCATCACGCGGGAGAGTTGGTGCAGATGCGTGAGGTCGTGAACGGCCCATGTGGCCAGAAGTTCCGATAGCGTTACGACTCCGAGGGCCGGGTGCTTTCCTCGCAGGGTTAAGCTCTCCGGTTGTAGATTCATCGCGGCTAGAGCGGCTAGATTGTCCCGACGCAGGAGGGCGAAGTCGTCGAGGAGTTGGTCCAGCGACTTCTCTTGTTTCGCATTCAATTGCGCGAACCGGTCAAAGGGATCGAAGGGTCGCGTTTCGCCGTGTTCCAGCAGGATGCGCACACGCGGCATCCAGTCGCTACGCTCCGCGAAGACCAGGTGGCCCATGATGTCGAACGCACTCCAGGTATCGTTGCCCTCGTTGCTATGCACCCAGATGCTGGGCAAGCCGTGTAAGAGCGAATGTAGCGTTTCCGGAGTACGGGTGAGAACTGCGACAGCGTCGGGTACGTTGAACTTCGTCATGCTCGCCATGCTTCCATGATGCCTCTTTGGTGCTTTGCTCTCAAGCTGGCGAAGGGGACTAGTGAATTGTTTTGGAGGTGGGGGGTGGTGGCGCAGGAGTTGGCGGGGCGGGGCGGGTGACGCTCTCGACGACGACGCCTTCGGTCTCGAAGTGGGTGATGCGGTGGTCGGTGCTGTGGCCGAGGTGGATGGCCTTCTTGAGGAGGGTGATGAGGGGGCGGGAGTTCTCGGGGAACCAGCGGTCGTTGGATTGGTCGTAGTCGACGGCGAGGTTGTAGCAGGCGTCGCACTTGGGGCAGAGGATGGGTGTCTCGAGCCAGCGCTCGAAGGCGCCGATGGAGAGCTTGCGGACGGGATCGGTGCCGGAGCGGATGGCTGCGATTCTGAGGTTCATTGCTGGGATTAGGGTAGCACTGGGGACTCGCGCCATCTATTTGCGCGATGGTTGGCAGGCGGATTGCGTGCGCAGGGATGGGTCGGGAGAGTGGAAGAGATTTTCCTATGTTTGGGGAGTTTTCGCGCATGTTTGGGATTGATCTTCGCTGTGGAGCCTGTGCATGGTCTTGAAAACAGGGGATGAGTTGCCGGGGTGCGCGGCTGGTCTTCGACTTGCTTCCTATGCAAGATGTAGCACACAAAAAGTCCGACACATTCGGAGACAGAGGAGCACATTATGGCAGCTATCGCTCTATTTACGTGCCTCTGCGGTGTACAGAAGAAGACGAGCAATCACTGGGTTCTGGCCAGGGTTACACCGCGAGGAATCAGTTTTATGCCGTGGGATGGAGAGCTTGCACGCAGCAGGGATGTGATCGTTCTGTGCGGCGAGGGTTGCGCGGCTTCGCTGCTCAGCCGGTCGCTGGGGGAGTGGAAGCAGCAGGTGCGGAGTGTTGCGGCGGCGGAGTTTGAGCTTGCGGTGGCCTGACGGCCGGTCGCCCTGCGCGGGCGGCGATCACTTCGTGTGATTTGTGTATCCCTTCGGGTGCGGCTCCCGTTGGTCGCCTAAATCTTTGTGCCGACCAACGGGAGGACTGCGCGACGCGGTATACACCCCACGAAGTGGGTTAGAGCTCGGAGAAGATGAGGCAGACGCGGCCGATGATGTAGTCGGCTGGGGTCTCGTGGGTGGCGAGGGGCAGGAGCTGGACGGGGAAGTCGCGGGAGTAGGGGCGAAGGATGAGGCGGCCCTCGTCGAAGTCGACGAAGCGAAGGAGGAGCGCGGCGCCGCAGCGGACGGCGTAGAGGGTGGGCTGGTGGGCACGGTAGGGCGCGAGAGAGTTGTAGTAGCGGAGTTAAGTGTGTTGAAGAGTCAGATGCAACAGCTGATTGGAATCGGACAGCCGGGAAGAATTACAGAGCTGGAGGAGAGGGTTCATCAGCATGAGCGGAGCGTTCAGCGCATGAAGGGGTTGGTTGGTGCTGTGGGAACGGCGCTGGCCATGTTTCATCTGGCGATTGATTATTTTCGACGCTAGATGAGTTGACTATGAAGTTCGATGTCGAGAAGAAAATGTCGACGGGAGAAAGAGATGAATTTTCTGAAGCTATTTTTACGGGCGATTGCATTACTGCCCGGCGTGGTGCAGGGGACAGAGGCGATGTTTGGAGCGGAGACGGGAGAGCAGAAGAAGGCGGCGGCGGTGGAGATTGTGGGGGCGGCGATCAACATGGCGGACGCTGTGACGATGAAGCATATCGCTGAGCCGGAGAAGTTTACCCAGGGTCTGAGCACGATGATCGACGGGGTTGTGATGTGCCTGAATGCCAGCCTGTGGGCGAAGCAATAGAGTCAGATGCGGGGCGCGGTGTCCTGGGGTAAAACCGTATAATCGTGCGATGGATGCCGCGCTGAAGGGTAGTGTGTTGGTTGGAGTAGTGATGGGAAGCCGCAATGATTATGCGGTGATGAAGAACGCCGTTGAGGTGTTGAAGGAGTTCGGCGTTGCGCATGAGGTGCGGGTGGTTTCGGCGCATCGGACGCCTGATCTGTTGTTTGAGTATGCAGATGGAGCGGTGGGGCGGGGGTTGCGCGTGATCATCGCGGGAGCTGGCGGGGCGGCGCATCTGCCGGGGATGATTGCGGCCAAGACAGTGGTGCCGGTGCTGGGCGTGCCGATACCCGCGACGGCGCTGCAGGGGATGGATTCGCTGCTCAGTATTGTGCAGATGCCGAAGGGGATTCCGGTTGGGACGCTGGCGATTGGCGCGGCTGGGGCGATGAACGCAGGGCTGTTGGCTGTCGCGATGCTGGCGACTACGGATGCGGCGCTGCAGGAGAAGCTGATCGCGTGGCGCTCGGTGCGGCGGGATGAGGTTCTGGCGCAGGTTGTCGGGGAAGATGAGGTCGGCGCGTGAGCTCTGGTTCTGTGACAGCGAAGCCGATTTTGCCTGGTGCTACGATCGGGATATTTGGTGGTGGGCAGCTTGGCCGGATGACGGCGATGGCGGCTCGTGCGATGGGCTATCGGATTCTTGTGCTCGATCCGGATCCGGCGTGTCCGGCGCGGTTTGTAGTAGATGGATGCATCGAGGCTGGATGGGACGATTCGCGGGAGGCGGCGAATCTTGCGCGCGGCTGCGATGTGGTCACGTTGGAGATTGAGCAGATTTCGCCGAGGAGTATGGAGGCGGCGGCGAGTTACGCTCCGGTGCGGCCGGGCGGCGCGATGCTGGCTATCATTCAGGACAGGATCGAGCAGAAGGACTGGCTGAAGCGGAACGGATTTCCGTTGGGCGACTATCGGGCGGTGCGGTCGCTCGATCAGCTACGAGAGGCTGTGGCTGCACTGGGAGGACGATGTTTCTGCAAGAGCGCCACGGGAGGGTATGACGGGCGCGGGCAGGGCAAGGTCGGGTTTACAGCGGGTGCGGATGTCGAAGATGAGATTCGGGGTGCGTGGGAGGCTCTGGGTGAAGGGGCTGGTGTTGTAGAGAAGGCGGTGGAGTTGGAGCGGGAGATCTCGGTGCTGGTGGCGCGCGCGCCCAATGGCGAGGTGAAGGTTTATCCGCCGGCGTGGAATCATCACGAGAATCAGATACTGGAGTGGAGCGTGATACCCGCGCCCATCCCCTCTGCAATGGAGACCGAGGCCAGGGAGATTGCAGAGGCGATTGCGGATACCTTTCAGCTTGAAGGAGTGCTGGCGGTGGAGATGTTCTGCACGACGGACGGCAAGCTGCTGGTGAATGAGCTGGCTCCGCGACCGCACAACAGCTATCACGCGAGTGTGCGGGCCTGCGTGACGGGACAGTTCGAGCAGCTGGTGCGGGCAGTGTGCGATCTTCCACTGGGTGGTGTGGAGATTGTGCAGCCTGCGGCGATTGCGAATCTGCTTGGAGATCTATGGATTGGA
Source organism: Granulicella sp. L60 (assembly GCF_009765825.1). Classification (GTDB taxonomy): domain Bacteria; phylum Acidobacteriota; class Terriglobia; order Terriglobales; family Acidobacteriaceae; genus Edaphobacter. The sequence goes on along the minus strand of NZ_LMUR01000022.1, from coordinate 44,708 downwards.
GCTGATGGCGCAGTGAGGGAGCCGAGATTTGATGCTGCATTGGCGGTGCCGGGCGTAAGGCTGCATCTGTACGAGAAGCACAAGCCGCGGAAGGGGCGGAAGATGGGGCATCTTTCCGCAGTCGGCAGCAGCACCGAAGAAGCCATTGAGCTGGTACTACAGGCAAAGAGGTTGTTGTAGATGGATGATATAGATTTCGGCTTTCTGGAAGATTATGGTGACCGGGTAGTTCATTGGGAAGGCACTCTTCTTTTTCCGGCGGATGTCGCTGTCGAAGCTGTCGGCGAATTCAAGCATAAGAACATACGGCTGCTGGGAATTGACGCATTCGACTCTTCAACAGAGGATACGTTTGAATGCCGCAATGAAGACTGCCTCGATTTTTCGCGCAAAGAGTATTGGGATTACAGCGTGGAAGAGTTATGCGACATCGCGACGGAGCATATCCAGTCCAGAAACGAATTTCTCTTCGAGTTTATTGAGCCATAACGGCACTTCAAAGTATCGGACTGAAGCGCATAAAAGAGCGGCAGACTTATAGGTCTGCCGCTCTTTTATTTTAGTTAGAGGCTGCGTTAGCCGATGTCTTCGGCCCAGTTCTCGAGATAGGCTTTGAAGTCGGACATGAACTTGCCAGCGTCGGCTCCGTCTACGATGCGGTGATCGAAGCCGAGGGTGAAGCGTTGGATGGAGCGGATGGCGATGGAGTCGTTGCCGTCCTTGTCGGTGAGGACTTCGGCTTCCTTGTTCAGACCGCCGATGCCAAGGATCGCGCTCTGCGGCTGGTTGATGATGGGAGTGCCGAACTGCTCGCCGAAGATGCCGGAGTTGGTGAGGGTAAAGGTGCCGCCGGAGATCTCGTCGGGTGCGAGCTTTTTGCCGCGGGCACGGTCAGCTACATCAACGATGGCGCGGGCGATGCCGAGGAAGTTCTTCTCTTCGGTCTGCTTGATGACGGGGACGATGAGTCCCCAGTCGAGCGCGACGGCGATACCGATGTTGATGTTCTTGTTGTAGCGGATGGCCTCGCCTTCGATCGATCCGTTGACGACAGGATGCTTGCGGAGCGCGTGGATAGCGGCGCGTGTGATGAAGGGCATGTAGGTCAGCTTGACGCCGTTGCGCTGCTCGTACTTGGTCTTCTCTTTCTCGCGGAGCTTGACGATGCGGGTCATGTCCACCTTGAAGACGGTGTGGACGTGCGGGCTGGTGCGCTTGGACTCGACCATGCGTTGGGCGATGATGGAGCGCATCTTGGACATGGGGACGAGTTCGCCGGGCTGCGGCTGAGGTGCTGCAGGCTTGGCTGCGGCGGGCGCTGGAGCAGAGGATGCGGGTGCAGCAGGAGCGGCTGCTACCGGCTTCGGGCCCTGCTCGAGGTGGCCGAGGATGTCCGTCTTGGTGATGCGGCCAGAGGCTCCGGTTCCTGGGACCTGCGCAAGGTTGACGTTGTTGTCTTTCGCGATCTTGCGGACCAACGGCGAGGACCGAACGCGTTCACCTTCCGATGCGGAGACCGTGGCGGAGGAAGCAGGAGCAGGAGCGGCTTGTGCTGCGGCTGCGGGTGCGGAGGGAGCGGCTGCAGATGACTTGCCGGCGCCACCGCCAATGACGGCGACGACGGTGTTGATCTGGACGGTCGATCCCTCGGGGACTTTAATCTCGGAGAGGATGCCAGCGACCGGCGAGGGAATCTCGGCGTCGACTTTGTCCGTGGAGATTTCGAAGATGGGCTCGTCGCGCTGGACGGTGTCGCCGATCTTTTTCAGCCACTTGGTGATGGTGCCCTCGGTGATGGACTCGCCCATCTGGGGCATCAGGACCTCGGTGCCAGGACCGCCTGGAGTGGGGGTATTGCCCTGAGCGGCTGCGGGAGTTTCGGCGGCAGCAGGAGTAGCGCTGTCTGCGGCGGGAGTGGCGGCTGTTTCGGCCTTTGCGGATGAGGCGGAGGGGGCCGATGTGGAGGCTGACTCCTCGATGGTGCAGACGACGGTGTTGATCTGGACGGTGGTGCCTTCGGCGATCTTGATCTCTTTCAGAGTGCCGGCGGAAGGTGAGGGGATTTCGGCGTCGACTTTATCGGTGGAGATTTCGAAGAGGGGCTCGTCGCGCTGGACGGTGTCGCCGGGCTTTTTGAGCCACTTGGTGATGGTGCCTTCGGTGATGGATTCGCCCATCTGGGGCATGACTACGTCGGTCGGCATGAACTTTTCTTCTCCCTCAAAACCAGGTGCGACGGCTAAATTTCAGCGCAAACCAAGCAGGCGCGCAGTGGAGCCGATACGTATGGGATTATACGGCGGTCGCGCGATTGCTGGCCGGCCCGTGCGGTAAGCGAACAATCCGGTCAGGCAGGTTGGGCAAGAATCTCCTCTATTGAGTTGCACCAGAGCATCTGGCGTTCGAAGACGCGGCCGAAGTTGCGGGCCGTTGCGTTAAGCGCGGTCTCCATGGTGGGTTGGCGATCGGAGTCGGCTTCGAACTCGAGGCTGGTGACCTGGCGGTCGGTGATGCCGCAGGGGACGATCCAGTCGAAGTCGCGGAGGTCGGTGGTGACATTGAGCGCGAACCCATGGGAGGTGATGCCTTGCGAGACGTGAACGCCGATGGCGGCGATCTTTTTTTCGCGAATGCTGCCTCCGGCGATGGTCCAGACGCCGGTCAGCTTGCATATTCGTTGGGTCATGACGCCGAAGTCGCCGCAGGTGCGGATAAGTGCCTCTTCGAGCAAGCGGACGTAGTCTACGGGACCGAGGTGGGGACCTTTTTTGCCTGGGAGGTTGCCGCGTAGGTCGATGATCGGGTAGCCGACGAGCTGGCCTGGGCCGTGATAGGTGACGTCGCCACCACGGTTGACCTCGTGCAGCTCGACGCCGCGATGGGTGAGTAACTCGTCGCTGGCCAGAATGTTTGAGCGATGCGCATTTCGGCCAAGCGTGAGGACAGGCGGATGTTCGAGCAAGAGGAGGGTGTCTTCAATCAGACCCTGCTTGCGCGCAGCGATGACCTGCTGCTGGATCGCCAGTCCCTCCGCATAAGAGATTCGACCGAGATGGAGAAGGTTGATGTGCACAAGCGTTGTTGGTGATAAGGGCTAGAAGATGCAGCCGAACTGGGAGCGGGCTGCATCTTCGATGGATTAGCGCTAGACGTTGACTGCCATGCCCTCGACGCTTGAGAAGCCGTCCAGCAGGGCCTCGGCGACGGTTGGGTGCGCGTGGATGGTGAACATCATCTCTTCGATGGTCGCCTCCAGTTCGATGGCGGTGACGCATTCGGCGATGATCTCCGTGGCATAAGGCCCGATGATGTGGACGCCCAGGATCTCGCCGTGCTTCGCATCCGCAACGACCTTGACGAAGCCATCGTGCGCGTCGAGGATGGTCGCCTTGGAGTTGCCGACGAATGGGAACTTGCCGGTCTTTACCTGGAAGCCCTTCTCTTTGGCCTGGGCCTCAGTAAGGCCGACGCTGGCGATCTGGGGATCGGTGTAGGTGCAGCCGGGGATGCGGGTGCGGTTTACAGGTCTCGCATACTTCCCTGCAATACGCGCCGCTACCACCAGGCCAGCCATGCTGCCGACATGAGCGAGTTGCGGCAGGCCGGCGACGATATCGCCGATCGCGTAGACACCGGGCTCGGTCGTCTCCATCCACTCGTTGGTGACGATGAAGCCGCGATCGGGTGTGATCTTTGTCTTGTCGAGGCCGATGTCTGAGGTGCGCGGCGAACGTCCGACTGCAACCAGAACCTTCTCCGCCTGTTTGGTGTCGCCCTTGCCATCCGACTTCGTAAAGTGAACGAGCACGCCGTCCTTATTCTTCTCGAGCTTGTCGACCTTAGCCGAGACATGCACATCGATGCCGCGCTTCTTGAAGAGCCGCGCCAGTTCCTTGCTGATGTCTTCGTCTTCGGCGTTGACCATGCGCGGCAGAGCCTCGAGGATGGTCACTTCGGCACCAAAACTCTTGAAGATCGAGGCGAACTCGACGCCCACTGCGCCGGAGCCGACGACGACGAGCGATTTCGGCATCTGGTCGATCTTGAGAATCTCGTAGTTGGTCAGGATCGTGTCATCGGGCGTGTAGCCGGGCAGCATCCGAGCATCGGAGCCGGTCGCGAGCACTACCTTCTTCGCCTTTATGGTGTCGGTCTTGCCGTCGGCGAGCTTGACCTCGATGGTGTGGACCCCATCCTTGGCCGGGCTGGTGAGGCGGCCGTAGCCCTTGATGGCGTTGATCTTGTTCTTCTTCATCAGGAAGTCCAGACCCTTGACATGACGGGAGATGACATCGTCCTTGCGCGCCAGTAGACCCTTCCAGTTGAGCGTGGGCGTTACGCCGTCGATGCCATAGCGGTCGGCGTGCTTCAGATGGTCCCACAGCTCCGCCGAAAACAGCATTGCCTTCGTAGGAATGCAGCCCCAGAGCAGGCATGTGCCGCCTAGTCGGTCGTTCGCGTCAATCAGGGCGGCCTTCAGGCCATATTGCGAGGCGCGGATCGCGCAGGTATATCCAGCCGGACCGCCGCCAAGTACTACTACATCAAAGATCGTATCTGCCAAGGGAACACTCCATGTATGTGAACCAACACGCACTATCTTATTCGATTCTCCACTTACTTTTTAGATTCCTGGCCGCAGGATCTGGCATTTGGCCTTGACATCTGCGTCATAATAGACCTGTGGGAATGTTGTGGAGAATCAATGGTTAGCGACGTAGCAGAACTCACGCGGACACTTCGGAAGCCAACCTCGGCCAGCTCCAGCAGCGGCTTCGGGGGAGAGTTACGTTCCAGGCTCCGCGAGGTCAGCGAGCAGATCAGGGCCGATCTGAACAGCACCGGCCAGTCGATCTTTACCGATGGGCATGGCAATCGCTACCTCATCCAACGTGAGCCAGGCGCGCGTTGATCGCGATCGTTGCCGGATTCCTTCTGGTAGCGTATCTGCTTGCTCCTGGTGCGATTTACCGGCTTACCTTCTCTTTCTATATCTCCAGCAAGCGGTTTCAACGAACACGTACGGAAGAGATCGTCTTCTCCGTGCTGGTTACCGTGATTCCCTTTCTGCTTGCTTGGCTGCTGCTGCACACCCCGCTCGGTAGCCATCCGACGATTCAAGGCTCCATGGGTAAGCGCGAGGCTTATCGCACCATCCTCTCCTCGCTCGTATCTGACACGAACAGGGGCTCCCCCACACTGCTCTCAGCCTACTTTCGAGCCGCAGCCGAACAGGCTCGCTTCGTCGGCCTGCTCTGGATGCTCTGCGCGGTGGAAGGCTGGCAGATTGGGCGCGTCGTCCGAGGCTACGGCGACTATGCGGATGGCTCATTTCTTCGCACGCTCTGCGACCGGTTTCTACTGAAGAACGTCTCTGAGTGGCAGGTCCTCTTCACTACACTCTCACTGCACTCCAACGATCCCAGAACAGTGGTCGAGATCGATGCACTCTCTACGTTGAACGTTCTCTATCGCGGTCGCCTCGTGAACTGGTTCACGGATCAGGATGGAAAGCTCGAAGGCATCTTCCTCATCAATGCGCAGCGTTTCCGCCGCGATCAGATCGCCCGCGACCGCGCCGCTGGCATCTTCAAGTCAAACGAAGGCTACTGGGCTGCAGTTCCCGGTTCGAATTTGTACCTGGTCGCCAGCAGTCTCACGAGCTACAACGTCCGCTATGTCGAGCCGAGCGATATTGATTTCGTCGAACAGGAGTTGGGCGCTGGCGTGATGATTACGCCGCTGCCATCGGAGACCTCAGACGAAGGGGAGCAATCATGACTCCTCTTCACGCGAGTACCCTCGCAGCATCCTTCGCAAAGTAAGTAACGATAAAGTCCGCGCCGGCACGCCGGATCGATAGCAGGGACTCCATCATGGCGCGCTCCGGCTCAAGCCATCCGCGCTGAAACGCCGCGTGCAGCATGGAGTATTCGCCCGACACCTGATACGCTCCCATCGGCAGATCGTAGCGCTCGCGGGCAGCTCGAATCACATCGAGATAAGGCATCGCAGGCTTCATCAGGAGCATGTCCGCACCCTCCGCGATATCCTGGTCGATCTCGCGCATAGCTTCGCGGATATTTGCGCCGTCCATCTGGTAGCTTCTGCGATCGCCGAACTGCGGTGCGGAGTCCGCTGCTTCGCGAAACGGACCATAGAACGCGGAAGCGAACTTCGACGCGTAGCTCATCACGGGAATCTGTTCCTGTCCGCTTGCATCAAGCGCTTCGCGAATGGCTTCGACACGACCATCCATCATGTCCGAAGGAGCCACGATGTCCGCGCCCGCTTTGGCCAGCGAGGCAGCCGTCTTTGCGATGAGGGAGATACTCGAGTCATTATCGATCTCGTAGTGCTCACCGTCTCGCGCCACGACGCCGCAGTGGCCGTGCGAGGTGTATTCACAGAGGCATACATCGGCAATTGTCACCAGCGAATCGAGAGCGCGGTTCTTCTTGATTGCTCTCAGAGCCTGTTGCACGATTCCGTCTTCCATCCATGCTCCAGTGCCCTGCTCGTCCTTCTCTGCCGGTAGTCCAAACAGAAGCAGCCCGCCCAGTCCGAGCGAGGCACAGATCTCCGCCTCCTTCACAGCCTCGTCAATCGAGAGGTTGAAGACACCAGGCATCGAGCTGATCTCATGACGAATCCCTTCGCCGGGACAGATAAAGAGCGGATAGATCAGTGCTCCGGCGTGAAGATGGGTCTCGCGGACGAGCGATCGCATCGCATCCGTACGACGAAGACGGCGAAGACGTGTAGCAGGAAAGTTCATACAGTCAGTTTACTTCCAGCCTCAGCTGCGGTCTGCGATCGCCTCATACTCCGCTGCAGAGTCTGATGGAGCCAGAACCCACAGCGTATAAATTCCCAGCGCAGTGCCTAAGAGAGGCTTCAACAATGCAAGAACTCCAACGACGATTGCGGTGGTTCTGCCCCAGGGTTTGCGCGTGAGCAGGCTATAGCCGACAAATAGAGCTAGTCCAGCCATAACCACTGTATAAATAGCGATGAATGGAAGGAAAGAGGCCAGCCACGGCGACCCAAACTGCCCATGATAGTGATTGAACGGCCAGTCGCTGCCAAATCCGCGCATTGTAACTACGCGAAGTACAAGCATTCCGAAGAGTCCGCCGATGATTCGGTACGCCCCGAAGAGGCACCAGAGAGTGCCCAGCGCCTGGATATGTTGCTGAACGCGGGGTATCAACACAGGCATAGGTTGTTGAGGATACGTCCTATACGCCGGCTGCGCGGCAGTAACTGGGTTCCCGCATCTAGAGCAAAAATGAACGTCGTCCGCGAATTGAGCTCCGCATCCCTGACAGACCATCTCACACCTCCAACCACTATGGCGCTGGCCCGCGCTCTCTCTGCTACGCAGGCAGATGATCGGCGGTTCCACGCGAGGTTACGATAAAAGATGTGAATGTTCTAGAACTTTTGCCGATCATCCCCTCGCCGCTTCGCGAATCGAGCGCAACGGCGCTGGAGTGGATGCGCCTCCGCGACTATATCGCCGACCGCACCTTCTCTCCTCTCGGGCGGGCTTGGATTCTCGCTCTCGAACCCTGTGCCGACCTGGTGTGGATCGATCAACAGCAGCAGCGCACCGCTGAGCTCCGATCGATGCTACTTCGCGGCGGCAGCTTCGAGTTCCGCGGCTTGTTCGACCCGACGGTGCTCCTCGACAAGGCTCGTATCGACGGCGCGGCACTTGAGTCCACCGAGATTCGCGATCTGCTTACTGTTGTAGAGCGCGTCGCCGCGTGGCGCAACATGATCGACCCACCGCCCAACGGCACTCACTATGAGTGGCCCAGTATCGCCGCACTCTCCGCGCCCTTGCTGGACTATGATCTGGCTCCTCTGCTTCGTCTGCTGCGCGGCAAGATCGAGGCTGACGGCAGCCTGAACGATGACGCTTCACCCGAACTACGACGCATCCGACGAGCGATGGAACGCCAGCATCGCGCCATCGAAGAGAGCTTGCGCAAATCGCTGCGCGGCCTCAGCGAAGGCGGCAGCACGCAGGAAGATCTCATCACCATTCGAGGCGATCGCTTCGTTATTCCGGTGAAGGTCGAGTTCAAACGCCGTGTCCCAGGCGTAATTCATGGGTCTTCTTCGTCCGGCCAGACGGTCTTCGTTGAGCCTCTTGAGACCATCGAACAGAACAACGAGCTCGTCCGGCTTCTCGATGAAGAGCAATCCGAAATTCATCGAATCCTCGTCGCGATGACCCATGCCCTGGGTCAGCAGGCTGTGGCTATTCATCTGGGGTGCTGTATTCTCGCGGAGGTCGAGTCCCATGCTGCCCGCGCGCGATTCGCAGAGACGCTGAACTGCGTGCGACCAATATTTACACAGGAGTTGTCGCTCATCGCGGCGCGTCATCCCTTGCTCGAACTTCGTATGCGTGCCGCAGCGCTGGCCGCAGATGAGGAGTACACGACGCCGGTTCCACTTACCGTTGCGCTTCCGGTCGACGCGAAGCAACTCATCATTAGCGGACCAAACACGGGCGGCAAGACCGTCTCGCTCAAGACACTTGGATTGCTGTCCCTGATGGCGCAGTCAGGTATTCCGGTGCCAGCGGAAGAGGCGAAACTACCGATCTTCACCAGCATCTACGCCGATATCGGCGATGCGCAGTCTATTGAACGTAATCTTTCGAGTTTCTCCGCGCACGTCGTCAATCTGGATCGCATCTCGCGTGAGGCTACAGCTGATTCCTTGGTGCTTCTGGATGAGTTGGGATCTGCCACCGATCCGGAAGAGGGTGCAGCCCTTGCCGTCGCTATCGCGACACACTTTCTCAAGCTCGATTCGTGGTGCTGCATCACCACTCACCTTACTTCGCTGAAGGTCTATGCCGCGAATCGTGCGGGCGTTCTCAACGCTGCGGTTGGCTTCGATCAGGAGACGCTGACGCCGACATATGAGCTTCGTCTCGGCGTACCCGGCGTCTCTGCGGGTCTCAATATCGCTGCTCGGCTGGGTATGTCGCCGGAGATTATCGCGGCGGCGCGGGCGCAGTTGACCACGCAGACTACTGATATTGGGGCGTTTCTCGATCAACTGCATGAGCAACTCTCCGCAGCTCAGGCGGAACGCGAGGTGATGCAGCAGCGCGAGCGCGAACTGTCTCGCGAGAAGGCTCGCGTTGAGGTGGAAGGAAGGGTTGAACAGAAGGCGCGGACGAAGGAGCTTGAAGCGAAGCTCAATTCGCTCATCGAAGACTTTGCTTATCAGCTGCGGGAGACGGTGAAGGCTATCGACGATAAGGCTGTGGCGCAGAAGATCGCTCGCGACTCGGACCGGCGCATGGCTACGCTGCGGAGGGAGTTTTCGGAGCAGTTCAACTCTACGGTGGTGGCGCATACTTCGCGTGCGGACAAGAACGATCCGAACGCCAAGCCGCACATTCCAAAGGGCATCAAGGTAGGAGATCTGGTGAAGTTGAAGTCGCTTGGACGTCAGGCGCGGGTGGATCGCGTTGTCGATGCGAAGACGTTCGAGGTTTCGATGGGGCAGATGAAGATGCGGGCTGGCATTGAAGATATCGCAGAGGTGGAGTCGGTGAAGGTGGTGACGCCGCTTGAGGCTGCGCGTCGGCGGGGCGGGGTTACGGTGGCCACGGTGAACGACGATACGGACTATATGACCTCTGAAATCAACGTGATCGGGCGTACGGCAGATGAGGCGCAGACGGAGGTGGAGCGCTTTTTGGACCGAGCGTTTCTGGCTGGGCTGCCTCGGATTCGGATTGTGCACGGCACCGGGATGGGGGTGCTTCGGCGCACGCTGCGGGAGTATCTGAGGAGCCATCCACATGTCACGACCGTCACCGAACCGCCGCAGAATCAGGGGGGACAGGGCGCGACCGAGGTTGAGCTGCGCCAGTGATTCTGCCTGTGGTTGGCGTGTGGTGAGTTGGTGGTTTCCTGGTGGTAAGTTGTGGTAATTAGGCGGTTGTTCGCGTGGTGCGGGGGCAGGAACGACGCGGGTTTTGTGCTTTTAGGTGGTAAAAAATTGAGGCGGCGGAGATGCACTGAAACTGGTGCGTTTTCTACTGCTTTTGTTGTCAAGTGAGAGGCTATGCTTTTTAGAAGATTATGTCCTGCCGGACAGGCCGCCTGCTCAGCGGGAGGTCACTTCGTGACTCGTATACCTTGTCGTGGCAGGATCATCACCTGAGGGCCTCCCGCTGGTCGGCAATCGTCATTGCTCCCGACCAACGGGAGGGCCACCCGAAGGGTATACAAGTCACGAAGTGACCTCCCCACGAGCAGTGGGCCCGTCCGGCAGGACGCATCTGCAGTTGCGCTCTGTCCCTTCACCCATGTACCTCTATCTACATGACTGAAACCTCCCGTCGCGGCCTCATCCTGATCAACACCGGCCCCGGCAAGGGCAAGACCACCGCCGCCCTCGGCACCGCCTTTCGCGCTGCGGGCAACGGTATGCGGGTACTGATCCTCCAGTTCCTCAAAGGCTCCTGGCACTACGGCGAGCTCGACTCCGCCGCCGCTCTCGGTGAAGACTTCGTCATCCGCCAGCTTGGCCGCGGCTTCGTCAAAGTCGGTGGCGCCGAGACCGATCCTGAAGACCTCAAGATGGTCGAAGACGCCTGGGCCGAGGCCGCAGCCGCGATCCTCTCCGGCGACTGGGACCTCATCGTCCTAGACGAGATCAACTACGCCATCGGCTACAAGATGCTCGACCCCGAGAAGGTCGCGGAGGTGCTGCGCCAGAAGCCCGAGATGCTGCATGTCATCCTCACTGGCCGCAACGCCCACCCCATCCTGGTCGAGCTGGCTGACACGGTGACCGAGATGCGCGAGGTAAAGCATGCCTACGAAAAGGGAATTCTCGCCCAGCGGGGTATTGAATTTTAGAAGATTCTGTCCTGCCGGACGGGCCGCCTGCTCGGCGGGAGGTCACTTCGTGACTCGTATACCTTGTCGTGGCAGGATGATTGGCTGTGGGCCTCCCGCTGGTCGGCAATCATCATCTCGACCAACGGGAGAGCCACCCGAAGGTTTAAAGAGGCGTGCAAACGCCCACCCCACGTGCAGTGGGCCCGTCCGGCAGGACATATCTTCTCGCGCAGTTACTCCTCAATGCGAGCATCCTTGCCACGCCTTGGTCTCGAGGTCGTCGTCTCCGCCACGCACTTATCCGACACGCGCTGCGGATTCGCGCACTTTCCCGCAGCCGTCCGCGTAAACGTGCGAAACATCCTGTCTACATCGATCCGCCCATTGCGCCCCTCGCGCTCCACAGCCGTATGCATTGCGGAGAGCAGTTCACTCCGCAACTCGTGAAAGATCTTATCGAGAAAGATATACGGCAATCAGCCCTCCATGCAGCGCTCTGTCAAACGATACATTGCCGCGCAGAGTTTCTTCTCCCGCATCTATCCACCCCCTGTACTGAACCCGTCGCAAACTTGCATTCGATAGCACCGGCAATCCTCAAAGTATTTGAAAAATCTCTGCGTATATCGCAAATAACTTGCACGAGAGTTCCTCGACTGTATATTGTGAACTCTCATCGGAGAACGTTTACTCAAATGTCCCCAAGCTCTTCCTCGCGACGCTCCTTCCTCAAGGCCTCCACCCTCGCCGCCTCTTCGATCGCCCTGCGCGGCTCCACACTTCTCGCCCAGGCCACCCAGGCGGACGCACGCATCGACATCCTCCCGGCGGAGCCCATCGGCACTATCTCCCCCGAGATCTACTCGCACTTCATCGAGCAGCTCGGCGGCGTCATCTACGACGGCGTCTGGGTCGGCACCGACTCGAAGATCCCCAACATCGGCGGCGTCCGCAGAGCCTTCATCGACACCATGCGCGCCGTCAAAGCGCCCGTCCTCCGCTGGCCCGGCGGCTGCTTCGCCGACAGCTACGACTGGCGCGACGGCATCGGCCCTGCAAGCAAGCGCCCCGCACGCGCCGGTTTCTGGGACCAGCAGGACAACAACCAGTACGGCCTCCACGAGTTCATGCATACCTGCCGCGCCATCGGCTGCAAACCCTACCTCGCCGCCGATCTGCGCTCGCTGCCTGCGCGCGACTTCTACCAGGAGATCGAGTACTGCAACGCTCCCGCGGGCGACGTACCTTGCAACTCCGCCGCGAAGGCCGTTCCCGACGCCCTCGCCTCGCAGCGTGCAGCCAACGGCGACCCCGAACCCTTCAACGTCGATCTATGGGGCGTGGGCAACGAGAGCTGGGGTTGCGGCGGCAACCTCACGCCCGAGGAGTACGCCGCCGAGTTCCGCCGCTACACTGCCTGGACGCCAAGCTACGGCAAGAAGCCCCTCCGTTTTGTCGCCGTCGGACCAAATGGCGACGACGTTGATTGGACCGCACGTCTCTTCAAAGCTCTCTACGCCAACCCCGAGCGACGTCACCTGTGGGGACTCTCCGTGCACTACTACACCTCCGGCAGCGCCGCTAAGTTCGCTGCTGGTGACGCTCTCAACTTCACCAACGACGAGTTCTACGACCTGCTGACACGCGGCAGCATCATGGAGCGCGTGATCACCGACCACTGGCACGCCATGGGCACCACCGACGGCCAGCCGCAGGTGAAGCTCGTCGTCGACGAGTGGGGCGCGTGGTACGGCAAGGGCACGGAGCTTGCACCCGAGTACAACCTCTCGCAGCAGTCCACCATGCGCGACGCCCTGCTCAGCGGCATCACGCTCGACATCTTTCAGCGCCACGCCGATAAGGTCGCCGTGGCCAATGTGGCGCAGTCGATCAACTGCATCCACTCCCTGATGCTTGCGCAGGGCGACCGATTCACCGTCACTCCGACCTTCCACGTCTTCCAGATGTACCTGCCCCACAGCGGCGCGCAGGCCGTCCGCGCGGAGTTCAGCTCGCCATCGATCGCCAACCCGCTCGCCAATGCGCCCATCCCCGTGGGCGGCAATAGCTATCGCGGCTCGCTTGAAGCGGTGAAAACTCTCGCTGGTCTCAGCGGCTCGGCGTCTATCTCGCCCAGCGGCAATGGAAAGCAAGTCACCCTCACGGTCGTCAATCCGCACCTCGACCAGCCGGTCACTACGGAGATCGTCCTCCACGGATCCAGCATCGCCAGCGCCACCGGCACCGTCCTGAGCGAGACGGACATCCACGCCCATAACGACTTCGACCACCCCAACGCCGTCCATCCGCGCCCCGCCACCGTCGGCCAACCCACCGCCGGACGCCTTCTCCACACGTTTCCCGCAGCCTCCGTCACTACGCTTCAACTGACCCTCGCCTAGCTGGCCGGCCTCGCTCCAATCGCGTATGTCGCGACATCCCGATACAATGGGCAAGGCACCTTGGAAGCGCGAGGGCGAGCGGAAGGGCAAGCACGGATGAGTTGGTTCAAGCGCGAAGACAACGAGATCGTCAACGACTCGGAGAAGACAGTCCGGACCGAGGGTCTGTGGACCCGCTGCCCCGACTGCGGCAAGGCCCTCTTCAAGGCTGAGCTGGAAGCCAACCAGCAGGTGTGTCCGCACTGCGGCTACCACTTCCGCATCGACGCCCGCTCGCGTATCGACAACCTGCTCGAACCAGGCTACGAGCTGGTCGACCTCGAACTCCGCTCGACCGACCCGCTTCAGTTCACCGACCTGAAGCCCTACAAACGCCGCCTCGCCGAAGCCCAGAAGAAGACCGGCCTCAACGACGCTATCGTCAACGCTATTGGTAACCTCGGCCCGCATCCGGTCGTGCTCAGCGTCATGGAGTACAGCTTCATCGGCGGCAGTATGGGCTCCGTCGTCGGCGAGACGATCGCCCGCGCTGTCGACCGCTCACTCGCCACGCGGCATCCGCTCATCATCGTCTCGGCCTCCGGCGGCGCACGCATGATGGAGGGCATCGCGTCGCTTATGCAGCTTGCGAAGATCTCCGCCGGCCTCGCTCGTATGGATGACGCGAAGATTCCGTACATCTCCGTGATGACCGATCCCACTACGGGCGGCGTTACCGCCAGCTTCGCCATGCTGGGCGACCTCAATATCGCCGAGCCGAATGCTCTGATCGGCTTCGCTGGCCCTCGCGTCATCGAGCAGACGATTCGGCAGAAGCTTCCTCCGGGCTTTCAGCGCTCGGAGTTTTTGCTCGAACACGGATTTCTCGACGCCATCGTGCCGCGCAAAGAGATGAAGCAGTACCTCATCCAGGCTCTAAGCTGGATGACCGTCTAATCCCGACCGATGGGAGGACCATCCGAAGGTTTATACAAGTCACGAAGTGACCACCCCACGTGCAGTGCGCCCGTCCGGCAGACATAATCTTCTAGAGAGGCATCCATGAAGACCCTCCACCGCTGCACCTGGGCCGAGAGCGACCCGCTCCTTCGCACCTATCACGACGAAGAGTGGGGCATCCCCCAGCGCGACAGCCGCATGCTCTGGGAGATGCTCATGCTCGAAGGCTTCCAGGCCGGCCTCTCCTGGCTCATCATCCTGCGCAAGCGAGACGGCTTCCGCGATGCCTTCCACAGCTTCGACCCTAAGGCCGTCGCACGCTACACCGAAAAAGACATCACCCGCCTCATGGCCAACCCCGGCATCATCCGCGCCCGCGCCAAGATCGAAGCCACCATCGCAGGCGCTAAGATCTACCTCGCCATGCAGCAGTCCGGCGAAGACTTCTCCGAGTTCGTCTGGAGCCTCGCAGGCGGCAAGCCGATCCTCAACACTACCGGCCACGTTCCCGCTAAAACCGACCTCTCCGAAGATATCTCGAAGACCCTGAAGAAGCGTGGCTTCAAGTTCGTCGGCCCCGTCATCGTCTACGCATGGATGCAGGCCATCGGCATGGTCAACGACCACGCAGAAGACTGCTTCCGCCGCAACGCCGTCGCCAAGCAATCCGCAAAGAAAACAACAAAACAAAACTGAGCGAAACCCACGCCTTCGAGCCGCACCACTAAACTCGAAGCAGCATGCAAGCCTCCGTCCCATCGAGAACCGCTCTCCGCGTAGCCCTGCGCCGAGCCGCGCACCAACTCTACGACGCGAAGCCGCTCGTACTCGACGACCCCATCGCCGTCCCCATCCTCGGCGACACCTACGCCGAAGATCTTCGCCGTACCCCCACGCGCCCCGACCGTCCCTTCTCCGTCGGCCTCCGCGCCTTCCTCGTCGCCCGCAGCCGCTACGCCGAAGACACCCTCGCCGCAGCCATCGCCGGTGGCGTCACCCAGTACGTCCTCCTCGGCGCAGGTCTCGACACCTTCGCCCACCGCAACCCTCACCCCGGCCTTCGCGTCTTCGAGGTCGATCATCCCGCCACGCAGCAGTGGAAGCGCGAACTCCTCGCATCCACCAGCCTCCCCACTCCGCTCAACCTCACCTACGTCCCCATCGACTTCGAACATCAGTCCCTGCCCGAGCAGCTTCAAGCCGCAGGCTTCGACCCCCACACGCCATCCTTCTTCGCATGGCTCGGAGTCGTTCCCTACCTCACCCTCCCCGCCTTTCGATCGACCCTCAACTTCATCGCCGCGCAGCCACGCAACAGCGGCCTCGTCATGGACTACGGCCAGCCCCGCCACGCGCTGCCCTTCCGCGAACAGCTCGCGCACGACTCTCTCGCCGCCCGCGTCCAGCAGGCCGGCGAACCCTTCAAACTCTTCTTCACCCCACGCGAGATCGCCGCCGAACTCACCACCTTCTACAACATCGAAGACCTCGGCTCACCCGAGCTCAACTCCCGCTACTTCGCCAACCGCACCGACAAACTCATGCTCCTCGGCGCCGCAGGCCGCCTCCTCAGCGCCCAACTCTAGTAGTGCATCTTCATTGTCGGTCCAGAGTGGATCCACCGCTCTCGTAGCGTACGATTCATTGCCTTC
Source organism: Granulicella sp. L60 (assembly GCF_009765825.1). Lineage (GTDB taxonomy): Bacteria > Acidobacteriota > Terriglobia > Terriglobales > Acidobacteriaceae > Edaphobacter. Next base: position 28,829 of record NZ_LMUR01000022.1, on the reverse strand, counting down.
CAGGATAGGTCCACTCTCGTTCTAGAGTAGAAAATTGGGTGGTGTGTCAGCTTAAGGACCGGTACAAACGAAGTTACCCATAACCCCGTTTTGCAGGAACATGCAGAGCAGTTGCTCCTATTCACTGTTCAGAAGAGCCCAATAGCCTGGGCAGTCCTGGATGGTATTGTGCTTAACTTTGGGCACGACAACATAAGAAACAATGCCCTCTCGAAATCGTGTGCGCAGGCGCTCCGAGCTGGAGCGTGGAACTACCTCGTCGTCTTCTGCGACGATGATCCGAGTTGGAGCCGTCACCTGAGGCGCGTATCTCCACGATTCAAACTTATCGCGCAAGAGCCAGCGTACCGGCACGAAAGGATAATGCTCCTCGGCGGCGTCCCCGAGACTGTCGAAGGGAGTGACCAGGATAAGGCGCGCGAGGGGCCTCTGACTGGCTATCCAGACGGCGACGCCAGACCCAAGGCTTCGCCCGATAACTACGATGTTTGGATGCTCGGCATGCACTCGGTCAAATAGCGCCAGAGAGTCGGCGAAGATGGCCTGCTGTGACGGACTGCCTGAGCTTCCGCCGTAGCCGGGATAGTGAAGTGCGTAAATGGCCCTGCCAGGAAACGCATCGATAATATCCGGAATATCCAGCGAAACATCTTCCGCATTACCTCCAAAATAGATGAGCGCTGCGGGCCCAGCGTGGGGATGGGTGGACACTTGGACTGTCGCAGCTCCGACCGAAAGGATCATTAGGGTGCTCGCTTCGCGATTGAACCTTGGTTGCGGATAGTAGATCAGCGAACGCTGAAATACGAACAATGCCCCGCAGACCAGCGCATATAGGACTCCCACCACCACGGCCATAATGTTGAATACCCGTCGTGCGGATCGCATCGGCTTCCTCTATTCGTAAAAACTGCTCAGTCAGGTGCTTCGAGGCATCTGGAACTTTTAGCTAACCCGACTTTACTGCAATTCTTGTTTCTGCGAAGTCAGGTTTTTGGCAACTTCACTCGTTTAATTCAAAACTACTCACTACCTAAAATTGTCGTCATTCTGAGCGAAGCGAAGAAGCCCTGTATTTGCTCGAAGCGCTCGCTTTACACTGCGGAGAGAGATGTTCCAGCTTCTAGGCACCCCAAGGCTTTAGCCTTGGGCCTCCCGGCCCTGCCGAGAATTGGGGCTTCAGCCCCTGGGGTGTGCTCCCTCATCAGCTACCTACGACCAAAGTCTGGCAAATCCATTCGTCAGACACTACGAAACCAAAATCGCAGCATCCCACAAACTAAGCATCGCGCCGATCCCGCAACAACATCGCAACACTCGCAAAACCAAGCACCGCAAAGAGCCACGGCCCATACGTCTCAAAGGGATCATGCATCGTTACGCCAATCACACCGTCGAAGACCTGCACCAACGCCATCGTCAGCGCCATAGCCGCCACACCCAGCCGCCAGCGCAGCCACATCGCAACGATAACCACAATCGGAAGCGCAACACTACGCGACGCCGCGTACATCGCATACACATCCCCGTTGCCCTTACCCTGCAAAGCAGCCACCGAAAACGAAGCGCTCACCAGCGCACTGATCAACGCAACTCCCGCGCATATCCAAAATGCCCGCGTCTGCCTTATACCAATGCTCATAGCCAGTCATCTCCTTACACGCAACTCTACGACAACTCCGGCAGACTCTTCCGCACCAGCGGAGCAACCTTCGTTCCCAGCAGCTCAATCGCCCGCATCAGCTTCGCGTGCGGCAGCGCCGCCACACTCATCTGAAAACTCAGCCGCGCCACACCACCAAGCGACTCGTTCAAACGCAGCACCTTCTCCACCACCGTCTCGGCATCGCTCACAAACAGCGCACCCGTCGGCCGCCGCAGAGCCTCGAACTGCGCACGCGTCACGGGAGGCCATCCCCGCTCTCTCCCGATCTTCGTAAACGCCTCCGCATATCCCGGAAAGAAATCATCCGAGGCTTCCTGATCCGTATTCGCGACATAACCCAACGCATGAATCCCCACCTTCAGCGTCTCCGCTGGATGACCCGCCCTGTGTCCCGCCTCTCGGTACAGATCGATCAGCGGACGAAAGCGATGCGGCTCCCCACCGATGATCGCCACCATCAACGGCAGCCCCAGCGCACCCGCACGCGCAAACGACTCCGGCGTTCCACCTACACCCAGCCAGATCGGTATCGGGTTTTGTAACGGTCGCGGATACACACCCTGCCCCGTCAACGCCGCGCGATGCTTTCCAGACCAGTTCACATGCGTACTCTCGCGAAGCTCCAGCAGCAGATCCAGCTTCTCCACAAATAGCGAATCGTAGTCTTCCAGCTTCAGCCCAAACAGCGGAAACGACTCAATGAACGATCCGCGCCCCACCACCATCTCCGCGCGTCCGTGCGATAGAAGATCCAGCGTAGCGAAGTTCTGAAACACCCGCACCGGATCGGCCGCGCTCAACACCGTCACCGCGCTGGTCAGCCGTATGCGCTTGGTCCGCGCCGCCGCCGCACCCAGAATCACCGCAGGCGCCGAGTCGAGATACTCCTCCCGATGATGCTCCCCCAGTCCAAACACATCCAGACCAACCTCGTCCGCCAGCGCGATCTCCTCCAGCAGATGGCCCATCCGCTCCTCCGCGCTCACCGTCACACCCGTGATCGGGTCTGGAACCAGTGCTGCAAAGCTATCAATCCCAATCTGCATCGTGCGAACCTCATCTGGCGACTGTCGCCGTAATCTCTCGATGTTACGTCCTGCAATACCTTGATGTCCGTCACGCAGGATAGTTTCATCGCAACGCAACCCTCCACATTCACAAAAAAGCCACCCTCCTGAGATAGGAGGGTGGCCCGCAAAAACAACTGAAGCGAACGCCTACTTCTCGGTCGTTACAGCATTCGGATAGATCCCCCGAATCGGCGCGGTCATCTGCTTCTCCAGCTCAGGGTGCGGGAACGGCTTGCGTGGCATCATCGCCTCGCGCTCGCTTGTGTTGTAGAGAAAGATCGCCTCCACCACCGCAGCCTGCTCGAGGTCGAGCGGATGCAGCCGGTCGTACGTATCCATGTCCGAGTGATGCGTCCGCGTCTCATAGTCCATCGGGTCCTGAATGTACTGGAACCCCGGCAGCCCTACCGCATCGAACGCCAGGTGATCCGTCCCGCCCGTATTCCGGTACGAGATCGTTGTCACGCCAAGATCCGCCAGCGGCGCAATCCACTGCTTGAAGATCGGCGCAATCGCCCAGTTCTCCTGCGTATAAACGCCGCGAACTTTACCCGTCCCGTTGTCGAGATTGTAGTAAGCGTCCAGCGTCTCCCACTCCTTGGTCGTAGTCAGCTTTCCGTGCTCCCGCATAAAGCTCGGCGTCCCCGCAGGCTGCGGATGCTCCGGCTCCGCAAACGTTCCGAAGTGCTGCTTCACATATCCCAGCGAGCCGTATAGCCCCTCCTCTTCGCCGGACCACAGCGCAATCCGGATCGTCCGCTTCGGCTTCACGCCCAACGCCTTCAGAATCCGCACCGCCTCCATCGCCACAATCGAACCCGCACCGTTATCGGTCGCGCCTGTGCCCGAGATCCAGCTATCCAGATGTCCGCCCACCATCACCACCTGGTCCTTCAGCTTCGGATCATTCCCCGGAATCTCCGCCACCGTATCGAACCCATGCTCATGATCGCCCGTGAACTTCGTCTCGATGTTCACCTCCAGCGTCACCGGCACATGATTCTCCAGCAGCCTCGCCAGTCGGTTGTAGTGCTCGATCATCATCACCGCATTCGGAATTGTGACCGCAGTCGCCTTCTCCTGCGCGCCCCGCACCAGATTCGCTCCGTTATCGTCAAAGATGATTCCCGTCCCGCCACCTTTTCCGCCATCGCGCGTCGGCGTAATGATCGCGGCCACATGTTCGTCCGTCATCATCTTTAACGCAGCCGCACGCAGCGCCGTCAGCCGCGCCCGCTCCGCCATCAACTGCGCAATATCCGGAGCACCCACCCGCGGCGCAGGATATGTCTCCATCTCCGCCAGCTCCTCCGTCGTATACCGATGGAACAGCGGCTCCGTCAGATCCGGCGTAGCCCGCATCGCACCCAGCAACACAATCTTTCCCGCCAGCTTGCCCTTGTACTGCTCCAGATCCTTCGCATCCTTCAGATCGAGATACACCGCCTCGCCCGATACCGGCCCATTCGTAGCCGGCGACCACGGCGCAGCCTGCGCCCACAGCGGCTCCGGGTCCGGCGACACCATCCGGACCCACGTATTGATCTGCTGCCACCCCATCCCAAACTCGCCCCAATCCTCCAGGTGCGCATTCTCCAGCCCGATCTTCGTCAGCGTATCCCGCGTCCACGCATTCGCCTTCGCCATATTCGGCGACCCCGTCAGCCGCGGCCCAATTCCATCCGCCAGCGCTCCCGCAAACTCCATCACATGCGAGTGCTTCAGACCCTCCTCGCGAATCCGCGCATACATCGTCAGGTCAAGACTCTCCGTCGCCGGCTGCGGCCCATAGTACGAAGGCGTCTCCGCAGCCACCATCTCTTTCGGCTTCTTATCTGCGCCGTAAGCAGGAACGGCAAGACTGGCGACAGCTGCAGTAAAGCAGCCCCAACGTGCAAAGACGCGAACGAATGACATATTCGGTAGGCCTCCAACAAATTTTTATGAAATGGTGTTGAGTGCGCAGAATAGCAGATATCACCAAACGCACTTCTGCTGCGAACACCTTCGCAAGAGGAATTGAATCGAACCCCGGTCCCGACTAGCTGCGACGCATCTGCCGCCGAACCCACAGCCGGCCCAGATACCCGAGCGTCACCATCAGCACAAACACGCCTACCGGCAGTCCCACCCGCTTGTACGTCAACGCAAAGTCGATCGTATGGTGTGTCGCCGTGCTGTAAAACAGACCGCCCACAATCGCGCAGAACGTTGCCGCAAAGAACGCCGCAAACCCCAGCGCAAAGCTCATCAGCAGACTCGTAAACCAGCCCAGATCCCCCAGTGGAACGCCAAACAGGTAGCCCCCTCCAAACGTCCGGGGAGTCGTCGAAGATCCGTTCTGTGATGCATGCGCCATACCAAGTAGAATACTGCTTTATGGCAGAAGGTGTTCAGAACGACTTGATTCAAGCGGAGCAGATCATCCGCGAAACCCGCGTGCGTATCGCCTCCAACGGCATTCGCTACGCTGCCTTCGGCGATAACAACCTCGAAGACAAAGACCTCGAGCGCATGGTCCAGGCCGTCCCCATCGCCATCGCAACCGCGCTCACACGCAAGACCTACTACTTCGTCCCGCTCGCCCTCAACGACCGTCGCGGTAGCGAGGCCACGCTCGTCTCAGCCGCCTACACCCCCGAGCTCGGCGACCAGGCCATCTGCCATCGCAACGTCACCCTCGACACCACCGAAGGCGTCTTCATCTCCACCCGCCTCCTCGGCGACCGCTTCGCCCTCGCATTCGAGTTCTTCATCAACGTAGGCCACGCCTTCGTCGACGCCATCGGCGTACCCGAGGCCTTCAACGAACTCGTCTGGGCCCAGGCCGTCGCCGACATCCGCGGCGAGACCAGCCAGGACGCATGGGAGAGCCGCAACCTCGCCCTCGCGCCCAGCCAGAAGAGTCCCATCCTCGACGGCAAGCCGCCCATCGACGAGAAGGCCAAGAACAACTTCCTAGAATCCGCCTTCTCCGACGCCGTCGCTATCTATCAGCTATCGCTCTCAGTCGACTTCGACTACTCCGAGTTGCGCGAGCGCGAGTACCCGCTCCTCGCCCCGCTCGCCCTCGCCGACCGCCTGCGCCTCGTAGCCCGGCTCTTCCCGCCGAACCCCACCTACGAGTTCGCCATCCGCTACCGCCGACGCGCTTAAAAACCGCTTACTCAGCGGGAGGTCACTTCGTGACGCGTATACCTTGTCACGCAGCGACAAGCGGCAAGGGTCCTCCCGCTGGTCGGAATCCGAAGCCGAGCAACGCGAGGCCCCAAGAAGTTAGCCCCACCCCGACCGGTACAAAAGTCACGAAGTGAGCTCCCGCCGAGCAGGCGGCCCGTCCGGCAGGACAAAATCTTTTAGCAACCCCAAGCATCCAATCTTCTAAGAGGACGCACATGCCCACCATCACAACCTGCAAGAGCTGTGGCCAGAAGAACCGCATCACTGCCAATCACCTCGCCGACACTGGCAAGTGCGGCGCATGCAAGAATCCCCTGCCACCCCTCAGCCAGCCCCTTCAGGTCGACACCCAGCTCTTCGACGAGATCATCCAGACCTCGCGCGTTCCCGTCCTCGTCGACTTCTGGGCCGAGTGGTGCGGTCCCTGCCGAGCCGCCGCACCCGAAGTCGCCCGCACCGCCACAGACATGGCTGGCCGCGCCCTCGTCCTCAAGGTCGACACCGATAAACATCAGCAGCTCGCCGCCCGCTACAACGTGCGCGGCATCCCCAACTTCGCCGTCTTCCACTCCGGCAAGCTCGTCAGCCAGCAAGCCGGAGTCGTCGGCCACGACGTCATGGAAAACTGGCTAAGATCGGCTGCCAGCTCCGCCGCCTAACCTACAAGCACCAACGAGCAGACATAAAACAAGCAAGCAATGAAGCAAAGTTGGCATTGAGCAGCGCTAAACGAGGCTAGTGCTGAACGAGCCTGCGTCAATGAGCAGGAAAGTGCAGCCCAAGCGACCCCAGAAGCCCAAACGTTTGCAGCAGCCAGACGATCACCGCAATAATCACCACAATGCGGATGATCTGTTTGATCGTCCCATCCATCGGGATCAACCCGATCAAATACAGCAGCAAACCAATCACAATCAACGTAACCACGACACTAATCAGCGTAGGCGTAAGCATAGGAGCATCTTCCTCTTTCTAAAGTTCTCCTTACGTCTGATGCTCAGAGTATCCACTTCCAGCCTAAGCCCACCAAAATAAACACTCGAACCTCGCCGCCGTTGCCGTTGTCTGTCCTTTTGTTGTCATCCCGCAAGGGGATCTGTCGTTGTCGTTGCAGTTGCACTTGCTGCTGATTGTCCTCTAGTTTGTCATCCCGAAGGGATCTGCTGTTGCCTTTGCACTTGTCGGTTTCTTAAAACCAAGCCTGTCAACCCTCGACCCGGCGCAACTCTATACAAAACAAAGACATACACCATGCGTACTAGTTATCCCCCAACCCCTATACTGGACATAGAGCATTAAACTTTCGCCAGAAATTTTCGCTCAGAATTTAACTCGTTTAGAAACAAATATTTACCTATAAGCCACCTGAAATGAAATATTTACAGCGGCCAAACATGCTAAGCGAAGGAAAAGAGGACACTTAGCCCTACCCACCCCCCAGGCGGAGGGTAACCCTACGGCGGAAAGAGGAGGAGCATTGGCAAGGACAACCAGCTCAGACCAGAACCAGCCCATGCCCCCAACGCTCGATCAGGACACGATCGTAGCCATCTCCACCCCACCCGGCCGCGGCGGCATCGGCATCGTCCGGCTCTCCGGCCCAGCCGCCCGCACCATCGCCGAACCCCTCCTCAAACTCCGCCACCCGCTAGCCCCAGCCCAAGCCCGCTTCGCCCACATTCTGGATAGCAACGGCGAAACCCTCGACGAGGCCGTCGTCACCTGGTTCCAATCCCCCCACTCCTACACCTCCGAGGACGTAGTCGAGATCGCCGCCCACGGCTCCCCCGTCCTCCTCGACCACCTCCTCCGCCAATGCGTCGCCGCCGGTGCCCGCCTCGCCGAGCCCGGCGAGTTCACCCAGCGAGCCTTCCTCTCCGGACGTCTCGACCTCACCCAGGCCGAAGCCGTCCACGACCTCATCGAGTCCAGCACCCTCCACCAGGCCCGCATCGCGGCCCAGCAACTCGGCGGCTCCCTCTCCCGCCAGATCACCCCCATCAAAGAGCAGCTCATCGCCCTCATCGCCGCCCTCGAAGCCGGAATCGACTTCGCCGAAGACGACATCGACCTCCTGCCCACCGCACAGATCGCCACACAGATCCAGGCTGTCGAAGCCCCCCTTCAGGTGCTGGAACAGACCTTCGCCTACGGACGCATCGTGCGCGACGGCTTCACCCTCGCCATCGTAGGCCGTCCCAACGCCGGCAAATCCTCCCTCTTCAACCGCCTCCTCCAGCGCGACCGCGCCATCGTCACCGCCACTCCCGGCACCACCCGCGACCTCGTCACCGAACGCATCTCCCTCGAAGGCATCCCCGTCGAACTCGTCGACACCGCAGGCCTCCGCCAAGCCACCGACGAGGCAGAATCGATCGGTATCGCCAAATCCCGCGAGGCCATCGCCGAAGCCGACGTCGTCCTCCTCGTACTCGACGCCACCGTGCCCCTCCACCCGGAAGACAACGCCACCATCGCCAGCCTCACCGGCCGCCCTCTCTTAATCGCCCGCAATAAGCACGATCTCACCACCAACCAACCACGAACCACCACGCAAGAAACCATACAAAGCACCACACCAGACCCGATGCCATGCACCACGATAGAGACCTCTGCTCTCACCGGAGAAGGTCTCCCCGAACTGCGCCGCGCCATCCTATCCCGGGTCACCCAAGCAACACCCAACGCAGAGACCGCGCTCCTCACCAACCTCCGCCAGCAGCAAGCCGTCTCAGGCGCCCTGCGCTCCCTCGCCCAGGCCCAGCAAGCCCTCACCGCATCCATCCCCCACGAGATGCTCCTGCTCGACCTCTACGAAACCCTCCGCTCCCTCGACACCCTCACCGGCACCACCACCACCGACGATATCCTGAACCAGATCTTCAGCAAGTTCTGCATCGGAAAATGAGAGCGCGGGTGGTGTGGTCAACTGCGAGGCACGCCGATCACTTCACATCGAAGCAAAGAGCAGTGTGATCGGAATAATTTGAGTAATTTCGACGCGAATAAAACTATTCGGCTTTAGCCAGCGAGGATGCGTCCCCTTTTGTAACAAGCCATCCGGATCGTCTCTCGCCAATAGGCCGCTTTCGCGCGACGCTTGAAGGTTCACCCCAACATACGCGATTACGTCCACCGGCCTTCGCCTGATAGAGAGCTCTGTCGGCTGCTCCAACCAGATCGTTCTGGCAGTTTGCACTGCCTGGCCAACATGTTGCCACGCCGCAGCTAACCGTCGAGAGGCGAGGATGACTGCCCTCGGCCTGCATCGCTGGCGATCCGGCAACCTCCACCAACTTGCGGATTCGCTCGGCTACAATCATGGCGCCCTCTTGCATCGTTCCAGGCAACAGGACAATGAACTCTTCTCCGCCAAACCGCGCGGCAAAGTCGTCCTTGCACCGCAGACTCTGCAACAACAGCGACGCAACCCGCACCAGCACGCGATCGCCATAGAGATGCCCACTGGTGTCGTTGACCGCTTTAAAGTGGTCGATGTCGATAACAATGGCAGATATACAGGTTCTTGCTTCTTCGGCTTCGTGCCAGAGTTTTGCGAACTGCAGCTCGTAGGCGTGCCGATTGGCGATACCGGTTAAACTGTCGATGCTGGAGATCCTCTGCAGTTCGATGTTCAACGTGGATAGCTCGCTGCTCTGTATCTCGCTGCGAAGACGCATGAGATAGCCCATGCGCTCCTCGCGTCCGATACTGTGGTTCGCGATCAAAGTCATCGCAATGGCACAGATGGCCAGCGTAATCCCTAGCAGCTTCTCTGATGGGTTGAGAAAGTGATCATGCTGAATGAATAAGATTTCGCCAAGCAACAGCACGCTGGATGCAATGAACGCGTAGGTGAAGTAAATCCGCATCACGACATTAACGAAGATGACAGTGACGATTAGACCCACCTGGGCGTATGCAGAGGAGGCAGAACTTTTATTACTTTCAAGATATAGGTGTGTCAGCCCGATAAGGCAGCTCACGAGAGCGATGCTGGTCTCGCGATAAACCTTGTTCGGATTCCACCGCATGCTGGCATTAATCAGCAGGGCAAGCGGCGTTATGATGCACAGACGTATCTGTAACGCAAGCCAGGAGTCTCCTCCTCGGATGAAGTATTCGACAATGACGTAGATATTGAAGAGGCCTATCGCCACGAGGCCTTCAATCCAGAGGCGCGAAGAACGCTGAGCCGCAGTTGACCGCTCAAAGCTGCTCTCAAGAGGCTCGGCCAACGTTAGTCGCTGGACACCTCTGCCTGAAAGTCGCGTTATCTCTCCGATCGCAAGTTCGTGGATTGACGTACTCTGCATCTGGAATTCACTTCTTTCTTCACGATTGCCTCAGCTGGCTGTACTTCATTTTCACCGTGGTGAACGCAAATCGCCACTGAAACACTGCTCTATCAAAGTACCAAAGTGCGGTATCAAGAGGGCGGTCATTCCTGACCAGGCATACCACTTTTGGGTTATTTCAATATTAGATCGCTTATGCTACTAGAATGCCGCTATTCACTCGGCCCACACTTACTACTCATCATACTGCTCACGGTTCCGCTGCACCAGGTTTTCGGGGGCCGATAACTTGCTGCCGGCCAGTGAGCTCGAGGCAGAATTACAGTAGATCCTATCTGCTTCATCAATGCCTCTTGTTTGCTGAACAGAGAGACAAGAGATGGCAGGCAAAACTATAAGATATTTGAGTGATTTGGCAAGCTGTGCGGTGTAGATAAGTTGACATCAGAAATAGTTGCGAGTGGCCATCACCGTTATGCATATGATTGATTTTTGACAGACGATGTGACGAAGGGGGGATAAATTGAACGTGCATGAAAGCACATTAGGAAAAAGTTGTTGCACACCTTCCTCGAATCACTTATCCGTACAACAGCCCTCGTCAGCTACGGAAGTGTCTTCGGTAAGCACAGGTGTTCATCATGCGGTTGCCGGCATGATTCATCTACCGGGCGGGGAGTTCCTGATGGGAACCGATGGCCTGGAAGGATTCCCACTGGATGGCGAGACGCCAGCAAGAAAAGTAACAGTGAGTCCGTTCCATATCGGCCGATCTCCTGTGACTAACCAACTCTTCGCCGAGTTCGTCGACGTTACAGGATATAAGACAGAGGCTGAAACGTACGGTTGGTCGTTCGTCTTCTGGAGTCACATATCGAAGGACCGCTTTTCTGAGATGGTTGAAGACACGGTGGCAGCGGCACCCTGGTGGTGCAAAGTTAGCGGGGCTTATTGGAATGCTCCTGAAGGCCCCGGTTCAGACGTTGGGAAGCGCATGAACCACCCTGTCGTGCATGTGTCGTGGAACGATGCGCAGGCCTACTGTCACTGGTCGGGCACGCGGCTTCCAACGGAAGCTGAATGGGAGTATGCGGCCCGCGGCGGCTTGATACAGAAACTCTACCCATGGGGAGATAAGCTTCGCCCGAACGGCGAACATAGATGCAACATCTGGCAAGGAAAGTTTCCCGAGTTCGATACGGGAGATGATGGATTCACAGGGACATGCCCAGTCGATGCATTCCCTCCAAACGACTTCGGACTTTACTCTGTTACTGGAAACGTATGGGAGTGGTGTCAGGATTGGTTTGGCACCGCAAATGATCGGAACAGATCAGGGGCTAATCCTGCAGGGCCTGAGACCGGAACGGGAAGAGTTATGAAGGGCGGCTCTTTTCTATGTCACAAGTCGTACTGCAATAGATATCGCGTCGCAGCTCGGAGTTCGAATACGCCGGATAGTTCAACGTCGAATATGGGATTTCGTTGCGTCATAGATGCACCAGAAAATTAAATATTCTTCGCGTCTTCCAGATCGTAGACGTTACCTCCTTATTATTATTGTCATTGCCTCCGTTGTTCTTGATCTAATCGAGGACGTCATACGAAGACGATGGCAGCAGCAACACGACGACAACTAAGACTCGCGAAAGCGGTAACCAATATGGCTTTCCGTAAGGATATAGGTCGGACGAGCGGGATCGTCCTCCATCTTTTTCCGGAGTTGATTGACCAGGACTCGCAGGTACTCACGCTCATTCCCATATTCTGGTCCCCATAGAGTAGTCAGAAGACGCTGGTACGGCGCGGGTCGACCGGCATGTTCCATGAGATAGCTGAGCAGATCAAACTCTTTAGGGGTTAGATGAATTTCCACTTCCAACTTTTGGACGCGATGGCGAACGCGATCCAACGTTACATCCCCGATGACGATCAGTTCATTCGGAGCGACCACAACTGCCTTGGAACGCCGGATCGCAGCGCGCAGACGCGCTGTTAGCTCTCTGATCTGGAATGGCTTCGTCACAAAGTCATCTGCGCCGGCATCGAGGGCTTCTACCTTATCGTCTTCCTCGTCGAGTACGGTTAGCATGATGATGGGGAGGCCGGGATACTGTTGGGACATCTTGCGGCAAGTTTCGATGCCACCCATTCCCGGCATGTTGATATCCAACAACACCGCATCGTAGTCGACCATGCGGAGTCGAACCAGAGCATCTTCTCCATTGCCGGCCTCCCCTATAACGAATCCCAAGGCATTCAAGGTCTGGAATAGGCTTTGTCGAATTCCCGCGTCGTCCTCTACTACCAGCACTTTGCTTCGGTGTTCCACGACCCACCTCTTCTAGATCATTCTGGGTAACGTAAGGAAAAACGTAGTTCCGGACTGTTGATTGCTGTCGGTCCATGCTCGTCCGTGATGTGCTTCTGTCACGCGTTTGACGACGGAAAGGCCAATACCCGTACCCGATGCTTTACGATCCGAACCTGGGCTGCGATAAAAGCGCTGAAAGATCTTTTCCCTCTCCTCGATCGGAATGAAGGAGCCGTCGTTTCGCACGCTAATGATTACTTCTGATGGCTCTTCCTGAACATCGATCATGATCGACGAACCGAGGCCACCGTACTTAGCGGCATTGTCCAGTAGCTGAAATAGCGCCATCTTGAGAAGTTGTTCATCCGCCATGACTATGCTTCGTCGCGCAGTTGGCTGAATATAAACGGGACGGTCGCTGAGTTCCTGCGATGATGCTCCAATGCTTTTTTCTATAAGTTGTATGAGATCAACTCGCTCCCTCTTCAATTTGAGATCAGCACTGTCGACCCTTGCCGTTCGCAATAGGCGCGTTGTGAGGTCGTTGAGTTGTTCGGCATATTGATCAATGAGCTCCACGAGGGTTTTTTCGGTACCCGACAAGGTATTCATCTCAAGTAGGCCGGAGCTTGAGCTCCTGATCGTCGTCAAGGGAGTTTTGAAGGCATGAGCGAGTCCATCGAGAACGGCGGAGCGTAGTTGTTCAGTCTGTCGACCTGCTTCCGCAGTGCTCATGGCAGAGAAGGAACGTTCTCTTTCAATGGCTCCTACCGTAAGTGAAGCAGTTGCGCTGATAGAAGTAGCATCAAGCATATGTCGTCCGCAGATGAGTAATGAACCGATGGGTCGCGTACCCGAATGTAAAATTCGCCTGGAGATGGTCGCTTCCAGGTTGTCCATGCTGTCTTCCTGAAGGTCGGTTGAGCGAAGTTCCGACTCAGCAACGTCGCAGATACCGGCGGTGGATAACTGCTGATTGTAAGCATTCCAAAGCACGACACCGCGTACCTGAAGCGTGGATTGGATGAGGTTCGCAAGCTGCTGATCGAGCGGTTCTTGTGGATCGAGGAGAAGGATATTTTGGCTTAGCTCGTATAACTTCTGCAACTGTGACCGATGAACTTCGGATTCGCGAGCGTGTCGAACGACCTGATCTGAGAGACGGCTTACGAGTAAAGCAACACTTTCGAAGGTCGCCAAAGCGATCCAGTCGTGCGAGTCGGTTATATAAAACACAAACAGTGGTTGAGTAAAAAAATAATCGATGCATGCCACGGATACTAATGAAGCGATACTCGCCTCGAGAAAACCCCAATGAAACGCAATGACCGTTACGAGAAAAAGATGAAGGGAGGTCGCTGCGGAAAGGTTGAAATGAAAAATAAACGAGATCCAGGTGACGAGCAGGACGGCTGCAATGCTAATCGCAGTTCTGACTATGGCATCGCGAATTTTTCTTTTGGACATACGTCTCACAACCTGATGAGCCGAATGGTAGCGCGTTCATCATAAAGATTTCGTAAGGAATTCCATGATGCGCATTTAATGGATTTCACAGTTCACTGAGGATGACTGGTTAATTTCAGTCTTTCGAGGTGAGTGAAGTGAAATATATTAGAGACTTTTTTGTATTTGATTCAGCAATTGCTGCTAAACCGACGCCGAAATCCAAAGATGACGAGGCGCTAATTTATAGCAATAAGCGAAGCATTCATAACTATGCACCAATAAGGATTACCTCAAGATCTCGCTTTTGCGTGGAGACGCTTTCCCTCCTTACTATTTTTATGATTCTGAGCATGACAGTACACGCCTTCGCCCAGTCCACCTTCGGCAGCGTGAGAGGAACCGTGCAGGACGACACAGCCGCATCCATCGCTGGTAGTCAGGTCATATTGCACAGCACGGATGAGAACACGGAGCGAGTCGTAAGCTCCGATGCTTCAGGCAACTTCATATTCGAAAACGTAAAGGCAGGTCACTATAGCCTTCGTGTGCATCATGATGGATTCGCAGATAACGTGCTCACTGGTATTTCGGTGGAAGCCCGTCAAGATCTGAGACTGTCTGCCGTGCTGACCATCGCCAGCCAGTCGACGACCGTTGAGGTTACCTCTGCCGCAGACCAGATGAACACCGAGAATGCAACACTTGGAGATTCAAAGGACAATCTGCAGATGACGCAGCTTCCATTGAATAATCGTGCGACGACGACCAGTCCGCTTGGAGCGCTTGGTCTTTCACCGAATGTCCAGACGGATAGTTCAGGCAACATTGCACTCGGTGGCGCGAGCTCCTCCATGGTGAACTTTTCTGTCGACGGTATTTCGACTGCGAACGTCCGGCAGAATGGCGCGTTGCAAGATGCTTATCCTTCGCAGGAAGGGATCGCGGCTGTGAAGGTGACCTCGTTCAACAACAGCGCAGAGTTCTCGCAGATCGGCGACGTTACCTTTACAACGAAGAACGGAACCAACAACTACCACGGCAGCCTGTTTGAGTATATTCAGAATCAGGCCCTTGATGCCATTCCCTATGGTTTCAGCCAGAAGGCGCCGAAGAAGTTCAACACCTTTGGCTTTTCACTAAGTGGGCCGGTAATCATTCCTCGCCTTTACAACGGACATAATAAGACATTCTTCTTTGGAGACTACGAAGGCAATCGCCGGACGACCGCAGTCGCGCAGCAGTTCACCGTTCCGACACTGAATGAACGAAACGGTGATCTCACTGCGCTCACCCCACCATGCACACCCTCGCCTGCTAACCCATGCCCACCCACGCTGGTGATTCCCGCCGGGAAGATCAGCGCAACGGCGAAAGCGCTCCTTAATTACATCCCTCTGCCAAATGCCCCCGGACAGTCTGGCTTCAACTACGAGAACTTTCAATCGACACCGGCGCGGACGGATGGCTCAGACATTCGTATCGATCAAACCATCACATCGAAGCAGTCCGCCTATGCACGCTTTAGCCGTAAGAACATTACTTCGGATGTTGCCAATCCATTTCTCCCTAACGACGCGGATTCGGTCCACAATCGCAGCTTTCTGTTTTCTCATACCTACACGATTACCCCAAGGATCCTGAACGAGTTCCGCTATGGATTTACAAATGTCATAACAAGCGTCAACTTCCCGATTCAAGGATCTGATGCACTAAATCAGCTCGATCTGACAGGCGTAAACATCAGTCAGCACCCGACGACGGATGCATTTCCCACATTTAACTTCAGTGCAGGCACCGGTTTTCAGCCGATTGGCAGAGACAAGGCTGGTATTACGCAGTCCAAGACGACGCAGTTCAGCGACAACGTAACGTACACCTTTGGTAGACATACACTGAAGGGTGGACTCGATATTCGCAGGGTCCGGTACTTCGACCTGGAGAGCTTTGCACCGGAGTTCGCATCGGATGATTTTGGCGACTTCATATTTCAGCCGACATTTACACAAAGTGCTTTTGGCGACTTTCTGGAAGGCGCGCCAACTACACTTAACTTTGCTGTATCCAGCCCTGACGTAGGTGGAACAGCCACACAATACAGCTTGTTTGCTCAAGATGAGTATCAGTTGAACAACCGAGTGACTTTGAGCTACGGGTTGCGTTGGCAGATTCTTCCTGGTTTTCAGGAGGATGGTGGCAATCTGGCTAACTTCGATCAACGGAACAACTCGATTGTGGTTCCAGATGCGTTGGCGGGATATCTCGCCAAACAAAACATTACGCCTTCCAACGTTGCCTTCCAGCAATCGTTCAACGCCTGCAACCTGAATAACACCACTCTTCCCTGTACGAAGTACGTGACGGCGAGTCAGGATGGTTTACCGCAAAGTCTACGTAACACCTACAAGGGCAACTTCCAGCCGCGCGTCGCTGTAGCTTACCGTCCTTTCAACGATACAAAGACGGTTGTCCGTGCAGGTTTTGGTATTTACACGATGACGAATCTTGGACCGCTGTCGTTCAACAACAGTGGTAATCCGACGTCGAGCCTGCACAGCTATGCCAATAGCAATATTCCTGGATCGAATACACCCCTCATCCAGTTTCCCAATACAGCTCCTCCTAGCACTACGGCACAGATCGGCGGAGGAAGTCTCGATCAAGGTGTAGACCCAAACTATCGCGATCCACAGTCGAATCAGTGGAACGTAACCATAGAGCGCGAGATCTCCAACAATACATCCATCCGTGCGAGCTACGTAGGGATGCACACTTACCGGCTGAGCATTACGGAAGACCTGAACCAGATTCCCGCAAGTACAACACCCTTCGTAACAACAGCCGCCAGCCCTTATGTTGACCCACGCTCTCCCTATACGAACTGGACCGAACTGTTCAGCACATTCAACGCCGGTGAAGCAAACTATCGTGCGTTCGAGTTGGATGCGACACATCGCATGCAACATGGGCTGTACTTTGATGCAAACTACACCTTTGCTAATAGTGTGGCGGATAACCAAGGCGACGCACCGAGTTCCTTTGCAGGTGAGGTCAACTATGGTCTTCCAATCGCAAACCGCTTCAACGTGAAGAGTGATCTTGGCAACGTCGAAGGCACGCGCCACCACCGCATGCTTCTGACGGGTGTCTATCAACTGCCATTTGGCCGAGGTCGTAGCTTTATGAACGACGGCGGCGTAAAGGATGCTTTTCTTGGCGGTTGGGATCTTACGACTGTGACATTGCTCGAAACGGGTCCATGGTTGACGCCTAGTATTGGCGCAGGAAACGATCAGTCCAACACAAATGTGGCGAACCGTGGCGCAGTTTTGCGTCCGGATGTTGTTTCGGGAAATTTTTATGCAGGACAGTCGAGAACGCAGTACTTCAACCTGGCTGCCTTTGCACCAACACCCGTAGGAGCTGGCCGCTTCGGCAATGCCGGAGTCGGTATCCTACAAGGACCGGGCACCGCAACGGTCAGCCTTGGCGTCGCAAAATCGATTCGGATCACGGAACAGGTGCATGCGCGCTTCGAATCAACTTTTACCAACGTACTGAACCATACAAACTTTGCCCCGCCTGCAACCGCAATCGATAGTCCTTCTACCTTTGGAGCATTGATCGGAGCACAAACTGCCGAAAATGCCGGGAACCGTACAGGGCAGGCTGCACTCAGAATTGATTTCTAAGGAGACATCTTCTTTTTTCAGGGCGAGAACCTAGGTTCTCGCCCTTTGTTTTTGTCTAAGAAAGCTACGGGCGTATCGTTCGACGATCGCCTACAGGCTGCTAACTTCCAAGTGAATGGTCCGCACCGAAATGAAGGCGAACCTGGTCGGGTTTAGCGGCGGCGATGTTTAAGAGATCGCTTGGGTGCCGGTTTCGGTTGTGGGGGCGGGAGGGGTGGGAGACCAGCCACAGCGAGCAGAAGCTTATTCGCACCATTGAAGAGGTTCAGATGAGTGTCGACAGAACCGTCTGTGGCAGCGAGGAAGATCGCGGTGCGCTGAGAGTGGTTGATGGCGATATAGGTCTCAAAGCCACCGCCGCCGCCCGTCTTTTCGATGATGTGCGAAGGCGAGTTGACTGGCAGGATGTGAATCCATCCGAGACCGATACCGGTTGGCTCACCGGCGTGATCGAGACCTTTTTGGCTGACGAGGTGAGAGGGAAGAATGTAAATGGCTTGAGCAGCGGGGTCTTGTGAGAGATCTCCTGGACCACGGGTCCCGAGCAGGTATTGAAGCCAGATTGCCATGTCGGCAGCGGTGGAGTACAGTCCTGAGCTTCCAGCGGTCGGCTCAGTCACAGTGCAAGGTCCTTCGTCATTGGTGCTGAGAAGCAGATGGCTGCATTGCTCCGCGCTTGGAAAGAATGTCGTGTGCTGCATGTGGAGCGGATTGAGAGTGCGCTCGGCAAGGAGGGCTGCGTATTGTTTGTGGGTGGCGGCCTGGAGGGCATCGCTGAGGAAGTCGAAGGCGACATTCGAGTAAAGAGCGGCCGTACCCGGAGTGCTGCGGAGTCGCTGGTTTGGTAGCCATCGCCAGCGCGTGCGATAGTCAGGGAAGGTGAAGTGAGGGCTTCCAGGAGGTGCGTTACCCAGTTCCCTTGGAAGGCCGGATGTATGGGTTGCGAGGTCGGCAAGGGTGATGGGTTGGATGTGTTTGGGCACAACTATGTGGGGTGAAGAGAAACGCTGAAGCGGATCGTCGAGTCGTACGGTCTTGTCCGTTACGAGTTTGGTTAGGACGTCGGTGGTGAATATCTTTGTGAGAGAGCAGAGCCTCAATAAAGAGTCCTGCGTAGGTGCCTGACGGGAGTTGGGCGCCGTCTCACCGTATCCGTGGAAAAATACCTGGTTGTCGCGAACGACTACGAGAACCATGCCAGTAGAGCCAGACTGAAGGAATAGATCTGAGCCGAGAGCATCGATGGATTGCAGGTTGGGGAGTGACGTTTGGGCGTACACCTGCACGCAGGTTGACGTGAGGGGTAACAGAAAGAAGAAAAATAGTGTTCGTAGAAATTTAGAGTGGCTCATTTTGTATGTAGGTCTTAGAGTACAAAACGAAGCCAATTCCTTAGGACAAAAATGCAACTGCCGGAGATGCTGTCGCTGGACAGATACCCGCACACACGGCATTTATTGATGCCCAATGCTCACGCGATGTACTCCCCCATAAGCTGGCAATTTGGTTGACTTATAGGGTATTTTCATTCACTCACTTGCTGTTTCAACCGTAATCTGGCCGCATGGCGCAGGTTGGAATCGCCCTAAGCTCTTTAATTCCTAGCGATACTTATCGGTCGAGACGAGTCGGTCGTTGCCTTTGCGCTACCGGGGCGTTTGTGCCTCCACCAGAGCCGATACGAGTACCTCGAGGTCGGCGGGATTGACATCGCTGACGGCGATGATGCGCAGCTCATGCGTCGTCGCATGACGAATGGCAAAGCCAGATTGAGTTCCAGGCAGCACCGTCACCATGGGACTAGCCGATCTCTGGGTAAGAAAGACCGAAACCTCGTGCTTATGGATGGTGAAGAGAAGCAACGCCGCGGGCTGTCCGTTGAGATATGCGAGATCGCCGCCCTTGAGAGTGGTATCCGCGGGAAGAGCGTCTGGCAGGTTGAAGCTAAAGGGCAGCTTGCCTTGGAACCAGGGCTTTACCGTGTGACGGTCGGTCGATATCACTTCGGGAGAAGCGCCGCTGGATAAGGTGGCCAGGTGATGATCGAGCAATTCGGCGGAGAGGGTATTGGCCTGTCGAGTCTGGCGCCAACCAATTAGCGAGGCGGCAAGCACCAAAGCCGCGGCCATTGCAGCCCATGCAACGGAACGAAACGAGTAGATGCGCGCAGTCTTCTTAGGTTCCTGAGGACGGAGCTGCGCCGTCAACCGTGCAAGTGCTTCAGGCGGAGCGGAAAATCGTTGGGCCGCGCGGGCCGTGGCGGTTTTGAGCTGTGTTGCAGAGAGAACTCGCAACGCGCATGAGTGGCAATCGGCTAGATGTTGCTGAATTTCAGTAGCCTCACTATGAGACAGCTCGCCGTCGATAAAGGCACTGATTTGATCCTGGCGAAGATGTCCATTCACTTGCGGTTGAGTCATAGCGATTCCCCGAGTTGCAGTTTCAACTGTTGATGAAGGGTGCGCCGAGCGCGAGAGATACGCGACATCACAGTACCGATCGGAACATCGAGGACTAACGCAATGTCCTTGTATTTGAGCTCCTCCACATCGCACAGAAGCAACACCTCACGAAGGTCTGGGTGGAGATCATCAAGAGCCCGGTTGATCGCCGCTTGATTGTCGAGTCGAATGAGATGTTCTTCCGGCGTCGGATTCGCGTCGATGGTGTCGGGCAGGTCGGAACGGTCTTCCAGAAAAACTGTGCGTGAGGCCGCGATACCGGTACGCGAGGTGAGGAACGTGTTTCGGAGGATACGGAAGATCCAGGCTTTGAAGTTGGTGCCTGACTGAAAGGAGTCGAAGGCACGCAGCGCCTTGGAGATGGCCTCCTGCACAAGGTCCTCCGCGTCTGCATGATTGCGGCTGAGCCAGAACGCGTGGCTGTAGAGCGATGGCAGAAGAGGCAGCGCGAGTTGTTCGAAGGATGCGCTATGGAAAGGGGAGGGCATGGTGCGAAATTCCTCGAGTTGGCCCTGAACATGAGACATGCTAAGCCTAAACCAAATAACCGTCGGTTTATTCCATCCTTTTTATTTGTGGGTTGCGGAGAATAAAAGCGGGCTTCGGTAGTTCTCCATTGTGCAGGCAATCAGAATCAATGGAGTTCGATATGAATCGATTAACCGAAGACGAAGTAGTGCAGGACAATCAAGCGCAGCCGGCAGGCGACGGAATCGACAGACGCAACTTTCTGGGGTGCATGGCATGGGCAGGCACGGGCCTCCTTTGGACAATGGTAGGCGGAGTTCCGGCGTCCAAGTTGCTGGCTCAGACGATGAAGGCCAATGGTGGCGCGGGTACAGGAAAGATCGAGGATTTCTCCTTTGTCCAGATCAGCGACAGTCACATTGGATTCAATAAGGGCGCGAATCCGGATGTAACGGGAACACTGCAAAAAGCTATCGATAAGATCAACATCGTTCCGGCAGGCATGAAGGCACCGGATTTCATGATTCATACCGGCGACATCACACAGAACTCGAAGACTTCGGAGTTCGATACAGCTGCGCAGGTCATTAAAAGCGCAAAGGTTGGAGAGGTGTTTTACGTTCCGGGCGAGCATGATTTTTCGCTCGATGATGGCGCGCTGTATAAGCAACGGTTCGGCAAGGGCACCGTCGGGAATGGTTGGTATAGCTACAGCCACAAGGGCGTCCACTTCATTGGGCTGAACAACTGCGTTCAGGTCGATGCGATGGGAAATCTCGGCGCGGAACAGCTCGCCTGGCTTAAGTCCGATCTGGCGGCCTTGAGCGCTTCGACACCCATTGTAGTTTTCGCGCATATTCCGTTGTGGATGGTCTATGAGAAGTGGGGCTGGGGTACGGCCGATGGTGCGCAGGCGCTGGCTCTTCTGAAACGCTTTGGCTCGGTCACCGTGTTGAACGGCCACATTCATCAGGTCGTTCAGAAAGTAGAGGGCAACGTTGCCTTTCATACAGCGATGGCCACGGCATTCCCGCAGCCTGCACCGGGAAGTGCGCCGAACCCGGGACCGATGGCTGTTCCAGCCGGCAAACTGCAGAGCGTGCTCGGCGTTACCAACGTCAAGGTCGTTCGCGGACACAGCCACCTCGCTGTGGTGGATCACTCGCTGGCGGAGGGCGCTTGAAACATCTCGGTGAAGTGATCGCGTTGTTTGTTGTTTGTCTAACGGGACTGTCGTTTGTACATCCCTTCGGGAACCCGCGTGTCGAGCCTCGAAAGGGGCTCAACACACTGCTCCAAGGCGCCAATATCCCTGCGGGTGCGAAAAGTGTTCTGGTGACCAAGTGCGCTGACTGTCACTCGAACGAGACGAGATGGCCGGTCTATGCACGGCTGGCACCCGGCTCCTGGTTGATCGAGCGGGATATCGTTGAGGCGCGCAAAAAGATGAATCTCTCGCTTTGGGACCAGATTCCTCCCGATCAACAGGTCGCACTGTTCGGACAGATGATTCACGAAGCAAAGAGGGGGGACATGCCGCCTCTGCAATATCGACTTCTGCATTGGGACTCCAGACTGACATCAACAGACGTCGCATCTCTCTCGATGATGGAAACCAGTAGCCACCAGGAGGCGAGCTTGAGCGGCTCTGGCGATCCCATACGCGGTCAGTCCGTATTCGAGAAACGATGCACGGGTTGTCATGCGACAGGGGAGGGTCATGAAGGACCGCCGCTTGCCGGAGTCTTTGGCAGGAAGGCCGCAGGCGTGACAGGCTTCGGCTACTCTGCCGGTTTGAAGAACTCCGGAATAATGTGGGATGAAACCACGCTGGAGAAATGGCTCAAGGATCCCGACATATTAGTGCCTGACAACAAGATGGACTTCCATGTTCCATCAGCCCAGGAGCGCTCGGATCTGATTGCATATTTCAAACGTCAAAAAGGTCAGAACTAGAGAGTTCTCAAAGCGATAAGGAAACGAGCCCTAATCTTGTAAGCGCGGCCTGCCGTGATCGGTAACTACTCATCGTTCCGGCTGAATCTGTGTATGCGGTGTTTGAATCCAAGCAGGAGATAAACGGCCCATTCGTCGAATACGCACAAAACGCAATTCGTTCTATTCGCAATCGACATTGGACCAGTGCCGAAGTTAGAACAATAGAGGGCCTGCGGACGGCAAAGCTTTCCGAGGGTATTTCGGAGGGGTCGGCTCAGGAAGGTGCGCAGCAGTCAAAAGAATCGCCATCGCGGACGTGTTGAGGCCTGCAGTAAAGGGCTTCGAGAGCGATCTTGTATCATTCGTCGAGCTGCTGCAGGGTATGGCCAAAATTGAGGCTGCTCCTTCACTGCTTGCTTCGATCAACCGCCACGCGTTTGTGCAGAACGGGCTGGGCCTCGTCGATGGTCCGAACTGCCCTCTGTGCGACACAGCCTGGAACATGGAGCAACTGCGAGCGCATCTGCGCGACAAGCTGGAGCGATCACGGGAAGCTCAGGCTATTCGTGAGCAGATCTTAAAAACTCCCGCGAAATCACTACAGCAGTTATTCGCATCCGGGCACTTACTGCAGCCGCTGCGAAAGTTGCCGAAACTCCCAAACACCTGGCGACCGCGCTTGCTGGTAGTGGCGCAGGAGCGACTACGCAATCTACGTCTTGCTAGATGCGACGCGGAAGAAAAAAAGCTGAAGCTGCCCTGGAGAAGGCAGCTTACAAAACCTATTGCGAGGTTTCGGAAGCTGCGCTCGTCTCTCTGTACGAAGAGGTTGAAGGTGAATTTGGGCGGTCTACCGGGCCATTAATCAAGACGATGAGGGCGATTTCAAAGCCAAGTTTGAAGCGGCAAACGGCAAGCTGGGCTTGCTCGTCGATTTTCACAAGAAGAGCATGTTCCCACCTTAGCGCTTATCACAACCGCGAAGCTGAGTTTAGTTTGTATGCTAAGCAACATGCGTTCCAGACATGTCAACCTGCAACTCGTTGGTGCCTTTGTTATGCTTGCCTTCGCCCTCGCAGGGGTGCATTCGATGCGAGCCTGCGCGCAGAGCATGGTGGCCTCCCCTCTCGTTCTCGACGGGCTGGGCAAGGAGACTTTTACGCTTGACGGCCCATGGCAGTTTCACCCTGGAGACGATCCCGCGTGGGCAAGTCCGACGTTCGATAGCTCTGGCTGGGAGCGGCTGAGCGCGGCCCAGCCGTGGGGTAAGCAAGGGCATGCCCAGCTGACAGGTCTCGCCTGGTACCGCTGCTCGATCGTGCTCATCGCATGGTCGGGGGGGCGGGCTCAGGATTTCTCCCTGCTGGTACCGAATGTCAACGACTCCTACGAGGTTTACTGGAATGGATCGCTGATCGGGCGTAATGGCAGGTTGCCGCCTCGTCCAGTCTGGCGCCTTTCGCAGCCGATGCAGACTTTTCAGCTCGGCCAGGTGCGGACGGGTGTCCTTGCGGTGCGCGTCTGGAAGGCCCCCCTGCTCTCCGACGATTCCGGTGAGCGCGGCGGTTTTGATGCTGCGCCTTTGATCGGGAGTTCTGAAGCCATAACCACTGCGGCGGCGGCGGATCAGTTTCAGTGGTTGCGCAGCCGGCAACTCAATTTTGGCGTCAATCTTATTTGCGCCGTGATCGCCTGTGTGAGCTTTCTGCTCTGGTTGGGAACTCCCAGCAGATGGGTCTTGCTGTGGACCGCAGGCTTTGCGATCGCTCAACCAACTATTCTCCTTCTGTTGAATGCTCATTTGAGCTTGCCATACTCCCTGGCGATGGGAGCTGCGCAACCCGTATACGCGTTGCAGGACATATCGCTGTGGTTTCTTCTTCTATGGCTTCTCTGTCTTCACGAGGAGCGCACCATTGGCCGGATCACACGGATCTGCGCTGCGATCTACGCTACAGGAGAGGTTCTGGATGGTGTGCTGGTTGCGGTCAGTTGGAATCCGCAATGGACGGCACGTGCGCAGGTGTTCGACGCCGTATTGACGTTCTTCTCTTTCCTGTTTCAGATCTTTCCCCTGGTTCTGGTGGGCTATGCGCTGTTCCGGCGTAAGCGGTTCGATTCGGCGCGCTGGCTGGTGGCCAGCCTGGCCTTTCTCGACGAGATGATGCTAGTGTTCGGCTACGCCGTTAAACAGGGGCGCCAGTTCACCGGTTGGTCGATCGCGGACAAGATCGACTCGCCTATGTTTTTCCTCGATGGCAATGGCATCTCTCTCACCACGATTGCCGCTGCGCTCCTGTTCGTTGCTCTTATTTACGCGGTTTATAACAGCGTTCGCGAGGATCAACTGCAGCAGGAGGTGCTGAAACGAGAGAAGCTGGAACTGCTGCACGCCAGCGACCGGATGCGGCATCACGCTGAACATGATGGTTTGACTGGCCTGTGGAATCACCGTGTCATCGTCGAGCGATTGAGCCAGGAGATGATCCGCTCGATTCGCGAAGGCACGCCCCTCAGCGTGATACTGGCCGATATCGACCATTTCAAGAAGGTCAACGATAGCTTCGGGCACCTGGCAGGGGACCTGGTATTGAAAGAGATTGGCAACGTGTTCACGCAGTGCCTGCGGCCGTATGACTGCGTGGGCCGGTACGGTGGCGAGGAATTTCTAATGATCCTGCCGAATTGCGGGATTGAAAGCGCGCTGCTGCGCGGCGAACAACTGCGCGCAGCAGCGCAGTCAGCGCGTATTTTGGATGGCGAGACCATGCTGCAGGTCACCATAAGTTTTGGCGTGGTGTCGATTCTTCGGTCACAAGAAGGAGCTGAGGCCGTCATTCGTGCCGTCGATGCAGCTCTCTATCGGGCTAAGAAGTCCGGACGCAATTGCGTGATTCAGGCTGAATCGGATCTCTCAATTTACGCGCGCTAGCCTCGTGCCGCATCCCGATGCCACATCCCGCTGGGAGCCTGCTGGGCAACCACGACAAGACCTGAGACGCGGTGTCCTGTTCGTGGCTGCCCAAAATCCCGTGTGCGGGTGCAGGGCTCCGTATAGCGCGCTGGGCATCGTTGGATCAGTGTGCCGCCGTTACTCCGGACCGTCGCCGAGAAGCAACGCCTGCTTTGCGAATGCTTCTTCCGTGCAGGCTCGTACCTGATTTGTGATGCCCGCCCATACCGGATTGATGCTGGATTCATCGTGAGTCGTGCTGGCCAGGTCCGCTTCGTGATCTGTGCGCTTCTGCAGTCCGACCGCGTAGGGTGGAAGCTCCTTAACCAGCCTGAAAGCGGCAGCGATGACGACGCCGACATCATCTTTGAGATCTTCCGGCACGGAAGCGTAAACGTCCTCCTTGTGCTCTTCGATCCATTGAAAGGCGATAGGTAATACGAAGGAACTTACCCAGTCGCCATAAGCATTCAGAGCTTCCATTCCGGCGATCCACGACGGGTGGGTCTCCCAGTCTCGGCGGGCACCGGGGGCGTGAGGGTTGCGAGGGGGCGGCGGACAGTAGGTACAACCTCTTTTTATGATCTGCATAAGACTCCAAAGGATCGAGCGCGACGCAGCACGACTCGAGCCGCAGTTTGTGACAGCAATTGTTTGTCATTCAGACCATCTTCACAATGGCCTGTTCGGTTTAGGAACTCGCCTTGGGACGAGTGCTTACGAGTGTACAGGGCGGGCATTGCGGGGTCAGAAGACGGACGGGCTCGCTTCTGCGCCCCCGGAATGCGAGGCGGTGGCAATGACCTCTCGCGAAGCCCTGTAGTCCACAGTCCGTCCAGTTCCGCCAATCTGAAAGGCACCTGGCTCTACTGGACGAAGGTCTTGTCGAGAGAGTCGATCTGGAGGTCTTCAAGGTGGAGGCGTGGGCTCACCGATCAACCAAAATTCCACTCCCTGCTCATCAGCTTCTTCGCCTTGACAGGCCTTGCCATGCACTCATTGGACTTCACTGAGTTATTGCATTTCTGGTGGCACAACAAACTCACGAGATTGGCGTTCGCCCGACATTGGGAGCAGATAGGAGTGACATCCTGCGCCTGGCGATGGAACGAAGTCTGAGGCTGATTGTCACAGGGACAGCTCCTTGGCCTAATACTCGCGCTGCTGACTACGCGCTTGTTTTCCAATCTTCTGTTCGGCGTAGGTGCTCATGATCCGGCTACGTTTAGCATCGCAATACTGATATTGGTCGTCATTGCGCTTTTAGTTACTCTGCTGCCGGCTCGTAATCCAAAAACAAGACGCCCAGCGAGCACTCGCTGGGCGTCTTAGTTGAGCATGAATTAGAACTGATACTTGAGTGCAAACTGGATCTGCCGAGGAACATAGTTGGCCGATCCACTTGTGATTTGGCCGACATTGTTTGCTGTGTAGGTGTACTGGTTCGGATTTCCGGCGGTTGGTACAGCATTATAGGTATTGTTTGGATTGGCGAAGTTCGTTGTGTTCACGATGTTGAATGCTTCTACACGGAACTCAAGGGTGGACGCTTTGTAGACAGGGAAGCTCTTGAAGACCGAAAAGTCAACCTGACGGAAGTGCGGGCCGTAAAGGGGATTTCTGGCTTCGGAGCCCAACGTTCCAGAAAGCTGCGGCTGAAACGCGGTGGTGTCAAAGAATTCGTTCAGATTAAACCCACTGCGGTTAGCACTGTGAATTTGATTCGGACGCGAATTGCCTGTAGAGCCGTTCGTTGTGCTTACAACACCGTTATTCTGGAGCACTGTAAAGGGGAGGCCACTTGACCAGCGCAGCAGAGTATTGGCCTGCCAGCCTTTGCCAGCTAATGCCGCAACGCCTTTTAGGTTCTTGCCGAACGGCAGTTCGTAATTCGCAGTAAAGTTCAGGCGATTCCGGAGATCAAGGTCACTGTTGCCGTACTCGATCGTGCTAAGTTGGGTAGGAACGGCTCCATAGCCATCATTAACCTCATTGCTGTAGCCCAGGACGTTGTCAAGGCTGTGCGCCCACGTGTAGTTGGCGCCGACCGTCAGGCCTGCCGTAGCACGTCGGGTCAACGAGATCTGAAGCGCTTGATAGTTGGAGGCGCCTGTACTTGTGAACTGGGCAATCTGTGTCGCGTTGGGCAAAGTGGAGCGGTACGGACGCAAAGTGTTAAAGGCGACCGCAGGCGTTGTTCCCTGCTGTGTAGCCAATGCTGCGAGCGCAGAATTGGAGATCAGAGCTGGCGAGTTCTGGTCATTGGTGATCTGAGCCAGATGCCTGCCAAGTTCGCCGACATAGGTAATCTCTAGCACATTGGCACCGAAGCTCCGTTCCACGCCGAGGTTGAATTGTTCGAGATAAGATGTACGGAACCCGGCATTGAGAACACCATTGACACTTCCCGAAGGATCCGTGGCGCTGGATTCTGTGGGTGCGGGCAGACCTTGTGAGAACCGCGTCGGCGCGACACCGGTGGCGGGGTTTACCAAGCAGCTACCGTTAGTGCACTGGTAGTCAGAGACGAAGGGCTGGGCCTTTTCTGAGCCGTTCGATGTGTAGTTGCCTTGGAAGTAGGACATTCCAAAGCCCCCGCGAAGCACCAAGTTTGGTTTTGGCGTGTATGCGAAACCGAAGCGAGGGCCAAGGTTGCTGTAGGTGGGGTTGAGCCCCGCGTATTTGTTTACACCGTTCTGGCCAGCGACCAGCAGAATACCGCTCACGGGATCGAAGTTGGTCAGTGCGTTTTTCACTTCGGTAAAGGGGGTCAGTACCTCATAACGTAGGCCGATATTAAGCGTCAGATTCGACGCAGCGTGAAAGTCGTCTTGAATAAAAACGTCTGGCTCCCAATTCCGATAGTGCGGCGGGACAAGGTCGTTGGAACGTTGCACATTGGTGAAGTTTCCCTGGAGCAGTGCTGCGAGTCCCGTCGCATCCTGGTTAAGAGCATTGAACGTATAGTCGCCGATGCCGTAGTTGTTTTGCAGATTCTCGGCTTGGCGTCGGATTAAAGCCGCACCAACCTTGATGCTGTGTTTGCCGTGATTGATCGAGAGCGAACCATTCTCCTGAAAGGTGTTGTCGATATCTTTGATTGGGATGAAGGCCCCGTCGCCGATGTCACCGTAACCGGCGGTTGATGCTGGCGTGAGACCCGACGTGGTGGCATCGCCGAGGTTAATTCCGGGCAAACCCAGCGCTTCGCTTGCATTTACACCATAGTTGAGAGGCAATGATTGATTGTTGACTCGCGTGAACCCAAAGCCGAGTTGGAGAAGAACATTCGAATTGATAGTGCGCACAAAGTTTATTTGCGCATTTTGTGCTGTGTCGATT
>NZ_LMUR01000021.1 GCF_009765825.1 Granulicella sp. L60 | reverse complement strand
ATCGCATCTGGCCTACATCATCTACACCTCCGGCTCCACCGGAACGCCTAAAGGCGTCATGGTCGAACATCGGAACGTCTTACGGTTGTTCGCTTCCACGAACGCCTGGTTTCATTTTGGCGCCGATGATATCTGGACTCATTTTCACTCTTATGCTTTCGACTTTTCTGTCTGGGAGATGTGGGGAGCGCTGTTTTACGGTGGGCGATTGATTATTGTTCCAAATGATGTCGCTCGCTCACCAGACGAATTTTACAAGTTATTGTGTCAAGCGAGGGTAACTGTACTGAACCAGACTCCCAGCGCTTTTCGGCAGCTAGTAGCAGCTCAGGCCAACAGCACGGAAATCCACAATCTGCGATATATCGTCTTTGGCGGCGAGGCTCTTGAAGTAACTACCCTTCAGCCCTGGTATGAGCAAAACAAAGAGCGGCAAGCTGAACTGATCAACATGTACGGCATTACTGAAACCAGTGTGCATGTAACCTACTGCCCGCTAAAACCGAAAGACCTTAAAAGACGGGGAGCAAGTCCCATTGGCTGTCGCATTTCTGATCTTCAGATATACATTTTGGATGGTCAAGGGGAACCAGTTCCTGTGGGTGTGGCTGGGGAGTTGTATATCGGCGGGGCGGGAGTGGCGCGTGGTTATCTGAACCGGCCTGAACTGACGGCGGAGAAGTTTCTGGCTAATCCGTTTCGAGCAGAGCCTGGGGCGCGGATGTACCGGACCGGGGATCTGGGCCGGTGGCGATCCGATGGCAACATCGAGTTTCTGGG
>NZ_LMUR01000018.1:1868632-1972207 GCF_009765825.1 Granulicella sp. L60 | reverse complement strand
CTGTATGGAGGACGCGCGGCTGTAGGTCACACTTCATTTTGCGGGACGGTACCGTCCAGTGGTGTACCTAGCTGGCGGGTCCAAAGCGACAATCACGATGTGGTGACAGTTGTGTCTGGGACGTAAGAGAGTTCCACCAAACTATCTTCCGATAGAAGGTCGGATTTAAGCATCCCGTAGGTCTATTCTCTTTTTATTCGCCGAGGATTCCGTGAACAACCCCTTGTCTCACATCCCGCAATTCTATGAACTGGTGCCTGCCGACGACATTGCTGCCGAAGAGTCTGCTGTAACCGAGCGTCCATCTGATACGAACGCCGAAACGCTGCCGTTCACGCAGTTGGGCGGACCCCGGTTCGAAGTGCTTTCTTATCAGATCCTTTGTGGTGACCCGCTTAATCCCCAAGCAAAAGTCGTCCTGGTGAAGGCTTCCGGCGATCAGGGACGCGATGTTCTTGTCTATAACGACGGGATATTGCGAACTATAGTGCAGTGCAAGAATCAAGCATCTCCCGTGACGAAGCCGCAGCTCCTGCGGGAGCTTGTCAAACTCATGTTGCACGATTCAATGACACCGTTTCTTGCTTCCGGAGGAGTGGCTTATGAGATCTGGGCACCGGGAGGCCTTACGGAGCCTGCAGAAAAACTGCTTGCTGAATGGCCTCACACACTCCCCAGCGAGGAAATTAGGCAGGCTTTCGATTCGGTGACTGGAGAGTACGAGAAGCTGAAAGGGTTTCAATGGGACATTTGCGGCGAAGCGCTAATTGCGTCTTTGGGCGCGAAAATCAAACCCTGGCGTCAGTTGAATGTCGATCTCGCACGGAGGGTGCGAAATAACTCTGATCTCCATGTGCGATATTTTGTTGCCACAAGCGTGATGCCCACGCAGGCGGTCCAAGCGTTCTTTCGTCAGAAGGAAGCCGAAGATCAGGACACTAGAACCACGCTCCTGTCAGCAGTGACACAGACAAACGAGAGCTTTGGAGTCATTCGAGAAAGTTTGTCAAAGCTTCAGGTGCAAAGCGACAACAGTGAGATTGATCTCGATATCGACTATGCACGCGATCGTGTTCGTGCCGGGTATACAGACGAGGGCAAGACGCTGCTCAAGAGAGTGCAGGAAAAGCACGTCGCGAAGCTTACGGCATACCATCGCTTCCGCTTGGCGTCGAACTTGGCATTTGCGGCTTTGCAGGAAAGTAAGCTGGCTGAAGCGTCCCAGCTATTCTTGCAAGCATTGCAATATGAACCCGAGAATGAACTGGCGCGCGTAAACGAAGTCTTAGCGTATTACCTAATTCGAGACCACGTGACTGCCTTCGGCAAGGCATCATCACTGCGGGCGATATACCCTGCCTCTGGTCGCCTAGCATCCTTTTGGATCATGACTGCTCCGGAAGAAACGAAAACTTCAGAGCTTGCCGATCAGGTTGGCCCCATTCTCCGAGCCGATGCCGACGTTGCCCTTGCCGTCGCGCAGCGAGGGGTACAACATGACGAGCTTGAATTAGCTGGCGAGTATGCCTTGATCCTCAAGAAGATTCGTCCAGAAACGTCGCAACCTTTCTCCATACTTGCGCAGATTGAATTGAGGCGGACTATTCGCACTTTGAATAGCCGACCGTCGAATAAAGAAGACTTGATTGCGCACGCAGAGGAAACAGCAAAGCTCGCGTCAGAAGCTTTGACCTTTGCGGCTCGCGAAGGCACAAAGCCTACCCAGGTAGAGATTTTACTTGTCAGGTGCCGGGCGCTGTTAGCGCAAGGCAAATCGTCTGAAGGCTCCAAAGACGCAGCGACGGCGTTCGCTCTGCTTCCTGGACATCCGGATGCTCTGCTGGCGTTGGCAGAAAGCCATTTGGCGGCCGGCAATTTTCAAGAATCGGCGGATGCAGCGGAAAAGCTGAACGAAGTTTCACCAGCTCTTCCGGTACGAGTCATGCAGACGCACGCGCTGATTGCCACGGGCAGCGAAGCTAACTTGGATAAGGGAATCGCTATTCTTCGTGAAATTACGGGGCAGCTTCCGCAACCAATGTTGGCACCAGCAGCGATCATGGCAGTAAAGGCGATGCTTCGCCGGAACGCTATCGACGTTGCTCAAGTTTATCTCAATAGTCTGTCAGGAAAGCTCGATGTCGTAACCGAACTTGCACTCCAGAGCGCTATCGAACCGGATGCGAACCGGGCAGTGGAGATTGCCCTGGATTCCAAGTCACGGTGTACGGATGAGGTTAGTACCGAAACAAAGGATTTCTTGGCCCGAACGTTCATGCGACTCCAGCGACCTGGAGATGCACTTTCTTTATTCCAAGAACTTTATGAACGAGATTTGCCCGGCTTTGAACTGAGGTTCCTCGTCGATTGTGCGTTCAAACTAGAGCGTCACGATCTCATCATGGAGGTGTTCGATAAGCTGTCTGAACGACCGGGGCGGACATGGGATGAGGTCGAGTTTGAGGTTCAATTCCTTGAGAAATACAACATTCCCAAGGCAATCACTAGACTGACAGCGTTTTTGGAGGACAACCTCGACCATAAGCTTGCGCAGCTACGTTTATCGACAATAGGAGTTCTCCATCGCAAACCTGAGTTGGTCAAATCCTCTATTGTCGATTTGCCCACAGTCGAAGAACTCCCAGATCGCTATATTAGGGTTGCCGTCGGTGTTCTCAGTCAGGGTCCAGATAAAGCTAAGGCCGTGGATTACGCCTACCGTTATTTGCGGAATCACTTCGATGAACTAGACGCTCATCAAGCAATGATGCAGAGCGTTCTCGCGACTGGAAGCCTCGCGATTCCCGAGATAGCACTTCCAGTAGTGGAAATGGGAGCGGCGGTTCAATATCAAGTGTTGCCGAATGGCGAACTGAAGTGGATCGTGCTCGAAGAGACCGACCACCCCGTTCGAGACTTTGACGAAATTTCGCAAAGCGATCCGCGGACTGCCGAACTGCTCGGCAAGAAAGTCGGAGATAGCTTTATAATCGTCAAGCAAAATATCCGCGACATTGATGGTGTCATCAAGCAGATCATGCCGAAGTATCTTCGGCGTCATCACGCAACGCTCGCTACTATCTCTGAGCTATTCCCCGGCTCTCATGTTGTGGAATCCATCACGATAGAGCCAGCGGATCATCCTTTGCAGTTAGGACTCGCCGCCGTGCTCGCTTCGGCACAGTCGCGTTCCCTTCGTGTTGAAGAGATGCGGAAGGTCTATCAGACTATGCCGATGTCGCTGCATTTATACGGAGCGCATGTTGGAAGGAATGCCTATGAAGCTCTCGTTAACATTGCTTCTACGGAAAAGCTGGCAGTCAAATGCGCCGTAGGGACGAGCGACGAATATCAGCGAGCTTCCGCTTCATTGGCCAACGCTAAGCTAATCGTTCTGGACCTGTCAGCAATAGCCACTCTGAGGCTTTTGGGATTGACCGATGCTCTATCGTCGCCGGTATACCGCTTCGGGATGTCTGAATCGACGTGGCTTGAATTAGCTGAAACACTGGGTCCCGGAGTGACGGAGATATCAGACGGCGGGATTCTCGCATTCGAGGACGGTGAGTATCGAATGTATCAAGAGAGTGCTGAAGAGAAGAAGCGCAGATTGGCAAGAGACGAAGAATTCATCAGGGAACTTGAGTCAAAGGTGCAAAGACTTCCCCCTACCCAGCTGGCGGCTTGGTCACCGGAAGAGCGAAAGACTGTAATAGATTTCGTGGGTTTATATGGCGCTGAGGCGATCGCATTATCAACTCAGGAGAACGCCGTTCTATGGACGGATGACGTTATCCAATCGCACTTGGGGGCCGGCATGTTTGGCGTCTCCGGTGCCTGGACACAATGCGTCCTTGCACGTCTCGCAGATTCGGGAACCATATCGAGACAGGAGTACGTCGAAGCGACGGCTAAGCTCGTTGGATTTGAATACGCTGGTACTTACCTGGATGGCGATGTGCTTATTGAGTGTGCTCGACAATCTCAATACGATCCAGAAGTCGCACCCCTCAAGCAAGCTATCGAGGTCATTGCATCCCCGCAGGCGAACCCCCAAGTGAGGTTCGGAATGTTCAGACAGCTTTTGGCCCATTTGTACAGCGGAGATGTCAGCCCTATGCGGGGCTGCATGGTAATTCGGTCCTGCTTGATTGCACTTGCACAGACTCCTGTACTTTGGCAGCAGCTAATGATCTTGAGACGAAATAGCCGGGTTTTGTTTGGATTGGATGTCATTGCGGAGCAGAATTTCAATCGCTGTTTCGACGCATGGACGCGAGGCTACTAGTTTCCCAAGCATTGAATGGCAATACTGCGGCGAGGCATTGATTGCATACCTATATTGACCAGAACTTCCTCATAAACTGCGCGAACAGCTCCGAAATGCTAGCGAGAGCTAGAGCAGCCTCGGCCAACCCTGCGATATCTTTTGTTCTATCGCCCTGGCACTTTTATGAGCTTGGGTCGATTGAGCCGTGTGGTAGCGACGCAATGCCCGTTCAGGGTTGCAGAGGGTCAATCCGCAGAGACCTTCTTGAACTCTCTTCACTGAAGTCTTCTTAGTCATGTACGTTGATGGTCAAAGGCTGATTGCGTTGTCTGTTACCACGGAAGCCTTAGTCAATGTTTGACCAGAATCGTTGTTGCCGATTGAATGAGACGTGGGATGATGAGCGTGTTCGAGTGCCTGATCGCGTGAAATAGCTTGGACCTGTCTATCGTAAAACTGTCCCTGCGGGTCGATATGCAACCATCCGTTCGTTTGGTTGTGCTGATAGCTCTGGATGTCGCCTGTCTCGCGTTTCCAATCGTAGCCGGACGCCTCATTCGGCAACGCAGTCTGTAAAGGTGTGTAGTGACGGAGCTCGGTTTCGCTTTGGGTTCGCACTTTATCGCTCGCTGGAATCTGAGCCTCATGATGGAACTGCCGACGCTGCTCTTCCTGGGTCTGCTCTCTTGTGTTGGTCATGGTTTGCTCCTTGGGTTGGGGTTGCGGGGTATGTGCCTCAGAATTGGCTTTTGGAATCTCGACGGCCGAGGCTTTACTAATGTCGGTGCTGAGGCGTTCGGCGAGCGTTGAAGCGTCGTTGGTATAGATTCGCGCGTCCTGGGATGCGCGGGAGACAGACACATAGGCGAATCGGGTGTTGATGAGTTCTGGGTGCGTTGTGGTGTCCATGTTGACGAGGACACGATCCGTGGTGAGTCCCTGGGAGCTGTGCGACGTGACTACGTAGCCATGGTCAAAGTGCCGCATCTGCGATGTATCGAACGTCAGAGTTCGGTCCTTCTCGCCATCCATGCGAACGGTCATAGCTGGGCCGTCGATCCGTTCGATGGTTCCCAAATCCCGGTTCTTCACGTCCATATCCGGCTTGCTCACGGTGAACTGAATTCGGTCTCCCTCCGAGAAATCGCGGACGATCTCGCGGTAGGCTGCGATGCCGTGTAACCTTTCGGGGTTATAGGTGACGTGCTGGCCGTCCTGCCGCTCGACCGTGAGCTGGTTATCCTTGGGGTTCGTGGAAACGACGGTGGCGTAGGTGCCACGGTCGATTCCGAGTTCTTTGCTGCCTCGCGTGTAATACAGAACGTCGGCTGGCTGGTACAGGGCGGCCCAGTTCCGGTCTGCGCTCGTCAGCTCCGACCGCTGCGTGAGAACGGTCATGGGGTGGTTCTCTTTCGACAGAGCACCGCTGTTCTGCAACTCCGCGCGGACGGCATCGTTGATGTCGCGACGGCTGACATTGTCGGGCGAGACGATGAGCGTACTCTCAGGCCGCGCAACGTAGTCCTTCGCGATAGCTTCGATCCGCTGTTTGTTGTCTGAAATCTCGGAAATGCGCTCCTGCTGCTGGAGAAGCTGAATGCCGGTGCTCGTCTCATTCCGTGAAAGGTGCTCGACGGCACGGAGAAGTTCCGGGTCTTTCTGACGAACGATCTGGTCAAGCTGGGAGGTACGCATCCCAGCTTCCTGCATCTGCTCGAAGGGCTTTCCGGCGTCTACCCCCTGGTGCTGCCGTGTGTCGCCGATAAGCAATACCCGGTCTTGTGGGCCGATCTTTTCGAGGAAGGATTGCATCTGGCGGGTGCTCGCAAGACTGGACTCGTCAAGCATGTAGAGGTGCCGCGCGTTCGGGTCTCCCGCGTTCCGTTCGACGCCTCCACGTGCAAGGAAACCTTGCAAGGTGTCGGCTGGAATTCCAGCATCGCGCAGTTGGCCGGCAGCGCGGCTGGTGGGCGCAAAACCTTCTACGGCGTAGCCGTTTTTCTCTGCACCCTCACGAATACTGGACAGAGCCGAGGTCTTGCCTGAACCTGCGAGGCCCTGTAGCCCATGTATTCGGTCTTGCGAGGTAAGCACTTCCTCGATGGCTCGTTGCTGGGCTGGATTCAGGAACTCGCGGGAGCGGGCATGGGTGGCGGCGTCATCCTGACGCATTACCGGCTCGACGGTCTGTTGGCCCTTTTGCATCTGCTTGATGGTCGAAAGCTCCTCGGCAATCGCCTCGCGGGTCGTGAACTGGCGGCCCGTTTCATGTTTCTGGCCGGGTGCGATCTGGAACTCACCGGAGGTCACTCGCTGCTCGAAATGACCTCGCACCTGGCTGTAGGTCAGGTCGCCCATACCGCGCCGCAAGGCATCGCGCATGATGTCTCGTTCATCGGTAACGGCTTCTCGTTCAAAGTTGCGGCTCTTTGCGAAGGTAACGGCTTCCTGAACGCGTTTCGCTGCTGGAAGCGGTTTCCGTTCCATGCTGTTTGCTCGGTCTCTTGCCTCTTGGACGACTCGATCTGCCTGATTGCCGAACTCTGCGGCAACCTGCCTGTGGGCAACCAGCACCTCCGACGGGGTATGAATCTCCTTCTTGTCGCGGGTGGTATGAGCGGCGATCTGCGCCGCCTCTGGCCCCGCAAAGCCGCTCCTTTCGAGGTAATCCCGAATCTGCTGGCTGCGGGGACTGGAGGCGTCAAGGTACTCCTGCGTGTAGCCTTTGATCTCGGGTGCGCCGCTTCTTCCCGGCACGATCTCATAGCCCAACTGAGAGAGCCGGTACATCAGCTCCGATTGGTAGACAGCGGTCGCAAACTGCTGGCTATCGAAGTAGCTCTGGGGCTGCACTGCGCGAATGGAGCCGTCCGCGCGCTCCGTCATATTGAAGATGACAGCGTGGGTGTGGAGCTGAGGCGCGGCGTAGCCATCGACAGGACGGGCGGTGTCATGCTCGAACTTGGCGGCAATAAACTTCCCGGTTGTTTCGGCGGCGTGGTTCCCGCCGATTCGAGCCTGAGTGTATCGCTCCAACTCGGTGAGAGCGGTTGTGACAGCTTCCCGATGCGCCTCGCGCACCCGGTCATCTCCACCGACAAGGGCAGTCAACGACACGGACTTTGGCGCTGAGAACGTGGCATCCCAACCGGCCCGATGCTCGACGGGTTTCACGGTGGTTCCGTCGTCAGTCGTGTACTCCTGACCGCTACGGTGGCGAACCAACTGCTCACCAGTGAGGGGATTCTGCCCCTCACTGAGGCGAGCGAAGTGGTCCGCGTCAATGCCTCCGGCAAGGCCGTACTGCTCGGCCATCCGTCCCTGCCATTCTCCAAGGATCGTGTCGCCCTGTTTCCAATAGTTCTGCTCGGCAGACGTGAACTCCTTGGCGTGATACGTCTGCGCCTGGCCGGAACTGAGCGGTTTGGAAATAGTCAGCATGGGCGGTCTCAGACGCGAATCGTTTCATCGGCTGCTATCGGTACATCCTCTTCCTGCTCGTCGTCCGCACTGTCGGGATTTGCTCCACTGGACGCGATCTCTTCTTCTGTTGGCTCGTCAGGCTCCGCATCGTCTTCGTCCTCCGTCGCGGCAATCGAAGGGGATGAAAGGGGTGGTGGGGCGGGTGTGGCGGCCTCCAAGTCGATACTCGGCGCGACGGGTGCCGATGCCTTCGGTACGAGAGTCTTCGGATCGAAGGGAAGCTCGTCATCCTCCACCTTGCGCGGCACAAATCCGGGTGTGGTCTGTGCCACGTCCATGTACTCGAAGTGGAAGCGGGCGACGTTGTTGCCCAACTTCAGGAACGCATGGCGGTTCTCCAAGCCGGAGATTTCAGAGTCCATGACGAGGGGTTCAACCTGACGATCTATGGTGAAGTTCTTACCGGAACGCGATCCGTCGAAGTGCGTCTCTTTCATACGCTCGATCTCGATTTTGCCGATGGCGTTCGACACCCATTCGGCGGCTTTCGGCTCCGTCGTTTTCAGGAATATCTTGGTCGCGGGCTGCGAGAGCATGACCTCGGCGAGATGTCCGTAGATGACTTCCAACTGAGCCTTACCTTGAAATCCGAGAACGAGTGGGTTCTTGGATTTGCGGTTTTCGGTGATGGCCGTATGGAGTTGGGGGAGACGCTGCAAGCTGGCAAGTTCGTCAAGAACAAACCAAACCGGAGTCTGGTTCTCCTGCGGCGCGGTGAGCAGCCGCATCACGAGCAGGTCGATCCATAGGCTGTGCAAAGGCCTCAGCGCCTCGCGTTCCGTGGCACTCGACGTGATGAAGATCCAACCCTTTCGCTCGACCGCCCATTCGGTCGCGCTCCACGTTTTGTTCTTCGCCTGTTCCTTGGTCGGGAGCATCCGAAGGCTGTCCGCCACCAATCCCAGTGAGGCCAAAACACCGTTCCTCTGCTGCTGTGCGCCCTTCGCAATCATGGCCTCCATCTCTGTCCCGCGCACTCGCTGGTCGATCTCGGCAGGATTGGATAGCCACTCCACAAGCTGCTGCGGATTCGGGCCGTAGGTCAGAAGATGAGCAAAGATTTTCTGGGGCGTCTCAGTAAAGAACTCACCCTTTTTGTCACTGGTCGGCTGGTAGAGCGACGCGGCGATTGCCTTGGCTTCGGCCTTGCGGCGCAGCTCCTCGGACGGTCCCCAGTAGGGGCACCGTTCGTCCAAAGGATTGAGCACAAGGTCGCCGCGCTTCTGGTCGTAGAACCTCTGAATGAACTCGCAAGCCGGGTCATAGACGATGGCGGAATGCCCCCGGCTCTGTATCTGCCGGAGCACCTGCATAATCAAAGTCGTCTTGCCGGCCCCGGTGTCGCCCATGAGTTCGATATGCTGCGCCTCGGCCTGTAACGGGATACGCATCATGTCTTTGGCTTCGGTGGTGACGAAGCCGATGCCATCGCCATTCACGGTCTTGTTGAACTCTTTCGGGGTAAGCAGGACGGGGCCTTTGAGCCGCCGTCCGTACTTCAATTCTTTGCGGCGGCGGATATCTTTGCGGATGGCGAACGGGAGCTGCGCCAGCAACGAAAGGAAGCCGAAGAGGAGCGGCGGAGCGTAGATGCTGCGGAGCTGATCGCCGTCAAAAACAGCAGTGCGGAGGTAGGCATGGAGCGGCGCGTCGAAGAACGTCTGCTCCGGGCCGCGATAGAGAATGCGTAGCCCCTGAGCGGTAGCCTGGGCCGACACCGCAAGCGGGATATGCTTACCGTTCGGAGCGGCGGTCACTCCTTCCTGAACGTCTGGCTCGGTTGCGAGGCGGGCCAACTTCGCTCCGTCTCCGATGTAGAGGAGCTGATACTTGCCCTTCCTGTTGAGCGCTCCCCCTGCTGCGCTCTTTGCGTAGATCGGCGTGTAGAACTGCTGCAACGGCGTCTGCCCGTAGGTGAAGCGGAGGTAGCCGAAGATGCTCGTCAGTACCAGCGCGAAGAAGATCGCACCGTAGCTGTATATGGGCGAGTGTGGTGGAAAGATGATGGTCTCTTTGCGGCCCCACTGTGTGGTGTTCATCATGCACGCTCCAGGTCTTGCATCGCGTCTTCCGCGACGCTGCGTTTGCGTTTCTTGACCTCGGCAACCATGTTGTCGAAGGCTTCCGGTGTGAGCTTCTGGCCGGTGGCGAGAGGGCGGAAAAGGTTGGTCAGCATGAGGCGAATGCCCATGATTTCGGTCAGCTCCGTGCTGGCGATCGAGGTGTCAGCACCTTTCGCCAGTTCATTGCGGATGAGCTGGCGGATGAGTTCGCCGCGCTGCACACCGCGACTCTTTGCAAGGTCGTCAAGGTTCCGAGTCTCCTTGCGTGTCAACCGAGTCGAGACGCTGATCTCTCGGAACACCTCGCGCCGCTGCGCCGCCTCTGCGATTTCGTCATCCTTGAGTAGCGACATTCCGGCCTCCAAATCGCGTATTCGTATGAATACCTCTGTCTCCATGCGTATTCATCATGCCGCTAAGTGTCTGGTGCCATTGCTTCGCCTTCACGAATCCGTGTGGCACCGCTGCACGACCCTCGGAGGGGTGGAGTGTCACAATTCTTCCGGTGCGAAGCACCGTGCCTGCACCGGAACGAATTTATGCGCGAGCTGCAACACTGCTGGCACCCTCACTCTTCGGAGTTGGCATGGGGGCAACCGGCTTCCTTGCACCCTCGGATGGCGTCACCGGTTGCACAGCTTTCCGGATACGCAGAGTCGCGGTCACCTTGGAAGCCTCCGGAGTCTTCTGGAATTCGCGAAATCCGGGATCTTTGCCGAAGACGTATTGGAGCGCCTTCTCTACGACATCGTCTGCGGTGGCCTGGATGTAGGCCGCATATTGATCGACCTGCGTTGCTGTCGATTCCGATAGCCGAATCGAAGCGCTAATCTGTTTGGTTTGGGTAACTTCAAGCAGTGGCATTGTGGGCATCCTTTCGAGATGATTCGGGGGTAAGGTTGTGAGCCGATTCCGGCGAGCAATCGGCCCGATAGAGTGGGGTGGTTTCAAAGCGTTGAAGCCGACGATCATAGGCTTCAATCTCAAGAACTTCGCTGATGCGACGGCGTCCCGGTTGGCGTTCTACATGGACAACGAGATTGACCGCCTCGGCAATTTCCGCTTCAACGTCAGAGATGGTGGCTTGCGCGTGACTCCGCATAACCAAATTGGCGAATCTACGTAGTGCCTTCTCGGCGGAGTTTGCATGAATAGTCGCGAGCGATCCGCCGTGCCCTGTGTTCAAGGAATCCAGCAGCGTACGCGCCTCGGTTCCGCGAACTTCTCCCAGGATGATGCGGTCCGGTCTCCACCGGAGAGCTGACTTCAAGAGGTCATCGAACGTGACGGCCGATTTGAAGGTATCGGTCTGGCATTCGACCGCCAGTACGTTCGGCTTCTGGATACGAAGCTCAGACGTATCCTCGATCACGACCACACGCTCATGCTCGGGGATTGCGTTCGCGAGGATGTTGAGAAGTGTCGTCTTCCCGGTTCCGGTTCCACCACTGATGAGCAGCGTCTTTCCACGGCGAATCTGTTCTTCCAAGAGATCGGCGAGCGAGCGCGTGAGCGCGCCGCGAGCAATCAGGTCTTCAGCCGTGAACTTCCGGCTGGTGAACTTGCGTATCGTTACGGCGGGCGAAGGCCGCACGACGGGCGGAATTACTGCCGCCAAGCGGCTTCCGTCTGGAAGCTGCGCGTGGAGAACCGGGTTATCTTCATCCAACCGCTTGCCGAGCTTGTTGGCTACCACTTCGAGGCCGGTGCGGAGCTTGCCGGCGTCGAAGGAAATGCTCTCTTCCCTTCGCACAATACCGTCGCGCTCGTACCACCATGAGGCATCGGGATTGCCCATGATCTCGCTGACGCTGTCATCCAGTAGCAGCGGCTCTATGGGGCGAAGGAACGGAAGGATTAGCTCGAAGCTCATAGCGGGATCTCCAGTGATGGAAGCCCAGCGTTCGCCGGGCTTCCATGGGTGAAAGGGATGGCCTAAGCGGCCACATCCTCTACAGGACTGTCATCGTGCTCTTCTGCTTCCAGGGCGGCCTTCTCAGCGCGGTCAAGCTTCAGGATCGAATCGACCTTGATCTCCCAGATGCGCTGCTTGCTGTCCGTCTTCTTGCTGTCGTACTCCCGGCTGCGAAGCTCACCCTCAACCTGGAGATGTGCGCCCTTCTTGAGGGTCTTGGCGAAGTCAGAGAGCTTCCCGAAAACCACGCAACGGTGCCACTCGGTATGCGAGATGTACTTGCCGTCTTTCTTGTAGGACGACTGGGTTGCCAGCGAGAGGGTTGTGAAGCTGCGGTTGTTGTTGGCGCGAACTTCTGCGTCACTGCCGAGAAAGCCGATGAGGTTTACTTTGTTCTGGTACATGATGGTGTCTCCGTTTGGTTGAATTTCCCGATCTTGCTCGGGTCACTAAATAGCGAAGAGGGCCCGGCTCCCAAGTGCCGAAGCTCTGCATTTACGGAGGGTCCCGAAGGGAAACCGTAACCCGTAGGGCGGCGTAGCCGAAGCAGAAGAGCGAGCTGCCGCAGGGCGCCGGATAGGCCCCGAAGCAGTGACCGTGCAAAAGGCGGGATACCGGACGGCTGACACATACGGGACCAAAGTTTTCATCTGCGTCTTGGCTGCAGAAGTTCATCGCCATTACCGCGCGAACGGAGCTGGCACTCGTACCCGCAAGCATGCTTGAATCGCAACCTATGGCCGGGGTTTGAAAGGTCTCGTACTCCTGCGCCATCCCACGTAGAGACAGGTGGGGCAAAGCAGCCGGATTGGCAGCATGTCTGGACATCGCTAAGCCTCTGGAAAGTTGATTCTGTCTAGCTGAACGCCTGGTCGGCACGGAAGCGAACGATGGTCAGTCCGAGAGGGTCAACGGCAAGCTCATCGTTCTTCACACTCTCGCGGAAGACATAGGTAACGCTGGCTGTCCATCGCTCCCGCTTGAGCTCGGTATGATCCGCCGGATTCGTGTACACCCGTTCAAACTCAATCCGAGCCGAATAAGGGGATTGCCGAAGGTCGTCAAGAACGACGTTCTTAACCTCTACGTCGATGTACGGCAGGGTCGCATCTTTGACGTAAGTTTGGATGATGTTGTCTTTGCGCTCCTGCTCGATGACGGCCCTTTGCACGTCACTGTTGAGGAAGTACAAGGCATTGGTCTGATCGCGTTCGATAGTGAAGCGATTGCGTGAGAAGTAGAGCTCGGCCCACCGGGTCAAGTAATACTTGTTCTCGGCTTCCTGGGGCCTGTACTGGAAGTTCCGGTAGTCAATCGCTTCCGCGTGTCCTACGTCGTTGATTCGGACGATTAGCGGGTGCATGGAAGCAAGCGCTTTCTGGCTCTTGAAGACGAGCGCGGCGAGCGCGAGACAAATCACCACAAGAGCGATGATGGTGACCTTCAAGTAGGTATTCATCACCAGCGGATCGCCATACTGTTCTAGATAGCGCTCCGCGGCTCTTGTGATCTCGGGGGTGGCTTTTACCGTTGCTGTAGTCATTGGAAGCTCCTTAGCCCATCAGTGCGCCAGTAGCGGCGGTTGTTGCGAGACTGGAAACGATCCCTGTACCGGCGTCGTGGCCGCCGACATGGCCGGAGAAGATGGTCGCGGTCATAGCCGGAATCTTGAGAAGAATGAAGCCATTCACGATCACCAAAAGGATAAGCACGGGCAGCTTCTCAACCATGGTTGCGGGATCTGTGAATCCGCTCATCATTGCGTAGTAGTGAGCCAAGAGCTGAGAAAGAACGCTCAGAGTTGCGGCGGCGACGACTTTGTAGAAAGAGAACGCAAGGAACGCT
This sequence comes from Granulicella sp. L60, assembly GCF_009765825.1. Lineage (GTDB taxonomy): Bacteria > Acidobacteriota > Terriglobia > Terriglobales > Acidobacteriaceae > Edaphobacter. The sequence goes on along the minus strand of NZ_LMUR01000018.1, from coordinate 1,958,631 downwards.
CTAAGCCAGCCCCAAAAGAGAAATTCGAGCTTCTCGAAGACAAGGAACGGAATGAAGATCGGACCTAACAGCCCCACGATGGCGCTAGCCACTGCACCGTAGGCGATGATGACGGAGATGAGAGCCGAAAGCCCGGCGAGAAGAACCTGGATCAACGCTAAGATGATCGCGTTATAGGGGTTCATAACCGTAGACATCATCCCCGGCCCTTGGCTGGTTTCAGCCTGCTGCAGAGTGCTGAGAATGCTGTTTGCACTGTCTGTCCCGATCAGGTCAACGAGTTGCTGTGCGCCGCCGTTGATGAACCCCTTTAGCGAGTACCCAATACCGGGGATAGAGGAGTCATAGAACTTGACCATGACGTAAGCGAAAGTGATGAGCATGAAGAAGTTTAGGAACTTCCCCATGCTGAAGCCTGGGCCGCCCTGAGCGGAGGATAGAGCCTCTTGAACGCCAAACCAAACGAGCATTACCGTTGCCAAGGCAATGCAGATACGGACACCCATCGCGTCAATGGAAGGGGCCATTGTGGACGTGAGCGAATTGCATGCTTGCGTGATCCAAAGAAAGATATCCATATCCGCCTCGCTGTTCGGTTGGTTAGTAGCGCATTGCCGCCGCTGCTCCGCTGTAGGACGGGGCCGTTGCCATATAGCCCGTCTGGAAGTGATTAGCTTGCTGGAAGGTGGCTTTTAGTTGGTCCTGTTGCTGCTTCTGAGCCACGATTTGTTGCAGCGCATACGCCTGGCTGATCTGATTCGCTTCCTGTTGCGCCATGAGTTGCAGAATCAGTGCCTGATTGATTCGCTGGAGCGTTGCGAGTTCAGTGTGCTGCGCTGGGTCTGTTGACTGCGTGGCGGACTGTAAAGCGTTGATATCCGTCTGCCTTTGCTGAGCGTTCGCGCGAATCACTCCCAACGTCTGCATGTTGCTGGCAGTGACAGCGTCATTTAGGTCGGCGGTAGCACCCTGCGCCGCGATCTGTTGCTGGGAAGATAAGCTCACCTTCCCGTATCCATTCAACTGCGTCGTGCGTGGAATGGAGGCCTGTTGATAGGCATATTGAGTGCCGACGCCGTTGTTCGTGGAGTTCACCCATTGCTGGGAGTTTCCATAGGTATTCGCCGCTTGGTTGATCGCCATCCAATACGACGAAAAGGAAATGAAGGGGCGATAGAGGCTGTCGGGAGACATCGCCATCTGATGGGCCAAGTTGTACGTCGAAATGGCGTTGTCTGCCAGTTTGACGGAGTTGGTGAAGATGTTCTGGCCTTGCTCGATCTGTTGCAGAGCGTGGGCAGACTGCGTTGGATCGAAAACCACTCCCGAACCGAACTGCGCTCGGGCAATGGTCGAACCTGAAATCGCGAGCAAGAGGGTGATTTTAAGACAAAACGGCTTCATGTTTGCGTCTCCTTCGTAGATCGCATGGACGGTTTAGGTTGTGGTTAATAACTACTGAGAAGCGGCTTGGAGCTGCTGCTGGAGAGCACCAGCTTTTTTCGCCTCTTGGTCGCACTTCTGCTGCTGTAGAGCTTCTTGTTGCGGGCTCGGTGCCTTCGCAGTCTTCCCGCTAAGTGCGGCGCTTGCTCCGCTCGTCATTGGCGATACGCAATCGTCGACATATTGCTTGTGCGCATGTTGGTACTGCTGCTGCAAGGCAGCCACGTCCACTTGCTTACTGTGGCAACCGGCTAGGGCAATGCACGACGCGAGAACGACTGTTGAAAGGAATGGCTTCATGACTCCTCCTAGAAGGATTGAGGTATTGCGTGGTTTTCGTATGCGGGCAGGAGCATATCCTGCGTGACGTAGACCTTCACCCGATGGCCTTCGCGGATCGTAATGGTCGGAGGTATCTGCATGAAGCGGTCCAAGACGGACGTTGCTGACTGTGCGACGGATGCCGACGCACCATTAGTGAACACCTCCGGGCCAGAGGCGGTCAAAGCACCACCACCCTGCGTAATCTCGGCGGCACCCGCGATTACTCCTAAGGCGATGGAAGCTCCGAAGATTTGCAAATAGTGGTTGTTCACCTTGTCCTTAAGTCCTTCCTCACCAATCTGATCCAAGCCGTGAAACTGGTCTAAATCCACGGTGTACCCATCCGGCATAATCATCCGGTGAAAGACGACGGCCATACGTCGCTGCTGGCCGAAGCCGCTGCCACCAATCTTCTTCGCCTCTCCCAGCACGATCGTTCCGTCAGGAATGAGAACGTGCTGGTGGTCATGCGAGTAAAGCGGATTGGAGACAAGCACCTTGACGGGGCCAACCGCGTCGCCGTCTAGGCGGTTCATAAGAACGGTGTCCACGGTTGTACCCTCATAAATGACGTAGGGCTGACCGGAGGCGGCGTCGATATTCACTTCCGGGGCGCGTTTGGGAGCGGCTGCTGACTCTCCCTGCGATTTCGCACCCGCCTCGCGAGGTGCCATCAGATTGCTTTGTTGAGGGGCGGCAATACCGCTAGACGAATTGGGCTGTTCTCCCCCTTGGCCCCGAGCAGGTGACGCGGTCTGTGCAAATACCAGATTGGACGAGAATCGGGAGTCATACGCCAATTCACGCTCTTTAGCCTGAAGCTGTTGCGAAGCCTGTTGGACTGCCGATAACTGTCCGCCGCCGTTGCCCTGAGCGTATCCATAGGCTGGCGGCTGCTGGCAAGGTTGCCCTGGCACACACGGGACGGGTTGGCCCGTGGTGCCGTATCCCGCAACGGCTGCTCTCTGGGCGGGAGTAGCCATTTGCATTGAGGGATCTGTTGCCGCCGCAAGCTGCGCGTTATTCTGCTCGGCTTCTTTCTGTCGTTCGGCGGCAAGCTGAGTCTTCAGGTCTTGAATGTTGTTTTCGCTGTTGTCCTGCACGACGGGCTGCGGGGGTTCATGCCGAGCCGCCGCTTCCTGTGCCGGCGTCTTCTTCCCGCGTGAGCTGAAGACGGCGGCAAGGATGACGAGTAGGGCCACGCCCAGATAGAGGAGCGGCTTCATGTTCTTCTGCAGAACACCGCGCGGGTCAATGGCCCATTTCCGAAGTACCGGCTCAGATTGCTGTGATGTGCTGACTGTCTCTGCCATGATGCTCTCTCCCTCTCTTGGGTGTCGGTACTAGCCTTTGCGGGAAAACTCCATCTTCTGCTTGCCAAGTTCTACATAGCCGGAGTCCATCACCTTCGGGATGATGTAAGTCCCTTCCCTCAAGTCGTAGGAGATGAGGTTCGGCTTTCCGTCCTTCATCTCGTACACGCTGAACTTCTCGGGAGCATTGGTCTTGATGTAGGTGAACTTGTCGTCGTGATAGATCGACTGGATATCGAAGGGCTTCTCGTTCGCTTTGAAGTGGTAATCGAATGTGAGTTTGCTTTGGTAAGCGCTCTTGTATTCGTCAACCGCCTGCCCAACGTGCGTTTGCAACGCGGCGAGCTGTTGCTTCGACTGATCGAGCTGGGCGGCGGGAACGTATTGTGCCGGGCCGGATGACGCAACGATCGAAGACTGGTCAGCAGGTTGAACGAGCACCTTGAGGTCGGGCGGAACAGAACTGTTGGAAACGTCCTGGAGAGTGAAGGAGTAGATATTTCCTTTGTCGGTGATGAGATTCAGATTGGAGCTGATACCGGCCTTGGCCGGATGCACGAAGCAGAAGTTGCCGACAACATCCACTACCCAGAAGTCCTTGTCGCCGGTTGCCGCCTCCATGATCTTCTCGGTGGCGGGTACCTGGATCAAAGTCGTGTACTTGAGCTTGGCGCGGATAGGCACGATGTCCTGCGAGTGATACTGCACGGTGCGAGCCGTTGCCTCCTGGGCGGAGAGCATGAGGTTGGGAGAGAGAGCCAGAGCGATCCCGGCAAGTGCGATCAGTTTGCGGTTCATGGTGATTCTCCTTAGCGGTTGGTGGTGGAGGAAACGGCCATTGTGCGTGGTCGAAATGGGTGATCTTCTGCAAGCCTTCGTAAACCGTCGGCGATTCCGTATCGCTCGAAGTATTCGCGTTTTCTGAGGTTGTCGCGGGCGTTGTTGGTCGCGGTCCAATGGGAGACGGAATCCACGTTCAACTGCACCTTCTTACTCGACTGCGCCTTGCGGATGAGCATCTGTCCGGGAGGCACGAGACCAGCAATCAGTTCCAACTCGGTATCGTTCAGGTGGAACGCTTCGCGGTACAGGTCGCGATCCATCTCGGGGTTTGCCAGGAAAATCTTTGTTGGGCAGCTTTCGGAGACAATCTGCAACATGCCCGACTCTTCGAGTTCCTTGATGGACTGAGTTGCCAGAATCATCGCCGCATTATGTTTGCGCCAGGTCTTCTGTGCTTGAACGATGTAGGTGCGTATCGTCTCGTTCTTGATGAAGAGCCATGCCTCGTCCAACAGAAACATCTTGAAGGTGGCGAGCTTCTGAGGGTTGGCGATTTCGTTCGACGCGCGGTGAAGGACATAGAACAAAAGCGGTTCTAACACTTCAGGAGCATCGCCCCAGCCCGCGAAGTTGAATGTTTGAAAACGGCTGAACGATAGGGTGTCTTCGGGATTGTCGAAGACGAACCCATACTGTCCTCCTGCCGTCCACCGATGCAGGCGTTCCTTCAACTCCCCGATGATGTTCACGAAGCTGGAAATGGTGCGCTGTCCCGGCTCCAGAACATAAACGCGCTCGATGGCGTCCCAGAGCTTGCGCTCCTCTTTGAAGTCAAGGCGGTAACGCTGTTCGGTGCCCTCGATCAACACGCGAAAGAAGCTGAAGAGAAACTGCAGATTCTCTTTGGTAGGGGCGAGCGAAAACGGATTGATCGTGAAGTCGCGCGTGTCCTGACCGACGTTCAGATATGAACCGCCGAAGATTGTCGTGAGGGATTGGAAGCTGCCGCCGATATCGAAAATGAACGTGAGGGGCGCGTACTTCTGAGCGTTTTGCAGTAAGAAATTACAGAAATAGCTCTTGCCGCTACCTGTCATGCCCAGAATCAGCGTGTGCGCCACCTCACCGTTATGGAGATTGAGGAAGTAGGGCGTGCTGTTCTCGGTTTCGAGGACAGCGAGATACTCCGTGCCGAGGTGAGCATTGCGCCTTTCGCCCGGCAGGATCGTGAAAAGGAAACTGAGGTCTGCGTAGTTGCTGTTGAGCAGGTAAAGCTTGCGGAGGTTCAGAGCGTAGTTGCCTGGGACTGTGGCAAAGTAGGCGTTAAGTTGGTTGTAGGTCTCAGTGAAGAGATTTCCGTCCGCGTTGGTGAAGACACTGGTGAACTCCCCGGCAAGCTGATCCAGGTCGCGTTTCGATTCGCCATGCAAGACAATCGAGAGTGAGAAGTCACCAAGTGACTGTCCATCGCCGAGGGCGCGAAGGCAGTCTCCGAGGTTTTCGATGTCGGCTTGCTTGGACTCATCAACCAAGACATCGCGCGGGTTGGTCTTGCTGGCGTCGTTTCCCATTTGCGAAACGAAACCGGTCTTCGACATATTGAAGTGACGACGACGTTTGTTCACTTCCTTGCGAGCCTTATCCGTCGGAAGAGGTGTCCATTCAGTGCAAACCATGAAGCTAGCCGGGATCTTCAGCAGTGAGTCCAACACCAACGGCCTCGTCTCCGTGATGGCTTCCTTCATCGTAAGGACACGAACGAAGTGCTCTCCGACCCGCAAGTGATCTCGCTCGGCCTCGATGTTTGAGTTCGCAATCTGATAGTCGAGAAACTGAGTGCTCTGAGGTTTGCCCGCAATCAACCGTTCGTCATAGTTGAGGAGGCGACGCAGGAATGTGAACTGCGCTGCTTTGTCCAGAATCGAGATCGAAACGAAGTCTGACAGTTGCCGATTGAACGCTTGCACTCTCTGATCGAGTCGCGCAAGGTCGGCTTCGATCTGAGCCTTCAACAAGGTCTTCATGCTGTTGTTCGTAAACTGAGCGCGGAGTTCTTCGATTGCACCGGCTGGGTCGTGGAAGAATCGGCCGATGGCTGTCCCGACGCCCCGCTTGGATCGCGCTCCTTCAAGCATCACGACGTAGAAAATCTCGATTTCGAAAAGATGTTCGCGCTTCGATTCGAAGAAGCGACGGCGCTGGTCGATAGCAGCTTCGACAACAGGGTCTTCATAGTTGGCGAATGGGATGTCGGGTCGGTTCGATTTGAAGAGGTATTGGTAGACGTGGAATCCGGCTCCGAACGCTTTGAGCGCTGCTTCAAGACGCTTGACGGCATATTCCTGCTCGACGCTGTCGAGGCTTTCATAATCGACGCCTTGAATCTGCAGGACGATTCCCAGGTCTCCCGACTTGGTAAGAAACGTGGTGTCGTTCCAAAACCCGTAAAGGTTGATGTGGTCATTGAGAGCGGCGCTCTCTTTCCATGGCTTGATGACTCGGTCTAGTCGCAGCATCAGCGAACCTCCACGCGGGGAACGAGCTGCTTTGCAGCGTCGTACCGCAACTTGTAACGCTCGGACTTTGCAAGAATGCGAAGAAAAGCCGGATCGCTGCTCGTGACCCAATGGCCGAAGATGAAACCGGCGATGAAGACGCCTAAGCCGGCGAGGATGCTGTTGAAGAGATTGAATGCTCCAACTGCTCCGACGCAGACGAAGTAAAAGAGTGTGCGCTCCACTCCGAGGTATGTAAGGGGCTTATGTAAGCTTTTGAATACGCGATTTGTGCGCCGCTTCCGGTTCGGTTGTTCCGACATAGGCCCCTCGCAAGGTGGAATGGATTGGTGCGTTGTGGTTAGGCATGACGCGGTGGGTTACGCGCCCCAAAGCCAACTCAGGACGTTCGCCGCCATGACGGCAATGCCCGTACCGGCTGCGACACCCGCGAGTGCCTTCTTGGCTCCCGGTTCGCCATGAGCGAAGCCGTAGCCTCCGATCACGATTGCGATGAGACTTGCCGCCTTTGCAATCGTTCCGGTGAAGAGGGTCTGCAGGTTGGTGAAGCCGCTATCAAATGGGGACGATTGAGCGTGTGCTGCCACAGGCAGTAGCAGCAGCACGCCGATGAAGAGGAGACGAGACCGAACCCAACTGCGGACGGCCTGTACTGTTTGGCTTGGAATGATGACACGAATACTGCGGGACATCGGCACCTCCTGCGACTGTGAAGCAGTCGTGGTATGCCGAGACATTAGGACGCAAGTTGCCCGCTCGTCTAATACTTCTTAGGCATCAGGTGATGCCTCCCGGATATCGCATTCGCATCCGTCCAATATCAGCGCGGCTATCCAAGCAATTTCATCTGCCCATTTTGCTCGTCTGGACGGACGCTTTGTGGCTCTTTCTTTCTGCCCAACATCCTAGCCATTCTCGAAAACTGCTTTCGCAGGTTCTTACCAATGATTGGGATGATTCTAGCCTTCGGACTAGCGCGGTATACGAAGGCTGTATCGACGGTCCAGTCCACTCCAATGATGGGCCGAGTCGTCAACCCGTCCAGCATCACTGTTCCTTCTCGGATCAGTGCAAAGCCTGAGCCGCTTTTCACCATCTCTTGCATCTCGTGCGGATGAGACGTGTGCGAATGCTCTTCGAACTGCACTCCAAGTTCTGAGAGCAATTCGACTAATCTGGCGTGGGCCTCTGGATGCTGATTGGGATGACGGAAAACCGTGAGGTTGGAGGTCAAGTCCTCAGCTGATAGCGCGGGCTTTCTACTGAGCGGGTGATCGACAGGGAGACACACAACAAGCCGTTCTTGCTTGATGATCTCCACTCTCAAGTCCTCATCCTCGACGGGAAGACTCACAACGACGGCGTCCAGAACATCGTTCTTTAGGTCGGACAGCAGCGTACTGGTATCACCCGTCGAAACATGAATAGAAGCCGCCGGAATCAGCGCCCTTTGAAGGTCGGTAGCCTTCTTGCAAACTTCTTTGTCGACAAAGGGAGCGCAGCCTATCCTCAAGACCTGGGCTTCACCGCTTTGAATCGCTTCCAGCGCCGCCAGAGCTTGGTCGCGAACTTCAAGGACATCTTTCGCAATCACCAAGAGAGCCTCGCCAGCTGGCGTCAACTCTACATTCCGGCCCTTCGTGGGTCGAAACAGTCGGAGGTTGTAGTGCTCTTGGAATTCCTTGATCTGGCGACTGAGAGAGGGCTGAGTGGTATTTAGAGCTTCTGCGGCAGCGCGAAAGCCCTTATGCTCAGCGACCGCGAGGAGATACTTGAAATGCCGGAATTCTGCGAAGTCGTCCATGCCCTGAATCTCCACTGGCGAAGATGGCCGAACCAAGTACAGAAATGGTTGGATGTTCGACTTGCATTTTGATGTTGCCTATCTTGATTCTCCGCAAACGGCGGGGGTGGGAGGGCAAGTGATAGTTGGGAGGCATCACCTGATGCCTAAGAAGTATTGGACGCGACATGCGCTTCGATTCAATCTGGTGCAACCCAGTCGCTACGCGCCTGCGGTCATCCGCCAAAGGAGAATGCCCGTGAGTTTCGAGTCCTTGCCCCCCAAAAAGAAACCGCAACGCGCACACGTCAACACTGACGAGAAACTACTCGTCGGAAGAGGTGAAGCAGCGCAGATGTTGTCCATTAGCGAGCGTGCGCTTGATTACCTCGTCGCTCACAAGCAACTGACTACGCGGCGAATAGGCAGCCGCGTCTTGATCCCTACAGCAGATTTGCGTCGTTTTACGAGGTCGGATCATCCTGAGCGACTCGCGAGCTAGTCATTCTTCTTTGCTTGGTGGGTTCTTTGTGCCGTGAGGCGAAGGGAGCTCCACCAAACACGCGCATTGGGCCGCATGCATCCGGTTCCGCAATACTGACGAAAACGGCGTTTGTGAGGACTAATCCAGCGCTCAATGAGCGCATTGGCCTGCTATCGCCAGTTGGAAACCTGAAAGATCATTTCGAGAAGCCGAGGTATGAAGATGTGCGACACGCGTGGTCAATCGGTATGTCGGAGCGTATCGATCAGCGCCGAGAGAGCGGCTGGTTGATTCCGACGGCTGGGATGGTAGAGAAAATATCCAGGAAACATCGGGCACCAATCTTTCAAGACTTGTACCAGGCGACCACTTGAAATCTGGCGGGCCAACGGTTCTTCGATGGATGAGCCGATTCCCAAGCCCGCCTCAACTGCCTGAATGACGAGTTCGGGATCATCGAACGAAGCGTGCCCTTGCGGGCTGACAGTTACGACTTTGCTGCCTTTTTCGAATTCCCACCGGTATAGACCATTGCTGAATCGAAAGCCGATGCAGGAGTGATCTTTGAGATCTTGCGGATATTTCGGGATGGGATTGGACTTGAAATAGGCAGCGGAGCCGACGATAGCAAGCCGCATCTCTCTTGTGACACGGACTGCGATCATATCTCGCTGGATAAATTCGCCGAGCTGGATACCCGCGTCGTATTCACCGGCCACCAGATCGACGGGATCGTTTGATGTCGTGATTTCCAAAACGATTTCGGGGTATTTGCGTGCAAAAGCGGCAAGCTTAGGCATGACCACCATTTGCGCCACAAGGCGCGGCACGATCAGGCGAATTCGGCCGGTCGGTTTCTCAAGCTGATTCCGTGTTTCGGCCACCGAGCGCTCAATCCGTTCCAACGCAGGTGCAAGTTCCTGTAGTAGTGCAGCGCCAGCGGCTGTTGGCGAGACGCTGCGCGTTGTTCGTGCCAGCAGTTGAACCCCCAGTCGCTTTTCCAGGCCGCGCATCGAGTGACTCAAGGCCGACTGTGACATTCCAAGTCGAGCCGCCGCTCTTGTGAAACTGCGCTCCTGAGCGACGGTGGCAAAAGCTGACAACTCAGACAATTCGTCACGGATCATTTATGCATGATACTCATAACGCCATGCTGTACGGGATGATTTCCTGCATGAGAGGAAGCATCTATCTCTTATATAACCGGTGTTCATTCTTGGACGCCTCAAGAACTCACCCGAAGGAGAAAACATGAATCCGAAATATGACTTTTCAGGACAGGTAGCGCTTGTCACCGGCGCAGCCTCCGGCCTTGGCCGTGCTACGGCGAAAGCCTTTGCTGAAGCTGGCGCGGCAGTCGTGCTGGTTGATCGAAATCAGGAGGATCTGACGGTGCTCCTGAAAGAGATCACAGGTGCCGGGGGCAAGGCGATCATGGTCGCTGGCGACGTGTCGGATGAAAAAGTGGCAGAGTCAGCGGTGGAACGTGCCGTGGTTGAGTTTGGCAGTCTGGACATGGCGTACAACAATGCCGGCATCCTCGGGCCAATGTGCCCCATGATGGAAGAGACCGGCGAAGGCTATGACGAGGTGAACGCCGTCAATCTGCGCGGTATCTGGACGTTTATGAAGCACGAGCTGCTCCAGATGAAGAAGCAAGGAGCCGGATCGATCGTTAACTGCTCGTCTCTTGGCGGTCTCGTAGGTCTTCCAGGCCGCGCAGCCTACCATGCCACCAAGCACGGCGTGATTGGTCTCACTAAGAGCGCAGCGCTTGACGTTGCTGCGCAGGGAATACGTATCAATGCCATCTGTCCTGGCTGCATCGAGACGCCGATGGGCGATGGCATCGATCCCGCCGCGATGCAGGAATTCCTCAAGCAGCAACCGATCGGTCGCCCCGGCAGACCGGAAGAAATTGCAGCCGCTGTGCTGTGGTTGTGCAGTTCCGCAGCTTCGCTCGTTCTGGGCGTTGCCCTTCCCGTTGACGGCGGCTTCGTCGCCCACTAAAGGAGAGTTCATGGAGATTCAAAAAGTAGGTTCCAAGCCATCGATAAAAGGACCGGACGACTGGTTTACTGGCACTGTGAGGATCGATCCGCTCTTCGATAGAGCAGAACCAGCCCGTGTAAGTGGTGCCTGCGTTACCTTCGAGCCCGGCGCACGGACAGCCTGGCATACCCATCCGCTCGGACAAACGCTCATCGTGACATCCGGTCTTGGCTGGGTGCAGAAGAATGGTGAATCGGTGCAGGAGATTCGGCCTGGTGATGTTGTCTGGTTTGCCCCAGGCGAGAAGCATTGGCACGGTGCCAGTGCCGCGACTGCGATGACCCACATCGCCATTCAGGAAAGACTGGATGGCAAGGTAGTCGATTGGATGGAGAAGGTTAGCGAACAGGAATACGAGAGATAGTCCGGTTCTTCTCATGCGTCAGTCCGAAGAAAAGCTCCTCTCATCGTTAGCGAATTTCGACTAGCGAAAAATCGCCAATGCACCTATCGACTCGGATTAGTACCGATATGTCGGCATATCGTCAGCAATCCTCTACTGACGCGAACGGCGTTTCTGATTACTTATATCGAGGACCTAGTGTTATTAGTTCGCGTATTCCTGCCACATTGAGAGGGGTTAATGAACGAGAGCGTTCAAACAGACAACTTGGGCAACGGTAGGCAAACCGTAGTCTTTCTGAGCGCGACACTTCTTCTCAGTGCGCCTTGGTGGGTGCTGCTTGCGAAGTATAAGATGCAGGGTCATTGGCCGCTCGTGCTGGGCCTGATGTGTTCCCCAGGACTGGCGGGTCTCTTGACGTCACGGGTATGCCGTGTTCCGATGCGCCGATTTGGCTGGCGGTGGCCGAAGTGGAAGTGGGTCGCTGCCGGCTATTTCATTCCTATCGGCTACTCCCTCCTCGCATACAGTTTCATTTGGATCACCGGACTGGGAACCCCTCACGAGGCCTTCATTCGTGGCCCCGGCCAACCAACCGGATGGGGTCTTATATGGTGGGTTCATATATTGACGTACATTCCGATGTCCGCACTGCCGGTCGTGCTTGGTGTCTTCGGAGGAGGGACTCTTGGGGCGCTGGGGGAAGAAATCGGTTGGTCCGGATTTCTCGTGCCTGCACTCGCAAGAAGATTTGGTTTCACGGCAACTTCGTTAATCTCGGGCGCGATCTGGGCTGTTTGGCACGTGCCATTTCTTCTATACGGTGGGTACCATGGGGATGCGCCTCTCTGGTACAGCTTCCTATGTTTTGCAACCATGGTCATAGCCATGAGGTTTCTATGGGTCTGGGTAAGACTACGTTCCGGGAGCCTTTGGCCCTGCGTCTTGTTACATGCAACCCATAACTTTTGGATTCAGACCGTGCTCACGCCACGCACTGCTGATAGCGGTCACACTCGTTGGTGGATCGACGAATTTGGCGCGGCACTTGCAATCGTAACTTTACTGATGGCCGCCTTTATCTGCTGGCGGCAGCGGAACTTGCTAGGCAAGGCGCTGCTAGCCGACACTACAGATGGACCGATCCAACCTTCTTATGTTCTCTAGTTCAGACGCATCCCTGTTAATCAGCATTTCGTCATCGATCCTACGGAATTAGGCATCCAATAACGGCGTTTGTCGGTACTTATCTTGGCAGGTCTACCAACACAGTTGGTGTTCATCCTCAAAAACAGCACCTGTCGGCCCATCAATATCCAATTGCGCCAATCGAATTGCCACCTCGGCTCCATGTTCAGGCGTTCGCGTTCCACGAAAGCCGTTGAAGTCGGTGGCGACGTGGCCGGGCGCCGCCCCGTTCACCTTGACGTGAGTCTCCGCAAGGCTGCGAGCGTAATGAACTGTGATTGCGTTCAGGGCGGTCTTTGAGCTGGAGTACGTCATGTTCGGGCGGCCAACCCACGCCCCCTCCTCGCCAAGCGATCCGCGCTTACTCGTTACGTTCACGATGCGCCCCGCATCGGATTGGAGAAGCAGCGGAAGAAAAGCATTCGTGACCCTTACGACGGCAAAGACATTCGTCTCGTAGACGGCACGCATATTTTCTGCGATCTCTTCTTCGGGAGTGTTGAACCTCGAACCGGGTGCGGCACCAATCCCAGCGTTATTCACCAGCACATCCAAGCGGCCTGTCTCCGATTCAATCAGTTGCTTCGCGCTCAGCACAGAAGTTAAATGGGTGACCTCCAGTTGAACAAAGCGCACGTCTCCCTCGGCCTTAAGTTCGGCAGCAGCGGCTATGCCCTTTTCAGAATCACGCGCTCCAAGAAAGACAGTAAATCCTTTCCGCGCCAGCCCTTTGGCGATGGCTTTGCCGATCCCTTTGTTCGCTCCGGTCACAAGTGCAACCTTTCCATGGGCATCAGTTGTCATGTCAACCAAATTAGTTAGTTTAGGTTGTCATGTCAACCCATCCGCTGCTAGCCTGTCACTATGTCCACGAAACCGCTTTCACCACAGGAGCTTCGCATCTGGCACGCATTCAAGTTGATGGGTGAAGACGTGATGGAGAGAGTAGGACGCGACATTGCAGCAGGCACCGGTCTGTCGGGGCCGGACTTCGGAGTTCTGTCTCGTCTGGCCGATCTAGGTCAGGGCGAGATGCGACAGCAGGCGCTAGCGGAGTCGCTGGGCTGGGACAAAAGCCGCCTCTCACATCATCTGACGCGAATGCAGGATCGGGAATTGATTGGGCGACGTGAAGCCGTGGCGCGAGTTGTCTTCATCGTTCTGACGAAACAAGGCAGGGCAAAACTCGATGCAGCGCGGCCGGTCCACGCAGAATCAGTCCGGCGTAATCTGCTTTCGCGGCTCAGCAAGCAACAGGTTGAGACCATCGTGAGAGTGAGCAACCTTCTCGCTGACGAGGAAGAGGAGCTTTAGGATTGACGTCGCTGAACGAACCCATTCTTGTGGTAAGTCCTCATAAGTCGGCTTATCGGAAGCGATCCACTGTTAACGAGAAGAGCGTTTCCCGTTACCTATCCGAAGCTCCGGAGAGGACGAAGGACTAGGCCTTCGTCGCGAGCGGCAGACTGATACGAAAAGTAGTCCCTGTCTTTCCTTCGCGCCGGGAAGTCCGGAATCGTAAAGTGTCACGATGTTTTTCGATAATTCTGCTCGAAAGCCACAGCCCCAATCCAGTCCCTGACACTTTGCTTGTGAGATACGGCTCAAAGAGTCGGGTAGCGAAACGATCCGGAATACCCGGCCCATTGTCCGTGATGGTCATGTGCATGCTGTTGGGACAAGACTTAACGCTCACACAGATTCTCCCTTGTCCTCGTTCCAAAACTTCTGCTGCGTTCAAGAGCAGATTGGAGACAACTTGCAGTATTTCGCTGCCGAAGACAAAGGCCATCGCCGGTCCACGGTATCTCCGCGTCACAGATATGCCATGCCGAGATAGTCTGTCGCTATGAAGCTTCAAGGCGGTTTCTGCGATTTCGACCAGGTCGTGATCTTTTGCCTCAGACTGTTCGCGATGAAACGTGAGAGCTTTGCTCGTCACTTTACCCAAGGATTTTAGCTGCTCTTCGACCACGGTCATGTTGTCCAAAACTTGCTGCGGATCGTGTCTCTCAAGCTTGGTTAGGTAGATGAGATTTGTAATGGCCTCAAGAGGGTTGTTGACCTCATGCATGATGGCACTAGCATAGCGGCTAGCCACAGCCATGCGTTCACTGCGCTCAAGTGCCTTTTCAGCCTTGTCGAGTCTCTCCTCTAAGCTGGGTACGATATTTTCCATTAGGTTCACAATTCCTAAGCCCATTAGCCGGGTTCCGGCTGTTTCGTCCCCTCAAATCGTTTGATGTACAAACCGAGGAGATGGTGGGTGGGCTCTCAAGTGGTCGCTCGCATTCGCTTTAGCCCGTCAATTTGTCGAATTTCAGTTTCCATCGACAACAAGGCGCTGCCGGGGTTTGGGCAATCCCCACATTGTGAGAAAACCGCTGTGAAATCCGTCGGCAGGCATGCCTGAGACATGAGGAACGTTGCGTTCTGGCGCTCCGGGAGTAGGTATCCGAGCTCATTGCCCGAGCGAGGCTTTCGCACAAACCTGTTCTAATGAGAACTCATCCTGTGAGGGTCCATGTACTCCGCACCAATCCCAGAACACGATGTCGGGCGAGTAGCTACCCTTCACTCCTACGCAATTCTCGACACGCCTCCCGAACCGGGATATGAAGACGTGACTGCGCTTGCGTCATACATTTGCTCCACGCCCTATTCCACCATCACCTTCGTTGATGAAGACCGTCAGTGGTTCAAGTCGGAGGTGGGTTTTGGCACCCACGAGACGGGTCGCGCAGATGGTTTTTGCGCGTGCGCCGTCCTTCAACCGGGGTTGATGATCGTCGAGGACACACTCCTCGACGATCGTTTCGCCGAAAATCCTTTCGTTGTCGGTGGGCCACAGATTCGGTTCTATGCCGGCGCGCCCTTGGTAGCGCCAAATGGGCATATTCTCGGTACGGTTTGTGTCTTCGATAACAAGCCGCGGGCCCTGGACCCCGCTCAGATTGCCGCTCTCACATCCTTATCGCGGCAGGTCATGTCTCTTCTCCAGTTGAGACTGAAGTTGGCAGAGCAGGAACGAACGGCTGCCGCGCTGATGCAGAGTGAAAAGATTGCCGCAGTCGGCCGCCTTGCCTCCAGCATGGCGCACGAGATCAATAACCCTCTCGAAGCAGTAACGAATCTCCTGTTTCTGACTCGTCAGAAAGCCGTCGACTCGGATTCAATTGATTGGTTGGAGCAGGCCGAGAAGGAACTTCGACGGATTTCCACAATTACTAAGCACACGCTACGCTTCCACAGACAGACGTCCTTTCCGCAAGCCATTACCTGCCTCAGTTTGTTTTCGGCCACTTTGGACCTCTACGAAGCGAAACTGCGTAATTCTGGAATTCTAGTAGAGAAGCGGAAGCGGGCGAACGAACCGGTTCAGTGTTTTGAAGGAGACATTCGTCAGGTTTTGAGCAATGTTGTCTCAAACGCGATCGATTCCATGCCGCTCGGCGGTCGCCTGATCGTCCGAAGCCGTGAGGCCACCGAGTGGACCACAGGGCGCAAGGGGTTGGCGCTAACCATCGCGGATACTGGACACGGGATGAGCCGCGAAACTGAACGCCACATGTTCGAAGCGTTTTACACGACAAAAGGCATCGGGGGAAACGGCCTCGGCCTCTGGATAAGCGCCGATATTATGCATCGGCATCAAGGAACGATTTCGATAAAGAGCTCTCAAGGCTTGGCGTGCGGAACTGTGGTGACGCTTTTTCTCCCGTTCGAGACATTCCCAAGAACTCAGAACGCGACGGATATCCTGAGGTCAGTCCCCAGTTAGTACTGGAAATACGCAACTCTGTACCCAGACAGCTGTGCCGTTATTAGTACCGCGAAGTCGGCTTATCGTCAGTAGTCTCCTCGGCAATGAGATGCACGTCTATGAGACACCAAAGAATAGACCGCAGCGTTTTCTACTGAGATCGTTTGGGCGCCCTCAGTTTGGCGACGATTTCCGCGTCCTGTAGCTTTCGACCAAGTTCGTCGTCCTTTGCCAGAAGTGTGAGATCCCCTTCCAATCGCAATGCTTGCATGATCCGAACATAGACTCCCAACGCAACGGCGGGATCTCCCCGCTCAGCTTTAGAAAAAGTGCGCAGACTGATTCCTGCGCGTTGCGCAACAATCTCCGCTGAGTATTTACGTCGAAGGCGTGCAAGCTTTAGACGAACTCCGAAATCGCCGAGCAATCGGGAGACTCTCGGAAGGAGTGATGGTGTCGTTCTTCCCATAACAAGCATTATCGCGGACCTAGACGCCTGGCATCATGCTTTTTATTGCTCGTTACACGGCGGGCCGCGGTCGGAATTTGGTACGCCAGAACCCGCCGTCACAAGCCACTAACGGCCGCATGAAGAGACTTCTCCCCCAAATGCGCGTATCTCGCGCTCATCTGGATTGTTTTGTGTCCTGCGAGTTGTTGAATTACCTTCAGGTTCTCGCCGCGCATCGCTAAGCGGGAGCAGAACGTGTGCCGGTTGTCGTGCCATCGGTAGTTCACGATCTTGGCGTCCTCCATCGCGGGCTTAAACCAGTCCTTCGGATTCTTGATCGGGAACACCAGAGCATCCCGGCTCGTGGACTTCGATCGGCGAGCAAACTCCTCCATCGCCTTCATGACAGCATCGTTCATGGGAATCATGCGCGGAGAGCCGTTCTTCGTTCGATCAAGATTGATCTCTCGACGCTCGAAGTCGATGTTCTTCCACGCGAGCGTGTATTGCTCCGAAAGTCGCATCCCCGTGCCGAGCGAGATGCTTAGTTCCGCCTCATGTTCAGGGAATCGTTCTCGGATGGCAGCACGAAGATTGGTTTCTTCTGCCTCGGTCAGGAAGCGAATGCGCCCATTGTTCTCGGCGCGCTGACGAACGAGTCGGGCCGGGTTACTAGCGACCTTGCCATTCCTCAGAGCCTCCCTAAATATGAGCGAGAATAATGCGCGGTAGCGGTTTGAGGTCGCGGGCGTCTTCGTGGCCCGGGTTAGCCAGGCATCAATGTCGGCAGGCTTGATCTTGTCGACTGGTGTGTCGCCGAAGGCCTCCACGATCTTCTTGACTCTGATCTCGACGCTGCGGAAATCGCGATGATGCTTCTTGCTGAAAACGAGAATGTCGTCGCAAAGCGCCTTGAAGCGAATCGAAGTATGCCGCATGTTCTCCGGCATCTTGATCCCTTCGCGGATTTCGTTCTTGCGCTTTATGAGGAGGTCGCCAGCGGCTTTCTTGGTTCCAACCTTCTCGCGCTTTAGAACCCCATCGACGCGATAACGAATCCAGTAGATCTTGCTTCCAGGTTCACGTTCCCAAACGCCTCGTACCTTCTTCTCGTCTTTTCTCGGCATAACGAGCCCTCTGACAACAAGGTAGCAAAGTATCACCAGAAGTATCACCTGCACAATTTGGACATGAAAAAGCCTCTCAAAGTGAGAGGCTTGGTCTTTGTAACCTATTCATTATCAACATGTTGTATTGGTGCCGGGAGGGGGAATCGAACCCCCATGAGGTTGCCCTCGGCGGATTTTGAGTCCGCTGCGTCTGCCAGTTCCGCCATCCCGGCTACTCCGTTAAGTATCGCATGACAAGCACCCAATCCATCTTCAAAAGTAGGGCTCGCCAAGTGTCTTCCCGCCGATCCTATCCCCATGCTGTTTGTCGCCATCAATCTCATTGTCTTTAGCTTGGCCAAAGCCACGCTGCCCCGCGCACCCCACTCGAATCTCCATACCTAGCGGGCTGGATAGGCGTTGAGAACTCGCCCCCGAACACGTAAAGTGGCAATTTTTTAGGAAGAGACTCGTAGATAGACTGCACCCCGGAGACGCCTCCCCCAATCACGATCATGTCGGGATCCAGCGTATTGATCACCTGCGCAAGCCCACGCGCCAAGCGATCCTCAAATCGTCTGATACACGCTGTCGCCTCCTGCTCTCCTCTTTCGAACTCCACGACAATTTCACGCGTCGTCAACGTTCTACCCGTCACATTTTTGTAGTCCAACGCTATCCCTGTACCCGATACCCACTTCTCCATGCACCCATACTTACCGCAGTAGCATGCCGGACCGGGGGTTTCCTCCGGCTTCGGCCAAGGCAGCGGATTATGTCCCCATTCTCCTGCGACGCTGTTCGGCCCGGTATGGACACGACTATCGATGGCCACCCCACCCCCGCATCCCGTTCCCAAAATCAAACCGTACACAACATGCTTGCCTGCCGCCGCTCCATCCGTGGCCTCCGAAACCGCAAGACAATTCGCGTCATTTGCGATCCGTACCTCGCGATGCAACGCACTCGTCAGGTCACGGTCGAGTGGGCGTCCATTCAACCACGTAGAGTTCGAGTTCTTTACCAGCCCGGTCACTCCAGAGATACTTCCCGGAATCCCTGCGCCGACACTTCCAACCTTGCCCGTCTCCTGCTCCAGACGATGCACCAGACCGACCATCGCCTGGATGGTCGCCTCGTAGTCATTCTGCGGGGTGGGAATGCGATGCCGCGCTAGCTCGCCACCCTGGTCGTCGATAGCAAGTGCCTCGATCTTCGTCCCGCCAAGATCAATTCCAATTCGTATCTCTGTTTTTTTCATCGCACCTTATAAAAACGATTGAAGGTTTATACAGCTACTGAGAAAGATATCCGCACGCTCACCCAATGCCATGCGCTACACGGTGCGCATCTTGTCGCCAACATAAGATTAAAAGTTCCGACTCACAAGAGACAAATGCAGGCCACGATCCACCTTGGCCAGCTCCTACTGAACCTTCCCCTGTGGTCGCAGCCGGCGCAGCTCTGTGGCACAAGCGACCGCGTTCAGCGCTGCGAGTTTTAAATTATCAGACGCTATCCACAACCAGAAACGTGTGCCAGCCTTCCCGTCACCAGTCGCTTCAGTCACCCGCACCATGATGTCCTCCTGCCCCGCCGCACTGAGATTGCTCGGCGGGTCAGACTCCCCGCTCACCACATCCATATGCTCTCCGGATAACGCTGCCTCCACCTCGGTCATAGTGGCAGGCTTGTCAAAGTCGATTAATAACGATACTGCATATCCATGAAATACCGGCGCCTGCACCATCTGCAAAGCCAACGCAGGAAGCGATCCCTCAGCCAATCCGACGTAGTGCCTACGTATGCGTTGCCCGGTCGCCTTCAAATTCACCTTCGCCGCCTCGCCCAATGCCGGCAATAGATTGAAAGTGACCTGCGCATCATATTGCTCGCGAGGCAGAGCCTGAAAGGACAGCAAGTTCACCGTCTGCTGATGCAGTTCATCCATCGCCTCGCGGCCGTATTCCGAGGCTGGCTCCATCACCGTAGCCGCAATGCCAGCCAATGGCATCTTCGCTTGCAGCCTCGCCGCAATCAACGCAAGCATAAGCGCAACTGGATGTGCCGCCACCACCGCAGGCGTCTTCAGATCCGGTTCTACTGCGCGATGAATACTCTTCTCTGCAAGCACCTCCGCCACCCACGGTGCCCGCACCAACACATCCTTTTCATCTTCCAACGCGTATGTCAGATCGACAATACTTGCCCCTGCTCGTCGTGCGCTCTGCCAGTGTTTCTTCGTCACCGCATCTGCGCCCGCAAAAAAAACGAAGTCCATCCGTTCAAACGACGACGCCTCCAGACGCTGGATAAATGAGACCTCATCCGCAGCTGTAGTTATCTGCCCTGCAGCCTCTTCTTCGTCGAGAAGCACAAAGTCCGACGCTCCAAGCAATGACTCGCCCAGTTCCTCGCTTAACTCCTTCCCAGCAAGCGACGACGCGCCGACGATTCCTATTCGATACATTTTGCTCTCCATCCAATATCTTCTCTCTGAAGCAATCCGCTATCGCGGTCCCGCAACTACTGAGTGCCGCCGGTCCCTACTCCACGAATACGCCAGCCGTGCCACGACTCCCGACACCAGATACGCCATCGCCAGGATGATTAGCATGTACTCGGAATACAGCACAATCAGCGCGCCAATCGCTGCGATCACCGCGACCAACTGGAACGGATGCCGATTGCCAACCGTAATCTCCTTCGCACTCCAGAAGCGCCAGTTGCTCACCATCAGAAAACTCGTGACCACCAGCAGACACAACCACACCACCGCAATCCAAGGGCGATCAATCGGTGAGCCCCTCTGAAAGTGAATCACCGAACTGATAACTCCTGCACCCGCAGGTATCGGCATTCCCACAAAATACTTCTTACCTGGCCGCCCCGGATTACGTGGTTGCGGATTAATACTGATATTGAATCTAGCCAGCCTGCTCGCGCCGCAGATCAAAAAGATAAAGCAGACGAACACACCTATATGTACGATCTGCTCCCGCGCCTGCGGATGCGCCATCAACGGCAGCATGCGGAATCCCCAGACATAAGCCAGCAAGCTCGGCGCAACGCCAAACGTAATTACATCCGCAAGCGAATCCAGCTCTTTGCCAAAATCGCTCGTCGTATTCGTCATCCGCGCGATGATTCCATCGAGCCCATCAAACAACACTGCAATCCCAATCGCGAGCGCTGCCCGATCAAAGTAGCTCTGATCTGCCACCGATCCTTGGATCGTCTGCGTGATCGCGTAGTATCCCGCCGCCATATTGCCTGCCGTAAACAGCGACGGCAGCAGATACATCCCGCGACTCGGACGGCGCTTTCCCCGTCCCTCTTCGCTAGCGCCCGCAAGCGTACTCGTCTCGCCGGTCATCAGGCCACCACTGCCGATGCAACTTGCGCCGTCTTAAGAGAACCCTCCGGCAGCACAGCAATCACAGTCGACCCGCCCTTCACTCTGGCTCCCGTCTTCACCTTCAGATTCGCCGCAGCCGGGATCAACACATCAACGCGCGAGCCAAATTTAATCAGTCCCATACGCTGCCCGCGCTCCACCCGGTCGCCAACTTTCAAATTGCAGACAATACGTCGCGCCAACAATCCCGCGATCTGCTTGAAGCTCACCTCATACCCGCCAGCATCGATCGTAATCAGCGTCTGCTCGTTGTTCAGCACAGATTCAGCGTTCATTGCATTCATGAACTGCCCCTTGCGCAACTCGCATACGGTCACCGTACCTGCCACCGGCGAGCGGTTTACATGCACATCGAAGACGTTAAGAAAGATGCTCAACCGCAGCCTGCTGCCGCCGATCGTCTCAATCCACTCCGCCTCGGTCACCACCCCATCGCCAGGCGAAACGATCTCACCCACACCCTGCGGAATCACCCGGTTTGGATCGCGGAAGAACCACAGAAAAAATATCGCCAACACAATCGGCAACGCCACCAGCCACAATGGCATACTCAGATACCAAAGTGCCGCCGCAACAACCCCGAGCCCTAAGGCATAGAAGAACCCATCACGAACCATAAGTGACTCAATTATAGGGCCACGCACACCTTCGCCCGGCGCCCAAACACCTTCTGTGCACGCTCACCCTCTCGCCGCCTACTTCAGGACCAGATGGAGCTACGAGCCGCCCAACCGCCGCAGCCTCTCCATCTCGTCCTTCAAACTCAGTTTCAACTTTTTCAACCGAACCTCTTCCAGCTTCTCTGGCTCGGTCAAAAACATCTTCGCACGCAGCGTATCCAGCCTGCGCGCATACAGGCTGTGCTCTTGTGTCAGTTGTTGGATAGAAGGAAGCGACGAGGGCTTGGGGAGTTCCGTAAACTTTGCAGTCTGCACGAGAGAGTACCTCCGGCAACAGCGACATCGAAACGATTGGCAAACCACCGCTCGGCGGATCACCAATTGGCGAACACGCTATCACAGCCTGTGGAGCACCGGCAACCGCGCCGACGATAGCAGATCTGTGGATTACTCGTCCCCAACTAACTCAAGCCGCATCAGCACAGCATCCTCCGCCGGCGCACGATAGTACTTTCCGCGCCGCCCCACCTCCGCAAACCTCAGCGACCGATATAACGCAATCGCACCCTCGCTCCCAGCCCGCACCTCAAGCTCCATCGCCTCCGCGCCCCGCTCCCGGCACCACCCGATCACTGCCACACACAACGTCCTGCCGACCCCCATCCGCCGCGCAACCGCATCAACCGCCACACTCTCCAACTCACCCACGCCCACCCCTGCCCCAATCACCTTCCCCACTGCAAACCCGACCAGCCTTTCATCCCTCTCCGCAACCAATAGACACCGCTGCACTAAGCCAGCATCATCCTCCACACCGACAATCGCCGCATATTCACCCTCAGTCCAGTGCGGGGCCTCTGCCGCACCTCGCTCCAATTCGAAGACCCCGCCCAGATCCGCAGCAACCGCAGCCCGAATCCGTAACTTGTCCTCCATTATCGTGCAGCCTTCTGCGGTGCCGTCTTCGCAAAAATCTCAAGATCGGTCCGCCGCAGATAATTCGCATCCACAGAAGCCGCATCGTCAAACTCACCTACTGCAATCCTCTCAAGCGCAAAAGGCAGAGCATCTCCCGCCAGAGGCTCACTCACCAGCCGGAGTTCCAGCACCCCCAGAGACTCCATTACCTTCGCCTCGCAAGTCACCACCAACCCACCAGCATCAGCAGAGATAACCTCTTCAGCAGAAAGCAACGCCTCCCGCACGCACCGCCGTCCCAGATACTCTCCAAAATAAAACTCTCCGCGCCCTGCATCAAGCACTGCAAGCACCGGTCCATCGCCTCCTGCAGCCGCAGCGACCAGCGCCAGACGCGATAACGCGATCAACGGCACTCCACCGGCCTCTACAAAACCCTTCGCCGCGCTCAGCCCCACCCGCACACCGGTAAACGACCCCGGCCCACTCACCACGACCACAGCCGTCAGCTCGCCCAGCTGCCAGCCCCGCTCCGCCATCAACTCGCGCACCACTGGCACCAGCCGCTCCGACGAACTCCTTCCCGGCAGCACCTCGGCAGTAATCACCTCCGTATCCGCCAGCGCAACGCTTCCCTCACCGCCAGCCGTATTGATCAGCAACACCTTCATCACTCCCCCACAATCTCAAGCAGCACACCGCCCGTACTAGCCGGATGCACAAAAAAATATCGATGTCCGCCAGCCCCAACCCTTACCGCATCGCTCGTCAGCCTCACTCCCTGAGCGATCAACCGAGCAAACATCGCATCCACCCTATCCACATGCACGGCAACATGGTGCAATCCCTCCCCGCGCTTTGCCAAAAACCTGCCAATCGTCGAGTCCTCCTGTGTTGCCTCCAGCAACTCGATCCTGCTCTCTCCCAGCGGAAGCATGGCTGTCTTCACCTGCTCATGTTCCACCGTCTCCTCATGGCTCACCACCATCCCCAGCGCCTCATAAAATCCCCGCGCAGCCGCAATGCTCTTTACCGCAACACCAAGGTGATCTAGCCGCAGCCCACCCGTCTGCACCCTGCCATCGCGCACTCGCGGCTCCAACTTCTTCACCTCTGCGCACCGCCGTACCGTCTCTATCAACTCCCCCACCCCATCACCGGTAGACGCAGCCGTCCTCACCACCGGAGCCGTCCATCCGGAGCCACCACCGCCCAGCCCCTGCATCGCAACAATCTCCTGCTCCACCAGTTCCGCACCGCCCCGGTCCGCCTTATTCACCACAAAGATATCCGCAACCTCCATCACCCCAGCCTTCAGACTCTGGACCTCGTCCCCCATTCCGGGCACCAGCACCAATACCGTCACGTCCGCGAGACCAATCACATCCACCTCGTCCTGCCCTACACCCACCGTCTCGATCAGGATGGTCTGCCTTCCCGCCGCCTCCATCACCGTACATACATCAGCGGCCGCTCGGGTCAACCCGCCCATAGCGCCGCGCGAGGCCATGCTGCGTATAAACAATCCCGCGTCACCCTCGCTCGTCCTAAGCGCACCCTGCATCCGAATCCTGTCTCCCAGCAGCGCTCCGCCCGTATACGGACTCGAAGGGTCGATCGCCACTACGCCAACCTTCTGCCCCTCCGCTGTCAGCAACCTCGCCATCTGGTCCACCAACGTGCTCTTTCCGGCACCGGGAGGTCCGGTGACTCCAACCCGCAACGCGCCCGCACCAGAGGCGCGACAAGCCACCAGCAACTCCACAGCAGCGGCTCCGCCGTCCTCCACGATCGACACTGCTCGAGCCAGCGCCCGCACCTCGCCGCCCCGCAATCGCTCCATCATCTGCGCTATACCAATGCGTTCTGTGCTCACGTCAGAGATGATACCGTGCATCGCGGATGCCTATGGGATCGAGCAGGTAATTCCGGCTGCCTGACAGTCGTCTGCAAGCACCTTCTTCCTCTGGACACTCTCGGGAGTTAGCCGGACCGCGAGGCGTTGCAGCTCCACAGCACGCTCTGGCTGCTTCATCTGCATATACGCAGCGGCCTGCGCCTCTGCGATCTGTGCGTTGAACTCGACTGCGGCGGATGTAGCGCTTTCACGATAGGGGCTCTCATGAGCGGCCTCAGAGAGAGCATTCAGGGCTTGTTGTGACTGCTGCTCTGCCAGAAGGATCTTGCCGATCAGGAGATGCCGTTCGTAGTCCTCACGAGAGAAGTGCGCAGACTTCTGTAGCGCTTCGACGGCTTCTGGATAGCGATGCTCATTGATATACAGCAGCGCGAGATCGTACCAGACAGCGTCGGTCTGCTTTAGGTTGATCGCAGCCTGAAGTTCTTGCTCCGATTCGTCGTACTGCTTCAGGTCCAGCGCTGTTTGCGCGCGGATGAGCAGGAGAGTCGGATCGTTGGGATAGATCGCCGATGCGAGATTCGCTGCCTCGTCTGCCTCGTTGAAACGCCCGAGCAGCGAGTAGATTCCACTTGCGTTAGCGAATATCTGATAACGCTCTGCTCGTTGGCGATAGCTGTTTCCATCTGGTTCCGCTGATGGGAGAAGATTTTGTTTGTTGCAGTCGATCGACGGCGGACGTGGGCCGGGGTTATTGCGTTGGAAGATGATGGCGGTAGTGTCCAGGTAGATTGGCGTCCATTGCTTGCTCTGGCAGTCGGCGAGTAGAGGAAACTCTCCCAGAGCGAAGATGCGCGAGATGGGGAAGATGACGGTGTTGATGTGGTTAGTGTCGGCGGCTCGCGTCCACTCTGGCGAGTCCAGTGGAAGACTGGTCAGCGTGCGCTGCTCGTCGAATAGTCTCTCGCCGAATGGGATGTAACGTCCGTCCGCGAAGTCGGGATATTGTTGTCCTAACTGCCATACGAGGTAGCTGCTCAGGTTGAAGTTGGAGAAGACTTCACCGGGGAGATGATGTTGAAGGAGAAAGTCGGTTGCGTTCTTCGGAAGCCACCAGGATGGGCCGCTGCCGAAGAGCGTGATCGCTCCCGAGGAGATGTAGGTGCGGTTCGTGATCAGGTCGAAGCAGCGGACGGCGACCAGGATCGTGAGCAGCGACGCTGCTCCGATGGCGAGAGTCTTCCTGCGCCAGAGAGACAGGTTCAGGCTGGCGGCGCTGGAGATAGCAGAGCCGCCGATGAGGCATAGAACAACGATGCATGGGCCTTCCATGCGCTGATGTCTGACGAACGCATAGGCAGCTGCGAACAGCACGAGTGCTGGGCCTAAGCGACGCCGCCACAGGCAGATCAGCGCCATCACGACACCGAAGGCGAGCAGCCACCAATGCGCGCTCTCGGGATCTCTCCAGCCCAGCTCCTGGAGCGCATCCGCTGCCTTGACCGGCGCCCACTCTTCCAGGAACGCGCTCTGCTGCTGCGTCACCGCCTGCTGTCTTGCGACTGCGGCGAAGATGCGAGTTCCCCACGGATTCAGGATCGTTGCTGCGACTGCGGCTGTCAGCCATGGAGCTGCGCGGCGGACGCGGGCGATGGCTGCTTGGCGGCGCAGAGGAAACGGCGTCTCCAGTGCCTCTACGATCAGGTACGCGGCGATCAGGGCGATCCCTGCGACGAACCCGGTGTGAAGGTTGACCCAGAGCACCATGAGCGGAGCCAGGAGCCAGAGCGGGGCGCGACGATCTTCGAAGTGCTCCAGCAGGATTCTGGCGAAGCAGGTGAAGAGGAGCATCGTGAAGAGGCTTGCGCGAGGCAGCGTCTCCGAGGCCAGCACCGGGACGGCGAGTACCGCGAGAACGATTGCGCCCAGACTGCGTCGATAGATCAGAACAGCCGTACAGCCGACACAGGCCAGAGCACACAGCCAGGAGATGGCTGCGTATCCGCCAACCTGATGAAGAAGGTAAAAAACTATGCCGGACAGAACCGGATAGATCCACTCGACGCCACGGGCGGTGTAGGAGAACACGTCCGTTCGAGGTACGGCGTGGTGCTGGAGAAGGTAACGGCCGGTCGCCATCTGCCAGCCGAGATCGAAGTCAACGACGGTTTTTAGTCCGGCTATCAGTGCATAAAGCAGGGCCAGAACGATCAGGCCCCTGCGGAGACCAGTCATCCAGGCTGGAGGCGGGTGTAGCTCCCGGTCTGCGCCTGCAACGTGGACACTCTCACTGCGCAGTCGGAGGCCGCGCTTACCAGTTGCAGGAGAGTCCATGCCTAAATTCTACGTCGCTTGTGGTCAGCCAAGGCCACCGGGGGTACCCCCTCCCCTGGGGGTGGGTGTAACTAAATCGTCCGCTTTGAACGATTTGCGATTTTCGCTCCTTGCAAAATATTCATTCGATGTGGGTTGCGGGTAAATATTTCTTTCTAAACGGTTTAGCGCGAGAATGGAAAAAGCCCCGAAGTTTTCGGGGCTTTTCTACGTTCTATATACAGTATAGCGGTTAGGGCATAACTAGTACGTCATGAGAATGTCCGCGTCTGGCGCGGGTTTTAGATGATTTGGGGCTTGACAGGAGCTTATGGAGAGAATGGTCGGATTGCTTCTGCCGGTCTCACAATGCAAAAGCTGATAGTGAGTCATTTTGAACTGAATAAGTGAAGTTGCTGAAAAGCGGAATTTTAAGAAATCGGGTCGAATTGGTCAACAGAAGCGCGTTTGTCGGGACCTATCCTTAGACTACAAACTTTGGCGGTCACATGCCTGAAGGATGACGATAAGATACCTCGATATGGCAAGCCTGAACGAGCAATTGGTCCTTCCTGATGGCCGGAAACTTTGCTGGGCGGAGTACGGGCATCCGGATGGACTTCCAGTCTTTTATTTCCATGGTTGCCCCTCCTCGCGCCTTGAACCGGGGATGTTCGGTGATCAATTGTCCTCCACAGGTCTCCGCATTATCGCTCCCGATCGACCCGGAATCGGCCTTTCTGATTTCCAGCCGTCGCGCAGCTTCGAGGACTGGGTAAACGACATCGTTCACCTTGCGGACCATCTTGCATGGCCGACCTTCGCCCTTTTGGGTAATTCGGGGGGAGGCCCCTATGTCGTGGCATGCGCGGCTCTCATCCCGGAGAGAGTGACCGTTGCCGCAGTCGTTTCGGGAGGTTGGCGAATGGACGCCCCGGAGGTGAAGGCGAATCTCCCTTTCGTCAATCGGCTCTTCTGGATGTTTGCCCGCTCGTTCACTCCGGGGCTTCGACTGATGCTCACGGCGATGCGAAAGTCCGGATCAAGCGCCAAGTCTGATTCTGCTGCATCCGATTCGCCTTCGGCAAACGATCTCAAAAAACTGCGTTCCATGCTGCCGCCTCCAGACGTGGCGGCACTGTCCGTTCCAGGCCGCATGCGGGCAACTTCCGCGGCGACGACGGAAGCCCTCCGCAACGGCACAAAAGGAGTGGAGTGGGATGCTCGGATGTATGTGCGTCCATTTGATTTCGACCACACAAGCATTCGTGTACCGGTTCGCGCTTTCCACGGTGGTCTGGATCGAAATGTTCCTCTGGCCCTAGTGAAGGCTTACACCGCCGAGATTCCGGGCGCCACCCTGACGGTATGGCCCGACGACGGGCATCTCTCTGCTCCGTGCAACCACCTCTCCGAAATCGTCGAGGCGCTGAAAAGTTAGTAACCAAACCAGCTTCCAAATCGGCGGATTTACCTATCCCACAGACCAGTACCGATATGTCGGCTTGGCGGTAGTGATAGTCACCGTCGTTTCCGCAAAACGGCATTTTCGGCAACATGCGTTTGCATCTGTCTTCAAGCTGACCCCACTGCCCTAAACCAATCTGCTTGACACCGATAGGCCAAGAACGACTATTCTCATCAACGACAACCTTCAACCGATTTGCAGGGCGCGAGTTTCCTCCAAGCGCAGGCCGACCAACATATACGCGGGAGTTGCAACTAAATGTCGATCCAAACCGCCAGTCCGCGTGATTCGGGCTTTACCTCCGCTCCCGAGAACGCCAACATGAGATGGTTTATCTGCGCGCTTCTGTTCGCGGCGACCACCATCAACTACATGGACCGGTCGGTGCTCTCGCTGATCGAACCGCTGCTGCACCTGCCGTTCATGGGCTGGGTTCCGGGGCTCGACGCCAAGCTGCAATCTGCCTATAACCTGAACTACGGCCACATCATCGAGTGCTTCCAGATCGCGTATGGCATTGGCCTGCTGACAGCTGGGCGCATCATCGACAAGGTGGGGACGAAGATCGGTTACGCGGCTGCGATCCTGGTGTGGGCTTGCGCTTCCATGGGCCATGCGCTGGTCGCGTCGGTGATTGGATTCTGTATTGCGCGTGCGCTGCTTGGGCTTGGCGAGTCGGGCAACTTCCCTGCTGCCATCAAGGCGACTACAGAGTGGTTTCCCAGCGAGGAGCGGGCGCTTGCTACGGGCTTGTTCAACTCTGGGACCAACGCCTCTTTCTTTATCGCGCCTATTCTTATTGCGGCAGTGACGTCTCGTTTTGGCTGGCGCTCGGCGTTTTTGTGTACCGGGTCGATGGGGCTGTGCTGGCTGGTTGTCTGGCTGATCTTTCCTTATAACAAGCTTCGTCGCGCATCCACGTTTACGCAGGAACGGCTTGTGCCCGTTACGCAGGGTGGTCCGCTGCTGGGGCGGCTCATTACCAATCGGGGTCTCTATGCTTTTTCGCTGGGTAAGGGACTTACAGACCCTGTGTGGTGGTTCTATCTCTTCTATCTGCCGAAGTTTCTGAATGAGAACTACGGGCTGGATCTGAACCACGCAAAGTATCCGCTGATTGTGATCTATAGCGTCTCGAGCGTGGGGTCGATCGGGGGTGGATGGCTCTCGGGCTTCTGGATGAAGCGTGGGCATACGGTGAACAGCGGCCGAAAGTTTGCGCTGCTGATCTGCGCTGTCGCGGTGCTTCCGATCATGCTGGTGCCGCATATGCACACGCTGTCTCCGAATAACGCATGGCCGGCGATTGCGCTGTTTTCACTGGCTGCGGCTGCGCACCAGGGGTGGTCGGCGAATCTGTTCTCTACGCCGTCGGATATGTTTCCATCGACTTCGGTCTCGACGGTTGTGGGCATCGGCGGAGCGGCGGGAGCGCTGGGAGGGGCGATGTTTACGTGGATCGTCTCGCACTACTTCGCGCTGCATCCGATGGTGATCTTCTTCATGGCGAGCTTTGCTTACATCATTGCGTTGACGATCTTTCAGATACTTGTACCGAAGATTGGAGTGAGTGGCGTGCCTGAGTCCGCAGAAGCGGTCTGATAGACAGGAACGTTTAGGCGCTGGATGTAACGTTCACGGCGCACTGGCGTCTGATGAACGAAACCCAGCAGAGCGTGTTACTCTTCGTCCAACCGGATGGCCATTCAAGGAATTTCACTTGCGCGCAAGGAGAGTTTCAGCGTGAGAAAAGCTGCTAAAGAAAATGAAGACGAGGTGGTTGGGCACAGTCAACTGACGATGCAGGTGGTGGAGCATGTCCGTTCGCTGATCAGCTCGGGTGCGGTTCGTCCGGGCGACCGCTTGCCTCCAGAGCGTGAGCTTGCGCGGGAGCTGAAGATCAGCAGGTCGAGTCTGCGTGCCGGCATTGGGTTTTTGTCTGCCATGGGTGTGTTGAAGAGCAGGCATGGGGCGGGGACGTTTGTGTCTTCGGGGCCTCCGGCGCTGGATTCGAGTTCGCTGGACGTACTGGGGACGTTGCATGGATTTCTGCCGTGGCAGATGTTTGAGGCGCGGATTGTGATTGAGTCGAATGTGGCGGCGCTGGCTGCGGAGCGGGCTACCGACGAGCACATCGCTGAGCTGGCGGAGGAGGTGACGGAGATGTATGCGTCGTTGGACGATCCGCAGGAGTACCTGATTCACGATGTGAGGTTTCATCGGACGATTGCGCGGGCTGCGGGGAATCCGATTCTGGCGGCGCTGATGGAGACGATTACGGCGAGCCTGTATGCGAATCGGCGGCAAACTATTGATAATGCGCAGGATCTGAAGGAGTCTTCGGAGATGCACCGGGAGATCTATCGGGCTATCCGGTCGCACAATCCGGCGCAGGCGCGGTTGATGATGGAGCAGCATTTGAACATGGCTCGTACGGCGCAGGCGGCTGAGGCGGCTGCGGTAGAGGGTGCTGGGCCGGTGGAGGATGGGACTCGTACTGGCAGCTAGGATTTTTCTGGTGGGTTTGTTTGCGGATTTTTTCCTGTGTGGTGGGTGGGTGTTTTTGCAGGGGTTTTTGGCTAAATGCGGGTGCTCGTCGTGGTTGGTTGCTGGTGAGTTGTGTTAGTTAGCGTGGTGGGGGTGGTTGGGTTGCGGTTGGTTTTTTGGGTGTGGATGGTACGCCATTGATTTCGGGTTTATTTTGCTGGTTGGTCTGGTGGGTGCCTGAGTGGGACGGATAAGGGATTTTAGGACAGGCGAGGCGTGCTGCGCGCACGGCGCGATCTGCCATCGAGGCTGACGCGCCTTCGGCGCCATTGGGACTGCCGGGTCGGTGGGGTGGTTCCCTCCTGCTAAACTTGGCTTTGGCCACCCAGCATGTCTAAGCAAACTTTCTATCTCACTACCCCTATCTACTATGTCAACGCGCGTCCGCACATCGGGCATGCGTACTCGACGATTGCAGCTGACGTGATCGCGCGGCGTCATCGGCTTCTTGGCGACGATACCTTCTTCCTGACCGGTACGGATGAGCATGGCCAGAAGGTAGAGCGGTCGGCTGCGGCGGCAGGCGTCGCGCCACAGCAGTTCGCGGATGAGGTCTCGGCGAGCTTTCGTACACTGTGGGACCGCATGGGCATTACGTACAACGACTACATTCGCACGACGGATGAACGGCATAAGCAGGGTGTGCAGCGGCTCTGGAAGCATCTGGAGGAGCGCGGGGCGATTTATCTGAGTACGTACACCGGTCAGTACTCGATCGGCGAGGAGATGTTTGTCGAGGGGCCTCCGGGGACGATTGGACCGGATGGTAAGCCGACGGAGACGGTGACGGAGGAGAACTACTTCTTCAAGTTGTCGGAGTATCAGCTTCCGCTGATTGATCGGATTGAGAGCGGCGAACTTACCATCCAACCCGAATCCAGCCGCAATGAAGTCCTCAGCTTCCTTCGTGGCGATCTCAACGCCGTCATAGTCCGTGTCTACGATGAGAGTCTATTCGCGGACGCACATCTACCATCCGGCACCGTCGTTCCCGCCAAACTGCCAGTAAACCCGTTAGACATAGCTTATGACCGGGGCTGGGTTTTGAAGAGCGCGTCAGGGAAGTACTACATCCCTGGAGCGCTGAAGGATCTTTCGATCTCGCGGTCCAGTTTCAAGTGGGGCATCCCGGTTCCGGGGGATGAGAAGCATGTGATCTATGTGTGGCTGGATGCGCTGGCGAACTATATGACGGCGATTGGGTATGGTTCGGACGATCCGGCGATGCAGGAGAGGTTTGCGAGATACTGGCCTGCGGATCTGCATCTCGTGGGTAAGGAGATTACGCGGTTTCATTGCGTCTACTGGCCGGCGTTTCTGCTGGCTGCGGGGATTGCGACGCCGAAGTCGGTGGTGGCGAATGGCTGGCTGCTGTTTGATGACAGCAAGATGTCGAAGTCGAAGGGGAACGTCGTTCGTACGGAGACGATTCTTGATGCGTTTGGGACTGAGGTTTATAAGAAACAGTTTCCTGACTCCACGAAACGCGAGCAGGATCTCTTTGGGGCGGATGTGCTGCGGTACTTTTTGCTGCGGGAGATTCCGTTTGGGCAGGATGGGAGCTTTAGCTTCGACGCGATGATTACGCGGTACAACGCGGATCTGGCGAATGGGTATGGCAATCTTGTGAGCCGCGTGCTTACCATGATTAGCAGTAATTTTTCTGGTTGTATGCCGGTGTACCCCTATGAAGCACCATCCGAACCCAAATCGCTTCCGCTAAGTATTCTTTTTGAAGATAAGGCGAGCAGCAATAATTTCTTCGCTTTCCTAAGGCAAGCGATGGAAGTTATTGGAGTTGTTGATGGAAAGATCACATCAGATGCTCCCTGGAAACTTGCTAAGTCTGATTCGCCTGATGACAGGGTGAAGTTAGCGGCGAGCCTTTACAGCGCGTGCGAAGCCATTCGAGTGATCACCGCCTATCTCTATCCGATCATCCCCCACGCCACGGCGAAGGTGTGGGCGCAGTTGGGGCTGGGTGATATTGAGGCGGCGGCGAAGAATGGTGAGTTGAAGAATCTTGAGTGGGGTGGGTTGAAGCCGGGCACGAAGCTTGGTGAGCTTGCTCCTATATTTCCACGGGCAGACAAAGGACTTGCGCAGATCATGATCGATATGGAAAATCCGACTATTTCTACACCTTCGACTACTTCTACACCTTCGACTACTTCTCCTGCTTCAGTTACTCCTCCTGCGCCTTCGAAGCTGGTCGATGAGAAGACGACGCATACTTCGGCTGTTCCTACGGACCCGACGCATCCGGGGGCGGCTCCGCGTACTTCGGCTTTGCCTGAGGCGAATCCTGGCGCCACGGTTGGCGGGAGTTATGCGATTAGTACGGAGCGGCCGGGGACGCCGTCTCATACGGAAGCTCCGGCTTCGGGTCCGTTTGCTGCTTCGGCTGCGGGTTCTTCCACTCCGGATACGCCGCAGATCGCTATCGACGACTTTGTGAAGATCGATCTTCGCGTGGCACAGATTGTGGTTGCCGAGCGCATTCCGAAGGCGGATAAGCTGCTGCGGCTGGAGGTCGATCTGGGCTATGAGAAGCGGCAGATTCTTTCGGGCATTGCGGAGTGGTATACGCCGGAGGAGTTGATCGGAAGGAAGATTGTGGTGATTGCGAACCTGGCTCCGCGGAAGATGCGGGGGCTGGAGTCGCATGGGATGCTGCTGGCGGCGAGCCACGGAGAGAACGGCAAGCCGGTGCTGGCGACCTTCGGCGAAGAGATTGCTTTGGGCTCTCGGTTGCGTTAAAAGATTCTGTCCTGCCGGACGGGCCCACTGCTCGTGGAGAGGTCACTTCGTGACTTATGTACGCCTTCGGGTGGGCCTCCCGTTGGTCGGCTTTAGATTCCGACCAGGGGGAGGAGTAGGGTGCTCGTGCTGCCACGGCAAGGTATACACGTCACGAAGTGACCTCGCGCCGAGCAGGCGGCTCGTCCGGCAGGACAGGATCGTTACCCTTCTTTTAGTTGCCGCCCTACGGACACGACGATGTAGTTCGCAGGGGTGTCGCCTACGTTCTTTAGGCCGTGCATGATATTCGACGCGCTGAAGATAACGCTGCCCTTGCTGGCGGGGATGGGCGTGCCGTTGTCGAGGTACTCGAGCTTGCCGTCCTGGATGAAGAGGATCTCGGTGTTGGGATGCTTGTGGGGCGGGTGCGGCATCTTTCCGGCGGGCAGCATGGTCTCGTGGATCTCGATGAACTCGCCGGTGGGGAGGACGCCGGACATGACGCGGCGCATGGTGCCGCCGTTGGGCATCTGGATGACCTTGAGCTCGTCGTAGGGAATGACGCGGGAGGTTCCGAGGACGGTGTCTCCGGGGTCGGCGCTGCTGCCCTCGGCTTCTGCGGATGAGATGACAGTGCCCATCGCGGCGAGGGCGGAGAGGGCGACACAGAGATCACGGCGGTTGAAGTTTTTCATGCGGACATATTACGCGACTCGAACTATATCTCGCTACGGGGATGTTGGGGCCTGTGTTGACGAGGCTTCGGTATACTCAGGTAGAGAATCCGGAGGCCACTATGGCAACTTCCACAGGATCGCTCCATACCCTTGGAACGGTTGA
Organism: Granulicella sp. L60; assembly: GCF_009765825.1. GTDB lineage: Bacteria > Acidobacteriota > Terriglobia > Terriglobales > Acidobacteriaceae > Edaphobacter. The sequence goes on along the minus strand of NZ_LMUR01000018.1, from coordinate 1,924,355 downwards.
ACCACTCCCCCAGGCATCCCCTTCTACACGCGCTGCGGCTTCGACGCGTGCGGCCTCTGTGCCCTGGTATATCTGGTGCGGCGTGGTGGCGGTTACGTCGGCTGCGATCGGCGGGGCGTGGGACGTGTCGTGGCACCGCTCGATTGGGCGCGACAGCTTCTGGACGCCGGCGCATATGGCAATCTATGCCTGCGGATTGATTGCGGCGGTGGTGTGCGGGTATCTGATTCTGGCGACGACGTTTGGGCGGTCGGCTGCGCTGAAGGACGCCTCTGTGAATGTTCTGGGGTTCCGGGCGCCGATTGGGGCGTTTATTGCGGCGTGGGGAGGCATCGCGATGATGACCTCGGCGCCGTTCGATAACTGGTGGCATGCGGCGTATGGGTTGGACGTGAAGATCATCAGCCCGCCGCATACGCTGTTGATTCTGGGTATGCGCGGCGTGTCGGTGGGGGTTCTGTTTTTGATTCTGGCGGCGATGAATCGCGCGGAGCCTATGGCGGGTGAGGAGTCGAACGCGACCTTCCGGACGCTGCAGCGGATGTTTTTGTACGTCGGCGGACTGGTGGTGTCGGGCCAGATGTTCTTCCTGCTGGAGAAGACGTGGGATGTGTATCTGCATGGGGCCGGGGCGTACATGGCGATGGGGATCGCGATTCCGCTGGTGTTTGCGATGCTGTCGCGGGCGTCGCGCCATCGCTGGGCGGCGACCTATACGTCGTCTGTGTACATGCTGTTTGCGATTGCGGAGATTCTGATTCTGCCGCTGTTTCCGGCGCAGCCTAAGCTGGGTCCGGTCTACTATCCGGTGACGCACTTTGTTCCGGCGAGCTTTCCGATTCTGCTGATCGTTCCGGCGGTGGCGCTGGATCTGCTGTGGCAGCGGACGCGGGCGTGGAAGTTCTGGCAGATTGCGCTGGTGTCGGGTGCGGTGTTTATGGCGGTTCTGCTGTTGGTGGAGTGGAACTTTGCTACGTTCCTGATGTCGAATGCGGCGCAGAATCGGTTCTTCGGGACGATCTACTTCGACTACAACACCAGGCCCGGGAGCTACGATCTGCTTCGACTCTTCGTCAGACCGGAGCACGGGATGGTGCTGGCGACGGGGCTGGCGTGGGCGGCGGTGTACAGCGTTGCGGGGACGTGGGTCGGGCTGCGCTTCGGCAACTGGATGAAGAGCGTGCGGCGGTAGGATGAAAACTCTTCGATGTCTGCTGCTGATTCTGCTGGCCGTAGTTGTGGTGCCGAGTGCGCGCGCCCATGTGGGCAGCAAGGATGTGTTCGAGACGGTGTCGTCGGGGCAGTACAAGCTGTTCGTGACGATCCGGATGCCGACGGTGATTCCGGGGGTGGCGGTGGTCGAGGTGCGGTCGACGGGCGCGCCGGTGACGGGGCTGCACATTACGCCGATGCCGATGACGGGTGAGGCGGCGAAGCATCCGCCGACCTCGGATGCGATGCAGCGCTCGACGACCGATCCTGCGTTCTTTACGGGAAGCATCTGGATGATGGCGTCGGGTTCGTGGGAGGTGCGGTTCGACATTGCGGGCGCTGCGGGTGAAGGTAAGGCTTCGGTTCCTGTGCCGGCTGTGGCGGTGACAACGTTGAAGATGCAGCGTGGGATGGGCGTGGTGTTGGGTTTGCTGGGACTGTTTCTGGTGATCAGCATGGCGGGCATTATTGCGGCGGCGGTTCGCGAGGCTCGGCTGCAGCCCGGCCAGACGGCTCCGGCGAGCCGACGACGCAGGGCGTTGATTGCGATGGCGACCAGCCTGGCGGTGATGGGTCTGATGGTGTACGGCGGGGCGAAGTGGTGGGATGCGGAGGCGGCGGGTTATGCGGAGGGCGTGTACCGGCCGCTTGAGGCGCATGCTGGTTTGAAGGGCGATGTGCTCGATCTGCAGCTCAAGTCGTTTCGCCCGTCGGATGAAGAGGCTAAGCTGAGCCGGTCGAATAACGATCTGCTGCCGGATCATGGGCATCTGATGCATCTGTATGCGATTCGCCAGCCGGAGATGGATGCGGTGTTCCATCTGCATCCTGAGCTTGTGGGGCCGGGGGACTTTCGTATGACGCTGCCTGCGATGCCGGAAGGGCGCTACACGCTTTATGGCGACATCGTTCACGCGAATGGATTTCCGGAGACGATTGTGGCGGCGCTGGATGTGCCTGCGAGTATGACGGGGGGTACGCCGGGACCGGATGATGCTATCGCGCATCCTGCGCCGCTGAGTCAGGGGATGCTCGGCACGACTTATAAGCTGCCTGACGGATACACGATGGTCTGGGATCGGCCTGCGGGGCTGACTGCGAGTACAGCTTACGAGTTCCACTTCCGCCTGCTGGCTCCTGATGGTTCGCCTGCTACCGACGTGCAGCCTTACATGGGGATGGCCGGACATGCGGCGTTCGTCAAGACGGACGGGACTGTGTTTGCGCATACGCATCCGGAGGGCTCGGCGGCGATGGCGGCGATGACGCTCGCCAATGGAGACGGCGGGGCGGGTGGGCCTTCGGACGGCGCCATGGATGCGATGCCCGGCATGCAGATGGCTTCGTCGCAGCCGCTATCGAACGCGGTCGACTTTCCCTATGGCTTCCCTACTTCCGGCCGCTATCGCATCTTTATTCAGATGAAGCATGGCACGACCATCGAGACCGGTTCGTTCGATACGAACGTCCAATAACCTATGACGTTTTCTCAATCTTGCAGCTCTTTGCGTAGAATCTCAGACAGTCCTGAGCGACTGATCTGGACAACAGGCAGATAACCGCTCCGAATGGTTGAGGAAAATACTTTGGACCCGCGGCTGTATAACAGGCTTCTTCTTCGGCTCATTGGAATACCGATTGCTTCTCTGGCATTGCTCGCCCTGGCTCTTGGTTATGGACTGCAACGTGTCCAGCAGAGTGCGCATGCGGTGGACCGCGCCGATGTTGTTATCTCACGGGCCAACAATCTCATCAAGCTGATGGTGGATGAGGAGACTGGTCTGCGAGGATATCTGCTTACCCGCGACCCCGCGTTCCTGCAGCCTATGCGGGATGCGAATCGGGACTTCGGGCCTGCGTTCCAGGCGCTCAGCGGTCTCATCTCGCGGCCCGATCAGGCCGGTCGCCTGCAACGCCTGAACGCGGAGCACGAGGTCTGGGAGCAGGAGGCGCACCGGGAGATTAACCTGCCTCCGCTTGATTCCGCGACGCTGGAGCAGCACATGGTCGAGCGCAGGAAGGAGATGGACAGCCTGCGCGCCATCGTGGATGAGTTTCTAGTAGTTGCCAGCGGAAGGCGCGCCGAACACTCCGCCGACAGCAGGGTGGTCAACCGTTATGTTCTGGCTGGCCTTATCCTGCTCGCTGCCCTCGTCGCCGCCCTGCTGGTGTGGGAGACGAGGCGCATCTTCCGGGAGCTTACGGCTGCGTACAACCGCCAGATCGAGGAGATCCACCGGCGCAGCGAAGACGTCTACGCCCGCGAGCAGTGGTTGAGCACGACGCTCTTCAGCATCGGCGATGCAGTGATTGCGTGCGACACCGAGGGCCGCGTCGACTTCATGAATCTCATCGCGGAACAGTTGACGGGATGGACGAAAGAAGAAGCCAAGGGCGTCGTGCTGCACGAGGTCTTTCGAATCTTCAACGAAGAGACCCGCACCGTGGTTGAGAATCCGGTGGACAAGGTGCGACGCCTGGGCACCATCGTGGGACTTGCCAACCATACTTTCCTGGTCTCGAAGGATGGGCGCGAGATCTGCATCGACGACAGCGGTGCGCCGATTCGCGACAGCTCCGGCAAGATGATCGGCGTGGTGCTGGTCTTCCGCGACATCACCGACCGCCGCGTCTCCGAGGGCGCGCTGATGCGGGCGGAGAAGCTGGCGGCTGCCGGACGTCTTGCAGCTTCGGTGGCGCACGAGGTGAACAATCCGCTGGAAGGACTTACGAACCTCGTCTACATCGCGCGCCACTCCGAGGATCTGGGTGAGGTACGCCAGATGCTGATGCAGGCCGAGGGGGAGCTTGGCCGGATCGCTCATCTCACGCGCCAGTCGCTTGGCTTCTATCGCGAGACATCCGTTCCGGCCTACTTCAAACCGGCCGCGATCGTGCGTGAGGTTGCCGAGTTCTACCAGCCGCGCGCTTCGTCGCTTGGGATCTCGGTCCACATTGAGGCCAGTACAAGCGTGGAGGTTCTCGGGTCCCCCGGCGAGCTGCGGCAGATCGTCTCCAACCTGCTGGCCAATAGTCTCGACGCGTGCCCCAGGGGTGCCTCTGTCCGCATTACGGCGAGCTCCGCCAGCGATCCGCGCAACCTGAGCAGCCCGGGGATTCGCATCACGGTCGCAGACTCGGGCCTCGGCATTCCTCACGCGAATCTCAAGAGCATCTTCGAGCCATTCTTCACCACCAAGAAGGACACCGGAACGGGCCTCGGCCTTTGGGTCTCTCGTGAACTGGTGGAGAAACACGGCGGCAGTATGCACGTTCGTTCGAGAACGACGAAGCCGCGGTGCGGCACCATCTTCTCGATCTTTCTGCCGCAAAGAGGCAATCCGCAGCCTGCCGATTTGATTGCGGGGACCGACGGTATTGGACCCGCCCATAACGGCGACGCTCATAGTACGTCAAACTGGAACGCCGCGAACTAAGTTGCATCGCGATCGCGACATGGAAGGAGCCATACTGTGGCCGACAAATTGAACGAAGCCTCACCCGCGAGCTCTGCCGTCTTTGATACGCATGCGATCGCGGCAAACTTTCCAGCCTCCGCCGCGACCATGCTCATCGACACGCGCCTGACTGATGAGACGCATGCGAGCTCTCGCGTCTTTCGCGTCTATACGCCTGTGCCCGCGCACTTTCACTCGACCTGCGACGAGTACCTGCTCGTCCTCTCGGGGCGCGCCACGTTCTTTCTTGGCGAGGAGCCGCCGTTCGAGGTTGGGCCGGGCAAGCTTATCTTCTTCAAGCAAGGTACGGTCCATGGGACGCCGGAGCTGGTCGAGGAGCCGTTCGTCGTGCTCGCTGTGGATACGCCAAGGCGTGATCCGAGCGACATCACCTTCGTGAACCCGGCGGATGGGACTGCGGAGACTTTTATTAAGTCGGAGATTCTTTACTAGAAACTTAAGTACGCGCCTGCGCGGCGGGCGGTCGCTTCGTGACCTTCATACCGCTTTGCGTGGGCCTCCCGTTGGTCGGCGGATAGATCTTCTCTGGCGACCAACGGAGCAGCGACCGGAGGGGTATATAAGTCACTAAGTGACCGCACGCCGCGTAGGCGCCCTAAGGGACCTTCCTCTATCATGGGTGTAGACCAAATGCTTTCGGGCGGAGAGAAGCCACATCACACATGATCGCTGAAATCATCGCTGTCGGCTCCGAGATGCTAACGCCTTACCGGCAGGACACCAACTCCCTTCTACTGACGGACGGTCTCAACGACCTTGGCGTGCAGGTTGCGTTCAAGACGATCGTCGGTGACAACCTCGGCCATCTCACGAGCGCAGCCGCCATCGCTATTGCGCGCGCGGATGTCGTGATCTTCTCCGGCGGTCTGGGGCCGACCGAAGACGACCTGACCCGCGAGGCCGTTGCTGCCGCGCTCAACATCGAACTCCAGCCCGACAACGCAATTCTCACCTCGCTCTATAAGCGCTTCGCTGCGCGCAAGATGGTGATGCCGCCGAACAATGCGAGTCAGGCCGATGTACTTGATGGGGCCACGATTCTTGAGAACAAGAACGGCAGCGCTCCGGGGCAGTATCTCGATACGACCGTTATTGGTCCGGATGGTGGGGCCGTGCGCAAGATTGTGGTTCTGCTTCCGGGGCCGCCGAAGGAGTTGAAGCCGCTCTTCGATGAGGCGGTGAAGCCTCTGTTGGCGGCTTCCCTGCCGCCGCGTTATCTGGCCAAACGGCTGCTTCGCATGGCGCTGATCCCGGAGTCGCACGTCGATGCTCGCACGGCACCGATCTATACGACGTACGCCGATGTTGAGACCACGATTCTGGCGGGGTCGGCTGAGATTCAGCTTCACTTTCTGTGCGCGAAGGCGACGCTCGCCGAGGCGCAGGAGCGGGTCGATGAGCTGGCCGAGAAGATCGAAGCCGAGATGGAGGACGCCGTCTTTTCGTCGCATGGCGAGTCGCTTGAGGAGGTTGTGCTGCTGCATCTTGGTCTGCGCGACCTTACGCTGGCCACTGCGGAGAGCTGCACCGGCGGGCTGGTCGCACAGCGTCTTACGGCGATCGCGGGTAGCTCACGGTATTTTCTTGGAGGAGCGGTGGTCTACAGCGATGCGCTCAAGACGAACTTCGCCGGGGTTCCTGCGGAGCTGGTTGCGGAAAAAGGCCCAGTGTCCGCTGAGGTTGCGCGTGCCCTGGCGGAGGGTATTCGCGCACGCACTGGAGCGTCGCTGGGCATCTCCGTCACAGGCATCGCGGGTCCTGGTCCGGGCGCTCCTGGGCCCGATGCCGATAAACCCATCGGCCTGGTCTATATCGCGCTCGCCGGGGCGGGCCATACCGAGGTGAAAGAGCTGAACCTGATGGGAGACCGCGAGCGCATTCGGTTCTGGGCCAGCCAGCACGCTCTCGAAGTGATTCGCCGCCATATCCTGTAGCGCTAATTCCGCACGCAAACGCTTTCGTTTACTTCACTACAAAATGACGGTGGAGACGGGCGGAGATGTTTATCCGGACAAAAGCATCTCACCTTGTTGAGACCATCCTTATCTGCACTTGCTAAACTCAACCAGACGACAATGAACCCGTGGCTCCTCTCCATCTCGATTGCTTATCTCCTGGGTTCGATCCCGTTTGGCTACCTGCTGGTAAAGATCTTTCGCAAGCAGGACATCCGCGCCATGGGCAGCGGCAACATCGGCGCTACCAACGTGGCCCGCTCCGGAGCCAAGGGTCTCGGCATCGTTACGCTGCTGCTGGACTGCGGCAAGGCCTTTCTTGCGGTCAAGATCGCACAACACATTGCGCCCGGCAACTATGACCTTGCCGTCGTGGCCGCAGTCGCCGCGATCCTCGGCCATGTGTTCCCTATCTGGCTCGGCTTCCGCGGTGGTAAGGGAGTGGCGAGCGCGCTCGGCGTCTTTCTGGCGCTGACCCCTGCGGCGGCGGCCTGCACCTTCGCGGTATTTCTGGTGGTTGTGATCTTTACACGCTACGTCTCGCTCGCCTCCATCATCGGCTCGGCGACCTTCCCGCTCTTCGGGCTGTACTTCGTGCACCCCCATACCTCCATCGTGATCGATGGCTTCTTCTTTATTCCTCTGCTTATCATCGTTAAACATCGCGAGAACATCCGCCGACTGGCCAACGGCTCCGAGGGCCGCTTCGGCAAGAAAAAGGTGGTCGCATGAGTCGCATTGCCGTACTGGGAGCCGGTGCCTGGGGCACTGCGCTAACCCTCTCGCTCGCCCGCCGGGAGGGCCATCAGATTACGCTGTGGTCGCACTCGCCGGTGCTCGCCGAGCAGCTTACCGTGGCCGGAGATAACCTCCTTTATCTTCCCGGCTTTACCATTCCCGCCGACGTCCACATCACCTCCGACCTGCCGCGTGCTATCTTCGAGGCCGACATCCTGCTCTGCGTCACGCCCTCGCAGCACCTGCGCGAGATCATCACCGACATCGCCCCGATGCTGACCCGCGGCCAGATCATTCTCTCGGCGAGCAAGGGCATCGAGGAGGGCACGCACCTCCGCATGTCGCAGGTGGTTGCCTCGGTGACGCCGAATCCATTTGCTGTGATCAGCGGGCCTTCGTTTGCGCAGGAGGTTGCCGCCGGCATGCCCACCGCCATCGTCGTCGCATCCGAGAATCCAGTCATCGCACAGTTGATTCAGCGCGACTTCACCTCGCCCAGCCTCCGCGTCTACACGAACGACGACGTTACCGGTGTGGAGCTTGGCGGTGCGCTGAAGAACGTCGTTGCCCTTGCCGCCGGCGTCGTTCACGGATTGAACCTTGGCTACAACTCCTCTGCCGCGCTGCTGACACGCGGCATCGCCGAGATGACCCGCCTCGCGGTCGCGTGCGGAGGACGACGCCAGACGTTGGCGGGACTCTCCGGCATCGGCGACCTGGTGCTGACCTGCACCGGCTCGCTCTCGCGCAACCGCGCCGTCGGCATTGAGCTTGGACGCGGACGCCAGCTGCCGGAGATCATCGCCAACCTGAACGGAAAGGTCGCCGAGGGGGTTCGCAGCACCGCAGCCGCACTTGGCCTCGCCGCACGCTACGCCGTCGAGATGCCCATTACGCAGCAGATGGACGCCATCCTGCACCATGGCAAGAGCCCGAACGAGGCCATCCGCGATCTGATGTCACGACCGGGCCGCGACGAATAGACGACGATAGAAATCGATCTTCTTGATCTTTCGGGCGATGCGTGCAGGTCTCCGTGCATCATAGTTTGTATGAGCGAGCCTATTCCGTCCAACAACGACCCCACGCCTGAGAAACGTGAAAGCGACTCGTCTTTTCTTCCCGTCGTGATAGCGTTTGCCGTGACTATCCTTGTCATCCTCATCGCCGCCATCATCTTCCTCCGGGTCAGGCAGACCAAGGCAATCCCGGACCCCAAACAGCCACATCCCACCTCGCAGATCTACTATCCGGCGCAGCCGCGGACAGACCTCGCCGGATAGACAGTCTGTCTTAACTCAGCACACTGAACTCAGCACACCGGGCTGGGCGAAGAACGGCTCTGCGGTCCGGTATGTTTTTAAAAGCCGCACGAGATCACTTTTACAACTAAGCTGGTGTGCATGCACGAACGCGATCACGAACAAGAGCACAAACACGAAGGCCACCTGCCGCCTGCCGACATGCCCCAGCACAAGACCTACATGGGCTTCCGCCCTCACATCTTCATCGGCGGGCTCGTCTTGATTGCGATCCTCTTCCTGTATCTGCTCCTGCTGGTTCGCCCAGGAATTTACTCTCCGGCACCCGCACCGCAACAGCCGAAGGCGACTCCCACGTCAAGCTACACGCCTCCACCAACCTCCGCTGCAACGTAGGCATTCCGAGTTCAATCTTCGACTCTTTGGCGATGCGGGCCGCATCTTAAGGGTGTAGCTCGCAAGTTGCTGTTTAGGAGGAGATACTGTGAAGATTCTTGTGGTTGGCGCTGGTGCCGTGGGCGGCTACTTTGGAGCGAGACTCGCGCAGGCTGGCCGTGACGTTACCTTTCTCGTCAGGCCCCAGCGGTTCGAGCAACTGCAGCGCGACGGTCTCCGCATCGTTAGTCCGCACGGCGACCTTACCATCAAGCCGAAGACGGTCACCGCCGACAAAGTTTCTGCGCCGTTCGACGTCGTCTTCCTCAGCGTGAAGGCGCAGGCGCTCGATCAGGCCGTCAACGACATGGCCGCGGCTGTGGGTCCGGACACGATGATCTATCCCGTCCTCAACGGCATGCGCCACATGGGTACACTCGCAAGCCGGTTCGGCGAACGTGCCGTGCTGGGAGGCGTCTGCATGGTCGCGACCGACCTCGACGCGGAGGGCCGCATCGTACAGCTCGCCCCGATGCAGAAGCTTGTGTATGGAGAGATCGATGGACAGATCTCCGACCGTGTCCGCGCCCTCGATGCCGAGTTCACCGGCGCCGGTTTCGACACTCAGTTATCCGCGACCATCCAGCAGGATATGTGGAACAAATGGGTCTTCATCGCGACACTTGGGCTGGTTACGTGTTTGCTGGATGGGCCGATAGGCGAAATCAACTCTGCCACCGACGGCACCGCCATCGCACTTCGGGCGGTCGAGGAGTGCGCCTCTGTCGCTGCGGCCCGCGGCTACTCCATCCCTGCACCTTTTCTCGAAAACCTGCGCAAACAGGTCAGCGACAAGAGTTCGCCTCAGACCTCTTCGATGTACCGCGATCTTGAAAAAGGGAAGAGCGTGGAGGTAGAGACGATTCTGGGAGACCTGCTCAGCCACGCCGGTGAGCATAAGCTTGAGACTGCTGTGCTCCAGGCGGCGTGCGTTCGCCTGCGGGTCTATCAAAAGGCACGCTTGTCCAAAAAAGCCAAGTAGCTGACAGGCCAGCTGGATAGGGCCATTCTGCCGCGCTCCGCAGACATCCGCTAGACTAAAGACAGCATGGCTTTCTCTCTCTTCGGCAAACGCGACAAGTCCGACCAGCAACCCGATCAACCCAAACCCTCCGCCGAGCAGCCGCTGGAGAAGGTCAGCCTCTTCGACCGAATGAAGCAGGCGGTGAGCCGCACCCGCGACTCGTTCACCGACTCCATCAGCTCCGTGATCGCGCTTACCCGCGAGGTCGATGAGTCTACGCTCATCAGCCTGGAGCCGATCCTTCTTGCCGCCGATCTCGGTGCTCCGACTACCGCTCTTGTGCTGGAGAATCTTCGCCAGCGTGCGCTGCGCACCGGCATCCAAGGCGGCTCCGAACTGAAGCAGCTTCTCAAGGCCGAGCTTCGCCAGATCCTGAACAACGTCGCACGTCCTGTCGCGCATCCGTTCAGCCCGCCTGAGGTCATCATGATGGTCGGGGTCAACGGTACCGGTAAGACTACGACGACTGGCAAACTCGCTGCGTACTTTACGGGCCGTGGCCGCACCGTGCTGCTGTGCGCCGCCGATACCTTCCGCGCCGCTGCCATCGAACAGTTGGAGGTCTGGGCCCAGCGCTCGAGCGTCCAGATCATCAAGACTAAGCAGGGCGGCGACCCTTCCGCAGCGCTCTACGATGCCTGCGCCGCCGCTAAGTCTCGCGGCACGGAGATTCTGATTGTAGACACCGCGGGCCGCCTGCACACCAAGACCGACCTGATGAAGGAGCTGGACAAGATGCGCCGCACGGCAGAGAAGCTGGTGCCGGGCGCTCCGCATCAGACGCTGCTCGTGATGGATGCGACGACAGGACAGAATGGGTTGACGCAGGCACGGCTCTTCACCGAGGCTGCTCATGTGACGGGCATCGTGCTGACCAAACTCGATGGCACAGCCAAGGGCGGGATCGTCCTGGCCATCGCCACCGAGCTTAAGCTTCCGGTCGTCTATGCGGGTATCGGAGAGAAGCTCGAAGACATCATCCCCTTCGACCCCGCCACCTTCATCGATTCGCTCATCGACTAGGCGGCGAGGCCGTATGGATGCCTTACTTCCGGCTCGCCGGCGGAATGATTCCGTTCATCCGCAGATACTCCACCAGTTGTCCGTAGTGGTCGAATCCGTGCGCTACCAGACCGCCCGCGAGGCTCGCGCGCGTCTGCGTTCCGTTCACACTCTCAAATGCGTTCTGCGCGGTCAGAGAGCCAATCGCCTTGTGCGCGAAGACAAACGAAGCTTCGAGCGCGGCTACAGCCTGATCCTTGCTCTTGATATTCGCGAGCGCCTTCACATCCACATCCGGCTTCAGCCCTCTCGCGCTCAGTTGCATCGCGTAGTGATAGTTCGCTGACGCCACGTGCAGCACCATCGCGCGGAAGGTGCTGACGCCGGTGTACTCGCTTCCCTGCCCCGGCACAAAGACCGATGCGCTGGGCGCAAAGTCATACTTGTCTGCGGGCATCGCCTTCGCCAGCGGAACCATATCCTCTTCGAATGCGGTCAACATCTCGTCGAAGCTCTTCGCCGGCTCGATCATCGTGCCTGGAGCGATCTTTACTTCTTTGGGACTCATCTGCGCGTTGGCGCCTGTCATACAACAAGCCGCCAGCGCGAACGCCACTACTATTTGCTTCATCATCATCGTTCTCCAAGGTGCATAAGTTGCTGTGACCGAAGCCACAGAGCCGCGCCTAGCTTACCAGAGTTGCATCAAGCGATGTCGATCTCGCGAATCGCCGGACGCTGAATGCGATCGGCAGTCCTGCCACGACCATGTGTACGAGCAGCCCTTGAATGAGGTCGTGAAGCTCGTAAGGGCCCCGAGCGTGAAGCGCGGAGAGAGGCAGTACGACAAGATTCATAACCGTCTCTATGGCCGCGCCAAAGAAGAGGCCGCAGACCAGCGGATGCTCCGTCAAGAAGCCCAGCCTGCGGCTCGCCGCATAGTAGATGGCCGCCGCCGAGAGAGCGATGAAGAAGTGCAGGAGGACGCCAAGGACGTAGGTGGCCGCGCCTCCGTGCAGTGCACGCGGCCCCAGCAGACCGGCGGCGATCGAGAGGGGGATATCCCACCCAAACAGGATGCACGCCTGCGTCAGGTCCAGGGCCCCGGCGGTCAGTCCTCCCACTCCTATCGCCAGTAAAGCGTTTCTTCGCTGCGATGATTCGGTTACAGAGTCTTCCATCATTCGATCCTCTTTCGCCGCCGATTTGTTTGCAGTCCAACGAGTTCGACGGTACCCACGCGAGAGCCTGGAAGTCCTGAACGGCGTCCGAAACACTCTGAATAGTTCTGAAATGAGGCTGCCGACGGCGGCGGAGAGTCTCTGCAGACGCGAGACCTGCAGGAACGCCACGATATCTCCATGCGTATTGCTATGATCGGACTGCACTTTTCCGTCTGAACGAGAGGGTAGACCCAGATCCCGCATGGAACGTTCCGCCACGACAGTACTTCGCATCGGCGCCTGGTCCGTCGATCCGGCATCCGGCCAGATCACACGAGATGGAGAGACTGCCCGGTTGGAGGCGCGCGCGATGCGTCTGCTGCTGTGCCTCGCCGAACGCGCCCCTGCGGTCGTCAGTATCGACGATCTGCTCAATCAGGTGTGGTCCGGCGTCACCGTCAGTCCAGACTCCGTCTACCAGGCGGTGACGTCGCTCCGCCGCGTGCTCGGCGATGACCCGAAGCAGCCAACGTACATCGCGACGGTGCCGCGACTGGGCTATCGGATGGTCGCGACGGTCAGCCGTCAATCCGACAATGAGCCTGCCCTACACACAGACTCTTCACAGGCTTCGGAGAGCCAATCCACAACGCCGCCACACATCGATGCGCCTCGCTCACGCCTTCGAACGGCTCTGCCCTGGGCGGTCGGTGTCGCCCTCTGTCTCGCTCTCGTCATCACGGCCTTCCTGTCTCACGCGAAGGCTACGAATAACCACCCATCTGCTACCCCTGTCGTTGTTTCGCAGCCGCAGAAATCCATCGCCGTGCTGCCGTTTCTCGACCTCACCAACAAGATGACCGAGGAGCCTTTCGCCGATGGTATGACCGAAGAGCTCATCGACAAGCTCAGCAAGATTCCCGGCCTTCGCGTACCGTCTCCGACTTCATCGTTTTACTTCAAAGATAAACAGGTGCCCGTCGCCGAGATCGCCAAGGCGTTAGGCGTCGCATATGTGCTCGATGGAAGCGTTCGCAAATCGGGCGCAAGACTCCGCGTCGCCGCACGGCTGGTTCGTGCGGACAACGGGTACGTCGTCTGGACGGAGACCTACGACCGGCCGTTCGACGACATCCTGATGGTTCAGGACGACATCGCTGGCGAGGTAGCCAAGGCGATGTCGTCCTCTATCACTGGCGCTTCCGATCAGCGCTAGATCGACAGGTTCAGGATGCGGTTGAGCCGATGCACAAACGACGCTGGATCCTGCAGCGGCACGCCCTCCATCAGCAGAGCCTGATCGAAGAGCAGCCACGCAGCGTCCTCGGCGACGGAGTCGTCAGAGCGCGCAAGCAGTTTCTTCACGATCTCGTGATCGGGGTTAATCTCAAGCGTGGGCTTGAGCGCGGGAATGTCCTTCTGACCCATCGCACGCATCATCTGCTGCATCTTGATCGACGGTTCCTCTTCATCGGAGACGATGCAGGACGGGCTGTCGGCGAGCCGCACGGAGGCGCGCACATCCTTTACGCGATCGCCCAGCGTAGCCTTCAGCTTATCGAGCAGCGGCTTCAGCGCCTCGGCCTGATCGGGCTCATTCACATCCTTAAGATCTTCGCTCGTCGAGCTCTTGCTCACAGCCTTCAGATCGATCTCGCCATACTTCTCGATGCCGGAGAAGACGATCTCGTCGAAGTCGTCGTCGAGGATGAGCACCTCGAGATCTTTCTTCTTGTAGATCTCAAGCAGAGGCGAAGTGCGCAGAAGAGATTCAGCGCCGCCAGTGATGTAGTAGATGCTCTTTTGCTCCGGCTTCATGCGCGACTTCACATCGGCGAGGCTGGTGAGGCCCTCCACCTTCGTGGACTTGAAGCGAACGAGATCGAGCAGCGTCTCACGATTCGCGTAGTCGCCGTACAGGCCTTCCTTCAGCGGACGGTTGTACTCGGAGATAAACTTTAGATACAGCTCCGGCTGGTTCGTCGCGATGCTCTTCAGCTCAGACAGAATCTTCTTCACGCTCGCCGTGCGAATACTGGTAAGGACACGGTTCTGCTGCAGAATCTCGCGGCTTACGTTCAGTGGCAGGTCTTCGCTGTCGATGATGCCGCGCACGAAGCGGAGGTACTGCGGCAGAAGCTCCTTGGCATCATCCATGATGAAGACGCGCTTGACGTAGAGCTTGACCCCGACCTTGTACTCGGCGTGGTAGAGGTCCATCGGAGCCTTCGCAGGAATGTAGAAGAGCGTCGTGTACTCGAGGCTTCCTTCAGCCCGGGTGTGAAACCAGAAGAGAGGATCTTCCCAGTCGCCGGTGATGGACTTGTAGAGCTCCTTGTAGTCCTCGTCGGTGAGCTCGCTCTTCGGGCGGCGCCATAGAGCGCTGGCGACGTTCACCTGTTCGGTGGTGCGGGTCTTGATCGACTTCTTCTCTGCCTCGTTCCATTCGCTCTTGTCGTAGGTGAGGAAGATGGGGAAGGCGATGTGGTTGGAGTACTTCTTGACGATCTCCTGCAGGCGCCAGCTGTTGGCATACTGCGCGCCCTCTTCGTTGAAGTGAAGCAGGATGGTGGTGCCTGCGACGGCGCGTTCGGCGGGTTCGATATCGAAGCCGGTCTTGCCGTCGCTGATCCAGCGCCACGCCTGCTCTTCGCCAGCCTTGCGGGAGACGACTTCGACCTTGTCGGCGACCATGAAGGCGCTGTAGAAGCCGACGCCGAACTGGCCGATGAGGTTGGAGTCCTTGCGAGCGTCGCCCGAGAGCTGCGAGAGGAAGTTCTTGGTGCCGGAGCGGGCGATGGTGCCGAGGTGCGAGACGAGATCTTCTTCGCTCATGCCGATGCCGGTGTCGCTGATGGTGAGGGTCTTGTTCTCCTCGTCGAGTTCCAGGCTGATACGTGGATCGAAGGGGAGCGACTTGTAGGCATCGTCGACAAGGGTCAGGTGACGGAGCTTATCGAGCGCGTCGGAGGAGTTGGAGATGAGCTCGCGGAGGAAGATCTCCGGGTGAGAGTAGAGCGAGTGGATGATGAGCTGGAGTAGCTGGCTGACTTCGGTCTGAAATTCACGCTTCGACATATACCTTATTATCGCTAAAAATCTCGGGTAAGGCGCCCTGCGCGGGCGGCGGTCACTTCGTGACTTATATACCCCTTCGGTCGCTGCTCCCGATGGTCGCCTGAAATATCTCTCCGCCGACCAACGGGAGGCCCACGCGACGCGGTATGAAAGTCACGAAGTGACCGCCGCCCGCGCAGGGCCTCGCGTAAAATAAAGATATGCGCCGAATCTACATGGACGCCAACGCCACCACACCTCTGCTTCCCGAGGTCTTTGCGGCGATGCATCCCTTCTTCCTGGAGCACTACGGCAACGCCAGCTCCATCCACCAGCAGGGCCAGCACGCCCGCGCCGCCGTGGACCATGCGCGCGACGAGATCGCCCACCTCCTGCACTGCCGCACCTCAGAGATCGTCTTCACTTCCGGCGGCACCGAGAGCGACAACTTCGCACTCTTCGGCACCGTCACATCAGAACTCTCGGCGACCAAAGAGAAGACCCACGTCATCACCACCAGCATCGAGCACCACGCCGTTCTGCACGCCGCAGCGTCGCTCGAGCACCGCAACATCGACGTCACCTTTCTGCCCTGCACTCCGGAAGGCCTCATCGAACCGGCAAGCCTCATCGCCGCCATCCGGCCCAACACCAAGCTGGTCAGCGTGATGCTCGCGAATAACGAGACTGGCGTCGTCCAACCCATCGCCGCGCTGGCTGCAATCGCCCACGCCGCTGGCGCTCTCTTCCACACCGACGCCGTGCAGGCAGGCGGCAAGCTCGACCTCGATCTCAGCCCCAAGGGTGCGCTGAAGGATGTAGATCTTCTCACGCTCTCCGGCCACAAGCTCTATGCGCCCAAGGGCATCGGCATCCTCTTCGTTCGCCGCAGCGTCCGCCTGAACCCCATGTTTCATGGCGGCTCGCACGAGCGTCAGCGCCGCGCCGGGACTGAAAACGTGACTGGGATCGTTGGCCTCGGCAAGGCTGCCTCATTGGCCCAGACGTGGCTGACGGAAGACAGTCCTGCCGACGGGCCTACACATCTTGCAGCTCTACGTGACCGCCTCGAACAAGGGATTCTCGCGCAGGTGGAGGAGTGCGGCGTCAACGGTGGCGGCGCTCCCCGTGTCTCGAACACGTCCAGCATCTTCTTCGATCACGTCGAGGCCGAGGCGCTGGTCATCGCGCTCGACCTCAAAGGCCTCTCGGTCAGTGGAGGGTCCGCGTGCCAGTCCGGCGCGACTGAGCCATCGCATGTTTTGACCGCGATGGGCCTCTCGGCAGCCAGAGCCCGCGCCAGCATACGCTTCTCGCTATCGAGGCTCACCACAGAAGAAGAGATCAGCGAAGCTCTCGAGCTGATTCCTGCCGCGGTCGCCCGCCTGCGTGAACTCTCGCCGACATGGCATCGCCAGGAGCCCGCAGTCGTCTAAAGATCTGCCTGCTCGCACAACAAATAAGCAGTAAAAAATCTGAAGAAAAAGCGCTTATCCATGGCGCATTTTTTGCGTGGTAAACGTGGATGCTAACGGACCACGTTTACCACGCAGAGTACCACGAACTCACCAGCAAACTACCACGCAAAAGCTGCGTAATTCCTGAGATACCCCTGTAAAGACGCGGGTCTCACCACGCCTTACAAATACCACGGAATATTGACCACCACGATCCTCTGGTTGCCCTTGACCAGCAGCAGAAGCTTCAGCAACTGCACCCGCTGGTTGTGCAGCGCATTCTCCCACCAGTGCCGCACCACCAGCTCCGGCAATAGCACCGCAACCTTGCGTCCAGGATTGTCCGTCTCCAACTGCAGAATGTAGTCCATCAGCGGCGTGATGATGAATCGGTAAGACGAAGGAATCGTGACTAGTTCCGGCTCCTGCAGGCCCTCTTTCCTGATGGGCGCCATCACGTGATCGTCCCACACCTCAGCCAGCCCACCGTCTTCATCGTCGTCGGAGTGTACGTGAACGACCTTAATATCCTTCGACAGCACCAGCCCGAACCGCATCGCCTTCTCTGTAATTCGGTCCCATCGCGCCATTGGAATGACTACGATCGGCGGCTGCAGATTCACCAGGTTCAGCGGCGTCATATCCGCCATCTCGCGCTTCACCCGCGAGTAGTGGCGCTTGACTATCAGCATGAGCCCGATCAGCACAGGCACCAGCAGCGCTGTGACCCATGCGCCAGCGACGAACTTCGCCAGCAGCACAACGATGGTCGTAATGCCCGTCGCCACTGCGCCAAAGCCGTTCACGAACATGTGCCAGACTCGGCCCTTGTGCTTGTCCATCTTGTACCAGTGAATGACCATGCCGGCCTGCGACAAGGTGAACGCAAGGAACGCGCCGATAGCGTAGAGCGGGATCAACCTGTCGGTCACACCGCCGAACAGTATCAGGATCACCGCGGTAAAGCCGGTCAGCGCGTAGACTCCGTGCGAGTACAAGAGCCGCCGTCCGCGCAGGATGAATACGTGGGGCAGATAGTCATGCATTGCGATCGCTCGCGCTAGACGCGGGAAGTCAGCGAACGCGGTGTTCGCGCTCAACGACAGAGCCACCAGTACAGACGCTGACGTGAGGTAGTAGAACCATCCCCGGCCGAAGACTGCCGCGGTCAAGATACTCAACACACTTTGAAAGTGCGCCGCATCCGGTTCCATCGCCGTGATGCCGTAGGCTTTCGCAAGATACGCGATTCCAAACAGCAACACAATCAGGATCGCGATGATGATCGTCAGGGTGGCCTGCGCCTTCTTCGCGCGCGGCTCGCCAAACGCCATCACACCGTTCGAGACGGCTTCAACGCCGGTCATTGCTGCGCATCCGCTCGCGAACGTCTTCAGGAGAAGCCATAGTCCGAGGTATTTAATCGTGGCGGGGAGCGCGGGAGGCGGGGCCATTACCGGGATAGGATGGCCGTGGGTCATGATCGTCCGAAACACGCCGACGCCGATGAGAATCAGCAGCGTTCCCACGAAGAGGAAGGTCGGCGCGATGAACGCAGCGCCCGTGTCCTTCACTCCGCGCATGTTCACGATCGCCAGAATCGCCAGGATGACCAGGCAGAAGGCCAGCGTATGCGGATACAGGGAGGGTACCGCTGAGGTGAGTGCCGTCACGCCGGCAGAGATACCCACAGCTGCCGTCAAGATGTAGTCGATCATCAGCGCAGCGGCTGCGAGCAAGCCAGCACCGCTGCCCAGGTTCTCGCTCGCGACCGTGTACGATCCGCCGCCGTTTGGGTAGGCGGCGATCGTCTGGCGATAGCTGAAGAAGACGATCACCAGCAGGATGAGAATCGCGGAGATCACGGGTACGATATAGCCCGCTCCCATCAAACCTAATGGAATCAGCAGGGTCATCGCTGCTTCCGGTCCGTATGCGGCACTCGTCAGCGCATCCAGGCCGAAGATCGGGATTCCAGCAGCGACGCCGATGTGCTCGGCCCGCTCTTCACTTGTGGCTAGGGGCTTACCAATAATCGAATCAGTTAATGACATACGATTTAGATCGTACTGCCTCTGTCAACTCAGTTCATCCAAAGTGTGTATTAATGTTCGCATTTATTATATGGAATATAAAGAAGTTATAAAGATTGTGGAGATACCACCACCAGATCGCCTGGGTGCTGAAGCTTCCCATTGCAATCCCAGGTCCACACCCTCCTATAATCGACAGCATACAGACCGATACCAGGAGCGTTCATGGCCAGCACCTCACTCTACGACATCCCCGTTCACCGAATCACCGGCGAAGGCACCTCACTCGCCGACTATCGCGGGAAAGTTCTTCTCATCGTCAACGTCGCATCGAAGTGCGGCCTGACTCCCCAGTACACGGCGCTGGAAGGACTCTACAGCCGCTTCAAGACCTCCGGTCTCGCCGTCCTTGGCTTTCCTGCCAATGACTTCGCCGGCCAGGAGCCGGGCTCCAACGAAGACATCAAGGCCTTCTGCGAGCTCACCTTCAACGTCGATTTCCCGATGTTCTCGAAGATCGCAGTCACCGGCCCCGATACTCACCCGCTCTACGAGACCCTGATTACCGCAAGACCGAAGGCCACGGGACCTGGGCGCGAGGCCTTTCGCGAGAATCTCGACGGATATCTGAAGCAGCACAGCACGACCACCAACCCCGAACCCGGCATTCTCTGGAACTTCGAAAAGTTCCTCGTCGATCGCAACGGCAACGTTGTCGAACGCTTCTCTCCCGACGTTCTGCCGGATGACCCGATCGTAGTGGCCGCTATCGAGTCGGCCCTTAAGGGCTGATCCTCTCCTGAGTTGAGGACGCAGATTGGACTTCCATCGTCGAATCTGCGTCCTTCGGGGCTTCTGTTCGTCTATCTTTAGTAATATCTAAAATCTCCACTTTACTTCGAAGGATACGTCCCGCTCATGACCGTCCGCACCGCATTTCTGCCCCTGGCACTCCTGACTCTAGCCGCGCCGAGCCTCCTTCAGGCCCAAAAGACTCCTATCCAGATTACGGCGGATCTTTCTGAGGCCCCTCGCGAGATCTATCACGCGGAGATCGACATCCCTGTCACTCCCGGCCCGGTCTCGCTGACCACGCCGAAGTGGATCCCGGGCAACCACCGGCCTACAGGCCCCGTGGACGATATCACCGGTGTCGTCTTCACCGCGAATGGGAAGGTTCTTCCATGGCGTCGCGATGACGAAGATCTTTACGAGTTCCATGTGACCGTGCCCGCTGGTGTCACGACTCTGCATGCGCACCTCGACTGCATCGTCACCTCGCGTGTCAGCGACAAGATGGCGGTTCTCGAGTGGGAGAAGCTTCTTCTGTATCCGTCGCACATGCCGGTCAAGGAGATCGCGGTTCAGCCCTCCGTCAAAGTTCCCGAAGGCTGGGGCATTGGAACTGCGCTTACGCCAACCGATGGCTATGATCCACAGAATCCCAAGGGCGGGACGACACACTACGCTCCCACCACGGTGGAGCAGCTCGAAGACTCTCCTGTGATTGCGGGCCAGTACTTCCACGAGTTTGCCCTCGCTCCCGAAGTCACTCCAAAGCATTACATCGACGTGGTCTCTGACAGCCCGGAAGATTCGAAGCTGCGGCCTTCCGTCCTCGTTGAGCTGAACAACCTCGTACGCGAGACTGGCGCGGCCTACAACTCGCGCCACTATAACGCCTACCACTTCCTGCTGACGCTGTCTGATGTTGCTGGCGGCGAGGGTCTCGAGCATGGCCAGTCTTCCGACAATGGCGTGGGCGAAAAGGGATTTGCAGACGACGCTCACCAGCTCGCCGAGTCCGATCTTCTGTCTCATGAATTTACCCACTCATGGAACGGTAAGTACCGCCGCCCTTACAACCTCTATCAAGATGACTTCGAGAAGATGCAGCAGGGTTCGTTGCTGTGGGTTTACGAGGGCATGACACAGTATCTCGGCAACGTGCTCGCGGCACGGTCGGGACTGAAGTCGCAGGAGCAGTACCGCGATCTCCTTGCGCTCTCGGCTGCCAGCCTCGACTACAGACCGGGCCGCGAGTGGCGCTCGACTGAAGACACCGCTATTGCTGCGAGCATCCTGCGCGGCGGCAATCCTGCGTGGTCCAACTGGAAGCGCGGACAGGACTACTACCAGGAGGGCGAACTCTTCTGGCTCGATGCCGATACACTGATCCGCAAGCAGACCGACAACAAGAAGTCGCTCACCGACTTTCTGCACATCTTCCTCGGTAAGGGTGGCAACACAGGTCCGCTGATCGTCACCTACAACCGCGATGAGCTGATCGCCGATCTCAACCAGGTGATGAAGTATGACTGGGCGACCTTCATCCACGAGCACATCGACAACATCAATCCACGCGCCGACCTCGACGGCATTACGCGCGGCGGTTACAAGCTTGTCTTTACGGACAAGCCCACCAAATCCGAGCGCACAATGGCAGCGGCGGGCGGACGTCGCGGAGGCGGCACCAATGTCTGGTACTCGCTCGGTCTCCGGGTTAATGGCGAGGGCGTGATCGCGGACGTTCGGTGGGGCAGTCCGGCCGACAAATCGAAGCTCTATCCAGGGCAGAAGATCGTTGCGGTCAATGGAAATGTCTACTCGGGCGACGCTCTGAAGGATGCGGTCAAGGAGGCCAAGGATAAGTCCGAGCCAATCCACTTCATCCTGCAGAGCGACACGTTCGTCACGACAGCAGACATCGACTATCACGACGGCGAACGCTATCCTCGCCTGGTTCGCGTGGACGGAACTCCCGCCTACCTGGACGACATCACCAAGCCTTTGACGAAGCCGGAGGCCATCCCGGCGGAGAAGAAGGAAGACTCCAACTAACCAGCGGAGATGAACTAGAAACGGCGTGGAGCTTATGTACTCCACGCCGTTATCTCTTCCGGAGTAGCGTGAGAACAGCTACCCGCATTGCCAAGAATGTGACGACAGGAGTTACATGACCAACCGCCTCTTTCTCCTTGCCCTTCTCTCCGCCTCTATCGCCTCAGCCCAGGCTCCGCATGCCGCCACGCAGTGGCCGACCAAGGATGGCGCGTACGACATATCGAACTTCCACTTCAAGGATGGTGAGACGCTTGAGAAGCTGCATCTTCACTACCTCACTCTTGGTACGCCGCATAAGGATGCGTCGGGCCATACCGATAATGCCATCCTGCTGCTTCACGGAACTGGGGGCAGTGCGCACTCGCTGATGAGTCCTGTCTTCTCCGATGTGCTCTTCGGCCCTGGGCAGCCGTTCGACATCACGAAATACTTCATCATCCTGCCCGACGATATTGGACATGGTGAGTCCAGCAAGCCGTCCGATGGACTTCACATGCACTTCCCGCAGTATGACTACGATGACATGGTTGCGTCGCAGCACACGATGCTGGTCGAGGGTTTGCATGTCGACCATCTTCGCCTGATCCTTGGGACTTCGATGGGATGCATGCAGTCGTTCGTCTGGGGCGAGACGTATCCGCAGTTCTCCGATGCGCTGGCTCCGTTTGCCTGCCTGCCGGTTGAGCTGGCTGGACGCAACCGCATGTGGCGTTACATGGCGATGGAGTCGATCAAGCACGATCCCGCATGGAAGGACGGCGAGTACACAACCGAACCGGCCGAGGGACTGCGCGGAGCGAACGACCTGATCGTCATTGCGGGCTCTGTGCCGCTGCAGATGCAGAAGAACTTTCCTACTCGCGCGCAAGCGGAGGCGTATGTGGACCGCGTAATGACGGCGAGCATCGCGCACACGGATGCGAACGACTTTCTGTACTACGTGAACGCGTCGCGCAACTACAATCCTGCGCCGAAGCTCTCCACGATTACAGCGCCGGTGCTTTGGATCAACTCTGCGGACGACTTCATCAATCCGCCTGAGCTTGGCATCGCCGAGAAGATGGTCGGGCAGATGCCGCATGCGAAGTTCATCCTGATTCCGATCTCGGACGCTACTCGCGGTCACGGAACTCATACGCAGGCGGCGGTCTGGAAGAACTACCTGATCGACTTTATGGCTCAGACGGAGAAGAAGTAGTCTTCTCCATCTGGCGGAAGAACGGAAGCATCCTCAGTTGTCAGTTGACGGATGGAATGACGAGGTACTGTTCCAGCTTGCCGTCTGGTTCTTCGTAGGTTGTGACTCTTACGCGTTTGTCGGCGAAGGTCAGGTTGAAGACGCGGAAGGTCATGCCTCCGCGCTTCTCTTCCACTGCCTGTTTGAAGCTGTCCGGAGCGCCGAGCGGCTTGAGGCTTGAGGCGAAGTCTGCGATCGCTTCGGGCGTGAAGTAGGCGTCGCAGAGCGGGGTGAGTTGCGAGCGGTCGAGCTGTCCGTTCTGCAGCCCGGTGAAGATTTCGAGCGCTCTTTTTTCGGCGGCTGCGGTTGCACTGTTTGAGGCCGCGGCGGGGGTGGTGGACTCGAGGACGAGGGGCATGATCTTCCGCCGGATGGCACCGGCTGCGCTGGAGGCGTCCTCGTTGGTCAGGACGGTTATCGCAACTTTGTCATCGGGAAGGACTAGATTCTCCGAGACGAATCCTGAGACCTCGCCGCTGTGTTCGATGTAGCGATGGCCGTTGATCGTTCCGACCTGGACGCCCAGTCCGTATTCTGAGCCCTTGCCGTTCTTTAGTTTGACCTCGGTGAACATCTCTTCGTACGAGGCGGCACTGAGGAGCGACCGGTTCATGATACTGATGTTCCATCGGGCGAGGTCGCTGGCGGGCATGGCCAGCTCTCCGGCGGCGAACATCCAGCCCTGGCCCTCCTGCGGGGCGGGGCGCAGGGGTCCGAGGGCGTGTTGGTAGTAGCCAGTGGGGTCGTTGGGTGGGAGGCGGCTGGCGTCGGAGTTGAATACGCCGGTCATCTTGAGGGGCTGGAAGATTCTCTCCTGGAGCTGGTCGGTGAGAGGCTTGCCGCCGACGATCTCGGCGATGCGCCCGGCGACGACGTAGTTGGTGTTCGAGTACTGCCACTCGGTTCCGGGCTCGAAGTCGAGCGGTTTGCGAGCCCATCCGTCGAGGATCTTCTGGGGATCGGCGGGCTTCATCATGGAGGTCATGACGTAGTCTTCGGGCCAGAAGTCCTGATATCCGGAGGTCATGGAGAGGACCTGACGGATGGTGATGTCGTTGGCCCGGGTGAGCGTGGGCAGGTACTTGCCGACGGGATCGTCGAGCTTCAGCTTGCCGTCCTGCGTGAGGAGAAGGATGAGCGCGGCGGTGAACTGCTTGCTGACAGAGCCGATGGAGTACTGCATCTGGGGCTCGGCGGCCATTTTTGGCTCGAGCCGGGCTTCGCCGTAGGCTTTGGCGTAGGTGATTTTGCCGCCCTGCACGATGGCGAGGGAGGCGCTGGGGACTCCGGTGGTGCTGAGGACGGCGGCGGCGGCGGCATCGACCTTGGTGGCGGTCGCGACGGCGAGGGTGTTTTCCACGGTCTGAGACCTGAGCGGTGACGCGGTGATTGCTGCCGCGCAAGCTAGTCCTGCTGCCCAAACTGCCTTCATTCGTCGCTTGCTCTTGATCTCGTTCACGATCTTCATGATCGGAAGATTATCAGGCACTGTACCGAGAGGCCAGATGGGGTACCCCCACCCCTGGGGGTACCCCATCTCAAGTGCTTTATTTGCAGCGAGATGCGATTTTTGATCCTTGCAAAATATTCCAAACAAAGGGGATACGGGTAAATATTTCTAAATAAAGGAGATCGTTCCTCTGCGTATCTTGATTTGCTTATTTGATCCTTAGTTAAAGGATAGCTGATGGAGGGTAACTTCTACGCAAGGGCTATCTTGCTGTATGGGAAGGATTTAGGGTGGGGTGGGGCTTGACAGGTTTTTGGTGGGCTTTGAGTTGTGGCGGAGACGAGAAGGCATACCCCAGGGGCTAAAGCCCCTTTCTTGGCGGAGATGGTGGACACAAGGGTTGGGGCTATTTGGCTTGAGGAACAAGAACAGGCAAAGGCAGAAGCAGATCCCTACGGGATGACAAACAAAAGGACAGACAACGGCAAAGGCAATAGCAACGGCAACGGCAACAGCAACGGCAACGGCAACAGCAACAGCAACAGCAACAGCAACAGCAACAGCAACAGCAAATACAACCGCAGATCCCTGCGGGATGACAAACAAAAGGACAGGCAACGGCAACAGCAAATACAACTGCAGATCCCCTGCGGGGATGACAAACGAAAGGACTAGTGGTTTTTGGACGGTTTTAAGTGGTATTTAGGTGGTGAGGATGTGGCTGCCTGCGGTGGTTTGGGACCGCAGGCAGCGGGGCGTGGGGGTGCGGGGTTATCCGAGGAGCTTGCGGACGACTCGTCTTACGGTCTCGGTGACCATGCCGTAGACGACGTGGGTGGCCATTTCGCTGGTGCGCTCGCGGGTGGTCTGGTCGTTGGGGTCGGCGGAGAGGCCCATGGCGGGGAGGGCGGTCTCGTGGGTGAGGGAGGCGAGGGCCATGCCGAAGCCTGCTCCGTCTTTGGCGGTGGCGGCAGGATAGTACTCGGCGAGGGCGCCGTAGGCGGCGCCGGTAAGGGCGCCGAAGCCCCATTGGATGGTCTCGACGGCGGCGTCCTGCTGGGCGCCGGTGAGGTGGTGCCCGGCGAGCTTGTCGGCCAGGACGGCGGAGGGCTCGGGTTCGCCGTGGGTGCGGGGCGGGTAGATCTTTTCGGCGAAGGTCTTGACCGCAGTGGCGGCGAGGCCGCCGATGAGGCCGGCGAGGAGGCCTTTGGCCAGGGAGCGGGCGTGTGTGTTCTTTTGTGCTGTCTCTACTTCGGTCATCAAACCCACCTCAAACTGTCTGGTTTTATGTGTGCTGTCGAGCTTGGCTCTATCTTCGCTAAAGCTTGGCTATCGCCTATCTCATGGTCATCTTGCCGTAAGATGCGCTGCGGTGCCTCCGGGTCACGTGGACCGGAGGGGTGTTTTGCGTTTGGTATGCGGCGGTTGTGGCGATGAGCGGATTCGGCGGCTTATTCGTAGTAGCGGGCGAAGCTGGTGTCGGTCTCGTAGATGGTGCAGTCTTTGACGCGGACGCGACCGGAGGTCATCTCGTGAAGCTGGGCGCTGGTCTGGTGAAAGAAGTACATGGCGAGGTTTTCGGCAGAGGGATTGAGCTCTTCGTCGAAGGGCTTGAGGTCGTTGATCATCTTGTGATCGAGGTATTCGACGGTGGGGCGCATGACCTGTTTGAGGAGCTTGAAGTCGAGGAGCATGCCGGCTTCGTCGAGCTTTTCGCCCACGAGGGTGACGAAGACCTTGTAGTTGTGGCCGTGCGGGTTCTCGCACTTGCCACGGTAGTTGCGGAGGTAGTGGCCGGAGGAGAAGCCGGCTTCTACGGTTACTTCAAACATGATTCTGGGAGTCCCTTCGATTAGGAGCGTTCGATGGCCGCGTCGGAGTGGGTTTGGAGGGCTGGAGGACGTGGCGGCAGCCTGTTTCGATTGTACCGTTTTACGGCTGGGGGAGGGTGCTGGGCGGGGTGGGGTGCTGGTGGCTAGGAGCGGCGGCGTTTGGCGCGGCGGGCCTCTTCGTCGCGGCGCTCGGCCTGCTCGAAGAGGGAGGAGAGGATGCCGGCGAGGGCGATGAGGAGGCCGACGACGCCGAGGCCGAGGCCCATGGTGCGCCAGAGGGCGGCGTCGCCGGGGGAGCCGGGCTGCTGGGCGATGTTGGTGAAGGAGACGCCGACGGAGACGAGGGCCAGAAAGATGAGGGTGCCGGCGAGGATGTAGAGGTTGCGTCCCATGGGTGGTTCTATTTTAGTCGCTACTCTTTTGGTGATTTTTGGTGATTTTTTGGTGAAGAGATGCAGCCTGCCGGCTGGGCCTCCTGCACGGAGGGTGGTCACTTCGTGACTTGTATACCCCCTTTGGGTGCGGCTCCCGTTGGTCGCTTGGGGATTTTTGCTATCGACCATCGGGAGAGCGTGCTAGACGAAGAGGACGCAGGAGGCGTTGGTGACTTCGTAGTGGTTCGGTGTGGACGCGATGACTCCGGTTTGGCGGTTGCGGGTGAAGACGGCGACCTGGTTGGAGAACTGTTCGGCGACGAGGAAGAAGCCGCCGTCGGGAGAGATGGCGAAGTGGCGAGCCTCTTTGCCGTTGAGGGGCTGGCGTTCGACGAGGGTGAGATGGCCGTCGGAGCCGATGGTGTAGACGATGAGATCTTCGACGGCTCCGCGGTTGCAGGAGTAGAGGATGCGGCCGGTCTTGTCGATGACGACCTCGCCGGCGCGGTTGTTGGCTACGTCGCCGCCGACTGGTAGGGTGGGGGTGCTGGCTACCTGGGTGAGGGTGCCGGCGGAGGCGTTCCAGTGGAGGAGGGTGAGGGTGGAGTCGAGCTCGTTGACGCTGTAGGCCCACTTGCCGTTGGGGTGGAAGGCTAGGTGGCGCGGGCCAGCGCCGGGTGTGGCTTTGAAGTAGGGAGGGTCGTTGGGGGTGAGGGTGGCGGTGGAGGCGTCGAGCTTGTAGACCATGATGCGGTCGGTGCCGAGGTCGTTGATGAGGGCGAAGCGATTGTCGGGCGAGATGCAGACGCCGTGGGCGTGCGGGGATTTTTGACGGGAGGCGATGGGGCCGCTGCCGGAGAGCTGGAACTGGCTGACGGGAGCGGAGAGGTGACCGTCGGGTGCGATGGTGACGGAGAGGATCTTGCCGCTGCCGTAGCTGGCAGCGACGATGCAGCGCTGGGTGTGGTCGAGCGCGAGGTGGACCATGTCGAAGTCGGGCGTGGTGACGGTGTTGATGAGGGTGAGGTCGCCGGAGGGGGCGATGCGGAAGGAGCTGAGTGCTCCGACCTTGGGTGCGGCCTGGTGGCCTGCGAAGAGGAGGCGGGTGCCACCGATGTTGCTGGAGGCGAGGAATCCGGCGGAGATGGCGGGGCTGACGAGGCGGAGGTTGGAGAGGGTGCCGGTGTGAGAGTTCCAGAGGGCGGCGTGGATGCCGGGGCCGTTGTCCTTGTTGTCGGTGGAGCCGAGGTAGACGAGGGATTCGGTGGAGTCGGCGGCTGGGAGCTGGGTTGCGGCGAGAGTTGCGGCGGCGGTAGATAGGAAGGAGCGGCGCGTCATGGTGTGGCCCTTGGTCATTGATTTCTCCGTCGTCCATCATAGCGGATGGATCTAGTTGATCGGATGACGGCGCTGTATTGGGAGGGCTAGGTTGCTTAGGGGGCCGCTTACGGATTTGGGCTGAAGAACTTTTCGACGTCGGCGATGTCCTGGGTGAGGCGGTAGGGTGGGAGGGATTCGAGGAAGATGCGGCCGTAACGCTGGCGCTGGATGCGGGGGTCGAGGAGCATGAGGACGCCGCGGTCGTTGAGGGAGCGGATGAGGCGGCCAAAGCCCTGTTTGAGGGTGATGACGGCGTTGGGGATCTGGTAGTCGAAGAAGGGTTTGCCGCCGAGGGCTTCGATGGCCTCCATGCGGGCTTCGACGATGGGGTCGGAGGGGACGGCGAAGGGGAGGCGGTCGATGATGACGCAGGAGAGTTGTTCGCCCTGGACGTCTACTCCCTGCCAGAAGGAGGAGGTGCCGAAGAGGACGGCGTTAGGGGTGTCGCGGAACTGTTGGAGCAGGACGTTGCGGGGGGCGGTGCCGTGGAGGAGGAGTGGGTAGGGGAGTTCGGCGAGGAGGCGCTCGTAGGTGTTGCGCATCTGGAAGTAGCTGGTGAAGAGACAGAAGGCGCGGCCCTGGGTGATCTCGAGGACGCGGCGGATGCGCTCGGCGGCGCGCTCGGGGAAGTCGGGCTCGCGGGGGTCGGGCATGTTGGGCGGAAGGTAGAGGAGGGCTTGCTTTTCGTAGTTGAAGTGGGAGGGGACGACGAGTTCGCGGGCGCTGACGAGGCCGAGGCGGCGGCGGATGTGGTCGAAGCCGCCGGATACGGTTAGCGTTGCGGAGGTGAGGATGACGGAGTTGTAGGTGTCGAAGAGGGTGGAGGTGAGGAGTTCGGAGACGTCGATGGGTGTGGCTTGGAGGTGGGTGTGGAAGCTCGCGTGGGCTGCGCCTCGGGCGAGGTTGCGGACGCCTCCGGCGGAGCGGCGCTCGATCCAGAAGACGGTGTTGCGGTCGGTGGATTCGAGGAGGAAGGTGAGGTGAGCGCGGATGTCGGCGGTGCGTTTGCGCAGGCCGGAGGACTCCTCGACATTTTTGAGGTGATCGAGTTCGCCTTCGAGGCGGTTGAGGGCGTTGAGGGTGGCGGTGTAGGTGTCGCCGGACTCTTCGAGGAAGGATTCGCGATGGAGGAAGGGCATGCGACCGCCGCCGTTCTGCATGCCGGCGGGGTCGGCGGGGAGGACGGAGAAGAAGAGGCGGGCGCGGTCTTTGAGGGTGGCGCAGGCGCTCTCGATGGCGGAGGTGCTGGCTTGTTTGGCCTTGAGCATGATCTCGACGTCGCGGGTGAGCTCGTCGATGCGCTGGGTGGAGAGGCCGATGCCGAAGTAGTTGGAGGCGACGTCTTCTAGCTCGTGGGCTTCGTCGAAGATAACGACGGCGGCTTCGGGGAGGATGCCGGCGTCGGGTGCGTTGGCGGCTTGCTGCTTGATGTTGAGGTCGGCGAAGAAGAGGTGGTGGTTAACGATGACGATGTCGGACTCGAGTGCCTTGCGACGCATGGTGGTGACGAAGCAGCGCTCCCAGTCGGGGCAGGTCTGGCCGAGGCAGACTTCGGTGCGGGCGTCGAGCTTGTGCCAGAGCGCGGAGGACTCGGGGAGGTGGTCGAGTTCGGCGCGGTCGCCGGTTTCGGTGGTCTTTTCCCAGGCGGCGATGTGGTGGAACTGGTCGATCTCTTCGAGGCCGTTGAGGAGGGGGTTGTCGCGCAGGGCGTAGAGCTTATGGCGGCAGAGGTAGTTGGCGCGGCCCTTCATGTAGCAGACTTTGAGCGAGCCGAGGAGGGATTCGAGGAAGGGGATGTCTTTGAAGTAGAGCTGTTCCTGCAGGTTTTTGGTGCCGGTGGAGATGATGACGCGCTGGTTGCGTTCGCGGGCGAGGCGAAGAGCGGGCAGGAGGTAGGCGAGGGTTTTGCCGGTGCCGGTGCCGGCTTCGACGATGAGGTGACGCTTTTCTTTGAAGGCGGACTCGATGGCTCGGGCCATGTCGTACTGGCCGCGACGGTGCTCGAAGGCGAGGGAGGAGCGGGAGAGGATGCCACCGGGCGCGAAGAAGTCGTGGAGGTTGGGGAGATTCTCCGGCGGGGCGGGTGTGATCGAGATGGGGGCTGTGGAGGACAAGGTCGGAGGCTGCTGTATCCATGATAGCCGTGGGGTGGGATAGGCGCTGCGGTGCGGGTGGATGACGGGGTGGCGTGAACGTGCATCTGAGGGAGCAGAGGTGAAGCGATGAGGGTAGCGCAGGTGAAGGATCTTTACACGATGCAGGACCCGACGAAGCAGTATCCGATGCCGAAGTTCAAGCATCAGCCGCAGCGGGTTCCGGGGCTTGACCAGAAGATGACGCCGAAGGCCGACCATGGAGAGACGAGCTATCGCGGGAGTGGGCGGTTGCCGAACAGGAAGGCGCTGGTGACAGGGGGCGACTCCGGGATTGGGCGGGCGGCGGCGATTGCGTTTGCGCGCGAGGGCGCGGATGTTGCGATCAACTATCTGCCGAGCGAGGAGGCGGATGCGAAGGAGGTGATCGCGCTGATCGAGAAGGAGGGACGCAAGGCGTTTGCGCTGCCGGGCGATCTGAAGGATGAGAAGTTCTGCCGGAAGCTGGTGAAAGAGGCGCACAAGAAGCTGGGTGGGTTGGACATTCTGGCGTGCGTGGCGGGCAGGCAGCATGCGGTGGACAAGATCGCCGATGTGACGACGAAGCAGATGGAAGAGACCTATCGGGTGAATGTGTTTGCGCTGTTCTGGTTGTGCCAGGAGGCGCTGCCGTTGATGCCGAAGGGTGGGTCGATTATTACGACGGCATCGATTCAGGCGACGCATCCGAGCCCGAGCCTGCTGGACTATGCGCCGACGAAGGCTGCGATTCTGGCGTTTACGCGGGCGCTGGCGCGGCAGGTGGCGGAGGATGGGATTCGGGTGAACTGCGTGGCTCCGGGGCCGGTGTGGACTCCGCTGCAGACGAGTGGCGGACAGCCGGATAAGAAGATTCCGGCGTTTGGGTCGGAGACGCCAATGAAGCGGCCGGGACAGCCGGTGGAGATGGCTCCGCTGTATGTGCTGCTGGCTTCGCAGGAGGCTAGCTATGTGACGGGCGAGGTGTATGGGGCTACAGGAGGGCTGGAGGTTTCCTAGCGGTGAATGTGGAGCTCGCGGGCTCGGCTCTCATACAGTGGTGCAGCGGTTGAACTGGAATCGGGTTTAGGCGGCGAAGGTCTTGTGATTGGCCTGATCGCCTTGACCCGCCAACAAGCCGGAGATGGAGATGTCTTCGTCCAGCGCTTCCCAGTGGAGGCCGCGACTGCTGATTCGGAGTTGCTCGCGCTGTTCGGCGGTGCTGTGCAGGAGGCGCGGGAACCAGGCCAGAGGGACGCCGATGACGCGACCGTCGGAGAGATGAACCCACATGCTGTCCGAATCGAAGTGCACCCGGGTTGCGCTAACGGAAGAATTCTTCCATGCCCTCTCGATTCGGCCTCTTTGCCTCGATCTCCAGCAGTTCACGTAAGGTGCGGGCGTCGTAGCTACCATTTTAGGCCACTCAGGTTTTAGGGGGCGGCTCACCTCTGCAACCGCAGGTCCTTCGACTGCGTCTCTCGCGATGACACTGCGAGAGACTTCGCTCAGGATGACATGTTGTGGGGATTGGCGAAGAGAAGAAGCAAAAGCAGATTCCTCCGCTGCGCTGCGGAATGACAAACAAAAGGGTGGGCTTCACGACTTGCCCTCCACTATGCACCGTCTGCGTATATGACTGCGTCTCTATATTTGTGAGTATGGCTGCGGTCCTATATCTGTACTTCTACCTGATATCTGCTTGTATGACTGCGTTCCTGTATCTGTGCGTATACCTGCGTCCCTATAATGGATGGAGGCGCTGTGGCGTCGAGAGAAGGCACGAATAATGGCGCAACGAGACGATAGGAAACGGTTAGGCAAGAAGCACAGGCAGGCGAGCACGCGGCCGAAGAAGGGTCGCTCCCCGAAGGCTACGCCTACGACCGGGGCTGTCGATCCGAGGAAGCGAAAGATTCTTTCGACCAAGCGGGCGGCGGTGGATAAGGCCACGCGGGTGACGAAGCAGTCGCCGGATAAAGAGAAGCGGCGGGCGATTCGTCTGGATGCGCCTGCGCCGAAGAAGCCTGCGGCGGCGGTTCGTCCGAAGCAGGTGCGGCCAGCGGATGGGATTGTGGGACGGCAGACGCCGCGCTCGTCGAATATGGACGGACGCGAGGAAGACTGGCGCGATGTAGAGCTGCTGGCGTCGCAGATGGTGACCGAGACCGAGAGTGTGGATGCGCGCGAGCTGCCGCTGATTGCGGTGTGCGGACGTCCGAATGTAGGCAAGAGCACGCTGTTCAATCGGCTGACGGGATCGCGGCGGTCGATCGTTGGGGATGAGCCGGGGATTACGCGCGACCGCATCTACGGCGAGATCGAGTGGATGGGGCGCGAGGCGCGGATTGTCGATACCGGCGGCGTGGTGCCGGATGACGAGGCGCTGATTCCGGCAGAGATCTTTCGGCAGGCGAAGGTGGGGCTGGAAGAGGCGGATGCCATTGTGATGGTGGTAGACGGAAGGACCGAGCTGGCTTCGCCAGACCTGGAGTTGGCGCGGCTGTTGTTGCGTGGCGGCAAGCCGGTGTTTCTGGCGGTGAACAAGATGGACACCGACGCGATGCAGGTGCAGGCGGAGAACTTTCGGCGGTTGGGATTTAAGAATGTGCTGCCGATCTCGGCGGAGCATGGGTCGGGGATGGGCGATCTGCTGGATGCGGTGTTCGAGGTGCTGCCGGCGCCGGCTGAGATTATCGAAGAGCCGGAGGTGATGCTGACCGAGACTGACGAGGCCGAGGAGGATGAGACGGGGCCGGACTACTCGGTTGCTGCTGGGGCTGAGTTGGTTGAAGAGGAGTCAGGCGCGGAGGTGGTTGCGCCGAAGCGTCCGCGCATGCTGCGTTCGCATGGCGAGTATGAGAGCAGAGAGACGAAGGTTGCGATCATCGGACGACCGAATGTAGGTAAGAGCACGCTGCTGAATGCGCTGACGGGCAAGGAGCGGGCGATTGTTTCGCCGATTGCGGGAACGACGCGCGATGCGGTGGATGAGGTCGTCGAGCGAGGTGGGCATAACTTCCGGTTCGTCGATACGGCGGGGATTCGGCGGAAGGGCAAGACGAAGCTGATGGCGGAGAAGCTGTCGGTGATTATGGCGAGGAAGCATCTGGAGGCGGCGGATGTTTCGCTGCTGATCATCGATGCGGGCGAGGGTGTGGCTGCGCTGGATGCGAACATCGGCGGATATGCCCATGAGAGCGGACGAAGCGTGATCATCGTGGTGAACAAGTGGGACCTGATGACGCGGACGGGCAAGGATGGGATGCGGCTGTTCGATGGCAAACCGCCGGCGGACCAGAAGCTCTATGAGCAGGATGTTCGCGACAAGCTGAAGTATCTGGAGTATGCGCCGCTGCTGTTCATCTCGGCTGCGGATGGAAAGAATATCGAGTCGGTGTTCAAGAAGGTCGAGCTGGTGGCGCGAGAGAGACGGAAGCGCGTGACGACCGGGCAGATGAATAAATTTCTGGAGAAGGTGGACTTCCAGAAGGCGAGCGTGCCGATGAACCGGCGCATGCGGATCTACTACATGACGCAGGCTGCGGTTGCTCCTCCGACGTTTGTGTTGTTTACGGACAAGGACATCAAGATGCACTTCTCGTTCGAACGGTTTCTGGGGAATCAGATACGGGAGAACTTCGGGTTTATCGGGAGTCCGATCTGGTTCAAGATCAAGGCTCGGAATAAGAAGAAGACGGAGTCGTAGGCGCGTAGATCCCGCGCCAGATTGGGGTAAGCGGGATCTGCGCTGTCGCTATGCGGCTTTGGCGAATTCAGATAAAGATTGCATTTTCTTTGAATTGGTGGGTAAATGGTGTCTCCAGACTGTGGCCCTGATCTTCAGGCTGCCTGTTTGGGATTGCGGCTTCCCGGGCCCGGGATCTACTTCCGAATTTAAACTGAGGAGATTTCCATGAATGCAATGGGCATCGTTACAGACTTGATCGCTGGCGGAGTTGGGGGAAATATTGCCGGTGCAGTGCTGAAGAAGTTCGACCTTGGGCCTGTGGGCAATACGATTGCAGGTGTGGTCGGCGGCGCTGGCGGCGGTCAGCTTTTGAGCATGTTGATGTCGGGTGGCGCAGCGGCGGCAGCTACGTCGGCGGCCTCGGCTGGCGGGATGGATATGTCCTCGATTATCGGCAACGTGGCAGGCGGCGGTATTGGAGGTGCCATTGTGATGGCGATTGTGGGATTAATTAGGACGAAGATGAGTAGTACGACTACTTAGGTACAGTTGGCGGGAGATCCGAAATTTTTCGCTTCTAATTTTTTCTGCTGCTAACTTCTCCCTGCGTTCACCAGCTGACGCAGGGAGTGGTGTTTATTCTTCCTCTATTTTCTGTTTTTCTGTGGAGAGAGGCTAGAGGTTGACGGCTTCGAAGCGGTTTGTTCGTTTCGCCTGGCGGATGCGTTTGTAGCAGAGGTAGTAGAGGGTGAGCGAGGCGGTGCCGAGGAGTACGGAGAGGACGAATCGGTAGTCGGGGGCGTCCATGACGAAGGGCAGAAGGCCGACGGCGAGTGCGGGCGGCATGTGGACGTCGAAGAGGTGGAGGACGACCACCGAGCAGAGGACAGTCACCATCGCTGCCACGAAGCTGGGGTGGATGGTGCGCTCGGCGATGAGACCGATAGTGGCGGTGAGAAGGCAGACGGCGGGAAAGAGCGCGGGGCGCTTCATCCAGCCGGGGACTTCGGGGTGTCCGAAGAGCTCGTAGGCCATGACGATGAGCGGTGGGAAGAGGATGAAGCGGAGATGGGTGAGCTGCGCGGCGACGCCTAGTCCGAGGACAAACGCCATGAGGGTGACGGTCCAGAGGCGATCATGGGGTAGAGCTTCGAGAGCATCGACGAGATTGGAGTGTTCTGTCTCGCTGAGGGTGGGATGATCGTCGCGAGTGCCGTACTGCCTCCACATCAGAAGGATGAGGACGAGTAGGGTGAGGCCGCCGAAGATGGCGAGTGGGTACAGCCAGCTGCGCTCGCTGAGAACCATGGGCAGGGCGCCGGCGGAGATAGCGGGCGCGATGGTGGACTTCATCAGCTTGATGACCATGAGGCTGAGCGCGACGATGAACGCCACGCTGAGTGCGCCGTAGCTTAGATGGCGGGTGAAGTAGAGGCCGATGACCGCGGTGATCGTTGGAGTGAGGATGAGGCGCAGGGGCTGGCTGGCCCACTTGCCTCGCGGGCGCGTGATGACGTCGTGCGACAGGGCTGCGAGTTCGGGGAAGAGAAGGAGCGCGATGCCGGTAGTGTGGGCGGTGAAGGCAATAGCTCCAATAAACGCGACGACTACGGCCTCCGAGACCGATCGAGAGACGTTCTTTGAGACTGAGATTTGAGTCATGACTGATTCCCGCCAACGGCTAAGCTGTGCCGCCGGATCTGCGTGAGCGATTTGATGAGCGTGGGGACAAGCTCGGATAGTTCGCGCTCGTGATCTCGGGAGAGGAGGTGGATGAGCCGCTGGCCTTCGGTGGTGAGTTCGAGGATGACGATGCGACGGTCGGCGTCGTCGTGCGTGCGGCGGATCATGCCTGCGTTCTCGCAGCGGTTGCAGAGCTCGACGACGCTGTTGTGGCGCAAGCCGAGTCTCTCTGCGGCGTAGGATACGGTCGTCTCGACGCCGTCCGGCGCTCCGGCGATGTGCAGCAGTAGCTGATGCTGCTGGGGATGCAGACCGGCTGCGGTGGCGCGGCCTTCGCTGAAGTGAAGGAACTGACGGAGGACGTAGCGGAACTGAGCAAGCGTTTGGACTCTTTGCTGCTCGATTGTGTGTCTCGGAACTCCCATGAGGCGATTATATCGTAATACGATGTAATTTGCTGAGAGAAGGTGAAGTGCTGCAGGATCAGGTTTTTGAGGGTGCGGTGTGGTTAGATTGTAGCGCTGAGCCAGTCGTTCCAGGCGGCGAGGGCGCGGTCGCACTGGAGTTTGTGGCGTTCCTTTTTGTCGCGAATCTTTTTGCGGAGATCTTCTTCGAGGGATGGAAGGAGGTCGAAGGTGATGTTGGCTGGGGTGAATTTTTTCGTTTCGGCGTGGGTGATGTAGTGGGTGAGGGAGCCGTTGGCCGAGGCGCGTGGAGCGGTGGGAGGCGTGTTGCCGTTGGCGATGGAGGCGGCGTAGATGCCTGCGAGCATGCCGGAGGCGATGGATTCGGTGTAGCCTTCGACGCCCGAGAGCTGGCCGGCGATCATGATCTGCGGATGGGCTTTGAGCTGAAGGGTTTCGGTGAGGAGAGACGGAGCGTGGATGTAGGTGTTGCGGTGGATCTGGCCGTAGCGCAGGAAGGTGGCGTTTTCGAGGCCGGGGATGAGTTTGAGGACGCGATTCTGTTCGCCGTACTTGAGGTGATTCTGGAAGCCGACGAGGTTGTAGGAGTCGGCGCGGAGGTTTTCCTGGCGGAGCTGGACGGCGGCGTAGGGCCAGCGGCCGGTCTTGGGGTCGGTGAGGCCGACGGGCTTCATGGGGCCGAAGCGGAGGGTGTCGCGACCGCGGCGGGCGGTCTCTTCGATGGGGAGACAGCCTTCGAAGTACTGGAGGACTTGCGGATTTTTGGTTGAAAAGGTGGGCGAGGCCTGGGTGGAACTGGCTCCCTCGGGGTCCTTCGACTCCGCCGGGCGATAAGACTGCCCGGCTGCGCTCAGGATGACAGAGTTTTGTGAAGCGGTGGGAATTTGTTCCCATTCTTTGGCGGGGACGGCTTCGGCGGCGGTGAGGGCTTCGATGAAGCGTTCGTACTCTTCTTTGGTGAAGGGGCAGTTGATGTAGTCGGCGGAGCCCTTGTCGTAGCGGGCGGCGAAGTAGACCTTGTCCATGTCGATGGTGGTGGCGTCGACGATGGGGGAGATGGAGTCGTAGAAGGCGAGGTGGTCGGAGCCGGTGAGGCGCTGGAGTTCGGCGGCGAGCGCGGGCGAGGTGAGGGGGCCGCTGGCGAGGATGGTGAGGGTGTTGGGGCTGGACTCGTCGAGGGAGGTTACTTCTTCGCGATGGACGGTGATGAGAGGCTCGGCGGCGATGCGAGCGGCGACACGTTTGGAAAATTCGACGCGGTCGACGGCGAGGGCGTGGCCGGCGGGGACGGCGGTGGCATCGGCTTCGGCGAGGAGGATGCTGCCGGCGCGGCGCATCTCCTGCTTGAGAAGCCAGGGGGCGGTGCTTTCGGACTCGGACTTGAGGGAGTTGGAGCAGACGAGTTCGGCGAAGTCGGAGGTCTGGTGGGCCTCGGTGGAGCGCGTGGGGCGCATCTCGTAGAGGTCGACTTCGCAGCCTCGCTTTGCGGCCTGGAGGGCGGCTTCGGGACCGGCGAGTCCGCCGCCGATGATCTTGATGCGTTTGGTTGTCATGCCTCCCCCTTCCCTGGGATTTGCGTCAAAGTATTCAAAACAAAAAGCTTAGGCCTGGACTTGATCTGTAAATCATTGCTTTCAGACACATAACAGGCGCAAAGTCTTCTATTCATAGGACTTATCTGCCAGGTATCAGGCTGAAACGGATGATTTGTGGTCTTGCCCCCTTCTTCCATTATAAGGGGTGCGTCAAGCGCTCCGGGGGCTGCGCATGTGTCCGACGACGATGATGTGGCGAAGTTTCCATCACAGATCGGAGCCACCGAAGACACCTTTCGCGGGATAGCGATTCGAGCGCAATGGTTATTGTCGATCAGCCTGCCTACTGCTACGTGACAACTGTATGAGTCGTCTGCTGTAGCCTGCTGGAATAGGTCTTGAGGTGAGCTTGGGAAAATATTCCATTGGGCCGTTGTTCGCGGGTTTGGCCCTTCTCGTTCTATTGGCGCCCAGCACCTTTGCACAGCAAGCAAAGGCGAAGTTTATCGGGTCGGCGAGCTGCGAGCGTTGCCACGAGAGAGAGTTCAAGGGATGGAAAGACACCCCGATGGCGAATGTCGTCCGCAACCCGAAGACGCATCCTGAGGCTGTACTCGGGGACTTCACAAAGGCAGACCCGGCGCGAACGTTCGGACTGGATGAGGTTGCGTTCGTCTACGGCAGCCTGTGGAAACAGCGGTACTTTACGAGGCGCGGCGATGACTACTTTCCGCTGCCTGCACAGTGGGACATTGCGAAGAGTCGGTGGTTGCCGTATCACGCGGAGAATGGGACGGACTGGTGGTTGCCGTTCTATGGCCCCAGCAACTTTGATCGACCGACAGGGCCGACGTGCGACGGTTGCCACTCGGTCAACTATGACATTGCCACCAAAACCGTCACGGAGTGGAATGTGGGCTGTGAGAAGTGTCACGGACCGGGAAGCTTGCATGTCGCGCATCCAACAAAGCAGAACATCGTGAACCCCGAGACGTTGGACTATGTGCGCGGGAACGATACCTGTATTCAGTGTCATAGCCAGGGCCGCCCGGTAGCCGCTTCGATCGATGGCAAGGTGTATGACTGGCCGGTGGGGTATCTGCCGGGGCAGCGGCTGGCTGATGTATGGAAGCTGGAAGACCTGAGGCCTGGCGTGACCAACTTCTACCAATATGCCGATCTTACGGCGCATAAGAACCGGATGCAGGGCAATGATTTTGTACAGAGCAACATGTATCACCGCGAACTGCGGTGCTTTGATTGTCACGACGTTCACAGTAACGCGAATGTGGCGAGCCTGAAGCTGCCGGGAAGTGCACTGTGCCTGAGCTGCCATGCGGCGGAGATGCAGAATCCGGCGGGCCTGAAAGGCGGGGTGAGTGCCCATACGCATCACGCAGAGGGAAGCGCCGGGAGCGAGTGCGTGGCCTGTCACATGCCGAAGATTGAAGCAACGATCAAGGACAATTTTGTGCATGCGCATACGTTCCGCTTCATAACGCCGAACCTGACGGAGAGTTCGAATGTGCCGAACCCATGCACGAGCTGCCATACGGGAAAGTCGAATGACTGGGCCAAGAAAGAGCTGCAAAGCTGGACAACAACTTCGCCATGGCGAGTTGGACAGTAGTTCACATGATCTGTGGAGGCGCCTCTTTTCGGCAACTTCGAGACTGACTTTGCGGACAACGCTTTCTCATGGAATCGTTTGCCTGAGGCGATGGTAGTTACTACCCTGGCGATTGCACGCGCTCGTGTTACGAAAGAATTGGTAGATCTTCACGATGGCTTCGCGCCCAGCCATGCCGGACTATGGTAGGCTGGCTTCCTTCACGACTCCTGGGCCCCTAACAACTTCTATCTTCAGAGGGCAATCATGAAAATTGCATTCAGCAAAGGTACGTCTTCGTCGGCATGGACATCCGGGAGCGCGTCTTCAATACACGCAGCGTTACGCTCAAACGTTATTCTTCCTGCCCTGCTTGTGTTGGCTGGAGCTCTTGCCGGTACGCAGACGGCTCGGGCCGACTCGTACGTCTTCAATGTGAACGGCAATGGTATTACAGCGTCGGGCACGATCACGGTTGCGCCGACAGGGACTGCCGGCACCGAGGTGATCACCGGCATCAGCGGTTACTTTTCGGACGCGAACGCTGGCGCGAACTTCTCGGGCGCGATTACGGGGCTAGAGCCTACGGTTGCTCCTTCGGGACCGCCGCCGTTTCCGGCGCCTGCGTTTACGGAGGCCGGGTTCTCGTATGACAACTTGTTCTATGCGGATGGAAACTCGCCGCTGGTGTGCCCTCCCGACACGCCGGGTGGACCTCCGGGCTATCCGTTCTCGGGCGGCGTGCTGGACATCTATGGATTGGCTTTCGATATAGCCGGTGGATTCACGGCCGATCTGTGGAGCAATGGTGTGGTTCCCGGTGTCGGCCTGGACTACGAGATCAGCGATTCCTTCGGTTCGACGAAGCTGGAGCCGGATAACGAAGGCCAGGCGCTTTCGGTCTCGGTTGAGACGTCTCCGGTTCCGGAGCCGGGTTCGCTGCTGTTGCTGGGTACTGGCCTGCCTGGTTTGATCGCGGTGCTGGCGCGCAAGGGGAAGCAACGCTTTATGCAGTCCAACGCATAGCTGGAGTGTTCTACGAAGAGAGGCAGGGGCGAGGGTGCTCCTGCTTTTTTCGTTTAACTTCTTTTCGTTTAAATCAATTTCGGATCGAGACCCTATTTTTCTTTTGATTGAGCGCCGAGGGCGGTGAGGGCTTCGCCGGAGACTTGCATACCCTTCCACTCGGTCTTCATGACGGCGCCGAGGGAGTGGTAGAAGTCGATGGAGGGCTGGTTCCAGTCGAGGACGCTCCACTCGTAGCGGGGGCAGCCTTCGGCGACGGCGAGGGCGGCGACGCGGACGAGGAGGGCTTTGCCGATTCCCTTCCCGCGATGCTCAGGGCTGACGTAGAGGTCTTCGAGATAGATTCCGGCGTGGCCGCGCCAGGTGGAGTAGTTGTAGAAGTAGAGGGCGAAGCCGGCGGGGGTGGTGTGGGTGTCGATGGTGAGGTCGGCGATGATGCAGTGGAAGCGTTTGGTTTCGCCGAAGCCGTCGCGGAGGAGATCGGCCTCGGTGGCGAGGACTGCGTCGGGCTCGCGCTCGTAGGCGGCGAGGGCGCGGATGAAGGCGAGGATCTGGGGGACGTCGGAGGGGGTGGCGGGGCGGAGGTTGAGGTCGGTTTGCATGTTTTGGTGTGGTTACAGATTAGTCGATGTGGTTAGGAGCAGTAGATCCCTGCTAAGGACAGACGGAGGGACACGCAACGGCAAAGGCAACAGCAGATCCCTACGGGATGACAAACAAAGGGACAAGCAAAAGGGGATTATTTTGACGGGGTAGCGGGTTTGGCGGCAGGTTGGGCGGCGAGCCATTTGTCGAAGGGGATGGTGAAGGAGAAGAGTTGCTTTTTGCCGTCAAGGGTGTGGACCATCTTGACGTAGAGGGAGGCGCCTTTGAGGGCTGGGTCGTCGAGTTCGCGGACGTCGTAGAAGAGGTATCCGGCGAGCGTGCTGTGGGGGTTGACGATGGTGCTGTTGAAG
This sequence comes from Granulicella sp. L60, assembly GCF_009765825.1. GTDB lineage: Bacteria > Acidobacteriota > Terriglobia > Terriglobales > Acidobacteriaceae > Edaphobacter. The sequence goes on along the minus strand of NZ_LMUR01000018.1, from coordinate 1,883,385 downwards.
CCGAAGTCTGCGTCGTCCTGGGTGACTCGCTTGTCCATGGGCTTGCCGTGCAAGGTGATGGGCGGCAGAGGCATGGGGAGTGGGATTTTTTTGCCGACGGCGGATTTGGTGGAGAAGAGGCGGCGCTGGATGTCGTCGAGGGTGGCGGCGGGGATGACGTCGTTGTTGACGGAGATGAACTGGATGCGGGCGTCGTCGAGGGAGAGAGCGGCATCGCTGTCGTTGGTGAAGACGACACGGATGGGAATGAAGCCGTGTTCGATGTAGGGGAGGCGGAAGAAGTCGCAGTCTTTGGGATCGTCGCAGGGGTCGGCGGCGACGGTGACTTGTTCTTTGGGATGGGCGTCGAAGACGGTGTACTGGTTGGCGGATTTTGCGGGTGGCGCTTTTTTGTCGGCGGCGTGTGCATAGGCCGTGAGAAGAAAGACTGTCGTTACTAGTAGAAACGAATTTCCGGAGAAGGGGTGGGACTTCATGGCCAAGTTGATTATCATCTTCGCTGGCGCACAAGGTAAAGCGAGGTCCAGACGACGTGATGATCGGGTATAGCTGGCTCCTGCTGGCGGCGCTGGTGCTGGGCTCTCCGTACTGGCTGGCGCGGATGGCGACGAGCGGGCGATATCGTGCGGGGCTGCGGGGGCGGCTGGGGGTGGTTCCGGCGGCGTTGCGGGCGGTGGTGGCGGGGAAACAGGTGGTGTGGGTTCATGCGGTGAGCGTGGGTGAGGTGCTGGCGGCTACGCGGTTAGTGGCGGAGTTGTCGGCGGCGCTGGGGGATGGGTGGGTGGTGGTGGTTTCGACGACGACTGCGACGGGGCAGGCTTTGGCTAAAGAGCGGTTTGGGATGGAGCGGGTGTTTTTTTATCCGCTGGATCTGGGCTGGGCGGTGAGGGCTTATCTGAAGGCGCTGCGGCCGAAGATGCTGGTGCTGATGGAGAGCGAGTTGTGGCCGAGGATGCTGGTGGAGTGCGAGAGGGCGGGGATTCCGGTGGCGGTGGCGAATGCGAGGGTGAGCGATCGGTCGTTTGCGCGTGGCGTGAGGGTGCGTGGGGTGTGGGGACGGATGCTGCGGCGGGTGGGGCTGTTTCTGGCGCAGAGTGAGGAGGATGCGCGGCGGCTGGTGGAGATGGGTGCTCGCGTGGAGAGGGTGCGGGCGGTGGGGAATTTGAAGTATGACGTGCGGGCGCCGAAGCAGAGTCGGGTGGCGGAGTTGATTCGGGAGGCGGTAGGCAAGCGGCGGGTGATCGTTGCGGGGAGTACGGTCGGGACGAAGAATGAGTTTGAAGAGTCGGTACTGATTCATGCATGCAGTGAGGTTGCAAGGACTGTGCCGGGCACGGTACTTGTGCTGGCTCCTCGTCATCCAGAGCGTTTCGATCTGGTTTACTCAATGAGCGAGGAGTTCGGCACGGTGCGCGCAACCGAGTTGATTGCGGGAACGGCTCAGCCTGTAAAACCGGGCGGGAATATTCTGTTGGATACGATTGGGGATCTGGCGGCGGTGTATGGGTTGGCGGATGTGGCGTTTGTGGGTGGAAGCCTGGTGGCGAAGGGTGGGCATAATCCGCTGGAGCCTGCGCAGTTTGGGGTGCCGGTGGTGATGGGTGCTTCGTATGAAAACTTTCGGGATGTGGTGGAACGGATGAGGGCTGCGGGTGGGATTCGGATCGTGAAGGATGGGGAGGATTTGGCGAGGACGTTGGTGGAGCTGTTGACGGATCGTGAGGCGGCGAAGGCGGTTGGTGAGCGCGGGCGCGGGGTGTATGAGGCGCAGGCGGGGGCTACGGAGCGGACGGTGCGGGAGCTTATGGGTTTGTTGCATGGGGCGGGGCGATGAAGGTGCGCAGGCCGTTGCTGCTTCCTCTGGCTCCGCTATATGGCGCGGTGCTGGCGGCGAAGCGTGAGATGTTTCGGCGGGGATGGCTGAAGCAGAGCAGGCTGGAGAGCCCGGTGATCAGCGTGGGCAGCGTGTCGGCCGGGGGTGCGGGAAAGACTCCGGTGGTGCTGATGCTGGCGCAGATTCTGCGGCGGCGCGGGTATGCAGTGAGGATTTTGACGCGGGGGTATAAGCGGAGCTCGGGCGCGGTGGCGAGGGTGGAGCCGTTTGACGATGCGCGGTGGCATGGAGACGAACCGGTGCTGTTGGCGCAGCGGTCGGGCGTGCCAGTGTACGTGGGGGCGGATCGCTTTCGCGCGGGAGTGATGGCGGAGCAGGGTGAGCCGAGCGAGAGGATGGTGGTGCATCTGCTGGACGATGGGTTTCAGCATAGGCGGCTGGCTCGCGATATCGATATTGTGCTGTTGACGTTGGAGGATGTGGAGGACAGGCTGCTGCCGGCGGGGAATCTGCGGGAGCCGCTGTCGGAGCTGGCAAGGGCACATGTGGTGGTGGTGCGGGAGGACGAGGCGGAGGGGCTGCGGAGCGTGGTGGCGGGATTGTTTGAAGGAACTCGCCCGCCCGCGATATGGGTGGTGCGGAGGACGTTGAGCCTGGGGGAGGGTGGTGGGGTGGCGCTGCCGACGGTGCCGCTGGCGTTTTGCGGGATTGCGAGGCCAGCGAACTTTACCGGGATGCTGGCGGCTGAGGGGTATGAGCCAGCGGCGGTGGTGAGGTTTGCGGACCATCATGTTTACAAAGATGAGGATGTGGCGCGGCTGCTGCGCGAGGCTCGGCGGGTGGGTGCGAACGGGTGGGTGACGACGGAGAAGGATGCGGTGAAGTTGACGCCGCCGATGCGGGACAAGCTGGCGACGGTAGGGCCGGTGGTGGTGGCGCGGCTGCATGTGGAGTTGGTGGAGGAGCAGGATGCGCTGGCGCAGCTGGTTTCGATGGTGGACAGGCTGGATCGACGGAGGCGGTGATAAGCGTGTCCTACCGGACGGGCCTCCTGCACGGAGGGTGGTCACTTCGTGACTTGTGTACTCCTTCGGTTGGTCCTCCCGTTGGTCGGCTTTAGATTCCGACCATCGGGAGGAATAGAGTGCGCGTGGCACCACGGCAAGGTATACACGTCACGAAGTGACCTCCCGCTGAGTAAGCGGCTCGTCCGGCAGGACATGTCTTCATGTCTTCGTGCGTGAGAAAATGAACGCTTGACCACGGAATCCAGGTTGTCACAGAGCACGGGTGAAGAGCGGGAGGGTCGTCCTCTGCGCGTTTTGATTGTGCGGATTGGCGCGATGGGAGACGTGCTCCACGCGATGCCTGCGGTGACGGCGTTGCGGGAGCGGCATCCGGAGTGGCAGATCGACTGGGCGATTGAGCCGAGGTGGAGCGAGCTGCTGGAGGCTCAGCCGGAGATTCATGATCCGGAGTGGAGGTTTTCCCAGCGCGATGAGAGAAGACCTCTGATCGACAGGTGGATCTCGGTGCCGACGCGGGAGTGGAAGAAGAGACCGCTGGCGGTGTCGACGATGGTAGATATTCGCGGGCTGCGGAAGGATCTGCGAGGGGCGCAGTATGACGTCTGCGTGGATATGCAAGGGGCGATACGGTCGGCGGTGATAGGACGGATGGCGGGAGCGGGAGTCTTTGCGGGGCTGGCGGAGCCTCGGGAGGCTGCGGCGGCGTGGCTTTATGGACTGCGGGTGAAGGTGGAGGCGGCGCATGTGGTGGAGCAGGGCTGCGAGTTGCTGGGCGGGGCTGTGGGCGAGGTGTTGCGGCCTGCGAAGGTGATGCTGCCAGTGGATGCGGCAGCGGAGCTATGGTGCGATGAGTTGGTGGAGAAGTCTGGGGATGGGTTCGCGCTGATGGCGCCGACGGCTGGATGGGGCGCGAAGCAATGGCCGGCGGAGCGATATGGTGCGGTGGCGGCGGAACTGGGGCAGGCTGGGTTTCGGACGCTGGTGAATGCAGCTTCGGCGGAGGATGAGGCGGCGCGGCGCGTGGTGGAGGCTAGTGGTGGAGCGGCGGTGGTGGTTCCCTGCTCTGTCGGGCAGATGATTGCGTTGACGCGAAGGGCGCGTGTGGTGATTGCGGGAGATACGGGACCGCTGCATCTTGCGGCGGCGTTAGGCAGGCCGGTGGTGGGGCTGTTTGGGCCGACGGATCCAGAGCGCAATGGGCCTTATGGGATGAGGGAAGACAGGGTGCGGGTGCTGCGGCACGGTTCGAGCAGGAGAGATCACTCGCGGCGGGCGGAGACGGAGCAGGGGCTGATGCAGATTAGGGTAGAAGAGGTGACGGAGGCGGCGTTCGCGCTGCTGCGTGCCGGACAGGATACGGTGAAGGCGTGAGCGAGAGAACGAGGTGGCAGAGGATCGCGAGGCGTATCCGCGTGCCGCTGGGGTTTGTGTTTGCCGCGGTCTTTCTTTGGCTGGCGCAGCCGACGTGGCGCACGATGCTGATGAGCCTGCTGCTGGTGGTTCCGGGGGTGTGGCTGCGGGCCTATGCGGCTGGATACGTTCGGAAGAATCGCGAGCTGACGCGTACGGGGCCGTATGCGTATACGCGGAATCCGCTATATCTGGGATCGATGCTGATTGCGTTCGGATTTGCGGCGGCGGCGGCGAGTTGGGTGATCCTGATTGCGCTGACGGCGCTCTTTGCGGTGATCTATCTGCCTACGATCCGAAGCGAAGAGACATACCTGCGCGAGCACTTCCCGGACTTCGATGCGTATGCCGCGAAGGTTCCACGGCTGCTGCCACGACTGACGCCTGCGGAGTTTCCCGCACATGAGAACGCGAGCGGCGGAAGGTTCTCGGCGGAGCAGTGGAGGCATCACCGCGAGTACAATGCTCTCATGGGTGCTGGCGCGATTTATGTGGCGCTGGCGGTCCGGCTTCTTCTGCATCACCACGCGGTGATGGGGAGTCTGCGCTGAAGGCGTGGGGCTGGTGCGAACGGCCCACCAAAACTTCAAACCGCTGCGAGTGCTGCCTTTGCTGAAGCTGGAACGATTTTTCCCGGGGTTGATGATTTTGCTTCTGAGTTCTTCCGGCTCGCTGGCCGCGAGAGCGCAGATACTTGGACTGGGGCCGAAGCCTGCGCCGCAGCCGGTGGTGATTCCGACGCTGCAGCCACCTCCACCGGGTTACGTGTTTCCGGCGAAGCAGACGCTGACGTTTACGGTGGACTGGCGTGTGTTCACGGCCGGAACCGCGGTGTTTCAACTGGAGCAGCAGGGAACGGTGCAGAAGATTACGGCTACGGCCGATACGATCGGCGCGGTGACGATGCTCTTTCCGGTGGTCGATCGCTTTCAGTCTGGGTTTGATATGAAGACAGGCTGCTCGACGGGCTTCAGCAAGCAGTTGCAGGAGGGCCGGCGCAAGGTCTCGAGCGAGCTGAACTTTGACTATGCGCAGGGCAAGCAGAGGCAGACGGAGAAGAACCTGGTGAAGGGGACTTCGAAGGATCTGACGGCTTCGATTCCGGCCTGCGTGACGGATTCGCTCTCGGCGATCTTCTATGCGGCGTCGCAGCCGATGGCGGTGGGACAGAGCGTCCGGTTCCCTCTTGCGGACTCGATGCGCACGGTGACGGTTGCGATGAAGGTCGAGGCAAAGGAAGAGATCAAAACGCCTGCGGGAACCTTCCAGACGATCAAGGTGGAGCCGACCGCGGATGAAGGAATTGTGAAGAACCGCGGACATATCTGGGTTTGGTATACGGATGATGCGCGGCATATGCCGGTGCAGATTCAGGCTCGGCTGTTCTGGGGGACGATTACGTTCCACCTGCAGTCGTTCGAGACGAAGTAGGACGAGTGAGCGAGCGGCGATGACAGATGTTGTGATGGATCCGGATAAGTTTGTAACCGTGGGAAAGTTTCTCGAGCCGGTGAACGCGCAGATGGCGAAGGGGATGCTCGAGTCTGCGGGCATTGAGTGCTTTTTGCAGGGAGAGAACGCGAATAGCCTGCTGGCACTGGCGTTTCGTGCGCGGCTGCTGGTTCATAAGCAGGACGAAGAGGCTGCGCGTCAGTTGCTGGGCGACGAGGGAGACGCGCTGACCGAAGAGGAACGAGACGAGTTGGGAATGGTGGACGATGAGCGTTGAGCCCGTACGTCCGCGCGCGGTGGTGAGCCTTTCGGGCGGGATGGACTCGTGCGTCTGCGCGGCCCTGGCGGCGCGGGACTACGATGTGTATGCGATTCATTTCAGCTACGGCCAGCGCACCGAGGCTCGGGAGTTGCGGTCAGCGCAGGCGGTTGCGGATATCGTTGGAGCGCGGGAGCTGATGCACCTGAAGATCGACCTCTTTCGGAAGATCGGAGGCTCGGCGTTGACGGATCACACGATCGACGTGCCGGACGCTCCGGCGAATGATGAAGCGATTGGGAGCGAAGTTCCGGTGACGTATGTTCCCTTTCGCAACGCGCATTTTCTCTCCGCAGCGGTGAGTTGGGCGGAGGTGCTGGGCGCGAAGACGGTGTTTATCGGGGCGGTGGAGCAGGACAGCTCGGGTTACCCGGACTGTCGGCCAGCGTACTATGAGGCGTTCAATCAGCTTATCCGGATGGGCACGAAAGAGGGCGATATCCGCATCGAAACGCCACTGATCCGGATGCGCAAGAGCGAGATCGTGGGGCTGGGAGTTGAATTGGGCGCTCCGTTCCATGTAAGTTGGTCTTGCTATTCCGGTGAGACTGAGGCGTGCGGCGTATGCGAGAGCTGCGTTCTGCGGTTGCGCGCGTTTCGGGAGGCCGGTGCGGTCGATCCTATACCGTATGCGATCGCGCGAGGTTGATTTTAAGCATCGAAATTTGAGCAGGCAGTGCTTGAGTGAGTTGTTTGCAGCAAAGAGATATGCCCGCATGGATGGGCCAGGAGAGAAGAACAGCATGAAACGAATTGGATTGAAGGTAAGCAGCACTCTGGCAGTGGCTTTGCTGGTCGTCCTGGCGATGGCCCAACCCGCACGCTTGATGGCGCAGGGAACGGCGAGCATTCACGGCCATGTGAGCAATGCGATCGGACAGCCGCTCACCAAGGGCGAGGTCAGACTGACGACGGATCGCTCTTCGGAGGCGAAGGATCGCAAGTATCCGTTTGTATTTCAGATCGACCAGAACGGCGACTATAAGGGCGCGGGAATTGCGCCGGGCAACTACGTCGCAATCGTCTTCCAGGATGACAAGAGCCTGGACTTCGTCGATAGCGTGGTCCTGGCAACGGGCGACGACAAGGCTGTGAACTTCGATATGTCTCGCAAGGAGTATCTCGACAAGATGACTCCGGAAGAACGGAAGCAGCTTGAAGAGTACAAGAAGAAGAACGCCGATGTGGCGGCGGCCAACTCCAAGATTCAGAATCTGAATGGCCAGCTGACGCAGGCGAGGGCGGACATCAAGGCCGGCAACTTCGACTCGGCGATCTCCACGATGCAGCAGGCGACTACCACGAAGCCAGACGAGAGCATCTTGTGGGTGACGCTGGGCGACGCGCAGCTTGGCGGGGCGGACGCTGCAGCAAAGGCTGCGAAGACGGCTGGAACATCGCCGAGCGATCCGGCGATTGTGCAGAAGTACAACGATGCGATTACCTCGTATAAGAAGGGCATCGATCTGAACTCTGCGTCGAAGAAGCCGAACCCGGAGGTTACTGCGGCGGCTTATAACCAGCTCGGCAGTGCGGAGGCCAAGAGCGGCAACGTCAAGGATGCGGCCGATGCGTATGAGAATGCGGCCAAGACGGTGCCGACCAACGCCGGGATGTACTACTTCAACGAAGCGGCCACACTGTATAACGCAGGCAAGCTGGTTGAGGCGGGCGCAGCGGCGGACAAGGCGATCGCTGCCGATCCGAAGAAGTCCGATGCGTACTACATCAAGGGGCAGGCTCTGATTCCGCAGGCGACGGTGGACCCGAAGACACAGAAGATTGTGGCTCCTCCGGGATGCGTCGAGGCTTATCAGCAGTACCTTGAACTTGCGCCGGATGGCCCGCACGCTGCCGACGTCAAGGGAATCCTCGAGGGTATCGGCGCGCCGGTGAAGTCGAGCTATAAGGCAGGAAAGAAATAGACGCTGGATGAAGTCAGACGGCCCCGGGCAGAGTGCTCGGGGCTTTTCTGTTTGTGAAGGGTGATGAGGATGACTGTAGCGAATGTGGTTGGGTTCGATGAGGCGCTTCAGATTGTGCTGGGTTATGCCGCAGAGTTTGCGATAGAGGCAAGGAAGCCTGCTTGTGAGACGAAGGATTTGCTGGAGTGCTTTGGGCGGGTGTTGGCGGAGGAGGTGAAGGCGGATCGGGATCAGCCTCCGTTTGATCGTTCGACGCGGGACGGATTTGCGGTGCGGGCGGTGGATTCGACGGGGACAGCGCTGCGTGTGGTGGGGTTGGTACGGGCGGGAGAGCGGTGGAATGGAGGGGCGCTGGAGCAGGGGGCGGCGGTGGAGATTATGACGGGGGCGCCGATGCCGGAGGGTGCGGACGCCGTGGTGATGGTCGAGCATGTGGAGCGGGATGGGGATGCGATTCGGCTGATGGATGGGCGGGCGATTCGGCGGGGTGAGAACGTCGTTCCGCGTGGAAGTGAGGCCAGGGCGAGCGAGGCTGTGTTGGCGGCGGGAACGGTGGTTGGAGGAGCGGAGATCGCGCTGGCGGCGGCTTGCGGCTATGCAGAGCTGCCGGCGTTTTGCAGGCCGAGGGTGGCGATTGTGTCTACGGGGGATGAGTTGGTGGAGTTGGACGAGGTGCCTGGGGCGCAGCAGATTCGCAACTCGAATAGCTATGCGCTGAAGTCGCTGGTGGATGCCGCGAGTGGAGTGGGGGAGCGGATGGCGATTGCGCGGGATGTGAGGGAGGAGCTGCGGGATCGGGTGTCGCTTGGGCGGAGGGCTGATCTGCTGCTGTTTTCGGGTGGGGTTTCGATGGGCAAGTACGACCTGGTGGAGGAGGTGCTTGCGGAGTTTGGCGCTGAGTTTTTCTTTACTGGGGTGAAGATGCAGCCGGGAAAGCCGGTGGTCTTTGGCAGGCTACCGAAGTTCGAAGATAGCGACGGGGTGGGGCGGGAGTGCTTGTTCTTTGGGCTGCCGGGGAATCCGATCTCGGCGCAGGTGACGTTTCATTGTTTTGTGGAACCGCTGCTGCGGGCGATGGGCGGGGCCGGGGTGCAGGGTCCGCGTTTTGTGCAGGCGACCTTGGCGGAGGAGGTGGAGGGAAAGGCTGGATTGATGCGGGTTTTGCCGGCGCGGCTGACGCCGGATAGGGTGCGGCCGGAGGTGAGGCTGGTGGGGTGGCATGGGTCGGGTGATCTGACGGCGAATGCGAGAGCGAACTGCTATGCGGTGCTACCTCCGGAGAAAGAACGGTTTGGGGTGGGGGAGATTGTTACGGTGCTGCTGCGCTAGGCTTAGGCTGCTGCGTTAGGCTGTATCGCTAAGGCCGGGGATGTTGCGGTAGGCTGGTGTGATGGACGACGTGGACTATACCTCCGAACAGTTGATGGATGACGCTCCTGAGCCCTTGGGCAAGGAGGCTGGGTTTCCGCCTTTGCGGACGATTCCGCTTCATCTCTCGCACTACAACCATGCGGGCGAGGCGCACATGGTCGATGTGGGGGCCAAGGAGGCGACGCGGCGGGAGGCGGTGGCGGCGGCGTTTGTGGAGCTGTCGGATGAGGTGCTGGCTGCGCTTCCGCAGAATCCGAAGGGAAATCCGCTGGAAGTGGCACGGTTCGCGGGGATTCAGGCGGCGAAGAAGACGTCGGATCTGATCCCGATGTGTCATCAATTGGCGTTGAGTTTTGTGGACATCAAGGCGCAGGTGGTGGAGGGTGGCGTGGCGATCGAGGCTACGGCGGCGACGGTTGCGGGGACTGGGGTGGAGATGGAGGCGATGGTGGCGGCTACGGTGGCGGCGCTTACGGTGTATGACATGACTAAGGCGCTGGATAAGGGGATTCGGATTCGCGAGGTGGTTCTTCTGCGTAAGAGCGGGGGGAAGTCGGGCGAGTACAGGCGGAGTTGTTAGCGGTTTTTTTGGGTGGGTTGGTTGTGGTGTTTTGTTGGGGTTTTGGTGAAAAGCGGGTGGTACGGTGTGGTGTTTTGGTGGTGAGTTTGTGGTGAGTTGATGGTGTTTCGCTGGACGCTTTTGGGGTGGTGAAGAGTACGCCAGGTTTTTGAGATTTATTTTGGGTGGGCAGTTCTTCGGTAGGGACAGATATAAATGAAGGCATGCCCCAGGGGCTAAAGCCCCTTTTCGGTGAGGGCTGGGAGGCCCAAGGCTAAAGCCTTGGGTTACCTCAGAAGCAAAGGCCTTGGGGGTCCACATCTAAATCCACATCCAGGTGGTATCGACCTATGGAACGATGCGGGGCTGTCCCGGATGTGGTGCGAGATGAGGAGAGAGCATTGGCACGTTGAGCCAGTGGCAGGTCCTTCGACTGCGCCTCTCGCGATGAAACTGCGAGAGACTCCGCTCAGGATGACGCCTTCTATCAATCCATCAAAGATGCTCAGGCTGATACTTTCAATATCGATCCATCACTTATGTTCAGGCTAGATGTCGATACGGGCTAGATACTATGTGGGCGGTGGCGTGGAATCTGGCGCTACTTCGCGGCTTCGTAGCTGGGTGGGGACATGAGGCTGACGCGGATGCGGTCGATGCGGCGGTCGGTGCTGGCGAGGACTTCGAGGCGGAGGCCGTCTTCTTCGACGACTTCGCCGGGGAGGGGGATGTGGCCGGTGATCTCGGAGACGAGGCCGCCGAGGGTGGTGGATTCGTAGTGCTCGGGGAGGCGGAGGGCGGTGGGGTCGTCGCGGGTGTCGCGAGGCTCTCGGGATTCGCGGGTGTCGCGAGATTCGCGGCTGTCTCGGGATTCCTGATCTTCTTTGAAGGTGCGGGTGAGGTTTGATTCGGGTTGGTCGGGAGTTGAATCTTCGGGGTCGTGGGGTTCGCCGTCTTCGGCGGGGCGGCTGTTGCGGTTGGGGGATTCGAACTGGTCGGCGAAGAGGTCGCGGAGGCGTGAGAGCTCGAAGGAGCCGGTGACGACGTAGGCGCCGTCGGGCTCGCGGATGGGGGTGTCGTCGGCCTCGGGTTCGTCGTGCTCGTCGGCGATGTTGCCTACGATGGCTTCGAGGAGGTCTTCGATGGTGACGAGACCGGCGACGGAGCCGTACTCGTCGATGACGATGCGCATGTGCTGCTTTTCGCGCTGCATCTCGCGGAGGAGTTCGGCTACTTTTTTGGTCTCGGGGACGAAGGCGGCGGGGCGCTGGATGTTGGCGACGGTGAGGGAGGTGGCCTCGGTGTCGTCGATGCGGAGGAGGTCGCGGGCGAAGGCGATGCCGGTGATGTGGTCGAGCGAACCGGAGTGGACGGGGACGCGGGAGAAGGCGTGTTCGTTGACCTCGGCGGTGAACTGCTGGAGGGGGAGGGTGCCGGGGACGGCGAAGATCTCGGGGCGCGGGGTCATGACTTCGAGGACGATCTTGTCGCCGAACTCGACGACGGAGCGGACGAGTTCGCGGTCGGACTCTTCGAGGATGCCCTCTTCTTCGCCGGCTTCGAGGAGTGCGTCCATCGCCTCGGAGGGGTGGTCTTCTTCGGTGTCGTCTTCCGGTTCGGCGAGGGCGGCGATGGAGAGGAGCAGGCCGAGGAGGAGAGTGACGGGAAGGATGAGATAGAAGAGCGCCTGCAGGATGGGGCGGATGTGGTTGATCCAGAGGCCACCGGTGCGGGTGAAGAGGATCTGGGGGAGGAGGCGGTCGAAGATGAGGATGAGGAGGATGAGTTCGCAGACGGCGCGGACGACTTCGAGGGTGGTGGGGGTGCGGGCGAGCGAGGGGACGAGGGTGGTATGGGCGTAGAGGCGGAGGCCGGAGAGCAGGGCGAGGGCGGCGAGCGAGAGCTGGCGGAGGACGGAGGCGGAGAGAGCGATGGACTCGCGGCCGAGGCGGAGGCGGGGTTCCACGACTTCTTCCCAGGAGTCGATGTTGTCCTGATACCCGCGGGCGAGGAACTTACCCATCTCGGAGTAGATGCGGTCGACGTAGGCGGCCAGGGCGAGGATGGCAAGGAGGACGACGAGAGCGATGGTGTAGGCGTAGGCGGGGATCATTTGGTCCGCCTCGTTTTCTTGATTACTGGCTTGGTTATTTTCTTGGGTGCTTTTTTGGTTGCGGGCTTCTTGATTGCTCTTTTGGTTGCTGGCTTCTTGGTTTTGGGTCTTGCGGGGGCTTTGATGCTTGGTGTTTGGGTTCTTTCAATGAGGGTGTTGGGGAGGCGGAGCTCGCGGCGGAGGGTGGCTTCGCGGGCGGCCATCTGGCCGTTGTCGGTCTCGTGGTCGAGGCCGGAGAGGTGGAGGAGGCCGTGGAGGAGGAGGATGCGGACCTCGTCGCGCAGGGTGTGGCCGTAGGAGGCGGCCTGGCGGGCGGCGGTTTCGAGGGAGATGGCAAGGTCGCCGGCGTGGTGGGGTCCGGGCTGGCCTTTGAAGGGCGGAGGCGCAGGGAAGCTGAGGACGTCGGTGGCTTTGTTCTTGTTGCGGAAGGAGCGGTTGAGACGCTTGAGCTCGGCGTCGCCGGTGAGGAGGACTTCGACTTCGCCGGGGAGATCGACGGCCTGGCGGGCACGGTTGAGGAAGCGCGTGAGGCCGGACGCGGAGAGCGCGGGGATGGGGATAGTACTCGGAGGTTCGATGGTGATCATCGTAGAGAGCGGGTGCTAAATAACAACAGGGGGCTGGATTTGCCCCCTGTTGGTGATTTTATCGCAGATGGATTGAATTTATTGAGGTTTCGAGATGGGTTTGGCCGCGGAGGCGAGATTAGGGTCGGGGAGGGCTACGTCGCCGATGGGAAGCGGAAGCTGCTGCTGGGCCTTGCCGTAGCTGTCGTAGGCTCGGACGATGCGCTGGACGAGGTGATGGCGTACGACGTCTACGTCTTCGAAGTGGCAGAACTTGATGCCTTCTACGCCGTCGAGGACGTGGAGGGCTTCGAGGAGGCCGGACTTCTTGGGGTTGGGGAGATCTGTCTGGGTGAGGTCGCCGGTGATGACGGCCTTGGAGTTGTTGCCGAGACGGGTGACGAACATCTTCATCTGTTCCATGGTGGTGTTCTGGGCTTCGTCCATGATGATGAAGGCGTCGGAGAGGGTGCGGCCACGCATGAAGGCGAGGGGGGCGACCTCGATGACGTTGGACTCGAGGAGCTTATCGACCTTCATGGGGTCGAGGAGATCGTAGAGGGCGTCGTAGAGGGGACGGAGGTAGGGATCGACTTTTTCCTGAAGCGAGCCGGGGAGGAAGCCGAGGCGTTCGCCGGCTTCGACTGCGGGACGGACGAGGATGATGCGAGAGACTTTTTTGGAGACGAGGGCGGCGACGGCCATGGCGACGGCGAGGTAGGTTTTACCGGTGCCGGCGGGCCCGAGGCCGAAGGTCATGTCGGACTGTTCGATGGCTTCGACGTACTTGCGCTGGTTGGGGGAGCGGGGCTGGACCATGCGTTTGACGCCAGCGGAGCGCTGTTTGCCGGTGTCGACGAGTGATTTGAGGGTGGTGGCGGGGTCGGCGACGACGAGCTTGAGCATACCGTTGAGTTCGCCGTTGTGGAGGTTGACGCCGCATTTGCGGAGAGCGTCGAAGTCGGTGAAGATTTGTTCGACACGGGCCACGCTGGCGGTGTCGCCGGTGACGTGGATGGCGTCGGAGCGGAGATCGATCGTGACGTTGAGTTTGTCCTCGAGGAGGCGGAGGTTTTCGTCGTGGGTCCCGTACAGGGGCTCAATGCCAGGGGTGATTTCCAGGGATTTTTTGATCAATTCGTGAGCTGACCTCCGTCAGGCGAAGCTGGGTTGGGATTACGACAGGTTGACTTGGGAGTTGGCAGGGGGGTGGACAGGCAATGACGTGTAGCGCGTTGGCTGCGCTTTGTGACTGCGACCGGGTTGGCGAGAGATGCCAAAACAGTGTCGTCGATGGGCAAAGAGTAGAACGTGGGGAAGATGACGTCAAGCGGCAAATGATGAATAGATGGGTGGGGGTGAATCGGGATGGGACCGGGTCGATCCATAAGGATGGAAGATGGGATGATTTGGGCGAGACAATGGTTGACCGGAGGGCGAGGTTTCCGTAGACTTAGATATTGCAGGAGTGCGGCAGGGCAGATGTCTGTCGCTCAAGGTTGTGACTAAGATCGAGAGTCGCACTGGCCTTGGATCTGCATCCCATTTTCCCCTACAAGCGTACGGGTTGAGAGAAGAGAGTTTATGGCAAATCATGTTTCGTCGTTGAAGCGCACACGTCAGACCGTAACGAAGACCGCGGTGAACCGCGCCAACAAGAGCAAGCTGCGCGGCACGCTGCGTCTGCTGCGCGAGGCGATCGCCAAGGGCGACCACAGCGTAGCAACCACACAGTACCGCGCGACCGCGTCTCTGCTGGACAAGAGCGTTCAGAAGGGCGTTCTGCACAAGAATACCGCGAGCCGCTACAAGAGCCGGCTGAATGCGCGTGTGAAGGCTGTCGCGACGAAGAAGGCTGCTTAGTTCCCTGCCGCTGATGGCGGCGCGGAGTTAGCTGGATCGCGAAGATACGCGAAGGTTTTATTTATTTGGAAGGGCTGGCCTGCGGGAGACTGCGGCTGGCCCTTTTTTGCTTACGTTTTTGCGACTTGATTAGAGCTCGCGGGATCTCTCTTGCGGGATCTTTGGATCAGCCGGTATTTCTTTTATTGCCGGGGGTCGGCGTTTGAGGGTTCGGCGTTGGGGACTTTGTCGGTGGGCAGGGTGTAGAGGGTGGGGGGCTTGCGCGGCTGCTCGGGGAGGGCGTCTCCGGAGGCCTGGCTGGCGGGGGGTGGGG
>NZ_LMUR01000018.1:1815590-1868486 GCF_009765825.1 Granulicella sp. L60 | reverse complement strand
GGGGGGGCGGGTGCGGTGGAGGGGTTGTCGGGGGTGGAGGAGTCGGCCTCGATGGCCTGGGCGGACTCGCTTCCGAAGTGGACGGGGATGTCGTTTGGCGGGGGTGCGGAGGCTTCGGCTAGCTTGACTTCGGCTTGCTCTTTGGAGGACAGGGCGGGGAGGGCGTAGATCTCGATGGCGTCGGCGTGGACGACGGCGAGGGAGAGGCCGTCGGGAGCGAGGGCGAAGTTCTGGCCGGCGCGTTCGACGGGGGAGCACTCGGCGCGGAGGATCTGTTTGCCGGAGTTGGTCTGGTAGACGACGACGGTCTGGGACTGGATCTCGTCGGCGCTGACGGGCTGGTCGGGGACGAGGGTGGAGTGGGCGAGGATGCGGCTGAAGGCGAAGCGTCCACTGGCGGGGGCGAAGACGAGGGAGGGGGCGAGGTAGTCTCCGTAGAGGTTCTGCTCCCACATCTCTTCACCGCGCATATTGAAGCCGCCGAGGACGTGGAGGCCCTGGCCTTCGTGACAGGCGAAGGCGATGAACTCGCTGTGGCTGACGAAGAGGGGGGCTGGGGGGCAGGTGGAGTCGAGCGGGGCGAGCTCGTCGATCTTGCCGGTGTAAGAGTGGAAGTCGAAGGCGAAGTGTTGGCGGCCCTGGTCGACGATGGCGAGATAGCCGGAGGCGGTGGCGGGGATCATGCCGGTGGATCGGGTGACGACGCGGCCGGCGGATTTGGGGATCACGGTGTCGTCCTGCCAGAGGAGACGGTAGAAGTTGACCTGGACGGGAGCGCGGTAGGGTTCGCGTTCGATGAGTCCGGTCTGGCGGGGGGTGGAGAGCGGGTCGACAGGCTTGGGCGCGGGTGGGGTGCGTTTGCGGGATTCGATGATGAGGAGGTCGGCGTCGGGCGAGAGGAGGATGGTGGCGATGGTGCGGTCGACGGAGTTGAGGAACTTGCGCTCGGCGAAGGGCTGGCCGGAGACGAGGTTGGCGAGGGGCGCGAAGAGGGTGAGGGAGTCGCGGACGCGGAGGATGAATTGGCCGTGGCCAAGGCTCCAGAGGTACTGGCCGTGATCGTGCAGGCGCCAGGTGGTGCGGGCGAGGATGTGGCCTGAGGGAAGCTCGAGGAGGACGGCGTCGACGTTGCGGTCCATGTCGTCTTCGGGCTCGTCGGGCAGGCGGGTCATGAGGTGGCGGGCGTTGAAGGTGATGAGGAGGTGCTGGCCGTCGACGTAGTGGAGCGTGAGCATGGAGCTGCCGCTGAGGAGGAATTGCGGGGAGAGACTCTGGAAGCCGAGGCTGTCGAGGGGGATGCGCTGGGGGGCGGCGGGGCCTTTGGCGTGGAGTGGGGCTGAGGCGAGGATGCCGAAGAGGATCAGACTGAATAGGGACAGACCGGGCAACGGGAGACGGGAGCGGCGGTGTGGGGTCGAATTTGGGTGCGTGGGAACCAACATGGCGGAGGGCGCGTATCCCTGTTTATTCGATCGTTCGTACACTAATGTTTCACAGACGAAGGAACTGCGCCAAGGTGTGCATCGGGAGCCGTGAAGTTGGTGGGTGGTATGGGCCAGGTGATACAAAAGCTTTGTAGCAAATAGGAGAAGAAATGATGATTGGACGGGAGTTAGCGGCAGGCAAGGACGGACGCCGGGCTGCGTTGCGTGTGGCGGTTGCGTTGATGGCGGCTGGAGCTTGGAGCACGGGCGTTGCGCAACGAGTCGAGATCGCGGTCGACAGCAGCAAGCCGACGCAGGTTTATCTGCCCGTTCCAGGCTTCGATAAGACGTCGATTGATACGACGGTGGACCCCTGCAACGACTTCTACAAGTTTGCGTGCGGAAAGTTTGCGGCGAACCATCCGATTCCTGCGGACCAGGCGGGAGTGGACCAGTTTTATGAGCTGTACAACGTGAATACGCAGTCGCTGAATGGGATTTTGAACAAGGCGGCGGCGGGAGGCGCGGGCCGGTCACCGGATGAGCAGAAGATCGGCGACTACTACAAGGCGTGCATGAATACGGACCTGATCGAACAGAAGGGACTGGCTCCGGTGGAGCCTCTGCTGCATGAGATCGATGCGTTGAAGAGCAAGGACCAGCTGCCGGCGGTGGTGGGCAAGCTACAGCGGATGGGCGTGACTGTTTTCTTCGGCTATGGCGAACAGCAGGACCTAAAGGATGCGGCGAAGCAGATTGCGGCAGTGCAGCAGGGCGGGCTGGGATTGCCGGAGAGGGACTACTACCTGCGCACGGGCGCGAAGGATGTAGAGCTGCGGCAGCAGTATGTGGACCATGTGGCGAAGATGCTGACGCTGGCGGGAAGCACGCCGGAGCAGGCGAAGAAGGATGCCGACGCGATGATGGCGTTTGAGACGACGCTGGCGAAGGCTTCGATGACAGTAACGGAGATGAGAGATCCGGAGAAGACGTATCATCTGCAGCCGATCGCTACGTTCGAGGCGACGATACCGGGCGTGGACTTTGGGGCGTTTCAGGATGCGGTTCACTCGCCGCGTGTGAGCGAGTTGAACAATGCGACGCCGGATTTCTTCCCTGCGCTGGTGAAGGAGGTCAACGCGACGGACCTGGAGACGCTGAAGGCTTATATGCGGTACCAGTTGCTGACGGCGATGGCTGGGCGGATGCCGAAGCGGTTCGATGAAGAGAACTTCGACTTCTATGGCCGCAAGCTTGAAGGACAGCCGGAGCAGGCGGCACGATGGAAGCGCTGCTCGAACTCCGTAAACGGCGCGCTGGGCGAGGCGCTGGGCAAGGTGTATGTGGCGCAGTACTTTGCTGGAGACAGCAAGGCGAAGATGCTGGAGATGGTTCATGACATTGAGGCCGCGATGGAGCAGGACATCGACCAGAGCGAGTGGATGTCGGCTGAGACGAAGGTGAAGGCGAAGGAGAAGCTGCACCTGGTGGCGAACAAGATCGGCTATCCGGACAAGTGGAGAGACTATACGAAGCTGGAGATTAAGCCGGAAGATCCGCTGGGCAACAAGATACGCGCGGATGAGTTTGAGAACGACCGTCAGCTGGCGAAGATCGGCAAGCCGGTGGACCATGGCGAGTGGGGGATGACGCCGCCGACGGTGAACGCGTACTACGATCCGAGCATGAATGACATCAACTTCCCTGCCGGGATTCTGCAGCCGGCGTTCTATGACTCGAAGGAAGACGATGCGGTGAACTATGGACACATCGGTGCGGTGATTGGGCACGAGCTGACGCATGGGTTCGACGATGAGGGCAAGAAGTTCGACGGCAAGGGCAACCTGAACGACTGGTGGACGGCGGACGATACGAAGAACTTCGTGGCGCGCACCGACTGCCTGGTGAACGAGTACGGCAGCTTTACGGCGGTCGATGATGTGAAGGTGAACGGCAAGCTGACGCTGGGCGAGAACACCGCGGATAACGGTGGGCTGGTGCTGGCGTATATCGCTTATCTGGACCGGGCGAAGAAGGAGGGTGTGGACCTTGCGGCGAAGAAGGACGGCTATACGTCTCCGCAGCGGTTCTACATCGGCTTCGCGCAGAACTACTGCGAGAACTCGCGGCCGGAGCAGGTGAGGAATCAGGTGCTGACGGATCCCCACTCTCCAGACCACTTCCGCGCGAATGGCGCGATTGTGAATCAGCCGGGATTTGCGGCGGCATTTGGATGCAAGAAGGGTTCGCCGATGGTGCCGGTGCAGAGTTGCAGGGTCTGGTAGCGGCAGCTTAGAGACTAGTAGCTTGGTTGTGATCGGGAGAGCGGCTTCGGCTTGCTCTCCCGTTTTCTTTTGTGGGGTGTGCGAGAGTGAATGTATGGCGGTTTTAGAGAAGAGGCGGGCGCTGGGGTTTGCGGCGTGCGCGATGGCTAGTTCGTTGTGGGGGTGCGGATTTTTCTTCGGCAAGATTGCGCTGATGGAGATGGGCT
This sequence comes from Granulicella sp. L60, assembly GCF_009765825.1. Taxonomy (GTDB): domain Bacteria; phylum Acidobacteriota; class Terriglobia; order Terriglobales; family Acidobacteriaceae; genus Edaphobacter. Next base: position 1,864,571 of record NZ_LMUR01000018.1, on the reverse strand, counting down.
TCGCGCATATGGTACTGTACCGGTTTTTGTTTGCGCTGGTGGTGCTGCTGCCGTTGCTGGTGACGCATCGGCCGGGGTTGAACGGGGGCGAGTGGGGATTGCTGCTGATCGCTTCGTTTCTTGGGGTGCCGCTGCAGTTTCTGATTCAGTTTTATGCGCTGTCGATTACGACGGTGAGCCACGCTTCGCTGATGGTGGGGACGATGCCGGTGCTGTTGGCGGTGGGGGCGGCGGCGTTTGCGCATGAGCGGATGGACCGGGTGGGATGGATGGCGCTGGCGGGGTCGACGTGCGGGGCGGCGCTGATTGCGCTGGGAGGAAAGCATGGTGTGGGCGGGGCTTCGTTGAAGGGAGATCTGCTGGTGGTGGTGTCGCTGACGATTGCGCTGTTCTGGATTCTGCTGAATAAGCGGTTGATGGAGAGGCACTCGCCGGTGGTGGTGACGGCGTATGGGTTGCTGCTGGGGACGTTGATGCTGATGGTGTGGGTGCCGGTGAAGTATGGGATGCCGCCGGTGCATGGGGTGTCGGTGAAGGCGTGGCTGGCGTTGGCGGGGAGCGGGGTGTTGTGTACGGCGACGACGACGCTGCTGTGGAACTGGGGGATGACGCAGGTTCCGGCTTCGCAGGCGGGTGTGTTGTTGAATATGGAGCCGCTGATGGGGAGTCTGCTGGGGGTGTTTGTGCTGGGAGAGCGGCTGGGGCCGAGTGCTTGGGTTGGGGGAGGATTGATTGTGGCTTCGGCGGTGACATTGACGACACGGTCGAAGACGCGGGTGGGGCTGGAGGTTGAGGGGCTGGGGCCTTAGGTTGCGGCTTTAGATTTTTGAGAGTTGGTGGGGGAGGGTGGCGCGGAGTTTTTTGGTGGTGTGGCGCCAGGTGGCGGTGAGGGTAAGGCCGGCGACGACGAGTCCGGCGCAGAGACCGAGCCAGAGGCCTACGGCTCCGTAGTGGAGGCGGAAGGCGAAGAGGTAGCCGATGGGGAGGCCGATGATCCAGTAGCCGACGATCTGGATGTAGAGGCCGGCGTGGGTGTTGCCTGCGCCGCGGAGGGCTCCGGTGGCGGTGATCTGGAGGCCGTCGAAGAACTGGAAGATGGCGGCGACGAAGAGCAGGGGGACGGTGGCGGCGATAACGGCCTGGTCGGTGGTGAAAGAGCCGGCGATGGCGCGGGGGAAGGTGAGGAGAACCGCGGAGAAGATGGCCATGGCTGTGGCTCCGAGGAGGATGGCGGCCCAGCCTGCGGAGGCGGCTTCGGTGGGTGCTTTGCGTCCGATGGCCTGGCCTACGCGGACGGCGGCTGCGGCGGAGATGGCGAAGGGGACCATGAAGGTGAAGCTGGCGCAGTTGAGGGCGATCTCGTGGCCTGCGAGCGGGAGTCGGCCCATGGTGCCGATGAGGAAGGTGACCATACCGAAGATGGAGATTTCGACGAAGATCTGGCTGCCTGCGGGTGCTCCGAGGAGCGCGAGGCGGCGGAGGCGGTGGGGTTCAAAGTGGAGCTGCATGCTGCGGAGGCCGTAGTGGTGGCGGCGTTCGATGCGCCAGAGGCCAAGGACCATGAAGAGGGCGAGGTAGCAGCGGGAGATGGAGGTGGAGAGGCCGGATCCGGTGACGCCGAGAGCGGGGATGTGGATGGGGCCGAAGGAGTGGCCGTAGATGAGGAGCCAGTTGCCTACGACGTTGATGAGGTTTGCGGTGACGAGAGCGAGGGCGATAGGGCGGACGTGGTTGAAGGCCTGGAGGTAGCGGCGGAGGGTGAAGTAGAGGAAGAGTGCGGGGGTGCCGTAGTTGAGCGCGCGGAGGAAGGCGACGGAACCGGTGAGGACCTGGTGGTCGATGGGCAGGCGCAGCATGAGGATGGGGGCGCAGAGGACGATGAGGATGAGGGTGAGGGCAAGACCGGCGGCGAGGATGAGGCCGTGGAGAAGCCAGCGGTTGGCCTCGTCGAAGCGGCCTGCACCGTGGGACTGGGAGAGGAAGGTGTCGAGGCTGAGGAGGACGCCGGAGATGCCGAAGGCGATGGTGTTGTAGAGGACCTGACCGAGGGCGGCGGCGGAGATGGCGAGGGCTGGGTTGGCCATGTGTCCGACCATGACGGTGTCGACGATGCCCATGGACATCCAGCCGAGTTCGGCAAGGATGAGCGGGAGGGCAAGGGTGAGCACCGGACGGATTTGCTGGCGAACGGACATGATGGTGCGGGTACTCCCCTCCCTACTTTGGTGTGTAAAGTCTTCGAAACAGGTGATTTGACAGTGTACTTCGGATGCAGACGGATGGGGGAATCTTCTTGTGGAGGATTCGCGACCAACGCCCTGGGTGGTATCGACCTATAGCACGATGCGGAACTGTTCCGGATGTGGTGCGAGATGAGGAGAGAGTATTGGCACGCCGAGTCCATTGCAGGTCCTTCGACTGCGCCTCTCGCGATGAAACTGCGAGAGGGCTCCGCTCAGGATGACGCTTCTATATCAATCCATCACTTACGATCCATCACTTTCTAATATCAGTCCATCACTTCCGCTCAGGCTATATCTCGATACTGCCTTGGGTAAAACGAAGAAGCCCCGGTGATGGCCCGGGGCTTCTTCTGTTCCTGTATCCTGTATAGCTGTCGGAAGGTATCTTCTACGCCACGTGATTGGCCGCGACTGGCGCGGGGTTGGAGGGTTTCGGGGCTTGACAGCTACTCCGATTTGGTGACTGGCCGCTCGGCGGGGGCGAGGCGGGCGGCACCCTGGAAGGGGAGCATCCAGCCGGGGTACTCGGGTGGCAGGGCGCTGACCTGGTCGAGCTGCTTGAGCTCGTCGGGGGTGAGCTTGAGTTCGATGGCGGCCAGGTTGTCGGTGAGTTGGTCGAGGCGCTTGGCTCCGATGATGATGGAGGTGACGACGGGCTTGGAGAGCAGCCAGGCGAGGGAGATGCGGGCGGGGCTGCAGTCGTGAGCTTTGGCGATGGGGGCCATGGCGTCGAGGATCTTCCAGGTGCGCTCCTTATCGACGAGGGGGAAATCGAACTCGGAGCGGCGGGTGCCTGCGGGTTTCTGGTTTTCGCGGCTGAACTTGCCGGAGAGGATGCCGCCGGCGAGTGGGCTCCAGACGAGGAGGCCGGTCTTTTCGGCTTCGAGCAGGGGAACGAGATCGCGCTCGAGATCGCGGCCAGCGATGGAGTAGTAGGCCTGAAGGCTGTCGAAGCGGGCGAGGTTTTTGAACTCGGAGATGCCTAGGGCTTTGGCGATCTTCCAGGCCTGCCAGTTGGAGACGCCGATGTAGCGGACCTTGCCTTGCTGGACGAGGGTGTCTAGGGCGCGGAGGGTCTCTTCGACGGGGGTGACGGTGTCGTTGCCGTGGATCTGGTAGAGGTCGATGTGGTCTGTCTGGAGGCGGCGGAGGCTGGCGTTTACGGCGTCCATGATGTGTCCGCGGGATGCGCCAACGTCATTGCGTCCGGGGCCGACGCGACCGTAGACCTTGGTGGCGATGATGACGTCTTTGCGGGCGATGTTGAGGTTCTTGAGGGACTGGCCGAGGGCCTTTTCGCTCTCGCCTTCGGAGTAGACGTCGGCGGTGTCGAAGAAGTTGATGCCGGCGTCGATGGAGGCCTTCATGAGCTCGTCGGCTTCGGCCTGGCTGGCGGTGCCGACGACCTTCCAGAAGCCGTCGCCGCCGTGGAAGGTCATGGTGCCGAAGCAGAGGGTGGAGACGAGGAGGCCGGTGTTGCCCAGGGTTTTGTATTCCATGATGATGTGGATCCTTTGGCCGAGAGGGTCGGCACCTTGGCGTTAGATGGTGGGCGGAAGAGTGACGATTCAGCGTGGGGATGGGGCTGCGGCCTATGTGTACGCGAAGGTGCTACATTCACGCGGCGTTCACATTTGAAGGGAGGTTATTCCATAGACTTTGATCCATGCGCGATGAACCTTTGACTTATAGCTTTACCGATGGACGGAGTGAAGGAACGAAGATTCTGAAGCTAGACGGGCCGCTTACGCTGTCTACAATGTTTGCGTTGCAGGATGAGCTGCGGGCGCTGAAGCCGCAGAGGATGATCGTGGACCTGAGCGATACGCCGTATATGGATTCGGCGGGGCTGGGGTTGATTATGAACAGCTATGTGTCGGCGGAGAGCCATGGGGGATCGGTGGTGCTGGCGGGGACGAACGAACGGGTGGCATCGCTGATCGTGATGACGAAGGTAGATATGGTTCTGAAGAGCTTTGCTACGGTGGATGAGGCTGAGGCTGGTCTTTAGGCCAGCCCCGTTCTCGAATCTTCTGTTTTGCGACGCTGATTATTGCGGTGTGATGATGCCGCCGACGGGCATGCTGGTGGGGAGCGCGGTGGGGCGGCGAAGGTGCATGGCTTCGGCGGTCATGTCGGTGTACTTGAGGCCGGCGCCGGTGTTGAAGAGGACGACCTTGTCGGTGGGCTTGAGTTCGCCTGCGGCGAGGAGCTGGTCGTAGGCAGCGGTGGCGGCTGCGCCCTCGGGTGAGAGGAAGATGCCTTCGTGGCGAGCCCAGTCGAGTATGCTGGCGAGGATGACCTCGTCGGTGGAGGCGAGGGCTTTGCCTCCGGACTTTTCGAGGATGTCGAGGATGATGGCATCGCCGTAGGGCTTGGGGACGCGGAGGCCAGCAGCGAAGGTGGATGCGTTCTGGAAGAACTCGCTGACGGGCTGGTGCTGGTCGTAGGCTTTGACGATGGGAGCGCAGCCTGCAGCCTGGAGGGCGTACATCTTCGGGCGCTTGCTTCCCTTCTCGACCCAGCCGAGTTGCTCCATCTCTTCGAAGGCCTTCCACATGCCGATGAGGCCTACGCCGCCGCCGGTTGGGTAGAAGACGGCGTCGGGATAGGTCCAGCCGAGCTGCTCGACGAGCTCGTAGCCAAGGGTTTTTTTGCCTTCGACGCGGAAGGGTTCTTTGAGGGTGGAGACGTCAAACCAGACCTGGCTGGCGGGGGTATTGGCTTCGCGCTGGGCCTTGATGTTTTCGCCGACCATGCGGGCGCAGTCGGAGATGAGACCGTCGACCATGGTGACGTCGGCGCCGTAGAGGACGCCTTCGAGGTAGTTGGCGAAGGGGACGTCCTGCGGCATGAATATGTGGGCGGAGATGCCGGCGGCGGCGCAGTAGGCTGCGAGTGCTCCGGCGGCGTTGCCTGCGGAGGGAACGGCAAGGTGCTGGAGGCCGTAGTGACGGGCCATGGTGACGGCGAGTCCGAGGCCGCGGGCTTTGAAGCTGCCGGTGGGGTTGGCTCCTTCTTCTTTGACGTAGAGGCCGGGGTAGCGCTTGCTGTGGAGCATGGGCGTCCAGCCTTCGCCGAGGGTGACAGGGGTGACGTCGGGCAGGACGCTGGAGTAGCGCCACATGCCGAGGCTGGCGGGTGAGGCGGCGGCGCGGGCGGTGATGTCTTCACGCCGGGCGGTGCGCTTGAGCTGGTCCATGTCGTAACGGACATAGAGGGAGCCGGAGCAGAGGGGGCAGAGGGTTTGTGGTGTGTCGGCGGAGAGCTGGTGTTGGCAACGGACACATTCCAGAAAAGCAATCGCGGGCATATATCAGATGTTACCGGAATTATTTGCAAAAGAATTTTAATGCTGTCGACGAGTGTCCGAAGGCAGCGGGATTAGAGGTTGAGAGACAGGGATTCGACAGCGAACTAGTGACGCTTGAGCCAGCGGCGAGACGAGAAGTCGGTGGCGATGCTGGCGGCGAGCAGAAGGAGGCTGATGGTGAAGGCGCTGACGACCCAGTTGAGTTCCATGCGGCCCTTGAGCATGAAGCGGTCGAGGAGAGCCAGTACGAGGACCAGCACGGCTGCTTCGGCGAAGAAGGAGGAGCACCGGTGCGCGGCGATGGCGACCAAATCGAAGAGTGGGGATGGACTCTTTTTAGGGGCTCCGCCGCCAGGGGGAAGGAGGATAAGTTGCGGGGCGGTGGTCTGGACTGACTGGAGTTGCTGGGATGGAACACTCCGGAGGGAGCTTAGAACATTTTTGTGAAACATAAACAAGCCTTTGTGGTGCCTGCTTTCAGTCTGCGGGGGGCGTGGATGAAAGTCCAGTGAATTTCCTGTAAATGCATGTTTTTGAACGGGTTATGGATATTTATGCAGGACGAATGAGAGAATATGCAGAAGTTGAGGTGGCTATGCGGCTGATTGCGGTGGACATGGACGGGACGCTGGTGGGGCCGGATGGCGGGGTGAGCGCGCGGAATCTGAAGGCGATGAAGGCGGCCGAGCGGGCGGGTGTGGAGGTGGTGGTGGCGACGGGGAGGCGGCACTCGTATGCGATGCGGGTGTTGCGGGGGTTGGGGCTGCGGGAGGAGGATGCGCTGATCAGCTCGAATGGGACGGTGACGAGGACGATTGGGGGGAGGCTGGTGGAGAGGACGCTGTTGCCGGTGGAGACGGCGCGGTGGCTGTGCGGGCATCTGGATGAGTTTCGCAATGCGCTGGTGGTGACCTTCGATAAGGTGGGGGCGGATGGCGAGGACGCTCGCGGGGCGCTGGTGGTGGAGCGAATGGAGGAGCTGACGGCGAGTATAGGGCGATGGATGGCGGCGAATGAGCCTTATATTGTGCGGATGGTTCCGATTGAGCAGGCGCTGGAGGGCGATGCTCCGATACAGATGATGCTGTGCGGGACAATTGAGCGGATGCGGCGGGCGGAGGCGAGGCTGCTGGAGCATCCGGGGGTGTCGGCTGTGGGGGTGACGCCGCTACGGAGGGATGAGGTGCGGAGGCTGGAGAGCCTGGGGCGGGCGGAGGGCGGGATCTCGCCGCAGGAGCGGGCGCCGGGTGCGGAGGCGGCGTTGCATCGGACGGAGTATCCGGAGAGGGATTTGAGTATTGTGGATATTTTGCCGGCGGGGTGCAGCAAGGGTTCGGCGCTGCTGCGGCTGGCGGAGGGGCGCGGGATTGGGGCCACGGAGATTCTGGCGATTGGGGATAACTGGAACGATGTGTCTATGCTGGAGATTGCGGGGCAGGCGGTGCTAATGGGGAATGCTCCGGAGGATCTGAAGGCTGCGGCGGCGGAGCGTGGGTGGAGGATGGGGCTGCGGCATGATGAGGATGGGGTGGCGGAGGCGATTGAGTCGGCGTTGGCGGGGATTTAAGGCTGGTTTACTGATTTTTTAAAAGATAGGTCCTGCCGGACGGGCCTCCTGCACGGAGGGTGGTCACTTCGTGACTTGTATACCCCTTCGGGTGCGGCTCCCGTTGGTCGCTTGAGAATTTTTGTGCCGACCATCGGGAGGATCGTGCGAAGCGGTATACGCTCCACGAAGTGGGCGCTCGGTGCGCAGGCGCTTGGGTTTGATGGCACGAAGGTGGGAGTTTTGTGCGGGCCGTGGCGGGGTGGACGGTGGTAGCCTTTGAAGGTGGCGATGTTATCGAGATTTCGACTTGGCGCGATGGGCTTTGGGCTGGTGCTGACGGCGGTGTGTCCGCTGGCGCGCGGGGCTGAGCATGTGACGCTGAGGAACGGGTTTGAGCTGGATTGCGTACGGCGCGAGATGGTAGGGGATAAGGTTCGGCTGTATCTCGCGGATAAGGGTGTGGCGGCAGCGGACGACACGAACTATCTGGAGGTCGCAGCCGATGCGGTAGTGAGGGTGGAGACGGTGCCCGATGTTCCGGAGCCGGTGAGTGCGGTGAAGGTGCCTTCGCCGACGGCGGTGATGACTGCTCCGACAAAGGAAGAGATGCACGAGATGTTGGCGCATGCGGGTGCGGCACACCACATCGATGAAGATCTGCTGGCGAGCGTGGTGCGGGCTGAGAGCGGCGGGCAGGTGAGGGCAGTGTCGCGGACAGGTGCGCAGGGGCTGATGCAGTTGATGCCTGGGACGGCGAGTGCGATGGGAGTGGAGGATGCGTTTCGGCCGGAGCAGAATATTGCGGGCGGTACAGCGTATCTGGATGAGCTGCTGACGCGGTATCGCGATAATGTGGCGCTGGCGCTCGCGGCTTATAACGCAGGGCCGGGGGCGGTGGATAAGTACCATGGGGTGCCTCCGTATCGGGAGACGCGGGAGTATGTGGCTCGGGTGATTCGCGAGTTCAACCGGCGGAAACAGATGGCGCTGATGGCTCAGGCGAAGTAGATTCATCCACGGATGTACTGCGCTGGTGTTCAGGTTGCGCTGGCTTACCCATTGCCGAAGTTTCATAGAAGAGAGAGACGATGACGAAGCGGAGTGCGGTTCTGTGGTCGGTGGCGGTCGTTGCGCTGGTTGTGCTGGTGTTTGTGTTTCGAAGCAGGGTGCAGTTTGACTGGGGGACGTTCTGGCAGCAGCTGCGGCTGGTGAGCGTAGGGCACATCGTGGCTGGGATTGTGCTGATTTATGTCACATATTTTTTAAGGGCTTTGCGTTGGTCGGTGTTTGTGTCGCCGACGAAGAAGGTGTCGCCCACTTCCCTGCTGGGGTCGCAGTTTATCGGATTTACGGCGGTGGCGCTGTTTGGGCGGCTGGCGGATCTGACGCGGCCTTTTCTTGTTGCGAGGCGGATCAGTCTTCCGCTGAGCTCGCAGATTGCGGTGTACACGATTGAACGGATGTTCGATCTGGGTGCGGCGGCGCTGATCTTTTCGAGTGCGCTGGCGTTTACGCCGAAGGGTCTGCCGCACCATGAGGTGTTTGTGAAGGCGGGCGTGGTGAGCATGGGATTGACGCTGGCGATTGCGATCTTTGCTGGCGTGGTGCGGACGGCGGGTGGTACGGTGGCGTCGTTTGCGCGGGGGACGGTGGGCCTAGTGTCGAAGGCCGCGGGAGAGAGTCTTGCGACGAAGATTATTGGGTTTCGCGATGGGTTGAATGCGCTGTCGTCGGTACGGGACTTTGGCGTGGTGGTGGCGATTTCGCTGACGATGTGGGTGATGATCGGGTTTGCGTATATGCAGACGGCGCATGCGTTTGTGCATACTCCGGAGCTGGCGGGAGTGACGTTTTCGCGGACGATGCTGTTGATGGCGGCGAGTATTGGCGGGTCGTTGCTGCAGTTGCCGATTATTGGGTGGTTTACGCAGATTGCGATTACGGCGGCGGCGATGCATACGTTCTATGGGGCTCCGATTGAGGCGGCTACGGCGTGTGGAGCGATGCTTCTGGTGGTTACGTTTATCTGCATCATTCCTGCGGGGCTGGTGTATTCGCGGGTGGAGCATGTGAGTTTGAAGAAGGTGGCTGAGGAGAGCGAAGCTGCGGGGGCGGCGGAGTTGTAAAAGATATGTCCTGCCGGACGGGCCTCCTACACGGAGGGTGGTCACTTCGTGACTTTTGTACTCCTTCGGGTGGGCCTCCCGTTGGTCGGCAATAAAGATTATGCCGACCAACGGGAGGATCTTTGTCGCTTGCGCGGGCTTGACAAGGTATACGCGTCACGAAGTGACCTCACGCTGAGTAAGCGGCCCGGCCGGCAGGACATGATCTTTAAACGCACTGTTAGAATCGGTATATTCCGATGAAGTGCCCCTACTGTGGTTTTGCCCAGGACCGAGTTGTCGATTCACGCGAGAGTAAAGACGCGGACTCGATACGCCGGCGACGGGAGTGCGAAGGCTGTAACAAGCGATTTACGACGTACGAGCGGATCGATGAGATTCCGTACATGGTAGTGAAAAAAGATGGGCGGCGGGAGAAGTTCGATCGGCAGAAGGTGCTGAGCGGGCTGCTGCATGCGTGCGAGAAGAGGCCGGTGGCCGCGGTGAATCTGGAACGGATTGTGGATGAGACCGAGGCGTATGTGGTGGATTCGCCGGAGCGGGAGCGGACGACGAATGAGGTCGGCGAACTGATTATGTCGCGGCTGAAGGATATCGATACGGTTGCTTATATCCGGTTTGCGAGCGTGTATCGCGACTTCAAGGATGTGCGTGAGTTCAAGGCGGAGCTGGAAGAGTTGTTGGATGGAAAAGACCCCAAGAAAAGGCGGTAGTGGATGACGGCAGCAAAGAAGACGCACAGGATTACGTTGATTCCGGGAGATGGAATCGGGCCCGAGGTTTCGAGCGCGGTAGTAAAGATTCTGGAGGCCGCGGGTGCGGCTACGGGCGTGGCGTTTGAATGGCACCCGTACGATGCGGGAGCGACGGCGTTTGAGAAGACGGGTGAGTACATCCCGAAGGTGCTGTACGACTCGATTGAGAAGAACAGGGTGGCTCTGAAGGGGCCGGTGACGACGCCGATTGGCGGAGGGTTTGCTTCGATCAACGTGACGCTACGGAAGAAGTTCGAACTGTTTGCGAACTTCCGGCCGGTGAAGAGTCTGCCGGGGTTGAAGACGAACTATCCGAATCTCGATCTGATGATTGTGCGCGAGAACATGGAGGACCTGTACGCGGGACTGGAGCACGAGGTGGTGCCGGGCGTGGTTCAGGCGTTGAAGATTATTACGGAGAAGGGTTCGACGCGGATTGCGAAGTTTGCGTTCGACTATGCGCGCAAGCATGGACGGAAGAAGATTCATGCGATTCATAAAGCGAACATTATGAAGCTCTCGGATGGATTGTTTCTGAAGTGCTGCAGGACGGTGGCGGAGGGCTTTCCCGAGGTGGCGTACCACGAGCATATTGTGGACAACACGTGTATGCAGCTGGTGATGAATCCTTACCAGTACGATATTTTGCTGACGGAGAATCTCTACGGCGATATTCTGAGCGACCTTTGCAGCGCGTTTGTGGGCGGGCTAGGGCTGGTTCCGGGCGCGAACCTGGGGACGGAGTGCGCGATCTTCGAGGCAGTGCATGGGTCGGCTCCGGATATTGCGGGCAAGGATATGGCGAACCCGACGGCGCTGCTACAGAGCGCGGTGTTGATGCTGCATTATATCGACGAGCCGGAGACTGCGGAGCGAGTGCAGAACGGGCTGGAGCTGGTGTATCGCGAAGGTAAGACGCTGACGAAGGATGTTGGCGGTACGAGCGGGACGAAGGCGTTTGCGGATGCGGTGCTGGCAGCGATGGAGGCTCCGGTTCAGGCTTAGGTTGTTGCCATGACGACAGAGCGTAGTGCAGGATGGTCCGGTGCGCTTGGAGAGACTTCGGTTTTTCTGAGCGCACCGCGATGTTTGAGATTGAGTTGGAGTGAGGTTGTATGAGGCGGATGTGCGGTGGTTGGATGACGATGTTGGCGGTGGGTGCGGTGCTGGCAGGTTTGGCTGGATGCAAGCCGAGTGATGCGGTGAAGCAGGCGCAGGTGATCGGCAACGGAACCAAGGATGCTGCGCCGCCTGCGGTTGCGCCGATTGTGCCGCTGGATCAGGCGACGGAGGGCATGGTGAGCGGGACGGTGCACTTTGCGGGGAAGGCTCCGGAGCGGGTGAAGATCGATATGAGCATGGACCCGGTGTGCTCGATGATGGGCGGGGATAACTACTCCGAGCAGTATGTGGTGGCGGATGGCAAGCTGGCGAATGTGTATGTGTACATCAAGAGCGGGCCTCCGGCGGCGATGATGGCGGGAGGACCGACGCCTGCGCCGGTGGTGATGGACCAGGTGGGGTGTAAGTATGTGCCGCATGTGGTCGCGGTGACGAGGGGCGGATCGGTGGAGTTCCGCAACTCGGATGGGACGATGCATAACATCCACACCATGCCTACGGCGGAAGGGGCACATGCGGTCGATATCTCGCAGGGAGCAAAGGGCGCGCCGCAGGTGAAGCAGTTTAACCAGGTGGAGACGATGATTCCGGTGCGTTGCAATAACCATCCCTGGATGAATGCGTTCATCAATGTTTCGGCTACGCCGTTTTTTGCGGTGACGGATAAGGATGGACACTTCGGGATCAGCGGGCTGCCGGCGGGGACGTATACGATTGTCGCGGTACACGAGAAGATGGGCGAGCAGGTGATGACCGTGACGGTTGACGCGCATAAGACGGTCAAGGCGGATTTCAGCTTCAGCTCGAAGTAGAGGACTTGAAATAAAGGACGGGGGCGCGATGAGTGCAGGACTGGCGATGTTGGCGGTAGCGGTGCAGGAGCATGTGCAGTTCCGGCTCGAGTTTGTGGTGCACCGGCTGCCGTTCTGGTTTTTGGTGTTTGCGCTGTTTCTGCCCAGGCTGACGCTGGTAGTGGCGTGGTTTCAGGGTGTGCTGGTGCCGTTTCATCTGGAGAGCTGGCTGGCGCCGTATCGCCTGCAGGGTTGGCTGGTGCCGCTGCTGGTGTGGGCGCTGCTGCCGCGTGCGCTGGTACTGTTTCTGATCTATCTCGACCAGGGGGTGAGCCTGTGGTTCCTGGTTCATCTGGTGGTGGCGGTGCTGGTGTGGGGTGGGTCGGGTGGGTACCACTCGAGACGCAGACGCGATAACTGATTCGCCGGTTCGCAGGATGAGGATTGCGAATGAAGACTCTGGACAAGGCGCCGTGTTGCGAGGAGATTCTGAAGCGGATTGAAGAGCTGACCGTGTTGGATAGGCCGCGATGGGGAACGATGTCGGCGCATGGGATGGTATGTCATCTGTCGGACGCGCTTCGATTGACGCTGAGGGAGAAGAGTGCGGAGGATGCGTCGAGCTGGTTTCTGCGGACGGTGGTGAAGTGGGGCGCGCTGCGGGTTCCGATGAAGTGGCCGAAGAATGTACCGACGCGGCCGGAGTTGAAGCAGGGTGGGGGCGGGACGTGCCCGACGGAGTTCGATGCGGATCGGCGGGAGCTGCTTGCGCTGGTGGAACGGTTTAGGCGGACTCCGGTGGAGGCGATGCCGGGTCATCCGATGTTCGGCAGGATGACGGAGTTCGAGTGGAGGCGGTGGGGATATCTGCATGCGGACCATCATCTGAGGCAGTTTGGGCGGTGAGGGGTGTTCGCGCGCGGCATGGCGCGTTATTCTAAATGGATAACCAGATCGCACTTTGGGGCGTGAAGCAATGGAACGGCGTAAGGTTGGGATTCTTGGCGCGACCGGCATGGTCGGGCAACGATTCATTCAGTTATTGAGCAATCATCCGTGGTTCGAGATTGCGTGGCTGGCAGCGAGCGATCGGAGCGCGGGTAAGACCTACGCCGATGCGTGCCGGTGGAAGCTGGACACTCCGCTGCCTGCGGGGATTGCGGCGATGACGCTGCAGCCGAATGTTCCTGAGGGCTCGGCGGTTGAGCTGCCGAAGATTATCTTTGCTGCGCTGGACTCGGATATTGCGCGGGAGCTGGAGCCGAAGTTTGCCGCTGCGGGATGTGCGGTGATCTCGAACTCGAGCGCGTTCCGGATGACCGAGGATGTGCCGCTGGTGGTACCGGAGGTGAATGCGGATCACCTGGCGATGCTGGAGACGCAGAGCTGGCGGCGGGAGAGCGGCGGATACATTGTGACGAATCCGAACTGCAGCGCGATTGGGCTGGTGCTGGCGCTGAAACCGCTGGAGGAGAGGTTCGGGATTGAGAGCCTGTTTGTGAGCACGATGCAGGCGGTGAGCGGTGCGGGATATCCGGGCGTGGCTTCGCTGGATATTCTAGGGAACGTGGTGCCGTTTATCAAGAATGAGGAAGAGAAGCTGCAGGAGGAGGTCGGCAAGCTGCTGGGTCGTTTGAACGGCGCGAAGGTTGACCTGCTGGATGCGAAGGTGAGTGCGCACTGCAATCGCGTGGCGGTGGAGGATGGGCATACCGAGTGCGTAAGTATCAAGTTCAAGAAGAAGGCTACGCGCGAGGAGGTTCTGGCGGCATGGAGCGAGTTTGCGCCGCTGGAGGGACAGCATCTGCCTACGGCTCCGACGCAGCCGGTTGAGTTCGATGCGGGTGTGGATCGTCCGCAGCCACGGCTGGACAGGATGCGCGGGAGTGGAATGGCCGCGACGGTGGGGCGGTTGCGCGAGTGCACACTGCTGGACTGGAAGTTCGTGGTGTTGTCGCACAATACGATTCGCGGGGCAGCGGGAGCGGCTGTGTTGAACGCTGAGGTGCTGGCGCGCATGGGGAAGCTGGATAAGCTTGGGGTGCCGGTGACCGGGGCGACGCAGCGGGCAGTGGCGGTGACGGCTTGAGCGTAGAGCGTCGGAGTCTGGTGGTGATGAAGTTTGGCGGTACGTCGGTGGAGGATGCGCCGGCGATGAAGCGGACGGCTGAGATTGTTCGCGGGCGACGGGATAAGGGGCTGGAGGCTGTCGTTGTGGTATCGGCGATGGCGAAGGTGACGGACCTGTTGCTGGCTGCTGCTGCGGCGGCGGGACGTGGAGATAAGGCGGGCGCGCTGGCAATTGGTGCGCGACTGCGGCATCGGCATATCGATACGGCGGCGGCGCTGCTGGAGACGGAACGGTTTGCGAAGTTGCAGCTTGCGCTGCATGCGGAGTTCGATGCGCTGGATGATCTGCTGCGAGGAATTTCCGCGGTGGGCGAGTTGACGCCGAGGACAAACGATCTGGTGGTGAGTTTCGGGGAGCGGCTTTCGAGCAGGGTAATGGCCGAGGCTCTGCAGGAGCGCGGGATGCAGGGCGCGCATGTGGATGCTCGACGTTGCATTGTGACGGACGCGAACTACGGCAAGGCGGCGCCGGTGGAGAGTGCGATTGAGGGCAAGCTGGCAGAGGTAGTGCTGCCGCTGATCGAGGCTGGGAAGACTCCGGTGATGGGTGGGTTTATCGGAGCGACGGTGGAGGGCGTCACGACGACGCTGGGGCGCGGCGGAAGCGACTACACGGCGGCGCTGGTGGGTGGCGGGATGCATGCCGGTGCGATCGAGATCTGGACGGACGTGAACGGGATTATGACGACCGATCCGCGGATCTGCCCGGATGCGCTACGGGTGAAGACGATCAGCTTCGAGGAGGCGGCGGAGCTCGCGTACTTTGGCGCGAAGGTGCTGCACCCGGCGACGATTTTGCCGGCGGTGCAGAAGAGTATTCCGGTGTGGGTGCTGAACTCGCGCAATGCGGCGAATGAAGGCACGAAGATTACGGCGATGGCGGATAAGTGCGCGAGTCCGTTCAAGAGCATTGCGGCGAAGAAGAGACTGACAATTGTGGATGTGGTCGCGAGCCGGATGTTGATGTCGCATGGATATCTGAAGGCCGTGTTCGATGTGTTCGATAAGTACAAGTGCGCGATTGATATGGTATCGACGAGCGAGGTGAGCATCTCACTCACTGTGGACAGCAATCAACAACTGCCGGAGATCTGCTCTGACCTGAGCAAGATTGCGGATGTGAAGATGGAGGGCAATAAGGCGCTGGTGTGCCTGGTGGGCGAGGATATTCGCGGACACAACGGGATTGCGGGGCAGGTGTTTTCGGCGATCAGCCATGTGAATGTGCGCATGATCTCGCAAGGTGCGAGCGAGATCAATATGAGCTTCATGATCGATGAGGAGGATGTAGAAGAGGCAGTACGGAGTTTGCACAAGCACTTCTTCACGAACCCGGATGAGACCGTGTTTGACGTAACGGGCAGGGATAATGCGAACCGGATAGAACAAGAGAGCAAGGCTTAGGAAGGCACACGATGCGGGTATTGGTTTTGGGAATGGGTAAGACGGGCAAGCTGGTGGCGTCGATTGCGGCGGAGCGCGGACATGGTGTGCATGTACTGGATGCGAAGGAGAACGCGGGCGCTTCGGCGCTGACGCCTCCGTTCGTTGCGGGGTTCGATGTGGTGATTGATTTCACGACGGCTGAGTCTGCGGTGCAGAATATGCGTGCGTGCCTGGCGACGGGCGCGAAGATGGTGATTGGAACGACGGGCTGGTACGACAGGCTTGGGGACATGCGTGCACTGGCGGAACGGAAGCAGGCGGGCCTGTTGTATGGCACGAATTTTTCGGTGAGCGTGCAGGTAATGATGCAGATGGCGGCCATGATGGGCAGGGCGCTGAAGAACACCGGGTACAAGTTTTCGATCGTCGAGACGCACCATACGAGCAAGCTGGATTCGCCTTCAGGAACGGCGATCAGCCTGGCGAAGGCAGTGACGTCTGAGACTGGTTCAGAGGTGCCGATTGAGGCCATCCGTGACGGCGATGTGATGGGATTGCATACGCTGGAAGCGCGGAGCGAGGCGGATCGGCTGGTGCTGACGCATGAGGCGTTTTCGCGGCGAGGGTTTGCCGAGGGCGCGGTGCGTGCGGCCGAGTGGCTTGCGACGCGTACGGGATGCTATGACTTTCGGGATGTTTACACAGAGATTTAGCGGAGTGGAAGGATTGACTATGAGCGTTGCGGCAGTGGCGGATAAGACGAAGTTTGCGAGCCTTACGTTCGAGGAGAAGCTGGACCGTCTGGCCGAGGTTGCGGTGAAGGTGGGGCTGGGATTGCGCGCGGGGCAAGAGCTGATCATGTCTGCTCCTATGGAGGCGTTGCCGCTGGTGCGCAGAATTACAGAGTACGCGTACAAGGCCGGGGCGCTGTTGGTGACTACGTTCTACTCCGACGATCCGAGCGTGCTGGCGCGGTTTGAGTATGCGAGTGATGCGAGCTTCGACTATGCGCCGGTGTGGCTGCAGGATGGGATCGCGGCGGGTTTTCGCAGTGGCGCGGCGCGGCTGGCGATTGCGGGAGCGAACCCTGCGCTGCTGGCGAAGCAGGATCCGGCGAAGGTCTCGCGGGCGAATATTGCGGCGTCGAAGGCGGGTAAGCCGGCGATGGAGTTAATTACAAAGCACGAGATTAACTGGACGATTGTGGCTTATGCGACGCCGGAGTGGGCGAAGCTGGTGTTTCCGGGAGAGCAGGAGCATATCGCCGTCGCGAAGCTGTGGGAGGCGATTTTTGTGGCCTCGCGCGTGGCGGTGGACGATCCCGTGCAGGAGTGGCGGGAGCATGGGGCGCGGCTGAAGAAGCGGATGGATCTGTTGAATGCGAAGCGATTTTCGGCGCTGCACTTCAAGGGGCCTGGCACGGACCTGACGGTTGGGTTAGCGGACGATCATCTGTGGGCGGGCGGTGGGACTACGGCGGGGAATGGAATCTACTGCCAGCCGAATATTCCTACGGAAGAGTGCTTTACGACGCCGCATAAGGATCGCGTGGACGGCACGGTGCGGGCTTCGAAGCCGCTGTCGCACCAGGGAACGCTGATTGAGAATATTGCGGTGCGGTTTGAAGGTGGCAGGATTGTGGAGGCCACGGCGACCGCGGGCGAGGATGTGCTGAATCGGCTGATCAGTACGGATGATGGAGCGCGACGGCTGGGTGAGGTGGCGTTGGTGCCGCACTCTTCGCCGATTGCGCAGAGTGGCGTGCTGTTCTGGAATACTCTGTTCGATGAGAATGCGGCGAGCCATATTGCGCTGGGACAGGCTTACTCGACCTGCCTGATCGGCGGCGAGAAGATGGATGCGGAGCAGCTGGCGGCGCTGGGTGCGAATGCAAGCCTGATCCATGTGGACTGGATGATCGGGTCTGGCGAGATGGATGTGGATGGTATTGCAGCGAGTGGCGCGGCTGAGCCTTTGATGCGTAAAGGGGAGTGGGTTTAGTCTTCGGTTGATGGAAGATGCTGTCCTGCCGGACGGGGCTCCTACGTGGAGGGCGGCCATTCCATGGCTCTTTTCCTTGTTTGCAGGGGTGAGCGACGAGTGCCCTCCCGTTGGTCGGGATTAGGGATGTTCGTTCGTGATTCGGTGCGCCGCGTGTTCGCATATTCTTCTTGAATTCTTGTGGCGTTCGCGAGAAATTCGCGGTACATTGAAACTCAATCGGACCACGGTTCGTCTTCACATACAGTTCCCAAAGAATTTGCCTGCAATACCCTGCCCTTTTTGCGGGGATTCTGTAGCTAATCCTCAGTTGGCGTCTTCCATCTGTCGTAGCAGACCTGCATTCGCACACATCTTTTTCAGGAGAACTCTATGAATCCCCATTTGACGCAAGGCGTTTCGCGCAGGTCGTTCATGCGTATTCTGGGCGCGGCTTCGGCAACGGCCGTCTCATTTCCCGCGTTCGCATCGACGCAGCAGGCCGGTGCAGGGCAACATCCCCATGCGCACGAGATGGGCGAGATGCCGCCCGATACGGTGATCATCAGCTCTAACGAAAATCCGCTTGGACCGGCGCAGTCTGCGCTAACGGCGCTATGTAGTACGGCATCGATGGGCGGGCGGTATCACGAGGAAGAGACGATGAAGACGGTCGCGGTCTTCAACGAACAGTTTGGATTGAAGCGCGGATATGTGGGTCTGTTTCCAGGCTCCAGCGGACCGCTCGATCTGGCGTTGATGTCCAACATTGGACCGGATAAGCCGCTAGTGTACGCAGACCCAAGCTATGAGCAGGGACCCCGAGCGGCTGAGACGATGAAGGCTCCGAAGTATCCGGTGCCGCTGACGGCGAACTATGCGCACGATGTGAAGGCGATGGTGAAGGCGCATCCTTCGCCGGGCGCTTACTACGTGGTGAATCCGAATAATCCTACGGGGACGATGACGCCGCGAGAGGATATTGTGTGGCTGGTGAACAACAAGCCGGCGGGGTCGGTCGTGATCGTGGATGAGGCGTATCACCATTTCTCGAACGACGACTCGGTGATCGATCTGGTGGCGCAAGATAAGGACATCATCGTGCTGCGGACGTTCTCGAAGATCTATGGCATGGCTGGGCTGCGGGCGGGCTTTGCGGTGGCGCGGCCGGACCTGCTGCAGCGATTCAAGACGGTTGCTCCTCCGGCGCGCAGCCTGGCGAGTATCTCGATCACAACCGCTGCGGCCGCTCGTGCAAGTCTGGAGGATAAGGGCCTTGTGCCTCTGCGGAAGAAGATCAATGCGGATATCAGGGCGGATACGCTCGAGTTTCTGACGAAGAAGGGTTACAAGATCGTGCCGGGATCGCAGGGAAACATGTTCATGGTGGATGTGCAGCGTCCGGGGCGGGAGTTCCAGATGGCGATGATGAAGGAGAACGTTGCGATTGGACGGACGTGGTCCGCGATGCCGAACTATGTGCGGGTGACGGTTGGAACGAAGGCCGAGATGGAGAAGTTCCAGACGGCGTTTGTGAAGTGCATGGATACGGCGCCGGGAACAGTAAATGGAGCTGCGGAGCTGCATGTGCCGGAGTTTCATGTGCCTTCGGAGCTGTATCGCGGAAGTTATGCTTAGAGGTTTAGCTGGTTTTAGCTAAACAAGGTTGTCTGTGGGAGGCGACCTGTTCAGCGCGTGTGACTTGTCTTTTGTTTGTCACACATTTGTCAAATCACGTCATAATCCTGTTTGCTTTGCTGACAAGCAGTCAGACAAAAGCGGATCATTATTTCAAGCCAATATGACTTTCTGCAGTGCTCGAACGGCAATCTAGAGCCTATTCGCAGCGAATCTGTAGGCTTGGTCAAGCCGCGAACGAACGCAGAATCACTTCGCTCTCAGGAGCCGCAATGCCAGTTAGTTTAATGCCGAAACAAACGTCCACTCCCCATCGACGCCGGCTGCTCAAGCCCGCGCTCTGGATCGTGATGGCGACGGCAACTCTTTACATCGTCCTTCACGTCGAAGCACCCCTCCTCCTCCATCAACACACCGAGCGAGCGTACCTCCGCACCATTCCGTTCCTCATCTTCCCCCATATTGCTGCGGGCGTTCTCGCGTTACTATGTGGGCCGCCGCAGTTCTCCAGCCGCCTCCGCAGTCGCAGCCCAAAGTTTCATCGCGTGCTTGGCAGGATCTATGTCATCTCTGTGCTGATAGCCGCACCGCTAGCGATCATCCTCGCCTACCATCGCAACACCCCCCACACCATCCCGTACTTCTTTCTGGCGAGCAGCCTGCAGGCGTCCACATGGATCGTCACCACCGTCGCAGCGTTTCTGACTGCGCGCAATCGACAGATCCAGCAGCACCGCCAATGGATGGTTCGCTCCTACGCCGTCACGTTTACCTTCATCGGCGTCCGCGTCCTGATACAGTTTCCCTTCGCGGTCCCGCACACCGGCGCCAGCTTTTCGCTGGAGATCGTCTTCGTCTCCTTCATGGCGATTCTCCTCTCGGATATCGGCTTGAGCTGGCACGAACTCTTCCACCCCCGCTCATGATCCGCCGTGACTGACGTTGTATCGCGGAAGTTATGCACAAAGGTTTAGCTGGTTCTAGACGAGACAAGGGCGCCTGGTCCGCGCCCTTGTTTGTGTTCAGGACTTTCTGTCGGAGATGGCTCTGGGTCCTTTACTTCGACGCGACGACGTTGTTCTTCTGGGCGATCTGTTCGATCATTTGCAGGTGCTGGTTGATGACCTGTGCGCCCTGAAAGGCGACTTGTTTCAGAGCGGGAGTGGATGCGCTCTGCGACTCCTGCTTGAAGTCTTTCTCATCTTGCTGGTGATCCTTGACCATGTCCTTGATGTAGGCCTTGTCAAAGGCATCGCCGTCGAAGGCCTGCAACTTCGCTATGGTCGCTTTGTCTTTGGAGGTGGGTGAGTCCGGCACCTTTACGCTGAGCTGCTGGGCAACCTGCTTCATTTCGTCGCCGAGTTTGGTGTGGTCGTCGATCATCTTTTGAGCGAACTGTTTTACGTCGCTGTTGTTACTCTTCTGGAGGGCGAGCTGACCGAGTTGCACCTCAGCTGTGCCTCCTTGAAGAGCTTTGCGGACGAAGGACTTGTCCATCATCATCTCGGGGCCGTTGGGATCCAGGCCTGAGGCCTGATCCATTGCACCCATCTGTGAGCCGGGTGACTGCTGGGCGCCAGTGCTTTGTGGTGAGGGCGAACTCTGTTGCGCTCCACCCTGCATCTGCGCCAGAGATGGGGCTACTGCGAGGATTGCAGCGCTGGCGGCGACAAGAATTTGAAGGCTGAATCTTCTGTTATATCTGCTTGTAATTGGGCTCATGGCTTGCTCCTAAGATAGGTTGGGGAGGACTAGCTCCGCGGGAGGCGCGCGTGAGTTACGTTCGCGATCCATGACGTACAAAACGCTCTTTGTAGGGGGCATAGGAGCGGCGGCGCGTTGCCTGTATCCTCGCCCCAGGATCTGGTTTTAGGGTGCGTTTTTTTCGATCTTTTTGCTTAGGAACAGGGCGGAGATGAGAAGTGGGATCGGACGCGGTAGACTTGAAATCATTATGAATTTGATGGGTTGTGGAACGGCGCTGGTAACTCCCTTTCGCGGGGACGGCGGTGTGGATGAACCGGCGCTGCATGGGCTGGTGAACTGGCAGATCGAGAGCGGAATCGACTTTCTTGTGCCTTGCGGGACTACGGGCGAGGCCTCGACTTTGACCCAGGCGGAGTGGCTGCGCGTGATCGAGCTGGTGGTGGCCACGGCGGCGGGGCGGGTTCCGGTGTTTGCGGGCTGTACGCACAATGCGACGCATGAGGTGGTGGGGCGGGTACAGAAGCTGTCGCAGGTGACTGGATTGACGGGAGTTCTGACGGCGAATCCGTACTACAACCGTCCTGGGCAGGAGGGACAGTATCAACACTTCCGAGCGATCGCCGAGGCGACGGATCTGCCGGTGCTGTTGTACAACATTCCTTCGCGCACGGGAGCGAATCTGGAGCCGGCGACGGTGCTGCGGCTGGCGGAGCTGAAGAACGTCATCGGGATCAAGGAGTCGAGTGGGAATATCGCGCAGATTACGGAGCTGCTGACGTCTGCTCCGCGAAGCTTCAAGGTGTTTGCCGGCGACGATGGGCTGGCGCTGCCGGTGCTGGCGCTGGGCGGGGCGGGGTTGATATCAGTGGCTTCGAACGTGATTCCGGGACAGATGTCGCGGATGGTGCGGGCGGCACTCGATAACGATTGGGTGGATGCGCGGAGGATCAATCGGCAGTTCTTCCGGCTGATGCAGGCGCACTTCTGGGAAGCTAGTCCTGCTCCGGTGAAGGCGGTGCTGCAGATGCTGGGGCGCGGCGAGGATGTGCTGCGACTGCCGATGGTGCCGGTGTCGGAGGGAACGCGGAGAAAGCTGGAGCGGATGGTGGGCGAGTTGGGGATGCTGGTTGGGGTTCCTGCTTCGGGCGATAATCTGAGGATGTTTTAGAGGACATTTGCCTGCACGTTGGGTTAGGTTGGGTTTGATTTCGAGTCGGTGAAAGAGGATATGTGAGTTTGAAGGGGACGTTGGAAGAGCAGATTGAGCACTGGTTTTCGCTGGGTGCGGAGGCTATTGGAAGTGCGGAGGCGGAGGCGGCGTTCTTTGAGCTGCGAGGAAAGCTGGAGGCTGGAGAGCTTCGGGCTGCGGAGCCGGATGACACGTTTCCTTTGGGATGGCGCGTGAATGCGTGGGTGAAGCGTGGGATTTTGCTGGGGTTCCGGATTGGGACGATGATGGAGATGGGCGGAGAGACGCTTCGCTTTGTCGATAAACATACGTATCCGGTGCGGAAGTTCGTGGTTGCAGATGGTGTGCGGGTGGTGCCGGGAGGGGTGAGTGCCCGGAGCGGCGCGTATGTTGCGAAAGGGGTTGCGCTGATTCCGCCTTCGTATGTGAACGTCGGGGCGTATGTAGATGAGGGAACGATGGTGGACTCCCATGCGCTGGTGGGGAGCTGTGCGCAGATCGGGAGACGGGTGCACCTGAGTGCGGCGGCGCAGATTGGCGGGGTTTTGGAGCCGGTGAGCGCTTCCCCTGTCATCATTGAAGACGACTGTTTGATTGGCGGAAATACTGGGGTTTATGAAGGAACTGTGGTGCGCAGGCGAGCGGTTCTGGCTGCGGGAACGGTGTTGACGCGGGGAACGCCGGTGTATGACGTGGTGAAGGGCGAGATTTATAAGGGTACTGCGGAGATGCCGCTGGTGATTCCCGAGGGCGCGGTGGTGGTTCCGGGGTCGCGGGCGATCTCGAAGGGGAAGGGCGCGGAGTGGGGGCTTAGCTTGGCAACGCCGGTAATTATCAAATATCGGGATGAGAAGACGGAGCTTTCGCTGGTGTTAGAGGATATTTTGCGGTGATTTTTTGTTTGATGGCTCGATAGCCGGTCTGCTGAGGCCCTGTGGGTTGAGACGTGTCACACGTTACGATTCACGGGGCAATCGCATGACGATGCTAAGATTGGAGGTTGATGGCACAAGATAAATTGAAGATGATTCCGCTGGGTGGCCTTGGTGAGTTCGGTATGAACTGCATGGCCCTCCGCTGGCAGGATGACATTATCGTCATCGATGCCGGTCTGATGTTTCCTGAAGAAGAGTTGCTGGGTGTGGACATTGTTGTCCCGGATATCAGCTATTTGACTGAAAACCGCGAGAAGGTTCGCGCGATCCTTTTGACGCATGGGCACGAAGACCACATCGGCGGACTGCCGTGGATTCTGTCTGAGCTGAACGTTCCGGTGTACGGGACCGAGTTCACGCTGGCGTATGTGGAAGGCAAGCTGGAAGAGCATCGCCTGCTGGATGATGCGGATCTGAACGAGATGATTCCCGGCAAGCGATTTACGCTGGGGCCTTTTTCGGTGATGCCGATCCGGGTGACGCACTCGCTGGTGGACTGCGTGGCGCTGGCGATTCATACACCCGTGGGCGTGATTCTGCATACTGGCGACTTTAAGATCGACCTTTCGCCGCCGGACAACAAGCCGTTTGACCTGCACTCGTTTGCCGAGCTGGGCAAGCAGGGTGTGCTGGCGCTGCTGCAGGACTCCACCAACGTGGACCGCAACGGATATACGCCGAGCGAGCGTGCGGTTCGGCCTAAGCTCGACGAGATCTTTTCGCAGACGAAGAAGAAGCTTTTCTTCAGCTGCTTCTCCTCTTCGATCCACCGGATTCGGCTGGCGATGGAGCTTGCGGCGCAGCATGGACGCAAGGTCGCGGTGATCGGGCGTTCGCTGGATAACTCGACCGAGATTGCGCAGGACCTTGGCTATCTGGATGTGCCGCAGGGATTGATTATCAATCCAGGGCAGATTAGGGATATGCCGCCGAACAAGCTGCTGATCATGATCAGTGGGACACAGGGCGAGCCGATGAGCGCGCTGAGCCGGGCGGCGGTGAACAACCACAAGTTCGCGCATATCGATGCGGGCGATACGGTGTTGCTGAGCTCGCGCGTGATTCCGGGTAATGAGAAGTCGATCTATAGGATGATCGACCATCTTGAGCGGCGCGATGCGAAGGTGATTCATGATGACGGCCAGTCCGGGCTGATCCACGTGAGCGGACATGGGAGCCAGGAAGAGCTGCGGTTGATGATCAACCTGGTGAGGCCGAAGTTCTTTATCCCGGTGCATGGAGACTATCGCCACCTGAAGCGGCATGCGGAGCTGGCGGGTGCGATGGGCGTGGTCGAGAAGACGATTCTGCTGGAGGACGGCGACGTTCTGGAGCTGGATAAGGGTTCAGCTACGAAGACGGGCAAGGTCACGGTGGGTCGGGTTTGTATCGACTCGGGTGGAACCTCGACCGACGTGGTGGAAGACATCGTCATTCGCGACCGGAAGCACCTGAGCGAAGACGGCATTGTGCTGCCGATTATTGCGATCAACAAACGGACAGGATTGCTTGAGAATCCGCCGGAGATCGTGATGCGCGGTATGGCTGTTCCTGAGGAGGGCCTGATTGCGGAGGCTCGGCAGGTGGTGCTGAGAACGCTGGAGGGTTCGTCGTCTGAAGAGAAGGCGGACTATGGCGTGATCAAGGAAAAGATCCGGAATGACCTGAAGCGGTATATCCAGAAGAGCACAAGCCGGCGGCCTTTGATTATGCCGGTGATTCTGGAGATCTGATTTCGAAGTAAGAGTGTAAGAAGAGGCGCCCTAACGGGCGCCTCTTTTGTCTTCAGTTGGACTTTGGCGATGGACCGGCAGATGGTTTGGGCTGGACCTGAGCGGTAACGCCACTCAGGTCGGCGTTGATGATGATGGGCTGCTGCTGCGGATCGTATTCGCGAATCTTCTTTTCAACGATATGAAATGGCGGAAAGCTCCCTGGAGGATAAGGAACCTCTTCGCGGCTTACATCGCGTGCGTCGGTGATCTTTAGGGTGTATTGGCCTTCGGGAACGTAGAAGAAGCGGAACGAGCCGTCGTCTTCGCTGATTTTAGTGGAAACAAGCTGGGTGTCATCGTCGGGATAGACGATGGCGACGTTCCCTGCGTTGACGGTGTGGCCGGTTCTGGCTGCGAGCAGGCTGCCAGAGACAGAGTGCAGCTTCGAGAGAGGAATGGTGATATCTGCGGAGGTTGACTCTTCTCCTTCTGAGAGCTTGATGGAGGTCGCGTCTCGCCTGCGAAAGCTATCGCCGGAGTAGAGGTCAAGGGAGTATTTGGTTTCGTTCGCGATGCCACCGTTTTCGGCATAGACCTCACTCGTGACAATGTTGATGAGCGCGAGGGAGGTTTGGACCAGGTATTCCCCCGCGGGCAGACCACTGATGCGATAGTGACCCTGGTCGTCAGTAGGCGTACCCTCAAACGGGCCTGCGATTAATTTGGTACGAAACGAGACCCACTTGCCGGTCTTATCTTTGTTGAGAAGATGGATGGGGGCGTTAGCGTCTGGGATGCCATCATCGAAGCGGATAGTGCCGGAGATGGCAGCGCCTTTCAAGATGCGTACCTCTGCGTTGGAGGTGCGATTAGCCACCACCGTCACGGGCGTGAGCAGTTTGGAGATGAGATCCGCCGTTTCAGGCTTCGGGTGATCGAGGTCTTCGCGCGAGATCGAGGCAAAAGGAGAGAGATAGCCAGGCTTTTCGACGAAGATGTAGTAGTCGCCTGGGGCCACGTTAGGAATGGTAAAACTGCCATCGAGAAGAGTCGCAGAGAAGACAGAGATTGCCTGGGTTGGCTGTTCCCCTTTGGGCGCCTTCGTAGTTTGGGATTTGTCGACAACGGCCTGCAGGAGAACGTGGGCGTTGCGTGCGGGAAGATTGGTGTCGGCGCAAAGAACATGGCCGGTTACGGTGCCGGTGGCTTCGGGCCGTTGTGCTGAATAGAAGATCGTGAGGCAGAGAACAAGAGCAGCAATGCGCGCAGAGAACATGCAATCTCCGGGTCCTGGTTGTCGAGCGTGGAACAGAGAAGTTATGTAGTAAACGGAAGTGGCTGACTATGCAGATTTTAGAGTGCGTATCAGGAGACGGCAATCGTTCCCATTGAGAGAGGCGTGATCCCGCGCGCGGGGATGATTAGAGTTGTGATGCGGGAGGTTTGAATTATTTAGTCGAGACTGATTGCCGACATAGGATTGGAACGGTACACAGTTCTGGGCGAGGCCTTCCACGATGGGTTTTATTTACGCGGCCAAGACGTCTCGAAGATACTTTGGAGTTCTTTCACTGTTGGGGCTGCTCGCGGCACACGTGACTGGCCCGACGGCGCAGGCGCAGAAGCCGGTGATTGAGCCGCCGACGAGGCAGAGGATCGGGCTGGTTCTGGAAGGCGGCGGGGCGCTGGGGTTTGCGCATATCGGGGTGATCCAGTGGATGGAGGAGCACCACATTCCAGTGGACGATGTGGCTGGGACGAGCATGGGTGGGCTGGTGGGTGGGCTGTATGCCTCGGGCAAGAGTCCGCAGGATATTACGGAGTTTGTGGGCGGCATCAACTGGGCTGCGGTGCTGAGCGGGCAGGTACCGTTTCCGGCGCTGAGTTACAGGCGCAAGGAAGACAGGCTGGCGTTTCCGAACCGGCTGGAGCTTGGGTTGAAGCATGGACTGAGTCTGCCGAATGGGTTGAACTCGGGCGCGGCGGTGGGGCTGCTGCTGGATCGGGAGATGCTGCCTTACTACGATCTGAAGAACTTTGACGACCTGCCGATTCCCTTTCGGTGCGTGGCGACGGATATTACGACGGGCAAGGAGCATGTGTTCAAGGATGGATCGCTGGCGCAGGCGATGCGGTCAACGATGTCGATTCCGGGCGTGTTCGCGCCGGTGACGCATGGGACGCAGATCTACTCGGATGGCGGCGCGGTGAATAATCTACCGGTAGATGTGGCGCGGTCGATGGGCGCGGATATTGTGATTGCGGTGTTTCTGGATACGGGGCCGGTGGATCCGGCGAGCTTCAACTCGCTGGTGGGGGTGGCGGGCAGGAACGTAGCGATCATGGTTGCAGCGAACGAGCTAAACAGCATGAAGAATGCGAACATTCTGCTGAAGGCGGACGTGAGCAAGTTTACGTCGAGCGACTTTGAGAAGAGCGACGATATTATTCCGCAGGGGATGAAGGTGGCCGAGGAGCATGCGGCGGAGCTGGAGAAGTATGCGCTGAACGATGCGGACTGGGCCAAGTACGTGGCGGAGCGGAATGCGAGACGGAGGACGAAGATTCCGACGCCGCGATTCATCGATATCTACGGGATGAAGGGCGCGCAGCGTGCCCAGGTGGCGAACGAGTTTGAGAAGTATGTGAACAAGCCGCTGGATGAGAAGAAGCTCGAAGAGACGATCGCAGACTTGCAGGGGACGGGCTCTTACTCGAGCGTCAGCTACAACTTGGTGGATAAAGACAACGAGACGGGGTTGCTGGTGCGGCCGAGACTGAAGGAGTATGGGCCGCCGTTTCTGAATCTCGGACTCACGCTGTCTTCGAATGATTCGAATGATATTCAGTTGGGACTGGGTGGGCGAGCGACTTTCTTTGGGCTTGCGGGACCGGGATCGGAGCTGCGTGTGAACGCGGGTGTGGGGCAGGTGGCGGGAGCGACGGCGGAGTTGTACAAGCCGCTGATCGCGGGTCGACGGTATTTTGTTGCTCCTCGGATCTATTACCAGCACACGGTCTCATCTTTTTATTCGGGAAGCCAGGAGCTGTCGGAGTATACGGAGCAGAGGAACGGATTTGGCGCGGATCTCGGGTATAGCTTCAGCTCGAAGGCGGAGCTGAGGGTGGGCGAGGACTACCAGTGGTTTGGCGAGACGCTGCGCGTAGGACAGCCGATCGAGCAGGTGTTTCATCTGACGCCCTGGGTGAGCAATGTACAGTTTCAATACCTCGGACAAGATAGTGTGCAGGTGCCGACGAAGGGCACGGAGATGTTGACGCGATATACCTACTCGACGCAGCGACCGAACGGATCGAATGGGTACTCGCAGTGGAACTCGCGGGCGGCGCACTTTACGCCGGTAAAGACGCGAGGGATTATCTTTGGGACGATCGCGGGTGGAACAAGCTTTGGCGCGACGAATTTGGGGCTGGCGGGATTTTCGCTGGGAGGGCCGCTGCAGTTGAGTGCGTACGGACGCGGCGAGCTGCTGGGGAGCGATTACTTTCTGGGGCAGGTGGGGTATGAGTACCAGTTGACGAAGCTGAACCCAGTGCTCGGCGACTCGATCTATGCGGCAGGATTTTATGAGATTGGAAAGGTGTGGGATGGTGCCGCGGGAACGCCTAGCCTGCCGAACGATGTCTCAGGTGCGCTGGTCATTAAGACTCTGATTGGGCCGCTCTATGGCGGTGCGAGCATCGGGGATAGCGATCACCGGAAGTGGTTCTTTGGGTTGGGGCGGATCTTTTAGCGGCGACTGGTGCGGCTGTTCGCCTGGCGGTATCCTCTGGGTAGAGGACGCTGAGGGATGAACGAGTTTGTGACGTTAGAGGAGATTCGGGCCGCGAAGGAGCGGATTGCTGGGGTTGCGGTGAGGACGCCGCTGTATCGGGTGGAGCGGGCCCGGTTGCGGATGGGTGGGTTTCCGGAGCCGGAGTTCGATCTTTACATCAAGGCAGAGAGCGAGCAGCCGATTGGCAGCTTCAAGTTGCGTGGGGCTTACAACATGGTGGCGCAGTTGTCGGCGGAGGCGCTGCGGCGCGGGGTGATTACGTACTCGAGCGGCAACCATGCACAGGGTGTGGCGTATGCGGCGCGGGCGCTGGGGGCGAAGGCGGTGATTGTGATGCCGGCGAACGCTCCGGAGGTGAAGAAAGCTGCTACGAAGGCGCTGGGCGCGGAGATTGTGGAGGTGGGACCGGCTTCGTCGGAGAGGCGAATGAAGGCGGAGGAGCTGGTGGCGGAGTTTGGCTACGCGATGATTCCGCCGTATGACGCAAGGGAGATTATTGCGGGACAGGCTACGTGCGGGCTGGAGATTGTGGAGCAGCTGCCGGGTGTGGAGCTGGTGATGTCGCCGGTGAGCGGGGGTGGGCTGCTGAGTGGGACAGCGACGGCGGTGAAGCTGGCGGCGGAGGCTGGGTTGGTGGATGCGGCGGTGAAGGTGTGGGGCGTGGAGCCGGAGCTGGCGGCGGATGCGAAGGAGAGTTTCTACTCGAAGACGCTGGTGGAGTGGCCGGCGGCGAAGACGACTCGGACGATTGGAGATGGATTGCGGACGCAGAGTATGGGAGTGCTGAACTTTGCGCATGTGATGAAGTTTGTGGATGGGATTGTGACGGTGTCGGAGGAGGAGATACTGGCGGCGATGCGGGTGATGTTAGGGGCGACGAAGCTAGTGCCGGAGCCGAGTGGGGCGGTGACGCTGGCGGCGGCGCTGTTTCATGCGGAGGAGCTGCCAAGGGCCAGGAAGGTTACGGTGGTTTTGAGTGGGGGGAATCTGGAGTCGGAACTGAGAGAGAGGTTGGAGGGGGAGTTGGCTGCGGGGAGGGCTTAGTTGCCGCCGTTTGATGGGTTGGACTTGATCAGGAGAGAGTCCTGGTTTGATTCGATTGGTAGGGCGAAAGATGTTTAGTGCAACCGCAGATCCCTACGGGATGACAAAACAAAAGAGCAGGCAACAGCAAGAACAGGAACAACAACAAGACCA
Source organism: Granulicella sp. L60 (assembly GCF_009765825.1). Classification (GTDB taxonomy): domain Bacteria; phylum Acidobacteriota; class Terriglobia; order Terriglobales; family Acidobacteriaceae; genus Edaphobacter. Next base: position 1,834,998 of record NZ_LMUR01000018.1, on the reverse strand, counting down.
ATAGCAACGCAAAGGTTACGGTAAGGCGAACTTGTTACGGCTGCGGCGATGCTCCTAGTGCTTCTGCTTCTGGTAGCGGTTGAGGACGTCCTGGAGGGTCACTGTGCCTTCGAGGGATCCGCGCATGGCTCGGTTGGTAACGGGGAGCAGGGGCCAGCGTTGGAAGTGCGGCAGGGCGCTTGACAGGGGTAGGTCTGGAAAGAGGACAGGGGTGCGTTCGGGGCCGAGGCGTTCGGAGAGAGTGTGGGCTTCGAAGCCGGGCGCGGGGTGGGGATCTGTGATGGGATGATCGCTGGAGCTGAGGGCTTCGAGCTCTTCTCTTGTGGCGGCGTACCAGAGGCCGTCGCTGCAGTGGATGAGGAAGACGGGGGTGGATCGGATGTCTTCGTACTGGGCGAGTGAGCGGAGGGTCTCGGCGATGGTCTCGCTGCCTTGGAGGACCGGGGCTGTGACGGGTTGCATGGCGTCTTCGAGATGGAGGTTGCTCTCTTCGCGGAGCTCCTCCATGGAGGGCAGATCGAGGCCGTCCTGGTGGGTGAACTGCTCGAGGATGGGGATGGGCTGCAGGACGCGCGAGATGAGGTAGGCGATGGTATTGGCGAGGATGACGGGAAGGACGATGGAGTAGTTGCCGCTGACCTCGAGCACCATGAAGACGGAGGTGAGCGGAGCTCGAAGGAAGGCGGCAAAGAGGACGCCCATCCCGACGAGCGCGTAGGAGCCGATGGAGCCGGTGAGGTGTGGGAAGTAGAGCTTTTCGAAGGTACCGACGGCGGCGCCGAGCATGGCTCCGATGAAGAGGGTGGGGGCGAACATGCCGCCGGGGGTGCCGCTTGAGAATGACAGGGTGGTGGCGATGATCTTGAAGATGGCGAGGAGCAGGAGCATGCGCCAGGCGAACTGAGAGTGCATGGCCTGGTCGATCGCTTCGTAGCCTGCTCCCATAACCTGCGTGAGGCCGAAGAAGCCGATGCTTCCGACGAGGAGCCCTGCCAGTGCGGGTTGGATGAGCTGCGACCAGGGAGGCAGGCTGCGAAGTTTGGGGCGGAGGTAGCTGAGAGACTTTGCGAAGACGAGAGAGGCGAAGCCACCGACGACACCGAGGGCGGCGTAGGCGAGGAGCTCGCGGGAGTCGCGCAGGTCGATGACGGGGATGCGGAACATCGGTTCCGATCCCCAGAAAGAGCGGGCGACGACGACACTGGAGATGGCGGAGAGGACGATGGAGCCGAGGACGGCGGCGCTCCACTGGCCGATGACCTCTTCGATGACAAAGAGGATGGCGGAGATGGGGGCGTTGAAGGCTGCGGCGAGTCCGGCGGCGGCTCCGATGGGAGCAAAGATGCGGAGCTTTTCTTTCGACATGCCGAGACGGCGGCTGATGAGGGAGGCAACGCCGGCGCCGATCTGGAGCGATGGATCTTCGGGGCCGAGGGAGTGCCCGCTGCCGATGGCGAGTGCTGAGAGGAGGAACTTGCCGATGACCGTACGGAAGGAGATGTAGCCGTTGCTGATGTAGAGGGCGGCCTTGGTCTGGTTGATGCCGCTACCGCGGACCTTGGGAAAGACGTAGCGGGTGAGGACGGCGATGACCAGACCGGCAGCGGCGGGAACGATGATGAGACGCGGCTGGTGAGGGTTTGGAGAGGAGCCGAGCAGAAGGACGCTGAGCCACTCTATGGCCATGCGGAAAGAGACGACCAGGAGACCGGAGATGACACCGATGAAGATGGAGAGCAGAAGGAAGATGCGCTCTTCGCGCAGGGGTGCGATGCGCGCGATGACCTGTTCGTCGCCGATGTTGGCGAGGGCGGGATCTTTCTCTACGAGGGTGGGCTGCGTATCCATTTTTCGGTCAGAGTTCCGTTCTCACGTCTACGGTTCCAGCGCGTTCGATCGTTGGGCGAGCAGCAGGAGCAGCGCGTCGTCGCCTGTGGGTGGGCCGCAGATGCGAGCGGTTTGGGTTTCGGTGTCGAAGACCAGTTGCATGGTGGCGTCTTGCTGGGTCGGGTCGTTGGTCAGGTTGGAGCGGCTAAGGGAGGCTTGCGGGCTCGACCATTGCGTGCTGAGATGCTGCAGGGGTGCCGAGAGGCCGCTGGCGGCGGAGATCTGGGCATTGCAGGCGTCGAAGCGCTTTTTCGCGAGGTCGCGCGCCCTGAGGATGCGCGCTACGCGCTCGGTGGTGGGGAGATGCTTCGAAGGCTCGAGGGCGAGGATCTGGGTGGAGTTTTCAAGCATGGTCTGCATTGTGGGGGCGAGAGCTTCGTCCGCGGGCGTGTGGCTCTGGATGGCTTGCTGGAGCATGCGATGGGCGTCGTCGAAGTGTCCGGCGTCATAGTGGAGGCGGCCGGCGGCGAGTAGAGCGGTTTGATTCTTCGGTTGCTGAGCGAGAACTTTGTCGTAGAGGGTTAGGGCGTCGCGAGGAGAGCCTGCCTGTTCCAGTAGGCTGGCGAGGGTGAGGGTCAGGGACGCGTCGTCGGGGGCGTTGCCAGCGGCGATGAGGATTTCGGTGCGGGCGGTAGCCGGGTCGTGATGGGCGAGGAGGAAGCGTGCGAGCTCCAGGCGGACCTCGCGCCGGCGGAGGACACCGTCGCCCTCCCAGGTGCCGTAGATGGAGGCGCGGTAGTAGTTGATTGCGGCCTGGGGATCGTTCTTTTTCGCGGCGATGCGGGCGAGGCTGAGGTTGATGAAGCCGTCGCCGGGCTGGGTCTCCCAGAGTCCGAGGAAGTAGTTGTAGGACTCTTCGGTGTGGCCTGCTTCGCCGAGTGCCTGGGCGAGGAGAAGCTCGTAGGAGCGCTGGCCGGGGGTGTAAGAGAGTGCGGTGCGGAGAGCGATGATGGCCTGGTCGGGGTGGCCGGACGAGAGAGCGGATTGGCCTCGGGCAGACCAGCGCAGGGCGAGTTCCTGACGGTGAGAGGCGAAGGAGCGGAAGAGGAACAGAGTGACGAGAAAGAGAACCACGGTGACAAGCAGGAGCGTCAGGAAGGTGAGGGCATCGCGGAGGATTAGCCTTCGCTTGAGGCTCGAATAGTCGTCTGTCTGCAAGGTCATAAGGCGTTCGGGCATGCTTGCCCGCAATATGCGCGGCGATGTTCCCTTAGTTTATAGGTTGGATGCAAATAACGGGAGTGGAGCTGGTGCTGGTGGTTTCATGATGTCGGTGGATGACTTGAGGGTGGAACGCTTAGACTGAACGGTATTCTGCAGCGGGAGAGGATAATCTCGGCGCTGCGGTTGCGGGGTGATTGAGGCTTATGCGGGTTTCTACTTTGTGGCGGTCTAGCGGGATGCGGGTTGTGACGGCTGTGCTTCTGGTGTGCGGCGCAGGGGTTGAATGGGCGGGAGGGCAGCAGCAGGCGCAGGGATACGACAAGTCGGCGGCGAGAGCTACTGTACTACACGATGCGAATGTGTATGTAGCGGCGGACGCGGACTCGCAGAAGGTTTCGCTGGTGACGCCGGGGCATGAGGTGGTGATCGTTGAGCGGAATGGGCCGTGGGTGAAGGTATTTGCCAATACAGATGTGGGCGACGACGCGAACGAGGATAACAAGAACACGCCGGAGTTTGGTGAAGATGCGAATGTAACGCCGGCTTCGGGATGGATTCGGGACAAGGGGATTGTGGGCGGAAGCACGGCGGGCGGCGACGCGATTCTGTATGGGGCAGCGGCGAACTTCGAGGATGAGGCGACGCATCCGAATGCGCCGAAGGGTGCTGCGGGGTCGGCACATCTGTTGTACAAGCGTGTGGTCGAGTACTTTCCTAATTCCGATCTGGCTGGGGCGGCGGCTTGGCGGGCGGCGGATATTCGCTGGCAACTGGACAAGCTGGATGCGAGTACGCTGCCGAGCGCGAAGGAGCAAGAGGCGTACCTGAGGCCTCAGTTGTACGAGGGCGAGTTAAAGAAGGTGATGAAGAGATATCCGGGCAGCGGGTATGCAGCGATGGCCGCGTACGATCTGTTGGACAACAAGCTGTGCGGGGACTGGCAGGGACTCCCGAAGTGTCCGGAGATGGAGACGGGGCTCTACCAGAAGTATGCGCAGCAGTACCAAGACAGCCCGAAGGCGGCGGAGGCTTTGTATAACGCGGTGTATCGACAGGGCGTGGCGGTGACGATGTATATGGTGCAGGAGGATCGTAAGCGGTCGGACGAGGCGGCAAAGAGGACCCTGGCGCTGGCGGAGGATCTGAAGACGAGGTATCCGAAGTCGGACTATGCAGCGCGGGGAGCGAGTATAGCTTTTCGGGTGTCGCAGGGGATTCCGGTGTATGGGAGCGATCGGGATTGAAGTCGAATCGCGGGTACCTTTGGCGGGTCGGGACGATTTCGAATTTACCGTTTACACATGCGGACGCTTTAGGATGGAGGTATGTCGATCTTTAAAGTCATCCTCCTTGCTATTGTGCAGGGGCTTGCTGAGTTATTGCCGGTGTCCAGCTCCGCGCATGTGGTGGTTGCGGGGAAGCTGATGCACCTGAACATGTCTTCGCCACAGATGACGCTGATGCTGGTGATGCTGCATACGGGAACGATGTTTGCCGTGATTGTCTACTTCTGGAACCAGTGGAAGCGGACGTTCTTTTCCAGTGCGGACGCTTTCAAGCGGTTTGCGATTCGCGCAATCTGGGCGACTTTGCTTACGGGTGTGATCGGTGAGGCGATCAATAAGTTGATAGAGAAGACGATGTTCAAGGGGTCTTCGAAGGCTGAGATTGAGCTGCTGTTCGATCGTCTCGATCTGATCGCACCGGCGCTGGCGGCGGCTGGAGTGATTATCCTGATCGCCGGGCTGATGGAGAAGAGACGCATGGGCGCGCATGAGCAGGTCTATGGCGACAGTGTGACCATGCGGCAGGCGGGTTGGATCGGGGCGGTTCAGGGGCTTTGCCTGCCGTTTCGCGGATTCTCGCGGTCAGGTGCGACGATCTCGACCGGAATGCTGACGGGTGCAAGCAAGGAGCGGGCGGAGCGGTTCAGCTTTGCGCTTGCGGTGGTGTTGACGCCGGCTGTGTTGGGGAGAGAGTTCTTGCGGCTGGTGAAGGCTTCGCATGAGGCGACTGCAGCGGGCGTGCCGATTGACTTTCATGGCAGCGTCGTCAGCAGTTTGCTGGGCGCGGTGTTTTCGTTCTTCGCTGGATTGGTGGCGCTGAGATGGCTGAGCAGTTGGCTGGAAGAGGGACGCTGGTATCTGTTTGGGATTTATTGCCTGGTGGCTTCGGTGGTGGTGTTTGGGCTGTATCACGCGGGCTACTAAAGCTCGAACTGTTAGTTTTTTGTGTAGAGCCATGCCCAGTAGATGAGTGGGATTTGCAGGGGGATGCGGAGCCACTGCGCCCAGCTTTGTCCCATGACGCCGGGCATGGTGAGGTGGGAGGTTGCCATGTATATGTTGGCTGGCCAGACTGCGATGAGCAGCGCAACTAGTCCCCAAGCAGCTGCGTGGCGCGTGGGTCGCATGAAGAGGCCGAGACCGCCGAGGATCTCTGCGACTCCGCTGATGTAGACGATGGCGAGCGGGGCAGGCAGGATGGGTGGAACGATCTTGAGGTAGAGCCTTGGAGCGATGAAGTGCAGGCTGCCTGAGAGCATGAAGAGAACGGCGAGGAGGATGCGTCCGATCATGCTGTTGATTCTCTCCCTGTCAAAATCGTAGGGCACAAAAAAATGCGGCGAGTGTTGAGACTCGCCGCGGATCGAATGATTTTTACGCCATCTGATAAGTATCTTGCGGATGTGTTTACTTGCTTACGAGCGCGTCGCGATGGTTGCGGACGTAGTCGTGCGAGGTGAGGACATGAGCCTGCTGCTCGGCGATCAACTGGCGTACGGGCAGGGGTAGGTCCTGATCGAGGGCATCCGCATAAGCTTTCTTGGCCTCGTCTTCGCCCTGCTCTGCGGTCTCGAGAAGGGTGTGGTCGCCGCCGCCCATCTTTGCTTTGAGATCGCCCCAGACGCGGTGAACGGTACCTGCGGTGGTGCCGGACTCCTTGATATCGTGAACGCCGTTCTGGTGGAGAACCTCTTCGAGATCGCCACGAAAGCTAGCGCGCTTGAGTGATTCGGCGAGGAAGTAACGCTTCAGGGTCTCATCCTTGAGGTGCTCGCCGATATCTGCGAAGCCTTTTTGGCTGTCGAGAAGTGTGCTGATAAGGGAGTTGATGGCGCGCTGCATTTCGTGCTGCTTGCCTGTATCTGTCGACATAGAAGACCTCAATCTTTTTGGAGTTTTTACTTTCCGGTTGGAGCAGGGTCCGTCGGCTGTGCGCGATTCTCCTCCGCCGACGGCAAGCAGGAGAAATCGCGAAAACCCCACGCCCCTGCCAACCGGTACTAAGGTCCGCCGGGAGAAACTGGCCCGGCGGCGGATATGGAGAGATAGATGCACGGAATGGGCTGTGGGTTTGTATTCGGATACCCCGAAGCAGGTTTTCCGAGTTTCCCGCCGGGGCGGGGATGCGGTCTGGGATAATCGAAGGTGCTCTGGTGGTTCGCGGACTTGATCTTCGCCCGGGGTGCAGCGACCCTGCGCCTGGCGTGTGAGAGTCCGCGCGTCCCCCACCCTCTATGAAGGCCCCCATGAAAACTTTGAGACTTGTTTCGACCCCGTCGCGCAATCGCCGCCTGAACGAGATTATCGGCATGGTTGTGCTGGTGTCTGCCGGGCTGCTGCTGCTGGCGCTGGCGAGCTATACGCCGACGGATCCCTCGTTCAATACAGTGGGAAGCTATGTGACGGGGAGGCCCGCACATAACTGGACTGGCATGGTTGGCGCTTACTTCGCCGATGGGACGCTGCAGTTGATTGGGGTGGCTGCGTTCTTTCTTCCGCTGGTGCTGGGACGGCTGGGGGTGTGCTGGATGCGGTCGCGTCCGGCTGGGTCTCCGCTGGCGAAGACGATTGGGATGGCGATGTGGGTGGTCTTCGGGCCAGCGGCGATTGCACTGCTGCCGGGTGCGATGGAGTGGAGGCACTCGCTGCCGGTGGAGGGTACGACGGGGCGGCTGCTGGCGGACTTCATGGTGCACTACCTGAACCTGCCGGGTGCGGCGATTGTGCTAACGCTGATGGTTGCCGTGTCGCTGTATCTCGCGACTACGTTTACGTTCAATACGGCGCGGGAGTGGGCGACGATCCGGTTTGGGTTTGTGCAGCGGCTTTGGGAGTGGTGGTCGCAGCGTCGGAGCAGGCGCGCAGGTGCGATGGCTGCCATGGAAGATTCGTACGGGAGCAAGCGGGAGCAGGCTGAGGCGAAGGCGCGGCGGGCGCGAGAGCTGGTGGAAGAAGTCGAGCGGAAGAGGATGGAGCCGGAGAGCACGACTCTGCTGAGCGGACTGTTTGGATGGTTGAGCAGGAAGAAGCGTATCGATCCGATCTCGGTTGCGCCGGAGGAGATTGCGGCTGCGGGGCATCCGACTTCCATCTTCCAGGCTATGCCTCGGACGCTGGTGGATGCTCCTCCAGTGACGGCTTTTGGTACGGCGGCGGCGGCGGCGGCACCTTTTGCTGAGGTGTTGGCGAAGGCTGCGGCGCCGATGCATGCGCTGGACGATGACTCTAACTTCAACGACCGGAGCTTCAACTTCGGGATGGAGGACCAAGTACAGGCGCAGCCTCCTGCTGCGGTGCGGGCTCCTCGTAAGGTGGTTGAGCAACCGGCTGCGGCTGCGTTTGCTCCGGCGGCGATGGCTCCGTTACAGCGGTTGCCGGAGGGTATCTCGTTTGGCAAGCGGGCGGATGCAGATATCAAGCCGGTGACGATTGTGCCGAAGAGTGTTCGCGGGTACAAGTTGCCGCCTTCGTCGCTGCTGTATCGCAGTGAGGAGCACGCTGTGGTTCGGGAGGATGCGCTGCGCGAAGAGGCGCGCATTCTGGTGGAGAAGTCGGCGGAGTTTGGCGTCGATGGACAGGTGACGCAGATCAATCCGGGTCCTGTGGTGACGACGTTCGAGTTCAAGCCTGAGGCTGGTGTGAAGGTCGCTCGGATTACAGGATTGGCCGATGACCTTTGCCTGGCGATGGCTGCGGAGTCGATCCTGATCGAGCGGATGCCGGGAAAGAGCACGGTTGGAATCCAGGTGCCGAACCATGAGCGGGAGACAATCTGGCTGCGCGATGTGGTGGAGTGCGAGAGCTTTGCACAGTCGAAGTCGCGGTTGGCGATTGCGTTGGGTAAGGACATCAATGGGCGGATTGTGACGGCAGATCTGGCGAGCATGCCGCATGTGCTGATCGCTGGTTCGACTGGTTCGGGTAAGTCGGTGGCGATCAACGCGATGATTATGAGCGTGCTGTTCAAGTCGACTCCTGAACAGGTGAGGATGATTCTGGTTGATCCGAAGCGGGTTGAGCTTGGGATGTATGAAGGGATTCCGCATCTGTTTACGCCGATCATTACGGAGGCGAAGCTGGCGGCGAATGCGCTGCGCAATGCCGTCCGCGAGATGGAGCGAAGGCTAAAGTTGCTGGCTGCGAACCATGTTCGGAACATCGATCAGTTCAATAAATTGTTCGACCATGGCAGTGAGTACCTGTTCGAGGATGTGAACCAGGAGCCGCTGCCGTACATCATCATCATCATCGATGAGCTGGCTGATCTGATGATGCTCGATCGGTCGAACGTGGAAGAGTCGATCACGCGGCTGGCGCAAATGGCTCGTGCGGTTGGGATACATCTGGTGCTGGCGACGCAGCGGCCTTCGGTAGATGTCATCACCGGGTTGATCAAGGCCAATGTGCCGACGCGTATGAGCTTCCGGCTGGCGACGAAGGTGGACTCGCGGACGATCATCGATTCGAACGGTGCGGAGAGCCTGCTGGGGCGCGGCGATATGTTGTATCTGCCGCCGGGAACGAGTAGGGTGCAGCGGGTGCATGCGCCGTTTGTGACGGAGAAGGAGATCTCGGCTGTGACGGCGTTCTGGAAGGCGCAGGGCGAGGCTGAGTATGTCCATGGCTTCCTAGAAGGGCCGAAGGAGGATGCGGGCACCGGCAAGGATGGGGACGGCGGCGAGGGGTCGGAGGATAACGATCCGATGTACGACGATGCGGTGCGGCTGGTGTACGAGTTTGGCAAGGCGAGCACTTCCCTGCTGCAACGGCGGCTGCGGATTGGGTATGGGCGTGCGGCTCACCTGATCGACATGATGTACAACGACGGGCTGGTGGGGCCGGCGGATGGTTCGAAGCCGCGGGAGATTTTAAAGGCCCAGGGTTGGATGAGCGAGGTGGATGCGGCGCTTCGGTAAGCCAACCGGGGTACCCCCTCCCCTGGGGGTGGGTGTGCCTAAGTCTTTTCTATTGAGCGACTTGTGATTTTTTCCTCCTGCAAAATATTCATTCGAAATGGGTTACGAGTAAATATCTGTTTCTAAAAGAGAAAGCCCCGGCGGGATGGCCGGGGCTTTCTTTTTAACTCTCTGTATCCAGTATAGCGGGGTGGGGATAACTACTACGCCACGCGAATGGCCGCGTGTTTGTTGGAGATTTGTGTTTTTGGGGGTTGACAGGCTTTTGTCCTGCCGGACGGCCCACTGCTCGTGGTGAGGTCACTTCGGGACTTGTATACCCCTTTGGGTGGGCCTCCCGTTGGTCGGCGATGATCTTTGTGCCGACCTACGGGAGGAGCGACCGAAGGTTTAAAGAGGCGTGCGAACGCCCACCCTCCGTGCAGGAGGCCTGTCCGCACGGACATTTCTTTAGGGGTGGATGGTGCGGGAGGAGCGGATGGCGATGACGGCGAGGATGCAGAGGACGATGAGGAGGGCGATCCAGAGGAGGTGGGGGTGGCGTTCGGTGAGGGCGCGCGTGTCGGGCCGGGAGCGGTAGGCGGGATTGAACTGCTCGGGGCCGAGTTGGGCGGTGTGGAAGGCGGCGGATTGCGAGAAGAGACGGTCGTAGTCGTATACGGGAGCGGTGAGCGCGGGGTCGCCGTAGAAGAGGGTGAGGGGCTGGGTGGAGGCGGCTTCGAAGCAGATCTCGCGCTGGCGGGTCTCGAGGCGGACGGCGGTGATGGCGAGCGGGGCGTCGTCTCCGTTGTCGACCATGACGGAGACGATGGCGGAGCTCTGCATGTTGGAGCCGAGGGTGGCGGGGACGCTGAGTTGCTGCTGGCGAATCTCGCGGCCAGCTTGAGTGAGGTTGACGCGGAGGATGGTGCCGGGGAGAGATTCGGCGGGGCTGTCGGGAGGGTTGTCGGCGGGGTGGTCGGTGATGTGGACGTCGCGGCTGAAGTTGGATTTGTAGGTGGGGGCGATGTCGAAGGAGACGCGCTCGATGGGGATGCGCTCGGGGAGGTTGAAGGTGGCGACGCTGAGCTGGTGGTTGTGCGTGATGGTGGTGGTGCGGACGGCGGTGGTGTAGAGGGACTGGGCGTCGCGGCTGGGAGGGACGGTGACGCCTTTGACGATCTTGAGGAGGACGTCGGGGTTGGTGAGCGTCTGGCTCGATAGGTGCAGGGATGACCGGTGCTGGGGGGATGCGGTGGAGATGCCGGTGCCGGGGGCGGAGGAGAGGGTGAGTTCGATGTGGAGGTAGGGGAGGCTGGTCTCCTGGAGGTGGAGGGTGGTGTTGCGGGAGAGATGCTGGCTGGTGAGGTCGAAGAGGGTGAAGTCGCCGAGGTGGGTCTGGTTGGTGTAGTTGGAGTCGCGGGTGCCGGAGACGGTGGCGGTGGCGATGAAGTCCTGACCGGCGAGGTCGAGGATGACGTCGGTGTAGGGGCGGGCGGGCATCTCGACGTCGAAGACGATGGTGCGGGTTCGGAGGCCGAGGTTGCGGACCTGGGCGGTGTCGCTGTCTAGCTGCTGGGGTTCGCTGAGGGTGATGGCGTAGGGGATGGGCTGGCCGGACTGGAAGAGGCGGAGGTCTTTGAGGGAGGCGGCGGCGTGGGGGAAGAGCTGGGGATCGATGACGGCGCAGCTTTGGCCGGGGGCGGGGACGGTGATGGTGCGTTGGAAGCGGAGGTACTCGGGGTTCGGCGCAGGGGAGGCGGCCTGCCAGAGTAGGAGAGCGAGGAGGGCTGTCTTCATTGGACGCCTGCCTTTTCCTCTTCGGTATGGGAGGGTTGCGGTTCGCGCAGGGCCAGCCAGTCTTTCTGATAGGCGAAGCTGATGGCCATGAGGAGCGCGCCGAGGCCGAGGAAGCTGAGGACGCCGTAGCCCTGACTGAGGTTGCGGAGGTCGTAGAGGAAGGCTTTGCCGATGGTGAAGACGAGGAGGATGAGCGCCTGCCAGCGGAGGAAGGCGGAGCGTTTCCAGAAGCCGAGGGCGAGGAGGATTGCGCCGTAGAGGAGGAGGAAGGCGGAGATGGCGAGGGAGTTCTGAAGGTCGGCGTCGTGGTTGACGGTGCCGCGCCAGATGGTGTCGAGCTCGCGGACAAAGGCGAGGATGGCGGTGAGGTTGAAGGCGATGACGGAGCAGGCGGCGATGGTGAGCCAGTTTGGGGAGGACGTGGCGGGCTGGGCGGTGGGGTCGTTGTTGAGGCTGCCGATGCGCGAGGTGCGGAGGGCGATGATTGTGGAGAGGGCGAAGGCGGTGAGGCCTGCGAGTGCGGTGGCGAAGCGGCTGTTGATGAAGGCGGTTTCGACGGCGGGGTAGAACCAGAGCGGTTGGATGAGAAGGCCGCAGAGGCCGAGAGCGAGGGCGAGGATGGAGAGACGGCGGAGGATGCTGGTGCTTGTTTTGTTTGCGGGCGTGGAGCTGGCGAGGTGCGCGGAGGCCCAGAGGAGGGCGGCTCCTTCGGCGAGCCAGCCTATAGTGATCCAACGGCCGCTGGCTTTGAGCGGGATGGCGATGGTGAGGAAGACGACGGCGAGGGCCAGATGTACGGCGCGGGTGACGGTGGACTGCGGGAGACGCATGAGGCCGAGGTAGATGGCTGCGAGGAGGACGGCGATCCAGGCGAGGATAGGGTGGTGGCCGGCGTCTTCGAGGACAGAGTAGAGGGCGAGGGCGATGAAGGTGGCGTTGGCGAGTGGGAGAAGGATTTCGGTGATGGAGGAGTAGCGGGTGGACTCTTCACGGCGGGGGGAGAGCGAGGGGATAGTGAAGGCGAGGAAGAAGAGGGTGAGGGAGAACTCGGTGATGGCGACGGGCTGGTTGCTGCGATCGATGTTGAACCACACGACGTACCAGGCGATGAAGTAGGCCACGGTGGCGGGGAAGGCGCCGAGGAGGAGGCGCGGCCAGGACTTGAGGCGGACGAGGATGACTGTGGCGATATCGATAGCGAGGAGGTAGGTGAAGAGGAAGATCTCGTGGTTGCCTCCGGTGGAGAGCAGGGCGGGGGTGGCGAAGGCTCCGGCGAGTGCGTAGGCGGCGAGGAGTTCGCTGTCTTGCGACCACGCCATGAAGGCATTCCATGCGGTGACGAGGATCATGGCGCCGAGGGCGATTGGCGCCGGAAGCAGATGGTAGAGCTGGAAGGCGGCCCAGAGCGAGAGGTAGAGGGCTCCGGTGCCGATGGCTTTGAGTGCGTAGGCGAAGGGCCGGAAGCCCTGGCGGCGGAAGCGTTCGGACCAGAGGACGACGGCGGCTCCGGCGATGAGGCCGGCGAGGACTCGACCGATGGGGCCGATCCAGTGGTTGTCGATGGCCCATTTGAGAAAGAGGGTGGTGGCGATGAGGAGGGCGACGATGCCGATGCGGCTGAAGAGCTGGGAGCCGATGCGGTCTTCTAGGGAGGCTTTGGGTGTTGCGGTTTGCGCGTGGGTGGTTGGGGGCTTGGGTGGTGGAGGCGTGGTGAGTTGCGGGCTTTGGAGGTCGGATGGGTGGCGGGATTGAAGTTCGGCTAGCTGGCGCTCGAGGGCTTCGACGCGCGCGGAGAGGGAGGCGAGGTCGGCGGTGGCTTGAGCTTGCTCATGTGGAGGCTGCGGCTGCTGCTCGTCCGGACCCATGGCAACTACTTTACCGCCTATCGTGCCTGGAGACCTACTCGCGGGATTGGTACGGGAGGCTCACTGTTGATAGTCTTTGCGCTGAGGGCGGAAAAGGCGATGCCGGTTCGTGTGCTGATTGTGGATGACGACGAGCTGAGCCGAGAGGTGCTGGAGCTCCTGCTCGAAGCCGATGGGTATGAGGTGGAGACGGCGGCTTCGGCGGATGAGGCTCTGGCGTGCCTGCGGGCGATGCAGACGGCGCCCGATGTGGTGTTGACGGATATGCAGATGCCGGGGACGACAGGGAATGAGCTGGCTGGGCGGATACGCAAGTTATGCGGGATGGGAGCGACGCTGCTGGCAATGAGTGGGAGTGCGCCGCTGGAGGGCGTGGCTCGGGAGTTCGATGGGTTTTTGCTGAAGCCATTTTCGATGGAGGCGCTGGGGGCGGCGATTCGTGGGGGTTCGGCGGCGCGCGCGGATGTGGCTGGTGGCGGTGTGGCGGCTTTGGACGAAGAGATCTATGGGAAGCTGGCGGCGTTGATGGGCGTGGGGCGGATGGGGGAGCTTTATACGCTTTGCATCGACGACGTGGAGAGGCGTGTGATCGAGATGCGAAGGACGGCGTTGCAAGGGGAGGATGCGGCTTTCAGGCGGGAGGCACATGCGATCAAGGGCAGCTGCGGAATGGTGGGAGCAAAGGAGATGCAAACACTTGCAACATCAATGGAGGAGCGAGGATTGTGTGATGATCATGTAGCTTCGCTCGATGAATTGATACTGGCGGGCGAACGGCTGCGGCGTATTCTGATCGCACGCAAAACTTTGGACGATGCTGCTAGGGAAGTGTCAGGAGAAGACGCGGGATGAAGGAAGCCATGAAGAGATCTGACAGTGCAGGCGTTGGCGCGGCGCCCATCCGAATCGTAGTTGCGGACGATCATCCGGTGGTGCGGTTTGGCGTGAAGAACATGCTGGAGAGTGAGCCGGGCATGGAGGTGGTGGGCGAGGCCGAGGACGGCGATGTTGCGATTACGCAGACGCTGGAGTTGGAGCCGGATATTCTTCTGCTCGATCTGGCGATGCCGCGGCTGCCGGGATTGGAGGCTCTGCGAGCGATCATGAATAAGTCGCCGCGGGTGAAGATCATCATGCTGACGAGTACGATCTCGACGCAGCAGGTGATTGAGGCGCTGCAGATCGGCGCGCGCGGGATTGTGCTGAAAGATGCGTTCGCGGGGGATCTCTCGAAGTCGCTGCGGGCGGTGTTGTCGGGGGACTACTGGATTGGTGGGGAGCGCGTCGTCAACCTGGTAACTGCGTTGAATGGGCTGATGAAGCAGGCAGCGTCGATCCCGGAGCGGAAGACGTACGGGTTGACGCCGAGAGAGCTTGAGGTTGTGACGTGCATCGTGGAAGGCTGCAGCAATAAAGATGTCGCGAAGCAGTTTACGATCAGCGAGGAGACGGTGAAGCGGCATCTCTCGAATATCTTTGACAAGACGGGTGTGTCGACGAGGCTCGAGCTTGCACTGTTTGCGATCGCGCATAAGCTGGTGACGCTGGATAGCTAAAGGCCCACTGCTCGTGGGGAGGTCACTTCGTGACTTGTATACCCCTTTGGGTGGTCCTCCCGTTGGTCGGAATCATGATTTTGCCAACCGACGGGAGGACTGCCCGAAGGTTTTAAAAGGCGTGTGAACGCCCGCCCCACGCGTAGTGGGTTCGTCTGGCTTCAGTAGAATGAGGTCATGGGCGATGAAGAGATAGTTGACTTGATAGTGATTGGCGCGGGGCCGACTGGGCTGGCGTGCGCGATTGAGGCGCAACGGGCTGGGTTCACCGCAATGCTGGTGGATAAGGGCTGCCTGTGCAACTCGCTGTTTCACTACCCTTCGAACATGACTTTTTTTACGACGCCGGAGCTGCTGGAGATCGGGAACATGCCGTTCTCGAGCCCGAACCAGAAACCGAATCGTAACGAGGCGCTGGAGTACTACCGGAAGGTCGCTGAGCACTACAAGCTGGACATTCGGCAGTATGAAAACGTCGAGCGAGTGGATGGGCAGGACGGAAGTTTTTCTGTGCACACGATGGATCGTTTTGGACGGATGCTGAGGCATCGCGCGCGCAAGCTGGTGATCGCGACCGGCTACTACGATCTGCCGAACTATCTTGGCATTCCTGGGGAAGACCTAAATAAGGTGAAGCACTACTACCATGAGCCACACCCCTTCTATGGGCTTGAGGTCGTGGTGATTGGCGGAAAGAACTCGGCGGCAATTGCGGCGCTGGATCTTTGGCGGCATGGAGCGAAGGTGACGCTGGTGCATCGTGGTGCGGAGATGCACAGGCACGTGAAGTACTGGATTCTGCCGGACATTAATAACCGGGTGAAGAACGGCGAGATCGCGGCTTACTTCAGCAGTAATGTGACGAAGATCTCGGAGGATGATGTGACGCTGTCGACGCCAGAGGGTGAGGTGACGATTGCGAATCAGTTTGTCTTCGCCCTGACGGGATACCATCCGGACTTCAGCTTTATCGAACGGCTGGGAGTGAAGCTGGATGAGGCGAACGACCGGTGCCCGACGTGCGATCCGGCTACGCTTGAGAGCAATGTGCCGGGGATCTATCTTGCAGGCGTGATTGTGGCGGGCGAACGGACGAACGAGATCTTCATCGAGAATGGAAGATTTCACGGGCAGCTGATTGCGGAACATCTGCGTGGGACGCTGGCTTCGGTTTGATTTGTCCTGCCGGACGGGCCTCCTACGCGGAGGGCGGCCATTCCATGGCCTCTTTTCTTTTGCTGAGAGGAACGACGAGTGCCCTCCCGTTGGTCGGGATGGAGATTTGCAACACTGATAGGATCTTGCTTTAGCCGATGACGCGGCGGAGAAAGCCTCGAATACCGAGCCAGGTGAGCAGGCAGAGAGAGGCCACGAGCATGCCGACGATCAGAAACTGGTTCATGTGCGGGAGTGTGGGGGTAAGGGCGGCGCGGAGGCCTTCGCTCATGTAGACGATGGGGTTGATGAGGACCCCGATCTGGAGCCAGCGGATGTGGGTGAGCGCGGCCCAGGGATAGTAGACGCAGCCAAGAAACGTGATGGGAATGACGACGACGCCGAAGATGAGGCCGATCTGCTGCGGCTTGACGCTGGTGCCGATGGTGAGGCCGAGTGCGCCCGCGGTGAGGCTGGCGAGGACCACCACGAGGACGAGGAAGGGCCAGTTGGTGATGTGCGTGGTGGGATGAACGGCGGGGACGTAGTAGGCGAGCGGGTAGACGATGCACGCTGCGATGACGCTCTGCACGGCGGAGAAGCAGATCTTTTCGATGGCCACAAAGGGAACGGGCAGAGGACACATGACGCGGTCGTCGATCTCGCGTGTGATGCCGAACTCCTGCGCGAGTGGGAGGGCGACGGCAGCGATGCCGCTGAACATGATGGCGACTGCCATGAGGCCGGGAAGGAGGACGGTTGAGAAGGCGCTGCCGGCCATACCGGCGGTGGGGTTCATGGCGGCGCCGGCGTTCATGTGGGGGATGACGTAGGTGAAGACGAAGAGGAAGAGCAGCGGGTTCATGCAGACGCGGATGACAAAGGGAAAGAGTTCGCGACGGAGGACATATAGGTCGCGAAGGAAGAGGCCGGCGAAGGCACGGGCATACTGCGTGAACTTTGCCGTTTCGTGACTGTCGTGCGCGGGTGTGGTTGCGAGTTCGGCCAGTGTGGTCATAGAGGTCTCGATGGTGATGGCAGCTACTCGCGGAGGTCGCGGCCGGTGAGACGAATGAAGACGGTCTCGAGGCTGGTCTCGGTGATGGTGAGGTCGCGGAGGCCGTAGGGGTTGGCTTGTTTTACGACGTCGGAGAGGAGGCCGTCTGCGCCGTGGGCGAATATGCGGACGCCGGTGGGTGTGGGCTCTGCGCTGACGACGCCGGAGATCTGCTGCAACTCCTGCACGAGGGCGGGGATGTTCTCCTGGCTGCGGAGGTCGAGGCCGTAGACTCGCTGTGCGCCGACGGAGCCTTTGAGCGCGGAGGGAGTGTCTTGCACGAGGATCTTGCCGTGGTCGATGATTGCGACGCGTTCGCAGAGTTCGTCGGCCTCTTCCATGTAGTGGGTGGTGAGGACGACGGTGATTCCCTCTTCGCGGAGGCCGCGGACGGCGTCCCACATGGCGATGCGGCTCTGCGGATCGAGGCCGGCGCTGGGCTCGTCGAGGAAGAGAACTTTGGGGCGGTGGGCGATGGCGCGGGCGATCTGGACGCGCTGGGCGAGGCCGCCAGAAAGCTGTGAAGGGTATGCTCCGCTGCGCTCGGTGAGATGAAACTGGGCGAGGAGCTGCTCGGTGCGCTGTTTGGCTTCTGTGCGGGAGAAGCCGAAGTAGAGGCAGTGGAAGTTGATGTTCTCGAAGATGGTGCAGGCGCGGTCGAGCGTGTTGTACTGCGGCACCACGCCGATGCGGCGACGGGCGAGTGCAGGGTGTTTGACGACGTCGATACCGGCGATGCGAACGCTTCCAGAGGTGGGCAGGGCGCGCGTGGTGCAGATGCTGATGGTGGTGGTCTTCCCTGCGCCGTTGGGACCGAGCAGGCCAAAGAGCTCGCCCTCGCGAACGCCGAGATCGATGCCGTCGACAGCGACTACACGCTGCTTGCCGTCGTAGATCTTTTGCAGGCCTTCAATCTCTACAATCACTGCGGATGAGTCCCCCCTGACGTCCTCCGATTATATGCAACGGACGCGTGGCCTGCGTGAATGCGCGGGGCTTGGCTTTCGCATGGTCAACAGACGCGAGTTGCGTAAGACTTTCGATTTAGAGACTGGCTAGGCGGATGACGATCTTGCCGAAGTGCGAGCCGGACTCCATGTGGAGGAAGGCTTGCTGAACCTGATCGACGGGAAAGACCTGGTCGATGATGGGGTGCAACGAAGACTTCGTAATGACTGCGTTCATCTGTTCGAACATGGCGCGGGAGCCGACGTAGATGCCCTGGATGCGCAGTTGTTTATGCAGGATGGGAGTGAGCGCGAGGGGATCTGCTGTCGATGCTCCGGAGAGTACGCCGATCTGTGCGATGGTACCGCCGACGCGGGCGGCGCGCAGGGAGTGGCTGAGGGTGACGGCGCCACCGACTTCGATGATGCGGTCGGCTCCTTTGCCTGATGTGGTTTCCATGACCCACTTCGACCATTCAGGAGCCTGTTTGTAGTTGCATGCTTCGTCGAGGCCGAGACTGCGTGCGCGTGTGAGCTTCTCGTCGCTCGATGAGGTTCCGAGTACCTTTGCGCCGAGGAGCTTTGCGAACTGCAGCGCGAAGATGGAGACGCCGCCGGTTCCCTGAATGACGATGGTGTCGCCGGATTGCGCGGGATTGGCGGGTTCGCCGGCGTGGTGGAGTGCGTTCCATGCGGTGACGGCGGCGCAGGGGAGGGTGGCGGCTTCTTCGAAGCTGAGGTGATTGGGAAAGCGAACGACGCCTTCGTGATGGAGGAGGGCATACGCGGCGAGCATGCCGTCGATGTCGCCGCCGAGGGCGGCTTTGGATTTTTCGGCAGTGAGTGGACCGTCGAGCCAGCGCTGCATGAAGATGCCGCAGACGCGGTCGCCGATGTGGACGTTGGTTACGCCTTCGCCGACGGCGACGACTTCTCCGGCTCCGTCAGAGCAGGGGATGCGGGGAAGGGACATCTTGGGGTTATAGAGTCCACCGACCATCCTGAGGTCGCGATAGTTGAGCGAGACGGCGTGAACTTTGATGAGGACGGTGCCGGGTGTGGGTGTGGGCTGCGGGAGTTCGATCCGTTGGAGATGGTCGATGCCGAACTGGGTGATGGGATAGGCGAACATGCGAGTCCTCTGGTGGTATTGGATGATGCGTGCGGTAACAAGGAACGTGCGGCGAAACTAAATTTTCACCTGTTAATTGTGGGCGGCGTAGAATGAGGCTATGTCGCGAGGATGGGAGAGCAAATCGGTGGAAGAACAGCAACAGCAGGCTGGCGCTCCGAAACCAGTCGCCGTAGATGACAACGTAGCGGCGGCGGAACGCAAACGTAAACGGCAGTCGTTGGAGTTGCAGCGGGAACGGATTCTGTCTGAGCGGACCTCGAGCCCGCATCGGCGATCCGCGCTGACGATTGCGCTTGCCGATGTGGAAGAGAAGCTGGCCGAGCTGGGCTGGACGATCCACCTGTAGCGCGAGCCGAGCTGACTGCGCGGGTGGTATCGATGATGCCGAGTTGTTGATTAGCTGCGCCGGTTGAAGACGGTTGAGTTTGCCTGATCGATGGTCGTCATCACGATGGTGTGGATGTTGACGTGAGCCGGTCGGCTTGCGGCCCAGACGATAGAGTCTGCGACGTCTGCGGGCTGCAGTGGCGTTATGTTCTGGTAGACCTTTGCGGCTTTTTCTTCGTCGCCGCGAAAGCGCACTGAACTGAAGTTGGTTTCGACCATGCCGGGATCGACCGAAGTAACGCGGACGGGTGTGCCCATAAGATCGATCTTAAGA
>NZ_LMUR01000018.1:1797013-1815434 GCF_009765825.1 Granulicella sp. L60 | reverse complement strand
GTGGCCGGAGCCGCGGGCTACCATTCCTGGAACCACACTGCGGGTTACATAGAGCAGGCCTTTTACGTTGGTGTCGATCATCTCCTCCCAGTTCTGAGGATCGTCTTCGTAGAGTTTGGCGAGACCACGGCTAAGACCGGCGTTGTTGACGAGGATGTCAATCTGTCTCCAGTCTTCGGGCAGACCGGCGATGGATGATTCGACCTCGGCGCGGTTTTGGACGTCAAGCTGGAAGAGATGAACGCTGGATGCGCCTTCGAAGGTGAGGGGCTGGTGGAGCTCTTGCAGGCGGTCGAGGCGACGTGCGCAGAGAAGCAGACGCGCACCCTCCTGCGCGAAGGCGATTGCAGTTGCTCTGCCGATTCCTGAGCTCGCGCCGGTGATGAAGACGATCTTTTCTTTGAGAGAAGCCATGCTCTTCTTATAACGAAAAAGACGAAAGGCCGCACAGGGCGGCCTTTCGTCTCTTGTTTCCGCAAAGACTACTGCGGAGGGTTGCTGGTGCCCGACGGAGGCGCAGGAGCGGCAGGTGCGGAATCGGGGCTGCTCTGTTCGACGCCGATGGCGTCGCCCGAGACAACCAGGTTGACGCGACGGTTCTGCGAGCGGCCCTGTGCGGTTGCGTTATCGGCTACCGGCTTCGCTTTGCCGTAACCGGTGGCTGAGATATTGTCTGCCGAGACTCCCTGGGTGACGAGGAAGTCGCGAACCGCATCGGCGCGGTTCTCAGACAGCTTCTGGTTGTAGTCGTCGCTGCCTACGCTGTCGGTGTAGCCTTCGACCTGGAGCTTCAGACCGGGGTAGGCCTGGAGGATTCCGGCGACCTTGGCGAGCGAGATCTGCGTGTTGGGCTTCAAGGTGTACTTGCCGGTGTCGAAGAGCACGTCGGACATGTTGACGATGAGGCCGCGAGCGGATTCGCTGGTGGCAAGGACGCTGTTCAGTTGAGAGCGCAGTCTTTCGCGAACGGCGTTCGCATCGTTTGCGCTCTTGTTGGCGGCAGCGGCTCTGGCCTGGGCTTCGGCTGCGGCGGCTTCGGCACGTGCGCGATCCGCATCGGCTTCGGCCTGGGCGGCACGGGCGCGTTCGGCTTCGAGCTGGGCTTGCTGGCTCTGGTTCTGGGCGTCACGCTTGGCCATCTCCGCGTTGTACTGACGCTCTGCGGCCTGCTTGCGCAGGGTGACCAGACGAGCATCCTCTGCACGCTGTACGGCCTGACGTGCGAAGGTGATCTCCATCTTGCGATCGCCCTTCTTGTTCTGATCGATGTCAGAGGCGTTCTGCAGATCCTGCATGGCCTCTTTCATGATCTCCGGAGCGTATTTATCGGCGCCAGTGGCCTGTGCGATGCGCAGCGCGTTGTATGCCTGATATAGCTCAAGCGGAGACTTCTCGTTGCGTGTAATCGGATTGAGGTTCGATTTAGAACCGTCGGTCTGGGCGTACGTACCGCGCGGCAGGAGAAGATAGTGGGCGTTCACCTTTTCGAGGACGCCGGTGGTCTTGTCCCCGATGATGAAGTTCTGGAGGACGACGACGTCGCTGGGCTGCGTGACGGAGAAGTAAGGCTCGGCGGTGACGATCATGCCGAAGGACTGGAGAGCCGTAGTTACTTCGATGTTGTTCTTATCGTTGTCTGGAAGAACCTCGCCGAGGTTATTAGGACGGCCGTCCGGGGTGATGGCCCACAGGACATAGGTGAGGTACTCGGGTCCAAAACCGTTTGCCGGGGTGAGACCCTGGAACCTGGCGGAGATGTGAATGCCGCCACGTTCACTGGTTACCTTGGCGGACCCTTTGGCGAGCGGAAGAAGTGCCGTGCCTTTGAAGGCGATATTGGTAGAGCCGCTGCGATGCAGGTAGTTCACAGCATCGAGATCGCGCTGGACGACCTTGACCCGATAGAGATAGATTCCGTTGTCCTGCTTCTGGATTTGGTCGGGGTTTTGTGTCTGTGCCGGCGTCTGCCCTTGATTCATCTGGGCTGTCGGATTTGGTTCTTGGGCTGATAGAAATGATGTCGTCGATCCGTAAAACCACGCAGTAGCAGTCAGCAATGCAGCAAAAACTTTCTTGTTGCGGTTCATGCACGTTCTCCTTGCCGATTTTTTGAGCTAGTCCGTAAGGACTTATTTTGCAATATGAAGCGGCTACAGGTGCGATGCGGCGCGGTCGGTAAAGGTAGTCCAGTGAGACGATTCCCGTGAAGAATGTCGTTCCTTATCGGAACATAGAGCACACAAAATAAACGTTTTGCAGGTTTGCTACATGAAAAGTCCCCTCCGCGTGACAGCAGAGGGGACTCGGGTATGACGGTGAGGTTCAGGCGCTGTGCTGTTGCGCGCCGGAACGATGTACGAAGTGATACGGAGGCCATGGACCAGAGAGTTGCATGTGGCAGTCCTTCAACTCGAGTGTGGCAGAGGTGTACTTGTTCTGATAGCGCTCCACCGTTTTGTTGTCGATGAGGTGGGCGATATCGAGAAGCATCTTGCCGGTGTCCATGCGCTTGCAGGTGATCTCTTCGGCGAGGGGCAGGAACATGCGATGCATCTGCACGGAGAGCGCACGAGCCTTGGACTGGCGTTCGCGCTGACGGCTCGCACTCTCGCGCAGGCTGGTGAGATATTGCTGGCCGACGGTCATGTCGCGGGTTGCGTTGCCGGGGCAGATATCGTCGACGAGAACCTTGAGGTGCATCTCGGCCTTGCCGCGAAGCCGCTCGACGTTGGCCTGGAAGTGACGCTGATTGGAGCGGACGGAACGGCGAAGAGCATCGTCGTCCTGAAACGTGGTACCGAAGCGAAAGGGCAGAACGGTGGAGAGCTTGAAGCAGTCCGCTACGACGCGGGCGTGGTCTCTGGCGGCTACCTGGTCCAGCCGTGCACAGTCTTCCGGGGTGTGTTCGGAGACGACGACTGCCAGATCGCTGGCAGGAAAGAGAAAGGCCTGATTGCCGAAGATACCGGAGACACCGGTAAGAGGCATCGGACGACGATGACGGCTAAGCTCGGGGAACGCTTGTCTTTCCGCAATACAGTAGGCATACCATGCCATTTGTTTTCCCTCCAAAGCGCGCTGAGGGGTGTAACCGCCCCTTCAGGAAGTTGATGATGAAACTTTAAACAGAGTCGGAAGTTGCCGGGAAACTATTCATTTCAATAGACTTTGCGCGGCCTGATGCGCGGAAACCTGCGAATCTCACCGAACCGAAACGGATAGTAAGCCTATTGAACTACTCTTGGCAAGACTTTCTTTCACAGAAGAGTTGCACATTTTGCGAGGCAGCTTTTCGGCAGGCCTCAGCATGGATTTGCCGGAATTCAGACCTTGAGTCGTACGAAGGTCGAATTTGAAGTTGATCTCGTGAAAATTCGATCTACGATTCGGATTTACTCTGCGGAATCGTCTGACTTCGCTGTGAGCGGGTTCAAAGCGCGCCACGAGGGAGGATCGGAGGCGGTGATGGCCTTTGGTGCGGCGTCCTCTGTGCTGGAGATGCCGACCAGACGCAAGACCTTTCCAATGACACGAATAAAGGCCGCATATTTAACCTCGCTGCCTGCGAGGGTACGCTATTTTAAAAACATGAGCGGCCACCCATTAACCCCTGTTCGCAGAAGATCTTCAGGCAAGCTTCTTCTCGCGTCGAGCCTGTTCGCTGGCGTGTTTTCACTACATACGGTCGGGGCGTGGTCCCAAGCCAAACCCGCTGGCCCACCGCCCGATGTGATGGTCTTTACCAACGGCGACCAGCTGACCGGAACGTTGGAGAAGGCGATTGGCAACTCGTACACCTTCAAGAGCGACGTTGTGGGTGAGGTGACGGTGACGGCGGACAAGATCAAGGAGCTAAGGGCAAACGGGAACTATGTTGTGCTGAAGAAGGGTGAGGTCGTGCAGCGCGTGGCCCGGCCGGGCGGTACGCTGGCGGCGGACAGCACGAGTGTAACGGTGAGCCCCGCGAGCAGCAGCAGTCAGACGATCTCGGTGAAGGATATCGAAGATGTCATCGACACCGCGACGTACAACAAAGAGGTCATGGGGAATCCCGGACCACTGCATGGATGGAAGGGTGGGTTTACCGCTGGTGTGACAGACGTTCAAGCGACTCAGTATGGCGAGACCTTTACCCTGGCGGCCAATTTGATTCGCGCGATTCCGTCGGTCGACTTTCTTCCTCCGCGGACGCGTTCGACGGTGAATGTGTTGGAGACGTACGGAAAGCTGACGCAGCCGACGATTCCGCAGACGAATCCGCCGACGCCGAATGCGGTGGCGAAGACAAGCATCTTCCATGCGGACGCCGAGCATGACAAGTATCTGAACCAGAAACTGTATGTGCTGGGCGATGTCTCGTTCGATCACAACTTCTCTCAGGGCCTCGACTTTCAGCAGATCTATGGCGTGGGTCTTGGCGCGACGGTGATCAAGGACGCGAAGCAGGAGCTGGATGTGAAGGCGGATGTTCACTATGAGCATCAGAGCTTCATACCGCCAGTGCAGATACCGAATCAGCCTTTACTTCCGGCGTCGCCAAGCCTGGACTTGATCGGTTCGAGCTTCGCCGAGACGTACCACAGGGATCTGCCGGCGAAGTTTATTCTGACTGAGTCTGGAACGATTATTCCGGCGTGGAATAACCTGAATGCCTACTCGGGAATTGGGATGGTTGGACTTCAGTTCCCTGTCTACCACCGGTTCAGCTTCAGCACGAGCCTGACGGATAACTTCCTGAATAATCCTGCGTTCGGGTATCAGAAGAACAGCTTCCAGTTCGTGATGGGCGCTACGTATACCCTGCCTTAAACTTGTTGCGCTACACGTCTTCGGATAGCCCTCCCGCTAGTCAGGATCGATGATGATCCTGACTAGCGGGAGGGTTTACTTATTGGGCGGGGCTGTTGAGGATCTGAGTTACGGGCAAGGGCAGTTCTTTGTCGGCGCTCTTGAGAAGAAGACTCACCTGCCACATCTCGGTGTCGGTGAGGATATGGGAGTAGCTGGGCATACCGGTGAGACGGATGCCGTTGGCCACCTTCCAGTAGGTCTCGCCCGCATCGTCATCGCTTACGCCTACGACTCCGTGTTTGCCGTGTCTCTTCCAGAGCTGCGTGGGCTCGGGGTACATGTATCTGGCGTAGGGAACGTCGTGGCCTGGAGTGCCGTGGCAGGCGGCGCACTGAGCGCGGTAGATGTGGGCGCCGGCCTCAAAGGCATCCTCGTTGGTGCCGAATGGGGGATTCTTCTTCTCGTGGTCGATGCGGGCATCAAGGGGAAGTCCGACGATTTTTTCCTCGTACGGAAGGGGCGCGTCAGCTACTGCGACGGGCAGAGGACCGAACTTGAGGTAGGCGAAGAGACTCCCGACGACAACGGCGATGCCGAGGAGAAAGCCGAGAAAGAGTTTGCCGAATCCGCCGCTGCTACTTTTTTTCGCCATCGAAACGCACTCCTTGGGGGTTGGGACCGCTTTATGGGGCTGCGGATGTTCTAATAAGGGATGGCAGCTACCGGTCCCCGGCTAGCGAGACCTTCGAGTTCCACAATAGCAAAGCGAAGCTTGTGCAGGAGTAATCGTTGATGTTCGGTTTCAGGTTGAGTGTGAAGCAGGTAGCAGGAGTGTTGCTGGCGGGATTGATGGCCAGCGGAACAGTTGCGATACAGGCGCAGGCCCCGCGTCATACGCGCCGCGAGACGAGTGCAAACCGCAAGGCCAGGATTGCGAGAACCACCGCCGAGACCTACAACCATCGGTTCGAGGTTGCGGGCGGAGGCGGATTTCTGCGATTCCAACCCGGCTCGCAGCTGCAGAAGAACAGCGAGGTCACGTTCTTCATGAGTGGCACGTACTTCCTGAACCCGAAGCTGGGGATCATCGGAGACGTTCGCGGAGCGTATGGGAATGCGAAGATCGGCAACCCTATTGATTCCACCTCTCCCTTCCTGTCGTTCAAGCCGCAGATCTCGGAGTATCCGCTGATGGGCGGTGTGGCGTACCGGGTATATGCGCAGGAGAAGATCGCGGTCGCGGTGACGGGCGAAGGTGGCGTTGCGCTGGGCAAGTTCGACGGCGATACGAAGGGCTTTACCTCGGCCAGCTTCGGTCTTTGGCAGTCGACCAACAAGCCTGTCTTCAGCATTGGCGCAAACTTCGACTATAACTTCTATCCGAATCTGGCCCTTCGCATAGCGCCGACCTACGTTGCGACTTTCTACAAGCTCGATCCGACGGATACGCTGCATGGACCGCCGGGAAGCATTCAGAATAACTTCGGAGTCAATGTCGGGGTCGTCTATCGGTTTGGAAAGATCAGGTAGATCTGTGGTGAGTGGAAGCGCGGGTGCGGCGATGGTTGCCGCACCCCTTTTCGTGTGCGCGATCATCGACGCGAGCCTAGGCCAGCTCTGCCGGCTGACAATTAGAATGCAGTCTTGAGGAAGGATTTCCTCTGTGGGAGGCAGTTGGTAATGGCGACGATCAATCAGGACGACCTTATCCGAAGCGTGGCGGACGCGCTGCAGTACATCAGCTTCTACCACCCGGTGGACTACATTACGAATCTGGCCCGGGCGTACGAGATGGAGCAGAGCCACGCGGCGAAGGATGCGATGGCGCAGATCCTGATCAACTCGCGGATGTGCGCGGAGGGACATCGTCCGATCTGCCAGGATACGGGCATCGTGACGGCGTTCGTGAAGGTGGGGATGGAGGTCAAGTGGGAGCCTGGAATCGGCGGCATGATGACCATGCAGGAGATGGTCGATGAGGGCGTGCGCGAGGCGTGGAGGAATGCGGACAACGTGCTGCGGCCGAGCATTCTGGAAGATCCGGCGTTTACGCGCAGGAATACGGGGGACAATACTCCGGCGATGGTGGTGGTGGAGCTGGTGGAGGGTGGCGAGGTCGATGTGACGGTCGCATCGAAGGGCGGAGGATCGGAGGCGAAGAGCAAGTTTGCGATGTTGAATCCTTCGGACTCGATTGTGGATTGGGTGCTGAAGACGGTGCCGACGATGGGGGCGGGGTGGTGTCCGCCGGGGATGCTGGGGATCGGGATCGGGGGGACGGCGGAGAAGGCGATGGTGATGGCGAAGGAGTCGCTGATGGACCCGATCGACATGCAGGAGCTGATCGCACGCGGGGCGAAGACGAAGATCGAGGAGCTGCGGATCGAGCTTTACCAGAAGGTCAATCGGCTGGGCATCGGGGCACAGGGGCTGGGCGGATTGACGACGGTGCTGGACGTGAAGATCATGGACTTTCCGACGCATGCAGCGAACCTCCCGATTGCGATGATTCCGAACTGCGCGGCGACGCGGCATCTGCACTTCAGGCTGGATGGATCGGGGCCGGTGATGGTGGCGCCCCCGCCGCTGGATGCGTGGCCAAAGCTGGAGTACGACGTTCATACGGCGCGGAGGGTGAATCTGAACACCGTGACGCGTGACGAGGTGAAGACGTGGAAGCCGGGCGAGGTGGTACTGCTCTCCGGCAAGCTGCTGACCGGACGCGATGCCGCCCACAAGCGCATGACCGACATGCTGACGCGTGGAGAGAAGCTTCCGGTGGAGTTCAAGAATCGGTTCATCTACTACGTCGGGCCGGTGGAGCCGGTGCGCGAGGAGGCGGTTGGACCGGCGGGGCCGACGACGGCGACGCGCATGGACAAGTTCACGCGGCAGATGCTGGCCGAGACCGGGCTGCTGGGCATGATCGGCAAGGCGGAGCGTGGGCCGGTGGCGATCGATGCGATTCGCGAGTTCGAGGCGGTGTACCTGATCGCGATCGGTGGCGCGGCTTACCTGGTGTCGAAGGCGATCAAGAGCTCGAAGGTGCTGGCGTTCGCAGACCTCGGGATGGAGGCCATCTATGAGTTCGAGGTGCAGGATATGCCGGTGACCGTGGCGGTGGACAGCAAGGGCACGAGCGTACACCAGACCGGGCCGGCGGAGTGGCAGCAGCGGATCGCGGGGATTCCTATTATCCAGTGATCGTTCGCGGTACTCGCTTCATCTGATCGCAGGGGTACCCCACCCCCTGGGGGTTACCTTAGCTAAATGGCTTCGATTGAGCGAGATACGAAAATGGTCTCGTCTAAATTATTCATATCAAATGGGTTGCGGGTAAAAATTTGAAAAGAAAAGGGTTAGGCCTCGGCATAAGTTGCCAGGGCCTAACCCTTTCACTTTTTATCTCTTATTCCATGATATCAAGTCGGTACAAACTGATGCGCCAGCTTTTGGCGAGTATTTATTGCGACGTAAACGGCTTATTTTGTTTGGTTTGAATTAGAAAAGACCACGTCTGACCTGTTTTCAGGGCTTGACACTAAGAAGAAGCGCTTCCTGCTGAGCCATGCGATCTTCGATGGGAAGTATGTGGTTTTAGGTAGTGAAATGCGGCGTCTTGCTGGTCTTTCGCGTCCCCACTCGCGGCCGATAGAGATTCACTCTGACTTGGAGATGCCTCCGAAGGTATCTGAGCTTTCTCTAAGGTGCCGGATTAGAATTGCCGGGATCCTATTCTGCAGTAGCT
This sequence comes from Granulicella sp. L60, assembly GCF_009765825.1. GTDB lineage: Bacteria > Acidobacteriota > Terriglobia > Terriglobales > Acidobacteriaceae > Edaphobacter. Next base: position 1,806,895 of record NZ_LMUR01000018.1, on the reverse strand, counting down.
CATCGAGGAGCTTGAACGACAGTGAATTCAAAGAACGTGTTGCGATTTTTTGCAAGTCTTGGAATCTTCTATTTCTGCATGGTAATTACGGCTCTTCCTATGAGGCTGTTCGCGGAGGATTCGGCACAGCCGACAGTGGGACAGAAGGCCGTCAGTGCCGTTTTGAAGCAGGTCACAATCGATCCAACAGCGCTTGCACCGAAGACGGGCAAACCTCTTCCTGCAGATGGCGCATGGTCGATCGGCAAAGAAGCCTTCACCGTGTCCACAGGGAAGCCAGTGCGCGACGGTGTTCTACCGGGTCCCGGAAGATGACGTTCTGTGCCAGTGGGTTGTTGCTCTAAATGGCGACAGTACGGTGATTTTCGAACAGAACGAAGATGCTTCCCGCTATCTCATTCGCAAGGTCTCGCTCGATCAGGCGGGTGCACTGGTGCTTACACGAAAGCAGCCGACCTACCCGCCGATGGCCATGGCGGCGCGTGTGCAGGGATCGGTTGTGCTGCGGCTATTTGTTGCGGCCAATGGGGCTATCGAAAAGGCGTTTGTGGTCAGCGGACCGGAGATGCTTAGGGCGAGTTCCGCTGAAGCGGTGAAGGGATGGACGTTCAAGCCGTTGCAGGTTGGGGATACTTCTACTCGTTTCGAGACGGAGATCAACTTCGATTTCAAGACGATGGGTCCCGGGTCTTCCTCGAGGATTATAAGCAAACCCTAGGCGGTATCGATCTATAGCACGATGCGGAACTGGGTCGGCTGTGGTGCGAGATAAGGAGAGAGTATTGGCACGTTGAGCCAGTGGCAGGTCCTTCGACTGCGCCTCTCGCGATGAAACTGCGAGAGGCTCCGCTCAGGATGACGCTCTATATCAATCGATCACTTACGCTCAGGCTGTATGTCGATACTGCTGGCGCATACACAGCGGTGTGGATTAGCGGGTTTTGTTGGCGACGCGGGTGACGAGCTCGTCGAAGCGGGAGAGGAAGACCTGTAGGACGGGGGAGGGGTTGTCCTTCTTGTAGCCGACGCATAGGTCGATGGTGGGGGTCTCGCCTTTGAGGGGGCGGCTGGTGACCGATCCGGGGAGCAGGTGCTTCGCGTAGGTGGGCAGGAGTGCGACGCCGTGGGTGGAGGTGATAAGGGACATGACTCCGGCGAGGTTGTCTACCTCGTGGCTGGGCTTGATGTCGATGCCGCACTGCTTGAGGTAGGCGTCGATGACGATGCGCAGGGCTGGGGGACGGGCGAGACCGCTGAGCGCTTTGCCGGATACGCTGAGGAAGGTTTCGCCCACGATCTCGTGCGGGTCGATGGAGTCCTGGGCGGTGAGGCGATGATCGTTCGGCATGAATACTTCGAGAGGCTCTTTGACGAGGAGGCGGAAGGCAAGGTCGGAGGTTCCCTCCTCTCGTCGAAGGAAGGCGGCATCGATAGTGCCTTTCGAGAGGGCCACGGCGAGTTGGGGAGAGACCTGGCTGGATACGACGACGTGGATGTTGGGCAGCTCGTCTCGGAGGAGTTGCAGGGCTTCGGGCAGCCAGGTCGATTCGTGTCCGGTGAGGAAGCCGAGCACGAAGTATGGTTTGGCCGGGTCCGCTAGGCGGCGGGCGGACTCGACTGCGATCTCGACCTGCGAGAGCACTACACGGGCGTGGTCGAGAAAGACTCGTCCGGCGGCGGTGAGTTCGATGCCGCGGACGCTGCGTGTAAGAAGCTGCGCCCCGACCTCTGCCTCGAGATCGCTCATCTGGCGGCTGAGGGAGGGCTGGGTGGTATGCAGTCTCTGGCTTGCGGCCAGGGTGAGGCTTCTCGTCTCCGCTACGGCGATGAAGTACCTGAGGTGCCTGAGTTCCATGAGCTGCTCATTCCTGAATAAGTCGATTTCCATGCCTGATAAGCATGGAATCCTGCCTGCAAAGTATTTTTCAAGTGAAGAAAGTGTAGATATCGTGATGGCAGAAGGCAATCTGCATCCTCTTTTCATCGGGCCTCTCCAAACTCCTATCTATCAAACGGTGCGCGCAAGGCAGGATGGGCGCGTAGCTTTCGTTCGCTCGGGATAGGTTAGGGGCTCGAGCGGGGTGCGTATTCAACGGAGTTTGTTCACAGAAAACAAAGGAGAGTTTATGTCTAAGTTGGCGAAGAAAGTGGCACTGGTTACCGGCGGTTCGCGTGGCATCGGCGCGGCGATTGCAAAGCGTCTGGCAGCGGATGGAGCGAGCGTGGCCATTACGTATGCGAAGGATGCTGCCTCGGCTGCGGCGGTGGTGAAGGCGATTGAGGCTGCCGGAGGAAAGGCGCTGGCGATCCAGGCGGACGCTGCCGATACCGCGGCGATCAAGGGTGCGGTGGAGAAGACGGTTGCGACGTTCGGCGGGCTGGATGTGCTGGTGAACAATGCCGGGACGGCGATTCCAAAGAGGTTCGAGGAGACCACGCTGGAGGAGATGGATCGCATGATCGACATCAACATCCGCGGCGTGTTTATTGCGACGCAGGCGGCGTTGAAGCACATCAAGAATGGCGGCCGGATCATCATGATCGGTTCGTGCGTGGGCGAGCGCAACCTGACGCCGGGGTTGGCGGCTTACTCGGCGACGAAGGGAGCGGTGAAGATGTTTACGCAGAGCCTGTCGAGGGAGGTTGGGAGCCGGGGGATTACGGTGAATAACGTGCAGCCGGGTCCGATCGATACGGATCTGAATCCTGCGTCGGGCGATTGGGCGACGCCGCAGAAGGCGGTTACGGCGCTGAATCGGTATGGGCATGTGGATGAGGTTGCGGCGCTGGTGTCGTTCGTTGCGGGGCCGGAGTCGTCGTATATTACCGGGGCGAATCTGACGGTGGATGGCGGGACGAACGCTTGAGGCGATGGAGGTATTGACTGCGAACAGCGAGCCGGGGAACTTATACTAAGCTGCCAACTGGGGGCTCCGGCTGCGCTGGCGTAGTGCTGCATAGCGGGATTCATTGAGGAGAAAGGTGTAGTCGCCTCGCTTTTTGTAGATGATGCGGTAGCCGGCCTTGTAGAGACGTGCGATGGTCTTGAAGGTCTGGCCCGGCCTGAGCCAGTCGTGAAACTCGACGCATAGCTGTCGCACGGGAAGCTGCTGATCGAGAAGCTGGTTGACGATGTCATATTCAAAGCCTTCGATATCCATCTTCAGCAGGTCGATGCAGGAGTCGCCGTTTCTGCCCATGATCGTCGACAGGTTGCAGCACTCGAAAGAGATGGTCTGGATGCCGTCCTGCACGAGCGAGTAGGAGCCTTCTTCCGGCTCTTTTGGCAGGGAAAATTCGATTGAGCCAGTATGCGCGGCGAGGCCAACCGGGAAGAACTGCAGGTTGTGCGTGTCGCTTCTGGATGCGGTCTCGATACCGGTCGGAGAGGGGTCGAAGACGAGGACGGGCTGCGATGTCAGCTTTGCCAAGGCCAACTCAAGGCTCATGGCGTGGCCTACACCTGCACAGTAGACGATTTGCGGCAAGGGACTGACGTTGATCACCCAACCGCTGTACTCGTCGCCTACCAGCTTGATATCCGGAGAGGAGACGCAGAAGATCTGATCGATCGTGGTTCGCGCTTTATTTCTAGCCCAGCTGACCAGTGTCATCAATATTCCCTTGAAAGTATTACCTTGGATGTTTGTGGTATGCGATCTGTAGCTGATGCTACCTCGTCATTCGTAGATCTTACAGACGTCACTCCGAAACCGGATACATGACCTTCCGACCTGCTCCTAGGAGATGCGGGAGGGGTGTTCAGCTGGGGGGAGGGGTTTTTTCTTGCGGCTGAGGACGAAGCTGCGGCGTTTGCGCTTGGTCTCGGAGGCGTGGTCGATCTTCTTCCAGAAGCCGACGAAGTAGTCGATGGCGGAGATGATGGAGACGATGGTCATCCAGTAGATGGCGGTGACGGCGATGAAGTGGACGCCGACGACGAAGCCTCCGCCGAGCGAGGGGAACCAGAGCCAGTAGTCCCAGCGGTGGGCGAGGATGGCAGCGACGACGGAGACGATCTGGATGACGGTCTTGAGCTTGCCGATCTCGCTGGCTTCGATGGTGAAGCCTTCGGCGGCGGCGATGGAGCGGAGGCCGGAGACGAGGAACTCGCGGCCGATGACGAGGACGGCGATCCAGGGCGGGACGATGCGGGGATTGTAGGCCACCAGGATGATGTAGGCGGCGGTGATCATGAGCTTGTCGGCGAGGGGGTCGAGGAGCATGCCCATGGTGGTGATCTGGTGGCGGCGGCGGGCGAGGTAGCCGTCGAGGCCGTCGGTGATGCTGGCGAGGATGAAGACGATGGAGGCGATGATCTCCTGCTCGCCGCCGCGCAGGCCCACGGCGCCGTGGCTGCCCGCAAGGGGGAAGGCGGGCGAGAGGATCCAGATGAGCAGAGGCACGCAGGCGATACGGCTCATCGTGATGGAGTTGGGCAGGTTCATCGCACGAGATGCGGCGCGGAGAGGAACCCGGGCCGATACAAGCATTCTCCCACAGTGACGTTGCGGAGGGGAAAATGTCCTGCCGGACGGACCCGCTGCGCGCGGGGCGGGCGTTTACACACCTTTTTAAGCCTTCGGGTGGGCCTCCCGCTGGTCGGCAACAATCTTTGTGCCGACCAGCGGGAGGAGCCGGGCTTTAGGCGTAGATGCCGCGCTGCTTGGTGGTGTAGGCGACGCGGTCGATGGCGAGCATGTAGGCGGCGATACGGTTGTTGACGTTGTGGTTCTGGGCGTAGAGGATGACGTCGTTGAAGCTCTCGGTCATGATGCTGTCGAGACGCTGGTTGACCTCGGCCTCGGTCCAGAAGTAGCCCATGCGGTCCTGCACCCACTCGAAGTAGCTGGTGGTGACGCCGCCTGCGTTGGCGAGGATGTCGGGGATGATGAAGACGCGCTTGTCGGCGAGGATCTCGTCGGCGACGGTGGTGGTGGGGCCGTTGGCGCCTTCGCAGAGGATCTTGCAGCGGATGCGGTCGGCGTTCTGGCTGGTGATGACGTTCTCGGTGGCTGCGGGAATGAGGATCTCGCAGTTGTAGGTGAGGAGCTCGTGCTTGTCGGCGGCCTCGGCCTCTTTGAAGCCGTTGATGGTGCCGGCCTGGGCGCGATGTTTGATGAGGGCGGGGATGTCGATGCCGTTGGGATTGTAGAGGCCGCCGTCGTACTCGGCGATGCCGATGATGGTGTAGCCCTTCTGGGCGAGGAGCTTGGCGGAGTTGGAGCCGACGTTGCCGAAGCCCTGCACGATGACGCGGCAGCCGTCGATGGCCATGCCGAGGTGCTTGAGGGCCTCGTCGCAGACGACGGAGACGCCGCGTCCGGTGGCTTCTTTGCGTCCGCGCGAGCCGCCGAGGTTGACGGGCTTGCCGGTGACGACGGCATTGACGGTCTGGCGCATGTGCATGGAGTAGGTGTCCATGATCCAGGCCATGGTCTGCTCGTCGGTGCCCATGTCGGGTGCGGGAACGTCTTTTTCTGGTCCGATGAACTCGATCATCTCCGCGGTGTAGCGGCGGGTCATGCGTTCGAGTTCGCCCTGAGACATCTTCTTGGGGTCGCAGATGACGCCGCCCTTGGCTCCGCCGAAGGGGATGTTGACGACGGCGCACTTCCAGGTCATCCAGGAGGCCAGGGCGCGGACCTCGTCGAGGGAGACGTCGGGAGCGTAGCGGATGCCGCCCTTGGCGGGGCCGCGGGCGACGGAGTGCTGGACGCGATAGCCGGTGAAGACTTCGATGGAGCCGTCGTCCATGCCGACGGGGATGTGGACGATGAGTTCGCGGGCGGGGTAGCGGAGGACCTTCCAGATGCCGGGATCAAGGTTGAGCTTATTTGCTGCGAAGTCGAATCGAGAGGCCTGGGCTTCCCAGGGGTTTGTCTCCTGCTCGAGCGTGAGGGTCTGCATGGTGATGTTCCTTTTTTCTGTTGCTGGTATCAGCGATTCTCCGGCCATCATTTTGCCCCCGTTGGAAGCAGGATACAGCTTGTGCCAGACCGGTCTGTGGCCAAACTTGAGGAGTATAGGCTCGCGAAGGAACGAAGTGCAATGGAATGCGCGGGGGAGGGGTGGCTGTAGCCAAGGGTGCCATGCCGAGGATAAAAAGTGTGTAACGACACAGTTATGATGGATGAAGCCATGTCCTCTTTTGACTCCAATTCTCTCCCTTCTTCGCGTGAATTTCTGAAATTAAGCCGTAAACACTCGCTTGTGCCGGTGTACCGGACGGTGACCGCAGACCTGGAGACCCCGGTTTCGGCGTTTCTTCGTATCGCGGCGGAGGAGCCGGAGGCGTTTCTGCTGGAGTCGGTCGAAGGCGGCGAACATGTGGGCCGTTATACCTTTATCGGCATTCAGCCGTATAAGAAGATGGTGGCGCGGGGGACTCGGATTACGGTTCGCGAGGGGCGGCGCGAGAGGACGTTCGAGGGCGACATCTTTGAGGAGCTGAAGCGTGCGCTGAGCGGGCATACTCCGGCGCAACTGCCTGGGCTGCCTCCGTTTACGGCGGGGGCGGTGGGATTTTTTGCGTATGACGTAGTGCGGCAGATCGAGAAGCTGCCTTCGCTGGCCAAGGATGAACTTGGGGTTCCGGATGCGTGCCTGATGTTCTTCGACCAGGTGCTGGCGTTCGACCATGTGAAGAAGGAGATCCACCTGATGGTGACGGCGGATCTGCAGCGCGAGGCTCGCGAGGGCGCGTATGAGCGGTCGGTGCGGAGGCTGAACAGGCTGGAGAAGAGGCTGTCGAGTGCGCTGCCTGTGCGGCGGAAGAAGAGGCCCGAGGGCAAGCTGAAGGTGACGGCGCGGACTCCGAAGGCGGCGTTTCTGAAGGCGGTGGAGAGGACCAAGGAGTACATCGCTTCGGGGGATGTGTTTCAGTGCGTGCTGTCGCAGCGGTTCGACTGCGTGCCGGGGGTGGATGCATTTGAGGTGTATCGGGCGCTGCGGATTGTGAATCCATCGCCGTATATGTACTTTCTGCGGTTTGGGCTGGAGGGTGCCGCAGAGGTTGGGAAGAAACCCGCGTCTGCAAAAACCAAACGTGGGGCAGCCGGTTCTGTGACGCCCCAATCTTCGGTGGCGCATATTGTGGGTTCGTCGCCGGAGCTGCTGGTGCGGGTGCATGGGCGCGACGTGGAGTATCGGCCGATTGCGGGGACGCGGCCGAGGGGTGTGGACGAGGTGCAGGATCGGGCGATGGAGGCGGATCTGCGCTCGGATGAGAAGGAGGTCGCCGAGCACATTATGCTGGTGGACCTGGGGCGGAACGATGTGGGGAGGGTGAGTGAGTTCGGGTCGGTGAGGGTGAAGGACCTGATGTTCGTGGAGCGGTACAGCCATGTGATGCATCTGGTGAGTTCGCTGGAGGGCAAGCTGCGGGCAGAGTTGGGGACGATCGATGCGTTGCGTGCGTGCTTCCCTGCGGGGACGCTGAGTGGAGCGCCGAAGATTCGGGCGATGGAGATTATCGAAGAGATGGAACCGGCGAGGCGAGGGGTGTATGGCGGGAGTGTGCTGTATGCGGACTTCAGCGGGAATCTAGATTCGTGTATTGCGATTCGTACGCTGTATATGAATGGGGAGCAGGGACACTTTCAGGCGGGGGCGGGGATTGTGGCGGACTCGGTGCCGGAGAAGGAGTTTGAGGAGTGTGGGAATAAGGCACGGGCGGTGGTGCGGGCGATTGAGCGGGCGCGGGGGGTTTAGGAAGTAACGGCGTGAGTTGCGTCAGTCTGAGCAACTAAATAGGGGGTGTGGTCGAAGTTCGCGATAACGCCGCATTCAGGGACCGTTCGCTCCGCTAGCCTTGAGTGGAGCGGTGAGGCGAATCGGATGAGCGATGGCTAAACCGCGCTGGTGTTTACGGGACGACTTCGAACGATCTCGAACCTGGACTTCAATGCGAGGAATGGCTTTTCGATCGCGAAGTGCGAGGCTACGGCGAGAGCTACGTTCACGACGAAGACGATCGGAAGCTCCAGGGGCTTCGGGATGCGACCGTGATTCAGAGTTACGACGTAGTAGACAGTGAACAGGTTGAAGATATAGAGGCCGTAAGAGATCTTTCCGAGAAAGAGAAGCCAGGCTGGGAACCATCGTGCCGATATGCCCACGACCGACCGGAAGATCGCTGTGACGCCAAATGCGGCTAGATTTAGCATGACGACGTACGACGTTGCGCCAGCTGAAAGCGAGACGTGTTCCGGATCGAACAGCGAAGCTGCAACCAGCGCGGCTACTCCCAGCGTCGCGAGCAAGAGACGTCTGGAACGAGATAAGGCGACCGGCTTACGTTCCGCCCAGAGTGCTAACAGAGCTCCCAGTCCAAAAAACTGAACTTCAGCAAAGGTGTTGTAGAACACGCGCGAGTGTTCGGCATAGGGGTGCGGAAGGTGTGGCGAAAGCATGAGCCAGATCGCAGCAACCTGTGTGATGGCAATGGAGACATACCCAACCGTGCGGACTATCGACCGCTTGCCGCTTCGCATCAATATCGGCCAACAGAGATAGAACTGCTCCTCGATGGAGAGCGTCCACAAAAGCAACAGCGGGATCCAAAGGAAGTGATTTCCGAGATACCAGTTGGAGACAAAGAAGATGGCTGAGAGGAAAAATCCACCGGGCACAGCGATATGGCTCAGGCGGGATAGAACGAAGCACAAGAGCAGAAAAAAGAAGTAGAGCGGCCAGATGCGCAGGCTTCGGCGCATGTAGAACGCTTTGAGATTCAAGGTCCCCGTTGTGTCCACCTCCATGAGCAGGAGGCGGGTGATCAGGTAGCTGCTCAGCAGGAAGAAGAGCTGGACACCAAAGGCGCCCACACTATGGGCAGCCCAGATAGCTGACACCATGAAGGCACTCGCATGCTTGAGGAAGTGCAACTGTTCAGGAGTTGACTTGTGGTGGAAGAGAACGCCAAGGAAAGCGAAGAAGCGCAAGGCATCAAGCTCCGGCTGGTAAAAGCGGCGATTACCGGTCACCATTTTAGTGCTCTTCTTCATGGTTACCTACGAGGTTACCATGTGCATTCTGTCCCCTCCTGCAAAGGCACGGGCGGTGGTGAGGGCGATTGAGCGGGCGCGGGGGGTTTAGAGGCAGTAAAGTCTGTGCTCGAAGTTGCAGGTAACATCGTTTTGTCAGAGCTCTCGCGCCCGCTGCCGCCACCGCTGCCGCTGCCGGTTGGAAAGCTTCAGGGCTTGATGAAGCTAGTCGAACATGCACTCAGCTTGGTAAGCTAAAGCGCTAATGCGCCTAGCCTTCGTTCTACTCCTCTCCCTAATATCCTCGTGTCTGTACGGTCAGGTGATAGTGAGCAGCAACTCTGCATCCGCCGTCCAGGACAATGCGGCTCTGACCGAAATGTACAACGTCGATCAGAAAGCAAGAGAGGGCGATCACATTGATTGGGTGAAGTTAACGAAGGATGACGAACAACGCAGGAACGACCTTCGACAGATGCTGGCTGCGAATAAAGTTCGCACCGGCACCGATTATTACCATGCCGCAATGATCTTTCAACATGGCCAGAATCCCGACGAATACCTGATGGCTCACGTGCTGGCTATGGATGCAGTTGCCCTGGGCAGTAAAGAGGCTCGGTGGCTCTCGGCAGCCACTCTGGATCGGTACTTACTTTCAATTTGGCAGCCTCAGATCTTCGGTACTCAGTTTTCCGGCGGATACGAAACCGTCCCAATGACACATGACAAGATGAATTCTGCGATCGTCAGTGATGCCATGAGAGGTGCTACCTGTGTCGTTCCGTCTTCGCAGCAAGACAAAGTGCTTGAAGCCGCCAACCATGGTGGCAATTTTGGGAGCACTCAATCCAAAGATGGTCCATGTAAGTAGAAGTCGCACTATGCGACAAAGTGC
>NZ_LMUR01000018.1:1678300-1796899 GCF_009765825.1 Granulicella sp. L60 | reverse complement strand
AGAATTTAATTGATATGGTCTTCGTTCTCGATAACTACGATTCGTTTACTTACAACCTGGTGCAGTACATGGGTGAGCTTGGGGCCGAGATGGTGATTCGGCGCAACGACGAGGTGACGGCAGCCGAGGTGGAGGCGCTGAAGCCGGAGCGGATCCTGATCTCACCGGGGCCGTGTACGCCGCAGGAGGCGGGGATCAGTATTGAGCTGATCAAGCACTTTGCGGCGATGGGTGAGAGCGGCGGACGGAAGGTGCCGATTCTGGGGGTGTGCCTGGGGCATCAGGCGATTGGCGCGGCGTTTGGCGGCGAGGTGGTGAGGGCTTCTAAGCTGATGCACGGTAAGACGAGCGAGGTGGAGCACGACGGCAAGACGATCTTCGAAGGCATTCCTTCGACGATGACGTGCACGCGGTATCACTCGCTGATCGTCGCCGATAAGGGGCTGCCGGGGGAGCTTGAGGTCTCTGCGCGGACGGCCGATGGGGAGACGATTATGGCGCTGCGGCATCGCGAGCTGCCGATTGAGGGCGTGCAGTTTCATCCGGAGAGCGTGTTGACCTCGAATGGGAAGAGATTGATTGAGAATTTCTTGAAGATGTAGCTGGGCTGTCCGGCTTGAGGAAGAACAGGCAAAGGCAGAAGCAGATCCCTGCGGGATGACAAATAAAAGGACAGGCAAGAGCAAGCGCAACGGCAGGTTCCTGTGGGATGGCAGGCGAAGAGGCTTGCGGATAGGTTGATGCAGCGCTAACGTGCGGAGACTTGCTGGGGGAATTTCTTTTCGAGAATGGATTGCACGCGTTCGAGGATCAGCGCGACCTGCCGGTCGTTGTGGTAGCCGTCGCGGGAGGCTCGGAGATAGCCTGCTGCGGCGATGCGTTGTCTGGCGGCTTCATCGGGAAGATACTTTTTGATCTTGGCGACCAGCTCGTCGAAGGTAGAGAAGAAGACGGCCTCTTCATCTTCTTTGAAGCGCTGGAGGTGGCCTTCGGAGCGCTCGGCGAGGAGGAAGCTGCCGCAGCCGGCGATCTCGAAGCTCTTGTGTACGAACTCGTCCTGGTTGGAGTGAGTGAGGAAGCTGAGGTTGATGCGCGAGCCCCAGATGGCCTTGCGATAGTCGTCGAGGAAGAGCTCGCCGATGCGGAAGGTGGCCTTGTAGGCGTCGGGTGGCATGGCGCGGGCCCACGCCTTTGGATTTCCTGAGACGGCGACGGAGAGATGATGCTCGCGCCAGAGCCGGGTGAGGGTGGTTCCGCGGTCGTCGTAGGGCGTGCCGATGAAGGAGACGTCACGGTCGCGGTCGGCGTCGGACCAGCCGGGGGGCGGGGGGAATTGCAGGGTGGGCTCGTATGCAGTTTGGATCTTGATGACGTCGCGGGCACCGCGGGCGGTGTAGTCGAGGATGTTCTTGTCGCGCTGGACGACGTGCAGGTCGTAGTGGGGGATGGTCTGCATGTAGAGACGCCAGCCGGGATCGCGGCGCGGGCCGAAGGGATTGTCGATCATGTAGCTGACGGTGGCGATGCTCATGGCGCGGATGCGGTCGATCGTGCGTGGGCGCACCCAGAGGAGCTTGTCGGTCCAGAGCAGATCGGGCCTTTCGGCTTCGGCGACTCGCAGGAGATCGCGATTGAGATTGTCGACGGCGGGGCCGGCGCAGAGGCGGTAGGCGATCTTGCTGAGGAGCGGGTTTGTGGGGACGTAGTCGAGCGCGTTGAAGGGGATGACCTGGTGGCCGAGACGCTCCAGTGCCCAGAGGCGATAGAGAGACGTATCGTTGGGCGTGAGGATGGTGGCGTACAGAATCTTCATAAGCGTTCGAGTGGCCCGGATGCGGCTCCCGGTCTCACGCGCGATTTTTCGTGAGAGGGGAGGATGGAAGATGCTTCAGCGTGCGAAGGGCTTGAGAGTGGGAGGGCTTGAAGGGTGCCGGGGATTCGCCTGGATTTTGGAGCACGGTTGCACGGCCAGGCTGCACGCAGCGGTCATCCATAGGCCGTATTATACATAGCTGGGGCGCGTATTTCGTCGCTGGGCGATGGGTCGCGCGTGCGCTTCCCAACGGCTTGTGAAGGGCGTCTACAGGTTTGAGGGCGGCATGAAGAGGGTGGCATGAAGGCGTATCGATTCGCAGTGTACGGGCTCCTCTTCGCCGGATCGTCGATGACGCGAGCGCAGCAGACGATTGGGACGGTTGGGGTGCAGGATGCCACGGTCGCGGGGGCGCTTGAGATCACGAATGGGCGCGCGGTGCTGGTGGGCAATACGACTGTGACGGCGCGAGAGCATATGACGGAGATATCGCTGAGCCGGGGGGGCGCGGTGCGGGTGTGCGCCACCAGCGGTCTGCACATTACTTCGTCGAAGGGTGCGGGGCTGACAGCGGCTTCGAGTCCCCAGGCTTCGAGTCCGTTGATGCTTGCGTTGGATCGTGGGGCGATTGAGGTGCAGATGGCGGCGACGACGCGGGATATGGTGTTGACGCCGGATCTTCGATTCACCATGGCGACCGATGGGCCGCTCGATCTGCAGCTTCGGGTGACGAAAAACGGCGATACCTGCGTGGAGAATCGCGGCACGGGCGCGCCGACGTTGAACGTGGCGGACCAGTTTGGCGAAGGGACCTATCAGTTGCGGGCTGGTCAGCATGTGCTGTTTGAGCATGGGAGTTTGAAGGAGGTTGTGGATCATGAGAGCTCTTCGTGCGGATGTCCGCCGGAGTCTCCTGCGCCTGCTGAGCCGACCATGACGGTGGCGGATGCGCTGTTGAACTCCGGCGCGGCAAAGGCGGGCGATGCGACGGCGGGAAAGACTGCGGCAGAGCTGCACCCCTTCCCTGCTGCCGTGAGCGAGGGGCTTGCACCGCCTGCGACGCCTCCCCAGGCTCCGGTTGGCGTGGTCCAACGCCAGGTGACGGCGACGCTGAGCTCGACTGGAGGGCAGGACAGTCTTACGCCTGCTGAGCCTGCGGCTGCACCACCCTCCAGTGCAGCGCCTGCGGCTCCGGCTGCAAGTGCTGTGCAGCCGGCGTCGACGGCTCCTGCGCACTCGGGCGGTGTGATGCATGCCGTGGGACGGTTCTTCCGGCGGATCTTCGGCGGAGGGTAAGCCGCCGCGATGCAGCGAAAGAGCGGGAGACCCGCTCACTAAGCTACAATCGAAGGGTTGTGAGCGATTCGGCAGGGATGCCGAGGCTCGCACAGAAGTCACGAATACACGCTGAATTCAGCACAGATTAGGGGTTTTCTTTTATGTCGATTCCCGCAACGCAGATGCGCCCGGGCATGATCATCAAGCACAACAACGACCTTCACACGGTCTTCTCGGTAGAACACCGCACGCCCGGAAATTTGCGTGCGTTTATCCAGGCGAAGCTGCGGAATGTTCGCACCGGCGCGATGTTCGTCGAGCGCTTCCGCTCGCCCGACCCTATCGACCGCGTCATCGTCGACGAGGTGAAGATGGAGTTTCTGTACAACGACGGCGACGACTACTACTTCATGGACGAGGCGTTCGAGCAGACCATGCTGAAGCGCGAAACGCTTGGCGATGCGGTCGAATATCTGATTCCGAATCTGAACATCAACGTGAGCTACTACGACGGAAAGGCCGTCGGCATTGAGCTTCCGCTCGTCGTCGAGATGACCGTGATGCAGACCGAGCCGGGCATCAAGTCGGCTACGGCGTCGTCGGTCACCAAGCCTGCGAAGATGGAGACGGGGCTGGTGGTCGCGGTGCCTCCGTTCATCAACGAAGGCGAGAAGATTCGCGTGGATACGGCTGAAGGCGCGTACATCAGCCGGGCGTAAAGGATATTGCAAGGATGAATCGCGCCGACCTGCAGAAGTTATCCAATGCCAGAATCCGAGAGGCAAAAATACTCTTCGCTGCCGGAGAGTATAGCGGTGCATACTATCTGGCAGGGTATGCCGTAGAGTGTGCTTTGAAGGCTTGTTTTGCCAAAGGTATTAGGCGACACGACTTTCCGGACAAAAACCGCACTGGGAAGGTCTTCATTCACAAACTGCGCGAGCTTGCGCAATTGGCAAATGTTGATGCTGATCTTGCAGTAGCAACAAAATTTAACACGAAGCTGGACGGAAATTGGCTCTTGGCGTGTAACTGGACAGAAGAGAGCCGCTATTCTACTTGGACCCAGAATGATGCCGAGGCAATGATCGAAGCTATATCAGGAAAACGTGACGGGGTGCTTCCATGGATCAAACGACGCTGGTAAATTTCGATGTGGAGGCGGGGCTTAAAACGCTCGCGGCCCTTGATGAAGCTCATATCAAGACCATAGTAGCTCTATGGATGGTATCTCCAGATGACGATGGTCGATTGGTTATCTCCTCTCCTGACATCGAGCAATTTCAACTTCTAAAGGCTTATCAGCAGGTCGCAAAAGTATTACATGGACGCTTTCCGTATATGACGCCGCCGATTTTGATCTTGCCAACTAGCAGCCCTTTTGTTCGGGAGCTTCGGAGAATGTTTGGAAAAACCAAAGATGTTTCGGGGATGCGTCTGGGAGGGCAGACAATAGGTGGTCGGTTTATCTCCGATGCTTACGTATACCGGATAAAGTAACTCATCATGGTCGTTCACTATCTGGTCAAAGGTCGCGTGCAGGGCGTCGGGTTTCGCTGGTTCGTTCATCGCGAGGCGGCGGAGCTTGGGCTGCGCGGGTGGGTTCGGAACACGGATGAGGGACATGTGGAGATCGTCGCGGCGGGTACGGCTGAGGAGCTTGCGGAGTTGAAGGATGCGCTGCGGAAGGGTTCGCGTGGCAGCCGCGTCGATGCTGTATTGGAAGATGAACTGGTCGAGAGCGAAGGCGCGAAGCTTGGACCATTTGAGATTGAAGGAGCCTGGTAAGGACCGATGACACTACCCATTAATGCTGAGCCACTGAAGTCCCTTGTGCGCACCGTTCCCAACTTTCCGAAGCCGGGAATTCTGTTCTATGACATCACGACGCTGCTGAAAGACAAGACGGGCTTCGCGCAGCTGATCGACGACTTTGCGCAGTACTACATCGGCAAGGAGATTGATCTCGTGCTCGGCATCGAGGCGCGTGGGTTCATCTTCGGGCCTGCTCTGGCGTACCGGTTGAACGCCGGGTTCGTTCCTGTGCGCAAGCCGAAGAAGCTGCCCGCGCCAACGGCTCGCGTGAACTACGACCTGGAGTACGGCACGGATTCGCTCGAGATTCATCTGGACGCGATTCAGCCGGGACAGCGCGTGATCATCGTCGATGACCTGCTGGCCACCGGCGGCACCATGCAGGCGACGGTGCAGCTTGTGCGGCAACTGGGCGGGGAGATCGCGGGGCTGGGATTTGCGATTGAGCTCGACTTCCTGAAGGGCCGCGAGAAGTTTCGCGAGTACGACGTGCTGAGTCTGCTGCACTACGACGAATAGGCTTCGGCGTCGCGCCACGTCTTTGTAGGAATCTTCAACGAAAACTTCTGACCGTCGGATCAACGAAAGAGGAGATTGCAGATGAAGTCTCATGGATACGCTGCTCATAACGCAACATCGTCGTTGACGCCGTTTCAGTTTGAACGGAGAGAGCCTGGGCCGCACGATGTGGTGGTGGAGATTACCTACTCCGGCATCTGCCACTCCGACATTCACCAGGCGCGGAACGAGTGGAAGAACTCGAAGTACCCGATGGTGCCGGGGCACGAGATTGTAGGCAACGTGACGGCTGTGGGCGGCGCGGTGACGAAGTTCAAGACGGGCGATACGGCTGCGGTCGGCGTGATCGTCGACTCGTGCCGCGAGTGCGAGAACTGTAAGGCGGATGCGCAGCAGTACTGCCTGAAGGGAGCGGTGGAGACGTACAACTCCCGCGACTACGAAGGCAACCCCACGTATGGCGGCTACTCCAACAACATCGTGGTGGATGAGAGGTATGTGCATACCGTCTCGTCGAAGCTGAACCCCGCTGCGGTCGCTCCGCTGCTCTGCGCCGGGATCACAACTTACTCGCCACTGCGCCACTGGAAGGTCGGCAAGAACAGCAAGGTAGGGGTGGTTGGGCTGGGTGGATTGGGACACATGGGGCTGAAGTTTGCGCACTCGTTCGGCGCGCATGTAGTGCAGTTCACGACGTCGGAGAACAAGATTGCGGACGCGAAGAAGCTGGGGGCGGACGAGGTGGTCGTTACCAAGGATGCGGACGCCGTGGCGAAACATGCAGGGAGTCTCGACTTTATTCTCGACTGCGTATCGGCACCGCACGATGTGAATGCGTATCTGAACCTGCTGCGGCTGAACGGGACGTTGTGCCTGGTTGGGCTGCCGGAGGTTCCGGTGTCGGTTGCGCCGTTCTCCGTGGTAGGCAATCGCCGGTCGCTCGCGGGATCGGGAATCGGCGGGATGCGCGAGACGCAGGAGATGCTGGACTACTGCGCCGAACATAACATCGTCTCCGACATCGAACTGACGTCGATCGACAAGCTGGACGAGGCCTACGAGCGCGTGATCAAGAGCGATGTGAAGTATCGCTTCGTCATCGATATGGCTACGCTGCCGAAGAGCTAAATCAGTCTACGAACTGTGCTCATCGCCCCTGGTGGCGCCTCTGTAACGCGGAGGTGGTCTCCAGGGGCGATGTAGCTTTTACGACGGAACCAATCTTCCATGCGGTTGCGAAGCTGATCGACGGGGACGCGATAGCCGACTTCAAGCAGGCCGTCGCCGACCGGCAGGGTGTCATCGAAGATGGCGTCGTTGGTGAAGTTGCGCATGGCGAAGTTGTCGATCCACTTGATCGGGCAGGGTTCCGCATGCCCTTGGGGATCGACGCGTTCGATGGTGAGTGTGCGCGCGAACATTCTGCTCAGGCGAAGAGCGTCATCAGGGGAGAGTCTAGCGGGACTTTCTGGGTAGGTCCGCTGAGCTTTCCGGTTACGCCATCGCGGTGGAAGACGGCGACGTTCGCCGAGTCCTGATTGCCGCAGAGGAGCCACTGTGCGGTGGGGTCGAGGGTGAAGTGTCGCGGAGTCTTGCCGCCGCAGGAGATGCGCTGGACGAGGCCGAGGCGTCCGCCCTTAGGGCTGATTGAGAAGACAACGAGCGAGTCTTCGCCGCGGTTGCTGGCGTAGAGGAAGTTGCCGTCGGGCGAGACGGCGAGCTCGGCGGCCGTATTTTTTTCTGCGGGAAAGCTGTCGGCGATGGTCTTGACCGAGCTGTTGGCGTTGACCAGCAGACCTTGCGGCGTATCGGCGAAGCGCGTGGCGGTCCACAGGCAACGGTCGATGGTGGAGTCGATCTCGTTGATGCAGTAGACCCAGCGTCCGTTCGGATGGAAGACGACATGACGCGGGCCGGAGCCGGGGCGGTTGTTGGTGAAGAGGTTGTGATCGGAGAGATGGCCGGTCTCGGGGTGGATATTGAAGACGGAGATGTGATCGGTGCCGAGGTCGCAGACAAGGAGGAAGCGGTTGTCGGGCGAGATGGTGGCACTGTGCGGATGCGACATCTCCTGGCGAGTGGAGTTGGAGCCGAGTGCGCCAAACTTCTGGCGGTCTTTGAAGTCCATGCGATCGACGGGCTGGCTGAGGGTTCCGTCCGGCTGAATGCGATACGAAGTGATGGCGGATCCGTAGAAGTCGGCAACAAAGGCGGAGTGGCCGGTATCGTCGACGGAGATGTAGGCCGGTCCGGCGCCATCGGACGTGACTTGTCCGAGCTGGTTGAGATTGCCGGTCTTGGTGTCGATGGCGAAGGTGGTCACCGTCGCAGCCGGGTCGTTGATGGCGTTCACAGCGTAGAGGAAACGACGGCCAGGACCGGGAGGCGTAAAGGCCAGATAGGCAGGCCTAGCCGTGGTTGCGGCAAGGACTGGTGGCGTAAGTTGTCCCTTGGTGGGGTCGAAGCGCGACTGGTAGATGCCTTTGCTGACGCCCTTGGTGGTGTCGGTGCCGAAGTAGACGGTGAGCGGAGCGGGCGGGAGCGGCTTCTTCTTTCGCCACGGAACGGGAACGGCTGCGTGCGCGGAGGCCGCAAAGGCAGGGAGAACGATCAGGAATCTGCGGCGCGTGAACATGGCCAGTTCCTCTCGAGGTTAAGCTGGTTCGCCTGGTAGGTGGATACCCATCTCGTCTTCCGCACGAATGTTTTCGTTGATGACGGGAAGGCTGGGCAGATTGTCTGTTCGACCAACTTCTTTGACCACTGCGTTCGCGTGTTCGAGAACCTCTTCCACGGTCATGGTGTACATCTCGCGGCCGTTGTCGTAGCCGGACTGGATCGCGTGCTGCAGGTAGCGCCCTGCGGCCTGGGCTGCGAGATAGTCGGTGATGACGAAGCCGGTGCGGCGCTTCTGCTCCACCCACGCGAGGTTCGGCATGGCGATCCAGACCGGTCTGCCGTTGACGGCGAAGCGGATATCGGTCGCGTCGGCGTGGCGTGTAGCGATGGCGACGATGGTGCCCTTCCACGTACAGTGGAGTTCCTCGCCGGTCCAGCGATCGGTCACTTTGAAGTCTTCATACATGGCTGGTTCTAGCTTAGTGCAGGGGGAGGGGTTGGGCAAGGAGCGATCTCGCAGGAGGGTGATTGCTTACCTGGGGCGAACGCTGGTTACCCATGCGCTGAGCTGCTCGGGAGACTGAATCTTTTGGTAGATGATCTCGTCCATGAGCTGCCGTGTATTCGTCGCAGCAAAGGGCGTGTCGATACGCGCGCCGGTATGCTGGCCGGGCAGCTTGACGATGTAACCGGGACGGTCGTCGAACTGGCCGCCGTCGCTGGCTATCTGCTCCTCCTGCGTCCAGTCCGGATTGGCGGTCCACAAGAGCTTCGTCCGCCAGGAGTGGTCGCCCATGATGATGACCGTGGAGGAGTTCCATCGCCCATCCCGCTCAAGAAGAGACCGGACGTGCGCAAGGTAGCTGTCTGCAAGCGCGAGGTTATCGATATAGGTCGAGTTCTTCGTGGCGAACTCTCCGGTTGCTCGGTGATAGATGCCTCCCGGATGGGGTACGGGCATGTGGAGGAAGAGAAGATTCGTGGAGCTGTCTTCGAGCATCGTATCCGCTGCTGCGAAGAGACTTCGATAGTCCGATAGATGACGCAGGGAAAGGTCTTCCCCAGCGTCAGGAAGGTGAAAGGTCTTCGAATAGATGAGATCCGCAAGATGAAAATGCGAACGGTACGGCGTGGTGAGAGCGGTCAACTGCGCGGTCCAGAAACAACTGTCAAGAACCTGCGGGAGCAATCTGCAGTATGGGTTATACCAGCCGGCTAATCCCGTCTTGTAGCCTGCACTCTGAGCATCTTGAAAGATGGTGCCGTGCTGATCGAATCCAGTCCATGCATTCGTCCGCGGATTATGGATGGATAGCATTCCGTTCGCGGAAGATCGGATGTTATCGATGGGCTGCCCGGTCATGAGAGACGGCAGTACGATCTCGGTCATAATGCCTGCAGGAATAACATGCGTAAAGACGGACGACTCCTGAGCGAGTTGATCGAAGGCCGGTAGGCTGAGTCCGTTGAACCGATGGTCGTAGACCTGCCGGTAAGAGAGTTCATCCAGCAAGATCCAGATGATTGGCGGTCGATTCTCCTCGGAAGTTGCGGCGGTCTGCGGTATCGAATGAAGAGGCAGCGGATCGTTGAGGTGGCGCGCCTGCCAGGCGAACCAGGCAAGTTCGCATAGAACGAAGATCCCGATCATCGCGGCAACCGACAGCATGTGCGACATTAATCTCTGAAAGCGCTCAAACCTGGGTCGCTGGGCAGGATTCCAGAAGATCACAAGAGCAAGTATCACTATCAGACACAGTGACAACACGATCGCGCTGAAGCCGTGCGGAAATCTCCAGAACGCCATCACAGACCAGTTCTTCAGCAGAATCCAAGGGAGAAGAACGGCGAAACCACACCAGGCGGCTATGCGTCCGCGCTCTGATTTGCCAGCCCACAGAAGCAGTAGCGTTGTAAGAAGCCAGAATAAACAGAAGTCCAGAACCGTCGGGAGAAAGAGGGCTGAGACTCTTCCGCTCCAATGGTAGATCGCATTATGATCCGGCGAGACGAGCGGACTCAACATCCATAGATTACAAAGTGTGGTCATGCCCAGGGCCGCCACGGCAGAATCCGTAAATCGTCGCATCGTGATCCTGTAGAACGTAACCTTCGGTGGTAGAGGCCGAATCATAGGCGCAGTCCGCCATATCGCCGCCAGTGAAGGTCAGGCCAGAAAACAAAGTTTTATATGTGAAGGAGAGGCGGAGAGAACCGCATCTCGCTAGTCGCGCTTAATGTTCGATTGAATCTCCGCGGCTTTGGAACGAAAGAACAGAGACTTCAGCCGGCGGCGAAAATAAAAGAGGCCACCTGTAATCATCGCGGTGAAGCTTTGATATATCAGCAGACTTGAGCCTGGATCAACGTAGGCATACGCACGCTGCTCCAGCGTGAGACAAAGCGTAATCAACAACAGGCCCGAAACGGCGATGTACCCGATTTTTAACTTCAACTTGCACCCTCTCGAACACAGGATTCAGGTGTAAACACACATAGCGACAAGTTGTTTCGTGAAAAGAATATTAATAATAGAAACAAAATAAATATATCAGCTCGGAGCACGAAGCCGGGTCGTTGGCTTCGCGCTCCGGTTCCATTTCGGGCTAGAGGTCTCGGGCTAGAAGTTGAACGAGGTCTGCAGCGAGATCTGACGCACCGCGGAGGTGCCGGTAAACGGTCTTCCGGCAAGCTGGGTCGATACGCCAAACTGCTGCGACGTCAGCGTTCCATTCGGTGTGGAGAGGTTCTCGTTATTGAACAGATTCAGCGCCTGCACGCCAAAGGACAGATTGTAGCGTCTGCCTGTACTGGCTCCGCCGAATCCGCCGCCGGGACCTCCACCAGGGCCGCCGCGTCCTCCACCGGGACCACCAGCACCACCGCCGCGATTGCCGCCTCGTCCGCCAGAGCCGCCCTGTCCCTGGGCCGCCGCTGCGGCAGTCTGCGGACCGAAACCGAAGGTCTTCGTCGCACGGAGATTAAAGGTGAACTGCGATGGGCCGGTGCACAGATTGATCGGAATCGGGGTGTACGGCGTATTGGGAGCGGGTGCCGAAAAGCTGCCGCAGCCCGCGATGGTGTTCGTTCCCGGCTGGCCCGGCGCGATACCGTTCGGCGCAGCGAACTGAGGCCGGTCGTTGAACTGGGCGTCGTTATTGAGGTCGCTGCCCGTGGTTACGTTGTAAGGCGTACCCGCTGAAAGGATCATGATCGGACTCAACGTGATCGTGTAGGGCAGCGTCACCGTACCGTAGAGGAAGAAGCGATAGCGGGTATCGAAGACGGCGCGCCCATAGTCCTCGCCAATGTTGTACGGGTTGATCGACGGAAACGAGGTGATGCCGCCTGAGTCGGACTTGGCGTAGTTCAGCACGCCGTACCCGCCAACACTGAAGATTCGGCTCGATCGGATGTTCACATTCGCGATCAACTGGTTCTGGTGGAAGACAGCGCCCGACTGATACTGGTCCACAACCGCGGCGTGTTCGCCCGCCGCAGGAGGGATTGGATAGACACCATTGATCGGGGAGTTCAAATTTTCGCTGTAGAACTGGTGAACGCCGTCGGCACGAATGTAGTTGACCGACAGCGTGGCGCCGCGAAACAGCTGCTGATCCACACCAACGGCGTAGTGCAGCGTGTACGGCGCGCGAAGATGGGCCGATGCCGAGTATGTCTTGTTGCCCCCGCTTCCGGTGGCTCCCGTGGTGCAGGCTGCGATGTTGTCCGGCGTGCAGCTCGCGCTAGGATTCACGATCTGGGTCTGAATCTGGTTCAGGCCGTTCGACTCGAGGGTGTTGATGACGTTGGCCAACATGTACCGGTCATAGAACATTCCAAAGCCGGCGTTGATGACCGTCTTCGGATTGTTCTTCGCGCCGACGCCGTAGCGAACTGACACGCGCGGAGCCACATCATGGTGGTCCGAAAGATGATTCTGCGTCTCGAAACGAAGGCCGTAGCTGACCGAAAGATTCGGGCGCGGCTTCCAGTCATCCTCGGCATAGAGACCCAGATCCACCAGCGTCGCACTCACAGGATGAAGTACCTGCGTGATGCTGAACTGGCTGGCCTGCATATTCTGATACGACGACACGGGCGAGTTCTGGCAGGGCGTGTCCAACAGGCAGTTATAGGTGAACTGACCGTTCTCTCCGGCGGTTGTGGTGTTCGAATCGCTGGTCGAACGCAGACGTCCGCCCAACCGGATGAAGTTCTTCGCCAGCTGAATCGAGGTGTAGTTCTGCGCTTCAAAGTGATTCTGTATATCCGATTCGCTGCCGGTAGCGGCGCCTCCACCGGTAAAGTTTCCCTGCACCTGAATGCTCGGCGTGGTGCTGAGCGCGGTCTCCGACGTGGTATCGCGCTGATACTCGAAACGAGTCTCATTGATGATGCGCTGGCTTAGAATCTGCGTATCGCTCACCTGCAGCGTCGTCTCCGCGGTGCTGGAGTTATAGCCCGTGCTCGGCAGATTCAAGCCGCCGACACCGACGTTGTTCTGGTCGTTGACCTCGTACTGAAACCGCGTTACCAGCGTGTTCTTCTCGCCTAGCTGAAGGTCGACCCGGGGGTTGATGTCCGTACGGGACTGCGGCGCTGGATTCGCAATCGAGTAGTTGCAGGAGATCTGGCCAGCCGGGCAGGTCAGCGTCGTGTCCAGAATCGTCGGGTTCAGAATCTCCGCGCTTACCTGGTTGTTGTCCTGAATCGCGCGGTGCGATCCCGACAAAGTGAAGGAGGCGTTGTGAGCCAGCGGCCCGGTGATGTTCCCCAGCACGAAGATCGTGTGGTACGGAGGCTGCGTCTTCTCAGGCTCATCCGCCGTGTTAAAGGCGTTCAGCAGCGGGTTGCCGCTGTTCAGTGCGGAGTCGATTCCCTGCAGGTTGAACTGCCCATGAAACTTGTCGGTGCCGGGCTTGGTGAAGACCTCGACGCGCCCATAACCCAGCTTGTCATACTGCGCGGAGAAGGGATTTTGATTGATGCGAATCTCGCGGATTGATGACTTGGGAGGCAGTTGGCCGCCGGTAAATCCGTCCACGTAGATCTGTCCACCGTTCGGTCCGGCCGCCGGTCCGGCAAGCGCGGTCAACTCCGACGAGAGTTCGTCTGGATCATCCGAGAGCGCGTCAAGATCCTTGCCTTTGATGGTCGTCGAACTTGCGTTGCTGTCCGCATCGACACCAACCTGCGCCGTCTGCGCCGTTACGTTGACCTCCTGCTTCTGCTCTTGGATCGTCATCTGTGTATCCAGCATCAGGTTCTGCCCTGCGGCAACCTTCACCCCCAGCTTCACGAAGGAGGCGAAGCCCGGCATCGTCACCGTTATCGAGTACGTTCCTGCGGGCACCCCATGCAACACATACGTTCCATCGCTCTGCGACTGCGTGACCAACGCCTTACCCGAGGCCGGGCTCAACGTCACCGTCGCCCCTGGAATCACTGCGCTTTCAGGATCTGCAACCAGTCCATGTACCGTCGCCGCAGTCTGCTGGGCGACGCCAACCATCGGCATCCAGGCGATAAAAAAAGACAAAACAACCTTCAAGGCGTTGCGAGATAGCATTCCTACTCCTAAGATCTTCATGATTGCAATATCTGCAAGAACTACTGGCTTCCAGCATCAGGTCCGCCCCCGCCAACGTTCCACGGGGACAGCGTCATCGACGGCGCTCCGCTTGGAGTTGCCGCGAGGATTGGTTCTACTCCAGATAACAGCGTCACCGCCGTCACCGTCGAACTGGCCGGGTCCGGCTGCGACGCAACGATCATCACTGCATCGCCCACCTTGAGATCGGCCAGCGTCTCGTTCGGCAGTCTGCTCACTAGCTGCGAGAGATCCATCCCCGCAGAGCGTCCTCCACCACCTTCACCATGCGTTCCGGAGCCTTCGGCATGAGACGCTGCCGGAGCCGTTCCACCACTACCCGCGCCACCTGCCGCACTGCCGCCCTTGGCTCGCGCGGCAAACATCGCCGCAGCCCGCGGAGGCAGCGTACGCACGCTCGAGTTCTCCGTCACCTTCACCGTGACCATCTTCTTCGTGGCCAGATCCTTCAGGGTCAGCGTCTCACTCGACGCGTTGAGCGTGGCGATCACTCCCGCGAAGTTCTTGAACGAACCGCTGATGACCTCTTCCGCCGTGATAGACATTCCATCGTCAGACTTCGCCCCGCGCACTCGCAGTTGATCTCCCGGCTGTATCTGCGCCAACGTCCCGGGCTTCGCATCCTCAAACTTGACGGAGTCTCCCGCATAGCGACGGAACTGCGTCTTGCCGGAGGTGTTCACCGCGATCTTCTTCGCTCCGGCCAAGATCGTCACCGTTCCGCTGCCTGCATCGACCGCGGAGACGATGCCGCCCGACCCGCGCTTCTGCCAGTCGGATTGCTCCAGCTCGTGCTTCTGTGCGAGGTCTCCCGCCTTCATCAGGATCACGCGTGACGCTGTAAATGAGGTTGCATCGCCGCCGGGCTGTCCGGTCACCAGCACGCGATCGCCAACCGCAATATCGGTCAGCGCGATCACCTGCGCGTCCTTGAGATTCGTGCTTCCGGGCGGCAGCTGCACAATGCGGGCTCCATCCGCGACCGTGACGACAAACTGCTGGCCCGCATCGGTCGCCAGGGTAAGGGTGCTTCCGGCGACCGCTTTCACCGTGCCAATCTGACGTCCCGCCGGGGTTGCGGCAGGAGCCTGCGCCATGGCAGCGCTGCCCCCAATCATCCCAATCATAGGGAGCGCCATTGGCAGAGCCAGAAGGGCGCTCATTGCAACCGTTCTGATAACACAGCATCCATTCCGCATCGTCTTCCTCACAGGAATCAGTACATCGGCCTTAGGTCGCTTCGATCTTAATGACGCTTCGATTGGCCTATCAAAAGTCGCTGATCGTCTGGTAGGAAGACGAATCAGCGACACAAAAGTTTCCGCGCCGGACCACACTTTCGAGGTCAGCGAGGCGAAGTATCAGCGAAGACAAACTTGGGGAGGGCGCTACAAAGAAGTACAGGCAAAAAGGGAGGCGGTTTCTTTCAATCTGAGGAATGAATAGATAAAGAAATATTACACAAACCCGTCAGCCCTTTTCATCTGACAAAATCGCGAGACTATTCGAAGGCAACACCACCTTGGTCCCGTCCGCTCGGACCTCTGCACGCGATGCCAGTATCAGGCTCCATCCGCCACGATTTTCGAACGTAGCTTCCTCGGATCCAAGGTTGCAGAGAGTCTTCACCGCACCCCGCTCTATCACCAGCCAGCCACCGTCTTCGTCGAACGTCACCTCCGTCTGCCGCGGGGTTCCATCGTTCAGCGACACAGACTTACGCCGCAGATGAATCAACCGGCGATACCACTCGAACATCTCCTCGTGAGTCCCCTGGTGTACCTCGTCCCAGTTCAGCTTCGACCGCTTGAAGGTCTCCACATCTTCCGGATCGGGGATCTGCTCCGGGCTCCATCCGAACGCGGCAAACTCCGCCTGCCGCCCGTTCTTCACCGCCTTCGCCATCTCCGGGTCTTCATGGTCGGCGAAGTATTGAAATGGCGTCGAGGCGGCGTACTCCTCACCTTGAAAGATCATTGGAATAAAAGGAGCCGTCAGCACAATGCCCGCAGCAACCTTGGCGCGATCCATTCCGACGATCTGCTCCAGCCGGTCTCCAACCGCACGATTTCCCACCTGATCGTGATTCTGGATGTAGCCGAGAAACTTGTGCGGCGAGACCTCCTCCGCTGGACGCCCGTGACTCCGCCGACGATAGACCGAATAAGTTCCATCCTGAACAAAGTTGTTGGTCAGCGACTTGGCCAGCTTCTCGATCGATCCGAAGTCAGCGTAGTAGCCCTTCTCTTCCCCGCCGGAGTGGATCACGGTAAAGAGCGCATGATGGAAGTCGTCGCTCCACTGCGCGTCCATGCCGTATCCGCCATCGTCAGCAGGCTTCACCACGCGAGGATCGTTCAGGTCGCTCTCGGCGATCAGCACCAGCCTCCGCCCAAGCTCCTGCGATAGCTCCGCCACCTCGTCTGCAAGCTGCTCCATGAAGTGGGTTGCAGAACGGTCGACGAACTCGTGCACCGCATCCAGACGCAGACCGTCGATGTGATAGTCGCGCATCCACATCAGCGCGTTGTCGCAGAAGAACTGGCGCACCTCGTCGCTTCCGGTATCTTCGAAGTTCACCGCGCCTCCCCACGGAGTGTGGTGCCTGTCGGTCAGGTATGGACCATACTTACCGGTGTAGTTTCCCACCGGACCAAAGTGGTTGTAGACCACATCGAGCAGCACTGCCAGCCCGCGCCCATGGCACGCATCCACAAGACGCTTTAAGCCATCCGGGCCACCATACCGCTCATACACCGCAGAGAGGGACGCACCGTCATATCCCCATCCATGGCTGCCCGGAAACTCTGCCACAGGCATCAGCTCCGCATGTGTCACACCTAGATCCACCAGATAATCCAGCCGCTCGACCGCTGCATCGAACGTGCCTGCCGGCGTGAACGTTCCGATATGCAGCTCATAGATCACGGCATGCGAAAGATCAGGCGCCTTCCATCCACCATCGTTCCATGGATACGCAGCCTGGTCGTAGAGACGCGACGCTGAATGCACACCATTCGGCTGCCACTGCGAACGTGGATCGGGGTACGGCTTCGGATCGTCGTCGAGCACAAATCCATAGTGATCGCCCGCCTTGGCCTGCTCTACTTTGGCACTCCACCATCCACGATCCGACGGCCCGGCCATTGGATACTCTTTATCGCCA
The DNA here is from genome assembly GCF_009765825.1 of Granulicella sp. L60. GTDB lineage: Bacteria > Acidobacteriota > Terriglobia > Terriglobales > Acidobacteriaceae > Edaphobacter. The sequence goes on along the minus strand of NZ_LMUR01000018.1, from coordinate 1,780,075 downwards.
ACCTTCACCGCAATTTTATGCACACGCGGTGCCCACACCTTGAACTCATGCATCAATCCACCCCTTCGCGTACAAGCAGCGCTACTGGAAAATCCTTCAACAAGCCCTTCATCGCTACTCTGCCGCCGTCAACGGTCGCGCCCGTCAGCCGATTTCTCCACCGGCCATTGGGAATCGCCACCGTCGTGTCCTTCCACGCTCCGTCCAGCTTCATCACCAGCCTCGGCACCACCGTCGCTACTGCATCACCGCGTAGATACGCGATCACGTGATCGCCCTTCGCTCCATCGACATCGAGCGGCACGTACGCAGCGTCTCTGCCGAAGTACTTCGGCCGCTCGCGCCGCAGCTCCAGCGCCTTGTGGATCGTCCACATCTTCGGCAGACCCTCATCCGCGCGGCTCATCACCTGACTCGCAACGTCTCCGGTCATCTCACGCAACTCCTGCAGCAACCGGCGTCGCACTGCGTAGTCCACTGGCCGTCGATTATCCGGATCGACGAGGCTGAGGTCCCACAGCTCTGTTCCTTGGTAGAGATCAGGCACACCCGGCGCCGTGTACTTCAGCAGCGTCTGCATCATCGAGTTCACGCGCCCGGCATCCTGCACCTTCAACACAAACTGCTGCAGCTCCTTCACAAACGGCGCGTAGTTCAACGTCAGTTCGATGAACATGCTCAGCGCATCTTCGAAGTCCTTATTGTTCGCCACCCATGTCGTCTGCTGCTTCGCCTCGCGCACGGCCTTCAGCATGTACGCCTGTGCCCGATCCATCGGAAGCGGCCACGCACCGATCAGCGTCTGGTAGTACAGGTACTCCGTGTTGCGATCCGGCATCGCCTCCGCTCCGGCCAAGCGTTTGCGGAACGCATTGTTCATCCGCGACCACCGCTGCACAATCGAACCAAACCGTCCCGGTATCTCCGACAGCACCGCAAGCCGCGCCCTCACATCGTCGCTGCGCTTGGTGTCGTGCGTCGAAAGCGTCGTCATCGTCTCCGGATGCGTCGCCTGCATCTTCTCGCAGTAGGTGTGGAACTCCGCCACGCTAAGCCCATTGCGGCCCGGATCGCTGCCCACCTCGTTCATTCCGGTCTGCCGGTTGTAGCAGTAGAAGGCCGTGTCCTCCACGCCCTTCGCCATCACCGGCCCGGCGAACTGCTGGAAGCGCAGCAGGAACTCGCTCTCCAGCTTTCCCTTCACCTCCATCGTCAACACATCGCGCATGAAGTCGAAGAGTCCCGCGTCGATGTCGAGCCGCTGCTGCTTCGCGCACTCCGTCGCCTGCGTGATGTACTCCCTGTCCTCGTCCGTGATCTCCTCGCGCTCCGGCACCACGTAGGTTCGATAGATCGAGAAGCACGCCGCCATCTCGCGAATCGCCCTTCTCACTTCGGTGCGCGTGTAATCGCGCCGATCGCGATTGGCCTCGCAGATCTCCACGAACAGCGACGTCAGCCGATTCACATCGCTGCCCAGCGCCTCCTGCGTCACGTTGATCTTCTTCTCGTGCGCGATCGAGTGAAAGTCCGTCGGCTGCTGCGTAAACTCACCGTAGATCGAGTTCAGCTCCATCATCCCCTCGGGCGCCACCATCACTCCCGCAACAACATTCAGAAAGTCGTAGCCGCTCGTTCCCTGGATCGGCCAGCTCTCGCGCAGGTACTCTCCCGGCTCCAGAATCTTTTCGCCGATCACCCACGCGTCCGGCGCACGCTCACGCAGCCGCCGGAAGTACTCCAGCGGATCGCGTAGTCCATCCGGATGATCCACACGCACGCCATCCAGCACACCGCGCCGCAGCCAGTCGAGCACAAGCGCATGCGTCTCCTCGAACACGTGCTCCCGCTCCACACGCAGACCGATCAGCGTATTCACATCGAAGAACCGGCGATATCCAAGCTGCTGGTCCGCCGTCTTCCAGTACGCCAGCCGATAGCTCTGCTGATTCAGAAAATCATCCAGTCCATCCAGATTGCCGTTCAGCTCTGCCACCGCGCGGTCGATCATCTCCGAGATCTCCGGCTCCTCCTCGCACAGCCTGCCGAGCAGGTTCGAGAGCACCACCTTGTCTCTGTGCCGCGCCAGAATCGTCCTGCGATCCACATACTCCGGCACCGGCAGCCGACCGAACGAGGCCGCAAGAAAACTCAGCGTGTCGGACTTCGCATACTCCGCCGCGCGCGCAAGAATCACCGGCAGTGAAGGAGGCGAAACCGGCAGCGTCTGGCCTGAACACTCCACCTGAAACGTCGTGCCGTGCCGCACCACTTTGATGCCGCCCTCCTGCAACACCCGGCCATACTGGTCGCCAAGAATCGGCACCAGCACCTTGTCCCGCAGGCGCTCCTCCTGCGGCTGCCAGTCGATGTCGAAGTACGACGCGTACCGGCTCAGCGGCCCATTCTCCAGCACGTCCCACCAGTAACGGTTCTCCTTGCCGAGCGACATGTGGTTCGGCACAATGTCAAGCACCTGACCCATGCCAAGTTCGCCCAGCCTCGCGCAGAAGCGCGTGTGCGCCGCCGCCCCGCCAAGCTCGTCGTTTACCCGCTGATGATCGACGACATCGTAGCCGTGCATACTACCCGGCGCAGCCTGCAGATACGGCGAGCTGTACACGTGCGACACCCCGAGATCGCGTAGGTACTCCGCAATCCCCGCAGCGTCATCGAATGTGAAATCTTTGTGAAGTTGCAGCCTATAGGTAGAACCTGGAATCCGTAGCATCGTCATCAACCGATCAAAAAACACACGTTCAGGAAACAAGGCAGGAAAAAAAGTTATGCAGATGTAGGGTTAGAGGTTCGTGGAAGCGCGTTGGTTGCATCTCGCGAGCGTTCCCGCCGGAGGTGCATCTTTCAGCGCTCTACCTTGGCCCTGTATCTATTTTAGACGCTCCACCGTGGATCCGGGCTCAGGCTTCCACAGACCCGACATCGCAAACGCCGCATGCACTAGCGCGATATGCGACAACGCTTGTGGAAAATTTCCCACCATCCGCTTCTCCCCTGCGTCGTACTCCTCAGATAAAAGTCCGACATCGTTCTGCAGCGCCAGCAGCCGATCGAACATCGCCTTCGCGTCGTCCTTCCTTCCGATCAGCCAAAGATTCGTCACCAGCCAGAAGCTGCACGCAAGAAACGCACCCTCTGTGCTTCCGAGTCCATCGTCCATCTTTCCGGTGTCATACCGTTGCACGAAACCATCCTTCATCAATCTCTTTTCAATCGCCTCCGACGTCCCGACAATCCGCGGATCGTCCATAGGCAAAAATCCAACCAATCCAATCCTCAGGCACGACGCATCCAACTCCTTCGATCCGTAGGCCTGCACAAAACTGTTCAGCTCCTTGTCGAAGCCCTTCTCGCAGACCTCGTCATGAATCATGTCGCGATTGATTCGCCACCGCTCGACGTCACCGCCACCATCGAACTTCTCGTAGTGTTTGATTGCACGATCGAGCGCAAGCCACGCCATCACCTTGGAGTGCGTGAAGTGTTGCGGTTCGCCCCGCGTCTCCCAGATGCCCTCATCCGGCTCCGTCCATATCTTGCACAGATGATTAACCAGCGCAGCCTGCACCGAGGTCGCCGACACGCGCAGATCGTCACCCGCCTCCGGAGTCCTATAGAGCGCGGCCACAACCTCGCCAAACACATCCAGTTGAAACTGGTCGACCGCCGCATTGCCGATGCGCACAGGCCGCGAACCCTCATACCCCGGCAGCCACTTCGCCTCCCACTCCACAATCTGCCGCTCCCCGCAGATGCCGTAGATCGTCTGCACCTGCTCGGGCGCACCCGCAATCGCGCGCAGCAGCCACTTGCGCCACTCCACCGCCTCATCCACATAGCCGGCCTGCATCAGCACCAGCAGCGTAAACGCAGTGTCCCGCAGCCAGCAGTAGCGATAGTCCCAGTTGCGCTCTCCGCCGATCTTCTCCGGCAACGATGTCGTCACTGCCGCGATAATCCCGCCCGAAGGTCTGTACGTCAGCGCCTTCAGCGTCATCAGCGAACGCTCCACCGGCTGTGCATACGGTCCGTCATACGTCGACCTCCCGCTCCACTCCTTCCAGAAGCTTTCCGTCTCGTCCAGCACCGTATCGGCCGACAGCACCGGCGGAGCCTCAGCCATCGAAGAGGAGTTCGTCAGCGTGAAGCTCATCGTCTCACCCTTGTTCACTGTGAACTCGCTCAGCGTCGACATCCCCACGCCGCGCAGCTGCGCCTTCGTCCTCAGCGTCACCATGTCCGAGCCCGCCACCGCGCGCAACCCATCCTCCAGACTCGTCACCCACGGAATCGTTCTTCCGTAGTCGAACCGGATCGTCAGGTCCATCTGCATTGCGACTGACCCACGCACGCCGCGCACCATCCGCACCACATGGGAGTGCTCATCGCGCGGCGGCATAAAGTCGATCAAACATACCTCGCCCTCTTCCGTCTCGAAGGTCGTCTCCACAATCAGCGTGTGCGCCCTGTACTGCCGCCTCGTCGCCTTCACCTCACCCGCCGGCGCAATCTTCCAGAATCCGTGGTCGCGCGTACCCAGCAAAGCCGCAAAACAGGCAGGCGACGCAAAGTTCGGCCAGCACAGCCAGTCGATCGAGCCCTCGCGAGACACCAGCGCCGCCGTCTCGCAATCTCCGATCATGGAGTAGTCTTCAATCAACGAACCGTGCAGCGGTTTCGTGCTCATCTCTTTCTGTTCTGCCACTTTCTCCTGCCTCCGTTCTCGCATTTGATGCGTTTGCCGTCACATCCCAGCAACCGCCCACACCCAAGCGAGCATCTCTCTAAGTACAGTGATTGCACAGACATTACGATGCGCCCCAGGGCAACTTTGTTTCGGCAGAGAGAAAAGAGCCCAAAATAAACATTATGGAAACTTGATGGAATGAAACGTAAAACAGAAAAATCTGATATTTCTGAGGTGTCGGGCCAGCACATATCGCGCAGTTCGCTAAGCCCGACGCGGTTCAAGTCAGTACCTTCATCGTTGTAATCAGCACCTGAGCCACCGCGAACCGAAACAGGAAAGTCCAGACCGTACGATGGCCTCCACTCAGACAAACACCGATCTCTCCGCGGCAGTCGCACCAGCCGCCGGCAGCGTCCTCATCAGCCTCACCCCGCTGGCGCAGGACGCCTTCGACACCACCCTCGCCAACCTGGCCTTGGCCTTCCCGGGGGAAAACGTCCTCGTCGCCACACCGGACCTCGCGCCCCAGCTCTCCGCTGGCGGCCCACTCCGTCTCCTTCCCTACACCCCGACAGTCATCTCCTCTAGTCCCTGGATTCTCACTGCGGCCGACTATCTCAACACCTTTAAACTCGCGCAGGAAAACCACGCCTCTTCCTGCATCCTGCTCGGTGCCGAGTCGCAGTCGCTCCATCCCGAAGCAATCCGCAACCTCGCCAGGGGAGCCTCCTCCACCGACCTTACCGTGGCCCGCTACGAACTCGGCCCACGCGAAGGCCTCGTCAACTCCGCCATCCTCTATCCGGTCACGCGCGCCCTCTTCGCCGCCCGTCCGCGCTACCCCCTCGCCATCGATCTCGGCCTCTCCCTGCGCATGGCCGAACGCCTCGCCATGACCGCCCAGCGATACACCGCCAGCGGCCAAACCGACTCCTTCATCTGGCCCGTCGCAGAAGCCGCCACCGCCAACTACACCATGACCGAGGTCGAGATAGGCACTCGCACCCTGCCGCAGCCCGCCGCAGCCGACCTCAACGCTCTACTCTCGCAGATCACCGGCTCCCTCTTCGCCGACGTCGATGCAAAGGCGAACTTCTGGCAGCGCGCACGCGTCAGTCAAAGCACGCCCCCTCTCATCACCCTCAGCTCTCCCGCCGAAGCTCCACCCGACATCGCCTCCATGCTCGACAGCTTCCGCCTCGCCTACACCAACCTGCAGGCCATCTGGTCGCTCGTCCTGCCGCCCAACTCCCTGCTCGGCCTGAAGAAGCTCGCCATCACCCAGCCGGAGAACTTTCGCATGCCCGACAATCTCTGGGCGCGCATCGTGTACGACTTTCTCCTCGCCTACCGCCTTCGCACCATCAATCGCGGACACCTTCTCGGCGCACTCACCCCGCTGTATCTCGCATGGGTCGCCTCCCACCTCAATCTCGTCAGCAGCGGCATGGCTCCGGAAAAACACATTCAGGATCTCGCCGCCGCATTCGAGGCGGACAAACCCTATCTCGTTTCACGCTGGCGCTGGCCCGACCGCTTCAACCCATAGCAGCAACACTCGGCAACCTAACCGTCGGCCAGCAACACCCGTAAGGAGACCTACTCATGTGGCAACAAGTCGAACTCGCACTGAGGCAATCCGCCCAGCAAGTCCTGGTGAAGCTCGCCCGATTCCTTCCCGGCCTCGTCGCCCTTCTGCTCGCCGTCATCATCCTCACGGCCATCGGCGCAGGTCTCGCAGCGCTTCTGCGTCGAAGCCTCACCGCGGCGAAGTTCGACGAACGCCTCGCCCGCAGCGCCTCCACGACAATCTCGGACTGGTCGCCTGCCCATAGCCCCACGGCGCTCATCGCCCGCTTCGCCTTCTGGGCCTGCACGCTCATCGGCTGCTTCATCGGCATCTCTGCCTTCGACGCAGCCTACCCCGGCGACTCACAGATCTCCATCTTCGTCTTTCCTTATCTCACTCACGCTGTAGGCGCCGTGCTTCTGCTCATCGCCGGAACGCTCATCGCCCGCTTCCTCGAGCGCTCCGTCCTTATCGGCGCCGTCAACGCGAAGCTCCAGTACGCACGCTTCCTCTCGCTGGGCATCAAGTGGCTCGTGCTCGTCCTCACTGCGGCGATGGTGCTCGATCACCTGCAGATTGGCGGCGGCGTCGTTGAACTGGCCTTCGGCATTCTCTTCGGCGGCATCGTTCTCACGCTGGCACTCGCGGTGGGCCTCGGCTCTCGTGACATCGTCAGCCGCTCGCTCGAACGCAGCGCCGACCTGCACACCGGGCTCGACCCCATCCCCACTGCGACGGAGTATAAGGCACCGACTGCTGCTGAAAACTTACGGCATTTTTAGAAGACTCTGTCCTGCCGGACGAGCCGCTTACTCAGCGGGAGGTCATTTCGTGACGTGTATACCTGTCACGCCCGCGCAGGCGGCATAAGTCCTCCCGATGGTCGGAATCATCATCCTGCCGACCAACGGGAGGACCACCCGAAGGCGTATACAAGTCACGAAGTGACCTCCCCACGAGCAGTGGGCCCGTCCGGCAGGACATATCTTCCAATCAATAAGCCGGTCCCGACAACAAGCTCCGCCGAGTCGCCTGATAGAACCCAAACACCGCGACTCCAACAAATCCCACCAGCGGCACCACATACCCCAACGCCAAACTACCCGTCTGCCGCGCGATCAATCCCAGGATCGGCGGAAAGACCGCCCCGCCAACAATCGCCATCACCAGCAGCGATCCGCCGATCTTCGTATTCCTCCCCAGCCCCTTCAGCCCCAGCGCAAAGATCGTCGGAAACATAATCGAGATAAAGAATCCACTCGCCACCACCGCCCACGCCCCCAGCAGCCCCGGCCTCACCATCGTCACCACCATCAGCAGCGCATTGCAGATGCCATACACACCCAGCATCAGGCTGGGCCGCACATAGCGCATCAGCGGAGTCGACACAAATCTCCCAATCCCCATCGCAATCAGAACCCCGGTCAGATAGTGCGCCGCCGACCGCTCGCTCACCGCCGTGTACTGCTTCATGTAAGGAATCAAGCTGCTCCACGAAGAGATCTGCGCGCCCACGTTACAGAAGTTCGCTGCAACCGCAATCCATATCGCCGGCATCCGCAGCAGCTCAGCAAAGCTCCCATGATTCTCACCCACTCCCTCATGCTCCTCCTGCATCACCGGAAACTTTATCCGCGAAAGAATCAACGCGCACACCAGCACCACCGCGCCGAACGTAAGATACGTCGGCACCACCCGCATGATCTCCATATGCAGATACGCCGGATACGTTCCCGCAGCCTTCATCGCTGCAACCTCAGCCCCATTCTTCTCCACGCCTGAAAAAATAAAGTACGTCCCGATCAGCACGCCGGTAATTGTCCCCGGAGGATTGAACGACTGCGAAAAGTTCAATCTCTGCTCCGACGTCGCCGGATCACCGAACTGCGCAATAAAAGGATTCGCAGCCGTCTCAAGCACCGAAGCACCGCAGCCCACCGTAAACAGCGCAATCAAAAACGGCACATACTGCCCGCTCACCGCCGCCGGCCAGAACAGCACCATCCCCGTTCCAAACAGCGCCAGCCCCGTCACCATCCCGGCCTTGTATCCCCACCGCCGCATCAGCAGCGCAGCCGGAATCGCCATGCAGAAGTAGCCGAAGAAGTTCGCCGTCTGCACCAACTGCGCGCTGAACTGCGACAGCTCAAACGACTTCCGGAACTGCTGCACCAGAATGTCCGTCAGGTTATTCGACATCCCCCAGAGAAAAAACAGCACCGTCACCAACGAGAACAGCAGCATATGGCCCACCGGAAATACCGGCCTGCCACTACTCTCCGTTTTTTTCCCCGAACCAACCGACGTCGAAACCTGCATACACACAACCCCCTCAAACCATCTCGTACCAAATCTTGAAGCCCTAAATCTGCACCATAATCTTCGTAAACTTCGCCGGCGTCTCGCTCCATTCGCTCAGCACCAGCGCCGCTTCCTCCATCGGCACAATTGCGCTCACCGTCTCATCTACTGGAAATCGTCCCTCCTCCAGCATGCGGATGACCTCGCGAAAGTCCTCAGGCAGCGCATTGCGGCTACCCATGATGTCCAGTTCCTTCTGCACAAACAGCCGAGTCTCGTACTCCACCGGCTCCTTCGCATAACCGATATAGACCACCCGCCCAGTGAACGCGATCTCTTCCACCGCCGCACGAAACGTCTGCGGCAAGCCAATCGCCTCGATCACCACATCCGGACTATGACCATTCGTGATCGCCTGCAGCCGCTCATGCACATCCTCGTTCTTTGCATGAATCAGATGCTTAGCTCCCGCCCTTCGCGCAGTCTCCAGCTTGGCGTCGTCCACATCGATCGCAATCGTCTCCGCCCCGCGAAACGCCGCAGCAGCAACCGCGCCCAGCCCCACACCGCCGCATCCAAACACGGCAACCGTATCCTCCGCCTTCACACGCCCACGCGCCGTCGCATGACACCCCACCGTCAACGGCTCTACCAGGCACAGCTCCTTCGCGGACAGCGACGCGGCATACAACTTCACCCTCGGCACGCTGATGTACTCCGTCATCGCTCCATCGCGCTGCACGCCCATCGTCTCGTTACCCCTGCACGCATTCACCCGCCCGCTCCGGCACGCGGCACATCGGCCGCAGCTCGTATACGGCGATATCGTTACCATAGTCCCCGCGGCAAGGTCCCCGCCACCCTCTACAATCTCCGCCGCCACCTCATGCCCCGGCACACGCGGAAACACCACCATCGCGTTGCGCCCTCGAAACGTACTCAGATCCGTCCCGCACAACCCCACCATCTTCACCCGCAGCAGAGCCTCGCCCTCGCCCCGCACCACCTCCGGCACCTCCACCACAGCCGCGACCCCCGGCCCTTCGATCCGAAACGCCTTCATCCCCGCTCCATCACATCGTCAAAAAATCAAACTTTCAAGCGCAAAAATAGTATTTCATTTTGATCCCTACAAACCATACACCTCTATCGCGGTCTCCCCAAACACCGCATCCCGCTCCGTCTCGCTGAATCCAGCAAAGTACTCCCGCAACACCTCAAACCACCGCCCATACTCCGCCGCCACCAGGCACACCGGCCAGTCCGACCCCGCCATCAGCCGCTCCACCCCAAACGACTCCACCGCCACATCCAGATAAGGCCGCAGCGTCTCCAGACTCCACGCTCCCCACTCCGCCTCCGTCACCATCCCCGACACCTTGCACCACACATTCTCCCGCCGCCCCAGCTCGCGCATCCGCTCCGCCCACGGCTCCATCGCCCCACTCTCAATCAGCGGCTTCGCCACATGGTCCAGCACAAACACCTGCTCCGGAAACTCGTCCACAAACTCGATCGTCTGCGGCAGATGCCGTTCGTAGATCAGAATGTCGTACACCAGCCCGCTGCCCTGCATCGCCTCAATCCCCGCCACAAAGTCCGTCCGCAGAATGTAGTTCTCATCTTTCTCGCCCTGGATCACATGCCGCAGCCCCTTCAGCTTCGTCCTCTCTTCAAACTCCTCCATCACCTCCGGAAAGTCCTCCCCCGCAATTGGCGCCCACCCCACAACTCCGCGAATCGCCTCGCACTTATCCGCCTGATCCAGCAGCCAGCGCGTCTCCTCCATCGTCTGCCTCGCCTGCACCGCCACCGCACCGTCGATCCCCGCCGCCGACATCTCCTTCATCAGATCCTTCGGCAAAAAATCCCTCCGCAGCGCAGCCATGCTCTCGTCCAGCCACTCGTACTCACGCGGCGTATACCGCCATAGATGATGATGCGCATCGATCCTCTCCGCCACCTGCTCCCCTTCCCTCGCCCGCACAACGGGCCAACTTCAGCTATAAAGATCGCAGCAAAAAGTGATGCCCAGTCTATCCCACCGCGATCCACACCCCAGCCCCGCGGATATTCGCATCCTATAAACTTTCGCTCTCTCTCCAGCAGGCATACTATGGGTGCTCATGCAGCGCTTCCCGCCTGCGCGGCCCCTCTCTCAGTTCATCCCACACTCGAGGAACCCGATGACCACAAAGAAATCCACTCCCCGCCTCTCGCTCTCACCCCGCGTCGTACTGCCCGGAAGCCACCGCCCCGCCTTCGCCCACCTCTCCGCCGACGCCGAAAAACCCGCACCCTCCTCGACCCGCATCTCCGTCTCCGTCATCGTCCGTCGCAAGACCCCCCTCAAAGCCGCTAACCGCCTCGGTAAAGAGCGCCTCACCCGCGCCCAGTATCGCCAGCGCCACGCCGCCGACCCCATCGCCGTCAAGCTCGTCCGCGCCTTCGCCAAAGACTTCGACCTCACCGTCGCGTCCGACACCCCCGGCCCCGAGCGCCGCATGGTCAAGCTCACCGGCACTATCGCCGCCATGCAGAAGGCCTTCGGCGTCACCCTCGTCCACCGAATTCAGCAAGGCGTCACCTACCGCGTCCGCGAGGGCGACATCACCCTGCCCAAAGAACTCGTCGGCCCCGTCGAAGCCGTCCTCGGCCTCGACAACCGCCCCCAGGCGCAGCCCCACTTCCGCATCTCCGGCGAACAAGGCGACCGCACCGCCTACGCCGCCCAGGCCGGAGGCTTCGCCAAACCCCACGCCGCCGCAGCCAACACCTCCTACACCCCCGTCCAGGTAGCCCAGCTCTACCAGTTTCCCCAGGGAGCCTCCGCCGCCGGCCAGACCATCGGCATCATCGAGCTCGGCGGCGGCTACAAGACCGCCGACATCACCGCCTACTTCAAGACCCTCGGCCAAAAAGCCCCCAAGGTCACCGCAGTCCTCGTCGACGGCGGTAAGAACTCACCCTCCAACGCCAACAGCGCCGACGGCGAAGTCATGCTCGACATCGAGGTCGCCGCCGCCGTCGCACCCGGTGCCAACATCGTCGTCTACTTCACCCCCAACACCGACCAGGGCTTCATCGACGCCATCTCCACCGCCGTCCACGACACCACCAACAACCCCAGCGTCATCTCCATCAGCTGGGGCGGTCCCGAGTCCACCTGGACCGCCCAGTCCATGACCACCCTCGACGCCGCCTGCCAGTCCGCCGCCGCCCTCGGCATCACCATCACCGTAGCCGCAGGCGACGACGGCTCAACCGACGGCGTCACCGACGGCGCCAACCACGTCGACTTCCCCGCCTCCAGCCCCCACGTCCTCGCCTGCGGAGGAACCAAACTCCAGGGCAGCGGCAGCACCATCTCCTCCGAGGTCGTCTGGAACGAGCTCGCCAACAACGAAGGCGCAACCGGCGGCGGCGTCAGCAACGTCTTCCCGCTTCCCACCTGGCAGGCCAACTCCAACGTCCCCGCGCCCACCGTCAGCGGCGGCGGCCGCGGCGTTCCCGACGTCTCCGGCGACGCCGACCCCTCCAGCGGCTACACCATCCGCGTCGACGGCCAGACCATGGTCATCGGCGGCACCAGCGCCGTCGCGCCTCTCTGGGCCGGTCTCATCGCCGTAGCCAACGCGCAGAACGGCAAGTCCGCAGGCTTCCTCCAACCCGCCATCTACGCCGCCAAGGGCAAAGCCGCCTTCAACGACATCACCTCCGGCACCAACTACTCCGGCACCCCCACCGGCTTCAAGGCCGGCCCCGGCTGGGACGCCTGCACTGGCCTCGGCTCCCCCATCGGCACCAAGCTCATCGCCGTAGTCAACCCCTCCTCTTCCACCAGCACATCCAAGGGCGGAAAGAAAAAAACCATCCGAAAGCGCGCCGCAAAAAAAGCTGCTGTCAGCAGAGGCAGAAGATAAAGTCTCGATAGAACACAACCCGCAGAGGGAACCCGATGAAGCGGACGTGGACAATCATAGGGGTAGGCGACGTGCCGGGCAGCTCAAGATGGTACCAGGCGTTGTTCGGTCAGCCGCACACCCCTCCTGCCCATGATTACTTCGGGCAGATCCTGGATTCAGATGGAACCGTCCTGCTCTGTCTCCACCAGTGGGGCGCTCACGAGCATCCCTCATTGACGAGCCCCGATCACGGGACACCCGGCAACGGGCTTCTATTATTCTTTCGTGTCGATGACTTCGACCTCGCCCTTCAAAGAGCACGCTCTCTCGTCACTCGACTAAAAGAAGAGCCCCACATCAATCCGAACACTCAAACCAGGGAGTTCTCCCTGCGAGATCCTGACGGATATTACGTCACAATCAGTGCGCTCTCTACGGCCTGACAAGAATGCCGATCAAGCACTTTGTCTCTGACGAACGATGGGCGACAGCTCTTGCGTCGCCCATCGCACATTCACTTTTGCATCAAGGCAGCAACGGAGGATTAGCCCTCTTCGCCAGATCCAACGCCTGTTGAGGAAACCACGCACCCGCGATCGGATCGTCTAGTCCCCACAGCGGATCGAAGACCGCCTGAGCCGCTGCATCCGTCGGCCATCCCGGCGCCGTGTAATCGGAGTAGTTCCACGCACGCGCTCCACCCGCAGCATCACACGTCCCATCCGACTGCCCCGGCGTCTTTACCCAAAGATAAGCATCCAGCAACGCAACGCCAGTGTTTGCGGTCGGATGCGTTCCCAATCCACGCGCCGGAGGATTACACCAGTTGCCATTGGTAAGAGTCGTTACGACCGACGCCGGCTGGTTATACGGCGCACTCGCATAAACACTCGCATTGAGCGTCCCCTGACCGTTCCGGCTCGTGTCGATGACGAAGTGGATGGTTGGCACGGCTGTTCCAAGGTTCTGCTGAAACCACTCGTCCGTATAGACCCACGTCGCAATATTATCCGGATCGACTGCTCCCAACGGCGAGTAGTACTGGCTCGCGCAGTACGAGTAGTTTCCCAGCCGCCAGCCACCATCAGCCGGATTGTTCGCAAACGCGATGCACTCTGAAACCCAGGTGTCATACTTCGATTCGTAGTTATTCAAGTTGAAGTTCGACACATTCGTGAAGAATCCCTGCGCCTGTTGCACTCCGGCCTGCGCAAGCCGCTGCGCCATAATCGGCACCGCCTGCCAATGACTGTTGCCCCCATCCAGATAAACCGACGTCTGCGATCCGTTCTCCAACGTCGTCACCGCAAAATTGATTTGAGTGAATCGATCTGCGGTAGCCTGCGTAATGTTCACCTGGCTCGGGTTGTATCCGCAGTCGCTGGGCAGGTCTGCCAGAGCGTCCGGCTCCAGAATAATCACCGCCTTCTGACTTCCAATCGCACCCGCAATCGCATCAATCCACGCCTCGTAGTCCGCAGTATTCTCCGCGCCGCCCGCCGAGTAGCTGCCGCAGTCCCGGCCAGGGATGTTGTAGAGCACAAACACCGGCATCGTTCTCTCCCAACTAGCCTGCTTCAGGGTTGACCGGACAGTAGCGCTCACCTCAGAGGGCGTGCCGTTGGTTAGCCACACCGCCTGCGGAACCGTCTCCATCGCCGCAATCAGCAGGGCGTTCTTCAACTGCCATTGCCCCAACAAACTCTCCACCTGTTGCACAGCTCCGCTAGGTGGAGCAGGCGTCAGGAAACGAGTGTCGGCCGGCAGCGTCTTCTGTGCCCGTGCTCCGGCAACTGCAATCAGTAAAAGCGCTGCTCCTGTGGCAAATCTGCCCAGGGTGGTCGTTGCATGATGCGTCATGAAACCTCCTGCCAGCGTGCGGCGATAATGAATCCGCCCACCTTCTAGATCACAGGGTTAATCCTTGTCAAGCACCAAACCGACATAGCGGCTATGAGTCACCTAGCTCCGCCATGACGCCACGAGTCTCTTCCCTCCGCGCGCCTCTGCTCCTGCTGTCACCCTCCGCTCGCCATCGCTAAGTCGTGCATCTTACATAAGGAGTAGTCTAAGAGTACCGTCCGCCAGCGCGGTGCTCTTCACCTCCGACTGGAAGGAGAACCGATGGCACTTGCAAAACTTTTACTTGTAGACGACGACCAGGCTCTACGCGACACCCTCGCCGTCGTACTCAGAAAACACGACTTCGAGGTGACCGTCGCTGCAACCGTCTCCGAAGCGCTCAAACACATCAGCTCCGAGACCTTCGACGTCCTCCTGAGCGATCTCCACATGCCCGGCGCCGGAGACGGCCTCACCGTTGTCAGCGCCATGCGTCACTCCAACCCCAAGGCCGTCACCATGCTGCTCAGCTCCTTTCCGCAGATGGACGCCGCCGCCCAGGCCATCCTCCTGCAGGCCGACGAGATCCTCGTCAAGCCGATGAAGATGGATATGCTGATCGATGCCATCAAACAGCGGCTCGCCGCCGGAGCACCCCGAACCCGTATCGTCGAGAGCGTAGCCACCATCCTCGAACGCTCCGCAGACAGCACGATCAAAGACTGGTTCGAACGCGTCGAAAAAGAAGACACTCTGATGGCCGTTCCCATGACCTTCGCCCTGCGCTCCGGCCACCTGCCCCAGATCTTCCGCGACCTCGTACTTCGGCTCCGCTCGGCGAAGATCCTCGGCTCCAAAGAGATGTTGTCCCCCGCCGCCACCAAGCACGGTACCGACCGCCGCAGGCAGGGCTACACCGCCGCCATGATGGTGGAAGAGTCGCGCATCCTCCAGGTCAGCGTCTTCAACACCCTCCAGAACAATCTGGCCAGCATCGACTTCAGCATCGTCCTTATCGGAGTCATGACCATCGCCGACGAAGTCGACTCGCAGTTAAGCCAGTCAATGAAGAGCTACCTCGCCGAGTCCATCGTCGACGCACTTCCAGCCTGACCACCCCTGTCCAGCCGTCACCCCTGTCCAGCCTATGTTTGCGCCGTCATCCTGAGCGTAGCGAAGGACCTCTGTATTTCGCTTCCACCCACGTCATGAACCCATCGCATCAGTAAACTAGCTCCACCATGAAGCCACGAGCCCTCACCCTCCTCACGCTTCTTCTCCTTCCACTGGCCGCCTCCGCCCAGCGCACCACCCTCATCGGCATCTTCGAATCCACCTCCTCCGGCAAAGCCGACGGCCAAGGAGAAAGCAAAGCCAACGGCCGAGGAGAAGGCAAAGCCACCAACCAGGGCCAACCCGGCGTCCGCGTCCTCTTCTATCAATCCGGCCAGCAATGGCGCTCCTACAAAGCCGTCTGCAACGACGAGCCCTGCCTCAAGACCATCACCCATCTCTTCCCCTCCATCACCACCTGGACCCTCGTTCAATCCGGCAAACCCATCGCCCAGGTCACCGCCGAAACCCCCGCCGCCTTTCACCTCTACTCCGAGATCGGCGTCCAGGCCATCACCAACCCCAGCTCCGTCGCCAATCTCGAACCCCATCCCACCCCCGGCCAGCCCGACCCAGCCCACACCATCCTCGCCACCACCCTCCCCACCCTCACCGACCCCGACGGCTGGCACCTCTCCCCCGTACCATCGCTCGACCTCGCCCACGCTCGCGAAGCCTTCCGTAAACTCTTCCCCCATCCAAAGTACTGCACGCAAACCGCCACCAACTCACCAGCCAAGTACCACTCCGCAACCTACAAAGACACCGAGGTTCACCTCGACTCCTCCCTTCTCTCCAACAAGAACTGGCGCCTCCTCCAACTCACCCTTGGCGGCTATCTCTGCGACGGACCACCCGACGCCGCCTACCTCGACCAGTGGTTCGCCATCTCCCCCACCGGCGAGGTCCGCCACCTCAGCCGCACAATGTCCTTCGCCGGAGCAGCCGACTTCGCCCACAACGGCCACTCCGCCCTCCTCTTCTCCAACCAGAACGAAAACGACGGAGGCTACACCCTCTTCTACGACAACTTCACCCAACACACCCAAACCACCATCACCCACCACTAACCACCACTAACCACCACACCAAACACGCATCAGACAGCACCTCTGCCGTATCGCCGAACATCGTCGAGGAGCGCTCTCCCGAATCAGCCACAGTGACTTTCGAACGACCTCCGCCTCCAGGCAACCGCCGCTGATCGTACCCGCGTACTTCCCTGAGAACCCAGGAGCAGTCAGGCACCGGACCGTCGATAGCTCGAATCTTCGGCCTGCACCACCGTCACCGCTTCGCCAATGAACCAAGGGACTCAATCCATCCGGTAAATTACCTCTTCATTCGCTGATGCTATATAGCAGATAATGACGCAGTAACGATCTTCAGCGTGCTCGTCAACACTGTCCTGGGTTATGGCCCGCGATAAGGAACTTCACGCCGCATCATCCGGGGAAGCAGGTCCGGCCTGATTCGCTCTTCAGCACATCTACCCAGGAGTTTCACCATGCGTATCGATCGGCTTTGCGGAGTCCGAGTTCTCTTCAGTATTGCCGCTCTCGCAATACTCGCCTCGGCTGTCTCTGTCGCCCGAGGCGAGACCCCGTCTCTGGCATCAAGCTCTTACGGAGCGGACGCCGCTGCACCCGACGATCAAAGCATCGCCACAGCCTTTAAGCCCCACGCCAGTCCAAACGACAGCGGCACATTTACCATCTCCGCCACACCGCCCACGCCATTCATCCGAGGCGCCGGAGCGACCTCCTACCAAGTCACCCTCACCTCCGTCGGAAGCTTCGCTGACCAGATCAACCTCGCATGTTTCGGTCTCCCTGCGGACGCAACCTGCACCTTCACCGACAACCCAACCCTTACCGCCGGCGCCACCATCACCACGACCATGACGGTGACCACCACCGTCGCTGACGCTGCACTTCGCAGACCCGCGATCCCCGGCCTTCATCCGACGGACCTCGCGCCTGTCGCGATCTCTGCCGTCTTTCCGCTGGAGCTCACCTGGTTCGGCGTACTTCTCTTCGGCCGTCGCAAGACGTCATCTACTCAGAAGGCTCGCCTCGGAACTGTTCTCCTGCTATCACTTGGTATCCTCGGCCTCGCAGGCTGCGGAGGCCCTCCCACCGTCTTTCACAGCTACACCATCAACATCACCGGCTCCAGCGTCAATCTCATGGCACCTACTCAATCCACCTCGGTACTTCTGTCGGTTGGGAACCAGTAACTCAGATGGCTGCCCGCTTATCTCCCGGCGGGCGAAGTTCTCTGCACTCAGGAAGCACCGCAGTTGGAGGATTCATCCTTATGAATTCACGCTCCGCAACATCCCGTCTTCGCCAGGCCAGTCCAATCGACAGAGCCCGCACCGTGCTTCTGGTCGTCCTGACCGCCGCCTGCATGACAGCCTCCACGCTCTCCGCAGCCGCCCAGGCCGTCCCAACAGCCTCCACCCCGCCACCTGAGCCCTCGCGTTTCGACCTCTACGGCGGCTACGCCTACTTCCATCCATACGACAGTTCCATCAACTCTCACTTCTACGGCCCCATCAACCCCGGCGCGGTCGCCAGTGCTACCGGTTACTTCAACCGCTACTTCGGCGTTCAGGCCGAAGGCAGCTTCTTCCCCCACGGCTCCAATGAGTGCGTCTTCACCGCGCAGGCTGGACCAGTCTTTCGCTACCAGAAGGGGCGGCTTGCACCCTTCGCGCACGCCCTCGCTGGAGGAGCCAAGGTCAGCGGCCCCGTCTTTCAGCCATGCACCTGGGGCTGGGGGCTAACAGGCGGCCTCGGTCTCGACTACATTCTTCCCGGCTTCCACAACCACATCGCTCTCCGCCCCATCCAGGCCGACTTCGAGTATTCCCACGTTGACTACGGCCAGGTCGGCATCGGCATGGTCAGCGGAGGCATAGGTGAAATCACCGCCTACAGACTCTCCGCCGGTGTCGTTCTGCGTCTCGGCCAAACGGCTTATCCTCCACCCGTCCAGCTCGGATGCACCGTTCAACCGGTCAACATCTTTCCCGGCGATCCGATCACCGTTACTGCAGTCCCTGCCAACCTGAATCTCAAGCTGAAGGCCACCTATACGTGGACAGCCAGTGGAGGCCAGATCACCGGCAACGACCAGACAGCCTCCGTCTCCACCGCAGGCCTCGCCCCCGGCGACTACACCATCTCCGGCCACGTCTCCGAGGGCATTCGCCCCAGCCAGCAGGCAAGCTGTGTCGCCGGCTTCCGCGTCCACGAGTACCAGCCTCCCACCGTCGCCTGCTCGGCCAACCCCACCACCGTCATGCCGGAGGAGTCCTCCACCATCACCGCCGTCGGCTCCAGCCCGGAGAACCGCAGCTTCAGCTACTCCTACTCCGCCTCCGCCGGACACGTCTCAGGAACCACCCCGACCGCCACGCTCTCCACCGCGGGCGCGCCTCCCGGCCCCATCATCGTCACCTGCAACGTAGTCGATGACCTCGGGAAGCAGGCCTCCGCCACCACCACTGTCACGGTTGCAACTCCCCCTCCGCCGCCAGCTCCACCGACGGTCAACCTCTGCAGCCTGTCCTTTGAGCGCGACAGAAAGCGTCCGCTGCGTGTAGACAACGAAGCCAAGGGCTGCCTCGACGAGATCGCCCTCACCCTCATGCGAGACCAGACCTCGAAGCTGGTCATCATCGGCAAACACTCCGGCGACGAGACTCCTGATGCAGCCGCGCAACGTACCCTCAACGTCGAGCAGTACCTCACGACGGAAAAGGGCATCGACCCCAGCCGCCTCGAGCTCCGCACCGGCGGTGAACTCATCCGCATCGTCGACACCACGCTGGTTCCCGCAGGAGCGAGCTTCACTCCCGGAGACACCAGCACCTTCGACGCAGCCGCGATCAAGCGACAGGGACAAGCCTACGGAGTCCCCAAAAAGTCCGCCACAAAGTCTCACAAACCGCAAAACTAACCATCCCAGTCCATCCACAACGGGGAGGCGCCAACCACGCCTCCCCGTCTTCTTGCAACTCGACTATCCGGCGCTACGCCCGAACCTCTCAGCATCCGTTGTCAGCTTCACAACCAGCGAACTCACGCTTTTGTCCCATCCTCCACACCTGTCTCCGATATCTGATAAACTGATCCAGTTGATGCAGCGATCCAGCAAGCCCACCCGCGCTTGAGCTACAAGGAAAGCACCTCTCGTCGACATCTCACCAAGCATCATCTCGGGGCGTAGCGCAGTCTGGTAGCGCACCTGGTTCGGGACCAGGGGGTCGGAGGTTCGAATCCTCTCGCCCCGACCAATTCATCCAAAGAAATTATGCTGAAGAGCACCTAGACACAGGTGCTGCACCTACCGCCATCCGCAAAACCTTCAACACGTCATTCTGGGCGGTTTGGCTTCCTGTGGAATCCTGCGAGAAAGTACAGGAATAGGCCTTATGCACGAGTTCTAACACTCGTTGTTCGTTCAACGACCTGTCGAATACTCTCAATGCTGGTCAGGCCATCTTCATGGTGAAAATCCCTTTTGGGACGGTTTTTGTACTGAGCGTTAATATCTGCATATCAACACTAAAGTTGTATGCTCAGTCGCGCGAGGCAGAGATATGATCGCCCTGACCCGAATCGTAGCCTGCTGTGAGGATTTCAATTAGCTAATTGCACGTCCTGGGAAGATAGAGATCTCTTTCAATTCGGGACTGTGTCCTGTTGTTTGCTGCCCCACGCTGAGTTGTTTAGGGGATATTCTCGTTGGCCTTCCGCCCATGAGCGTGCTCCTGAGAAGGAGTGTTCTCTTGAATCGTTTCGCGATGGCCCGCCTGCTGCCCGTCTTTCTAGCCACGATATTCTTCAGCCCAGCCGCCCATGCAACCAACGTTGCCCTGACCGGCGACGCGCACGTCAGCATGACTCGCTCGACAACCAACTTTGGCACATTGTCCAATCTGTATGTCGGGAACGGCAACACTGCGCTGCTGCAGTTCGATCTCAGCACGCTGCCGGCGGGGCTGACCTCCAGCCAGGTTGCGCATGCCACGTTGACGGTGTTCGTCAACCGCGTCAACTCCGGCGGTGCGGTGAACCTCGCACCGGTGACCTCGGCGTGGAACGAGTCGGCCGTGACCTATGCGACGATCCCGGCGATCGGTGCGCCGGTCAACGGGTTTACGGCCGCGAACGCAGGTCAATACATCACGCTGGATGTGACTTCGTTGGTGCAGGGATGGGTGACGGCGCCCGCCACAAACTTCGGCCTCGCCCTGACCTCCACGGCTGCCAATCTACTGTTGGATTCGAAAGAGAATGACGAGACCGGACACGCGGCCAGTCTGGACATTACGGTTACGTCGATGGGCGCAACCGGAGCGCAGGGTCCTCAAGGGATGCAGGGTGTCCAGGGGACGGCTGGAGTAAATGGAGTTCCGGGGATTCCGGGAGCCACTGGGCCAGCTGGGCCTGTGGGTCCCACAGGTGCTACTGGAGCCAACGGTACTCTGGGGATCGTATCCAACTGGTCCTCAAGCACCATGTATCAGGCTGGCCAGGTGGTGTTCTGTGCTGCTTGTTCGAGCAATGGCTCAAGCTATGCTGCGCTTGCCACCAACACGAACCAGGACCCTCCCACGCAAGTCGGCTTCTGGCAGTTGATCGCGCAGGCGGGAGCTACCGGTGCAACAGGAGCAGCCGGCGCGACCGGAGCCACAGGTTCTACAGGTGCCCCTGGGCCGGTTGGGCCCTCAGGTCCCATAGGGGAAACGGGAGCTACTGGCACCCTGGGAATCGTCACCAACTGGTCTCCGACAGTTGCCTATCAGGTCGGACAGGTGGTGTTTTGCGCGGGCTGTTCGAATAGTGGCTCAAGCTACGCCGCGCTTGCAGCCAACACGAACCAGGATCCACCCACACAAACCGGTATCTGGCAGCTGATCGCGCGGGTGGGAGCTGTCGGCGCTCAGGGCATCATGGGGTCTACGGGTCCTGCTGGTTCGACCGGAGCTGCAGGTTCCGCAGGGCCTGCGGGCTCTACAGGAGCGACAGGAGCTGTAGGGGCTACGGGTCCTGCTGGTTCGACCGGAGCAACGGGCCCTGCTGGGCCTGTGGGTCCGACCGGAGCTACAGGCACCCTGGGAGTCGTCACCAACTGGTCTTCGGGCTCTCCCTATCTGCTTGGCCAGGTGGTATTTTGCGCCGCATGCTCGAGCAACGGCTCAAGCTATATCGCGCTCGCTACCAACACAAACATAGATCCTCCTACCAATCCCGCCATCTGGCACCTGATCGCGCAGGCCGGAAGTGCCGGCGCCGCGGGGGCGACTGGACCTGTCGGGCCTGCGGGACCGACCGGAGCAACCGGCGCAACAGGTCCCGCTGGCAGCGTCACTGGTTTTACCTGGTCAGGTAACCTCCAGAACCAGGGAGAAGGAACTCTATATACGCCCCCTACCACCACTGGCAGTGCATTTCCAGCTTCTCAAATAGCCTTCCTCGCGGCATCGAGCGCATGCACGGTCCACAGCCTGACGGTGAATGCGATCACAAGCAATGCATCCAATCCAATTGAGGCGGATACCACCACCGTTGCCGTCATAAAAAATGATGTTGCTACAAGCATGACGTGTGCGATCTCGAGCGGAACAACTAACAACACGACGTATTCCTGTTCAGACTCGGCGCATACCTTCACGGTAGCTCAGGGGGACCGTATCAGTCTGCGATTTAGCGAAACACTTAACGACAGCACCTTCGATGTCGTCAACTTCGGCACGACGCTTGTCTGCCAGTAAAACCGAGCGCAACCAGAGCGGAAATAGAAGGCAATACGGAGTTACAGTGATCCCTCGACCCACATTCTCGACCGCAACGAAGACCATCATTGGCAGTCTTAGCCTGATGGCGTTCGCTTGCGCCTTGGCGCAGGCACCACAGGCTGCAGTCGTGTCGCCAGCCGCTCCGCTTTCGCAGCCGGTGCCTCTGGTCTCCGGCACCTGCCCATCCGTGCGTCAGGGCGGCGTCATCTCACTCGACTGGAATCCCGTCTTCGCTCCCTCCACTGCGGCGACTGGCCTCAAGTCCTTCAGGATGATCTTCCAGCACCTCCAGGAAGATGGCGTAAACCTCAACCCCGCATCCAGGCTTGTGTTGGACGGCGGTCCTGCTGGAAGGATGACCGCCATCGGAAACGGCTATTTTCATATCGAAGCGCACCTTCCATCTTCTACGCACCCGGGAACCTACCATCTGGTTAAGGCCCACAGCTCTCCCGATCTTCCGGATGACCAAGGGGAAGCCCCTATGATGACCGTCTCCCCGGTACGCGAATCCTTTTGTATCACTGTAGTTCCTGCTCTCCGCGCTTCGTCATCTCCGTCTGGTGGTAACTGAGTTACATCCCACGCGCAGAAATCCAGGGCGCGAACTTGAATTCGCAGATCGCTCTCCAGGACCACTTACTTATCGCACTGTGAACCGTGGCGGTTCAGTGAAACCAAAATGAAGTTCCAACGAAAGGAATATCAAGATGGGCGATCAATACCTCGGAGAGATCCGGATGGTCGGTTTCAACTTTGCACCAATGCATTGACCGGCGGCAATCTGCCGGTAGACATAGAGCCGCCGTACCTGGCGGTCTACTTCATCATCGCACTGTCCGGAGTCTTCCCAACACGCGGCTAGTTCCTGATCGCGTCACCATTAGAAGGTGGGAACGGCCGACTCGGCTGTTCCCACTAACCAAAGTATCTGTGCAGCTTGGCAAATCTATGATGTCTGGACTTATAAAACGTCTGCAGCCTAGTGTAGGTATTTCGTACTCGATACTCGCACTGAGCTTTGCCTCTTCGGCCTTCTCGCAGGGAATCCTGACGGTTACGCCGTCGCGCTCGGCTGCGACCGTTGCTGGCACCGGGGTCGTTGGTTATACCGGCGACGGCGGCACGGCCACTTCAGCGACCCTGGCCTCGCCCAGCGCCGTGGCGTACGACGCAAACGGCAATCTCTTCTTCGCCGATGCGCAGAACCACGTCGTACGCGAAGTGTCGCAGAATGGTCAGATCAGCACCATTGCCGGGACAGGCGCGGAGGGCTATAGCGGTGACGGTGGACCTGCGATCACAGCCTTTCTCGATACGCCCACCGGAGTCGCAGTCGACGCAGGCGGCAACGTCTACATCGCCGACTCACACAACCATCGCGTTCGAAAGGTGAGTGCCGGCACCATCACAACCATCGCTGGCACCGGCACGCCGGGCTACTTCGGCGACAACGGCGCGGCAACTGCGGCACAACTATCGCTGCCGATCGCTGTGGCCGTTGACTCGACCGGCAACGTCTACATCGCCGACACCAACAACAACCGCATACGGAAGATCATCGGCACAACCATCACGACGATTGCAGGCAATGGAGAAGAGCTGTTCGCCGGCGACGGTGCAGCGGCATCTGCTGCGGTACTCGATACGCCGACCGGCGTTGCGGTGGATGCAAGTGGGAACGTCTACATCGCCGACCGTCATAACCAGCGCGTGCGCATGATCACAGCGACGGGAACGATCTCGACTATCGCCGGCAGTGGCACTCCTAATTTTTCCGGGAGCTTTTCGGGCGACGGCGCCAGCGCGAGTACAGCGACGTTGGCCAAACCGAGTGGCGTGAGCGTCGACGGAGCCGGAAATCTCTACATCGCCGATAACGGCAATCAGCGTATCCGGCAGGTAAGCGTCGGCACGATTGCGACCGTGGCAGGCAGCGGCCAGCAAGGCTTCGGCGGCGACAGCGGTCCAGCGACAAGCGCGATCCTGAACTCGCCCAGAGCAGCGTTCGCAGACGTATCCGGCAACCTGACCATCGCAGACAGACTCAACGAGCGGCTGCGCACAGCAGCCCTGCCAACCCTGGCCTTTGCCAGCGGAGGCGGAGGCATCCCGAGTACACCGCAGAGTGTGACCCTGACAAACACCGGTTCAGCCTCGATTGCCGTCGCTTCGATCGCCTTCACCGGCTCCTTCACCACTGCGAACGGCGGCTCCTGCAGCGCACTTCCAATCACTCTGTCCCCGAACGCAAGCTGCACGCAGAACATCGCCTTCCTGCCAATCGCTTCCGGCGTAGCCAACGGATCGGTCGTCTTCGGCGGCACGGGGATCGTCGCGCAGAGCGTCCTGCTCACCGCCACCGGCACACAAACAGCGACCACAGTTACGTTGACTTCGAATGCTGCCTCGGCCTTCGTTGGCCAGAACATTACCTTCACCGCAACGGTCCAACCCACAGGCATTGGAACGCCGACGGGCAACGTGTTGTTCTACGATGGCGCAACGCTGATTGGCACCTCGGCACTCACCGCCGGTTCCACGTCAATCACTACGGGCTTGTCCGCAGGCATACACGCAATCACCGCCGTCTATGCAGGCAGTGCAAGTTTCACGGGCAACACCTCCGCCGTGCTCTCGCAGGTCATTCTCGACTTCGCCTTTACACTCGGTAACACGACGCCAAGCAGTCAGACCGTCGTGCCCGGCCAGCCCGTAAGCTTCACCTTCAGCTTGGTCCCGGTTGGCGCTCCGTTCACCATACCAATAACACTCTCGGCCACTGGCCTTCCGCCGGGAGCCACCGCAACGTTTACGCCGCAGGTGATTACAATCGGCAGCAACCCAGTCAACTTCACTATGACTATCCAGACCGCCGCGACCGGCGCATCGCGCGCCCCCACCGGACTCTTCGGCACCGGCTACGGCACCGGCATCTTCGCGCTGAGCCTGTTGCTACTACCGTACTCACGCAAGCGCCGCAAGACCGGTTGCATCCGACTACTGGCACTGTGCACTGCATTGGCTCTTAGCCTCGCAGCCATCGGAGGCCTCGCTGGTTGCGGTACCGGCAGCGGCTACTTCGGCCAGCCCTCACAGAACTACACCATCAACGTCATCGGCACGGCAACTGGTCAGAGCGGAGCCTCACTACAGCATCTGAGCGCCGTGACTCTAACGGTGCAGTAGTTGAAGACCTCAATTCCACAGTCGAGTTTCATTGGGAGATCGCTGCACGTGCCAACTTCATTCCGTACCGCGCTCTATATCCTGCTGCTTACGGGTTCCGGCCTCCTGCAAGCCCAGGAGCCTCAGCCTGCCAGACTCGACTTATCTGCTACCTACGTTGCGGAGCGTTCGTTAAAGGCCAACACATCCCAGAACTTCTGGATGGAGGGAGGCTCAATCGAGCTGGGCGCAAACATAAGCCACGGATGGGGCATAGCCGCTGATGTCATCGGCACCCATGCAGGTTCGATCGGTACCAGTGGCTTGGCGCTGTCGCAGGTAACCACGACCTTTGGCCCGCGTTATCGGTGGCACGCCGGCCATCGCCTCTCGCTCTACGGCGAAGGACTCGTCGGCGAAGCCAACGGCTTTCGCAGTATCTTTCCAACCAATAGCGGATCGCAGTCAGGGGCCAATAGTCTGGCGACACAGGTTGGCGGCGGCATGGATTACAGTATCTCTGGCCGTTTTGCCGTTCGGGTGTTCGATGCCGCGTGGTCGCGGACGCAGCTTCCCAACAGCACAGACAACGTGCAAAACAACCTTCTCCTTGGCAGCGGTGTCGTGCTGCGTTTCGCACACTAACAACTGCGAATGCATGAACATCTGAATGATGGTAAGTCCGCGCGTCAAATCGACTAAGCCGCAGGGTTGTCGCAATTTTTTATAAGTAAAGCCTTTGGCGACGAACTCCAGAATCTGCCGTTGTCGCGCCAAGGCTGATAGCTTGATCCCGTGGTGGCTTGCAACAATCATCGGCACCAACCATCGTTGAGCATGAACGAGCCAGCCACTGGTACACGGCTCCCTTCGCCGCCTGACAAGCAATTGGCGCAAATGGAAGGGAACGCATGATACGGTGGGAGAAACGAATATGCTCGGCCGGATGCGAAAATCAAGAACTGATCGTGCTGACAGAAGCTGCAAGCCGCGAATCATAAGGGCTACGGCTGCATCGTCCTGTGGATGTCTAATGGCTACACTGCTCTGCAGTTTCCCTGCAGCGGCGGCCCCTGCTCGACCGCAACAATCCGATTCAGGCCCGGTCGTAGTGCAGCCCGGCGCACCAGGAAACCCAAGCAAGAGACTTCCACTCTCCACAACTGGTGTAGCGCCGCAGCGATCGCCAGCTGACGTTGAATTCATGCAGGGCATGATCATGCATCACGGCCAGGCAGTCGAGATGACCGCCCTCATTCCATCACACACAGAGAACAAGGAGATTCGTTCTCTGGGAGCACGCATCGGCCTCTCGCAGACGGACGAGATGAAGTTCATGAAACGTTGGCTCGTGGCGCGCGGTGAACCCGCCTCGATGGCAATGCCGGGCATGCCCGATATGGACAGAAGCGGTAACCCGATGCGCGCCATGCCCGGGATGCTGACACCGCAACAGATGGACGCGTTACGACAGGCCAGCGGCCCAGAGTTCGATCGACTATTTCTAACGGGTATGATTCAGCATCACAACGGAGCCTTGATCATGGTGAAGCAGTTGTTCGATACGCCGGGCGCGGGGCAGGATGCCGACCTCTTTGAGTTTGCAACGGATGCGGATAATTCCCAAAGGGCTGAGATCTCAATTATGCAAGGCATGTTGAAGGAGAAATGATGATCAGGATGAAGCGTCTCAGTTTTCGTTTGGCCAGCGTCGCTTTTGCCGCTGCCGTAGTGTGCTCCAGTTGGGGAGCTTTGAAGGCACAGACGCCGACTGCTCCGGCCGCGAAAGCCGCGCAGGACGAGGAGGAAGAAAGCCCGTTCACGCCGCAACCCCCCGTGCCGTTACCGGCTGGCATGACTGGCTCGACGACGAACGATCCGCGCGTGGGGCTGAAGCCCGGCCTCTACGACGCAGGTGAAGCTGCCATGGGTATGCAGCATCTCGCATTTGTAAAGAAGCCCGATGCGTTTCGCATGGCAGCCACAGACCCGGACGATCCTTCTGTCAAGAAAACTCTCGGCCTGCTCGGCATCAGTGACACCAAGAAGATACCGAAGCCGATGCAGCTTGTCATCGCGCAGCTCGCCTTCTCCAACTCGGACTTTGCCTTCCAGGGAACACACCTGTTTCAAGGCAACTTCTATGGAGTCAACTTCTACGACATCTCGAATCCCGCGAAGGTGTCGCTGATCACCTCTCTGGTCTGCCCCGGTGGCCAGGGCGACGTCTCGGTCTACGGGAACCTGCTGTTTATGTCGGTCGAGATGCCGAACGGACGGCTGGACTGTGGCGTCCAGGGATTCCCGCCGCTGCCTCCGCCCGAGCCAGGACACGAGAAGGACCATCGCATCCCGACCGCGAGCCCGGATCGCTTTCGCGGTGTGAGAGTCTTCGACATCTCGGACATCAAAAACCCGAAGCAGGTAGCCGCAGTGCAGACCTGCCGTGGTTCGCATACGCACACGCTGGTGGTAGATCCGAACGATAAGGACAACGTCTACCTCTATGTCTCGGGAACGTCGTTTGTGCGCCAGAGTGAAGAACTCGCGGGCTGCTCAGGGGAAGAGAAGCCGGACAAAGACCCCAACACATCACTCTTCCGCATCGACGTGATCAAGGTGCCGCTCGCAGCGCCGCAAGAGGCCAAGGTAGTCTCCAGTCCGCGAGTATTTATCGATCCGCGCACAGGCGCTCTCAACGGCCTGAACAACGGCGGAAGCCACGACAAGAAGGCAGAGAAGCCTGCGGACACCAACCAGTGCCACGACATCACGGTGTACTCCTCCCTGGGGCTTGCTGCCGGGGCGTGCTCCGGCAACGGCATCCTGCTCGACATCAAGGACCCCGTGCATCCCAAACGCGTGGATGCAGTGAACGATCCGAACTACTCGTATTGGCACTCGGCGTCTTTCTCGAACGATGGAACGAAGGTGGTATTCACCGACGAGTGGGGCGGCGGCCTGCAGCCCCGTTGCCGTCCAACGGACCCCAACAAGTGGGGATCTGACGCGATCTTCAACTTGAAGGACGACAAGCTATCGTTCGCGAGCTACTATAAGATGCCCGCCGCCCAGACGGAGACAGAAAACTGTGTGGCTCATAACGGTTCACTGATACCTGTTCCCGGTCGAGACATCGAAGTCCAGGCCTGGTACCAGGGCGGTATCTCGGTAATGGACTTCACAGACGCGATGCATCCTTACGAGATCGCCTACTTCGATCGAGGACCTGTCGATGCCAACACGTTGATCTTGGGTGGCGACTGGTCTGCCTATTGGTACAACGGATACATCTACGGGTCCGAGATCGCGCGGGGACTGGACGTGTTCAAGCTGATCCCGAGCAAATTTCTTACACAGAACGAGATCGATGCCGCAAGCCTTGTGCAGGTCAGCGAACTCAACGTACAAAATCAGCAGAAGATTACCTGGCCCTCAAAGCTGCCGGTGGCCCTAGCCTATCTGGACCAACTGGGTCGCTCACAGGCGTTGTCGTCAAGCCGTATCGCTGATCTGAATAAGGCAATCGCACGGGCGCAGAGATCTCACCTGGGCAAAAAAGATCTAGCGAAACTGCACAGTATGGCTACGTCTGTGGAAACAAGCGCATCGGACGCGAAGAATCCTCAGGACGCGGGTCGTTTGCATGCACTGGCTCAGATACTGGAGAACCCGACGGTTTGACATCAAAATAGATCCGTCGATCCCGACAAGGATCTCCGCTGACACGTCACACCCAGACTCGCCCCATGGCCTATCACAAAGCCCTGGGGCGAGTCTCAGCATCGGTTTGTGCATGTAGTTGCCCCTGTAACGATGAAATCGCCCTCCCGCACTCTCCCTTACAAACAAAAAGACAGAATCGATGAGCGTTCGCTGTCGCCCGTCTCCCCTAAATCCGGGTAGACCAAGAGTTGCTCTAACCCCCTCTACGACTTTTAGGGAGTTTCACCGCGCCCTCTGCGGCTGCTACCTTTGCACAACTGAACTCTGCGCCACCGATGTGCACGTTCGATCTGCAATCGGGAAAGAGCATGGCGGTCAGCCAAGCCACTGCGTTGCGCAAAGAAGAGACTCCCCATGAACCCCGCCGTCCCCTCGCGTTTTAGTCTTTCCGGCCTCCGTAACATGTTCACACCCCACTCCCGGCTCAACGATGCCCTCGGCACGATATTGCCAGCCGTTGATACAAAGACGCTCAGACGCAGATTCCGTCCCAGGACCATCGCTATCCTTCTCATGGCGGCACTGTCGCCCCTTGCTGCCCGCGCGACAGCACTTCCGCAGACCGTATTTACCTTCTCTCTCCCACAAGGCACGACAAAATCCACACAGTCTGTCCCCATCGCTATCCCCACCAGCGGCACACTCTCGAGTGTGAGCGTAGTGACGCAGGGGACGACGGGTCTCGACTTCACCGATACACAACTCGGCGATGGCTGTGTCAGCGGCTCCTCTTCTAATACAACATGCAGCGTGAACGTGCAGTTTCAGCCCAAGGCTCCCGGCGGCCGTTATGGAGCGGTGATCCTGACCTTCACCGATATTAATATCCCCCCGGTCGTTCAGTACCTCTACGGTACGAGCATGGGCCCCGTGGGAGTCATCATTCCGGGAGAGATCAATACGGTTGCGGGCACCGGGCTACCAACCTTCGTGGCCGACGGCACACCTCTGAATCATATCGCGGCAACCCAGGCTCCCATTGGACTGCCACAGGGTGAAGTCGTGGACGCAGCAGGAAACTTCTACATCGCAGATTCGTTCAACAATCGAATTCGCAAAGTGGATCCTACGGGAAACATCACCACATACGTCGGCACCGGAGAGCCCGGATCTTCCGGCGATAATGGCCCGGCAACCAGCGCGTCGATTACAAAGCCCTCTGGACTGGTGATGGACGGCGCAGGCAACCTCTACTTCGCGGACAACGGCAGCAACGTCATCCGAATGGTCGACCCGACCCCAAACCACATCATCACCACCATAGCCGGAGTCGCCGGAACGCCAGGCTACAACGGCCCCGTATTCGGCAACCCCGAGTTCAACCAGCCGCAGCCCATCGCAGGAGCGTTGCTCAATCAACCGAACGGCCTCGCCCTGGATACGAATCAGAATCTCTATCTCGCCGACTCCGGAAACAACCTCATCCGCGTCATCGATCTCAAAGCCAACCCCATGACAATCACCACGATTGCGGGTTCTCTGACAGCAGGCTTCGGTGGAGAAGGTCAGGTGGTCAGCACCGCTGTATTCAGCGAACCCTTGGGGATCGCATTCAACACCAGCGTCACCAACTCTTCTTACCTCTACGTCGCCGACGTCAATAACAACATCATTCGCCGGCTCGATCTGACAACCACCAGCGGCCTCGCCATCACTGTAGCTGGCACCCGGTCAAACACCGGCTCGTTCAACGGCGACGCACCCGCCCCGGCCACCTCTGCGCAACTGAACAACCCCGAAGGAGTCGCGGTAGATCTCGCAGGCAATATCCTTATCGCCGACACAGAGAACCATCGCATCCGAAAAGTCGATATTCAAGGCAATATCTCGACCCTCGCAGGCAGCTCGCAGGGCTTTTTTGGCGACGCAATGAACGCTGGCGATGGACTAAACAATACCTCCAACACGCTATTCGACTTCCCTAGCTCCCTCTTCATCGACGCCTCCGGCAATCTCTACATCGGAGACGAGTTCAACAATCGCGTCCGACTGATC
The DNA here is from genome assembly GCF_009765825.1 of Granulicella sp. L60. Classification (GTDB taxonomy): domain Bacteria; phylum Acidobacteriota; class Terriglobia; order Terriglobales; family Acidobacteriaceae; genus Edaphobacter. The sequence continues at coordinate 1,748,933 of NZ_LMUR01000018.1, read as the reverse complement.
AGCAGCGGCATAGCCATTCTTCCCACCGTTGGCCAGATCAAGAACTTCCAAATCTCATCTCCCCCTCAGTTAGAGAACTTCGAAAACGACGGCAACTCCACCCTCACGTTTCAATCCTTCACACCTGTAAACGCCGCTCTGGACACTACAACCACCAGCACCTGCTCGTCAGCTCCAACGCTCCCGAGCGGCCAGTCCTGCACCCTCCTGTTGGACTTCGCCCCTCAGGTACAGAATCTTCCTGCTGGAGGCGCGATCACACCTGGAACGTTCACCATCGCCTCCGACGCGGCAAATTCGACAGGCGTCATCAATCTGAGCGGTGACGTCCTGACGGTAAATCCCACCACCACGACGTTGAGTCCGAACAACTCAACCAGCCCATCCGCTCTGAACGCCCCCGTGACCTTTACCGCGACGGTTACAAATGATGGAAACGGTCCCCTCACCGGCGCCGTAACCTTCATGGACGCCGGAGCACCCATCGGCACCAGCACAACCATCCCTGCCGGAACCGTAAACTCCGGCACCGTCACCTTCACCTTCAACACATCCTCTTTGACCCTCGGATCGCACTCCATCACCGCAATCTACGGCGGCGACCTGAACAACGCGCCCAGCCCCGTCTCGAGGCCCATCACTCAGGTGATCAAGAGCGGCGCAGTCCTTACCCTCAAATCAAATCTGAGCACGGTCGATCCCTCCCAGAACTTCCCCGCAGACATTACATTTACCGCCGCACTGACCAACTCAGTCACTCCCGGAGCGGCCGTAATCACGTTCATGGATGGCCAGTCCACCCTCGGCTCCTCCACTCTCAACAACTTAGGCTTTGCAACACTTTCTACATCTACCCTCGCCCCAGGGACGCATTCGATCGTCGCCACCTATCCCGGCGACACCAACAATCTCGCCGCAACCAGCAACACGCTCTCGTTTACCATCAACCCAACCCCCACCACAACGACGTTGACTCCGAATAGCGCAGCCAATCCAACGGCCACCTTCGGAACAGCCTTCACCTTCCAGGCCACAGTCTCAGTCTCGAACGGCAGCGGCGCGATACCAACGGGCACCGTAACCTTCACCGATACCAACGGACTGCCCATCCAGACAACGCCTCTCGTCAATGGAGTGGCTACACTCACCGCATCGCTCAGCACCGGAACACACACCATCATCGCCACCTATTCGGACGATGCAAACAACGCCAAGAGCTCCTCTCCACCCACGACATTTATCGTCACACCCATCCTCACGACCACTACGGTAACAGGCACCAGTCCCGCCAACGCAGGCGCCTCCATCACATTAACCGCCAGCGTCTCCGGTGCCACAAACGTAGGTGGACCCCTCACCGGCTCGGTCTCCTTCTTCGATAACGGCGTCCCAATCGGAACCCCGCGACCGGTCTCCGCTGCAGGATCAGCCGTCCTCACCATCTCAACCCTCTTACCGGGAACGCCTTCAGCCACACACCCCATCACCGCTAGCTATACCCCGACTGCAAATAGCGGAAACGCAAACTCGAACTACGCGAGCAGCAGCACGTCTGTTGCCTTCCTACAGGTCGTCACTCAGAACACCCCGACGGTCGCGGTCTCCTCTTCGTCAACTGCAAATACTTCGACAGCGGGAATCTCCATTACATTGACGGCCGCTGTGTCTGAAACGGATGGAGCCCCCACACCCACGAGTGGTAGCGTCACTTTCAGCAGCGGCGACACTCCGCTGGGCACTCCTGTCGCTCTCAAATCTTCAGGTCTTGCAATGCTCATGCTGTCGAACCTGCCCGCCGGGTCGGATTCGATCATCGCGACCTACTCTGGCGACACCAACGATGTAGGCGCCGTCTCTCCCATCTTCGTTCAAACCGTCAACAAAGCGACAACATCGCTGAACATATCTGCGTCTCCAGCCTCGTCAGTCTTTGGAGCACCAGTAAGCCTGACCGCTAACCTCACCGGCACAGGCGGCACCCTCACCGGCACCATCACATTTTTGGATGGAGGCACATCCATCGGCACAGTTACTGTCGATGGGTCTTCTCCGCTCGCCCCCACCTTCACCCCACCCTCACTGTCGGTCGGCTCCCACACCATCACTGCGATGTACGCAGGTGATGCCAACAACAACCCGAGCAGCACCCTTTCGCCACCGACCACAGTAGTCGTGCAGCAGATCACCACCGGCACAACCCTTATCTCCAGCGCGAACCCCGGAGTCTTCAACCAACCCATCACCCTCACGGCAAACGTGTCGAACACCTCTGGCAGCGCCGCCCCCGGCGGAAGTGTGAGCTTTCAGGATAGTGGAGCAGTAATCGGCACGGCTCCCCTGAACGCGAACGGAGCCGCCTCACTGCCCATCTCGACGTTAGCGCTCGGCAATCACTCTATCGTGGCAATCTACTCCGGCGACACCGATCACTCTGGCAGCCAGTCCACCGCGCTCAAGCAGCAGATCCTGCAAGCTGCCAGTGTTGTCGTTACATCCAGCAATCCGTCCTCCGTCGCCGAGACAAACATCGTCTTCACCGCTAACGTCATCGGAGTTCAGACCCTGCTGCCCACAGGAAGCGTCACCTTCAAAGACGGCGCGTCTGTATTGGCAATCACTCCCGTATCTCCCACGGCGGGCACGGCAAGTGCGACCGGCGTTGCAGTCTTCAACACCTCATCCTTGTCCCCTGGCACCCACACCATCGTGGCAAGCTACAGCGGCGACACGAACTACCAGCCCGGAAACTCGCCCGCCCTCACACAGACCATCATCGTTGCGAACACCAGTGTCTCCCTCGCATCCAGTGGAAATCCCGCCACCTTCGGCACAGCGCTCACCTTTACATCGACTGTAACTGGCACAGGCGGTTCAGTAACCGGATCAGTTACATTTATGGACGGAACCTCCATCCTCGGCAAGGCTGGCGTCAACAACTCGGGAACCGCCACCCTGACGACAACGACGCTCGCTCCCGGCCAACACACCATCACGGCCGTCTATAGCGGCGACGCGAACAACCAACCCAACACATCCTTCGCCTTGCAACAGCAAGTGCAGCAGACGACCATCAGCACCATCGTGTCGAGCGCCAACCCCACCCAGACCCTCACCTCCATCGTTCTCTCCTGCACCGTCAGCAACGGCGGAGCACAGCGCGCCACCGGCTCCGTCACCTTTACCGACGGCTCAACCCTGCTCGGCACCGCCGCTCTCGATGTCAACGGCGTCGCGACCATCAGCTTGCCCTCTCTCGCCGCAGGGCAACACAACGTCGTCGCCAGCTACAGCGGCGATGTAGCTGACTTCCCCAGCAACTCTGCTCCCTTCACACAGGTTGTTCAACTGCGACCGACCACCGATGTGCTCACCGCGACCACAACCTCGCTGACCGACGGCAAACAACTTACCCTCATCTCAGTCGTACGCTGGAGCGGTCCGGTAACCCCCACAGGCACGGTGAACTTCACCGTCGGCAACACTATCATTGGGACAGCGCCTGTCGATAACATCGGCGTCGCGACCCTGACCATCGTGCTCGACCCCAGTGCTGCAACCGCCGTCTCCAACTACAGCGGCGACTCGGTCTATGCCCCGTCCAGCTCTCCGGCAACGGCAATCACAGACGGACCGCCAACCAGCTTCACCCTGCAACTGAGCAACGCAACCCCCACAGTGCAGAGCAAGCAGAACATCACCGTCAGTCTGGCGATCGCCTCCCTCAACGGCTTCACCGACAACCTCACCCTCGGCTGCCTCGGTCTTCCATTCGCTGCAACCTGCACCTTCAGCGCGAATCAGCCGGCGCTCCTGCCAAATACGACGCAGACCATCCAGGTCGTAATCGATACCTCCGCTCCACTTTTAGCCGGCACGCAGCCACAGGCCAGCGGACTCACCGGCGGCGGCCGCTCCACAACCGCCTTCGCCCTCTTCTGCTCGGCCCTCCTTGGCCTGCTGCTGATGAAGTCTAGAAGGCGTCACCCCCTCTCCCGCATTCTGGTCCTGCTCTGCTCCATCGCCCTTGTCGTCGGCATCTCCGGCTGCGGAACGCTGAACGTCAACGGCACTCCCGCAGGCACCTATACCTTCAAAGTGACCGCAGTTGGCCTGAAGACCGGCATATCACAATCCACGAATGTGACCCTGACGGTGCAGAAATGATCCTTGCACCAGCGCGGCACCTCAGACGCGTTCTATCCTGCTTCGCCATCGTGGTCTGCATCCTGTTGTTGGAAGTCGCAGCGCATAGCCAGGCTCTCCCTACTGCAACCGGGCCCGGCAGCTACACCGACATAGGCGTCTCAGGATCGTACTTCAACCTCAACTACGGACAGCGTTGGGTCGGCGGCGGTTCCATCTATCTCGACGCCAATCTCTACCACCGCTACGGTGCCGAGATCCAGTACCAGACCTTTCGCTACAACCAGGAGAATGGCGTACGGCAGACGACCTATCTCGCAGGGCCGCGTGTTTCGTTTCGCGACTACGGCTTCGTCCCCTACGTGAACCTGCTCGTCGGACGCGGTGACTTCGACTTCCCCTACGGCTACGCCAAAGGAACCTACTTCGTCTATGCTCCCGGAGCCGGTCTGGACTACGACCTCACCAAAAAGATCAAGCTGCGCCTGATCAACGTGCAGTATCAGGAGTGGCCGCAGTTCACCTTCGGCAACCTCCATCCCTACGGCGCAAGCGTCGGCATCAGCCTCCGAATCTGGTAAAGACCGCGCAAGGTCCAACCCTCCAGAAAAACTCAAGAGGCCATCAACCTCACCCTTTGGAGTTTTTACCTTCGATTGGAGCCATGTCCGTTGGCTGTGCGCGACTCTCCTCCGCCGATGGCAAGCAGGAGAAATCTCGAAAACTCGCGCCCTGCCAACCGGCAGTAAGGGATCTTCACAACAGCCCCGCCCTCGTCTCCTCAAAGAGGAATACGCCACCTGTACTCAAAAATAAAGTTGACAAACGTGGCGTACTTTTCCCACCGAAGATAGCGACCGCAAACACTCCATCTTCACCATGCAATTCGCCACAACTCACCACCCAAAAACCACGCCCTGCACACCGTTTTTCGCAAAAACCCCTGCAAAACGGCTATTCCACCACGTCCGATTAAATCCGCACCCAAATCAAAGAAATCGTCGCTACAACACCAGCATCCCCCGCCATAACCACCCACTCTGATCGACCTTGCCAGCAGTACTCGCTAGACCTCAGGCGAGGGAGCATGACTGCGCCAGCGGGACAACGCAGGCACAACCTTCTCCGTCCGATTGACCTCGAACCTTCGCAGCGAAATTGGCGGTAACTCAACCTTGCGCACTCCAGGACGCGCAACAATCCCGAAGAAGAGCAGCACAAACATCGCGCCAATCTCACCTTTCGCTACGCTCGTAGTCGCCGTCAGAAGGGACATACCTGCCAGTTGGATCAAAACGACAGCAAAAAATGTGTGTTGCATATCTTTTCTAGCCTGCCGCAGACCCAACCAGATCATCCGAAAGTAGATATACAAATCGAGTAATGCGGCGATTGGGCCACCTGATACCAGAGCCTGAATAAACTCATTGTGGGCATAAGGAGGAACCCAGTTGGTCGCATTCCAGTGATCTTTGATCGCTTTCTTCACGCCAACGATATAGCCGTATCCAATCCAGGGCCTCTCGGCATAGGCCTTTAAACTTGCCTTCCAGACGTCCGTGCGTTCTGACAGTGTGAGAATATTACGCACGCCCTGGCCCCGCTCCAGATACGTAGTAATGGCCTGAAAGAAAACCACAGCCATAAGCAGGGTAGCGATGATGCTCAGCACACCCGCCCACCGCCAGATCGGTCGCTTCGCATAAATCATCAGATACACGAAGAACGCGATCATAAAAAATAGCTGCTCACTCCGCGCATAGGTCAACATGAGTGTAAAGAACGCAAGAGCACAACAGAAATACCGCTGTTTTCCTCTCCAAAAGAAGAGAGAGTAAAAGAACGCAATGCCAGACATCTCCGCGAAGTAGACTGCGTTTGTGACACCTCCGCCAAAGCGCGCGTGCCCGCTTCCAGCATCATCGGAGACCGCATATACTCGATGCGGCATAAACACAAACAGCACCCACACGATAGTCAACTGAGCCCAAGCGATATACCCCATCATGCGGGTAATCAGATCGACCGAGTTCTCTTCAGGTTCTCGCGAATATACCGAAAGCAGCAGCGCAAACAACACGACCCACTCAAATAGTCGGTACATCGTCAACGGAAGGTCAGTTGGCTTTGTCGGAGTCAACTTAGCTGCCGGCGTCAATAACGAGGAAATAGTGTAGTTTGCGAGAAGAAGCAGCCAAACCCAGACATCAAACTTGACCGGTCGTTGCAGAAGTTTCTGACGGTTCAGCAGACTTAGCACAACCAATAGCCCACAGCACGACAGAGTAATAAGAATAGTAGTTACCGACGTCGGGTTGAATAACGAAACTTCGTGCGTACGTCCAGAAGAGTCAAACTTAACAAAATTTGGCATGTCACTGCAGAAGGCCAAGAGCAGCCAGAAGCGCAAGGGATAACGCTTTGGAACAACGAGTGTTTTCAGTCTCATCTTCCAACCTCGCCGCAATCTAACGTCGGCCATGACCAGAGTGCTGTCTTCAGTTTATAGGACTGAGCTCGTTCCACGAAGCGCCTCACGCCGAAACTCTCGAAGATTGCCTCTGAGAAGCTCCTACGTTTATGCGGACGTGCTACCGAGCAGGGCTATTCCGAGTGGCCGAACTGCCGCCACCGCCCAGGGAATACACCAACGACGTTCGAAAGCTGGTGTTCTGGTCGACCGGATCGACATATCGCGTAACACCCTTCTGCGTGTCGATTACTATGTGAGCGGTTCCTGTGTTCGTGCGAGAAGTCCCGTAAAGGTACTGGGTGAAGTCTGCGCTGAATGAAGAGTCGACGGCCTCGATCACGGCAGTGTTTGGCTGTTGATTAGATTGGAGCGGAAGAAAGAATCCCCCATAAAGCTCCATCTTTGCACCCGCCGTCAGCTGAAAGTTCGTCGAACCCTTTTCGGTCTTCGGACCAAGCACCCATAGAGTGCATCCATTACATTTGGTCTTGATACCTGCGGGTGGAAGACAAGAGGTCGTCGAGATCGTCGCTACAGCGCAATGCGGTCCTTGCGGTGCTTCCGCAAATTCATTATCAAACTGTCGCACCCAGACATGCTGACCCGGTTGAAATTGGACCGCACCTACATCGAAGTCTTCTGCAAATAATGTGCCAGTACCGGGCACCGAAGAATAATCGCCTCCGTAGTGCCGAATCACGAGCGTGCGTGGGCTGTTATGCACTAATGCGAAGTTTGTTCCTGTATTCTCCATGATCAGCGGGGGATCACTTGCCTTGCCCGCGATCACAAAATTGATCAAACCACCGGGTGGATTGAAGCCAGAATTGAAGAACTGCATGTGATGGATACAGGAGGGAATATTGACAGTGAAGGTCTGTTTTGGCACAGTATATTGTCCGGCGACAAGATAAGCCGTCGACGAGGTGCAACTGGCGAGCTGCGCAGACCAGCGAGACGGATCCGTTGCCGAAAGCGAAATCCAGGTAGACGGTTTAGGGTCTCGTGGCGTTGGCGCTTCCTCAATCGGAAGGTCGAGCGGCATCGTTGCTACATGAGTGCCGAACGCCGACGTCCCTGTCCCGGTAAAGTACTCTCGGATGTCTCCAGTTCGGGTCGCTGGAGCTGTTGATGAGTCGTCCTTTAGACTCATGCCGTAGCCACGTACCCGGATATTGCGCAGATGTTGCGAACTCTTCGCATCTCCCATATATGCTGCTGTATTCGGCGCGCCGCAATCGAAGGTTGAGTTGATGATCGCGACCTCCGCGGCAGAATTATGCGCCGCAGGTACGCGATTACAGCTATACATCTGTTCGATAGCCGCGCTCTGCCCTCCCACATCGACGAATCCCGTAGAAGATTGTCCCTCTGTGGTGATATGAGAGAAAGTAGACGAGTACTGCTGCTGTCCCAGAACAAATCCATTCTTGAACCCGTAGACCGCGACATTCTTGACGAGCATAGGTCCATTCCATGCATGCGTCATGTTGATGCCTGTCGGAGCAGTGCCATCCTCATTCGCCACCACGACGTCCTCGATCGCACCAACGTTGTTCATCACAACGTCAAGCCCTATGGCATTGTCGTTGCCTTCGCCGACATCGATTCCGAGTGCCGAAACAAAGTTACGAAAAGAGATATTCCCATAGGCGTGCGATGTTGCGGCAGAGGGATAGTACAGCACCGCCAGGCTCGCTTTTTGATTGAATGCTGGGGTGCGTGGCGCGAGAGAAATCACGGATTGGGTCGGACCAGCGCCTCGCAGACTGACCTCGGCGCCACAAAAAGAAAGTTGCCCACTGACGCGGTATCGACCAGGAGGCAGATAGAGGATCTTCGGCCTGCGGTAGTAGTCCGCGCGGCAGTCGCCGCGACCGTCGGTGAGCGCGCGGTTCAGCGCTGCCGTGTCATCGGTCACTCCGTCCCCGACTGCGCCGAAGCTCTTCACCGAAACCATAGCATCCTGTGGATAGCTATATGTATTAGTGCGCGCGCCGCTACCATCCGCAGGAAGGACGGTCATAGTTCCTTCCATAACATGAATTGCGTACTTGTCCGAAGTTGTATTGCCGGCCGTGATGCGGATCGGGTAAGTGCCAATGGGAGAACTTGTCGTCGCGGTAGTAGAAAGCGCAGGTCGCCCCCCCGTGGTGGCACTATAAAAAGTGTCTGAGCCACTGAGGCCAGAGACCCCAAACACAAGCGGAGGGACAGGATCCCCTTGGTGGAACGAAAGCGAGAACGCAGTCAGCGTGAGTGAGGACGGCGCTGGATCAAAGATCACAGCAAGCACCGGAACAGCCCACCTCGTCGCGCAAAAAATAGCGGCTGCGAGCACCACGGAAAAGACAGCGATACGCTTAATCAACACGCCTCCTGAAGCGCCCATAGAGCTTCTTACATTTGATGCGGGCGTTTGACACTCTCAACGTGCGATGCGGTATAAATTTCTTAGCATCCTATCAATATCAGTTACGGCTTCCATCGGACACAGTACTCTCCACGAACAAATCCGTGCGAAGACCGCCCGACAGTACCTCCAGTCTACCGCATCAGCCTCAAACATAAGACGAAGCCCGTTGTCTGAAACGCATGAGCAAATGTATATTTTGCACATCCTTGAGCGTCAAAAGCGGTGTACTGAAGATTCGCAATCGCCTTTCGAGGGCTGCTGCTTGAGCCCGCCAGCCCGATCAATAGTTAACCGATGGCTAAGAGCTTCATAAGGGAGTGAAACGTTGGGCATCGAAAACGAAGCATCGTATCCGAGTCTTCGCAATCGCGTCATCATAGTGACTGGAGGCGCAAGCGGTATTGGCGCATCCATCGTTGAAGCATTTGCGATGCAACATGCGAAGGTCGCCTTTCTAGACATTGACGACGCAGCAGCCGGCGTCCTGATCAGCAAAGTCGCATCGACTGACGCGACCCTCCCCATCTACCACCACTGCGATATTACGGACGTAGCAGTTATGACGGCAACGGTCGAAGCTATCATCGGCCAGCTTGGTGCAATCGACGTACTTATCAACAACGCTGGCAACGACTCTCGACACACATTCGGCGAGGTGACCTCCAAGTACTGGGACAACGCGATGGCCGTCAACCTGAAGCATCATTTTTTTATGGCTCAGGCCGCCGTCCCATCCATGAAAAGTGCAGGCCGCGGCTCCATTATCAATATGAGTTCCATCAGCTGGGCCATTCCGTCTACTGGCCTGCCTGTATACGTAACCGCGAAGGCCGCTATCGTCGGTTTGACTCGCACACTCGCCCACGAGTTAGGACAACACAATATTAGGGTGAACTGCGTTATGCCCGGCGCTATCCAAACCGAACGACAGAAACAACTCTGGCACACCGAAGCCTATAAGGCCGAGATCCTGTCGAGCCAGGCGTTGAAGCGAATGATCCTTCCCGACGAGGTTGCACGACTTGTCCTCTTTCTCGCTGCAGAGGACAGTTCAGGCATTACCAATCAAAGCTTCGTCATCGATGGCGGTTGGATTTGAATCGCGCCAGATCTCTTCCCTGACTTTGCGTCCTCGCGACATCAACATCATCCAGACAGCTTTGTAAATCGTCTCTACGGGGCCGCGACGATACTCCCACTGCTCTCCTTTATCGGGCACGACCACAGCCATCGTCGCATTCGCCTCGAAGAGCAGGACCTCACCATCTTCATTCAAGCCAAAGTCGATCCCTCCATAGTCCAGCCCAAGCGTGGCCTGTATCTCTTCCAGCGCGACCGTAGCTCGAGGCCCGAGCGCTCCTGCCATATCACCAAGGAACGCGGCATCTTCAGCACGATGTACCGCATGGTCCGCCATCTCCGCGCTGAAGTAATGAATCTTCCAGTTCCACGAAACAGCCACGTGCAGCGGATATATCCTTCCATCCACCATCATCACCCTGTACTTCCTGATCTTTCCGTCGCGCCGCCTCGCATCAAGATATTGAATCACCAGCAACTGCTGCCCCGGCAGATCCGCCAGTGCAGTCCTAAGTTGAGCTCCCGCCTCGACCTTCACAAAATGCTCACCCCCATGAAAGCCCGGGCTTCGCAGCAACATAGGAAATTCGAAGCCGCGGTCTGAGAGCACCGCCTCAGCATCCTCGGCCTCCAGCAAATCGCGCGACAGCAAAACGGTTTTCGGCGTAACTACATTCGCCACCCCCGCAAGACGCTCTGCGATAGCGCAACGACTCGTTGCCCGCACCGCCGTGGGATGGTTGATCACAGGAGCACCCGTACGCCCCATCATGGACTCTGCCACCGCTAACGCGTCGTCTGCGACATCAACATCTCCAATCGCATTGACGACCAGATCATGCGGAGGCAGCACCGTCCCAGGGTGATAGAACTCCGTAGCCACCAGAAATCGTTTAAAGATCCGGTCGCTCAGAAACTCCTGCGTCCGGATATTGCCACCAATCGTCGAGACCAGTTCCAGAACTGTAATCGGCGGCTGAGCTCCACGATAAGGAGCTGAAACAACACAGTGATCTTGAAATGCGATGCGGCGATGTTCCGCGGCTACCTCCGAGTCCCCGAGGTCTGACAATGCGAATGACATTCCCGCATGTGCAGGCCTGTAATGAGGATCAACATCGAGAGCACCTTCAAATAGCTTTCGAGCCTTCGTCAGCTCCCTTAGCTTCATCAGAAGATTTCCCAGGTTCACCAAACTCATCGGATCCTTAGGATGAGACGCTACCGCCGCCTCATAATATGGACGAGCCGCCGCGTTCTTTCCCTGCGCGAACAAGAGATTGCCGAGATCGTTGAGTGCCTCACGATGCGCGGGCTCATCCTGCAGTAGCGCCAAATAAATTACCTTCGCTTCCTCGACTCGTCCCTCTTGCTCCATTAGCCTGCCATCTTGCAACAAAGCAGGCGCGGCCCACAATCCAGATCGCAAATATCCTCCTGCCGACTCGTTACCATATGTCGAACACCGTTGCTGCATCGTTACTCCCTCACTTAGTTCAATTCAGTCTTCAGGCACGACACATAGTTACTCTCAAGAGCACGACCGAGCGCGAGCGTCTGTTCAATCAACATCTCGATCTCCGCACGAGTGGTGCGATGATTTACGATCGCAGCCCGAATGCAGAATCGCCCCCGCAAAATCGTCGACGACGGTGCGACACTTCCTGACTCCTGAAGCTCAATCACAATCTCGCGGTTAATATGGTCCGATTCAATCTCCCTGATCTCCACAAAAAACGCAGAGCGATATCGGAAGCAGACGATGTTCAGTTCGACTGCGGCCATCAGTTCAATCTCCGTTGTCTCTGCGATCCGCTCTTCCAAATAGCGCGCCAACTCACAAGTCCCGGCAATGGTCTTCCCCAGCGCCTCCGTGCCATAGACCTTAAGCGTGAACCACGTCTTCAGAGCATGAAAACCGCGCGACAGATCCGGCCCATAGTCGCAGGGCCACGAAGAGCCTCCGGAAATCCCGCGCTGCTCCCGCTGCAGATACGCCGCCGAAGCAGCGAACGCCTTACGATGGACCACCCCATCCCGCACCAAAAGAAAACCCGCATCGTAAGGAACCTGCCCCCACTTATGAAAATCGAATGCCAGCGAATCCGCTCTCCCCAATCCCTTCAATCGAGGTGCCAACTCTGGTGCGAGCATTGCCAGCGCACCGTACGCGCCATCCACGTGAAACCAGATCTTTTGGCGCGCACATATCTCGGCAAGCTCATCCAGATTGTCGATCGCACCAGTGTCCGTCGTACCGGCAGTTCCTACCACCAGGAAGGGAGCAAAGCCCGCGCGGCGATCCTGTTCGATAGTCTCTTCGAGTAAGTCGAGATCGATCCTGCCGCGCCCATCCGTCGTAATCAGCCGCAACGCATCGCTCCCAATGCCTGAGATATCCATCGCCCTCGTAACACACCCGTGCGCAGCGTTAGAAGCATACGCCGTCAGCCTCTTCCCGCTCGCAACAATACCACGCACGCGCGCCTCGAAGCCAAGCGCAACATCGCGCGCAATTACCGTCGCAATCAGGTTCGCCATCGAAGTCCCCGTTACGAACAGCCCACTCGCACTCTCCGGAAAGCCGAATATCTCACGCATCCAGCGAACGATCTGTTGCTCCACCTCGATCGGCATATGATCGCGTCCACCCAGGTTCGCATTCAGACCCGCCGCCAGCATCTCCGCCAGCATGCCTACAGGAGTCCCCCCGCCTTGCACCCACCCCATGAATCCGGGATGAACATTTCCTCCCGCATATGGCAACACCTCGCGCATAAACTCTTCATGAGCCGCGGCAAGCTGTGTAGGTAAAGAAGGAAGAGCTGCATGAAATCGCGCACGAACCTCCGCCGGAATCGGCTGCCATACTGGCCGCTCCCGAATATGTTCCAGATAGTCCAGCATGTCGTCCATCATGTAATGCGCCTGCGCCCGAAGACCTCGCCAGTCGTTCGGATCGAGTGTCTGTCCTCCCTCTGCCTCCTTCGATCGAACCTCAGAATCGATTCTCTGCAGCACATGCACTCCTCAGACGATCCGTAATATCCACTTAGCCATTTGCAACCAGAGGACCAACCCAACTCCACAACTTAGGAGATATCTAAGAAGCTTCTAATCCTTCGGCTCCTCATTCAAAACGAGGCGACCCAACAATCCACCGACTTCACTCCTATTCGAAATTGCGTAATATGGCTGATTCGAAAAAGTCGAATTAAATGCTGGGCAGAACCACGCTGACGCATTCTCATGTCGCAGCTCGAAGTAGTACTGCAAAGGGTAATCGGAGTTTGTATAATCGCCTGGAATCGCGGCCGTGAAGCCGCCATTCTCACGTTTCATCGCAACGAAGAGCCAGCGCTCTGCCTGATTTACGTGTCTGTAGAAGAGTCGGACCGAAGTAGCTGAACTTGCTGAACCCGAACTCATCACCTGGATAGAAACCGGGAGAGCCTGTCCAGGGTAAAAGCTTGTAGGCTGTGTGTGTGCAGAACGAACAGATAGTCGGTTAGGCTTACCGGTCGCTGCACGAATAGCCTCTCCTGCATCTTGCCCGGGGTCCACTGAAGCAGATGAAGACTGCAGCTTCACCTGCATCGTGGCGATGTCCGTATCGATATCCGGTAGCCGATCACTCCAGTGACCGCGGCGTTTGGGAATACGTCCGTAGGAGACATCCGAGAGGTAAACACCGTTGGCTCGACCTGCCATGGTTGCCCATCCTGCCCGCGCCGTTTTGTAATGATCGAGAGCGAGTCTGCCAGCCTCTGGACTTCCCGTCCGCAGATAGATCTCATACAAAACAGCGCTCCGCAACTTCGCCGCGAAGAAGCTGCCAACGCCTGTTTGGATGAGAACGTCTTCTTCTATCCTTCGAAATGCAGGAGATGCTTTCGACTTCACCGTCACACGTGCACTGATCAAAGCCCGGTTCGATGCAGCGACGGAATCCTCAATCCATTGAGCTACTTCAATCGGCGAATATTTAGGATTGGGCTGTCCAAGAAGCAGGTCCTGGCTGTGCTCAATCACCGTGGAAAATAGCTGTGGATCGAGCGGACTAACCGTTCCGAAACACTTAGGTTCTGGGGTATCTCCGTAAGGAGATGGCTCGCTTCCAACCACGATCGGCATACTGGTTGGCATCTCCACCCACAGATCGTGATTGCTCGCTGAGGAAAGATGAGTCGACGTCACCAACGGAAGGATGCGACTGGCATTTGCCAGCGCCATCTCGACAGAGACCGCGCCTGCCCCAAACTCGCTTCTGAGAAATCTGCGCCAAGTCTCGGGATCGGTATCCGGATCGTAAAGTTTTCGTCCCCACACGCGGTAGTAGTATTCATATTTTTTCCAGTCCGAATTGGGATTGAGAAACTTATCAACATAGGCGCAACGGCCCCCAGATGCACCCGAACCTTCGCGTCCTTTGAAGGTTAAAGGTTCCATTAAATCGAGTCCGGTCGCACCGCAGAAACTGGAGGTGCGTGAGTATCCAGCTGCCATCTCCGGATCGACGCAAAGAAGATGTCGCTGCGTGCCGGGCCACGAGCGGAAAAGCAACTTGTACTTGCTGCCTTCATGGAGAAAGTCGCCATAGCCATAACGAGTGAAGAGCCTTGCACCTCCGCTTACGCTGAACAGACTCACGTCATTGCCACTTAAATTTGCGTGCGGTATCTCGAGTGCGCGAATGTCAGCCTGATTGTAGCCAAGACTCTGATGTTCGGCGGAGTATTTGGCTCCTAGCTTTACCGGCATGCCTGTGCCAGCGGCCATATCAATCATGATTTGGTTGACACCTTTGGCATGCATATCGATCTCTACCTTGCGGCCACAACCGGAGATCGCCTCAAAAAGAGTCTGCCAGAAAGGATAGCTTCCTTCAGGAATACCGCTCTCACCATGGACGCGAAGAGTCAGACCTTGAATCTCCGGGCACGCCTTGAGAAGAATTGCGAGGGCGTCTCGACAGTATGCGGCATGTGTCTCAGGCGTGAGACCCTCGATGCGATGATAAGCATTCGGACTGTCGGTCCATTGGAAAGCATGCGTCCATATGCCTAACTGAAAATGAAGTCCCCGCGCACCTGTCTCGGCGGCGATGAATCGCAGCATATCAAAGTTCCTGTCCCGCTCTTCTTTGCTTAGCGGAACAGGTTTGGAGAGCCTTGTGCCATCAGGAGAGAATAGTTGAAGCACTTGAACATCCGGATAACCAGGGACTTCGACCAGGTATGGATAGGCAAAGTGGAAGTAGTCCCCGGTGACCCCTCTTGGGAAATCATATTCGAGCCCGTAGGCAAAGGTGAAACGGTTGAAACGGCTTGCGACCAGCGTATCCAAATACCCACGCCAGAAGTCTTTGTCGTAATACCAAACCTTGTCTTCGATCTCACAGCAGAAATAGCGCCCGACGCCACGCACCTCGTTTGCAGGCCTATTCTCAATCGACTCCGCGAAATGGAGCGCAGCCATAGGGTCATCATTGAATTGGACCCGCTCTGCAAGCTCAAGTAGCCCATAGACGAAGCCTAACGCATCGATCGCTAAAACAAAGATTGCGGGCACCTGGCCCACATTACCCGGAACAAAACGAACGCTCTCCGCAGTCGTGAGGACAACCCCAGAAGAAGGCGTTGGAGCTAGCTGCGAATCAGTGCCCGCAACGACAACGCACAAGGCCGAACCGACTACCTGATCACCAGACGCCACAGTCTCGCACGTCATCCCTTTGGAGATCAACTCTTTTCGGAGTTGGCCTACGGCTCTCATCACAGGGCCGCTGTTAGCGACAGGATTACCTGCATCGACCACTATGGAAATGCGCCGGGAAGATGCCGCGGACACATTGCGTGTCAGGCCCAACACCGTAGCCGTTGCAGCGAGCTTCAGAAATTCCCTGCGTTCAATCAAAGAATCTGGATTGCGTCTCATAAGCTCAAGAATCCTCGCTGCCGATTATTAGGTTTTGATACTGTGAACGCAAGTGACTTGGATTACGAGATCTTTTGCCGTCTTTTGCAAAAGATTGACTGCGATGCACCGTAGCCAAATAGCCGGATCAGCATTGAGATTTGCTCCAGGCAACACACATCGAAGAAGTTTGTCAGCTCGAATCTTCACATTGTTTCATTCAGGACCGTGCGATCAACATCAATCCTTTGCCCTCTGGGTCATTACGAACCCGGCAAGGCTTATCGAAGAGCATTGTGGCTTTATCTTTTATGATATATGCAGGCCAATACGGCATACCTTTGTGATTTGGATCTCCGCTGCGTGCGAAACTTACCCATGCTGAACCCATCTGCCGGGAGAGTAGCATCGCATCCGGGGCGCCAGCACTATAGTGATCGCAGAGCTCTGCATTGTCGAAGGCGAATGATATCTCACTTCCGTGAAATGTGCCGACGCGATCATCAAGAACTGGTGTTCTCCAGCAGTAAATATAAGCGTAGGCGGGTGCAGCTCCCTGAGCAGCTTTTCTTTCAGCCTGCGCAAATGCCGGTATGCGAAATCGAGACGCGGCGATCGCTGCGTAGAGATCGAATGGCGTAGCTTTCGGGTATTCGCTGCGATATGCATCCATAATTGCTGCGCTATCCTTACCAAATGATTCGGAGAGCAGACGACTCACCTCTTCAATTGTCATAGCACGAGCGTCCGGATGATCGAGCCCACTAACAAACTCATTGAGATTAGAGCCAGTGAGCAACGGAACATTCGCAGATAGGCTGGGCGCGCCCGGATCGAAGGGATGATGCGGCAGGACGCCGCCGTCCACCGTGGGCGCCCAACCATCTTCACCAAACGTGCCCCGCAAGGAAGGAACGGATTTGGTCATTTTCTTCATCGCTTCAGTCGCCGCTCCAGAGAGTCGGTCGACGGAGATTTTATGGAGGGCGTCTATCTGATGCTTGGATAAGCCGAGCTCAGCGATCGTCATCTCAGCCACCTGGTGAGAATAATCCGGCGAGAGCATCTTCAGAAAAGGTCCGCTTTGCACGATGGCACGATGAAACAAGCCCTTGGCCGCGGGCATTGCCATCAAGGTCACAACCTTTCCGCCGCCACCTGACTGACCGAAGATAGTTACGTTTCCGGGATCTCCTCCAAAGGTTGCGATATGATCGCGAACCCACTCGAGCACTGCCACGATGTCGAGCATCCCGACGTTTGCGGATGAAGCATACTGCTCTCCACCTAGACCCGCGAGGTTGAGATAGCCATAAACATTGAGGCGATGATTATGATTGACGACGACAGCATCGTGATTGCGCGCGAGACTTTCTCCTTCATAGGAGAGAAGATCGTGTGCGCATCCGATGGAAAATCCTCCGCCGTGCATGTAAACCATCACCGGTCGTCTGTGAGAACCGTTGATCTCAGGAGTCCAGATGTTGAGACGCAGGCAATCTTCGGCGGGCACCATGACGGCCGAGCCACGATGAAGCAGAAATGCATCTTCATCCGTAGTCGCAAGATTTTTGCTGTCGGTATTCGCGTGTGCGGAGTCCTGCATAGGGCAGACAGGGCCATACTGCAATGCATTGCGAATCCCCCTCCACGGCTCCGGCTTCGCAGGCGGCATAAAACGCCTCTCAGCAGCAGTAGAAGCCCCATACGGGATACCTTTGAAGACGTAGACGCCCTTTCGTTCAAACCCGCGTATCTTCCCTGAAGCTGTTTCAGCAACCGTCACCGAGTCGGATGCAACAACTGTAGGACGCACGCGTCCACCAGCCGACGGAGCCTGTTCAGACTCTGCAAGCATCGTTCGCGGGGCAAGGACCGAACCGGCTAAAGCTCCGCCCACCAAGCCAGCGACGAAACTTCGTCTTCCCGCGGAAAAACTCTCAGAACACTCTTCCATCGGTTTCGCAGATAGCATCTGATCGGGGTTTACCACTTTGCCCTCTTAGCTAGGTACATTTAGGATACGAAGTTCAGTGATTAACGGTACGATGTCTTGCTTCCCTACCTCACTGCCGTAACTTGGTCTGCGCATTCGTGTGAGGACCCGGGTTTCCCCAATAGATGAATGTGCCAAACCGCGTCGTTGTCACAATATCCATCGCGCCATCCTTATTCAGATCGACCGCCAATACATCCGAGCCCACACCGCTATGGTTATCAATGAGGTGAGGGACTAACTCGCCTCCCCCCGGAGCCTTTGGATTTCGAACCGTCTGATACCAATACAAGACCGGTGAGCCACGGGGATCCGGATCGATATTTGTATCCAGGTGCGAGAAATATCGCTTGCCTACAATGAAATCCGGAACTCCGTCGCCGTCCACATCAGCAAAGGTCGATCCATGAAGCTCGGAGAAGGTCACACCTCCGGCATTCTTTGTCGAGAAGTCATCCATCACAGTGTGTTGAACAAAGGAGATCTTCCCCTGCGCGTCCCGTTTTTGTTCGAACCATGCCAGACCCCAACCGTGGGCGTTCAGCGACGTGACTACATCGTTCAAGCCGTCACCATTCACGTCATATACAGCCATGACACTGCCACCCATCATCCCCCGGCCATATCGCGCAAATGCAGCGGGATGGTAAGTCCATGACTCCTGACTGACGCCGGGTGCGGGCTGCTCCCACCAACCGTAAGGGTCTACAATATCCATTCGTCCATCGCCATTGATATCGCCAACTCCAATACCATGACCCGCTCCATAGCCCTTCTCGGAGATGTTATGGACGATCCACGGCCCAGCGGGATTTGCAGGATCAGGCTTTGCATACCGAACGTATCCATCACCGGAGTAAACAAGCTCTGGCTTGCCGTCGCCATCTACATCCCGAAGGACCGCGATCTCGCTTTGAACGCCGCTTACGACCGTATATTTGTCCCAGCGCCGCCCCTCGCCCTTCGGATTGACATACAGTTGCACACCCGGTCCACCACCAAACATAACGGTGATAACGTCGGGCCAGCCATCACCGGTGAAGTCTGCTGCAAACTCCATCGTCGAGTCAGTCGCAAACTCCGTGGTGGGATTTGAACTTTGAGCCAGAAAGATCTCTCGTGACTTCAAATAGTCGGGTCCATAGTAGATGTAAGGTCCGGAGACAACATCCAAGACACCGTCATGGTTAAAGTCCGCGGCCGCAGAACCCCAGGAGTAATAGAAGTCACTCAGCCTCTGCTTGCTGAAGTCATTCGATACAACTTCCTTTTCACGCACTTTAAGTCCGAGGTCACCCAAAGCCATACCCTTGAAGTGCACAGATCCGCTTCCTCCGATATAAAGCGCAATCGGCCCATAACCCTCGTCTCCTACGGCGCCATTTTCATGACCATTGTTGAGGAAAGCCCGAACAATGTTCGCATCAAAGAAGATCTCGGCACTATTCCATTCATTGGGTCGAAGACTGGTGTCACTCGGCTGAAGCGGCAGATTCACCGTCGAATTCTGTGCTCGAGCCCCGCCGCTTTTCTGGGCCGGAGGATTAGGAGGCGGAGGAGGAGCTACGCGGACCAGGCCTCCACCTCGTCGTAGTTTGTCGCGTTCAAGTATCTTGCCTTGCGCATCGATCGTTACAGCATAGGCTTCAAGTCCCGGATCGCTGAGAGACACATACACACCCTTCATGCCTCCACCAGGGAGTTGTTGTGCGCGCAAAAGAACACCCGTAACGCAGCCATCCGCGCACCGATATTCGGTGTAAAAGTTGATGTCCTGATAAGAGTGATCCAGCACCAGCCAGCCGCCACCGCCCTGCTTAGGCGTCCCCACAATCTCGCCACCTTCCGCACGCCAGCTTGCCTGGCCGAAGGTATGCCAGCCGTTGAGGCTTGTTGTGCTTATGGTGAGATCGGGGCGAAACGAAGGACCAGAGGCTAAGGCGGGTAACACACAGAGCAACGTCGATGCCACAACAATCAACCTACGCTTCTTTGACATTACTTTTCCTTAGATTTAGCCATAATGTATCGCTTTGGGAACCGCTAACTTTTGGTATCTATTCAGGAAACGAAATGTCGTCGAAGAACTTGTAGGTACTCAAGTCCGAAGGCGGCGCGAAGAAGCAAACGACCTTCATAAGCTCTTCTCCCGAGTTCTGAAGCATGTGAATACTTCCCTGCGGAAAAAGCACGGCGCAGCCTTGCTTCACCGGTTCGATGACTCCATCAATCATCACGCGTCCACTGCCCTGAATAAGGTAGATCACCTCTTCGCCATTCGGGTGAGAGTGGGCCGGACGAACCGTCTGGCCAGGCTCGACCTCAATCATGCACATGGTGCAGTGTTGTGCGCTGACATTGTCTTTTGTAATGATCCAGCGCAGATCCCTACCGGGAAGATTCAGCGCTTCGATAGTAGTCTCGTCGATGATCGGTAGCTTCACGCCAGTATCCTCTTCTCTTTACTGAAAATCAAAATTCATTTCGATGCGACCGCACTCTGGACGGCTTCCATGATGGCAGCTGGCGTCAGGTTGAACGCAGCAATCAACTCCTCGTACGTGGCGGAATGGATAAACTGTGGCTTCCCTTCGGCGGTGAGCGTATTGATCGTAACGACACGATTTAGCCCTGCAATATCCGTCTTAGTCCGATTACGATAGAGCACCTTCAGAAAGTTTTGCCACAGATAGCCGTTGTTCTGCTCCGCAAAAATCAGTGGCTTGGACGAGACATAAGCTCTAAGCAAAAGCTCTTCATCGACGGAAGGCATGTCGATCACCTGAACGGCGATACCCTGCTTCGCGCAAAGATCTGCTGCCGCGAGCGCCTCATGGACCCCACGGCCGCTGCTAATAATGATCGCTGCATCAGCATCGCTCTCACGCAGAATCTTTCCTTCACCAAAACGAAAGGTGTAGTCCTGGCTATAGAGAACCGCGGAGCCAGTCCTCATGACGCGAACATAGACCAGTCCCCGATTGCCTTCCATGATCCACCGCATAATCGAAAGCATCTGCTGCGGGCAAGAGACGTCGATGATGTTGAGACTTCCTACCGCATCGAACGTTGTAATGTCATCGTTGCCCATATGAGTCGCGCCGTTGGTCCGCGTCTCAAGGTTTGCCGCCGTCGCCAGAAAGGTGAGATCCAGCCCATGCCCTTCACTCAACCACCCATCTCTCGACTGCATCGCCTCCAGTCGCTCCTGCTGCCCTACAGCGATACGACGGAGAACCTGCCAATTGAAGAAGGGACAAAACGTACTGACCCACGTATTCATTCCCAGGGCTGCAAAGGCCTCCCCAATCAACATCATGTTCGCTTCAGCGACTCCCACATTGAGTGCGCGCCTCTGGTCCACTGCCGCAACCCCGGCCTCAAGGCCACTCGTCGATGCAAGGTCTGAGTCGATCGAAGCCACTGAGCTATCGACAGCAAAGACCTTCATCGCAGCCGTGACAATCTCCGCAGCACTATAGCTCTTCTTTGCGTCCAGCTTAGGAAGCAGCCTGTCATCGTAGCGAATGCGCTTGTCTCGGGACGGCACGCGCTTTGTGAGCACTGGTCCCACGATCGCGTCGAAGGTGCTCCTCTTCAGTGAGCCTTCCTCAGCATCCAGATGCATCTGCCGCGCAGCATCGAACAGCAATCGGCGTACTGAATCAGCACGCTCACTCTGATCAAACTGATCCACATAGGACACAAACTCTGCGACACGGTTCGCGCGTTGTCGCTTTTGCAGCTCCAACTCCTGCACCAGCAGCGCTTCGGTGGTAGTGACTTTATGTTTGTTCATAAAGTCGGAGAATGCTCCGTACCCCTTGCTGGTATTGCAGATGATCGCGGTCGGCCTGCCGTTGCGCGGTCCAAAGCGGAACTGTTCAAGCGCTGCGAAGACGCCGTCATACTGCGTCGCATCGACGTTGTGCGTAATCCAGCCAAACGATCCGAAGACTTGCTCCAATGGCGGCATGGGAAACAACATGCGGTTATGAATATCGAGCTGCCCGTTGTTGCGATCCACCAGAACGCAAAAGTTGTCGAGGTGGTTCTGTCCGGCATACATCACAGACTCCCACACGGAACCCTCCTGCAACTCTCCATCACCCACCATGCAGTAAGAGTCAAAACGAGGGCTCGTCCGGCCGGCGATAGCAAAACCCTGCGCGACGCCAATACCTTGCCCCATAGGACCTGTGGCAATGTGGATGCCCGGAAGAATCGGCCCTGGATGTCCATTCAAAATACTCTCGTGCGAACGCGAGTGCCGAAGCACCTTTTCATCGAAGTAGCCTAGCTCCGCGTAGATCGAAGCAAGCGCAGCCACGGCATGTCCCTTGCTGAGAGTGAACATGTCGTAGCCGCGTTTGGTAGGATCTTCAATATTCAAGCGAAGAAAGCCACCGTAGAAGAGAGCGACGAGCGGAATAGTCGCCGAGAAAGCTCCGCCAGAGTGCAGCCCGTTATCGATCGCATCCCGGCTCTGTCCCAGTGTCAGAATGCGAACATCCGAATCTTTGATCGCCAACAACTTCAAGATGCCTTCGCGTAGCAGTGGATGCCCATGCAAAAAGAGCTCTCGGTCAAGTGTTCGAGCTGGTGCGGAGGTCGCGGTTTCATTCATCATGATTTCGGGGCAGTATCCTTGACGGAAGTATTTTTCGCTCAGCGAATGCTAATCATGCGTATTGCGCAATAGTTATTGCTAATAGTGCGGAAGTATATGCTCGCAAGAGTGGGACAGTCAACCAGTTCTATGCCCCCTCATGGGAGGCAACATAGAATATCGGTTGCTGTACGTTCCATACTCCTTTCACGTCATATTCTCGTACCTGCTTGTAAACATGTGCAAAAATCGCGAAGGGTCTGCCGATACATCCCTCGGTTTTAGAAAAGGATAAGTTCAAACATGCGTGTTGCAATTATTGGAGGAACGGGCCATATCGGCAGCTTTTTAACTCCTCGACTCATCGAAGCGGGCCATTCGGTTGTCTGTGTCACCCGAGGCCTAAAGAAGCCATACCGGAAGCATGCCGTGTGGCGGACGATGGAGCGATTGGAGCGATTGGAGTGCGATCGGGCGATGGAAGAAGCGGAAGGAAACTTCGGAGAGAAGATCGCAAGCCTGAATGCCGACACGGTCATCGATCTCACCTGCTACAGACTTGAAAATGCAGAGCAGCTCGTCGAAGCGCTTCGCGGACGGGTGGGCCATCTCCTGCACTGCGGAACCATTTGGGTACACGGACCAAGCATGGAAGTACCAACCTCTGAAACCCAGCCGCGCCAAGCATTCGGCGACTACGGCAAAAGAAAGTCCGCGATTGAAGAGTACCTGCTGCGAGAGAGCCGGAGATCAGGACTACCGGTGACGATCCTGCACCCAGGGCACTTGGTCGGGCCGGGATGGGCGCCAGTCAATCCAGCTGGAAACTTCAATCCTGAGGTATTCTCCAGATTGCTTCAAGGACTGCCGATTCAACTACCCAATATCGGGATGGAGACTCTGCATCACGTCCATGCGGATGACGTAGCTCAGAGCTTCATGAGAGCTATAGAACGTAGGAGCGTCGCTTTAGGAGAGAGCTTCCACATCGTATCGCCGGCCGCATTGACGCTGCGCGGATACGCGGAACGAGTTAGCGCATGGTTTGGACATCCGCCGGTCCTGGAGTTCCTCCCATGGGAGGAGTGGAGAAAAGGTGTTTCAGAGAAAGATGCTGCTGCAACATGGGACCACATCGCACACTCCCCGAACTGCAGTATAGCCAAAGCCCGCAGACTACTGGGGTACGAACCACGCTATACCTCACTCGAAGCGCTGCATGAGTCCGTGGATTGGCTGATCGATCAAGGAGTCGTACACGCAGATGTGTCGTAAACGAATCGAGGGCCTGCACAACCAACAGACCCGCCATCAAGCATAGGTGTCGTTCCAATGCACCATCGGCAGACCGGCCACTGGTGCGCGGAAGTAAGGGATCCGATGCCCCTTCAACGATCCGATATAGACGGTCCGCAGATCAGGGCCACCGAATGTTACGCTCGCCATCCAGGGTGCAACTCCTTGTCCCGTAGCGAATAGTACATCCTGATTAACCTGGTTCTGAAAGAACGCCTTCTCCAACTCATCGACCTTTTTGGGATCCCCCTCATCAAGCAGCAGGCGCATATCACCCTGCGGCGTAAGGACGAAGAGTTTGTCAGAGTAAACCATCGTCCCCCAGAGATTGCCGACGCTGTCAAAGGCGATGCCGTCAGGCCATGCCCCCTTGCCAAGACTCGCAGGGCCAAAGATCTCCCTTTCGCCGAGTGAGCCATCTGCGTTCACTCGCAACCTGCTGATGCAGCCGCCTGTTGTCTCGGCCACATAGAGAAACTCTTCCTTCGCATCCATGCGAATCTCGTTGGTGAAGTGAAAACCACTCGCCACGATGTGGAACTTTCCGTCGATGTATCGCGCAATATAGCCGTCTGGAAGATCTGGCCGTAGTGCATGCATCCAGTTCTTTATCTTCGTGGAGATGGTGATCCAGATTCGATCTTTGGAATCCCGCAGAACAAAATTTACCTTACCTATCGGCTCACCATCGATACTGTCCGCGAGCACACTGGAATCGCCATCGCGCGTCATGATCTCCAGGCGGTCTGTGCCAAAGTTCGAAATCAGAACATCTCCGTTCCGCGCAAAGGCGAGCCCATTTGGCAAAGTTCCTTCCAGATACCTGGACGCCTCACTGGTGACGCCTTCGAAATGGCCGGAGATCTTTTGCGTGACGATCTTCTGTTCGCCATCGGGCGAAATACGAACTACGCCACCGCGGGCATCCGCAGCCCATAGCGATCCGTTGCGCTCAGCCAGAATGCATTCGGGACGCTGCAGCCCGCTGCCAATATAACGCAGGGAATTTTTATCGATGCTAAAGTCGAGGATCGGATTAGACATTTGTATTGGGGCCTGCACTCTGAAATAGATTGAAAAGCATTCGCATGCAACCGCAGTTGCGCTTTATGCAACGACGATTGCAACAATAACACAAAGCTGTTCGTCGACGCGAGGTATGAGCAGGAAGTTTTTCGACATGCAAAACGGCACCCCGAAGGGTGCCGCTCTAATTTAAAAGGTGAATGCCTTGTCAGATCTGTGACTCTATTGTTCCGCGTTACTCAAAAGCTGGCCGATATCGTTCGCCACCTTGCACACCTTCGCCGCATACTCTGGATAAAGATCTTTCCCGAAGCGAGACAGTGGAGCGGAGATACCGATCGAACCTACAATCAAATCGTTCTGAACGCGAATAGGAGCCGCCACACATCGCATATCTTCGCGGAATTCAGACTCGTCCGTAGCAAACCCACGCTTCTTAATCGAGATGCAATCCTTCGCAAGAGATTGGATGCTCGTAATCGTAGTCTTTGTGAACTTCTTCAATGGAGCCGACCCAAACTGCACCTTCAGCGAACGCTCGTCCGCATCCGCCAGCAGAGCCTTGCCATGAGCAGTACAGTAGAGAGGAACAAGCTCTCCGGTCTGCCCGGCAACAGCGATCACATGATTGGCATGAGCGGAATCGATGAACAGAGCATTCTTACCTTCACGAATCGCAAGATGGGCCGTTTCGTTAATCTGATTCGCCAGCGACTTCAACTCCTGATGCGCCACACGGACCAGCATATTGCTCCAGTCATATTGATGGGACAGCGTCCACATGGCAGATCCGAGAATGAAGTCCTTGCGCCCAGCGGGGCACGAGAGAAACCCGCGTCGACGAAGCGTGTGAGCTAGGCGGAACGCGCTACTGCGATCGATATCGAGTCGTTCAGCAATTTCTCCGAGTGATACTGGCTGCTTGGAGAGGGCTACCGACTGAAGAATCGTCAGGCCTCGATCCAGACTCTGAATAAACGGTAGTGGAGACGCCTTCTTGGGTGGCATATACCTCTTACGGTCGGAACTTCAACCCATCGCCTCTAGGTACGATTACTCTTTCCAGCGAGTTCCTCAGAATGGAGTAGATGGTTGGTCCTTCTCGTCTGTGTCTAGTTCTACCATAACCATACCACGATCTTTCTACTGGTCATTAGAACCAGAATCGCCGGAATGTCGACCTTTCCTTCGATCGGAATATTGCATGTTGATGTAGTCCAGGCGTGTCCGGCCATCATCATAGAATCTTCTAACAGAGCGTCATCTTCAAAAGATAATCCAATAATCTGTCCTCTGATTTACTCCTTATTTCGCGATCTTTATCTCAGGCAGATACTTATATCAACACCAATCGATTGCATTCATCGCATAATTAATTGCGTATAACGCAATCCATACTGTAGAGTGCAATACGGACTTGTCAAGTACATCCCGATGCGCAGGTCGATAGGCTAAATGCAGAGTATATCTGCAAGAAAACTCGAATTTGCCTTCGCAGCATTTGATTTAGAAGAGGTAACGTTAGAAAAATATTTCTCTATACGCAACTATCATGTCTTTTTATGCAATACTGATTCGTAAATTTAGAGCCCGGCACACGCAATAAACAGATTACAGTGGGGCAGGAATTAGCGCATCGCAGGAGATAGAGGACGATGGATTACTCAGCTTTTGGACTCAAAGACAAAATCGCGGTCGTAACGGGAGCGTCACAGGGTATAGGAAAGGCAATTGCTCTTGGCTTGGCTCAGGCTGGAGCGCACTTGGTTTTAGCCAAGCACCCAGGTTCTCCCATGGCTGAGATCCAGCAGCTCGAGGCCGAGATCCAATCCATCGGCCGCAGGGCCATCATCGTGATGACCGATGTCTCGGAAGTCAAACAACTCCAGGCACTCATGGACAAAGCGAAAGCAGAGTATGGCCGCATCGATATTCTCGTCAACAACGCCGGTTGGACAGGCACAACCGATGCTTTGGATGTCACCGAAGAAGAGTATGACAAGACCATGGACGCGTCTCTGAAGAGCGTCTTCTTCAGCTGCCAGGCAGCCGCCAAAATTATGATCCCGCAGGGTGGTGGCCGAATCATCAACATAGGCTCGAACTTCGGTGTGGTTGCGTTCAAAAAACGCTCTGTATACGCTGCCGCAAAGGCCGGCGTGCATCATCTATCGCGAGCTCTATCGCTTGAGTGGGCCCATGCTGGAGTTGTCGTCAACGTCGTCGCGCCTTGTATTACGGAGACAGCCTCACGAAAAAATATTCTTGAAAAGCCCGGATACAAGGAGTGGGCGACACAAGAGATGATTCCGCGTGGTCGATGGAACCAGCCGGAAGACCTCGTCGGCCCAGTGCTATTCCTTGCAAGTAACCTGTCCGACATGGTGGTAGGACATACGCTCATGGTCGACGGTGGCTGGACGCTTCACTAGATCTCATGCGCGCATATCGCCGCAATGGGACGAAGACAATCACGCTGAGGATTAAGAGGAACAGATATGAAGTTGCAGGGAAAAATTGCCGTGGTGACGGGCGCTGGCCAGGGAATCGGAAGAGGTATCGCTGAAATCTTTGCAGAACAGGGCGCTGACCTCATCCTCAATGACGTGGTCCCGTCGAAAGGGCTCGAAGAACTCGGCGATTGGATTCGCGGGAAAGGACGCCGCGCCGTCACCGTATTGGGAGATGTCTCTCTCCGCTCCGATGTCGAGCAGATCTTCGACCGCGGCTGGGCCGACCTCGGCCCAGTCGATATCTTGGTCAACAATGCAGGCATCGAAACAATCATCCCATTCCTCGATCTCACCGACGAACAGTGGCAAAAAGTAATGGACACAAATCTTAAGAGCCAGTGGATGAGTTGTCAGAGCTTCTGCAAGAGAGTCATCGCAGACAGCCGCAAAGCTTCGATTGTCAACATCGGCTCCATTCAAGCGGCGCGCGTTCTTCCCGGAAGAACACATTACGCCCCAAGCAAGCTCGCGGTGGAAGCTCTGACCCGCAACATCTCTGCGGAGATGGGATCACACGGAATTCGAGTCAACTGCGTTCATCCTGGACTCATTGATACGCCGATGATTAGCTGGGTTCTGGAGAGTCCTAATCTGCGTTCACAGGTTGTGGGCCAGATCTCGCTGGGTAGACCCGGCCTGCCGCGAGAGATCGGCAGCGTCGTCGCTTTCCTCGCCTCCGAGGAAGCTGCATACGTTACTGGCCAGTCTCTCTTCGCAGATGGCGGCTGGGTCGGGAAATAGCTGGCCGTAGCTAAGAGGAAGCGGAAAGCACAATAGCGCTTTCTAAGCGCTTTATCGACTCTTTGTACCTGTTAATTCCTCCTGGCTCGTGCACAAACCGAACCCAGGATCTCTGCCAAATATTCCGTAAATTTCAAGTTGACATTCCAGAAGTTCGACTGTTACGCTTCCTCGTCTTTGAATGCGCAATTCACAGTGCATAATGCGCAATGATATTTACCCCCTTCAAGGCAGATGACGTTTGCCAATTTGGCCAGGAGATCTCGACATGTTCAACGTACGTTCTACCGTAAAGCATCAAGTATTCCTGGCGTGCACACTCCTATGTTCGTTGTTGGTTGCGAGTGGACTGCATGCTCAGATTCGATCTGCAACGATCACAGGTACAGTAAAAGACTCGACCGGAGCCCTTGTGCCCGACGCCAAGGTCGTGGTCACAAATACCGGAACCAACGCCGGATATACCGCCACCACCTCTCAGTCCGGGGCTTTCACCATCCCTTATCTCGAAGCCGGTAGCTACTCCGTCTCGATCGTGAAACCCGGCTTTGACACCTACATTGAGAATGGTGTTCACCTCGAATCATCGGAGACCGTTCGAGTGGATGCAGCGCTGCAAATTGGTACGACCGCGACCAAGATCGACGTCCAGGCCTCAGCCACGCAGCTTCAGACTGACACCAGTACTGTCTCTGGAGGTGTGAGTGCTCTGGTGATCGACACAATTCCCAACATCACCGAGAACCCTCTTTATTACGCAACACTTCAGAACGGAGTCGCACCCCGCAACGAAACCTCGGATAGCCAGACCCTCAATTCATTTGGAATTGGCGTAGCAGGCCGGGCTGAGTTCTCTGCCATTGGCGTCAACGGCGGTCGTGCCTTCGAAAATGACATTCAGTTGGACGGCCTCCCTATCACTGGAGATGGATTCAATGAAGCCGCCATTATTCCCAACGAAGAAGGCATTCAGGAAGTCCGCGTCATCAGCAACAACTTCACTGCCGACTATGGTCATGGCCAGTCTGTCATGGCGATCAGCACGAAGTCAGGTACGAACGACTATCACGGACAAGCTTCCTACATGATCCGCAACGAAGCGTTGAACGCCAATACCTGGGGCAACAAGGCGCAGGGCATTCGTCGTCCCGCATTCAAAGACGACGACTTCGGCGGCGCAATCTCCGGCCACATCATTAAGGACAAGCTGTTCTTCTTCGCCAGTTATCACTACCTCATCTTCAATCAGGGACAGACGTACCTGCAGACAGTGCCTACTGCGTTGGAGCGCATTGGAGACTTCAGTAAAACATTCCAGCAGGACGCGAACGGTCTGCCGGTTCCTGCTCAGGTGTTCAACCCGTTCCAGGTAACCCAGATAGGGAACAACCTCTATCAGCGCGCTGCATTCAACAATGCAATTATCCCGAACCCCAATCCTGCTGCCCTCTTGATGTACAGCTACTATCCGCTTCCGAACCGTACTCCCGATGATGTCTACAACACGAATAACTTCACCTCAACCGTTGAAAATACAGTGCGCAGACAGACGTCAAATAACCGAATTGACTACAGACGTGGAAGGCACTCCATCTACGGTAGCGGTGGCTTTGACTTTGGCACCGTTCTTCAGCCCAACTCTTTTGGCACCGCTGGGTTCAACAATGATCCGACGACCACCAAGGACACAAATCCCTACGCTCAGGTTGGCGATACCATCGTCATCAACCCCACGCTCTTCGTCGACGTTCGCTATGGCGCGACGCGCATCAACACCATCAACTTCGCTGGCAATCACTCTGGATTCACGCAGTACGATGCATTCGGAATCGCTCCCGCCACACAAGCACTCTTCGCTGTTCCTGGCTCCGCGCCGGTCGTCAACCCAGGCGGCTTCGGAGGTAGTGGAGGAGGCAGCAACTGGACTGCTCTCTCCCAGGGACAGTTCACGAACAAGCAGGAGCATCAGATCAGCCATGCGGTAAACGGCAGCGTCACAAAAGTACACGGCAACTGGACTTACAAAGCCGGATCGGAGTATCGGGTCATCCTCGCGAACTACACCGACTTCGAAGAGGCATCGGCAAATATCGGAGGTTGCTGTGCCGGCGATCCTGGCGGCAACTATACCTTCGAATACCTCACCGCATCGGGAGCATCGGCACCCAACAACACGTCGCCAAACCAGAGTGGAGTCGGCGGCGCAACGATGCTGGTGGGAGAAGGAGTCTGGTTCGTTCGTCCAGGCGCCAATCTAAAACCTGCGTATGCAGCGAAATATTTCGGCCTCTATTCGCAGAATGATTGGAAGGTGAAGCCAGGCGTAACGATCAATCTCGGACTTCGCTGGGACGTGCAGCCAGGACCTACGGAGCGTTACAACCGCATGTCCGGCTACGACTTCACCAAGCAGAACGCCTTTGGAACGCTTGGCGCAATCGACTTCCCAGGCACAAATGGATATAGCCGCAATCTTTGGGATACCGAGTATCACGACTTCCAACCACGCGTCGGCGTAGCCTGGCAGGTCGTCCCGGGCCTCGTCTTCCGCGGCGGCTTTGGTATCACCTATCTGCCCAGCAACACCGGCTACTTCTCTAGCCCAAATGACTACGGCGAAGCACCCTTCGCCGCAGGAAATCTGGCCCTGCCCTACGGCACCAATCCCGACGGCATCCCTACCACGCAGTTCACGGACCCGGCGCCTTTGGTTCCTGCAGTCGGCTCGAACCCCTCCGCCCCGCAGATCTACGGATCGGGTGCAGCATTCTTCGATCGTCACCTAAAAAATCAGGTGGCCAAACAGGGCAACGTCTTCATGGAGCAGACCTTTGGAGCGAAGGCTCAGTGGCTGTTCTCCCTCGGCTGGAGCGGCTCTTTCTCCAATAACCTGACAACCCGCAATCTTCCCTTCGAAGGCCTGCAGACACTTCCTTCAAGCACGCTCTCCACTTGGAGAGGTCAGTACATCGCCAGCAACGGAACGACCAATCCAGCCAATATTTTGGTCTCGAATCCCTATCAACCGGCAACTGGACCACTTACTCCATTTCAAGGAGATCTGGCCGGCAGCACCATCCAGCAATACATTCCGCAGCTAAAGTATCCACTTATCTTTGGCGGCGGTTTGAATGGATCCACGGGCTTTGCCAGTTACAACTCAATGCAGATGCGCATAGCCCACGGCTTCTCTTCCGGGCTTCATCTCGAAGCCAACTACACCTGGAGCAAGGAACTTGACTTCACCACGACCGGCATCGAAGATGGCCAGGGTGTAAACGCTGGTGGAACAACCGGCACTCCGGACCTGGTCAACAATCGGCTCAACCGAAACTATGGTCTGGCAGATATCCCGCACAGATTCGTAGGGACGGTTGTGTACAAATCTCCATTCGGCAAAGGGGGCCAGTACGCTCTCAGCAACGGGTTCGCACGAACCATCCTCGGTGATTGGGCAATCGGCTCGGTTGTCTCTCTTCAAAGTGGATTTCCATTCGTGATCAGCATGGAAAACAACGGAGCACTCAACGCCCGCGTCAATCGGGTTCCGGGTGTGCCGTTGGAAGTGCCTTCAAACCTCCAGCATAGATACAACGGAGCCACGACAGTCACACTTCCCTGCGGAAAGACCGTCACACCTGGCGCATACCAACTGCTGAAATACAACTCCTGCGCCTTCAGCAGTCAAACCGTACAGACTCCAAACGGAAGCATCGTTCCTGATCAATTCTGGAGCGGAAATGCTGCACAGACCGATGGAGATCTTCGTGGACCGGGTCGCTTCAACATCGACTTCAGTCTTCGCAGAACCTTCCCACTCACCGAACGATTCAAACTCGAGATCGCAGGAGAGGCCTCTAATCTCCTCAACCATGCCGAGTTCAACGGTGCCTACGCCGGAGATTTGGGTAGCCCCAATCTCGTAAATAACACTGCTCAGGGCCTCAACCCAGGACTGGGCACAAGCAGCACCTATGGCACGCTACCGGTAAATACCTTTGATCCGCGTCAGATTCAAATGCACGCGCGGGTTACTTTCTAACTTGATGCAAATTCCATAACGCTTCTATAAATAAGTGCAGCAGATGGATAGTGATCAACGCAACAACTACTTCATCCCGCGGTACGTATCTCCCCGATACGTACCGCGGGATGAACTGCAGATACACAACAAGCCGCGGACAGCGTAAAGCTTGAACGTAGCCACTAGCCATGAAAATTACTTTTACGAGAGGTCAGATAAATTGAGGCATACATCGTTGGGGCGAGCAGCAAGATCTCTGGTCATCGGTGCTGGCGCCACAACGCTTGCGCTTACAAGCTTTAGTTCACCTCAACATCCTTCATCAAAGCCCTACACCACATGGAACGACTTCGAAGGTGGTCCCGATTCATCCCAATACTCTTCCCTCAAACAGATCGATAAGTCGAATGTAAGTCAGTTGCAACAGGCATGGTTCTATCCAGCAGGAGACAACGGCCTCCTATTCGGCTCCAATCCGATCGTCGTCGACAATGTGATGTACGTCATTGGAAAGAGCAACAACATCGTCGCCCTCAATGCAGCGACCGGCCAGGAGATCTGGGTTCACGACACCGGCCACGCAAGGTCCATCACCAGTCGCGGAATTAACTATTGGGAGAGTAAAGATCGCAAAGATCGCAGGCTACTCTTCTCAACCAATGACAAGCTGCACGCAATCGACGCCTCCACCGGAAAGACGATCGATACATTCGGCGACCACGGAGACGTCGATCTGCGCGTCGGTCTCGGACGTGATCCTCAAACCGTACGCCACATTCAATCAGGCACTCCCGGCAAGGTATTTGAAAATCTGCTCATCCTCGGCTCCGCGCCAGGCGAGGAGTACGGATCGCCTCCCGGTGACGTCCGTGCATACGATATACAGACCGGCAAGATGGCATGGGTATTTCACACCATCCCGCACCCAGGCGAGTTTGGATACGATACCTGGCCCAAAGATGCTTGGAAGCGAATTGGCGGAGTCAATACCTGGGGCGAGATCACGGTAGACGAGAAGCGCGGCATAGCCTACTTCCCGCTCGGCGCTCCCACCTACGACTTCTACGGCGCAGACCGCATCGGCGCCGACCTCTTTGGCGATTGCCTTCTCGCCCTCGACGCCCGCACCGGAAAATATCTATGGCACTTCCAGCTCATCCACCACGATCTATGGGACTACGATCCCGCTCCCTCCCCAAAACTTCTCACCGTCACGCACAACGGCAAGAAGGTAGACGTAATAGCTCAGGCCGACAAAAACGGCTTTCTCTATGTATTTGATCGAGTGACCGGCAAACCGCTGTGGCCCATCGTGGAGCGTCCCGTGCCCAAGTCCGACGTTCCCGGCGAACAGGCATGGCCCACACAACCGTTCCCAACCGCCCCACCACCCTTCGCCCGACAGACCTTCACCGCAGATGATATAGACCCCTACATCGCCGACCCAGCCGAGCGAGAGAAGATACGCAACGAAGTCTTGCATGCACGCAACGAAGGCTTATATACCCCACCCGGCCTCACCAACACCATTGAAATGCCCGGCAACGGCGGAGGCGCCAACTGGGGAGCAGAAGCCGCAGACCCCACCACCGGAGTCGTTTATGTGCAGGCAAAGAACGCGCCATCCATGCTGAAGCTGGAGCCAAAGCCTCCCACCCGGCGCGTCTCCGGCTCACCCGCCACTCAGGGCCTCTCTCTATATAAACAGAACTGCCAGATCTGCCATCAGTCTGAACTACAAGGCCAGCCGCCCGGAATACCTGCCCTCACCGGCGTCGTGAAAAAAATAGGCCCCGATCAAATAACGAATGTCATCACCAACGGACTACCCCCCATGCCTGCCTTTCCCGATCTGAGCTCCGGCGATATCGACTCCCTCATCGCTTACCTTGCAGATCCCTCCAGCGCCAAAGCCGCACCTGCTCTCCCAGCCAATCTCAAAGCTCCGCCGCTACCGGATCCAGCGACCCCTGACGAAGCAACTCCTGCGCGATACTGGACCGGCTACGGCTACATGGACTCCACCGATGGACTTCCCGCCATCAAAGGTCCCTGGTCAACTCTCACAGCCTATGACCTCAACAGCGGAACGATTAAGTGGCAGGTTCCTCTGGGCGAAGTTTCAAGATTAGCCGCAAAGGGAATCACCGATACCGGCAGCTACTGGCCACGAGGCGGCGTCGCAGTCACAGGAGGAGGACTCATCTTCGCAGGCACAAAGTCCGACTCCAAACTCCGTGCCTACGATAAGGACACCGGCAAGGTACTTTGGGTAAAGGAGCTACCCTCTGCCCCCGAAGGCATTCCCGCAGTCTATGAGACCGGCGGCAACGAGTATGTCGTCATCAGCGCCAGACCAGGCACCGTCCTGGCTGGCACCGAGGCCGGGTCTCGTCAAAACAGCGACCCGTCCTACAAACCAGACTCGAAGAACCCCACCGGCAAGCCGGAGGTGCAAGGGTACTATGTCTTCTCTCTGCCCAAATAAAACTTACCGCCTTCGATGGCATTCGGCATAATGCACGACTGCGACTATCTATATAGATAGCCGCAATTGTCTGCTCCCTCAAAACACTAAAGCAGCAACGGCACATGAGCATCTTCCAAACGCATCCCACATCAACCCCGCAGCCATCCGATTAGCCACCGCACAGCCCGCGCGGTAGTACTCATCGACAACTCCGACAAGGCATAATCAATAGATGCCGTCTCTCTGGACCCCTACCGACTGGCCCCAACGCCTCGCTGAACTGCAAGCCCCCACCGGCGAGGTCAAAGAAGCTCCTCTCCGCCGCGACGTCCGCTCCCTCGGCGTGCTCCTCGGCGAGGTTCTCCGCGAACAGGCCGGCGACCCTCTCTACGACGCCGTCGAAGCCCTCCGCCGCACTGCCATCGCCCGCCGCGAAGCCGAAGCCCGGCAAGACACCGAGGCCTCGCAGGCCGGAGCACCCGACGCCTCCGCGCATCTCCAGCACGCCCTCACTCTAGTCCACAGCTACTCCAAAGATCTCACCGTCGCCTATCAGCTAGCCCGCGCCTTCAGCTTTTACTTCGAACTCATCAACCTCGCCGAGACCAACCACCGCAAGCGCCGCCGCATCTCCCATCAACTTAGCGAAGGCCTCTCCGCTACCGGCGCTGTCCAACGCGGCGACCTCCGCGGCACCCTCCGCCGCCTACGCCAGGCCGGCATCACCGCCGACCAGGCCCACGCCCTTCTCCGGCGCATCTGTGTCTCTCCCGTCTTCACCGCGCATCCTACCGAGGTCGCCCGTCGCAGCGTCATGTTCAAGCGCCGCCGCATCTCCGATCTTCTCGAACAGCTGGATCGCATCCCCGTTCCCGAACCCCACCTCGAATCTCTCGAGCGCGATCTCACCGCCGAGATCACCGCCCTCTGGCAGACCGACGACGTCCGCAGCGCCCGCCCCACCGTTCGCGACGAGATCCGCATGGCCCTCGACTACTATGAGTCCAGCCTCTTCGATACCTTGCCCGTCCTATACAGCGAGGTAGCCAGTGCCCTCCACGCCGAATACCCACCCGAAAAAGAAACTAAAATCGTTACAAATTCAAACTCAAAAGAATCCCCCAACTCACCAGCCTCCATCTCCGATCTCCCCCAGCTCATCAGCTTCGGCTCTTGGATCGGCGGCGACCGCGACGGCAATCCCTTCGTCACACCGCAGGCCACACGCGACGCCCTCGCCATGGCCTACTCACTCCTGCAATCTCACTACCGCAGAAGATTACAAAACATCTTCGAGCAGCTAGGCAGCTCCACCCAGCAAGTCCCCGTCTCATCCAGCGTCTCCAAACTCCTCGAGACCTACCTCGCTCAACTTCGCACCGCCGGCCAGACTGCATTGGAAGAGCGTTTCCACTTCGAATACCTCCGTCTCTTGGTCGCCTGCATCATGATGCGCCTCGGCGCCACTCCACAGTCCGCCGTCCCCCTGCCGCCCAACCCCGCGCTCACTCCTTACACCCGCGCCGCCGACCTCCTCTCCGACCTCACCGTTCTCCGCACCAGCCTCCTCGAAAACAGCGGCCAACGCCTTGCGCAACTGCTGATCGACCCGCTCCTCATCGAGGTCCGCACCTACGGCCTGCACCTCCAGACCCTCGACATCCGCCAGCACGCGCGCGTTCACTCCGCCGCCATCGCCGAGATCTCCGCTTGGAAGCACTGCGACCCCAATCACCCGCTCAGCCTTCCCGCCGCACTAAGCGAACAGAGCGCCGAAGTCCTCGACACCTTCCGCACCATCGCCGAACTCAAGCAAACCTACTCTCCCGAGTCCATCCGCCAGTACGTCATCAGCGGAGCCACCAGCGCCGAAGACGTCCTCCACGTCATCTGGCTCGCACGCCTCGGCGGCGTCAACGTCGAAGCCAACGAAACCGACCCCGGCCTCCAGCCCGTCCCTCTCTTCGAATCCATCGAAGACCTCCAGAACGCCCCCGCCATCATGCGCGAGCTTTGGACCAGCGAAGCCTACCAGCCCCTTCTCAAATCATGGAACCACCACCAAGAGGTCATGCTCGGCTACTCCGACTCCAACAAAGACGGCGGCATGATCACCAGCACTTGGGAGATATGGAGGGCTCACCGCGCCCTCCATCAAGTCGCCCGCGAGTGCAACATCAACCTCCGCCTCTTCCACGGACGCGGCGGCACCGTAGGCCGAGGCGGCGGCCCCACCCACCGCGCCATCTTCGCCCAGCCCGTCGACAGCTTCACTGGCGAACTCCGCATCACCGAGCAAGGCGAAGTCCTCAACTGGAAGTACTCCGACGTCATCCTCGCCGAGCGCAATCTCGAGCTGATGATCGCCGCCTCGCTGGACGCCCTCGCCCGCCCCGACGCGACCCTCCAACTAAAAGCCACAGAGAAAGTTACAAATTCAGAAACACCCCGCATCCCCCACCTCACCGGCGAGATCCTTCCCGCCTGGGAGTCCACCCTCGACCAGCTCTCTGCCACCTCCTACGCCTTCTACCGCAAACACATCATCGACAACCCCGACACCTTCACCTACTTCGAACAGGCCACCCCCGTTGCCGAACTCGAACATGCCCGCCTCGGCTCACGCCCCGCAAAACGCAGCGCAAAAAAATCCATGGCCGATCTCCGTGCCATCCCCTGGGTCTTCGGCTGGATGCAGTCCCGCCAGCTCGTCCCCGCGTACTTCGGCGTAGGCCACGCGCTCAACCTCTTCATCCAGCAAAATCCCGACGGGCTCGCACAGTTACAAACTATGGCGCGCTCGTTTCCCCTCTTCCTCGACATCATCCGCAACGTCGAGATGGCCCTCGCCAAAGCCGACTTCGGCATCGCCCGCCTCTACGCCTCGCTCGTCGAAGACCCCGCCCTCCGCGACCGCGTCTTCAACACCCTCGAAGCCGAGTTCAACCTCACCCACCGCATGATCCTCGAGATCACCGGCCAGAAGTCGCTCCTCCAGACCAACCCCGTCCTCGAGCGCTCCATCCGCCTCCGCAACCCCTACGTCGATCCGATGTCCCTCATCCAGGTCGAACTCATCCGCCGCAAACGCTCCGCCATCGAAAAAAGCGAACCCATCTCCACCGAACTCGACCGCGCCATCTCCGCCACAATCAACGGCATCAGCGCCGGCCTCCGCAACACCGGCTGATCAACCTCCGCTACGCCTGATCAGCAGGACTCAGCACAAAGATCTGGCGATAGTACGGCTCTGCATCTGCCCGCCGTATCAGCGGCTCCATCAGCCATGGGCTCCACCTCGCCAGCCTTCCGGCAATCCGCACAAAGTTCCTATGCACCTCCCGCTGGATCAGCCACGAGTGAAATCGAATGCTCTCGTTTCCGAACTGATCCACCTTCCACCCCGGCAGATCGCTGAACAGCGACGGCTCCGGAAACTCTGCCTCCATATGCTCCTCCGGCCAGACCGGAACATCCTTCTGCTGATCCAGATACCACTGCTTCAACGCCTCGTCCCCGTCATGGGCAGCCTCCCACACGGAAAGCCGAAGATCACCAGCCTGCGCGCAACCCGCAGTGCCTCTCCAATAACTTGTCTCCGCAGCGTCGGCGGCACATGTTCGAGCATGTCCGAAGCCAGAACAACATCAAACGATTTGTCCGGCACCGGCAGGCTGGTAGCCGACCCAACCATCGGAGTCATCGGCCAGTGCGGCCGCTCAGGAAGCTCCAGATCGCAACCCGTAAATGGAACCTTACGATAGGTGCCGATACCGCGCGGACCCGAACCTATCTCGAGAGAGTCCCATCGTCCAGCAGACGATGCTGTCTCAGAACACGGAGAATCGGATAATATCGCACCGCCCAATTAAGCACGCGATAACCTCCCGCTACATGTGTGCAATAGTCGCATAACTCCGTACCCGTGTCATTACAGAGAAGTAGTCAATTCGCCTCACCTTTATGGCGCTTCATGCTAAATGCTTCACCAAGCCCAACTTTGGGACACCTGCACACAGTCTCCTCACAAATTAATTTGCTTAGTGCTTTGTCGTAACCCTTATTCGGAGCAGAAGCGACAGGTCCAACACCCCTGATGAATAGATCAGCACCATATCCAACAAATAGCCGAAACGAATCTCCAATCTTGCGAAACCAATCGCATCACTGCCTCGTCTCCCTGTTAGCCTAAAAGACAGTCTGAATCAACCTGAAAGAAGATGAGAATGCGCCTTCGTATCCCCGCCGCCTTGTTTTTCGCTGCTCTATTGTTCGCAGTCCTGCCTCTCACCCTCGTTTCGCCCGCCCTCGCCCAGCAACGCCCGCAGCTCACCCCCGAGCAAACCAAAGCCCTCATCGAAAAGCGCCAGTCCATCGAAAAGCAGCTCGAAGACATCGCCATCGTCGACCGCAAAGTTATGGTCCCCATGCGTGACGGCATCCGCATGGCCGCCGACATCTACCGCCCCAAAGACACCAGCAAGCAGTACCCCATCATCTTCAGCCGCACGCCCTACAACTTCAACTTCTGGGACGTCCGCCTCGGCACCTACCGCGACATGTCCACCGAGCTCGAAGCCGTCAAACGCGGCTACGTCCTCGTCGAGATGAACGAGCGCGGCCACTTCTTCTCCGAGGGCAACTACGACATCCTCGGCGCGCCCCTCACCGACGCCGATGACCAGTTCAGCTGGATGTCCGCCCAGCCCTGGTCCTCCGGCAAGATCGGCCTCATCGGCTGCTCCTCCACCGCCGAATGGCAGCTCGCCGCCGCATCCCTCGGCAACAAAGCCCTCACCACCATCATCCCCCAGAGCTTCGGCGCGGGCGTCGGCAAGGTCGGCCCCTACAACGAACAGGGCAACTGGTACCGTGGCGGTGCCGTACAGATGCTCTTCATCGACTGGCTCAACGGCGAACAAAACCAGGTCCGCCCCACCTTCCCCAAAGACACCTCGCAAGCCGATCTCATCAAAGCCTCCAAACTCTTCGACCTCGCCCCGCAGCTCCCGCCCGTCGACTGGGCCAAAGCCTTCGAACACCTCCCCGAAAAAGACATCATCTCCGCCGTCGACGGCCCCCGCGGCATCTTCTCCAACAAGATGCCCAACACCACCGGCGGCGCCATGATCGAGCGCACCCCCAACGATCCTGCCTGGCGCAAAGGCGGCCTCTGGCAGTCCGACACCATGCCCATCAACGTCCCCGCCTTCTGGTTCATGACCTGGTACGACGTCTCCATCGGCCCCAACCTCGCCGCCTATAACTTCGTCCGCTCCACCGCCAAGGGCGAAGCCGCCAACGAGCAGTACGCCGTCATCGCCCCCACCCTCCACTGCGGCTACACCCGCGCCACCGAAAACACCATCGTCGGCGAACGCAGCATGGGCGACGCCCGCCTCGACTACGACGCCCTCACCTACGCCTGGTTCGATCACTTCCTCAAAGGCGAAGACAACGGCTTCCTCCAGAAGACCCCCAAGGTCCAGTACTTCACCATGGGCATCAACAAGTGGCAGCACTCCGAGACCTGGCCCCCCGAGAGTGCAAAGCCCGTCACCCTCGCCCTCACCAGCGACGGCCACGCCAACACACTCCACGGAGACGGCCGCCTCGTACTCGAAACCGCCAAGGGACAGGCACCCCTGCTTCA
This sequence comes from Granulicella sp. L60, assembly GCF_009765825.1. Lineage (GTDB taxonomy): Bacteria > Acidobacteriota > Terriglobia > Terriglobales > Acidobacteriaceae > Edaphobacter. The sequence continues at coordinate 1,708,577 of NZ_LMUR01000018.1, read as the reverse complement.
ACTCGCAGCCAGCACCGACGCCAACCCACACGCCAACCAGCCCGTTGCACCCTCCGGCAAACACGACACGAAGCGCGACATAGCCGACCTCTTCACCTACGATCCCCTCCACCCCACCCCAAGCTACGGCGGCAACGTCTGCTGCGCTGCCAACACCATCCCCGGCATGGGCGGCGCGCTCGACCAGCGCAAGATGGAAGAGCGCCCCGACATCCTCGTCTACACCTCCGAGCCTCTCAAAGAGGGCATCGAACTCTCAGGCCCCATCACCGCAACCCTCTACGTCTCCTCCGACGTCAAAGACACCGACGTCACCGTCAAGGTCATCGACGTCCTACCCGACGGCACCGCCTACAACCTCGACGAGACCATCCAGCGCCTCCGCTATCGTGACGGCGACGACCACACCGTCTGGATGGAAAAAGACAAGGTCTACAAGGTCACACTCACGCCCATGAACACAAGCAACTTCTTCGACGCAGGCCACCGCATCCGCATCGAAGTCGCCGGCTCAAACTTCCCCCGCTTCGACCGCAACCTCAACACCGGCGGCAATAACTACGACGAAACCACCGCCATCACCGCCCACACCGCCATCCACCACAGCCCCCAATACCCCAGCACCCTAACCATCACCGTCGTCAAACACTAGAGCACCTTCCACCACCCTAATGTGAAACCAGCAGAGGCCGCCCAAGCCTCTGCTGTAGCTTTCTGCTCTTGCCGTTGTTTGTCCTTTTTACCTGTCCTTTGCCTGTCCTTCTGTTTGTCATCCCCGTAGTGGATCTGCGGTTACGGTTGTTCTTTCCGTTGCCTGTCCCTTTGTTTGTCATCCCGTAGGGATCTGCGGTTGTCGCTGCCGACGTTGTTGCGTTTTCCTTTGCCGTTGCCCTTGGATAGAGCGAGGCTTCAGCCTCGCGTCTAAAGCCGCCGCGCAAGCGCCTCCGCTCTGCCGAAGGCCGGAGCGAAAGGCGAAGCCGAAGCGACAAAATGATTGCCATTGCCTTTGTCTGTTCTCCCCCGAACCCCTGTCAACCCCCAACCCCACCCAAACCCGCGCCAATCCTGAACAATCGCCTTGCGTAGTAGTTACCCTCAATCCCTTAAAATAGAAATAGAACATAAAAAAGCCCCGGGCCATCCGGGGCTTTTTCTATGTTCATATCAAGAAAGGAGTTGAGAAAATGTCGATGCCAAAGCACTCAGGAGACATGAAGTCCAGACCTAACCCCAACCTTCCCAAGACTTTGACACACATCGCCGGGGGTGGGGGCCTCAGAACCCCTGGTCCGCCCGGAACGCCGTCACCTTGTTCTTCACAAACGTAACCGCCATCGGCTTCCCCAGATTGGCGAACACCACCATCCGGTCTCCATAGGCTTTGCTCGTACTCTTCGAAACCTGGCCCAGCGAGAGCTCAACCTGCCGCTCGTTCATCCCCAGAATCACTTGGTGCGTGTCCACTGCCTTCCAGATCTCCGGCCCCCAGTGCTTGTAAAGCCCATGCGGATCGTCATAGAAGAAGAGTTCATCCGTATAGAACGTGTACTGCCCATCCTGCCGATACCCCACCGGCACCGCGTACGCCTTCGTCTCTCCCGGCTTCGTAAAGACCAGCAACACCTGCTTCTCCCCACCCGGAATCCGGAAGGTCGCAGCCTTAGGTGCCACCTGCTCGAACGCATCCTTCACCACAATCGGCTCCGCACCCAGCAGCGTCCCTGCGCTCTTTGCATACTGCGCCGTGTGCCCGGCCACCGGATAGTACTCCATCTGCCCACCCGCCGAAACCCACACCGTACTCCCCACCAGCTCCTTAATATCCTTCATCGAGTCCGGCCGCTTCTTCTTCAAAAACACCAGATCGTCGTCTGCGATGACCTCACGCGCCGCAGGCTTCACCGAATTGTCCGGAGCATTCCGCTCCCGATAGATCAGCCCAACCCTCACACCCACCGCCAACACCAGCACCACGCTGGCCCCAATCGCAGCCTTCACCCCATTCTGCATCGATATCTATATCCTCTCGTCCGCAAGTCTTTCGTCACTGCCACTCTAATCCACCGGCTCCGCCACACTCAACTCCTCGTTTGCCTCCATCAACGCATCCGCCGTTAAAGCATCCGCCCGCCGTAGCTGCGGAAACAGTCCAGCCGCAGTCGCCGTCACCATCATCGACCCAACCCCGCCAATCACCACCGCCCGCACCGCACCCCACCAATGCGCCGTCAGACCGCTCTCAAACTCGCCGAACTCGTTCGAAGCCCCTATGAACAGCCAGTTCACCGCACTCACCCGGCCCCGCATCTCCGGCGGCGTCGCCAACTGCAACACGCTCGACCGAACCACGACACTCACCATATCGCTCGCTCCAACCACGATCAGCGCTCCCGCACTCAGCCAGATGCTCTTCGACAACCCGAACACCACCGTAGCCGCACCAAAGATTCCAACGCACACCAACATCGTCGCCCCAGCCCGACGCTTGATCGGCCGCACCACCATCGTCAGCGACACCACCAGCGCCCCCACCGAAGGCATCGCGCGCAACAAACCCAGCCCTCGCGGCCCCGCATGCAAAATATCTGTCGCAAAGATCGGCAGCAACGCCGTCGCACCACCCAGCAGCACAGCAAATAGATCCAGCGAGATCGACCCCAGCAGCAGCTTCGCCCGCCACACATACTCCAGGCCCGCCAGCACCGTCTTCATGCTGAACGCCTTCTTCTCCGTCACCACCATCTTCGCCCGAATCATGCCCACCAGCGCCATGAACCCAAGCAGCATCACCAGCGTAAACCCATACACAATCGGCGCGCCCTTCCACATCACCACGGCACCCGCCAGCGGCAGTGTAAACAGAATCCCACCCACCGCCGGCCCCGACATATTCGCAATCTGGTAGATCGTCGCTCCCCACGTCACCGCATTCACGAAATCTTTCTTCGGCACCAGACTCGGCAGCATCGCACTCGCCGCTGGTCCGCTAAACGCCCTGCCCAAACCAATCCCCACCAGCACTGCATAGATCGGCCACACCCGCCCATCTTTCAGTGCGGTAGCGCTCAGAGAAAGCCAGAGCAGCACCGCCGTACAACAAGCCTGCAGCCCATAGCACATCAGGATAATCTTTCGCCTGTCATATCTGTCCGCCGCATGTCCCGCCGCCAGCATCACAAACAGCCCAGGAAGAAACAGCGCCAACCCCGTATATCCCAGATCCAGCGCCGAGTGAGTCAGCGCATACACCTGCCACGCCACCGCAACCGACTGCGCCTCCGCACCCAGAATCACCATCAACCGCGCCGCTTGATACAACCTGAAGTCCCGCGACTTGAACGCCGAGCGATAGTCACCCTCTACCGCCAGCTCCGTACGTTCCGAACCATCCGCCATACCCTATGTTTTCATACTTCCGTTACGTGGATGTCATCATCGCTGCGGACATTCACAGACGCTCGCCTGTCCCCGTAGCCTCACCCCAGTGCTCAGAGCGAATCGGTCTAAAGCTTCTCCAATCCCGCAGAGCCCCTGCACCCACTCCTTCATTCTGCGCACGCTTCACAATCTGTTTCACGCGGTTGAAGTTCTGGAACGGAAAGAGCAGAAGATAAAACAAGGGAAGGTGAACAGAGCCGCGAGCATACAGAACCAGAACGGCAACAACACCAATCATCCCCACAACGCCCAGCCAACCCCACACCGGATGATCGAGCCGCCTCCGCAAAGGCTCCAACTCCGCCTCGCTCCAGACGCCTTCTTTCATCCCTAGCTTGAGTTTTCTCTCCGCCCAAAACACTAATGCAAATCCGCCGAGCAGGCATGCTAAGCCCAGAAATACAAGCAGCCTACCGCCCCATAACGCCGCACCCTCGCCGCAGAAGCCGATGGGCTTACACGGAGCATGAGTGAATCCCAAAAGAAACGCGCTCGCCCAAAGCAAGCTACCAGCTCCCACCCAGCCTGCCAGCCGCATCGGCGATGTCTGCGTCAGCTCCTTCATGCCCGCCATCCTAGCATGAAGCACTTCCCATGTCAGCCCAGCCTACCGCCCCAGATAGACCTTGTACTGCGTCTCCACCACCCCGGTATTTCGCGCCAGCGACAACTTCGACTGGTTGTACTGATACAGAGTATTCACCAACTGACTCTGCGCCTGTGCCAGCGTCGCCTGAGCCTGAACCACCGGCAGATTGTCATCTACACCCGCCGAAAACCGGTCAGTCGCGTCCTGTAGCTCTTGGGTCGCCAGCTCGACATTGCTCTTCGCCACCTTCACCAGGTCGTTCGACGACCGCACATCCAACATAGCCGCCCGAATCTGCTGCTCAATCGTCACCCGCAGCGACTCAATCTGTTGCCGCAATGCAATCACCTGCGCATCGGCCACCTCTCGCTCGCCGCGCAGCTGGCCCTCCTGAAACACCGGCACACTTACCTTCCCGGTCGCGGCAAATACCCCGTGATACAGCCCGCCAATCTCACCGATCACGCCGTAGTATCCGTTGAAAGACAGCACCGGCAGCCTCTCCGCCCTCACTGCCTTACGCGCCTGATCCGCCACCTCCAGCTGCGCCTGCAGATTCAGCAGATCCTTCCGCCGCTGATACGCCACCCTCTTCGCATCTTCTAGCGGCATCTCCGCAAACTCCGCATACGGAGCCGCATCAGTCAGCGTAATCTCCTGGTCCGCCGGCAGTCCGATCATCCGGTTCAGCGAAATCTTGTCCTTCTCAAACGTATTCTCATCGTTGATCAGCGTCTGCTGCTGTGTCTGCAGTTGCACTCTCGCACGCAGCACATCCAGGTTCGTCCCCACACCCGCATCATGCGAGGCCGTCGCCTGTTGCAGTACCACCTCGTCAGCCTTCTCCAGCGCCTGCGCGTTCTCTATCTGCGAAGCATCCGCAAGCGCCAGCAGATACTGCGTTCCCACACTCAGCGTCACGCCACCCTGCAGATTCAGAGTAGAAAGGTTCGCCGCCTTCGCCGCCTGTTTTGCGGATCGATACAGATAGAACGCCGGCAGATCAAACAGCTCCTGATCCATACTGATCTTCGCAGAAGCCACGTTCACCTTCACCACCGAAGCGATCGTCCCGGGCGCAAAACCAAACTCCGCCAGCGATGACGGCTTGAACCCCAACGCGGCTAGGTTGATCTGTTGCGCCTCCGCCGACCCCGAGGCCGTCAGACTCGGCAGCAGGTTATTCTCCACCGTAAGCAGTTCGCCATGCACCAGACGCTCGTTCTGGATGACCAGCTTCATCTGCAGATTCTGCTTCTCCCCGCGAGCGATCGCATCGTCCAGGCTCAGCGGCAGCGCCCCGGACGTAGCCCGCTCCACCACCACGCCACCCGGCAGCTTCAACCCATTCGGAACAGGAGCAGGAGGCAGTTCCGCTACTCCATCCGGCGTCTGCGCACCAGCCACGGAGCCGCACAAAACCAACGCGAGCGGCCAAGCCAGAGTCCGAAATCCCACCCTGATACCCCTGAAAGATCCCATCGGAAATAACATGATCTCTTATTAGAGTGCCACATCACCCCTCCGATGCTTAAATGATGCAAAAACCATTCCCCACCCCCGGACTCTCGCCCTCCCTCAGCTAAAATCGAAAGATAATCCTATGCGTCTTATACCAATGAATCGCATCGTCCTCGCCGCCGCCCTCCTGCTCACCCTTCCGGCCAGTATCTTAGCACTCGCCCAGGGCACCGCCTTCAAAGACACCTCCATGCTCCGCGCCCCGGCAGGCTCCACCGTCGCCATCTTCGAGTTCGAAGACCTCGAATGTCCCGCATGCGCCCGCGCCTTCCCCATCGTTCACGCAGCCGTGGACAAGTATAAGATCCCCCTCCTCCGCCACGACTTCCCCCTCCAGATGCACGTCTGGAGCCGCGACGCCGCCATCATCGCCCGCTACATCCAGGACAAGATCTCCCCCCAGGCCGCCGAGGAGTATCGCCGCGCCGTCTTCGCCAGCCAGCAATCCATCGCCTCGAAGGATGACCTCAACAGCTTCACCCAGAAATACTTCCAATCCCACAACCGTGCTATGCCCTTCGTCGTCGATCCCACCGGACGCTTCGCAGCCGAGGTCCAAGCCGACTACACCCTCGGCGAGCGCGTCGGCCTCACCCAGACCCCGACCATCTTCATCGTCACCCAGAAGGGCTACGTCCAGGTCACCGACGTCACCCAGCTCTACCAGATGCTCGATACCGCCATCGCGGACAATCCGAGCACAGTCGCCAAGCCGAAAACCACGGCCCACAAATAGTCTCTACTTCACCACACAAATAAGAAGGCCCGGACACCCGTCCGGGCCTTTTGTATTAGCTCAATGGAAGCAACCAGCACACACGAAGCGAACATGCCTTCACCGCACCTGGAAGATCAAAAAGTAATCCTCCCCGTCTCCCTTGGTGAAGTCGTACGTCCCCGTAAGCTTGTATCCTGCCTGCGCCATCTCCCTCTCCACAACATCATGATTCACACCATGATTAGTCCCGTTTCCATTCCGGTCGATGATCCCCACCCTCGCCCCCGGTCGCAACGCCGCCTGCAGCGTCTTCATCATCGGCACGGGATGCGCAATCTCGTGATACATCTTCAGCAGAAGCACCGCATCCACGCTTCCCGGCGGCAGCCGAGGATCGTCCGGCACACCCAGCACCGTCCGAACATTCTGCAGATCTTCCTTCAAAACCCTCTTTCCGACAGCCTCTATCGCCAGCGGACTGATATCCTCCGCAATCACCGCGCCCGTCGGCCCCACCCTCCGAGCCGCCCGCACCGTAAACCATCCCGACCCCGCGCCGAGATCCGCAACATTCTTTCCCGGCGTAACTCCCAGCAGATCCATCACCTTCTCAATCTGCAGCTTCTTGTCTCGATCCGGATAATCGAAGATCGAAAGGTCTCCCGAATACGGCGTACTTGTAGGCCGCTCCGCTGTCTGCGCACCCGGCGCGTTCTGCGCCTGCACCATAGCCGAACCACCATCCATCGCCATACAAAAACAAAGAATGGAACCACAAACAATCGAAGATCGGTTCAAGGGGAAAAATCTCATACCCAACCATCCGCCATCTCGCCGACAGTTGGCAAGAGTCTCGCCTCACCAAAGCAAAGAAAAAAGGAGCCCGCACCCGGCCCCCTCTTCGTAATTATGTATTGAGAATCGCAGCTGCCTATGCCACAAACACCTAGCGAATCTGCACCAGCTCCGCACCCGCCCCATGTCCCGAAGCCCCCGGCGTCACCGACGAAGTCTGCGGCGCTCGCCAGTGATCGATATAGCTCACCTGGTGGACACAGCTGATCGTGCAGCTCGGCGCACAACTCTTCTCCGTCAAAAACTCCCGCTTCACATCCGCCGTCTGGTACTGCGCCAGCGGAACCCCCGGATACCCGCGCTGCTGGCTGCAATAGTGCACCAACCCGTTCTCGCAGATATACAGATACCGTCCACCCGCCCTGCAACGCCAGTCGTTCGTCTTGCCGTTAGCAATCGCCTCTTGGAAGTGATTGAACCGCGAATAACTCCGCCGCGTCAGGTTCCTCACCTTGTCCCAGACCCCGCGCTCTTCTGCCCCCAGCGGCTTCAACTGCCCGCTTCCATCGTGAATAATCCCAATCGTCGAGCTGAACCCCAACCCCAGCGCCCGTTCACTCACCGTCAGCGCGTCGTTCGGATTCGCAATCCCGCCGCCCACCACCGAGTTGATATTCACATGAAAGTCCGCATGCTCAGCCAGCATCTGCAGCTTCTTGTCCAGCACCTTCAGACTCTTCTTCGACACCTCATCCGGCATCACGTTATCGATCGAGATCTGCATATGATCGAGCCCAGCCTTATTCAGGCGCTCAATCCGATCCGGCATTAGCAGATACCCGTTCGTGATCATTCCGGCAATCGCGCCCGTCTTCCGGATCCGCGCAATAATCTGGTCCAGCTCCGGATGCAGCAGCGGCTCCCCACCCGAGATCGTAATCACCGAAGTCCCCAACCGTCCCAGGTGATCGATGCGTCGCAGCATCTCCTCCAGCGGCACCGGATCGGAGAAATCGTCATACTCGTTGCAGTAGGTGCAGGCGAGGTTACACCGCCGCATCGGCACAATATGCGCCATGTAGGGGTGTCCCGTGGAAGCAACAGCAGACCCGATCGAACCCAACTCACGCAGCTTGCGCGTCACAGCCTTCCAGCGGCGCCGGGCAGGCATAGGACGTTTGCCGTTCACTCCGGCAGATGTAGAAACAGAAGACATATCACTTTCAAGTATATAGAACCGCGCCCCAATCAGCAGTGCCGCACTCTCCATCCCGACCAACGGGAGGTCCCAACCCATCACTCACCCTAACAAGATATATAAGTCACGAAGTGACCGCCATCCGCGCAGGATGCCCGTCCGGCACGACAAACTACAACTTAGCCCACAACTCGCGAGTGTACTGGCTCGTACCCTCAAAAAAATCTTCCAACTGCTGACCCATCATCAGACTCGACCGCTTCTTCGCATCCGGAGTCAACGTCAGCGTCTTCTCCTGCCTGTCCCGCAACACCACCACCGGCACCGGGCGTCCCTTATTGTCGTGAACTGTCTTCGTCCAGTCCGCCCCGCTCGACAGCGGAATCGAGTTGATCCGCACCACCACATCCCCGGCCTTCAACCCAGCCTCTTCCGCCGGACTGTTTCCATCCACGCTCCGCACCAGCAGACCCGCGCCACCCTCAGCGCCAAAAAACTCCGCCAACTGCTGACCCATCACCTCCAGCTTCGCCCCGGTAAAGGACGAGCTCAGGATCATCGACGTCCCCAGAAAATCCCGATGCCCCTTCGGCGCCACCACCACCGTCGAAGGTGAAGCCGACGCAGACCCAGAGTTCAAAAAGCTATTTCCCCCTGCATATCCAGTCGCCATACCTGCCCCACCAGCAGGAGCGGGCACCGTGTAGTGTTGCTCCCACGCCTGCTGCTCCACCATCCGCCGATCCGCCATCTGCAGCGTCAACGTCTGTGTCTGCCCATCCCGAACGATCACAAAGTTCACCGTCCGTCCCGCCGGCAGCTCTCTCAGCGTCTTTCGCATCTGCTGCTCGCCATCGATCATCTGCCCGTTGACCTGCTGGATCACGTCATGCATCCGCATCCCAGCCTTACACGCCGGTCCATCGTGGTCCAGGCTGACGATCTCCACCCCGCGCAGCTCCTTCAGCTTCAACGCAGCCAACGCATCGTCACCCAAATCCCGCGTCTCCACCCCAAGATATCCTTGGCGTCCACGGACAGTCATCCCCGCCCCCGAGGCCGCCGCCGCGATCATCCGCGTACCCACCGTCACCGAAAACGTAGCTGCCCGTAGTGCATCACCGCCATACAGAAAGGTCGCGCCACCCGCCACCAGCACCACAAACCTCAACGAATTGCGGTCCCTCATCTGCATAACCTCATCTCAACCAAAGCCCGAAACCGCACCGACATCAACGAAGCGAACCTGATATGGCGCCTCTATCCGCCGCCTACTGAATATCCCCGGAGCTCTGCAGCGCGTTGTACGACGCCGTCCGAATATAAGGATTCGCATCCTGCGTCGACACCGTCCGCAACACCTGCCGCACACTCGAATCCGACTGCACCGGGCTCAGCAAACCAATCGCCGCCTCCCGCACCTTCGGATCCTGGTCATGCATCACCGCCTCCAGCACCGCATCGCGCACATGCTGGTCCTGCCCGACAAACCGCTGCAGTCCCTCCAGCGCCGTCATCCGAACCCCGGCATCCTGGTCGTAGCGCAGCGACACCATCAGCTGATGCCGAATCCCCTTGCCGTCCGACATCGACTGGCACTCATGCCCCGCCTTGCACTCGTTCCCCAGCAGCGCAACCGAGTTCTTTCGTACTCCATCCGTCGCTCCCGAACTCGTCGCCGCCAGCAGCAACTGACGAATCTCCGGGCTATCCAGCGAACCTTCAATCGTCTCCGGAACCACCTTGTTGTAGTTCACCTGCACCAGCTCCGAGTCCGGCGTCTGCACAATCCCAGTCACATTCGCAATCACACCATCCGCAGGCTTGCTGATCGTCACCGTGCCCGGCTGCTTCGGCTTCACTGCATGCGCAACCTCATAGCGATAAGTAAAGTTCCCCGCCAGAAAGCCCACACCCAGCAACAGCGTGGCCAGCGCCGGAGCGCTCTGCACATGTCCCAGCCAGCGATAAAAATTTGTTCGTAGTCGAGTTACAAACCCATGCGGCGGAATCATGTCCAGCTCATCGTCCAGACGCATCCGCGACTGCGCCAGCAGATTCGGCGAAGGCTCAACCACCGGCATCAACGCCATCTGCTCTTCAAAGAACTGAAATGACTCCAGCTCCCTGCGGCACTCCTCACAGTCCGCCAGATGTTGCTCCAAGCCACCCGCCGACTCATCCGGCAGTTCGCCGTAGTGCAATAAAATTATGTTGTCTTTTGCCATCTCGCACTTCATTGTCTTACCTCAACCAGCCTCAAAAATATGTACTGCTCTTGGGTCTTTAACATCGCCCTATACCAATCAAGTCCTGCCAACACAGACATCCACTTCGATCTAGCCCAGATGCTCTAGCCTCGAAGCTCCGCCAGATTCGCCCGCAGCTTTCGCGTAGCCCGAAACAGCGTATTCTTCGCGGTCTCCTCGGTCGTGCTCAACATCTCACCGATCGTCCTCAGCTTCAGCCCCTGGTAGTGCTTCAGCTCAAAGACCGTCCGCTCCCGCGGCGTCAATTTATCCAGCGCCGCGCCGATCCGTTCGCCCATCACCTTCCGGTCCAGCTCCCGTGCCGGATTCGCCATCGCCCGGTCGTCGGTGATATTGGCCATCAGGTCCATCTCATCGCCACTGGCATCCAGCACCGTCGCCGGATCTTCCCTGCGGCTCTTTCGCCGTCGCAGCTGGTCCAGGCAAAGGTTCGTCACAATCCGATACAGCCACGTATAAAAGCTGCACTCAAACCTGAAGTTCCCCAGGTGGCGATACGCCTTGATGAACGCCTCCTGGTGGACATCCTGCGCGTCCTGCTCGTTGCCCAGCATATGCAGCGCCAGCCTCAGCACCGACTGGTCGTATCGCCGCACCAGCGCATCGAACGAGGTCCGCTGGCCCGCCTGCGCCTGCCGGATCAGTTCATCATCCTCGGTCCGCTGCTGGGCACGCGCATCCAACTGCGCCTGCGTCAGCTTGCCACTGTTCCTCGCACCGGGTTGGGCAGCCGCCTTTGCCATCACTGGCAATGATTTTACCGCTGTTGCGCCTACTAATCCCACTGCAAACGGACTAATATGCCGCCTCCGAGCCACAATATCGAGCGGAGAAGACATCTCCCCGCCAAGGTCCATCCCTACGGCATCTGCATTCATCAACTGACTCCGGAGTCAGAAAATCGAAGTACACCTCAATAGACATCTCCACTTAGGAAAGGTAAGCAGCAAAATCATCCTCCCCCGGCATCTGTCCCACCGCCCCCGACTCCGGTAAACTCACCTCATGCCTCCCCGCCCGACCGCACCAGGCCTCTTCGCCGACACCCCATCACCCACCCCGAAATCCGCTAACACCAACTGGATCAGCGCCCACTGCGACGGCGGAGCCCGCGGCAACCCCGGCCCCGCAGGCTACGGAGCCCTCGTCCAATCCCAGGACGGCACCGTCCTCGCCGAACTCAGCGAGTTCCTCGGCCTCCGCACCAACAACTACGCCGAATACTCCGGCCTCCTCGGCTGCCTCCAGTACGCCCTCGACCACCACCACCCCCGCCTCCGCGTCGTCTCGGACTCCGAACTGATGGTCAAACAGATCCAGGGCAAATATCAGGTCAAATCCCCCGACCTCAAACCCCTCTACGACGAAGCCAAACGCCGCATCGCCCGCCTCGAAGGCTTCGAGATCAGCCACGCCCTCCGCCACAAAAACAGGGACGCCGACCGCCTCGCCAACGAAGCCATGGACCGTGGCATGAACCGCAGTCCCTCCTCCGGCCAATCCGCCCCAACCCCCATCATCGCCACCCCCTACCCCAAAGCCTCACCCACCCCACCCCCACCCGCAGCTCCAAGCAAAGCCGACGCCATGCTCCGCGGCTTCACTAAAGACGGCGTCGTCCACATCCTCGGAGGCACCACCCTCCCCAACGGCATCTTCGTCAAAATCATCCGCGAATAAACCCTATTTGCTCAAGACGTCCACGCTGGAGTCGTCTGCGTATTCGATCCTGAAGTCGATCTGAGCGGCCTTTTCCAGCATCTTCGAGACCGAACAGTACTTATTCTTCGAGAGTTCAACCGCATCTTCGGCAGCCTTCTTTGAGATAGCACCACCAATCCGGTAAGTCAGCACGATCTTTGTAAACACCCGCGGCGGCGCGGCGGCCTGTTCAGCAGTTGCAGACACCGTAAGGCTCGTCAGAGGCTCGCGCTTCTTTTTGAGAATCGAAACGACATCGACGGAGGTGCAACCGCAAAGCGCCATCAGCACCGCCTCCATCGGTGAAGGGCCGTTAGCGTGCCGGTCGCCGGCATCGAAAACAATGCTATGGCCACTCTCGGAGCGCCCCTCAAACTCCATCTCCTTCATCCAAAATGTTTCAGCAATCATCGGTCGTACCTCCTGGATTCATCGAACATTTGATTAATACTGGAAAGCCCGATCGGACGCATCTCGCCGACTTAAAAATAAAGCTCAGTGTCCCCCAGCCATCCGCGCACAAAGCTTCTCCACCGCACTCATCTGCGTCAACATCCCCTCCAACTTCGCCGCACCAAAATCCTCCTCAAACCGCCTCTGCATCCGATCCAGAATCCCCACCACCCGCACCGCCCGCCGTCTCCCCAACGGCCGCAGCACCAACTGCACCGCCCTTGCATCCTCCGGATCGATCCTCCGCTGCACCAACCCCTTCGCCTCCAACGACGAGATGCAGTGGCTCACATTACTCCGCGTCGTCTCGAACGCCTCCGCCAGCGCCGACGGCTTGATCTCCCCGCGCTTCTCAAAGAAGATCGCCGCCAGCACCATCGCCTCGAACGCCGTCACCTCTTCGTCCTTCAACACAACATTCAGCGAAGCCTCCATCCGCCGCGCCATCCTGCTCGCCTGCACTACCGGACTCTGCCGCAAAAAAGCCTCAATGCGCATAACACCCTCGCGAATGGTTTACCAGATCAACTATTTATAACAGAATAAAACTAGCTCCCCGCCGCTCTCACAACAGCGCAAGATGAACTCACACACGATGAAAAACCCGCTCCCCACTCTCGCCCTGCTTCTCTGCTGTGCCTCTACCTTCTCCCAGCAATCGCAACCCTCCAGCCCCGTCGCGCCAGTCGCCCAAAGCGTCTCCGTCACCACCACCCTAGAACCCCTCCCCCTCGCCGAAAGCAACCGCTCCGTCGACATCATCTCCCCCCGCGACCAGCCTCTCGTATCCAACTCCGTCGTCGACCTCCTCCGTCAGGACCCCTCCCTCAACCTCCAATCCCGCGCCCCCAACGGCGTCCAAGCCGACCTCTCCATCCGCGGCACCACCTTCGAGCAGTCCCTCATTCTCCTCAACGGCCTCCGCATCAACGACCCCGAGACCGGCCACCTCAACCTCGACATCCCCATCCCCCTCGACGCCATCACACGCATCGACGTCCTCCACGGCTCCGGCTCCACCTTCTACGGCTCCGACGCCATCGGCGGCGCCGTCAACCTCCTCACCCAGCCCCCCACCCCCGGCCTCACCATCGTCGGCAGCGCCGGCGCAGGCAGCTTCTACTCCATCGAGCAACACCTCCGCGCCTCCTACACGCAAGGCCCCATCGCCGAACAACTCACCGGCAGCCGCGACACCTCCGACGGCTTCATCCCCGACCGAAACTACAGCAGCAACGCCCTCGCATCCGAGACCTGGCTCACCACCAAACCTGGCACCACCGACATCCTCCTCGCCACCAGCGACCGCCCCTACGGCGCCAACCTCTTCTACGGCCCCTACCCCTCTTGGGAGCGCACCAAAGGTTGGTTCGCCAGCATCCAGCAGCAGCTCGGCCAGCAGACCGCCGCCAGCTTCAGCTACCGCCGCCACTCCGACCTCTACGTCCTCTACGTCGACCAGCCCGCCATCTACGAGAACAACCACATCACCACCAGCTACGAGGGAGCCCTCCGCCGCGCCGACAACCTCACCCCCAACACCACCCTCTCCTACGGCCTCGAAGCCGACGGCGATGCCATCCACTCCAACTCCCTCGGCGAGCACGCCCGCAACCAGGGCGCAGGTTACGCCAACCTCAGCCTCCGCGCCCTCGGCAAGTTTTCGTTATCCCTCGGAGCCCGCGACGAAGTCCTCTCCAGCAACGGCAACGTCTTCTCCCCCTCCGTCGCCGCCGCCTACACCCTTACTCACACCACCCGCCTCCGAGCCTCCGCCGGCCACGGCTTCCGTCTCCCCACCTTCCTCGATCTCTACTACGCCGACCCCACCACCATCGGCAACCCCAATCTAAAACCCGAGTCCTCTTGGAGCTACGAAGCCGGTCTCGACTGGACCCCCTCTAACGGCCGCCTCACCCTCACCGCTATCGCCTTTCGCCTCCAGCAAAAAGACTCCATCGACTACTCCAAACTCGCCCTCGCCACCGACGCCCTCACCTTTGCCGAACCCTACCAGGCTGTCAACATCCAGAACCTCAATATCACCGGAGCCGAGACCACCCTCCGCCTCCGCCTCTCAGAAAACCAGCAACTCCAGTTCAGCTACACCGCCGTCCACGCAGCCTCGCCCCCACCCAACCTCATCTCCGAGTACGCCTACAACTACGCCGCCCAAAACGCCATCTTCGCCTGGAACGGAACCCTCCCCGGCACCCTCGGCCACCAAATCTCAGCCCGCACCCAGGTCAACATCGTCCAGCGCACCCAGCACACCGCCTACCCGCTCTGGGACATCAGCCTCTCTCGCAACACCGGCCACCTCCGCCCCTACTTGCGCCTCCTCAACCTCAGCAACACCGGCTACCAGGAGATCCCCGACGTCCCCCTGCAAGGCCGCACCATCATCGCCGGCACCGAGTTCAACTGGTCCCGACGCTAGGCAGTATCAACATCTAGCCTGAGCGCAAGTGATGGCTTGATCTAGAAATCGTCATCCTGAGCGCAGCCTCTCGCAGTTTCATCGCGAGAGGCGCAGTCGAAGGACCTGCCATACGCTCAACGTGCTAATACTCTCTCCTCATCTCGCACTACTTCCGGGACAGCTCCGCATCGTCCTATAGGTCGATACCACGCTAGGAACGCCATCCCTCCCATCCAGCACTTCGAAGCTACAAGTGATGAAACGTGCGCCAATGTGTAACCTCTTCAAGCACAATAAGAGCCAGCGTCACCAACGATAAAGTTAGCTGCAGACGCTCCTTACGAATCTTGCTCGGCGTCAGCGGCTGCTGGCGCCACTGCGAGGCCGGACGGCTGCGAAGATGCCGCACATGCATCAGGATCGTCAGGTTCAACGATGATCCCACCAGCGCAAAGACCACCATCGGCACACGAATCCAGGCCGTATGGAACTTGTCCCAACTCTCCCCTGCCCCTATAACGCTCGCCAGCGAACCCGCTCCAATCAACAGCCGCAGACCATCCAGCGCAGTAAAAAACGTGCAGACGCTCTGCAACAGCGCAAAGATCAAGCTCGACCAGGCGACTACACCCTGCACCTTGACGGCTTCTTCCGGAATGAGCAGCCCTTGAGAATCTTCCGACTGCAACGGTTTGACTGGAGCGCTCGACATGGAACTTTGACTCCTCAAAGAGAAGAACGGTCTCCTCTTTACTTCGCCAGCTCCGCCTTTACCATCTCACTCACCAGCTTCCCATCCGCCCGCAGCCCATCCGCCAAAATCCTCTGCTGCACCGTCTTCATCACCGTTCCCATATCCTTCGCACCCGGTCTCTTTCCATCCACCGTCAGCGTCTCAATCGCTCCCAGCACCACCCCGCGAATCACATCCTCACCCGCAGCCTGCGGCAGATACCCCTCGATCATTCCAATCTCGACCTGCTCCTTCGCCGCCAGCTCCGGCCTGTCGCCCTTGGTGAACGACTCCACCGACTCCTTCCGCTGCTTGATCAGCGTCGTCAGTATCTGCGACTCCTCCGCATCCGTCAGCTTCTCGCGCTTGTCGATCTCCTTGTTCTTCAGCGCCGACTTCACCATCCGCAGCGTCGTCAACCTGTGCTCATCCTTCGCCTTCATCGCCACCACAATATCCGTCTGAATCTTCTCGCCGATCGTCATCATTCCCTCTCAATTCGCTCTCCCGATTATAAATTCGCGCCCCACTCACCAGAGCGTTCGTCCGCCGCTAACTCGCTACAATAACCTGATGATCCGCAAAACCCGCCTCTTCACCCCCGGCCCCACGCCCCTGCTCCCCGCCGCACAGTTCGCCATGGCCGCCGCCGACACGCATCACCGCACCCCCGAGTTCCGCGCCCTCTACACCCGCGTCCTCTCACAGCTCAAAGACTTCATCTGCACCAAAAGCGACGTCGTCGTCCTCTCCAGCTCCGGCACCGGAGCCATGGAGGCCTCCGTCTCCAACCTCACCTCTCCCGGCGACCGCGTCCTCGTCCTCTCTGCCGGCAAGTTCGGCGAACGCTGGTCCGCCCTCGTCAAAAACTTCGGCTGCCACGCCGACGTCATCGAAGTCCCCTACGGCCAGACCTTCAACCTCGATCAAATCAAAGCCGCCCTCAAACTCGAAACCCGCGCCGTCTTCGTCCAGGCCACCGAATCCTCCACCGGCGTCCGTCACGACATCGAAGCCATCGCCAACCTCCTCAAAGCAGAGAGCTCCGAAGCCCTGCTCATCGTCGACGCCATCACCGGCCTCGGCACCACCCACCTCGACATGGACGCCTGGGGCATCGACGTCCTCATCGGCGGCTCGCAAAAAGCCGTCATGATCCCCCCCGGCCTCTCCTACCTCGCCGTCAGCGACCGCGCCTGGGACCGCATGGAGGCTACCTACAACCCCCGCTACTACTTCGACCTCCGCAAAGAGCGCAAGAACGCCGCCAAAGGCGAGTCCGCCTACACCCTACCCGTCGCACTCATCGCTGCCCTAGGAGCCTCCCTCAACTACATCGCCGCCCAGGCCGCCACACCGGAAAACCCCGAAGGCCATCTAGCCGAAGGCCGCAAGATGCTAATCGACAACGCGATCACCTGCGCCGCCATGACCCGCGCCGCAGCCACCGCCCTCGGCCTCAAACTCTTCGCCCCCGCAGGCCACGAAGCCGCTGCCACCACCGCCATCCTCGCCCCCGAAGGCACCGACTCCGGCGTCATCGTCAAAGCCTTCAAGTCCCAGTTCGCCGCCATCGTCACCGACGGCCAGGCCGAGATGAAGGGCCATCTCTTCCGCATCGCCCACATCGGCTTCTTCGACTACATGGACACCATCGCCATCATCGGCGCCCTCGAACAAGTCATCGCATCCACCAAACTCCCCCTTCCCAACTTCACCTTCGGCCAAGGCCTCATCGCCGCCCAAACCCTCTACGCCGAACACACCAAATAGTCCTCCAGCGCCCACGTCTCATCTCCACGGCGTGGGCCATCACCCCCTACAGCCATATCAATCGCCATCATTACTCACCCAAAGAAAACACCACCGACACCGTCCCCTGCTCGGGCTTCGACATCGGCATAAACCGCCAGTGCGACACGCAGTCCTCAGCCGCCTGCATCAGCAACGGATGCCCGGAGATCGCATGAACGTGCGTCACCGATCCATTCGGCATCGCCGTCACCTCCACCACTACCGTCCCCTCCACGCGCATACGCCGCGCCACCTCGGGATAGTTAGGCGTGATACGCGACAAAACCGGGCGCTCCATCGTCGCCGTCCACCCCATCCGGTTTACACCGCCAAATAAAAACACTGCCGTAAAAGCGATTCGATAAAAACTCAGGCGCCGCATGATTCCTCCGTCTTATCCCGATATCGGCGTCGTCCCATCAGCCATCATTGCGGAAGCAGCAAATTCACGGAACCATGACATTCGCTCCGACACACTGCTCCGTATCTACCCCACCAGCCCCACTCAACCTCCTGCTAATGTTGAAGACAGGTCTCTCGATGTCCTTCCGAAAAACCCTCATCTTCAAAATCGTCCTCGCCGCCTGCATCCTCACCGCCAGTACCTTCGCCGCCCCCATCTACACCTACAAAGTCATCGCCAAATATCCCCACTCCACCGAGAGCTACACCGAAGGCTTCTTCTTCCTCAACGGTCTCTTCTACGAGAGCACCGGCCTCAACGGACGCTCCGCCATCATGGCCATCCAGCCCGAGACCGGCAAGCCCCTCCAGCAGTTCGACCTCCCCGAAAAGTACTTCGGCGAAGGCATCGTAGACTGGGGCCCGAACATCGTCGGCTGGACCTGGCAGACCCACATCGGCTTCGTCTACGATCGCTTCTCCTTCCGCGTCCTCAGCTCCTTTCACTACGACGGCGAAGGCTGGGGTATCACCCGCACCGACAAAGAACTCATCACCAGCAACGGCACCGCCATCCTCACCTTCCGCGACCCCGCCAACTTCAAAGAGACCCACCACATCACCGTCAAAGACGGCGCAAAGATTATCGACCAGCTCAACGAACTTGAGTACATCCACGGCGAGATCTACGCCAACATCTGGCACTCCGACCGCATCGCCCGCATCTCCCCAAAAGACGGCCACATCATCGCCTGGATCGACCTCACCGGCCTCCTCCCCGACGACCAACGCATCAACGCCGAGTCAGTCCTCAACGGCATCGCCTACGACGCCAAGCGCGACCGCATCTTCGTCACCGGCAAGCAGTGGCCAACCATCTTCGAGATCAAACCCATCCCGCCCCATTGATCTCGTCTACAAAAAGATAAGAAGGCAGGCCGAGCCTCCACCCGCACCTGCCATTTCCAAACAATCACCCTACTGCACAGCCGGCACCTCTACCCGCCAGATCTGCCCCGGCGTCCCCTGTGGCGCAGCGCCCAGGTTCGATATATACAGCGCACCATCCGGCCCAAAGGCCATGCCCGTCGGTACCGACAGCCCAGTCACCACATCTTCAATGTCGCCCGAGCGCGTCACCCGCACGACCTTGCCATCGCCCGGCGTTGGATATCCGGCGGCAGCCGACAACTCCAGCACATACAACAGTCCATCCCGTCCAACCTTCAACGAAACCACCGTCGTAAACCCTGCCTTCGAGCTCACAATATTCCAGTTGAAGAACGAATCAATCGGCCCGGCAAATCCCGGCAGCGGATTCGAGATCAAAACCCCCTTCGCCACCGTCATCACCTTCGCCCACTGCGGATTGATGGGAAAGAGATTCAGGTTGCCGACGTACAGCACACCCTGCTCCTCCACCAGTGAAGTCGGCACGATATGCCCCTGCGAAGCCGACACATCGATCGCCTGACTCACCTTCCCGCCCGTGGTCACCGAGAACACCTGACCGTGATTCGGCTCCACCGTTAGCAGCTGACCGTTGCTCGCAATCATCCCATACCAGCTTCCGTCCGGCTCAAAGTCACCCGCGCTCTCATACTTCGCCGGAAACTCAACCAGCGCATTGCTCATATTCGCAACCGAGGTCCACTTCCCGCTCTTCGTATCCACCTTCAGAATCGAATTAGGAAAGCTCGGATTTCCATGCGAACATCCTCCCCCCGCTAACGACGCATAGAGACCTCCGTTCAGGAATGCGAGGTCTGCGACTCCCAAAACATCGCCTTGAGAATCAACCGCCGAAGGAAGTCCGGAGACAAGTGTCGTTCTGTCTCCCTTCGTGTCGATCTTAGAGATACGCGCAGTCGGGCCGCCCTTGTAGGGACCAATCGGTGGCGGCACCTGTTCACAAGTGCCCACCGTCGAGTTCTTACCCCCTAATCCCGCCTCAGCAACATAGAGACTTCCATCCGGCCCAAAAGCCAATCCCCTCGGATCCTCCAACCCGGACGCATACACCGTCGCATTGGCCGGCATCTGAGCCAGCATCCGAACACCCGACACGCCACCCACAACAACAGCGGCGCACAAAAACGGCACAGCAAATGTAGTTCTCTTCATGAGAATCCTCCACGGTTTACCTGCAGCCACAAAGGCCAGTGCCGCGCCAGCATCCAGGCGTCGAGACATCCGGTCACAAAATTGGTGGGGGCCTGCGAGAGGCGCGAAGTGCCACGGCCCGGGCATCGACGCTTCCAGGCAAAACGGTTGATCTCGTCTCAGCCTGCAACGTACGTCTCTCAGCGGCACGATACTATACCCCACCTGCTCTCCTTGTCATTACAACGCCGCGTCGCCTTCGATCAATCCGTCAAGAGGTCGCGATATAGTTAGGCTTTGCAGCGCCGCAGAAACCGCACCCCGCAATCTAACCGCAGCCTATGAAACGCTCAACCCAAGTCGCCGCCCCACTCCTCGCCGCCGCAGCCCTCGCCATCACCATCGGCTGTCGCCAGCCCGACATGCAGCGCTGCGTCGATGAAAACAACAAAGTCGTCGACGACAGCCTCTGCGCCAACCTCCCTCCCAACCAGCAAGGCCTCCAGCAGCAACGCCCCGACGGCCACGGCGGCTTTCTCCCCCTCTTCATCCCCTATCGCTTCTACTACGGCGGCTGGGGAGGCTACGGCATCGGCAGCACAGTCGGCGGCGGCGGTTACGCCCCAGCCTTTGGCCGCAGCTACGCCACTCGCTCCGGCATCACCACCCGCGGAGGCTTCGGCAGCTCCTTCGGCGGCGGCGAAGGCGGCCACGGCGGCAGCGCAGGCGAATAAAAAACTCAGGAGAATCATGCAGCGCATCCCCATCACCCCCCGCCGCAACTGGCAGCACACCGTCGAATCCCAGGGCCTCACCTTCCACACCCTCGAAAACGGCAAGCCCTACTGGGACGAGTCCGCCGCCTACCAGTTCACCGCCGCCGAGATCGACACCCTCGAAGCCGCCGGCAACACCCTCCAGCAGATGTGCCTCGCCGCCGCCCAGCACATCATCGACGAGCGCCGCTACGCCGAACTCGACATCCCCGCCCAGGCCGTCGAAGCCATCGAGTGGGCCTGGAACAACGAGCCGCCCGCCCTCTACGGACGCTTCGACCTCTCCTGGGCCGGCGCCCAATCCGGCCACGCCCCCAAGCTCCTCGAGTACAACGCCGACACCCCCACCTCGCTCCTCGAAGCCGCCGTCATCCAGTGGAACTGGCTCGAAGAGTCAGCCCCGTCGCTCTCGACAAACCCCAAACCCGACCAGTTCAACTCCATCCACGAAAAGCTCATCGCCAAGTGGAAGGACATCGACCCCTACCTCTCGAAACCCATCTACTTCGCCGCGCTCGACAACCCCGAAGACCAACTCACCACCACCTACCTCCGCGACACCGCTCAGCAGGCCGGCCTCGACACCCTTCAGATGTTCATGAACGAGATCGGCTGGAACGACGAGCAGCAGCTCTTCCTCGACCCCGACGAGCAGCCCATGTTCTCCATCTTCAAGCTCTACCCCTGGGAGGCCATGCTCCAGGAGGAGTTCGCCCCCCACGCCATCGACACCTATCCCAGCACCCGCTGGATCGAGCCCATCTGGAAGATGCTCCTCTCCAACAAAGGCATCCTGCCCATCCTCTGGCAGCTCTACCCCAACCACGAACTCCTCCTCGAATCCCACTTCACCGATGAAGCCGGAACCGCCCCCACCACCGTCACCAACTACGTCCGCAAACCCCTCATGTCCCGCGAAGGCGCCAACATCACCCTCGTCCGGGACAACGCCTCCATCGCCTCCACCCCCGGCCCCTACAACGGTCGCCAGATCGTCCAGGCCCTCGCCCCCGACGCCGTCTTCGACCACCGCCACACCGTCCTCGGCCTCTGGATGATCGACCAGGACTGCTGCGGCCTCGGCGTCCGCGAGTCCTTCAACCCCATCACCGACAACCTAAGCTCCTTCGTCCCCCATTTCTTTCTCTAAAGCCGTTTCGCCATTGCTATAGAGCGGCCAGTGTATCGACCTATTCCAATCCTGCTCTGTTTGTCCTTTTTGCCTGTCATCGTTTTGCCCTTTTGCTTGTCATCCCCGCAGGGGATCTGCATTTGCACGTTGTTTTTGCCGTTGTCTTGTCCCTTTATTTGTCATCCCGCAGGGATCTGCGGTTGTTCTTGCTCTTGCCGTTGCTTCTCCTTTTGTTTGTCACCTTGTTTGTCATCCCGCAAGCTGTCAACCCCCACCGCCCCCCAAGCCATTCAAAACAATCAAGATCGACCATGCACTTTAGTTCCACCCCACGCGATAAAATAGAAATAGAAGAAAAGCCCCAGCCACAAGCAGGGGCTTTCGCATTTAAAACACTAGCCTCGCCCAGCTAAACCACATCGATCCAAGACTTTGCACAAATAAACCCACGAAATACAAGACTTCGCACCCGAAGTCCAGCCACAACCAACCCAGAATGAAGACTTTACGCAACAAAGTGCAGGGAGGGGGCATACCCAATCCACGCGCACCGCAGCACCAACATCATCCACTCTCGCCCCGGCAAACCGGCAATCCAAAGTACACTGAAGGCTGACACCATCTCCTGTCTTCCCACCCCAAACCGCACCAGCGGCCACTTTGCTCCCAACAGCAAGAAGAAGAGGAATTAGAAGATTCATGAAGATCGTTCTCGCCGAAAAAGTCTCTCCCGCCACCCTAGCCGTCTTCCAGCAGGAGCCCGGCTGGAACATCGTCACCCCCGACCAAATTAAGAACGGCCTCGCCGCCGAATTGGCCGATGCCGACGCCCTCGTCGTCCGCTCCGCCGTCCAGGCCGACGCCAAGCTCCTCGAATCCGCCCCCAAGCTCCGCGTCATCGGTCGCGCCGGCGTAGGCGTAGACAACATCGACACCGCCGCCGCCACCCATCGCGGCATCGTCGTCATGAACACCCCCGGCGCCAACGCCGTCGCCGTCGCCGAACTCACCCTCGGCCTCATGATCTCCCTCGCCCGCTCCATCCCCCGCGCCAACGCCACCATGCACGCTGGCAAGTGGGACAAAAAATCCCTCCAGGGCCAGGAGCTCCGCGGCAAGACCCTCGGCATCGTCGGCCTCGGACGCATCGGCCTCGAAGTCGCCCGCCGCGCCGCCAGCTTCGGCATGACGCTGATCGGCTACGACCCCTTCGTCGCCCCCGTCATCGCCCGCGAGAACAACGTCACCCTCGTCCCCATCGACGAGATCTTCAAGGCATCCGACTACCTCACCCTCCACGTCGGCCTCACCACCCAGACCGAAGGCCTCATCAACGCCACCTCCCTCAAGATCATGAAGAAGGGCATCCGCATCATCAACTGCGCCCGCGGCGAACTCATCGTCGAACAGGCCCTTGCCGACGCCATCAAATCCGGCCACGTCGGCGGCGCAGCCCTCGACGTCTTCCATCAGGAACCCCTGAAAGAATCCCCCTTCTACAACCTCGACAACGTCATCCTCTCCCCGCACATCGCCGGAGCCACCGACGAGGCCCAGGAGGCCATCGGCATCCAGCTCGCCATGCAGGTCCGCGACTACCTCAAACTCGGCGTCGTCCAGAACGCCGTCAACTTGCCCTCACTCTCGCACGAAGAGTACAAAGAGGTCGCGCCCTTCATCGAGATGGCAGAGCGCCTCGGCAAGTTCCTCGCCCACGCCACCCCCGGCAACCTCGAAAACGTCCAGATCACCTACACCGGACGCATCGCCACCGGCAAGACCGATCTCATCCGCAACGCCGCCATCGCCGGTATCTTTGCCACCTCCGAAGGCTCCGACTCCGTCAACCGCATCAACGCCGCCGCCATCGCAGCCGAGCGCGGCATCCGCATCCAGGAAGATAAAAAAGAGTTCGTCAGCGGAGGCACCGGCTCCGTCCTCAAACTCGTCCTCCACTCCTCAGACGGCGACGCCAGCGCCTCCGCCACCGTCCTCCACGGCACCTCGCCCCGTCTCCTCACCCTCGACGGCATCGACATCGAGGCGCCCCTCAACGGCACCCTCGTCGCCATCCGCAACCACGACGTCCCCGGCGTCATCGGTCGCATAGGCACCATCCTCGGCGAAAACTCGGTCAACATCGCCAACTTCGCCCTCGGCCGTGCAACCAATGCAACCTCCGAAGCCGCCCGCAGCCAGCGCGTCCCTCACGGTCAGGCGCTCGCCGTCGTGCAGATCGACGTACCCTCCGCCGCATCGGCCACAGCCGCGGTCGATGCCCTGCGCAAGGTAGAAGCCATCGCCAACGTCCGCCTCATCGAACTCGGCAAACTCTAATCAACCAACTCGAATCACAACACGGGCTGTCTTCAACCTCTATGCAAACTTCTACGAAGACAGCCCGTCCAATCCGAATGTGTAACGTCACCAGAACGCACGCAGTCAGAATGTAGAGCACGCACTGCAGCGCACAAACGCAGCTTTATTCACAAAGCTGTGTTTCTAATGAAATATCTTTGCTTCTCATCGTGACCACGAAAGCTCCGTCACTTTTCGCTCGCAGCATGCATCCAAGAGAGAACGAACAATGGGATCTCACCTACGTAGAGCGGGAGTTTTGGTCATGCTATCGTTGCTGCCTGCACTCGGTGCACAGTCGCAGAACAGCGCCACGCCCGCAGCAGTCATCACCATCGACACCAAAGCTACAACAACGCCCTTCCCTCACTTCTGGGAGCAGATCTTCGGCTCAGGCCGCGCCGTTCTCTCGCTACGTGAGAGCTACCGCAACGATCTCCGCACCGTAAAGTCCGCCACCGACTTCGACGCCGTACGCTTCCACGGAATCCTCATGGACGACGTCGGCTTCTACGATCCCAACGCCCACACCCAGAACCCCGGCCAGGCCGCCGTCACCGTAGACGCCGGCACCTATAACTTCTCCTACGTCGATCAGATCTACGACGGACTCCTCGCCAACCACGTTCGCCCCTTCGTCGAACTCAGCTTCATGCCGAAGAAGATGGCCTCCGATCCCGACAAGACCCAGCCCTTCTGGTACAAGCCTGTCGTCTCGCCTCCCAAGGACTACGCGCTCTGGGACCAGATGATCACCGCCTTCGCCCAACACCTCATCGACCGCTACGGCATCGACGAGGTCTCCCACTGGGACTTCGAAGTCTGGAACGAACCCAACCTCGACTTCTGGGCTGGCAAGCCCGCTCAGTCCACCTACTTCGAACTCTACGACCACACCGTCCTTGCCCTCAAGAAGGTCAACAGCCGCATCCGCGTAGGCGGTCCCTCCACCGCGCAAGCCGCCTGGGTTACAGCCTTTCTCGATCACTGCAAGCAGAACAACATCCCCGTCGATTTCGTCACCACCCACGTCTACGCCAACGACACCGCCAAAGACGTCATGCACACCGACGAGCAGATCCCCCGCGACCAGATGGTCTGCCGCGCCGTCAGTAAAGTCCACAACGAGATAGCAGCCTCGCCCTTCCCGCACACCCCGCTCCTCTTCAGCGAGTACAACGCCAGCTACGCCAACGAACCCAACGTCACCGACACCATCTACATGGGCCCCTGGCTCGCCACCACCATCAGCCAGTGCGACGGCCTCACCGAGG
Organism: Granulicella sp. L60; assembly: GCF_009765825.1. Lineage (GTDB taxonomy): Bacteria > Acidobacteriota > Terriglobia > Terriglobales > Acidobacteriaceae > Edaphobacter. The sequence goes on along the minus strand of NZ_LMUR01000018.1, from coordinate 1,682,900 downwards.
CCATGAGCTACTGGACCTTCTCCGACGTCTTCGAAGAGCAGGGCGTCATCAAGACTCCCTTCTACGGCGGCTTCGGCATCCTCGCCGAAGACAGCATCCCCAAGCCCGCCTTCAACGCCTTCGCCATGCTCCACCAGCTCGGCGACCGTCGCATCAAGGTAGACTCCGACTCTGTCCTCGCCACACGCCGCTCCGACGGCTCCATCGTCCTCGCCCTCTGGAACTACGGCCCTCCTCACGGCACCGGCCCCACCTACACGCCGCCACCAGCCGACCTCGGCCCCACCAAAACACTCACCCTCAAACTCTCAGGCACCTCGCAGAACGCCTCCGTGCAGATCCTCCGTCTCGACACCGACCACGGCAACGTCCTCAAAACCTTCGACTCCATGGGACGCCCACCCTTCCCCACCCGCGATCAGATCACGCAACTCCGCGCCGCAGGCCAGCCATCGCCAGCAGAGCACGCATCGCTGCACAACGGCACCCTGACCATCACCATCCCGCCGCAAGGCCTGGCCCTCGTCACCATCCCAGGCCGCAGATGACCGAAGCAAATAACCGAAGAGGAGCGACTCCCACTCCGGCGCAACACCCTGAACCCCTGCATCCCATGACTGTGCTCAACTCACTGCCGCAACACTCGACATAACGAATGAAAGCAAGCTCCTCGACCCGAGAAAAGATCTCACGACGCACCGCCACCAGGCTTCTGGGCGGAACTCTTCTCTCGAGCATCGCGGCCCCACACATCATGCTTGCCCAACAGGCCTCCACCACACCCACAGCACAGGCCACTCCCTCCCGCTTGCTCAGCGCAGAAGACCTGCAGTTCCTCGACGACCTGGAGCGCACCGGCTGCCTCTACTTCGCCGAACAATCCGACCCCGCGTCCGGACAGGTCCTCGATCGCGCCAGCAACAAAACCACTACCGGCCAGCTCGACAGCCACTTCGCCTCCAGCATCGCCGCCACCGGCTTCGGTCTCACTGCCCTCTGTATCGCCGACCGGCGCGGCTTCCTCCCCAACGCCCGCATCCACAACCAGATCATCAACACCCTCGACTTCCATCTCAACAAGATGCCGAACGTGCACGGCTTCTTCTATCACTTCAACGACGTCAAGACCGGCAAGCCCCTCATCAACGTCGAAGTCTCCTCCATCGACACCGCCATCTTCCTCTGCGGCGTTCTCACCTGCCGCGCCTACTTCAACGACCCCAGAATCACCGACCTCGCCACCCAGCTCTACAACCGCGTCGACTGGCCCTGGATGCTCAACGGCGGCAAGACCTTCTCCATGGGCTGGCATACCGAGACCGGCTTCATCCTCACCCGTTGGGACCACTACAGCGAGCTCATGATGCTCTATCTCCTCGCCATCGGCTCCCCCACCCATCCCATACCGCCCGAATCATGGAACGCCTTCACCCGGCCCCCCATGAACTTCGGCCCCTATACCTACATCAGCGGGAAAGACCCGCTCTTCATCCACCAGTACTCCCACGCCTGGTTCGACTTCGCCGGTCAGCGCGACGCCTACACCGACTACTTCGCCAACTCCATCACCGCCACCCGCGCCCACAAATCCTTCTGCCTTGGTCTCAACCGCGGCTACACCGACGACTACTGGGGCGTCAGCGCATCCGACTGGGAGCATGGCTACACCGCCTGGGGAGGCCCTCCCCTCATGGGCCCCGTCGACGGCTCCGTCGTTCCCTGCGCCACCGCCGGCTCGCTTCCCTTCCTTCCACGCGAGTGTGTCCGCGTCCTCCGCTCCCTCCGCGACACCTACGGCAAAGACGCATGGGGCCGCTACGGCTTCTGCGACGCCTTCCATCCATCTCTCCACTGGTACGATCCCGACGTCCTCGGCATCGACCTCGGCATCAGCGTCCTCATGGCCGAAAACCTCCGCACCGCCTTCGTCTGGGAGACCTTCATGCAGAACAAAGAGCCCGTCGCCGCCATGAAGGCCTGCGGCTTCCACAGCTCCCGCCGAGGCAACTATCCACCTGCCCCAAATCCCGGCCCGGTCCCCAGCCCAAGCCAGCCTGCGACCCCAAGCACAAACCGCCCCTCCAGGTCCTAAGTCAGGCCTAAGCAGTATCGACATATAGCCTGAGCGTAAGTGATGCATTGCTATACAAAGTGTCATCCTGAGCATCTGTGATGGATGGATACAAAGCGTCATCCTAAGCGGAAGTAATGGGAAGTGTGGATTGATACAAAAAGCGTCATCCTGAGCGAAGCCTCTCGCAGCCTCATCGCGAGAGGCGCAGTCGAAGGACCCGCCATACACTCAACCTGCCAACACTCTCTCCATATCTCGCACCGCATCCGGGACAGTTCCACATCGTTTTATATGTCGACACCACCTAAGTCAGACCCTAAGCCGCGCCCTTCTCCAGCAACTCCAGCAGCCCCGCCTCGTCCAAAACCTTCACCCCCAGCGACGTCGCCTTATCCAGCTTCGATCCCGCCTCCTCGCCCGCCACCACGTAGCTCGTCTTCTTGCTCACGCTACCCGAAACCCTCCCGCCCGCCGACTCGATCCTCTCCTTCGCCACCTCTCGCGTAAGATTCGGCAGCGTTCCCGTCAGCACAAACGTCATCCCCTCCAGCGTCGAAGTCGTCACCCGCTTCTCCGCCGTCATCGTCAGCCCAAGAGATGCCAGATCCCTCACCAGATCCTTGTTCTTCTCCACCGCAAAGAACTCCGCAATCGCCTGCGCCACCTTCGGCCCCACCTCGGTCACCGCCTCCAACGCCTCGCTCGCCTTCTCAGCCTCTTGAGACGCCGCCCCCTCCAACGCCTCCATCGAACCAAAGTGCGCCGCCAGCAACTGTGCCGTCCGCTCGCCCACAAATCGAATCCCCAGCCCCAGCAACACCCGCGCCAGCCCCGCCGTCTTCGACCGCTCAATCTCCGCAAGCAGCGCATCCGCCGTCTTCTCGCCCACGCGCTCCAACCCAAGCAGATCCTCACGCTTCAGCCGATACAAATCTCCAATCGTGTGAATCACCGGCTTACGCGTAGCCACCGGCGCACCCTCCTCCGTCACCACCTGTCCCGCATCATCTCCAGAACCGGCTTCCAAACCACCACCCAACTCAGCACTCTGTCCAAGCAACTGCGCCACCATCGCATCGCCCAGCCCTTCGATGTTCATCACCCCCCGCGCAGCCCAGTGCAGCAACTCCTCCCGCACCCGCGCCGGGCAGGAGTTGTTCACGCACCTCCAATCCACCTCCCCCTCAATCTTCATCAGCGGACTTCTGCACACCGGACAAAGCTCCGGAAACACAATCTCCGTCGCGCCCCGCGCATGTTTCTTGTCCTCCACCACAACGACGATCTTAGGGATCACATCGCCACCACGCTCCACCTGCACAAAATCCCCAATGCGCACACCCAGCCGCGCAATCTCATCCGCATTGTGCAGCGTCGCCCGCGTCACCGTCGTCCCGCCAATCGACACCGCCGCCAGTGCAGCCACCGGCGTCACCTTGCCCGTCCGCCCCACTTGAAACAACACATCCTCAAGCCGCGTAATCCCCGCCCGCGCCGCAAACTTGTACGCAATCGCCCATCGCGGAGCCTTCCCCGTAAACCCCAGCCGCCGCTGCTGCGCCGTTGCATCCACCTTGATCACGACACCGTCGATCTCATACCCCAGCGTGTCGCGCAGCGGCTCCGCATCCGCAATAAACTTCACCACCTCATCGATACTCTTCAGCGCCTTCGCATACTTATTCACCCGAAAGCCCGACGTACGCAAAGCCTCCAGCGTCGTCGACTGCTGCGGCAACAAAAACTCTCCATCCTTCAGCAAAAAATAAGCGTAAAAATCCAGCCGCCGCTGCGCCACAATATTCGGCTCCAGCGTCCGTATCGTTCCCGCCGCCGCATTCCGCGGATTCGCAGCCGCCGCCAGCCCAGCCGCCTCGCGCTCCTCGTTCATCTTCACAAACGCCGCCTGCGGCAACACCACCTCGCCCCGCACCTCGAAGCTCTGCGGCAGCCCCGCCGCTTTCAGCTTCGCAGCCGAAATACTCAGCGGCACCGACCGGATCGTCCGCACATTACTCGTCACATCCTCGCCGATCGACCCATCCCCCCGCGTCAACCCGCGTTCAAGATGCGCCGACCCATGCGACCCAGCCCCATACTGCAGCGCCAGCGACAGACCATCCAGCTTCAGCTCGCACACATACCGCACCGCCTCCGTGCTCGGCAGCGCGTCCCGCACCCTCTGGTCCCACGCTCGCAGCTCCTCTTCGTTATAAGCGTTGTCTAGCGACAGCATGGGCCGCGAGTGCGGCATCTTCACAAACCCATCCTTCGGCTTGCCACCCACACGTTGCGTCGGAGAGTCCGCCGTCACCAGCTCCGGATGCTCAGCCTCCAGCTTCTTCAGCCGATTCATCACCACGTCGTACTGCGAATCCGTCAGCTCAGGGGCATCTTCGACGTAGTACAGATACTCGTGATGGCGAATCTCATCGCGCAGCTCCTGTATCTTTTGCTCCGGTGTCTGCGCATTCGCCATACGCAGATTATATAAACCCGAGTGTCCTGCCGAGCAGGCGGCCCGTC
>NZ_LMUR01000018.1:1649508-1678290 GCF_009765825.1 Granulicella sp. L60 | reverse complement strand
TCCTGTATCTTTTGCTCCGGTGTCTGCGCATTCGCCATACGCAGATTATATAAACCCGAGTGTCCTGCCGGACGGGCCGCCTGCTCGGCAGGACATATCTTCCAAACTCACTTCCCGCATCTCACCCTCATGCCCTTCCGACTACGCCGCTATCCGACCCAGGCGCCCTCCGCTCAGGACGCCCAAAAGAATCTAGAACGCCCCAGCGCCCAGGACATCTACGAGCAGGTCGCCAACAACGCCCGCCAGGAGCTCGGCCGCTCCAGCGTCTCCCTCGCCATCTCCGGCCTCGCCGGCGGCATCTTCATGGGCCTCTCCGCGCTCGGCAACGCCATCGCCATCGCCCTCCTCACCACCCCCGGCTCCTCGCCCACCCGCACCGTCCTCTTCGTCGCAAAGATGTTCTACCCGCTCGGCTTCATCGTCGTCATCCTCGGCCGCTCCCAGCTCTTCACCGAAAACACCCTCTACCCCGTCGCCCTCGTCCTCGCCGAGAAGAAGCACTTCTGGAAGACCCTCCGCCTCTGGGCCACCGTCCTTCCCGCCAACGTCCTCGGAGCCCTCGCCTTCGCCGCACTCGCCTCTCTCACCGGCGCTCTCGGCACTGATATCGTTCACTCCCTCGCCCAGCTCGGCCTCGACGCCATCCACAACCCACCCGCCACCATCTTCTGGAGCGGCGTCATGGGCGGCTGGATCATCGCCACTGTCGCCTGGCTCGTCTCCGGCTCCCACTCCATCACCGGCTCCGTCATGATCATCTGGATGCTCACCTTCGTCGTCGGTCTCGGCAGCTTCGCCCACTGCATCGCCACCAGCGGCGAGATCCTCACCGCCATCCTCATCGGCAAAGCCGCATGGTCCACCTATCCCGCCTGGCTCCTCCCCGCCGTCGCCGGCAACATCTGCGGCGGCGTCGGCATGGTCACCCTGCTCGAGTACGGCCAGGTCATCTACGGCGGCGACGCCGAAGCCGAAGCCATCGCCCCCCTGCTCAAAGAAGAATCCAAACCCGACGAGCCCGTCCAGTCCTAGCGCCTACTTATCCGCGTTCTGCATCCGCGAAAGAATCTTATCCACGTTGGTCTTATCCACCAGCGCCACCCCCGTATCGATGAACGCCGGAAACGGCGCAAACGGATCCAACCCATAGTCCTGCGCCAGCGGCTTCACCGGATAATGATGGATCTCATCCAGCGCCTTCAGCCCCATCAGAGCCATCGTGTAAGGCTTCTGCGAGATCGTCGAATCGATCGTTCCATCCTTGATCAGATTCAGCGTACCTTCATCCGCGTCCATCGCCATCAACACGCGATCCTGCGCATGCACCCGCTTCACCGCCTCCGCCACATCTCGTCCCGACGCAGACTCCAGGCAGATCAGCGCATCGACCCTCTGCGCTCCCGTTCGTGCAAGATACTCCCCCGCCTTATCCATCGCATTCCCTGAATCACCCTTGATGTCGAACACATCCACAATCTTGATCCCAGGATATCCCTCGAACACATCCTTATATCCCTTCAACCGCTCATCCAGATTCGGCTCTCCCGGATTCGAAAAAAACACCACATTCCCCTTCCCATTCAACATCGCCGCCACACGATGTCCTCCCAGCCTTCCCGCCTCCAGGTTGTTCGTCCCGATAAAGTACAGCCGATGGCTCTCCGGCGCATCCGAGTCCACCGTAATCACCGGAATCCCCGCCGCCAAAGCCGCATCAATCTCCGGCGTCATCATCTGCGAGTTCGCAACCGACACCAGAATCCCCGCCGGCTTTCTCGCCACCATCGCGCGAAACTCCTCCACCTCTGCCTGCGGGTCGAACCCGTTCGGCCCTCTCACCTCCGCCGTCACCCCATACTCCGCCGCAGCCTTCGCAAAGCCCGCAGCCGCCGTCTGCCAATACGGAACCTTCACATTGGTCGCAATCAGGTAATACTGCTCGCTCTTGCTATGCCGGGTGCATCCCGTCAGCAGGGCAAATCCGCCTGCCAGAAGCGCATAAACCACTCGCTTGGTAAAAGTATTCATAGTCGTCCTCCAGCCAGACTTTTCTGTCCGAAGTCACGCAATCCCCGCCACATCGGGCAGCAATGCAGGCCGTCTTTCCCGCGGGGCACAGATATTACTCCAATCCCCATAGGTATGAACACCGCAACTCAACTAAACTGAAACAGCATGGTCCTTCCCTTCGTCCGCGAGCTCCTCGCAGACCTGGAGCACTCTGAAGCCTTTGAGCGTGTACGCCGCCACCTGAGCGGAGGCACGGGCCGCAGACGTGTCTCTGGACTCACCTTCACCGCCCGCGCCCTCTACCTGCCCTTCTTCGTCCGCGCCGCCGCAGCTCCCTGCGTCATCATCGTCGCCGACAACAAGGCCGCCGAAGCCCTCCACGCGGCCATCCTCGGCGCCTGCGACCTCACCGGCGCCCTCCCCGCAGAGTCTGTCCTGCGCCTTCCCGCCCACGACGTCCTCCCCTTCGAAAACCTCTCCCCCCACCCCGAGATCCAGGAGACCCGAGCCTCCACACTCTGGAAGATCGCCACCGGCCAGGCCCGCCTCGTCATCGCTCCAGTCGAGTCCGCCTGCATGCGTCTCTTCCCCCGCGACTACTACCGCGCCCTCGCCCTGCACCTCAAAGTCGGCGAAGAGTACATGCCCGACATGCTCGTCGAGCACCTCCTCTCCGTCGGCTACACCAAAGTAGACGTCGTCGAGATGCCCGGCCAGGTCACCCTCCGCGGCGGCATCCTCGACGTCTACTCCCCCGAGATGGACCGTCCCGTCCGCATCGACTTCTTCGGCGACGAGATCGAATCCATCCGCACCTTCGACCCCGACACCCAGCGCAGCAGCTCCTCGCTCGACAACGCCCTCCTCCTCCCCCTCACCGAAACTCCCGTCACCGAAAAACTCCTCACCGCCATCAACGCCCGCCTCACCCGCTCTGGCACCGCAGGCGCTGCAATCGAAGGCGGCGAAGAGCCCACCGAACTCCTCACCCACGTCAGCTCCCGCACCGGCGAAGCCACCGTCTTCCCCGGCTGGGAGTTCTTCGCTCCCGTCGCCGGAGCCAACCTCACCCTCCTCGACCTCCTCAGCACCAGCAGCCCCACCGCTCCGCGCGTCTTCATCGAAGAGCCTGCCATGGTCAAAAATCAGGGCGAACGCTGGTGGAACAAGATCGAGCAGCGTCACGAGCGCTCCGGCATCGGCAACCTCGTCCGCCCCGAGGACGTCTACCTCTCACCCTGGGACCTGGATGACCGCCTTCACAAGTTCTCCGGCATCGAGCTCGACCAACTCGGCGCAGTCGATGTCCTCGATGCCGACCGCAGCGATCTCTCCGAAGTCGACTTCGCCACCCGCCCCACCATGCGCTTCCACGGCTCCATCCCGGCGCTCATCGACAACCTCAACTCCCTCATGAAGCAGGAAGCCCGCATCCTCCTCACCGCGCCCAACCAGGGCGAAGTCGAGCGCCTCGCCGGACTCCTGCAGGAATATCAACTCCCCTACCGCCTCGGCTCCCGCAACGAAGCTCCCGGCAGCTCCACCGTCTACACCGAATCCAGCTACCTCGCCGGCGGCACCCTCGACCTCCGCACCCCCGTCATCGTCAAGACCCCCATCGCCGCCGGCGTTCAAATCCTCGACCTTGATAAGACCACCGCCGGCCAACTCGTCATCTTCGGCGCACAGGACCTCACCGACGACGCCGACGTCACCACCCGCCCCGTCCGTCGCGGCAAATCCAAAGCCGCCGCCTTCATCTCCGACTTCCGCGACCTCGCCGTCGGAGACTACGTCGTCCACGTCGAACACGGCATCTCCCGCTACTGCGGCCTCCGTGTCATAGAAGAGAACGACCAGCCCCCACTCGAGCTCATGATCCTCGAGTTCGCCGACGAAGCCAAACTCTACGTCCCCCTCACCCGCCTCGACCTCATCCAGAAGTACCGCTCCAGCGAGACCGGCCCCGCCCCCGAGCTCAACAAACTCGGCACCCAAGGCTGGCAGAAGACCAAAGCCCGCGTAAAAAAAGCGATGGCCGACATGACCGCAGAGCTGCTCAAGCTCTACGCCCAGCGTCAGGCCGCCGTCGGCACACCCTTCTCGCCCGACACCAACATGCAGCACGAGTTCGAAGACGCCTTCGACTTCAACGAGACCGACGACCAGCTCTCCGCCATCGCCGACATCAAGTCCGACATGGAGTCCACCCGCCCCATGGACCGCCTTCTCTGCGGCGACGTCGGCTACGGCAAGACCGAAGTCGCCATGCGCGCCGCCTTCAAGGCCGTGCAGGACGGAAAGCAAGTCGCCGTCCTTACGCCGACAACGGTCCTCAGCTTCCAGCACTACGAGTCCTTCAAACGCCGCTTCGCCAACTTCCCCGTCAACATCGAGATGATCTCCCGCTTCCGCACCCCCAAGGAACAAAAAATCATCCTCGAAAAAGTCGAAGCCGGAAAGATCGACATCCTCATCGGCACCCACCGCGTCCTCTCCAAAGACTTGAAGTTCCAGGACCTCGGCCTCCTCGTCGTCGATGAAGAACAGCGCTTCGGCGTCCGCCACAAAGAGCGTCTCAAGCAGATGCGCGCCGCCATCGACGTCCTCTCCATGTCCGCCACGCCCATCCCCCGCACCCTGCATATGTCACTGATTGGGTTACGTGATATGTCGGTCATCGAGACGCCCCCCAAAGACCGCATGGCCATCCAGACCATCGTCGCCAAATTCGACGAGAAGCTCATCCGCACCGCCGTCGAGATGGAACTCGAGCGCGGAGGCCAGGTCTACTTCGTCCACAACCGCGTCGAGACCATCTACGACCTCGCATCCAAAATCCGCGAACTCGTCCCACAGGCCCGCATCGTCATCGGCCACGGCCAACTCCCCGAAGCCGAGCTCGAGCGCGTCATGCTCGCCTTCATGAACCACGAGTACGACGTCCTCGTCGCCACCTCCATCATCGAAAACGGCCTCGACATCCCCCTCGCCAACACCATCATCATCAACCGCGCCGACCGCCACGGCCTCAGCGAGCTTTATCAACTCCGCGGCCGCGTAGGCCGCTCCAACCGCCGCGCCTACTCCTACTTATTAATCCCACCCGACACCGAACTCACCGAGATCGCCCGCCGCCGTTTAGCCGCATTAAAAGAATTCTCCGACCTCGGAGCAGGTTTCAAGATCGCAGCCCTCGACCTCGAACTCCGCGGCGCAGGCAACATGCTCGGCGGCGAACAGTCCGGCCACATCGAAGCCATCGGCTTCGAGATGTACACCTCCATGCTCGAAGAGGCCGTTCGCAAGATGAAGGGCGAAGAAGACAAACCCGCCCACGCCAACACCGTCATCAACCTCGGCATCTCCGTCCGCATCGACTCCGACTACATCCCCGAAGAAAACCAGCGCCTCCGCATGTACAAGCGCATCGCCGGAGCCCAGACCCAGCCCGACCTCGCCGACGTCCGCGCCGAACTGCAGGACCGCTACGGCACCCCACCCGAAACCGTATTAAATCTCTTAGCCGCAGGCGAGATCCGCCTCCACTGCGAGCAACTCGGCATCTCCCAACTCGACCGCAAGCGTACCCAGGTCGAACTCCCCAACCCCAGCGGCAACAAGAAGCAGCCCATCAAAGCCTTTGTCGAGATGCTCCACATCAAATTCGCCGCCGTCAACGCCGACCCCGCCCACTTCGCCAGCGCCTCCAGCAAAACCGTGGACCCCGCCGCCCTCATGCGCCTCGTCAGCCGCAACTCCAAACGCGGAGCCCAGTTCACCCCGCAAGGCACCCTCCGCTGGCCCCTCCCCTCCGCCAAAGCCGAGGACGTTCTCTCCGAGACCCGTGCCCTGCTCGACTCCCTCGACTCCGCGCTCCCAAATTGAAGTCTCCCGCCTAGGCACCAAAAAATTCCCGAGCAAACCACACCTATGTCTCTGCGTTGTCACATTTCCACCACTTTTTTGTAAAAACCCTCGACGCACCATTCAAAGTCCGTATGATCGAAAAAAGAGAGGGAACGTCATGCACCGTCCCATCCGAGTAGGCAATCTCAGCATCACCTTCATCAAGAGCCGCCACGAGACCCAGGGTGCCCTCGATCTCTTCGAGCTCATCGTTCCCCCGCAGGCCTTCCTCAACGTCCCCCATCTGCACCGCGACTACGACGAGACCATCCTCGGCATAAACGGCATCACCACCTGGACCATCAACGACCGTCGCATCACCCTCCTTCCCGGCCAAATACTCGAAATCCCCCGCGGCACCGCCCACTCCTACTCCAATCTCCACAGCTCCGCCGCACGCATGATGTGCCTGCTCACCCCCGGCCTCGTCGGTCCCGAGTACTTTCAGGAGCTGGCCGCCGTCCTCCGCGCCGAAGGCCCTCCCGACCTCGCCGGCATCAGCCACGTCATGTCCCGCTACGGCGTCATCCCCTACACCCCGGCGCAGCAGATCGCCTATGTCAGCCCCACCGGTAACGACGAACGCTTTCTCTCCCTACAAGATCTACAATCCTCGGCAAGCCCGCACTAAAGCAGCCGCCCCACCCTGCGCGCGTCTCCATGCTTTACACTTTTCCGTAACACCTATGCGCCTCTACAACCTCGCTGCAAACGCCCTCCTCCTCGGCCTTCTCCTCCCATCTGCCTCAGCCTCCGCCCAGCGCGTCTCTGCCGACGGCGCCCCCCAGACCTTCGACTTCCTCGCCCACCAGTACTTCTCCGACGTCTACTTCCACTTCTCCCCCACCAACGGCACAGCCGCCGGCCTCCACCAGTACGACCCCCAGCTCGAGGACTACTCCGCCGCCGACACCCAGCGCGAGATAGCCGCCCTCCACGTCTACGAGAAAAAAGTCGAAGCCATCGACCCCTCCGCCCTCGATGCTTCCGTAGCCGGCGACCGCCTGGTCCTCCTCAACAACATCCGCAGCCAGCTCCTCACCCTCGAAGTCATCCGCCCCTCGGAGAAGAATCCCGACACCTACTCCTCCGGCATCACCAACTCCGCCTTCGTCATCATGGAGCGCCCCTACGCCTCCACCGACATCCGCCTCAAATCTCTCGTCGAGCGCGAAAAGCAGATGCCGCAAGCCCTGCTCGAAGCCCGCAAAAACTTAAAAAATCCCCCGAAGATCTACACCGAGATCGCCCTCGAACAGATCGACGACGACGTCAGCTTCTTCCAGAACGACGTTCCCTCCGCCTTCCTCACCGGCTCCGACGCCGCCACCGACGCCGACACCAAGGCCGCCTTCGCCAAGTCCAACGCCGCCGTCATCGAAGCCCTCAAGTCCTACGCCGCATGGATGAAGTCCGACCTTCTCCCACGCTCCAACGGCGACTACCGGTTCGGCGCCGACGCCTTCGCCAAAAAACTCAGCTACGACGACATGGTCGACATCCCCCTCGATCGTCTCCTCCAGATCGCCTTCGACGACCTCCACAAAAATCAGGCCGAGTTCGCCCGCATCGCCAAAGAGGTCGATCCCACCAAGACCCCACAACAAGTCCTCGCCGAACTAGCCACCATCCACCCCGCGCCCGACCAGCTCCTCGGCTCCTTCCAGAACACCTTCACCAGCCTCATCGCCTTCATCAACGCGCACCACATCATCACCATCCCCTCCAAGGTCGAGCCAACCTTAGAAGAGACGCCGCCCTTCATGCGCGCCACCACGCAGGCCTCCATGGACCCACCCGGCCCCTTCGAGACGCACTCCACCAAGGCCTACTTCAACGTCACCCTGCCCGAAAAAGACTGGACCGCACAGCACATCGCCGAACACATGGCCGCCTTCAACGTAGGCACCATCATTAGCACCAGCGTCCACGAGGCCTATCCCGGCCACTACGTCCAGTTCCTCTGGACCCCGCAGTTCCCCAGCAAGATCCGCCAGATCCTCGGCGCCAACACCAACATCGAAGGCTGGGCGCACTACTGCGAACAGATGATGCTCGACGCAGGCTACGGCCAGCCCGGCAGCGAAGCCCCCGGCGCACCCGCCATCGACGCCCGCCAGGCCAAACTCGTCCGCCTCGGCCAGCTTCAGGACGCGCTCCTCCGCGACGCCCGCTTCGTCAACTCCATCAAGCTCCACACCGGCCAGGGAGAACCAGGCAACCAGTGGACCTTCGATCAGGCCGTCAAGTTCTTCGTTGAGGAAGGCTACCAGTCCCACTCCATCGCCCTCGTCGAGACCAAGCGCGGCACCTCCGACGCCACCTACCTCTACTACACCCTCGGCAAACTCGAGATCATGAAGCTCCGCGCCGACATGATGAAAAAACAAGGCAGCTCCTTCAACCTCCAGACCTTCCACGACGACTTCATGCGCCAGGGCTTCGTCCCCATCAAGATCATCCGCAAAGCCATGCTCCACGACGACTCCCCCGTCGTATAGTCATGAGGCACTGTACCGCCATGTGGTACAGTGCCGTATAATGATCATGAGCTGGGGCGACGCTTGGTTGGGAAATTTCTTCGAAAACGACACCCGTTCGAAGAAGATTCCAGCCGACCTGGAAGAGAGGCTATTCCGCAAACTGCAGTTGATCGACGATGCAACCAACGACGCAGACCTTCGCGTCCCACCAAGCAACCACTTCGAGAGACTGAAGGGTAAATTAGAAGGCTGGCACTCCATACGAGTAAACGACCAATGGCGCCTGATATTCAAATGGAACGACGGCAAAGCCACCTATGTTTCCTTGGACAACCACTCTTACCGGTAATAGCCATGTTTAGCATTGTGCGGTAATGCTTTGAATCGCGCAGAGAAGCAGAGAAAACGAAGCGAGCCTGGATACCAGGACGGAGAGCCTTCATGTGGAACACAAAAAGAAAACCAGTCACAGTAGGGGAGATGTTAGCGGAAGAGTTCATGGAACCCCTGAACCTCAATCAGATTGAACTGGCGGAAAAAACAGGGCTGCCAAGAAAGCACATCAACGAGCTCTGCCGGAACCGCCGCGCCGTCACTGCAGATACAGCTTTAATCCTCGGACGCGTCTTCGGCAACTCTGCGGACTTCTGGCTCAACACGCAGCGCCGGACTGACCTGTGGGAAGCCATGAATACACCGAAGCGTCTATCGCGGATTCAGCGCGCAAAGCCCATAAGAAACATGTCCAGACTCAAACCCGCACTTACAGCGTAGCCTGTTCCCTCCCTTTCATAGGCGATCAAAAGACCTGGAAAGAGACCACGCACCCGCACTCTTTGGTGCTATCCCATCCTTCATCTCGCCCTGTTAGCATGTCTCACATCAAGCTCGACTTAAGGACCTCATGACTCCCCAAAAAATCCGCAAAGCCGTCTTCCCCGCCGCAGGCATGGGCACCCGCTTCCTTCCCGCCACCAAGGCCACGCCCAAAGAGATGCTCTGCCTCGTCGACAAGCCCCTCATCCAATACGGCGTCGAAGAGGCCGTAGCCGCCGGCTGCACCGAGATCATCATCATCACCGGACGCGGCAAGACCACCATGGAAGACCACTTCGACCGCAGCCCCGAGCTCGAAGCCTCCCTCGCCGCCAAGAACAAGACCGCCCTCCTCGAGGTCGCACGCTCCGTCTCCAAGCTCGCCAAGATCACCTACACCCGCCAGGCCGAACCCCTCGGCCTCGGTCACGCCGTCCTCATGGCCAAAGAGCTCGTCGGCAACGAACCCTTCGCCGTCCTCCTCCCCGACGACATCGTCGACGCCTCCACCCCCTGCATGAAGCAGATGGTCGAAGCCTTCAACGAGACCCAATCCAGCATCCTCGGCTCCGAGGTCGTCCAAGGCGACGCCATCCAGAACTACGGCTGCCTCGACTGCACCCCCGACCCCAAAAATCCGCGCCTCCTCGCCGTCAGAAACATGGTCGAAAAGCCCAAGCCCTCCGAGGCTCCCAGCCAGAACGCCATCATCGGCCGATACATCCTCACCCCGCGCATCTTCGATATGCTCGAACACATCACCCCCGGCGCAGGCGGCGAGCTCCAGCTCACCGACGGCATCAAGGCCCTCCTCCAGCACGAAAAGGTCTACGGCTTCAGCTACGAAGGCAAGCGCCACGACGCCGGCGACAAACAAGGCTTCCTCCGCGCCACCGTCGAGTTCGCCCTCAAGCACCCACAACTAGGCGCCGACTTCCGCACATGGCTCAAGTCCTTCCCGCTCTAAAAGACAATGTCCTGCCGGACGGGCCGCTTACTCAGCGGGAGGTCACTTAGTGACTCGTATACCTTGTCGTGCAGGATCATCACCTAAGGTCCTCCCGCTGGTCGGAATCATGATTGCTCCCGACCAACGGGAGGGCCAACCGAAGGGGTATACAAGTCACGAAGTGACCTCCCCGCGAGCAGCGGGCCCGTCCGGCAGGACATATCCTCCAAACCTGTGCAACGATAGGGGTCAGACCCACTCCAGGAGCAAGCATGAAGCTCAAGACTAGCTGCATCCTCGCGGCGATGCTCGTCGCACCCAATCTTCACGCGCAGCAGACCACGCTCGATCCTGCAAACCGCCAGCTGGCCCACGACGTCTTCAAGCAGCTCATCGAGATCAACAGCACCGACTCTATCGGCAGCACCACCCTGGTCGCCGAAGCCATGCGCAAGCGCCTCCTCGACGCCGGCTTCTCCCCCGCAGACGTCGTTATCTTCGGCCCCAACCCGCGCAAGGGCAACATGGTCGCACGTATCCACGGCCGCGCAGGCAGCACGCTCAAACCCGTCCTCATCATCTGCCACACCGACGTCGTCGAAGCCAAACGCGATGACTGGACCACCGACCCATTCGTCTTCACCGAAAAGGACGGCTTCTTCTATGGCCGCGGCACCCAGGACATGAAAGACTCCGACGCCGCCATGGTCACCGCCTTCATCCGCATGAAGCGCGAAGCCTACGTCCCCGACCGCGACCTCATCCTCGCACTCACCGCCGACGAAGAAGGCGGCAAATCCAACGGAGTCGACTGGCTCCTGAAAAACCATCCCGACCTCATCAACGCCGAGTTCGCCCTCAATCCCGACTCCGGCGGCCTCACCACAAAAAACGGCAAGCCCATCCTCCTCGGCGTCGAAGCCACCGAAAAGCTCTACGCCGACTACCACGTCACCGCCACCAACCCCGGCGGCCACAGCTCTCTCCCTACCCCGGACAACGCCATCTACCGCCTGGCCGACGCCCTCGCTCGCCTCGAAAGATCCCCATTCCCCTTCGAGCTCAACGAAGTCACCCGCGCCGAACTCACCACCCGCGCCACCCTCGTCTCCAGCGACGAAGCCAACGACATCCACGCCATCCTCAAGACACCCCCTGATCCCGCCGCCATCCAGCGCCTCTCCGCCAAACCCATCTACAACGCCACCGTCCGCACCACCTGCGTCGCCACCATGGTCTCCGCCGGACACGCACCCAACGCCCTCCCCGGCCGCGCCCAGGCCAACATCAACTGCCGCATCCTCCCCGGCCACTCGCAGGAAGAAGTCCGCCAGGATCTCATCCGCATCTTCGCCGACCCCACCCTCACCGTCTCCTACACCTCCAACGCGGGTATAGAACTCGGCAAAGGCTCCGACCGCGCCGCCGCACCGCCGCCGCCCCTCAACGAAGCCGTCTTCAAGCCCCTCCGCGAGACAGCCAACATCATGTGGCCCGGCCTCACCATCCTGCCCGAGATGGAAACCGGGGCCTCCGACAGCATCTACACCATGGCCGCCGGCATCCCCAGCTACGGATTCTCCGGCATGGCCATCGAAGATGGAGACGAGCGTGCCCACGGCCGCGACGAACGCCTCGGCATCGACTCCTACTACGCCGGAGTTCAGTTCGCCTACCTCTACCTCAAAGCCATGACCGGAGCCCACTAGCAACATCCGGATCATCACCTCCCCCTTCTGATCCCGTCCTGATCCCGTCCGGCACATCCGCATCCTTCCTAACCCCTCCACATCCAATCTCGAAGCAGCACCAAGGAGCAGCATGCCGAACCTTCTCGACCCCATTCAACTGGGCGATCTTCACCTTCCCAACCGCGTCTTCATGGCTCCCCTCACTCGCCTGCGCGGCACCCCCAACCACGTCCCCACGCCCATCATGGCCGAGTACTACACCCAGCGCGCCTCCGCCGGCCTCATCATCTCCGAAGGCATCCCCATCGACCCCCTCGGCGTAGGCTACGCCAACGTCCCCGGCCTCTGGTCCGCCGAACAGACCGAAGCCTGGAAGCCCATCACCGCCGCCATCCACAACGCTGGAGGCCGCATCTTCGCCCAGATCTGGCACGTCGGCCGCATCTCCGACCCCGAGTTCCTCAACGGCCAGCTCCCCGTCGCCCCCTCCGCCATCGCCGCCACCGGCAACGTCAGCCTCCTGCGTCCGCAGCGCGCCTATCCAACGCCACGCGCCCTCGAGCTCAGCGAAGTCAAAGGCATCATCGAAGCCTTCCGCCGCGGCGCCCAGAACGCCCAGCTTGCAGGCTTCGACGGCGTCGAGCTCCACGGAGCCAACGGCTACCTCCTCGACCAGTTCCTTCAGGACGGCTCCAACCACCGCACCGACGAGTACGGCGGACCCATCGAAAACCGAGCACGCCTCCACCTCGAGTGCGCCGAAGCTGCCATCTCCGTCTTCGGCCCCGGCCGCGTCGGCCTGCACCTCGCCCCCCGCAGCGACGAACACGGCATCTCCGACTCCAACCCCGCCGCCACCTTCACCTACCTCGCCCGCGAACTCGGCAAGCGCAAACTGGCCTTCATCGCCGCCCGCGAACACGTCGCTCCCGACTCCCTCGGCCCCACCCTCAAGCAAGCCTTCGGCGG
The DNA here is from genome assembly GCF_009765825.1 of Granulicella sp. L60. Taxonomy (GTDB): domain Bacteria; phylum Acidobacteriota; class Terriglobia; order Terriglobales; family Acidobacteriaceae; genus Edaphobacter. The sequence goes on along the minus strand of NZ_LMUR01000018.1, from coordinate 1,665,460 downwards.
CATCTTCGTCGCCAACGAGGCCATCGACCAGGCCACCGGCCAGCAGCTCCTCGACCAGGGCAAAGCCGACGCCGTAGCCTTCGGAAAACTCTTCATCGCCAACCCCGACCTGCCCATCCGCTTCGCCAAACACGCACCCCTCAACCGCCCCGAGTCCACCACCTTCTACGCCCAGGGCACCACCGGCTACACCGACTACCCCTCCCTGCAAACCTAGCGGCAAATCCCCAAGCGACCAACGGGAGCCCCACCCAAAGGGATACAAAAGTCACGAAGTGACCTCCCCACGAGCAGAGGGCCCGGCTGGCAGGCCACCTCTTCGGCCCGAAAACCCGCCCCACAAACTCCATCCAGCTTTACTGCATCTCAAACACAAGACCGCAGAAAGCACTGGAGAATACATGTCCGAAAATGCAAGCGCACCGAAGACCGCGATCACCCGCGAAAAACTCATCGACCTCCTCAACGAAGATCTCTCCCGCGAATATCAGGCCATCATCGCCTACGTCAACTACTCCCAGGTCCTCAAGGGAGCCCAGTACATGAACATCGCCGACGAGCTCGCCGTTCACGCCACCGAAGAGCTCGCCCACGCCCTCGCCCTCGCCAACCACATCGACTACCTCGGCGGCATGCCCTCCGTCACCCCCAAGCCCGTCAAGACCTCCGAGAAGAACGAGGACATGCTCCGCTTCGACCTCGACAACGAGCGCGAGACCATCGCCCAGTACCGCCGCCGCGTCCGTCAGTGCGACGAACTCAACGAGTTCTCCATCGGCGAATCCATCCGCGAGATCCTCATGCAGGAGCAGGACCACCTCATCGCTCTCGCCACCGCGCTCGGCATCGACCCGCCCAACCCAGGCATCGCCGACTAATCCCTCCCCCAACAAAAAGATGGCGCTCGGATCGCAAGATCCAGCGCCATCTTTTTTGCGAAGCAGACCCTACTTCGAGTCGATCTTCAAGTTGATATAAAACTGGTTCTTACTATCGAAAGAGCTGATCGTCTTCACCGCGCTCTTCTTTCCGTTGCTCTCCGCCCACAGTTCATAGTCCGTGCTCTGCGCAAGCTGCCCGAACCTGTACCCGCCATCGCTGTCGGTGATGTAGCTCTTCACCGCAAGGCTATGGTCGTCCTTCAGGTACACCACTGCGCCATTCACCGCGCCGCTCGCACCCATCACCTTTCCCTGCACAATCCGTTGCGTCGGCCCACGCTGCTGCTCCGCACCCACACCACCGGGCGCAGCCATCCACACAGCCGACATCACACACGAGCCAAGGACCACCCTGCCTGCAAAAGAATGTAGCGAAAGACCTGTATGCCTCATAACTTTCAGTATACGGCTCCCTCTGCGGAATCTTTCAGCTACTCTTCTTCGTCTACAACCCCATGCCCAAGATCCTCGTCATCGTATCCACCCTCGTCCACCGCAGCAAGCTCCAGTGGGTCGACCGATACGATCTCAAGATCCGCGCCGCACTCATCGCACTGCACAGACTCGCCTTCTTCCACCTCATCGGCGTCCACAACAATCGGGTTATCGCACTCCGGACATACAACAGCCATGATCCATCCTCCAGTATTCGGTTCGTTATCCGCCAACAAGACCGCCGCCTATAAAATTGCAGGACTGACAGTCGCGAATACCCCCGCTTTTATTTAGCGGCCATCCCGCCCATTCGTCAAGCATACGATGCACACATCCTCAAGGTTCCCCAAGAAGGAGTCCCAATCGTGAACGACCGCACCCCCGCCCCGCGCCACCCTGCCCTTCCCAACCTCCACGCCCGTCTCAACCGCCTCGCCTCCACCGCCGCGCTTCTCTCCCTCATCCTCCTGCCGTCTAACCTGCACTCCCAGCAGCCTCTTCCTACCGGCCAGCCCATCGCCCCCGCGCCCGTCGACCCTGCCATCGCCGCCGCCATCCAGCAGGTCTCCGCCGACCACATCCACGCCACCATCGAAAAGCTCGTCTCCTTCAACAATCGCAGCACCCTCTCCAGCATGGACACCGACCTCGCTCCCAACACCGGAGTCAGCGCCGCCGCCGACTGGATCGAGTCCGAGTTCAAACGCTACTCCGCCGCCTGCAACAACTGCCTCGAAGTCAAACGCGACGACTTCATCGAACCCGCCGGCACCGCACCCAACGCCCGCATCACCAAGCCCACCAAAATCACCAACGTCTACGCCATCCTCCGCGGCACCGACCCCGCCCAGGCCGCCCGCATGGTCCTCGTCACCGGCCACTACGACTCCCGCAACACCCTCAACGCCAACACCCACGACCCCGCCCCCGGAGCCAACGACGATGCCAGCGGCGTAGCCGTCTCCCTCGAATCCGCACGCGTCCTCAGCGCCCTCAAACTCCCCAGCACCATCGTCTTCGTCGCCGTCGCCGGAGAAGAACAAGGCCTCAACGGCAGCGCTCACCTCGCCAAACTCGCCAAGTCAGAAAACTGGCAGCTCGAAGCCGTCCTCAACAACGACATCGTCGGCGGCGACACCACCCCCGGCAACGACACCGCACCCAACATCGCCGACAAGACCGCCGTCCGCGTCTTCTCCGAAGGCGTCCCCGCCAACGCCACCCCCGACCAGATCCGCGCCATCCAGAACCTCGGCGCCGAAGGCGACTCCCCCTCGCGCGAACTCGCCCGCACCGTAGCCGACGTCTCCTCTACCTACTTCCAGCCCACCTCCCAGCGCCTCTCCGCCAACACCCCCGCAGGCCGTCCGCACAGCATGGCCATGCACATGGTTCCCGCCTTCCATCCCGTCCTCATCTTCCGCCGCGACCGCTTCCTCCGCGGCGGTGACCACACCAGCTTCAACCAGCAGGGCTTCGCCGCCGTCCGCTTCACCGAGTGGGCTGAAAACTTCAACCATCAACATCAGGACGTCCGCGTAGAAAACGGCATCCAGTACGGCGACCTCCTCCAGTTCGTCGACTTCCACTACGTCGCCAACGTCACCCGCCTCAACTCCGCGACCCTCGCCACCCTCGCCTCCGCACCCGGCGTCCCGCAGAACGTCCACATCCTCACCTCCGGCCTCGACAATAACTCCGAGCTCACCTGGGACCCACCCGCCGGCGCCCCCGCCAACGCCACCTACGAGGTCGTCTGGCGTCCCTCCGATCAACCCACCTGGACCATGTTCGCCTCCGCCGGTGCAGCCCACAGCCTCAAGCTGGCTGTCTCGAAGGACAACGTAGTCCTCGCCGTCCGCTCCGTCGACCCAGCCGGCCACCGCAGCACCGCCGTCCTGCCCACCCCCGAACGCGGCCCTCGCCCAGCGCCAAAAGCGGTCACCCAATAGTCCTGCCGGACGGGCCGCCTACTCGGCGAGAGGTCACTTCGTGACGCGTATACCTTGCCGTGGCAGCACGAGCACCATACTCCTCCCGCTGGTCGGAATCTAAAGCCGACCAACGGGAGGCCCACCCGAAGGCGTATATAAGTCACGAAGTGACCACCCTCCGTGCAGGAGGCCCGTCCGGCAGGACATATCTTTCCCCATCCCCAACGCAGCCACCCTGCGCCTATGATGAAATAAGCTCACATGCCTCGCTCTGGCCCCATCTCGCTCAGTCTCCCCGCCTTCGAAGGCACCACGCGCAAGCTCATCCTCGCCAACATCGCCGTCTTCTTCACCCTCGGCCTCCTCCATTGGCTCGCCCCCGTCCTCGAAGCCGTCCTCCGCGGCCATCTCCTCCTCGAACCTCTCGCCGTCGCCCACGGCGAAGTCTGGCAACTCCTCACCTACGCCTTCATCGATCAGGGCCTCCTCAGCGTCCTCTTCGGCATGCTCACCCTCTGGTTCACCGGCTCCCTTCTGGAGACCGCCTTCGGTGGCCGCTGGCTCGCCGAACTCTACTTCACCTCCGTCATCGGCGGAGCCATCCTCGCCTCCGCACTCTCCTTCACCCACCTCCTCGGCCTCCGTCCCGACCTCGTCGCCATCGGAGCCTGGTCCGGCATCTTCGGCCTCATGGTCGCCATCGGCATGCTCTTCGGCGATCAGGAGTTTCTCCTCTGGTTCGTCCTCCGCATCAAGGCCAAGTACATGGTCGCGATCTACATCCTCATCGCCATCGCGCTCCTGCTCAAACAGGCCGACACCTTCGGCGCGCTCCTCCAGCTCTCCGGCGCACTCTGCGGCTTCCTCTACGTCAAATTCGCCCCCCGCCGCGGCCTCGCCTTCGGCCTCTCCGAGCGCTACTTCGGCGTCCGCAACAACTACTATCGCTGGAAGCGCCGCCGCGCCGCCCGCAAGTTCGAGGTCTACATGCGCAAACAAAACCGCGAAGTCCACTTCGACAAAGACGGCCGCTACGTCGACCCAGACGAGCTCCGCAAGAACCCCAACGACAAACGCTGGATGAACTAGCCAAGCACTGGACGAACTAGCCCGGCAAACCGCTTTCACCTGCGAAATCGCCGCGAATCCGATCGTTTCTACCGCTTCCTGCTCTCACAAGGCATCGCGGCCCGCGGTGACAACTGGCCGAGTCGAATCCGATATAACCGTATGGCCTGGCTTTTAGCCTCGCCTGAAGGTGAAGGATAGACGATGCGCCTCCCTATGCTCTCCGCAGTTGCCTGTTCGATTGTGTTGATAAGCGGCTGCAAACGACCCGCCCCGATAAGAATGGACTCTTCGCTTCCAATCTCCCTGACGGTCTCACCGGAGAACGGTGCCGTACAGCGATTGACGGCGATCTTTCGCGACCCCAGGGGCGGAGCTCATATCCGGACCGTCACAATCTCCGTGATGTCGAGCGATGTGACACCCGGAGGTCACTCGCGATGGTCATCCAAAGAGTGCATCGTTCACTATGAGCTCGCAGCAAGCACAATTCGGGTGACGACGAATCTGGGCGGAGAGTGGGAGAAGCAGTCCGCGAAGGCCGGATCAGAAGATACGGTAAGCAACTCACAGTGCGCCGTCATAGCACGCGAGTCCTCCGCGATAGTCTCGGGGAACGATCTGACCATACAGCTGGCGCTGGACTTTGCGCCGGAGTTCGCTGGCGAGAAGAAAATTTACCTTACATGCGAGGACGCTGAGGGGGTGTTGAACGCAAACTATAAGCAGGTCTTTGGGAAGTTGACCGTAGCGCCTTTCCTGCATCCAACAAATTGAGGCACACATGCAGACCCGACCACTCGGCACCTCCAATATCCAGATCGTCCCCCTCATGCTCGGCGGCAACGTCTTCGGCTGGACCATCGACGCCCCCACCTCCTTCCGTATCCTCGACGTCTTCACCGAACGCGGCTTCAACTTCATCGACACCGCCGACGTCTACTCCCGCTGGCTCCCCGGCAACCACGGTGGCGAGTCTGAGACCATCCTCGGCCAGTGGTTCAAACAGTCCGGCAAGCGCCACAAGATCGTCCTCGCCACCAAGGTCGGCATGGACATGGGCGACGGCAAACAGGGCCTCAGCAAGCGCTACATCCTCCAGGCCGTCGAAGCCTCCCTTAAGCGCCTCCAGACCGATCACATCGACCTCTACCAGTCCCACAAAGACGACGAATCCACCCCCATCGATGAGACCCTCGAGGCTTACCACCAGCTCATCCAGCAAGGCAAAGTCCACATCATCGGCGCCTCCAACTACACCTCCGGCCGCCTCACCCAGGCCATCGAGATCGCCAATCAGCACCACCTCCCCGTCTACCAGACCCTCCAGCCAGAGTACAACCTCCACACCCGCCAGGACTACGAGCAGACCCTCGCCCCCGTCGCCAAACGCTTCCACCTCGGCGTCATCCCCTACTTCTCCCTCGCCAGCGGCTTCCTCACCGGCAAGTACAAGTCCATCGACGACACCAAGGGCGCAAACCGCGGCACCCGCGTAGAAAAATACTTCGACGACCGCGGCAAAAAGATCCTCAAAGCCCTCCACGAAGTCGCCGCCGAGACCAACGCCAAACCCGCCACCATCGCCCTCGCCTGGCTCCTCGCCCAACCCACCATCACCGCCCCCATCGCCTCCGCCACCACCACCGATCAGCTCGAAAGCCTCTTCGCCGCCGTAGACCTCCGCCTCGACTCCGCCGCTCTCGACAAACTAACCCAGGCCAGCGCCTACTAACTCAATCGCTGTCACTTTTGCTGTCATTCCCTAGGGGAATCTGCGGCAGTCGCAAACCGAACTCACCGCTGGCCACCATGAAAGCGGCCCAGCATCGCACACTCAACTAGCCCCAATCCCCATCCTGCGATACCCTTCCATCACCGCGCTCCTTCACCAGGCGGAAAGAGGGAACGATGACATCCCCATCGACGCAGCCACAGACCACGCAGCCTGAAACCGAAACCCGCCTCCAATCCGTCGCCTCCCTCTGCAGCACCGTCATCCTCGCTCTCTTCGCACTCACCTTCGTCTTTCAAAACTTCGTCATCCCCTCCGGATCCATGGCCAGCACCCTGCTCGTCGGCGACCACGTTCTCGTCGACCGCGCCACCCTCGCGCCACCCACCTCCGGCCCACGCCTCATCCCCTATCGCGAGCTCCAGCGCGGCGAACCCGTCGTCTTCTACAAGCCCGTCCTCGAGCCAGACGGCACCGAATCCATCCTCGTCAAGCGCGTCGTCGGCATCCCCGGAGATCGCATCCACCTCCGCAACGGCATCGTCTACCTCAACGGCGTCGCCCAGAACGAGCCCCAGACCGCCAAGCCCACCTTCGCCAACTACGACCCCTACCGCGACGACTTCCCCGCCATCTCCCCCCTCAACCGCCCCAACGTCACAGCCCAGTGGTCGCTCGAACTCCCCACCCACATCCACGGCGAAGACCTCGTCGTCCCACCCGACAGCTACTTCGTCATGGGCGACAACCGCACCAACAGCCTCGATGGCCGCTACTGGGGCTTCGTCAACCGCGCCAACCTCATCGTCCGCCCCCTCTTCGTCTACTGGTCCTTCGTCACCCCCGACGACCAGATGTACAAAACCACCCTCGCCGAGCAAACCGCCTTCGCCCTCCATCAGCTCACCCACCTCCTCACCGACACTCGCTGGCGACGAACCTTCCATCCCATCCACTAGCCAAAAACCTGTCAACCCCCAAAACCCCCTAACCCCATCCCAATCAACAAGATCCACCTTACGTACTAGTTCCCCTCCAGCCCATATACTGGATATAGAGCTGAAAAAGAGAAAGCCCTGGCCACCAGCCGGGGCTTTCTCTTTTAGAAACAAATATTTACCCGTAACCCCCATGATTGCAAATATTTAGCGAGACCCATTTTCGCTATCTCATTGCAATCATTCAACTTTTAACCACCCACCCCCCAGGGGGAGGGGTACCCCCAAAGGAGCAAGACCATGTACGAGCTTCCAGTCTGCCGCCACATCAAGACCAACGGCCTCCAGTGCCGCGCTGTCGCCCTTACCGACGCACCCTTCTGCTACTTCCACACCCGTCTTCACGCCCGCCAAATCAACTACCGTCCCAACGAGGCCACCCGGCCCTACTTCAACATCGGCCGCGACCTCGAGCTCTGCGCCATCGAAGACCGCGAATCCGTCCAGTTCGCCCTCTCCGTCGTCATCAACGCGCTCGCAGCCAACCGCATCGACCCGAAGCGTGCGGCAACGCTCCTCTACGGCCTCCAGCTTGCCTCCAGCAACGCCGCCCGGCTCAACATCGCGCCCGACACCCCCGACGTCGTCCGCTCGGTAGAATCCACGCCCGACGGGCTCGACCTCGCGGAACTCGGCTCAGTAATCGAAATATACGATCGCTACGAAAAAGCTGACTAGAAGATATAGTCCTGCCGGACGGGCCGCTTACTCAGCGGGAGGTCACTTCGTGACGCGTATACCTTACCGTGGCAGCACAGCACATAAGGTCCTCCCGCTGGTCGGAATCATCTTTATTCCCGACCAACGGGAGGGCCACCCAAAGGGGTATACAAGTCACGAAGTGACCTCCCCACGAGCAGTGGGCCGTCCGGCAGGACAAAGTCTTTCAGCTCCGAGTAACCGTCTTCAGATGCAGCTCCTTCATCTGCTGCTCTGTCGGCACACTCGGCGCATCCACCATCAAGTCGATCGCCTTCGCCGTCTTCGGGAACGCAATCACCTCACGCAGACTCGTCGCACCGGCAAGGATCATCACAATCCGGTCCAGCCCCAGCGCAATCCCGCCATGAGGAGGCGTGCCATACTCCAGCGCATCCAGAAAGAAGCCGAACCTCTCCTTGGCCTCTTCATCCGACATGCCCAGCGAACGGAAGATCTCCGCCTGCACATCCTGCCGGTGAATACGAATTGAGCCCGAACCAAGCTCCGTTCCATTCAGCACAATGTCGTACGCCAGCGCCCGCACTGCGCCCTTGTCGCTGGTCAGCCGCCCGGCCTTGATGTCCTCTTCATGCGGAGACGTAAACGGATGGTGCGCCGCGTTCCACACCTTCGTCTCCTCGTCCCACTCGTACATCGGAAAGTCGGTGACCCAGAGAAACTTGAAATCAGCCTCCGTCCCCGTCTTCACAAACCGCCCATGCTTATCCGCGAACTTCGCCGCAAGCTGCAACCGCAACGCACCAACCCGCTTGTAGATCGCTATCTCCAATCGGTCGCTGAACCAATTTGGGGCGTATTTCAACTCGCCATAAAGTTCGCCCTTGGAATGCTTCTCCGAAATTCCCAGCTTCGGCGTAGTCACCACGATCAGATCCGCCGCAGCCGCACTTACCTTGCGCTCAATCGTCTCCGCCAGCGGAGCGAAAGCAGCGTTCGTCTTCAACCGAGCCACATCCAGAAAGTCGAGACCGCAGTCGCCAAACGCCAGACGAATCTCATCCACCAACCCGCGCTTCTGGGTGCCGCTCAACGTACCAGCCTCAGGAATCACAAACCCAAGCACCGGCAGCGCCTTCTCAATCTTCAACGTCTCGCGCAGCTCCGGCGTCAGCTCGTCGGTCAAATCGACCATCGCTGGCAGCCGCATATCCGGCTTGTCGATCCCGTAGTTCTTGATCGCCTCGTCATACGTCATCTGCACGAAAGGAGTCGTCAACGAGATGCCCGCCGTAGCGAACGCCGCCGTAAGAAACCCTTCCACCACGCGGAACACCATCTCCTGCCGTGGAAACGACATCTCCAGATCGATCTGGGTAAACTCCGGCTGCCGATCCGCTCTCAGGTCTTCATCGCGGAAGCAACGCGCAATCTGGAAGTACTTATCGAATCCCGAGATCATCAGGATCTGCTTGAAGATCTGCGGCGACTGCGGCAGCGCATAGAAGTGCCCCGCATGCACCCGGCTCGGCACCAGGTAGTCGCGCGCTCCCTCAGGCGTAGACCGCGTCATGAAAGGAGTCTCAATCTCCAGAAATCCCTGGTCCACAAGATAGTTTCGAATCGCCATCGCCACCTTGCTGCGCAGCTCGAAGTTATGCTGCATCTGCGGACGACGCAGATCCAGATAGCGATACTTCAGCCGAACCTCTTCGTTCGCAATCGCGTCTTCGGCAGGCGAGAACGGAGGCGTCTTCGACTCGTTCAGCAGCAGCAGCTCACTCGCGACCACCTCAATCTGTCCCGTCGCCATGTTCGGGTTGTCGAGCCCCGCACCGCGCCGACGCACCCTGCCCTTCACCGCGACAACGTACTCCGAACGCGCCGCCTCAGCCTTCGCATGCGCCTCGCCCGAGACCTCTTTGTCCAGCACCACCTGCGTGATCCCCGTGCGGTCCCGCACATCGAGAAAGATCAGATTCCCATGATCCCGCCGACGGTTCACCCAACCCATCAGAACCACGTCCTGACCGTCCTGCTCCACGCCAAGCGCGCCACACATCTGTGTCCGCTGCAGACTACCTAAGAAATCCAGCATGATTGATTCACTTTCAAATTTCGATGTTGCATGACCAACTGCCAAAGCTCAACGGCGCAGCGCATCCGCTAGATCCGCTCGCGCTACCTTGGTCTGTTCGCCTGCGCTAAAGTCTTTCACCGTCAGAATACCCGACGAAACCTCATCTTCGCCCACAATCACCATGCGTCGAGCCAGCTTATCGGCAACCTCGAAGGACTTCTTCAGCCGGAATCCTCCATCGCCAACCTCAACCGCAAGTCCTGCGCTCCGCAACTCCTGCGCCAAACGAAGCGCCGCTGCGTTCTGCGCAACTCCCATCGGAGCCACGAACGCGTCCAGCTTCCGCTCCACAACCGCTTCAGCCTGAGCCTGCAGCGTCAGGATCAGCCGATCCTCGCCGATGGCAAACCCGATTCCGGGAGCCTTCGGACCGCCAAGCATCTCCGACAATCCGTCGTATCTTCCGCCGCCGAGCAACGCATTCTGCGTCCCCAAACCGCTTCCATCCGGAACCGTGAACTCGAACGTCGTTCGCGTGTAGTAGTCCAGACCGCGAACTAGCCTCGGATTCACCGTATAAGCAACACCGCAAGCATCGAGCGCCGCAAGCACCTGCGCAAAGTGCTCCTTGCTCGCATCATCCAGGAAGTCCGCGATCTTCGGCAGACCGTTGATGATCTCTTGATCGCCAGCATCCTTCGAGTCCAGCACACGTAGTGGATTCGTCTCCGCACGCCTCTGATTGTCTTCGCTCATGCTGTGCTTCACTGGAGCCAAAGCCTCGCGCAACGCAGCAATGTACTTCGGCCGATCGGTCGACGAACCAACCGAGTTCACCTCCAGCTTCCAGCCCTTCACGCCCAAGTCGTTGAGGAAGGTCGAGAGCATCTCCAGCACCTCCGCATCGCGCAGCGCACTATCCGCGCCCGACCAGGCCGGTCCAAGCACTTCCGCCCCGATCTGCCAGAACTGCCGATATCGCCCACGCTGAGGACGCTCGCGCCGGAACTGAGGCCCGATGTAGAACAACTTCTGCAGCATCCCGGAGTCGCCCAGCTTGTGCTCAATGTAAGCCCGAACCACACCAGCCGTATTCTCCGGCCGCAACGTAAGACTCTGCGCCCGGTCACTATCGGCCCGCGCACGATCCTCCCACGTATACATCTCCTTGGAGACGATATCGGTCTCCTCGCCCACACCGCGTGCAAAGAGTGCCGTGTCCTCGAAGATCGGCGTCCGAATCTCCCCAAATCCATACCGCGCAAAGACGGCCCGTGCCGTCGCTTCCACAAAATTCCAAAGCGTGGTCTCCGGAGGCAAAAGATCCCTCGTTCCGCGTACTGCTCTCAAAGTGGCCATCACCCTCAGTGTAACAACCGGGACGAAAACGCTGCCGTCAAGCCTTTATGCCCGTCGCGCTAGCCATCGATCTCCCACAAACCGGAGCAAAAAAGAGAGTTAGCATTTGCACCGACTGCCATACGAAGCTCTACGGAGGTTGAGCTCAACTACCCATTGAATTGATGAAAGAATTTGACAAGACTTGGTCCTAGACACGAGGCCTAAGTCTGACTGAAGCTACTTCAAGGTCGACACCGCGTCTAAACTCCAAACCTAAATCAATATTAATGAATACTTTGCGCAAAAAAGTAGGGTTGGGGGGTACAGCTTGAGACCGCCAGACGTTACTCCGCGAGATAGATCGCCGTATAGTCCAGATAATTCTGGGCATATTTCAGGATGAGGGCACGGTCCGCATCACCCAGCGTACGTCGCACCCTGCCAGGCACACCTGCTACCAGGGAGTTGGGCGGAACAACCATCTGCTCTGGAATCACCGCGCCCGCTGCAATAATCGACCCCTCACCGATCCGAGCATTGTTCAAAACAGTTGCTCCAATGCCCACTAATACTGCGTCCTCAAGCACACATCCATGTACGGTCGCGTTATGGCCGATCGTGACCATCTCTCCCACGATCACCGGATAGAGGTGGCGCATGCCGTGCAAAACCGCGCAATCCTGCACGTTGCTCTTTGCGCCGATGCGGATGGAGTTCACATCACCCCGCACGACCGCGTTCATCCAAACGCTGGCCTGTTCTCCCAGGACGACGTCTCCGATCACCTGAGCGGAGGGATCGATGTAGCAGGTCTCCGGAACGACAGGAGTAATGCCTTGGTAAGTCCGAATCATAGAATATGATTCTACGCCGGACGGTTACCAACGATTTATCGCATTTTCGTTTGGAACGGGCGTATTCTAGATGTATCCCGATTGGGACTGTTTGGAGGTGTATTTTTCTTGGCTGAGGTTCGAGTACAGGAAGGCGAACCCCTTGAGAATGCTCTGCGGCGCTTCAAGCGCAAAGTGCAGACCGAAGACATTATCAAGGAAGTCAAGCGTCACTCTTTTTATCTGAAACCAGGTGAAAAGAAGCGCGTGAAGGAAGCGCTTGCACGTAAGCGCAATCGCAAGAAGGTGCGTAAGGAGCAGGACTAATCTCCGCTCTACAACTTTGGCAGGCCGTCTCACTCGAAGTCTTACGTGAGACGGCCGCCTTAACCGCCAGAGATGGACTCCCGCCATCGGATGGCCCCAGCAGATGGAACTTGTCTTAGTTCGCATGACTGGCATACAGAAGTTCCCGCATACACGCGGTCTCGGGCCCCTTCAAAATCTCAGAAGCAACGATCACCAGCAAAGGTTGACCGCTCGACGGGTGTCTCTTCAGGTCCGATGAGTGTCTACCTTTCCGCAGGACGGGAGAAGCGGCATGGAATTTCTGGATCGGCTCTTAACATGTGCAGATTGCGGCGGCGAGTTTATCTTTACCGCCGGCGAACAGCTATTTTTCTTCGACAAACAATTCAAGAATGACCCGAAGCGTTGTAAGCCCTGCAAGTCCAAACGGGCCGGCGTTGGGCTGAAGACAGCCACGGGGCCGGCAGCGGCGGGTCTGTCGCGCACAGAGACTCGCACGGAGTGCTCTGAGTGCGGTATTGAGACGACGGTGCCGTTCAAGCCGACTCAAGGGCGTCCAGTGCTTTGCCGGCAGTGCTTCAAGGTGAAGCGTGCGCCTACGACTGGAGCGCTGGTTACCGCCGCTGCTACGGCAGAGATGGTTACAGGCGGTTCCGGCGAGCGTGCGGCTCCGAGTGCGGAGCTGATGGCCGCTGCTGCTGCCGCTCCGTTGGCCTAATTGACGGAGTTGTGTCGATGGCTCTCACAGTTGAATGTGAGTAGGGACATCTATGAGTCCTGCCGGACGGGCCCACTGCTCGTGGGGAGGTCACTTCGTGACGGGTATACCTTGTCGTGGCAGGATCATCTTCTTGGGGCCTCGCGATGCTCGGCGATGATGATTCCGACCAACGGGAGGACCTTTGCAGCCTGTAGCCGCGTGACCGGTATACACGTCACGAAGTGACCTCCCGCTGAGTAAGCGGCCCGTCCGGCAGGACATTGTCTTCCAAACAGCAAAGAGCGCCAACGTGGCCGTTGGCGCTCTTTCGATGATGATTTGTGGTGAGTTAGACGGGAACAGAGGTCAGTTCAGCCGGGTCCACGTTGACGAAGCGGCCGTGCTGGCCCTTGTCCTGGAAGCGGACGATGCCGTTGACCTTGGCGAAGAGGGTGTCGTCCTTACCGCGGCCGACGTTTGCGCCGGGCTTGAGCGGGGTTCCACGCTGACGGACGATGATGCCGCCGCCGAGGATGGTTTGACCACCGAATACCTTGACTCCGAGCCGCTGGGCGTTTGAGTCGCGTCCGTTTTTAGAAGAACCTAAACCTTTTTTATGTGCCATTCGATTGCCTCTTTCGCGCTGCCCTCAAGGGCCTGAGCGCTCACTGGATCTGAAAATCTAAACTCTGTAGAAGCTTACTTAGCTGCTTCTTCCTTGAAGCTCTTGCCGTTGACGAGGATCTCGTTGATCTTGACCTCGACGAAGTTCTGGCGGTGACCCTGCATCTTCTTGTACTGCTTCTTGCGCTTGAGCTTGAAGACGAGGATCTTCTCGCCGCGGCCTTCGCCGACGACGGATGCGAGGACCTTGGCGCCGGTGAGATCGGACTCGAACTTACCCGCTTCGCCGCTGACGGCGAGGATGTCGGAGAACTCGAGCTTGCCGTTCTCAGTGGTGGTCGTCTCAATCTTCAACTGCTCGCCGGGCGAGACCAGATACTGTTTACCACCGGTGCGAATGACTGCGTACATAGCTAAACCTCAAGCGTAGCGCGATGGAGCGCTGACCGCTTCCTTCAAATAGATTGTGCTGCATGGGGCGCATACAGAAGCACTGCACTGAAGCGAACTGGCCAAACCATCGCAGTCTTTCGAAGAAAAATGACCGCCGGGCTGAGCCTGTCGTCCCTGCAACCCTTGAGATAAAGACACAGGAGCTGCAACGCCAAACTTAGTGAGTGTATCGCGTTCCGGGGGCTGGGTCAACGGCTGTGGTTATAGATGCTCAGGGGGTACCCCTCCCCCTGGGGGTAGGGTGTCCTAAGTGTCTTCATTTCAATTAGATGCGAAAATCAGTGTTCGTAAATATCAGTCAGCATTGGGGTTACGGGTAAATATTTGTTTCTAAAGGGGAAAGATTTTGGGGTGGTGGTGGCTTTCTTTTTTTAGTTCTATATCCAGTATAGGGGTTTGGGGGTAACTGGTAAGCACGGTGGATGTTGTTGAAGGCATGTGAGTTATGGTGGTTTGGGGGTTGACAGGTTTTGGCTCTTCCGGGAGAACAGGCAACGGCAAAGGCGATAATTTGGTCGCTTCGGCTTCGCCTTTCGCTCAGGCCTTCGGCAGAGAGGAGGCCGCCTACGCGGCGACTTTAGACGCGAGGCTGAAGCCTCGCTCTATCTCAGAGGCAACAGCAAGTGCAAAAGCAGCGACAACGGCAAGAGCATCAGCAGATCCCTACGGGATGACAACCAAAAGAACAAACAACGGCAACCGCAGCGACAACGGCAATGGCAACCGCAACAACAACGGCAGCGACAACGACAACCGCAGCGACAACAACAACGGCAAACGCAGATCCCCTTCGGGGATGACGAGCGAAAGGGTAGACAAAAGAATAAACAAAGGAAACCGCAACGACAGCGACCGACGTATAGACAACCTCCCGGGATGCGACTAAAAATTATGAGGGAGTTTCATTCCGTATATCACGGGGCGGAGGCGTCTTTGTTGAGCGGATCTTCGCTGGAGATGAGAGCGTGGAGGATCGGCATGAACAATGGATGTTGGCTGCTTGAGATGAGCGAGGGACGTTGACTGCTTAAGTTTCTGGTTGTGGCTGTTGAGAGTGTGCGGCGGGAGAGAGATGCAAAAGTCTGAGGTTTCACCTGTTTCGGCTGTGCGTCCTTTGGATAAGAGTGGATTCATTCCGCTGTACTACCAGATTCAGCGAGCGCTGATGGAGAAGATCCACTCGGGCGAGCTGTCGACGGGCGATCCGCTGGCCTCGGAGGAGGAGCTGGCACGGGTGTACCAGGTGAGCCGGATGACGGCGCGGCAGGCGCTGCATGGGTTGAAGACGAGCGGATTTGCGATCAGCCAGAAGGGTCGTGGGACGTTTGTGACGCGGCCGAAGCTGGAGAAGAACATCATGCATCTGCGCGGCTTTACCGAGGATATGAAGCATCTGGGTATGGTGCCGAGCTCGAAGCTGCTGGAGCAGACGGTGGTGAAGGCGACCGAGGAGCTGGCGGAGAAGCTGCGGGTGGGGGGCGATGAGACGGTGATGCGGCTGCGAAGGCTGCGGCTTGCGGATGGGATTCCGATGGCGCTGGAGGAGTCGCATATTCCGCTGCGGCAGTTTCCGGGGCTGGAGAAGATCAACTTTACGAAGCAGTCGCTCTACTTTGTGCTGCGCGAGAGCTTTGGCGTGCGGGTGGGCTGGGCGGATGAGGTGATCGAGGCACTGCCGGCGACGGCGGAGGAGTCGGAGTTGCTGACGATTCCGAAGAAGGCGAGCATACTGTCGATCTCGCGCACGATTATGACGACGGAGGAGACGCCGATTGAGGTGGCGTGTTCGCGGTATCGTGGAGATCGGTATAAGGCTTCTATACGCGTCCCAACTACGACGA
>NZ_LMUR01000018.1:1534453-1649353 GCF_009765825.1 Granulicella sp. L60 | reverse complement strand
AGCAGAGCAGGACGATGGCGTAGCTGTGCTGGTAGCCGAAGGAGTCGGCGAGGAAGCCCTGGATCTCTGGGATGACTGCGCCGCCGACGACCATGGTGACGAGGATGCCGGAGCCCTGGCTGGTGAATCGTCCGAGATCTTTGACGGCGAGCGGGAAGATGCAGGGCCACATAACGGAGTTGAAGAGTCCGCAGAAGACGACGGCCCACATGGCGACGCTGCCGTGCGTGACGATGACGGTGGCGATGAGCAGGGCCGCGAGGAGTGAGACGAAGGCGAGGGCTCGCTGGGCGGGGATCTTGCGGAGCGCGATGAAGCCGATGAAGCGGCCGATCATCGACAGTCCCCAGTAGTAGGAGACGTAGTGGGCGGCGACTTCGTGGGAGAGGCCGCCCATGGAAGGTTGGCCGAGGAAGCTGATCATGATGCTGCCGATGGCGACTTCGGCGCCGACGTAAAAGAAGATGCCGAGGGCGCCGAAGCGAAGGTGGCTGAACTGCCAGGCGCTGCCGCCGTCGGAGGGTGCTGCGGGGTCGGCTTTTTCGATGACGTTGGGGAGTTGGACGAGGGCGGTGATGGCGGCCATGGCGAAGGCGCAGATGGCGAGGATGAGGTAGGGCATGCGGACGGAGTGGGCAAGCTGGGCGGCGGTGGCTCCGACGGCGATGAAGATGAAGGCTGCGCCGATGCGGGGCGCGGTGGTGGTGGCGATGGAGTTGAAGAAGCCGACGAGGTTGAGGCGGGAGGCGGCGGTGTCGGGGGTTCCGAGGGCGCCGACGTAGGGGTTGATGGCGACCTGCAGGAGGGCGAGGCCGCTGCCGACGACGAAGAGGGCGAAGAGGAAGAGCGGATAGAAGATGATGATCGACGCGGGAAGGAAGAGAAGCAGGCCGAGGCCCATGACCGAGAGCGCGACGACGATGCCGGATTTGTAGCCGAGCCTGCCGACGATCCAGCCGGAGGGGACGGACATGACGAAGTAGGCTCCGAAGAAGCAGAACTGGACGAGGAGCGCGGTGACGTTGGTGAGGTGGAAGAGGTCTTTGAAGTGGGGGACGAGGATGTCGTTGAGCGCGGTGATGAAGCCGATGCCGAAGTAGAGGGAGACCATCAGCATGAGCGGGACGGTGTAGTTTTTCCTGCCTGCGTCGGCGAGGGTGATGGGATTTTCTCCCGCTACTCCAAGTGCCATGCTTTGTCCTCTGTCTGCGGTGCGGTGGTGTATTTCTAGCGGCTGCGATTTCGTATAGCTGACTATACAGCCATATGGTTTTCTTATGCGAGTGATTTCGTTTGGCCGCTGCGGGTGGAGGCGGCGTGGGCGAAGCGGGCGGTGATGGTCTGGGGGCGGGTGATGGCTGAGCCTACGACGACGGCGGTGGCACCGAGGTCGAGGGCGCGGGCGACCTCTTCGGGGGTGGTGATGTGGCCTTCGACGAGGACGGGGAGGGTGAGATTTTTGACGAGGGACTCGACAAGGGGCCAGGAGGGGGTGCGGTGGTTGGCGGTGTCGGCGGTGTAGCCGTAGAGGGTGGTGGCGACGGCGTCGGCTCCGGCTTGCTGGGCGGCGAGGGCGTCGGCGAGGGTGGCGATGTCAGCGAGGACGGGGCGGCGGAGTTCGGCGTGGATGCGGGGGATGAGCTGGGGGAAGGGCTCGGCGGCGGTGAGGCGGCGGAGGGTGCAGTCGAGGGCGATGATGTCGGCTCCGGCTTGGGCGATTGAGTGGGCGGAGGCGAAGTCGGGAGTGATGTAGACGTCGCCGTGGGCGTCGTAGGTTTTGGTGATGCCGATGATGGGGAGTGGGGTGAGGGCGCGGAAGGCGGCGATGCGGGCGGGGCCTTCGGCGCGTAGACCGCCTGCTCCGCCGTGCAGGACGGAGGTGGCGATGCGAGTGAGGGTGTCGAGATCATCGAGGGGATCGCCTTCGGAGGCCTGGACGGAGACGATGAGATGTCCGCGGAGGGATTCGAAGGGCGAGTTGGATGGGCTTGGCACTTAGTGTGTGTTCGTTCGACGGTGCTGTAGGTGACAGGTTATCTGGAAATCTGCGGATGCGGTCAATCTTCCTTCCGGCGCCTCTAGCCCCGGCAGCTTGCGATGCCCGATCGTTCCCCTGGGTTACACGGTCAGCGATGTGGTTCGGGTGTGGCTCGATGCGATCGTTTGAAGTTCGCGTTATGGTGGATGGGATGGATCGAGGAGGATGTGTGCGGCAGATGACACGGCGTGGGTTTGTCTATGGTTCAGCGGCGGTGGGGTTGGTGGCGCGGCGTGGATTTGCGCAGGCGGATGCAGGAAAGCTGCTGCTGGTGGGGACGCAGACTTCGGGAACGAGCAAGGGGATCTATGCTTACACGTTCGAGGCGGGCTCGGGTGAGTTGAAGGCGCTGGGGCTTGCGGGGGCGGCGGACAATCCTACGTTTCTGGCGATGGCTCCTGACCGGAAGACGCTGCTGGTGGCGAATGAGCTGGATCAGTATGAGGGCAAGCCGGGTGCGGCAGTTTCGACCTACACGCTGGACCGGGGAGCGGCGCGGCTGACGAAGGTGAGCGAGGTGGCTTCGATGGGAAGCGGCACGTGCCATGTGTCGGTGGATGCGACGGGACGGTGTGCGTTCGCTGCGAACTATGGCTCGGGCAGTGCGGCTTCGTACACGTTGGGAGCGGGAGGGGCGTTGAGTCCAGCGCCGGTCTCGTTCTTCCAGTACAGCGGGAGCGGGTCGGATGCAGAGCGGCAGAAGGGTCCACATGCGCATCGGGTTACACTGTCGCCGGATAACCGGTTTCTGCTGGTGAACGATCTGGGGCTGGATATGATTCATATCTACCGGCTGGATGCGGCTACGGCGAAGCTGACTCCGCATGAGCCTGCGGTGTGGCGTTCGGCTGCGGGTGCGGGGCCACGTGCGCTGCAGTTCCATCCGAACGGCAAGGTGGCGTATTGCGTGGAGGAGATGGCGGCTACGGTGGCGGTGTTGCGATGGGATGCAACGCACGGAACGCTGGAGACGATGCAGGAGATTGCGTTGCGTGCTCCAGAGTTCAAGGGGCTGAGCAGCGGCGACGATATCGTGATCGACCGCGAGGCGCGGTTCGCGTATGCCACGGATCGCTTCGACGATATTGTCGTCACGTTTGCGATCTCGCCGAGCGATGGAAGACTGACGCTGGTGGACCGAATGCCGTGCGGCGGAAAGGTGCCGCGTCATCTTGCGCTGGACCCGAGCGGACGATGGCTGCTGGTGGCGAATCAGGTCTCGGACACGATCTCGGTGCTGGCTCGCGATGCGCGTACGGGCAAGTTGACGGACGCGGGGAAGAACTTTCCTCTGTCGAGGCCGCAGTGCTTGGTGTTTGCTTAGTTCTTCAGGCGGTGCTCGACGGACTGAGGCTTGATCTCTCTGAGTAGGGATAGTTCTTCCCGCTTCGAGATTGAAGAGGCCTCAGCTCACCTCCGGAGTAACGTATCGCTTGCCTGCTTCCATGAGCTGCAAGATCTCATCGACGGTGCCGATGCAGCCACGCGCTCCGGCACGGGTGCAGTTGAGCCCTGCAGCGGCACAGGCATAGTCAAGCTGGCGCTCCATGGGCCAGCCCTGGAGATATCCGTAGGCAAATCCGGCGTGGAAGAGATCGCCGGCGCCAGTGGTATCGGCGGTGGAGACCCGGAAGGCTGGACGCTGAATCGCTTGCTTGCCATCCCATGTCAGGATGCCGGCCAGCCCAAGTGTGGCCCCGGTCAGGCGACAGTGAAACTGGTCATGGAGCATCATCAGAGCCTTTTTCAAATCAGGCTCTCCCGTCAATGCTGTCGGAAATTCACGGCTGGCAAGTGCGTAATCGACCATCGGCAGCAGGTCGTTGATACCGGGACGGATGACATCCAGATCGGCGATGACGGGAATACCTGCCTCGCGCGCCCAGGTCGCGGCTGTAATCGCTGCGGCGGTGTGATAGCCATCCACGAGCAGCGCTCGCGCGGAGGTGATCGATTCGCGATCGATGTCCTCCGGCTGCATCGTCAGGCGGGGATCACGATGACACAGAACGGTGCGTTCGCCCGAGCCGTCAACGAGGATGATCGACTGCGGGCTGGATGCATCTTCCACCGTGACGATACGACTCTCGACGCCGACTGCGTCAAAGGCGGCACGGTGAAGGCGCGCAGCGTCGTCGTCGCCAAGGCGTCCGATGTAGCGTGTGCGCAACCCCCAGCGGCTGCAGGCGATTACGGCAGTGGAGATCTCGCCGCCGAGCACGATACTGCGCTCGCTGTACTCGGTCTTGGAGCCAAGGGTGGGAAATAAAGTCAGAGGTATGACGGTATCCGTGGCGTTGAGACCGACTCCAACCAGGTCAACCTTGGTAACGTGAGGCTGTTTATCCATCACTCCCATCCTAGAGGCAGGAAGTGATATCGCAATAATGCGAGTCTGATTCCGCTCACCAAAGAGCACGGCGGCTGCGAGACGAAGAATATGGTCTTCATGTTAGCGACAGGGTGTGAGTCTTAGTCAGGCGGGGAGGGCGAGGATGCTGCCCCAGTTGAAGCCTGCGCCAAAGGCTGTGAGGAGGATGGGCGCAGTGGGTGCGGGGTTGGCGGCGTGCCACTCGGAGGCGGCGATAAGGAGCGAGGCGGAGGAGGTGTTGCCGTAGCGATCGACGTTGACGAAGAAGCGTTCTTCGGGGAGCTGGAGGGTGGAGGCTACCTTGCGGATAAGGTTGAGGTTGGCCTGATGCATGAGATAGGTGCCGACCTCGGCAGGCGTGAGGGAGTTTTTGGCGAGGAGATCCTGGATGGAGCGGGGGATCTTGCGAGAGGCCTGCATGATGACGGAGAGGCCCTTCATCTCGAGGGTGCCGGAGTGCTGGAGTTGGAGGGCGTCGGCGTAGTTGCCGTCGGTGGAGAGCGAGGTGTCGGCGATCTTCGCAAAGCCGTGGGTGGGGGAGACGATGCAGGCACCGGCGCCGTCGCCGAAGAGGATGGCGGTATCCGGGTCAGCGTCGGAGATGCAGCGGGACATGATCTCGGAGGCAACGACGAGGACGTTGCCGTAGCGGGGGGCGAGGTCGGCGGCGAAGGCGAGGGCGATAAGGGAGCCGGCGCTGGCGACGGGGATGTCGATGGCGGGGGTTGCGGTGAGGCCGAGTTTGGCGGCGAGGACCGAGGCTGGGCCGGGGAAGGCGCGCTCGGAGGAGCCGCTGCTGAAGAGGATGAGGCCGATGTCGGCGGCGGTGAGCGCGGCGTTGGCGAGGCAGATGTTGGCGGCGGCGAGGCCGAGGTCGGCTACAGTGGTGGCGGCGGGGGCGTAGCGGCGCTCGCGTATGCCGGTGGTCTTTTCGATGGAGACGGCGTCGCGGCCGGTGCGGGCGGCGAGGGCTTCGTTGGTGATGACTTCAGCCGGGACGTGGTGGCCGAAGGAGAGTAGGTAAGGCATCGTCGTGCTCCTGATGCTTGGACTGATCTGCGAAGGATTCGCTTGTTGCTTGGGTTTGGATGTTTTGGAGCTACGGCTGTTCGCGAAAAACTTCGCTCAGGATGACATATTTGATGAATGGGAGACGATTCGCGCCCCCGGAGACCCTACCTCGCAGCCTCATGCGCCGCCTCAGCCGCAGGGCTCAAAAATAAATCTCTAAAACCTGTCACATTTTTTCAATCCTGAATACGACCGCTAAGCCACCACCATCCACCACGCTAACTACCACAACTCACCAGCAGGAAACCACGCCCAGCCACCACGTTTTTGCAAAAACCCCAGCAAAACACCCTATTCATCCCATGAAATAAATCTGCAAATTCCAGCCTGAAAAATGGCTCACTTCGCCGGGTATAGAGGCTAGGTTTCGCGGCTGGTTAGGTAGGCTTCGATCTTGGTGACGGTGTCGAAGCGTTCGGGGACGAGGTCGGAGTCGGGGATTTTGACGTTGAACTCCTGCTCGAGACCGGTGACGAGGTCGGGCAACGTGAACGAGTCGAGGGTGCCGGAGTCGAAGAGGCTCTCATCGGGAGCAGGGTCGTTGGGGAGGTCGGAGACTGCGTGGATGACCTTGAGGATGCCTGGTTGTTTGCTCATTGCGCGTCTCCTGCAGCCTTGTCTGCGGCTGCCTTATCTCTTGCGGAACTGTCTGCTGCGGCCTTGGAGGTTGGGTCCTGATCGGCGTCGTACTGCTGGACTATATCGGAAAAGAGGGCACCGGCCAACTCGTTGTATCCCTCGGCGGTGAAGTGGGTGTGGTCGGGCTGAGCCCAGGCGATGGAGACCCAGTCGCGCATGGAGCCGAAGCCTCCCATGCGTGCGCGCTGGTCCCAGTAGGCACAGTTCATCTGGCGGCAGACGGTGCGCTGGGCCTGGACGATGCGGTCGACTCCGGTGAAGGCGGCCCAGCCGTGGCGGCCGTTGTGGAGGGCGCGGTCGGGCGGTCCGATGACGAGGATGGAGGCGCTGGGAGCGAGGCGGCGGCAGCGCTCGATGATGCGGCGGAAGAGAGCAGCGTAGGAGTCTTCGGTCCAGTTGTGATCCCCGGCTTCGTTGGTGCCGTAGGAGAGGACGATGAGAGCGGGGTTGGCCTGGAGCATCAAGGTCTGCTGGAGGGCTTCGTTCCAGCGGAGGAAGAGCGAGGCTTCTGCGCCGTTGATTCCGGCGGCCTCGTAGGTGACGCCGGAGGCGTTTTCGGTGGAGAGGCCGAGGAGTCGGACGGGAGCTTCCTGGGTAGTGCGGACTTCGATGTGGTGTGGGCCGGGGGCGAGGGTGGTGTCGTAGTGGCCTGCGGTGTTGGCGGTGGATGGGTCGGTGCTGGCGGTGGGGATAGTGGTGAGCTGGGTGTCGCCGTCGTAGACGTCGATGGTGCCGCCGTTGGGTTGGATGAGGTACTGGACTTCGAGGGAGGAGGCGTCTGCGTCGAGGGAGACCCAGTTCCCTGCTCCGGTGGTGGAGAGGCTGATGCCGCCCATGCCGACGAGGCCGTCGCCGATGTCGCGGAGGTGGGTGCCGAGGGCGATCCAGCCAGTGGACTGGGCGCGATGGGTGCCATGAATGCGATAGCCGGTGAAGGGATAGCCGGGGTATTGAAAGCCTGCGCCGCCATCGCCGAATTTTGTTTGGAAGAGGGTGCGCATGGCGCCGGTGAAGATGTCGGCGGCGGTGTGGGAGTCGCCGAACTGGATGATGCGGATGAGGCTGGAGTGGGGGTCGAGCTGGGCTTGATGAAGCTGGTCGAAGAAGGGGCGGAGGGCCTTGGGGTTTTCGACGCCGAGGCGAGGGGTGGCGAGGTTCTGGGTGATGCGCGCGGCGATGGCTTCGCGGCTGCTGTACGGGATAGGGCGGAGGGAGACGGCGGTGGCCGTCTTGGTAGATTTTTTCGACTTGGTGGATTTGGTTTTGGCTGGCTTTGCGGCGGGGGCGCGCTTTGGTTTAGGCGTGGTGGTGGAGAGGGTTGAGGCGTGGAGTAGTCGCGGGGTGATGCTGCTGGCGAGAGTCAGGAGGAGGAGCGCGAGGAGGGTGCGGCTGATCTTTGGGTATCGGAGATGTGGGGGGGTGATCGGCATCTATTGGACTCCGATCGGGTGGGCTGGATTGATTTGCTTCGCGAGAGGTGGCGTGGGCTTGGCTGAGTGGCCGGGCGAGGCGGCGGATGCGATGGGCGGGGACGTGCGTTGGGCGGTCGCGTGATTTTGCATGTACCGTTCGTAGCCTATCAGGAGCTGGCTGGTGAGAAGCTGGGCGACGATGCGGGCTCCCTGGGGGGTGGGGTGGATGAGGTCGGCGGCGACCATGCGGGGGTGGCCGTCGTACCAGCGGGACATGGTGCCGTTGCCGCCCATGGCCTGGTAGGTGTTGAAGAAGCCGCAGCCGGTCTGCTGGGCGACGCGCCGCTGGATGGCGACGATCTCGGGGATGGCGGGCATGGTGGAGATCTGGTCGCCGCTGCGGTCGCCGCGGTCCATGGGGCTCATGATGAGGATGGAGGCGTTGGGGAGGGCGGCGCGGACTCGACCGATGGCGCGGATGAGCTCGGGCTCGTACTGCTTTTCGACGTAGGCGGGGTAGCTGGACTCGTTGGTGCCGTAGTTGATGACGACGAGGTCGGGGTTGCGGTGCTGGAGGGCGAGGGCAAAGGTGGCGGGGTTGAAGGCACGGGACATAACCGTGGTGGAGGCGCCGTTGAGGCCGATGCTGTCGTAGGTGAGGCCTCTCTCCTGCGTGCTGAAGGCTACGCCGAAGAGTTGGACGGGGTTGCCGGAGACGGTGAGTTCTACGGTTTTGGTTCCGGCGGGGAGGGTGATGGAGGAGGCGTCGTCCTTCTTGGTGTCGGCGGCGGTTTGGATGGTGCCTGCGGGGTTGCCGTCGGCGGTGATGTCGAGCGCGCCGCCATTGGGCTGGGCGAGGTATTGGACTTCGATGGAGGTGGAGTTGTGGGCGATGAGGTGGATGGTGCTGGAGGCTCCGACGGGGCCGGTGAAGATGACTCCGCCGAGGCCATAGTTGGCTTCGTGCATGGAGCCGACGGCGGTGTCGATCTTCCAGTTGGAGCCGGAGACGTCGACGCCGTGGTGGCCGTACCAGGCCCAGGGTTTGGCGATGAGGATGAAGCCGGGACCGGCGTTGCCGAAGCGCTGCTGGAGGAGCTCGCGGGCGTCGCCGGTGATGAGGTCGGCGGTGGTGGGCGAGTCGCCGTAGTGGACGATGCGGACGGTGGGCTGGCTGCGACCGGAGCTTAGATTTTGCAAGGCGGCGTAGAAGTGGTCGAGCGCGCCGTTGTCGTCGATGAGGAACTGGGTCTCGGGGGAGGAGTTGGCGAGGGCGGAGGATGTGCTGTGGCCGGGTGCGAGGGGGTCGGGGATGGCGAGGGCGGTGGGAAGGGCCGGTGGGGCGACTTTGACGATGGGGAAGATGGATGCGCGGCCGGTAGGGAGCTGGGCGATGGGACGGAGGCTCGCGGGGTCGAGGCCTTTGCTGCCCGCGGTGCCGTAGTGGACGGCGAGCAGGATGGCGGCGAAGGTGGCGACGGCCTGGAGGGTTTTGGTGGGGAAGGTGGGCATGGGCTAGAAGTTGCTGTAGACGAAGGAGGTTGAACCGCGGCCGGAGAGGAGTTCGATCAGGAGGACGACCGATGCGAGGCCGGCACCCTGGAGGACGAAGGGTGCTTGGCTGAAGAGTTCGACGCTGCGGTCGAACCATTTGGCTGGGATGGCGTGGAGAGCGACGCCGATGATCATGACGGCGAGCATGGGGAGGGTGATGTTGGTGACTGAGAAGGTCATGGAGCCGAGACGGGCAAGGACGGATTGGGCGGTGGCGACGTCGGGCGAACGGAAGAAGATCCAGGTGAAGCAGATGAAGTGGAAGGTGACGAAGATGCTGAGGTACCTGGCCCAACGCGGCATGGGGGTTGCGGGACGCTTGCCGTATTTGGTCTGGCGAATCTGTTGGAAGATGCGGTGGGTGGTGAGGGCGATGCCGTGGATGAGACCCCAGAGGAAGAAGGTCCAGCCGAGGCCGTGCCAGAGGCCGCCTAAGACCATGACGATGATGGGGTTGATGTAGTTCCAACCCTTCCACTTGCGGGAACTGGGGAGGGAGAAGTAGAGGTAGTCGCGGAGCCAGTTGGAGAAGGTGATGTGCCAGCGGCGCCAGAAGTCGGCGATGTTGAGGGACTGGTAGGGGCGGTTGAAGTTGTCGGGGAGGGTGAGGCCGAGGAGCAGGCTGACGCCCATGGCGATGTCGGTGTATCCGGAGAAGTCGAAGTAGATCTGGAGGGCGTAGGCGTAGACGCCGAGGAGGACCTCGGCTCCGCTGTAGAGGGTGGGGGTATCGAAGACGCGGTTGGCGATGTTGTTGGAGAGGAAGTCGGCGATGAGGAGTTTTTTGAAGAGGCCGGAGGAGATGAGGAGGAAGGCTCGGGCAGCCTGGGTCTGGGTGAGGGAGAAGGGTTGTTGGAGCTGCTTGACGAGGTCGGAGATGCGGTTGATGGGACCGGCGACGATGACGGTGAAGAGGGTGGCGGAGGTGAGGTGGGTGAGGTAGCTGCGGGTTCCTTCGCGGGTGCCGCGGAAGAGATCGATGGTGTAGGTCATCGACTGGAAGCAGTAGAACGAGAGGCTTAGCGGGAAGACCCAGCGGTAGAGTGGACCGAGGTCGATGAGTGCTACGGGGATGCACTTGGTGGAGGCGAGCAGTCCGACGTTGAGCAGGACGCTGACGGAGACGAGGACGCGGCGGCGAGGTGTCTGAGCGCGGGGGATGTTCTGGAGGCCGAGGCCGACGAGGAAGTCGATGGACGCGGCGGCGAGGAGGAGGATGGGGTAGAACCAAGCGAGGCGGGCGAGAAAGAAGAGGTTGGCGGCGAGGAGGAGGGAGAGGCGTGCTTGTTGCCAGCGGAAGCAGACCCAGAAGAGGGTGATGACGAGGGCGGCAAATGCGAAGTACGCCGGGCTGAGGGGCGACATGGTGGAGCTCCATCCGGGGCGGATTGCTGACGGAAGAGGACCTGGCGGCTTCCCTGTCCGATCGACGCTGGTGAGACGGTTGGCGGCGAAAAGGGGTGTTTTTGGGAAGATGCGACGGGGCCGCTTTCTACGCCCATCGTGACATGAGCCTGTGTGCGGCGCCGAAGGAAATAAAAAATCGGGACCCAGGTACCCCCTAAATTAGCCGTTTTGGAATTTGGCCGTGTTAACCCGCCTGTAATGTGCACTTAGGAGGGTGCGATTTTTAAGAAGATTTTTGGGGTGTCCAGGCAACCTGAAAACGGGTTGACAAGAGGCTTTGGGTGTGGTGAACCGGGGCTCATTTTTGTGGCGAAAAATTACTGTTTAATGCCGTAATTTCATATACTTAAGCCTATGGTTCTTACACCCGGAAACGAACGTACAGCAACGATGACAGGAAGGTGCCGGACGGCGTTTACGCTGGCTGCGCTGGTTGTCCTGTCGGCCTTTGCGAGCGACACCGCCACTCCGGCATCCGCCTACGCGGCGGAGACACCCGTGACGATGCATGATGTCAGCCCGGCGGAGATCGTGACGACCGTGCCTGTACCAAAGATCACGGTTCTAACCCGCATCAAGAGCGGATTTGCCAGTTGGTATGGCGAAGTCCTGCAGGGTCACCTCACGGCGAGCGGACGGCGGTTCGACAAGAATGAACTGACGGCAGCGCACCGGACCCTTCCATTTGGCAGCAAGGTGAAGGTGACGGATCTGCGCAACAAGCGGTCTGTGATTGTGACGATTACGGATCGGGGAGTCCTGTTCCCCGATAGGGTGATCGACCTGTCGCTGGGCGCGGCGAGACAGTTGAACATGGTCAGGATGGGCGTCGACCCGGTTCGGCTGGAGCTGCTGAGCTTTCAGAACTAGCTTCCGCTGAGCGGCTGGGTGATCTCTTCCCTGGCGTTTGGCGGATCTAACTCACTTCTAACTCTTTTACGCGCTTCAGATTTTCCACAGAGGCGATGCGTTCTTGCGCGTGCCCGGGAGGATCAGGCGTGCGCAGGGGCTCTTTTGTCTGTTGGTTAGACGGCTACGGGACAGATTCCGATGGGCTGCGATGGAGATTGGTGCCGGGATAGGATGGCTGTATGCCTGTCGATCTTAAACTGCAGACTCTTTTGGACGCCGCAAAGGCGTTGGGCCATCCACCGACACACGAGTTGACGCCGGAGCTGGCGCGACAGCATCGGGCGGAGATGATGGAACGGTTTGTGGCGATGCCGGAGTACGCCGGGGTACGGGTGGAGGCGAGGACGATTGTGGTGGAGGCTGAGGGCTCCGCTTCTGCTGATTTTGCTTCTCGGGGTGCTGGGAGGGAGATTGGGGTGCGGGTTTATACGCCGCCAGGTGGTGAGCGCGGGCCGCTGCCGGTGATGGTGTTCTTTCATGGTGGTGGGTGGGTGACGGGGACGCTGGAGACGCATGATCCTTACTGCCGGGCGTTGGCTACAGAGGCTGATGTGGTGGTGGTTTCGGTGGATTACCGGCTGGCGCCGGAGCATAAGTTTCCTGCAGCGGTGGAGGATTGCACGGCGGCGACAGAGTGGGTGCTGGCGCATGCGGGGGAGCTGGGCGGGGATGCGTCGCGGGTGATGGTGGGCGGGGATAGCGCGGGGGCGACGCTGGCGGCGGTCGCGGCTTTGCTGCTGCGGGATAAGGGGGTAACAGGGCTGGTGGGGCAGATGCTGCTGTATCCGATTGCGGGCTACTACGATCCGCCTACGGGGTCGTATCTGGAGAATGCAGAGGGGTATGGGCTGACGCGGAAGGCGATGATCTGGTTCTGGGATCACTACCTGAGCGATAAGGCGGAGGGGAAGGACTTTCGGGCTGCGCCGCTACTGGCGGCTTCGCTGGCGGGGTTGCCGAGGGCGTTTGTGGTGACGGCGGAGTATGACGTGCTGCGGGATGAGGGGCAGGCCTATGCGAGGCGGATGGCGGACGAGGGAGTAAAGGTGACGCACGTGTTTGTACCGGGGATGAACCATGCGTTTGCGGCTTCGGCGAATGAGTTTCCGTTTTTGACGCAGGCGAAGGATGTGTTGCGGCAGGCGGCGGGGTGGGTGAATGCGGGTTAGCGGTCCGGGCGGCTTAGCTGGGCTTTTTCGGGGTCCACTTCTTGCGGGTGGGTGGTGCCTCGGTTGATGCGGTTGGGGTGGTGGGTTCTGGGTCGGAGTCGCTTGCAGACGCTGGAGCGGCGGTCTGCATGGATTTGGGTTGCCACTTTTTACGTTCAGGGGATGGTGCGGCGGGCTGGGCGGCAGGCTGATCTGCTGGTGCGATGGGAGGGACTGAAGTCGGAGTGAGGTTTTGTTCGGGAAGTGAAGTCGTCGCTGACTTGGGTTGCCATTTTTTGCGCTCAGGGGATGACGGGGCCGATGGCGGTTCGACGATGGGAGTTTGAGCGGGGGCAGGGGTTGTCGGGGTGGTTGGAACGTCTGCTGGTGGTGTGGCGGTAGAGGCTTTGGGTTGCCACTTCTTGCGTTCGGGAGAGGGGGATGTTGGAGTCGCGGTGGCGGCTGGCGGCGCTTCGCTAATGGCGGCGGTGGTGAGAGGTGCGGGGATTGGTTCCGGTGTTGGCGATGGGGCGGCGATGGCTGGGGCGGTTTCGATTTGCGGGGGTGGTGCAGGGGTAAGGCCTTTGCTGCGGCGGACGCCTTCGAGGAGGAGTTCGGCGACGTCTTTGATGGTGATGTCTTCGGATGCGGCTTTGCTGGGGGTGCTGCCAAGCATGCTCTTGCAGAAGGGGCAGCCTACGGCTAGGACTTTTTCTCCGGTGGAAGGGGCGAGGGTCTGCTGAACTTCGCGAAAGCGGTTGTCGGAGATGCGCTCGTCTCCCTCTTCCTCTTCTTTCCAGAACTGGGCTCCTCCGGCTCCGCAGCAGAAGGAGTTTTCGCGGTTGCGGGGAAGTTCGGGGGTGGAGTTCGAGAGGATGTGGAGGAGGTTGCGGGGTGGCTCGTAGACGTCGTTGTGGCGGCCGAGGTAGCAGGGGTCGTGGTAGGTGATGGTGGCTTCGCTGGGCGTGGGGGTGAGGCGCTTGGTGGCGACGAGGGTTTCGAGGTACTCGGTGTGGTGGAGGACCTTGTAGTCGCCGCCGATCTGCTTGTACTCGTGGCCGATGGAGTTCATGCAGTGGGGGCAGCTGGCTACGATGAGTTTGGGCTGGACGGTGTTGAGGGTGGAGACGTTCTTGTCGGCTAGCTGGCGGTAGAGATACTCGTTGCCGGCGCGGCGGGCGGAGTCTCCGGTGCAGCACTCTTTTTTGCCGAGGACGGCGAAGTTGACGTCGGCGTGTTGCAGGAGTTCGACGAAGGCGCGGGCGGTCTTCTGCGCCTGGGGATCGTAGCTGGCGGCGCAGCCTACCCAGTAGAGGACGTCGGGGGTGGGGTTTTCGTCGGTGGTTTTGACGTTGAGGCCGTCGGCCCAGGCGAGGCGCTGCTCGTGGTTGATGCCCCAGGGATTCTGGGCGCGCTCCATGCCGCGGAAGGCGGATTGGAGCTGCGAGGGAAACTCGCCTTCGATCATGACCTGATTGCGGCGGATGTCGATGATGTCGAGCATCTGCTCGTTTTGTGTGGGGCAGACCTCCATGCAGGCTCCGCAGGTGGTGCAGGCCCAGGCGGCTTCGGGGGAGAGGGCGAACTGGAGGAGGGGGTGGGGGCTGGCTTGTCCTTTTTCGAAGGGGGCAGGAGTGAGAGCGAAGGGGCTGTGCTGGGCGGCGAGGTCGTTGAGCTCCATGCGCTTGTTGATCTCGAGAGCGGCGGGGCTTAAAGACTTGCCGGTGGCGGTGGCGGGGCAGACGTCCTGGCAGCGGTTGCACTGGATGCAGGCGTAGGCGTCGAGGAGGCGAGGCCAGGCGAGGTCTTCGAGTTTGGCGGCACCGATGGTCTTTGCGTTGGCTTCGTTACTTTCTGATTCGAGGTCGAGGGCTGCGGGTGGAAGGACGCCGGAGGTGGGTTCGCGGGCGACGAGGTACTTGGCCGGAGCCATGAAGATGTGGATGTGTTTGGTGTAGGGGAAGTAGGCGAGGAAGGCGAGGACGGAGCCGAGTGCTCCCCAGTAGCCGAAGATGCGGAGGGCTTCGGCGTGGGCGGGGTTGATGAGGTGCGAGAGAGCCGTGGCGAAGGGTTGGAATCTGTCGGGGCCTTCGAGGGCGATTTTGGCTGCCGCTCCGATGGCTCGGCTGCCGACGTGGAAGAGGATGAAGGCGGAGACGATGAGGGAGTCGGTGGGGATCTTGCGGCGAAGGACGTCGGGGTGGAGGAGGGTGCGGGGGTTGAAGCGGAAGTCGGTACGGCTGGGGAGAGCGAAGCGGCGGATCACGAGGGCGATGACACCGAGGAGGACGAGGAAGCTGAGGATGTCGGCGAGCAAGGTGTAGGCCACGATGAGGAAAATAATGGCGATGGCGAGTGAGAGGAGGTTCGAAGAAAAGCTGATGCCTTGTGGTATGAGAACGTAGCCTTCGATGGCGTCGACGATGTTAACAAGACCGTAGAAGACGAAGCCGTAGAAGATGAAGGAGTGGAAGAGGCCGATGGTGGGGCGCTTTTTGAAGGTACGGCTCTGGGTGAGGGTGGTGATGAGCGCGTAGCCGATGCGGACGGGGAGTTGGTTGAGGCGGGGTTCGGGGTCGGGAGTGCCGCGGCGGATGCGGAGGTAGAGGCGATAAAAACCTTGCGCTCCGAGGGCGAGGGTGACGGCGGCGAAGAGGAGGAAGGCGATCTTGTGGGGGAGTGGAAGCATTGTGCCGGCACCGCTCGCTTCTTATCGGATGATTATTTTTTTAACTCAGTGAGGATGGCGGGAACGAGTTGGGAGACGTCGCCTACGATGCCGTAGTCGGCGATCTTGAAGATGGGGGCTTCGGCGTCGCGGTTGATCGCGACGATGGTCTTGCTTTTGTTCATGCCCGAGAGGTGCTGGACCGCGCCGGAGATGCCGATGGCGATGTAGGTCTTGGGCTGGACGGTCTTGCCGGTCTGGCCGACCTGTTCGGCGTAGGGGCGCCAGCCGGCGTCGACGATGGCGCGGGTGGCTCCGACGGCTGCGCCGAGATGGTCGGCGAGGGCTTCGACGTATTGGGTGAAGCCTTCAGCGCTGCCGACGCCGCGGCCTCCGCTGACGACGATGTCGGCTTCGGTGAGGCCGACGCGGGAGCTGCGTTCGATGTTCTTGCCGGTGACTTTGAGGCGCGGGGTGGGAAGGTTGAGATCGACGTCGAACTGCTCGGCGGACTCGGTGCGTGGAGTGGCCGGGGTGTAGATGCCGGGTTTGATGGTGACGACGGCGATGGGTGATGTAGCTTCGATGGTCTCGGTGACGCGGGCGAGGTAGGTGTAGCGTTGGGCGGTGAGGGTGTCGCTGCTGGCTTTGAGGCTGATGACGTCTTCGAGGAGCGGGGCGTCGAGTTTGATGGCGACGCGGGGGCTGTACTCGCGGCCGCTGCGGCTGGCTCCGATGAGGATGACGCTGGCTTCGCCTTCTGTGGCGATCTGGGCGACGGCGGCGGACCAAAGCTCGGGGTCGTACTGGGCGAGGGCGGGTAGATCGGCGACGAGGACCTGGTCGGTGGCGCGGGCAATCTCGGCAGCGATGGGGGCTATGTTGCTTCCCTCTCCGCCTCCCAGAACGAGGGCAGTAATGGAGGTGTCGCCTCCTTTTTGGTGGGCGAGTTCGCGGGAGGCAGTGACGATCTCCCAGGTGCTCTTGCTGACTTTGCCGTTGGCGTGCTCGACGACGATGAGAATCATGCGATCACCCTGGCTTCGTTGCGGAGTAGGTCTACAAGCTGCGCGGCGGCGGCTGGAGCGTCTTTGCCGTCGAGGATCTTGTTGAGACGGCTTTTGACCTGGATCTCAGCGGCGAGGAATTTGAGTTTGGGGGTGACGTTGAACTGGTCGAGGGACTCTTTGCGAAGCTCTTTTTTCTTGGATTTCATGATGTTGGGAAGTGTGGGGTAGCGGGGTTCGTTGAGGCCCTGCTGGGTGGTGACGACGGCGGGGAGTTCGAGGGTGAAGGACTCGCTGCCTTCGTCGGCGTCGTGTTTGCCGGTGAGGGTTGTGCCGGAGAGTGTCAGGGCGGAGGTCCAGGTGGCCTGGGGCCATTGGAGGCGCTCGGCGGTGGCGGCGGCGAGGGCGTGGGAGTCCCAGTCGGCCTGCTGGCCGCCGGAGAAGATGAGGGTGGCTTCTTCCTGGGTGGCGATCTGGGCGAGGACCTTGCTGAGGGCGATGGGGTCGAGGCGGAGATCGGTTTCGACGTGGATGGCGCGGTCGGCTCCCATGGCGAGGGCGGTGCGGAGGGCGTCCTGGGTGCGGGCGGGGCCGACGGCGATGGCGATGATCTCAGTTTCGACACCTGACTCGCGGAGGCGCAGGGCCTCTTCGACGCCGTACTCGTCCATGGTGTCCATGACGAGCTTGCTGTTTTCGAGGGCGACGGCCTGGTTGGTGATGCGGACGCTCTCTTCGGCGTCGAGAACCTGGCGGAGGTAGGTCAGTATGCGCATGTATTCTCTATGCTCTCTGTGTTCACTTCATTATCCATGGCGTTCATTTTAGGCGTTCGTTGTTGCGCCGTTTGGATGGCGAGGCCTTTGCTGGAGGCGGATTGCCCTGACGGGGGAAGGATACTGAATGGATATTCAGAAAGTCAACGAAGGGCTTGGAAGAGGCTCAAAGGATGTGGCCTGACGGCCGGTCGCCCTGCGCGGGCGGCGATCACTTCGTGATTTGTGTATCCCTCGGGTGCCGCTCCCGATGGTCGCCATAATCTTGTGCCGACCATCGGGAGGGCCGGGCGAAGCGGTATACACCCCACGAAGTGGGCGCTCGCCGCGCAGGCGCCTAGTGGCTGTGGGAGGTTTCGGCGGTGCGGGGGTGGGGTGCGGCTCCGCCTGGGGCGAGGAGTGTCTCCTGGATGTGCATGGCCTTGGCCCAGGCCTGCCAGCGGTTGTAGGAGGCGAGGGCAGCCAGGGCGTGCTTATGGGCGGGTTCAGGCTCGCCGATCCCGGCGAAGAAGTGGGCGGCACGCTCCTGCACTAAGGCGAGATCGTGGAGGAAGCCGCTGGCTTCCGCCGAGGCGACCGCATCCTGGTAGGCGCGGGCAGCGGTGGAGGGCAGGGTGCGCTGGCGGCAGAGTTCGGCGTGGATGAGGTCGCGTTTGTGGAGGAAGGTGGAGGGGCTGAGGGTGGACCAGTCGGTGAAGTTTTGCAGGAGTTCTGCGGCGGCCTGGAAGAGGGGTTGACGCTCTTCGGGCTGGACTTCGAGGGCGCGGCCGAGAGCGGCGAGGGCGCGGTAGAAGGCGAAGTCCCACTCGACGACCTGGCCACGGAAGGCGGCGAGGAGAGGGAGAGCCTTTTCGGAGTAGTCGAAGGCGGTCTCGTAGTCGCCGTAGAGATAGTGGAGGCGCATCTTCGCGACGTAAAAGTAGCCCATCTGGTTGAAGTTCGAGGTGGCGAAGATGGAGGCGAGGTCGCGGTCTTCGTCGTAGGTGTCGTCGGTGAGGCTGAGGCGGCGACGTGTGCGGCCCATGAGAGCGAGGGCGAGCTGGCGCTCCAGCATGCAGTGGAAGGCGGAGATGAGGACGCGTCCACGGACGATGGCGAGCTGTGCGTCGGCGGCGTGGACGATCTCGTCCAGCGGAGGGCCGGTGAGAGCGAGATACATGACGCTGGCTGCGGCGCTGAAGCAGCCGTAGAGGAGATCGTTGCCTTCGGTGGCTTCGAGGCCGAGGCGTGCGCCCTGCTGGGCCAGAGCGATGTTGGTTTCGAGCGGGTTGAGCCAGTGGTTGATGAACCAGGCGTGGAGGAAGGCCACCGAGGGACTGATGGCCTGGTTGAGGCGCTGATCGAGATCGATGGCGAGGCAGCTGAACTCGTGGGCGAGGCGGACGTTGCCGGTCATGGCACGGACGACGGCGGCGTACATGGCAACGACGGAGGGGGCGTCGCTGCCTACGCCATGGGTGAGGGTGAGGAGAAAGGATTTGAGGACGCAGAGGGCGAAGAGCTCGGGCTTCTGGCTGATGTGCGCTGCGGGGCCGATGAGTTGCAGGATCTGGATGATGCGGGCGGTGTGGGCGTCCTGGAGCGGGGGGAGATTGATGAGTTCGGCGGGGGGGCGGTTGGCAAGGGTTGCGCCGATGGACTGCATCTCGGCCCCGATGGCGGCTCCCTGCCCTGCGCGATCTTCCGGCAGATCGAGGCCGAGCTGGCGGGCGGCGTCGGAGGCGAGTTCGGCGGCACGTTCGGGAACGCCGACGGAGAGCATCTGCATGGATGAGGCGAGGAGATACCGGGCGGCTTTGTCGGGGACTCCCGCTTGTTTCCAGAGAAGCGCCTGGGCGTGGATGAAAGCGGGGTCGGTGTCGTGGAGCTGCTCGATGGCGGTGGCGGCGCGGAGGCTGAGCTCGCGGCGATCGAGGGGGTCGAGCTCGTCGAGGACGGCTTCGCGGAGCTTGTTGTGGGTGAAGCGCCAGCCGTAGCCGTGGCCTTCGAGGATAGCTGCGTTGCCGCAGACGATGAGGAGCTGATGAAGATCGAGGGCGGGGTCGGCGGCGCGGAGGACTTCGAGGTCGATGTCGCGGCCGAGAACGGCGACGAGCTGAATGGAGCGCTGAGCCCAGGCGGGAAGGCGCAGGAGACGGCGTCGGACGTAGGACTGCATGCCGTCGGAGAAGACGCTGGCGGGAAGCATGTCGGCGGAGATGCGGTCGAGACGGCCGGAGTCTTCGGCAAGTTGGCGGACGGCTTCGACGAGGAAGAAGGCGTTGCCTTCGGTCTCGCGTTCGAGGAAGGAGAGCAGGATGGGGTTACTGCCCATGGCTGCGCCGAGCATGGAGACGGACATCTGGCGGATCTCCGCGGGACTGAAGCGCGGGATGTGAAGGACGCGCATTCCCTGGCTCTGGGCGGCAAGCTGCGGGCTCTCGTTGTCGCGATAGGAGGCTACGACGAGGAGCTTGCCTTTGGGGGCGAGCTGGGCCAGACGGAAGAGAAGCTTGAGACTTTCGCCGGCGACGTGACAGTCTTCGACCTCGAGCAGGATGGGATCGGGGTGACGGGCGAAGAGCTCGACGATGACCTCGAACAGGCGTTCGGAGAGCACCTGTGGATCGAAGGCGAGGATGTTGGGGATGTTGTGACCGAGGATGCGCTCGATCTCGGGGAAGACGGTTTTGAGGACGGCAGCCTCTTCGTCGTTGATGCCGGCGACGAGGGCGAGGCGGAGGACGCTATCGCGAATGATGGAGTAGGGTGCGCCTGCTTCTTCGGCTCGACCGCGGAGGACGAGGAAGCCTTCGATGTGGGCGCGGGAGCGGAGTTCGTCGAGGAGGCGGGATTTGCCGACGCCGCCTTCGCCGCCTACGAGCCATCCGCTGCCGTTGCCTGCGGCTGCTTCGTGCAGGGCGATGAGGAGCTGGGAGAGCTCCTCGGTTCGTCCGGTCATGGGGGCGGCCTTGAGATAGCTCTCGCGGTGGGCGGAGGTCTCGTGGGGAATGTCCATGCCGGCAGCGAGGGCGAGGTCGGCGAGGAGGCGTGAGGCGTCGGTGTATCCGCGCTGAATGGGATCTTCGGCGAGGAGGCGCTGGATGATCTCTCCGACGGCTCCGTTGGCTTTGAGCGGATGAGGCTCGGAGGCGTGACGGCGATTGCGCTGTTGGGCACGGATCTGGGAGAAGGACTTTCCGGTCAGCATCTCGCAGGCGATGGCGGCGACGGCGTAGAAGTCGCTGGCGGGGGTGGGCGGCGCGCCGAGAAGAACCTCGGGGGCGATGAAGTCCGGGGTTCCGGCTACAGTGTCATCGGAGAGGCCGGAGACGCCGAAGTCGAGCACGGTGACGTGGTTATTGGTGACGAGAATGTTGGAGGCTTTGAGGTCGCGATGAACGACACCGTGGCGATGGAGGTAGGAGAGGGCTTGGAGGATCTGGAAGAGGAGATCGAGCTGGAGCTGGAGCGGCTGGCCTTTGGCCGCGCTGACGACGGTCTGGGCGTTGGGAAGCAGCTCCATGGTGAAGAAGGGCAGGCCGTTGGTCTGGAAACCGTAGTCGAGAACGCTGACGATGTTGGGATGACGAAGCGAGGAGAGGACGCGGAACTCGGAGGCGAGGGCAAGCATGTTGCGTGCGCCTGAGGAGGTTTGGGTGAGGACGCCGGTGCGGATGGTGGAGTGAGGCGAGGTGATCTGGAGATGAGTCTGAGAGTAGAGCGGCTGGGAGCGATTAAAGCTGATGATGGGCATCTGGAGGGTGCGCTTGAGAGCGACGATCTCTCCGGTGATGCGGTCGTGCGAACGAAAGACCTCACCCATGCCGCCGATGCCGATCGACTCGAGGAGCTCGTATCTTCCGCCAATTCTATCTGTGATCATGTATTCCCTTACCTTACGGGTGGGCCAAGGTAAGAGCAATTATTTCAGTTTCTAAATGACAAAGAAAAGACACTTTAGGGTAAGTGCTTTACGGTTGTTGTCGTTGCAGCAGGACGGCGTTGGCGTGCATGTCCGGGCCAAGGGCGAAGAGAACGAGATTGGGTTGGGTGATGGGTTCGTTTTTTACGGACCAGGCGAGGGTTACGGGGATGTTGGCGACTGTCATGTTGGCGAACTGTTTGATGGTCTCGATGAACTGCGCGGGCTGGATGGCCTCCTGCCAGGCGGTGAGCAGGGTTTGAGAGGCCTGGTGGGTGATGAGGGTGATCTCGGAGGCCTGAATGCGATTGCGGGCGAGGAGATCGAGCACTGCGGCGGGGGCTGCTTTGCCGCCAAAGCTGCCGAAGGCGGTGAATCCTGCGGGGGTGATGTGGAAGACGGGGTTGCTCCAGAGGTGGGAGTGGCCGCCGATGGGAGGGTTGATGTCGTAACGCGTGCCTTGGGTGAACATGGTTCCGAAGTTGGAGGAGTCGGTTAGGGTGCACTGGTCGATGACCTGCCAGAGAGTGGGATCGCTGGAGAGGCTGAGGACGGCGGCTCCGGCTCCGTCGGCGGCGGAGATGGACTGGACGGTGTGGTAGTCGACGTGGCGGGTCCAGTTACCGGCGACGGCGATGAGGATGGTCTGGGCTCGGCCTGCGCGGATGAGCGCGTCGGCAAAGACGAGGCCAGCGTTGAGATTGGAGAACTCGTTATTGAGAGGGACGACCCAGGTGCGCGCGGGGAGTCCGAGGCGTTCATGGAGAAGGCAGAGGTCGTTGGGATCGGGCCAGGGGCTGATGGAGGCAAAGCCCAAGAGGATGTCGACCTGCGAGGGCTCGATGCCGGCGTCGTCCATGGCTCGACGAGCGGCGGGGATCATGATGGTCATGAGATCTTCGTCCGGACTGAGGACGCGGCGCTGATCGTACCCCTGGAAGGGATTGCCGGGTGTGGGATGCTCTTTCAGCCAGTCGAAGATGGGGTCATCGTTGGTGCGGATGGCGGCGGGGACGGAGTAGCCGAGGCCTGTGATCCTCGGCTGCAGGTTTGATGTTGCCGGTTGAGGAGATGAGGCTGCGTACTGTGGCTCTTGCTGTGGCTCTAACATGGAGGCTCACTTTTTTTGTTTTGTTTTGTGGGGTGGTGGATTGGGAGTAATCCAGGTGGGGGCGGGAAGGCCGAGGCGCTTCTGCAGGACGATCTCTGCGGTCTGCAATGCGCCTTCGACCCAGGTCTGGTTGGTGGAGTAAGCTTCGCCGCAGATGTAGCAGGGGAAGTCTGCGACGGGTTGGGTGATGTCTTCGAGAACCTCCCACGACTTGTAGCCGCGATTCCAAAAGTGGACGCCGCCACCGTAGGGATCGGCGGACCAGTCCATGAACGCGGCTTCGAGCGGCTCGGGAGCGTACTGGACGTTGTGCATCTGGACGAGCTGGCGGTGCATCTCCTCGACCATGAGTTTGGGCGCGGGGTGGTCGTCCCAGTTTTTGCGCAGGAGTTTGGAGAAGTCGTCGGTGGGTGCGGCGGCGTTGGGCATGGGCTGGCGAGCGAACAGGGCTGCTGGTGTGGCTGCGGCCTTGAGGCGATGCGGGAGTGAAGGGTGATGTCTGGCTGGAGCTCCGGCGAGGCCAGCCCAGAAGTCGACGTTGAGCAGATCGTTGTAGGCCATGATGAGCGCGTTGCCGGTGGGTGAGGGTGCGCTGCCGTCGGGTTCGACTGGCCAGTAGAAGCATTGGCGGATGGGGATGTCGGTGAGGGAACGGCCCTGCGAGACGCCGACCGAGGTCCACCAAGGATAGGCGTAGGCGACGAAGAGCTTGTAGAGGGGGATGGGCTCGACGGAGTTGATCAGCGTCTGGACGTGCGGTGCCCTAGCGGGGTCGAGGACCGGGCCTTCGGGCTTGAGGAGCTCGAGGGAGCGGCGCGGCATGGCGAGGATAACGGAGCGAGCCGTGACGGAGGGGCGGCCGTCGCTGAAGTGAAGGATGACGCCGGTGGTGTTGTCGTCGAGGGTGATCTGGTCGAAGCCGGAGAGCCACGAGTTGGGGATGACCTCGCCGCCGGCTGCCTTGAATTTTTTCTCGAGGGTCCAGGGAACAGCATCGTAGCCCTGGTTGAAGAGGTAGTACTTTACGCCGGGGGTGAAGTCGAAGTACTCGGCGAGGAGATCGACGGCGTTGGCGTTGGAGCCGAGGCAGTCGTAGCCGACGAGGGTGCGGGCGATGGAGTAGGCCTCGGGCGTCATAGTGCGGGCGAGGAGGTTCCAGAAGCCGTGTTCGTAGAGGGGAGTTCCGTCGACGATGGCGTTGCGGAGATACTCGCCGAGGGCTTCGCCGGTGAGATGGTTGACGCCGGGAAGGAGCTTCGCTGCGGCCCAGCCGATGAGGGCGCTGGGAGTATTTTGGCGGACGAACTCGGACTCGGCCCAGTCCAGATCGTATGGGAGGTCGGATGGAGTCTTCAATTCGGAGAGGCGCAGGTGCTGGCGACGGAGATAGGCTATGTTTTCGTCGCAGTCGACGACCTGCTCGAAGCGCGGAAGCTTGAGCTCGTTCTCGACGAGGCTGCGCACCAGGACCTGCGAGGAGACGTAGCGCATGCCGCCGATCTCGGTGACGGTGTTCTTGAAGCCGGGAGGACGCGCGGAGAGGAGACGTCCGCCGATGCGGTCGCCGCCCTCGAATACGGCGACCTTGAGTTTTTTCTTTTTTGGCGCCCACTTCTTCAGGGTCTTCGATTGCGAGGGATCGGCTGTGATGAGACGCCAGCCGGAGTAGATGCCGGAGACACCGCCGCCGATGATGGCCACGTCGTATTGCGGAGAGGAGTTGCTCATGGAAGTACGCTCGCTTTCGCTATTGAGTGACAGGTGGATTTGGGGCAGGCGGTTTGGGCGGGAAGAAGGGGTCTAACGCGGTGCGGTTGATGCGGGCGACGACGACCTGAGGCTTGTTGTGGTTGTTGGCGCGGTC
This sequence comes from Granulicella sp. L60, assembly GCF_009765825.1. Classification (GTDB taxonomy): domain Bacteria; phylum Acidobacteriota; class Terriglobia; order Terriglobales; family Acidobacteriaceae; genus Edaphobacter. The sequence continues at coordinate 1,625,471 of NZ_LMUR01000018.1, read as the reverse complement.
GAGGATGGTGGGCATGAGAGCTGTGAGCTGAGCCGGATCTTCGATGAGGTAGGCGTCGGCTCCGAGGCCTTCGGAGAATTTGACGAGGTCGGGAGTGCCTAGCTGATAGAGGTGGTCCCAGACGTCGGGATCTTTGGCGTCGGGGTAGAGATAGGTCATGCCCTGGGTGACCATGTGGAGGTCGTCGTCCTGGAGCACGACCCAGATGGCTCCGATGTTGTAGGTGGCGGCGGTGGAGACCTCGGAGCCGTGCATCATGAAGGCGCCGTCGCCGACGAGGCCTACGCAGGTGCGGTCGGGGCAACCCATCTTTGCGCCGATGACAGCGCCGACGGCGAAGCCCATGGGTCCCATTGCGAGAGCGCTGTGGAGCTGCATGGGCGCATCGACGACGAAGTAGTGAAGGCCCCAGCCGACACAGTTGCCAGCGTCGAGCATGATGGTGGACTCGCACGGGAGGGTTTGCTGGAGGACGCGCACGAGGGCTGCGGGTTCGATGGGAGCGGAGTTGGAGGCGTACTGGCTGGGGCTGTAGAAGGGTGAGTGCTGCTTGATGGCGGCGAGGGTCTTCCTGCGGTTTTGAACATCGGCTTCGACTGGGGGAATCTCTTTCGAGAGGGTGTGGGCTTCGCGGATGAATGCTCCGACTTCGCCGACTACTCCGAGGGTGATGGGGAAGGCTCGGGCGATGGCGTTCTGATCGAGATCAACCTGGATGAAGGAGCCGGTGGGAACGAGGATGGGATTCCAGTTGTTGGTGGAGAGACCGCGGAGTCCCGTGCCGAGGACGAGAAGGGCGTCGTAGGCGGGTTCTTCCGCGGGCTGCATCCACATGGCGGGCCAGAGGCAACTGGCGCAGCCGTAGACGCGCAGGGAGAGCTCGTGGGTCTCGGGGAAGATGCCCTTGCCGTCCGGGGTGGTCATGATGGGGATGGCGTATCGCTCGGCGAAGTGGGTGAGGGCTTTGATGGTTGCGGGATCTTGTAAGACTTCGCGGCATCCGCTGCCGAGGAAGATGAGGGGACGCTTTGCAGTGAGGAGTTGCTGGAGGGCTTCGCGGACACGGTCGCGGGATACGCCGTCGGGCGTGGCGCGATATTGCGCGGGCGAGGTGGGGATGGATATGGAAGGGATGACCTGGGTGGGAACGTTGTTGGGGACGCTGAGATGCGTGGCGTTGCGCGGGATGGAGAGGGCGTCGCGCAGAGCCTGTTCGATGAGGACCTGGACGTCGGATTGGTCGGTCAGCTCTACGCTGTACGCGGTGGCCGCTTTGTAGATTGCGCTGATGTCGAGGCCGAGATCGGCGCCCTCCTGCAGGTAGCCTTTGCCGAAGAATTGTTCGGCGACCTCGCCGGTGATGGTGAGCATGGCGCTGCCGCCAGCCTGGGCGTTCATGGCACCGGTGAGTGCGTTTGTAGCGCCAGGGCCGGTGGTGACCATGACGACGCCTAGTTTGCCGGTGGCGCGGTAGTAGCCGTCGGCGATGTAGGCGGCTCCGGTCTCGTGACGGCAGACGATGTAGGTGAAGCGATCGCGCTGGTTCTTGAATTCGACGAGCAGATTTGCGATGCCGCCGCCGGGAATGCCGAAGACTTTATCGACACCTTCGAGCGCGAGATAACGTAGAAAAACCTGCGCTACAGTGAGATTTTGTGAGGGAACCAAGTGAAGAGAAGCAGTAGACGTTGCCATATATCCCTTCCGTGCAGGGTGCAGCCGTGGCCGCATGGGTACTTATAAACAGACGTGAGGAGAGTTGGGAGAAGAACAGGCACTTTTGCGATCGTATTTTCAACTTCGCCGATTATCACATGCTTTTGTTAACGCGATATATGTTTCCTTGCAGTACTGGAGTGTCTCTTTTTGTTCCTGAATGGATGGACCATATTTGTTCGGCGGTACTAGACCTTTAAGCCGATGAGTCTCATCAGCTCGATGCCGTTGCTCTTGGTGACGACGCCGTCCTGCAGCTTGAAGTCGAACTTCATCTTGCCGTTCTCGATCTCATCCTGGAGGTGGACGTTGCGCAGGCGGGGATCCGCGTGTTCGCCGATGTTGGTGAGCGCGAGATCGTGAGTGCTGATGAAGCCAATGGCACCGCTGCCGAGGAGAGCACGCACGACGCCTTCGGCGCCGATGAGGCGGTCTTTGGAGTTTGTCCCCTGGAGGAGTTCGTCGAGGAGGAAGAGGATTGGAGGTCTGGTTTCGGCGAGGTCGCAGATGTGGCGCAGGCGCGTGATCTCCGCGTAGAAACGGGAGCTACCTTCCTGGAGAGAGTCGTTGATGAGGATGCTTGCGCCGATATGTAACGGAGTGAGTTGCATACGTTGTGCGCGGACGGGAGCGCCCGCCATAGCGAGGACGGTGTTGATGCCGACGGCTCGCATGAGTGTGCTTTTGCCGGACATGTTGGAGCCGCTGATGAGGAGAACCTGCGTTTTACCGCAGATGCTGACGTCGTTGAGGACGCACTTTGCGGATGGAATGAGGGGGTGGCCGAGGCCTTCGACTTGCAGGCAGGGAGACCCCGTGACGATCTCGGGGAAGGGATCTTCGGGATGCTCGTAGGTGTATGCGGAGAGGGATAGAAGCGCTTCAATGTCGCCGATTGCGTTGAGCCAGGACCGGACTGCGGCTCCGTGAGCGCTGCGCCAGGCCTCGGCCGCGTAGGCGGTTTGAACGGTGTAAAGGAGCGGGATGTCGAGCAGACGCATGATGGGGTTATCAAGCGAGTGAATGTAATCGACGATAGTTCGCAGGCGGGCGATGGCCTGCGAACCGGAGAGATAGTGGGAGGAGAGTTGCTGCTTAATGGCCTGGAGACGCGGGGATTCGAAGTGTTCGCGTTCGATGCGGGCGAGGAGAGAGGAGAGCAGTTGGAGGTCTTCGAGGGCGTGTCCAGTAGATTGGAGGACCTTCGCGGTCTTCTTTCGCAGAGCGGCCGTGATGCAGCTTTCGACGATGACGATGGCGAAGAACGCGGCCTTTGTTCCTAGTTCCGCCCATACGATGGCTGCGGCGATGGCTGAGAGTGCGAGCAGAAGAGAGAGCCAGCGAAGCCAGGGGTGAGAGAGTTCGTTCGGTGCTTCGGCCCACTCGGTGAGGGCCTGGGGGTGGACGCTTACCTTGAGGTCTTTGCCGAGGATGGCTGCATCCTCGCGGAGGTCAAGTTTGGTGCGGAGTTCGGAGAGCGCGGCCTGGCGCTGGAAGATCTCTGCGGCCGGCGCTGGGGCGAGGAGCCAGTTGGCGAGTGCGCCTTCGCCCATGCGGGTGCGGGCGAGTGAGAGGAGCTGGAATAGGCTTCCGGGGCCGAAGAGATCGAGGTCGGTGGCGTAGAGGCTGGAGTGAATGTCTATGTGGGACGGGGCTTGGCCTGCGTTTGGCTGGGTTGTTTCTGTCCAGCGATCTTCGATGCGGGCGAGGCCATTGCGATAGAAGGCGACGGCGCGTTCGGCGCAGGAACGGCGCTGCAGGAGCTTAGCGTGGAGGATGGCGATGACGAGGAAGAGAAACAAAGGGGATAGGAGCCACCATAGCGAGAAGGCCTGGCGGTAGAGGGAGAACCAGGCTGCGACGAGGGCGGCGATAACGAGGAGAAGGCGGAGATTACCGAAGCGGAGGTGGGATTTTTCGAGTTGTGCGACGCGGAGTTCGCGGGTTTGCTGGCGTTTTTTGTACTCTTCGGACGGGGACGAGCTGAGGGGATGCACAGAGGTCATTATCGCTTACCGCTGCCGCTTCCCTGCTCTGCGCTGCTTTTGTGTGCGAAAAAATGTGGGTGTGGTGGAGATGGTGATTTGCAGGGTTTTTGCGAAATTGTGGTGGAACTGCGTGGTTTTTGGTGGTGAGTTGTGGTGATTTCGGTGGTGGGTCGTGGTGATCTGCATGGTGTGTTTTAAGAGCAGAAAAATGTGACAGGTTTCGGGATTTATTTTTGGGTAAAAAAGAACCGCCGGCGAAGAGGAGTTCTCTTCGCCGGCGGGTTGGGTTGGGATTGCGGTTGGGTTAGAACAACACTTTGAGAGCGAACTGGTACTGCCGTGGGTTGTAGCCCGGGTCGGTCTGCGAGATGGTTCCGAAGGCCGAGTTACCGAACTGCTGGTTGCCCGTGTTGTTGTTTCCGATGAAGAAGTTAGGCGTGTTGGAGATGTTGAACGTCTCGATACGGAACTGGACGGTTGCACGTTCGGTAACCGGGAAGTTCTTGAAGAGAGAGAGATCGACGTCGCGGTAGTGTGGCCCGAACATCGAGTTGCGCGGAGTGCTTCCGATGGTTCCGAGAGCTTGCGGAGCGAAGGCTGACGTATCGAAGAACTCCGTCAGGGTCTTGTGACCGAGGCGAGGATCCTTGATGGTGTCGGGGCGATCGTTGCCGCCGGCGTTTTGCGGGACGGCACGGTTGCTGTATCCGTACTGCTTGGGGGTTGGGTCAGCGGGACCGAAGTCGAACGGATTATCGGCACCGGATCCAGTCTGGTCGATCGAGAAGACCTTTCCGGACTGCCAGACGGCGATGATGTTTGTCTGCCATCCTGAGACCAAGACCTTCTTGATGCCGGTGAACTCCTTGCCGTACTGCAGCTCGTAGTTCAGCGACAGAGCAAAGCGGTTTTGAATGTCCGTATCCGTATTGCCGTATTCGACTGCGCGGATGTTGGTTGGAAGAGCGTTGCTCCAACCCTGATCGCCTTGCTGGGAGAAGGTGCTGGTATCAGAGAGCCCCTTAGCCCAGGTGTAGTTCGCATCGAATGCCAGCCCCTTGGTAAAGCGGCGCTGGAAGGAGGTCTGCAAGGCGCTGTAGTTTGAGACACCTTCTGTGGCGAGATAGCTGACGTTGTTAAGGTTCGGCAGATTCCCGTTCGCTGCGAGCGGACGTAGACCACCGACTGGGTTCTGGGCGCTGCCTACGGGAAACAGTGGATTGTAGGGCAGGGCCTGGTTGATGTTGTTGATGGACTCCGGCAGGTGCTGGCCGATGTTGCCGACGTAGCCAATGATGAAGACGTTCGCTCCAACCTGCTGCTCAATCTGCAGGTTGAACTGCTGGATGAGAGCGCTCTTGAAGTTGACCTGATCCGCTGTGAACGACAGGCCATTGATCGAAGAGAGGTTCCCAATCTGAGCTGCGGTGAAGGGGGTAGGAGGCAGAATGCCCTGGCTCAGGTTGCCGTTTTGGCCCTGTGCTGCGCAATCGCCGTTCTGGCCTGCAGGGAGAGTTCCACCGTTTTGAGCGATTTCAATCTGAACTGCGAGGCTGGATTGGCAGGACGGAGCGTTGGACGAGGTGAATGGGACGTTCTTCAGATCGCCGTTCGAGGTGTAGTTGTCGGGGAAGTAGCTGAGTCCGTAGCCGCCGCGAATGACGGTGGTGGGGCTCGCCGAGTATGCGAAGCCAACGCGCGGAGCTACGTTGTTGTACTGCGTTGGGATTCCGGTTGTGGAGCTGACGCCATTGACCCCGGCGATCTTCAGAGCGCTCGATACTGTTCCAGGTGTGTCTGAGAGAGCCTGCAGGTAATCAAAGTTTGAGATGCGGTTATGAGCTTCGGTGAAGGGTGTGAAGATGTCGTACCGAAGACCGTAGATGAGGGTCATCTTGGAGGTCAGCTTCCAGCTGTCCTGTGCGAAGACGCTTGGCTCCCAGCTGCGGTAGTCAGGCGGCGTGAAGTTGAAGGCACGCTGCTGCTGGCTGAACGCACCGAGAAGAGTGGAGGCGAGCTGGTAGCCCTGCTGCGTCAGTTGATCGGAGTTGGAGTCGGATTGAATGCCGAAGTTGTAGGCACCCACAGCAGATGCGCTTTGAACGTTGCGAGCCTGGCGGCGGATCAAGCCTGCTCCGAATTTGATGTTGTGGTTGCCCTTGGTCCAGCTAACGGTACCGGCGTACTGAAAGCTGTTGTCGATGTCCTGAAGGGGGACATAGGCACCGTCGCCGAGATCGGAGAACGGTCCAATGGCAAAGGGGGTAAGAGAGTTTGCGAAGGGGCTGAAGCTGGTCTGGCTCGCGGGGAAACCGACTGTCTGATCGGCGCCTTTGCCATAGTTGAGCGGCAGCGACAGGTTGTTGATGCGCGTGAAGCCTGCCCTGAGGTCCATGAGGAGTCCAGGGGTGAAGATGTGGGTGTAACCCAGTTCGTACTGTTGGGCGATATCGGTGGCCGGGCCGTCGAAGTCATATCTTCCGCCGCTGATCTGGAGACCGTTTTGCGTTCCGAGGCCGGGCGGGGTGAAGGTATCGACGGTGTTGTAGGCGAAGCGTGCAAAGATCAGGTTCTTATCGTTGATCCTGTGATCGATGCGGGCGTCGTAGGTGTTGGAGTTCTGAGTTTTGCTGGGACTGGTGATGTAGTTGTTTGAGAGATTGGTGTTCGTTGGCGCAGGGAACAGCAACAGGTAGTTGAGAGCGACCTGATTGATGGGAGCGCCTGCAGCGAAGGCCTGAGCCGTGCCGTTAGCGGTTGAGAGCAACGACTGGGGGTTGGTGTGAATGGCGTTATATTCAGCGAGTGTTGGTACGGTCTTGGTGTAGGTGACGCCAGAGACCTGACGGAATCCTTCGTAGTCGAAGTAGAAGAAGGTTCTGTCGCGGAAGATGGGTCCGCCGATGCTGGCGCCGTACTGATTCTGACGGAGCTCAGGCTTGCCGCCGGTGCTCTGGAAGAAGTTGCGGGCATCGAAGATGTCGTTGCGGAAGTACTCGTAGGCCGATCCGTGGAAGGCGTTCGTGCCAGAGCGGGTGACAACGTTGATGACGCCGCCAGCGGTACGACCGGCTTCCGGCGCATAGCTGTTGGTCTCGATCGTGATCTCCTGGATGCCTTCGACGTTCGGCTTTACTCCGATGGATCCGATGACACGTTCGTTGTCGTCGATACCGTCGACGACCCAGTTGTTGAGGGACTCGTCCTGTCCGTTGACGGAGAGGCCGGCGGCGTTGGTGCGGCGATCGTCTGGACGGCCACCGCTGGAGAGCGAGTTACCTGCACCTGGGTTGGCACCGGGTACGAGGGCTACGAGCTGAACGAAGTTACGACCGTTCAAAGGAAGATCCTGCACGGCCTTCGCGGTGACGGTTGAGCTGACGGTAGCGCTGTCTGCCTGAAGCAGCGGGGTGGTTGCCGTTACTTCGACGACGGTGGACTCTGCACCGAGCTGGAGGTGGACGTCGTTGCGGGCGCGGTCGCCTGCTTCAACGGAGAGGTCCTTGGTGACGGAGAGTTCGAAGCCGCCGGCTTTGACCGAGACGGAGTAGTGGCCGACGGGAAGGATGTTGAAGCTGTAGTCGCCGGAGCTGTTGGTGGTGGTGGTGCGCTTCTCGTTGGTGCCGGTGTTGGTGAGGACGACTGCGGCGTTGGGAACGACGGCGCCGGTTGCGTCGGTGACGGTGCCGAGGATGTCGGCGGTGGTGAGCTGGCCGAAGGCGGCCGAGGTGAAGAGAAGCAGAAGCGCGCAGATGACGAGCGGCTGCCTCCATGCTTGGGCGATGTAGCGTCCGCACTGGCCAAGGCGGTTGAGACGATTGCTTGATTTATGGTTCATGACTTTCCTCGATACTGGTTGTGTGGGTCGTTTAAAAGTTCAGGGCTCTCCCCGGTCTTTAGCGCAGGCGTCTGCGTAGAGACAGAGAGGCTGAGTAGATTTTTTTAACTGGAAGATGCCCATTCTTTGCTGGGCTGAGATTTGCCTTTACCCCACACCGAGTTAAAACGTTTGAATAGGGAACGATACGTATATCTCTCCCGGCTGAGGATATTGCGGGATTGGGGTGAGCCTTGTCAAACAATTTCTTGCGAGGAAAATGCGAACTAGATCGTTTTAGTAAAGGGGTCTGACCACTTTCGTGGCGGCAAGGCGCTTTTGAGAGTTCCCTTGTATAGACAGGCGGTTTTATGGGGTTTCAGGATGGCGGAGGTGCGGGATTGGTCCGACAAACTGCACGTAACTTTCGGAGTTCCCATAAAGGGAATTTAGGAGGGTCGACAGTGTTCGGGACGCTGGAGGGCTTCACGAGTGCATCTCGGTTGTGGTGGTGGCGGGAAGAGTTTCTGATTGCGTCGGGAGGTGGGGAGGTACGTGTGCAGCGATCAGTTAGAGGGGTTGAAGGTTGCCAGCAGGCGCTCGCGAACGAAGACGATGTGTTCGCGCATGGCGAGGCGTGCTTCCTTTTTATTTTCGTCTTTGAGGGCCTGGAAGATCTTCATGTGGGCAACGGGAGCGGTGGTGGCGGAGAGCTCGTATGACTTGGAACGGCAGAGCAGGCTCTTTTGCTGCACGTTTTCGAGGACGCGGGAGAGCTCTGCGTTGCCGGTGGCGGCGGTGATGAGGGCGTGAAAGCGCAGATCCTCTTCGATGTGGGCTAGCTTGTTGCCGAGCTTGAGGTGCTTCTTGGTGCGGGTGATGCTGGCGGAGAGGTCGCTGAGGAGCTTGGGGGTGATGGTGGCGGTGTCGATGGAGTGGACCTCGAGCATCTCGCGGAGTTCGTAGAGGTCGCGGATCTCCTTGGCGGAGAACTGGCGGACGTAGGCGCCGCGGCGGGATTCGATGCAGACGAGGCCCTCGGCTTCGAGGCGGTTGAGTGCCTCGCGGACCGGGGATTTGCTGATTCCGAGCTGCGTCGCGAGGGATTCTTCGGTGAGTCGAGAGAGTTCGCCAAGTGTTCCGTCCAGCACATTTTGCTTAATGCTGCGATAGGTGAGTTCAGTGAGATTTGGTATTTTCGCCAGCTTGATCATGATTGGGGTTGGTCTCGTGGATTTTACACGAATGCGGTTTATAGCCAACTCGCGTGGTTACTGAGACGGGGTTGCGGAGGGCGAAGTTTCGATTGCGGGGAGCGCCCTGGTTAGCGTCGTGCGATGTAGCCGACCTCCATCGATCGGCCGGAGAGAACGCGGTGGTAGGTGAAGTTTGCGGGGATCTGGGAGACGAGGTAGGTGTCGAGCAGGATGAGGCTGGGGGTGGAGGTGACTGCGGCGTCGAAGGTTTGGGGTTGGAAGAGGTATTTGTCGGTGGGTGTGCCTAGGGGAACGGGCTGTGGCTGGACTTGCTGGACGGGGCGGTGGGCGTAGAAGACGCTGGTGGCGATGGAGCGGGCGTCGCCCTCCCACCAGACGAGAAGGGGGCCGGACGTGGGTTGCGGCTGGCGGGAGACGGCGCGGAGGAGCTGGATGGACTCCTTTTCGGCGGAGACGATGTTGGGGCCGACGCGGGCTTCGTGGAGGTGGCTTCGGGGATGGGCGGTGAGGAGGGCGCTGGCGATGCTGAGGAAGAGAGCGGCGACGGCTGTGGTGGTCCAGAAGGTGGTGGGGGATTGCGGGCGGCGGTGCTGGAGTTGGCGGAGTTGGTCCGAGAGGTAGACGGCAGTGAGGAGTGCGAGGGCGGGGTAGGCGGGGGCGATGTAGTGGGGCAGGCGGGTTTGGGCGATGGAGAAGAGGGTGATTGTGATGATGGCGAAGATGGACCAGGCGCGGAGTTGTCGGCGGCGGAGCCCGTTGAAGAGGGCGAAGGGGTATAGGAGAGCGAAGGGTGCGGCGGAGATGAGGATTACCCAGAGGTAAAACCACCAGTGGGTGATGTGGTTTTCTATCTGGTGGGTGGCACGGGTGAGGACGTGGAAGCCGAGGTACTCGGAGACGAAGGCTGCGCCGTAGAGGTGGAAGAGGTACAGGTGCCAGGGAAGGACGGCGAGGAGGAAGAGGGCGAGTCCCTGCCAGAAGTGTTTGCCGAAGCGGATTGGGTTTCGGCGATCGATAGTTCTTTCGGCGGCTAATTCGACGGCGATGAAGACGGGGATGGTGAGGACGAGGACGAGGCTGGCTGCGCCCTTGGTCATGATGGCGATGGCGAGGCCGGCCCAGAGGAGATACCAGCCTTTGAGGTTGCGCTGTTGTACGGCGGTGAGTCCGCAGAGGGCGATGCAGCAGCCGAGGGAGAGCAGGACGTCCGTTTCGCCGACGCGGCAGACGTGGAGGAAGCCGAAGGTGCCGAGGAGAAGGAGCGTGCTGATCCAGGCGGCTAAGGTGTCTTTCTGGCGGATGAGCCAGTGGTGAAGCAGGGCGACGATGGCGACGCCGGAGAGGGCAGAGCCGGCGCGAGCCCAGAAGTCGGTGACACCGAAGAGCTTGAAGAAGATGGCCGTGATCCAGAGCATGAGCGGCGGCTTCTCGAACCAGGGTTGGTAGTTCCAGTGGGGGACGAGGGCGTTGCCGGATAGCATCTCGCGGGAGACCTCGGCGTAGATGCCTTCGTCCCAATTGGTGAGGGACTTATGGCCTAGGAGGGGTAAGAGCACGACGCAGGCTAGTGAGGTCGCGAGGAGGGTCGAGATGGTTCGGCGGTGGGCTGGGGTGGATGGGAGTCGGGTTTTGGGTGGCGAGTGTTGCATGAGGAGAGGTCAGCTTCCGGGGTGGTACTGGCGGGCGGTGTGGCCCTTGAGGTCGGAGGGGTAGAAGTAGACGTCGCGGAGATTGCCGGTACTGTAGCGCAGGGCCTGATCGTTGAAGTGAGGCGAGGATGGGTCTCCGCTCTCGCCGCCTGCGGTGACGGCTTTGGCGCGGACCTTGTCGCCGAACTCGACGACGGCGACGAAGCTGTTTCCGCTGGTGCCGTACCACTTCTTCGTGCCGGGATAGGGGCGTGCGCCGAAGGAGGCGAGCGAACCCCAGAGCGAGGAGGTGAAGCCGACGGGGATGCTGGGGGCAGCGTCGTTGAAGGGCTGGACGATGTCTCCGGTGATGCGCTGGTAGCGATTGATCTCGCCCCATGGGGTCTTCCATGTGCCGAAGTCGGCGGTGAGGCGGTCGGAGGAGGTGACCAGGGAGTTGAGAAGGGCTTGTCGAGGGACGCTGGCGGCGATGTAGTTTTCTACGAGGACGCCTGCTTTTTTGGCGTTGTCGAACTCGAGGCGGCGGATGTCTTCGCCCCAGGTGACGGCGAGGGATGTAGGGATGGAGGAGGTGCTCCAGCGGGTGTCCCAGGTGCGGAGGGTGGCGATCTGGCCGGCGAGCTTTGCTTTGAGCGGATCGGTAGCGGGAAGGTCGTCCCATGCTTTGAGGAGGGCGGGGATGGTCTTCTCGAACCAGGGGAGGTAGCTGTCGTAGGCTGCGGTGATGAGGGAGTCGAGGGTGAAGTCTTTTTTGTCCTGCAGGACTCTGACGGCGTGGAGGCCGCGGGCGGTTTCGGTTCCGGTTTCGACGTAGGCGGGGAAGTCTTCGCTGCGGAGGCTGCTGGCGCCAGCGCCGGACCAGGGCCAGTTATTGCTGTTGTAGAGCCAGCCGCTCTCGGGGTTGTGAAGCTGGGGGAGCTCGTCGATGTTGAGGAGGCCGTGCCAGTCGGTGTCGGGGTTGCTGCCGTCTACGGGTTTGGTGAAGTCGAAGCGGGTGTTGCGGCGAGGGATGAAGTTGCCGTGGAAGTAGGCGATGTCGCCGTCGACGTCGGCGAAGATGGTGTTGTTGGAGGAGTTTGCTTTGAGCTCAAGAGTCTGCCGGTAGGAGGTGTAGTCCTTGGCCTTGGTGCGGATGTAGGACTGGGTGAGGGCTTTGATGGGCTCCTGCATGAGCTGGATGCTGACCCATCGGTCGTTCTCTTTGCGGATGATGGGGCCGTGAGAGGTGTAGAAGACGGTGAAGGTTTTTTCGGCCGGGCCGTGATCGGTCTTGTAGGGTACGGTGATTTGTTTGGAGGTGAGGGGGCGCTGTTCGTCTCCGTATTTGTAGAAGAAGCTGTCGCCTTTTTTGACGACGGCTTCGAGGTACTCGTCGACTGCGTCGACTCCGCTGGAGGTGTGCATCCAGCCGACGTGCTCGTTGAAGCCCTGGTAGACGAAGAACTGACCCCAGGTGACGGCGCCGTAGGCATCGAGGCCTTGGTCGCTGACCATCTGGAGTTCGGAGCGGAAGAAGAAGGAGGTGTGGGGGTTGATGAGCAGGAGGGCGTGGTGGTCGCGGGTGTTGGAGGGGGCGATGGCCATGCCGTTGGAGCCGGTGGGTTCGGGTGGGTCGCTGTCGTGGACGAAGGCTGTCTGGATTTGCGGCGCCGCGGAGTTGTCTGCGGCGAGGATGGGGGGATTGCTGTAGAAGGCTTCGAGTTGAGCGAGGTTTACGCGCTCGATGTCGCCGCCGATGCTGCCCTCGGTGAAGGAGAGCGCCATCCACGGCTCGAAGTGGCGGATGACGCGGGGCTTTACGGCGGGGTGTTTGTAGAGGTAGAAGTTGAGGCCGTCGGCGAAGGCGTTCATCAGGGCTTGTAGCCAGGCGGGGCTGGCGGCGTATTGCTGTTGGAGCTGGGCGGGATCGATGAAGAGTTTCATGCGCAGGTCTTGGTAGACCTTTGATTCGCCCTCGGTCTCGGCGAGTCGACCCATTGCGTTGAGGTAGTTGGTTTCGATGCGGTTGAAGTCGTCCTCGGCCTGAGCGTACTCCATGCCGAAGACTGCGTCGGCATCGGTTTTGCCGTGGATGTGGGCGATGCCCCAGTCGTCGCGGAGGATGGTGACGTTGGCGGATTCGTGTTGCCAGCGGGAGAGCTCGGAGTTATTCGCTGCGTGAAGCAGGGGCGCGGAGGAGCAGAGGATCGCAAGAGCAAGAAGAGAGGGCTGCAGGGAACGGCGGGGCTTCATGGCTGCTTCTCTCCGTGGACGGTCTGGAGTGGTGCCGACTGGGTTGCGCAGTCTGCGATGAATTTAGTTTACGGGTGTGTCGGCGTCGCGGCTGGTGTGTAGTCGGCTCGAACGGTGAGGATCTCGTATGGCTTGATGTCGAGCGAGATCGTACCGTCTTTGAGGTCGGCTGGAGCTTCGGCTTTTTCCATGAGATTGGTGGCCGTGGCGGTGGTTGATCCGTTGGGTATGCGCAAATGCACGGTGGCGGGTTGACCCGCCCACTCATAGAAGCGGAAGAGGAGGGCGTTGGAGTCTTCGGCTTTTTTGACTGCGGAGATGATAACGTTCTCAGGCTGGATGCTGGCGAAGGAGAGGCTCTGCGGCATTGCGCCGGTGTGTGAGGCGACTTGTACGGCGGTCATGGGGTCGTTGAGCTCGTAGCCGCGATGGATGGTGAGGGCGTGCTTCCAGTCGCCGGTGTGGGGATAGAGCGCGTACGTGAAGCGCTGGATGCCGCGGTCGGCGTTGGGGTCGGGCCAGGTGGTGGAGCGGAGGAGCGAGAGGCGAAGGACGTTGCCGGCGGCGTCGTAGCCGTACTTCGCTTTGTTGAGGAGGCTGAAGCCGTGCTGGGCGTCGCCGAGATCGGCCCAGCGCTGGGCGGGGACTTCGAAGCGGGCGGTCTCCCAGGAGTTGTTGCGTGTGGTCGGACGCTGGATGGTGCCGAAGGGGATCTCGTAGGTTGCGTTGGGCGAGGAGGCGGCGAGGGGGAAGGCGGCTTTGAGCAGAACGTGGGTCTCGTGCCAGTCGACGATGTTGTTGATCTCTACCTGGTCGGAGTCGGCGTAGAGGACGATGTCCTGGGTGAACTTCGAGCTCTGCCAGGTGCGCTGGATGCGGATGGTGCTGCGGAGTGCGCCGGACTCGATGAGTTTGACGGAGTCGACGGAGGTGATGGTGGTGAAGTGGTCGAGGGTACCGGGGTCGATGTTCCAGGCGTCGTAGTCTTTGGGCTTGTCGATGAAGGTCTGGAGCTGGTTGCCGCAGGCGCCGGGGGCGAGGCTCTCGTAGCTGGATTGCTTGAGGAAGATGCTTTGGATGCAGCCGTTGGATGGATCGATGGAGACGCGGAGATTGTGGTTTTCGAGTGTGAGGTTGTGGGCATGGAGATCGGTTGGGGCGTGGCGGGGGCCGGCGGCGACGTGGAGGAGTTTGTAGCCGAGCGAGGGGACGTCGTGCACGTCTACCAGGAGCTTGTAAGTGTGGTTTGCAGGATCGCTCTCGAGGATTTGGGATGGCTGCAGCGAGTTGTTGGCGTCGAGGACTTCGACTCCGGCGGGACTCCTTGATGAGAGTTGGACGTTTATCTCTACGAGGCCGGAGCGCTGCCAGCCAAGGGGATTGAAGACGAGGACGGGGACGCCGGTGGGGACGACGGTGTTGATATTGGCGGCGACGGCTTGAAGTGAGGAGGTGCTGATGCCGCCAGCGATGCGGCGGACTTGGCGGTAGTCGTCTTCGGCTTCTTTATAGATGGTGGCGATGCCGGAGCCGGCTGCGAGATCGTGAAACTGGTTGAAGGTAATCTTCTTCCATGCTTCGGTGAGATCGTCGCCGGGGTAGGTTTTGCCCTGGAGCCAGGCGAAGGAGGCGTAGCGTTCGGCGTCGAGTGTAACGACTTCGCTCTCGCGCATGTTTCGTTTATGCCCGGCTTGCGTGGTGTAGATGCCGCGGTGGTATTCGAAGTAGAGCTCGTCGTTCCAGGTGGGGACGTGGATGGCGCCCTCGGAGGGTAGGGATGGGGATTTGTAACCGTCGGCGATCGAGGCGTAGTTCCAGCGGGGAGAGTCCTGATCGAGCTTCTTTTCCACGCTGGAGAAGAAGTCCTGCGCGAGGGTGAAGCGCATGGCGGGGGCGACCTGTCCGGGTTTGGACCAGGCTTCTCCTTCGTCGAGGACCATGCGTGTGGGGCCGCCGCCGTGGTCGCCTATGCCGTAGAGATCCATCGATTCACGGAGGCCGGGCGCGAGCTTGGCTTGATGGACGGCGTCACGCGAGACACGGACGGGGTCGAGGTCGGTGTGAACGTAGTCGGTGGGAAAGTAGGTGAGGACTTTGCTGCCGTCGGGAGACTGCCACCAGAAGAGGCTGAAGGGAAGCTGATGGGTGTCGTTCCAGTGCATCTTCTGCGTAACGAAGTAGTCGACGCCGGAGCGCTTGTAGATCTGTGGGAGCTGCCAGTTGTAGCCGAAGGAGTCTGGGTTCCAGCCGATGCGGATGTCTTTTCCGTACTCCTTCGCGTAGAAGCGCTTTCCTAGAAGGAGTTGACGGACGAGGGATTCTCCGTCGGGAAGATTGAGATCGGGCTCGACCCACATGCCACCGACGAGTTCCCAGCGGCCTTCGTCTACACGTTTCTTGATGTCGTCGTTGATGGCGGGATACTTCTCTGTCAGCCAATCGTTGTAGGCGGCGGCCGATTGCGTGAACTTGTAGTCCGGGTACTCGCGCATGAGTTGGAGCGCGGTGGAGTAGGTGCGCTTGACGGCATCGACGGATTCGGTCCAGGGCCAGAGCCATGCTGCGTCGATATGGGAGTTGCCGACCATGTCGATCGACATCTGATGCAGCACGGGCTGGAGGGTCTGGAGAGCGGTCTGCGCACGATTGAGAGAGGCGTCGAAGGCTGTCTGGTCGCCGGAGTCTAGCGCGTGGAGGTCGACGAGTTCGAGGTCGTGGTCCAGCTCGCTGAAGCGGCTGGGAGCCAGGAGTGGCAGAAGCTCCGCGGCGGAGGCGGCTTGCTTGCGAAACTGCTCTGGGTTGGGACGGTTGGTTGCGGGCTCTACATTGAGTGTGATTCGAGAGATCTCTCGGGTGCCGGCGGTGGGAAGAAGTTTGACGGCGACCACGATTTTTTCGCCGGGTTTGGCGTCGTCGAAGAGGACGATGGATTCAAGGTCTTCGCCCATGGCGGCACGACGGCCGTTGAGATAGATGATCTCGGTGACGGGGCCGTCGGCTCCAACTTTAAACTGAAATGAGATTCTGGAGCCGGTGAGATTGTAACCGTGGAAGTTCTTCGGCACCTCGATGGTGCGGCGAAACCACTCCGTCTCGCTGGGGAGTCGTTTTTGGATCGGAGCTACTGCCCACGCTGAGTCGTCGAAGTTGATCTCTTCGGCGTGCGGCGCGTCGGAGGAGCTGTACTTCCATTGGCCAGCGGGGAGAATTCGCAGATCGTCGAGCCGGCTGAGGACTGCTTGGGACTGTAGGGAGAGTTGGCCGGTCGGGGAGGGGACTGGCTGAGCCAGCAGAGGCGAGGAGAGAACGGATGATAACCATACGGCTTTCCAAACGTAAGACCTGAACGAGCTGCCAACTTCTTGCGACATAATCTCTCCCTGACTCTGATCGTCTCCAATGCTAATGCATTAGCCTATCGTTGAACGACCCATGCGGGAAGACGACGTGCTTCGATTGCCAGAAGACTACTTCGATACCAGGGCGGAGGGTCGCGTGCTGGGTCGTTTGAGAGCGGGCAGGAGCGGCTTTATCTCGCCATCGTTCGGTGCGGGAGTGAGGCCGAGCAACTGAGCGATGAAGTCGTAGACATCGACGTTAGGGAAGCTTGGCAGCTTCGTTCCGGGGCGTATGTCGGGGCCGTTGACTACGAAGAGGGCTTTCATCTCGGGCATGCGGGTCACGTCGTATCCGTGCTCACCGACGGGAGGTTTGCGGGAGTTATCGTGGGCGCGGAAGATGTAGGGACCGTTGGGCACGATGACCGGGTCGCCCTCGCGCGGGTTTTCGTTGAAGTGGAGATAGGAAGGCACATCGGCGCGGCGGTAGACGGTGAAGCGTGGATCGGGGTGGGCTCGAAAGCTCTCGTAGGCTTTGGCGGCGTCGGCGGCGGTCTCGGGATAGAGAAAGGCTCCGTCGGTCTTGAAGTGCGAGAGGTCGGCGTAGGCATCGAGTGTGATCCAGTCGCCTTGTACTTTGATCATGCCGTGATCGGCGAGGATGATGAGGTCGATGGGCAGATGGGTGGCATCGAGCTTCTGCTTGAGATCGCCCATGAGGGTGTCGACGTGGTGGACCTGCTCCTTTTCCTCATCGGAGTCGGGGCCGTAGTTGTGTCCGGCGTGATCGGTGTTGCTGTAGTAGAGGGTGATGAAGTGCGGGCGCTCCGTCGGGGGGAGCTTGAGCCATGCGATGACCTGGTCGATTCGTTTTTCGTCATCGAACTTGTCGTCGAAGTGGACGTACTCATCGGGACGCTCACCGGCGATCATCGCCTCAGATCCTGGCCAGAAGAAGGATGCGGCGCGCATTCCCTGCTCTTCGGCGAGCGACCAGAGCGGGGTTCCGCTGTACCAGGTGCCGTCTAGATTGGTCTTCGTGTCTTTGTAAGAGTAGCTGGCGTTGCGTGCAGGGTCGTAGAAGGTGTTGCCCACAAGGCCGTGATGCTCTGGGTAGAGGCCGGTGATGATTGTGAAGTGATTGGGGAAGGTGACGGAGGGATAGGACGGGAGCATGCCTTCGGTGGCGGTGGCTCCGGTGCTTGCGAGGTTAGCTATGTTTGGCGCGCCCCACTCCTGCGGGTAGTTGTAACGGAAGCCATCGAGCGATACGAGCACGACGTAGTGCTTCTTCTGCTGTAGCGCCGAGTTAGGAGGGCCGCCGACATCGACGATCTTTGCGGTGTCGGGATCTGGCGGCGGAGTGGACTGGGATGTCACGGCATGTGGGATGAAGAGAGCGGCGCAAAGGCATGAGGCCGAGATGAGATGCCGGACGGACAAAGAATGCTCCTTGGTAGATTGCATTGGCGAGCCTGGAGATTAGACGGGTTTATGAAAGGCATAGACGCAGCGTCTGCATAATCTTTTATTTGTGAGCTGGAACCAGGCTATGTGTCAGATGCAGCATTAGGTGCAGAGCAAAAAAAGGCGACAGCCGAAGCTGCCGCCTTTTGGTTTCAGTGAAATGGTTAGAAGGAGAATTTGGCTGCGAGTTCCAACTGTCTTGGTGTGTACAGGAAACCACTATTGTTCGAGCTGGTAACTGCACCGAAGGCGGTTGTACCAGTTTGACCGTACTGATAGGTCGCAGTGCCGGTTGTTGTGCCGGTGGACTGGAGTTGGTAGCCGGTTGTGCTGATGCCGTCGACGTTCTGATGGTTGGCGATGTTGAAGGCGTTCGCTATCAGCTGAAGGCGATATCTCTCAGTGATAGCAAACTGCTTCTCCAAACGAAGATCGTCGACGATCTTTCTTGGATATTGGAAGGTGTTGCGTCCGACCTGCGGGATGTAGGTCGAACCGGAGGCTCCATTCCAATCGCTCAGAACGGCGTTGCCTGCGAAGCCAGAGACGGTCTCCGTGTAGGGTAGGCCATTCTGCATCTGGAAGGAGTTATCGAGCTTCCAGTCATTGATCAGATACTTCAGCCAGCTATCGCGACTTAGATTGGGGAAGCTGTAGAGAGCATATCCAACGAAGCGGTTAGGTACGTTGTAGGCGGAGTTGCCGTAGTTGGCACGGGGATTCCCGTAGGGGTCGTACCAGTTATTCCCGGAGACTGTGGTCGTCGCATTCTGCGCGTAGTCCAGAGCGTGAGACCAGGTGTAGTTGGCGTCGAACTGGATGCTGCGGAAGGTGTTGTTTTTGATCTCAAATACAACGGCGTGGTAGCTCGAGTTGATGTTGCTGGTCACTTCGGTGATTGCCTGATACTTCGTAGCTACAGCGCCGAACAGAGCGGTGTTGCCGTAACTGCTGTAGGTTGGAACTATGAAGGAGGCACCGTTCCGCAACGGTCCTTTGTTGGAAGGATCGATGGCGGTGATGGTTACAGGCGTCGTTACGGGGTTCAGGTTCAGGTCGAGGAAGTTCGGCAGTTCCCTGCCCAACGCACCCATGTAATAGACCTGAAAGACGGTGTTCCTGCCGAGATCCTGCTGGATCTGCAGATCGAACTCGTGCACCATCGGGTTCTGCAGATTGGAAGCGAGATAGTAGGAGCTTGGCGTAGGAGCAGCGCCGGTAGAACCGACGATATTTGGGAACTGGGGTGCGCCTGCCGCGTTTGGCTTGTAGGTGGTGGTGTACTGTCCGTTCGGGCTGCCAGTATCCAGGAGCACGTTCAGGAGAACACCGTTGGTGATGCGTCCGTAGTACATGCCGTAGCCGCCGCGCAGCACGGTTTTGCCGGTGCCGTAGAGGTCGTACGAGAAGCCGAGACGGGGGCCGACGTTGTTCTTGTCGCTTGGATTATTCGTAAGCCCAGGATACGGAGTGAAGTTTGCAGTTGCAGACGTGAGGTTCGCGACCGTGGAGGGGAGAGCTTCGTAGTCGTATCGAACGCCAAGTTGCAGCGTCAGGCGTGGGGTGAGCTTCCAGTTGTCCTGGGCGAAGACGCCGTAGTCAAAGGTGTTGATCGCAAAGACAGGCGACCCGAAGCCCTGAACGAACGAGGAATAGCAGGGAAAGGCGCCGACGCCGGTAGCACTGCTGGTCGCCGCGGAAAGAGCACTGCTGTTACATGTATTGCCCTTACCATCCTTTGAGTTCAACAGATCGTTGATGTAGTTGCTGACGTAGCCGTAGGTAATGTAGCCGTTGCTTTCGTAGGTGTTATTGATGAGGTCGTTGTTATGGACCGTGTCGACACCGAACTTGAAGCTGTGGTTGCCCTTGCTGTAGTAGAGGGTGTCTCCGATCTGCCACTTCCGTTCGTCTGGAAGAGCTTTGCGATAGGAGTAGTACGGAGAACCCAGGAAGAACGCGGACGATGTGGCCAGTGCGATCTCGGGAACATTGCCGCCTGCGCCGACAAGGTTGCCGAGCGTGTAGGCGCTGTAGGGCTGCTGACTCTCGTCGTTCAACTCCCGGCCATACTGGTAGAGCAGCTCGTTACTTATATTCGACTTGATGAGGCTGGTGAGCTTGGTGACACCGTAGTCCAGCTTAACGAAGTCGTTGCCCCAGGTGTCGACGGCATAGTTGTCTGTGGGGGTGGTTTGAACGCCCCCGGGTGAGTCCCAACGAAGCCGGTGGTAGAGGACGCTGACGTGCTCTTTCGGGGTGATCTGATAGTCGATCTTCGGAGTGTTGATCTCCTGATAACCGGCGCGAGGAACGGTTCCGAGGTCTGACAAGAGACCGAGAATGCCGTTTGTGTAGGCGGATGCCGCGGCTGCATAGCTAATCCCCTGGCGGGCGGCCAAGGTGCAAGTCTGGCTGTCGAGAGTGTAGTTGGAGTTGGTCGAAGCGCTGCCTGAGAGGAAGCCGTTGGCCAGGTTACAGGTAGGATTGCCCACGATGGACGCCAGGGTCGTATCCGGCTGCGCGAAGAAGGCGCTTGGCTTGTTCGGGACTGCAGAGCCAGGGAAGATGCGGGAGTGCTGATCGTAGGTGTAGATCCAGAACAGCTTGTCCTTGATGAGCGCGCCGCCTACGGTGAAGCCATAGATCTTGCGCAGATCTTTTGGTTTGAGCGGGGTGGTGAGGAAGCTTGTGGGTATGGTCGCGCCGTTCGCGAAGACCGGGGTGGTGATGGTGGAGAAGTCGTTGAACGCGGCCCAGTTGCTTTGCCGGTCGTAGAAGTACAGCTCGCCGTGGAGCTGATTGGTGCCGCTTCGCGTGACGGAGTTGATGACTCCTCCGGCTGCTCGGCCATATTCTGCCGCATAGACACCGGAGTTGACTGCAAACTCGCGGACTGCGTTCTCAGAGGTGGAATACGCCTCGCGCGTGCGTCCGCGCTCTTCTGCGTAGTAGGCCTGGTTGTCGTCGGCACCATCAATTTCGATGTTGTTGAGGATCGGGCTGATGCCACGGATACTTACCAGACCGAAGCCGTTCGAGTCCGATACAACGCCAGGGGTGGTCATGGCAAGGCTTGACCAGCGGCGGTTGTTGACTGGAAGGTTGTCCAAAGCACTTTTGTTGAGAACAGAGGACAGATCCGGGGATTCGAAGTTCAGGATCGGTGTATCCGCTGTTACTTCTACTATCTGCGCTGCTCCGCCTGCGGCGAGACGAGGCGCCACGGTAGAAAGTTGACCAACCTGCACGATGACATTCTCTGCCTTGTATTGGCTGAAGCCTCCAGCCGATACTGTAACGGTGTAAGTGCCGGGCTCCAGAAGGGGAGCTTTAAAGTAGCCGCTGTCATCTGCGGTTAGGGTAATCTCGGCGTTGGTGCCATTGTTGTGGATGGTTACGGTGGCCTTCGAGACGATCGCATCGGTTGTGTCGAATACTGTTCCGCCGATGGCGCCCTGCGTGCTTGACTGCGCAAGCATTGGGCCGACACACAGGCAGAGCACGGTGGCAAGCAGCGCGATCTTACTCAATATGTTTGTCATTCTGTTCTCCTCAAATGGGTGACGTCCACAAAACGCATGAGATCCGTTACAGATTCAATTGTTCGCGTGAACTACCTATGTTTGGTCGCCGCGTTCGATGCGCGGTGATACTTCATTGATGTTTTATGAACAGAACTTTTGCTCTGCATGATCGGTTCTACCGGCAAGCGCCGGTTCCAGCGATATGCATGAAGTTCTGTGCCTCTAGTGTATCGCGCATTCTGGCGGATGAATCTAAAGTAGATCCTCCAGATGAAATAGATATGAACAGATTCGGGCAGGAGATTTGGCGTGTATTTCAGGTCTGCACGACGTGTGATTTTGGCTCGTGACGAATCCTGGATACTGCACTCTCATATGCTGGTGTGGCTAGAGGAGTAATCTTTCATCTTCAGGAGGAGACAGATGGCGGTGGATTCGCTCAGGGTTATCTCTGACTTGCAGGAGCTTCGCTCACTAACCGCAGACACAGGTGGGGCGCAGCGGATTGCGTGGAGTCCTATGTGGCTAAAATCACGTAACTGGTTTCGGCACAAATTGGAGGAGTTTCCGGTAGAGCATCACTATGATGCTGCGGGAAACTCCTGGACGACGCTTCGCGGAGATTCGGATCGCGCTCTTGTTCTTGGCAGCCATCTCGATTCGGTTCCGAATGGGGGATGGCTGGACGGGTGCCTGGGAGTTCTCGCCGGTCTTGAGGTACTGCGTGGATTTGCGGAGGAGTTCCATGGCAGGCCTCCGATCACAATTCGACTGGTGGACTGGGCGGACGAAGAAGGAGCGCGATTTGGGCGGAGCTTGTTTGGATCTTCCGCATTTGCAGGAACGCAGACGATTGAAGCAGATCGCAAGCGCGTCGACAGAGATGGAGTTCGCCTGGAGGATGCTTTGCATGAATGCTGGGTCGATGTGGAGCGAGTCGGCGATGCGGCTGCGGAACAGAGGAACGCGGGGGCCTATCTGGAGTTACATATTGAACAGGGGCCAGTGCTTGAGACGATGGGCCTTCCGCTTGGCGTGGTGCTGGGAACTAAAGGAGTCGAGCGACACGCGATCGTCTTTCATGGGCAGGAGGCGCATTCAGGATCGACTCCGATGGGTGCGCGCAGGGATGCGTTGGCGGCGGCGGCAAAGCTGGCACTCGAGATTCGAGCGATTGCGCGGAAGCATGCTGACGCCGTGGCGACGATGGGAAGCGTAAAAACTTTTCCTGGGATTGTGACAGCGGTGGTGGGACGGTGCGAGACGACGCTGGATATGCGCGACCTTGAGGCTGGCGTCCTCGAGTCGATGTTTGTGGAGGCGAAGGCAGCGAGTGAACGCTTTGCCGCGGAAGAGGGTTGCACGGTTGCATGGACGAAGATCTGGAGTATTGAACCAATTCCATTTCATAGCCACTTGATCGCACTATGCGATGAGGCGATTCGTGAGACGGCTGGAACGTCGCATAAGCTGCCCTCTGGTCCGTTGCACGATGCTGCAGAGGTTGCACGTGCGAATATTCCGACTGTCATGATGTTTGTCCAGTCGCTCAACGGACTTAGTCATAACAAAGCAGAGGATACGAGAGTGCAGGATCTGAAGCTCGCAGTGGAGGGATTTGACAGACTTGCCCGTAAGACAGCGAAGTGGCTTATGACAGAGATGGCAGCAGGCTAGTAAGAATGAGGCGGCACCGTTAGGCTAGCCATTATCGGAGATAGTGCATAATAGTCATTCCTGTTTCATGACAGTAGAACGAGACCGCAAGGAGGATCATGTCGTCTTCCGTGATGCACCGGCTATTGGTTCAAGGCAGTTTGTGTTGCACTGCGTTTAGTGTCGCGAAGTTTTGCGATATGGAGCTTTGCTTTCATGGGTGCCGTCTCTTTGCGTACAAGGGAGCGTTCTAATGAGCGAGCGGATTCCCTTTTTTCAGCAGAGTGCCATACCACCAGAGGTGATTGAGCGTTTTGGCGATCTGCATCCGTCGTTCGATAGACAAGCGGCTGTCGTTGAGGCGAATCGTTGTCTTTACTGCTTCGATGCTCCATGCACTGGCGCTTGCCCTACCCATATTGACGTGCCCAGCTTCATTAAGAAGATCGCCAGCGGCAACCTGAAGGGATCTGCGCGAACTATCCTCGATGCGAACATTCTTGGAGCTAGCTGTTCGCGTGCTTGTCCTGTGGAGGTACTGTGCGAGGGCGCATGCGTTATGCATCGCTACAATAAACAGCCGATTGAGATTGGGCGACTGCAGCGCTTTGCGATGGATGCTCTGCATAAGAGTGGCGCTCCGTTGCCGTTCGAGCCTGGGGCAGACACAGGGCTCAAGGTTGGGCTGGTTGGTGCAGGACCTGCATCGCTTGCCTGTGCTGCGGAACTTCGACGTCGTGGTATCCATGCCGATCTATATGACGCTCGACCGCTGCCGGGTGGACTGAATACATACGGAGTTGCCGAATACAAGCTGCCGCTGGTGGAGAGTCTGCGCGAGATCGAGATGCTTGCGCAGCTGGGAGTGCAGTTTTACTTTGAGACGATGATCGATGCGGAGAAGCTTGCTGAGATCGAGCACACCTATGATGCGGTCTTTCTGGGTATGGGGATGGGCGCGATTCATCGACTTGGAATCGGCGGCGAGGAACTGGGTGGAGTAACGAATGCGCTCGATCTGATCGCTGGGTATAAGTCGGGGAAGATTACGATGGTTCCTCGTCGTGTGGTGGTCATTGGGGCGGGAAATACTGCGATCGACGCTGCAATCGCTGCACGTCGGCTTGGAGCAGAAGAGGTGCAGATTGTGTATCGACGTGGACCGGAGCAGATGTCTGCATTCAAGTTCGAGTACGAACATGCGCGAGCCGAGGGAGTTAAGTTTCTGTGGCACACACAGCCGACCGAGATTCTCGGCGACAGATCCGTGGAGGGGGTGGAGTTGATAAGACTTGAGGCCACGGAGGATGGGTCGATTGTTGCGCAAACTGATTCGGCGTTCTGCGTGGAAGCAGATTTGATCGTCTTATCGATCGGGCAATCGACATACACGGCTTTTCTTGATGAGTTCCGAAGTAAATCAGGGAAGGTGCAGCTTGAACGCGGGCGCGTTGTTGTTGATCGTATGACTGGACAGACGACACATCCTAAATTTTTCGCGGGAGGCGATTGCACGAACGGTGGCCGCGAGGTTGTGGATGCTGTCGCGGATGGTAAGCGTGCTGGCATAGGGATTGCTGCCTGGCTGGAGGCACATCATGTCATCGCTTAAGTCGACCTTGGAGACTACGTTCTGCGGGATACCTTGCATCAATCCGTTCTGGCTTGCCTCGGCTCCGCCGACGAACTGCGGGGAACAGATTATGCGGGCGTTCGATGCGGGCTGGGGCGGCGCGGTGTGGAAGACGATTGGCGAGCCGATCACCAACGTCAGTTCACGCTACTCCTCTATTGACTGGGAGGGACGGCGCATGATGGGCTTCAATAATATCGAGCTTATCTCCGACCGGCCGATCGAGGTGAACCTGCGGGAGATCGCCGAAGTGAAGCGAAGATATCCGAAACATGTGGTCATCGCTTCGCTGATGGTGGAGAGCAAGCGGGAGACGTGGCACGAGATGGTGCAACGTGCGGAGGATGCTGGAGCGGATGGGCTGGAGTTGAACTTTGGCTGTCCGCATGGAATGAGCGAGCGCGGCATGGGCTCGGCGGTGGGGCAGGTGCCGGAGTACTGCGAGCAGATCACTTCGTGGGCGAAAGAGAGGGCGCGGACGCCGGTGATTGTGAAGCTGACGCCGAACATATCTGACATACGCATGCCTGCAAGAGCAGCTAAACGTGGGGGAGCCGATGCTCTGTCTGCGATTAATACGATCAATTCGATTACGGGGATCGATTTAGATACGCTTCAACCTAATCCGAACGTTGATGGTAAGAGTTCGCATGGCGGATACTGCGGACCTGCGGTGAAGCCGATTGCGTTGAACATGGTGCAGCAGGTGCAAGCGGATCCCGAGAGTGCTTTGCCGCTGTCTGGGATTGGCGGCATTGGGAGTTGGCGTGACGCTGCCGAGTTTATTTTGCTGGGGTGCGGGACTGTGCAGGTGTGTACGGCTGCGATGCACTACGGCTATCGCATCGTCGAAGATATGCAGGATGGGTTGCTGTCGTGGATGGAGGATAAGGGATACAGGACGATCGAAGATTTTCGCGGTCTGTCGTTACCGAATGTCGTTGAGTGGAAGAAGTTGAATCTGAACTATCAGATCATTGCTCGTATCCACGAAGACCTGTGCATCGGTTGCCAGCTCTGTTACACCGCCTGCTGGGATGGGGCACATCAATGCATTCATCTAGATCGCGCCGCGGCGATTCCAGATACGACGAGAACGCCGGCGATGGTAGAGGCGGAGGCCGCACGAAAGATTTCGACGACGCCGATTCCGAAGCTTGATGCAGGCACCTTGGATGGTGATACTGCGGTCACTCCACTCGAGCGAATTCCGCGCGTGGATGAACATCATTGTGTTGGCTGCAATCTTTGCTCGCTTGTGTGCCCCGTAGAGGGCTGCATCACGATGGAGCGTATCGATAGTAGTCTGCCGGCAGAGAGCTGGGAGGAGCGTGGCGCAAAGGGGGCGACGCCACCTGGAGGGCGTGAAGTGATGAATACGAACACTTGATATCGCGGGGTGTCGTGAGCGGTCGTGATGCAGCTACTCCAATGTTGATGAGCCGGGAGCAATCATGGGAACTCTGATTCAAAACGGAACCGTTGTCACCGCCGATCGCATGGAGAACGCGGATGTACTAATTGAGGGCAGCACTATACGAGAGGTGCGCGCAATGATTGATCCTATGGGCCACACTGTGGTGGATGCCTCCGGCCTCTTAGTTATGCCGGGCGGCATCGATGCGCATACCCATATGGACATGCCTTTTGGCGGCACGATGTCTGCGGATGATTTTCTGACGGGCACGCGAGCGGCGGCAATTGGTGGGACTACGACCATTGTCGACTTTGCGATTCAAACTAAGGGTTCGCGCATGCGGGATGCGTTGGATATCTGGCGAGCAAAAGCTGAGGGGAAGGCGTGCATCGACTACGGCCTGCACATGATTGTGACGGACCTGGGATCGGATAACGGCAGGCAGGGCTTGAACGACATGGACGATATGGTTCGAGAGGGTGTCGCCAGCTTCAAGTTATTTATGGCATATCCGAATGTGCTGATGGTAGATGACGGAACGATCTTCAAGGCGCTACAGCAGACCGCGAAGAATGGCGCGCTGATCTGCATGCATGCCGAAAATGGAAGCGCCATCGATGTGATTGTGCAACAGGCATTGGCCGATGGAAAGACGGCTCCCGTCTACCATGCGCTAACACGGCCGACGAAGGCTGAGGCAGAGGCGGTGAACCGTTCAATCGCGCTCGCGGAGATTGCAGGCGTGCCGGTATACATCGTCCATCTGTCGAGTGAAGATGCACTTAACCAGGTACGCGAGGCGCGCGATCGAGGGGTGCCTGCATTTGCAGAGACGTGTCCGCAGTATCTTCTGCTGTCGATTGAAGACCAGATGCCGGGGAAGAGTTTTGAGGAGGCGAAGTACGTTTTTTCTCCTCCACTGCGTGAAAAGAAGAATCAGCCGAAGCTGTGGGATGGACTTGTCCACGATCATCTGCAGGTGGTCTCTACGGATCATTGTCCATTCTGTTTTGCCGACCAGAAACAGGCGGGCAAGGATGACTTCACCAAGATTCCGAATGGCGCTCCGGGCGTAGAGAATCGTTTGCAGTTGCTTTATCACTTCGGCGTGAATGCGGGGAAGATCTCGCTGCAAAGATTCGTCGAGATCACTTCGACCGCTCCGGCGCGGATATTTGGCATGTATCCAAAGAAGGGGACGATCGCTGTCGGATCCGATGCAGACATTGTGATTTGGGACCCTGAGGCGCAACATCTGATCTCCGCGTCAACCCATCACATGCGTTGCGACTATTCCATGTTCGAAGGTTGGCAGGTGAAGGGCAATGCGCGCCTGGTTTATTCGCGAGGTGAACTCGTCGTAGAGGGCGGCCGGTATATAGGCGGGATTGGGAGAGGGCAGTATCTGCGGCGAGAGGCGAGAGGAGGGGCATGGCAGTAGGGTCATCGACATCGGCGGGTCTCGATAGGGCAGCGGGAGAGATTGCAGCGGAGCATGACCCGCGTCTCTATAACGACGACCTGGCACCTACGACGGCGGCGCACCGGACCTGGGGAACATACAACTACATTGCGCTGTGGTTCTCGATGTCGATGGAAGTGACGACTTACATGCTCGCCTCTTCGCTGATTGCGGGTGGCATGAACTGGAAGCAGGCAGTCTTCACCATCTTGCTGGGGAATCTGATCGTGCTCGCGCCAATGCTTTTGAATGCGCACGCTGGCGCTAAATATGGGATTCCCTTTCCCGTGTTTGTGCGTGCGAGTTTTGGGACGCGGGGCGCGAACCTTCCAGCGATGTTGCGTGCGATTGTGGCGTGCGGATGGTTTGGAATTCAGTCCTGGCTGGGTGGACAAGCGATCGCTGCGATGATCGGCGTTTTGTGGCCTGCGACGGTGCACATGCCGGTCGTGCTGTGGGTAAGTTTTCTCGGATTCTGGTTATTGAATATGTGCGTTGTGTGGCGCGGCGTGGAATCGATACGTTTTCTACAGAGTTTTTCTGCGCCGTTTATGCTCGTGATGTCGCTGATCCTTTTATTTTGGATGCTGCATAAGGCGGGAGGTTTCGGGCCGATGCTGGCTGCACCCAGCCGCTTTCAGACGACGGGAAGTTTTTTTCACTTTTTCTTTCCTTCGCTCACAGCCATGGTGGGTTATTGGGCGACGCTCTCGCTGAATATTCCGGACTTCACGCGCTATGCCAAGTCGCAGGACTCGCAGATCGTGGGGCAGGCGTTTGGCCTTCCGATCGCAATGACCCTGTACTCGTTTATTGGGATCGCCTGCACTTCTGCTTCGGTCACGATCTTTGGCGAGCCGGTATGGTCTCCGATTACACTGCTGGGGCGATTTCACCAGCCGATGGCTGCGTTACTGGCGCTGGTAGCGTTATTGATTGCGACGCTCAATGTGAATATTGGGGCGAATGTAGTATCACCCTCGAATGATTTCTCGAATCTTGCTCCTGGCTTGATCAGCTTTCGTACTGGTGGCCTGATTACTGGATTTCTTGGGCTCGCGATGATGCCGTGGAAGCTGATGGATAGCTTTGGAAGCTATATCTTCGGATGGCTGATTGGATACTCCGGATTACTGGGCCCTGTGGCCGGGATTATGGTCGCAGACTACTTTCTGATTCGCGACACCCGCCTGGATACGGTCTCGCTGTATCGCCGGGGAGGCACTTACGAGTACACACGAGGAGTCAACCCGCGAGCGATCGTCGCGCTTGTGGGGGGCGTGGTGATTGCGTTGATCGGTCTTGCGGTGTCGGCTCTGCGATTCCTTTACGACTACGCATGGTTTGTTGGCTTTTTTGTTGCAGCTGCCACCTACTACATCCTCATGCTGAGATACAGGGTCGGACGGACCTAACTTCGTGATGCGACTGATTGATCAAACTGTCGGAGAGATGTAGCTCGCGAAGGTTACTAGAAGCGATTGATTTAATAATGGATGACCATTGTTGAAGTGCAACTTCATAGGAGATTTCGTCTCACAAAATCCGATTTGTGATGGCGCAGGAACTGAATGAATATGCACCTATTTGCAGCTTAAGTGGAACAACATTAGACACGCACAATACAGGCGCAGAGCCAACTTCAGCGAAGTATCCTCGCGCAAAACAATTACGTTGACACTGTTAGAAATCATCGCGTAGTCTCCGAGACACAAGCCCCCATCGGCCAGACACCTTGCTACTGGAATATCTATATTCACAGCTTGAGGAGATTCTTATGAAAACGCTTCGTTGTTTATTTCTCGTTGTAGCTGCCTCCTGCATGTCTCTGCCCGCATTTGGCGTCAATTTCCATACCAACATTCTCGACCCTAATATTCCGGTCGAATCCATTACATCAAACGACTTCATGTTCAGTTTTTCAGCTTGCCAGCCAGGCGAACTGCCGAACGGGGTGACAGCCGATGGCTGTTTCGCTGGCGAAAATGCTACGGGGCAGACTTGGACTTCGCTGACGTTGGAGTTCTCAGGATCCGGCATCTTGGCGGGCGGTACTGCCGACTGCACACCGGCGCCTAGCGATCCCACAACAGGAAATAACCCAAATATCTTTGCTGTGGCCTCCTGCACATCCGGCAATGAGTTCATCATGTCGTTTTCAGACGGATCCATTTTGTCGGATGGTTTACCTGTCAGCACCTTTCTCATCACAGAGAGCGGCGTCACCGATTACTCGCAGATTCCGGGAGAAGGACTTGCGAATGAAACCCCGGAGCCTCAGTCGTTTGTATTGATGTTTACCGGAATGCTTTTGCTGGGATCTTTTTTCAGCCCTCGCTTCCGTCAGTTGGTCCGCGGCTGACTTTATCAGTCTTCCGATTGACTGCTGGATACTCGAGCACGCAGGCATCATGGAACACCTGCATGTTTGCAGAAGATGAAAAAGAGATGACGGTTGTGGTGCCCTGCGCATATGCTGCAGGGCACCTTTGTCTATGATGGTGCTTCAGTATTGAACCTGCAGGAGACGGACTCCTAATTAGCAGGCAAGAACAGGATTGAGATGAGTCCATATGCGCCACGTTGTGTTGTCTATCGCGTTGTTGCTGCTCGTAGGCCTAACGGCTGAGTCTCGCGGGCAGAATACTCTCAATGTCCCGAAGAATGAATCTCAGCTCGAGGTAAAACTGGGAGACGGGACTGCGGAGTTGTCCGGAGCGTGGAAGTTTCACATCGGCGACGATATGGCGTGGGCAGGGCGCGACTTCGACGACAGCAGCTGGGGATCGATCGACCTGACACCTCCAGCGGGTTCGGCGAATCCAGAGTTGGGAATCAGCGGATTTATTCCGGGATGGACGGATGCCGGTTATCCCGACCACTCAGGGTATGCGTGGTACAGGTTGCGGATTGACGTGCAGAGTTCGCATGGAGCGCTTGCAATCAAGATGCCTGCTCAGGTAGACGATGCGTATCAGGTTTATGTGAACGGCGAGCTTATCGGCGAGTTCGGCAAATTTACTGACCGTGGAGTCACAGCCTACAGCACCCTGCCAGAAGCTTTTCGGCTTCCGCGCGAGCTGCGTACGGGACCCATGACTATTGCCATAAGAATGTGGATGGACAGTGCGACACCTTTTAGCACCCCTGACGCTGGTGGGATGCATGGACCTCCTGTGTTGGGACATGCAGCAGTGATCGGAACGCTGGTCCAGCTGGATTGGGATGACATCGGTCACGATATCGGCAGCGGCTTTGTGGAACTGCTGATTCTGTTTCTCGCGTGGCTGATCGCCATCAGCCTTTTGTGGATGGACCGCACGGAGGCTGCGTATCTGTGGCTGAGTCTGGTGTGCGCTGTGACGATGTTGAGTATCGGCGTGGTGCTCATCGTCAACTTTTCTACATGGATCCCACAGGTGGATCGCGTTTTATTGACCGATGTTGTGCTGGGGCCGATGCGAATCGGACTTTGGGTGCTGTTCTGGGGATACTGGTTCCGCGTCGTTCGGATGGACTGGATCCAACGTGCAGTGTGGACGATGGTGCTTCTGCTGATGATCGGTACGGTCATGCTGCGTCCTCCGCTGTATGGAGAGAAGATTCCCGTGCATGCGGCGGTGTATCTCTCCCCTGCCCTGCTAGCGGTGAAGCTGGGTCTGGCGGTACTGCTTTGCGCGATTACGTTTTGGGGAATCAGCAAGCAGAAGACAGAGGGTTGGCTGGCACTATCTGCGGTGCTGCTGGTTGCTGTCGCGCTTTATCAGCGAGAGCTCGTCATCCTGCATGTACGAACGAGCTTCAACGTACTCGGATTCAACGTTCATCTTGGAACCATCTCGACGATCTTCTCCCTCTTCCTGATCACATTCATGTTGCTGCGGCGCTTTTTACACACGCAGCGCAAGCGGGAGCAGTGGAAGGCTGAGATCGAGCAGGCGCGGCAGGTGCAGCATGTTCTGATTCCGGAGGAGATCCCCACTATACGGGGACTCGCAATCGAGAGTGATTATCGTCCGGCACGCGAGGTTGGAGGGGACTTCTTCCAGATTATTCCGATCCAGAGCGACGGCAGTGTGTTGATCGTTGTAGGCGACGTGACGGGCAAGGGATTGCAGGCGGGGATGCTTGTCGCGCTGATCGTTGGTGCTATTCGTACGTCGGTGCGCTATCACACTGATCCGCTGACTCTGATGGACAGCCTAAACGATCAGCTGTGCGATCGAGGAGGCGCTAGCGCCACCTGCCTGATTCTTCGAATTGCGGCGAACGGAGAGGTGACGCTGGCGAATGCCGGACATCTGCCACCCTATCTGAATGGAGTGGAAATGCAGATGGAGGGCGCGCTACCGATTGGTGTGATTCCGGGTGCGGATTTTCTCGTGATGCAGTTTACGCTGGCACCTGCGGATACCTTGATGCTGATGTCGGACGGAGTTGCAGAGGCGCAGGATGCACATAAGGAGTTGTTCGGGTTTGGGCGGATCGAAGAGATGTTGCAGAGGCCGATATCCGCGGCTACACTTGCATCCGCAGCGCAGGCGTTCGGGCAGGAGGACGACATACTCGTCCTGCGAGTTCACAAGGAAGCCCAGCCTCAAAGTGTGATCAACGCCGGAGCAGCGCTGGTGGTGACATAATGATTTCGTCCAGCAGAGATGATGATGAAACAATTTTATTTGTGGGAATATCATGAGCGCCCCTTCCATCTCACCAACTCGCGATACAGAACTGATCGATTTGCAGCAGCAGGTCGCACGGCTGCAGGCTCTGCTGGAAGCTACCCGGCAGGTCCACTCCACCACCTCGCTGGACCAGGTGCTGATGCGCGTGCTCGAAATCGTGGTGCGTGAGCTGGAGATGCCGGGCGCAGTGTTCACCGATCCTCCGTTGACGTACGGGATGGCGAGTTCCGTAGAGTGCGAAAACTGCCGGTTCCCTCTGCGCGACAAGGAAGGCAAGCTTCTGACGGAGCTTGTGGTGACGGTACCCCCGCAGCAACAACTCTCGATTTATGAGCAGGATTTTTTGGAAGGGCTTGCGCTGCAAGCGGCGGTGGCGGTTGAGAATGCGCATTATCATCGGCGAAACCTGGAGTGGGTGCGGGTACAGCGGGATCTGGACGCGGCGCGACTGATCCAACGGAGTCTGTTGCCGCAGGAGATGCCGACCATCGCCGGCTACTCGCTCGCTATGCGTTCGAGCGCGTGCTACGAAGTGGGTGGGGATTACGTAGATATCGTCGAGCTTGCGGATGGCTCGCACATCATGGTGGTTGCAGATGTGGCAGGAAAAGGGCTTGCATCTGCAATTGTGAGCACATCGTTCCGGTCTGCGTTCCGCGCAATGGCGTTGTCAGGGCTAGGGATGGAGGAGATGGCTGCGCGCATGAACGCTCAACACTATGCGGAGGGTGCGGAGTCGCGGCGCCGATATGTCACGGCAATCTTTGTGAAGCTGGACGCAAAATCGCATGAGATTGAAGTGGTCAATGCCGGACATAACCCAGGATTTTTGATTCTTCCGGGTCAACCGATTCGGGAGATAGAGGCCAGTGGGACGCCTCTCGGCCTGATTCCAGCGATGGTCTATAAGAGCGAACGGATGACGTTTGAACCTGGTTCGCGTCTACTTCTCTACACTGACGGCCTTACAGAGGTGTTTCGAGACCTTGATGAATTTGGATCAGAACGATTACAGAATGCGTTTCTTGAGTGCAATTCATCGGAATGCAATGCTATTCTCGAGGGGCTGTGGGATACGCTCCATGAGTTTTCCGGCGGAGCGCCCCAGGAAGACGACATGACGGCAATGGCAATTCTTCGAATGCCCAGTTAGAAAGCGGCCAAGATGAATGAGATCAAAGACACGGCAGTTGAGGTCAGACTTCCATCCCGGCTAGGCTTCGAAAAGATTGCGATGGGGACTGCAGCGAGCGTCGCAAAACTGATGGGCTTCCCGGAGGATCGCATTCAAGATCTGAAGACGGCGGTTGCGGAAGCTTGCATAAACGCAATCGAACATGGAAACCACATGGACGAAAGTCTCTCGATCGGTGTGATACTTTCCGCTACGGATGACAGTCTTGAGGTGAAGGTCATTGACGAAGGTGGTGGGGTCTCTGAACGGCCGCACAGTCCGGACATCGATCGTAAGATGCATGGAGAGGAAGAAGCTCGAGGCATGGGAATGTTTCTGATTGAGGCTCTGGTAGATGAGGCAGAGTGGGTGAAGGGCAGTAAAGGCAACAATAGCTATGTTCGGCTGGTGATTCGTTTGAATAAGGAAGGTTGCTAAGTGGAAGCCGGGACAAAAACGATTGTCGATGAAGTGAATGGAGATAGTGGCAAAGCGGTCAGCGTACTCCGTTTCAGCGGAGATATCTCCAGCAGTTCGCGAGATGCAGTGCTGGGGGCGTACGGAAAGGTAGCCAAGGATCGCCCCGTGCTGCTGGACTTTAGCCGCGTTGACTACATTAACTCGAGCGGGATTGCACTCGTGATCCAGCTGATGATGGAAGCAAATAAATCGGGCCAGACGATCTGCGCGTTCGGGCTTACTCCCCACTTCCAGAAGGTGTTCACGATGGTTGGCATCACAAAATATGCCAGGCTTTATCCAGATGAGCAAACGGCAAAGGCCACGGTCTGAGCTGTCGCGCTTTTAGAGATAAGGTAAGGTCGTTTCGAGCCTTCTCTATTTCCATAAAAGCACTCGCTCTGCTGTTCCGGATGGCTCATGAAGGTGATTCTCTGCGATTCCAGGGGTAGGTACCCTTTTCACTGGGCCTGTCATGCGATGTTTTGCGCTCAGAACTATTGCGCAACTAAGAGTTATGGTCCATTGGGTGCTTAAGGCAGCGGCGCTGAACCGCTGCGCCAGGGTCCGCGATATGATGAGCGTCATGATCTCCAGTATGGGCATGATCTCGCGCAAACGGGCGGGGAAGGCAGCCGCTTTGGCGGTTGGACTGTGTCTCATGCTGGGCGGATGCCATTCGCAGCGACAGGATGTTCCTCCAATCATTGTGTTCAGTAAGGTTCCTGTGAAAGACGAAGGAGGGCCTGAGAGGAAGGAGATAATTGCGGGAAGCGTCTCGGTAGCGCGGGCAGGACAGCAGATTGTCCTGTATGCGAGAAGCGGATCGCAGTGGTGGCTACAGCCGAGCTGGGCTCAGCCTTTTACAACGATCGGGCCTGATTTTCGGTGGCAAGCCTCCATCCATCTTGGCACGGAGTATGCCGCTGTTCTGGTGAATCCTGGGTATCAACCGCCGAAGAGAACAGTTGCATTGCCTGAGGAAGGCGATAAGGTCGTTGTAGTCGCCACGGTGAACGGTCGAGAGGGGCCCGTGAGACCTGTTAAGATCATGCACTTTAGTGGATACGACTGGAAGGTGCGCGATATCGGCAGCAATCATGACGGTCGAGCAAACTCTTACGATCCTATGAATGCGTGGACGGATTCGCATGGCTCATTGCATCTCCGCATCGCGAAGCGCTCGGAGGGGTGGACCTCCGCCGAAGTAAACCTGACGCGAAGCCTGGGTTATGGAAGGTACGTCTTTGTTGTGCGTGATGTATCTCATCTTCCGCCGTCGGCCGTGCTTGGGATGTTTACGTGGGATGGGGGGGCCGCGGAGCAAAACTTCCGTGAGCTGGACATAGAGGTAAGCCGCTGGGGAAACCCTGCCAACAAGAACGTGCAGTATGTCATCCAGCCTTACCATGTCTCCGAAAATGTTATGCGATTTATGGCGCCTGCTGGCGTTTTGACGAATTCTTTTCGGTGGGAGCCCGGACTGGCGTCCTTCAAGACGCAACGTGGCTCAGAGCTTTCAGGAAGATCAGGTGAGATCGCGGAGCACACCTTCACTGCGGGTATTCCCTCGCACGGAAATGAGGCGGTGCACCTTACTCTGTGTCTTGCCGGTGGCACCAGAGAGGATCAGCTGAGCGAAGCCGAGGTCGTCATTGATAAGTTTGAATACTTTCCGTAGGTGTGAGCGAGGTTTTCTGCGGCTGGCCCGGCTTCTGGCTGGATTTGCGTCCACATGTCTGATCGCGTCTGCGTATGCTTTGAATCCAGGCAATGCTATGTCTCAGTACCTCTACGATAGTTGGGGCGCTGAGAACGGATTTCCTGGCGGCGCGATTCGTTCCATCGTTCAGACGACGGATGGCTATCTCTGGATCGGAGGAGAAGAGGGGTTGGTGCGCTTTGATGGACAGCAATTTAGGCTGGTCCAGCCACCTGATTCATCTCCGGTAAGAAACATTCTTGGTTTGGCTACCGATGGCGGCACAGGGCTCTGGATTTGGCTGCCGAATTCAAAACTTCTGCACTATAGGAACGGAAAGTTTGAGTCCGAACAACTCGATACTAGATTGCCCAATTTCCCTATCTCGACCTTGTCTGCGGAGAAAAAAGGCGGTTTTTTCCTGGCAGGATTGACGGGGGAGATCTTGAGGTACAACGGGCAGAGCATTGAGAATATTGCCTTGATCTCCGAGAGACTGCACCCGATGATGATCACGCTGGCCGAGACACCTGACAAGCGTCTATGGATCGGCACGCGAGAGGCAGGACTTTTTTACTTGAAAGATGGACAGCCTTTCTTTGTGACGAAAGGCCTGCCGGATACGAAGATCAACTCCATACTTGCAGTGAACGACCAGGACCTATGGGTCGGAACTGACAATGGCGTCGTGCGTTGGAATGGGACCGAACTTACATCGGCAAATGTGCCGGTCGCTCTTAAGCATATCCAGGCCCTGACCATCCTGGAGGACCGCGATGCGAATGTCTGGATTGGGACACCCATTGGACTGTTTCGAACCAATGCGCATGGGGTTGCTGTGACAAAGAAGCCAGACAAATCGCCTATCGGGTCGGTCTCCACCTTATTTGAAGATCGTGAGGGAGATATATGGCTAGGCGGAGCTGAGGGAATCGCGCGGCTCCGCGACACGGTGTTTACCACTTATTCCAGCTCGGAAGGGCTGCCCTCAAACAAGAATGGGCCCGTTTATGGCGACGCAAGTGGAAGAACGTGGTTCGCACCTGCAGAAGGTGGTTTGTACCGGCTGCAGAACGGCAAGGTCGATCAGGTGACAGAGGCTGATCTGAGCAAGGATGTTGTGTATTCGATTACGGGGGATAAAGGAGAGTTGTGGGTCGGCAGACAGCTCGGAGGTTTGACACATCTGAGCTATCAGGATGATTTGCTTACGTCCCAGACCTATACCCATGCAAATGGGCTAGCCCAAGACAGCGTCTACTCCGTTCACAGGAGCAGGGATGGAACGGTGTGGGCGGGTACGCTGAGCGGGGGCGTAAGTATGCTCAAGGAAGGCAGGTTCACTACGCTGACGGTGACCGATGGATTGCTATCCAATACGGTGGCCGCGATGGAGGACAGCCCGGACGGGACGATGTGGTTTGCCACGCCTAATGGCCTGAGTGCGATGTCGAGCGACCACTGGAAGAGTTACACGGACCAGGATGGCTTGCCCTCGGATGATGTCGACTGCCTCCTCCAGGATCCAAAGGGAGTGCTTTGGATCGGCACTTCGGGAGGGCTTGCTTTTTTAAAAGCGGGACGAGTTCAGGCAGTTCACACCTCTCTGGCATCGCTGCACAAAGCGATCTTTGGTATAGCGGAGGATGGGGAGGGATGGCTCTGGATCGCGGCTTTCAACGACGTGTTGCGCGTGAATCGTGACAAGCTGTTGAGCGGTACACTCACTGACTCGGATGTGCGCGAATTTGGGATCATGGACGGTCTGCACAGCGTGGAAGGTGTGCAACGGGATCGATCTGTCATCGCTGATCCACAGGGGCGAATCTGGGTGTCGATGACTCGCGGGCTCTCTGTTGCCGAACCTGCACGATTGAAAGAAGAGGTGGCGCCTGCACTGGTTCGTATCGAAGGAATCTCCGCGAATGGAAGTCCTATCGAGATGCAGGGAACACCTCGAATTCCAGGCGCTGGGCAAAGGATCGCGTTCAATTATGCGGGGTTGAGTCTCTCCGTGCCGGAACGTATTCGCTTCCGGTATAAGCTCGACGGGTTCGATCGGGACTGGAGCGAGCCGGTAGTGGCTCGGGAGGCTGCGTATACCAATCTCAGTCCGGGCAACTATCAGTTTCGCGTGATGGCAACCGACAGCGCAGGCCAGTGGAGCGGCCCGGAGGCCGTCACCCGCTTTGAGATTGAACCGGCGATGTGGCAGACGTGGTGGTACAGGCTTCTGTGTCTTCTGGGCCTTGGATGCGTGGTGCTCGCTATCTACCGTTTGCGTCTGCATGAGCTTACGAAGCAGCTTAATATTCGGTTCGAGGAGCGGTTGGCGGAACGGACGCGCATTGCGCAGGAGTTGCACGATACGCTGTTGCAGGGCTGCCTGAGCGCGTCCATGCAGCTCCATGTGGCGATTGGTCAGTTGCCACCGGATTCACCAGCAAGGCCTTTGCTGGGGCGGGTTTTGCAGCTCATGGGACAGGTTGTGGATGAGGGCAGGAATGCACTGCTGGGCTTACGCTCGCCTGAAAGAAGCACCGACGATATTGAACAGGCCTTTTCCCGGATTTCAGAGGAGCTGGGCGCTCCGAGTGGGATATATCGGGTCATCGTAAAGCGTGAAGCTCGACCGCTGCATCCGGCGATTCGGGAGGAGGTGTATCGCATTGGACGAGAGGCTGTCGTGAATGCGCTTCGTCATGCGGGAGCGAGCAGTATCGAGGTAGAGATTGAGTATGCTCCGACCTATCTCATACTATGGATTCGCGACGATGGCTGCGGGATCGATCGCGACGTGTTGCGTTCGGGACGTGCAGGACATTGGGGACTTTCAGGGATGCGCGAGCGCGCTGAAGTGCTTGGCGCGAAGCTGAAGATCGGTTCGCACGCCGAGGGGGGCACCGTGGTCGAACTGCTGGTTCCAGGCGCGATTGCCTTTCAGTCTCATGGACTCGTTCGGCTTCCGCGGCGACGGTTGAGGCTGGGTTTGAAGAAGACAGAGATTGGTAAATCCAACAGATAGAGGGCAGGATGACGAGGGACAGCAAGCATATTAACGTCTTGAGCGTGGACGACCATCCGTTGATTCGAGAGGGCATCGGCACAGTGATTCGCAGTCAGCCGGATATGTCGATCATTGCGGAGGCGGCGACTGGACGCGCTGCGATGGAGGTATTTCGCGAGCATCGTCCGGATGTGACGTTGATGGATCTGAGGCTTCCGGATATGAGCGGCGTCGATGCGATGGCCGCGATTCTGGCGGAGTTTCCTGAGGCGCGGATCATTATTCTGACTACGTTCAGTGGCGATGTGGAGATGAAACGCGCGCTGGCCGCGGGTGCGCGGGGGTACATGCTGAAGAGTATGAATCCGGGAGAGTTGGTGCAGCTGATTCGTCAGGTGCATGGCGGGCGTAAGGGGATTTCGCCGGAGGTGGCGGAGCAGCTTGCGGAGCATATGGGGGAGGAGACTTTGACTCCGCGTGAGATTGGAGTTCTGGCGCTGGCTGCGGGAGGCAATGGAAACAGGGAGATTGCTAAGAGGCTTTTGATCTCGGAGGATACGGTGAAGGGTCATATCCGGCACATCATGGAGAAGCTGAATGCGAAGGACCGGACGCAGGCGGTTTCGATTGCGCTTCGGCGGGGCATTATGCATCTGTAGGTGGGTGGATTTTTTGTCTGAAAACTTGTACTTTTTCTGCGTGGTGGGATTGGGGTGGTTTTGGTGTTTTTACAGGGTGTTTTGATAAAAGCTGGTGGCTGGGCGTGGTAATTAGCTGGTGAGTTTGTGGCGATTGGTGTGGTGGAGATGGTTGGTTCGCGCCCACCTTTTTCGGGTCGGAAAGTACGACAGGTTTTTCAACTTTTTTTGCATTTTTTCTTTTGGGTCCACGTACCGGAGCGATGTTTTGGGTAAGGGTGCTTGCGTCTCGGAGCGATGCTTTTTTGACGGATACCAATAGATGCTGCTTCTGAGATGAGAGCGGGCAAGAAAGAAATTGTTTACCGGAACTTCACCGAGCGGATGGAGATGGGCCGGGCATTTTCAAAAGAATGGATTGACAGGCTGTAAAAGAGGCGCATACCATTTTGCCAGATTGAGTAAACCTTTTCTCAAATTTGATACCTCCATATTTGAGAACGAATCGCTATCTGGATACAGCACTTAAAACGATATTTAGAGAATTGGGAAAACAGATGAAACCGTTGAAGTCTTTGGAAGTGTGGTTTGTTACCGGGAGTCAGCATCTGTATGGGCCGGAGACGCTGGCCCAGGTGAAGCAGAACTCGCAGACGATTGCTGGAGCTTTGGATGGAGAGACGGTGGTGCCGGTCTCGATCGTCTTCCAAGGCGTGATGACGACGTCGGATGAGATACGGGAGTTGTGTCGACGGGCGAACAATGCCGAGGTCTGCATAGGGCTGGTGTTCTGGATGCACACGTTCTCTCCGGCGAAGATGTGGATTGCGGGACTGTCGGCTTTGACGAAGCCGTTTCTTCATCTGCATACACAGTTCAATCGTGAGTTGCCGTGGTCGACGATCGATATGGACTTTATGAACCTGAACCAGGCTGCGCATGGGGATCGTGAGTTCGGATTTCTGACGGCTCGGCTGAGACTGCCGCGCAAGGTGGTGGCGGGTTACTGGGGCGATCCAGTGATCGTGAGTGAGGTAGCAGCGTGGAGCCGGGCGGCGGCGGGCTGGCATGAGGCACAGCACCTGAAGGTCGCACGCTTTGGCGACAACATGCGCGAGGTGGCGGTGACGGATGGAGACAAGGTGTCTGCGGAGGCGCGGTTCGGCTTCAGCGTGAATGGATATGGGGTTGGCGACCTGACGGCGCGGATGGCGACGTTCTCGGATGGCGAGGT
This sequence comes from Granulicella sp. L60, assembly GCF_009765825.1. Taxonomy (GTDB): domain Bacteria; phylum Acidobacteriota; class Terriglobia; order Terriglobales; family Acidobacteriaceae; genus Edaphobacter. The sequence continues at coordinate 1,585,453 of NZ_LMUR01000018.1, read as the reverse complement.
GGATGGGCTGGTGAAGGAGTACCGCGATACCTACCGGATTGCGCAAGGGCACGATAAGGCTGACTCGATGCGCACGGCGGCGCGGATTGAACTTGGCCTGCAGGCGTTTCTTGAAGAGGGTGGATTTGGCGCGTTTACCGATACGTTCCAGGATCTGCATGGGCTTGATCAGCTTCCGGGGATCGCGGTGCAGCGATTGATGCAGCGGGGGTATGGCTTTGGCGGGGAGGGCGACTGGAAGACGGCGGCGCTGGTACGGATTATGAAGGTGATGGCCGAGGGTATGGCGGGCGGCACTTCGTTTATGGAGGACTACACCTACGACCTGGGCGGGACGGCGACGGTGCTGGGTTCGCACATGCTGGAGGTGTGTCCGACGATTGCAGCGGATACGCCTTCGCTGGAGGTGCATCCGCTGGGGATTGGCGGTAAGGCGGACCCGGTACGGCTGGTGTTTACGGCGCCGAGCGGACCTGCCGTGGTGGCGTCGCTGGTGGATATGGGCAATCGGTTTCGGCTGATCGTGAATGAGATTGACGTGATTCAACCGGAGGAGCCGCTGCCGATGCTGCCGGTGGCGCGCGCGGTGTGGGTGCCGAGACCGAATCTGAAGGTGGCGGCGAGTGCGTGGATCTACAGCGGTGGAGCGCACCACACGGGGTTCAGCCAGGCTTTGACGGTGGAGCACCTGGAGGACTTTGCGGAGATCGCGGGGGTTGAGTTGATCCGGATCGATGGAGAGACACGCATTGCGGAGTTGAGACGTGAGCTTCGCTGGAACGATGCTTCTTATTCGATGGGAGCGTTGCGGCAGATTTGATTTTAGAATTGCTTGCATGAAGCTACGCGTTTGTTTGTCCGCTCTCGTCCTGCTGAGTTCCCTTCCGATGGTGACGCAAGCGCCGCTTCCGACTGCACCACGCAAGCCCGCGCTGCTGCTGGGTGCGGCGTGGTATCCGGAGCAGTGGCCGGAGTCGCGCTGGGATGCGGACCTGGATCTGATGGAGGCGGCGCACATTAATTTTGTGCGTGTGGGGGAGTTTGCGTGGAGCACGATGGAGCCGGCGGAGGGCAAGTATCAGCTGGACTGGCTGGAACATGCGGTGCGGGCTGCGGAGCGGCATCACATTGCGGTGGTGATGGGAACGCCGAGCGCGGCTCCGCCGGCGTGGCTGACGACGAAGTATCCGGAGACGCTGCGGACGAAGCTGGATGGAAGCAAGGACAGCCATGGCAATCGGCAGCAGTTCGACTGGAGCGACCCGAAGTACAGGGAGCTGGCGCGTGCGGTGGCGGAGAAAATGGCGGAGCGGTTTGGGCACGATCCGAATGTGATCGGCTGGCAGATCGACAACGAATATGCCAACGAGAGCTATGGGGCGAGCACGCGGGTGCAGTTTCAGGACTGGCTGCGGGCGAAGTATAAGACACTGGATAATCTGAATGCGCGATGGACGACGAGTTACTGGAGCGAGAGCTATCAGGACTGGAGACAGATTCCGATTGAGGCGGCAAATGGGAATCCGGGGCTACTGCTGAACTGGAGGCAGTTTGTTTCGGATACGTGGAGGAGCTACCAGAAGAATCAACTGGACGTGATTCGCGCGCATGCGGAGCCAAGGCAGACGATCACGACGAACATGATGGGATGGTTCGATGCGTATGACCACTACACGGTCTCGCAGGATCTGGACTTTGCGTCGTGGGACGACTATGTGGGGACGGGACAGCTTGACGTAGTACGTAACAGTGCTACGCACGATTTGACGCGAGGATTTTTGCGTAAGAACTTCTGGGTGATGGAGACGCAACCGGGCTTTGTGAACTGGAGCAAGGATAATAATGCGTTGAACAAAGGCGAGGTACGCGCGATGGCATGGAACGCGGTGGGCCATGGCGCGGAGGCGGTGGAGTACTGGCAGTGGCGCAGTGCGCTGAACGGACAGGAGCAGTATCACGGGACGCTGGTGGGCGCGGATGGGACGCCGGTTCCGCTGTATGACGAGGTGAAGGCGCTGGGCGTGGATTTTGAAAAGGCCGCGCCGGTGTTGGCTGGAACGACGGTGGAGAGCGAGGTTGCGGTACTGCAGGACTACAACAGCCGATGGGCAATTAATTGGCAGAGGCATAATCAGGCGTTCGATCCGGTGGAGTCGCTGCTGAGTTTTTATGGGCCGCTGCGTGCGCTTGCGGGGTCGGTGGATGTGGTGTCGGATACGGCGCCGCTGGGGCGCTACAAGCTGGTGGTTGCGCCTGCGCTGAATGTGTTGACGCCGGAGGCAGCGAAGAATCTGGAGGCGTATGTGCGCGGCGGCGGGCACCTGGTGCTGGGGCAGCGCAGTGCGATGAAGGATGAGGACAACAGTCTTGCTACGCAGCGGCAGCCGGGGGCGCTTGCCGATTTACTCGGGGCTCGGGTGGAGCAGTTCTATGCGCTGGATAAGACGGCGCCGATTGAGGGCCAGTGGGGCGCGGGAGAGGATGCGGTGTGGGCGGAGTTGATTGGGGTGCGGTCGCCGGAGACGCAGGTGGTGATGCGGTATGGCAAGAGTAATGGGTGGCTCGACGGGCAACCGGCTGCGGTGACGCGCAAGGTGGGTAAGGGCAGCATGACTTATATCGGGGCGGCACTTGATGCGCAGACGATGAAGGCGGCGGCGAAGTGGATGATGAGTGAGAGCGGGGCGCAGGGGGTGTTTGCTGCGGTGCCGGATGGGGTGGATGTGGCTGTGCGATCGGGCGAGGGGAGGCGCGTGGTGATCTTGACTAACTATGCGGCGGATACGCAGACGGTTGCGCTGCCGGGAGAGATGGAGAGTGTGTTGACGGGGGAGAAGGTGTCGACGGTGGTGCTGAAGCAGTATGACGTGGTGGTGTTGCGTTAGGGATTAGCTTGATTGTCGGCGCGTTGTGAGCTGGTAGTAGATTGCGGGCGTGACGATGAGGCTGAGGGCGACTGAGATGATGAGGCCGCCGATGACTGCGATGGCGAGGGGCTGGAGCATCTGTGAGCCGGCGCCGAGTGCGAATGCTAAGGGGAGCATGCCGCACATGGCGGCTGTCGCGGTCATGACGATGGGGCGGAGGCGGCGCTGAGCGGCTTGGGTCATGGCGTGGAGTGGATCGGCTCCGGCGGCGCGGGCGCGATGATCGGCGTCGAGGAGGAGGATGCCGTTTTTTGCGACGATGCCGATGACCATGATGAGACCCATGAAGCTGGCTACGTTGAAGTCTGTTCGGGTGACAAGAAGCGCGAGGACGACGCCGGAGATGGAGAGGACGGAGCTGGTTAGAATGGCGATGGGGGCGGCGAAGTTGCGGAACTCTGCGAGTAAAACGCCGAAGACGAGAGCGAGGGCGAGGAGAAGTACCTGCGCTAGTTCGCGGAAGGATTTTTGCTGCTCTTCGTAGGTGCCTCCGTACTCGACGCGGACGGTTGAAGGGAGGTTAAGTTTCGCTACTGCTTGCTTGACCTTGACCATGACGTCGCCGAGGTTTGAGCCTTCGAGGCGGCCGCTGACGATGATGACTTGCTGGAGGTTTTCGCGGCGGATCTCGTTTTGCGGCGGGAGTTCTTTGATGTCGGCGAGGGAGCCGAGGGTGGCGGTGTGGCCGGTGGTGGAGTTGAAGACAGTGTTCTCTATGGCGCTGAGTGAGGCTCGATGTTCGTCGGAGAGGCGCACACGCACGGTGTAGGGTCTGCCGTCGACGATGACGGGATCGGTGGCGGGCAGGCCGTCGAGTAGCGAGGTGGCGTCTTCGGCTACCTCCTGCACGGTGAAGCCAAGGCGGCTGGTGACTGCGGGATTGACTTGGAAGGTGGTGGCTGGGCCGCTGAGGGTATTATCGACGCCGTTCTGGGTGTCGACGATGCCGGGAATGGCGGCGATTGCGGTCTGAACTTTTGGGCCGAGATCGTGGAGGAGCGAGGCGTCGTTAGAGAAGAGCTTGATCTGAACGGGTTCGGGTGAGTTGGAGAGGTCGTTGATCATGTCCTCAAGGACCTGGGTAAACTCGACGTCGAGTTCGGGGACTTGCTCTTTGATCTTTTGACGGACGTCCGAGATGATGTCGTCGATGGGGCGCGAACGTTTTGATTTTAGGCGGACGGAGATGTCGCCGGTGTTGGCTTCTGTGACGGCTGCGAGTCCGAGTTGAAGGCCGGTGCGGCGGGTGGTGATGGAGACCTCGGGAACGGTGCGGAGAATTTTTTCGACACGATCGAGGGCTTTGCCGGTGGTTGCGAGGGAGCTTCCTGCGGGCATGATGTAGTCGAGGATGAAGCTGCCTTCGTCCATGGATGGCAGGAGGTCCGATCCTAGCGCGTTGTAGGCGAAGAGGCCGATGAGGATGAGAGAGAGGGAGATGGCTGCGAGTGCCCAGGGGCGGCGGATCGTCCAGCTCAGCAGGCGATGATGATCGGCCAGGATTCGGCGCATGACGGGGCCGTTCTCTTCATGGTTGCCTGCGCTGCTCGTTGGGTCTGGTTCTGGTGTGGTTTCGGAGGTTTTTCTCTGATGGCCGAGGAGCGAAAGTGAGAGTGCGGGCGTGAAGGTCAGGGCGAGGAGGAGCGATGTGAGCAGTGAGGCTGTCATCGTTACTGCGAGTGCGCGGAAGAAGCTGCCGGTAACGCCGGTGACTGCGATGAGAGGAAGGAAGACGACGACGGGAGTGATGGTGGAGCCGATGAGGGGGACGGTGATTTCGCGGAGTGCAGAGCGGACGGCTTCTGTACGGGACTGACCGCGATCACGGTGGACGATGATGTTTTCTACGACGACGATGGCGTCGTCGATGACGAGGCCGATGGCAGCGGCGAGGCCCCCGAGGGTCATGAGGTTGAAGCTTTGGCCGATGATCCAGAGGAACAGGATGGTGATGGCTACGGTGACGGGAATCACCAGGCCGGCTACGAGAGACGAGGTCCAGTCGCGCAGGAACAGGAAGAGGATGATGCATGCGAGGAGGAGCCCGATCAGGATTGCATCGCGAACGCTGGCGATACTTTCGCGGACGAGCTCTGACTGATCATAGAAGGGTGTGAGGTGAACGCCGGGGGGGAGGGTTCTGCTGAGTTGAGAGATCTCGGCGGCGACGGCGTTTGCTACTGCGACGGTGTTGCTGGAGGACTGACGCGTGATGTTGAGGAGAACCGCGGGTTGGCCGTTGGCGTCTACGGAGGTGTAAACGGGAAGGGTTGCGGGGGCCAGGATGGCGACGTCCGAGATGCGGACGGGGGCGCCGGAGCTGGTGGTTTTGACGACTAATTGCCCTAGCTGATCTACGTTGTGGGCTTGTGCGCCGACGAGTCCGAGGATGAGTTGATGGTCGGCTTCGTAGAGACCGGGGGAGTCGATGATGTTCGATGTCTGAACGGCGTTGACGAGATCGAGGACGGTGACTCCGGTGGCCTGAAGGCGAGCGGGGTCGGGAACGATGTGGAACTCAGGAACTTTGCCGCCTTGTACGACGACGGTGCTTACACCGGTGACGCGATTGAGAGGCGGCTTCAGATCGTAGGTGGCGATCTGCCAAAGATCAGTCTGAGAGACGGTGTGGGGACCGCGGTCATCGGCGATGAGGGCGTAGCCGAGGATGGGGAAGGTGGCGAAGGTGAGACGGTTGGTGGTGATCCTTGCGGTGGTGGGAAGGGTTGACTGGATCTTCGCGAGTGCGGAGTCGGTGAGTTGAAGCGTGCGCGACATGTCGACGTTCCAGTCGAAGAAGAGGCTTATCTCTGCCGAGCCGCGGCTTGTGGTGCTGCGCACTGTCATCAGGCCGGGGACGCTGTTGACGGCGTCTTCGATGGGCTTGGTGATGATGACCTGCATCTGTTCGACGGGCATGACGCCGTTGTCTACACCGATGACGACGCGGGGAAAGTTTGTATCGGGAAAGACGGAGATGGGCACCTGAAACGCTGCGTAGATGCCAGCTATGGTAAGTAGGGCGAGGAAGAAGAAGATCGGCTTGGAGATGCGGGATAGCCAGAAGTTTTGGTCTTCGTCTACGCTGGGAGTTTGGAGGCTCACTCTTTGCCTCCGGCTTTGGGATCGCTGGAATCTGAGTCGCCAGAGTCTTTGGTTTCTGCTGGTCCGATCTTCACCTTTGTGCCGTCGTCCAGGCCGTAGCCTCCTGTGACGATGACGGTGTCGCTGGACTTGAGGCCGCTGAGGATCTGCGTGGATTCAGTTGTTTGAATGCCTACGATGACGTTGCGTTTTGCGGCGGTGCCGTCAGGAGCGATGACCATGACGACTTTGCCTGCGCCTTCTGTGGAACGATGAAGAACCTCGCTGGGGATGAGCAGTGCGCTTTGTGCGGTGCGGCCTTTGAGAGTGGCGTGGACCGTGGTTCCAGCTTTCAACTTGCCAGTTGCGTTTGCAATACGAAGCCAGACTTCGACAGTAGTGCTTCCTGGGTCGAGCGCGGGACTGATGAGAGAGACCTTAGCATCGATGGCTTCGTCGAGACCGGGGACGGAGATGGATGCGGTCGATCCTACGCTGAGCTGCTGCGCCTGCGATTGTGCGATGTGAAGTTTTGCGATCATGGTGGAGGTGTCCATGACGGTGATGACCGGGGTGCCGGTGGCAGCGGTCTCCCCTGCGAAGAGAGGGCGATCAGTGACGACGCCGGAGATTGGGGTTCGGATGTTGGTGTAGCTAAGCTGCGCTTGTGCTCCGAGGTATTTACCTTCGGCAGATGTAAGTTGTCCTTTGGCGGACTCGAGCGAGGCGCTGGTGCCGATCTTGGTGAGAGATTCGTACTTCAACTTAGCGATGTCGTAGGCGGCCTGGGCCTGGGAGGCTGTGGTCTGCGCGGTGTCGAAGTCGCGGCCTGGAATTGCGCCTTGTGCGAGCAACTGTCTGCGACTATTCAAGATGCTGTTGTCGAGGTCGAGCGTAGCTTTCGCCTGTTCCAGATCCAGACGCGCGCGTGTCTGCTCTTCCGGTACGGCGGATTGGGTGGCGGAGGCGTAGGCTCCCTTCGCGGCGCTGTAGGCGCCTTTGTTGTCGAGGGCGGCGGCTGCCAGATCTTCGTTCTCAAGCGTAGCGACGAGTTGGCCGGCTGTGACATGTGAGCCGCGTTGGACGTAGAACTTTTTGATTGGAGCGGAGATCTTCGGCAGAATCGCTGCCTGGGCTACTGGTGCGAGGGTTGCGTCGGCTTCGATCTCTTCAGTGATTGCGCCGATCTCAGGATGGACTGCCTGCACGGTGACTGTGGGCTTGGCTTCCGTGTTGTCGTCAGCCTTCTTGCAGCCGCTGAAGACGAGTGCGATTGAGAAGAGAAAGAAGAACACTAGCGCGTTGCGAGTTCCGGGTTGAGTCGTCGTCTTGTTCACGGTTAGATCTTTCCGGTAAGCAGTTGGAGGTTGGCGAGGGCGAGTTGATAACGGATGGTTCCATCCTGAGAGGCGAGTTCCGCCGTGGTGAGCGAGTTCTGCGCGTCGACGACCTCGAGGACAGTGGACTCTCCGGCGGAGTAGCGAAGACGTGTAAGACGCAGACTCTCTCGAGCGGTCTGAACGCTGAGGTCGAGGGATTTCATCTGATCGTGGGCGAGGGCGGCCTCGGCGTAGAACTCTTCGAGCTGCGCGATGAGCGTGCGTTGTGTGGAGGTGAGAGCAACTTTGGCGGCGTCGCGGAGTATGTGGGCTTGCTTGATTCTGTGCTGCGTGGCGAGCCAATCCCATACTGGAATGTCGAGCGTCGCGGAGGCGGAGTAGCCGAGGTTACGGACGCCAGCGGGTCCGTTGACGGCGAACTCGGGTGCGTCGATACCGTATGCGTAGTTGAGGACGAGATCGGGTAGATAGGCGGCGCGGGCTGTGGTGACGTCGGCGTCTTTCAAACGCAGCGTGGCGAGTGCGCTTTTTAGCTCTGGATTATTGTTGGCTGCATCGGCCTCGACTGTTGCGCGATCTGGCAGCTCGGTCGAAGCGGAGGGTGCCACGGCATAAGGCGAGCGAGGATCGGGGAACAACAGGACACCGAGATCGAGTTGGGCCTTCTGCAGCTGCAGTTGAGCGTCGGCTAGGTCGCGCTGCCGCTGCTGCAGGGTTAGTTGCGCCTTGATGACGTCGGCATGTGCGACTTCCCTTTCGACTTCGCGCTGCTGTGCCTGGGTGACAAAGTTGTCGGACTCGCTGGCGGCGCGCTGTTGGATTGCAATCCGACTCTGCGCGGCGATGAAGTTATAGAAGAGGCCGACGACGGCTGAGGTGAGACCTCGGCGGCTGATCTCCAGTTCAGCGTTTGCGACGGACTCTGCTGCGCTTGCGCGTGCAAGAGCACTGTATTGAGCGGCTCCGATCGTCTCTGTGACGACTGCCTGGCTTGTGTACTCGCGGACGGCGTTGTTGGCGATGAACTTTGGGGCAGACTGCATGCCGATCGAGCCAGCCTGATTTTCCGCACCGTTCGGCTGGGTGTAGAGGTACTGGTTGTGATAGACGACGGAAGGAAGTAAGGCCGACCGGGCGATGGAGTGATCGAGTTGGGCGGTCTTACTCGTTGCGACTGCGGCTGCGAACGTGGGTTCGTTGGTTCGTGCGAGGGCAAGCGCCTGTTCCAGCGTGATGGCTGATCCGCTTTGAGCTGTGTCTTGACCGACTGCTTGTGATGCGGTGTTTACAGCGGGTTGGGCTTCGGAATTCGCTTGCGGAGTGTGGATTGACGAAGTTGGCTGCTCGAGCGTGGACATGTTCTGCCATGCTCGAGCTTGAGGTGAGAAGCCGAGGAGAACCGACGCACAGAGAGTAACGACGATGGCCGAGATTGGAAGTGGTGGCTTCATGGTTTGCTCTAGGACACTTGTCGGGATCAGTCTCGTCCGATGACGAGCACGGTGAAGCTGCCTGGCACGACGGATGGCCTGGGACGCGGTGTTACGGGAGTTGCTGGCGGAGTGGCACCGAACTGTGCCGTGACGGTGTAGATCTTCCCTGTTACGGGGTCGAGTGCCATGGTGCGCGCACCTTTCATCGTGGGCAGCCTTTGCAGAACAGGATATCCCGGCTTCCCTGCGTCGACGACGGTGAGTGTGCCTTCGCCGTTCGAAGAAAAGGCGAGCTTCCTGGTCGGGTCATAGGCAGCCGCGTCTGGTCCTTCTCCAATTGTTGGGGTTCCGAGTGATTTGCCGGTGCTGGAGTCGGTGATGGCCATCTTCTTTCCGTCGCATACGGAGAAGAGTCGTCCGCCTGTGCGGTCGAACGCCAAACCGGAAGGAGAGTCGCATCCGGTGAGTGGCCAGGTAGCGGTGATCTGTTGGGTTTTAGCGTCTAGCCGGACGATCTCATTCTTATCTTCGATGTTGACGAAGACTGTTCCCTTGTCGTCGCTAACGGGGAACTCTGGTTTGCCAGGCAGGGCCGTTGTACCAACGACGGTGCGGCTCGCTACGTCGATGATGGTTGCACTCTTGCTTGTGCCGTTGAAGGCCCAGAGAGTATTCGTCGAACGTTCGTAGGTCATTCCATCTGGGTTGGTACCGGCTGGAATCGTCGCAAGGGTTGCAAAGCTGCTCAAATCAAATGCCACCACATGGTTGGCACCGCCATCGGAGACGAAGCCGACTTTGTGGTCCGGTGATATCACGATGCCGTGGCAACGGGTGAGGCCTTCGACGGCTCCGAGCAGTTTGCCGGTGTTGGTATCGACGACGTCGACACGAGTCTGGTGGGCTATGTAGAGGCGATGCGCATTCGGATCAACGGTGAGGTAATCCCATCCGCCGGTACCGCCGATGGCCCAACGCTGTTCGATCTGAAGTGGCTTTTGCGCTTGGGACGGCGCCGCCGCGACACAGATGGCCAGGATAGAAGCGGCAAGAGAAAGACTGAGGGCTTTACGGCAGTTCGGCATGAGAGGCTCCGCGCGGAGATGCGCACAGTGTGCGTTCTTTCACTATCGCAAAGCGAGCTTAAGGGATGCTTAAGATGATCAGGTTCCTTCTGCGGTGGGGGATGTGGAGGCGATCACCTCTTCCGGCTGGCTATTATTTTGAGCCAGAGGGAGTAGGACGACGGCGGTGGTGCCCTGGCCAGCCTGGCTTTCCAGGCGAATCTCTCCGTGGCATCGTATGACGATTGCCTTTGAGATTGCGAGTCCGAGGCCGGTGCCTCCAGTTCGCCGACTGCGAGAGGGATCTCCGCGATAAAAGCGATCAAATACGTGCGGAAGGACGTCGGGGTGAATACCGTCTCCGTCGTCCTCGATCCGCAACTCTGCTAAGGGTCCGCGCAGGAAGATCATTGCGCGCACTTCACTACCGGGCGCGCTGTGCTGCAGGGCGTTCTGGAGGAGATTGGAACAGAGCAGGTGAAGTTGGTCGGCATCAGCTTGAACCGGTGCTGAAGCCTCGGCGTGTACGACCATTCGAATCTTAGACATCTCAGCAAGCGTCTGGAACTGATCGGTTACATCCAGTAAAACACTTTCTAGTTCGACTGTCTGCGAGGTGTTCGGCTGTTGGGCTTCATCTTCAAGCCTGGCGAGTGTGAGCATTCTGGCGACGAGCTCTTCCATACGTTCGGAGTCAAGTTGAACTCGCTCAAGTCCGGCTTCGTATTCCTTGGCAGACCGCGTCCTCATTGTGAGGACCTGCAGAGAAGATTTTAGGACTGCCACTGAAGTCTTCAATTCATGGGCCGCGTCGCTGACGAACTGTCGCTGTTGCATAAAGGCCTGTTCGAGACCGTTGAGTGCAGACTCGATAGCAGATACTAAAGGTGCGAGTTCACGCACGTAACGCGCTTGACTGGACGGTCCAAGATTCCAGGTGTTCACTGAGATCTGCCCTGCCTGATCGGCTAGTTCGTAGAGGGGTTGAAGCCCGCGCCGCAGTAGATAGAAGAGAATAAAGCCAGTGATTGTAAGAAGAACTAATCCGGCGCACGCGTAGAAGAAGATAGCGTTACGAACGCGCTCCCACACAGGATGAGTGCGAGAGCCGTAGAGAATGACGACGTGTCTGGCTACACCGCCGCCAGCATCGCCTGGATCGACCATGCGGAGGCCGGGCATGCGGATGACGCGGTAGTGCACACCGGATACGGTTAGATTACGAAATTCTCTTGTGTCATTCGACGCTGCCAGCTGTTCGCCGCCGGGCCAGTTATGGGAGCCGAGCAAGCGACCTCGCTCGTCCCGAACGACGTAGATATCGTGCTTCGGCGTGAGGCCCTGGGTGCCGTCGAGCATTACGTTGTCCTGAGGATCCTCCGCATCCTGAACGGCGCCTAGTAGAGAATCTGCGCGGCCGCGAAGCATTACGTCGAGCGCTCGAAAGTTGGAGACTACCTCGTAGGTGCTGGCGATACCGATGAGAACGAATACGGAGCAGAGTTCGACGAAGAGCACTGCGGTAATGAGGCGTCGGGTTAGAGAGTAAACTTTCACCTCGACTGGACCCCATCTTCCTTGGCGTTGGTCTGTTCGGCTACGAGTCTGTAACCACGGCCGCGCAGGTTCTCGATACTCAGGTGATTCGCTCCGTCACCGAGCTTGCGGCGAAGGTTTGAGACGTGCGCTTCGATGACGTTGGAGTGGTGCTCCCAGTTGTAGTCGTACATATGCTCAAGCAGTTCACGCTTGGATACGACTGTGCGGGGACGATGCAAGAGGTATTCAAGAATCCGATACTCCATGGGCGAGAGCGTGACCAGGGAGCCGGCTCGGAGGACGGTTTGTTCGCCGGTGTGAAGTTCGATGTCGCCGAGTCGGAGGGTGGGAGTTGCGACTCCTTTGCCACGGCGAATGAGCGCCTTGGCTCGGGCGATGAGTTCTCCGAGATCGAATGGTTTTTGGAGATAGTCGTCGGCGCCGTCGTTTAGAAGCTGGATGATGGAAGCTCGCTCGCTGCGGGCTGTAAGTACAAGAACGGCAGTGTGATCGCCGCGAGCGCGGATGCGACGAAGTACGGTTGGGCCGTCCACTACTGGGAGCATGAGATCGAGAATGATGAGGTCGTAGCAGAGATTTTGCGCCAGATCGAGGGCTGTCAGGCCGTCTTCGGCGTGATCGACGGCAAATCCGGGGCCATCGCGCAGCGCCACTGCTACATTCTCGGCCAATCGGATCTCGTCCTCAACCAGGAGCACACGCATAAGGTAATCTCAACACTTTCAGCTTAAGGGAGCCTTAAGGCTACTCGTTCCTCAGCGTGAAAGTTCCGGTTTTTTCTGGCGAGTGGGTTTGTGGCGTTTTGCTGGGTTTTTGGTAAAAGTGGGCGTTTTAGCGTGGTGGATTGCTGGTGAGTTGTGGTAATTAGCGTGGTGGACCTGGTGTTTTGGCGGTCACTTTTTTGAGGTGGAAATATGTGACAGGGTTTGGGATTTATTTGGGAGGGCTTCGGCGTAGGGCGGGCCAGAGAATCACGTGTGGGTGTAGATACATTTTCGCGGTGGAAATCGTCATCATAGAAGTATGGTTAGACAAAACGGGCTCCCTGAGTTTTTGCATGGTGTTTTTTGGGCCTTATGGACATTGGTTTGGCTGGTCCTAGCGGTTGGGGGCGTTTCAGTGTGGGCGCAAACAGCCAAAGTCGATCAAGCAGCCAAGAGCGATAAGGACAGGATTACGCTCGGCAACGGCGATACGCTGACGGGCAAGGTCGGCAAGGTGGTGTACGGGAACGTGAGCTTTCACAGCGACGAGCTGGGAGACCTGACGATTCCGCTGATCAAGATCGAGGAGATGCATACTGCGACGGAGTTCGCGGCGGGGGCTAAGACGGAACGGCTCACGAAGAAGAACGTTGCGGAACAGGTGCCGGTGGGAAAGATCGCGCTTGAGAACGAGACGCTGAGCGTGATGCTGACGCAGGGCGCGGTGCGGGAGTTTCCCGTGAAGGACCTGAACTTTATGCTGGATGAGCAGGCCTACCGGCGGGACCTGCATAACCAGTCGGACTTTTTGTATGGGTGGTATGGCACGGCTACGCTGGGTGCAACGGTGGTGACTTCGACCAACAGTGCGCAGACGTATACGGGTACGGTGGGATTGGTGCGGGCGATCCCGACGATCGCCGGGCTGCCGGCGGGGAGCAAGACGATTCTGAATCTGAGCGCAAGCTACGGGCTGGCGAAAGATCCGGAGATTGTCTCCGGCAGCGACGTATTTCAAACGGCGTCGGTGACGAAGACGGACATTCTGCACGGCGATCTGGAGTACGACAAGTTCTTTACGCCGATGGTGTTCGGGCTGGTGAGCGGGAGCGCGGATCATAACTTCGGCAACGGCCTGCAGCTGCAGCAGGCCTATGGCGCGGGAGTCGGCTGGGCGATCCTGCGAAGCCCGCAGAACGATCTGGCGGTGCGGGCCAGCCTGCAGTATGAACAGCAGCAGTTTTATAACGGCATTACGAGCGGGTTGGGGACGCCGACGGAGAACCTGGTGAGCGCTTCGATTGGGGAGACGTGGAGCAGGACATTTCCACACAGCATCAAGTTCAACGAGTATGTGACCCTGAATCCGACGTTCAATGTGGTGAGGGCTTACTCGGGCGTGGCTGGGGCGGGATTCCTCTTTCCGGTTTATAAGAATTTGAACTTTTCGGTGACGACGACGGACAACTATCTTGGAGATCCGCCGGAGGGATTTCTGCGCAATACATTTCAGTTCACGACAGGAGTTACTTACACGTTGAAATGATTTGAGGAGAAGCTCGCTGGAGGTCGCTTCGCATTCCGCGAAGACGGCCAACTGTTCAAGCTTTGTGACGATAGGCCAGAAGGAATCCGGCAGGGACGAGAAAGATCGTAAGCAGGACGGAGAGAGCAAGGCCGCCAATGATGGCTTGTGCCAGTGGCGCATAGGCTTCGCTTCCCTCTCCGAGTTTCAGGGCCATTGGCAGCAGGCCGATTACTGTTGCAAGGGATGTCATGAGGATTGGGCGCAGACGGACGCGGCAGGAGGCGACGATGGCTGTGTGTGCGGACAGGCCTTCCTTGATGAGGTGATGAGCGAACTCGACGATGAGGATGCTGTTCGAGAGGGCGATGCCTGCGAGCATGACTACGCCCATCAGCGACATGACGTTGAGCGTGGTTCCCCAGCATAGAAGGGCTATCAGGACGCCGGTTATGGCTGGAGGAAGTGCGAGCAGGATGATGAAGGGGTCGATGAAGGATCGGAACTGTGCGACGAGGATAAGGTAGAGCAAGACGACCGAGAGGATGAGGCCGATGGCGAAGCTGTGGAAGGATGCGTTCATCGATTCGACGCTGCCCATCAGCTTGACCTCGATGCCGTGAGGGGTTTGGGTTGAGTTGAGAATGCTGTGGATACTGGTTGCGATGCGGCCGAGATCTTCCTGCTGGGGGCGAACGTAGATGTCGACGTATCGGCGAATCTGAGTGTGGTCGAGTTCCGTGGGGGCGTTGAATTGCTTGATGGACGCGACCATGTCGAGACGGGTGGACTGTGGGACGTTTTTTCCGTGCAACGGAATTGCCTTGAGGTCTTCAAGCGTTTTGACCTGGCCTTCTTTGTACATGACGGTGAGGAAGTAGTTGTTGCCGCTGTTGGGGTCGATCCAGATACTTGGGGCGATCATGACGTTGGAGGTGAGTGCGGTGATGACGTTGGAGACGACCTCCTTTTCTGTCATGCCGAGTTCGCTTGCGCGGGTGCGATCGATTGTGAGCTGGAGCGAGGGATAGTCGATGTCCTGAGGGATGTAGACGTCGGCGACTCCGTGGATGCCACGGATGCGTGTTGCGATATTTTGAGCGAGATTGTAGTCGCCCGTCATATCTGTTCCTGTGACACGAACGTCGATGGGTACAGGGGAGCCCATGTTTAGGACGGCGTCGACGAGGCTTCCTGTAGAGAAGAAAGCCTGCAGCTCGGGCATGTCCGTCGCCATCTTCCGTTTTACCTGGTCGATGTAGGAGAAGCTGTCGGTTGTGTGATCCGGTTGAAGAGCTACCTGCATAAAGCCCGTATGCATCGCGGAGTTAGGGGAGTATAAAGCGGAGAAGCCCGGGTCGAGGCCGATGTTAGAGACAATCATGCCCATATCGTGCTTTGAGACGATGCCGCGAATCATGGTCTCCAGCTTTGCTGTCTCTTCGTTTGTTGCTTCGAGCCTGGTTCCGGAGGGAGCTTTGAAGTTGATTACGAATTGGCCTGGATCGGTTCTTGGAAAGAAGGAGAGGCCGAGTAGAGGAAACAGCGCGAGACTAAGGAGGAAGCCGATACCGATGAGAGCCAGTGTCGCTCGTGGCCATAGGAGAACTCGCTCTACGAACTGGTTGTAGCGACGGAGCATCGCTTCAAAAGCGGTGTTGAACTTCGCGTTAAACCGTTCTCCGAATCTCGGTTGCCTGGAGGGGGTTGGTGATTCTTCTTCGGTGGTTGGAGTGTCAGACGTGTCCCCGTGTGGGCTCTTGATGAATCGTGCGCAGAACAATGGGACCACGGTGAGAGCGACAAAGTATGACGCAAAGAGTGAGGTGACAACAGCAAGAGCTAAAGCCGAAAACAGGAATTTGCTGACACCGTAGAGAAGCGTGACGGGGAAGAAGACGACTACTGTGGTGAGCGTGCCGGCAAGTACGGGCAGCGCGACTTCTCTTCCGCCCTTTTCCGCCGCGACGGTGGGAGACTCGCCTCCTTCAAGATGGCGAAAGATATTTTCGAGCACGACGACGGAGTTGTCGATCAATCGAGAGAGCGCGAGCGCGAGGCCACCCAGGACCATGCTGTTGATCGAGCTGCCGGCGAGGTGCAGCACGAAGAAAGTTGTGAGGACGGAGAGTGGGATGGAGAAGAATACGGCAAGAGTGGCTCGCATGCTTCCGAGAAAGACGAGGATCATGAGGCAGGTGAGGAAGAGGCCGATACCGCCTTCGTGAATCAGGGTCTCGATGGCGGTTTTTACGAAGCGTGACTGGTCGAAGACGACTTTTGTTTCTAGTGTTGGAGGTACGTCGTAGAGCTTCTTCAACGTCTCTTTCACACCGTTGACGATGGCGATGGTATTGGAGTCGCCGCCCTGCTTGAAGACCGGGACATATACCGCGCGATCTCCGTCGACGCGGACTATGTTGTATTGGAGGCCAAAGGCATCTTTTGGCACGGCCACGTCTCCGACGCGTACCGGGGATTGGCCCTCCATCTTCAGAGGCACCTGGGCTATGTCGTCGGGCCCCTTGAGCATGGAGTTCGTATAGATGTTGTAGTCCAGACGACCGATCTGCACGTCGCCCGCGGGAAGGATGACGTTCGCTTCGTTGACTGAGCGAACGACGTCCATTGGGCTGAGCTGATTTGCTTCGAGCTTAAAGGGATCGGTGTAGAGCATGATCTGGCGCCAGCGGCCACCGAAGGGTTGGGGAACGGATGCGCCGGGCACGCCGGCCAGTTGATTGCGAACGAAGTTCTGCCCAACATCTTTGAGCGTGCTCTCATCGAGGCCTGTTCCGCGGAGTGTTACGAGCGCAACCGGAAGGCTCGATACATCTTGCTTGAGGACGATAGGGGGGTAGGTTCCAGGAGGCATGTCGCGCATGTCGCTCATGGCGAGGGTGGAGATCGATGCGGCCGCGGCGTCGGGATTTGTTCCAGCGCGGAAGTAAACTTTGATGAGGCTGGCGCCTGGCAGCGATCGAGATTCCATGTGGTCGATGCCGCTTGCGAGAGTGAATTGGCGTTCAAGGTGATAGGTGATGTTGGTTTCAATCTGCTGCGGCGGCATGCCGGAGTAGAACGTTGCCACCGCGACTACGGGAAGATCGACCGGTGGAAACATGTCCACGGGCATATCTGCTGTACTCACTGCACCGAGGATCATTACAAAGAAACAAAGGACCAGAATCAGATAGGGGTTGCGTATGGCAAATCCCGACATAGTGAATGAGTTCCTTAATTTGAGAGAGAATTTTGAGGATCAGCTTGGGTTGTCGTTAGCTTCGTACGAGGCTGGACGCGGGACAACGCCTTCGTCCTCTGACAGACCACTGTGCCGGCCAACGACGACTTGGTCGCCAGCATGCAGGCCGGAAATAATTTCGACGCGAGCGGGAGTCTGCAATCCTACTGTTACCGGGACTAGATGGAGACGGCCTTCGCGAACCAGGTAGACGTGCTGCACGGTTGTGCCAAGTCCTTCGACTGCGTCGACGGGAATGCTCAACACGTTCGAATGGGTGGCAAGATGAAGATGGACCTCGGCATACATTCCGGGGACGAGGGAACCGTCGGTGTTAGGGACATCGACTTCGGTGTCCATGGTGCGAGTGGATGTCTCCAGCGAGTCTGCGGATCGCGTGATCTTTCCAGCAAAAGTTCGGTTGAGTGTGGTGACATTCACTTCGACAGAATTTCCGTTGTGGATGTCGGCGACGGCGCTGACAGGCACAGGGAGAGTAAGCCGCAGCAAGTTGTTTTGCGCCAGGCGGACGACGGGCATCGCCTGCGTCTGAGAAGAGATACCTGCCTGAATCATTGAACCTGTGTTCGCGTATCGCTTCGTGATGACGCCGGTAAACGGTGCCCGGATGGTTGCGTACTGAAGCATGGTGACGGTTCGCTGACGCTCCGACTCTGCTTCGGTCAGCATCTCCTGGGCGCTGCGCAGTGCGGATTGCGCGCTTGCAAGTTGTGCTGCGGCTTCGAGGTCGTGCGCCTGGGCAACATCGACCTCCTGTTTTGGAACTAAACCCGGTTGATTTACAGAGACATCCTGTATGCGTTGAAAAGAGAGATGCGCGATATTTGCTCCGGCCTCCGCACGAGTGACTGCGGCGCGAGCGGTGGTGATATTGGCCTGGGCTGCTGCAACTCCCGCTGAGGCTTTGGCCATTTCATTTTGTAGCTCAGGAACCTCGAGGGTAGCCAAGAGATCGCCTTCACGGACGTGATCGCCGATGTCGACACGTATGTTTTTCACATAGCCCGCGACCTTTGCCATTACGTCGACATCCTGATATGGCGTGAACTCGGCGGTGAGGACGAGCTCGTTGGTGAGGTTCGCAGGTCGGGCGGTTGCCGTCGGCACTGTGGGTTGTTCTGCGGCCACGGTCGTGGTCTGGTGGCACGCTATCAGGGAGCCTGACAGTCCTGCTGCAGTAAGTGTTAACAATGTGGCTCGTAAGGAGACTGGCACGGCAGTAAGTCCTCTAATTCAAAAGTCCGGCGGCGAAGTCCAGCTCCGCGCGACGGGTAAGGTAGGTGTAGTTCGCTCCAGCAGCGTTGATCTCTGCAGAGGTTTCGCTTAGCTGCGCTTCATTGAGTTCCACGATGCTGCCGAGACCGGCCTGGTATCTGGCCTGTGCCAGTCGCAGCGACTCTTTGCTTTGTGCAACCAGACGCGCGGAGACATCGAGGCTGCGATACGCCTCCATTGCCTGAAACCACTCGTTTTGAACCTGTTCGTTAACTTCCAGTTTTACTTCCTCCACGTCGTGCGTACGTGCAGCGGACTCTAATTCGGCTTCGTTGCGTCGTGCGGCGAAGAGACCACCGTTGAAGACAGGAATGCTTAGGTTGAATCCAGCCGCGGCGTAGTTTCCCTGCAACGTGCGATCGTGGAACGGGATCTGTCCGGCAGCGCCGAGAGCGTTCAGCGTGGGATAGCTGAGTCGCCGCTCTGAGTCGGCGAAGTGCGACGCGGCGTGCTGTTGGGCGATGGACGCGTTTAGATCCGCACGTTGCGATTCGGCCTGGATCAAAAACGAAGATGGATCCGGAGGGAGTTGGGGCGGGAGTTGCTCTTCGACGAGAGCCGCGGTGACGGGCTGCAGCTGACCCATCGCACTGGCGAGATGAGCGCGTTGTTGCTGCACGGAGCTCTCGGCACGAACTACTGCAAGCTCTGCTTCACTCTCAAGAACGTTTGCGAAACTAACGTCGAGGGTTGAGCGGAGCTGACTTTGAGCAAGTGCGCTAATCTGGCGGACGATCAACTGACGATTTCCCTGAGCCTCCTGTGCGGCGTGCAAGACGGCCTCTGCTCCCACGACCTGAAAGAAGGCGCTGCGAACATTCAGACGAATCTGAGCAGCTGTCAACGTCGTCATGTCTCTCTGGGCATCAGCGAGAGAACGCTCTGCTCCGACTAGAGCGCTGGTTCTTCCGAAGTCGGTCACTAGCTGAACAAGATTTCCACCGTAGGCAAACCTATCGGAGATCGAAGAGGTTGTGAGCGCCCCTGCGGCGGTGGCTGTGCCTGTATCCGCGACTGCGACTCCGGTTGCATTGAAGGCGATGGTAGGAAAGAGTCCGGAGCGTGCCTCGCGGACTCTTTGTGCCGCTGCACGTGCGCGGAGCTGTGCTGCCAGTAGGCGAGGCTGATTCTCGATTGCGATTGATTCGGCCTGAACGAGGGTTAGCGTTGTGGCGGCAGGCGCCACAGAGTTCGACGCAGTCTGTAAACTTTGTCCGTAAGACAACGCTACTCCGATCGTAGACAGCAAAATAGTCGACAAAAGTGCACTCTGCGTTCTCCCCATCAAGACAGAACCTTTTCGGCTGTAGTGATGTCCTTTAGAACTTCGGTCGGATGAGCCTCGACCAGACCGTCGGTCACCATGGTTAGGAGTTCAGGTAGAACGGCCTGCACCTTCGCGGCTTCGTCAACGAAATAAATAAGTACGGAGAGATGCTCTCCTGCAACAGAGCTGGCATCTCTGCTGTGTAACCGATGGTGGGCTCCAAAGCCGGCGTGAGCGCGCAGTGCGGTTGCTCCGTCGATGCCTCGGTCCTGTAGGAACTGAAGGATGTCATCGTAAAGAAAGCCTCGCGCTGAGCCGGTGTCCTGGTTCAGATGCACGGTGACCTTCATTGCGGGACCTGCTCTAAGCATTACGAATCTCCGTGTTGTCAGAATTTGAAGTTGACTGTGCAAGGGAGGAGCTGCCTGAACCGGGCAGACTCCATCCCTGCCAGTTGGCAGTTACTCTGAAACGAGGCCGGTTGCTCCCGGAAGAACTTCAAGCAATGCCGTGCTGTGCGCCCAGACCTTCGGCGATCGGCGGCGGGAGGCAATCGTAAGGGTTGAATGCTCACCGCTTTTTCCAGTCCCTATCAGCGAACTGTCGGCGAACCCGTATAATCCGCATGCTGAAGCAGAGAACAATCCCATCGACTCCTCGGTATCGCTCGCATCACAGCTGTCGGGGCTGTTGCCGGATGCTGAGATCAAGTGCGCGTAGATGCCCCCGTGCCTTTGATATCCGACGATGTCTCCATCCTGTGACATCACACCATCTTGTGACGGGGTTACCAGGTCTCCGCCAATCTGGGTCACCGTGCCGAGAGAATCTTCGTCGGTCGCCTTCGGCCTTCTTGCTGCCCATGCGGTCAGCGGATCTGCGAGCGCCCGGACATATACGTTCAATGGCAGGCTCTTCCCCTGAGCATCGATGGAATCAAAGTGAATTGCAAGTACGCCCTGCCGCTGCTTGGCGTATGGCGTCGGATCAAAGACGAACGCGTCCGAGGCAGTTACATGCCCAGAGATTCTGGAGCCTGCAGGTAGAGCCTGCCCATTGGAGAGATGAACTGGCTGAGTGGTCTTGGCAGAGATCACATCGCCAACATGAACATGTTTTGAATCGATGCTGTGATCAAAGCTAATTGGCAGGGTTGTTCTGGGCGACAATAGAGTTGTCGTTGGGGCCTGCGCTACAGCGAGTTGGGCTGAAAACGCGACGATTGCTGCAAACAGAATAGGTTTCATCTTCACTCCGCATGCCGGTGATACCGGTGACAGACCGAGTGGACCATGGAAGCCCCTTACGCCTGACTTACATTTTCCTTACATCGCACCCAACTCTCTTGCCCGAACGACAATCGTAAGAAATCATCAATATGGAGAGTGCTGTGCAAGAAAAACCTAAACTCGGCCGAATCCTTATCGTCGAAGACGATCGGAAGATGGCGGACGCCCTTGTCTCAGGGCTAGAGCGGGGAGGTTACGAGACCATTCTTGCCCGAACTGGCGAGGATGCGTTTTTTCTTGTGCACAGCAAGCAACCTGATCTCGTTGTGCTTGACCTCACATTGCCGCAGCGAGGTGGTATAGAGATCCTTGCGCAGATTCGTGCTCACTCTCTTACGCTTCGCGTGCTGATCTTGACTTCTCATAATTCGGTCGATGATCGCGTTGCGGGTTTGAATGCGGGGGCCGATGATTATCTGGGAAAGCCTTTTTCTTTTCCGGAGCTACTGGCGCGTATTACATCGCTGTTGCGTCGGACCAGCGTCCCCGAACACTCCTCGTCGCTGAAGTTGGCAGACTTAGCCGTCGACTCGCAGACAAGGACCGTTAGCCGGTCGGGGAATATTATTGACGTCACGACTCGGGAGTACGATCTTCTGCTTTATCTGCTCAACCATCGCAACAACGCAGTGTCGCGGGAGATGCTTGCTAAAGATGTCTGGAAGGAAGTGTCGCGGTTCACTCCCATCGACAACGTCATCGATGTGCAGATGACACGCCTTCGCAGAAAGATCGATGATCCTTTTCCCGTCAAACTGCTGCATACGATTCGCGGCGTAGGATTTATTCTTCGGGAGCCGGAACAGTGAAATTCATTCGTCCCGCAAATATTCGAACAAGGATTGCGATATGGTTCGTAGCGATTCTCGCGAGCATACTTGTCGTGTACATCGCAGCGGTGTTTGTCTTCCAGTATGTCCTGCTCGAGAGGCAGATCTTTCACGACGAGATCCAGGATGTTGAGACGGTTGAGGGACTGCTGTACTTCGATTCCCACGACGTACTGCATCTACAGGAGAGCTACCACTCGCATCCGCAGTCGCGCTTGCTTGAGGATCGCCTTATGGAGGTTCGCGACCTCTCCGGCAAGATCTTGTATCGCAGCGAGACCTTGAAGGGCGAGCTTCTTGGAGGCACGTCATCTGCTGATGAAGGTGTTCACTCCTACAACGAACGATCGACCAAACTTAGCGATGGGACCCGCGTTCTTCTTATAAGCCATCTCCATCCGGTACAAGACAGGGTTGTCTTAATCAGGCTTGGTTACAGCATCGCACCGCTACAGGACCGCATGCTGCATTTCTTTCTACTTCTTCTATTAGCCACTCCAATTGGGCTGATCATGGCTGGTTTTGCGGGTTATCGAATCGCCAGAAAGGCGTTGCTGCCGCTTGATCTGATGGCTGCACGGGCAGAGTTAATTACCGCAAATAATCTGAATGATCGAATTATTGTTGAACATCCGCACGATGAGTTGGGCCACATGGCGAAGGTGCTCAATCATCTGCTGGAGCGTCTGGAACAGGCTTTTGTTCAACTTCAGCGATTTACTGCCGATGCGGCCCACGAGCTTCGCACTCCCCTCGCTTCGCTGCGTACTACAGGCGAAGTTACGTTACAGGAGGGCCGCACGGAGTCCGGCTATCGGGAGGCGATCGGCAGCATGCTTGAAGAGACAACTCGTCTCAATCAGACGATCGATGGTCTTCTTTTGCTGGCGAGGGCGGAGACGACGCGGTCCGGTGGTGAGGACACGTTATTTTCTTTGATTGAGTTGGTGGACGAGATCCTTGTTCTTTTAGATGTACTGCTCGAGGAGCGCCACATTACGGTGCTGCAGGAGCATGATGACGGTGGGTCAAATATGCTCTTTGCAGACCGCAGTCTCATTCGTGTTGCTCTGCTTAATGTTCTGCATAATGCGGTAAAGTTTTCGCCAGATCGGTCGGCTCTCCGCATCGTCATCTCACGCTATCAGCTGGCTGGCCGCGTGTTTCAAAGGGTTTGCGTACACGATGGCGGACCCGGAATATCTGCTGGGGAAGTTACTCGGGTTTTTGAACGTTTCTTCACGAGCAACTCGCCTGGCACCTCCAAATACAGCGGGTCTGGGCTAGGGCTTTCGATTGCTAAGTTGATCGTCGACCGGAGTGGTGGGCAGATCTTCTTCGATACGACGGTTGAGCATGGGGCGAAGTGCTGTGTCGATCTTCCGGTTCGTGAGTGAGTTTTGGCGCATTTTTTTGGTGGGTAGGTTTGTGGCGTTTTGCTGGGTTTTTTTGGGAAAAGTGGGTGTTTTAACGTGGTGGCTTGCTGGTGAGTTATGGTAGTTAGCGTGGTGGATGTGGTGATTTCGCGGTCGCTATTTTGGGGTGGGAAAATGTGACAGGTTTTTGGGATTTATTTTTGGGGCTTCCCGATTCGGGATGGTGGGTTGTGGGCTAGTCGTGCTTTGCGTCGTCGGACTGTTCGGTTGGGAGGGGTGAGCCGGGGAGGAGGCGCAGAAGGAACGGGAAGAGGAAGGCTACGACGAAGTAGGCAAGGGTGACGGCGAGTGCGAGGAGGGGGAGTCCGGCTCCGCATGCCATGCCGACGGCGGTGACGAGCCAGATGGTGGCTGCGGTGGTGAGTCCGTTGACTCGGTCTTCGCGGACGAAGATGAGACCGGCTCCGATGAAGCCGATGCCGGTGACGATCTGGGCGGCGACGCGGGAGGGATCGAGGATGACTCGTCCGTCGAGAAGAACGTCCGAGAAGCCGTACTTCGAGATGAGCAGGAAGAGAGCGGCTGTGGTTCCGACGACGGTGTAGGTTCGGAGTCCGGCGCTCTTGTGGCGAGCTTCGCGCTCCAGGCCGATTGCTGCAGAGAGCAGGAAGGCGGCGCCGAGTTCCATGAACTGCTTGATTCCCTGCCCCTCTGTGCTGAAGTTCACCATGATGGCATTCTAGTCAAACGGTGGGAGCGATGCTGTTGCTGCTCGTTGCGGATGCTTTTGCCGGGTAACCTCCGGTTTGCGACGAAGGAAGCCCTGCCTGGACGGTGTGCGTTCGCAGAGCAACTATGAGTTGCCTGATGTAGCTATGAAGGTGGGGTGAGGACCGGAAGACCGAGCCTGGAACGGGTCTCTTCGCGTGCGGCTGCGAGGTCCTTTTGAAACTGCGGGTTTGCCAACATGTAACCAAACATTAGATAGGCAATGTTGCGTCCGGCTTCAATGTCGCTGGGATAGTGAACTCCACAGACGATGCGATTGTGGGCGTAGTCATCCACCCTGCTCATAATCTGGGCCTGCTTCTCCGGGATTATCTGTATGAGAGTGAGGGCCAAAAGATAGCCGGAGACAGTGTGTCCGCTCGGATAGGAGTTGGGCTCTTTGCTGAGAGCGCAGACAGGCTTGAGAGAGTTGTCGAATTGAAAGGGCCGCTGGCGAGCGAAAGAAGTCTTAAGCGGTTTGGTGATGATGCCTTCGTCGCTATGAATATGGTGCGAGAGAGCGGCGGTAACGGGCAGCTTTTCTGCGGTGAAGTTCGATCCGAACAGGTTCCGGAAGATGAAGATGTCCTGCTCTTGATCGTCAGCTTGCGCGGCAGCTACTTGCTGGGGCGTACGCGTTTGTTCGGCGTGGTGGACGTCAGCAAGCTCGGCCCTGCTCATGGCTGAATCGGAGGCCGGCGGGAGGGGCAAGATGGCCGCGACATTCAGGGTGGCTGGATCCATGTAGTAGGCGAGGTGTTTGGGGGTTTTGTCGGATTGAGCTGAGGCAGCATCCGATTGGGCCTCCTGTGCTCCTAGATTTGAAGATAAAAGAAGAAGAAGCAATGACCCCGCAAAGCATTTATGTCTCATAGTGGAACTGAGCTTAAGGTCGAATAATGAACAGGGGGCTTCTGGCCTGTTGCTGGACGATGAATATCGGCACCGCGGGCGCCCGGTCGTCATTTTTTTGTTGATATTAAGGTTTACTTAAGGTCCATTTCAGCAACCTTAGATTTTCTTTCCAGCGGCTCATCGCGACGCATGAACCGTTGTTGCGAGGTGGATCTCCGATGTTGCCGGAAAGCGGATTCGAAAGGCGGAGCCTCTGCCTGGGGCACTCTCCACGGTGAGATCGGCGCCATGAGCATCTGCGATCCACCTTCCGATGGATAGGCCAAGACCGCTGCCAGCCTGTGATTTTCTCTCTCGAAGATCGGCTTGATAGAAGCGTTCGAAGACATGCTGGCGTACGTCCTCGGACATGCCGACACCTGTATCACGCACGGTTACAATTGCATTGTCGCCTACGACGGTGACCTCTGCGCGTATCTCGCCATGTGCCGGGGTGTATCGGATTGCGTTGTCGAGGAGGATACCGAGAAGGCGCTGGAGGAGAAGTTCATCGCCCTGGATGTAAGCGGATTCGGCGGGCAGATGCCAGTCGAGCATGATGCCGCTGGACTCGGCGAGGTCTTCGACGCGTCGGCATCCGCTTACGAGAAGCTCGCAGAGATTGATCTCCCGGAAGGCTACCTCGTGAATGAAGTTATCGCTTTGGGCAAGAGCTAGAAGTGCGTCGAGCAAGGTTGAGGCGGTACGGCACTCAGTGACGATTTTGTCGAGGTCCTCCCGATACTCCTCCTCGGAGCGGCGCCTGTGAAGTGAGAGTTGCGCGGTTGCGAGGATGACGGTGATGGAGGTTCTAAGATCGTGGGAGGCGTCCGCGGAGAACTGGCTTAGGCGCGAGACGGCGGCGTCGAGTCTGGCAAGCAGCTGGTTCCAGGCGATGGCAAGCTGCTGTATCTCGTCCTTTGCCGGTGGGACCGGGAGCCTCTCCGACAAGTTGCCGATTCCTATTCCCAGGGCCGCGCGAGTCATGCGACCGACGGGCCTCAGAGCATGCCCACTGAGGAGATAGCCGCTGATGGACGACAGGATGAGCAGGCCGGGCAACAGGAGCAGAAGAGCGTCACGGTACTTCTTCAGGATGTCGACTTCCTCATCGAGAGAACCACCGATGTGAAGACGCACTGGCCGGCCATCGAGCAGAATGATATGACACATCATCATGGCCGGCTGTGGATCGAGGACGACGGAACGGAAGACTGGGTGAGCACAGTCTTCCGACTTCGGAAGAGGCCAGTTTCGGCCTATGCTTTTGGATGGGAAGATTGGGCTGCCATCGAGGTTGTGAATGTCGAAGAGGTTTCCCTCGTGGGTGACGAGTGCGTAGTTCTTAAGTTCATCTTCAAGGCTGAGCGGGGCGGCGCTTGCTTTATTTTCCTCGAGCAGGCTAATGAGGCGGTCTTCTCTGCCCTTGAGGTGGGTCTTCTTCGCTTGTAGCAGCGTGTATTGCAGCACACCGAAGCTCAGGAGTCCGAATAGGAGAAGGCCGGTAAAGGTGACCAGAAAGTAGAAGAACATCAACTTCGCACGGACAGAAAGGGCGTGCATGCAGTTAGTTCGCCTCGAACAGGTAACCTGCGCCGTGGATGGTTCGGATGAGTGGTCGGCCTTTATCGGACGAACTCTCGAGCTTTGCTCTCAGACCATGGATATAGACGTCGAGTGTGTTCTCTTTTACTTCGGAGGTATGTCCCCATCCGGCTTCGATGAGTTGCTCGCGGGAGGTGATTAGACCTCGGCGCTCCATCAGCAGATTCAGAAGTTCGAACTGCTTTCGCGTGAGGGGAATGTCTCTTCCGTGACGAGTTGCGAGACGGCGGCTCGGGTTGAGCGTGAGGTCGCCGACACTGACGATGACCGGCTCGGGCCTGGCGATTCTCCGTGCGATCGCGCTTACGCGTGCAAGCAAGATCTCGAGGATGAAAGGCTTTACAAGGTAGTCGTCAGCACCGAGATCAAACGCATGCAGGATCTTTGGGACGGCGTCCACCGCGGTGAGGACGAGCACAGGTGTCTTGCAGCGTTTTGTGCGGATTTGATGCAAGACTTGGAATCCGTCGATGCCGGGAAGCAGAATGTCCAAGAGAGCTGCGTCGAATTGCCCAGCGAGCAGCCGGTCAGCACCCTCCTGGCCTTCGTGAGCGAGGGTGACCTTATGGCCGTCTTCTCGCAGCGCACGTTCGACAAGGCTCGCAATCCGCTTATCATCTTCGATGACCAGTACGTTCATAGGCAACTATCTTTAAGGTACAGCCCGTTTTGTTCTTTATTGTGAACAAGAGATTACAGTCGAGCGGGAGACTTGTTGAGAGATATCAATTGAGTCGGTGCGAACATCAGCCGCCAAGAGATGAATAGATCGTGCTCCTGGGCGTGATGGTGTGGGTGGACTGACGAACGAGAGGCAGCGAGATCTGGAAGCTTGCGCCTTGCCCAAGTGAGCTTTCGAGGGTAATGACCGTATTGTGTTGCTCGGCAATCCAAGAGGCAAGGTTGAGGCCGAGGCCTGCGCCGACGCGCTGACGGCTGGTATCCCCGCGAACACGGAAGAAGCGGTTAAAGATAGCAGCGTGATGCTCCTGCGCGATGCCGGGACCATTGTCTTGAACAGCCAAAATAACATGTTGTTTGCCGGGCGTGATCGCGATGGTGACAGTGCCACCGCGCGAGGTGAACTTGAAGGAGTTGTCGAGGAAGATGCGCATCAGCCGGAGGAGGGAGAGGCGGTCGCCGAGAATGATGAGAGGAGTTTCGAGTGAGGGAGGGTCGACGATTTGAAACTGGATGGATAAACGATTCGCGATCGGTGTCCACTCTTCAGTGATTACGTCTAGGAGCGATCTCAAGTCAAGCTCAGCGATAGATAGCACTTCGGTGCCCGCGTCCGAGCGGGCGATGGCAAGGAGGCTGTCGATAAGAGTGGACATGTCGAGAGTGACCTGGTGAAGATGCTCCAGGGAGTCACGGTACTCACTTGCAGCGCGTGGGCGAAGCAGGGCAACCTCGATCTCGGTGCGGAGGCGTGTGAGTGGGGTGCGGAGCTCATGGGAGGCGTTCGCAGTGAAATCGCGCACACTGCGGAAGCCCGCGTCGATGCGTGCGAGCATATTGTTGAGAGTGGTAGATAGCTGGGAGAGTTCGTCATCGGCGGCTGAGACAGGGAGTCGGCTGTCGAGATTGCGATCGCTGATTCGACGCGCCTCGGAAGTAATGAGGCTGACCGGTACGAGAGCCTTCCGGCTGATGAGATGTCCTGCAGCAGCAGCGGAGATGACGACAGCGGGTGTGAGGAAGAGAAGCCCGAGACCGAAATCATGAAGCAAGATGAGTGGCTTGTTGATAGAGATGCCAGTCTCGACCGAATAGGCAGAGCCGTTGACGCTGATTGGCAGAGAGAGTGTGCGGATGGGCCGGTTCGCTTGATGGATCGTGTCGACCAAGCCGGCGGAAGGGAGGGCTGGTGGCGGCGCGAGATGAGCATTTAGGGTGACCATGCGTGGAGAGCGATAGATCCAGTGACCGTTCTGGTCGAGAATCTGTAGCCATTTGCCAT
Source organism: Granulicella sp. L60 (assembly GCF_009765825.1). Taxonomy (GTDB): domain Bacteria; phylum Acidobacteriota; class Terriglobia; order Terriglobales; family Acidobacteriaceae; genus Edaphobacter. The sequence goes on along the minus strand of NZ_LMUR01000018.1, from coordinate 1,557,284 downwards.
CGTCGCGGAAGCGATAGATCGCGTCGAATGCGTATTGGGCCTGATCCCCGGAAGGATGCGGGCCGAGGTGCTGCAACTGGATGCGTATATCGTCGACTCTCTCCTGGAGATCTTGCCGGAGTGTCGTTTCGATAGTGTGTCGAAGCATCCACCAACTGGTGAGGCTGAGGAGGAGCGCGCCGGTAGCAAAGAGGGCGAAGTACCAGACAGCGAGTCGAAGACGGATGGGGAGGGGCTTCACCGGATCAGCTCCTGGAGTGAAACGGAGATGTCGTCGGTTGATGGTGCGGGGTCAGGCTGGAGAGAGTAGCCTACGCCGCGAACGGTGAGAATGGACTTATGTTCGTATGGCGCATCGAACTTTGTGCGCAGCGAGTTGACGAGGACGTCAAGGGCGTTGGGGCTGATTGGATCGGAACCCCAGATGGACTCAATGAGAGTTTGGCGGATGACGGTCTCGCCGGTACGCCGGTGAAGCGCGGAGAAGAGGAGATACTCGCTGCGGGTGAGGTTGATGACTTTATTGCCGCGACGTACCGTGAGACGAACGGGGTCTAATGCAAGGGAAGAGCTCGGAGCGGATCGGGGGGTGGCGCGGGTGAGTCCCTTAAGACGGGCGAGCATCTCGGCGAAGGAGAAGGGTTTGACGAGGTAGTGGTCGGCTCCAGAGTCCAGACCGCGGATGACGTCATCTTCAGCGTCCCGTGCGGTGACCATGAGGATGAAGGCGCGTTTATTCTCCGCGCGAAGGGTAAGTGCGATGTCGATGCCGTCGCGGCCGGGTAGGCCAAGATCGAGGAGGATGGCATCGAAGTCATGACGAAGCGCGAGGTCGAGGCCGGTATCCCCGTCAGGCGCAGGGACGGTGGTGTGGCCCTCTTCACGCAGCCCCTTGCAGAGTAGTTCGAGCATTCGTGGATCGTCTTCAATGATAAGAATCCGCAGTTTATTTGTGGCTGTCATTTTTGAGAAGAAGAGCCGGATACGCGAGACGCAAGGTCGCTCCGGTTTATCGAGAGTGTACGCGGAGGCACCGACCTGCAGTCTAGAGTTCCAGTGATTTCGCGGAAGATTCATCGTCTTTTCATGCGCACATGGACAGGAGTATGAATTCCAACCTTAGGAATTATTCATTGCTTCGTGAACGAGCGTTTACGTCAGTGGAGGAAGCTTGCGACAAGTCATCAACCTGAGACTGTAACGCGAGCCCCATACTCGGTAGAGGTGGAGGCCTATGGAGAACTATGCATATGAAGTCAGCGACGTTGACCTTTCTCCTCTTTGTGATTTCTTTCTCGCTCTCAGCGCGTGCTGTGGAGAGCGATAAAGGCAACGCTGGCAACGGCTCTATCAGTGGAACGGTGAAGGATGCTACGGGATCTGTGCTGCCGGGAGCACAGATTGTGCTGCAGCCAACGACGACGCGAGCGGTGTCGGATGCGGCAGGAGACTTCTCGGTTCCGAATCTGAAGCCGGGTACTTATACCGTGACAGTTACATATATTGGATTTGCCAATTCGGTGTCGACCGTAGTCGTGAATGCCGGACAAACCGCAGTGCTGAATACGATGTTGACAGTCGGTCCGAGTAGCCAGCAGGTAGAGGTTCTGGCGAACATGGCGGGCGATGCGGCGGCTATCAATGAGCAGAGAACCTCGGAGAACATTCTGAATGTGATGACGGATACGCAGATCCAGTCGCTGCCGAATGCAAACGTCGCAGATGCTGTGGGACGGCTTCCAGGCGTGACGCTGCAACGCAACGAGGGCGAGGGTCAGTATGTGCAGATTCGCGGAACAGAGCCCAGGTTGAGCAATACGACGATCGACGGCGTGATCGTACCGGGACCTGATCCGCAGGTGCGCCAAGTAGATTTAGATACGATTCCGGCGGATCTCGTGGGATCAGTGGCCATCAACAAGACACTGTCTGCGAACCAGGACGGGGATGCTATTGGCGGCTCAGTGGATCTGCGGATCAAGCAGGCGACTGAGGATGAACCAACGCTTTCCATCTCGGGACTGGATGGATATACACCGATTGCCGATGGGCGTAAGACCTTCACGATCAATTCGTCGGCGGGCTTTCGATTTGGGCCACGAGTTGATGCGGGGCAGAAGAAGTTCGGTCTTGAGCTGGGATACAGCTACGACTATAACGGGCGCGGAATCGACGATGTAGAGCCAGTGCCGGACCTGGATGGCAATGGTGCGAAGACGTTCGATGCTCTGTACCTTCAGCAATATCTGTATGACCGAACGCGCTTTGGCTTTGCAGGCGCCGCGGACTACAAGCTTGGTCCAGCCTCTGACCTGTTCGTACACGGGCTATTTTCGAACTTCAGAGACTACGGACAGAAGTACGCGTATCAACTGTCGGCTGGATCGAAGGCGTCGTATCACACCAGCGTTCGCAGGCCGAATCTTCAGGTTGCGGACTTAGCGATTGGCGGCAACCATGTCTTTGAACACTCGTTTCTCCGATATCAGATTGCGGCGGCGCACTCGCGATTTGGCGGAGCTGCGGGTAATCCGGGAGCGGCGTTCAAAGGGTCTTCGGCGACGAACGACTGCGCGTACTCTGCATCGGCTACGGTGAGCCAGTACAGGCCGCAGTATACGTGCGCGGTTGCGGGCGATCCAGCGCTGAATCCGACGAACTATAAGTTGGACACAATCGATCTGACCAGCGGCCAGGCGTCACAGCTGAACCTGCAGGCGAGCGCGGCGATGGGGATCAACTATCACCTGGGCACACATGCTTCAACGCTCGAGTTCGGTGGCCAGTTCCGGAATGAGCATAAGGGGCAGAACGCTTTTGCGCCGGAGTATGACTCCAACAACGGCACCTTGATGAGCAACTATCTAGGTTCGTTTACGAATAATCATTTTTATGGTGGGAGTTATCCATTGGGTCCGGTGACGAACTTCGCATCGATCACCGGCGACCTTGCAGCGAATCCGGGCAACTTCACACTCGATGAGGGCACGACACACCTTCAGTCGGACGCTGCGAACTATAACCTGCAGGAGCGCGTGTCGGCTGGTTACATCATGAATACGATTGAGTTTGGGCGATTCCACCTTCAGACGGGGCTGCGTATTGAAGGAACAGTGACCAGCAATACCGGATACCTTGTGGTGAACGATGTGAATGGGAACTATGTTTCGACTACGCCGCAGCATGGGAGCGGGTCGTATGTGAATCCTCTGCCGAGCGTTCAGCTGCGATACAGGATTGGCGATAGCTCGAACATTCGGGCGGTCTATGGACGTGGAATCTCTCGACCTGATCCATACCAGCTGGTGCCTTACATTACGGAGGATCAATCGACGACGCCATACACCATCGGGATAGGAAATACGGGTCTGGTGGCAGAGCACGCGAATGACTATGACCTACTGTACGAGCGCTATCTCCCGTCGGTGGGCATATTGCAGGGCGGATACTTTTATAAGCAGATCACGCGGCCGATCTTCGCGCAACAGACAATCATTCCAGCAGCGGGCTCGCCGTTATCGCAGGCATATGCTGGTGATCTTGTGCAGCAGGAGGTGAATGGCGATCACGCTTATGTGCAGGGCCTGGAGATCGCATATCAACAGCATCTGAACCACCTCCCGGGCGTGCTCGGTGGCCTCCGAATCAACACGAACTTTACCTACACGGCTTCAAAGAACTACAACCTCACGAATCGGTCGGACAATCCCGCGCTTGTGGGGCAAGCGCCCTTCTCTTGGAACATAGGCCCATCCTATGCAACGAAGCGTGCGCTGGTGACGATGGGTATCTCGCACAATGGCTCGAACATTTTTGCATACCAGTACCAGGACTCGGGACCAGCTGCTGTGAGCTTCGGAGTGAAGGGCCCATTTGGGGACAACTACTTTTATTCGCATACTCAGGTCGACGCCCAAGCGACGTATTACATCGGCAAGGGATTCACCGCGGTGGCTGTGGGCGAAAACATGAACAACGAAGTCTTCGGTTTCTATAACGGCAGCACTCAGTACATGGTCCAGCGAGAGTACTACAAGCCTACGTACTCGGGAGGCGTTCGCTGGACGATGCATCACGAATAGCTGCTGGGATCGCGACAGTGAACCAGAGCGCAGGTTAATCAGCATCGGACGTGATGCTGTTACAAGCACAACAATTGTTTGTTGAACAAGACTCGCCGTGCGCAATCGCAGCGACGTGCCGGAAGGATATATGAAGATAGTTTTGGTTGCCATAATGTGTTGCTCATTGAGTTCCTCTTTCGCTTCGATACAAACGGATGCGCCACTTGTACTGGAGCGAAAGATTTTGTTGCCCAGCGTAAAGGGGAAGTTTGATCACTTTGCAATCGACGAGGCCAGCAATCGTCTCTTTGCGGCCGCAACAGGAAACAAGTCGGTTGAGGTAATTGACCTCGCGAGTGGAAAGGTCACTCAGAGTCTCACGGGGATGGGCAAACCGCACGGACTGGTTTGGGTGGCTGCAACAGGAAGGCTCTTTGTGGCTGATGGGGAGAAGGCAGAGCTCACGGTATTCGAAGGAGAGCCGTTGAAGCTCCTAAAGAGTATCAAGCTGTCAGAGGACGCCGATGACATGGTGTACGACGCCCAGAGCGAGATGCTCTATGTTGGTCACGGGGGCACAAATTCAGCGAATCCAGCGTCGATAGCGGTTGTGGATGCGAAGAGACTCTCGGTGCTGACGCAACTGCCGATGGACGCTCATCCCGAGGCGCTTGAACTGGCTCCGGGAGGAAATCGGATTTTTGTGAATGTGAGCGATACCGGACAGGTGGTAGTGATCGACGGTAGCACACACCTTAAGATGAAGACGTGGACGTTGGCGAACGCAAAGGGCAATACACCGCTGGCGTACGACGGACCGAATGACCTTTTATTGGTGGGATGCCGGACACCCGCGAAACTCTTAGTACTGAATGGAAAGACGGGCAAGGAAGTTGGATCCGCTCCAGCAGATGCGGGTGCAGATGATCTGTTCTACGAGGCGAAGACACATCGCGCCTATCTCGTAACCGGGTCGGGTGCGGTAGACAGCTTCGCGGTCTCATCCACTGGGAAGTTACAGGCTCTCGGAGTTACTCATACTGCGGTCGGGTCGAAGACCGGGCTACTTGTTCCTTCACAAAGTGTGATGTATATCGGAGTGCCGGGCACAAGCACACCGTCAGAGATCGACGTTTACCGGACCGGAGCAAAGTGAGCAGATGAAAGCAGGTGCAGAAACAGGAAAGGGGCAAAATTTGAAATGAGATCATACTGGATGTTTTTTGCGCTGACGGTCTTTTTGGGATGCATCGGCGTGCCTGCAGCGAGAGCCCAAACGAAATCGCAGGTAGGGGAGGAGCGGCTGAAGTTCGTCCTTGTACTGACTCGGCACGGAGTCCGTTCGCCAACTTGGACTAATGATCGGTTGAATGAATACTCGCGGGATCCCTGGCCCAAGTGGGAGGTAGAGCCAGGTGAGCTTACGCCGCATGGAAAGATACTTATGACGCAGTTTGGAACCTACTACCGCGCATGGTTTGCTGATCGGGGACTGCTCTCGGCGGATGGATGCTCTGACGCAGGAGCCGTATATATAGGCGGAGATACGGATAACAGGACTATAGATACGGCGCATAGCCTCTCGCAAGGTCTGCTACCCGGATGTGGAACCATCATTCATTCGCTGGAGAGGGGAACACAGGATGTGCTTTTTCATGGGGCAGCAAAGCTGGGAAAGCAGGATGTACAATTTGGGCTCTTCGCTGTGGCTGGACACATAGGTGGTGATGCTGCGGCGTTGCTGCCTGCGTATAAGATGCCTTTGCAAGTGATGCAGCAGGTACTATCGGGATGCTTTGAAGCTGGATGTGCTGTGGACGGCAAGAAGTTTCTGCTGAAGATACAACCGTCTCTTAACTCGGGCTCAGGAGACCATGTGGCGGAGCTCAAGGGACCGCTGAGCACAGCCGCAACTTTCGCTGAAAACTTTCAACTCGAGTATCTGGACGGCATGCCGGATGCGGAGGTAGGCTGGGGACGGATCGATGAGGCGAAGGTTCATTCGCTGATGGCGCTGCATGCGGCGAGTTCGGAGCTAGTGCAGCGTACACCGTATATCGCTCGGATACAGGCGTCAAATCTTCTGTTTCACATAGTGCGCACACTGGAACAGGCGCGAGATAACAAAACAGTTGCCGGAGCTATCGCGTCGCCGCAACAAAAGATCGTGTTCCTAGTGGGACATGATACGAACATTTCGAATGTGGCTGCATTGCTCGACGCACATTGGCTTATCGCTGGCTACCAACGCGACGATGCCGCTCCGGGCGGTGCATTGGTCTTCGAGCTGTGGCAGAGACCTGGAAAAGAGGATGATGTGCGCATCTACTACACAGTGCAGACACCAGCGCAGATGCGGAGAGCGTCGCCAGTATCACTCGCAGAGCCCCCCGCGAGAGCTACAGTGTTTATTCCACAATGCAGCCGTGCTGAAGAGGGCGTCCCTTGCTCCTGGAAGGAATTCGAGCGCGTCACCGGCGCGGCAATTGACAAGCAGTTCGTTCGTTAGTCCTTAGCCGGGCACGTACCTCGAATGCATTGTTCTTTTCAACGCCCTGTTGACTCGTCCATGCTCACGTAAGATTCATAATAGGACTGAGAGCATCCAACAGCCATATTTAAGACTACTCGATGAAGCTTAAGCTCACCTTAAGGCTTGAGAGGGGAAGTATGTAGATACCTTACCGAAATTATTAATTGGCACCGCTGGTTTGAGAGAAACCGAACCATTAGTTCCTCTTACCTACCAAATTAGTAGTTTTTAGCTTAAGAAAACCTGATAAGTGGCTTAAGGAAAACTGAAGAGGTCGAAGAGAAATGCGACTCTTTTGACTAAGTGGCAGCTGTGGCCAAGAACAACTAAAAATAAATCCTAAAAAGTCAAATAGTCAATGAAATCAATGCTTTTCTCTGCGCATAGAACGCGCCGCGGATGCGCTGCGCCTAACTTCTTTTACTACTCATGACTTGCTTGCGGAAAACATCGACGGAATGTAACGCCGAGTTCACACTATGTAGCTAAGTTTTCGGGACTGCAAGTTATTGCTGTAAGTCTATGGAGGAACGTTTGATAACGCATCGTATAAGCTACTGGCGTTTGTTATTATGTGTATGTGTCATGTTTCTGGTTGCCGGCCACATTCCACTACGGGCACAACAGATAACGGACGCGACTCTCACGGGAACGGTTCTGGACCCACAAGGGAACATCGTTCAGAACGCTACAGTCACCGTGATCAACGAATCGACTCATAGTGTTCGTAAAGTCACCGTCGACACGCAGGGACACTTTTCCGCTCCCAATATGGTTCCCGGTAGATATACGGTGGAACTCTCAGCGCCAGGCTTCGCTATTACCAGCCGATCGGGGGTTCAACTGGCGGCAGGTCAGCCCCAAGACCTGCCAATGAAACTGAGCGTCGGAAATGTATCGGAGCAGGTCACCGTCGAAGCAGCAGACTCTGACTCCATCGCATCGCAACTTTCGCCGGTTCAGCCTCTGCTGAATGCACGCTCCGCACGTTCCGAGATCAGCTCTGAATATATCCAAAAGTTCACGTCCCCACTCAGCGACTACACGGAGATCATTCAGATCGTACCCGGCACCTTTACTATCAACACCAACGGAGTTGGTCTTGGCCAGGCTACTACTTCCTTCCGCGGCTTTCAGGATGGTGAGTATGACATCACTTGGGATGGCATTCCCTTTCAGGATACCAATACGCCTAGTCACCATTCCTGGGCCTTCTTTCCTGGGCCATGGATTGGCGGAGTAGACTTCGACCGCAGTCCTGGGTCAGCTTCAACCATTGGACCCACTCCATTCGGAGGATCGGTCAATCTATTGTCCAAGGACGTGCCGTCACAACATGCAGTACGAGGCTCCGTCTCTTATGGATCATTCAATACTCTTTTGCTGGATGGCCAGTACGACTCTGGAAGCATCGGTGCCAATCATAAGACCAGCCTCTCTCTCGACGTGCATAGGATGACTTCGGATGGCTTCCAGACATTCAACTACCAAACGCGCGACGCCGGAGACATTAAGGTTCAATATCAGTTCTCCGATAAGACTTTACTGACTGGCTTCAGCGGCGTCGTCATCCTCGATGCCAACACCCCCGATGCTAATCTGCCAACGCGTGCTCAGATCGCCCAGTTCGGATATAACTACCTGCTAAATAATATTCCCGGCGACCCTTCGAACTACCACTACAACCTCAACCACGTTCCTACAGACTTTGAGTACGTCGGCCTCAAGTCGCAGTTTAGCCACGGTTGGCTTTTGGACGTGAAGCCCTATACCTACAGTTATTACAACCATCAGAACTTTACTGAGGTTGGCTCAATCACATCGATTACAGATACACCTACAGCAGATACCCCAAACGGATTTTGTGCGACACAGGTCAATGGGAGACTTCCCTGTGGGGTCGACAAGCTCAATAGCTACCGCCAATATGGTGAGACTAGCACCATCAGTCAGACCTCCAAGTATGGCGTCTTCCGCGCGGGCCTTTGGTACAACTGGTCAACGACCAATCGTTTCCAGTTTCCTTCCGATCCGCTCACAAACATCGATCAGACACTGCCTAACTTCCATGAGCGGTACTACACCAATATCTATCAGCCGTTCGCTGAATACGAGTACCATGCAACCAGAAAACTCACTATAACCGGCGGTCTCAAATACGCCTATTACAACCAGAGCTTCACGCAGTTTGCTGATGACGGCAAAGTAGTCGGTAACCTTGGCGGCGCGCCGTTCATCACCAACACTGCAGGTTATAAATCGTATCTTCCCTCTGCCGATGCGAACTATCGCATTAAGGATAACTGGTCGGTCTACGCTCAGTTCTCGAAGGGCAGCATCATCCCTCCAACCAGCGTCTTCGATGTGACAGATGGCAGTGTTGCGAATTTGCCAAAGCCGACAGGTGTGTCGACTTACCAGGCCGGAACCGTCTTGAAGTTGAAGCGGATCACCTTTGACGGAGACGCTTACTTTATCAAATTTCAGAATGCATACAGCTCTTTCACTCCCACGAACGGCGATGACACTGTCTATTTCCTAGGTCCTGATTCGATCACCAAGGGCATCGAACTCGAGACCAACGTTTATTTCGGTCATGGTCTTAGCCTGTATGGCAATGGGACGGTGGGCAGCGCAACCTATACCGGCACAGGAGTACCTTCCGGCCTATGGGTGACGAATACTCCGGCTAATACAGAGGGCTTCGGGTTGACTTATCAGGAAAAGAATATTGATGCGGGAATATTTGAAAAGCGCATTGGTCCGCAGTGGAACGACAACGGCCAGTATCACAACCAGATCTACACCGATGCGTTCAATACAGTAAATCTGTTTCTGAACTACACGATCAAGAACGGTTCTCGTTTCAATAACAGCAAGATCGGATTGAGTTTTAATAATTTGCTGAATGTTCATGATGTAGTTGGGGTAATCCCTGCAGGAAATCCTGTGCCGACAATACTAGCTGACGGTACAGCCTCGCCCTATCTTGCTGCCACGACTATCAATGGCGGAGATCAGTTGACGCAAACGCCAGGGCGTAGCGTTATGGTCACATTTACCTTCGGATATACAGGCAAACGGTAGATAAGCGATCAACGTGGCCGTGCTAATCAATTCATCCGTTGGCACGGCCGTTCGTTGAAAGGCTCGAATCCAACATACCCGGCATATTGTTCTTCTCGTGTCGGCAACAAAATTCAATCGGAGAAATCATGCAAATTATCTATTCGAAGATGAATCGTTCCTGGCACTCTTTTGTAAAAGGTTTCGCCGGTCTCTCTCTTGTCGCCGTCTCCGTCAGCCTTCCTGCGGTTGCTCAGGAGCAAGGCCTTAACGCCGGCATGTATTTCTACCCTGGCAACCTCGTTGTCAGTCGAAGTGTTTATGACAATGATGCCAAGAATGTGAAAGTCGGTGCTCTCCTGCCTACCAATTGCGCCGAAACTGTGGGACCCTGCGTTGCCGCGACCAATAATGGCAAGTATCCCGAAGTCTTCAATAACGTCATTCCTGATCCGTCCTTTGGTATCACCTCGGCGATCTACCTCGATCAAATTACACCCTCTGGCTTCCTACTCGATAGCCTCGAAGTTCCCAATAGCTCGTTCAAGAAGATTCGTTCCGAGAGCAACCAGCTCGTCACGAGCTTTAGCTCCAAGTCTGAGATTGCCCTTAACCTTTCTACAGATCACAAATTTCTTACCCTCATGGGCTATGTTGCTCCTGTTGACACCATTGACGTTTCTAACTCGAACACGCCGGGCGCTGTCGATCCGACCAACCCTGTGGGGAGCAGCTATTATCGCGCCGTAGCAACGGTCAATCACGTCGGCAAGTTTACCTTTACTGAGACCGATGCCTACAGTGGCAACAATGGGCGCGCTGCGATCCTCAATAACTCCTATGGTGCTGATATGTTCTATGCGGCAGGCAACGCTGGCAATGGTTCCAATCCTCAACCCAATGGCGTCGTCCTCGGTGCAGGCGCACAGTTGATTACGCCATCGACCGCGCCTGAGAGCTTCCAGAATGTAATGGCACCTACTCCACTCTCCAGCTTTTCTGTGACAGAGCTTGGGGATAAAGCCGATAAGATCGGCAAAGATGACAACTACCGGGGCCTCACCATCTTCAATGACGTCGTCTATTTCACTAAAGGCAGCGGCAGTAATGGTGTCAACACTGTCTACTTCGTCGACACGACCGGAACCGCGTGCCCTACGGGCGTAGGCATCCCCGCCGTTGGTGCCCCACTGCCCATCTCTGCTCTGACTTACGATCCGTCGAAGTTACAGACCACCGGTTTGCCGAACAACATGTGCATCCTCGCAGGATTCCCCACCGTCCTTGCGAAGACTGCAACTGCTCCTGCTGCTCCCTTTGGCTTATTCTTCGCTAATGCGGAAACGCTCTACGTCGCTGACGAAGGCGATGGCTACACTGGTGGCTCCGACCTCTATACTCACGCTGCAGCCCAAACCACAGCCGGCATCCAGAAGTGGATCTTCAATAACTCTACTCAATCCTGGAGCCTCGCCTATACGCTCCAAACCGATCTAGGCCTCGGCACACCTTACACGATCAACAAGTATCCCACCGGCAATAATCCCGCCACGAACCTCCCCTGGTCTCCGGCAACGGACGGTGTCCGTAACATCACTGGAACGGTTGCCGGCGGTTCCGTCACCCTCTATGCCATCACCTCAACGGTCAGTGGCAATGGAGACACCGGTGCCGACCCCAACCGCCTTGTCACCATCACTGACTCCTTGGTCAACACCGAAACCACTAAAGCGGCAAAGGAAAAATTCACTATCGTTCGCAGGGCCGACTTCGCCGAGGTACTCCGAGGCGTCTCCTTCGCACCCGATACTAAGTGAAAGCCGATCTGCAATGAGCAGTAAAACGCCCCTAATAAGCTCCGACAGCTTATTAGATCAAGCGCGGCAGGAAGCAAGTTTCCTGCCGCATACAGATGCTGGCTTGGCAAACTTCGAAGTGACACTTAGGTCACACTTTTGCAGATCGCGAGGCGCAGTTCATGACATGAGTACGCTGGATGTTGACGCATACCAACCATACGCGGCTCGTCGCCATCGACAAGTAGACAACTTCATCGTTTTGGATCGCAGATCATTGGATGAGAACCAGCAAGGCGTTCGACGAAGTTATTGACTCTGACGCCGTCATCCGCGACCCCGATTATCCAACTAAAGAGATCCGAGGGAGCGTTCCGGTTATCTCGGCACCGAAATAAAAGGGCAGGCACTCGTAAGAATGCCTGCCCCCGTGATCTCAAACACCTCGAAAACTTACTGGAACGCTTTGTTCCAGTTCGTCACCAGGTTATTCACGTTCAGCGTACCGATACCCGTTGCGAAATCCCATCCCTGCTTCGAGTTGTAAGCCTTCTCGTACTCCGTGCCCGAGACCGACAATGCGCCGAAGTTGCCCGATGGCCTGTAGCAGTTATACGAGCGGTAGTTATACCAGATGCAGTTCACATCGTTGTCTCCCTGCGTCACGTCATAGAAGGTACATGAGCCGTCCGTTCCCGTACCCAGGGACGAGTTGCACGAGTTGTTCCCCGTCCCGCCATATTCCTGCTTTGCCAACGCGTAGTACACATAGTTCGGATTCCCCTGCGGGGTTCCCGTCGATTGGTTCACCAGCGCTTGAATCCCAGCCACGATAGGCGCGGCAAACGATGTGCCTCCCGCTCCCGACCAATTCACCGGGTCACCAGTACACGGCGCACCGCCTGTTCCGGCAGCAGGCTGGCTATAGCAGAACGCGTAGTAGTGACCCCACACGCCATTGGCCGCAAACAGCGAGATATCCGGAATATCTCTCACGCCATCGCTCGGGTTACCGAACGCACCAGCCTGATAGTTTGGCTTCGCATACCCCTCGCATGTCCCGCCGTTTTCAGGATGCGGATAGAAGAGCACAGGATGTCCATAGGCGCAGTTGCTAGGCCCACCACTGCCACTCACCACCGTCTCGAAGTACTCCTCTGCCAAGGGCGAGTTGCAGAACCCGTTCGCCCCATAAGGCACGTTGTATCCCTCGACGTTGGTGATTAGCGTACTCGCACACGAGTCGTTCCACGGAATCTCAGGAATGTAAGACTTCGCCGATCCGAACGTTGCGCTATTGTTTTTCTTCCAGTACTGAGACACCGTTCCGGAGTATGTATCGCTGAAGTCCGTGCCGCCGACTGCAACGTTATATGGTGTCGTCGCAAATCCGCTCGTCGTAATCCCGGTCATGGCAAAGTCCCCACCCGCATCGCAGCTGGCCGCGCCCTCGTCTCCAGAGGAGACAAACACCGACACACCCTCTGCCGCTGCCTGTTCATAAGCCTCGTTGAAGCTCGCATTGCCTGCCTGACCCAGCCCTGCCTCACACTCGCCATAGCTGATGCTGACGATAGATGGCGGCAGATCCTGGTCGATCAACGTCTGGAGCGCAATCAATCCTCCGAACGTAGTCTCGGTGTCCGCGCACGAAGCCAGCACAATCGCCGCGTTCGGGGCCGCCGCGCTCGCATACTCGGCATCCAGAATGGCTTCGCCATCGTTGCCAATCACATCGCCCGGATCCGTGCATCCACCTGGATGAATCTGAGTGAACGTGCCCTTGGTGTACTTGGCCAGGCCGAACACGCCACGGAAGGTATACCAGTCACCTGTCGAATACACATCGGTGTCCTCGATCACAGCGACCGTCTGTCCCTTGCCAGTAATCCCGTTCTTGTAGACCGGTTCGAAGTTGTAGATTGTGTGCAGGTCATCCGGCACGACTAGTTGCGTCGCGCTGTCCGCCGTGTAGTCGGACTTCACACCATTGGTCGCCACTGTCCTTGCTACAACCGCCTTGGATGCACCATCAATCCGCGCCGAGCTGATCCCTTTGTTGGCCGCCTTAGGACGGAAGTCGTTCAGCGAAGATACTCCAATCACCACATTCGCCAGCGCGGCAGGTATCTGCGGATTCTGCATGTTGGAGAGGTGCTTCACACCCGAAACATCAAGCGTATGCATCTCTGCCTTGAACGCAGAGTTTACCTGCGCGGCCGTTCCCGAGAAGTCGATTACCATACCGCTGTCCGACACCCGGTTCACCTGAAGACCACTTCCCTTCAGCCACTTCGTCACAGCCGCGATATCGGCGGTATTCGGCCCATACTGCTCGCCATACTCCTTCGCTGTCAGCCAGTGATGAAATACAGGATTGCTCGACTCGTGCATCGCCTGAATTCGCTCGTTCAACGCTGTCTGCCGATCTTCCGGACGCTTCAACTGCAGCAGCATATGGTTCAGCTTCAACCCATCCGCTACCGCGCCGCGATCGTTCTGTGCGTTTGCCTCAACCCGGACATTGCCTGCCAGGGTTACTGTCTGCGTTTCGACAACGGGCGAAGTCACCAACAGCTTCGCCGCGGTTGCGCTCTGTGCAAGAGCGGAAGGTATCGGCAGAGCCGCTACCGCTAGAAAGTAAAAAGTGCGAACGAACTTATTCCTTAAATGACAACACTTCATGTAATCGGCCTCGATGGAACAAATCCAGGGTTTGCCTGCGACGAGGTTGCAGCGACGAACCCGTTCGGAGAGGACGCCGCAAAGGAATCGGTCTGTGCTGGTTCAGCACAAAACAGTTTGGTTGTTGGAGAAAATCTGATGAAAGATTAGCGCCAGATTCGAGCGAGCGGAAAAATGCAAATGATAATTTTGAAACTACCCAAAAGGGTAGCTTCACGCTGCGGCCTACGCGTCGAGCAGCCCCCGCTGGATCGCGATCACCACCGCTTGTGTTCGATCGTTCGCATGCAACTTGAGTAGGATCTTCTTGACGTGCATCTTAACCGTGTTGTCGGTCACAAAGAGCAGGTCCGCGATCTCCTTATTGCTTTTCCCCTGCGAGATCAGACCCAACACTTCGACCTCTCGATCGCTCAGCTTTCCTGATGTGATGTAATGGGTCAGCTTCTCTGCTGTTTCGGGCGAAAGAGATCGACCACCGGCGACCACGTGGCGGACCTGTTCGGCCAGTGTTGCGCCATCAATACCCTTGAGCAGATATCCCTTCACGCCCAGGCTGATCGCCGTATAAATCGAAGCATCGCCCTGCGCGGAGCTGAGAATGATGATGCGACCGTCCGGATGGCTCTTCAGGATAGTACGTACAACGTCAAAACCGCTCTGGTCAGGAAGACGAAGATCAAGCAGCATGACATCGGGCAGGAGCGCCAGGTACATCTCAATCGCCTGACGGCCATTGGCGGCAAGACCGACGATCTTCATCTGATGGCGTGCAAGCACACCTGCCAGCCCCTCGCGCACCATGGGATGGTCGTCAACGATCAGCACCTCGATCGGCCTTACAGCTTCAGCGAGCGGATTCGTCTCCAGAACTGTTCTCCTCTTGTGACCTTCGACCCAGACGCCAACGTTTCCATGCTGACTTCGTTGTTCTTACCTGCAACGTGACTTTTGTTCCCTGGCCCAGCTTACTGTCAATCGTAAGGGTAGCGCCAATGCGTTTTGCATGAGCGTGCATGCCTCGCAGTCCAAAGTGACCTTCTCTTCCTTGACGTTGCGTGACTTCGTCGATGCCCTCGCCATCGTCTACAACAATAACCTCGAAAGAATCTGGAGAAAAAATGATCTTTACCTCGACGTGTTTTGCGTAACCGTGTCGGAAGGCGTTGGATAGAGCTTCTCGACAGATGCGGTACACCTCGTCACGAACAAGAGGATCGATCGGACGAGGCTTTCCTGCGGTCGTCAATTCAAAGTCAGGAAGCTCGCTGAGTCTGAACTCAGCTTCTGCATGTTGTAAGACATCGACGAGGCTGTACTCCGCCACAGCGGTCGAATGCAGATTAGAAACCATATTGCGATTGCGCGCTATGCTTCCACGCACCCGATCGGCCAGCGTGCTGAGTGACATGGTAGCTGTCTCTGGCTGATCGTTCAGTTGAAAGCCCAGCAACTCGAGCTGAAACGCAACCCCGATCATGTCCTGAATGACGGTGTCGTGGATCTGGTAAGCGATGCGTTCGCGCTCCGCAGCTCGCTCTTGAAAGCGAAGGCTGAGGCGCTCTGCCCGGAGCCGCGTTCTTCTCCGCGTTACCTCAACCGCGATGCCCACCAGGCCAAGAGCTAGCAATGCCCTAAACCATCCTGTCTGCCAGAAGAACGGTTGCAGCTGGAGTGCAGCAGTGGCGGCCACTCCGTTCGACACGCCTTCACGATTCGTGGCAACGACCCGAAATGTATAACGGCCGGGCGGCAGACCAGTGTAGGAGACAGCACGTTCTGTACCGGCATCGATCCACTGCCGGTCCCATCCCGCAAGTTGATAACGAAATCGAATTTGTTCGGGAGCACTATCGGAAGGTGCAGTGTAGGCAAAAGTGATGCGATGAAGTCCCGGAGAGATCGTAGTCACATCCGCGCCAAGATGTTGATCATCGACTTGGATGTAGTCGAGCACCGCTTGCGCGATCGGGTCTGGCGGGTGTGGGTTCACCACGGCGATTCCGTCCACCGTAGCAAACCAGATGCGTCCATCGCGGGATCGAATCGCTGTCACCTGATTGAGAGGAAGTACCTCATTGCTTTTAAGGCCGTCGGCCTGATCAAATGTCTCGGGGACGACATGGTCAAGCTTCCCTTCAGCGAACGCCATCCACTGTTTGCGGCTCACGCACGCAATGCTCCGTGGAGTGACGACCCAGAGATTTTCCTCTGCATCTGACACAACGTCGAGCACGAAACTACCCGGCAGACCCTGGGCCTGTGTAAGGATTCTCCCTGCGCGCAGATTCTTCCGTACAGAATCTTGATCGGGCCATAACATCAAGCCGCGCATTGTTGCTACTGCCAAACCGTGTCCGGGCCATGCAGCGCTGAGAATGGGATGCGGTGTGTTGACCACGTGCTCAAATCGTTCCCCGGCCCATCGTTCGAGCTGCGTGTCTGTTCCCACCCAAAGCTCTCCCTGTTGATCGGCCGCGAGATACCAGATGGAACTATCTGTTTTCGGCTGCCCCACGTCAATGCTCGATAGCCTTCGATCCTTCAGACGAAAAAGTCCGTGATGCAAAACGCTGAACCAGAGACTTCCATCGGACGTTGCTACGGGAGTATTGACGTACCCATGAGGGATGGACGGTATTTTGGCGAACCTGGATCCGCTTCGCTCGAAGATGCCGTAGTCGGAGATTGCAATCGCGGGGGTGGCTCCATGTTCTGCGAAACCGCGAATTTGACCGGTGGGAAGTCCTTGCGCACGTCCGTAGAGTGTTCTTCGACCGTCCTTGAACTCAGCGACACCACCCTCCAATGTTCCAGCCCAGACCCCGCCGTCTCTCTGCTCAAAGATTGCGTCTGTCTGGCTCCGCCCGCCAGGACCATTGCTGACACGGTAACTTGTGAAGATCCCATGATGAAATCTCTGGAGTCCGGCGATCGTTCCGATCCACACATCATGATTGCGATCTTCCAGAAGAACTCGTACGTCATCGCTGGCCAACCCGTCAGCAGCGGTCATCACCTCGGTCTGATCGTCATATCTGCGGCTGAGTCCATGTAATCCCCCACTCGCCATCCAAAGTGCTCCGCGATGATCGACCATCAGATCGACGAAGTTGCCAAGTCCAGGGTGCGGGATCAGTTTGAAGTCCCCGCCATCAAAGCGAAACAGCTTATGGCCATCGCCCGCATACATCTTGCCCGAGGCGTCTCCGAACAGAAGTTGGATACCGGGGTGGTCGTAGCGAATTACTGAATGATTAGCTTGTACAGCAACAATGTGTTCACTATCAGTGATCCAAAGTGTTCCGTCTTTGCTTTCGAAGAGGTCACGCACCGCATGAGTATTGGATGGCAGAGGTACATCCTCCAGTGCATCGCCTCGCGTTCGCATAAGTACATTGTCAGATACGATCCAGACGCCTCCATCACCAGCACGCGCAAGCGCTTGGATCAGAGCATGCGAATTGCCAGGAATACCGATCGTGACAAACCGATTGTGGGTGTAGTGAAAGAGTCCCGTGATACTGGCGATCCAGATCCCGCCATCGTTGTCACGCACTAGCTTGAGTATTTTTTCCTGTAACTCCGGCGGCCCGTCCTTCTCGAAGGACCTGAAATGTACACCATCAAACCGTGCTAAGCCGTTGAGTGTTCCAACCCATAGAAAACCATCGGGTGTCTGCGCCAGTGCTGTCACGAAGTTCTGCGGCAAACCTTGTTCGGTTGTCCAGGTAGAGAGAACCTCGTTGCGCAGGAGAGGTTCTGAATCTGTTGTCTTCATGCCGTGCGCGTTCAAGGCTAATGAGAGCACTAAGCCGACACATGCAAGGTCAATCTTTCGTCTCCACCGCAAATCTTTTCCCTAAGAGAAGTTCCTTTTGTGGGTGCCTTTAGTATTTAGTACAGACGTCTAGTATAGGCGGGCCTGTCTTATTCCCGCTGACCGGTAAAATATTATGAGAATGTCGCATTGAATTAGAACCAGTCAGCTACTTTCCATCCCCAAAAGGTGGTAGCTATGCCGAACCGACCACTCTTACTTACCTTTTGATTCGGAAGCCCCCATCTCCGACTTTGACCGAACCGAGATTACCTTACTCTTGAAGTCAACATTTCCCCAAGTGGAGTACATGACTCCCTGCTCCCGGAAACCGGTGCCCAGAAAACTCGAGCAGAACGGCTCTTTCGGGTGTGCAGCAATGAATAGTATTTTCTTATGTCGCAAAATATTGCGGACAACGTGCAACTTAATAATGTCGCCTAAGCGACTTATTCGTTTGCATCTGGAATCTTTAGGGAAGAGTATTGGTCCTATCCCTATCCTGATCCAAACCTGCTGCACTATGAGCATTAAACCTCAACCCACAACCACTCAGAGAATCTTGCGAGAGCAATCCCAATGCCTACATCCTTTGCTGCTAATAGTAGTCGTGCGCCTGTCAGTGTGCTTGTTCCGACCTACAACGGGTCGGAGCTTCTGCTCGAGACTATAGATTCCATCCTCTCGCAGAAGTTTGCGCCTGCCGAAGTGATTATCCTCGATTACGGCTCCACGGACGACACCTGCGAGGCAGTAGCCCGCATGGGTGGCGGAGTGAAGTATCACTACAGGCAAAACGAAGGCATCTCCGCCGCTCGCAATCAAGCTGTTGCACTTGCTCAATTCAAGTTCGTTGCCTTCTGCGACCATGACGACTTGTGGCGACCTGACAAGCTGTTACAGCAGATGGAACTACATCTACTGCGCCCTGATCTGAAGTTCTCCTTCACGAATTTCTCAACTGTAAACAGTGGATACTGGTCGATAGAGACCAAGTTCGATGCTGCACGCGGCGGCTTCTTTGACGACTTTACCCCTATCGGAAAAAATCTTATCGCCGAGTTCTCTCTCTACAGCAAGCTCCTCAAGTTCCAACCGATCGTCCCGTCCAGCGTTGTGATGACCAAGGCCCTGTACGATTCCTGCGGGGGAGCCAATGAAGTCTTCGGCAAAAATCCGTCTGAGTATCTCGACCTCACCCTTCGATGCGTTCACAAGCCTCCTATCGGCGCCATAACGGACCCGGTCGTCGGCATCAGAAATCATGTGAGTAACTACTCGGGCAGCGATATAGGCTACGCTCTCGGGCAGTTGGAGATCATCAGTCACGCTCTCGAAAACCATTCCATTGGAGAGATGGAGAGAGCTGCAATCATTGAACGAATGATCACAGCCCGCATCAACACCTCCTACTACTTGTTTGCGGACCGGGACTTTGAAACCTGTAGAGAGTTGCTTTCTGCCGTACCCTCTGACCGGCTTGATCGCATCCTCAAGATCAAACTTCTGATCTCGAAGATGCCTTTGACGATCGCGCTGGTAATGCACTCTCTCGTCGTCCGCTGATGGTTATCTGTTCCTGCTTTTGAGAATCAGATAATTCCTCTTGGACATCACATCGCTTCTGCTTCTCAGGAAACGGCCGACGGGTTCTTGATCGTAGGTCCGAGAAGCCATACTTCGAGATATGGGTTGATCGGAGTACTCTCTGCACTGCGCAAAGAAACGGCTAGCTAGCGGCTGTAGTTCTGCGCGTACATGTCGTGCGGTAGCCCCAGAGAACGTGAGCGGCGGACAAGAGCATAGGCCGCGTCGCGGTCTATGACCCCGCCGATGGAGACCAGGTACGGAGCGTGCCCGCTGGGCGTGAAGACCACAGGCTCCAGTTCAGGATGACTCCGCGCCAGGTCGGAGACCTTCTTCTCCGCGTCCGTCCTGCGGTTGTAGGTGAAGGTGATCACGCGCCAACCAGCGCGGGAGCCAGCTGATGCGGGGACGCTCGCAGGCGGTGGATCCGCGGCGACGGGCTCAGGCGCAGGGCTAGTCGCGATCTGGTTCGCCGATTGCGCAGTTGGTTGTGAGATGGCAACAGCCTGCGTGGCTTTGTCCCGATGCGCATTCCATTCGTGCGCAAGGAACCATGCGGCAAGCAGGAGAATAGCGACGATACCGACGCCGAGCCAGCGGGAGCGCAGTGAGAAGCTCTGATCTTCGCCCAAGATATCTTTGCTGGCGATTGGGCGGACGGTTGTGCGGGTGTATTCCGCGTTCCGGTCCTCACTGAGGAGAGGAAGCGGAAGCTGCGCCTCCGGCTGCACAGAGTACTTGATGGTAGCAGCCGGAGCCTTCTGCTCAACCACTGCTGT
Organism: Granulicella sp. L60; assembly: GCF_009765825.1. Classification (GTDB taxonomy): domain Bacteria; phylum Acidobacteriota; class Terriglobia; order Terriglobales; family Acidobacteriaceae; genus Edaphobacter. The sequence goes on along the minus strand of NZ_LMUR01000018.1, from coordinate 1,536,954 downwards.
CGTTGCCGGAATCGCGTTCTCCGGTTTCTGCGCTACAGGTTGATTCGAACCAAACTGGCGTACGAGAGCGGCTTTTATGTTCTCCAGTCCCCATGTGCCAGCGAGGCCGTTACGGATGATCTGGCCGAACGGCGGAGGCATGGCGGAGTCGGGGATACCCTCGATCGATTCCCGTTGAGTAAGTGCCTGGACGAGCACGGTTGCGAGATCATGCACGTCGCGCTGCTTTGCGATGCGGCCTTCCTCTCCCTCCGGCGCTTCGCGGATGCAGTCGCTGCGCAGTTTGACCACGCTGCTCAAGGCAAAGATATTGCGCGGCTCGATGTGTTCGTGAATGAAGCCATGGGTGTGCAGCACATCGAGCGCCGCCACCAGGCTGGATGTCAGCTGAGCCATATCCTCGAGCGCCAGGTGGCCCTGGTCAAGGACCTCGGCAAGATTCCCGTCCACCTTCTCGAGGACCGCATAGACGGCTGGGCTGCCATCTAGCTCAGTCTGGCCGAAGCGCTCGAACTTGAGGAAGTTCGGATGGTTCAACGCATCCACGCAACGCCAACGGGCAAGAATCTCCTCCTCGTCGAAGTGGCACTCGATGAGGCGCAGCACCGTTGGCTCGCCCGTTGGGCCGGCGGTGGTGTAGAACGCGCTGCGGCCCTCGGACATCAGAAGTTTTTTCAAGGGGAAAGCGCCGTCGATGGTGACGCCTTCATAGTCGGTCCATAGCTGCATATGTCAGATCCTGTGTGGGAGTGGGGTGAAGCTAAATGCCGAAGAGGCGAGTTAAACAGGAGGCGAGCGAGCCGCGGGTGCTTACGCAGCGGCTCTTGTTGTCACAGTCATTATCGCAAATAATGGGATGGATTTATGGACAGGCTTACTACTTGAATTCGGGGCTGGAACGCACAAAAGACGCGAAGTATGGGGCGCCGAGATTTTTGGTTAGCCGTCTTGTAAATGAAGTATTGAAGCGGTTCGACTCTTAGGTCTTGTTATAAGAAGTTGATCGCAGACTATGCGGTTGAACAGCTTAGCCTTATGGCGGAGAATGGGGGATTCGAACCCCCGATAGAGCTTTCGCCCTATAACGGTTTAGCAAACCGCCGCCTTCAGCCACTCGGCCAACTCTCCGTCTGTGTTGCGGTGAGCATCTGCCTCTCGGCGATGCCCGGCTGAGGCAATTATAGCTTGAGGCTGGGGTGGGAAGACAAGATCGGATAAATTGAACAGGAAACGTGCGAATGTGCGTGGGTTATGCGGCACGTTCGGGACCGCCTGACGATGATTCTGACGATAACGAGGATGACGAGATAAAAGACACTGCGACGATGGAGGGGTTGCCGGGCCGGGTGGGGTCGCGGCGCGGGGGGAAGATGCGGCTGCTGCCGCTGATTGCGGCGACGTACTTTATGGTGTCGGGTGGGCCGTATGGGCTGGAAGACATTATCGGCAAGGCGGGGTATGGAAGGGCGTTGCTGCTGTTGCTGGTGGTGCCGGTGGTGTGGAGTCTGCCGACGAGCCTGATGGTGGGGGAGCTTGCGTCGGCGATACCGATGGAGGGCGGGTACTACTGCTGGGTGAGGCAGGCGCTGGGCGGGTTCTGGGGGTTTCAGGAGGCGTGGCTGAGCCTGACGGCGAGCGTGTTCGATATGGCGATCTATCCGACGATCTTTGTGCTGTACCTGGGTAGGGTTGAGCCGGCGTGGACGGCGGGGTTCAGGGGGATGCTGTGGGCGCTGGCGGTGGTGGTGGTGTGTGCGGCGTGGAATCTGTATGGCGCGAGGGCGGTGGGGGAGGGGTCGGTGGCGTTGTTCTGCGTGCTGCTGTCGCCGTTTGTGGTGCTGACGGCGGTGGGGTTGTGGAAGGGATGGACGGCGAGGCATGGCGGCGGCGGGCTGCATGGGCTAGGGGCGGCGGTGCCGGGAGGGGATCTCGCGGGGGCGCTCTCGGTGGCGCTGTGGAACTACATGGGTTGGGATAACGCTTCGACGGTGGCGCAGGAGGTGGAGGAGCCGCAGAGGAACTATCCGCGGGCGATGCTGTCGGCGACGGGGCTGGTGGCGTTGACGTATGTGTTGCCGCTGGCGGCGGCGGGGATGGCGGGGATTTCGCCGGACAGGTTTTCTACGGGGGCGTGGACGGATGCGGCGAGGGAGTTGGTGGGGCCGTGGCTGGCGCTGTGCGTGGTGCTGGGAGGGATGATCAATGGGGCGGGGATGTTCAACGCGCTGACGATGAGTTATACGCGGGTGCCGTATGCGCTGGCGGAGGAGGGATTGCTGCCGCGGGTGTTGACACGGACGACGAGGGCGGGGGTGCCGTGGGCGAGCGTGGTGGTGTGTTCGGTGGCGTGGGCACTGGCGCTGCAGATGTCGTTTGAGCGGCTGATCTCGATGGACCTGGTGCTGTATGGAGGGGCGCTAGTGCTGGAGTTTGTAGCGCTCGTGGTGTTGCGGGTGAAGGAGCCGGGGCTGGTGAGGCCGTTCCGAGTGCCGGGTGGGGTT
>NZ_LMUR01000018.1:1425899-1534266 GCF_009765825.1 Granulicella sp. L60 | reverse complement strand
TGGCGTTTGCGGGGATTGTGGCGGCGGGGGGGCCGGTGGTGTATCTGCTGGCGAGGATGGGGAGAAGAACTGCTTAGCGGTGGTAAAAAAACGGGCAACAGCGGGGACGGGCCTGGGGAAAGGGTTACATTCCCACTCATCGCAAAAGACGCAATGAATGGGCACCCGATTGTTTGGGCGGCCTGGGGGTAGGAGTGCGAAGGGCCACCTGGTCGGTGGCCCTTGCTGTTGTGTGGTGCTTCCCTGCTGGTTATTTGTGGGGGACGGGCTTGGGTTCGGGGTTGGTCTTGTTGTCGATGAAGCGCTGCTGGGCTTCGAGGACCTTGTTGCGGGCGAAGGAGGCGTCGCGCCAGCCTTTGACTTCGACGCGCTTGCCTTCGAGGTCCTTGTAGATGGCGAAGAAGTGGGTGATCTCCTTGAGCATGTGGGGATAGATCTCGGAGAAGTTCCAGACGTCTTTGTAGCGCGGGTTTCCCTTGCCGACGCAGAGCACCTTTTCGTCGCCGAGGCCCTGGTCGAGCATCTCGAGCATGCCGATGGGGCGGACCTCCATGACGCAGCCGGAGAAGCTGGGGGTGTCGACGAGGACGAGGCAGTCGAGGGGGTCGCCGTCATCGCCGAGGGTGCTGGGGATGAAGCCGTAGTCGCCGGGATAGTGGACGGGGGAGTAGAGGTTGCGGTCGAGACGGAAGACGTGAAGCTCTTTGTCGTACTCGTACTTGTTGGTGCCCTCATAGGGAATCTCGATGACGGCGTTGATGACCTCGGGGCTATCGGGGCCTACGGGGAGCTCCATGTAGTTCGGCATAAAGTCTGGCATCTCTTCTCGTTTGCTAGCAGATTTATTGCTTGTTGGTGTGATGCTGGTTCTAAGCCTGAAGACTTGCACTGCGGGCGTCCGTGTACTCGGGGCAAGACGAAAACCGCATCATGTCTATAATCAGACAGGATGAAGGCTCATGTCTATGTCACGCTGAAACGAACGGTGCTGGATGCCCAAGGGCAGACAGTCGCGGATGCACTGCGGCGGATGGAATATCGCGGCGTTGCGGATGTGCGGCAGGGGAAGTACTTCCTGCTGACCTTGGAAGATGGATTGGAACAGAACACCGCGCAGGCCGAGGTGGAACGGATTGCGCGTGAGGTGCTCACGAACCCCGTGATTGAGGAGTTTACGTTCCGGCTGGAGGCCTGAGCGGAGACCTTGACTGACTTTTTTGGGGTTGCGGCGGCCGAGTGAACGGGCTGCGGGGCGGATCTGTGCGCATTTTTTCCGGGATGGTGTTTTTGGGTGGGATTTTGTGAAAACCGAGGATTTTTCGTGGTTTCTTGCTGGACGGGTGCGGTAATTAGCATGGTGAGACGTGGTGGTTTGCTGGTCGTTATTTCGGGGTTGAAGGGTACGCCAGGTTTTTGATCTTTTTCTCCTCTTTTTTCTCAACTTTTTTTCTTCACTTTTTGAGGGCGGCTCTGTTGGGGAAAGGCGTGTCCTGCCGGACGGGCCCACTGCACGTGGGGTGGTCACTTCGTGACTTGTGTATCCCTGCGGGTGGTCCTCCCGTTGGTCGGGGTTGGCTTTCTTGCTCGGTGCGCGGGACGGGCTTCGGGTGCTAGGCTCGAACTAGGTAGATTGGGAGCATTTTTTGAGTGATGCGATGGTAGATCGTTCGGCGACGGAGCTTGCCGTGGAGGCTGGGGCGGGCTCCAGCCGGTTTGTGCGGGCGTGTCTGCGGCAGCCTGTGGATCGGACGCCGGTGTGGTTTTTGCGGCAGGCCGGACGGTATATGCCGGAGTATATGGCGGTGCGGAAGCATCACACACTGCTGGATATCTGCAGGACGCCGGAGATTGCAGCCGAGGTGACGATTACGGCGGCGGAGCGGCTAGGCGTGGATGCGGCGATCATCTTTGCCGATCTGTTGTTGCCGCTGACGCCGATGGGGCTGGACTTCGAGTTTGTGGCGGGCGAGGGTCCGGTGGTGCATACGCCGATCCGTTCGCTGGAGCATGTGCAGGCGCTGCGGGTCGATCGCGTGGAGGAGCTGGGGTATGTGGCGAAGGCGATTGAGAAGGTTGCGACGCACTTTGCCGGGCCTAGGGCGGATGGGGATACGCTGGGGATCATTGGGTTCTGTGGGGCTCCGTGGACGCTGGCGGCTTACATGATCGAGGGCGGAAAGCAGAGCGGCGGCGACCGGAACTATATCGAGACGAAGAAGATGATGTACTCGAATGGGGCGGCGTGGTCTTTGTTGATGGAGAAGATTGTTACTGTACTGGTTGCTTATGCGCAGCAGCAGGTGGAGGCGGGCGCGGATGTGATCCAGGTGTTCGATAGCTGGGTGGGCAAGCTGAGTGTGCATGACTATAGGCAGTACTGCCTGGGGTGGAGCACGGAGCTGGTGCAGCGGATCAAGGCGCTGGGTGTGCCGGTGATCTACTTTGGTGTGGAGACGGCGTCGCTGCTGCCGGCGATGAGTGAGACGGGCGCGGATGTGATGGGTCTGGACTGGCGGGTGCCGCTGGAGGTGGGTTGGAAGGCCGTTGGGCCGGGATGCGCGGTGCAGGGGAATCTTGATCCGATTGCGCTGTTTGCGCCGGAGGATGTGTTGAAGGAGCAGGTGCGCGAGGTGCTGCGGGCGGCGGATGGACGGCCGGGACATATCTTCAACCTGGGGCATGGGATTGTGCCGACGACGCCGGTGGAGAGCGTGATTCGGGTGGTGGAGTGGGTGAAGGAGCTGGGTGCGCGATGAGCTTTGATGGGACGAGCGCGGTCTTGCTGCTGGCGCATGGGACGCCGGATGTGCTGGGCGAGATGGCGGAGTATCTGAGCAAGGTGACGGGTGGGCGGGCGCTGCCGGATGAGGTGGTAAAGGAGTTGCAGCATCGCTATGCGGAGATTGGGTTGAGGGAGACGCCGGGGCTGGAGCCGCCGCCGCTGACGAAGTGGACGATACTGCAGGGGCGTCTGCTGGAGACGGCGCTGGATGGGCAGCGGGTGTATGTTGGGATGCGGAACTGGCATCCGTATATTGCTGACGTGGTGACGCAGATGCGGCTGGATGGGGTGACGCACATCAAGGCGGTGTGTTTGGCTCCGCAGAACTCGCGGACGAGCGTGGGGCTCTATCGGAGTGCGGTGCTGGCGGCTGCGGCGGGGATGGAGGTGGAGTTTGTGGCGGGGTGGGCGGAGAGTCCTGCGCTGGCGCTGGCGTTTGCGGAGAGGCTGTGGCCGGTGTGGGCGCAGGCTTGTGCGGAGTCGGGGCGGCGGGTTCCGGTGCTGTTTACGGCGCACAGCGTGCCTTGCAGAACGATTATGACGGGTGAGGCTTCGGTGGCGGGTGCGCGGCCGGGGACGCCGGTGCAGATGACGCCGGACCCTTATCCGGTGGAGGCGAAGCGGACGGCGCAGATGGTGGCGGAGCGAATGGCCGGGGTTGGGTTTGGCGACCGGGACTGGTACTTTGCGTTTCAGAGCCAGGGGATCTCGGGTGGGCCGTGGATTGGGCCGACGGTGGAAGATACGCTGAAGGCGATTCGTGCGGAGGGCCATGCGGGGGTGGTGATGCAGCCGGTGGGATTTCTCTGCGACCATGTGGAGATTCTGTATGACATTGATATTGCGTTCCGGAAGAGTGCGGACGAGCTGGGGTTGAAGTTGTGGCGGGCGGAGAGTTTGAACGACTCGGATGTGCTGGTGAGGGCGCTGGCTGAGGTGGTGACGGGCGGGTACAGGGCGACGGTGGATGAGATGACTGTGCCTGCGGGGGTATAGGCTGTCGGGAGGGTCGACGGCGTGAGGGTCGAATGCGCGAAGGCCCTGGCCTTCGCTTTTTTATTGGGAGAGTAGATGAAACGGGTTGCGATTGTGGGCGGTGGGGTGGCAGGGCTGGCGGCGGCGTATGAGCTGGCGCGGGCGGCGGGCGGTGGTGCGGATGTGCAGGCGGTGTTGTTTGAGGCTTCGACGCGGCTGGGCGGGATTGTGGAGACGGTGCGCGAGGGCGGGTTCGTAATTGAGTGTGGGCCGGATGCGTGGGTGACGGAGAAGCCGTGGGCGAGGGAGCTGGCCAAGGAGCTGGGGCTGGGCGATGAGGTGGTCGCTTCGAAGGATGCGGGGCGGAAGACGTATGTGCTGGTGGATAAGAAGCTGCGGGCGATGCCGGATGGGATGCGGATGATGGTGCCGACGGATCTGGATGCGCTGGATGCGGTGGAAGAGGGTGCGGGCGGGCTGTTTAGTGCGGAGGCGAAGCGGAGTTATCGCGAGGAGCTGGAGCGGGCGGGGGAGCTGCGGGCGGGTGCTCCGGTGGAAGACGAGAGTGTGGCGGTGTTTGTGCGGAGGCACTTTGGGGAGGAGGTGCTGGCGAAGATTGGGGCTCCGCTGCTGAGCGGTATGCTGGGCGGCGATGTGGAGAGGTTGAGCGTGCGTGCGGTGTTGGCTCCGTTTGTGGCGATAGAGAGGGAGCATGGGAGTTTGATCGCGGGGTTGCAGGCGCGGGCGGCGGCGACGGAGGGTAAGGAGAAGGCGGCGATCTTTACGACGCTGCGGAGCGGGTTGGGAACGCTGGTGGACCGGATGATTGCGGCGATTCCGGAGGATTGGATACGGATGGCGGATGCTGTGCGGTTTGTGTCGTACGGCGAAGAGGGCTGGCTGGTGGGGACGGCGCGGGGGGTGGAGAGGTTTGATGGGGTGATGATGGCGGCTCCGGCGGATGAGGCACGGGCGCTGCTGGGGCCGGTGGATGCGCGGGTCGCGGAGCTGATGGAGATGGATGCGAGTTCGGCGGTGGTGGTGGGGTTTGGGTTTCCGGATGCGACGCGGTTTGCGGTGCCGCAGGGGTTTGGATTTTTGGTGCCGCCGGGGTCGGATAGTTTGTTGCTGGCGTGTACGTTTATGGATCAGAAGTTCGACGATCGGGTTCCGCAGGGTGGGCGGTTGGTGAGGGCTTTCTTTGGCGGTGCGGCGGCGGAGCGGCTGATGCGCTGCGGGAACGATGAGATTGCGGTGGTGGCGAGGATGGAGCTGGCGAGGGTGCTGGGGCCGCTGCCTGATCCTCAGATGACGGTGGTGCGACGGTGGCCGCGGAGTCTGCCGCAGTATGGGGTGGGGCATCTGGAGCGGATGGCGGAGTTGATGGAGAGGGTGAAGGGGCTGGAGGGGCTGTGGTTGTTGGGGAATGGGTATCGCGGGGTGGGGCTGCCGGATCTGGTGAGGGATTCGCGGGCGGCGGCGCGAGAGTTTGTTGGGCGGGCGTAGCGATGGGCGGGTGTCTGGATCTGTTTGGGGTTTGTCTGGGTTTTGTCTGGCGATGGCTGCGGTGTTGACCCGTGGGTGGGCGCGGGATAGTCTTTTGTCATCTGGTTCAGGGAAGACGGTGCGATTCCGTCGCTACCCCGTAACTGTAAGCGCTGAGAGCTTGACACTTTTTCTTACGCCACTGGGACTCGTTCTGGGAAGGCTAGTCAAGACTTGATGAAGCGTGAGTCAGGAGACCTGCCGGAGACCATTCAGGCTTGATTCAGCTTCGCAGGGAGAGCTGGAGAGCATTCTCGTAGATCTCTATCGATTGAGGTTTGCAACGAGCGCTGCCTAAACATTATTCCCACTCGGCTTCAGAGTTTGCAGGTCGGTCTGGGGCGTGGAGCTGACGATGCAGGAGATGCGCCAGGGTTCGGTGACACTCGTGCTGGGTGGTGTGCGAAGCGGCAAGAGCCGTTACGCGCAGCAGCTGGCGGAACAGGTGCGCGATGTGGTGTTTGTTGCGACCGCGAAGGCGACCGATGACGAGATGCGGAGGAAGATCGAACGGCATCGCGAGGAGCGGCCGAAGGATTGGGTGACCGTGGAGGAGCCGCTGGAGCTGCCGCGGGTGATGGCCGAGCATGGGGATGGATGCGAGGTGATGGTGGTGGATTGCCTGACGATCTTCGCGGCGAATGTGATGGAGGCGGAGGGTGAGGATCGGGCGGCGATTGAGAGTCGCGTGGAGGCGTTGTGCGCGGCGCTGGGGACGGTGAGCTGCCGGGTGGTGCTGGTGTCGAATGAGGTGGGGAGCGGGGTGGTGCCGGCGTATGCGGTGGGGCGGCGGTATCGGGATCTGCTGGGGGAGATGAACCAGAGAGTGGCAAGAGTGGCGGATGATGTGGTGCTGATGGTGGCGGGGTTGCCGCTGGCGCTGAAGGGTCATCTGGAGGTGATGCCGTGAAGGGAATGTTGATTGCAGGCGCGGCGAGTGGCGTGGGGAAGACGACGGTTGCGATGGCGATTATGGCGGGGCTGCGTCGGCGTGGGCTGGAGGTGCAGCCATTTAAATGCGGGCCGGATTTTCTGGATACGGGGCATCATGGGCGGGTGTGTGGGCGGCCGGCACGGAATCTCGATACGTGGATGATGGATGCGGAGACGAACAAGAGTGTGCTACGGGGTGCGGCGCGTGGGGCGGACGTGGTGGTGGCCGAGGGGATGATGGGGCTCTTCGATGGGAAGAGCGGAAGTGCGGATACGGGGAGCAGCGCGGAGATTGCGAAGCTGCTGAAGCTGCCGGTGGTTTTAGTGGTGGATGCGGCGAAGAGTGCGCGGAGTGTGGCTGCGGTGGTGCTGGGGTTTGAGATGTTCGATCCGGAGCTGCGGCTGGCAGGGGTGATCCTGAATCGCGTGGCGGGGGAGCGGCACTTTGGGATGCTGCGGGAGGCGATTGAGGCTCGGTGCAGAACGAAGATTGTGGGATGGCTTCCGCGTGAGCAGGCGATTGGGATTCCGGAGCGGCATCTAGGACTGCAGGGAGCGGGAGAGGTTGAAGATGGTGGCGGGGTAGCGTTCGAGACGCTGGCGCGGCTGGCGGAGGAGCGGCTAGATCTGGATGCGTTGATGGAGCTGGAGTGTGGGCTGGAGATGCATGCACTCGGTTCGCGGAGTGAGATTCAGGCTGAACCTCGGATTGGGCTTCGGGTTGGAGTGGCGTGGGATCATGCGTTCTCGTTTTATTACGAAGACAATCTTGAGTTGCTGCGAGAGCAGGGTGTGGAGATCGTCCGGTTCAGTCCGTTGAAGGATGGGTCGCTGCCGGATGGATTGGATGGGATTTATTTCGGTGGAGGATATCCGGAGTTGCATGCGGAGGAGTTGAGCGGCAACGGGCGGATGCTTGAGGAGGTGCGCGCGTTTGCGTCGTCGGGCAGGCCGGTGTACGCGGAGTGCGGGGGGATGCTCTATCTGTCGGAGAGTCTTGGCGGGACGGATGGTGTGGCGTATGCGATGGCTGGGGTGTTGCCGTTGAAGATGCAGATGACGGACAGGCTGGTGAAGTTTGGGTATGTGACGGTGGAGTTTTCTGAGGACTGCCTGCTGGGGTGCAAAGGGACGGTGGTTCGAGGACATAGCTTTCATTACTCCTGCATCACCGAGCGGGGGGACGTTGCGACGAGTTATCGAGTGAAGTATTCGCTCTCTGGCAAGGAAGAGGTGGAGGGGTTTCAGCGGGGCAATGTGCTGGCAAGTTATGTGCATCTTCCCTTCCGCGCGAATCCTTTGATCGCAGAGAACTTTGTTGCGGCGGTGCGGAGGGAGCGAGCTTTGCGGGAGCTAAAGGAAGAACGTAGTGATGTGGGCGTCGGTGCGGAGTGTTCGACGGTTACGGCTTGCTGATGGAATTGATGAGACGTACGGAAGGGGCTATATGAGTGCAGTGACGAGCGGAGAGATGGTACTGGAGACAGCAGTTGCGATTGAGTTGCCGAGCGGGGAGTGGAGTGCGCGGGCGCGGAAGCACCTTGATTCTCTGACCAAGCCGCTGGGAAGTCTTGGGAGGCTTGAGGATCTGGCGGCGCAGATGGTATCGGTTCGGCGAGAGAGGTTTGCTGAGCCGTTGAAGAAGGCGGTGTATGTGTTTGCCGCGGACCACGGGGTGACGGCGGAGGGAGTGAGCGCTTATCCGAGCGAGGTGACGCGGCAGATGGTGTTGAACTTTCTTGCGCGGGGCGCTGCGATCAACGTGCTGGCAAGACTGCATGGAGTGGAGATGAACGTCGTGGACGTGGGTGTGGATGCAGACTTCGACGGGGTCGATGGGCTGTTGCATCGCAAGGTGCGCCGCGGAACACGGAACATGTTGCGGGAGCGGGCGATGAGTGAAGAGGAGCTGACGCAGGCGCTGACGGTGGGGATGGAGTTGGCGGCGGACGCGAAGGCTAAGGGTTACGACCTGCTGGCTGTTGGTGAGATGGGTATTGGGAATACGACGGCTGCGAGTGCGATGACTTGCGCTCTGACGGGCAAGCCGGTTGCGATGGTGACGGGTCGAGGAACGGGGCTGAATGCTGACGAACATGCGCGAAAGTGCCAGGTGATCGAGGCGGTCGTCAAAGAACATTTTGGTGGTGCTGAGGGACGGGCGTCGCTTGCGCCGCTGGATGTGTTGCGTTGTGTAGGTGGGCTGGAGATTGCGGCGATGACGGGGTTTGTGCTGGGCGCGGCTCGGCATGGAATCGCAGTTGTGGCGGATGGATTTATCTCTACGGCTGCGGCGGCGATTGCGTTTGCGATAGAGCCGAAGGTGAAGGGGTATCTTTTTGCGGGGCATCAGTCGGAGGAGCCGGGGCACAGGGCGCTCCTTGAGTACGTCGGGCTGACGCCGATTTTGACGCTGGGGATGCGGCTGGGAGAGGGAAGCGGCGCGGTGCTTGCGATGCCGGTGATCGAGTCGGCGATGGCGATCTATAACGAGATGGCGACGTTCGCCTCTGCCGGGGTGAGCGAGGCGAAGGGGTGAGCGTTGCGAGACAGGTTCGCGCACTTGGCGAAGAGGTGACGGCCGCGTTTCAGTTTTTGACGCGGATTCCGATGCCCTCGTCTGTGTATGAGGCTGACTCGCTGTCGCGTGCTGTTAAGTTTTTTCCTCTGGTTGGACTGGCGGTTGGAGCGGGAGCGGCGGGTGTGCATTGGTTGCTGGTGCCGCATCTGAACAGATCTTTGACTGCTTTGGCGGTGCTGATCTACTTCGTGCTGATTACGGGTGGTCTGCATGAGGATGGTCTTGCCGATACGGCGGATGGATTTGGTGGCGGTTGGAACAGGGATCAGATTTTAAACATCTTGAAGGATAGCCGGATTGGAAGCTACGGCGCGGTGGCGCTGGTGCTGTCGCTGCTGGGACGGTATGCGATGCTGGCGGCGATGCCGCTGGAGCACTTTGCGGCGTATGTAATCTCGGCGCAGGTGTTGAGTCGATGGAGTTCGCTTCCGCTGAGCTATGTGCTTTCGCCGGCGCGTGCACAGGAGGGGCAGGGCGCTCGGATTGCGAAGCTTACGTCTCTGCGGTCGCTTGTGTTTGGATCGTTGTTCACGCTGGTTGTTGTCGGTGTTCTGCTGCGGTGGTCGGGGGTGGGGCCGCTGGTGGCGGCAATGCTGGTTACCGGTTTGAGTGGGTGGTTCTACTACAGACGATTGGGCGGTGTGACTGGCGATTGTTTTGGTGCGACGAATCAACTGACGGAGATTGCTGTTTATGTCTGCGGAGTGTGGATGGCATGAGTGAGATTCTGTTTGCTCGCCACGCACAGACGGATATGGCGGGGAGGTTTTGCGGTCACTCCGATCCGGAGTTGAATGCGGCGGGTCGGCTTCAGCTTTCGCGGTTGATCGAAGAACTTCGGGCTGAGAAAGTCGATGAGGTTTATAGCAGTGATCTGCGTCGCGCGCGGGAGACTGCTTCGGAAGTTGCTCGTGAGTTTGGCGTTTCTCTTTCTGTGCGTTCTTCGCTGCGCGAGATTGATTTTGGCGAGTGGGAGGGGCTTTACTGGGAGGAGATTGAGGCGCGAGACGGGGAGTATGCGCGGCGCTGGATGGAGGAGTATCCGCAGCTGCCGGCACCGGGTGGGGAGAGGTTTTCTGACTTTGAACGGCGGGTGCTGGATGAGGTGGATTTTCTTTGCGAGAGGGCTGAAGGGCGAAAGATTGCGGTGGTGACGCATGCGGGAGTGATGCGGGTTGTGCTTCGTGCGCTGCACGGATGCTCCGAGGAAGATGCCTGGGAGAAGACGAGGCCGTACTGCTGCATGGTGCGTCATGTTGTGAGCGAGGCGTCTGGCGCGCGGCAGGTTGAGGTGGGATTGTGAGCGAGGCGAAGGTTGACGTTTGTGAGTTGATCGCGTGGGAGTTGGACGAGTATGGATATCGCGGTTCTGCGAGCGTGGGCCAGAGAGAGATTGAAGCGAAGGTGAGGGATGCGAAAGAGCGGCTTGCTTTGCGTGATGGCTATGTGGATTGTTCCGCTTTGCTTTCGATGGAGACGCGGGAGATTCGGCATCTGCTGGATGCGGCGGCACAGAGAGCGGATCTGCATGCGGAGTATGCGGGGCTCGAGTGGGCGCTGGGGGTGGTGGATCTGCGTTCGGTGCTGGCGTTTCAGCGGAGGCTGGTGTTTGGGCGAGGACGTGCCGAGGCAATGGGAGTTAGGCAGGACGATTGGGAACAGTTGGTTGCGGTTGCTTTGGGTGGGGACAGGAGTACGGAGTGCCGCGTGGTTCGTGGTGAGGATGACGTCGATGGTGTGAACTTTGCGTTGTACTCCAATAATCCTGACCTGCAGTTACGGTTGAAGCCGGAGATGCGGGAGTCTGATCGCTTCCCTTTTGAGATGTATGGCGGCAGTCCTTTCTTTGAGGTTGCCGAGTTTCGCGGGCGGTGGTTTCTTCGCGATGGATATCATCGGGCCTATCGTTTGTTGAAGGCGGGAGTGTGCTGTGTTCCGGCTGTGGTGATTCGGGCGCGAACGATTGAGGAGTTGGGTGCGACGGAGCCGTGGTTCTTTGGGGAGGAGCAGTTGTTCTCGGAACGTCCGCCGCGCGTGACTGATTTTCTGGATGAGGGTATGGTTTTGCGGTATGAGAGAGCGGCTCTGCGCAAGGTGATTCGCGTTCGCGTGGAAGAGTCGCTGGAGCCTTTTGATGAAGAAGATGAAGTACAAGGAGAAGAGATATGAGCATTGCAACGACACGTGGAGATGGCGGACAGACGGGTTTGGCTGGAGGGATTCGCATCTCGAAGGGCGACCTGCGAGTGGAGGCCTATGGCTCGGTCGATGAGTTAAATTCGGTGCTGGGCTTTGCGCGCAGCGTGTGCACGAACGAGGAGATTCGTACGTGGACGGAGGGGATTCAACGGACGTTGTTTCGGCTGGGATCGGCGCTGGCGACTCCGCCGGAGAGTAAGAAGACACCACCGGTAATCTCGCCGGAGGATGTGGATGGGCTGACGAAGCTGGTGCATCAGATTGAGGCGACGGAGGGGATTCTGTCGGACTGGTCGTTGCCGGGGGCGCATACGGAGTCGGCGGCGTATGAGGTGGCGAGGACGGTGTGCCGCCGTGCGGAGCGCAATGCGGTGAGGCTGGCGTCGAGCGGCGTGGAGTTCAAGCCGGAGATTCTCTCTTATCTGAATCGCCTGTCGGATGTGATCTGGCTGTTTGGGAGATTGATTGAAAAGAATGCAGGCGTGGATGCGCGGCTGCGAAGTGGCGAGACGGCTGGACCGAAGTGGTCGAGGGCGTGGAAATGACAAAGGCTGCGGGCTTCGGCGAGGAAGAGCGGGCGGCGGTCTATCGCGCGATTCGAGAGCGCAGGGATGTGCGCCGCGGCTTTCTGCCGGAGCCGATGCCGGATGAGTTGTTGCAGCGTCTGCTGGAGGCTGCGCACTACGCGCCGTCGGTAGGGTTGATGCAGCCGTGGCGATTTATTGTGGTGCGCGATCGTGCGGTGCGGGAGGCGGTGCACGATCTGTTTCTTGATGCGAACCGAAGCGCGGCGGCGAGTTATGAGGGCGAGCGGCAGGAGTTATATACGGGGATGAAGCTGGAGGGAATACTCGAAGCTCCTCAGAATCTTTGCGTCGTGTGTGATTCGCAGAGCAGCCAGGGGCATCAGCTGGGACGGCGAACGATGCCGGAGATGGCGCTCTACTCGGCTGTTTGCGCGGTGCAGAATCTTTGGCTTGCGGCGAGGGCGGAGGGGATTGGGGTGGGGTGGGTAAGTATTCTGGATGCGAATCTGCTGCGTGGGACATTGGGGATTCCGGAGCACATTACTCCGGTGGCTTATCTCTGCCTAGGATATGTGGATGAGTTTGCTACGGAGCCTGATCTGCAAAAGGCAGGATGGGAGAGACGCACGCCGCTGAAGAGTGTTCTCTCGTATGACAGGTACGATAGCGGCTGGGATACGGAAGGGCCAAAGCGATGAGTGCGCGTGCTGTGATGGTTTTGGGTACGGGGTCGCATGTTGGGAAGTCGCTGCTGACGGCGGCGCTGTGCCGGATCTTTGCGAGGCAGGGGTATCGGGTTGCGCCGTTCAAGTCGCAGAATATGTCGTTGAACTCGGCCGCGACGATTGAGGGTCTTGAGATTGGGCGAGCGCAGGCGCTGCAGGCGGAGGCGGCGGGAGTTGCGCCTTCGGTGCATATGAATCCGATTTTGATCAAGCCGTCGGGTGGGAGCTCTTCGCAGGTGGTGGTGCGGGGAAAGATCTGGGGACAGGTGACGGCGGCGGACTATCATCAGCGGCGGGTGGAGGAGCTGATGCCGCTGGTGCGGGAGAGCTATGAGGTGCTGGCGGCGAGCTGCGATGTGGTGGTGATGGAGGGTGCGGGTTCGCCTGCGGAGATCAACCTGAAGCAGCACGACATTGCGAATATGCGGATGGCGGAGATGGCCGATGCGCGATGTTTGCTGGTGGGCGATATCGATCGAGGGGGCGTGTTCGCTTCGCTGCTGGGAACGCTGGAACTGCTGGAGACGGAGGAACGCGCGCGCATTGGTGGATTTGCGATCAACAAATTTCGCGGCGACCGTAGCCTGCTGGAGCCGGGGATACGGATGATGGAGGAGCGCGTGGGGAAGGCTTGCCTGGGCGTGGTGCCTTATCTGCCTTCGTTGGTGCTGGACGAGGAGGATAGCCTGGGGCTGCCGGCGGCGAAGCATGCGGAGTGGACGGCAGATGAACTTGCGGACGGGTCGGCGGATCGGAGGCTGCGGATTGCGGTTGTGGCGTTGCCGTCTTTCTCGAACTTTACGGACTTCGATTCGCTGCGTGCTGAGCCTGCGGTGTCGCTGCTGTTCTGCCGTACGGTTGAGGCGATTGCGCAGGCGGATGTAGTGATTTTGCCGGGAAGCAAACAGACGATGGACGACCTGATGTGGATGCGGGGACGCGGGATAGATGCGGCGGTGCAGCTGCGTGCGCGGAGGGGGCTTGTGGTGGGGATCTGCGGCGGCATGCAAATGCTGGGAGAGACGATTACGGATCCGCTTGGCGTGGAGCGGGAGGGATCGATGGAGGGGTTGGGGTTGTTGCCGATCAGGACTGACATGCAGGCGGATAAGGTGACGCGCAATGTTGTTGGCAAGATGGCGGGTGCGAGTCTGTTTGGTCATGCGGTCGCGGAGAGGCGAGTTGCAGGGTACGAGATTCATATTGGCGAGACGATGTATCTGAGTGAGGGGTCACACTTCGCTCGGCTATCGACTCGCGATGGAGCTTCGATTGAGGATGGATGCGTGAGCGCCGATGAGCGGGTGTTTGGTACGTATCTTCATGGGATCTTCGATGAGGATGGGTTTCGTCATGATTTTATTCGGGCCGGGCGAGCGTTCCATGGTCTCAATGGACCGGGGGAGCTTTATGACTGGAAGCAGCTGCGGGAAGAGTCGCTGAACCGGCTTGCCGATGAGGTGGAGTGTGCGTTGGATATGGAGACGATCTTCGGTTGGGCTGGGGTCGCTTATCGGCGGGGCTTTGTGGCTGGAGATGCGGCACGATGAGTCGTCGCGGCGTGATGGTGGCAGCTTATCTTCTGGACTGGATGGTGGGTGATCCGGAGTGGTTTCCGCATCCGGTGCGGTTGATCGGGAAGAGTATTTATGCGGGAGAGCGAGTGCTCAGGCGACCGGGGCAGTCGGCTGCGGTGGAGTTTGCGGCTGGGGGCGCGCTGACGGTCGGGTTGGTGGTGGCGACTTATGTGGGGACAGCGAAGATCGTCGCGTGGGCGGGGAGGCGTGCGGGTTGGTTTGGTGTGGCGACAGAGACGGCGCTGGCTTGGACTTGCCTGGCTTCGCGCAGTTTGCATGATGAGGCGTCGGCTGTGGTGGATGCTCTGGAGGGACACGATGTGGAGCTGGCGCGGCGACGGCTGGCGAGGATCGTTGGCAGGGATACGGGAGAGTTGGAGGAGCGGGAGATCAGCCGGGCGGTGATTGAGACTGTGGCGGAGAGTGCTTCGGATGGCGTGATGGCTCCACTGTTCTATATGGCGATTGGGGGTGTCCCGCTTGCGATGACGTATAAGACGGTCAATACACTTGACTCGATGATTGGACATGCGGACGAGAGGTATTTTTACTTCGGCAAGGTTGCGGCGCGGCTGGATGATGTTGCCAACTTTCTGCCTTCGCGATTGACGGCGCTGGGGATTACGGCGGCTTCTTTGGCTTCAGGGGATGGGCGTTCGAGGGCTGCTATGAGTACGTGGATGCGCGATGGGAGGAAGCATAAGAGCCCGAACGCGGGGCAGCCGGAGAGCGCGATGGCAGGTGCGCTTGGGGTGCGGCTTGGCGGGGAGAACTTCTATGCTGGTGAGCGTATGATGACGCCTTTGATGGGAGAGGAGTTCCCTGCTGCTGGCAGGAAGAGTGCGAGGCAGGCGATTCGGATTGCGGCTGCGGTCTCCGGCATTGGATTGGTTGCGGCGCTGCTGTTGCGGAGGAAGGCATGACGGCTACTTCTACTTCTGAGAGTATGGCTCCGGTGCATGGTGGACAGATGAGGCAGATTGCTGCGCGGTACGGGATCGCAGCGGAGAGGCTTTTGGACTTCAGCGCGAATATCAATCCTGATGGTCCTCCGGCGGTGGTGCTGGCCGCGATTCGGCGGGCATTGGAGGTGCCGGAGACGTTGACCGCGTATCCGGATCTTGAGCTGTCTGGTTTGAGGCTTGCGATCTCGAAGCACGAAGGTGTGCTGCCGCAAAGTGTCGCTGTTGCGAATGGATTTGTACCGTTGCTGGAGGCGGCGTTGCGGTCGCTTAAGACTGTGCGATGTCTTCTGCCGGTGCCGGCGTTTGGCGAGTACAGGAAGACGCTGGAGAGTTGCGGCGTTGCTGTTGTGACTTATCGGTTGTTGAGTGATGAGAGCTTTCGTTACAGGCCGGAGGATCTGTTGCGGGCGTTGCGGAGTGAGCGGTGCGACTCGCTGCTTCTGGCCAATCCGCAGAATCCTTCTGGGGCGCTGTGTTCGAAAGAGGCGATGCAGCGGTTGATTGAGGCTGCGACGGGTAGCGGCGTGACGGTGCTGCTGGATGAGGCGTTCATGGATTACTCGCCGGTGGAGTCGCTTGCGCAGTTCGCGGCTGAGCGCGCGAATGTGATTGTGTTTCGGTCGGTGACGAAGTTCTTTGCGATTCCCGGGCTGCGTGTGGCGTATGCGATCGGGGGCTCCTCTGTTGTTGAAGGGATGAATCGGGTGATCGCGCCCTGGCCGGTGACGACGCTTGCGTCTGAGGCTGTGTGCGCGGCGCTGGGAGATGAGGTGTACGCAGAAGAGGCACGGGGAGCGAATGAGCGGAGACGTCTGTGGCTGGAAGAACAGCTGGCGCGGCTTGGTATCGCGAGCTATCCGGCGAGTGCGAACTTTTTGCTTCTGCGATTTCCGGCGGAGTTCGATGTGGACCTGGCCTGGACGAGGATGATTGTAGGGGAGCAGATTGTGCTGCGCTTGTGTACGAACTTTGAGGGTCTGCCCGCGGGACATCTGCGGATTGCAGTGCGCTCGGAGATGGAGAATGAGCGGTTGATTCGGGGTCTGGAGCGGGTGCTTCGTACTGCTGATTGAGTAAACGGTGCGATGGCTTTGGCCTGTCGGCCGGACCCACTGCGCGTGGAGCGGTCACTTCGTGACGGGTATACCCCTTTGGGTGCTGCTCCCGTTGGTCGCCTGGAACATATCTTGCTGGAGGATCGGCTGCCAGCCGGTATGTCAGCACACCCTAGTAGTCTGGATGGCATGAAGATCGCGGTGGTTACGGGTGCTGCACAGGGGATTGGACGACGGACGGCTGAGGTGTTGGCGGCTGCGGGGTATGGGCTGATGTTGATGGATATGCAGCCTTGTGTGGCTACGCTGGCGTCGGTGCGTGCGGCTGGAGTTGAAGCCGACGAGGTAACTGGGGATGTCTCGGACGAGGCGTTGGTGACGCGCGCGGTGGAGAGGGTGCGTGCGCAGTGGGGATGCGTGGATGTGTTGGTAAACAATGCAGGGATTAGCTTTATCGCTCCGGCAGAGACGGTGGAGGGGAAGGCTTTTCTGCGGGTGCTGGAGGTGAATCTGCTTGCTCCGTTTTTACTGGCAAAGGGGTTTGGCGCGATGATGCTGGAGCAGCGGTTGGGAAGCATTGTGAACGTTGCTTCGATTGCGGGACTGGTTGGGATTGGGGACCGGTCGGCTTATAACGCGTCGAAGCATGGGTTGATTGGGCTGACGCGGACGCTGGCGGCGGGGCGGGCGCGGGGTGAGGTGCAATGCGGTGTGTCCGGGGTGGGTGAAGACGGAGATGGATGTGGCGGACCAGGCCGGGGGTGGGTATAGCGATGCGGATATTGAAGGGGTCAATCCGATGGGGCGGTTTGCTTCGCCGGAGGATATTGCGCGGGCGATTCTGTTTCTGGCGGATCCGGAGCAGAGTGGATTTATCAATGGCCAGGCGCTGCCGGTGGATGGGGGCTGGACGACGGATGGGAGCTGGCAGAGTTTGAGGATGCGGAAGCGGTAGGTTGGATCGATCTGTTCGGTGCTTTTTGGTAGGAAAGGATATGGCCGGACGGCCGATCGCCCTGCGCGGGCGGCGATCACTTCGTGATTTGTATACCCCTTGGGTGCGGCTCCCGTTGGTCGCTTGTTATCTTTGTGCCGGCAGGCGGGAGGAACGGCGAATCGCTACACTCTCCCCGAAGTGGGCGCTTGCTGCGCTTGATAGGAAATACAGCCAATTTCTTCGATCTGTTTTCATCGATCTGTGGCAAACTGTTGCTGCCGAGGTCGAGATCGATGAAAAGGCAAATATCTCCTGTTTTGACTGCGTGTGGAACTTTGATTGCGAGTGGTTTGCTGCTGGCGCAGAGTGCCGCGAACCATGCTCCGGATGGCGGAACGATGCAGCGCCTGCAGAGTATCGATATTCCGGCGACTCCGAATGCGCCGTTCAGCGCGGTGGTGACGACGGAGTGGACACGGATTATGCCGGATGGAAGCACGGCGACGATGAAAAACCATCGGACGATAGCGCGGGATAGCTCAGGGAAGGTGTTTCAGGAGCGGCGGTACTTCAGCCCTAACGGGGATACGCAGGAGACGCGGCTGTCGGAGTTGGACTATCAGGATCCTAGCCTGCACCAGATGACGATTTGCCGGCCGGATGTGCAGGTTTGCACGGTGTATCGGTTTGATGCGCCAGCGCCTGGGGCGTCATCCGCGACGAAGGTGCCGCAGAGCGTTCAGCAGAATGGGATGAGCTCGGTGTCGCAGGAGCAACTTGGGAACAAGATGGTGGGCGGGCTGGAGCTTGTGGGTTCGCGTGAGATTACAACGCTGAACAGCGGGGCGATTGGGAATGAGAAGCCGCAGCCGATTGTGAAGGAGTTCTGGTACTCACCTGTGCTGGGAATTAATGTGAGTACGAAGCGGATGGACCCGCGCGCGTCTGCGATACAGGACTTCGAGGTGGGGAGCATTCATACGACTGAGCCGGATGGGAGACTGTTTCAGCCGCCTGCGAGCTATCGCGTGGTGAGGATGGATGGGCAGTAGAGTCTTGCGTGGGAGCGGGTGGCTGCGCGGTTAGACGTCTGTGATTTCGTTGCGTAGTTCTTCGAGCCAGAGCGCTAGGTCGAGCTTGCGGGTGGTGAGGTTTCGGGCGGCGATCAGGTGGAGCATGGCGTCCTGGAGATCGGGAGGCAGCTCGGCGAAGGGGAATGCTGCGTGGGTACGGGCCAGGGCGTCGAGCTCGTCGAGCCCAATTTCATGTTCGAAGGGCGGGGAGAAGATGGGGGACGGGTGGGCCGTACCGGAGGTGGTGAATAGGCTGACCAGCGCGTGAAGAGTGGCGGATTGTGCTGGATTGAGGGATTTTGGAGCCTGGAAGACGGGGCTTTGGACTGGATGCTGCAGGTGGCCTCGGTTGGAGGCGCGGGCTTCGTATCGGCGGGTGGAGCTAAGGTGCTGAACGTCGATGGCCACGGTGCAACTCTCCTGTGGTTCCGGTAGATGGCTGGTCAGGCAAGAGGATTCGGACACAACTTCTGTCTTGTTCATTTGACGTTGAAACGCGGAGGAAAAGTCTCGCATTTTGGGGCAGTTCCCTCCCCCGTTTGGGGTATATCGAGTTTGGATATTTCATGCGCTGGCAAATATTGGTTTAGATCTGCGGCTACGGTAAGAATAGGAGATACGAAAGTTTTGATGGAGAGATGCTATGACGGTGGGTGTGGAGAATCATGAGGTTGTTCGGATCAAGGTGTTAAAGATGCATGCAGCGGCACAGGTGCCTCGGTATGCGCATACGGGGCCGTTTGGAGATCTGGCGGCGGATCTATACGCGGTAGGTGCGGCGACGCTTGATGCGGGACAGACGGTTGCGGTGGAGACGGGGATCGCGATGGAGTTTCCGGCTACGCATGGAGCGTTGGTGGAGGATAGGTCTGGGTTGGCGGTGCGGGGGGTGACGACACTGGCGGGGGTGATCGATCCGGGGTATCGCGGGGAGATCAAGGTGGTGATGACGAACTTGAGTGCGGCGGCGGTGGAGATCAAGGCTGGGGACAGGGTGGCGCAGCTGCGGATTGTGCGGCGGATTGAGGCGGAGTTTGAAGAGGTGAGCGAGTTGATGGAGGCTCCGCGTGGGGTGGGCGGGTTTGGGAGTACGGGCGGCTGAGTGCTGGCGGCGTATGCTCTTGGAGTGATTTGAGGAGGGACTGTGAGCGGAGCTGCGGGGAGTGGAGGGTGGCCGGCGTTGCCCTGGGGTGAATGGGAGGCGACAGCGAATACGCTGCATATGTGGACGCAGATTGTGGGGAAGACGCGGCTGGCACTTACGCCGCTGCAGAACCACTGGTGGAATGTGCCTCTTTATGTGACGGCGCGCGGGCTGGGCACGTCTGCGATGGCGTACGGCGACGATGTGCTGGATATCGAGTTCGACTTTGTGGAGCATGCGCTGCATCTGCGGATGGGCTCAGGGAGGAGCGTGTCGCGGCCTCTGCGGGCCCAGTCTGTGGCGGATTTTTATAGGGAATATCTTGGGTGCCTGGCGGAGCTTGAGGTTTCGGTGAAGATTAATCCGATGCCGGTGGAGCTGGCGCATCCGATCCGGTTCGATCTGGACACGGAGCGCAGGTCGTATGAGCCGGAGTATGCGCACCGGTTCTGGCGGGTGCTGGTGCAGACGGAGAGGGTCTTTCGGGCTTTCTCGACGGGATTTCTAGGGAAGGTGAGCCCGGTGCACTTCTTCTGGGGGAGCTTCGATTTTGCGGTGACACGATTTTCTGGGCGGCCGGCGCCGGAGCGTCCTGGGATGGATGCGATTCAGCGTGAGGCGTATTCGCATGAGGTGATCTCGGCGGGTTTTTGGCCGGGGAATGGAGGATATGGGGTGGCCGCGTTCTATTGCTATGCGGCTCCGGTGCCGGAAGGACTAGGGGAGGCGAGGATTCGACCTGCTGCGGCGAGGTGGGATAAGGCTTTGGGGGAGTTCATCTTGAAGTACGACGATGTGCGGACGCAGAGTTCTCCCGAGGGGACGCTGATGGAGTTTCTGGAGAGCGCGTATGCGGCGGCGGCGGACGCGGCGAGGTGGGATCGGGTTGCGCTGGAACGGCATTGAAGGACGGGGTGGTCGCGGTGGGGTGGCGAACATGCGACAATCTTAACTAGCGAGCCATGCCAAATTTGCAAGCCCAGCAAGCCCAAGTTCCCTCTCCAGCTACCATTACTCCGGCGCTGCTCAAGCAGCACAGTATCACTCCGGACGAGTACACGCGCATAGAAGCAGCGCTTGGACGTACCCCTTCCCTGACTGAGTTGGGGATTTTTTCTGTGATGTGGTCGGAGCACTGTTCGTATAAGTCTTCGCGCGTGCATTTGAAGCGGTTGCCGACGAAGGGTGAGCGCAAGACCGGACCGGGCAGCGTGGTGCAGGGACCGGGGGAGAACGCCGGGATCATCGATGTTGGGGATGGGTGGGCTTGTGCGTTCAAGATTGAGTCGCATAACCATCCGAGCTATATCGAGCCTTACCAAGGCGCGGCGACGGGCGTGGGCGGGATTTTGCGGGACATCTTTACGATGAACGCGCGGCCGCTGGCGGTGATGGATTCGCTGCGGTTTGGGCCGTTGGATGAAGCTGAGCCGGACGAGGCGCTGCGGAGACGGAACCACCAGATTACGACCGGCGTGGTGCATGGCGTGGCGGGGTATGGGAACTGCTTTGGGGTTCCGAACCTGGGCGGGGAGACGCGGTTTGAGGCTTGCTACTCGGGCAATCCGTTGCTGAACGCGTTTGCGCTGGGACTGGTTCGTAGCGATGAGATTTTTTATGCGAAGGCTACGGGCGTTGGCAATCCGGTGATCTACGTGGGCGCGAAGACGGGCCGCGATGGGATTCATGGAGCCACGATGGCGAGCGAGGAGTTTACCGAGGGCTCGGAGCAGAAGCGGCCGAACGTGCAGATGGGCGATCCGTTTATGGAGAAGCTGCTGCTGGAGGCTTGTCTCGAGGCGATGGCTACTGGAGCAGTGCTTGGGATTCAGGACATGGGCGCGGCGGGTTTGACGTGTTCGACGTGTGAGATGGGTGCGCGGGGCGATCTTGGATTGACGGTGGAGCTGGATCGGGTTCCGCAGCGCGAGACGGGCATGACGAGCTACGAGATTATGCTGTCGGAGTCGCAGGAGCGGATGCTGCTGGTGGCTGACAAGGAGCGCGCAGTTGAGGTCCTGGATGTGTTTTCGAAGTGGGGACTAGATGCTTCGATCGTCGGCGAGGTGACCGAGAAGCCGAACATGGTGATTACGCAGCATGGGGTGCTGGTAGCGGATATTCCGAATAAGTCGCTGACCGATGATGCTCCGCTGTATCACCGGCCGGTGGGGGTGTGGAAGGCTCCGGTGCCGCTGGATCCTCCGGCGCATGTGTTGGAAGAGTTGAATAAGCCGCGGGACTATACGGCGGATTTGAAGAAGCTGCTAGCGAGTGCGAATATCTGCGATAAGCGGTGGGTGTTTGAGCAGTACGACTCGATGGTGCAGACCAATACGGTGCAGGGGCCGGGCGGTGAAGCTGGCGTGATGCGGATCAAGGGTACGGGAGAGAGATCCGGTGCGGCACATCATCGTGGAGTATTGGGTACTCTGGCCGATTTGGTAGCCTCTTCGACGCCGAAGGGCGAGGCGACGCTTGCGACTGACGACGAAGATGCGGCGAATCCAGTGGTCTCGCCGAAGGCTTCGCATGAGTCTGCAGGTGTGATGAGAGGCGACCGCGGGTTGGCGATGGCGTTGGCCGGAAACGGGCGCTGGACGTATCTCGATCCGAAGCTGGGGGCGATGCATGCGGTGGCTGAGGCTGCGCGGAAGGTGGCTTGTACGGGAGCTACTCCGGTTTCGGCTACGAACTGTTTGAACTTCGGAAATCCAGAGAAGCCGGAGATTATGGCGCAGCTTTCGCAGGCGATCGATGGGATTGCGGAGGCTTGTATTGCGCTGGGAACGCCGGTTACAGGCGGTAATGTTTCGCTTTATAACGAGACCAAGGGTGAGGGAATTTATCCGACGCCGGTGCTTGGGATCGTTGGGATTATCGACGATGTGACGAAGGCTGTGCCTGCGAGTTTTCGCAAGGCGGGCGATGTGGTGCTGTTTCTTTCGGCGTTTAGAGGAGCCGGCAGGAACGCAAAGCGGGATATGGGTTCTACGGATTTTTCCAAGACGGTGTTGAAGCAGTTGTGGGGGGCTCCTCCGGTGCTCGACTTGAAGGAAGAGGCTGCGCTGCATAAGGCGCTGGCTGCGCTTGCCGAGGAGGGGCTGCTGGTATCGGCAAGCGACCTTTCGGATGGCGGCTGCGCGGTGGCGTTTGCAAAGGCGTGTTTCCCGCGCGAGTTAGGCGTACGAGTTTCGATGCGGCTTGAATCGGAAGAGCCGTTCGTCATAACGGAGCGCCTGTTTAGCGAGATCGGTTCGTCTGTGATTGCTACGGCCGATGCCGCGAAGGTGGGTGCCATTCGAGCGGTGCTTCGCGAGCATCCGAATGTTTTCTTAGCTCCGCTGGGTGAGGTGACCTCTGGGAACTTTGAGATATTGCTCAACGAGAAGGCGGTTATCAACGAGCCGGTGAAGGCGTTGAAGGCTGCTTGGGCTGGGGCCATGGAAGAGCAGTTGGCCGATGAGGTGGTGACGGCATGAGTGAACCTCTGGTTCGGGATGAGTTGGCGATGAGTTCAGGGTTTGCAACGGCGGATTCCTCTGCTGCGCTGCGGAGTGACAGACAAGAGGTACAAACAGGCACAACAACTTTCACAGACGTTGATCCTGACGAGGATGATGAGACGCCGTTCGACAAGCTGCGCGAAGAGTGTGGGGTGATGGCGATTTATAACCATCCCGATGCGGCTCGGATGACTTATTGGGGGTTGTATTCTCTGCAGCATCGCGGGCAGGAGTCGGGGGGGATCGCGAGCGCGGATGGGCAGAATGTGAACGACATCAAGGGTATGGGTTTGGTGTCGGAGATCTTTACCGATGATGTGCTGGTGAAGCTGCCGGGGCATATCGCGATTGGACATACGCGGTATTCGACGACGGGAGATTCGGCGCTGCTGAATGCGCAGCCGATCTCGGTGGAGAGTACGAAGGGATTGATTGCGATTGCGCATAATGGCAACCTGGTGAACCTGGGTACGGCGCGTGAGCGGCTGGAGCGGGATGGGGCGCTCTTTCAGACGACGAGCGATTCGGAGATCATTATTCAGTTGATCGCGCACTCGAAGGAGACGACGTTGGTGGACTGCATCGCCGACTCGTTGAGCCAGGTGGAGGGCGCGTTTTCGATTGTGATGATGACGCGGAACCGCATCTTTGCGGCGCGCGATCCGCATGGGTTTAGGCCGCTGTCGATGGGGCGGATTCCGGGTGTGGATGGTGCTCCGGATACGTTTGTGTTTGCGAGTGAGACGTGCGCGTTCGATCTACTTCATGCAAAGTACGAGCGCGATGTGAAGCCTGGCGAATTAGTGATGGTGTCTGAAGATGGCGTGACGAGCCGCTACTTCGATACAACGACCAAGCAGGCGAGTTGCGTGTTCGAGCATGTTTATTTTGCAAGGCCTGACTCGCGGATCTATGGACGTTGGGTACAGCGGAGCCGCGAGGAGATGGGCAAGACACTTGCGCGGGAGTCGGGTGTGCCTGCGGATCTAATTGTGCCGGTGCCGGACTCGGGTGTGACGGCGGCGATTGGGTATGCGACCGAGTCAGGGATTCCCTTCAACCTGGGGCTGATTCGCAACCACTATGTGGGGCGGACGTTTATTCAGCCGGAGCAGCGGGTGCGGGACTTTGGCGTGAGAATGAAGTTGAATCCGGTGAGGAGTCTGCTGGAGGGTAAGCGGGTTATTTTGATCGATGACTCGATTATTCGTGGGACAACTTCGCGAAAGATTGTGCGGATGGTACGGGCAGCGGGAGCGACAGAAGTGCATCTGCGAATCTCGTGTCCACCTACGATCTCGCCTTGTTTTTATGGGGTGGATACGCCGAGCAAGAAGGATCTGATTGCTGCAAACAAGTCCGTGAAGGAGATCTGCGAATATATTGAAGCGGATTCGCTGGCTTACCTTTCCATGGATGGTTTGCTGCATAGCTGTACTGTGGGTGATGCCGTGCCGAATACCTACTGCACGGCTTGCTACACGGGCGATTATCCGACCCAATGGGTGGATGTGTCGGAGATTCTGCCTGCCGTGACTACAGCCTAGATTGGGATGTCAAGGTGCGAATGGACCATTAGGGCTATTCATTCGCTGTGCTGGAAAGATGGGATCTATTAATGATAATAATATATCAATAGATATTTTCTTTATCTCATGCATGTCATTAAATTTAGCGAAGCTGCTGTCAAACCTATGAACACTACGACGTCACGCATCTCCATATTTTCTGCAGATAATTTAGGCATCTGGGCCTCGGCGCTCTGTGTTGTGCACTGCATTGCGACACCTTTTCTTATCTCGATGTCTGTGGTCATGGCCCATCTGATTCCAGGTGAAGAGCGAACACACCGGACACTGGCGGTAGGGATCGCGATATTGGGAGCGATGGCGCTGGCGAAGGGTTATCGCACGCACAAGAGACTCCGTGTGCTCGCGACGATGGCGGCGGGGCTGGCGTTTATCTTCTTCGGCGCGTTCTTTGCGGACCGCCTACCAAGACACAGCTTCGAGGTTGGAATCACGATGATGGGAAGTGTCCTCATGATGAGCGCGCACCGCATGAACCATAGCTTCTGCCGTGAGTGCAGCTGCTGTACCCACTGAGGGAAGCCGGGATCTGCGGTGCCGCGTGTTGAGTGAGATGGAAGCCTAACGTCATCAGGCCATCGCTGGAAAACGTTTAGGCGTTTGCGACTTAGCGCGAGCTGCGTCGAGGAGACCTTCACGCTCAGTCTTCAGTTTGTTCTCGTGCTCCCAGGAGTTTTCTTTTGGACGAGGTGGAGCCCAGGACTCCTTCGGCTTGGCTGGGCCGGCCCAGGACTCCTCTTCGATCCGGGCTGCGGTTGCACGGTCGTAGCCCATGCGCTCGAGGATAGGCATATCGTCCCGGTCGTCGTAGGCTTCCCTGGCGCGCTGGTCCAAGGTCTCGACGGCCGTTTCCTTCTCGGTCTCAGCTCCATGGCCTGATGCCATAACCGCCGCCGTGAAGTTGGCGGTGAGCCGTTGGACACACTTTTGTCCACAGAGATGTTTTACATTTTTGCGCGAGTTCTTGGGAGACTCCCAGCCGCGAAGTTTCAGTTCGCCGTCCTGTTCATAAGCCACAAACCAGTGGCTGGTGACTGTTTGCTTCTCCGCTCCGCACATATCGCAATTGATTGCCTGCCGGATCATCTGTACGTCTCCCTTGCTCGCTGATTGAAGTTGTGCGCTGCGGCACACTCCTCTCATCGGCTAAGACGAACTATGAGTGAGAATTAATCGGGACGAGGCCAGAATCTTTGGTAGTGACTGGTTTGCCGGGTTCCAAAGTGGCTTCCCGGGCTGAGCTCGCAGGCTTTGACGGATGCTACTCGAGGGCTCTGTGGCCGATGTCGCGGCGATACTGCATTCCATCGAAGGAGATCTTCGCGATTTCCGCATAGGCCTTGTCGAGGGCACCGCGAAGATCGGGAGCGACAGCGGCTATGGCAAGCACGCGACCGCCGGCGGTGACGAGCTGACCGTCCTTGATGGTGGTGCCGGAGTGGAAGACAACGACATCTTTGGAGGACGACGCGGAGAGGCCCGCGATGGGTTTGCCCGAAGCATATTTGACTGGATAGCCCCCGCTGGCCGCAATGATGGAGACGCTGGCGCCGGCGCGCATCCTGATGATGAGTTCGTTGGCGGTGCCGTCGATAGACGCGTTGAAGAGATCGAGGATGTCGGTCTCTAGGCGCAGGAGGATGGCTTCGGTCTCGGGGTCGCCGAAGCGGGTGTTGAACTCGAGGACCATGGGACCGCGCGGAGTCATCATGATGCCGACAAAGAGAATGCCTTTGAAAGGGCTTCCTTTGGAGTTCATGCCGTCGACTACTCTTTGAGCGACGTTGCGCAGGAGCCACTGCCGCATGGCCGGCGTGGCGATGCCGTCGGTGGAGTAGGCGCCCATGCCGCCGGTGTTGGGGCCGGTGTCGCCCTCGCCGATGCGCTTGTGATCCTGCGCCGAGGCGATCTCGATGGCGTGGGTGCCGTCGCAGAGCGCGAAGAAAGAAAGCTCTTCGCCGGTGAGGAACTCCTCGATGACGACTTCGGTCTCCTGGGTGCCGAGGAGCACGCCGCTGAACATCTGCGCGGCAGCTTCTTCGGCCTGGAGGTGGGTCTCGCAGATGACGACGCCTTTACCTGCGGCGAGGCCTGAGGCTTTGACGACTACGGGGACGGTGAAGCGGGTGAGCTCTTCGCGGACTTCATCGAGCGTGGTGCAGAGGGCGTAGGCAGCGGTGGGGATATCGTGGCGCTGCATGAACTCTTTGGCGAAGGCTTTGCTGGTTTCGAGCTTTGCGGCGGCCTGGGTGGGGCCGAAGACGCGGTGACCACGTTTCGTGAGTTCGTCGACGAGGCCGACGGAGAGCGGAAGTTCAGGGCCGACGATGGTGAGATTGGGCTGTTCGACGGCGACGAGGTTGACCATTTCGTGGAGGTTGCCGGGGCCGACGGGGATGCAGCGCGCGAGTTGAGCGATGCCGCCGTTGCCGGGAGCACAGAGAATCTCCGTGACCTGCTCTGATTTGCGTAGCGCCCAGACGAGGGCGTGCTCCCTGCCACCACCACCGATTACTAAAACTTTCATCCGCTTCGAGTGCTCCCTATTATGTCGTGCTTATGTGATTATCTCTTGTTTTGAGAGGTCGAATCGAGGGTGTGACCGAGCCGAGTCTTTCGGGGCTGTCGCCCCAGCGTCTACGAAGCCAGCGGTTCATTGGCTCCGAGTAGCCACGCGCTACGAGTTCTCCTAACAAAGCTGCCAAGAGAATGACAGCGATGAAGAGGAGCGGGACGTATCTGATTGGCTTGCCTGCGGAGATAAAGAGGGAGAAGAGTCCGAGAACGATGAAGATGTGGGTCAGGTAGACCTCATAACTGCGCTGGCCTAGTCGGAGTAGCGGTGTGAGTATGCGAGGGGCTCGCCAATGCGTCTGGGCGAACGCCGCGATGATCATGCAGGTTCCCGCGGCGAGGATAGTCATGTTGAGGCCATTGCGCCCGAGACCCCAGATGTATGCGCGGATGGAGAAGCAGAGGCTGAAGATAAGTAGGACTGTGCCGAGGATTCCAAGCGTCCAGAGGGTTGTGCGGGAGAGGTAGCGTTTTGCAGCGAAGAGTGCGGTGAGACAACCGAGAGCGATAGCATCCATGCCTCCAAGGTAGGAGTACTCTCGCCAGACTGGGTTGTGGTTGAAGGCACGCGACCGAGCGAAGGGCCCGAGAACGATGAAGGCAAGCAGGGGGAACAGAAGATATCTTTCGCGACGGAAGAGACGGCAGGCCAAGGGGAAGAAGAGGTAGAACATCTCTTCGACGGAGAGTGACCAGAGAATGTCCCAGCTTGGCGGCATGTAGTCTCTTCGAGCTTCGAGAAGATTGATGTGGAAGGTGAGTGCCGCCAGTAGAGCGCGTCCCAAGCCCCCGGTCTTTTGAGAGACAACGAATCCTTCGATATGGGCGAGATGAAGGCCGCACAAGATCGCAAGCAGAAGCAAGAGCAGAGGGGCGATGCGAGCGAACCGAAGCAGGTAGAAGTCGCGCACATTCACGTTGGAGATTGACCCCCAGCGCCGAAGCGTTGTGGATGTGATGAGGAAGCCAGAGACGGCGAAGAATATCTGTACGCCAAACTGCCCGTTCCAGACGAGGGAGTACACAAGCTGAGGCGGAAGACCGTGGGTGTATGGAACTTTCGCGCTGAGCAGTCTCATGTTGACGTGATTCATCAACACAAAGAAGATGGCCAGGCCGCGGAGGAGATCCACTCCGTCCAGCCGCGTCCAACTCTTCGCTGGTTTTATCGTCTCCGCCAGAGCCATGCCCCATTGTGAACGATCATTGTTGTGGTTTGCTGACGGTGATGGCTTCGGCTAAGGAGTGGCTTAACAGGGCTGGTTTTGTAGAGGAGCCGATGCGAACCTGGTAGGCGCCCTGGAAGGGGAGTTGTTCGCTGAGGGTGAGTTTGACGCCGGGGCGAATTCCCTGCGCAGCGAGATAGCGGAGCATCTCGGGATCGTTATCGGAGACGCTCGAGACCTTTGCCGATTGGCCGGGGCGGAGCTGCGAGAGCGCCTGCGGCTCCTGGGCTGGGAGGGAGCCGTCGAGCGCGGGGATGGCGTGCCCGTGAGGGTCGAACTCGGGATGGCCGAGCTTGGCGGCGATGCGCTCCTCGAATCGTTCGGAGATGAAGTGTTCGAGACGCTCGGCCTCCTGGTGAACTTCGTCCCATGGGTAGTCGAGGATCTCGTGGAGGAAGGTTTCGATGAGGCGGTGGTGTCGGACGATCTCGAGGGCACGCTTCTTTCCGGCCTTTGAGAGCTTTACGCCGTGATGTTTCTCGTAGGCCACTAGTGGCGGATTCTGTCCGGCGAGCTTCTGCAGCATATTGGTGACGGAGGCCGCAGTGATGGAGAGATGGGCCGCGATCTCAGTACTGGAGACCTGGCGCTCAGGCCTGCCACTGAGCTGAAAGATGGCTTTGAGGTAGTCGTCGACCGCTTCGCTGCCCGGGGGATGGGCAGATTCTTTTGGCTGGTCGGTTCGGTGTGCCTTCGAGAGGGGTTTTGCCATGGGAGTTCAGTTGACTTAGGTTAGCATTAAAGCGATATTTAGTCATGGCTAATATTTCAATTAGAGAGGAGAAGCCAACGTTCCAGCCGAAGTTTCGGCGGAACGAGATGTGGAGGTACTTCGGGCCGGCGTTTGTCGCGTCGGTTGCGTACATCGATCCGGGAAACTTTGCGACGAACATCCTTGGCGGCAGCCAGTACGGGTATCGGCTGCTGTGGGTGTTGTTGTGGTCGAACGCGATGGCCATCCTGATCCAGTATCTTTCGGCCAAGCTGGGCATTGTGACTGGGCTTACGCTGCCGCAGAACTGCAGAAGACATTTCTCGCGTCCGTGGACTTTATTTTTGTGGGTGATGGCGGAGGTTGCGGCGATTGCGACGGATCTCGCCGAATTTTTAGGCGCTGCGCTGGGGATCTATCTGTTGTTTGGCGGGACGCTGCTGGCGCATGGCTGGACGCGGACGGAGACGCTGTTTGCGGCGGCGATGATCGCGGCGGTGGCGGTGTTTTTCATCCTTGCGCTGGACCTCGCGGGCTATCGGTGGCTGGAGCGGGGCATCATGGCATTTGTCGGCCTCATCGGATTTTGCTACGGGTTCGAGGTGTTTCTGGTGCATCCGGACTGGAGACTTGCGGCGTTCTCTACACTGGTGCCCACGCTCGATCCGAAGGAGATCCATGGCAGTCTATATGCGGCGGTCGGGATGCTGGGAGCGACGGTGATGCCGCATGTGGTATACCTGCACTCGGCGCTGGTGCAGCCTAGGGTACAGGAGCTGGCGAAGGAGCCCAGAGTTGAGGGTTTCTCACGGCGTCGGAGGTATCTGCAGTTCGAGTTGATCGATGTGCTTTTCGCGATGAACGGAGCGTGGCTGATCAACTCGGCAATGATTGTGATGGCTGCGGTTGCATTTGCGCACAGCCGAATGGCGCCGAGCATCGAGCAGGCATATCACACACTAGGGCCATTGCTTGGGCCTGTGTCGGCGACAGTGTTTGCGGTGGCGCTGCTGTGCTCCGGATTGTCGTCGTCTACGGTGGGAGTCATGGCCGGGCAGGTGATCATCGAGGGATTTCTCGATATCAAATTTTCGGTCTTTCTGCGGAGGCTGATCACCATCATTCCTGCGCTGCTCGTGATTGCCTTTGGGCTGGATCCGCTGCGGATCCTGATCTTGTCCCAGGTGGTGTTGAGCTTTACGCTGCCGTTTGCGCTGGTTCCTCTACTGATTTTGACGAACAGGGAGTCAGTAATGCGGAGCTTTACGAGCGCGAGACGGACGCGTATCGCAGGGTGGTGCACGGTTGCGATTATTCTGACGTTGAATGTAGTGCTGCTTGGTCAAATTGCGCTGGGTCTGTAAGACTCATTCGATACAAGTGGCTTTGATACAGGTAGCTCCATACAAGTGGCGAGGAGAGAAGGATGATCGGCGATGCGGAGCAGTACCGGGAGTTGACTGCGCTCTACAGCTCTTATGGTGATGATGAGTTAGTTGCGCTGGGACGTACCATGGCCGACCTGACGGAGGCCGCACAGGAGGCGCTACGGGGTGAGGTGGGACGACGCAGACTGACGGCTGCGCCGGTTCGAGAGGAGGCTGCGAGCCGTGTGCTGAGCGAGGACGATCTGGCCAACCTGCGTGCTTATGCCGCGATGGCGCCGGCAGAGTGTGTGTTTGAGTTCGAGGATGGATACGGAGCATCAGCTGCCTACCTGGCGCTGGGGGAGGCTGGAGTTGAATCGGTGGTGCTCACGCAGGATGGCGCAGGTGGGTTGCGGGGACCGCGTGTCGTTGTTGCTCCGGAGGATGCTCAGAGAGCAACGGTCATCTTGTCGCAGCCCCTGGCGGAGAGATTCAGGACGGAGGCGGAGGTGGCGCCTGAAGAGTTCGACGTGCCGGCCTGTCCGATCTGCGGTAGCCATGAGACGTTATTGGACGCGGTCGACCCCGTGAACGAGTGGAGGTGCGATGACTGCGATCATACGTGGCTTGAGGATGCTGCCTCTGAAGAGGGTTGAGGGCATTTAATCTGTGCGGAAAAAAAAAGGACCCACCAAGCGGCGGGTCCTCTCTTGTTTGTGATCGGTGAAGAACTATCGACGCTCGTCTCCATGTGCCCCACCTCCGCCTTGGGGACGGGACTCGGGAGCGGGTCTGGCTTGTTGCTGTGGTCGTGATTCCGGGGCAGGTCGAGACTGAGAATTGGGACGCGTTTCCTGCGGCCGCTGTGTCTGCTCCGGTCTTGTTTGTTGTTGGGGACGGGACTGCTGCTGCGGTCTCGTTTGAGGCTGCTCTGGACGAGCCTGGGGCTGAGCAAGACGAGTCTGGGGCTGCGTTGGGCGAGTCTGGGGCTGAGCAGGACGGTTTTCTGGTTGGACGGGCCTGGTTTGCGGCTGGTTGGGTCTGACCTGGGGTTGGGTTGGTCGTGCCGGCTGCACCTCGGGGCGGTTGACCGGTTGGCCGGGGCGATTTTCCGGCTGGCCAGGCCGGGTTTCGGGTTGGCCGGGGCGGACGTTTGGTTGACCAGGGCGAACACTGTTGGGATTGGGTTGGCCGCTGGGGCGATTGCCGGGCTGTACTGCGGCACCGGGGCGTTGAGCGTTTCTATCTGCGGCGATGGGACGTGTGGCTGCGACCATCGCTGGGCGGCCCTTGTTCTCGTTGTAGAACTGCTGCCGATTCTGGGCAGCTTCGCGCTGGTTCTGGATCTGCGTTGACATGGGGGCGACGCGAGGTCCGCGCATGGCTGCCACTTCTGCAGGCTGAGGCCTTACTGCCAGTCCGCCTCTGCCACCGTTATACGAGACGCGGTTGTTGATCGTGGTGTTGTTTACGATGACCGTCCGGTTATAGACGTTGGTGATGCGAGTCGTATTGATGCGGTTGACGGCGCGGTTGTAGTAAAAGTTGTTACCGTTCCAGTAGCCGCCGTGATAACCGCTGCCGGTGTAGCCGAAGCCATAATTGATACCACCGTAGAAGCCGATATGCGTGCCCCAGAAGCCGCGGTGGAAGAGATAGGCATTGTTATAGAAGCCCCAGTAGCCGGGGGTCCAGAGGGCGCCATAGTAAGGCGGAGCGCACCATGCGCCGGGAACCCAGAAGTAACCGGCGGGAGCATAACTCCAGTAGCCGGGGGTCCAGAGATAGTTGGGCGCGGGGGCTTCGGGCTGCTCATACACGGGCAAGGGAGGAGGAGGCTGTTCGGCCTGGAGGAGAGACTGTTCGTCGGCGGCCTGGTCCGCGTCGGAGTAGTTGTCGGGGGCGTTGTAGTCGTAGCCCTGGCTTGGCTGGGTGTTCTGCGCGGCGCCATAGGACTCGTTCTGTGGGGGAGCGTATTGCTCAGAGGACTGCTGGGGTTGCGCCTGGGAGCGTATGCCCAGGACCCTGGACGTCGCTGGCTGAGCAGGAGCAGCGGGCTGTTGCTGCTGGCTGTTATCGACAGGAGCCATGTTGACGTCCGCCGGATCGGGCCCGGAGTTGTTTGGGATGGAGGCGGCATCGGGTGCTTTGTTGCAACCGGAGATACCCGCAACCCCGAGCGAAGCGATACCTAGCGTGAGACCTAAGAAAAATCTGGGACCGGACCTGTACATTCTGAATTTCTCCTTACTCATGACTTCTTCCTATTCTTCAAGCCGCATTTGTAAACACGCATTTTGTGAACAGGATGCGTTTATAAGATGCGGTTTATGCTACTCAGAGGATTTCGCCCGTTAGTAAGCATCCAGATGGCCGAAGCTCATTCCAACCGTATCCCTCGATGGTCAGACCTTTACGTCGATTGCCGGCAACATGCACTCTCCTGGTACGAAGGAGGCTTTACGTGTGGATGGGTAATCGCAGTAAAATGAGCTCCATGGCTGGCTGTCTTCCCAAGACGAAGCGCTTCCGCCACGGTCGCCCCGACCGCGGACGTGCTGACGCTACGACCCATCAAATCTGATAGGCTTCAGCCGTCGATGTCGCAGGCTGCAAGTTAGACACCGCCCCTTTACCTCGCGCTAATCAAGCGCGCCTCGGAGAAGATACCATGTCGGCCCAATCCCATCCTGATTCGTTCAAGAGCCAATCCAGCCTGACCTCCGGCTCCAAAAGTTATCGTCTGTTTCGCCTGAAGGCGCTCGAAGAGACGGGCGTCGATCTGGCGCGGCTTCCCTTCTCTCTCCGCATTCTGCTGGAGAACCTGCTGCGCCATGAGGATGGCCGCACCGTGACGGCAGAGGACATTCAGTTTCTGGCATGTTGGGATCCGAACGCGGAGCCTTCGCGAGAGATCGCCTACATGCCGGCTCGTGTGTTGATGCAGGACTTTACCGGTGTGCCCGCTATCGTCGATTTGGCCGCGATGCGGGATGCGATGCGTGTGCTGGGCGGAGACCCGGAGAAGATCAATCCACTGCAGCCGGCGGAGCTGGTGATCGACCATTCGGTTCAGGTGGACGAGTTTGGCACGACGCGGGCGTATGACCTGAACGCTGCGTTGGAGTTTCAACGGAATCGCGAGCGGTATGCGTTTTTGAAGTGGGGACAGACTGCGTTCCATAACTTTTCCGCGATCCCTCCGGGGATGGGAATATGCCATCAGGTGAACCTGGAGTATCTGGCGCGGGTGGTGTTTACGACGCAGCCCGATGCGGACGGCACGATGTTCGCTTATCCGGATACGCTGGTGGGAACTGACTCTCACACGACGATGGTGAATGGGCTGGGCGTGCTGGGTTGGGGCGTGGGCGGCATCGAGGCCGAGGCTGCGATGCTGGGACAACCGGTATCGATGTTGGTGCCGCAGGTCGTTGGATTTAAGCTGACGGGCAAGCTGAAGGAGGGCACGACCGCGACCGACCTGGTGCTGACCGTGACCGAGATGCTGCGCAAGCTGGGCGTTGTGGGCAAGTTCGTCGAGTTCTATGGGCCGGGAATCGCAGAGCTTCCGCTGGCGGATCGTGCGACGATCGCGAATATGGCTCCCGAGTACGGGGCGACCTGCGGGATATTTCCTGTAGATGCCGAGACGCTGCGCTATCTGCGGCTGACTGGACGACCTGAGGAGCAGATTGCGCTGGTGGAGGCGTACTACCGCGAGCAGGGGCTGTTTCACACGGCGGATGCGAAGGAGGCTGTGTACTCTGCACTCATCTCTCTGGATCTAGCGACCGTAGAGCCGAGCGTGGCGGGGCCGAAGCGTCCACAGGATCGCGTACGTTTGTCGGGCGCGGCGGAGAGCTTCAGGGATCAACTTCCGGCTCTGCTGGGGCCGAATGGGAACAAGCACGTTATACGGCAGATGGTGCGCTGGGAGGGTGAGGGCGGGCACGCGAGCGCTTCGGGTGACGTGACCAGCAGCGTGGGATCGTCAGCGCCGGTTGTGGAGTCGCCAGTGGTCCCGGTCATTACAATTCAGGACGAGAGCCTGCCCCACCTGGAGGCGCCACATGTGTCGATCAAGACACGCTTTGGTGTGGATCCGGAGAAGTACCTGAATCACGGATCGATCGTCATCGCGGCGATTACGTCCTGCACCAATACGTCGAATCCCTATGTGATGATGGCGGCCGGGCTGCTTGCGAAGAAGGCCGTGGACAAGGGGCTGAGCACACCGCCGTGGGTGAAGACGTCGCTCGCGCCGGGTTCGCGTGTGGTGACCGATTACTACGTAAAGGCGGGTCTGATGCCGTACCTGGACAAACTGCGGTTTCAGGTGGTGGGGTATGGATGTACGACGTGTATTGGCAACTCGGGACCGCTGCCGACCGATGTTTCGAAGTCGATTGAAGACCATGGGCTGGTTGCGGTTTCGGTGCTCTCTGGCAACCGGAACTTCGAGGGAAGGATCTCGCCGGAGGTACGGGCAAATTACCTGATGAGTCCTCCGCTGGTGGTGGCGTATGCGCTGGCCGGGCACATTGCGCATAACTTTGAGACGGATCCGCTGGGCAGGGACCAAAATGGCCGACCGGTGTTCCTGAAGGACATCTGGCCGACTCAGGCGGAGGTCTCGGAGGCGGTTAACTCTTCGATCGATTCGGAGATGTTCCGGAAGCAGTACAGCACGGTGTCGGATGGCGACCAGAACTGGCAGAGCCTGAAGTTTCCTGACGGCGATACGTATGGATGGGAGCAGCACTCCACTTATATTCGAAAGGCTCCTTACTTCGATGGAATGCCGGCTGTGCCTGCTCCGGTGGAGGATATTCACGGAGCGCGGGTGCTGGCTGTGTTGGGGGATTCGGTCACGACCGATCACATCTCTCCAGCGGGTTCGATCAAATTGAATGGTCCGGCGGGCAAGTACCTGACCGAACATGGCGTAAAGCCGTCTGACTTCAACAGCTATGGGTCGCGGCGCGGCAATCACGAGGTGATGGTGCGGGGCACGTTCGCCAATGTGCGGCTGCGGAACAAGCTGGCTCCGGGGACCGAAGGCGGCGTAACGAGACTGCTACCGGAAGATCTGCCGATGTCGATCTACGACGCTTCGGTTGAGTATGCCAAACGGGGTACGCCGCTGGCGATCCTGGCGGGCAAAGAGTATGGTTCGGGGTCTTCGCGAGACTGGGCTGCGAAGGGGCCGCGGCTGCTTGGGATTCGGTTTGTCATCGCGGAAAGCTACGAACGGATTCACCGGTCAAACCTGGTCGGGATGGGGATTCTGCCGTTGCAGTTCCTGCCGGGGCAGAATATCGAGTCGCTGCGCCTGACGGGCGAAGAGGTATTTGCGATCGGGGATGCTCCAGGACAATTGAAGGCAATGCTGGACAGCAAATTTGCCGATGGCAAGACCATCTCCGTATTTGCGGAGTCGGATCTGGGCAAGACGATCGAGTTTTCGGCGACGGTACGGATCGATACACCGCAGGAGATTCTGTACTACCAGAACGGCGGCATCTTGCAGTATGTGCTGCGCCAACTGGCGGGTAAAGCCTAAGGCCTGCGGCAGATAGTAGTTCTTTCCAGGATGCGGAATCAGCATCCTGGAAAGGGCGTTCGGATGTGTTCGGCAATTTTTCTAATTCTGAGACGGAGTGGTCGGACGACTTTCGGGTTTGACGCTGAGCTTGGGGTCCTCACCTGAGAAAGATTTCGCATCTGATAACGATGCGCTCTCTTTTCCTGCCAAGGATCCTCTCCTTGTGCGTTCTTGCCGCTGCTGTTGGGTCTTTGGCTCAGAGGCAGGTGCCTGTCCTACCGCTGCAGATCGATACGGATGGTGACGGCTTGAGCGATGCACTGGAACAGGCTTTGCTGGTCCAGTTCGCACCAGCCTTCATGGTTGGCAGGCACGACTGTTCGGATGTTCCGAGCGAGTTTTTCCCTGACGTCTCTACACCGACAGTGAAGGTGCAGGACGGGACGATCTACGGACAGGTGTTTCCGGCGAAGGGTTCGACCACGGAGACGCCCCTGGTAGAGATTCACTACTATCATCTCTGGCGCACGGACTGCGGACCGCATGGCCATCCACTCGATACGGAGCACGTTGCGGCGCTAGTGCGCGGATCCGGAGGCGATTCGGCGTCGGACAAGTGGAAGGCGGTGTACTGGTACGCGGCGGCGCATGAGAACACGGTCTGCGATGTGAGCCAGATCTCACGTGCGTCGACGCTAAAGGCGCAAGATCGCGGGGCGAAGGTATGGATCTCTCCTGGGAAGCATGCCTCCTATCTTAACGAGACGCTCTGCCAACGAGGTTGCGGGGCTGACCGGTGCCGGGAGATGGTCGCTTTGGATTCGCCCAGGCTGATTAACCTGGGCGAACCGGGGCACCCTATGAACGGGTCGGTGTTTATCTCGTCGAATCGTTGGCCGCTTGCCGAAAAGATGCAGGCCTCGAACTTTCCCGCTGTCGCAATATCGCGGCTGGAGCTGCTTCCGCCGAGCGATATTGCGTGGTTCAACCCTGGCAGGCATCCAGCCCAGGGAGTAATTGCTGTGAGCAGTTCGACGGGGGAAGCGATTGCACAAAGTGGACGCAACACGACGGATGCTATCTCCAGCGCCGGTAATTCGACTGATTCCGCGATATCGGTAGCGGGAGATTCGACCGGAAATGCGCTGCAGAAGAGTTATCACAAGACGGTACACGCGCTGGGCACCTCGAGCAGACATGTGGGCGACGCGTTGCACCTCTCGTCGAAGCCCGACGAACCGGAGTAGCTTATAACGCTCCTCCGCCCCGCCGAAGCGCACTCTCACCAGCAATTTCCCAGGAGCGCGGTTTTGCAGCGACAGCCTATAATGAACTATGGCAATCGCTAATCCGGCCTCTTCGCAGGCTGGCCCGCAGCCAGAGCCGCGCCACGAACCGAAGAGCAAACCAGAGATGGAGCAGACCGATACGGGAATCGAGCTGGAAGCAGCTCTTCTTGCCGGATCCTCACTGGCGCACTCGGAGACGAGGCCGCGCGTCAAAAAAAAGAAACAGGCTACTGAAGAGAACTCCACGCTCAAGGATGTCTCCCAGGTCGAGCGTATTACACCTTTGCATGAGGGGAATGTTGGCGAGTCTTCGGCCTCGCACCTTGCGGGTATCTCGGTAGCAGCGATTCAGACAGTGGATGCGAAGTTTCAACATCTTCTGGACACGGTCCACGAGAATCGTCCTGTCGATGATCTCGGGATCATTCGCAGCGCTTGGGCGTTTTGTCTGCAGCAGCATGAAGGACAGAAGCGTGCCAGTGGCGAACCGTACATCATTCATCCGCTGGAGGTGGCGCAGGTTCTGGCGGAGTTGAAGATGGACTCGACTGCGATCGCCGCCGGTCTGCTGCATGATGCGGTCGAAGATACGGATGTGACCTCGGCCGAGATTGCGAAGCGGTTCGGAGAACAGGTTGCGCACATCGTCGAAGGCGTGACCAAGCTCGACAAGATCAAGTTCGCAAATCGCGAAGACCACCAAGCCGAGAATATTCGCAAGATGCTGCTGGCGATGGTGACCGATGTTCGGGTCGTCATCATTAAGCTGGCCGACCGCCTGCACAACATGCGCACGCTTGAGCATCTGAAGCCGGAGAAGCAGCAGAAGATTGCCCGAGAGACGCTGGACATCTACGCACCGTTGGCACACCGGCTGGGCATGGGTAAGCTGCGCGGCGAGTTGGAAGATCTCGCGTTTCGGTACACCGATCCATATGCGTATGAGCAGGTGTCGAACGAAGTGGACGCGCTGCGCGGTGCGGGCGAAGAGTTTCTGCAAAAGATTGTGGCGCAGCTTGAGGCGAAGCTGAAGGAGTTCAAGATCGAGGGGCGGGTGGAGTCGCGAATCAAACGGCTTTACTCCATTCAACAGAAGCTTGCGGATCATAAGATTCCCGTGGACCAGGTGTATGACCTGCTGGCGATCCGCGTGATTTGCAATTCGGTTCAGGACTGCTACGCGTTGCTGGGGCTGCTGCATAGCATCTGGCGTCCGGTGCCAGGACGCATTAAAGACTTTATTGCGATGCCGCGGCCAAATCTCTACCAGTCGCTGCATACGACGCTGATTGCCGAGGGAGGCCATCAGTTCGAAGTGCAGATTCGTACGGAGGATATGCATCGGGTTGCGGAAGAGGGCATCGCGGCGCACTGGAAGTACAAGGCCTCCGACAATGTGAGCGCCAAAGATGAACAGCGGTTGGCGTGGGTGCGTCAGTTGATGGAATGGCAGCGCGAGATGACTGATCCTAACGAGTTCATGTCGACGCTCAAGATCGATCTGTACCCGGAGGAGGTCTACACCTTTACTCCCAAGGGGAAGGTTGTTGTCCTACCCAAAGATGCCAGTCCGATTGACTTCGCTTACACCATCCATACCGAGGTTGGAAATACGACGGTCGGTGCAAAGGTGAACGGGCGGATCGTTCCGTTGCGTACCAAGCTGCGCAACGGCGATATCGTTGAGATCTCGACGCAGGCAGGACATGCGCCGAGCCGAGACTGGCTCAGCTTTACAAAGAGCTCGCGCGCACGTAACAAGATTAAGCACTGGCTAAATGAGCATCAGCGCGAGCGTGCGATTGAGATCGGCAGGAAGCTGCTGGACCGCGAGGCGCGAAAGTATAAGCTTGCGCTGAGCAAGTTCGGCGAAGCGGACTACGACAAAGTCGCCAGTGAGTATGGTCTTGGTACGCAGGCAGAGCTGCTGGCCGGAGTGGGGTTCGGAAAGTTTTCCGCGCGACAGGTGCTGAATAAGCTGGAGCCGGGTTCGACGATGACGGCAGAGCCTGCGCCGCCCGAAGGCGGAGTCGGCAACACTGTTGGACAGATGTCGGAGGCGGTGAAGCGGGTCTTCTTCGGGAAGGGATCGGATTCGCTTCAAGTGGAGGGGCAGGATGATCTGCTGGTGTATAGGGCGCGCTGTTGTAATCCCATTCGTGGTGAAGAGATTATTGGGTATGTAACGCGAGGGAAGGGTGTCGCGGTCCATGCCAGAAGTTGTCCTAATGTACAGAACCTGCTGTATGAGTCGGACCGGCGGATTCAGGTGGAGTGGTCGCCGTCGCCAATGGAACCGGGAACGACGAAGGCACAGACGTATCCAGTGAAATTGACGGTGCTGTGCGATGATCAGGCGGGCATGCTGAAAGAATTTACTGCAATCATCTCTGACGATGGGACCAACATTCGCAGCGTGGACACAAAACCGATGCCGGATGGACAGGTGATGGTGGAGTTCGTCGTGGAGACCGTAGATGTGCGCCATCTGAACAAATTAGTGCAGAATCTGCGAAAGGTTCCTGGGGTGCGCGATGTGCAGCGCGTACAAAAGATCTAGTCGTAATTGACACAGACGATCTTCGACGTTCTTGTGTTGAAAGCCTGTGAGGTTGCAGAGGTAACGAACAGCATGTATGTTTTAAACAAGATGATTACTCAGCCCACCCGGTTTTCGTTTATTCTCCGCTATTGGCGCACAATAGCGGCCGCGGCGGAGTAGTTTCATCTGAGAGATACCTGAAGTTTCAGTTGATTCGACATCCATACGAGCCGCGACCTTTCGAGTCGCGGCTTTTGTTTTGTGTCATGCGGTAACAGGAGGGACCAATGAGTGCAGGCGCGACGATAGATTCGCCGATGGCGGGGCGGTTTGGAGCCTATGGGGGGCGCTATGTTCCGGAGACGCTGATGGCGGCGCTTGAAGAGTTGGAGGCCGCTTACAACGCTGCTCAGAAAGACCCCGCGTTTCAGACTGAGTTGGACGATCTATTGCACAACTACTGCGGACGGCCGACCCCCCTTTATTTTGCGAAGCGTCTGACTGAGCAGTGCGGTGGAGCAAAGATCTATCTCAAGCGCGAGGACCTGCTCCACACTGGCGCGCACAAGATCAATAACGCGCTGGGACAGGGACTTCTGGCAAAGCGGATGGGGAAGCAGCGAATCATTGCCGAGACTGGCGCGGGACAACATGGCGTGGCGACGGCTACCGTATGCGCGCTGTTGGGGCTAGAGTGCGTCGTGTATATGGGCGAGGAAGATATGCGCCGGCAGGAGTTGAATGTCTACCGGATGAGATTGCTGGGTACGGAGGTGCGAGGAGTTTCGGCTGGCTCGGCAACGCTGAAGGATGCGATTAACGAGGCGATGCGCGATTGGGTGACGAATGTGCGCACGACGTACTATATCCTCGGCAGTGCGCTCGGAGCACATCCATATCCGACTATGGTGCGCAATTTTCATCGCGTAATCAGCCGCGAGGCGAGAGTGCAGATGCTGGAGCGGGAGGGCAAGCTGCCAACGGCGATTGTAGCTTGCGTTGGCGGTGGTTCCAACGCGATCGGCGCTTTCTACGAGTTTTTACCGGATGCGAATGTACAGTTGATTGGCGTCGAGGCTGGCGGACGTGGGACGGCGTTGGGCGAGCACGCAGCTCGGTTTCAGAAGATTGGTGGCGGTCTGCCTGGCGTGCTGCAGGGTACGTACTCGTATGTGTTACAGAATGATGCCGGCCAGGTTAGTAACACGCACTCCGTATCGGCCGGACTAGACTATGCGAGCGTTGGGCCTGAACATGCGATGCTTCATGACTCGGGACGAGCGAGCTACGTATCGTGTTCGGATGCGGATGCACTGAAGGCGACGGTGACCCTGTCGCGGACGGAGGGAATTCTGCCCGCGCTTGAGAGTGCACATGCTGTGGCGGAGGCGATCCGGCTGGCACCCACGATGGCAAAGACCGATGTGCTGATGGTGAATCTGTCCGGACGCGGGGATAAAGATATGGGAATTCTGGCGCGTGAGCTTGACCTGAAGGGTAGCGAGGCGGCGGTTCGACAGGCTGGAGAAGGGACGAAAGGTTAAGCACAAGTATGGCAATAAAGTTTAGCAAAAAGCCAGGAATTGTTGCTTATCTGACTGCGGGCGATCCAGATCTGGCAACAACCAGAGATATCGCACTGGCAGCGATCGATAACGGCGCGGATGTGATTGAGTTGGGTGTTCCGTTCAGCGATCCGCTTGCAGACGGACCTGTGATCCAGCGGGCCAGCGAACGAGCGGTCGCGCGCGGCGTTCGGTTGACCGATGTGCTGGCGCTGGCCAGGGAGTTGCGTGCAGCGCGGCCAGAGGCCGGACTCGTGTTGTTCTCTTATCTTAATCCCGTCGTACGGATGGGGATGAAGACATTTTGCGCCCGGGCCGCGGAGGCCGGAGCCGATGGTGTTCTGTTGACGGACATGATCGTCGAAGAGGCTGCGGAGTATCTGGAGGAGATGAAAGAGAATCGGCTGGCGCCGATCTTTCTTGCGGCGCCTACCAGCCCAGACGCGCGATTGAAGGCGATTGCCGCGGTATCACAAGGGTTTGTGTACGCGATCTCAAGAGTTGGGATTACAGGCACGCAGCAGAAGATCGCAGAAGATGCCTCGGGACTGGTAGCGAGACTGCGACGATTTACGACATTACCCATTGCCGTGGGATTTGGGATCTCCAATGCTGAGCATGTAAAGACAGTGGGTGAATTTGCTGACGCAGCGATT
Source organism: Granulicella sp. L60 (assembly GCF_009765825.1). Lineage (GTDB taxonomy): Bacteria > Acidobacteriota > Terriglobia > Terriglobales > Acidobacteriaceae > Edaphobacter. The sequence goes on along the minus strand of NZ_LMUR01000018.1, from coordinate 1,492,674 downwards.
ATTGGGAGCGCGTTGGTGGCATTGATCGAGAAGACGCCGCCACCACAGGCTGCGGAAGCCGTCGGACAGTTTATAGCGGCATTGCGCGCATGATGACCTCCGGGAACGAACGGTCGTCCGTTGCAACGTCGCATTTATCATTGAAGGACCAAATATTTCGCGACGGCCCACCAGGTAGGCACGTCGCCGCATTGTGAGGCGAGTGGATGGATATCTCTGATTGGAGACAGAAGATTGACGAACTGGATGTGGAGATTGTTCGCCTCATCAGCCAGCGCGCGGAAGCCGCGCGTGCTATTGGTGAACTTAAAAAGACGGCAGATCTTCCGGTCTACGAGCCACGCCGAGAACAGGATGTCTTCGATCGCGTCCTTAAAGCAAACCCCGGGCCGCTGGCCGATGCCGATCTCTTGCACGTGTACGAGCGGATTATCGACGTAATGCGTTCGCTACAGCGCCGAGACCTCTAAATCGCAGATATTTCAGCGCGATTAGGCCTTGAACTAAATTGTATTGAATCGAGTTACAGAGAGAGTGAAGCGAAGATCATGATCGTTGCGATGCAGGACCAGGCGACAGAAGAGAATATTCAGAAGGTGATCGAGCGGATGGTGGAGCTCGGCTTCAACGTTCACCGAACCACTGGCGCAGCACAAACGATACTCGCGGGTGTGGGGACGCCAGAGCACTTTGAAGTGGCTGAGTTCAAGGTGCTAGCAGGTGTACATGAGGCATATCGGATCTCGTCGCCTTATAAGCTTGCGGGACGCAGCTTCCGGCCCGAGGGAACGACGATTACGTTTCCGAATGGCGTGATCGTCGGAGGCCAAGAGGTTGTAGTGATGGCAGGTCCTTGCTCGGTAGAATCTCGCGAGCAGATTCTTACCAGCGCGAAGCAAGTCGCGGCGGCTGGCGCGAAGTTTCTGCGAGGTGGAGCGTTCAAACCGCGCAGCTCGCCATACAGCTTTCAAGGAATGGGTCTCGACGGTCTGAAACTTCTGCGAGAGGTATCCAATGAGACAGGCCTACTCGTCATCACGGAAGTGATGGAGATCTCGCAGATCGAGTTGATGCTGCCATACATCGATTGCTTCCAGGTAGGCGCGCGCAATATGCAGAACTTCAACCTGCTACGCGAACTTGGGCATGTACGGAAGCCAGTGCTGATGAAGCGAGGCATCTCCGCAACGATTGAAGAGGTGTTGCTAAGCGCGGAGTACATTCTTTCGGGCGGCAACTACAACCTGATGCTGTGCGAGCGAGGAATTCGAACCTACGAGACATACACTCGCAACACAATGGATATCTCAGCAATTCCGGTGCTGAAGAAGTTGACACATCTGCCCGTGCTCGGTGACCCGTCGCATGGCGTTGGCATACGCGACCTCGTTCCTCCGATGGCGCTGGCAAGCGTGGCAGCAGGTGCAGATGGTCTGTTGATGGAGATGCATCCCAATCCAGATAAGGCGATGAGCGACGGTGCGCAGAGTTTGTACCCAGAGCAGTTGAACAAATTGATGGCGCAGCTGCGGCTGCTAGCTCCCGTAGTGGGCAGGACGATTGCGTAGGTAAGGATTCAGACATGGTCGAACGCGTTTTCATCATCGGGACTGGTCTGATCGGCGCTTCGACCGGTCTGGCTCTGCGCGGGGCAGGTTTTGTGGGCCGCATCGATGGCTGGGATTCCAGCATGCTGGAGATGGCTGCCGCAGTGCAGATGGGTGCGATCGACGGCAGGGCAGCCAGCCGGGAAGATGCTCTGGAGTTGGCTCGATTGGCTGACGTCGTTGTCCTTGCGGTACCGGTACTTGCAATCAAGGACTGGATGCAGTTGCTCTCTCCTGTACTGCGCATAGGGCAACTTCTGACCGATGTCGGCAGTACGAAACTTGAGATCGTTGAGCTAGCAAGAGAGTTGTTTGCCGGAGAAGAGACAGCGAGCTTTCTACCCGGACATCCAATGGCTGGAAAAGAGTCCGGAGGAGCTTTGCTGGCAGAGAGCGGACTCTTCGATGGCGCAATGTGGTTGTTTACCCCAACGAACGCAGAGATGTCGCCGCTGGAGAAGGCGTGGCGCGGTTGGGTCGGCTGCTTTGGATCGCGCACACTGGACATGGACGCCGCACGGCATGATGAGCTCTGCGCATGGGTGAGTCATCTGCCGCAGATGCTTTCGACAGCCTTGGCGGCACTGCTGGAAGACAGATTCGGCGATGCTCCCGAGATTGCAGCGATTGGCGGGCGGGCGTTGCGCGAGACCACACGGCTGGGAGCGAGTCCATACAGTATGTGGCGTGATGTAGCGCTGACAAATACAGGACCGGTCGCGGATACGCTGCTTGCATTGGAACAGAGGCTGCAGCATGTACGTGAGAACCTGCGGACACCAGAGTTGCGCGATGAGTTCGCGCTGGCGAATCGGTTTCGTCAGCGCCGTTGAGTTCGAACAACAAGATTGAAAGAAGGATTAAGAGGCCTGTGAACGATTCGATAGAGCAACTCAGCGTTAGCCTCGCCGACATCGTCGCTGCACGAGAGCGATTGCGTGGAGCGATCTATTATTCGCCCTGTCCACACTCGCAGATGCTGTCTGAGCTGACGGGACAGCACGTCTATCTGAAGCTCGAGAATCTACAGATGACTGGCTCTTTTAAGGAGCGCGGCGCGTTGAATCGCATTGCGATGCTCACCCCAGAGCAGGCGGCCCGAGGGGTCGTCGCGGCGAGCGCGGGAAATCATGCCCAGGGCGTGGCTTATCACGCGACGAAAGCAGGTATTCGTGCGCTGATCGTGATGCCATTGGCAACCCCTCTCGTGAAGGTCACAGCCACACGCGGATTTGGCGCTGAGGTCGTGTTGCATGGTGCCAACTACGACGAGGCCTGCGAAGAGGCTACGCGCCTGTGCAAAGCAGAGCAGATGACGTTTATCCATCCATTCGACGATGCGACGGTAATGGCTGGACAGGGTACGATCGGGCTGGAGATGCTGGAGCAGGTTCCTCAGCTGGAGGCCATCGTAGTGCCGATCGGCGGTGGCGGCCTTATTGGCGGCATTGCGTGCGCGATCAAGGAGTCGAGGCCAGAGATTCGCATCATCGGCGTACAGACTTCGCGTCTGCCCTCGATGATGGCGGCTGTGGCACAACATCATCCCGTCACACTGGAACCAGCAACTACGATCGCTGATGGTATCGCGGTCCGGCGTGCCGGAGATGTGACGTTGCCGGTGGTGGAACGGTACGTCGACGAGATCGTGACCGTGGATGAGGACGAGATTGCGTCTGCAATTCTTGTCCTTCTGGAGCGCGAAAAGACATTGGCTGAGGGCGCTGGCGCTACGGCTCTGGCTGCGCTGTTGCAGCGAAAGACATCGCTCAAGGGCGCACACACAGGCGTGCTTGTTTGCGGCGGCAACATCGATGTGACGTTGCTGAGCCGGATCATCGAACGCGGCCTGGTTCAGGATGGAAGATTAATTCGACTGCGCATTCATCTGCTTGATAAGCCAGGAGCATTAGCAGACCTGACACGGCTTATCGCAAGCTACCGCGCGAACATCGTGGATACGCTTCACAATCGCGCCTACTATGGCGTAAACCTTGGCGACACGGTTATCGATATCACCATGGAGACGCGAGGACGGGAGCAGGTCGAGGAACTCCTCGCTGCATTAACGACCGAAGGATACAAGCACAGCCGCGTTCTCTAGTTGCGATTGCTCGTCCGCTGTCTTCGCGCCTATCAGGCCTTTTCGTAATGGAAGTGAAGCTCTTGCTCACTGGCAACTGGCTGCCCGTCCTTTGTGGCAGGATGGAAGGTCCACTGTTGCACCGTGGCGATCACACTCTCATCCACACCATGTCCAAGGCCGCGAGTCATTTTGATGTCGGCTATCTTTCCTGCTGTATCAATGACGATATCGAGAATGACGTCGCCCTTAGTGCCGCGAGGCAGTGCGGAGAGATCTGGCTGAGGCGTGGGAAAGAAGCTCGCCAATGCAATATTGATATTTCCGGAACCGAGTGCATCCGCACCTGCGGCAGAGTCAGGCTGTGCGGAGGTTGGCGAACTCGTATTTGGCGATGCGGCAGCGGTTGTCACAGTCTTCGCGAGCGACGTGGGCAGGGGCGTCGTGGAGGAGGCATGTTTCGGCGGAGTCTTTGGATTCGGCGCCGAGGCCTGCAGAGGCGCTCGACCAGGCAAGTACGTAAGGATGAGATTGCTTCCGTGTTCGCTTCCCGGAAGCCGGATAGGAGCGATCCACGATGCGCCTTTGTGGATGAGAAGACCGATGAGCAGAAGATGCAACACAACCGACGCGAGGCTGCACTTCAAGGTGCGGCTGGACGATACGACCGATCTGCCAATAGCTTCCATGACCACCTCCCTCAGCCCGCAAGTTCCGGCTATATCACTGACTCAATCTGGCAGACATTCGCGTAGGAACTTTTTTAGCTGTTTATTAGACGCGAGAAAAGCTAGTCTGCTGTTTTTCTTTGTTGCGTTCGATCGCGAGAGCAATGAGCCGATCGACTAGTTGTTTGTACGGCATACCAGAGGCCTCCCAAAGTTTCGGGTACATGCTGATGCTGGTGAAGCCAGGCATCGTGTTGATCTCGTTGAGGTAGATGCGCGGCTTACGCTTTTTCTTTCCCTTACCTCCCAGCGGAGCAGGCTCCATAAGAAAGTCGACACGGGCGAGCCCGGCGCAGTCGCACGCACGGAAGGCAGCAACGGCCATCTCGCGGATCATTTTCGCCTCTGACTTTGAGAGCCTCGCGGGAATGATAGGTACGCTTGGATTCTCCGGGGAGTCAGCGTACTTCGATTCGTAGTCATAGAACTCCTTATTGGGGACGATCTCGCCGACGACAGAGGCCTCGGGTAAGTCATTGCCGAGAACGGCGACCTCAAGTTCGCGGGGTTTGATACCTGGACCACCAACCCCTTGCTCAATGATGAGTTTGCGATCGAAGCTGGCTGCCAGATCCATCGCAGCAGCAAGCTCGCTTCGATCATGAACTTTACTGATGCCGACGGAAGATCCAAGGTTCGCAGGCTTGACGAAGACGGGGTAGGAAAGTTTTTTTTCAATCAGCTTCACCGCGCGTTTGGCGTCCGCTTTCCACTCACTTCGAAGTAGATTGACGTGCGGAGCCTGAGGCAGGCCGGCAGCCGCAAAGAGTTGCTTCATCGCGGTCTTGTCCATGCCAGTGGCGGAGCCGAGAACTCCGGAGCCAACGTAGGCAATATCGGCAAGCTCAAATAGGCCCTGAATCGTGCCGTCTTCGCCAAAGGTGCCATGAAGGACTGGGAATATCACATCAAGTGACTGAGCGAGAGCACCGCTCTGCTGCCCGAGGTCGGCGCTGGCGCTAATTTCGATGCCCTTGCTGCGAGATTTCTTGAGCAGCGTTAGCTTCGTGTTACCGGTGAGCAGATGTTGAGCTTCGCCCGAGGTGACCCAGTGGCCTTGCTTCGTGATGCCGATAGGAACGATGTCGTACTTCACCTTATCGATAGCAGCGAGGATGGAAGCGGCGGAGTTGAGCGATACCTCGTGTTCGCCGGAACGGCCGCCAAAGAGAATTCCAATGCGTAGTTTTTTCTTCATCTTGTCTTTCAGTGTCTGATACGCGGGTTACAATTCGCGGCCCCGGAGTAAGGGGTGAACCACAATCGTCATCTTCTCTATGCTTCTTGTGGTGCCACCTAATCTAGGTGACGCTTAAGGATGCATGGACCCAGAGAGGCTGATCAGATTCTGTGGATGAATGCGGATAAGACCTCCACGTGGACTGTCTAAGTCAGCGATGAGAAAAAATGAGATCGCGAGAATCAGGGGCAGTATCAGAAAGAGAACTTTCTTTGCATCAGGATCGTGAAGGTAGTAACCGAGGAGAATATTGCCGAAGATGGCTATCTGAAACATCAGGATCCAGGCTGCGGGAGGAATCCGGTTCCACCAGGCGGCCTGCGTGTAACCCTGCGAGTTGAGAACATCGTTCATGCCGGCAACTGCGAGTGCGGTGATTGGCGTGGGCTGCGCAGAGGCAGCAGGTCGGACGGCGGACCAGAGCTCGTCTTGAAGCTGTACAGTTCTTACGTTGATCGCTTCGACGACCATCTGACTACGCGGAGCCTCGTAGAAGAGAATGCGCTGCTCCAGGTACTTCCCAAGTAGCGTGCGAAGCTTGGCTGCATCGTCAACGGGAAGCAGATCGGCACGAAGGTACTCCGTGCCGATAGCATTTGCTTCGGCCTCCTCATAGCTTTTGCGCTGGTCATATCGACTAATCGCCATGGAGAAACTGAAGCCGATAATCAGAGCCAGAAGTGTAAGCGTGGAACCGAGGATCAGGCCAAAGTCATCGCGCTCCGCTTCTTTCAGGCCTTGTCTGTGTCTGCGAAGCGCTGCCCCGCATCGTGCTGCCAGCCAAAGAACGGAGAAAGCAACGACGAAAAGGATGATGGGGAAGTCCATGAGAGTCATCAGAACCTACACGTTGAATTTGAAGAACAGAATATCGCCGTCCTTAACCACGTATTCTTTGCCTTCAGATCGCAGAAGCCCCTTCTCTTTCACAGCTTGCTCGCTGCCGTAGGTGAAGAGGTCGTCGGAAGCATAACAGTCCGCCTTGATGAAGCCCTTCTCGAAGTCGGAGTGGATGACGCCCGCTGCACCAGGAGCTTTCGTGCCGCGGCGAATGGTCCAGGCGCGAACCTCCTGCACCCCAGCCGTAAAGTAGGTAATGAGATCGAGCAGGCGGTAGGCAGAGTGGATGAGGCGATTGAGGCCAGGCTCGGAGAGGCCCATGTCCTTCAAAAACTCATCGCGCTCGGACGGTTCCAGCTGTGCGATCTCGCTTTCGAGCGCACCGCAGATCCGCACAACCTGACTGCCTTCCTCTTCAGCTCGTTTCTCTACAGCGGCTGTGTGGGCATTGCCATCAATGAGGCCTGACTCGTCCACATTGGCGACGTAAAGCTGCGGCTTGGCTGTAATCAAAAAGAGATCCCGAGAAAGAATCTTTTCATCGTCAGTGAGGTCGGCTGTCCGAGCTGGCTTTCCGGCATTCAGCACCATAAGAAGCTTCTGCAACATCGCATGCTCAGCTTTGATTTTGGGATCGTTGCCAGCTTTAGCGGAACGCTCGACCTTGGTGTGACGCTTCTCTACGGTATCAAGATCGGCCAAAAGAAGTTCAGTATTGATGATGTCGATGTCGTGAAGCGGATTGACACCGCCTGCGACGTGAATGACCTCGGGATCGTCGAAGCAGCGAACGACGTGGCAGACGGCATCGGTGGCGCGAATATGGCCAAGAAACTGGTTGCCGAGACCTTCGCCTTTGCTGGCACCCTCAACGAGGCCTGCGATGTCAATGAACTCCATCGTGGTCGGGACAAGGGACTTGGGCTTGATCAACTCAGAGATCTTTGCAAGGCGCTCATCAGGCACCGTGACGACCCCAGTGTTGGGGTCGATCGTGCAGAAGGGGTAGTTTGCTGCCTGGGCTTTCGCCGAGGTGAGAGCGTTGAAGATCGTGGACTTTCCGACGTTGGGGAGACCAACGATTCCGCAGTTCAATGGCATGTTTTGCTATTTCCTTCTTATGAAGCTGGTACGAGGCTTGTTTTGGCGTCGTGATTGTCTTTTATAGGATACCTTTTTGCTCGTTCTCCTGTGCCCGCACGTCAGTAGACTCGTCTAATCTGAACTCGATGGGTCTCACCGCAGCCAAATTCGGCGTTCTCGCTGCAGCATTTGCAGGGGTGGCATCTGCACAAACGACGCTACACACGAGGTCTACGCTTGTAGTCGTGCCAACGCTGGTGCAGACCCAGAGTAAGGAGTTGGTCTTTACGCTGACTGCGGACGACTTCACTCTCACAGACGACGGAGTTCCTCAGAAGGTGACTTTGGAAGAGGAGAGCAAACGGTCGCTCTCCCTTGTGGTCCTGGTGCAGACAGGCGGGGATGCTCGCGGACAGTTCCCCAGCTACGAGAAACTTGAGACGATGCTCGTTTCCCTTCTCGGTGCAGCCCCGAATGAGGCCTCGATCGTAAACTTCGATAGTCGGCCGGAGGGTGCCTCTCCATTTACATCCGATATCGCTCAATGGCGCGATGCAATCAATCATCCCGATGTCGGCGATAAGGGGGCTGCGATCTTCGATAGCGTCGCCTATGCGCTGGAGCTTCTAAAGGACCGTCCGGCTGGTAACCGACGGGCCATCCTGCTCATCAGCCAGGAGCATGACGCTGGAAGCAAAACCTCGATGAAGGAGATCGTCCGTGATCTGGGCGAGACGAACACCGCAATCTACAGCGTCACCTTTTCGGCCGAAAAGACAGCAGCCAGACAGGCATTCAAGGATCCGGCGCACTTGAATCCACCGTTGCACGTCGGAGATGGAGATTATCAGGCTTATTTCAACCTCAGTGAACCGCTGCGGCTCATTCTGGGTGCGATGCAGAAGAATACCTCCGCCGAAGTGGCCACGTTGTCGGGTGGCGAATGGAGCAGCTTCGATAATGCGGGCGAACTAGCTGAAGACCTCGGCGTTTTGACCAATCATGTTCGCAACAGCTACGTTCTCAGCTTCTATCCGACCTCAGCCGATCCTGGACTACATACGATCAAAGTGCGACTCACTCATCATCCGGAGATGATCGTCTCCGCTAGAGGAACCTATTGGGCATCTGGTCCGTAACGTCCGGACAAATTCGTGACAAAAAATCACTAGCCTGAGGCGAGCAGTAAGATTAGGCTGGTGAAGAGGTGCGAGGTGAGAACGATGCAACGGATACGTATGGTGTGTGCTTTGGCAGGTTGGGTCGGAATGGTCGCAACGAGTGCGGCGATGGGTCAGATGCAGATGGGCTCTGCGCCAGTAGGCCCAACAGGACCTGCAGCTGAGGTTCAGCGAAGCTACGCTGGCCTCAAGGCTAACATCCTGAAAGCCGCGGATAAGATGCCAGCGGAGGATTATCAGTTCAAGGCAACGCCTGATGTCCGAGCATATGCGCGCGTCGTGAATCACATCACCGAGGCGCAGTTCCATAGCTGCGGTGCGATCAATCACACTGCCGCGAGCGACATGGGCAAGGTTCCAGCCGACACTGCGGACAAAGCCGCTGTTGTCGATGCGCTCAAGGCTTCGTTTGACGCATGCGACAAGGCATTCGCTTCGCTCACTGACGCTAATCTGACCGACATGTTCGACCTGGGGAAAGCAAAGCGCTCGCGCGTCGGTCTGGTGTGGGGAACGGTCTCGCATGACAATGAACAGTATGCGACTCTGGCCTTGTATCTTCGGCTGAAGGGTTTGGTACCGCCTAGCAGCGAAAAATAAGCGCGGGCCAATCGTGCGTCGAGCGGGGAAGAACATTATGGATGCAACATCGCAGACTCGTTTTCGTGGTCTTGCCTGGACCATTGCTGTCCTGGGCCTGGTCTTTGTCGGCATTCAATTCCTACGTCCGGAGCTGACTAACCCACCGGTGACAGCAGAGTTGCAGGCCCCTCCTGAGGTGATGCAGGTTCTGAAGGGCTCTTGCTATAGCTGCCACTCCAATGAGACGAAACTTCCGTGGTTCGATGAGGTGGTGCCTGCGTACTGGATCGTCACCAGTGATGTGATGGAGGCGAGGCGGCATATGAACTTCTCCGAGATGGGGAGGCTTCCAGTTGCGCAGCAGAGGGGGTTCCTGTTCGAGGCGGTGAACATGATCCAGCTGGGCGCGATGCCTCTGCCCGCGTATACGAAGGTTCATCCGAATGCTGTCGTGAAGCCGGAGCAGCTTGCCGTTCTGCGGAACTATCTCAGCGGACCGCCTGCTCCGGACGCGGCGAGGACAGCTCAGGCCGCTATGAAGGCGACGGCAGATGCGGCGGCGGATAATGCGGAGTATGGAAAGTGGATCCAATCCAGCGGTCCGGCGACGAATGTGCAGCCTGAGTTCAACGGTGTTGGGTTTCTGCCGGACTATAAGAACTGGAAGGCGATCAGCAGCACGGACCGGTTCGACAATCACACGATGCGCGAGATTCTTGCGAACGATGTTGCGGTGAAGGCGATCGCTGAAAATCATATCAATCCGTGGCCGGATGGGAGTGCTTTTGCGAAGGTGACGTGGGTGCAGCCGGCTCCGGATGAGAAGGGCGTGGTGAAGGCTGGAAGATTCGTCCAGACGGAGTTGATGATCAAGGACAGTCAGAAGTATTCGGCTACCGAGGGCTGGGGTTGGGGACGCTGGCGCGGGATGGATCTGAAGCCGTACGGGAAGGACGCGGCGTTTCAGAACGAGTGCACGAGCTGTCACGAGCCGGTGGCGAAGAATGACTATGTTTACACCATGCCGCTCAGGGGGCAACAGTGAGATCTTCGGCGAAAAAGATATTTGTTTTCGGTGCGCTGCTGGCTCTTGGGCTTGCGGGCTGTTCGGATAAGGTGAATCCGAGGGTGGCCACCAAGTTCAACCAGGATGCGGAGATGCCGGGCGATCTGCCGTCGAATCCGCTGCGGAACAAGGTGATTACTTCGTGGACCGACAGGCAGGATGCGACTATGTCCACGCTCTTCGGCAACGATGCTGCGGTGCAGTATGCGCGGACGAGTGCGGATGGGAAGTATCCGGCAGGGTCGATTCTGTCGGCTGTTACGTGGAACCAGGTGGAGGATCCGCGGTGGTTTGGTGGAAAGATACCGCACACTCCGAAGGCGGTTGAGTATGTGACGGTCACCGGGCCGGGGCAGTACACGTATCAGCGGTACGAAGGGTCGCCCCTGAAGAAGGTGGCGAGCATCGAGGGAGCCGATCCTAACGACCGTGCGGCCTATCTGCTGGCTCAGCGGGCTTCGGTGATGCCTTAGTCCTTTCGACATCTGTGGGGTACCCCCTCCCCTGGGGGTACCCCATGGTAAGTGGCTTATTTTGAGCGAGATGGCAAAATTGACGTCTGCAAAATATTCAAAACAAACGGGTTACGGCTAAAAATTTGATAACAAAGGAGAAAGCCCCGGAGACATCCCTCCGGGGCTTTTTCTCACTCTCTATATCCAGTATAGCGGCTGGAGGATAACTCCTACGCAACGCGAATCCCCTTGCCTGGCGCGGGTTTTCGCAGGTTTGGGGGTTGACAGGAGTTTTGGATCGAGAGGGACGATGGCGAAGGGGTACGATCTGGAGCGGTTTGTGGAGGCGCAGACTGGCGTGTATGAGCAGGCTTGCGCGGAGTTGCGGGCGGGATGGAAGCGGAGTCACTGGATGTGGTTTGTGTTTCCGCAGATTCGGGGGCTGGGGCGCAGTCCGATGGCGGTGCGGTATGCGGTGTCTTCGCTGGAGGAGGCGCGGGCTTACCTGGACCATGCTGTGCTGGGGCCGAGGCTGCAGGAGTGTGCCGGGATTGTGGTTGGGTTGCAGGGGAGGACGGTTGGGGAGATCTTCGGGTATCCGGATGACCTGAAGTTTCATTCGAGTGTGATGTTGTTTGCGAGGGCGGATGCGGAGGGTGGGGTGTTTGGGGAGGCGCTGGGGAAGTACTTTGACGGGGAGATGGATCGAGGAACGCTGGAGCGGATTTAGGTGGTGCTAAAGCGGTTCGCGCGGGACGCGAATGCCCACCTTAGCGACGATGAGGCCGTCGCGAAGATGGGGCACCCGGATTTTTCGGAGTGCGTTGTGTGGTTAGGCGACGGCGAGGTTGACTCGGCGGCGTAGGAGGTTGAGGAGGGCTAGCTCCTGGTGTTGGAGGTCTTCGGAGGCGTTGGGGGCTTCTTCGTGGACGCGGCGTCTGACCTTTTCCAGCATGGCTCCGCTCATGTAGGAGTCGAGGACCGCGGGGTGGACGTAGCACTTTCTGCAGACGGAGGGGGTGTTGCCGAGACGGGCGGCGACGGATTTGATGGCCTGCACGACGTTGCGTTTGGCTTGTGTTTCTGACTGGAACTCTTCGAATTCGTAGAGCAGCTCGCAGGCGAGGACGGAGCCGGCCCAGGTGCGGAAGTCTTTGGCGGTGAAGCTCTGGCCGGAGATGTCCTGGAGGTACTGGTTGACGTCGGAGGAGTCGATGGAGTGCTGGGTGCCGTCTCTGTCGATGTACTGGAATAGCTCGTAGCCGGGGATGTCCTGGCAGCGCTGCACGATCTTTGCGATGCGGCGGTCGGTGATGTCGACGGTGTGTTTGACTCCGCTCTTTCCCTGGAAGTTGAAGGTGACGGTGGATCCGTCGATGTCGACGTGTTTGTTGCGCATGGTGGTGAGGCCGTAGGAGTGATTTTGGCGGGCGTACTCTTCGTTGCCGACGCGGATGAGGGTGGTCTCCATGAGGCGCACGATGGTGGCGAGGACCTTGGGGCGAGGCAGGCCGGGGAGGGAGAGATCGTGTTCGACGCGCTCGCGGATGGTGGGGAGGGCGGCGCCGAAGATGGTCATGCGCTCGTACTTGGTCTCGTCGCGGACTTCGCGCCAGAGGGGGTGGTAGCGGCTCTGCTTTCGGCCTCTGGCGTCGCGGCCGGTGACCTGGAGATGGCCTTTGGGGTTGGGGCAGATCCAGACCTCGGTCCATGCGGGAGGGATGACGAGGGACTTGATGCGGGAGAGGGTTTCGGCTTCGCGGAGGGCGGTGCCGTCTGGGTTCAGGTAGCGGAAGGCTTTGCGCCAGGGCTTACGCTGGATGCCGGGTTTGGTGTCGGTGACGTAGCGCAGACCGGCGGCCTTTGCGGACTCTGCTGGATCGGTGATGATTTGCAGTTGCTTCTTTCGCGGCATGGAGGGTCTCGGGTGTTTACCTGAGAGGGTTGGATGCGGGTGGGGCTTTGAGGGGTGGTGGGGTTTTGATGGTACGGAAGATTGGGCGCTGCCTGATAGGTATGGGTGGGGTTTAGACCGTCGGGTTCGTGCGTTGCACGAATGCCCACCTTAGCGACGATGAGACTGTCGCGAAGATGGGGCACCCGGATTTGGTTTGGGTGTTTGGGCGGGTGCGGCTGGTTATTTGGTGTAGGAGAAGGTGCCGCAGAGGGCGGTGGAGTTGGCGATGGCGTCGTGGGTGAAGACGGGTGGCTTTTCGCCGGAGAAGAGAGCCATCTGCAGGTCGTGGCCGGTGACGTAGGTGACCATCCACTGGGTGTCTTCGTCGCCGCAGAGTTTGTTCTTGTGGAGGAATTTCTTGTCGCCAGGGATGCTGAGGCGGTAGAGACTGGCGCTGCCGGGGGCGGTGCTGTCGGCGTCGAAGATGGAGCTGACCTCTGCCTTTTCGAGGGGGCGGATGCGGGCGATGGTGAAGGTGGCGAAGTTGATGGCGACCTTCTCTTCGGCGATGCCGATGTCGCCGGTGATGGAGCGGGCGGTGGTGCTGACGGCGCGCCAGTTGCCCTTGTCCTGCGCTGCGGCGGTGAGGGTGCAGAGGAGCAGGGATGCGGCGAGTGTGCTTTGGAGAGTTTTGATAGGCGTCATCTTATTCATCATCATCATCTTCTTCATCATCTTCGTCATCTTCGTCATCTTCATCTTCATCTTGGCGTCCAGTCTTTGGAAGGCTATGGGTAGATGCGGTTGAGGGTGCGGGCGAAGGGGATGGTCTCGCGGACGTGGTCGAGGCCGCAGATCCAGGCGACGGCGCGCTCGATGCCCATGCCGAAGCCGGAGTGAGGGACGGAGCCGTACTTGCGGAGGTCGAGGTACCACTGGAAGGCGGCGAGGGGAAGGTCGTGCTGCTCGATGCGGGATTTGAGGAGGTTGTAGTCGTGGATGCGCTGAGAGCCGCCGATGATCTCGCCGTAGCCTTCGGGGGCGAGGACGTCGACGCAGAGGGCCTTGGTGGGGTCGAGCGGGTCGGGCTGCATGTAGAAGGCCTTGAAGGCGGCGGGGTAGCGGTGGATCATGACGGGCTTGTCGAATTGACTTGAGATGTAGGTTTCGTCGGGGGATCCGAAGTCGTGGCCGTAGGTGTGGGGGGCTTCGATCTTGCCTTCGGCGAAGGCTGTTTCGAGCATGGCGTGGGCTTCGTCGTAGGAGACGCGGGGGAAGCCGCCGGGGGTGATGACGGCTTCTAACTTTTCGACGTCTTTGCCGATGACTTTGAGGTCGGCTCGGTGGTGGGCGAGGACGGTGGTGACGATGTGGGTGATGAAGCCTTCGGCGAGGTTGAGGAGGCCGTCGAGTTCGAGGAAGGCGACCTCGGGTTCGATCATCCAGAATTCCGTCAGGTGCCGACGCGTCTTCGACTTCTCGGCTCTAAACGTGGGGCCGAAGCTGTAGACCTTGCCAAGGGCCAATGCCGTGGCTTCGATGTAGAGCTGGCCGGACTGGGTGAGGTAGGCCTTGTCGTCGTCGAAGTAGTCCATCTCGAAGAGTTCGGAGGTTCCTTCGCAGGCGTTGGGAGTGAGGATGGGTGGGTCGGTGCGGATGAAGCCGTTGGTGTCGAAGTACTCGGCTGCGGCGCGCATGATGGTGGCGCGGACGCGGAGGATGGCGGACTGGCGCGGGGTGCGGACCCAGAGGTGGCGATGCTCCATGAGGAAGTCGACGCCGGCTTCTTTAAGCTGGATGGGGAACGGGGTTTCGACTGGGACTTTTTGGATGACCTGGACGTCTTCGACGTCGAGCTCGAACCCGCTGGGGGCGCGGGAGTCGGCGCGGACTTTGCCGGTGACGGTGAGGGAGGATTCGAGAGTGAGGTTTTTCAGGGTCTCGAAGACGGCTTCGGGGACGGCGGCTTTGGGAACGATGCCCTGGATGGTGCCGGTGCCGTCGCGGAAGATGGGGAAGAGGAGTTTGCCGGAGGCGCGGAGGTTGTAGAGCCAGCCGCGGAGGGTGACGGTCTGGCCTTCGTGCGCGGAGAGTGAGGCGATGGTGGCGATGGGTGCGGAGGTCGTTATAGACATGAGAATAGAGTCAGTTTACGCGTTTTCGGGGTTGGAGGTCTTCGATGGCGCTTAGAGGAGATGGCTTGTAACTCTATTGCACGTATCGAATCGAACAGAGTGGTGAGTGATAGAGCTAGGCCTCGCCGAAGAGAGGTCACGATCCAATGAGATCTGCAGAGTCGATTTACTCCTCTGATTTTCCATCTGGGGCAATGGGACAGAGTTTTGCGCGATGGGTTCCGATTCCACTGCGGCTGATCGTGGGTTTTGGCTTCATGCAGCATGGTTTCGCGAAGCTGTCGAAGGGGCCTGATGCGTTTGCCTTAATCCTGCATGCGATGGGTGTGCCGGCCCCGCACCTGATGGCGTGGATGACAGTACTTACGGAGATTGTTGGGGGCCTTGCTGTGCTGCTGGGCGCGCTTGTACCGCTTGCGAGCATACCGATGGCTGCGGTTTTGCTGGTGGCGATCTTTACGGTACATCTTCGCTACGGGTTCAGCTCGATCAAGCTGGTCGCGGTGACGGCGGCGGGGGCGCAGTTTGGACCGCCGGGGTATGAGTGCGACCTGCTGTATCTAGCGTGCCTTGCGGCGCTGGTGATGGGTGGGTCGGGTCCGTGGTCGATAGATGGCGTTATACGAAGACGAAACTACTAAATCAGGGTGATCTTGCAATCAGGCGGTCTAAATCTGCTCCACGGCTCGCTTGAGCAGGTCGAAGGCTTTTGTGGCTTTGGCGATGACGGATTCGGTCGTCTCTTCGAGGTCGTGGGAGATTTCGAGGATGGCGGGGGTGTTGGCGGGGAGGGTGGCGATGTGGCGGGCGGCGTTCTGCCAGTCGATGCTCAAGCTACCTGAGTCTGCGGTGCCGGGCCAGAGGTGGTCGTCTTTTTGGCCGAGGTTGTCGTGAAGGTGGAGTTCGGCGATGCGGGGCTTGAGGAGTTCGAAGGCTTCGTCGATGCCTTTGTGGGCTTCGGGGGCGGCGAGGTGGGCGTGGCCGAGGTCGAGGGTGACGCCGACTCGGTCGAAGTGGCCGACGCGGATGATCTCCAGCAGGTGTTCGGGCGTGGTGATCTCGTTCTGGAGATTTTCGAGGAGGATGCGGACGCCGAGGGGGTGGGCGAAGGCCTTGAGGTGCTCGATGGCGGTGAGGGAGTTTTCGAGGGCGCGGGGGTTCCAGGCGTCGTCTTTGTGGCCGAGGTGGAGGGTACAGGCGGTGAAGGGGATCTGCTCGGCGGACTCGAGGGCGCGCTTGACCTCATCCATGGCGGCGATGCGGCGAGACTTTTCGGGGTCGATGAGGTTGAGATTCGCGGCGACGTGGCGGGACCACTGGGCGTCGGCGCGATCGCTGATGTAGAGGGGTTGGTGCAGTGTGGCGCCGATGTTCGTGGAGCGGAACCAACTGGCGATGTCGCGGACGGCGGCGCGGTCGGTGTAGTCGAAGTGGTGGCGAGCGGCGAAGATCTCGATGACTTGTGCGCCGGATTTGTGGAGGGCGTCCAGCAGGCCGGGGTGCAGGCGCTGCGGCAGGAAGACGTGAGTGGAGATACCGGGTTGCATCACTCTTTAAGGTACAGCAGCGGGGCTTCGGTATGCTGAGCGGAGCCTGGGAGGGAACGTCGGCTAGAATCGGTACGCGATAGTACGGAGGGTGCAGACGTGGTGAAGATCCTGAGGTGTGCGGTTTTATTGGCTTGCGTGAGTGGTGTGGGGTATGCGCAGACGGGGCAGGTGGGGGGCGCGACCTCTGCGATGGTGCCGCCGGTGGCGGTGCCGGTGGAGTTGGCGAAGCGGATTGCAACGATGGAGGCGAAGTTGGCGGACTGGCCACAGTTGGCGCGGTATAAGGCGGACGATGCTGCCCTGGCTCCGGCGACTGCGGACGAACAGCGGGTGGTGTTCTATGGGGATTCGATTACGGATGCGTGGGGACGGCGGCCGGATACGGGGAGTTTCTTTCCGGGTAAGCCGTATGTCAATCGCGGGATCAGCGGGCAGACGACGCCGCAGATGGTGGTGCGGTTTCGGCAGGATGTGATCGATCTGCATCCCGCGGCGGTGGTGATTCTTGCGGGGACGAACGACATTGCCGGAAACACGGGGCCGATGACGCCGGAGATGACGGAGGATAACTTCCGTTCCATGGTGGAGCTGGCGAAGTCGAATGGGATTCGGGTGATCGTCGCGTCGATTACGCCAGTGGCAGACTATCCGTGGAAGCCGGGTATGACGCCCGCGCCGAAGGTGAAGGTGTTGAACGACTGGCTGCAGGGATACTGCGCGAACCACTCGTTGACGTACCTCGATTATTTTTCGGCGATGGTGGGGCCGGACGGTGGCATGAAGCCGGGGATCAGTTTTGATGGGGTGCATCCGAATGCGCAGGGGTACGCGATTATGGGGCCGCTGGCGCAGGCTGCGATTGATAAGGCGCTGGGCGGAGGCAAGTAGTTTTACGTGGGATTTGCTGTTTGGGGCTTCGCGTGGAGCAGGTTTCGAAGGATGTTGACGTCGCCGAGTGCGGCACCGGTGGCGGTGTTGTCGAAGATGCACCATACTGTCGATGCTTGCTGATGCTGGGCGATGGAGTCGGCGAGTGAGTTGAGGAAGGCCTGCGTGTAAGGGCTGTAGTACATGCGCGGAGAGCCGTGGAGCCGATAGTAGATGAGTTTGTTCCAGCCGCCGGGAGTGGCGGCTTCGGGGACAGGTGCGGGATCGGCTGCGACTCTGGCGATGTGAAGGACTTTCAGGAGATCGTCGGCTTCGGCGGTGAACCAGGTTGCGTGGCGGGGCTCGAAGACGATGGGGCCTTGATGGAGATCGCGGAGCATGGTGAAGAAGGTCTTGGCGGTGGCGGACTGAAACGCGAGGCTGGGAGGAAGCTGGACGAGGATGGGGCCCAGCTTCGGTCCGAGGGTTGTGATCTCTGCGAGGAAGTTCTTGAGATCTTCCGGGGTGCAGGCGAGGCGTGCTTCGTGGGTGATCGTCTTCGGGGCCTTTACGGCGAAACGGAAGTCATCCGGGACCGATGCCGCCCACTTTGCCCAGGTGGAGACTCTGTGGGGACGGTAGAAGGAGGAGTTGATCTCTGCGCAGGTTAGAACGGCGGCGTAGCGTTCGAGATGGGTTCCGTTGGCGGGGAATTGTTCCGCGGACTGACGTGGGATGCTCCAGCCGGCGGTGCCGATTCGGAGGTCTGGTTGGTTGGGCTTGGATTGCTTCAAGGGCTTCGCTACCACTGGTTGGAGCGGTAGAAGATGCAGTAGGTCTCCAAGTACCAGGAGATGACGAAGAGGAGCAGCATGATGCCGGTGGCCCAGTAGAAGAGGCGCATGGGCAGGGTCGCGGAGAGGGATTGGTGCGACGGAGTTGCGGCTTCGCGGAAGAGGAGGCCGCTGATGACGCTGATGCCGGCGGAGAGACTGAAGAGGAGGAGGGATACGACGATGCGGTCGTGCAGCTCGGGGCCGGGGATGAGGAGGGTGTCGCCGCTGCCGGGGGCGAGGAACGCGGTGTGGAAGAGCCCGTAGAGCGAGAGCAGGCAGAGCAGTAATGCGACGGGCTTGGCGAGTTCGAGCACCATGATGCGGCTCCTGGGCGGTAGTGTACTGCTTGGGGTGATGCTCTGTCGTGTGGGTTTGGGCTAGGTTCGAAGACTTTGTCCTGCCGGACGGGCCGTCTGCTCGGCGAGAGGTCACTTCGTGACTTGTATACCCCTTCGGGTGGTGCTCCTGCTGGTCGCAATCGAGAGTTGATATGGCTTAGTAGCCGGCGGCTTTGCCGTAGGCTCGGCGATTGTCGTGGCCGCCGAGAAGCTCGTGGGTCTTGGGATCGACGGCTATGAGTTCGCTGTCGCCCCAGGTACCGGGGTTGCGTTCGTCGGCGATGGCGGTCTGGTTGACGGTGTAGCCTATCTCCTTCAACTGTTCGGCGACTTCGGGGGAGAACTTCTTTTCGAGGTCGAGGCGGTCGGGCAGATACTGGTGGTGGAAGCGCGGTGCGTCGGCGGCCTGCTGGATGTTGAGGCCGTTGTCGACGACGCTGAGGAGGTCGTTGGCGACGGTGGTGATGATGGTGGAGCCGCCGGGGGTGCCGAGGACGAGGGCGAGCTTTCCGTGCCGGGTGACGATGGTGGGGGTCATGGCGGAGAGCGGGCGCTTGCCGGGTGCGATGGAGTTGGCGGGGCCCTGGATGAGGCCGTAGGTGTTGGGGACGCCGATCTTCGAGGTGAAGTCGTCCATCTCGTTGTTCATGAGGAAGCCGAGGCCTTCGACGGTGACGCCGGAGCCGAAGCCGCCGTTGAGGGTGTAGGTGCTGGAGACGGCGTTGCCGTCGGCGTCGACGATGGAGAAGTGTGTGGTCTGGGTGGACTCTTTGACGGGTGCGGCTTGCGGGGGTGGAGGCATGAAGCCGGCGGGGCGGACGAGATCTTTGGAGGGCGTGGGCTTGGTTGGGTCGATGGAGCTGCGCCAGGCGGCGGCGTATTTCTTGTTGGCCATCTGCTTGAGCGGCAGGGTGTTGAAGTCGGGGTCGCCGAGATAGTCGCCACGGTCCATGTAGGCGCGGCGAAAGGCTTCGGTGATGATGTGGACCTGCGCGGCGCTGCGGTCGGGACCGAGTTTGGGGAGGTTGTAGGGTGCGAGGATGTTGAGGATCTCGAGAAGGACGATGCCGCCGGAGGAGGGTGGCGGAGCGGTGATTATTTTGTAACCGCGGTAGTTGCCTGTTATCGGGGGACGCTCTTTTACTTCGTAGGCGGCCAGGTCGGCCTCGGTGATGAGACCGCCGCCGGCCTTTTCGAAGCTGGCGATCTGGTGGGCCATCGCGCCTTTGTAGAAGTCAGTGGGATCTTTGGAGATGCGGGTGAGGGTTGCGGCGAGTTCTGGTTGTTTGAGGGTGTCGCCCTCTTTGTAGAAGTCGCCGTCACGCTGGAAGAGGTGCGCGGAGGTGGGGAAGCGGGTGAGGTTGCGGCTTTGCAGGTTGTGGGCCTCTTCGGCGGAGAGGAGGTAGCCTTCGGTGGCGAGGCGGATGGCGGGGGCCATATCCTGCGCGAGGGTGAGTTTGCCGAAGTGCTTCTGCGCGTAGGTGAGGCCGGCGACGGAGCCGGGAACGCCGCTGGCTTTGTAGCCGACGAGGGACATGCCGGGGATGACGTTGCCTTTGGCGTCGAGGTACATGTCGCGGCTGGCGGCGGCGGGGGCTTTTTCGCGGTAGTCGAGGAAGTGGGTCTTGCCATGTTTGCTGCGGATGAGCATGAAGCCGCCGCCGCCGATGTTTCCTGCGGCTGGATAGACCACGGCGAGGGTGAATCCGACGGCGACGGCGGCGTCGATGGCGTTGCCGCCCTGCTTGAGGATGGCGAGGCCTGCGTCGGTGGCGTCGTGATGGATGGTGACGACCATGGCGTGTTGGGCGCGGACCGGGTCGCTGGTTTGTGCGGGGGCCTGCATGGGGAGCAGAGCGACGAGGAGGGCGGCGGTGGTTCGGATGGACGGACCCATGTTCAAAGGCTTTTCTCCGATGCTGGCGGTTAAAACGAAGATATCGTTATGGCCGGGTGGTTCAGTTAGCCAGTTTTTGAAGGAACAAATGTAGTCTTATCGTCGTTCTTTATCTGAGATAGAGGAGATGTTAATGAGACTACCTGCTGCTGCCTTATCCGTGCTGTTGTTTTTATCCGGCATTGCTGCAATGGGGCAGGTTGCGATAGGCCAGGGGCCTTTGGTGCTGCAGGGTGGGCGGGTTTATCCTTCGCCGACGGGCAGCCCTATCGATAACGCTGCGGTGGTGATGGAGGGCGGCAAGATCGTTGCGGTAGGGGTGAGCGGGGTGGTGAAGACGCCGAAGGGTGCGCGGGTGATCGATTGCAAGGGGAAGGTGACCGTCGCGGGATTCTGGAATAGCCATGTGCACTTCGAGAGTGGGTGGGAGGACGTTCCGCATACGTCGCCGGAGAGGCTGGAGGCGCACATGCAGGAGATGCTGACGCGGTGGGGGGTTACGACGGTTTGGGATCTGGGCTCGGCGCCTGAGAATACGCTGGAACTGCGGCACAGGATCGCTGCGGGAGAGATCGGCGGGCCGCAGATTCTGATGGCGGGCGATATCTTTCCGCTGAACGGCCACCCTGTGTATCTGCCTGCGGAGATGAAGCTGCCGGAGGCCGCTAGTCCGGAGCAGTCGGAGCGGATGGCGCAGGGATATCTGAAGATGGGGCTGGACGGCATCAAGCTGTTTACCGGGGCATATATGGGCGATAAGCCGGTGGTGAATATGGACACGGCGATCGTGAAGGCGGCGGTGGATGTGGCGCACGCGCAGGGCAGGCCGGTCTTCGCCCATCCGCAGAACCGGGAGGGACAGGATAATGCGCTGGCTGGAGGCGTGGATGTGTTGGCGCATACGATCCCGAACGAAGGACGCTACACGGCTGAGGAGCTGGCACGCATGAAGCAGCAGCATACGGCGCTGATTCCGACGCTGACGCTGTGGACTACGGTGGTGTCGGACCCGGCGGTGACAAAGATGCTGGTGGACGCCGGGGTTGCGGAGTTGAAGCAGTACTTTTCGGAGGGTGGGCCGATTCTGTTTGGGACCGATGTAGGGTTTCAGTCGAAGTACGACACGTCGCAGGAGTATGAGTTGATGGGGCGGGCGATGGGATGGCGCGATATTCTGGCGTCGCTGACGACGAATCCGAGCGGGTACTTCAAGGACGCGACGAAAGGGCGGGTGGAGCAGGGGATGCAGGCTGATGTGGTGGTGCTGGATGCTGATCCGGCGGGCGATGTGCATCGCTTTTCGCAGGTCGCGTATACGATTCGCGGTGGGAAGATCATCTACTCGGCTAGTGGCAGGGTTCAATAGCTGAGGCGCGCGAGTCGTCTTCGCGCAGGAGCCGGACAGTACACTGAAGTTTATGGCTACGCGTGTTCGTTCGTATTCGAAGATAAATCTGGGGCTGGCGATTGGGCCGGTGCGGCCGGATGGGTTTCATGGGCTGACGACGCTGTATCAGACGCTGGAACTGCATGATCTGGTGACGGTCTCGGCGCGGCGGCTGGACTTGGGGGCGGAGACGAGCATCACGCTGACGACGAATCATCCTTTTGTGCCGCGGGATAACAGAAATACCGCGTGGCGGATGGTGGAGCGGTGCCTGGGACGGCTAGGGATCGCTGCCGAGGTGCAGATTCATATTGAGAAGAACCTGCCGGTGCAGGGTGGGATGGGTGCGGGTTCGGCGAATGCGGCGGCGGCGCTGCTGGGGCTGGAGCGGGAGCTTGGGGTGGCGCTGCCGGGGGTGGAGCGGCTGCAGCTGGCGGGGGAGATTGGGTCGGATGTGCCTTTGTTTCTGTTGGGTGGGGCGGTTCTGGGGCTGGGGAGGGGTGAGCAGGTGGTGCCGATTCCTGATCTGCCGCGGACTTTTTGCGTGGTTGCGGTGCCGTCTGTGGGGGTTTCGACGCCGGCGGCGTTCCGGGAGTGGGATGCGCGACGGGCGGCGGATTCTGGCGATAAAGGGGCGGCGGATGATCCCCAGGCAGGTGGAGGGTTGACTTCCCTGCCCCAACTTGATAAGCTACAGGAGTTGAGTCTTGCTTACTCATCCCTCTCTGCTCCAATAGGCGTTAGCCATGGAAAGACAGGCGATAGGAAGCCCGGCACCTCCGGTATCGTTCGCGATCATAATCCTGAGAAAAAGCAGGATTTGTCTGGTGAAAATCAGACTGACGCGATGAACGATCTGGCCGAGAATACCCTTCTCGCGCTTGTCCGCACCGGGATTGGAAATGGCGTTCTTCAAAATGATTTTGAAGAGGCTGTCTTTCCTCAGTATCCCTCCTTGCGAATAACCAAGCGTCAATTGATGGGTAGTGATTTGGATAGTTCTTCTGTAGACAGCCCTGCTGTTTATGCAGCTCTATCAGGTTCTGGCTCTGCTCTGTTCGGACTATATCGGTCTGAGTCGGATGCGAAGGCTGCTCAACTGCGCGTCCAGTCCGCTGCGTCGGAAGTTGGGGTTAAGGTCTTTGTGACCAGCACCCTGCCCCGGTCGGAGTACTGGGAGAGAATGTTCGCAGAGTGACCTCGCCGGTCCGATGGAAGTCGATAGTAAGATAAGACTGCATCCGGCGATGTACTGGGCGATCGACTAATGGTAGGTCAAGAGACTTTGAATCTCTTTGTCTAGGTTCGAATCCTAGTCGCCCAACCAATGTCGACGCCAGATGCGGCAGGAATTTAGGGTATTTCGCGGCAGCAACTTGCCGTTGAGTAGACAGTTTGGACTTCGCGGGAAACAGCGCGAAGGAAGAAGCGAGAAGTTTGAAGGACCGAAGTCTTTAGTTTTTTTGAGTAGTCCGCAACGAGGATTTCAAAAGAAGTAACGGTGCCGCAACAAGGCAACGCAAGACAGTGCAGCAGGAACATTCAAGGTCAACCAACCTGGAGGGTTTCACGTGAACGAACGATACACGACTGCGGTTCTATCCCCTATTTCAGGGCAGGCTGAAGAGACAGAAGCGAGCTCTCAGCCTGCACCGGCGCTCTCCTCCCAAGACGGAAGGGCACGCGTAATAACAGCTCCGGAAAAAAAGCGCTCCGGGCGGCTGAGTGAAGACAAGCGCGTCAAGATTTTTTGCGGATCGTCCAACAGGCCTTTGGCCGAAGAGATCTGCAAGTTCGTCGGTGTGCCGCTGGGCGAGACCCGGTTGCAGAGATTCTCCGACGGCGAGGTTCATTTTCAGCTGCTCGAGAACGTTCGCGGTGCGGATGTCTTTGTCGTTCAGCCTACGTGTTTCCCGGTGGATCAGCACCTTGTCGAGCTGCTGATCATGATGGATGCGCTGAAGCGCGCCTCAGCCGGACGGATCACGGTAGTCGTTCCCTACTATGGCTACGCCCGGCAGGATCGTAAAGATCGGCCGCGTGTTGCCATTACGTCGAAGCTGGTTGCCGATCTTCTGACCACTGCCGGTGCAAACCGTGCTCTGCTGGTTGATCTGCATGCAGCGCAGATACAGGGGTTCTTCAATATTCCGGTGGATCACCTGTTTGCCAGCCCGGTGCTGGTGAGCTACTTCCGGGAGCTTGACCTGCCGAATCTGACGGTGGTTTCGCCGGATGCGGGTGGTGTGGAGAGGGCGAGATTCTTCGCCAAGAAGCTGGATGTACCGTTGGCCATCGTCGACAAGCGGCGGACCGACATCAATGTCACCGAGGTGATGAACGTGATCGGCGATGTAAAGGGCCGGACGTGCTTGATCCTCGACGACATCATCGACACCGCCGGAACGCTGGTGAAGACGGTGGATGCGCTGCTGGCTGAAGGCGCGGATAAAGTTTATGCGTGCGCAACGCATCCGGTGCTCTCGGGCCCGGCGGTTGAGCGTATCGCAGCATCACGGTTGGAGCAGTTGATCGTGACGAATACCATCCCTCTGCGCGAAGATGCGGAGAAGGTGGAGAAGATTAAGGTACTTTCGATCGCCGGTCTACTGGGCCGCGCTATCGAGAGTATTCACATGGAGACCAGCGTCAGTACGCTGTTCAACTAGAAGCTGCAGGGAAGAAACAAAGGGAGCAGAGCTCAACTCTGTGCCCGAAAGGAAGATTTATCATGGCATCCAGCACCCCTATCGAAGCAGTCGTCGCAACGCCCCGCGAGGGCAAGTTCAACAAGAACGCCGCACGTCGCGTACGTGTCGCCGGCAAGATTCCCGCGGTTGTCTATGGCGCGGGCCAGGACGCAGTCGCCGTTGCGGTTGACCCCAAGGTTATCACCAAGATTCTTCACTCTGACTCCGGTCACAACACGATCTTCGACCTCAACGTCGAGGGCTCGGCCGTTGTGAAGGCCATGATCGTGGACTGGCAGCATGAGCCCATCAAGGGCAGGCTGCTGCACATCGACCTGAAGCGGATTGCGATGGACAAGATGATGCGCGTGTCCGTGCCCATCCAGTTGGTTGGAACCGCAGTCGGCGTCAAGGCGCAGGGCGGAATTCTTGAGCATGTTCTCCGCGAAGTCGAGATCGAGTGCCTGCCAAACGACATTCCGAGCCACCTTGATGTGGACATCACCAACCTCGCGCTCAACGACTCGATTCACGTTTCGGATCTGCCGCACTCGGGCAGCATCAAGTTCCTCGGCGACGAGCATGCCACCGTGGCGCACGTCACCTCGGTCAAGGAAGAGGTTGTCGCAGCCGATGCCGTGGCTGCAGCCCCAACCGAGCCAGAGGTTGCCAAGAAGGGCAAGACCGACGCGCCTGCTGCTGCCGCACCTGCAGCCGATACGAAGAAGAAGTAACTGTTCCGCGGCCTGCGTTCTCCTTACGGGGCGCGGGCCGCTTGAGTTTGTTGGAGAGGGAAAGATCGCGTGAAGTTGATTGTC
The DNA here is from genome assembly GCF_009765825.1 of Granulicella sp. L60. GTDB lineage: Bacteria > Acidobacteriota > Terriglobia > Terriglobales > Acidobacteriaceae > Edaphobacter. The sequence continues at coordinate 1,467,394 of NZ_LMUR01000018.1, read as the reverse complement.
GGTCTCGGAAACCCCGGTATCGAGTATCAGTTCACGCCGCACAACGCCGGCTTTCTTGCGGTGGATCGCATCGCGGAGGACTGCGGCGTGGTCCTCTCCAACCGCAGGGGCAGAGCTCTTACGGCGAAGGCAAGACTGGCGGGACATGAGGTTCTGCTGGCCAAGCCGGAGACGTATATGAATCTGAGCGGGATTTCAGTTGCCGCTCTGCTTCAGGAGTTGGAGCTGCCGGTTCCGACAGAAGATTTGATCGTGCTGTATGACGAGCTTGCTCTTCCGCTGGGCACGATCCGGATTCGGGAGCGTGGATCGGCCAACGGGCATAACGGGGTGAAGTCGATCTCCGGGGTGCTTGGAACAGAAGAGTGGTTGCGCATTCGCATCGGCGTCGGAAAACCGGCGCTGGCGGATGGAAGAGAGATCAAAGCAGGCGGCAAGGATTACTTATTGTCGCCGTTCCGTAAGCAGGAGCTTGCGGTGCTGGATGAGGTGCTCGACCGCGCACGTGGTGCTGTCGAGACGGTGCTGACAGAGGGTGTCGGCGCTGCGATGAACAAGTTCAACCGTCGGCTGGACGATCCCGAAGCTGGGGCGAACGGCTCGAAGGAGAAGTAAAAGAAGTAAGCAAAACGGTCGTTGCGTTTTTAGTTTGTTGCGCTTTGGTTTTGAAGTAAGCAAGAGCGCGGCAGAGCAGCATAAACAGGGTTGATTTTCCAAACCGAGTCGGCAGAGCATACGCCGGCGAGGTGCGAAGCAGAACTTCGCAGAAAGAAGTAAACGAATGAATCGTACCTACGAAATCATGTTCATCGTCCGGCCGGACGTTGAAGAAGCCGACCTCGACAAGCTGATTGAAGGCTTCTCCGCGAACGTCACCAATGGTGGCGGCGAAGTGAAGTCTGTCGAGAAGATGGGCCGCCGCCGGCTCGCCTACACTGTGCGCAAGTTCAACGATGGCTTCTACGTTCTGCTGAACGTCGCCGCCGCCGGTTCGCTGATCACCGAGATCGAGCGCCGTCTCCGCGTCTCCGAGCAGGTGATCAAATTCATCACCGTGCGCATGGACGAAGAAGAGAAGCGTCTTGCGAAGATCAAGGCCATCCGCGACACCAAGGTGAAGCGCAGCGCGCAGCCGATCGCACAGCCTGTGCAGGCTCCTGTCGTAGCCGCTCCGGATGCAGAGACCGCAGCTCCTGCCGCAGCAGCCGAGACCGAGGAAGAGAAGAAGCCCGCAGCTTCGGCTGAGCACGTGGCCTCCGACTCGACACCCGAGACTGTCTCCGCAGCCGTCTAGTCTTTCTAGTCTTCGCTTGAAGAGATCTGCGACGCCGCTACCATTCGCTTCGCACAACGCAACACGATCGCCCTGCCCGCTTCCACTTGATCGATCCTGATCGAATGTTCAGAGACTCCAATGCGAGTCTGGAGCGCGCGAAGGCATAACGCAACTGAGAGGAAATGATCATGGCTGACGAAACCAGCACGCAATCCACTGAGCAGCACGCAGCACCGACACCCCGCCCGGCACACTCCGGCCCTGGTGCCGGTCCCCGCACCCCACGCCCCGCCGGCGCTCCTGGCGGTGGTCCTGGTGGCCGCAAGTTCTTCCGTCGTAAGAAGGTTTGCAAGTTCTGCACCGAGAAGATCGACGCTATCTCCTACCGCGATGTCCGCCTGTTGCAGGGCTTCGTCGCCGAGCGCGGCAAGATTGTTCCGCGCCGGTTGACCGGTGTCTGCACCCGCCACCAGCGCAAGCTCAGCCTGGCCATCAAGCAGTCGCGCAACATCGCTCTGCTCGCCTTCGCTGCACGCTTCTAACTTCTTCCGCTCCTCGCGGGCGGACCTACGATCTGGCGGCATCACGGGCCAGAGTTGAAATCGGAGAATTGCAATGGAAGTCATTCTGAAGGAAGACGTAAACAAGCTCGGGCATCGCGGCGATGTGGTAAAAGTCGCCGATGGTTACGGGCGCAACTTTCTGCTCCCCGGCAAGCTCGCCATCGAGGCGAACGCCGCCAACAAGGCAGTCATCGAGCAGATGAAGTCCTCAGCCGTGCGCAAGTCTGCCAAGGAGAAGACCGCAGCCGAAGAACTGGCTACGCAGCTCTCCGCGGTTGAGCTTGTGTTCGAGCGCAAGGTCGGCGAGAACGAGCATCTGTTTGGCTCGGTCACCTCGGGCGATATCGCGCATCAGCTCGAAGCCAAGGGCTTCACTATCGATCGTCGCAAAATCTCCCTTGAGGAGCCGCTGAAGACGATCGGCGAATACCACGTTCCCGTGAAGCTGCACCGTGAGGTCACCAGCCACGTGAAGGTGACGGTCAAGGGCGATCAGCCTGAGGCTGAAGCGGCTGCTGTCACTGCGTAATTGCTGTAGCGAACTATCGAAGCATGCACCATAAAGAAGCACCAGCCAATGCGAGAGATCGCGGAGGCTGGTGCTTTTTGCAGTTAGAGTGCGGGGTTATCTTCTCTTGCTTCGGAGGGCCGCCAGGTAGGAATGACTACTCGTACTTCAGCGTCTGCACTGGGTCGAGGCGGGCGGCACGGTTAGCTGGAAGGGTTCCAAACAAAACGCCGACCAGGACTGAGCTGCCGAGGGCGAAGACTGGCGCCCAAGGGTTGATCGGGATCTTGAATGGTGTCAGCAGGCCGAGGGTCAGGGGCAGAGCAAGGCCAAAAGCCGTCCCGATAATGCCTCCACTGAGCGACAGGAACACAGCTTCGGTGAGGAATTGGAGCCTGATCTCGCGGCTGGTGGCGCCGAGTGCCTTGCGGATACCGATCTCTTTGAGCCGCGACTGAACGTTGGCCAACATGCTATTCATGATGCCGACACCGCTGACTACAAGTGTGATGCCCGCGCCCAGGGTGAGCACGATGGTGAGCATGTCGGCGATCTTGGCCATGCTGCTGAGAAGGTCGGTGAGTACCGCGGCGCTGTAGACTGAGCCCGCATAGTGGCGGGAGCGGACGATCTCAAGAATGCGCTCGCTGGAGGGCACGACCATGGAGGCGTCGCGCATGGTGAAGAAGATCTCTTTCAGGCTGTTGGTTCCGGTGAAGTAACGCAGGACGGTGTAAGGCACCAGCATGGTGTGATCGCTGATCTCCGAGTTCCCGTAGGTGTTGAAGGCTTCGCGGAAGACGCCGATGATGACGAACGGTATGCCTTTGACGCTGATGGTTTTGCCGATGGCCTCGTTTGAAGTGCCATAGAGCTCTTCGGCGAACGGCTGCACAATGACGGCGACCTTTTCGTGGGCCAGATCGTCCTGCTCGTCAAAGAAGCGGCCAGAGACCATCACAAGGTTGCGCACGATCTTGTACTGGGGTGAGACGCCGAGCAGCATGGTCGCCTTGGTAAGACCGCCGCCGATGCTTACATTGTCGTGAAACTCCAACATGGGAGAGGAGGCGACGATGCCAGGAACCTGTTCGAGGACCGCATGCAGGTCGTCCAGTGTCATGAAGTCGGGAGTCGTGGTGTTGTCCGGGCCGGAGACGGTGCCGCCGCCGTACTGGAGTTCGATCTTATTGGGACCGATGCTGGTGAGCTGATCGAGGGCATACTGCTTACCGGTGGAGCCTAAGGTCGCAACCAGAATGATGGAGGCTGAGCCGATGACCATCCCGAGCATGGTGAGCAGGAACCGCGTCTTGCTGGCGCGAAAGCTGTCGACCGCAAGGCGCACGACCTCGCTGAACATCATTGTGGAGCGTGCGCTGGCCAGCGTCCGGTCGAACGAGCTCGTTTTGAGAAGATTAACGGTTGCCATCTCGGATAATTAGACGTCTTTCGGCAGGGCAGCGGTGCATGTTTCGCCACCGACTACCTGGCTAGTCAATAGAATAGTCCTGAGAAGATCTTTTTGCGCTGTGGACCACCGCGTAATAAACTTCAGAGAGGAAGAGTGGCCGAGTGGTTGATGGCTCCAGTCTTGAAAACTGGCGTACCTGAAAGGGTATCGGGGGTTCGAATCCCTCCTCTTCCGCCAGACACTTGCTCGAAGACATCCTAGAGTGCAGATGCCAAAGAAAAAGCCCAGATGATGCTGGGCTTTTTCTTTTTTTGTTTTATAGTGCTGCTGTGATCAGCGCAGATCGATCTTGGCTCCGTCCGGCTTTGCGGCGATCGTGATGCCCCAGTTGCCGCCCTCGCGAGTGAGTGCGCTTTTATTTCCGTCGATCGACCCCTTCCCTTCCTTAGGCGTCCAGCCGACCACTTCCACACGGTATTGTGTCCACCAGGGCTTCCAAGTGCCTTCCTGCTTACCGATGGCCAAGCTCATGCTGCCGTCGGCTGCCATGGAGCAGGTGAAGTGAATCCTGGCGAAGGCACCGTTGCGGAAGTCGAAGGTGTGGCCGTCGTCGGTGTATACCTCTCCCGCGCACGTCTCACCGGGAGTGTTCAGGCCAGGAGCCAAGGGGTAGACGCGAAGGGTGAGTGGCCCGACTGGAACCTCGGAGGTGCTTTGGGTCAGTGGAGCGACGGGAAGGATGCTGCCTCCACGGACATAGACAGGCAGCCGCTCCAGTGTGGGGGTGACGGTCAGGGTCTTTTGAGCGAGAACGAGGTCGCGCTGCTCGAGATCAAGCGGGCCACCTGATTTTGCGGCGCGGGTGTAGCGTTCGCCGGTCCAGTAGTCGTACCAGGTACCAGGCGGAAGATGAATGGTGTAAGGTGCGACCTCTTCCGGGCTTGGATTGGGCGCGACGAGGATGTGGTTGCCGAACAGAAACTCACTGCCTCCAGTGGTGGCGTCGAACGGCGTGCCGTTTTCGATAGCGTGGGGGAACTCGAGGAAAAGCGGACGGTCGATTGGCACGCCGTCGCGCGAGGTCTCTTCGGCGAGCGTGTAGAGGTAAGGCATGAGCCGATAACGCTCTTCGATGTAGCGACGGCGGATGGACTCCTGCTCCGGACCGTCGGTCCAGACCTCGTGCGGACGCGTGCCTTTGGCGGAGTGGTCGCGGTCGATGGGCTGAAAGGCCGAGAGCTCGATCCACTTGGTGAGCAGATCGGGCGGAGGCGATCCTGCAAATCCGCCCACATCCCCACCGGCGAGTGAGAAGCCGCTGAGGCCGAGATTGACGAGCTGAGGGACGCTCGCGCGCATGTGATCCCAGGTGGAGCTGTTGTCGCCTGTCCACGTTGTGCTGTAGCGCTGGCCGCCTGCGTAGCTTGCACGCGTCATCACGAAGGGACGCTCGTTGGGCCTTAGCGCGAGCTCTCCGTCGTAGGTGGCACGAGAGTTCTCCATGCCATAGACGTTATGGATCTCAAGATGGGTGGTGGTGCGTTTGCGAAAGCCGGGCTCGTCGATTCGATGCTGCACGTCGTCCGGCATGGTCTTCGTCGAACCGTCAAAGACAGACGGCTCATTCATGTCGTTCCAGAATCCGGCCACTCCGTCTGCAACGAAGGTTTTGTAGAGCGTTCCCCACCACTGTCTGGTCTGCGCACGCGTGAAGTCCGGGAAGACCGAGGGGCCAGGCCAAACCTTTCCAACATAGATTGAGCCGTTCGGGTTCTTTACAAAGTGATCGCCTGCGAGGCCGGAGTCGTATGGAGCGTAGCCGATCCTGGGCTGACTGGCGATGTGAAGATCCGTGATGACGACAAGCTTGAAGTGTTCGTGCCCGAGGTCCTGCACCATGCCGCTGAAGTTTGGGTACGCCTGCTCGTTGACGGTGAACGGCCAGTTGTTGTGCTGGAAGTCGATGTCCAGCCAAAGGACGTCGCTTGGGATCTTGTCTTTACGGAGTCGCTCAGCGACCTCGCGCAGTTGGGATGCAGGAAAGTACGTGAACCGGGACTGCTGGAAGCCGAGGGACCAGAGAGGAGGCAGCGGCGTGGGGCCGGTTAACCAGGCCCAATCGGTGACTACCTGCTTGGGCTCCGGGCCATAGATGAGGTAGTAGTCCAAGGGTCCATCTAGTGCGCCGAAGTTGTATTCGGCAGGATTGGCGCGCCCGAAGTCGAAGTTGGTGCGCCAGGTGTTATCGAGGAAGAGACCGAGGGCGCGGCCGTGATTGATCTCCATGAAGAACGGAATGCTCTTGTAGATGGGATCGGTGTAACTCTGCCAGCCGAAGGAGTCGGTGTTCCACATGGTAAAGGCTTCGCCGGAGCGGTCGAGTGGGCCGGGCTTGTCGCCAAGGCCGTAGAAGTGATCCGTCGCCGTGCGGGTCTTGCTGACGGTGAACTGGCTTCCCTTCCACTGCACAGGTGCAGCATCTTCCTGCAGGACGTTGCCAGCAAGATCACTCACCTTGAGGCGAAGCTGGTCGTCGAGGGTGACGCGCAGTTGCGTGGTTGCGAAACCGTTCGGCTCCGGCACGGTCCGCACAGAGCTGGTTCGGGCTGAAGTAAGAACGGCCCAGGAGGCATCTTCGGGCACAGCATCACCCCTCCATACACGGACGCGAAGGATGTCGTTACGAAGCGCAGTCACCTGTATGGTCGTGCCTGCGCTGACGGCTGTTATGCCGTTAGGCATTGGGATCAACTGCTGAGCGTTAATCCTTGCGGCTGGCAGACTAAGAAGAAACAGAATTGCAGCCGAGATCCGATTGGATGCAATGGATGACATGGTCCTCCCGGGGACGCAATGCGTTGAGAGATGTTTTTGTTTTTGCAGAGCGATTCTTCCTGCCATCATCATTGAGCGCTTACCGCGAACTCCGTGAAGCGGTTGCTGCTGCGGAAGGCGAACATGCCGACATCCAGAGCTCCGGTTGCGTCGGGCACATCACATTGACCAACCTGGGTCCAGTGCACATTGTCTGTGCTGGAGGACGCGATAAACCTGGTGCCTTGTCTGTGCAGCTTGAGCCAGTGCGGCCAGATGGTGAATCCTTCTGCCTCAGCATGCTGATTGAGCACGCCGCTATCGTGTCCCGCCCATTCGAGGTAGGTGCCTGCGGCGGGCGAAGATCCCAGAATCACGTAGGCGCCGGGCCTGCCGGGTTGGTCGATCTTGTCTCTCACGATAATTCCGGAGAGGCCTGGCCAGTTGCTGCGCAGATCAGGGTTGTCTACCTTGACGACGACCGTGCTGTTGGGCGGCAGGGCTTGGTTGAGATAGATGGAGCCGTACTGATCGCCGTAGTGCATGACGGTAGAGTCGCCCTCTGCTCGGATGTAGAAGCTGTTGTTGGATTGGTCGAATGCGAAGGTGACGTTGTGGAATGTCTTGAAAGGCGCGCTAACTGGCTGTGCGGGATTCTTCTGAGCGACAGGAAGAACTTTGCTAAGTTGTCCAGCGTGCAGCGGGGCTTCGCCGGCCTCGGCGTATTGCAGATTGGTAAAGGTTACGTCTGTCTTCTCACCGGAATCGAGCCACACGCTCCGAGGCACGGTCTGCGTTCCGATCTGCAGGGGAATCTCCGCGAGACCTTCTGCGCCCAGGTTTTGAATGGTCTCGGTAATCGCGAATGGATCTCCTGCTGTTACGGGAGCCTGCGGCATTTTAAGAGCGCTTACGCTGACCTTCGCAACGGCTGCTTGCTTTCCGTCGATGACAAGCCGGCCAATGCCTGCGGCTTCAATCGATGGAGAACCTCCTGGGACGCGTTCAGCGTGGAAGCGATCGAGTTCAAGGAGGCCGACGTTTTCTCCGAAGAACGCGGGCCTGAAATCCGCCACAGTCGAGCCAACACGAACGTCATGAAGTTCGACGCTCTCTACATTGCGAACAAAGACACCGTAGGAGTTGAGAACGGAGTACGGACTGAAGCCCTGGCCTTCCGACTGCGCCGGGGTTTCGCCTCCTGCAAAAGTGATGCGGACGTTTGTCAGGATGATCGATTTGGCGGGATTGTCCTTCGGAGCAGAGATGTAGATCGGCGTTCTACCAGCCTGCAACGCTGTGAGATTGTTGACGATGATGCGGCCCACTCCAAGGTTTCGTGCGCTGTATGGAGCATCCGCGCTATAAGCCACGTAGATGGGCGTGCCTGTGTTGATCATGGTGATGTTGGAGAGAACCATGTTATCGACAGGACTGGGTGCTGCATATTTGTTGCCGTTACCTGACCCGTTGGGAAGAATCTGGAAGCCTGCTTCGGTAACGTTTCGTAGAGATGTGCCGCTCGCCGTCTTGGCCGGTCCGTAGATGATGGTGTCGGAGATCAGAACGTTACGCCCGCCGACACGAATGCCGTTTGCCGCAGCGTTAAGGATGCAGTTGCTGACGGTGACGTTCTCCCAATAGGCGCCTGCGAGGCTGTCGTCTCCGGTGGAGAGGCGGCAGTTTGAGATAGTCGCATTCTTGACGTCGTGCATGTTGATGCCATCCCATCCACCGAGGGTCTTCAGGCCATCGATGGTCACTCCTTCGGCATGGCGCAGGATGAGGGAGTAGTTTCCAGCGTTTCTGATCGTGACGTCGCGGACGGTCACGTTTTCGGTATTGAAAAAGAGGAGCGCGTGCGGACCTCGTATGTGCTCCTCACCGTTTGGATTGGAGACGTGGTTTCCATCGATGATGCCTGGGCCAACGACGGCCACGTCATGCACATCTTTGGCGACGATGAGGGCGTCATACCAATCCCGCCCGGATCCTCCTGGCGCAACAGACTGATACGCGGTTATATCTTTGGTTCCGAGCAAAGTCGCACCGGATGAAAGCCACAAAGTGACGTTGCTCTTCAGGTGGATCGTGCCGGTGACATAGGTGCCTGCGGGAACGTAGACCGTTCCTCCTCCGGCGCTGGCGCTGGCCTCAATTGCTGCCGTGATGCCCTTGGTGGCGGACGTGACGCCGTCTCCGGTCGCGCCATACTGGGTCACATCGAAGGACTTGGGCGTTTGAGCACTTGCCAATTGCGCCGCTGGCAGTAACAACATTAGTCCCGACAGAAAGATGCCAATCTTCACTCTGTTCATTTGCAATCTCCTTTGAGTACCCATTACGCACGGCCTGCGCGGATCAGACTTCGCCAATGTCTGTGTACCGCCGTTCCACACCGCGAACGTGTGGCCGCAGAAAAATCGACGTGTCAAAAATGCCCAGGACGACGGCGGAGAGTAAGCCTTGCCAAACACTAGTTAGCCGAGGTTCGGTTGGCCGAAGGGTTTCGGTTCCGATGAAAGATGCGGAATTCAAATGCGCCCAAGGACAAAGCGGGAAGCGCGCTCTGACGGACATCAACGTTCTTCTCGTCCGACGCACCCGTGTTGTGACGTCTCTGAGCGACTGGCACCTTGACCTCTTCCCATGCGTCTGAGACTTCCACCGTCCCGCGGAATGGAACGTTGGAGAGGTTGATCGTAATCAGAAACTCTTCGTCCGCGGTGCGCCGCAAAAAGCTGACGATGTGCGCTTCATCCGAGTTGTGCAGCCACACTGTGTCTCCGTGGATCAGGGTAGGCTGGCGCTCACGAAAATGAATCATGAAGTCGTAGAACCTGGAGAACTCCGGGCGCATCTCGCCTGCCTGCCACCAGATCTTCAGCGGCTCAAATAGGGCGGGTGCGCCGGACTCTGTCGGATCGCTTACCTCCATGCCGTTGTAGATCATCGGGACGCCATCAGAGGTGAAGATGAGCGCCGCAGCGGCGAGCGAACCGCCAACTCCATAGCGTGCGAGGGCGCGCTGCTCATCGTGGTCGTCGAACATGCGCATGTGCACCGAGTGCTTCGGAAAGAGCCTCTGCTCTTGCTCGAAGGTCGCTTCCACGGAACTCGCCGGCGCTCCGTGTTCGATGACATTGTTCAGCGCTCCCATCAAGGGCCAGGAGTAGTCGATGTCGAAAGCGCTGCGAAGCAACTCCGGCTTTGAAGCTTCGGCCAACATGATGAGACCGGGATGGACGCGATCCAGCTCCTTACGTGCGTTCTCCCAGAAGTCGGTCGGTATCTCGCCAGCGGCATCGCAACGAAATCCATCCAGGTTGAAATCCTTGATCCAGTAGAGGAGCATGTCCGTCATGTAACGGCGCAGTTCGGGATTCGTATAATCGAGCGCTGCTACATCGGTCCAGTCGTAAGGCGAGAGTACTTTTCCCTGCGCGTCGTGCTTATAGAAGTTGTGGTGCGACATCATCACGCTGTCAAAGGACGTATGATTTGCAACGATGTCGATGATGACCTTCATATTTCGCTTGTGCGCTTCATCGACGAGGCGATGCAGATCGTCTTTCGTGCCGTAGCTTGGGTTGATGGCGTAGTAATCGCGCACTGCGTAGGGGCTGCCTTCTGTCCCCTTTTTTTGAATCTGCCCAACGGGGTGCAGCGGCATAAGCCAAAGTACGTTGACACCCAGATGTTGCAGATCATCGAGCTTTTTCGTAACGCCATTGAGGTTTCCTTCAGGCGAGAACGAACGCGGAAAGATCTCATAGATCACACTCGCGTCGAGGCCCGGAGGCAGCGTCCGCGCTTCGGTGGAACCAAGTGCTTTGGTGGTGGGGCTCAGTGGTACATCAGGCATCTGCGCCGAAGCGCCGAGAGCGAAGACAAGCAGGGCGTTCGCAAGAAGTATTTTTGAATGTATGGAAGTCTTCATGATCTCTGGGTTCCGTTGGCAGAATTTGAAAAGACGTTGCAACAAATCAGCTTGAAGATGCAGTAGGAACTCAACCTTCGCCGACCCTGGCCTCTGCCCACAGACAGATCGTTCTGTCGCAGACTTGATGGTTTTGCAGGAGCATTCCGCGTCTTCTCCTGCTGCTTTCATCTGAGCAAGACGTGAAGATGTAAGAACTACGACCGGGCAGCGCGAAATATCTCCGCGCTGCCCGCTGTAGTTTCCCTTAGAAGACCAGGCGGGCTGCCAGTTGGATCTGACGAGCTTGCCCAAAGAGGCTGGTGATCTTGCCAAAGGTAGTTGGGTCTCCCTGGGCGTTCCCTGGGTTGCCAAAGTTTGCAGTGTTGAAGACGTTGAAAGCATCGCCGTGGAGTTCCAGATACTTGCTCTCCGTTAGATGGAGATTTTTTTGCAACCCCAGATTCATGGTTCGGCTGCCCGGACCATAGACCTGGTTGCGTCCAAGCGTGCCTACTCTCGTATAGATGCTTTGGTTGGTTCCATCTGTCGACAGAACCGTAGGAATGGAGCTGGAGAAGGAGGTGGGATCGAACCAATAGCCATCGTTGATCTGCTTCGGATATTTGATCGGCCCGACCAAGTCTGGCCGGTTGCCCGGTGCGGCGCTTCCCTGTGCAGAGAGGTCGACCGGTTGCCCGGTGGCGAGCAGTACGATGTCGTTGATCTGCCACCCGCCGACCGCAAGGTCCAGTAGACGGTTTGCGCCTCCCATGAACTGCTTACCATGCCCGAAGGGCAGGTTGTAGACGAAGGAAGAGCTGAAGAAGTGCCTCTGGTCCTGTGTTGCATTGCCGTAGTTCGCTTTCTGATCGTAGTAGAGCAGGATGGTTGCCGGCGTACCACCAAAGGCGCTCACAGAGTTGTCGAGTGCATGGGACCAGGTATAGGCTCCCGTTGCGGTGAAGTTTGTGCCTCGGTGTTCAAAGTGCAGCTGCAGGCCGTTGTAGTTTCCAGACCCGTTGTAGTTGTTATAGGTAATGCCGCCAAGATTCGGGAACGGCTTGGTGGTTGCACCGATGGTGTAGGTGTTGTAGGTGTAGTACGTTGAAAGGCGATCGCTGAACGTGCCGACGTAGGCTACGGAGAACACATCCCTTGCGCTCAATTGCTGTTGAAGCTGGAGGTTGTACTCCTGGATGCGGCTGTGCTGGTTGTTCTGATTAACCGCGAGTCCGCCAAGTCCCTGCGGAGGATTGTTGGGATCGAAGTTGGGGAATCCGGGCTTGGGCAAAGCCGCAGTCGCGGATGTGCCGGTTGTGTAACCGGGGCAGCTATAGGGAGTCCCTGTTGCGGTTTGACCGGTGAAGGTTCCGCAGAAGCCGTTGAAGGCGTAGTACGTAACGGATCCGCCGAACGGTGGCTGTTGTCCTAATTGGTTGCTGATTCCGCCGTAGTCGGGGAAGTAAAAGATGCCGTAACCACCGTGGAGCGCGCTCTTACCATCTCCGCTTAGATCGTAGGCAAAGCCGACACGCGGTGCGAAGTTCAGATAGTCCTGGTTGATGATGCTTCTTGAAACACCATTCACTCCGGCTTCAAGGATGTGGCCGGTTGCGATATCAAAAGAAGCCTGCTGGTTGTGCTCTTCGTAAGGCCAGGTCAGCAGGTCCCACCGGATTCCAAGGTTAAGTGTGAGCCTCTTCGTGATGCGCCAGTCGTCTTGGGCGAAGACGGCATCTTCCTGGCTCACATTACCGAAGTAGCCGGTCTGAGCGCCAATGGAGTAGTTGTCTACAGGCGCAGCCAACATCTCGCTGGTCTCGTATCCCGTGAAGTCGGACCCGTTGTTCGCAAAGGCGAAGAAGCCTTTACCGGAGATTGGACGAAAGAAGTTAACCTGACGCCGGAGAAACGTTCCACCGACGTTCAGCGAGTGGCTGCCGAGATTCAGGTTCAGGGTGTCCGTTACCTCAATCACATTCTGAGGTACGGCGAACAGGCCGTAGTCACCGGTGTACTCAATCTCGTTTCCGCTAGCGCCAATCAGCGGACCTCCTGCTGTGGATGAGGGACCACTCGGGCCCATCATGCCAAGTTCTTGAGTAACATTGATTCCGTTATTGGATGGCGCAAAGCCATAGTTGTCGCGGTTGTAAGCGATACGTGCATCGTTAACAATGCGAGCGGAAAAGATATGAGTGTAGCCAAGGTCATATCCTCGGCCACGACCGAAGTTCTCGGAACCGTTCGCAGAGAGCGGCGGTTGGCCGGGCTGCTGCGGAAGTTCGGACTGGTTGTCTGATGTGGAGTTGTCGTAGGAGAAGCGGAAGAAGAACAGATCACTCGGCGATGCGTTCCAGTCCAGACGTACATCAAAGGTGTTGTACTTCGAAGCCGAGCTGTTCTGCACCAGGTAGTTCTGCAGCACGCGGTCTGTACGTGACGGCATCGGGAAGGCATTGAAGTAGTTCAACGCAGCAGGGTTAAGACGAGCTGTTGGGATGATGTTTCCGACGAACGGTGTGCAGGTCAGCGGATCGTAGATCTGGCCCTTGCTGTTTGCGGCGAGGTTGCCGTTGAGATTTCCAGAGTTCGGAACGCAGATCGGGAAGGTGGTATCGAAGTTCCCGCCATTCAGCGCTGGATTCAGCAACTCCTGGAATTTTCCCTGGCGCATCAGCGCGGTTGGTACCGTATCGTAGTGAGTGCCATCGGGCGAACCGATGCGGGTGCCCTGATAGTCGCCAAAGATAAAGACTTTGTCCTTGATGATTGGAGCACCGAGGGAGCCACCAAACTGGGAGCGCCGGTACGGCGGATTCGGCGTGGCAGGCGCATCCAGAAACTGGTAGTTCGGATTAGCCGCCCACTTGTTGCTTCGGTAAAATTCGAACGCCGAACCGTGGATCGAGTTGGTACCGGAACGGATAGAGCTTACGACCAGGGCGCCGCCAGCGCGGCCATACTGTGCGGGAGCTACGTTCGTTGCCACCTTGAACTCACGCGTCGCGTCGACTGGAGGGAAGAACAGAATGACGTTCTGCAGTCCGTCATTGTTGTCCACGCCGTCCAGGATGAAGTTGTTCGCCTGAGAACGCAGGCCGTTGACGGAGATCGCGCCTCCACCTGAGTCGCTGAAGCGGTTGACCGTGTCCTGGCCGTACTCTACCTTCGTTCCCTGGGTGACGCCGGGCGTCAGCAATGCCAGGTTGAGGGCGTTTCGTCCGTTCAGAGGCAGCTCGGTGATCTGTTTTTCGCTGACCGTCTCTCCCAGGGTGGCATCGGTCGTATTGACCAAAGACGCAGCGGAGGTCACTTCTACGGTCGTCGAGGCTTCGCCGGGACTAAGCTTGAAGGTGAGCGTCTGAACCTGGGTCACGATGACCGAGAAGTTGAGCGTCTGCGATTGAAATCCGGCAGCTTCGATCTTGGCGGAGTAGTTGCCCGGTGCGAGGGCCGGGATATTGAACTCTCCGATGGGGCTTCCTTTGTCGACGCGAATGGCGCTTGTCGCAAGATTCGTAATGGTCAGGGTCGCGCCTGGGATGATCGCCCCCGTGCTATCGGTTACGGTTCCGACAACGCGCCCGGAGTCGGCCTGGGCAAATGCCCGAACGTGTACGGCTAAGCAGAGTGAACTCAGCAGGAGTGCGCCGCGTACAAAAACGAGGAGCGACCGTTGGATCGAGGTTCTTTTTCGGGTGATTGTCATAACTGACTCTCCATAGGATTTTCGGTTCGGACAGACAGTCTTGTTCTGTTCAGGCTGCTGGCGTCCGGCATTTCTAATTCGAACGCAACACTCTTCCAGAACGACGGATTTGCGCAATACTCTGCGAGTTGATTATTCGTGGAATGTGTCTTTCCAGATAAGCCTTTATTTTTGTTATTCTTATAGAAATATATTGTTTGTAACTCTCAGTTCATGCCGACAATAATTTAGTATTCGGTTCGGGGAGAAAGGACGGCAATCGTCGGTGGCAATCCTTAAAACAGCGAACAGGATGTCGTTTGGCCTGTTTGAAGTTGATCTCCAAGCCGGCGAACTTTGGAAGGCTGGCTTCAAAGTCCGGCTTCAAGGGCAGCCGTTCCGGGTACTCACAATGCTTCTCTCCGTCCCCGGAGAGGTGGTCACGCGTGAAGAGTTGCAGCTAAAAATTTGGGGCTCTGACACCAATATTGACTTTGAGCGTGCGCTGGCTGGAGCCATCAACAAAATTCGCGAAGCGCTGAACGATTCGGCGGACAATCCCCGGTTCGTTGAGACACTACCCAAACGAGGGTATCGCTTTATCGCCCCGGTCAGCTTCGTAGAACCAGCCTCTCCGAAACCGGAGCATGCGCAAGCCTCCTTGGGATCGAGCGTTAGCGACTCACCAGAGCAAGTGCTTGTACTACCGGGCGGTCCTCAGCCAACGACCTCGCTTGTAGGAAGCCCCTCTTATGAGAGTTCGCTGATTGTTCACAAGGAACTCCCCGACCCGATTCGCCCCGGCCGGAGCATCCTGGAAAAAGCACTATCAGGCTTGGTGGTCGCGCTCCTGGTTGCCATGTTGACGATACTTTGGCTCTGGCAGCGGCAGACGGACGCCCCTCCGCTGAAAGTCGAACAGATCACACGCGACGGCTCCATCTCGACAGGGCCGCCGAACATGGAAAACCTGCTTACGTTAGCCACCGACGGAGATCGCATCATCACCTCTGTGATGAACGATGGACAGCCGGAGCTAGCGGCTATCTATATAAGTACGGGTGAAGTTCAGAGACTGGCGTTGCCTCGCGATCTGGCCTCAAGCTCGTTGGCGGACATCTCTAAAGATGGTACGAAACTCCTGCTAAAGAGCCACCTCTCCTCCGCTTCGGAGCAGCCCTTATGGGTTGTGCCTTCTTCCGGCAGCAGCGCGTTAAGGGTCGGTGGCGTTCTCGCTCATGACGCATCCTGGATGCCCGATGGAGCGAGCATTCTGTATGCCAACGGGAACGATCTGGCTGTGGTCAAACTGGACGACGGCGTATCGACTCCATTTGCCAGACTCAAAGGGCGAGCCTTCTGGATGCGCTGGTCTCCGGATGGCAAGCTGCTCCGCTTTACCTTAATGGATCCTGTGACACATACCTCTGGCGTGTGGGAGGTGGGCAGCGGAGGCGGTGAGCCGAGACAGGTCTCCACTCCGGATCCGAATCATCTTTCGGCATGTTGCGGAACATGGACGGCGGACGGCGGAGCATACATCCTGCAGGCGGGCGACAACCTCTGGGAGCTGAAGGGAAACGGTCGAAAGGCAACCTTAATCCAACTGACGAACGGACCATTGCGTTTCTTATCCCCCGTAGCTGCTCGGTCCGGCTCTCGTATCTTCTTTATGGGTCTGGCACAACCGTTTGGACTGCAGAAGCTGGACGGAGCAAACGGATTCCGCGCAGCACCTTCCTTTATTGCAGATGCCACACGTGTAGATTACTCACGAGACGGAGCGTGGGTTGCGTGGACGGATAGCAACAAGCGTCTGTGGCGCGCAAGGGCCGCCGACGGCTCCGATAAGCTCCAGCTGACGCCAGAATATCTTGAGGCATTTATGTCGCACTGGTCTCCAGACGGCAAGCAGCTCGCGGTGATGGCTCGCACCCCGGGCAAAGTCTGGCGAACCTACCTGATCGATGCGGCGGGCGGAGCACCGCAGCCCTTACTAAATGAAGATCGCAATGCTGCAGATCCGGGATGGTCCGCAGATGGCAAGAGCATCGTGTTTGGCCGGGAGCCAGACTTGATGGGCAAAGAGAGTGGATCTCATTCGATTGAGATCGTGAATCTTGAAAGTAAGAGAACAGAAACGGTACCAGACTCCGAAGGACTCTTCAGCCCACGCTGGTCGCCGGATGGCCGTTGGATCGCCGCCCTCTCACTCAACCAGAAGAGCCTGATGCTCTACGATGTGGCACAGCGGCGCTGGAAGGAGCTTGCCTCGACCAGCGCTGCAGATCCAATTTGGAGCGGGGACAGCAGGTTTATCTACGTCCATGCCTTTCAAGCCAACAAGGAGCCGATCCTCAAAGTGAGTGTGCCGGATGGCGCAGTTCATGTAGTCGCTGATCTTGGCGACTTTCATAACCTGGAGACAGTGAACTACTTCTTCGGAGGACTGACGCCTGCAAATGAACCACTCGTCGAACCGCGGATCGGTGCGGGCAATTTGTATACCCTCGATCTCAAGCAGCGATAGCGATGGTCATGCGTTGGTGACAATGCGGGCTTCAACGCGACCCTTCGGATCAAGCTTTTGTACAGGCCGGGAAGGCCTCCGAGAGTTAGATCTCTATCTATTTAGTTCCAGCCGATTGAATCGCCACCGCTAACGCATCCATACACGATTGGTCGATCGCTTGTGGAGCATCATTTGTCATTATCTTGAACACTTCCTCACTTCCAAGCTTCTTTCGATAGGGACGCGAGCACGAAAGTGCATCGTACATGTCCGCGACTGTAAGTATCCGCGCAAGAAGCGGTAGCTCATGCGCGCGCAATCCTCGTGGATAACCTGACCCATCGAGTTTTTCATGATGTGCCGCTGCGACCTCAGCGATCTTTTCAAATCCTGGCATTTTATTGAGGATCTCTCTGGTGTACCGGGGATGTTGGTAGATGTAGTGCACTCCCAGGAGGTGAGTTTGCCGGCCTTCTCGAGTATGACGTTGGGCACTCCGAGCTTTCCAATGTCGTGGAGCAGTGCCGCCCGGTGCAGCAGCTTGATGTTGGACCGATCAACCCCCATCACCTCGGCGACGGAGATCGCTGTCCGGGCGACGCCCGTGGAGTGGCTGAACGTAAAAGGAGATTTGGCATCAACGATCTCTGCGAATGCGAGGCAGATGTTATCTACTAAGAAGATATTCGGAGACTGTCTATATCCTTCCGGGGCAAGTTCCATCACGTAGGACAAGATCTCTGGCGATTGCAGCCCATTCCATAACTCGAGCTGTTCGTGCAGGCGGTTAGCGTCCGCACTGACCTCTGGATCGAACCATCTGCTGCAACGTCTCGATACGAGATTGATGGCAACCGCGGGGCCATATCGCTCGGCAGCAATGTCCAGGGCTTGAGCAAATTTAATGATGCGAGCGAGCAAAGAAATCTCTTCGCTCTGTATGCCAAGGGACGATTCAAATCTATCCCACGGCTCATCAGACTGATAGATCGCTTCGCTCACCTCGAAGGGTAGGCCGAGATCCCTTGCGATGCGTGCGGCACGTTCACATGGAAGATGAATGGTGGTGTCGAACGAATCGGCGTCGAACGAGTTGGTGTCACAGGCATCGGAGAGATGATTCGAGCCTCCCTGCAACGGTTGCGCCCACCCCCATGACGGACGGTGGTCTGCAGGTTGCGAAGCGCTTCTATCGTCTGCATTCGGGCCAGTGTTCCCAGGAGATGTCTCCGTTGGCGAGGCTATATATTGATTCGAGGCCGTCGAGTCCAGCATCCATGACGAATCACCCCTGCAGCCGACATCTTTGAGCAGAAGAGCGCAGTAGAGATGAGCAAGCATCTCATGAGACAGATGAACTCGTTCTCCAATGCGCATGCCGATGACGCATGAACGAAGGACATGTCCCATCGGACGTCCTTCTGTCAGGTCGAGTGCGAAGGCAAGCGCAGGAATCAACGCCGAAAAGGATAAGGAGTCCGGATTGTGCGATGCGTACTTGGAAGAAACAACTTCAATATCAGAGGATGAACTGTTCATGAGGTCTCCATTGCGTCGAGCGGCGACAAGACGCTTGCGAAGAACGTGTACGAACGGAACCCCTCTCATCCAGTTCCCCGCCGACTATCTCCAACAGCCGTACTCCCGGTTAGGGATGCATTGAGAAAGCTGCGCGTCGATTTTGCTGCCAGCAACTCTCGTTTTGAGCTGTGCATACCTGGGCCTCCTTTCCGTAGCTGATGACCTGGACGCGATCTGCGTCAACGCCCGCTGCGATGAGCGCGTTGCGTGCATTGTTTGCGCGCTCTTGCCCAAGGCCAAGGTTGTATTCGGCGGAGCCGCGCTCATCCGCGTAACCGCCTACGAGAACACGAATCGATGGGTTCTCTTTCAGATAATGAGCAGCATGTTCGATAGCAGTCTGCGCATCAGCCCTGATCACAGCACTGTCATAGTCGAAGAGAGCATCCTGGACATTTTCGTGGAAGATCGCGTCTTTTTTCGCCTGCAGCGCGGATTGGTCCGGAACAGCGCTAGGAGGAGTTGGAACGCTGCGCGCGGTGACACGGAATGCGGCATCGCAGTCAGCTGTAGTCAATGGACTTATGACCAACGCGACATGCCCGGTGACGTGATAGTCGCCGCTGGCCAGACCTGCCGTGTTGAGGGTGACGCTTCGGCCAGAACCTTCTATCTTGCCTCCGCTCGACGCCCATGTGTAGTTGACATCGAGGCGATCGGGTTCGGTGAGGGTATGGCCGATGATCTCCAACGGCTCTCCCGCGTTGACATTTGCAACGCTGGTGGCGCAGGTAAACAGAATCTCGCTCGGGCGCTGAACCGCCGTCCGAACAGGAGTGGAAGGAGAGTCGCGCTGGCCGAACTTGATGACGACGCCAGCACCGATCATGAGATGATTCTGTGAGTTATTGGTGCCGTTCGGCAGGGTTGTCCTCAAGTAGTCGGCATCCACAGCGCGAACAGCAAAGCGGCGCGTGAGGTTGATATCAACGCCGCCACCAGGAGAGAACGCAAAGCTCGATGCGCTGGAGGTGAAGGAGGTCGACGTCGGAAAATAAGAGTCGCTTCCATGAGCCCCGCCGAAGAGGATTTGGCCATAGGGCACAAAGCGATGTCCTGTCAGCGACACCTTTGGGCCAGCCTGGTAGGTGGTCAGGGTGAGATCCTGACCCAACATGCTGATGTCGTTTGCATGACCGCCGGTAAACTCAGCGGCGATACTGAACCAGTGAGTGAAGTAGAAATCTCCGGAGACGTATCCCCCGTTCAGGCCGAAGTAATCGGTCTGTCCCGGAGGTGCGTTTGCATTCATGTGGTTGTATCCCAGAGAGACAGAGAAGCGTGGGACGAGAAATGCCGGATTGTCGGGTCTCTGCTGCGCGATGGCAGAAGAGACTCCGAGGATTACAAGGACCAGAGCTAGAGTGATTCGACGCACAGTGTGATCTCCTTCCGGACTAGCGCCCGGTGTTAGCGAATCCGGTGCCTAGTACAGCAACGTGACGGTTGGCGAAGTCGTAATCAGGTTCGTATCCATCAGCACGAATCTGGTAGGCGAAATCTCGTAGATCACGTTTGTGCCATACACAAAGCGTCCGGCGTTTGCATCCGAGAAGGTTGAGAACAACGGTGGAGTTGAGTTGATTGTGTATGTGCCGGAAGAGGTTACGTCGAGGTCCAAAATATTAAGACTGCCGAGTCCTACATTCAGATCGGTCACACTGGTCGCATTCCCAGCTCCATCCGCATGGATCGAACCCGAGGTGTTGATCCCCGCGAGTGTAGCGGCTGGGAGGCTGCCATAGACGAAGGTTCCATCGAAGTCGGCGACGGTGAAGGTAGCCTGATTGATCTGCCCTTCGAAGTTACCGAGTCCTGCAAAACCCGATTCCAGGAAGAAGCCCTTATTGGGAGCGGTGAGATAGAAGGTGCGAGGTGCAGGAGGATTCGCACCCAGGCCGAGGAGATTTAAGAGGCCCGACAGCACGCTACTCGGTTGCGGGTAGTTGAGTTGACCACGACCATTGGCGCTTACCGAGCAACTGGCATTGCCGGTAGATTGATAGGTGCCAAGTAGATCCTGCAAGGCGTTGAGTGGTAGAAGCGATCCGACAAGGTTATTGATTGCGCTGGTCAATTGATTGATACCGGCAATATCAACGTTAGTGAAGTTGCATTGGCCGGACGCGGCAACCGTACGGAAGATAGTTGAAGTTGAGAGATTCAGTGTGTCCTGCAACGTAGTTTGTAGCAGACCAGGATTGGATTGCGAGTTTTCGTAGCCGATGATCGGACCATTCAATGACGTGGTATCGAAGTTGGCCTGCGTCTGCGACTGAGCGGTTCCAGCGAGCAGGACGAAGGATGCATGGCTGTCGTCGGACATGAGGAACACCTGATTCGCGTTGACCATATAGGCCACATAATTTGTTGGGTAAACGCTTGGTGTACCGGTCGTGGTGACCGACATGGTTAGGCGACCATTTGAATCGGCCGACTGATAAGTTCCTGTGAGAGATTCGCTAGGATAATTTGAAGCAGCGATATTGGCGTCGCTCATGCCTGAACTGAGAGCACCACCAGCGGCGGAGAACTGTCCTACTGCTGCTGCTGGGCCCGAAAGTCCAAGAGCGCACGAGACCAGGCAGGATGTATCACCCGAGACTCCGAAGGCGTAATTACCACTCAAGCCGGACGTGAACGCTGTCGATTGCTGAGCAAGTATCGAACCTGATCCTCGCGAGCCGATGACAAGATTATCGTCAAACTCAACCATCTGTGCCTGAGTTGAGACAGTAGCCGGCGAGACTGGAGCCTTGACCGAGATAGCGTAAATCTTGGTCCCAGCTGTAGTCCCATCGGGGTTAAGGGTTGTGAGCGCCATCATTCCCCGGTTATCGGAGCCTACCTCATAAGTTCCAAGGAACTGATTGCTCGCAGCTCCGGTGGTTTGGTGGTTTGAATCAAGTTCTCCGCTATTGATCCCTCCGATGCCATCAGCAGTGAAGCTTCCTACAGCTGCGGTTTGATAGGCGAGAATACCGACGAGTACATCGTCGTAACCTTGGAAGAGGAAGGCATAGGGACCAACCAACTCGCCGTTATTTACTCCTGACGGGTAAGAGACGAGGAGAACGTAATTGTTCGTCGTACTCTGCTCAGGAGTTTCATTGTCTGTCACTGTTACGGTGAAGCTGCTGGCTCCTGGCGCTGTTGGTATTCCATTAATGACGCCTGCAGTAGAGAGGGTGAGACCATTTGGCAGACTACCCGTAGAGATACTGTAGGAATAGGGCTGTACTCCACCAGTAGCTTGCAGAGTTTGGCTGTAGGCCTGATTCAGTATTGCGTTCGGCAGAGCACCAGTGAGGCTGAGAGCCGGCGCCGGCAAAACGGTCAATGGAACCGGTCCCGTCTTCGCCACAATCGGACTACTGGAATCAGTCGCGGTAACAATTAGCGTCGACGTTGCCGCAGTCGTCGGAGTGCCGCTGACCGTGCAGCCGGAAGCAACCAGCCCAGCAGGCAATCCGGTGATCGTGCAGCTATATGGGGCCGTTCCACCTGTTACACCAACCGTGCCGCTATAAACAGTTCCAACTGTCGCGTTCGCTAGTGTTCCAAGCGTTAGAGTGATCGAAGCCGGGACGATCGTCAGCGCAACCGGACCAGTCTTCGTCGCAACGGGACTGCTGGAATCAGTTGCAGTAACAGTGAGTGTAGATGTCGCGGCGGTTGTCGGAGTGCCGCTCACTGCGCAACCAGCAGCCGTCAATCCAGCAGGCAGTCCGGTGATCGAGCAAGAGTACGGTGCAGTTCCACCGGTCACACCAACCGTGTTGATGTACAGATTACCGACCGTCCCATTCGGAAGCGTGCCTAGCGTCAGATTGACAGCAGCCGGTGCGATTGTCAGAACTACCGGACCAGTCTTCGTCACAGCAGGGCTGTGAGAGTCCGTCGCTGTAACGGTTAGCGTCGACGTTCCCGCAACTGTGGGCGTGCCGCTGACTATGCAGCCTGAAGCTGTCAGCCCAGCAGGCGCTCCGGTGATTGTGCAGGTGTACGGTGCAGTGCCACCACTTACGCCGACCGTGCTGGTGTACAGCGTTCCAACAGTCGCATTAGGCAAAGTGCCAAGTGTCAAAACGACAGCAGCCGGTGCGATCGTCAGACTGACTGGTCCCGTCTTCGTTGCGGTAGGACTGCTGGAGTCAGTTGCGGTAACAGTGAGTGTGGATGTCCCCGCAGTAGTCGGAGTACCGCTGACCGTGCAGCCAGAAGCAGTCAACCCAGCAGGCAATCCGGTGATCGAGCAAGAGTACGGTGCAGTTCCACCGGTCACACCAATTGTGCTCGTGTATAGAGTTCCAACAGTTGCATCAGGCAGCGTGCCAAGCGTCAGAACGACAGCAGCCGGTGCGATCGTCAGACTAACCGGACCAGTCTTCGTCGCAGCAAGACTACTGGAGTCAGTCGCAGTAACGGTTAGCGTTGATGTCCCCGCAGTGGTCGGAGTGCCGCTGACCGTGCAGCCAGAGGCAGTCAACCCGGCAGGCAATCCGGTGATTGTGCAGGTGTACGGTGAAGTGCCACCACTTACACCAACTGTGGCCGTGTATAGAGTTCCAACAGTTGCATTAGGCAAAGTGCCAAGCGTTAGAACAACAGCGGCCGGTCCGATCGTTAGAGAAACCGGACCAGTCTTCGTCGCAGCGGGACTACTGGAGTCAGTTGCAGTAACAGTAATTGTGGATGTTCCCGCAGTGGGCGGAGTGCCGCTGACCGTGCAGCTAGAAGCAGTCAACCCAGCAGGCAGCCCGGTGATCATGCAGGTGTACGGTGCGGTTCCACCGGTCACACCAACCGTACCGGTGTACAACGTTCCAACAGTTGCATTAGGCAAAGTGCCAAGTGTCAGAACGACGGCAGCAGGTGCGATTGTTAGAGTAACCGGACCAGTCTTCGTCGCAGCGGGACTGCTGGAGTCAGTTGCAGTAACAGTAATTGTGGATGTTCCCGCAGTGGTTGGAGTGCCGCTGACCGTGCAGCCAGAGGCAGTCAGCCCAGCAGGCAATCCAGTGATTGTGCAGGTATAAGGTGCAGTTCCGCCCGTCACACCGACCGTGCCCGTGTAGAGAGTTCCAACCGTTGCATTGGGCAGTGTGCCAAGCGTTAGAACCACAGCGGCAGGTCCGACTGTCAGCGTAACTGAACCGGTCTTCGTTGTAGTTGGATTGCCAGAATCAGTTGCAGTTACGGTAAGCGTTGATGTTCCTGCAGTAGTCGGCGTGCCACTTATTGTGCAACCAGAGGATGTCAATCCAGCAGGCAGCCCAGTGATCGTGCAGATGTATGGTGCGGTTCCACCAGTTACGACAACCGTACCGGTATAAGGCGTCCCTGCCGTAGCGCCCGGAGGATTCCCAAGCGTCAACGTCACAGCACTCTTTGCAGCGTTGATCATAATGCTAAAGCCAGCACTCGCATGACTGCCTGACGCATCCTGCACCTGAGCCGTAAATCCATACGTGCCCTGCGCTGTTGGGACTCCCGAGATAACGCCCGTCGAAGCAGAGAGCGCGAGACCAGCGGGAAGACTCCCGGAGATAACGCTCCACGTGTAAGGCGCGGTTCCGCCCGAGGCTGCGAGAGAGGTCGAATAGGCTGCACCCACTATTCCAGCAGGAGGATTTCCTCCGATAACGGTCAGTGGCCCAGATGCGCCTACACCGGTAGAGATCACAATCGTCTCTTTTGCGGTCACGGAGTCAGGAATGTCGCTGGAGTCCGTAGTTTGAACAGTGAAGCTGGACGTGCCTGGAGCGGTGGGCGTGCCAGAGATAACACCCGTCGTCGTATTAAAGCTGAGACCCACTGGAAGAGATCCACTGGCTACGCTCCACTTCAAAGGAGCCGTGCCGCCGGTGGCGGTCAGCGTAGCGGAGTAAGCACTTCCTACGGTCCCACTCGAAGGAGTGCCGGAGATCGTCGGATCCGGGTTGACCGTGATGCTGACCGCGCTGGCGTCTTTTGTTCCTGTAACTCCCGCTGTCAATGTTAGTTGCAGCTGCGAGGTGATGCCAGCAGGGGCCGTATAAGTCACGGACGAACCAACTGCGCTCGAGAGCGTTCCGCAACCGCTGGAGTTACAGGCGTTGCTTGAAAGCGCCCAAGATACAGACGGCGCTCCAGAGAGCTTCGAATTGATCATGAAGGCCTGGCCGGCATCCAGCGTAACCGCAGAACTCGACAGGCTGACGACACCGCCACCGGCATATCCGCCAGATCCGCATCCTGTAAATGCTAGGCAAACTGTAAGAAGAAACATAAACATTGCAGTCGTATGAAGAATGATCAATACGGCGGAATTACCAGTCGCATTGTCGTTCAAGACAGTAGTGTTCAGGCGATCCGCATTCAGAAACGGCAGCAATTTACTCGACATGGAGAACTCCTTCTGATTTGGGCAGGGACGAAAGGAACTTGGGGAATCGTTCTGTTTCGGCGCCTGTTTATGTCTCTTGGCCGACAGAGTCAGCGGCCACCAGTCCGACCAAACTTCGGTGTCTACTAAGCTGGAAAAGAAATGAGGGAGGTATCGGGCAGTTATCGCATCGAGCTTGCCGGGCAGTTGAAACATGGGTTCCTCCAAGGCCAAATCAAACGCAAAGTGATTCCAAAAGTAACCGCAAATCTTTGCAGTAACCTATATAGCGCGTGACTTTGAGTTTGGATTTAGAGGGTAAGTAATAAAGCTACAGTTTGATATCAGTGGTGATATCACTACCGAATTTCTTTCGATATCTCGCAAAAATAGCGACTTATCGTGGTCGGTTTTTTTGAAACGGAAGCTCGTTCCTATAACTTAGGCAGATATAGGTTGGTCTTTTGCCGTCATGAAAAAAGTAGAAGAAGATAGTCATCCGCACAGAGGTAACCTATTTTTGTATTGCCATTCATGCGTTCTGGTATCAGAATCGCTTTAGGTAGCAAGTAGAAGGTTCCATCGTCCGTAGAGCAGCAAGACGGGAGCATAATGAGCCAAGAATATAAGCGGCACCAGAGCTTTCCACTCCGCCTATCTCCTTCCATTCGCCAACAGGCAAATGATCTCGCCCACGCCGAAGGCATATCGCTCAACCACTTCGTAAGCCTCGCAATCGCGGAAAAAATCAGCAGGATGGAGCAAACCACCCTGATAAAAGAACAGGCGACACTGAAGAAGGCTGCCCTTCCGCGTTCCGACTTACGATTTGAAAGGCCAGCTTAGTCATACGTGAAGCCAAGGCCCGGATCTCTGCAATCTAGATGTGCCTGCAACTAGCGTTCTCTTAGTTGCTGCTAAATCGCTGGGTGACTTCATCAAGCACCGCGAAGGCTATGCCCCCGGACTCATGTAGAGTCACAGACACGTCAGAGACTAGGCGTGTTACTTCCTGTTGGCCTGCCATCCAAGACTAAGCTTCTCGACGTGAGGCCTGCGGCCTGCGATGGATAGGTGATACTTAACACTGTCCGTATATTGGTTCGATCGTCCGGAGACTGCATGGATCCACTCTCAGATGTGTTGTCGTTGCTGAAGCCGCGAAGCTTGCTTCGGGCGGCTTCGAGGTGGGTTGCGATACGGCTATCCAATGGCCAAAACATCAAGGCATCAAATGCTACGCCGTGGTCTCTGGCCAATGCTGGCTATCAGTGGAAGGCGTTCCTGATGCTGTGCTTCTCACGGCCGGGGACTGTTTCCTCTTGCCGCACGGGTTGCCCTTCTGCCTCGCGACCGATCTGTCACTCACGCCTGTTGATTTCAGCAAGTTTCTCATGGCGCTGAAGAGTGGTGAAATGGCCCCGCGCAAGGAAGGTGGTGGTCACTATATTGTCGGCGGCCACTTCGTTCTTACCGGCAGTCATGCCGACATTCTGCTAAAGTCCCTGCCACCCATCGTGCATATTAGGAAAGAATCGGATAAGGCGGCGATGCGTTGGTCGCTCGAGCGCATGAAGGAGGAGTTGCGCGACCCGCAGCCGGGCAGCTCGTTGATCTCACAGCAACTTGCCTACATGATGCTCGTTCAAGCTCTCCGCCTGCACGTGGCCGAAGGGGCGAGAGGAGGCGTCGGCTGGCTCTTTGCGCTTGCGGACAAACAGATGAGCGCAGCCATCACATGCATGCACGACGATCCGGGGCATCCGTGGACACTACAGAAACTCGCTGAGCGCATCGGCATGTCGAGATCGGTCTTCGCTCTTAGATTCAAAGAGACGGTTGGAACGACACCCATGGAATATCTGACACGTTGGCGGATGCTGCTGGCAGGCGACAAGCTGAACAACTCCGGCGACTCTATCTCCGTGATTGCCCTATCGCTCGGCTACGGATCCGAAAGCGCCTTCGGTAAAGCCTTCAAAAGGATGATGGGTTGTTCGCCACGACAATACACCCGTGGAAGCAGTTCCCCACCGCCTTCTCCAATCACCTCCGGAACCAGCCACGAGAATAAGTTGGAAGTTGCTGCTGTTGGGTAGGGCTTCTCTATTTCAGCGTCTACGATAGCTACCCATAAGTGCATATAGTTTGGACGAAGTGACAGCCGCTCTGCGCACAATCTCATCACCTTGAAGTAAGTATTCCGGCAAACTGAGCATATCCACGACTCCCACTAAACTTTGAAGGGGCGCGGGAGATCCGCGGCCCCTTCAAATACTGACCACTTCTTGTGCTAACTACTTCTTGCTCGATGCCGCCGACTTCGCATGTGCATCAGTTGACTTGCCATGAGCAGACGTAGATGACTCATGGGCCTTCTTGGAGTGTTCGTGAGCCTCATCGTGACTGCCCGAGTCGTGCTTGTTGGCTGCGTTGATGTGGTGACCTGCTGCTTCGGTGTGATGCTTTGCAGCATCCATGTGCGCTTGTTTTGCCATTGGTGTCCACTACCTTTTCTAAGAGCATCAGCTCTTGTCCGGTACGATGGCATCGCCTCGGGTCGCGTTATCCCTCGGTCCAACCTGAACTGAAGCGCAGCCGCAGATTTATTGATCCCTTCAACAAATGCCCGGTTCGCGCCAGTTCAGGCCCGCCCGGCAAACTCGCGCGTCTCTGTATAGACCCTGACCTTTTCGCCTTCTTTGATGAACATGGGCACGCGGATCTCTATGCCGGTCTCCACCTTGGCTGCCTTGGTCACGCTTCCACCGGCGGTGTCGCCACGAACACCTGGTTCGGTATACGTCACCGTCAACTCCACAAGCTGCGGCAACTGCAGCCCGATAGGATTGCCGTTGTATTTGTCGATCTGAATGATGACTCCCTCCACCAGCAGGTCCAGGGCGTCCCCTACGATCGTCTCGTTGAGCGAGAGAGTCTCAAAGCTCTCCTGATCGAGAAAGTAGGAGCCATCCCCGTCGCTGTAGAGATAGGAAGCCTCCACCGTCTGCAGGTCCGGCTCCTTGAACTTGTCGCTGGCCTTGAACGTCTTATCGAAGACGGCGCGGGTGAGCATGTTGCGCATCTTCAGGCGAACCAGCGTCTGACCGCCTCTGGCGGTAGGGGTGGAGATATCCGACTCCAGGCAGCAGAACGGGGAGTTTTCAAACTCGACAAACATCTTGCGCTTTACATCGATTGCGTCGATTAGTGCAGCCATATACTCCCAGAATACCAGCGTGAGAACGTATGCCGGGGTTCCATTCCTCTCACAAACCCTTCCAAAACATCCCCTCACTTGACACAGATGTTGCGTTTAGAACACGGGAGCGCACGAGCCCCATCGAAGCGACTCTCTGTACTCAAAGCCGAGGCATATGCCTCGGCACCAAGGTCCGGACTTAGGTCTATTGTTTTGAAGACTTTGCACACTTTTGACCGGGAGGAGGGAGGTACTCCACTTCATCTCTCAGCCGTAAGTCTCAAGTCGCGCGAGGAAGAGCCAATCCTGACCAGTCTCTTATCCGAACGCACCCAACGCTTCTCCGCAACCGACCAGTATTCAAGGCTGCGTGGAGACACGTGCAATGTAACCTCTTTACTCTCACCCGGCGCGAGCGTCACACGATCGAACGCAGCCAGTGTACGCATTGCGAACTGCACTCCCTGCGACCTCTGCTGCGGTGCATCCAGATATACCTGCGGCACTTCATCCCCCGCGACACTGCCAACATTCTTGATGCGAACCGATACATCCAGTCCTTCGTCCGCCGCCTTTTTCACGTGGAGATCCGAGTAGTCGAAGCTTGTATACGACAGCCCGTAGCCGAATGGAAATAGAGGCTCGATCTTCTGTTTATCGAACCAGCGATAGCCGACGTCTACTCCCTCGGAGAACGTCGTTTTGCCATCGACGCCCTTGGCCGAACGCTCTGGATACGCTGGATCGTTCGCCGCATAATCCTGCAGACGTTTCGCCCAGGTAAAGGGCAGACGGCCCGCCGGATCGGTTTTACCCAAAAGAACATCCGCAGTCGCCCAACCGCCCTCATCTCCGGGCCACCACATCTGCAGCACCGCTTTTACTTTGCCTATCCAGGGCATGGCTACCGGTTGGCTGACGTTCAGTACGACAATCGTATTTGGGTTCACCGCCACAATGTCCTCAACGAGTTTGTCCTGTTCTCCCGGTAACTCGAAGTTCGGCTTGCCGCGCGTCCACAAAAACACGACTGCAGTATGTGCATGCTTCGCCGCATCAATCGCCGCGTCATGATTGCGCTGCCGCTGCTCAGGAGTCATCCAGCTTAGACGAATCTGCTCAGGATGATTCGACGTATCTCCGCTCGCCTTCACCGTGATGTCATGCGGACCAGCAGTCAACTGCACCGAGCGTCGGACATTGTCCAACCCATCTGTCGTGGGAAATCCATTGTCCTGCGTCGCATGTTGCACATCTCCGTGCACCGTGCCCTTTGCGGCACCCGTACGCCCAACTTCTTTGCCGTCGACCGAGAGTATGCCACGTGCGCCCAGCACCTGTAGGTAAAGCCAATAGTCTCCCGCGCCCGGCGCGCTCAACGTTCCTGTCCAAGTCACGCTTTCGTTAGCCGGAAGCGGTCTGCCATTGGTATGAGTAAAGTTCAGTTGTGCGTCTATGAAACTCTTTCCTGTGCTAACAGTCCTTACCAGTCCAGGTCTGCCTTCATGCGAGAGCATCGCTGCATCGATAGGTACACCAGTCATATCGTCATCCACTGCGTAGCGGACATTGGTCCCAGGTGCGAGCTTCTTCAAAGCCTCAAGCGGTCCAATTTGCCTCTCCACTAACCCCGGACTGCGCTCTCCAAACGTTCCGATTGCCGCGACCTGCCCTGCGCCGGGACCTATCAAGGCCAGCGATTGTAGATCGTCTTTGCTTAGCGGAAGCGCGTGCTCATTCTTCAGCAGCACCGCTGCGTCCTCTGCAGTCTTTCGGATAATCGCCGCATTGGCTTCAACATCTTGCGGCGTCACTGTATGTTTCTGCTTTCCATCCAGATAGCCGAAGCGATCGATCTCGTAGAGGACTCTTCGGGCCGCCGCGGTAATCGTCGCCTCAGTTACTGTCCCATCTTTCAACGCCGCTTCCATCGTCGTCTTATCGTTGTCGCGGGGGAACGCGTTCATATCCATGCCTGGTGCTGCATGCTCCTCTGGAATAGACCCTCCCAGAATACCTTCCAGCGCATCCTGATCGAGCTTGCTCGCTGGAGCAGTCTCAGCGCCGGCGGTCACAAAGTAGGAGTTGATGAATGCAGTAAAGGGACTGTCTGGTGGCAGCGAACCAGGCATCTCCATATCCATCCCATGGTTGATGAATGTAACGCTGTGTACCGCACCCCAGTCCGATGTTACGAAGCCTTTGAATCCTATCTCGCCCTTGAGAATGGTGTTCAGGGTATCGCTGTTATCGCAGGCAAACGGGCCATTGACGTGGTTGTACGAACACATGACGGACGAGACGCCCGCCTTCACCGCCTGCACAAATGGCGCAGTGTACACCTCATGCAGCGTCTGCTGATCGATAAACACATTGTATGAATCGGTGTCATATCCCACGTAATGCTTCGCCTGCGCCATCACTCCCTGTGCTTGCGCCCCGCGAATCTCAGCCGCTCCCATCAGGCCTGTCAGCAATGGGTCTTCGCCTAAGGTATTGTACCCGCGTGCAAAGGTGATGTCGCGATCTATATTGATGAACGGCTGCAGCACCACATCGATTCCAAGGGAGCGAGCCTCCCGGCCGATGACCACACCATTTGCCTCTGCGTCCTTCGTGCTGAAGGTTGCCGAAACTCCCATCGTCGCCGTCTCTGCCTGCGCAGGAACTCGCGTCAGCAGCCCGGGAGGCCCATCCGCCATACGCAGCGAAGGAACATGTAGTCTCGGCACACCCGGCATATACCCTGCCTGCCCCTGGTAGACCGAAGAATCTTCCACGCCACCTCGGATCAAGTTCATCTTCTCTTCCAGCGTCATCTCTCTTAGCAGATGCTCCACTCGAGCGTCATCTGCCTTCTCCGCCGGAATCACTTGTCCCTGAACTACCGCACCAGAAATACCTAAAAATAGAATCGCCGCAAGGTACTGCCTGTTCCCTAATGACATAGCCCGAATTCCTATTCCTTTGAACATCTACAAATGCTCGTACTATGCCAATAAGATGAGAGGACACCAATGTCCACTCGCCGGGGTCTTGCGACGTAGCACTCGTTCGATTTCGCTTATTGCCATAAACTTTTTGGCTATGATTCAACATCAGAAATTCGGTAACGTGAAATCAGCCCTCGATGAGTCGGTGAATTGTAGCCGATGCGTTGATGGTATGGCTAAAAAAAGACCGAGGTCGCTATATGGCCAAAATCGTGGCGATAATCTCGCGAGGGTTGGGATATCGTTACACCGCCTTCCTGAGATTTTCGCCACTTGCTAAGCGGTCCCGATTCTGCCGTCTAGCAAGCGACAATCTAGGAACTTTCGCATTATCCCGAATAGTGACCGGCATTTTGTTGGCCTTCGTCCCTCCTTTGAGTATTAATTCTTAGCTGTTAGAACAACGTAGTGCATAAAGGATAGCCAGTGGATACATTACAGATTTTTGAAAAGAGTTCGGGCACAACAACGCATTCCCGCAATAACTGTAGGAGCTATCGTTATAGGTGCGACGACGACTATAGACCGGGCAATTTCCGGCTGTCAATTTCAAAACGCTAATTATGCCCATGCTGTGAATAATCGGCATTATTTACAGCATGATCCGATATATCTCTGCCTAGTCGATTATCTGAAAGTAGAAATCAGCTGATAACTTTCGCTGTCGCAAAAAAATGGGGTGAGCCAAAACTAACTACAATGCCACCCGGAACGAGCTTGCTAGTAGTTAGCTTATCTATTATTCAGATATTCAGAGGAATAAATCCGGGGTTACGACCGGGTCATGCCATGGGGTTACTGCTGCGGTAGATGCAACTGGGCAACTTTTTCCTCGATATTTGCAAGTTGCTGCATGGTATTCGAAGACACATGCGATATTTGCCATGAAATGCAAGGTCCGCAATTGGTATGACGATTGCATATATCACGCCGTCGGAAGTCTGAAGGCTTCTGAAACGGGCTCTATCTGTCGCGCGATGTATGCAAGACAGAGATGACAGTCATTAGGAATAACGGGCTTCACGCACGACATGGACTACGACGCGACCGGCTTCTATGAAGCGTTTCGATCGCATGATTTTTTCTTTTTTTGTTTATGCTGATTTTATTCAGCCCGTATTGAAGCCCTAACTCAAATATTCACGTGATGTCCCACTGCGCCCATCTCCTGCCGGGCCCGCGCAGATTGGTGCGTCAAATTTGTCCACTGTGCAGCCGGGTCTGCTGCGTAGACGGTCGCGCTTCGTCAACAAATGCCCCAGGAGGCAGAAGTGAATAAGCTCATTTGCACTCTCATTACCGCATCGGTTCTAGTCGGCGGCTCCGCCTACGGACAGAGCAACAAACCAAAAACCACAAACGACAAACAGAGCAAACAGGCTCTCCGTGATAACCAGATGGATAAGGTCACGGCCGGTCAAAGCGATCCCTCTGGCGCAGGTTCGATCGCGGCGAATAACTCGACAGTCAACTCCACGGATACGGGCGCGGTGAATGTAAGTGGAAGCGCCTTGAGCGGTGCGAGCGGTATTAATATTGTGAACTCGAGCGACAGCCTGGTTGCAAACGGCGTTAATGTGTACGACAGCAGCATGACCGCAGATAGCACTACGAAAGGCGCCGATGTCACACAGGGCAACGTCATCTCGCAGTCTGCGGGCACGACGGCATCTCTAAGCGGTTACACTCGCGGTGCCAACAGCCAGCTTACGGTCAATAAGAGCTCGAACGTGTCTAAGACAGATGCCACCTCGTCGAGCCTGAATGGTTCTTTGAACCATAGCGCGAGCGACAACAAGTCGTACACGAATGACCAAGCGAGCAATAGCAGCTTCACGAACAGCTCTTCGGCGTCGAAGAATGCTTCGCTCACAAACACGAACAGCAACAGCTCTTCTTCTTCCGACAACGCTTCTGCGTCGGCCTACGATAACAAATCTTCGGGAACAACGAAGTCTTCTACGTCCAACAGTGCCTTGAACGCAAGCGCAGCGAAGTCATCGGGCTCCACAGAGAGCCTAGGCGCAAGCGAAGGCAAGAGCAATACCTTCGGTGCAAATGCCGCTACGTCCAGCGGCACCACGAACGATAAATCACTCAATGCAAGCGGCGCTGTCAATGCTTCGGGTGCGAACAGCTCGAACTCGGCAAGCAACTACGCGAACTCGGCAGCAAGTCAGAGCGCATCGTCTAACTATCAGCAGGGCAAGGGTGCCACAACCAACAACGGAGCAGCAAAGAGCGCAGCGGCCAATAACGCTGCGAACGGTGCGAGCAGCACGAGTTCAGCGGCGAACGGATCGTTTGCAGGCAATGCTTCCCTGGCGGCCGCCGACAACTACCAGACTGGCTCCAGTTCGAACGGCGCGAGCAGCGATGCATCTACGTCGAACAAGTCGCTGAATGCAAGTGCGTCCGACAACTCGGCCTCCAATGCAAGCCTTGCGGCAAGCACGGGCGACTCCAAGAACTTCGCCACCAACTCCAGCTCATCGAAGGGCGGACAGGAAGCTTTTTCGTCCAGCGCCAACAAAGCTTCTATGAGCTCCTTCGGTGCGAGCAGCGCCAGCAGCAACAGCTCTATGCTGTCCAAGAGCGATGCTTCGTCGCATAACATCAACTCCTCGAACGACTCGGCAACCAGCACGGTAGCGAGCCTTTCGACCAGCAGCTCGGACATGAGCTCCAGCACGGCAGTGAAGAACACCGCAGTAACTCAGAACATTGAAGGAGCAGTCAGCCTGGATAATGCCGCCGCGACCAACATCGCAGTGGATGGCTCGACTGTCAATGCAGCTAACAACTACAGCGTGACCCTCGCCGGTTCTGCTGAGTCGAACGCGAAGGCGTTGAACATCGTGAACGCAGCTGGTGGCATGGTTGCAAATGGGCTGAACATCGCTCACTCGGCAAACATGAACGCGATTCCTTCGCTGAGCCAGGTCAACAGCATCTCGCAGGTCCACTAAAAGCAGTTACAGGTCGGAACTCCGCACTAGCGGCGGAGTTCCGGCCTTTGCTGCACTCGGCTTCAAGGAGGATGTATGAGTCGTCTTTTAGTGATTGCGAGTCTTACTATGCTAGCCACTGCAGGATTGGCCCAAAGCCCAACCAGGCACACGGGTCAACCGCTGAACGACGCTGCCATGGATCGAATCACGGCAGCGGGCGTTACAGCGGGAGTCTCAAATGGAGTTGTGCAGTTTCAAGGATCAGCGCCAACGGCCAACGGCCTGGTAACAGGCGCGGGTACGCTGCAAGTCCTCACTGGACCGCTGACCGGGACTAATATGAGCACACTCACATTGAACGGCAGCGCACAGCAGAGCCTAAGTTCGCTGGTGAATATCAACGCTGTGAACTCGAATATAAACGTGCTGCTGAACCTGAACGTCAATCTTAACTCGACGGTCGGAACCATTCTGCAGTCCAACCTGAACGGGAAACACTGATGAGCTGCCTTCGGTCACTAGTCTCCGCTGGAGCGGTGATTCTTTCTCTCTTCTCTGCCCCCGCGCGCGCCCAGAGCACTGGAGGCGCAACCGGGGTGCAGGCGAGCAAGAATATTCGCAGCATGAAAGAGATTCGTGACGAAGGCGTGGTGAAGCAACGCTGGGATATGAGCTGCGGCGCTGCGGCATTGAGCACCTTGCTGGCTTACGATTTTAAAGACCCAACACCTGAAACCTCGATCGTGGTGTGGATCCTGCATCGGGTGGACCCGGTTCGTGTGCGAGCTCGCGGGGGATTTTCGCTACTGGACCTGAAGCGCTTCTCTGAGGCTCGTGGATATCATGCGGAGGCCTTCAGTGGCATGTCGATTGAGGATCTGGCAATGGAAAAGACTTCGGTCATCGTTCCGATACGGGTGAAGGGTTTCGACCATTTTGTAGTGGTGAAAGGTATCTACGCGGGGCATGTGATTCTGGGCGATCCGGGGTTCGGCAATATGACCATGCGGGTTGATCGATTTCAGACTCTGTGGAAGAACGGCATTGTGTTCACGATTCATCCGCCGGACGACAGGATGATTGGAGAGAAGAGTGTGTCTGTTGCATCGCGGCTGCTACCGGACGAGTCGGTGATCTCACGAAAGATCGGAGTCGTGGCTCCGAGTAACTATCTGTACTGAAGGGAAAGGCGGCTCGATGTTGCGGCGAAGAGTTTTATCAGGCCTTCTTTTGATGCTGACGTGTGCGGGAACTCTTCTGGCCCAGACGACGCCGGTGAAGGAACAGCCACAGAATCAGCAGATCGCTCAGGCCAAGGTAGCGGCTCCGTCGAAAGACCCGATCGATTTGAAACTACAAGATGCGCTGCGAGAGCGCGATGCCATCATCCGGAACCTACTGGAACGCGTAAGCGAGCTCGAGTTGCGAGTGAACGGTGGAGCTACTTCTGCCAAGCTTGACGAACGCCCTGTCCTACCTAGTCCGTCAACCAGTCGTGTCATCAATTCGATCGTATCGACATCCACGTACGACACCACAGAACGGCAGGCGACCGAGGCGCTCGATCAGGCTTTGATTGTGCGTGGCGGCTTACTGCTGCCCTCCGGAACGTTGGAGATCGACAACACAACCTCCTACTTCAGCGCATCCTCAGACCATGTCACAGTCAACGGATTTGCGCTGCTTCCAGTACTGGTGGTGGGCGATATCGCATCGGAGCGCGTGCGTGAGGACTACCTATTGCCGTCCCTTACGGCAAGACTCGGATTACCTCATAAGTTCCAGGGCGAGTTCACAGTTCCATATGGGTATGAACTAATTCGAACCGTGGATGCGAACAATGTGCAAACATCTTCAAGCAGCTTCGGGTTGGGCGATATCTCGGCCGGCATCTCACGGCAGCTGACAACCGAACGTGGAAAGAAACCCGATATTCTAGCAAACGTTCGCTTCAAATCCACGACAGGCAAGGACCCTTATAACCTGCAGAGTAGCGAGGTGGCGCTGGGAACAGGATTCAATGCGCTTCAGGGAAACCTGACACTGGCGAAGTCCAGCGACCCGGTAGTGTTCTTCGGAAATCTTTCCTATACAGCCAATTTTGCAGGCGACCACACGGTTTCAGCTAACGATCCGAACAATCCAGCAGCTACCACTGTGGGTCACTTCAAGCCTGGAGATGCGATGGGATTCCAGATAGGATCGATCCTCGCATTAAACCCAGAGGTTTCGATGACCCTCGGCTGGGATCAGCGATTTACGCGGAGTACCACGTTGAACGGCGCAGATATTCCTGCGTCTTATCTGGTGGAGGGGACGCTGCGCCTGGGAACGAGTTACCTTTATGCACCTGGACGAACGATCGATTTAAGTTTTGGCGTGGGGCTAACGCCCGACACACCAAATCTGCAGTTCTCTGTTGGAGTGCCTTTCCGGGTAGGTCTATGGGGACCAAAGCAGAGGAAGCTGTCTGTACAGTAAGCAAAAATAGTCTATGTGCCTAACTCGATCGCCTGACACATATGCACATCGTGACAAGTGGCTATGTGAAACTTTCCTGAGGTGGCCATAGCAGTCGTGCTGCGCTTGCCCTAAAGTCGTTTCTACGTGGTCGCGACTTGGTCTTGTCCTGTTTTAATATGGGCACTCCAATCAACTTCCCAGGAACTGAAGCGTTTAGTGCATACGTTCCCGTGATCCTCTAGATGATCTGCGGTGAAGTACGACTGATGGCTTAGTAAGTGGTTCCGTAATATCCCGTCAAAGCGGATAGAGAAGTAGCCAGACGCGATTGTAGCTGTGTTCGGCCAACCATATCGTACTCAAAAGCGAAGGTGCGCCTGAAATTACAACAAGAGCAAAAGGCGCTTGAATTGATTTCGTACTACATGTCGGAATTCGAGAGATGACCGCGAGCAGCGCGGCGGACCACATGATGATCTCGGATCCATGTTTTCAACTTTGGAAGCCAGGAGAAAGTTCATGAAGACGCTACTCAGTATATTGATGTTGGTTCTTGCGACTGCCGTGATGGGAGAGGGGCAGGCAATCTCTGTCAACGGTGGTTCAATTCAGGGCACGATCACTGATAGCACAGGTGCAATCGTGCCGAATGCCGTAGTCATCATACTTGGGAATGACACTAACTCTTCGAAGACCCTAAAGACCGATACAAGTGGGTTCTATAGCATCGGACCTCTCAATCCAGGGCCGTATACGGTTACTGTAACCGCTCCGGGATTTGAAACGCTGACGGTAAAGACGGTCGTACGTACTGGTACGGCGACAAGCGGAAGCTTCCGGCTTGTAGTCGGGTCATCGACAGAGACAGTGGAAGTGACCGCCGGAGCACTTCAAGTCAACACTGACCAGGCAGGTGTGAGTGACGTTATCACGAGAGAGCAGATCGATTCTCTGCCGGTTAATGGTCGTAACTTCCTCGACCTCGCCCAGATCGAGCCGGGCGTAATTCTGCAGAGTGGAGAATCATTTGATCCAACCAAGGCGGGCTACTCGGCGATCTCAACGAGCGGTGTTTCGGGGCGAACGACTCGTATTCTCCTCGACGGCCAGGACATCACAGACGAAACGGTTGGTACAACGATCTTCAACGTCTCTCAAGGCGCAATCGGAGACTTTCAGCTAAATCGCTCGACCCAGGATGTTTCGGGAGATGTGACCTCAACCGGCCAGGTATTGGTCTCCACAAACTCTGGGACTAATAGACTTCACGGTCAAGCCTTCTACAACTTCCAGGATCATAGCGCGTTGTTCGCAAATACTGCAGGCGGTATAGATACTCCCTTCCAGCGAAATCAGTTTGGCGGAAGTGTCGGCGGGCCGATCCTTAAAAATAAGCTCTTCTTCTTCGGCAATGCGGAGCGTATCAAGCAGGAGTCACCGGTTTCTATCACGATGGCCCCAACCTTCTCGGCGATTCAGGCGGCGTACCCGACCATCCCATCCCCTTTCCGCGAGACATATTCCACCGTTCGCCTAGACTACGACGGGCCATGGGGCGTGCATTACTTTGCTCGTGCAAACTACGACGTCAACATCTCCAGCTCAAACTTCGGCGCGGGTTATGAGATCTATGACAATCGCGATAACACGCCCGGCCTCGCAGGTGGGGCGGACTTTGCAACAGGACATTTCACTCACTCGTTCCGAGCCAGCTATGAGAAGTTTCACAATCTGCTGGTAGATGGAACCGATGGAAACAGTAGCGTGTATAACGGCTTTCCGGGTCTGAACTTTCGTTTGGCAACAGCCGGTCTCTATTCGGGCCCGAACGTTGACTCCCCTCAAAACACCTATCAATCGGACAAACAATTTCGCTATGACGGAAGTTGGACGAAGGGAACTCATCTCATCCGTTACGGGTATAGCCTAAACCGTATTCTTGGCGGTGGTTTTGCCAGCTTCTTTGGCTTAGCCCCGCGAGTAAGCCTTCTTGCATCCACCTTGCTACCGAACTGCGGAGATGGGACACCTGGCCCCTGCCCCTCCGATCCTCTGAATGGCTACTTCGCCGCTGGAGTGAGATTCGGTAATGGAGAAGGATTTTTCACGGAAAACCCAGGCTTCAACCTGCCGGGTGGCGGAACAGAGGATTGGCGGCAGGGCGCCTATCTCTCCGACAACTGGAAGATCACTCCGAGCTTTACGTTGACGGCGGGCCTTCGCTGGAGCGTCGATACGGACCGCGCCAACCAGGACCTGCCAACGCCGCTTTGCTCGGATGTGGATCCTTCACTGGAATCTCCATGCTCCGGTAGTGCGCCTCTGCTTGATCAGTTTCAGGCTGGGCTGGGTAAGAAGATCCATCAGCCCTACGCTAACTTTGGCCCTCAACTCGGCTTCGCTTTTAGTCCGGGAGATCATAAAACTGTAGTGCGTGCCGCATTCGGCATCTTCTACGAGAGTGATGTCTTCAACAATACGACCAACGCCCGCGCGAATTTGATCCCAATGGGTCTCTTTAACGATTCAAACCATACTCTTTGCGGTGGTACCAACTCGCTGACGCTGCCGGATGGTTCCGTCGTTACAAGCGATGGCGGCGTTTCAATCGCGGCGATCTGTTCTGAACCCCTAGGCCAGGCGGGCCAGCATTTCATCAACCTTCAGAACCTGTTTCAGAGCGTCACCGCGAAGGTCGGCCCAGCCAGCAATAGCAGCTATGTTGGCAATAACCTGACGATCACCGAAGCTTATGGGGCTCCTTACCGCACGCCTTACTCCGAGCAGTGGAACGGCGGTATCCAGCATGAGATCTTCAAGGGAGGAATTCTCTCAGTTGATTATGTTCACAACTCGACTCTGAAGATCGCGCAGCAGATTGATGTGAACCATGTAGGTGCTGCACGCACTCTCAACACCACGGCCGCTCAGAACGCCATGGCTGTAACGACCAGCAGCTTCGGCTGTGCGGGAGGATACAGCAGTGCGGCGATCACATGCGCCATTGCAGCCGGTGCTCAGATCGCCGACTTCGCTTCGAATGGTCTTGACTCGGGAATCACCTTCAATGG
Organism: Granulicella sp. L60; assembly: GCF_009765825.1. Taxonomy (GTDB): domain Bacteria; phylum Acidobacteriota; class Terriglobia; order Terriglobales; family Acidobacteriaceae; genus Edaphobacter. Next base: position 1,428,066 of record NZ_LMUR01000018.1, on the reverse strand, counting down.
CACGAATCCCGCATCGTACGTCGGCAGAACCGTTGCAACAGGTGCGGCGTTTCCCGGACTCAATCCGCTTCTGGGTCAAGGCCTCTTCCTGTTGCCTGTTGGCCGATCGGGCTACGATGCGCTGCAGATAGTCTTCCGCGAACAGAAGTCCCATCCAGTGCCTGGCATCATGAGCTCCAATCTGCAGATCTCTTACTCTCTGTCGCGCATCGTATCGACGGCAAACCCGGCTATCAACGCAGGGAATACAGGCGTAGGCGATCAGTTTTTCTCTTCGCCGTCGTACGACTTCGATCATCCGACGGCATACATAGGGCGCAACGGACTTGACCACACGCATCAGGTCTCATTCGGCGGCTCGGCAACGTTGAAGTATGGTCCGCAGATCGGCATCATTGGACATTTCTATTCCGCGGCGGCCACCGATCTCAATCTTGATAACGGTGGAACCAGCGGCAGCGCAACGGCAGGTATCTTTCAGTCCGATGTAACCGGCGACGGGACAATCGGCGATCTCGTTCCGGGAACAGGCCCTGGAGCGTTCATGCATCAGTACAAGGGAAATAATCTCAACAAACTAATCTCACAGTACAATGCAACCCAGGCCGGTCAGTTGACGCCCGCCGGCCAGGCATTGGTTGCATCTAACCTTTTCACCCAGCAACAACTGATCGCCCTGCAGGCTACGCAGCAACCCATCGTTCCAGTTTCGGAACAGATTGGTCCGGAGAACGCCTTCTACCGCAATCTCGACGTGAGCGTCTCCTATCCAATCCGTATCACCCGTCTGCGGGAGGGCTTATCGTTAGTACCGGGCATCGCTTTCTACAACGTCGGGAACTTCTCAAACTTCAGAGACTATACGAATGGGACGCTAGCGAATACGACGACTGGCAGTTCCAGCGGTCTGTTGAACGGTCCTAACGGCTTTACCGATCACGACCTGAATCGTGTTCAACGCGGCTCCGGCACATCGGATATTGGTGGTCCGCGAACGACGGAGTTCCAACTGAAGCTGAACTTCTAACTCTTAGACCGTTTACTTGCCTGAGCTACAGCACTCTATGAGCTCAGGCGAGAAAGACGGTTGCCAGACGCGACGCGACGAGCTGCAACTCCTTGTCGGAGAGCGTTCCGTATGCGAAGACAAACTGTACGTAGCCTGGCTGCTTCACGGATGCTCCAGCGGGCCAGAAGAGGCGCTCTAATCGCACTCCCGCGTGAAAGGCTCGAGTCCAGGCCTCGTCTTCTGACAGACTGCTCTGGAAGCTGGCAAGAAGGTACATTCCAGCTTCGTCTCCGGAGATTCTTACTCTTGTCCCGAAGTGATCTCTCAGGGCTTGCGTGAGAGTTGCGCGGCGACCATCGTAGAGTGTGCGCATCCGTCGGAGGTGAGAGTCAAGATGACCTTCGGCCAGAAAGTCCGCTAGAACGAGCTGGTGAAAGGACGAACTTTGCATATCGTTGAGTAGCTTTGCCGTTCGAAACGCTGTTACAAGTTGCTTCGGCAGTACGAGATAACCCAGTCGAAGTGAGGGAAAGAGCAACTTCGAAAAACTGCCGGTATAGATGACGGGAGCGGAGGGGGCCATACCTTGAAGCGCAGGCAGCGGGCTCTCTCGGTACCGGAACTCGCTGTCGTAGTCGTCTTCGAGGATGAAGGCGTTGCTGCTTCGGGCCCACTTCAGCAGTGCGATGCGGCGCGACAGGGTGAGCGAGGCTCCTGTGGGGAACTGATGCGAGGGCGTGACGTACAGCATGCGAACGTCTTTATGTCTCTTCAGCTCGGCGACCTTGAGTCCATGTCTGTCTACCGGAATCGGTATGAGTTGGGCGCCTTGAGAGGAGAAAATTCTTCCGGCGAAGTAGTAGCCGGGGCTCTCCATGGCTACGTGGTCGCCTTCGTTGAGGAGGATCCGGGCGGCGAGGTAGATTGCCTGCTGCGAGCCGCTGACGATCAGGATCTGGTCGGGGTCGCAGGTGACGGCGCGAGCCTGGGCGAGGTACCGCGCGGTGAGTGCTCGCAGGGTTGGATCGCCTCTGAAGTCGTAGGCGTACTCGAACATGGATCCGCCGTTCTCGTGCATGCGTTTGGCGACGAGCCTTGCCCAGACTTTTTGCGGGAAGTGGGAAACATCGGGTCCGTGGCGGTCGAGACGGATGGTGC
>NZ_LMUR01000018.1:1340488-1425677 GCF_009765825.1 Granulicella sp. L60 | reverse complement strand
GGCGTTCGTAGCACTCGGTTACGGTGATGCGGGAGACGCCTGCCGATATGGCGAGGGTGCGAGAGGCGGGAAGACGCGTGCCTGTTGCGAAGCGGCCCTCTACAATTCCGGCTCTCAGGCTGTCGTATAGCTGGCGGTAGAGCGGCAGCGTGGACTTCGGATTGAGAGCCAGGGGAATGTCCATGGCAACATCGTAGTCTCGGGATCTTCAGGGATTGCAATTTTGTGAGACTTGGAGGGTACCCCTCCCCCCCCCACATATGTCTTGTAAATTATTCTTTTGCAACTGCTTATCTTGTCTATACACCTCCAAAATATTCCATTGAAAGGGTTTATAGCTAAATATTTCCATCAAAAGGAGTTAGCAAATCAGGATTAGTCGAATGGGGAGACTATGGCTGATTTTTCTATCTATTTAAAGTCTAGCAAATGGGAGATAACTCATACGTCACGGCGATCTGGCTTGTTTTGATGGAGTTGCAGGCTATTGGGGGTTGACAGGTTTTTGGGGTTGGTTGGCGGCGACGGCTGGCGAAGAGAGTGGTTTCTACATGGATCTTCGTGGCGCCTTGTGTGTCTTTAGGTGGTGATTCGCCGCCAACTTGTGGCTTACGTCGGGTGCTGTAGTCTGGTTCCTTACATGAGGTTAGAGGGCGGCGATGCCGTTGAAGCCCACCGACTTCGGCAGGTTACCGGCCTGGCCGAGGCTGGTGAGGGAGCCGTCCTGGTTGATGGCGAAGACACCGATGTTTCCGGACTGCGAGTTGATGGTGTAGAGGAACTTTCCGTTGGCGGTGATGGCGATGTCGACGTTGTGGCTGCCGGTGGGATTGTTGCCGACGACGGTACCGCCGATGGGGGTGAGTGATCCGTTCTTTTCGATGTTGAAGCCGGAGATGTTATCGCTGCCAGAGTTGGAGACGTAGACCTTGGTTCCGTCAGGAGTGATGGCGTTCCAGCAGTTGCCGGCGGCGAAGGTAGGGAGGCTGTGGGTGATGGGAGTGAGGGTGCCGTTGGCTTTGACCTGATAGGAGGAGATGGCAGAGCCGTTGCTAGCGGTAGCAGGCCCGGTCTCAGAGACGATGGCGAATCCGAGGGGAGCGAAGTTTACGGTGAAGGTGCCGGGGGCGGGGTTGGCGTTGACGATGATGGGAGAGAGGGTGCCGTCGGACTCGATGTGGAAGGCGTCGATGTTGTTGGCGACACGCTCGGTGACGAGGAGGAACTTACCATCGGGGCTGAAGGAGAGTGAGGCTCCGCCGGTGGTGGTGCCGGTGAGGAACTGGGTGGAGTCTTTGATCTGTTTGAGCTGGCCGCCGAAGTCGAGATGGAAGCCTACGACGCTGCCTGCTCCGCCGCTGTTGAGGACGTAGACGAGACCTGCGTTTTCAGCGATAGCAGAGGGTTGGGCGCCGCCTGAAGGTGTCTTGTTGAGGAAGGTGAGGTTGGATTTGTGGACGCTGAAGACGGAGACGTTACCGCTGCCGGCGTTGACGGCGAAGAGGAGAGAGTGGTCCTGGCTGAGGGTGAGGGAGCCTTGCGATTCCAGCGGGTCGGTGGTGCCTCCGCTGCCGCGTCCGTCGGTGTCGTAGGCCGTCTGTTCGGTGAGGGTACCGTTGGCGGCGCGATCAAAGGCGATGACCTGGTTTTTGTCCGCGGCGTTGGTCATGACGAAGACAGCGCCGGTGGACTGTGCGAGTAGGGGTGAGGCCAGACCAGCTCCGACGGCGAGCATGGCGAGAGTGCGATTAACCTTCAACATGTGAAGCTCCTTGGTTGAACCTTGCGCAGACCGAGAGAGGCCGTTCGCGTGATTTAAGCAATCACACGTGAGGCACATCACAAGATTTACGCAACTGTTGGAGTAGTAGAGATTAGAAAGGGTTACAACGCGTCTGGACTTTGCGGCGCAGGTTGATTGCGCGAGGAAGGGGCTTCCGGTGCGATGACTTCGCGCGCGCTTCTGCTTGTCTGCTTGAGAGAGGAGCTAGCTGGGGTCCGCGGCTGGCGGGGCATCAGGTTTCATGCGAGACGTTGCGTCGCGGAGATGTCCGGTGGCGGGTTCGTGGGTGCCGGCGAGGGCTAGTCCCCAGCGAGGCATGTTGGCGTAGACGGTCTCGTACTTGCCGTTGGCGACCTGATAGCTCTCGTGCCAGATGCCTACGGTTCCGTCGCTGCCGACGCTCTGGTTGAAGGCCTTCCATGCGGGGAGATGGACGGAGTCGCGGGACTGGGCGTAGTGGACGAGGTGGTCGAAGCTGCGCCAGTACTGGGTGACCATGACTCCGCGCCAGTAGACGGAGGAGTAGGCGGAGAGGAGGCCGAGCTGAGGGTTGGCGTAGAGCTCGCTGAGCATGGGGCCCATGGCTTTGGCGACGGGGAGCCACTTGTTGACGGCGAGAAGACGGTTGATGCGCAGGCCGATGAGGAAGACGACGAAGGGGCCTTCGATCTGGGTGGTGTAGCGGCCTGGGTAGAGGGTGGGCATTGGGTGAGAGTGGCGCTGGAGTCTGCGTGTTCTCTGTGACGGCCGCGGGGATGGTTGGGTTGGCTGAGGTGTAGTGCGTGTAGTGAATGTTGTTGTGAGGCGACGATGTTGCCTCTTCCCTGTTTTAGTAAGCGGCTTCGGAGATGTTGATGTGGGACGCAAACGCTACGGAGCTGATCGTTTCGGCCAGGTCCAGGCATGCCAAACAATCGCGAGCGTTAGAGCAATCTCTATCAAGCCGAAGAACACATAGAAGTGCCAGCTTCCCTGTATGGCCAAAACCATGATCACCGAGTACAGGGCTCCAAAGACGATATTCAGCCACCGACTTGATGTCGCAGGCAGAAGCAGTGAAAGAAAGACCATGAGACTTGGTATCGCCATGACTGCGGCCATGCCAAGCAGCGTAGTCTGGGTTGCCGCGCCTAATGCAGTCCTGTCGGATAGCATTCCCTGCAATTTTCCAGGCTGATAAAGTTCGAAATAATCTCCGTAGATGTAACAGAACATAACGGAGCACCACAATCCTGAGAGCTTGAACTTTACGTGAACTTTGATGTCGTCAAGCAAGGGTCTCTCCTTGTGTGAAGCACATTTCACAAGAAGTCTACTTCAGCTTGCTTATCTTACGGTCTCTGGTTGTAGTAATCCTTTGTAACTCTATGGGTCGAGTGGGTCCAATGGGTTTTGCTGCAGGGAGTCGATTGCCGGTAAGAAGACGAGGCTGGTGTCTGAGGGGCGGGTGACGATCTGGTATGGAAGATAGCCTAGTTCTTTTCGGCAACGCTCCGCTAATATCTGGCTCTGGATGTATGTGGTTTGCGCGGGATCGCTGACGACGAGCGCCGGCTTGCTCATCGGCATGTTGTATCGGTAGATCTCGCGCGCGGCGTTGCGCATGTTCGTCGTGGTGTGGCGTGCGTGAGGATCTACGAGGATCGCCTCTTCCGGCACGTGGTAGTCGTTCAAGAGCGCCTTCTTCATCTCGATAGCTTCTGCGAAATGGGTCTGAGACGGATGTACGTATCCACCGGAGACGAGGATGAAGGGAGCCTTGCCGTCGTGATACGCCTGCGCCGCTAATGCAGTTCGCTTGCGGCCGATCTCGGCGAGGGCGACGTTTGGATCTTCCGGTCCTTCGCCAGGGACGACGATGACGGAGAACGGAAAGTTGTCCCAATGAGTCGATGGGATGGAAGTGAGAGCGGTTTTGTTGACGGTCTCCTCCATCGCTTCAAAGCGAGCGGCTTCGTCGCGATGGTTCAGAGCGAGCAGTTGAAGGGCAGTTTTGAGAGAGGGCTCGAAGAAGAGTTGTGGCTTTGCCTCTGAGGTCTGCGCTACGAGTGTGGCGATGCGCTGCTGGAAGTCGGATGAATGCACATCGAAAGAGATGGAGTCGATCTTCGGGTAGCGCGGGCGAGTTCCCTCTCCGTAGACTTCGAGCACTTCGTTGATTCCGTGAGCGCAGAGCGTCCAGGCGTTCGCGAGCAGGTCTTGATCGCCCTGCTGTTGGTAGAGCACATAGGTGCCGCTGGACTGTAACTCGCTATCAATAATTTTTCTGATGTGTGCGTTGGTTTGATAGATCCGAGTGAGTGCGGAGGAGACGGTCTTGATCTCTTCATCGGTCCAGATGAGAGGTTGAAGCACGCAGTCCAGAGACTGCTGGCATGTCTGCGTTGCCGACTTGAGATGTTGCTGCCGTGTCGTGTTGATCTGGCTGAGGATTTTGTCGGAGGCTAGTGCTTTGCGAACCACGGAGTTCGTCTGGAAGAGCGATAGAAGATAGAAGTTCTTGTCCTGGATGGCGGCGTGCAGCGGAAGTGGCTTCTTTACTGGAGAGACTTCCGCAAAACTGTGAGGAGCGAGGGCCGTGACAGCGAGAAAAAAAGCCAATAAGCGACGCAGGTACATGGGGTGCTGGTGCCTCCTTCGAGTGGGTCAGAACGGATGCGATGATCTGAAGTGCGGAGGCCGACGCGATGATGCACCGGCCTCCGCGATGCGCTAGAACTTCACGCTTGCACCTATCTGTACGTTGCGTGAGGTTCCGGCGGCTGTCTCTCGAAAGAGGTCGCTGGAGTTTGCGGTGCTGATGACGGCGCCGGTGCAGCCTGTGGTGGTGTTGCAGTTCAGGTTGTTGGTGTTCAGCAGGTTTTCAGCTCCGATGAATGCGGCTAGATGAACGCGATCTCCGATGTCGAAGTAGCGTTTGACCTGGGCGCTGACCTGAGAGAATCCCCGGCCGTAGACGCTGTTGCGGGCTTCGAAGAGAGGCCGATCGTTGAGGACTCCATCGTTGTTGAGATCGGTGCCGGCGGTGACGTTGATGGGGAAGCCGGAGTTCAGATAGGTGATCGTTGAGAGTTCGAAGCCGTTGAGCCAGTGCAGAGACGATGCGCTCAACTTCGGCTGATACAGTCCCTGGAGGACGAGGTTGTGGCGGATGTCGCTGTCGGCGTTGCCGTAGTCGCGACGGAGGTTGGTGGGATCGCTGATGCTTCCGCCTTCTCCGATGTTGTCGTCGAGAGCGTGGGAGTACATGTAGTTGACGGTGAACTCGAGACCGTTCGAGATCCTCTTCTGCAGGGTGAGGAATCCACCGTTGAAGCTGGAGGTCGATCCGGAGTGGATGAGGTTGATGGCGCCGAAGTTCGGGTTCGGACGATTGGCGGTGCCGGCGAAGATGGGACGTCCGTCTGCCAGTGTCTGGCCGGTCTCGGTAAGGTTGGTGTCCGCGTAGTAGAGACCGTGGCGCAGACCAGCGAACTGGTAGCCGATGGTGAGGAGGAAGTTTGCGCCAAGCTCTCGCTCGATCTGCACGTTGGCCTGCTGCTGATAGGTGTTGTGGAAGTTCTGGTCGAAGGCGGTGATGCTGGGAGGAACCTGGAAGGCGCCGCCGCTGAACTGCGGTACGTTGGGGAAGGTCGGCGATCCAGGTGTGGTGCCGGTGACGAGATAGTTGAGCAAGCGATGTCCGTTGACCTGCGCGGCGTTGTAGAAGGTTCCCAGGCCGGGTACGTCGTAGTACATACCGTAGGCTGCGTGAACTGTCGTCTTATGGCTGCCGAAGGGAGACCAGGTGAGGCCGAGACGAGGCGCGATGTCGCTGTAGTCGTTGGGTACGCTGCGCGAGAGTGGATAGGGGGCGAGCGCGTCGAAGGTTGGGAAGAGGATGACCTCGTAGCGAGCGCCGACGTTGATGTTCAGATCGGGGGTGATGCGAATCTCATCCTGCGCGAAGGCGTTCATGAAGTTGAAGGCGATGCGGATCTCGGGATTGCCGCTGTAGGCAGTGAGGTTTGTGTACGTGTAAGGCAGTCCGGTTCCTGAGTCCACGTCGCCAGCGACGGTATCGAGGTACTGGTTGAGAGCGCTGACGGCAGGGCGTCCGTTCGCCGCGACGGGGAGTCCGCTGAAGGTAAAGGTAGGTGCGGTCGCGGAGAGATTTGCAAAGAGCTCGTGATCGTACTCTGCGCCGAACTTCATGGTCTGGCGTCCGTGCGTCCAGGTGAGGTTGTCGAGCACGCTGGTGCTGCGTTCGGTTGTCGTGGTGGTAGTGAGCGGGCTGAAGCCGATGTCGGCGACGCTGCTGATATTGATCAGAACGCTTCCCGCGGGCGAGCTGTTGACGACCGGGAAGTCTCCGGTATCGCGCTGAATGGTGCCGAAGCGCAGCTCGTTGAGGAGCTTGCTGGAGATGACGGTGGCTAGCTGGACGCCGCCGCCGTTTTGGTGGTCGGTGTAGCGGGAGCCGCGGTCTACGATGCTGAGGCCACTGTCGTTATTGGGCTGATGGTTGGTGAAGCGCGCATAGCGGACGTAACCGCTGTTTTTGGAGTTCAGGGTGTAGTCCACCTTGCCGACCAGAGTGCGATAGGTCTCGCCAAAGGGGGCGGTGCCGATTTCGTTGGTTGGTAGTCCAAGCGCAGCGGCGTTGGCAGGAGTGATGGTGATGGCGTTGGGGAGGGTGTAGGGATTGTTCTCGAACTGTCCGAAGAAGAAGAGTCTGTCTTTGACGATGGGTCCGCCGAGGGTGAAGGCCTCATCGCTCCAGCTTCGGTTGGGCTGTGCGACGGCGAGGGTGGGGATCGCCTGGAGATCGGTTGGACGCCACTGCCCTAATGCCGAGCCATGAAACTGATTGGTGCCGGACTTCAGGATCACGTTGACCTGACCTCCGGCGGCTCTGCCGAACTCGGCCGAGTATCCGTTGGCTAGAGTCTGCGTTTGGGCGATCGCCTCCGGGGTGACGATGATGAGGCGAATCTGCCTGTTGCCGCCGTGCTGGGTGTCGTCGAGGCCGTCGAGGTTCCACTGCGAGCGCTCTGTTCCGCCAAAGGTGAACTGAGTTGTGGAGAAGGTGCTGGTCGGCATGCCGATGACGCCGGGAGAGAGCAGGAGGAAGTTGTATGCCTGACGCGAGAGGATCGGCAGGTTCTCGATCTCCTTGCGGTCGAGTACTGCTCCTACGGTTGAAGTGCCGGTGTCGAGTATGTCGGAGCTGGCTTCGACCTCGACTGTCTGCGAGGCGCTCCCGACTACCAGAGGAACGTCCACCCGGGCTTCCTGGCCGACGCTGAGGACGATGCCTTGCAGCGTGTTTGTCTGGAATCCATCGGCGACCGTGACCAAGCGATAGACTCCTACCGGCACGAGCGGAAAGCGATAGTAGCCCTTCTCGTCGGTCGTCACCTCTTGCGAGATGCCGGTGCTGACGTTGGTGAGTGTATTGTGGGCACCCGAGATTGCGCTCTTCGAGGGATCCATGACGTAGCCATTGACTGCAGCGTCTACGGCATTGGCCTGTGCAAACGAAGCAACGGGGAGGGCTGCGAACAAGATGAGAAGCTGGATGCAAAGATTGCGGATCACGTCGGCGTCTCCTAAAACATGGTTGATGAGAAATCTCAGATGGATCGAATCGGTCTATCTGGTAGCTGTCGGCTCCGCGTCTGACGAGGAATGAACTCTGCTTGCTGTGTCTTCCGTCAGCTCGCATAGGAATAGCACCGCGACTTCGCAGCCACCAAAGCAAATCACTGCAACAGCGCGACAAATCACTGCAACGCATGCGATACAGGACGTAACAGCTTGAATATGCGAACGTTGCGTTGGGTTCGGATGTATCCGATACAGTGAATAGGCTGTTTCAACCATGTTTACGCGAGGTTTACATGATCCTGCTTAACTAGAAGCCTGCATGGTTGAAGCATGATCTTCGTCGATAAAGAGGCGACTCACTCAGGGGCCTTGGCGACCGATTCTCGTCGCGAGCTGGTCGGTCGTGTTGTCGCGTCCTCTCCCTTTTCGAAGACCGAACGGCTTTCGAGCCTGCTTCTTTATATCTGCGATGTTGCCCTGGATGGCAGAGCGGATGAACTGAGTGAACAGAATATTGGCGAGGCTGTGTTCGGCAAGTCGCGAGACTATGATTCCGCGAACGATGGGATCGTGCGGGCACAGGTGAGTCGTCTGCGGCAGAGACTCGATCTCTATTTTGATGGCGAGGGAGTCGAGGAGCCGATCAGGATCGTGATTCCCAGGGGAGGGTACGTCCCTTTCTTCGAACCGCGACTTACAAAAGAGACCGTGGTTGCTGCTTCGACACCAGCGCCGATTGCAGATCCGGTTGTCTCGCCCGAAGAGCCGCGCCAGGTTGAAAGAAAACGTTCAGGAAACGTTGTGGTGGCATGGAGCCTGGTGGCCATCCTTGCGATTGCGGTTTTGGCACTATTGCTGAAGGATACGGGTGTTCTCAACAGGATCAAGTCGAGCCGCACGGCTGGTCATCCTTTCTGGAGCCAGATGTTCGCAGCAGGACAGCGAACCACGATCGTTCTGGCCGACAGCAATCTGGTGGTCTGGCAGGGATTGATGAAGCGAGATGTTGGCCTGTCGGAGTATCTGAGCGGTGACTACAGGACCACGATTCCAGCGACAGCAACACCTCTTGAAAAAGAAGCTCTGCAGGTGGCTCGCGGACGGTATACGTCGATGATCGACGTCGAGATGATGCAGTACTTCTCACGACTTTCGCAGTTGAAGGGAAGCAAGCTCGACGTGCGCTATACGCGCGACCTAAGGCCTAATGATTTGAAACAGGGCAACATCATTCTTAGCGGAGCGCCGGAGGCGAATCCGTGGGTCCAGCTGTTCGAGCATGATATGAACTTTGTCTTCTCTTATGATCGTGTGCACGAGACGACGACAGTGATTAACCGCATGCCCGAGGGAAGTGAGCCGCGACAGTGGGAGTCCATGCGAGCCGACAAGCAGCACCACGTCTACGGAGTTGTTGCTTATCTGCCTAATTTGAGCGGAAACGGAGACGTTCTTATCCTTGAGGGCACGACGATTGCAGGCACCGAGTGCGCCCTGGATTTTGTATCGGACGACTCCCAGCTATTGCCCTTCTTGAAGCAGATACAGCGCACCGATGGGAGCGTTCCGCACTTCGAAGTGGTTCTTGGAACCGACAATATGAGTGGGAGCGCGGTGAAGAACAACATTCTCGCGTGGCGGATGAAGAAGTAGAGGATTGCTGCGTGCAGTTACGCACTCGATGAGAGTATCGGCGCTCTTGCCGAGGAGTTCTTCTCCGGCGTTAGTTCTATGGGTTGGGTGAGGGTGGCGGCGTCTCATCGTGATTGCCGTGGTGGAATATTTTGCCGATGCCTCGACCTGTGCCCTTGGCGATTTTTCCGGTGCCTTTGGCAGCTCCGACGCCAACGTCTTTTCCGGCGACGCCTGCGCCTTTGCCGACGTTCCCGGCGGCGTCTACAGGGTGGAGGGTGACGAGATCGCCGGCGCCTTTGCCGACGCCCTTGCCTGCAGCTCCGGCTCCTTTGGCGGTGTCTTTGCCGATGTCGCCGGCTCCGCTGCCGACGTCACCACCGGGACTGCGGGGTTGGGGCTGTGGCAGGGTCTGAGTCTGGGCGGGTGGGGTCTGGATGTTCTGCGCGGAGATGCTCTGGCCACAGATGGCGAAGGCTAAGGTGAGGAGCGCGAGATGTGGGGTGTGGCGCACGGGTTGACCCTCCTTTCGATTAGATGCGTCGGAGGAGGGGTTGGGAGCGTGGTGCTTGTGGGTAGGTTTGGGCTTCGCTCGGATGCCCATTCATGCGGTGAGGGTGAATGAATGGCATCTGAATTTGAGCCTGAGCTCTGGCCTATGGAGCTTGAGTGACGCTGGCCTTGACGATGGAGGCTTTGTGTTGCTTCTGGTCGTCGTCGAGGATGGTCATCTTGTTGCCTTGAACCATAAACTTTACGTCTTCGCCGAGCGTAATGTTTGCGGGTTTAGACCAGGGGAAGTTGAGTTTTTCGCGGACGATGTAGGTCTTGGTGTGGGTCTGGATGGTGAAGACCTGGTAGGTGTCGGTGTCGTCGGTGGAGTGGGCGGTGGTGTTCTGGGAGTAGTTGCCGTTTCTGGCTTTGGCGTCGGTGTTGTAGGTGGTGGTGCTGCCGGTGGGGACTTCCTGCTTCTCGGTGTCCATGAGCTTGCCATGATGCCAGTCGGAGGCGAGGGCGAGAGTAGCGGAAAGAAGAAGTGCGGGCAGGAGTGCGTGGGCGAGGCGGATGCGTTTCATGGTGCCCTCGGGGTTGGGATGAATTTTTGCAGAGGCCCGGTGCTGCACGTGTGAACCATCCTAACCGAGATGGAAGGAGTTATAACGCTGGAATTATGCGAAGGTTCGCGCGTAGCTGCCAAGGCGCACGCGCGCGATGAGGCTGCATGAATGGGACACACGTGTGTGAATTTATTTACGTGTGGGCTGGCCGTCTCGGGTGTCGCATACGTGGCGCTCGCTAGGTGTGGCTGAGCAAGGTTGGATGCTTTTCTGCCACGGTTGCGATGAGTTCACCGAATAAAGAGTTTGCCCAGGCGAACCAGCTTCTGGTGAACTTGGTTGCGTCGTTTCGGTTGAAGCTTTCGTGCATGAAGCCGGAGCCCGCGCTGGTGCGTTTCAGCATAGAGAGCGAACGGGCGATTTCGACTTGAGAGCGGCTGGTGAGGGCATAGACGGTGATCGCCATGGGCCAGATCATGTCTTTGCCTTCGTGTGGTCCGCCGATTCCTTCGGCTGCGCTTCCCTTGAAGAACCAGGGATTGCGGTCGCTCCAGACAAAGCTGCGAGTCCGCGCGTACAACGTGGCATCGGGCGAGCTCTCCAGATAGGGCAGGCCGAGCAGGCTTGGGACGTTGGCGTCGTCCATCAGCAACTGGCTGCCGAATCCATCGACCTCGTAGGCCCAGATTGTTCCTTCGGGGGTGGGTGCGATGGCGTACTGGTGCAGGGCGCTGGAGACTTCTGCCGCAAGGGCGGATGCGTCATTGGCCAGGGCGTCGTCGTGCAGGATCTCGTGGGCCATCTTGGAGAGGTGACCGAGGGCCGTGACCGCGAAGAGATTGGAAGGTACGAGGAAGGGAAAGATACAGGCGTCATCCGATGGTCGAAAGCCTGAGGCGATGAGGCCTACCGGACGCACAGGATTGCCGTAGCCGTCTCCGGGAAGCGTCTCGGTTGGGGTCTTGGAGGTTCGTTGAAAGTGGTATGGGCCGGGTCCGTCTTTGCGTTGCTGGACACGCATGGTCTCCACTGCAAGCTTCATCGCGGCACGCCAGGTTTGATCGAAGGGAGCGGTATCTCCGGTTGCTCGCCAATATCCGTAGGCCAGGCGGATTGGGTAGCATAGTGAGTCAAGCTCCCACTTGCGTTCGCCTACGCCGCGCTTGATCTCGGTCGCGTCGGTTCTGCTCCACTCGAGCGCCGGCGCATCGAGGTCCGCCATAAAGGCGTTGGCATAGGGATCGATGAGGATGCATCGGGCCTGGCGACGGATGATGCCTTCGAACATGCGGCGCAGTGCAGGGTCCTTCGACGCAAGTTCTAAGTAGGGCCATACCTGGGCGGAGGAGTCGCGCAGCCACATCGCAGGAATATCTCCAGTGATGACTGCGGTGTCTGGTTTGCCCTCGAAGGTGCCCATCTCGACCGTGGTATCCAGCGTGTTTGGATAACAGTTCTCGAATAGCCAAGCCAGCTCTGGATCGCCTATTCTGGGTCGCATGTTCGAGAGATAGGTTTCGACGGCTGGGCTGTGGAACTTGCGGTCCTGCACTGAGGGGCGGCGAGAGGAGAGAGAGCCGGGCGAGGCCTGCGCGAATGCAGACAGGGATTGCAGTGTGGCCGCAGCCGCTGTTCCTGCTGCGAGCTTTAGCATGTGACGTCGGGTGATCGAGGGATGCATCGTCTCTTTATTCCTGAATGTAAGCAATCGCGATGGAAGACTGACACCTGGGAGGGCGTGCTGGTGTGTTGCGGGAGAAGCAATTCACTATTAATGACTTTATAGCGATCAAATGATCATTATTCTGACTGTTTAATCTTCCCATTCTGTTCATCGTACGTCAATAATAGATATACTGCGTTGTCTTCGGATGCGTCTGAGTCCGATCCTCCGCCTTCCTTTATGTGCCAGGAACTTTCGATTCGATGGAGTGCAAGTGATTTCAAGAAGAACCTTCCTCGGTAGTGTCTCCGCTGTATGCGCAGTTGGAGCGACTGAAGCCAGCGCACTCAGCAGGATCGTCCACGGATCCAGAGCGAACGATACAGCAAACGATCCTGCCTCGCTCGTCGATATCAAGATAGGCACAGGCGGACATGGGCATACTTTTCCGGGTGCGACGCTGCCGTTTGGCGCGGTGCAACTGAGTCCTGATACGTACAACGATGAGTGGGACTGGTGTTCGGGTTATCACATCTCCGACACCTCGATTATGGGCTTTAGCCATACGCATCTTAGCGGTACGGGCTGCGGCGACCTGCTCGACTTTCTTGTGATGCCTGGCACCGGCGAGTCGAAGATTGTGCCGGGCCCGCGCAGCAATCCCGATGCGGGTTATCGATCGCGCTTCAGCCACGACGATGAACATGCGGAGCCTGGATTTTATTCGGTGCTGCTGAAGGACTACGGCATTCGAGCGGAGCTGACTGCCACGGAACGCGCCGGGCTGCATCGGTACAGCTTTGCAACTGGACAGGATGCACCGAAGACCGGCCACATCATCGTCGATCTGGAACATAGCTACGCGTATAACGGCAAGTCTGCTGTGGTGACCGCTTCGCTGCAACAGCTCGCGCCGGATACTCTGGCTGGAGGGCGGACGACCAAGGCGTGGGGCGACGGACGGCAGATCTACTTCACGATGAAGTTTTCTCAACAGCCCAGCCGCATCGTCTTCTATCAAGAGGGTGTGGAGGTTCCGGCGGGGACGCAGCCGCTCACAGGAAAGTCGTTGAAGTGCGTGCTGTTCTTTGATCTTGCACACAATCCGGTCATTTTGGTGAAGACCGGTATCTCGGGGGTGAGTGCAGAGTCTGCAGGGAACAATCTTAAGGTCGAGATTCCTGCATGGGACTTTGAGGGAGTTCGCCGTAGTGCGCGGGAGAAGTGGAATCAGCAGCTCTCTCGTATCAGCATCACGACAGAGAACGAGACGCATCGAAAGATTTTTTACGCTGCGCTCTATCATGCCTCCGTTGGTCCATCGCTGTTTGACGATGTCGATGGACGCTATCGGGGCATGGACAAGCAGATTCACCAGTTGGACAAGGGGCAGCGCAACTACACTGCGTTCTCGCTGTGGGATACCTATCGGGCTGCGCACCCGATGTATACGCTGATGTCTGCCGAACGTGTGCCGGACTTCGCGAACACCCTGATCCGCATGGCCGAACAGAGTCCGGATGGCATGCCTGTGTGGCCGCTACAGGGTTGTGAGACGGGCACGATGACGGGTTATCACTCGGCCGCCGTCATCGCTGAAGCGTGTAACAAAGGCGTCGCTGGGGTGGACTACGAGCGCGCTTACAAGGTGATGATGAAGCGGGCGATGGTCGATGACATCCGCGGGCTGGGATACTATCGGTCGCTTGGCTACATTCCTTCGGATAAGGAAGAGGAGTCGGTCAGCAAGACGTTTGAGTACTGCTATGACGACTGGTCGATTGCACATGTTGCGAAGAAGCTTGGCCACGCGGACGATGCGAAGATGCTGGTCGCACGGTCGCGTAACTATCGCAACTACTATGACCGTTCTATCAACTTCGCTCGACCGAAGCTGGCTAACGGGGAGTGGGCTACGCCGTTCAATCCGATCGATCTTGGAGTATCGAAGAACTGGCGCGACTTTACGGAGTCGAACTCGTGGCAGGCGACGTTTGCAATTCAGCATGATGCGGCGGGGCTCATCGAGATACTGGGTGGGCAGAAAGATTTTTTGATCAAGCTTGATGAGTTGTTCAATCAACCTTCGACTTTGCCAGCGAATGCACCGCCGGATATTGCTGGATTGGTAGGTCAGTATGCGCATGGCAACGAGCCGTCACATCACATCGCTTATTTGTATGTGTACGCCGGCCAACCGCATAAGACGCAGGCTCGGGTGCGGATGTTGATGGAGACGATGTACGCAGCGCTTCCGGATGGGCTGCAGGGCAATGAAGATGTCGGGCAGATGTCGGCGTGGTACATCATGAGTTCGATGGGCTTTTATTCGGTTGACCCGGTCAGCGGAAACTATATCTTCGGGACTCCGCTCTTCGATCGCGTCAGCCTCCAACTCGGCAGAGGTAGGCAGTTGGAGATTGTGGCGCATCGCAAGTCGGCGTCTGATCAATATATTCAGTCCGTCAGCTTCAATGGCAAACCGTACACGCGTTCCTGGTTCAATCATCGGGATATCGTCAACGGCGCGCGCATTGTCTTTGAGATGGGGCCGAAACCAAATCTTGAGTTTGGCTCCAAGCCTGAAGATATGCCGCCATCGTTGGTGCTTGAAGGTGCGTGAGATTTCGGGAAAGATACGCAGGATGACTTTGAAACATGATGGGTCATCCTGCGAGCACTGGAAGCCTTTCTTTCCTGACTTTTAATTAGTCACACTCTTTCCTGAACTGATATTGTGTGCGTTCGCGAAGAGCGTCGCCAATGGTGACTCGCCGAAATATGAGGCTTCGATGAAGAAACTTTTGTTCTGTCTTTTGTTTGCTGCTCCATGTGTCTTTGCTCAGACGAAGACTCTTTTTTACATGACGGATCACTCTGACTCTGTTCGCGACTTCATGGAGCACCAGACCAAGATCGATATCATTGTTCCCACCTGGTACAACGTAGATGCGAATGGAATGGTCTCCGGCGAGCCCGACGCCACCGTCATGCGGGTGGTGAAGCAGCGCCACATCGAACTGTTTCCTATCGTCGCTATGTTCGACAAGACTGGCGCACACGCCCTGCTCACGAGCGATAAGGCGCAGACGGCGATGATCGGCTCGCTGATCTCGGAGTGCAAGCGGAACGGTTACGACGGCTTTCAGCTGGACCTTGAAGATATTTCATGGACGGACCGCGATGCTCTCTCCGCTACCGTGAAGCGCATTGCGGATGCTATGCATCAGGAACATCTCCAGTTGCAGATTGCGGTGGTTCCCAACGCGCCCGGCCACCCTGGTCATACCGCGTTCAGTAAGTGGATCTTCTCCGACTGGCGTGGCGTCTTCGATCTCAAGGCGTTGAGCGAGTCTGTCGATTTGATCTGCTTAATGACATACGACCAACATACGCACTGGACTACGCCGGGCCCGGTTGGCGGTTGGATCTGGATGAACGAAAATCTGGATTACGCGCTTAAGGTTGTGCCCAAAGAGAAGCTGTCACTGGGCATCGCACTCTATGGCTATCACTGGTACACCGGCGATCCCGGGGCGAATGACAAGGAGCAGAGACCCAACGTCACCGCTGATTACATCAGCGCCATCGACTCGCAGTCGCTTCGCGACACGTATAACGCGCAAGAGCAGTGGGATGCGCAGGATCACGCTGCTTATTTCTTCTTCTATCACGATCAGATGCGTGAGTGGATCTTTTATACCGAGAAGCGAGGGTTCGCAGATCGTTACAACCTGGCTAAGGAAGAGCATCTGCAAGGTATCTGCGCATGGGTTCTTGGGGAAGAAGATAAGGATATCTGGAGCGTTTTGCCAGAGAGGAAGTAGAGCGGCTTGAGCATAGGCAAAAGAATGAAGGCGCTGAATAATCTGAGCGCCTTCTTTTTTGTCTACTAAGTTGTCTTTGCTACCCCTGCAAGTCGTCTTGCATGCCACAAGGCACCTTCGAGTGGGTCCACTGCACCCGGCAGGAATTGAAGTCGCGGATAAGCTCGTATAAGGGTTCGACGCATAGCTTCCGATACTTCCGGAACGTGTTCCCAGATAGACCCCGTTCCGGTGATCTTTAGTCCATCTTCGATTCCCGGCTCTGCAGCGGATAGTTTGCGGATCACGTGAAGCACGAGGCCGGCGAGTTCTTCACCTCCTCGTTGCAGCGTCGCCTGCGCTACTTGGTCTCCGTCGTGAGCGGCCTCTACAACTGTTGGCATGAGCTGTGCAAACGAGAAGCCGTATGCATTGGCGACGGCCACGAGCTCGTCTCTCGTCTGCAGGCCAAGTTTGTGAAGTACACGCGACAGCAAAAGAGGTTCTTCGCCTATGTTGATCGCTGCGAACATCGCTTTGAGTGCCTGTTGTCCGAGTAAATTTCCGGATCCTTCGTCAGCGAGAGCAGGTCCCCATCCACCTGCGCCGGTTGTTTTGCCGTCACGCCCGCGGCCGATGACATTCGATCCAGTCCCTGCGATGACGATGATGCCTGCGTCTTCGGGAAAGGCCGCATCGAGCGTAATGACTTCGTCGCCCAGCACCGTCAGGCTGCCGCCAACCCACATCGTGGTGTGCTGGCGGAGCCAATCCACTACCTCCTGTATGGCGATGCCCGAGGTACCGATGCAGGTAGCCGCCACGTTAGAGAGCGCGACTCCACTCTCCCTAGAGACGGCATCCAACGCCTGCTTCAGATGGACCGCAGCCTCTGCCTTACCTTCGCGTAGGACCTTCGAACTGCCTGTCTGGGAGCGGCTCAATACACGATGCTCGTCCGCCAATACGCAAGATGTCTTCGTCCCGCCGACATCCAGGCCAATAAAATATTTCATCGTCGATATGTGCTCTTCCTAGGCGGTATACGTACTTGCATTGCGGAGACTCTCGATCATTTGACGCACATCGCTACTCTCAACGATAAAACGAGTCTCTGCGGAGGAGTCTCCGCCCTCCGGCATATCGGCTCCTTTAGAGTCCTTGAGAATTTTTACGCGCCGACGTACAGAGCCGTGAAAGTGTCTCGCTCCAGTCGTCCGCGCTACCGCCTCAGCATTGCTCAACCGCAGGCCGCCTCCTACTGCAACATCGATCCTACTGCCAGCTTGTTTCAACAGACGCGCCAGTGACTCCGCGCCCAGAACTACGTCTCGTTCCCCACCTGAGGTCAGCACGCGTCGGCATCCCGTCGCGATCACGTCTTCGAGCGCCTTCTCCAGCGACGCGGTGTGGTCGAACGCGCGATTGAAGGTCACCTCGATCGGACCTGCCATCTCAACTAACTCGCGGGTTCGTTCTATATCCACGGTTCTATCGGGGTGCAGGAATCCGAGTACGACCCCACTTACGCCAAGTGAGCGGGCTTGGTTCAGATCCTTGCGCATCGCATCCATTTCGGCATCGGTGTAGTTGAAGTCTCCGCCGCGAGGACGCAGCAGTACATGGACCGGCAGGCCGCTCTTTTGAACGGCTTCATGGATCAGGCTACTACTCGGTGTCAGCCCGTCTTCGTTCAGCGCGGTACAGAGCTCGATACGATGCGCACCTCCCGCTTTTGCAGCAAGGCAGGCGTCCAGAGTTTCAGCGCAGAGCTCGAACACAATCTTATTCATGAGAGATATTCCTATAGGAATGACCATTGCTGGGCTTCCTTATCTAAAAACTAATTCCTCGAAAGATCAGCGCCGGCTCAAAACTCTGAGCCGGCGCTGACAAGAAACCTGCAAAGACAGCTTGTTATAAAGCATCTCTTTTTTAGAGGATGCATTTTGCATGATGGCTAGAAGTTGTAATGCAGCGCGAGCTGGATTCTTCTTTCCTGACCACGAACATTGTTGATCTGACCGAAGGTTGAATCCTGAATATTGCTGTCGGGATTGCCGTAGTTTGCGATGTTGAAGAGGTTGAAGGCGTCGGCCCGGAAGCCAATGAGCTGACCTTCGGTGATATGAAAGTCCTTGAACGTTGAAGCGTCAACTTGAGTGAATCCCGGTGCCCGCTCGCTGCCGATGCTCGCGGTTCCGAAGGTATTCGGAGCAGCTACTCCGTAGGCACAGACGCCGTTATCCGCACCGGTGCAAGGAGTGACCGAAGGATCGGTTCCCCACCAGTTCGCGATGCTCCGGTCGACGATTTTGAACTTGCGGTATGCGTTGGGACGAGCTCCGCCGTAGGTGTTGGTGTTGCTGTTGTCCGGTCCAGAGAGAGTGACTGGAAAGCCGGAGTATGCGATCAGTGAACCCGCGATGGACCATCCGCCGATTGCCTCATCGACGAAGCGGTTCACGTGAGAGCCATACTGTTTGCCGCGTCCAAAGGGCAGAGCGTAGACACCAACTGCTGACAGGTTATTCCGTACATCCTGTCCTGCTGGGCCGTAGTCTGCATGGCCGTTGTAGCCGTTCTCAAACGCACCATTGGATCCATTGATATTGGGTGTGCCGAAGTTGCCTGAGCTGTTGGTCATGGCACGACCGTAGGTGTAGTTGACGGTGTACTCAAAGCCGTGATTCGCACGCTGGCGAAGTGTGAGTTGCGCGGCGTTGTAGTTCATCATTGCATCGGATTCCGTGACCAGCAGTGCGCCACCTTGTCCAACAAGGTTGACAAAGGGAGCTACAGCGCCGGCCGATGTCAGCTGATTTCCGTTGCGGTAGTCGATCAGATGCTGTCCCGTCTCGCCGACATATCCGACCGTGAGCGAGGTGAGATTGGTTAGCTGATACTCCGTGGTGAGGTTGAACTCCTGGATATAAGCTGGCTTGATGTTTTGCGGCCAGGCTCCGTAACCAACCGGAGTGCTGGAGGTGCTCAGGGCTGTGGCCACGGTCGAGAACTGGCCGCTGATCGGAGTGCCGTCTGCTGCTGCGGATGGCGTGTTGCCTTTGTTGTCCTGGAACTGCACAAAGGGTGGGTTGTAGGTCAGTCTCTGATTGAAGGAGTTTCCTTCGAAGAAGCTGGTCGCGCCGTAGCCGCCGCGGATAACAAATCGCGGCTGTACCTGATACGCAAAACCGAAGCGCGGCATAAATTGCGTATAGGTGGGCTGATAGCAGGAGCGATTTCCGCAGGTCGTTGCTCCGGGAGCAGCGCCTGCAGGTACGGACCCTGCATAGATCACTGTTCCTGTATCCAGGTTGACGTTAGCGGTCTTGTTGTTCACCTCGTACCACGGCTGGTCGTACTCGTATCGCAGGCCAAGATTGAGCGTAAGGGCGGGAGATACCTTCCAGTCGTCCTGAACGAATCCTGCGGCACGCCACTGGCGGTTGCCATCAAAACCTTGCGGTGTGTTGATGGTCGCTTCAAAGATCTGGTTGAAGACGAAGTCGGCTGCGCCATATCCGGGTGCATTGCTTACCAGTGGATTGGCGGTGAACTGTCCGGAGTAGTTGAAGTTTCCGAGAGCACCGAAGCCGGAGGAGTTGCCGGCTGAATTGATGTAGTTCTGCTGGTAACGGACCGCCTGTACGCCGGCGCTGATGAGGTGCTTGCCGCGTTGAATCGTGAGGTTGTCTCCATAGCTGAAGGTGTTGTCACGCAGAATTTGCGTTGCTGCATTTGTGCCGAAGGAGGAGATGTTGTTGTTGATGGTCTGTTGCGTAAAGCCAACGTATGCCTGTGGTCCAAACGGAATGCCGACCAGCGAGTCTCCGCTTAGGCCGAAGGCGCCGGTAGGATCTGAGGGAACGTTGTCGTCCCAACGCACGCGCGTGAAGCCAACTCGCGCTTCATTCACGATGGAAGAGGAGAAGGTGTGAACCCATGTTGCGCCACCGAGCTTGGTGGGGAACGAGTTCTGTGATGGAAAGCTGATCGCCAGGACGGCAACGCTTCCATCCGAGGCATCCGACTGTGAGTAAAACGCAGTGATCTTATCAGCGGAGCGCGGGTTCCACTCTACCTTGAAGTCACCCTGATTGTTGACTTTGAAGTTTCGCGTTGGCCCCTGAAAGTTATTGAGCGCGGGATCTCCTGGTGTTGGGGTCGCATTGGGCAGAGGGTACAGCTCGGGGTGGGCGAAGAGATACTGCGCGACTGGGTTGTTGATGGGAACCTGATTATTGACAAAGGGCTGGAAGTTTTTGCCCGTGGAGTCAAGCTGATTGGTGTTGTACAGCTGAAAGCCAAGTGAAGAGAAGTCACCCTTTCGGAACGCAGCCGGGATCACCGATGCCATGCCAAGGCCTCCCGTGTGGAAGCGGACACCCTCATAGTCAGCGAAGAAAAAGAGCTTATCGTGGAGAATTGGTCCGCCAATCGTGCCGCCAAACATCGACTGGGTATAGGGGTTCGTCGGAATGATCGGATTCTGATGTTTATTGGACCAACTGTTTGCATCGAGCTTGTCGTTTTGGAGGTAGCCGTACGCGCTGCCATGAAATTTATTTGTGCCGCTCTTCAGCACCGTGACTACCGACCCACCGTTGACGTTGCCGTAGGTTGCGGGCGCGTTCGCAGAGATCACCTTAAGCTCACCGATAGCGTCAGGCGCTGGGTTGTAGCCGATGAGGTTATTCTGGCCTTCGTTTAGGTCGACGCCGTCAAGGGTATAGTTGTTGCCCTGGTTGCGGTTTCCATTGATGGAAGCAATGCCGTTGCTGGTTGTGTTGCGCTCGAGGGCGTTGGCACCGGTGGTCATGCCGGTGGGGTCCGTGTTAACTGCACCGGGCTGGAAGAGGGTGATCGACGAGAAGTTGCGGCCGTTCAACGGAAGGTTCGCAATCTCGTTGGTCGATACCGTGATGCCGAGGGTGCCGTCGGTAGTGTTGAGAATCGGCGCGACGCCGCCTTCGACTTCAACGCTGGTAGAAGCGCCGATAGACAGTTTCTCGTTCAGCTTTACGGTCTGGTTGATCTCGAGCATAAACGTCGAAACGCTCTCGGAGGCGAATCCGTTGGCTTCGACCACGACCTTATAGTGCCCGATGGGCAGGAAGCGGATGCTATAGACGCCATCGCCATTGGTCGTCACCTGGGTCTTCACGCCGGTGTCTACGTTTTCGGCGGTTACCTGCGCCTTGGGAACGACGGCGCCGGTCGGGTCGGTTACCTCTCCCGTAATGGAACCGGTAACTGTCTGGGCCAGCACTACCGGTGCGCAAACGGAGGCGATGAACACACATCCGGCGAAATAACGAAACAGCTTGTTTCTCATTCAAATCCTCACTTCGTACATCTGGCTAAATAGGCTGCGGCAACGACACAGAAAAAGGGCTGAAGATGGAAGGCCGATCTCTGTTGACACCCTTTAATTCGAAAATCTCGTGAAAAAACGACTTGGCGCTGAGGATAGAAAGTCTGATACACAAATGTCAATAAAATATTCACTTATAGTGAAGAATTAGTGCAAAAATACTCAAATAACTGATTTATTTTACCTTACGATATCCTGAGGCATCTCCCGGAGTCGATCTTCGAAAGGACCTTCAAGTGGCTGGAAAGACAAATGATCGCGCCAAACAGATCCTCCATCTCCTTCTGCAAAAGGGGTCCAGCAGCGTTGAAGACCTTGTTGCCACGCTCAACTCCTCGCCTGCGAGCGTCCGCCGGGATCTGATCAAGCTTGAGCAGAGAGGCCTGGTGCACCGCACCCATGGCGGGGTCGAGTTGGCCGGGAAGCTGACCTACGAACCGTTCCGCTTCGATGCTGCCTTTCCTCTCCGGGAGGAGCGCTTCGCAGATGAAAAGCGCCGCATCGCGATGGCCGCTGCCGCGATGGTCTCTGAGGGCGATACCATCGCACTCTCGCCCGGCACGACGACGACCCAGGTGGCACGCAGCCTTCGCCACCGCGAGGGCATCCACATCGTCACCAACGCGGTCAATATCGGCATGGAGCTTTCGAGTCAGCCTAACGCCAAGGTCACACTTACGGGAGGGACGATTCGCTGGCCGGGATCGTTCTCCATGGTAGGAGCGACCGCCTTCCATGCAATTCAGAATCTCTACTTCGACAAGGTTTTTATGGGAGCGACCGGCGTTCATCCGGAACACGGTCTGACGGTGATCGAGTCGGACGAGGCGCTGATCCTAGGAGAGATGTGCCGGCATGCTCGCCAGGTCGTCGCGGTCGCGGATTCAAGCAAGCTGGGCATGATCAGCACCAATAAAGTGTGTGAACCGTCGCAGCTTCATACCATCATCACCGACGACGGCATTGAACTTGAACTCATTGAGCTCTTCCGAAGCAAACACATCGAAGTGATCTGCGTATAGGTGAAGGATGTCGGCGCTCCTGAAGTTAGATGGGAAGATCAGATTCGGAGAGGACGCGCGGGAGGATGAGTCATACTCTCGTTGATCGCATCCAAGTTGCAATGGGATTGGAGAGGACGATATGAAGAAGGGTTATTGGGTAGTTGCGTACCATACGGTTGCTGACGAGGCGACGATGAAGAACTATGGCGCGTTGGCTGGAGTGGCGCTGGCACCGTTTCGGGCGCGTGTTCTGGTGTCGCCGAGGAGTGAGGTTACAGCTCTTGAAGCCGGGCTGAAGCAGATGACGGTGGTGGTGGAGTTCGGCAGCTACGCAGATGCGCTGGATGCGTATGAGAGCGCGGACTATAAGAAGGCTCTGGATGCGCTTGGGTCGGGCGTGAAGAGGGACTTTCGGATTGCTGAGGGAGCTTAATCGAGCGATCCGTTTTGAGGATGCTGCGAAAGAGTGCTGAAATGGTCGACCCGACCATTTCAGCTCAGTCAAATCTTAGGCGAGGCATTCGGCGGCTACGCTTCCCTCCAATTTGAGTGCGCGATGCAGCAAAATCGCCTATGCTGGGGGCACGATGATTGCAGCCGATCCGTTTTCGGTCCTTACCTTCGTGGCAGCGCCGGCAGTGCTCACCAACGCATCGTCGGTTTTGGCGCTGGGCACAAACAATCGCCTCGCGCGCGTAGCCGATCGTGCTCACGCCGTAACTGCGCAGTTGGCGGGTGCCAGGGATCATGAGGGCTCGGCTGCCGAACTCGCCGATTTACATACGCGCGCTCAACTGCTGTTACGAGCGCTTCGCTGCTTTTACCTGGGTCTCGGATTGTTCGCCAGTTCGGCTCTCATCTCGATCGCCGGTTCCATCGTAGTGACCTACGGTTGGCCATCGGCGTTCCAGATAGCAGCTGGAGTTGGCGTCGTGTGCGGGGCATCCGCGGTCATCGCGCTGGTCTGCGGTAGTGTGCTGATGATTCGCGAGACACAACTTGCAGTCAAAGGCCTGGACTACGGGGCAAAGTCTCACATCAGTTAGTCATGAATGCAGTTGAACGACCGGCCAGGAATAAGAATCGGCGATTTGTCGAGATCTTCCGGGAAGGGTCGAGCTTTGCTCAAATACCCGCTCATGCGGTGAGACTGCATGAATAGGGCACTCACACTCATGTGTCCAACCTGCACCTTGGTATTGGTCGATACGTTCGTCCAATAGATTCATCGTCGCGCTTCTGGCGTAATCGAGTTGCCGGTGATCGGAGCAATGAAGACGGAGCGCAAGGAAATTTGCCGACGCTTTTCGCCTTGCTCCTGGATCAAAGATGAATCGAAGGAGGAGATCAATGAATGATTCGGATTTGGATGATCCAGGTTCCAGAGAGAAGAAAAGACGTTGAACGGCAGGATAATCATCTATGGGCGCACGAATTCGGCCGCGGGTTACGAAGTACGCGACTTTTTGACTCGTAACTGCTCCGACTATGACTGGGTCGAACTGAATACGGATGACGAGGCGCAGAGGCTGGCAGGAGTTTCAGGCCTAGCAGACCCTCGACTTCCTCTCTGCGTCCTTAGCCAGAGTTCGAAGCTCTATTGTCCCAGTCTGCGCGAGCTCGCGATGGCTCTGGAGTGGTTCAAAGGACCAAAGTACGAGTGCTATGATCTGGCGATCTTTGGTGCGGGACCAGCAGGTCTGAGTGCCGCACTCTATGGGGCCTCTGAAGGGCTGCGCACGATCGTTGTCGAGAAGACCGCGGTCGGAGGGCAGGCTGGTAGCACCTCGAAGATTGAGAACTACATGGGATTTCCGGATGGAATCAGCGGATGGGAACTCGCAAGCAGGGCGCGCCGACAAGCGATACGAATGGGAGCAGAGATCATCGTAGGCCTCGAGGGAGTAGCAGGAGAGCGTCAGGATGGCTGGCAGTTAAGCTGGTTCGCCAGCGGCGAGCGGATCGCTTCGAAGGCCACTATCTGCGCCACTGGCGTGGAGTACACACGACTTGGGCTTGAACGAGAGGGTGATTTTCTGAATCGAGGTCTCTACTACGGTGCCGGCTCCAGCGAAGCTGAGATCTGCAAGGGGCGTGTCGTGATTGTGGGCGGTGGGAACTCTGCTGGCCAGGCTGCGTTGAACTTCGCGCGGCAGACAAAGGTGACAATGCTCGTCCGGGGGGAGAGCTTGAAGAACACACTTTCGACGTACCTGCTGGAGCGCATTGAAGACACCTCGTCGATTACGGTCCTGACGAGGACCACACTCACCGCGCTCGAAGGGGATGATGTGCTGGAGAGAGTTACGTATCGCAATGAGACTTCCGGCGAGAGTGCGTCCATCGAGACACATAGCGTCTTCGTTTGTATCGGAGGCAGGCCTCGCCTCGAATGGGCAAAACCTGGAGTGCTGCATTGTGACCCTGCGGGCTACATTCTGACGGGGCCGGATCTCGACCGGTCGAGCCTGTCAGCGGAGATGTGGCAAGATGGTCGAGCACCACTCTTCATGGAGTCAAGCATTCCAGGCCTATTTGCTGCCGGGGATGTCCGCCATAACTCTACGAAAAGATGCGCGGCAGCGGCGGGAGATGGTGCAACCGCAGTCTCTATGGCTCATCAGTATCTGCTTTCCGTGAAGTATCAACTCTGCGGGACTGCGCGGTCTGCGTTGAGATAACTTTTTTAGATATGAGGCTGTGTGAGTGGGGTTTCCAGGATTATGTTGGATTTTGGGTGTGGGATAGCTGCTGCGATTCGAGCTGACTCAGGATTGCCGCATATCTTGATCGCATCTTTTCAGAGGACGACGTTTGTGCAAGCTCTGCAAGCTCGGCTCTAGAAGGATTCAACTTCAGTGGCATCTTCGTCCAAAAATACTTCAAACTTTCAGAGTGCCAGTTGCTGTATGTCTTCTCCCAACTCTTCTGTTTGGAAGATCCCGGAAACACAAGATTCGCTGGATCGATTGGCCGTTCCGCGCTCTGAAATCTGCAATCCATCGATATGCGAAGTTGGTTGGAGACGTTCGCAGAGGCTGCGTGCACCGTTAGACTGTGAAAGATCAGCACGTCGCCTGCGTTTAGGTGGCCCGCTACCCAGTCAGCACCCTGCGCTGACTCCTTCGGGATAATTCCTGTCTCTGGATCAACGCTCTGAAGACCATAACGATGAGACGCCTCTAAGATTTGCAACGGGCCTAGCTCCGGCGGGCAGTCGTGTAGCGGCATCCAAACCGTATAGCTTTCGGAATCTCCCGAAATCGCCCTGTGGTCCTGATGCGCATGAACAATCAGACGTTCGCAGTTCGGAAATATTAATCTTCCAACTGGTTTTGGGTGAATCAGTAAGTTCGATCCTACGAGCTGATGCATTACCTGGCGCAAAATAGCTTGATGTGTAAAAGCATGGAATGATTCCAGATTAAACACCTTTTCATAGACACTTTTGAATGCAGGATCAGGATCACCACATGCTGAGCTTATATTGACAACGCGAGAAGCGGGGTCACTATCCTTGATGAACCACTCCGCGACATGCAGAATTTCTACAATCTCATCTAGTAGGCGCCTTACGTCCTTAGCAGGTATCAATCCCTTAAGAAACAAGTAGCCATGTGCATTCATCTCCTCATTGAGGGAGCCCAGATCCAAATGCTTTGCGTATATTTCACGAAATGGCTTTAGCATGTATTCAATCATCCCAGTTCTTCGATTCAGCACCTTGCGCAAACTTCGATCGCTCCATAAGCCGCGACTATTGGATGATATCTTTAGTTTTCTCTGATCGATATCGTCCGCGTTTGCTCAATGCGTCAACCGCGAGTGACATCTCTAACTCTTTCTTACGTTCTTGGATTTGCCTAAGTCGCCATGATTGATAAAACCCATGGATCGAACTGAACACTGAAGCCTCCGACAGCACTTCGTCTCGAGCTATTTTCGCTAGAAAGAAACGGTGACTTCCAATTTCGGAGACTTCCTCAATAACCAGCTCTCTTACCCGCACAGCAAAATCGGGAACTGGAATGCTACGTTCGGGTGAAGGTTTTAAGGAAAAAGGAAGCTGACTCCAGTCAATCGATTGCTTCGTGTGATTATTCGCAAGTTGATATGCGATGGATCCCTGCGACAGGGGCATAGTGCTCATAGCGATATGCCCGGCGTTCTCTACTAACTCTCCAGCAACTCTCTCTGTCCTCAGAGCAAAGCCGAAATATCCTTCACCCAGGTCACCGAATAAATTCATCGGGAATATATTTCCGTTATCGTTGCTGCCGACACTGACTAACACAATTGGGTGAGGACGTATAAACATCACCATCGTCGCTCGCCTTTCAAGGAAGGTCATTCTAATTCCATTTGTGTTATCGCGGCGTCGTTGCCGATATGCGTGAAGCAGGTAGTGAGTCCACAGTTGCGCTTTGGAAAGGCAGAAATTCTTAGAGCTGCGGGGTTCGAAGAGCACAAAACTCATCTTATCTCTGCAGATTACGGACCTTGGCTTGAGTCCTACCTCACCTAGTATCTGCTTCTCTCCGTCCCGACGGTTAAGCCTTAGCTTCATCCGCAACAGGTCATTTTCATTTGGCAAATCTTCGGAGTCGAATCCCACACAGATAGTGAGTGGAGCGGCACATACCATAGAGTGGCGTTGAGTTATATCCATGGGCGCACCTGCGCCTTGCAGCCATACGCTGATCTCTGTCTGGGGATCAGGAAGCCCCAAGGTGAACTCCTGTGGAACAAAGGTCTCCCCGAATACAATTTTTTTGATCGTCTCACGCACTCTATTCGAAGTCCACAATGTAACGTCTCCTTCAGACGAACTTCACGAAGTTCATGCGTGAGCCCTTCTCTTACTTTCCTGAACCAATTCTTGTGGAGGGACATGAGACCGTTGTCGCCGGAAGCATTGCTCAAACATCGTTGAGGCCGCGAGACCGGCTGCTCCGCCTACGCCTGCGCCAGAGATCTTATGACTGTGCCAGCCGGACGTGCGAGTCTCCACAAGCTGAAAGGAGCTATGCTTCTTGGCGATGAGATCTGAGATTGATTCGCTTGCTTGTTTCTTGCCGATGCAGAGGAAGTCATCCTTGGTCATTCGATCAATGTTCTTAAGGTACTCTCCGAGAGCATCCGTAGAAAGATCGGACATTGAATGAGAGCTGAATGTTGCGTCAACACTGCCCGCCGGCATCTTTGCCAATTCAAAGACGGGCATGAGTGCGACGTCTACTTTAGCGAGAGTCTCGCGAGTTAGTGCCTCTTCCCCGTAGAGGAGAAATTTTAGATTTGGGAAGGAACTCAATAAGTAGTACGAGATGAGCGCGATGCTTTCAGGGACATCAAAACTGATATAGGTAAGATCAGGGCGATCACGAAGTAGGTAATACGCCATGCTGCCATATCCTCCGCCGATCTCGGCGACCGTCGCTGGGCCAGCGGCGAGTGCGCTGTCAATTCTATGGGAGCAATAGTGAGCGTATTCCGCCCCGACGTGGATGTGAGTTCCGTCGATACGGACACCGAAGGGGTTGCCAATTCCGGGGCCGTAGAGATGGCCTAAGGGGAAACGGGCTTCGGTCTGTTCTTTCCAATAGTCATAGCGGTATAAGACGTGGCTCAGGTAGAAGTGGCGATGGGAGTCTTTGATGTTTCCGCTAAAGTAAGCCTTCGCCATGCCGAACGGAGCCGCAAGCAGACCTGTCGAACAGGAGTTTCGAAAGAAATTCCGATACATAGCCCGCAAGGCTGGGATATCTCGCGTAAGCAAGGCTTGAGTGACAGGCCCTAGACTTTGCCGACACACCTGCTCCCACCAGTCGGTTGCCATATAAGCCTTTGGCGCAGACCGTTGCTGTTCGACGGCTTTGCTGTAGGCGGCACAGATTCTCTCCAACAGCTCTGTATCATCGTCAGCTCTATGAATTTGATCGGCAAATCCGTCGGTGACGTTTTGAAGATCATAGCGAGGGTCGTCTTTGAAACGACGCCTGCCATGATTTGCGAACTTCCACATGCCAAGTCGTATCGAGAATAGAGCTTTGGCCGCTTTCGCTGTTTGAATCGGATGGAGCAGATATTTAGATTTCACTCATCGATCCTTTCTGCAAATGACGAACAAGAAGCCTGGCTCTATGTGCATTGGAAGCTACAACGGATTAGCATTCTATGGATTTAGAAAACGCAGAATGGCCTGCTCGTCTTCCTTGCTTAGATTGGCGCGGACGCGCATGTGCCGCGCAACCGTTCCTGCAATGCGCGGAGAGAATCCCTGAGGCGTATTGTGGCAGCGTGAACAATTCTGATCGAATACTTGCTGCCCATCTCTCTCATGAGCGGTGACAATATTGTTTTTCACCTGAGCGGTGGCTGAATTAGATTGCGTAGGGACAGTGGTTGCAGTCTGGGAGAGCATCGGCGCCGCTGCCAACAACAGAGCTGAATAAATTATCTTAAGTGGCTTCATCATTTGCCCTTCCAGGCTGGAAAGAGAAAGCGATATACGACGCTGGTCTCCCATATGTTGAAATTGCCGGTTGAGGAGAACTGCCTCGCATAGGTGGCGTTAACTCTCACCTCGTGCGGCAGGTGGTAGGCGAGCTGGAAATCAGTTCGCTGCGTGTTGGCAGAAGGCAGAAAGTCTGTTCGATCTGGCGCACTTTCACGGAAGGTCTGCTGGATCCGGAAGATCGGCTCAAGCCTTCCGAAGAAGCTCTCGGCACCGTGGATCTGTGACAGTCGGTAGTCGGTTTCGACCCAGTAGCCCTGTGAGTGTGCGCCATGTGCATATTCCGAGCGGACCTTCAAAGGAACCTTTGCCGGCTCCCACCAGACGTGCCCTCCAACGGAGTTAGTCTGTTTGCCGTCGAGCAGGCGACCGTAGGATGCACCGACTTCCAAGCGCTTCTCCGGAAAGTATGCATACATCTGGCCACCCGCCGAGCGGGTCGAGGTGAATTCCTTATTGGTGCTGCCTGCCGAGAAGTATGCTGCGTAGCTGAGGGAGATCTTATCTGACGAAAATGCGTTTCCCCTAAGCATGCCGCCTGTCCCGGCACCGCTGACCATAGTACCAATGCTGAAGATCAGTGGAGCATCCAGATTGCCGATCCAGATCGGCGTGAGACGCTCGTTGTAGGTTCCAAAGGGTGTGAGAAAGTAACCACCCACCACAGTTAGATGCGGCGTGGCAATGTAGTCGGCTTGTAGATAGGCAAGACTCAGAAAAAGAGAGTGGTTATATCCCCCTTGGCCGCCGCCGCTAGGAGAAACTGTCTCTACAAGGTTGCCGCGCGACTCGATAAGGAGGTGCTGGCCAATCGGGGCTTCAAGTACAGGAACAGCGATGGGCTGATAGGTCGTGGCGCCCGCAGTTGTAGAAGTTAAAAAACCTGCTCCTCCTGAGATTAGAGGAGTAGTTTGCGCAATTAAAGGACCTACAAAGAACGAAATCCAAAAGACCGACAGGGCGGTGCCGATTCGCCGCAGCGGCTTAACATATTTTGAGTTCGAGAAACATTGCATAATGTGCTAAATCTATCGCTACGCTCTGGCACATATGTCACTGGACAGTCTGCAGTGTGTCATTAGAATGTCATGATCAATTTTCGATAAAGTGTTTCATGGAAGACGTGAAGCGTGAAAAGGAATGCGACTTATCTATAGGAAAAATATAACGATAGTAATCGCAAGCTTCCAAAGAGCCTCTTCCTGTCTACATGATTTTGTCGCCTTCGCCGGGAGCAAGAAAAAGATTGGCTTCCACGCCATGCTGTCGCGTGTAGAAATCGTAGTAACGTCCCTCTTCTCGATAGAGAGACTCGTGAGTGCCCCGCTCGACGATTCGGCCTTTCTCTAAGACGAGAATTTGATCAGCCCTGCGAATGGTCGAGAGGCGATGCGCAATTACGAAAGTTGTCCGACCCTGCATGAGATGTTTGAGGCCGCTTTGGATCAGCGCTTCGGACTCGGAATCGAGTGAGCTGGTAGCCTCGTCGAGAATCAGGATGCGCGGATCGGCAAGGATGGCGCGGGCTATCGAGATACGTTGGCGTTGTCCGCCAGATAGTTTGACCCCTCTCTCCCCGACAATGGTTTCATACTGGTCGGGAAAGCTTTCGGCGAACTCATCGACGCGTGCAATCCTACAAGCTTCGAGAAGTTGCGCCGTAGTGGCCCCTGGCCGGCTGAAGAGAACGTTCTCCCGAATGGTGCCATCAAAAAGGAAGGTTTCCTGTAACACAACGCCCAGCTGCTCGCGGAACCGGCCGAGGCGAATCGTGCTAAGGTCGACGTTGTCAACGGACACCTGGCCGCCGTTCGCATTGTGGAAACCGCAGATCAGCGAGATGACCGTCGATTTGCCGGATCCCGAAGAACCGACGAGGGCCGTGACGGTACCGGGTGGAGAATCGAATGTGAGTCCGTGAAGTACAGTTTTGCCGGGAAGATATGAGAAGGTGACATCGCGAAAAGCAATGTGGCCGATGACGGATTCCATGAGATGCGTTCGTGTGGGCTCACTGTCCTCTTCGGCTTCTTTAAGAACTTCCAAAGTGCGATCAAGCCCGGCGAAAGCTTCAGTGAGTTGGGTACCAATATTCACCGACATCACTATGGGTGCGACCATAAAGGCTAGTAGCATCGTAAATTCCACATAGCTGCCGACGTCCAGATGATTCGATCCAACCTCCTTTGCGCCGAGATACATAATGAGGGCGGCGACAACACCGAGGACCATAGTCTTGCAAAGCGACATGAACGCCTGCGCGTTGATCGATAGGGTGATGTTCTCAAGCAACCGGTGAGCGCCTTCAGAAAAAATGCGGGCTTCACTCGCTTCAGCATGGTAGCCCTTAACCACACGTATGCCCCCAAGCGACTCGGTAAGACGACCCGTTACCTCTGCATTGATGCGTGAACGCTCACGAAAAAGAGGTCGCGTAATTCCGAAGGCGTGCTTCAAGAACCATCCGAGGGCGAGGATGATACAGACAGTCAGGGCAGTCATGAGAAGGCTGATGCGCAAGAGGATGCCAAGGGCGATGACTGCGGTAAAGATACCTCCGAGAAAATCTAGAAGGCCCGCGCCGATGAGATTGCGCATACTCTCGACGTCGGTCATGATTCGGGCTACTAGTGCGCCAGTGCGGTTTTTATCATAAAAAGAGATAGGTAGTCGGCCAACGTGCTCCTGCACCTGAGTGCGCAGTTCCGTGACAAGGCGCTGGCCGGTCACGGCAAGATATCGATCCAGAACATAGGTAATGAGGGCACCAAGAGAAGTAGCAAGAATGACCGCACCGATGATTATCGGAAGATCTTTTGCTTGGTGCTGATACATAACATCATTGATCAGGTAGCGAGAGGAGATGGGCACAGCGAAGCTGCAGAAGCGCTCCACGATTATTAGCAGAAGACTTACGACCAGCGGAAAGCGATGTGGCCTCACTAGACTGCTGATCAGGCCGGTTACTTTATTCAACCTTGGCTTTGGATGCGAGGAGTTCATGGCGGCTTCCTTCATTTTTTGAAAGCCATATATGTGCGGCCATGTTCAGTCATCCAGGAGCTCGGGGCTATGTGTGCAATTGACTGCATCGAAGCTCTCTTTCAACGAGCAATCATTTTGGGCTTTGAGAGTACGTAAAAAATGCGCTACGCATAAGAAGTCACAATTTGTTGTATGCCTACGTTTTTGGCCTTAGCGCTCTTAGTTTTGAACTTACCGCTCGACTTACACCGACTGCCGAAACCTTCATCTGATCAACGAGCTCCGAACTACCCATAGGTCTTGGTTTCATGCCCATTTTGCGGAGATAATAATTTGCCTGATAAACGTCTTTGCGTCGCTTATCCTTATATTGGTAGTTGATGCTTAGAGAAACGGAGATATCGTTTCCGTTCTTCAACCAGTGCGGATTATTAAGTGGAATGTGAACACCGGTGCCCGGACGCAGGGTGAATACCTCGGCGCGATGTTCCAGTTCCGGTGGATAAGTAGCTGCATAATCCTTCAACGTCCAATAGCGCTCGAGATCCTCTTCAGGCAGCACCTCGCGGTCGTTACGATCGAAGATGTGAATCTGTTTTTCACCGCTGACCTGCATGAGAAAGTTACAGATAGGGTCGATGTGATACATTGTGACGCGGCCCGGCGAGGTAATGTAGATGTCCGCCTCCTGCGTCTTTTTGTCATCGTCGATCTCGCGTCCGCTTAATTTCTTTATCTCCGCTAGTGAGTCTTCAAGCAGTACGTTGTACTCAGGATCTTGATCGACTCGGAGTAGTGCAATCCATGCTCCAGAATTTTCTAATGAGTCAAAAACCTCTTCCACCGGTTTGGTTCGTTCGGGGACGGCATCCCAGCGTTGATCAACACGAATATCTCCGGCATTGTAGTAAACATTATTTTTTGTAGTTGAGTTATTAAGAAGACGACGCATTCGTTCGCGCGAAAATAAAGGATGATCGGAAGTGAAGCTGTGCTTGAACTCGAACGGCCTCTCATCAAAGTCTTCGCGAAAGCGTGGATTGCTGAACTCGAAGATTGATGTTTTCGACGTTGGGCCCGCAATAGCATTTTGTGTCGACATGACCATCTCCTGAATTATTCGAGCTATGTGGCTGCAACCCTCGCCTGCGCATGCCAGATAGCGAAACTAGCAATGAGTTGATAATAATATCCGGACCATTGATGCGCTTATTTGATAAGTAAGCAACTTGTCTTTTATTTGTCACGAAATTGTCAAATCGTACGATCCCGATGCTTAATTAATGACAAGCAGCTTAGCTGAGGTAGATCATTAGGATTGAAGATAACGGTCGCCCGTCAGATCTGTGGCAGCAATTAGGGATTACCTTAAAAAGGACTTTCATATGCCAACTGCATCAAAACCTGCCCTTCAATGTGACCCGGAAATATTTTCGCGTAACTTCAATCGTCTACCGCATGAAGTTCAGCATGCGTTATCAGACAACCCTCTCTTTCAACTACCTGCTCTGGCCAAACTGGCACAGCAGGTCGCGGCACGCGAAAATCCGCACCATTCCAAAGGTGATATCCATGTAGATCAGGGGAAGGCGATAAGCGGAAAGACTGATCTTCGTGAGTGGGCAAAGGGCGACATTGCCAACCTAATCAACCAGATCGAGTCTGGCCAGACCTGGATCATCCTTAAACATATTGAACGCGAACCTGGATATCGCGAAGTCTTCGAGAATTGCATTTGCGACATTCTCAATCTTACTGGGAAGAAGATCCTCGAAGACATCAAATGGTTCGAAGCCATTCTCTTCATCACCTCACCGAATCGCGTTACGGACTACCACATTGATCGCGAGTGTTCGTGGCTGCTACAGATTCAGGGCGATAAGGACATGCACCTTTTTGACCGCTCCGACAAAGACATACTCCCTGATGAAGAGCTCGAAAACTATTGGATGGTCAATAATCTTTCAGCCGTTTATAAGCCGCAATACGAGTCGCGCGCGTTGGTTTATCATCTGCGTCCTGGGATCGGTGTACATAGTCCGGTCAACACGCCTCATTGGCTGCAAAACGGGAACAACGTCTCTGTGAGTCTGAATATTAACTTTCAGTTCCACGAACACGCTTGGGAAAATCTCTTCAAGGTGAACTACTATCTTCGTCGCACGGGACTAAAGCCCTCGCCTCCTGGTAAATACCCATTCATTGACCATATCAAGAGCAAATTCTACACGGTGTTTCAAGACGTTCGACGCTCCATCAACAGGAGTCCGAGCGTCTCTGAGCAGAACGAGGCACGACAGCATTATCACCGTATCGTAGAGACGTTGGCATCGCGCTGAATCTTGTCACGGCGCATACTATTCCGTTCATCGTGGGCTTTCATCTCCATATAAGTAATGGTATAGCCGTTTATACGACTGGCAGGATGTAGTTCAGAGCAGCATGGGGGCCTCCGCTGACATCGGTCGCTGATGTGTTTTCCAACAACTTTCCGCGACGAGGAGGCCGCACATGGCCTGACTGGATTCGACATAGTCTCATCATGCGCGAACACACCGCTCAGCGCGATACGTTGATCAAACGACTTCTCCGGCGGCGCATGCTGAATCCTGGCCCTTCAGCCAGCCGGAGACTAACTCTATGCTTGGCATAGATACAGGTCCAATCAGGCCGTTCAATCGCTGCGCACACTAATAGGACTTCCGATACAGAAAATCGGGCGGATCACCATGAAGAGTCTCAAGATCGATTCACAGCCAAGAAGCCTCAGTATAATCTGGATTCTATTATTTTCTTTTGCTTCGATAGTGTTCCTTTATTTGAGAACATTTCTTCTACCGGCTACGCCTTTTATCACCCTGGGCGACGAAGCTCATTATTTCCTCCATGCTCTTCGTATGTTGCATGGACAACTACCTTATCGCGACTTCTTCACCTTCATTTTCCCAGGAACCGATCTGCTGTATGTCGGAATTTTCCGGCTCCTCGGGGTTCACCAGTGGTTGGTGCAAGGTCTACTGTTAGTGCTGGGACTTCTTCTTAGTTGGATCGTACTCTGGATCTCCAGCAGAGTTATCCGCGGGTCTTCAGCAATATTGGCGGCACTCCTCTTTCTTGTATTCGATTTTAATAGCGCGCTTGACGCCACCCACCATTGGTGGAGCACCCTCTTTGTCATGATTGCTGTAGGTCTGTTGTTGGGCGGCAGGAGTCAGATCAGGATACTCGCTGTGGGAGTTTTGTGCGGCATCGCCACGCTGTTTACCCAGACTCACGGGGGACTCAGCTTTCTTGCGTTCGCCTTTTATCTCATGTGGACAAACCGTGAAGATAAGCGAAGCTCGTATCTGTTCCATGAGCTACTTCTGCTGTGCGTGCCTTTTGCCACAGTAGTAACCCCTGTTGTCGGGTATTATGTTCATCTGGTCGGTTTACGCACAATGACATACTGGACAATCTATTTTCCAGTTGCGTTTTTTCACCACGTTGAAGGAAACACTCTTATAACTTTTTTTCAGGTGCCACCGACGCATAGTGTTGCCGATCTCTTTTCCCTCATCCCCTATTTATTTATTCATGCAATTGTCCCACTTATTTATTTGTTATGCGTATTTCGGCTAAGCCGAGATAAAGAAAGCATAGGGCAACAACAGTGGAGAAGGATACTTCTTCTTACTTTTGTGGGCATGGCGCTATTCATTTCGATTATGAGTGCACCTACGTTTCTTCGGCTAAGTGCCGTCAGCATGCCCGCTATGGTTCTGTGCATCTGGTTTTTGGATCGATCTACTGACCTATACCGGCACATGCGAATCATTCTATGGGCTGCGGCGATAATCTCTCTCGTGTATCTCCCAATAAGTCGACAACTGCATCAGCACGACATAATAAACCTGCCAACAGGACGGGCAGCATTTATCACCAACAAGCAATGTGAAAAAATATGGTGGCTCGCTCAACATACCAACCCCGGCGAGACTTTTTTTAACGACCCAACTGCAGCTTTCGCCCTATCTTTAGAGAGCCCAGGACCTCTAGACTTTGTAACGACAAGCGAATTTACCCGCCCACAACAAGTTGATGCATTGCTTTTGTCTATGACAGCTCACCGTACGCGCTATGTATTTCTCTATCCCGCGCTAACTAAGCCCGCTCTCGCAAAAGACAACCTAGGACCGTTTCGGGAATATCTAGCAATAAACTATCATCTGGCCAAGACTGTTTCTGACGGCCAGATTTGGCAGCGAAATGGAACCGTTACAAAGAGCATGAGCAGTGACTATGCCCCAGACCGGTGTTCATGGATCTAGAAGACGATGAGGTACTCACTGAGCGCTATCCGCTCACCGACATATTGAGAACCTACACCAAGTCTAGAATCACAAACTATAGTGAAGTGGTTGAAGTCTTGAGATCGCAGAAATCTCAGCTGTTATACGGCTAGCTTCCGGAGAGAAAAATTGTCGGCGGTTCGAAGCCAGAGGCAGCTTTATTCAGTAATGAACGCCTCTTGGTCGATTAGCGAAGGAATGGTCGTGGATCTCGCGAGGTTGAGACTCTCACCCTAACTCCGGCTATAAATACCATGGGATATTGATAACGATAATACGGTGGTTCCCCATAACGAGGAGAATCAGTTTGAGCAGTTGAGCACGTTGATTATGCAAGAGATTCTGCCACCAATGTTTGACGACCAGCTCCGGGACCAGAACTGCTATCTGCCGTTCGGGGTGCTCACGCTCGACTTTCAGAATATAGTCGACGAGCGGACCGAGCACATAGCGAAACGGTGACGGAAGTAAAACAAGCTCAGGTACGGCTTTGCCTGATTTAAAGACCGGTTCGGCAACATTACGTTGCCATAACTCTTTTACTTCGTCGCAACACTCTTCCGCATCAACATGGACAGCCTGAACCTGGTCACTGAGCTTCATTGCAAAGCGAAGCCCTTTCTCCGTAATGCGCGTCCAGCGATGAAGGGGAACGATCACCAGAGGCTGAATGAGATTATCCATTCTCATTGGGCAATCCACAGCTACGTCTCGATTGACTCGATCATAATGACGCTTCGCAGCGGCCATCGAGATCATTAGAGCAGGAACGAGAATCGCGGTAATCCAGGCGCCTTCCGTAAATTTGGCGACGAGCACGACGATGAGAGTAATGCCGGTGGCAAACGCCCCCACACCGTTGACAACCATCCGCTGGCGGGCGCCCTTTCCTCCTTGACGCTTCCAATGCACAACCATGCCAACCTGCGAGAGTGTGAAGGCAAGAAACGCTCCAATGGCAAACAGTGGAATGAGCCGATCGGTGACGCCTCCAAATATGATCAGCAAGAACGCGGTGAAGCCGACAAGAGCATAAATACCGTGGGAGTAAAGCAGACGCCTACCGCGAATCTGAAAGACGTGTGGTAGATAATCTCGCTGGGCGATGGCACGGGTGAGGCGGGGGAAGTCTGCGTAAGAAGTGTTCGCGGATAGTGCTAATACCGACAGGATCGACGCGATGGTGAGATAGTAGAACCATCCGCGGCCCATGATGGCAGAGACGAGTTGCGACAGTACGCTTTGATAACCGACACCCGTCGGATCAGTAGCACCGATGCCGTAGGCCCTGCACAGAAGAGCTATCCCGGCGAGGAAGACGATCAAAAGCAGGATGATGATGGTGAGCGTCCGCTTTGCATTCTTTTGTGTCGGTTCGCGAAAAGCCATTACACCGTTCGATACCGCCTCGACACCCGTCATCGCAGTACATCCACTGGCAAAGACCTTAAGCAGCAGCCATATGCTTAGGAAAGAGACTGTGGCTGGCAATTTTGGCGGCGCTACAATCGCTATCGGATGTCCTCCCGACATTAAAGTTCGAAATGCGCCTACTAGAATCACGATAAGCAGCGTTCCTAGGAAAAGGTAAGTAGGAATCAGGAAAGCTGAGCCTGTGTCCTTTACTCCCCTCATATTGACGAGCGTTAGTAACGCGAGAATCGTTAGGCAAAGCGCCAGTGTGTGTGGCTGGAGTCTAGGGAAGGCTGAGATGACCGCTCCAACGCTCGCGGAAATTCCTACAGCGGCATTGAGGATGTAGTCGATCATCAGCGCGGCCGCTGCAAACAGACCTGCCGTCTCTCCCAGATTCTCTGACGCGACGGTATAGCTTCCACCGCCATGAGGATAGGCATCGATTGTCTGTCGATAGGAGAAGAACACTATCACCAAAAGCCCAATGATTGCAAAGCTGATCGGCACAATGTGCTGAATGCCTGCGAGACCCAGAGGGATAAGCAGAGTAAGCGCAGCCTCAGGACCATATGCCGCAGAACTCAAGGCATCGAGGCCGAATACCGGGATGCCGGCAATTGGGCCGATCTGCTCAGCGCGTTCCTCTGTCGTGGCCAGGGGCTTGCCTATGAGGACATCGAACAACGACATGGGTCTCTCCGCCGGTCGGCTTCTATATCCTCTACCGACGCGCACATCAGACTAGCGTCTTTGGCATAAGTAGGGTGTAAAGGACTCGGCCGCCGAACTTTTGGGGTTAAGTTGCGGTTTTTTTGGCGGGCAAGTTTGTGGTGATTTGTTGGGTTTTTTGGAGAAGATGGCTGTTTTTACGTGGTAATTTGCTGGTACGTTCGTGGTGTTTTGCGTGGTGGGCGTGGTGATTTGGCGGTCGTCGTTTGGGGTGAGGAACGATGTGACACGTTTTCTGGATTTATCTTTTGGCTTCCTGTTTTGGGAATGGCCTTGGAGTCGGGAGCGCGGCCGTCGCCGGTTGAGATCCTACATCCCACCCTTCGCAGCAGCGCGAAGGGTGGGGCACCCGGCAGATCAATCAACGGTCGGATACGCAGGAGGTACGAACTGTTCTCCGACGCCGGTGGTTGTTTCTACTGCTTCAGGGCGGACTCTATGGCTGCGACGACCTCGGGTGAGTCGGGGGTGGTGGCGGGTTCGAAGCGGGCGACGGGCTTGCCATTGCGGTCGAAGATGAATTTGGTGAAGTTCCACTTGATGTCGCCGCCGATGGCAGGGTTGGCGGTTTTGTCGGTGAGGTAGCGGTAGAGCGGGGTCTGGTCGGCGCCCTTGACGGAGACCTTCGACATCATGGGGAAGGTGACGTTGTATTTCTTGGAGCAGAAGGTCTTGATCTCAGCGTCGGTGCCGGACTCCTGATTGGCGAAGTTGTTGGCGGGGATGCCGACGATGACCAGGCCGCGGTCCTTATATTTTTCGTAGATCGCTTCGAGGGCCTTGTACTGCGGGGTGTAGCCGCAGCTACTGGCGACGTTGACCAGGAAGAGGACCTTGCCATGGAACTGAGAGAGGCTGGTGGGTTGGCCGTCGATTGATTTAAGGGTGTAGCTGTAGACCTTTGCGTTGGGGGCGGCGAAGGCAGAGGTTGCGAGGCTTAGGCAGAGGACGAGGGTAAAGGCTAGTTTGCGCACGTTCTTTCTCCGGGTGTTGTCTGGATGATAGCGGATGGCGAGAGGGGAAGAGGAGGGTGTGGGGAGCCAGCACGGAGGAAGACGGTTCGTGCTCTCGCGCGAGTTCTCAGTTATGCGTTGGATGTGGGTCTTCCAGCGCAATGGCCCGCTTGAGGCTTGCAGCGATACCGCGATAGGTGCGCTGGATCTCTCGCAGGCGGAGCAGTTCGCCAGTGGTGTCGGGAGGGTCGCTTGCGATCTGATACTCAATCGCGTCAATATCTTGCACGACGGCCTCCAACTCGTTTTCCAGTAACTCACGCGGTGATAGAGGCATGGTCTCCTGCGCTTTGCTCTCTATTCAGGGTACTGCGTTTTTCGTTGGTCGTGCTGGAGAACCGCGCTTCGCTCGAATGCCCACATCACAGAGTTGAGATATGAAGTATCCGCCTATCGGCGATCCTGGGTCCAGTGAGATTCGATCTCGATGGTTCCTGGTTGGCCGGTGGCGTAGTGGCTGAAGCTGCTCCAGCGGTAGTCTTCCGGCTTCGAGACCAGACCGCGGGTGACTGGATTGCGATGGATGTAGCGGACCTTTTCTACGAACTTCTCGGTGGTGAAGACGTTGAAGTCGTAGTACCGAGGTTGCCAGAGATGTTCGCGATTCCCTTTCAGGAGTTTGGAGGACTCTCCCTTGATGACGCGGAGGGTGGAAGAGAGTGGGTAGGAGTGTGGCTCGCTGAGGAGAAGATGGACGTGCTCGGGCATAAGGACGTACGCGAAGACAGAGAGTTGGTGGGAGAGGCGAGTTCGTTCGAGAACCTGCTCCAGGATGTCTTTGGGTTCGGGGTGTGCGAGGTAGGGGGATCGGTGGTGACAACTGAAGGTGATGAAGTGGAGTTGGCCGGTGTTCTGGCGGCGTTCGAGACCGGAGGGCATGATCGGATTTTATCGTTGGGGGAGGAAGGCGGTTCGCGCTCTCGCACGAATGCCCACTCATGCGATGAGACTGCATGAACGGGGCACCCGACTGTGGTTGATGTGGCCAGCCGCCAGTTAGTCGGGTCTAGACGCCCGGGCCGGTAACGACATACGACATTGAAAGTAGAAAGAGCAACGTGAGAAGGACAAAAGTCCCAGTCATAGAAAAAAAATCGCTCCAGTCCTCCGCCATCCCAAACGATGGCTTTGCCGGTACGCCAGTATTCCGAATGCTATCGTCGAGGAGACTGTCACGATCTCTGATCTGCTGCACCCTTGTTTCACGATATTCATTTTGAGTTCTAACGGAGGGCGCTTTAATAAAGTCATCAAGGCTCTTTTTCAACATGGCGTCATAGCTAGAATCAAATTCTTCTTTAGCCTTTCTGTACTGTTGTCCCCACTTATGCTGCCAAATTTGGTACCGCAAAAAATTTCAAGATTTGAAAAACCCCAATTATCAAGAAAAACATTCCCGCTATTCCATCGAAAGTTACTAGGGACCAATAAACAGCGTGCCGAAGAGTAGCGTTCTGAATAAAGGGAAGCACCGTACGGGAATCAATCTTTGATGTTGATGCGTCCACATTTGTTATCTGTTTTACGTCTACAATCCTTCCCATCAGCACTGGGGCTTGCTTGCCTAGATAAAGACTGTCTACTGATACACGAAGTTCATCACCTGGGTTCAGCAGGGGAAATGCCAGATCGAGCACATGGTCATTCGATTCGTTCTTATCTAAGTGAGCAGCGAATTGTGGTCTTGTCTCTTCAATCGATGGGGCTCCGAGAAGCGAAAACTCTTTTGGAAATACAATTTCAAGCGGCTCTTTTATGTCCTCGGCCTTTATTGCTGTTGATCCACTATTTCGAATAGTGAAGGTGAGTTTATAAAGTTCGCTTATCGGAACGTTTCCGTATTGAATGCTGAGAGCATCGGCCAGGCCTTTTCTCTCTATATGGATCAGATTATCCGCACCCAAGTACGTGAAAGTTAATTCCTTTCGACGCAAATTTACATTTAGGAAGAAGGTCGCTAGGGCAATAAAAACACCCAGGATAGAGAACCATGGAAGAATTCGCCTAATTATTGGCTCATTAACTCTGCTATTGGAATTTGAGCTTCCAGATAGAGAAGGAGCTAGTAGTTGAATATCGGTTTTGTTCGAATCTGACACTTGCAGCTCTCCGTGCATGGAAATCGAACTACCAAAGAATCATTCACGTATGTTGCTTACTCTGATAAAACGTGATGAGCCTTACTGTCGCCAGTAGCAAGCAAGGCCCCTTTCTCGAATATCTTCCTCAGCTGCAGCCGCTTGTGCTGCCGCAGGACATGCAGCGGTAGCAGGAGCCGCTTCTTG
Source organism: Granulicella sp. L60 (assembly GCF_009765825.1). Taxonomy (GTDB): domain Bacteria; phylum Acidobacteriota; class Terriglobia; order Terriglobales; family Acidobacteriaceae; genus Edaphobacter. The sequence goes on along the minus strand of NZ_LMUR01000018.1, from coordinate 1,384,492 downwards.
TCATGATGGCTCCGCAGGTGGCGCAGGAGGGTGAGTCGCCCATGTCGTACATGGACTTCATGGCGTCGGAGGCGTGGTAGATGCCTCGGTCTTCCATGGCGTGGGCGGATGACTCGAGGCCGCTGCGGGCTGCGAGGTCGGGTGCGATTCCCTGCTGGGGCGGGGTGGTGTAGAACTCATACTCTGCGCCTGCATTTGCAGCCGAAGGGTTCTGGGCGGTTGTGGCGGGGCTAAGAGCTTCGGGGTCCTTCGACTCACTCCGTTCGCTCAGGATGACGGCGCTTGAGGATGATGAGGCGTTGAGGTTGACGGCGTTTTGGGGGCTGGTGACGGTGCCTTCGACGGGGATGCTGGTCTGGCCGAGATTTTGCGGGCTGAGGCCGGCGAAGAGGTCGAACTGGTGTCCGGAGAGGAAGCGGATCTGGATCCAGCGGAAGATATAGTCCATGATCGACTTGGCGTAGCCGATCTGCTCGTTGCCGGTCCAGCCGGAGGGCTCGAAGCGGGTGTGGGCGAACTTTTCGCAGAGGACACGGAGGGGAACGCCGTGCTGGAGGGCGAGGGAGACGGCGGTGGCGAAGGAGTCCATGAGTCCGGAGACGGTGGAGCCTTCCTTGGCCATGCGGATGAAGATTTCGCCGGGCTGGCCGTTGGGGTAGAGCCCGACGGTGATGTAGCCTTCGTGTCCGGCGAGGCCGAACTTGTGGGTGACGGAGGCGCGCTCGGCAGGGAGACGGTGACGGACGGCGCGGGGTGGAGACTGGGCGTCGACGGAGTCGGAGTTCTGGAGGGCGGCTTCGGCGATCTGCTTGAGCTGGAGCTCGAGAGCGGAGATCTTCTGCTGGGCGACCTGGACCGACTGCGCGGCGGCGGCCTTGGCGGCGATGACGGCTTCTTCGATCTCGATGGAGCCGGCGGCTACGTTGCCGAGCGGCTTCTCCTTCTGGGCTTTGCCGTCGGAGGCGGAGACGTTGAGGGGCTGGGTGCCCTTGGAGTTGTCGCGGTAGATGGCTACGGCCTTGAGGCCCTGGCGCCAGCTCTCCATGTAGGCCTCGGCGATGTCGTCGACGGAGCAGTCCTGGGGGAGGTTGACGGTTTTGGAGATGGCACCGGAGAGGAAGGGCTGGGTGGCGCCCATCATCTTGATGTGGCCCATGTAGGAGATGCTGCGGGTTCCCTTGGAGGGCTTGAAGCTGCAGTCGAATACGGCGAGGTGCTCGGGCTTGATGGCGGGCGCGCCTTCGATGGTGCCGGTGGCGTCGATGTAGCTGACGATGGCGTTGACCTCGGACTCGGAGTAGCCGAGCTTGATGAGGGCGGAGGGGACGGTGTTGTTGACGATCTTGATCATGCCGCCGCCGACGAGCTTCTTGTACTTGACGAGGGCGAGGTCAGGCTCGATGCCGGTGGTGTCGCAGTCCATCATGAAGCCGATGGTGCCGGTGGGGGCGAGGACGGTGACCTGGGAGTTGCGGTAGCCGTGCTTTTCGCCGTGGGCGAGTGCGCCGTCCCAGGCGTGGCGGGAGGCTTCGATGAGCTGGTCGAGCTGGGGAACGAAGAAGGGCTCGGTGCTGGTCTTCGACTTTCCAATTTTGTTCACTTCCGCTCTGTGCATGCGGACGACGTCGAGGAAGGGCTCGCGGTTGACGTAGAAGCCGGGGCAAGCTCCGCCGGCGATGTGCGCCTGCTGGGTGAGCGCCGTGGCTGCGCCGAGGGCGGGGCAGGTTTCGGCGATGCGGGAGGACTGCCAGTAGGCGTCGCCGCAGAGGATGGAGGTGAGGGTGGCGGCGAAGTCGCGGCCGGCGTCGGAGTCGTAGGGGAGACCGAAGGCCATGAGGAGCGCGCCGAGGTTCGCATAGCCGAGACCGAGGGGGCGGTAGTCGTGCGAGTTCTTCGAGATCATCTCGGTGGGGTAACCGGCTGCGTCGACGATGATCTCCATCGCGGTGGTGACGACCTCGATGGCGTGACGGTAGCTGGGAATGTCGAACTGGCCGCCGGGGGTGAGGAACTTCAGGAGATTGAAGGACGCGAGGTTGCAGGCGGAGTCATCCAGGAACATGTACTCCGAGCAGGGGTTGGAGGCGTTGATGCGGCCGGAGTTCTTGCTGGTGTGCCAACGGTTGATGGTGGTGTCGAACTGCATGCCGGGATCGCCGCACTGCCAGGTGGCTTCGGCGATGTTGTGCATGATGTCGCGGGCCTTGTACTCCTTGACCGGGTTACGCTCCTTGACGGTGCGGGTGGAGAAGCTGCCGTCAGTCTCGACTGCGCGCATGAACTCGTCGTTGACGCGGACGGAGTTGTTGGCGTTCTGGAAGAAGATGGAGCTGTAGGCCTCGGAGTCGGGACCGCTGCCGTCGTAGCCGGCCTGGACGAGGTGCCACGCCTTCTTCTCTTCGTTCACCTTGCACTGGATGAACTCGTTAATGTCGGGATGGTCGACGTTTAAAATGACCATCTTGGCGGCACGACGGGTCTTGCCGCCGGACTTGATGACGCCGGCGAAGGCGTCGAAGCCACGCATGAAGGAGAGCGGGCCGGATGCGGTACCGCCGCCGGAGAGGGTCTCCATAGAGCCGCGGATGTTCGAGAGGTTCGAGCCTGCGCCTGATCCCCACTTAAAGAGCATGCCCTCGGTCTTGGCGAGGGTCAGGATGGAGTCGAGCGAGTCCTGCACGGAGTTGATGAAGCAGGCTGAGCACTGGGGCTTGGTGTAGCCGGTGACGGAGAACTCGACCTTGCCGGAGGTGGCGTTCCAGTGCCAGTTCTGGGCGTCGGAGTTGGGCTCGAGGCGGTCGCAGCCGACGTTGAACCAGACGGGCGAGTTGAAGGCGACCTTCTGGTTGAGGAGAAGGTGGGCGAGCTCGGCGTAGAAGGTGTCGGCGTCCTGCTGGGTGGCGAAGTAGCCGCCGGTCATGCCCCAGTCGCGTATGGACTCGGCGACGCGGGTGATCAGCGCACGCACTCCGGACTCACGCTCGCCGGTGCCGATGAGGCCGTGGAGGTACTTGCTGGCGACGATATTAGTCGCGGTCATGGACCAGTCGGCGGGGACCTCGACGTTCTTCTGCTCGAAGATGGTCTTGCCCTTGAAGTCCTGAATGATGGCGTCGCGAAGCTCCCAGACGATCTCGTCGTAAGGGGAGATGCCGGGTTTGGTGAAGTGGCGATCGAAGGTCAGGCCGGGCGCACGCGAGGTGAAGGGTGGGGCGGTCTGGTAGGAAGTTGCGCCTGTGGTGGTCTGAGTGCCCGTCTTGGTCTGGTTGGGAATGGTCGCCATGGAAAAACTCCTTCTAATTTGATGAAAAACTCAAGCTTTTGGCTCATTACGTGCTCATGAGCGGGTCTTGTCTGGTGGCATCCTCTTTGCTTCAAAGCGCTGGTAGATGGAACCGGGCTGGGGAGGCGTCGGCGTCAGAGGAGCGGTCTAAAAGACAAAACGAACGGAAATATTGGGTTGTTGCAGTCGTGAAAGTAACGCCCCCTATGGGGTGTGTCAAGTATAAAGCACAACATGTTGTGTTAGCTGTGCGAATACCCCTATTCAAGCGGTTCGAATGCTACAGAATGAAGAATAACGGGGCTTTTGCTGTGGATTTCGAAAAATTGCCGCATGCAGCGCGGGTTACTGTCTGGTTAATCTGCACTGTTTGAGAGTAGGCGCGATGGGGGCGAACAACAAGGGGCAGAAGTGGTGCAAATGCATGTGGACGAGGGTGGAAATGTGGATTTTCGGTCCCCATCTCCCTCTCCCCATCTCCTTATGGATGTGCATACGGCCTTCATGCTGTCTGGAGGCTATGGACGAGCTTCGGCGTCTGGAGTTTCCCTGGTCCGCGATTCTTCCTGGATAACGAAGTAGGTCGTGTAAGCGAGAAGCACCGCAAGAAGACCAACGTTGATGGCGAGGCCGACCAGATTGACGTTGAACCCGTGTATGGCGCGGTTTAGGAATGTGGCGAGGAACCAGAAGACGAATATGCCAAGAAAGACCGGCCGGCTTCTTCGAGATGAGTACCGACTGAGGGCGTAGGAGAGAGGAATCGCGAGAAAGACGTAGTCGTAGATAAGGTGCTTGAACAGGAATAGGCTTGCGAGCGAGACGAGGGTAAGCTCGGCGCCCTTGGAGAGACGAAAGCGACTTAGGAAGATGGTGTAGAGAAGGCTGCAGGCAAAGGCTACTGCATAGGAGAGATTGACCGCGCGGGCGTTCGCGCCCAGGTATGTGAAGAAGTACTCCGTGAAGGTCATTAGGTCGGCTATGCCGGGGTTCACGGCGACTCGTGAGACGAGAAACGGTTCGGCTGCCAGTCGAAGCAAAGGCGTAGGCAGCAATAGGTGTACGCCAATCAACCCCACGACAAGCACACCGGCCGCGATCAGAAGCAAACGTATCCGGCCGCGGAGGAGAAACAGAAGTCCGACTACAGGCGAAAAGCTGTACTTCACAAGACTGAATCCCAGGCAGATGCCGGAGAGCCATGTAGAGAGGGCAACATAGGCTGCACAGAAAAAAAACAACTCGAAGAGGCTTACCTGGCCAACTTCGAGAGTGACTCGAAAGGGCGCGCTCATCCACAGAAGACAGAGGACAAGAGTGGTCTGGAAGCGATCGAGTGAAAAGAGCCTTTGCAGCAGTAGCACGACGAGAATGGAGAGGCAGATGTTACCCACGCACCAGACGATCTGCGCTGTGTGAAAGCTGAGGAGACCGCAGGGTAGCAAAAGAAGATAGAAGAGATGGAGGTAGTTCGGCGGGCTGAAGTGTGAAGGATGGTGTGGAAGACGGGAAAGTTGCTCCTGCCATGGATCGATATGCTGGCTCAGCAGACGCGCGTCGGACCACTGAAGGTCGTGGCTTCCATACTCAAAGGCGTGGCGAATACCCAGGACGAGCGAAATGACAGCCGCTCCGCCGAGGACGACGAGCATGACGATCCAAAGTCGATTATGAGTCTGTTCTTCTCGCATCAAGCTCCAGTTATCAGAAGCAGGCCCGTTGTGCGCAAACAGATGACGAAGAAAATAATGGTAGCAGCCGAATGAAGAGATGAGACCAATCTTCGGAAGAACGGCCTTCAGGAGATTGATTCGATCTTCGACCTTCCTTTACCGGCGGCAACGAGTTCGCCGCTGATGGAGGGACGTTTTGCTGAGAGCCGAATGCGGAGCTGGGCGGTCGCTTCGCGGTGGCAGAGCAGGCAGAGGGTGCGGAGGTTGTCGAGGTCGCACTGGCCGCCGCCCTCGGCTACGGGGAGGATGTGGTCGGCGTCCCACAGGCTGCGGCGGGTGGTGATGGACTTCATGCCGTAGAGACGGAGGCCGGCGGCGCGGGCGGGACCTCGGGCGCGCTTGAGGGCAGCATAAGCGGCGAGGGTGTCGATGCTACAGACGGCGCAGATGCCGTGGTCGCGAGCGAAGACCTGGTCGCGGAGGTAGCCGGGATCGGTGCGGAGACGCCACTGGTGAACGCAGTAGTCGCTGCAGAAGGTGCGACGGCGTCTGGCGAGGATCTCGAGGTCGCACCAGCGGCAGAGCGGCAGGCTGTTCGGCCCGAGAGGGAGAGCTTCGCGCGTGGTGCGGCCACCGGGCAGGGTGCGGGAGACAAGCATGCTGCCTTCAAGGATAGGGCGGGCGAGGCCGCTTGGGGATGATAATGCGGGTTCCTCTCCTTCTATGACGACGTTTGACATGCAAAAAAGATGATCGGGGAGACAACTGGAACGAACAAAACGCACTGTATTCGGTGCTATGTGCAAGACTCTGCACATTAATTGCAAATGCATTTGCAATTGCGACAGAGGTACACGTTAGACTGGATGCGGTTTATCAATAGCTGCAACGAAAAAGGCGGAACGACTGATGGATGTTCGAAGGAACGTGGCTGGAGCAGGTCTAGCTCTGGCTTTGAGTGCTGGTGTGGCGATGGCGCAGACGGCGCCGATTACGCTGAGTGTGGACCTGACGGACGCTCCGCGGAAGATTCTGCATGCGACCGAGGTGATGCCGGTGACCGCGGGACCCTTGACGGTGGTGTATCCGAAGTGGATTCCAGGCGAGCATGGGCCGACCGGGCCGCTCGGCAATATGGCTGGTTTTATGATTACGGCCAATGGGCAGCCGGTGAAGTGGGAGCGGGATCAGGTAGATATGTATGCGTATCACGTGACGGTGCCGCAGGGCGTGACGCAGCTTGAGATGAAGATCGACTTTCTTGCGGTGGTTGGAGGCGAGTTTACTGCTGGAGGCTCGACCAGCGAGAACCTGGCGCTGCTGAGCTGGAATACGCTGCTGGTCTATCCTGAAGGCAAGAGCGCGAGCAAGGTGATGTTTACGCCTTCGGTGAAGGTGCCTAGCGGGTGGAAGTTTGCGACGGCGCTGGACAAGGATGGCGGCTCGGGTGAGTCGGCACAGTTCAAGACGGTGAGCCTGGAGCAATTGGTGGATTCGCCCGTGCTGGCTGGGCGGTACTTCAGGGAAGTAGCTTTGGCTCCGGAGATTTCACCGAAGCATTACCTGGATATGGCTGCGGACGGGCCGGAAGAGATTGAGCTCTCGCAGAAGCATATCGACGAGTTCAATAAACTGGTGCGGGAGACCGGTGCGCTGTACAAGAGCAGGCACTATGGCTCGTATCACTTCCTGGTGACGTTGAGCGACGAGGTGGCGCACTTCGGCCTTGAGCATCATCAGTCGAGCGACGACCGTGTGATGGCGACGACATTTTCCGACGACCGCGAGTTCGTACTCGATGGCCTGCTGCTGCCGCACGAGTTTACTCATAGCTGGAACGGCAAGTACCGCAGGCCTGCTGGTCTGGCTACCAGCGACTATCAGAAGCCGATGATCGGCGATCTGCTTTGGGTCTACGAAGGCTTGACGGAGTACCTGGGCGATGTGCTGGCGGCGCGGTCAGGCATCTGGACTGCGGAACAGTACAAGCAAAGGCTTTCGACGATTGCTGCGGAGTATGACAATCGTCCGGGCCGCACTTGGAGAGACGTGCAGGACACGGCGCGGTCGGCACAGGTTCTGAATGATGCAGGCGGTGGCTGGGATAGCTGGCGGCTCTCGCTCGATTATTACGATGAGGGCGAGCTGATCTGGCTGGATGTGGATACGACGATTCGCAAGATGACCGACGGCAAGAAGAGCCTGAACGACTTTGTGGCGAAGTTCCATGGGCTGGGCGGCGACACACCTCCCAAGGTCGTGCCATACACGTTTGAAGATGTGGTTGCGGGCCTGAACAGCGTGGTGCCGAACGACTGGGCTACCTTCCTGCGGTCGCGGCTGGACTCGAACTCCTACCATGCGCCGCTGGGTGGGTTGGAGAACGGCGGCTACAAGCTGGAGTACACCGACAAACCGAATTCCTGGAGTGAGCTGGCCGATGCCGAGAGTGGAACATTCAACTTCTGGTACTCGATCGGCATGCGCGTCGGCAAGTCGGGCGGCATCTACGACGTGCTGAAGGAAAGCGCTGCAGACAAGGGCGGCATCGGACCGGGGATGAAGATCCTCGCCGTGAACGGACGCGCCTTCACGCCCGATGTACTGAAGGCAGCTGTGCATAACAGCAAGGACTCGGGCCCGGCGGTGGAACTGATCGTCGAGAACACCGGGTACTACAAGGTGGTGAAGCTGGACTATCACGGTGGCGAACGTTATCCACGGCTGGATCGGGTGGCGGGCGTGCCGGACAGGCTGGACGACATCCTGAAGCCGGAGACGAAGTAGCTCAAGCTGCTGGCTGAGTGCTGGAAGGCTCAGTCGAAGTTGTAGAGTCCGCCGTTGTGGTGAGGTTGATCTGCTCCGTGGCGAGCAGATGCCTGGCTGCAGCGGCGGCTTCTATTTCACTGTTAATCTCAGCGCCAAGAAGAAGCATTAATCCGCTGAGATAGAACCACGTCAACAGAATAATCACCGCGCCCAATGAGCCGTACGCAACCGAGTAGCCCCCGAAGAGGTGGACGTAAGCGCGCAGGCCGAGAGAGGCCAGAATCCAACCGACGATCCCGATCGCAGCGCCCGGAGTGAGCCAGTGCCAGTGGCTCTTTTTTACGTCGGGCGCGAAGTAGTAGATGACTGCGAAGAAGAGTGACAGGAGAACAAACGCGAGGAGCCAACCCAGACTACGCGCGGTCAAGGCGAGGATGGCTGCGAGAAAACCGTGATCGACGCGCAGATAAGCCATGCGGGCGAAGAAGTCTGCGCCGAGCAGCGAGGCCAGCATCAGGGTGACCAGCACGGAGAGCAGCATGGTTGCGCCAATCGCGGACATGCGAGCGCCCATATATGAGCGAGTCTCCTTGACCTTGTAGGCGACGTTGAGCGAGTCCTGAATAGCGGAGAAGCCGACCGAGGCCGACCAGATCGCGAAGACGAAGTCGAAGGTGAGTTTGCCGCTGGTCGCCGAAGAGGTGATCTGGCTGAAGGTGCCAAGCACCATGTGCATCGCGTCGGGCGGGATGACGATGGAGAGATAACCCAGCAGCGAGTAGTAGATCTTTGAGGCTGATTTGGCAGCGAGGCCGAGCAGGGAGGTTGCGGTGAGAAGGCTGGGGAAGAGGGCAAAGATGAAGTAAAAGCCCAACTCGGCGGCACGTCCTACAAGATTGTCGTCAAGCAACGATCGCCAGGTGTGTTTTGCGATGACGCGAATGGGAATGCCCTGCAGGTTCCAGAGCGAATGGAGCGGTGAGCGCGAGACGAGATCCCAGATGCGCCGCTGAAGCTGCGGAGGGATGGGACGGTCGAGGATGGGATCGGCGGCGGAAATGGCATCTTCTCCTGTTGTTCTGGGTTTTCCCTGGGCGTTGCTGGCTCTGATTGCCGCCTGTCTATCGATTGCGTTTGATTGCCGTCTTTTACCGGTGAAGGGCTCGCCGTGCGCTCTGCCGGGAGTACTCTGGCTAGGTAGATGCTGGGTGCTTGAAGATTGGTGGCTGGAGAGACTCTGATTTACCACCCGGCATAGTTCGTATGGCTATCTATCGGCATCTACTTTATTGGTGAGATGAATGCGAAGAACGTGGAGAAGCAGGCCCTTTTCGATTCGGAAGATGGAGCAGTTGTGGAGGCTGGTCAGGGAGAGCCACGAATTGCCGATGACCGGAATCTCCCGTCCGGTAAAGCTGGTGGACGTGGATGAGCTTGGCGTGACGTTCATCGGCCACTCTTCGTTTCTGCTGCAGGTTCACGGGCGAAGGCTGCTGGTGGATCCCGTATTCTCGAAGCGGCTCATCGTGCTCCGCCGCCAACGCAAGCCGGGCGTCCTGATCGAGGAGCTTCCGGCCATCGACGTGGTGCTGCTGACCCATGCGCACATGGACCACCTGAATATGCCCTCGCTGCGGCGTGTGATCCGGGCGACGCGCAGGCTGACGGGACGCGCCCCTGAGGTGGTGGTTCCAAAGGGTGTGGAGGATCTCGTTGTCGGGCTTGGGTTTTCGCAGGTTCACGGCTTGGCTTGGTGGGACCAGATTGAGATTCAGGGGCTAAAGGTCACGATGACTCCGTGCAAACACTGGGGCGCACGGATGTTTCGCGACACCCACCGGGGCTACGGCGGCTATGTCGTCGAAGGTGGCGGCCAGTCCGTCTATCACTCCGGCGACACGGCGTACTTCGAGGGCTTTCGCGATATCGGCGAGCGCCTGCATCCGGAGGTCGCACTTCTGCCGATCGGGGCCTACTTCCCGGATAGCTATCGCTCGGTGCATACCAGCCCAGAGGAGGCGGTACGCGGCTTCCTCGAACTGGGAGCGCAGCGGATGGTTCCGATGCACTATGGCACCTTCCGGCTGGGACGCGAGCCGATGGACGAGCCGTTGCAACGGCTTGCAGCAGAGGCTGCGCGTCTGGGGATTACAGAACAGATAAAAGTTCTGGAAGAAGGCGAGACGATGCACCTTTCCGCAAAAACCCGCATCCGATAGGACATGGCTACTACGACACAACATGCGAATGCACAGGCCAGCGGCACGTTTGCGCTGGGTGGAGATTTAACCGTCAACCGACTTGGTTTCGGTGCAATGCGGATTACCGGCGACGGTATCTGGGGCGAGCCCAAGGACCCTGCAGGCGCGAAAAAAGTGCTGCAGCGCGCCGTGGAACTGGGCGTAAACTTCATCGACACAGCGGACGCGTATGGCCCGGACGTGAGTGAGCGATTGATCGGCGAAGCACTCTCCCCGTATGCCAAGGGCGTAGTAATCGCGACCAAGGGCGGACTGACGCGGCAAGGCCCCAACAAGTGGCTGCCGGTAGGTCGTCCAGAGTACCTGGAGCAGCAGGTGGAGATGAGCCTGCGCTGGCTAAAGACCGATCGCATCGACCTGTGGCAGTTGCACCGCATCGATCCGAAGGTGCCGGTCGAAGAGTCGCTTGGCATCATCAAGAAGCTGCAGGAACAGGGAAAGATCCGGCACGTAGGCCTCAGCGAAGTGAAGCCGCACGAGATCGATCAGGCGCGCAAGGTCATCGAGATCGTCAGCGTGCAGAACCAGTACAACATCGGCGACCGGCAGCATGAGGACGTCGTTGAATACTGCGACAAGCACAAGATTGCGTTTATCCCCTGGTTCCCGGTAGCTGCGGGCAAACTCGCGCAGCCCGGCGGAAAGCTGGACGCTGCGGCCAAGAAGCATGGCGCGACGGTGTCGCAGCTCTCCCTGGCATGGCTGTTGCACCGGTCGCCCGTGATGCTGCCGATTCCGGGAACGTCATCGGTCGCCCACCTGGAAGAGAACATCGCCTCTGCTGACGTGAAGCTGTCGGCCGCGGAGTGGAAAGAGATCGAAGACTCGGCAAAGTAACTGGTTCAACAAATTGCAGACGCAAGAAAGAGAGCCGCAGTCGTGGGCTCTCTTTCTTGCGTCTGCACAGAGTGAGTACGGCAATACTTTAAGGCTTCAAAATCATCGCTTCGAGCGGAGACTTGCTCGAAGCCTCCTCGGCCACCTTACTCTGACTGTCCCAGCCCGGCAGATCCTGCGAACCGGTGATGAGGCGGACGCCGTCATTGAAGGTGAGATAGGTAATAGCCCACTGACGAAAGACCGAAAAGCGGTTGCGGAAGCCGATGAGGAAGAAGATATGGACGGTCAGCCATGTCATCCATGCGGGAAAGCCGCTCCAGTGCGCCTTGAAGGGCCATTTAATGTCGGCAACCGCAGCCTTGCGGCCAATCGTTGCCATGTCGCCTTTGTCGAAGTAGCGGAAGTTTTCGTCCTTGCTTCCAGACGTGGCGCCGATCAGCCGTCCGATCCGTTTGGCGGCGTAGCGTCCCATCTGCATGGCGGGCTGTGCGACGCCGGGAACCTGTTTCCCATCCTGCTCTACGTGGGCGAGGTCACCGCAGATGAAGATCTCAGGATGGCCAGCCGGGTTGAGATGGCCATCGACCGTCACGCAGCCCCTCCTGTCCGTCTCGACACCGAGGAGCTTGCCCAGCGGCGAAGCCTGCACCCCAGCGGCCCAGAGTGTGACGACGGCGTCCACGCGCTCGTCACCGATCATGACGTAGCCCGGCTGCACATCGGTGACGTGTGCATTAGTGCGAAACGTGATCCCGAGTTCTGTCAGCTGCTCGCCAGCCTTAACCTGCAGGTCCGCAGGATAAGAGCCGAGTATCTTGGGTGAACCTTCGAGGATTAAAATCTTCGCCATGGACGGGTCGATGTGGCGGAAGTCCCTGGTCATGTAGAGACGCGCAATATCGCTGATAGCCCCCGCCAGCTCCACCCCGGTGGGTCCGCCGCCGATGATGACGAAGTTCAGAGGAGGATGGGTGCCGGTCTCCATCATCTGGCGCTCGGCGAGCTCGAACGCAAGCAGAACGCGTCGGCGAATTTCGATGCCATCTTCAACGGTCTTGAGACCTGGTGCGAGCTTCGCCCATTCGTCATGGCCAAAGTACGAGTGAGTGGACCCTGTAGCGACGATGAGGTAGTCGTACTCGAGCTGCACCCCCGTCTTCAGATGGATACGGCGTTGAGCGAGATCGAAGCTCAGAGCCTCGTCCATCAGAACCTCGATATTGCGATGATCGCGCACGATGGATCGAATCGGCTGCGCGATATCGGCCGGGGAGAGCACAGCAAGCGCGATCTGATAGAGCAGGGGCTGGAAGAGATGGTAGTTTCTGCGATCGACTATGGTGACGTCCACCGGCAGCTTCGCCAGCTCAGTCGCCGCGTTGATGCCTGCGAAGCCTCCGCCGAGTATGACTACTCGCTTGCGCATCGCCTCGCCCGGTTTTACGTCCGCTGCTGCCGTCATGCAGGCTCCTGGGTCGTGTGTCTGTTGTCTTTCAGCTGATAGCTGTCTCTAGTGTGATGCTAGGACCATGGCTCCTGCCACATGTTTGTTGAAGATTCATAGTCTTGCGAATAAAGCCGCAGTGGATCGCCGTGCCTGATTCGATGCCGCTTTCCCGATAAAGTTACATGGCCGCAGCGTTATGGCTGGGATTGCAGCGACAGCGAAAGGAATCCCTGAGTGCCTGTGGCCGCGGCCAGGTTGGTAGTGCCGGCGACACCGGCTAAATGCTCGGGGAGAATCGTCATCAGGCCGTTGATATCGCTTGTAAGCGGATACTGCGATGACGCGAGAACCGGAGGAATAGGGCAGCGGCCTCGGTCGGGACAGGCGGGCTGCCACGCATCAACCGTCTGGTAGATCTGAACCAGCGCCCCCGCCACAGGGTGTGAGGCACCGTCGATCACTTGAAGGATGACCGGCGTGAAGGAGCCGGAGGCGGGAATAGTCTGACCCGATCCGCTGAGTGCGATCAGACTCAGTGCGCCAGGATCGACCGCCTGCGCGGTAAAGGTGGCGCATACGGTCGTCCACGCGCAGGCAAAGAGCGTAGCCTGCGCCCCGGAAGCAAGCGGCCCCACCGTTGCGACCGACTGGGCGATGCCCTGCCCGCTAACCAGTGACTGCGCCGGTGCAGCCACAATCGATCCCGAGACCGTCTGCCAGCTTACAGAAATACCCGCAGTTGAAGCGGCGTTATCGGCGACATTGACCTGAAGCGGCCACGAGACCACAGCTCCGGCAGCGACATACAAGACCGGCTGCACCGGCGTGACGGTCTGGGTACGCGCGATCGCCGCGAAAGAGGCATTAGCAGTGCCGCCGACGCCGCTGGCCTGTAGCATTACGACGCCCTGCGCCAGCGCGGTGACCTGGGTGGAGGCGATGCCATGCGTATCGGTGTTCACCGTGCATGGGCTCACGCTCCCGCAGGCCGCAAACTGCACAGTTCCGCTGGTCGCTGCGAAGGTGACCGCCTCGCCCACAACAGGCGTAACGCCGTCGCCGCTAATAACCTCTACGGCGAACGGAACAGCCGAGGGCTGTCCAACGATGACCGTGCCCGAAGGTGCAGTCAGCAGATTTAGCGTGGTCACCGGCGCGCTATAGTTCAACGCACGCGTCATGGTGGTGGTGCCGCCGGTCGAAAGATCAGTGACGACAACACTCGCAGCCGTAGCCGCGTTGCGTCCAAGCACGCTGAGCGAAGGCGCTACCGCAACGATGGTGTTGGCCGTCCAGTTGGTCACGGTTGCGGCAACACCGTTGATGGTGACGGTATTGCCTGTGCGAAATCCCATTCCAGTGATCGTGATCGTCCCTCCCGCCGGGCTGATCGTCGCAGGAGAGACGCTATCGGCATAGAGAACGCGCGCCTGGTAGTTGAAGTCCGGACGACCGTCTCCCCGCTGATCGCCGACAACGAATCGCAGCTGGTCAGCCTTCCGGAACGATGCCGAGAGCGTCGTCATGCCGGTAGCTTCGCCGTTGAAGGGCTCGCCCGCAGCCGCAATTCCAGGCAGAGAGCCGATCGCATCCGTTGCGTTCCAGATACCAATGACGGGCATGGCCTTGGCAGTAGTAGCGAAGCCTTGTTCGTCCTCAGCAGTCACCTCGACGGTGAGCGAACGGCCAGCCTTTACGTCGAGCGAGTTCCACGCCGTATGCCCGTATCCGCAGATCTGATCGGTCCACCAGCCCGTGGCCGGCGCGGCGGCAGGAGAGGACTCGGTGCCATCCGCTGCGGTGTCACATCCACTGGCCGCGCCTCCAGTCATAAAGTCATAGTCGAACTGAAGGTAGCTGAAGAGGATGAAGAGAGTCTGCGGAACATCGGAGCCGGAGGGTTCTACCGTTCCGCTGGTATACGGGCCAACCGCGTACTGGCCGGTATAAAGCGGATTGATAGGCTCGGTCTCGAGAATCACGTTCTGCCAACCGCCCGGCAGCATCGGAGTCCGCTGAATATAGTAGTAGCCCTCATAAAAGGAGTTCGAAGTGCCAAGCCCGCCGTTGAACGTAGTATCCGGCCCCGTGACGGGATTTCCGTTCGAGCGCCGGAACCGGTTCCCCGTGACCGACGACGCCGTGTACCACTGCTCGATCTCAGAGGCGTCCGTATCCTGCGCCCAGCGGCGCGCGACCACATTCACCCCCTGCATACCCTGTCCGCTGGGAAACGACACCAGACCGTCGATCAGCATCGCATTCAGCAGCGAGTCCATCTTGCCCGCAGGAGCCGTCCCCTGGGCGAGGAAATAAAGCTCGGCCAGTGCGGAGAGATCGTCGGGCCGCAGCGTAAAAGGCTCAGGCATGCACTGAAAGGTGTACGGACCGCAGATGATGTCGATCGGATGCATCACCGGCCAGTTCATCGCCTGATTGATGGTGGGCTGCGGAGCGCCGGTGAATACGTTGTCGTTCGTCTGCGACCAGCCCAGGCCAAGAACACGTCCGAAGGCGCGCATCAACTGATACTGCATCTGCGTCTGTTCGTTGGGGTCCGTGCCGGTGCAGCGGCCGTTAAGAATCAGCACAGCGTGCTGGATGAAGCCTGATGGAACGATGGAGTCGACGGACTCCGTAACGCCATTCTGCAGGCATCCGCTGGGATCGCTTGCGCCATCGCCAAGCAGCAGATCCGTAACTGAGCCGTCGCTGTCGTAGATAACGGCAATCTGCACGCTCTGATAGTTGCTGCTCTGCACATCGCTGGGAAAGATCACGCCGGAAGAGCCGAGAAACGAGTTCGCCCCACTGACGTGCTCGTTCAGATTTCCACCCTGCGCGAGCACGAGGCTGGAGGTGGGTACATTCCACACACTCGCCGCAGCCGCCACCAGCGCGTCTGCCGCGGCATGATTCACGGTGGCGCTCAGATCTCCGGGATCGGTGAAGTAGAGCGGCTGATTCGTGTACCAGACGACGTCCACACCCGATGTAGTGAAGTACGGCGCGCCCGTCACCCAGCGCGGACCGCCCGCCCACAGCGTCGTCGCTGCACCAAGCCAGATCAGCAGCGAAGCAGACAGCATGAGCCTTCGCAATAGGCCTTTACGGTGCGACATGCTGTGCTCTCTGCCATGAGGTCAACATCCCGATCACCGTACCGACCGAAGCCTGCTGGGCCGGTACCGACGACCCGCCAGAGGCATCACCGCCGATAGCCGGAACCAGCACCGGCGCAGTCGAAGTCGCGCCGACCGACGCCCCCGAGACCATCACACTCGAACGACCCGCCGCTCTGGCTGCATGCGGAGAGACCGCACGATACGACACCGCACGCGGAAGTTTCGCTCCCAGCCAGCGCAGGTCGACGAAGGGTGGCGGTGGCGGACTGTTCGCATCGAGCGACACCGTGCCTCCCTGCCGAATCGGCAGCGCCCCATCAAGCCCACCCACCGGAGAGCTCATTCCGGCGGCGCTCGGCGCATGCAGCAGCATCAACAGCCGCTGCCCTACACGGTAGCGCTGACCATCCCGCGCCCACAGGCCTGCCCACTCGCGCAGAACATAAGGCACGCCCACAGTGCATCCAAGAACGGCCTCATCGACGCGGAACTGAATCTCCACCACCGTCGCGCCTCCCGAAGCCGGAAGCCGCACCGACAGCACCTGTCCGGCAAAGATGACGTCCGCCTGCGCAGACATCTGCTGCAGGACGTCCAGAACAGTCTGTGGAGGTGATGCCGTGGAGGCAGACGAAGACGGGGATGCAACCGGCACAGTCGTCTCGCCATGGGCAGACGAGGCCAGCAAAACCGCGGCTACGGAGATAACTCCAAGCCGAAGAGAGGATTGCAAACTAAGGGCCATCTCGCTCCTCCGTCCCTTACTTCTTCGTCAGAAGTAACGTGGGACAGAGGGCGTGACCCGTTTCGCGACAACCCTTTAGATCTCGGGATAAAAGTCGAAGAAGGCGTCCAGGCTCATCCGAAGCTGCGCCTCGATCTGCTCCCGGCTGCCTTCGAGCACATGCATGGTGACGCGAGCCTGATTCCCGTTTTTAAGCATCACCGGCGCCTCGCCGACCTCTGCTACCTCGTCCGCCGGTAACAGCCTCATTCCATACACTAGTGTCAGATCTGCCATAGCCTCAATTGTTGCACCGATCGCCGGTTTGCATCTTTCTCGCTCGGCGCGCATATACACTATTAGAGTCCATATGCCTGAAAATACGACACGCGAAACTGTAATCCTCGGCTCCGGATGCTCCGGACTTACCGCTGCCATCTACGCTGCACGCTCCAACCTCAAGCCCCTCGTGCTCGAAGGCCACGAGCCCGGCGGACAGCTCTCCATCACCACGCTGGTTGAAAACTTTCCCGGCTGGCCCGAGGGCATCCAGGGGCCTGAGCTCATCGAAAATATGAAGAAGCAGGCAACGCGCTTCGGCGCCGAGCTGAAGATGGCTCACCTGAACTCCATCGATCTCACCCAGCATCCCTTCATGCTCACCGTCGGCAGCGAGATCATCCACACCCGCACGCTCATCATCGCCTCGGGCGCCAGCGCGCGCTGGCTCAATCTCCCCTCCGAACAAGCCCTGATCGGCTACGGCGTCAGCTCCTGCGCCACCTGCGACGGCTTCTTCGCCTCGGGCAAGGAGATTGCCGTCATCGGCGGCGGCGACTCAGCCATGGAAGAGGCGCTCTTTCTTACGCGCTTCGCCTCCAAGGTCACCATCATCAACCGCAGCGAAAAGTTCCGCGCCTCGAAGATCATGCTCGACCGCGCCATGGCCCACCCCAGCATCCGGTTCCTCTCCAGCACCACCGTCGAAGAGGTGCTTGGCGTCGAAGAGAAGGACGTCAAGGGACTGCGCCTGCGCAACCTGGTCTCGGACGAAGTATACGTTCTGCCGGTCAGCTTCATGTTCCTCGGCATCGGTCACATACCCAACGCCATGGCGTTCAAGGGCATCCTCGACCTCGACGATGACGGCTACATCCTCACTCGAAACAACGTCTTCCCCACGCACAACGGTCAGATCATCCCCGGCGTCTTCGCCTGCGGAGACATCCAGGATCGCCGCTACCGCCAGGCCATCACCGCTGCGGGCTCCGGCTGCATGGCTGCCCTCGAAGTCGAAAAGTATCTAGAAGAGCACGGCAGATAATACAAGCGCCTACGCGGGCAGCGATCACTTCGTGACGCGTATACCCCTCCGGTCGCTGCTCCCGATGTTCGCTGGAAAAGATCTCTCCGCCGACCAACGGAAGGCCCATGCGAAGCGGTATGAAAGTCACGAAGTGACCGCCGCCGCGCAGGCGCTTTGTCTAGAACTTGTGAAACATAAAGAACGCACCCGCCACCAGGCACCCGAACGCAACCGCGTGGTTCCAGTGCAGCTTGTCCCCAAAGTAAAACGTAGAGAATACCCCGAAGACCGTCAGCGTAATGATCTCCTGAATCACCTTCAACTGATCCGGCGAGAAGGTCTTCGAGCCGATGCGGTTCGCCGGAACCTGCAGGCAGTACTCGAAGAAAGCGATGCTCCAACTGACCAGGATCACCTTCCACAGCGGCACCTCCTTGTACTTCAGGTGCCCGTACCAGGCGAAGGTCATAAAGATGTTCGAACCGATAAGCAGAAAGATAGTCCACATAAGCTGTGCTGCCTCCTTGTTGCCAGAGCCGAGAAAAAAGTGTGGTCGAAAGATAAGATGCAGAGAGCATGTCCATCGCAGACAACCTCGCCCGCATCAACCACCAGATAGCCGAAGCCTGCCACACAGCCGGCCGCTCCGAGACCGAAGTTCAGCTGATGGCCGTGAGCAAGGTCCATCCCGTCGAGGTCATCTTCGAAGCCTACGCCGCCGGCCACAGGCTCTTCGGCGAAAACCGCGTGCAGGAGTTTCAGGATAAATCCCAGCACCTCTCCAACCTCGCCGACGCCAGCTTCCACCTCATCGGCCCCCTGCAGTCGAACAAGACCGGTAAGGCAGCCGAGCTCTTCAACGCCATCGACGCCGTCGACTCGCTGAAGATCGCGCAACGGCTGGACGCAGCCGCGAAAGCCCTGAACAAGAGGCTACCCATCCTGATCGAGGTCAAACTCAGCCACGAAGAATCCAAGCACGGCGTCGCACCCGAAGATCTGACCGCCCTTCTGACCGCGATGCAGCCGCTCGAATCCATCGAAGCTGTTGGCCTGATGACCGTGCCGCCGTGGTCGGAAGACGCCGAAGTCGCCCGACCCTACTTCCGCGAACTCCGCCGCCTCCGCGACACCTCCGCAACAAGCTTCCCCCAACTCACGCAGCTATCGATGGGCATGTCCAACGACTTCGCCGTCGCAATCCAGGAGGGCAGCACCTGCGTCCGTGTAGGCACCGCTCTGTTCGGAAGCCGTAAGCCTCCGGCCGCAATATGACGGACGAGATTCAGAGCTTCGTCAACGACGTCACCGACGGCTGCACCCTCTCGGTGCGCGTCCATCCCGGAGCGAAGAAAAATAACATCAACGGACTCCACGCAGGCGCAGTAAAGATCTCGCTGACCACGCCGCCCGTGGATGGCCGCGCAAACGAAGCCCTGATCGCCCTCCTCTCCGACGTTCTGCGAACACCAAAAGCACGCATCTCCCTCGTCAGTGGCGCCACCAGCCGCACAAAGCTCCTGCGCATCACCGGAAAGACCGCCGCCGAAGTACAAACCGCACTCTTCCCTGCAGTGCAATGCTGAACACAACCACCCACAAGCATCCAAGCCCATCTCGCACCGGAGATTCGCCGCAAGATTCGTTACACTGCGAGCTGGAACGAATACATGACAACTCGTTGAAGGCGAGATCATGACCGATCGTTCGCCAAGCAGACGAGTTCCAAAGAGGAGATGCCGCTGCCGCAACCGAACGGAGCGAACGAGCTAAGACGCGGCCTGACCACACGCGCCGCGCTCGGCCTGAACATCATCGACATGGTCGGCGTCGGCCCCTTCGTCACCCTGCCGCTCATCGTCGGTGTCATGGGCGGCCCGCAGGCCATGCTCGGCTGGATCATGGGCGCGCTGCTCTCCCTCTGCGACGGCCTCATCTGGAGCGAACTCGGCACCGCCTATCCCGAAGCCGGCGGCTCGTACGCCTACCTCAAACACCTCTACGGCGAACGAACGCTGGGCCGCGCATTCTCGTTCCTCTACGCATGGCAACTGCTCATCAGCGCCCCGCTCTCGATCGCCTCCGGCTGCATCGGCTTCTCGCAATATCTTTCGTTCTTCTTCCCTCACGCGAGCAGACCGTTCGCCTCCACCTCACTCCTTGGCGTTCCCATCGTCTTCAGCGGTCAAACATTAATCGCCCTCTCCGCCTGCGCCATTGCAATGATCGTCCTCCATCGCAGCATCTTCGCCATCGACCGCATCGTGCGCTGGCTCGGACTCGTCGTCGGGCTCACGCTGGTCTTCCTCATCGTCGCCGGGCTCACACACTTCAACGCGCATCGCGCCTTCGACTTTCCCCCCGGAGCCTTCCATCTCAACGGAGCCTTCTTCGCCGGCCTCGGCGCAGGCATGCTCATCTCGGCCTACGACTACTGGGGCTACTACAACGTCTGCTTTCTCGGCGCCGAAGTTCGCGATCCGCAAAGAGCAATCCCACGCGCAGTGCTTGGCGCAATCGGTGTCGTAGGCGTTCTGTATCTGCTGATGAACATCAGCGTACTCGGCGTACTGCCGTGGCGAGAGATGGCTCAGAACACCGACAGCCACGAGCGCATGTTCACCATGGCCGTCTTCATCGAGCGCCTCTACGGCCACACCGCAGGAGGCGTCATGGTGATCCTGATATCCCTCGCCGCCCTGGCTTCGGTCTTGGCGCTCCTCCTCGGATACTCGCGCATCCCCTTCGCCGCCGCACGAGACGGAAACTTCCCGGCGTGGTTCGGCGTCCTGCACCCAAAGCACCGCATCCCGATGAACTCTCTCCTCACCCTGGGAGGCATCACGCTCGTTTGCTGCGTCTTCCGTCTGCAGGAGGTCATCACGACGCTCGTGGTCGTCCGCATCCTCTTCCAGTTCCTGCTCCAGGGAGTCGCCGCACTCCTTCCAAAACATCGCCGGCAGCGCAGGCTCAGCGGATTTCGAATGCCGCTCTATCCCCTCCCCGTATTGGCCGCTCTCGCCGGTTTCGTCTTCATTCTCTTCTCCCGTCCCCACTTCCTGCGCGAGATGCGAACCGCCGGTGTGATCCTCGTCGCCGGGTCCGCGGTATACGCCGTCCGTCTGTTCAGAACGCTGCACGCCAGGACAAAGTAGCTTTGTTTATTGGCCGCGGCATTTATGACTGGACTTACAACTAAAGCCGCCTGTACGATTCGCTGCATGAATTTCTTCTCGACTCGTCGCAACGTCTTAGCCGGAGGAGCGATGCTGGGCGCATCCGCTCTCATGCCAAAGTTCGCAGGCGCCCTCGCCGCAGGCCTCGACACCCTTCCACCCTCGCCCGTGCGGCTGGGAATCGCAAGCTACACCTTTCGCAAGTTCGATCAGGCTCATCTGATCGACTTCATGAAGCAGTTGAAGACCCCTTATCTCAATCTGAAGGACGCACACCTGCCGATGACACCAGCCGACCAGGTCGCACCCAAAGCAGCCGAGTACAGGGCGGCGGGCTTCACGCTCACAGCAGCCGGCACCATCTACTTCACGAAGGATGATGATGACGACATTCGTTCCAAGTTCGAGTACTGCAAGGCCGCCGGAATCCCCCTCATCGTCGGTGCCCCGACGCACCAGACCCTCCCCCGCGTAGAGAAGTTTGCGAAGGAGTACAACATCCGCGTCGGCATCCACAACCACGGCCCCGAAGACAAGGAGTGGCCGTCGCCGCTGGACGTGCTGAACGCGGTGAAGAACATGGACTCTCGGATGGGCTGCTGTATCGACGTCGGCCACACCATGCGCGCAGGCACTGATGTCGTCGGAGCAATCCGCAAGGCAGGCCCGCGGCTCTTCGACATCCACATGAAAGACCTCGCAGACGGCACAAAGAAAGAGAGCCAGGTCGCCGTAGGCCAGGGCGTAATGCCCGTCCCCGAGATCTTCAAGACGCTGATCGAGATGAAGTATCCCGGTTATGTCGATCTCGAGTACGAGATCTTCCCCGACGATCCAATGCCCGGAGTCATGCAGAGCTTCGCCTACATGCGCGGCGTCCTCGCTGGCATGGGATACAAAGGATAGCCACAAGCCAGTCATCACCACCTAAGTAGCAGGAAAAAAAGGCGAGATCCGCACCAAAGCATCCGGTGCAGGTCTCGCCAATTATTTTTGCGCCGGAGCCTAACCGGAGGCCAAACCCGTTGTCTAATCGGCGAATGGATAGAGCAGAGACAGAGGCGATCCGAGAGGTGCTCGGCGGCAATCGGGACGCCTACCGTGTGCTGATGGACCGTCACTTCTCCTCCGTCGCTCGCGTCGCCTTCCGCATCACCGGCAATAAAGAGGATGCGGAAGAGGCCGCGCAGGAGGCGTTTTTGCGAGCCTACAACAAGCTGCCGACCTTCCGACAGGACTCTGCTTTCTCCACCTGGATCACGCGAATCGCTATGAACACATCCATCAATCTCGTAGAACGGCGTAAGCGCGACCTCTCCTACCACGCACCGCGCATCGCCGATGAACCCTCCGCCGCGGACGGAACCGTGCGTGTCGCTGACGGCCACGCAAGCCCCGAAGGCGCACTGCTGAGCCTCGAGGCTGCCACCCTGCGCCACGAAGCCATGGCCGGACTCACCCCGATGGAGCGTGCCGCATTCACGTTGCGGCACATGGAAGAGATCCCAATGACAGAGATCGCAACTGCGTTGAACATCACGGTGAACTCCGCCAAACAAGCGGTCTTTCGAGCCGTCGGCAAACTTCGCCGATCCCTCGCGCCGGTTGCAGGAGGTCTGCGATGAAGCACTTTTCAGAAGACGATCTGATCGCCTATCAACTCCATGAAAGCTCCGACGAATCCGCCATCCACCGGCACCTCGAGGAGTGCAAAGACTGCGCCGCCCTCTCGGAGTCCATCGCGGAGACGCTGCGTGTCTTCTCCGCAGAGCCCTTCCCGCAGCCCGATCTGGAGCACAACTGGCAGCGGCTTCGCGGCAACCTGAGCGTCCTCACCCCGGAGCATCCGAGCCGTCTCTCCATCCTTCGATGGCACTGGGCCTGGCCTGCCATCGGATTGGTCGCAGCTGCACTCATCGTAATGGCCGGTGTCGGCCTGCATCTACACCACGAGCAGAGGACGAAGCTGCATCTCGCCCTCGACAACCACGCCATCAACGGACACGGGCCTCTGACGACGCAACCCACCGACCCCGCCATCGCAGACCATCTCGACGCCGCCGAACGCTTACTCACCGAGGTGAACAACTCGCAGGGATCGCTCGATCAGACGACACGCGAACAGGCGCACACCCTTCTGCTCAAGAACGCAGTCTACGTCCACACCGCACGAGACAGCGGCGACGTAGCCGAGGCCGCAGTGCTCGAAAATCTCGGACGTGTCCTCACCACGCTCGACAACGAACCGCCAACCGAACGCAGCGCCTGGCGCCTCCGGCTGGAGATGAACACAAACGGCCTTCTGCTCGACATTCGCATCCTGCGGCAGAACGACGACGACAAAAATCAAGGAGCTGCACAATGACACCCTCTATCCGCACCACTCTCTCCTCGGCTGTGCTGCTTCTTTCAGCGGCAATTCCCTCGCTTCACGCACTCACTCCGGAGCTGTCCTCTATCGATCTCATCGCGGAGGTGCAGGACGACGGCGCATACACCGCCGGCTCCAAGGCACTCGAAGACCACCGCTGGCCCGACGCCGTCGCCTCCTTCGACAAGGTGATCAACGCAAAGGGAAAGCGCATCGACTCCGCGCTCTACTGGAAGGCCTACTCACTGAACAAGCTTGGCAAGTCCCGGCTTGCATCAGCGACGTGCGATCAGCTCCGTGCGCAGGACGCGAGCAGCTCGTGGAATCGAGACTGCTCCGCGCTCACCGTGACCGTCCACGTGGACACGCAGGCGCTGGCCGAAAATCTCAAGAACATCAACGCGCAGGCGAATGAAGTCACCGACTCCTTCAACGCACTCGCAGACTCGCCAGACAGCCATCCCGCACGCGGCTCCGACGAAGACCTGAAGATGCTCGCGCTGAACTCTCTTCTCAATCAGGACCCCGCACGCGCCATTCCCCTCCTGCGCGGCGTGCTGACCGGCAATCAATCCACCGCGATGAAGAAGCACGCGCTCTTCGTTCTCGCACAGAGCAGATCGCCCGAGGCCGAAAGCATCCTGCACGACGCCGTCACCGGAAAGATGGACCCGCAGCTACAGCGCGAGGCCATTCAATCGATGGCGGTCTTCCAAGGCAAGCGCGCCAACGAAACCCTCGTCGAGGTCTACAAGACAACGAGCGATCCGCAGATCAAGAGGTCCGTCATCTCTGCCCTCTTCATCACGCAGGACGCGCCCAGGATGGTCGAACTCGCACGCACCGAAAAAGATCTCGAAACAAAACGGCGCATCGTCTCCGAGCTCGCCCTGATGAACGACAAGGCCGCGACCGACTACATGATGGAGCTGCTGAAGTAAGCCCAGCCGCACCCTCCCCACAATCCACGTTGCACACCAACTCAGATCTTCAGGAGAATATCTATGCGAACCCTCGTGCGTCTTCTCATCGCGACCGCTGCAATCTCCACTGCAACCACACTCACCGCCCAGCAGCCTGCAGTCGTTCACGCTCAGCTCAAAGTCGAGTCCGCCGATCATGGCCTGAAGTCCGCACTCGACGGCCTCAAGCGGCAGAGCACCGCCGCATGGGTCGGCTACTCCATCCCTGTGAGCGACAGCTTCTCCTCGAGCTGGAACTCACCCCGCGTCGAGTACCTCGAAGGAGGCAACAGCCTTAACGAATCGGAGAACACTCCCACCACCAAGTCATTCGATCACGCCATCATCCTGCTGCGCATCACAGACGGAGCCGTCACCAAACTGCGCATCGAAAGCCCCGAGCGTCAGCTCGACGCAGGCGGCCTCGCCTTCCTCTGGCTCAACAGCATCCAGCCCGACGACAGCGTTCACGTCTTGGCCGACCTCGCCCGAAGCAACGACGAAAGACATATCCGCGACAGCGCCGTCTTCGCCATCTCACTCCATCAGACACCCGCAGCCACACCCGCACTCGTCGCTCTCGCAGGCCCGAGCAACGATCCGGAGCTTCGCGAAAAGGCCGCATTCTGGCTCGCCAATCAGCGCGGAGAAGAAGGCTTTCGTGCGATCCAGCATCTCGCCCGCACCGACAGCGACGCGGACTTCCGCCAGAAACTCGCCTTCGATCTCACCCTGACCAAAGCCCCCGCCGCACTCGACGAGTTGATCCGCATGGCACATGAAGATGCTTCGCCCCAGGTCCGCAAACAGGCACAGTTTTGGATGGCAAACAAAGGCGGCAAACGAGTCACCGAGGATCTTCGTCAATCCGCCTCCAACGATCCCAACGAAGAGGTGCGCAAATCAGCCGTCTTCGCACTCTCTCGCCTGCCGAACGACGAAGCCGCCACCCAGCTCATCGCACTCGCCGACTCCAGCAAAGACCCTGCAGTCCGCAAGCAGGCCATCTTCTGGCTGGGGCAGTCGAGCGACCCACGCGCCCTCGACTACCTCACCAAACTTCTGAAACAGTAGCCCGCCGCAGCTACTCCTCGACCACAGCCTTCACCAGATTTCTCGGACGATCCACATCGATCCCCCGGCTGATCGCCAGCGTATACGCCAGCAACTGCAGCGGAACAACCTCAAGAATCGTCGAGAGCAGATCGTTGCTCGCAGGAATAAAAAGGCAGGTATCGCTATGCTGTGGAACCTCGCGGTCACCCTCCGTAGCTAGCGCCACGATCGTCGCTCCTTGTGCGCGCATGTCCTTCATCAACTGAACCACCTTCGAGTAGCGAAGTAGCGAGTCCGGATCTCCCGCATCGGCGGTAGCGATCATAATCAGCGGCGAATCCTTGCTGACCAGCGCATTCGGCCCATGCTTTAACTCGCCCGAAGGATAGCCCTCGGCGTTCATGTACGCCGACTCCTTCAGCTTCAACGCGCCCTCGCGTGCAATCGCATAGTGTGCGGCGCGGCCAAGATACAGCAGCGTGCGCGACTCCACCAGCCGCGGCGTCAGATCCTCAATCTGCTTCTGCCAGTCAGGCAGCGCAGCCTGCAGCAGCGAAGGAATCTCCTGCAACTGGCGGCTATACACCTCGGCAGCCTGCAAACTCATCCGCCCACGAAGCCGCGCCAGATGAAGCGACAGAGAGTAGAGCACCGCAAGCTGCGTCGTAAAACTCTTCGTCGCAGGAATCGCCTTCTCCACCCCCGCATACGTCGGCAGCGAAGCGCTCGCCTCCACCGCCATGCTGGACTGAGCATTGTTCGTAATCGCCACGCTGGCAAGTCCGCGTGCATTCGCCTCACGCAGCGCGGCAAGCGTATCCGCCGTCTCCCCGGACTGCGAGATCACCAGCACGCCGGGGTTATGCAGCGCATGCGTAGAGCGGTACGTGTACTCGCTCGCGTACTCCACATCCACCGGAATCCCCGCAAGATCCTCCAGCATAATCTCGCCCGCCAGGCCCGCATGACGGCTGGAGCCGCTGGCCGCAATCACCAACCGCTCGCGCCCGCCAATGGCATCAGCCACCGGCTGAAAGGTATCCAGCGCAGACGAGCCGCCCGGCAGGTAGTGCTGAATCGTATCGTCCAGAGCCTGCGGCTGCTCGTAGATCTCGCGCAACATGGCGTGAGGAAAGGTGGCAATCTTCGTCGTCTTCGAACTGGGCTCGGTCATGATCTGTGGCATCCTGCTGCTTTCTGCGAACTCGCTTGCTGGAAGGTTGTGGCCATTGCCTGAAAAGGAACGTAGCGACGCAATGGCAAGTTGGGGAGGCATACCGTTGGCACCAGTGGTAGCATCATTTTTTCTAATGACCCGGGCGGGGGAGTGCGCGCCGCCTTGAACCAGGCTTATCGTTGCATCGAGAAGTGTTCCAGTGATGAAATTCTCTTTGCACGTTCACCTGTATGTACGACTATACTGGAAGTAGAACTCAGGAACAAGCACCATCCACGGCGCGTAACCATCCCTGATCGTGTCGATCCTCCTACGCCGTGGAGCGGTGGCAAGCATGCTGAGCCAGAACCTGCGAATATCGTGGGAGTGTGCGAAAGGGCAGCAATGATCCGTACGATAGCAGCGCGACGACTCCTCCGTGGAGACAACGTGGTGGAGTATCCGCTCGTCAGCATCGAAGACGGTTGCATCCGCTCCATCGAGAGCCTCGACCCGGCCAGCCACCACACCGCCCCGGCGACC
This sequence comes from Granulicella sp. L60, assembly GCF_009765825.1. Classification (GTDB taxonomy): domain Bacteria; phylum Acidobacteriota; class Terriglobia; order Terriglobales; family Acidobacteriaceae; genus Edaphobacter. The sequence goes on along the minus strand of NZ_LMUR01000018.1, from coordinate 1,357,800 downwards.
CATCGCTTTCCCGACGCCACCCTCGTCCCCTCCTACTTCGACATCCACATTCACGGCTGCGCCGGACACGACGTCATGGAGGCGACTCCGCAGGCGCTCCAGATCATCGGAGAGTTCCTCTCCACCCGCGGCGTCGGCGCCTACCTTCCCACCACGGTCACCTCTCCCCGCGACGAAACCCTGCGCGCCCTCTCCGGCCTCGCCACTGAGATTCAAAAAGCGCGAAACAATCCCTCCACCCGCGCAACGCCCCTCGGAGTCCACCTCGAAGGCCCGTTTCTCTCCCACAGAAAGCGCGGAGTCCACACCGACGGCCTGCTCCAGGCTCCGTCCATCGACCTCTTCGACCGCTTCTGGCAGGCAGCCGAGGGCCAGATTCGCCTGATGACGATCGCTCCCGAACTCCCCTGCGCCTCCGAACTCATCGCCCACGCCACCAGCCTCGGCGTCCGCTGCAGCATGGGCCACAGCGACGCCATGGTCTGCGAAGCCGAGGCAGGCTTCCTCGCCGGCGCCCGCTCCGCCACCCACACCTTCAACGCCATGCGCGCCCTCGACCACCGCGAACCCGGCATCGCCGCCTACGTCCTCGACAAGCAGGAGCTCTTCGCCGAGATCATCTGCGACGGCATCCACGTCGATCCCCTCATGGTCCGGCTCTTCTTCAAAGCCAAGGGCGCGTCGCGAACCATGCTGGTTACAGATGGCATGAGCGCAACCGGCATGCCCAACGGCACCTACATGCTCGGCGGCATGCAGGTCGAAGTTCTCGACGGACGCTGCACCTCCCACGGCACCCTCGCAGGCAGCGTGCTAACGCTCGACCGCGGCGTACAAAACTTCATGGAGTTCACCGGCGCAACCCTCCCCATCGCCGTCGCTGCCGCCTCCAGAAACCCCTCGCAGATGATGGGCATCGCCGACGCCTGGGGAACCCTCGAAGAGGCGCGCGTCGCCAACATCACCGTCCTCTCCCCTTCGGCCCAGGTCGTGCAAACGTTCCTTGCAGGAGAGCCGGCCATATCCTAGCCGGTTTTCCAGCGTCATCAACAATCCCGTCCGCTCCACCAACGACCCGCCTCTATTCATTAATAAAATTCACATCGGGCCAACTGCCACGCCCCCATTTGTCTCCTATATCCAGATTCACGACGTCGGCACCCAGGCCACGCGAATCCAGATCCAACAAAGGAGATTCAACGGTCATGGCACTCAAGGATGTTTTACTCGATGAACTGCGGGACATGTACAGCGCGGAAAATCAGCTCGTCAAGGCGCTGCCGAAGCTCGCCAAGGGTGCGAAAAATCCAACTCTCAAGCAGCTCTTCACCGCTCACCTCGAAGAGACCAAAGGTCAGGTCGAGCGTCTCAAGCAGGTCTTCGCGGAGCTAGAAGAGAAGCCCACCGGCCAGCACTGCAACGGCATGGAAGGCGTCATCGAAGAGGGCAAGGAAGCTCTCGAAAAAGACGAGACCGGCGCCTCCTTCGACTCCGGCCTCATCGGCGCCGCACTCCGCACCGAGCACTACGAGATCGCCGGCTACCAGGCCTGCATCGCAATGGCCAAGACCCTCGGCCTTTCCACCGCCGTCAGCCTCCTCACCGAGAACATGAACGAAGAGCTCGCCGCCGCAAACAAGATCACCGCCGCAGCGCAGCCCATCTTGAAGGAGAGCGCCCAGCAGCCCGAAGAACCAAAGAAGCCGAAGTCGGCCAAAGAGAAGTACTCCGCGCAGAAGAGCAAGGAAGACGAAAAGAAAGCCGCACCCGACCTCAAGAAACGCGCAAGCTAGTCACCACGCTGATCTAGTCCCAAAATGGCCCCGGCAACGGGGCTTTTCTTCGTCTCAACCAAAGCACCGCAAACAGTGCATTCACGCTCTCTTCACGCAGCCAACCCCTCCAAACACGCGTCCGAACCACGTTTGGTACAAGTTATCCACGGTTATCTGATGATCTGGGTACGATTAGGGCTTGATTGGCGCGGAGTGGAAAGGCATACTGCAGAAAGAGTCTGCAGGAAGATCTGCAGAACGGTGCCGACCGAGACACCAACGTGACACGATATAGTCGTCAGGACGTAATCCGGATACTGCACTTGCACACCCGCCAGCTTCAGGCGTGGGAGCGAGCAGAACTCATCTCCCCCAGCGAACACTACTCCTTCGAGACCCTCGGCCAGCTCCGCAAGCTGCGCGACATCCAGGCCAACACCCGAATCTCCGCAAAGAACATCCGCGCCTCCTTCGACGCCATGCAGCGCGTCGCCGGCATGCGCAACCCTCTGCTCGAAACCAGCTTCGTCCGCCGCGGCTCGCATCTCAGCTTCCGTCACGGCGGCGCGCTCATGGACCCCCTCACCCAGCAGCTCGCCTTCGACTTCGAGACCACCCCAGGCCGTCAGTTGCGTGTCGTCGGCGGCACCGGCGACGCCCTCGCTCGCCAGGCCAACCAGGTCCAGAACCTCTTCCTCCAGGCCGTCCAGCTCGAAGAGACCCCCACCACCATCCCCCTCGCCGTCGAGGCCTACCAGGTCATCCTCGCCATCCGGCCCGACCACGCACCCGCCCTCATCAACCTCGGCACCATCCACTACAACCAGCGCGAGTACCGCGATGCCGAGCAGTTCTACCGCCGCGCCACCGTCGCCGACCCCGAGTACGCCCTCGCCTTCTTCGATCTCGGCAACGTGCTCGACGAGATGCAGCAGCTCACCGAAGCCATCGCCTCCTACCAGAAAGCTGTCGCTCTCGTCCCGCAGTACGCCGACGCCCACTACAACCTCGCCCTAGCCTACGAGCGCCAGGGACACCGCCGCCGCGCACTCCGTCATTGGCTCGCCTACGTCCGCCTCGACCCTGTAGGCCCATGGACGAACCACGCGAAAGAGCAGGCCCGCAAGATCCTCAACACCGAGAAACTCTCCATCGTCAGCCGCCGTGGCCGCCGCGTAAAAGCCGCAGGCTAGAAAAGATTCAGTCCTGCCGGACGGGCCGCCTGCTCGGCGAGAGGTCACTTCGTGGCACGTGTACCGGTCGTGGCGCAACAAACACCATAAGTCCTCCCGATGGTCGGCACAATCATGACTCCGACCAACGGGAGGACCACTCGAAGCCTTAAAAAGGCGTGCGAACCCCCTCCCGCCGAGCAGGCGGCCCGTCCGGCAGGACAGCATCCCTCAAACAGAAGATGCTAGACTCGCCTTTTCGCAAATCCGTTGAGGTGAATCGATGTCGCAACACGCAGCACCCATGGCCCTGACCCAACTTACCGACGACGAACGCCTCTTCCGCGACACCGTACGCCGCTTCGCCACCGAACAGATCTCTCCCCTCGTCCGCACCATGGACGAGTCCCAGCAGATGGACCCCACCCTCATCCGCAAACTCTTCGAACTCGGCCTCATGGGCATCGAGATCCCCGACGAATACAGCGGCTCCGGCGGCTCCTTCTTCGAGGCCATCCTCGCCGTAGAAGAGATCTCCGCAGTAGACCCCTCCGTGGGCGTCATGGTGGACGTCCAGAACACCCTCTGCATCAACGCCCTCGTCCGCTGGGCCAACCCCGAGCAGAAGAAAAAATACCTCACCCTCCTCGCCACCGACACCATCGGCTCCTACGCCCTCAGCGAAGCCTCCTCCGGCTCCGACGCCTTCGCCCTGCAAACCCGCGCCACCAAACGCGGCGAAGACTACGTCCTCAACGGCCAGAAGCTCTGGATCACCAACGCAAAAGAAGCCAGCCTCTTCATCGTCTTCGCCACCATCGACCCCTCCGCCGGCTACAAAGGCATCACCGCCTTCCTCGTCGAACGCGACACTCCCGGCTTCACCCTCGGCAAAAAAGAGGACAAGCTCGGCATCCGCGCCTCCAGCACCTGCGAGCTCATCTTCAACGACTGCGTCATCCCCGCCGCGCAGGTCATCGGCGAACCCGGCAAAGGCTACAAGATCGCCATCGAAACCCTCAACGAAGGCCGCATCGGCATCGGCGCCCAGATGCTCGGCCTCGCCCAGGGAGCATGGGGCCACGCCGCAAAATGGGCCAGGGAACGCAAGCAGTTCGGCAAACCGCTGGTTGAGTTCCAAGCCATGCAGTTCCAACTCGCCGAGATGGCCACCGACATCGAAGCCGCACGCCTCCTCGTCTACAACGCCGCCCGTCTCAAAGACGCAAAGCTCGACTTCCTCAAAGAAGCCGCCATGTGCAAGTACTTCGCCTCGCACGTAGCCGAGCGCGTCGCCAGCCTCGCCGTCGAGGTCTTCGGCGGCTCCGGCTTCGTCAAGGACTACCCCGTCGAAAAGCTCTACCGCGACGCCAAGATCGGCAAGATCTACGAAGGAACCTCCTTCATGCAACTCGCCACCATCGCCAAACTCACCCTCGGCAAGTCCTAGGCAGTATCGACATATAGCCTGAGCGTCCGTGATGGATGGATATAGAAGTGTCATCCTGAGGGGAGCCTCTCGCAGTTTCATCGCGAGAGGCGCAGTTGAAGGACCTGCCAGACCCTCAACGTGCCAATACTCTCTCCTCATCTCGCACCACATCCGGGACAGCCCCGTATCGTTCCATAGGTCGATACCACCTAGAGCAATGCCGCAGTGGTGTAGAGCCGTCTTGCCTTTTTGGTTTGTCATTCCGAAGGGAATCTGCGTTTGCAGTCTCTCCACCATCAAGCAAATCGCCATAAAAGGCACCCGACCCAACCCCTCCCCCCAAGCCACTCCAGCTCTTTCGATTCAATCGATTGAGCCGCCGCTCACCCAAAATCGCCATCGCCAGCCCGCTTTTACCCAAAAACACCCCAAAAACTCTCCCTGACAGCTTAGGGAAGCAGGCTTAGTCTCCTGATCAACTTAGGAGAGTACGTGACCACCCAGGCTCAGCTTCTTCCCGGAACCCTCGATCTCCTCATCCTGAGAGCCGTCTCTCTCGGACGCCTGCACGGCTACGGCGTTCTCCTGCGCATCGAACAGATCTCCGACGGCGCACTCCTCATCGAGCAGGGCGCGCTCTATCCCGGCCTCTTTCGCCTCCTGCGCCAGGGCCTCCTCAAAGCCACCTGGGGAACCTCAGAGAACAATCGCCGTGCCCGCTTCTACGAGCTGACCACCGCAGATCAAAAGCGCCTGCGCGAAGAGACCGACAGCTGGAACCGCCTTGCCACCGCCATCGCAAGCGCACTCGCCGTGCAACCGGAGGAAATATGAGACTCATCGACTCTCTTCGCTCCCTCACCTCCACGCTCTTCCACCGCTCCCAGGTCAACAGCGAGATGGACGATGAACTCCGCTCGCACATCCAGCACCGCGCCGACGATCTCGAGCGCACCGCCCATCCTTCAGTTCCCCGCCAGCCAGAGCTACTTCGTCGTGCGCTCCAGCCGCGACCCCCAGCAGGTCGAAGCCGCCATCCGCAGCACCCTCCGCAACCTCGACCCCGCCCTGCCCGTCGGCATCCAGACCCGCTACGCCGCACTCGACGCCCTCCTCTTTGGCCCCCGCATGGCAACCATCTCCCTTGGCGTCCTCGGCATCATGGGCGCCATGCTGTCGATCACCGCCATCTTCGGCATCGCCGCCTACTCCGTCAGCAAACGCCGCCGCGAACTCGGCATCCGCGTAGCCCTCGGAGCCCAGCGATCCGAAGTCCTCCACGCCGCCCTCGGCCGCGCCTTCAAACTCATGGCATTCGGCTCAGCCGCAGGCCTGATCCTCAGAGTCCTCGCCAGCCGCGTACTCGCCTCCATCGTCTCTCAGGCGACCCCCCGCGACCCGCTCGTCCTCACCGCCATCATCCTCGCCATGGCACTCCTCGGGCTAGCCGCCACCTGGATCCCCGCCCAGCGCGCCCTCTCCGTAGACACCTCCATGCTCCTCCGTGAAGAGTAAACCCACCCAAAAATCGCCCACACTTGCCAGAGGCTCTACACTAGAGAGAGACCTACTGGTATGACCAATCCCCCCACATCCGCTCCCCGCGCCCCGCTCTCCTTCCTCGGACTGGCCTGCGCCGTCGGCGTCTCCACCATGTACTACAACCAGCCTCTGCTCCTCGAGATGGCTCACTCCTTCCACGTCACCGCCGGAAGCATCGGCTTCGTCGCCGTCGCCACCCAGGTAGGCTACGCCGTCGGCCTGCTCACCTTCGTCCCCCTCGGCGACGTCCTCGAGCGACGCTCCCTCATGATGAAGATGTACGCCGCGGTCGCCATCGCCCTGCTTCTGGTCTCCGTCGCCCCCAACCTCACCCTCCTCATCGCCGGCAGCGTCCTCATCGGCCTCTTCGCCTCCGTCACCCACGTCGCCCTGCCCATCGCGCCCGACCTCGTCTCCCACGAGCAACGCGGCCGCGCCATCGGCACCGTCATGACCGGCCTCCTCCTCGGAATCCTTCTCGCCCGCACCTTCGCCGGCTGGGTCAGCGCCCTCCGCGACTGGCGCCTCGTCTTCATCGTCGCCGCCGTCATGAACGCCGCCTTCGTTCCCCTCATCTGGAAGATGATGCCCGTCCTCCCGCCCAAGCAGAAGCTCCACTACAGCGACGCCATGCGCTCCCTCTGGACGCTCATCCGCACCCAGCCCCTGCTGCGCGAATCCTCTATCGTCGGCGGCCTCGTCTTCGCCTCCTTCAGCTGCTTCTGGACCACCCTGGCCTTCCTCCTCCACTCTCAATACGGCCTCGGCGCAGGCGTCGCCGGAACCTTCGGCGTCGTCGGCGCAGCCGGAGCACTCGTCGCCCCGCTCGCCGGACGCCTCTCCGACAAGCACGGCTCCCGCTGGGTCATCTCCGTCGGCATCGCCCTCCTCGCCGGCTCCTACCTCATGCTCTGGGGATCGGTCGCCGCCCACGCCTCCATGACCCTCCACATCATCGCCCTCGTCATCGGCGTCGTCATCCTCGACATGGGCGCGCAGATGACCCAGGTCGCCAACCAGACCCGCATCTTCGGCCTCGTCCCCTCCGCCCGCAGCCGCCTCAACACCGTCTACATGACCATCTACTTCAGCGGTGCCGCCATCGGATCAGCCCTCGCCACCGTCATCTGGCAGCACTGGCAGTGGAACGGCGTCTCCGGCCTAGCCCTCGGCCTCATCACCCTCGCCGCCCTCGTCCACGCCACCGGCCGCCGCGGCATCGACGACCACAACCACATTCCCGCCAAAGACGCCCTCCTCGAAGCCTAAAACAGAAGCCCTTAGCTCTTCTGCCTTGCCCTTTGCTTTGTCCCTTTGTTTTAGCCCTTTTGTTTGTCATCCCGCAGGGATCTGCTTCTGCCTTGTCTGTTCTTCCTCAAACGGGATAGCCATCTTTGAAAGAGGAGCAGCGTCACGAGCGCCCGAAATCCACCGAGGCCTTTAGAGCACTTCCAGCCACCCCAAAGCAAAGCCTTAGGCCTTAACGCTTTTGCTTTTGAGATAGCCCAAGGCTTTATCCTTGGCCTCCCAGTTCCACCAGAAATGGGGGGCTTCAGCCCCTGGGATATGCCTTCTTTGCCACAGCCCACAAAGACCGGCGCAATATCCAGGATGATGTGGTGAGCGAGGCAGGGCTCGAACCTGCAACCGTCAGCTTAGAAGGCTGATGCTCTATCCAATTGAGCTACTCGCCCGAACGCGCCTCTTCCGATTGTAGCGGGTAACCCCAACAACCGGGAGTTGCCGCAAAAGGAACGACACCCGAAAAAATCCTGTCAACCCCCAAACCATCGAAAACCCGCGCCAGCCGCGGAGATTCACGTTGCGTACTAGTTCCTGTCCAACTGCAATAATAGATACAGAGTTCAAACTTCGGCCAGCAACCCACCCACGAACCGCTGATTAAGCGTAACTCCTTATTCTGGAAATATTTAGCTATAAGTCCTTTGTTTATAAAATTTTGCAAGCACCGATTTTCGCATCTCGCTGAAAGGAAGAAATTTAGCCACACCCACCCCCAGGGGAGGGGGTTCCCACCAACGAACAAGTTAACCGAACGCCAGCTCCTTGCTCCGAAGCAGGCCGACCACAGCATCCAGCGCCGCAGCCCAGTTCTCCTCCGCGCTCTGCGGGTCATGCCCCACCGCCTTGACATACAGGCTCACGGCAAACCCCTCCTGCGGCGGCCCGGTCAGGTCCACCATCGCCGGACGAATCACGCAGTCCAGCATCGCGTACGGATACTCCCGCAGCGTCGCATGCCGAGTCAGCCGGTGCAGCATCTGCTCCTGCTGGTGGAACGAAGCAAAGATCGACCGCTCCCGCCAGATCAGGTCGATGTAGCTCGCAAACCCCGCCGGTGCCTCCTCGACCATCACGTCGAGATTCAGCCGAAGCTGCTCCAGTTCCTCTGCGTCAAGCCGCCACGCATCGCACTTCGCCGTAAACACCGGCGAACGAGCCGCGTTCAGCGCACGCAGCGCATGCATCAGCGGAGGATGCTGTTCCACCTCGGGTAGATGGTCCAGATCGTACGGATTCTCACGCAGGTCGATGAAGCGGCGCACACCCGCCTCATCCGATGGATCGGACCACGGAACCACAAGCACGGGATCGTCAGCAGCACATTCGACGGACCATTCTGAGAGCATTACGTACTATCTTAGCGTTACGCCGAACCCGCTCGCGACAGAAACTCAGGCGTTGGTGCGGTGCAGTTGAAATTCACAAGACTGGCGAACCGCGCCGGACCTGGGATGAACTTGTAGACCTTTAGGAGTGTGAGAGCATGGCTGGCATGAAGAAGAGTATCTCGATATTCGCGTCGATTGTTATGGTTTCAGCGATCTGCGCCGTCAAGTTCTCACACCATCCCGTCGGGTGGCTCATCGGTCTCACCGCGTCGATTCCGATATTTGCTGCCATCGCGGGAGCTTTCCTGAAAAGTGCTAAATAGCAGTGAGGTCGAAATAGCTAGATGACCAGATCTTCAAACTGCACCACCACTCAGGCCTTGGCCAGCAGAAACCGCATCAGCGTATGTTCCGCCCAGTAGCCGTCGTAGCCCGCAGGCGCATCCGGCTCCGCAAGAAAGGCGCAGTGGCCGCCATGCGCGCTCTCGATCAGGGTGATGTAGGGATTCGCGCCGATCTTCGCGCGCGTCGCCTCCGTCAGCCGGATAAACGGATCGTCCAGCGCATGCAGCACCAGCGCCGGTATCGCAATACGATCAAGCACCTTCGCCGCAGCTGCCCGGTCGTAGTAATCGCTCGCGTCGCTGAAGCCCGAATACAAAGCCGTGATCTTGTCATCGAACTCCCGCAGCGAACGGATGCTGGTGGTAAGGCTCGCATCGTAGACGCCCGGAAACAGCGTGGCCTTATAGCGAAAGCGCCGCAACAGCGCACGCAGGAACTTGCGCTCATAGAGCCGATTCTGCGGGTGATGCAGCGCATCGGCGGACGAAGCCAGGTCCACCGCAGGCGACACGCCGATCACCGAACGAAGCTCCGGCGGAGCGTTCGTACCAAGCTCGCCTGCCAGCTTCAACACCAGGTTGCCGCCCATCGAATACCCGATCAGCGACACCGATCGCAGACCATGCTGCGCGACGAAGTGGTTCATCACCGCCAGCACATCGTCCGACAACCCGGAGTGATAAAGAGTAGGCGTCAGCGCCTCGGTCGCTCCACAGTTCCGCATATTCATCCGGACGATGTTGCAGCCCGCGCGCCACAGCTTGTTGGAATTGCCGACAACATACTGCGAGTTCGACGAGCCCTCCAGCCCATGCACAAGGATGGCCGTAGGCCGAGCAGCTCGAACCTCCGCAGCCTGCCAGTGACAGTGGCACAGAACCTGGCTCGCGATCCTGCCCTCCATCGCAGGCGAGACCTCCACCAGCTCCGCAACCGGGGCCGGCAGCGCATCGACGCGCGGCAGGTAGTTGCCCATGATCGTCTGGAGATGTCCGTTGCGCAGGAAGCGCCGAGGCCGAAAGTCCTCAGCATGGCTCGCAATGCGCTCAAGCTCCGCCGTCGGCATCACCGCTTCCCTGCCCTGACGTTGTTGTTGCTGCTCTGGCCGCGCACACGCGCCAGAAAGGCAGTAGCGTTCAACGCGCCCGTCGGTTCGTCTTCGTGCTTGAAGTACACATAGACGTCCCGCGTCTCCGCCAGCTTGACGAACCGAGCCGCAAACGAGTCCAGCTCTGCCGGGGTGTACCCACCGTTCCTGCGCAGCCGGAAGCAAGTATGATCGACCGCCGTATGGACCTCAGGCGAGATCAAGTCGTCACTCTCAGCCACGCAAAGTGCCGCATTGTGTCCACGTAACACCGCATAAATCGCCTCATCGAACCACGACTCATGCCGAAACTCGAACGCAATCTTCGGCGCCTGCGGACCCTGCAACGAAGGTAAAGCAAGAAACTCGCCGAGCCGCTCCGCATCCGCCTTGAAGTTCGGAGGAAGCTGAAACAGCAGCAATCCCAGCTTTCCCACCTCGCACACAGGTTCCAGCGCCGAGACGAACTGGGCCACATCGTCGCCACAGTCCTTCAAACGCCTGAAGTGAGTGATGCGCTGCGGAGCCTTGAAGCTGAAGCGGAACTCCGCCGGAGTCGCGCCCAGCCAGCCCTCCAGCATCTTTGCCGTAGGCAGCGTGCGGAAGGTATAGTTCACCTCGACCGAGGTAAGCTGAGTCGCATAGAACTCGAGGAAGCGCTTCGCAGGCGTCTTAGCCGGATAGAACTCCGGCTTCCAGGTCGGATATGCCCACCCCGACGTCCCCGCAAAGACGCGAGGAACGCGCGCAGAGGAGGATGCAGTATTGATTTTAGGGACCGAGACTTGGGGTTCGCGGGACAAGGTGATCCGCAGCTCTGTAGAAGAACAAGAAGATGTTTGGGGCGGCTAGTGGGTTTCGAACCCACGACATCCGCTGCCACAGAGCGGCGTTCTGCCACTGAACTATAGCCGCCGTATACTGGGATTATAGCACCCGGAGTCTGCGGAGCAATCCGCAGGGAGAGGATTCGGAGATCCGATGGCCTTCACCGCAAAGCCCGAGGTACTCTCCCCCCGCCTCAAACGCGGAGGCAAAGCCTTCGACGACGAAAATCTCGACCTCCTATCCCACGTCCTCGACGACTTCATCAAAATTCCCGGAACCTCCATTCGCTTCGGTCTCGACGGCATCGTCGGATTCATTCCCGGCATCGGCGACCTGATCGGCGGCATCGCCTCCTGCATCATCATCATCGCCGCCTGGGTTCGCGGCGCCTCTTACCCAATCCTCACGCGCATGGTCGCAAACGTCGCTATCGAGGTTCTCGTCGGCTCAGTTCCAGTCCTCGGAGACATCTTCGACATCGCCTGGCGCGCCAATCGCCGCAACTACGCCCTTCTCACCGGAAGCATCTACGAACCGCGCAAACACACCGCGCAAAGCTGGCTCTTCCTCGGCGTCCTCTGCCTGGTCCTGGCCACGCTCGTGCTTCTTCCCCTCCTGCTCCTCACCTGGGTCTTCGACGGCCTCTTTCACGCCCTCTTCGGCACGAGCAGCCACGGTCTCTTCCGCAGCCTTTGAACAGCGCATCCCCCACCCAATGCGATAGACTAAGAAGAGTCGGGGCGTAGCGCAGTCTGGTAGCGCATCTGGTTTGGGACCAGAGGGTCGGGGGTTCGAATCCCTCCGCCCCGACCATTTTTGATCACACATATCTGCTTAGCCCAAATATCGAACGGGCAAGAGGCCTTGTCTTCACACAGACGCCGCAGCAGGAGCAACGAATGACTGAGCAGCGCATGAATCCCTATTCCACTGTCATCGATATACCCCGCGAAGAGACTGCATCGCTGCTTGCCAAAGTGCTCGGCATCACGTCCTTCGGATTCCTCGTCACAGCTCTTGGCGTTGCAACCGCGCCTGCGTGGAGCATGTTTCCAGGTCTCATCGCCGTGTTCGCGCTCATCTTCGCTATCCGATTCGCCCGCAAGTCCAATCCCGCACTTGCACTGGGCCTCTTCCTCAGCCTTACGTACTTCATGGGCTGGGAGATTGCCCCCATCATTCATCGCTACGTTCAGAGTGTAGGACCGTCGATCGTCTTCCAGGCTGCCGCGACGACCGGTCTCGGAATGGCATGCATGGGTTGCATCGCCTATCTCTTCCAGATCAACTATCGCCGCATCGCCGGCATCGGCTTTGCTGCCTTGCTTGTGCTTATTCTCCTCGGCATTGCGAGCATGTTTCTGCACTTCCTGACGCCCGACACCTACTCCTGGCTGACTCTCGGCATCTTCACTCTGCTCACAGTCGGCGACTTCGCACGCATCCGTGCCGGTGGCGATGGACAGTCTGCCGTCTCGCTCTCGCTCTCCATCTACCTCGACGCCATCAATATCTTCCTTGCCATCCTCCAACTCCTCAGCGGACGTCGCAGGAACTAGCCAGACAAGCTCCATACTTGCTGGCCACTCCGCGATGGCCAGAAGCAACCAGTCGACGCGGCCCCGATTCGCCGAACAAAGCTGCCAGAACGGATCCTTGCTGGATGCACATCCACATGGAATCCGGTCAGCCGTCTTCAGGTATTGGCTATAGATATTTCTCAGACGTCGAGTACATAAAGGGACGTAACCATTTGAACCTGAGACAAAAAAGAAAGGATACGGCTTTCACCGTACCCTTTCTTTAAGTCGTTGGCGAAAACGATACCAGGACTGTGAGGAAGATCACTCCATAACCGATCACCAACAGCGGCCACCACCGATCCAACCAGGACACCGATTCACTCGACGAACTCATCTCAGGACTCTCCTTTTACGCTCTTCAATCCTAACCGAAAATCGAAGTCGCGCTCAATCTGTCCTCGCCACTGCAATCGCTCATTCAAACAGAGCGCCACAGTTCTCAAGATGTGACGCGGAACTATCAGTTCCAATTGATCTGGAATTCATTGGCCCCTTTTTCTAGTGCGTTTTAAAATCTCAGCGTAACAAGTATCGATATACCGTGTTCGTATGCAGAGTACACGAGGGCCCCAATGAGACCTCCGCTTTCCCGCGCACTTTCCGTCCTCTTTCTCGCCACCGCCCTCTTTAACTTCGCATCCACACAGCAGCCATCACCAGCACCCTTTACTCCGGCGCAACCGTCCAACCCGCCCACGGTACAGAATCCACCAGCGCAAACCCAGTCGCAGGTCCCCGGCTCGGAGCCAGTCAAAGACGCAAATGGCGTTTACACCATCCGGCGCAACGCCCGGCTCGTCGTCCTCGATCTCGTCGTAACCGATGCAAAAGGAAACATCGTACCCGATCTCAAGCGCAACGAATTCCACGTCACCGAGGCCAACGAACCTCAAAACATTCTCAACTTCGAAGCCTCCGGCGCTCATACCCTCGACCCCCAGCTCACCATCAACTCCACCGAAGAGCTCGACCGGCTCGCACCAACGCCCCCGTCAACATCCTCCTCCTCGACGAGTTCAACACCCGCTTCGAGGACATGGCCTTCGCCCGCTACTCCCTCAAAAAGTTCCTCGAGCGACAGCCCGGCAAGCTCGACACCCCCACCATGCTGATCGCCGTCGACCTCCAGAAGTTCAGCGTGCTCCACGACTACACCCAGAACAAGGACGAGATCCTCACCGCCCTCGATCATCACTTCGCCGTCCTTCCCTGGCAGGCCCAGCAGGGCCAATGGCGATCCGAGCGCCTCGCCACCGCCTTTCTCACCCTCCGGCGTGTCGCTGAAGCCGTCGTCGGCCACCCCGGCCACAAAAATATGATCTGGGTCGGCCGCGGCTTTCCCGCCATCAGGTGGGCCGATGTCCCCGTCGATACCGAAAACCGCGTCAACAACGCCGTTCAGGACTGCGTCAACGTCCTCCGCGACGCCCGAGTCACCCTCTACACCATCGACCCCGCTGGCCTCCAGATCGACCCCGGCGTCTACGGAGCAGCAGCCGCCTTCAACGACCCCTTCGGCGGAGAGTACCAGTTCAATCGCCTCGCCAAGGCCACCGGCGGCCGCACCCTCTATGGACGTAACGACGTCGATGCCGAGATCGGAACCGCCATCCGCGACGGAGCCAGCTTCTACACCCTCACCTACCGGCCGCAGAACACCTCGCTCGATCCCTCAAAGTTCCGCAAGATCAACGTCACGCTCGACCGTCCAGGCCTCACCGTCTACACCCGCGAAGGCTATTATCTCCAGCGCGGACCCGGCCACGTCGACCCCACCAATCCATCCCGTCGCCTTGTCTCCGACCTCATCTCCGCGGACTCCAGCACCATGGTCTACGACGGCGTCGCTCTTACCCTCGAACCCTCTCTCACCGACACCGACAGCTTCACCGTCCACGTCAACGGACGCAGCCTCTACTGGACTCCCGCTACCGACACAGAACCGCGCCACACGGACGTCATCCTCGTGGTCTCTACCTTCGACAAAAAGGGGAAAGAGTTGAAACGTGTCGCAAAGAACATCCACGCCAGCGCATCTCCCGACGTAGCTCCAACTGGGAGAATCGATCACGGTCTCAGCCTCGTGTATAAAATCGACCACGATCCAAAGGCCATCCGAGCACGCTTTGTGGTTCGCATCACCTCTTCAGGCCGCATCGGCACCGCAGACGCAACGTTAGACCAGGCACACGCCACAAATCTCACGCCGCCAGCCCCAACCACTCCCTAGCAAGCGCAAACAAAACACCCAAACAGCAAACGCTATGAGGAGATACGGAGAGATCAAGTATAAAAGGAATGGAGCCGATGAGCGGAGTTGAACCGCTGACCTACTGATTACGAATCAGTTGCTCTACCAACTGAGCTACATCGGCCTGCCGTTCTATTCTATCGGCTCCGCGCCTATCCGCCAAATCCCAACTGGATACGATCTCATACGCGCAGGCTCGGCACCCTCGGCTTCATCCCCCGAGCCGCAGTACTTCTCACGCAACTGCTGATTCTTGACCAGTAACTCCCCCACCAACTGCTGCAGCCGCGCATTCTCCCGCTTCAACTCCAGAAGCTGGGGTATATCGCTGCCCGCCGCTGCATGAGACTGCAAAGACGGAACGGGAAGCTCGCCGGAGTGGAAAGAGCATGTTCTTGCCGGGTCTTCACTCTTCATCATCGATCCCTTTCTCTTCCTGGTTGAATCCTTGTTGAGCCACCGCTGAATCCTTGTTGAGTCGCGGCTCAATCGCGGTTGAACTGCGGATTGATTGAACCGAGGAAACCGGAGGCGAAGCCAAACAACCTCCGATGACCTCGCCTCAGTGCCCATCAATCCTGCTCATCAGCCGATGGCCCATACAGCGCCGGAACACTCGCCTCGCACAACCGCAGATACACCGTCAGCTGCCCACGATGATGCGCCAGATGAGCGAAAACTGTGTCCGCCAAGATCACATGTCGAGGCTCATCGTTGCGTATCTTGCCGCCTGCGATAAAGCGCCACGACTTCATCAGATGCTCGTCCGTTGTCGTCTCCAGCGCCCTGCGCGAGCGCTTCACGCCCTCTTCCAGTGCCATCAACAACTCCGCCTTCGACGCCGCTGGCTTGGTCCTGAACTGCTCACTCGATGGCTCATCCATATTCAGCTCATCCCGCTCGATGATGAGGGTTACCCATCCCGGCATCTTCGCCACAAGAGCCGCTAACAATCCCAAGGCCATCGACTTGTCGTGCGGCTTCCAGTCATTGCGCCCCTCAGGAACCCGGTTAACTACCTTACGCGACGCCTCCGCCTCTCGTTCCAACTGCGCCAGTAAAAGATCCTTCAGCTCCATCTCCGCTCTCCCTCGGCCGGACATCCTGCCGATAAAGAAGAGCCTAAGGCTGCATATATGACATAGAGTGTCATATATGATCCAACAAAATAAAAAAGTTCAGAAAGGATCACCTCCGTGAAATCCGACCGGCTCCTCTCCGCGCTGCTTCTCCTTCAGGCCAAGGGCCGCGTGACCAGCCGCGAGCTCTCCGAACGCCTCGAGGTCTCCCAACGCACCGTCCATCGCGACATGGAGGCTCTCAGCGCCGCCAAAGTCCCCATCTCGGCCCTGCGCGGCTCCCAGGGAGGCTGGCAGCTCGAACGCGACTGGCGCACCCACGTCCCCGGCCTGGACGAAGCTGAGCTCCGCGCCCTCCTCATGACCCAGCCCCGAGCCCTCAGCGACCCAGCCATGGCAGCGGCAGCCGAGCGCGCCTTCGGAAAACTCATGGCCGCCCTCCCCGGCCCCATGCGCGAACAAGCCGCCGCCATGAGCGAACGCCTCCACGTCGACCCCACAGGATGGCACGCCACCACCGAAGACCTCTCCATGCTCCCCATCGTCCAGGACGCCGTAGCCCGCGACTGCAAACTCACCTTCGACTACACCCGCGCCGACGGACAGACCGCCCCTCGCACCGTAGACCCCCTCGGCATCGTCGCCAAGGGCGTCAGCTGGTACCTCGTCGCCCGCGCCCCGCACGGCATCCGTACCTATCGCATCTCACGCATGCACGCCGTCACCGCGCTCGCCACCACCTTTGAGCGGCCCCCAAACTTCAAGCTCTCCACCCACTGGAAGCTCTCCACCACCCAGCTACAGG
Source organism: Granulicella sp. L60 (assembly GCF_009765825.1). Taxonomy (GTDB): domain Bacteria; phylum Acidobacteriota; class Terriglobia; order Terriglobales; family Acidobacteriaceae; genus Edaphobacter. The sequence goes on along the minus strand of NZ_LMUR01000018.1, from coordinate 1,341,268 downwards.
AGCAGCGCAAACACTTCGACGCCGTCGTCGCCCTCACATCTCAGGCCGCCCACATGATGCGCGGCTGGTGCGCAACCTCCCCGCTCAGAGACGAACAAACCTATCCGCTACAGAAAGAGTGGATCGCCCTCAACATCCGCTTCGAAGACGAAGACCAGGCCCGCTTCCTCATCCTCGGCTTCGGCTCCCGCGCGCAGGTGCTGGCGCCACCCCTCCTCCGCGAACGAATCGCCGCCGAAGCCAACGCAATCCTCACTGCATCGGAACAAACTTCTCATTACACTGGAACGCCGGCTCCGCCGCCACCACGCTCGGCTGAGTAAGCACGGGCGTCCCCTTATTCGGAATCACTTTGATCTCAGTCCCGATAAAACTAATGTTGGTGCTGTGCTGCCCCAGCGTCACGGTAGCAAACCGCCCATGCACCTGCGCCGGAGTAATCCCGTCGATGCGCACCCCATCCAGAGTCACCTCCGTCCGATGCCCATCGTCCAGCCCGGCGATCAGCACATCTCCCGGCGTCGTAGCGATCACGTTCCGAATCGTAATCGCCTTATAGTCAGGAATCCGTTCCCCCGTGTAGTGCGGATCTTCAAACCCCTCCGTCGTCTGATTCGCATAGTAAGGACTGATCGCGATCGGACTCTTCACCCCGCGCATGCAGATGTTCTCATAGACCAGATCGTGCGCCGCCCCTCCCAGCATCACATTGCTCTTGATGCGAATGCCACTCGTCGTACGATCCTCCGTCAGACCATCCACCAGCAGAAAACTTTGCCC
>NZ_LMUR01000018.1:1334193-1340324 GCF_009765825.1 Granulicella sp. L60 | reverse complement strand
CCCCCGCCTTGATCGCCACATTGTCGTCGCCGTTATCAATCCAGCTGTCCTCAATCGTGACGTTCGTAGACGATGCCGGGTCGATCCCGTCAGTATTCCGCGCATCCATCCCCTTCACCGTCGGAGTCAGCAGATGAACCCCCCACGCCGTGAAGCCGTTCGTATCGTTCACACTCACATGAATATTCGTCGAGTTGTGCAGCGTAATCCGGTAGAGCACCAACCCATCCGCATGACTGGCGTCGACCATCGGCGGTGTAAAGTAGCGCTCATTCTTCGGCTCAGCCTTGCGCGCCATCTCCCACCAGCTATAGTCCTTGCCCAGAATCTTCGCGTATCCCCGTCCATCTATCACCCCATCTCCCATGATGCCCGCGTTCTTCGCATCATGGATCGCAATCAACGGCCTGCATCCACCCACAGCCGCCTGCGCAGACGTCGCAATCGTGCCGCACACACCAGGCTTCACGCCCGCACCCTTCAACTCATACAAAGCAGCATCGCGCGAACCAAACAACGTAATCCCTTCGTCGATCATCAGCGTCACACCGGATCGCATCTCCAGCGGCCCCGTAAGAAACGCGTTATCCCCGCTCGAAGGTTTCAACTCCACCGCACTCCCCGGCGTACACCGGTCCAGAGCCGCCTGGATGCGCGCCGTATCCAGCTTACCCTCATCCGCGGCGTCCAGCTTCTCGCCGACAGATCGAAGTCGCGCTGGAAGCTGAATACAGGATGCCGGAATCTTAGGCTCAGTGACCGTGCGCGTATCCTGCGCCGCTGCCCTCCGCGCCGTCGGGACGACAGCAACCAGAAAAACAACCCCTACCCAACCCACCATTCTCTGTAAGCGCACGTTCAGCCAGCCTCCAACCCACGGCGCTGCTTGCTCAGGCCGTTCAGCCAAACTAGCACAACAGGACAACGATAGTTTGTCCCGCGCTCACACCAGCGTGCGATCTTCGAACAGGCTCATGTCTTTTTAATCAGCCACAGTTCGAACGCAGCCTCGAGCCGTTTCGCTATTGGTGTAGATCGACGAATCGACTAATTTAGAGGTCGTCATTCTGAGCGTAGCGAATAACCCCTGTATTTTTTGTCTTTGCACTTGCTGTTGTTCTTGCTCTATACCAACTGCGAGACTGCTCTAAAGCACATCCGGATCGTCAGGCTCCCCTCGATTCAGATCAACCTTATTCGCAAGCACGACAGGCGAGACCAACAGGGCAAGAGCCAGAAGACCGACAACCAGCTGAATCAAAGTATGCGTCATGGATTCCTCGCGAGAAGAGCTCCAGGCTCTCCATACACCCATGCATCGGCGGCCTTCCGTCCTGCATGAAACCGCACCTTTGCCCTCCATCAAAACCGTCTCCCAATTCGGGACACAGCCCAGTGCCAGGCCTCCCAGCGCCGGTCTTAAAAAGCGAAGAGGCCACCCGGCAACAGGGCAGCCTCTTCTTTAGGGAGAATAGTTCCAACGGAGGCAAAGCCATCAGAACTTTCTGGCGAAATACTAAGTTTGGCAAAAACCGGTGTCAAGGCTAAAACTCGCCTTGGGTAAGTCTTTATATGCTAATTAGTTACGGGGGTTACTCTTCGTACAACATTGCGTCCGATATTCGCCCTATATTCGCTTTCACGGACCTAGGCAACTATCAAACCACTATCGTATCAGCCGCTTAGCCCCTCGTCTGCACCATCACCAGTGCACACAACCGCCCGATTCTCCGCCGGACCGGCTCCTACCGCTCAGCCCCCGGCAGTTCCGAATGAATCTTCGCCGGACGTCCACTCAGGTCGATCCGCAAAAACTCCGGCTCGCTCGCCGCCGGCTTACCCTGCATGACCCGGATAGCGGCCCGTCCGCCGCCGAAGAAAAGACCCAGCACAATCGCCGCCAGCGCACCCAGTCCGCAGAAGATCAAAATGCTGCTCAGCAGGCTCACCGTCTTCCGAACCTCCGCATGAAACTCCGGCGGCACCGGCTTGTTCCACGTCACCTCGCTGCGCAGATGAATCCCTTCGATCGTCTTCTGCGCGTCAGCGGCGTTCCATGCGCCCGTGGTCATCAGCACCAGCGGACCCTCCCGCCGCAGCTTTACGGTCCCCGCAGCCGACCCCTGCCGATTCATCTCCGCCTCAATCTGCCGCCCATGATCGCCCGCAATCTGCGGCGTCGGATACAGCAGAAGCGTAAGCGTTCCCCTCCCCGCATACTTCGCCGTCACCACCTCGGCAGCCTTGTCGAACCCGATAATCTCCGCAGGCAGCACACCACCCATCGCCTGATATCCCACCGGCCCAAGCGCATACCGCACTGAATCTTTCTCCAGACCCTGCCCCGGCAGATACGTCGGCAGCAGAGGAGACAGTCCCTTCGGCCCTCCCACCTTCGGCAGACCCGTCTCCACCGTCCGCAGCACCGCCTCCGACGAAGACGAGCTCCCCTTCAAACTCCCAATCACCACCGACACACCGTTTCGAACCACATACGGCGCACTCTTGCGCAGATAGTCGAACGCCGCCTGCGCTCCAGTCGCATCCTCAAACTGATAGACCGTCACCGTCCCGCTCACGCCAGCGTTATGTCCCGGCGCTCCACGCTCATACCGCTTGATCCCGTCCTCCACCAGCACCGGACCATCCGCGCCAGCCCACGAAGGAACACCGTTCCCGGCAACATGGTCTGCACCGTCCTGCAGCGACGGCGGCAAGAGCGGAGTCGGCGGCATCGCCAGCATCGTCTGCCCATAAGCCACACGGCCAACAACCGAGACGCCCAATGCACCCACCAGCATCAGACCGGACACAACACGCGACACCCGCCGAGATCGACGAAAAACATCCATACGTTCGTCAGACTACACCAGCGCCGCAACGTGAGCCTAGCCTCGCACCCTCCAACCGCGACCATCCGCATCGCGCCACCTCACTCCAGTCAAGCACTCCTCTCCATCGCCTGAAAATTCAGCAGCATAGCAATCCCTCGCGGACTACCCAAACCACGCCTCACCACAAACGAATTAATCCCTCTCAAAAAATCCGGACTATGCTCCACCGCCTTCGCAAACGACTGAACCACCTTCACCACATGGCCCTCTCCAAATTCCTCGCGAGCCTCACCCGCCACTCCAACCAGTAGCCCATAGACCAGTACATACTGCATAACCATCAGCATGTACTCGTCGAAGATGCTCTGCTGCGTCGAATGCGCACTCTCCTCCCGCCCAAAAGGAAACAGCGTCCGAAAGATATAGTTCTGCAAATAATTCTCCAGAATATGAGGATGTCGCTCAAAGAACGGACGGCAGTATCGCTCCTCCGCCTCAACGTACCGCCGAACATCACTCGCTGCCGTCGACTCCGGCGAGTAGCCAATCCCTCGCTGAAACGCCTCGAAGCACTCCAGAAACCGCTCCCCCGTCCCGCCCGCACGGACCCGCTGATCGATCAACCGCAGCACCACATCCAGCTGCACCCCAGGCTGTCCCTCAACTCTCTCCAACTGCTCACGCAACCCGCCGGAAGCGACGATCCCTCCATACGTCTTCAAAATCCCAGGCACCACCCGATCCTGTTCTTCTCCCCGCACTTCATCCAGCCGCTGACACAACATCCCCAGCAGAAACAATCTCTGCCACACCGGACGCCCACGATCCCGAATCATCGCAACCACCAGCTCCCGAATCTCCCAGAAGAATCCATACGGCTTATAAAAGGGACCGCCGCCGCCCACCATCCGCGACACCTGATCAACCCGAAGACCCGCCGCCGACGCATCCCCCACCACCTCTATCGAACCTGCATCCAGCAGCACCTGACGCGCCGCCTCCGGACAAGAGAGATACAGCGACACCTCAAGCTCATCCTCCACCCTGTTCAACGCTCGCGGATAAGTAGAGCAAGTCGCCGACAGCAACTCCGCACCATACTCCTTCTGCACCCCGCAAAGCCGCTCCGTCGAAAGAAACGGACAGTCCCCCGATGACATCGGCCTGATCCGCCCGTAAAGAGAGTCGCCAACCTTACTCGTCGCGTGAGCCGCCGAAGAAGCATCTCCGTTAACTGTATTAATAGATACGTACTGCGCCACCAGCGACCCAAGCCCCTCCGCCGGAAACGCCTGATACCGCTCATACGTTGTCTTATCGATCAGTACGCTCATCCCATGACAACAGGTGTCCTCGCACTCTGTCCCAATACACCGAAAGGCGCTCCCATAGCGCGGCTGAATGCCTTGCGTCTTAATCTGTTGCGTCTCAATCGCCTGCGTCATAAGCCTCACTGAAGAAGCCGGACGCAACAGCTGCTATGAACTCATAGCCTCGCCCAGCCTTCCCGACACAAGAGTCGGCACCCTGGATAGAGCAAGCGCCCCGCCATCGCGAAGACAAATAAAGACAAACACATTGGAAGTATTTAACAACCCACGCAACGATCCCCGCCCACATCCACGAAGATCAGTTCCCGCTCGCCCGTTCCGCCGGTACCCGCGTCCCGCTCAAACCACCTTCGTACTTCGCCACACCTTTATAGAGGCTCTCCGCCACCCGCTCCCGATACTCCGGCTGCTGCAACTGCTTCGCATCCTTCGCGTTCGTCACAAATGAGATCTCCGCCAGGATCGAAGGCATATTCGCCCCAATCAACACCACAAACGGAGCCTTCTTCACCCCGCGATCCTTCAACCCGGCATTCCCCTTCTGCAACCCACCATACAAACCCTGCTGCACATCACTCGCAAACTCACGCGACTCGTCGATCTTCTCCTTCAACGCAATCTTCTTCACCAGATCGCTCAGCTGATGAATCGACTGATCGCTCACCGCATTCTCCCGAGCCGCCGTCTCCAGCGCATCCGGCGACGAGGTGAAGTTCAAATAGTACGTCTCCACTCCCCGCGCGCTCTCATCTCGCGAAGAGTTCGCATGAATCGAAAGAAACAGATCCGCCTGCGCCTTATTCGCAATCGCAGTCCGCGTCTCCAGCGGAATAAACGTATCGTCCGACCGCGTGTAAATAATCTCCGAACCCAGCCGGTCGTGCAGCAGCTTCCCCAGCCGCAGCGCCACGTCCAGCACCACGTCCTTCTCTTCAATCCCGTCCACACCCAGCGTTCCCGAGTCATGCCCACCATGTCCCGGATCGATCACAATCCTGCCGATCTTCAACCCCAGCGCCCGCACCAGCGAAGTCTCGCCGTCAGCCGTAGGCACCGCCGCCCGCGCCGGAACCGCATCCGCATCCTTCACCGCTTTTCCCCGCCGCGTCTTCTTCGTCACACTCGGCGTCGTCGCACCCGCCGCCACATCACCCGACGAACTCCCCAACCCACTCCCCGATGAACCCCCAACCCCACTCACTCCAGCCGCCGCATCGCCCACACTCTTGTCCTTCACCACCGCCGAGATCGGCTGCGACGTCGGCTGACTCGTCGCCTCCACCCTCCCCGGCTGCGCGCTCAACGCCGCCACATCGAACGAGCTCGTCGACTTCACCGCAGTCGTATTCGGCACCGTCGGCGCAGGCGTCGCCGCCCGCTGCATCGGCACCGACACAACCGCCGCACCCGGTTCCGACTTACTCCCACCATGAATATCAATAATCAACCGATACGGATTCGGCAGCAGAAACGCCGAGTACTCCGTCACGTCGTTCACATCCAGCACCACGCGCGTCATGTCATTCGAAAACTGCGCCGCGCGAATCTTCTTCAAAAATCCGTCATCCGTCACCGCAAAGCTCTTGCCCACCAGCTCCTGCGCCAGCCTCGTCCCATGCAGATCGAAATAAATCCGATCCGGATTCGGCACCCGCGCCGCCTCATACGTCACGTCATCGCCCAGATCGATCGCGACCCGCGTATACGTCGGCGTCGACCAGTGCCGAATCCCCGTCACTGCCGCCATCTGCCCATGCTTCCTCGTCGAGACCGCCACATGCATCGGCGCAGCCGGCATCGCAACATCCGGCCCACCAACACCCGCACCCAAATCCTGCGCCCCTAACCCCGCATCCACCGGAGCCGATGTCCCACGCCTCTCCGCGCCAACATCTCCACTCGCAACCGAACCCGCCGCAGGCGTCGAACTCGCAACCGAACTCGAAGCCACCGAAGTCGAACTGCC
>NZ_LMUR01000018.1:1193738-1334112 GCF_009765825.1 Granulicella sp. L60 | reverse complement strand
CCTCCCCCCCCCCACCCTCCCCACCCCCCCCCGCCGTCACAACCCGATGACGCCCCGAATCCCCATCCAGCGAAGCCAGCCCCGCCCGCGCCTCTTCCATCAGTTCGCTATGCGGATACTGCTTCACAAACAGCCCATACCGCTCCCGCGCCGAAGCCGCATCGTGCAGATCGTTCTCATAGATCTGTGCCTCCGCCAGCAGCGCTCCCACCCGCAGCGAACTCCCCGGATACTGCACCCGCAAAAACTCATACTGCCCCACCGCAGCCTTCGAACTCTTCACATCGCGCAACCCGCGCCCCTGCTCCGCCAGCAGCTCCGCCACCGCATTCACGCTGTCCGGAGCATGCACATCCCCTGGCGCATCATGGTAGACCGTACGAAATCCATCCATCGCCCGCGTATAGTCTGCATGCGTTCGCGCTCCCTCAGGAATCGCCTCCAGCACCTCGCGTCCCCGCTCCGCCTGCTCCCACGGAGTCAACTCTACCCTCTTCTGTCGCGCAGCCCTCGCAGGCAGAACCGTCACCATCGCGCAGCCCAGCATCACCGCGCAAACCCCACACCACCATCCACTTCGGATTGTTCCGCTCAGGCCCATTCTCTCTTCTAAACCGACAGACAGCCTAAGTTTAAGAGACCCCACGCCTCAACGCCCGTGAAAAGAACCCCGGTACTCCCCCCGATACCCCCACCTGCGCGGCATCGCAATCCTCCGCAGCTCATGCATCAATGCACGTTGTCCCCACCACTCCCCAGATCCTCCGACAACTTACTCGGCCCCTCTCTCCCCTCCAGAAAAGCCTTATCGCTCAACGACGACAACCGAGCCATCAGATTCAAATACACCAGGTGCCCCTGCCAGATACCGAACCGCTCCAACGCCATGCTCGCCTGCTCCGGCGTCACTGGCCCATGCCCAAAGTTCGTCTTCGTCATCACACCGAAGAACTGCGCCTCGTCCTCCACAATCTTCGCCTCAGATTCCTCAAACGCCTCCTGCGCCTGGTAGATCGCCGCATACTTCTGCGCCTCGGCGTAAGGCATATACGACAACGCACCCGTCGTCTGCGCCGTCTTCCGCGCTGTATCTTTCAAGGTCTTATTGGAGTAGGAAGCGTTGATCTCCGGGTCCTGCAAGCTCTTGTCCTTCGGACTCTCCATGATCTTCGTCAGCGCATCCACGTTCTTCTTCATCGTGGCCTTCTGCACCTTGATGCCCTCCACCGCCTCGGCCATCTCTTTGGAGTTGCTCTCGATCTCCTCCCGCAGCGTAGCCCGAGCCTCCTTCACCAGCTTGTGCTAGCGGTGCAGCTCCACCATCCCTTCAATCCCCACCGCAATCAACAATCACACCGAAATCGTCAGCAGGTGCAGCAAAAAATCCTTCACGCCATGTATCGGCTCATGCGGAGCATGCACATCCAAAGTAGCCTCCAGTCCAGCTCACGACGTCACCCATTACCAGCGTCCCGCGCAGGCAACGCCAACCCATCTTCGACAGATTCTAGCGCACCACCAACCCACCACCCACCAGATGCGTATCCAGCCCCGCCTCCTGTAAACTCTCACCCATGATAGATATCGACCTTTTCGTCCAGGCCCTCCGCAACCACGGCCACACCGTAGAGCGCGTCTTCTCCGTCCCCGAAAACGCAGGCGGATACGAGCTCACCGTAGACGGAACCAACATGAACATCGAAGAGGCGCGCCGTCTTCTGGACCGTCAAGAAGAACAAGACGAAGCGAAATAGCTGTTTCTTCAGTCGCAATCCTTGACGCAGGGAATGCCCTGTATCGGGGCATTGATTCTGTTTGAACTTGCTCACTTCGCCGGAGCAAACCAGACGTTTAAAATCTTGCCGTCCCTGACCTCGTAGATAACCAGGGTGTCGGGCACAGGCGCAACGTTAGGTGGCAGGCCGCGAACATGCTCCACATTGGCGACGGTCGGTCCTGTGATCGTCGTCGTCACGATATCCACGCCGAATCCTGCACCAGCAGCAGGAATCTTCCCCAAAAAGGCGTACTCCTTGCGAAGCCCCTCCATACCCTGCACCGGGGCTCTCTTGCCGTCGAGATGATAGATCGTGGCATTGTCTGCATAACAGCTCAGAAAGGCCTCAACATCATGCTTGTTGTAAGCCTCGACCTGCACCTGCACTACCGCCGCAGGGTCAGACGAACTGCCACATGTCGGCGCAGCAGAACAGGGAACCGTCGCTGCGACGAGCAGAAGTAGCTGTGCCAACCGGAGAAACATGGTCATGATTGAACCTCTTTACCCGCCATACTTTCAGACCGTCCGCCAATCGGCAAGGAAGAAGCGCCGTTAGGTACGCCAAGGCTTCAGCCTTGGCCCTCTAATGCCAACCACAAACAGTGCTTCAGCCTCTGAGGCATGCCCTTCTATCCCAGCGCGGATCACAGCGAAACTACAGCAACCCACCCACCACCTCAGCCGCCCCCGTCAGCGCCGCATCCAGCGAACCCACATCGCTCCCGCCAGCCTCCGCCAGGTCAGGCCGTCCACCGCCCTTACCTCCCACCTGAGCCGCCAGCAGCCCCACAATCTTCCCCGCCTGCACCCGCGCCGTCAGGTCCTTCGTCACCCCCACAATCAGCGAAACCTTACCATCCACCGCCGCGCCCAACACCACCACACCCGACCCCATCTTTCCGCGAAGCTGATCCACAAGCTCCCGCATCTGCGCCTTCTCCACTCCATCCACGCGCTGCGCCAGCACCTTCACACCCTTCACCTCCACCGCCGACGAAGCCGCATCCGACATCGAAGCCGAAGCCGACTTCATCCGAATCTGCTCCAGCTCCCGCCGCAGCTTCTTCATCTCCTCCTCCTGCGCCGCAACCCTGCTCCGCAACGCATCCGCCGGAGTCACCGTCTCCGAAGCAGCCCCGCCCACCATCTGTCCCACCACCCGAGCCACATCGAAGTCCCTCCGGAACTCATGCAGCGCACCCGTCCCACTCACCGCCTCCACGCGCCTCACGCCCGAAGACACCGACCCCTCCCCCACAATCTTGATCAGCCCAATCTCGCCCGTCGCGCCCGTATGAATCCCGCCGCAAAGCTCCGTCGAAAAATCCCCGATCTTCACCACCCGCACCCGCTCGCCATACTTCTCGCCGAACAGCGCCATCGCCCCCAGCTCATTCACCGCAACGTCAATCGGCACATCCACCATCGTCTCCACCTTCGTATTGCCGAGCACCTGGCCGTTCACAATATCCTCGACCTCCTGCAACTCCTCCTCGGCCACACCCGCAAAGTGCGAAAAATCAAACCGCAGCCGCGTCGCATCGTTCAACGACCCCGCCTGCTTCACATGCCTGCCCAGCACCTCCCGCAGCGCCGCATGCAGCAGATGCGTCCCCGTATGATTCCGTATCGTCGCCGACCGCGTCGTCGCATCGACCACCGTATCCACCACATCGCCCACCGCAATCGTCTGGTTCGCCCTCACCCGATGCGCAAACACACCCTGCACCGGCTTCGTCGCCCCACTCACCTCAGCGATCACCGAATTATGATCACCCGAATACAACCAACCCACATCCCCAACCTGCCCACCCGAGTCCGCATAGAAACTCGTAGCATCCAGCACCACCTCACCGGTCTCGCCGCCCTTCAGCTCCGGCACACCAACGCCATCCCTCACCAGCGCCAACACCCGCGCCCCATCCACCCGCAGCGCCGAATACCCTTCAAACTCCGTCTTCGGCAACTCCCGATAAACCGGCGCCGCCGACTTCTGCGACCCGCCCTTCCAACTAGCCCGCGCCCGCTGCTGCTCCTCTTCCTTGGCAGCGTCGAACCCTTCCTGATCGAACGCAATCCCTGCATCACGCGCCGCATCGACCATGAAGTCCAACGGCATTCCGAATGTTTCGTAGAGGTGAAAGGCATCTAACCCGCGAAGCTTTGCTCTTGTATTTCGAATCGCATCGACTACGGTGCCCGTTATCCGAAATGCCTGAAGCGAGGGAAGTTCGGATTCGAGAACAGATCCTACCTCATGGTTTTGAATGGGCATCTTATCGAGATCTCTCGAATACAGCAGCGACAAGGAATCAACAACTCGCTCAGCCGTTTCTTCCGAAATGCCAAGACTCATGAAAAAGCTGCTATCTAACGGCATACGGGACCGCGCTACAACGCCATCAAGAGCGACCATGCCAGTACTTAGCACCCGAGCAAACTGCTGCTCCTCCGCCAACACCACCTTACTCACCCGCTCCGCCGATTCCTTCAACTCCGGATAAGCCCCACTCATCTCATCCCGAACCGCAAGCACCATCTCATGCATAAACGGCCTCTCCTGCCCCAGCAGCCGCCCATGCCGAATCCCGCGCCGCAGAATCTTCCGCAGCACATACCCACGACCCTCATTCGCAGGATTCACTCCATCCGAGATTAAAAACGTAGCCGCACGCGCATGGTCCGCGATAATCCGCAGACTCGCCGCACCCTTCTCATCCGAACCCGCAGCCTCCGCAGCACTCATCGCCGTAAAGCCAGTCAACTCCGCCGCACGCGCAATCAGCGGAACAAACAAATCCGTCTGATAGTTCGACAACACACCCTGCAACACCGCAGCCACCCGCTCCAACCCCGCACCCGTATCGATCGAAGGCTTCGGCAGCGGCGTCAGTGTCCCATCGCTGCTCCTGTCGAACTGCATAAAAACAAGATTCCAAATCTCCACATACCGCTGATCGTCCTGCGGAAACGGCCTATCCACACCAACCTCTTCCGCCGCCTCAATCCCCAGGTCGTAGAAGATCTCGCTACAAGGCCCACAAGGCCCCGTATCCCCCATCTGCCAGAAGTTGTCCTTGGCCGACATCCCAAAGATCCTCTCCTTCGGCACGCCCGTCTCAATCCAGAACCGCTCCGCCTCATCATCCCGCGGAACCTTCGCATCACCCTCGAAGATCGTCACATAAAGCTTCGACTTATCAATCCCAAACCACTCCGGCGAAGTCAGCAGCTCCCACGCATAAGCGATCGCGTCCTTCTTGAAGTAGTCCCCAAAAGAAAAGTTCCCCAGCATCTCGAAGAACGTATGGTGACGCCGCGTAAATCCGACGTTTTCCAGATCGTTATGCTTCCCACCCGCCCGCACGCACTTCTGCGAACTCGCCGCCCGCGTATAGTCCCGCCTCTCGTTCCCGAGAAAGACGTCCTTAAACTGATTCATCCCCGCATTGGTAAACAGCAGCGTAGGGTCGTTCGCCGGCACCAGCGAAGAAGAGTGCACCCGCCTGTGCCCCTTACCCTCAAAAAACCGCAAAAAATCTTCCCTGATTTGCGTTCCTGAAACAAAACGCCGGCTGCCCGAATGATTCGTCATAAGCACCAAGTTTATCAGCGCACAGGTGTCCCGATGCGTGCGGAACGAAATGTAGTACGTAGTACAATGGAATGGAGGTATAACAATGCGTCGCGTATCTCTTCGTGAAGCAAATCAGAATTTTTCCTCCTGCGTAGCTGAGGTCGAAGCGGGCGAAAGCTTGATCCTGGTTCGGCGCGGGAAACCCGTTGCGCGCATCGTTCCTTTCAACGAGGAAGAGCCTCGCGATCCCAGACACGAAGCAGCAGTAAAAAAGTTGGCAGCTTTTCTAAAAGCTGGTGTAGACCTCGGCGGCATCAAGGTGAACCGCGAGGAACTGTATGACCGCGGCCACTAAGGTTACCCTCGACACGAATATCCTGATCTACGCGATCGATTCCAGCGAAGGCAGCAAACATACCCTCGCGAGTAAGCTCCTCTTGAGAGCGGCCATTGCAAAGCAGCCCCTCATGCTTCAATCACTCAACGAATTTTCCGCTGTTGTTAGGAAAAAACGATTGATGTCTTTGACAACCCTAAAGAAAGTCATCGACTACCATCGCAGCACCTTCACGCTTGAACCTCCCATCGTCGAAGATTTGCTGGATGCCCTGCAAGCCAACGAAGATCATAAATTGCCGATTTGGGATGCCCTGTTATGGGCAACGGCGCGCCGTTCAGGCTGTCAGATTATCTTTTCCGAAGACTTTCAGGATGGCAGAGAGTTGGGCGGCGTGCGCTTCATCAACCCGTTCAAGCTGACGCGACGCGAGCTGCAGGATCTGGCATTCTAGTCTGCTCTTTGAGCAGTTATCACTCCTCCAACCCCAACAACCTCTTCGCATTCCCACCCACCAACCTCTCCATATCCTCCGCACTCAAAATCCCCGCCACCTTCTCCAGAAAATCCCGCCCCTTCGTATTAGGACTAAACGGATAGTCCACCGAGTACATCATCCGCTCGATCCCCACCACCTCCAGCGCACACTCCAGCGGAGGCAGCGTAAAGTACCCACTCGTCGTCAGATGAATATTCGTCTTGAAGTACTCCGCCACCGGCCGCTGCAACTTCGCGGCCCCCGACAGAATCCCGCTCGACCGCGCCAGCGCAAACGGCAGACCCTCGCCCATATGCCCAATCACCAACTGCAACCCCGGCACCTTATCGAACAACCCCGACACAATCATCCGCAACGTATGCAGCCCCGTCTCCGCATGCCATCCCCACCCCGCAATCGACAGCAGCATCCCAAGCTCCCCCGGCAGCCCCGAAAAATAAGCCGTCTTCACCGTCTTCGGAGGCGGCGCCGGATGCAGATACACCGGCACACCCAGCCGCGCCGCCGCCTCAAACACCGGCAGAAACTCCGGCTCATCCATAAACTTCCCATCCACCGTACCGTTCAGCATCAACCCCACAAACCCAAGCTTCGTCACACACCGTTCCAGCTCCACCACCGCCGCTCCAACATCCTTCAGCGCCACCGTAGCAAACCCCGCCAGCCGTGTAGGATTCGCCTTCACCGCCGCCGCCAGCTCATCGTTCACATCGCGAGCCAGCACCGTTCCCGTAGCCGCATTCAACCCCTCCAGCGCAAACGCCGCCAGCGACAGCACCTGCACATCGATGCCCGCCTCATCCATCGCCGCAATCCGCCCCGCACCCAGATCCAGCAGCTTCGGCTGCAACGGACCAAACTGCACCGACGCATCACCCTCCGCAGCCTTCAGGTAAGACTCCGTAAAAAAATGCTCTTCCAACGTAATCGTCTTCATATGCGATCAGATGCTCAAACCCACGAGGCGGTTCAACCAGTCACTCCCGGCCGCCACGTAATCCCCTCCAGCCTTAGCACCTCATCCCGAGTAGCCTTCAACGCCGCAAACTCCCCCCTCCACCGCACCATCTCCATGCAGCACACCAGCGCGTCAAACGCATCCTCACTCCCCAACGCCTTCGCCATCACCGCACGCGGCAACCCCGCATACGCCGCATCGCCCCTCCGCTTCGCCGCTAGATAAGTTCGCCTCGCCCCTTCATTACTCTTCTTTACCGCCCCCGTCAGCAGACGCGTATACATCTCCACCAGCAGCGGCGCCGCCCTCTTCGCCCCCACCGCCGACGCCTCAAACGGCCACACCCGAAACCCCGCCTCCCGCATCCCCAGCAAAAACGGCATCGCCCGCAAACTCCCCGTCCCCACACTCCCGCTCCCGCCGATCTGAAACGGCGACTTCGGCGTAATCCCCTTCACCTTCGCCGCCCGCTCCGGATCCCCCTCCAGCATCTTCGGCGTAATCTTGTTCTCCATATCCGTCATCCGCATCGACCGCGCCAGCCCAGCCCCGCAAAACTGCTCCGGCCTCTTATGCGGAGCCCCCCAAAACCGCTCGTCCCGCGCCACCTCCGCACCCTCCCGCGCCAGCCACCGCTCCCCCTGCCCGTCCGCCACATGCCGCCAGAAATCGAACACCGTCGCGCACCCATGCTCCGCCAGAAACCACCCCGGAAAGCTAAAGCAGCAATCGATCCCCACCACCATCCGCGGCGTCTCCCGCGCCAACTCCACCAGCCACACCAGCAACTCCTCCCGGCTCCGCCCACTCTCCAGCCACACCTTCCCGGTCGAAGCCGTCCAACCCCCCGCCCAGATCTTCTTCCTCTGCCCCGGCCCCTTATCCCCCGACCAGTCCACCGCAACCACCCGCTGCAACCCAAGATCATCCATCTCACACCCTCCAACACCCACCCACAGCGGAACTTTTCCCCACTCCCCTGCGTTATCTCTAAAGAAGAATCTCTAGGAGAAATCACCCGATGCTCAACCTTCTTCTCTTCTGCATCCTCGCCTTCTTCTGCTGGCCGCTCGCCCTCGCTCTCCTCATCTTCTATCCGATCATCTGGCTCATCCTCCTTCCCTTCCGCCTCGTCGGAGTAGCCGTCCACGGAGCCTTCGCCCTCGTCGCCGCCATCTTCCTCCTGCCCGCCCGAGCCCTCCGCAGCATTTAAAATCAGGCAGATCAAAACTCCGGCAGATCATCCTCCTCCCGCTCCGCATACGAGTCCGAATCCCCACCACCCTCCGCCGGAATCGCCTCCTCCGGCACCTTCCACTCCCGCAGCACCTTATAGATCGCCCGCGAAGAAAACCCCGCCCGCAGCAGCCGATTCATTGCCCGCACCGTCTCCTTCTGCGCATTCACCCCACCCGGCTGCTTCATCCGCTTCCGCGCAATATACTGCCTCGCCAGCGCCACCTCGTCCACATCCTCATACGCCGTCTCGAGCGTCGAAGCCACCAGCTCCTTCCCCACACCCTTCATCATCAGATCCTGCTGCACCCGTCTCTGCCCGAACTTCTCATGCTCCTTGCGCACCCGCGTATAGTCCTCGGCAAACCGCTCGTCGCTCAGATAGTTCAACTCCTTCAGCCGCGCAATCACCGCATCCATCGCCCGCGCTCCGGCCTCACCCTCCTCCGCGCGATCCCGCATCAACCGCCGCAGATCCCGCTCCGTCCGCATCCTCCGCGCCAGCGCACCCACCGCATACTCAAACAGCCCGGCCTCACCCACCGGCTCCCGCTTCTTCGGCCTCGCAAACGCCATCGAAATTCCCCCAACCCATTGTCGCCCAGCCAGGCACAGAGTGCCCGAGGCCAAACAACAACGCGCCGCTAAGGCGTCACATTCAACGTAATCTCATTCGACCGCACCACCGTCTTACTCTCCGCATCCTTCCGATACACCCTCACCGTATACCGCCCCGGCCTGCTCAGATTCACCAGCTTTGTCAGATGAGCCGTCTCCACCACCGTCCCGCCCGGCTGCAGATAGTCCACCGTCGGACTCTGGCTCTCCTGCCGCTGCATCGCCTCGCGCCCATACGCCGTCTCCTCCACCACATGCCCCGCCGCGTTCCGCACCTCAACGCGGAACGAGTACTCCGGCGTATCCCTCCCCGGCCGATGACCGAAGAAGATCTGATGATCCGACAGGTTCTTCAGCGTAATGCTCACCCGCGCATCCGACCGCACCTGCACCTCATCCTCCACCGCGCTGATCGCAATCGAAAACGAAGCCCCGGCAGCATTCGCCTGCGCATCACTCTCCGCACTCACCGCAGCCTTAGGCTCAACAGCGGGAGCAGCCGGCACAACCGGAGCCGGAGTCTTAGCCACTACAGGAGGCGCAATCACCTGAGGAGCCACAACAGCCGGAGCAGCGGGTGCAATCGGTTTAGCAGGAACAACCGGAGCAGCCTTCACCGCCGGAACCGGCGCAACCACCTTAGGCGCAGCCTCCACCTTAGCCGTCTGCTTCGGCACCACCGCCCCCGCCGCAACATACTGCACCGCGCCCGACCCATAAGCATTCGTCTTCGTCCACCTGTCGCACCAGTCCCCCACCGTCTCGTACCAGAGCTTCGAGTTCTGCGGCTTCAACACCCAATGCCCCTCATCCGGAAAATAGAGCATCTTGCTCGGCACATTCAGCCGCTGCAGCGCCGTAAACAGTTGGAACCCCTCCGACACATCCAGCCTGTAGTCCCTCTGCGAATGAATCACCAGCGTAGGCGTCTTCGCATTCTGTATCGAAAGCATCGGCGACCACTTTCTAAACGGATCATCCGCAATCGGACCCGCAGCATACTTCCACGGCTGCCCCGGCCCATCCGCCGCCACCGCACGTCCCTTCACCCCGCTCGCCGCAGGCCGCCGAAACTCCCATTCATTGAACCAAAGCTCCTCCGTCGTCCCATACGCACTCTGCGGATTGAACATCCCATCATGCGTCACGATGCACGCAAACCGGTTCGTATGCGTCAAAATCCAGTCCGCCATAAAGCCGCCATAGCTCGCCCCCAGCGCACACTCCCGCGTCTTATCGATAAACGGATACTTCGCCTCCGCCGCATCCAGGCCGTTCATCAGATCGACGTACGCCTTCCCACCCCAGTCCCCATTCACCCCATCGATAAACGCCTGTCCATACCCCGTCGACCCCCGCGGATTCACCATCACCACCACATACCCGCTCGCCGCCATCAGCTCCGCGTTCCACCGACAGCTCCACGAATCGCCCCACGCCCCCTGCGGCCCTCCATGAATCAAAAACTTCAGCGGATACTTACGCGACGGATCGAAGTTCGGCGGACGCAGAATGAAACCCTCCACCTGCGTATCCCCCGCGCCCGCAAACCAGAACGACTCCATCTTCGAGAGATCAAGCCGCGCCAACAGCCCATCGTTCAAGTGCGTCAGCTGCGTCATCCGGCCGCCCACCAGCTTCACAATCTCCGTCGGCTGATTCACCAGCGTTCGACCCGCGACCACCACATCGTCATGCGTCCGAACATCCGAAAACTCTCCATCCTGCGAGATCACCAGCAGCTCGCGCTCGCCGCCCGTCTCAATCGCTCGAATCGACTCCTCCCCTGCATCCGCAGAGGTAAAAAAGATCAGCCCCGGAGACTCCCACGTAAACTCATCCACCCAAAGATCGAACTTCGAACCCGCCGCAGAAGACGCCGGCATCAACTCCTTCACCGTCCCCGCCAGCCGATCGAACAACATCAGCCGAAACCGGTCGCTCTCATACCCCGCCCTTACCTGCGAACGAAACGCAATGTACTTCCCATCCGGCGAGTAGGCCGGAGCATCATCGCTCCCCAGACTCGTCGAAATCTTCCTCGGCCTCTGCCCCGCATCATCCAGCAACAGCGTAAACACATCGTTGTTCGTACTTGCCGCCGGAACAAGATCAAGATTAGTTACATATGCAATCTCCTCCGAACCCGGAGCCCACGCATACCCCAACGGCCCGCCCAGAGAAAACGTCGGCACCTCCGCATCCCCGATATTCCGCCTCGGCGTCAGATCCCGCACCGCATTCCCGTCCGTCGCACTCACCACCAACACATGGCTCCGCTTCGGCCCCACATAGTGGTCCCAGTGCCGATACAGCAGATGATCGAACACCTGCGCCTTCACCGGGTTCGCCGCCGCAGCCTCGTCTTGTGTCCTGTCGCATACATCCTCATCCACCCACGACGTCTTGTCGCTGCACCCCGGATACACCCGCGACGTAAACAGAATCCGCTTCGAGTCCGGCGACCACACCGGCCCATCAGCCTCCGTACTCACATTCGTCAGCCTCTGCGGCGTCCCCAGCACTCCCTTTGCATCGTCCCACGAAGCCACAAAGATCTGCGACATCCCCGTCGTACCCTCCGTCGCCACAAACGCAACCTGCCGCCCATCCGGCGAGAACCGCGCCCCAGACTCCCCCTCCTTCCAGAACGTAATCTGCCTCTCCCTCCCATCCCCATCAGCCGCATCACCAACTACTGCATTGCCAGCGATTGCGCCGTCTCCAATTTGTTTGTCACCCCGCCCCACAGCAGACGAACCCGTCGTGCTCTCATCCGCACCGCCACCCCTTTGTTTGTCATTCCGTAGCGCAGCGGAGGAATCTGGTGTGCCCCCCAACGGCACCACCCAAAGATGACTCACCTTCGCATTCTTCTCCAGGTCCACCTCCACCACCGAGAACATCACCCACCGCCCCGAAGGCGACACCTGCGGATCACCCACCCGCTTCATCCGCTGCATATCAGCAAACGTCATCGGACGCCGCACACCCAAACCCAACCCAGCAACCGAAGACGAACCCGACAACTGAGCCGACCCCGACCCACAAGCCCCCACCAGCATCGCCGCCAGCGAAGCCCCACAAACCACTCGATTCATCATCGCGACAGTCTAACCCCGCCAGCCAAAACCAGAGCCGACCCAGAGGTAATCATGTCCAACGAAAGCCACCCCACCCGAAAATGGATCACCCAAAGTTACAACTCCCACCGCCGCCTACCATCTCGCACCAAAGAGTCCCGCGAAATAACAGCCCTCAAAATAAATCCCAAAAACCTGTCGTACTCCAACCACCACAAAACTCACCACACAAACACCACACTAATTACCACGTTCACCATGCAGAAAACCACGAACACCACCACAAAATCCGCACACTAACCCACGTACCCTCATACATTTACCCCTTCAACCTCTGTCTCCACCACCACGCCGGATTTTTTTGCATTTAAATCCGCCACCGGCAGCTCAAACGCCACCGCCGCCCCATGCGGATGCATGTTGAACGCACTGATCTCCCCGCCATGCTCCCGCACAATCCCATAGCAGATACTCAGCCCCGCACCCGCCCCATCCACAGCGTAGAACGGATCGAAGACCCGCGCCGCATCACGAAATCCCGCCCCCGTATCGCTCACCACCACATGCATCCTCTGCCCCTGACAACTCACCGAAACCCGAATCACCAGCTCCCCAACCACACCCTCCTCAGCCGCCCGCGCCAGCGCCTGAGCCGCGTTATTCAACAGATGCTCCAGCACCTGCCGCAGCCGATGGCGATTCCCCCGCACCGCCGAATCCTCCTCGCCCGCTTGAATCTCCAGCCGAACCCCTCTGGATTCAAGCGTATCCACGCACGCCGCACTCAGCTCCCGCACCAGCGCCGTCACATCCACCAGCTCATCTCCCTGCGACGCCGGTCGCCAGAACTCCAGCAGCGTCTCCACCGTCTGCCGCATCCGCAGCGCCTCCCGCACAATAATCCCCGCGTCCTCCTTCACCCTCGCCTCATCGCTCGTACTCGCAATCAGCTCCGCAAAACCCAGCACCGCAGTCAGCGGATTGTTCAGCGCATGAGCCATCCCACCCGCCATCATCCCCAGCCCCGCAAGCCTCTCCGCACGCATCAGCCTCTCTGCCAGCGCAGCGTTCTCCATCGACCGCGCCACCTTCACCGCCAAAGCCTCCAGAGGCTCCAGCGCCCGTGTCAGCACACTCCGGCGCAGACCCAGCAACCCCGTCGCACACACCGCCAGCGCACCCATCATCCTGCCGCTGGCCGTCGACAGCGGAATCACAATCGCCTCTCTGTACTCCACCTCCAAAGGGCTCTTTTCAAACACCACACCGAAGCTCTGGCCGCTCAGATGAACCCCAAAACTACACCCTCCAGACCTCTCAATCGCAACCTCCCTGGCCCATGCATCCAGCGCCTTCACCGTCGCCTCGTCCATCCCCGTACTACCAGCGACGACCATCCTCCCACTCCCATCCCGAGCCAGCATCGCCACCCGCCCAAACGAGCTCTTCTCCGCCACAATCCTGCTTATCCGTTCAGCCAACTCCTTCGCCTCACTGTCGGAAGACAGCCGTACATCCAGGCCCGCGTAGGCCTTTAGCTCCTCCTGAATCCGTCCCTCTCGCCGCCGCCATCGTTCCCGCGCCTCCAGGCGCAAGTTAAGCAGCCATGCCGCACCGCCGCCCGCAGCCGAGGCCGCAAGCCAGCGCGGCATCATCAGCCGTCCCATCTCACGAATTCCGACCCACATCACCAAACCTCCCTGTTTCGCGTCTATCCTTGAGAACAAGAAATTAAAAGCGTGCCGGTATCGCCAACTCGCGACTGCTCCTGCAGGAACCGACACCTTGCTCTCCCTGGAGTTCGAATCCCATGAAGCCGCTCTCCCTCCGCGCCGCCGTCCCCATCAGCCTTCTGGCTCTTTCTCTCTTCCCCCTATCGGCTCATCCCGCAACAGCCTTCGCGTCTGTAGCAATTCCAGACGGAGCAGCCGCGCAGGAACCAGCCGGCTTCGGCCCACTCGATCCCGCCCCGCCCACCGGCGCGACACCCGAGCAGATCATCCAGAAATTCGCAGCCCGCGAGTCCGTCTTCAACCAGGCCCGCCAGAACTACACCTTCCGCCAGACCGTCAAAGTCGATACCCTCGCCGAAGACACCAACCGCATCGACGGGGAGTATCAGCAGGTCACCGACATCACCTTCGGCAGCGACGGCAAGCGCGCCGAGCACGTCGTCTTCGCCCCGCAGAACACCCTCCAGCGTGTCATGATGTCGCCCGCAGACTTCCAGGACATCGAGCACCGCCTACCCTTCATCCTCACCACCGAAGACCTGCCCCAGTACGACGTCACCTACCTCGGCCGCCAGCACATCGACGAGATCGACACCTACGTCTTCAGCGCCGCACCTAAAGTTCTCGAAAAAAATAAACGCTACTTCCAGGGCAAGGTCTGGGTCGACCAGCAGGACTTCCAGATCGTCCTCGTCAACGGAAAGTCCGTCCCAGACGACAAGCGCAAGGGGCACGAAGACCTATCCCCGCCCTACACCACCTACTACGAGCAGGTCGACGGCAAGTACTGGTTCCCCACCTACACCAAGGCCGAAGGCAACCTGCACTTCTCCGGCGGAGACGGATACCTCTCGCAGGATGTCCACCTGCGCACCATCGTCAAATACACCGACTACAAACAGTTCCACGCAACATCGCGAATCATCTACAACGGCGAGGACATCACCAACAACAAGGCCACGCCGGACGATAAGAGCAAGCAGCCCCAACCCGCTGCACCACCCAAATAAAGCCGCATCCCTGGCATGAATATCTCCGCCAGTAGCCATATAGAAAGGCACTGGCGGAGGCATCCATCAAATCAGTTCGGAGTCTCGCAGTGCGCATCAGGATCAGCGTGCTGCGCTGTCATCCACCGGTCCATCAATGTTCCCGCGCAACGGGCGCCGCACAGGTGCTTCACCCCGGCAGAGTGCGCATGATGAACCTGCCAGCGCGTCAGCTTGATCAACGGCTGATCCTCCTCAGGCTTCTCTCCCTGAAAACAATCCACCCAAGCAAGCCACCAGTCCCCACCCTCGCCCTTCTTATCTCCGCACACATCGCACTGATAACTTTCGATATAAGACATCCATTTTCTCCTGCCGCTGAAGCTATCACATCTCTATTTCGCGTCGCAGCTATTCCGACAGCACAAGGTATCAATCACCACGCTGTAGCCGCATAGAAATCTTTACACACAATAAAAAAGAAGCCCTCATCCATCGGGGCTTCCTCTTCAAATCTCTACTTCGAAGCAGATCAGGCCGCCGGTTCAGCCTCGAAGTAGAGATACTTCCTCCATGCGGCATCTGCGCTTCCAATCATCCGCATAATGTGACGCGAGGTATGTAGTGAGAATGGCCGCGGCTCCTTCAGAAGCTTCATATCGGTGAGCTCGTGGAGCATCTGATTGCCTTTGCGGCGATTGCAGTCGTGGCAGCATGCGACCAGGTTCTCCCACGTCGACAGTCCGCCGCGCGAACGCGGAATCACATGATCCAGCGTCAGCTCCCCAGCCGTCAGCGTCACATTGCAGTACTGACAGGAGTTTCGATCGCGCAACAGAATATTCTTGCGGCTCAGGGCGCGTGTCTGATGCGGAATCCTGCGGTACTCCAGCAGACGGATCACGCTGGGCATCGCGACATGCATCCTCGCGGCGTGCAGTATGGCTCCCTGCTCCTCCTCCGTGCGCGCAACACCCTTCAGCACCAGCACCAAGGCTCGCCTGGCTCCACAGATATTGATGGGCTCATAGGAGGCGTTCAACACCAACACCGGAGTCTGCATCGCCGGTTGTCGAAAGACTCCGACCCGCACATCCAACTCCGCCACCACGCGTCCCGAACCATGTCCGCTCGCGTGCCCCGCGTGTCGTTTTCCACTCAGCCCCTGCTTCTTTCGCATCTTCCCCGATTGCATCTCAAAGCCCTCCGGTTCCAGCTACTGTTAGCACTTCGCGCCAAGCTTCTCTGCCTAATCGAAATCAGAAATTTTCTATCCAGCATCCCAAACTGCGGTCTCCGAAGACGCGCTCCACAACGCAACCATCTCCGGCTGAGCCCGCGACGCAGTCGCAACCCAGACCTTACTCGCCCCGGCACTGCGAAGCGCCTTCGCACAAGCTCGTGCCGTTGCACCGGTCGTGTAGATATCGTCCACCAAAAGAACTTCGCGACCGGCCAACATCTCCCGGTCAGTAACGGCGAATGCGCCCACCAGATTTCGCCTTCGTCCTTTGGGGGTCAACTCAAACTGGCTGCGAGTGTTCTTCACCCGGCGTAGGACGCGATGCGCCGCCTGCAGCTTCCACTCCGGCCTGCTCCTCTTGAGCTCGGCCAGTGCAGCATCGGAGAGCAGCACAGCCTGGTTGTACCCTCGCTCGCGCTCCTTCGATGGAAACAGCGGAACCGCCACGACGAGTAGGTCTCTACCAGCCTCGGACTCCAGCATCTCAATCGCTCGTGCCAGGAACCCACCCAGCGGCTTGGCCATCATCTGCATCCGCTCGTACTTCAGCAGGTGCACCATGTCGCGCAACTCGTCCTGGTACACAGCATAGGCCACAGCGCGTTCAAACTCTGGAGGAACCATGCGGCACGGTGAGCAAAAGAGCCCTTCCGCGGGAAACTGCCCGGCATACCGAACGCCCTCCATATCCAGCGCCTCGCCGCAGCATCGGCATAGAGTTGTGGACTGGGATCGAACAGATTCAATACAGGAATCACACACAGGAGAGAGACTTACACTCAGGAGCGGCCTTCTACAGGCCCTGCAATCGCTCGGATACACCGTTGTAACAAGATCATGCAGCGCAGCCCGGACCACCCGTCCCGGCACTTTCAGAAAACGAGACATCGCGCGTCCATCCACCCTCCCACCGGGCGGGGCACCGGGCGGACCCCCGGGTGCAAAACCGAGCGCACTGTCATTCAAGCAATCGCTGAAGACTCACCTCACTCGCGGCGCGGGCAGATTCCCATGCCATTTCCCGCAGTATAGTCCTTTAGCAACGGGGTCCGTCAATAATTCCTGCACCATGGAAGATGCTCCTGTGCTACATCTAGGCAATGCTGAAAGCTGTTACGTGGTGTGCAAAATGTCTCTTCCTCTACTTCCTGGTCGCAATCGCCGCGATCCGTTTCTCCTGGATTTTTACGACGCCGGTGTGGCAACTGGCTAACAAAATGCAATGGACGAAGCTGAATCACCTGGTCTTCGTTCTGAGCTACTTCCTTCCGATCTTCGCCTGCGCCGGATTTCTGATCGGCCTCATTCCTTTCGGTAAACTCGGCAACGCCCTCAGCAACTTGAGCCGTTCTCTCTTCCCGAACGTCGCTCCGAAGACGGAGACCGACTTCGCTCCACCCATCCTGTGGGCCTGGCTGCCCGTAACGCTTGCCTTTCTGGTTCGCTTCATCTCCTGGCGATCCACCAACTCAAGCGTGTTCGATCCGCAGCGATCGCCCGGGCGCATCGAGCGGTTCTTCGGCCCGCTGAACACGCAGCTCCCCGGCATGCTGGATGCGAAGTGGGTTCCTGACCGCTTCCTCTTCACCGGACCGATGCTCTTTCTGATAGCCTGCGCCATCGCTGTCATGCTGCGTCATCGGCTGACCAGAAGCACGCAGACGACGGTCAGCGAGATCGAGCTGTAGGCGCAACGTCCAGTGGCGCTGATACACTCCCACCCAGATTGAAACCAACGCTTCGGCGAGCGAGAGACTTTATAGATGGCAGCACCCACCGGCTTCAAACCCTTTGTACCAGCCACCGAAACCCGCCCTGAACTCACTGCACGCGCACTGATTCTAGGTGCAATCTTCGGTGTGCTCTTCGGGGCAGTCACCGTCTATGTCGGCCTTCGCGCCGGTCTCACCGTTGCAGCATCGATTCCGATCTCCGTTCTCTCTATCTCCATTCTGCGGGCGTTCGGCAAGTCCAGCATCTTCGAGAACAACATCGTTCAAAGCACCGGCAACGCGGGACAGTCGATCGCCTCCGGTGTGATCTTCACGCTGCCTGCGTTGATCTTCTTGGGCTTCGATCTCGAAGCCTCACGCATCTTCGCGCTCGCTCTCTTCGGCGGTTGGCTCGGCGTTCTCTTCATGATTCCGCTGCGCAGGCAGCTCATCGTCGACGAGCACGATACCTTGATCTACCCCGAAGGAACTGCGTGCGCTGACGTTCTCATCGCTGGCGAACGCGGCGGCTCGTTTGCTTCAAGGGTCTTCCTAGGCCTTGGACTAGGCGGCATCTATACGCTGTTTCAGAACGACAACCTCTTTGCTCTATGGCCAAGCCAGCCAGACTATCAGCCCGACTTCGGTGTTCAGCGGCTCTTGAAAGGCTCGGCCATTCGCGCCGATTGCACGCCGGAGTATCTGGGCGTCGGCTACATCATCGGACTGCGCGTCTCCGCCGTGATGCTTGCGGGAGGAATCTTTTCGTGGCTCGTGCTGATGCCTGCGATCTACTTCTTCGGGTCTCATCTCTCGACCCCACTCTATCCCGGCACGGTGCTGGTCAAGGACATGTCTCCCTCCGATCTCTGGCGCACCTACGTTCGTCCGATGGGTGCAGGAGCAGTTGCGGCGGCGGGCCTGATCACGCTTCTGCGCACAGCCCCGACCATCTTCGGCGCACTGGCGCAGGGCCTTCGCAGCATGGGAAATAAGAGCGGCGCTGCGAAGACTCGTCCTTCGCGCATCGAGCACGATCTTCCACCCTCTGTGGTCTTCGGTGGATCACTGCTGCTGGTTCTTTTGATGTTTCTGTTTCTTGAGTTCAAGCCCATTCCGGGTGCTCAGGTAGGTGCGCTTGCGAATCTTGCCGCTGCTCTGCTGGTCGTTGTGTTCGGCTTTCTCTTCGTTACGGTGAGTGCGCGGATCGTCGGCATCGTCGGCAGCTCGGCGTCACCGGTATCTGGAATGACCATCGCGACGTTGATGGCTACGGCAGCGATCTTTCTGGTGAAGGGATGGACTGCACCTGCGTTCGGAGCACTCGCGATCACCATCGGCGGAGTGGTCTGCATCGCGGCGTCGAATGCGGGCGACACCTCGCAAGACCTCAAGACGGGCTACCTGATTGGTGCGACGCCGTGGAAGCAGCAGCTTGCCATCATGGTGGGTGTGATCGTTTCGATCTTCTCCATCGGGGCTACGCTGAATGCGATGAACAATGGGTTAGAGCAGTTTCAGCGGATGCAGAAGCCGGTTGTTTTCTCGCTCGATCAACTGCCGGATGGTGTGCAGAACGAAGGTCAGTTCAAGCGCGAGCACATCAGTTTGACCTCGCACAGCGCGGAGAATCACGCAAAGGAAGAGGTGTCGAACGCGAACCAGTTTGTGCTGCTGAATGCGATCGGATCGACCACGCTCGACGATGGAAAGTACCTCTACAATCCGGCGACGCATGAGATCGAAGTCCAATGGATACAGGGTATCGGAAGCGAAAAGGCGGCAGCTCCGCAGGGCCGTCTGATGGCTACGGTGATCAATGGAATCCTTAGCCGGAAGCTGCCGTGGGCGCTGGTTTTGCTTGGCGTGGCGATCGTGATTGTGGTGGAGATGCTGGGTATTCGGTCGCTTACGTTCGCTGTTGGCGCGTACTTGAGCATTGCGACGACGCTGGCGATCTTTGTGGGTGGGGTGATGCGGTGGATGGTGGATCGCGCGATGGCAAAGGGCAGGAGCGCCGAGGAGATTACGCTGGAGTCGGAGGTCAGTCCGGGGAGTTTGTATGCTTCGGGGTTGATTGCGGCGGGCGGAATCGTTGGATTGATTGGGGTTGTGGTGAAGTTGTACGAGGCGGCGACGGAGCGAAGCATCTGGCGATTCAGCGAACATAATCCGCTGCACCATGACTGGGTGAGCGTTCTGATGTTTGCGCTGCTGGCTTTTTCGCTCTACTACTTCGCCAGAAAACCACTGGAAAGCTAGGCTGGTTTTGCAGAAAAATTCTGCGTGGTGGAGTGTGGCTTTTACAGGCGTTTTTGCGATTTCGGTGGTATTTGATGTGGTGAATTGCTGGTGAGTTGTGGTACTTAGTGTGGTGGATCGTGGCGTTTTGCAGACCTTATTTCTGGGGTCGTGGACTACGCCAGGTTTTTCATAATTTTTCGGTTATTTTTTGTGCCGCTGATCGGCTCGCGCTCCTCGTCATTGCGAGGAGCGGTGCGTGTTCTTTTGCGGCATGAGGTCGGTGGTGTTCGCGGTCTCGCTGCGCGGAGGAATCCACGACGGAGTGGATGGCTGGAGCCATGTGTCAGGGGTGACCTCGGTGGCGCCCTGGCCGATCTTCCAGCGTCCGTGTTTGAGGTAGACGATGCCGCAGCCGACGATGACCTCGGGCTGGATGATCGACAGCGTGACGAGGTAGCGTTTGGTCTTGAAGGCGGTCTCGGAGACGCCCTGTACGGGGCGGCTGCGGCGGAGGGTGCCGGGGATCTGTGGGATCTCCATGACTGCGAGGTTGGACTCCGGGTGGGTCTTGCCGTAGGCCTCGATGGAGCGCGCAACCTGCTTGGGGGTCATGAGGCCGAAGTCGGCGACCTTATCGCGCCGGACGAGGCCGGGGTAGAGGATGTTGACCATGTTGGCGGCGAAGTCGGCGCAGTTGTTGATACGCAGGATGTAGGCGCGAACGTTGGGGCGGTCGTTCATGGTGTCGACGAGGCGCTGGTCCTGCTCTGGAGTGGTCTCGATGCGGTAGGCCCAGACGCGGCGGTCGTAGGTGACGCCGATGGTCTCGACCCACTCATCTTTGGGTGCGGGTGAGCCGTTAGGACCGTCGGGCACAATGTCGCGCAGGTAACGGAGGCGGTACTGCTCGCGGATCTCGGCCTCGTGGGGGAGGGTCATGAACTGCGGCACGTCTTCGGGACGATCGACTCCGTAGAGAAAGGGCAGGATGGGGATGGCGAGCCAGTCGATATTTGCGACGCGATGATAGCGGGCCAGGACGATGCCCATCTCGCCGGGGCGGCAGAGGCGCAGGCGGGTGGGGGTGTCGGCGCAGACGTGGTCGAGATAGACGCCGGCGTGGCCGAGGGGCATCATGGTGCCGAAGGTGCCGAAGGGTTCGCTGATGAGAAGCGTGACGGACGCCTGGGAGGTAGCGGTAAAGAGGCCTGCCATGGCTGCGCAACACAGTAGGACTATTGCTCGGAGGCCGCATAGAGACGGGTCTCTTCGCTGGCTTCGAGCTTGAACTGCGCCGTCAAGTCGGTCGGCTATTCGGTTAAGGGATGGCACAGGATATCTCCCCTCGAACGTTCCGAAGAACTTTTGAAAAAATCAGATGCATCTGGCCCGCGTGCGGTTTACCGATAAACGCAGACAGGCGCACTCTCCCTGCGAGGCGATTACGATGAATAAATAGATTGGTCGAACAGAGGTCCTGTCACTGGTCTTCAAGTCTTCAGAACGATCGTAAGGAGAAGGATGTTATGGCGAACGTTCTGGTTGTATTCCAGGCGGACACAGAGCGCACAGAGCAGATGGCGCTGGCGGTTGCGGTGGGTGCGGTAGAGGCTGAAGGAAGTATTCGTCTGCGCAGGCTTGCAGTGGATGGAGCAGTGGAGGTAGCGCACAAGAGCTACGGCAAGCTGCAGCGGGCGGACCTGCTGTGGGCCGATACGGTAGTGGTAGGGCTGGAGGATGCGCGGCCGAGAGAGGCGGAGCTGGATGGGCTGGTCTCGGTGTTGAACAGCGCGGATCCGGGAGAGCTGGACCGGAAGCAGGCTTGGACGTTCGGCGCAGAGGGAATGGTCGGGTACCGGACAGAGGCGCAGAGCTTTGTGGAGAGTGCGCTGCAGTCGGCTGGGTTCACGGTGCTTCCTGCGATCGTGCTGGATGCGAAGGATGAGACGGAGCGGATGAAAGAGGCTGGGCGGCGCTTTGGACGGAGTGCAGTTTGAGTGGCTTTGCGGAGGGTCTGTCCGCTGGTATTTCTTCACAGATGTAGAGCGAGGCAGCTGGAAAATACTCTTCGCTTCGTTCAGAATGACGACAGTTTTCTGATGACGTACTACACGAGCGTGGATGCGTTGAGTTGCGAGAGTGACGTTCTCTGCTGGCCGTTGGCGTCGAAGTTCGAAGGATCGAGCCAACGCTCGAAGGCTTCTTTGCGGGAGGCCCACTCCGAGTCCAGCATAGAGAACCACGCGGTGTCGCGGTTGCGGCCCTTCATGATCATGTGTTGACGGAAGATGCCTTCGAACTGGAATCCGTAGCGCAGTGCGGCGCGGCGGGAGGGTTGGTTGAGTGCGTTGCACTTCCACTCGTAGCGCCGATAGTGCAACTGCTCGAATGCGTGGCGCGCCATGAGGTACATCGCCTCCGTTCCTCCTGCGGTGGACTGAAGCGGAGGCGTGAAGAGGATGCTGCCGACCTCGATCCTGCGGTTGGGCCGGTCGATGGACATGTAGGAGGCCATGCCGACGGCCTCGCCCAAGGCGTTGTCGACGATGGCGAAGCACAGGCGGTCGGGCTCCTTCGACTTTGCAAAGAGGAAGTCTTTGAACGCCGCGATGTTGGAGCAGGGCGAGTCGAAGAGGTATCTCCACAGCTGCTCTGCGTCGGCTCCATGGGACTTTTCGTAGAGGGACTGGGTGTGCGTCTCCGGATCGATGGGCGATAGCGAGACGAGTCTTCCCTGGAGTACGACCGGTTGCGGCAGGGTGGCCTCCGGGCCTTCGACGATTGGGCCAAGCGCTTCCGGTTGGTTAAGGTAGTCCATATTCGCAGCCTAGCATGCGTGAGGATCTTATTTTTGAAAGACTTGTGCGGGTACGCCTGCGCGGCGGGCGGTCACTTCGTGACTTGTATACCCCTTCACGTGTGACTCCCGTTGGTCGCTTGATAATCTCTTCGCCGACCGATGGGAGATTCGGGATCAGATACTTTTGAATCTTTTCTCGACGTCGAGATATCTTATGTCGTAGGACTAGCAAGGAGGCCGGAGATGACAGATTTGGAGAAGATTCCGGCACCTCGGCTATGGCTGGTTCTGGCTCGGGCGTTTCACTCGGTGGCCGCGTATATCGAAGGTTCGGTGACGGCGCAGGGGCTTGGGCTGAGTGATTTCATGGTGTTGGAGGTCCTGCTGCATAAGGGGCCGCTGACGATCTCGGTGATCGGCGAGAAGGTGCTGCTGGCGAGCGCTTCGATGACGTCGGCGATCGACCGGCTGGAGAGGCATGGGCTGGTGCGGCGGAGAAGCTGCAGCTCGGACCGGCGGATTCGTCTGGTGGAGCTGACCGAGGATGGAAAGATTTTTATTGAAGAGACCTATGCGCGGCACGAGAAGGACCTGGAGAGAGTGACCGAGGGTCTGAGCGATGTGGAACGCAGGGTGATGTACGAAGGGCTGAAGAAGGTCGGGCTGGCGGCGAAGGTTGCGGTTCCGACGGAGAGATGCAAGTCGCTGGATGGAGTGCAAAACGGCTGAAGTGACGGCCGGATTGCGGAGAGAGAGACAGTATGCTGACGACACGCAAGAGCAAGGAAAGAGGCCATGCCGATCATGGATGGCTGAACTCGTATCACACGTTTTCGTTCGCCAACTATCACGACTCTGCGCACATGGGCTACCGCTCGCTGCGCGTGATCAATGAGGATCGCGTGGCCGAGGGACGTGGCTTTGGAGCGCATGCGCACCGCGATATGGAGATCCTGAGCTATGTGCTGAAGGGCAAGCTGGCGCACAAGGACAGCATGGGCCACGTGGAGGTGCTGGGGCCGAACGAGATTCAGAAGATGTCGGCCGGCAGCGGCGTGGTGCATAGCGAGTTCAATGGTTCGGAGACGGAGCCGGTTCACTTTCTGCAGATATGGATTGAGCCGAAGAGCAGAGGGACGGCGCCGTCGTACGAGCAGTTGAAGTTCGAGGCGGAGGAGAAGCTAAACCGCTTCAAGCTGCTGGCTTCGCCGAAGCCGGTGGAGGGTGCGGCGACGATCAACCAGGACACGAGCGTGTCGGTTGCGGAGCTGACGCCGGGGAGCCGGCTGACGTATCCGCTGGAGAGTAAGCGCCATGCGTGGCTGCATGTGATCCACGGAGAGGTGACGGTAAACGGCAAGACGCTGCAGTCGGGCGATGCTGTTGCCGCGGACGAGGAAGAGGCGCTCGAAGTGGTTGGCCAGGGCGCGGAGAACAGCGAGGTTCTGCTATTCGACCTGGCGTAATCGAGCGTAACTCCGGACGCTTGCAAGGCGTTTGAAGCGCTTCGTCGAATTTGAATTTTCACACATGTAACGGTGGCTGGCACGTATGTTTGAGCCAGCCACTACAACCTGAACCTCTTAACAGTTTGACCTTAGAAAGACCAAGGAGAACGACCCAATGAACCGTCGCTTTTTTGCTACTGCACTCTCTGCTCTATTGCTCACTGGTGCCAGCGCGCTCGCCCAAACCTCAACCTGGACCATCGATCCGAATCATGCGCAGGTGAACTTCGCGGTAAAGCATATGGGCGTCAGCACGGTGCGCGGTTCGATCAGCGGCGTAAACGGCACCATCGTGTGGGATGACAAAAATCCTAGCCACTCGAGCGTGCAGGCCACGATCAACACGGCGACCGTGACCACGAACAATGAGAAGCGCGATGCACATCTGAAGTCGCCGGACTTCTTCAACGTGGAGAAGTATCCGACGATGACGTTCAAGTCGACCTCGGTGACGAGCGCGAATGGCAAGCTGGAGGTCGTTGGCGACCTGACGCTGGCCGGCGTGACCAAGAGCGTGACGCTCGAGGTAGACGGACCGACGCCTCCGCAGAAGGCCCAGAACGACAAGCTGGTTACGGGTCTCTCGGTGACGGGAACGCTGAAGCGCAGCGACTTCAACTTCGGTTCGAAGTTCGGCAGCCCGATCCTGAGCGATGAGGTTCAGTTCACCATCGATGTAGAAGCAGGCAAGTAAGTAAGCAGAGAGACAAAGAGCTCCGCCGCTCACAGAGGATTGTGAGCGGCGGCTTTTTTTGTGCATCATCGTATGAGAAAGTTGCCGATTCCAGCCCACCAGGATGATTGGTGAACGGACGTATACT
Organism: Granulicella sp. L60; assembly: GCF_009765825.1. Taxonomy (GTDB): domain Bacteria; phylum Acidobacteriota; class Terriglobia; order Terriglobales; family Acidobacteriaceae; genus Edaphobacter. The sequence goes on along the minus strand of NZ_LMUR01000018.1, from coordinate 1,308,974 downwards.
CTGCGATGATCTGCAAGAAGATCATCGTGGGGAGAGCATAGAGATAAACCTTGTGGATACGGCGCTCCACGATCATGTCGCGAAGCACGCCCAAGAGAATCAAAGCATCTACCCCAGCGGGTGCGAAGACGTTGGGCAGACTAGGGATGCGTCCGAAAGCTGCTTCCGTGAGTGCGCATGTGGCGATCAGCATAAGGCGGCGATGAAAGTCCGGACGCTTGCGCCAGTAAATCGCCAAAGCAAATGGAACTGCAAAGCAGACCAGCTCCATTATTTCAACAAAAAGGAAAGATACGGTTGGGAATGGAAGCCGAAGCTGAACAGCCAATCTCAGCACGGCGGTTGACGTCGTATAGCCGAGGACGACGATGGCGACTGCGAAGCCAGCGCCTACCCAGCCCAGCGTGCGATGCAAGCGCACATTGTGCGAGCGTACAAGAGCAGATTGCAAGATGAAAAAAAGCAGCCACGCAGAGAAGACAAAAGAGTGCACGTAAACGACCTGCGGAGGCTTGATACGAGGATGGAGCAGATTTTGGTCGATGGTAAAGCTAAAGCCGTAGACAACAACGAACGTAATCAACAACGACATGAAGAGATAGAAGTAGCGTTCCAGGATGCTCGTTCGCTTTGTTGTCATACGCTCCTACAGCGCCTGGCTGGTCACCTGCTGTTAGTTGTGGATCCAAGACAATAGGCGGCAGCGACTGTTCGCTGAGAACAGGGATGCATGTATTTCGAAATACCATGGGCTGTTCTTTATTCCCGATGAGCGGATGCCCCGTCCGACAGAAATGCAAGACGTGGCCGCGTTTCACCTGTCGTACCCAAACGCCCCGGAAGCAAGTCCGCAATTCGCGCAACTGGGCCTTCGTCAACTCATACCGCCAGCTCCCCATCCACTCGTACCAACAAATACCATCCCGTTGCGGAAGTGGATATGCCGATACAACCTAAGAGAGTTTCTCACGGCTGAGCTGCTCGTTGCGCGCTTCGATCTCTGCGGAGGCCTCGGGCTTGATGCCGCGAAGGATCTCGAGGAGCTTCGCAGGTTCGAACGATTCGAGCTGATAGTCCGCGTCAGGACAGCCTTGGAATCCCGGAGCCGCAATCACGATGATTGGAATGGCTGGCTGGAGCTTCTTGATCTCACGAGCGACTTTGACACAGGAGACATCGTCCAGACCGCCATCCAGGACGACACCCGTGACTGCCGGAAAGCGGTTAAAGATCTCGAGCGCCTCCTGGCCGCTGTAGGCGGTGATGACGTTGAACTTCGCGGTCTCGATGACGAGTTTGCGAGTGGAGATGCTGCCGGGAAACTCTCGGTCGATTACGAGGAAGCAAGGCCTGATCATGCTCAGCATTAAACACCAAGACGGATGTTCTCCGCATGCAGAAGTACCCAACAGCGCTGAGGCTAGTTGCCGTTGGTGCGTTGGATGCGGTCCTTGTTCTCGCGGACAAGACGCAGGAAGTCCTGCTGGACGGGGCCTTCGTTGTGCGGGTTCCACGCGACCGACAGGCCCACGTGGAGGGTCTGGGGGATAAGCGGGCAGATGACCACGCCGGGGGTACGGAGGTGGCGAACGCCGGAGGGGACCAGGGCGACGCCCTCGCCGGATTCGACCAGCGTCAGCACGCCGGACCAGGTAGACGACGTGTTGACGATCTGTGGAGAGAAGCCTGCGGAGGAGCAGAGCGAGACGATGCTATCAAAGAGGATAGGCGTCATCTTGCGGTCGCAGAGAACGAACCGCTCCGCGATGAGCGAGGCGATGGGAACAGGAGAACCGGCGAGGGGATGGTTGCGAGGCAGCACGACGACGATGGGGTCGCGGTAGAGAAGTTCGGCGCGGAGGGTGCGGTCGAACGGAGACTCCAGCGGGCGGGTGAAGGCAATGTCGATCTTGCCTGAGATCAGGGCCTCCATCTGTTCGGCGGTATGCATCTCGTAGAGCGAGAGTTTGATGTCGGGATGAAGCTTGCGGTACTCGCGGATGATCCGTGCGAAGAAGCCTCCGGTGCCCCAGAGGAAGAAGCCGATGGCGAGGGTGCCGACCTGACCGAGGAGCGAGCGCTGGGTCATCTCGACGGCGCGGTCGGCGGCAAGGAGGGTCTTGCGGGCTTCGCTGAGGAAGAGCTGGCCCTGCGGAGTGAGGCGTGGCCGGCCGGCGGCGCGTTTGAGCAGGGCGCCTCCGATCTCGCGCTCAAGATCGGCGATCTGCTCGCTGATGGCGGACTGGGATACGTGAAGCTGGCGGCCAGCCTCGCTGAAGGTGCCGTGATCGGCGACCGCGCAGAAGTAGCGCAGATGTCTCAACTCCATGGGCGAATCTCCCGATATCAGGATATCGGTTTTTCCGATGGATATTCTCGGAAATAACTGTGAAACACATGCATAGCGAGAAATGTCTTACTCTATACACAGACTCCCACCGAGCGGAAGAGGCTTTATCGCATGTGGATTGTAAAAATAGCGCTGAGCCGGCCGTACACCTTCATCGTGCTGGCCATCCTGATCCTGATTGCGGCTCCTGTGGTGGTTCTCGGCACGCCGACGGATATCTTTCCGAATATCGATATTCCGGTGATCTCGATTGCGTGGTCCTACACGGGGCTGAACCCGGAGGAGCTGGAAGGTCGTCTGACGACGCCGTACGAAAAGTCCTTGACGGTGTTGGTGGACAACATCGAGCACATCGAGTCGACGACGATCTCCGGCCAGGTGGTGGTCAAGCTTTATCTGCAGCAGGGCGCGAGTCTGGACACAGCGAATGCGCAGGTAAGCGCCGCGTCGCAGTTTGAGCTGAGGAGTCTGCCGCCGGGTATTCTGCCGCCGCAGATCATCGACTTCAGCGCTTCGACCGTGCCTATTATTCAGCTTGGGTTGTCGGGCGAAGGCCTTACCGAGCAGCAGCTGAACGACTACGGCCTGAACTTTATCCGGACGCAGCTGATCACAGTTCCGGGCGCCGTGGTGCCCAACGTCTACGGCGGTAAACAGCGCTCGATCATGTTGAACATGGACCCGAAGCTGCTTCAGGCCAAGGGGCTTTCGCCGAACGACGTGCTGAATGCGATGTCCGCGCAGAATGTTGTTCTGCCGGGAGGCACGGCGAAGATCGGCGAGGATGAGTACGACATCCGCATCAACTCGTCGCCGATTACACTGGCCGGAATCAGCGACCTGCCGCTGCGGCAGGTGAACGGCACGACGATCTACATGCACGACGTCGCAACGGTGAGTGACGGCAGCATCCCGCAGACGAACGTGGTGCGGCAGGACGGACGCCGCGGCGTGATGATCACCATCCTCAAGTCCGGCAGAGCCTCGACGCTCTCGGTGGTCAGCGGCATTCGCTCCCTGCTTCCGCGCATTGCGCTGACCCTGCCGCCGCAGTTGAAGATAACGCCGATCGGCGATCAGTCGATCTTCGTGCGGTCGTCGATCACGGGGGTCATTCGCGAGGCGGTGATTGCAGCGATGCTGACCGGTCTGATGATTCTGCTGTTTCTGGGAAGCTGGCGGAGCACGATCATCATCGCGGTGTCGATCCCGCTGGCGATTCTTACCTCGATCATTGTGCTCGGCCTGATCGGCCAGACGATCAACATCATGACGCTGGGCGGACTGGCGCTGGCGGTCGGCATCCTGGTGGACGATGCGACGGTTGAGATTGAGAACGTCAATCGAAATCTCGAAGAGGGCAAGGAGCTGCTGCAGGCCATTCTCGACGGCGCACAACAGATCGCAGTCCCCGCGCTGGTGGCGACGCTCTGCATCTGCATCGTCTTCCTGCCGATGTTCTTTCTCTCCGGCGTCTCGCGCTATCTGTTCGTCCCACTGGCGGAGGCGGTCGTCTTCGCGATGCTTGCGTCGTACCTGCTCTCGCGCACACTGGTGCCAACCATGGCGCGCTATCTGCTGAAGCCGCACGATGCGCATGCAGTGCCTTCGCGCAACATCTTCGCGCGCTTCCAGCGCCGGTTCGAGTACTACTTCGAAAAGCTTCGCAGCGCGTATGAAAATCTGCTGGAGCACCTGGTCTCGGTGCGGACGATCTTCGTTCCAGTCTTCCTTCTGATCTGCCTCAGCGCATTTCTGCTGGTGCCGTTCCTGGGCCAGAACTTCTTCCCGAGCAGCGACACCGGCTCATTCATCCTGCACGTTCGCGCAAAGAGCGGCACACGCATTGAAGAGACGGCGAAGCTGTGCGATCTGGTGGAGCAGAACATTCGCAAGACGGTACCGCCGGATGAGATGGACAACATCCTGGACAACATCGGTCTGCCGTACAGCACGCTGAACCTGCAGCATGCGACCTCGGGCCTGATCGGTACGGGCGATGCGGACATCCTGGTCTCGATGAAGGAGAATCACCATCCGACGCCGGAGTACATTGCGTCGCTGCGCAAGAGCCTGCCGCGCGACTTCCCCGGGGTGATCTTCTACTTTCTGCCGTCGGATATTGTGACGCAGATCCTGAACTTCGGCCTTCCATCGCCGATCGATATTCAGTTTGAAGGCTCGGACATCGCGGGCAACCGCAAGGTCGTCAATACGATACTGGAGCAGCTCCATCATGTGCCCGGCCTGGTTGACCTGCGGGTTCAGCAGCCGGACGACTATCCGGTATTGACGGTAAACGTGGACCGCACCAAGGCAGCGCAGGGCGGATATACGATTCGCGATGTGGGAAGCAGCCTGCAGAACCTTCTCAGCGGAAGCTCGCAGCTGACGCCGATGTTCTTCCTGAACTACAAGAACGGCGTGAACTACAACATGGTCGCGCAGGCTCCGCAGTATGACATCGAGTCGCTGAACGATCTGCAAAATGTTCCGCTCTCTGCGCCGACAAGCAACCAGCCGGAGATTCTTGCCGATGTGGCGGACATCACGCGCAGCACGGAGATGCAGGTGGTGACACACTACAACATCCGCCGCACGCTCGATATCTACGGCGCGGTGCAGGGTACCGATCTGGGCAAGGTGAGCCGTGAGATCAACAAGATTGTCGCGGCGAACGAGAAGTCACTTCCGCGTGGAAGCTTCATCCATGTGCGTGGCCAGATCGATACGATGAATCACTCCTACTTCGGCTTGATCTCGGGCCTGGCTTTTTCCATCGTTCTGGTTTATCTGCTGGTCGTGGTGAACTTCCAATCGTGGCTGGACCCGTTCATCATCATCACGGCGCTGCCCGCGGCGCTGGCCGGTATTGTGCTGTTTTTGTTCGCGACCCGGACTACACTGAGCGTACCCGCACTGATGGGCGCAATTATGTGTATGGGCGTAGCTACGGCGAACAGTATTCTGGTGGTGTCATTTGCCAAAGAGCGGCTGCTGCACCACGGCGACGCGATCAAGGCAGCGGTTGAGGCAGGTGCAACGCGGTTCCGGCCAGTGTGCATGACGGCGCTGGCGATGATCATCGGCATGGTGCCGATGGCGCTGGGCGCGGGCGATGGCGGAGAGCAGAACGCTCCGCTGGGCCGCGCGGTCATCGGCGGATTGTCGGTGGCGACCGTGGCGACGCTGATCTTCGTTCCCGCGGTGTTCAGCCTGCTGCACGCACGGGGTACGAAGCCAAAGACCTCCGCGGAACCGGAAGCGAAGATGACTGCGGGCGCCTGAGGAGATTCGATGAGCACGGAACGGGCAAGACTGAAGGAGCAACTATGACGAGCGCAACGGAGACCACACCCGCGACCCAAGACGACAGGCTCACTCCGTCCGGCGAGTTTCCCGTGGAGGCTGTTCCGCCTCCACCGGAGCGGCCCGGCATCACCAGGGGCACATGGATCGGCATGGCCGTCGTTGCGGTCATCCTGGCTCTGGTCGTCTTCTTCGGCATCATGGCGCGGCACGGATCGGAGAGTACGCTGCAGAAGGACACGGCCATCGCGGCGATTCCGTCGGTGAATGTGATCTACCCGGCGCCTTCGACTCTGTCGTCCGACATCGCGCTGCCTGGCAACACGCAGGCGTTCACCGATACGCCGATCTACTCGCGTACCAGCGGCTACCTGAAGAACTGGTACTTCGATATCGGAGCGCACGTTCGCAAGGGCCAACTGATGGCTGTCATCGAGACGCCGGAGATCGACCAGCAGCTACAGGTGGCGCAGGCAGACCTGAAGAGCGCACAGGCGAATCTCGATCTGGCGAATACGACCTCGGCGCGGTATCAGAATCTGTTGAAGACGAACTCGGTATCGAAGCAGGAGACCGACGTGGCGATGAGCGATGCAGCGGCTAAGCAGGCCGCTGTGGACGCCTCGATGGCAGGCGTGCGCAGGCTGGAGCAGCTGCAGTCGTTCGAGAAGGTCTACGCGCCGTTCGACGGCATCGTGACGGCTCGCAATACCGACATTGGAGCGTTGATCTCTGCCGGACAAAACTCGACCCCGAAGGAGCTCTTTCATCTCGCGGCGATCGGCCAGATCAGGGTCTTCGTCTCGGTTCCAGAGGCGTACTCCGCTGCCGTGAAGATTGGCGGTAAGGCGATGCTCACGCTGGATGAGTATCCGGGCAAGACGTTTGAAGGCACCATCACGCGCAACGCAAACGCAATTGATCAGGCGACACGAACGCTGAACGTTGAAGTCGATATCGCCAATCCGAAGGGCGAGCTTATCCCCGGCGCATATGTCTTCGTACACTTCAAGCTGCCGGAGCAGGCAGTCAGCCTGATGATTCCGTCGAACACGCTGCTGTTCCGCGCGGAGGGTCTGCGGGTCGGCGTGGTCCGCAACGGCCGCGTGCAGCTTGTGCCTGTAAAGATCGGCAGAGACGCCGGCGCCAACGTGGAGATCTCCTCCGGCCTGACGACGAGCGATGCTGTGATCCTGAATCCGTCTGACTCGCTGGCCAGCGGGCAGGAGGTGCAGATCGCAAATCATATCGATGAGTCTGCGCGCCAGATGAAGAAGAAAGAGGGGGCGCAGTGAGGCGTCGTCTTGCAGCTTCGGCTGGTACGGCCGCGCTTCTGCTGAGCGGTTGCATGGTTGGACCGAAGTACGTGAAGCCCACGGCTCCGACGGCTCCCGGCTTCAAGGAGGCGTCTCCGGATGCTGCGAAAGAAGAAGCGAACTGGCATGTAGCCCAGCCTTCCGACGCAACCCAGCGCGGGGCCTGGTGGACGATCTTTGGCGATGCCGAACTGAACGTTCTTGAGCCGCAGATCGCCGCGAACAACCAGGACCTGAAGGCTGCGGATGCACGCTTCCGCGAGGCTCGGTCGTTGATTCGCTTCAACCGCGCTTCGTTGTATCCGACGGTCGGCGTCGCGCCGTTTGTCGGAGGGACTCGTGAGTCCTCCAACCGTCCGTACTTCAGTACATCGGTCACGAATGGAAACGGTGACTCCGATATTCAGTTGCCCGCGGACTTCAACTACGAGATCGATGTGTGGGGACGGGTCCGCCGCACCGTGAGTGCAGCACGCGAAGAGGCACAGGCCAGTGCGGGCGACCGGCAGACGGTTCTGCTGAGCCTGCAGGCGGAGCTTGCCACGGACTACTTCGAAGCACGCAGCGCGGACGCTGAAGAAAAGCTGTTGGACGATACCGTCGGGAGCTACGAAGAGGCCCTGAGGATCACGACCAATCGCTTCGAAGGCGGCGTCGCGAACAAATCGGATGTCGACCAGGCGAAGACGCAGCTTGAGGCAGCGAAGGTACAAGCGCACGACATCAACCTGCAGCGCGCCCAGTTCGAACATGCGATTGCGGTTCTGCTCGGTGTGCCGCCTGCGTCGTTTACGCTGGCGGGCGCACCACTCGCTGCGCAACCACCCAGGGTCCCGACAGGTCTTCCCTCGGAGCTGCTGGAGCGCCGTCCTGACATCGCTGCCGCAGAACGGCGCGTTGCAGAGGCGAACGACCGCATCGGCATTGCACGGGCTGCGTTTTATCCGACGATCTCGCTCAGTGGCGCCGTCGGCTTCGAAGGGTCCACCTTCACGAACCTCTTCAATCCGGCGAGCTTCCTCTGGTCGATTGGGCCTACGCTGTCACAGACCATCTTCGATGCGGGCCGTCGAGCCTCTGTCTCCGAGCAAGCCAACGCCAGCTACGACGAGACGGTTGCGAACTACCGGCAGACGACGCTGAATGCGTTTCAACAGGTAGAGGACAATCTGGTGGCGCTGCGCGTTCTGAACCAGGAGGCCGAGCATCAACATTTGGCCACGCAGGCAGCGGAGTCAGCCGAGCAGATCTTCAACAACCGCTACGTCGGCGGACTCGATAACTATCTGCAGGTCGTGACGGCGCAGACCACCGCGCTGGCTAACGAGCGGAACGATATCGACATCATGCGGCGCCAGATGGATGCGAGTGTTCTTCTGATCAAGGCCCTTGGCGGCGGTTGGAACGTTACGGATCTTCCGAAGCTTTAGTCCTGCCGGACGGGCCTCCTCCGCGGAGAGCGGCCATTCCATGGCTTCTTTTCTCTTTGCAAGAACGCGCGGCAGGTGCCCTCCCGTTGGTCGGGATTGCACCTCTCTTCGAGCTATTGGCCCGATGCCTGTAGCGGCAGGTAGAAGGAAAAGACAGACCCCTGCGAAGGCTGGCTGGTTACGCTGATCGAACCACCGTGCGCCTCGACGATCGCCTTAGCGATGGCCAGCCCCATCCCCGTACCCTGCACACGGTAACGCTGCCCCTGGCCGCGGTAGAACTTGTCGAAGATCATCATGCGCTCGAAGTCATCGACACCCGCTCCGCGATCCGCAACGCTGGTGACCAGTTGTCCGCGAGAGACCTCCGCGCTGATAAAGATCGGGCTTCCCTCCTCCGAATACTTCGCCGCATTCTCGAGCAGATGTTGCAGCACCTTCGCGATGCGTTCCATGTCCATCTGCACTGGCGGCAGCGAGTCGGGCAGTCGAAGCTCCACAGGATGCGCCTTCATCGCGGAGTGAACAGCCTCCAGCGCAATATCGACGGCCTCGCGCATGGAGTGCATGCGGAGATCGAGCTTGATCTCGTGCGCATCGAGCTCCGCCATCTCCATCGCCTGCCCCACGAGCCGGTCCAGCCGTGCAGCCTCCTCCTCGATCACCTCCATCATCTCCTCACGCTGCTCGACGTTCAGCAGCGGATCGGTACGAAGACTGGTGATCGCGGCGGTGATCGAGGTCAACGGCGTCCGCAACTCGTGCGCTACGGAGTCCAGCAGCGCATTGCGCAGACGTTCGCTCTCACGCGAAGCCTCCACCCGCGTCAGCGTCTCCACCGCGCCGGCCCGCTCAATAGCAATCGCAGCCAGTCCGCACACCGCATCGAGCGCTTCAGGCGAAGTCCCGGAGCCGGTGATGCCGACGGCGCCGATCGGGCGCGTTCCCAGCAAAATCGGCACCAGCGTTACGTCCCTGGCCTCGTCGTGGCTATGGTCTCGCGTAAACGCCGCGTCGCGAAGCTCTGTCGCCGTAACGTCCATGTAGTTGGGGCTGGAGCGATAGACGCGGTCCCGTTCGCGCAGGTAGACCGCGGCTCCGGCTAGCCCGAAGGTCGCGGCGATCATCTGCGGCAGCATGTTGAGCAGGTCGATGACGTTGCCCGTAACCAGCATCTGCTGGCTGAACTCGTATAGCTGCTCGGCCTCGCGCTGGCGGCTGTGGGAGATCTTCGCCTCGCGGCGCGCACGCTCTGCAAGCTGGCTGGCGACGATGCCCGTGACAAGGAATGCCAGCAGCGCAACCCAGTTGCGGCCGTCGCCAATGGTGAACGTAAGAACCGGCGGAAGGAAGAAGAAGTTGAACGCCGCCGCGGAGAGAATCGACAGATAGATGGAGTGGCGCAGGCCCCAGTTTGCGGCCACCAGCAGGATGCCGACCAGGAAGGTCAGCGCTACGGTAGTCTCGTTGACGTGCGGCCAACGGAAGTAGACGGCTACAATGACAGCGGCACTCGCCGTGGAGATACTGTAGCGGAAGAGACTATATCTGAGCTTTCGTTGCACGCACCTATCTTATCCTTATGGGCACACGCGACAATCCGATCCCCGCTGCAAAGAGTCCCGACGAGTGGCTTGAGAAAGTCGCGCCGGAGAAGACGCGAGGCACCTTCAAGCTCTTCCTCGGCTACGCGCCCGGCGTAGGCAAAACCTACAACATGCTGAGCGAGGCGATCCGCAGGCATCAGCGTGGAGAAGACATCGTCATCGGCGTGGTGGAGACTCACGGACGCCCGCGCACCGCGGAGCTGGCCGCGCAACTGGAGCAAATTCCCCGCCGCACCATCGACTACAAAGGCGTGCTCTTCGAGGAGATGGATCTCGATGGAATCCTCGCTCGCCGCCCGCAGATTGTGCTGATCGACGAACTCGCCCACACCAACATCGAAGGCAGCATCCATCGCAAACGCTACGAGGACGTGCTGGATGTCCTCGCCGCCAACATCGACGTGCTGGCGACGATGAACGTGCAGCACATCGAGAGCGTCGCCCCCACGGTGCAGAGCGTCACCGGCGTGCAGATTCGCGAGACCGTGCCCGACTGGCTGGTGCAGCGCGCCGACGAGATCGTGATGGCCGACCTGACCCCCGAGGCCCTGCAAACCCGCATGCGCCGCGGAGATATCTATGGAATAGCACGCGCCGAAAAAGCCCTCGCCAACTTCTTCCGCCGCGGAAACCTGATCGCCCTGCGCGAGCTTGCGCTGCAGCACGTGACTAAGGCCGTCGACCGCACGCTGACCGCCTACATGGACGCAAAGCGAATCGAGGCGCACTGGGCCGTGCGGGAGCGCGTCGCCGTCTGCATCAGCGCCAACAGCTCGTCGCAGATGCTGATCGCACGCGGCGCCCGTGTGGCCGAGGGAGTCGGCGGCGAACTCTTCATCGTCCACGTCGACACGGACGAAGACCTCTCGGAAGAAGAGAAAAAAACGCTCGCCGCGAATCTGCAGTTCGCACGCAATCTGGACGCGCAGGTCTTCGTCGTCAAAGGCAAGAGCATCGCCCACGCCGCCGCGAGCTTCGTCCGCGAGAAGCGCATCACCCATGTTGTCTTCGGGCGCACCGCGATCCACGGCATCAAAAAATATCTCTATTACTGGGCAATTCAGCACTTTTTGAAGGAATCCCCCAATGTGGATGTTCACATCGTCACGCAGCATCCGGAGCGCGAATGAAGCAGAATGAACTGGAGCACCACGCAAAGATTCTCATCGTCGACGACGAGGCGCAGATCACCCGCGTCCTTCGCACGGCGCTCTCCACGCAGGGCTACTCGCTGCAGGTCGCGGCCAACGGCGTCCTCGGCATGGAGGCTGTCCACGCGTGGAAGCCGGACCTTGTGATCACGGACGTCTCCATGCCGGAGATGAACGGCGTCGAGCTGTGCCGCGAGATCCGCGCAGTCTCCGACGTTCCCATCATCGTTCTCTCCGTCCGCAATCAGGAGGCGATGAAGATCGAAGCCCTGGACGCGGGTGCGGACGACTACGTCACCAAGCCGTTCAGCATTCAGGAGCTGCAGGCTCGCGTGCGCGCACAACTGCGGCGAAAGTACGCAGCGGCAGAGACGCAGCAGCAGGTCATGAGCCTCGGCGACTTCGTGATCGATATACCGCAGCATCGTGTCGCAGTGCGCGGCCAGGACGTCCACCTGACGCCGAAGCAGTTCGACCTGCTCGTCTGCTTGGCGCAGCATCCAGGTCAGGTCCTCACCCATCGCGCGCTCCTGCACGCCGTCTGGGGAACCAACGCCGATCAGCCCGAGTATCTGCGCGTCAACATCGGCCAGTTGCGCAAGAAGATCGAGTTGTCCGATGAGCCCGCCTACATCGTCACCGAGCCGTGGATCGGCTATCGCTTTCGCCCCACGGGCAACGACGACGCATAGACATCTTTATGTTTTCTTTATGCATTCCACATAGTTTCTTTATGTCGAAGAGCATTTCATAGGAGGATGCCCGCTCGAAGGAGAGCGGCGAACTCCTATTCATGCACAAAGTATCTGCTCTTCTTCTGACTCTGAATGCAGCCACGCTCTTATGGTTTACAACCTCGGCGCATGCGCAGGACCACGCTGCCGCTTCGCCAAGCGCGAACGCATCCGAATCCGCAGCCCACGCGTCTACCCCGGATGCACCGGCACCTGAAGCAGCGAAGCCTTTCTTCATCCGCTTCTCCGACGCCTACAAGGAAGACTGGCATCCAACGCTGCCCGCCGGTCCCGATCCTGTTCGCCGGGGCTTTGCCGCACCGCTCGACTCCCCTCCGTTTCCAAGCGGTGACTACAGCGTCGGCGGAACGCCCGTCATCGGCGCGCCCGATACCCAGACCTACTCCCTGATGCAGGCGATCAACCAGAACCGCAGCCGCATGAAGGTCTACGGGTGGTTGAACGGCGGCTTCGACGTCAGCACCTCCAACAAGGGCGACGGCGCCAACTCACCCGCCGCGTACTACTACAATCCAAACCGCATCATCCCCGACCAGGAGGTGCTCTTCGTCGAGCGCCTGCCCGATACCGTACAGACCGATCACGTCGACTACGGCTTTCGCTTCGCACAACTCTGGGGCCAGGACTATCGCTACACCACGGCCAAGGGCATCTTTTCGCAACAGCTTCTCGCGCGCAATCACGAGTACGGCTATGACCCGGTCATGTTCTACTTCGACCTCTACCTTCCGCACATCGCAAAGGGAATGAACATCCGCATGGGGCGCTACGTCTCGCTTCCCGATATCGAAGCGCAGCTCGCTCCGAACAACTACACCTACTCGCACTCGATTCTTTACACAATCGATCCATTCACGCAGACCGGCATCGTGGCCAGCATCAAGCTCTCCGATCACTGGCTCGTGCAGGCCGGCTTCTCCGGCGGCAACGACGTCGCCCCATGGACGAAAGATGTAAAGCCCACCGGCACCGCCTGCGTCGACTACACGTGGCATAAAGGCGGCGACGCGCTCTATACCTGCGCCAACTCCGTCAACAACGGCGAGTACGCCTACAACAACCTGCAGGGCTACTACGAGACCTGGTATCACAAGATCAACTCAACATGGCACACCGACACCGAGACCTGGTACATGTACGAGCGAGACGTGCCGAACATCGCGGGCAACGTCGCCAACCCGATCAAGCCTGAGATTGGCGCGAACGGAGCCTTCTGCTCCTTCGGCGAGAGGACCTGCTTCGCTCCCGAGGTCGCCGTCGTCAACTATGTGGAGAAGGAGTTCAATCACAAGAACTATCTCTCCATTCGCAACGAGTTCGTGGACGACATCAAGGGCCAGCGTACGGGCTACGCCACCAAATACTCCGAGCACCTCGTAGGCTTCGGCCATTGGATCGGCAGCACCGTTCTGTTTCGGCCGGAGATTCGACTGGAGCATTCGTACGATCTGGCGGCGTACGACCTTGGGACGAAAAAGACGCAGTTCATCGCAGCGGGCGACCTTACTTACCACTTTTAAAAGACATTGTCCTGCCGGACGGGCCGCTTGCTCAGCGGGAGGTCACTTCGTGATTTATATACCCCTTCGGGTGGTCCTCCCGTTGGTCGGCAGAATGATGATTCCGACCAACGGGAGGACCTATGTCGTTTGCTCGGGCGTGACAAGGTATACGAGTCACGAAGTGACCTCCCCGCGAGCAGCGGGCCCGTCCGGCAGGACATATCCTCTCTTGTGCTAAACCAAAGTCCGTGCTTTCATCGGGGTACAGAAAATCTCGTCGCCATTGCAGCGACCCGAGGAGCTTCGCATGAACTATCAGGTCTCACGCAACGGACAGATCTACGGCCCCTACACCCTCGAAGACCTCCGCCGCTACGTCGCCTCCGGAAACGTCCTGCCCACTGACATGGCCAAGAGCGAAGAGATGTCCGAATGGCTCCCCGTCGCACAGATCCTCGGCGCACCCGCAGCCTACGCACCGGCCGAAGCCTACGCAACACCCGCCGCCTATCCAGCGCCCTCAGGCACCACCTATCCCAACCCGCCCAATCTGAACTGGGGACTGGAGCTTCTGCTCGGCTTCTTCACCTGCACACTCTTCGTTGTGGCCTGGAACCTCGTCATTGCCAGCTGGGTGAACCGCGTGCAGCCCAACAGCAAGGCGCTGATCTACTACATCATCGCAACCGTGCTTGTGCTCGCAAACCTTGGCAGCTCCTGGACCGTCCTCATCGCCATAGGCCACCACCACGCCTACCACCGAAACATCCTCGGCACCCTCATCTCCATCGCCGCCTGGGTCATGCGCCTGATCGCCCGCTTCACCCTGCGAGAGAACCTGGAGCAGCACTTCAACGGCCCCGAACCCCTGGGCCTCCGCCTGAGCGCCGTCATGACCTTCTTCTTCGGCGGCATCTACTTTCAGTACAAACTCAACGAGATCAACCAAATCAAGCAGAGCCTGATGTACCGGAACGCAGCCCGTTGATCACCCGCAGCCGCCTCGCAGCAATCACGCGGGCGGCTGCACCCCCTGCTGCCGTAGCGCTCGCCGCCGCCGTTCTGTTGCGATACCCTCCGAACCAAAGCACCTTCTACCCCCGGTGCCCCTTCTACCAGTACCTCCACCTGCAATGCCCCGGCTGCGGAGCCACCCGCGCCATCGCCGCTCTCCTACGCGGACATCTGCGCGAAGCCCTGCACCTGAACGCCCTCATCACCCTCGCACTCCCCGTCGCCATCGTCTACACCCTCGCCCACTACCGCCGACTCCTCCAGCGCAAGCCAATCCAGTGGCCCGATCCGCCACCAGCTCTCCTCTACACCGCGATCACCCTCGCCGCCGTCTTCGCCATCCTTCGCAATCTGCCTCCTCGCTTGTTTTAGCGCACACGCAAACGCAAAACGGCCCCGGAATAACCCGGAGCCGTCATACGCTTGAACAACAAAACCTACGCCGCGTCGAAGTAAAGTCTTACGCTTCGACGGCCACAGGCTCAGTGATCGGGGTTGCAGAGCCGCCCTTCAGATCCGTTCCGCCGGGCTTGCGAATGTCGATGCCGCCCTTGAAGAACGCGCCATCCTCAATCGAGATGCGTGCCGCAATGACGTCGCCCGTAAGCGAGCCTTCGCTGCGAATATCCACGCGGTCGCTCGCCTGGCAGTTGCCCCGGACCTTGCCCAGAACCACAATCTCACGCGCAACGATGTTCGCCGCGACCTGTCCATTGCGGCCTACCGTCACACGATTCCCCGGCAGGTTGATCGCGCCTTCCACTTTGCCGTCGATGTACAACGACTCCGAGCCAGTCAGTTCGCCCTTGACGATCAGGGACTTGCCGATAGTTGCCTGTTCGCCGGTCGGCACCGCAGTCGCGCTGGTGCTTGAGCCGACGGTCGCAGGACGGGTTGGGCTCGCCTCAAAAGTCGTTACAGGCGTCGAAGGACGCACCGGTTCAGGAGTCGAGGGAGAGTTGCTTCCAGTCTGATTCGGTTTCCACATATTCTTTAATATCCTTTCGTGCTGCTTTCAGATGTTCCCGCCCGGGGCTGTCGCACGCGCCACCACAACGGCAGCACGCATTCTTTCCACGATACTACTCTGCAACCCATGCGAATCACCTTGTGTTCACAATCTATTCCACAGTTTTTGCACCTATTTGAATACCTGCGAATATCTTTCCCCCTTCGACGCATTTTCTTCCGCCAATCCTCCGTTTTCTTCCCCCTCAAAAGTGTTACGCCACCACGGACTTTGCCGCATAAAAAACCCTGTGCGTCGGATAGCATGGCATTGACCACAAAAATTCGCACGCGAAAGCTCCCCCATTGAGTTCGAGTCCGCCCCTGCCAAGTCCGCCCCCGCAACACCTGAGCCTGCAACGCCTGCACCTGCCACGCACCCTCCGTGTCCTGCTCCTCTTCTGCGCACTCGCCGCTCCCTCCGCCCTCCTCGCAGCCGTCCCCAAAGTCCACACCGTCACCCTCGGCCCCTTCCGCAAAGTCCCCTACACCCAGCCCGACGCCACCCCCGACACCAAAGCCGACGAGACCTCAACCTTAAAAATCCGCCCCCTCTTCGTCGATGACCGCCAGAAAGAGTGGACCACCGGCGAGATCCACGACATCACCGACCGCACCTTCACCGTCCGCCGCGCCCTCCGCCTCAACGACGCCCTCCCCAACGCCACCGAACCCCACTGGATCTGGCAGCCCGGCCCCTGGCTCTCCGTCGACCGCCTCACCGGCCACATCACCGCCCTCCACCTCCCCGACTTCGACGCCACCGTCTCCGATGTCGTCTGGTTCCGCGACTACGCCGCCTACTGCGGTACCGCCTCCACCGCCAAAGGCGGCCTCTACGCCGTCGTCGCCCAGCTCGGAGCACGCCGCCCCGTCGTCCAGAAACAGATCGGCAAGTGGCCCGACACCGACCACTTCATCCCCGTCTGCCAGCCCGCCCAGTGGCAGCGCCTGCCCATGCGCGTCACCCTCAAACCCACCGGCGGCGACCCCACCACCTACGACGTCGTAGGCTCGGCCTCCATCATCGAAGACGGCGACTCCTCCGACGACAACTAGCCCGCTCTAAAAAAACGCCGCAAACTTTTTGATATAGCATTCAGCATCAATCGGTTTCGCCGGCGCACCTGTTCCTCCACACCGCCGCGAAACCGCGCAGGAGCCTTCATTTGCTGAGTCTGTTCCAGGGCATTCGCCCCATCAAGCGAGCCAGCGCACTCCGCGACACCCTCGCCGGCATCGCCCTCGCCGCGATGAACATCCCCCAGACCCTCGGCTACACCCGCATCGCCGGCATGCCCATCGTCACCGGCCTCTACACCCTTCTATTCCCTCTCCTCGCCTTCGCGGCCTTCGGCTCCTCCCGCTACCTGGTCGTCTCAGCCGACTCCGCCACCGCCGCCATCCTCGCCGGCGGCCTCAACGGAATGGCGCCCGCCGCCAGCGCCCGTTACGTCGCACTCGCCGGACTCGTCGCCCTCCTCACCGCCCTCTTCCTCCTGCTCGCCCGGCTGCTCGAGCTCGGCTTCATCGCCGACTTCCTCTCCCAGACCGTCCTCGCAGGCTTCCTCACCGGCGTAGGCTTTCAGGTCGGCATCGCCGTCCTCGGCCAAACCCTCGGTATCCAGACCCACTCCCGCAAAACCCTCGTCGCACTCGCCGAAGTCTGCCGCGGACTCCGCACCATGCACCTCCCCACCCTGCTGGTCTCCGGCTCCGTCTTCGCCTTCGTACTCCTCCTGCGTAAGTTCGCCCCCCGCATCCCCGGAGGCCTCCTCGCCGTCGTCGGCTCCATCGCCGCCAGCGCCACATGGAACTTCGCCGGCCACGGCATCGTCATCATCGGCCCCGTCGCCGGCGGCCTGCCGCATCTCAGCTTCCCCGACGTCCACTGGGACGACATCCTCCCCCTCGTCTCCGTCGCCGCCTCCTGCGCCGTCATGATCCTCACCCAGAGCGCCGCCACCTCCCGCGTCTACGCCGAACGCCACCAGCAGACGCTCGACGAAGATCAGGACCTGCTCGGCCTCTCAGCCGCCAACGCCGTCGCCGCCCTCAGCGGAGCCTTCGTCGTCAACGGCAGCCCCACCCAGACCGCCATGGTCGAATCCGTAGGCGGCAGCAGCCAGCTCGCCCAGGTCTCCACCGCCGCCGTCGTTGCACTCGTCCTGCTCTTTCTCACCCGGCCCCTGCAGTACCTTCCGCAGTGCGTGCTGGGAGCCCTTGTCCTCCTCGTCGCCGTCCGTCTCATCAATCTGCGCAGCCTGGAAGCGATCCGCCGCGAGAGCCCCGCCGAGTTCGCCCTCGCCGTCATGACCGCCGTCGTCGTCGTCGCCGTAGGGGTAGAGCAGGGCATCGTCGTCGCCATGATCGTCTCGCTCCTCCGCATCGTGCAGCACAGCTACCACCCCCGCACCGGCGTCATGATGCTCGACGCCGACGGCACCTGGAAGCTCATCCCCACCGCTCCCCACACCGTCACCGAGCCCGGACTGGTCATGTACCGCTTCGGTGCCGCACTCTTCTACGCCAACGCCAGCCGCTTCGCCAAGGAGGTCCTCGAACTCACAGGCCAGGCACCCTCCGCTGTCCGCTGGCTCGTCGTCGACGCCGAGGCCATAACCCACCTTGATTACAGCGCCGCCCGCGTCGTTCTGGAGCTTCAGAAAAACCTGAAGTGTGCAGGCGTCGAGCTGGGATTCGCGAGGCTTCCCTGGGATACAAAGGAAGACTTCAACCGCCACCACGTCGCCGAGGTCATCCCGCCCGCGATGATCTTTGCGCGATTACATGACGCTCTTGATGCCTTCTCAAAGCTTCCTAAAGCTAATGTCCTGCCGGACGGGCCGCCTGCTCGGCGCGAGGTCACTTCGTGACGCGTATACCTTGCCGTGGCGCAACGAGCACCCTACTCCTCCCGCTGGTCGGAATCCAAAGCCGACCAACGGGAGGCCCACCCGAAGGCGTACAAAAGTCACGAAGTGACCACCCCACGTGCAGTGGGCCCGTCCGGCAGGACAAGCATCTGCCATGTCAAGCCCCCAAGCAACGAAAACCCGCGCCAGTCGCGGAGATTCACGTTGCGTACTAGTTACCGTCCACCCGCTAGAATAGAACTAGAGACAAAAAAGAAAGGCCCGGCGCACAAGCCGGGCCTTATCTCCTTTAGAAACAAATTTTTAGCCGTAACTCATCTCGAATGAAATATTTACAGACACCAAAATGCGCAAATATTTGCAAATAAACCACTTAGCAAGGGGTACCCCCAAGGGGAGGGGTACCCTGCCATCGCCTAATTCGACACCGAACCGGAGATATACGCCTCAAGGTGCTGAATAATCGACTCCTGCTCCGTGATCACCCAGTTCACCAGGTCGCCGATCGACACCATCCCAATGATCGCGCCGGCCTCCACCACCGGCAGATGCCGTATCCGGCTCCGCGTCATCAGGTGCATGCACTCACCCACCGTCTGGTGCTGTGTCACCGTGATCACAGGGCTGCTCATAATCTCCGAGACCGGCGTCTCCTTCGAGGACCGGCCCTGCAGGATCACCTTGCGGGCGTAGTCGCGTTCGGAGATGATGCCCAGCAACACGCCAGACTCCACCACAGGCAGCGCGCCCACCTGCTTCTCCGCCATCATCTCGATGGCCTGGTAGACGGACGCATCCGGTGCCGTGGACACAACCCGTCCACTCTTCTGCTTCAAAAGCATGCTGATGGTAGTGGCATATTCACTCATCAATCACCTCGGGCCTCGAATAGTACCGCCGGTATCTGGCATGGTCAAATGCAATCGCAGCGCGCCACAACCCGTCAGCAGTATCATCAACTTATGCAGACCTTCGACGCCCTCCTCCGCGAAGCCGAGATCGCCCACGGCCACCTCTGCGCTGGACAGATCCTCGGAGTCCGCATGGCCATGCTCGGCTGCGAACGCCTCGGCGTCCAGGACCCCAAGGGCGCCGACCGCAAGCGCCTCGTCACCTTCATCGAGATCGACCGCTGCGCCACCGACGCCATCGCCGTCGTCACCGGGTGCCGCCTCGGCAAACGCGCCATCAAGTTCCGCGACTGGGGAAAGATGGCCGCCACATTCGTAGATCTCACTGCGCACCTCGCACCGCACGGTGACACCCCGGTCTACAAAGCCCTCCGCATCGCCGCCCTCGAATCATCGAAGCAACGCGCCCGCGACCTCTTCCCCCACATCGAAAACAAGAACGAGCAACAGATGCTCGCCTACCGCGAACTACCGGACGAAGACCTCTTCAGCGAAGAGTGGGTCAGCGTTCCTATCCATCCCCGCGAGATGCCAGGCTACAAGTCCGCACGCATCACCTGCGAACAGTGCGGCGAAGGCATCAACTATGACCGCGAAGTGCGCCGCAACGGACAGATACTCTGCGCCGGTTGCGCCTCACCCGAGAGCCGCTACTACCAGCCGCTCACACCGGAAGAGAGCGGCACAAACAGCAAGGCCGGCGTGGAGACATCTCCGCAACCGGCCTGCGAACACTGCTAACACCGAACCGTGATCGCGTCAGCCGTCCTTACCAACGGCGGCGATAGTCATTGTGATACACCGGGCGATGCCATCCATAGTAGCCAGGCGCATAATAACCGGGCGCGTAGACACGCGGAGCATAGTAGCGAGGAGCGTAGCCATACGCATAGTGCGGATGACCGAATCCCACACCAACGACCACCTGGGCATCTGCCTTCGCCGGAGCGGCCAACGCAAACGCACCCGCCAGTAAGCCAACCGTTGCACCCTTCAGAATCATCGACTTCAAGTTTGCGATCTTCATAACGACCTCCTACCTACATCTCACTGAACCCCCGTTCCTAACCACGGTTGCGCGCAACTTTCTACCGCGACTGTGTTGCAGCCCGAACGTCGATACACGAAATATGCATCTCTTAGAACAAGCACCTGTAAGGATCCGATCTATGCCGCAACCTGTTATCACGCTCCTTCGCCACGCTCTGGATCTCAAGGCCGCAATGGCCGAATGTCTGGACGATCCGAAGCCAAAGCCCGTTCACCACCTTCGCTCCGCAACCCGCCGCATCGAGGCTGTCCTCGAACTCCTCACTGCAACTGCTGATCTGCCTCAAGCGCCGAAGCGGACGAAGCAGCTCAGGCAGGCAATCCGCAAGATCCGACGCGCCGCCGGAACAGTCCGCGACCTCGACGTCCACCGCGACATCCTCGCCCACTACAAGGCAGTCAACGACGCAACACAGCTCGACAAGGATCTCGCCCCCAAGCGAGAACGAGCCGCAACCAAACTGCAGCAGCGCATCCTCGACGACCAGCACGAGATCCGCCGCGCCCTTGAACGCCTCGAAACGACGCTGGCTCCCGCCGCCGATCTCAACCTCAGTGGCGCAGCTCTCGCCGACAACGCGCAGAGTTGGCTCGCTAACACCATCAAAGGCCTCGATCCTCACCACGACGACCAGCTCCACACCATCCGCAAGGCCTGCAAGACCGCCCGCTACATCGCAGAGATCGGCGGCGAGACCTCCAAGTCCGCAGCGAGAGTAGCCAAACGCCTGAACGAGATACAGCAGACCACCGGCGACTGGCACGACTACCTGCTCCTGCTCGACCGCGCAAACCGCCATCTGCCAGCCAACAGCCTGCTCATCGAGAAGATCCACCGGAAGACTGGCAAGCTGCGCCTACAGGCAGAATCGAAGGCCAACCGTCTAGCCACAGCCTGATCCATCCATCCTGCCGCGCCAGCCGCATTGGTGTACACTTATGCTCACCATGACGGTCTCCCGCCAACTTGCGACCTTGCACCTCATGTCCACCCGCTGTTGTTGTAGCTAGCTCTTCCTCCGCACCGCTCTCTTCCCAACCATTCGAGTCATAGCCACGCACTCGTCGTGCGTACCTTCCTCTCTTCCGGAGACCGCTCCATGTCCACTCCTCGCACCCGTCTTTCTACCGATACCTGGGCCGTCCTCCTGTCGCTCGCCCTCGCTCTCCTTGTCCGCGTCGGCCTGGTCAAGTCCGTTCCCTGGTAAGCAGCGCCGCCAGTACCCTAACGTCCGCACCAAGGAGATCTCCATGGCCACCCCAGTCGAACTACCCGACCTCCGCACCGAATATCCGCCCCACGCGCCCGGTCGTAGTCCTGCCGAACGTTCCACCATTCTCGGACTGCTCCCAGGCATCGCGCTGCTGGCCGTCGTCGGCTACGCCGGCAAGTTCGTCGAACACTTCATCAACACCTATGGCAAGACGCATCACCTCGTCTTACCAAATATCGAGTACGTTCTCTGGGCGATTCTCTTCGGCATCCTGATCTCCAATACCGTCGGTCTTCCGCACATCTTTCGCGCCGGCGTCGCGACGTACGAGTTCTGGCTCAAGGCCGGGATTATCCTGCTCGGCGCGCGCTTCATCCTAGGAGATATCCTCAAGCTCGGCGGCATCTCGCTCCTGCTCGTCTTCATCGCATTCGCCTTCTCGCTCACCTTCATGACGTGGCTTGGCCGCACCTTTCACCTAGGCCCACAGCTCACCACGCTTCTTGCGGTAGGTTCCAGCGTCTGCGGCGTCTCCGCCATCATCGCCACGCAAGGCGTTATCGACGCCGACGAAGAGGACTCTTCGACTGCGATTGCTGCGATTCTTGCGCTGGGAGCGATCTCACTCTTTACCTTCCCGCTGATCGGCCATGCCCTGCATATGAGCGACCGCGCCTACGGCCTGTGGGCTGGCCTGGCCGTGGACAACACCGCGGAGGCCACAGCCGCCGGCGCCCTCTACTCCGATGCCGCAGGCAAGTTCGCCGTGCTCGCCAAGACCTGCCGCAACGCCCTCATCGGCTTTGTCGTTCTGGCCTATGCGATTCAGTGGGCGCGCAAGGGCCTGGCCAGCCGCGCCGCTACTGCGCAGCTCGATAATAAGGCGGCGTTCCTATGGAAGAAGTTCCCCAAGTTCGTTCTCGGCTTCCTCTTCATCTCCTTGCTCGCTACGCTCGGCTCTTCGGCGAATCCTTCCCTCGCTGCCATCGGGTTCAACAAATCTCAACTCCTCGCTCTAGGGAATCTAAGCCGTTGGGCCTTCCTGCTCACCTTCGCCGGAGTCGGCCTTCGAACCAACCTGAAAGATCTCTTCAAACAGGGAGCACGGCCTTTCCTCGTCGGAGCCATCGGCGAGATAGCTATCGCTGCCATTACGCTGGCACTGGTGCTCGGAGTCGATCACTTCTACCATCTTTAGCGAACACGCATAGGAACATAGCAATCCATTCTTCACGGCGGGAAACGAAGTTGCGTGCGTATAACACTCCAACACACGTGCATTCATCGTCCGTCCTGCAAGTCAAGGTATCCTATGACTTGCAGGAACATCTGCAACAAAACACATGCGGATACTGATTGCTCATAATCGATATAAGCAGATTGGCGGGGAAGATCTCGTCGTCGCGACAGAGTCCGGGCTGCTCAACTCTCATGGCCACACGGTCGCTCGGCTCGACGTCGACAACGACCACATCCAGGGAGCACTGAGCCGCATCACCGCATCGTTCGGATCGATCTACTCTTCCGACGGTAAGCAGCGCATGCGCGAGGCGATCGAGCGAGCCAAGCCCGATGTCGTTCATGTTCACAACTTCTTTCCCACACTTTCGCCATCCGTCTTCGCCGCATGTGTCGAAGCTGGCGTTCCCGTGGTCCATACCCTGCATAACTTCAGGATTCTCTGCGCACGTGCGACGCTCTTTCGCGACGGCGGCGTGTGCGAAGAGTGCATCTCTAACCGGTCGTTTCTTCCGGGCGTTCGACACGCATGTTATCGATCCAGCCATCTTGGAAGCGCCGTTGCAGGGCTGGGCATGGCAGTTCACGACCGACTGGGTACCTGGTCGGACAAGATTGCGGCCTACATCTCCCTGACCTCATTCGCAGCCGATAAACTTGGCACCTTTCGCATTCCGCGCGAGAAGATCTTCGTCAAGCCGAACTCCACGGAAGACAGAGGTTTGGGAAGCGGAGATGGTGACTACGCTCTGTTCGCCGGCAGGCTCAATCAGGAGAAGGGCTTGCAGACGTTGATCGATGCCGACGCGGCTGGCACCCTGTGTATGGACATTGTGATTCTGGGCGATGGGCCCATGCGCGAGGAGGTACAGCGCGCCGCAGAGCGTCCAGGCAGTCGACTGATCTACAAGGGATTCATGCCGCATGACCAGATACTGGACTTCATGCGCAGTGCGCGGGTTCTGATCATGCCGTCGATCTGGTATGAAGGGGGGCTGCCGCTGGTCGTCATCGAAGCCTTCTCGCTTGGTTTGCCGGTGATTGGAGCGGACCTTGGGAACGTGGCGGCCATCATCAAGCCGGGCGAAACCGGACTACTGTACCCGCCCGCAGACCACCAGGCTCTCGCGTCTGCGCTCGCATGGTTTATGGAGAACCCCGCAGCGGTGCGGCAGATGCGCGAAAATGCACGTGAACACTATCTTGCAACCCATACCCCCGAGAAGAACTACCAGCGACTGGTTGAGATCTATCAGATGGCGATAGACGGCGCAGTTGGAAGCTCGTGATTACATTAATCTCGCTGGTTTAATGAGTCCCAAGATCAATAAGAATCGATTATCAACCACAATTTGATCGGACGAGAAGCGCGTTGAACTATATGAACTCTGACTCCCGCATCTACGTCGCAGGTCACAATGGTCTTGTAGGCTCGGCCATCGTTCGCGCGTTAAAGCGACATGGTTTCAGCAATTTAATATTTCGGTCGCGAGACGAACTCGATCTCCTCGACACACTTGCCGTCCGTCGCTTTTTTGCAGCAGAGCAGCCTGCGTTTGTCATCCTTGCAGCGGCCAAAGTAGGCGGCATCATGGCCAACAATACCTATCCGGCCGACTTCATCCGCGACAATCTCATCATCCAAACCAACGTCATCGAAGCCAGTAAAGACGCATACGTGAAGCGTCTTCTCTTTCTCGGCTCCAGCTGCATCTACCCTAAACTCTGTCCTCAGCCAATCAAAGAGCAGTACCTCCTGACTGGGCCGCTCGAACCCACCAACCGCCCGTACGCCATCGCGAAAATTGCAGGCATCGAGATGTGCTGGAGCTATAACCGCCAGTACGGAACCAAATATTTAGCGGCGATGCCGACGAACCTCTATGGGCCTGGCGACAACTTCGATCCGACGACCTCTCACGTGCTTCCGGCTCTCATTCGCAAGACTGCAGAAGCCATCAGTAATGGCAAAGATGAGATCACAGTCTGGGGCACAGGGACACCGCGCCGCGAGCTTCTCTACTCCGACGATCTTGCAGAAGCCTGCATCTTCCTCTTGAATCTCGACGAAGCCCGATTCGACACGCTTCTACTCGAAGATGCTCCCCCACTGATCAACATAGGGACCGGCGAAGATGTCACCGTTCGCGAACTGGCCGAGACCGTGGCCCGCGTCCTTGGTTTTCAAGGGCGACTTGCCTTTGATGCCAGCAAGCCCGATGGCACTCCACGTAAACTTATGGATGTCACTCGTCTCCACACTCTCGGCTGGAAACATACCACTGGTCTCGAGGACGGAATTCAACGCACCTGGGCAGCCATTCGCGATCAGTTTACGGCCACACGTGCATAGCTACACCGCTCATGAAAGCGCCCGCCTATGATAGCCTCCAGCAAGGGGTTGCAGTCGCCTGTCGCCTCACTTTACCGATGCCTGTGACTCTCCTAAAATTTAGCGCGCTGCTCTCTCTATCATCTTTCCTTCTGACACCAACAGGGAAGTTTTGCTCTGCTCAAAGCATCGCTCCGAATACAGCCAGCAGTGAGTCAACGGCAAGCTCGACCTCGTTACCTGACGCGCCCGTACCTCAGAACGACACAACGCCCACAACTGCAGGTCCGGCCACAAAGCCGGAAGAGATCACTCTCGCTGGCACTCCGCGACGCCTGTTGGCGGATCAAAAGGCGATCTGGACCAGCCCGCTTCACATACGTCCAATGGATGCAGAGTGGCTTCTTCCTCTCTCCGCGGCGACAGGCGTTCTCATCGGCAGCGATCACCATACGATGACGTCGCTAATTAATATCAACGCTGCTGATCAGAAACACTTCAGCACTCTCTCCGATGCTGGCGTCGGTGCTCTAGGTGTGCTTCCCGCAGGCATGTACCTGTGGAGCCTTAGTCACGATGCACCGCAAGCCCATGAGGCCAGCCTGCTAACCGGCGAAGCGTTGGCCGACAGCCTTGCCGTCAACCAGGTCTTCAAGCTCGTCGCGCGCCGTGACCGACCCACAGTCGACGACGCCCAGGGGCACTTCTTTAGTTCGAGTTTCTCAAACTCCTCATTTCCATCCGACCACGCCACCGCAGCCTGGGCCATGGCTTCGGTGCTTGGCGACGAGTATCCGGGCTGGCTCTCCCGAACAGCTGTCTACGGACTGGCCGCCGGCGTAAGTGTCAGCCGCGTGCTCGCCGAGCAGCACTTCCCCTCGGATGTCCTGGTAGGCAGCGCAACAGGCTGGCTTATCGGGCACTTCGTATATCGCGCGCATCACAACTTCAGTCTGAATCCCTTCGATTCCACACCCATGCCCGGAGACTATGGCGCGCCCCGCACTCCTCGCGCACAGCCGCCGAGCGTGCACTATCCTCCCGACCCGATCGCACATCGTCCGCCACGGCTCTTCGATGAGGACACAGATCCGGATTCCATCGGATCGACCAACGTCCCTATGGATAGCTGGATCTACCCAGCGTTGGAGCGACTTGCAGCGATGGGCTTCATTCCAGGCCAGAGCTCCTCGATCCGCCCGTGGACTCGTCAGGAGTGCTTAAGGCAACTCAAGGTGGCGGAGGATCTGGTGAGCATGCCAGAGAACTTCAGCCCAAGTGAGCGCAACGAGGCCAATCGTCTCATCACAGACCTTCACAACGAGTTGGAGACCGAACCAAACTACTACGAATCTTTGAGCCTCGAGTCCGCTTACGCGCGTTACGGAACGATCGCGGGCCCTGCCCTGGCAGACAGTTTTCACTTCGGCCAGACGTGGTGGAACGACTTCGGCCGGCCTCTTGGAAGAGGAAGCAGCGCGATCGCCGGATTTTCTTACCGCGCCCACTATGGGCGGCTATTTCTGTATGACCGCCAGGAAGTCCAACACGGACCAGGCAATCCAGCTGAGTCACCCGAGCAAAATCAACTTATTAATACTTTGGATCAGTTTGCTCCTGATGGCGACGGTGACCCTACCATCGAACCTGTCCCTGCAAGATCTGCCTTTAACCAACAGACCCCCATCGAACTATATGCTGGTGTCGCATTTGAGGGAAACGCACTGTCTATTGGCAAGCAAGAACTTTATTGGGGACCTACTACGATGGGCCCGCTCGCCTTCTCCAGTAATGCAGAACCAACCTACAACTTGCGCTTTGACGCAACACGTCCTCATCCTTTACCCTTTCTACCGTCGCTTGGCACTTATCGTTTCGATATTGTTCTAGGAAAGCTATCGGGTCACTCCTATCCCGCCAGACCTTGGTTTAATGGCCAAAAGATTGACTTCAACTTTGGAGACAATTTAGAAGTTAGTTTCACTCGTTGGTCGATATTTTGGGGCGTAGGACACCCCATCACCTTTCATAGTTTCAGAACTAATATATTTAGTTTCGATTCCACCGGAAGTGGTCTGTACGGAACTCGTAACGATCCAGGCGACAGGAAGAGCAATTTCGACTTCAGCTACCGACTACCATTTCTGAGCCGTCTCGTTACTCTTTACGCAGACGCGTACTCCGATGATGACCCAAGCCCGATCGATGCACCGCGCCGCGCCGCCTGGAACCCAGGGATATACTTTGCACGCCTGCCATTCCTTCCGCATATGGATTTACGTGTGGAAGCCGTTAGCTCTGAAGGTCTTTTTAAAGACTTCGGCGGCCAACATTTTTTCGACAACAACCAATATATCGATGGAAATACCAATAAGGGATTCATGCTCGGCAACGCTATCGGTCGTGACGCCCGGGCCATCGAAGGCAGAACCGGATATTGGGTTTCTGCTCGCACGCGATTTGAAGCAGGCTATCGTCAGAACAAGGGAGGAACCTTGTTCCTGCCCGGAGGCGGCACGATTACAGATGGCTTTGTAAACGGTACCTATGCCATCAATCGTCACTGGCAGGCTCAGATGTTTACGCAATACGAGCGCTTCCTGATTCCCTCGTACATGGCAGGCTCACAACACAACACAAGCGGATGGCTGCAAATTACCTGGAATCCGAAGTTACACCTTCACCGCTGATGCTATAGAGTCGCCTTCGCTTCGAAGTGCCCGAGATCTATTGGCGTCGTCCTAGTTCCAGAAGTGATGATGCATGCTCAACCTGCGTTTCCAGTTCAAGCTCAACCTGCTCTCAATTCTTCCCAGCTTATAACCTGTCAGCTTCAGCGCAGTACGGACAAGTGCTGAAGGGATCAGCCACCAATACTTTGGCCAGAGATAACTCAACTCCGATCGCACAAAGCGACCACCTTCCCCGCCTGCCCCTCCAAACTCCTTAAGCAGCCAACTCTCGCGCGAGTGCAAGACCCCGATATCGAAGTAGCGTTTGAACTCCTGCTTCCAGCTATAGTTATGTGAATGGAAAGCTTGGGCCTCCGCTACGTAAGCAATCTTCCTCCCCGACAGTAGAAGCCTGGCGGCCACAACTGTGTCCTCTCCGAAGATCACATCCTTGGGAAAACCACTAACGGCAGACAAAGCTTCACGGCGATAAGCTGCTAAAGAATTCGAGATGAAGATAGATTTGAACCCTAGATGCGCTCGGCTCTCCAGCGTTCGAATACTTGAATGTTGAGGGTAGTTAAAGAGGCGGGCGTGTGCCTCAATAGGCGTTGCACCGAGGCGGGGAAGTTGACGTCCGAAGGCGGCGGCAACTTCAGGATCAGCAAAGGCTCCCAGTAGGTTGCTAATAGCATTTGGATCAGCCAATATCGCATCCTGAGTCAAGTAGATGAGTATTTCGGCATCTGACACGAAGTCCGCAGCTAGCTGCCGTGTTGCACCATGGTTGAACTCTTTCCTCGCAATTCGAAGTACCTTAAAATCTGCTGCGCTAGCTAGGTTCGCTGTCTCATCTGTCGATTCCGAATCCACGACAAGCACAAACTCCGAGCAGGCATTCGCTAGGAGTGCTGGCTCGAAGAGCGTCCAGTCACTGGCAGCATTAAGCGTGGGAACAATGATCGCATATTTCATAGAGATTGGTAGTCAGATAGATGCCTCACGACAAAGATGATGCAAGCAAGCTATAAATAACTTCGTTTCGTGAAGCAATATAAGTTTCTAGGCGGAAGATGTAAGAGACGAATTTTATTCGGCTAGATCCTCGCGGCTTCCGCACCTCACCTATACTCCTGATGACGGAAGCCGCGCTTCATATTTGCGTAATCGACCTTGATTCTTTCCTCAGCATATGTCGTCCTAGAAGACGACGTTGGCAGCGGCAATCGCGATTCCGAACTGCCCAACGATCTGTGCCAAATCTACGATAAGCCGCAACGATTTACCCTTTTCAAGGTTAAGCGGAACGACGATCGTATCGCCAGGAAAAAGCCGTAGTGACTCGAAGCCATTGCCGCGCAGAGTAGAACTATATTGCTTACTGATAACAGCTCCACTCGCGCGAATGACATAAGCGCGATTCTTATCGGCATCACGATTTACTCCACCCGCAATGCGGAGATAACCACCGAGGCGCCTGGTCGGATCATAGACAAACGAGTTCTGATTGTAGACCGCGCCGTCCACGCTGACCGTAGAAGGAACACGAGGCACAATGAACTGATCCCCATCTTCAAGCGGTAGATCTGGAAGCTGTGAAATATCGTGGCTATCGGCGTCTAACTGGAGCACGATTCGTCCCGTAGCCCGCGTCTGGCGAAGGCTGTTGATCACAGCCTGATCCTGCTGCGATGCCGCCGCAGCTGCGGCACTATCCTGCGCACTGATTGCACTATTTGCATTGTTGATCGCGCTCGTACTCGCCTGCAGCGCAATCTGATCGACATATTGGTTCAGACGCTGCTGTTGGACACGACGGGTCGACTCACGAGTAAACTCTGAACCATAAAGATAGGCGTCGGGAGTAAAACCACCCGCTCGTTGCACCAGCTGTCGCAGGGTCTCACCAGGCTGCACGCTATAAATACCTGCGGAGAGAAACTCTCCTTCCAGCCGGACAAACCGCGTCCGTTGCGCCTGCGGTACACGAATGTCGGCCTTGGAAAAGATCGTGACAACATCGCCTGGCAGCAGCTCAAGATTCTGCGAGGCATCCCCCTCAAGAACAAGCTTTCCAAGATTGAATGGCAGGAGAGAGGTCGTAAGATTTGCCTTGCTCTGGCGTTCAATCACGGCATAGGTCCAGTCGATGTCTGGCTCGCTCAACTTGACGTCATTCCGAGGCTTGAACTGCCCAGCCGATGAGTTTGAGACCGTTGAACCCAAACTCGCGCTCGCCGAACTCATCTGATTCGAGTTAGAGGTATACGCATTTGGTATTGCGCCATTCGGAAGCTGGTTATTATTTAGCGAACTCGTCGCATTCAAGTTGTTGTTGTTGTTTGTATTGCTGTTGTTTGTATTGTTCTGGTTCGACGGATAGCGGCCGTAGAGGTCACCGTAAGGATTGGCAGGCTCCCCAAGCTTTGTACAATCCAGGCCGCCATCCGTCTGGGGTACGCCCTCGTCAGCTGGATTCTGTAGCCCATTATTAGAGATTCCTTCGGTGCTAACGAAAGGATACCCGACGAGATTCCGATCTCTCGTCGAAGAGTAGCGCCAGATCGGGTACATGCCTTCGTCGCCGGCAGCAATACCAAACCGAAGATCAGGAATTCCGTAAGGCGTTACGGGAAGACACGTCGGAATATAGGTCAACATGGGCTGCCCCAGCTGACTCCGCTTCAACCAGTAATCCCGTGTGATCAGCGCATCTTTATCGGGTATCAGGTCGCGAACACGCATACCCGGCTTCCACGTGTAGCGGCCAGGATTAGCCACGTTTCCGCGAAGCGTGATCGCATCCTTGTACTGACTAACGACTGCGACCAACTCCAGCAGGTCGCCATCCTGCAATATGGTGGACCTTCCCTGCGCATCTAGAGGCACTTCGACCATGCTGCGCATACGGCGCTCGTCGACACGCTCGAGTCGAACCCGCTCACCCGAAGCCACGCTCGTCAGCCCCGCAGCAAGCTCCAGCACATCGCCTACACTAGTGCTGTTTGCGGACTTCAACTCATAGATCGCCGGCACATTCACACTTCCCGCCACGGCAACCTGTGGCCCAACGGGAGGAATGTAGATCACATCTCCAGGCAATAGCTGCATGTCATTCGACTTGTCGCCATGCTCGAGAAGCGCATACAGATCGTAGTCGAGGATGACCTTACCTGCGCGCTTCAACTGGATATGCCGCATACTGCCCTGCGGGGTCGGTCCACCCGTCGCGAACAGAGCATTGGTCAGCGTGCTGAGCGAGCTGATCGTAAAGACACCAGGCTGCCTAGCCTGCCCCACCACGAAGACCTGAATCGATCGCAGTTGCCCCATATTTACATTGAGGTCGAAGTTGCGAAAGACCCTACCAACCTGAGACTTCAAATAATCTTGCAACTGCGCGAAGGGAAGTCCAGCGACATGGACCGTTCCCACCTGAGGAATGTGGATTCCCCCGTCGCGATCCACCGTATAGCGACTATTCAACGTCACCTGGCCCCATATCTGGATCAGCAGTTCGTCACCTGGGCCGATCACGTAGTCAGGGGTTACAGGCACCATGTTCAGCGGCGCAAAGGTCGACGGCGGATTTCGAAACAGATTTGCCCCATAGATCGGAAGCAGCTTCCCGGTTGAATTCGCAACCATCTGCTGAAATTCGGTTGGCGAATCCAGCGGCAGGTGAAGCAGCTGATTCACGTTCTGCTGATTCCGCGGGTTGATGCTGTTGCCGTTGTTGTCGTTCTGATTATCAGATTGCCCGGGGATGACCACGCCTTGCGGAATCCCCGATTGCGTCTGGTTCGTCGGCGAGAGGCTACGCATCTGATCGGCGCTCTGATCCGTGGAGGATGACTGGCAGCCTGGGTCGGTTGGACTGCAGGATGACTGTTGGCCCCCAGTATTTCCAAGTGCCTGACCGAATTGCGAGAACTGCGCATGTAACACGCCGGCCCCAAGCACAGTGAACAGAACCACAGATCCAAACCTAAAAAATCTACCGGCGCAACCAAACTGCATCTGCTGTAATCCTCGCAAAACCGTCTTACCTTTCAATCCATCCAACCGCAAGCGCGCCACAATGGACAAAGCTCAAGCGCAATCTTTGCCTGCACAATTGGGATATTTCTGTTGAAATCACTGCCTTCAGCATACCCGAATGTGCCCACGAAACGGGAAAGAAGTAACGCCCAAGCGACCCTGCGGAGCCACCTTCACACGAGGAACATGCACCTCCACGAACGAGGCTGAGGTCTCCTATTGCTCTCTCTGCGAGGTCTCAACAGCCTGCGCCACGCGCAACATGGTCCCTTCATCGAAGTGCCTTCCCATCACCTGTACACCGATCGGCAGCCCATCCCTGGTCTCACCGCAAGGCACCGACACGCCGCAGATTCCGGCAAGGCTGGCAGCGACCGAATAGATGTCTTCCAGGTACATCTTCACCGGATCGTCCGTCTTCTCACCCAGCTTGAACGCAGGCGTAGGAGTCACCGGCGCTACCAAAACATCCACCTCGGAAAACGCAGCCAGAAAATCCCTCGTCAGCAGCGTTCTCACCTGCTGCGCCTTGCGATAGTACGCATCGTAGTAGCCCGCGCTCAGGGCATATGTGCCCAACAGAATCCGCCGCTTTACCTCAGCGCCAAATCCGACGTCTCGCGTCTTCCGGAACATCTCTGAGAGTGTCTTCGCCTCCTCCGCTCTCAATCCAAATCTCACGCCGTCGAACCGTGACAGGTTCGAAGAGGCCTCGGCTGTGGCCAGCACGTAGTAGGTCGGAATAGCGTACTTCGTATGCGGTAAACTAACCGGCTTTACCACGCAACCAGCCGTCTTCAGACCAGCAAGCGCACCATCGATCGCAGCACGAATCTCCGGGTCCAGCCCCTCGCCAAAGTACTCCTCCGGAACCCCAACTCTGAGCCCCTCAACCGGCTTCGACAGCGCACCCACATAGTCATCGACTGGCCGGTCCGAGGAGGTAGCATCCATAACATCCTTGCCTGCTATCACCTGCAATACAGTCGCAGCATCCTTCACATTCTTTGTGAACGGCCCCACGCGATCCAGCGACGACGCAAATGCGATCAATCCATAACGGCTAACACGCCCATAGGTCGGAAGTACGCCAACCACCCCACAAAAAGCCGCAGGCTGACGAATCGATCCACCCGTATCCGTTCCCAGCGTCGCCACGGCAAAGTCTGCTGCCACCGCAGCCGCTGATCCACCACTGGATCCGCCCGGCACCCGATCCAAAGCCTTTGGATTCAGCACAGGGCCATAAGCCGAGTTCTCGTTCGACGAACCCATCGCAAACTCGTCACAGTTCAGCTTTCCCAACAGGACCGCCCCGGCCGTCTCCAGCTTCGTCACCACGGTAGCGTCGTACGGAGGCCGATAGCCCTTTAGAATCAGTGAGCCGGCTGTAGCTGGAGCGCCTCGCATCGCAAGAACGTCCTTGATCCCTACCGGAACACCCGCCAGAGCCGGTAGCGTCTCGCCCCTGACAGCCATCTCGTCAATCTGCGTCGCCCGTGCCATAGCGCGGTCACGACTCAGCGCCAGATAGCTGTTGATCTTCCCGTCCTCGCGGGCGATACGATCATAGTGCAGCTCCGCGAGTACAGTAGCTTTTGTCTCGCCCGAAGCTACCGCCTGACGCACGGCATCGATGCTCAAACTCTCTATCTCCAAATCCTTTAAACTCACCGTTCAATCACCTTTGGGACCTTGAAGAATCGTCCATCCGTATCGGGAGCAGAGGCCATCACCTGCACCCGATCCAGCGAGGGACGCACTTCGTCCAGACGCAGCATCTCGCCACGGTCATGCGCCACACCACCCAGCATCTCGCCGACCTGCGCCATTGCCGGTACGCCCTCGGTATCAAGCTCATTCAACTGGGCGATATGGCCAAGAATGGCATTCAGATCCCGCTGCATACGCGGCTCTTCCTCGGCAGTCAGCTCCAGATTCGCCAACTCCGCGACACGCCGCACATCCTCCAGGCTTACGCCGGTCTCTTCCCTCATTGCCTACTATTCCTCTTCAACTCAAAGTGTATCTCGGTTACCTTTACCTTTGCGATTCGCGCCATCTCGCCCGCGAGTTGCCCCCGCATACTCATAAGCTGACGCAGCCACGCTTCGTCCGCTACCTGGATCCGCACCACCCCATTCTCATATCCGACTACGGCCCCGCGCTCTGCCATCGATCTGCCACAGGCGACGGGCCATGCCGCAGCCAACCTATCCAGGTCCTGAAGCGTATGAAGGCTGCTCCCAAGCGACTCTCTCAATAAATCCCGCATTCCCTGCAAAACCATCAGCGGGTCTCCGTCTAGGTCGTCACGATGTATTTGATCCGGTGTGCCAGACGATTCTACCGCCCGATCTACCAGCTCTGTCGGGTGTTCCTCACGAACGTTCCCATCATTGCTAGAATGCGCCGTCCTGATTCAATACTGTGGAAAATGTCTTTAGAAGGATCACAATGTCCCGCATCAGCGACCATCGCTTCACGTATTCGCAGTCCATGGCCACACGCGCCTCGTAAGTCACCGTGCTTCGTCCGGAGACCTGCCACAGGCCGGTCAATCCAGGCTTTACCCTGCAGTAGCAATCGAAACAGTCGCCGTACTTTTCTACCTCTGCTGCCAC
This sequence comes from Granulicella sp. L60, assembly GCF_009765825.1. Lineage (GTDB taxonomy): Bacteria > Acidobacteriota > Terriglobia > Terriglobales > Acidobacteriaceae > Edaphobacter. Next base: position 1,274,573 of record NZ_LMUR01000018.1, on the reverse strand, counting down.
AATAGGCCGCGGCCCTACCAGGCTCATCTGACCGACGAGCACATTCCAAAGCTGAGGCAGCTCGTCCAGGCTGTAACGCCGCAGAAAAAGACCAAGCGGGGTGATTCTCGGATCCTGGCGAAGTTTATGACTCTTATTCCATTCGGCGCGCGCATCCGGATGCCTAGCCAGATACTCTTCCAGCACCTCAGCCGAGTCCACACACATCGTCCGGAACTTCCACATCGAAAAAAACGCTCCACCCTTACGAATACGCCGATGCGAGTAGAGCACCGGACCAGGCGAATTCAGCTTGATGATCGCCGCAATCAAACCAAGTACAAGCAGAATCACAGGCATTGAAATCAATACAAGCAGGACGTCACAGCACCGTTTGACCACCCTGTACCGAAGATACTCTGACGGAATATCGGTTGATCGTCTCGCTCCCTCGAGCGATCGGACTGCTGATTCCTGGTACGAATAAGAACCTTCAATAGCCGCTGACCGCGACTGGGGAGATTGATATTCAGCCTGCATTCGAATCCTGTATCTGTCCGACCCGCTTGTGAGCATCTTCTGCAGCACACCAGTCGTACGGGTTACTCCTGCATTCCTAAGTGTTGCGGCAACAAATTAGATCCGCCTCCCACAGCTTGTTCAGCTGGGTATACGTCCGCGCTTCCAGTTCCATTCGCCACTTCAGACCATCGGATGATCTCTTTTTGACCTGATTTGTACCAAGCCGACAACTGGAAAACGTGGAGCTTTCGTGCGACATCATCATTCTACCCGACTGCGTTTCAAAAGTTGAAGTTACGGGATACCTATTCGCCTTTCCTTCGTCCCACATCGGAACTTGCAACAACCGAAGGTCGTAACCAGTTAAACTCGTGAGATGCAGATTCTGGATACCTCCCTACGTGATGTTAAGCTTATTCAACCCAAACGCTATGGAGATAGTCGCGGTTGGTTCGCAGAAGTATTCAGTAAGTCAATCTTTTCTGCCGCGGGGCTTCCAACACAGTTTGTCCAGGACAACCAGTCCTTCTCCGTAAAAGGAGTGCTGCGCGGCCTCCACTACCAGCTTGGCCAGCCCCAAGGTAAACTCGTCCGCGTCCTCTCTGGCCATATCTGGGACGTCGCCGTTGACCTTCGTCGTAACTCACCAGACTTCGGCAGATGGGCCGGATTCGATCTTAGAGCGCAATCCCTAGAGGACGATCTTCAACTCCTCTGGATACCCGAAGGATTTGCGCACGGTTTCCTTGTCCTCTCGGACACCGCCGAAGTCCTGTATAAAACGACCAACCCCTACTATCCACAGGGCGAGCGCTCTATCATCTGGAACGATCCCACCCTCAATATCGCTTGGCCCCTGGAAGCACTCAGCGGAGCGTCTCCGTCCATCAGCGCCAAAGACGCCGTAGGCAAAGCCTTCTCCGACGCCGACCTTCCGCCGGTCGAATAGTCCGGGGCTCAAAAGATTAGTTCGTAGCGATCAGACACCGCATACGGAGGACGCCTAGCGACCGTCCTCCGTATGCGGTGCGATCTATCGCGTCGCGCCTAACGGATAGACGAACTACCCGCGCTCAACCAGCCACTGCTCCACCTCGGCCAAGGATTGAACTGGAAGGTACTCTCCGCTACACCCAGCGGTCTCGGTGCCGCTGATCAGAAAAGCCTGCCGCAGGCCCGCAGAGTTCGCCGCCGCAACGTCCGAACAGCGGTCACCTACCATCACACTCGCAGTCAGTTCCACCCCGAACTCCCGGGCGCCGCGCCTCAACATTCCAGTCCCCGGCTTCCTGTCCTCGTGCTCGCGCCTGTACTCCCCAACACCATGCTCCGGGTGGAACGGACAAAAATATACCGCGTCCAGGAGCACTCCTTCGGCCAGCAACTGCTGTCGCATGAACTCCGTAAGCAGGTGAAAATCCGACTCGGTGTAGTACCCTCGAGCGATTCCCGCCTGATTGGTCACCACAATCAGCCGATAACCAAGGCGAGCCGCCGTCCTGCAGAGCGAGAAGATTCCAGCGACAAACCTCACCTCCTCGGCCCGATGCAGATACCCTACCTCTTCATTCACCACGCCGTCGCGATCGAGAAACAGGGCTCTTCCGCTCATAGCTCCGTCAAGACCTCTCGCAGTGAGTCCTTCCAGGGCATCATCGTCCACCCAAACCGCTCTCTCAACTTGCCGCAGTTCAATCGCGAGTTCGCCGGTCTCTTCGCCGGCGTAGGATACTCGGCTGTCGTTATGCCTTCGATCTCTGCGAATCGCACTCCCGGCTCTTTCGTCCCCTGCAGTCGCACGGCCTCTTCCGCAAATCCACACCAGGTTGTCTCGCCGCTGCCAGTAGCGTGATAAACCCCACCCAGACTGGAGACAACCTCACTCAGTTCAGCCGTCTGTGCCGCGAGCTCAGACTGTCCAATCACTCGTGCAGTCATCCTGGCAAGGTCCCTGCTCCACGTCGGAGCGCCATGCTGATCGGCTACGATCCGCACCGTCTCGCGCTCCCTCGCAAGCTTCAAAATCGTCAGCAAAAAATTCTTCCCTCGCGCGCCATACACCCAGCTCGTCCGGAAGATCATGTGCGCGGCCCCGGATTCACCCAGCGCTCTCTCGCCCGCGAGCTTACTCGCCCCATAAACACCCATCGGCCCAGTAGAGTCCGACTCCGTGTATGGAGTCGCCCCCGATCCGTCGAAGACATAGTCCGTGGAAAAGTGAATAACTCCCGCACCAAGCAGTCGCGCTTCTTCCCCAATCACCTTCACGGCCTCGGCGTTGATCGCATACGCAATATCCTGCTCGCTCTCTGCCTTATCCACCGCCGTGTACGCTCCGGGATTCACAATCCACCGCGGCCTCACCGCACGAATCGTCTCACGTACCGAAGCCGCGTCGGCAAGGTTCATCGTCGTTCTCGCCGGAGCGACGACCTCACCGAGCGGCTCCAGGATCCGCAACAACTCACCGCCCACTTGGCCCGTGCCCCCGGTCAGAAGTATCCGCGCAGCCTCAGGCAGCCTGCCCTGCTCCATCAATACACCTTCTCTTCCAGTAGACGCAGCAGATACTGTCCATACGTGCTCTTCGCGATCTTCGCCGCCAGCGTCTTCAGTTGGTCGGCATTGATGTATCCCAAACGAAACACAATCTCCTCCGGACACGCAACCTTCAAGCCCTGCCTCTTCTCAAGCGTATGGATGAAGGTCGACGCCTCCAGCAGCGAGTCATGGGTCCCGGTATCGAGCCACGCGATGCCGCGCCCAAGAACCTTCGTCCGCAACTGTCCCCGCTCCAGATACCAGCGGTTCACATCGGTAATCTCCAGCTCGCCGCGCGGCGAAGGCTTCAGCCCCTCGGCCACACTTACTACCTGCGCGTCGTAGAAATAAATCCCCGTCACCGCATAGCGCGACTTCGGCTTCACCGGCTTCTCTTCGATCGAGATCGCCCGCCGTTCCGCATCGAACTCGACCACTCCGTAACGCTCCGGATCGAGCACCGGATAGGCGAATACAGTCGCGCCCGGCCCACCCTCAGCCGCCTCCCGCAGCGTCTTCGCAAAGTCATGTCCATAGAAGATGTTGTCGCCCAGCACCAGGCAGCATCCCTCGCCTGCCAAAAATTCCTTGCCAATCAAAAACGCCTGCGCAAGTCCATCTGGCTTTGGCTGCACCGCGTACTGCAGCGAGATACCCCACTGTTTCCCGTCGCCCAGCAGCTGCTCGAAGCGTGGAGTATCCTCCGGCGTCGAGATCACCAGGACCTCACGTACTCCCGCAAGCAAAAGCGCCGAGAGTGGGTAGTAGATCATCGGCTTGTCGTACACCGGCAATAACTGTTTCGATACAGACTGAGTAACCGGGTGCAGCCTTGTTCCCGATCCTCCCGCAAGAATAATTCCCTTCACCGCGAACCCTCCCCTGCAGCGATCGTTGTCCGTTCCTCAGCCGCATCTTCGCCGCCGCGGCCGCCATAGTTCTGTTTAACCCACTGCTGATACGCGCCGCTCGTCACGCTCTCCACCCACGCCGCATTCGCGAGATACCACTCCACGGTCTTTCGCAGCCCCGTCTCGAAGCTCTCCTCTGCGTGCCAGCCGAGCTCTCCTTCGAGCTTTCGTGCATCGATCGCATATCGCCGATCATGCCCCGGCCTATCCGTCACATACTTCACCAGCTGCACATGCGGCTTGAACTTCGACTCCGGCACCAATTCGTCGAGCAGCTCACATAGCGTCGTCACCACTTCGAGATTGCTCCGCTGATTTCCGCCGCCGACGTTGTAGGTTTCACCGACCCGCCCACTCTGCAGCACGACACGTAGTGCGCTGGCATGGTCCCCTACATACAGCCAGTCCCTAATCTGTTGTCCATCGCCATACACCGGAAGCGCCTTGCCCTGCAGCGCATTCGCAATCATCAGTGGAATCAGCTTCTCGGGAAACTGGTATGGCCCGTAGTTATTCGAGCAGTTCGTGATAATCGCAGGCAATCCATACGTATGAACCCAGGCTCGCACAAGATGGTCCGACGACGCCTTCGACGCCGCATACGGCGAGTTCGGCGCATACGGCGTATCTTCGTGGAACGCCGGTGCCTCAGGCGTCAACGTGCCATAGACCTCATCGGTGGACACATGCAGGAACCGGAAGCTCTCACGTTGCGAGCCCTCGAGCGTCCCATAGTATGCCCGCGCCGCCTGCAGCAGGATAAAGGTGCCATCGATATTCGTGCGCAGAAATGCCTCCGGTCCGACGATCGACCGATCGACGTGGCTCTCCGCAGCAAAGTGCACGATAGCCCTTGGCTTATGCTCCTGCAGCAGCTTCGCCACCAGCTCCGCATCGCAGATATCTCCATGCACAAACGTGTAGGCCGGACTGTGTTGCACGGAGGCCAGATTCTCCGGATTGCCCGCATAGGTCAGTTTGTCCAGATTCACTACCGGACCACCGCCAGCCGCGAGCCAGTCCAGCACGAAGTTGCTGCCGATAAATCCAGCACCGCCCGTGACGAGAATCGAACCCAAACCGTTACCCGCAATCTTGTCGTTATGATCGGATCTCACGCCGCTAATCTCCTCCCACAGGTCACTTAGAGACCCTGTCTAAGCTAAATACTATCGAACTCGCTCAAAGTGTGAAGGCAGCCACGGACGAATCAGACGAGACAGATGGCGTTCCACACCAAGGCCGGGAAGCACTTCTCAAGGTTTACGCGAGAAAAAGGACTCTTTTAGATACTTATTAATATTTGCGAGAGAGCATTGCACATGCCTCGCGAAGCGGGCAGGCAACTGCGGCCCTCCTCAGCTGCTCCAATAGAACTTAGGACCAGAGAGGTAACTTCATGTCGAAAGACGAGCAGTCGAAGCAGACAAACTACCAACCGCAGCCACAAAACTCCGGCCACGGCGCCGAACCGTCAGGACCAAAGGGCGATAACCCCGCCACCGCAGGTCCGGGCCCCACGAAAGTCAAATCACACACTCCTGAAAACAGCCGTGGGCATATCAACCCCTCTGCACCGGAAGACGCAAACACGACTCCGGGCACGACAGGCGAGAAGTAAAGCACGTTGCCGTCCTCGGCTCATGATCTTCCCTATCCACCCTTTGCTGGCCCGCTTTCGAGATAAGCTTATGCTCGAACATGCCGCGACCAACTCCATCCGCGAAGCTTCTTCGATCTGCTTTGCTCCGAGGGATAATCGTACTTTGCGCTCTGCTGGCTGTATCTCACTGTGCCCATGCGCTTGATCCGCATAAGGGGCTCGAAGAATATCGCAGGCAGTCTTGGCAGATCGACAACGGCCTGCCGCAAAACACAGTCCACGCCGTCCTGCAAAGCAAAGACGGTTTTCTCTGGATAGCGACTGAAGGCGGTCTCGTTCGTTTCGACGGCTTCGACTTCCGCGTCTTCGATCCATCCAACACACCCGAGTTCCACAGCAGCTTCGTCAACAACCTGATGGAAGATCACGCCGGTGCGCTGTGGATCGGCACCTCTGATGGCCTGCTGCGCCTCAGCGACGGCAGGTTCAGAGCGTTTTCAATTGCCGACGGATTACCTTCAAACGTTATCACCGCCGTCTATCAGCAAAAGAGCGGAAGACTGATCGTCGTTACCGCCAGCGGACTGGCGATCAAAGCGGGAGACCACTTTCAGGAGATCGGCGGGACCACAGCTCTCTCTAACGCAGAGAACGTGATCATCCTCCCCGAAGACGCTCGCGAAACCCTCTGGGCCGCTGGAGGCCAGCAACTGTACTCGATCGCATCCCATGCAACCTCTGCAAGCCCTGCCATCCCGTCCCATGCAGGCGTAATCCAGGCACTCGCCTCCGGCCCCGGCGGCGAGATATGGATAGGCGGCACCGATGGACTGGAGTGCCTGCGAGACGCCCAACCGTGCACTGGCGCAGACGGAACCGGAAGACTCAACCCCGCACTCGCCTCGCACAACATCACCACTCTGTTGCTGTCGAAACAGACAAATACCTCTGGACAGATGTGGATCGGCACAACCTCTGGCCTCGCGCTCTTCAGCCACGGAGAGATAAGACAGATCGGCGCGAAGCAAGGCCTGGCAGGCGCCAACATCCAGAAACTCTTCGAGGATCGATCCGGCGCACTCTGGGTGGTTTATCGCGGAGGCCTGGCAAGAATCTTCGCCGATCAGGTTGAGATTGCGCCGGCACAGACAAATCTCCACGGCATTCTATCCGTCTCCGAAGACAACGACGGCAGCATGTGGTTCGGTAGCGAAACCGCGGGAGTCGCGGTACTACGCGATCAGCCTTTCTCTTCCATCGCATCCCAGGAAGGCCTCTCATCCGACTACGTCCGCACTGTCTTTCAAGATCACTCTGGCACCATCTGGATAGGGACGAACAGTGGCGGACTGAACAAACTCTCAGCCGGAAAGATCTCGACGCTCCATACGACATCCGGACTCTCCAGCAACGTCGTGCTCGCCCTCGCTGAAACAGGAGGCGATCTCTGGGTCGGAACCCCGGATGGACTGACCCGAATCCGCGACGGACATCTGCAACAGTTCACCTCAGCCGACGGAATGGCGGACAACTTCGTTCGTTCCCTCTTCGCCGACACGGACGGATCGCTCTGGATCGGCACACGCAACGGCCTGTCCCATCTCAGCGGCGGTGTATTTCACTCCTACTCCACTCTCGATGGTCTCGGCAGCGACGTCATCGGCAGCGTCCTGCGCTCACGTTCCGGCGAGCTCTGGGTAGGCACGCTTGCAGGTCTAAGTCGCCTCTCCGGGAATCGGTTCGAAAACTTCACAACGCGCAACGGACTCGGCGGCGATGCTGTGACCGCCCTTTTCGAAGATGATCGCGGTTCACTCTGGATCGGAACCAACGGCACTGGCCTCACACGGCTTCGCGACGGGCGCTTCACAACGTTCCCTGCATCGAAGACAGGTCTGCCCGAGACGATCTACGGACTCCTCGAAGATACAAGCGGAAATCTCTGGATGGGTTCGCAAAAGGGCGTCTACCGTGTTTCAGTCTCCGCACTGAATGCGTATGTCGACAACAACTCCCTTGAAATCCCCCTCGTCAGCTATGGCGTAGCCGACGGCATGAGGATCAGCGAGTGCAGCAGCGGAGGCCACCCGTCCGCGTGGCGCATGCACGACGGAACCCTCTGGTTCGCCACGCTGAGAGGCGTCTCATGGATAAACCCTCAAAGCCACTCAGAAGATATTCAACCTCCACAGATCGCCATCGAACAGGTAACGCTCGATGACCGCCCCATAGATCTCACAACCTCTGAGATCGTCGTTCCGCCAGGCGGCGAGCGCATCACGATCCACTACGCCGGCCTAAGCCTTCTGGCTCCACAGAAAGTTCGTTACCGGTACCGCCTCCAGGGCTTCGATCGCGGCTGGGTCGATGCCGGTGCTGGCCGGACCGCCTACTACACCAACGTCCCACCTGGCCGATACAGCTTCACCGTCATGGCATCGAGCGCCAGAGGTCTCTGGAGCATCCAGCCAGCAAGCCTCAACCTTCGAGTACAACCGCGCTTCTTCCAGACGATCTGGTTCTACCTCCTGGTAGCGGCATCTTTGATCGGATTCGGCTATGCGCTCTACCGTGTGAGAGTTCACTACGTTGAAGCGAGATATCAAGCCGTCATGGCAGAGCGAGGTCGCCTCGCCCGCGAAGTACACGACACGCTCGCACAAGGCTATGTCGGCATATCTATCCAACTCGAGATCATCTCGCGCCTGATGCAGAGCTCTCAAAGCGCCGCGCTCGATCAGTTGAATCAAACCAGAGACCTCGTACGCAGCAGCCTCGCAGAGGCCCGCAGCTCCATCTGGGACCTGCGCTCTCAAGGAGAAGACGCCGCGACCCTCCCCTCACGCATCGCTGCCGCGGCCAGAGCCAAAGAACATCACGGCGGACCAGCCATCACGTTTCAGGTCCACGGAACGTACAGACCTCTCCAGCGCACGATAGAAGACCAGATACTTCGCATCGCCCAGGAGGCGATCAGCAACTCCGTGCGACATGCCAACGCAAGCCAGATCGGAGTTACTCTTACCTATGACGCAAAGAGCCTCCAACTGCGCGTCGCCGACGACGGTAGCGGCTTCGACCAGCCACCGGAGTCCTTCGCCGCACACGGCCACTTCGGACTGCAGGGAATGCAGGAGCGCGCGGCGGCGATCGGTACTATCCTTCATATCGATGCCCAGTCCGGTCGAGGCACCGAGATAACACTGAGAGTGAATGTGCACAAAGAGACTGCAAGAGGAGATATCGATTGAGCGACACGATTCGCATCCTGATCGTCGAAGATCATCATGTGGTGCGCAAGGGATTCGTTGCCCTGCTACAGATGCTCGATGGCGTGCAGATCGTCGCCGAAGCAAGCGATGGCCTACAGGCCATATCCCTCTTTCGCGAACACCGGCCGGACATCACCTTGATGGATCTGCGCTTGCCCGGCATGGGCGGCGTCGATGCGATCAAAGCGATCCGGCAGGAGTTTCCAGAGTCGCGCATCATCGTGCTCACCACCTTCGACGGAGACGAGGACATCTATCGCGCCCTGCAAGCCGGAGCTCACGGCTACATGCTCAAAGGAATGGACGCGGAAGATCTCACCCGTGCCATCCACATCGTCCATAGTGGCAAGTCCTACATACCCGCCGAGGTCGCAGGAAGGCTTGCCGAGCGTTTCTCTGGGTCGGAGTTGACCGAACGCGAGACCGACGTACTCAAGCTGATCGTGCGCGGCAACAGCAATAAGGAGATCGGCACGAAACTGTTCATCTCCGAGGCTACGGTAAAGACACACATCAACAATCTGCTCAGCAAACTGGGAGTAAGCGACCGCACCCAGGCCGCCACCACCGCCCTGCAGAGAGGGATCGTTCATCTTGACTAACCGCCGGATCAAACCCAAAGCCGACAGCAAAACCAGTCACAGAGCTATCTATCTCACAGCCCTCATGCTGAGCCTTTCGCTCTTCTGTCTCCCGTACGTCCACGGTCAAACCGAGCACACCTCCCAGTGGCGATCCGCGACCGACAAAGAACTTGCCTCGATCATCCCCGACCGCGCACCCGTAATCGCAGAACACATTGAAACCGAACTCCGCACCGCCTCCGGAATAACCGACGGAAAAGGCCACTACATCGCCGGAGTCGTATTGATCACCGCGGGCTACTCCGCCAACGGAAGATACTCAAACTTTCTTCTTACTCAGGTGCCCCTAAAAATCGGCAGCACCACCCTTCCCGAAGGACACTATCTCCTCGGCTGGACACGCGGCGAAGATGAGTTGAAGGTCATCATCTCATCCGCCTTAACCGGCAAGCCCCTGGTGAACGTATCCGCGGTGCCAGCCACCACAATCCGAGGCGTTCAATCCATCCACATCTGGCCCCCCTCAGATCACTCCGTCATCCAATTAGGACGATTCGCGATCCCTTACAGCATCCCGTAGCACCAATCCGAGAGGTATCGCCCTGATTAAAAAAGGACGCCCCTTCTCAGGGGCGCTTGGAGGTGTGGCTACTTCCGAAGATACGGCCAACTCCCATAAAAACCATGCACCCCAGGGTGGATATCTCCTCCATCTTTAGGTGGACGTTGGATGGACATCGTTCTACGAATACTTCATCCTTTAGGGATTTATCGCAGTAGCAATGCGACGCCGACAGCAAACGACGTATTCAAATCGCGTCCTAGGGACCATCGAGATCAAGCGTATAGAGATTACCCGTGCTCGTTCGTGATCGCACGATCGGGATGTTGTCGAACGTCAGACCACAGAAGAAGTAGTCTTCTGTGTCCCCTCCGCTGAAATCCGACAGATTCGCAATCTGCTCCAGTCGTCCGTCGGGGATCGACACCCGATAGATAGGCTGCATATCCGCCGAAGACGCGTGAAAGAAGATAGCCTTACTGTCTGTGGCCCACACCGGATCCGCAACCGTCGTATCTGCGATTGTTTTCCAGGTCTGAGTCGCGACATGAAAGAGGAGAAGTTTACGCTGGTCAAGAGAGATCGCCGCTATATATTGACCATCCGGCGACCAGCGTGGACTGAAGAGCCCCTCTGATCCTGGAACGATACTTTGGGCATGCGTTCGGAGGTCAAGTATCTGCAGTGCCCTGAGCCCATCTTCCTTGCCCATGATGTCAGGAACACGTCCGAACACGATCTCTTGTCCATCCGCTGACCAGGAGGGATCCGCCGCGTTTCGGCTCTCCCTAAGTAGCCTCTGCGGGGAGCCGCCATCTGCATCGACTAGATAGATCTGCCATGCTTTGCCAGGCTCCCGAGCCATCAGAGCGAGTTTCTTTCCGTCGGGCGACCAGCGGCCCAGGAAGACCTGCATGGAGTCCGGTGTGACCTGAATTAGTTCGGTCCCGTCCGACTTCGCCCTCCATTGCCGGCCCTGGGCATCGGTCCAGGTCACCCACTGGTGGTCGCGCGCGTACTCAACTCGGTTCGCCTCCGCAAGGAATCCAGACGCTGGCACAAACTCACGCCGTGCCGCGTCGTAACGCTGAAGCAACGACTGCGTCTCAACACCGAGAAAATAGATTCGATGCCCGATCCGCGAGGTTACCGGCCCGGCGAAGCTTAGCGGCCCATTGGTCACACGCGTCGGATTGACAGCGCTCTTTCCATCCAACCGCCAAAGATCGCTGCTCCCGCCCCGGTCCGACTGAAAGACAAAATACTTGCCGTCTCCAGTCCAGATTCCACAACACTCCGAAGAAGGCTTCGTCAAGTTGCTCAGAATCGGGCGCGCCGATCGTCCGTCTCTCTCCGCCTCCCACAGTCCTAGCGTGTGGTCTACAGGATCCATCAGCGTAAATCGCAGAAGCTTACCGTTAGGTGACCAGCGCAGCCAGAACGCGCGGCCCGGCAAGATCGCAAACGGAGTTGAGACTCCATCTTCCAGCCGATCTACGGTCAACTGATTACCCGCAGCATAAAGAATGCTCTTGCCATCGGGCATCCAGGTCGCATCGTGAGCCACTACATTGGCCAATCGAAGCGCGCTCCCACCCCCTACCGGCACCGTCCACAACGGCTGCTCAGACTCCGGAGACAAGTGATTGCGCAAAAGCAACGTGGATCCGTCCGGGGAGAGGTCGCCGAGCATGGGCGACGAGATCTCGCTGGGCAACGGCAGCTTCTGCACCGCACCCGTATGCACATCCACCTGCGCGAGAACCGATCTGCCGCCAGAGATCACTGGAATAAATATCCGCAACCCATCCGTAACGGATGCAGGTAAGCTCTCCATCGCCGGAATGCCTGGTGCTATCCGTCCGGTGCGGGTCAGCCGATCAATCCTCGGCAGCGGACTTGGCCTCCGCGATCCGGCATAGAAACCACCCGTTCCTGCCAAAGCCCCAGCTGCGCAGATCACAGCGATCCAGGGTCCGGCCTTCCATCGCGAATAGGTCGCCACCGGGGTGAGCGTCGCGGAACGAATGGATGCTGCACCAACATCATTGGACGGCGCTGCAATCAATACCGTCACGTCAGGCGTCGAAGTGTGCGCTAACTCGCCAGAATCTTCTACTGCAGGCGCCGCCTCGCGTACGACTACCGGCGCAATAAACCTGTAGCCACGCTTTGCCAGCGTTTCGACAAACCTTGGGTTGTCTGCCGTATCCCCCAGCGCATCCCTGATCTTATTAATAGCTGTGCCCAAAGAGTGATCGAAGTCGACGACCGTATCCGGCCCCCACAACCTCAACTGCAGCTCTTCCCGGCTTACAACCTCACCGGGTCTCTCGAGAAGAAGGGTAAGCACCTTAAACGGCTGGCTCTGCAGCTTGATTCGCCGTCCGGCCTTCCAGAGTTCACCCGTCTGCAAGTCTGCTTCATAGACCCCAAATCCAACTTTCGATCCGATATCTATGCGAGATGACATGACTAAAAACCTTAGATTAAGACTCTAACACGTGACGCTATCGTCAGTTAGCTGTTGATAAGCAATGAAATCTTTTATGGAATGAGTCATTTAGCTGTTGAAGAAAATATGGCGCAAAAAAGATCTTAAAGCGATGGCGATGATGATCTGCATATTGCCAAGGTCTTTCTCGCGCCCTGAAACCGCCGACACCGTTGGCATTCAAGTCGCACTTCTGGAGGCTCCACAATGAAAACCGCCATCACACGACGCGTATCTAATATCGTCGGAAAGATTTTACCGATCCTGATCTGCCTATTGGTCCTTTCCGGCCGCAGCTTGCTTGCGCAGACCGATACAGGTCGCGTTACTGGTATCGTCACCGATCCCACCGGCGCGGTCGTTCCCGGCACCACGCTTAAGCTCACCAACACCGACACCGGGGCAATTCAGACCATCACCAACGGCAGCGACGGCAACTTCACCTTCTCCGCAGTTCCCCGCGGCAACTATCGCGTAAATGCCAGCCACACCGGTTTCAAAAGTCTTGACCAGACCTTCACCCTGGAGGTCTCTCAGGTTCAGACCGTCGAATTCAAACTCCCCATCGGCACCTCGAATGAGACCATCGAGGTTGACGACGCCGCCCCGGTCGTTGATCTGGCCACCTCCGCCACAGGAGCCGTCATTCAAGGCAAGCAGGTTACCGATCTCCCGCTCAACCAGCGCAACTTCACCACTCTCGCCAATCTCATCCCCGGCGTTACCCGCGGCGCATTCAGCTCTGACGCCAGCGGCCGCAACGGCAACGTAGAAACCTTCCGCTACTCCGACTCGGGTGGTGGCGCACTCTCCGTCAACGGCCTCCGTCAGCAGTCCAACAACTTCCTCCTCGATGGTGTTGACAATAACGAGTCCCTCGTAAACTCCATCGTCTTCTTCACTCCTCCGGAGGCCATTCAGGAGTTCCGCGTCACCACCTCCGTCGCCCCGGCAGAGTTCGGCCGTGCCGGCGGAGCCATCCTGCAGAACTCCGTCAAATCAGGCACGAACAGCATCCACGGATCTGCCTTTGGCTACTTCCGCGACCAGATCTTTGACGCCAACCCCCTATACTTCAATCCTGGAAATCCCGCTCCCGCCTTTCAACGCAAGCAGTTCGGCTTTGCCGCCGGCGCACCCATCTGGAAGGATCGAATCTTTATCTTCGGCGACTACCAGGCCTTCCGCCAGAAACAGCCTAAGGATACCGGCTTCTACAGCGTCCCCACAGCCCTCATGCGTCAGGGAAACTTCTCTGAGCTTCTCGGCCAGAACGTCACCACCAACCCCGCAAACTTCGCAGAGACCGGATGCCCCACTCCGCCTGCTGGCACGGCCAACGTCGTCGGTGCCATCTACGACCCCACCACCTGCCAGCCCTTCAATGGGAACATCATCCCGGCTAACCGCATCAACTCTGCCGGACTGAACTATCTCAACGCCTTCAATCTCCCTAGTCGCTCCGGCATCATCAACAACTTCTTCGCCGTCCGTAAGTCCATCCAAAACTACAACGACTTCGACGTTCGCCTCGACTATCGCATCTCTCAAAAAGACTCCATCTTTGTCCGCTACAGCTACGGCCAGGATGTCCTGAACGTTAACAGCCTCTTCACCAACCTGCCTGCGGGATTCGCCTCCGGTGGCAACGTTAACCATCCGCGAGGCGGAGCGGCCGGTTACACCCATATCTTTACGCCGAATCTGATCAATGAATTTCGCTTCGGCTACATACGTCCGGAGTTCGCCTACATCAACCCCGACCAAAACATCCCCGTCTCGGCCAATCTTGGCATCGTCAATGCCAACCGTAACTCGCTCTTAGGTGGCGGCGCTCTGATCGGTGGAAGCAATAGTCAGATTGAGTACACCGGTGACGGTGGTCCCTACTCGGTACCCGAAAAGACCTTTCAGTACCTCGACAGTCTCACGTTGATTCACGGGAAACATACCTTCAAGACCGGCGCAAATATCATCAGCCGAGAGGTTGACTTTTTCCAGGGCAACGACTCCAAGGGCTACTTCGTCCTCGGCGGCGTCAACTTCCCTAACACCGGACGATTCACAGGGTACGAGACCTCCGAGATCCTCGCCGGCTTCTCCGACTACGAGATCGGAGCTGCAAGCACCTTCTTCAAAACCTTCAACTATGAGACCGGATACTTCTTCCAGGACGATTGGAAGGTCAGTCGCCGCCTCACTCTCAACCTTGGCGTCCGCTACGATCTCTATACCTATCCCCACGAGCAGAACAACAATCAGGCGAACTACGATCTCTCCACCGGAACCCTGCAGGTAGCCGGCATCAATGGAAACTCTCGCTCGCTCATCAACACGGACAAGAACAACATAGCCCCGCGCATCGGCTTTGCCTACGATCTCTACGGCAACGGCAAAACTTCGCTCCGCGGCGGCTACGGCATCTTTTACTTCCTCGATCGCGGCGGCGTCGGCAATCAACTCTCCAACCAGCCCGGCTTCAACGGTATAAACCAGTACACTGCGGCCAACGGCTACCGCATTACCTTCACCGGCCAAAGCCCGACCACTCCGAACAATGCCGCTACGGCCACCGCGGCGCTTCCTATCCCTGCCTTTGGACCAGGCGCCGTCAATTCAGTTGATCTCGCCAACTCTTCGCTTATCGCCGTTCCAAAGAACAACCAGAACGGAGCCGTCTCTCAATACAACCTCCAGATTCAGCAACAGCTCGACCACGCAACCTCATTGAGCATCGCCTACGTTGGCAATAAATCAGACCATCTCATGACCTGGTTCAATGCAAACTCTCCCATCCTCAACGGCACCGGCGCTGGACTCTATACAAACCGAGGAACAATCACCGAAGGCCTCGCTGGCGGTACGTCCAAGTACGACGGCCTGCAGATCTACCTCGACCGTCATGTCAACTCAAGCCTGCTTGCAACCGTCGCATACACCTGGTCTCACACACGCGACGACTCCAACGGCGCTTTCAACACAGGGACGTCTACCTCCGGCGCTCGTATCTTCATCACTGGAGCAGGACCCGACCTGCGAGCTAACTACGGCAACTCCGACCAGGACCAACACAACGTCTTCGTCGCCAGCGCCGTCTACTCGCTTCCCTTCGGCCGAGGCAAGATGTTCGGCACCCACATGAACCGCGCGTTCGATGAGCTAGTCGGAGGCTGGCAACTCAACACCATCGTCACCCTCGACAGCGGTACGCCCATCGACTTCGACTCGCCCCCCGGCAGCGATGGCCCCGATAATCGGCCCGATCTCATCAGCTTCCAGAAGGTCCCTCGCCAGCTCCTCGGTGGTACTTCAAACGCCAACAACCGCACCTTCTTTTCAGGCGTCTTCGCGACTCCTCCCGTCAACTCTTTCGGAGTCTCTACCCGTCCCGGCGACCTGGGCCGCAACTTCTTCTCAGGCCCGGGATTCAAGACGGTCGATCTGGGCCTCTTCAAAGGCTTTCACATCACCGAACGGGTTAACGCAGAGTTCCGCGCTCAAGCCTACAACCTCCTCAATACACCACAATTTAGCAATCCGGATACGAAGATCACCGACGGCTTCAACATACCGGGCACGAACGAGTGGAGCACCTCCGGGCAGACTACAAACGGCTTCGGCAGTATCAATAGCATTCGGCTCAACACCGAACGCCAGCTTGAGCTAGCCGCCCACGTCAACTTCTAAATTATTCCAACCAGGCGGCGCCATCGAGCCCTCTCTTTGGTGCCGCTGCTGCTCATCTACCCATACCAAATCCCTGACATCTTGTTCATCTTGAGGAACGATTCATGCGCCGCTTTTTTCCCGTCTTCGCATTGACCATCTCGGCACTTGCCCAGTCTCCTCAAATCGAAAAGGTCGACCCTCCAAACTGGTGGGCCTCTATGCCCGCACCGATGCTCCTGGTCAAAGGAGACAGTCTCAAAGGTTCCCGTTTCTCCCTCAGCGACACCGCGCTGCACATCGCTAAGACCGTCATCGCTGAAAACGGTCATTACGCACAGCTCTGGCTCACGTCGTCACCGGCTAAAACTGAGACGGTCCAGATCATCGCCCGTTCGTCAGCCGGCCGAGCCTCTGCCTCCTATACCTTCGCGCCTCGTCGCAAGCCGTCCGATGGATTCGCCGGATTCTCTTCGAAAGACGTCATGTACCTCATCATGATTGATCGCTTCGCCGATGGAGACCCGACCAACGACGGCCCCGATCACGAAGCCGATCTCGCTAAACCGCGCGGCTGGCATGGCGGCGACCTGCGCGGCATCCTCCAACACCTCGACTATCTGCAACAACTTGGCATCACCACCCTTTGGATCACGCCCGTCTATCAAAATCACGGCGGCCAGAGCTATCACGGCTATGGCGCCACCGACCTGTACTCGGTCGACGAACACTTCGGCTCCCTCAACGACCTCAAGGACCTCGCCTCCGCGCTCCACGCCCGCCACATGAAGCTCGTCCTCGACATCGTGCCCAACCACATCGGTCCAAATCACCCATGGGTCCTAGGCAGTCCTGACCCCACCTGGTTTCACGGCACCCTCGAGCATCACACCATCGCCCAAGGCGACTTCGCTCCTCTTACCGATCCACATGCGCCCTGGCGCGACCAGATCAACGTCACACAAGGATGGTTCGCCAATACCCTCCCCGATCTCAATCAGGAAGATCCAGCCGTCGCACGATATCTCATCCAGAACGCCGCCTGGTGGACAGAACAGGCAGGCTTGGACGGCCTACGCATCGATACTTTCCCCTACGTCGCACGCCCCTTCTGGCAGAGCTTTCACGCCCAACTCCATGCCCTCTATCCGCACCTCACCACCGTCGGCGAGGTCTTCAACAGTGACCCAACAATCACCTCGACCTTCGCGGGCGGCGTCACCCGCACTGGCGTCGACACCGGCCTCTACACACCCTTTGACTTCCCCACCTACTTCGCCCTTCGCGATGTCTTCCTCAAAGACGCGCCCATCTCCAAACTCGCCGACGTCCTCCGCCTAGACAATCTGTATCCGCATCCCGAGCGACTCATTCCCTTCCTCGGCAACCACGACACCACTCGCTTTCTCAACGATCCCGCCATCACACCCCACACCTTGGAGCTCGCCTTCACTATCCTCACCACCATGCGCGGCATGCCGCAGATCTACTCTGGCGACGAGATCGCCATGCGAGGCGGCGAAGATCCAGACAATCGCCACGACTTCCCCGGCGGCTTCGCCCCCACGCCAAACGATGCCTTCAGTGCACATGGCCGCTCACCCGAACAACAGTATGTCTTCACATCACTTCAGACCCTCCTTACTCTTCGCCGCTCTCACCCAGCCCTTCAGGAAGGAACCGAACAGCTGCTCCACGCTGATCGCAACGTCCTCGTCTATGTCCGCACACTCTCCACGTCTACTCACGCAAACCAGCGCATCCTGATCGCCGTCAACAAAGGCAGCGAAGCATCAGACATAATCATTCCAACCGACGCAACAGACCTACAGGACGCTCACCAAAGCGACATCCTCTTAGGAGCTCCCAACGCCATCTCTTTAGCCACCGACACTCTTACCATCCACCTCGCCCCCAGCACAGCATCCATCAGCGAACTCAAGTAAACGCCGTTATCACCGGGATAAAATGCTTTGAGGAAAAGTTCCGGAGAGTGGACTATCTATTTTGGAATGGCCACAAATCACCATCAGGTGAGCGCGCATTAGCATATTCTTAGTAAGTTCCGCGATAGCACAGAATCGTTGAAATGACTGAGGTGTTTTCAACACCTCAGCTCAGGGCGTCACAGGAATTTTCTGGCTTCGTGCTCCACTCGCTGAGCCACACAGCCTTGATCTACCTCGCCGGGGAAGCGATGGCCGATGCGTTTACAATGATGAAGTCGGTCTGACACTCCAGCTTAACGATATTTCAGCGGTTCGTTCATGCCTCAGCTGAAACAGGATGGTTTGCCTTTGATTGACTGGAGGTACTCAGCGTTCTGCGCTTGAATTTCCAAAGGGCCAATAGTAGCTTGCGGTTTTAGGTATAGGAAGAAATTCATCTCCTCGATCTACCTCAGTAACTACTGAAACAAGGAAGGGCCTGTAGCTCAACGGTTAGAGCAGGGGACTCATAATCCCTTGGTTGGGGGTTCAAATCCCTCCGGGCCCACCAAAACTCATTCGAGTAAACTATTTAAATTCAAATAGATAGATGAGTATTCTGAAGATTTCGAATTTTCGATTCAGCTAAAGTCAACTGTGCTTTTGCCAAAAGGTACAATTTCGGTACAGTGCGATATACCGATATATGTACCGAGAGGGCAAATGGCGACAATAGTTAAGACCACTTCTGGCACATGGAAAGCTGTCATCCGCAAGACCGGCTGGCCTACTGCGGCTAAGACATTTCGAACTAAGCGGGATGCTGAGGATTGGTCGCGACGTACCGAGGATGAAATGGTGCGTGGGGCCTACATCCAACGGGCAGCAGCGGACCGCATGACGTTAGCTGATGCGCTGAAACGGTATCTCAAAGAGGTTACGCCCACAAAGCGACCATCCTCTCAGGATCCCGAGCACCGCAGGGCGGCGATCCTGATCAAGCATCTAGGGAAGTATTCGCTTGCGGCGCTCACGCCAGAGATTATCGCCCAATTTCGCGATGTTCGCCTTGCGGGAAATGATCGCAAGGACGAGAATGGAAGACCCATCCCGCGTGCAAACAATACTGTAAGGCTTGAGCTTGCTCTCCTTGGGCACCTCTTTACTGTAGCCATTAAAGAATGGAGCATTGGCCTACCATTCAGCCCAGTAACCAATATTCGAAGACCTGCACCAGGGGCGGGGCGCAACCGCCGCTTATCCTCGGATGAGGAGAGGCGCTTGCTGAATGCTGTCGACCAGCACTCCAATCCCATTTTGCGTTGGATCGTGCGCATAGCGCTCGAGACAGGCATGCGCTCATCTGAAATTCTAACCTTACGTCGAATCCAAGTGGACATCAAACGACGTATCGTGCGATTGCTTGAAACCAAAAACACGTCGCCGCGTACTGTACCTCTCACAACCACTGCAACAGAACTCTTCCGTGAAGCATTGAATCATCCCGTCCGCCCGATCGACACTGACCTTATCTTTTTTGGCGAACCGGGGAGGGATGGTAAACGCAGACCATACCAGTTTAATCCGATCTGGCGCAACATTAAACACAGCCTGGGCCTGGCCGATGTGCGGTTCCATGATTTACGCCACGAAGCTGTTAGTCGTTTCGTAGAAGCGGGATTCTCTGATCAAGAGGTGTCAGCGATCAGTGGCCACAAATCTATGCAGATGCTCAAACGTTACACTCACCTACGAGCTGAAGACTTGGTGTCGCGAATCGATGAAGTTTCACGACGGCGCGCTTTCAAGGCTTAATGTATCGAAAGGGACGAATTTTCGATGACGAGCAATTTTTGACTGTTGCTTGATGCTGCTGATAAAAACCCAGATTTTAGAAAGCATAGGAGTTTTGCTTGGGTAATCTAGATCGGAGGAAAAATGAGCACTTCCGTATCGAGACCTTGATACTATCTCGGAACAAGGCTTATAGCGGATCACAGAACTTCTGTACGTATTTTGAAATCAGATGTGAGAATCTTGGGTTCATCGTCAAGCGCCCAGTAATGTTTATTTACAGATCTGGGTTCCTTTTTGCTGCTCTCATATCAAAGCGGTATGCTTTGGGAATTTCTTCGAAGCTTCTTGACTTGATCATTTTAGAGACTGCCTGTCGTGAAATCCCAAATCGCCGCGCTATTTCTGATTGGCTTAAGCCCGCCTCCAGATAAATAATCAGTTCCTTCTTTCTATCCGTAATTTTCGAGTCGACGAACACACGTGCAGCATGTCGAGCATCGTGCTCGCTAATTCTAAAGAAGTCCGGATCCTTCATGTTGCAAGTCATCTTCTGATTGATCAGCCGACGTACGGCAGCAGATCGAACGTCAAGCTGTTCATCTCCGAATGAGTCCAGATCTTGTGCTACTTTTGCTGCGAATATCGTCGCAGGCATGAGATCCTTGCTCGGTCTTGGCAGCGAGTGCCGAGAGTGTGCCCGTGAAAGGCGAACTACCTCCTCTTCAAACTTTTTCCGGTGCCGTACTGCTACCCGATAAGCTGAATTCCAAGTGCCATCGTGATTCATCGGTCGATGACGCTTACAGAATCTTCCACTCAGTCCCGACTTGGATTCATTTTTTCTAACCTTTGATCCCTGAAGAGATTCTTCTAATTCAGTCAAGGTACCGCAGAAGACGCAGGTCTCACGCCAGCCTTTGCGTCGTTTACTCAGTTCTCCAGCGCTTCTCTCTAGTGGCTTTTTATTTTCACAGTCAGCCGTCAGCCTCAAGAGCGTGTCTAACGTGTCAGAGAGTACGTAGCAGTGCGGGGTAGGCAAATCATTGAATGAGTAGACAGTCCTGTGGAGATCTTTCACATTTTGCCCAAGGTAGAAGAACCCCCTTTTTCCTGCGGGACGCTTGAATTCGAAGTCCAAACAAAAAAGTGTTCCGCTTGCGTGAATTGGGAGAGAGGCGACATAGTTTCGCCATGCTGGCTCGATAATCTCCTGTACTAAGTTGCCCAGTCGCTTCCTTCCGCCGCCGTCAGAATAAGAAATCCATCGAGACTGAAAAATTGCTATCGCAGCCCTGATCTGTGGAGCACAGTCTGGCCATACTTCAATATCCCACTCTTCTTGCATGTCAACCATAATGACCAAAGATCCCCCTAAGCACAAGGGCATGAAATGACTAATCTCTCAATGGAAGTCACCTAATAATTAAGGTAAATTGCCGATGACTGTTGAAGAAGCATTGATAAATCGTTTCGGACCTCTCCTAAGTCTTTCTCAACTTGCAGCCATCCTTAATCGCTCGCCCGAAGGGCTGCGAATCAGTCTTCGCGCTTCTAGCGATTGGGTACAAAGGGTCAACGCTACAAAACTACGTTTAGGAAGGCGACTTTATTTCCGGACATCTGATATTGCCGAAATTCTTGCCGCGACTGAGGTCCCGCAATGATCCGGCTAACGATCTCTAACCAACGCGGCGGTGTGGGAAAAACTACGACAGCTGTAACTCTTGCTCGCAGCTTTGCAAACCGGGGTCTTCGCGTTCTGTTGGTCGACGCCGATTCGCAAGGCTCTGTCGCTGCCGTCCTGGGGCTTAGACCTAACGCATTTCTGAACGATTTCCTTATACGTCGGCTCGCGATAAGGGAGTGCCTGGTATCCGTTTGCAGTGGCGTCGACGTTATTTGCGGAAATCGCTACACGACAGAAGCAGAAGCAATCACTATGAATCTTCCCTTCCGAGAGTTTGTCTTCAAGCACATGCTCAGCGAACACGAGAAAAACTATGATGCCGTGCTGATTGATGTGGCACCGTCAATCAGTCTTTTTCAGACCTGTGCCATGGTGTATTCGCAGCAAGTCCTTGTTCCGGTCGATATGGACATTCTGAGCGTCCAGGGCGCCACGGCAAGTATCCAAGCGGGAGAGATGCTAAACGGGATGCTCGCAGGCGGACTAAACGTTCGCGTAGCCGGTCTCCTTCCCGTAAAACTTGACCGGCGACTCGCTATCACAGATACCGTGCTTAATACCCTGGCAGCAATTTCTGAACGGAGAGGGGTGCCCGTCTACGCAGGCATCAGAACGGACCAGGCTGTTGTAAAGTCCGCGAGAAGCCGTCAATTTCTTGCCGACTACGATCCAAAATCAAAAGCGTTAGAGGACTACGAACTGCTCACAGGTCAACTGCTGCAACAATTCTCTGGTTCGGAGGTCGCTGGCATTGATGCGCGCACGGAGTAACCCACTCGATCTTCTGGATTGGGAAGAATTGGAGCAAGCGCCAAACACGCTTGGTGCATTCTCATTCCTGAACACGCCGAGAGAGGTCATTGATATTGACGCCCATCGACCTGGCAGTTTCGCTAGTAATCGCGACAAAACATCCACCGTTGACAAAACGACCACCGTGAATGCTCCTCAACTGGAAAGAATTCGTCGATATCGAATTCATAAGTGTCATCTCGCACAAGATGCGCATTCTCATGGTGAGAATCAGCTCTATCTTGCCCTATGGGGAAGCGCTCACACTGAAACCGCAGAAACAAGGATTGTGACAGTCGGCTGGGACCGGATGGCTCGAAAGGCGAGAATGAGCGACAAAGCCGCAAAAAGGAATTTGATTCAGCTTATGAGTAAGCTCGCGGTCGAACTCATCGCGCCAGAAGATAGCAGCGCTCGACAAGGCCGCACCTACCGGATCTACTCCTTCAAGGCGACTATTGAGAGACGCAATCGCGCAGGTTTGAACTATGTAATAAGAGATAAGGGTGTGCGTTTTGTGATGAACCCGGATCAGATAGAGGAACTGACCCTTGATCACAAAACGTCCACGGTAGACAAACTATCCACCGTCGACATAACGACCACCGGAACGGTGGACAAAACATCCGGGGATACGATGGACAAAACGTACACCCCTTTAGGAAGTTCTTTAGGAAAAGAATTAGGAACAACGTCGTCGACGCAAGATGAAGTGTCGCAAATCGTGCAGGCTCTATCACGATATGTCCTAACAGACGACGAAGCAGCTAGGCTTCTAATCCGTAATTGCCGCGAGATGTGCCCTGATGCCCAAATCGAAGAGATCGTCATCATAATCTCTGAAAAAGCTCTTCCGATAGTGCGTAATCGCGCTATCAAGAATCCTATGGGAATGCTGCTGACGGCCATCCCGCGCTGCTTTGAAAGCGCTAGCATCGCAGCGCTACGAAGGCAGATCGCCGTGGAAACCGAGTGCATACGGAAGCGAGAGGAAGATGCACAACGACAGCAGGAAGAGATGCAGCGATGGCTCTCCCGCAATTAATCCAGCTCAACTGTGGGGATCAGCCCTTCCGCAAATCGACGTAGATTCCATTAGGCCGGCGCTTCGAACATTAACCTGTCAATGAAGCATTAGCCACATCTACCGCAGAATGCGAAGAGTCTGTAGTACTTCGAATAGCTTTCTCGGCTAGGTTTTACATAAGCTTCGCCTTGCGACGCGCATTGCATAGGGATAACAGTCGCATTTCAATCGACTGTCGGATCTGCACGAGGTCCAGATAGAGGGGTAGCGTTCCAATGAGTATTGAACAAATTTCCGCAGTCGAGAACCTGATTCAGATTGGTTTTACTCCAAGGGAGGCCGACTTTCTCTATCTGGTCGGTACTCACAGCGGTGTCTTCACGGCGCGCCAATATCGCACTTTCGGGGGACTTGCGACGAGGGGAGGCACGCAGCAGCAGTTGCTCGATAAGCTGGACAAATACCAGTTCATCATACGCATTGCTCTGACCCAGCAACATCAGATCATTCATCTTTCCCACAAGGCGTTCTATCGGGCTATTTTGACTGAAGACAGTCGACTTCGACGCGGCATGTCAGCCAGTCTCATGCGCCAACGGTTGCACTACATGGACTATATTGCTCTAAACCCGGATGCACGCTATCTCACTACAGAAGCCCAAAAGATTGAGTATCTAACACAGCAGTTCGGTCTCTCCGATGCAATTCTTCCACGCCAGGTATACAGAGCAAAGGACGCAGCGAATGGTTCTAGCGTACGGTTCTTTCCCGAGCGTTACCCGATGTTCATCACAGAAGCGGAAGGATATGCAGGACTCGGCATCGTCTACGGAGAAGACCCAGCCAATCGCTTCGCCTCGTTCCGTCGGTTTGTTTTAGCAAATCGGGATCTTTTCTCGCAGATTCCCTCGCTAAATTTTACCTATGTGAGTACATCGTCAGGACGCGCTAGTCTCGCCTGTGCGCTTCTCAGATCACTTTTCGGCGGTCCGGATTCCGTTCATAACGAGGATATGAAGCACTACTTTCGATTGCGTCAGATGTACGAAAACAATGCCTTAGGCTCCTTTACGGACGCCGACTACGCATTCTGGACGCGCAATCATAAGCAGTACAGTGCGCTCAATTATGAGCCCCTGTTCGCCGAGTTTTGTGGACAAACCTCTCTCTCTGACAGTTCTCTTGTGGTCAAGAAGCGCATGTTTTCTTTTTGTCATTTCATCCCATCTACGACGCTTCGTGAAGGCTTTGAGGCGGAACGGTGACACGCATCGAGTGTTCGGGGGTAGCGTTCGGAGTTACGGCGAATACGCGTAGATAATGTCAATGACTCAAAAGACTTTCATCGATCTGCGCGCTCTTCGACGCTTCTTTTTATACATGGCAAAATACCGGAACGACCCCCGCAAATGCTGTGCATTTGCGCCACGTTGTGGGCTCCGGGGTCGTTCCGCTGCGCTACTCGATCGGGCAAGTCCCGGTATTGTGTCCGACTCTGTACCAGAGCGGAACCTTACTCGGACTTGTCCCTCAGTCGGGAGCGTTCCGGTATTTGTCTCATCTTCGTGCTATTGTTGGACCTGAGACAGGTCTAGCAGTCCACCACACCCGTTCGACACAAGCGATTCATTGCTCTCATTCATCGATCGTATGGCTCCAGAGAACATTACGGGGCGCAAAGCTTCCTACTTCTTTGTCCTGTACGCGTTCTGCTCTTTACTCGCGAACTCATCTCGGATCATGTGCCCGCTTCGGTCTTCCCAACACCGTCGATGCGGATGACTAGGGGCTTCATGTTCGCATAGTGTTTGGCTGCCGCGTCCGTCGCGGTAATAGACGCAAGGATTGTGAAACCGAGCACAAGAGAAAGAACTTTGAGAAAGTTGTTGGTAAAACAGTGAGGTCGCTCGCTGTCCCCAGTAGTATGCGTGTGCACTGATGCCATGCAACTCGACAATTACATTCAAGCCAACGACGAAATCAGAGTGGTATACCGCTCGCCAATGATTGACTCATTCATTGGGATTATCCTGCTTCAGACAACACCCGGAGACGATTGCTGTGTTCTCCGGCAGATGCAGAGTCGCCCGGTCGAACGTGACGAGTGTCAGACCCTCGTTGATCGCAAGGCCCATCAGGAAAACATCGGTGATTAGTTTGTGGCCGTGGAGACATTTGAATAAGGGCGCAGTCGGCGTGCGCCAGTCGCCAGAAATAGGCTGATAGTGATGGCCGGGGTGCTCTTTTAGCGAGTGAGCATCAAGGATGCTTACTCCATGCTCATGCCGCCTGTCTTTGGACGCGTAAGAAACCGCAGAACTCCGGCCTCGGTGAACAGGCAGAGCGCCCACTGCAAACCGGATGCGCCAAACCATTCCGTCATCAAATGGTTATGAACCTGGATTCGTCGAGCATTCATATCCGGCAGATGCACCCGAGCTTTAGTCAAGATCATCCTCCGAAAGTTCGTTGACCATCTCGGCGTGACCACTTGGCTCGTCTTTGTCTTCACAAGCAAGCCAAGATGATTCGTTCTTAGCATTGTCGATGGAGGCTCCGGTGATTGTTCAGCCCGCCGCAGCAGCTCGTTAATCGCAGCTCCGAGCGGGATTCCTTTCGCCCACGCGCCGTCTGTCTATACGGCGAGAACCGGACGGTTACGCGGAAAGCAGATGTCCGCGATCCTCACTCTGAAATTGGAAGAGTCTCTATTTGTTTCCCCTAATGCTCCTCACTGGTCTGCAAGCGATCCGTCCTCTGGTACTTGATGAGTCCCAATTTATCCGCCCACGCGAGGGGCAACTTTACCGTCAGCCGGGGAAGTCCATTTCCAGACAACTCGACCGACGTGTGGGCCTCAAACTGAAAACCTTCGAACTCCAGGTAGACGTTCCCCTCATCAAACACGTCGTCATATAGATGAAACCCTTGGCCGCTCTCTTTGTCGTATTCGAATCTTCGCGTTGCTTTGGTACTCACGGCTCACCTCATTTGTCTAATAAAGTGCGTTGTGCAATCGATTCACTAGGATAAGAAGAACGCTCCAATGACTTTACCTCGAACAATATACTGATACTCCAACTATTGATATATCAATAGTTTAGCAGCTCAAGCGTTAGTGACCTTCTAATATAAAAACCCAATGAACGATCACGACGAAAGACGTTTTGCATATTACGCCGCTCTCTTTGATGGGAAGGGAACAATTGGTATGCGTCCACAGCCGGGGGCGCGCTCGGACAGCCGATGGCAATATGTTTGCAGACTACGCATTGAAATGGCGGATCGCGGGACGATCTATCGTTTGGCAAGCACAATGGGAGCAGGGCACATAGCCGCCGCTCCCAAACGACAAAACCGACAGCAAATGTGGGTATGGGAAACCGCCGCGCGAAAGTCTGTAATGAGCATACTTCTTCGATTGAAGTCTTATCTCCAAATCAAGTCCCTGCAGGCAGATCTAGTTCTTGATTACCTGCAGGCCTCGAGCCTTACGGGAAAGCAACAGGACCACATATATATGGCGGTTGCCGACCTTAAGCTCAAAAAGCCAAAGAATTCGTGTAACCAACACGGAAAGTGCGAATTATGGCGAGATATTTTGCGCAGACGTTCTCCAAAATGGTTTCTAAGGACGAAAGGGAATGATGCCAACGTCGTACTAAGTACTCTCCACTCTCAAAGTCGCATCCTTTTGTACCTAAAAATCCTAATAGAATTGGGAGGTCGGAGGATATCGAGGGAAACCATGTCAACTCGTATAACGACCATTTCCGAAGCGGAAAGTGCTCAGCGGCGGAGCGCAGTTGAGACCGCGAATGCTTCGCTACGAATCTCGGGGTTTGGGACGCCGGCGCGTCTGGATGCTCTGAACGAAGAATATATAGCTGGCCGCATAGACGAAGATGTGTTGCAGAGTACCGTGCTCGGCTGGTATGGAATAAAAGGATGACGTGTTGGTCTGCCCGGCTTAATTTGTACCAGTTGCAATCATAGAGACTGGACAAATGAAGGGCCTGAAAAATCTGTACCAGTTAGAGGGTTAGTTTTCGGCCTGTTTTTGTTTCAGTCAGATCGCGCTTAAGCGCGATCTGACTGGCGAACTCTGCAGGCGTCCTATCGGCCAGGGCCCTGTGAGGACGACTCACATTATATTCCCACCTCCATTGATCGATGATGTGCTTTGCTTCGGGTAGAGTTTGGAACCAGTTGGTGTCCAGACACTCTGCCCGGAAGGTCCCGTTGAACGATTCGCAGAAGGCGTTCTCGGTCGGCGTGCCGGGACGAGAGAAGTCGATCTTCACTCCGTTGCGGTATGCCCACATATCCATCATCTGACCGGTGAACTCGCTACCATTGTCACAGAACAACATTTTCGGAGCGCCGCGTTCCTGTTTCAGCCGGTTGAGAACTCGCACTACATCTTCTCCTCTCAGACTCTGACCCGCTTCGATGGCCATGCTCTCACGCGTATAGATGTCGACGACCGTCAGCGAACGGAAGCGTCTTCCGTCGCAGAGTTGATCGGAGACGAAATCCATCGCCCACACCTGGTTTGGGCCGGTGGGCTTGAACCGCTCTTGCCGATGCACGGCTGCACGCCGTCGTCCTGCCGGCCGTTTACGTAGTCCCAGCCCTTCTTCCTTGTACAGCCGATACACCAGGTCCTTGCCAACCTGCCAGCCCTCGCGGTTCAGCAGAATACGGATCATGCGGTAGCCATAGCGCACCCGGGTCTGCGCGATCTCCCTGATGCGCATACGCAATTCCAGCCACTGCTCCTGCCTGCCCTCGTAGCGATGCGTCGCCCGTGCCAGTTCCAGAACACAGCAGGCGTGGCGTTCGCTCACCCGATAGCTCTGTTCCAGATACGTCACCAACGGACGCCGTCGTGAGGGCTTTATAACTTTTTTCGCAGCACATCCTGCAGCATCGTCTTGTCCAGAGTCAACTCAGCCACCAGCTGCTTCAGCCGCGTGTTCTCGTCGCGAAGCTGTTTGATCCGGCGAACCTGGCCCACTTCCAAACCAGCGTACTTCGCCTTCCAGCGATAGTACGTCTGCTCGGTGATCCCAACCTTACGGATCAACTCCGCGATCGGAACGCCCACCTCAGCCTGCTTCAACACAGATACGATCTGCTCCACTGAAAACTTCTTCTTCATCGACAAAATCCTCCGCCCACTCAAGAGCTGGTTTTGCCGAAATACTAACTCTCAACCTGGTCTAGTTCCAGCCAGGCCCATCATTCCAATACATGACCACAGGCTGGGCCGGATTCCCTGATTGTCAAGGAACTGGGTTGTTAGCAGCATCGGGGCCCATAACGACAGAATCCTAACACGGGCTTCGTGTTGAGTCCCATAAAGAGGGTTACGGGTCTCGATCTATAGTTTGTGCTTGACTGGGGAGCATAAGACGGTGCTTGATGACACCAACTGAAAGCACCGTCGTATGACACAGAAACGCACGCATTTCTTCATCCCTGAAGAACTACTCGCCGAGATGGACAAAGTTGCCGGCAAAGGAAACGCAACAATCTTGTCGTGGAAATCGTCGACCATGAAATCAAACGTCGCAGGTTGATGCAGATCCTCAGTGACGACACGCCCGCTTGGAGTGCATTCGCATCACTCGAGAACAAAAACTTTCTAACTCTTCGACTACTCTTTAGAATTTTCATCGTGGCTCTTCTCACGTGGCTTGACGGTCGATCGAACCACCATGATATTGTTCAGGATGTCGAACCAGAAAGGTGCCCCAAGGGAAACGGCTAAAGCCGTGAGAAGCCATGCGAGCAACAGATTAGGAGCATGATCTGCGGTCCAATCGCCATGATGCCAACCAAGTGGTACCCCGATGTTGTTGACATCACTGAGGGACGTCTTGGCGGCAGCAATTCTAATCCTGAATCGACATGCCTTGATTGACCTGAGGCTCCTTCGCGGAATCGGCAATGGCGACAATGGAGCTGCGTAAGGTTGAATCCTGGGAGAGTTGCTTGACGATGTGAATGGTGTCGGCGTTGATCGCGATGGCAACCACAAGTCCGATGGCGAAGAGCATCCACTGCATTTTATACTTAGGATAAGTAAAAATTTGATTTGATATGAGAAAAGACAGAAGAGAATTCCTACATAACACGACGCGAATGGCGGCTGGCGTGATGTTGTTTCCCAATAGTTTTAAGGTAAACCGGAAGATGGACACTCACTTCGGCCCATTCAGAGCGGTTAGTACCACATATTATGTGGATACCGCGGGGAGCAACCAAAATAGTGGCACATCAATTTCAGAACCCTGGGAAAACTTTAAAAACATCAACGCAAAAACCTTCATCCCGGGAGACTCTGTTCTGCTCAAGCGCGGTTGTATCTGGAATCAGGAACTGAAGATCAACGGTGCCGGAAGTCCCAAACAATTCATTACTGTCGCCGCATATGGGGTGGGCGCTAGGCCGAAGATACAGCGGGACGGTAAGCCTACAGATAGGTGCATGCGGCTCAACAACGCGTCTTACATCCAAATATCAGGCATTGAGGTCAGCAACGGCGGCGCGGGCATCGTGCTTTTTTACGATCATTCCTACAACAACCGATCCGTTTATCTTGATGACATCGTGGCGCACGACTTCATGGGATTACCCCCTGAAGGGCAGACGGATCGCGTAACTTGGTCATATGGGATAGGTGTGACGGGTGTAGAGAACACGCCCAACAACGAGACTCGCGTCTTGTCCGACCTCAAGATCACAAATACGGAGGTCTACAACACCGGTGCAGGAATTGCCCTTGACTGGGGCAATCACTTCTGCGCTGACGGGAGCCTTGCACTCAACAATAAGTTCGGTGATGTCTATATGGAACACTTGAACTTGCATGACAATACTGTTGACCCTGTATCTTTTGCCAGTCTCTTCATCACAAGTGTCACTGGATGCACGATAAGAAATTCCACAATCGATAAAGGTTGCAAATACGCCACGACAGGCACTGCTGCATTGCAGATCATGTACTCAAAAAATGTAACTGTGGAAAAAGTAACGATAAAGAACACACCGTTCAACCCCTGCCCAGATAACTCCGCAATCGACTTCGAATGTCGAAACGAGAACGTATTGGTTGACGGTTGTAGCTTCGAAAATAATGCCGGACCGGCAATCGAGCTCTTGGCTACCCCAAACAACGCCGATCCCTACACGCGTAATTTTGTAATTAGGAACAACACCTTTATAGGGAATAATTGGGCTCGCAAATTAGGGCCGTATCAAATCCTAGTTCCCGACTGGCAACACGGTAATTGCCCAACTGGAAAGATATCTAACAATAAATACAGCAACGCGCCAAACACGCAGTTTCTTGGCGGAGACGGTAACACGACTCAGATCGAATTGAGTGGCAACAAGAATATCGGGCAGCCCGAATCAGAAGCAACAACGATCAAATTGTGGAAATTCGACTCCGAAGGAGACCTCAAAGGTTGGCGAATTGGAAACGGGTTACGCAGACTTCATGCTAGCAGCGGCCGTCTCGAAGGAGAGATAAATGGCGCTGATCCCAGTATTTTGTCGTCTGAAGATTTAGGGATATCGATCTTTGCGAAAATATTCGTCAGGATTGTGATGAAAAATGCGACCAAAGCAGCGTTCGGACAAATCTACTTCATTACGAATGCCGACATGATCTGGAACGAGGACAAGCATCGAGATTTCTGGTTGCATTCAGAGGAAGCAGGTTACAAGACATATGATCTAGATATGTCTCTAGTGGCGGGGTGGAACGGTATCTTAAAAATGTTGCGGGTCGATCCGGAGCAGGGTGTCTCGAAAGGGGCGTTCAGCATCGATACAATCGAAATTCTTAGAGGTTAGTGTACTGCATGGCAGGAATGCTCGCCAGCTCCCCATGTCAATATCAAAGCCTCAGCGGCTTCCGCTCTCCGGCACCTACCCTTCTTATAGCGGTCATCCTTTCACCGTCAACGGCGATGAAAGATGATCGCGCTAGATCCTTACGGAGCAGCCATTGCCACCCTCAATCCGTCATACTCATTGCGTCAGCGAAGTACGTCTGTTCCGATCTCACCGTTTTTGCACTCGTGTTTAGTCATATTCCGCTCGCCATAGCCACTTTAATCTGCCGCAGCAGGTTCACTACCTTCTCCGCTCGATACCTTGCCTCGTACCGTGTGCTCTCCTCGTGCGAGTGTGTCTCTTAGTCACTCGTACAAGACAAGTCCGGTACTCCACGCACAGGAGGCAACTTACTTCATCTCAACTGTTAGCCTTACTTATCAAAGCTTCTTGAGACGCCAAACCCTGTTCCGCATCGCAATCTGCCTCACCTACAACTTTCCTAAGCTCTGGTCGATAAGACAGCTTTTATTTTCTACACACAAGCCAACTCTGAACCGGGTTGAGCAAGAAGTCGATGTTTGTGAACCCAGCTTCGCGGGCCACTCCCTCCATAAACTCTTTGGTGTAAGCGACCGCAGCCTCTGGATATTTGAGGTTTTCGACGTATGCGTCACCAATTTTGTGCTCAAAATTCCACCGGCCGCCACGTTCTATGCTATCTAAACAAAAGAACGTCATGCACATGACCCCGTCCTCCCGAAGCACCTTGAACGATTCGGAGGTATAGTTTACGAGTTCAGGAACCAAGAGATGAGTATAGAGAGAGGTGGAATATATAAAATCCTTACTTGCCATCTCTCCAAAAAAGAACTTTATAGCTTCAGAAGATGTATCCGAAGTATAAGTAGCGCTTTTATGGGTAGAAGCTAAGAACGCAAACTTGTCTTTCGGAAAGTGTTCACTACACCATTGAAGTAATTCTTTATCAATATCTATACCAAGGTAGGTTCCGGTAAACCAGTCATTCCGCAGTGGGTGCGCAATGCGCCCACAGCCGCAGCCTATCTCTACGACATCGGAGTCGGGTCTAACATAACCTTTAGTTAACCAACGCACCCAGTATTGCATTCCTAGCCATAGATGGTAGGGCTGGTTAAAGAGGAGTTTGTTGTTGACGCCGACACGTACCCGCATGTGATTAGGCGGAAGTTCTCGATATTCCGAGAAAAATAGGTTAGGTATTCCTGAGATTGCATCTCCTACAATTTTAAAAAGTGGATTGTAGCTAAGATGAGCTGCGGAAGGGACAACCTTACGTACGAGTCGATCAAAACTACCCATTCAAAAATGTTTCCTTTCTGGGTTCTAGGGGCTTGTGTGCTGTAAGCTGGGTGCTCTGGTACGCCATCCAGCGCAGATTTTCCGCTATTTGAAATTCAAGCCTTTAATCGAATATAAACCCTAAAGACCGTATCCACCATGTCAGCATCATGAATGGTCGACTGCGCTCAAGAGGAGGTGCTCCAAGGTAGCCAGGCATTCGATGAGGCCTGCCATCAATCCGGCTTGAGGTGTCGTCGTCCGTCCCGAAGGTCAAACAAAACGAAGGATCGTCACGCAACGTCTTCGCCCCCTTATAGAGGATCAAAACGCAGCCACTGTTGGACTTCCCAACGCCCTTCAGAGCAGAGGATCCACCGATCGATCTCTGCGGAGTCATCGAGTTCCTTGATCGTCCAAGGATTACGGGGTCCTGGAAACCAGGTCGTTGCGCTGTGTGTCTTCGAAGCGGCCTTGATGAGGCGTTCCATCTCCCCATGGGGATCGGCATAGATATGGGCATGAGTTTCGACGACGATCAGCGAATCCTTTAAGAAGGCAAAAAGTTTTTCGGTAAGTAGCGTGAATTCCGCACCTTCAATATCTATAAGCAACATTGTCTCTTTCGAGTTGATCTTATTGAGCGCGGAGCATATCGTCAAAGTGGTCCGATGCAGTGCCGAGGATCGTTATCTTGTCCGAAACGCCGTTTCAGCAGCCAATCGAGCGATGGCCGCGCGGCACTCAGGCATGGATTCGAAAGCCACGGAGCGGTCGACTTTGCCACTATGAAGAAGACGGACCGCGTAATATCCGTCTGCAGCACCGACATCCACAACACTCAGAAGCGAGCAGAAGCCCCCCGCGAGGTTCTCCATAACTTCCTGCTCGTATAGGCCGAGAATCATGCCCCCTGCTCCGGTCGGCTCAAGTGAGGATTGTCCAACCAGCGCATCCCGACAAAAGGGCCATACTGAACAATACCGCCACACTGTGTGAAGATTTTCCATTACAAGCGACGGCGGTAAAGGCCGACAACACCGCGAAAGTTGATGTGACGCCTAAGGTTTTTTGCGACACGTCTTAAGCAAGACGGGTCCTCGATGCGAACAGCAATCTTTTCATTCTAACTCTAACGATAAAAGGATAATGTAAATTGTTCGCGGCCTTGTCACGCAACTCTATCACCGGGAACTGTACTGACCAGATGGGCCTCCAACTAACAAAACACCACGATCAGTGCCAAACCGCCAAAATAGCTGGAATGGGTTGCAGTAAAAGGCACATCAATGTTTTTCTGAATCTCGGCAATTCCAACAAAATAATCCCACACTCTACTAAGCTAACCCCTGAGCCAGTGCAGAAAGGCTCGCCCTTAACTGAAGTCGCCCCATAGGGGGCGGTTATAATCTGCAATGTTCATGAGGAATCTTTTCTATATCTACGTTGTCATGTTGATTCTTCTCCCCACAGGGAGCGTCTTCGGCGTCAATATCAAGATGCTTGTCTTCCTGCCGCTTTTCTTTGGAGCCGCGAGACTAGCGACTCGCGAAGAAAAGGCCTTGAATGCCGTGAGTTGGAGCCTATTCATATTCTCCGCATTCTTCGCATGGGCCTTCTTACTCCTGTTTCAGCCCTTCAACGATCCCGCAATGGCTTTCTCTCAGCTCAAAGACGTAATCACAACGCTTGCAGGGTGCTGGATTATTAGGCAATTTGTCGGTTCTGAGGAGAATGAGAAGTTCATCAGGGTCTGCATCTTTGCAGTCGCTTTCGCCGGTTTCCTAAAGGTCTTCATCTTCGGCTATGCATTCGTGGCTGGTATACCTGTGAGCACGATTGTTGAGGGAATATCGAAGCAGTTCGGCGTAACCTTGATGTCCCTCGATCTTGGAGATGTTGGTGGAAGAATCTCCTTCGTTTCGGATACTCTTCTGCCGAGCTGCATTTTTGCTTTGCTATGCCTGCGAACCCGGCTAGGCATTACGGCATTCCAGGCTTCCGTTGCTCTAATCCTCTTGCTTATTTCTGACCTCTCCACTTTCGCCAGATTTACCTGGGGGTTTACAGTCGTCGCAATTGCACTGGCCTTTCTGGTGGGACAGAAGGACAGGATGCATAAATGGGTCATCGCCGCCTGTGTAGCGATGGTTGGATATTTCAGTCAAACCATCTTTGCGATTATAGCGTTCCGATTCTCAGCGGATCTTGTCTCTTCATCCGACGATGTGCGCATCTGGCAGATTAAAGCCCTGAAAGAATTCTTTTGGGATGCTCCATTCTTCGGCAACGGTCTGGGAAGTCATCCCCTCAACCTGATCCGAGCGGAAAAAACTCCCTATTTGTACGAGGTGGAAATCATGGCCGTAGCAGGCCAGGTGGGACTTATTGGCTTAGTACTGTTTTTGGTGATTCTGTTCAACTACTACCGCAAGTCATTTAATTTCAGCAATAACACACGATATCAACTCGCGGTGCTGATTCTACTTCTTTGCTCCCTCGCGAATGGTTTCTTCAATCCGTCCTTGCTATTTTCAGCAGCCGCCGTAAACTTCGGTATGCTCTTCGTGCTCGCCTCTTTAAATCCGAAACCGGTGTGGAGTGCGGATTTGTAGACTTCCAGAGTCTGTTGGGCTGCCTTAGGCCAGGTAAACTTGGCGGCCTGATGCAAGGAGGCTTCGCGGAGGGCTGCTCGAAGTGTCTGATCATTCAGGAGCCGGTCTAGGGCTGTCGCTATCTCCTCGGTATTGTGGGGATCTACCATCAGTGCTGCTGTTCCGGCTACCTCGGGCAACGAGGAAACATTGCTGGTGACTGTGGGCGTCCCGCAGGCAAGAGCCTCCAGGACTGGTATTCCAAATCCCTCATAAAGTGAAGGGTAAGCAAACACGGCGGCAGCGGCGAGCAGGGTAGGCTTATCTTGTTCGTCAACAAAGCCTGTGAAGAGCACTCGAGACTCAAGGTTAAGACGGCGAACCCTCTCGAATATCTCATCGTAGAGCCACCCCTTCATACCTGCGAGCACAAGACTGGTGTGGGGATTGCTTGCAGCGATCGTGGCGAATGCGTTTACGAGTCTCAATAAATTCTTTCGTGGCTCGATCGTGCCGACAAACAGAATGAAATTCCCGGGCAGTGAATATTTAGAAAGTAGATCCGCAATAAGCGTGGGACTTGCAGAAGGAACAAACAAATCGCTTTTGCCATGATAGATAACAGAAGTGAATCCGCGAGGTTGTCCCAAGATTTCTAGATAATCACTTTCTGCCGAACGAGACACAAAGATCAGGCTGTCTACCCACCGTGCGGATGCCTCGATAAAGCGCCGAAAGATGAAGGTCTTCAGAGGGACATGCACTTCCGGCATGGAAAAGAAGGTCATGTCGTGGATGGTGACCACGGTTTTAGATGTGAATGAGATGAGTGGAAATGAGTAATGCAAGGAGTGCACCACATCAATCCGATGCCGCCACAGGAGGAAGGGCAGAATCATTTGCTCAAGAAGTACGAATCGAAGAGGAAGTATTCGGAAGATCTTCGCTGGCGCCCAGATCATTGTTACGTTTGAATGGTGGCTATAATCCAAATCTTCATCGTCGCTCAGAGCCAGAATAAACAGGTGCGCATCGCGTTTAGCACGCACCAACTCCCGAATTAAATTCTCCGCATAAACGCCGACGCCGGCTCTTTTCCGGGCAATCACTGTTGCGTTGATTAGTACGTTCATAGGCTCATTACACGGGTATAACTATGTCGCAATTACAACTCCCTTTTAGCGATCCTAAGGTATACGTCTTTCCGGGAGTCCGGCTCGAGAGTTAGACCACCCCCTCCAAGCTTCGATCCTTCTTCGGCGTGATGTGAAGAGTCGTCGTTTCATCTCACTAAGAGTTACCGACAGATATTGAGATTTCTCGGGATTGAAAGAATCCTTGAAAGCTCTCCCCGTAAGACGAACGATACGCTCAAGCCTAGCTAGGGATCCAAGTTTCATATCCCAAAAGGCGCACTCATCCAGCAGCCCCGCCCGATAACGTTCAACACTCATTCTCTTCTCTTTACGTAGGAGAGCGAGCTCATGGTGAACGATCACATCTCCGGCGATAAACACCTTCTTTCCGCTGTTTGCGAGTTTATGAAACATGTTGAGATCGCTGATATCGAGTGGAAAGAATGGATCGTAGCCGCCAATCTGGCATAGGGTAACCACGCGTAAGGTCGAAGCCGAGTTGACCGCGTAGGTCGGACACGAGGCTGTACGAATGAAGTCGGTAGCGTACCAGCGAGGTAATGCTCCCCATACCAATCTAAACGGGGAGAGAGAATGCCCGTCTCCAACGACCTTCGGAACGATTGCTCCGACTTCATGGTGCGCCGCTTGCTCTAACGCAATCTCGCTAATTCGTTCGAGAAAGTTTATGGGAAGCGACGTATCTTGATCCAGGGTCAATAGCCAATCGTAGCCCTCCATCTCGGCTATCTTGAGGGCTGAGTTATACGCTTGCGCCAAACCCGGATTGTGTGGGGCCGCCTGGTATCGGACATTTTCGGGAAGATCTCCTGCGTCCTGCCCCCCGGGTGTGTTGTCCTGAATGAGAACTGCAAGCTTCAACTTCGAGCTTGCAGCTTGCTGTGCCGCAGCAAGCAAGGTGAGTAGG
The DNA here is from genome assembly GCF_009765825.1 of Granulicella sp. L60. GTDB lineage: Bacteria > Acidobacteriota > Terriglobia > Terriglobales > Acidobacteriaceae > Edaphobacter. The sequence continues at coordinate 1,237,376 of NZ_LMUR01000018.1, read as the reverse complement.
CTCGAGGATGCACCGGGGCGGATCTTAAAAACAACGATCACTGCAAGCAGCTTAATTTCCGGTTGAATAGCGTCGCTTATCGATTCTTGCATCAGACCTTCAGTCCACTTGGTTCTCGGTGTGGTCTCATATCACTTGACCCCGAGATGGTTCGGGCTATCCTACCAACGTAACCGTACAGCATCCCGCAGGCGATCAAGCTTGATCGCCGACTCTGGAATTTGGCGCATACGATCGAGGGCCGCGCGCAGATAAACCCAAAGGCAGGCACAGCAAAACCCAAGAACCGCGCTTCCTATCGTCAGGAGCAGGCGGGACGGACCGGATTTTTTATCTGGTGGTACCGCCCGATCTACCACCTGAATAATTGGCGCAGACTTCGCTTCATCAATGCGGGCTGCTTCGTATTGTCGTGAGAGTAGCTCGAAGAGGGTGTCGTGATACTTTACTTCGCGTAGTTTTCGCGCGTACTCCAGGCTTCCTTCGGGAACCTTTCCCGCCGGAATCTCTGTGTCACCGGGCACCATTTTCTTCTGATCGTCTTGCTGCTTACTTAATTGCTGGTGCAGTGCATCGATCTCGCGTTGTATAGAGTAGATGTTGGGATTCTGATCCGTGGCATAGGCACGCATCGCCTGCAATTCTACCGAGAGACTGGAAATCTGTGCCTCGGTCTGTGCGATACTGCGGATCGCCATCTCTGCCTGACCCGATACCGTGATCAAGCCGGTCTTTTCTTCCGTTTTCTTGAGATCGTCTTCTGCCGCGGTGAGTGCGCTTCTTTCCTCCGTCAATTGCCGATCGAAGAAGAGACGCCGTTGACTGGCTTCAGTGATTGCGAGCACCGAATTCATGGAGTACAGCTCATCGACATAGGCATTCGCAAGGTCACTCGCGCGCTGGGGATCGTGGTCCTCGACGCTAATGGTGATCAAACCGTTTTTCGCAACTTCGAAGATCGCATGCTTGGCCAATTTTTTGCGTGTGTCTTCCGACCTCTTCAATTTCCAGAGCGACTGCAGTTGGAATTTGGTAATTAGATGGTCAGCGATCGTTCGGCTTTGCAGAATTCCTACGTACATATCCGCGGGGTTTTTGAGCAAATTGCTTGCGCCGCCTCCGAAGGAGGCCAGAGCACCTAGCTGCCCAGCCAGCATGGAAGCGGTCGATTGTGGAGTCTGCGGCGGGAGGATGATTGCTACGGCGGTAAAGCTAGGCTTCATGGCGAAGCTGATCAATGTCCCAACAAGCAGAGCGATCAGGGTGACGGCAATTATCCGGCGACGGTCCCTCGCCAAAACGAGCAGCATGTCGAGAGCCGGTGTTACCTGTCTACCTTCCTCCGCAGCTTGTTCAAAGGCGGTTTGTGGTGGGTGAAGGGTGGCCATTCTTGCTATGATAACTCATCAATGAAGACCTCGGACTTCTAGGCTAAGCCTTGCTGGGATATGCTTTTAGCTGGTGGAGTTCTCCCTCGATCAACGTTCGGACCACATCCGTCATCCCGTATGTGCGTGGAGTGCCGGGCTTGCTCTGTACCAGTGACTAAGAGACACGCTGGAACAGCATATGACAAGAGGTATCAGGCGGAGCAGGCTGGGAACCTGCGACGGATTGAAGTGGCTGTGGCGAACGGGGTGACGACAGCAGGCGGACAAGGACGCTTAGATCGTGGAGTAGAAGTACTTTCGTTGGCGCGAGGATATGTAGGGTTGTAGATGGATAAGGCGAAGCGGCCGAACGAGCTTGAGCAGGGGAGTGCGAAGCTGAAGCGGTTGGTCGCTGAGTTGAGTCTGGGCAACTTGATGTTTAAGGACATCGCGTCGAGAAACAGGTCACTGCCGCGGCTCCAGGGAATCATGTCACAGTCAACGAACTTGATCTGATTATTCAATGAGGCACGACCTTCATCGCGGGTTAGCAGATTTGAAATGAGATCCCGATCCGCTTTGCTTTCGTCGAGTGAAATATTGTGGTTACGCCGAGCGTAGAGCCAACGGCTCGGACTCATTCTCCGTTCGAGTAGCAGCGCAATTACGTAAGGGCACTTGAGGACCTGTTCGCTTCTATGCCAGCAACCCTTTCGCCCGATCATTGGTTCAGAGTTGCATCCGAGCTATAACGATTTGTGATCAAAAATCTCACAGCATCCTTCCTCATTTGCTATACTATTCCGAGAGTAGATTTGGGGCATTATTCAACCTAGATGTAAACACGAAAAAAGCGGGTGCGCGGCAACGCGGAAATCGAATGACAACCGGGATCAGTCAGGCCAATGCAATCACAGTTGTAATCCAAACCTTCAATCGCCTGCCGATCTTGCGGCTATGTCTGCAGTATCTTGAAGCACAGACCGTGACGGATTTCGATGTTATCGTAGTCAACGATGGATCGACTGACGGTACGGAGGAAGCCCTGATAGAGATCCAGAAGTGCTCCCCTCTCCGTCTGCGGATTTTAAGCCAACAGAATGCTGGACCCGCTCGTGGCAGAAACTTTGCGATTGGGAACGCAACGACTAATCTCTGCCTGCTAATCGGTGACGACATTCTGGCAAGTCCCGGGCTTTTGGAAGCTCATCTGCGATTTCATCGTGAGAACCCAAACCGTGCAGCAGTGGGGCTTGGCTGGACAAAATGGGACCAACTGCACCAGGATGTAACCCCCTTTATGCAGTGGTATGAAGAAATACAGTTTGACTACGGACGCCTTACCTTCGGACTCGATCCCACCTGGCACCACTTTTACACCAGTAATCTATCCTTCAAGACAGATCTCGTTCGGACTAATCCATTCGACGAACGTTTCAAGCGCGCGGCTTGGGAGGATATAGAGCTGGGATATCGACTTATCACGGAAGACAAGGCTCATCTAACATTTCTCAGAGAAGCCCTCGCCACGCATGTGCACCCAACGACCTTCCTGCAAGCAGTCAAGCGAATGCAAACACTTGGCAGCTCAGAGCATCAGTTCCATCAAATCTGGCCAGCAGCACGAAACAACTTGGCAACGGATACCAAAACAAAGATCTGTGCTTTCCTGGCCATACATCCGCTTCTGCTCGAAAGTCTTACCTTGACAGTCGATCGCCTGTCAAGGTTTCTGAGACCAGGCAAATTACATGCCGCAGTACTACGCAGTCATCAGCTGCGCAGATACTTGGAATCGCACCCCTGAAGGAGCTCGCTGACGCTACGCTAGCTGGATACTTTTTCATTGATCCCATTGCATCGACATCATTCCTGCTTGCATCTGGAATGACTGTATTCGAGGAATCCATTACACTGAATTCTTGCTACGCCTCGGCGAACGCTTACACCAGCTGAATCTTTGCTAGGTGACTGGAGACGATAGGAATCAGATGAAGGTACCGGATGATAACGAACCATTACTACGCCACATAATCTCCGAATCCTCCAGTGTCTCTTTTGAGGAGGAGTCGGGCTCATTAACTGTCTTATTACAGATTCTGAAGAGTCGCCGGCGGCTGATTTTTAGAACATCTCTCTTGACTTTTCTAATGGTCACAATCTTCGCCTTTGTTCTACCCCCTATCTTTAGTGCGATAGCTTCCTCTATCCCGCCAGATGCTAACAATTTCTCACGTGCAGGAGCGCTCGGGGGACAGCTATCAGCTCTGAGAATGGGCAGTTTTCTTGGCTCCAAAAGTCAGGAGATTTTTATGTTGGCATTCTGAAAAGTCACACCATAGACGACAAACTGATACAGCGCTTCGAATCTTATGCAGGTTTATAAGCTGAAAAAGGAAAGTCTCGCGAAGAAGAAGGTCCGTCCAAAACTACATTTGATGTTGGGACAAAAGACCCATTGAGAACTGAGGCCAATCTGTGAGTATGAGCATGCGATTTTCAGTCGCTATGTGTACTTTCAACGGACAGAAGCACATTGGCGAACAGCTGGAAAGTTTGAGCCGCCAGCAATTACTTCCAAGTGAACTCGTTCTCTGTGACGATGGTTCGACAGATAACACGTTGAGCATCGCAGAGGCCTTTGCAAGACAAAGCCCCTTCCCAGTAAAGATAGTCCGTAACCCGGATAATCTTGGTCACAGTCGAAATTTTGCCAAGGCCATCAATCTTTGCTCAGACGAACTGATCGCGCTGAGCGATCAGGACGATGTCTGGTATCCCGAAAAACTCGCTCGGCTTGCTGAGCTCTTTTGCAGCGGTGGTGTTTCTGTCGCAGGCGTCTTTTCGAATGGAGACCTGATCGACGAAGCATCACAGCCGCTTGCGGGAGACCTCTGGGGAAGCTTTGTCTTCGACGTCACCGATCAGCGCCGGTTTCGTTCAGGAGACGCCGTTGACGTACTACTGCGTAGGAATGTCGTGACGGGCATGACCTTCGCTTTCCGCAGCTCGTATCGCGAACAGCTCACCAGCATGCCGGTGAGCTGGAATCACGATGCGTGGCTAGCCCTAATGCTGGCAACGCGAGCCCAATTGATCGCCTGCCCCAAGCACTTGGTAGCGTATCGCCTGCATGGTAACCAGCAGATCGGCGTACCGATCACTTCCAAGGAGAAGCTTCGGTATATTCGGAATCATGGGCTTGCTGCCTACGTTCAACATTCACGTGATCGCAACATGAAGGAATATGCAGGGTACGCCGTTCAGTTCGATGACCTAGAGGCCGTACTCGCGAAGGAAACTATCTCGATCGACAGAGAATTATTGTGTAAAGTGCGCGCGAAAGCCGCCCATGCCCATCGCGGCATTGAGAATCTGTCGCTCAGCAGAATCCAGCGCTGGCCTAAAATTTTAGGCGATCTGGAAGGCTACAAGCAATACTCCCCGACCGGAAGGAACGCAGTGCTGCGAGACCTGCTTCTCTGAAAACGATCATAAAGACCGCTTTGCCGCACTCCGCCCAACCCCAGCATCCTGGCAATCACCGTTCTCTACAAAAAGCTGCCTCGCGAATCCCCTAAAGGCCACATCGCAGGAACGCGATTGTCTCTCGATCCCCTCACAAAAGACCGCTACTATCCAACAACTAGCGAATGTGGTGAAGAAGACCTTTGCCTCAGCAAAAGACACGGTGATATCTGCACCCTAGATCTGTGCGATTAAGATCCACAGAAGCAGAACCGCCGGTAACTCGAAGAGTAACGCCACATTCCAAGAAGCTGTGCGCCTGCTAGCCAAGAACTTCTGCACCGAGAAGATAACAACAGTACGAACAAATTACTTTTACCTTGATGCCGAGTATGGAGCCGCTAGGTAGTAGAACCAACAGATATAAATAAACGTAGAAGAGAGGTGCGAAGCTGTTTGAGGAGCTGTTCCAGAGAGAAGGCCCTGTTATCAGCTCGCAGTGCCCTTTCAGCCGTGCTCAAACTATACCAACGCCGTCGAGGGACCATCGGACGCTTTGTTCCTTTGAGCTCGCAAGAATCCGTAGATCGCCACGTACGAATGCGAGGCAAGGTAACAGAAACTGGAAGCAAAGTTAAACATCACTGCGCTTCTCGTATCCCGAACCCCGAAGATCACCGTGAAACCGATCTGAACCACAAGAAGGAGGGCAATCTCCGCAATCGTGCCTCGCCAGAAGACCCACTTGCGCGAACGGTTCATGATCCAGATCAAGCCGGCAATGTAGTTGATGCAAGCCGTAAGAACAACCCACCCGATCAACCCGCTTAGCGTGCTGTATCTTGGTCCCAGGAGCCACAAAAAAGCGGAGGGAGCGACAAGAGCAAGTAAAACCAGGGCAACACAGCCCACGATCGCAAGAGCCGTCAGCTTGAAGTAGGTAATAAGAAGTTTGTTGCTTGGCAGGCGGGCCACAAAGGGTTCGACCAGGACAATGTTGAATGTCATGAGCAGGTTAAAGATCAATCCGAGGCGCGCCAGCGCAGCGACTTCAGCGATACTGACGGTGTTGCCGAAGATGCTGATGAGAAACAGCGAGACTTGCCCATGGAAAGCCCCCAGAATGATCGCGGGAGAGGCAGGAAGCATATAATGGCGGATTTCTCTCCTGATGAAAGGATCGTCGTTCTCCGGCCATGCAAGATATTGGCGGCTCTTCTTTCCGAGGAAGTGTCCATTAGCCGTGATGTTCAATGCGCTTAGCCCTGCGGCCGTCCACGCATTGAGTCCGCCTAAAAAGGCTAACACGACGTAGACCACGAGCCTGCCAGCAGCGGAGATCGTCTGAGGAAAGTAATACTCGTGCAGCTGCCTGTGCAGAAATAGAGGCGCTGAATAGTAAGAGAGGGGACCACTTGAGTAAAGCGCGATCAACACAGAAACGAGCAATATGGCCTGAACAGACCATGGCCAGTGCTGTCTGTGCGTCATGATAAGGAAAACAATCGCCGCCAGAGGGCATAAAATCCAGAATGCAGAATCTCGAAGAGACTTTGCTCCTCGCACATATCTGCCGACCACAGCCGGATCAAGAGATCGCCTGCCAACTAAGGGAATGATCGTGCCGGCACATCCCAAGTCCATCAGGACAGAGGTAGTTGCCTGAAACCCGGAAGCCAATCCATACTTTGCATAGTCGCTCACACTGAGAGCCCGTATCAGGAACAACCCTATGACGATGTTAATTCCTTGCAGCGCTCCTTGACCAAGAAAAAAGCTAAAGATTAATCCTAAAATGCGGCGACCCCGCGATTTATTCTGCGATTCTGTGTGTTCCTTCAAAGCTACGTTGCCTCCGCCCAAAACACCGAATCGCTCTTATCATAAGTATCGTCCCGTAGGTTCTTTATCCGATACGGTATTCGTACCGTCGCTGCTCTGAAGTGTAGTTAGGAGAGCCGATCTTGGCCGACACCATTTTCGTTATTGCCAAGCTTGTGCAGTACGAAAATCTGGCGGTAAAAAGGTGCAGTATCGACTTTTCGCAGCAGAGTTTCTAAAAGAGACGGTACTATTCGCATTCCTATCGTCGAAGCTCGAATGAATATGCCGGACATTTCTCTTCGCATCAACCACGAATGAAACGCAATACTCTCGTTGCCTTGTTGCTGTACCTCCCAACCTTCCACCTTCGCGAAAATATGCGCTTCTGGAAACTGTGCTTCCATGTGTTCTGTCAGCCACGGTGGAGGCGTCCGATCCGCCGCCAAGTACGTCTGAAGCAGCGCGCGATCCGATTCCCATGCCAACTTGCCACATGGAAACCCAAATATCACAAGCTTGCGAGCGACCCGCAGTGCCTCAGCAATGACCGTTGTTCGCAAGTCAGGCGGAACATGCTCGAGAACATCTGAAGCAAGAACAACATCAAACTGCTTGTCCTCGAGTGGTAACTGCGCAGCCGATGCTACCAATGGAGTCATCGGCCAAAGCGGCTCGGACGGAAAAGCGATGTCACACCCAACAAAGGGCACCTTCCGGAATCGCCCGAGACCAGTTGGCCCAGACCCTATCTCCAACACGGATCCGTTCTCGAATAAGTCGTGAGCTCTCAGGATTCGCACAATCGGATAGTATCTGGCCGCCCAATTTAGCATTCAGAATCCTTGGTACACGAGTTGCTGCTGGTAAGCATTTTTTTCCTCCATAGAATTGCGCGGCGCGTTTGGCAGCCTTAAACTTGGTTGATTTGACTTGATTATATAACTCGCCGAATCGCAAAGAGAGCCTTCTCCTAAGAAAGGACGAAGGGGCATTCGCGACTGCCGCATGTATGACAGTGGCAGTCGCATGTTTTGTCATCGAATGCAATAATCCTCAGAAGAACGATCTACTCGGCGACGTTCTGGATTTGTCATTGTGATCTAAGCTCAGCAGGGTAACCTTTAGCCACGCAGCGGTTAACAAGGAATCCGACTATACATGATGGAAAAACTAGACGAAATTTTTTGAGTGATCAGCGCACGTCGCTCTTGACTTAGCAGCATTCTCAACTAAGCTAAGCGGCGAGAGCGGAACGGACATCATCTCTCACCAGGCCACCAAGTCGGCGGGGCAGATTATGTAGAACACCACTGGAGACAATGACGATAGCGGCGTATCGGATTTGGAGCCATGGGGGATTTCACGAACATCAACTCGTCTACTCTCGAGCCGGCCATTCGATCGTTCTTAGACGCAAATTGCGTCGGGCGCGACGCAAATTGCGTCGGGCGCGACGCAAGGAAGCATTGCAGTTAGATATTCTGCAAATGCAGCAGAAATATAGCGCAATCAACCGTCACCCGCGGTACAGCATAGGTACACTCATCAGCTTTTATTGTTTGCGGCAAATCACCTTAAATTACGGTCGCTCAATTACTTAGGCATATGCTCGATTACGCCTGCATTTTGTTTATTTCCATAGACTTACAGCGTTGCGACCAAACTCATAATCCCTTTGTAGGATTTCAATCCCTCTGGATCTAGCACCATCCATCTTCCGAGCACTCTGCCCTCGCCAACCATTCAATTCGATAGCCCTCACATCCCCGGTCTCCGAGTGCCTATGCCTCGAGGCTGTTCTCTAATACTCCAGCTCATGCGGCGAGTAAGTAAGCGTCCCATCCTTCCGCTCATACCAGAGAAACAGCTTCTTCGAGCTATTATTCACCCGCACCGCGATCACAATCCCCGTCCCATCCTTCTTCGAAATATCCACATGGTGCGACGTAATCGGACCCCAGTCACTCGCCGTCGTCCAGTCTTCGGTAAACCGCTTCAGCGTGTAGTCATACTTCTGCGGATGCTGCTGCCACTCCGGGTCGTTCATCCAGATCCCGTAGGCCTTCGGATAATCCTTCTCCTGCAGCGTAGTGAGAAACCGGTCGATCCTGTGCTCCACCGGCAGATTCGAAAAGAACCACCCATGCCCCAGCAGAAACCCGCCCACCCCGATCACCACGGACAACAAAATCAGAACCCCAGCGCCAATCAGCAGATTGCGGTTTCGAGTCTCACGGCGGCCATCGTACTCCGGTGCATTCAACAGCGTCATCGTCTTCATCCTCAACTATCAAATGTATTAGACACCGGAGCCACCCGAATCGGATGCTATCTGGAACCTTCGCCGCCCTGCCCTAGCCACGGCCGCATCTGGCGCAGATGGTGTTCCATGTGCGCAACATAATCCTCGATCAAAAATCCCAGCGTCAACGTCTGCCCCGCGACCATGCCGCTCTTCCCCAACCCGCCCTTTTCGATATGCCGAACCGTCCACGCCACATGCTCGTTCAGCGCGAACCACAGCGCCAGCACCTCGGCCCAATCGCGCTCCGCATAGTGCTGCAGCCCCACCCATGCCTCCTGCTCGTACCCCGGCAGGCTCTGTCCCGGCTCAATCTGCAACCGCACAATCCGCCCCAGATTATTCACCGCCGAATCGATCAGATGCCCGATCACCTGCTTTGCGCTCCACTTCCCCTCACGCTCCGGCACGCTCGCCTCTGCTTCAGACACCGTCACCAGCCACGGCATCGCCTCCCGAAGCACCCCCGCCAGCCGCTCGCCAAGCTCCTCCGGCTCCAGCCGCGCCACCTCCGTCTCCCGCGCATACATCACCATCCAAACGCCTCCCGATACAGGTCGAACTCCACCCCAGATGGCAGCAAGTATACCGACACCACATCGAACCGCACCGGAATCTCACCCCGCAGCTTCTCCGGAAATCCCTTCAGATAAGCCCGCGCCATCCGCCGCAGCATATCCTGCTTCTCCCGGTCCACCGCGAACTCCGCAGGAACCCCATCCCTCCTGCTCCGCGCCTTCACCTCCACAAAGCACAGCCACTCCCCGTCCCACCCCACCAGGTCGATATCGCCCCACAACTTCGCACTCTTCCATCGCCTCGCCACCACCGTGTAGCCCATCCTGCGCAGATAAAACAGCGCCTCCCGCTCACCCTCTTCGCCCGTTTCGAGATGGTCAGGCCCACTCCGCCCGCGCCCCAACCGCCTCGCCAGAGATCCAACTCCCCGCACAGCCCAGCCCTGCATATCGATCACAGCGTACCCACCGCCCACTCTGTCATATTATGATTCCATCCACTACCAGATAGCATACGTCTGCTGCACAAACAGGCTGATCAAACGGAGCACTCCTCCGTCAGCACCAGCATCCAGCACCGGGCCCCGAAATACCGAGGTTCTACCCATGACGAACGCTTCAAAAGCAGCACTCTCCATCCTTGCCGCCTGCCTCATCTTCGCAACACAAACTGCCCCCAAGCCCGCGTCTGCCCAGTCTCAATCACAGTCTCCATCCGCTCCACCCGCCCAGGCCGCTCCACCGCCGCAAACCCCCGCCAGCGCAACCGTCGACACCACCGCCACCGACCAGCCCGAAACACCTGACGACGAACTCGACACCCCAGCCCTCGCGCTTGACGTCTCCCACACCTCGCCCCTCATCCAGAAGCTCTACCAGTCCACCCGCGAGACCAAAGAGCAGCCCATCCTCGACCGCCTCACCGAAGCCAAACAACTCATCGCCAGCGGCGCCGACCTCAAAGCCACCGATCAATACGGCCGCACCGCCCTCCACTGGACCGTCTTCGGCTCCAGCTACAACACCAAACCCAAGATCATCGTCTCCTACGAAGAGGTCGCAGACCAGCTCATCCAGCGCGGCGTCGACATCAACCACGAAGACATCTACAACGACACCGCCCTCGACTACCTCCTCTACTCACCCAACTTCGAGATCCAGACCCTTCTCATCGAGAACGGAGCCACCAGCGGCTTTCTCACCGCCTTCTTCCACTTCTTCAATCAGGAAAACGGCGACATGCCCCACACCATCGCCGCCAGCGTAGCCCAGTCCCGGCAGGCCGATCTCGCCCCCGGCCAGACCCTCAGCGTCCGCCTCGCTGGCCCCGTCTACAGCGAACACTCCCGCACCGGCGACCCCGTCGAAGCCACCGTCACCTACCCGCTCTGCAAAGGCGGAGAGAACATCGCCTGCAAAGACGGCGACCTCGTCCTCGCCCCCGGAACCAAAGTCCAGGCCACCGTCCTCTTCGCTCAGAAGGCCCCAGACAAATACTCCCGCCCCCGCCTCGTGCTCGACTTCTCCAACATCATCCACGCAGACGGAACCCGCTCCCCGCTCTACGCCCGTGTCATCGATGTCGACAACGCACGCGAGACCGTCCGCAATAACGAGATCATCGGCATCGTCCAGCCCCACGCAAACACAAAGATGTCACTCACCCTCGCCGGCCTCGGCATGGTCAACCCCATCGCCGGATACACCATCAAGGGCATCTCCGCCGTCTATGGCCTCTCTATCCGTCGCGAGATCCTCTTCCCCGCCGGCACCGATCTGCAGATCCAGGTCGTCCGTCCCTCCATGCTGAAGTCGAAAGACACATGGTCCGGCTGGCCCGTCGTCCCGGTCGACGCAAAGCTCAAGACCATCGTCGCCGCAGCGCCCATCCGCGTGCACACCAAAGACAACAAGCTATCCGACCTCACCAACCTCATGTTTATCGGCTCGCAGCAACAACTCCTCGCCGCCTTTCAGGAGTCCGGCTGGTTCGAAGCCGACGGTCTCAACATGACCTCCGCCATGAAATCAGTTCAGGCGACCATCCGCGGAACCGGCTACACCCAGGCGCCCGTATCGCTGCTCATGATCGACGGAAAGGCCCCCGACTTCGTCTTCCAGAAGTCTCTCGACACCTTCGCCAAACGCCATCACATCCGCGTCTGGAAGCTGCCCGAGACCTACCAGGGCCGCGACGTCTGGATCGGAGCCGCCACCCACGATATCGCCATCTCCACCTCTCGCGGCGCAACCAAGTGGTCTCACCGCATCGATCCACACATCGACCGCGAGCGCGAGTGGATCGAGACCGACATGCTCTACTCCGGCACCGCATCCTCCTACGCTCTCGTGGACCGCCCGCACGTCCCCAAGAAGGCAGCCAATGCCACCGGCGACGAAGTCGTCACGGATGGCCAGCTATCCATCGTCGAACTCGGCCAGACCAAACCGAACCTCCTCAACGCATCCGCACCCCTCCTCCAAACCCGCTAACGAAAGAATCCGCCGCTCAACAGCAACCACCACGCATGTAGCATGAACACACAGACTCGGCCCCGTCGAGTCTGTGTGTCGTGCGGTCCTCTCTCCACCGCCCGATCCAACTGGGAGATCCAATGAACGTCATCCTCTTCGGCGCCACCGGCATGGTCGGCCAGGGCGTCTTACGCGAGTGCCTCCTCGACCCCACCGTCCAGCAGGTCCTCTCCATCGTCCGCAAACCCACCGGCCAGCAGCACCCCAAACTCCGCGAGCTCGCCCACGCCGACTTCTTCGACTACTCCGACATCGAATCCCAACTCACCGGCTTCGACGCCTGCCTCTTCTCACTCGGCGTCAGCTCCGCCGGTATGGCCGAGCCCCAGTACACCCACCTCACCTACGACCTCACCCTCGCCGCCGCCACCACCCTCGCAAAGCTCAACCCCGACATGACCTTCGTCTACGTCTCCGGCGCCGGTACCGACAGCACCGAACATGGCCGCGCCATGTGGGCCCGCGTCAAAGGCAAGACCGAAAACGACCTCCTCAAACTCCCCTTCAAGGCCGCCTACATGCTCCGCCCCGGCTTCATCCAGCCGCTCCACGGCATCCGCTCGAAGACGCGCCTCTACCAGACCTTCTACACCCTGCTCAACCCCATCATGCCCCTATTGAAGTCCGTATTCCCCAAGTACATCAACACCACCGAACAGGTAGGCCGCGCCATGCTCCGCGTAGCCCGCGACGGCTACCCAAAGCCCATCCTCGAAACCCCAGACATCAATACCTTTTAGCCCTACCCACACCTAGCCCAACTCAGTACGTACCCAACGTCACCCTCAACACCTGCGGCACCGAAGTAAAGTTCAGCCCCCAGTCCGTCTGATCCCCATTCCATATCCGAATCGCGTTCCACTTCCCATCCGTATAAGTCCCCTCCTCCACCTTCAAAAACTGCCTCTGCGCAGAAGAGTCCGCAGGCGTAAAGTCCACCCGCGAGTGCAGTCCCGTCACCAAAAACTCATCCGGCCCAAGCTGTGCCACCATCGCCCCGCCATCCGCCGGAGTATTCCCCTCCGGCGTCTTCCCCGACCTCACCAGCCCATACGACACCGTCGCGCTCCACCCTCCAAAGCTCAGCGTCTGGCTATGATTGTCCGGGTCCTCCGCCACCGCCTGAAGCTTCCCCTCAAAGTTCAGCTCCGCCACCTCACGCTGCATCGGCTCAAACAGACGATCCACCACCGCAAACGGAGCGATCGTCTTCTCATCGTTCCGCGTAGCCCCAGCCGGCTCATTCACGTAAGCAGTCGCATCCATGCCAAACGGCGAGAACCCAATCGCCCCTCGTCCCAGCGCCGCAAAGAAGTAACGCGCATACGCCGCACTGCTGCCCGTCTCCGGAACAAACAACGCATTATCCGGCCGCCCATAAAGCTCCAGCACCTTCGTATATCGCGCATAGTCCGGCAGATAGATATCCGGAGCGATCACATCAATCGCCGGAGCAGCAGCCTTCCATATCGGCAGCACATCATCCGTCGGCCCTCCATTGTCATACGTCCCCGCCGCCCCCGGATGAATCGGATCGCGCAGCGCCGCATTCACATACATCGGCAGCGCATACTCCGCCCTCCCCGCCTCCGCCACCTGGTTCACAAAGTTCGCAATCGACCACGCATAAAAAAACGCATCCGCATCCGTTCCAAACACCTGCGTCCACGTCCCCGCAGGCTTATGCAGCGCCTTCAGTACCCGCTCCGGCACCGCCCCGTGGAACAGCTTGTCAGCCTTCGGCGAAAAATCCCGCACGCTTCCATACGATCCCGTCTCATTCTCCACCTGCACCATCAGCACCGTATGCTGCGGGTCAGCCGCCTTCAACTCCCGCATCATGTGCGCAAACGCCGTACGATCCGCATCCAGCACCGTCTGCGAGTGCGGAGACAACGAATCCACCCTCCTCCCCTGCGCGTTCACCACATGCGGCACATTCGTCTCATCCCGCTTCAGAAACTCCGGCACATAGTGCCCGCTGCCATTCTTGTACGTCCCAAACCACAGCAGCACCAGATGCACATGATGCTCCCGTGCCTGGTCCAGCAGCATATGCAGCATCGACGCGTCGTACTTCCCCCGCTCCGGCTCAAACTGCTCCCAGTAGATCGGAGCCTCCAGCGTATTGATGCCCAGCGCCTCCACCGTCGGCCACACCTTCGGCAGCATCGCCGGCCACGCGCTGGAGTTGTTCATCTGCGCCCCAACCATCAAATAAGGCTTGCCATCGACAAGCAGCGCATGACGCCCGTCCTTCTCCACCAGCCGCGGCAGCGAACGGTCGCCCCCACCCTGAGCATCGACGAACTTCGGACCGACCAGCACGGCCACACAAACAGCAACGGACAGCGAGCGAATAAGGAGGTTGCGCACGGCCCAAGTATCCACCATTCCCCGCCAAAACGAAACGCCGCCGTTCTTTTCGCAACATTCACATCCGTCCCGAGGCGTACTCAAAAAGTCAACCCATTGCTTCCATCGCTCGACCCTGCGATACTTAACCGTGCCCATCCTGCACAAATTTCAAAACCATATAAAGAGGTCGCGGACATGTCTGCAAAGTACATCTTCGTAACTGGCGGAGTCGTGTCTTCCCTCGGCAAAGGTCTCGCCGCCGCCTCCATCGGCTGCCTCCTGGAAGCCCGCGGTATCAAGGTCAATCTCATGAAGTTTGACCCCTACCTCAACGTCGACCCCGGCACCATGTCGCCCTTCCAGCACGGCGAGGTCTTCGTCACCGACGACGGCGCCGAAACCGACCTCGATCTCGGCCACTACGAGCGCTTCACCCACGCCCGCCTCACCCGCGACAACAACCTCACCACCGGCCGCATCTACGAGCAGATCATCACCAAGGAGCGTCGCGGCGACTACCTCGGCAAGACCGTCCAGGTCATCCCCCACGTCACCAACGAGATCAAAAACGCCATGCGCAAGGTCGCCGCGGACTGCGACGTCGCCATCGTCGAGATCGGCGGCACCGTAGGCGACATCGAATCCCTCCCCTTCCTCGAAGCCATTCGCCAGATGCGCCAGGACCTCGGCCGCGACAACACCTGCTTCGTCCACGTCACCCTCATCCCCTGGATCGCCGCCGCGCAGGAGCTCAAGACCAAGCCCACCCAGCACTCCGTCAAGGAGATGCTCTCCATCGGCATCCAGCCCGACATCCTCCTCTGCCGCTCCGACCGCCCAGTTCCCCGCGAGATGCGCCAGAAGATCGCTCTCTTCTGCAACGTCGAAGAGCCCGCCGTCATCGCCGCCCGCGACGTCTCCAGCATCTACGAGGTCCCCCTCAACTTCGCCGCCGAAGGCGTAGACACCCTCACCCTCAAGTACCTCCGCATCGACGCCAAGGCACCCGACCTCTCCAAGTGGCAGGACATCGTCCACCGCGCCTACAACCCCCGCGACGAAGTCTCCATCGCCATCGTCGGCAAGTACGTCGAGTACGAAGACAGCTACAAGTCCCTCAAGGAAGCCCTCGTCCACGGCGCCCTCGCCCACAACCTCAAGCTCAAAGTCACCTGGCTCGAAGCCGAAGGCCTCGAAACCAAAGACCAGGACGGCCACCCCAACGCCGACTACCGCGAACAGCTCGCCGGCTTCGACGGCATCCTCGTCCCCGGCGGCTTCGGCAAGCGCGGCATCGAAGGTATGCTCAACTCCATCCGCTACGCCCGCGAAGAGGCCGTCCCCTACTTCGGCATCTGCCTCGGCATGCAGACCGCCTGCATCGAGTACGCACGCAACGTCTGCGGCCTCAAAGGCGCAAACTCCGGCGAGTTCGACCCCGCCACCCCCTACCGCATCATCTACAAGCTCCGCGAACTCACCGGCGTCGAAGAGATGGGCGGCACCATGCGCCTCGGAGCCTGGGACTGTGTCATGGCCCCCGACTCCCTCGCCGCCCAGGCTTACGGCACCACCGAGATCTCAGAACGTCACCGTCACCGTTACGAATTCAACCGCGAGTACGAGGCCATCCTCACCGGCGCAGGCCTCCGCCTCACCGGCACCACCCCCGACGCCACCTACGTCGAGATCGTCGAGATCCCCACCCACCCCTTCTTCCTCGGCTGCCAGTTCCACCCCGAGTTCAAATCCAAGCCACTAGAGCCGCACCCGCTCTTCCGCGACTTCATCGCCGCCAGCTACCAGAACCGCATCGCCACCCGCCAGGAGATCACCGCAGAATCCAGCATGGAAGCCATCTAGCCCGTATCGACATCTAGCCTGAGCGGAAGTGATGGATGAATAGAAGTGTCATCCTGAGCACCTGTGATGGATTGTTATAGAAGCGTCATCCTGAGCGGAGCCTCTCGCAGTCCATCGTGAGAGGCGCAGTCGAAGGACCTGCAATATGCTCAACGCGCCAATACTCTCTCCTTATCTCGCACCAGCTCCGCATCGTTCTATAGGCCTATACCGCCTAGCCGTAACTCCCACGGCCCGACGCAACCGTCCACCCTCTGCAAACCCGAATAATCCCATCCAGCCCACGCTCCCCCAACAGCGCAGCATCGCACTCCTTCACCCACCCCACCCCCACCTTGTAAACTCAACCCAACCTATGCGCCTCTTCCAGCACGCCGCTCTCCTCTGCCTCTGCACCTCTGCCATCGCCCAAACCACTCCGCCCCCCACCGACCCCGGCATCCGCACCCTCGATCAGGTCATGCACGGCATCTCCAGCGGAGCACCCGCCTCCGCCATCTGGAGCCCCGACAGCAAGCGCCTCACCTACCTCGCCGGCGATACCGACGCCAACGGCAAGCCCGGCGACATCATCCAGATCGACCCCGACACCGGCAAAGCCTCCGTCCTCGCCTCCGCCGAACAGCTCAGCAAACTCTCCGCCGACGCCGTCAACGAGAAGGACAAAGACCACCGCGCCCGCTACTCCATGTCCGACTACCTCTGGGCGCCCGACTCCAAACATCTCCTCCTCGACAACGGCGGCAAGCTCTGGCTCTACGACATCGCCGCCGCCAACGGCACCCTCGTCGTCGATACCAAATCCGGCTCCGGCGACGATCCCAAGTTCTCCCCCGACGCCCACTTCGTCTCCTACCTCCGCAACCACAACCTCTACGTCCACCCCGTCGCCAACGGCAACGAGACCGCCCTCACCAACACCAACCCCGACACCCTCCTCAACGGAGAAGTCGACTGGGTCTACCTCGAAGAGCTCGACGTCCGCAGCAACTACTTCTGGTCGCCCGACTCCAAATCCATCGCCTACCTCCAGGCCGACGAAGCCAAAGTCCCCACCTACCCCATCACCGACTTCATCCCCACCCACCCCACCATCGACAACCAGCGCTACCCCCAGCCCGGCGACCCCAACCCCAACGTCCGCGTCGGCATCGTTCCCGTCAAAGGCGGCAAGACCCGCTTCATCGACCTACCCTTCAGCGCCGGCAACGACTACATCCCCCGCTTCGGCTGGGTCGACCCCAACACCGTCTTCATCCAGGTCCTCACCCGCAGCCACCAGCACCTCAACATCTACTTCGCCGACGTCCACTCCGGCAAGACCCGCCTCGTCGCCTCCGACAACGACCCAAAGTTCCTTGACTTCAGCACCGACCTCAACATCCTCCCCCACGGCCGCTTCCTCCTCCAAAGCTGGCGCGACGGCCACAACCACATCTACCTCTACTCCTTCGACGAACACCATCCCCTCGCCGCCGACGCCACCCTCACCCGCCAGCTCACCCAGGGCGACTACGAGGTCGAATCCCTCATCGTCGAACCCAACACCGAGACCATCTTCTACACCGCCACCGTCGAAGGCGATCCCACCAAAAAGACCTTCTGGTCCATCCAGCCCGACGGCACCGGCAAACAAAAACTCACGCCGGACTTCGGCACCTTCTTCACCCAGGTCTCCCCCGACGGAGCCCACTTCAACCTCTACGCCAGCGACCGCTCCGCACCGCCAAGCGTCAGCATCTGCACCGTCGCCAAATCCTGCATCTCCCTCTGGAAGTCAAAGCCCCTTCCCCCCGCCACCGGCGTCACCAGCAGCATCGTCACCGTCACCGCCGCCGACGGCAAGACCAAACTCTACGGCACCCTCACCCTCCCCGCCTCCACCACCGCCGCCTCCGTCCCACTCATCCTCAACCCCTACGCTGGACCCACACCCAACAGCGGCATCGTCGACACCTGGGGCAGCCCCTCCTTCGACGAGATCCTCGCCCAGCACGGCTTCGCAGTCCTCGACGTAGACAGCCGCGGCTCCGGCGGACGTGGCCGCGACTTCGTCCAGGCCGCCTACCGCAACTTCGGCCCCATCCAGTTCTCCGACCAGCTCGCCGCCCTCGATCAGATCCTCGCCCGCTACCCGCAGCTCGACCCCAAACGCCTCGGCTGGTGGGGTTGGAGCTGGGGCGGCAGCTTCACCCTCTACGCCATGACCCACAGCGACCGCTTCCGTGCCGGCGTCGCCGTAGCCCCCGTCACCGACTGGCGCAACTACGACTCCATCTACACCGAGCGCTTCCTCGGCCTGCCCTCTGAAAACGCCGACGCCTACAAAGAAGACGCACCCGTCACCAGCGCCGCCAAACTCAAAGGCCGTCTCCTCATCGCCCACGGCACCGGAGACGACAACGTCCACCTCGCCAACACCATCCAGTTCATCCAACCCCTCATAGACGCCGGAATCCCCTACGACCTCCAGCTCTTCCCGCGCAAGACCCACTCCATCGCCGGCCCCACCGCCCGCAACGAACTCTTCAACCGCATCCTCTGGCAGTTCGACACCTACCTCAAACCCCAAGCCCCCTAGCAAAGACCCGTTGGCCGCACAAACACATCAAGCGACCAACGGGAGCCCACCCAAAGGGGTATACAAGTCACGAAGTGACCTCCCGCCGAGCAGGCGGCCCGTCCGGCAGGACAAATCTTTCGCACTAAAAATCTTTCACACTAAGAGCTAAGCATCGAAGTCAGATGCGTAAGCTTTAGCAGCTCCTGCAGCCGCTTCGAGAGATTCACAAACTCCAGCGTGCAGAACCCCGCCGAAACCGCCGAGACCTTCAGTCCCACCAGCGTCCCCAGTCCCATGCTGTCCACATAGCTCACATCCGTCAGGTCGACAAGGATGTGGCCTCCATCCTTGATAAGCGGCTTCACCGTATCTTTCAACTGATCGCCCGTCTGGTTCACCACATGTCCATGACAGATCACGCGAGTCACCTTGCCGCCAGCCCCATCCTCCGACTTCTCTACCTCGCAATGAAACGTATGCGTCCCTACCGACATGCCAATCTCCTTTGTTTGTAACCGATTGCGCAAGCCTACGATTCACACCCCACATCACTGCATTAAAATCTCATGATTTTCCCCACAAACCGACACCCCGCGGAAAACTCCGCTCGCCCAATCAAGACCGCCGCACGAACCACCACCCCATCGAACTCAACCTCCACTCAGGGATAGCAACCCGGTATGTCATCATGGAACACACACCGGAGCTGCCGGTCAGGCATCCAACCCACTATGACTACGCAATACAGCTCGGGCCGCGGCTCCTCCGGAACCCTCCTCGCCGTCCTGCTCTCGCTCATCCTCGGAGCCGTAGCTCTCGGCGTCTTCATCCGCCACGCCACCACCGGCCTCCTCGGACGCGTCTCCACCGCCATCACCGGACGCACCACCACCTTCGACACCTCCGTTCCCGCCGTCGTCCAGCGCATCCAGCGCCTCAACCGCCTCGAGACCGTCGTCTACTCCATCGACACCGTCGTCGAAGGCGCCAAGTCCAGCCCCGTCCTTCCCGACCTCCTCGCAGGCGACCGTCTTCTTCTCGTCGTCCACGGCCAGTCCATCGCCGGCATCGACCTCGCCCAGCTCAAACCCGAAGATGTCCGCATCGACAGCAAGAACGGCGTCTCGTCCATCCACGTCACCCTCCCCGCCTCCCAGCTCTTCATCACCACGCTGGACAACCAGCACACCCGCGTCTACGCCCGCAGCACCGGCCTCCTCGTCCCCGTCGATCAGAACCTCGAGTCCGACACCCGCGCCAAAGCTGAGCAGCAGCTCCAGCAGTCGGCCCTCGCCGACGGCATCCTCGACACCGCCCGCAAGAACGCCCGCGCCACCGTCACCACCCTCCTCTACAGCCTCGGCTTCCAGCAGGTCGACGTCTCTTAAAGATCATGTCCTGCCGGACGGGCCGCCTGCTCAGCGGGAGGTCACTTCGTGACGCGTATACCTGTCGCGCCCGCGCCAGCCGTGTAAGTCCTCCCGCTGGTCGGAATCATCTTCGTGCCGACCAACGGGAGGCCCACCCGAAGGGGTATACAAGTCACGAAGTGACCTCCCGCCGAGCAGGCGGCCCGTCCGGCGGGACAGAGTCTTTCCCCTCTTTGCAACCTTCCCCCACGCTTAGCGTCCAATCAACGATGGCACAAAAGCACCACTCCCATCTCATCCGAACCTGCGCTATCATCCAACTATGAAGTTCCGCTCCAAGCCCCGGCCCTTCGAATACACCAAAGCCGAGGAGATCCCTGCCACCGCACCGCTGCCCTTCCCGCGTCTCACCCAAGACGACGACGAAGAAGAAGACTCCACCCTCATCAAGACCATCGGCTGGATCTCCGCCAGCCTCGGAGCCGTAGCAGTCGGCCTCTTCATCGGCCGCGAGATCCGCCAGCGCTACAAGTTCAACCGCCGCACCCCCTACGACCTCTACGCCCACTCCGGCGACGAGCAGGACATCGACTTCGGCCTCGGCACCTAGCCAGGTATCCACATATAGCCTGAGCTTCAGTGCTGGATTGATATAGAAAGCGTCATCCTGAGCGAAGCCTCTCACAGTTTCATCGCGAGAGGCGTAGTCGAAGGACCTGCCATACCCTCAACGTCCCAATACTCTCTCCTTACCTCGCACCACATCCAGCCCAGCTCAGCATCGTGCGCTATGCCGATAACACCTAACACCCGCCCCGCTCATTTACGATAGTCACGATGACTAAACTAGCCTTCCTCTTCCCCGGCCAGGGCTCACAGTCCGTAGGTATGGGCCGCGACCTCTACGACAACTTCCCCACCGCCCGCCTGGTCTTCGAAGAGGCCGACGAAGCCCTTGGCTTCCCCCTCTCCAAACTCATCTTCGAAGGCCCCGAGGAAGATCTCAAGCTCACCGAGCACACCCAGCCCGCCATCCTCACCGTCTCCGTCGCCGCCGCCCGCGTATTGGCGGAAAAAGGTATCACTCCCGCCATCACCGCCGGCCACTCCCTCGGCGAGTACTCCGCCCACGTCGTCGCCGGCACCCTCACCTTCGCCGACGCCGTCCGCACCGTACGCTCCCGCGGCCGCTACATGCAGCAAGCCGTCCCCACCGGAGAAGGCGCCATGGCCGCCATCCTCGGCCTCTCCGCCGAACTCATCGACGAGGTCTGCTCCCAGGTCACCGACCAACTCACCCCACTCCCCACGATGTCCGACGCCAAAACCTTCAACGCAAATCTCGCCGTCGTCTCTCCCGCCAACCTCAACTCCCCCGACCAAACCGTCATCTCCGGAGCCGCCGGAGCCGTTCATCTCGCCGCGGACCTCTGCAAAGCCGCCGGAGCCAAGCGCACCGTCATGCTCCAGGTCAGCGCCCCCTTCCACTGCGCCCTCATGCAGCCCGCCCGGGACGCCCTCACCAAAGACCTCGAATCCATCGCCTTCCACGACCCCGCCTTCCCCGTCGCCTGCAACGTCGACGCCCGCCTCCTCACCCGCGCCCCCGACTCCCGCGAATGCCTCATCCGCCAGGTCACCGGAGCCGTCCGCTGGGTCGAATGCATCAACCTCCTCATCGCCCAAGGCACCACCCACTTCATCGAAGTCGGCCCCGGCAAAGTCCTCTCCGGCCTCATGCGCCAGATCGACCGCACCCAAAAAGCCCTCAACGTAGAAGACTCCGCCTCCCTCGAAAAAACCCTCACCACCCTCACCACCACCTAACCACCCACCACATCTCCGTCACAACTGTAACCAACATCGTTACATTTTCAGTTGCTTGCAGTTGCAGTTGTTTGCCCTCTTGTTTGTCATTCCGAGCGAAGCGGAGGAATCTGCTGTCGCACTTGCCGTTGTCATACAACCACAGCCAAGCCTCAGAAACCCTCAGCCACCCCAAAGCCTCGGCAGCGCCCCATCCCTACCCCCAACCGGATCCAACGCCGGAAACTTAACCCCCCGCATCCTCTCCAACACCTCCGGACCAGCAGCACTCCTGCAGATATCCCAATGCTCCCCCGGCGGATAAGCCCCCACCACCAAAAAGTCATCCGAAGCCTTCACCCGGCAGTGCCCCGTCCCACACGGAAGCACCACAACATCCCCCGCCCGCACCGTAACCCCATGCCCACCCTCACCCCCAAGCACAAGCTCAGCGTGCCCCGCAGCAAACCCCAAAACCTCATGCGCGGTCGAGTGGTAGTGATGAAAGTCATACACCCCATTCCTCCACTGCGGAGGCCACCCGTTCCTCACAAACAGATCCTCCATCCTCCTCGCCAGATCCGGATCACCCTGAAACACCCCCCGATACAGCAGTACAGGAAGAACGTTATTCGGCATCCACCCATTAGGACTCAAATGCAGCTGCTCCGGCGCACCATCACCCGTCCCCGCAAAAGACCTGGCAGCAGCGGCAGCAAGAACCCCAGCAGCAAATCGACGGCGATCAATAGACCCACTAGACCCACTCATAACCCTTGGATGCACCACCACAACGATTCGGTAGCAACCAAAAGCCTTCGCAAACAAACCCGACAACGACGAAACAAACCATCCGCATTCCCTCCCTCGCCCCTCTGGTGTACTGTCACACTGACACCAAAAAACCACCCGAGACACTCCCATGCTCGACGACCACGAAACCCGCCCCTCCCAAGCCCCACGCCTGACCCGAGCCACCACCACCTTCCTCGAACGCATCGACCCTGCCGCCCACCGCCGCATCAAAGGCCTCCGCCTCGTCACCGCCTACGCCATCGCCGTCGCCCTCGGCGCCCTCCAGGGACGCTCCCACCCCCTCGCCGGCGGAGCCTCCCTCGGCTCCCTCGCCGGAGGCTTCGCCCTCTGGGCCTGCGTCTCCGAAGGCCGCACCAAGCGCACCGCCTCCGCCCGCGATCTCGTCCTCCTCGCCATCGCCGCCACCCTCGGCGCGGTCAGCATGATCGCCCTCGCCCCCATCCTCACCGGTCGCGGCCACCCCGGCCCCGAACTCACCCTCGTCACCGGAGCCTTCCTCGTCGGCTTCCTCAAACGCTTCGGCATCCTCGGCGCCGGCATCGGCTCCCAGATCTACATCGGACAACTCCTCGCCTACGGAGCCCTCCTCACCCGCAGCGACCTCCCCATGGTCGCCGTCGCTGGACTCATCGGAGCCATCGCCGCCATCCTCCCCCTCATCCTCGACCGCCCCGCACCCTTACCCACACCCTCTCCAGCAGCCGAAGACCGCATCCCCGCCCAGGAGTTCCGCATGGGCCTCCAGGCCGCCGCCGCAGCCCTCGTCATCGTCTTTCTCAACGACACCCTCCACCTCAGAGAGTCCGCCTGGGCCATCACCGCCTGCACCTACGTCATCGCCAACTCCACCACCGGCACCGCCAACCGCGTACGCCGCCGCATCCTCGGCACCGCCGTCGGCGTCCCCCTCGGACTCCTCTGCCTTCCCCTCGTCATCCACCTCCCCTGGCTCGGCTGGATCGCCGCCGCCCTCGCCATGATCATCTACGCCATGGCCCTCCCCGAGCGGTACGACATCGCCTGCGCCACCTTCGCCTTCACCCTCGTCGTCACCCTCTTCCTCAAGGGCGAAACCTCCATCTCCGTCCTCGCATCCCGCGCCTGGGAGACCCTCATAGGAGGCGCGCTCGGCCTCGCCACCGCCACCCTCATCCTCCCCCTGCGCGCAAAACAGAAACCTTAAACCAAAATCCAAGCGACCAACGGGAGCCGCGACCCAAAGGGGACACACAAGTCACGAAGTGACCTCCCGCCGAGCAGGCGGCCCGGCCGGCAGGCCACCCGCAGTAAACTCAACTAAGAGACAGAAGCAGCCGCGAAACACCACCAACTCACCACCAAGCACCACGAACCAACCGCGAGGAAACCATGCAGGTCAACGACGCCGTAGAAAACTTCACCCTCCAGAACCAGGACGGCCACACCATCAACCTCACCGACTTCAAGGACAAGCCCGTCGTCCTCTTCTTCTACCCTCGCGCCGACACCCCCGGCTGCACCATCGAGTCCTGCGGCTTCCGCGACGCCTTCGAGAAGTTCCAGAAGGCCGGCATCGTCGTCCTCGGCATCTCCCGCGACACCGTCAAGGACCAGAAGAAGTTCAAAGACAAGTACGACCTCCCCTACGACCTCCTCGCCGACCCCGACATGGAGCTCATCAACCGCTACGACCTCGTCAAGCCGAAGAACATGTACGGCAAGCTCGTCAAGGGCGTCAAACGCACCACCTACCTCATCAGCCCCGACACCGGCAAAGGCCAGCGCCTCCTCCACATCTTCGAAGAGGTCAAACCCGAAGGCCACGCCGAAGAGGTCCTCGCCCTCCTCAAACAAAAGCAGTAACAAATCACCGCCAAAAGCAGGTAGTGAAGCAAGTAGTGTCTGACGCGTTTGCTTATGAGATAGCCAAAGCTACCTAGCCAGTATCGACATATAGCCTGAGCGTAACTGATGGATTGACATAGAAGTTGTCATCCTGAGCGGAGCCTCTCGCAGTCTCACCGCGAGAGGCGCAGTCGAAGGACCTGCCATACCCTCAACGTCCCAATACTCTCTCCTTATCTCGCACCACATCCGAGACAGCTCCGCATCCCTCTACAGGAGGTCGATGCATCTAGGGGCCACTCTAATGCTTTTGCTTCTGAGGTATCCCAAGGCTTTAGCCTTGGGTCTCTCGGCCTCGCTAAAGAATGGGGGCTTTAGCCCCTGGGGTATGCCTTCCTGTCCTCTGCCAACGAGCCCAAAGCACAGCAAATCGATTCGCCACAAACGCCTGTCAAGCCCTCGTTCGCCATAACCCATTCAAAACCATCAAGATAGCCCTTGCGCAGCAGTTTCCCTCCAGAAGCTATACTGGATACAGACTAGAAAAAGCTCCGGCACCCACCGGAGCTTTTCTCATTGCAAACAGCACCAAAATCCGTAACCCTTTTCGATGGACATATTTAGACGTAACCCATTTGTTTAGAAATATTTAGCGACACCACATTTCGCAAACCATTGCATCAAAATGATTTAGCATGGGGTACCCCCAGGGGAGGGGGTACCCCATGCGCAGGGGAAAGGACGCCATGCCGCAGACCGCCACCACCATAGCCGCAGCCTCCCTCCTCGCCGCCGCCTCCACCCTCACCTACGCCGCCCTCTCGGCCCAGTCCCAGCTCTTCGGCAAAGTCCTCATCGCCGGCCCCAACCCCAACGAGATCGCCCTCACCTACGACGACGGCCCCAACGACGTCGCCACCGAGCGCCTCCTCGAAGTCCTCGCCCGCCACAACACCCGCGCCACCTTCTTCCTCATCGGCCGCTACGTCCGCCAGCGCCCCCAGATCACCCGCGCCATCGCCGCCGCCGGACACCTCATCGGCAACCACACCATGACCCACCCCTGGCTCGCCTGGCAGTCCGCCTCCCGCATCCGCCAGGAGCTCAGCGACTGCAACGCCCTCCTCGAAGACACCCTCGGCGTCCCCGTCCGCTACCTGCGCCCACCCCACGGCGCCCGCAGCCCCCTGGCCCTCCGCATCGCCCGCGAGCTCGGCCTCACCCCCGTCAACTGGAACATCCTCCCCGGCGACTGGAAGCCCATCGACGCCACCGAGATCGCCTCCAGAACCATGCAGAAGATCGCTCACAACCAGCGGCGAAACCGTGCCTCCAACATCGTCCTCCACGACGGCGGCCACACCTCCCTCGGCCAGCCCCGCCTCCCCACCGTCGAGGCCACCAACCTCCTCCTCACCCACTACGCCGCCCTCCCCGCAATAAAATTTGTCACCCCCGAGCGTTGGCTCGAATCAGATCTCCAAACAGCCAAAACTCCGGTACCATAGGCGAACCGCCCATGAGCACAGCCTCTACCAACCCGGCCCCAGCCGAGTCGACTCCAAAAACCGTCCTCGACCCCGAGCTGCCCGAACCGCTCTCCATGGGGGCAGTTCTGCGCATCTCCATGATGCGCCGCCTCTGGTACGCGCAGGTCATCTCCGTCTTCGGAGACTTCCTCGCCCTCTTCGCCGTCATCAACGTCCTCACCTTCAAGCTCCACGGCAACGCCCAGCAGATCACCGGCGTCCAGATCGCCTACATGCTGCCCATCGCCGTCCTCGGCATCATGGCCGGAGTCTTCGTCGACCGCTGGCCCCTCAAGACCACCATGGTCTCCAGCGACTCCATCCGCGCCGCCCTCGTCCTCCTGCTCATCTTCGCCAACCGCACCTGGCACTTTTACGCCGTCCTCGCGGCCATCAGCATCATCTCCAGCTTCTTCGGCCCTGCCCAGGGTGTCGCCATCCGCTCCGCCGTCCCCCTCCACGGCCTCCGCTCCGCCAACGCGCTCATGCAGCAGGTCATGTTCGGCATGCGCATCATCGGACCCGCCATCGCCGGCCTCATGGTCTCCTATCTCGGCTCTATGAGCTGCTATCTCTTCGACTCCGCCAGCTTCGTCGGCTCCGCCCTGCTCATCGCCTCCGTCCCCTTCCTCAAGCCCGCAGCCCCGGCACCCCATCCCGCAACACCCTCCGACCCCAACAGCGAAGGCCACTCCGCGCTCGGAAAGATCTGGCTCGACATGAAGCAGGGAATCAACTTCATCCTGCACCACGCCGCCCTGCTCTTCGTCATCCTCGCCATGGCCGCCGGAATGTTCGTCCTCGGCTGCTTCGGCCCGCTCATCGCCATCTACGTCCGCGACTCGCTCCACGGCTCCACCAAGGCCTTCAGCGTCGCCTCCGCGATGATCGGTCTCGGTATGCTCGTCGGCATCAACGGCCTCAACACCCTCGGCAAGAAGCTCAAGAACACCCTGCTCGTCTACTCCGGCCTCTGCGGCATCGCCATCGGCCTCGTCATCCTGACCGCCCTGCCCCATCTCTGGTCCACCATCCTCGGTGACTTCATCATCGGCTTCGCCGTGGCAGGCATCATCATCCCGTCGCAGACACTCTTCCAGCAGGAGACCCCTCCCGCCCTCATGGGACGAGTCGGTTCTACCTTCATGTCCATCATCTTCACCGCGCAGATCTCCGGCCTCATCCTCAGCGGCATCCTCGCCGAACACATCGGCGTCCGCCACGTCTTCGCGTTCTGCGCCGTCGTGCTCGTCGTCCTCATGGGCGCAGGAAAAATCTGGATGGAGCCCAAAGGCACCCCCGCAGCCGCCTAAACCCGCAGCGCGCTCCGGGCCGCCTCCAGCACCATGCCGATCTCAGCCTCGCCATGCGCGGTCGAGACAAAAGCCGCCTCAAACTGGCTCGGCGGAAGCCAGACACCCGCATCGAGCATCGCGCGGTGAAATCTGCCGAACGCCGCCGTATCCGAAGTCGCCGCCGAAGCAAAGTCGGTGACAACTTGCGGTGTAAAGAACCAGGTGAACATCGAACCCACGCGGTTCACCGTCAGCGGAACACCCGCCTCGCGCGCAACCATCGCGACGCCTTCAGCGATCCTCGCCGTAGTCGTCTCAAGGCCGCCGTAGACCGCCTCCTCATGGTCGAGAAGGTGCTGAAGAGTCGCAATCCCCGCCGCCATCGCCAGCGGATTCCCACTCAGCGTCCCCGCCTGGTACACCGGCCCCAGCGGAGCAAGAAATTCCATAACATCCGCCCGCCCACCGAACGCTCCGCAGGGCAAACCGCCGCCGATGATCTTACCCAGCGTCGTAAGATCCGGGGTCACGCCGTAGACCTGCTGCGCGCCGCCCAGCGACAGGCGGAAGCCAGTCATCACCTCGTCAAGGATCAGGAGCGAGCCATACTCAGCCGTGATCTCACGGAGCCCTTGCAGGTAACCGGCAGCGGGCGCAATCGTCCCCGCATTGCCCACCACAGGCTCCACAATGACGCAGGCGATCTCAGCACCCCGCGCAGCGAATACCGTTCTAACCGCCTCTAGATCGTTGAACGGCAGCGCCAGGGTGTGCATCGCCGTCTCCACCGGCACCCCGGCCGACCCAGGAATACCCAGCGTAGCCACCCCACTCCCAGCCTTCACCAACATGGCATCGGAGTGTCCGTGATAGCAGCCTTCGAACTTGACCACAAAATTTCTCCCCGTGAACCCCCTGGCCAAGCGCACAGCCGACATACAAGCCTCGGTGCCGGAGCTGACAAACCTCAGCTTCTCGACCGAGGGAAAGCATCGGGTGACAAGTTCGGCCAGATCGGCCTCCGCCGCGGTAGACGCGCCGAAGCTCGCACCCTTGGCCGCGGCCTGCTGAATCGCCTCGACTACCGGCGGAAAGGCGTGCCCAAGGATCATGGGACCCCACGATCCGAAGAAGTCGAGGTAGCGGTTTCCGTCGGCATCGTGGAGATAGGCACCTTCGGCGCGGGTCACGAAGGGTGGGTCGCCACCCACAGCGCGGAACGCACGCACCGGCGAGTCAACGCCTCCGGGAAGAAATCTTTCAGCGCGAAGCTGTAACTGACGCGAGCGGGTAAGGTTCCGTGACATAGTGCCAGTATAAGAGGCTCCTGCCGGACGGGCCGCCTACTCAGCGGGAGGTCATTTCGCGACGCGTATACCGGTCACGCAGCCATCGACAGCAAAGGTCCTCCCGCTGGTCGGAATCATCCTCCGCCGAGCATCGCGAGGCCCCAAGAAGTCAGCCCCACCAAGCCCGGTACAAAAGTCACGAAGCGACCTCCCGCTGAGTAGGCGGCCCGTCCGGCAGGACAAGCGCTTTTTAACAGCTTCAGGGAGGATTATCATAGAGACTGCAGCGCAGTTTCCCATACCGTACATCTTTCGTTCGACGAATAACGGTCGTTTTACGAGGCTTTGAACCTCTTACTGCTAGACTTAAATTCTTCATTTGATGCACTACTTTATGGAGCACGACCTTGCCGGATGAGACCTCCCCCATGCCCGATTCCACCGCCACCCACAACGGAACCGCATCGCAGCCAAAATCCACGGAGCCTTTAGCAGCCGCACCCGACGGTTCCTTTCGCGCCGTTGCGGAAAGCAAGGCAGCCGGACTGAGACAGGCCACCACCAGGACTACGGAAAGCAAGGCCGCGGCGACCAGGACTACAGGCAAGAAACAGTCCGGCGATTCCAACGCCCCAGCGAAAAAGCCCATCAGCTATGCTGACGCAGGTGTGGACATCAGCAGCGGCGACCGCAGCAAACAGCGGATCAAAATGCTTGCACGCAAGACATTTAACAAACAGGTGCTCTCGGAGATTGGCGGGTTTGGCGGCCTGTTTGCGCTCGACCTCGAAAAGTTTCCCAATCCCGTGCTGGTCTCGAGCGCGGATGGTGTAGGGACGAAGCTGAAGGTTGCATTCGATCTTGGCATTCACCACACAGTTGGACAGGACCTTGTAAACCACTGCGTAAACGACATCGCCGTGCAAGGCGCTACGCCGTTGTTCTTTCTAGACTACCTGGCTTCGGGAAAGCTAGAAGACATGGTCATCGAGACCGTTGTGCAAGGCATCAGCGAAGCCTGCAGAGCCAACGGCTGCGCACTAATCGGTGGCGAGACCGCACAGATGCCAGGCTTCTACGCCGACGGAGAGTACGATCTTGCAGGCACGATCATCGGCGCGGTGAGCCGCGAAAAGATTATTACGGGCGAACACATCCAGATTGGCGATGTGCTGGTGGGACTACCTTCGAACGGTCTGCATACCAACGGCTACTCGCTTGCGCGCAAGCTTCTGTTCGAGGTCGCGAAGTACGGTCCGGATCAGTACATAAACGAGTTGAAAGACAAGACCGGCGCGGCTCTGATGCGTACACACCGAAGCTACCTCTCCGTAATCAAGAAGCTGACCGGGGCCGAGGTCGTTAGCGGCATGGCACATATTACCGGGGGAGGAATTACGGAGAATCTGCCGCGCATTCTCCCCAAGGGCATGGGAGCCGTGGTCGACCTTGCAAGCTGGACCGTACCGCCGCTATTTGAACACCTGCAGCATCTGGGAAACGTCGAGGAGGAGGAGATGCTTCGAACGTTCAACATGGGGATCGGACTGATCGCAGTCATTCCAGCCGAGAAGATCAAGAAGGCCAAGGCGATTCTGAATCGCGCGAATGAGCGCCACTGCATTATCGGGCGTGTGACGCGCGGGGAACGTAAAGTCGTCTACAACTAGACGCTGAGAGAGACTCGTCTCCAGGATTGGAGGCGAGTCATAAGTCTGCCGACTCACCTAAAATCGTTAGAGAGGAATTATCTATGAAACGCCTGGGCATCCTCCTCTCTGGCAGAGGCTCGAACTTTCTCGCTATTGCAAAAGCTATTCAGGAACGCCGGCTGCAAGGCGCGGAGATTGCGGTTGTGCTCTCAAATCTTGAGGACGCTCCGGGGCTGACGGTCGCGCGTGAGCTTCATCTGCCTGCGTTTTCGGTTCCTTCCGCCGGACGGAAGCGTGCTGACCACGATGCCGAGATGATCGCGCGACTACATCAGCATAAGGTCGACCTGGTCTGCCTCGCAGGGTACATGCGGATCATCTCGCCAGGATTTGTCGCAGCGTTTCCGAATCGCATCCTCAACGTACATCCTTCGCTGCTTCCGGCGTTTCCGGGATTAGACGCGCAGGCGCAGGCGTTGAACTACGGTGCGAAGGTGGCAGGCTGCACGGTGCACTTCGTCGATGAGGCGGTGGACCACGGTGTGATCATTCTGCAGAAGACCGTACCGGTTCACGACGACGACACCGACGACTCGCTCTCGGCACGCATTCTTGAACAAGAGCATCTGGCTTATCCGGAGGCGATTGCGCGAGTATTGAGCGAAATGTATGAGGTGAGGGAACGACGGTATATCCACCGAAGCTTGGACACTACGTCAATCTAACTAAAGCGGCCAAGTCTCTCACGGAGGCTAGGTCTCGTGGCCGGTCTGGTCCTGTTGGGTCGTAGCGTCGTCAAGCTTCACTTTGAGGTCCATCCGCTTGCGGCCTCGGAAGATGCTAATGGTGACCTCATCGCCGGCACGGTGGGAGGTCATGACAGCAGAGAGATCCTGCGCATTGGTGATCTCCTGACCGTCCATCGCTACGATCAGATCGCCACCGAGCATGACGGGAATATTGCCTTGGTAAGCACGCTGCGTGCCGCCCTTGAGGCCAGCCTTCTCCGCGGCGCCGCCAGGAAGGACACGCTGAACCAGGATGCCGTAGTCTGCCGGAAGACCGATCTGTTCGGCGATGTCCGGGCCTATGGGCAGGGGAACGATGTCGAGCGAAGGGCGGCGTACCCGGCCGTACTTGGCGAAGTCGGCGATGACGGCCTTGGCGGTATTAATCGGAATCGCAAACCCGATGCCGGAGGACTGGTCGGCCCCGTTGGAAGCGATGAGGGTGGTAATGCCGATGACCTCGCCGCGCGAGTTGAGTAGCGGCCCCCCGGAGTTGCCGGGGTTAACACTGGCGTCGGTTTGGATCGCGTCTTCGATGGGATTGCCTTGCGGACCGCGGATAGAACGGATCGCTGAGATGATGCCGCGCGTCATCGTGCCGGATAGGCCGAAGGGATTTCCAATAGCGTAGACTCGCTGGCCCACGATGAGGCTCTGCGACTCAGCGAGTGTGGCCGGCTCGAGGTTGGGCGCATTCGCAATCTGGAGCAAGGCCAGGTCGTGGCCCTTGTCGACGCCGACCACGGTGGCCTTGTACTTGTGTTTGTCGTAGAGCGTGACCTCGACCCGCTGGGCGTTATCGATGACGTGATTGTTGGTGAGGATGTGGCCCTGCTTGTCGAGGATGAAGCCTGATCCCTGTCCCTGCTGAGGCACCGGCCCGTAGAAGAAGTCGAAGGCAACCGCGGTGGAGGTGATGTTCACAACGGAAGGTAGAGCTTTCTTATAGACGGCGATGTTCTGTTGTTCTTCGGTATCGTAGGCTGGCGCGGCGTGGGCCTCGGTCAGCTCAAAGCTCCCCAGCGGACCAGTGACCGCAGCGGTACTGGCGTTTGGCCCCGCCGGCACCGCTGCACGATGCAGCCAGGGCACAATCGCGCCTGTCGACCCCACATGGGTGGTGAGATAGTAGAAGCCGGAGAGGAGAAGCACAACAAGCAGAACTGGACGCAGTTTCATCGTAGTCACAACCTGATCTCAAATTGCAGGTCGCAGCCTGCATACACTATCGATTGTATCTAGCTGGGTAGAGTTTGGTCTGCTTATTGGGTCTGCCCGTTGGCCAGCGCCTGCAGGATCGGCCATAGCCGGTCAACCTGCCACTCCAGTTCGGTCAAGGAGCCGCCGTTGGTCAGGACGTAGTCGCACATGGACGCCTTCCGCTCGTCGGGGATCTGGCGTGCAAGCCGCCGCAGCGCTTCAGCCTCGAGCTCGGCTCGGCGCTCAGCAGTGATGGGCTCGCCTGGCATCGTAGAGCGAGCCACAAAACGCGCAATCTTCGACTCCTCCGACGCCGTGACGAGAACGATTCGGTCAAACCGGCTATGCCAGAGTCTTCGGTTCGACGGCTGCTGCAAATCGACACCAGCGCCAGCATCGACGTTGGGGCGGGTGCTGGCCTCGCTGTAATTGGTCTCGAAGATCAACGCCGACTCCACAATGACCACCGCATTAGGATCAGCCCGGAAGATCACCTCAATCAACTCCATCTGACGTGCAATGGCAGCCGGATGCACGATCGCATTCAGATCTTCGACCCTGCCGTCCTCGAAGGCGATTCGCGCCAAAGCCGTACGGTCGAGCCTGCCGTCAGCCAGCACGACTCCGATGCCAAAGCGAGCGACGATCGCACAATATACCTGCTGTCCGGGCTCCATCAACTCACGCCCGATCACATCAGCCTGCAGGACCTGGGCCCCGAGCGCCGCAAACATCTTTGCTGCGGTCGACTTTCCGCTTCCGAGACCGCCAGTAAGTCCAACGCGCAGCATACAGGTTAGTGTTTCCCTAAAGAGATGCCGCGCCGCAGCTTAGCCGCTGTCACCGTGTTCTGCATCAGCATCGCGATGGTGAGCGCGCCCACTCCGCCCGGAACAGGAGTATATGCCCCGGAGAGGGCAAACGCTGCCGGGTGAATGTCTCCGACGACAACCGAGCCGCGCTTGGCGAAGGTTGCCGCACGACCTGCATCGCCGGGAAAGTAGTCTTCCACCTCGGCGGCATCGGTCACCCGATTGATGCCGACATCGATCAGGGTCGCTCCCGGCTTTACCATCTCCGCAGTGACAAAACCAGGCCGTCCAATTGCGGCGACAAGCAGATCGGCCTCCCGCGTGAACTTTGCCAGGTCAGCGGTCTTGCTGTGGCAGATTGTGACTGTTGCCGATGCATTCAGAAGCATCATCGCCGCGGGCTTGCCTACGATGTCCGACCTCCCCACAACGACAGCGTTTTGACCCGCGACCGGCAAACCGCTGCGACGCAGGATCTCCATAATGCCTGCGGGCGTACAGGGAGCGAGCCCGGGCTGTCCGCTCTGAAGACGTCCTGCGTTGACGGGATGAAATCCATCGACGTCTTTGTCCGGAGATACCGCCTCCAGCAAGCGCTTCGTGTCGACATGTTTCGGCAGCGGTAGCTGAATCAAAATGCCGTCGATATCTTCACGTGCATTCAACTCCGCCACCAGCGCCAGCATCTCGTCAGTCGTAATGCTCTCGGGCGGTGTGATCATCTCGCTGAAGATGCCCAGTTCCCCGCAGGTCTTTACCTTGCTGCGAACATAGATCTGCGAGGCCGGCACCTCGCCGACAAGGATTACGGCCAGACCGGGAGTGATTCCACGAGCGGCAAGCTCTTGGACTTCAACTGCGACCTCAGCCTTGATCTGCCCAGCAATCGCAATACCATCTAAAACAAGTGGAGTTATATTCATCTCTTCCATGGTATCGCGCTCTCAGTTCCCACTGTCACCTGTGATCGATAAGATAGAGGAATGAGTGTAAAACAACCGAAGGAGGAGGATCTGCATTGGCTTGTCTGCCCCGTCTGCCAACAAGATCTACAGCTTGAGGCCAGTGGGATACGCTGCCTGGGCTGCGGGCGCTGCTATCCCGTCGTCGATGGCATTCCCGTCCTTCTAGCGAATCGAGCAACCTAATTTTCCCAAACTGAAACTTCTCGCGGCAAATGTCCGTAACTTTATCAAACGACGCAACTCAGAGACGTGAATTAGGGTCCCATTAGAATAAGGAACTCCTTCAATCCGTCTCTCACGTCTAATGAGTGGGCGGTGACATACGCATTTACACCGGGAGAACGGGCAATGACGAAGGAAAAGAAGATCCACATCGAACAGTTTGCCGAAGCCGACCTCACCGGTCTGCGCGAAGATCTGTTGAAGTCCGGACTTGACTCCTGGCAAGCCGCGGATCTGATCAGCAGCTTTCTCGCCGCGCGGGGCTATGGGGTGTCAACGCAGGACGCTCGTAAAGCAGCCTTCCACATGGAGGCAATCGGGTGTTCGCTGCGGTGCTTACAGGAAGAACTCGAAAAGATCGCGCAGTTCATGTAGAGATCGCATTTGCTACGCCCGCATAAAATGTTGTTTGATGTGACGCCCTCAAATTTAGCTCTCAATAGCGAATGCCTCTTACTTTTATGTAGCCTATAAAGATGAGCGCCTCTTCAGGTCCGTGGGGGACATCACTCCGTCGCACTCTGGTCTTCCTTCTATCGGCTGGCTTTGCCTCTTCTCTGTACGGGCAGAGTACGATACCGACCTCACCGAATAGCGAAGCCCAATCCGCAGCACAGACCACACAGACTGGCAGCAAAAATGTCCAGAATTCTGTACCAGCGAGAACGACTCCAGATGCAGGAAAAAATGGAGAACAGGGCGGCGGTAGTAAGACCGCCAGCGGAACGCCACTCCCCATGCCCGCTACAGCACCCGCCGCTCCTCCACCTGGCCCAACCAATCGTCCACGAATCGGCCTCGCCCTGGGTGGCGGCGGCGCGCTGGCCATGACGGAGATCGGTGTACTCGAGTGGTTTGAAGATCATCACATCCCTGTCGATATGATCGCAGGCACGAGTATGGGTGGTCTTGTCGGCGCACTCTACGCAACGGGAAAGTCCATCGATGAACTTAAGTCTGCCACCACGGATGAGGTCTTCAATAACGTCTTCAGCTTTAGGACGGCGTACAAGAGCCGCAGCTTTCGCCGGCGCGAAGATGCCCGGGAGTTGCCGAACGGCCTGACCATCGGACTGAAGCACGGCGTCTCGCTTCGCAACAGCGTACTCATCGACCAGGGTCTGAACGCATTTCTCGATCGCGAGTTTCTTCGCTACGACGACCGCACCGACTTCAACAAACTTCCCATCCCCTTTCGCTGCCTGTCTACGGACCTGAACGAAGCTCGCACGGTAACGTTTGCCCGTGGCTCCATTCCAGACGCTGTACGCGCGTCCGTCTCTCTGCCTGGCATCTTTCAGCCCTTTGAATTGAGTGGTCACGAGTTCGTCGACGGTGCCGTACTTGAGAATCTTCCGACACAGACAGTCCACGCGATGCAAGCAGATGTTGTCCTCGCGGTCAGCGTCCCTCTAAAGCCAGTGGGCAAAGGGGACCTTGACTCCATCCTCGGCGTGCTACAGCGCAGCTTCGCCGTTGCTATCGAAGGCAATGAACGTGCTTCACGGAAACTTGCTAACGTGGTCATCGAACCAGACATCTCCGGCTTCAACGACACGGACTACCTGAAGTCGAAGGAGCTGGCTGCACGCGGTTACGAGGCCGCAGAAAAGCAGAAAGAAGCACTGCTGAAGTACGCATTGAGTGAAACTCAGTGGTCGGACTACCTTGTGCAGCGCGCGGGACGACGGCCTGGACCACCGGGAAATCTTCTACGTGTTCGCGTCAAGGCGCCCAACACAAGTGTCACGCGTGCAGTCGAACGGGAGTTCATGCCGCTTGTGAACCATCCGGTCGATACGAAGGCGATCGAGTCGCTGCTCGACGATATCCGCAGCGATGGCCGCTACGAAGCCGACTACACCATCGGCTATGAGCGCCCCGATGCATCATCATCTATCTCGGAACGTCCAATCGTGCTTGTAACGGTTACAGATAAGAAGACAGGCCCGCCCTTCCTCATCACCGGTGCGAACGTCGAAGCACAGGCGGGGGGCACAAGCCGTGCGACCGCCGAGGGCATCTTCCTCTACCAGGACCTGGGAGGCTACGGCTCCGAGCTTCGCGCCAATATCAAAGTCGGCTTCCTGACCCAGCTGGACGGTGAATACTACCGCAAGCTGTTCGACACGAAAGGCCCTGCAGGAGCCGTCTTCCTCGCTCCACACGGCGGCATCCTGCGTCAGCCGTTCTATATCTATCAGGATCAGCACAGGCTCTCCGAACGCCTTCTGCAGAGCGCAGGCGGCGGTGTAGATATCGGCTGGAGCAATCAACGCAGCCAGGAACTCCGCGCCGGATGGGAGAGTGACAACATCCGCTGGCAAACTCAGGTCGGCTCAGACAATGAAGCCGATGTCTTTGGTCAGATGCAGCGCGGACATATTCGCTACACCTTTGACAACCAGGACCGTGCGTTGATTCCACACTACGGTATTCGCTGGACGACCGACGCCGGATATCTTTACAGCGCCGTTGCAAGCCCGAATGCGCCGCAGATCACAACACGCGTCAGCTTCTCACATGAGATCGGCAAAGAGGTCTTCGTCATGGTGGCTGAGGGCGGAACAATGTTCAACCGCGACGTCGCTCAACCGTTTCGTTTTACTCTCGGCGGTCCTCTTAGGCTTTCGGCCAGCGCGTTCGACGAGTATCGAGGTACCGATTACTTTTTGCTCTCGCCGGCTTTGTTACGACGAATCGCACAGCTACCCGCTCCCCTGGGCCAGAGCATCTATATTGGCGCGGCATACGAGGCCGGACAGATACGCGCACCAAATGCGCTCACGATTACACGCCAGGATGTCGTCTTCGGTTTAGTTGCCGAAACTCCGCTCGGTGTTATTACACTGACGCCTGCCATCGGCGACGACGGACATCGCAAGTTCATCTTCACACTGGGCAAGCTTTTCTAAAGTTCAGAGCAAAAAAAGCAGGCGATCGCCAGTAAGCGATCGCCTGCTTTATCACCTGCTTTGATTTACAAGTGCGGCGCCCAACCCTTCTCATACTCACGCCCCCACATCTTCATCGCTTCGGAGTCCTTCTGGATCTTCCCGTCCGCTGTATCAAGCTGCAACTCACGGTTCACCTCCCACGCGATGTTTGAGAGCTGAAGCATCGTGACAGCCACATTGCCGATTTCAATGGGAGCGTGAAGCTTCTCTCCCTTCTGGATGCCCGCGATGAAGTTCGCAAAGTGAGCGTCGGTCATGGAGTCACGGCCAAGAAGATCGGTCGACGAGGTCGCCTTACCCGTCTTAAACTCATCCGTCTTATTGCCCTTCAGATCATAGACCTCGTAGCCATCCCGATCTATAAGTATAGTGCCGGTGGTGCCCATGATGGTCGAGCCGCGATCGCGGTTGTAATACTTCATGCCGTTGCAGCACTTGCCCTCCCACGAGATCAGCTTGTCCTCATACTCGAAGCTGGTGACCAGCGTGTCGTAGAACTGCCAGTCGTCCTTGAACTGATACCTTCCTCCCGAAGATGAAATACTGTGCGGATAGTCGACACCAAGCGCCCACCTGCAGACATCCACCTCGTGAGTACCATTGTTGAGCGCCTCCCCGGTGCCGTAGATCTTAAACCAGTGCCAGTTGTACGGCTGAACGTTGTCTTTATAGGCTCTGCGCGGAGCGGGCCCCTGCCACAGATCCCAGTCGAGCTGCGGCGGTACCGGCGCTTCTTTCCCGATCCCGATGGACTTTCTTACATTGCTGTACCAGGCCTTCGCGAAGTAGGCGCGGCCGACCAGACCATTGTGGATCTTGTCGACGATCTCGATCGTGTGCGGCGACGAACGCTGTTGAGTGCCCATCTGCACCAGCTTGCCATACTTC
This sequence comes from Granulicella sp. L60, assembly GCF_009765825.1. GTDB lineage: Bacteria > Acidobacteriota > Terriglobia > Terriglobales > Acidobacteriaceae > Edaphobacter. The sequence goes on along the minus strand of NZ_LMUR01000018.1, from coordinate 1,199,162 downwards.
TGCTGAGCCTGTATCAGAAGCGCGCCCTCCGCGGGATTGTGACTGCAAGGCTTTTCGACGTATACATGTTTGCCCGCCTGCAGCCCGGCGATAGCCATCGGAGTATGCCAGTGATCGGGCGTCGCAATCGTGATGGCATCGATCTCTTTCAGCCGAAGAATGTTGCGAAAATCCTTATCCGTGGCAGGAGCTTCACCCATCTCCTGCTGGGTATTAGCAGCGAATTTTTTCAGAGTGTTGCTGTCGACATCGCATACATGCGAGATGCGAGCGTTAGCCTTGTTTGCCTTGAGCCCTGAAAGATGAGCATAGGCTCGCGAGTTCAGACCAATCACCGCGAAGTTAATTCGATCGTTGGAGCCGAGGATCTGTGCGTAGCTCTTTGCGGTTGTCCCCACAGCCATCCCAGCTGCTCCTACTGCCAGTGTGTCGAGAAACTTTCGTCGGGTAATCATCTTCTCTCCTTGGAAAACAAAGAATGCGAAACAGCGAGTATGTGTCGTTTACTTCAAGTGAGACTGCAAGCATCCAGAGGTGTACTCAAATGGACGAAGGCGGAAGCTGAAAAGTTTTTTTTGGTAAATCGCGAATCAAATAGTCTCCGCATACGATCGTCTAAAGCGTGCCTGAATCTTGTAGCGCCTTCCTCATCCCAGCCCAGCTGATACGGCTGGACTCCTCACTGCTCCCTGCGCCGCGCCAGTGGGTCTCGAGACTGACAGCATCACAGTAGCCTACTTTTTCCAGCGCACGAAACTGCGCGACCCAATCGATGATACCTATATCCACCGGCGACCATTCAACCTTGCCGCTGGCGTTTTTCACAGCATTCTTGACGTGGCAGTGGCAGATGCGCCGCTTCGGAAGCAGATCCCAGCCTCCGGGGAAGGCATCCATCTCGCCGCGCATCACGGCATTGCCCGGATCCCAGTTCATCGCAAAGTGAGGAGACGGCACGGCCGAGAGCGTTCGCGCGGCCTCTCGCGCTGTTGCGGTGTTGCACTCGAATTCATTTTCTATGACCAGGAGGATGCCCTGCTTCCCGCACTCGTCCGCGGCTTCCTGCAGCTTTGCATCGATCGCCACGCGATAAGGAGCTACATCATCCAATCGCCAGAAGTCGAAGCAGCGCACCTTGTCAGTTTTGAACTGTTTAGCCAGAACGACGCTTCGCATCAGAACCTCGTCCTGGTGCTTCAGAATCGCATCACCGCTGAGAGCATCGTTCTTCGGGCCGTACTGGGACTTCGGTGCCCCAGGCCAGTGAGCTTTGAAGAGTGGACTTGCGATATCCGTGACTCGCAAACCATACTTCGAAAGTATCTTCTGCGCTTCAGCGATCTCTGCTTCGGTCAGATCCTGAAGGCTCTTATTCCACATACCGCGCAGCTCAACCCATTGAAGCCCAAACTCGTTGGCTGCGACAGAACATGCATGGTCGAAGTCCTGCGAGATCTCGTCAGTAATAACAGCCACATTGAAAGGAGATTTAGATTCCGCGGCCATACCGAAGAGCGGCTGTGCCGCACACATCGTGGCCGTTGTTGCAGCTGCTGCGAGAAAGCTTCGTCTGGAGATAGACTGCATCTTTTTCAATCCTAATCAGCGAGCGGGCTGGCACGCCGTTATCGCTCTGCGCGATCTGCAAGATACCGAATCCTGGGAACTTCTCTCAGTAAACTAAATTTCAACACGGATAAATTATTGTTTGAAGATCGAACGAACTCTATCAGTGGCGGCAGAAGTTAGTCAACTGACCGCCTCGAATGTATGCATAACACTGATGCATCTCAGTAGTGGGTGATTAGCGAATTCAATTTCAAGATCCAAAGCAATCACCGGACGATACGGATAACATAGATGGCAGGCAGCTTTATATCAGCGTAGCCGAGAGGAAGACAGAATGAGTGTGGCTCAGGTACTAATTGACGGCGCATGGCGGATGGCCGATGTAGAAGCAACCTTCCACGCGGAAAATCCGGCGACCGGTCAGACCCTGCCAACCGCTTTTCCCATCAGCCGATGGGCCGATTGCGATCAAGCGCTCGCCGCTGCCGCCAAAGCTGCCGTCGAACTTCGTTCGATCGAGCCTTCACGCATCGCCGCTTTTCTTGAAGCCTATGCGCGCAACATTGAATCTGCCGCCGACGCCATCATTCAGGCTGCATCCGAAGAGACGGCGCTCCCTGTTACCCCACGCCTGAAAGACGTCGAGCTTCCACGCACGACGAATCAGCTCCGTCAGGCGGCCGCTGCTGTTCGTGAAGAATCATGGCGCCGTCCTACCCTCGACCTCGAGAAAAATATTCGTTCCTGCTTCGCTGCCATCGGCCCAGTGATCGTCTTCGGCCCTAACAATTTTCCGTTTGCATTCAATGGCGTTAGTGGCGGCGACTTTGCCGCTGCCATCGCCGCGGGAAATCCCGTCATCGCCAAGGCTCACCCTCTGCACCCTAATACCACTCGCCTGCTGGCCGAGCAAGCCCTCAAAGCAGTCGAAGAGACTGGCCTTCCGTCCGGCACCGTCCAAATGATCTATAACGTCAGCAACGAGAATGGCCTCAAGCTGGTCAGCGATCCGCGCGTAGGAGCGATAGGCTTCACTGGCAGCCGCCACGCCGGTCTGCATCTGCGCCGCGCCGCCGAAGACGCCGGCAAGCCAATCTATCTTGAGATGTCGAGTATCAATCCCATCATCATCCTTCCTGGAGCACTCGCCGAACGCGGAGAGCAACTGGCCCAGGAGCTCGTCGATAGTTGCCTCGCGGGCGCAGGTCAGTTCTGCACAAGCCCCAACTTGATACTTGTCTTCGAGACTCCACAGACAGAGCCATTCCTCAGCCAGATCGCAAAAGTCTTTAGTGAGCGTTCCATTCAGCCTCTGCTCTCCGCAGCCGGCCGCAACCAGTTACACAAGGGAGTAACCGCACTCACAAAGGCCGGTGCGCTCCTGGTCACCGGAGGAGCCTTCGCGCCAGGCGAAGGCTATCGCTACGCCAACACTCTTCTACGAGCCACCGCAGCCCAGTTTCTCGCCGCACCCCGCGAGTTGCAGCTTGAGATATTCGGCAATGCCACCCTTGCCATCACCATCACAAGCCAGAATCAACTTGAAGCCATCCTGCGGCTGCTCGAAGGAAACCTGACCGGCAGCATCTACTCCGCAAAGTCAGGCTCCGACGATGCATCCTATCGCGTGATTGAACCTCTACTTCGCGCAAAGGTAGGTCGACTCCTGAATGACAAGATGCCGACCGGAGTGGCAGTCAGTCCTGCAATGAATCACGGCGGACCCTACCCCTCCACCTCGCACCCCGGCTTCACCTCTGTCGGCATCCCTGCGTCGATTGCGCGCTTCTCCATGCTGCAATGCTATGACGCAGTTCGCCAGGAACGTCTACCGGCAATACTTCAAGACACAATCCGCAATCCCAACACATGGCGATCTATCGATGGGGCCTGGGTCAAAGGCTGACCGAGCAGCCCGCCATTTTTATTTCGATGCCGTAAGCCGGTCGAGATCCAGGTTCAGCAGCAGCACATTGACGCGAGGCTCGCCAAGAAATCCTAGCTGGCGCCCTTCTGTATGTTGACTGACCAGCTTGCGAACTGCATCCTCCGAAAGATGACGCTCATGAGCCACACGCTCGACCTGAAACTCCGCAGCCGCCGGACTAATATCCGGATCAAGTCCCGACGCCGAGGCAGTCACCAGATCGATTGGGATAGTCGTATTAGGATGCTCCGGCTGCAGCCCCGCAACATCTCCGGCAACGCGATCAATCAGCTTCTTGCTTGTGGGCGCATAGTTCGAACCGCCAGAGTTGGAGGCGTCATATCCATTACCCGCGGCTGACGGACGTGAGCGAAAATATCCCGCCGCGGTAAATGGCTGCCCGATGATGCGAGACCCGATCAACTGTCCGTTCTGCTCAATCAGTTGGCCGTTCGCTTTGTCATGAAATAGAACTTGCGCAAGGCCAGTCACGACGAACGGATAGACAAGCCCAAAGATAACAGTAGTGACAACGGTATAAAGCAAGGCGGTAATGAGATTGCGGCGCATAAAAAATCCTCTACGACAGATGAATACTGGTAATGATGAGGTCGATCAGCTTGATCCCAACAAACGGCGCAATCAGACCACCTACTCCATACAGAAGGAGGTTGCGGCGTAGAAGAGCCTCGGCCGACATGGCCTTGTACCCCACGCCACGCAGCGCCAGCGGGATAAGCCCGACGATGATCAACGCGTTGAAGATCACCGCTGAAAGAATTGCAGACTGCGGCGTCTTCAGGTGCATGATGTTGAGCGTGTTCAGCACGGGAAATGTCGCTGCAAACATGGCCGGAATAATCGCGAAGTACTTCGCGACGTCGTTCGCGATGGAGAACGTGGTTAGCGCGCCACGCGTCATCAGAAGCTGCTTGCCGATCTCAACGATCTCAATCAACTTGGTCGGATTCGAATCGAGATCGACCATGTTGCCCGCTTCTTTCGCCGCCTGCGTTCCCGTGTTCATCGCGACACCTACGTCGGCCTGCGCCAGCGCGGGTGCGTCGTTCGTACCATCGCCCGTCATCGCGACCAGCTTGCCCTCGGCCTGCTCACGACGGATCAAATCCATCTTGTCCTTGGGCTTTGCCTCAGCAAGAAAGTCGTCGACGCCGGCCTCGCGTGCAATCGCCGCTGCAGTCAGAGGATTATCGCCCGTAATCATGATTGTGCGAATACCCATCGAGCGAAGCTGCGCAAACCGTTCGCGCATCCCGCCCTTCACAATATCCTTCAGATGAATCACGCCTAGGGCCTGACGATTCTCAGCGACCACCAGCGGCGTTCCTCCACTCCGTGCAACCGTCTCGACCGCAGCCCGAACCTCATCAGGAAGACTTCCGCCGTTCTCCTTTAAAAACGCGGCAATTGCATCGGTCGAGCCCTTGCGAATAATACGTCCATCGAGGTTCACACCCGACATACGCGTCACCGCGCTGAACGGAACGAACTCCGCCTGCAACTCGCTCAACTCACGGCCACGCAGACCATACATCTCTTTCGCCAGCACGACGATGCTGCGCCCCTCGGGAGTCTCATCAGGCAGCGATGAAAGTTGCGCCGCATCGGCGAGCTGATCTTTGCTCACGCCAGGAGCGGGGATAAACTCAGATGCCTGGCGATTGCCCAGCGTAATCGTTCCCGTCTTATCCAGCAGCAGGGTATTCACATCGCCCGCAGCTTCCACTGCGCGACCCGACATGGCGAGCACGTTATGCTGCACCAGCCGGTCCATTCCGGCAATGCCAATCGCCGAGAGCAGTCCACCGATCGTCGTTGGAATCAAGCACACCAGCAGTGATATGAGTACAAACACAGACTGCGGCGCGTGAGAATAGATCGCAATCGGCTGCAGCGTGACGACGGCC
>NZ_LMUR01000018.1:1157702-1193513 GCF_009765825.1 Granulicella sp. L60 | reverse complement strand
ACCAGTGCGATCATGCGATCCAGGAACGTCTCGCCAGGATTCGAAGTAATCCGCACTTTAATCTGGTCCGATAGGCATCGCGTTCCACCCGTCACCGCCGAGCGATCGCCGCCAGCCTCTCGAATAACGGGCGCGGACTCTCCTGTAATCGCGGACTCGTCGACCGAAGCGACACCTTCGATCACCTCGCCATCGCCGGGAATCATGCTACCTGCGATGACCAGAACGAGATCTCCCGATCGCAGATCCGAACTCGCGACCTCCTCGGTGCTGCCATCCGTGCGAAGCCGAACTGCTGTCGTCTCGGACTTCGCACGTCGCAGCGCATCGGCCTGAGCCTTGCCCCGGCCCTCCGCCATCGCCTCCGCGAAGTTCGCAAACAGAACCGTGAACCAGAGCCACAGTGTGATCTGCAGATCGAAGCGAAACGAGCCGCGATGCGCGATAACATCGCCGAGCAGATAGATGCTCGTAATCACACTGCCAATCTCAACCACGAACATAACGGGATTCTTCATCATCGTGGCCGGACTGAGTTTGACCAGTGCATCGACCAGCGCACGACGGACTATCTTTGTATCCCAGAGCGAACGTTTGCGTGTATTTGCCATAGAAATATCTACTTTTTTCTCTTCCGAACTAGAAGCTTGTACCTGCGTGCATCAGTAAGTGCTCGAGAATAGGACCGAGCGAGAGCGCTGGAAAGAATGTCAGGGCTCCAACGATGAGAATGACGCCGACCAACAGCACAGTGAACAAAGGTGTGTGCACCGGGAAGGTTCCCTGCGATGGCGGCACCAGTTTTTTACCGGCAAGATTTCCTGCGATAGCCAGCATCGGAACGATCATCAGGAACCGGCCAACCAACATCGCCGCGCTCAATGACAGGTTGTACCAATGCGTATTCGCATTCAGCCCCATAAAGGCAGATCCGTTATTTCCTGTCGCCGAAGTGTAGGCGTAAAGGATCTCCGAAAGACCATGCGGCCCGCCGTTCGCAAGCGACGAAAGCCCGAGCTGCGGCATCATCAGCGACACAGCCGAGAATCCAAGGATCGACAGCGGAAAGATGAGCACATACAACATCGCCATCTTCACGTCGTACGATTCAATCTTCTTCCCCAGGTACTCTGGCGTACGGCCCACCATGAGACCTGCAATAAAGACCGCCAGTACAACGAAGATCAACATGCCATAGAGTCCGGCTCCGACACCGCCGAAGATGACCTCTCCCAGCATGATGTTGACCAGTGGAACCAATCCACCGAGCGGCATGAACGAGTCATGCATGGAGTTGACCGCACCGCAGCTTGCGTCGGTTGTAACCGTAGCAAAGAGCGCCGAGTTGGCGATACCAAACCGAACCTCCTTGCCTTCCATATTGCCGCCAGCCTGCGTCGCAGTGACGTGTTGGTTGACGGAGTGCAACAGCGGGTTAGGCTGCGCTTCGGCATAGTAAGCAACCGCGACCCCGACGAAGAAGAGCACAGCCATCGCCGCGAACACAGCCCAACCGTGCTTCGGAGCCTTCGTCATTCTTCCCAGCGTTACAGTCAGCGCGGCAGGAATCAGAAAGATCGAGAACATCTCCATCAGATTCGACAGCGGCGTGGGATTTTCAAACGGGTGCGCGCTGTTCGCATTGAAAAAACCGCCGCCGTTGGTGCCGAGCATCTTGATCGCCTCCTGCGAGGCGGCCGGACCCTGCGCGATGCTCTGCGTCGTTACGGTCTGTGTAGTTGTCTTTCCATCTGTGCCGGTGGTGGTTACAGTCTGCGCCTGCACCAATTTTGCTTGGTCATACGGCCGAAAGTTCTGCACAACGCCCTGCGATACCAGGAGCAGCGCATAGATCAGGCAGCCCGGCAACAGCACCCACAACGAAGCCCTGGTCGTATCGACCCAGAAGTTGCCCAGCGTCTTCGACTCCCGTCGCGAGATTCCACGAATCAGCGCGACCGCAAGCGCTATCCCAACAGCCGCGGAGAAGAAGTTATGGTAAGCCAGCGTGAGCATCTGAGTCAGATAGCTCATCGTCGCTTCAGGTGTATAGGACTGCCAGTTCGTATTCGTAGTAAACGAAACAGCCGTATTGAGCGCAAGATCGGGAGCTACGTTCGCCAGATGCTGAGGATTCAAAGGGAGCGCATGCTGCAGCCGCTCAATCGCATAGGTCGCCAGAAGCGTTACCAGGCTGAACAGCAGCATCACCACCGCATACTCGGTCCACCGCATCTCATGCGTCTCGTCGACCCCGGTCAGGCGATAGATCAGCCGCTCGATCGGACGGAAGACAACATCGGCAAAGGTACGTTCACGCTCGAAGACGCGGGCCATGTACAGGCCCAGAGGCTTTGCACAGATCAGTACAAGCGCAAAGAAAAAGCAGATTTGAAACCAGCCGTTCGCTGTCATGATTCAACACATCCCCTTAAAACTTTTCCGGGCGCAGAAGCGCATACACCAGGTAGACCAATAGACCAACCGTCACGAGGCCAAGCAGTACCGTCTCCATCAGGCCTCCTTGCCTTTTGTCCCTAACCGATCACAGCCCATCGCGTACCCAATCGCAATCAAGAAGAACAGCACGCTCGCTGCTACACATCCCACATCCCACATCGTCTTGTCTCCTGTTTTCCAGCCTGCCGTGCAGCCTTTACCTGGATGACATCTCTTTCATTCAAGTCCCCGTGGCATAAAAAGTGCATAGAAAGGACATAAAGAAGTCGTATCGAAGGTCTTCCTCAGAGCGCACCCTGCTGGACAACTCTAAATACGACAAGGAGTTAGCGGCTTAGGCGCGTTTGGGGCCAAATCCCATCTTTCCCCATGCCCCCGTTCGGGTAACCGTACGAGAGCACCTATACTTCAAAGAGGCATGCCAGAACTTCCCGAAGTCGAGACCGTAGCCAACGGTGTCCATGCGCGCATCCATGGCCAGACCATCCGCTCCGTCTGGACAAGCAACAAGCCGCAGACGTTCAAGTCCGCGCCCGACGAGATCATCGAAGTCCTCACCGGCAGCCGCATCGATCGTGTCCATCGCGTCGGCAAAACTATCGTCGTCGATCTCACGCGTAACAAAAAATCCGCGCAGTTCCTTGTCCACCTCGGTATGACCGGCCGCTTGCTCGTCTCCACACCCGACACCCCGGTCCCCGCCCACACTCACGCCATTCTCGCTCTCGGCAGCGGAAAGGAGTTACGCTTCGTCGACGCGCGCCGCTTCGGCCGACTCTCCGTCATCGCCTCCGCAACGCCCGAAGAAAAGTACGCAGGCCCCGGAGCCGAACCCCTCACCATCGGTCTCGAAGAGTTCATCACCCTCTTCCACAACCGCAAGACACCCATCAAGGCCGCGCTGCTCAACCAGTCCCTGCTCCACGGCGTTGGCAACATCTATGCAGACGAGAGCCTCTTCCACGCAGGCATCCGCCCGACCCGTCATGCAGGCCGCCTCACCCGCGCCGAACTCACCCGCCTTCGCGCCGCGCTAATCAAGGTCCTCACCGAAGCAATCAAGCTCGGCGGTTCTTCCGTCTCCGACTACGTCGATGCCGACGGCGTCGCAGGATTTTTCCAGCTTCACCATCACGCCTACTCACGCACCGGTCAACCCTGCCGCATCTGCGCCACACCCATCAAGCGCATCGTCGTCGGTGGCCGCAGCACCCACTTCTGCCCCACCTGCCAGAAGTAGTCTGCTCGAAACTCACCCTCGCCACTCTTCACCCAGTACAGCGTAGATGTAGGTATCCCGCCAGCGACCATGCTTCCTCGCATCCTTCCGATGATGCGCCTCACGCCTCATGCCGAGCTTCTCCATCACATGATACGAAGCTGTATTCAACGTATCGCACGCCGCCGTGATGCGATGCAGTCCAAGCTCCCTGAAGCCAAAGCTCAGCAGCGCGCGCGAAGCCTCCGTCGCATATCCGCTTCCCCAGTACGAGCGATGCAGCACATAGCCAAAGACGGCAGTCCGCGCCTTGAGATCAAGAGGAGTAAATCCTGTCCCGCCGATCAGCCTCCGCTCCGTCTTCAACTCAATCGCCAGCGGCACCACCTCGCGCGGCCATCCTCGCTGCACTACAAGCCAGGACTCAAGAATCGCGCGCGTCTGTTCCTTGGTATTTGGTCCCCAGTTCGTAAAGCGCGTAGCCTCTTCATCGGCGGCATAGGCATGAATCGCAGCCTCATCCTCTGCGCGAAACTCACGCAGCAGCAGACGCTCCGTCTCGACGGGAAACGGTCCCATGCCGCGATTATAAAAAGAAATTCGTTCTTATCTCGCGACAGCCTGCTCCGCCCAAACCGCCGCACCGATCACCCGAATCTCCGGATTATCCTGCACGATCTCCAAAGAGTAGCTCTGCAGCGGACTCATCTTCACCATCTGCTGCATGTAGTCCTTCAGCATCGGCAGGTCGACAAACCCGACATTGAATCCCGAGAGAAATATCTTTCCCGGCCCTGCCATGTGAATGGAGGTCGCCGAAGCCGCAGCCAGCGCCTTGTGCCACAGGCGCTTGAACTCCATGCACCGAGCATCGCCGTTCTTGGCAGCCTCGAAGACCTCTTCCGGCTCCATGTCCAAAAAGCGCAGACGCATCGCACGATGCCCCATGATTCCTTCCATGTGGCCGCGCCCTCCGCACCCGCAGAACCGTTCCTTCTCATCCAGCGTCACCACAGAGTGACCGCCCTCCCACACACCCTGGGCAAACGGATAGCGCCCATAGCCGATCCCAACGCCCAACGTCCACACCCGAATCATGTGGTCCAGCTTGCCATGCGCCGAAGCCAGCCCCGCCGCCATACCGTCAGCATCGTTCAGCGCCGACACCGGCACGTCGATCCCATGGCTGCGCATATGCGCCGTCAGCATCTCCGAGATCCGCGCACCCTTCAACTGCGGCAGGTTCGGAGACTCCTGCACCACGCCGTCCTTCACCAGCCCCGGCAGCGCGACTCCCACCGCCGCCAGATCCCTGGCCCCACCAGCTACCTCAACCACCTGCCTGCAGATCGTCTCCACCAGTGCCTCGGTGTGCATCTCCACAAGCGCATCTTCGTCGTCGTGATCGTCCGGAAAGCGCTGCAGCGGTCCTTGCAGCTTGTAATCGACCACAAGCCCAGCCGAAATCCGATCCGATAAAATCACCCCAATTGTCTTTGCCATGACCCTGTTCGCCTCTGTCCGGGTTACGCGCTCGCCTACTCGAACTTGCTGACGCGGTTCAACCCATTGAAAGCCGCAACTTTATAACATTCTGCGAGCGTTGGATAGTTGAACACGGTATCTACGAAATATTCCAGCTTTCCGCCCAGTGCCATCACAGCCTGGCCGATGTGCAACAGCTCGCTCGCACCCTCGCCGATAATGTGTACCCCGAGGATCGAGTGCGTCAGCCGGTGGAAGATCAGCTTCAGCCGTCCCGTCGTATCGCCGCGGATCTGTCCACGCGCAATCTCGCGATAGTACGCCACGCCCACCTCGTACGGAACGTCCTCCTCGGTCAGCTGCTCCTCGGTCTTGCCGATAAAGCTGATCTCTGGAATCGTATAAATCCCATACGGATACAGTCCTGGCTGCGACAGAATCGTATCGTCGCCAAACGCCCTCGCCGCCGCCACCCGGCCCTGCTCCATCGAAACCGAAGCCAGCGACGGAAATCCGATCACGTCGCCCACCGCAAAGATCGTCGGCACCTTCGTCCTGAAATCCTTGTCCACCGGAATGCGTCCACGCGAGTCCGACTCGATCCCGACCGCGCCCAGGTTCAGCTCATCCACATTGCCCTGGCGTCCGACAGCGTACAGCAGCGTATCGCCCTGCACCTTCTTCTTGCTCTCCAGATTCGCGACCACGGTGCCGTCCGGCATCTCCTCCACGGACTCCACCTCTTCGTTCAGCCGCATCGTCACCCGCGAGTCGCGCAGATGGTAGCTCAGCGCCTCGATAATCTCCTGATCGGCGAACTCCAGCAGCCGCGGCCTGCGCTCAATCAGCGTCACCCGCACTCCCAGAGCCGCGAACATACAGGTGTACTCCACCCCGATCACGCCACCGCCAACGATAATCATCGTCTTCGGCAGATTCACCAGCTCCAGCACCAGGTCGCTGTTCACAATGCTGCGCCCGTTGATCGGCACCTTCTCCGACGCCGCCGGCTTGGTTCCCGTCCCGATCAGTACGTTCTTCGTCTCGTACACGGTCGAACCGCGCGAGTTCGTCACCTTCACATGGGTCGCGTCTTCAAAGCTCGCCACACCCACCAGCATCTCGATGTTGTTGCGCGAGAGCTGCGCCTCGGTGACATCGATCTCGGTCTTGATCACGTGCTGAACCCGGAACGCCAGGTCCGCCATGGTGATCCGTTCCTTCACCCGATAGTTCATCCCGTAGATGGACTTGTAGTTATAGCCGGAGAGATGCAGCACCGCCTCGCGCATCGTCTTCGAGGGAATCGTCCCCGTACTGATGCACGCGCCTCCCACGACCTCGCGCATCTCTACCAGCGCGACCTTTTTCCCTAATTTGGAGGCGTAAATTGCGGCTCGTTGGCCTGCCGGCCCGGACCCAATGACGATCAGATCGTAAACACTACTCATAATGGCACATACTCATGGACACCTGCCCCAGCTCCGAGACTGGGTCTTGTCCCCGTTATCGGCCCCGACGTGGTTATCAGTGAGGGCTGGTTTTCTTCTCGTTGTGCGCGTTGCCTGCTTTCATGAAACTACCACACCGCCATGAACACCTCTACCCCGGGGGGCTTGGCACCATACACTGAAACGACGATGCTTCGCTACGCCATCACCAGCCGCGCCCTCTTCCCCGGCAACGAAGCAAAAAAACAGGCCGCCCTCCTCGAGCAAGCCGCCCGCTGGATCGCCGCCGGAGTCGACTTCATCCAACTGCGCGAAAAAGACCTTCCTGCCTCCGCACTCTCGATCCTAGCAGCTAAGTTAATGAAAATAAGCATCTTGCATTCGGGCCACACAAGCATCCTCATCAACTCCCGCCCGGACATCGCCATCGCCGCCGGCGCTCACGGGGTCCATCTCACCTCCTCCCCCGACTCACTCACCCCCAGCCAGGTCCGCACCCTCTACGCCTCAACCGCCCTCCCGCCACCCCGCATCACCATCTCCTGCCACACCCTCGACGACGTCCGCCGCGCCCACCACGCCAGCGTAGACGCCATCCTCTTCGCACCCGTCTTCGAAAAATCCCTCCCCACCCTCACCCTCCCTGGCCACGGTCTCGACCACCTCCGCGCAGCCTGCGCCGCCGCCGCCCCCACCCCCGTCTTCGCCCTCGGCGGCGTCACCCCTGCAAACACCCCCGCCTGCCTCGAAGCCGGAGCCAGCGGCATCGCCGGCATCCGCCTCTTCCACGACCTCTAGCCAGTATCGACATATAGCCTGAGCTTCAGTGATGGATTGATATAGAAAGTGTCATCCTGAGCGGAGCCTCTCGCAGTCTCATCGTGAGAGGCGCAGTCGAAGGGTCTGCAATTGGCTCGGCGTGCAAATACTCTCTCCTTATCTCGCACCACATCCAGGCCAGTTCCCCACCCTATAGAGGGATACCACTAGCCCCCTCTCCCAAATCCGGGCCATCTCGCGACAGAACATAGTTTGCGGCGCGCCCTCCGAAGCGGTACTATGACATTCCTCCACAGTTAGACCATCCGCGGTCGTTAGGAAGGTGTTGCCATGACGCAACCTGATCCCACCGGGCCCTGCAAGATCGAAACACAGCACCTCACCGAGCCCGAACACGCCAAGGCTCCCCCCTACTTCACCTGCCTCATCGAAGACGCCGAGCGCCTCATGCACTACGCGGCCGAGATCGGCGTCGAAGTCTCCGACGACACCCGCCGCGCCATCCTACACGCCCGCGCCATCTACCCCGCGCACTGGGACGAGGACTCCGCCGCCAACCTCCTCGCCGCCGTCACCACCCTCTCCGCCCGCCTCCGCCCCGTCAACGCCGAGAGCCTCAAGGCCTACCACGACGACACCCGTCCCACCGTCCGCACCTACCTGCGCATAGCCCTCATCCTCACCGCCGTCATCATCCCCGTCTCCGTCGCCACCTTCATCACCTCCGCCGTCTCCATCGCCCTCAACGCCGACATCACCAAGGCCAACGCCTTCGCCGTCAAGCTCCAGACCGAGCTCGGTCCAAAGCCGCCCGCCGGCACTCCCGTCGCACCCGTACCCAAGGGCATCAGCGAGACCGACCTCGTCGCCGACCTGCAGGACTACGCCTCCACCGTCCGCGTCATTAACGCCCGCGCCCGCAAGCTCAATCACTTCATCCTCCCCTGGCACAGACTCCCGCAGGAGGACAACCTCACGCCCGAACAGCGCAAAGCCCTCTTCGAGCTTCCCGTCGGCATCCCCGACCCCATCGTCGCCCGCGACACCATCACCAGCACCTACCAGGACGTCCGCTACTTCGCCCTGACCATCCTCACCGACGTCTCCGTCTTCTACGGCGCCATCACTACCTGCATCCTGCCCGTGCTCTACGCCCTGCTTGGAACCTGCGCCTACCTTCTCCGCAGCTTCGAAGACCAGATGAGCAGCCGCACCTTCATCCCATCCGCTGCCAACTCCGCCCGCTTCCTCATCGCCGCCATTTGCGGAGCCGTCATCGGCCTCTTCAATAACTTCTCCGTCAACCAGGAGATCTCCATCCCGCCACTCGCCCTCGCCTTCCTGGTCGGATACGCCGTCGATGTCTTCTTCGCCTTCCTCGAAGGCCTGCTGAAGGCCTTCACCAAGAACACGCTAACCGCAGCGTCCCTGCCCATACCCTCACCCATCGCCATACCACCTGTCATGACACCACCCAAGCCCCGCCCCATTCCCGTCTCCCAGACCGAGAGCGCCTAAACGCATCCACCCCACGAACCTCGGGATGATCACAAGATCACCATGCCATAATCACCTCAGCCGATGCCCCTGCTGCTCTTCACCTCACTAGTCTTCGCCGGCTCCATCGCTGCCGGCCTCCTCGGCGCACTCACAGGCCTCGGCGGAGGGGTCGTCCTCGTCCCTCTCCTCACCCTCATCTTCCACGTCGACATCCGCTACGCCATCGGAGCCTCGCTCATCTCCGTCATCGCCACCTCCTCCGGAGCCGCAGCCGCCTACGTCCGCGAAGGCTTCTCCAGCGTTCGCATCGGCATGTTCCTCGAAGTCGCTACCACCATCGGCGCCGTCTTTGGAGCCTTCCTCGCCACCCGCGTCCCCACGCGCGCCCTCGCCATCGTCTTCGGACTCGTCCTGCTCTACTCCGCCTGGCTCTCCTGGCAGCAGTCCCGCCGTGCCGAACCCACGCCCCATCCTGCAAATCCCTGGTCCGATCGCCTCCGCATGTCCGGCACCTACCCCGACGGCCACGGCGGCCTCTGCCACTACAGCGTCGACCGCATCCCCGCAGGCTTCGCCACCATGTTCGGAGCAGGCACGCTCTCCGGCCTCCTCGGCATCGGCTCCGGAGCCGTCAAGGTCCTCGCCATGGACCGCATCATGCGCATCCCCTTCAAGGTCTCCACCACCACCAGCAACTTCATGATCGGCGTCACCGCAGCCGCCAGCGCGGGCATCTACCTGCATCGCGGCTACATCGATCCCGCCCTCGCCTTCCCCGTCATGCTCGGCGTTCTCGCTGGCTCACTCCTCGGTGCGCGATACCTCGTCCGCGCCCGCGTCTCTCTCCTGCGCAGCATCTTCACCCTCGTCATCCTCGCCCTCGGCGTCGAGATGATCATCAACGGCATCCGAGGCGTATAACCCCACAACCATGACCACCGAAAACCCCAACCCGCAAGCATCCCCTAAGCCCACCCCTCAAGAATCCTCAAAAGAAACCCACCGAAAACTCACAGAAGGATCCGTAGAAAAATTAGCAGCAGTATCCACAAAAGCACCAGCAGAAGCATTCACCGACCAGCGCATGGAGACCCTCATGGGCCGTCTCCTCCAGTCCGGCGTCCTGCTCGCCTCCGCCACCGTTCTCCTCGGCGGCATCCTCTACCTCAAGGCCAACGCCAGCCACCCCGTCAACCTCCGCACCTTCATCAGCGAACCCGCCGACCTGCGCTCAGCCACCCAGCTTCTGCGTCTGCTCTCCCACGGCAACCCCGCCGCCATCGTTCAACTCGGCATCCTCTTCCTGATCGCCACACCCGTAGCCCGCGTCATCTTCGCCGTCATAGCCTTCGCCATCGAACGCGACCGTCTCTACGTCGTCGTCAGCCTCATCGTCCTAGCCGTCCTCACCTTAGGCCTCCTCCACTAACAAAGCGCCTGCGCGGCGAGCGATCACTTCGTGATTGATATACCGCTTCGCAACGTCCTCCCGATGGTCGGCACAGACATTTCAAGCGACCACCGGGAGCTCACCCAAAGGGATATACAAATCACGAAGTGATCGCCGCCCGCGCAGGGCGACCGGCCGTCAGGCCAATCGTTACGCAGGCCGCAGCGCAGCTTCAATCCCCAAGTTCACCTCAGCCTGCGCAAACTCCGCCGCCACGCGAATCCCGTTCATAATCGCCTTCTCATTCGAAGACCCATGCCCCACAATGCACACGCCCCGCACCCCAAGCAGCACCGCCCCTCCATACTCGGAGTAATCCAGCCGCTTCTTGAACTCCGCAAACGCCTTCCGCGACAGCAGCGCTCCCACCTGTGAGGTCACCGTCGACTTCAGCGACTCGCGCAGCGACGCACTCAGCAACTGTGCCGTACCCTCAATCGACTTCAGCGCCACGTTCCCCACAAACCCGTCGCACACCGCCACATCGCACTGCCCGTTGAACAGGTCGCGGCCCTCCACATTGCCTTTGAAGTTGATCCCCTTCACCGCACGCAGCAAAGGCAGCGTATCGCGGGTCAGCGCATTGCCCTTCGAATCCTCTTCCCCAATCGAGAGCAGCCCGACCCGCGGGTTATTCACCTTCAGAATGTTCTTCGCATACATGTGGCCCATCACGGCAAACTGAACCAGATTGTCCGGATCGCAGTCCACATTCGCCCCTACATCCAGCAGAAGCGAAGGAACGCGGCTCACCGTAGGAAGAATCTGTGCCAGCGCCGGCCGGTCCACACCCGAGAGCATCCCCAGCACCATCTTTGCGGTCGCCATGGCCGCGCCCGTGTTGCCTGCAGTAAAGAACCCCGCCGCACGGCCCTCGCGGACCATCTTCAACCCAACCCGCATCGTCGAATCGCGTTTGGACCGAACCGCCTGCGCGGCCTTGTCGTCCATCGTGATCCACTCGCTGGCAGGCACAATGAACACAGGCAGCCGCTGCCCACGCAACGCCTGCCGCAGAAGCGGGCGCAGCCTGTCCTCTGGACCCACCAGATGCACCCGCACGCCAAACTGGCGCGCAGCAAGCACGGCCCCGCGAACCTCTGGCTCGGGGGCCTTGTCGGAACCCATTGCGTCTACAACGATGTCAGTCGGCATCAGGAGGGAAGAGCAGGGTGTAAATGGAAGATGTTAGCTTGCTTCTTTGGTCACAAGAACGTCGCGACCCTTATACGTACCGCACTTGCGGCAGGCACGATGAGGAAGCTTGCGCTCGTGGCAGTTGGGGCACTCGGAGAGGCCGGTGGGCGTAAGAAAATCATGGCTGCGGCGCTTGGCAGTCCGTTGCTTCGAGTGGCGCCGTTTCGGATTAGGCATTGCAGTATCCCTTTCAATCGGCCGCGGCAATCACGTAAAAAAGCACGCATTCGACGAGGCAAAAACTTTAAATTAGTGCTTCAGCTCGAGCTTGTCCGCCAGACCCGCAAGCGCATTCCAACGCACATCGGCCGGAGCCTCATCGCAGGAACATTTCGCTTGATTCAGATTCTGACCACAGCGCGGGCAAAGCCCCTTGCAGTCCGCCGTGCAGAGGGTGCGACTCGGCAGGGAGAGTAACACCTGCTCACGCACCACATCCTCAAGCAAAAGACCGCTCTCCTGATAATACCCGATTTCGGTCTCATCCGCAGTAATAGAACGCTCCCCGGAGTCCGCATCCGCCGCCTCAGGCCGAAAGATCAGGTCAAACTCCCCCGAAAGCGGCACCGCCACCGGATCCAGGCACCGCGCGCACAGGATCTCAAAATCCGCGCTGTAGTTCGCCCGCACCCGGATGTCGTTCACATGCGAGCTCGAACTGCGGTGCTCGATCAACAGATCCGCCACCCCATTCACAGGCAGCGGACCCGCCTGCCGGATGTCGGCCGCGTACTCCAGCACTCCGGGAGCGATGACTTCGTTGAGTTCAAGCGGTTCGTCTACGAGTTGGAGCGGGGTAATCAGCACATCGTTAAGGGTAGCAGGTTCGCCACGCAGATCAAGCCCCCAATATCCGCGCCACCGCCATCCGCCCGCGAAACATTTCACGCCCTCGCACGTCACTCTCTCCAGCGAGGCCCGCCCAGCCCATCCGGGAACCTGCCCAGAGCCAGCTCAACCGGGGCAATTCACCAGGATCGACCGCCTCCGTTACCATGGAGTCTGTATGCCTTTTCCCATCAAAGTATGCGCTGTCTGCTCCGAAGAGTTCGAACTGAAGCCCGATAAGCCCGGATTCGCCAACCGCTGCCCCGAGTGCAGCATCCCCGAATCCACCGGCGATTCCTCCACCAAACAGCGCATGGACGCCGACGAACGCAAGAACGCCAGCGAAGCCAACGCCGCCCGAAGACAAGCCATGCGCGAACTCCTTTACCGCAAGGACAGCTAAGCAAAGCCAGCCGAATAAGCCAGTTGCAGCAAAGCCCGCTAAGAAGACCGCGGCCCTAAGCTACCGGAGCCGCCCTTCGCCGCCGTCCGCTCAGCAGATAGACCGCCGCCCTCACCTCCAGCAGAGGATCGTCCGAAGGCTCAATCCCCTCCACCCGCGGAATCGGGTCGAAGATGATCTGTCTCTGTTCCGCAGCGTCATCCATCACCGCCTTCGTCAACTCCAGCACGCCCAGCTCCTGCACCCTCCGCTCCTCCGGCCAGTGGATCGTCGCATCGTCCACCACATCACCCTCCTCCGCCACCTGCACCATCAGCTTGAACCGCACCGGCCCCTTCGCCACCCGCTCCACAATCTCCTCAAACAGGTAGTTCGCGCCCTTCGCCGCCACCGCCGCATCGTCTAGATGCTCATTCCCCGCCTCAGGCACTATCCTGTACCGTCCAAACCGGCTCACCCCGTCCTTGTTCGTGAACTTCATCGCCGTCACGCCAAAATAGCTCTCCCGCGCAAAGCTCGACGGCGCAGGCTTCGGCGCCTGCACATACGCCAGCGCCTTCGGGTGCGTCCCCAGAAACGCCTCCAGCGGCGACCCCTTCAGATTCGCCGGATCGCTCGTCGCCAGCGCCTTCAGTAACTCTAGAAACTCCTGCCCCGTATTCGTAGGAAACCCGTCCATCGATTGGCTGACGATATCCGTATGCACATGCTTCGCAAGGTGAAACCGGATCGCGCATCCCCGCGGATTCGCATTCGGATCGTTATCCGAAATCAGCGGAATCCCCGTCGAATCCGAGAACCGCACCGTCACCGGCGTAGACTCCCGAACCACATGCGGCGCCGAAGTCAGCGACCTCGCCTCCCCCGACGGCCGAAACGTCCCCGTCAACAACTTCCCCTTCGCGTGCGCCGGCCGAAAGCCTGGATTCAACCCAAAGATCGCGTCAAACTGCTTCAGCAAATCCTGACTCAGCGCCAGAAGCTTCTCATCCGTAGGCAATGGCATCGTCGTTCTCCTCCTCACAATCTATTGCACCTCTGATTCTCGCAACGATTAAAAGAGACTCTTCTCCGCCTTGAATTTCAAACTAACTTCACCAAAAAATAGACGCCTCGCTCACACTCAAAACTCGCCCGGAAAAACTTCGCATCGTATCCATCCCCTCGCAACGTCCAATACAGATGACGAAGCACTGGCAAGCCGCAGACATCCCCTCCCTCACGGGCAAGCGCATCCTCATCACCGGCGCCAACAGCGGCATCGGCTACCACGCCGCGCTCAAACTCGCGCGCAAGGGCGCACACATCGTCTTCGCCTCCCGCGATCGCCAGCGCGGTCAAGCCGCCCTCGACCGCCTCCACACCGAAGCCCCCGGCACCGACACCGAACTCGCCATCCTCGACCTCGCCTCGCTCGCCTCCATCCGCACCTTCGCCGCCGCCGAGCTCGCCCAGAAGCGCCCGCTCCACGTCCTCATCAACAACGCCGGCGTCTTCGCCCCACCCAAACGCCTCGAGACCGCCGACGGCTTCGAGCTACAGTTCGGCACTAACGTCCTGGGCCACTTCGCGCTCACCGGCCTCCTTCTGCCCGCACTGCAACAGGCCGCCGCGGAGTCCTCCTACCGCCCGCGCATCGTTACCATCGCCTCCATCGCGCACAAACGCGGCCAGCTCAACCTCAACGACCTTCAGTCCAAAAACTACGGACCCATGCGCTCCTACCAGCAATCGAAGCTCGCCAATCTTCTCTTCGCCTTCGAGCTGGACCGCCGACTCCGCGCCTCAGGTTCCACCATCCTTAGCGTCGCCGCCCACCCCGGCGTAGCCAACACCAACCTCTTTCTCGCCGGCGACCACTCTCCACTGCAAAAAACCATGCGCAACGCCGTCAATCATCTCCTCGGCATCCTCTTCAATACCGACTCCGAAGGTGCGTTGCCGACCCTCTACGCCGCCACTTCAGACGACGTGCAGGACGCAGGCTACTACGGCCCGCAGGGCTTTCAGGAGATGCGCGGCGAGCACGTAGGACCAGCAAAGATCGCCTCACAGGCGCACGACACCGAGGCCGCACTTCGCCTCTGGCAGGCCTGCGAACAGCTCACCGGCGTGACTTTTCTTTAGAAAGATTCTGTCCTGCCGGACGGGCCGCCTGCTCGGCGGGAGGTCACTTCGTGACGCGTATACCGGTCACGCAATCACCATCAGCAAAGCTCCTCCCGATGGTCGGAATCATCATTGCTGAGCAACGCGAGGCCCATAGGAGATGATCCTGACACGACAAGGTATACAAGTCACGAAGTGACCTCCCCACGAGCAGTGGGCCCGTCCGGCAGGACATATCTTTACTTAGCATCCTCATACTCTTCATTCCAAGCCGCCTGAATCGCCTCCAAAATCCCCTCATTCGACTTCCCCGGATCCCCCACAAATCCCGGCAGCTCCGTCACATACTTATGCAGATCCGTAAACCGCACCGTGTACGGCTCAACCTCCGGAAACTTCTCCTGCAGCTGAATTCCAATCTCTTCGCTATCGGTCCAATCGATCTCACGCGGCATACATACTCCCCCATAAAATAATCTTCAGGCACCAAACATTCGCCCACACAAAGACTACAAGAACCCGCACCCGTTGTTATGAATCACAAACCTCCCCAACCCCGTTGGTCCGCCTCACTCCTCCGCCGCGATCTCAACGCCCGCGCCCAGCACCTCGCCACCACCACAAACCTCCTGCACGACCAGACCCCCGGCAACTCCCCCAGCATCCTCTTCGGACGCGACGAACAAGCCCGCCACGGCAACTTCCACCCCGCCAGCTACGCCGCCATCTGCGCCAACCCCGCCTGGTCCCGCCGCCTCGCCAAAGTCCACACCGCACACCGCAAACTCCGCGCTCGCGCCGACTGGCAGTGGATGGAGCTCGACTGCGCCAACAGCTCCGACGCCCTCCTGATGAACATCTTCTGCCACCCCGGCGTCTTCAACGGGGACACCTTCGCTCCAGCCATCGCGCGCCTGCTCAACATCGACCCCACAGCCCAACCCCACTTCGGCATCAACCCCGGCGTCCCGCTCAACACCAACCGCAAAAATCTCAAAGCTCCAAAAAAACTCACCGATCGCACCGAGATCGACCTCCAGCTAAACGATCTCTTCCTCGAAGCCAAGCTCACCGAATCCAGCTTTCAAACCGCGCCCCTTCGCCTCATCGAACGCTACCGCGACCTCGAAGCCGTCTTCGATCTCACACGTCTCCCACGCACCTCACGCATCGCCCCCAACCCGCATCCACACGTCGAAGACCTCTCCCAGGCAGACGACACTCCGCCAGCCATCTCGATATCCCGCCCTGCACCCAGCCTCATTCAGAGCTACCAGCTCATCCGCAACGTCCTCGCCGCCTACGCCGCCAATACATCCTTCTGCGTACTCTGCGATGCGCGCCGCAGCGACCTCATCGAATCCTGGTATCAGGTCCTGTCTGCCGTCCGCCATCCAACCTTCGCCTGCCGCCTGAAACTCCTCACTTGGCAAGAGCTAGCCGTCACCCTCCCCGTGGACCTGCAGCACTTCCTGAATTTGAAATACGGCATCCACCCAGCCTGAACTACCGAAGCCACAACCAAACCCTTGAAGATCGCTGCGTCCGATTAAGACACGCCAAATTCGCGCCTACTTCACCACGCAGTACTGCTTGCCCACATAGCCCGACGTCGGCGTCTGCTGTAGATAAACCAGCCTGCGCTAAAATCCTTCGCCGCCGTATTGGTAAGTTGAATATCGACAATCCTGGCGGACCACAGCGCATGCCGCACGACATCCTTCAGCAGACAATGCATCTGCATGTTCTTCGCACAGGCCGCAGGGATATCACGATTCCCCTCCAACAAACCAAACTTCTACGACCCCGGCCCATGAGCAGGCTTACCCTCCTGCACATAGTTCCTGTTCCACTTCGGAATCTCCACTACATACGTCCCCGGCCGCTCGATCACCGCCTGGCAGCCCAGCCGCGAGTTCAACTCAATCCCCGCTGCCGTCTCCATCCGATCCAGCTCCAGATCTTCCGCCTCACTCAACCCCTGTGCGCCCTCCTTCACATGGAGATGGCACGTCGTACAAGCGCAGACTCCGCCGCACGCATGGTCGAGAAAAATGTCATAGTTCTCCGCCACATCCAGAAACGACATCGGCAGTCCATGTCCCTCATACGGCAGCGTATCGAACGGAAACTCCACCGTCCTGCCCTCAGGCAAAAACGTCACACGAACCATTCCCTCGCCCGCAGGCTTCGACAAATCCACAACTTCATCCTTCTTCGCATCACTCATAGTTCAATCTTCCGTCGACTCTCCGGCCGTAGCCTCATCCTTAATGGAACTCTCAATCTTCTTCGTCTCAGCATTCACATCCGCATGCGAGCTCGTCACCTGCGCCTTTGCAAACGGATGCGGAGCCGTAGGCCCTACTCCTATGCTCTCACCTGCGGCCTCCATCGTCTTGCCCTGCATCGCGCCAGACACCGCGTTATCCATCATCAACTCCGCAAACCGCCGCGTCGCCTTATCCAACCGCTCAATCCCCGCGCGAATCTGCCTGTGATCCCCACCCGGCACCGCAGCCTCTAAAAACGTCGCAGCCTGTTCAATCTTCTCAATCTCCACGCTCGTCAACATCTGCCACGCCGCATGGCTCTTGCCCTTCTTCACCGCGGTCAAAATCGTCTCAGCCTCGTTCTTCGCCTCGATCGACTGCCGCTCCTGAATATCCGTCTCCGCGTTATCAAACGAGTCCAGAATCATCGTCTCCACCTGCTCATCGGTCAGCCCATACGTCGGCTTCACCTCAACCTCAGCTTCCTTCCCGCTCCTCTGCTCCCGCGCGCTCACATGCAAAATCCCATTCGCATCGATCAGAAACTTCACCTCAATCCGCGGCAGCCCCGCCACCATCGGCGGAATCCCCTTCAGATCGAACCGCGCCAGCGATCTGCAATCCTTGGCTAACTCTCTCTCGCCTTGGACAACATGGATCGCCACATTCGTCTGCCCATCCACCCCCGTCGTAAAGTGCTCCGTCGCACTCGCCGGTATGGTCGAGTTCCTCTGAATAATCTTCGCCACCACTCCACCCAGCGCCTCAATCCCCAGGCTCAGCGGCGTCACATCCAGCAGCAGCAGATCCTCCAGCCCCGAACCCGCCGTCGCCCCTCCCGCCAGAATCTGCGCCTGCACCGCCGCCCCTAGCGCCACCACCTCATCCGGATTCAGCTCCGTATGCGGCTTCTTCCCTCTCGCCTTCAGCTCAAACAGATCATCCACCATCACCCGCACCGCCGGAATCCGCGTCGACCCGCCCACCAGCACAACCTCGTCGATCTGCGCCGCCGTCAGCCCCGCATCCTTCAGCGCCTGTTTGCAAGGCTCCGCCGTCCGCGCAATCACCCCCGCAGTCAACTCCTCAAACTGCTCCCGCGTAATCTTCCGCAGATACCGCTTCGCCTCGCCTCCACCCACCGCCAGCAGCTCCACATTCAACGTCGCCGTCTCCGCGCTCGACAGCAAAATCTTCGCCTCAATCACCGCCTTGCGAACCGCCTGCACCGCCTCGCCGTTCCCCCGAACATCCACGCCCAGATCCCCGGCAATATCATCCAGCGCAATCGCAATCATCAGGTTGTCGATATCGTCCCCACCCAGGTGCGTATCCCCACCCGTCGCCACCACCTCAAAGATGCCCTCATGCAGCTTCAAAATCGAGACATCGAACGTCCCGCCCCCAAAGTCATACACCGCAATCAGTCCGTCTTTGTTCTTCTCCAACCCATACGCCAACGCCGCCGCCGTCGGCTCATTCACCAGCCTTAGCACCTCCAGCCCCGCAATCCGCCCAGCATCCTTCGTAGCCTGCCTCTGCGCATCGTTGAAGTAAGCCGGAACCGTAATCACCGCCTTCGTCACCGGCCCGCCAAAGAACCTCTCCGCATTCTTCTTCAACTGCTGCAGCACATACGCCGAGATCTCCGGCGGCGTCAGCAGCAACCCGCCCACGCTCACCTTCAACACCTCACCCGGCTTCAACCCCTCCGCCAGCTTGAACGGAAACAGCTTCAGCTCCCCCTGCACATCCTCAATATCCCGCCCCATCAGCCTCTTCGCCGAGTACACCGCACTCGCCGAGTCCGCCATCAGCGTCCCCCGCGCCGCATTCCCCACTACCACGCCGTTATCCGTCCACGCCACCACCGACGGCACCAGCCGCTCCCCATCCTCGCCAGGAATCACCACCGGCGTACCACCCTCCATAAACGCAACCAACGAATTCGTCGTACCCAAATCAATCCCTACAACCCGCTCATCCGCCATCAAATCAACCCCTCAATTCCTATCTCTCTATTGTCCTACAACCGCGCCCCACCACAACCAACCACCGGCCACACCAGCATCGCGCCTATTCGCCTAACCATCTGATGACCGCCACAAAGAAATGCACTACCAAAGACACCCACACCACCTACGTAGTATCGACCTACAGCCTGAGAGCAAGTGATGGATGGAGGATAAGTGGGAGGGTGAGTGATGGATTGAGGGGTAAGTGATGAATAGCTATAGAAAGCGTCATCCTGAGCGGAGCCTCTCGCAGTCTCATCGCGAGAGGCGTAGTCGAAGGACCTGCGTCTCCGCTCAACGTGCCTATACTCCCCCCTCATCTCGCACCACATCCAAACAGATCCGCATCCCTCTATAGGTCGATGCACCCTAGAAACACCCACCCATCGAAACATCATCGCACTCCCGTACCAACACAGCACCCTCAACAACCTGCATCCAACCATCCAGGCAAGCATCTCAAAGAGACATCTCGAATAAGATCAAGCAGGCGAATCAGCAAGCCGACGAAGGAAGCGACCATGGAAAGCTATCAAGTAAAGTTCACCTGCACGCCCGACCCGAAAAATCCCGAAGGCCTCCTCCTGAAGTACGAGCAGCAGGAGGACATCACCCACACCCCCAATCCCTTCACCGCCACCTTCCGCAGCGCAGCCGACCTCGACTCCGCCTTCATAGCCGCTGGCATATACCTGCACTCCTTCGGACAGCCTGACCCGACAAGAAACGTCCGCCCCGACCCCGACAAAAACTACCTCGTCACTGACGACGCCCTCCGCACCATAGGCTTCGACATCCCCCGCTAGATCCCCATCCCAGAAACGCACCTGCCTTTAAATTTGGTTTGCCCCGCACTGAACCCTGCCTTCGCCTTTGCTTGGCATTTCCCTGGCTTTTGCTTTTGCTTTTGCTTTTGCTTTGCTGTTGTTTGTCCTTTTGTTTGTCATCCCGTAGGGATCTGCGGTTGTCGTTGTCGTTGTCGTTGTCGTTGCTTTTGCCCCTTTGTTTGTCATCCCGCAGGGATCTGCTTTTGTCTTTGCTCTTGCCGTTGCCCCTGCCGTTGCCGTTGAGATAGAGCGAGGCTTCAGCCTCGCGTCTAAGACCGCCGCCGCGAAGCGGCCTCCACTCTGCCGAAGGCCGGAGCAAAAGGCGAAGCCGAAGCGACAAAATATTGCCTTTGTCCTTGCCTGTCCTCCCAAACCCACCCCAAACCTGTCAAGCCCCAAACCAACGAAAACCCGCGCCAATCAAGGAGATTCGCGTGGCGTAGGAGTTACCCTCCAACCGTTATCCTGTATATAGAGATTAAATAACGAAGTCAAAAAAGGAGAACCAGCTAAACCCAATCGAATGAAATATTTACCCCTAAGCCCTTTGCAATCTCATATTTACAGGGAGCCATTTTGCCAAATTATTGAAACAAAACAGCTTGCCTATACCAACCCCCCAGGGGGGTGGGGTACCCCTCCCAAACAGCCACTAGGGCTAAAATCGTCACCAGCAAGCGACCTCCATACCCAGGAAGCCAACCCGACATGAACAGCCCAGCCAGACCCTGTCGCTCCGCCGTCATCCCCAGCCTCCGCTACCGCAACGCACTCGCCGCCATCGACTGGCTCCAGACCGCCTTCGGCTTCGAGAAGCAAGCCGTCTACCTCGCCCCGGACAACACCACCGTCATGCACGCCCAGCTCACCTTCGGCAACGGCATGATCATGCTCGGCTCAGTCGAAAACCTCAGCGACTTCAGCAAGCTCATGGTCCAGCCCGACGAGATCGGCCTCCGCGAGACCAAGGCCATCACCCTCCTCGTCACCGACGCAGACGCCGCCTACGCCACCGCCAAGGCCGCCGGAGCCGCGATCGTACTCGACATCGCCGACATGCCCTACGGCGGCCGCGCCTTCACCTGCCGCGACCCCGAAGGCCACCTCTGGCACCTCGGCACCTACGATCCTTGGGAGAACCAAAACTCCTAGCCCAGCCAAACTTGGCATGGTAACGTCTTCCCATGGAGCTGAACCCGTACGCCATATTCCTGAATGGACAGGAGCCGATCCCCGTCCTCACCACCACCGCCGAGCGCATCCGCAGCCTCACCGCGAACCTCTCCGGTGCCCAGATCAACACCCCGCCGGCCCCCGGCAAGTGGAACATCTGCGAGATCGTCGCCCACCTCGCCGACTGCGAACTCGTCTTCTCCTTTCGCCTCCGCCAGACCCTAGCCGAAGAGCACGCTCTCATCCAGCCCTTCGACCAGGAGGCCTGGGCCAGGCGCTACAGCGCCTACCAGCTCGAACCCGGACTCGCCCTCTTCCAGGCCGCCCGCAACTGGAATCTGCTCTTCCTCACCACCGTCTCCCAGGACGACCGCCACCGCCCCACCACCCACCCCGAACGCGGCACCATGACCCTCTGGACCATCGTAGAGACCATGGCCGGCCATGATATCAACCACCTCCAGCAGCTCGAAAAGATCACCGCCAACACCGCCGAAGGCCCCCGCCACTGAGCCAGTAGAAAAAAGTCAGCTGCGCCAGTGCAGCGTAACCGGACCACTCATCGGGTGCTCGCCGGACTTCTTCAACCGTGCCTGCTTCAAAGCGAAGTACCACTTCGCCGGCTTGTCCGCATCGTCGATCAGCATCAGCCCAGGATGGAACCTTAGCCCCTCGGCCTGCTCGATCATCGTCTGCTGATCCTGCCGCACAAACCGCGCTCCAAAGTAGGTAGCGATAGAAGTTACAAATGGAACGTAATAAAAGATATTCCAGGCCGCATACACATCGATCCGGCAAGTCGAAGCGGTAACAGGAGTCACGGTGGTCAGGCTGGAAAACCACTTCTCTCCGCATCGAATCGTCTCGTACCGTCGATTCGGCAACACGAAGTCGATAGTCGTCACGATCGGTTCACCATAGACGCCCAGCAGTTTGTAAGGCGCGCTATTGCCGGAAGGAGCATGAGCCGACATCCGAAAACCCTCCGGAAGAGGTTCGAAGCGCTTCTCCTTCTCATGTATGCTCGCCCGGCTGCGCCACCACCAACTCTGGTGCACGAACGGACCATGCGCCGGATCCATCAGCCCGATGATTCCATGATCCACATTGCACGGCAGCTCAGCCAGCAGATGCGCGCTGCGATAACGCGTGGAGAACTTCGGCACCTCAGGGATCGCAGGCAATGCATCCCCTACACGTCCCGTGCCCGGCTCCGGAAGATACACCCAGGCGTAGCCGTCACGCTCTTCGCAAGGAAAGGCACTTGCAAAGATCTTCGTCGGATCCAGCGTCTCATGACTGGTCAATGACGGAATCTCAACACACTGCCCGCTACACGGCTCGAATCGCCAGCCATGATACTTGCACGTCACCGTCTCACCGTCGAACCAACCTGCGGATAGTGGAATGCCACGATGCGGACAAAGATCACGCAGCGCAAAGAGGCTTCCCCCGGTCTTTCGTCCCAGCAACAGCGGCACGCCGAGCAGCATCGCCTTCGCAGTCTTGCCAGCGCGCAGCTCGCCCGCCCGCATCGCCGGATACCAGTCGCCGAAGATCAGCTCTGTCGGCGGCCCCGCGATCTGCACCAGCTCATTCAACCCAAGCTCCCGAACCTTGCTCTACCTTTACGATACTCATCATAGCCGGGCGCCATCATCGTCGACCGACAGGAGTCAACCTGCCATCGCGCAACGTAAACCGCTCTCCACGCCAAACAACTGTATCTCCCGCGTAGCTCCAGGCCCAGAAAGCCAATCCGAAACAGTCTCGTAACGGAAGCAGCCACAGATCACGCAGTACCTGACCGTCGCCCAGTACCCCTACCCCGGCAGACAACGCCACCGCGACGCGCGCGAGCACAACAATGCTCAGCAGCGAAAAGCTCCAGAGAGCGAATCCGCTTGCAATGCAGTTCATCATCGCCCATGGCAGGGCGTATGTGATCCCAACGCCCACGTAACCAAGTCGGCGCGAGTCCCGCATGGATCGAACCCAACGCAACTGATGATCTTTGAAGCTCCGGAACGAATAAAACGGCACCGTCGTCTCCACAACTTCGGCACACAACTCCACGCGATAGCCAACGCTTGCGATTCGCGCCCCCAGCTCGTAGTCGTCTGCAAGATACTCCACCAGCGGCTCCAAGCCGCCTATCTTTGCCAATACGGTCTTCGTGGTGGCTAGCGTAGAGCCAAGGCCGAAGCGAATGCCGCCTTCGAGTCGTCGTGCTGTGAGGACGCCAGGCAGGAAGTCAGTCGAGATGCCGAGAGCCTCTAGTTTGGACCACAGCGTCAGCGCTGGACCATCTTCTGAGGTGCGACCGATATAGGGGACCGTCACTAGGCCCACGCTTGCATCAACAAAGCACTCCATCACCCGTGACAGATAATGTGGCGAAACCAGAATGTCGCTGTCGTTGATGATCACATGCTCATAACGAGCCTCACGCAGCATCTGCACGAGGTTGCTCATCTTGCCGGATGTTCCGAGCCGTTCGGGGCACTCTACGACCCGAATCGCACAGGATGGGAACTCCAACTTCAGCTGTTCGATCTCTGCGACAGCTGGATCGGCCAGACTGCTTACACCGAAGACAATCTCGAAGTCTCCTGCGTACTGCTGTCGACAGTGGCTCTCCAGACCTGCGTACATGCGCTGGTCCACGCCCTTTACCGGTTTCAGGATGGTGACATCAGGCGCGAAGCCTTTATCTACCTTCTTTGTCCGCCAGTAATGCGCAAAGTTTCGGATACCTAAGAGCGCCAGCAGCAGGTATGCCAACCCGGCGAGCGTCAGCAGGGTTGTGATCGCCTCGATTGCTGTGGCCATCTGGTTAGTCTATCAACCGTGTTGCTCGAATGAGTCCGTTCCTCACCTTACTCGTAGCGCAGTGCTTCGATCGGGTTCAGGTTAGCCGCCTTCCACGCCGGATAGATACCGAATAAAAGCCCAATCCCGCAGGAACTTGCAAAGGCTACAGCAATCCACATCGTCGAAAGTAAGGATGGCATTAGAAAGTGCAGCGCCAGTGCGATAGCGCTTCCCAGAACTACGCCAATGAGCCCACCCACAGCGCAAAGCGTAATCGCCTCCAATGTGAACTGCGCAAGGATGGTTTGTTTCGTGGCGCCGATCGCCTTACGGATTCCTATCTCTCGCGTCCGCTCGGTCACGCTCACCAACATGATGTTCATTACGCCGACTCCACCGACTAGCAGAGCTACGCTCGAGAGTGCGAAGAGCAGAAGAAACAAGCCGCCCGTTATTTGATTCCAAAGTCTTGTGAGGGTATCGGTGCCGAAGATGGCGAAGTTATCTTGAGCTGCATTCGCAACCTTTCGACGACGGCGAAGCAATTCAGTCAACTCGTCTTCTACAACGGGCCGATTCTTGGGGTCGTCGTATTTCAAAGTGATCCAGTAGTCCAGCTCTTCGGGATGGATGCTGTGAAAGGTGGTGATGGGGAAGATCGCCTTATTGTCTTGAGGGTTCTTCCCACCGCCAAATGCCTGTTTTTGCGGCTCGAGAACACCGATAACGGTAAAGACCATGCCAGCGGCCTGGACCTCTTTGCCGGTAGCGCTCTGTCCAGGAAACAGTTCATCAGCGGTGTCGCTGCCGAGCACAACAACCCGTGCTGCCCTGGTCTGGTCGAAGTCGTCGAAGAAACGTCCCTCGCGCATGTCGAAGTCGTTGACCTCTTTTTCATCCGGGGTGTCGCCTTCAAGGATGGTGTTCTGCATCTTCTTGCCACCGGCTTTGATCGATGTATTGCCACCTCGGCCGGGCGCCGTGTTGTCGGTATATTGCAACGCCGGCGACACGGCCACAACATGGGGCAGACTCTTCATGGCCATCGCATCGTCATAGGTCAACTGCTTGCGCGTGAGCATCTCGGTGGTTGGCCGTTGACCGAAGACCGGAAAGCGAAACACAAACAGTACATTCGATCCCAAAGACTCCACTAGGCTCGCAACGTTATTGTTCAGACCATTGACCACCGATGAGATCACGATGACGGTCATCACGCCGATGACGATTCCAAGGATGGTGAGTCCGCTGCGCAGTTTATTGGTGCGAAGCGTGTCGAGTGCCATTGTGACGGTCTCTTTTGTGTCGCCTATGCGCATAACGCTGCCTTCCTGAAACTCGCTCTAATCCGCCCGCAGTGCGACGATTGGGTCCAGCTGCGCTGCCTTGCGCGCGGGATAGACGCCGAAGAAGATACCTGTTGAGGTCGCCATGATCAGACCTACGAATACGCTCCAGAGCGCGATGGTCGAGGGGAATCCGACGAGGACCGTCACGACCTGCGCCACCACCATTCCGCCGATGACACCGAAGATGCCGCCTACCAGTGCCATTGTGGCAGATTCGATGAGGAACTGCATGAGAATGTCTCGTGGCCGCGCACCCAGGGCTTTGCGGATGCCGATCTCGCGGGTGCGCTCAGTGACGCTGACCAGCATGATGTTCATGATGACAATGCCGCCGACGACGAGCGAGATCAATGCGATGGCACCGGCAACTGCGCCGAAGGACTTTGTGATGGTGCTGAAGAATCCAACCAGGGTGTTGTTGGTGTCCAGTTCGAATGAATCGGGTGCGCCTGGCGCATCGTGGCGACGCGAGCGCACCAGCACGCGCACCTCGTCGGCTGCGTCCTGCAGAATGTCTCCGGCCTCGCCTGCTTTGATGTAGATCGTGAGTGTTTTCGCGGTTCCGTAGCTCTTTTGATATGCGGTCAGGGGTACTGCAACCCAGTTGTCCTGGCTCGCTCCAAAGGTGCTGCCCTGCTTTTCACTCACGCCGACGACTGTGTATGGGGTGCCGTCGACACGCAGCTCCTGGCCGAGAGGGCTGATACCAGCGAAGAGGTGATCCTGAATGTCGGTGCCGATGATGGCGACGCGGGAGGCGTGCTCCTCGTCGGTGTCGGTGAAGCCGCGGCCCTGCATAATGTTCAGGTTCTGAAGCTCGGGCATCTGCGCGGTGTAGCCGCGGATGCTGGAGTCGGTGACGGATTCTGTGCCGCGAACTACCTTGCCTGTGGTCGCTTGTTGCGCGCCGATTCCGGTGCAGCGCTTGCAGTTGTCCTTGATGGCGAGATAGTCGGGGAAGAGGATGTCTTTGCGCTTCTGGAAGCGTTCGTAGTCCTCTGAGTTTGTGATGATGGCGGGCATCTTCGAGACGGTGAAGACGTCGGCGCCGTAGCTGGTGAACTTGGTAGTAACAAAGGTGTTAGCGCCGTTGACCAAGGTTACGACGGCGATGACGCTGGCCACGCCAATGACCACGCCGAGCAGGGTCAGGACCGAGCGGAGCTTGTTCGCCCAGAGCGACTGCAGCGCGATCTTTACGGCCTCTTTGAACTCCACTTCGAACCCCTTAACTGGTGTGTTGAGAGTATCAACCCTGCGTGCTTGTAATGCGAGGATTGAGTAGCGGTGGTTACGCATTTCACGGGGGTTTTGTTCATTCGGTGGGGTACACTGGAGGGGCAGGCGGCTGGATGATCGCTGCCGCCCGGGCCGTAAGGTGTTGGGCGGGGGAGGAAAGTCCGAACTCCGCAGGGCAGTGTGCCGGATAACGTCCGGGACGGAGGTTTCAAGACCTCTGGACGGCAAGTGCAACAGAGAATGAACCGCCTCAAGTTGTTGATTTACTTCGGTAAATCTGTAAGCTCTTGAGGTAAGGGTGAAAAGGTGCGGTAAGAGCGCACCGCGCGGGCAGTAATGTTCGCGGCAGGGTAAACCCCACACGGAGCAAGACCAAATAGGCAGGGATCTTGCCGCTCCTCTCCAGGCGGCAGGAAGCGTATCGGCCCGATGCGCCAAGGCGGAGAGACTCGGAACTGTTGATTTCAATGGGGATGGGAGCCAAAACCTGCGGGTAGGTTGCTAAAGCGCCGCAGTAATGCGTCGCGTAGAGGAATGATCGTCTAGAACAGAATTCGGCTTACGGGCCGTCTGCAAACTTATGGCCTCGAAATCGCTCAAACGGTTTCGAGGCCGTCTGATTTTTGGAGTTGTTTGCGCAGTTTTTTGTTCGTGTGGTGGAATGGGGTTTTTGCAGGGGTTTTTGAGAATTTTGTGGTGCAAACGTGGTGAGTTTGCATGGTGGATGTGGTGGCTTGCTGGTGAGTTCGTGGTTGTTCGCTGCCAGTAATTTTGGCTGGAAAAATGTGACACGGTTTTGGGATTTATTTTTTCTTTTTCAATGCTGGTTTCGATGCTGAAAGACTTGTCCTGCCGGACGGGCCCGCTGCTCGCGGGGAGGTCACTTCGTGACTTGTGTGTCCCTTCGGTTGCTGCTCCAGTTGGTCGCTTGGGATTAACGGATGGACTGCATGGCGGCGCGGAAGAGGAGCTCGAAGTCCTGGGCAGTGGCTGGGTTCTTTTCGATGGCGGTCTCGATGGCCTTCTGGGCGACAGGACGGGCGTAGCCGAGGTTGACTAAGGCAGAGAGGGCGTCGTCGGCTGCGGGGCCGTGGTGGGTTGCGCCGGTGGAGGTGGGGATGGCGACGGCCATGTCGTCCAGCTTGTCTTTGAGTTCGAGGACGACGCGCTCGGCGGTCTTTTTGCCGATGCCGGGGATGCGGGTGAGGGTGGCGTGGTCGGCGGAGCGGATGGCGGTGACGAGGCGGTCTGAGGCGATGCCGCTGAGGACGGTGATGGCCAGCTTGGGGCCGATGCCGGAGATGGTGAGGAGCTTTTCGAAGAGGCGTTTTTCCTGGGTCTCGGAGAAGCCGAAGAGGGCGATCTGATCTTCGCGGACGTGGGTGTGGATGTGGAGGGTCGCCTCCGTGTTCTCGGAGGGGAGCGCGGAGAAGGTGGTGACGCTGATGGTGACGTCGTAGCCTACGCCGGCGCATTCGACGATGGCTTGATTGGGAGTTTTGGAGAGGAGACGTCCGCGTAGGTGAGCGATCATGCTTGGCTGATTGTAGCTTGCGTGGGGGTAAGATTTTATGGCGGTTGGAGGAAGACGGTCGCGCGTCGCGCGATGCCCACATCTCAAAGTCGAGATATGGGGCACCCGGCTGTTGTTCTTAGATAGAAAGGACTCGTGTACGGCACGTCTACTTTTTTTACACGTCGCCACGAAGATCGTAGAAGACGCGAATGAGGTTGCCGTCTAGATCGGCGGCCATAAACTCGCGCAGCTTCCATGGTTTGTCTTCGGGCTCGGATAGGATCTTCGCTTGCGCAGACTTCCACTGCGCGAAGAGTTCGTCTACCTCGGCCTTGCTATCGAGATTGAGCCAGAAGAGGACTGGGCCGGTGTTGCCGTGGGACTTCCGGAAAGTGCGATTGGTGAGAAAGAGTCTACAATTGCCCCCTGGAGATGCCTGCGATGCCGTCCTGGTCGTTCCCCCAGTCGAGGGTGAAGCCTAGCGTGTTGACGTAGTAGGCTGCGGATCTGTCGACATCAGTCGACGGGATCTCCGGCACAGCGGCGGGGAAGGTCATGGCTGTTGTCCTCCTCACGGCACAGTGTAGAACAACGGTTCTACTGTGCTGGTTGAGGACGAGGAAGTCTGCGCGGCGATGATTCCGTGGTGGCTAGGTGGTCTCGGCCTATAGCACGATGCGGAACTGTGCCGGATGTGGTGCGAGATAAGGAGAGAGTATTGGCACGCCGAGGGAGTCGCAGGTCCTTCGACTACGCCTCTCGCGATGAGACTGCGAGAGGCTCCGCTCAGGATGACACTTTCTATATCCATCCATCACTTACGCTCAGGCTATAGGTCGATACTGCCTAGAGGGACTTGAGGAAGGGCAGGAGGTTTTGGAAGTAGAAGGCCTGGTCGTCCCACATGCAGAGGTGGCTGCCGTTGGGACAGATGAAGGAGGTGGCGTTGGGCATGAGCTTTGCCATCTTCTTCATGTCTTCGGGGTCCATCTCGTCGTAGCGGGCGCCGATGGTGAGGGCTTTGGTCTTGATCTCGTGCAGGCGGTCCCAACGCTCCCAGTCTTTGAGGTTGCCGGTGACGAGGAACTCGCTCTTGCCCTGCATCTGGTTGTAGATCTTCTCGTTTAGATGGCTGAAGGAGCGGGTGAAGGGTTCGGGCCAGGGCTTGGTTCGGCAGATCATCTGGGGGTAGAGCTCTTCCATCATGATCTTTTCGTACTCGGGGGAGTCGTAGGCGCTCTTTGCCTCGAGCGCCTCAAGGGTCGCGAGCGAGGCGGGGGAGAGCATCTGGACTTTGAGGGCGGCGGTGCGTTTGAGGTAGGACTGGGTGCCGGCGGTCATGTCGGAGATGATGAGGCCGCGGAGATGTTGCTGGTAGTTGAGCGCGTACTCGAGGGCGAGGATGCCGCCCCAGGAGTGGCCGTAGAGGACGAAGTTTTCGAGGCCGAGGCCGCGGCGGACCTCTTCGACCTCCTGGGTGTATCGCGCGAGGGTCCAGAGGGAGGGATCGTCGGGCTGATCGGAGTTACCGCAGCCTAGCTGATCGTAGTAGTAGTACTCGATGCCGGCGGCGGGAAGGAAGGACTCCATGACTTCGAGGTACTCGTGACTGGCGCCGGGGCCACCGTGGAGAAGGAGGACCTTGATGGGACCGCTGCCGACACGCTTGGTCCATACTTTGTACTTGCCGCCGACGACGGGGATCATGCGAATGCCTGCGGTCTTGATTCCTGGAGGATTGAGGCCGTCGGGGGTCTGCGAGGAGAGCGGTGCGTCGGGCGCGTTGATGCTCTCTTTGCTGATGCTGGAGGCGTTTGCCTTGTGGGCTGATGCGCCGAGGGCGAGCGATGCTGCGCCGGTTGCGAGAAAGCTACGACGGTTCAAGTGTGCTCCTGTGCCTGTTACATGTTAGATGAGTGACGGGGTTGATGACGGCGCGGTGCTCGGTTTGAGACGCCTCAACTTTATAGTATCGAAGCACGGGCACTGGCTGCTGACGTTGGGTTGGAGGATGACGGTCGAGATATAGGCTATCTGCTCGGGTGTAGCTAGAAAGACGAAGGTTAGCACGAGAGAAGTAAAATAAGGGCTTGTCGAGTCCCAACGCCTACATCGCAATGGACGGTGCTCCACGGGGGAAGTACTCGGGAGTTGAGTCTGCGCTCGTCGTGTTGCTGGAGATATACGGCGCGGTCGTTCTTGGGCTGCTTGCGCTTGTGCCGCGGTATTTTTTACCTGCGGAAGATGCCACGGTGCTGTTTGAGTACAGCAAGAATCTTGCGGGGCATGGCGCGATTACTTTTTTTGCGGGTGGGCCGCACGCCGAGGGCGCGACGGACTTTGCGTGGATGGCGCTGGTTGCGGGAGCGATGCGGCTGGGTCTTGCGCCTCTCTGGTTTTCTGCGGCGGTCAATGTCGTGTCGCTGGTTGGGCTGTCTGCGGTGCTGCTGCGGCTGGCGAGGCTTCGGATCTCGGTGCGGCGCGTGCTTGCGGTGGCCGGGTGTGTGGGGCTGTTTCCGCAGATCTTTGCGGCGGCGGCGGGATTTGCGGTGCTGCCCGATGCGATGCTGCTGGCGTTGCTGGTGCTGATGGCGACGGAGCGGAGGGTTGGGTGGGCTGCTCTGGTGGGTCTGGCGCTCTGTTTATTTCGGCCGGATGGAGTGGTCTTCGCGGTTCCGCTGCTGATCTATGCGGCGTTCGTTTCGGAGCGGAGAGGAAGGGCGTGGGCTGAGGTTGCGGCGATCTTTGTGGCTCCGGGGATGTTGTACTTCGCTTGGAGGTGGCGGTACTTTGGCGAGCTGTTTCCGCTGCCGTTTTATGTAAAGTCGGATGCGGTGCGGGTGATGGGGCTTGTGGTCTCGCACTCGGTACAGGTGAGTGTGAAGTATCTGCTGTTCGACGCGGCGCTGCTGGTGCCGTGCATCAGGCTGCGGGGTTTGCGGCCGAGGTATCTGTGGGTGTGTTTGTTTGCGATACCGACGGGGTTTTACTGGATGATGCGTCTTGACCAGAATATCGGCGATAGATTTTTTTATTATCTGCCGCTGGCGGCGGCTATTCTGCTGGCGTTGAACTGGTCTGCGCTAGGGATTTCGCGACGGACACTGCTGCTCATCGGATTTGGGGCTTGGTTGGCGTTGATTGCGATGCCGTTCTATCGGGAGCTTCGCACGTATCGGGATCTGCAGTTTACGGAGATCAAGAGCTTGGCTGAGGATCTGGGGGCGCTGCGTGGGCGCGGCACGATGGTTACGACGGAGACGGGATTTCTGACGTACTACTCGGGGTGGGTGAGCTACGATCCGTGGGGTTTGAATACGGCGGCGTTCGCACGGCAGTTTGTTCAGCCAGAGGATGTCGAGAGGCTGCGGGCCGATGTGGTTGTGGAGCATCCGGATATGTCGGAGAGCTGCTTGAAACAGCCGGGGTGGCAGTCGAAGTATGTGAGCCGCACTTGGCAGAACATGACGCGGAACGTTGCGATGGGTGCGCCGGCTTCGGAGTATGAGCTTTGGGTGGTGTCTTATGGATCGGAGTTTTATCGACAGCGGAGGGGTTGGGGCGACGGGCAGGGGGATCGGGAGTGCTGGTTTGTGCGGAGGGACTCGCCGCTGCATGATGGCATTGCGGGGGTGTTGGGGCGGCATCATGGTGTGGGTCCGCTGGTGGCGGTTGAGATGGAGAGGGAGCGCGTTTTACGGGGAGCGAAGTAAGTGGCTGGCTGTGTGTGCGTGGTCTAGCATGTGGGGTATGAAGACTTTTTCGCGGCAGGTGGTGCTGTTGTGCGTGGGATTTTTGATGGTGGCGTTTCTGTCGGCGCGGGCGGGGGCGCACGGGAAGGGTGAGCCGGGGAAGTTCGATTTCTATCTGCTGAATCTTTCGTGGTCGCCGGAGTTTTGTTCGATCCGGGGGACGAATCCGCAGTGTGCGGCGCGTCCGGGGTTTGTGGTGCATGGGCTATGGCCGCAGAATTATGACGGCTCGTATCCTGTGTTTTGCAGCGAGCGGGAGGGGCCGGTGCATCCGGAGAAGAATCTCGACATTACGCCGGATGAGTCGCTGCTGCGGCATGAGTGGAGCAAGCATGGGACGTGTACGACGCTGGCGGCGGATGATTTCTTTCTGCTGGAGCATCGGGCGTTTGGCGAGGTGAGGGTGCCGAAGCTGTTCACCGAACTGGACCATGAGGTGATGTTGAAGCCGGTGGAGATTCTGGATGAGTTTGCGAGGGCGAATCCGTCGTTTCCGCGGGGGAGCGTGGTGTTGAGCTGCGGGAATAATCGACTGACAGCGATTGAGGTTTGTATGGCGAAGGATGATCTGAGGCCGATTGCTTGCCAGGGGTTGCGGGAGTGTCGGGCAAGGGTGGTTCGGGTGACGCCTCCCGGGCGGTGATGGTGTTTGAGCTTAGTTGGAGGGGACGGCCTGCCATTCGCCGGCGCCTCCGCGGGCGTGGAAGTTGCCGCGCATGGCGGTGGCCTGGATGTTGCCGTGGTCGTTTGGACCTTCGACCTGGCCGCCGAAGTTGAGGACTTCGCGGGTCTTGGTGTGGAAGACGATGTGGCGCATGTTGATGGTGCCTTCGATGCCGCCGGATTGGTTCGGACCTTTGAAGTGGCCGGTGATGACGTTTCCTTTCTGGACGATTTCGATGTATTTGGTGCTGGTGCCACCGTTGGGGTCTTTGGCGTAGATGGTCCATTTTCCGGCGACGTTGGCGGGCTGCTGCTGGGGTGGGGGCTGCTGGGCGAGGGTGATGGCGCTGGTGAGGGAGAGGAGGATGGCGAGACTTATTTTCATGAGGGCTCCTTCTTCTAGAGACTTTGTCCTGCCGGACGGGCCCACTGCTCGTGGTGAGGTCACTTCGTGACTTTTGTACCTTGTCGTGGCAGGATGATTGGCGATGGGCCTCCCGCTGGTCGGCGATGATGATTCCGACCAACGGGAGGACGAAAGCAGTCTATCCTGCCGAGACCGGTATACACGTCACGAAGTGACCTCCCGCTGAGTAAGCGGCCCGTCCGGCAGGACATAATCTTTGTAAAAAGCGAGGTAAGAAGATGCTGAGTCGGCGCTCTGTGATGGGTCAGATGCTGGGAGTAGCTGTAGCGGGGATGGTTCCGCGTGTGATGGGGCAAGGGCCTGCGGATGGGGGGCCTACGGGAGCGCAGCGCGGCGCGATGGGACGGACGGCGTTTCAGTTTCGTCAGCAGTTTTCGGTTCCGGCGAGCTCGATTGCGATTACGCGGAATGGGAGGTTTGTCTACGACCAGGCAGATGGCATGGCGGACAGGGAGACGATGCAGCAGGTGCAGCAGGCGAGCCTGTTTCGGATTGCGAGCGTGACCAAGCCGATTACGTCGGTGACGATCTTCAGCTTGATCGAGCAGGGCAAGCTGAATTTGAACGATAAGGTGTTTGGGCCGTCGGGGGTTTTGGGGACGAAGTATGGGAAGGCTCCGTATAAGCAGTATGTGACGGATGTGACGGTGGACGATCTGCTGACGCATACGTCGGGAGGGTGGTCGAACGATTCGACCGATCCGATGTTCCGGTTTGATTCGTGGGATCAGGCGAAGCTGATTGGGTGGACGCTGGAGAATCTGCCGCAGACGTATCCGCCGGGACAGCACTGGGCTTACTCGAACTTTGGTTACTGCGTGCTGGGGAGGGTGATTGAACAGGTGACGGGGCAGACGTATGAGGGGTATGTGCAGGCGAATATTCTGGCGCCGTGCGGGATTACGGATATGAAGATTGCGGGGAATACGCTGCGGCAGCGGGCGACGAATGAGGTGGTGTACTACGGGCAGTACAGCGAGGATCCGTACAAGATAAATGTGACGCGGATGGACGCGAATGGCGGGTGGCTGGCGACGGCGTCGGATCTGGTGATGTTTCTGGACCACGTGGGCGGGGTGGGGACGATTCCTAGTCTGTTGAAACCGGCGACGATCAAGATGATGACGACGCCTGCGCCGGCGTTCGATCCGACGGCGCAGGCGAGGTATGCGCGGGGGTGGATGGTGCGGGGGAACGGCGCGGGGAGTTGGTGGCACAACGGGAGTCTGCCGGGGTCGACGACGCTGATGGTGCGGACGTCTACGGGGATGTGCTGGGCGGCGCTGACGAATACGCGGACAGAGCCTTCGGACCAGATTAATGCGGCGCTGGATCAGATGATGTGGCAGATGGTTGGGTGTGTGCCGGGGTGGGCTTGAGGTTTGTTAATGGCGAAGCCTCTCGCGGTGGGGCTGCGAGAGGCTTCGGGTTTTGAGTGTGGACGATTTGGGTCTTGACGTGGAGAAGAAGGCATACCCAGGGCTAAAGCCCCCTTCTTGAGGGGGCTGGGAGGCCCAAGGCTAAAGCCTTGGGGTACCTAGAAGCAAAAGCGGAAGGTATCCCAAGAAGCTCGAGCACCAGTACCCGGAAGCTCAGCCCGACG
This sequence comes from Granulicella sp. L60, assembly GCF_009765825.1. Taxonomy (GTDB): domain Bacteria; phylum Acidobacteriota; class Terriglobia; order Terriglobales; family Acidobacteriaceae; genus Edaphobacter. The sequence continues at coordinate 1,158,980 of NZ_LMUR01000018.1, read as the reverse complement.
GCACCATAGGAGCGCGGATTCGTCGAACACGAATCGAGCACGATGGAGGCTATTTCTTTAGAGCTTCTTCTTGAGGTCGTAGGCCATGTTCTTGTGGGCGGCTACGGCGGTCTTGCCCTTGATGACGGCTGCACGGAACTTTGGATCTTTGGTGTCCTTAGCTTCGGTGGTGAAGGCGCGGAGGGCTTTGGCGTGGTCGGTGACCATGTCGCTCATGTACTGCTTGTCGAAGTCGTTGCCGGAGAGGCCGTTGAGGGTGTCGATGGCCTTCTGGTGATCGGAGTCGGGGCCGGAGGGTGGGGTGAGGCCCCAGGCGTCGGCGAAGGGCTTCATGCTGGCGGTCATCTGGGTGTGCTCGGTGACCATCTTTTCAGCGAAGGCTTTGACGGCGGGGTTGGTGGTCTTCTGGTCGGCGAGCTGGCTGAGGGCGATCTCGTTCTGGTCAGACTGGGCGGCCATGGCGAGGAACTTCTTGTCGCTGTCGGACTGGGCGAGAGCGCGTGAAGGCAGGAGCATGGCGGTGCCGGAGACGGTAAGGACCGCGCAGCAGATGATTCTATTCATGGTGTTCATGTGTGATTCCCTCGAAAGGCGGCTGGGCCGCGAAGTTTGTCGTGCCGTACGTTGGGTGTGAGTGGCAGAGGGGAGGGGAGGTTGTACGCTGGCTACGGATGGGTCTGAGAGGATTGTGATGTGATGAATGTGAGAGGTCGCTGACGGCGGAGGTCTGGTGATGGGTGTGGCTGGAATGAAAGTGACGGTCGGGGTGTGCGGGGGGATTGCGGCTTACAAGTCGGTGGAGCTGGTGCGCCTGCTGCAGGATGCGGGATTCGATCCGTATGTGGTGATGACAAAGGCGGCGGAGGAGTTTGTGCGGCCGCTGACGTTTGCGGCGATCTCGGGCCATCGGGTGATAACGACGCTTTGGGGTGCGGAGGCTGGGACGGGGACGGAAGAGGGCGAGTCTTCGGTCGAGCATATTGAAGAGGCGCAGACGACGGGGCTGCTGGTGGTGGCTCCGGCGACGGCGGATATGCTGGCGAAGTTTGCGCATGGGCTGGCTGATGATTTTTTGTCGACGATGTTTCTGGCGACGACGGCTCCGGTGGTGGTGGCTCCGGCGATGAATGTGAATATGTGGGAGCATGCGGCGACGCGGGCGAATGTAGAGACGCTGCGGGTGCGCGGGGTGAGGGTGATTGAGCCGGGGAGCGGGTATCTGGCGTGTGGGATGGTGGGGGGCGGGAGGCTGGCTGAGCCGGCGGTGATTGCCGGGGG
>NZ_LMUR01000018.1:1154449-1157567 GCF_009765825.1 Granulicella sp. L60 | reverse complement strand
GGGGGGGGGTGGGTGCGCAGGATCTGGCTGGGGAGACGGTGCTGGTGACGGCGGGTGGGACGCGGGAGGCGATCGATCCGGTGCGGTTTATCGGGAACCGGTCGAGCGGGCGGATGGGGTATGCGTTGGCGGCGGCGGCGAAGAGGCGCGGGGCAAAGGTGATTCTGGTAAGTGCGCCGGTGGCGGTGGCTTGTCCGGCGGGGGTGGAGGTGGTGCAGGTGGTGAGCGCGGAGGAGATGCGCGGGGCGGTAATGGATCGCCTGGGCGAGGCCACGGTAGTGGTGATGGCGGCGGCGGTGAGCGACTACCGGGTGAAGCGGGTGGCGGAACAGAAGATGAAGCGAGAGGGCGCGGTGACGCTGGAGCTGGAGGCTACGGAGGATATTCTGCGCGAGGTGGTGGAGAGGCGCGGGGCGGGGACGGTGGTGATCGGGTTTGCGGCGGAGACCGAGGATGTGCTGCGAAACGGGCGCGCGAAGCTGGAGCGGAAGGGCGTGGATGCGGTGGTGGTGAACGACGTTTCACGGGAGGGGATCGGCTTCGATGTGGAGGAGAATGCGGGGAGTATCCTGACGCGGTTTGGGGATGTGGAGCTTCCGAAGATGAGTAAGGCGGCGATGGCGGAGCGGATTCTGGACGAGGTGCGGGGGCTGAGGCTGTGAGGAATCTGCGCGGGCGGTGTTGGAGAAAATAGTGGGCGATTGTCACATTTCGTGCTGCCGGCTGCATGGCAGAGGCTTGAACTAGTAAACTAACGGCACATGAGTTTCCGCAAAGCAGTTCTCCTTCTTGCCGCCCTTGTTGTAGCCTCGACCGTCTCCGCTCACGCGCAACTTGGTGTTTATGGGATGTTCACCGTGGACCGGTTGAGCAACCAAGTGTCTTCTCCTCTTCCCGCGTTGCCGGATAATGCAGCGAATGCACGCTCGAACTCGGTCGATCCTCTGGGTGGCACGGGTGGTGTGTACTACGACTTCTGGAAGCTGGGGCCGGTGAAGATCGGCGCTGACCTGCGTGGAAGCATCCTGACCACGAGGCGGGGCGCTTATGTGAACTTCAACAGTGGCGGGGCGCGTATCTACTCAACGCTGGGCGGGATTCGGGCGGTGTTTCATACTCCCTTTGTGCCGTTGAAGCCGTATATTCAGGGGTCGGCTGGGCTTGGACGAAGCGACTATGGGCTGTCGAGCACGAACGATGTGGGTAAGATCGTTCTCTATAACAACTTCGAGTATGAGGCACTGGCGGGGTTGGATATCAAGCTGCTGCCAATCGTCGACTGGCGGGTTGCGGAGCTGGGTTATGGTGGGCTTGATCCGTTTGGGACGTTTAGCCATAACTATCCCATCAAGCAGGTGAGCATGGGGTTTGTGTTTCATCTTCCTTTCTAAAAGACTTTGTCCTGCCGGACGGGCCCACTACACGTGGGGTGGTCACTTCGTGACTTTTGTACCGGTCGGGGCAGGGCTTACTTCTTAGGGTCTCGCGTTGCTCGGCGGATGATTATGCCGACCAGCGGGAGGCCCTTTGGTGTTTAACTGGCACGACAAGGTATACACGTCTCGAAGCGACCTCGCGCTGAGGAAGCGGCCCGTCCGGCAGGACCTAGCTTGCCCGGGAGCGGAGTTGGCTGAGGAGCTTTGAACCGGTTAGGTGGAGGGTGGCAGCGGCGAGGATGGCCCAGGTGGTGCCTCCGACGACGAGGGAGACGATGTCGCCGAGGTGGGTCTGCGCGAGGGGGAAGAGGCGAAGGATGAGGGTGGTTCCGGCGAGACTGACGAGGCCGGCGACGGCGGCGCGGGCTATCTCGGGGCGGTCTGGGCCGGCGTAGGGGGTGTCTGCGGGACCGAAGAGTGGGACAAGGCTGCGGCGATGCGCGAGGATGGCAAGGGTGCCTGTCTGGAAGAGGATGGCGATGTTTGAGGCCCAGGCTAGGCCGATGACGCCGAAGTGGACGTGAAGCTGCCAGTAGATGGGGATGCTGAGGACGGTGATGATGGTTCCGGCGAGCATGGGGGCGAAGGTTTCGCCCGCAGCGTAGAAGGCGCGGGCGTAGATGGACTGCGCGGTCCAGAGGGCAAGCGAGAGAGCGAAGATGGCGAAGTAGGTTGCGGTGGAGCGGGCGTCGGCGGCCTTGAAGGAGCCGTGGCGGAAGACGATGTCGATGGCGGGCCGGGCGAGGGCGATCATGACTGCAGAGCCGAGTAGCGAGAAGGCGATGAGGCGGGAGACAGAGCGGTTGACGGCGGAGGCGAAGCTGGCGAACTGTTTGCGGCCGAAGAGTGAGGCGAAGAAGGGCATGGAGGCGGCTCCGGCAGCCTGGCCGATGATGGCCATGGGGGCGGAGAAGAGGCGCTTGGCGTAGTTGAGGCGGGAGATGTCTCCGGCGCCGCTTTTTGCGAAGTAGCCGGAGATCTGGCTGTCGAGCGTGATGATGGTGACGCCAAGCATGAGAGGGAGGGAGAGACGAACCCACTCGCGGAGGCCGGGATGTTTGAGGTCGAGGAGCGGCTGGTAGCGCATGCCGGCGCGATAAGCTCCGTAGGCGTTGAGGAGGAAGGGGCCGAGGTAGGCTCCGGCGAGTGCGCCGACGCCGAGGGAGGAGATGCCCATGCGGCTGGCGAGGAGAACTCCGCCGAGGATGATGCAGAGGTTATAGACGAGTGGCGAGAGGGCCTGGAAGGAGAACTGTTTGCGGACGAGGAGGACAGAGGTGAGGACGCCGCCGGCGAAGAAGAAGAGCTGTCCGGGGAGAAGGATGCGGGTGATCCTGGTGCAGAGGATGCCTTCGGGCGAGGCAGGGTCGAAGTAGAGGCGGATGTAGTAGGGGGTGAAGATCTCGGCGAGGAGGATGGCGGTGCCGAGGACGAGGACCATGGTGTTGAGGATGATGGAGAGGGCGCGTTCGCCTTCGGCCTCGTCGCCGGTGGCGCGGTAGCGGTCGAGAATGGTGACGAAGGTGATGGAGGCTGCTCCGCCGACGAGGAGGTAGTTGATGAGTTCGGGGAGGTAGAAGGCTACGTTGTAGGCGTCGGTGTTGTGGCCGGCTCCGAAGCGGTAGGCGATGAACCACTCGCGTACGAGGCCGATGATGCGGGAGAGTAGTGCGGAGAGGGTG
>NZ_LMUR01000018.1:961703-1154398 GCF_009765825.1 Granulicella sp. L60 | reverse complement strand
GGTGTGGTTGTGCGAGGGGCTGAGGAAGGCGAAGGGGCTGCGGCGGGGTGGGGCAGGTGCGGGGGGGTGCTCGAGATGGGGGGGGGGTTCGAGGGGGGCGAGGATCGGGTTGGGGTCTTCGTTTGTAGTCACTGGGGTGGCTGCGTTGATTTTATCGGTAAGATATGGCGCGATGAATGGCGGGGATGGTTCGCCGGACGGGCAGATAAAGTTTGAAGAATTTTGACTGGTAGTTTGCGCGAGGGACGGTGGCTTGATGCGCGGCGGCGTGCACGAGGGACGATCGGTGCTTCGATACCGGTGCTTTGGAAGGAGTGCGGGCCGGAGCTACGGGTTGTGGGTGGTTTCCTGCTGCGCGGGGGTTGGTGTGGCGCTTTCGCTGGTGGGTTCGACCCAGGCTGCGGCGGTGTTGCGGACGATGCGCTTGGGTTTGATCTTGGAGGAGAGAGAGATGCCGGCGACGGCGAAGCTTACCATCTGGCGCTGGCTGCAGCGGAGGCAGCGGACGGGGTAGCGCATGAGGAACATCTGGTAGAGATCGTCGGCGCGGAGGGTGGAGCGGCGGAAGGTCTGGCCGGAGCAGAACTGGCATTGGAGCGGGACGCCCTGGAGGGCGTTGGTGCCGAGGTAGGGGGTCTGGCTGTGCGAGGAGTGGGGACGGTGACGCCTGCGCGAGTTGGTGTCGAAGTCGTCTTTGAATTTCATCGTCAGCTCTTATTGTCTTCTGTCGATAGTGGAAGGTCAAAGAGTCTTTCGGTGGTGCGGCGGGGCGGGGTTGGCGTTCGCGGGGCGCGGATGGGGTGGACGGCGGCGCGGGCGGAGGGTTTGGAGAGCATGGCGAGGAGGTCGCGCAGATCTTTCTGGAGTTTGCGGAGCGGGCGGGTGTCGACGAGCGGCGGGGCGGCGTCTTCGATGGAGAGTGCGAGCTGCGGCTCTTTGTGCTTGAGTTCGGCTTTGAGGAGCTGGCGGGCGCCGGGGATGGTGTAGCCCTCGTCGTATAGGAGGGTTTTGACGCGGAGGGCCATCTCGACGTCGCGGCGGCGGTAGAGGCGCTGGCCGGTACCTCCTTTGTGTGGCTTGAGCTGGGGAAACTCGCTCTCCCAGAAACGGAGAACGTAGGCAGGGACTTCGCAGAGCTTGGATACTTCGCCGATGCGGAAGTAGAGCTTGTCCGGGATGTCGGACCCGGAGGCGTGAGTTTTGCGGATTGGCTGGTGCTGCGCCATGCCAAAGACTCCCTGACCGCTTGCCGGCCGATCGCCTGACGAGCGGCTTCTGGTAAGTATAGGCCACTGAGACGCGGTGATTTCTTATTTTTTGCACGGAGTTGCGTGGTTTGGATGGGGAGGATTTGTGCGAATGAGAAGGGTTACGGGATGGACGCTTTGATGGTCGTGGTTTTTGCGGGCATTTGTCGCCGGGATGTGATGGAATGCGTGATGACGCATGGGCTTCGATGAGTGGGACAGCGGCGAATGGAACTAGGACGTTGAGCGCGACGTATTGTTTTCTGAAGATTTGGAGGCGAGATGAGAGGCATGCAGACGGTGGCATTGGCGGTGATTCTGGCGACGGGATTGGTGAGCGGCTGTCGGGTGGAACATGACTCGCATGCGGATGGCGATAACGTGAAGGTCGCTACGCCGTTCGGAGGCATGTCGGTGAAGACGAACGAGACGGCCGTGATGGACGGGCTGGGTCTGCCGGTGTATCCGGGTGCGGAGCTGTTGAAGAAGAAGGACAAGGACGATGGCGCGGCGGATGTGAACTTCAGCTTTGGCGGATTTCAACTGCGGGTGAAGGCGGCTAGTTACAGGACGCCGGATAGTCCGGACAAGGTGCAGGCGTTCTATAAGAAGGCGCTGGGGCGGTATGGAGACGTGATTCAGTGCGAGAACAATAAGGCGGTGGGAGCGGCGCGCACGTCGGAGGGGCTGACGTGCGATAACGAGAAGGAGAACCACATCTCGGTGAACGACGATATGTCGGGGAAGATGGAGCTGAAGGCGGGTTCGAAGCAGCACCAGCATATTGCGGCGATCGATCCTGACGGCAGCGGGACGAAGATTGGACTGGTGGCGCTGGATCTTCCGGGACATATCTCGATTGACGACAGCAATAGCAATGGGCGGCAGACGCAGTGAGAGTGGGCGAGCTTGCCGCACCTCTCGGCGTGGGATAGCTTCATAAGATATGCATGAGTTTTGTCATCGTTGCGGATTGGAGCTGCCGGCCAAGGATGGGCTGTCTCCGTTTTGTCCGCACTGCGGGTCGCCTCAGATCTTTTTGCAGGACTATGAGGAGCAGACGAGCGCGGGCGACGCCGATACGACGGGCGCGTTGCCGCCGCCGAGGATGCAGCAGGTGGAGTGGAGAACGGCCATACGGTGCGCGGCGCTGGTGGCGGGGATTGCGGCTGTGCTGACGCTGGTGGCGTCGCGGGTGCAGGTGGTGTCGCTGCTGAGCTGGGTGTGGACGATCAGCGGGTCGATTATTACGCTGGCGCTATACCAGAAGAGGCGCCCGCTGGCGTGGATGGATGCGGGCGTGGGGGCGAAGATCGGGGTGGTGGTGGGGCTTGCGTTGATGGCGTGCCTGGCGATGGCGGCGGCGATTGGCGGGCTGGTGGCGCGGTATGGGTTGCACAGTATGGCGGGGTTCGACGCGGAGCTGAGCCAGATGCTGCATGCACAGGTGGAGAAGGCGGCGGCAACGACTCCAGAGACACCAGATCTGCTGCGGTTTTTGTACTCACCGGAGGTGCGGGCGGGGATGATGCTGGCGGGGTTTGCGATGATGTCGGGACTGCTGCTGGTGCTGTCGACAGTGGGTGGGGCGGTGAGTGGGTTTCTGCGGATGCGGCGGAAGGTCTCGGCTTAGCTGGCGGAGGTCAACCCTGCCTCTTTGGTTGCAGAAGATACTTGAAGGGGTCGCTACACCAAATCGTCAAAGATCGTACGCCAAGCTCTGCTGCATTTCGTCCCATATAGTTACGTCATCAAGATGGCCTTGAGATCCCCTGGCGTTCCGAAGTCGGCGTATTACGTTGCGCTGGATGGTCTGCGAGCCATCGCTGTCATGATGGTGTTCGTTCAGCACTACGGTAACCGATATTTTCTGTCTCGCTGGGGATGGACCGGCGTCGATATCTTCTTTGTGCTGTCTGGATTTCTTATTACCGGCATCCTCTACGATAGCCAGCACAAGAGCCACCGGTATCGAGATTTTTACGTTCGGCGTAGCCTACGAATTTTCCCGCCATACTACTTCATCTGGGCGGTCGTTCTGCTCCTCGCACCGTTGGCTCATTGGCAATGGAGCTGGCGGTGGGCACTCTGGCCGGTCTATCTCGGCAATTATGCTCGGTTTCTCTTCCTCCACGTGCCCGGTGATCCGTACCGCTTCGAACAGCTAACGTTCGGAGCGCCGGTTAGCTCCTGGTTTGGCTATCCGTTTCATCTCTACATAGGCCACTTCTGGTCCCTTTGTGTCGAGGAACAGTTCTATCTCGTCTGGCCGGTCGTTGTGTACCAGGTGCGTAGGCGAGAGACGTTGATAAAAGTCTGCCTCGCAGTAATCATCCTCAGCCCCGTCATTCGAGGCATTTTGAGTGTGGCTCTTTCACCTCAATTCCTTCGCATGGAATTGTTCTACCGAAGCCTTCCTACACGCCTCGATGCGCTGCTTATCGGCGGTCTTATCGCTCTCTGTCTACGAGGTCCCGAAGAGACCGTGGTGCGTCGACTACGCCGTCCTCTGCTTCTGGTATCTACGGTCCTCTTTGTCGCTCTCTACTTCATCTCCACCAAAGTGCTTTCCTTGCCGCTGGAGGGGGCAGCTTCAAACTGGATTGGAGTGTTTGGCTTTACCGTCATTGATGTTTTCGCTGCTGCACTGATTCTGGAGTGCATCCACCCCGGCAGCGCCCTTGGGGCTGCGCTTAGCTGGAAGCCATTGCGCGCCCTGGGCATGATCAGCTACGGCTTTTATATCTACCACGATCAACTGCATGACTTTTACTCGGCGCTTGCTCAACGAATCTCTCCCCGGCACGCCTACTCCATGACCCTGCTCATTGCATTCACAGCGACTCTCCTGATTGCGACGATAAGCTATCGCCTACTGGAGAGACCGTTGCTGAAGTTGAAAGATAGGTTTGCCGGTCAGGTACACACGGCACCGGAGGCTTGAGGTTTAGTTGGCGGAGGCGCAGTGTCCGGATTTGGACGGCTTCTTGCGCGGGTGGACAGTTGAGGAAGTAAGGGTTGAGCGCATCTCGCTGGGATGGATGGACTTATAGAATCTTTGGGATGGGCGCAGACGTGCTTCTTTACTTGAGAAGTGAAGCTCGTCGCTCGGGAGACTCTCCATGACTGTTCTGCTCCAGGATCTGCAGTATGCCTTTCGCCAACTGAGGAACTCACCGGTCTTTGCGTTGACTGCGATTTTGACGTTGGCTCTGGGCATCGGCATCAACGCGGCTATGTTCTCGGTGGTGGATCAAGTGCTGTTGCGCAGCATGCCGTTTCCACGGGCGCAGGAGGTGGTGCAGATGGCGGTGCGCACGGAGAGCGGTAACTTTGCCTCGACCTCGCTGCCGAACGTGCGGGACTGGCAGGCACGGAGTCATTCGTTCCAGCAGATTGGATACTTCAGCGAGCAGGTGCCTACGCTGGGTGGGACGTCGGAGCCGAAGGTGGTTGCGCAGCTTCTCTCCAGCGCGAATCTGTTCGATCTGCTGGAGGCGAGGCCGATGATGGGGCGCACGTTTCTGCCGGGGGACAGCCAGGCGGGACGGACGGATGTGGTGATTCTTGGAGCTTCGGTGTGGAAGGAGATGTATCACGCGGACGCGGGGATCGTCGGGCGTTCGCTGCCGATTAATGGGATTCCATATACGGTGATTGGGGTGATGCCGGATGGGTTTGCGTTTCCTGCGAATGCGGGTGGGAACGCGATCTGGACTCCGCTTCCGGTGGATGACAAGGCGCTGCAGGATCGCGGTTCGGCGTCGCTGAGCGTCTTTGGCAGATTGCGTCCGGGGGTGTCGATTGAGGCTGCCACGCATGAGATGAACTCGATTCACGATCAACTGAAGCACGAGTATCCGAAGGACGAAGATGCGAATCGGGTAAGCGTGGAGCTTTATTCGGAGGTGGTGACGGGGACTGCGCGCCCCGCGATTATTGCGCTGGACGTGGCGGTGTTTGCGGTGTGGCTGATTGCATGCGCGAACGTTGCCGGTCTGCTGCTGGCGCGTGGAAATAATCGCCGCAAGGAGGTGGCGCTGCGTACGGCGCTGGGTGCGCAACGTGGACGGCTGGTGCGGCAGTTTCTGACGGAGAGTCTGCTGTTGAGCTTTGCGGGTGGGGCGTTGGGTCTGGAGCTGGCGAGCCTGGCGCTGCGGCTGCTGAAACACTATCTGGCGGATGCGATTATCTTCGGCGATCAGATTCATATCGATGCGAAGGTGTGCGCGTATCTGTTTGGGGCGTCGTGCGTGTCTGCGATTCTGTTTGGGTTGTTGCCCGCGCTGCATGTCTCCAAGGCGCCGGTGCAGGAGGGTTTGCGGCAGGGAGCGGCTGCGGCGGGAACGAGCAGGCAGCAGGGCAGATGGCGGGACGCGCTGGTGATAGGCGAGATTGCGCTGACGCTGGCGCTGCTGGTGGCCGCGGGGCTGATGGTGCGTACGCTGATCTCGCTGCGGCGTACGCGTGTGGGTTTTGTTGCGAGCCAGGTGGTGACAGGGCAGGTCTTCCTTCCCAATCATTCGCCTGTGCTTGGCGGGGAGACGGCTGAGCATAAGAGCGGGCCGTCGCTGGTGCAGACGTTCTATACGCCGCTGCTGGATCGTCTCCAGAGTCTTCCCGGCACTGCGTCGGCAGGGTTGACGACGGTTCGTCCGCTGGAGGGAAACTGGGACTTCAACATGAACGTGGAGCTGGCCGACCACCCGAAGCCGGAGCGTGCGGCGAAGCCCTATGCGCAGGTGCGGGCGACGAGCGGAGACTACTTCCGGACGATGGGTATTCAGCTTTTGCAGGGGCGATTTTTTGCTTCTACGGATTCGGCGGCGGTCCCACCTACTGCGATCGTCAATCGTGCGTTTGCGAAGCGGTTTTTCACGAACGAGAGTCCGCTGGGGCAGAGGGTGAGATATAACGATGCCGGGGAGCGGCAGTGGGCGACGATTGTGGGTGTGGTGGATGACAGTCCGCAGAAGACGCTGGGGCAGCCTCCGCTGCCTGAGGTTCATTACAACCTTGCGCAGCTTTTGCCGGAGGATGACTTGTATCCGGTGCTGGGGACGTTCTATATGAATGTGGCGGTACGTTCGCCGTTGGCGGCGGATACGGTGGGCGGGGAGATGCGGCGCGTGGTGCATGAGCTGCAACCGGAGGCGGTGATGGACGGAGTTCAGCCGATGCAGACGGTCGTGGATGACTCGCTGGGCAACCAGGTGCTGGCGGTGCGTCTGCTTGGCCTGTTCGCAGTGACTGGGCTGGCGATTGCGGTTGCGGGGATCTATGGGCTGCTGGCGTACTCGGTGAGCCAGAGGACGCGGGAGCTGGGGGTGCGTCTGGCGCTGGGAGCGCAGCGGGAGTCCGTACTGTGGATGGTGTTGCGACATGCCCTGGTGCTGCTTGGAGTGGGCGTTGCGATTGGGTCTGTGATCGCGGTGGCTTCGGGCAAGGTGTTGACGACGATTCTTGTATATAAGCTGAATGGATATGACGCTTTGATTGCGTTGTCGGTGGTGATGCTGGTTGGGGTGTGCGGACTGGCGGCGAGCTATCTGCCGGCGCGGCGTGCCTCGCGCATCGACCCGGTGGTGGCGCTGCGGACGGAGTAGGTCTGTGAGCGGTTTAGGGTTTTCGCGGCCTTTTTCTTCTGGGGTGCCGGACTGATATCATCAGCGCAATTGCTATGAGTGAAGATACGGAAGTACAGAAGCCGAAGATTCGTGAGAAGGGCCGGTTGATGTCGGCCTCAGAGATTGAGCGCACGCTGGTACGGCTGGCTCATGAGATCGTCGAAAAGCATGGCGGAAGCGCCAATGTGGGTCTGGTCGGGATCAAGCGCAGGGGCGTGCCGCTGGCGAAGCGGCTGGCTGTGCTGATTGAGAAGATCGAAAAGCATCCGGTGGATACGGGTGTGCTGGATATCAGCTTTTATCGCGACGACCTGACGACCGATGGAATACGTCCGAAGGTAACGCCGGGGGCGATCGGGTTCGATGTGACGGGCAGGGACATCATCCTGATGGACGATGTGCTGTATACGGGCCGAACGATACGGGCGGCGCTGGATGCGCTGTTCGACCATGGAAGGCCGAAGAGCGTGCGGCTGCTGGTGCTGATCGATCGCGGGCATCGCGAGCTGCCGATTGAGGCGACATATGTGGGCCGGATGATTCCTACCTCGAAGCGCGAGATTATCGAGGTCAAGCTGAACGAGGTGGACGGGCAGGAGCAGGTGCTGCTGGTCGAGTTGGTGGACTGACGGCTGCAGATGACGATCTCGACTGAGCAAGGTGCGATGAAGAAGTCTGAGTATGCCGGGGGATCGTTGCTGACGGTGGCGGACCTGACGGTGGATGAGGTTGCGGCGATTCTGGCGGCGGCTGGGAGCCTGGAGACGATGCATCCGGTGGAGCGGGCGCGGATGCTGGCGGGTCGGCGGGTGGCGTTGCTGTTTTATGAGTCGAGTACGCGGACCAGGACGTCGTTTGAGCTGGCGGCGAAGTCGCTGGGTGCGACGACGACGCTGGTGAGCGATAAATCTTCGTCGATTGAGAAGGGCGAGAGCCTGAAGGACACGGGGCTGACGCTGCGTGCGCTGGGCGCGGAGTGCATCATTCTGCGTCATCCGAACTCGGGTGCGCCGTATCTGCTGGCGAAGTCGACGGGGCTGCCGGTGCTGAATGCGGGAGATGGGATGCATGAGCATCCTTCGCAGGCGCTGCTGGATGCGCGGACGATGCTGACGCGGTTGCCGGGTATCCCTGCGGGGCGCGTGCATGCGAAGACGCTGGAGGGCGTCACCGTGGTGATTACGGGAGACATTTTGCATAGCCGGGTGGCGCGGTCGAACGCGATGCTGCTGCCGAGGCTGGGCGCGAGGGTGTTGCTGTGCGGGCCGGTGCCGCTGCTGCCGGAGCACGCGCTTGGGCTGGGGTCGGGTGTGGAGATCGAGAGAGATTTTGATAAGGCGCTGAAGCGGGCTGGATCTTCCGGCAAGGGTGTGGTGATGATGCTGCGGATTCAGCGAGAGCGGGTGGTGGGATTGGAGCTGGATCTTGCGGATTATATTGCGCGGTATCAGTTGAACGAGGAGCGGCTGGCGGCGTGCGCGCCGAATGCTCTGGTGATGCATCCGGGGCCGATGATTCGCGGGCTGGAGATTGCGGGCGAGGTAGCGGATGGACCGAACTCGGCGATTGAAGACCAGGTGCGGCATGGGTTATTCATAAGGATGGCGCTGCTGGTGAGAGCGCTGGGTGCGGGTGAATTCGAGAGTGTAACGGTATGAGTGACGTATTGATCTTGAATGGCCGGCTGGTCGATCCGGTAAGCGGCATAGATGACGAGCGGGATCTGCTGCTAAGGCATGGGCGTGTGACGGCGATAGAGATGCCGGGTGGGCTGAGGTTTGCGAAGGCGAAGGACACCATCGACGCTGCGGGCATGGTCGTCGCACCGGGGCTGGTGGATGTGCATGTGCATCTGCGCGAGCCGGGACAGACGTACAAGGAGTCGATTGCGACGGGTACGGCTGCGGCTGCGGCGGGTGGTTTTACGAGCGTGGTGGCGATGCCGAATACTGTTCCGGTGAACGACTCGGTGGCGTCGCTGAAGTGGATGCAGGATGCGGCGCGCGGTGCCGTCGTGAAGCTGTTCGCTATGCCAGCGGCTACGTTTGGCAGCATGGGCGAAGAGATCACGGACTATCACGAGCTACGTGACGCGGGCGCGGTTGGGTTTACCGATGATGGAAAGCCGGTGCTGGAGACTCGCGTGATGCGGGCGGCGCTGGTGGCCGCGGCGGGGATTGGGGTGCCGATCTCACAGCATGCAGAGGACACGCGTTTGACGGGCGGATGCAGCATGAACGCGGGGCCGGTGGCGTTTCGGCTGGGACTGCGCGGGATGTCGGTGGAGGCAGAGGCGAAGATTGTGGAGCGGGATATTGGACTGCTGCGGGATATCGAGCGGCACGATGGCTTGCGGCCGCATCTGCATGTGCAGCATGTGTCGACGGCGCGGGCGATGGATGCGATTCGAAAGGCGAAGCGCGAAGGGCTGCATGTGACGTGCGAGGTGGCGCCACATCACTTCACGCTGACGGATGAGGCGATTGGAGAGTACGACACGAATGCGAAGATGAATCCGCCGCTGAGGGCGGAGGCGGATCGCGTGGCGATGATCGCGGGATTGATGGACGGCACGGTGGATTGTATTGCGACCGATCATGCTCCACATGCGTTGTTTGAGAAAGAGCAGGAGTTTGAACGGGCTCCGAATGGGATTACCGGGCTGGAGACTGCGCTGGGACTGGCGCTGCGAGTGTTGCACAAGGGCGAGGGGATGCCGATCTCGCGGGTGATTGAGTTGATGAGCGCTCAGCCTGCGGAGATTGTTTCGCTGGATGGGCGGGGCAGGCTCAGTGCAGGGAGCTTCGCGGATCTGGTGGTGTTCGATCCGGCGGCGGAGTGGAGCTTTGAGGTGAAGAAGACGCGCTCGAAGTCGAAGAATACGCCCTTCGACGGTGCGCCTATGCTGGGTCGGGTGGTGGCTACGATCAGCGAAGGACGCATCGTCTTCAAGGGTTAGTGCTCAAACTTATTGCGGTTATTCGCGCTGCATGACGGCTAGTTCGTTGCCTGCGGGGTCGGTGAAGTGGAAGCGCCTACCACCGGGGAAGCTGAAGGTGGGGAGGGTTATTTTGCCGCCTGCCTTCAGGATGCTCTGTTCGGTCTCCTCTAGATCTTCGGACTCGATGACTGGAAGAGGATGCTGCGTGCGTTCGGCTGGGTCTGCGTTGAAGCCGCCGTCGGTGCCGCTGTCGGAGAAGGCGGCGTAGGTCGGGCCGTAGTCCTGGAAGGTCCAGCCGAAGAGTTTGGCATAGAAGTTCCTGCTGACCGCCAGCTCGTTCGCCGGCAGTTCGAGGTAGACGATCTTCAATTTAGGCATGGTTGTCCTCACGAAAGCATGTGTCGCTGACTCCTCCGTCCGCACCGCCGCGAACTGGTTTGCGGTGCAGGTAGAGACCGGCGGCTCCGGCCTCGCGAGGGACGGGTTCAGCATAAAACGGGATTCGTGATGGGGCAATAAAATCTTCTCGTACGAACGGTCCTGCCGGACGGGCCGCTTACTCAGCGGGAGGTCACTTCGTGACTCGTATACCTTGTCGTGGCAGGTTATCCTCTGAGGGCCTCGCGTTGCTCGGCAATGATGATCCCGACCAGCATTAGTGGGTGTGGAAGACCTTCTTGTTGATGTCGGGCCACCACTCTTTGAGCATGAAGTTGGCGCCGTCGATGAGATCGCTGGTGAGCCACTTCTGGCCAACCTTGGTCCAGGTGCGGTATTTGGTGGGGTAGTAGAGGGTGGAGATGCCGGAGGAGGCACCGGAGCCGATGACCTCAGCGAAGTTGAAGGTGGAGCTGCCGTCGTCCTTGCGGGAGATGAGGACGCGCGTCCAGGCGTAGGTACTGCGTTTGACGAAGCCGCCGTGGCCGAGGGTGTAGAAGCGGTTGTCCTGATGGAAGACCATGGGGCCAAGGCCGCCGACCATAAAGTTTTCGTCGATGGTGTCGGCGAGTGTGTGCCAGTAGTAGCGGCCAAACCCTTTGAGGCCTTGATGGAACTCGGGGTAGGAGTCGCCGTTCATGGAGAAGCCTGCCTGGATGCCGGCGATGATGAAGGACGAGTAGTCGAAGGTGTCCTTGCCGGCGATGATGAACTTATCCTTCGGGCTCATGGGCGGGAGCTTGGTATCGGCGGAGACAGAGCGGAAGTTGGGCATGATGCCGAGGATGCGCTTGGTCTGCTGGGTGCCGTTCGGACTGACAGCATCGGGATTGTTTGTCTGGACGGGTTGAGCCGGACTCGTCGTCTGGGTGGGTTGCTGGAAGCGAAGCTCGCCGGGGGCATCGGGCAGATCGAAGTTGGGAGTGGGGACAGTAAGGCTCGCTGCTTCGATGGAGGAAGAAGAGGTGGCGCTGTCGACGGTAGACAGTGGCTGCTGTGCACGGAGAGATGCGGGTGCCCCAACGATCGTGGTGAAGAGAGCAGAGCCAAGCAGCAGGCTGATCAGCCTGAGCTGGCGATGGTGACAAAGGGGCACACGGCTGAGACGCATATCTTCTAAGGATAGCCTCTTTACAGTGTGCTATTGAAGAAAATCGCGGGGATTGACCGAGTGCCGGGTTGATTAAGACTGTGGCTCAGGCTTGCAGAACTCCGGTTTTCTTCGCGACAGAGGTGAAGACTTCGAGGGCTTGATCGATCTGTTCGCGGGTGTGTTCGCTAGTCATGATGGTGCGAATGCGGGCTTTTCCCTCGGGAACGGTGGGAAAGGCGATGCCGGTGGCCATGACGCCTGCGTCGAAGAGGGCGCGAGAGAAGTCCATGGTCTTGCGACCGTCGCCGATGATAATAGGCGTGATAGGGGTCTCGCTTTTGGGTGTGGTGTTGCCGCCTACGTCGAAGCCTGCGTTGGTGAGCTGCTGCTTGAAGTACCAGGTGTTGTCCCAGAGGCGCTGGATGCGTTCAGGCTCAGCTTCGAGAATGTCGAAGGCGGCGATGCAGGTGGCGGTGACAGAGGGTGGGTGCGAGGTGGAGAAGAGGAACGGGCGGGCGCGGTGGTAGAGATAGTCGATGAGATCGCGGCTGCCGCAGACGTAGCCGCCGAGGGCTCCGATGGCTTTTGACAGGGTGCCGACCTGAACGTCGACTTTGTCGGTGACATGAAAGTGATCGACGGAGCCGCGTCCGTTGCGGCCGAGGACGCCGCTGGCGTGGGCGTCGTCGACCATCATGATGGCGCCGTACTTTTCGGCGAGGCGGGCGAGCTTGTCGACGGGGCCGATGTCGCCGTCCATGGAGAAGACGCCGTCGGTGATGAGGAGCTTGCGGCCGGGCTCGTTCTGGACCTCTTGCAGGAGCTCTTCGGCGTGGGCGATGTCTTTGTGGCGGAAGACCTTGATCTTGGCGCGGGAGAGGCGGGCGCCGTCGATGATGCTGGCGTGGTTGAGCTCGTCGGAGAGGATGAAGTCTTCTTTGCCGAGGATGCTGGAGACGGTGCCGGCGTTGGCGGCGAATCCGGACTGGAAGACAACGCAGGCCTCTACGCCTTTGAAGGCGGCGATCTTTTCTTCGAGCTCCATGTGGATGTGCATGGTGCCGGCGATGGTGCGGACGGCTCCGGAGCCTGCGCCGTACTTGCGCGTGGCGGCGATGGCGGCTTCTTCGAGGCGGGGATCGTTGCAGAGCCCAAGGTAGTTGTTGGAGGCAAGGTTGATGACGCGCTTGCCGTCGTAGGTGCAGACGGGGGCCTGCTGGTCGTCGAGCACGCGCAGCTTGAAGAAGGTTCCGCGCTGGCGGAGATCGTCGAGCTGGGCGGTGAGGTGAGCGAGCTGAGGGCGGTTGGCGGCTGCGGTCGTCATGAAATTTATCTTAATCCTTTTGTGCCGGGCGGTCTTCTATGAGGAATGAGCATCTTACGCAGTTGAGACGTGTTGCTGTTGAGCTTTTATATCGTCAACCCATTTGAATTTGAACGAGGATGCCCCGATGAACTTTACTTATTCGAATAAAGCTGCGTGCATGATGATGCTGGCGTTGGCGATGTTGGCTGGATGCAAGTCGAAACAGGATGCAGCGATTGAGACAGCGAAGCAGCAGGCCGCGGCTACGGGGCAGCCGCAGCAAGTGATATCGCCGCCTGACAGCAACGGCAATGTGACGACGACGACGGTGCAGCCGCCGGTGCAGGGGCAGACAGGGCAGGCTATGACGACGACCACGACTCCGGCGGCGGGTGTGGCGGCGAATACGCCTGCGACCGCGCCGGGAGGGCCTGCAGACGCTACGGGGCAGCCGGTGACGGCGGGGCAGATGGACTCTTCGGGCCAGCCGGTGGCAGCGCCTGCTCCGGGTTCGGCTCCGATTGTGCGGCCGGCGGATGTGAACGTTGCTGCGGGAACGAATCTGACGATTCGGATCGATCAACACATCAGCGTGAAGACGAGCCGCGCGGGCGACCGGTTTACGGGTGAGGTGGTGGAGCCGGTGGTGGGAGTGGGCGATCGGGTGGTGATTCCGAAGGGTGCGCCGGTGAGCGGCGTGGTGGTGGCTTCGCATCGGCGGGGGCACTTCAAAGGGTCTTCGATTCTGGAGTTGCGGCTGACGTATCTGACGTTGAATGGGTCGCGCTACGCGCTGGATACAGGGGATTTGACGCGTACGAAGAAGGGGAAGGGCAAGCGGTCGGCGGCTATTATCGGCGGCGGCGCGGGGCTAGGGATGTTGGTGGGCGGCGTGGCTACGGGCGGGGTTGGACTGCTGGTGGGCGGGCTGGTTGGAGGTGGGGGCGGGACGCTGCTAAGCGGCTTGACGGGAAATCGGGATATCGAGATTCCGGCGGAGTCGATTGTGCGGTTCAAACTGGCGGATAATTTGGTGATTCAGCCCTCCTGAGTTTTGAGAATTTACGAAAAAAGTGGAGTCCCGGGGCGACCCGGGATTTTGCTGTTTTGCGGGCATTTTTGAGGGGATTTTGGGAAAAGGTGGTGGTGGGGCGTGGTTATTTGCTGGTGAGCTAGTGGTGATTTGCGTGGTGGGCATGGTGGCTAGTGGGTGTGTTTTTGGGAAGGGAAAGTACGCCAGCTTTTTGATGAATTTCTGTGGATATTTTTGATTTTTCTTTGTAAGGGTTGTCAGAGAGGGTCTAGCGGGCGAGATGTTGGGCGACGAGGGTGGTGGCCTGGGCGATGATGTCGGGGTCGCCGCCGCAGCCGGGGAGCCAGTGCATGTTGGGTTCGCGGCGGAACCAGGTGAGTTGGCGTTTGGCGTAGTTGCGGTGGCCTTGCTGGGCCTGGGTGACGGCTTGTTCGCGGGTGAGTTCGCCGTGCAGGACGGCGGAGGCTTCGGCGTAGCCGAGGGAGGTGAGGGGGCGGCAGTCGGGGCCGTAGCGGGCGAGGAGGCGTTCGGTCTCTTCGATGAGGCCGAGGTCGAACATCGCGGCGGCGCGCTGGTTGATGCGCTCGTAGAGGAGAGGGCGGGGCGGGTTGAGACCGAGGCGCAGGATGCGGTAGCCGGTGAGGGCGTCGCGGCCTTGCTGCCACTGCTTGGTCATGGGGGTGCGAATTGCTTGAGCGGGGTGGGATGGTGCGGGGGTTTGGGCGAGGGAGACTTCGATGGCTCGGACGACTTTGGAGGCGTCGTTGGGATGGATGGCGGATGCGGCGGTGGGGTCGAGGCGCGTGAGGAGGCGGTGGAGGTAGGCGGGGCCGCGCGTGGAGGCGATATGGCGGAGGCGTTCGCGCTGGCCGGGTGTCTGGGGGGGCGCGGGAAAGAGGCCGTCGATGAGGGCGCGGAGGTAGAGGCCGGTGCCTCCGGCGACGATGGGGAGGTGGCCGTGTCGGGCTGCGGGGCGGGGGTTGGCAGGTGCGGATATGTATAGTGTGGCTGGAGCGTGTGTGGATGCGCTGCTTGTGATGAGAATGTTGTCTGCTGTGCCGCGGGCGGTGATGCCGGCGAGGGATTCTCGGGCGAGGCGGCTGTAGTCGCCGGCGGTGCAGGCCTCGTTGGGCCAGGCGATGTCGATCATGTGGTGCGGGACGAGGGTGCGCTCTTCGTGCGTGGGCTTGGCGGTGCCGATCTCCATCTCGCGGTAGACGGCTACGGAGTCGCAGCTTACGATCTCGCCCTGGAAGGTCTGGGCGAGGTGGATGGCGAGCCCGGTCTTGCCGCTGGCGGTGGGGCCGACGAGGACGATGAGGGGCTGGTCGGGCTGGGTCACCATAGACGCCACCAGTTTGGTGGGAAGACGTGATGGAAGCCGGCGCGGAGGAAGCTGAAGAGGAGGACAGCGAAGGCCAGGAGGAGGAGGCCGCGGATCTGGCGGCGGCGTTCGTGTTGGAGTGGAGTTGCGATGGTGTTGACCGTTTTTTCGATGATACCGCTCTGCCTGGTAGAGGCTCTGTCCTGCCGGACGGGCCGCCTGCTCGGGGGAGGTCACTTCGTGACTTTTGTACCTTGTTTGGGGGATGCGAGCGGCTTGGGGCCTTGCGTTGCTCGGCTTATGGATTTTTTACCGCGGCGTTGTAGGCGGCTCGGGCGATGCGGGCGATGACCTTTTCGCGGATGGCGGTGTCGGCGGTCGAGTCGGTGACGAATACGGCGATGGCTAGCTGACGTCCGTCGGGCAGGGTGATGAGGCCGATGTCGTTGGTGGCGTGAGCGACGCCGTTGTCGATGTCGGAGGTTCCGGACTTGTGGGCGACGATGGTTCCCGCAGGAAGGTCGCCCTGGAGGCGGGTGGTAGGCGTGGCGGGACGCATCCACGCGAGGAGCTGGGCGGTGTGTTCGGGTGTGAGCGGAGAGCGGTCGCTGAGGATGCGGAGGAGCTGGACGGCGGATCGTGGCTCGAACCAGTTGCGGTACTGAAGTGGGACGCTGTGGTGCAGGGCATTCTCTCCGTCGCGCAGGTGAAAGCCGGTGATGCCGAGGGAGGCGATGTATTTATCTACGACGTCGGGGCCGCCGGCGATGCGGAGGAGGATGTCGGCGGCGGTGTTGTCGCTGAGGGAGACGGTGAGTTGGAGGAGGGTGCGCAGGGGAACGTCTACGTTTGCGTTGGGGTACTTGTCCTGCAGGGAGCTGTAGGGCTTGGGGAGGATGCGGTCTTCGGGAAGGAAGCGTATGGGCTGGTCTATAGACCGGTTTGAGGACTGGTTTGAGGATGACGCCATGAACTTGCCTTGCTCGAGCTGATGGAGGATGGTGAGGGCGAGTGGGAGTTTGAAGACGGACTGCATGGGTGGGTGGGCGGTTGGATTGAGGTCGCAGTTGAGCGGGGATGGGCTGGGCATTGTGTCGGGCAGGGAGCAGGCGACGGAGACTTTGCCGTGGGCGTCGGCGGCTATGGTTTGGATCTGTTGCTGGAGAGATTGCTGTGCGGGTGCGGGGGTGGTGAGGAGAGAAAGAAGGGGTGGCAGGAGTAGTACGGGGCGCATAGTGGTTAGTTTAGGCCTCCTCCGTGGGTGGAAGAGGCCTTTGCTGGGTGCGGACTATGGGTCGTTACGGCCTTAGCCGGTGAAGGCTTTGACGAGCTCTTCGGGTGATTTTTGCAGGATGCTGAGGTTGAGGTAGAGGGGCATGAGGCCGTCGACGGGTGGGCGGCCGTGGATGTCGGCGGCGAGGAGGCGTTCTTTGAGGCCTTTGAGGCGTTCGGGCGAGATCTGAACGAAGTTGATGTTGCTGGGGTTGTCGAAGCGTTTGATGGTGAAGCCGCCTGCGGACTGGAGGCCGGCGAGGAAGCGCTCGTAGCTGGCGCGGGCCTGGGTGAGGCGGGTGGCGAAGGTGGGAAGCGCATCGAGCGCGGGGAGGGCGGCGAGCCAGCCCTGGTAGATGAGGCTGCCGTAGATGTGGCGCATCTCGCGGGTCTTGGCGATGATGTCTTTTTTACCGGCGAGGACGGCTCCGAAGGGTGCGCCGAGATATTTGTAGAGCGAGACGTAGACGGTGTCGAAGAGGGCGCTGGTGCGAGCGAGATCGAAGCCGGGGGTGCCTGAGAGGAGGAGGGAGCGGGCGCCGTCCCAGTGCATGCCGATGCCGTGCTGTTTGGCGAGGGTGGAGATGCGTTCGAGTTGGGCGTAGGGGACGCTCTCACCGTCCTGGCGGCGGACGGGGCTTTCGATGGAGATGGCGCCGACTTTGAGTGGGTAGGGGCCGTGTTCGGCGGAGTCGATGGCGGCGGCGATCTCTTCGTAGGTGGGTGCGGCTTTGCCGGGTGCGAGGGGGACAAGGTTGAGGCCGCTGAGGATCTGGGCGGAGTCGCTCTCGTCGAGGTAGAGGTGGCTCTCGCGCTGGACGAGGGCGTGGTGATTGTCGGCGCAGAGGAGGCGGACGGCGAGGTTGTTGGCGAGGGTGCCGGTGGGGAGAAAGGCTGCGTCTTCTTTGCCGAGCATGGCGGCCATGGCGGCTTCGAGCTGCTCGATGGCTCCGCCTTTGAGGTAGGTGTCGTTGGTGTGGGGGGACTTTTCGAGGAGCTGGGCGAGTTGCTGGATGCGGCCTTGGGGGGTGATGGGTGCGGAGTCGCCGGCGAGGAGGACGGAGCGTTCGGTGATGGTAGTTGGAGCGGAGTGGGGGGCGGGGGTTTGGGAGTAGTTCTGGGCGTGGAGGCTGGCGGTTTGGAGGAGGCTGATTCCGGCGATGGCTTGGGTGGTGGTGGAGAGAAAGTCGCGGCGGTTGAGATTCATGCAGGGTCTCTCCTGAACTTTTTAAGTTCATTTGGGATTTATTTTGGGGATTCGCTGGTTAGACATTACACGACGGATTGTGCCCGCTGAGTGCGGGCTTGGTTTTGGGTGCAGGGCTGAAGGCTACTGGTTGGGGAGGGGCTTGTTGGTGAGGAAGTCGATGCGGAGTTCGAGGTTGGGGCCGTGGAAGTTGGCGGGCAGCGGGGGGAACTGGCCTACGCCGGTGATGCCGCCCCAGCAGGCGCGGTCAATGGCGGTGTCCTGGCTGGAGCCGTCGAGGTTCATGGCGGCGATGCGGCCGTCGGGGAGGATGGTGAAGCGGATGAGGGTCTCGCCCTGCTTGTTGAGGGGGGGACGGGCCTCTTCGGGAATGAGGGGTATCCAGTTGCGGCGGATGTCGCCGAGGATGCGGCGGATGTAGGGGCCGAAGTCTACGCCCTGGGTGTCGGAGAGGATGTCTACGCCGGTGCCCATGCCGGAGCGTCCGCCGGAGGCGCTGCCGCCGAGGTCTCCGCCGGAGGAGCCGTGGTCGCGGGCGGCGTTTTGGGCGGCCTGACGGATGGCGTCGCCTGCGGTCTGGTTGGGGTTGCCGAAGTTGGGCTTGGAGGGTGCGGGCTTGGGGGCTTCGACGAGGGCCTGCTGGGTGGGCTGGGGCGCGGGTGGAGGCTGCGGGGTGGGTGGCGTCGGCTGCTGCTGCGCGGGAGCTGGAGGCTGGGGCGTGGGGGCCGGTGGCAGGGGGGTGGCGGCCTTGCGCATGGCCTTGAGCTGGTCGAGGGTCTTTTTGTCGAGCGTGGGCCGTGTGGGCGGGGTGCGGGGCTGCTCTTTCGCGGCCTTGGGACTTTTGGGCGCGAGCTTGGAGACGGTTTTGGGGTCGTCGAGGAAGGTGAGCTGCTTCTCGTGTTCTTTGATGGCGTCGACGGGGTTGATGAGGCGGGGCTGGTGGAAGAGGACGCGGGGGCCGTAGAAGAGGAACCAGCAGATGGCCGCGTAGATGATGATGGAGATGTAGATGGACTCGCGGAAGCGGGCCTTGGAGCGCTCGTCGTCGAGGGAGTCGAGGAGATGGACGAGCTCGTGTTCTTCGAGTTCGCCGTAGCGGCCGGTGCGCACCTTGATGGGCTGGGTGGGCGGGACGGACTTGGGCGGGGTCTCGAGTGAAGGCATAGGCTCTGTGTCTGACGTGTGCGTGAGACGAATAGTTTGCTGAAATCGTTCCAGCGGGTGATCAAATTGCCGTGACGGCGGCGGATGGCGCAGTCCACTCTATTCTCTCACTTCTGATGCGGATTTCGTGAGAGCGAAGTTAGGCCTAACTTACTGAAACCCGTAAACTGGAGAAGTGACGCAAACTTTTTTTTCTAATACTCGCGCGGCTGTGCTGACGATCAGTGATCGCTGCTCCCGCGGCGAAGAGATTGACGTATCGGGGCCTGCGGTGCGCGGACTTCTGGAGGGTGCAGGTTTGGTGGACATTGTTGCCGAGACGATGCCGGATGAGGTGGAGTTGATCGTCGAGGCTCTGCGGCGTAACGCGAAAGTTGCAGCGCTGATTGTGACGACCGGAGGCACGGGGCTGGCGGAGCGGGATGTGACGCCGGAGGCTACGAGGATGGTGTGCGAGCGGCTGGTGGATGGGCTGGCGGAGCGGATGCGGGCGGATGGTCTGCTGCATACTCCGTTTGCCGCGCTGAGCCGTGGGGTGTGCGGGACGGTGGGGAGGACGCTGGTGGTGAATCTGCCGGGGAGTCCGGCGGGGGCGAGGAGTTCGCTGGCGGCGATTCTGCCGGTGCTGCCGCATGCGCTGGGGTTGCTGGCGGGGCGGGTGAGCCATGAGGATTCGTTTGGGAACAGCTCCGAGGTGCGACGGTGACGGTGAGGATGCTGGCGGCGGCGGTGCCGTGGAAGAAGATCGGCGTTGGACTGGTGAAGGCGAATGCGTGGCTGCTTGCGATCCTGAAGCCGCTGGGCGCGTTTGGCGTGCTGATCGTGGGGATCATTGACTCGTCGTCAATTCCGATGCCGCTGGACGCTATGGTGGTGGAGTATGTGGTGCGCGACCATGCGAAGTTTTTGATCTATTGCTTCATGGGTGCGCTGGGGGCGGCGATCGGTAGTCTGCTGCCGTACTATCTGGGACGGGCGGGAGGCGAGCTTTTTCTGTTGAAGCGGATCAATCGCGCTCGGTATGAGCAGCTGCGGGACCGGTTTGAGAAGCAGGAGTTTCTGGCCATCATGATTCCGGCGATGATGCCGCCGCCGTTTCCGGTGAAGATCTTTGAGCTTGCGGCGGGCGTGTTTGAGATGAAGCCGCTGTGGTTTTTTTCGGCGCTGCTGCTGGGCAAGTTCGTCCGGTTTGTGATCGTGGCGCTGATCATCATGGTGTACGGACCGACGATCTTCCACACGATGATGAATACGCTGCACCATCATCGGGAGGTGATGCTGGCGGGGGTCGGTATCTTCGTTTTGCTTCTGGCGGTGTATGTGATGCGGAAGGTGTTCGACCGAAGGCGGGGGACTTCGCTTCCGGTGGAGGAGTAAAAGACGCTGTCCTGCCGGACGGGCCGCCTGCTCGGCGGGAGGTCACTTCGTGACTTTTGTACCTTGTCTCGGCAGGGTGGTGTGCGATGGGCCTCGCGTTGCTCGGGGTTAGTGTTGGGTGCGGCCGTCGAAGTCCATGTGGAGGATGCGGCGGTCGGGGTTGAGTACGACGGCTCCTGAGAGTGGGGCGCTCTTTTGTTTGGGGAGTAGAGGCATATTCGATAAGAAGCGCAGGTCGCGGAAGGTGACGGTGGTGAGGCCGTCGGCGTCGGCGCCTATGTCTGTGACCACGGGCCATTGCGACCAGTCGAGGTAGACCTCGCCTAGCCAACTGCGTTTGGCGACGAGGGTGCCAAGGGTGGTGGGTGGTTTGTAGACGATGTCCGACTGAGGGTTGGTTGCGACGGCGTTGTCGCGCGTGTTGGTGGTGGAGAGCTGGAAGAACTGCGGCGTCTCGGCGATGGTGTACCAGCGGAAGGGATTGATGGGTGCGGGGCTGGCGAAGACGCGGGAGACGGGAGCTCCGCCATAGTCGGCGGCCTGTGCGAGGGTGAGGGCTTTGTCGTGCTCGATGTAGCGCAGGGACCAGAGGGCGAGGGTGGCAAGGAGGCCGAAGATGGCCCAGTTCTGTCCGCGGAAGGCGGGTTTGTTTGCGCCGACCTCGGCGTTGATGAGTCCGAAGAGGGATGGGGCTACGAGGGCGGTGAGGAGGATGAGGAAGAGGACGGGTTCGAAGATGAAGACGAAGGAGCCGGCGTACCAGTGGGGGTTGAAGGGGAAGAAGGGACGGATGCCGTAGTTGTTGGTCCAGTCGAGGAGGATGTGACTGAGGAAGGCGATGAGGGCGAAGAGGTAGAGGAGGGGCCAGCTGATGGGGGCGCGGGGTGGTTTGGCGGGGCTGTTGGAACGGGTTCGCCAGCGGTGATATAGGTAGAAGGCTCCGACGAGGATGGCGGCTTCGAAGGGGATGCCGATGAGGGTGTGGGTCCAGCCGCGGTGGTGCTGGAATGAGGCGATAGGACCGTCGATGGACCAGAGGGTGTCGAGGTCGGGGGCCTCGGCGGCGATGGTCATGACGGCGGTAGCGTAGGCGGCTTTGCGGTTGAAGCCGGAGCGGGCGAGGCAGGCTCCGGTCATGAGGTGGGTGATGGGTTCCATGTGGGTTTAGATTAGCTGCAAATGCAAAGGCAGATGCCTATGGATGACAAACAAAGGGACGGGCAACGGCAAGTACAACGGCAACCGCAGATCCCTACGGGATGACAAACAAAAGGACAAGCAAAAGGACGGGCAAGATTGGCGAATTCCACGTCTCTCTGCCTGTCCTTCGAGCAGGAATAGCTTCTCATTCGATAAGCAGTGAAATTCGCGGGATTGGAGGTTAGTGGAAGTGCTCTGGTTCGCGGCGGTAGATGACGAGCTGGCTGCCGGCGATGCGGTGGAGTCTGAGGGATCGGCTGAGCTCGGTGAGGTAGTTACTGACGCCGTCGATGAACCAGGTGTAGTCGTCCCAGACGATGACACCGTTGGGCGAGAGGATCCTGAGGGCGGTCTCGGTGTCGGCTTTGATGCACTCGTAGGAGTGGCCGCCGTCGATGAAGCAGAGGTCGACGTTGCGGAGCTCGGGTGGCGGGGTGAAGGTGAGGGAGTTGCCGCGGAGCTGGTGGATGCGGACGGAGGCGGGGTGGGACTGGAAGGCGAAACCGGTGGAGGTGCGGGAGAGGCGGACCCACTCTTTGTCGCCCTTGCTGAGGGTTTCGATCTCGGTGCTGGTGTACTGCTCGGGCAGGTCGAGGGTGTAGATCTCGGCTTGTGGGGCGTTGATGGCCATGGTGAGGGCGCCGACGCCGCGGAAGGTTCCGATCTCGAAGATCTTTTTTGGCTTGAGGGCGCTGGCGATGGTGGCGAGCAGGGTGTAGGGGATGACGAAGCCGAGACCGGAGAGGCTGATGGTGTCGACGGAGGGGAGGACGATGTCGCCGAGTTCGTCGCAGCCGAGGAAGGCGGGGAGGGAGGGATGGTCGATGACGGGGAGGGTGTCGCGTGCGTCGAAGGCGTGCTGGCGGATGCTGCGGCCGAGCTGGACGACATGACTGCGGGTGGACTTGTCGGCGATGCGGACGGTGACGAGTTCGACGAGGTCGCCGACCATGGGCATGAAGTGGCGGGAGTCGACTTTGTAGGTTCGAGTTTTTGGCGGAGGCAGGGTTTTCATAGTGTCGTGCATCCCTAAATCGGATGAGCGGATTCTCTCATACGAATTGCACCTTTCGGGCCATAAATTGGGGTGCCAGAGTTAGACGCTTGTTAGAATCGGAGGTACGCATGCCTACGTTGACAGAGATTACGCCAGAGGTTTTAGCCAAGTACCAGCCTGTGATCGGGCTGGAGGTTCACGTTCAGCTTTTGACGGAGACAAAGGCGTTCTGCGGATGTATCAACAGATACGGCGGAGAGCCGAATACGCATTGCTGCCCGACTTGCCTTGGACTGCCGGGTGCGTTGCCGGTGCTGAATCGCAGGGCGGTGGAGTTTGCGGTGCTGGCGGCGAGGGCTATTAACTGTGAGATACGCGAGAAAAGTATTTTTTCGCGGAAGAACTATTTTTACCCGGATTCGCCGAAGGGGTACCAGATCTCGCAGTTCGATAAGCCGATTGCGGAGGGTGGATGGATTGAGGTTCCGGCGTTCGATGCGAGCGGCGCGGTGGTGACGAAACGGATTGGGGTGACGCGTCTGCACATGGAAGAGGACGCGGGCAAGAGTGTGCATGACGGGTTTGCGGACTCAGTGTCGAAGACATATATCGACCTGAACCGCTGCGGGACGCCGCTGGTGGAGATTGTGAGCGAGCCGGATCTGCGGACGGCGGATGAGGTGTTTGAGTACCTGACGAAGCTGAAGGAGATTCTGCTTTATACGGGCGTGAGCGACTGCAATATGGAAGAGGGTTCGCTGCGGTGTGACGCGAATGTGAGCGTGATGCTGAAGAAGGATGCTGCGGAGTTTGGGGCTAAAGCTTACGGCACTAAGGCCGAGGTGAAGAATGTTAATAGCTTTCGGTATATTCGCGCGGCGGTGGAGTACGAGATTGAGCGGCAGATTGGCGTGATCGAAGATGGCGGACGGGTGGTGCAAGAGTCGCGGCTGTGGAACTCTGCGGAGGGCCGGACGTACTCGATGCGGAGCAAGGAACAGGCGCATGACTACCGGTATTTTCCGGAGCCGGATCTGCCGCCGCTGGTGGTGGGGGCGGAGTGGCAGTCGGAGATATTGAAGATGCTGCCGGAGCTGCCGGAGGCTCGGCGGGCGCGGATGATTGCGGAGTATGAGATTTCTGCGCAGGATGCGGCTACGCTGACGGCGACAAGGGAGTTTGCAGACAGGTTTGAAGAGGCGGCGAAGAAGGCGAAGAGTCCGAAGCGGGTGGCGTCGTTATTGACGAGCGAGTTGACGATGCGGCTGCGGGCGGCGGGGCTGGAGCCGGAGCAGTCACCGGTGAGCATGGCGGGTGTGGTGATGGCGGCGGATCTGGCGGAGTCGGGTGAGCTATCGAGCAAGATGCTGAAGCAGCTGCTGGATGCTTCGTTTGCCGAGGGGAAGGACTTTGCGGAGATCTATGAGCGGGATAAGCCGACGCAGATCTCGGATACGG
This sequence comes from Granulicella sp. L60, assembly GCF_009765825.1. Lineage (GTDB taxonomy): Bacteria > Acidobacteriota > Terriglobia > Terriglobales > Acidobacteriaceae > Edaphobacter. Next base: position 1,130,714 of record NZ_LMUR01000018.1, on the reverse strand, counting down.
GCGCGATTGAGGCGATGATCGATGAGGTGATCGCGGGGAATGCGAAGCAGGTGGAGCAGTACAAGGGTGGGAAGAAGACGGTGGCGGCGTTCTTTGTGGGGCAGGTGATGCGGCTGTCGAAGGGACAGGCTAATCCTGCGCTGCTGAATGAGCTGGTGGTGAAGAAGCTGGATGCTTTGTAGAGGCTAAAGACTCTGTCCTGCCGGATGCAGCATCCTCACTGCAATCTCTTCCACGCGCTGCATCGTAATTCCCTCGCTCTGCTCCACTGCAAGCGAATGTTCGCAATCGACAACGGTGAAGCGTGGACGCTGTCCCACTGGCTGCGTTTGCACACCGACCTCAAGATTGATCGTGTTCCCAAACAGAGGGAGTTCTGAGTTCAACCAGCCTTGAAATGGTGGCTCGTCCTCGCGTCCTTCGACTGTCCAGAGCTCATTCGTCCGCACGAAGTTCTTAGGGCCGACCTCCGCCCATACGCCCCATACGAACGGCTCTTCCAGTCCGATCACGGGCACCAGAATCCGTCCACGTAGGTAGAAGTCTCTGCCATCGATCACGCACTGATCCGGTGTAATCACCAGGCGCTCATCTAACTCGTTCGCTGGAATCATGGTTGCCGCCAGCGGTACCTTCACGCTGTAGCTCAACGGCAGAACATGACGCTCGCCACATACCTGACAACTGAATCCACTCTCTAATGCATCGCCCATTACTTTATCTTTCCACACTGGCGCCCGGTGCTGCACAGCGGCGTGAGATGACCGCGACTACTCCTCGCCGATATCTTCGTTCCAGACATCTGGGTGCTCCGCGATAAACCCCGTTAATAGATCCGAGCACTCCTGCGAGTCCAGGTCGATCACCTTCACTCCAAGCGAACGCAGCCACTCGACGCCGCCGGAAAAGTTTCTGCTCTCCCCGACTACGAGTGTGCGAATGCCGAACTGGCGGATGAGGCCGCTGCAGTACCAGCATGGAGCGAGCGTCGTGACCATCACCTTGTCGCGGTATGTTTTCTGTCGTCCTGCGCGCCGAAATGCATCTGTCTCTCCGTGCACCGAGGGATCGTCATGCTGGACACGACGGTTTCGTCCCGATGCCAGCAGTTTGCCTTCGCTATCGAACATCGCCGCGCCGATCGGAACGCCACCCTCGCTCCGACCGGTTCGCGCCTCTGCAATCGCGACTTCCAGCATTGTGCGATACCGTTCTACTTCAGCTTCGGTCTCGGTCATCTCAACCTTTCTTCAACTCTTCTTTGGCGCGGGTGGAACCTTCTTGCCAGACTTGCGCGCTTCAGACAAACCTATCGCAATCGCCTGCTTCCTGCTGGTTACCTTCTTGCCGCTGCGCCCGCTCTTCAGCGTGCCCTTCTTCATCTCGTGCATCTCGGTCTCAACATTCTTGCTGGCCGCGGGGCTGTACTTGCGTGTGGAACTCTTTTTGGTCACCGTCTTTTTACTTGCTGTCTTCTTGCTTGCTGTCTTCTTGCTTGCTGTCTTCTTGCTTGGGGCCTTTTTGCTTGCCGTTTTTTTGCTCGCTGCTTTTTTGGTGCTGGATTTCTTCGTTGCCTTCTTTGCCGTTGACTTCTTTGTTGCCTTTTTCGTGGTCATGGTTTTGCCTCCTCCAACTAAGAGGCATCGATACGCTCGCACGTTGCATCCATGCGGCGCGGCGCACCATAAACGCTACCGGCCGCCCCGCCTGCGCCTCCACACTACGATTGCAGCGAGCATTCCCAGCGCAGTGACACCCACGGCTCGTATCGTCATCTTTCGTATCCACGACGGTGTCCGCTCCAGCTCGCCCTCCTGCCATGCTGCATGCACGAGTTCGAGATCTGCGGTTAGGCCGGGCATCGTAATCGCTTGTAGATCTACGGTCGGCAGCGAACCGAAGATTCTCTCGGGCTGCGGCGGCGCTCCGTTTCTGTCCTTCGGTATGGCCTCAATCAGCGCGTTGATCTCTGCGTCGCGCGGGTCGTCAAACAGTGTGGCATCAGCTGTATTCGGAAACAGCGTTGCCTTCCCTGTCATCTTCTTTTCGATCGCCGCGACTCCGTCCTGGCACACGCCGAGTGGATAGTAGCCGCCGAATGGAAGATCCGGGCGCGCCAGATGTTGATGCGCGTACGCTACGGCCATCTTGCCGACTAGACGCGTCACCTCGACCGCATCTGCGTCGCGATACTCGTGCGCATGGCGGCCCAGCACCCATGCCTGGTCCAGCGTATCCATCACACGAAACTCGGCCTTGCCATCGACGCCGAAGTACCAGCTCACGCCAGCATTCAGCTTGGGCCCGCGCACCTGCCACTCATACTCGGCGTGGCTTACCGGGACCAGAAGCGACCGACTCTTCCCGAAGAGTCCGCGCCCTGTTGTCGGAATCGCAATCTGCGAGTCCACCCAGAATGGCATCATTACATCCTGGCCCTTGTAATGAAAGTGGCCGAAGTTCGCGAAGTATCGTGCGTCCGCTACCACTACTGTATGACCTGACTCCATCAACGCCTGGACTAATTCCTGCGGGGTCGTTGCGCGTTTCCCCAAGAATGTAACCGTCATCGAAGCAGATCCGTCTACGGCGTTCATGCTGAGTCGATTCAACACATCTGCCAGACGCTGGCTCTCCGCGTGCATCGGCGCGATCTTTTCGTTTGCACCATCTCCACGCACTACGCCTGCGCCGAGCTCGCTCACGAGGCCATCTGTCGTGAATCCCGGCAGCTTTGACGGCTCATCGAGATCCACCGTCTCTGGGTTCTCCAGTGAGTATCCGCCGAGGTCGATGTAGGCTTTTAGCTCGTCTGTTGTCACTGCGCTCGGCCGACCTGCACCATTTGCGCTAGTGCCGACAGGAGCTCCGGGATGTCGGGCTGCAAGGCTGGTTACGGCATCGTCCTTGGCGACTACTCTTCCCACTACGCGCACTGTTGGGTTGATCTCACGCATCGTCCAACCTGGGAATCGGTCCAGTCCCTGCCAGTCCTTGCCGAGGATCATCTCGCGTAGCCGCTTCAACAGCGCGGGTGTTAGTAGTGCGGGGCCTTTCTTGCCGCCCTTGTCCAGTTCAGCGAGCATCGCGTCGGTAAAGCCTGGAGTGGCCGATAGCTCGCGCATCATCTGCGACAGCAGTATTGTGTTGGCCGGCATCGGTTCTTCCGGCACCATGTACTCCGTGTCCGCCATCCTGCACCCCATCACAGCTATCAGCACGATCCCACCTGCAGCAGAGATCCAAGAGGCAATTCGCATCCGCTCATTAAACCCTAAAAGACTTTGTCCTGCCGGACGGGCCGCCTGCTCGGCGCGAGGTCACTTCGTGACTTTTGTACCCCTTCGGGTGGACCTCCGGTTGGTCGGCAATGAAGATTATGCCGACCAGCGGGAGGACCTTTGTCGCGTGCGCGGGCTTGGCAAGGTATACGCGTCACTAAGTGACCTCACGCTGAGTAAGCGGCCTGTCCGGCAGGACAGAGTCTTTAGGCGTGTCTACGCGTGCTGAATATAAACCAGGTACTGCCGCAGAGGATGTAGGCGAGATAGACGTAGGGGAGCCAGTTGTAGGGACGCTCGGGGACTGGATAGAGCGTGCCTGCGAGAGCAAGGATCATCGCGAGGGCTCCTGCTATCGAGAGAGACAGGCCGCCGGTGGTGAGGTGATGGTTGCGCTTGAGATAGACAGGCAGTGCGATGGCGGCGAGACCGTAGGTGGTGATGAAGCCGTAGACGGCGAGGGAGCCCATCCATCCGTAGATGTCTGCACCGGCGACGCCGCGCAGGGCAAGGATGGTGACGGGCAGCGCGGTGAAAAGGCCGGTGGCAAGGACAGCGGAGGCTGGCGTGGCGTTCTTGTGGTGGGCGTTGGCGAAGGTGGTGTGGACGAGGCCGTTGTGGCCCATGCGCATGAGGACTCGGGCGGCGGCGGTGATGCAGGCTAGGGTGCAGGCGAACATGCTAACGAGGGCGCCGAGGTCAATGAACGGGCCGAGAATGCCGACGCCGGCGAGTGATGCGAGGACTCGCATGGGTGCGGTGGATTGGCCGAGATCCTGATGGGCGGTGTGCATGCCCAGGGTTTCGAGGTAGGCGCAAAGGATGAAGAAGAGGCCGGTGCAGATGGCGGACTGGATGACGGCGCGGGGGATGGTGCGGAGGGGGTTGGCGGCTTCGACGCCGAGGGTGGTGGCGCTCTCGAAGCCGACGAAGCTGAAGAGGGCGAGGACGACGCCGAGGCGAACTCCCGAGGGTGTGACGTTGCGGAGGCTGATCTGGGCGGGGTCGAGGTGGAGGCCGTTGTGCCAGAGCAGAAGCGCGAGGACGATGGCGATGAGGGCGACGGAGATGGCTTCGATCCAGAGCATGAGGCGAATGGAGATCTGGACGTCGCGATAGGCGATGAAGGTGGAGGCTCCGACGCAGAGGAGAGCGAGGATGGCGGTGGGTGCGGGTCTGCCGAGGATGGAGATGAGGAAGACATTGGCGTAGTTGATGAAGCCGCCGGAGACGGACGCTCCGGTGGCGATGTAGGCGAGGAGGAGAGCCCAGCCGGCGATGCCGCTGACGGCAGGTGGAAGCGACGAGGTGGCATAGGTGTAGAGCGAGCCGGAGCAGGAGGTGTATCGGGCGAAGCGACTGATGCAGAGGGCCATGAGCAGGATGGCGGCGGTGGCGAGGAGGTAGGCGAGCCAGGTGCCGTTGCCGGCGAGGACGAAGACCAGGGGGATGGTCATGGTGGGGGTGGTGGTGGGGGCGATGGTGGAGATGGATTGGGCGAGGGTCTCCATGGGGGAGAGGATGTCGGGGCGCAGGCCGGTGCGGGTGGTGGTTTCGGCGAGCGGGGCGATGGCCTGGTCCATGGGCGAATCTCCTCTGGTGCTGCGGCGGTGCGGCGGATGCACGAGTGCGAGTGCGGCTGGCCGGTGGTCGGACAGAGAGGGTGCAGGTAACTTAGGAGTTAGTCAGAGGATAGCTGAAGAGAGGCGTGTGGCGGAGAGGAAGATAAGGAGTAATGAAGCCGCTGTGGGAGCGGCTTCTTGTTTTGCTATTTCTTTTCGGAGGAGGAGGTTGCTGCGGCGGGAGCGGCTGCAGGTGCTGAGGCGGCGGGGGTTGCGGAGGGTGTGGAGGCGGAGTCGGTGCTTGGTTTGGAGTCGCTGGTGGGAGAGGTGCTGCTGCTGTCGCTGGACTTGTCGCCGGAGGACTTTGGTTTGGCGTTGCCGTAGCCGTCGGCGTACCAGCCGCCGCCTTTGAAAGAGATGGCGGGAGCGGAGATGACGCGCTCAAGCTTGCCGCCGCAGTGGGGACAGACGGTGATCTCGGGGTCGGAGAACTTCTGGATTTTTTCGGTGTGACGATGGCAGGCGGTGCATTCGTATTCGTAAAGAGGCATGGTTTCGTTTGTACCCTTGGTGTCTCTATCTTACCGAAGATGAGCGGATACAGGGTTTCGGAGTGCTTGAGGCGGGGTTGGCGCTGGTTCGGGATTTTCAGATTTGACGCAACTTATAGAGACGAAAAGCATCTTTATGGCGGAATTGTGCTTCCAATTCACTGGGAGATCCCATTTTATGGCGCGTCCTTATTGGTCTGGTCAGATACAGATTTCATTGGTTTCATTCGGAGTGAAGCTGTTTCCGGCAACAGAGGCGAAGAGCGAGATTCGGTTTCATCAACTGAGCCGGAAGACGGGTGAGCGGGTGAAACACCAGAAGGTCTCGGGCGATGAGGGGCCGGTCGAGAAGACGGACATCGTGAAGGGGTACGAGTACAGGAAGGGCGAGTACATCCAGATTGAGCCGGAGGAGATCGAGCAGTTGCGGATTCCTTCGCGGCATACGCTGGAGGTGACGCAGTTCGTCGATCAGGGAGAGTTGGATCCGGAGTTCTTCGAGAAGCCATACTTTGTGGTGCCGGAGAACGATGTGCAGGCGGAGGCGTTTGCGGTGGTGCGGAGGGCGCTGCAGGAGACGAAGAAGATGGCGCTGGGGAAGATTGCGTTTGGCGGGCGGGAGCATCTGGTGGGGGTGGCTGCGCCGGAGGACGACACGCAGGCGGGGATGATGGCGTATGTCATGCGATATGCGGAGGAGCTGCGGGATCCGGCGGAGTACTTCAAGGAGATCAAGAAGGTGACGGTGGATGAGGATCAGTTATCGCTGGCCAAGGAGCTGATCAAACGGAAGGCGGCTAAGTTTGCGCCGGAGAAGTTCAAGGACGAGTATGAGGCTGCGCTGCGCGAGATGGTGGAGGCGAAGGTGGAGCATGCTCCGATTGCGAAGGACGAGCCTGCGGCGAAGTCTGCGAAGGTGATCAACCTGATGGATGCGCTGCGGAAGAGCGTGCAGGAAGATGGAGCGCCAGCGGTGAAGAAGAAGGGACCGGCAAGGGCGGCGGTGGCCGAGAAGGGTATTGTGCTGGTGAAGCCATCGTCGGCGAAGGGGCATCGATCGCGTAAGTCGGCATAGAGGGCTATGGCTACGAAGAAGAGCGCCAGATCGAAGTCGCCGGCTGCTGCTGCAGATGCTGTCGATGAGCAGTTGGGGCTCTATCGCTCTATGCGGGACTTTCAGATTACGGGTGAGCCGAGCGGATCGGTAAAAGCGAAGTTCTTCAATAAGCAGCCTCTTCCTTTTGTGATTCAGAAGCATGCGGCGTCGCATCTGCATTATGACTTCCGGCTGGGATGGAACGGCGTGCTGAAGAGTTGGGCGGTGGCGAAGGGGCCGAGCTACTTCACTGGCGATAAGCGGCTGGCTGTGCAGGTGGAAGATCATCCGATCGAGTATGGGGGGTTCGAGGGGATCATTCCGCAGGGGCAGTATGGCGGTGGGACCGTGATGGTGTGGGATCAGGGGACGTGGGAGCCGCAGGAGGGACACACCGATGTGGATGCGGGGCTGCGTGCGGGCTCGCTGAAGTTTGTGATGCATGGCACGAAGATGAAGGGCAAGTGGGCGCTGATTCGCATGGGTGGGAAGGCGGCGAATGAGAGGAAGCCTAACTGGCTGCTGATCAAAGAGCATGATGACTTCGAGCGGACGGATAAAGATAAGGCAATTACGGAAGAGGCTTCGAACAGCGTGGTGACGGGGCGCAGTCTGGAAGAGATTGCGAAGCAGGAAGATCATGTGTGGAACTCGAAGGATACGGCGAAGGGGAAGGCCTGGTATCGCAAGGAGAATTCGAAGGCTGGTGGGGAGAAGGCGCCGGCAGACAAGAGGGCGAGAGCGGTGCGTGGCGTGGATGCGTTTGCATCGAGGCTGAAGGGAGCGCCGAAGGAGAAGCTGCCGGAGTTTATTGCGCCTGAGCTTGCGATGCAGGAGACGAAGCCTCCGAGTGGTGCGGGATGGCTGCATGAGTTGAAGCTGGATGGATATCGAATGGAGGCGCGTAAGGATGGTGGGCGGGTTCAGCTGTTGACGCGGACGGGGCTGGACTGGACGCATCGGATGAAGACGATTGCTACACAATTGGAGTCGCTGCCGGTGGAGAGCGCGATTCTGGACGGTGAAGTGGTGGTGCTGGCGGAGAGTGGGACGACGAGCTTTGCGGATCTGCAGGCGGCGTTTCAGGAGGGTGAGAAGAAGCCTCTGACTTACTTCGTCTTCGATCTGCTCCATCTGAATGGACATAATCTGCGCGGGTTGCCGTTGATCGAGCGTAAGGAGATTCTGGAGACGCTGCTGCAAGGTGCGAGGGAGTATGTGCGCTTCAGCGAGCACCTGGAGACGAGTGGCGAGACGATATTTCATAAGGCGTGTGAGCTGCACGCGGAGGGCATCGTCTCGAAGAGATCGACTAGCAAGTATGTGAGCGGGCGAGGTGGGGATTGGCTGAAGCTGAAGTGCATTCATGAACAGGAGTTTGTGATCGGCGGATTTACGCTGCCTTCGAACGGAAGTCATGGAGTTGGAGCGCTTCTGCTTGGGTACTACGAGGGCAAGAGGCTGGTGTATGCGGGGCGCACGGGGACGGGGTTTACGCAGAAGACGCATCGTGTGTTGCGGGACCAGTTGGAGGCGTTGCGGCAGGAGACAAGCCCATTCGATAAGGCTCCGGCAGAGGCGAGGCGTGGAGCGAACTGGGTGAAGCCGCAGCTAGTGGCGCAGGTGAACTTCGCTACGTGGACGGCGGATAATCTTGTGCGGCAGGCTTCGTTCAAGGGGCTGCGTGAGGATAAGCCGGCGAGTGAGGTGAAGCGGGAGGATGCGGGGCCGACGCCTCGTGGTACGCAGCGGGCTTCACATGCGGTTGGGGGGGAGATTGCGGCGAAGACGGCTCCAACTGGGACTGTTGCAAAGCCTGCAGCGGCGAAGGTTCCGTTGGAGAAGGCTCCGGTGCGGTTGACGCATGCGGACAAGATTCTGGATGCGGAGACGCAGCTGACGAAGCAGCAGTTGGCGGACTACTACTGGGCGATCGCGGAGCACATGCTTCCGCATATCGAGGGACGCCCGTTGTCGCTGGTGCGTTGTCCGGAGGGGAGCGGACATCCGTGCTTCTATCAGAAGCATGTGAACCATATGCTGCCACCGGGAATCGGCGGAGTGGAAGTGCCGGACAAGAAGACGGGGGAGGCGGAGGAGTACATCACGCTTTCGACGGCGGAGGCACTGGCGGGACTGGCGCAGATGGGCGTGCTGGAGGTGCATCCGTGGGGTTCGCGGAACGACGATCTGGAGTATCCGGACCGCATCATCATCGACCTCGATCCGGATGCGGCGATTGCGTGGCCGAAGCTGGCGGAGAGCGCCGGAGACGTTCGCAAGGGATTGAAGAAGCTGGGGCTGGAGAGCTTCCTGAAGAGTACGGGAGGCAAGGGGCTGCATGTCGTGGTGCCGTTCGAGCCGGAGTTTGACTGGGCGGTGATCAAGCAGTTTGCGCATGAGTTTGTGCTGCGTATGGAGAAGGCTGAGCCGGGACAGTATCTGACGAAGATGAGTAAGGCTGCGCGGAAGGACAAGATCTTTCTGGACTATCTGCGGAACGAACGCGGGGCTACAGCGGTGGCGGCGTTCTCTCCGAGGGCGCGTCCAGGTGCTCCGGTGTCGCTGCCGCTGCAGTGGGGCGAGTTGAAGCTGCCGGAGCGTACGGTGGTGCAAGTCGCCGACTTTGCAGCGTGGAAGGGAAGGCTGGCGCGCGATCCGTGGAAGGAGATGTTGAAGATGAAGCAGCGGATTACGAAGGAGATGCTGGCGCAGGTGGGGATTTCGGTGGCGAAGTAGTTCTGGCGGATGTGTGGGGAGTTTGTCTTCCTGTTTTTGGTCTTCTGCTTTTGTCTTCCGTTTTTAACATGGGAAGAGAAACTGTCTGTTCAATTGCATCGTTTGCCGTGCAGAATAGCTGGAGACCCAAACGAGGTGAACGATGGCTTGTAATCCTGCGGACCTAATCCAGGTCCCACTCTTTGCGCTGCTTGACCATGAGGAGGCGGCCGTTCTGGCGGCCCAGGTGGAGATTAAAACATTTGCTGCGCGGCAGCGGATCTACAAGATCGGTGATCCGGGGCGGCATGCGTACGTGATGATGTCGGGCAAGGTGCAGGTGACCACGGTAGACCAGGACCAGCAGGAGGTGCTGGTGGATGAGCCGACGCATGGGGAGCTGTTCGGCTTTGCATCGATGCTGGAGGCGACGCCGCACCAGACGAACGCGATTGCGCTGGAGGACACGGTTTGCATTGAGGTGAGCCGGGAGGACATCGCCGTGCTGCTGGAGCGGAAGCCGATGGCGGGGATGGATATGCTGACGGTACTGGGACGGCAGTTTCATGCATCGCAGGACCTGGTGCGTCTGCGGGCGAACCGAAACTCGAACGATGTGATTGAAGAGGAGATGAGCTTCGGGGACCACATCGCTGATGTCGTGGCGCGGTTCGGTGGTTCGTGGACGTTCATTATTCTGTTTGGCGTGGTGCTGGTGGTCTACACGATGGTGAATATCGTGTTGAAGGGGCGGGCGTGGGACCCCTATCCGTTTATTCTGCTGAATCTATTTCTGTCGATGCTGGCTGCGATTCAGGCTCCGGTGATCATGATGAGCCAGAACCGGCAGGATACGAAGGACAGGGTTCGCGGTGAGCTGGACTACGAGGTAAACGTTCGCGCGGAGTCGGAGATTCAGGCGCTTTCGAGTAAGCTGCATCTGATTACGGATAAGCTTTGCGACATGGATGATCTGCTGAGGACACGGTTGAAGGTCGCGGAGGGTGCGGACCGCGGGTAGATTTCGGCTCGTGTGGAGACGTGGCCTGCCGGCCTGGCCCACTGCACGTGGTGTGGTCACTTCGTGACTTGTATAACCCTTCGGTTGGTCCTCCCGTTGGTCGGAATCAGCCCTCCACTTTGCGTGGGCTACCCCCTCCCCCCTCTATATGGGTTTTGTAAAATATTCCATCGTATGGGCTTAAGTTGTCTATACATCGCTAAATATTTCCAATGAAAAGGGTTATAGGTAAATATCTCCAAATAAAGGAGTTATTTCGATCGGGAAAACCTCCCTCTGGGGGGAGCCTGACTTTATTTCTTCTATTTCTATTGTAGGGTTTTGGGGGAAACTACTACGCAGCCGGTATCTCTATTGGTTTGTGGGGGTTAGGAGCTTCTGGGGGTTGACAGGGTTTTGCCCAGAGGATGAGACACAACCGTGTTGGGCTCTCGACCGAGAGCCCAACATGGAAACGATCAGAAGGTGAAACGACCACCGATGACTGGAGCAAAGTTGCTGTTGTGGAGATAGGGGACACCAGGGCCATGAGGAATGGCGATGGCCATGCCGCCATACACGAAGGAGTACGCAAGTCCTGTAAAACCCTCGAAACGCTTGGTGAAGTGATGATTGGCGTAGAGGGAACCCTCGTTGAGGGCACCCGCGCAGGAAGCACGATAACCCGCTGCCGCCGAGCAGGTCTGCGGAGTACGGAAGTTGTTCTGCAGCTGCCCGTACCAGGCGAAGGTGATGTCGGTCTTGCTGTCGTAGGCGTACTTCACGCCCGTCCACCAGACCCGCAGGATCTTTTCGGTATCGAGGTTGTTGTCTTCGACGCCGCTCAATATGTAGCCGCCCTGGTCCGATGCGCCAACGCCTAACGGGTCGTGCGGGTTGTTCTGCCAGATGTACTCGAAGCCGCCAAAGATCTTGAACTGGTCCCAGGTGTACTTCACCGTTCCCAGGATGGCGTTGTTATCGGTCACGATGCCGTATAAGGTCTCGTCGGTTGAGATCAGATTGGCCCCGTTGATGGGGTTTGTATTGATGCTGTTGGTGGTGGACTGATAGGACTGCGTCACGCTCTGAGGCCCCAGCAGGGGGTTCAATACGCTGATGGCCTGGTTGTAGTGTTGATAGACGATGTCTGCGGATAACTTCTTGTGGCTTGCGCCGACGTCGCCAGCGTAGGCGTTGTTGTGCGCCGTCTCCGGCGTACAGGTGGCGGCAGTCCAGGTGGCGGAGGCTGAGAAGCAGCCGCCATTTCCGTCGGCGAATTTATACATCGCGGCGAGATGGGCCGGGCCATAGGTGATGCGATACTTTACGGCGCTGTCCCAACGGCTGTCCTCGGTGTCGCCGCCGCCGGCCATCGTGCCGTTATAGCCGATGTAGGAGAAGGCATAGCTGCCACCGGCCGGATCGTAGAGGAGCATTACATCAGTGCCGAGAGAGCGCTGACGGCCGAAGGTCAGGGTTCCGAACTTCTCTGAAGAGACGCCGCCGTAGTATTCGTCGTTGAACGGCTGGCCTGCGCGCGCGCCGTCGATGGCGTAGGAGTAGCTACTCCGGGGCAGGCCGTTGTTGACGATGTCGGTCTTTGACGCGTTGGCGAGCAGGCCAGACTGCGGATTGATGCCGGTGGAAGCGTTGAACACAACCGACCAGCCGGGCGCAAACTGTTCCTTGCCCCGGATGCCAAAGCCCGTCTGCTGCAAATTGTTCGGTGCAACAAGGAATCGATGTTCGTAACCGTTTCGGTTCACCAGAGAGGCGCCTTCGTAGTTGTAACCGTTTTCGGGCAGGCCGTGGCTGACCCAGCCGAGGCCGATGTCATACGCACCGTAGATCGTGATGCCGCGCCAGGTGAGCGAGTCGGAGGCCGGTTTAGCTGCATCCGATTCGCTGGCCTGAGAATGAGCTTGAGGCTGGTTGAGGTCGGCGGTCCCGGTGAGGCCTGGGGTGCCACCCACGAGGTCGGCGGAGTTGGAGCCAGCCACAATCAACTTCACGGGATAGTCGACGGGAGCAAGCAGCGAGAGCTTGTACACGCCGTCCGCGCTGGCCTTTGTTGCACCTTTGTCGACGTTCCTGGCTGTCACCGGGACATCGGGAAAGGCTGCGCTTTGGTCATTCCCCGCGCCGGAAGAGCTTGCTGCTGTTTGGGCCCATATGGGGAACGCCCCCATCCCAATCCCGAGAAGAAACAACTTTGTCTTTTTCACACTGCCTCCCAAAAAGTTTGCTGCTTAAGTATCTTGAAATTATTAGTCGATTCTAGTTGATTAATATCGATCATTAGAGTGTTGCGACACGATTCGGTTACATGCGTCGGCGTTCCTGATAGACACGTTTGCGTTGACTGAATTTAGGGTTGGGTCTGGATGGTCGGAGAGCGAGAGGGTATTACCAGGTGCGGGCTTTGGTGTCTTGCTGGAGCAGGCGGACGGTGATGAAGAGAGCAGGAAGAAGGAAGACGAGAGAGCCGAAGATCCACATGATGACGGCGCCGGTGACCTGGTCGGCGAGGGGTGCGATGTGGAATGGGTTGGGCTCGCGCAGGTAGTAGCCGTAGACGGGGCGGTCGCAGAAGGCGAGGAAGGCGGAGAGCGCGGTGTTGACGATGTCGGCGAAGACGAGATAGAGGATGAGGTGCCAGCCGGGGTAGTGGCGACTCGCGGGCCAGGGGCGGATGAGGGGGAACCAGAAGAGAAGAGAGGCGCCGAGGAAGCAGGCGTGTTCGAACTCGTGCCAGTGTTCGTGGTCGAGAGCGAAGTCGTATGCGGTGGGGATGTGCCAGCCGAGGAAGATGAGGTTCATGATGAGCCAGGCAACGAGCGGCGTGGTGAGGAAGTGGCCGAGGCGACGGAGAGCGGAGATGCGGATGAGTGGGCCGAGGATGTGGATGGTGATGGTGCGGGGAAGGCCTCGGAGGAGCGGGACGACGGGGTAGCCGAGGAGGAGGAGCGGTGGGACGAAGGACATGAGGAGGAGGTGCTCGATCATGTGGGCGCTGAGGAGGGCGTCGGCGAAGCCATCGAGCGGGGAGGCGATGGCGAGCCAGATGGTGGCGAGGCCGAGGAGGAAGGCGGCGAGACGCCAGGTGGGGAACTGCGCGGGGCGGGTCTTGCGGATGGCGAACCAGCCGCGGGTGTAGAGGATGGCGGTGAGGAGAAGTGCGGTGGTGACGAAGAGGGGCGGCGACCAGTCGGTGAAGATGGCCTGGTACTCAGGAGGCATGAAGTTAGATTAGTCGAAGGCTGTGCGGTATCGGCCTATAGCACGATGCGGAACTGTTTGGATGTGGTGCGAGATAGGGAGAAATTACTGGCACGTTGAGGGCATTGCAGGTCCTTCGACTGCGCCTCTCGCGATGAGACTGCGAGAGGCTCCGCTCAGGATGACACTTTCTCTGTCAATTCATCACTTCCGCTCAATCCATCACTCCGCTCAGGCTGGGTGTCGAGACTGCCTAGTGGCCGGTGGTGGTGGCTGGTTGGGGAGAGGAGAGGGGTGACGAGGTGGAGTCGCTGGACTGGACCATGCGGCGCGAGGCGTCGATGGCGGGGCTCAGGTCGCCGTGGAGGGTGGAGAGGAAGCGGACGAGAGCGGTGGTCTCGGATGGGTTGAGGGCGTTGCCGTAGGCGGGCATGTTGCCTCCGCCTTGAAGGACCTGGCGGAAGATCTGGTCTTCGGTCATGTGGCCGGCGACGGCGTCGAGCGCGGGTCCGCGGAGGCCGCCTTCGCCGCCGATGGAGTGGCAGTTGCGGCACTGCTTGTTCTGGAGGACGAGTGCGCCGCTGCGTTCGAGCGGGGTGCGGTTGTGCAGGTAGGCGGGCGGGATGGCGTCGCTGGTCCAGGCGTTCATGATGGGGCTCCACGGCGTGTAGGTGCCGAGGCGGGTGAAGACGCCGAGCGCGACGGCGATGACGGTGATCATAAGGACAGCGACGGGGCGGCGGGACCAGTGCTTTTCGCCTTCGCCGGCGAAGATCGGGAGCAGAAGCATGGCTCCGATGCCGAGGACCGGGGCGATGAAGAGGACGGGGGTTTCGAGGTTGGGCGGAAGGTAAGCGAGGACGGCGTAGAGCCAGAGGAAGAAGAAGTCGGGCTTGGGCGCGGTCTGGATGATGGTGGGGTCGGGCTGGCCGGTGGGGCCGAAGGGTCCGAAGTAAAGGGCGCAGGCGATGACGGCGAGGATCATGGCCGCGGCGAAGATGGCGTCCTTCCATGCGGCGTCGGGAACGAAGGGGATGCCGGTCTCTTCGGTGAGCGCGTGGTAGTTGCGGACGTAGGTTTTCTTGTCGACGATGCGGCCGGGCATGGGCCACTCGTTGATGCCGAGGCGGAGGACCATCCAGACGTGGAGGCCGACCATGGCGAGGAGGATGCCGGGGATGACGAAGACGTGGAGCGCGAAGAAGCGGGAGAGCGTGGGGCCGGCGATGATGGGTCCGCCGAGCATGATGTCGACGAGCTGGCCGCCGATGATGGGGACGCGGCTGAGGATGGAGGCGCCGATGCCGAGACCCCAGTAGGCGTCCTGGTCGAAGCGGAGGACCTGGCCGGTGAAGGCCATGCCGAGGGTGAGGAGGAGGAGGAAGACGCCGATGATCCAGGTGAGTTCGCGGGGGAACTTGTAGGCGCCGAAGGTGAAGACCTGGACCAGGTGGATGAGGACGATGGCGACCATGAAGTCGGAGCCCCATCCGTGGATGGCGCGGATGAACCAGCCGAGGCGGATGCTGTGGTCGAGGAACTCGAGGCTGCTCCAGGCGTTGCCCGCGGAGGGAGCGTAGACGAGGGCGAGCAGGATGCCGGTGACGATCTGGAGAATGAGGATGACGGTGGCGCCGCTGCCGAAGACGTACCACCAGCTGGAGGTGCTGGAGGGGACTTCGTGCTCGGCGGCTGCGATGACGGGCGCGCCGAGGCCGAGACGCTGCTCGAACCAGTTGTAGACTTCGATGCCGGTTTGTTTTAGGTCTGGCATGAGCTGCACCTCGGTTCAGTTTTGTCGACGGAGGCGAGACGTGCGGTGGAGTCGGCTCCGAGGATCTGGGTGAGAGGCTGCTCGACCCGGGCCTGATTGGCGAGGGTGGGCATCTTGCCGGCGAAGATCATGAGGTTGTTGTTGGCGATGCGGTGATCGTACTCGAAGAGACCGCGCTCGGGTGGCCCGGAGGCGCGGGAGCCGTCCTGATAGTAGGCTCCGCCGTGGCAGGGACACATGAAGAGTTTGGACTGGGCGAACCAGCGGACGGGGCAGCCGAGGTGGGCGCAGTTGATGGCGAAGACCTGGAAGGTGGTTCCGGAGACGCGGCGGACCCAGCAGGGGATGTCGCCGGTCTGGCCGTCCCATGAGGTGGTGACGGGGTTGCGATAGTTGACGAGGCGGGTCTCGCCTTCGGGGAAGTCGGAGAGTGGGCCGAGGGTGACCCAGGAGTTGCTGCTGCCCTTCTTGTTCAGCGCAGGGCCGAGGAGATAGCCGACGATGGGCACGGCGAGGATGGCGCCTACGGCTCCGTTGAGGAGAAGCGAGAGCTTGAAGAGGAAGACGCGGCGGCTGTGCCCTGCGCTCTTGTCGGGCGCATGGTGCGGCTCGGTGAGGGGTTCCTGGATAGGAGGGGTCGGGTCACTCAATGCCATTGGCGTTCACTCCTGTTCCGCTCCTGTGAGCTTTTTCCGCTGATTTTGCTGATTCCACTGGGACGATGTGCATTCGGTCTGCTCTTCTCTTGCTGTTCTGCTTTACGGGTGTGACGAGTATGGCTGGCCGGGGTTTGCGGTGCGCTGTGAGGCCAGCCAGCTGACGATGTCGGTGACCTGCTGGTCGGTGAGAGGTTGCGTGCTGTCGGTGCGCCAGTCGGGCATTCCCTCGTCGGGACGGCCGGCGACGATGATGCTGCGCAGGTACTGATCGGTCATGAGCGAAAGATAGGCCGGTTGGACGATGGAGCCCAGCTTGCCCATAGTGGCGTCGCCGGGGCCTCCGGTGCCGGTGGCTCCGTGGCAGCGGGCGCAGAAGGTGGTGAAGGCCTGCTGGCCGTGGGTGGGGTCGCCTTTGAGCGTGGTGCTGTAGGGAGGGGGCGTCTGTCCGTTGAGGACGCTGGGATTGCCCCAGGTCTTCACGATGCCATGTGCAAGGATGGTGATCTGCTGGTCGGTCAGCATACCGCCGGAGCTTTGGGCGAAGGGAGGCATGAGGCCACCGGATACGCCAGCGCCAATGTTTCCGCCGATGTTGTCTTCTCCTGCGAAGGCGACGTAGACGGGGTTGCCGAGGGGGATGGATGCGCCTCCGCGGCCGTTCGCGCCGTGGCAGGCGGTGCAGTTCTCTTTATAGAGCGTGGAGAAGTCGAGGAGTTGATCGGGGCGCGCGACTTCCGGACCGGGGCCGGGACGTCCGGGAATGCGGTTACAGCCGCTCGACAGGATGCAAGCCGCAGCGAGAAGCAGGGCGCAGAGCGGTTTGAAGCTGGGCGGGACTGGTCTCATACGTAGTCGTCTTTCTTGTCGACCGGCTTGGTCTTCTCAGCTTCTTCGATCTGTTCAATCTGTTCGATATTGTCGCTGTGGATACCGGCGCGCACGGCGAAGGGCAGAGCACGGAACTGTGGGGTGCGTACGCGGACTTGCAGGTTGACGACGAAGCCGCAGACTAGACCGAAGGCGATCTGCGAGAGGATGAACCAGCGCCAGCTGATCCGGTCGTTCAGGATGGGACTGATGATGCCGATGGCGGAGTAGAGAATGCCGGTCCAGAGCAGAGGCGCGACGAAGCCCGCGGTGAGGATGGGTTTGCGCGGAAACATGGGAAGCATCGCGCCGTAGAGCAGACCGATGAGCACCGAGGTGAGCGCGTGAATGCCGGTCGCGGCGAGCAGGCCCTCCAGGTGGAACTGCGCGAGGAAGGCGTTGCTCTCGCCCGCCCATCTGACAAAGCCACCGGCAGCGAGCAGGTTCACCGCGTACCAGACGCTGTGGTAGCGGGCGAGGCCGAAGACGGCGGCGGGAATGATCATCGCGATGCCGCCGGCGATGCCGCCCTTGATGCCGGAGGTGATGCTGAAGGTCTCGACGGGCAGCAGCTTGCGATGGTCTGCGGAGACGGGAAGCTGGTCGCGCGTAGTGCGCGTGGTGGTGATGGCGAGGATACCCGCTTCGACGGGAACGTCGATGTGCTTCTCGTGGGGGAAGACGTCGAAGAACCATCCGACGATGGCGCGGAGGGTGAAGATAAGGCCTAGCAGGCTGATGACCCAGTGGGTGACCATGCCGGTGATCAGGAGCGAGATGCCGAGCGCGAGCACCATGGGCATGGCGGTGGGCTCGGGCAGATGAACGGTGTCGGCCTGGTGAGCGTGTCCGTGTTGTGCCTGCTGTTGGATCCGGGTTACTTCGTCCATCTGTGCTCCTCCTTTCCTGATTTATCTGCCGATGACGTAGACGACTAGAAAGACGACGACCCAGACGGCGTCGACGAAGTGCCAGTAGAGGGAGAGGACTTCGAGCTTCTCCGAATGAGCTTCGTGGACGTTGCCGCGCAGGGCGAGACCGAAGGCGAGGGTGAGCATGATGAGACCGACGACGACGTGCGTGGCGTGCAAACCGACGAGCGAGTAGTACGTGGTGCCGAAGAGGTTAGTGGTGATGGTGAGACCGTGGTCGTGGATGAGGTGGTACCACTCCTGCGCGGTGGTGGCGAGGAAGATGGCGCCGAGGAGAACTGTGGAACCGAGGCCGAGGATGCAGCCGCGAAGATTATCTTTGCGGAGCGCGCTGACGGCGTAGTGAACAGTGAAGCTGCTGGAGAGCAGGCAAATGGTGCCGAAGATGGGAAGCTCGAGCACCTGCTGCGGGGTTGGGCCGCTGAGGCTCTTGCCCATGTAGAAGATGTAGGCGACGACGAAGATGATGAAGATCGCTGCCTCGGCGATGATGAGGCAGGCCATGCCGACGACGCCGCGGCTGGGCAGCTCCCAGACTGGCTCTCCGGACGCGGTGATCGGAATCGTGCTGGTGGTCTGGCTCATTCGTAATCCGAGTCCGGATCTTCCGGATGTTTGAGGTCCCAGAGGGGACGGCGGCTGTTGACGGTCGGTTCGACCGCGAAGTTGTACGAGGGCGGCGGAGAGGGAACGGCCCACTCGAGCGTCCACGCATCCCAGGGGTCGTGGCCGGCGATGTCGCCCTGGGTGCGAGAGCGGATGAGATTGTAGACAAAGATGAGGATGCCGATGGCCTGGACGAAGCCGCCGATACTCACGATGAGGTTCAGGTTGTCCCAGCCACGGCCGGCCTCGTAGGTGTAGATGCGGCGGGGCATGCCGAG
The DNA here is from genome assembly GCF_009765825.1 of Granulicella sp. L60. Classification (GTDB taxonomy): domain Bacteria; phylum Acidobacteriota; class Terriglobia; order Terriglobales; family Acidobacteriaceae; genus Edaphobacter. The sequence continues at coordinate 1,112,168 of NZ_LMUR01000018.1, read as the reverse complement.
CAGGCCGGGGATGTGCATGAAGTCGAAGGTGAGATGGAAGCCGATGATGAAGAGCCAGAAGTGCCACTTGCCCAGGGTCTCGTTCATCATGCGGCCGGTAACCTTGGGATACCAGTAGTAGAAGGCTCCGAAGAGTGCGGTGAGGATGGCGCCTACGAGGACGTAGTGGAAGTGCGCGATGACAAAGTAAGAGGCGCTGAGCTGCCAGTCGAATGGGGCCGCGGAGAGCATGATGCCGGTGAGTCCAGCGATGAGGAACTGGAAGAGGAAGGCGACGCAGAACATCATCGGAACAGCGAAGATGATCTTGCCGCCCCAGATGGTCGCGAGCCAGTTGAAGATCTTGATGCCGGTGGGCACCGAGATGACCATGGTAGCGAAGACGAAGAAGGTATTGCCCGCTGCGCCGAGGCCGACGGTGAACATGTGGTGGGCCCAGACGCTGAGACTGATGAAGCCGATGCCGACCGAGGCCGCGACCATGGCGGGATATCCGAAGATGGCCTTGCGGGAGAAGACGGGAACGATCTCGTTGACGAAGGCGAAGGCCGGGAGCACAAGGACGTAGACCTCGGGGTGGCCGAAGATCCAGAAGAAGTGCATCCAGAGCACGGCTGAGCCGCCTGCCTGAGTGTCAAAGAAGTGAGACCCGAGGTAGCGGTCCAGGAGAAGCATGATCTGCGCTGCTGTGAGCGGACCGACTGCAACAAAGACCAGGCCACCCTGGACGAGATAGAGCCAGACGAGGAGTGGCATGCGCGAGAGCTTCATACCCTTGCAGCGCAGGCAGAGTGTGGTGGTGACGATGTTGAGCGCGGTGCCGACGGAGCCGATGCCGCTGAGGAAGACGGCGAGGGTCCAGTAGTCGGTGCTGTGGCCCGGCGAGAAGACCTTGGCCGTAAGAGGAGCGTAGGCGAACCAGCCGATGTCCGGGGCAGAGCCGGCGCCGTACAGGCCGCTTCCGCCGATGTAGCTGAAGTAGAGAAGAATGCCACCGAAGGCGGATATCCAGAAGCTGAAGGCGTTCAAGCGCGGAAACGCCATGTCGCGCGCGCCGATCATCAGCGGGACGAGGTAGTTGCCGAAGCCGAAGAGGATGGGCATGCCGACAAAGAACACCATGGTGGTGCCGTGCATGGTGAAGAGCCGGTTGAAGACCTGGGGCGAGACGAAGTGGTTATTCGGAACCGCGAGCTGAATGCGGATCAGCATGGCCTCTATGCCCGCGATGACGAGGAAGATGAGGGCGTAGGCGATGTACATCAGACCGATCTTCTTGTGATCGACCGTGGTGACCCAGTCGTGCACCACCTCGAGAACCAAGCGTCGTGGCCGGGTCGTCGGGGTCTCGTCGATTGCTTCCCATACGGGATTTGCGTTCGCCATGCGGCACTGCCTTCGGGTAGAGGATTACTGAAGCGTTGTGAGGTATGCGGTGATGACGTCCAGGTCGTGCTGATTGAGGTGCATGGACGGCATGAGCGCGCCGGGTTTCATGATGTTGGGATCGTCGATCCAGCTGCGGAGGTTCTCTGGCGTGTTTTTGATCGGTCCTGCGCCGATGGTATCGCGGCTGGCAAGATGGGTAAGGTCGGGGCCGAAGCGGCCGTTGGCGATGGTTCCGGCGACGGTGTGGCAGTTGATGCAGGCGCTGTGGAGGAAGACCTCTCGGCCCTCTGCTGCTACGGGGTTGGTGAGGTTCTGCTGGGCCGACTGCTTCTGTTGGGCGGCCCATGCGGCAAACTGTTCGGGAGTGTCGGCGTAGACGCGCAGGAGCATCTTGGCGTGCTGGGTTCCGCAGTACTGGGCGCACTGGCCGAGGTAGAGGCCGGGCTGCGGTGGATCGACCCACATGGTGTTGAGGCGGTTTGGAATGACGTCCATCTTGCCCGCGAGCCGTGGAACCCAGAAGCTGTGCGCTACATCGGCGGAGGACATCTCGAGGTAGGTGGGGGTCGGCTTGGAGGGATCGCTGATGGGGATGTGAAGCTCATTCGCGGTGACGATACCAAGCTTCGGGTAGCGATACTCCCACCAGAACTGATGGCCGATTACCGTTACGTCGAGTGCGCTGGCAGGCTTCGGAATGGCCTCGGTGCCGAGGATGATGCGCGTGGTCGAGAGAAAGAGCATGACCACGATGAGGATGGGAATGACCGTCCAGGATAGCTCGATCTGATTGCTGCCGTAGATCTGGGCAGGCTCGCGCGTGGAGTCTTCCGGACGATGCCGGTAGCGGATAAGCGCATAGAGCAGAAGGCCACCGACTACAAGGAAGATGCCCAGCGTGACGGAGAGTACGAGCGTCGAGAGGCCAACGATGGAATGGGCCGGGGTTGCGGCAGCATCGAACATGTTGGTCGGCGACAGGGCCGGCGACTTGGCAAACGCGGTTCCGACAAAGAGGGACATGCCGCAAAACAAGGCTCGGGCGGGGGTGGCGAATCTGGACCGGCGCTGTAGGAGAGCAGGTGTCATGGCAGGTTGTGAGGAAAAAGACAAGGCAGTCTAACCTCGAATCCGCTTGCGATGGATTGCATGATGCAAAAAATGTGCCTAAACAGATGCTACCGCAGGATGGCACTTCCGTATGAAAAGATTGCGCAAATCTTTCCTGCAAAGATCTCTCATAGCGTGACTTGCGGACCAAAGGCAAAGGTAAGTGTGCATCATTTTCGTATAAAGAGTTTTGTCTGCCTCTTTGACTCCGAGGATGACAAAGCCGTTGCATGTTTTTTGCAGGATGTTTTTAGGGCTGGCAGAGACCGCAGTCTTACAGAGTCTGAAGCATTCGTGGATTGCAATTAGGAACGCTGGGATGAGTCTGAGCGTGTGTCTAGGATAAGTCGATCTTGTTGCGTATGCTTTAGCGAGTTTCCGTTCCAGTCTCTCAAGGGGTGAGGATGTCCAACGATGAGCCGTCTGCAGGCCGCGAGGCCAGTGTGACCCAGAAGAAGGGATTGATCAGCGATCACGCGGCGGCGGTGACGGCAGGTTTTTCCGGTTGGCTGCTGGACGCGTTCGACTTCTTTCTGGTGACCTTCTGCCTGACCGCCATGGCGAGGGAGTTCCACAAGTCAGACGCGGAGATCGCGCTGGTCATCACGATGACGCTGGTCTTTCGCCCTGTTGGAGGCTTCGTCTTCGGCCTGATGGCAGATCGCTACGGGCGACGGCTTCCGCTGATGATCAACATCGGTTTCTTCGCCGTCGCGGAGATTCTTACCGGCCTCGCACACAGCTATACCGCGCTGATTATCGTGCGTGCTCTGTTCGGCGTGGTGATGGGCGGCAACTGGGGAGTTGGAACCTCGCTGGCGATGGAGGGTGCGCCGGTGGGCAAGCGCGGTATGCTCTCGGGCCTGTTGCAGGAGGGCTACGCCGCTGGGAATGTGCTGGCCGCAGTCTCGTATTTCTTTCTCTACGGCCGTGTCGGTTGGCGTCCGCTGTTCTTTCTCGGCAGTGTGCCGGCAATTCTGCTTGTGCTCTTCATTCGGTTTCGCGTGAAGGAGTCGACCGTTTGGCAGAAGGCGCGCACGAGGAACTGGGGAGAGCAGGGACGTGAGATCTTCTCGCATTGGAAGCTCTTTCTGTATCTGCTAGCGTTCATGACGATGATGCTCTTTGCCTCGCATGGGACGCAGGATATGTATCCGACCTTTCTGCAGCGCGAGTGGCACTTCAGTCCGTCGCGCCGAGCCGCCATCACGGCCATCTCCGGCGTGGGAGCGATCCTCGGCGGCATCTTCTTCGGCCACTTCTCCGATAGGCTGGGCCGCCGTCGCACGATCATCATCGCGTTCGTTCTCGGGATACTGCTGATTCCGCTGTGGGCCTATGCTCCGACGCAGGCGCTGCTGGTGACGGGCGCGTTCCTGATGCAGTTCATGGTGCAGGGTGCGTGGGGCGTCATCCCGGCTCATCTGGCCGAGCTCTCTCCCGACTCGGTCCGAGGCCTGCTGCCCGGCTTTGCTTACCAGAGTGCCGGAGTGATTGCCAGCACCGTGGTCTATATCGAAGCGGCTTACGCGGCGAAGACCAGTTACGCAACCGCGATGGCCCTGACGGCGGCCAGCGTATTTATTCTGGCATGCATCATGGCCGCTGTTGGACGGGAACGACGCGGGCAAACCTTTGGAGCAGAACGAACTCACTCGTAGGAGCTAACCCTGCACTCTCGCATAAAAGCAGCACTGATCTCTCTCGTGATTCTTGCCTCCGGCCACACTCTCCTTGCGTCGGAGGCGGCGGTGAAGCCTGTGGTCCTCGCCTATGTGTTCCCACAGAACGAGGTCATTCCGCCCGGCTCGATCGACGCGAGCAGGCTCACGCGCATCAACTACGCGTTCGCGAATCTTCAGGCGGGGCGCATCGTCAACGGCTTCTCTTCGGACGAGCAGAACTTCGCTGCGCTGCTTGCGCTGAAGCGGCAGAACCCGGCGCTGACTGTCCTTGTCTCGGTCGGCGGCTGGGCGTGGTCAGGGAACTTCTCCGATATGGTGGTGAGCGCAGAGAGCCGCGGCATCTTTGTGCAGAGCGTCGTTGAGTATCTGACGCGAAATCATCTAGACGGTCTCGATATCGACTGGGAGTACCCCGGCATGCTTGGGAACGGCAACCGGTTTCGGCCTGAAGACGGCCAGAACTTTGTCCTGCTGCTGAAGGAGCTACGCCAGAGCTTCGACCGTGAGAGTGGGCGGACGCACCGGCCTCTGCTGCTGACTATCGCCTCGGGGGCTTCTGCTGAGTATCTTGCGCACACCGATATGCGCGAGGTGCAAAAGTATGTCGATAACGTCAATCTGATGGCCTACGACTACTACGAGCCCACCGATGACAAGGTCGCGGGCCATCATGCGCCGCTCTACACCAACCCGGACGACCCGAAGAAGATCTCTGCCGACCGCTCCGTGCGCGAGTTTCTACAGGCCGGTGTGCCCGCTTCGAAGCTGGTCCTCGGAGTTCCTTTCTATGGCCATGTGTGGGGTGAGGTGGCGGATACGAACCACGGTCTCTTTCAATCCGGCGGACCCGTCCCGCATGCTTTTGCGCGATATGGCAATATCTCCAGCAGCATGTTGGGCAATGGCTACGACCGATACTGGGACCCGGTAGCCTCCGTGCCCTGGCTCTACAACCCAACCACGCATGTCTTTGTATCCTACGAGGATCCGGAGTCGCTGGCCCTGAAGTGCCGCTACATCCTCGATCACAAGCTGGCAGGCGTCATGTTCTGGGATTATGCTGCCGACCCTACCGCAACCCTGCTCGGCGTCATCGATACTTCGCTTCGTCACGGGTCCAAAGTCGTGCGGACAACGAGCGCTTCGCAGTAAATTTTAATAAACCGATTGATGTCGCCCGAGTGTTTGCTTACTTAGCCTCGCTGATGATTCGCGTAAGTGCGCTCTGAGGATCGCCACAGGGCAGGCTTGTAAGATGCGGAAATGAAAGCAATTTGTTACTGATCTGTTTTTAGTGTGGTTCACAAAACGAACGGACTGTTTTTACTTTTTGCGCTTCTCTAAGTCTCGTCCTAGCTCGAAGTTGCATCGATACGGCTATTATTCTCATCAGAGCGTCAAAGATGGTGTAGGAAGTAGTTTCTAACGCTTCCTCTCTCTGGAGTCATGTCTACATGTGGATAGTGAAGCTGGCGCTCCGGCGTCCATACACATTTGTCGTCCTTTCGCTTCTTATCTTTATCCTTGGGATTGGCTCTGCGATTGAAACGCCGAAGGACATCTTCCCGTATATCAATATTCCGGTTGTGACGATCGTCTGGACCTACACCGGTCTGCCGCCGAACGAGATGGAAGGCCGCGTCGTGACGGTCTGCGAGCGCGCTCTTACCACGACCGTCAACGACATTGAACATACGGAGTCGGAGTCGTACCAGGGCGTATCTGTTATCAAGGTCTTCTTTCAGCCGTCGGTCAAGGTAGAGCTTGCCATCTCCCAGGTGACCTCTATCGTGCAGACGGTTCTGCGTGTTCTGCCTCCCGGCACCTTTCCTCCGGCTATCGTGAAGTACGACGCCTCCAGCGTTCCCATCCTGCAGCTCGGACTCTCCGGCGAAGGACTGAGCGAAGAAGACCTCTATGACCTCGGGATCAGCTTTATTCGTCCGCGTCTGGCTACGGTCAAGGGGGCCTCTGTACCGCTGCCCTACGGCGGAAAGGTTCGCCAGATCATGGTCGACACTGATCCGAATGCAATGTATGCACGGCATCTCTCCGCGTCGGACATCTCGGTCGCGCTCAATCAACAGAACCTGATCATCCCCGCTGGGACGGCACGCATTGGGGATCGTGAGTTTGTGGTCAAGACCAACAGCAGCCCACTGGAGGTCTCCGCGCTGAACGACCTGCCCATCCGGGCTGCTAATGGCTCCATCGTCTTTATGAAGGACGTGGCGCAGGTTCGTAACGGCTACGCCGAGCAGACGAACATTGTCCGCCAGGACGGCAGACGTTCCGCGCTTCTCACCATTCTGAAAAATGGCGAGACTTCTACCCTGGACATCGTCAAGGGCGTCAAAAACGCTCTTCCCCTTGTGAAAGCCGGCCTGCCCACATCGCTGAAGATCGTTCCGCTGTTCGATCAGTCGATCTTCGTTCGCGAATCCATCTCCGAGGTGACACGCGAAGCTGCCATCGCTGCCGCGCTTACCGGGTTGATGATTCTGCTGTTCCTCGGAAGCTGGCGCTCGACGCTCATTGTCTGCGCTTCGATTCCACTTTCGATTGCGACGTCACTGGTTATCCTGACTGCACTCGGCGAGACCATTAACGTGATGACGCTTGGCGGTCTTGCGCTCGCCGTCGGCATTCTTGTCGATGACGCGACGGTGGAGATCGAAAACACGCATCGGAACATGCATGAAAAGAAGTCGCTCGTTCACGCGATCCTGGACAGCGCCCAACAGGTGGCCGCACCTGCCTTCGTCTCTACCCTCTCCATCTGCATCGTCTTCATTCCGGTGGTGCTGCTCACTGGCGCCGCCAAGTTTCTCTTCACTCCGCTGGCCATGGCAGTAGCGTTCGCCATGCTGGCGTCGTATTTTCTCTCGCGCACCCTGGTTCCGACCATGATGCACTTTCTTCTTCCGGCAGAGCTCAAGCTCTACCAGGACCCTGAGTACGCACGCGCCGAGGAGAAGCGTAACTTCATCTGGCGAATTCACTCCAAGTTTGATCGCCAGTTCGAAAAGATGCGGGAACACTACAAGCACATCCTGGAGTGGTGCCTGTTTCATCGCGGAATTACGCTGGCAATCTTTGGCCTCTTTGTCATCTGCTCCCTGCCGCTTCTGTTCTTCATCGGGCGCGACTTTTTTCCGTACGTCGACTCGGGCCAGATGCGCCTGCACGTGAACCCGCCGGAGGGTATGCGTGCCGAGGATTCGGAGCAGTACTTCGCAGCCGTAGAAGCGGAGATCCGCAAACAGATTCCTGCTAACCGTATCAACACGATCATCGACAACATCGGCCTTCCTGCCGGAGGGATCAATCTTGCCTTCGGCAACAACGCCACCATCTCCAACACCGATGGCGAGATCCTGATCGCACTCAATCCCGGTCCGCGGGATACGCAGGAGTACATGCGCACGCTGCGTTCCGTTCTTCAAAGTAAGTTTCCCGATGGCTCGTTCTTCTTTACGCCCGCCAACATCACGAACCAGATTCTAGACTTTGGACTGCCCGCTCCCATCGACCTGCAGGTCACAGGACGAGCCACGACGAACTACCAGCTCGCGATCGATCTGGAGAAGAAGATTGCGGCCATTCCGGGCGCGGTCGACGTTCACATTCACCAGCAGGTTAGTTATCCGACGATGCAGGTGAATGTTGATCGCAATAAGGCGAGGCAGATCGGACTTACCCAACAGGACGTTGCGCAGAGCATGCTCATCTCTCTCAGCGGAACGGCTCAGACCGCGCCCAATGAGTGGTTGAATGTCATGAATGGCGTCAACTATCAGGTCGTCGTGCAGACGCCAATCTATCGCGTTGACACGCTGCCCGCGCTCGCTCGCACGCCGATCACAACGCCTAACGGGAACGCCTCGCAGCTTCTGGGAAATCTCGCCACGTTCAAACGCGATGCAACCCCCATCGTGATCGATCACTACAACATTCAGCCTGTCTACGATGTCTATGCGGACGTCGATCGGCGGGATCTGGGTGGTGTGGCGAGCGAGATACAAAAGATCATGGACGCCGCAAAGAAAAACCTTCCCACTGGCACAACGCTTGCGCTGCGTGGTGAGGTGACCACCATGCAGGAGTCGTTCCTGCGGCTCGGCCTCGGCATTATCTTTGCGCTCGGACTCGTCTATCTTCTGATGGCTGTCAACTTTCAATCGTGGCTCGATCCACTCATCATCCTCTTTGCCATTCCGGGCGCTTTCTGCGGAATTCTTTGGATGCTCTTTGCGACGCAGACCACGTTCTCCGTGCCGTCTCTGATGGGAACGATCATGACCATCGGCGTCGCCACGGCGAACTCCATCCTGATGGTTGTCTTTGCAAACGATGAACGCATTCTCGGAAAGAATCAGCACGACGCCGCTCTGAATGCCGGTTACACGCGTCTGCGTCCCGTGATTATGACGGCACTTGCCATGATCATCGGAATGCTTCCCATGGCGCTTGCGATCGGCGAAGGAGGCGAACAGAATGCACCTCTGGGCCGCGCAGTGATCGGTGGCCTTTTGCTCGCGACCTTTGGCACTTTATTTATCGTGCCCGTCATGTACTCCCTGCTGCGCACGAAGCCACCTGTGGACTACGACAAGGAGATCGATATGGAGTACGAGGGAAAGACCGTCGATGAGTCATAACGAAATGGCATGGTAAAAGGCAGTCCAACCCATTGCTCGGATACACAAATAGATTAAATTCGGAACGATCGAAAGTGATGAGTGATTGCAACTATGAGTGATCCCAAAGACCAGCAAGGCGAACACAGTAAGGAACAGGAGCCCGTCACTCTGAGCCAGTGGCATGGCGATGCTCTCGACAGCACGGCAAAGCTTCCATTGCACAAAGAGACGCGGAGTGACGAGCAGAAGCACGAAGAAGAGGAAGCCCATAAACGCAAGATGCACAGAATCGTCATCTGGACAGTGATCGGAGCGGTGATCCTGTTTCTTCTTGTCTTCCTGCTCGGCTATCTGCCTCGGCGTCATCGCGACAAACAGACAGAGGCGCAGGCCGAGTCGCAAAAGAACGCAGTGCCTGCGGTTCAAGTCATCACGCTCAAGAACGCTCCTCCCGCAAACGACCTGACCGTGCCCGGAACCACGACGCCTCTTACTCAGGCCAACGTCTATGGACGCGCGAACGGATATCTGAAGAGGCGCTACGTCGATATTGGAGACCGCGTTCATCAAGGCCAGTTGCTTGCAATCATCGATGCGCCCGACCTCGATCAGCAGGTCGATCAGGCGCGTGCGTCGCTCCGCCAGGCACAGTCGCAGCTGGCGCAACAGCAGTCTCAACTCGATCTTGCACGCGTGACCTGGGAGCGATGGAAGGTTCTCGTTGCCAAGGGTGTTTTCTCCCGGCAGGATGGCGACCAGCGCGAGACCGACTTCAACGCGCAGCTCTCCAACGTGGCTGCGGCACAGCGCAATGTGCAATCGTTTGAGGCGAATCTGGGGCACGTCGTCGCACTCCAGCAGTTCGAGCGCGTAGTCGCTCCCTTTGATGGAATCATTACGGCGCGCAATGTGGATGTGGGCGCGCTTATCTCCGCACAGGGCTCGGGCGGCGGCGATACCTCCAGCTCTCCTGCCAGCAGCGGCAGCCCGACTCAGTCGGGTTCCACCAACACGAGTGGAACGACGGGCAATGTGAATAGTGCTGCTACTCCGTCCACAGGTGGAGCACAGGGAGGATCACTCTTCAGCATCGCGCAGATCAACAAGCTTCGTATTCTTGTAAGCGTTCCGGAGGGCTACTCAGCTGCGATCCATCCGGGTATGCGTGCGTCCCTCCACTTCCAGTCGTTTCCAAAAGAGAGTTTCTACGGACTGATCACACGCACCGCTGGTTCGATCGATCTGAACAGCCGAACGTTGCTGACCGAAGTGCAGGTCGATAACAAGGACGGGCGGCTGCTCTCTGGAATGTATGTCGTCGTCAACTTCATGGACCTCCATGGAGATCCCGGAATCACCATTCCCGGCGATGCAGTCGTCGTTCGCAACGACAAGAATCAGGTTGCCCTGGTAAGGAACGACATCGTTCACCTGCAACCGATCGATATAGGCCGCGACTTCGGTCCCTCGGTTGAAGTACTCAACGGACTCAAGCCCGGCGACATGCTTATCACCACCGTGACGGATGACGTCAGAGAGGGTGTCAAGGTTCAGCCACGCGAGGTCCAGACCGCTGGATCAAACACAAACTCCCACAGCGGGCAGCAGCGTGGACAGCAGCCCGGCGGTCCGGCGCAGTATGGAGATCAGAAACAGGCAGACGCGCAGAAGAGTTCAGCTCAACAGCAGAAAGGTGGGGGCGATCAGAAGAATGGTGGCAAGCAATGACGACCCGCAGACTCTTCAATCGAAGCGATGGGAGGCCTGACAGCATTAGGCGCCCCTTTGGCGTGCGACTCATGGCAGTTACAAATAGCGGAGCGCTTGCACTCCTTCTAAGCACAACCTCCGTCTGCGCGATTGCCCAACAGCTGGCCTCACCTGCACTGAACACCCCGCAGCCTGGCACACAGCAGACACAACCGGCGCCGCTGCCGCCACCTACGCCGCAGGAACAAAAAGAACAGCAGAACCTTCCGGCGGTAGGTCCGCTCTCCGCCGCGCAAGCCAGAGCTGCTGCGGAAAAGGTGGATACCGTGCTGCCGGATATGCCCGTTCCACCTGCGATCAATGCGCAACAAGATCCTGCTCCCACAGTCGATTCAACAGAGATTCAAAGCACGGCGAGAAGCAAATCGGAGCCAGCGCGCGATCAGGTCACTGGCATGCGACCGAACTTCCTGGGCTTTCTCGGGCCCTACCGACGGCCTCATGTACCGGAGCTCTTTCCAGGCAGCGGTGAGCGGTTACAGCCTCTGGTGCGCGACGGTAAGCTCTATCTCTCACTTCATGATGCGCTTGCGCTGGTGATCGAAAATAATCTGGAGGTTGAGGTAGAGCGGTACAACCTGCAACTCGCAGAGACTGACATCGTCCGCGCCTCTGGTGGCGGCAGCACGCGCGGCATCGACTACAACATTACGGAGTCCCCGCAAGGTATCGGCGGCCCCGGCAGTCCGCTGCTGAATAGCTCGCAGACCAGCACGAATCCTATCGCGCCGACTATCGACGACCTGACCTCGCTGAACTCCACGACGGTGACGCAGAACAATCTCTCCCAGACCGGGACGCAGACATACTCCGCCGGCGCTAACATTCCCTACTTCGACCCAACGCTCATCGCCGAGGCAGGATACTTTCGGCGCTCCGACATCGTCACCATCGGCGATACCACCGGTACCGGACTTTCCTCTACAGGCGGCGACGGATCGACTAGCGCAGGCAGTACTCCGGACAGCCTGCACTACATCACCGCGAATATCGCCTACATCGAGGGCTTTTCGACGGGCACGCAGATTGAAGGAACGGTAAACAACGATTCGCAGGTGATCTACTCTTCGAACTCACAGAATAATCCTTTCAGTTCGCCCAGCACTTCGGTCACGATCACCCAGCCTCTGCTGCGAGGTTTTGGACGCGGCGTGAATCTTCGCTATCTCCGCATCGCAAATCTGAATCGTCAGGTCTCTCATCTTCTCTTCCGCCAGCAACTGATCGACACTATCTACGGCACCTCCCGCCTCTACTACGACCTGGTGTCGCTCGGCGAGAACATCGCGGTTAAGCAGGAAGCACTCCGCGCCGCACGCAAGCTCTACGACGATGACAACGATCAGGTGAAGCAAGGCACGCTCGCTCCCATCGAACTCACACGCGCACAAGCTCTGCTCACCAGCTCGGAGTTCGATCTCGTGCAGGCGCAGGGACTCTATCGTCAGCAGGAGGTCATCCTGCGCAACGAGATTATTCGTCCGGGCGCGCCTGCATTTCATATCGCTTTTAGCGGGATCATTCCCACGGATCGCATCACCGTTCCAGAAAATCCCGAGGAGCTGAATGTAGAGCAGCTCGAAGCTGCCGGTCTGGCCAATCGGCCCGATCTCGCTCAGGCACATCTGCAGGTGAAGTCCGGCGAGATCAGCGTGCAGGGCTCGCGAAACAACGCGCTGACGCAGTTGAATGTCTATGCAAATGTTCAGACACGCGGAAGCTCGGAGCAGAACTACGAGCCGCTTGGTTCACCCGCTGCGGCCGGTACCGGCGCGGTCACCATTCCACAAAATCTGGCGCTTGGTGGGCTTCGAACCGCGACGATCTATCAGGCAGGCGTGCAGGTGACCCTTCCGCTGCGCAACCGAATCGCCCAGGCGGACGCTGCCCGCGATACGATTCAACTTCGTCAGAGCGCCGCACGCACGGAGCGTCTTGAGGACCAGATTCGCGAGGAGATAGAAAACGCTGTGATTGCTTTGCAGACCGCGCAGGCGGCCTATAACGCCGCTGTCGCCAGCCGCGGCTATCAACAGCAGTTGCTGGATGCCGAGCGGGACAAGCTGGCATTCGGGCAGTCGACGAATTTGCTGGTCGTGCAAAATGAAGCCTACCTGGCGCAGGCGCGCTCTACCGAGATTGCCGCCCGCAGTAACTGGATGAAGGCTCGTATCGCACTCGATCGCGCCCTTGGCAATCTGCTTGAGAAGAACAATATTTCGCTTGATGACGCTATCAATGGACGCGCGGATTAAGAAGATATGTCCTGCCGGACGGGCCCACTGCTCGTGAGGAGGTCACTTCGTGACTTATGTACCCCTTCGGGTGGGCCTTCCGTTGGTCGGCAATAAAGATTGTGCCGACCAACGGGAGGACCTTTATCTTCTGCACGGGCGTGACAGGTATACACGTCACGAAGTGACCTCCCGCTGAGTAAGCGGCCCGTCCGGCAGGACATCATCTTTAATGATGCGAGAGATGAAGAATAGGTAGCAGGCTGGAGTAGTCATCGGTCCACTCCTTCAGATGTTGGATATTGGGAATGGCCGCTGCTGCTGAAACGATCTCGGGCCGTTCGAAGAAAGTCGAACTGTTGCTGAGAAGCACCCACGTCGAGCGGTAGGCTCCGGTTGAGTCATCGCCCGCGCTCTCGACCAGACGAGACTGCATCTTCGCAGCAATGGCAAGCTGAGCGATCTCAGGCGCGAGATCGAGATACTGGTTGGAGACGTGGAAGGCGAGGATGCCGCCAGGAGCAAGGTGCCTCTGGTAGAGAGCTATGGCCTCGGTGGTGAGCAGATGCAGCGGGATGGCGTCGCCCGAGAAGGCATCGACAGCAAGGACATCGAAGTGCTGCGGAGTCTCGCGAGAGAGCGAGGCGCGGGCGTCGCCATCGGCAAAGGTGAGGGCAGCGGGCGAGTCACGCAGATAGGTGAAGAGATTCTGCGCAATAGGATGGACGAGCGGATTGATCTCGTAGAAGCGGATACGGTCGCCCGCGTTCCCGTAAGTGGCGAGCGTGCCTGTTCCCAATCCTATGACGCCGATGCTGCGCGGATGCACGGGCTCGTTGGCGGAGGTGGTGCAACAGAAGCGCAGCGCCAGGCCAATGCCGGAGTCGTCAGCATAGTAGGTAGTGGGAGTCCGCGTGAGGCCCGGCGCAAACAGCTGAGTGCCGTGCTGGATGGTGCCATTGAGCAACATGCGTTCGGTAGCGCCCTGCGTGGTTGCAAGCTGCTTCACACGTAGCGTGCCATAGAAGTTGCGAACCTGCAAGATAGCCTGACGGCTGTATGCGGTATGCAGCATGATCGCAAAGAAAAGGAGCAGCACAGCAGCAGTGGACCAGAGCAGGCGCTGGGGCCAGCCATCGCTCCATGTAACCGCGATGGCAAGCGCGGCAGTGACGAAGAACGAGATGGCGAGGTCATAGTTGGCAGAGAACAGCAGCGGACTGGCGATGCCGATGAAGAAGGTTCCGGCCGCGCCACCGGCTGCGATCAATAGATAGAAAAGCGTTGTTTCGGAGGCGCGCTGAGGGCGGAGCGCATAGGCTTCTGCGTGACAGAACAGGCAGGCAAGAAACGCTTCGACAAGAAAGAACAGGATGGCGATACCAATGGGAATGCTGACGTCGGTCTTCGAGATCGCGTAGCCTAGAGCGGCCAGCATAACGACGAGCAGACGGACGACGATGCCGCGGCGATAGAGTCCCGGAAGCTCAAACGCCAGGATGAAGGTGAGAAGATACACGGCAAGTGGAAGCATCCAGAGCAGCGGAATCGCGGCAATGTTGACGGTGAGGTGCGCGGTGACGGCGCTAAGCTGCATCGCCGCGGCCATGGGTAGAAGAAACCACAGACTCTTCGTGAAGGCCGGGGTGCGCGGCGCATCACGTTCATATTGTGTTGCAGCAGCGGGCTCTATGGTCTGCGGTCTTCGCGCAAGCACTGTGCAGAGAATCACGTAGACGAGAAAACCGAGCGACCACAAAGTTTGTTGCAACCTGAGCGTCAGGTTCGGCTCGACCAGCGTGGGGTACGCCAGCAATGCGAGGAGTGAGCCTGTATTCGACAACGCGAAGAGGCGATACGGAATGCCGCCGCTTTCAGTGCGCAGAAACCATACCTGAAGCAACGGACTGGTAGAGCCAAGCAGAAGAAAGGGCAGGCCAATCGTTGCGCTAAGCGTCAGGAAGATGGTCGCGACAGGATGCTCCGACCCTCGACTGAGAGTCGCGGGAAGAAGCCTTTGCGCTGCGAGCAGAAGAACCGCTGCAAAGAGAGAGACGAGGTAGAGAGGCCTCTGCCAGCGTGCTGTGTGGCTTCGCGTGAGCCAGTGCGCATAAAGGTAGCCCAGCAAAAGCACCACCTGAAAGAAGACCAGGCAGGTTAGCCAGACCGCCGACGAGCCCCCAAGGATTGGGAGAAGTTGCTTGGCCGCCATCGGCTCCACGAGGAAGAGCAGGAATGCGCCGAGGAAGACCGTGGTGCCATAGAGAAGCCGTGATGCGGACATAAGGACCCAAAACGAAGAGTATGAAAGCGAGGCGTCTGCCGATCGCGCGTCATGGTGCGGCAGCGCGCGTGGTTCAAGCTGCAAGGAGGAGAATAGCGGTAGACCACGGCTTGCGCCATCAAAAACGAGAACAGCCGACAAGCAGACACCGGGTTCTGAGGATGCAAATGTATAGCCGGTGAAACTGCCGGGGCTGCTGCTCCGTCTGTAGTACAGCGGATGGCGCTCGCGCGCAATTTTGTCTCCGCCTTCGTATCTCCAACCACCACAACGCGAGTAAAGTGGATGTGCGTCGTTGAGGTGCATTGTATGAACAGGTTCTATCGGGCCGGTCTTTCTCTTTTCTGTCTTTTGGGTGTCTCTCTTTCAACCAGTTCGGCAAGATCGCAGCAGCCTCTAGGTCCGCCCCCTGCGTCGGAGCAGATGCAGCAGCCTGCCACTCCGCTCGAAGCCAGGGATCGCCTGGTGCTGGACGTCGTGGTCACCGACCGGTCCGGCAAGGCCATATCCGGACTTCAGCAGAAGGACTTCGTCGTCCTCGATAACAAGCAGCCGCAGCAGATTCTTTCGTTCCACGCGTCCATGGAAACCGCCGCTCAGCCGGAGCCTCCAGTCAAGGTCATCATCGTGGTGGACGAGGTCAATACGACGATCAACCGGGTCGCGTACGAGCGAAACGAGATCAAGAAAGTCCTCCAGCAGAACGGCGGAAAGCTGCCTTTCCCAACCTCCATCGCCTTTTTTACCGACACCAAAACACAGATCCTGAGCGACACCACGCAGGACGGCAACTCGCTTCTGGAGTCATTCGACAAGCAGGAGTCGACCTTACGCGAGCTCCGCCGCAGCACCGGGTTCTACGGCGCCGTCGATCGCTTTCAACTCTCCCTTGGCACCCTGAACCAGCTTGCGGCTGCGGAGGCACGAGAGCCGGGTAGAAAGATCATCGTCTGGATCAGTCCGGGCTGGCCGATCCTCTCAGGGCCACAGATCAATCTCACCTCCAAAGAGGAGCAGGGCCTCTACAACTCCATCGTCTCGGTCACGAACTCCCTGCGCCAGTCGCGAATTACGCTCTACAGCGTCGATCCCCTCGGAATCGCCGATGCGGGCGGCCTTCGGGTCAACTACTATCAGGAGTTCCTGAAGCCGATTACCGCGGCAAAGAACTCTCAAGTCGGCAATCTGGCTCTGCAGGTGATCGCTGTCCATAGCGGCGGCCTCGCATTGAACTCGAGCAACGACATCACGGCCCAGATCACCCGCTGCGTCGCGGATGCAAACGCGTTCTACACTCTGACCCTCGAAGCTGCACCGGGCGAACCCACGAACAACTATCACGCAATCGACGTAAAGGTTGAGAATCCAGGGCTTACGGCCAGGACGCGCACCGGCTACTATGCCATCCCCTAAGCAGTAGGACCCTGCTGCTCCCTCTGGCTGGCCTCCCACCGGAAGCCCAGCCAGAGGACCGCCTGGCCGCGCCATTGATTGCACCCCGTCGGAACGCTATATGATGGAGGAGGGCATGCCTCTGTCACGGCAGCGCCTGTCTGCCGTCCAACATCGATCCTTTGGAGAACACACTCGTCGTGAATCAACGCAAATCAGCGGTAATTTTGGGTGCCCAGTGGGGCGATGAAGGCAAGGGCAAGATCGTCGACGTGCTCTCGGAGAAGTTCTCCGTAGTGGCGCGGTACGCGGGCGGCCACAACGCCGGACATACCGTCATCATCAAGGGCAAGAAGTTCGTCCTGCAGCTGATTCCCTGCGGTGTGCTGCGTCCGGAGTGCAAGGGCGTCATCGGCAACGGCGTCGTGCTCGATCCGATGGCCTTCCTGAGCGAGGTCAAGAAGCTGAAGGATGCCGGGCTAACCGTAGACGGACAGCTCTTCATCTCCAACCGCGCGCAGGTCATCCTTCCCTACCACCGGATGATCGAGCTGGCCGCCGAAAACGCTCCCGGCCGCACGAAGATCGGAACCACCAGCCGCGGTATCGGGCCTGCCTACGAGGACAAGATGCACCGCAGCGGCCTCCGCGTCGTCGATCTGCTCAACTCCGCGCTGCTCCGCACCCACATCGAGAACGCCTGCCACGAGAAGAACACCATCGCCCACGCGCTCTTCGGCACCGAACCGCTGGACCCCAAGACCATGTACGAGGAGTACTCCCGCGCCGCCGAGCAGATCGCTCCCTTCGTAACCGACACGGCGGTCATGCTGAACCACGCCATCGACAACGGCGAAAAGGTGATGTTCGAAGGCGCTCAGGGCGCTCTGCTGGACATCGACCACGGAACCTATCCCTTCGTCACCTCGTCCTCCTCGACCGCAGGCGGAGCAGTCACCGGAACCGGCGTAGGCCCCACCCGGATCGGCACGGTCATCGGCGTCACCAAGGCGTACGTCACCCGCGTAGGCGAAGGCCCCTTTCCCACCGAGATCCACGACTCCACCAGCGACCTGCTGCGTGCGCGCGGGCAGGAGTACGGCGCCGTCACAGGCCGTCCACGCCGCTGCGGCTGGCTCGACCTACCCCTGCTGCGCTACAGCAACATGATCAACGGCACCGAGTGGCTGGTCGTCACCAAGATGGACGTGATGGACGAGTGCGCGGAGATCCCCGTCTGCACCGGCTACAAGATCAACGGCAAGGTCACCGACGTCATCCCCGCGGATATGCCGGGATATAACGCGATCGAGCCCATCTACACTAAGCTGAAGGGCTGGAACAGCTCCACCGAAGGCATCACCGAGTTCGATAAACTTCCACAGCTTGCACAGGATTATCTGAAATTTATTGAGCAGGAGTCGGGCGCGAAGATTGGAATGGTCTCAACCGGTCCTGACCGCGATCAGACCATGACCCTGCCGGCGTTTGAAGAAGCGCTGCAGGCATAAGAAAAAAGGGCCCACATGTTAAGTTTCACCGTACGAATGACCTTTGAACAGTCCGACCGCGAATATATCGCCGAGATCCTCTGCCCGCTCACGGAGGCTTCCCGAAAGGAGCCGGGGTGCGTGAGCTACATCCCCCACTTCGTCGAAGGCGAGGCCTGCACAGTGGTGATCTACGAACAGTACACCGACGAAGCAGCACTGGATCATCACCGCGCAACACCGCACTTTCATCAATATGTCATCGGCGGTCTCAACCAGAAGATGCGGGACCGCCAGGTAGAAAATCTGACCGCAATCTGTTGAACTGGACTTTTTAGGCTGTCGGCACGTCTTATCTGTTGAAAGGCGCGTACGACTAAAGTTTTTTGACTCTACGCGATAAATCGGTCTACCATCCGGTACGCCTATGCGGTTTCTAGCTTGTCGAACTCGTAGCTCGGCCTTTGTGACCGCCGTCGTGTTGACGGCCGTCGTCGCTGGGCTCTGTGCGCCACCGGCAGAGGCCGGACGCAGCCTCCCGCTACACGAGAAGAAGCACGACGCCAAACGCCAGGTAGAGGCGCTTGAAGAGCAGTGGCGCGTGGCGCAGCTCGCAGGCGATATCCCTGCCATGGACAAGCTCCTCTCGGACGACTACATCGGCATCTCCATGACCGGACAGGTCCACACCAAGGCCCAGCAGCTCGAACGCATGCGGAGCCGCGCCTTTGTCCTCAACAAGATCGACCTCGGCGAGATTCAGGTGAAGTTAGTGGGTGCGATTGCGATCGTCACCTCGCGCGCCGACGTCGAGGGCGTCAGCGACGGAATCCCGGTGAAGGGAACCTATCGCTACACGCGGGTCTATCAACGCCTGCCTTCTGGCGACTGGAGAATCACAAGCTTCGAGGCCACGCGGGTGCCGACGCCGAGAGGCCCGAAGACCGAGAGCCACGAAACAGAGCCCAGCTCCGCCAGCACCACTCCCCAGAGCGGCCCTTTCTGATCCTGCGGTAGCGCATGAGCCACTTCAATAGAAATAAAAACGCCCTGTTCTCAGAACAGGGCGTTTCAGGTTTAAGTTTTTGAGCCGCTTCGAATATCTATCCTAAGCGATCTTAGGACCCGCGAACGAAACTGATGCTGTTCTGGACTCGTGCACGAAGCTGCTTTCGACCTCAATACGAGTGTCGATTCGAGCGTCACGTGCATCCGACCCAGGCAAATTCAGAGCAAGCAACCGGCGATAGAGCGACCGTGTCGTGCCTGTGATGCGTGCATCTTCGGACTCATGGGGAAACAATGCCATATATTGCTGTGTCGTTGAAACTGACTTTCGTGTTACCAGGTAAGGACGCCGATCCGGCGAGGCCTGGCCGCGATTTTCGTGCATGAAGGAGGAGCCGGATCTGAGGGATGCGGGTAGGGTCTGCTTGAAAATTGCCATAATGCCCTCGATAGATAAAACTCTGTTTATCGTCTATGGTTCTTCGATGGCCGGAAATGCATGTAGGTTGTATTAATTTGCGAGGTGGGAACGCAGTTTCGCCCATGTTACATCGAGAGGTTCAGGAAGTACACGTGTTTCCGCAGTCGCGGTCATAAAGTTCGTATCGCCGATCCAGCGCGGCAGAACATGCATATGAATATGCTCGGCGATCCCGGCGCCGGCAGCCTCTCCAAGGTTGAGTCCCATGTTCAGCCCACCCGGTTTGTACGTCTCCCGAAGCGCACTCTCGGATCGCTGAGCCAGATGCATCAGCTCCTGTGCAGCCTCCGTCGGCAGGCCCGCCAGCGTGTCGATGTGCTGATACGGCACCAGCAGAAGATGGCCGGTGGAATAAGGATAGGCATTCAGGCAGATGAAGCAGTACCGTCCGCGATGGATGATGTGAGCCGCCTGCTCGGCCTCCTGCCGTGCCATGCCGTGCGCGATGGCGTAGTCGACCGCAGCGATCATATTGCAGAAGACGCAGTGCTTATCCTCAGCCTCGCTGGGCGGCCAGGCGCTGAGAGCCACAGGAACCCCGCTCCGGGCCTGCGGATCGGCACGAGTGATGTAGCTGTAGCGCCAGGGTGTCCAAAGGCGGTCCATGGGCCGAGTATAGCGTGGAGGCGGCCTATGAAAATCTAGGCGCGACAGCAGCTGACCTCAGCCGAGTCTGGCTTGCCTGCAAATACGGCATGGAGGTCGGCTCTCTGCATCACGAAATTTTTCACCCCCAATGGGTCCAAAGTGCCGCGATTCGCATCTAATTCTCGGGACCCCAAGAAGAAAAGGCTGCCTGCATGAAGCAGCGATGAAAATACAGTACGCTGGACCGGCTTTGTTGACGGACTCTATGCAACGTTCTATGCTTTATTAGTGAGCTATTGCGTGTGGGACCCAAGTGCAGTAGCTCCTCTGCAAGGCCTGATTCTTTCCATCCTGCCGAAGACGTAGCGAGGATAGAGAAGACAACAGCTTCCTTTACCGGGCTGCTGGTTGTTTCCGCTTCGACGACGCCTGACACGGAATGAATTCTTGGATCCCGGAGTCCGCATTCACCATGGTAGAAAACCATAATCCTGACCACAACGAGAGCAAACCCCTGACCACCGAAACGGAAGTCCTAGCGCCCGAAGCGACAGCGGCTCACACAGACCTGTCTTCTGAATCCACCTCAACCCAACAGCATGAGACCGCCCACGAAGCGTCAAGTGATGCAGCAGCGCAGGTTACCGCGTCGCATGCACATGAAGCTGCAGACCATGGCCACGTTGCAACTGTGACCGCCGCAGCAGACGAATCCGACGATGATTTGAACTACGACGCAGCTGACTTTGCCGCCGCCCTCGCGAACTTTGATCGCGAACAGGCAGCCGAGTCCGCCGCAGCCCAGAACCTGACCACAGAAGAGGTCATCGTTACCGGCACCGTCGTCAAAGTCACCGACAAGCATGTTGTTGTCGACATCGGGCTCAAGTCGGAAGGTCTCATTCCCCTGGAACAGGTTCTTGACATCAATGGTGTCTCGAAGTTCCAGACGGGTGACACTGTTGAAGTTGTCGTTGAGCGCGAAGAGGCCGAAGGCGGTTACCTGGTCAGCTATGACAAGGCTCTCCGTCACAAGGTCTGGGACAAGCTGGAGCAGGCGGCGAACGACAAGACTCCCGTCAAGGGTATGGTTCTCAGCCGTGTCAAGGGTGGTTTGACTGTCGATATCGGCATCAAAGCCTTCCTGCCTGGCTCGCAGGTCGAAGTCCGTCCCGTCCGCAATCTCGACGGCTACATCGGCACTGAGATCGAAGTCCGCGTCATTAAGCTCAACAAGAAGCGCGGCAACGTCGTCATCTCCCGCAAGGAGCTCCTCGAGGAAGACCAGAACGCCAAGAAGTCGGTCACCCTGGCTACCCTCGAAGAAGGCAGCGTCCTCACCGGTACCGTGAAGAACCTCACCGACTACGGCGCATTCGTCGATCTGGGCGGCCTCGATGGCCTGCTCCACATCACCGACATGAGCTGGGGTCGTCTCAC
The DNA here is from genome assembly GCF_009765825.1 of Granulicella sp. L60. Taxonomy (GTDB): domain Bacteria; phylum Acidobacteriota; class Terriglobia; order Terriglobales; family Acidobacteriaceae; genus Edaphobacter. The sequence goes on along the minus strand of NZ_LMUR01000018.1, from coordinate 1,090,654 downwards.
CCATCCCCGCGACCTCGTTAATGTAGGCGACGAGATCCAAGTCATGGTGCTGAAGTTCGACAAGGATAAGCAGCGCGTCTCGCTCGGCTTCAAGCAGCTCACACCTGACCCATGGCTCGATGCCACGGAGCGTTACCCCATCGGCGCACAGGTTCGCGGCCGCGTTCTGTCGGTCACCGACTATGGCGCGTTCGTCGAACTCGAGCAGGGCATCGAAGGTCTCGTCCACGTCTCTGAGATGACCTGGTCCAAGCGGATGAAGCATCCGTCGAAGATGGTCAAGCCCGGCGACGAGGTCGACACCATCATCCTCAGCGTCAACCCGAACGACCGCCGCATCTCGCTTGGCATGAAGCAGCTCCAGGAAAACCCCTGGGAGCAGCTCGAAGACAAGTATCCGATCGGCGCCATCATCGAGGGTCGCGTACGCAACCTCACTGACTTCGGCGCCTTCATCGAGATCGAAGACGGCATCGATGGCCTGGTACACGTCTCGAACCTGAGCTGGACCAAGCGCATCAAGCACCCGTCCGAGGTCCTGAAGAAGGGCGAGAAGGTTCGCGCCATCGTTCTCGGCGTCGAGCCAGAAAACCGTCGTCTGTCGCTTGGCGTCAAGCAGCTGCAACCGGATGTTTGGGACACCTTCTTCGCACAACACCGTGTCGGCGACGTCATCAAGGGCAAGATCCTGCGCACCGCGCAGTTTGGAGCCTTCGTTGAGATCGCGGAAGGAGTCGAGGGCCTCTGCCACGTCTCCGAGGCGATCGATGCCAACGGCCAGCCTGTTGCGATGGATGTGGACTCCGAGCACGAGTTCAAGATCGTCAAGATGAACCAGGAAGAGAAAAAGGTCGGTCTCAGCATCCGCGCTGTCGGCGAAGAAGCCAGCCGCGCAGAGGTCGAGAGCTACAAGGAACGCGAGCGGTCGCCCAAGGGCAACAACAACTCCGGCTCCTCTTCCTCCTCCTCCTCGTCATCTTCCAGCAGCAGCACCACACTGGGCGATCTCATCAACTGGAAGCGCTCTGAGTCAGAAAAAGACTAAGCAGCAACTCAACCAACAAGAAGAAGGCCGTCCCCAAGCGGGACGGCCTTCTTCTTGTCTGCGTATAAAGTCTGAATCAATCTACCGCGGTTCCATCCATGCGAACTCAGCTACCTTCGCTTCATTACCGCGCCCAGTGACCGTCACCGCTCCGATGACGGCCCAACATTAGGCAGATAACGAATGCAGTGCAGACTGGCTCTCGAGGTTCGAAGGCATCTTCGCAGAGGCCCGACGCATAACCTCAAGCTCCGCAGGCGCAAACAGCTCCGGCGGAATCCCACCTACTGCCACAAAACCAGGATCGTCGCCCAGAGCCATCGAGATCTGGTTCCAGCGAAGGAACGGCGACGTCGTTGGCAGGACAATGATCCGGCGCTTGGGCTCGGGGAAGGCAAAGTAAGCCGACCAGATCAGCAGCGTAGAGCCCACAGCGACACCATTTACTACGCTCAGCGAAGAGTACATGCTGGAGTAGTGAGCGATCCATGCCGAGTTCAGTAGATTAATGACTGCCAGAAATCCCATGCCGATGCTAACGCCGAAGATGCGGCTGCGGTACGAAAGCCCCATCGGACGAATCGCGAAGCAGACAAACAGCAGCAGGCAAAGCGTCAAGATGCTTGAGGTCTGCTGCAATTGCGTAATCATCGCAACCATGAAGTTGGTGCCGGACAGATGTGGCGTCACCGCAACACCGATCGCGACCGCTGCAGAGATAGCCGCCACCCAGCGGAAGACCAGCATCCCCAAAGTCTGCAACCCCTTGAGCGGAGCCATCGCCAGCTTGAAGATACTGTAGATCACAGCCAGGGACAGGATGGCCTCAAGCGCATAGCCCGCCCAGTAGATGTAGAAATAAATCTGGTAGGCCAGATGCCGTTCGATTCCCAGGGAATGCCGGCTGGAGATCAAAGCCATGCAGGTTGCGGAACAGATGAGCTTGACGCTCATCAGCGCAACGAGAAAGGCGAATTGGCGTATAGCTTTATTGCGTACGACAAACCAGATAACCATGCCACAGAGAACTGGCTCGAAGAATCCAAGGAAAGTAAGCAGGCTTGACGAGGAGATGTTCATAGATCGGTCCCTCTAACTAACACAGCGTAGCTTATCCCGGGGACCGATACAAGAAATTATTACGGACTATGCAATTTTTTGCGGAGTTCGGTTCTACCGCATTCCACAGGCGTTGGGATCATTTGGCGCACACACTGGAACCGGGACCATGCTGGCGTGGGAGACAGTCACCTTGTTCTTGGTAGAGGCAGCGGAAGTTTGGCTGGTGGCAGCAGCACCGGTGAGAACGAGAACAGCGACGAAGACGTGGGCGAAGTGTTTCATGGTGTAACTCCCTGTAATTGCTCTGGTTAGGTAGGATCTCGAACTTGGCTGATATCAGGACAGAAGTATGCGTTTAGCGCATTCCACAAGCGTTGGGGTCATTTGGCGCGCACACTGGAACCGGAACCATGCTGGTGCGGGAGACAGTCACCTTGTTCTTGGTGGAGGCGGCGGAGGTCTGGCTGGTGGCAGCAACACCGGTGAGAACGAGGACAACAACGAAGGCCTGGACGATGTGTTTCATAGTGGAACTCCTTGGATTGCGCTGGTTAGGTAGGATCTTGAACATGGCTGATATCAGGACAGAAGTATGCGTTTAGCGCATTCCGCAGGCGTTGGGGTCATTTGGCGCACACACTGGAACCGGAACCATGCTGGTGCGGGAGACGGTCACATTGTTCTTGGTGGAAGCAGAGGTCTGGGTGGTAGCGGCAACACCGGTAAGGACCAGGACGACGACGAAAGCGCGGACGATGTGTTTCATAGTGAGATAACCCCCGAAAGTTGTATTGCTGTCTAAAAGATTTCTGTAGACAGACTCGATGAAGTAACCATAGAATGTATGAGACTATAAGTCTAATGTAATCAGTAATATACGAAGATATTATATAGATTTGGTTACTAAGGTAATAACGTAGACACGCATAATAAACACGCAGGCTGGAAACGCCCTCACACAAAGAGACATCTAAGGGGACTTCCAGAGCTGGCTTCTATTCGCCTAAGTACGTCTCATCGGTATCTCCGGCCATCGAGGATCAGCAGATCTTCGCTTTTGCGGCGGAAGATGCGTTCTCATTCGAAGAAATCGGATGAAAGAGGTGGGCTCGGCAACGTGCCGAAGCGCAGGATTAAACACATACAGGACGACCTTGAGACATCTGGTCGTCCTGTATGGATGCAACTAATAATGAGAATGTGAAAAGTTCTGCACATCAAACCGGCCCAAACGGACCGAGTTCGAGTGAATTCAACCCCGGAAGTTCATCTCAGGAATCTGGCCGGGAGATGCCTTGAATTACGCTTGGACGGTTGAAGCTTCTGGATCTGCAGGCTTTGCCTCAGCAGCCACCGGAGCAGGAGCCTTCTTCACCGCGGGTTGCTGCTGTTGCTGCTGCTCAGCCTTCTTGGACGGAGCCAGAATGGCGTGTAGCGTGGTCCCTTCCATGCGCGGCATGAATTCGACCAGCCCGGCATCTCCGATATCGAGAATAAGGCGGTTGATGATCTTGTAACCCAGGTCGCGGTGAGCCATCTGCCGGCCCTTGAACCGAAGCGACGCCTTGACCTTGTCGCCCTCGCCGAGAAACCGGACCGCCTGGTTCTTCTTGGTCTGGTAGTCGTGCTCATCTACGGTCACCGAGAACTTGACCTCTTTGATGACGATGACCTTCTGCTTCTTGCGCGCTGCCCGGTCGCTCTTGTCCTTTTCATAAAGGAACTTGCCGTAGTCCTGGATCTTACACACAGGCGGCACGGCGTTCGGGGAGATCTCGACGAGGTCGAGGGAGCGCTCACGCGCCATCTTCAGAGCGTCAAACGGGGGCATGACGCCTAGTTGTTCGCCATTTTCGTCGATGACGCGGATCTCGCGCGCGCGGATACGTTCGTTGGTGCGGATAAAAGACTTGGCGGAACGTTTATCAATCGGTGGAATAAGTCGCCTCCACAACGGGCTTTCCAGCTCGCTATGCGTATGTTCAGGGTTTAGTCGCGTCTGCGTGCAGTCCGCGCAATGAGGTTGCTTCGCAAACTAAAGTATAGCATTTTCGATGAGATGCGCTGTTAAAGAACAGGTTGGATGCACGCCGCAGAAAAACCTCCACGTCGCTTCGTCCCAGACTTTGGAATCACCTGCCGTATCATGTATGTTGGCTCGGAAGCACTCGAAAGGAACCACATGAAACGACGCATTCTACTGGTCGATGACGAAGTCGCCGTCCTGCTCACCCTCAAGGCCGTGCTCGAGATCAGCGGCTTCGACGTCGATACGGCCGCATCCGCCCGCGAAGGCGTCTCCAAGCTGCACACCCGCGAGTACCACATGCTGATCACCGACATGCGCATGGAGCACGACGTCGCCGGCATCGAGGTCATCAAGGCAGCGCGCGCCGCCGCATACCATCCAGCCGTAGCCCTCCTCACCGCCTTTCCCGTAGCCGAAGAAGACTGGCAGGAGATGGGCGCCGATCAGCTTCTGGTCAAGCCGATGCACACCCGCATCCTGCTCCAGCAGATCGAAGACCTCATCGCCTCTCACGAAAGAAAACTCGCAAGCATGCCGAAGCCACCGGCCGCGCCCAAGCCACCGAAATCGGCTGCAGTGAAGCCAGCCGCGAAGAAGACCGCAAAGAAAATCGCCGCAAAGAAGGCAGCCACGAAACCTGCCGCGAAGAAGACCGTCGCCAAGAAAGCTGCCACCAACAAGCCCACTCTCAAGCAGACGAAGACCGCCATCACGAAGAAAGCCCCAGCGAAGAAGTCAGTCGTAGCGAAGAAGTCCGCCGCAGTAAAGAAGACAGCCGCAAAGAAAGCCGTCAAATCCACCAAAACGAAGCCGGCAAGCAGGCCATCCAAATCACGCGCGAGATCCTAAGCCTGCCGAAACAACGGCAGCTTAGTTCTCCGTATGTTCCTTGATGTAATTGCGCAGCACCAGGTTCAGGTTCAGTGCCTTCTGCACGCCGCCATCGAGCATCCGCAGCCAGTCCGACGCAGGCTCCTTCAGCTCCGCCAGGCTCAGCAGGTAGCTGGTCTGCACAATAATCTCCAGCGCATTGCTCAGGTCGTGCGCGATCTTGCGCATCTCAACCGATAGATCTTCCGGAATGATTTCCACAATGGAGCGGTCTTCAGAGCTATTCTTCGGGTCGGCCATGGATGAGACGCAATCTTCCTTATCCCTACTAGACGCGGATATAGGAGAGAAGACTCACCCGCTGCACAATTGGTTGCCCACTTCCGTCCGATTGACATCGGCCAGCCTGTTTGTAACACTGATAACTCGCGGTTAGCGTGCTCCGGCCCACAATGCGGAGCGAACAACACCGTGCCGTAGTGGCGGAATTGGCAGACGCGCATGGTTCAGGTCCATGTACTCGCAAGGGTGTGGGGGTTCGAGTCCCCCCTTCGGCACCAAAAGATCTTCAGCCCGGCTCACCCCCGGTTGAATCCAGGCTGAATGCAAAAAATGAACCACCGGCAGACCATCGCTGGTAAAAATAGAGAGCCTGGGTCGCCATAGGCCCAGGCTCTCTTTGATGATGGCCCAGTCGCGATCACGGCCCGATTCGACGACGGCCCGCCCACATCGGCGCCAATCACTGAATACAGGGAACCATGTCTACAAAGCTCGACCAGATTCTCGCCCACACCCTCCTTGAAGTGACCGCCCGCAAAGCCGCCGCAGACTACGGCCTCCTCGAACGCAAAGCCTCCGCCCACACCCCCCGCGGCTTCACCCAGGGCCTCCGCACCGCATCCTCCACCGGCCCGGCCATCATCGCCGAGATCAAAAAAGCCTCGCCCTCCAAGGGCCTCATCCGCGCCGACTTCCACCCCGCCACCCTCGCCCGCACCTTCCAGGCCGCCGGAGCCGCCGCTCTCTCCGTCCTCACCGACGAGGAGTTCTTCCAGGGCTCCCTCGCCTACCTCGAGCAGGCCTCCCAGGTCGTCACCATCCCCTGCCTCCGCAAGGACTTCATCCTCGATCCCTTCCAGATCCTCGAAGCCCGCGCCCACGGCGCCGACGCCATCCTCCTCATCGTCGCCTCCCACACCGACCAGTCCCTCAGCGATCTCCGCGACGAAGCCCGGACCCTCGGCCTCGACGTCCTCTGCGAGACCCACAGCGCCGACGAGCTCAAGCGCGCCATCGACCTCGGCTTCGACCTCATCGGCGTCAACAGCCGCGACCTCCGCACCTTCAACGTCCGCACCGAGATCTTCCACGAACTCGCCAGCCTCATGCCCAAAGACGCTGTCATGGTCGCCGAGAGCGGCATCCGCAACGCGGAGGACATCGCCAGCTTCCGCCAGTCCGGCTACGGAGCCTTCCTCATCGGCGAGAGCCTCATGCGCCAACCCGACCCCGCCGCGGCACTCGCCACCTTATTGGATCGCGAGTACTCGCTCGACATCTAACCACCACAAACCTTAAACATTCCTTCGATGCGGTGCTCATCGATTCGACAGGCACCCGTCGGCAACGCGTAAATCATCAAGCTCCACGAGGCCCTCCCCACATGTGGATCAAAATCTGCGCCAACACCACCCTTGAAGACGCCAAGCTCGCCGCCGAACTCGGTGCCGACGCCGTAGGCTTCGTCTTCGCGCCCAGCACCCGCCGCGTCACACCGGACACAGTCGCCGCCATCACCCCGCACCTACCCGCGAACGTCGAACGCATCGGCGTCTTCACGCAGATCAACGCGGAAGAGATCGTGCAGGTCGCGCAGTACTGCGGCCTCACCGCCGTCCAGCTGCATCGCAACGTCGCTCTGCCCGTCCTTCAACGGCTGCAGGTGCTGCTCGACGGACGCATCGGCATCATCCAGACCGTTCACTGGTCCCTCGAACCAGGCGACCGTCCCACCTCGACCGTCATCAAGCGGCTCCGGAACATCGCCACGCAAAATGTAACCGACAGAGTTCTAATTGACTCCAAGGTTGGCGCAGCCGCCGGCGGCTCCGGTGTACCCTTCAACTGGAATGCCGCCCGCACCGCGCTCCAGACCGAGCTTCAGGGCCACGGCGCACGCCTCAAGCTCATCGTAGCCGGCGGCCTCGACTCCGAAAACGTAGACAAGGCCATCCAGAGGCTCGCGCCCTGGGGAGTCGATGTAGCAAGTGGTGTCGAATCGGAGCCGGGACGAAAGAGTCCCGAAAGATTAGCTGCCTTCATCCAGAAGGCGCGGGGAGTAAACACCCCCGCCAGCTGAAACTACAGAAAAGAAACTACAGAAAACCCACAGAAGACTACGACGAGTGACGCCCATTCGAGTCGCGAACCCGCGCATGTGGCGAGTGGTCGTGATACAGCTGCGGACGCATATGCGCCGTCGGCTCCTTCGGTCGCGCAAACGCCGCTGTGGGCTCTAACGCGGGAGCCAGAGCAATCAACAACGCGAGTGAAATTTTGATCTTCATAAAGACAACCTTTCCACTTCCTGCTGCATAAATAGGACGCGCGGCACAAAGCATCGGATTCAAATTTCCGCCGACCTGAAACAGATAAGCAGCCCCATTCGGGGGTCTGCGAATATACACCAAAGCGGAATAACCTTTAGTATCTTCGCGAAATCGCCTCAACTCGCAACCACGCACCACCGCGCATTCGAAGAGGTATTGCACAGAGAAGTACCCGGAGCATCTTCGCTATCATTAGAAAACTGTCGTCATTCTGAGCGAAGCGAAGAACCCTGTATTTTGCTGAAGCGCCACCCCACTCAGGAAGACGCTCCAGCAATCCAGCTACACCCCTAAAGCACTCGCCATAAACGCATACTGATCAACCGTCGCCTCAATCCGTTTACTCAGCGGCATCCCCGCACCATGTCCCGCGCGCGTCTCCACCCGAATCAGCACAGGACTCCCGCCCTGCACCTGTGCCGCCTGCAACGCAGCCGTGTACTTGAAGCTGTGCGCCGGATACACCCGGTCGTCATGGTCGCCCGTCGTAATCAGCGTCGCCGGATACGCCACGCCCGCACGAATATTATGCAGCGGCGAGTACTTGTAGATCGCCGCAAACTCTTCCGCACTCTCCGACGGCGAACCATACTCCGCCTTCCACGCCCAGCCGATCGTGAACTGATCGAACCGCAGCATATCCATCACACCCACCGCCGCCACCACCGCGCCAAACAACTCCGGACGCTGTAGCTCGCAAGCCGCCACCAGCAGCCCGCCGTTGCTCCCACCGGAGATCGCAAGCCTCCCCGGCGACGTGTACTTATGCGCAATCAGCCACTCCGCCCCGGCGATGAAATCGTCAAAGACATTCTGCTTCTTCACGCCCACTCCAGCCTCGTGCCACGCCTCGCCATACTCGCCGCCGCCGCGCAATCCCGGCTGCGCATACACGCCGCCCCTCTCCATCCACATCACATGCGAAGGCGAAAACTCCGGCATCAGCGGAATGTTGAATCCGCCATACGCATACAGCAGCGTCGGCGCCGTACCATCCAGCGTCAGCCCCTTCTTGTGGCTCACAAACATCGGCACCCGCGTGCCATCCTTGCTCGTATAAAACACCTGCGTCGTCTCATACAGCTTCGGGTCGAACAACAGCTTCGGCTGCCGATACACCGCAGACGTAAGCGTCTTCATGTCCAGCCGATACACCGTGCTCGGCATCGTAAAGTTGCTGAACTGATAAAACGTCTCCGTATCCGTGCGAAGCCCGCCGAATCCGCCCGCCGTTCCAATCGCAGGCAGCACCAGCTCCTCCATCGGCCTGCCATCCCGCGCATACAACACCACGCGGCTCTGCGCATCCGCAAGATAGTCCGCGATAAACGTGTCGTTGATCATCGACACATCGTCCAGGTTGTTCTCACTCTCCGGAATCACCGTCGTCCAGTGCTCCCGCGCAGGCTTGCCCAGGTTCACCGCGATCACCTTGCCGTTCGGCGCGTCCAGCGTCGTCCGCAGCCAGAACGTCGTCTCATCGTTCGCAATCGGCGCATACACCGCATCCGGACTACCGATCAGCTCCATCCACGCCCCGGCAGCGTCGCGCAGGTCCCGCACCGCCAGCGTATTGTTCGGACTCGTTCCCTTGCTCTGGTACATCAGCACGTAGCGCCCATCGTCGGTCACCATCGCGCCCAGATTGATCTCGCCATCGTCCGGCCGCTCGAATACCAGCTCATCCGCACTCTGCGCCGTTCCCAGCCGATGCAGATAAACCTTATGAAAACGGTTCGCCGTTTTCAGCGCCTCAGCCTCCGCATCCGCCGCAGGCTGGTCGTAGCGCGAGTAGAAGAATCCACTCCCATCTTTCAGCCACGCCGCCCCGCTGAACTTCGACCACTCCACCAGATCTTGCAGATCCTCACCCGTCGTCACATTCCGCACCCGCCACTTCACCCAGTCGCTGCCCGCATCCGCAATCGAGTAAGCCGCCAGCGCCCCATCGTCCGTAATGCTGAGCCCGCTGATCGCCACCGTCCCATCTTCCGAGAAAGTATTCGGGTCCAGCAACACCTTCGGCTCACCATCCAGCCCCTCGTGCCAGTACAGAACGTTCTGGTTCTGCAGCCCGCTGTTATGCGAGTAGAAGTACCGCGAACCCCTCCGCGCCGGCGCCGTGTAGCGCTCGAAGTTGATCAGCTCCATCAGCCTCTTCTGCATCGTCTCCCGCACCGGCACACGCGCCAGATAGCTCTGCGTCAACTCGTTCTCCGCATCCACCCACGTCTTCAACTCAGCCGAGTCCACATCCTCCATCCAGCGATACGGATCGCTCACCTTCGTGCCAAAGTAGTCGTCCACCTGCTCAACCTCTCGGGCAACCGGGTAGACAGGCTTGAACGTCGTTTCAGCGGAAGAACTCACAGCGGAAAATACAGAGGTCATAACAATTCTTTCCAAAAAAATCGGCAGTCTCTCTGCCGTCTTTCGGACTATACCCCAGAACGATGTCCACCTCGTTGCCGCCTGTTGACCTCCTCAAAGCCACCAACTCACCCCCTCAGCCAGCATCCAGCTAGGATTCCGGCTCCGGCCCAGATACTATCTGGATATCGTCGGCGATATCATCCCCGATATCAACGCCCCCTCTGAAAATAAACTTGAAAAACCTGTCGTACATTTCACCCCCGGAAAAGTGACTGCTTCGCCACCACGTTCACCACACAATCCACCACAACTCACCAGCAACGCACCACGAAAAAACACCGCTTTTCCCAAAAAACCCTTGAAAAGCGCCGCTTCCACCAGGACCGACTTTTTTCATACAAATTCGAAAAGACCCTCCGGTTAGACTGGAGCCATGCGGCCCTGTCTCCATGCCATCCTCCTCTGCCTCTGCACCCTGACCGCGATGGCCCAGGACACACCCGCACCCGCAGCGCCCGCAGCCGCACCCGGCGACCAGGACTTCACCCTCAGGACCCAATCCAACATCGTCCTCGTCCCCACCACCGTCCAGACCAAGCACGGCGACGTCATCTACACCCTGAAACCCGAGCAGTTCGTCGTTGAAGACAATGGAGTTCCCCAACAGATCCACCTCGACGAAGACACCGACTCCCTCGGCCTCTCGCTCGTCGTCGTCGTCCAGTGCAGCCGCTCCGCAGGCTGGGAATTCCCCAAGCTCAGCGGCCTCGCCTCCATGATCGACGGCATCGCCGGAGACGCCCCCCGCGAGGTCGCCGTCGTCGAATACGGCTCCGCCCCGCTCCTGCTCGGCAAGTTCTCCACCAGCATGGAGAAGACCGGCAGCGCTCTCTCCCAGCTCGAGCCCTGCGACGACCCCGACGCCTCCACCCTCGACGCCGTAGACTACGCCGCCAGGCTCCTCGAAGCCCGCCAGAATCACTACCGCCACGCCATCCTGCTCATCAGCGAGACTCGCGACCACGGCAGCCAAATCAAAGCAGCCCAGGTAGTTGCAACGCTCGGACGAACCAACACCGTCGTCGACTCCGTAGCCTTCGGACCCGGTAAGACCGAGGTCATGAGCGACCTGAAGTACGGTGGCGGCAGCGGCCCGCTCGGCCTCCTCGTCATGGCCGTCAACGCCCTGAAAAAGAATGCCTCCCACGAACTAGCCGCCCTCTCCGGAGGCGAATACATCAACTTCACCACGCAAAAAGGCTTCGACGAAGGCCTGCACCAACTCTCCAATCACGTCCACAACTACTACCTTCTCAGCTTCCAGCCCCACACCGAAGCCAACGGCAGTCCAACTCCCGGCATGCACAGAATCCGTGTAAAGATCCCCGATTATCCCGACGCACGCATCCGTTTTCGAGAGAGCTACTTCGCCGGCGAGCTGGACGCAGCAGCGGCACCCGACTGAGAAGCATAGAGAGAATCGCCGCATAAGAGACAAAAATTGCCGCATCGGGTTCGTGTTCCAACATTGTCTTTCTGCATCGCTTTCATAGGCCTAATCTGCCGAAAGAGAACATACTGAAAGCCTGACCACGTCGGCATCAACGCTCGCCGCCGTAAAAAGATCGATAGCAGTGACTGAATGATGACGACTTATCTCGATCCTGAAACCGCGGAGTATCGCTCACTACCTTATCTGCCGCCTCTTCGACGACTAGCATGGGTAGCGCTGGCGCTGTTCTGCTTTTCGACAGCGGGAACGCTGCTGAACTTGCGAAGCTGGAGATTGGATGGCGTCACGATCCTGTGGCCCTCGAACGGTCTCCTGCTTGGTATGCTCCTGACCACCCCGCGGAGGCAGTGGCCTGCCTATCTGGCCGTGGGCTTCGGCATCGACCTGGGCATCAATATGGCCCTGACGTTCGCCCTCCCGTCATCGTCGTACCTCGCCTTCTGCAACATGCTGGAGGCAGGACTCGCGGCACAGCTCATGTACCGCACCATCTCCCCAAACCCCGACCTGACGCAGCGCAAGCAGTTTTTGTCCCTCTTGTCGTACGGCGTGGTCCTTGCACCTGCCGTAGCTTCACTGCTGGCCCAGCTCAACCGCTCGGGCGCACAGGCCATGCCGATGATCAACGCCTTCCGGCACTGGTTCGCCGCCGATGCACTGGGCATAGCCGTCATCACTCCGCTCTATCTCTCCTACACCGCGCGCGACCGGTTTCCCGGACGATCACGGCTGGAGATCGCAGGCCTTCTGGCCCTTCTGAGCGCCGTCGCGGTCGCCGTATTCTGGCAGACGCGGGTTCCTGTCCTGTTCCTCGTACTTCCTGTGCTTCTCGCCCTCGGCGTGCGTCTACGGCTGGTCGGCTCCGCGCTGGGGCTCTTGATCGTGTCGATCATCGGAGGATTTTTTACGATCGCCGGATACGGTCCAATTGCGCTCATGCGCACCAATTCGATAACAACCCGGACCGTCATGCTGCAGTTCTTCGTGGCAACCTCGATGCTCGTTCTATACGTCGTCGAAGTCGTCACCGCTGAGCGGGAACGTCTACAGAGCAACTTGGTCGACAGCGAGACACGCTTTCGTCTCCTGGCCGAGGCTTCGAATGACATCATCGTCCTCTCCGACCTCGCCGGTACCCGGCACTACGTATCGCCCGCAGTACGATCGATGCTCGGCTGGGAGCCGGAGGAGCTGCTGGGGCATAACTACCATCAGATCGTCCATCCGGATGATCTTGACGCCATGCGTTCTCTCATTACGTCCTGCAGGTCTGGAAATCCGGCCGGAACCCTGATCTACCGCTGCTTCAAGAAAGACGGTGGTTTTCTGTGGCTGGAGGCCAACATCCGCCTGTATCGAGACTCCGTCACAGGCGCGCCCAGCGGCTTCGTCAATGTTGTAAGAGACGTCTCCAAGCGGAAGGCCACCGAGGACGAACTGAACCTGCAGGTCCGCCAGGCCCAGGATCTCGCCATGGTGGATGGTCTCACTGGGATCGCCAACCGCCGCCACTTCGACGAGACCATCGACCGCGAGTGGAAGCGGACGATGCGGGACGGAGGCGAGCTCTCGCTCCTGATGATCGATGTCGATCACTTCAAGCCGTACAACGACCTCTACGGCCACATCATGGGGGATGAATGCCTGCGCGCTATCGCAGAGACCACGCAGAGTGTCATTCATCGCGCCACCGACCTCTTCGCGCGCTACGGCGGAGAGGAGTTCGCGGTCGTTCTCCCAAGTACCGACGTCTACGGAGCCCACATGGTCGCCGAGCAGATCCGAGCTGCCGTGGAGCGCCGCGGACTGTCTCACCCGGCAAATCCGCACGGCGTAGTCACAGTCAGCGTCGGATGCGCCACTCAGGGCCTAAGTTTCGACTCCACGCCCATCTCCCTGCTGAAAGCCGCCGACGACGCTCTCTATCGTGCGAAGTCGTACGGGCGCAACCGGGTGGAGATCGCAGAACCGATGCGGATTGAAGTTTAGGTTCATTCCACACCAGCTGCGCCCAGAGACTGCCGCAGACTAGGTGAGCACAGGCAGCTGCAGCGTGGTGCCGATAGGAACCTTATTAGGATCGGCGATGTTGTTCGCCTGCGCGATCTGCGGGTACTTATTCGCATTGCCATAGAAGAGCAGACTGATCGCCGAGAGCGTATCGCCCGACTTGATGGTATAGGGCTGGGTCTCGCCGCCGGTGGTGCCAATCTCATGATGAAGATCGGAGTAGGTGGGGTCGCACTTCTTGATGTAGCCCCAGATGCGGTTGGCAACGACGGTGGAGGGAACGGTGCCTCGAATGTGGAGCTGCTCACCGGTCAGGTCGACCGTCTCCAGGGTGGCTCCGTACGGAATAAACTTTTCGATGCCTTCAATGACCGGGGCGTACTTCTGTTTCAACTGATCAAGATCTGCCATCTCTAAACCTCTTTCGTCTCAGTGCGACCGATTTTGTAAGGTTCTTCGTGTCAATTTAGACGCATAAAACCGCACGCCCGTCCGGTATGGAGGGCCAGCGGAGCAAAATGCTTCGATTAGACGAACTTGCTGAGGAGTTGCTGCGCCATGCTGCCCATCGAGCTTGTAGGCGCTGCCTGTCCATTCGGCGCGAAGTGCTGGATCACCATCGGCAGAACCGTTGCAAGCGCCACCTGGACCACCTGTGGCGAGACGCCCGCCTTCTCCGCAGTCTTTTCAATCAGGCCCGTGCCACCAAGACCCTGCTGAACCTGGTCCGGAGTAGCCGTCGCCGTCTGGCCCGAGGCCCACGAGCCGACGTGCTCCGCCATACCGTTGTTCTTGAATGCATCGAGGACGCCCTGAATGCCCTCAGGATGCTGGGTGAGTGCTTCAATGAAGCCGCCGGCAACCTTCGCCTGGTCGGTCCCTGCCGCCGCGCCAGTCTGCCCGGCCAGCGATTGGATCATATCCATGATTCCCATAGTTTTGCACCTCGCGACCAATATATGTCCGATCCCCGCACAATGCCGCCGGTTTCCAGAAATATTTATCGACTTGTCATTGGATCAATGTTGAAGCCAGCCTGTGGCTCCGCAGATTTCGCTGTACTCTAGCGGCTAAGGTAAGAACGTCTGACCTGTAGTATCTCCCTGACGTGCCTAGCGTAACGTTCCGGAAGGAGTCTCTCCATGGAAGAGTTGCTGCCCACAGGACCGAGAGAGCCTCTTCCGAGGACGACCTCGACCCGTACTCCCATCGATGTTTTGACCAGCCCCTTCACGCGCTTTGCCCAGATAGAAGCATCTGGCGGAGTCGTGCTGCTGGCCGCAACCATCCTCGCCCTACTCTGGGCCAACTCACCGTGGGAGCACAGTTACCACGCCATCTGGGAGCAGGAGTTCACCGCAAGGGTAGGACAGACCGTGCTCACCTGGAGCCGCCATCTATGGGTCAACGACGGCCTGATGTCCATCTTCTTCTTCCTCGTCGGCCTGGAGATCAAACGTGAACTGTTGATCGGCGAGCTGTCATCCTTCAGGCAGGCAGCCTTTCCGTTTATAGCGGCAGTGGGAGGGTGCGTATTGCCTGCCGCACTCTATCTCACGCTGAATCACGGCGGGGCAGAAGCGCGTGCATGGGGCATTCCAATGGCGACAGACATCGCGTTTGCGCTTGGCATCCTCGCGCTGCTGGGCGACCGCGTACCCGTATCGCTGAAGCTCTTCGTCGCCGCACTGGCCATCGCAGACGACATCGTCGCCGTACTTGTGATTGCAGTCTTCTACACGGCTCACCTCAGCTTCGGCTATTTGGCATTCGGTGTCGTAGGACTTGGCATCTCCTATGCCGCAAACAAGATTGGCATACGAAACCCCTGGATCTACGCCATGATCGGCATCGTCGTGTGGTTTGCGGTGATGCAGTCGGGCGTACACGCAACCATCGCGGGTGTCCTTATGGCACTGACCATCCCCTGTCGTCAATCGAACGACGAGCCGCGTTTCCGGGCGAAGATGCAACGCCTGCTGGATCGCTTTTCAGCGGCGGCACCTGACTCCAGCGAAGCGCAGGCGGCGCTGCACTCCATGGAACAGCAGTGCATCCTCATGGAGTCGCCTCTGCACCGGATCGAACACGCGCTTCAGCCCTGGGTCAGCTTCGCCATCATGCCTCTCTTCGCATTTTCGAACGCGGGCGTTCACGTCCTCGGACACTTCATCGCCTCCGCAAAGCATTCAGTCACTCTGGGTGTCGCCTTCGGACTGCTTCTTGGAAAGCCCTTCGGAATCACCACCTTCGCATGGGCGGCCGAAAAGGTGAAGATAGCCACACGGCCTGCAGGCATCGACTGGATGCAGATCTTCGCGGCGAGCTGGATCTGCGGCATCGGCTTTACGATGTCCTTGTTTATTGCGGCACTGGCGCTGCCGGAGGGCGGCCCGCAAGACTTTGCGAAGATTGGAACCCTCGCCGGATCCATCGCGGCAGGCGCCATAGGCTGTTTTCTACTTCTAAGATCCAAAGATCGAACCCACCAAAACGACCTTCAGACATCCGAAGCTTCGGATGTTCTTTAGCGGCGCGAGTCCCACGTGACGCAGTTCTGTGTCGGATCGGTGGTGTTCAGCGCCTGGCAGCTTGCGACGCTGGTCACCTGCGGAACCTTGCCGCCAAAGGGCGTCAGCTTCGGAGGACCCAGCGGCCCGAGCGTGGTCCCATCCCAGGATGTCGCGGTGAGAGTACCGTGCTTGAACGTAAACACGAGTGCCTCAGGAAGCGGCTTGTCGCTGGAAGCAGTAGCAGGTCCTTCGCCATGGGCAGCATCGTAGGTAAGGGTAACGTTCTTGCCGTCACGCTTCCAGTGGCCGTGCCAGGTCTCTGCATCCTTGCCGTGCCATTTCTGCTGGAGAATAGCGGTGCCGTCGGTAGCGAACTCGATGACAACAACGCGATGAACCTCAGAGGAGATGCCGCCGCTGCCGGAGTAAAACGTCTTGAGCTTCTCCGCCGCGTGGGCCGAGGTGGAGAGAGTCACGAAGGCCAAGACAAGAGCAGCCAGTAAGCAGAGACGGATGGAGGCGCGCATGAGAGCCATCCTATCGAAAGTCAAAGCCAGTGTAAGAATTTTTCCAGAAACGTACACATCGGCGAAGATCCACGAGAGAATAGCCGTTGATTTTCAGCCGGCGAAGAACAAGATAGACTTAGCGGCATGAGCGATCAAAGCAAGACTCAAGGCAAGACTGCAATCTCCACTAAAGAAGCCCCAGCGGCGATTGGACCGTACTCCCAGGCAGTGCGTGTTGGCGACATGTTGTTTGCATCCGGGCAGGTCGGTCTGGACCCCGCCACCGGCCAGATGGTCACCGGCGGCGTCACCGAACAGACGGTGCGCGTGCTCGAAAATGTAAAAGCCGTTCTTGCCGCGGCTGGCCTTGGCTTTCAGAACGTTTTGAAGACCACCGTTTATCTGAAGTCGATGGGTGACTTCGCGGCCATGAATGAGGTCTACGCACGCTATCTTGCCCCCGAAGGCGTCGTTCCTCCAGCCCGATCGACCGTAGCCGTAGCAGGTCTACCGAAGGATGCGCTGGTCGAGATTGAGGTCATCGCAAAGGGCTAGACCAGCCGACCGGATGAAGCAAAACGTACAGCCAGGCATCTAATCTTCAGACGGCAGGAGGAAAAATGGCAGAGACAACAAAGATCGAGAAGGTACACAAGACCGACGCCGAGTGGCGCGAGATTCTAACTCCGGAGCAGTTCCACGTCATGCGCGAGGGCGGAACTGAGCGTCCCTTCACCGGCGCGCTCGTGAACAACCACGAGGATGGAATCTACCACTGCGGAGCCTGCAACGCACCGCTCTTCACCTCGGACAAGAAGTTCGAGTCGGGAAGCGGATGGCCAAGCTTCTGGAACCCGGTCTCTCCCGATGCGATCCAGAGCATCGAAGATAAGTCATTTGGCATGCGCCGGGTCGAGGTACAGTGCGCCACCTGCGGAGCGCATCTGGGACACGTATTTCCCGACGGCCCCAAGCCGACCGGACTACGCTACTGCATCAATAGCGCGTCGCTAGGCTTCAGCAAACAATAAACCAACCACCACCAGTCTGCCCGATTGGTGGTGGCAAAATGTCCCAAGCGACCAACGGGAGCCCCACCCGAAGGGGTATACAAATCACGAAGTGATCGCCGCCCGCGCAGGGCGACCGGTCGTCAGTGGGTATCCTTCACACAAAACTAGAAAAACAGGAAAAGCCCCAGCCGTCTATTAAACGGCTGGGGCGTCGTATCTCTGAAAGTCTTGGGTGTAGCTTAGCCTTTGATGATTTTGCCGGTCTTGATGCAGCTGGTGCACACACGCATGCGCTTGCTGGCGCCGTTGACCTGTGCCTTTACCGGCCGCAGATTTACATTCCAGCGGCGACGGGTGGTGTTGTGGGCGTGAGAGATGTTGTTGCCGAACTGCGGGCCTTTGCCGCAAAGATCACATTTTTGTGCCATGACGAAGTTGCTCCAATCCTGAATCGCAGAAGATCTCCGGGCGATGAAGCCTGAGTGAAAGAAAAACTCAAACAATGCCGGGGGAAGACCTCAGGTACAAGGAGAGCGAGCTCCAGACCTCTACCGAGTGAACGGTAGTCTGCCGATTGGGTAATCATACCATGAAGAGCAGGGCAAGCTCAATCGAACAGAGGCAGGAAACATCAGAGCGGTCAGCGGGTTGCGGATTTGAAGCCCTGAAAGCTGATTTCACAAATCTTTTGACAGCGGAAGTCGCGAAGCTGAGTCTTTTAATACATGTGCATCCGTCGATAGACTAGCTGTAGGTAGCAACAGACTGCGCGTTCAGTCCGAAACTTCAACTGTGGCAAGGGAGACGTATTGCCAGCCGATCCAAATAAATACCCCATCATTGGGGCCGACCATCAACTGCCGGCTCCTGCTCCTGCTCCGACCCATAAAGTTTCCCGGGTCATCGTGTGGATTGCTCTTCTTCTTGTCTTTGGTGCAGCATTTTTTCTGGTCCTGAGACATCACGAGGATACAAGTAAGCAAGCCTCGTCTCCGCGGCATGGAGCTGCCGGAGGCCCCGTCGCCGTCACCACCGCCACCGCGACCCAAGGCAACATCGGCGTCTACCTGGACTCGATCGGCACGGTCACACCCGTGTACACCTCCTCGATCACTAGCCAGGCCACCGGCCCGGTCATCGCCGTACACTTCACCGAAGGCCAGATCGTCCGCAAAGGCGATCCGCTGGTCGATATCGATCCGCGTCCCTACCAGGCGACGCTGCTGCAGGCGCAGGGATCGCTCGAGCGCGATGAAGCCGTTCTGGCTCAGGCCAAGATGGACGTCGAACGCTACCGCGATGCCTGGTCCAGAAACGCCATTCCAAAGCAGACCCTCGATGACCAGGAGAAGGTGGTGCTGCAGGATGAGGGCACCGTCAGGAATGATCAGGGCACCGTCCAGCTCGATCAGGTCCAGCTCAGCTACTGCCACATCACAGCGCCCATCTCGGGTCGCGTCGGCCTGCGTCTGGTCGATCCCGGCAACGTCGTCCAGTCCACCGGAACCACGACCCTCGCCGTCATCACTCAGCTTCAGCCCATTACCGTCATCTTCACCATTCCCGAAGATAACCTTAGCCAGGTGCAGCCGCGTCTGCGCCAACACGCGAAGCTTCCCGTCGACGCATACGACCGCGCCGCACTCAAGCAGATCGCGACCGGAACCCTGTTGACGTTGGATAATCAGATCGACACCACCACCGGCACCGTGAAGGCTCGAGCCCAGTTCGACAACAAGGACTCCATGCTCTTCCCGAACGAGTTTGTGAATGCGCGCCTGCTCGTCAACACCTTGCAGAACGCGACCCTGATTCCAACCTCCGCGGTCCAGCACAACGGCACAGCGTCATTCGTCTACGTTATTCAGGACAACGTCGCCCACATGCGGTCGGTGAAGACAAGCGTGACCGAAGGCGACAACTCGGCCGTCACCGGAGTCAATCCCGGCGATGTCCTTGCCGACAGCAGCTTCGACCGGCTGCAGGACAAATCCAAGATCACCGTCTCCAAGACCCCCATCCCAGCCAACCCAAGTGGGAGTAATGCTCCTTGAGTCCTTCGCGTCCGTTTATTCTTCGCCCCGTTGCGACGTCGTTGCTCATGGCTGCCATCCTGCTCGTCGGCATTGTCAGCTACACCCAGCTGCCTGTCTCCGCGCTTCCTGAGGTCGACTACCCGACCATCCAGGTCCTGACGTTCTACCCCGGCGCAAGCCCGCAGGTCATGGCGACTACGGTCACAGCCCCGCTCGAGCGTCAGTTCGGCGAGCTGCAGGGTCTGAATCAGATGACCTCGACCAGCTCCGGCGGCACCTCCGTCGTTGTGCTCCAGTTCAATCTCGCCCTCAACATCGACATCGCGGAAGAAGAAGTTCAGTCGGCGATCAACGCATCGCAGAGCTTCCTCCCCGCCAACCTCCCCGCGCCGCCGATCTACAGCAAGACCAACCCAGCCGACGCGCCCGTGCTCACCCTCGCCATCACCTCAACCACCGTCCCGTTGTCGCAGGTGGAAGACCTCGTAGACACGCGCCTCGCCCCCAAGATCTCGCAGCTAAGCGGCGTTGGACTGGTCAGCATCAGCGGAGGCCAGAAGCCCGCGGTGCGCATCCAGGCGAACCCAACCGCACTCTCCTCCTACGGCATCAATCTCGAAGACCTGCGCACGGCGGTCTCCGAAGCCAGCGTGAACCAGGCGAAGGGAAACTTCGACGGCCCGCGCCAGGACTATCAGATCGACGCGAACGACCAGCTGGTCACAAGTCAGGACTACCGAAGCGTCGTCGTCGCCTACCGCAACGGCGCACCCGTCATGCTCACTGACGTCGCTCACATCGTCGATGGCGTCGAAAACAGTACCCAGGCCGCGTGGATGAACATGACGCCGGCGGTGATCCTCAACGTCCAGCGCCAGCCCGGCGGAAATACCATCACCGTCGTCAAGAGCATCAAGCAACTGCTCCCGCAGCTTGAGGCCAACCTTCCCAAAGGCATCGAGATCACCACCCTCACCGACCTCACCACGCCAATTCAGGCCTCGGTCAGCGACGTCGAGTTCGAGCTCCTCCTCACCATCGGCCTCGTGGTCATGGTCATCTTCCTCTTCCTGCGAAACCTCTACGCGACTATCATCCCCAGCGTTGCGGTTCCACTGTCCTTGGTCGGCACCTTTGCGGCCATGTACGCGCTCGGCTACAGTCTGGACAATCTCTCGCTCATGGCGCTGACCATCTCGACCGGCTTCGTGGTCGATGACGCCATCGTGATGGTCGAGAACATCTCGCGTTACCTCGAAGAGGGCGAGCCCCCCATGCAGGCGGCCCTCAAAGGCGCAGAGCAGATCGGTTTCACCATCCTCTCGCTCACCGTCTCGCTCATCGCCGTGCTGATTCCCCTACTCTTCATGGGCGACGTCGTTGGCCGCCTCTTCCGCGAGTTTGCCGTAACCCTCGCCGTAACCATCGTGGTATCGGCGGTCGTCTCGCTCACTCTTACCCCGATGATGGCGTCGCGCATCCTGAAGCACAATCCCGAAGCCCAGCAGGGACGCTTCTACCAGGCGTCCGAACGCGTCTTCGAAGGAATGATCGCCTTCTACGGTCGCACGCTCAAGGTCGTGCTCCGCTACCAGACCATCACCCTCCTCGTCGCCCTTGCCACCCTGATGCTCACGGTCTACCTCTACGTCATCATCCCCAAGGGATTCTTCCCCGTGCAGGATACGGGCGTCATTCAAGGTATCTCGCAAGCCTCGCAGACCATCGGCTCCAAGGCCATGGCAGAGAAGCAGCAGGAGCTCGCAAAGGTCATCCTTCAGGACCCCGCAGTGGAAAGTCTCTCGTCGTTCATCGGCGCAGACGGAACCAATGTCACCACCAACAGCGGAAGAATGTCGATCAACCTGAAGCCTCTCGATCAGCGCGACCTCAGCGCCTCCGACGTGGTGCGCAGGCTTCAATCCAAATTGAAAGACATCAAAGACATCCAGCTCTTCATGCAGCCGGTGCAGAACATCACCGTCGACGACCGCGTGAGCCGGACGCAATACCAGTACACCCTCGAAGATCCTGACCAGAACGAACTCAACGAATGGACCGGCCGCTTCGTCACCCGCCTGAAGCAGCTGCCTGGCCTCGAAGACGTAGCCACCGATCAACAGGTCGGCGGTCTCGCAGTCTCTCTCGTCATCGACCGCGCCACCGCATCCCGCCTCGGCATCACGCCCACCACCATCGACAACACCCTCTACGATGCCTTCGGCCAGCGCCAGATCAACACGATGTACACGCAGCTCAACCAGTACCACGTCATCCTCGAAGCCCAGCCGCAGTTTCAGATCGATCCCGACAAGCTGAACCACCTCTACGTGCAGTCGAACTCCTCCGCCGGCACGACCGGTGCCGGTGCGGCAACCTCTTCTGCCTCTCAGGGATCGAGCTCGGCCGGATCGAACGCCCTCACCACCTCACCGCTCTTCAATCCATCGGCGAACACCCTCTCTCCTCCAGTCAACGCGCTGACCTCCAGCACCTCGAACGCGACCTCGAGCAAAGGCGCGACGTCGGCAGGAACCACCAGTTCGGCCTACAGCAGCGCCGTTCCACTCAGCGCCTTCTCACACTTCGAGACGACCACTGAAGCACTCTCCATCACCCACCAGGGACAGTTTCCCGCCATCACCGTCTCCTTCAACCTGGGCCCGAACGCCGCTCTCGGTGGTGCCATCACCGATATCACCAAGGTTCAGAAAGACATGAACATGCCTGCGAGTCTGCAGGCTGACTTCCAGGGAACAGCGGCATCGTTCCGTAACTCGCTCTCCAACATGCCGCTTCTCATTCTCGCCGCGCTCGTCACCGTCTACATCGTGCTCGGCGTCCTCTACGAGAGCTTCATCCACCCCATCACCATTCTCTCCACCCTCCCATCCGCCGGAGTAGGCGCGTTCCTCTCGCTCATCCTCTTCCACCAAGATCTAAGCGTGGTCGCCATCATCGGACTCGTCCTATTGATCGGTATCGTGAAGAAGAACGGCATCATGATGGTGGACTTCGCCCTGGAGGCGGAGCGCCATCACGGCAAGACCGCCGCCGAAGCCATCTACGAGGCCTGTCTGCTCCGCTTCCGTCCCATCATGATGACCACGATGGCCGCGCTCCTCGGCGGTCTTCCACTCGCCTTCGGACACGGCATCGGCTCCGAGCTGCGCAGGCCGCTCGGCATCGCCATGGTCGGCGGTCTTCTCCTCAGCCAGATCCTTACCCTCTACACCACCCCCGTCATCTATATCTTCTTCGACAACCTCGGACACCGGTTTTCAAAAAAGAAGGACGCACACGAGGAAGCTGAAGGGGAACCGGCAGGGCAGTCATGAATATCTCCGCACCATTTATTCATCGCCCCGTAGCGACGACGCTGCTCACCATCGCCATCGCCATCGCCGGCGGCATCGCGTTTACGGTTCTGCCCGTCTCTCCGCTTCCGCAGGTTGATTTTCCCACCATCTCCGTTGGCGCCAGTCTCCCCGGAGGCAGCGCCGAGATCATGGCCTCCTCCGTTGCCACGCCACTCGAACGCCAGTTCGGCCACATCGCCGGCGTCACCGAGATGACGTCGACAAGCAGTCTCGGCACCACCTCTGTCACCATCCAGTTCGACCTCAGCCGCAACATCGATGCCGCAGCGCGCGACGTCGAAGCCGCCATCAACGCCGCCCGCACCTATCTCCCGGCCAATCTTCCCGGAAACCCGACCTACAGAAAGGTGAACCCCGCCGACGCGCCCGTCATGATCATCGGCCTCACCTCCGACAAGTACGGCCCCGACAAGCTGTACGACGAAGCGTCCACCATCGTCCAGCAGAAGCTCTCTCAGATTCAGGGCGTAGGCCAGGTGAACCCCGGCGGCGGCGCTCTGCCTTCCGTCCGTGTCGAGGTCAACCCAACCAAGCTCGCAGGCTACGGCCTCGCCATGTCGAACGTGCAGTCCGTCCTGAGCCTGCAGAACTCCAACCTCGCCAAGGGCCAGATCACCAACGGCGATATCTCCGCAGACATCATCGATAACGCGCAGATATCCCACGCCGAAGAGTACAAGCCGATCATCATCGGCTATAACAACGGTTCGGCCGTTCGTCTCTCAGACGTCGCAGACGTCGTCGACTCCACGCAAAACGTTCGCACCTCCGGATATCTCAACGGCAAGCGCGCCGTCATGTTGATCGTCTTTCGACAACCCGGCGCCAACATCATCGACACCAACAATCGCATCCGTGCGCAGCTGCCCTCCATCAAGGCATCCATCCCGCAGGGAATCGACATGACCGTCGTCCTCGATCGCACCACGACCATCAAGGCGTCAGTGAGCGATGTAGAGCGAACCCTCATCATCTCCATCATCCTCGTCATCATCGTCGTCTTCGTCTTCCTCGGGAGCGGCCGTGCCACGCTGATTCCCGCCGTCGCAGTCCCCGTCTCGCTCATCGGCACCTTCGCCGTCATGTACCTCATGGGCTACAGCCTCGACAACCTGTCGCTCATGGCCCTCACCATCTCCACCGGCTTCGTCGTCGACGACGCCATCGTCGTCATGGAGAACATCACCCGCCATCTGGAAGACGGGATGAAGCCCTTTCCCGCCGCCCTCCGAGGCGCAAAGGAGATCGGCTTTACCGTCATCTCCATCAGCATCTCGCTCATCGCCGTCTTCATCCCGCTTCTTCTCATGGGTGGAATCGTCGGCCGCCTCTTCCGCGAGTTTGCCATCACCCTTTCCACCGCCATTCTCGTCTCCATGGTCATCTCGCTCACCACGACGCCGATGATGTGCGCCTACCTTCTTCGCAGCGAGCACGGCAAGAAGCAAGGCCCCTTCCGCCGTATCACCGATGGCTTCTTCGAGTGGATCCTCTCCGTTTATCGACGCAGTCTGCACTGGGTCCTGCAGCACCCCGGCCTCACCCTCACGGTCCTCTTCCTCACTATCCTGCTCAACGTCGCCATCGTCATCAAGATTCCTAAAGGCTTCTTTCCGCAGCAGGACACCGGTTCGCTCGCTGGCGCTGTCCGCGGACCGCAGGACGCCTCGTACTACAAGATGAACAGCGACCTCCAGGTCATCGCCAACATCGTCAAGAAGGATCCAGCGGTAGAAAATGTAATTGACTTCACCGGCGGTCAGGGTGCCACCAATACCGGCAATATGTATGTGACCTTGAAGCCGCTGGACGTGCGCAAGATCGGAGCGGCCGACGTGATCAACCGCCTTCGGCCACAGTTCAACCGCCTCCCGCTCGCATCCACCTTCCTCCAGGCCTCGCAGGACCTCCGCATCGGCGGCCGCTCCAGCAACGCGCTCTATCAGTACACGATTCAGGCCGACAACGTCACCGACCTCTCCCTGTGGGGACCGCGCCTGCTCGCCGAGATGATGCGTCTTCCCGGTTTCCAGGACGTCAGCTCCGACCAGCAGAACGGCGGCCTCGACGAGCGCCTCACCTACGACCGCGTCACAGCGGCAAAGCTGGGCCAGACCTCACAGTCGCTCGACTCCGCACTCTACAGCGCCTTCGGCCAGTCTTTAGTCTCGATCATCTACACCCAACTTAATCAGTACTACGTCGTACTCGAGGTCGCTCCCCCCTACTGGCAAACTCCCGAGGGCCTCAAGGACATCTACTTCCACTCCACCAGCGCCAGCAGCACCACGGCAAGCGGAAACACGCCGCTCTTCACCATGGCGAAGGCCCAGACCAGCACCACCCCTCTCGCGCTCAACCACACCGGCCTCTTTCCCTCGGTCACCGTCTCCTTCAACCTCGCGCCCGGCGTCTCGCTCAGCGATGCAACGCTTGAGATCGCCGAGATGCAGCAGCGCCTTGGCACCCCCAAGTCCGTCCACGGCTTCTTTGCCGGAACGCTCCTCGCCTACCAGCAGTCCTTAGGCACCGAGCCCGTCCTCATCCTCACCGCACTGCTCGCGGTCTACATCGTCCTCGGCGTCCTGTATGAGAGCCTCATTCACCCGCTTACAATCCTCTCCACGCTTCCCTCCGCCAGCGTAGGCGCCATGCTCGCGCTCATGCTCTTCAAAGAAGACCTCAACATCATCTCCATCATCGGTATCGTGCTCCTCATCGGTATCGTGAAGAAGAACGCCATCATGATGATCGACTTCGCCCTCCAGGCAGAGCGCGAAGGAGGCCTCAGCACAGAGGACGCCATCTTCCAGGCCTGCCTCCTGCGCTTCCGTCCCATCCTGATGACCACCATGGCAGCCCTCTTCGGCGCGCTTCCGCTGGCGTTCGGCACCGGCACCGGCTCTGAGCTTCGCCGTCCGCTCGGCATCACCATCGTCGGAGGACTCATCGTCAGCCAGCTCCTCACCCTCTACACCACCCCCGTCGTCTATCTCACGCTCGACCGCCTGCGCCTGCGCGCGATGGGACAGACCCGCGACACCTTTCATCCCACGGACGGCACCGTAGCCGCCGGAGCGGAGTAAATAAAATGTCTAAAACTATGACTCATCTTCGTCACACCGTTGCACTCACCTCCATCGCCACCGTCTTCCTGACGGGCTGCATGGTCGGGCCGAAATACCACCAGCCCGCAGCCACCCTCACCGCGCCGCCGGCTACCTACAAAGAGTCGCCGACGCAGTTCAAAGACACCGAGGGCTGGAAGGTCGCGCAGCCGCAGGACGCCATGCTTCGCGGCAAGTGGTGGGAGATCTACAACGACCCCGAACTCAACGCGCTCGAAGAACAGCTCAACATCAATAACCAGAACATCAAGCAGTTCTTCGAGAACTTCATGGAGGCCCGCACCCTCATCGCGCAGGCCCGTTCGCAGCTCTACCCAACCCTCGGAACAGCGCCCGCCTACCAGCGCTCCAAGAGCTCCTCCAACCTCGGAAACTCCAGCATCGCGAACGTCGGCCAGCAAAGCTCCGTCGGCACGCTTCCCCTCACGGCATCGTGGGAGCCTGATCTCTGGGGCAAGATCCGCAACACCATCCGTGAAGCCCAGTACAACGCGCAGCTCAGCCAGGCCGACCTCGAAAACGAGCGCCTCACCGAACAGGCCACCCTCGCGGTCACCTTCTACGAGATCCACGGCCAGGACGCCCTGCAAAAGATCCTCGACACCACCGTCGAAGCAGACAAAAAAGCTCTCGCCCTCACCCAGTCTCTCTACGACACCGGCGTAGGCGATCAGATCTCCGTCGTCGAAGCCAGAACCACCCTGCAGACCGCACAGTCTCAGGCCATCAACCTCGGTGTCGCCCGCGCGCAGTTCGAACACGCTATCGCCGTCCTCGTCGGAGCCAACGCCTCCAGCTTCTCCATCCCCGTAAGGCCGCTCAGCATAAATCCGCCACCCATTCCAGTCGGTCTGCCCACGCAGCTCCTGGAGCGCCGCCCCGACATCGCCGCCGCAGAACGCAACATGGCCGCCGCCAACGCCGAGATCGGTATCGCCTACGCAGCCTTCTATCCCGACCTCACCCTCAGCGCCGAGGGCGGCTTCGAAAGCTCCACCTTCAAGCATCTCGTCGACTGGCCCAGCCGCTTCTGGTCCATCGGCCCCACCGTCAACGAGACCATCTTCGACGCCGGCCTCCGCCGCGCCACCGTCAACCAGTTCGTCGCCACCTACAACGCCGACCTCGCCAGCTATCGCCAGACCGTCCTCACCGCCTTCCAGCAGGTAGAAGACAACCTCGCCTCAGTCCGCATCCTGTCACAGCAGATCCTGCGCCAGCAGGAGGCCGTCGCCTCCTCGCAGGAGTTCGTCACACTCGAGACAGCCCGCTACGAGACCGGCATCGATCCCTACGTCGACGTCGTCACCGCCCAGACAACGCTCCTCTCCAACCAGCAGTCGCTTGCATCGCTCTACACCACGCAGATGACAGCCTCGGTTCAGTTGATCGAAGCACTCGGCGGAGGCTGGGACAGGACGCAGCTATCCACCCCATCCCAGGTCTCGCAGAAGCTAACAAAGGCCGACACGACCATTCAGAAGTAGAGACTCTCCCGCACCACCCGGCAGCCTGATCACCGCATGAAGATCAGGCTGCTGTGCGTGACGAATTCAGATCACGCTCCGTCAACCACCCAAAGAGAAGTCCAAGCGCCGCCCACAACACCACCTGAATCTCCAACGACGCCACGCGAAACTTCCACATCAGCGTCACCGGAAATCCCGCCGGAACCTCATCGATCTCCGGCATCCAGCGAGACACCGCGCTCACAATCACCACATATAAAGCCGCCGCCAGCAGATATCCGTTCCAGGCCCCATAGCGCCTGCTCAGATAACGCCCCGCCTTCATCGACAGCACCATAGCCGCAAGCGAAGAAGCAATCAGTAAAAAATAAGCACCCGTACGAACGCCAATCGTCTCTGCATTGCCGACCGCGGGCGGATTCGCGGGATACTTCAACGTAGGCACAAGCACGATCGTGACGAATCCAATCGCCGCCAGCAGAGCTGCTAGCGCCCGTGGATCTGTAACCGGAGAGCGTCCATACGCATACGCGAAGACAAGTCCGAAGAGACCGCCAATCGCCGCGCCATACACCAGTGTGCCAGTCAGCAACCCAAAGCCTCGCTGCAGCTTGCGGCTGACCATCTCAGGCTCCGGCGCCTCACCCCTCGCCTGATCCATACCAGCTTCAAACGCAATCGCTCTCTCGACCTGCGGCTCGCCAACCACCCGAGCAAACGCAAAGACAATGAGGCCCGCGACGATGCCCACAAGCATCCCGCGAAGGAGAAAAGTTCGAGTCATAAAGTTGCCTTGCGCGCGAAAGAGCCCTGCCGAGCAGCCGGAAGGCCTACTAGCAGGGAGTGACCAGCAAAGACCTTAATGGCAGGGAAAGCCGAGCAGATGGCGTCCATCATGCACAAACTCGTGAACCATCCGTCCATGAATCAGCGACGTGGCGCCCTGCTCCGCGCCGACGAAGTAGATCGCCAGCAGCATCAGGAGACCGCCAAACAGCGCGTAAGGCATCAGTTCACGAACCGGAATAACAGGAATCGCAACCGGGTGCGAGATAGAAGTAGAAGCGAATTGAGCCATATTGAAACCTCCAGGGATCATGCGTCCCGATGTAAAGCTCACTTGATGTGCGAGAGAAGGTCTGGCTCTCAACAATGCTCTGTCGATTCACAGTGGCGCGACCGCTCCGGGGTCTCACCGGCTTCTTCGTCCGACTTCAAGAACTACTCTAACCCTATGTTCCGCCGGGTGCGATGTCAAGGCAGCCTAGCGAAGCTGCACATCCTCACCCTTTCCATCGTCGGCAAACGTCACGCTGAACCCCTCCGGCAACGCAGTAGCCGCGCCGCCAGCCGCCTCTCTTCCGTTCACCAGCACACGCCCCTGCGGCGCACCCCATCCATACGCCTCCACGCGAATCTCACTCCACCAAGCCGGAAAGGATCCCTCATGCGCCGACACATGCAGCCAAAGACCATCCCCCTCCGTGCTGCAGCTAAACTGCATACGCAAAAAATCGCCCTTCCGAAACGCATACGTCTTGCCATCATCCAGATACAGACTGCCCGCGCAATCGTCACCCTCACCGCCGCGATACACCCGAAGCGTAAGCGGCCCCTGCGGCCTCTCATTCGTACTTTGCACCAGCGGTTCGACCGGCAGAATCGCCCCTCCACGAACAAACACCGGAAGCGTCGCCAGCTCAGGGTGCAGCTTCACCGCCACCGTCCGCTTCATCAACAGGCTCTCAGGCTGCGCAAGATTCACCGGCCCCGACGAAGCTTCAACCCTCTTGCCCGTCCAGTAGTCATACCACTCCCTCGAAGGCAGCTCCGCAAAGTAATCATCCAGCTGCTCCGGCCACGGCGAAGGCGCGATCAACAAATTACGCCCAAGCAAAAACTCCGCCGACGAAGCCATATCCACATCCAGCGGATGGCGATCCGGCGCAGCATCGGGAAACTCCAGAAACAAAGGCCGCACCATCGGCATCCCCGTCCTGCTCGTCTCCTCCGCCAGCGTATACAAATAGGGCATCAGCCGATAGCGCTCTTCGATAAACCGCCGCCGAATCCCCTCCTGCTCCGCACCGCCAACCCACGGCTCCTGATCGCCCGTTCCTAACTCGCTATGATCGCGATCGATCGGCTGAAATGCCGCAACCTCCAGCCACTTCGTCAGCAGCTCGGGCGTTGGCGTCCCCGCATATCCCCCCACATCCGCGCCCGCATACGAGAAGCCGCTGAGCCCAAGATTCTCCAGCATAGGCGTCGTCATCCGCAGATGATTCCACGTACTGCTGTTGTCCCCCGTCCACGTAGCGGCGTACCGCTGTCCGCCCGCATACGTCGCACGCGTCAGCACAAACGGCCGCGTATCCGGCTCCAACGCCAGCAACCCATCAAACGTAGCCCTCGAGTTCTCCATCCCATACACATCATGAATCTCCGCATGCGTCGCCGTGCGCTTCGCAAACCCAGGCTCATCGATCCTGTGGACCACATCCAGCGGCATCGTCTTGGTCGGCGAGCTGAACACCGACGGCTCATTCATATCGTTCCAGAACCCATCAATACCAATATGCTGAAAGTCGCGATACAACGTCCCCCACCACACCCGTGTCTGCTGCTGCGTAAAGTCCGGAAACACACTCGGCCCCGGCCACACCCGCCCGCTGTACACACTTCCATCAGCACTCTTCACAAAGTGATCGCCCGCCATCCCACTGTCATACGGCTGATATCCCTCACCCTGCGCCTTCGCAATATGCAGATCCGTAATCGCAACCACATGAAAGTTCTCTTCCTTCAAATGCGCGACCATCCCCGCAAAGTCCGGAAACAACTTCCGGTCCACACTGAACGGCCGATTCCTATCCTGAAATCCAATATCGAGATAGATCGCATCCGCCGGAATACGATCCGTCCTGAACCGTTGCGCCACCTCCAGCACCCGCGACTCCGGCGTGTAGGTATATCGCGACTGCTGAAAGCCCAGCGTCCACATCGGCGGCATCGGAGGCTTCCCCGTCAGCCACGCATAGTCCTCAACCACCTGCTTCGGCGCCGGCCCATACATCACGTAGTAGTTCAGCGGCCCATCCACCGCGCCAAACGAATAGACATCCGGCAACTCTCTTCCAAAGTCGAAGCTCGTCCGCCACGTATTATCCAGCAGCACACCCAGCGCAACCCCAGCTTTGTACGTCATAAAAAAAGGAATGGCCTTATAGATCGGATCCGTAGACTCTTGAAACCGATAAGAGTCCGTATTCCAAAGAGAGAAAGCCTGGTCGCGCCGATCCAGCGGCCCCGTCTTATCGCCCAGCCCGAAGTAGTGCTCATCCAGCGGCATCGCCTTCGACACACGAAACGCCGCCCCATCGAAGTGCACAGGCAGCGCATCCTGTTGCAGAACATTCCCGGCAATATCGCGAATGGTCAGACGCAGCGTCTTCTTCTCAATCTCCACCCGCAGCATCTTCGTGCGAAAGCCAAAGTGTTCCGACGTCACATCCTGCGTCACCGCAACCGAACTACGCCGAGCCTCCGCCAGCACCGCCCACGACGCGTCCTCCGGCATCGCCTTCCCGCGCGCCACCCGAACACGAAGCACATCGTCCCGCAGCGCAGTAATCTCCTCACTCGCATCCCCATCCCTCACCACCACGCCATTCGGCAGCGCCGAAGACCCAGTCGCACGATCGAACGCAAACAGAGCCGGCGCAGAAGCCCCCTGTCCATACAGAACGGAAGACGGTTGAACCGCAAAGAAAACAGCCGCCGTAAGCCCGGCAAAAAAAGAAGGAAAGCGTCGCATCATTCGTCCTGAGTAAAACCTAATAGCCGAAAAGTTAGGAATCGTAGAAAGTTAAAAATCACAGCTTGTGAGGAAGAAGGACCCCGCAGATAGGCAGCACTGCGAAGCGGCACGCCATCAACGCAGAGCTAAGGTC
This sequence comes from Granulicella sp. L60, assembly GCF_009765825.1. Classification (GTDB taxonomy): domain Bacteria; phylum Acidobacteriota; class Terriglobia; order Terriglobales; family Acidobacteriaceae; genus Edaphobacter. The sequence goes on along the minus strand of NZ_LMUR01000018.1, from coordinate 1,059,178 downwards.
CGTCCTCCAGTGTAGATGAGTGCGCATCCCGCGTCGCCGTCACCGCTCTCTCCCTGCGCTGCTGCTCAATCCTCTTCATCTGTTCAATCGCCGCAGCCGCAGCCTTGTTGTCTCCGCTCTTCCGATAGAGCCGCGCCAGCTGATAGTGCAGACTCCCATCCCGATCCGTCTCGATGCCAAGCAAAAGTTCATCGATCGCCGGCTGCGTCTTACCCGCATCCGCATAGACCTGTCCCAGCAGTGCATGAACATGCGGCAGCATCTGCGGTTTTGCATGCAGCGCAATCTGTAGGTACGGCTCCGCAGCAGCAAACTGACGACCCGACACCAGCACCTCAGCCATCAGCAGATTCAACTCCGGATCACTCGGCGTCTGGTCCAGCGCCCTCTGCGCCGTCTTCTTCGCCATCTCCATATTCCCATTGCCGAAGTACGCCGACGCCAATCCCATCAGCGCCGCCGGATCGTTCGGCGTCATCGCCAGCGCCTTCTCATACTCACCCAGCGCATCCTCAAACCTCGTCCGTTGCCTATAGATATCGCCCAGCAACAGATGACTCTGCGAAGAGTTCGGCTCCAACTGTTGATACCGCTCCAACGCACGAAACGCCAGCCGCTCATTCGCCTTGATCGACCAGTACAGCGCCACCACCGACCGCGGCGCAACAGCACCCAGCACCTCCGCCGCAGTCGAAGCAAGATCATAGTCGCCGGTAAAGTACGCACACGTCGCCAGCAACTGCAAACTCGCCACACTCTTCGTCTTCAAACCCTCTCTCGCCCGAATAGCACACTGCCCATATCGCCCAGACCAATAATCCACCTGTGCAGTTCGCGCCACAGCATCCGCCCTCACCTCAGCAACACCCGGCGACACCACCAACTCACCCCGCAACACACCCGAAAGAAAACTCGAAAGCTCCGACGCAATCTCGCCACTCTTCTGCGCAATCTCCCCCTGAAAACCCGCAGTCCGCGCAGCATCTAACCCATCCACCAGCGCCGACGCATTCGCCATCAGAAACCCGCGATCCCTCTTCCACAACTCATCCAGAATCTTCAGCGCATCCTCACCAGCCCCCGCATCCAACCGCATCCGCGCCTCTCCCAGCATCGCCAGCGAGCATCCCGCATCCGCCCTCCGCTCCGCATCGAACGCCGCCTCCGCACCCGCCGCATCCTTCTGCTTCAACAATAAAAATCCCAGCTCCGCCTGCACACACGGTGGCCGAGGCTCCATCGCAAGCACCCCCTTATACACATCTACCGCCTCGTTATACCGCGCCTGCTTCACCAGCGACTCCGCATACAGCGCCTTCACATAAGCCGAACTCTGATCCCCCTCTGAAGCCTTGCGCGCATCCTCTTCCACCTCGTCCAACCGCGCAATCCCCAACCCAAACCACGCCGAACTCTTCCCCGAGTCCAGATGAATCGCCCGCTCATACGCCTTCGCCGCGAGCACATATCTCCCCTCCGCAGCATACGCACGTCCCAGCGTCAGCGGAGGCAAACCATCCGTGCCGTTCATCATCTCAGCCCTTAGCAGATACGGAATCGCCGCCTTCGCATCACCCATCCGCATAAAGTCGACTCCAAGAAAAAGTTGAGGCACATACAACGAAGGCTTCAGCCGCACTGCCTGCTGAAAACTCTGCACCGCTCCCGAATAGTCCTGCGACTCATGCTGCATCAATCCAAGATTCGCCCATAGCTCCGGAATATCCCTCCGAAGCTCCACTGCCCGTTTGTAACTCGCCACCGCCCCCGCATAGTCGTTGCTGCCCTGCGCCCTCTGCGCCGCAGCCACCACCGATGCGAACGCCGCATCCTGATCCTGCTGACCCAGCCCAGGTTTTGGCGTGGTCAGCAGAACCAGAAGTAAGAGTACGTAGCAAACATTCAAGAGCGCATCACCAATAGAACTTCCCTGCGAACTGCACCGTTCTCGCGGGGAATGCATTGGTAATCTGTCCCAATCCTGACTGGCATGTAGACTCTGCATTCGGGTCGCAGCCAGTATAGGACGCGCCTCCTCCCTGCGGAGCGTAGAACTGCGGATGGTTGAACGTGTTGTACATCTCCGCGCGGAACTGCAGACGCATCGACTCCGTGAAGCGCCAGTTCTTCATAATCGACGTATCCCAGTTCTGATACCCCGGACCACGTAGTGTCGAGAAGAAACGCGGAGCCGTCCCGAACGTTCCATACGGCGCGTACGCAAACGCCCCCGTATTGAACCACTCCTCCACACTCGGATGCGCGACATGAAGATCCCCAACCACATCCGGCCTCGGATTACCGCCATACGAGTTATAGTTCGAGCCGCTGATACTCAACGGAATGCCCGTCTTGAACGTAGCAATCTGCGAGACCTCCCATCCGCCGACCACCGCGTTCGCAGCACGATTCATGTTTCCGCCAACAGCCCGCCCACGTCCAATCGGCAGCTCGTAGATGTAGTTCGCCACCAGGCTGTGCGGCGTATCCGATCCATCCACGCTCTTCTCCGCCGCCAGATTGTAGTTGTTCGCCGGCCCCGGATTACCCGAGTAAGACCACGAGTTATTTCCCTCCACGTTGTCGAGAAACTTCGAGTAGGTATACGACACCAGCGCCGTCAACCCCTTGCTGAAGCGATGATTGTAAGAAACCTGCAGCGCGTTGTAGTTCGAGAATCCCGCCGGCGGATCGTTCTCCGTCACATTGCAATACTGCGGATACGGCGACAGCAGATGCGACCGAACGATCGTCGGCTGATCCAGCGCGCAACTGCTCGTACCCGCAGGAATCGCGCCGAAAAAAGGATTCGGCACCTGCGCATTCAAAGCATCCGGCCCCAGTCCAAGAAACTGCGGATTCAGCTGAGCCCTGTTCAGATTCGAGTTGATGATATGCAGTCCATGATTGCCGACGTAGTCCGCCTCAAGAGAATCGTTCGGCGAAATCCCCCACTGCCAGCCAAACATATACTGCTGCACATAGCTGGACTTGCGATTGATGAAGGCGCTCGTCACCGCATTGCCCACCTGTTGCAACCCTCCAAGTGAACTCCCCGTAATCGGAATAAAACCATTCGGGAACGGATTCGCTATGGTCACCGCAGGATTCGGACTAATCGAATCAAGCGTCACCGGAGAGATCGTCGAACTCGCAAACCCCGCGCTCTCACCAGGGAAGCAACACGTAATCGATGGCGGATAAAAAATTCCATACCCACCATGAATAATCAGATTCCCCGGAGCCTGGTAACTAAAGCCGATACGCGGAGCGAAGTTTTCGAAGTTCGTGTTGTACACGCTGCGCTGGCTGTCCGAGAGAAACTGCAACTCGCCCGGCACCGTCGTTCCCAGCGCCTGCCCAATCGGATTCGGCGCAGTCGGGTTGAACGTCGACGCAACGTTATGCCGATACGTCGGCGCCGTCTGAACCTCATACCGGAAGCCAAGATTCAACGTCAGCCTCGGCCTTATATTCCAGTCATCCTGCACATACCCGCCGAAGTAATGCGTCGCAACCGCAGGATTATAAGTAGTCCCCGTCGACGTCGCAGTGTTCGTCGGACTACCCGAGTTATCAAGCACTCCAAGCAACAACTGCGCCAGCCCATTTCCAGTAGTAAAAGGAACTGCATTATTCGGATCCGGTCCAGACGTAAACGTCCCACCCGAGTCCAGCGTCGATTGAAAGAAGTTAGCCTGATCGTCTTCAAGCTCGGCAAACATAAACCCGAAGTTGATCGTGTGATGTCCACGCGTCTTGATCAGATCCAGCGCAACGCTTCCCACCGGCCCATGGTTCGTCACCGTCTCATTCGTCAGCGGACCCAGAGGCGACTGCCCACCGACGTTCACAATCGGAAACTCAGGACTATTCGCATCCAGATAACTCGGAAGCCCAAGCGTCGAAGGCAGAAAACCCCTCGACTGATTCGTCGAAGTCTCATGCCACAACGACACACCCGCCGTCAGGTTCATCGTAAAGGTCGGACTAAATATCTGGCTGTAACCAGCCGTAAGGTTGTACCGATTGTTCGGCCTCGCATTTCCAGGCCCTGCCTCGTTACTCGTTCCCCAGTAGTCCGGCGTACCCGTCTTGAACTCCTGCTTATACGAGTAGCGAAAGTAAACTCTCGCCGAGTCGTTGATGTTGTGGTCCACGCGAATCAAATACTCGTTCGACCGCGCAGGTGCCGTCCCCGTAGCTGCAAAGTTATTCGTAAGCGCGGACGTTGCAGCCGTCGGATAGTAGCTCACCAGCTTCGCGCCAATCGGGTCAATGCTCCCCACCGACGTAATCACGTTGTTCGGTATCGGATCGCGAATAAATCCCGTGCGCGTCGCAACCAGTCCCGTCGTAGGATCCACCTGTCCAGCCGTAATAGCGCGTGTACTCCGCGGGTTATAGATCTGCCCCACCAGCACCGGACGTCCAAGCGCATCCACCACAGGATTCCCTGCGCTGTCCTTACCCTGTCCGCCCAGCAGCGCACTGAAGTTGCCAGCGCGAAAGTCTCCGTTCGGCACTGTGAACGTGCTATTCGTCGGAGTCGCCAGCGTCAACCGCTCATACAGCCCGAAGATAAACGTCTTCTCCTTCTGCGGGTAGAACTTCGGAATATACAACGGCCCGCCCGCCGACACGCCATACTGATTCCGGTTGAAGCTCTCGCGCGGCAACCCGTTATGGTTGCTGAACCAGAGATTCGCATCCAGCGCATCGTTGCGATAAAACTCGTACGCGCTTCCATGAAAACGGTTCGTGCCCGACTTCGACACCACGTTCACCACGTTTCCCGTGCTCCATCCATACTGCGCCGTAAACGAGTTGTTCTGTACCTTGAACTCCGACACCGCATCCACCGACGGAACGTAGATCACCGCGCCCCACTCCGGGTCCGTGTCCCAAACCCCATCCAGCAGAAACGCCGAGGTCCCAAAGAACCCTCCCGCAAAGTTCAGGAACGAAATATCCTGGTCCGCGTTATCCGTGCTCGGCCCACCGCCGCCCAGAAGCATCTGCCCCTCAGACGTATTGTTCACCGACGAGTTCAGCGTCGCCAGCCCATACACGTTGCGCAGATTCAGCGGCAGCTCCACCACCTGCTTCGCATCGATCGACGCTGCGATATTCGCATTCTCCGTATTCAGCAGCGACGCCTGCGACGTCACCACCACCTCCTGCGTCTCCGACCCCACCGTCAGCGCCACATTCTGGCTCGCGCTCACCGACGCATCCAGCACAATCCCGTTCTGCCTGTACTCCTTGAAGCCCTTCCCCTGAACCGTCAGGCTGTACGTCGAAGGCGGAAGCTGCGTAAACGAGTAGCGCCCGCTCGCGTCCGTCACCACCCCCCGCTTGATCCCGTTCTCCCCGCTCACCAGTTGCACCGACGCCTGCGGCACCAACGCCCCCGAAGGATCTGTCACCGTACCGCTCAACGTCGCCGTCGTCACCGCCAGTTGCCCCAGCGCCCATGGAACGCCGCACACCAGCACCGCGAGCAGAATCAAAATTCCGCGCCTATAAAATCCATCTCGTCTCAAAGTAGCCTCCAAAAAGCCGAACCCCAGCCACTCCGCCAAGCCTCGCGCAACATCACGACACCAACAGAGCAACCAGAAAGTTCAGGAATGTCGAACGGCCGATTTATAGGTATCCCTCACCGCCCTCCGTAAGGTCCTTGCGGCAAGCACTCCTTCTCTTTACATGTAAATTCTCCCGCAACCCCTTTATCATCTGCACTTACACAAGACATCCTTCCATACCAGTAACACTGTATTTACGCTATAATCCCTCATCTGCGGATGGCCACCCATGCTGGTTGACTCGATAACAAACACTCCCGGAGGCTTCACCGAAGAACAAAAGAGCGCCATCCATCTCCAGATGGAGCGCCTCCTCGCCAACCCCCACTTCAGCCACAGCCGCCGCTTCCCCTCCTTCCTCCGCTTCGTCATCGACCACACCCTCTCCGGCCAAACCGACGACCTCAAAGAGCGAACCCTCGGCATCGAGATCTTCGGCAAGCCCGCCGACTACGACACCTCCTCCGACCCCATCGTCCGCGTCACCGCCGCCGAGATCCGCAAGCGCATCGCCCAGTACTATCAAGACCCCGGCCACGAGCAAGAACTCCGCATCTCCCTCCTACCCGGCTCCTACATCCCGCAGTTCCACTGGCCCTCAACCACCCCACGCACAGCGCAGACCACAAACCCCGCAGACCGCCCCACAGACCTAACCCAAGCCCCAGACCCACCCGCAATCCCCCACCACCACGAACCCGTCCCCACACCCCCCACCAATCCCTGGCGCACCGCCTTCCTCTCCCTCTGCGTCCTCTTAGTCATCGCCGCCGCCACCGGAGCCCTTCTCTGGAACGCCCACCACCGCACCCCATTCGATTTCTTCTGGGGCCCCATCCTCAGCAGTAACGACCCCGTCCTCTTCTGCATCGCCGACCAAAGCAAGTACGCCGCCATCACCCTCCGCGACGCCGCCGACCCCACCCACCAGCTCACCCTCACCGACAACCTCACCGCCGTCGTCATCGACGACCTCAGCCCCATCGTCCACATGGCCGGAATCCTCCACGCCGACGGCAAGGCCTTCACCCTCCGCGGCGAAGACGTCACCACCCTCACCGACCTCCGCGCCGGCCCCACCATCTTCATCGGCGCATTCGACAACGCATGGACCCTCCGCCTCACCAAGGGCCTCCGCTATCACTTCGCCAACAACCCCGACATGAGCCAGTTCCGCATCGTCGACAGCGCCAGCCAAACCCGTTGGACCGTCGACCGCACCCAGCAGATGGCCACCAATATCTATAGTGACTACGCCATCCTCGCCCGCTTCACCGACACCGTCACCGGTCGCATCGCCATCGTCACCGCGGGCATCGGACGCGGAGGCACCATCGCCGCCGGCGAGTTCCTCACCAACCCCAACGACCTCGCCCAGCTCGAGCGCCTCACCCGCGCCGCCGGCAACAAGAAGAATATGGAGATCGTCCTCAGTACCCAGATCATCAACGGCGAACCCGGCACACCAAAGATCGAAGCCTCCTACTTCTGGTAGCCAGCCCTCGAGCAGTCGCCTGTCTCACATAACCACCCCAGAATGGCGCCGAAGGCGCGTCAGCCTCGATGGCAGATCGCGCCGTGCGCGCAGCACGCCGTGCCTGTCTTAAAAGAAAAGAAGCAGAACAAACCTACGGAGTACCACCCTTCACCATCCCACCACGCGGAGCCTTCCGCTTCGCATGCAGAAAATCCACCAGATCCGTAATCTCATCCTGCTGCAGCACATCCCCGAACGCAGGCATCGACGCGCCGCCATCATGAATCTGGTGCGCAATCTGCTCCTTCTTCAACCGCTTTCCCACCGTACTCAGATCCGGTGCTTGATCGGTCCCCCTTGCATCCGCGCCATGGCAGTGCTCACACCCCTTCTCATGAAACAGCACCGCTCCCGCCCGCTCACTATCCTTCGAAGCATGAACCACACCAACACTCCCATGCGGCAGCCCACCCAAAAATCCAGCGCCACCCAGCGTCAACCCGCACGACCCCACAACCACCGCAGCCGCTCTCAAAGCCCCAGCCAGAGAGCAAAAGTTTTTTCGACCATCACGCATGAGCAACAAGATCCAGACTCTTCCCAACTACGCGAACATCTACCGCGCGAATAAATTTAAAAAATGGAAAACAAAATAGCAGAGAAATAAAAGTACCGTCCGTCTTCCTAAAAACTCCCGCCACTCATCGAAGACGACATCGGCGCAACGATCTGCGGAGCCGTACCATCCGGCCTCGCTGGCAAATCCATCTCATGCGTGTGCCACACCACGCTCTCGTTCGCAATCTCCTTATGCGCACGCAGATACTCCAGCGCATACGTGCTCGCCGTTGGATCATCCTTCTGGTCCGCGAAGTAAGCCGCCTGCACCTTCGCCTTATCGTTCAACCCAAGCCGCCGATACAGAATCGCAAGGTTGTAGTGCGCCGCCAGGTCATCCGGATCGATCGTCTGCACCGTCTCATACTCCGCTCGCGCCAGATCGTACTTGTGCTGCTGATAGTAAGAGAAGCCAAGCTCACGATGCGCATCGCGAGAGCGCGGAAAGCTCGCCGCAACCTTCTGCAGATCCGCAATCGCCTCATCCATCTTCCCCATATTGCGCTCCACCAACGCACGATAGTACAGCGCCCGAGCCCTGGTCGGCGCATTATTCGGTGCATTGTCCGGCGCAAGGCTCAACGCCTTCTCCAGATTAGGCCGCGCATCGTCGTACCGCTCCCACTGAATCTCCACGATGGCCATGTTCGTATACACATCCGCATAGTCCGGCCGCAGCGCCGCCACCCGCTCAAACGCATGCGTAGAAGCCGCGTACTGCTGCGCATCCAGCAGCGCCACGCCATAGTTGTTCCACCGCATCCACTCTTTATTCTCCGCAGGCCCCGCAGCCACAGGCTTGTTCTCTCCCACCTGGATCGTCCGCGTCTGCGACACCATATCCACAATCGGCTGCTCGTACTGCCGCTTGTTCATGCCGAAGTCCACAAAGTGCTGATCGAACCGGCGATACTTCACCGTAGCCGTCAACGTAATCGGTCCCACCGTCGCCTCCGGCATCACAAACGAGTAACGCACAATCTGCGACCGCCCCGACTGAATCGTGTTGTTGTACGCCACCACCCGGTTCGTCCACACCTGGTGCAGATCGTTCAACTCGCCCTTCACGTTGATCAGCCGATTCGTAAAGCTGTGCGCCGTCTCATCCAGGTCGCCGTTCGGTTTGATGAAGCCGCTCTGGTGCAGCACCTTCCCCGTCGCATCCTTCACTGTAAACGCCACCCACGACTCGAACATGTCCCGCTGCTCCGGAACATGGCTATGCGCAATCCCCTTGTTCTGGATCACCACATCCGCCGTCAGCACCTCGCCCGCCGCCACGTTGAACTTCGTCAACCCCAGCGGAGCGTCCAGGTTCTTCCACGTAGCCCCGTTCAACATCTCGCCATGCTCTATGCCGAAGATATCCACGTTGAAGACGCTGTTCTCAAGAAACTGCGTCACCCGCGCACCCTGCTCGTCGTACCCGTAGATCTTCGGGATCAGCGTATTCGCCCCCAGCCATCGGTGCGACGCCAGCTCCCCCTTCTTCGCACCGGAGTCGGTCGACACGAGCTTCTCCCGCTGCATATGGCACGTCTGGCACGTCGAAACCGAGTCCTTCACATAGAACGGCAGCGGCGACTGCTTCGCAAACGAGGAGTTCTGCCACTCGTCATACAGCGAGATCGCACGCTGCCACTTGTAGTCGTTCAGCGTACGCGGCAGCGCAGCCTTGTGGCAGCCCGAGCAGAACTCCGGCGTCCGATACAAATCCCGCATCACCGCCTTGCTGTGACGATCCAGGTGCGCCAGAATCTCCCCATCCGAAACCTTGCGCGTAATCGGCTTGCCATCGTCATCCACCAGCACCGCCGGAGTCCCCATCACGTAACTTCCCGTGCCCCGCGTATCCACACTCTGTATCGAGTGGCACACCGTACACGTCACTCCATCCTGGTCGTAAGGCCGCTTCTTCGGAGCACCCTCGGTCAACGCACCCGACACCAGCGCAATCGGATCGTGGCACCCCTCGCAGTGACGCGAAAACTCAATCCCCTTCGAGTCGTTCAGCAGCGCAACGTTCCTCAGGTAGTAAGGAACCCTATTCGCATTCGAGTGCGCCGACTCCCTCCACTGCGTATGGCTCTCCTTGTGGCAGTGCCCGCAATAATCCGCCGTCAGAAACTGCTTCGGATCGATGAACTGCCCCGTGTCCGTGTTCGCATTCGAAGGCAGAAACGGGAACTCCTTGCCGTAGCGAAAGTTGTACTTCTCCGCAATCTTCTGGTTGTAAGCCAGCCGCGCAGCCGCAGCATCGTCCGTCTCGCTCCCCGCCTTCACCCCCGGCAGCCCCACCACAAGACCAGCCACTGCCGTCGCGAGCACAAGACCAAGAAGGCACACCACCCTCAAGCTCCTGCGATCTAGCCGACCTGACAAACTCGTCTTCACCGGGAAACTCGCCTTCACTGGCACGACAACCTGACCTCACTGCATCTCCGCCGCATCAGCCTGTCTTCCTCAGCCTCAACCGGACGTACTTCCAAACTTCTCTCAACTCTGTATCCAATTCCAACATTCCCCCCAACCACTGCAACCAACCTGAAGCCAAACCGCGAACCAGCAGAAGGAGTAGGGGAAAGAAGCCGACGCCACAGGATCATAGTCTCCACAAACCAAGGGTGAACAGATCCCCAGGGTGGACGAAAAACTCAATCAAAAGGTGGAGACCAAACAGCGATCCCGCAAACCAGTCCAACCCCGAAAAATAAACTGCAAAAACCTGTCGTACTTTCCACCTTCCAAAAACCAGCAGCTAACCAACCATCTTCACCACGCTAATTACCAAAACTCACCAGCAAACTACCACACCAAAACACACCAATTTGCAAAACCCCCTCCAAAAAGCCCAACAAACTCCACACTTCTCCGCTCCACCACCACGCAGAAAAAAGTGCACAAAGAAATCAAAAACCGAAGCCGAAAAAGTTAAGGCTTCTTCCCCGCCGGAGCACTCTGAATCCCCTTACCCTCCACCACCGTAAAGATCCGATCCACCCCCGAAGGCACAACCTCCTCCTTCGCCCCGCTGGGCCAATGAATCTCAACCTTCTCAACCGAAGTCGCACTTCCAATCCCAAAGTGCGGCCTAGGATCCGACGAAGAAGCAAAGCTGCCGCCGCTATACACATCCTCGCGCTGCCGCATCCCATTCGCCGTCAGGTAAACCGTGGCCCCAATCGCATCCCGCGGACTCTTCGCCCCGCCCACCAGCTTGAAACCGATCCAGTGATTCTGCTCCTCCGTCACATTCCGCAACAGCGCCGGCGCCGAATCCATATTGTTTACAACAGCATCCACCTTCCCATCGTTGAACAGATCCCCATACGCCATGCCCCGCGAAGGCATCACCTCCGCCAAACCCGTCCCCTCCACCGCAGGAACCACCTCGAACTTCGTCCCCTTGATGTTGTGAAACATCAACGGCCGCTGCGCCCACGTCGTACCCCACGCCGTGCGATCCACCGCTGGATACACATGCCCATTCACGGTAAAAAGATCCTTCCATCCATCGTTGTCATAGTCGAAAAATGCAGTCCCCCAACCCAGAAAAGGGATCGTAATCTCCGCTATATTCGCCTCATAACTGATGTCCGTAAAGTTTGTATCGCCATCGTTCCGATACAGCGGTTTGTAGTCGTCCGAGAACGTCGTGTGATACAGATCCAGCAGACCGTTATTGCGATAATCCCCAATCGCAATGCCCATCGACGCGGTCTCGCGCCCATCCTTGTTCAGCGCATATCCCGAGATATAACTGACATCCTCAAAGGTCCCATCCCCTTTATTCAGGTAGAGATAGTTCGGCGTAGAGTCGTCCGCAACCAGAAGATCAGGCCGTCCATCGTTGTTGATATCCACAAAAGCCGCGGCCAGACCGTAGTATCCCGCCGTATCGGCGACCCCGGCCTTAACGCTCACATCCGTAAACGTGCCGTCCCCATTGTTATGAAACAGATGGTCGCTCTCACCCTTCAGCCCGCGCGGCCCGCACATCACCCGCTCCCCACGAAACTCGCAGAAGTTGAACGCCTTACCGCCCGACTCCGGTTGCGCGCTCAGATCGTAGTGCACATACCCCGCAACAAACAGATCCAGCCGCCCATCACCGTCATAGTCCCCCCACGTCACCCCAGTCGACCAGTTGCCAAGCGTAACCCCCGCCTTCTCCGCAACATCGGTAAAGGTGCCGTCGTGGTTGTTGTGATAAAGCCTGTTCTTGCCGAAGTTCGAGACATAGATATCCGGCCAGCCATCATTGTCATAGTCCCCAATGGCTACGCCGAATCCCCACCGGTCGTTCTGCACCCCCGCCTTCGCCGCAACATCCGTGAACGTACCGTCATGGTTGTTGTGAAAGAGCGCAGCATGCGGCGCAGGCTTCTTCCCACTCATCGCATCGTCAGTCGATCCGTTCACCATGTATATATCGAGCCAGCCGTCGTTGTCGTAATCAATCAACCCAACCCCAGAACCGATCGTATCCAGGATGTAGTTCTTCTCCGGCGTCCCCATCTCATGCTTCCATCCCGCAAGCCCGGCCTTCGCCGCGATGTCCTGAAAGATAATCGGCCCAGTCTTCACGAAGCCTCCCGCCGTAATCGGACGCTTCTCCGCATCCAACACCGCGGCGTGCGCCCCCCCCGTACTCGAGCCGCCAGCGGCAGGGGATTGGGCTCCTTCCTGCTGTTTACGGTCCTGCGTCTCCAACGGCAGCTGCGCCACCGCCGCAGCCGTAAACACACAAATCGCAGCAAGCGAGATCGCTCCAACAACAAACTGCCTGACATCCTTACCTCTAAACATGAGCTCTCCTGGACGTTCACTTGAAAGTTCCCGAAACACCTGCGATGGATTCAGCAGAGTGTATCTTGCGAATTTTGCAGCGAGCAACATCATAGCTCCTGCCACGCAACTTCCCATCCAACTCGACAAATCAGTTTTGTGTTGTCACCACGGGCGGCGAGTATTCATGAAGGTTTTGTCGGTAACGTGGACGGGGGTGGAGTGGCTGAAGTGTTGCCGGATGTGGGCATGGGGTAGAGGAAGATTCTTCCGTCGGTGAGAACGGCGAGGCGGTCACCAGATGGTGAGAGCGCATAGGACTGGTCGGCGAGGGAGGCGTTGACGGAGATGCCGAAGAGACGCTTGCCATCAAGGACGCGGAAGACGGAGATCTGCTGGCTGACCAGATCTTCCTTGTGGAAGTAGTCTCCGTTGGCCTTGGTGTGGTCGGTGTGCACGACACGGACTGCGAGCTGGCTGTTGTCGTCGCTGGATGCGGCCTGTTCGATCTCGCGCGAAGACCCTGGGTCGAGCAGGATGGGGTGGCCGTCAGAGCGAAGGACGCGATACCAGTTTCTGAGGGGCGAGGTGTTGCAGCCAACGAGGAAGAGCGACTGCGGAAGCGGGGTGGAGATCTCGGGGCGGCAGGCGGAGAGGAGATCGGCGATGACGCGAGTGTTGCGGTCCCAGGTGTATTCGAGGATGCGCCAGTGATTGGGCTTGGTGGAGATGACACGGATCTGTCCGACGTTGGAGAGGACGGGCGGCGGATGGGTGGTGGTCTGGTATGAGGTGAGGAGGAGTTTGAAGTTGTCGTCGAAGACTTGAACATCGACGTCCTCTTCAGGCTCGCTGTGGATGATCTCGGCGAGCTGGTCGTGCATCTCGCGGTTGTGACGCTCGTGCAGCGTACCAATGGCTATGTGAATTCCGTCGGGAGAGAGAGAGACGAAGGTGAGCTGGCCGGAGACGGGGATAGAGCGGATGGACTCGAGGTGCGCGTCCATGAGGTTGAGAGTGTGGCCGAGGTGGACGAGGAGCCTGCCGTGACCGAGAGGCCAGAGGTATTGACCGTTGCCCTGAACCTGCCAGTCTGTGGCGCGTTTGGTCTGGTGGGTGACAGGGTCGACGATGACGGCGCGGATGATGCGGATGGTCTCGGTGCGGACGCCGTCGCTGTAGCGGTGACGGATTCTGTGCAGATCGAAGGTAAAGAGGAGGTTGTGGTCGTCCAAAAAGGTAAGGGCGGCTTCGTGATTGAGGGCGTTGTACTCCGCCCTTTCGTGGGGGATGTAGCCGAAGGGGGCAGTGGGCAGAATTGAGGCGGTTCCGGCCGAGGCAGGGTTGTTGTCTGTTGAGGACGAGAGGACGGTGCATGGGGAGGTGCAGATGTCGGTCTCGTCGACTTCGGGCTTTGGCGGTGGTGGTAGAGGCTGGGTGTCGCTGGCTTTGGATTCGGCGGTCTCGGTGGAGGAGGACGAGGTTTTTGCTGAGGCAACGACGGCGGTTTCGGCTGCGGGGGAGACAACGGGCTTTCGCATGAGTACGAGCTGGGAGCCGGACTCGAGGCGGAAATTGCCGCGGGGTGAGGATAGGGTGGAGCCGCCGTCTGTGCCTGTTCCTACGGCGAGAAGGAGGTTTTTCTGGCCGAAGACCTGGCCGGGTTCGATAACTGCAGGAAGGGTGAGAGGCTTGCCGGAGGCGGTGACGGCAATGTCCTGATTGCGATCCATGGGAACTGCGGCGTGGCCTCCTCCGCCACCACCTCCGCCGCCCATGTGTGGTCCTGTGCTGGCTGCGCCGAAGCTGCCGTAGTCGGCGAGGGGAATGTCCTGTGAGGGCTGAACGGCGGCGATAATGGCGAAGACGTTGAGGGGAATGTGAGCAGGATGGCCTTCGCAGTCGACGGTGTCGAAGAGGACGGTGAGGCTTGCGCCTTTGCTGTCCTTGGAGTGCCGGACGACTTCAATGACGTGGCCGGAGACTGTAGCTCCTGCACGCATGTGACAGGTCGATGTACTCCACTCGATACGGGCTTTGGCGAAGATGCGGCTTCCAGAGTTTAGCTTTCCTACGTCGAGCGGCGCGAGAAGGTCTACCTGCAGCGGCTGCTGCGAGTCGATTGCGCGCTCCTGCTTCTGCTGAGCTAGAGACGAGAGGGAGAGAATTAAAACTAAAAAGACACACAGAAGGAAGTCTATTTTCTTGAATACTGCGTCCATCATGTCCCAGATACCCGGTGTTTGAAGGGAGCCCATTCTGAACAGCTAAACCGACAAGCAGTGGAGCACCTGGGAAGAGCTATTCATTATTCTTTGTATTTAGCGATAGGCTACACCGAACGGCCCAGTTGCAGTAAAAAATGAACCATCCACCAGAAGTATGCAGATCTCTTATCTAATCGCCCTCTGCAGTTGAATGCGGAGCTTTTATAAGACCCTTTGCACGATGGAAGGTTGATGACTTATACGCGAAGCCAAGCGATTGTGTTTTCTGGTCTGAGTAGTACCGAAGCCATATTGAACAGGCTTGGCAAAACCTGCGCCTGGGGCGACTGTGAAGACGACAGAGAAACTAATGCGTCTTTTACCCATAAGCTATGAAAAGGATATGGTAGGCACGAGCGGATTCGAACCGCTGACCTCTACCGTGTCAAGGTAGCGCTCTAACCAACTGAGCTACGCGCCTGTGCGTCCTATCAGTGTAAATGCAACGTACATGCATGAGCAACCTGCGACTGACTTGATTTACGATTGAGTGACCCTGGACGTGCCCTTTCTAAGCCAATTTCGCGCCGCGCCGAATCTACTTACGCTCATGCGGCTGTTCATCATCCCCTTTCTTGTAATCGAGATCCTGGACGGGCACTACACTGCATCTTTCGCGCTCTTTATGCTCGCCGGTATCAGCGACGCGCTCGACGGACTCTTGGCACGATGGCTCAGTCAAAAGACGACGCTCGGACAGTATCTCGACCCTATCGCCGACAAGCTCCTCCTCAGCACTCTCTTTGTGGTCCTGACCCACGTTGGCCTGATCCCGCGCTATGTCACGGTACTTGTCTTTAGCCGCGACGTAGGAATTCTGCTGATCTCCACGCTGCTCTTCGCCACAGGGAGCCTGCGCGACTTCCGCCCCAGCCTCTTCGGCAAACTCAACACACTCATGCAGATCATTGCCCTGATCGCGGTGCTCTGTCAGAAGATCTTCGCCGCAACGCAGCTCTCGACACTGCGCGACGTTCTGCTGCGCGCCATCGCGGTGCTAGCTCCCTTATCTGCCGCCCAGTATGCTTTTATTGTGATTCAGAGGATGAGCTCCCCTCACGAACAGACAGCCGCTTAATCTTCAGCCGGCGTCTTGGTCAGTGACTCTTCCTCTTCTATGGCGATATCGCTAAACTCTGCGGAATCAAATACTTCTCCACAGCTTTGGCATTCAACGAACTCCGCGTCTTCCTCGCGGGCGACGATCTTAACGATGGGATGTTTGCAAGTAGCTGTCATTTGGGGGGAGGAAGGTATGAATGGTATGGATTTTGCCCGTCCACGCCTTCCTTGTCAACACCGATTTGGCTGGATTTCGCCTTGCAAATACGTGGTGAATTTATGGCAAGTGCGTGACAAAGCATGGTTGCATGCCGGACGCTCCGGACGTACACTATCTAGGACTGGAATTGTCTGAGTTGTAACAATTTTCCGGTGCGGGAGCGAATCCTATATGCTGCGTCTGACCAAAAAAGCGGATTACGGTCTGATGGCTCTGAAGTATCTTGCAGAGCAGACCGACGGCAGCGCGCATAGCGCGAAGGACATCGCCGAGGCCTACCATATTCCTCCGCAGCTCCTCGCAAAGATTCTGCAGACACTGGCGAAGGCCGGTCTTCTCGTCTCCCACGCCGGTACCAACGGCGGATACGCACTCGCCCGGCGGTCAAATGAGATCACAGCGTTCGAGGTCATTCGTGCCATCGACGGGCCGCTCTTCATCACAAGCTGCATTACGATCCACGGAACTTGCGACCTTGCGGGTCACTGCACCATCAAAGAACCACTGCGTAAAGTAAACGACAGCATCAAGGATCTGCTGAATGGCATCCGCATCGCAGACCTGATCGAATCTGGAGACGGAGAGCATGCCGGGACAGGCGCCCCGGTGGGCGGTGGTCTGGTAAGCATCGCAATCTAGCATTCAACCGGCGCGATCATCGGCTGGCAACGGAATAGTTTTTAACGATCACACAAAAGTTCAGGAGTAACGATGAGCAACGATATGAGCAACAACGGCGTAGTGATCAGTGAGTCCACCAAACCATTGCCGGCCGGCGTCACGCTGCCGATCTATATGGATAACCACGCAACGACGCAGATGGATCCACGCGTGCTGGATGCCATGATGCCGTACTTCGGCAAGGTCTTCGGTAACGCTGCCAGCCGCAACCACTCCTTTGGCTGGGAGGCGGAACAGGCCGTCGAAAAGGCACGCGAACAGATCGCCAAACTGATCGGCGCGACCGCAAAAGAGATCATCTTCACCAGCGGCGCCACCGAGTCCAACAACCTCGCCATCAAGGGCATCGCAGAGATGTACCGCGAGCGCGGCAACCACATCATCACCCAGGTTACCGAGCATAAGGCTGTGCTCGACACCTGCAAGAAGCTCGAGAAGCAGGGCTATCGCGTCACCTACCTGCCGGTACAGGCAGACGGCCTCGTCGACATCGAAGACCTGAAGCACGCCATCGACGACAAGACCATCCTCGTCAGCCTGATGTATGCGAACAACGAGATTGGCGTAATCCAACCGATCGCCGAGATCGGCAAGCTCTGCCACGAAAAGGGCGTTATCTTCCACACCGATGGCGTGCAGGCAGTCGGCAAGATCCCTGTCGATGTGCAGAAAGACAATATCGACGTGCTTTCACTCTCCGGGCATAAGATCTACGGACCCAAGGGTGTAGGAGCGCTCTACGTTCGTCGCCGCAATCCGCGCGTGCAGATCTCCGAACAGATCAACGGCGGAGGCCACGAGCGCGGCATGCGCTCCGGCACACTGAATGTCCCGGGTATCGTCGGCCTCGGCAAGGCTTGCGAGATCGCGGGCGAGGAGATGGAGGCCGAGAGCAAGCGCCTCATCGAGCTTCGCGACTACCTCAAAGCCAAGTTTGAGAAGGCGTTGGACTACGTGCACGTCAACGGCAACATGGACCATCACCTGCCCGGCAACCTCAACATGAGCTTCGTCTACGTCGAGGGAGAGAGTCTGCTGATGGGAATCAACGACATCGCGGTCTCCTCCGGTTCGGCCTGCACCTCGGCCACACTCGAGCCATCATATGTATTGAAGGCTTTGGGCCTGGGCGACGACGTGGCGCACAGCTCCATCCGGTTCGGACTTGGCCGCTTCAACACTAAGGCCGAAGTGGACTACGTCTCTGATAAGTTGATCGACGTCGTCTCCAAACTGCGTGAGCTCTCGCCCCTGTACGAGATGGTCAAGGAAGGCATCGACCTCACAAAGATTGAGTGGGCAGCGCACTAATCTGGTGGCTGTCGTAAAGCGCGCACCATAACGATAAGAGTTATCATCTAAAGAAGTGAGACCCGATGGAGGGCAGTAATCATGGCATATAGCGACAAGGTAATTGACCACTACAATAATCCCCGGAACGTCGGTCAGATGGACAAGGCTTCGAGCGAAGTTGGCACCGGCCTGGTGGGCGCACCCGAGTGCGGCGACGTGATGCGGCTTCAGATTCGTGTCAACCCCGAGACCAATGTGATTGAAGATGCCAAGTTCAAGACCTTCGGCTGCGGCTCGGCCATTGCCTCTTCCTCGCTCGCAACCGAGTGGGTGAAGGGCAAGACCATCGACGAGGCGCTCGCAATCTCGAACACCGATATCGTGAAGGAGCTTGCGCTTCCTCCGGTTAAGATTCACTGCTCGGTCCTCGCAGAAGACGCGATCCGTGCGGCGATCGGCGACTGGAAGAAGAAGAACAGCGTCGCCGAACCGGCGGCAGTTGCGGTTGCTCACTAAGCTTCAGAGCGGCAGCATGAGTTAGAGACAACGGTAGCGGCGCATGAATCAGTCGCGTCGCTACCGTATTGTATTGATGACGTTGTATTGAAGGTAAGGACGGCGATATGGCGATGGTCACCCTACAAACCGCGGCAGAGATGGAGGCAGCCCACGCTGCTGCTGTCTCCGGTGAGAAGAAAGACCCGCTTGCCGGAATGAATGTGCTCACCGCCGAAGATCAGGAGCCAGGAAAGAAGGGAATTCAGATCACCGACAAGGCGCTCAAGCGGATACGCATCGCTATGGCGAAGGAGAACGTCTCGCCTGATCAGGGCGGCCTCCGTGTTGGCATTCAGGGAGGCGGCTGCTCCGGACTGAGCTACAACATCCGCTTCGACACCCAGCCACGCGAGCGTGATCGCGTCTACTCCTTCGGCTCCGGAATGACGACCGTAGGCGATCCCACAAACGGTGCGCCCATCCGCCTGTTCGTCGATCCTAAAAGCTTCATCTATCTACATGGAATGGTGCTGGACTTCGAAGAGACGCTGATGCGCCAGGGCTTCAACTTCATCAATCCCAACTCCACCAAGAGCTGCGGATGTGGGTCCAGCTTCACCGCATAACTCCATCCGGCGACCGAGGCGGCTCATGCAAGCGTGATGAAAGTTCACCTGACATCGGCGTTGGCTGTAGCCTCTCTCACTGCGCACGCGGCCTCACCGATCGACTGCGCGAAAGCAGCCAATCCCACCGAAAAAACCATCTGCCGTACTCCCACGCTTCTGCAAGCCGACGCACGCATGACCGCTTACTTCGAGATTGCGATCCAGTTTGTCGGTATGGGCCAGCGAGGCGACCTCGGCGACTCGCAGCAGTCCTTCCCTGCAGTCCGCAATCGCTGCGGAACCGACAAGACCTGCATTCTGGCCGCATATAAAAAACAGACCGCGCCCCTCGAGGCCGTGATTGCACACGTCGCGACGAATGGTCCCTTCTAGACGCATGAAAGCCTAGAATAAAACCGATGGATTACTTTTCTTTTTTCAATCTCCCACGCAAACTGACGCTGGATGTTGTGGCGTTGGAGAAGCAGTTCTACACGATGAGCCGCAAGCTCCATCCGGACCGCTTCGCATCCAAGCCGATGGCGGAGCAGGAGGCCGCTCTCGCTCAAAGCTCACTGCTCAACGACGCCTATCGCACTCTGAAAGATGCGATCTCGCGAACCCAATATCTCCTTACACTCGAAGGCGTAGAGCTCGAGGAGCAGTCAAAGTCCGCGACCGATGCGGCCCGCGCCTCAGGAGAGCAGAAAAAACAGATCGTCCCCCCCGAGCTGCTTGAGGAGGTTTTTGAGTTGAACATGCAGCTGCAGGAGATGCGCGCAGCCAAGCAGATGGGCGAGGATGAGCCCGAGCTGAGGCGCGACCTCATGACCGCCAAGGACGCCTTCGACGCAAAGATGGTCGAAACGCAGGCACAGCTCGAAGTACTCTGGTCCGCCTGGGACGCCGGCGTCGATGCAGACGACGAGGCCGCAAAGACCAGGGCGAAGGAGGCAATGGTGACGCTGCTGAACAAGCGAAGCTATCTGCGTAATCTCGTCCGCGACGTGAACGAGGCGCTGGGCCTGTAGATGCACGCTATCGCATCGGAAGCCATGCGAGACAATATCCCATGCGCGTAACCCTCTTTGGCGGCACCTTCGACCCTCCCCACCTCGGGCACATCGCCATCGCCACCGCGGCCGCGAACGCCTTTCATCTGGACACCGTGCTATTCACTCCCGCAGGCCGTCAGCCGCTGAAGCCCGACGGCGCAATGGCCCCATTCGCCGACCGCCTCGCCATGGTGCAACTCGCCTGCGCTTCCGACGCTCGCTTCACCGTCTCCACGCTCGACGCGCCACACCCCGACGGCACCCCGAACTACACCGTCGACACCCTTGCCGCGTTGCGCCAGCAGATGCCCGAAGCCAGGCTCTTCAATCTCGTCGGCGCGGACAGCTTCCTCGGCATGCCCCGCTGGCATCAGTCCGAACGCCTGCTCGAACTCGCGGAGTGGATCGTCGTCAGCCGTCCCGGTTTCTCACTCGACAGCCTCGACGACTTGCACCTCACCCCCTCACAGCTCAGCCGCGTCCGTATGCTCGAGACCATTCACGAAGATGTGGCATCAACCGATCTCCGACAGCGTCTCGAAGCGGGCGACCCCTGCGACGATCTGCTGCCGGCCGCCATATCGCAGTACATCCACATACACAGGCTGTACCGTCCGCCTTCACATCCTGAGAGATCTGAGTGAGAAATCTGGGTCTGATATGAAACTTTTCAATCCGCGCCGTGGTCTATATGACTTGCTAATAGTTCAGATCTTCCTCCTGCATCGCCGAGACACCGGTGGTGTGGCAACCTTTCCTCCACCGCAACTCTCTCTATGGCCGAGCTCCTGACCTTCCCGCCTCTCACCACCTTTCGCGACCCCGCGGGCAGTGTCGAACTTCGCTCTGACGGCGCCTATCGCAGCATTCATGCGCCCTTCGATCAGGACATCCTCGCTTTCCTCGCAACTCCTCTGGCCAACGAGCTCGTCGCACAAGGCCGCCTCGTAGCCAGCGAGATCGTATCCCCCGCCGGAGCAGAGACGCTCGTCCTGCGCCACCCTCGCATCTCCTTTCAATCCTTCCCTTGGGAGTGGTCGCCCGCACTCTGGCTCGCCGCCGCCGAACTCACGCTGAATCTCTGCAGCGAGCTCCTCCAGCAAGGCTGGATCCTGAAAGACGCCACCCCGCTGAACGTCCTCTTTCAAGGTGCGCGGCCAATCTTCGTCGACGTTCTCTCCATCGAACGAGCCGACCCCAACCGGCCCATCTGGATCGCCTACGGCCAGTTTGTCCGGACGTTTCTCCTGCCCATGCTCGCCCACTCGCGACTCGGTTGGCCCCTGCAGGCAGCCATCATCCGCCGCGACGGCTACGAGCCCGAAGACATCTACGCCGCGCTTCCCCTGGTCGCTAGGCTGCAGCAACCTGCTCTCTCCGCAGTCACCCTCCCGTCCGTGCTCGCAGGCAGCAAAAAGCTCAAGGGCGGCACCATTGCCACTCGTTCCGTGGAACCCGAACTCGCCAGGCACATCCTCCAGAAGACGTTCAAAAATCTCCTGTTGCAGATGCGCAAGGTGACCCCCGCCCAACGCTCCTCTACATGGTCGGACTATGCCCACACCGCAACTCATTACGACGAAGACGACCACAAACGCAAACGAGGTTTCGTCACTCGCGCGCTGCTGAACGCCCGGCCCACCCACGTCCTCGATGTAGGCTCCAATACAGGCGTCTACTCCAACCTCGCCGCCGATGCAGGAGCCGAAGTCGTCTCCATCGACACCGATCTGCAGGCCATCGACCGTCTCTGCTCCTCTGCAAAAGAGACCGGCAAAAATATCCTCCCGCTGTGCGTCGATCTCTCCCATCCCACCCCCGCAGCTGGATGGGAGAACCGCGAGAACGCCTCGTTCCTCAGCCGATGCACCGGTCACTTCGATACCGTCCTGATGCTCGCGGTCTTGCATCATCTGCTACTACGCAGCCAGATCCCCATGGGCCGCATCGCCAGCCTGTGCAGCACCCTGACGACGCGCCACCTCATCCTCGAGTGGGTTCCCCCCACCGACACCATGTTTCAGGAGCTCGTCCGCGGCCGCGACGCCATCTACGCTCACATCACCGAAGACCTGTTCCGCGAGTCTTTCAGCCGCTACTTCGTCATCGTCGACGAACTTAGACTGGCAAATCACCGCATCATGCTCCACCTCGAAAAAAAGTAGCCGAGCGCGCCAGTATTTTCCAGATTGCGTCCTACCTGCGCCACACATAAGCTGGCTTCCAGCCGCACAACCCGCTACCATGGAACTCCAAGGAGTCTCATGCCCACAATTGAAACGAACCAGCTGCTGCTCGCCGCCGCCGCCGCCTGCGAAGACAAGAAGGCTGAAGACATCCGCATCCTCGCGCTCGATCCTGCCGAGAGCGGCCTCACCGACTACTTCCTCATCTGCAACGGAACCAACGACCGCCAGAACGTCGCCATCACGGACGAGATCGAGATCCGCCTCAAGCGCGAGTTCGGCGTTTATCCCAACTCCGTTGAAGGTCGCCGCCAGGGCGAGTGGATCCTCATGGACTACGTCGACTTCATCGTCCACGTCTTCTCCGCCGAAAAGCGCGCCTTCTACGGCCTCGAGCGTCTGCGCAAATCCGCAACCACCATCAGCGTAGAAGAGTTGAACGCCGACCTGAAGGCACGCATCACCAGCACCCGCGCCAAGGCTCCAAAGGCCGACGCTCTAAAGGCCACAACTGCCAAGAAGGCCGTCAGCAAAAAGGTCGTCCCCATCAAAGCCGCGGCGTCGAAGAAGGCTGCACGCGCAAAGCCCACCGCGAAGAAAGCAGCCGCAACCAAGCCAGCTGCAAAGGCCCCAGCGAAAAAGACCGCTGCCAAAAAAAATCCTGCCAAAACTACAAAAAAGGCCGTTGCCAAAAAGAAGTAGATCTTCTCAAATCGCACCGGTAGCCTCAAGCTTTAAGGCTTCTAGAGAATTTTAGCTGTTGTTCTAAAGTAGAAATTATCGTCATTCTGAGCAAAGCGAAGAACCCCTGTGTTTTTCTCAAAGCGCCTCGCTCTACATTATTGAGGAAGATACTCTAGCTTCAAGGACCCATGGCTTTAGCCTTGGGTCTCTCTCGCCAGATCTGGGCTTTGGCCCCTGGGGGCCTTCTCGTCCGCTGCCGACGCACGAAGCGTGAGCAAATCGATTTCCCATAGCGAAACTAAGCGTCGACGAGCCAAACTACAGAGCCGATGAAGATCACCCTCACCTCTATTCTCCCTCGCCGCTCCCGCAGCAAGTCTGAGCCGACCGACCGCCTCCTCGCCGACTACATCGACCGCATCGGCCACTACGCCCCCTGCGACTCCCAGCTCTTCGAGACCGAAGTCGCTCTGCTCGACTGGCTCGACCGCAGTCCCGGTCGCATCCCCGCTTACTCTGTCCTGCTCGACAGCCGAGGCCAGCAGTACTCCTCCGAAGAGTTCGCTGCTCACATAGGCCGCATACGCGACGGCGGCGCGCAGCGTCTCGTCCTCGCCATCGGCCCTGCGGACGGCTGGTCCCCCACCGCCCGCCAGCGCGCCAGCCTTCTGTTCTCCCTTGGCCGCATCACGCTGCCGCACCAGTTAGCCCGCGTCGTCCTGGCCGAGCAGGTCTACCGCACCCTCACCATCCTGGCCAACCATCCCTACCACTCTGGACACTAAACCCAACCAATGGGAGGTTGACAGCGCGTCTTAGAAGTATTGTTCTCCCATGGTGGAGAGCAAAGCACTTCGAGAAAAAGTATAGGGTTCTTCGCTTCGCTCAGAATGAAGGCAGTTTTTCTGCCTTGTGCACAGGAAAGGTGATCTATTTCAGAAAAGTATTGATGCCCCTAGAAACTGAAGCGGGCTTGGAGGTTGATGACGCGGCCGCCTAGGGCGCTTTGGGCCTGGCCGAAGTTAGTGGAGGAGACGTCGTTGGCGATGCTGGTGGGATTGAAGTTAAGAAGGTTGAAGAGGTTGAAGGCGTCGGCGCGGATTTCGAATTTGGCGTCTTCGCCAAGTATGGGCAGCTTCGGAAGACCGAAGGCCTTGGTGATGGTGGCGTCGACGTCGCGGTAGCCGGGTCCGTCTAAGGAGTTTCGGGCTACGCCTGGGGCCTGGGGAATGCCTGAGCCGATGGTGTAGGCCGGGAGGGTAAAGTAGGGCTGGTTGGGGCCGGCGAGGGGGAAGTTCTTGTTCTGGCCGCTACCTACGCCGGGGCCGGATTTGAAGGCGTCGTTGCTGGTGTCGTGGCCTGCGCCGCCGTTATAGGAGGCGGGACGGAGCTGGGTGTAGCCGCTGTTGGGATAGTAAAGGTTGCCGCCTGTCACATTGACGACGGGATACCAAGGGAAGCCAGAGTGAAGGTTGAAGATGCCGCTGACGGACCAGCCTCCGACGACCTTCTCGACCCAGCCGTGGCTTCCGTGGAAGATGACGGGCTGCCAGAGGCCGAAGATTTTAAGGGCCTTGCCTACGTTATAGTCCGAACGTCCGCGGGCGTACTGCGGGGCGTAGGGGTAGGGGTCTTCGTAGAAGGGAGAAGAGGCGTCGTCCATGGACTTGGCCCATTGGAACTGCGCTTCGGCCTGGAAGTGATGGGACATGTCGTGCTTTAGCCCGACCAAAAAGGCGTTGTTGTTCGCGCCACCGTTGTTGCCGTAGAAGTCTACCTGGTTGATGAGCGGGTTGAGGGGCAGCCCCTGGGCCACGGCGGTGACGTAGGCGTTGGACTGGATGATGGTGTGATGGGTGACGCTGCCTTGATAACCGACGTTCGCGACGAACTGATGGCCGAGGTCGTACTGGGTATCGAGCGTGAAGTGCTGGGTGTAGGCGGTGGGAAGATTTGCCGGGAATGCAGTGACGCCGATGCCTCCGGAGACGGGCAGATTTGCGCTGTTGAAGGCAGTGATGGCGTTCTGGTTGGCGGGGTAGCCGAGGAGCGAGTGCGGATCGGACGCGATGGCGTAGACGATGGCGGGGTTGATGCTGGTAGGGCTTCCACTGCTGAAGCTGGCGTTGACGATGGCGGGAGGATTATTGGTTCCGCTGGAGGCGATCGCGATCTCCTCCTGGTTGTAGTTGAGTCCGTAGCCGCCACGGATGACGACGCGGTTATTGAGGTGCGGCGGGCTGTAGTTGAAGCCGAACTGGGGGCCGAAGTTACCCTTCTGCGGACTCCAGACGCTACCGCCGCGACGCATGGTGAGGCCGGTGAAGGCACTGGCGCCTGAGCCGAGGACGACGGTGCTGAGGTTGTTCTGCTTGGAGGTGAGAGAACCAAAGTAGGAGTAGCGGAGACCGAAGTTAAAGGTCAGGTTGGGAAGAGCCTTCCAGTCGTCCTGGGCGAAGAAGCCGTAGATGTTCTCGCGGTTGTCCTGGCGGTTGGTGGTGGGGGTGCCGGTGAGGGGGTTGAAGGTGCCAGCCTCGGTGTGCGGGGCGTCGTTGAGGAAGTCCCAGATGTTGTAGAAGTTGTAGCTGGGCCGGGCTGAGGCAGTTTGGTTGTTGAGGTAGTAGAGCCGGGTGACCTCGCCGCCGAACTTGATGGTGTGATTGCCGGAGATTTTGGTGGCGACGTCCTTGTAGCTATAGGTCCACTGGTTGAGGTTGCTGGGGCCGGGTGCTCCGAAGGCGTAGTACGTGGAGGCCGGTGAACCGCCGTTGAGGGTGCCGAAGGTATCGACGGTGGCTGTGGGCAGGCCGAAGGGCTCCTGCGGATTGCTGAGGACTTCATTCCAACGATAGCCGGCGGCGTTGGCGCGAGCCTCGTTTAGGAGAGTGGGGGAGAAGATGTGATTCCAGATGACGGAGAAGGCGTCGTTGATCCCGATGTGGTGGTAGAGATTGTAGGGACGCACGGCGCCGTTGTAGTCGGTGGTACTGACCGGCACCCAATAGATGGCGAAGGCTGCGTGGTCCTTTTTGGTGACATCGGAGTCCAGGCGTCCGTTGTACTGGGCTTCGGTGATCGAAGTTGGATTGACGGTGGTGTAGTTGGCGATGTCGGCTACGTTCGCGAGACCGCCCCCTACGCCGGGGTTGGTGGCGCTCTTCCAGGTGAGGTCCTGTTTACCGAGGCCGGTGGTGATGGGCGAGCCGAGGTTGAGGCCCTGACCTGCGATGGCGTGGCAGTTGACGTCCTCCTGGAGACCGATGCTGGCGCAGTTCTGATTGATGAGACCGGCAGAGGCGACGCCTGCGCCAGGGAAGGTGAGGTAGGTGGATGCGATGCTGTTAGCGGGCGCGAGGGCGTCGAAGGCGGGGGTGTCGTACCAGCCGGTGGCGGTGATGGAGGAGTTGTTACGAATGGTCTCGTAGGCGAAGAAGGCAAAGACCTTGTTCTTCCAGATGGGACCGCCGACGCTGCCGCCGTACTGGTTGAACTGCTGGGTGTCGCGGGTGAGACCACGCTCAGCGGGTGTGCCGGTGTTGAAGAAACCGCTGCTGTTGTAGCGCTGGTAGGCGTTGAGGCCAGGGCGGTTGGCGCGGAAGAAGAGGCTGCCGTGCCAGTCGTTGGTGCCGCTCTTGGATGTGACTTGAATTTGAGAGCCGGTGAAGCGGCCGTCCTCTGCGTCGTAGGAGTTGGAGACGATCTTGACGCTGCCGACGGAGTCTTCCGTAGGCGTGATGACGGAGGTTCCGCCCCATACGGCGCTGACGGTGCTGATGCCGTCGATACTAATGCCGTTGGTCGAGTTCTGCGAGCCGTTGGAGACGACCTGGGGACCGTTTTCTGTCTGGAAGATTCCAGAGCTGTTGGTGCTGCCTCCAGGGCCGCTGGTGCCGGGGAGGTTCTGCGTACCACCGGCGGCGCCCTGCGAGCCGTCGCCGAAGACGCCGGGTGCAAGTTGCGCGAGCTGGAAGACGTCACGACCGGCGGAGGGGAGGTGCTGGATCTGGTTGCTGTCGACGACGCCGCTGGTGGTGGCGGTCTCGGTTTCGAGCGCGGAGACCTGGTCACCGTTGACGGTGACGGTGGTGGAGGTGTCGCCGATCTCAAGCTGGATGTTGACGGCGTTGGGCTGGTCGGGGATGATGCGGACGCCTTGAATCTTGTTGGACTTGAAGCCCTTGGCATCGGCGGTGAGGGTGAAGTGGTCGGTGGGGAGGGCGTTGAAGTTATAGACGCCGCTGGTGTTGGAGGTTGCGGTAATGACGTGGTTGGTGTCGGTGTCGGTGAGCGTGAGGGTGGCACCGGGGATGACGGCACCGGTGGGGTCGGTGACGGTGCCCTGGATGGAGGCGCGGAACTGGGCGAAGGCGGAGGCGGAGCAGAGGGTGTAGGCGAGGGCGATTTTGAGTAGATGGGCGGGGCGGGGAGAGGGAGCCTTGGGGAGGGGCATCATGCTGGGAGGATCCTTTCGAAGCAGGGACGATGAGGGCTTTGCGTTTGATCGTTCGTACACTTGTGGATCGGCCTGTGGGGAGATCGTCGGGCGACGAATTTGATTCAGGCGGTTTTGCAGCGCGGACTTGGCAGTGCGCGTATTGGTGATGCTCGCAGCATCCCGGATTCTCGTGACCTCCGCGAGAGATAGCTCTATTGCTCTAATACACTTTGATGCCTCGGGGCGTGAACGTGATGCCCTGGGGGATTTGGTTATGTGCGGGTGGGACTGCGGTTGCGTGTCGATGCGGGGTTCGGTTTGTGCAAGATGGCCGGGAGAGTGGGGCGAAAAGTCTGGGTTGTTTGTGGTAGCATCCGTGCTTTCCCGGGCGAGCGCCTTTGATGCGCTTCGAATGTGGATGCCTCCGTCGCTGCGATGCGCGAGGGTATGGCAGAGGAATGGGGCGGTCGGATGACGCACTGCATTCCCACGGATTTCTATTCGTAACAGCTATAGGCACTAATAGTTCGCTGTCATCTCGGTACGTGCCGAGGTGGAAAGAGGAGCTGATGATGAAGACCTATATGGGAAGCGATGTCCGCAATGTTGCGGTGGTGGGTCAGGCGCATAGCGGGAAGACGACATTGATTTCGGCGCTGCTGCACGCGGCGAAGATGACGCCTGCGCGAGGGCGGGTGGAGGATGGTTCGGCAGTGACCGCTTATGACGAGGAGGAGGTGGCGCGCAGGACAACGATGTGTAACGCGGTGGCGTTTGCGGAGTGGAGCGGGGTGAAGATCAACCTAGTGGATACGCCGGGGTTTCATATGTTTCTGCATGAGGCGAGGGCGGCGATGCTGCCGGTGGAGGCGGCGCTGGTGGTGGTGAATGCGCAGATTGGCGCTGAGGCGGTGACGGACAGGGTGTGGAACTATGCGGCTGAGGTGGGGTTGCCGCGGGTGTTGGTGGTGAACCAGGTAGATCATGCGAAGGCGGATAGCAGGCTGGGTCGGAGGAGGATGATCGAGCTGATGCAGGAGCGGTGGGGGCGGCAGGTAGTGCCGGTGCAGCTTCCGATTGTGGATGAGCTTGGGTTTCATGGGGTGGTGGATCTGGTGACGATGAACGCGTTTTTATATAAGCCGGATGGGGATGGGCATGGGGAGGTGGGGAAGATTCCGGCGACGGTGATGGCGGATGCGAAGGAGGCGCACGAGGCTTTGGTGGAGCTGGTGGCGGAGGGGAAGGATGAGTTGATGGAGGAGTTCTTCCGGGACGGAACAATTCCCGAGGCTCATCTGGTGACGGCGCTGCATGAGGCGATTCGGGAGGATCGGATCTTTCCGGTGCTGTATGCGAGCGGACTGAAGAATGTGGGGACGGATCATCTGCTGGACTTTCTGAAAGTGTATGCGCCTGCTCCGACGGAGCGAGAGCCTTTGGCGGCGCGAGCGATGATGCAAGGAAATGGTGTTCTTCATGATGTGGGGCAGGAGGAGATTGTGATGCGGCGGGTGGAGGATGGCGAGCCGCTGGCGCTGTATGTGTACAAGACGATGACGGATCCGTTTACAGGGAAGATCTCGTTCTTCAAGGTGGTGGGAGGGTCCATGAAGACGGATACGGTGGTGCAGAACTTTACGCGTCATGAGCCGGAGCGGCTGGCGCATCTGTGCATCATGCAGGGGCGAAAAGCGGTGGAGGTGCAGGAGTTGCATGCGGGCGATCTGGGGGCGGTGGCGAAGCTGCGGGTGACGCTGACTGGGGACACGCTGGGGGACAAGGCGCATGAGATCTTTCTGGAGCCGGCGGTGATGCCGGAGCCGGCGATGACGTATGCGATTGAACCGAGGTCGAGAGCGGATGAGGATAAGCTTGCGCCTGCGCTGCACAAATTGATGGAAGACGATCCGATGCTGCGCTTCTTTCGCGATCCGCAGACGAGCGAGTTTCTGGTGGCGGGGGCGGGGCAATTGCATATTGAATCGACGGTGTCGAAGTTGAAGCGGCGGTATCACACGGATGTGATCCTGCGAGCGCCGAAGGTTCCGTATCGGGAGACGATTCGGGCGCGAGCGGAGGCGCAGGGGAAACATAAGAAGCAGACCGGGGGGCATGGGCAGTTCGGCGATTGCAGGCTGCGCATTGAGCCGCTGCCGCGCGGGAGTGGGGTGGTGTTTGCCAACGATATCTTTGGCGGTGCGATTCCGCGGCAGTATGTGCCTGCAGTGGAGAAGGGTGTGCATGAGTGTGCGGCGCGTGGATTTCTGGCAGGTTTTCCGGTGGTCGATATCAAGGTGACGGTGTTCGACGGCAGTTTTCACGAGGTGGACTCGAGTGAGATGTCGTTCAAGATGGCGGCGCGGCTGGCATTTCGGAAGTGCATGGAGCAGGCGAGGCCCGCGTTATTGGAGCCGGTAATGCGCGTTGATGTGGAGGCTCCGGATGAGTTTGCGGGGGCGCTGATTGGGGACCTCACGGGACGGCGTGGGAGGGTGCTGGGGATGG
Source organism: Granulicella sp. L60 (assembly GCF_009765825.1). Lineage (GTDB taxonomy): Bacteria > Acidobacteriota > Terriglobia > Terriglobales > Acidobacteriaceae > Edaphobacter. The sequence continues at coordinate 1,029,210 of NZ_LMUR01000018.1, read as the reverse complement.
AGAGCGGAGGCGCGGGGACGATGGTGCGTGCGGAGGTGCCGATGGCTGAGATGTTGAGCTACAGCACGACCCTGACGTCGATGACGCAGGGGCGGGGGAGCTTCAGGATGGAGATGGGGCACTATGATTTGGTGCCGCCGATGTTGACGGAGAAGATTTTGGCTTCGGCGAAGCAGCCGGTGCATGATTTGGATGAGGAATAGAGATAGGGCCTGACGGCCGGTCGCCCTGCGCGGGCGGGCGATCACTTCGTGATTTATATACGCCTTCGGGTGCGGCTCCCGTTGGTCGCTTCTATCTTTGTGCTGACCAACGGGAGGACTACGCGACGCGGCATGTAAATCACGAAGTGATCGCTCGCCGCGCAGGCGTTTAGCTTTTAAGCCACTCTTCTACGGCGGGGATCGTGGTGACAGGCCGGGCGGAGGTCGCGGGTGGGCGCTGCACCATGATGACGGGGATCTGCATCTCTCTGGCGGCTTCTACTTTGGGATAGGTGGCGGGGCCTCCGCTGTTCTTTGTGACGATCACATCGATGGCGTGGTCGCGAAGAAGGGTGAGTTCGTCGTCAAGATAGAAGGGGCCGCGGGCGAGAAGGATGTTGGCGTCGGGGGGTAGAGGGCCGGTGGGTGGTTCGATGGAGCGAATGAGGAAGTGTGCATCCGTGCAGTAAGCAAAGACGGAGACCTCCTGTCGGCCTATGGCGAGGAAGACTCGTCTGCCCAGGGATGGGATGAGGGCGGCGGCGTGTTGGAGGTTGGGTACTTCGTGCCATCGGTCCTGCGGGAGAGAGGTCCATGGTGGTCTTGCGTAGATAAGGAGGGGGATGCCGGTGGTTTGCGAGGCGACTTCGGCGTGGCGGGTGATCTGTGCGGCGAAGGGGTGGGTTGCGTCGATGATGGCTTGGATGCGATGGGTGGTGAGATAGGAGGCGAGGCCGTCGATGCCGCCGAATCCTCCTTTTCTGATCTCGCAACTCTGATTGGGTACGCGTGGGTGTTCGACTCGACCGGCGAGGGAGTAGATCAGGCGGAAGCGCTCGTTCGTGGAGAGGTGGTTGGCTAGTTCGAGAGCGTCGCTTGTGCCTCCGAGGATGAGGATGCGTTTGGTCATGGTTTTATAGAAAGATATGCCCTGCCCGGACGGCGATCACTTCGTGATTTATATACCCTTCGGGTGCGGCTCCCGTTGGTCGCTGTTACTCTGTGCGGTCTCGGGCTTTGGAGTAGAGGTAACTTTCGCCGAAGGCGGTTTGGCCCAGCGATCTGCCGACGAAGATGAGGGCGTTGCGCTCGATGCCCGATTGAGCGATGACCTCTTTGATTTCGGCGAGGGTGCTACGGAGAATCTTTTCGTCGGGCCAACTGGCGCGGTAGACCACCGCGACGGGGCAGTCGGGGCCGTAGAGCGGTGAGAGCTGAGAGACGATCTGGTCGAGGTTCTGGATGGAGAGATGGATGGCCATGGTAGCGCCGGTGCGGCCGAGGGTGATGAGGTCTTCGCCGAGAGGCATCTTGGTGGAGCGGGTTGCGGTGCGGGTGAGGATGAGGGTCTGGGCGACCTCGGGGAGGGTGAGCTCCTGGCCGAGAGCGGCGGCAGAGGCGGCGAAGGATGGCACTCCGGGGGTGATGTCGTAGGGGATGCCGAGAGCGGTGAGGCGGCGGGTCTGTTCGGCGAGCGCGCTCCATATGGAAAGGTCGCCGGAGTGGAGGCGGGCTACGTCGAGGTTGCGCTTATATGCGTCGACGATCTCTTCGATGATCTGGTCGAGGGTGAGTTCGGAGGTGTCGACGATGCGGGCTCCGGGTGGCGCGTGGGCGAGGATGCCCTGGGGTATGAGCGAGCCGGCGTAGAGACAGACGGGCGAGGATTGGATGAGGTCGCGGCCGCGGAGGGTGAGGAGGTCGCTGGCTCCGGGGCCGGCTCCGATGAAGTGAACTGTCATGTTTGTCATGGAAGAACCGCCATTGCGCAGGTGCATTGATTGCCGGTTTGACGCTCGAGGAGGAGATGGGCGCGGTCTCCCAGGGCGGCGAGGGCGGCGGCCTCAGCGATGCTGGGGCTGCCAGTGGTGCGGGCGGCGATGGAGGATATGGTTTTGACGCCGCGGACTTCGGCGAGGACAGTTGCGGGAAAAAGAACGAGGCGGAGACCAAGCGTGGAGGCTACGACGGAGGCGATGTCGGCGCGGCGGTCGAGGGTGGCGAGGATTGTTGGGATGGTTGGGTGTTGGGTTGTGCTTGCGGTTGTGGCGGCATCGACTTTGAGGATGCAGCTTTGAATGAGAGTAAGGATGTCTTGAGCGACTGCTTTGGACGAGGCTCCGATGCCGATGGCTATCTGTTGGGTCATGACTTGGTTGCCGCCAGTTGGGTGATGGGGCTGAGGGGACGCCATGCGAGCATGCCGCCGATGGGGGCTGCGCGGGAGACGGCGATGCGGATGAGGTCGCCGCCGTGGGTGGCCTGCCAGGCGGCGAGAGCGGCTTCGCCGGCGACGGTGACGGTGTTGGCGACGAGGCGGCCGCCGATGGGAAGACGACTCCAGCAGGCTTCGATGAGGCCGGGTACGGTGATGCCTCCGCCGAGGAAGATTGCGTCGGGCGGGGGGGTATCTCTTGCGTCGTATCCCCTGAGACCTGCACCTTCGAAGATGGCTGGGGCGGAGCCTAAGACGACTTGCAGGCCGGGTACGCCGAGGCGGCGGGCGTTGACGGCGATGCGGTCGGCGCGGTCCTGACGCTGCTCGAAGGCGATGCAGCGGCAGGAGGGATGGACGCGCATCCACTCGATGCCGACGGTGCCGGTGCCTGCGCCGACGTCCCACAGGGTTTGGCCGGGGAGAGGTGCGAGGCGGGCGAGGGTGGCGGCGCGGACCTCTCGTTTGGTGAACTGGCCGTCGGTGTCGAAGGCGTCATCGTGGAGGCCCGGGATGGGTGAGAGGGGATGGGCTGTGGGATCGGCTACGCAGAGGACGGCGATGACGTTGAGGTCGGCGAACTCGTTGGCGGGCAAGGAGGAGGCGATGGTGTCGTGCCGGGTTTCGGCGGGGCCTCCGATGCGGTCGAAGACGGTGACCTGGCTGCGGCTGTAGCCGTGGCGTTGCAGAAGATCGATTGCGGCGGCGGGGGTGGTGCGGTCGCGGGAGTAGATGACGAGGCGCTGGCCGGGGTAGAGATGGCGGACGATGGACTCGGCGGGGCTGTTGACGAGGGAGACGAGGGGGGTGTCGGAGCTGGGCCAGCCGAGGCGGGCGCAGGCGAGGGTAAAGGCGGAGAGCTGCGGGAGGACTTGGTACTCGGAGGGGTCGAGGCGGCGGGTGATGAGGGTGCCGATGCCATGAAACATGGGATCGCCGCTGGCCAGGACACAGACTTTAGTGTGGCCTCTGTAGTGGGTGAGGAGGTCATCTACACTTTGAGAGATCTGGGATTGCCAGATGTGTCTGGTCGCTGAGTTGGGTGGTATGAGGGCGAGGTGGCGTGCGCCTCCGAAGAGGACCTCAGCGGATGCGACGGCTTGGCGTGCGGTGGAGGTGAGACCGTCCCAACCATCTTCACCAACTCCTACGATCGATAGCCATGGGCTGATGGGGGACATAGTTCCTGTGCGATTCCGAGGGTGTGTAATGAGAGGTTTGGCTTCTTCTAATTTATCAAGTGGTGGCATGTGAGATGGACTGTCTCTCAGGCTGGGCCGGGAGCGGAGGCGATGGGGGTGCCTTCGCGGTCGATGATGACGACGTCGAGGGTGATGGGGGTTCCTTCGAGGACGCGCTCTGCGACGGCGCGGGCTTGGAGAGCGACCGCCTGGGCGAGGGGGACGCCTTGTCTGGTGGCGAGCTGAAGGGTCTCGAGGCCGGTGTTGGAGTGAAGGATCTGCTGTTGGAGTTCGGGCGAGGCTCCGAGAGTTGCGGCGAGTTGGGAGAGCTCGGCGAGGTTGAGCTGACTGCGGGCTGAGTGAAGATCGAGGCGGCCCTGGGCAAGCTTGGAGATCTTGGCGAAGCCTCCGGCGATGGTGACGCGCGGCACGGGATGGGTGCGGATGTATTTGAGCATGCCGCCGACGAAGTCGCCCATGTCGATGAGGGCGCTCTCGCTGAGTTGATAGAGGTGGGCGACGGCGGCCTCTGAGGTGGAACCGGTGGCTCCAGCGATGTGGGGAAGGTTGAGGGCGCGGGCGACGTCAATACCTTCGTGGATAGAGGCGATCCAGGCGGCGCAGGAGTAGGGGATGACGATACCGGTGGTGCCGAGGATGGATAAGCCGCCGAGGATTCCCAGGCGGGGGTTCATGGTCTTGAGGGCGATGGCTTCGCCGTTGGGGATGGAGATCTCGATGATGACGTCGGTGGTGTCGGAGAGCTGATGAGCGACCTCGGCGATGGCGGTTCGCATCATCTCCCTGGGCATAGGGTTGATGGCTGGTTCTCCGATGGCAAGGGGGAGACCGGGCTTGGTGACGGTGCCTACGCCGGGACCGGCGCGGAAGCTGACTCCGGTGTTGAGCTGGGCGCGGCGCACGGTGGCGAGGATGAGGGCACCGTGAGTGACGTCGGGATCGTCGCCTGCATCTTTTACGATGCCGGCGGTGGCGTAATCGTCGCCGTGGGTTTGTTGAGCGAGGACGAAGGAGACCTGGCGGCCGGCGGGGAGGGTGATCTGGATGGGGTCCGGAAAGCTGCCGGTGAGGAGGGCGGTGTAGGCTGCCTTGGCCGCGGCCGTCGCGCAGGCGCCGGTGGTCCATCCGCGACGGAGGGCAGTGGGGAGGGTCACGGGGTTGCGGCTCCGGTTGCGATCTCCATGCCTATCTCTTTTGTTCCTTCTTTTGTCGCTGCTGAAGTGAGGGCGTCAGTTTTTAAGTCGGCAGTGCCGTAGGTTCGGGGGGTGTAGACGAGCTTGCGGCCATCGGCGAGGGCGAACATCTTTGTGGTCGAGGAGCCGATGAGGAGGATGGTCTGCATATCTACGGTTGCAGGGTCGAGGCTGCCGAGATCGGTGATGACGACGCGCTCGTTGGGCTTGCCGAGATTGTAGCCGAGGACGACGGGTGTCTGCGGAAGACGATATTGGAGCATGATCTCGCGGGCTTCGCCGAGCTGCCATCTGCGCTCGGAGGAGACCGGGTTGTAGAGGGCGAGGCCGAGATCGGCGCTCATGGCGGCTCGGATGCGCTGAGTGATGATCTCCCATGGCTTGAGGCGATTGGAGAGGGAGAGGACGCAGAAGTCGTGGCCGAGGGGAGCTCCGGCGCGCGCGGCTGCGGCCTGCATGGCGGAGACGCCGGGGAGAACGCGGAGTTGGATGGAGCGCCAGGCTTCTGGGCCTTCTTCGATGGCCTGCACGACTGCGGTGGCCATGGCGAAGATACCGGGATCGCCGGAGGAGACGACGCAGACGCGACGGCCCGATGCAGCGAGAGCGAGTGCATCGCGTGCGCGCTCGGCTTCGACCTTGTTGTCGGAGCCGTGGTGGCGCTGGCCGGGATGGTGTGGGACGCGGTCGAGGTAGGGTTGATAGCCGACGAGGTCAGTGGCTTCGTGGAGAGCTTGCTGGACCTCGGGTGTTATCCAGTCAGGATCGCCGGGGCCGAGGCCGAGGACTACGATCTCTGGCTGGTTCGAGGCGTTCGTGGTGTGCGCGGTTTCGTTCGCTGCAGGATCTGAGATAGCGTTTGGGACCGCGTTTGGAATGACGATGAGGGAGAAGTATGGGACGGACTCGGGATCTACATCTTGCACGCGGAGGACGCGTTCGGCGGCCATGGTGGCGCGCTCGATGTAGTAGGCGCGGTCTTCTATGCGGGCGCGGCGGAGGGCATTTTTTACCTTGGCGAAGTTGCGGCCGATTTTGATGATGACGAATGCGCCGGGCTGTCTGAGTTTCTGTTCGAGCTGATCTTCGGAGAGCGTTGCGGGCAGCACGGTCATGACAGAATCGCGGCGCACGAGCGCGATGCCGAGGCGCGAGGAGGCTGCGGTGACGGAGGATATTCCGGGCACGACCTCGGTGAGGAAACGATGGGCGAGGCGGTCGTGCAAGTACATGTACGAGCCGTAGAAGAAGGGGTCGCCTTCGCAGAGGACGGCGACGTCGCGGCCCTGCTGGAGGTGGACGCTGATCTCTTCGGCGGTGCGGTCGTAGAAGTCTTCGATTGCAGCGTCGTAGCCACCGGGGTCGCTGGGAGCTTCTGTGGTGAGGGGATAGACCATGGGAAGTTCGATCTGTCCGTGGGTGAGCTCGGAGGCGACGATGGAGCGGGCTATGCTGCGACCGTGCTTTGCGGTGGGGAAGGCGATGACGTGCGCCTCGCGGATGATGCGCAGGGCCTTAAGGGTAACGAGTTCGGGATCGCCTGGGCCGAGGCCTACTCCGAAGAGACGTCCAGGCTGCGTTGGCGGATGCGTTGGAAGGGTCATTCTGCCTCGCTCGCCAGCGCGTTGACGGCGGCGGCAGCCATTGCACTTCCGCCGCGACGGCCAAGGACGGTGATGTAAGGGAGGCCGAGTTGGTTGCGGGCGAGGGCGTCCTTCGACTCTGCCGCGCCTACGAAGCCGACGGGGATGCCGAGGATGAGTGCAGGCTTGGGTGCGCCTGTTTCGAGAAGCTCAAGCAGGCGAAAGAGAGCGGTGGGCGCGTTGCCGATGACAACGACGGAGCCGCCGAGGCGGTCGCTCCACAGGTCGAGTGCAGCGGCACTGCGCGTGGTTCCAAGCTGTGCGGCGAGTGCTAGGGTGCGGGGATCAGCGAGGGTACAGACGACTTCGTTTTGGCTGGGAAGCCTGGAGCGGGTGATGCCTTTGGCCGACATCTCGGAGTCGCAGAGAAGCGGCGCGCCGGAGAGCAGGGCCTTTCGTCCGGCCTCGGCTGCTCCTTGCGAGGCGGAGATGTACTTCGGAAGATCGGTCATGCCGCAAGCATGGATCATGCGGACGACGACGCGGCTCAGCTCCGGCGAGAAGCGGGAGAGATCGGCTTCGGCTCGGATGATTGCAAAGGATTCGCGATAGATCGCTGCACCGTCTTTGACGTACGTAAGACTCATAGTTCGCTTTCTGGTCGTGGCTCGCCGGATAGCGAAGAGACAGCCAAGTCAATCGCAGCTTCAGACGAACATCCGGGACGGAGAGGGGCTCCGTCCAGCTTTAGGTTATACCCGGATGGGGTTGCGACCAACTCCACGGTGGCGCCGTTGCGCATGGCACAGCGCTTGTCGCAGCCGGAGAGGTTGATGGTCCAGCCTTGATAGATTTTGCTTCCGGCTAAACGTTGTGCCAGCAGGGCTGCATCGTGGCGGACGTCGGCGAGTGAGGAGGCGCATCCGCTGATGCCTGCGCAGGCGGCGATGCCGGCGAATCCATCGCTGGCGTCAGAGGGAAGGCCGAGGTTCTGTAGCTCGGCGAGGATGGTGTCGATTGCTTGTGCGGGAAGTGATGCAAGGACGACTCCGCGCCAGGGGGCGAGCCGGAGATCGGCTTCGTAGCGGAGTGCAATCTCTGCGACGCCTTGTGCCTGTGTCGAGGTCATGCGTCCGAGGGGGATGGACGGGATGATGTGGATTTGGCCTCGTTGTGTGGAGGGGATGATGCCGATGGGAGCGGGTGAGATCTGCGGGGAGTGCGCTGGAGTTGGGCATGGGAGAAGCATGGGTGAGAGGCGGGCGATGAGTTGAGCGAGTGCACCGTCTGTGGAGGCGATTTTTTTTGCGCGGCAGGGGATTGCGTGTTCGGCGGAGAGAGCGAGGCATGTGTGTGCGGCTTCGACCATGCACTCGACGGCGTGTTCGACAGCTACGGCGAGGCCGGATGCGACGCCTCCGATGGTGAGGTGCAAACGTATGCTACCGGAAAGATCGATGGCGCTGAGGGCGATGTCGGCTGCGTCGGTGTCGAAGCGTCGTCCTCCTCCGTCGATCAGAAAGTTGAACTTGGGTGGGAGCGATGCGAGGGATGGGTCGTTGATGAGCGCGTGATCGAGGCTTCGTACCAGCGGGCGAGCGTCCAGTAGCTCTTCGGGGTCGAGGCCAGCGAGGGGGCTGGCGGCGATGTTGCGAATGCGGTCGTGCGGGACGGAGGGGATGAGGTCGACGGAGGCGAGGGCTTCGACGAGCGAGGCGAGATCCTGCTGGCGGATGCCGCGCAGCTGGATGTTAGCGCGGGCGGTGATGTCGACGATGGGCTGGCCGAAGGCTTCGGCGGCGTGGGCGATTGCCTTGAGCTGGTTGCCGTCGATCAGGCCGCCGGGAGTTCTTATGCGAACCAGCAAGCCATCTTTCGCCGGAACCGCGTGAAGTATCCCGGGGCAAAGATTATCTGCTGTCTGCATCACAACTCCCGTGAGGATATTTTACGGGATGGGAGCTTCAAACCCTTTTGGACAGAGGCTATCTGACAAACAGATGACAAAGATCCGTAAGACTCTGCGGGCGTCCGAAAGCGAACAGGATTTGCGAAAGTGGACATATGTGGAGGTGGAGGTTTCGTTGCGGTCTGTGGCTATTTCTTCTGTGATGAGCGCTTTGCGGGATCAGACGATGCGTTTTGCTTTGGCTGGCTAATTGCGGTTAGACCACGTGGAAAGACGATGTGCGGAGGCTTGCCATGGCGTACTTTGAACGGATTCGCGATGTGATCTCCGGGCCGTTTAGTCCCGATGTGATGGAGCAGCGTACCAAGGCTGGATGGCAGATGGTGTCGATCGAGTGGCGGCGGGAGCTGCCTGATTCGGAGGCACCGAGGGAGGGAGTCGCTAGCGAGGAGATACCTTATGGCCTGCGCATCTCGGATGACTGCATGCGGCTGGAGGTTGATCCGACGGAGAACCGGGCGCTGATGCTGATGATGGATCTACTGGGGCAGGACTTTTCTTACTCGCACATCGTCAGCGATCTGAACGAGAAGGGGTTTCGTACACGGAGCGGTGAGCCCTGGAGCCAGGTGTCGGTCTTCAACATGATGCCGCGGCTGATCGAGGTGGGGCCGGGTCTGTTTGCGTCGGTGAGGGGTAAGACGCGGTAGTAGAGATATGTCCTGCCGGACGAGCGCCCTGCGCGGGCGGCGATCACTTCGGGTGATTTTGATATCCCTTCGGGTGCGGCTCCCGTTGGTCGCTTCGATCTTTGTGCCGACCAGCGGGAGGACCGCGCAACGCGGTATAGAAATCACGAAGTGATCGCTCGCCGCGCAGGCGCTTGGCTTTACTCGCTTACAGAGGTTGTGAGCGACTTGGGTAGTTGAATCGTGATCTTCTGCTGGATGTTCTGGGACGAGTCTCCCAGCATCAGATTGTACGATCCCGCATCGGCGTGCCATGAGGACGACTTGACGTCGAAATAGCTGAAGCTTCGCGGTGTGAGATCGACGACGACGTGCCTGGTCTCGCCGGGCCGCATGAGGACGCGCTGGAACGCCTTCAGTTCTTTAGCGGGCCGTTCGACTTTAGGAGAGGCTTCGCCCACATAGAGCTGCGCTACCGTGGCGCCGGGGAGTTGTCCAGTATTTGTAACGTCGAAGGTTACATTGAAACGGCCGTCGCCGGAGGGTGCGCTCTTAAGGTTGCTGAAGGAGAAGGTGGTGTAGGAGAGGCCGTAGCCGAAGGGGTACTGCGGCTCGACGTGGTTGTGCTCGTAGCCGCGATAGCCCATGAAGATGCCTTCGCGATAGACGATCTTGTCGGTGCCGGGATCGGGATAGTAGCTTTTAAAGCTGGGGTTGTCGGTGATCTGCTTCTCCCAGCTAATGGGCAGGTGGCCGGAGGGATTGGCATCGCCGAAGAGCAGGCGGGCCGCGGCGACACCGCCCTCTTCGCCTGAGTACCAGGTCTCGAAGATGCCCTGGACTTTGTCTTGCCAGTTGGAGACATCGACGCTACCGCCGGAGGTGATGACGACGATGGTCTTTTTGCCGAGGGCGGCGATCTGCTGGATGAGCTGCTCCTGACCTACGGGAAGCTCGAAGTTGCGATCTCCGCCTTCGGATTCGGAGGCAGCGTTGAAGCCCACGGCGAGGATAACGGCGTCCGCCTTGGAGGCCATGGCGAGAGCATCTTTTTCGACGATGGTGGCGAGGGGAGCGATGCCGGCGCGCATGCCGGAGACGGAGCCGATCTGCTGAGAGAGCTGCTCGAGGACGACTTTGTGTGGAGCCTTGGTGAGATCGAGTGTGGCCTGGTTGAGGATGTACTTGGGAACGACGGAGCTGTCGAAGACGACGGCATCGTCAACGAGGAGGCGATACTTGCCGTCGGTCTGGACGAAGATGGCGAACTTTCCTGCCTCCGCGGGCGTGTAGTAGCCGGTCCACTTGCTGCTGTTGGTGGGTCGAACGTAGGGGTTGGCGGATCTGTGCGCGGTGAGGGCGTTGAGCTCCTGCTCCTCGGGTTCGCGGCGTGTGGAACCGGCGGTGCCGAGAGTGGCCTCGGTTACGGTGCTGGTGACGTCACCTTCGAGGTTCGCTTTGGCGTAGGTGACGTGGGTGACGCCAGTGGTGGTGCCCTCGGCGTCGGTGGTGAAGTGGGTGAGGCGCGACATCTGGAAGGTGCTGTAGAGACCGCGTGCGTAGAGGACCTTGGCTTGATCGCCGAGATAGTTGCTGACGCCGACGAGGAGGTTGGTGCTGGCGAAGCTGACGACCTCGCCGCTGCCGCCGCCGGTGGTAACGGTCTGGGTGGCGGTGGGTCCGATGACAGCGATGGTCTTGATGGATTTCTTGTCGAGCGGGAGGGCGTGATCTTCGTTCTTAAGCAGAACGGCGCCTTCGAGCGCGGCTTGCAGGGAGGCTTCGCGGCCTTGAATGTTGTAGCGTGGGATGTCGATGTCGAGCTGGGGGCGATCGAGCCAGCCGAAGTCTGCTGCGACGCGGAGGATACGGCGAACCTTGTCGTCGAGCGTGGCCTGGGAGATGGTGCCGTCTTTTATGAGCGGGAGAATTTTTTCCGGAGCGAAGTAGACGCCGTAGGGCATCTCGAGATCGAGGCCACCGTTTGCGGCTGCGGCGGTGTCGTAGGTGGCGACCCAGTCCGACATGATGATGCCGGGGAAGTGCCACTGGTCTTTGGCGACGTCGACGTTGAGAGGCTTGTTCTGCGTCATGTGCGCGCCGTTGGTGAGGTTGTAGGAGTCCATGATGGCGCCGACCTTTGCGGTTTTGACGGCAGCCTCGAAGACGGGCATGTAGATCTCGCGCAGGGTGCGCTGGTCGATGATGGAGTCGGAGTCGTGGCGGAGGTACTCGGAGTTATTGCCGAGGAAGTGTTTGACGGTGGCGGAGACACCCTGCTGCTGAACGCCGCGGATGTAGCCGACGGCGATGGCGCTGGCGAGGAAGGGATCTTCGCCGAAGTACTCGAAGTTGCGGCCGTTCATGGGGGCGCGGTAGATGTTGACGCCGGGGCCGAGGATGAAGGCTGCGCCACGGGAGCGTGAGTCGCGGCCGAGCTGCTGGCCGATGTTCAGTGCGAGCGAGGTATCCCACGACGCAGCGAGACCAATACCGGCGGCGTAAGCGATGGTGGGGGCAGGGATGTGCGCGCCGACGGGACCGTCGGCCATCTGGAAGAAGGGAATATCGAGGCGGGGAATGGCGTGGGTGCGGAAGGGAGTGTCGCCGCCGATGAGGTCGACCTTCTCTTCGAGTGTCATCTTAGACAGGAGACTGTCTACACGCTTTTCTACGGCCTGCGGATCGTTGCCAACGAACTGCGCGGAGGCGAAGATGCTCGCGGAGAGAAGGGCTGCGGCTGTGATGGTGCGGCAGAAGGCAGCGGCGGAGCGAGGCATGAGCATGACAGGGCCTTTCGATGAGCTCTGAGATCTCCTGGAAGGGGACATACTTCCAGAGGACGCAGAGCGTTGAATCTTTTGCGAGAGAAGTATATCGGCTTGTCGCCGGATGCTGAGGTTCGCGGCCAGTTTCGAATGGTTCGAAGAAACTAGGCGCGACCGCGTGCTGATCCGGGTGGCGGTGGGTAGTTGGGCTTCAGTTTCGCGGGTGGTAGCGGCTCGGGCTCGAGGTCGATCGGACGGTGGGTTTCGACGAGTTTCGCGATGGCGTGTTTCAGGGGCTCGATGCCTTCGCCAGTGACTGCGGAGATGGCGTAGAACGGGAGCTTGCGACGCTTGGCCATCGCGGTAAGCTTCTTGAGCTTGTCAGGATTGGCAACATCGGCCTTGGCGGCGACGAGGATGGTGGGTTTGGCCGCGAGTGCGGGGTCGAAGCTTTTGAGCTCGGCGGTGATGACCTTGTAGTCCTCGACTGGATCGGGGCGCGAGGTGCCTTCGGTGGCGCTGGAGTCAGAGACGTCGACGAGGTGAACGATGACGCTGGTGCGCTCGATGTGTTTGAGGAACTGGATGCCAAGACCGTGGCCGAGGTGCGCGCCTTCGATGAGGCCGGGGAGGTCGGCGATAGTGAAGGACTCGGTGTGGGGAAAGTCGCCTACCTGAACGACGCCGAGGTTGGGCTCGAGCGTAGTGAAAGCGTAGTTGGCGATCTTGGGTTTAGCCGCTGAGATGCGCGAGATGAGGGTGGACTTGCCTACGTTGGGATAACCGACGAGGCCTGCATCTGCGAGGAGGCGGAGTTCGAGGCGATAGGAGCGCTCTTCGCCGGAGCGGCCGAGTTCGTGTTCGCGCGGAGCCTGGTGGGTGCTGGTGGCGAAGTGCTGGTTACCGCGTCCACCGCGTCCGCCCTTAGCGATCACGATGGTCTCGTTGGGGCGGGCGAAGTCATGGATGAGTTCGCCGGTCTGGTCGTCGTAGAGCAGGGTACCGACAGGGACTTTGAGGGTGATGGATTCGCCTTGGTAACCGGAGCAGTTGGAACCGAGACCGTGGCCGCCGCGCTGAGCTTTGTGCTCGGGATTGAAGCGGAAGTGGACGAGGGTGTTATGGCTTAGAGAGGACGCCATGATGACGTCGCCGCCGTGACCTCCATCACCGCCGGAGGGACCGCCCTTGGGGACAAACTTTTCGCGACGGAAGGCCATGCAGCCGTTACCGCCGTCGCCAGCTTTGATGCGAATTCGTGCTTCGTCAATAAACATACAGTCTTTAGTGTAATGGAGAGGGTCCTACCGTACGTGGAGAGGTCACTTCGTGACTTTTGTACCTGTTTTGGTGGAGTGATGAACGTAAGGCCTCCCTTTGGTCGGCGGATGATGATTCCGACCAACGGGAGGAGTTTTGCTGCTTGTAGTTGCGTGACCGGTATAAAAGCCACGAAGTGACCTCCTGCTGAGCAAGCGGCCCGTCCGGCAGGACACGGTCTTTAGCTGAGCGTCTCCATCAGTTTGTTGATAGTGCGGTTCAGGTCCTTATCCGCGCGGCGCTGCTCATCGATCTTGGAGATCGAGTGCATGACCGTGGTGTGGTGCTTACCGCCGAACTGACGACCGATCTCCGGTAACGAGGCCTCAGTAAGCTGCTTGGCCAAGTACATCGCGATCTGGCGCGGCACGACGATCTGGCGGGAGTTGTTCTTCTGCTTGAGTTCGGCGACGCGCATGCCGAACTGCTCAGCTACCGTGCGCTGGATGGTCTCGATGGTGATCTTGCGGACCTGCGTGTCGATGAACTGCTTGAGGCACTGCTGCGTGACTGCGAGCGTGATCTCCACGCCGTGCATGGAGCACCAAGCGATGAGGCGGACGAGGGCGCCCTCGAGCTCGCGCACGTTGGTGCGGACGTTCGAGGCGATGAACATCGCGACATCGGTGGGGAGCTGGGTCTGTTCGCTCTCAGCCTTCTTCTGCAGAATGGCGACCTTAGTCTCGAGATCGGGTGGCTGAATGTCGGCGATGAGGCCCCATTCGAAGCGCGAGCGGAGACGGTCTTCGAAGTCGGCGAGCTCTTTGGGAGGGCGGTCCGAGGCGATGACGATCTGCTTCATGCTCTCGTGGAGGGTGTTGAAGGTGTGGAAGAACTCTTCCTGGGTGCGCTCTTTGCCGGCGAGGAACTGGATGTCGTCTATGAGGAGAACGTCGACGTTGCGGAACTTGTCGCGGAATCCGGTCATCTTGTCGTACCGGACGGAGTTGATCATCTCGTTGGTGAATTTTTCGCCGGAGACGTAGGAGATGGAGGCGTGGGGCTGGCGACGTTTTACGTCGTGTCCGATGGCGTGCATGAGGTGAGTCTTGCCCATGCCTACGCCACCGTAGAGGAAGAGTGGGTTGTAGGCCTTGGAGGGCCGCTCGGCGACGGCCTGTGCGGCGGCGGTGGCGAACTGGTTGCCGCTGCCGATGACGAAGGCGTCGAACTGGTAGCGCGGGTTGAGCTGCGAGGCTGCGCTCCAGTCGAAGCGCGCCTGCTCAGGCGTAGGACCCGTGACGGAGTTTGAGGAGCCGCCGAGACGGCTCTGGCGGGGCGCGTTCTGGCTATGGCTAGGTACGGGTGCGAAGCCGCCGTCCTCACGCACCTTGGGCGCGCGGGGGTCTTGTTCTGGCGTGGTGAAGCTGACGGTCTCTACGTCGAGGCCGAGGTTGTCGATGGCTTCCTGGATGAGATCGGCGTAGCGGTCGCCGATGTGCTGGAAGTCGCTGGACGGGATCCGCACGAAGAGCTTCTTACCCTCAATGTGGGAGAAGCGCGTGGGCTTGAGCCATGTCTCATACGACTGGCGGTTGATCTTTTTTTCAAGAGCAGCCAGGATACGAACCCAATAATTCAATACGGCGGTCGCCGTCGGAACGAATGACATTCTTAGTTTCCTTGTCTTGTTTCCTGGTTCAACCCAAACTGCGGCACTTTTGCAGTCACGAGTAAAGCGTGACAATTAGCAAACAGACGTCCATCCCTGCCCGAATGTGGACTGGTGATGAGTGACGTGCGTTGCCAGAGTTCTCTCCGCTAGTGCCTATCACAGAATCAGGTGGGCGGAGAGCAGTGGTTCACGTAATACAGAGTGCGGAACAGCTGGACGTGCAGAGAAACTACTTACTAAACGGGTTCGATAGTAGCACGGAAAAGAAGCGGTTTTTCGGTGTGTTCGGTCAAAAAAGAGAAGTTGCACCATTCGCGGTGAAGAAGAGAAATTTCTACTCGTTGCGGCGGGAATTTTCCTTGTTTTAGAAATTTTTCTCTGTTGCTGCGCGATGCGTTGTGCTATTCGCGAGGCGTGACATTGGGAGGTTCGATGGCTTTGCTATTGATTGGGTGGTCTGGGTTTTTCTTCGGCGTGGTACGGGGTGGTAAATGCGGTATGTTCGACTGCCTCGCGGGTGAGACTTCGCGGGTCCGCCGACACGAATGGCAACGACGACAGCAGATCCCTTCGGATGACAAATCAAGTGGCGGGCTGTGAAAAATCGCGTCCGATCGGGTATACTCAGAGATTGTTGCAACAGCTTAAAAGTTTGAGCGGGAGTCTGTCTCCTGCGCAGGAGTTTTTGTCATGCCGAAGCGTACCTTTCAACCTAACCGCCGCCACCGCGCCAAGACCCACGGCTTCCTTACCCGCATGAAGACCAAGGCAGGAGCCGCGGTGCTGAATCGCCGTCGCGCCAAGGGCCGTCACAAGATCGCCGTCAGCGCTGGATTCCGCGACTAATCTTCGCCCCCGTGCGGAAGATGTGGCTGGCCGGTTTGATTTAGTTCTTCTGGTCTAGCTCTTCGTGATCCACGGGCATTCGTTCTGGAGTCTACCGATGGCCAGTTGCCATCGGAGTGGACTGGGATAGGCGGATGGCCAACGTTCGAATGATCCGACGTTCAAGTAGATCTTTATAGCAACAAAGCCATCGAGGAGAAGAGACTCTCGCGCTCGATGGCTTTGTTGCGTCTATGCGCATGGCTTGTTTGCCACAGTCGATGTTTGCATGCGGGTGAATTGAAATGGGTTCGGGGTAGGGTTGGAATCGCCGGACGGTAGAGAGCGAAATTGGATGATCTCTGGAGCCGGGAATTGGAAAACGGAACGCAGTTTCTGGGGCAACCAACCGTCGTGGGGCGGCCTCCTACTGTGCAATGCCGGCGTCGCGAAAGCGAACGAAGTGCGGTACCGACAGCAGGAGCAATACGGTCATGGCAAATCAAGGAACACACAATCCCCCTTCGCAAGAGGCTTCCGTGAAGGGCGGTCAGCATTTGCATCAGGCAAGTCAGGGCGTAAACGCCAACCAGAGTGATCAGGGGAACAAGGGGAAGATGGGCAGTATGGGTAACAAGAATCAGCCGAACCATGAGGCTTCGGTGAAGGGTGGAGAGCACTCCCACTCAGGCAGCAGCAAGAGGTAGTATCGGTACGCGGTAATGAAGTGCAGATGGTGAAGGCCCGCTCCTGGAAGCGGGCCTTCTCTTTGCGCGGTGCGTTTGTTCTGGCTCGATGGCTGTACGATAGAGAGTAGCGGCAGGTGCCGTTTCAGGCCGCTCCGAATGACCCCTACACCCAATTCGATCTTTCGCCTGCGCAAACATGCTGACTACCAGCGCGTGTATAAGGCCAGCCGGAAACAGTTCGCGAAACAAATGAGCTACTTCTACATGGTGCGGCCGCAGTTGGGGCCGGATGGAGAGCCTTTGCGCGGGGTAGATGGTGCAGCTCCGCGAGTTGGCCTGACGGTCGGCAAGGTGATGGGGAAGGCCGTGGATCGCAACCGCATCAAACGGCGGATGCGGGAGGCCGTACGGAAGAATCTTGCGATGCTGCATCTGCCGGTGGACGTGGTGTTGCATCCGCGGCGGAGCGTGATCGACCTGGACTTTGCGACGCTGGAGCGGGAGGTTGCCGGGGTGTTTCGGGCGATCCAGCGGGCAGCAGAGAAGCGCGGCGGCGATGTGGAGCCGAAGGGCCGATGAGATCGTCCGGGGATGACTCGCCTGAGCCGGGGTTGAGGGTAAAGCTCGGCGTTCGAGTTGTGTACTGGATATATAAGACTTTAGTCTCGCCGGTGGCTCATGTGTTCAGTCCGTCGCAGTGCGTTTATCTGCCGACGTGCTCAGAGTATGCGTACGTTGCGCTGGTGCGGTTTGGGGTGTTGAGGGGGTCGTGGTTGGCATTGCGGCGGGTGGGACGGTGCCATCCGTTTGCGCGAGGCGGCCTTGATCCGGTTCCGGAGCGGGTGTCCGGCGGGCGCGAGAGCGGCTCTACCAGCCCAGACATTCACGCAGACCATTTACCATAGATCGTGCGGCTCATATAAGCGCGGCGTTAGCCTTACTTCAGCACAGAATAGGAAGTCTCTTTTGGCAGAGTTCAAGAACCCCAATCAGCAAGGCGGCGGCGACAACAAATCGCTGCTCGTCATGATGCTCGTCCTGGTCACGGTATTTTTCGGCTTGCAGTACTTTCGGGCGCGGAACAATCCGCAGACGGCTTCGCCCAACGCCGCACACAGCGCTGCTCCGGTTACAGGTGGGGCGGATGCCTCTTCGGTGACGCAGGCGGGCAGTGCTGCTTCGCCCGCATCTGCATCTGCTGCGAGCGTGCCAGCGGTGCAGGCGGCTGCTGAGACGACGACGACGGTCGAGAACGAGCTGTACCGGATCACGTTTACGAACCGGGGCGGCCAGGTTTTGAGCTGGATGCTGAAGAAGTACAAGGATAACGACGGCAAACCGTTGAACCTGGTGCATACACAGGCGGCGGATCAGTTTGGCTATCCACTTTCGCTGTACACGTATGACGCCGCGCTGACGACGGCACTGAGCAAGGGACTGTATGTAGCCTCGGCTTCGGGAAATCTTGCGGCTCCGGCTAGCCTGACGTTCAAGTACTCCGATGGAGCGGTCGAGGTTCGGAAGACATTTTCGTTCGACGAGACCTACGTGCTGCACGCCGATGTAGAGGTGACGCGCGGAGGCGCTCCGGTGCGTGCGCTGATCAACTGGCCGGGTGGGTTTGGCGATCAGGATAATGCAGCGGCCTATGCGGGCGCGCAGGTCGACATAGCGCGTAATGGCAAAGAGCAGCACCTGGCGCCGAAGAAGGTGTCGGGCGGCGAGACGCTGAACGGGCCGTTCGACTGGGCGGGTACGAGCGATACGTACTTTGCGGCGATCTTCTTGCCGGACTCACCTGATACGGCTACCCTGGCGACGCAGCATGCGCAGTTGGATGTGGCGAAGACGATTCGGCGGACAGGGCTGGGCTCGGGTGCGCCATCGAAGGGTGCGATGGAGGTTCCAGTGCTCGGCGTCGCGCTTGGCGATACGAGCGGACGAACGCAGACACGCATCTATGCCGGACCGAAGGCAGTGAGTGTACTGAAGGCGATCCACGCGACGGGCGATACGATGACGCTGGAGCCGCTGCTGGACTTCGGATTCTTCGGGCCTATCGGTAAGTATCTCTTCCTTACGCTGCAGTTCATCCATGCGCATATCGTTACGAACTGGCCGGGCTCGTGGGGCTGGGCGATCGTCATCCTGACCGTACTGATCAACTGCCTGATTCTGCCGTTCCGCATTAAAACGATGCAGAGCGGTCTGAAGATGCAGCGGATTCAGCCGCAGATGGACGCGATCAAAGAGCGCTACAAGAAGTACAAGGCGACGGATCCGAAGCGCAACGAGATGAACGTCGAGATTATGAAGCTGCAGAAGGACAACGGCGTGAACATGTTCGGCGGATGTATTCCGACGCTGATTACGCTTCCTCTGTTGTTTGCGTTCTACACAATGCTGCGCTCAGTTGTGGAGCTTCGCCAGGCGCACTGGCTTTGGCTGCCGGATCTCTCTTCCGCCGACCCCTACCATATTCTGCCGATCGTGATGGTCGTGAGCCAGTTCCTGGTCCAGTTCTATACGCCTTCACCTGGTGTGGATCCGCAGCAGCAGAAGATGATGGCATTTATGATGCCTGCGGTGACCGGCTACATGACGTGGAACTACGCCTCAGGTTTGGCACTGTACTGGGCAATTGGTAACTTGATCAGTATCATTCAACAGTCGGTGATGAACCGCACCAGCATGGGCCAGGAGATGCGCGAGATCGCTCTCAAACGTGCACGGCGCAAGGCAGGAACGGGAACGACGATCCAGGGCAAGCGGTAACGCCAAGGTCGGCGGTGTACCGAAATGGGACATCCATAGGTTCAGATTTATCAACCGTATACATAGTTTATGCCGCCAAATGGCGGCATATTAGATATAGTTCAATAGAATTCAGTTGAGTAAGTAAGTAAGTAAGTGTCCTGACGTATGACGAATCTTCTGAATGACCCGGTCCATGCAGCAAGAAAGATAGCTGACTTCCTTGAAACCCTGAGCGGTATGGGCAATCTGGAACTCAAGTCTCACATCCTTGCCTGCAACGGCCACGTGCAACCCGATACCAGCCCACACGCCGGTAAGACCTCTCTTGTCTCTTCGGACTCCTCTCACACCCCAGACTCCCCTTCCAGTTCACTTCCTTGTATTACGGTAGAGTTCACCGGACCCGATACGCCTCTTCTGCTGGCGCGTAACGGTGAGCTTCTTCATGCGATTGAACACGTCGCGGCCAAAATTCTCCGGCTCGAACCGGAGGAGCACGACCAGATCTCGTTCGACGCTGAGGGCTTCAAGGCGAATCGGGACAAAGAACTATTTCAATTGGCCGAGACAGGCATCTTAGAGGTTCGCTCAACTGGCCGGCCTTACTCGTTCCCACCGATGACCTCGCGCGAACGCCGGATGCTGCATGTGGCACTGTCGAAGTCCGGTCTTCCAACGGCCTCTTCGGGTGAAGGTCCGCGGCGCTTCGTCGTTCTTTATCCGGTGGGGTATGAGGGGGTAGCGGCTCCCGTCTCGGCTGAACGCGCAAAGGCGATCCGTAACAGCTTTCGCCGTCGATAGCATGTCTACAGTCTTTTTCTCAGGAGTTGACTGAGATAGCGGAGGTCAGGTGACTTCTGATTCGCTACCCTTGAGAGCTGCGCAGAACCGCGGTCGCGTCCCATCGGCGTGGCGTGTCCTTTTGCGAAGGAGGCGGAGCTGGTTCGCTACGACCGTCGAGGTAGTTGTGCCACTGGTCGGACTCGGCTACCTGTTTGATGTAAGCGTTACGTTCTGTCAGGAATGCTGATAGATAGCGCTGTAGGTATAGCTTCGTCGCCAGTCGCCCAAGTGGTCCCCAAGGGGCGGAGTACCGGATCTCATCGCGCATGCGGGTACCGTCGTCCATAGCGGCGAAGTGGTGCTCATGTTCGAATCGTCCGAAGACGCCTTTGACCATGACATCGCGAAAGTACGAGTAGGGACGCAGCTTTTCGATGCGACTCGTATGGCGCAACCGCATACCGAGATGGCGGCCCTGGAAGGTAACCGTCTCCCCTTCGCTGATAAGGCCTGTGGTGATCCCATCGATCGCTTTTTCGTTGGATTTATGTGCAGATTCGACGTGCAGATCGATACTAAGCGAGAGCAGGAAACAGCGCTCAACCGGTGCATCAATCCAAGTCGATAGTCGAATAGTATTCATGGCCAGCCGTCCTCGGCTCCGCGCCCGTTACTCGAATTACGATAGTAACAGAATCTTTCCAATTCCACCCTTTTCTGCGGCTTCCTGAGCCTTGCCGGCTTCGGCCAATGGAACCATACGATCGATCGGAATCTTTAGCCGGCCAGCGACGACGTCTTCAGCGAGCTCGTACAGCTCCTTGGAGTCGCTGTGGACCATGATGGCTTCGATTTTAACTGTCGGGTGCATCTTTGCGTTCTCCGGAGGCCCAAGCACAGATCCGAAGGTACCTCCCTGCTTCACTTTGGCGAGGAGCTTCTGCGCAGTTTCCCCTCCCACAGCATCGGCCACGGCGTCGATGAATCCAAGCTTCTCCATGGCGGCAGCGTCATCGAGGGCGAGGACCTGGTCGGCGCCGAGGTCAGCGGCTTCTTTCAGCTGTGACTTCTTGACTCCTGCTATGACAATGGCACCAGTCTTCTTGGCTGTCATGACTGCCGAGCGGCCTACATTGCCCATGGCGCCTGCGATGAGAACGGTCTGACCGGACTGAATCTTTACGGCTCGCGTAATGAGCTGTCTGCCAGTGAGAGTAACGAGAGGAAGTGCTGCAGCTTCGACCAAGTCGAGGCCCTTTGGAAGATGAGTGAGATCGGATGCTTCGACGACGGTGAGTTCGGCGTAGCTGTTCTTTCCAAGCGCCATGACCTGATCGCCTAGCTCGAATCCGCTTACCCCTTCGCCGATTGCGCGAACGATGCCGGCGATGTCGCGGCCGAGGATCGCGGGCAGCTCGAGAGGCATGCGCTCCTTCATTGCTCCGCTGCGCAGCTTAAAGTCTACGGGGTTGATGCTGGTAGCCGAGAGGCGTACAAGCACCTGGCCTGCGCCAGCCACAGGATCTGGAACTTCTTCGTACTTCAGTTTGTCTGGTCCACCAAACTCATGCAGAACGACAGCCTTCATAAGAGCAAATCCTCTAACAGGTGTGATGCAGGAATGCTTCTCCCGATAGTTAGACGAATGTAAATGAATGCGGCGTGACTGCAAATGAATGCAGTGACGATACGCTAAAGCGCGTCATCAGGGAGATACTCTCTCCACTCTCCGCTTTCGGCTATCTTTCTCAAAAGATGCATACGTCTGCGCAGCAGCTTGGAGATGTGCGGCACCATCACTGCCTGCGCCACGAGTGAGCCTGCCCATCCATAAGGCATAGTGAAGCGCACCTTATCGTGGAGCAGGGTCTGTCCGCCGATCTCGGTAAAGTGATGATCGTGCTGAAATCTTTGAAAGCGGCCTCGGCCCATTGTGTCCTGAAAGTAGTTTGGGCGTTCATATTTAGTGATCAGGGATTCGTGCATCTGTGGAAACCCGAACTTCCAGCCTGCCCAAAGCAACCTGTCCCCGCCTACGATCATGCCGCTGGTCTTGCCCTCGATGGGTTTCAGGCCGAGGGTCTGCTGCACCAGCTCGATGTTAGTCGAGAGGAGAAAAACCCTGTCGATGGGAGCGTTGATATGAACGCTGTCGCTGATGGTAAACATGAAGCTCCTGAAACTATCCTAACGATTCCCCTCTGAATACGGTGGTTTGAGAGAACTCTCTGCCTGGCCTGGTGTAACTGGATCTTGCGATGGACTCTATCAAATGTGAGTGCGGAAGCGGAGCTAGAGATTCAGATGCTGCCGCGCTCGGCTTCGGCTGTCTGGTGGCAGTTGCGGCAGAGGAGTTGGGTGTTTCCTGCAGTGTAGCCGTCGATGGCGCGGAAGCGGTCGAGCTCTGCGCCTCGCTCAGGCAGGGAACCGCCGCACATGGCGCATAGTCCGCGCTGGCTTCTGCGCTTCTGCTCTTTCAACCTGCGGCGCTGCGTGGGCGTGCCGCGCTCGTCGAACTCCAGCCGCTTGAGAATGTAGCGGCGGATCTGGAAGAGGCGATCGCGGTCTGATTCAGCAGCGGCCGCGATCTTTTGCCGCAGGTCTTCCAGAATCGCAATCGCCCGGATGCGGTCGTCGTCTGAGAGCGATGCCATGGTCAGCCTCTGGAGTACAACTGGCTTAGTTTAGAGTGTGATGGTCTTGGACTCCTGCAACCGCTTTGCTCTTTCGATGAAGTCGGCGAGGCTAACGCTGCCTTCGTCGCCTTTGCCACGCGTCCTGACGCTCACGCTCTCAGTGGCCGCTTCCTTATCGCCCATGATGAGGACGAATGGAACCTTCTGCAGCGTGAACTCGCGGATCTTGGCGTTCATCTTTTCGTTGCGTGCGTCGAGCTCTACACGCAGACCGGCGGCTTCGAGTTTGGCTTTGACAGCAGCGGCGTATTCGAGATGCTTCTCAGAGATGGGGACGAGTCCGATCTGGACCGGTGCAAGCCAGAGCGGAAAGGCTCCGGCATAGTGTTCGATGAGGACGCCGAAGAAGCGCTCAACCGAACCGAAGAGTGCGCGGTGCACCATAACGGGACGATGGAGTTCGCCATCTTCGCCCTTGTATTCGAGCTCGAAGCGCGCGGGAAGGTTGAAGTCGAACTGCACCGTCGAGAGCTGCCACATGCGACCGAGCACATCGACGAGCTTGATGTCGATCTTGGGGCCATAGAAAGCCGCCTCGCCAGGGATCTCTTTGAACGGGATACCTTTGCGGCCGAGCGCTGACTTGAGCGAGTTGATGGCGAGGTGCCAGTTCTCTTCGCTGCCGGTATAGCTCTTGCGGTCGTTCGGATCCCAGGTGGAGAGTTCGACCTTGAACTCTTCGAAGCCGAAGGTGTGGAGCACGCTCTGCGCGAAGTCGATGCACGCGACTACCTCGTCTTCGATCTGCGAAGGTGTGCAGAAGATGTGGGCATCATCCTGCGTGAAGCCGCGAACGCGCAATAGGCCGTGCATGGTGCCGGAGCGCTCGTAGCGATAGACGTTGCCGAGCTCCGCGTAGCGCACGGGCAGGTCGCGATAGCTGCGCGGGGAGTTTTTGTAGATAAGGATGTGGCCGGGGCAGTTCATCGGCTTCAGGCGATACTCGGCGTCGTCGAGCTCCATCGGAGGATACATGTTCTGCGAGTAGAAGCCCTCGTGGCCGGAGATCTTCCAGAGGTCGCGGCGCATGATGTGCGGGGTGTAGACCATATCGTAACCGCGACGGATACATTCTTCCCGCATCCAGTCTTCCATGGTTTTGCGGATGAGGCCGCCCTTGGGATGCCAGAAAATGAGACCCGATCCCGCGACCTCCTGGATGGAGAAGAGATCGAGCTGTTTGCCCAGGACACGGTGGTCACGAGCCTTGATCTCTTCGAGACGTTTGAAGTGAGCGTCGAGATCCTTGTTGTTGAAGAAGGCGGTTCCGTAGATGCGCTGCAGCTGCTGGTTCTTCTCATCGCCGAGCCAGTAGGCTCCTGCGACGGAGGTGACCTTGAATGCCTTGACTCGGCCGGTAGAGGGTACGTGCGGCCCGCGGCAGAAGTCGACGAACGCTCCGTTCCGGTAGAGGGAGATCTCATCGCCGGGCTGCGTGAACTTTTCGATGAAGTGGACCTTCATGAACTCGCCCTGTTGCTCGTAGTCCTTCAGGCCCATCTCGCGCGACTCTCCTTCGCGGATGAATTTTTCATCGCGCGCGACGACCTCAGCCATCCGCTTTTCAATGGCAGCGAGATCTTCTTCGCTGAAGGGGGTCTCGCGATAGACATCGTAAAAGAATCCGGAGTCGGTCGCGGGTCCGTGCCCGAGCTTGGTCTCCGGGAAGAGTTCGAGGATGGCTGTCGCCATGACGTGCGCGGCAGAGTGGCGAACGACCTTCAGCGCAGCCCCGTCGGTCTCCTTCAGAAGTTCCAGCGCGACGTCCTCCGTCAGCGGCGCTGCGAGATCGACGAGACGCTCCGCGCCTGTGGCTGCGCCGTACATCTCGGTCTCAGAAGCTTCGTCGTCTGCTACGGTACTGACGGACGTTGGAGTAAGCGGACGAATCCGCGCCACAACGACCGCTGCCGCCAGCCGCGGCGAGATGCTCGTCGCCACGTCAAATGCTGTTGTGCCGCGCGGAACTTCGCGCACTGAACCATCCGGAAGCTGAATCTTGATTGTCTGCTCGCTCACACTCATAAGAATAGATGGTTGCCGCAAAGCAAGTCGAGACGCCGGGTGGGAATCGTCCTGCGCTCGGGTCGCGCGGTGGTGGCATTACTCTGACGCTTCTGTGTTATTGGCCATGCACCCGAGACTAATCTATCGTGTTGATCATCAGCTCATCCAGTAACAATTGGGTCACTCCAGGCTCAGGACGGCACCGCTATGCAGGTCTTACTTAGACGTTCGAGGTTTCGGCAGGACTTTCAATGTGTTGTCTGCGGGCAGGCCTTTCGCCTCTATTGGGAGCTGAGTTCGCCGTCGGAGCGCGACACCGTGCGCGCCATCGTCCTAGGAGAGCTTCGAGATCACCATGCAAGAGAGCAGGGCGGCGACATGTCCGCTGCGGCACACCCGGTCGACCTGTTTCGTCTGCCAAGCTGGACGAGTTCCCGGAAGCTCTCACGAACCACCCGACACGCGGAGACCACCGCACCGCACCGTCCACCGGCTCCGGTCGTCCTCATCTCGGACTACGCAAAATAACAGACGTCTGCGCTTCGCCCGGCAGAGTCAGGATTTGAGAGACCTTAAAAAAGGAGGACCGCACCATGGCGGCGACGGTCCTATAATTCTCTTGTCAACTGAAAATAGACGGGTTATGCGACCTCAGGGATGGATTTTACTTTGCGTTCGGTTGGCATGTGGTTCTTCAACCACACATTTGCCCTCCATCGGCCGACGAACGGCGCGGCGGCGATCATTCCAAAAGCTACTGCTAATGCGATATGCATCAAACATCTCCTTTATCCCCGAGAGTTTTCAACCTCTCATAGGGTGAACCGGCAGATAGAACTGCAAAGAATTGCATGTTGCTACTGTTGATTCCCCACTATCGTCCTCCTGCATCCCACTCGATATACCACCTTGGTGTAATTGGTCGGACGTTGGTGTTAACCACAGCTTTCATAGACTGCCGAACCCTGTTGCAGTAGTCCCAATCGCCTAAAATAGCCGTATGTCTTATGCAGCCGCAGTCGACCACCTCTACGCACTGGGCCATGAACTTGCCCCGGCCAGCTCCACCGCTCCTCGCCGAAAGTTCGACCTCGCCCATATGCGCGTTCTCGCCGCGGCGCTGAATAATCCTCACCTTAGCTTTCCCGCAGTCTTGATCGCCGGAACCAACGGCAAGGGCTCTACTGCAGCCACGCTCAGCAGCATTCTTACCGCCGCCGGCTACCGCACAGCTCTCTATACCTCGCCGCATCTGGTTCGGCTCAACGAGCGTATTCAGATCGACGGCGTCCAGATCCCGGACGAAGACTTTGCCCGCATTTACTTTCAGGTAGATGAGGCCGCCCGCCACCTGGTCGAATCAAACGAACTACCCCATCCGCCAAGCTTCTTCGAAGTGCTGACCGCCGTTGCCTTCCTTTACTTTGCGGAGCAGAAGGTAGACTTCGCGGTCTTGGAGGTAGGACTCGGAGGCCGCCTGGATGCCACAAACATCGTCGAGCCGCTGATCTCCATCCTCACCGACATTGCGCTCGATCATCAGGACTATCTGGGTTCGACGATTACGGAGATCACACGCGAAAAGACCGGCATTCTTCGCGACCACGGTGTCCTGGTCACTCTGCCGCAGCATCCCGAAGCAAACCAGGCTATCGGCGAGGCGGCAGCTACGCTTCATCTACGAGCCATCAGCGCAGCGGACTATATTCCTCATCTTCCGCCACGCGCTTCGTCCGATTCGCTAGAGGGAAGCGCATCTCTGCCGCGGAATCACTATAGTGTGACGGTGAATGGCGAAGCTCTGGAGATCGACTCCCCTCTGCCCGGCCATCACCAGCAGCGCAACATCGCCCTTGCGATAGCCGCGGCTGTGGAATTAAAAAACCATGACAGTTACAAATTACCGACGGACAGTACTGTACGTAACGATAATGGTTACAAAATATCAAATAGCGCCATTGAAGCTGGAATTCGGAGCACCAACTGGCCAGGACGGCTTGAGCTCTTTACCTTCCCCGAAGGACCGAAGCTTCTGCTCGACGTAGCGCATAATCCTGCCGGCGCCTGGACCCTGCGAGCAGCGATCGCACAACTGCCCGAGAGTCAGCCGCGCACCCTGATCTTCAGCTGCCTGGGCGACAAGAAGATCGACGAGATGGCCCAGATCCTCTTTCCCCTCTTCGATTCAACCAGCGACAGGCCCAACGACCATATTATCTTTGCCCCAATCGATAACCCTCGAGCAGCCAGCCTGGAGGATCTCCTTGCAGCCGCACACACGCTGGATATTCCTGCCCACGCGGCTCCGCATCTGGCTGCAGCCCTGGCTCAGGCGCGAGCCGTGACCCCGGCACAGGGCCTAATCATCGCAACCGGCTCGGTCTACCTGGTGGGCGAGATCCGCCATCTTGCGGAGAATGGATGACCTCCGGAATGACTCCAGAGCAAACCTCCCTTCTGCAGCAAGAGAGCCCGGTTCCTGCATCTACAGGCCAACCGTTGCCAACGCCACCGTCCAGTAGACCACCTTTTCTACTGCGCTGGCTCTCCTACTTGCTGCTAATCCCTCTCATAACCCTTGCTACAGCCGGATTTGGCTGTATCTCTCTTATCTGCGGTCTTTGGGACAAGTCCGGTCGCCAGCAGCACTTCATCGCTCACCTGTGGGCCCGTACGCTTCTCCTCATCAGCCTCTCCCCGGTAACTGTCGTCGGGCGCGAGAAGCTTCATGAGCACGAGACCGCCGTATACGCCTCCAACCACCTCAGCTATATGGACACGCCCGTCCTCTTTGCCACATTGCCATTCCAATTCCGTATCCTGGCGAAGCAGTCTCTCTGGAAGGCTCCATTCATCGGCTGGTACTTGAACCGATCTGGACAGGTCCCGGTGGATAGCAACAGTCCACGATCCCTCATCGGGAGCCTCAATCGAGGAGTGGCGACCCTGAAATCCGGTCTCCCGCTTGTTCTCTTTCCGGAGGGTGGGCGCGCCGCCGACGGTCAGCTTCAAACGATGATGTCCGGCTGTGCCTATATGGCGATCAAAGCACAAGTTCCCCTGATTCCACTGACTCTGATCGGCACCTACGAGCTGCTTCCGATTCACGTCTACTCACTATACCCACGCCCTCTCAGCATTGTTATCGGCGAACCCATCCCCACGGTGGGGCTTACGAGCCGCGATGCGGATGCCCTGACCCAACGCCTCTACGCGGCAATCTCAGAGACCTACATGAGCTCAACCTCCAACCGGTAGTTGTTTCAGTGTTCCACGTGGAACATTGAGCTGGCCGGATTTTTCCAGTGTTGACAGGCTTCGACGCTAAACGCCACACATTCGCTCGCTGCGCTTGATGGCCGTATCATAGATAGAAGCCATGAAGCCCCGTATCGCTATTCCCGTTCCCACCAGCAACGATCTTGTCTATAACCAGCAGTCCTGGCCGCAATATGCCTTGGCGGTCCAGCGAAGCGGCGGCGAACCGGTAGAGATCCCTCTAAAGGCAACTCCAACCGAGATCGCTAACCTGATCAACACCTGTCAGGCCGTTCTTCTTCCCGGCAGTCCAGCCGACGTAAACCCTCACAAATACGGCCAGGAACCGATCCCTGAGTGCGCTCCAACCGATAGCGCACGAGAGAATGTCGATGAACTCCTGATCCAGGACGCTCATAACCTCTATAAGCCCATCTTCGCCATCTGCTTCGGAGTCCAGTTCCTGAACGTCTGGCGCGGAGGCACTCTGGTTCAAGATCTGGCTCCAATGCCAGTCAACCATCCTGCTGGCCGCAGCGTCGCCATCGCCCACAACGCTGCCGTAGCACCAGATTCTCTGCTCGGCAGCTTACTCACTCCCGAAGAATCCCCCAAAGTCGATGCTTTTCTCCATCTTCCGATCAACTCCAGCCACCATCAAGCTATCGGCATTCCTGGAGACGGCCTGCGGATTTCAGCGCGCTGCCCGCAGGATGGCGTTATCGAGGCGGTTGAGGGTGGATTAGCCTCAGAGGGCGCTCATGCCCACTTTGTTCTCGGTATTCAGTGGCATCCTGAACGAAGCTATGACATCAGTGCTGCTTCACGCGCTCTCTTCGACCGATTCATTAGCGAAGCTAAGGCCTGGGCGCCACGTCCAATCCATACTTCAGTGGTCACCGCCAGCTAGATGTTCCACGTGGAACATCTAGCTGGCCAATACGCATCCTTCCCCGACATAATCCATAAATAAAATCCCTGAGATACTAGCCATACCCATGGCTACCTTGTCTGAATCCGTAATTACGGGTCTTCTCGCTCCGTATCTTGATGCAAACCCCGCTCCAAAGCCGGTGAATCCTGATCTTTATACAAAATTGTCCCTGTATCTTGATCTTCTGCTCAAATGGAACGCCCGGACAAATCTAACCGCCATTCGCGAGCCCCAAGAGATCGTCCGGCGGCACTTTGGGGAGAGCCTCTTTGCCGGCCTTCATCTGGATGCATGCCCTACATTACTCGATTTTGGCTCTGGTGCGGGATTTCCCGGCCTCCCCATTGCGATCTTGAGACCAGACATCGCCGTAACCGTCGCTGAATCGCAGAATAAGAAATCCACGTTCCTGCGGGAGGTTGTCCGCACACTCGGCCTTCAGGTTAACGTATGGACGAGCCGTGTCGAAGATATGTCGCCCACGCGTCAATTCGATACCGTAGCGCTTCGGGCGGTGGACAACATGACGGCGGCCCTAACAGCGGCCCATCCCAGGGCCAAGCATCACCTTCTACTTCTTACAGGAGCTATTCCTGAGCTTCCACAAGGCTTTGAACCCCCTAGATCTATGCCAATTCCGAACTCAGAGAACTCATTCCTCCTCATCTCAACACGCAGCAAATAGCTGATCGATGTTCCACGTGAAACAAAAGATTTCCACAATCACAGGGTAGAAAACCTCCAATTTGCCGAGCAAACGCAGCATTCCACAAGTTCTCCACAGCGTCAGACGTTCTGCACAGCTTTGGCAGCATTGCAACCGCTCAAACCTATCGATAGGCTTCAAATATCGCCGATGACGACCGAGATGACCGAAGAAACTAAGCCAGAAGCCGCAGCCACACCGAGATCCGCCTCCCGCGTCATCGCCGTCGTCAACCAGAAGGGCGGCGTCGGCAAGACAACTACCGCAATCAATCTCTCCGCCGCACTCGCTCTCGAAGGCCTAAATACCCTCCTGATCGACTGCGACCCCCAGGCAAACTCAACCGGAGGCCTGGGATTCGCCCGCGACGAGGCCCGCCATAGCATCTACGACGTCCTCCTCGGCCAAACCACCATCGCCGAAGCACTCCTCTCCACCGAAATCGAGACCCTCAAACTAATCCCAAGCAGCAAGAACCTCATCGGAGCCACTCTCGAGCTGATCTCCGTCGACCGGCGCGAATACAGGCTGCGCGATGCAATCGAGCCCATCCGCGCCGACTATCCCTTCATCATTCTCGACTGCCCTCCCGCGCTCGACCTGCTAACCCTTAACTCGCTCGTCGCCGCCGATGGCCTTCTTGTGCCCATGCAAGCCGAGTACTTCGCCCTCGAAGGAATCTCCGAGCTGATGAGCACGCTCGACCGCGTCTCCCAGGCCTTCAACTCTGGTCTCGCCCTCGAAGGAGTTCTCCTCACCATGTACGACGATCGCACCAACCTCTCCCAGCAAGTCACCGAGAACCTGAAGGCGTTCTTCAACGACAAGCTACTGAAGACCAGTATCCCCCGCAATATCCGCCTGGCCGAGGCGCCAAGCCACGGCAAGCCAGTCTCGCTCTATGATCCGCGTTCTCGAGGCGCCGAAGCCT
Source organism: Granulicella sp. L60 (assembly GCF_009765825.1). Classification (GTDB taxonomy): domain Bacteria; phylum Acidobacteriota; class Terriglobia; order Terriglobales; family Acidobacteriaceae; genus Edaphobacter. Next base: position 998,927 of record NZ_LMUR01000018.1, on the reverse strand, counting down.
ATCGTGAGCTCGCCATGGAGCTGCTCACCCGAAACAACATGAAGAGCCCCGAAGAACAGAGGCGCAAAGCCGCTGCGGCCGCTGCAGCCAGCTCGCTCAAATCATTCCAGAAACCTGAAAAAAAGAGTCGCTTCTGGCAGTCTTCCAAGTAGAAGTCAGCCGCCAAAGCTCCCGGTTCGTGCATCAGCCATAAGCAATTCACCTTAGATCAGTAATCAAGAGACGCCAATATGCCAACTGCAACTCCAGATCCTAAACGCCGTGCTCTGGGCAAGGGGCTCGAATCCCTTCTCCCCTCGCGTCCCGTCCCTGCTGCCGTCCCACCCCCGGTCGTCGAATCCACCGGCAAACCGCTGGAGATCCCGCTCGATCAGATCGACCGCAATCCCTACCAGACCAGGACGCAGTTCGACGAGGCGAAGCTGGCCGAGCTGGCTCAGTCCATCGCCGCCTCTGGCGTAGTCCAGCCCATCGTCGTCCGAACACTTCCAGGAGGCCGCTATCAGCTCATCATGGGCGAGCGGCGTTGGCTTGCCAGCCGCAAGGCGAACAAGGCCACGATCCCGGCCATCGTTCGCCAGGTGTCAGATGAGCAGACGCTTGAGATGACCATAGTCGAGAACCTGCAGCGTGCCGATCTCAACCCGATGGAGCAGGCCCGCGCCTACCAGCGCCTCAGCCAGGACTTCAAACTAACCCAGGAACAGATGGCCGTACGCACCGGCAAAGAACGAGCGAGCGTATCTAACTTCATTCGTTTGTTACGCTTACCAGAACTGATCCAGCAAAAGGTGGAATCCGGCGATCTCTCCTTCGGCCACGCCCGCACTCTTCTGGCGCTCGACTCCCCCGAGGCCATTACCGCTGCCGCGCAAAAGGTGATGGCCCTGTCTCTCTCTGTGCGCCAGACCGAGAGCTATGTGCAAGGCCTGATCAATCCCGAGGCGAAGCCAAAGAAAGAAGCAAAGCTCGCCGAAGAGACTGAAGACCCAAACGTCCGCGAAGCACAGACTCGCCTGCAACGCACACTCGGCCTGAAGGTACGGATCGAAGACAAAAAGGGCAAAGGCAAAGTCATCATCGAGTACTCAGGTCTCGAAGACTTCGACTCCATCCTCACCGCGCTAGGCGGTCAGGTGTAGTTCTGAGAATTAATTTGCTCCTTACATAGTTACAAACTGCAAACATGCCAACCGCAGGAAAGAGAGTATCGCGCTGAGCGCCGCATGAAAGCCACTGCCCTGGAGTTCCGCTTCCGCTATCTCATCCACGCCATCATCTACCTAATCGGCTTCATCGCTCCGTGGAACTATGCCCTACATCTGGACTCCGTGCGGACGTGGCAGTTCCTGGCTGCATGGCCTGCGCGCAGCGGCTGGATCAACTTCAGCATCTCCACCATCACCGTACTCCTCGCCGGCGCTCTCTGTGCCTTGCTGGCGGCGTCAATCCGTACCTGGGGCTCAGCCTATCTCGGGACGTCCGTCGTGAAGGATGGCGCTATGCACGGCGACCGTATCGTTGCATCCGGCCCCTATCGCCATCTGCGCAACCCACTCTACCTCGGCACCTTCATCCATACTCTCGCTCTAGCGCTGCTGATGCCGCCCACCGGAGCGATCTTTACCATCCTCGCCATCGGCATCGAACAGCTTCGTCTCATCGGAGGCGAAGAGTCCTTCCTCACCGCAGGACTCGGCGACTCCTATCGCGACTACTGCGCCAAAGTCCCCCGCCTGCTGCCGTCCCTCACACCGCGTGTACCCGACTCTGAAGTCCATCCTCACTGGGGCACCGGATTTCTGGGCGAGATCTACTTCTGGGGCACGTTCCTCTCTTTTGCCACCCTCGGCTGGCGCTACAACGCCCTGCTGATCATTCAAGGCGTCGTTGTCTCGCTCGGCCTCTCATTTGTCGCCCGCGCCTTCGTTCCCCAGCCAGAGACAAAACAATAAGCCCGCTGCTCCCAAAGCGTACTGGAAACAACGGGCTCATCGCCACTCTCACATCTCGGCGTAACTATGCCGGACGCGTTGATCGGGGAGGGCCTCCGCATGCGACGCCTCTGCACAGAGACTGCAGTCAGCGTCGTCGCGTAACTACTTCTTTACCGGCGCGATCGTATCCTTCGCAACCTTGGCCACGCGGAACTTGACCACGGTCTTGGCCTTGATCTTGATGGTCTCACCCGTCTGAGGGTTGCGGCCAAGACGCGCCTTGCGCTCTGCCTTCACCAGCTTGCCGATGCCGGGGATGGTGAACTCGCCGTTCTTCTTGGTCTCTTTCACCGCGGTCTCGGCCAGCAGTTCCAGGAAACCGGCAGTCTGCTTGTTGGTCAGTTCGAGCTTCTCCGCCAGGTGGCGAACCAGCGCTGTCTTTGTCATTCCCTTTGCCATGTGTGTTGCTCCTTCTTACGTTCTGAAATAAATATCTGCGGTCTGCTCACCTCGCCCTGCATGAATCGTTATGAGACCCGCATCTGTTTTCCAAATGCGAAATCATCAGTGTTCATGCGGTTGCGGAGAACCGTACCGCATTTCACCTTCAGCTTTTCCAAGCGCTTTGTCAATGACATTTCTTTGGTTTCCACAGGTTTTTTCCGGTTTTTTCCGGTTTTGTTCGAAAATTGGCACATTTTGTCCCGAAAACCCCAATAAAACGATGAATTCACACTACCCGCCGACGACCATGCTTCACCAGACGAAGATGATTTCGAAGTCCAAGGCGCCTGCTTTAGCCCTCAGCGTGAGGCCTAATTGGAATCTTTCAACGGCCTCTGCACTCCGGTCAGCTCCTCGGAGATCTCCCACAACTTCCGCGCCGCCGCCTCATCTCGCGCTGGCTTCGGCAGTGGAACAAGCACCGGCTCTCCCTTCAATTGGAAGCTCCCATTCGGTGCATAGTAGCTTCCCATCGCTGCGTTCACATCCGTGGCAGCACGCAGCGTAGGCAGTGCTCCGTGCGCCGCGTCCTGCGACATAAACGAGGCCATCCACCTCTCTGCTGCATTCATCTCTCTGCCAGGGCCGGTCGTCTGGAGATTGGTGCGCGCAAATCCCGGATGAGCCGCGTTGCTCAGCAGGCTGTAACCCGCAGCCACGCTGCGTCGCCCAAGCTCCGTCATCAACATCAGGTCGGCCAGCTTCGACTGGCAGTAAGCCTTCCAGGGCCCATAGCCCTTCTCACCTTGCATGTCTTCAAAGTTAATCCGCTTCGATCCCATATTGGCCGCACCGCTCGACACGGTAGTCACGCGAGCAGACTCCGCACGCAGCATCGCCGGAAGCAACAAGTTCGTCAGCGCGAATGGTCCCAGAAAGTTCGTGCCAAACTGAACCTCAAATCCATCCTCTGTCACCTGCCGTTTTGGCAGTCTCATCACACCCGCGTTATTCACCAGCAGATCCAGCCTTGCCTCGCGATTCACCTTTGCAGCAAACGCCCGCACGGACTTCAAGCTCGCCAAATCCAATATCTCGAACCGAACTTTGGCCTCCGGGATCTGTCGATGAATACGCTCGACAGCGTCCTGACCCTTCTGTTGTGTGCGTGCCGCGAGAATCACCTCACCGCCCGCTCGCGCCAGCTCCAGCGCCGTGTGCCAGCCGATGCCGCTGTTCGCCCCCGTCACCACCGCCAGCCTGCCGCTCTGCGAGGGAATATCCGCCACTGTCCACTCCGCCATATCTTCCTCCTTCGTAAATGCACTTTATTATGTGAGTGCTTACTCACTCATCAAGATTCACAAAGTTCGGCGGAAAGAATTGAACTGCCTTTTTTGCTTGCGCCTCTAGTCTTCGTTCCCTTTTACAGAGACCCTAGAACATCGGCCTCTTCGGTTTTACCAGCAGCGGCGCATTCAGCATCTCGACCATCGGCGCGGCAGCCTTGAACCGCTCGATAATCTTCTTCCCGAGCGTTGCATCCATCGCCGTTTCAAGCGGCAACGTTGCAGACACGCCCCACTGCCTGCACATCAGCAGATCGATCGCAGGATCATCCGCGGAGAATCCCTTGGGCGGCCGCGTCAGCCGCGCTGCGTCGCTCTCCTGCATCAGCGAACGCAGCTTCTTCGCCGCCAGCACTGCGCGAAACTCCTTGTGGTGATCCACCAGATAGCGCCGTATCGCGAGCAGTTGCTCCCGCTCCGGCATGTACACGCCCGCCGCTACCATTACCTCGGCCGTATTGATGTGAAAGTAGAAGCCTGCCCCAGAGGTCTTCTGCAATCCATCACGCGCCCACCATCCCGCCACATTATTTTTGTACGGCCTCTTGTCCTTACTGAAGCGAATATCACGGTAGATCCGCATCGCAATCTTCTGCGGCGGTCGCACATGCTGCGGCGCAAAGTCCACCATCGCATCGTTCACCTCACCGATAAGCGCGAGCAGTGGCTCCTTCAGCTCCCGCTCATAGATCGGCTTTCTCTCGGCAAACCAGTCGCGGTCGTTGTTCCGCTTCAGGCCTCGAAGAAACTTCATCGCATCGCTTGAAAAGTGTGTCCCCATCCCTTAATCCTAAACCGCCTGCAGAAGAACTCCGGCCACGACCACCACGAGCGTGTCGTTCCAGCTCGAAGTTCACTGCATAGAAATCTGATGAATTAGTAGATTTGACGACCTAGAGCCCAGTACGTTCCGCGTGCGCCGCTGCGGCCTGATTGATCTCCAACGCCAGCGCCAGCGCAGCGCGGCCATTCTCACCCGAGACCAGCGGCGTAGAGCGCGTGCGTACAGCTTCGAGAAACGACTCAATCTCCAGCCGCAGCGGTTCGCCCTGCTCCACCGGCACCTTCGTAAGCGAAAGCCCCGCAGACGGATGCTGACCCGGCTGCTGTGCCATCGCTGCCATCGCCGCAAGCTGCGCCGGGTCCACGCCAGCCGCCGCCGCAACATCGATCATCAGCAGATCCTGCCGCGCAAAGTCGAGCGAAAGATACTGGTGGGGCTGAAAGAATCGCAGCTTACGGACCCGCTCCGTGCTTACGCGGCTGGCTGTAAAGTTCGCCACGCAGCCGTTCTCAAACTCAACCCGAACGTTGGCGATATCGACCTTACGCGATAGCACCGGCAGTCCAACCGCACGGACCTCCCGCACAGGCGACGCCACCAGGCTAAGCACAATATCCAGATCATGAATCATCAGATCCAGCACAACATCCACATCAAGCGAGCGTGGTGTGAAGATGCTCAACCGGTGTGCCTCAAAGAACATCGGACGGTTGAGATATCTGCGCGCTGCGGCAACGGCTGGATTGAACCGTTCCAGATGACCCGTCTGCACGATGCGTCCATGCCGTCGGCTCAAGTCGAGAATGCGATCGGCATCGGCAAGACTCGCCGCCAGAGGTTTCTCGATTAACAGATCAACCCCTGCAACAAGCAACGGCTCAGCGGCAGAGGCATGATGCACCGTTGGCACACAGATCGAAGCTGCATCGAGAGAACCCACAGCAGCCAGACAAGCTTCAATCGTCGGGAACGCCGGTACGCCAAACTTTGCGGACGCCTCCGAAGCAGCCTTCGGTTCAGGCTCTACGAATCCGACAACTTGAATGCTCTGCCCAGCCTGCTCCAGCTCGCGATACACCCGCAGATGGTTCCGCCCGAACACCCCTGCTCCAACGACCGCGACGCGCAGTGGCTGCGTGGCCGGCACTACTTCTTTTCGACCGGAGCCTCAACCGCCTGGCGGCAGCGGGCATAGAGCTCAAGCAAGTGCGTCACCTGGTCGTCCGACTTGGGAGACGAGGACCCGCCGAAGCCAGTGGAGCCTGTAGCTTTGCTGCCGACATTGGCCTGTGCTGCAACGAACTTGAGTAGATCGAGCGCGATATCTTCAGAGCGGCGCGCTGCGGTGGTTGCTTCCATGAGTGATTCCTCTCGTTTCTCTTAACTACGATGTTAAAGGGCGGGATGCCGTGGGCGCAAATGCGCAGCACCGATTACACAAGCCGCGAGCTCGCCCGCACGCCGCACACAATCTCATACGCAATGGTCCCGGCGATCCGCGCATGGTCATTCGCTGTAATGCCTTCTCCCAGAACAACAGCCTCATCCCCCACCGCAACATCCAGAATCTCCGTCACATCCACGATAGTCAGGTTCATCGACACCCGCCCCACAACCGGCGCACACCTGCCATGCACCATCACCCATCCACCAGGCCGCGTATCCGACCCAGAGAGCTCGCGCCGAACTCCGTCCGCATATCCAACCGGCAGCAGCGCAAGCCGCATCGCCCGCTGCGCCGAAAAGATCGCGTTGTACCCAACGGTGTCGCCAGGACGCACATCGCGCAGCCCAATCACTCGCGTCTTCCAGGTCATCACATGCTGAAGCCTTGGCTCGACACCGGGCCGAACCACATCCTCCTTCGTCGAAGACACGGAAGCCTGTTCAATAGGCAGACAATACCCATAGAGAGCAAGCCCAGTCCTCACCATCGACCTCGCCCCTACACTCGCGGCCAACCGACGCAACCAAGCAGGACTGCCCTCGCCGAAATTCTTGACGCCCTGATTGTCGACAGTAGACGAGTTACCCGCATGCACCCAAGCCGGTTGCAAACCAGCCGCCTTGACCGCCCCCACCGCCTCTTCAAACAATCCCGCCTGCTCTACCGTCTGGGGCGACCCAGCAATCTCCGACGAGGCGAAGTGTGTCATCACCCCACCCAGCCGCAACCCAGACTGCGCTCTAAGCCAGCCCAGAAGCTCATCCAGATCCTCCCCCGGTCGAACGCCCTGCCGCGCCATCCCAGTGTCAATCTCGACATGCACAGCCAGTGGAACACCACTACCCGCTCGGGAAACTGCACCCGCAAGCCACTCCACCTGCTGCCGATCCCAGACGACAGGCGTCAGACCATGCCGCACCACCGCACCCGCCTCGTCGCCAATCAGCCCAGACATAACCAATATCTCCGGCTGCATCGCACTCGAGATTCCCTCACTCGTCAGAGCCTCCCGAACCGCCGCGCCCTCAGCAACATCCGTCACCCCAAGCCACTTCGCTCCAGCCCGCGCCAGCACCGGAGCGCAAATCGCCGCCCCATGCCCATAGGCGTTCGCCTTCACCACGGCGAGCACCGCCGTACCCGCGCCAGCCGCCTCCATCAGCAGTCTGTAGTTCGCCGCCAGCCGCTGCTCTGAAACCTCCACCCAACTCTTCACACTCCTTATCCTAACCGTCGCGGTCTCCCGCAGAGAGGCCGCTGAACTACCGATTCCCCATCGCACCCCAGGTGTGATACAAAGCCACGTCCGAAGAAAGCACCACCGCCGCGACGCCACCCAGGGTCCGCGACGTCGCAAAGGGGTACGTGCGTCGCCATGAAAATGAATAGCCGTTCAGTCTCTCTCTCCTGCACTCCGCTTCTTCTCGTAGGTATCGGCCTCTGGCTCACCGGCTGCTCCGGCGGAGGCAGTTCCAACCCCCTCGCAGCCATCCAGGCAGCGCAGGCGAAGAACGTCGGCAACTTCTCCAACACCGTCTTCCTCGGCGACTCGCTCACTGCCGGCTACCAGAGCGGATCCCTTCTCGACACCCAACAGGTTCACGGATGGGCGCCCGTAGTTGCCGCGCAGGCCGGCTTCAACATCATCCAGCCTCTCATCGCCTTTCCCGGCGCACCCAACGTGATGGAGCTCGTCTCCGTCGGACCACCGCCCGTCTTCACCACCGCACCCGGAACCACCACCGGCCGCGATAACTTCGCCACCCAGGTCACCGACCTCGCCGTGCCCGGCGCCTTCGTCAACGACGTCATGAATACCCTCCCGCTGGCAACCCCCACCACGCCCGAGCAGCAGATCACCCAGCTCGTACTCGGCTTCCCCGGCCTCGGCTACGGGCAGGCCTATAGTCAGTCAACCTTCGCCGTCAAAGCTCAGCCCACCACCATCTTTCTCTGGATCGGCAACAACGACGCCCTCATCGCCGACGAGACCGGTATGCCCAGCAGCATGACGACGGTGGCCAGCTTCACCTCGCAGTATCAGGCGCTCATCACGCAGCTCACCACCATGACCCCCGCCCACCTCGTCATCGCCAACATCCCAGACGTCACACAGGTCCCCTACCTCCAGCCCGCCGCCCTCGTCCTCGGCGAGTACTCCGCCGCCACCGGGGTCCCCACCGCCGTCCTCAGCGGCCTGCTCGGCATCGTCCCCGGCGACTACGTCAATCCCACCGGACTCGACGAGATCCCCCTCATCCTCGGCGGCGCCCAGAAGGGACCCATCGACGATGCAGGAGTACTCTCTGCTTCCGAAGTCGTCACCGTGCAGGCGCAGGTCGCAGCATTCAATCAGGTCATCGCCGCTCAGGCCAAGGCAGCCAACGCCACGCTGGTCGATATCAATGCACTCTTCGCGAAGGTCACCGCCTCGGGCCTCACCATCAACGGATACACCGGCACCGCAAGCTTCCTCGGAGGCTTCTTCGCACTCGACGGCATCCACCCCACCAACACCGGTTACGCCGTCGTAGCCAACACGTTCATCGACACCATGAACTCATCGATCAGCACCAAGATTCCTGATATCGCATTAGGCCCAGTCGCCGCCGCAGATCCATTCTGGCCGCCGAATCTCGCCACGCAAGCCATGACCCGCCCGCTTATGATGCCTGCCATGGCTGGAAAGAGCTTCGACAAACTCGTACTTGGAAAGAAATAAAGTAAAGATAAGCAGACAATAAACAGAGCGTTCCGACTAATAACCGCCGGAGTCGCCACCAGGCTGCAGATTTTCGAATCGCGTGTAGTCCGCAAGATACGCAAGATGAATGCTTCCCGTCGGCCCGTTTCTCTGCTTCGCGATGATGATCTCGGCCTTACCCTTCAGGTCTTCGTTCTCGCGGTCGTAGTACTCCTCGCGATGAATGAAGCACACCACGTCAGCGTCCTGTTCGATTGAGCCCGACTCACGCAGGTCGCTCAGCAACGGCTTCTTATCCCCACCGCGCTGCTCACTCGCACGCGATAGCTGCGACAGCGCAACCACCGGCACCTTCATCTCCTTGGCCAGCGCCTTCAACCCACGCGAGATCGCAGAGACCTCCTGCGTGCGATTTTCAAAGCCCTTCTGCCCGCCCGCCGAGCCCGTCATCAACTGCAGGTAATCGATCACAATCAAATCAAGCGACCCATGCTGCTGCTTCAGCCGCCTCGCCTTCGCGCGCATCTCCGCCAGCGTAATGCCCGGCGTATCGTCGATAAACATCTTCGACTCCATCAGCCGCTCCAGCCCTTCAATCAACTTGCTGCGGTCCTCCCGCATCATCATTCCGTTCTGAATCGCCCTCGAACTCACCAGCGCCTGCGAGGCCAGCATTCTGCGCAGCAGGCTCGCCTTACTCATCTCAAGCGAGAACACCGCGACCACCTTGCCGCCGCGCACCGCCGCATTCTCCGCGATGTTGATCGCCCACGCCGTCTTGCCCATCGAAGGCCGAGCCGCGATGATCGTCAGCTCCGACTCCTGCAACCCACTCGTCATACGATCAAACTCGATGTAGTGCGTCGCCAGCCCGGTAACCTCGCGCCCCTGCTCATACAGCGCATCGATAGACCCGAACGAATCCTTAACAATCGCCGTGATATCGGAGAAACCGCCCGTCACCGCGTGTTCCGAGATCTCGGTCAACCGGCTACTCACCTGGTTCAGCACGTCGATCGCCTCGCGGCTCTGATCGGACGCCTCGACCATCCCCATATCGCAGACCGTAAGCAGCTGTCGCATTAGGCTCTTGTCGCGGACGATGCGAACATAGCTCTCGATGCTCAGCTTGCGCGGCAGCCCTTCGCTCAGCGACGCCAGATACGGCAGTCCGCCAACCGAGTCCAGCTCCTTCTTCTTACTCAGAAAGTCGGTGACCGTAACGATATCGACAGCGTGCCCAACCTCCACCAGATGCAGCATCGCGTCGTAGATCTTGCGATGCGAATCCAGAGCGAAGTCGTCAGTCTTCAACAGCATGGTCGCGTCGATGATCGCAACCGGCTCTACCAGCATCGCGCCAAGAATAGTCATCTCGGCATGCACGGATGCCGGCCGTTCCTGCTCGCCGACGATGTGGGGGTACGTTGCCATTGGAATTCTTACCTTACAGAAGTTCACCCTGCGGAAAGCGGGTGAACCTGTGGATTCTGTGGATCCTGTAGCAACAGTCTACGCCGTACATACCCACGCCCGCGCAGGGAGAACCGTACCAGATGCTCCCAGTCCACGCTCTCCGCAAACGCCGGTTTCCATCCCGTCAGGCAAGTCGTTATAGGCTATTGAGGAAGTCCTAGTTTAAGTCGCACAGGAGCCAAGATGGGTTCAGAGAAAGTCCTAAGCATCCCCTCAGCCGCGCAACGCGACAAAGCCTCCTTCGAGGTTCTCCGAGTCTGGATCGCCGAGCAGTCGCAACACGTCAGCATCCGCAGCGGCGCCTGGGAAGATCCTTTCGCCTGGGGAATCGTTCTCGCCGACCTCGCACGCCACATCGCCCACGCCCACGAGCTTCAGAACCAAGGTGCCGACACCGACGTCTTCCTCGAGCGCCTGCTCGAAGGCTTCCAGGCCGAGATCGACAACCCGACCGACGAGCCCGAGGGCGAGGTCTCCCAGTAAGTCTGCCGAAAGACCCACTGCAATTTACTTGTGCTTGTAGTCCTGAAACAGATCCGGAAACTGCGCCATCAACGCCTTTGTCTTAGGCACATCGCAGATCTGGATATAAGGATTGTTCGGATTCTTCTCCGCATAGTCCTGGTGATAGTCCTCGCCGTCGTAGAACGCCTTCAGCGGAACAACCTCAGTCACAATCGGCTTTGCAAAAGCATGCTCTCCGTCGAGCTGCGCAATGTACGCCTTCGCAATCTTCTCCTGCTCAGGACTCGTAAAAAAGATCACCGAGCGATACGACGTGCCCACATCCGGCCCCTGACGATTCATCTGCGTAGGATCGTGCACCACCGAAAAGAAGATCCGAAGCAGCGTGCCATAGCTGATCTTCGAAGGATTGAACACAACCTTCACCGACTCCGCATGACCCGTCCTCTCCGAAGAAACCTGATCATAGGTAGCAGTAGAAGCCGACCCGCCCGAGTAGCCCGCAGTCGTCGCCGTAACCCCCTTCACCCGCTGAAACACCGTCTGCACACCCCAGAAGCATCCACCCGCAAACACCGCCGTCTCATGCGTGGACGACGAACTCGGCTCATCCAGCGTAGGAGCCGGAAGCGGCTCTTTTCTCTCCGCACCCATCACCGTTCCCATCATCATCTTCCTCCCGCCAGCCAACAGCACCACACCCAGCGCCACCACACCCAATACAAACAGTCCCGACCTCATCCCAGCTGACATAGCCATCTCCATTCCTACACAGCATTGGACGTCAAAATCGCCCGATCGGATACATATCACACAAACTTGCCGCCCGCAGCGTACTAAGCCACCCTGTCTCGTCCCTGTATCTCGATATAAATCAGAATCAAACTCACCGCCGCCGGCGTAACCCCAGAGATCCGACTCGCCTGTCCCAGCGTCTGCGGCCGCACCCGCGACAGCGTCTCCTTCATCTCGCTCGAAAGCCCGCTCACCGCGCTGTACTCGAACCACGCAGGAATCCCCCGCCTCTCCGACTTCCGCATCTTCTCAATCGAGCGGCGCTGCTGGTCCAGATACCCCGAGTACTTGATCTCCGTCTCCACCGTCTTCATCTCATTCCTCACCCACGCAGGCAGCCTCGAGCCGCCAGCAACACGCGCGCCATCCATCGCCTCCACCCACTCCTTCAGCGCCCCATCACCAACTGCCAGCCGATCCCGAAGCAGCAGCGCCATCTCCTCCACCGGAACCTCAGGCCGCTTCAAAAACTGCGCAAACGTCTGCCCACTCACTCCCGCCGCATCACCATCCAACCTCGCCAGCAGCTCCGCCGGCAACTCCTCCGCCCGCACCCGCGCCGTCTGCAACAGCCTCTCAAACGCCTCTGCCCGAGCCTGCTTCGCCTCATACTCCGCCCACGCCGCATCATCGATCAGCCCCAGCCGTCGTCCATGCGGAGTCAGCCGCCGATCCGCATTATCGATCCTCAGGTGAAGTCGAAACTCCGCCCGCGACGTAAACATCCGGTACGGCTCATTCGTTCCCTTGCTGATCAAATCGTCGATCAGCGTCCCCGTATAAGCCTCCGTGCGATCCAGCGTAAACGCCTCTTCACCCCGCACCGCCAGCGCCGCATTAATCCCTGCCATCAACCCCTGGCACGCCGCCTCTTCATATCCGCTCGTCCCATTAATCTGTCCGGCAAGATAAAGCCCTGCAATCGACTTCACCCGCAGCGAACGGTCCAGCTCCGTAGGATCAATCGCGTCATACTCAATCGCATATCCCGGACGAAGCATCTCTGCATATTCCAGTCCCGGAATCGAACGCACCATCGCCGACTGCACCTCCATCGGCAGACTCGTGCTCATGCCATTGATGTAAACCTCGTGCGTATTCAGACCCTCCGGCTCCAGAAAAAACTGGTGCCGCGTCTTCTCCGGAAACCGCACAATCTTGTCTTCAATCGAAGGACAGTATCGCGGCCCAATCGCCTCAATCTGTCCCGTATACATCGGCGAACGATGTACATTCTCGCGAATCAGCCGCAGCGTCTCCGGCGTCGTATGCGCAACGTGGCACATGATCTGCCGCAGCGGAAGCGCCCCGCCCTTCGCCACTCCCGACCGCATGCTGAACGGCGTCGGATCTTCATCCCCCGGCTGTTCTTGAAACTGCGTCCAGTCAATCGTCCGCCCATCCAGACGCGGCGGCGTTCCCGTCTTCAGCCTGCACTCCCGCAGCCCCAGCCGCTTCAGCGCCTCGCCCAGCAACACACTCGCCGGCTCTCCACTACGCCCCGCCGTGTACTGCTGTTCTCCGCAATGGATCAGCCCATTCAAAAACGTACCCGTCGTAACAATCGTCGCCGCCGCATGAATCACGCGTCCATCCCGCAACTTCAACCCACGAACAACTCTGCCTGCGGTAAGGCCAGGAGAACAAGTTACCGAATCAGTTACATAACTGTGTGCCTCATCTTCGCGCAGCTTCATCGCGCTAAGGGGTGCATCGTGCGAAGCACGACCGCTCTCCTCCACCGTAGCAACCTCTTCAATCAGCAGGTCCACCACCTCCGCCTGCTTGATAAAGAGATTCTTCTGCCCCTCCAGCACCTCGCGCATCTTCACGCGGTACAGCGCCTTGTCGCACTGCGCCCGCGGAGACCACACCGCCGGACCACGCGACGTATTCAGCAGCCGAAACTGAATCCCCGTCGCATCCGCAACCTCGCCCATCACCCCGCCCAGCGCATCCACCTCGCGCACCAGGTGTCCCTTCGCAATCCCGCCAATCGCTGGATTACAACTCATCTGCGCAATCAAATCCAGATTCAGCGTAAAGATCGCCGTACGCAGCCCCATCCGCGCCGCAGCCATCGCCGCCTCGCACCCGGCATGCCCCGCCCCCACCACCACCACATCGAACTGTTCCGTAAAGCTCACCCCTCTATTCTAGGCTTTCCGCAGCATCTTCTTTACAATTCAAACCTTTACAAATCCAGACCTTTACAATCCAAGCCCAGCGCAGAACAATCGACTCATGCGCATCCATCCCCTCCTTGCCGCGGCTCTGCTTTTCTGCTTCCCACTCTGCCCCTCCATGCACGCCCAGCAGTCTCCATCGGCCATCGCAGCCGACCCCACGCCAGACAAAGCCAACCCCGCTGCCATGCAAACCTTCCAGCTCCCCAGCCACGGCGCCCTGCTCAACGCACTCGTCTATGTGGCCGAAGGTCCCGGCCCGCATCCCGTCGTCATCCTCCTCCACGGCTTCCCCGGCAACGAGCGCAACTTCGACATCGCCCAGACCCTCCGCCGCGACGGCTACGACGTCCTCTTCTTCGACTATCGCGGCTCCTGGGGCTCTCCCGGCAACTTCTCCTTCACCCACTCCATCGAGGACGCACAGTCCGCCATCGCCTACCTGCGCAATCCCGTCAACGCCAAAAAACTCCGCGCCGACCCCAACGACATCGTCCTCTTCGGCCACAGCATGGGCGGCTTCATCGCACGCTACGCCGCCGCGCAGGATCCCGCCATCAAGGCAGTCGTCCTCGTCTCCGCAGCAGACATGGGTGTAGACAAACTCCAGCCCATCCCACCCGCTCAGCGCATCCACGCTCTTCATCCCCTCGCCACGAATCTAGCCGCAGAGGGCATCTCCCCGCTCGCCGGATGCACCCCCGAGAGCCTCGCACAAGACCTCATCACCAACGCCACACTCTGGAACGTCCCCAACCTCGCCCCGAAGCTAACTACACGCCCCATCCTCGTCATCACCTCCGACGACGGCCTCGCCCCCTCCAACGACGCCTTCGTCGCCGCGGTCCACAAAGCCGGTGGCACACAAATCACCGCAACCCACATGCCCACCGACCACTCCTACTCCGACCACCGCATCGCACTGCAGCAGTCCATCCTCGACTTCCTCAACTCGCTGCAGCACCCAAAGAAATAAGCACCCATAGAAGCAGAAACCGGGACACTCGTTACATCAAACCGTCTCCACCCTCACGCATCTAACGGTCACAGGAGACCTGGCATCTTGAACGCACAGACCCTTCGCTCCGCCGAACTCGCATCCCTAGTTCCTCAGCTAACGCACTCCCGCATATCGACGCTTGCCATAGGACACTTCCGCCACGGCTGGTTCGCCGCCATCTTCTGGTTCTGCACCGCCATCGTCCTCGCGAACGTTATTCACTACATCCTCTTCCGCATACTGCGTCGCGAAGAAGGAAAGACCGCAGGCCTCGGCTGGGGCATGCAGCGCTATCTCGGCAAACCCGCGCGCGCCATATTCCTGCTCACCTGCCTCATCGCCATTCTCCCCGCCATACCCAAGCTCTCCGACAGCCTCGAAGCCAACATCCGCCAGGGCCTTGCGATGGCGATGGTCGCCGCGCTCGGCTGGTTCGCTGTCGGCTGCATCTACGTCTTCCAGGCCGTCATGCTGCGCCGCTACGATCTCAACGCCGAAAACAACGTCCAGGCCCGCCGCGTCCACACCCAGTTCCAACTCTTCCGCCGCATGCTCATCTCCTTCGTCGTCATCATCGACATGGGCGCCCTCCTCTGGACCTTCAACGATCCCCGCATCTGGCACTATGGCTCCGGCCTGCTCGCCTCCGCCGGCATCGCCTCCCTCATCCTCGCCACCGCCGCCAAATCCACCGCCGCCAACTTCCTCGCCGGCCTCCAGATCGCCCTCACCGAACCTATCCGCATCGATGACGTCGTCGTCGTCCAGGGCGAGTGGGGACGCATCGAAGAGATCAACTCCGCCTACGTCGTCATCAAAATCTGGGACCTCCGCCGCCTCATCGTCCCCCTCAGCTACTTCATCGAAAACTCCTTCACCAACTGGACCCGCGAGTCCTCCGACATCCTCGGCACCGCCTTCCTCTACGTCGACTACTCCATCCCCGTCGAAGCCCTTCGCCAGCAACTGAACCTCATCGTCCAGACCACGCCGCTCTGGGACAAGCGCGTCTGCGGCCTCCAGGTCACCAACCTCACCGACCGCTCCATGGAGATCCGCTGCCTCATGAGCTCACGCAACTCCAGCGAAAGCTTCGACCTCCGCTGCCTCGTCCGCGAACAGATGACCGCATGGATCCAGCAGAACTACCCCAACACCTTCCCCACCACCCGCTTCGCCTCCCGCCCAGACTCCAATCCAGATCAACTACCCATGCACTAGCCCAACCCCCACACTTCATCTACACTCGCATCCCACGAGGTAAATGCATGATCGCCGACAACCCACTCATCGCCTTCATCCCCACCCAGGACGCCGACCGCGCCCGCACCTTCTACGAACAGCAACTCGGCCTCCGCTTCATCAGCGACGACACCTTCGCCATCGTCATGGACGCAAACGGCAACATGGTCCGCATCGTTCGCGTCGGCGACTTCACCCCCGCATCCTTCACCATCCTCGGCTGGCAGGTCTCCGACATCCACACCGCCGTCGCCGAGATGACCGCCAAAGGAATCCACTTCGAGCGCTATCCCTACTTCGAGCAAGGCGCCGACGGTGTATGGACCGCTCCCAGCGGCGCAAAGGTAGCCTGGTTCCGCGACCCCGACGGCAACACTCTCTCCCTCTCGCAACACTAAAAAGACGAGCGCCTGCGCAAGCCACGATCACCTCGCGATTGATACACCCATTCGACCGATCCTGCGTTGGTCAGCACAGAGATCATTGCCGACCAACGGAAGGCCCACCCGAAGGTTTAAGAAAGCGTGAGAACGCCCACCCCACGTGCAGTGGGCCCGTCCGGCAGGACATCGCCTCTAAAACTCCACCCTCAACCCCACCTGCACCTGCCGCTCCGGCGACTGCCCCACCGACGCCGCCGTGAACGTCCCAAACGGCTGCACATTCAACCCCTCCGCCGCCACCGTCGCCGCACTCTGAAACACCAGCGGCGTCACCCCATTCACCTCCGTCCCCACCAGAAACGCCCTCTGCATAATCGCCGAATAGTTCACACGGTTCGTCAGATTGAACGCCTCCACCGTCCCCCGCACTCGCATCCTCTCCGTCACATGCAGCGTCCTGCTCACCCGCAGATCCACCCGCCCCGAATCCGGCAGCCGCAGCGTATTCCTCCCCACCGTCGGCAGATACACCGCCCCACCCGAGCCGTTGATACTCTCGTGCCCTCCGCTCAGCCGTGTCCCACCAAAGATCTCCAGGCTGTACGGCCTCCCACTCGTCTCCGTAAATAGCGGCGCAACCATCCACCCATTCGCCACCGTTCTCAAAGTCTTCGAATCACTCCGAACCCTCGGCTCCCAAACCGCACTCGCCACCACCTTCTGCGGAAAGTTCAACCCCGACAACCCTCTGTCATACCCTACGCTGAACGGATCGAACTGCGCATTCGCTCTCGGAGTCGCACTCATCTGTCCATAGTCCAGCGCCTTCGCCCAAGTCCAGCTCGCCCTGAACTCCAACCCTCCGCGTCCTCTCTTCCGCGCCTCCACCACCATCGCGTTGTACGTCGCATTGTCGTTCGAAACAATATCCGTCACCGTCCCAAAGCTCGTATTCAAACGCTGCGTATACTCCGGAATCACAAACGTCTCACCATCCTGCACCCCAAACGCACTCGTCCCACCCTGCAACTGAAACTCTTTTGTAACCGTCGCCGGAGCAATATTAATATCCACCGAGTTCGGCAGCTGCCGGTCAAGATTCATCAGGTACGTCGCACTCGCCACAATCCCCGCGCCCAACTCATGCTCTATCGTCAAACTCCCCTGCTGCACCATCGGCAGCCGAAACCTACGATCGAACAACGTCGCCGAAGTCGTCGTCGACACCGCGGCCGGCGGCGTCGTCACATACGAGCACGCATATCCAAACCCCTGGTTCGCCGCCTGAGGACAATCTGTAACCGTCGTAGGTAAGATCAGCACATGCGTCGCCGAAGACGGCAGCGCCGTATCCACCAGCGCACTCCGTATCATCGCACCCGCCAGCCGCCCATAGAACAACCCATACCCCAACCGAACCACACTGCGTTTACTTCCAAACGGCTGCCACGCCAACCCCACACGCGGCCCAACGTTATTCCTGTCCTCCGGAAACACCCCCGTCGCGCCAACCGTCCCAAACGCCTCATCCACCCCGGCGTTCGGCTGTTGCGGCAGCGGCAAAAGCTCATACTCATACCGCACGCCCACATCCAATGTCAGTCCCGGCCGCAGCCTCCAGTCCTCTTGCACAAACCCCGCCCACTCCTGCGTGTCGAAGCTCACCGTCTGCTGCCCAAAGCTCTGCGTAAACGAGCGAAAACAAAACTCATGAATCGCCGACGTAATCGAAGGACACCCGCCGTTCGGATACGCATTCACATCGAACGTATAGTCTGTCACCCAATCCACCAGACCGCCCGCATGGCCCGACGTCACACCGCTGTCATAGTGGAACGCGCCCTCCGTATTATTCAGCCCCTCCACAAAGTCATGCACCAGGCTCACATCCGCACCCACCTGCACATGATGCCGCCCGCGCGTCCAACTCAGTACATCCAGCAGCTGCAACTTCCTCTCATCCGGATACGCCGTGCGCCCCAGCGACGACGATGTTCCAAACGTAAATCCCTCCGGCCCAATCGACACCTCCGGCGCATACCCACCCGGTCCCACCGCCGGCTCCTGCGGCAGCGGAGCCGCAGCCTCCTCATACTGCAAATCCCGCCCATACTGCACCCGCAGCTCATTGCTCACACGCGACCCCGGCTGCCACAACCATCCCCCCAGCACCGAATCCACCTTCGCAAAACTACTCCCCAAACTCGCCCTTCCCACATCCACCACCGCCGCCGTTCTCACCCCCGAAGGCGAACTCGACCTAGCCCGGTCATACTGCAAACTGAACCTGTGCTTCGACGCAGCCCTCCAGTCCAGCTTGCCGAAGTTGATCGTCTGGTCCTGCCGCCGCGGAATCGTTCCACTCAAACTATCCAGATAGTTCAACGCCGCATTCACCTTCGCCGGCGTCACACCGCGATTGGCCAGCAGCGCCATCTGCGTCGCCGTCAGCGTATAAAAATCAGGATCCTCCGGCGCAGACACCGCAGGAAAGTCCCGCACCTGCTGGTCGTACGCATAAAAGTAAAACAGCCTGTCCCGCACCGCCGCCCCGCCCAGGCTCCCGCCAAACTGCTGCCTCAAATCATGCGGCTTCACCGCCTCACTCGTTACCGCGCCATCCACATACGTCGTCGAGATCGAAAACGGATTCGTCGCTCCCAGCGCACTCGATCGCACCACATAAAACCCCGTGCCATGCACCACATTCGTCCCACTCTTCGACACCGTCGTCACAATCCCACCCGCCGCATGCCCATACAATGCCGAGTAGTTCTGCCCACTCACCCGAAACTCCCTCACCGCCTCCTGCGAAAACGTATAAGCAGCCCCCGCATGACGCCCATACCCTCCACCCCCATCCACGCTCCCTCCGCTCGACCTGCGCGAAGAGCCGCTCTCCGCCGCATCCTCCGCCTCAGCCGAACTCTCCACCCCCGTCCCCCGAGGCACCCCTCCAAAGCTCTGGTCATCATCCCCGCCATCCACCCGGCTACTATTCTGCGTCGAATCCAGCCCCCGAAAACTCAGCAGCCCATCTCCCGCCGGATCCGCATTCACCCCCGGCATCAACAGCGCAAACGTCTGCCATCGCCGCCCATTCACCGGCAGCCGCTCCATCTCATACGGAGTCACCACACTCTCAATCGCACCCGAAGAAAGATCCTCCTCGCTGATCGTCGCAACCGGCTCCTGCGCCGTCACGGTCACCGAGTTCACCACACCGCCCACCCGCATCCTCGCGTCCACCGTAGTCGCGCCGCCCACCTCCACCGTCACCCGCTCCAGCCTCAACTCCGCAAAGCGCTCGTACTCCACCCGCACCCGATAGTCTCCCGCGGGCAAACTCCCCACCAGAAACTCACCCCTGCCGCCAGTCTTTACCGACACCACCGATCCCGTAGCGACGCTCTCCACCTGCACCGCCGCCCCGGCCAGCGCAGCCCCGCTCACATCGACGACAAAACCGCTGATCGCCCCATCCACCGCCGTCTGGCCCCATGCGCTCGTCCACAGAGCCGCAAAGACACAGCACCACAGCAAGCCCATCCACCCAGTCTTCTTCGCCGTCGCGCCCAGCCTGCGGCACGCCAAACCCTGAAACATGCACTCTCCCTGTCCAGGTCAGTTGCTCTACGTTGGAACCACAGGAAAGATAAGGGGTTCAGCCGAAGACTAACGAAATTTTCCCGAATTAGGAAGTACACTTCCGGGTTAGAAGGTCACTTCGTGACGCGCTACCTGCCAAGCCCGCGCAGAAGGTATAAGTCCTCCCCATAGTCGGAATCATCTCTGTGCCGACCAACGGGAGGCCCACCCGAAGGCGTATACAAGTCACGAAGTGACCTCCCCGCGAGCAGCGGCCCGTCCGGCAGGACATATCTTGAAAATAAACCCGAAAAACCTGTCGTACTCCCCACCGTCCGAAAACATGGTGCGAACCAACCACGTCCACCACACCAACCACCACGAACTCACCAGCAAACTACCACAAAAATCACACCGTTTTCGCCAAAACCCCAGCAAATACACCCCACCACCACCCCCAGAAAAAACCGCTACTTCGGAAGATAAATATTAGGAATCGGATGCGCCGGCGACTCCGCATCCCAGAAGATATTCACCACCCAGTACCGCTCCCCATCCTTCAATAGCTGAAAGCTATTGATCCCCCGCGCAAACGGAGCGACATCGTCCAGACCATGCCGCGACTCATACGTGCTCCAAACCTGAACAATATTGCCAAACTGCTCAATCTCATTGTGAATCGACCGCTCAAAGAACCCCATCGTCGTCATCCTGCGATCGCTGCGCGCAATATACCCATCAATCGTCAGAATGATCGCATCCGTATGCCCGCCAGGCGCAGCAGCCGAAGGAATAAGCCGCGCATCAGGAATGAACAGCGAACGCATCCTATCCCAATCCCGCGCCTCGCCCTTACCCCCGGAGATCACGCTATACACCGCATGAACAATGGCCTCCGGCGATCCAACATCCTCCGCCTTGGCCACCGGCCACCCCGGATGCCCAGAAATCGAGCCCACCGGAGCAGCAGGTGCGGTTTGTGCAGCAGGCACAGGGGTTTGCGCGATTCCCACAGCCCCAAACCCAGCAAACAAAATCCCAGCCAGTAGAGTCACACGCCTCATGAGAGCTCCTCGAACAACAAAGATACTCTACCGCGAACCCGCCCCTACCAGGAGATATACACGCCCCTCTGAACCCACTGCGGATTGCCGATCTGCTGCATCATGAAATCGGCCACATCCTCACGCGCGATGCGGCTCCCATTGCGTGGAAGCGCATCGCCATCCACCCTGTAGTAGCCCCGCCCCGGCCCATTCGTAAGCATGGGAGGCATCACCATCGTCCAGTCCAGCCCGCTGCTCGAGAGATCCTTCCACTGCGAGATCTGCGACGCCACAGGCCACTTCAGGAAGGTGTTATAGACCACATTCTGTACGATCCAGCGACGCCACGCCGGCTGCTTATCCAACGAAGTAGCCAACGCCCCAGCCGACCCCAAAGCGATGATCCGCCGCACCGTCTGCTGCAGCGACGCAGTCTCCTGCATCGCCTTGACGATCTGTGGCACAGCGCGTTCGAGCACGTCCTCTCTCTTCAAAGACTTCGCGCCAAGCGCAGACAGAACAACGTCCGCCTCCGCAATCGTCTCTCGAACTGGTGCCGAATCAAACGCACTTCCCTGAACCACCTGAACCCGATCGACAAATGGAAACTTCTCGGGCGTGCGCAACAGTGCCGTTACCTCGTATCCAGAGGCAAGACAGCGCTGAACTAAAAGCCTTCCAGTAGCTCCGTTAGCCCCAAAGAGTGCAATCTTCATAACAAGCCTCCTTTTGCTTTTCAGCCCCGTTATCCTCGCAGATGAGATGACAGTGTGAAAAAGCAGGACGATCTAAGCCGCTCATTTTGTTTCATTTGATCAACATTCCCACCTTTGGTTCCATGTCTTCTCAGAAACTCGCATGGCAGGCTGTGAAGAAATTGGATAACCGGTGACCTTCAGAGAAGCTTCAGACAAGTCTTCCGAACTCTTCGGTTCTGCATGGCCAGTTTTCTAAAACAGGACACACCCTCAAGTCGAGGTGATTGAAAGAGATGGGAGAGATATCCACTTTTCAAGCGACAACGGTTACTGCTACTGGTATTTTCTCTGTTTTTATCTAGTTTCTATAGAAGCAGTAGCCGATCCTTCGTGAAGCATCTGTGCCGGCACCATCCGTCGCACACAAGCGACCTTGCTTTCCACAAAGAAATCTATCGCGTTGAAGGCAGGTTCGACCCTAGAATCAAGCATGAGCTGAGCCTGACCCAGATGCACCATAACCTTGATCCGGTGTACAGTTTGGCCAGTGAGCAACAACTGAATTCAGGGAGAGACCGACCGTGACGAGTGCGACCCAGGAGCCCGAGATGACTTTGCCGACCGAGACGAGCGCAGCCCCAGCCCCAACCGGCAACCTCGAGATCACCGTCTCCCGTGCCGAGCTGCTGCGAGAGTTGACCGCCGCACAGAGCGTCGTCGAGCGCAAAACTACAATCCCGATCCTGTCGAACTTCCTTTTCGAAGCGACCCAGGGTGAAGGTGGCGACCGCCTCACCATCACCGCAACCGACCTCGATCAGAGCCTGCGGACGAGCTGCGCGGCCAAGGTAAAGAAGCCCGGCGCATGCACCATTCCTGCCCGCAAGCTCTACGACTACATCAAGCTGCTGCCCGAGGGCGAGATCTCCATCAAGCTGATGGACAACCATTGGGTGCAGATCCGCGCAGGCCGTTCGAACACCAAGATGGTTGGCATGGCCCGCGCAAACTTCCCGCAGGTTCCAGAGTTTCCATCGAGCGGTGCGACAAAGATCTCTGTTCCTTCGCTGAAGAATATGGTCTCGAAGACGATCTTCGCCATCTCCAACGAAGAGTCGCGCTACACGCTGAACGGCGCGCTGCTCGTGCTGAAAGCCGAGAGCATGGCCATGGTGGCGACGGACGGCCATCGTCTCGCGCATATCGAAAAGCTGGGCGAGACGCTGGAGGGAGTATCCGGCGAAAAGAAGACTCTGATTCCACGCAAGGCTTTGAGCGAGATCTCTTCCTTGCTCGGCGTGACGGAGGCAGAAACACTGGAGTTCGCCGATGACGACCAAACCCTCTTCTTCAAGATTGGCGGACGCGTTCTGACCAGCCGTAAGCTAACCGGCCAGTTCCCCAACTACGAGGCCGTACTGCCACGCGACAACAACAAGTTCGTCATCGTGCGCTCGGAAGACCTGATGGGATCGATCCAGCGCGTCGCGCAGTTTGCCGACGAACGCAGCGGTGCCATCAAGATCCGGCTCGAGCAGAACGAGCTCAAACTATCATCGTCGAGCACCGACGCCGGTGAGTCCGAGGACACGATCGAGACGCCATACAATTACGACCCCCTGGTCGTCGGATTCAACAGCCAGTATCTGATCGATTTTCTAAAGGCAATCGGAAACACTGGTGAGGTGCGGCTCGAGTTCAAGGATGCCCAGAGTGCAGGACAGATGCGACCCGAGGATGCGAACGAGGACGTGAAGTATCGCTACATCTTGATGCCGATGCGCATCTGACCATCCACATTGAACCCCCCCCTGAAAAATAACCCATAAGTTGGCCAAATGGCCAGCTTATGGTATCAACAGCGCAAACGACGACGACAACGGCATGCGTGAAAATGTAGAAATGCGGCCAGCTTATGCTTTTAAAGCTGTCATTCCGAGCGCAACAAACATATCGAATAGTCGCTCACTGATTTTCTTGGAGACGAGGACATCGTTTATTCGCAGGCTTCCCTGAAATAACAAGATCGGAAGTCGTTAGCGAAGATGGTAGGGAAAACGAGCGTAGCAAGCCTGTGCCGAGCCAAATCCGTTAGGTGTTCGGATAAACGCAGCAAGAGAAAAGCATTGAACGCAGGCTTTGCTACTTCTTGCTACCAGGGAATGTCACAACATGTCTGCGCAACGCTGCTACGAAACGCTGAAAGTTCAGCTCTTTGGCAGGCCGAGTGATTATTGCCCGTGGTGAGTTTGTCGCCATCACCAAACAAGCCTTATGAATTTGTCGCTGGCCCCGAAGTCAGCATGGTCGTCACTCGCAATCGGAGGGTGATTTTCTCATTGAACATGGAAGTCCAGCTACAACCTAAGTTGCATTAGTTATCCGTATTTCAACTATTACTTTGGTCCGGCTACCTTTATAAGTGTTGCAGGGGCACAGGTTAGAGCTTATTCCAGCTGCAGAATCCAAATCCCTCGCTTTGCACTTTTTTCTGGGGACTGGATCGTTGACTTTGTCACAGTCCCCATTTGTCAATTTGTTCCAACCTGACTTGGAGACCTCTGATGAATGCAACCTCCCCCTGCGCCTCGCATTTTTTTCTGCGTCTTTTTAAGGGACAATTTCTCAAGATTCCATTCGCGATGGCCATGCTCGGCCTGATCCTGATCGTGTCACAGACTGCATTCGCAGCCACCTTCACCGTCACCAATACATCCGACTCCGGTACAGGTTCGCTGCGTGACGCGATCACTCAGGTAAACACCGGTTCGGGCGGTGACACGATCAACTTCTCCGGTGTAACCGGGACGATCACGCTGGGCAGCACACTCCCTCTAAACAAGAGCGTGACGATCAATGGCCCCGGAGCGAATCTCCTGACTCTCTCCGGAAACGATACTGTAGGGGTAATCAGTACTGGCGCAGGGACGACAGTGAATATCTCGGGGCTGACCATCGCTCATGGCTTCGCTCCACTTGGGGCCGGCATTGTCAACGGAAGCTCAGGCCTGTTGACAGTGACCAACTGCGTCTTCTCCAACAACGTGGCCATCAACACGGGCACCGCCACCCTTGGTGCAGCTATATACAGTATCCAAGGCGCCTCTGTATTAACGGTAAACAACAGTACTTTTGTTCATAACAGTGCAAGTGGTGAGGCCAACACTGGTGGCGGCGCAATTTTTGTCAGTACAGGTGTGGTGAACAATAGCACCTTCTTCGGGAACAGCGCCCCCGCTAATGGTAGCTCTATCTTTGGCGTACTCGGGCCCCTTCTGACCGTGCGGAACAGCACTTTCGTTGGCAACATTGGTAGTGGCGCAACGATCAATGCCTCCGGCACCTTCAAAGTTTCAAACAGCATCATCGCGGGCAATACCGGCGGAAATTGCGAAGGAACCAACTGCACCACCGGCGATAACCTGATCGGCAGTAGCATGCCCCCTCTTAGCCCTCTGCAGTACAACGGCGGCCCGACGCCGACGATGCTGCCGTTGAGCAGCGGCACCGGAATCATCGGGGCCGGGTTAAACAGCACACTGGCTACCGATCAACGCGGCTTCGCGCGTCCAACCTCCGGTGCCAGCGATCTCGGCGCAGTCCAGACCTACAATCTGATAGTCACCACCACCGACGACAGCACCAACAGTGGAACAACCTGCACCGGTGGCGACACCTGTTCGCTGCGTGATGCGATCACACTGACAGATAGCCACGGTTCGGGAGACGTTATCCCCCTCAGCACACTGCAGGGAACGGTTGCCCTGAGCAGCGCACTGCCGGACATTACCGCTGACGTCAACCTCACGGGGCCGGGTGCGAACCTGCTGACGGTCTCCGGCAATGGAGCTGTGCCGGTGTTCAATATCACCAGCGGGGTCACAGCGAACCTCTCCGGTCTCGCCATCGCCAATGGCAGCTCCAGCAGCAATGGCGGTGGTATCAACAACAGTGGCGCATCGTTGACGCTGACCAACTGCGCTCTCTCCAATAATGCCGCTACTGGCGGAGCTTCCGGCGGCGGTCTTGCCAATACGAACCCAGCGGGCAGCGCGACCGTGACCGACTGCACCTTCTCCGGAAACAACGCCCTCAACGGCGGCGGTATCTATAACCTCGGCGCGTTGCTGGTGACCAACAGCACCTTCTCCGGCAACAACGCTCCCGGTACCGCAGGCAGCGGCAGCGGTGGCGGCATCTTCAACCAGGGCGTGGCGGTGGTCACGAGCAGCACTGTCTCCGGTAATGCCGCTGGCACAGGTGGCGGCATATCCACCAGCACTGGCACGATGACTGTGACCAACAGTCTGGTGGCAGGCAACACAGAGGTTGTGTCGCCGGGCGACGATTGCAGTTCATGCGGTCCACAGACCCCCTTCAACTCAATCAGCACCGCAGGCGCGCCCATCACGGCGGCGCAGGTCATGCTTGGCCCACTGGCTTACAACGGTCTGAATCAGACGGTGCAGACTCTGCTTCCACTACCCGGCAGCCCTGCAATCGAGACCGGCGATCCCACGCAGTTACCGGTCGACCTCACCACGGACGAACGCCAGTTGCCGCGCACTATCAACAGCAAACTCGATCTGGGGGCGGTCCAGACCAACTACACCGCAATCCAGTTCGCCCAGCAGCCGTCGAACACTACGGTCAATACGTCCATCTCACCAGCGGTGACGATGAGCGTAACCGAAAGCGGCACAACAGCGGTAAACATTCCAATCCCGATCACCTTCACAGGGTCAGGCGCGCTGCATGGAACACTGACGCAAAGCACGGTGGCTCCCACCGTCATTAGCAATCCCGCGCTGGCCGGCTTTGCAGATCTGAGCGGGGATACGGTCGGGACCGGCGATACGTTGACCGCGACGCTGGCAATAACACCAGCGGGGATAACGCCCGCACAAACACTAACCGCAACCAGCAATCCGTTCAACATCACCCAAGCAACCGCAGATGTGCCGACGGTGACGGTTGGTCCGTCGTCGCCGACGTACGGCCAACCTGAAGCAGTAACCGTAACTGTACCGACGACGGGGAGCGTTCCGCCAACCGGTGTGGTCACGGTCTACAACAATGGCAACCCGATTGGGACGGGAACGCTCGGTCCAAATGGAACCGTGATAGTAACGATTCAAGGCGGCACGCTGCCAGCAGGACCTGCCTCGATTACAGTCGGCTATCCCGGCGATGGTAACTATGGAAGCTCGACCAGCGTATCGGTACCAGTGACGGTAGCCACAGTGACAAGTGCACCGACGCTGACAGTGGGTCCTTCCTCGCCGACGGTTGGCCAGCCTGCAACCGTGACCGTAGCGGTGCCGACTGTTGAAAGCACACCGGCAACCGGCACGGTCAATGTCTACGACAACGGCAGCCAAATCGGAACAGGAACGCTGGGTCCGAACGGAACCGTCACAGTGAATATCCCCGCAGGCCTCCCGGTAGGTAATAACACCATCACGGCAGGCTATTCGGGGGCAGGAAACTACGGAGGCTCAACCAGCGCTCCTGAATCCGTCACGGTGGCTCCTGTCGTGAGCGTGCCGATGGTCACTGTCGGTCCCTCCTCACCGACAGTTGGCCAGCCTGCAACCGTGACCGTTACAATACCGACTGTCGGCGGCACACCGGCAACCGGCACGGTCAATATCTACGACAACGGCAGCCAGATCGGGACCGGAACGCTAGGCCCGAACGGAACCGTCACGGTAAATATCTCCGCAGTCCTGCCGCTAGGTAGTAACACCATCACCGCAGGCTATCCAGGGGCAGGAAACTACGGAAACGCCATCAGCGCCTCTGTATCCGTAACTGTATCTCCGATCGCAGGGATTCCGACCGTAACAGTCGGTCCCTCCTCACCGATAGTCGGCCAGCCTGTAACCGTGACCGTTACAGTACCGACTGTTGGGAGTACCCCTCCTGTCGGCACCGTGATCATCTACGACAACGGCAACCAGATCGGGACGGGGACGTTGGGGCCAAACGGAACCGTCACCGTAAACATCCCCGGAGGCCTACCAGCCGGAAACAACAACATCACGGCTCTCTACTCAGGAGGAGGAGGAATCTATGGCAGCGCGACCAGTGCAACCGCGCCGGTTACCGTCAGCGCCACTGTAGCTCTCGACTTCACCCTGACGCGAACCTCGGCAGCGAGCCAGACGATCATCCCAGGACAGGCTGTAACGATTGCCCTGCAGGTAGCTCCCACAAGCGGAACCTATCCCGGAGTCGTCAGCTTTACAGCTACAGGACTTCCCGCAGGCGCCACAGCTACCTTTACTCCGGCGCCGGTCGCGGCCAACGCGGGTCCGGCGCCGGTCAATCTGGGCGTCCAGACGGCTCCTCTGGCGAGCGCGAACAGACTTGGCAACCCGGTTGCGCCAATCGCTTTTGGGATGTTTCTGCTGCCTCTCCTTGGAGCGAAACGGAAAAAGCTGATCTCAAATGGACGAGCGACCGGATGCTATCTCCTGATGGTGCTTGTCCTACTTGCAGGTGCCGTTACCATGGCTGGCCTCACCGGTTGTGGTAGTGGGAATGGCTTCTTCGGTCACGCCCCCCAGACCTACAACATCACCATTACAGCTACTAGCGGAACCGTGCAGCATTCGGTCAACGCCACGCTCAACGTGCAGTAGATAAGAGGAGAAAGAATGCGTTTATCATTTCGAGATTTTCTGCTGCTCGCAGCACCATTACTACTGACGGCCGGTTTGAAAGCACAAATGCCTGCAACTACCTCCAGCCTCGGCCACCAGGAAGTAGATCTTGGTGTCACATACACAGCGCAGCACAGCAATCTGGTCTCTACCCCCACCTTCTGGCAGCAGGGCGGAAGTGTGGAGCTTTCAACCCAGACTTGGCGTGGTCTGGGAGTCGCGGCCAACATCACCGGAACGGAGGTCGGAAGTGCTGCTAATAGCGGGGTCGGACTCGATATGCTCACAACCACCTTCGGCCCGCGTTATACGTGGTACAAACCGAGAGGCGCATCTCCTAAACGAAGTCTCGCCATCTTCGGTCAGGGATTGATCGGCGAAGCCCACGGCTGGAACAGCTACTTCCCATCAGCAGGCGGAGTGCAGACAAGCCATAACTCATTTGCACTCCAGGTCGGTGGCGGCGTCGATCTGGGGCTATCACGTCATTTTGCAATTCGCGCTATTCAGGCCGACTGGCTCCGCACTCAGTTTCCCAACAGCGCAACCAATGTACAGAACAGCTTCCGTCTGGGTGCGGGGATTGTGCTGACACTTCCTCAGCACAGTAAATGATCTGAGCCAGCGAAGAGCAAAGCATCGGTCGAAGTTTTTTTCGCAAATAATACTGGCTCTCATCCTGTATTAGTCCAGGATGAGAGCCAGATAGCACTCGGTAAAAGGCTGCGATACTGTTGGAAGAGGCTGATGGCGAGGACCTGCACAGTCGATGAAGTCATGTCTCGGAAGCTGGACAGTGGCGAACCGATCTTCGATGGCCGAATACACTGGATGCACAGGTCGGTCAATCAGAACTTGGATGGAAGGCACCACTCGGCCACGCGCAGAGAGTCTCTTTCGGCTTTGTTACGCGTTGAACGTCACCCCGCTCAGCTTTCTGGGTTATGGGGGTGAACCGCTGCCGAGCGAATCGAGGGCGAAGAGACGGCCGGCTTAGTGAAGAACGTCTTAACGCCGAGCTTCTCAATAGCCGTTGCGGCTGAGAAATCGCTGGAGACGAATCGTGTCGATGCTGTACCCGTGGCCGAGGAGTGTGACCCCGCTGGTGGCCTGCTGAACCAGGTTACCCCTGCGGCTGATGGAGGCCTGCATGATGAGGTTGGCGATCTCAGTCTCTGACCGCATGATCTGCGCCAGCGATGCGCGGCATATACGCATTAACCGCGTGGGCCGGACAGCACGGCAGCTAACCAGGGTCTCCCGGTTATCTAGGAGATCTAGTTCACCGGTGAACTGGCCGTCGGTCAAGCGTGCAACGATATGCTCCTCGCGATTATTTCCGACGCCTTCAAGGATCTCGACGGCGCCATCGAGAATCACGAACCAGTCAACGTCGCGCTCGCCACGGACGAAGAGGGAGAAGGACTCCGAGACAATCTCTTCGCTGCCATAGCACTTCAGGCGATTAAGCAGAGCGGGCGCGAAAGTTGGGTGGAAGATGCCAGCAGTCTGGATGCCAGCGGACTGGGGGCTGCTCGAATTTGCTT
This sequence comes from Granulicella sp. L60, assembly GCF_009765825.1. Taxonomy (GTDB): domain Bacteria; phylum Acidobacteriota; class Terriglobia; order Terriglobales; family Acidobacteriaceae; genus Edaphobacter. The sequence continues at coordinate 969,168 of NZ_LMUR01000018.1, read as the reverse complement.
CGGAAAATATCAGCGAGGATGTCATGGCGCGCTTCAGCGAAAAATAGCGGTGATGGGAAGCGGGACGCCGTTGCGGGCGCCCCGCGACCTCGAGGGGCTTAGCTCTTGAGAAACCCGAGCAAGCCCTTGTTGATCACGTCGGCGTGCGTGATGGGCATGCCATGCGGGAAGCCGGCATAGACCTTCAGCGTCGCATTCGGGACCAGTTTGACGGTTAGCGCGCCCGCATCCGGGTACGGAACGATCTGGTCGTCATCTCCATGCATGACGAGGGTTGGGACATCGATCTTCTTCAGGTCTTCGGTGAAGTCGGTTTCAGAGAACGCCTTGATGCAGTCGTAGGAGCCCTTGATGCCATTCTGCATACCCTCGAACCAGAAGTTCTCGCGCACGCCTCGGAGATCGTCGCTCGCGGCCGGTTGTAGCCGAAGAATGGGAGCGAGAGGTCCTTGTAGAACTGAGAACGATCGTTGACAACGCCGTCGCGAATCGCATTGAGCGCTTCGATCGGGGTGCCAATGGGGTTGTGCTCGGACTTCACCATGATCGGCGGCACAGCGCTGATGAGCACGGCTTTCGCTACGCGACTCGTGCCATGGCGCGCAATGTAGCGCGCAACCACGCCGCCTCCCGTGGAGTGGCCCACCATGATTGCGTCCTTCAGGTCGAGCCCTCCGAACAGCTCCGCAAGGTCGTCAGCGTAGGTGTTCATCTCGTTGCCATCCCAGGTCTGGCTGGAGCGGCCGTGGCTGCGGCGATCGTGTGCGATGACGCGATAGCCGAGGTTGCCGAAGAACAGCATCTGGGCGTCCCAGGCGTCCGCGTTCAGCGGCCAGCCGTGGGAGAAGGTGATGGGCTGACCGGTGCCCCAGTCCTTGTAGTAAATCGTGGTTCCGTCTTTCAGAGTAGTGTGCTCATGATCTCCTCGATTCTCGCGGGTGACTGTTGCGTTGGAGTGGAGACTCAGTCTGCTTGATGCTGAGCCGGTTTCTTCTTTCTGAAAGTGATTCTGACCCCGCCCGCCTCGTATGAACACCTCACCAAGGGGGCTTTGTAAGCTACTCGTTTGGGTGGTTGTTGAGCGCGTTCCTTGCCGCCTGATCGATGATGGCCGCCACCTCTGCCGGGTCCTGCTGAATGACCATGTGACAGCTGTCCACGGACACGGTAACGGCGCCCATTCTCTTCGCCATCATGGCTTCCATCGCAGGCGCCAGCATCTGGTCCTGGGTGGAGATGAGAGCCCAGTTGGGCTTCGTCTTCCACGCAGCAACCGTCAACTTATCGTCGAACATGGGGCCTTAGCTCTGGCCCTGGGTTGCGAGTGCGAGTAGACGTTCCTCCATAGGCAGGCCTTCAGTGACGTAGTTCAGCATTCCTTCCGCGGTCAATGTGGCGAATTTCTCCGCGTCGAGGCGAATCTGCTTTTGTCCGGCGGTCCAGCCGTAAGGTTCCCGGCATCGTTCGAGGATTCTCCGACCTCCGGAGCGTAAGCCGTGATGTAGACAAGCCCGGCGACCTTTGGATCGTCGCCGGCTTGTGTGATAACGGCTCCGCCCCAGGAGTGGGTCACGAGGATGAGCGGGCCATCCTGAAGCGCGATGATGCGCTTCGTGAAGGCGACTTCATCCGCGAGGGAAGTCATCGGATTCTGCACGGCGACGACGTGGTAATCCATCTTTTGCAACAGTGGGATCACCTTCGACCAGCTTGATCCATCCGCCGTGTACCAGAACGATGTTCTTGACGCGTGTATCGAGTGCCTGGTTAGACATGGCAGTTCTCCTCTTTGGTGGTTGGTGGCGTTATTTGCGTAACGCAGTCTTTGCAGCCTGGTCGATCACCGCGGCGACTTTGGCCGGCTGCTCGAGCATGGCGAGATGGCAGGTCTGAAGGGTGATCGCAGTAGCGCCCAGACGCTTTGCGGAGGCCTCTTCCATGGCCGGCTGAAGCATCTGATCGTTCGCCGCGATGATGACCCACGAAGGCCTCGTCTTCCAGGCGGCGACGGTCAGCTTCTCACCGAACATCGGGCCGTAGCTTTCGCCCTGTACGGCAAGCACTATCCGGCGCTCTTCCATCGGAAGTCCCTGGGCGAAGTGGTTGAGGATGCCGTCCGAGGTCATGTAGGCGAACTTTTCGCTGTCGACGCGGATAGACTTCGGCCTTCGGTGATGCCAAACGGAGTGCTCGCGTCGTTCGCCGATTCGCCAACATTGGGCGCATAGGCAGCTACATAGACCAGACCTGCGACCTTCGGATCGTCGCCTGCCTGAGTGATGACCGCGCCGCCCCAGGAGTGGGCGACGAGGATGACGGGACCATCCTGTAGAGCGATAGCGCGTCGGGTGGCGGCTAAATCGTCGGCGAGCGAGGTGAGAGGATTTTGGACAGAGACGACGTGATAGCCTTCACCTTCGAGGATAGGGATGATCTTCGACCAGCTGGTGCCATCGGCAAAGGCGCCATGGACGAGGACAATGTTCTTTACAACGGGGTCGGGCGTTTGCGCGAGCAGAGGAGCGGCTGGGATGAGCGCAGCTGCCAGACCGATGCTGTTGCGGAGTGCGATGTGAACGATTTTGTTGAACATGATGTTCTCCTTTTGAGTTTGTGGACCGGTGAGTGAACTTATGCCGATATGCGGGCGTTCGACACGAAGGGATCGGTACTGCTGCGTTGCTGACTTTGATCAGCTAGTAGGTGGAGTATGTTCGGGTTCAATGCGGAAGGGGCCACCCGGAAGGGGTGAAAAATAGCTACCTCATGGGATGAGCGAAGCCATATCGACTCATACAGGAAACTCGGCGGAAGACCACCCGATCGGGTGGTGACGGGCGCGTGGAGGGGAGATAACCTAGAACGGATATCACACGCCGGACGGCTTCGCGATACGACGCAGAGGATAGGAGTAAGAGTTGCATGACAGAGTTCGACGCAATCATTGTGGGGCCGGGCAGGCAGGCCTTCGCTCGCCGGCAGGCTGACGGCCGCTGGATGGACCGTCGCGTTTGTAGAGCGGAAGCTCTTCGGCGGAACCTGTGTAAACACAGGATGCACGCCTACCAAGGCACTCGTTGCGAGCGCACATGCGGCGCACCTGAACAGGAGTGCCGAGGACTTCGGAGTTGCACCGAGCATCGCGGTAACCGTGGATATGCGCCGAGTGAAACGGCGCATGCAGGATATCGTTGCGAAGTCGCGTGATAGTGTCGAGCGATCGCTGCGCGGGATGGACCGCTGCACTGTATACCAAGGTACGGCGCACTTTGTCTCCGCGACGGAGCTACAAGTAGGCCCCGATATATTGAAAGCACCGCACATCTTTCTCAACGTTGGCGCGCGCCCAACGATCCCAAAGCTTCCCGGCGTCGACACGGTGCCTTACCTGACGAGTTCCACCATTCTGGCTCTGGGTACGTTGCCGCCGAGCCTGGTGGTGGTTGGCGTAAGCTACGTCGGGCTGGAGTTCGCGCAGATGTACCGGCGTTTCGGTTCGGACGTTACCGTCGTTGAACGTGGGACGCGGCTCGTCGCACATGAGGACGAAGACGTTTCGCGGGCGGTGCGGGAGATTCTGGAAGCGGAAGGGATTCGCGTGCGGCTCAACGCGGAGTGCATCTCGCTGATCCACGGAGGCGACGGGCTGGTGGTGGGCGTGAGTTGCATCGACGATGAGCAGGAAGTTGAGGCGTCTCACGTTCTGCTGGCGATGGGGCATACCCCGAACACGGACGATCTTCGCCTGGAGGCTGCCGGCATCTCGGTCGACGAGGACGGCTATATCCCGGTCTACGACCGGCTGTGTACCGCCGTCCCGGGGATATGGGCTCTCGGCGATTGCAATGGACGTGGTGGGTTTACTCACCTGCCTACAACGACTTCGAAATCGTCGCGGCCAACCTGCTCGATCACGATTCGCGTAAAGTGAGCGATCGCATTCCGGTGCATGCGTTGTATATCGATCCACCACTCGCCCAGGTTGGCATGACCGAACATCAGGTACGGCTGCGCGGGCCGGCTACGCCAAACCAAACCACCATTCGAGGCAGCGGCGTGGAAGGTGTAAGTGTCAGGTTGGAGCTTCATGTAGGTCGCTTCGGTGCGGGTTCGTTTTCACCCAATTTGCCTACAATCTGTGTTGGGCTGGATCGGTTCCCGAATCGAACTGCACAAAATACTGGCTTTCCGGCAACTACGAATAGTTGTGACTCCGCCTGCAGCAAGTTCAAATGGTGGGAATCGCCTGTGCGCTTATCGAGCGCTATTCGTTTGAGGACCAAGGAACAGATTCATAAGTCGTGGACATGTCAGCGGCAGAGGAGGCCGCTCATATGCCCCAAAAGGCCAGGAAACCTGTTCCTAGGAAAATCGTCCTCCGCCTACCGGATCTCGATCATGCAAAATCTTCTGTACTCAATAGCTTGAGTTCCCCCCGGCTGTTGAATGATAATAAAGTTTTATCCTCAAATAGCAATAACCCGTTTATTTTGTGTAACGAAACTTCATCGAAGGTCTTTGGCGTCGATCAGGATACTTCAGGATGCACCCAGAGTATAGGAATGGCTTGGCGCTGTGGTATTGCCATTCCTGATGTGCAGTGACGGGAAGTGAGATATTCCGATGATCCTCTCGTAGAAAGTAAGTCCACGTTCTATCTGGTGGCTGCGAGTTGTTTGAGCTTGGCTTGAAGCTGAGTTAGATCTTGTTGCGACAGATAGTGGCCGTCGGTGACGACGGCCTTGATCTTTCGCGTGTTGGCGATGTCGGCAAGAGGGTTCGCTTCCAGGAGGACGAGATCGGCGAATCGACCTGGCTTGACCGTTCCAAAATCATTGAGCCGGTTGAAGAATTTCGCCGGGTTGAGAGTAGCGGTCTGCAGCGCCTGGAGCGGGGTGAAGCCGGCGGCGACGAACCGTTGCAGTTCAAGATGGAGGCTGATGCCGGGAATCACATCGACGCCTGCTGGAGTGTCCGTGCCAGCCAGAAAAGGAACATCGGCGGCATGAAGTTTGCGGACAATGTCCAGCTCGTGGTCGACGAACTTTTCGCGGATGGGAAGCGGGTCAACATCCAGGTTATTAAGGATTCCCTTTTGCGCCGCAGGCCAATGTTTGACCACCCAGGAGTGGGGAGCATAGGCGAGATCGGGATCTTTTGTGTAGTCGATGGCGTCGACGAGCCACTGGCCTCGCTCCCAAAAGAGAGTCGGACACTGCCAGACCTGGTTTTGGGCCAGCAGTTGAATGATGCCATCTTCGAGTCTGGAGTCGTAGGTAACAAGGAACATGCCCACAGTCTTTTTTCCAATAAGGTACTTGGTCTCGTCAGGAGAGCTGGCCTCAAAGACGCCGATGAGATGCTCGAAGGTGTGCTGGCCAGCGGCGACAGCCTCAGAGGCGCGGATAGCGTCTGGAACATGGCCTTCAAATACAATGCCCACCTTCTTTGCTTCGTCGGCGATGGCGAAATAGGCTTCCCGGGGAACTCCGGATTGGACCTTGATGAAGTCGGCGCCGCGGCTCTTAAGCATATCGACAGCCTTGCGGCCGTCGTCAGGAGTTGTGATGGCGATGGCTGCCTTGTAATGGGAGGTAGGGCCATCGAGCATCGGGCCGGAGACGAACATGCGGGGACCGAGAAGTCGGTGTGCGGCGATCTCGTCGCGGGCATGGAGAACAGGATCAAGTGCGCTGCCCATGTCGCGGATACCGGTGATGCCGTTGGCGAGGAAGAGTGGCAGAACGATATCCGTGCCATCGGCGGCGGTGCTGTCGAAGTAGACATGCGTGTGCATGTCCCAAAGACCGGGGATGAGGTATGCGCCATGGGCGTCAATTACCCGTCCGGTTTTGGGTTTGAGCCTGGTGCTGCGTGCAACACTGGTGATTCGATTGCCCTCAATGACTACGGTCGTGTCGGATTGGATTGTGCCGCCTATCGTGTCGATTACCTTGGCGTGGGTAATGGCAACGGTTTGTGCTCGCGCGACGAGCGTTAACAGTGCCAAGGAGAAGATAAGTTTTTGTAGTGTCTGCACAGAATTGATCGTAAACGGTGGCCCGATGATTGGGTCATATGGTTTTCGGTATTAATGCTAAATCGCCATTGCGCGTTTCAGCGGTTGCACTTCTGAAGTAGTTCGCGGTAGGGATATCAGTTGCCTGATACCCTCGCACAGATCCGTACGGGCGCTCGTTAGCGCATACGGCTCTTACCCGGATGATTGGCCGCGAAGCGATCAAGAACTTGCTTTCCGCACACCCGTAAGCCCCTGTGACACGCGCCCCGCTCTGTGTCGGGCGCGTGCTGGACTGATGGATGTTCTCCTTGATCAGCGGGCCTTCCCTCCTCACTCTCCGCCATCGATTGCTCGATTTTGTTCGAATGATTCATCGGTACTATGCGGCTGTCCGACTCCTCGGATGAAGAAAGCGCACAGCGGCTGGAGGCAGGCGAGGAACTGAGCTCCTCCCATATGGAGAGCAAGATAAAAAAGGCCTATCGTTGAAGTAAGGAGTATGCATTGGGTTTGACGAAGCGATGGTTAGAGGAAGAGGAGGCCAGACGTTACTACATGTCCGACGACAGCGTGTGCGCGCGATGCTTCCATGACAGAGGAATTTAACGCTCCATTTAGCAACACCAAGCCTAGCCTCGTTATCGGACCCAGCCAACGCTGGGTACACCACTCAGCAACCAAAGCCGAGCAGCCTTCCTTTACGAGACAAGCCTCGTCTAAGCGAAATTCATACCGTCGTACATGACTCTAAATAAGCCCAGCAGGCGGTTTGCAGAATCGCGTCAAGGCATGCATTGCCAGGCATATAGCAAACAGCCTAAGCTCCTAAGTGCAGCCGTAGGGTCGTTTACGCGCTCTACTGCATTGCATGAGGAAAACCAATGACGCACAGCATCAAGAAGCAAATGTTTTCAAGGGCCCCGTATCTACGCATCCGCTCAAAAGCGCAAGCTGTTTTACTAAGCGGATGCTTTGCTTTCACAGTTACACCTTTCCTATCAGCACAGAGCACTACAGGCGACATAACTGGAACAGTGACCGACACAACCGGCGCAAGCGTACCTAACGCCACTGTGATACTCACCAACTTAGGAACAAAGGAATCAAGGACTATACATTCAGGCGATTCGGGCGATTACACTTTTACCCAGCTTGGCCCTGGCAGCTATTCGGTACAAATCCAAGAAACTGGCTTTCAGTCCTTTATCATCCCATCCATCGCCCTGAACGCCGGGGACCGTGCTCGTGAAGATGCCAAGCTTGTGCTGGGATTAGAATCCACCACGGTGACGGTAACCGCACAGACGCCGGCATTGCAGACGGACAGCTCTAGCATCTCGCATACGGTGACTGATCAGTCTGTGCAGGATCTGCCGCTTAGCGGACGCAACTACATCAACCTCGTGCAGATCACGCCCGGTGCGAATGAAGGTCCAGGTAACG
>NZ_LMUR01000018.1:755345-961590 GCF_009765825.1 Granulicella sp. L60 | reverse complement strand
CCTTCCATTGAAGCAATCAAGGAAATCAACGTCCAGACGAACAACTACTCGGCAGAGGTAGGGCGTACCGGTGGTGCGGTCATCAATATCATTACCAAATCGGGCACAAATGATTTTCACGGCTCAGCGTATGAGTTCTTTCAAAATGACGCACTGAATGCAACCCCGTTTGAGTTCGGCGCGACGCAGGCGAATGGTCAGCCCTTAGCGAAGCCTGAACAACGTCAAAACCAGTTCGGCGGTTCATTCGGTGGACCAATCGTAAAGAACAAGCTCTTTTTCTTCGGTGACTACGAAGGTCTGCGCCAGGTTTTGGGTGCGAACCCACAAACATTCCAAACGTTGCTTCCATCGCAGTACGCACTTCTTCATAGCGGAAATATGGCGGCAATCAGTGCGCAACTTGCCGACGGGGGCCCGATCGATAGGGCCGGCTTGAACTACGCTCTGCTCTACCCGCTGGCGAACACGCCTGCGAGTCCGAGCAATCCCAACACGCAAGGTTTTACGGCCTCTCCGGTAACCACGCGCAACTCGGATACGTACGATGGACGTGTAGACTGGCAGATTGATCAAAAGGATCTGGTCTATGGCCGTTACACATATAACAAGGTTCCATCGAACTTCCCAGGTCTTTTTCCAACCGTTAGCCTAGCCGGACTGAACATCGCTCCCGGCGGTTCAATCTTTAACTACTATGGCGCAGCAATCGACACAGCACAAAATGCGCAAATAAACTTTGTGCGCACTATCAATTCGAATGTTCTCCTCCAACTCGGCTTTGGGTTCACGCGCGTCAATAATCAATCCTTGCCTCTCAACTATGGAGTAAATGCTAGCGAAGCGCTGGGTTTGCCCGGAATCAACCTCGATGTCACCACGTCGGGTCTCACGCCAGTGTCAACAGCCGGTTACGGTGACATCGGCGACGGTGCCTTTATTCCTATCAAAGATATCGACAACACCTTCCAGGAGAACGGCTCAGTCACGATCAACCATGGCAAACATAGCATCAAAATCGGTGCAGCTTTAATCCGGCGCCAAGCCGAGAATCTGCAAAACAACTATGGCATCGGCGACTATACGTTCAATGCTCTTAACCAGGATGCCACGGGCCTCGCAGCATTGCTCCAAGGCAACTTCGCCAACGTGCAACGTTCCAACGACCTTGTCCCGCCGCACTATCGGAACTGGGAGCCAGACGTTTTTATTCAAGACGACTTTCATGCTGCATCGAATCTAACGCTTAATATTGGCCTACGTTATGAGGTGCTAACTCCCTTTACTGAAGTAAAAAATGCACTGACCAACTTCGATCCGGTGAACGGTATTCTGCTGGTGGCTGGCCAGAATGGCGTAAATAAATACGCAGGGCTCAACCCTACCTACAGCAACCTTGGCCCTCGGTTCGGTTTCGCTTACACGCCAAAGCCAAACTTAGTACTTCGCGGAGGCTTTGGAATGTCCTACTTCCAAGGCAATTACACATCGAACGGCTCAGAAAAGGCCCAGCCTTTCGTCTCTGACTACCAATGCAATAACGGTAGCTGCCTGGTAAATCCCGCAACCGGCGTTGCACCAACCCGGTTCTCGCAAGGTCTGCCCGCACCCGCAGAATCCAGCGCCACGGATCCCTCGGGAAGTGTCAATGGTGTTCTAAATGCCGGATTCCGTACGTCTTATCTTGAACAATTCAACCTGGGCGTAGAACGTAGTTTTGGCGCCAATGTGCTGGAGATTACGTATGTCGGCGAACTCGGCCGGCATCTGGCGCAGATCACCAATGACCAGAACTCACCAACTCTGATCTCTAATACTGCGCTCGCAGCATTGGCGGCCCAGCAGGGGACAACGCCTGCAGCTGCCTTTAACACTCTGCGTCCGTACCACAGCACTTTGCCCAACGCGACACAGATTGCCCAGTTCACCAGTACAGGCGCTTCCAACTACCAGGCGCTTCAGATCTCGTTGACCCGACGTGCTACGGCGGGCTTGACGGTCGGAGCCAACTATACATGGGCGCACAGCCTTGATAATGTTCTGGGATACAGCAACGAGGTCAATGATGGCTATGGAGCCGTTCCTACTCAACTCAGCACGATCGAGTACGGCAACAGCGATCTTGATCTTCGGAATCGTCTGAACTTTACTGCAAACTACGAACTTCCCTTCGGCAAGAACTTAAAAGGCGCTGCGGCATTGGTTGGCAAAGGTTGGCAGGCCAATACCGTGTTGCGCTGGTCAAGCGGTCTCCCCTTTACAGTGCTCCAGAATAACGGTGTCGTAAGTACAACGAACGGCTCTACAGGCAATTCGCGTCCAAACCAAATTCACAGTGCCAACCGTAGTGGATTTAACCTCAACGAATTCTTTGACACGACCGCATTTCAGCCGCAGCTTTCTGGAACGTTGGGATCAGAGGCCAGAAATTCCCTTTATGGCCCACACTTCCGTCAGGTTGACCTTTCGGTCTTCAAGAGCTTCCCTGTCTATAAAGTTTCCACCCTTGAGTTCCGTGTCGAAGCATTCAACATCGTGAACACAACGAACTTCGCCAATCCAAACAACACCTATAATGCTGTGCCGACCGCCGGGAATCCGGACCAGTACACCTACACAGCAAACAATGTAGGCCAGATCACAAGTGCCTCTGCCAACTATGTTCCTCGGCAGCTCCAGTTTGCGCTCAAGTATCAGTTCTAATTCCTACTCAACCTAAGCCGCTCAGCGAGTGCTCGCTGGGCGGCCTGTTTTTGGATTACTATCTGGATCCAAATTTCTCCTTCACCAGTAGTCATTGGCACCTGACTTCCACTTTCAGAGTTATTTGGCGTGTTTTCAGGGATATTTCCTTCGTGAGAAGAGAGAAACTCTATCTGCCGGTAAATGCATAACTCCGATGCAATAGTGTCGCGACAATAAGACTGCAATGCAATATGGGCTGACAAGATAGAAAAAAATCCAGTGGGAATAAGTTCGGATAGGAGGTGTTTTTAAATACAACATCGTGCTGTCAGCAGCACATTCAAAGGAAATCAGTGAACCAGCCAATCTATATCATTCTCATGTCATTTGTTCTCCTCGGCTCTTCTACTGCAAACGCCGCCCCCAGCAGAATTATCCCGCCTCTAGCGCAAATGTTTAAGAGATCTCGCAATGTTAAGTTCGCCATCATTAATAAGACCGCCAGTCCAATCGAAATAATGGTTGGAGACACACCTAAGACTCTCAAGCCTGGCGAACTCGTCAGTTTCGATCTACCTGTGGGCACGCGTATCATTGCCAAGACCGCGTCGAATCACATCGCTGCAGGCGATCTCATTGAAGAGGTGAATAAGGAGCACGAAGGGGCTACCGTCGCAATCCATTGACCCCGAATGTAGAGGATGCGAATCAATTGAGCTTGCGACAGTCGTATCTGGACAACTTTCCGCTATTGAGGAGATCCCGAGATTGATCTCGTCGGTAAGAATAGCGGTGAGCGACGGGGTCCGGACCGACAACCGACACGAAAATGTATCCCGTATGCGGTGCCGTTACTGCCAGATGCTACAGGCCACGTTTCCCCATATTCGGCTTTGCGCGATCCTGGATGTTTTGCTGTGTCAGCAAGAGGTCTGCTACATGGACGAAGGGACTGCCCGACTGCAATCCTGGCTGCGAATGTCATCACGACACTCCGCACCGCTGCAGGCGCCGCCGTGGCAGCAAAGTATGCGGCTCGCCCCGTTGAGTCTGTTGTCACGATTGTCGGCGCCGGTGAGCAAGCTCATGTACAACTGGAAGCACTTCGGCTCGTGTTAAACATCGGCGCCGTCCACGTGTGGGCGAGAAATCCAGACGCTGCCGTTCGGTTTAGCGCAATCTGGAAGGAAAAGGGGGTCAACGTAACCCCATTTATAGAACTCCAATCCGCCGTGGCTGCCGCGGACGTGATCGTAACAACCACGCCGTCAGTCAAGCCTCTGCTCTTCAAGCCTTGGATTCGTCTCGGAACTCACATCAACGCGATCGGTTCGGACGCTGTGGGAAAGCAGGAACTTGCCGCGGACCTCGTCGCGCATTCGCGCGTGATTGCGGACAAGCGTGTGCAGAGCCTGAGTATCGGCGAAATGCAACAACCAATTGCGGAAGGCTTGGTTGAAGCAAACCGTATCGCCGCGGAGCTAGGAGAAGTTTGTGCGGGCTTTGTCCCTGCGAGACTCAGTGACGATGAAGTGACCGTCTTTGATTCCAGTGGCGTGTCATTCCAAGATCTGATTGTCGCCGAACACTTAATTCGCAAGGCGAGTGAGTCCAACGCCGGTATCTCTTTAACCATGTGACCGCCTTCGTAGTTTTCATCTGCGCCTGACAAACAAAATAACTGGGCACATCTATCGCCGCTTCATCAGTCGTCGGGAATTCGAGAGGTTCAAGGCTAAGCGTGTTGAGATGGATCGCGGGCTTGAGTGCCAGTGGGACAAGGATGGGGAACTTAGGTAGGCGGAATGTACAAAATAAGCTCGACGCATCCCTAGAGAGGATGATCTTTTGGGGGATGCTATGGATCGGGCGACAGAGACTTACCTGCCCACCGCCAACTGGAGGAAAGTCCTTGTCGATGAGCGCAAGACGTCAAAGCCCGAAGGCTACAGGTTCGCCCCTAGGATGCCCGGTAGGACGTCGGCGGCCGTACCCAAAATTACGTCGTCGAAGACGCCGGCATTGAGAGGCTCCTCCAGTCCCACATAGACCGACCGAATCCCCCTCCGGTTGGCTACCTGGACAAACCCCGCGGCAGGGTAAACCGAGCCTGACATCCCGACAACCAGGAGTGCAGTCGCCCAGTCGAGCTCCCGATAGATCTTGTCCATGGCCACCGGCACCTCGCCAAAATCAGACAATTTGAGGCCGAACAACCCCGCCGCAGTTGGAGCATTTCGGCATGCTGTCAGGACGTTCATAGAGCCCGCTATCGGCAAATGTCCGACCGCAGAGAACACAGCGAGATTGAAAGAGCGTGCCGTGCATGTGATGAAGGCGTTGTGATCCTGCACGCTCATGAAGATCGTCGACATTTTGAGTACAGAGATAGAAACGGTCCCCCAACCTCTTTTCGAACGCTGCAAGGGTGCGATGCGCGGCATTTGGCTGGACTGCCATGGTCTCCCGTCGGCGCATTGAATAGAACCGCCAGACCAACTCAGGATCGGCGTCCCAAGCTTCGGGCGTCGCTACATCCTCCAGCCTGTAGCCATTCCATAGACCTTCTGCGCCACGGAAGGTCGCAAGCCCACTCTCGACGGAGATGCCTGATCCTGTGAGCCCAAAAAGGCGATCCTGGAAGCCAAGGAGCATCTTGTAATTATGCGTGTAGGGATAGCTGCGTGGCTAAATGATCTCGCTTTTGTCCGACTCGATGGCGATGGCCGAAGCCGACCTGAGTACAATCGGAGTCGGTGACTATCGAACAACAACCTCTCCGCGTCACACCGGTAACAGAGATCCTGGGCCTCGACGTCGACTATCAGACGCGTTGCGAACACTCCAACTCTCCTCTCGATGTATTTGCGATCCGCCACAAGTGCTGTGGGCGGTACTACGCGTGTCAGCGGTGCCACGATGAGATGGCCGGGCATCCAACTATCCACTGGAACACCGATGAGCAGGATTCAATGGGTGCTTTCTGCGGAATCTGCCGAACAGAGGTCAGTATCAGGGCCTACCTCAGCAGCATTGACCGTTGCCCAAACTGCAGTTCGTTGTTCAATACTGAGTTTGGCTCTCAGAACAGTGCCTTCTTTGGCTTGGCTGACGTATCCGACTGATAGTTCGCTATCCTAGTTGCCTCTCGGCTGAGGGACAATCATGACGATGCAGGACAAGGTGCGCTTTTGCGCTGATCAGGAATGGAAGAGCTTACGAAACTCGATGAACTTCTTCAACGCCTCTCGACCATCAAAGAGCAAGGAAATGATGGCACTTATGAAGCATGAGTCTCTATGCATATCCATTAATTTTCGCAAAAAAATGGCCGGGAACCTGAAGATATACTCTCTCCCTCGACTCTCACATGCATTTTCCTCTTCAACCAACTGATTACACAGATGATAAACGTCAACACCTGGGCCGATACTGCCACGCTTGGGGACCTGCCAGATTCTCTCCCCATTGTCCACCGACCCATCTGTTTTGGTGGCCATCGGGAAGTTGTGGTGGATAGTCGCCTAATCTATTAGATCTAGCCCCTCTGCCGCGGGATGATTACGAAATTCAGAATAAGGTGCGCCTCGGGCGAATCACGAACGGAAGAAAACTCATGAAACGAGACGAACTTCTTAGTCGACTCCAGAACTTCAAGGAGCGAGGAAACCACGCCCTCAATATCTTGGAGGCCTCACCGCAGACGCCGGCGACGGAGGCGGAGGTTAGGACAATTACTGGATGGCTCAAGAACGAATTACAGGCTGAGTTTTTGCGCACCTCACCCGAGCGGGTTCAAAAGCAAATGACGATTTTCGAGATGAGTGTTTATGCACCAACAATCGAAGAGGCTTGGAAGCAGAGCGGAATCAGTCGCCTCAAGATCGAAGGGTCCCCCACCAAGAGGTGGGCTGAGGCGATCGAGGCCGTCGTCTACACTTCTTGCAAATATGTGTCATAGCCATTCTGTGGCACTCAGGAGCCTCGTCGAGGCTGATGACCATTGCGTTGACGATCGTGGCGATCGGAAGCCGATCATGGAGAATTGCCTGCATGAGCCGGCAGTTCTAATTTGAGCACGGGAGTTCGACCGGTATAGAAACGGTGCGATTTCGCCCACTGGAATGCTCGGTCACCTTTGTGCCAGTTGATAAGAGACAAACTGGAACAAGAGGAGCTGGCTATGGCCATAAAGAGTCTCAACTTCCGGGATTGATTCTTATCACGAGCATATTCTTGAGAAGCTTAAGCATCGTTTTGAGGCGGACAGTTATCATCCTCCAGTAATCGCGAAGACGATACCGCTTAGGAAGGCACAACGCGCCTATGAACTCGTGGCCAAAAGGGTGCGAGGCTCGTTGTTCATAAGCCGAGTTTGAAATGACCGTAGAATAATCTCGACACACCCTAGGAGAAGACCATGAATGCCGCCCAAGGGGCTTTCGATCCTACCGACGCATATACACGGCAACTTGAGATTTTTCCACGTTTATCGCCGGAAATGGTGGCTCGTATCTCCACCTACGGATCGAGAGAGACACTTCCTAAGGGTTGTTCCGCCTTCGAGCGCGGCAATCGCAATGTCGATTTCTTCGTCGTGCTCGAAGGGGAACTGGAAATACTAAGCGTCGACAGGAGCGGCAAAAGCATCCGAGTAACGACGGTCTCCGAACGCGAATTCACCGGAGAGCTGGATCTTGTCAACGAGCGCGCAAATCTGGTGGATGGGCGCGCCGTAGTGGACAGCGAGGTCCTCCGGATACGGCGCACCGACTTCCGGCGGCTCATCACATGCGAGTCCGACATCGGAGAAATAGTGATGAAGGCCTTTATTCTGCGCCGCCTTGGTTTGATTCAGCAGGGACAAGGCGGCGTCATTATAATTGGCCCAACCCATTTCGCAGATACAGTCCGGATTCAACGGTTCCTTGTACGAAATGGCTACCCGCATCGCCTGATCGACACGGACCGCGATGAGGCTGTTGACGATCTTCTTGTCTACTTTGATTTGAAGAAAAGCGACCTGCCCGTTATCGTCTTGCCCGATCGGGGTATCTTGCGCACTCCGTCCAATTCGGAGATAGCCGATGTTCTGGGCCTAACCGAAAATTTAGACCCTTTCTATATCTACGATGTCGCCGTGATTGGCGCCGGCCCTGGAGGTCTCGCAACGGCGGTCTACTCAGCCTCAGAGGGTTTATCTACGATCGTGGTCGAAGGCGTAGCTCCAGGCGGGCAGGCAGCGAGCAGTTCCAGAATTGAAAACTATCTCGGGTTTCCGACCGGAATCTCAGGACAGGAGCTCGCCAACCGTGCGCAGCTGCAAGCCCAGAAGTTTGGTGCCCGTCTTGCGGTATCTCGTGCTGCTCAAAACCTCAACTGCGCCGAACATCCTTATGAACTCCGGCTCGAAGACGACCAACGGATCAGAGCGAAAGCCGTCGTAATCGCTACGGGGGCTCGATATCGAAAGCTCGATCTCCCGAACTATGATCGCTTTGAAAATCAAGGCATCTACTATGCTGCGACAGCGATGGAAGCGTCGCTGTGCCTCGGCGAAGAGGTAGTCGTGGTCGGAGGAGGCAACTCGGCCGGCCAGGCGGCCGTATTTCTATCTCGAACTGTCTCTCATCTTCACCTCCTTGTTAGAGGTGCCGGGCTCGCTGCAACGATGTCGGATTATCTGGTTCAGAGAATCCTCGCGGCCGCAAAGATCACGGTCCAAGTCAATACCGAGATTACGGAGCTTGAGGGCGACGAGTCTCTTCGCTTCGTTACATGGACTGACAGGAAGACAGACGTCTCTGAACGGCGATCAATCATGAGTGTATTTGTAATGACCGGAGCTAAGCCAAATACCGAATGGCTGCACGGATGCCTTGATATGGACAGCAGGGGCTTCATTCAGACGGGCATCGGGATTGGTGGTTCCAAACCATTATCAGCCTACTCTACGGCACTGCCGGGAATCTTCGCGGTAGGCGACGTACGTTCTGGGTCAGTCAAGCGCATGGCCTCCGCAGTAGGTGAGGGATCTGTTGTAGTGGCTGCAATTCACGAATATCTTGCATCCTACAATTTCGACTGAGGCAGATCGTACTCAACGCTACAACGAGATGTGAATGTACTGGATTGACTCCGACAGTTAATTAGGGCGTGTCCACACTAGCGAAGCGCTTCGATGATGAGGGCGAAGTTGAGGAAGCCGAGGAAGAGGACATCGAGTTTCTCGAAGCGGGAGAAGATTCTGCGGAAGCCTTTGAGTCGCCGGAAGAGCCGCTCGATTTCGTTGCGCTTCTTGTAGAGAGCGCGGTCGTATTCCCAGGGCTCGATGCGGTTGGACTTTGGCGGAACGACCGGGATCATGCCCAAGCTGAGCACCAGTTGTCCGGCTTCGTCACCCTCGTAGGCGCGATCCATCAACAACGGCAAGCCTTCCGGCATCGGGGCCGTTCGAGCATTCGCGGCAACCAGATGAACCTTGGTGTTCCATCCGCCGCGCGACTTGCCGATGGCTTGAGGTCCGTTTTTTTTAGAGCGCCCGTCCCGTCCGAATGCACCTTGATCGAGGTCGAGTCGAGCGCGAACGCCTCGATCTTGATCCGCACGATCTGCTCCGACTGCAACTTCTCGAATACCTGATCGAGAACGCCGTTCTTGGACCAGCGATTCATCCGCGTGTAGATCGTGTGCCAGCGGCCGAAACGCTTCGGCAGACCGCGCCATTTGCAGCCTTGCTCAGCAACATACAGAACCGCGTTCGGCACTTGCAGATTGCTCAAACGCACATTCCCACGCTGCACCGGCAACGCATCCTTGATCCGCTCATACTGCTCTTCTGTGATCTCCATCGTCTTGAGATTAACAAAAGATCCTAACAATAGTGTGAACACGCCCTAGTTGGCGAGCACCGAGAGATGCGAGTATCGAGTAGCAAATTTCGACGCGCCGATGAAGCCGTGGACCCTGCACGCGGGTTCAGAGTCAACCACTTTAGATAGCGCATTCATACTTATGTCGGCAATATTCCGACACCGAGGCAATCAGGCGACGGCGGACTGAAACAGCCGATAGTTACTCTTCTGGGAATGGAGATGGGCTGAACAGAATTCACCGACTCAATCTTTGATTGTTAGGGTCATGCAAATGAAGTTGCGGCGGCGTTCCAAAGCCTCACATTTGTGGAACCAAGTGAACTCGAAAGGCATTTATCGACTTATCAATCGTGTGGAGAACTGAGAAAGGAGTGAGCATGGTCATTGATCGGGGTACAGCTGCAGATGAACTCGCCCTTAAAGAGGTGCCAGTAAATTACGCCACAGAGCGCCATATCGCCTGCGATGAGGTCCTTGTTAGACAAGCGAAGGCCGGGGACATGCTCGCTTTTGAGTCGCTTGTCAAGCAGTACAACAGTAGGATCTTCCGGACGGTCTATCGGATCACTGCGCATCGTCAAGATGCAGAAGATGCGATGCAGGACGCATTGTTCCGGGCATACTATGGTCTGCAACAATTTCAAGGAAATTCGAGCTTCTGCACATGGCTAACCCGCATTGCCATCAATCAGGCCCTCATGTGTCTTCGAAAGAGACGAAGCGGCGGCTCGATGTGGTTGGATCCTTCGATAGAGACTGAAGACGGATCCGTCCTTCTGGAAATACCGGAATGGCGTCCCGACCCGGAACAGGAAACTCTAAAGTCCGAAGTGACGCGGATGCTTCATCATGCAGTCGGCAGATTGCCACAGCCCTCTCAGAGGGCTTTCGTCATGCGTTACATCGAAGAGTTCACAACGGAAGAAGTTGCCAAGGAGTTAGGTATCAGTGTGGCCGCAGTCAAGAGCCGAGTATTGAGGGCGCGCCGCCATCTTCGAGAACGCATCGGAATTCGCCTTGATCTTTCATCCGATTACTAATAACGCCAACTTCCACTGGGGCCGAACGCAAGGCAAGGGGCGGCCTAGTACACGGGAAAAAGTAGTTTCGAATAAGCCGTTCAGGGAGCCACTACCATCGTTACGCCATGGGGCCCGTCCTTCGCATCAAGTTCACGAATTGTCTCCGAAAGGTCGTCTTTGCATGCCACCTGTATCTTGTGAACCTACCCTAGACTTAATAGACAAGATAAGCCGACCTACTGGCGGGTTCCGGTTGTCCTCTAGATACGGCTCGACTGATTACCCAGGGGCTGATGACACCAGCTCCGCGATACATCCGAAACGAGCTTATGCCCTTCCAGGCAGAGAACTCCCGTCACCAGCAACGGGGGTCATGATATCGAAGATCAACCTCTCGACTCCGTTGGAGTTCACAATTCCTCCGGGATCCGACTATCTACTCGTGGCTCGCATGAGCAATCGGAGCGAAGTTCGCTTCGACATTGGCAGCGGCTCCAAGTCGGGCGAGGTGAGGTTTGGACACGTGCTCCTGCACTCCACTTTGGACCGAAGCTGCTGGTGGCTGGGTCGTCCGGAGCAGACGATCATCCTGAGTGTGCCCGTGCAGATGCTCCAGCATGCATGGGAAAACGACACGGGCGAGCCGTGGCCTGGCATGATGCGCATGCACTCCTTTAGGCAAGACCCGCTCGTGATACAACTCCTAGCGGCTCTGGCGGGTGAACTGGACCGGACCGGACCGGTGAACCGCCCCTACACCAACACTCTTGTGTTTCAGCTGAGCACTCATTTGGTAAGACGCTATTCGGACTCGGTCGACCTATCCATCAGACAGAGCGGCATGCAGCCGAGCCGGCTGAAGAAGGTTGTTGAATTCGTCATGGAAAATCTGGAACAAGAGCTTGGGCTCGCGGAGATGGCTCAGGTGGCGGAAATCAGCCCGTATTATTTCTGCCGTGAGTTCAAAAAGACAATGAGTATCACTCCCCATCAGTATGTCGTCAAGCAACGAATCGACAGAGCAAAGGCACTCTTGCAGAACAGCTCTATGTCCATCACCGAAATTGGAGCGCAGTTGCAATTTCCGACCCCCAGCCACTTTACTGCAACCTTTAGAAAAATGGTTGGCGTGACTCCGAGCGCATTTAGGCCACACTGTTAGTCCGGAATCGGTTCGGGTGGTCTTGCCGCCGAAGTTTGCGTAGGACCTGCGGGGGTAGCAGGTGCTTCGCTCTTCTCCTCGTCGCCCACTTCAAAGACCGTCGCATTCTTGGGCAAGCTCATTCGGCCTTCGGCCAGGTAATCTACAACCATGCCCCCGGCAACCTCTGGACTTAACACAGCCAGAGGGACTAGATACTTCTTGCTCTTCACCAGTGATTCTGCCACTCCGTCTACAGGATGACTGTGCGGCAAAGTTCCTGGTACCTGCGCAATGGTAAAGGCAGACATGCGCAATTCAGGGTGCTTCTTTCCATACTTCACCAACGATCGAGCGACCTGCTTCGGAGTGGTCATCCCAAAGTCGGCGATGAGATTTCGGTGGACCGCATGAGGGAAGTAGATATCCAGAACCACGCGTGAGAAATCGGCACAGTTGTGGAAGAACAAATTGAAATGTCCGACGTTGCGCCGGTCGTTGAAGTGGGCGATAAGTCGTTCATCCTGCTCACCTGTAGTTTCCACCTGAAAACCATGAATCTTGCGGTCGTACGACGAACCGACGAGCTGTACCCACTCTCCTTTAGGGGGACTGTCACTGTCGACGGCAGGAGCCAGGGACACGAGGTGCGCCCTCCAGTAGGCATCACGGAGGTGAGTCACTTGCTCGCGGTCCACACCACGGGGCACCTCGTTGATGTCTTCCACCGCATAGAGATAAGGAACCAGCGGCATTGCAATCCAATCGCTTCCATCGATCTTGTGATAACGGCTGATGACCACACCGAATTCGCCGCTGTGGCACGCCCTCAAACGTGTCGGCGTTTCCGCACAGACATGGTTGAGATATATGGCGGCATGACCGGTAGGGTTGAAGGCCCCGAACTCGCCATATGGTTCCTCCATCAGAAGTGCAACGGATCCGCGGCTTTGCCGGGCCGTAGCGATTACTAATATTGTGAGGGTCACGATAAGTCTTTGAAACTCATATTTCCGCATGTTTGGAAGTCGTCTCATCAGTCCTCTAAGTAGCATGTCTTGTACAACTCATCGAAATTTGGTTCTTGATCTTCGGAAGCGGGTTCGCGTCCGGTTATATCAACATCACCAGTAAATTACGAAGATGCTGTTGGCACGCAGAACAGCGTCGATGTGCACGGGCACCCTAAATGCAAAATTGGAATTCAGCTCTGGCTGCACCATTGTCACTAAACGAGTGATGAGCTCTCATCGGAATTCGGTAATGCCAGATGAGCTCATAGAGAATCAAACCTCCAATGTATTACCAACGCGTATACCCTGCTCCAGGGCCCCCGGTTCCCCGCTCAGGATCTCGCTCCCCCGATCGAAACTGGAACAGGTATCCTGTCATACCAATCGCCGCTGCTGGTCACCGAACGAAACCTTGGCTTGACAACCAGCGATGAAAGAGCTCAGGCCACGCTTCCTCTTCGGGAATGCCAGCAGACAGACCGGAGCCATGTACGCCATGCGAGAAAAGATGGACGTCTGCGGAAATGTTCGCTGCGCGGAGAGCCTGCGCAAACATGACGCTGTTTTGTGGGCTGATTCTCTGATCGTCCATGCTCTCGAACAGAAATACAGGCGGAGTATTTCGTGTAATGTTGTCCTGCCCCGACAGGTAGTGTTGCAAATGATCAAGTTCGTGGCCGCGATAGCCGTATAGAAGGTGGGTGAGCGAGCTTGGCGAGGCGAACTGTGCAGGATCCATCGAGATCACTGGATAGCCCAGGCCGAGAAGATCGGGGTGGCCGTTCATCACGTCCACGACATCATGAACCGGAAGCTCGAAGTCGGTTGCGGCGTGGAGCGCAAGAGTGCTAGCGAGATGCCCCCCAGCAGAGAAGCCGAAGACACCGATGCATTTGGGATCGAGACCGTATCGTTCGGCTAGATACCGGATGAGCTTGAGAGCCCGTTGCCCGTCCCACATCGGCACGGGATAACGGTACGTCCCATCGTTCTGCACCAGACGGTAATACAAAACGAAAGTAGTGATGTGGAAATTGCGCGAGAAGTATTCGGCTACGGGAGTCTGCTCTTTCTCATCCGAAAGACGATCGTAGCCTCCCCCGGGGATCACCAGGAGCGCAGACGTGTTTTCTCGTTCCGTTCCGGCAGCGCGAAAGACCTGAACGAATGGGATGTCGCGGCACGGATCATCCCCTACGGCGCCTGGAGCTCTACCGCTCCATAATCTTATTTCGTCAGCGTCAGATGAGTCGTAGCAATGGGCTTCCCTGGGCGCAGAATGGCCCTCCAACTCGTGATGGCTTCTTTGTGCCGTCGCCCGCGGGGGGTGGAAGCAAACAATGACAAGAGCAGTAACGATGGCGGTGGCAATACGCATATCTGAATCTCTCCAAAGCTTCTTGAGTGGCATATCGGCGCAGGTCCTATCTGGCTGCCGCCAGAATGGAACGCGGACTATTTGAGCTCTACACCTGCGAGGAGGATCGATGGATGATGGCAGCGTGCTCTTCTTCCTCGCTTTTCGATCGCCGTCCGATTTCGGCACAGCTTTCCTCTTATATCAGCGGGCAATTTTTCGATACCTGAAGCAACAGCATGACAGCAACCGAAGATTGATTTACCTCGGTCGATGAGAGCTGCACGGGTTCACCACTTCTCTCAGTCAGACGGGAAATTCCGTACTGTATCTTCTCGCAATCCGATCACAATCTCTATGGAGTCCTCGAGCAAGGAGGTACGGACGCCGATCTCGCGGCCTTTATCGAGGCAACAATCCAGAAGAAAGAAGCCAGTCACCATATCAGCGAACCAGGCTTCCTTAAGAGGCCAGTGCGCCGCAGGGTCCACTTTGGCAGCTAAATTTAGAGCCAAGTAAGTCGCAATATTTGGACAGATAAGCAATGTTGCGACGGCGGCGGAGCCTTACGAAAAGTAAGATTCACCAAATATAACCTTCCGTTCGACACCGGCGGACAGATGGCTCGGAACTATTGTTCGGTATTTCTAAGACCCGGATTGCACAAACGAGAACGATGATGGGGTTAAGGAAACAGGCCATGGACTATACCGCCTATAGCGACGTTGAGGAAGGGCGAGCTGTCGTCAGCACCTCGGTGGTGCGTTTTACTGGAGTCCAAGCACGTCCGAAAACGGACCTGCTTGCCGTCGAAGAACCACTCGAGATCCAGCTAGGATACAGCTCATCGGGGCAACGATTGACAAAATCCATCTCGGTCACAATGCGGACTCCGGGGCATGATTGCGAGCTTGCATCAGGATTCTTGCTAACCGAAGGAGTCGTCAATGACGTCATCGACATTGCAGACATGCACTACGTCGGAGATTCCGCACCTCGCGACCGCAATCAGTCAGCCATACTCGAGATCGAATCCGGAGAGGAGAGGAACACCATCCTTCCCTATCAGCCGGGGCGTAATACTCTCCGCGTTGAGCTAAATCCTGAGGTGCGAATCAGCATGGCGAACCTCGAGCGCAATTTCTACACTACATCCAGTTGCGGGATTTGCGGTAAGGCGTCGCTCCTCGCTCTCCGGACCGTCTGCCCTCCGCGGACCGCAAACCGCTTTTCGATTGAAGCAGCACTACTCTACAAATTCCCGGAACTCCTTCGCTCCACTCAAGATGTGTTTCTTCGAACTGGAGGCCTTCATGCAGCCGGTCTATTCGATGCGAAGGGGGCCTTGTATTCTGTGCGGGAAGATGTTGGACGCCACAATGCAGTAGACAAGCTCCTTGGCGCTGCGCTCCTGGCGGACCAAACACCTCTGCGTGATCGTCTTCTTATGTTGTCTGGACGCGCCAGCTTCGAACTGTTGCAAAAAGCAGTGATGAGTGGCGTTGCGATGGTCGTCTCTGTGGGCGCACCCTCCAGCCTCGCCGTCCGGGTTGCCAAAGACTTTGACATCATTTTGGTGGGATTCCTGCGCGAAGATCACTTCAATGTCTATCACGGGATCGAGCACCTTACCGGGTATATAGAACAAGGCGGCGAGATACATCATGAAATTACGAATTAAGGACAACTCGCTCAGGCTTCGCGTCTCTCGTTCTGATCTGGAGAGGCTGCTTCGATCGGGACGGATTGATGCAACAATTCATTTCGCTCCGGCTCAAGAAGCCAAGTGGACCTACGCTCTCGAACATCGATCCGAAGCTGTTGCGGCGTCGCTCGAATACAAGACAACGGAGATCATCATCGTGCTTCCTTCAGTGCAGACACAAGCCTGGGCAGAGAGCGATCAGGTAGGTATCTACGAAACCTGTGCCTTGGGTCAAAGCGATATTTTGAATCTACTTGTCGAGAAGGATTTCGCCTGTCTTGACTTCAGTGATGCGGACAATGAGGACACATTTCCAAATCCAGCCATGGGCAGAGCTTGTTAGCTGCCTGAAAGGTGACATAGGACTTTATGAAAGAATTGAAGGTCAGAAGCTCATCGACCAGTTCCATAAGCAAGCAGGTGGAGATCTCAATTGACGGCACCAGTATCCTCGCCGAAGACGGGGAGATGCTACTTGACGCCGTTCTTCGGAAAGCCCAGATTCCCCATGTCTGCTATCACTCTCCTCTGATGGGAGCGATACAGACGTGCGATACATGCCTGGTTGAAGTGGATGGCAAGCTGGTGCGCTCGTGTGGCACAAAAGTAGCCGCTGGCCAAACTGTCGGTGCGGAGTCGCAACGAGCAAAGGACGCGCGCACGGCCGCTTTTGACGTCATTCTCGGCAATCACATGCTGTACTGCACAGTCTGCGATAACAATAACGAAAATTGCACGGTTCACAATACTGCTCTCGCGCTCGATGTTCAGCACCAAAAGCACCCATACAAGCCGAAGCCCTACGAAGTCGATATGTCGAATCCCTTCTATCGATACGACCCCAGTCAATGCATCTTGTGCGGTCGTTGCGTACAGGCCTGCCAAACCGTTCAGGTGAATGAAACACTTTCGATTGGATGGGAATTGGAGCACCCGAGGGTGCTTTGGGATGGCGGCCACGAGATTGGCGGTTCAAGCTGCGTTTCCTGCGGACACTGCGTCTCGGTGTGCCCGTGCAATGCCCTCATGGAAAAGTCGATGCTCGGCGAGGCAGGTTTTATGAGCGGCCTGCCGCACGAGGCTCTTAACAAGATGATCGATGTCGTCAAAGAGATCGAGCCTGAGATGGGATATGGGCCTATTATGCAGGTCTCGCAAACTGAAGCCAAGATGCGGGAAGAGCGAATCAAACAGACAAAGACGGTATGCACTTACTGTGGAGTCGGCTGCAGTTATGACGTGTGGACCAAAGGCAGGAAAATTCTCAAGATTGAACCTCTGCACGGCGCGACGAACCAAATCTCTACTTGCGTGAAAGGAAAGTTTGGCTGGGATTATGTCAACCATAAGGACCGGCTACAAAAGCCGTTGATTCGCGAGGGAATGAACTTCCGGGAGGCTACCTGGGAAGAGGCGTTGGAGCTTGTTACGCGGAGACTAAGCGAAGTCAAGCAGCAATATGGCCCGGATGCCATCGGTGTTGTGATTTCCTCGAAGACCACGAATGAAGATGGGTACCTGATGCAAAAATTCGCCCGATCCGTGATCGGCACGAACAACGTTGATAACTGCTCGCGATATTGTCAGTCACCTGCCACTATGGGTCTGTTCCGGACGGTAGGGTACGGAGGCGATGCAGGATCACTTGAGGATGTTGGCAAGTCTGCGTTGGTGCTTATTGTCGGCAGCAATACGGCAGAGAGCCATCCAGTGGCGGCTACGCGCATCAAGCGCGCTCATAAGTTGCACGGCCAAAGGCTCATCGTGGCGGATATCCGCGAGCACGAGATGGCACGACGCGCAGATATCTTCTTTCGGCCGAAGCCCGGAAGCGACCTGACATGGCTGTGTGCCATGAGCCGGTACATGCTGGAGCACGGCTACGCAAGGCAAAGCTTTTTGGATAAATGGGTGAACGGGCTGGACGAGTACCGAAAGAGCCTGGAACCCTTCACGATGGAGTTCGCCGCAGAACAATGCGAGGTACCGCTCGATACCCTGATCAGCGTCGCCGAAGAGATCGGCAAAGCTGAGACCATGTGCGTTCTATGGGCAATGGGCATCACCCAGCACGTGATGGGATCGGACTCGTCGACAGCCATCTCGAATCTGTTATTGATCACTGGCAATTATGGAAGACCCGGCTGCGGCGCATATCCCCTGCGCGGCCACAACAATGTTCAGGGGGCCGGTGACATCGGAGCGATGCCAAATAATTTCCCTGGATACCAGAGCGTCGAGGACCCTTCCATCCGCGAACGTTTCGAGAAGGTATGGGGTGGATCTCTTCCTCCTAAGCGCGGGCTGGATAATCACCAGATGATTGACGCGGCCCACGAGGGGAAATTACGGGCCATATACCTGGCAGGAGAAGATATGATCTCGGCCGATGCTAACGCCAATCATGTGGCGGGCGGCTTCGAAAAGCTGGATTTCTTCGTGGTACAGGATATTTTCTTCTCTGAAACCTGTCGCTACGCAGACGTAGTGCTGCCTGGAGCTCCCGCACTTGAAAAAGACGGAACGTTCACCAACACCGAGCGGCGCATACAGCGGCTTTATCAGGCTTTACCTGAACTCGGCGATAGCAAAGCCGATTGGAAGATTACACAAGAAATCGCAAATAAGATGGGAGCAAACTGGGGTTACAGCCATCCTGCAGAGATTATGGCGGAAATGGCATCCCTGACTCCTCTTTATGGCGGTGTCCGTTACGAGCGCCTGGAAGGCTATAAGACTTTGCAATGGCCCGTACACGAGGATGGTACGGACGAGCCGGTCCTATATCTGAATGGCTTTGCATTTCCCGACAAAAAGGCGCGGCTGTACCCACTTACTTTTCGTGAACCAGCTGAAGCTCCTGACACAGAGTTCGATCTCGATTTGAACAATGGCCGGGTGCTCGAGCACTTCCATGAAGGAAATATGACACATCGTGTCGCAGGGATTCATCAAGAGAATCCAGAGCGATACGTGGAAATTTCCGAAGAACTCGCCACGGATCGAAACATCACATCGGGGCGCTGGGTCCGCATTGTCAGCCGCCAAGGTGCGGTTAAGGTGAAGGTTCTCGTCACGAGCCGAGTGTTCGGCAAGCAGATCTTTTTGCCTCTCACCTCACAGGATGGTCCTGTTAACGTGCTGACGGGATCGCATACTGACTCGGCCACGAATACGCCTGCTTACAAGGAAACTTCGGTACGTTTGGAAGTCCTGCCGGATCAAGGAGAGAACCCGCTCCAGGCATTGAACTTCCGTTTCGCCGGCCATCCGACACCGCAAACCGGGGTCGAAGTCGAACGCAAATGGCGGCGGAGCGACTATAAGATGCCCGGCACCGAAACATTGGTTCAAATCCAGACGCACTCATCGTAAGGAGACAGAGTCATGGCACAGCCAGTAGAGTTTCGGAAGTTTACCCCTCAGGACTCCCGCGAGGATCTATTGCGCAGGCTCCAGGATGCGCCTGAGGACCATGCTGAAGCGTTGCTCTCTCTCTACGATCTGTTAGAGAAATTGCATGAAAAGGGCCTGATTGATACCGCCAACGGACTCTTGAGCGCAAGTACTACGGTCGTAAACCGGCTGGTCGACGTGGTCAGTTCGAAGCAGGCGGTGTCAGCGCTTCGCATGGGACTCATGCTGGCTAATCTCCTTGAAACCATCGACACCAATCGGGTTCACTCGTTATTGACCGCCGCAGCAGGAAAGCCGCCCTCCCTACTACGGCTGGGAAGAGATGCTTTGTCGGAGGATGCCCGCCGTGGACTTTCGGCCGGAGTTGGGCTAGTTAGCGTTTTTGGGGCAGCGCTGCGTCCGAAAGGCGTCCAACCGACGACCGAGGTGGAATCCTCTAAACAGCCGGGACCTCAACTCAAAAAAGGTAAGTTCAATGCACTCAAAAAGCTTCCGTTGCTGTCCATTGAGAAGCCCGCGCTGATTGTTGCTCGCACGTTGGTCGCAGTGATTTTCATCATGAATGGGCTTAATGTCATTAGCCAGGCACTTGCCACCCACGAACTGATCGCTCACGGACTTCCGGAAAACATTGTTTCGATATCGATTTGGGGCGCAAGAGCTCTTCAGCTTGTAGCCGGGACCGCATTGATTTTCGGTGTTTTTCCGCGTCTCGCGTCGCTTGCACTTATAGCCTTTCTGATCCCGGCTACCATCATGGCACACCCATTCTGGCAAGCTTTCAGTACGCCGCTCTATCCAGTACAGTTGATCAATTTCTTAAAGAATGTCTGCATGTGCGGTGGGCTGTTATTCATTGCAGCTACGAAAGATCAGCCGACCCTGTTTCCGCGTTCCATCCCATTTTCAAAAGACGCGGTCCGATAAGCATTATGCCTTAGCGGTGTACCTCGTCCGTTCGCTGGTCTGAGCTGGAAATATTCAGACCATTGAACGAACCCCGAGAACGAAAACTTATTCGAATTATCGGCGGACCGCTTGCAGGCGAGCGGAATGGGTATGCTTCGCCAGCCAAACGGTAACTTGTTTTTGGGGAACACAGGACTCACTACACAGAGGTGTCAGAGATTATGCAGATCTTAACGAAGGAAGGAATAGCGTTAGCCTACAAAGACTCTGGCACAAACTATCCAGCGATCGTACTCGTGCACGGGTGGGGTTGTGACCATACTGTGTTCGCAGCGCAGGAGAAATTCTTCGGCAATACTCATCGGGTCATTACCGTCGATCTGCGTGGGCATGGAGAAAGTGATGCACCCGAAGGCTCTTATACCATGGCAGAGTTTGCGGACGACCTTGCATGGCTTTGCCACAAGCTCTCGTTGGTAAAACCTGTTCTAGTCGGCCACAGTATGGGAGGAAACGTGTTGCTGGAGTTGGCGGCCCGCTACCCTGACACTCCCGACGCCTTGATCCTTATCGACTCTGTCCTCTTCCCTTCTCAGACCTTGCTTAATACCTTACGGCCGCTTGCCGAAGCATTGACGGGTCCCGGCTACCTCGAGGCGTATCGGATGGCTATGTCATCCCTCTTCCTCTCCGCGGATGACGAAGAGAAAAAGACGAGTCTGATCTCGTATATACCAAGGGCGCCTCAGCACGTTCTCTTGTCGTCGTTCATCCATCATCTTATGGATTACGATCCGGCATCGGCGGCTTCCGGGTGCCACGTGCCAATCGCGTATCTCGGTGCCACGGTGCCTCTTGCAGACTTGTTCTATTTCAAGGGACTCACCCCTCAGCTTATGGTCGGCCAGACACTGGGCTCCGGGCACTTTTCTCCGGTCTTTGTGCCGGATCAAATCCATGCAATGATCGTCGATTTCATGAAAGTGTATGTGCAGTAATAACTGTAATCACTCCTGTGTATTACCCTCCCGAACGGTACGGCGCTGTGCTTTGGCATCCCAGCGCCGTGAGCTTGAGAGACCCAGGGTAGAAAGCCTACCTGGCGCTGATCTCAACACTCCAGTTGGAGGCTCGGAAATCGTTACAACTTTGCCGGAATCGCAAAGATGGTATTCACTTTATACGTCTTCTCAGCCTGCATCCTGCCTCTTATTCTCAAAATAAGCAAAGATGGACGGTTATCGATGAGAACAATCGCACATAGGGCTAATCCAGCCCGTGGACGCGCTCGTCTCAACGAGGACTTCTTTGGCACTAAAGGCGATCACTCGCGAGTGGGCCGAACTGAATCCAGTGACTTCATTCTTCCAATGCGATGACAAGACAGACCAGCACATAGCAGGTGATGAACACGATCGTGTGCAATCTGCGGGTGCTGGCGGCGTGAGCTCTCAGGCTGCAGCCGAACTGCTCGGAGAGGAACTGCCGCCGCCTGCAACCGGAGTTCGCGTATCGAAGCTGTCTCAGGCGACGCCGCTGGCCTTCACAATTCCAGCGGGCAACGATTATCTGCTCATTGCACGAACGAGCAACCGCTGCGAGGTAACCTTCGATTTTGGCAGCGGTGCCCACCGCGGCGAGATCAGATACGGGCATATGTTGCTCCATGCAGCTTCCACGCACAGTCTCTGGTGGCTCAGTCGCCCAGATCAAACCTTGATCATACGCATCCCTGAGGAGATGTTCCGTCATGCGTGGGACAACGATGCGGTGGATCCCTGGCCCGGCATCATGAGAATGGAGAACTTCAGGCAAGACTCATTGGTAACTCAAATCCTGGCGCGGCTCGCAGCCGAACTCACTCGATCGAGATCCGTCAATCTGGCCTTTACGAGATGCCTTTTGTATCAGCTTTGCACACATCTGGTAAGACGCTATTCGGAGGCGGTCGATGTATCGATTAAGCAAAACGGCATGCCGCCCAGCAGGCTGAAGAAGGTCGTCGAATTCATTACGGATCACATTGAGGACGACCTGAGCCTTGCAAGGATTGCGAAGGTGGCGGGAATAAGCCGCTACTATTTCTGTAGGGAATTCAAGAAGAGCATGGGAGTTACACCGCAGCGATACGTGTTGCAGCAGAGAATCGAAAAAGCAAAGACACTTCTCCAGGGCACCTCGATGACCATCACGGAAATAAGCGCGCGGTTGAGATTTCCCACGCCGAGTCACTTTACGTCCACGTTTCGAAGGATTGTCGGAGTCACACCGACTTCGTTCCGTATGTAGCCTTAGCCGAACAATGCGCGTCTCGGGCCCTCCGTGATGGCTACCAGCCGCGCTTTGCTGATCCCTCTGAATAGTCCGTCTCGCTAAAATAGCCATCCGAGATAAGCCAAGATATATGCGCTACCGAGAGATCTGGATTCTCGGATCGAGGGCAAAGTCGAAAGTGTAACTCGAAGCGAACGTCGTCGCACATCCGACGGAAACTAATCGCGGTTGTCTGTAGCGCTGTCACTGCATTGCTGTTGATATCTGAATACTGCCCAGTGCTATAAGGGAGAAATGGAAGAGGTGTCGCTCCTCGCAACTGCTCTGCCCTTGATGATCAGGACTGACCAAGTATGGAGACATTTGGATGAGACCTAAACTGGCTAAACTTTTTGAGGAACCATCCGGTCCCTTAGAGGCAGGGAAAGTGCTCCTGCCCTGGCTGGTCGGCGTCGCACTCTTCATGGAATCGTTGGATACTACGATTCTAAATACGGCGGTTCCCGCGATCGCAGTCGCCCTCAAAGTGAGCCCACTCAGCATGAAGGCTGTGCTGGCCAGCTACACCTTGAGCCTTGCCATCTTCATACCGATCAGCGGCTGGATGGCCGACCGGTATGGAACGCGAAAGGTATTTGCCTCTGCGATCGGTCTATTTACTCTTGGGTCGTGCCTATGCGGCATATCCAGGAATATCCATCTGCTTGTCGCTTGTCGTGTTTTACAAGGCTGCGGAGGTGCAATGATGGTGCCTGTGGGCAGGCTCACGCTTGTCAGGACCTTTGCCAAATCCGAGCTTATTCGCGCGATGAGCTTCGTCTCCATACCCGCTCTCGTTGCGCCGATGTTAGGACCCATCGCGGGCGGATTGATTGTGGGCTACCTGCACTGGCGCTTCATCTTCTTCCTGAATGTTCCGGTCGGACTATTGGGCTTGTTCCTTGTCTACTTGCATATGCCCAACTACCGCGAGGAGCGAACGAATCCACTCGACTTTGTTGGTCTTATCTTGTTCGGATCGGGAATCGCCCTTCTGTCCTATGTCCTTGAGATATTCGGGGAGCACACCCTTAGCCCAGGTGAAATCTTAGGGCTCCTGATTCTCTCATTGGCACTGCTTTCGGGCTGCGGCCTCAACGCGAAGGAGACTCGGTTTCCATTATTACAACTAAGTCTGCTCAAGATTCGCACGTTCCGAGTGGCCGTGAGCGGGAGTTTTTTTACCCGTATAGGTATAGGAGGGGTGCCATTTCTTCTCCCGCTCCTGTACCAACTCGGTCTCGGTTTCACTCCAATCCAATCCGGACTGCTTATCATGCCTCAGGCAGTTGGCGCCTTGGGCGTCAAGACGGTGATGCGAACTGTACTCAGGGTTTTTGGCTATCGCGGCGTTCTGATTTATAACACAGTAATCATCGGTGGATTATTGCTGGCATTTGCACAGATCGGGGCGCACACGCCGATCTGGTTTATTGTTCTGTTAGCGTTCGGTTATGGGTGGTTCACATCGCTCCAATACACAAGCATGAACACGCTCGTTTATGCAGACACTGCTGAAGAGCAAGCGAGCAGTGCAAGTTCGATTGCGAGCACAATGCAGCAAATGTCCATCAGCTTTGGCGTAGCGGGTGCAGGTCTGACAACTTCGCTCTTCATTTCAAACACTCACGCCCCAAATCAAGTTGAAGCGATTCATGGCCTCCATGGAGCGTTTCTTGTTCTGGGCGCTCTAACAATAGTTTCGGCGCTAGTATTTAACACCCTGCATGCTGATGATGGGAACGATGTGAGTCTACAGAAAGTTGTTCATCATGGTGGGTAGCTTGCTCTTGCGCAACGGGTCAGGGTCATGGCAGCACCGACCCTGAAGTGGGTTAGACGAGGACTTCCCTTTTCGATTGCATCGACGACCTCGATGCCGAACAATACGTTTGTGCGTCCCATCGTCATCGCGCAACGTGGTCAGTAAGCCCCGTATGCTCGCTGCAGCCCCTGTTGGCGTACACTTCGGCAACTCCCACAAACCGGAGATCCGCCAACGCGGTAAAAACGAGTACGTGCAATAACTTCATACGACTCTATGCGAACGGGTGATGCGCCACTAGTCGAGTAGCTGCGCCCCGCCATCGCCGAAAGACCAGTCAGCCGGCCCATTCTCATGTAATACGATCAGGACATCTTCGCGACGGATCTTCGGACTATTGCCTAGTTCAGTCACGATTGTCTGATACAGCGATTTCTTCAGCTCGTTCGAACGCCCGGCCTTTAGCGTGATGACGATCATCACCAGATCCTGTGACCGGGAAATGTTTTTATAACTGGGATCGAAGATGAAGTTATCTTTACCGAATTCCGTAATAAGTTGGAATCGCTCTTCGGCGGGCACACCTAAGGCATCAGTCAGCGCCTTCTGAAGACTCTCGGCGATCGCCAGGCGGTAGCCGGTCGGCTTACCGCCGCGGAGAAATATCTGCGTCAAGGGCATATCGTGACCTTTCGGGGTTGTGCTGGATGTGTCTACTTGAAGAAGAGGCCCATCCAGATTCTGTCCAATGAATATTGCCCCGGTCCCAGCAACAACACAGCTGAGGCCGCCGCTGCGTAGTTGACACAGTTCTCTGCTGTGTTTGTACCCGGTGGCCCGATGAACGGATGCCCTTGGGGAAGATGAACCTTGACCACGGCTCCGATCATCGTCCCCAGCATTCCCAGGCAAGCCAGAGGTGTAAAGAGTCCGAGAAGGAATCCCAGTCCAGAACTGAATTCCGTAAATGCGGCCATCATCTGCACTGCCGGAATACTGGGAGGTGTACCTTCTGCTTCCATCCAGCGGGTGGGATGCTTGAGCTTTGGCCAGCTATGAAGCACAAAGCCGATACCCAGGACAAGCCGAAATAGCAGTAGGCCGATTGCCCCCTGGCCCTGCACAAACTGGGGCAGGAGGATATTAAACATGGGAGGCCTTGGCTGTGACGGGTTTCTCTTCCGTCTCTTCGAGGATCTCCCGAACATATTGAGCCCAGACCTCGGCTACCCTGAGCGTCTGATGCCCGCGCGTTTTTGGACCCATCGGAACGAGAACCGCACGTCCATGAGGCACTCTCTTGATGGATTTCTCGATGATGCCTAATTCGG
The DNA here is from genome assembly GCF_009765825.1 of Granulicella sp. L60. GTDB lineage: Bacteria > Acidobacteriota > Terriglobia > Terriglobales > Acidobacteriaceae > Edaphobacter. The sequence continues at coordinate 936,057 of NZ_LMUR01000018.1, read as the reverse complement.
CTGCGTTGAGTCCATCGTCGGCGAAGTTGACGACAAAAAGGGGAGCCTTGATTGTCTCGAGGTCGACGGAGGGATTGTAATCATGCGAAGCGTCGAACTCATAGATGACGTCGTTCGCATCTTGCCCCTTGAGGCCGGTCTCGAAGGTTTGCATGACGGTCGCGTCAGCAGCGGCGACATCTGCAAACGCCTCCTGCAAGTGCAGAGGGCTATCTACCATCAAGTTGAAGAGGCTCCAGGCGATGCCAAGGTTTGCCGGCTGTTTCCTGTAGTTGCCATCCTGATAACCCGAATCCTCTTCAATGATGTTGATCAGCATCCTTCTCCAGAGGAGATTGCGGCCTTTGACTCTTTCGGGAAAGCACGCGATCGGCATAATGGCTCTCATAAGGTCCGGGTACCGCTCACCCCATACCCAGGTCTGCATGCCACCCATCGATGTACCCAACAAGAGTCGCAGCCTGGTGATCTTCAATCCCTCTGTAACGAGAAGATACTGCGCCTCCACGATATCGTCGTAGGTATATCTCGGAAATTGGGTGCGCAACCCATTGCTCGGCTTGCTCGTTCCCCCGTGGCCAATAGCGTCCGGAAGAATCACAAAAAACTTTGTAGCGTCCAGCGGCTGGCCGGGCTGAAAGAGAAAGTTGGCCGTTTCGGGTTGAGTGAACTGCTCCCCGCTCCCCGTCGTTCCATGCAGCATCAGGACGGCGTTGCTGATCTGCCCGTCCTGATCGTATGCCGGTGAACCGAGAGTACGATAGTGCAGCTTGAGTTCAGGCAGGATCTGGCCCGAGGCAAACTGAAAATCGTGCACGATGAAATCTGCTTGTTGGAATTCCATGTAGGGCACCCGTTACTTGGCTAAGATGAATTCCATGCACTCGACCCCCGTCCCGCATGGGAAGGACTCGACGAATTGCTTAGTTGTCAGATCGATTACAGAGATTGACCCGGAGTCGTGATCGGCGAGATAAACCTGATTGACGTCGAACGGAGGAAAGCCGAATCCCATGGGACCCTTCTTCGTCTGAAGGAGCGTCTGGCTTTCCGGGGCCGCTGCGTCGACAATGACAGCGACGTCCCACTTGTAACCGGAGATGACGACGTATTTGTCATCCAGTGTGGTCCGAACCCGCATCTCGTGGTCTTCCCAAAACGAGATGTCCTTATAGCCACGAAGATCAATAGTCTGCTTAATCTCATCCTTGTGCGTATCGATGACGATGAGTTTTGGATCCTTGTGATCGCTCGTATAGATCCACTTGCCATTACGAGACGAGTCGATTCCTTCGGTCCCGTTCGGTACAGTCACCCGCTTCACCAGCTTGCGGGTGGTCGGATCGATGACGCACAGATTGTCAGTGTCCTTGTTGGAGGTGTAGATTTTCTTTCCACCCTGCGTGGCCACGACCCAATGGCAGCCGTCTGTATCGCAGGCGACGGCATCTTCGATGGTCCGGGTCTCGGGATCGACACACAGCACGTGCCGGCTTTTGTCGACGGTGATCCAGAGTTTGCCATTCGCGTCCCAGGTCAGGCCGTGGGGCGCCTGATAGGGGCTGATGTCGATGAATCCTGTGACTTCCCGCTTCTTGAGATCAATGATCGCGATCTGGTGCCCGCGGTGAACATTGTTGCCGTAGATGCCATCGCCGTAGATAGTCACATAAGCTGTTGCCTCGTCGGGAGCAATCACGATCTCGTGTGGCCGCGAGGGCATGTTGAGGCGCTTTAGTGACTTGCGCGTTTGAACATCCACGAACTCGATCCCGCAGCCCACTTTGTCGACCGCCACAAGAATATAGTCACCTGCTGAAAGCTTGGTCATTGGTCATTCCTCTCTTTCGAATAAAGTTGGATTAACTGAAAATTCCAAAGCGCGGTCCCAAGGAGCGAAAGCGCTCAAGATCGGCTTCCATATCTACCGAAGAACCGTGACGGGTTACGCGGCATGCGGCTCTGTAAAAGTCCTCGATGCCACCAGGGGTAGTCAGTTGCAAGAGCCGCACGGGCTCTGCACCCAGATTCCTGAATTCGTGAGGCAGGCCCCACGGAATATTGAGAAATCCTCCGTCAGAAACTTCTAATTGCTGGCCGGAAATCGTCGCGGTTAGAGTACCGCTTAGAACGTAGATACCTTTCTCATAGGCTGCGTGCCGTAGCAAGGGGATCGTTCCGCCGCTCTCCAGTTCAATCTGAACTAGGGTGTAAGCATTGGCAGTGACTGGGCCGTACGCCTTGATGCTATAGACGACGTGAGCGGAGTATCGTTCGTCCCCCTCATCGGGCATGACAACGGTGGGGCTACGGCCAGCACCCAGCACAAGCGCACCATCGAGTGGATTTGGCGTGCTTTCCAGATAGGTGACTCCAAAGCGCGGCGTCAGAAGATTTATCTCGTCGACGGGCATGGTCTTTCTTGGGCCGGGAGCGCCAGCCCCCGGCTCGCCAAGTGCTAGGAAAAAACCCTCGTTGCCTGCAGGCGCGGTGAATGTGATCAGCTTTGCGTTCTCCTTGGACGTGTTTGCCCAGGTGTGCGGGATGCCAGCCGGTAGCGCAATGAATGCTCCTGGCCCTAACACCGCCGCAACATGTCCCGCCTTGAAGGTGGCTTCACCACTAATGACATAGAAGCCCTCTTCTTCACGGCTATGGACATGTTTTGGTGGACCCACTTGGGGAGGGGGCTCATCGATCCAGAACGAATACGCTCCATCCGTATCCTCACATAGCGTTTGGAATGTGATCTTGTCATCTCCCATCCACCAGATGGAGTACCCTTGCTCCGCCGGAACAAGCTTGGCCGATCGAATGACGGGAGGATCTTGCTGCAGTTGTTCCGTGTGTATATGGTTCATCGAATAGGGCCGCCTTTGCCAGCCAAGAAGACCTCAGAGCGCGGTAACTTCTTGATGACCTCGCTATTCCAGCCGAAGTTATCGGAAAGGACATACTCTGGATTGCCGGCCAACCAATTAGAGAGGTTTACCGTTGCGTATTTCCCAGTGTTGAAACCAATCAGAACACGCGCTGGCTCTGTATCGCTCAAGTTCTCGATAGAGTGCCCGTAACCCATAGGGATGTACCCGACGTCTCCCTTTTTCAGATTCTCGATGCGGTAGCGGCCGTGAGATCCAAACAATGTGTCTTGGACATTGCCGCTCAAAACGTATTGCCATTCATCCGCGGTCGGGTGCCAATGAAGCTCCCGTAACGCTCCAGGTTCTAGTTCGAGCACTACCGCAGTAATCGTGGTCTGGATTGGAAAGAAACTTGAATCAACGAGATATTCGCGCCCTGCGGGTGTCGATAGATGAGGTTCTTGGGCGAGCATTCGGAACTTGTGAGTCTGTGGGCAGTCGAGCAATCCTCCTCGGATCGGCGGAGCTTGGACAGCCGGCGGTACCGGACCTTGCGCGAAATAAACCTCATGGTCTGGGATGTTCTCCAAATCACCTTCCGTGCAACCGAGATTCTTCGCAAGTATGCTTTTGGGAGTGTGGCCGAGCCAGTCTGTGATGCTGAACGTCCCAAATTCGGAAAAGTAACCATTATCGAAGATAAGGATGAAATGGCAGATCCCTGGACCCAACCCCTGGATCGAATGCGGATGTCCCTTTGGGAAGTACCAGACATCGCCCGGTCCAAAGTCGTTAGTCTCCGATCGTCCTTGCGGATCTACCAGTGTTGTACGGCAGTTTCCTTCAACCACGAAGCCCCACTCTGCAGCTGTTGCATGCCAGTGCAGTTCCCGCATGCCTCCCGGCTCTAAGCGCATGGAGACTCCAGCAAGACCTACTGAAATTGGCAGTTCAACGACGGTGGCTTCTCGAGCGGTATTTTTTCCAATCGTTTTAGCTTCCGCCGCTTCGAGGGCATATGTGTAAGCGGGCAACTCGCCCTCATGATTATTTTGACCGGAACTCGCATGTGACGCGGATTCGTTTGACTTTGTTTCAGCGCTCATATCAACAAATCTCCTGTATCGAATCGGCGAAATCGTTTTTCTTGTTACTTCGTGGAAGCGCTCGGATGTCCAGAGCGACGTTCAAGTGCAGATTCGCGCTGAATATCAAACGAAGCCTGAGGTTCTTGCTTCGCGTTGGTGGATGGTCCAGCATCGGGAAATAATTCGGGCACACCGGATTCAAGGCTCTCGGAGAGTACCTTGAAGTCCTTAGGGTTCAGCTCGTGCAGGTTGCGAGACATATTCAACGCAATACGCCGTTCGGCCGGTTGGCCAGAGCGCAGTCCTATCCGCAACGCCTTCGCATAATGCTCAGCCTGGGCGGGACGAATATGTCCGGGCATGACAGGCTCGAATGGGTCTACCACACCCTCGACCACGACCGGCCCTGCCGCATCGAGCGCCTCTTTCACGACGGCGTCGACCTGGTTGGGATCCTCGACGCGAACCCCCACCGCACCACACGCCTCCGCAACCTTTGCAAAGTTGATGTCCTGAAGCTCAATGCCATACTCCGCATGTCCGAGAAACATCATCTGCTCCCACCGGATCAGCCCCAGGGCATTGTTCTTGGAAACGAAGAGTTTTATGGGAAGGTTGTACTTGACACAGGTTGCGATCTCACCCATCAGCATGGTGGTCGCGCCGTCACCTGCATAGGCGATAACTTGCCGATCGGGAAAAGCGACCTGTGCGCCAATCGCATAGGGAAGAGCGTTGGCCATGGAGGCGAGCGTGCCGGAACATGAGAACTTCTGGTCTCCGCGAATATTGATGTGGCGCGAGGACCAATGTGTCACCTGGCCAACGTCAGCACAGATGATCGCGTCATCCTTCAGGTGTTTGCTGATCGAGCCTATGAAAACCTGTGGGCGCATCGGAACGTCCTTGCTCTGCTCCTGCGACTCCATCAGGTCGCGCCACTTTTCCATGGCTTCCTGAGCTCCCTGGAGGTAACTGCGATCTACGTTGCGCTTCAGCAAAGGCAGGAGCGCAAGCAAAGTCTCCCGCGTGTTGCCGGTCAACCCAACCTCGACGGGATATCGCAAGCCGATGCGTGCTGGATCGATGTCAATCTGCACGCCGCGTGCGCTTCCGACCTTCGGGTAGTAGGCGGTATATGGCATCGACGTGCCGATCAGCAGGAGCGTATCGCAAGTCCTCATCATCTGCTGCGATGGGGCTGTGCCAATGATGGCGACACCACCCGTGGTGTACGGGCTGTCATCGGGAAGAACTTCCTTACCAAGAAGCGCCTTTCCCACGGGGGCGCCGAGCGTCTCCGCGAGTTGCTCGATCTCAGCGCGGGCTCCGCGAGCGCCTGCGCCCACCATGATGAAGGTCTTGCTGCCAGCGTTGAGAACTGCCGCCGCCCGTTCCAGATCGATTTGCTGTGGGCTCACGAGAGGTATGGTGTAATCCGCCGAGGTGTGGCGAGGCTGATCTTCCTCAGCGAAGTGGCCGGACGCCGCCGCCGCCTCCTGAACGTCGATAGGGATACCTAGATGCGAAACACCGCGATATGAAAGCGCGGAACGAACGGCGAGGTTCACCATGTTCTCCACGTGCGCCGGTTGCATGATGCGTTCCGAAAAGGGCGCTACTTCACCTATAAGCCGGACGGTGTCGAAGTCCTGCTGAAAGTGGGTCGCAGTCACATCGGAATACTGCAAGCCGGTGATGGCGAGTACGGGAGCCTGGTCCGCTTTCGCATCATAGAGGCCGTTAATCAAATGAATTGCGCCCGGACCGGAGGTGGCTAAACAGACACCAAGTTTGCCGCTGAACTTCGCGTATCCGCATGCGGCAAAGGCGGCGGCTTCTTCATGGCGCACTTGAATGAATTGAATCTCGTCGCGGCGCCGGCGCAACGCTTCAATGACGCCGTTGATGCCATCTCCTGGATAGCCGAAGATGTGACGGACGCCCCAGCGCGAAATGAGTAGGTCTACTAGAAAGTCGGCTGCGGTCAATCCCGGAGCTGCTTCGGACGAAGAGCTGAATGCATTTGGTTCTAGATCGGTATTAGCCGTCATAAGATAGTCACCGCTCCTGATCCGAATAGTAGGAGCATCCTCTCATTGCCCGCAGTCGTAATCTTGCACGGGCTATCGGCTGCTTGCGACCGTAGCAAGCCAATGAAATGCTCCTCGGTTATTCGGAGACTTCGCATCGAGACGCCCACGATGACCCTGCCAAAACCGGGACGAAAAGAATTCAGCCCAGTGCCGCTATCTCTGGGAATCCGCTTCGCGCCTCGAGGCTCGCCGGTAGAGGTCCGCGTGCGAGTTGGCGACCATCAAAGGAGGAATTTTCCCAATGTGAAAAGATGGAGTACGCCCTCTTGTTGTCGATCGGTCACGACAGACAGTCTGCCGAAGTCTTAGCTGACGACACGGTTCGTTGCGGCTGTAACATCCGCCGGGCTGCTTGCCCCGGTGCCAATCCGCTCAGCGCTTTCGATTTGGGATGGTATTCCGCGGAATTGGAGCGCATGGCGAACGCCTCAAGAGCGACGACATGTTACGGACTTTACGTTAAGCGCAGAGCGACAAAGCCACTCGCTGGGCCTAACGCTGCCAGCTATTCCTCATTCAGGCGTAAGAGAAGTTGTCCACGGCGCAGGCAGGCACAGCTCTTCGCCGAGTCAGACGACGTTCCAAAATGAAGCCAGCCTATAGCTTGAGTGATCCGACCCTGCGTGGTTTCCTTGCCTTGGCCGATGGGGACGCTGGCGACGGCAATGATTCCTGAGAGGAACTCCGGCCTTCTCTTCGAACCATCTCCGGAAGTTGGACCGCAATGAAATCAAGAAATACCCGGATGCGCGGGGGCAGGTATCGACGGTTGGCACAGACCGCAAAGAGATCGATCCCATCGCACCAGAAGTCCTTGAGGCATTCAACAATCGTACCGTCGTCGAGATCAGGTTGGACATCCCAGACCGCCTTCAACCCAACTCCTCTTCCAGACCGCACCCAGTTGTGCAAGACTTCACCGCTGGTGGTTGTCAACGTTCCGTTGATGCTCACCTCAAACCGATTACCTGCCTCTTGAAACACCCATCTGTCCATGATTCTTCCGCCCCGAACGAGCCGAATACAATTGTGCTCGTGCAGATCTTCGGGGCGCCGCGGAATCCCGTGGCGCTTCAGGTAGGCGCGGGAAGCACAGACAATACGCCTCGTTGATAAAATTTTCTTAGCGATGACGCTGGTGTCCGCTGGCAGGCCCACGCGTAGTGCGATGTCAAGCCCGTCATCGATGACATCCAGCCCTGAATCCGAAAGATTCAAATGGACCTGAACTCCAGGGTATCTCTCAACAAATCGAGCGATGAGTGGAGCGATCAGTCTTCGACCAATACCCATGACCGCTCCGATGCGAAGCTTCCCCTCGACAATCTTGCCATGTGAGGTAGCCTCCGCCTCGGCCTCGGCTATATCCACAACAATGCGTTCGCATCGCTCGTGGAATAGATGACCTTCTTCGGTTAATTCAAATGTTCGAGACGTGCGGGTGACCAGTCTAACGCCAAGCCGTGACTCGAGCGCACTCAGACTCCTGCTCATCGCTGCCGGTGACGAATTGAGGGCCCTCGCGGCAGCGGAGAGGTTACCGGCCTTCACAATCTTCACAAATAGTTGAATCTCTGCTACCTCGTCTGTCACAATTCGCCCCTCTTCCCTGCCATATACGTAAAGCTGCTGTCCATTCTAACTATCTCTTAAGCCTTAGGGGATACCGTAGCTTGACTACTTCAAGACGGGACTGCAATGGATGGAGGTACGTCGAATCAAATCGGCCAGAAGTAACGAAGACGCTTTGCTATATTTCTGTCCCCGGAGTAGTGCTACATCTGGGGCAATCCTATGAAACCCAGCCCCGCGCAACGAAAGCGAGAAGAGCTGTAGACACTTACATCAGCGTTCAGGATCAGGACATGCGCATAACCCGGAAAAATCGATCTAAAGCGGCTGCGACAGGGATCGTTGCGTGTCCCAACTACAACTTGTCAGGGAATATTCAGATCGATATCGTCGAACGAAAGATGCCGGCGGTACCAACCTTCGATTCATCGCCGACTCGCGGCCTGCCATAGCGCCGCGCTTCATGACGACGTTGATTCCGAGTGCCGATCGAATCGGTTGGTGGGGGTTCAGAAAGCAAACTGCAGCGAAGTCGAAATGGTCCTCGGCGATCCGAGGTGGGCAGTATTGCTGCTTGCATTGGCTCCCGTGATATCGCCAGCTGCGATCGTCGAGTAGTAGTGTGTATCGGTGATGTTGTTGCAGGTGAACCGAAGTATCGCCAATTTTGTGAAGAGCGTTCGGGAATAGCGAAATCCGAAGTCGAAGGTTTTGTATGCCGTCGTCGTATGCAGGTTCTGATCGTCCTGGGGACGCTGCCCGACAAATTGCCAATCGCCCGTGATATTGAGGTTGGCGACGCCGGGCACGCGGTATTCGCTGAGAATATTGGATTTGTAGGCAGGGATACCGACGAAGCGCTTGCCCTCCGTGGACGGAACGTTTGTATCATTGAGTCGAGCATTCAATGCGGTGAAACCTCCATCCACGACGAGGCGATGAAACAAAGTGCCCTGCCCCGAGATCTCTGCTCCGTAGTTCACCTGCTGGCCGACAATCGCGTAGATATTCTCGGTGGCGCTCCCGTTGTACGAGATCGTGTCGGCAAAGGGCCGTTCCAATCGAAATAGCGCAGTTGTGATCGCAAGCAAGTGCGCATCTGTCTTGAATCCCAACTCCCACTCCTTGCTGCGGTATGGGGCGAGCGCCTCGTTGGCATTCACAAGGTTTGAGCCCCCAGGGGCGATATCTCCCTGCTGCAGACTGCTGGCGTAGGTAGCGTAGGCGGTGGTCCAACTCGTCGGCTTGTACATGACGCTGGCAGAGGGACTGATGCCCTGTTTGTTCGAGCCGCTGGTCCGCGCAGTAGCCGAATTGTTATCGACTCCAATCCAGTCCTGGCTGGCCGCGAGCCTCACAAGAAAGTGGTCACCGAAGGACAATAGATCCCCGAGGTTGAAGCCTTGCTGATGCACAACGGCAGACTGATAGAGTCCCTGGTTTTGCGGAAGACCCTCCGCGGGAGGCGCAAAGATCTTCGGATCGGTGACATTAGCTGTTCCAAGCAAAACTGTGTTGGCGGGGGGAGCAGTGTAGGCGTACTGGTTGAAGCGATAACCTTCGCTGGCCAGCACGACGTCCTGCTTGATACGCCACTTATTGATGACGCCTGTGATGTAGCCGAGATCGCTTTCCACGCCGAAACGTGGCGCGAAGCCGGTAGCCAGAGAGCTACTATAGTCACCACTATTATTGGTGATGGTATTGACGGGGGTATCGATGAAGCGATCAAGCCGTTGCGCAAGGCCGCCAGCCATCGCGTGCCAATTCGGAGAAAAATCGTGGAGAAAGCGAACGCTGGTGCTCTGTGTGGTGAGGTTCACACCCGCATAGGCCTGGCCAAGACCTACCCGAGTCGGGTCGGGTGCGGTTGGCAGGAGAAGGGTGTGTTGCAGCACTCCATTGACTGGTTTGGGCGGCCCATACGAGAACCATCCCGGATAGCCCCGCTGAACGATGTCATAAACACTATAGTGAGCATCGATCAAGGTCCTGTCCGTCGGCCTAACGTTAAAGGCGAACTCGGCGAGGCGACGGCGCAACCGGCTGGCTTCGACAAATTGGGTCCCATCCCCGAAGAGCAAATTGGTCCGGTAACCGAAGATCTTGTGTGGTCCCACTCGGCCTCCTGCATCCCCATAGATGGTACCAACGGTACTGCTATCCTGCTCCAAATACAGATTCTCTGTCCGGTCTTCGGTTGGCCGTTTGAGAACAAAATCGAACATCCCAGAAGGATTTGCCGGTCCATACATTGCGGCACCTAGACCATTTTCGACCTGCATCTCCTGATACTGCTCCATCGGATTACCACCGGTAATCGCCATTGCCATTCCATCCATGCGCGTGTTCTGGGCGATGCTGCCTTGTATGCCCCGCGTCGACGGGCGAAGAATCTCCGGACCTTGTTGTTCGGTGAAGGAAACCAGCGGGAGATACTTGATGGCGTCCCGCAGATTCTTTACCTGAGTATTTGAGATTTCGTCGGACGACATAATCGAAATTGTGTACGGCTGGTTTACAAGCGGTGCGCTCCCCATAACACCGCGGTCGACATTGCTGACGTAGTATCCGTCTGCCGGGGTTCCCGCAGAGCCACTGTTGACTGTGACGGATGTACTCGCTCCGGCAACGACGAACAAGATATCTTGAGTGATATTTTGTCCAGCCGCTACGGGCAAAGAAGGCTTAATGACTGGTCCGAAGCCGGCTTTGTGCGCCTCCAGGCGATAGTTTCCCGGATCCACTGACAGAAACGTGTATTCCCCGGACAGGTTCGTTGTTGTCTGTAGGGTGAGTCCACTCTGGACATTGATCAACGTCACGGAGGCATTGCTCACCACGGACCGATCCGAATCTCGGACCGTGCCACTTATCAGCGCCGATTGGGCGTAGGAGTGTATGGATCCAAAGAGCAAGAGCACCACGAAGAACGACAGATAAATGCAAACGCCTGGAAAGGGAAAATGAACTTTCGAGTGGCGAGACATCGGGCTCCTTGAGTTGGGACATCGTTTCTACGAAATGCGTTGCAGCCAAAATAGCGCTATGAGCAGCGGAAGATACAGGACGGAAACCAGTAGCACCTTCCTCGCAACTCGATAGGTTGCCAAGCGCACGAAAGCAAGTATGCTGGCGAGGTAAATACCGTCGAGGACTAAAACCGGAACGAGCCCGGAGTGGTTCACGAGGTGAGCTGCGATCGGCACGAGAGTGGCGACGGCAAGCATAGAAAATGTCCCAAGCATCGCTCTACCTACGGCGAGCTTAGACTGGCCGTTTTTCGGGAGCATTTTTAGGCCTGCGCGGGCGTAGTCTTCCTGATACATCCAGGCGATGGCGTAAAGATGAGGGAACTGCCAATAGAACAAGATCAGGAACAATGCCCAAGCAGAAGGCGATGTGGTTCCGGATAACCCGGCATAGCCGATGACCGGGGGCAACGCGCCAGCTATGGCGCCGGGAACGACAGCGAGGGTCGATAGCGGTTTTACCCGGGTATATGCGATCAAGTAGATGACAGAAGTAAATAGTCCCAGGACGGCAGCAGCCGCGCTTGGAAGGCAGAAGAGCACAGCCAGGCCTGACAGGCTAAAGGCAGCACCGAGGAGTACCGCCTGATACATCTGCACTCTACCGGCAGGCAGGGGACGCGAAGCCGTCCTCTTCATGAGACCATCGGTTCCGACCTCAAGGCACTGATTCAAAGTCGCAGCTCCAGCGGACAACAGGGCTGTACCGGAGAGCGTCAACCAGAGTTTGTGATCCAACCAAAATATCGATCCGCGCTCTGCACTGGCGAAACGAGCACCAAGCAGCGTCGTGATCATGATCATCGAGGTCACGCGAGGTTTCGCCAGAATGAGGGCATCTCGCACGTTCATTCTTGGTGCTGTCGTTCCCCTCTCGCCCGGCAGGACCTCATTACATACGGCTTGTATTGCCATTGATACACTCCTCGGGTTTTCCTCTTCAGCCTCTATTTCAGTGGTAAGCGAGCCATATAGTTAATGGTGGGTGGCCGTGACACATTGAATCGCTGCTCGCATCGAGACACACCGGCCTTCGTTCTGCGCATTACGTGCTCACTCTTCTGGCTTCAACGGGTTTGATTTGTGTCCGGAAGCGGATTGGTAATAGGGCGCTCCCGGACAATCCCTGGATTGTGATCATGACAGCCGGGACCAGATAGACGAACGTCACCCAAACCCACATCGTCACACCCGCACATTCCTGGTCACGAAGAGCTGAGTTATTTGTTAGTTCAGCGCCGGATGCATATGACGAGTAGACAACGCGGCCACAAAAGGTAAGAAATGCCGAAAGCGTGTCGCACGGCAGTGTGGCGAGAAATAGGTACACCGGGACAAACCACCGAGGCCGTTTGCACTCGGACCACTGTTCTATAACTGGCAGACAGAAGAGAAGCCCACATACGAGAAAAGTAACCTGCTCGAAATCATGCCACCATTTCGACCGCATCCCTAATTCGAATAGTGCCGGTACATGCCATAGGATGACGCATCCAGTACCAGCAGACCAACAAAGGACTGGGTGAGCGAAAGGCCCCGTAAACCGATGACTCGGCGCATACCGAATAAGCTGGTCGGAAACTCGAGGACTAAAGCTGCGGAGAAGACTGTATCGCAGTACCACCCCAGGGCGTCCCAGCAGTATCAAGGGAGCGGCGACTGTCATTAACACAAGGTGCTGCACCATATGCCAGATGAGGGATCGATGATCCAGGTACGCGAGTGGAGTGGCCCAAACACCCGCGGTCAGAGTAAGTCCGATGAGGAAAGACGCGAGGCGCCACTCGCTATTGTTGAGAACTTTCCCGATCCGATACCAACCTAGTGAATAGACGAGGGTCAGCAGAATCAGAGCGATTATCAATGGCAGAACAATCGATGATGATTCACAATGCATTTCTTACCTCGCTTGATTCAATGCGCTGCGGTCAGGGTCAGCGTCCGATGACATAGACGACAGTGAATACGATGATCCATATAACGTCCACGAAGTGCCAATAGAGTGACAACACATCAAGACGCTCGCAGTGAGCAGGCTTGATAGCGCCAAACAGCGCGAAAATCATAACTGTCGACAGTAAGATCAACCCCACAATCACATGAAACCCATGCAGCCCAACCAAGGAATAGTAAGTCGTACCGAATACGTTAGTGCTGATGGTCAGACCGTGCACATAGATCAATCGATACCATTCTCTGGCGGTGCCATAGAGAAAGGCTCCGCCGAGCGCTATCGTTGCCAGCCACCAAATCACAAAAGCTTTGGAATTCCCACGACGCAGTTGTTTGATCGCCGCGTGGATCGTGAGACTGCTAGAAAGCAGACAAATTGAAAAGAGGATAGGCGGCTCTAGAACGTCCTTCGGAGTAGGTCCCGTGAGGCTCTTGCCCAGATAAAACAGGTAGGCCACAACAAAAATTGTGAAGATGGTAGACTCGGCTGCGATCAGCCCCAACATCGCCACCCGACCCCGGACGAAAAAATTTACCCTGCCTTCCGGAATCTCTATTGCCACCGCCGCGGTACTCGTCATATTTCCTCCACCTGTTACGGATTCGAAGTCCAAGATCTCTTTACTGGCTTGAGCGTACGTAAAAAGCGCACAAGGTCTGCAGCATCTTGATCGGACATGTCACGATAGACCAGCAAGTACGGCATCATGTGACTCAGTTGGCGGCCATCGGGTGTGACTCCGTTCCGAACCGCTCGAATGATCTGCGCGTCCGACCAGGCGCCGAGCCCGGTTTCAGTGTCGGGGGTGAGATTCTGAGCGATCAGCAGGTGGCCATCCGGCAACGGTACTTGCATTCCGCCCCCTTCAAACAAATGCTCCGGCTCATACGCACCAGAAGGATCTCGCGGCGAGTGGCAATCCGCGCAGGTGAATACCCGCGCCAGATAAGCACCACGTTCGACGGTTCCAACAGCTGGCTCGTGCTCAGGAACGGGTATAGGTGGCGTCGGCGGTGGAAGGGCCAAGCCTGGAGGAATAGAGCTATTTGGCAACGGCCGAAGTATGGGGTGAAGGGTCTTGAGGTACGCGATCAGGTCGCGCATATTATCCGCGGCCATGCCGTTGTATAGTTCTGTGGGCATCTCGAACTTGGACGCGAGGTGTCCGCGGATGTCGCTGTCGAGAAGCTGTTCCGGGTACTGACTGGCAATCGTAACGTTGGCGCTGTAAAGCAGATACCCGTTCGGTCCAGGAAACGGCTTACCACCCGCCAGGAGCAGCTTGTCGTCCAAATGAATACCGTCAACCTGGCGAACAGTGTGGCATTCCACGCACCCGTATACTTTTGCAAGATATTCACCATGCTTGGAGTCGCCTCGTTGAAACCCAACTGCATGGTTATGCTGAGACCGTTCTGTGCACCCTACGAGCGTGGAAATGAATAGAACTAACACAGAGGTCATCAAACCTCGATAGCGGATGGAGGCTGAATTATCGAGCATCGGTGCCTCCGTTTTCATCGAAATCTTCTTCGAGACCAGCTCGCTCTAGGAAAGGAAGGTGCTGCCAAGTGCTGAGGCGCTCGTTTCGAGAGACGATAATTCCTGCGGTGATGCCAAAAGCAATCTGAGAGACGATAAACCATGGCCAATCGATCCTCTCGTTGAAGATAGGATTGACTATTCCGAAGAGTGTGTGCGCAACGGCTGACGCAAAAACGGGCATAATGGCGCCAGTCAGGAGAACAGGATGACGCGGAAGCATGGGCAGAATGGCGCCATATAGAAGCCCGACCAATGTCGTTGCGAGAAAAAAGATCGCCGCGCCAATGATCAGAGCGTCCCAATGAAAGGCGCTGAGCTGAGCTGCTGTCGCCCTCTCTGGGAAAAAACCTGCTGCGAGAAGATTCAGTGGATACCACACGCCGTGGCGAGCTAGAGTAGCCCAGAGTACCGCAATGATAGCCATCACGGAGCCACCAGCGAGTCCACCTTTAATACCTGCGGACATTGGATAGATCTCAATCGGTAGTCTTGCCCGATGCCGCTGGCCTGTTATGTGATGAACCTCAGCTACTTCTGGACGGTTCGTAGAGATAGGATCCGTCGCAGCTACAGTGAGCAATTCGTGCTTCTCCTGAGGCAGGACATCACAAAACCAGCCGACGCAGCCGCAGAGCGCCACGATCGCTCCCAGAATGCTGATAAGCGCTGTCGTAACCAATCCCGCGAAGATCAGTGCGACACCGAACGCGAAAATAAGGGGGAATGGCGTGCTTGCCGGAATCGACAAGCTTCCACTTTCGTTAGCCTGTGGATCTGAGAATGGCTCCGACGGTTCGAAGCCCCAGTCAGGGTCATCTGGATGCTTTAGATCCCAAAGCGGGCGGCGGCTTCTGACAACGGGAAGTGAAGCAAAATTATATACGGGCGCGGGAGAACTGGTAGACCATTCGAGCGTCCAGGCATCCCAAGGATCATTCCCAGCTATTTTGCCTTTGAAATAAGACCAGAACAGATTACCTGCGAAGACCACAATCGCGGCCGCCTGAAACACGACGCCGATGGTCACGATGAGATTCCACACCTCCCAGCCGCGTCCCGGCTCATAGGTGTAGATTCTGCGAGGCATTCCCAGAATACCTGGGACGTGCATGAAATCGAACGTGAGGTGAAATCCGATTAGAAAGAGCCAGAAGTGCAGTTTGCCAAGCGTCTCGTCCAGCATCCGGCCTGACATTTTAGGAAACCAGTAATAGAAGCCACCAAAGATACAAAAAAGAATGCCTCCGACGATCACGTAATGGAAGTGCGCGACAACAAAGTAGGAACCTGTAAGCTGCCAATCGAATGGCGCCGAGGCAAGCATGACGCCGGTCAGCCCGGCGACCAGGAACTGGAACAAGAATGCAACACAGAAGAGCATGGGCGTTTTGAACTGCAGCTTTCCTCCCCACATCGTCGCGAGCCAGTTAAAAATCTTGATTCCTGTAGGCACCGCAATCGCCATCGTTGTGAACACAAAAGCGTTGTTAGCGTTTGCATCCATACCTACGGCGAACATGTGGTGAGCCCATACGCTCATGGCGACAAATCCGATGGCGATGGTTGCACCAACCATCACCGGATAGCCAAATATCACCTTGCGGGAAAAGACAGGAATGATTTCCGATGCTATCGCAAATGCAGGTAGGACGAGCACATAGACTTCCGGATGACCGAAGATCCAGAAGAAGTGCATCCAGAGAAACGCAGAGCCGCCAGCTGTAGTGTCAAAGAATCGGCCGCCCAGGTATCGATCGATGAGCAACATAAACTGTGCTGCCGTGAGCGGACCGAGCGCTAAGATCACCAGGCCTGCCATGACCAGGTTGAGCCAAGCAAACAGCGGCATCTTTCCGAGCGTCATCCCCGCGCATCGCGAGCACAGAATGGTTGCCAGGATATTGATTGCTGTCCCGACGCTGCCGAATCCGGAGATCAGAATTCCAATTGTCCAGAAATCGGTGCTGTGTCCCGGCGAAAACGTCCGGGAAGTCAAGGGTGCATACGCGAACCATCCAACGTCGGGTGCGCTTCCCGCCTCGTGAAATGGTCCCCCAGCAAAGAAACTGGCGTAAAGAATTAAGGCGCCAAACAGCATAATCCAAAAACTAAACGCGTTCAGGCGAGGAAAGGCCATGTCGCGGGCACCGATCATCAGCGGAGTCAAGTAATTTGCGAAGCCGAAAACCAGTGGCATTGCCACAAAGAAGATCATCGTGGTTCCGTGCATCGTAAACATCCGGTTGAACAGCTCCGGCGAGACAAGATCATTATTTGGCCGGATGAGCTGCAACCGCATGATTGACGCTTCGATTCCGGCGATGATCAGAAAGACCAGCGCAACCAGAATGTAGAGAACACCCAGTCGTTTGTGATCGACGGTTGTCAGCCATTCGCGAATATTGACTGAGAGAAAGCTCCACACCCTCTCCGTCCGGGACAATGTCGTTGTTTTGCTTTCCATGCAGTGCTCCCTAGCGAAGAGATTCCAGATACGCGGTTACATCATCGAGTTGTTTGTCGCTTAGCTGCAACGCCGGCATTGTTGCTCCAGATTTGATGGAACTTGGATCTTTGACCCACTTACGGAGATTTTCTGGAGTGTTGGGCGCAACCCCGGAAGCGATTGTCTCTCGACTCATCAAGTGCGTCAGGTCGGGCCCGAAGGTTCCATTTCCGGCAATCCCCTTAATGCTGTGGCAGCTCAAGCATTCGCTAGACTCAAATACGGCGCGCCCTCGTGATGCTGCATCTGTCATCGCCGCCGATTGACTTTGTTCTTTGATCCAGCGATCGAAATCAGCTTGCGTTTGAACGTAAACGCGTAGAAGCATTTTTGCGTGCTGGATTCCGCAATATTGCGCGCATTGTCCCAGGTAAACCCCGGTTTGTTGTGGATCGATCCACATATTATTGGGATGATTGGGTATGAGGTCCGTCTTGCCTGCAAGGCGAGGTACCCAGAAGCTGTGGTCTGTATCGACCGACAGCAACGTGAGGAAAGTTGGCGTTGGATGCGCCGGATCGCTGACCGGCACGTGCAATTCATTCGCGGTGACCACGTTATATTGCGGGTAGCGATACTCCCACCAATATTGATGGCCTACAACGATGACATCAATCGCGTTATGAGGTTCCTTCGCGTTCTGAATGTCGACAACGACTCGAGCTGATGCGAGAAATAAAACCAAGACGATGAGAATCGGGATAATGGTCCAAGCTAGCTCTATTTGAGTACTTCCATAGACCTGAGGGGGCTCACGGTCGTCATCCAGTTCTTTTTGCCTGAATTTGACAACGGCGTAGACAAGTAGACCGAAAACCGCGACAAATACGATCGCAGTAACTGAGAGCACAACAACCGACAATCCAAAAATTGAGCGAGCCGGTGTCGAGTCAGGAGCAAAAATGCTCGTTGGGCTGTTAGACGCATGGGCAGGAACTGCGAGACCCGCAAGCAGGAGTGAACAGCATGCCCATGTCGACAACTTGATTTTCGTGAACAGCATTTGACCTGCTTTCCCTGGTCCAAGGAGATGGACTTGCTTAAAACCAGCACTAACAATTGCCTATATAGTCCGCAAAAAAGAAACGCTCGAATCTATTCCTGTGCTCCTCGCCTACCTAGGAAGTATGTAGCGAAGCTGCACCGCTCGTCCGTCAGGATATTGCCATGCTTATGGAATATTGCTGATCTTGTTAGAACCGGTAGGTGAAACCGGTATTGATATACGTGATGTCATTGGATTTCGCCGTACTGTTCAGGAATGCACCGTTGATGGTTCCCGCGAAATTGAAGGCGATGATGACATGCGCTGCCGGCGACCACCGCACCTCCATATCTCCGAGCTGACCTATGTAGCTATACTTCGTCAGGTTGCCGTGAATGAGCGGATAGCCACCATAGAGACCGTTTCGGATAGGGAAACCGGGAAACGCGTAGAGTCCATCGTTGGTGCTATACCGCCAAAACCAATCCCAGCCCAGTGAGGTCTCAACATGCTTGAAAGGTTGAAACCATGTCATCGGATGTACGTCGATTACGTTGTCCAACGCAAATGGGGGAGCCATTTTAGGGGTGATGTAGGCGCCTCGGGGAAATAGAGAGTTGAACGTACCAAGAGTGTGCCCATTCGGGTCGTTGCTACTATTTCCGCTGGAAACGTCGAAGCGTAGAAAGGGCCGAATGTGTCCGGGAGATTGCTCAAACGTATATCCTGTTTCGGTCTGCACTGTATAGGCGTGAATTGATTTGTCGGTAAACGCACCCCATTGAAATGCACTCTCCCAGTCGAAGTCCAGCCCCTTACCTACTGGCTGTGCAAATCGGCCCCCAAAGGTGTGACGTATCTCTCGCCCCGCGCCCACATCATACGAAGCATTCTTGTTGTCGAATCCTATGTAGTAGATGTCGGCCCTGGGCTTGTTCAAGCCCACAAAGATATTGCTACCGTAGACGCCCCAAAGGCTTTGACCATGGACAGGCGCGTCGTCGAAGAAACCCGGAGAAGGGTTGACCGGCTTTACCGCGAAGAAGTCTACGTTTCCGCCTCGCGTGTCGACGCTGACTTTGAATCCGTCGAAACTCAGTTTGACGTTTGGACCTTCGTTATTGTCCAGAAGCCGCCCACGACCATAAACCAGTTCCTGGCGCCCGGCACGAAGTTGAACTCCGTTGCCGGTGCGCACATCGCTCCCGACATCGAAGAAGAGTTGATGGATGTCTCCCCGATCCTCGTCGAGGCCAGGGCGAGGGCCCCCGTTGCGGAAGTCTGTGTAGTCGAACTGAAATTCGTTGTAGATACGGAAATGGTTCGACAAATGAAGATCGAAGTGAGGCAGCACACGCTGCATCAGGTAGCCGTTCTGATCCTGGGGCCCCACTCCGAAGTTGTTGGCCGTATATCTCTCGTATTCAATCCGATATTCGCTGCCAAGACTTAGATACGAGTTGCCGTCGCCGATCTGAACGTACTTGATAGGGTCAAAGAAGTCGACACGTTTGCTGGGATCCTTGAGAAAGCTCCAGTTTTCGAGTTGCGGCAGGGGAATAAGCGGCGGCCGAGCGGGGTCGGATGGCGGCCCTGGAGGCTTCGGGTCCGGCGTTTGTGCTTTAGCAACGAAAGACGAAGAAATGAGGCATAGGAGAAACGCAAGCATGAACTTACCGCGATTCCTCTCATGCATCTGTCTACCCATTGATCGTGCCGCTATTGTGCTTCTGTCAAGCTCCATGCAGTCCATTCCATCGCCTCGCGCCGATCGAGAGATGCAATTACTGATCAGCTTGCCCGTATGATTTAGTTAGCTTATGGAGTCTGGAAGCAGGCGACATTCGTTTGCTTGCGGTGTCCGTCACTTTCTTGCTAAAAGGTTGTAGGATTTCTGAATTTGTTCAGAGAATTGATCTTAATCTCCCACGAAAATGACTACTTTCTCGCAACATATCGACAGCCTTACGAAACCTTTCTAACGATAATGACCATTCTTAATGGAGGTCTTCACGGAGTTAAGAGAAGTCTGCCTCCTTTCGTTCAGCTTTTCGTCAACCTTTCCGCGAGAAGTCGAACGCACTAAGTAACTTCGGCATGAAAAAGGAGAGCACGGCGATCTTAATCTGCAGCAAGGAATTGAGCGGGTATTGCACGTGCCCTCTTACACACCAGCACAAACAACAACGTTGTCGCCATCAGATTTGACGATGGTGAGAAACCGACAGAGATCAAAAAGCAGGAGATGCGAAGGCCATCGCCGAGATCAACTCTGGATACCAATTGAACACTTTCCCGGGTTGCGGGGCAGCCTGCAGCTGCTGGCAGCGCCACCGAACTTCTCGAAGGACGGAGCATTCAGGCAAATCGTCTTGAACGGTTTTGTGGCCTATGCGGCCTATGCGAGGTTAAGCTCAGCGATCGGCACAATCATGATCTCTCGCTCGGAAGGGCGTGTGGCTGTTTCGGGGCAGGAATAAAGGGCGACATGATGGGTATCAAACACATCGCGACACAACCGGCCGCAGCCATGAAAAGAAAACAGTCCGCATAGCTAAGCACATCCACTTGGTGGACACCGGTACGCGCCAGAAGTCCGATAGAGATCGTATGGGATGCAGCGCTGTCGACACCTGCGTTTGACCTAAGGTACGCGCTGGTCGAATCGAGTAAACCGCCAGTCGTGTTGTTCGCTCTATCAAGATGTTCATAGAGCCGTGAGGAATGAAGTGTCTCTCGCCTCTCGATCATGATCGTCAGAAAGGCAACTCCGAGTGAGGCCCCAAGCTGACGGAACGTCATGTAGAGCGATACGCCGTCAAGGAGTCTTGCCTGATCGAGCTTTGCTACCGTCCCGGAGCCTACCGAAGGCAAGAGCGCGGCAAGGCAGCAAGCGTAGAGAGCAAGGGGTAAAAGGAAATAGCCGTCCGGAGTGGACGTTGTAAGCCACCTGTACAGCAGAAGCATTGCGCAGATCATCAAAGTGAGGGCTGTTGCCATCATCTTTCTCGGCCCAAAGCGGGCGACCAATCCTGTGATCGTCGGACGGACGGAAGCAGCGACCAACGCGTAAAACGAGAGAAGCCGGCCGGTTTGGGTGGCACTATGGGTCTGCGAGTCGACCATCCGCATAAATTCCGGAAGAACAAAGAGACTCCCCGAGAGGATCATGCCCGTGAAGATGCCGAGCAACATGGCTGCCAGAACGTTGCGTTCCTTCAAAAGACTCATGTCGAAAAGCGGATAGAGATTGTCGGAACTCAACTGCCAGCGTACGAATGCTAAGAGAGACACCCCGCTGAGGAGAGCAAGAATACGGATATGTGGCGCGCCGAACCAATCGTCGATGTGGCCCCGGCTCAGCACAATCTGCAGAGAAATAATGCTGATCGCCAGAAGTAGCAAGCCCCAACGATCGGTATGTTGCAGGCGAACCGAATGGGGTGGTGGTAACTCCGGAAAGTTTCTGCTGATCAGCAAGACTGCTCCCGTTGCCAAAAATAGATTGGGCACGCAGATCAACCGCCAATTCAAACGATCGGTGAGGAATCCGCTGAGAAGCAGCCCCGCAGCACTTGCCAAATAGAGTCCTACTGACACACGCATCAAGGAAGGACTCCGCCGCGCCTTCGGCATCAGCACATAGATCGAGGCGCGCCACCAGACAGTGAGCCCCGCACCAGTTAGCCCCTCAAGCGCTCGCCAAAACAACATAATGCCCAGGGTAGGCGAAAGCGCTGATCCCACCGACGTGGCCGCAAAGAGGACTGAGCTCCAAAGCAGAAAACGCTTGTAGCCAAAGTGCCCTGCGAGCCAGATACAGATAGGTACACCCAGAAACAAGAAGCAGCTGTAAATCGTGAGTATCCAGCTGGCTTCATCAAACGACACACCAAGCGTCCCGGTAATGTCGGGCAGCACTAGATTCATGCTCTCGAACGTGTAGAACTCCATGCCGGTCGCCAATGCCAGGCCGAGAAGCAATCGTCGGCTCTGTGCTGGAGATGGACCCACGGATGGGTCATATATCGAGGCTGCTGCCGTGGCCATGAATTCCTCCGACTTGGCTTCCACTTTAAAACACTGGGCGGAATGTTTAGAATATCCACGCTGACGTTCTGATCTTGGCTTCGACATTCATTCCGGGTCGGAGGACCGCAGCGCTATCGGAGTTCCGGTCGACCAGAATCTTCACTGGAATTCGTTGAACGACTTTGACAAAATTGCCGGTCGCATTCTCCGGAGGCAGCAACGCCTCTCTCGACCCAGTCGAACTCGCGATCGAATCGACGATACCGTCGAAGCTCTTCCCGTCATAGGCATCCACCCGAACCGTTACGTGTTGCCCCGCCCGAACATGCGCCATCTGCGTCTCTTTGAAGTTCGCCGTGATCCAAATTTTGTCCAACGGCACCAAGACGAACATGGCCTGGCCGGCTGCAAACTGCTGGCCAGGCTCGACTGTGCGCTTGGTCACCATGGAATTCATCGGAGCTCTCAGTTGGGTATAGCTGAGATTAAGGAGAGTCTGATCGAGTGTCGCCTGTGCTTGCTGAACGTCCGCGAGTGCCGATTGATAGTCCGCCTTGCGGACGCCAGATTGGAGTTCCTGCGCCTTACTCTCGCGCACCTCGGCTCGTGCGCGTACTACGCTCGCTCGAGCAGTATCTTCCGCCGCCTTTGCCGCATCAGCTTCCCTCTTGGTCGCTTCCAGCCGCTGTTGAGCGGCAATCCAGTCGTTCCGGGTAACCTGCGAGACCGCCACATATGCATCGTACTGCTGGTGAGAGATCTCGGATTGTTCCGCCAATGATTGCGTACGTTTTACATCCATGTCCGCCTTGTCCATCTCCGCCTTCCGGGCAGCGATATTCGCTTCCGCAAACTTCAGCTCTGAGACGGAGAGCCGGTCGTAGGTGGTGGTGGCACGACTTAGGTCCGCTTCATCTGCCGCGACCTGAGCTTCTGCCGCGGAGGTTGCGCTAGTGGTTGTGCCGACGGTAAAGGGTACGGTGATCTTGAGAGAGGCAGCTCGTGCCTGTGCAACTGCCAAAGCAGCACGTGCCTGATCGACGCGTGCCTGGTAGTCCGCGGGATCGAGCTGAATCATCAGGTCTCCCGTCTTCACGACGGTGTTGTCATCGATGTTCATTTTCTCGACATAGCCTGGCACACGGGGAGAGATCACGATCGAATGACCATCCACCTCTGCGTCATCGGTACCTGGATTGACGTCCTGGGTGAAGACCCAGAAAACGGAAAGGATGACGGCTATAACTGCAACGACAATATAAATTTTGTGGTTCCGGGCCCACTCTCCAATCGCACGCACCCGGTCGGTAAAGCTCGGCGGTGCGCCAATCCCAGACGACGGTGCGAGGGTTGGTGAAGCTGCATTCGGCTCGGTCATTGGAATCGCTCCTTAGTTGCCATAGTCTGCGGCGATCTGCCCGCGTGCTCGAGATAGGTCTGCTTTTGCCTGCTGTAGACGATACATCGCGCCAATCTGGCTATCTGTGGACTGTGCAAGTGAGTTTTGCGCAGTGATGACTTCAATATTGTTGGTTATCCCTGCCGCAAAGCGATCGCGGGATTCGGTCAATTCACGCGTCGAAAGCCTGACAGCTTCAGTCGACAGTTGAAGCTCTTGCCGCGCCGCCTGGAGAAGAGTGAGCGCGGTGCGGATCTCTTGTGTGATCACGTTACGGCGGTCTTCAACCAGTTGGTTTACACGCGCCTCCCCAAGTTGTGCTCGATGGATCTCCGCGGTAATTCTGCCCCCAGTGAAAAGAGGTAGGCGCATTTCTCCCTGGTAGGTATAGATGGGAAGAACATCACTCGGTGAGCGTCCGCTTTGCGCCCAGAAGCCATCGAAATGGAACTCCGGTAGCCGCTCGGCTGTGGAAGCCTTGCGGTCATCAATCGCCGCCTTGTGGAGAGCTTCCAAGGACATCAAATCGGGCCGGCCGTTGAACGCCTGCGCGAGAGCCTGCTTTTCATTGGGCGACTCCTGACCCTCGGCACTTAGCTCCTCTGTGGCGACGACCCGCTGGTTCTGAGCAAGCCCAAGCACCTGGGCAAGCCCATACCCATATGCTTCCGTTTGAGCTTGCGCTTCGACAAGGTTCTGTTTCTCGACCTGCAACTCTACATTGGCGCGCAGAGCGTCGGTGCTTGTGCCGGTACCCTCCGTCAGGGCGTCATTCGCCAGATGGAAAAGACTCTGTGCCAGGTCGATTCGACTTTGCACTGCACGCTCGGTCGCCTTGGAACGCTGGACCGAAAGATACTGCGCCACAATGATGCTGGCAATCGTCTCCTCGGTATATGCGGCGTCCGATTGAGACGCTGCTTCCCGTTGCTTTTGTGCCTGGTAGCTCCGCCAGGCCGAGACAGCGATCACCGGGACATCGAAGGCCGCTCCCACCTGAAGATTGGAATAGGGGCCGACGGAATAAGGCCCCGGCTCCTGTCCAATCAGGGTAGCGAGGTTGAGCCGATTGGCCTGCTCCTCAACCGTCAGTGAGCCTTTGGGAAGAAAAACGGATCGCGCCACCCTTGTCGTCTGTTTGCTCTGAAGCGCTTCAAGCCGGGAGGCCAATAATCGCGGATTCTGTTTGAGTCCAAGTTGGACAGCCTGATGCATGGACAGCGGAAGAGCATCGCTTCCGGCGCTATCGGTTGCGATCGTGGTCGAAATTACGGGGCTGTTGTCGACGACAGGATGGTCCTGCTGTGCTTGAACTTGATGGCACGGCAGGGTCACCGCTAGAACCAAACAGCTCCAAACAGGCGCCGCCATCCCAACATGTTTGTGATCACGGTCGAAGCGCCATTGCTGAAGCCCGACTGCGAAATGTGGCATTGAGCCCTCCTTAGCGTATATCCAAATCTTCGACAGGGATGCGCCCTGTCACGATTCGTCGTGTTTCGAGAACGCTCGGGCGCTGATTTCCCAGCTGCCTTGACCTAGGTCTATTGCTGACGCACTCTCCCTCATTTGTAGCAGCGTGCAATATATCGACAGCCGGAGCAAGGCTATGACAGTGAACGCAGAATCAAGCAGACCCTCAGTTCATCACGAAGCCCCCAACAACTGACACAGCAGCGTTCAGCAGCTAAACAATTGAAAACATTATCTTAAATCTGTATAGACATACATAAATTTCCGGTTGGCGAGGTGTCTCCTAGCAGGACGAGACGCATTGAACTACCAACAGCATCTGCGCGGCGAACTGATCTCCAACGTGACTACTGGCAACCAGTCCTACGTAAAGCGAATTGCCGCACTGAAATTTGAACTACTCTCACCCGATTCACTGGCGTCGTCCAATGCGCTCGAGGCCGCAAAGTACTACGACAATCCTGACTCCACAAGATTCGTTATGGAAGATTTGCATCCCGAATGCTCTGTCGTCTAAAGCCCTGGCTCGAGCTCATCAGCCCTGCCTTCCGCCTCCGCAGCGAGAAGATTTACGACCAAATAAAAGGCCACAGTGAGTCCGAGGTAAAAGGCAATTTAGAGGACTGGCAGCGGTAGGATCGCCTTCACGAGATCAAAGTGAAAGACAATCACAATCGGTTCGAATCAAGGCGAAACGGATCTCGACGACATTCGCAAGATGGTCGTAACGATGCAAAAATGCCGAGGCCGCTATCTGTCCGAACGGCAGTCATCCGGCCCCGTGGGATGATCAGGCCGTCTACTTCCCTGCTTGCCTTTCTAAAAACGATATGAGACTAGACACTCGATTGGGGACTTTGCCGCTGCCGACCATAATCGCTATAGCGTTGCAAGCCCGACACTAAGATGCCGCGACTTGGCGATATCCATCTCCCCACTCGAGCACCTCATTCGATTTGCCGGTCAATTTTTCGCTCAGAAAGAGTGATCCATCTTCATTAAGATATTCAGCGTAGGCGTCCGGACCGTCCAGTGTAGGATGGCAAATCCGTTTATGGCGAGTGACAGTCCTTGGATCCCCAGCAGATCCTTTTCCAGTATCCGATCATTGATCGGATACACTGGCGTGCAACTGGTCTCCGTCTCATCTTTGGCTGCCTGCACCAGCGTCTGGTGGCTATGCGGGATTGCTCCGTTGCCTATGAGCCGAGCGCGAAACTCCGTTTTGTCGTCGTCATAGATAGTGCATTTGTGTTCGTGGCCGAAGAACCAGGCCAGAACAGAATGCATTCCATTGGGAATTGTCTGCCGAAGCTTCCAGAACTCTTCGTAGAGAAATGCGTCGGCTTGAAATTCGGGCAGATAAGCGGAAACGGGTTGCTTATGGCTTAGAAGAATGTTCCTCTTTGTAGGGTTCCCGACGATCTTGCACTGCAGCCAATTCCACTGCACCTGCAAACCACTATCCGGGTACGTTTGAAGTTTTCATGGCTAAGAAATGGAATGGCCGCGGTGATGCTACCGACGACTCGCTTCCACAAATTAGGCAATGGAACAACCCGTCGATGCTGAAGGGCACATAGGCCGTATAGCGTCGCATGCAGCGGTCAGAAGATCCCTCTTGTTGGCGATGTGCCGCTAGATAGCGCCGGGGGACCCGGGATGAGCCGTTCGGACAGGGTGCGGAACGTAAGGCCGCCTTCTCCTCTGCCAATACAAAAGCTCGATCGACGCTTCAATGATTTGCTCCCGTGAATACGATTCTGCTCGTCGCTGGCTGCTACTTGTCTTCTTGCTATGTGTTTTTTGAACCGTACTAATCTTGACGTGGATGGAACTCCATTCCATCATTACGGACTAGAGTTCCATGTTGCCGGAGAAATGCGGCGGCCTCGAACCATGAAGGAATCACTATGAACACTCCAATCACAATCATCGGTGGCGGGCTAGGTGGACTGACACTTGCGCGTGTCCTCCACGTTCACGGCATTGCCGCGACGGTCTACGAAGCGGAAGCTTCGGCGGAAGCGCGCGGACAAGGTGGTTTGCTCGATATCCACGAATACAACGGGCAGCTCGCACTCAAGGCAGCGGGACTCTTTGAAGAATTCCGCAAGCTTATCCAGGCTGAGGCCGAGTCACAGTGCGTCCTCGACAAGGATGCCAATGTCCTGCTGTACCAGCCAGATAAGGGCAACGGCGGTCGACCTGAGGTACCCCGCGGAGACCTTCGTCGCATTCTGCTGGAATCCCTTCCTGCCGGCACGGTTCGCTGGGGGCACAAGACTACAGCAGTATCTTCCCTTGGCCATGGGAGACACGAGGTGACCTTCGCAAATGGCTCGACAGTGACAACCGACGCCCTGGTAGGAGCGGACGGAGCCTGGTCCAGAGTGCGTCCGCTCCTCTTCGACGCGAAACCGGCGTATGTCGGCACCGCTTTCATCGAGACCTTCCTTTTCGACTGCGAAACGCGCCACAAGGCAAGCGCAGTAGCGGTTGGCAGTGGCACGATGATGGCGCTTGCGCCAGGCAAAGGCATCATGGCACACCGCGAAGCCGAGGCCACGCTGCACGCATACGTGGTGCTCAACAAGCCGGAGGACTGGATCGCGAGTATCGACTTCTCCGACCCGATATCTACCCTGGCCCGCGTCACCGCGGAATTTGACGGATGGGCCCCCGCGCTGACAGCACTTCTCACCGCCACGGAAACCGACCCCGTGCTTCGCCCTATCTATGCGCTTCCGATCGAGCAGAGATGGAAACGAGTACCCGGTGTGACACTGATCGGCGATGCAGCGCACCTGATGTCGCCGTTCGCTGGCGAAGGAGCTAATCTCGCGATGTACGACGGCGCGGAACTCGGGAAGGCCATAGCCGCCCACCCCGGTGACGTTGAAGCCGCACTCCTCACGTATGAACAAGATCTCTTTCCTCGCAGCGCGTCCGCCGCCTCGGAGGCGGACCGAAACATCAAGCTGTTCTTCGACGAAAACTCTCCCAAAAGCGTGGTTGATTTGTTTACCAATTACCAACCCGTCAAGTAACAGCCCTGCACACCTGCAAATCGTGCCCGTCGCGAAGTAATGTGAGTCCTGATAATGTATGGTCCGGCACGTCACTGCAAGGATTAGTCTGGTCGAGAAGACAAGTCTGCGTCGATCTATTCGGCCTTTGATGAAGCCGCGTGCTCCCGGCCAGGATGAGTTCCGCTGCGTGCCTCTCCTTACAAGTCGGTCAGTCGTTGCGGACCATTATCAAGATCAGGTTGCAATTCACTCCTTGAGGTATTTCACCAAACGTCAATAAGGAGATTCACGCCTCTGAATTGGCTTCGCACAAGATTCGATATTGGCGCAATCCTGCTCTACGGATTCACTACCAGCAGCTCGGAGCGCAACTATCAAATGAGTTTCGCAGCCACTTCTGAGCGTGTTTGCGCGAAGAATCGCGGCAACTCGTTCTGCCCGTGCCTAGTGCACAACATCGTCGTCTTTCAGTGTGCGAAGAAATGCAATTACGTCATCGATGTTCCGATGATTCCAGACTGGCATCTGCCCCGGATGTAACGTAAGCGGAGAATCGATGACATCCATGTTGTCGCGGTAAATGGACGGAAGGTCGTCAAATTTGCGCACTTTGCCTTGCCTGGTTACCGCGTACCAGCGCTCAGGGTTGGTATCCCTCTGCACGTAGAAGCGCAAAGCTTCACGCAAGGAGTGAAAGCGGCCATTGTGGAAGAACACCTTTCTGCTAGTGACATTTCGTAATGTCGGTGTCTTGAAGAGCCCGCAATACGCTTTATTCTCACTGGCGGTGTCGGTCCGCAGGGGACCACACAGCCCCATGTCAAAAAAAGCCGGATTTGCGTTGGCGGGTATTTCCGGATTTCTGGGCACCCCCAGACCCTCAAACTGAAAATCAGTAAAGATCGGGTGAGAGCCATCCGTCCCGCGATTATCCAGATGACACGAGGCACAGTTACCGCGATTCGGATCGTCGAACAGACGTTTTCCCCGCATTTCCTGATGCGTCAACATCGCCTTGCCATCCATCCATGCGTCGAACCTGCTGGAGAATGGATGGAAACTCCTATCTTCTAATTCGAACTGTTCTAGGGCTTCGGTTGCTTTGGCAACAGCCTGCGACGGGTTGCTAAAAATTGCTTTCCCAAAAAGAACAACAAAGGCCCGCGAATAGGGCACATGTGCTAGTTTCGCGGCAAGCTCCACGGCATTCCGATTTGCCATTTCATTAGCGGCGAAAAGCGGAAACGTCGCCTGATCACGCAGAGTGTTGAACCTGCCGTCCGAGGTAAATCCCCCTGTCGGGACGCTATCGGTTTCTGTGAGTTGTTCGATTTCGCTGTAAGCGCGGACGTGCATCCATCGCGGCGTACGGTCCAACGTGTATCGGAGCGACGGAACTGCGCGATTGCCCTGACTCTTGAGGCTGGGCCCACCGAGTTGCACAGCGCGACTGTTCGAAGGGCCGTACGCAAAACGCGGATCATGACAGCTTGCACAGGCAAGCTTACCCGAGGCCGAAAGCCCGGGATCGAAGAACAATTGCCGGCCGAGCGCCGCAACCGGGCTAAGGGGTGAGGCTTGGCGGCCCTGCCCGCTACCCTTGTGATCTGACCGTCCGCAGCAAACGCAGCAATACGCAATCGCTAAGCAAAGACAGATGCGCAGACGAAGTACTGTTGCCTGGATCATGCAAGTCAAG
This sequence comes from Granulicella sp. L60, assembly GCF_009765825.1. Classification (GTDB taxonomy): domain Bacteria; phylum Acidobacteriota; class Terriglobia; order Terriglobales; family Acidobacteriaceae; genus Edaphobacter. The sequence goes on along the minus strand of NZ_LMUR01000018.1, from coordinate 906,780 downwards.
CTCTTCATAAACCTTAAAAAATATCGGATCCGAATGCCACCAGTCCCGTCTGGCCAGCGTAGCCAAGATGTTCTCTCAAACCGAAGATATCCTCGATGGATTTGAGGAGCGAGTAGTGATTATAGGGAACGTCTGAAATTGTGCCCGGCTTGATAAACGGAGAAAGCAATACAGCGCCGGTTCTCTCTCCGCCAAACTTAAGGGTGCGCCTGGTCCTCTTTTGGTCGCCAACTCCGCTTATTTTGACTCGTGGATAAGTCCCAAGATTTGGTCCCGCCCGTTGGTTGCAGCATGACTCTCCGAACACAGTTATTACTGCTCCGTCCTTACTGCGTTCAATTGCACCTGAGCCCCCTTCGTCAAAGTTAATGATCAGCAGCCCGTCCTTCTTGTACGCAGGGGACGCAAGGATCAGCAGTACCCATCTCCGAAGAAAGGCGTCAATGGATGCAAGGCCCCCCGGACGGCCATCCACACAAGGAGCATCGTGGCCATCGTCGCAGACGTTTGGCGTGATGAAATTGAAGTTCGCCGTCGTAGCGATAGCTTTGAGGTCGTTCGGAAGGCGATTGAGATTCACCACATCCTTCTGGCAAAGTGGCGAATCGATGATGGAATGGAAATAAGCAAATGGATTATGGCGAGTGGCATACATGTCGCCCTCGGGCACCCGGGCACTCTCGCCTTCCTGTTCATTGGTTAGATCTGGCATGCCTAGAACTGGGTGGCCGCAAGTAGCCGATTCCCTGGCAGGATCGTTACCCATATCGCCCATGTAGCCTTTCCAAGTGAAGCCCGCTGTATTTAACTGGTCTACGACGGTCTTGACTGAAGAGGGATAGACACAACCCCGGCCGACAACCTGACCGTCATCTGCCACTCCGGTCTGCTTGAAATCCTCAAAAGTGCCGCAATCGTCGGACGTATCCGGGTTGTTCGACTGCCCGCTGATCATTGCGATGTAGTTATCGAGGCTGCCGTGCCCGGTCCCATAATATTGCCGCAACATAGCGCCCTGAGCTACCAGCGTGCGAGACAGATATGGCGCAGGCGAGTCCTGGCTAAATATGCTGGAGTAATTTTTGTTTTCAAGCGTGAGGACAAAAACATGGCGGATGGGAGGGTGAACATCTCCGTGCCCTGCTTGTTGAGCCGCGCCTAAAGCTGCAAAGAGAACGGAGATAGAGAGTACAAGCCCAACGAACAGAGATCGAACGGCCCTTAAAGGCATGATCCAGAATCCTTTCAACATCTATTTGCCATAGATTTTGATTGCACCGAGGTGTCACGTGGGCCTGAAGTGAATCATCTCCAAGCACCACGTTCAGTAGTTGCAGCCGACTTCAACTATTGAATGATCTGAAGTCCGTCACCGGCCAAGAAATGTTTCTGTATTCCCTTATCTTTTATCCATTCGCGCGTTTCTTTGAGGTCATTCCAGTTAGGCGCCGGCCAAAGACAGGCTTCGAACTTGATGGATTGATAAAATTTCTTGCTGACGCCTAGCTCGCCGTGATGCGCCATCTGGAGGAAATCGCAATCCAGGTCGCGACGGAACGGCCCGTTCAGCACCTTCTCGCCTTCCTGCTCGCCAGCGTCCCCCAGGAACACAACCGAACGGGACTTATCCCAAACTTTGAAGATCATGCAGGAGTTATTGAAGTCAACCGGAGTTATTTCTTCGTTCTTCACCTCGAGTATCTTGAAGTCCAGGCCATCGATTTCTCCTGTCGACCCCAATTGGACATCAACCACCTTCAGTGGCAAGCTGTTCGAATTGCTATCCATGTCCTCGGGCATTGGATCCCGCCGAGGTTTCGCTGGCGATGGGGACCTATACGTCTCCAAATTCTTGTACAACTCCACGACTACTGGATTGTTATTGACGTAGCTGGGCGAAAACCGAGAGTAATAGATTGTCTTGATGACAATGCCCTCTGGTTTCTTGAGGATTTCGTTAAGCGCACCGACGTGGTCGTTGTGGGGATGGGACAGAAACCATGCCTCTACCTCGTTGCCTAGTGCACCCAAAAACCCGCGCAAGTATCCAGCTTCGCGCGGCAGCCCGCCATCCACGACGACGACCTTTCCATGCTGTGTTCGAAACACGTACGAGTTACCATGGTTCGTCTCTATAAATGGCAATTGCCACAGTGTAAATCCGGAGCCACCACTCGCTGTCTTACTTGCAAACACGGACTTGGGGAACAAAGCCGCGCTGGAAGCCATTGCTGAATTCTTGAGGAAAATACGTCGGTCGGTGGTCATTTGTGCCTCTCCTCTTCCATAGAGCTGTAAGTTCAGTGCAAACTTCCATGATTCGTGTTTTCGGAGGCCCGGGCCGCGGGCCTCCGGCTGGCACGTACACCGGCAAGCTTTTAAAACGTCAGCCTGCCGGTCAGCATTAGAGATCTCGGGCCCGCATTCCCCAGCGTTTGCACGCTGGAGATCTGGCCGTAGTTGGCTGTACCCAGAACCAGGGAGGATGGGATACTAAGGTTCTGGTGATTGAACAGGTTCTGCCCCTGCACGCCAGCCTGGAAGACAAACCGTTCCGTAAACTTCATGTTCTTGAACAGTGAGGCGGAGAAAGTTTCCATTCCTGGCCCAACAACGCTACCTACGGCGGCGGTTCCCTGCCGCGCCACATTGTTCGGTGGCTCCGCGAAGGCCGCGGGGTTCAGATAATTCCTGGCGCCCAGCCCGTGCGTGTAGGGAGACACTCCCGGAACTCTATCCGGCCTTGCGTATCCAGCCGTGTTTGCGATTCCCGTGCCCGTCGGATCGTAGGCAGAATTGGCCAGAGGCGTCATGAACGGGCCGCTCTGTAGAAGCAGAAATCCCGCAACCTGCCAGCCCCCAATCAGATCATTGACTAACCTATTCGACGGGGAAGCTAGCATCTGCCCATCGCCGAAAGGCAATTGATAGAGGAAGGATCCTAGGAAGCGGTTGCGGCTGTTGAACTCGACGTTGCCGTAGTCGAGGGCCGGATGAAAGCGGTCGCTTACGAAAGAACCGGCTTCACGGGCAAACCAGGCTGGTGGTACTGCACCACCCTCATCGGAAAGATCCCTGGCCAGCGTATACGATGCCGAGAACTGCAATCCGCGCGCCATGCGGCGATTGACTTCGACAGTGAATGAGTTGTAATTGTCGATCCCAAGGTTGTAGTTCATCTCGATCTGGCTTAGTTCCGGGAAAGGCCGGCTCGCATAGAGCGTGTTGAAGCCGACCGTATTGTAAGGAAGCTGGTTGAGGTCGACACGTTCCGTGAGATTGCTGGCGTGGCTGCCGATGTAGGACAGCCGAAGGCTGGTACTGAATCCTAGATCTTGCTCGACCGTGAGGTTCCATTGCTGGACCGCAGGATCGTGGTAGGGGCTCTCAGCCCCGGCAGAAAACTCCAGTGTGCCGCTTCCTGCATTCACGAACTGAAACGGAGAGGGAAAGCTAAGTAACGGAGTTTTCGTGTTCCCGACGTAACTGTTTTGAGAGACATACACGGCACTGGAGCTGACGCCCCACCCCGACAGAACAGTTGCGCCTAGCGAGGCCTCGATGAAGCGCCCCCAGCCTCCGCGAACTACGGTCTTGTTGTTATGAAAGGCCTGCCAGGCAAACCCGATGCGCGGCGCAAAGTCATCATGGGCGACGGCTACGAGCGAAGTCGGAAGACCTGCCTGCTGGGCAGAAATGATGGGCATTGGAGAAATCCCAGCCGCGAAGGAGGGAATCACAACCGTCGAGATAGCGGCCTTAGTCGGTACAACAACCGCTCCCTGGATGACTTGTCCGTTCTGCACAGACTGGTAGTCTGGATCGAAGTTCGCGTTGTTGAGGTGGTGATCCCGCATGGTTGGGTGAAACTCATAGCGGAGCCCGTAGTTGATGGTGAAGTACGGGTTCACCTTCCAGGAATCCTGGACATAGAAAGCATAGGCATCTCCGTAGCCGTTCATGTCGGGGAGGAGAACGTCAGCGACTTGAGTTTGGTCGGGAATGCCCAGCAAAAACTGTGCGTACGGATTGCCGATCACCTGGCCGGGAGCGCTCGATCCGTTGAAAGTGTACTTTCCCAGGCGGCTGCTGCCGAAGACGTTGCTGGAAAAGGCGTTCATGTACCGGTAGTCGACGCCCGTCTTTACCAAATGACTTCCTTTGTTCCAGGTGAAGTTATCGAGCATCTGAATAATGCGGCTACCGTTCGTCACCGATCCCGCGCCTGTTGCATTAAAGCCAGTGATTGAAAAGTTTGGCACCGCCGGAACCGACGCAGGTAGGAGATCGGGAATTCCTGTGATGCCGATCTCGCTGACGAGATTTGAGCTTGCGGCAAATGAGGTTGAGTTCTGGAATCTACTAAAACCAACGCGCAGTTCGTTAAACATGGTCGACGAGATCGCATAGCTATGCGCCGCCGTGAGACTCATGTCGATCTCCGGCTCATTGAAAGAACCGATAAGCGCGGACCCCGATGGCGCGACCTCTACAGATCGCTTTTTATAGCTGAACCGCACGAATGCGGATTGCTTAGCGGTGAAGTTCTGATCAAAGCGTGCGTCCCCTTGGTTCGAGCTGATAGGCGTGGGAAAGTTCTGGACATAGTTGTTCGCTATAGCGCCCGAAGCGCCAAAGTTTGGCAGCGGAAACAGGAGTTTCAATGTGTTCGCGGCATAGGAGGACACAGGAACCTGATTGCTAACGAAAGGGGTTCCATCGACGTTATAGATCTGGTTGGAGTAGACCGAAAGGTCTCCACTTCGGAGAGCAACCGAAGGGACGCTTTGCACCACCGGCGTCTGCTGCGGCAGACGCAGGCCTTCATAGTCCAGAAAGAAGAATGTATTGTCCTTGCCATTGTAGAGTTTGGGAATCGAGATTGGGGCGCCGTAGAAGACTCCAAAGTCGTTCATCACAATCTTCGGCTTGGTGTTTGAAAACGGGTTCTTCGCATTGAAACCGGCAGTCTCGTAGTTTTCGTAAGCACCGCCATGCGCGTTATTGGTGCCGCCCTTGGATACGGTGGTAATATCGGCAACGCCGCCGTACTCTGCCGCGTTGTTGTTCTCATTGACCTGAATTTCTTCAATCGACGCGAACGAGGGAAAGAGCTCTTGGGCCGGCGCGCTGGACTCGACATTCATCGTGCTGATGCCGTCGACCGTCACAGATAGCGAAGCGGGCTTCGCGCCCGAGACGGATAAAGTCCCTTGCGAGTCCGATTGCACACCCGCCTGAGAAGTCAGCGTCTGGTAGGGACTGGTGGATCCGGATGCGCGTGAGCTGATAGCCAAAGGCAATTGTTCGAGCTCTATACCGGTTCTCGTCTCACCTAGGTTGGAGGTTTCTGTGTTGACCACCGCAGCGCCAGCTTGAACGGTGACCGTCTGCGCGGCCGCGCCGACCCGGAGAATTGCGTCAACACGCTGGGCATCGCGAGCCTGCAAGGTAAGGCCGGTAAAGTTGCCGTTGGCGAATCCCGATGCACTCACCTCGATCGAATAAGTGCCGGCATCCACGTTGGGAAAAATATACTCGCCTTCCGAATTTGTCATGGTTGGACGCACGACTTCGTTGTCGGTATTGGTCAGCTTGACCTGCGCACCCCTGATCACTTTGCCGGAGGGGTCCTTTACTACTCCAGTAAAGGAGCCGAACGTCGATTGGCCCCAACTATGGCCTGGAAGTAAAAATAGCAGAAGAAGGGTCACCCCAAAGACAGCAAGGGATTGTTGTAGATGGAAATGGGCTAGGCCGCGTTTGCGGCCTGGAATGCTAAATCTCATTTTTGCGACACACCTCTCAGGATAAGATCCATTGCTGGTATGGGATTCTTAGGACGACTCAGGCTTTCAAACTTTTATGGAATTATGGTTGGGCACCTGCCTTGACTCGACCAAACCTTGATGCTTTTCACAGCGTAGATCTTTACTGTGGATCGTTGATTAGACGGACATGAATTACGTGGCACCTCACAGTGTTGCGTAAAATGCAAATATGGCAAATGGCTATACTACAAACACTCTTGAGGCATTCGTCGCAACCGTTCGGTTCGGTAGCTTCTCCGCTGTGGCACGAAATCGAGGAATGACAACATCCTCCATTGCCCGCCAGGTCACGGCACTCGAACACGAGATTGGCGTGTCGCTTTTTATCCGCACGACACGCTCACTCGAACTGACCGAAGCCGGACGTGTACTTTTCTTGCGATCGGAGACGATCCTAAGAGACTTGGCAGATGCAAAGAGTGAAGCAGCATCGCTGCACCAAGACGTACGCGGTTTGGTGCGTGTCAGTTGCTTGCCAGCATTTGGGAAGAAACACATCGTTCCGCACCTTCCGGATTTGTTTCAGCGCTATCCGAAGCTTCGAATTAGCGTAGATGTGACAGAACGGCTCAACAATCCGCAGCGACAAAATACGGACCTGACGTTGCGAGTTGGAGAACTCACACACAGTACCTTGCTTTCAAAGCAATTCGCCACGCAACGTCGTGTTTTTGCAGCGAGTCCTCAGTACCTTGCTCGTTATGGCGTCCCTCATAGTATTGAGGACTGCGCAAAGCACCGCCTCATTGACAGGCGCCACCTTGCGAGCGGTAAGGGATGGCGCGAACTCCTCGGAGAAGGACGCGAGGTATCGCAAAATTATCTTCTCCAGATAGATGATTTCGGGTCGCAGGTTGACGCATGTGTCCTTGGCTTGGGAATCATACGGATACCGGATTGGGCGATCTATGACCGAGTGTTAACTTTGTTACCCATTAGCTCTGAACATTTCAACCGAGTGGAAGGGATTTACTTGCTCAGAAATCGAGGCCCGATGACAGCCGCAATCAAAGCTTTTTGTAATCATTTGGAGCAGAAGATTGGCTCGCCGCCTATCTGGGAGCGTACTCTCGCGCAATTCGCATCAGCGTATGATGCGGGAAGCTCTTAGCATCTTGCCTCTCCATTCATTTCTCTACCGGGAAGCGACGGTGTGCCTTGGCCATAATTAATGATTCCCGGGCAGAGACGATTCGCTAAATGGAGTGTTTGTAAAGGCGTGATCAAGACACGCCACCCACTACCTCCTCGAATTATCGTTTGTTGCTCACAGGTCGTTTGAGGAAGCTGTGCCGAACCCAGTCGGAGACGCGTTCCATCACAGAAATCATTATGACAATCATGATGGTGTAGGCCATCACGTCGTGATAGTGCAGCAGACCGCGGGCAAAAGCGAGGTCGAAGCCGATACCACCGCCACCAAAGACGCCAAGAGGGATCGCCGCACGTAGGTTATGGTCGAAGGCATAAAAGAGATTCGCGACGAAGGATGGCATCACCTGTGGAATAACGCCGTAACGGATGGTCTGAATCCGCGTCCCACCAAGACTCTGTACCGATTCCGAGATTCCTTGATCTACGTGTTCGATCGAATCCGCGAAGAACTTCCCGAACATGCCAATCGAGCCCACGGTAAGAGTGATGACTCCTGAAAAGGGACCGATGCCGACAGCGATCAGAAGGACAAGAATGACGATGAGCGCAGGCATGGAACGCTGGAAGCTAAGCAGCGTGCGGATGATAAGACGGATGATCGGATGTGGTGTGGTGTTTGAAGCCGCTAAGAACGCCAGCGCCATCGCTATTGCGCCGCCGCCTACAGTCGCGAGGAACGCCATGGCGAGCGTATCGAGCAGAGAAATCCAGAGCTTCGGTCTGGTCCAGAACAGAGAGAGATTCGGAGGGAAAAACTGGCGGAAGAGGTCGGTGACGTAGCTGAAGTCAATATCGAAGGTCGCTGGGTTCAGGTCGAGCCACCAGAACAGAAGCACTATGACCATAACTACTAAGAGGAGTGAAATAACCAGGAGACGCAGCTTGCGGGAGGGAAGAAGGTTGGCGGGAACAGCAAGGCTCATCGCACTAAACCTTCGCTTAGAATGTGTCCCCGTATCCGGTCGGAGAGCCGTTCGATCAAGAAGACAAGTACGAGCGTGAGCAGAGTCGCCGCACATGCCCTTTGGTAGTTCAGTGAACGCATTGCCGCGCTCATCTCGAAGCCGATGCCGCCGACGCCGACTGCGCCAAGGATGATGACGGCACGCACGTTGAACTCAAACCGGAAGAGTCCATTTGCGAGAAGCGCAGGTAAAATCTGCGGGATGACCGCGTACCGAATGACCTGTATGTTCGTCGCTCCCGTGGCGGCGACCGCATTGAGTACTTTGGGCTCGATTTCTTCGATAGAATCGGCCAACAGCTTCGCCAGCATGCCGATGCTGCTCAGTGAAAGCGCGATCAACCCAGAAATGATGCCTAGCCCGAAGATAGCGATCAACAATAGAAGCTGTATGACCTCAGGCAGTGCGCGCTCGAGGGCGATGAAGCTGCGAATCAGCATGCGCAGAGGAGCAGGTGCAATGTTAGAGGAAGCCGCTAATGCGCAGGGAAAGGAAAGCGCCATTCCCATAATCGTAGCGATCATGGCCAACACTAAAGTGACAGCCATCGGCTGCAACAAGCTTGGAATAGCGCTCCAATCCGGCGGAAAGAACATGTCCAGAACAGCCAATCCTTTGCGAATTCCCAGGAGGAAGGTGCCGACCCGCACCTGACAACGCCACGAGGCGATTGCCAACAGTACGGTGAGAATGACGAAGGCGAGTACCTGTCGCGAGCGATGCCTTGCAAGGAGAATCTGCCACGCTTGAAACGGTGACTCTTCAGCGGGCGCACTAAGAATAGAAATCATAACTGGAAGCGCGCCTCTTGATGTGCATCAGGCATGGGTTCGCTAAAAACGGGTGGGAGTAAATTAAACTTCTCTGCCCCGACCACTGGATCGCCATCGGTGCCGCTATAGATCGCCTCAAGCTGGTTGTACGAAAGCTGTGCTCCGCCCTCATATACGATCTTACCGCCACGTACACCGATGACGCGTGTGCAATACCTGGCAACTATGGATGGCTGATGAAAGGCGCCGATGACGGGGGTCTCGCGGGAGAGTGACTGGAGAATCGCCACGATGGATTCAGCGTTCTTCGGATCGAGGTTTGCGATAGGCTCATCGGCGAGGTATATCAACGGCCGCTGATGAATGGCACGTGCAATGGAGACGCGCTGCATCTCGCCACCACTGAGAGAGCCTGCGAGCCGTGCTGCGAATGGTGCCATCTTTACGCAATCGAGAGCGATCATAGCGTCGCGCGCTTCCGCATCCTTGAAGCCGATTAGGCAGCTTCGCAGTGGACTGATGAAACCGAGGCGACCAAGCATGACATTTTCAAGAACTGTCAATCGCTTGACCAAGCTGTCACCTTGAAAGATGAGGCCAATGTTGCGGCGTGCTAGGCGCAGCCCTTTAGCATCGACATTTGTAGTCTTGTAAATCTTTCCAGACTCGCCGACAATACTAATCAGGCCTTCGCTTGGCTTTGTCAGGCCAACGATACATCGCAAGGTCAGAGACTTGCCGGCGCCGCTTGAGCCAAGAATTGCGACGAACTCGCCTCGCTTAACGGTGAAGCTGACGTCGTTGAGAAGGCGCTTGCCGTTAGGCAACGCGACTACGATATTCGAGACTGAGAGCATAGCGGCTACTTCTCCACCAAGCTGAAGTCTTTGACTTTCATGGCGTATTCCCGCATCTCGTTATATGACGAGTCATTGACGACAATCAACTGCGTTCCCCCCTCGGCTGGGTTCGTGTTTCCTCGCAGCCGCATCATATTTGCCCAAAGCTCCGGGTCCTTCTGCGGGATTGCAACAATGGCTGTCTGAATGTCTTTCTTGAGCTGCTCGGGAAGCTGCTTACGGACCGCATAACATGCATTGGGAATTAGATCAGAGATCCAAAGCACGTGGAGGTCATCCGAAGCGAGCTTTCCACGCGCTTGCAGTCGTGTCGCCGCACTGGACTGAAATGCTCCCGCATCTACGTTGCCTGCTTTGATTGCCATCACCGTCTCAAGATGAGTGCCGGCGAAGAGAACCTTCTTGAAGTCCTGCTCCGGATTTATTCCGAGATTGATCAAGCCAGCACGGGGATATAGATCGCCGGAGGTGGAGGCGGGATCGGAAAAGGCGAATACAATATTCTTCGCGTGCTCCTTCATATTTTGCATGGAGTGGATGGCACTATCCTTGGGCACAGCGATCGCCGAGCGATACCCGCCGATTCTGCCGTTGGGAAATCCCTTGGCTGCAATGGCTTCAGCTATTCCCTTCTGCGATGCGAGAATATAGGCGAGAGCACCGAAGGTTGCCAAGTCGATTTTGTTCGCGCGCATGGCCTCGATCGTCGAAGCATAGCCTTCGACCTCCACGACCTCTACTGGCATGTGTAACTGCTTTTCGAGATAGTTACGCATCAGGTCCTTGCGCAGGCCGCCAGCCTCGAGTTGTTCTGCTTCCGGAGAGTAAGCATAGCGCAAAACCTTAGGGCGTCCGTCTTTAGGAGCAGAGTTGCAGCCTGGCAATACCAAGGGAAAGATGGCGAACGGAAGAAGATGGTGCCAGCGAATCTTAATGGTGCGCTCCATAGCGTAGGCAATTTCGTGAAACAAGCCGCTCTCGAAGCGCAGTGAGCGGTCGGCGGTCTTGAGCAGGGTTTGCTCATCGTGCGTGCTGAAGGTGATCGTTGTGCCGGCACGCTTCAGATCCAGAAATATCTCGATGACCGCGTTCCTCGTCTTAAATTGAGTGAAGCGGTCGGTTCGTTCACCAGCAGGATGCGCGGGCTCGATGTCATGCCTCGCGCGCAATGTTCACAGTATATCTATCGGACTCGTATCGAAGCGCCATCTCTTCGAGACAGTTGTACGGTACCGACAGTGCTCTTCTGCTTTGCCTTTAACTTTGGCGTCAATCTCAGAGAGTCCAGACGTTCTTCGACCTGCATGGTTCTAACCGCAAGCGAGGGTGCATCACTGGACAAAACCGTCTGTGGCCCCATCGCTGCGGCGCACCCTTCTGGAACCAGTTTCAATTGATCTCGCAGCCCCCTAATCTCCAGTTGGAGCAGTTTCCGGTTTGTAGATGTAAAAGCCACCGTGCTCTCTTCCCTACTTTCGCCAACCCCGATCCAACCTCAAATAAGCGCTTCCTTAACTCACTTTCAACAATATAGGGCTTTTTGAAACTACCAATCGCGTCATCTAACTCATTGAAAATACGTAAATTGTTTCACTTAATCCAACGGTTGTTATTCGAATAGCTGCCCGGGCATATGGCGCAGACTCTGTACTGTAGCTCAAAGAACTGTCAATCTCCAGCGGAATTTCCTATGGGCAATGTGTGAACTCCGATTACGCTGCGATTGACAAGCAGTCACAGGCCAAGAACGTCTCTTGCGCCGTCCGCCTCTACAGATGCTGAGTAAAGGACTCGGTAGCCCTCACCTATACCGTTATACGGATACATCTTTCGAACTTTCTACAGGTCAAACGACTGTGGATTCAGTAGTCACACTTGTTTCACGGAGGCCTTTCGCCGGCGTTTCGTTATTGCCCCTAGCTTCTACAGAAAAAAACCCTCTCTGCGCGCTAAGCGTCAGCCTGATCTCTGCGCAGCTTTTCTTGAGACTATTTCTGGAGCATTGGCTCTTAAAGAATCGAACAATTGGTATGTGTTGTAAGAGATGTCCTATGTTGCCTATCAGCCACTAGTGATTTGAACAAAGAGAACACGCTCCGTAGATCAGGAGAAACAATCGAGTTCAACGACAGCATTGTACGATTCAGACTCGACCGTTTGTTTGGTGACCCGTCGCCGCCTTCGTAGACAATGCAGACTCACTTAGGACAGGTAGGGGCAAGTGCATCGAAACCGGGTGACGATATAGATGCCAACTATTTTTGAGGACTTTCCCAGATTGATCAGGGCCTCCTAGGACTTTTCCAAGCTGAACCTGCTCGTCGAGACGTTCAGTGTCGCGGCGATCTGACCTTCGCGAAGTTCCCAGGGTCGCAGGTCAAACGTGCGAAGACCCAGCTTGATTAGAGGCTCATTTTCCATTAGCGCTCGCGCCTCCTCGATCGTTTTGGTCTGAAGAATTGTCAGACCGTCTCCGACAAGGACGCCGGTCTGGATAAAGGGTCCCGAAGCGAACAATAGCCCTTCGGCCTCGAGACCATTCATGTACTCGAGATGCTCAGCGACATGTGCGCTCATCTGCTCTGCAGTAGCGCGTGCGATACTCAGAGCCACAAAAAGTCTTTGTTTCAGCATCGGGGCGAGCAATGCTGCAATCTTATCGTTCGGATTTTCTGGAATGGTAGACATAACGAACCTCTTTCTGGTGTGTGAAGGCAGGAGTACAGGCGGGTTCTCAATCGCCGTTTCGATGCGTGACAGCGTGGCGAGCGTCCTGATGAGAATGAGCCGGGGTGAGGATCCCGGCATTAGCCACTACGGCTGCCGAAGGCGCCACGAGGCGGGAGGTCGTATCTTTGTTTCGGTGAAGATATTGCCCTGCAGTAACGTAGCCGAGACTCATGCTAACTACTAGAAAAGAACCCAGGATCGCGTTTGGAGCGGGTGAAGGAATTCCGGCGAACCGACAGATCGCTCCAATGCCAAATGCGAGCAGAAACCCAAGAATAATCTTCATTACCTAACCCTCCCGTGACAGCCTTTATCCTTTACTTCTTCTACGCTACCGGTTCACGTTGAACGTGAGTAGCCATGAAAAACGAACACCAGCCTTGCAGAATCCGCAAAGCTTTAGGGAGTTTCGCTCGCACTCCACGTAGACTTTGCGAAAGCACTCGATTATCGTATCTGACCAGATACGGATCGGCGCAAAATGACCATCTCTATCAGGCACCCTACGACTCGTTTCGGGGTAAGAGACCTGAAATAAACCGCATCTGTGATCGAATTTATTAACCGATATAGGCTAGCGGAACATGATGGCCCATAACAGCCGGCACAACGTCGACAAAGCGAGTGTTAGGTGCGCTACTACCCGACCTAGGAAAGAATTCTTCCCAAGATTACTTACGACTAAGCTATACCGCCGTCATAATGTTGCACGCCTATCGGTAGCTTGCTTATTTTGCCGAGGCAAAGTTTCGGCTATTGGCCGGCGCGCTAATGCCGATATCCCTCGCTGTTTTGCTAAGGCATTACCGGGATCACCGCCGGGGAGCTTCCAACAGACTGGGCGAGAGGTGCTGAAACTCACCCCACAAATTCGGGAAAGGTTCTTGGTGTGTGGGATGCCTGTGCGACCCCAACATCTTTCTAGACAGATCGTCCCTACTCTCATCTTTTTCGGGGCTGAGAGCGGGCGATGGAGGCGACGTCAGCCTACAACGGCCCACTCATTATCAGGGAATAATCACAACAGACTTGGACGGTTGTGTTACTTCTGTCCAGGTTTCAGGACCACACGTCCACTAGTGCCTTGATGCACGAGATTGAATGCATGATGCGCTTTGTGTAACGGCATCGTGTCGGAGATCGCCGGCGGATGATAAGCGCCCGAGTCGAAGCCCGGCCTCAAACGCTCCAGAATGTTGGCTGCAGCGGTAAGATCTCGCTTTAGGGTATCCACACCGAACAACTGGGATTCATTATGGTAGAAATCGACCAAGTCAAAACATACCCGCCTCTCCGTCGGAGAAGTAATCTCCACCTGACGACCGCGGTGTGCAAGAAGGCCCAAGCCGATTCCAAACATAGGTCCTCCTGCGGCATTGAGCACCACCTCAACTCCCTTCTGATCGGTCAGGGATTTGACCTTCTGCGAAAGCTCGGGGTCAGCCGCATCCAGATGGAAGTCTGCAAGCGCAGCCAGGCGGCTTGATGGATGTGGTTGAGAACGGCTGATTGAGATGATCTTGGCGTCCGCATGCTTTGCAATCTGTGCAGCCGCTCCACCGACACCACCAGTCGAACCCATAATCGCGATGGTCTCGCCCTTCGAGAGCTGGGCATACTCGATCAGAGCACACCAGGCAGTCACGAAGTTGACCCCAATGCATGCAGCCTGATCGTGGGTGAGTTGCTCAGGCTTGTGCGCCAAACTCGATACTGGCACCTCGATGTACTCTGCGTGCGTGCCATCCCGAGTAAAGCCGGCATCGCCACCGGAACCCCATACTTCTCGCCCGATCCACTCAGCAGGCCCGTCGACAACAATGCCTGAGTAGTCCCGCCCCGATACTCGAGGGAGGGTTGTTTGGGACATCCGGCCCGCGACATTCTTGACATCGCTGGGATTCACTGATGCCGCTTCCACTTGAATGATCGCCGTGCCCTCTTGTGCGGTGGGTACGGGCCGCTCTGCTAGATGCAATTTTGAGACGTCACCGAACTCTGTAAATTGGATAACATGCATAACGTGATCTCCTTCCTATGGACCCAAGACTAGAAGCGTTCGGCGAACATGAGTAGTCATAAAAGCCGAATAGGATCCTTGCAGTGGTTGCAAAGATCCATATGGGCAATGCGAACTTCAGAACATACGCGTGCCGAGCTCGGAGCAGAACTGGGCATGTGAACAGGCGATTGGGAAAAGCGAATTACACGGGTTGGGCGTCTCGCCGAATGAGCAAATCACTCGGGAAACGCAATTCAATCTCAACTTATTGTGTTATCTCTTCAGTCACAAACATCCGGTAGCTCTGTCTGCCTCTGCATTCGTGGTTTGGCTGTCCGTCGAGCTCGCTCGTCTCACCTGTTTTCTCCACCGACAGCCTCAGCCATCACAGCGACTTCAAGAACGGTACGAGAGCTCCAAGGTAGTCTGCCTGATCGTCCCACAGATCGAGTGGCTTCCATTCGTACAAATGTGTCTGATTGCGTTGGGCATCATCTTCACCATATCCCCGGGCTCCATCTCATGTATTTATAAGACACCATGATGGGGTTAGAGATGGCGCCAGAGCCGTCTGAGGAAGTCCGGCGCATCTGTACCGCTTAGCTTCAGCTTTTTCGCCAATGACCGACAATTCAGACACAATGTCAATATTCCATCTGGATGAGTAAGTCCCGGGCGGATGGGATAAATCGTTAGGGGAACTTCCGGGCCTTTTCTGTCGCAGCTACGACAACGAAACCGATCCCGACGAAGGACACGCAACCGCATTTGTAACCAGCAACGTTGTATTTTTTTCGGCGTCCACCACGAGCAGATGCGATTCAAAGCTCTAGGAAATATCGATTTAGAAAACATACGCGCAAGAAACGACTGATAAATATGAGCCAACTGTACAAATACATGGAATTCCATAAATAGCAGAGTTCTCCAGACGGGGAGGCAGGAATAATGCCGGGAGGGGCAAGCAGGGTCCAATTGGCCTGCCTGGATCAGGCACCCACTGCCTCAGGAACGCAATCGGGTAGCTCGTTTTCTCTCTCTTTCATAAGGTTAGTTACGTGTGGGAATTGCAGGGTAAACTCCGCGCTGATTGATAGATCATTCCTACAGACCTCCAGCTTTTCCTTACGAAAACCATTCCATGAACCTCGTCTGACACCACCAGTGGATATGCGCTTGAGCCGGACCCCGGCATGTTCGAAAAGCAATGGTTCAATGGAACCCTGAAGCTCTCCGGCGCCGCAGTTGACCCGGGCAAGAACTTCAATTGGTCATTGAAAATCGCACGCAAATCCCGAGTCTCAACATACAAAAACGCAGAGTCGAGCATGTCTGACGCCATGGGGCAAATTCCGATCGATGCCACATGATCAGACCTGAGGCAGTTCAGTCGCTTTGCTTACCTGTAAAGCAATGGGTTGCGACTAAAAGGTTGGTTCTCGCTATCTTGCATAACGTTGTTAGATCTCTCTGATGTACTTCTCAGTTGTCACCTGTATCGGCGCTCAGTCCTTATGTTGAGACGTCGCTAATCGCAAAAACGTCAACAACTCAGTCGGGTCGAATGGCTTCGCAAAGACCGCTAGCGCCCCTGCCTCTTTGCTCATTCTTTGAATCTCAGGCGCGTCAAGCCCAGTAATCAGGATGACGGGGAGGTTTCGGTTTCTGGCCTTTAATTCGGAAACCAATTCAAAGCCATTCATGCCAGGTAGTTGCACGTCCGAAATTAAACATGCGGTTCCGATACCGACCTCGGATTCTAAAAACGCTTCAGCCGTTTCGAATAGACAGGCCTCATGACCGGTTGCTGCAAGCAACTCGTCGAGAGCTTCCAATACACGAACATCATCGTCGACAACGCCTATCAACATTGATCGAATTCCAGAGATACTTCCATCTGCCTTTCCTGATATAGAGAACTACAGCAAATGGTCAACTTCAGGTAAACGGAGGCCTAGCCGGCCGCACATTCTGACCAACTCAGCAAAGGATGGCGCTTCCATCTTGCGCATTATTTGCCCACGATAAACTTGTAGTGTCACATCCGCGATCCCCAGCGCTGCTGCTGCCTGCTTGTTTAGCAAGCCGGCGACGATCAACGGCAACACTTCCCTCTCGCGCGGGGTTAGAAGGTCATATCTCCGCCTCAACTCATTGACTTCCTCGACGCGCTTTCGCTGCTTTCGGTCACGGCTGAAGCCGACGTCAAGTGCTCGACTGAGAATCTCCGATTCAATCGGTTTGACCAGAAATTCAATGGCACCGGCTTTCATCGCTCGTACGCTCGTGGGGATATCAGATTGTCCACTAATGAAGATGATTGACGGTATGTAGGATGACTTCAGCCTTTCCTGTAACTCAAGACCGTTCAAGTCCGGGAGATGGACATCGAGAATAAGACACGCTGCCTCATCGTTGCGAATGTAATCCAGAAAGTCTTCTGCGGTCGCGAAAGCGACCACGTATCGTCCCTGAGCCCTCAGTTGCTCGGCCAATCCCTCGCGAATCGCCGCATCGTCGTCCACGAGGTAAACGACTTCGCCATCTTGAACCATATAGAACCAACCTTTCGGACTGTAGCAAGCATATTTCAGGAATTGCCCTTGCAACTTAATAGAAAGTTGTAATGCTTACCGGGAAGGCGATGTGCGATTGTCTGATGAGACCGAAGCGACTACTCACGATTCCTGCCTCGCTGGCACGACCGTGACTCGCTGGGTTTCCGGAACTCATGACATGATTGAGACACGCGAGCATTACCCACCAGCGTCGATGATCGGGGAGACACTTCTTGCCGACCCGTCATTCCTTTTTCTCCCTTCTACTATTGTCGAGCCGGAGGAACTCCGTCTTCCAGTTGACGGCGTTCGAGTTATGCTCTTCTCGGAAACGAGTCCGAAGTCTTTTGTCGTGGACCCGGACGGAGACTATTTGTTGATTGCACAAATCAGCAGCCGAAGCGAGCTACGTTATGACGTTGGGCACGGCCCGCGAATGTGTGAGATTCGCTGTGGCCACGTACTTGTACGCCCGCCGAAGGTCGAAAGCAGCTGGCGTCTTGAGAGCCCTGAGCAGACAGTCATTCTGCGCATTTCAGAGCCTGCTCTGCGAGACGCATGGGAGAGCGACTCAAATGATCCTTGGCTTGGTTTGGTTTCCATGGATACCTTTCGCCAGGATTCGCTGCTGGCGGAGATGATTGCCCGACTATGTGTGGAGATCCGGGCTGTTCGGCAGGTTAATCGAACTTATATTCGTACTCTCCTTTTTCAACTAACCACCCATCTTGTTCGACGGTATTCAGAAGCAGTTGATACCTCTTCGAAGGGCGTTGGCATGCCTCCGGGTCGGCTCCGCAAGGTTATCTCCTATGTCACGGAACATCTTGAGACCGATCTGCCATTACAAAAGCTTGCCGAGGTGGCAGGACTAAGCCGTTACTACTTCTGTAGAGAGTTCAAAAAAAGCATGGGCTTGACCCCACAACGCTATATCATCCGTCAACGAATCGAGCGGGCTAAGTCTCTTCTTGAGCACGGATCGCTATCGATCACCGAAATCAGCCAACAACTGTGCTTCTCAACCCCCAGCCACTTCACCGCTACGTTTCACAGGTTGATCGGTGTTACGCCGAGGTCATTTCGTATCTAAGCGGAGAGACCCCTTCGAAAATAGCCTTGGTAATAATCGCCAGCGCGTTCTTCGACATAACAGGACTTCGGCAGGTTCGAATCAAACCCGTCGACCTTCATCTTTCATGAGGTTGGATAATCTCGGCCCCTTATCTGGTGGCTTGACGTCTGCCTGACGAGCACATCCAGTCACCTCCAATCTGATGGGGTGCGTTTCATGAATTGGGGACCACCCTGGATGCCTTGTGTGAATCGCAAGGGCGTTCTGCAGCATCGCCGATAGAGACAGGCGCTTGTCAAATATGTCCAAACCTCACTCGCGGCGCGATTCGACTGACTAAGAGTCCTCGAAGAAGTTTCTTTGGACGGTCAACCAAGCATTAACAGCTCCCTGTCTATCGAATTCGATAGACAGGGAGATTACATTTAGCCAAATGCGGGATTATCGCGAAAGCTTGCTGGAATTTCAAAAGGAGCCGTCCTCCACAAGTCAGCGTGAGACCGCGAGCGCGGAAGGTTCAACCGAATCGGCCTTTTTCGCCAAGCAACCGATGATCAGGATGCACCAAAAAGACCCAATACTCCCCAAATTAAAAGAACTTTTAATAAATAATCAAGAATACTGACTTTCATTGACCTCCCCTTGGCAGAGTCATATATATATCTGTGCCGATTATGCATAGACGAGGTAATCTTTTCCCTATCTCCAACCGAACGTTACAAGAAGTGCTCGGCGGTTCGTTGGCTAACTAGCCGGAGGACTGGATAAACTGGCGTTGTCAGAGCGGAAGTAGGTCACTATGATCCTGCAACCGCATGCAACAGATAAGCTGCATCCTGCCGCTCGCTTCTGTCAGCAGGCATTCCAGGTTCCCTCAAGTCGCTTGGAAATGCGTCCTTAAGGCTGCGATGCAACGCCACTGCACTCGTAACGACATCGATGAGATCGGCTGTCCGCGTCGGCTTGCTTAAGAAGGCAAGCGCTCCTCGTTGCAGAGCATTTTGGCGCGCCCGTTCATCGGTGCTTCCGGTCAGGAAGACAACCGGCACAAGAGGGCAGATGATACTCGCGTGCGCCTGGAGTTCGCACCCATTCATACCCGGCATGTCCATATCCGTCACGATGCAATCGAGGCAATGAAGTACGTTCGACTGGAGAAGCGAAGTTGGACATTCAAAATCGTGAACGATGAAGCCGGCGTCTTGTAGTACTGCCGCCAAGCTGTGCAGAACCAGCCTGTTGTCATCGACGAGCGCAATGGCGGACCCTCTTTGCATTGATAACCTCCATATAGATTCGTCTAACATACCAAGCCGCTCGACCGCAATGTATTGGAGGTTTAGATAGGTACAGGATTGTCGTAGCTTGCGCTCCTATGATGAGCAGTAGTGATCGTCTCAACTGTGGAGTTTCTCATAGCAGAAAGTGATAATAGCGACGCATGGTTCGTAGCTTCAGGGTTGTGCCAGCAGATTGAAATCCGTATCTGCATCGGAGACCAAATGAATTGCTGCTATAACGAATCGACAATACTGGACTCATCCCGTGAGAGTTCGGATGCCGAAAACATCCCTCTGTGAGATCTTCAGGACCGGAGGTGCCCGAGCGTTCCCGATCGTTTACCCGCACGTTACACACGTCTTTTACACACTGCAATGTAAATCGTTCAGGATATGGATGACGCTAAGGATGTTCTCCCGAAGGCAATAGTAGAGGCGTTCAACGCCGCCCGTTCACTCCGGCTAATTCATGTATTTCTACCAGGTTCATACGAATCATGATCAACACCATCCTGATGATGGCCAGAGAATAAATGTCCTCACAGAACCATCTCTCTCCCTACAGATTGACGGTTCGATGATCTTAGCCGAGCACATAGAGAGCCCAAAGGCCATAATTCTCCAGAGCCTGATTTTGAATGAACAACGCTGGATCGCTTCCGATGCGATGGAGCGCTTGAGACTCGACTATTGTGAAGCTATGGTGGCATAGAGCCCTGAAAGTTCTCATGCCTCAGATTGCGTGGCAAAAGGACGTGTCCCTCTCAGTACCCAAGTCTCCTCTCGTTCACACGAAGGGAGCTCTCTAGCAAAAGCGTTTAGTCCGAGCCGGGACTGTGCGGGCTCGACGCGACACGCGTACTTTACGCTAAAGCAATACTGCCAAGCGCAAGCCCGCGGCAGATGAACAGCCGATAGCTTTCCTTTCCCTCTCGACGATGCACCTCGTAGAATTATCGAATGTAGCCTCGTTTACGAAATAACGAGGAGAAGGTTGCGGCAAACTGCTAATATCAACGACACTCACGTACTAATTAACAATTCTTCATGCGCTCGGCAGCGCGAAATTGAAGGTTGTACCACGATCGGAATTTTTGCAAACCTTCAGGCTGCCTCCATGTTGCTCCGCAATAGATTTACAGATCACGAGCCCCATTCCCATACCGCTTTCTTTTGTCGTGTAGAACGGTTCGAATATTTTCGTTCCGTCGCTTAGGCCACATCCAGAATCTGACACAGTGATCGAAACGCCATTTTGGCTATCGTACGTCGAACGCACGGCGAGCTTATGATCTTCACCAGATGTCACCGACATTGCATCAAGCGCGTTCTGTACTAAATTCATGATCAGCTGTTGCATTTGAACTTTGTCCGCCATGATGTTTGGCAAGCCGAACAAAAGAGCGGTTTCGATCTTGATGTTCATCCTACGTGCCTGCTCTCGTATCAGTCGCAAGACTTCTTGAATCACTTCATTTAAGTTGAGCGAGGTCTTGTTCAACTCCGCTTTCCTAAATAATGCTCTGAGCCGACGTACTATCTCAGCAGAAGTCTCGGCATCACGAACAATTCTCTGCACAATAACTTCAGCTCGCGAAATATTAGGGGGGCTTGCAGCAAGCCAATACATACAAGCTCGCGCGTTGGCAACCAACGCCGCGAGCGGCTGGTTAATCTCATGTGCCACAGAAGCAGATAACTCTGCGACCGTAGCTACCTGCATAGCGCGCGTGAGTTTGTCTCGGATTTCCGAAAGCGCTTCTTCGTTTCGTCGCGCATCCTCAATATCGACATTGAATCCATACCATCGAAGGATCGTCCCCTTTTCATCCCTAAGAGCCTCGCCCTGAGCATGGAACCAACGGTAAACACCATCATGTCGTCGCATCCGGTGAATTGAGCTGTACGAGCATCCCGTCTTTAGGGCATTCAGCCAGACTTGGAAAGCCGCATCATAATCGTCAGGATGCAGCATGTCCTTCCATCGCGCGATTGAAGTGTCAAACGATAGCGTCGTGGCCTGCTCCATCTCTATAGCTTTTCTGTCGGAAATCCCGAGGTAATCGGCCATTCTCCTATTAATGAATGCGGGACCTCCATCCGGGGTGGCGCACCAGACAAGTGTGGGAATGGTATCAATTACAAGCCGCAGCCGCGTCTCAGCGTCTTTGTGTCTTATCTCGCCGTCTTCCTGCCCTGCCAAATTCCTTTTGTCCAAACCAACGCACATCCAGACGGTTGCGATTCCGGCGCTGTATCCAATCAACGGTTGAATCAAAGATCGGCCGGGCTCTCCGTAGAGCAGAAGAAAAATGATTATGGCTATTCCGTTTAGAAGAAAAGCTGCTCTCGGCCCGAGAAGGCGATAGAGCCACGCAAAAATGAGCACACTATAGAGTGCGAGCAGCGATGGATGTCGGACGAGATACGAAAACCCTTCGACAAAAGCTGCTGCTGCGATATATCTGATCATTCAAACACCTCCGATCAGATGCACTACTTCAAATTGAACCTTCACTTGCTTCGCAGCCTCCATACACATACGATCGGAAAACCACAGCTTACGACGGCGAGGGCACTCCGGATGCTTCTTCGACTGGTCGATGGGAATTTCCGATTGACGCCTGTTGAACAAAATCGAATTGCCACGCGCATGGGCGAGAACGCACTTACTTCGTGAAACACTCACTGCGCACTCTCTCTGTCTTTTACTCTCTGAAACCCGTGTCACCTCAGACTGACTTGCATAAAAACGTTTAGCTTCGAAATATATCGCATCGACGGGAAGTGCTTTCGAGAACTGTTAGCCGACGCTGTCAGCCTTCGGCCCGCTCAATATCGTTCGAGTAGGGAATTTTCAGGGTGAACTCTGCACCCAAACCTGGCTGACTTAAGACGGACAGGCTACCATCGTGCGCCTCCGCGATGGAACGACTCACAGCCAAACCTATTCCCATGCCCTTGGGCTTGGTAGTGTAGAATGTTTCGAAGATTCGATCAGAGTCTGAAACACCGCGTCCGGTATCTCGAACTCGAAGGGCAATGGCGTCAACTTCTGCCTCTGCCTCTAGCCAGATCCGGCGTTCGGCGGAAGGACGTCCGTCCACTGCGTCGATGGCATTGGAAATTAGATTGATCAGGATCTGTTGTAGTTGGACGGGATCCGCAAATAGAGGGATGAGGCCCGCAGGAATATCGACAATGACGTCTACCCCCTGCTTGCGAATATCGGCATCGAGGACCGCAAGCACCTGTTGTACCGCATGAGAAATATCGACAGGGCGCTTCTGCGGTGATTGCTGCCGGAAGAGGCCGCGCATCTTTTGAACTACGTCCGCAGCTACATTGCTATCGCGCAGAATGCGATCAATGATGATCCTCATGCGTGAAATATTCGGTGGTGAAGCGGTTAGCCACGTGGAAGCGGCGTGAGCGTTGGCGACTATGGCGCCTAACGGCTGATTAATCTCGTGGGCGATCGAAGCCGACATTGCTGCCGCGGCGGCAATTTGTGTTGATCTTACCAAGCGCTCTTTCAAGATCCTCAACTCCTCATCAGCTCGAAGTTGATCGTCGATGTCAATATTGATGCCGAGCCACAAGAGAACATTTCCCTCAGAATCGCGTAGAGGTTCGGCTCTGAGTAGAAACCAACGATATGTTTCATCAGCCGCGCGAATTCGCGCCCGTATCTCATGCCGACTGCTCGCGTGTAATGATTCCTCCCAACTACTGAGAGCGGTTGCACGATCATCGGGGTGCAGTAGAGCAAGATGTGACTTCCAGTCATTGCCAATGTCTTCTCCACAGCAAAGCGGATGCATCTCTGGTAGCCCGAGATAGGCGCTGGTTCTCGCGTTTACCCAGATCCAAGCTCCCTTTGCTGATGCGTACCATGAATACGCAGGAATACAGTTGAGCATCGCTTGGATATAAAATATATCGGGTCCTTGGTCGTTTTGATCCGCGAGAGTTACTCCGTTGGGCCAGTATGGGTTTGTTCTGTTTCGCGCGTTCAAGTCATTTTCTCCTCGTTCAAGAAGAATGGCCTCTCCCTGCGCATTTGCTCAAGGCATCTTCGATGTTTCCAATCATCCGCAGAACTCTCTGTAAATGATCACGATCCTTCCGAAAGCTTGTCGATATTGGCCGAGTCTTGCAGGCAACATCCAATCTTTGAGAATCTCACTATTTCTCCATCTCCGACTGGGAGACGCGATCTGACAGAACTATTCGCCGTGCAAACAACCTCGCGTCTATCGAAAATGCGCCTGGCCCTAGGAATGCGAATGAAGACGTACATAGCAGGACAATGATTACCTGCGCGACATTCTCCGTAAGGAGATGCGGCAGATCCAATAACGCAATGAGTGTTGCTGTTACGCAAACGATCGGTGTGAGCAACCCGAAGCAAAGCAGGCTTAGGAGTACAAGAAAAGCCGTATGCTGCCAGCCGACCGGAAAAGCAATGCCGGCCATTGCCACGGCGATGGAGCATCGCAGTATCAACAAAGCGCCTCCAGGTGCGCCCGCCGGGAACATCGAGAAGAGTCTTTGCACGCAATGAGCGTAAATGCGAACCCTCGATGCCAGTAATCTCGTTAGCGCTACGGATGCATGGCTCTTTAGAGCTACGTGCGGTCTAGCCTTCGGATGTATTATTTAATCGTTTCGAAGTTTTGTAGCCAGATCGCTGACTCGGAGCGTCCGAATCACCTTACTCCAGCAGATTCCATCCGACCATCGTCCGTGCACTAGTACTACCCCGATGTTTTTGTTTGCGTGGATCATCATGTGGACTAGTCTACGAATAAGGAAGATCTGGAATATCGCGATTGGACCCAAATCAGAGCAATCACGACCGGCCGGAATCCGTGTGAATGATAGCGCGGACAGTCCAAAGCCGCATCATGCTCTGAACCTCGCGATGCGACATGCGTTCCTAACGACGCGCAACCTTTCGGTTGTCCGGCTGTTGTGGATCCGAATTGTATTCACGCTCTGCTTAGTTCCTTCAGTTGCGTGGCCGATATCGCCGAGCAAGTCTTCGGTTGCGTCGAGCTACTTGAGAACGGATTTCACAATTGACGATGGACTACCCGATAACGTTATCAACGCGATCACCCAAACTCAAGATGGATTGTTATGGGTAGCGTCCGGCGACCATTTGACATCGTTCGATGGGCGAACGTTCACGCCGGTTCAACTTCGAATTCCTGGACTTCGCTCTACGGGTGCTGTGAGCTCGTTGGTCGAAGGACGCGACGGGGACCTTTGGGTCGGCACCTATTCGGGAATCATTCGAATTCCCAAACGGGATCTGAATGATCCCGATCTCACGGAGTCTGTACCTTTTCGTTTAGGGAAACAGGAGCCCGCTGAGGTTTTCGCGCTGTTGAGTGCTCGCGATGGAACTATATGGGCAGGCACCAACGACGGGCTTTATAGATTTGATGGCAGCCACTTTCAACGCGTGTTCTCTTCGAAACTCGTCAGCCGCATTAGCCAGACGCCAAACGGTCAACTGATCCTGATTACTTCCCAGGGGGTTGCCGAATTCGACGGAAAGAACCTCGTTCGATCTCCTGGGCTCGGGGTTCGGCTTGGGGTTCATGACGACGAAATTTTCGATGCTTATCAGGACTCCCACGGCACGATGTGGTATGCAACAGTCAAGGGAATTCGCAGCGTTATGGGCCAACGTGTGGTATCCCTCAACCCCAGCGATCCTGCTCATGCGAAGACATACCGTATCTTTGCAGGCCTGAACGACACCCTATGGGTGAGCACATCAATCGGGATCCATCGGATCTCGGGCGGAAATATGTGGTCACCTGCTCCGGGCTTAGAATCGCGCGGCTTCTACGAGGGACGAGATGGGGATCTCTGGATCGGCACGAATGGAAGTGGCTTGGTACATCTGAAACCGCGCACTGTACAGATGTATACGAAAGAGGAAGGTCTACCAAGCAACATTCCGATGGCTGTGTTGCCGGATCATGACGGCCGACTCTGGGTTGGTATGAATTGCGGGTTCGCAGTCCTAGAGGGGGGACATTTCAGAACGATCAATGAAAAAAATGGGTTAGCAAACACTTGCGTTTGGTCTTTGGCCGAAGATCACAGCCACAACATCTGGCTTGGCACCTACGGTGGCGGCCTTTTCAGATTTAAGGATGGTATTTTCACGCAATACTCAGAAAAAGAGGGGTTGAGTAGTGGCGCCGTCACTAGGATTGTAGTAGCTAAAGACGACTCCCTATGGGTCGCAACAACTCATGGCTTAGCCCATTTTCAAGAAGGAAAGATTCGCAACTACACGATGTCGGACGGACTCTCGAGCAGCAATGTCCTCGATGTGTTTCAGGATCGAAGCGGAAATATCTGGGTGGCCACACAGGGAGGCGTTGATCGTTTTGTTTCCGGTCGCTTCGTGCCCTTGTCAGTCGCGAAGGATGCGAGCGGTGTCTTGGCACGCCGATTCTTCGAGGATTCGGGTAACGGCCTCTACACTTCTGATTTGCCCGAGGGGATCAGCCAAATCAGAAATGGACAGTTGACAATGTTCAACCGCGAGCTCAGCGTGATGGAAATGACGGAAACACCGGATCATAAAATGTGGTTCAGCACCGAAAAGGGTGTGATTGGGTTCGGGAAAGGCGGCTTTGCGCGAGCAGGCAACCCCGGAAGCCCTCTCGATTACGAAGTGTTTACGCGTTCGGATGGACTCAATACGACAGAAGCAAGCAGCGGGAACCCCAATATCGCGATGACATCAGACGGGAAGCTTTGGATCGCGACGGTCAGAGGGCTGGCGATGATCGATACGTTACGCCTCCCTCGCATCGGTGAAAGGACACCAATCTTCATAGCCGCGGTCTCT
Organism: Granulicella sp. L60; assembly: GCF_009765825.1. GTDB lineage: Bacteria > Acidobacteriota > Terriglobia > Terriglobales > Acidobacteriaceae > Edaphobacter. Next base: position 880,668 of record NZ_LMUR01000018.1, on the reverse strand, counting down.
GTCGACGGCAAGAGCCAACTTGTTGGAAACGGACTGATGTTGCCGCCAGGAGTCCATCACGTGGAGCTGCGCTTGGCCGCCGTTGATCTGGCCAACTCTCAAAGACTTCGACTGCAGTACCGTATGCAAGACGTGGATCCTGGTTGGCTCGATGCTTCCTCTTCGCGTATGGCCATCTATACGAGCTTTCCTGTAGGTACTCACCGGCTGCTGATTCGTGCGACGGACAGTATCGGCCACTGGGATGAACCCGAGATTGTGTACGACGTCACGCAAAGGCCGCATTTTTACGAGAGGCTTCTCTTCCGAACGATCACTATAATCGCGATTGTCCTACTGCTTATCTTGGCGTACTTTTGGCGAGTTCGATACCTCATCAGGCAGTCACGCAGGATTCTCGAGGAGCGCCAGGTAGAACGAGAAGCCTTGGCTGGAGACTTACATGATACGTTCCTGCAGGGCATTCAGGGACTTGTCCTAAGCTTCCACACCGGCACCCAGAAGCTTCCTCAAGATCATCCTGTTCGTAAGTCATTCGAGGAGTCCTTGAAGCATTCAGATCGCGTCATGCTTGAGGGAAGAAGTCTGCTCTCCCGGCTTCACGTACGGAGGATCACACCCGAAAGTCTGACTGCTACCTTTGCCACCGTTGGAAAGGAATTTCGCTATCTTGGACCAGCTCAGTTCGAGGTGATTGTGAATGGGCACAGCAGAGAACTCAACACCCTAGCACAGGAGGAGCTCGCGAAGATTGGTCGCGAAGCACTCTTCAACGCCTTTCGTCACGCGCGGGCCAGCCGGATCGAGGTTGAGATCCACTTTGGCATTTTTGAACTCCGTCTGAGATTCCGCGACGATGGTATCGGTGTCGATCCAGCAATTCTTCGCGACGGTAGCGTCGCCGGTCATTACGGGCTGCCTAGTATGCGTGAACGAGCTTCCAGAATCAGGGCTCGTCTCGAACTCTGGAGTCGACCAGGCGCAGGCACCGAAATTGAAGTTCGAATTCCAGGCACAATTGCATATTCCCACAACAGAGAATCACGGATATACCGCTGGATTCGTCACTTATTAGGGAGCCGAGAACGATGACAACCGATCGACAGATCAAAGTGCTAATAGTTGACGATCATCCACTAATGCGTGCCGGTATTGCCGGAGAAATTAATGCGCAGCGGGACATGAGAGTCGTAGCTGAGGGAGCCGACGGTGAATCGGCGATTGAACTTTTTCGACGACACCTGCCTGACATTACTCTCATGGACCTCAAGCTGCCGCATATGAACGGGATCGACTGTATGACAATCATACGCACCGAGTTTCGCCACGCTCGCATTATTGTTCTCACAAGCATAGCCGGCGATGTTCAGATGACGCGCGCCTTCAAGGCCGGAGCTGTTGGGTTTCTTCTTAAAGACACGCTTAGAGCAGACCTGGTGAATACCATTCGTCTAGTTCATGCAGGCGGCAGGAAGATTCCTGAAGAAATCGCCCAACAGATTGCCGAACACGCCGGGGAGGATATCCTAAGTACCCGTGAGATCGAAGTCTTGAGATGTGTTGCCCGTGGACAGTCAAATAAGATCATTGCCGACAAATTAACAATCACCGAGCATACGGTAAAGAACCATCTCAAAAATATCCTTTCTAAGCTGAATGCGGATGATCGAACTCATGCAGTAACGATCGCGCTAAAGCGGGGTTACATCGATTTATAGAGCGTGATGGGAGGGGCCTTGTTTAACAGAGGTTTCCCTGTTCCTCGATTGTTCTTTGACTCGGCACCGCGATTTAGAAAAGGCGAGCGATGGTTCTCAACCACTGAAGAATTAACCGGTTTTCGCGTAAACAATCAATGATGGAGGATTGCCCAAAGAACTGAATATTACCCACAGCGAAAAGCTTCCGTCATCTCATTCCCCAACGCCGCGCGTCCATTTTCATAAATTCTTCAATAGTTGCCATCGTCTTCTGAGGCTCTTCGACAAATGGAAATTGGCCGCTCCGTTCGGACCAAACCAGCTTTGCTTGAGGAGCGTAACGCGCATAATTCATCGCCCGATATGGAATCGAGATGCGATCGAATCTGCCCGCGATCACGCAGTAGACTTCCAGATTCACTGAACGTTGTAAAAGTACATCAACGACAACGGCATGCCAGCAACACCCTGACGAGGTGCGAGTGGAGTGACCGTCACACCATATTTGTCACGATTCAGCCTTCGTCCAAAGGCTCGCATTGACCTTTCTTATCTCGTCTCGTTTGAGGTCGAGTTGCACGCTACACCCCGCATAGCGGACAACGCACTTAGTGCCTTGCAGGCTAGTGATCGACGCGCTGGTAAGCTGCCCCTCCTTCCACTCGATGGCAATCTCGAATCCCCCGCGCGCGCGTAGACCGCGGACGGATCCTGTTCGCCATGCCAAAGGCAGAGCTGGTAGCAACTCGATCTCGTTCGCGTGCGACTGCAGCAGAAACTCGATCGTCGAGGCCATCGCTCCCAGGTTTGCGTCGATCTGGAAGACATCGCCCCGCCCATTCAGGAGATTCGGATGAAGACCTGTCGCGTATAGACGTTCTAGATAGGCTTGTCCGGTCTCCGCCTGCGCGAGCCGCGCCCAGCAACCGGCCATCCATGCCGAAGGAAAACCGCCTCCAGTTCGTGCGCGCTCCCGCAACAGTGTTGCCTCTGCGGCAGCCAGTTCCGGTGTTCCCCGAAGCGTTATCTGATCGCCGGGATACAGCGGGTAGTATGGTGATGTGTTGTGCCGAGGAGGGACTTCCTTAAACTCCTTAAACCATTCGAGCAGCTGCCCCCGGCCGCCGATACGATAAGGCAACAGCTTCTCGCTTCGGTGTCGCAGCCTTTGCTGGAGGGCATCATCAGTATGCAAATGTTCTGCAGCCCAGAGAACATTACGAAACAACTCGCGAATGATGGCCATGTCCATCGTGCAGCCCATAGCCAGGCCGCCCATCACCTGCTGTCCACTCCCGTCTATGTAGTAGAAGGCGTTCTCCGGGGAGTCGCTGATGGGAGTCAGCAGATGACCGTTCTCATCTTCAACCAGCCAGCTGTCGTAGAACTCAGCCGCACCCCGCATAATCGGATATGCCTGGCGCAGGAAAGCGTCATTACCATTGAACTGATAGTGCTCCCAAAGATGCTGGCACAACCAACCGCCGGCCATAGGCCAGAAGGAGACATGGGCCACCCAGTCCACTGGCTGCGCGTCGCGCCAGATGGTTGTGTTATGGTGCATCACCCAACCAGGACGATGATACATATCGCGGGCCACAGAGCTCCCACTCGCGGACATCTCCTCTACGAAGTCGAGAAACGGTTTGTGACACTCAGAGAGATTTGCCGTCTCAGCTCCCCAATAGTTCATCTGAATATTGATATTTACCGTGTAGGCGCAGGCCCACGGCGGAAGGCGGTCGACATTCCAGATCCCCTGCAGGTTTGCGGGCTGCGAACCGGGTCTCGAGCAGGCTATAAGCAGATAGCGACCGAACTGAAACATCAAAGCGGAGAAGGCGGGATCATCGTTTGCGCTGAGGGAAGCAACGCGCTGATCGGTCGGCAGGAACGCATGTTGTGCAGGTTCGTCGAGTTTCAAGGCTACTCGATTAAAGAGCGAGCTGTGGTCGGCGACGTGCCGTCTTCGAAGGTCTAGGTAGGAGCGATTATGCAGCCGTCCCAGCGTTGCAAGATTCTTTACAGCGGGGTCAGTGCCTTCGCGGCTGGGACTTTTATTGTGACCATTGAAACTGGAAGCGAGCGCCAATGCGAGAACAACCTCGCTTGCTCCACTGACGGCAAGTCCCGCCGACGTCGTACGCACCTCGCCATCCATGTGCAACACACGCAACCGTCCCTCGAACCGCATCCCGCGCCCGTCCACCTCCCCGTCATAGAGGATTTGCTTGGCGAATGGTTTGCGCGAGCCGTCACTGTTCCATATCTCCGGGTACTTCCACGTTTCCCTGTTTTGCTCTACGGACTCCAGAGTGCGTCGCAACGCAATGCCGGGAAGCTGCCCTGCAATCGCGATCTCATGTGGGCCTGTGGCGCGTTGCTGCGCGTTCGGGTGCTGCGAATCAAAGCGGATCCGAAGATTGAGCGCAGGGCTGCTCGCCTCGAAGCGGCAGATCATCACGTCATCTGGAGCGCTAACAAACATCTCACGAACATTGTGGACGCCATTCTGGACGTAATTTGTGCGGTGAACGGCCTCGCCCAGGTCCATGTAGCGGAAGTACTCGCGAGCATCACCTTCCGTCCCTTCGATGTACAAGTTGCCAAACGGCTGAAAACACGGCCAGGACCGGCCCAGCCAATTGCGCGTCGCGATATCGTCCGCCTTGTTGTACTCGCCAGCTCTCAGCAGCGATAATACCTCGTCGAATTTAGGAGCAATGTCCAACGGCAGTGTCCTGCCGCCCGGCTCCTCCGCATACAGCGTATCTTCATTCAACACGATCTGGTCTCGCCCTACTCCCCCAAACGGCATCGCTCCGAGTCGCCCATTCCCCAGGGGCATCGCCTCAAGCCATGAGCGTGCAGGCCCGGTATACCAGAGCGAAGTAGCAGGATTGAAACCGGTCGGTTGTGCTGCACTGGAAGCACCGACGATCCGCTCTTCCGCGCGGGCAAGCTCTGCGGCTGGCCCGAGCCCAAGCCTCCCGACCAGCGCTGCCACTGAGGCGATGAAACCCCGTCGCCCGAGCTTTGCCTGCCAAAGAGAATCCTTGCTTTCACCTGGGGTAAATATCATTATTGGTACTCCTTCGATATATCTTTTGTGCGCGCTAAGCTTTCTTCAACCTTCGTAAAATGTATGGCTGGCCTGGAGCAAGCGTCTTCATACGCCCTGGATTCACCAGGAGTGTCCGGAACTTACTTGGATCGCCGTTAAACGGAGAGAAATTGGGCGCATCGATAGTTCCCCAGTGGGACAGAAGAATCGGTGTCCCGGGATAAGCATTCGCAAGCTTGGCGGCCCCAGCAAGGGTGAAATGCCACTTGTCTTCAGAGAAGTCCATGAAGAGTGCATCGGGGGTCGGTTGATGCAGGTGAATATCCATTAGCCGGGTATCACCAGGTGCCCAGATCGTACCGTCTGCGGTTTCGAAGCGAAACCCACAGGCATCCGAATCATCGAAATGCCTCTGCCCTGGTCGAGGATGCGCATTTTGCCAGGCATGGTCTGCGGGAGTGAGAGTGATCCTTGTTGAGCCGATGGGAAATGTCTCACCGATGTTGTGTCCAGAGGCAGGAAAGCCTTCCTTATTCATCAGCGAAGCCACATATTGTGTTGAGTGATAGCTTTTGCAGGCGCTCAAGAGATCTCGGCAAGTCGAAACGCTATAGTGGTCGCTATCAGAATGGGTAACAAGCAACGCGTCCAGATGCGGCACCTGCTGGGGCAAGATGGGCATCTGGATGATCATTGACATATGGAAGTCCTCAAGCAATGGATCCAACATCATCGTTGTTCCCCGGCTGTTGAGGAAAAGCCCTCCGGCACCCAACCAGCGCGCCGTAGTCACTTTGGATGGCCCAAACGCTTTTCCTCCGAATGCTTGGGTCGCAGGGGCCTTGGCTTGATACTGCGTACCATCATTGGGGGCGATAGATGGATGGTCTTGGACGATTTGAGCCGGTATTCCTGGGACTAGTACGGATGAAAGGTAGGTGGCTGACGCCATAGTCATAAATCTTCGTCTCGACATTTCATTTGGTTGCATAAGGTCGACCTTTTGAATTTCATGCTCGGCCAGATGATTCAGGTGAAAGTCCTCTCTGCGAGCAGAGCTTTGCCTGCCAAAGGCATTTTTGCTTTCACCAGGGACACACCATCGCACTCGCATACCTTGTTCTTTCTTCGACCTGGCATCCAAATACATCGACCGGTCGGCCCATCGCAAGAGTACTCGCGCTGCATCATTAATTGACGGAGCTAACGGATAGGAACCTGTTAAGATCTGCCGCAAATAGGTCCAAGGCTCTACTTTGCTAAATATGAGATTGCTACTAACCCCCTCCATGGCCAGCCGGCTGATTGTGGTGCCTTTCATAGGTTGGTTCTTCCTGTGCGCCCCAGCCCCTGTTGGAGGTCAGCAAACGGATCCTCGCCACGCTGCGAACCTGCGACGCGCCAAAGAGGTGGTTGCCCGAATGACGCTGGACGAGAAAATCGGCCAACTTCACGGCATCCGCACCGCGGACACCTATCGAGTGGTGCCTGGAGATAGCCATCTCGGTATTCCAGCTCTTTACGTCACAAACGGACCTGCTGGTGTTGGCCCGGGCGGAGCCGGCTCACAGAAACGCGCGACGGCTCTGCCCGCCCCGCTAGCCCTGGCAGCAAGTTGGGATCTCTCGCTCGCCTTCGATTACGGCAAATTGGCCGGCGAAGAAGCTTATTCGCTCGGATACAACCTCCTGGAAGCGCCGGATATCAACATTGCCCGCGTTCCTCAGGGTGGTAGGGTCTTCGAGAGCTTCGGCGAAGATCCGTATCTTGTCTCGCGCATAGCCGTTGCGAACATTCAAGGGATTCAAAGCGCAGGCACCATCGCGAACGTGAAGCACTACCTGGCTAATAATCAGGAGACCAACCGCGGCACCATCAATGAACTGATTGATGAGCGCGCGCTGCACGAGATCTATCTGCCCGGCTTTGAGGCGTCCGTGAAGGAGGGTGGCGTTGCGTCGGTGATGTGCGCCTACCCGCGCGTGAATGGAGATTACAACTGCGAGAATCGCCCAATGCTCGATGGCGTGCTGAAGCAGCTGTGGGGCTTTGATGGATTTGTGACCTCGGACTTCGGCGCGGTCCACAGCACGGTGCCGAGTGCTCTCGCGGGGCTCGACCTTGAATTGCCGACCGGCATTTATTTCGGAGATGCATTGAAGAAAGCTGTGCTAAATGGACAAGTGCCTGTTTCTCGCATCGACGATATGCTGCAGCGCCGGTTTTCGAAGATGATGGAGCTCGGTTTGTGGCATCCGCTCACTACTCCAACATCCATTCCTATACTGGAGCACGGCGAGATCGCGCGGCGCATCGCAGTTGAGTCCATGGTACTGCTCAAGAACGAGGGCGGCATCCTCCCGCTCGACCGGACGAAGATCAAACGGGTAGCGCTGATCGGTCCATACGCGGTTCGCCAGATGACCGGTGGTGGCGGCAGCTCGCATGTCATTCCGCTCTACAGCATCTCTCCGGTTGATGGCATCGACGAAGCTCTGCTGCAACAGACACCTATCGCACTACTTGACGGCAACGACATCGAAACCGCAGTCACCGCCGCAAAGAAAGCGGATATTGCAATCGTCATGGTCGGTGACGATGAAGGGGAAGATCACGACCATGCGATCTCGCTCCCTGCTTCGCAGGATAACCTTATCCACGCGATCTCCAGGGCGAATCCGAACACAATCGTTGTGCTCAAAAGCGGTTCCGCGGTCTTGATGCCATGGATCGACGAGGTCCAGGCCGTACTTGAAGCCTGGTATCCCGGAGAGGAGGACGGCAATGCCGTGGCCGATGTCCTTTTCGGGAAGACAAATCCTTCTGGAAAGCTGCCCCTCACCTTTCCGGCCACGCTCGATCAGACCCTGGCGCGATACCCCGACCGGTATCCTGGCGACGGAAGGACAGTGCACTACTCCGAGGGGCTAGCGGTTGGTTACCGCGGTTACGAGAACCATGAAACAAAGCCGCTTTTCCCCTTTGGGTTTGGACTTTCTTACACGACGTTCGCTTACAGCGGCCTCACGGTGCGGACGGGACAGCAGGACCACACTGCCGTCGTCCGCTTTACGCTGACCAACACCGGGTCGTGTGCCGGAGCGGAGGTGACCCAGGTCTACTTACAATTTCCAGTGATCGAGGAAGGCAACGAGCCGCAACGACAGTTAAAAGCATTTCGCAAGGCGACGCTTGCTCCTGGCGAGAGCCGCGTCATTGAGCTTCCGCTGGATAAGCGCGCTTTCTCGTACTGGTCCACGGCGTCACATGACTGGAAAGCGGCCGCAGGGACCTTCAGCGTTCTTGTCGGTGGGTCCTCAGCGGACACACCCCTCACGGGCGCTCTCGACCTGAAGTGATAGCAACTACGATAGTTGATGGCAGGCCAGCACCGAAACTTGTGTGGCCGATCCGGCCATCGTCTGGACCTTCAACAGCACCTGATAGCGAGCAAGTGGTGAGAGATCGCGGATGCCGCACCGCGTCAGTTCAGCAGCAACGTCAGACTGGTCCGTGATAAAGTCGCCGGCTGCCTGAGTGGCCTCCGAGCTATTTCCTGCTAGCAGCAGCACGCGGCCAGTCTGGTTCAGGTTGCGGAGCAGACTCACCGTCGCATAGGACTCGCCCGTTCCGAACCCTTTGGCTGTGGGAACGTATTGAGCCAACTCTCCGGTACGGGGGTTCCGGTTCTCTACGATCTCCTGCTTGGCTTCATTGTTGTAACTAAAGACAAAATCCATCTGATTCGCGAAAAGTTGTACCCAGGGATTAGAACGTGCGCTGCCCAACAGGATATAGTCATCGTTGGTTCGCAATGAGGGCAGACGCACATTGCGGGCTGCCTGCACCTGCAGCACGATGTTGGCCCGTCGTGCAATCTCCTTAATCGGGTCGAGCAGGTTCACATCCACGGCCGCGTATTTATCTCCATGAAAGACGGCGAAGCACGGAACATCGCGCGGCAGCGTCACTTGGTCGCAACCATACTGCTCATTCGCATAATCGGAGACGGATATCTGGCGACTGGTAAGGGCTTCGACCTGCGAGATGTCTGGGTCACTGGCTATGAGTCGTGTGACATGCCCTAGCCGCATAACGGCGCTCCATGGTGAGCGCAGCGCCGGCTTCATCCCCCACGCAATCAATACAACCACTGGCACAGCAACAATCAGCGAAAGTGCAGCGATGAGCTTCCATGGTGAACTGGAAGGAGCAGTTGCGGCCTGAGGCTCTTCGTCCGTTTGGGGATGGGCGAGTTCAGAAATGGGGTGAGACCTTTCCACACCAGCCAGCGGAGAGACTGGGGTCTTGATAATGGCGGGAACCTCCGGCGTAGCGGTGGAATCAGCGAAGATGGGTAACAAGGATGTTCCATGGCGCTCGATCTCGGGGATGTATCCGCCTGCATGCAGACTGATGCGAAACTCTGACGCCTCGCCTATGCGGCCATAGTGTTGTAGTAGACGACGGCGCACATCCGTCGCAGTCACGCGCACAATCGCATCTTCACCGGTGTCGTAAGTGGGCACACGCCCAAAGAGTTCCACACCGATGGTGCGTTCCTTCAGACCATCGGCATGGTTTTCGATGGCCTTTTCAACGATGAAAGAAAGGAATTGAGCGCTTCGTTTGCTTCCGCGAAAGGCTTCCCCATTGATGATGCACTCCAAATGCTCACGCAGCGCTGTGAGGTTTTCATCGGTCTTCACAAACTTCGCAATACCTTCAAACTTTTCAATCGCTAACATCGGAATACCCGGACCTCACGAGTGCACCATAGTACACCAATGGTTCGAGCCGGGCCACGGGGTTTATGTCGGGGACAGTAGATAATGGTGGCCTGCCTTCGAGGCGAAGATGATGCACTCCCCATTGCTGGATTCCACGCGGGATTCCACACGTTCACCGTGGGTCTCCGTCACGCGCACACTTCGTCCTGGCCACGGATTCATCACCCGGCATGGCAAGTCACGACGGGCTTCAATCTCCAGGTGATATACACCCTCGGAGTTCTTGGCCGCCGACACAAGGAAACCGCCACGTGCCTGGAAGTTGCGAAACGCAACCTCGTTTTTCTTTGAGAACTGATCCGCGTAGGGTGGGTCCCAGCGGTTGACGGGGAACAGGTAAATGCGACCGCTTCGGCTATTAAGTAGCATCTCCGGGTCGATCTCCGGGACTCGACGATGTGTTGAGGTTGAAGGCGCTCCCGCGCCTGGAGGGTTCGCCGGCTGCAGGGGCACGCCGAGCACTGTCAACGTCTGGTCTGTACTTCCGGAAGGCAAAGTACGTACACTCCGAATCATCTTCTCCCTCAACTCGCGCGGCGAGTCGAGGTTGATCTCGTCCGCCAGCAACGCCGGGTAGGAAGCAGCATCCCCAAAGTGGTCGCCCGGCAGACGGTACGGCTCGAGTCCAGGCATCTCCGCGAAAACGGATCCTTCCGAGCGTTGCCAAGTGGGATACGGCACGATGTTGGTTGCAACTTCACGCCACAGCATCCGAAGCTCCGTATCCACGCCGAGCATCTCTGCGGCCTCGGCCGCGCGCACCAGCGCCCACCTGAACATACACAGCGAACTGACCATGTCCTTATTGCGCGAGAATCTCGGGTAAAAGCCCCAGTCTTCTTCCTGCATCGAAGGAATAACATGGTAATAACCATCCTCGCCCTTCTTTGCATACGCTGCGTAGAACATCGCCATCTGCTTCATCAGCGGATAACACTCGTTGCGTAGCATCGTCACATCACCGCTGTAGTCCCATTCATCCCAGGCGGGACGTACTAGTTGCGCCATCGTTCCAAGACAAAATTCGAGGGTGATCGCTGAGTGCACATATCTATCAGGCTTTATGGGTGGCAGATAGCCGTGCACGATAAGTATGCCCGGCATGGAGCACATGTCGTGCGCGTTTTGCTCAGCCGCAGGCATCCAGTGCCACACAATCTGCTTCCACATGTCTTCGCTATCGCCCCAATTGCGGACGAAACGCGGCGTAGTGAAGATCTCGTTGTAGCAGGGGGAGCTGAACCACTGCTGGAAGTCCCGCTCCGGCAAAGCATAAGACGCGCTACATTCCAGAGCGCGCATGTCGGTCTTCGTTCCGCCGCCATGGCTGTCGGAATAGCTCTGATAGATCTCACGGATGTCATCCGTGCAATCGGCTCCTGATTCTCCGCGAAAGATGCGACCGCTCTCGCGACGATCGTAAAAACCATCCCACCATGCAGTATTTTCGCTGACTACACCGTCGAAACCTGCATGAGCCGCGTCCGCCAGCTTCTTCTTCGCCAGTGCTAACATGTCCTCGCCATCCATCGTAGTCACGATCGTGACCAGAGCTTCAAAGCCGGTCCCTGATGCCGGAAGCGTAACAGTGGCGGCCGCACCCGGAGCCTCCGATATCAACGGGATCGGCTCCCCATGGAGGTCCCATTGAACATCTGGCGGAGGCGGAGGCGTGCCCAGGCCGGTTTGGCTCTCTACGGCGCTCGTCTGCACCTGGCCGGGAGAGATGATCGTGCCCATCAGAACATACTCGAACCCTTGCGGGAACGTCTTTTCAGGCGGCATGCGCTGGCGAATCCAGAAGTAGCGACCGTCGACGCCACTGGTCGGTGCGTCTATAGGACCGTTATAAGCCTTATCTTGCTCTGCAGCCGGATTCTTGTAGCTTTTGCCGTCGTCAGAAACATAGAACTGGTGTGAGGTGTCGCGGTGGCGGTAGAGGCGCAGCCACACTGGCGAGTCTATGCCAGAGAGACGTCCCCGCACTGCATAGAGGTTGCTGGTCATGCCCAGCACATACTCAAGCTCGGCCTTTGCCCCGGCCTTTTCCATCTGGAACCGCACGACGCCGTCGGCGCAGTTTTGGCGAAGCTCTGGTGCGGGTGCATGTGCCAGAGCGTCAATGCCGAGAACGATTTGTCCGACCGGTTTCATCGACGGAAATGCATAGCGAATGGGCTCGCGAGAAGGATCGTGCGATCCTCCCTCTTTCCACAGCCAGCCCAGATCGATGGGCCGCAGTGACGTCGCCCGCACTCCATCGTAGTCCGCGTTCACCTCGGCGAAAGCGCCTTCGGTGATCTCGGCAAGTGTAGGCGGTCGGAATGGGTGGATGCGTCGGTCCCACACGTTGTTTTTCGTCAGGCTTACGGTGATGCGGTCGGTCGGTCCCCACAAAGTAGTGCGCATTTTCAGATTGTTGATCGACATGGCCCCACCCCGCGTAGTATCACTCCACCGTGGCGGCAGAGGATTTTTAGGGTCGAGCACTCCCTCAATGTTGATTGAGCGAGCCGCCTGCTTCAGCGACATTTCGCGTTCCCAGGGCAGCGAAGTCTTTGCGGCAACTGACTGTGCGAAGACAGGCGTGTCCCCTAAACGGAAAACAGCGGCACTCGCGACAGCGCCAAGCGAAGTCTTAAGAAAACTGCGTCGTTGCATAAAGAATTTCCTTCCGACCTGGTGAGTGGCTGGCTATTCCGCGATGACAGACTTCGAAGGATCAGACGCAACGCCTGCGCTGCTAAGAGTAATGACGCTGTACTCGTTTTTGCGTCCGGCAGGCACGGTAGTGTCACAGTAGCTCATGCGTGGGTAAGGCGCCTCGGGAGTGTCGTGATAGGAGAGCCCCTGGAACAACGGGCGCCCAAATAGGCGGTCGGGTGGCCGCTCCGGAAGACGAGCAATCCCGCGTCCGTTGCGCATCACCACGAACCCGCCGATGCCTGCTTCAAAGCCGGACTCGGCGTTCCACGTAATCTCGTTGCACTTGCCGCTCGTCTTGACTGACACGCTGAAGGGAGCGGGCGGAATCTCCGAGGTAGCCACGGTGCCCTGCTGCACATACTGCATCCATGCCAGGGCGACGCGCTCGTTCGGCAACCAAACAGCCTTCTTCACGTCGCCTCGGAACTGTGCAGCTGGCACCGCGGTAGCACTCATAGCCTCGGCGAGCCATGCCTGTGCATGCTCGACGGGCCGCAGCGCGTTGCTGGTGACACCCTTTTCAGGCAGACGCATTGCCATGCAGGCATCGAGGAATGGGATGGCAAGGTACCGAGAATCGCCGGTCTGGTGAGCAGTGCGAGGATCGGGAGCAAAGCCAATAGGAGCACCGCGCTCGCGGTACTCTTTGAAGGTGGCGATCGATCCCTCCCATGGTTCGTGCCCCTTCTCCTGCACGCCGGCATTGGTCATCGTCGGGATGGTGTATACCGCTTCGGGAATGGAGGGCTGCCGGAACTCGGGTTTATCACGGAACATTGCTGCTGTACCGGAGCGCAGGAAGATTGCTGCGATCCGCTCCGGGTGCAGCGTACTCATGGTGTTGGCCCAGATGCCTCCCGCGGAGTGACCCCAGAAAATCCACGGCACTACAGCAATTTCAGAATGGCCAGACCTCTCTGCTACGTCTTCGAGAGAACGCAGGTAAGTCTTTTCTGAACCGATTCGAGGGTCAAACCAGAGTTCCGAACCTCCCGGTATCAGGCCTATCCCATCGTTGAGTACTCGGTAGCTCGGACCCAGCAGAGCGCAGTCCCATTTCTTGGCTAGGGCCTGCCAGTGCAAATCATAGACGGCGGTCGCTCCGCCCTGTGCGGCAAGGATGCTCGCCCCGTGTTGGTGCATAATGACGCCGCGTATCCGCTGCACCCCTGGCGGCAGCCAATACTTATAGCTGACCGCGAGCTGTAGTTCGCCAGCCGCGCTCGACGCCGGATACTCGATCTCATAGTAGCGGCCAACGTCGTCCGAGGAACCGAAGGGACCCCACGTCCACGCAATCTTCTCAGCCGTAGCCTGCTGCTGAGACAATACTGGCGTGGGACCGGAGGCTGTCCACAGACCCAAACCCGAAGCGGCCAACCCGGTCATGAAAGAGCGCCGCTTGATGCCCGACGCGAACAGTTTGCTGGAGTTCATGCTCATCATTTTCCCTCGTTCTTAAAACATCAACTTCAGTCCCAATCGGATCTGCCGCTGTCCAGTCGAACTGGTGATGGTGTCATACCCGTTGAGGTTCGTCACCGCGCCATTTGCAAAGGTTGCGTTCGATACATTGGCTGCAGGGTTAGCAAACTGCGGCGTGTTCGTTAGACCGAAGGCGTCGGCCCGAAACTGCATTTGAAACCGTTCATGTAGCGGAAAAGTCCGGTAGAGACTCATGTCCATATCGAAGAATCCTGGGCCGCGAATCTCATTGCGGGAGGAGTTGCCAAACGCTGCGGTGGTGACCGGTGCGAAGGCATTCGGATCGAAATACGGTTGGTTAATCCCGTGGCCGCCGAGGATCGCGACATGGGGTTTTATTTGGTTGGCTACCTGAGAGTTTCCGGGAGCGTTCAGCGATGTCGCGGCTGCAGTTACCGTGAATGGCGTTCCGCTGAGTCGGCTCAAGACCCAGTTCACTTGCCATCCGCCTGCAAGATAGCCTGCCATACCAGTCTTAAGCCATCGACCGTCGCGCCCGAATGGCGCCAGAACTGTGCCGAACGTCTGGAAGTTGTGACGGATGTCGAAGCCCGCAGGGCCATAGTTGCGATTGATGGCGGGCAGGTAATTGAACAACAGAGCACGGTTAATATTAGGCGCGACGTCTTCGAAGTCCAATGCCTTCGAGTACGTGTAGTTCGCGCCGAAGCTTACACGCCCGACCTGACGTTTCAGTTGCGTCTGCAAGCCGTTGTAGGAAGAGGATGCGAAGGGCAAGGTCTCACTGATGCTGGAGGAGTTACCAAACTTCGCATAGAGAGGTTGACCCGCAACGCCCGTCCCGGGAGCGGCAGCATTGACGTTGATCCCATAATTCAGATCTACACCGTGCGTGGCCACATACCCCACCTGTGCTGTAATGCCCTTGCCAAAATCGTGTTCAACCACCAGGTTGTAGTTCTCAATGTATGAGCGCTTGTAGTGTGTGGGACTGATGGCTGCTCCGTATTGCACGGGTAAGGGCGAAAATGGCGAGGTGATGTTCGGTGCCGTGAACGCAGGAATACCGGTTGCGAGGCTGCCCGCAGCGGAGTAGCCATTACTTCCCTGGTACTGTGCTGACGCGACGGCGGGATATGACTGTACCGTACCCGTGAAATAGCTCCCGTCCGTGTTGATTGCGAAACCAGAACGTACCACTGTGTGCTCGCCAAGACGATAGGCAAGACCCAGGCGCGGGGCGACGTTGCCATGGCCGGTATCCACCCCCATGGTGAACGGATTGCCGCCGATGCCACCGAGATACAGGAGATTGGTGTTGGCATCGTACTGCACCAGACCGATACCGTAGTTGTGATTTGGATAAGGGTAGTATTCGAAACGCAGACCGTAGGTCAATGTGACGCTCTTGCCAATCTGCCATTGATCCCGGCCGTAGAACGCATAGCTACTTTCGATGACGCGCGAGGGATCGAAGACCTGATGGTCCTCGCCCATGGTCTGTGGCGAGCCCAAAAGGAAATCGGCGAAGGAGTTATACAGGTTGGGCGAAGTGCCGCCGTTGAGAGCCGTGACACCTCCAGAGAAGGAGAAGCCTCCGCGCACTCCAAACGAGGTATTGGCCTGAAAGTTTGCCATCTGGAAGTGGATGATCTCTCCGCCGAACCTCATAGCGTGTGAATTCTTGGTCCAGCTGAGGTTGAAGTCCTCCGAATAGAGGTCGTTCACGAACTGGAAAGGATTGGAGGAGTTTGTGTTGCCCAGCGACGAGAAACCTGAGAGCGTGAAGTTGGGATACCCACCGTTTAATGGGTTGCCCACACCTGCTCCGCTATTGGTTCCCGGGATTCCGAGCACATCTGTGCCATAGTCCTGACCGATATCTGTGTTCGTCGCTTTGAGGTTGACATGAATATAACCAGCATTTGCGTCGACGAGCAGATTCGGCGTGAAGTTATAAGTCCCACCGAGGGCTACGCGCTGAACCATGCCACTGCCGTTGCCCGGCTGGCCGCCGTCGAGGGTACCGCCGCCAGCCGGCCCGAGGGCCTGCGGATCATAACTCGAAGTCGGCGAGATGCTATAGCTGCCGAAGGTGGTCATCCGGCTGAGTGGGTTATAGTTCACCTTGATGTCAACAGCGTCACGATTCGACCGGAAGTCCCCGGAGGCAAAATAGTCGTTAGCCACCGTGCCCGGCACGTTGGGCATCGGGATAAGTGCAATCATCTTCGCGGCGGCCGGGTTGATTGGTCCTACCTGGTTGCCAGCAAAAGGGGTGCGGGCCAGACCGGAGGCAGTACCTGTTGTCGGGTTGTAGATCGTTGTCCCTGTTCCAGAGAAATTGCCCACGCGCATCGCTGCGGTTGGCACAGTCTGATATCCGTAGACCAGGTTGCGGAGCACGGTGCGCTCCCACGAGCCAAAGTAAAAGAGCTTATCCTTCACGATCGGGCCGCCTAAGTCGACGCCGAACTGATTGAGGATGTACTTAGGCACACTGTTACCAGTGAAGAAATAGTTCTTTGCCATCAGCGCGGAGTTGGTGTTGTACTCCCACGCTGCACCATGGATCTGATTGCCTCCGGATTTGAGGTAGACGTTGATCTGGGAGGAGGCGGCACTGCCCTGTTCCGCGTCGAAAGTATTGGTCACAATGCTAACCGCCTGTATGGAGTCCTGTGGCGGGATATACGCAGCGTCCTCCGGCAGCCAGGGAAAGAGATCGCTCACGCCGTCCACCTTGGTATTGTTTTGCGTCTCCGGCGTTCCGTTGATGTTGAAGTTCAATGAGCCCTGTGGATTCGAGGGGCCACTGTGCCCAATACCCGGGGGTGTCGAACCGGGGATTGTGCGGAAGAGACTCTGGAAGTTGCGCGTAGTGCTGGTTGGCAGGTTCTCCAGTTGCTGCGCACTGATCTCGCTGTCGACATTCGTCCGGTCCGTTTGCAGTAGTGGCGGAGCGTCGGTCACGGTCACACTCTGCTGAACTGAGGCTGGCTTCAACATTACATCGGCGCGCCGGACGGTATTGGCCGAGATAACTACCCCGGTTTCTTGCACAACGGAGAATCCGGCTGCCGCGATATGAATCTGATAAGTGCCGGGTTGCAGATCATTGATCAGATAAACGCCATTAGCCTCTGTTTTGCCATGAGTCACCACGCCCGTGCCACTGTTAGTCACGTCTACGATAGCGTCGGGCACCGAGGCCTTGCTCTCATCAGTGACGTTGCCCGTCAACGAGCCATAGAGAACCTGCGCGTTCGCCAGCGGGTGCGCCACCAGAGTTAGAAGCATCAACACGTTGAGGAGGAAAAGGCGGCTCGGGCTGAGAGCTCGCCAGGAACGAAGAAGCATTAGAGAGTCGGACATAATTAGCACCACCACAATAGATACTTGGAAGTTCTGCAACACCGTAGTCCGCGGGAGACTCCCTGCCAAGGTCGCAACAGGTTCTTAACAGTAGTCATTGGGACACTCCAACGGCGAAGGAACATCTGGGCCATCGCGTAAAGCTCTGGAAGCGTAGGATCTGAGTTCAACCTTCGCCAAAGACAGGCAAGCACGCCCGTAGGGCTCAGAGCGTTTGTGGCGGCGGAAGATCCTCGGCCCGCATGCCGAGCGCAGGATTTGATGACCCGCCCATCTCCAGTACGATCTCTCCGCCCGCCCGGACTTCCTCATGGCGGAACCACAGGCGCGTCTGGGGGCGCCCGTTCAGCCTGGCGGACTGGATCCCCGTGTCGGTGGGGCTCTTCCGGTGCGCTTTGATCGTCAGCGACTTTCCTGCTCCCATGTCGATGCGTACCGAATCAAAGAGCGGGCTTCCGAGCACATAGACTGTGCTGACGGGATCCACCATGTATAACCCCATGGCGCTCATCACATACCAAGCGGACATCTGCCCGCAGTCTTCGTTGCCCGCCAGCCCGTCCGGCTGGTCGGTATACATAGTCTTAAGCAGGGATGCCACGCGCCGCTGAGTCTTCTCAGGCGACCCGGTATACATATAGAGATAGGCGATGTGGTGCCCGGGCTCGTTGCCGTGGGCGTACTGTCCCACCAGTCCTGCGATGTCGAGGGGGGCGTTGGGCGGCAAGTCCGAGCTGGCGCTGAAGATGCCGTCGAGCTTTTCCTCCAGCGCCTTCCGTCCTCCCAGCATCTCTGCCAGACCGTCCACGTCTCCCTGCACGCTGAATGTGGCCGTCCAGGGATTGGATTCCGTATAGTCCCGCCAATTCCGGGAGTAACCCATCTCATTGGCTGCGAAGGGCGAGGACCAGCTTCCGTCGGCCACCCTCGGGCGGATGAAGCCGACGCTGCGGTCGTACAGCACCCTGTAGTTCCGGCTACGGCGTAGCAGGTACTCCGCGTCTCGATCTGCCCCTGCGCTCCGGGCAATATGCGCCACGGCGTAATCGTTATAGGCGTAGTCCATGCTCTCGCCAATGGAGTCTTTGCTAAGATCGCATGCGACATAGCCGCAGTTGCGATACTGGTCGAGTCCCCGATACCTACTTTCGGTCGCCTGCTGCCGTAGCACCTTGTACGCTCGCTGCGTGTCGATGCCGCCGAAACCTTTCTCCAGCGCCTCCGCAATGACTACAGAGGAGTGATAGCCGGTCATGCATTGCGTCTCTTTGCCCTGTAGCGGCCATACCGGCATTCCCACCGGACTTTGTTCCCCCATGCGAATCAGGCAGTTTACGAAGTCCGGCACGCGCTCCGGCTGGAACAGTGTATATAGGGGATGTGCGGCTCGGTACGTGTCCCATAAGGAAAACGTGCTGTAATTGTTCGCACCAGTCTCGAGCTGGTGCACCTCACCGTCCATCCCACGGTAGCGTCCATCCACATCGCTGAATAATGTGGGAGCCAGCATGGTGTGATACAGACTCGTATAGAAGATACGGCGTTCACTCGGCGTACCGCCCTCAACCTGAATCTTCCCGAGCTCGGTCTCCCAGGCCTGCAATGCCTCGGCTCGCAACTCGTCGAATTCCCACGCCGGCATTTCGTGCTCAAGATTGGCGAGCGCGTTTTGCTCATTTACGGCGGAGATACCTGTTTTTACCAGCACAGGCTCATTGCCGGGATCGAAGTGAACGGCGCACTTCAGTTCCCTTCCCTTTGCATGCCCTCGGTCTCCTGTCCACGGTATCCCGTCTGCCAGAATGTCGATCCTCTGAAAGGGGCGCGAGAACTTCATAGCGAAGTACAGAAGGCGCCCATTGGCCCAGCCCGCAACTGTCCGCCCACCGAGAAGCGTGTCTTTACCTACGACACTCAGGCTGGCCGCTTCCGAACGCTCAGGTCCTCCGTAGACGTGAGCCAGATCAACCAGCAAATGGCGGTCGCCTTCCGTGGGAAAGGTATAGCGGTGCATGCCGGCACGCGCTGAGGCGGTGAGTTCCACGAAGATCTTGGAGTTCTGAAGCAACACTGAGTAATAGCCGGGCTCAGCGACCTCGTCCTCATGGCGGAACCGCGAACGATAGCCGGCACCCGGGTTATCCCTCGTGCCCGGCACCCAGCGCACATCACCAAGCCGCGGAGCTACCAGGAAGTCCATCATGTCTCCAATGCCGGTGCCGCTCAGATGCGTGTGGCTGAAACCCATCAGCGAGTCGTCGCTGATATGGTAGCCTGAGCACCAGTCCCAGGTGCTGTCGAAGGTGTCCGGGCTCAGTTGTACCATTCCGAAAGGCACCGTGGCGCCGGGATAGGTGTGTCCATGGCCCCCCGTACCAATGAAGGGGTCGACCCATCGGGCGTAGCCCACGGCTTTCCGGGTTTCTCGGTATCCCGCATCCGCGGAGGGGCTCTGAGAAAGGGCTCGGCGTGCCGAAGAAGTATACAGCGACGCGGCGATTCCGGAGGCAAGGAAGCTTCTGCGGGATAGATTCATGTTCGAATGGCTCATCTCGAAGAAGAGCTTAGAACCGAGCGATGGCTAACGGTACAGTGTCCAACCGTAGCTACGTGTCCGTATTAAGGTTGGCACGAGGATAAAACCGCAAGGCGCAGGCGAGTGCGCCAGTCTTTGCGGACGCGCTCCTTCACCTTTAAATTTAAAGGTGACACTTCCCGCTTATGACAGAAGATTCCGCAGCCACAAACTGCATGCGCAATGAGCAATTTAGTAATGCATCCCAAAGCATTGTAGGACCCGAAATTTTACTGAAAATGCTACCTATTTGGCGTTGTGGGCTTTCCGTCAGGTGACGAGTTTCCGGGACCGCCTACTGCGTGCACCACAGGAATTCGGTCGTCAACCGCCGGCAAAGGAAAAAACGGCAGGTGAGGTTCGGTTTGATACCAATAAGCCACCGAGGAGAAGTTGTCTGAACGATGGTTCGCGTGCCCGTGTTCGATCGTAGCTCGAATACTCTTCGAGAATGGTATAGGGGAATCGAGGTGAAAGCGATAAACGCTGCTTCGTGAACCGGCCTCTTCCTTGCCAACCACTGGCGCGCCATAGAGTTGGTATGAAAACGGCGTACCAAAATCCCAGGCTCCTAGAAAATAGTCTTCCGCACCGGTGCCGGAGATCGAAGGTATGCTCTCTCCATCAATGTAGAACATGTCATTTCCCTCTCCCCACCAGCCATCCTGGTTCTGGAGCACGGACATAGTTACGCCAACATACTGGCCGCTTCCCTTAGCTTCAAACCAGAGATAGTTATCTGTTCCTTCAGGATTGCGTTTGAATACAACCAACGGGTCGTAATTGCTGTACCACTGATTCGTCCACCCCACATTGGGCACGGCCTGACGATATTGCGCATGGAAATAAAGGGTATTTGGTGGCAGAGGATGATGATCGGTCCTGTATTCGATATTGTAGTACAAATTCGAAATATTCTGTTTACCTTCGTTGGTTACGGTAATCTTGGCGTGCTTGCCATATGGCATAGGAAAGAAGCAATTCAAGGCCCTGCTACTGCCTACAGACAGCATTTTCGATTCCCAGTTGAAATAGTCGCCAGTGCCAAGCCCAAAAAAATCTCCGATAGGGGCTTCGACACTCGGGTCCGTTTCTCCATCCCAGTAAATTCGCAGGACGATGCGTTTAAGATGATAAGGTTCAGGATCGTTGATCGTAAACCACATATGAGAAATAAGGCCGGGACCGTCCGCATCCAGTAAGATGCGCGTGTCGCCCGGATTAATACTGCGATAATCACTCCCACCATTTGTGATTTCTTTGCTGCCAGCTCGATGCAACGTATAGGTCTGCTTTTGCATTAGATTGGGCGGCTGGTCAAAACTCTGCGACTTGGCCCCCAGTCCCAACATGGGGAGTACAAGTACCACTCGGTAAAATCGTCTCAGGACGCTGCGCATATCTTCTCTCTTTTGTTTGCTTTCAGTTTTGTTAACGTCCGCCAAACACTTCGAAGAACTCAAACAGCAGTTCTTCGCGGCCTGATTTTGACCGTCGTGTTCCAGTCAATTGTTCTTTCGTCCGTATCTTTGGCGACCATCCAGATGCAGGCCTTTTATCTTTGGAATGATTCTCTAGCCCTCACGAAGCATCGTGATATTTCGGAGAACGATCTGCCATTTGCATGGAAAGGTGCATGACAAGAAATCCTCATCAAGAGAACCTCACCACTTTGCGAACTCAAAAAGCGAGCGTTTCGCTCGTGTTGATAATGCATTCTGCTTCCAATTCGTCTTCACGCACATCTACGCTCGATGACAACTTCATAGACATTAGGCAGATCCAGTTCGAGCCGCTTGAGTATCACACTTGTCTTGAGAGCTTCGAGACCCTAGGTCTTCAGAAACTCCTCAACCTCTTTTAAGGTCGGGATCGAAGGTTGTGCTCCAATCCTTGTCACTGAAATGGCGGCTGCCGAGCACGCGAATCTTGCCGCGTCGACGGGCGCCATTCCTCTTACTGCCAAAGCATAGGCGAAAGCACCATTAAAGGAGTCGCCGGCTGCAGTCGTATCAACGGCTGTCACAGAAAACGCTGGAATTAACGTAGCAGTGACGTCGACCCCTTCCATATAAACCCCTACAGAGCCGAGCTTCAGCAGCACATTTCTAACTCCGAACCCCAATAAGTATGCTGCGGCCTGCCCGGCAGCGACGACATCGAACGTGTCGGGCAATTTCATCCCAGTGTCTCGAAGAAGAATTCGTGTTTCACTTTCGTTTGGTGTAAGCCACGTGACGTTTCGAAGGAGCGACGAAGATAGTGGGCAGGCTGGTGCAGGATCCAGCACAAACGGAATGTTCAATGATGTAGCAAGCGTTCCTAGATACTCCACTGTAGACATAGGTATTTCCAACTGCGTCAGGATGATAGATGCTCGCCCAATCTCGGCATCGTGAAGATCAATGTCTTCGGGAAGTAATCGATAATTTGCTCCGGTGTTAACCACAATCGAATTGTCCCCTTGAGGCATCTTCATGATTACGGCGGTTCCAGACGGTCCCGGGACCTTTCTGATAAAGTCGGTTTCGATGCCATGAGATATGAGATCAGCAAGCAGTCGATCGGCAAAGACATCGTCACCCAGTCTGCCAATCATCACTACCGGTCCTCCAAGCTTTGCGACGCTTACCGCCTGATTAGCGCCTTTTCCTCCAGAGTATGTGGCAAAGCCAAGACTTTTGATGGTCTCTCCCGGTGCAGGCATGCGGTCCACGGACGCTACTAGATCTAAATTGATACTTCCCACGACGACGATTGACTTGTTCACACTCATATTGAAATCTCCGCGTTATCGGCTAAAAAGAGGCGCTATCGCGATAGCCCCAAGGCCTACCAAGAAAAACAAAAACATCCATGGCACGAGACGCTTTGAGGCCCTTGGAGCAGAGACAAACTCTCGCCAGACGAATACTCCCCACGCTGCGGAAATCATCGTAGCTCCCTGTCCCAAGGCATATGAAACGGCTGGGCCAACTAGGTTCGCGTTTGAAGCCACGAAGCTCGCAACCGCACCGCTACACCATATGAAGCCGCCGATCATGCCCCAGAGGTGCCAGGTTGTTTTCGCCGATGCATACTGGGAGAAACTTGCGGGCCGTTCGCCTGTAAGCGAATGACGCATCAGCCACGCGTTAACCGGTAAGCTACATCCCGCTACGCCTAATGCAAAGATGAACGCAACTGTGTAAGGGCCTAAAGCGTTCGAGCCAATCGAAGCTTTGGCGACGAAGGGATAGAACAGTCCCATAAGAATACCGCTGACTACACTCAACACAATCCCACGCCTGCCCGCGAGAGAACTCGTTTCGCGACGCTTGTATGCGAGTGCATCCAGCCATATTGCAACTCCCACGAGCGCAACTCCACCAAAGATCAACAAGGGGTTCCCCATCGGTTGGATGATGTAGTTCAGGACAACGCCTACGATAAGTGCCAGGCCTATCCCCACAGGAAATGCGACAGCCATGCCTGCGATATCAATAGCCGCGACAAGAAGCAGATTGGCGACATTGAAAACCACTCCTCCTGCAAGTGCGAGCAAGATGTGGGGGAAAGATACTATGCGGAGATTTTCAAGGAATGCCGTCGGACCGCCGTAGACGCTCCCTAGAGTTAGCCCCCAAAACAGGCTGCAGAGAACGATGCCAATCACATAGTCCCAATAGAACAGCGAAAACGAAAAACCTGAAGTGAGCTTGCGCGTGTTCGCCCACGAACCCCAGCAAAGCATACTGGTGAACATCAGGGACAGCACAACAAAGTAAGCCTGTGGTTGATACAAGTATTCCTCCAAACTATTTCTGCCTTAGACAACAACTTTCGTAAGAAATGGTGCAGTGTGGCTTCTTTTCTGGAAGCGGTATTCCACTTCCGTTGCTAGAAGCGCAGATGCCCCTGCAACTGGATCTGGCGCGGTGGATACTGCGTCGTCGACGTTCCGAAGCTTGCGTTTGAAAGATCATTGACTGGATATCCCAGATTCACCCGATTGAATGCATTGAGGAGCTCTCCACGCATCTCAAACTTTCCTGCGGGACCGAGGATTTTGACGGGGAAAACACGTTGGATCGCTAAAGATACGTTCGCATAGCCAGGCGTGTCATAGGTGTTCCGACCCAGATCCCCCTCCTGCCCGGCAGCAGGTACAGGAAAGTCCGAGGGCTTGAAAAGTCCTTTGAGGAAATCTGAGCGATTCGTACTAATGTGACGCCCGAATTTAGGAACGTTCGGCACATCAAAGTCAAAGCCATCCGCGTTGTAATCTCCTCCGCTCGCGTACGGAGCTGAAGTATATACGGTGAACGGGGTGCCCGATTGCAAAATGATCACCGGCGCAACCGACCAACCTCCAAGAATGGCGTGAGCGATGCCACTGTGCGGTCCTGATATATACCAATACGCGTCTGCCGAAAGCCTATGTCGTGCATCATAGTCGGACCGTGCATACTGACGCTCAGGATGTTGGGCGTCGAAAATAGATTCTGCTCCACCGACGCCATTGTCGTTGCTGCTCGTATAGTCCAGGGACTTGCTCAAAGTGTAGGTTACGTGCATCGTCCAGTTTTTGGACCAGTGACGTGATATGCCGATTGTACCGAGCTCACCGTTGCCAATGCCTACGCTCCGACCATAAGTGACCGTACTAAAACTGGGATTGAGACGATTTGAGAAGCCGTTGTTAATGACGTAGTCGCCCGCAAAGCGATTGACGTCAGTCTGAAGATAGAGATCTCTGCTTGCCGAGCCCATGTAATTAGCTTCGATTACGAATCCACCGATGGCATGTTGCACTCCAAGAGCCCAGCTATGTACAAGGGGAGGAGCAAGATTCGGATCCAAACCTCCAACACTAGTGCGCGTTCCAACCAAACCGCCGCGTTGATCTACCTGATACGTGATGCCATGCGGCGGGGCAAAACCAGTTGCTCCCGAACCGCTTGTTCCGTATGAGAAATTTCCAGTTGTAGTCCCTGCGTTGAAGATATCAATGGTCGGGTCGGCTACGCCAGGTGGGTTTGTCCGCATATTGTTGACGTAGGCGTATTCGCCGACCTTATTGCTAAAGAGCGAATACCCCCCATGAACCGAAGTTTTGCCGTTCCCAAAGACATCCCAAGCAAATCCTACTCGTGGCGCGAATCGGAATTGTGTTCCGGTCGTTGCAGAACCGTTGCCATGGCGAACCTGCATACTACCGTTCGCGATTTGTTCAGCGAGCGAGGATCCCGACCCGGCTGTGAAGAATGCGATCGGCGTGTGACCGTTCTCTACGGTAGCCAGGTGGCCATAATCATCAAGGCGCATCCCAAAATTCAGGGACAACCTCGGTTTCACTTTCCAGTTGTCCTGGACATAGGGTGCGACGTAAATCATCATGACGCGCTGGTAAAGATTATTCGCGGTTGTTTGAGTGGTGAGATCTACGACAGGACCACTTTGATAGAAGGGCTGGTCTGCGGCAAAGTCCACCACATTGAGGAAGTAAAAATATGGCCGCACGAGTCCATCTGTAAAATTGTCAAGGTCCTGCTGTCGCTCAATATCAACTCCGACATGGACATTATGCGCCCCACGGGTGTAGCTCAAGCTGTCTTGGTATTCCCAATTGTTCTGGGCCCAACTAATCGGGCCATACTCGGAGAAGTCATCGCTGAGTGAGCCAATATAGTAGACATTTGGTAGAGATGGCGCTCCGATGGGCTGATTCCCCGTGTTGCGGGTATAGCTGATGCCAGCCTCGTTGACAAGTGACGAAGAGAACGCGTGGACATAGTCAAACTTGGCGTAGAGCGTGGCGTTCGGGCTAATGTAAGAGTAATTGGGACGTGGGTCCGCGACCTCGCCTTGAGTCGTATTCCGAAAAAAGCTGAAGAAGAGTTTGTCGTTGTCGCCGCGTAGGTTATGGTCCAGGCGGACGTGGCCCTGAAAGCCATTGCTAATAGGAGAAGAGTTGACTCGTGCTGTTCCAACTGCAACTAAAGAGGCCGGAATGGAAGGAGGGGTGTACACGCTGGCATATTGAGATTCCACCTGCGCAACCGTTAGGAAGTTCGAAGTGGGCACCGCACCTGGAGGTCCAGCTGCAAAGAATTGGGCAGCAATCGAATTTGGAAAGTTTGTTTTGACGTAGTTTTCGAACTCGGGCGTTTCGACGTTCGCGAAGACAGTCTGGCCCAGAAGAGAACGCGACCAGAACAACGATCCAAAGAAGAATGTCTTATTCTTGTAGATCGGCCCGCCAATTGTTCCCCCGAAGTCATTGCGAATGTATTTCGGAACCGATGTCTGAAATTCCGTTCTTGCCGTAAGAGCATTGTCAGTATGGAACTCCGACAACATGCCGTGAAATTGGTTTGTCCCCGATTTTGTAAAAATTTCTATGAGCGCTCCGCTCTGCAGGCCTTTGCTCGCGTCGAATGATGCTGCCGTGACCTTCATCTCCTGGATAGTCTCTGGTTCCGGCGTGATATTAGTGATGCCGTCGCGAGAATTGCCATTAACCGTAGTGCCATCGACTTGGTATTCGTTGGCTTCTTGACGCTGCCCTCCAGCATTAATCTGATAGCCTGCCTCCGCCGTAAAACTGCTCGTACCTACAGACCCAGCAGATCCAATATTGCCGGCAGCTCCCCCGAGGCCTGTTACTCCTGGCGCAAGGGTGGCGACTGACGCCAGGACATCCTGGCCAACAAGTGGAGATTCCTGAACCGTCTGTGTCTCAAGAGTACGGCCGATATTCCCGCTGGTTGTCTGTACCGTCTCATGGTCTGCTGTGACTTCTACGGTCATGCTCTGCTGACCAACATCGAGCTTTGGATACAGGGTGCGTACATCATGGCCTTCTATTCGTATATCCTTCTGTTCCCACGAAGTAAATCCATTCCTTTCGATCTTCGCTCGGTACACGCCCGGAGGCAGTTGCAGAATATGGACATAACCCTGACCGTCCGCAGTAGCTTTCTCCGTTATCTGAGTGTTCTGATTTGTGATCGTAAACTGAGCTCCAGGTATTACGGCCCCCGTTTTATCGACGACAGTAGCCTCGATACCGCTTGCGAATTGAGCCAATACTGGACGAGTAAATAATAGAGAAGCGATAAATACAGTCAGCAACAAACCTGGAAAAGAAGATATCCCTCGTTTCACTGCGATGTTCATGGAGCCTCCGACCGACATAGTTCTACTTGAATCTGTTGTCTCGTTGTTTGAACGCTTTCAGGAAAGGCGCAACCTCTAATAAGTGGAAGTGTAAGCAGTGCTTACGGCTGTCTTACTCTATTCGCGCGCAACGACATTCTGAGTGTGGAGGATGCTGACCCGAAGGCCAGAAATTCTCGAGGATTTCCGATCGGAGTATCCCTCCCGCGCCCACGCTGAACTTGCCCGCCTTATCAGGCACAGGGGTTCCATAAAAGTTTTGCGTGCCAACGTCAATGCCATACAGGGACTGCAGGTTCAGTCCGGCCTCAAGCATCGGCGAACCGGGCAAGAGCAGATACTCAAACAGATCTTCTGGATGATATCCATTTGTAATCCCTCCTCCACCGGGGGCGACAAGCAGAGGATCGGAGGTCAACCCGACATTAACGCCTCTCATCTCTTCCTGACTGGTGGCCGATTGCCAATCTGAAAAGGAGGAATATCCTACGTTGCCCCAACTCCACGTGCCATTCCCTGCGTAGTCATTCCCCACCATCGAGATGTTCGATGGGTTTGGCAACAGGAAGGCAACTGACGGCGGAGAGTTCTGAGAATAGAAGATATTGTTTGCGAAGATACAGTTGATAGGCGCAGTTGCATTTGCACCGACCATGGCCACCTTATCGTAGAAGGTGTTGTTATAGATATAGCAAGCGTTCATCGATAGCGAATCGTCATTAGCTATGAAAATGGCTCGTGCGCTGTTTTGACCGATGTTGTATCGGAAGATATTGTTCGACCATTGCGGCTGCCTCGAATCGGTATAGGCATAAACTAGAAAGTCCGCCCCGTAGTTATCGTGCGAATAGTTGTACTGCACGACTGAGTTGGTTATCCCTCCATCGAGGTCGAAACCGTTGCCATCACATCCACCCACTGCAAAATTGGTCTCATTGTCGTAGGTCTCGTTGAATTCGATAACGACATTAGCGGACGAATAAGCCCAGATTCCATTGGGACCGCCACAAGTGTCGTTGTACACGCCCGTATGATGAACGACGTTGCGAGCAATGGTAGCGTTCGTCGAGGTTGAAAGTAGAATCCCTGAGCCTGTGTTGTTCCTGGCCTGATGTTGGCCAACGCAGTTGTAAACCGAATTTCCAATGACCTGGACGTCGCTGTGCGCAGTGGGATTCGGGTAGGTGGGATTGGAGATGATGCGGATGCAAGCTGAGTCATCTCCGATATTTGCTTCGTTACCCGTCACGTCGTGAACATCGTTGAAGGAGATGTTTATCCCAGAGAATCCAGATGTACCGTTCGAGCCAGAGACCTCAATGCCATTATCGCCATAGCCGCTGACCGTATTGTTTGTAATCGTAGGGCCATTCAACTTGACATTGTCGGCGAGGGAATTATCAACAACGATCCCAAACGACGTATTGGACGTGATCCCTGAGCCAACGCAGTTTAGATTGTGAACAGTGATGCTCGGGACGTTACTGACTGAAACACACGGCAAAGATCCGGAATCGATGGTTGCCTGCCCGTCCCCATAGGTGCCGACAGTCATGCTTGTTGCGGCATTGGCCGAAGTGAACATAATCGCGCCAGAAAAAGACTCTCCTCCTTGAAACAGCACTTGATCGCCCGCTCCAAATGTTGAGCTGTCGATTTTTGCGACCGTCTGCCAGGCGGTTGAAGATGATAAGCCATCATTTCTGTCTGATCCCGCGGTGCTTACGTAGAAAATGCGGCCCCGCCCACCAAGGGGGCTACCTTTTGCCGAAGGAGTGGGAAAGAAGCAAGCCGCGGTTATAAGTAATCCGGGAACGATATATTGACTAAAACTTGATGGAACGTTCATGGCGCCTCTGACAACTTGGATCTCAAGATCAAGAGCTTTATAATTTGAAAGCTTTCAAATTGCGACGGCGCCAATCTTATTTACTCAGTTCAAACCTTGTCAAGAACTTTTTCGCAGGAGGATTGAAAGCGGTATGAGCAGCGCCGATTGACCACAGTCTAAGATTGCTATCCATTTTTAAATGAATGCTATAGGGAGGTACTTCCCTGACAGCCTTCCTCGTTGACACCTTTGCAGGATCTAGCTTCAGGGGCTTCCGACATGAACTGCAGCGGATTTTCGTCTAGAGATACCTGTACAGTATTTTTTGAAAGCTTTTATATTGAAGTGACTCTATGATTTTTCTTAGGGGTTCCTCCGTGCGATCACGCCAGTCTTGCATCTTCTTTCTTATTGCTCTAGCGGTTTCGACGCCCTCTCGCGCACAAGACACGGTACTTCCCTCAATAGCGGGCGAGCAGATCCCCGGTCCGACGTGTGGCGGATTGCCTCAGTGGTATATGCGAACACCCGCCTCCACCTGCACCGACGACGAATTGGGTTCATGGCTCGCGGATATCGACCATTGGCGAGCGGAGCGGCGCATTCGTGTGGGCTATGACGGAAAGCAATATGAGAGATCGGAACTTTTGTGGACCCAATCCAGTTACATTCAGACTCAAATGATGGTTCATGACCGGTTCTTTTATAACCCCACGATTCAAAAATATACCGTGGACAGATATCTGAAGGACTTGGAGACGCGTTACGGTGGCGTTGATAGTGTTCTTATCTGGCCCACCTATCCCAATCTTGGCATCGACGACCGGAATCAATACGACCTTGTCCGAGACCTGCCAGGAGGTCTGGAAGGCGTGAAGCGCATGGTGGACGACTTCCACTCCCATCACGTCCGCGTCCTCTTCCCTGCCATGTTGTGGGACCAAGGGACGCATCCAGAAGGAACAGCAGACTCTGAAGCTCTGGCGCGTGAATTAGCCACGATCGATGCCGATGGGATCAACGGCGACACGCTGGAGGGTGTGCCAAGAACTTTTAGAACAGCGTCGGATGGGTTCCACCATCCACTAGCGCTGGAGCCGGAGCTCGGTCCCGCGTCCGATGAGATGTTGAACTATAACAACATGACATGGGGGTATTGGAAGTATGATTTCGTGCCTTCGATCAGCCTGTACAAGTGGCTCGAGCCACGACATATGGTAAACATCTCCAATCGCTGGGCACACGATCACCAAGATGACCTTCAATTCGCTTTTTTCAATGGTGTTGGATTTGAGTCTTGGGAGAATGTATGGGGTATTTGGAACCAAATAACCCCTCGTGATGCTGAAGCCCTCCGAAGAATTTCTACGATAGAACGCGCTTACCGCCATCTTCTCGTTAGCAAGCAGTGGGAGCCTCACACCGCCATGCTGCAATTTGGAGTCTTTGCCAGCAAATGGCCTTCAAGCGACGCTACACTGTGGACAATCGTCAATCGTAATCACTACGAAGTCACGGGCAGACAGTTGGCAATTCCCTACCGGGAAGGAGTTCATTACTACGATCTCTGGAACGGAGCTGAACTGCAGCCTCGGCACGAAGGCAATCAATCCATCCTGAGTTTCCCTTTGGAGAGCGACGGGTACGGCGCTGTCCTTGCTTCTATCCGCGAGGACGACAACACCCTTCGCGTGCTGTCGACGATGCATGCGTTGAGTGAACAACGCTTAGCCCGGTTTTCGAAAGAGTGGGTTTCACTGCCCCAAGAGATCGTTTCCGCTAAATCAACCGTACCGCCAACCGAAAATCCGCCCGGGATGGTGAAGATCCCTGCAACCAAATTCGTCTTTAGTGTGAACGGCATCGAGATCGAAGGGACAAACGATAATGGAGTTGACGTGCAATATCCGGGTGAAAGATCGGCGCGCCGTTACCACGACTTCGAAATATCGATCGGGTCTTTTTGGATAGATACTTATCCTGTCACCAACGCAGAGTTCAAGAAGTTCTTAGACGTCACGCGCTACAGCCCCACAGACCAGCACAACTTCCTGAAGGATTGGGTAAAAGGAACATATCCTCTCGGATGGGCGGACAAACCTGTGACCTGGATATCACTGGAAGATGCACGTGCCTATGCAAAATGGGCTGGCAAACGCCTCCCGCATGAATGGGAATGGCAGTATGCCGCCCAAGGCTCGGATGGTCGTGTTTATCCTTGGGGTAATGCATGGAATCCCAACGATGTACCCGCGGTCGATACTGGAAGAATGATGCAACCTCCAAGTGACGTTACCGATCACCCCCGCGGCGCAAGTCCCTTTGGCGTACAAGATCTCGTCGGCAATGTCTGGCAGTGGACAGATGAATTTACGGATGAGCACACGCGCGCTGCAATCATTCGGGGTGGAAGCCATTATCAACCGCAGGGTTCGCGGTGGTACTTCCCCCAAGCGTATAAACTGTCTCAACATGGAAAATACCTTCTTATGGCGCCCGGTATTGACAGGTCCGGGACGATCGGTTTCCGTTGTGTCATGGACGCTGAGGATAAGGGCGCGTCATGAGTCGTAAACGCGATATATCGGCAGAGGCAGGCGCGCGCGTTACGATGCATCAGATCGCAAAGCGAGCCAACGTTTCGCTCGGCACGGTCTCGCACGTAATCAATGAGACCGCTACAGTGCGCAAAGAGTTGAAGCAACGAGTAGTTGATGCCATTGAGGACCTTGGCTACCATCCGAATCAACTGTCGCGTGGCCTTCGCCTGAACAAAACAAGCTTGATAGGCATGATCATACCGGATATCACAAATCCGTTTTTTCCCGCCGTGGTCCGGGGCGTTGAAGACATCGCCTATAAAAACTCATACCGATTGATGCTTTGCAACGCTGACAATGATCCGGCAAAGGAAGCGGCCTATTTCAACGATCTGCGGTCCTTCCTCGCGGCCGGTATATTGATCATTCCCTCGCTGAACAGCACCATCGCGTGGAAACATGCCATGCCCCCCATGGTCTGCGTTGATCGGCGCTTGAAAGGTTGGAAGGGCGACAGCGTAACCGTAGCTAATGCCGATGGCGGCTATCTAGCGGGCAAACATCTTACCGAGATGGGTCATCGTCAAATCGGAATCATCTCGGGCCCCTCGAATTTGGCCAATGCCGGCGATCGCCTGGCGGGATTTCTCAAAGCATTAGGGGAAGCGGGAGTTTCATTGAGTTCAGAATATGTACAGGAAGCCCAATTTGACCGAGCTGGTGGATATAGCTCTGCAATG
This sequence comes from Granulicella sp. L60, assembly GCF_009765825.1. Classification (GTDB taxonomy): domain Bacteria; phylum Acidobacteriota; class Terriglobia; order Terriglobales; family Acidobacteriaceae; genus Edaphobacter. Next base: position 848,740 of record NZ_LMUR01000018.1, on the reverse strand, counting down.
CGGCTCCTGAACCTCTTGCCGCGTCCCACCGCACTGTTTGCAGCTAGCGACCTTATGGCGATCGGGGCGCTCTCGGCAATCCGTGCGTCCAAGCTCCGTTGCCCGGACGAGGTCTCTCTAATCAGCTTCGATGCGCTCGATATCACCGAACTGACTGACCCAGCCGTCACGGGCATCTTCCAACCTGGCTATCAACTTGGATACACAGCCGGAAAACTACTGCTTGACCGGGTTGATGGGCTTGATCTCCCCGGTCGAGATATCGTCCTCAAAACAGAATTGAAAGTACGCGATTCCGTTAGTCGATTGTTGGTCATGGCGGATAAGTGATCCGCACTCATGGGCGATCACGATGAATCATCGCGAAAGGGTGCGAATCCCTTTGCCTCTGCTGTAAATGCAGGCCAGTAAGGAAATCCGGAATGGTTCGGATTTCCACTATGCGCGAAGGCGGCGCAAGCCTCAACCATCTGGCGCGAAAGACGCGGGCCGGAAGCCGTGGTCTCCAGATCAAAAAGCTGAACAAGGGTGTCGATATCACCAGCGTTAAGAGCGTGGTCGAAACTGGTTCCCTTCGTCTCTGTACGATCGGCTCAGCGGCTTCCATCCGTCCCATCCCGGCGGCTCACACCACTTCTTCAAAGAGAATGCCTAAGCGGAAAGTCGCCGTCGAGACGGTACTCCCATGACACTTACTCTCATTGAACTGTTCCCGATGAAATATCGTCATCTCAACTCGCGAGGTTCGGCATCAGAAAAATCGGACTCGCCGATCCGAAGGGACAAACTGCCGCTCTTCCGGAAATAAATAGGACGCATCAGTGTTTCTCTATATAAAGCTGGCCGGTGAATCATCGATAAACCAGTCAAGCAAATTAAGGAGAACAACCTCGCGTGAGCAGATGGACATTGGATAGGATTGTTGTTCCGGATAGGATCGCTGGTCCTGGCCCGGCAAGAGAGCTTCCCCCTCCCGATTGTGGACACAGTTTTAGCGTGACTTTCTATTTGACCTACAGGAGAAGCGCGCCAACTCTGCTGAATAAGCTCCGGAACAAACAAGCTTTTCAAGAAACGCCTAAATTAGAGTGGCAGGAGACGATCACGATGAAGGAGTCGGGCGGCGCGATTCTATTTCCACGATTTTGGACGTTTCAAATGGATATGTATCGGCATAATCCGTCGTCTCTCAATCTCATAACCTGGCGAAAGCGATATATTTTGGCCTACGGTGACGTCGCGCGCGAACCTGCTCCTCCCCGTACACGGGGCTTCGTAAACCTAAGGTCTCCCACCGGCCGTTATCTCACGTTAGCCGATCTCCGGGTAAACACAGCTATACCAACTACAAATCCTATAGCTAGAGCTGAAGCCGTTCGCGACTATATCGCCGCAAATGGATGCCAGATGATCATTAGCCTCGAAGACAGGCCTAGCATATCTTCAACGGGAAATTTTCTTCATAAAGAGCGCCTTACGGAGTTCAACATTGGTTTACGAGGTATAAAAAACCGCATAATCGCTTACCAAAAATTGGACGTGCAAAAAGCAGCACCACAAGGTGCACCGGTTTTGGTCACAGATCAGAGAGACTTCCAGCTCTCTGCCGCCCCTACAGGGGTAGTTCCGGTTCCCGGCCACTATGCTATGTCAGATCCCCCCGTTAGTGTGGAAGACGCCAGAGACCCCTTGGCCGTGAATGGAGAGTACGACTAGGGTATTCCCACCCCCTTGGAGAGCTTGGATGATGAGTGCGACGCCAAGAAGGCCGAATCGGCTCTGTTGCATAGCTAGGCAGTATCGACATATAGATGTAGGTGTAGCCAGGCGCAGGCGAGTGCTACGAGTGCTTTTCTGACAGCAGGCCTAATCGCTGCTTCGCTTCTTTCCGAGACTATTTCTAAAGCGCGGCTACCCGAAGAATCGAATAATGGGTATCTGAGATGTGCTCGGCCCCTTCTCGCATCAGCCTGACACCACAAATGGGACGAGGCGAAATGTAGTCGTTGATGGTCGGTCAAAAGTCTGCGGGATCGGAGTACTTCGCGTTGCTGCGCCTCCATTTGTCTTAGAGCGATCACGGGAAACCAATGGTCCCACACGTTGTGATCGGAGAGAAGGCGGAAAAACTACTGCTAAGCGCTCGATAAGCAGTAGGTCCTAAACCATTCAGCATTCCTCGCACGGTTCTCGCGGCTAAGCATGTTCGGTTCGGCTGCGAGAAAGAACAGTTTCCATTTCATCACGAATCTCAAAGGCGAGAGGAATATTCAAATGCATCATTTATTTTCAATCAAGAAAGAGAATCTCACTTGAATTTAGCTAGACTTATCGTCGCAATAATTGCCGTTCTGCCCCCGTCCTTAAACGCGCAGCAACCCGCGCACCATAGCAAACAGGTCTCAACGCAGACCAGCGAATCTATGCAGAAAATGGTTGGTGATATTTTTGTAAACGGGCAAGCGTATGAATACGATCGTCACCTCGCAGATGAGATTGGGCCACGCTTGACAGGATCTGCGAACTATATGAAGGCGGCTCAATGGGCCCAGCGGAAAATGCAGGCTCTCGGACTGGCCAATGTGCATACTGAGATCTTTTCCATTTCGGCCTGGGAGCCAGATGGCCCGGCGATCGGCAGTATCACGATGCCGTTTGGACACGAACTGCACATCTATTCATTTCCAGGCAGCCCCTCCACACCCAAAGGTGGTATCTCTACAAAGGTTGTGCACGTTCCGGGAATCACTCGTGCTGAGATTGAGCCAGTTCAGGACTCCCTCCGAGGAAACTTCGCTCTGGTAGATCGACAAAGCCTGCCCGCCAATCTTGTAGATGTCGATTTAATGCAGGTCATGCCTCTCCTGGAAGAGTTTGGAGTCAAGGGCATTCTTGTTGGGGATCTGTTGCCCGCTCCGATCGGTCATTACGAGAATGGGATAGAAGATCCTTTTACCTCTACCCCGGATGGAAGCATGTTGAAAGTACCCACAGCTCAGATAGGGAGCGAGGATGTACAACTCATCCATCGATTGATGGAGCAAGGAGATGTGACAGTAACCTTTAACTTCAAGACAAAGATCAGGCAGAGTGTAGATGTTCCTCAGGTTGTCGGTGAAATTCCTGGAAGCCAATATCCCGATCAGATTGTCCTCGTTGGAGCACATCTTGACAGCTGGCATCCTGGCACAGGGGCTCAGGATAACGGCACCGGCGTTGCTACCGTTCTCGACGTTGCACGCGCGATTGAAGCCCAGCAGAGGGCTCCCCGTCGAACCGTCCGGTTTGTTCTTTTCGGAGGAGAGGAGCAAGGAACGCTTGGCTCCATCTCTTATGCACAACATCATCGTGATGAACTAGATAAGTTTGATGCTGTCCTGATCTCAGACACCGGTTCCGGGCCGGTGCTCGGCTGGTCAACCATGGGTCGCAACGATGAGCAGGATTCTCTGCAGGCTGTCGAGCCATTTCTTCACAACATAGGATCAGATCGTATGGACAATTCGACCGACGAATTAATCGGTTCGGATCATGCTTCCTTTGTCGGATCTGGTGTTCCTGCCCTTCTTTTATCGACAGACCTCACCAATTACTGGTCGATCCATCACAAGGCATCGGACACTTTTGAATCTGTAAGCCGTCAGAATCTGATGCAGGCCGTCGTGACGACGGCCCTGACTGCCTATGCGATTGCAGACAGTGAAGATTCGTTTGCCAGGCACTTCTCCCCATATGAGGTCAGGCAAATGTTTCAGGAAAACGGACATGAGGCCTATTACCTCTTTGCAAAGAAAGTAGGAATGGTTCCCTGAGTTCGTCACTTCGGATTTTTCTCCTCTCTCCATCCCTCGGGCATTCCAGGATGGAAAGAGGGACGAGTGTGGAGTCTGGCGCAGAATGCGACGAAGTCCAGAGGGAACCATTTGGAGATAAATCATAGTCCTCTATACGTTTCTCGACCCGTGGCCAAAATGACAAAACCAGCTCAACGGTCTACGAGATCGCAAAATTTCGCATTGCGACGCCCCCATTTGTCTTAGAGCGATCACCGGAAACCAATAGCCCGATAGGTCTTGATCGGAGAGAAGGCGGAAGAATTACTGCTAGGCACTCGCTATACATGAGCTTCTCAAACAATCAATATTCCTCGCAGTTTTCTTGCGGCTGAGCATGTCCGCTTTGGCTGCGGGCAAGAACGGTTCTCATTCCATCACGCTTTCTTGCAGAGAGTGTGATGAAAATATCATTATAGGAGTTGACTGATGCGATCTCTAGAAAGAGCAGGCGTACGCTTAGCGTTTGAAGATACCGAAACAGCCTCGCCCCCGATGCTTCTGGTGCATGGTTGCGGCTTAGATCATCGTTCGCTGAAGAATCTCGCGGATTTTTTCCATTGCTCTTACCGAATTATCTCGGTCGATCTCAGAGGACATGGAGAGAGCGATGCTCCGCGTCAGGACTATACGATGCCGACCTTCGCCGACGATCTGGGATGGCTCTGCACCGAACTCTCATTACGAAACTTGGTCGTAGTCGGACATAGCATGGGAGGCAACATCGCTCTTGAGTTAGGCGCATATCACCCCCGACCTAGTATCCATGCTCGTCATACTGGATTCCATTATGCTGCCGTCGAAAGAAATGCTGGCGGCAGTCTATGCAAGCCTGGCGGAAGCGTTGGTAGGCTCGGATTGTGTCGAAGCGTACAAGAATGGTCTTTATAAATTGTGCCTCCCCTCTGATGCGCAGTCACGAAAAGTAATTGAGAAAATAGACGTACAGCAGCATGTTCTCGCGTCCACCTTTCGCAATCAGTTGGTTGACGCAACTTCCGCGGCGAGTGCTTGCCGGATTCCTATCCCTTATATTCACTCGATCACGCCGCTTGTCCAACTAGAACGATTCACGTAGTTACTCCCCAACTAGTGAGTAGCAAAACACTCGGTTCAGGTCATTTTTCCCCGATTGAAGTACCAGATCAAATCTGCGCAATGATTTCCCGTTTCATTCATTCCCAGGGAGCTCGGCACAACATGTGAAAGCGCACACACTACCTCTTGACGAAGAAATCACAATTCCCTGTACGCACTCTCAATCAAATCGAAAAAAGTCTGACACTGCTAGCTGCTCAGGAGTTCAAACAGGACTTGGAATCCTGACAGTCACCCCGGTCTGTTTTGCGCAACTTTACCCATAGGAGAACTTCATTGGCACGTATCGGCATCCTTACTCTTTATGCAACCGGACACCTCTTCCCCTCCCTCGCGTTGGCGAGGGCGCTCGAGCAACATGGGCACCAACCCATTTTCTTCAATTTGCTCGATACAGAAGGTGTGATTGAAGCTGCTGGCATCCACTTCGTTCCATACGCGACACAGGAATACCCGCTCGGGTCTTTGAAAGAGATAATGGAGAAGATTGCAGCACTCTCAGGGCAGCCAGCCTTTGCCTATTACGTGGAACGCATGATGACCCTCTTTCGCGCTGGCTTCCGTGATCTCCCGGAGACATTGAGGAGAGAATCTCTCGATTTGCTTATTGCAGATCAGGTATACTTTGCCGCCGACACGCTCGCCATGCATTTAGAAGTGCCATTTGTTTCACTCGCGAATGCACTTCTGATAAATCGAGAAGATATGATCCCACCACCTGCCATGTTGTGGCCCTACGACGATTCGCCAGCTGGTCAAGAGAGAAATTGCAAAGGGTGGGCGGGAGTTGATCAGGCGTTGGTGCCGCTACTGGAACTGATCAATGGACAGCGCGCCACGTGGAAGCTGCCGCCTTATAGGAATATAGAGGAATCTTTTTCATCGTTGGCACAGATTGTTCAGCAACCATCCTTTCTGGATTTACCCCGTCGCCAAGCTCCGTCGACGCTTCATATGGTCGGGCCGCTCAGGGATGATAATGAATCCGTTGATATCCCTTTCGAATGGGATTGGCTGGACGGGCGTCCTTTGATCTTTGCCTCATGTGGTACGCTGCAAAACAGACTGCGCTTTGTGTTTGAGGCAATGATCGAGGCATGTGGTCTCTTCAATGCACAGACGGTGATCGCACTGGGCAGTAACGCTCTCGATCCAGATTCGTTTCACAATGTTCCGCCTAATGTGAAGTTGGCGACATTTGTGCCTCAGCGCGAACTCCTCCGACGCACGACATTGTGCATCACCCACGCAGGTTTGAATACCACGCTCGACTGTCTGGAGTTCGGAGTTCCAATGGTGGCGGTTCCGATTGCAAGCGAGCAGCCTGGTATCGCGATGCGCATCGCCCATCTGGGCGTTGGCAAAGTCATTCCTCTCACTGAGTTGAATAAGACGACCCTCGAAGCAGCAATCGAGGAAGTGCTGAGTCATCCCAGTTATGGATCCGCCGCGAAGAGTGCGGCAACGAAGATGTCAACCCTTTATCCGATCGCGCACGCAGTCAAGATAATCGAAGCCGTGCTTCCGTAGCACTATCGAACCAAGGTGTGTTCGAAGAGAAGATTGATGATTGATGATGCAATAGACTTCCCAGCGAAGACGAACACTGGTCATTTGTTTAGGGTAAGAGGAGCTCTTTGCCCGGACATTTGTGCGAGTTCAATTCGGGAATTTTTCAAAAACAAAACAACTGAAAATAAAAAGTCGCTAAAACGAAGTCTCGGCCCACTTCAGGCCGTGGGTTCGTCCGCATCGGTTTCTTGCACCGACGCTCGCGATGTAATTCGACACAATTCTCGCAGTGATCTTCTGGTCGTGACCATAAAATCTTCATCGACTGTGGGTTCGAGTTGAGAGATGTTGTCAATTCGTCCAGGGAGAACCGCTCTCGCAATCCGCAAGCTCAAGTGGGAGCGGTTCGGCGGTGACACCGACAATAGGTGTAGTTGTGGCGTCCCCTCTTTCAGAGGGGATGCTGCGCACCTTCACTTGGCGCGATTCACTAAGCAAATCGCGCCAAACGGAGACCAGCCCAGACAAATTCAGATCCCGTCACGAACAGACTCTAATGGTGGAAGCTGGAAGCTACCACCATTAGAGCCCAAGGATATTGCCCTCATCGTAAAGCAGTAACGACTAATGCCGAAGCTGTGCTGTATGGCGCTTAGGGTTGCAGCATGCAGAGAAACAGCTTCGTCGTCGGGTGGTAGCCAAGGCGAGCATATATGGGGTAACCCGCCTCCGTGGCATGCAGTACGGTGCGCTGAAGACCGGTTGCTTCATGAGCCGTCTGCAAGGCATAACGCACCACGGCCTCACCGTAGCCCTTACCCTGCGCCTCTGGAAGCGTGGCGACCAGAAACAGAAAAAGACAACCTTCATTGATGATCGCTGTTGCTGTGCCAACTGCCTTGTCGCCCTCATACGCCAGGAATCCATAGGCGTGGTCTTTCCACAGCGAATGATCCTTCACCACGGAAACCGCTGTTTCCATTGGCAGGTTGTAAGCGGCGCAGTTTAGTTCCGCAAAGGTCTGTATGGTTGCGTCGTCTTCAATCCTGACGAATTGCAGGTCAGGATGCCCCTTCGCTTCCAACGGAAAGATGTTGCCGGCCATGCCGGTTGCCGGAATGGCCGCAACGAGCTTTGCCTCGGCCAAAGTCTCTGTGAAGTTTTCCTTTGCAGATCCGCTGAGATAGTCGTGAAATACGACAAACAGCCCGCCATGGGATTTACCTTGCAGGTAGTCAGACGCCTCTTGCGCTTTGCTTTTGAGCACCTCGGCGTCGCTTACGGGCTCATTCAGGAAGAGAATGTTGTAAAACGGAAAACTGGTGTCAGGCCAGCTAACAGCCAGACCTGGTCGATCGCTCTGATCGGCATGCGGAAAGCCTTTGCCAAGCAGCTTCCAGGTCGTGACGAATTGGTGGAGAGATTCAAACAGTTCTGCATCGTTACTTGGTAGTGACACGTATGCTCCTAAGAATGTTATTTTTTTATCTGAGAGTGACGAGCACTCGAAAATCAAAGAGTCGAACCACGGCATGTTCAATTAACATCGATTCCGGTCATTTTATTCTCGCGGCGAAGAGCCATTACAGGAAAAGTCTCACCCTCTTCGCTCCTTTACATAAAGCGGCCGATTCCTGCGCGACGGTTTCACCGGGCCTTACAAACTCAGTCAACGGATAACTTGTCGGATGGACGCTTCATCAACGAAACGCAGCATGCCGGCTCCTCGTGAGTACCCTGGCCGCCTGAATCCTCGTTACCAGGTATGGCTCACGATCCACCAGCGCTTTTCAATATAGATAAAGGTGGTAGTTGCGGTCGTAATATTGGATTCATCCGGAATGGGGTGCGTGCCCTCGATTTCCCGTGCGCTCAATGTCGCCAATGTGACCTGAGCATTCCGCTGTATCCGAGCCAGGACGGGTATATCAATGACTTTTTCGTACCAAGCCGTCCGCTGATGAATCTTTTTGAACTCTCTGATGCAGTCATCGAGTGTGACGGTCGAGATGCGAGTAACGCCGTCTTCCCCGACATCGTTATATGTGAACATGACACTTGGGAGCACCAGCGAACGAAGTCGGTCAGGGTTCCAGTCTCCTCTGGGACCAGAGACTGCCTGATGCAAAGCTCGTATCGCGGCTTCCGGAGTACTAACATCTTCCGGGCGGGCGGCTGGCACCATCCTTTCTAGTTCCTGTTCTGTGTATGAAGTAGAAGGCCTGGGTCTTTCGACCGACGGAGATTGCGCAGGTATAGAACTTTGTGCAATCAACGGCAGGGTAAATGTAAACCCAAGCACGGCTGAAACGGCAATGCTGCGTAGAGACCGTTCAACCCCAACAGGAATTCGATCAATATGTTGGGCCAGACGATTCGGTAGCGCTTTGCTTCCCGCTCGGTGACCGATGTGAGCGGTCGAAGGTCGAACCACGCCTAGTGAGCAGATCAAACTTTGAATCATAGTATTTTCTCCTGGTAAGAAGTACTGTGCCGCGAACAGGACCCAGCTAATAGTTGTGCGTGACGGATTTCCTGATCCTCTTCTTGAAGAAGGAATGAGTGATTTGGGCCTGCTTCCACCCATACCGCAACGGTAGATAGATGGTAAGGTTTCACCCTCTCTTTTGGGACTACATGTTTCTCGTAGACGAACAGCTTGCGCAGGACCTTGAATAGACGTTCGGGGCGGGGATAAGTATCGGGAGAATGTGTTAGCTCGTCACTAGATGAGACGATTTCGAAAGCAGGCCGCGCGCGGAATTTCGATACTTATAGATGTTGATGCTCTCGGAGAAAGCGAAAGGGCGAAAGAGACTTTCCCTAAAGCGACTATCTGCGGAGAGCTGGACAATGTAGAGGTAGCGATTGTGGGTCGATAACGTTCTAGGCGCGCCCCCCAACAATTTTTACCTACATAGATTAAATGGAGATCACTCATGCGTTATTCGCTGGCAGTTAACGATGAACTTAGGAACCTATTCCATGGCGAGGTAATCGAACCCTCGGGTATCCACTACGACGAGGCGCGCCGGGTCTGGAATGGTGCCGTCGATCACTATCCGGAGTTGATTGTGCGTCCGTTCGATGCTGCTGCAGTGTCGGTTGCTGTTTGTTTCGCCAATCGCAATGGCATGCCTATTGCTGTACTGGGAGGTGGTTATGACTGGGCAGGCCGCTCCGTGCGGTCAGGCGCGATGGTCATAGATCTTATCCATATGGCGACCGTGGATGTCGATGCGGAACGGCAAGTAGCTAGAGTAGGCGGCGGCTCGAAGAGCAATGAGGTCCTGGCGCGTGCCGGAGAGTGTGGACTGGCAGCAATCACCGGTGCGGTCGGCCATGTCGGCATCACTGGCTTCGCCCTGAGCGGAGGCTATGGTCCACTGACACCGGGCCTTGGACTTGGAGCGGATAACCTGCTCTCCGCCGAGCTCGTCCTCGCGGACGGGACTCTCGAGACTGCCAGCAACGAAAAGTCCCCAGAGCTGCTGTGGGCGCTGAAAGGCGGAGGAGGAAACTTCGGCGTCGTTACGTCATTGGAACTGAGGCTACATCCTGTATCAGATATCCTCGCAGGCAAAATTCTCTATCCCTGGAGCGGGGCCGCTGCTCTACTAGAGAGCTATGGACGGTACATGGCAAGCGCTCCCAACGATCTTGCGGCAACATTGGCTCTTGTGACCGCGCCTGACGGAAAGCCTGCCGTTGCTCTTGCGCCTTGTTGGCAAGGTGACCTTGCGGATGGAAGTGCCGAGGTGGAAAATCTTACGGCGATTGGCGAGCCGGCACTCGCGAAGGTTGGGCCGATGAAGCCGAAGGACCTGTTCTCGCTCTTCGAGGCAAATGCAGTCCCGGGCAGGCGTTATGCACAGCAGACACGATGGCTGCCAGCACTTGGCCCGGACGTTGTCCAGGTGTTGCTGGCTGCAGCGCAGGCCAAGAGCTCTCCGTTCTCCGCTATCGCCATTCAATCGTTCCACGGCCTGCCTACGTTTGTGCCTGTTGATGCCACTGCCTTTCCTATTCGCAGCCCGCATTTCCTGGTCAGCATCGTCGCAGCCTGGGAAGATCAGAGCGCCGAAGCCGATGAGAAGAACCGTGTTTGGGCTTCTGAGACGTCAAGGGCACTGGAGCCGTTCTCGTTGCCGGGTGGATACGCAAGCCTCCTGGGCCCGAATGAAACGGAGCAGCTGGCACATGTCTACGGCTCCAATACGGAGCGGCTGATGCGGATCAAGCGTCAGTTCGATCCCTCGAACCGCTTCACCGCGAACGGGCCTATCTCGCTCTAGCAGCGTAATGACAAGCTACGCGGCAGCGATCCGTAAGGCACACGAAATCACAAGGGAATCTCTGCCTCTGAACGTGCCACCGACGATTGATCCTACGAGTGCATTCAGGAAATAAGGACTCCAGAGACTCGCTGTATTTCATAACGATGCAATGTCTTAAAAGTGAAAAATGCTACCGTACATCCACCCCGAAGCAATACGCGAGCTCCTCCGTCTCTTCGAGAAGGCGCCTTCTAAAGATAAGCAGAGAAAAGATCAGAACGATTCGCTGCATATAGCCTCGACGATATGCCATTGCGATGCGTGTGAAACAGCCGTCGATAGTCTAGCCGGGAGATTGGAGAAGTCAGAATGAAAATGAAAACTGTACTGTCTTGAAACGCAGGAGCTATCGGGCTGCCGCTCCAACAGTACGGCCTAAGGTTCGCCATGTATGACGGTATCCATAGCACGTTCACTCTTTAACAAAAAGGATAAAGTATGGCTCAAGTAGGTGAATTCGCTCAACTGGATTTGTCTGACAATCCACGGTACTTCATCGAGTTCCTGGATATGGTAGATCGAGCACCCAAAATAAAGGAGGTCCGAAATTCAACATACAAAGCGATGGACCTCGCTCTAGGCAGCCATGTGCTTGATGTAGGTTGTGGGCATGGAACGGCAGCGATCGAAATGGCCCGATTGGTGGGTGTGCATGGCACAATCGAGGGTGTGGACATCAGCGGCGACATGATTGCTGAAGCGAAGATGCGGGCGCAAGACGTAAGCAACGTCACGTTCAGGACAAGCGATGCGTATCAGCTTCCTTATGCCGACAATACTTTCGACGCGACACGGATGGAGCGCGTTCTCCTCTATATCAAAGACAGAGAGAGAGTCATCTCTGAAATGATCCGCGTGACGAAACGCCGAGGTCGAGTGGTCCTGGCAGATGTTGATTTCGAGAGCACAGCTATTTTCAGCAACGACCATTTGCAAACACGCAAGATGACAGCTCTGATTGCGGATGCCTGTGTCAATCCAACATCTGGTCGTGAACTGCCCTACTTATTGCGAGCTGCGGGGTTGGAAGACATTTCTGTTGATTTGCAAGCTATATCTACACCATACGAATTCTGCTTCCACTTGAGCAATGGGACGTTGCGTTCGGCGATTGAAGGGGGGCGAGTGACACCTCAAGAAGTGGATATCTGGCTTCAGGATCTTGCCTCCATCGAGGCTGCTGGACAATTCTTTCAGTCTTGGGTGTTCACAATCGTCGGTGGTGTTGTAGGGTAGGGTGTCATCTTTGCGGCGTTCGATTAAGTATTGGAGATCTCCCGATCTTTCTCGAGGTGTATTTGCCGTTTCTTGAGGACAGTCACCCGTTACTATTTGATTTGTCAAAGCGGGTCATCTCCGATGCGGATGTGCTCTATCTTGAAGCGTCCAGAGACCGCAGCGGAACACAAAATTGAAGCACACCACGAACACACTACTGGCATCTGTGAGCACAACTTGAGATTTGGCGACCGACCAACAGGTTCCTGCCGCTAACACCTACGAGCGGTCCGGTGAAAGAGATGTCCCAAGACCCCACCCTTGGATCGTCTTCTATCACGCGACAACGCACAACAACCATTCGGAGACCTATGAAAAAACTAGAAAGTAAAATCGCGGTCATCACGGGCGGAAATAGCGGTATCGGATTTGCAACAGCCAAACGCTATGTTGAAGAAGGTGCTCACGTGTATATCACTGGCCGGCGGCAAAAAGAGCTTGACCATGCGATCCAGTCCCTCGGGAAGAACGCGACAGCTGTGCGCGGCGACGTTACCATCAACGCGGATTTGGACCTACTCTACGAACAAATACGTCACGAGCGAGGACGCGTCGACATTGTGTTCGCAAACGCAGGCGTCGGGGATCCGGTTCCATTTGAGCAGGTTTCGGAGAGCTTTTTCGATTCGATCTTTGATGTGAACGTACGCGGTCTTTTTTTTACTGTTCAGAAGGCACTTCCCTTGATGCCTGATGGGAGTTCGACCATACTTTGCGGCTCGTCTGCAGCGACAAAAGGCATTCCAGGGGGGAGTGTCTACGTCGCGAGCAAGGCGGCACTTCGGGGTTTCGCTAGGTGCTGGTCCGTGGAGCTTCAGCAGCGAAAAATCAGGGCAAATGTCTTGACTGTCGGTCCTACAGATACGCCGATGATGCTTAATAACGGCTTGCCTGAAGATCAAATTCCGGCGATCAAAGCAATGTTTGCTACGCAGCTCCTGACTGGCGAGTTCGCGGATCCGGATGAAATAGCGAAGGCTGCAGTATTTCTGGCGTCCTCAGACAGCAAATTAATTATTGGAGCCGAGATCTCCGTGGATGGTGGCCATGCACAACTTTAGCTACAAGAAAGCAATGACCTGTCTCTTTGATCAAAAACGAAATTCCGGTTTGCGTCTCCGCACAAATCTCCGTCGCTCCTTCTTGAAAGCTTGCACGTAGGACCTTCAAGCTGCGCCACACTAACTATTCCATCGGCACAGAGGATCGTGCACGCCAGATCTAGTCAACTCATCTCTATGGACACGCATTACACCACTCCTGGTTGGCCGGAATAAATGCTTGAGCGAAAAATATTGTAAGCAGCGTGCGGACTTTAGCCGGTTATGTTGATTTTCGTGTGCTCTCGATATGAACTTGGTAGTTGACCACGTTTCTGATGGCTATCTGGGTTGCGGGGTCTTGTAAATCTGCTGAAATATCAACGAATACGGAAAGGATGATGTGAATTCTACTGCTTCAATTCGTGCTTTACGAAGGTCCAACTTGGACATGCGTCAGGCTGAACAATTAGTCGGCTCCTTTGAGGCGAGGAAGCCCTTGAGCCGTATTCCCTCAATTGATGTACTTCGGGGGGCGCCATGATTCTCATGGCGCTTGATCACACACGCGATTACTTTGCACCCCAACTTTTGATGACAGACGATTTATCTCGAGCATCGACGGCTTTGTACTTTACGCGTTGGATAACCCATCTTTGCGCTCCCACCTTTATTTTTCTCGCGGGCCTTTCGGTCTATCTTCAATTGGCCCGCGGTAAGACAAAGGCCGAGCTATCCTTCTTTCTGATTACGCGTGGCCTGTGGCTGATTTGGCTGGAGATGACCGTAAATACCTATGGTTGGCAGTTTTCGCTGTCCATGCCTTCCCTTCAGGTGCTCTGGGCTATTGGCATCTCCATGGTCATGCTTGCCGGCCTTATCTGCTTGCCATTGCCGGCGATTGCCGTCACCGGGCTGGCTTTTATTGCGGGCCATAACGCGTTCGATCACGTTCATGCCAGTTCTCTTGGGCCTTGGGCAAATATTTGGCACCTTTTGCATGAGCCGGGCTTTCTTGTAGTCGCAGGTAAGCCAGTGATCTATGTCATTTATCCAGCCATTCCCTGGAATGGGGTGATGGCTCTGGGATTCTGCTTCGGCCGCGTTATGGCTTTGCCTGACGCTTGGCGTGCAAAGTTTACTGTGGTGTGCGGCGCGAACCTGCTTGTGCTCTTTGCCATTTTGCGCAGTTTGCATGGCTATGGCGATTCCACATCATGGACAAGTTCATCGGGTGTGGCGGTCGCTATCAAAGGTTTTTTCAACGTGGAAAAGTATCCGCCCTCTCTGCAGTACTGCGCGGTAACTCTGGGACTTTCTCTTTTGCTCCTGGCGTGGTTTGACTCGCTTCTGGGATCAGGAAAGGCTCTATGGCTTCGCAAATCGGTTGAGGTTTACGGTCGGGTGCCGATGGCGTATTACCTGGTTCATATCTACGTTATCCACTCTGTGACGTTTGTCCTGACCGCATTGATGGGGTATGGGTGGCATGCTTTGGGGCTGCCTCAGGGGTACGGGTTTAGCCTTCCAGCTGTCTATCTAATCTGGATGACGATCGTTATTTCGCTTTACTGGCCCATGCGGTATTATGCGGATTACAAACACGCACATCCGGAGAAGCGCTGGCTCAGCTATTTCTAGACGCATTTCGAGGGCCATTTATATGACGGCCCACCGCTGGAGAGGCTGGATAACTAGAAGCTGAAGCGAGCTTGCAGTTCGACGGTGAGCGAGCCCAGGGCACCTTGTGTCTGGCTAAAGCTCGCACTGTGATTTTGTTGACGATGCCGAAGTTGATGATGTCCGCGCCTCCGCAGATCAGGTTGAGCTGCTGAAGAGGTTGAAGGTGTCTGCGCGAATTTCGTTCTTTGCGTTCTCGCCAAGAACGGGCGTCGTGGGCAGCCCGAAAGCTTGGTGAAGATTGCCTCAACATCGTTGTAGTCCGGTGAATTGAGAGTTACGCGCGACTCCTGTGCTGGTGGCGTTGGTGCAGTTGCCGCGAAGGCTCCGTCTGCGGATGTCAAGTTTGGCACGGTTGAGATGGCGAGGCCACCGAGGGGGAAGTTCTTGTTGAAGCCCGAGCAGTTCGTACCTGGCCCGGACATGAAGGCGGAGAAGCTGCCGGCTGTTCTTCGTGCAGCGGCCTCTCCCCTCAAGTCATCCGCTTTCCAGCAGAGCCGCGGAGTCCCCGGCATGTTGTCTCACGCTAATGTGTGATTGCCAATAACGAAATGCGCGGCACACGGATTCGATTCTCGCGCTTGCGCGTTTTGACAATGTCATAAGACGACCGCATCCTCATCAGCGTATCCATCTTCACTCCAAAATCTTTCTCGATGCGGTGCGCCATATCCCCTGAGAGATCGGCCTTGCCATTGAGCAAGTAGGGGATCTGACATACCCTCGTGAAGGCAGGACAATTCTTGCAGTCATGGGTGTTTGCAATTACCGGTGGTATCGTAGCGTGGGGTTTCTTCCGAGGATGCTTACGCCTTCCTCGAGCATCAACCGACTAGTTCTTTTGCAGCGAGCGTGCGGTCTCTGGTTCTGCGGTACATCGCGATGAAGGCGCTGACACTGTCGTAGCCGAGTTGATGCGCGATGGATGATACGGATTCCTTGTCGCGGAAGAGTACATCTGCACAATAAGTGACCAGAGCACGGCGCCACTGTGCGAAGGACAATTCGGTCTCGATACGAAAGCGTCTGGTGAATGACCGTCGGCTCATGCCAATATGATCGGCTGCGACATCCACGTCCATGATTAGATTCGGGGTCACCATCATGACGGTAGCCAGATAACGCATTGCCGGCAAGCGTGGCAGAGCCAGCGCAAAATTCGTTCTCTGGCCTGCATACAGCAAGTTGCCAATTATCGATCTCACCTTGCCACGCGATCCCGTCAGAAAGCAGCTAAGGTTCAGTTTGGGGGGAATAGCCAGCCGACACGGTCTTGGCGGAAATCGCAACCTTGGAAGCTCTGCCTCCCAAAACGTCGCACCAGTAAAGGCGGTTATGGCGCTTCCGCTATGTGGGCAATTTGCTGGAATCCAGACGAGACTAGGACCGAACACAGCCCACGCCGCATCCCTAAACATCAAGGCCATCTTGCCACGATGTACGTAAACCAGTTGTCCCTCCGAGTGCATATGCATTTCGAGGTGGTATGGAGGCAACCGGAAGTCAACAGGCGCCGTAGAAAGTCGGGCTCCTAACTGTTGGCCCATTTGCGACATTCGACCGTTCCTTTCCGCGTAGTCTAGCACGCTAGATGGTCAATGAATGCAAGAACCTCGAAGTCATACTAGTCCATGGAGGCTGGTCGGATGCAAGCTGCTGGAGCAAAGTAATTCAACAGCTTCGCAAGCACGATGTCTTAGCTTCCGCCACACAATTGTGTCTCAACAGCCTTGAGTCCGATGTCCTGTCACTTGCTCAACACATCGAAAGCCGGTCGGCCAGCCAACTCGTTTTAGTTGGTCACTCCTATGGCGGCGCTGTCATCACTGAGATAGCGTCTCGCTATGAATCAGTTAGGGCGCTCGTCTACGTCGCTGCGTCGGCTCCAGTTGCCGGGCAAAGCTTTGGCGATTTCATGCAACACCACCCCTCGCCCGTTCCGATAGTGCTTACACCGGACAGCTACGGCCTCCTCTGGGCGAACTCCAGCGCTTTCACCAACGTACTGGCCCATGACCTCCCAACTGAGGAAAACTACCTTCTCCATGCGGTGCAGAAGCCGGTTGCATCGGCGCTACTTGGCGATTCCGTCAATGTGGAGGGCTGGCGCCAGAAGCAATGTTGGTACGTCGTCGCCGAAGAGGATCGGCTCTTTGCACCTGCTGACCAACATGCTTTGGCTAAGCAGCTAAATGCCAAGACACGGTCGATCTCTTCCGGGCACTTCGTTCCTCGAAGCCGCCCTGAGGAGCTTTCCGAAGTGATTTTAGAGGTCGTTCGGAGTACCGTAGTTGAATTAAATTTTTAGCCGAACCAAAGCCTGCCACGTCGTCATCCCACATTTTCGGAAAAGTTCCCCACCCTCAAAGGTCCGGTGGTGGCGAACCTCGCTCAGGGCGTTAGGTGAACTGTCATCAATAGGCCAGAAGAAATAATCTTCTAATGGCATTTCTACGAATAATGGCGTGAAAAACAACGAGCGAATTCACGATTGAAGGCAGGATCGCCCGCGTTCATACGTTGTTTGCGCTGTCACCGCCAGTCACGTCGAAGGTTGCTCCAGAGACCATGCGTGCTGCGTCAGATGCGAGAAATACGACCATTGGCGCCATCTCCGCTGGATCGATCCAAGGAACGCCTAGCGGCGATCTCACCTGCAGCACCTTCCTCGCAGCCGCCTCGTCAGCCTTCACATCGCCCGATGGCGTCCGACCCGCGAGTTGCAGAGCCTGTTCATAGCGTTCCTCATGTCGCGTGAGAGCAGTGTCGATGAGGCCAGGGACCAAACAGTTGACAGTAATGCCATGCCTTCCAAGCTCCAAAGCGGCGGACTTCATTAGCCCGATAATGCCCCACTTCGACGCGGAGTATGCAGCACCATTGAAGGTGCCGTGTCTACCTTGAGTGGACGTGGTCATAATGATTCTTCCTGAACCGCGCCGAAGCATCGCTGGACCGAAGGCGCGAACTGTGTTCGCTGTTCCGGTGAGATTGACGTCAATCTGAATATGCCAATCTGCATCCTCCATTTCCAGGAGGGGACGGAACGCCTGGATGCCGGCGTTAGCGAACAGAATATCGATATGTCCGAACTCTTTCTCGACATCGGCAGCCGCATTGCGGAGCTTCGGAAGCTCTCGCTGATCGAGAATGATGCTCTTCCATGTAGCGCCAGCCCCCTTCACTAGCTCTCCAGTTGCCTCTAGATCATCGGGAGTCGCGGGTTCAACGCCCGATCGAGGATCCACGGTTGTGCAGATATCGATGCCAACGACATGGGCTCCGCTGCGTGCAAACGCGACTGCGACTGATCTCCCGATACCGCGCGCCGCTCCTGTTACGACGGCTACTTTACCGCTCAAGCTCTTATCCCACCCGCTTGTCTGCTCCATCTTTTGTCCCTCCATCTTTCCTATGAATGCAGCAGCCGTAAAGGCAGCTGAGCTGGACGTCAAAGAATCTCTCCGCGATAGGGTGTTGTTCTTACTTCCCATGTGATTTTCTCGACTCATATCTTTCCTTCCGCGATTTACGTACTAACTACAGATCAAAGTTTTTCTAAATTTGCAGGAATCAGTGAGGGACGGCTCGGATCTGGCGATGGCCCTTTGGGCTGAGCGTAGGGAGTTTGTGCTCCAGACGAGAATGCAGAAATAAGCAGCATGCCTACAGCGAGCAAGATCATTGGCGTTGCGTGGCCAGAGTTTAATTTTATTTTCCTGCAAATGAATGCTGTCAATATCGACAAGAAAGCTATGTTCATTCTGGTAATCACCTTGCCTCACGATGTAGGCGCGAAGCAGTGAAGCGATTCACTCTTATGTTGGAACATTAGCCAGGATTTGTAGCCATTACATTCACGTTATTGCCCTGATATCGTCTTCTTGCCATTTACTCTTTCCCGCGCGAGGCAAGCAATTCTTTATGAACCTCTCTGATCGGTCGATTTGCGCAAGACTGCGATATCGGCGCAATCTAGTGACGGTTCGTTCCCGCGACAGGTTGCGATAATCAGTAGCAGTTGGAGGTCGATATGCCTCGTCTTAGACTTTGGCTGGCTATCTTCGCACTGATTGGATTTGAAGGATCTCTATCGCGAGCGCAGGGTGAATATGGCTCGTGAGTCTTGCCGTGTTCAACTGATTCACGAGCAGTACCCCTTATAGTTTTGGGGTTCATTGCGAGGCAAGATCGCTTTTTGGCTCGCTATCCGCATAAAACAGCCGGGGCCGTCTTTCTATGGATCTCGAAACCAAGAAACACGGAAAGTCGATTGACATCGTCAATATAGATAGAAGTGTTATGACTCAAAATCCTATTTTAAATCTGCTCGAAGATTCTAGGTTAGCCGCTCGTGCATCATCGCTCCATTGGAACGGGCTGAGGATCGAACGTCACATCATGACAGCTGGCGCTAGGTCAAGTCAGGCAATCGATCAGCATTACCTCATGCTTTGGGAACAGACACCGTCGGTCGGCGAAATAGAAGTAAAACAGGGATCCTTCGCACGTTACAGGAAGCCTCCAGGAACAATAACGACTCTGATCCCGGGTATACGCGGGGCAGTACGAACGAAGTTAGATCACTCCGTGTTGGTGTGCTCTTTACCGCCTCTCTTTCTACATAATCTAGAACTAGAGATGGATCGGCGGCCAAGCGGTCCACTCCAACCATTGCACGGTACCGACGACGGTGCACTCCGAAAGCTCATGCACCTGCTTATCCATAGAGCAGCTGATGGACGAGGATACGACGCAATGGGAATTGAATCTCTCTTTGTGGAGCTCGGAACCCGGCTCCTCTTTGCGTCTCGTTTATTGCCCCAGGAGAAGCCCAAAGCCGATCCACACTTTCCTCGTCATCTTCTGCGTCGCGTGCTCGAAAGAATGCACGAGGAGCTAGATTCAGATCTTTCGCTTTCCACACTTGCCGCAGAAAGCGGATACAGCCGAGCGCATTTCATGAGGATATTTAAAGAGACCATGGGGATCACGCCCCATAGTCACCTTCTCGAGCTGCGGCTGCAGCAAGCGCAGAAGATGCTTACTTCCGCTTCAATATCAGTTATCGACATCGCCCTCGCGTGCGGGTTTCGCAGCCACGCTCACTTCACCGCCTCTTTTACCCGGCGCTTCGGCCTTGCCCCTAGCTTCTATCGAAGATCCTTATCGGTCGGATGAAGCGAAGCGAGTCGCTAAAGGAGACCTTCTGGAAAGCTTTTATGGAAGCGCAGGTTAGAAAAAGAGACTAAGGACGCACTGGACATCCCTAACCGCAATTTCTTTGCCAAACGGGCGTAAACTCTCCAGCGCGAGAAACGTCCTAGTCGCCCTGCTGATTGGCCTCGCTCATGACCAGAAAGCCGATAAGTGCCAGTCTGGTTTTCCTTCATTCACCCAGCCATCATTCTATCCGATCCCAGTTCACTATTTGCACCAGAGCCCTTCATCGAGGGTAAGCCTGAAATGTATTTTGGTGTGCGCAAGCCAGACCGACTGACTGAGTGGGCACCCTCTCACCCAATAAAGAATGGGTGTCCGAATAACCAGTCATGGTCGCAGTCTTGACCGAATCTATCTTCGAGAAATGTTTTGCGAACGCTAGAACATGCTACCCTCGGCAGAGCCGCGCCCCATTTTGGGGCAATGGATGTGTTCTGCGAAGAAATATTACGGGCCTCTGACACGATCTTGGGAATCGATTGCCACGTCTGGTGTACTCCTAGCCGGAGTATCGGATATGAGGCTACAACGTCATAATGACATAGAAGGCTGTAGACGATGCAAGATCCGAAGGTTCAGAAACCTTCCGGCCAAATCCAATCATTTATCGTCCGGGATATCAGAATACGTACCCAAAGAATGGACTAAGCCTTATTCTGTTTCTGGCTATCCTCCTTCATGCGCTTTGGAGCAATGTCATTTGCTTCGCTGAGAAGGAAACTACGGAAAGCGCCCACGCTCCCTGTAGGTAGCGGGCCGGCTGGATAGGCCATCGAGAATCTGCGCGAAAGTTTAAGATCACGGATCCGAGCAAGCTTCAGCGTACCTAGAAAGAGTTGATTTCGCACCGCCCAGCGTGAAACGAAGGTCACTCCGAGTCCTGCTTCAACCGCGTTGAGGAGTCCCTCTGTCGAGTCGAGTTCCATGATGACCCTCAGACTCTTAGTTCGCAGACCAGCGACGGCGAGGGCCTGCTCCACAACCCGCCGCGATCCTGAACCAAATTCCCTCATCAAGAGTGGCTCGCTCTTCAGATCTTCGAGCGCAATCTCATGATCGGCCCATTCGTGCGCCGCAGGCACGACTAAAACCATGTGATCTTCCATGAATGGTTCGATGTGTACATCCTTACGCTGTTCAGGCCCTTCAATAAGGGCTAACTGGATCTCGCGGGATACCAGCGCCTCAAGAATCGAATCGGTATTGCCGCTGCGGGCCTTGAGCAATACCTTCGGATTTCTCTTTAGAAATCCGGCAAGAAACGTAGGCAGCAGATATTGGCTGATCGTTTGCGATGCGCCAATCGTAAGCTCACCCGCCTGATTGCCATATGCTCCGGCGACCGCGGAGATCGCTTCCTCTCCCAATGTCTTCATTTTCTCTGCAAAGGGAAGCAAGGCGACGCCTCCCGGTGTCAGTGAAATATGGCCGCCGCTGCGATCGAACAGCGGAACGCCGAATTCATCCTCGATAGCCTTGATTTGTTGGGTCACTGCAGGCTGGGTAAGCAACAGTTCTTCAGCCGCTCGGCTAAAATTCAAGTGCAGAGCAACGCTACGAAAGACGCGAATTCGGAAGTTCTCCATCATGGTTGAGCAGCTGCTTTCATAAGGAGTACGCAGTAAATATTGCAGCGATGGATACTGCGTCTATCCGGCAGGTTCGACCGTAGCAATAGCATACAGAGAGCGCGACGATAGCGAGCGGGAGACTTTCCACGAGAGTACATTGCCAGCCAGCAAATAAGGGAAGAGGTGCCATTGACCAGTGAGCTCTACCGCCATAAATGTAGACATCCACGGCGCATGAGTTACCGCAGACAAGAAGACGCTCACACCGATGACTGCGAAGAGAGCGGGCTGAGCGACGTGCAGCAGATGTCCAGCGATGAGACCTGCAGCGGCCCCTGCAAAGAGCGTGGGCGTGAATACTCCTCCCACAGTTCCGGCTCCCACACACAGAGCTGTTGCAGCCAGTCGAAGAATCAACAAACACGTGATACTCCAAATCCCAGGAGTCGTTTTGAGAGTCTCAATCAGAGCCAAGTCTCCATTGCCCCATACCGCAGGTCGAACAAGACTCAAGGCCCCGACGGTCAAACCGGCCCACAGAAGAGCAAAGGGTAAGCGGCGGGCAAACCGAAAACTACGCAACATCAAATGATAGAGCGGCGCGGCGACTCCCAGAAGGATCGCGAGCAGAATGGCCCAGAGCATCTCTGGGGAAAGCCGGAATACCTCGGGGACGGGAAAGAGCGGGCCGCTTGTCAGCAACGTGCGACTCGTCAACCATCCGGCCACGGACGCCAACGCCAGCCGCGGTACTTCGGCCCACACCCACTCGCCCAGAACAATCTCGGCAGCGAAAAATACACCGGCAATGGGAGCCTGGTAAGCTGCTCCAACAGCCGCAGCTGCACCGTAAGCGACTTGGCGGGACAATGGAATCGCGGGGAGAGGCGAACGTTTGCCAACCCAGGACGTCACAGCCGTCGCAAACTGGATCATAGATCCCTCGCGTCCAATTGCGGCTCCGGTTGCGACGGAAAATGCAGACGATAGCGTGCGCCAGAGCGTCGGCATGAACGCTATGTGTCCTTCCTGAAAGCGAACGGCTTCGACATAGTCCTCGAAGGGTCCGGCTCGCGACCACCGGCGGACTGCCCAAAGCACAGTCATCGCTCCGAGAGCGCCTAGCACTGGCGTCAGGAAACGGCGCATCGGAGATACTGATGCCGCAGCTTCGGGTAAGAGCCCAGTGTGTTTCACAAAAACCCGCTGCAGTAAGCGGAAGAAGAGCCGTACACTTACGCAAGCCATACCGCTCACTACTCCCAGTACGGCTGCCCATGTTCCCGCAGCAAGGGTGATTGTAGGGCGTTGCTCCAAGGGATGCGCCTGCTCCAGCAGGACCTTTATCATGCCGCCGATCCCTGCACAGGCAGTTTAGTAAGCTGGTTTCCTGCGACCTGCGACTGCATTCCTAGTTGGAAATTTCGCGTCAAGTTCAACCGGCTACGAAGGGTCTCGGCCAGACCAACAGCCTGTTCGCGAATTTCGGGAATCGCAATTGACTCCAACAGTGTCCCAAGTCGGCCCGGCCCAAGATTGTAGATGCGCTCGGAAACCTCGCCATTTGCGTCCATTATGGCGCCATCATGGCCACATTGGAATCCGCCCCCTAGCGGTCCCGCAGAGACCAGGCCTTGCTCAAAGAGGCGATGCAGCAGCGGCGAATCGACACGCCGGTAATTCATGCTGGGTCCGGTGCAGTTGATCACGCGAGCTGCGCCAAAGCGCTCGGTTGTATGCGCTGTCCGAATGCTGACGACCGTTCCACTGTCCTCCGCCTCAACCCCTGACAGGTGTCCTTTGCGGATCACAAGTGTGCCGCCCCACAGTTCCGCGTCGATGACGTCTGCAATCGGTGGGGCCATGCGATGGCGTACGATATCCCAACTCCGCTGCAGATGGCGGCGAAAGCGCTGCTGCTCCTGTAGCGGTAGCGCAAGCCAGAGATCGTTCGTCGTCGCGCGCAGGCTGTCTATCGCTGCTCTCCAGTCCGCGCCACCGCGGATTGCCATTCGAAACGCGCGAAGATATGCCAAGCAGGTAGGCTGCGTATTCTGAGGGATCGTGCTCTCGGCGATCGGCGTAGAGAGAGCATGACGACTCGGAAAGACACCATGCCGCGAGATAGCGGTAATTCTGCCACGATGGCCCAGTTCACGTAACCGGAGAACGACATCCACACCTGTCAGGCCGGTCCCAATCAACACAATGGATGCCTCGGGATCGAGATTCGCATACGTCGTGTCGGCCCACGCGTCATGGCAATACGCGCCCGCCTTGATCGCATCTTCACCGACGCCCGGCAATGCAGCAGGGGCGAAGTTACCGGTTGCCAGTACCACCAGATCTGCTTGGAGTTCTTGGCCATCATCAAGAGTTAGGACCGCTCCAGCACTCACGGCACGATAGTCCACCACCGAGGCACATATTTGTTCCAGGCCGATGTCCTCGACAAGGGAATGGATGTAGCGTCCGAAGACAGCACGCGGAGCAAAGGTCATGTCGTCCGCTGCGGTGTCATAGTGCGCTCGTAACCAGTTAAGGAAGTGATCTTGCTTTGCAGGCATTGCGCTGATTTTGCCGGCTGGAACATTGAGTAAATGCCGCAGGCTGGGCGTTGAGTATGCGAGTCCGAGCCCAAGCTCAGGCCGAGGTTCGATCACGATGACCCGGGCGTCAACGCAGTGTTGAAGGAGATGGTATGCGGCAAGGGTTCCACTTACTCCACCGCCGACAATTGCAATTGTTTGGGTTGCCGCGTCCCGTGTCTTCATGACTCAAAGCTAGGCTTGCCCGGCGTGTTTTGGAATTCGCAAATTCTTATGAGGCATAAGCCCATTCCAACAACGAGCGATGACAGCTCGCTTATACGGCATCACAATTACTTCTTGGACCTCGAGCCTCTCTCGGATCGACACTTGATTTCGAAAGGGAATCCAAAATGAACATTATTTCTCACCGCTTCATTCTCAAAATCCTTGGACTAGCAATCCTTATGACTCCGGTAGTAGTTGAAGCGGAGATTCACTCTACATCCAAAGAGATCGTCGTGATGGATCCACACGATCTGCCAGAGCAGGCCAAACTGCCGGGCAACTCCCTTTTCCTTCATTCTGACGATGCTGGTAGTACTTACCTTTTCGTAGAGCAGCAACAGGGTGCACGCCTGTCAGTCTTCGACGTGACTGATCCAGCTCGCATTAAAATGGTTTCCACAACTGCACTGAACGTGTCAGGAGCATTTGACTTTATCCGCCCGCTTGATGGACGAGCCGAGCTAGTCCGCTTTCGAGATGGCAAGGGGGTCGCGGTGCTCGACCTGCACAAGCCTAGCAAACCTGCTCTCCATATGGTCGACGCACTCGCAGATCTTGGCCTGACTCAGCCGCTAGGCGAGAGCGGCTTTCTTGCAGTGAACGAGCCGTATGATTATGTTCGGGCCACACCGCGGGACTTTCAGGTGGTTGATATCTCGATACCGTCCGACCCGAAGTTGCTCGCCACAGTGAAGCAGGTAAAGCACCGTGTCGTCAACGAGGACACCGGCACAACGTTCCTTCTCGGGAGCGATGGCCTCACCGTCGTGAGACGCCTCAGCGTTGAGTACGACTACAAAGTGCGTCAAATGCAGATGCAAGGCAACTAATCCCTGGTCGGCTCTTTAGGATATCCACTAAATAGAAGCACCGAGGCCGCGCTGCTCACATAGCAGTCGCGGCCTTTGCTAACTCCCTCTACTTCGCTACATACGTATCAACCTCGATTCGCGATCTCGGCGCTTAGCTCGCCTCCATTTCTGTGAGATCTGGCGTCCTCCAGAGATTGCAAGAATTCGGTTCGAACTCATTTGCAAACTTGAGGAGGATTCCAAGTGATGCCTGATGGAGTTATTGGCTTTGGTTCATTTACTTCCCAGTCCTCAGCCTTCTCGCTGCTGCAGGAGGCGCGGACGCGCACGCTGGACTTCTTCAGTTCGCGTATCCGCAGCCCAGAGTCTAAAGCGAGGCGGTGCGCAGTTCTCCGGCATCGGCGCCGAGCAGCATCGTTGATATCGCCCAAATGGAGCCCATCGATGTGGCTGCGTTTGTAAAGACGCAGTTCAAGCTGCGCTCTAACCCCACAGTAAAGTAGCGGCTGGGTGCACAGCACATGCCCTTCGGCTGGATTGTGGTCTTCCAAATCCCGGCCATGCCTGTTAGAGGAACCGAAGCATTCGCAACGGCGGGCAAGATGCCGTCGCTGCAGGATGACGAGCCCGAACTTTTATCGATGCGACCGGCACTACTTCCCTGCCCAGTCTCGCGCTATCGGGCTCCTGATCGATCTGATGATCTACACATTTCCCGCGTCGACACGGCGGGTTCGATGCATGAGCAGTACCCTTTTTAAGGGTAGGGCCCATTGCGAAGCAAGATCATGTCTGCACAATCAGCCCGAATCGTCTTTCTGAGGATTTTGAAAAAGGAAGGACCGAAGGTCAATTGACAATCGTCTACATACATAGAAACGTTATGGCCAAAATACCAGGTTAAATCTGCTGGCAAATTCCCAAGCGTGCGGCCCGTTCCGACTGCCTACAGAGATTCGTCAGAGGAGCAACTTCAAGTAGGGCGTGGGGGACGCTTAGGGATAAAAGCCGAGACTTTTTGTCTTTGCGTTAAGGGATTGTCAGAAATATTGTGTCCAGCGAAGCTGGCAGAGAGGGGATTTGATTAGAAGAGGCGTTGCTTTGTGTGTCCGAAGTGCGGCTTCGATGACAGAGTATGCAACTCCCTGAACCGGTCATTGTCGCTCGGGAGACGGCGACATAGCTGAGCCCCCTATTCCGCCATGAAACAACATGCATTGCATCTCGGTCGCGCGCGTGGAGTATTAATCCGTCGGATCGAATGAGCGTTCCACCTGTGTCGATTGGTAGTGCGCCGGGACCAACAAGCATGCTGATCTGTTCATTGGAGAGACGAAATGAAACCAGTGCAACACGCTTGCCATTAACGTTCATCACTTTTCCCCCGATGAGCTCGTACTTCGCTCGATCATCAGCAGCAATCCCGGCGTTGGCCAGGTGGAATGGAAAGGACACTCGTTGCATAAACCACTCGGAAATCTTTCCGGAAGATTCTGTCTCGATGTCGAGAGGAAGTCTATTCTGCTGCAAATCGCGATGAGCAGCCATCGCGATTTGCAGCATGGCAGTGGTCTGCCTGGACCGTTGAAAGCGAAAAAAGAGAGTGACAGCTACCGCCACAATAAATATAGCGGCGATGGAAACTATTGACCGCCCCCATCGAAGATTCCTCCGTGGTACGAGTCGTGGCTCGGCAAGCACCTGCACTTCTCGGTTGCCGCCAGCTGCTAAAGCTGCCATGACCCGCTGTCGAAGAGCCTCAGATGCGTGAACATGGCGACGTGCGGCGCGAATTCTGCTAGAAAAAGCTTGGGCTTGTTCAAGTGCCTGGTGGCAGTAGCCGCATGACTCTATGTGCTGAAACAGTTCTGACTCTTCATCGGGCTTGAGTTCTCTATCGATGAGGAGTTGAACTTTAGACCGAATTTCCGTACAGCTCGTCATAACTTCTTGTCCCTTTCACGATACCGCGGCTCTGCCAGTCTGCTCCGAAAGCAGCCCCCGTAATTTGGCACGCGCCCGTCCCAGGCGCGACATGACAGTTCCCATTGGACAATTGAGGACCGAAGCAATCTCTAGGTACGACAACTCTTCAAATTCCCGCAAAATCAGAACCTCTTGAAACTCGGATGGCAACTTGCCGATCGCAGTTTTTACACGTATCGCGTCTTCCTCTCCCTCGAGCTGAGTTTGCGCATCGGGAAAATTGCTGGGCAGCCCGTCAATGATACAGGCGTCGTCGTCTCCTACAACAAACTGCGGTCCTCTACGACGCCGTCGAAGCTCGTTGAGCCACTGATTGCGCAGAATCGTAAAAAGCCACCCTTTGATGTTGCTATCTTCACGTAGCCGGCTGTATGCTTCGATGGCGCGAACATAGGTTTCCTGAACAAGATCCTCCGCTTCTGCGGTGTGCCTAGTGAGCGCGAGCGCGTAATAATACAACCCGTCAAGGTACTCAAGTCCATAGGCTTCAAAAGTTGATGCGTTTGCTCTGGGAATGGTTACCATACCCCTATTCTCTAAATCCGCGCGCGGCCTGCTTTTGAAATCGTCTCATTTAGCGACTAACGTTTTACTCACACTGCTTCGGCGATTGTAGGATTAGCGCGCGATGCTTGAAAGCATCGCTATGTGGACAAAATTTCAACCGCAGTTGGTTTTGTGCCTCCGCTGTCGATCGCCAAGCTCTGTTTTATTAACTGGGCCGACAATCATCGGACGCTATAATAAATGGATGTTCAAGCGTAGTCGGTTTCCGGTCGAGATCACTCTGGTCTGTGTCTGTTGGTCCTGCAAGTATGGGATTTCGTAAGGGATCCGACCGAGATGATGCAGGAACGCGGCGTGGAAGTGGACCTATCCACGCTCATGCGTTGGGTTTATCGCTATGCGCCTTAGCTCGAGAAGCGGGTACGGGCTCAGCAGGGCTATGGCTCGACATCAGGGCGAGTGGACGGAGCAGGCGGCAACCCCAGAGAATATACGGCAAAACCTCCGCTTACATCTTGCCCCCCTTCGTTCCGTCATCCGCCTCATCAGGAGACTCTGGGACAATAATTGTCCCAGCAGTTGCCACGATCGAACTGCCGACACCCTCAATCATGGTCAACGCTCCAGAGATGTTCACCCCTGTAGGACCGATGGTGATAGAGTTGCCAGCAGCTTTGAGGCAGATTTCGAGTCCACTCTCGATGATAAGCATCATACCGGCTTTGACATTCACTTCAGATCCAGCGCTGAGAGAGTAATTAATTCCAACTTCTTCTGCCTGGTTCTCCCCGACATATAACGAATAGTTTTGGCCCACATTTGCAGCGCAATTTCCTAAGATATCGCTGTGTCGATCACCAGTAACCTTCTCATACCGACACCCTTTGACAATGAGCGAGTCCTTGCCGCCTACATATTTGCGATGATCTTTCTCAATGCGATGGTCCATATCTTTTTCAGCATTGAGGAAGATTTGTTCACTTCCCGCTTTGTCTTCAAAACGGAGTTCATTCGCGTTTGCAGCGCCGCCGCCTTTGGACGATCGGGTAAGTACACCCGAGCGAGTATATTCAGTTGCCGGGTCGTACCTGGGCTTATTTACTCCGTTATAGAGTGAGCCGACGACGATTGGCGCGTCCGGATCGCCCTCAATGAAGTCGATCAAGACCTCATCATTGATACGAGGCCAGAAATAAGTACCCCATCCGGAACCAGCCCATGCCTGTGAAACCCTAAGTAGCGTGTTATCTGTCTGGTTAGGTGGTCTCGTGCGATCCCACCAGAACTGCACGCAGACACGCCCATACTTATCTATATAAGAATCTTCGCCAGCGGGTGCGACGACTTTTCCGGTGACAACTCCATTAACGCGTGGCTTCGATGTTGTCCGCGCCGAGCGGTAGGCGAGCGCTCCCGGTTGTGCGGTGAAGATATTGCGATATCCCCTTTCGATTGCAGTATTGCAAAATGGCGGCTCCTGCCTAAGACTGTGCTCGACGCTTAATACGAGATACTTAGAGTTCAGTGCAGGGTCTGGATGCTTCTCCATGGTAAAGGTGAAGCCTGATATTAAGAGGCTTGCGTTCGACTCACCGGTGATCTGAATCTCCTTCGTATCACTCCTGTCACGAGTGACATCCTGCAGTTGACTTTCAACTTCTTGAATCCTGCCATCGCTTCCACTGGTTTTCGCCCATGCGGAGGGGCCATCCGCATAGTCGTACCACTCATGATTATTATCGCCGAGAACTGCTTTACTCGAAGAAGATGGAGGGTTGCTCTCTTGTCGCGCAAACTGGGTAAAGCGGTACTCCCATAGCGTGTGTTTTCCAGTAACCAATGCATAACGAACCCCGAAGTAATGCAGATGCATATCATAAAAACCTTCGCCCGCTCTCTCCAGCTCGGGCATATATTTATAGGTGCTTTTCACTGGACATGGCGCGAGTTTTCCAGAGTTGTCGGCAAGCACCATGACGTGATCGTTCTCTGTATGCGTGAAATAGAAGAAAATGCCATGTTGCTCCATGAGACGTGTAACAAAATCATAATCAGTCTCACGATACTGTGTGCAATAGTCGAGTGGCTGACATGCCTCCTCAGTATCGTTCCTGGATGTTATGGAGTAAGAACCAAGCACATTCTTTATAATTTCGATTACGGTCAGATTCTGGAAGACTCGCGACTGCGTATTGAGTGTCAGCAGCCATAGGCTTGGCACTACAACGGCTCTGTAAATAATTACAGGTGTCTTGTCACCTTCTAGTGATGAGTCGTGGCCTACGAGTTCCAGGCTGCGTACGATTCCGTTGAAATAGCGGTGCCCATCCTCACTGTAAGAAATGCCGAGTGTGACACGTTTTCCTATCAATAAGCCTGGTTGGATTGGGTTTTCGGGAAGGCTTAGTACCTCCAACTCCAACTCCGTAAGAGTCGAGATAGCCTCACGTCCTTTAAAGCCGTTGATTAGAACGGCGTTTTTACCTAGCGGAGTGATGAGTGTGAGCTGACGGTTGTCTTGTGAGTATGATGGCATGTCGTTTGCTACCGCTTCCTATTTCTAAGGCTGTTCAATTCTCAGAGACGCCATCTATTACAGCTAGCTAATCTATGTTTCTAACGGATGAGACAAGTCGACCTCAGTCGTGATCCCTCTCTTTGTAGTCCATTTGTAAATGAACCTGCCCGTTCGATCAACGCTCAGAAAAACGGCGCTCCCTGTATCGCCCGTTGCCATATGCAAGAGCAACTCGCGCGAGATTTCGGGAAGCATGGTATTCGATAAGATGTTGTCCACGTTTCGTGCGCCACTTTCTACTTCCGTGCAACGGTTAGCTATCTCGGCGACGATAGTGTCCTCGTAATGAAGGCCGACCTTGTGATTTTCGCGCAGACGTCTGATAATTTTATTGAGTTTGAGGCGGATGATCTGCTTAAGCGCTTCGTCGCGAATCGGAAGATACGGAACGATCAACATACGCCCAAGAAAGGCCGGTTTAAATATCTTGTTTAGCTCCGGCTTGATCACGCTGACTAATGTCTCCGGAAACGGCATTGTCTCAGGATCAGCAGTCAACTTCATTATTGTTTCAGTCGTGGCGTTGGTGGTGAGGATTATCACTGTGTTTTTGAAGTTGATGACGCGCCCTTCACCATCTTCCATACTGCCCTTATCGAAGACTTGGAAAAAAAGCTCAAGTACATCTGGATGAGCTTTTTCCACCTCATCGAGCAAGACCACCGAGTACGGCCGACGACGGACTGCCTCGGTCAGTATCCCTCCTTCGCCATAACCCACGTATCCCGGCGGAGAACCCTTAAGTGTGGAAACAGTGTGCGGTTCCTGAAACTCGGACATGTTAATTGTGATGACGTTGCGCTCTCCGCCATATAAGAGGTCAGAAAGCGCAAGCGCAGTCTCTGTCTTACCCACGCCACTTGGACCTACGAGTAGAAACACGCCGACCGGTTTTCCTGGGTCGTCAAGACTAGCGCGCGAAGTGAGTATGCGCTGTGAGATCGAATCCATCGCGTAATCCTGGCCAATCACACGATTTCGCAGGAGAGAGGAAAGCTCCAGCACAGTCGAAAGCTCATCGCCGACCATCTTACCGAGAGGAATGCCAGTCCAGGCTGAGATCACCTCTCCGACCAACTGGGCATCAACTGCGACCCGTAGCATCGGATTTTCGCCTTGTATCTCGGCTAACTCATGCTCAGCCACCGCTAGAGCTTCGCGAGAGGGCATGCATAAAGCTTCATCCGCCAATGGAGCTGTCGAATCGTCATAGGGGGAAGTGCATGCATTGGCGCATTCAAGCGCTATCCGCATCGTACCAATTTTTTCAACCAGAGCGATCTCATACCGCCACTGTGCACTGCTGACCGCAAGCTTGTTCTGCTCGGTCAGAAGCGTTTCGGCGATCTCACAGAGCCGTTCTGTATGGTTCGCTCCAACGATTTCTTCGCGAGTCAGCATACGCGTCTGTGTTTCGAGGTCGGCGATCCTTCGTTGCGTGTCTTCGATGACACCAGGCGTAGTGTTCTGGCCAAGAGAGAGCCGCGCACAAGCTGTATCGAGCACACTTACTGCCTTATCGGGTAATTGCCGTCCCACCATATATCGGTGCGACAAACGCACTGCTGCTGTGACAGCTTCGTCCAGGATACGTAATCCATGATGCTTCTCGAGAGCGGGTATGAGGCCACGTAGCATGGTTGCGCATTGAAGCTCGATCGGCTCCTCAACCTTGACAACTTGAAAGCGTCGCGCGAGTGCTGCATCCTTCTCAAAGAATTTCTTATACTCGGACCAGGTGGTTGCCGCGATAGTGCGGAGTTCACCGCGCGCCAGCGCAGGTTTCAGCAGATTGGCTGTGTCATTCTGTCCGACCTGGCCTCCAGCACCGATCATTGTATGCGCCTCGTCAATGAAGAGAATGACTGGATGCGGTGATGACTTGACCTCCTCAATCAATCCCTTGAGCCTGTTTTCGAATTCACCTTTTACTCCCGCTCCAGCCTGCAGCAGAGCGAGATCCAGAGAGTGAAGCTGTACATTGCGCAAAGACGGAGGCACATCGCCGGCTGTGATGCGCAGAGCAAGACCTTCGACAATCGCTGTTTTTCCCACCCCAGCCTCGCCGGTCAGAATGGGATTGTTCTGGCGTCGGCGCATCAGGATGTCAACCACCTGTCGGATCTCCACATCTCGACCGAGTACAGTGTCGATCTTTCCTCCGACGGCAGCCGCAGTCATGTTCACGGTGTACTGATCGAGATGAGTAGTGCGATATTGCACACCAGCTGCAACAACTCCAGACGAGGGACCAGAATCAAGCCGCACAGCGCCAAAGTTCGTCGTCCCTTCGCGAGACGAGCTAACAATGTTGAAGAAATTGCTATGAAGAGCTTCTGCGGATATCAGCTGCAGTTCCGCGCTGATATCGCGAACTGTGCGCGAGAGTTCATTGCATGTGAGCAAAGCCAGCAGGGTTGAGCCTGAGCGAATATCTCCTGCCTCGTGGTCGAGCGTGGCCAACGTCCACGCTTCGGTAAACATTCGTACTAACTGAGGGCTCAATGTGGGTGAGCGAGCATTGCCCGTCTTTAGTTTGTCCAGCGAACGTTCAAGCTCTCGGGTGAGTCGCGACCGATCTACCCCGTAGTTCTTTAAAATGAGAGCGATATCGCTATCTAGATCATCAAGCAGCCTAAGCAGGTAGTGCTCGATCTCTATGTCGTAGTGAGTGCGTGCGACACAAAGTCCTGCGGCACCTTCCATAGCGCTGCGACAGGTATCATTCAGTTTCGCAATCAAGGACTTCAGGTTCACGTATTGCTCCTTTTTAGTTTTCGCTCGCTCTAGGGGACAACGCAGTTAGTACACGCGGTATACAGCGTCCTCGGCATCGTGCAGAAAGGGTCGGTTCTTCAACCAGCTCTCGAATCCGAGCCTGCCCATTTCATTTTGTTCCGAGGTAAGTAACACTCCTGGCACCTCTTCACGCGCCAGCACCAGACATACTGCAAAGTCGAACTCTCCCTGCCCGAAAAGCCGCAACCAGGCTTCCAGTTGCGTGGCCGCAAGACCGCCGGGAAGAAAGTCCTGATACTGTTTCAGAGACATAGGTCCTAGCCGTACTGTTACCGTGCCGTGTTGGTCCCATACTGCATCGCCGACTATTGTGCCGATGCCCAGAGACTCCGATTGAAGGCTGGTGTCGTTTAGATACGTCAAATCCTCTTTCGGCAAAGGATGCCAATTGCCAGTAAACTCGTCGATTCGCACGGGAACTTCAAAAAAATCACCGAGCAGTTGCTTCAGAGCCTGCGAGGTTGGTACATTGCGGCTCAGCAGACCCGCGTAGTAAAGCATTGTTTCGTCGGGTATTGCAGTGCGTTGCAACAGGCCAGCACTGCCAAATCCGAGCAAG
This sequence comes from Granulicella sp. L60, assembly GCF_009765825.1. Classification (GTDB taxonomy): domain Bacteria; phylum Acidobacteriota; class Terriglobia; order Terriglobales; family Acidobacteriaceae; genus Edaphobacter. Next base: position 815,111 of record NZ_LMUR01000018.1, on the reverse strand, counting down.
CTGTAAAGGGTCGCCGTGACCTGATCTCCGCTGATCTGTCTTTGTGACTTGTCCAGCTCATAGCTAATAAAAAAGCGGTATTTCTTCCAACTGCGGTAGAAAAGGGCAGTAAAACGGTGATTGAAGATGTCAAAGAAGTCACCCGCCGCGTAGTCCTTTTCGCGCATCCGGTCCAGGAGATGCTCCGCATAGCGATGCGGCAATGGTCCATTTATGGTAGTCAAACCGAGAAAGTTGACTTCCATGTCATTCGGCTGTGGATCGTTTTCGCGAAAACTATGCACTTCGCTCGCTGGAAAGTTAAGCGACGTGCGAGAGGAGAAGCGCACCACCTCGCTTTGAGGAGATACGAAGTAACCTACCGGCATTCGCTCAGGAAACAGCCGCTCCAATAGGCGCACAGCTTGGAAGAAGCCTATGGAAAATGGTTCTTCGCGCAGCATATGGAGCATCGCCTCATGCTTGCAGGAGATTTCCACTTCTATAGGAGCACTCGACTGCCCGCTCGTGGTGTCCACGTTCCCAATCCCTCCTTTCGTAGATTGCTCTCTGCGTGTAGCTGACAAAAACTGTTCATTGACACGTAGGAGCCGAGAAAACGTTCCAGTACGCTCGCAAACAGGTACGCTCCACCATTTGCAAACTGGCTTTCGTCGAGTTCTATCTCGACGCGCGTACCCCGCGCCGGAGTATTGCCATAGTCGGCACGCATGATAGCAAAATGTCGTTTGCTACGCATGGCAACCAGTCCCGCGATCTGAGACTCAAGTTGTGCAGATTCAGAGAAGTTGTGGATACGGAGAATCTCCTGCAACGCCGTCAGGCCCCCTTCACTAAGCGAAAGATAATTGAGCGATAGCTGCGAGATGAGTCGCCATAGCTGCCCCTTGCCAGCTGGGGGGGCCAGAGAAGAAGTGGGGCGATGCAACGCACGAACGAGCTGAACACGCGCGAAATTCTCGGCATCGAAGTCACCATCCACGGAGCCAAAACTTAGCTGCGATGGCAGATCGTGGTTGGAACAGGTGCAGTGCACTGTTAAAACCTCCGCACCCGGCTCCGTGAGTGAACCGTTCAGATCAGCAAGAGCCAGGAAGACGGACGAAGGCTCTCGCTCTTCAAAAGACAAATATCGACGGTTGGCATGCCAGAATACGCCTTGCTCGGGAACGATCGTGTTATAGCGATAGGCATAGAGGGGAGCGAGTGATGTGGTCTGACGTCTGCTCGGATTGGTTGCAAGCACGTCGTCGATAGAGAACACCTCCATCATCCGGGGGAAACGTGCGTCGGCCACTAAGCGATACTCATGCTGCTTCTGGGTCAGGAGAATGGGTTCGGCAACTTGCGAAAACAAGTTAATAGCGGGTGTGCAGCCGAGCCGCAGTGTTTCCGTTGTGACGCCAACCTCTAAGGTCTGCTGGCGCTCCGGTCTCTCGAAGCGACCGAAGTGAAACAGAAGTTCGACCTCATCGCTCGAAGCAAACGCCGACATGACATCTAACCCTGCGAGGTCGAAAAAAAGAAATTTCTGCGGGAACGCAAAGTACTCCTGTAGAAGTCGGTAGCTGTCGAATGAGCGCCTCGGATACGGTAATAGGCTCTCCTCTTCCTCAAAACCCACTGGTCTAAGCCCGGAATGCGGAACCGGAATGATTGGCCCATCGACCACATGAGGATCTCTCATCACGATCGAGATACACTTGCTCGCCAACAATTCGTACAATGTGAAAATCACATTGCTGTCGCCTGCAATGTAAAAGCGCAGTGAAGAGATCCCGAGTGCACCAGGCTTAACGTCTTTACCGCCACGGAGCACCACACGCAGAGCGGCCGTGGCACCGGCGACTCTCACCGGACGTGACAGTTGCTCCGGCATGCGCCAAGTACACTCGGCCACCGTGATTGGCCATAGCTCAACCGGATATGTAGTGCGAAAACGGCACGCCATGCCATCCACATTTCGCCTCGTTCTGAGGGCGGTACCTCCGGGCAGTGTTAGCGCTGCGCCTTGTTTACCGGCGCTCTCAGAGTCTATCTGGCACTCCACTACGGTGATCGCAGGAATAGGCCGCAGATAATGCGGGTAAATAATATTGAGCAGTGAGGAGCTAAGCTCCGGCAGATCGTCATCTAGACGTAGATGAAGTCGAGCCGCCAGAAAGGCAAACGACTCGATTAAGCGTTCGACGTGGGGATCTTCGCAACGATCCGGTTCAAGTAGTAGTCGACTCGCAACACGCGGATACTTGCGGCCAAACTCCCCACCCATGTCGCGGAGATAGCTAAGTTCCCGTTCGTATGAATCCAGCAGTTCAGGCCGCATCGTTTCAGTCCACCAGATACTTGCCGGTGGTGAGATCAAGTATGGTGTCGAACACAATCTCCTCCGGCAAAGGTTTCATTTGCATATGCGCTCCGATTCGGAAGAGCAATCGTTTTCTTTGCGGATCCCCTTCTTCAAGCCGTACCTGAACCTCTCGAAGACGCGGCTCAGAGCGTTCGATCATCTCGGCGATCACTTGCTGTAGGCGCAACTGACCGTCGTTTGAGGTGAGATTCAGTGAGTTGAGGTCGAGCAGCCCATAATAAAGAACCGTATGTCGGGCAAGAGGGTAGTTTTCAATGCCAGCGATGGGGGGGCGGCGTGTATTCAGGAGCCATTCGAGGTTTCGCTTGATATTGTCTCGTAGAAAATTAATGGACTGCGCCCGTGTCACAGGCCAATCAGCAGTTGTACTCAATCGATCGAGAACAGACTGGGTGACCAATAATTCAAGTGTTCTTGCCATAACTTACTTACTTTCTCCGCGCTCTACCGGAGGTGTGAAAGCGAGGGCAGCGCTGGGATCAATCGCACACAGACGAGCGAAGATGGATTGAGCATCGAGCTTATCCATAGGTGAACATTGCAGGAGCAACGCATAGGGACGTGCAATGGTTTCGCGCGGCTCCCAACTTTCAAGTTGTCGTTGCTCCACTTCTCGTATAAGGCTCTGCAACACGGGTATGGCGACAGCTTTGTTCCCGCTTTGCATACAAAGCTCGGCGATCTGAAGCTTACGACTATAACGCAGACGTCCGACCGATTGCTGTGCGGCGTCATGTGCCAACATTTGAATAGCTCCTTTGATCTGACCATTGGCGGTAAGTGCCTGGGCGGCGACAAATAGATTCTCCTCATCCGGAGAGTTGGAGGATGCAGTTCCAACTTCTTGCTCGGCCGCAGGCACCGGCGCAGCGGCCAAAACCGTCGCCACCTCGATATCGTCTCGACCCGGAGTCACAGCAGGTGACGTTATCTCTTCTCGAAGCCAGCGCAGCGTGTCCGCATTCCCAACTGGCGTGTCGTCATTCAATGTCCATTGTGGAAACTCTGGAATTTCGCGCAGTGTCCGCGAGACTACACTGAAAATGGAGCGCTGCTGTGCCTCCCAACCTTCTTCGTGGCAACTAGTCCAAAGGTAGCGATAGAGGTCAAGCCACGCGCGACCGCACGACGTACCAAGCGCCTCAAAACTTTGGCGGTGTACTTCCCTCCAGTTGCCTGAATCGATAGCGTTTTTAATTGACCACCTGAGTTCGGTTGAGGGTGCTACAAGATCTTCATGTCGCAAATCTTCGCAAATGGCAAGCAATTCCCCAATACGCATAGAACTTCGCACCAGAAACGGCACGCGGCTGCTGGGATCCTGTTCGTACATGTAGCCCACGGCACTTTCGATGCGGCTCAGAGCATCGCTCCAGCTTTCGGGTGTTATCGTCTGGCTGTTCGCCTTGGGCAGAGGTTGTCCCGAGGCCAAGGCGGGGCGTGTCTGCGCAGGTCCCTCGTCCTTGACCACGTCAGCAGAGACAGGTGGCAACTCGGCATGATCTTCCTCATGAAGTAGGTCGCTTCGGCTCTCGATATCATTGCCGACTTGATCTTTTACGGCGTCTGGGTCCTGTCGTCGCTTCTCGCGTAGCAACGAACTCGAGAGATTATGCACTTCCTCCAAAGCTTCTCGTAGCTGACGGAAGGATGGACCGTCTTCTACGTAATGCTCCTCGCAAAAGATCTCCAATTCGCGCAGGGTGTCTCTAGCCGAATGTAACTCTTGCTCCAGCTCTACATAAAAAACTTTTGGTGTTGCCGCTATCGAATCGTCCACCTCTTCGCTTGTAGGCTTACCTTGGGCGACAGCCTCCTGGCGGAGCGCACGTCGCTGCTCGCTACCACCTGCCTCTTCCTCTGTCCCGGCTGCGCGAGCCGCTTTGAAGTCGAAAAAGTCAATAGCGCCACTGGTTAGCCCAAAACCATAAACAACTGTCGTATAGGATTTCGAGGCCCACTGAAGAGGGGCTACACGTAATCCTGCATCTCCATCGTCAAGCTCTGGATACAAGGTATCCCAAAAACGCTCCTGCAATTCGAGGCAAAGCCTCAATACAGATGGCAGTACAGAGACACCTTCCTGCCTGCAGACCGCTTCTCCCAGCCAAACTGCTAACTGAAGATCCTTACTCTTATTGACAAGTGCCTCACTGGCAAGTTTAATCACCAGGTTTAGATCAGCCCGCTTGACCGGCCGGTCCCACGCCCCGGTCGGTAGCGTCTCATCCTCTTCAGTTCGTGCCTCTTTGATCTGATCGTAGACTGTTTCGTAACGAAGATTTACACCCGCCGGATTATCTCCAGCAATAGGCGTCAGTAGATTCTGACGTAGAGGCACTATTCCAGCTCCACAGAGGTAGATGCAGTATGCGCGAAGGTAAGCTCGCGTATGGAAAGAAATGGATAAGCTACCCCGTCAACCAGAAAATTTTTTTGCCCAATAGGTACCCCTTCACTTTCTCCGTCCGCATTCTGCCACATGGTTGCACGACCGAGTCGCACTAAATCGTCGTCCGAGGCCGAACTACCGGGGCAAAGCACTGGAAGTAATACTTCGCCAAGATCCTGTAGTCTAAAGTCCGATGTAGTAGTGAGAGTCGCTCTTGCCCATAGTAGATCTCGAAGACGTTTCGGGGACATCATCTTTACTCGCTGAATATATCGAAATGGAATTAAGGTATAGCTACCGGCAAGAAACACCTCCAGATTTTTGCCAATCCTAGAATCCTCGTCCTCTATGGCGGTGAAAGTAGTCTCATTCACAGAACCGGAGATAGAAGCATCTTCAGGTTTCCGTGCGGATAGTTGGCCATTAAGAAATAAGTCTTCGCGCATACGCTGTGCATGAAGCGCCGCCTTGTACAGCATGGAGCCTGCCAAGGCGCCTTTATTCGATTCAGCAAGTACATCCAGCTGTTTTTCGGCGCGGGTATATGCACCCGTGAAACAAAGCAGTTCAAAGAGGAAAGTGCGACGCCTGATATCACCCGGCTGCATGCGCAGCTCAGTGCCAAGCGCCTCAATGGCCGGGCCCAACTGCCCGGCTTTATATAGGTCGACAGAATTCATAGTTGACTAGCTTGCTTTTTGCGTTCCAAGAGTATAGGTAACCTCACCCGTCGAAGATAGAGTACCGGTCTTGGATTCAACAAATGTCTCCACCGTCACTTCGGAATAAGCAAAGCTGAATGAACCTATGGCCAGACCTCCATCCCCGGCTTCCTGGAAGGATAGACTTGTGGTGTAACAATTTTGGAATGTACATTTGAAAAATGGAGACGATGTGCTATTTACCGTCTTAAGTCCAGTTACTGTTATTGAACCCAGACTTTGTTGCGATATCATATTTTTGAATAACATACCTGCGGCAGCATCCCCCTTCAATTGCAGGGCACAGTCCCCGCACATTGGCTTGGCGGGAGCCTTTCCTATTCCGTTCGAAGTGGCCGAAAGAAATAGGTTAAAGTCGATTACTTCTACCTGCCCATTTACAGCGGATGGGGTTTCATCTGGATTTGTAACTCCGGGAATTTGAGCCCACCAGTTTTGGGATGATTCGCTTGCCATAACGTATTTGTGCCCCTTTTTTATTATTTTAATGAGAAATTACTCAGTCGAGTACTCGCGAAGGTCTAGCCACGAGCAGACTCTGGAAGCTCCGCAACTAGACGAAGCGATATTGTAAGTTCGTCTAGTTGAAAGTGCGGCCGCAAAAAAGCAACTGCTCGATACACGCCAGGTTTGCCTGGAACCTCAGATACCTCAATGGACGCTTCACGCAATGGCAATTTCGATTTTGCCTTATGACTTCCTTGGTCGGACGCAAGCACATAGCGCGAGATCCATTGATTGAGAAAAATCTGGCAGTCCTCCCGTGTAGTGAAACTGCCGATTTTGTCGCGCATCATCGCTTTGAGATAGTGCGCAAACCGCGACATTGCAAGAATGTAAGGGAGCTGAGCGGAGAGGCGCGCATTAGCGTTGGCCGCGTCTTTGTCGTACAGCCTCGGCTTGTTTCCCGACTGCACGCTGAAAAATGCGGCATAATCAGTGCCTTTACAGTGCACTAGGGGTATCAATCCCTGATCGGCAAGCTCTTTCTCACGCCGGTCGGTCACCGCAACCTCCGTGGGACACTTCAGCGCAACATCGCCTTCATCGGTTCGAAAGGTGTGCGCGGGAAGTCCTTCCACCAAGCCGCCGCCCTCCACTCCACGGATTGCAGCGCACCAGCCATACTTTGCAAAGGAATTTGTAAGACGGGCGCCCAAAGCGAACGCTGCATTACCCCACAGGTATTTAGAGTGGTCCGTCCCATCGACCGCTTCTTCATAAGCGAATTCATCGACCCTATTCGTCTCGTTCCCATAAGGAAGGCGCATGAGGATGTGCGGCAGAGCCAAACCTACATAGCGAGAGTCCTCCGACTGGCGGAAGCTTTTCCATTTGGCATATTCCGTGGTGTCAAATATTTTTCCAATGTCGCGGGGATTTCCAAGCTGGGTGAAGTCTTCGAGATTGAGCAACCCTGCGGAGGCTGCAGAAAGGAACGGCGCGTGCGCAGAGGAGGCTACCTGCGCAATCCGCTCCAACAGTTCTATGTCTTCAGGCCCACGACTAAACTCGTAATCCCCGATCAACGCAGCAAACGGTGCGCCACCGAATACTCCAAACTCTTCCTCATAGACCTTCTTAAACAATGCGCTTTGATCAAACTCCGAGGCACGTTGAAGATCCTTAAGTAACTCCTTCTTGGAGACATTAAGCACCTTGATCTTGAGCATAGAGTTGGTTTCGCTCTGATCCAACAAATATTTGATACCGCGCCAAGTCGCTTCGAGCTTTTGAAAGGCTGGATGATGAAGAATTTCGTTCAGCTGCAGCGAAAGCAACCGGTCGATCTGAGCGATACGCACCTGGATCGCGGCTTCAGCATCTCTGCTTACAGTCATGTGGCCTTCGAGCACCTGGGCCACAAACCCCTTGATCATGTCGCGTCCGCGTTCCTGGCTCACCACATCTTTACTGAAGCGACCCTGGGCAACAATCTGGTCGAGTAACGATATCTCCTGGGCTCCGGCGATCACTGTATTATCAGACAACGGTTCCGCAACTGCCGACTTAACTGCACTCACTGCACACCCCCACTGTTTTCGATTTCCTTGCGCAGCTTTTCACGCATCTCTGTATTGGATACGACATCCAACAACATCTCATCGAGCTTGTCGTTGCCTTGGAGGCTGCCACTCAAGTCGGAAAGACGCTTGCGCAGTTCGAGTAGTTCGTGCAAGGGCGGAATCCTCTTTGCAACGTTCTCCGGCGCAAAGTCGTCCAACGATTCGAACGCGAGGTCAACCTTGAACTGTCGGTCATCGTTGACGTCGCTCAGTTTATTCGCAACGGAATAAGCCACGTGCGGCTCCATATTCTTGAGAACGACATCGAAGTTGTCCGGGGTAATCTCGACAAACTTACGCTCTTTGAGCGCAGCAAGCTGACTGGCCGGCTGGCCTGTTAAATCCCCAAGCACCCCCATTACAAAAGGGAGTTCCTTCAACTCAATTGCATCGCCGATTTCAACGTCATAGGTGATCTGGACGCGCGGTGCACGAACGCGATCAAGCTTATGTTGCGTATTTTCTCTTGCCATAAATGTCTCCCCCGAATCGGGCTTGCTAGAGTAATTCCTAAGCCATTTCCGATCAAATGCTCTAACTAGATCTTCCAGTGTCGTTCTCGCCTATTGATCATCCATTCACTCGAACCCGTGCTCCTTCAGCCCCGGTATGTCCAATTGAGTAAACCCCGGTTGCTCTCGTTTATTCCAAGGCAGTACGTTTTTTTTGAGATTGGGAAACTCAGATATGCCTTCCACACAATCTGACCATCAGAGACTACCCTTCATATTCAAAGAGGCGCCCCTTTGCCCCCTACCCTTGTTCGTGCAACAGAGCCTGATGCGTTGAGCAATAAACTGATCGCATTCTTAAGAAACAATACCCTTAGCTTTTTATTCCCCTGCGTATGTCGCCGAAACAACCCATTCAAAAACGTAGAGTGATTTTACGAACGGACATACCCTGTTGAAATAAAAGGCTGCCTCGGGTGTTCCGTTGGGAGACGCGATTCCACGGGGCTATCTCAGCATGCGGCGGCGTGGAGCGAGTACGAGGAAAAGTAGACAATGACTAGCGATCCCAAAGCCGACACGACTCAACGTATCGGCCGGTACGATATCATTGGTGAGATTGGCCGCGGTGGCATGGGCATCGTGTACCGTGGCGAAGACAAGCTGATTGGCCGCGATGTTGCCATCAAGACTTTGACAGAGGTGACGCCGGAGCTGCGCGAGCGCTTCTACGTCGAGGCTCGCTCGGGCATCCTTAGCCACCCGAACATCGTCACGGTATACGAACTAGGTGAACACGAAGGCAGTCCATTTATCGCGATGGAGTTCCTGTCGGGGGATTCGCTTGAAAAGATGTTGCGGTTGCGGCGACGTTTGCCCGTGCTTGAGACGTTGTTGATCGTGGAGCAGATATGCGCGGGGCTCGCCTATGCTCATCAACACGGCTTGCTGCACCGTGATGTCAAGCCCGCGAACATGATCGTGTTGCCTGATGGTCGGGTTAAGATCGTCGACTTCGGTATTGCCCGCCTGGCTGATCAAACGACGAGGCTGACTAAGACCGACGCGCTGCTCGGTACCTTCCATTACATAGCGCCCGAGCGTTTGAAAGGTGAATTGAGCGATGGACGCGCGGATATATGGTCGCTTGGCGTGATGCTCTACGAAATGGTGACGGGAGAGTTGCCGTTTAGGGGTAAAGACGTATCCGCGCTCTACCGCGTCATCAACGAACCATATGTGCCTCTTGCGGAGCTCGTTAGCGATGTACCGCAGGCGCTCTCGATGGTGCTTGATCGAGCGCTTGCCAAGGATGTCGACGAGCGTTATGCCACGGCTGAGGAGATGGCGTTTGACCTGCACCTGGTAGGGGATAGTCTGAAGATTGAGCGCGTGCAGGAACTCGTGGAGTCAGCTCGACGACTGACAGAGGAGCGCCATTTCTCCGGTGCGCGTGCTGTATTGCTTCAGGCCCAGAGGATCGATCCTTCTCATGCCGATGTTCGGCTATTGATGCAGGACGTGCAAGACGAGATCGGCCACCTGCAGCGGGGGGAGCAGCTTCGGCAGGTGGTGGAGCAGGCAGGAGACGCGGTAGAATCCGAACGCTACGATGAGGCGATTGCATTCTATGAGCAGGGCGCGAAGCTGGACCTCGAGAATACGTATGGCCTCACCGAACGGATAGAGGCAGCACGGGCGAGCAAGGAACAGGCGCGGCGGGTGCGAACTTTATGGGATCAGGCGAACGAGGCACGAAGCCGTGGTGACCTCACCATGGCGGAGGAGTTCCTAGGCCAGGCAGTGCGGATCGATGAGAAAAGCACAGACCTGCGCAATGCGCACTCCGTCGTCCTTCGCGAGGTACGGCACAAAGAGGAAGTCCGTCGCGTTGAGAAGCTGCTCCAGCGTGCGCGCGAGGAGTACAGCGGCAGGCGATATACAGAAATGATTGCTTGCTTGCGCGAGGCCGCCGAGATCGATCCGATGCACAGCGAAGTGCAGCAGTTATTGCTCACTGCGACGGCCAGGCAGAAGGAAGAACGCAGGCGTCTGTTGCTCGAGCAGCTTGTCGCGGGCATAGGTGAATCCTTAGGCGCGGAGGACTTCAGCCGTGCGCAGGATCGAATAACACGCGCACTGGAATCGCTTCCTCACGAACCTTTGCTACTGCGGCTTAAGACCGAGATCGAAGAGAAGAAGCAGGCATTCGACGCGGCTCAGTTGGTTCGCGCGGCCATGCTTGAAGCGCAACAGCTTGCTGCTGACGATCCTGGCGCAGCGCGCTCGATCATCCAGAGCGCCCTCGAGCAAGTTCCCCGCGATACGGCATTGTTGCAGTTTCTTTCGCGACTGGAGGAGCAGCTGGAGCGCATGGAGAAAGACGAGCTCCATGGACGGCGGCTGGTCGAGGCGCAGGTGCACCTGGCGGCGGAGCGATTTGATGATGCGATCCGTGGGCTCGAGTCAGCTCTGATTGAATTGGGTGCCTCGGAAGAGGTGCAATCACTTCTCGCATACGCGCGAAGTGAGCAGCAGAAAAGCACGCAACGCGCTGAAAATGAGGCCATCTGGCAGCAGGCACAAAGCTTACAGGCCGCAGCTAAGTGGCAGGCTCTGGCAGGCTATCTTGAGCCTATTGTGACAAAGCAGGAACATGCCGGGCTCGCGTCGATGCTCGAAGATGCCCGGCGGAGATTGGGGGAGACAGCAACCCGAATTGAGAACGTACGAAATCGTGTGAACGAACTCGCAGAAAAACACGCAGACGAAGCACTGCAATTGCTGGCAGATCAGCCGCCCGAGATATTGTCTAATGGTGAACTTAGCGCGTTACGTGACGAGGTCGTGCAACGCGTGGTTTTTCACCGGGCACTCGCCGCAGCGTCGGCTCAGAGCCGGCAACTGTTGGCGTCGGGCGACTTGAGTAGCAGCCTCGATGGTTTCAAGGATGTGTCGCGCACCTACGGCGATTCGTCCGAACTGGAGCAGGCAAAGGTCGCCTGTGAGAAGGATCGCATGGCTGCAGCAGATGATGCATTACAGCAGTCGATAAACCTTGCCCGCAAGGCTATCCAGGCCGATGAAGGAAAGCGGGCATTGCAAGACCTGCGCCGCAACAAAGATATTGCAGCTTTCGCGAGTGAGCCGGTGCGCGCGACGTGGCAAGCCCTGCAGGGCTCCGCGACAAAGAAGAAACGAGCGCGCAGGCAGACTGCAGGCAAAGCCGAGAACAGTGATGTAGTCGATCATGCAGGAGCAGGATTAAGTGAATTTAGTGTTGCGAGTGCCGTCACACGTTGGTCTAGGGCCTCGCTCTTTGGAGTCCTCGGCACTGCGCTTCTTGCATTCGTTGCATTCGAAAGCAGGCACACGCGTCATACGCCTGCGCCCCTGCCTGCTGGTCCGACAATCTCGACAATGCCGGCGATTCCACTCACCTATATGGAAATAAATGCCTCACCCTGGGCCAAGATTGTAAAGATCACTGACGCGCATGGCAAGAGCATGCAATTAGATGATGTGAATGCAGTCACTCCGCTTCGGGTGGCAGCTATCGCTGCCGAGGGGTATGACGTGACCTTCGAGGATGCCGAAGGCCAACAGCAGGTAGTTCATTGTAGCGTGACACCTAGCCAGCACGCATGCAGTGCGGATCTGGGAACACCCGATGTACGCCAGGTCCTTGCAGGAGAGCAACCATGAAGACACGTAACATGCGGCTTGCAGCAGCCTTATTGAGTAGTGCAGCCTTCCCCTCCCTAGTACATGCGGATCAACAGACAAACCGTCTGAAGGATATCGCCAAGTTGGCAGAGACGAATGGTGACCTGGACCAGGCAGCATCAGCATTGTGCCAAGCAGCGAAAGTGGATCCGCAGCACTACACGAAAAAATGTGCTCGCGTTCGTGCCGACGCGGATCAGAAGTTGCAGGTTTACTCGCTAAAGCTGGCTATGAGCAAGTCCGAGCTACAGCAGAAAGATTATCTCGGTGCGATCCGCGATCTTAGCACCATCAAGTTCGGCCCGAACAAGGAAGAAGCACAGCAGTTGCTTGAGCAGGCGGAAGGCTCACTGCCCGGCGCGCATCCAGAGAGCACCTCAGCTCTGCGTGCCGCGCAGGTGGCTTATCTGCAGGGAAACTTCGACCTGGCCGCGGCGCGGGCAAGCCAGGTGATGACGCAGCCTCAGCGTGCCGCTGCCACACAAATATTAACTAACATCAAGACCTACAGCGACACAATGGCGCAGGCCGACACGTTTGTCAAAAATAGAGAATACGAGCGGGCGCAACAGTTGTATATGTTCGCGGTTAGGATCAAGGCAAACGGTCCTGGCAATCCAAGTGAAAAGCTGCAGCAGCTGAACGCACTGATCGCACAACAGGCCGCGGTGGCAGCGCGACAGCCGATGTCGGACGAAACGAAAGAAACCCAGCTGTCGAATGCAGACTACACAGCGAAAATCAAGGCGGCACTGACTACAGCACGTCGCGACGAGACAAGCGACGATATGAAGGGTGCACTGCAAGCCTTCAACAGCGTACTCGCGCTCGATGAACGGCAGGCGGAGGCAATTGCAGGAAGGCATCGCATTCTGGCCCGAATGCAGCGAGATCCGAAGGCTCTTGCGGACAGCCTGGAGACTGGCATTCGCAGCTACTATGCAGCACAGTTTGACCAGGCTACCCAGGCGTTGACGCTTTACCTGAGCGGGGGCGGTATGCATGATAAGGGAGCGGCTCATTTCTACCTCGCAGCGTCTTTAGTCTCGCAAGCCGTCGTAGCCGACCCTAAAGATATCGATGAGATCGCAGACCTGCAGCAGAAGGCACAGCGGGAATTTGTATTGGCGAAACAGGCGAGTTACAGACCTGTCGAAAAACTGGTCTCTCCAAAGATTATTGCGGAGTGGAGCAAGATCGGAAGTCCGAGGTGATGGGAGAGCCTGTTGTTGTTTCGGGACTAGAGGAAGGTGAGCGGTCAATACATGCTTCGACACACGCGAGTATGCAGTGCGATGTAGCAGCGCTATCTGACGTGGGCCATAAACGCTCCAATAATGAAGACTGCTTCGGCTACGACCTAGCTAAGAAACTCTTCGTGGTCTGCGATGGAATGGGTGGCCTTGCTGCTGGTGAGATAGCGAGCAGGACCGCGGTAGATCATCTCCTCACGCATTACAGCCGCGGTGGCTCAGGCACGATGGCGATGGAGGATTCTCTTCATGAAGCGATCCTTTCCAGCAACATGGCTGTGTGGGCAGCATCGCAGACGGGGCCGCACGTCCGCGGCATGGGCACGACACTGGTGGCTGCATGTCTCGATCAAAGCCGGATCGTGATCGGGAATGTGGGCGATAGCCGCGCTTATTTTCTAAGAGACGGAGCATGCGCACAAATTACGCAAGACCACTCCGTTGAAGCAGAGCGGAGACGGCTTGGGTTGCAAGAAGATGCCGCATCTCTACGTCAGTTCATCACGAGGGCGGTCGGTGTAGCCGAGAGCGTACAGCCAGACTTCTTTACTGCCGAAGTGGGCCCTGGCGATTCTATTCTGCTGACGACGGACGGGCTTACGCGCTACGCAGATGCGGGTAAGATCGCGCTCGAAGTAAACAGGCACGCCAGCGTGGCTGAGGCATGTGCGGGACTAATCGAGATTGCAAAGTCAGAAGGCGCTGAAGATAACGTGACCTGCCTATTACTGCGCCTGTTGTAAGTCTTGTTGTACTCAAATCAGATAGCTTAATGCGCGACCTGCGAGACACAGCGTAAGCCACTCAATCCGCCGGGTATCAGCAGGCTGGCACCTGCTCCTGAGATCTCGATCCGCTCGGTGAGCGGGGTACCGTTCACTAGGATAGGTGTGTTTGAGATCTCAAGCGGATAAGCAAGCCGAGCTGGGCTGCTGGCCGGTTCGAGTTTGCCGCGATCGATCAGGTGGAACAGCGACCACGTGCCGTTGAACTGGAGCGGCAAGCTTCCTGTGCCATAGTTCGCCATAAGTTCTGCATACTTCGCATTTTGTCCGGACCAGGTGAACTGCTGTGATACATCCGCCCCTGTCAAGCGCTGCGCATCGACTGCGAGCGTTACGCTTTTGATCTCTGGCGAGCGCAGAATATGGACTGTGAAGGCCAGCGTAGGCTCGGCTGTGCCCGCGGGAAAAAGGGCAGCAGAGAGTGCGGCTGCACGGTTGAAAAACTGCAGAAACGCCGGCGCCGGCTTAAGAATCGAATTTGGCACTGCGCCCCACGTCGTGCCTTGCTGGGTAATCAGCGTCTTGAGGTTGGCATCATAGAACCGCCACAACGCGCCCGAGCCTGGCTTCAGCAAAGCAGTGACCTCCGCAGGGGTTGCATCTGTGGTAGCGTTGCGCGAAAACGGATACTTGTTCGTAAGGGCCGAAAAGCTGCTGCAGAAGCTGCGGCCCGCAGCATTTACCTGTTCTGGTCGCTCGCCTCGCACCGAGTCTTCGATCAAGGAGATTGGGGCTTGTAGTAGGCTGATGACCGTTTGCTCTACGTGTGCGTGCGGATCGAGATTAAACGCCTGCGCGGTCTCTGCGACGGCTCCGTGCGCCCTCACGGCAGCGCTAATGACGGACTGTGCAGCGTCGGGATTGCTCGCGCTTGCGGGATCCTGTGTGAACTCCGCGACAGCACCCTGCAGACCGATAAGTCCGTTGATATAGTTTTGGTTCCCCTGCGACATTAGCCTGCTCACGCTGGCTGGCGGCACAAGCGCCTGAGCTGGCTGGAATTCCTGCACAATTGATGCATCGGGCACAGCAGTGTTTTGCGAGACGGTGAACATGAGCGCAAGTAAAGCAGAGTTAGGAGAGGAAAGGCTCTGCAGCTTCTGTCTCGCATCTGAGAGGCTACGGTAGCGAACTACGGCGGCTGCGTGCAGAAAGGCTATCCATTGCTCCGCGAATTCAGTGGAGTAACGCTTGGTCAACTGCTGGATGAGTGAAGCTGTCTGCAGGGATGGCGCGGCCTGACCACCGAGTACCCATGCTTCGCCAGCGAAATACCGGTCTGGATGCTGTATCGCTTGCTGCATATAAGTAAACCCGCCCCGTGTAAATGCGCCTTGCACGATGTGTGGATCAACGACAGTGCTGCTGGAGCCCGGGAAGAGATGATTGAAGTCAACTGGGAGGCTTGACTGATTAGCAGCCGCGATCAGGTTCTGGTAGATGCGATCAAACCCGCCAAAACTGTTGAGGTAGATACGGGCGTGTGCGACGGGGTCCATCACAGGTGTGAAGTGGTAGGGATTGTCGACCAGCAGTTCGTCAGCATAGAACGAAAATTGAAACTGCGCAAGTTGCGCCTGCTCATCAGTCTCGGGTTGCTGCCCGTTCAGCCACGCCTGCACAAGAACCGGCGCAAGAAAATGAGGCGTACTCTTGTCCGCGTAGGAGGTTGTGATGAGATAAGCTCGCAACGAATTATATGCAGCCGAATACCCGGCATTGGCTGGGGCCGTTTCTGGTAGCGCTCCGAGCGTCGCTACCAGATTCCTTTGTGTGCGCACCAAAAGCAGCTGCGCGAATCTGTCGAAGTAAACGTTTCGCGCCAGCGCGATAAGGGAGTGGCCGCGATATAAGCCCCAGCGATAGCTGAATGGTGCGCCCTGGCGATCGAAAGCCTCCAGTTGCATGAGCGTAAGCCGGAGTCGATCAAGGGATGCAAGCTGTGCTGTGGAAGCAAGCGTTACGAATGGCGGTCCTGAGGCCAGCGCAATCCTGCTCTCCTCAATTGTGCGTTCAAGCTTCGCGTTATTGCGATAGGAGATGCTCAAGCCAAGGAACCAGAGTAGAAGAGCAGCTGATGCGGCGCCCAGCGAGACGCGACGCACGAGGTGAACGAGCGCGCTGGTTCTCGTGGCGGAGAGAGCAGTACGGTCGGCAAAGATTGCGTCGGAGAACAATCGTGGGAGAAAGCACCACTGCGCAATTTTCTGCGTGACAACCTGCGGGCCACCTCTCTCACTCTCAGCCTGGATGCTCTTGAGCGAAAAAATACGCGTGGCATCTGCATCGTTCTCCGCGTGCCGGCGCACGACCGCAGGCACGCTGACGGCTTGCTCGGTCACGTGCGCACGGACGCCGGTAAAGTAGAAGCTACGTAGACAGGGATTCGCACTGAGGTGACTCGGACGTGTGAGCTCTACGAGGTAAGAGGCAAGGTTAGTCCGCAGCTTTTGCATCTCGCGGGGAAATTCGTAGACCAGAGCGCTGCTCTCCTCGTCTGAGCTGCGCGAAAGTGCTTCGACGCGAAATTCGCCCAGCGAAAAAAAAAGTTGATCGAGCGCTGACGAGACGGTTGAGGTTGTCTGTTCAGCATAGAGCCCACCTATCACACTGCTGTGAGAGAGAGCGATGCCAAGCGGGGCCATGATTTCTTCGGTTGTAAGATGGCGGACATATTCGGCGAAACCTGGAATGCGATCGAGTTTGGTAAAGATAACATACACCGAAACATCGGTGCCAAGCTTACGGGAGAGGGTCCGCAGCATTAGATTAGTCTTGCGGGCCGACGCGGTAAGCGACTCAGCAGCGTCTGGCCCGAAGAATAGTTCGCAGCTCATGCACACAATCGCTGCGCGGAACGTTGGTCTGATGCCGAATGCGGAACGGTATGTCTTGGGTCGAGTCTTATGCACCAGCGTATTCCAGAGATGGTCGCTTTCGCGCAGTGTTTCGCCTGCTTCGATTAAAATGCCATTCTCTGTATAGGAGAATGTGGCGAGCGCCGTAGGAATCACACTCTTGTCGCGGTAAACCTGTCCGGCCAGCAGTTCTGGATCAAGCCCGGAACGGAGTAGCGTTGTGGTCTTCGCCGAGTTGGCTCCTCCAAGAATGTAGAACAGGGGGGTTGTATCTAGTGACTTGGCGCGGGCTCTCTGCGAAGAGACCAGTCTCTGTTGAGCATCACGAATCAAAGTTGTAAGTTCGGTAGCATCACGCACCTCCGCGTCAGATGCGGTTGCTCTCACCACTCCGCGTTGTGCAAAGAAGACGGCTACGGCGGCGGCGATGCCAGCCGCGATGATGATAAGCCGCAGCAGTACCAGGGCGCCTCCGTGGAAGTGGGTTATCGGACCGACCAGCCATCCAAGCAGACCCGAAGTGGTCAGGAAAAGAGCCGGGAAGAGGTAGGGCTTCACAATCCCCCCTGATAGATAACCTGGCTATCTGCCTGCAGACGCGGAGCGTCGGCAGAGAGTGAGACTTCGTAGACGCCGAAAGCGAGCAGGACGAAGCAGGCCAGGATACATGCAGTCCATGCGAGACGGCGGGTCCACGGGTCAGGACCGCGCCGCATAGGGATTACGGCGGTAGGGGTGGGTAGCGGACGTAGGCGCGCTTCTCCGCGTATGCGGACAATTCGCTCGCGAGCCTGACGGAGCATCGCATGCAACTCCCCGCTGTTGCCGAACGCATACCTTCCGCGGTAACCCATCAAAAGGCACAGGCAATGCATCTCGAGCACATCTGCAACCTCGGGAGAGTCCTGTTGTGCGAGCGTAGAGTGTAAATTCTGAAAAAACTTTTCGCCTGCAAGGTGGCCGCCGAAAAGTTCCTCCTGCAAGGGACGGCGTGCCCAATGTGCGAAAACCGGGTCTTGCAGATTAAGGATACTTTCATCGAGAAATGCCACTGCGGCAAAGACAGCTCTCTGTATGCTTTCATTGTTGTAGCCGAGAGCCCGTGCCTGTTGCATGGTAGTTTGCAGCGATTGGCGAATTTGCGCGCGAAATCCTTGTGCCTCCTGCACCTGCTGCGCTCGAAACTTGACACGCAGGATGGCGGTAAGAACTTCCTGGAAAGTGGAAGCTAGGCTCGCTGCACGTGCATTGCTCATGATGCCGTCTCCACGATGGCGATAAGTGTGAACTCAGGGTCGGCGATTTCGCCGGGTATATAGATGCCGACGCTCTTCGTTTGCAGGATGTGTTCCCAACAGGCGCCCGAGGTATCGATTGAGAAATATTGCATGTCGGCCACTGCGCGAATCGCTGTTGGCGGTACAGGCAAATGCATCAACGTCATGCCCGGCAGCGCACGCTTGACGAGCTCTGGGACGAAACGAGCAGAGCATATCTTGATGAGCCGCGGAACGAGTTGTAGTTGCTCAGATTCGCCGATCGATGAGCGTACGCCGAGGATCCAGCGTGAACGGTGTAGGCAGCGCTCGTCGATCACGACTGCCTGATGAAGGTAGGCGCCTGCCGACGTGAACGTAAGCGTGACAGCGTTCGAGGGGACAACGATCTCAAGGTGATGCCGTATGTGAGCGATAAGCGCACGAAATATTGGGCCAGGATCGCCGTGATTGTAGTCGGGCAGCAGTCGAGGGGAGGAATCTACGGAGAACGTGCATAGCGCACCGGCGAGGCGCGATACTTCAAGAAAACAATCGGCAGGGTGCGCGTGCCGCGTGTAAATTAGGTGCCGCAGCGGAGGCAACGCAGTATGCAGGGAGTGTAGAAACCAGTAATTGGCTATGTCGAGCGCGGAAATACCGGGCTCGAAGCGTTCCGGTCGCTGTGCCCCACGCAGAATGGTAGCGCTCTTTTCACCAATGGTATCAATCAATCGTTTTAGCATCGACATCAGGGCAGGGCTCGCGCTGACGCGTAGGCTTGCCGGCACAAATTCGTCGTCGTAGGTGAGCTCCCCGCGGCCGTCGCGAACAACACGCGCAAGTGGCAGGGATATCATCCCCGGCGTAAGCTCGTTCGCAGTGACGATGTGAATATTCTTACGTGCGAGCAATACTTCGCGTTCGTCGAGTCCGTTGGTCTCATCACGCAATGTATGCGGTGCACTCAGGTAGCGAGAGTCTCCCGACGCGTGTGAAATATTCGCGTCATAACCATCATTTCTGCGGCCCGGCACCATAAGGTACAGCAGCAGCTCTGTCGCAGATGGCTCAAATAGCAGCGCAAGGTCGCGCGTCGCCGGAACCGCGTCAGACGTGGGCATATCAAATGTAAGCCCATCCGCAAAGATGCCAGAGGCGTGCAACAGCGAGGCGCTCCCGTTGGAGATCGCTTTTGCGTCCATTTCGAGATAAAGAAATCCCCAAGGCTCGCTCCATAAACCGCTGGCGAGAAAGGCTATGGAATCGTCGAAATAACGGCTTTGTGCCTGAAAGTGGTGCGGGGCAAGATACATACCTTCGGACCACACAGGGCGAGATAGAAATTTCATAAGCTTCGGTCTGGATCCAAGTAGTCCCTGGAGCGAGTGGTTTTCCACTGTTATCTGTCGCCAGGGAGAACGGCGTACATTTTTATCTGCCTCCTAGGGAATAACGGGATCGTTGATGTTTTATTCCCTGTGTACTTCATTTTGCGCAGAGGCGATGCCTTTCGCGAGAGGATGAACCTTGACTAATAAGCAGGATCAAGAACTCGAGGCTTGTCCTGCTAGGCCTCGGGATGCCTCATCTGCTGATGGACTGCAGATGAGCGCTACCGAGGCTCTGTCTCGCAGTGCGATAGCCGGACTGCAGAAAATTCCTAAGAGTGACGATGAGATCGCCCAGCTGCTTGGAGGTCTAACGGCCACCGAAACCAAGACCTTTGCGATCGCAGAGGCCGCGGCGACAGGAACAGAAGGTCAGCAGCCGTCTTCGCAAGCCCATGCCACAGCAGCGAGCCAACACGGCACTGAAAAGGCGGCTCTTCACAAAGGACCAACACCCGGAAATACAGATTCAACCCTTGAGGAGATACCACCGCGACCTGCGGGTCAGCTTGACTTGACGGGGATATTTAGAAAGGTCGCGGTGGAGAGTTCTGTGCAAAGTCCACAGACTGCTGATGCGCCTGGCAGGCCAGCACGGGAGGGGCAGAACACAGAAGCTGGTCTTGGGTTCACGCAGATCTTTCAATCACTGGCGGCGCCACGCGCATCGACGAATGACGCCCAAAAAGCAGCCGGTGCAGCAGGCACATCCCTGACTGACCACGAAGCTGGACCACGCCTGACGAACGAGATGAGCTCATCTGCGCAAGATGACTTCACCAGCTTTTTTGAGCGGGTTGATGCAAGAAGCACGGATTTCAAACGGATAGAAGAGGGTTTTCCATTCAGGACGAGCAGCCCTCCATTGGCTGAACCTGTTCAGGATGGCGGCTTTACGCAATTGCTGCGCACGCTTTCCGCTGAGCAGGATACGGGTCTCCCTAGAGACCTCCCGGTAAACCCGCGAACGCAGGAAATGGCCATCTCGTCCTCCGGTCCGGGCGAATTTACGCAAATTATTTCAGGCTCCATACTCCGCGAAATGCAAGCAAGAGTAGATCGTCAGGACGAGCCGAGGATACAAGCCACTCCAGCCGGGCAGCTGCAAGCCGAAACATTGGCGTCCCATACCCCTGTTCCCGCGGAGCAGAGGCTTGCTCCTCATGTACCGGCCCCATCGGTGTCTTCTGCGGTGGCTCCACAACAATGGATGGCCGCTGCTTCGGCCCATTCACCGTCATCTCAGGTGTCGTCGCTTCTAGCCCACTCGTCGCAGGTTGTCCCGCAGGCAATGTCGCCACATTCAGGTGGGCAGGTTGCGCCAGCCGCAGCGCCTCCAACAAACAGATTGCAGCAATATATACCTCTGCTGCTGATCGCTAACTTATTTGCGATGGCTTTGGTGCTCATTCTGGTAACTGTCTTGCTACTGCACCGCTAAGCGCCAACCAGGTGCTTAGCGGTTTTCCCTGGGATTTAGGGCACCCCTTATTCTGATTCAAACACCGTTGCGATTCTTCAGCTAGCAGAGCATTCATGAGGTCCGGAAGAGTATTCGACTTGTTAGCCCAAACGTACCTTCTAATGCGGCTGGGACGGTTGGACGACCGGCGGAGGATGACCGGCGGTTCGTGGATGGTGTCTTGTGGGTGCTGCGCTCGGGCATGCGCTGGCAAGATATGCCCGAGCGTTATGGCAAGTACAAGACGACCCACAAGCGTTTTACGCGATGGGCAGGGACCGGTGTCTGGGATCGGCTCTCGCCGATCTGCTCAAGGACCGGGAGACCGGTATGTCATGATCGACTCAAGTGTCGTTCGCGCTCACCATCAGGCCGCGACGGCGCGAAAAAAATGGCTTCGGAGACCGCTCTGGGGCGGAGTCGAGGAGGTCTCACGACCAAGATTCATCTACTCGCCGATGCGCTTGGCCTCCCCCTCAGCTTTGTGCTGACCGGCGGCCAGACCCACGACTGCACCCAAGCCATCGCACTGCTCGGCGACCGTCGGCCCGAAGCGGTGCTAGCCGACAAGGGCTACGATACCGACTCGATCCTCAGCCATCTCGCGACACGCAACATCCAGGCTGTGATTCCACCGCGATCCATGCGCAAGGTCCAACGCACCTTCGACCGTACGCTCTATCGCCAGCGCAACCGCATAGAACGAACCTTCGCTCAGCTCAAGCAGTTCCGCAGGCTCGCCACCAGGTTCGATAAACTCAAACAGAACTTCCAAGCCACCGTAGCTATCGCCTACGCTTCGCGTTGGCTCAGACAATATATCGATACAACCGGCAATATTTGCTCTGACAAATGCACGAAGGCTTTTTAAGGATCGATGATTGCAAGCTGCAGGAGTTGGCGGATATGTGCCCATGCACGTATTCACATCGAATCCAGTGAACGTGTTCGGCTGCTAATTTTACTCTGGAGTCTCAGGAGTTCATCGTAAAAATGAGCATTTTTGCGGGGTTGATAGACGACGTCGCCCCACCCAACCGCAGTGGCGCCTTGCGGGATAGCACCAGACGCCCGCCACGTTCCCGGCTCCATTGTCTGACACCATCGCGCTAAGACCGAGATTTCTTTTCGGTGAATATAGTCAAATTGCGCGAATTGCGGAAGTTTTCCTTTGTTCTTCGGGATGCTGGGCTTCAACTTACCGAGGTCACCTCCTTTGGTCGGGCTGGCAGGCATCACACCTCCGACTAGATGCATGTCTTCGATCTTACGCACGCCTGCCATCTGACGCCTTGCCGCAACAGGCCCCTGGATATTGACGGCTTCCACTTCTTCATCAAAGTATGGCTGCCTTCCCGGAATTCGTAGATCGTATGGATGCCAGACGATCTGATCGAGGGTGTACGTGCCCCTAGAGGCCATGTCCAGCAGCATCAGATTGACCGGAAACGCCCGCAGATTGCGCGAAGGCTCGGCCAGAAACATAGCCGCCGTGAGCACGGGCAGCATGGTCTGCATGCGGGAATAGTTTGCAACATTGCTGGAGGTTTTCGGAGCCAACAACAAGGCGCTCTCATTCTTCAAAAAGGCCCGCATTGCTCGCAGCAATGCAGGCTGTTTGGTGGCCATCGCCCAACTGGAAATGGGGCGATGCAGTTGCAGTAGACCTGCGGCCCTGCTGTTTTCGGTGTTCTCGGGCAAATTCCTGCCCGGTTCAACAATGTTTTCTGCGACCTCGCGATATTTCGGCGCATTCCCCCCAAACGCCTTGTTTGGAGCTGTACTCTGCAGCTCCCAGAATCCCGGTGAAACCGGAGGTCGAGGGACAGCCGACATACCCGGAGGTGGAGGGGCAGCCGGTGGACCGAAAATTGCGTTTGCATTTCCGTTCAGATTATTGCCTGACGTTGCTGCCTCAACACGGCTGTACCACGCAGGACCCTGATCGCTGATATACCGGCTTTTGTCCTTTTTCAGGAGCCTCCCCCCCACCACGAGGTATTGATCGTCAACCCCTGTCAACTTGCTGGCACAGTGCATCCACTGAGCTGCTTCTCTAAACCTCCAGGGAGCCTGGAGTGTACCATCTCCGTCTGCGGGGAGAAGGGGGGCCTCGTTCACCAGCCTCTGGAGGAGAAAGAGGAGGTGGAGACCCTCAATGTAGTGCAGGTTGTCACGGTGAGTCAGGTATTGGTACAGCATATGAGAAATACCTCGAAGAATATTCTGCATATAAGAACACCGCACTCCTTCGTTTTATTCCACTCCCAGCTGTATCGTGGTTACATCACTCTGACAATTAAGAAATGCATCTCGTAGAGAAGGCAATAATGGTCTTTCAGAGAGTCGGCCGAAATAGTGAGAAGAGGCTTCGGTCTGGAATTTCTCAATGCGTTATATGGCTATGCCCTTATGCTGACTCGTAATAGCGCCGAGGCGGAAGATTTGGTACAGGAGCGTATGCACGCGCGTTAGAGGCACAGCATCGGCTCAAGCAAGACAGCAATGTGAAGGGATGGTTTTCACTATTCTTCGAAACATTTGGCTAAATCAGATTAGAAAACGCAAGTCGTGGCCGATTCTTGTCGAAGTGGATGGCCAGGAGGGGGGCGATGTCTTGCTTGCCCATGCGCGCGACTCGCATGAGATTCTCATCTCACGGGAAGATGCAAGAGCGCGTGCTAAATTGCGAACATTATTAGCTGAAACGTCTGGCCCTCTAGGCTGCGGAAAAGCCTCACACTGATGAAACATCACGCTGATTACAGCGTCATGATTCAGCTTTTTATTGACGACGAGCTAACAAACCAGGAACGGGGAGATTTTTTGTCCCATTCCAACAATTGTGTCAGCTGCAAAAAGAGCTGGAAGAGGCAAAAGCCGGGAGATTACGATCTGTGGATGGTCGCTCCCCACAGCAGCAATTTCAAAACGGGCCAGAAGGTATTCGATTATGGAGACCCTCATGGAGGGTCAACGGCAACGACCTATGTATTGGATGTCATTCGCGAATTGAATCTGGCTTGTCGCCGTTCCAATACCCAGGCTTCAACCATGGTGCAGAAGCCCAGAATTACGACTTCACCCAAGGAATGGAAAACGAATTGGCTGTTTTCTTTCCTGGCGTCCAGGACCCCATGATGATCTCTCGGCGGTTCATTGCAAGCATCTTGGCTGAACTCAAGAATCATGGTTACCTTGTTGTTGAAAACCCGAAATGGGGATCAATGCCGTCTACCACAGACATCCTCCCCGCAGGTTCGTTTCCTAAAGTAGGGAAAAATGGCCAAACACAACCAAGCCAAGGATTTTCTACGGTTCGCCAAACTATCGTTGATTCTGCGGAGAGACGAGCGAAAAGCGAAAAACAAATATATCGCCTATGATACCCGGCCTCCTCTTACCAAGGAGGGGCAAAGTGAGGTGAAATGGCATTGCTCTTTAGGGCGAACTGAACCAATTCCAGCAATGATAAAACTCGCTTGTTGTGATTCAGTATCATTGAGCGCGCGGGTCAAACACCGGCTCGCAATAGAGACCAATTTGACTAGGTAGTCTTGCCTTCTGGAAGAAGAATCAATTCCATACGCGGATTGGCGATCTCGCCAGGAACGTATACACCGAAATCCCCTGCCCTCTTGATCGACTCCCACGCGGCGCCAGCACGCTCGAGACTGAAGTATTCGTAAGCAAGTTTCACAGGAATCTCCTGTGGCGGAGAGGGCAGGTGTGTCATCGAGAGGCCAGAGAGTGCCTGGCTGATTAGTCTTTCCAAGTGGGCTGCGGAGCATGCTTTTACCAGAGCAGGGGTGCGCGCTATCAGCTCCGCGGTCGGAATGTCCGCCGCAATCGCGAGATACAGGCGTGATGTTGCAAAGATCGCATCGTCGCCGATCTCCGCGACATAGATAGAATCTCGCACAGCACGAAGAGGCAAGGAACGGAACCTGCTCGGGATTACGGTATTGAGTAGCTCCGTCAGCAAGGCATCCAGCTTGAGGAAGCAGCTTCCTTGATCTCTATGGTCATATTTGGGGAGGTCGAGTGGCGAGATGCTCTTTGAAAAAGTGGTAAGTGCGCCCGCAAGTGTAAGCACCTGTGTGTACACCAACTCGGGATGAACGTGTGGGGCTTGCAGCATCTGATGCAGGGCGGGTAGATGTGTATTGATGGTGTACAGCAGCCAAAAGTTGGCGACATCGGCGGCGTTGAAGTCTACCAGCGATTGGTTTTGCTGACGTCGCACGCCGGAGAGCTGTCCACTGCGTGAGACCAGTACTTCAACCAAGCTGCGCATCAGTCCGGTCAAGCGTTCACTTCCCGCAGCATTCATCATCGGCGGAATAAAGTCGCGGTCTAGACGATACTGCCCTGCCTCTGTTTTGATAATTCTGGCCATCGGCAGCATGACAGAACCCTCCACATTCTCACCTTCGGCAACAATACGAAGATTCTTCCGAGCCAGTAGTACCGGCTTCTCAACGCCGGAACTATTCTCATCGCGAAGCATTTGCAGTTCTGTATAAAAACGGGTGCTCAGCCCGCTCCGTTGTGACCCCACATTGATTCTTCCTGGCCTGCGCTGCGGAATCGCGAGATAGAAGATGCAGGCGGCGTGGCCATCCTCAAAGCAATCATCAAGGGCGCGGGAGCCTGGAGCATCGTCCGCATCAGCCAAGTCAAACGCAAGCCCGTCAGGGAAGAGCCCAGCGGCACTCACCACCTGAAACATGCCTGCGCTGATCGCTGCAATATCCAACTGCAGGGAGAGAAAACCCCAGCTCCAGGACGACAGGGATTCGACAACAAAGTGTAGCGAGTCCTCTACAAAGTGGTCCTGCGCCTGCAGGTGCTGCGGAGAGAGGAACACGCCCTTCGACCAAACAACCGGTTGTAATCGTCGCATACTAATTTTCCTATAAGTCAGCGAGTGAATGGAAAGCATCCACTGCAGCGCGAAGCGCCACTCCAGTTTATATTGCGAGAACCCCGCTGTGGCTACGCGCTTCCCTGCTCTCCACGCCCACTCCGGCAGATATCCCGATACATCAAAAGCCGCGCTACAGTAGCAATCCAACCGGTACAAGAGATCGGGCAGACTATTGACGAAGATTCATCGCATTATTTCTCGACGTCTTGCGCTAGCCTGGGACTTCCGGACTGGGGCACTGAATCGTGGACCTTAGCGCGGACCACATCAGATGCACCGCCACGTTACCTTCGTCAATCGACCTCGTTGATCAAGACGACTAGAGCCATTCAACAACTTCGACTGCAGCCCAACTGATTTATAGCAGGTTATGCACTCGGCCTGCACGCCGTTAAGTGCAGCGTCTTTACTGAGCACTTGGTTTTAGAGAATAGGACAAGAGGATATGAACGCTATGTTGATCAATTGGAGATCTTCGTCCCGTCCCGGAATGCTCACGGGAAAACCACGCCCTCATGGATTTGGCACAAATGTTTCTCCACCTCTACGGGTACCCGCGAGGCTTCGTCAATCTTGCTCCTCGCTTTCCTCACTTCCACTTCGTGAGACTTTTTCGCAAGCACGATATGTGGCAAAAACGAATACTAGCAATATCGCGGCGATCACATCGATCAAAGCAAATGCTAATAGATCAAGGAGATCTTTCCATGAAGAATGATCAGACCACGACGTTCCGCGAAAGCGTCTTGATGAACCAACAGGCGTTGGCTTCGAATTTAGCGACCGAATATGATTTCATCGTCTGTGGCACCGGCTCATCCGGATCCGTTGTCGCTGGCCGGTTAGCATCCGATCCAAACATTCGGGTGCTCGTATTAGAGGCCGGAGGTTCAGACGAATCTGAGATTGTTATAGATCCCAACCGTTGGTGGATGACTCTCGGAACAGATCTCGACTGGGGCTTTGTAGCGGAGCAAAATCCAAATCTGAACGGACGCGCCGTTCCATACTCTATGGGGAAGGTTCTTGGAGGAGGGTCGAGTATCAATGTTGCCACCTGGTCGCGCGGACATCGTGTTGATTGGGACTTCTATGCGCAGGAAGCAGGAGATGAAGCCTGGGGATATAACGCTGTCCTCAAACTCTATCGCGAGAAGATTGAAGCATGGAGCGGTGCGCCCGATCCTCAATACCGCGGAACGAGCGGGGCAATTCACGTTCAACCCGCAGCTGATCTCGTACCCTTCTCTTTCGCCGTCCTTGATGCAGCGGAATCGATAGGCATGCCACGCTTTCCCAATGCAAACGGCCGGATGATGGAGGAGGCAGCCGGCTGTGCCGTCGTCGATGAGACCATCTTTGAAGGTCAGAGGAAATCGATCTACCGCTCCTACCTCTATCCGGTGATGAATCAGCCCAATGTCACGGTATTGACCGGCGCGCTTGCCAGCAAGGTGCTGTTTGAAGGCAAGAAAACGGTCGGCGTGGAGTTCCTCTGGAACGGTCAGCTCCACCAGGTGAGAGCTGCTCAGGAGGTCATCCTCTCAACAGGTGCGATCCAGACACCAAAGTTACTCATGCAGTCCGGCATCGGTGACCCAGAGGAACTAAACCGCTTTGGGATCCCACTCGTTCAGTCTCTCCGGGGTGTAGGACGGAATCTGCACGATCACGTCGCATTCGGTGCCCTCTGGGAGGTAGCGGGAGATCCACCAGCCCCTGTCCCTCGGGGCAAGACAGCATGCTTCTGGAAGAGCGATCCAGCGCTCGAGGCGCCAGACTTCTATGCATACTCTCGGCGCGGAGCATCCCTTAGCACGGAGAATGTGAAGCGATTTGGTGCGCCACCGGCAGACGTATGGTCCCTGGTCATCGGTATGAGGCCTGCCAGTAGAGGAAGCGTCCATCTGATGGGCGCAAACGCCTCGGATCCTGTGAGAGTCAATGCAGCATATCTTGAAAACCCAGAGGATCTGAAGTCCCTGATTGCGGGTTTGAAGACTGCTCGTGCTATTGGAAATGCACCTGCGCTGGCGGGATTTCGCGGTCAGGAATCATTGCCAGGTTCGCTCTTTGGAGGCGATCTGGTCGAGTTCTTCCGGAATGATCTGACTACCTTCTGGCATCAGTCGTGTACCGCAAAGATGGGGCGCGATGAGATGTCGGTTGTGGACAGCAAGCTCAAAGTCTATGGTCTGGATGGACTTCGTATTGCAGATGCATCCATCCTTCCCCACGTAACAACCGGCAATACGATGGCACCCTGCGTTGTAATCGGAGAGCGCGCGGCAATGCTACTCGGGGCAAAATAAGCAACATAGCCTCCTGGGCAGCTGATTCTATGGGTTCCGCTCCGAAATGCGCAGTTGTTCCAGATACAGAATTTGTAAGGTGACTCCAGTGACTCGTTTTATGACCGCTTTCATCATGTCTTCAATTTTGCAGTCTTTAAGCGGCCAGACCCTTCAACCTCCTGTTCGGACCGAGGTTCTGTCGCAGGCCACTTCTTCCTGGGATGGGACGAAGTATTCGTCCTATCCACGTGGTGTTCCACAACTGACGGTTTTGAAGATCACGATACCACCGCATACGACGCTAGCCTGGCACCGCCATCCGTCGCCGAATGCAGCCTATGTTCTTTCGGGAACGCTCACCGTAGAAAGGAAAGACGGAACGAAGGCATCTTTCAAGACTGGTCAGGCGATTTCGGAAAGCGTCAATGTGGTTCATCGCGGAACCTCCGGTGACGACCCAACCGTGTTGATCGTCTTTTACGCCGGCACATCTTCTCTCCCATTGTCCGAATCTGCCATGGGAACAATGAATGCTCCTACGGGACATTCTCACCCCTGACCAGTCACGGTCAGGGGTGACAACGCATTTTGAACTCCCGGCTTCCGCGGGTCAGCGATCGAAGCCGCATCACGGAAATCAAAGGCCTAAGACATCGACCAGCAGGTCTATGAAACGCTCTCGGCCCATCTATCTGGAGGCATGTTGAAAGCTCTCTTTTTTGTTGTTTGCAGCACGTTTGGTCTGGCGCTGTGTTGGTCGGCTTCGGCTGCTACCACTGTAAAGCATCCACCCGGTGCGTACGTTGAGGTCGATGGTGCGAGGCTCTGGTATGAAACCGAAGGCACTGGGCCGGCGTTGCTACTAATTGCGGGCGGCCCAGGCGCCTCACATGATGTTTTTCATCCATATTTTTCCGTGCTCGCAGCGACACATCGCGTGATCTACTTTGACTCGTTTGGACGAGGGAAATCAGAAAAGGCGAAGGATCCTACCGAGTACAGCTTCGACCGCGACGTGAGAGATGTGGAGGCGCTGAGGGAGGCGCTGCACCTCGGGAAGATCGACCTCTTCGGTCACTCGTATGGGGGGATGGTCGCTCAGGCATACGCATTGCAGTATCCAAAGGCTGTAAGCCATCTGATCTTGTCCGACACTTTTTACAGCGGTGAGATGTGGCAGGCCAATAATCAGAGTACAGCTCTTAACATCCGTAACCAATTTCCAGAGACCTGGAACGAGATCGAGAGTGTCAGGGCCGCCGGGCACAATACCTGTAGCAAGGAATATCAGGATGTCGCGAATATTCCACTCTCGCTCATGTACTTTTACAATGCCGGAAAAGCGAAGACTCTTGAGGAGAGTGGAGTCCAGATCAACTTAGAGGTGTATTGCGCAATCGCGGGGGAAGATGCGGATTTCCTCATCGGAGGCGATATCGGTAGACTCGATTTCCGTATGAGCCTGGCGAAGATTCAGAGCCCTATTCTGATTATCAGTGGCAGGTATGACCGCATCTCGATCCCAAGCTGGGCCGCGTCTTATGCACGCTACACGCCTCAGGCGAAGCTCGCCTGGTTCGAGCAAAGCGGCCATTTCCCATTCATCGAAGAGACTGAGAAAACCATGACCACCATCGACGCCTTCCTGAGATAGCGGCAGGCGGAATTGCACTTGGCTACACGCGAGGTTGATAACGTGAGAGCTATGCTTCCATGGCCAGTAACATGTAGTCGCCCTCTCGTTAACAATATTCGAAGCCAGCACGCACACTATAGTTTTATGTAACTTCAAAGCTGATTTTCAAACTGCATCATAAGCTTGGTGACACAGTCTGATTGCTGTCTCACCAAGACAACGCTTTCGCGTAGAAAAAAAGGAGTCGCACTCGTCCAATGACCAAAAAGTTTGCCTGCGTAATCACAACGCTTTTGACACTATCCGCTGCCATTCCTGCAAGTTCCCAGGAGAGCAATATCGGAAAGCTTCCAACGAAACATATCCTATTTGTAGGAGATAGCTTTACGCACGGACGCTATCTTCCCGTTAGGACGTACCACAATACTCCAGGTACTGGAGGGGTGGGCTCGACAGAACCTTCTCCTCTTGTTGTGGACGAGAACTTCGATATCTCTATCATAGGCCGTATGGAGGACACTCCCGGCGAAGAAGGACCTTGGGGAGGGATACCTGGAATTTTCGCCGAACTGGCTCACGAAGCACAGCTTCCATACGATGTCCACATCGAGGCTATCTCAGCTACGACGCTCACCAAGAACTACAGCTTGGCTAAAGACGTGATCACCCGCCCCTTATGGGATGCCGTAGTTTTGCAGGAGGCGAGTTTCGAGCCTATCCCCAGCAGTTTGACCAAGGACAATGCGAGCAATCCGCAGGAATTTTGCAACGCTGTCCAAAACATCGAGCGCGGTGTCCATAGCGCCATTCCACAGGCGAATATATACCTTTATTCGACATGGGCGCCGGCCGACACTGCTTACCTCGATGCGACCGCCGATGGAGCCTCATTCTCCCCCGACAAATTCCTCGAATCCCTTGACGTGCTGACGGCCGCTTATCGCAATGCCTATCTCAGCGCCGCTGCTCAGGATCGTCACATCCGCGACATCGCCCCCGTCGGAGATGCGTGGGCCCTCGCTTGGCGCACAGGCGTTGCCAATCCGAATCCATATAGCGATATAACATCAGGAATCTCTCTAAGCTTCAACTACCAGCCGGACAGCGAGCCGTCCACAACCGATACCCCCACCGATGCGGGCTTTCACCACCCGAGCAAATATGGCGCCTATCTTAACGGGCTCGTTCTCTTCCAGACCGTCACAGGAGTTGATGTACGGATGTTTGGGAAGAGTGAACAAACCGCGCGCGATCTGGGCATTCCCGCGGATCTCGCCGTTGCACTGCAGCACACCGCATGGCAGTCCGTTGTTCAACGAGATTATCGTCCGAACAGCTTGAATTCGAGCGCCTGCTCCCCCAACCGCTGATATTGACGATACTTCTTACCAAAGGATGGCCTCGAGTTGGCCATCCCTTTCACTTTCTGGGAGCGCGTTTTTGTTGATTACTTTCTCAGACCAAATTCACCTATGTGGTGAATCTCGGCTTTGGCACCACACACGCCCACGCTGCCCTTGCAGACAAGGTGGAAGCTCACGGTGGCGATAATTATTCCCTCACAGAGTTGGATGTGGCTTCCCTTGGCGGGTCGCCCATGCACATTCATGAAAACGAAAATGAGATTATTGTGGCTCTTGCATGCTGCCATCGTTGTATCTGTGACGAAGAGCACTTTGATGCTCCTGCCGGTACGATCTTTGTGGTGCCGCGCGCTAGTCCGCGTGCGTGGATCAGTCTCCCCGAGACGACCTAACGCATTTGTTGAAGTTCATTCATCCATTGCGCTGGGACATCGACATATTTCATAACGTGCAGGCAGGAAATGCGGTCTGGATGACAGACTGCTCTCCACTGCAAATCGTCAATCGCACATTCGGTAATCATCCATATGTTCTCCTTGAGTCTCGGCGTCTTCAAACCCGACATCTTGGTTCTCGGCCAGATGGACAATGCTGTTGAACCCTTACACCTGGTGTCTTGTTTTATCCGATCAAGGAGAGCTTTTCGATGAGTTTGGCCGCGAACGTCTTATACAGTCTGGACCGTCCAGTTGAAACCAACGCAAATGAAGAACTTGCAGGCCCGCGAAGAATGACCGCTCCGGTTGAGCGCGCGGACCGCATTTCAAGCTTAGATGTCATACGAGGGTTTGCCATGATGGGTATCCTTCTTCTCAACATCGACGATTTTGCCCTGCCTGAGATGTTCCACGATATCCCTGTGGGAAGCCCTCTGCCGGCTTTCACCGGACCGCACGCGCTGATAAACCTCGTCACGCTATTCATCAAGTGGATGTTCTTCGAAGGCAAGATGCGCGGCATCTTCGAGCTGCTGTTTGGAGCTGGAGTCATCCTGCTGACCGATCGTGCCGAAAGACGCGGCAATGGAGCAGTTGTTGCCGACATCTACCTTCGGCGGAATATGTGGCTTACGTTCATCGGCTGGGTTCATGGCAGTTTCATCTGGGCCGGAGACATAATCTTCAAATACGGACTGTGCGGACTCCTCTTCCTCTATCCTTGCCGCATGCTCAAGCCGCGAGCACTAATCCTTGCCGGATCGTTGCTTGCATTAACCCTTGGCAGCTATGGCTATATGAAGGTATTCGGCGGTTTCGACGATATGGTTCTCGCGCGTCAGGTTGCCGCTTCATCCTCAGATCGTCGAGAGGGCCAGCGGCTTACGCCGCAGGACAGGAAACTCCAGCAGCAATGGAAGGCGGTGGTCGACGCCAATACGGTAACACCAGCAAGCATTGACCACAGCATGTCTGACCTCCACGAAAGCTATCTCCAGCACCTGTGGAACTCGGGGTTATCCTATGGACCTAAAAAAGCCGGTTCTAACTGGGCTTTTCAGTTCTTTGGTCCGCTGGGTGTAATGCTCATCGGAATGGGGCTGCTCAAGAATGGCTTCCTGACGGGTGAGCTGTCTTATGGAACATACTTTGCCACCGCCGCAATCGGATTTTTCATCTCTCTGCCGATTTATGTCATCGGCCTCCTGCGCTCTTACGCAAGTGGTTTCGATTTTTTGGTTTTGGACAGATGGATATTCATTCCCTATGGGCTCACACAACTGACGGGAGCGATCGCAATCACAGCGGTATTGCTGATCATTATCAAAAGCGGTGTATTCGAAAGAGTTCTGCGTCCCTTCGCTGCTGTGGGACAAACAGCTCTGAGCAACTACCTGTTCACCAGCATCACGTGTCAGACAGTATTCGTCTGGGGTCCTTGGAAGCTCTACGGAAAGCTGGAATATTACCAGCTAACCTATTTTGTGCTCGCGGTGTGGGTGGTAAACCTGACCGTCAGCACACTATGGCTACGCCTATTCGAGTTCGGACCGATAGAGTGGCTATGGCGCTCACTGACATACTGGAAGCCACAACCTTGGCTGATCGCGAAGAAAGACACCTAGACGTTACGAAGTAGTGAATGCGCATTTGATGAGTCTCGTCGCCATGAGAATAGCGAAGGCGATATAGTGTAACCCCTTGAGGGCTGTTCCCAGTCGGTCATAGTCCCCTTCATCGGCGGCGGCGGATGCGACCCCTCACAGCTATTTGTCCGAGCTAGGCTCCGTAGAACCCAGGAGCTGCCGGATTCCGAACTCACGCACACATCTCAGCAACGTTTAACCGGCGGCTCGGTCTCGCACCTAGTTCTACCGCCAGACTCTTTTCGCAATGTCACATTGAGCCAATATCTTTGAGTCACCTATTTATTGAGACTATTTCGAAAGCACTGACTTGCAGGAACCTCAACAATGAGGATGCTGCTTTATAAAGATGCGACTGCAGCTTTTGAGACGACGTCGATTCATCCAATTAGCCTTATTGAACAACCAGCAGTGCCTTCGGTGAAAAAAGGGTTAGGTCAGACATGACATTTTGTAGCAGGATCGCGCTCCGGACAGTGCTGACGACATCGCTTTTCTCAGCGTCTTGCATTGCGGCGGCGGCTCAGGCAACAGCAGTGCTTCCCTCAGAGGTGGCGATTCCGAGGAGCGTGCGCCATCAGATCACCTCCAAGATGAATAATCTTACGTACAAATTGAGCGTGTTCCTGCCGCGAGGTTATGAGACGGGAACAGATCGATACCCTGTCCTCTATGTCGTCAGCGGAGAAACCTTCGGTCCCTACTTCGCGGAGATGACGCGATTTCTCGCGGCAGGCGACATCCCTAAGATTATCGTGGTCGGAATCGACTTTACAGATGGCGACTCCTACTCCATGGACTTGCCTA
Source organism: Granulicella sp. L60 (assembly GCF_009765825.1). Taxonomy (GTDB): domain Bacteria; phylum Acidobacteriota; class Terriglobia; order Terriglobales; family Acidobacteriaceae; genus Edaphobacter. Next base: position 781,263 of record NZ_LMUR01000018.1, on the reverse strand, counting down.
CGGCAGGGAAAGATTCTCATTGGGACGTACCGGAAAAACGCGGGGCAGCGAACTTCCTGAAGATCCTCCTGGGAGAGATGAAGCCTTTTATTGATGGCCGGTATAGAACGATTCCGGGAGATAACGGTGTCGCGGGGCAATCTATGGCAGGATTTTTTGCGCTTTATGCCTTTCTTCACGCGCCTGATGTATTTCAGCATGTTTATGCTTCCAGCCCATCCATGGTCTGGCAAGACAATGTGCTTCTCCGTGATGCCAAGGGTCTGGTGGCTCAAGACCATGACGTGAAGGCGCGGGTGTTTACCGATGTCGGTGGGCTGGAACCCAATGATGGACGACTGCAGACGCTGGATGCAGAGATGACCTCCGCACATTTGCCATCACTACGATGGAGGTTGCGGATCGCGGAGAACCAGAGTCATCAAACAATAGCGTTCGCCGACGGCATCGATGCGCTGTATAGCATCTACGGGCCTTACTTGCGCCAGCCACTGGAGAGCGAACTTGCCGGCCTGGCCGGAACATATTGCGCATCGGATAAGCGCCGGTTCTCGCTTCAAACTCACGACCACCGTCTCTTTGTTATCGGCTTCCAGTCAGACGACGACAGCCGCACCGAACTGCTTACGACGGAGCCGAACGAGTGGTTTATCCGCTATCTAAATTACACAATGGTCGTGACTCCCAAGGGTTCGGATGCCTATAGCCTGACTTTCCATCTACAGCCTACTCCCGGACCGAACGGCAATATTTACACTCCAACGGTGTCCGCCGAACTATGTAGTCGCTGAACCTGTGACCGAAAATCCATATCTTTCCAGCCCATCAGGAGAACTCGTGTCTCAACTCAAATCTTTACCGTCCCTGGTCACTTGTCTCTCAATCTTGTTGTTTTCGGCGCAGGCTTCAACAGCTCAAATGAATTCCGTCACCGGAGCTATTACAGGAAACGCGGACCCCGAATCTCAGATTGTAGTAACAAGTATCCCTGGTGGAGAAGTGGTCGGCGTAATGGCCAAATGTGATGGAAGCTATAGAGCAGACAGCCTAAAGCCTGGTGGTTACAAGGTCGTTGAAGCCGGCCCTCACCTTTCCGTGAGAGAAGTATCTGTTGCGGAAGGAAAGGATTCTAAGGTCGATCTCGTCGGTAAAGTCGAGAATCGATGCAGCGATTACCGCGTAAAACCTGAAACGTGGATCTATAGTGTGTATCCATCGAAGCCTTTTTAGCACCTATTCACAACTGAAATACAGATGGCTATGTGCCCCCAAATTGCTTACGGTGGCAGCATTAACTCGAGTAGAACTGATTCTGAACAGTTTGAGAAGTATGTGGAATGGAAATCACTTTCGCTTCTGGACGTACAGGAGCTGGCGACACAATTGATCAGTCCAAGGGATGTAATATCCGCTATCAAATGTACTCGTCAATGGAGGCGGTGAGTTGGCGGGTAGCTGCCAAAAATACCATGGCGACCACAGAGCCTTGCATCACCCATAGGTTATTCGTCACCTGATCCATCTCATTTCAATACATTCACAAGGAAACCAGACTCAATGTTCATCAGCACATCGCATGGAATTTTAGCGTACGAAGAATATGGACAGGGCGACACCGTAGTCCTTTTCATCCATGGCAACTCTTCCTGTCAAAAGGTATTCAAGCGCCAGATGACAAGCGAGTTCTATGAGCAATACCGGATGATCACCTTTGATCTTCCGGGACATGGGGAATCAGAGAACTCGCCCCATCCCCATCAGACCTACACCTTACCCGGATTTGCAGACGCGACGCAAGAAGTAATAGAGACAATGCGACTTCAGCGGCCTGTGGTTGTAGGGTGGTCGCTTGGAGGGCACATCGCGATCGAATTACTGTCGCGCCATCTGCAGCTCCAAGCCTTATTGCTCAGCGGAGCGCCGCCAGTAGGAAAGGTGAACGGCATAAGTGATATATCAGAGGGTTTCAAGAAGACGCCGACAGGCAGTGCGGCCGGAAAAGACACCTGGTCCGATGATGACGCAGAGGCTTTTGTTCGACGAATTTTCTCAGGGTCAGAGGAGAAGTTCTTGATTGAGGCAGCGAAGAGAGCGGACGGACGGTTTCGCAAGCGAGTGTTCGAAGCTTCGCGAGAAGGCTTGGGCGTAAATCAGCGTGAAGTGATTGAAGACGCATCTATCGCGATCGGAATGATCAACGGTGCCGAGGACCCCATTCTGAACCTGGATTACTTCGACCCTCTTCACTACCAGCATCTTTGGGGCGGAACAGTTTTTCGCTTGCCGGGCGTTGGCCATGCTCCTTTTTGGCAGGATGCAAAAACCTTCAATTACCTACTCGGGAGGTTTCTCGCTGCCACAAAGGGCTGATTCAGAACTACTGTTGGAGTGTGATCTTTGCCTTTGTCCAGACTCTGATCGAGCTTGATGCAGGATAACGAAATGGTACCGAGGGTTAGTGAACTCTCAACCAGGTCTCTTCGGATGAATTGGTCGCGATGCACAGGTCTTTTTCCGAAGCAATCATAGGGGGGCATTATTCGCTTTCCCCTAGTTCAAGTTCGCACAAGAGTCATCCTATGGCCAATCCAACATAACCTCTCATGGCTCCGAGCTAGGCCTTACGACAAGTTTCCACCGTTGACCCTGGCGCCGCTGAAACAGGTACCCACCGTGGACGGCCTCACGAACAGTTAAGCGGGAACCTCTTGCGACTGATGCGTACGACCAAGCAACGTGCGGGTGATTTGTAGGGTCGGCCTGTGATGTGGCGTTCGGGAAGCTGTGGCATACACTTCATAAGTGCACTTGTGAGAATAGACATGTTTTCAACGTTGGCGATTGTTCTGCCGATCTTTGCTCTCGTCCTAGCAGGCTATCTTTGTCGGAGGTCAGGGGTCCTTGGTCCTCAGGCATCTTCGGAACTGAATCGCTTCGTCGTTTATCTGGCGCTGCCTGCACTCTTGTTCGATGTCATGGCGAAGGTCCACTTTAGAGAGCTGTACCAGCCGGGATTTCTAGCAGCCATCGGGTTGGGAACTGAAGGTCTTTTCATCCTGACCTTCTCGCTTCGGAAGAGAAAATCGCACGCTGCCGATGCGAGTATCGACGGGCTAAACGCCGCGTATGCGAATGTAGGCTTCATCGGTCTGCCATTGTGCGCGGCAACTCTGGGTGCGGGCAGCTTGGCGGCGGCCACCATCAATACCATCTTCACCGTGTGCATACTGTTCGCTGGAGCCATCATCGTTATCGAGACTGGACTCCAGACTGAACGAAGCGTCCGTCATACCGTCCGGAATGTAGCGCAGCAACTGATTCGCAATCCATTGCTGCTCGGACCGGCGTTGGGAATCCTTGTCGCCGTCACAGGGCGACAACTTCCATCCAGCATTGAAGCCTTTGTGAAATTGCTAGGTGCGGCTTCAACTCCATGCGCTCTCGTCGCCCTGGGGCTGTTCCTTGCGGAGAAGAGATTGGACTTGTGCATCGGCGTCTCGATGCAACTGGTGGCCCTCAAATTGATCGTGCATCCCGCGCTAACGTGGTTGCTTGCCTACCATGTTTTCTCTATGCCGAGGCTTTGGGCAGAATCAGCGGTTTTGCTCAGCGCGTTACCCACGGGAACAGGGCCATTTATGCTGGCTGAGTTTTATGATCGGGAAGCATCGACGACGTCGGCGGCCATTCTGTTTTCTACAATTGGATCGCTTTTTTCTGTGACGCTCTATCTGTATCTGTTAAATGGGTACTAGGCTGCCTAACTATCGGACTGCATCGATAGTATCCACCTAAAATAAGTGGATAACTATTTAGGTGTGTCCCATTTCTTTCCGACGGCAAGGTTCCAAGGCAACAGTTCTGCAACCTGCTGATGAGCTGGTCGGCGATCCGTTCGAACACTTGCTGCAGAGAGAGTTCCTTCAGCTTGATTCTCGAAAGTGCCCGCACGAAGGAATAGATGAAGCTTCGATGTGTTATCTACCCATAAGGTATATTCGATGAATTCGTCTCAAGAGATAACTGGCAACATCGTAGGTCGTCAAGTGAATTCAGAGGCAGCCGATAAACCGCGCCGGATGTCTGTCACTTCGGCAGCGTGCCTGATCCGACTGTCGGTGGGCCTTGAAGACTCTCGCGACCTCATTTCCGACTTCGAGCAGTCCTTTGAGGCAGTCGGCGGCGGTGCCAGGTGAAGTTCGCAAGCAAACTCGTGCACTTCGACTCGAATCCCGGCGATCCACTGCGTCCCATGGTTACACCGATCTACCAGACGGCCACCTTCGAACAGGAGCACGCCGACAGCTTCGGCAAGTTCGACTACTCCCGCAGCGGCAACCCAACGCGACGTGTCCTCGAGGACCAGATGGCCGTGCTCGAGAACGGCACTCGCGGCTTTGCATTCTCAAGTGGCATGACAGCGGTCGCCAACGTAACCCGACTACTCAAAGCCGGCGACGAGATCCTGGCCGATTGGGACCTCTACGGCGGAACCGCTCGCCTTTTTGGAGGCGTACTTCCACGCACCGGCATCAAGGTACGCTATGTCGACGCATCGAACGCAGCCAACATCGAAGAACACATCTCTCCCGCCACCCGCATGATCTACGTGGAGTCGCCGACCAACCCAATGTTACGGATCATCAACCTCAAGGCTACCGCCGTCGTTGCGAAACGACGTGGACTTCTACTCTGTGTCGATAACAGCACCATGTCGCCCTACCTGCAGAACCCCCTTGATCTCGGGGCCGATATAGCACTTCACTCCGCGACGAAGTTTCTCTGCGGGCACAGCGACGTAACCGGCGGAGTGATTGTCGTCAAGGATGAGAAGTTAGCGGAAGATATCTATTACTTGCAAAATGCCGAAGGCACCGCCCTAGGCCCATTCGACTGCTATCTGCTCTTGCGAGGCCTCAAGACCCTGAAGGTCCGCATGGATGCGCAACAGCATAACGCCACCCTCATCGCCAACTTCCTGTCGACACATCCCGGCGTGCGGAAGGTATTTTATCCAGGCAACAGCTCGCACATTGGCCACCCCATCCACCAGGCGCAGGCGCGTGGGTCAGGCGCGGTACTCAGTTTCACCGCGGCCGGCGCGGCCGCAGCAAAGTCCATCGCAGAGAAGAGTGAGCTGTTTCGCATCTCCGTCAGCTTCGGCAGCGTCAGCTCAACAATCAGCATCCCGGTAAAGATGTCTCATGCCAGTGTTCCGGCGGAGATGCTTGCATTCAGGTCGATCCCTGAATCACTCCTCAGGTTATCGATCGGAATAGAGGATGTAGATGATTTGATCAGCGACCTGAGCCGGTGTCTCGACCAGGCATAGTTGGTCTCTTGGTATGGATGGCAGGTATTGCCGGCTGCAGGCAGAGGACTGTACGAAAAATAATCTGACATGGATCTCCTATGGGTTGAGCATCGAAATGACTCACGCTTGTAAGCGGCGTTTGGTCCAGGAGGCTCCTCAGATTAAGGTGAAGGGGGCGTGAGTTACGCCTTCAACCTTTGCACTTGCCGCCTGAGCCGCATCGCCTCAGGAGTGCGCGTTGTCAGGGGGTGTCGGTGCACGGTCTGCGCTCCATCTGTTGCGACTTCAGGGTACTTCAACCGTTGGCAAATGGAGCCAAGACGATAATTCGTTGGCTGTCTATCGGATGTCGGCCGCGGCCTTGAGCGGTACTGTCAAGTGGACCGTCTTCGGGGGGAGGCAGATATGGTCATTGCATGCCTGAAATCGCACATCCAATCCGATCTGTTCGCCAGCAGCAGCAGATAACTTCATCAGGACAGGAACGTGCACCGTAAATTGATGATCGAAGATCTCGGTATCAAGGTCAAAGCTGGTGTCGTGTCTCTTGATTGGGGATGTTCCAGATGGAGTACCTGCCAGCTGAACGGTGCCGTTGGGGTCGGCGGTAATACGAAGTGGCGTTGGGCCGTTTTCGGCCTGATGAAAGGCGTAGACGTGCCACCCGTCGTCGATATGCGCAGTGAGATCGAGCGTTAGGTGACTCCCAGCTGCCGTTGAGGGTTCGGGAGTGGACGAGAGTGCCCAACTAACCGGTTGAATGGCACCCTGAGCTAGCGCAGCTATGTAGGTGAGACAGCTCAGGAGAACCGCCAATCCAATTCGACGTGTTGTTACTGTAGTCAAAGCGATGTTCCAGTCTGTCTACTTACTTCGTGATGCTGACTGTTTGGCTCGGCGCAGGCTGCGCCAATAGCTTCTCAACAAACTCCGTAACGTCATGCTCCAGGGCTACATGTCCTGCCGTGTTGCCCGGCCCTGCGAAGCCCGCGTGAACCTCCTTCACCAGACCATCGCGACCGATGAAGAAAGAAGTCGGCCAGCAGTTCAGGTTCACGCCTTGCGGAATTTTCTCCGAAAGTTGATCCGTCGTTCCGGCCGCCAACACGGGGTAAGAAATACCGTAGTGAGCGATGAACGCCTTGAGCCGGGCTGTATCTGTGTCAGGATCTCCCTGCTCAAAATCGAGGTTCACGATCTCAAGCCCCTTTGAGTGAAATTGCTTATATAGATTCACGAGAAAAGGCGCTTCATCGTGGCAGTTCGGGCACCACGAGCCGCCCACGGCAACGATGACTACCTTCCCGCGAAATTCAGGGTCCGTATTGGATACGATCTTTCCGTTGAGATCAGGAAAGCTGAACGCGAGGGGAGTATTCGGATCTTTGACCGTAGTCTGCTGCGTGGGGTCCGTGGGAGCAGCGAGGTTTTCCTTGCGTGCTTCGGTCGGCCGACGAGCAATCAGGCCGGCATTTGTGGGGGCGTGCGGATTAGCGAGCAGGCTATTAATGAGCAGGGTTCCATCCGTTTGCGGTGTCACAGAATAGAGTGCGGGGCCGTCCGCGTCGAAGTGGCCCACGATGTAGCTGCTCCCATTCCACGTTCCCCAAAGCCCGCCGGTGTCGCCGTCGATCTGTTGAATTACAGTTTTGATGACTGGAGACTTGCCCTTGGGAGGGTCAGCGCGAAACTCCCATGCTGACTCGCCCTTTGAGCTCTTCGTGGCGATCTCCCATGAGCCGGAGATGTCGGGTGCGTTGGGCGCGGATGCGGGATCCATCTCTACTTTACCTCGTGTCGCCGTGAACGGTGTAGGAGCGGACTTGGCAGTCGGATGTGCCGGGCCGTAGGTCCCGCTCAGTTTGCCATCGGTGATCGTGGCTTCTAGTGTCCTAGCGAAGTAGTCAAAAGACGCGACGAGGTGAGCGCCGTCGAAGGTGACGGAGGAGGCTGGTGTTGAGTCCGGGTAGTCCGCCGGGCCATTCAGGAACTCCGCCTTCAGCCTTGAACCGCTGCCGGAGATGCGGATCGTGATCGGCACTTGCTGTGTGTCACGAACGGTCGCATTGCCCTGCCAGATGCCAAGGATCGGTGAGGTCGAAGGCGTCTGGCCGAGCATGGCAGAAGGCGCAAACGCAGCGGGCAGCGCGCTGAAAGACAACGCAAGAACGCTCGCGAAAAGCTTCATCGTAGAACTCCTTCGAAGAAGATGAGCCACATGTTACGGCGAAGGAAGATGTCTGCTGATTTTCCGGCGGTTCCGCCTCGCTCCGCGCGGTCGGTGAAAAGTATGGCACCCGCACCGAAGAACATGGAGACGAGGAAGCGCATCTTTCCTTCAAAGAAGATCCATTTGATGAAGAGGAAAGTGAGACTGAGGTGCGCATGAGCGCCTGTGAAAGCCGGTTTTGGCAGACCGATGGGGATGTCGTGAAAGAATTCCGGGCCGCAGAAACTGTCCAGGTTGAGGACGAGGATGCCGAGCAGGGCAAATCCCCCCAAGGTGTCGATACTGGCCATGCGTTCCGCGCGGTTGACGGGGGCGACGGCGCGTGGAGGGCCAGCGAGCTCTTCATTGGCGCCTTCTGGCAGATACGTTTCAGATGGGAAGAAAGATGTTGCAATTGACGGCAAAGGAACGATCCTTTCTTAGCGCGGTTTTGGGATGAGATTGATTTCGTCTGTTTGGCTTCGGTTCGAGATTGGAATTCGGCCGCTACGCCCGGAGTTCTTGTTGAGAGAAACACGGTCGAGCGGGCAATCGATTCCCTGATCCGGAGAGTTTCAGCCAGAGTCGGTGTATGCATGATTCCATCGGAGTTCCAGTCACTTTCTTCGCCACACACACGTACAAGGCGCGTCAATGCAGGCGATGAATGTGCTCTCGTGCGTGATGAGCGAAATCAAGGCTAGATCCGTTTATTCCGATGAAAGGCCCAATCGTGACCTAACACCCTTCCAGGCTGTGCTCTTCGCGAGCCAGATTGATCAGCGTCGGGACTGGAACTCGATCTGCCGAGATCGTTACTTTCTTATTGTGCAGCTCTGTGCGAATCAAAGCTTTCGGAAAAGTCTCTTTTAGCGATCCGCTTGGCTTCACTTCCCTACCCCGTCTGCGCTATCGGGCTCTGATCGGTCTGATGATCTATACCTTTTCCCGCGTCGACGCGACGGATTTGATGCAGGAGCACTACCTTCTGTAAGTTTAGTGTCCATTGCGAGGCAAGATCATGTCCGCACAATCATCCGGATCGTCCTTCTAAAGATTTTGAAAAAGGAAGGACCGAAGGGCAATTGACAACGTCTATATACATAGAAACGTTATGGCTCGAAATCCGATCTCTAATCTGCCGGCAAATTCCAAGCTTGCTTCGGCATCTGGACCATCGCTCCATTGGAATGGCGTGACGATCGAACGTCAAATCTTGAAAGCTGGTGACTGGCCGAGTGAGGTAATCGATCAGCACTATCTGATGCTTTGGGAGCAGAAGCCGTTTCTCGGAGAACTGGAGACAAGACCGGGATCATTCGTGCGGTTCAGAAAGTCTCCGGGGACAATAACGGCGCTGAATCCAGACATATGTTCGGCAGTCCAAACGAGGGAGGATCAAGTCACGCTGGTGTGTTCTCTTCCGCCTCGCTTTCTCGATAATCTGGAGCTGGAGATGGACCGGCGCCTAAACGGGCCGCTCCAGCCGTTGCACGTCACTGACGACAGTTCACTTCGAGAGCTTATGTATAAGCTTATTATGCGCGGAGCAGCTGATGGACGAGGATACGATGCAATGGAAACCGAGTCTCTCCTCGTGGAGCTCGGAATCCGGCTCCACTTTGCGGCTCGTTTGCTGCCGCAGGAACCTGCCCAGTTTGATCCGTACTTCCCCCGCCATCTTCTTCGTCGCGTGCTCGAGAAAATGCATGAGGAATTAGATTCGGATCTTTCCCTTGCCACACTTGCCGCAGAAAGCGGATACAGCAGGGCGCACTTCATGAGGATATTTAAAGAGACCATGGGGGTCACGCCCCATAGCCACCTTCTCGAGCTGCGGCTGCGGCAAGCGCAGAAGATGCTTACTTCCGCTTCAATGTCAGTTATCGATATCGCCCTCGCGTGCGGGTTTCGCAGCCACGCACACTTTACCGCCTCTTTTACCCGGCGCTTCGGCGTTGCCCCTAGCTTCTATCGAAGATCCTTATCGACCGGATGAAGCGAAGTGAGTCGCTAAAAGAGACTTTTTCAAAAGCTTTGATTCGCACAAAACCGCACAATGAAGAGGTACTGATCGCCACCGATAGGGTTCCGGCCGCGACGCTGATCGATCTGATCCCCAGGCAAACAAGGGAAAACCTTGGCGAGCAGAGTGAGCCTGTATCAGAAAACGTGCGCTCTTATAGTTGCCACCCAATCAAAGGAGAGCTGTAGAGATATGAACCGCAGAACGTTCCTTCAGAGTAGTGCAGCTCTCACTGCTGTATCAATTGGCTTACCCGCTATATCAATTCGATCATAAGTGGGGCACGTCCGGTCCTCAAAGCAGCCTATTCGTCTTCGTAGTGCTCGGCATACTACTGGCCCCAGAATTCGTGATGCTTCGGAAGAATCCTCTAAAGTGTCGATGAGTGGGCGAATCGAGGCTTGAGGATATTAGGGGCATTGATGGGTAGCGCTACCCGAGATTCATGATGTGAGAAAGGAAAGATGAAATTGAAATTCAATCGTGTTGCTATGGCTCTTATCCTGACGTGTGGGTTGAGCATCGCGTGGGGATTGCAAGCAGAACGGATCGATCATCGCAATCGAAGTGGATCCGCAGCTGGCTCCCCAAACTGCTATGACCCGGGAGATCCCACAGAGGTTCGCCTGTGGGAAGGAGATGCGCCAGGCGCAACCGGCAACGATCCGTGCCGGGACATCCCTTACATGCGCGTTTTTCGGCCAGCTGCCGGCGCGGGTTCTCCATCAGCCGCCATACTGATAATCCCTGGCGGTGGCTACGATCGGCTCACGGATACGAAGGAACAGGAGCCAGTAGCTGAGTATTTCTCGCGAACGCTACATGTAACGGCCTTCGTACTGTATTACCGTCTGGTTCAGCGAGACGGAACATACCGATATCCCGTGCCGATGTGGGATGGACAGCGTGCCTTGAAACTTATCCGTTCCAAGACCACGCGGTACGGCATTGATCCCGAGCGGCTTGCATTGTTTGGGTTTTCCGCAGGGGGCCATCTTGCCAGCACTCTGACGCTCCACTCAGCTACCGAATTTGGTTTGCCAACCCATGATGCAGTGGATAATGAGAACGGGCGTCCAAACCTGCTTGGCTTGGGTTACCCCGTCATCTCCATGGACCCGGCCGACGTGCCGCCCTCAGGTTCCTATCGAAATCTGCTCCGCGGCTTTACCGGACCAGAACTGGCTAAGTTGCAGGTTTATCTCTCCGGAGAGAAGAACGTCACGCCGCGGACGCCACCGGTCTTTCTCTTCGAGAGCATGGACGATGCGGTGATAAGCCCAGAGAACAGCGTGCTCTTCGTTCAGGCTCTCAAAGAACGCGGGATATCTGTAGATGCGCATCTCTTCGCTCATGGAAAGCACGGCGCCGGACTTGCCACAGACGTTCCCGAGGAAAGCGCGTGGCCAGGTATGTTTGAGCATTGGCTAGCTCAACAACATTTTATCTCGAAGTGACTAGTAGGGAAACGGTCCTGCGTCGTACGTCGTTGGGCGAGCGGCTGAAAAATGTCGCTCGTCCACCGCTTGCAACGCAATGCAGAATGGACTTTACCGTTCGAACGTCACAACAGTAGATTACGAAATGTCTAGGTAGTCCCAGAGACTCAGTCACGATGCAGTCGACTGCATGAAGTATGGTCGACTTTAGAAACGATGTTGGACATCCAAAAGCGTGAGCCAGGAAGCCGGAGTTTCGTAGTACTTTTGTCAGAGTGAAACGAATCAGTTTGCTATCTTCGACGAGTGCGATTACGGGCTTTCTTTGCATTGATAACCTCCGTATGGATTCCTCGAACATACTAGGTGCCTCAATCGCGATTCATCGTAGATTCCTATAGGTACAGGATTCTCGTAGCCTCGGCTTTTCTGTTGAATGGAAGATAGTTAGTCAGTGAAGTCGACTCGGCGTGGGGTGCATTGTGGGCTCTTATTCTCGAGGTTCGAAGATTTGCTTAGGCTTTTTCGATGACTACATCGACTGTGGGTTTCTCTTATAGAAAGTGATAGGTAGCGACGCAAGGCTCTTGGCTGTAGTGTTGTGCCAGCTGGTCGAAATCTTCACCTACATCGGAGGCACGATGAACTGCTGCAACAACGAGCCAACAATGGCCGACACATCCTATGTCAGTCCGGATGCGAAAAACGCGCTATGCAATCTCTTTCGAACAGGAGACGCGCAGGTATTCTCGATTGTGTACAAAAGTCACTACACGCGTCTCTTACGTACCGCGATGCGAATAGTTCGAAACATCGATGACGCGGAGGATGCACTTCAAGACGCTATGTTGAAGGCATTCAGAGCGGCACACTCGTTCCGGGCCGATTCAAGCATTTCCAGCTGGCTTACTCGAATCGTAATCAACACCTGCCTTATGCGGCTGAGAAAGGAGCGCGCTCACAGGACCGTGTCTCTCGATCGGCCGGTTGACGACTCGATAACTTTCGCCGAATTACTAGAAGATCCAAAAGCACTTATTCTCGACGACCTAATCTTGCTGGAACGACGCCAGATTGCTTTCCAGGCAATCGAGGATTTGAGACCAGAATACAAGGACGTAGTTTTGGCGTACAACTCCGTGGAACTTCCGATGGCCCAAGTTGCTCGGCAAGACGGCGTCTCCGCTTCTACTCTTAAAAGCCGTCTACGGCGCGCCAAGAAGCAGTTGCAGAAACAATGCCAAGCCCCTACAAAACTGAGAGGACTTGACGCGGCCCATCCAGTCAAGGCTTAAGCAGGATGCCCGGCAGCCCGCGACAAGCGAAGGCCATCTTCTGCGACACTTCGCCGTGCCCCTTCCACATCTCCACAGCCCCTGAGATCGAAACTGCAACGGATCCCAATGATTTTAGCCTACAGATCATCCTCTGAGCAGAGGAGAGGCGGAACAGAAAGCACTCCCGCGGATCGGGCGTTCTAAGTCGTGGCTGGAAACAATATGTATGGTCAGCGACTTCGAGCGTCTGCATAGATATCGAAGGAAAGAAGAAAGGATGAAAGACGATGGAGATGAAAGAGCAAGCCTCAAACAATTTGAACGAAACATCAACTCGCACCGAACAAGAGGGGGTGAGCAGGCGGGCCTTTATGGGAGTCGCAACCATGGCGGCCGCAGGCCTGGCTACCGAAAGTGCTCTCGCGCAAACACGTTCCGAGTCGCTGGCGGGAAGGACGGGCGATAACGCCTCCGATCCCGGACCGGAGAATACCGTGCTACTTCGGACTAATCCGAACTCAAATCTACCTCCCTTCACCGATCGCGGCAATCCTCATACGATCTGGTACTCCTTCGACCTCACGCCGAAGCGCGTTGAGTCCGGCGGATGGACGCACCAGGTTACCTCGCGCGAGATTCCCCGTTCGCAAGACCTCGCGGGCGTGAATATGCGCCTGACAGCCGGGTCATTTCGCGAACTCCATTGGCACCTGGCCGACGAATGGGCCATCATGCTGACCGGCAAGGCCCGCATCACTGTCATGCAGCCGGATGGCAAGATGTTCATTGACGATGTAGGACCCGGAGACCTGTGGTACTTCCCTGCCGGCTTTCCGCATTCGATCCAAGGGCTTGAAGGCGACGGCTGCGAGTTCCTTCTCGTCTTCGATCAGGGCGACTTCTCAGAAGATGATACTTTCCTGCTCTCGGAATTCCTGGTCCACACACCGCCCGAAATCATAGAAAAGAATACTGGCTGGAAGCGTCAGGAGTGGGACCAGCTCCCTCCTACCGAGCTTTACATCTTCGAGGCTCCTCTGCCCGGTGCGCTGGAAGCTGACAAGCGCTTCCTCGGCAACTTCCTGGAGACGGAAAACCACTACACCTTCAAAATGGCATCTATGAAGCCGACGAGCCAATCAGCAACCGGGGAGGTTCGCATCGTGGACTCTTCGAACTTTACGATTGCAAAGAACATCGCTGCGGCCATGGTGACCCTCAAGCCAGGCGCCATCCGTGAGATGCACTGGCATCCGAACACAAGCGAGTGGCAGTACTGGATCAAGGGTCAGGGTCGTATGACCGTTGTGTTCACCGAAGGTAGAGCACGTACCATGGATTTCCGCGCCAACGACGTGGGGTTCGTTCCTTCAATGGCAGGACACTACATCGAAAATACTGGCACTGAGGACTTGGTCTTTCTTGAAATGTTCAAATCGCCGCGCTATCAGGACGTATCGCTGAACCAGTGGATCGCCCGTATGCCGGACAAGATGGCGGCAGCCCATTTGAAGCTGCCGGTATCGACGATTCGCAGCGCCCCTCAAAACAAGACACCGGTTCTCCCGCGCTAATCTCGCCAGGAACAACAGGGCCCAGTTGGACAACGCTGATAACCGCGTCCAACTGGGCTATGATGCAGTGTTTGAAAGGTTGCTACATGATCATTCCCCGAACGAGGACACGTTGAAAGCAACCACAACCTCCATGGATATTGTGGGCTTATAGTTCGACAGGCCAGCGGAACAGCATGGGCCAGGCTGCATGGCGACCCGCCTATCAGCAGCGTGCGACTCACTAGCCATCCGGCCACGGACGCCTATGCCAGCCGCGGCACTTCGGCCCACACCCACTCGCCCAGAAAAATCTTGGCTGCGAAAATACACCGGCAATGGGAGCCTGGTGAGCTGCTGCAACAGCCGCAGCTACACCGCAAGCGACTTGGCGGGACAATGGAATCGTGGGCAGAGGCGAACGTTTGCTAACCCTGGACGTCACAGCCGTCGCAAACTGGATCCCTAGCGTCCAATTGCGGCTCCGGTTGCGACGGAAAATGCGGACGATAGCGTGCACCAAAGCGTCGGCATGAACGCTATGTGTCCTTCCTGAAAGCGAACGGCTTCGACATATTCCTCGAAGTGCCGAGCTCGCGACCACCGGCGGACTGCCCAAAGCACAGCCATCGCTCCGAGAGCTCCTAGTACTGGCGTGAGGAAACGGCGCATCGGCGGCGCTGATGCCGCAGCTTCGGGTAAGCCCGGAGTGTTTCACGAAAACCCACTGCAGCAAGCGGAACAAGAGCCGTACACAGGCAAGCCATAACGCTCACTACTCCCAGTACGGCTGCCCATGTTCCCGCTGTAAGCGGTGATTGTCCGGCGTTGCTACAAGGAATGCGCTTGCAAAACCAGTCTGCGTTGCATTTTTGCTTCCTATCGTGCCGTTTGCTCAATCGGCAAACGAACCTGCATCCACGGGAAGTATGTGGCCGGTGACCATGCGGGACTCGTCGGACGCTAAGAAGACAGCCGCATAGGCGATGTCTTCGGGCTCGATCAGACCGAGCTGCTGAACCGCAAATGCAGCTTTGACCTCCGGCCGATCAGCCAACATCTTCTTGATGCGCTCAGTACCGACCGCAGCTGGCGCAATGGCGTTAATTCGGACTCGATCCTTGGCAAAGGCGTGCGCCGTGCTCCGAGTTAGATTCATGACAGCCGCCTTCGAGGAAGCGTACGCGGAACGCCCGCCAGTCGAATTTCCGAAGGCCGCCACCGATACCATGTTGATCACCGATCCGCCTCCGGATTTGACCATCTCGGGAAGCGCGAAGCGAAGGCTGAGAAACGTGCCAAAGTGATCGACACGCATCTTATTCCAAAACTCGTCAAGAGAGGCGGTTGTCACCAGTCCGTCCGTGTTGCTCGAGCCTCCTGCATTATTGAGCAGAACATCAAGCCGCCCCAAGCGGCCGATAGCCTGGTGAACCGCTTCCTCAACCGATTCCGGCTCTGTTACATCACACATCTGGAATGTCGCATCGCCACCGGCAGCAACTATGTTACGGGCTACTGCTTCGCCTTCGGGGACTCGGCGACCTGTCAGTACAACGCGAGCCCCCTGCCGAGCAAACATCTCAGCGCAGGTCTGGCCGATTCCACTTGTTGCTCCCATTACTAGAGCGCATTTGTTTTTTAGTCTTTTCATTTTTGATACCTCTCTATCGCATATTCTGGATCTTTCGCAAGCTGTCCATGCGAAACGGTTAATCGGTCCATTGCACTGCTGATTACATGTCTGATTGACACGCCGATATCTCTGACCAAACGCTAATCTCACTCGGTTGAATTGGGGTTTACTTGATAAATCGGCAGATCCCAATGGTTAGTCGTCAGTTCCCACCGGCGAAGTTCATCGCGGCGAAATGTTTGCTGATCAGGAAATAGTTGTTTGGCCACTTCAGATTCAGATTGTCCGGGCGGAGCATCGTGCGACGTGCGAATGACCACAATACGATAATCCCACCGAGACTCTTCACTCGTGTGCAGGCCAGGAGACCAAATAGAGTAGTCCTTCACGTATCCAAGCTGTTTCTGTCGTTCAAGTATGGCGACCTGATACTTCTGAAAGATTCGAAACCACTCGTCATGATATCCGTAGCGAACCCGGAAAACCCATTCGATGGTCTCGGTCTTTGATGAAGAGGCAACCGTCGAACCGACCGCCTGAGCCGTTGCTGAGGGTAGAGTGAGAATACTCAAAAGCGAAACTGCAAACAGCAATCGTCGCGCAGGAAGAAGTAAATGCATAATATTTCTCCAAGATTATGATTACGAGGAACAGATTTACGGACCGACGTTGGATGATGCGTCAAGGACGCGTCGTTCTATTGCTCAAAAGACACACCAGTACTTACTGCGGGAATTTCACTGCGCCGCATGTGCCATGGGAAGGCCTCCAATCACCTGCTTATAGCTAGCAGCACGAATTTCGTTTGGGCATGGGGGCTTGGCATCTCCAGCGGCAGGCCATGTTACCGGGGAGCCTCGGCGGGATACGTCCGCAGTAGCCCCATGGCCGACATAGGACTGCTGCGCGTAGTCGGCTCTCATCTAGGCATCTCTTTCTATCAGCACAGCAAGTTGTTCGCGATGACTTGATCAGCCGACGCCAGCAGCTGCCTGAGGGGCTCGACTGCAATGTGTACCTTCGATTCCTCGCGCCCTTGGTTCCGTTACTAGACCATTGTCAATTGTTCTACTTCTTTTCTGCGTGTCCAGAAGTAGATGGCGACGATCGTCATCACGATTGGCACAGCCGCGCCGAACTCGTCAATGAAATAAGCGGTCTTGCCGGTAGAAGCTGTCAACGGGGTGAAGATCTGTTGAATCCATACATTGTGGGACGCATGGAACAATGCCGCAGCCCAGACGCTGCCGGACTTGAGCCGCAGCCAGGTGATGATGAAGGAGAAGGCAATGATTGCCACCATAAAACAGATCAATGCATACCAGCTGGGTGTTCCTTCGTTGTAGTTCGAGAACAGCAGAACCGGAAAATGCCAGACCCCATGGATGCAGCCGCAGATAAGGGCAGTTGTCGTGAAGTTGAAGCGTTTTGAAAGCTGAGGCGCCAGCAGGCCACGCCATCCTATCTCCTCGCCCAAGGCTCGACCGACAGCAAGGACCAAAGCCCCGGTCATGGAGAAGAACACCTGCATTCCGATGAGCAGCGCGGGCGACAACTTGCCTAGGCCATACGTAGTGACCAAACCCGCAACGAACTCTCGGTTGTAGAAATGACCAAGTCCGCTTATCCACACTCCTCCATACGCTATCGCGCAATAGAACAAGGGGATAAGGTAAGCTGCCGCCATGTAACGTGTTTCACCCCACCGCCATCCAAGGTCGCCAAGGTTCAATCCTAGCAGCACATAGGTAAGCAAAGCTGCCACGCCGGGAGACCACATGAGGTCGGTCGCATAGGGGAAGCTGCTGCCTCCACCTCGAAGGTTCCCTGTGTAGATCACGATGGCATAAAAAAAGCTGCTGAGCACTATCGTGAGAGCCAGATAGGTGAGAATGATCTGCGTGGGTGAAGCTTTCCGGGTCATGCGTAGGGCTCTCCATTTGAATGGTTGTGCCAGGTTGTGTCTTGACACAAACTCGGCAATGATTTCGAAAACAACAGCAACACCTTTAGTATTGAAGTTTCACGCGCGGCCTGCTTTGGAAGCGTCTCAATTAGGAGTTAACCAACATAATTTTTGTGATTCATGGCTTCATCCAGACGTCGCCCCGCTTGGCTACATCTTTAGGCCGTTGTTAGCTGTTCTAATTCTTTTCTGCGCGTCCAGAAATAGGTGGCGAAGATCATCATCACAATCGGCAACGCGGCACCGAACTCGTCGATGAAATAAGCGGTCTTGCCGGTCGAAGCTGTCAGCGGGGTAAAGATTTGTTGAACCCATACATTGTGGGTCGCATGCAGCAATGCCGCGGCCCAAACGCTGCCGGATTTAAGCCGCAACCAGTTAACAACGAAAGTGAAAGCGATGACTAACACACCAAAACAGGTTAGCGCATACCAGCCGGGTGTTCCTTCGTTGTAGTTGGAGAACAGCAGGACCGGAATATGCCATGCTGCATGAATGCAGCCGCAGATAAGTGCAGTCGTTGTGAAGTTGAAACATTTTGAGAGTTGAGGCACCAGGAGTCCTCGCCATCCAATCTCTTCGCCTAAAGCCCCGCCGATAGCAGCGATCAAAGTGCCGGTCATGGAGAAGAACACGTGCATTGCGATGAGCATCGCCGGCGACAGCCCGCCCAGGCCATACGTAGTAGCCAAACCCGCAACGAACTGTCGGTTGTAGAAGTGGCCAAAGCCGCTTATCCAGACGACTCCATACGCTATCGCGCAATAGAACAGGGGGATAAAGTAAGCCGCTGCCATATAACGGGCTTTACCCCAACGCCATCCAAGATCGCCAAGGTTCTCCCCCAGCAGCCAACAGGTAAGCAATGCCGCGACGGCGACAGACCACTGGAGGTCGATCGCGTAGGGCATGTTGTTGCCCCCACCCCAAAGGTTTCCTGTGTAGATCACGATGGCATAAAAGAAACTGCTGAGCACGGCCGTGAGAGCAAGGAAGGTGAGAACAATCTGTATGGGTGTAGCTTTCCGGGCCATGCGCGAGTCTCCATTTGAATGCTTTGTGCCAGGTCGTGTCTTGGCACAAACCCGGAAATGATTTCGAAAACAAAAGCAACACCTTTAGTATTGAGGTTTTACGCACGGCCTGCTTTTGAAATCGTCTCATTTGCTCACGGCTACACAGAGCATTCTTCAGGCATCAATGCTTCACCCAACGCAGGTAGCGGAGAGCATATTATCGAGAGATGATGGGCTTGTGAACTCGTGAAAACTCCTAGCTGATGTTGACGATTTGTTGGAGGTATCCCGCGATGGGCTTTTATGAGCGGCTTCGCATTCAGTTTCACTCACGACTACAACGGCAGTCGGGATCTCAGGCTCGGTCACCAGGCGAGAATGGTCTGAATCTCTTCGTTCTACCCACACTGCTTCGGTGGTTGTAGGTCTAACGTGCGATGGCTAAGGCATCGCTATGTCGAAGGAATTTCAAACCCACTTGGTTTTCGTGTTTCCGTCATCCACCGCCATGTAGTGAATTCCTCCACGCTCGCACTGCCCCCAATGCGAGTAAAGTTACCCGACGCTTTCGTCCCACCGAACGGTGCATTCACGTCAGACATCAGTGTTGAGCCGTTGATGTGGAGCATCCCTGCTTCGATTTGCTTACCAACTTCAGCGGCATGTTGCGCTTCCCCAAAAACGGCAGCGACAAGACCGTACCCTGTATTGTTTGCCAATTGAATCGCATCTCGATCTTCCTTGAACCCAACGATGGCAGCAACAGGACCAAAGATCTCCTCTCTAAACGCCCTGGAGCTCTTGGGAACATTTTTCAACACTGTTGGTCGATAGTAACGATTATGGAAGCTTCCTCCTTCTACCAGTTCAGCTCCGGACTGAATAGCTTCCTGAACAATTGAATCCACATGATTAAGCTGCTTGTCACTAATGATCGGACCTAAACCCACCTGCTCGAGATATGGGTTCCCAACTTTCACTGCCCTCGCAAGCTCAGCCATTCTGGCAGAGTATTCATTCAGCAGGCTTTCATGTACGAGATGGATACCAGCGGTGATGCATAATTGTCCTTGATGGAAAAAGGATGAAAACGCCCCAGCAAGTGCCGCTTGCTCAAGGTCCGCATCCGAAAGAACAAGAAACGCATTTTTCCCACCCAGTTCAAGTTGCACTCGCTTCAAAGAGCGACCGGCGACTGAAGCGATTTGTCTTCCAGCAGCCGTGGAGCCGGTGAAGGCTATCATCGACACATTGGCGTTATCGACTAGAGCCTCGCCTGCTGCAACTTCGCCTGGTAGTACGTGCAGAACACCCACAGGTAATCCTGCTTCTTCAAAAACACGGGCAATGACGACCCCACCGCTCACTGCCGTATTCAAACTAGGCTTTAGGATCACTGCATTTCCGCTAGCAAGTGCAGGGGCAACCACTCGTACTGCAAGAGCCAATGGGAAGTTGAAGGGTGAGATAACTCCGACAACACCTAGCGGAATACGTTCAATGGTGCTCAACATATCGGAATCATCCTTAAGCAGCTTCAGGCAAGGAAGTTCAGCTACGTCCGCAGCGTGATCCAGATATTCTTTTGATGTATGGATTTCTCCAATTGCTTTGAGCTTAGTTGAGCCCGATTCTCGGATGATCCAATAAGCTATCTCTTCTTGGTGCTGGAGTAAAAGCTGACCTGCACGACGCATGATTGCGGCACGATGCTTGGACGAACTCTGCGCCCAAAACTTTGCAGCGGCTGAAGCAGATTTGCTGGCAATACTGACATCGCCAGAACTTGCTTGAGCAATATTTGCAATGACCTCATCAGTAGCTTTGTCGGTAACGTTATAGACCCCGATTTCACCCGGATTCCAGCCATTGAGGAATAATCTTCCTTGCCAGATGGATTGGTCCATTAGGTGCTGAACTGTTGGTACGGTAGAACTAGAAGTCATTTTATTGTCCTTACTGCTTTAATTCGTTATTGTTTGGTTTCTGACGTGCTTCCTGTCAGTGAGTCATCTGGCCTCTTAAGCAAGCTTCATAAATCACTCATAGTCCATGATCCGATTTAAGTATTTCTCCTGCTCGTTCGCCTATGATGACGCAAGGAGCCATGGTGTTACCAGTTGTGATCCGCGGCATAATAGAACCGTCCGCAATACGAAGGTTCTCAATTCCATAAACCTTTAGATTGTTGTCAACGACTGACATGGCGTCCCGTCCCATCTTCGCGGTACAAGTTTGGTGCCAGTAGGTGCCGACAGAGTTTCGCACGAATTCCTCTAGAGATTTTCCTGTCATCCCTCCTGGGATGACCTCACGTTTGACGAACGGACGCATCGCAGGAGAGTTGGCGAATTCGCGACAGAATTCGACGCAGCGAACCATGGCCTTCAGATCCTCTGGATTTCCTAGGTGATTTCCATTCAGCTCAATCGGATCAGAAGGATTGGGCCCCGTAAGTCGAATCTGACCTCGACTCTTAGGTTGAACGAGGCCCGGAGCTATGGTCCATGAGTTTGCCGGCGGGTCGAATCCCGCAGTTTCGGGACTCACCGAAGCACCTTCTCCTAAGGGGCACCACATATCGGGAGTATCGAGGCTAGAATCGCTTTTCCACTGTAAAATCGCCTGTTCCTCGGTAGGAGGTATCTCTGGTTCCGGTCGCTGGAAAACACATCCTAAAAGGAGAAGGTGATCCTGCAAATTTTGTCCCACACCTGGAAGGTGCTGAACAACGGGGATTCCAAGACGCTGCAACTCAATGTGGTCACCGATACCCGAATGCATAAGCACTCTTGGAGTGTTAATCGCGCCCAATGAGAGGATGACCTCTTTTCCGGCCCCGAGGCGAATCACCACACCATTATTTAGAACCTCGACGCCCGTCGCGCGCTTGCCTTCCATAGTCACCCTTGTGACCATCGCTTTTGTAAGCACGGTAAGGTTCGGTCGATCCATATAGGGAAAGACGTACGAACGGAATACAGAACAGCGCCGACCATCACGGATCGTTCTTTCGATGAAGGAACAACCTCCTTCTCCTTCCGCCATGTGGCCATTTAGATTATTGAAGGTTGGTATCCCCATCGACCGCGCGCTTTCAAAGGCCGCAGGGCCTAAAGGGCTGGTGAAGGGGGATGGGCGAACAACAATCGGTCCCCCCGTCCCTCGATAGCTCGGATCGGCCTCTCCCTGCCAGTCCTCGACACGACGATAGAGAGGCAATATTGATTCATAGCTCCACGCAGCATCTCCAGCTTCCTGGGCGAAGTAGTTCCAATCGTTTTTATGGCCCCGCGCCCAGTACATTACGTTGATGCTGGAGCCGCCGCCTAGAACCTTTCCCATCGACATCAGAAGCGTACGCCCGCCGAGCGCAGGGTTTGGGGAACCCTGAAAGGCCCAGTCACGCTCGCTCCCCAAATTGTTGACCCACTGAGCAGGATCCATCACGCTGGGAACGTCATCTGTGCCACCTGCTTCGAGAAGCAACACGCTCACGTCGGGATTTTCAGCAAGCCGACGTGCCACTACCGATCCTGACGAACCAGATCCGCAGACGATGAAGTCGTACTGAGACTTCAGTTCTGCTGTCAGCGTTTGCTGGTTGGTGCGTATACGCTCGATAAAATTGGGTGTCTCAGAGTTTTGCCTGAGGTGTGTGCCTTCGCTAACAGACTGGTTGATCGCCGAATTCATTGTCTTATCCTCTGAGAGTGCACAAAGCACATCGAATTCCGTTTCTCTTCACGATATTGGTTTCACGTATGGTCTACTTTCGAAATCGTCTCATTCAGGGCTCACCAAGATATTTTTCAGGAATGATGAGGGAGGGCCGTCCGTTTCGTTCTTCCGACCGCACCAGCTATCGCGCCAGGCAATCTGTAGTGCGCCTCCACCCACATTTCGCCAAACCCGCAACATCGCCGCCGGTTACGAAGCTCTCCACAAATGCGCACAGGTCAATAAGGCCGCGCAAAGAGGCGTAGACCTACGCCTATACTTCCTGCTCGCGAAGAACCACCTCGCCTGATGTCCGACAGCAAAATAATGCAAGCGCCCGCTCGCCCACACCGTCTACTTCACCACGTCAGCGCTGCTTGGATGCTTACTCATCTGGAGACACTGGAACCGCACCTTCCACGTCCCACGTCATCAACTTCATGAGCGATGAGCACTTCACAGTGGATAGCACGCTGATCCAGGCTTGGCCATCACAATCCGCATTCGAGGGCTATATATCAATCAGCGCAGCTGAACGAGAAGAAACCATCTCCTGTGCTCTACGAAGCCTTAGCTCGAGCAATGGCTTTTAACCGGCGGTTTGGCCTCGCTCCTAGTCTCTATCGGAGGAGCCTTTTTGCACCTTCAGATTACGTTAAGTCTTCGAGTCACCTTTTATTGAGACTATTTCGAAAGCGACGTCCCCTCGAAAACCTGACAATGAGGATGCTACTGACGAGCAGCCGCCGTGGCTTTGAATTTGCAGTACCGTATCTCTTCAGAGATCATCCGATTCACGTGTGCGCACATGTGAATCGGATGATATGACGGGAGCCATCGAGAGATATTGGGGAAACACACGACACTTTACCCATTAGCGGGATATTTGCTCTAGATCTTTCTTTCTGCAGCAGGAGCAAGCGATTATCTCATTACCCAGAGGTCGAATGAAAATTGCATTTTTAGGAGTTCGCGTACCAGGGCATCTCAATCCAATGACCACGCTTGCCCGTAAGCTGCAGGCGCGTGGACATGACGTGGTGTTCTTGTCGGTGCCAGATACTGAGCCCTTTGTTCGTGCAGCAGAACTTCCTTTTATCCCCTTTTGCGAAAAGGATTTTCCTGTTGGATCGCTGGCAAAATCGTTGGCTACTCTGAGCAAGCTGCAGGGACAGGCGGCGTTGGAGGTGGCTATAAATTCGGTTGCCAATACTATGGAATCGGCATTCAGAAATCTGCCGCGAACGTTGCGAGACGCGAACGTGGATGCGCTGGTCCTTGATGAATCCCAGCGCGGCCTAGGAGCCGTTCCGTTGCATCTTGGCATGCCTTACGCCCATGTCTCTAACGCTCTTCCCTTCGACTTTTCAGGGAAGGCTCCCGTATGTACATTTGACTGGCAACATGAGACGACCCCGGAGGCATTGGCCAGAAATCAGGCAGGTGTGCGCAGCCTATTGCAAATCTATGAGCCAATAACATCCGTCTCGCAGGCTTACGCCAAAAAGGTCGGACTTGATGTCAATTGGACCGATCCATTCGCTACGATTTCTAAATTGGCATGGCTTACGCAGATGCCAAAGGAATTCGATTTCAATATCTCTCACCGGCCCACACAATTCCACTACACAGGCCCATTTCACGATGGACTGGGGCGGATCGAATCGGACTTTCCGTGGAACCGTCTGACAGGAGAGCCTCTTATCTATGTCTCGATGGGAACATTGCAGAATGGGCTCGAATCGGTATTTAGTACCATCGCTGAGGCAGTCGGCACCAGACTCGGAATGCAACTTGTACTGTCCATCGGTCCCATCCTCGATCCTGAAAAGATTAGTTCTTTGCCGGCCAACTCTATTGTTGTAAAAAACGCCCCGCAAATGGAACTACTTAAACGTTCAGCACTATGCATCACGCACGCCGGACTGAATACCGCGCTTGAATCTCTGACTCAAGGGGTTCCCATGGTCGCGATTCCGGTTTCGATTGATCAGCCCGGCGTTGCGGCGAGGATCGCCTATACGAAAACTGGAGCATATGTGCCGTTACGGGAGTTGACGGCTGCCCGGCTTTCAACTCTTATCGACGATGTTCTGGGCAATCCAGAGTATCGCCACAACGCCAATAAGATGAAGGAAGCGATAGCTCGTACAAATGGACTTGAAAAGGCAGCGGACCTCCTAGAGCAGGCGCTTGATCTTCCCCAACGCACTTGAATCACGATTTCCTACAACGTAGGGGTAGTTGCATCACCTGTAAGATCACTGCTTCGGATTTCCTCACATGTGGGTGTATAGATCAGCGTCTTCTTCGATGACGCGTGTCTTGGGCTCTGGCTCTAGGGTGTCACGCATTTCCAGCAGCTCGCGATTGAGGATAATTTCAGGAGGAGGGCTGTCGAGCGAAGTGGCTAGTCCGAATCCGGTAACCCTATCGTCAAGAACAATGCCGCTCAACATTCTATCCATTGAGCGCACAAAAGTTGAGTTCTTCTCGATGAGTTGCTGTGCTTCATGAATGGCTCTCGGAATGACTACCCTATCGTTGCCGCTAACGACGATTACTTCATCAGTCTGCACAGGCTCTTTCTTTCCCAACGTATGGTCGTAGACGTATGAGGCGTGGAAGATGGGGCGGCGCAACCAAGTACTTCCAATACTGGAAGCGAGGAGACGATGAATTCGGTGAAGATGAGTGACGCGGGATCTGGACAGTAGCTTATCTCTGCTTTAGCCATCGATCTTGCACTGCTGCTGGCGAGAAGGCCGTTCGGAAGTATCGGCCGCGAACGGGTTTTCCAGATGCACCTCTTACCTCGCCTTTCCTACAACCGGCGTGACTCGTAGTGCTACCACCTGGAGACATCTACACCGATACGGATGACACTCTACTCCTGAACAGGTGGCTTAGGTACTTCCTCGTCCTTCACGGCGAAGTCAATGATGAGGCGTTCGTTCAATTCCTTATAGGCTTTAACGTGAGCATGCAGTTTTGGAGCTGCACCTCGCTGAACATACTTCACTGCCACGTCAAAAGGCTGTCGAAGCGTCGGGTCGGTTTGAATACGCTCTTCCATCACATCCGCAAAGGATTTTTCCTGCAGCACCCACATCATGCGCTCCAGGCACGAAATGTTCATGCTCACCAGTGGCGTGACCACAATACCTTTGTGTGACTTCGTGCTGATCTGGTCTTTGAAGCGTTTATTCAAATAGGCATTCACGCCCCAGCAGCCACCGACATCGTCTCGCGTGATGATTACCGGGATTATTTTCTTGATGGACTTGAGATAAACCGGGACATCGTTTCCCTTGGCGGCAACGCGCTTAATTGATCTTAAAAGCTGATAGACCCCCTTCGACTTCACCAATTTGTCTTCGAGATACTCTCTTATCTTCTCGTAGTCGCCGGAATGCCTGTCCTCTGCCGTGCACGTACCAAGCTTCGCTTCGATGAGCACTGCCGTATCTCCACTGATGCTGATTTGGTCGCAGATTTGGTCGGAGCTGCTCACGTATGTCGGACTCGGATGCATCTTGTGGAGCACCGGCGATGCATAAACTTCGAACATCCAAGATACATATTCTTCAAAGACCAATCCCCAGTAACTAAGCCACGGGTCTTTCTTGTTCTTCGGAAGAGTGCGAAGGATGCGCCAGATCACGGCACTTTCGAGTTTGCCGAGAGCGAATTCGTAGTCAAGCATGTAGAGCTCGCCATTGAATAAGAAATAAGGTCGATGAGGGTGTCTTTTGGCTTGGG
>NZ_LMUR01000018.1:574665-755154 GCF_009765825.1 Granulicella sp. L60 | reverse complement strand
TCGTATGTCTGGCCCTGCCGTTCCCGAATCGCATGCATGGCAAACGTGGCGATGAATTCTGCATACGTGATGATCGGAAACGGAAAGAGCTTCTGAAATTCCGCATCAAGTTCAAACTTGAGAAGGTGCGACGGTATCCGCGGAATGATCTTCGTCAGCCAGATATAGAACCTCAGAAAGCTGAACATCGGGTCCGTAGGCGATGTGAACTCGTACGACGGAAGGAATTCGGCTGCGATGTTGGCGTATCCATCCAACTCGTCGTAGACGACGACATGCTTCTTGTAAAGCAACTCACCCGCCTTCAGCATCAGTTCGCCGAACTGATTGTTTTGCGGCCCCTTTTCGGGATCTTCAGGAACGGGATGTTCCGGCAGCAAACGCACTGTCTCGGCTGCAAGATAACGCAATTGCCCATTGAAGAACGGTAGTCGACCCTCGTGGTGGATCCACCAATTGACGTGAGGGACCATCGCTGAAGGAAAGACAATCGGCATGTGCAAATCCACGACCTGATCGGAGGGTACAGTGCACGCATCAGGCCCATAGCCGAAGCCGACGCTCAACTTCGTACAGGCAATCAAGATGCTGGATTTCGGGTACTTCGCGAGCTGCTCTTGAAACTGCTCTTTCGTGATGCGCGGACTGTTCGTAAGTTCTGACCACGTCATCCACATTTTCATTTTCGGCGGCGGCACGATCTCTCCAGTCGGACAAACCATTCAATAGAAATATCTTATGCGCTCTCAGGCTGAGCAAGACTAGATTTAATGAATGAGCCCTGCCACCCAGAGTCATACAATTCCACCAACACCGGACGATATCGCGATGCGCACATTCGCTAGTCTTACGAGCATGATGCAATTCGACCAGCAGGAAGTTCGCGGCATCGTGCGCAACCTCATCGCACCAACCGAGTTTGTTAGCAAGCCCGTTAGGAGGATTCGTTCATCGCTTGCTCGAGCATCGCAACAAAACCCGGCACATTGACCCTCAATTTAGAAAACAGGAACGGCAGTGTCTGCCCGATCGCTGCCGCCTGGCGCTCTAATGTCTGCATCACGCGAGGCGGATCAAGCTCGTAGAGGTTTTTGAGAAACGTAGACGGACCTTGAGCGACGATCGAATAAGGACTCAAGGATGCTCGTGGGAAATCCTTGAGATTGTAGGTGACGATGACCTCGGAGCGCGCCCGCACAGCGGCGGCCAGTACATGACGATCTTTCTGCTCGTTCGTCATCACCGGAATCAGCTCTTCGTATCCGTCTACCCAGGCTTCGGGGAAGTATCGACGGATCTCGCTCTCCCAGTACTGTGCTTTCTCTGGACTGAGGCCAAAGTTCTCCTGCAGATTGCGGCTTACTTCTGCCATGATCTGATCGGTCCACTTCGGCGAATACAGACGCGGCGCAGACGCCAGGCGCAGAAGTGTATCTGCGAGGGGCATCGGGATCAGAACGCAAGCGTCGAGGAGAACCGGAAAGTAGCCTTTCACTCGTCAGAGCCACCTTCGGGGATTGCGGTACTTTCATACAGACCGGCGCTAAATGCTTCTTGCGATAACCGATCAAGAGCTATTTGACGCTCCTGATCCCTCTTTTTCGCAAACTCGAGGACGTCTCGCAGGTAGACTCGCCGCTGATTTCCAACTCGGTGATGGGCCATGGCGCCAGTCTCTAATAGTTTAATGAAGTACGGACGTGACATTCCCAATAGATCTGCGGCCCTCTGTGTCGTCACGACTTGCTTATCCGGCACGAGTGTAACGGACTCGCCGTGCGCCATCAGCTCGACAACTCTCGTCAAAATCTCGTACACCGTGCTCGGAAGGTTGAAACGTTCACCAGAAGGACCGACAAGCGCTGGTATCCCCAGGTGGAGTATCCGCTCCAGGTCCTGAACCTGTTGCTGCTCTGTCAGCGGAAGTGTTATCGGTTCCTGCGAAGCAAAATTCATAATATTGTGAGCTTATCAGTTACTCGAAATACTCGCAATAGGCGAAATACTCGAATGCTAGTGCAATCGGTCAGTTCCCCTAGAATGGTCCAGCGCGCTACCCTTCCATCGGCACACCGACGCGATCGAGCCGCTGTCGCTCGACGAGGCGTATCTCGACGTAACCGAGAATAAACTCGGCTTGCCGACGGCGACTCTTATTGCGAAGGGATTTCTTCATGAGATGCGCGAACAACTCAACCTCACCATTGCGGTCTTGGCATGTTGCAGGGGCGCCCCCGCCGAATGTTGCATTGCTCCTTCCGGTCAGCCAGGGGGGAGACTTCTCGCACAAGACTGTAGGGCTTGTTTGGGACACTGTAAGGGTTTTCAGGTCTTGCGTCGCCTGAACGACCGATTTCTTTCGGTAACCTTGAAATCATCCTCTATGGAAACCCGCCCTGAAACCCGCATCGTATACGTGGAGAGGCTGGGTGGTGGCGTGGTGATTGGATTTGATAACGGAAAAACCGCGCTCTATTCAGCGACTCTCCTCAACTCTATGTATGAAAACGCCCAGGAACTGCTGGACCCAGCGGAAGACGATTGAGTTCGGCAAGTGTAGTAGTAAACTCGGAGATTGATTCATGGCCACCTACACCCGAACCTCGGGACTGACCTCGATCTGAATCGAGCGAAGCCTATTCCCAATGAGCTTTGATCAAATGAAGTGTGGGGAAACCCCTTGCGCCGCCCGGGGCACGCCCTCGTGGAGATTTGATTCCATTCGTACGCGTCAGCACACAAGGCTCTAAGGGGACCTGCCGGCGGGAGCAGGCCCACTGGGTGGCGGCGGAAAACACAGGGCGGCCGCAGAGGGCGAAGGCTATCTCCTTTCAGAGACAGCTAGAGTAGGCTTTAGCAAGACTCACGGTGTCTAATTCATACTTAGACCATCCAGCCGATCGAATTCCCCGGGTATTGAGTGAGCACCTTCTTTCAGCAAGAGGCTTCCGCGACAGAACGCACAATCAGAATTTTTGGACCTGGCGAGATGGCGGAACGGACCCGCAATTTTGACTGGAGCCGGAGTTCGCTTGGACCTATGGAAGAGTGGCCGGAGTCGCTCCTCATCACCGTCAATACACTGTTGGAATCTCCCCATCCCATGTTTCTCTGGTGGGGCAAGAACCTCGTCCAGTTCTATAATGACGCCTATCGGCCCAGCCTTGGAGATGACAAACATCCGGTTGCACTTGGCCAGAACGGCAGAGAATGCTGGCCCGAGATATGGCCCGTAATCGGCCCCCAAATTGAACAGGTCATGACCACGGGCCTACCCACGGCGAGTGAGGATCAACTGATTCCGATCTACCGTGACGGCAAACTCGAAGATGTGTATTGGACCTATGCATACAGCCCGGTGAGAGACTCGACAGGCAAGATTTGTGGAACGCTTGTGACTGCACTGAGACGACCCAACGTCAGATTACGGAACAGGCTCTGCGGCAAGAACTGAAACGGCTGGCTGATCTGTTTGCGCAAGCCCCGGCGTTCTTTACTGTATTGCGTGGCCCGCAACACATCTTTGAGCGAATCAACCCCTTGTATCAGCAACTCCTTGGACCGCGAAGCCTTATAGGCAAGTCCGTGCGCGAGGCAGTTCCAGAGGTCGAAGAACAGGGGTTCATCGCACTCTTAGACCGCGTCTATCAAACGGGCGAGCCATTCATCGGTCGTGACACTCCCATCCGACTCGCTCGGCACGGCTCCGACGAATTGGAAGAACGCACCCTTGATTTCGTTTACCAGCCGATGCGGGAGGCGGACGGAAGCGTTTCCGGCATCATCGCTCTGGGCATCGATGTCACGGAAGCCAAGCGAGCAGAGAAGGTCTTACTGCAAACTGAGAAGCTCGCGGCGGTAGGACGGCTTGCAAGTTCCATCGCCCACGAAATTAACAATCCCCTCGAATCGGTCACCAACCTGATCTATCTTGCGAAAGGGTCCGCCATCAATGCTGAGACAAAAGAGTATCTGGGGTCCGCTGAGATTGAGTTGCGACGCGTAGCAGCCATCACCAATCAAACGCTTCGATTTCATCGGCAGTCTACTGCTCCACAACTCACGGGTGCTCCTTCCCTGGTTGACAGCACGCTCGCGATCTACCAAGGCCGACTCTCGAACACTGGAGTCACCGTCTTGAGGCGAGACCGGGCCGAACAGTCAATTTATTGTTTCGAAGGTGAGATTCGACAAGTGATGAGTAATCTCATTGGAAATGCGATCGACGCTATGCACGGAACTGGCGGGAAACTTATCGTGCGGACTCGAGAAGCAACCCTCTGGAGCGTAGGCAAGAGAGGGGTCCTAGTCACGGTTGCCGACACAGGGCATGGCATGAGCAATGACACGGCCTCACGAGTCTTCGAGCCGTTTTTTACGACCAAAGGTATGAACGGCACAGGTCTGGGGCTTTGGGTGAGCGAAGACATCGTTAAACGGCATCATGGGCGGCTAAAGTTGAGAACCAGCCGGATCTCAAATCGCTCAGGGACAGTTTTCACGATGTTCCTGCCGTTCGACGCCATTATCCAGCGGGCGCAGGTCTTGGAATGATGGAAGTCTGGGCTGGTGGCCGGTCTCACGGAGAGCGACCACCGAAAGCAGTTCCGACGTTCCGGCGGCGCCATTCTTCCTGATCGATCGGACTGGCAGGTGCTGTGCGGGGCCGGACCTCGCGTCTCGAAGACGCTGAGCAGCACTAATTTTTTCTGTCTATATGGCGCAACTTTGGATTGCATTTTGCGTCAAATCTGGCCGGAAGTTGAATTTCTCATGGAGGTGACAGGCCATGAAAGCACTGTCGAAATTGAACAACTTGAAATACTCCGCAACGCAAATCAAGGCGTTTGGCTGGCTGAAGAAAATCTTTCCTTACGCCCTTCTCATCCTGGGTCTCTCGCCCATTGCGTTGGCCCAATCTGTTCCTTTGACTCCGCCGCAACTTGATCAATTGGTCTCGCGGATTGCTCTGTATCCAGACCCTCTGCTGGCTCAGACTCTGACGGCCTCGACGTTCTGGGGGGAGATACCCGAAGCCGCAACCTGGGCAAACCAACACACCTATCTCACCGGCGATGCTTTGGCACACGCTATCCAGGACGATCATCTCCAGTGGGACCCGAGCGTGCTGGGACTTCTGCCTTTTCCCTCTGTGCTCGACATGATGGCTCATGATCCGGCATGGACCCAGCAACTTGGCAACGCTGTTCTTAATCAGCGCCCGGAGGTGATGGATGCGGTGCAGAGGATGCGGCGTCAGGCGCGGAACTACGGATATCTGGTTCCGAATGGCTACGTCAACGTGGTTGATACCGGTGGCTACCTTGAAATCCTGCCGCTGAATCCTGCGGTATTCTATGTCCCTTACTATGACCCTGTGGTGGTCTTCGCTCGTCCGCGGCCTGGCTTTGTAGTTGGCACTGCCATCCGATTTGGACCGGCGGTCACGATCTCTGCCACCTTCGGGACATGGGGTTGGTGGACGGGACCTGCGTTCTTCTGGCCAGCCCATACCATCGTCATCGGCGGACATCCGTGGGAGCGCGGTTGGGTCAACAGAGGGGTCTACGTTCACCCGTATGCGCATCCCTGGGCTCGTCCGATCGGACCGAGAGTGGAGATCCATCACCACAGATAAGTGACGCACATTAAATCAGTTATCGTACTGGACTGACTGAAGGCCTGCCTGAATATTGGCAGGCCTTTTTTGCGTTGGTGACGCGATCCAGGTCGCCAAGATGTGAGTGTTTTTCTGTCAAATTTCTTGCAACCTTTTTTGCGCGGCTGCGTCATAATTGGCGTGAAGGCAAGACCTTCACAACACTATTGAGGAAGTTATAAGGAGAGTGCTATGACGACCATGACTCGCTTTGTCCCGTTCCGTTCGCCGCTGGAGGGCGTTGCGGTACTCCAGAATCGGTTGAACTCAATCTTCAACGACTTCGCCAGCTCTAACGGCGAACAGCAGAATGAAACCCTCAGTGCCGGCAACTTTATTCCTCCAGTGGATATCTACGAGGACGCGCACAAGCTGGTGCTCAGGCTGGAGGTTCCGGGGATTCCGCAGGAGGATCTGCAGATTAATCTGGAGAACCAGACCTTGACGATCAAAGGCGAACGCAGGTTCGTGAAGGATGAAAAGGAAGAGAACTTCCACCGGATCGAACGCCGCTATGGCAGCTTTGTCCGCAGCTTTACTCTGCCCGCGACAATCGAGACGAACTCGGCTCAGGCGAACTACGAGGACGGCGTTCTCTCGGTCACGCTGCAGAAGAAGGAAGCAGCCAAGCCGAAGCAGGTGAAGATCGAGATCGGCTCCGGCAGCAACTCGAAGCCGGCTCCGAAGCAGGTGGAAGCGTCGCACGCGGCTTGAAAGGCGTAGAGCAGTAACACCAAAATAAAACACAAACTAAACCTTGCGCGGGGAGGGTGTGCTCCTGGGAGCGCGCCCTCCTGTGCGGCGGTACTGAAAGGAGCAGTACCTAAGGAGGACGTCATGAAAAGACTCGCCAATATTGATATACAAAACCGCTGGGGAACGTTTTCGATCTACGAAAAGTTCGAACATCTGATCATTACGCTGCTGACCGCCATCATCGCAGCGATCGTCGGGGCGGCGACGTGGCAGCTCATCCTTCACACCTTCGATCTGGTCCGTAGCCACTTGGTCGATCCCAGAGACTCTCAGGTTTTCCAGACCGTGTTCGGGATGGTCCTTACCGTCCTGATCGCGATGGAGTTCAAGCACTCCTTGCTGGTGGTGCTGCATCAGCAGCGCGATATCGTTCAGATCCGCTCAGTTGTTCTGATTGCCTTGCTTGCGATGGTTCGCAAGTTCATCATCCTCGACATCTATCAAACCCAGCCCGCCGTGGTCTTTGCCCTGGCTGCCGCTTCGCTGTCCCTCGGCATCGTGTTCTGGCTCGTACGCGATCAGGATGAATCTGGACGGCCAACAGAGAGCGCGTCGGAAACAGAGACGCGGGTCGATCGGGGAATCCCGATGGACGCAATCCGCGGCCAGTGATGCAGCACAAGAAAGATAGAAGAACGCTTATAGAAAGGAAGTCATGACCATGCTGACACGAAACCAATTTGTAAAAGTATTGCCACTCTTTCTATGGACCGCTTTGGCTTCCGCTCAATCCCTGCCGACAGGAACCTCTTATCATCGACAGGTTCAAGTCCCCAATCGCCCAGCCGCCCTCTTCACTGGCGAGCAGGGCAAACAACGGACGGAGATCCACTTTGACCCGGCTACGTCCGCTGTCACGATGAAGCTCCTGGTGCAGGACCCGGCAGGCTACTTTATTCCCGACCTTCATCGCGACAACTTTGCCGTTTATGAGAACGGCATCCGACAGCAGAACGCCACCGTGGAGATAGAACATGCCCCGATCACTCTGGGCATCGTCATGGAACATGGAGGCCGCTTTAAAGGCTTCAACAGAACCTCTTCCGACGAAGTCCTCAGAGCGGGCCAGCAAATTCTCGACGAACTCGGACGGGAAGATAAAGTTGCGATCTGGCAGTATGCCGACAGCGTAAATCAGGTTGCCGATTTCACAACCGCTCACGACCGCCTCGATCGGTTCTTTATGACCTCTGGGGTGCCAGATTCATCTGAGACAAACTTTTACGATGCGCTTGTTTCAACTTCAGAGGTCATGAAGGCGGTGACCGGTCGCAAGGCTTTGATCGTCATTACCTCGGGAGTCGATACTTTTAGCAAGGCCAACTATGCCGAGGCTGTGACTGCCGTCCGCGCCTCCGGCACACCGGTCTACATCATCAACCTCGGTCCCGATCTGCGCGAGGCTGCTAAGAATTACGCGAATACCGGTCCCTACGCGCACCTGGACTGGAAAAAGGCCGAAGATCAACTTCGGGATATCGCCAGGGTATCTGGAGGCCGGATGTACGCCGAAAGCAGCACCATTAACCTCACCGGAGTGTATGACGACCTGATGGAAAATCTGAGAGTCCGCTATGTGATTAGCTATCGGTCCACGGGCAGCGCATCATTAGATGCCAAGAGAACTGTCCGGGTCGAACTGGTTGATTCCAAGACGAATGGACCACTAGAGATCGTTGACGCGAACGGCAAGGTCATTCGGTCGACGGTGATCGTAGAGAACAGTTACATGCCCAACGCTGCGACCTAAGCCAGTACATGGAAGTCGAGGAGAACACCTTTGACGTGGCACTGTCGTTCCATCCTAGGGAAGCCGAACGGTCCATTGGGATTGCCGCTAAGAGCCCTCAAATTACGCAACCAAGCCTTTGGTCGTTGATTCACTTTTGACCCTCGGCGGATGGGCATTTGAGCGGCAATCCCGGACCTCAGGTTGCAGAGACACTCGATGCTCTTGATTCGGAGCTGGCAAATACTGGAGGCGGGCTTAGCCACTCATGCGAAGATGCAATCGTTCAATCAGGCAACCATCGATCAGAAGTCTCAGCTTTACTACGCGACGTGTCTGACTCAAAGGGGCAACGCTACGAGAATTCTGCCGCATCTCTGATTTTATGAAAACTCTTGTTCAACAGATACAGGAAATTATGGAATGTGCAGAACAGCATGTTCAGGTTGTTGAGGTGCGACCGGTTCCCTCAGCAGTTGGAGATCAACAAGACTTCCAAAGCGAGCAAACTGGCAGCATCGTGGCCACCGAAGAAGTTCGGCCGAATTGAGCAGACTTATATCTCAGCAGCACGCAGCGCCTTTCCGGACGGGACGAATTTAAGAAGAGAGGACATGAACGATGATTGCGCCTCCGACAAATGGATACAGGATTCTGATCTATGGTCGAGATTCAACTTTGCTGGAAACCCGCAGGTTGCTTTTGGCGAGTGGGGGATTTCGAGTCAATACCGTCTCAAATTTAATGCAATTCCGAAAATCTGTAGAACAAGAACGCCCAGGATATGAACTATTTATCCTATGTCACACCGTGTCGGATGAGGACCGTCGAATCATTGAGGATATCGCTTCTCGCACGGACGCGGGGTTATATCAGCTAGAACGGATGGAAAGTCCACCTCGATTCGTCGAGAGAACCTCCGAGATGCTCTGCCTATCTTAATAGATCAAGCTACGGCTCCCATCTCATGGGCAGGCAGCTTTCGTAAACATGTCTGATCGGGATGGTCTTCACAAGTGCCCAAACATTTGACATGCAATAAGTCACAGCTATAAGAGAGTAGCTTCACCAGTCTGCAAGGAGAGCTCGGCGCATGCTATCTTCCTGCTGACCTGCGTGATGATTGCTTGCCGTTTGTCCCGATCTCCCAGTCGACATTAAGCATAAGGCGCAGCATGTAGTGTTCATAACCGTCGTGGCCCCGCTAGGTTGGTTTTTTCGGCTGCGTGTATGTCGCTCAGGATCTCCTACTGCGTAAAATACGATCTTTCCGTCGCCGGCGACATCCGAGCGAGACGAGTTCATACGCAATTTCAACTATTTCGAGGCATAGCGATTGCATTTGTGGTCGTTCTGATAATGACTGTCTCCGATCAGCCTGCTTGTCGTCACGTCGTTACCGATCTCATCTCTTGGCTTCCATATGGTTAGCCTCAGGGCCGCCCCTGCACCTATTTGCTGAAGCCGGGCAACTCGACGCGGCGGACGACGTGATCCTGGATCCAGTGGGCGTCCCACCACTCTTTGGGATCGATCTGGACACCATCGAGCTGCATCGCGAAGTGAACGTGGTCTCCACCGGCCATCCCGGTCATCCCGCTCAGTCCCATGATCTGCGAGCGCTTGACCATATCCCCCTCATGTACGTCGATCCGGCTCATATGGCCGTAGATGGTCTGCAGGCCATATCCGTGGTCCACCACGATGCAGTTGCCATAGATGCCAAGGGGTGCAGCCCAGACGACACGGCCGTCATTCGAGGCTTCGACGCCGACATGCTGCGTAACGGCGAGATCGTAGCCGAGGTGCACCTGCTGATCGATCTTTTGGCCATGATAGATATAGCTGCGCACGTCAGCAAAGGTGGCCTCGGCCTGGGCATGCGACTGACGCGTGAAGGGTTGATTCCACAGGAAGTGATCGGCAGTCTTGAGACGCAGGTCGGCCAGAGTCTTGTTATTGGCCTGGCGCATCTCGGTATTGATCTTAACGAAGCGCGCGACGGGATCACCAGAGCCGTTGGGATCAAGCTCGCCCAGCACCTTCTGCATGAACTGATCGGAGATCTGTATCTCATGCTGCGTGTACACGGGCTGCTCCCTCTTTGGGAAGATGACGGTCAGCGGAGTAGTCACGTCGTTTCCAGCCGCGTTCGAAGCATAGGCCAGCGGCGTCGTGCCGGGAGGCATATTCCAGGCAAAGGCGAACAAAGAGAAGAGACCGGGCTTACCGCCTGGCATCGGCCATGCACGGAAGGTCTGGTTGCCGACCCGGATCCCTGCGGAGGTGTAGCTGCCGGTGACGTTCATGGTGGCCAGATCGGCCATGCCGAGGTAGAGGTAGTGCTGGTCGGAGTCCGCGCTGACGACAGGCGGTTGCGTGACCACGTTGACGTCATGCTCCCAGCGGGTGGTGCCATGGAACAGGCTGCCAGACGTGGCTTCAAGAATCAGGTGGGCAGGGCCGTCATGCAGTTGGGGCGTCGTCTTGACGCCGATCTCGAAGTTGAAGGTGGTGTCGGCGTTTTTCGATACAGCGGGAGCCTGCCATACCTGGTATTGCGCGCCGTTCTGCGTCAACGTGGCGGTGAACTTGCTCACTCCGTGAGGATCGTGGACGTGGACAGCGATGGGAGTTGCCTGCCCAATGCTGGTCAGAGATGGGACCACATCCAAAGAGGGCTTACTGCAGCCGGACACGGTCAGCAATAACGGCAACAGAAGGATTCTTGCATTGATGATCGGAGTTCTCACACGTCGATTCTAGCCCCACAGTCCATGGGACTCTACTGGACAAATCACTGGGTAGGATCTTGCAGCGAAGCAGCGACCGTGCCTGCGAGGATGAGTATCCGCTCAACTCGTTCCACCCTTCCGCGATATATCCAGCTTTATGGTTCGGGATACCACCCCTTCTCCCTTGAATGCCATTCGATCACGCCAGCGATTCGAGCTAATGCGTGGATCGTTGAAGCCAAGCACTTTCAGTAGGACGTCCGGGAATAGAGATCGAATGTTTGGGAGCTCAGTGATTTTGATCGATCTCACTTCGCCGCCAACCTCTGTGTGATAGGTGGCATGGAGCTCTCCCCGGTGAAAGAGGGCGTTCCTACATTGCGCAAACTGCCTCGCTTCGTCCTCGCTCACGGTAAACCCAAGGGAGTCAAGAAACGTCTTCATAATCCAGCTCAGCGATTGATGTCTAGTTGGCTTCAACTTCATCCGGGCAAGAAGCTCTAAGCCTGTAAATACGAGGGAAAACGTGACATCGATCGGAGCCGCTCCCATCTTCACAACCTCGACATGACGAAAGAATGCGGATCGAAAACCGGTTTCCGCCTGAAACTCAGCGCTGCCTAGCCTTTCAATAGCGAGGTTCAGAAAGCGAACTCGCATGTCCGGCAGGAAGGCATCAAATTGCAATCGGTGACCTGAAGTGGGGCGCGCCGGCCTTCGAGAGATTAAATTGCTTCCCGTGATGACAAGATCTATGTCCTGTTTCAATTGATGTGGAACCGAGGAGAGAAGCATTTCCACGGGATCTTCTCCTGGAAGCACTTCAGAACAGTTCGATAGCGCGACATGTTGCTGCTCACAGAAGGTGAGCGCCGCTTCCAGGTCAAAGAATGTATCTCTGCGCGCTCGGAATGCGAACAATGAGTTCACGGGGACGTGCAGCAACCCTGTGAGGTGAAACGAGTCCTTATCACGCGCCATCTTGACTGCTTCTGTGTGGGTTTCGTACAGAGGCTCGAAAGACATGTCGCCCACGTCAAAGGGGCGCGTAAACCTTGACCGGCACCAACGTGGGTGCCACAACCTCGCACTCAACGCCCAGTTCCGCGAGCTGCCAGTACACGACGTAACCAGTCGGTCCCGCCTCATAACAGGCTCTCAACTTGGCTGCCGGACCAAGCTTCTTGATCAACTTGCGGATAGATTCAGCACGGTTGGGAATCGTTCCCAGGCTCCGCACTTCACCTTCCGGCTCCGCGACCGCTACGGCGATCGTCTCAGCATGGACATCCAAACCTAGAAATCGTACCTTCTCCTTCATGACCGGCTCCCTTCCGCTTGTGGCTCTGAACTGTGCCTCCGTAAGGACGCTCACAGCCTAACCCACGGTCGGCGCATCGGCGCCGGTCACTCCATACTGACTGTTGGCAACAGTTGACCATGTCCATGAGCCAGCCGAAGCCAGAGCCCTTCATGATTTTTCCGGTGGGTCTGCCTGCAACGAGGCCGATCACTATCCAGCCTAGGATGCGGTAGGCCATGAGATTCTCCTGCGAGGTCCTGCTTCAGGAGGTCAAGGTATTGGAGAGGTAGGATGGTCGCCCTGCGCGGACGGCGAGGGTTTTGGTGAACGATGTCATGGGTGAGGCACCAGCCCGCCTCAAATCAACAACTTGTTCTTGCGACTCTGGTTGAAGCGTGCGATGGTGGTAGGCGATCAATATTGACAATAAAAGAAAAGCTGAGCCTAACGGAGACCTACAGTGGAGCAAAACGAGACCTCTCTGCCAGAAAAGCGCGATTACATCGCGGAGATTTTTGCATTATGTTCGACGCTTTCGGATGAGGCGCTTTTCTCAGCGGAAGCAAAAGGAAGGGCAAATGGGTTTGATCTGGATCGCGGCGACATAACATATAGGGAAATCCAGATCAATTTTGTCTCGGGCAGGGACATCATCGAGAATGCGATACGGGATGAAAAGCTAATTCAACTCCCAATCACTGTTCAGAAGCGTCTTCTTTCTAATCTCGAAGCCATTTCGAAGGCGCTTCAAGGATTTATGTCTGATACAGATCAGACCGTTAATCTCGACGCCGCCGTCGAATCTCTCAACGCTTCGATTTGGCAGTATGGTTTGAACCATCTTTCAGACCAAATCTTGGGCTATCAGAAGAAACTGAATCAGCTAAAGCAACAAGAGGTCAAAATAGCTGGGCTTATAGCTCTGCTGGAAAGGGGGAAGCCGAGTGCAGAGGCTATAGCTGTTCTTCGCGAAGAAACCCAATCAAGCAAGGATGCGATAGAAGCGGCAAAGAAAGATGTCGACGAGAATGCCGCCGCCGTGCTGGTTGCTAGGACAAAGAGCGAGGAAGACGCGGAATCGATTTCAGCGAGGTCAACTGCAACACAAAATTCAGAGCGAGATGCTGCTGAGGTCGCCTCAGCGCTCAGAGCGTCACTTGCAAACGTCTCGCCTTTAGAGGAAGACATCAAATCCTTCTTCCAAGAGATCGAGACTTATAGGAAAGCAATGGAGCAGTCTAATGAGGAAGTAGCTAAGTTCTTGACGTCCTCGGAGGCCACGCTAACCTCGAATTTAGCGGAGCATGCGCAGGAGATTTCGCACGAATTAGCGACCCTCTCAGAGACCACTACGACCGCTGGGGAGAAACACGCGGAGGACCTGGCCGCTCGGCTCGGATCGAATAAGTTGGAGATAGAGGAGTTGGTCGCCGCCTTCAATAAGAGCGAAGCACTGCGATTGAAGGCCGCAAAGGCCGAGTCCGACGAAATGCTTGAGGTTGAAACTGCTAAGCATAAGGAACTTGTTGAAACAGTAGGGACCAGGATTGCGGAGCTCGAGACGGAGTTGACCAAACAGACGGACGATTCGCTCGCAAGGAGCAGAGAAGCGGTCGCGGAGCACGTCAAGGAATTAGAGGAACTAAAGGAGAGAGTAAAGGAGCAGGTCGCGCACGCCACCGGGGTGGGCCAATTTGGAGCTTTCAACGCCCGGCAAAAAAGCATCTCCAAGGACAAATATCTTTGGGTTGGCGCGATCACCGTATTAGTGATTGTAGTCGTTGGTTTAACTTATATGATTGCTCTGCATGCGGGACAGGGAGATCTGCACAGTGCTGCTTTTTGGATCAAACTATCGATGAACGTGCCCCTAGGGTTTCTCATCAGCTTTTGCACCATTCAGTACAACCGAGAGCGCCGACTAGAGGAAGAATATGCTTTCAAGGCTAGCATTTCCGTATCTCTTACACCCTATCGAGATTTGATTTACCAGATCCTCGAGAAGGACGATGCGATCAAGGACGGTAGTTACACAACCTTTGTAATTGACAGCGTGCGCAACATTTTCTCGTCGCCGACAGAGAAGATTTTCGACTCCCCTAAACGTTTTGAAGGTGTTTCAGAGAAGTCGTTAAAGGCGGCGGCTGAATTGATCGGAACGGCTGTCAAAGCAGCAAAATAGCCTCAGATTGTGGGCCCGTGCAACCGTCATCATGTCCCTTATTTCTGCGCTAACAGAGATTACCCATAAGACTCTGAACGTCCGAAGTTCACAGCTTAGCGGAAGTCTTCTCGCATCACCAAGATCACCCAGGTAATTAGTGCACTTACCTAAGCCAAACAACCCATAATGTGGCCACATTATGGGTTGCTTGATACGGGCGTAGTTTGAAGTGAGAATCACAGGCGCATCGGCATCACCACATAGCACTGATCGAAGTCCGAGTTCATGCGCTCAGGCTTGATCATGGCCGCCGATTTTGAGTCTTTGAGAGATAGGCGGACCTCGCCCTCCGCTCCGATGGTCTTCAGGAACTCAACGAGGTAATTTCCATTGAAGGCAATGGTAACCTCCGGGAAGGCATAGATGACAGGCAGGGTGTCCTCGGATTCGCCGCTATCCTTGGACGATGCGCTGATCGTCATGGCGTTTGCCGACAGGTGCACCTTCACACCGCTCGAACGTTCCTCCGCAAATTCCAAAACGCGCTGGACGGAGGTCATCAGGTCCAGAGCGCGAACGATGGTGAAATTCGTGTTGTCCCGCGGAAGGATCTGTTCGTACTGGGGAAACTGGCCGATGAGTTTACGAGCGGTCAGTTGGCGCGATCCAATCCGAAAGTAGATGTTCGTTTCGTCCTGGCTGAACTCAATCGACTCGTCTTTACTCGCATTGAGCAGGGACAGCAGGTCCGCCATGCACTCCTTCGGCAAGAGTGTCTTCAGCGTTCCGTCGAACAGCACGTCCTCTTCGAGCACCTCAACGTGGGACAATCGATTGCCATCCGTGGCGACCATTGCCATCCGGTCGACATGCAGGACGAACAAGGCTGCGTTGAAGAGAAACCGGGCTTCCGTGTTGGCTACGGCGAAGAGACTCTGCCGTAACAGCGTCCTCACCCCCCGTCTGCTCAGGCGAATCGTCTCCTTGGCTGGAGACAGCGTGGCAGGAAACTCCGAGGCTGAGCGGCTCGGGATTCTGGTGTTCGAGCGTCCGGACCGAATCTGGATGTGGTCGTTCTCAAGCATTTTCACGCTGACACGCCCCTTGGGCAGGAGCCTGATGTAGTTGAAGAACTTGAGTGCCGGAATAGCAACGGCGCCAGCCACCTTCACGTCCGCCGCAAACTCCGTTCGTAGAGTCTGCTTGAGATCTCTGGCAGTAAGGGTGACGGTGCCGTCCTTCCCTGCTTCGAACAACAGGTGCGTGAGAATGGGAACCGTCGTCTTCGTCTCAGCCACGCGAACAACGGCAGTCAACTCAGTGAGCAATGTCTCCTGCTCGAAGATCAGCTCCATCAGTTTTGCTTCGGCTTTCGCCTCTGCCTTTTTCGCGGCGGGAACGAGCTTGGGGCGGGGACGACGACGGGTTCTTGAACAACAACTTGAGCGGGGGCAGCCATAGTCAGTAACTTCCTTTCGGTCGGAGTAAGGGTGATGTACGGAGATATTCGGTACTCGAATCGGAGGCGGACCACCTTCTGCACGCAGAGCTCTTGACGGAATTGGTGGCCTATACTGGCAATGCCGGAAACGGGTACGAACCTGCCGGCAAGGCTTTCAAAGCGAGACAAGAGGTCGCCGCAGTGATTCTCAAGATCTGTGAAGTTGGCAATCCCGTGCTACGCAAGGTTGCGCGTCATTTATCAGCGGAGGAGATCCGCAGCAACGACATCCAGAATCTGATTGGTTACATGCGCGACACGATGCGCGACGCTCCGGGGGTGGGACTGGCTGCCGCACAGATTGGAGTATCGCTTCAAATTGCGGTGATCGAAGATAAAGCCGGGTACCACAAGACCCTCACGACGGAACAATTGAACGAGCGTCAGCGTGTCCCCATCGATTTCCACGTAATCATCAATCCGCAGATTCAACTTCTCGCCCCTGCCGAGCATTCTTTCCATGAAGGCTGCCTCAGCATTCCGCGCCTGATGGCGATGGTTGCGAGGTCGTCCTTAGTCCGGGTGACCTGTCTGGATGAACATGGTGAACAGCGAGTCATCGACGCCAAAGGTTGGTATGCGCGGATTCTCCAGCACGAGATTGACCACCTTCAAGGACGCCTCTATACCGACGTGATGCAACCGGAGACGCTGACTACGATTGAAAATCACCAGAAACGGATCGCAGCGGCCATCCAGGAGAAAGGGTGACAACGCGAGAGGTCCCGTTTGGCTGCAGTTTGTGGGGGGCATGACGCTAGGCGCCGCTGCCGGACCTTCCCTGGCCTCACATAGCTTCGCGGAAGATTGCCCCGACCAATAGAAGGACGAGGCTTGCGAGTCCGGCAATAACCCGAATGACATGAAACCTCATCCAACGATCGCGAAGGCTTTGCCAGTCCGGCGGAAGCGTGGATACGGTCCATGTCACGATCTCTTCGACGATGGGGACCTCAACCAATATCGTGACGAGAAGAGCGACGATAAATAGCGCAACTACTGTCGCGTTTAGATAGAAGGTAAGTGGTTGATTGCGATACGAGAGGATCAGCACCGGAACGATCGACAAGAGCGTGGCAGGCATTAGGACCGTCATGACTAGAGCCATGTTGCGGTTCATCCGGTCTACGATCGCGAGAAAGACATCTGGCGAGAAGGTACGCATAGATCGACTCAAAGCGATCCAAGGCCCATGGAACATCCCCGCCACCAACGCCGAGAGAACGATGCTTATCAGCTGCCAGCTCTTCACAGTGATACCCATTTTGTAGATCTATCTCAAATTCCAGTTCTCTTGCGCGTTCTGATATCACCCGCGCATGATGACCAACCTCGGACACTCATCCTTATGCCCGTAATGCTAAAGACAGACTGCCCCATGATGCGGAGCGAGGGCATTACGCAATCCTCTTCGCAGCATTCGTCCGATGCGTCATGACGCGTCTGGCGTTTGCCTCGATGTACGAAGTCAGCGCTTCCATTCGTGCCGCAATCTCTCTCCCTAAATCGGTCAAACTGTACTCGACCTTGGGAGGTTTCGTCGCATGAACGGTGCGTAGAACGAATCCATCTTCTTCGAGCGCCCTAAGGGTCTGCGCCAGCATCTTTTCACTCACGCCACCAATCAGGTAAGCAAGTTCGCTGAATCGGTAGCAGGTTTCTCGCAGAAGGAGCACCAGCACAAGCGACCCCCAGCGCGAGGTGACATCGTCGAGTATGTTGCGCGTCGGACAGTCGGCGGAAAACAGGTTTCCCTTTTTGATACGAATCGTCTTCGTACTCTTTGGCCACGGCATACAGACAGCTTACCTTGAGGTATGTACTTACGTAAAGTAAGTCAAAAGGCTACGCTGGTCTTGCTGTCAGATTTGACAGCCAAGGAGAATTGTCATGATCGCCATCACCGGAGCCACGGGCCAGCTTGGAACATTGGTCGTCGAAGGCTTGCTTCAGAAGGTTCCCGCAAACCAGATTATCGCCGTAGTTCGCACGCCGTCCAAGGCCAAGGCGCTCGCGGCTAACGGAGTGCAGGTTCGCGAAGCCGACTACTCTCGCCCCGATACCCTCACCAACGCCTTTCGAGGGGCAACGAAGGTTCTGCTGATATCGAGCAATGAAGTCGGACGGCGGGTACCGCAGCATCAAGCTGTGATCGACGCCGCAAAAACTGCCGGTGTCAGTCTATTGGCTTATACAAGTCTTCTACGTGCAGATACCTCGAAACTCTTGCTCGCGGCGGAGCATCTCTCCACTGAGAAGTACCTTCGAGCGAGTGGCATCGGATTCGTGCTCTTGCGCAACGGCTGGTATGTCGAGAATCTCATCCCTGGCATTGCGCCAGCGTTGCAGCAGGGGGCGTTTATCGGGGCCTCAAATGGCGGGGGCTTTGCCGCCGCGACCAGGGCTGAGTATGCCGCTGCGGCCGTGGCTGTACTCACCGAAGAGGGCCACGAGAACAAGGTATATGAGCTAGGCGGCGACACGCCATTCACCCGCGCAGAACTCGCCGCGGAGGTCAGCAAGCAAACTGGGCAGACCATCGGATATCACGATCTGCCGGAAGCTGAATACGAAAAGATACTGGCGAGCTTTCTTCCCCCGGAGGTTGCACGGATTATCGCGGATGCCGAGATGCATGCCGCTCACGGTGCTCTCGATGACCAGTCGCACACCCTGAGCCGGCTTATCGGACACAGTACGATGCCACTTGGACAAGTAGTTGCGGACGCTTTGCGGGCCTCGTAAACTTTCACCCGGCTCTTGGCGGAGCAGTGGGTGCATTGCTGCTTCGCCAGGCCTGGGTTCACTCAGGTTGAAGTGATCTCAGGCTCTAG
This sequence comes from Granulicella sp. L60, assembly GCF_009765825.1. Taxonomy (GTDB): domain Bacteria; phylum Acidobacteriota; class Terriglobia; order Terriglobales; family Acidobacteriaceae; genus Edaphobacter. Next base: position 736,473 of record NZ_LMUR01000018.1, on the reverse strand, counting down.
TACCGGGTGTGTCATTCCGAGCATAATGTGGCCACATGGCCAGGTTATGCTGCGATTCAGGAGACTCATGCCAGATTCAACGTTCAACGAATGGTCTGGCATGAGCCTAAATTTTAGAGATCGCCTGCATATGATGCGATCCGCTTAGGGACCTTTCGGCCCCGAGTGGGCTGTGATAGATAACATTGTCATCGTCGACTATGACAAACTTCATACCCATCTAAGCGAATCGTCTTGCAAAGCTCAAAACTTTTGGCCGTGCGCCATCTGATAACCGTAAACCCAACCCGAATCTAAAAATCTCGGGCATGTAATATTCGCCATGCAGTTCGGCTACAACTCCTACGCTTTGTAGAAAACGGATATCTTCTGAGGTCAGATTTGCGTCGGTAGCATCGAAGGGAATGCGTAGATCGGCAACACTCTGTAGTTTCAAAAAGATGGCTTTCAGTTGAGGTATTTCTTGTTCAATTTCCTCAATTTTTCTCAAACTGCATGGCTTAATAGCGTTCCTAATGGCGCCCGGACTGAGCACCCTATCCATGTTCGCGCTCTCAATGCTTCCCTCGGCTGCGAAGTGCAGAAAGCGTACAAGATCCCGCGCTTGAATCTGCCCTTTGAAGTCGCTAAGAGCGGCGATAACCCACTCTGCGGACCTCGCTTCGCGAGACTTTTCTGTTCCTAGTTTTCGTCCCCAGACAGCAAGGAGACTTTCCTTGGCTTCTTCGACCGAAAGAAGTTCCGGAGGATTCTGAAGATGGTCTGGACGTTTAACACCCGCTGAATCAGCCAGCCACACAGCTAGGCGGAGAGCTTCTTCTTCGCTCCACTGTAAAGCGAATGCGTCATAAAGCCTTGAGAATTGACCATAATTTTGGGGCACCGCAGCACGCGCCAAGTCCGCCCTCACGAAAATAAGAACTCCTAGGGGACTATCAGGTACAGATTTCAAATAGGACGGTACTCCTTGAATCAATGCTCGGAGTGCCAATTGCTCTGTGTGATTCGTTGCCAGTTCGGGAAACAGATCCTCCAGACCATCAATCATCAATACGAGTTGCTGACCCAATTTCCTAAGATAGTCGACGATCATACCTGCTGCAGCATTGAAAGGCTCGATTGGAAGTCCCATTGATGCTGCGAATATTTCGAACCACTTGTGTCGCCACCATGTCTCGTCCGCCTCTGTTTCCCGAAGCGCGTTTCTAATCAAATCACTGATTTCGAGAAGATTGAGATCTAAAGTAATGCCAAGATTGTTTGCGGTCGCTGTCCGCGCCGTCTCGACGACCTGCATGGCTAAGCTATCGAGGTTTCTAGAGTTCAACACAGGCCATAAAGCAGTTCCCTGAGGTACGGTCTCTCCGTTGACTTTGGTGATAAAGGCGGACCAACTGCCAGCACGCAAGATCTGTAAGTAGGTGTACGTCTTGCCCGCCCCCTTGGCGCCTATGATTACGGCAGTGGGGGGGATTCCTGAATACTGACGGGCTAAGGCTCTCAACGGGGCTATCCGCAGGAATCCGTCGCCTTTTCCGCTTTCGGCATATTCGAGTTCTTTTGCATTTTGCGTCAGTCGCCTGCGAGTGTCATCAATAGCCGTTGGATCAGCGACAATCTCAGATGTTTTAGATGGAAGATCAAATTCGACGAGATCGCTCATCTTTCGAACTAAAGGACTTGTCCCAAGTTTGGTCAATGCCTCACTAAATGAATCTAAGTACAGCAATTCCTGCGAGAACGGTGTAGTCAGAGTCTGAACGCTCGGCCAACTTTCATCTATCTCCAACTCCGGATAGTTCTGTTGGAGCCGCGTGACGATGTTTCGAATGAACTCGCTATCGGACAATTCGGCGAGAACGAAACTCAATATAACAGTTGGATCTGATGCCCCTGACCCCTTTGCCCTTCTTGCGATCTTCCCAAGCTGCTGCAGGATGGTAATTGTCCCATCGACAGACTGAATGGAAGGTGTGGTCACGAGCATCTTTTTGATGCGAGGGTCAAAGAGGAATGGGCTGGATAGCTCGGAATAGCCTGCGCGCAGATCCAAAAGGATCACGTCTACGTCTAGACTCTTCGCCAGTCGCACGAGGAAGGCCCGCAACGACCACTCCTGGCCAGGCCGATTTGTTAAATGCTCGGGTCGGATATCAAGCCGCATTGCCTGCTCTTCTGATCGAAAAGCCGGAATGAAATAATGTTTGGCATCTCCTTCCTGTAATGATGTTGTGAGCACTTGGCGTCGGGTGAGGTGGGTAGCCAAATTCAGAGAATCGTTCGCTTCCGCACTTGGATCACTCTGAATCAAAGCAAGGAGATCAATGAATGACAGACTCGCCGCAGGGACAGAAATCTCGTGGCTCAGCAGTGAAGTTATCCCGGGAGCTTCGAGATCAGCATCAATGACAAGGGCAGAACGTTTCTCTCTTGCGGAAGAAAGTGCCTGTAGGTATGCGAGCAAGTGAGTTGTTCTCCCCACTCCTCCTTTAAACGAATAGAAAGCTATGATTTGCGGACTATCATCTGATGATGAGTCCGGCAGACAGAGCTGGCCTCCTGAGTCTGGAAGAGCGGCGACTCGACGGAATGACGGAGGTGCAGTAATTCCGACTTGAGCCCGTTTTTCAGAATCGTCCACTTCGTTGACATGAACGATTACAAGACGGCCTTGGTCAGGCCCGCTATCAAGGGCGATGGTTCGATCTGGGAGATAGCGAACTCCGAATACCTGGTTCAGAAAAGAGTCGACCTGTTCACCATCCGTTCCACGCAGGATTTCTAAATCTACAACGTCTTGATAAACCGTAGAAGCTAGTAGCCAATTAGGAGATCCATTTTCAGCACGGTAACTCTCAAGAATAAACTCCAAATCCAGCCAGGTGAGGATGCTAATTGCCTTCATTGAATTTCCCTTCGATCCACGCAATTATGCTTCTAATCTCCGTAGATGTTTCGGTTTGAAGAGTCGTTGGAATTCCGTAACGCAGGGCTTGGTGTAAATCTTTCGGGGCAACCCTTTGTTGGGGATCTCTTTCGTGGAGCGTCGAGATTTGCAGTTGATTCATTTTGAAGAGCGTGACGGGCGCCCTGAGAAATTTGAGGCCAGCAACGAGATCGTGACCGAACACTGCATCCGATGGCAGTTTGTCCGTTGATTCCACTCGTTGTTGTTGCATAATTAGGGCCTTCAAACCACATTCGATGCAGTAGAGGGCCAAGAGCTTATATGCGGCGACCGAGAGGTCGATACAGTAGGGTCTGTGGCTCCGGTACGCCTTGGTCAATTCTCGACGTGTTGCTCGCAGCATAGTAGGAAGGATAACCGATCGTCTTCCATCACACACTTAGTAGGCGTTGCCGACACTCGGCGAACCGAATGATCCCTCCGCAACCTCGGTTTTCCCATGAGCTTCCTGATTAACCATTACCGATCGCTGTTACAGCAGGTCCTTCGGTGGCGAGAGGATCTCAAGTTTGGGGAAGTACGTCTGAAAGCGCGCTGCGTCTCGCGTAAGCAATGCCAGATGTTCGATCGCAGCGTGTGCACCAATGTAGAAATCTGGCATCGGGGTGTTTCGCGAGCCTCCGCGTCTGCGATAGGCCAGGAAGCACTTGCCGGCCAGAAACCCCGCCTCCCAGGGGAGCGATTCCCTTTGGTAGACGTTACTCGGGAGTGCCGAATTCAATGCTTCGATGGTCGTATAGCCGATAGAAACTTCGGCGTAGATGATCGGATTGATAACCAATGCCGTCTGCTCGGCACACTCTGAGAGCGCACTTCCCGACCATTCGCCCCACTTCGGATCGTTAGTGGCGATGTCCAGGATAATGTTGCTGTCCACCAGAACCCCTTGGCAGTTGCGAAGACGTGCCACCAAACCGGTGAAAACCGGCTTCACTTGCCCTTCCTGTCGTGGTCAGACTCGTTGCGGGTCAACGCCATGATCTCGTCGGTGCTCATGCGCGTGTTGGCCGTCCCTCGGAGTGCTTCGAGTGCTCTCTTCCCCCTCATCCCCGCACCATGAGTTGGCTTGGCCTTCCGAATCCGGGCGTGATCCCCAGCCAACTCGAACTCGACTTCGGTGTGGGGCAGCAGTCCAAGCCTGGTGCGGACGTTCAGAGGAATGGTCACCTGTCCCTTGCTCGTGATTTGCATAGTAATACTCCTACCAGTAAGTGTAATGATTGCATCTTTCGGGCGCAAGATGTAGCGACATCGCTCTGGGGGCGAGGTTCTCAATCCGGATCGCACCGAAAGGGTGGAAACTGGGATAGTGCCGGAGCGACGAGGTTTTTTCTGCCAGTCCCTGGACTATGGCTTCGCTTCGGCTCCAACGTCGATTCTGCGGCTCATCAACGCGAATAGCAGGTGATGGACTGTAAGGAAGGCCAGCAGAATGCTCTTTTCGGATAAATCGTTCTGATTTACGACGCCGTGCCCCACAGTATGCCTCGAAACTCCGGCTGGATTATCCCAATCGAATCCAGCGAAGATCACCCTTTCAAGGTAGGTGACGAAACGGTCGTTCCTTAGGAGTGAAGTAGCAGACCTAGTTGCGAATTCGGGCGGAAAGGCCGTGCTTAGCAACGTGGCTTGCCCCGGCTTTGCAGTGGCGCTAGATAGTTTGTAGAAAGTGCGAAGCATGCCCTCGATGCGTGGATAGAGAACGCTGCCTGCACTGATGCAGTCGCTCTCCAGAAAACGTTCAAGCGCAATCTGGATGAAGCCCGAATGAGCTTTAAAATCCGGGTTTTTCTGTGCAAGGTCAGTGGCGCTGCGACCAATCATCTCAATCTGAGAAACAATCTCAGGCAGGAGTTTGTCGATTTCAATGTCCGTGCGGAGGAAATCGATCATTCTGTGGACGGTCTGATCATTGAGCCCGATAAATGGGAACCAACCTTTGGCAATCAGTTGCTCCCATTCAACGTCGTTTAAAGCGAACCGTTCACTCGCGAGAACGAAGGCGAACGAAGCGCCCAAGGCGCGATTCAAATCAAAGTTACGGATTACACCAGGCTGCGTAGGAGAAAAGTCGAACAGCAACCCTTTTCGCCACCCGACCGAAAAGATATAAAGAAAGCCACAGTCTTTCGGAATTTCAATTCCAAGATCAAGTTCGCGGATATCAGCCAGGTCTGTCTTGTTCACTGGCTGTCCTGCGGTGGTGGAGACCTTCGATTGAACAAGCAAGGTCGGTCTAATCTCGTTGAGATAGATAGTCGCTTCGTTAGCCTGGTTGACGATAACTAAGAGATTGTCCACATGAGATGGTGAAATAGCCACCGCTGATAGAAATTCACCCGTGAGCGATTCCAAAATCCTGAAGAATGTTTCCCCTTCTGAAGAAGAGTGGAATCCCCCTGTTTCAATTGGGACACTTTCGCCCATCACGGCGGAGCTCAGGCATACACCCGCTGTGCGCAACGATAACTTTATCTTCTTCGGCATAGTGGAATATTACCGTGCGATTTGGCTTTCGCTAGTCGCCCATCAGTTTCTCGAAACTGCGTGGCCTGTCCGAAAGAGATCCACGGCAACACGCACTTTCCAATGTCAGGTCTAAACAACATTCAGATTGCTGACCAGCTATCGCAGTTCCTTCTGGACAAGAAGCTGGACCAGTCGGCCTGAGAGGACTCACTCTCAGGCTCTCCCGGTCATTAGTCCTGCGATGTCGGCATAGCGGAAGTGATCGCAGTTCGTTTTGGCCACATGTGGCCAACTTATGCTCGGAATGACAGGGTGGAAGCTTAGGCTGCGATATTATCTTCTTCTGCCTCGCTATCCTCCTCATCGTTGGCTGCGATCTCAGCGATGATCTCCTCTTCTGCCTCCTCTTCCCTGCTTTCGGACGCGTCAGGCTGAACCGGAGGGGCTGCGGGAGGGGCTACAGCGTCCGCAGGCTCGCCAGCCATCGCCATCTCAAAGAGACTCGGCGTCCTCGGTTCGATCGGCTTCTTCTCTTCGACGGTCTTTGTCGAGGTGGCCGTGCCCTTCTTCGTGTCCGTCTTCGGTGTCTCGGTCTTGGATGTCCCCTTCTTGGCCTCTGCCTTTGCGGCCTTCGCTGCGGCAGCCATCTCTTCTTTCGCCTCATCGAGCGTGTTCTTGAGCCCGATATGCGCGGCCACGTACTCGGCGAGGGTCGACGGAAGCTGGGCATCCAGATCTTCGGCGGTTCCCGTGATACTCACTTCGGTGGTCAGCGCCTTGTTTTCGCTGTCGGCCAGCTTCTTTGGAACGACGTTGACGCGGATGCTGTCCGGATTGACGCAGCTAATCGTCATCGTCACAGCACGCTGCAGCAGCAGCGGAGCCAGTTCTTTGAACATGGTCTACCTTTCTGGGGGTACTGAGATATAGGAGGGCGGCTAAACTTCGGGATCGTCCCAGCGCTCGGTGTAGCGCAAGCCGAACGCGACGGACTTCAGATAAGCAGAGCTGTCGTTGGCTCTCTGCCAGAGCAGCGAGTAGACCTTGTTGACCGCCGATTTTATAATCTTCTTCATCTCTTCGTCAGAGATGCGAGAGTACTCGCCGTTCTCTGCGCAGACGGGACACGGCTTCCCGGCGTGCAGTTCCTCGATGAATCCGTTACGGAATGCGAGGGCAACGATTGCCTTGGCTTCGAGCGAGAGTGCGAGGTCGATCTTCGCGGTCATGGAACACCTGTGTGAAGCACATTATGACAAGTTTTGGCGTACCTGGGATAAATGTTTCCGGGAACGCTTCCGAGTCTTGCTCCAAAGCTCAGGATCGACCGGCAGACTGGTCATACGGCCGGTCGAGCCGTTGTAGAAGGCTCCGTGGTGCGTCAATGTTCCATATCGAATGAGGCGCGTCAGCATCACCAGTGCGCTTTGTGCAAGCACCTGATTGATGAATGGCTCCTGCCTATGTAAAGCCTCGGCAGCACTGCAACTGGGTAAAGCATCTTCGCCCACCCCCGGGTCGGCGATCTCAGGGTAGAGTTCCGCCACCGTTCTGAGTCGCTCCTTCTTGCGGGAATTCTGCGAATTCAGCGGTTGTCCCAACACATACTGTCCGCTATCGGCGTTGTTGCCGATGTCGAGCCAATAGACGGCACTGCTGTGGCTTGACGCCACTCCGTTCGCGATGTTTGCTCGCGCTGCGCGCGTGTCGACGCAACCGACAACGATGTGCGGGTTTGCCTGTTCGTTGAGAGAGTCTTTATGGAGATGCTGGGGATACGCCCTCCACGTCACCCCCCAGAACAGATTGACGCGGTTCACTAAGACGACCGCTTTGTTGAGCCCTATATCGGAGGTTGCGAAGGGCTGTCGGACACAGTTGGTGGCTGAGACCGCATCTCCATCAGCAAGCATCACCTCAAGGCCCCGGTGCCCCCAAACCCGCATGGCCTGGTGGAGATACGGAAGTCCAAGCATGATCGCACTGCCGGTTCCTCCAGCGCCAACGACCAGGATTCGAATGGCCTGCTGAGGCCGGAGGAGCGTGTCGTGAAGCTTATGTTCTATCGCCATCGCATCACCTTGTGCCAGAGAGAAACTCTTCCACTGTTTCGGGCAGGTCAATGAGCATCTCGATTGGAAACTCATCCTTACCCACCAAACTCTTCCACAGCCCCTCGAAACCACTCTCGTAGCGGGTCACACGACCCACGTTCCCATGGGTGAATGCACTGTCAAAGAATCCCTGCTCCCATTTGTCGATGGAGGCCACCGTAGAGGCGCCAGGCGCGCGCATGGAACCGAGACATACGCTGCCGTCTGCATATGTATTCCAGTAGGGCGCGACGGAGACCTTAGAGTCAGCGTCCGGTCTTCTACTTTCCTTCAGCGCCCTGACCTCGAGAGCACCTTCACTTGCCATCCAGAGAAGAGCCGGTTGAGGAAAGCTCTTTCCGCTGATTCCGGTCATGCCGCCCTGGGTGTCTCCGAAGTGCATGACGCGCTTCTGCGGTTCGGTCCACCATGCGATGACCTCTCCCGTACGAGCGATCACATTTGCCGGGAGGTACTCCACTTCAACGTGCTCTCCCAGCCCTTTAACCAAAGACTGGACAAACTCGACTGTCAGCGGTGTCGCTGGGCCCAGCACTGGCGAACCTTTGCCGGGCGCCTGATGAATCGCATGGTGCGTGACGAAGGAGGTCTCCCGGCTACTGTATGGGTCGTGCTTCGACCGGTAGATCAACAGAGCCTCTTTGAGTTGGTAGTGCTGGCTGTGCCCGATGCTTACGCTGACGTGCATCTTCCTCCTCATGGTTGTTCAGCAGCTTGATCAGTTCAGCGAGCTCCCGGGTGAGCTTGAGAAAAGTAGCCGAAGTCCGGAGTGCATCGTTGCAGTCTTCTTTGTCTTCGGGAAGAAAGCAGATGGCGCACGTGGGCTCATTGTCTCCCTGGTTGAAGCTGTCTGACTCCTGATCAAAGCAAGCATGGATCGCATCATTCTCACGAAACACGACGAGCAAAAGAGGAAGCGGAGGATAGTCATACTCTCCTTCGAACTGCATCAGACGACGGTTGCTGCGCGAAAGACGATGAATGGCAAGTACCTTCTCGATCCACCCGCCGCAAGGTCCGTTGCGATGTCTTCTGAGAAGCATCCGCATCTCTTTGGCGGTCCAGCCCTCGGACTTCTCCAACGTCTGCACGCACTCGGGAATGGCTTCGTCGAGCCTTGGGAACTCGTATGAGTCCCGATTTTGGGGGTCGTCGCACTCTGCCCACTCATGCAGGGTTTCGTCATACATCTCGGCGTCGTGATGGGTATAGATTCGCGCCCAACGATAGAGAGACTGGCAGAGCAACAGATAGAAGGAGGCGCCAAGAAACCGTTCCTGCTCTTCGAGCGTTCTGATCGCTGCCCCAACCGCCACGTAGCCATACTGCTCTGCTTCGAACAGTACGGCAAGGTGGCCGTCGCCGATTGGCGATCCTCTCCACCTTCCGGTCCCAAGGTTATCGCGGATCTCGCATGAGATCGAGAGTGTGTCCTTGTGGGACTCGCCACAGATCTTGTCGATAAGACCATGAGCTATCGTCTGAACAAAGCCTGCCGGTGCTTCGCCTACCTCCTGCCAAAGCTTCTCATCTCCAAGGCCAAGGGTCACCAGAGCATGACAAAGCGTATAGAGTCGCTTTCCATTTACCTCGTGGACGTACTTTCCTCTCACGCGCCGCATACTTGGAAACTCAAGTCCGGGGTTTTGAGCCAGCAAACTTATGCCAGGGGCGGCAGCAAAGCGCTCGGAACTCGCAGACGAGATTTGCGGCCGTACGACGAGACTCTGATCGCCTCGGAGAGCATGTCGGACAGTTTTTGTGAGGTTGCGCATTTGAGATGTCTCGCTATGAGTCGATTCGCTTTGTTCGGAGGCGCGCTTTCGAGCGCCCGGAGCCGGTCGGTCAGGGTTGACTCTCCGGTCTTGTTCCTGCTCTGCTTGCTCATGGGTCACCATTGCGCCGCCGTAGGATAATGGGTTGGTAATGATCTGCGAGTCACGTGCTATGCGAACCTGCCGCGCAGGCATTCTGTGCGCGGCAGGCCGTATAAACCGCTTTAGCCTTTGGTCCCGATCGCTCGCGTGAACGTATGGCGCATGGCCGTCCCTGTATCTTCCGGCCCTTCGAGCTTTGCGGTCGCGATCTCGGGATAGGTGGTCGTCAACACATCGCGGACCTGTTCGACAGACAAGTCGGGCGAAGGGTCAGGGATGCGCGTGCCGTTGAAGTAAAACTCACGCGGTAGTGCGGTGGCGGTAAGGGTGGCCATCTTGTATCCTCCGAAAAACAGGTTGGGTTATGGGTTGGAACTGCCGGGTAGGGCGGACTGCAATCGACGCTGAAGCCCGGCCCGCGAGCGCAGGACCATCGGACTTAGAGGTCATCCGGGTGAGGCCTGGATTCAGCCAGCGCACTCCAGATGAGATCGGCCAGATGTGTCCCCATGCTACGACGCAGAATCTGCAGCGTCTCCGCTTCGTCGAACACATAGACGAAGAAGTTCTTTCCCTCTCGCAACGATCGCGCGGCGCGATGATTGCCGTCGATGATCGGCTCTCCACAACCTCCGGGCAAAGTTACCTTTAAACCTGGGCCGACGTTGAGCGGAACATGAGTGACGTGTTGAGGGTCGATGCGAGTGTGTTCAAGCCATCGCTTTAAGGCACCCGGTTCTACCCTGACAGGGGTTCGCCCATTCACCATCTCGCGAGCGATATTGATGTTTAAGCGCATCCACTTGAGGTTGTAGTATTCGTCGCTCGGAATATCCTCCGCGCCGAGGACCGGGCACCGCGGGCAGTTATTGTGATAACGCGAGAACGGTCGGGACATGAAGTCTCCAGAAAAATGCCCGACCAAGTGGCCGGGCATGGGATTGAAGTGTGGGGGAGTTAGAAGAGGCTCTGCTGGACTGCTTCGGAGAGAGGGTGACGCTTGGTTTGTCGCTCCGCCACGAAATCAGTCGACGCCGGATGAATCGCGATCTCGGCATCTGTTGCCGGTGGGGCGGGCTTCCGGTACTTCCCTTCCAGGCGTTCGAGCAGGGCCATCTCGGCCGACCGCAGCTCTTCTTCGGATCTCATCCGGTACAGCTCGAGGTAGTTGCGCTTGCGTACCTCAACCTGAATCGCAGCCTCGACATCGCAAAACGTGTGCTCCGGCTGTCCATAACAGGGCCACGCAAGAGTATGGCGAATAAACTCGAAGCGATGCTTCTCGCAGGTGAACCATGTCGCAATGAATCCATTGCGATCAAAGTGAGCAATGTGCCCGAAGCAGTTCGATAGCCGGGTATAGAAGGACTTCGTGAAGAGGCTGTCTTTCCAATCAGAAGCGATGAAGTGCAGGAAGATATTTCCGAATTTTGCTTTCTCTTCCGCGGTCGAGAACCTGGTCGGAATGAAGCTCTGTGCTTCAAACGGTCCTTTAGACATGGGAGTTCTCCGTCCAAAGAAAACGGCCAGCCGAAGCTGACCGTGATCTTTGCCTTTGATGCGAGCTCTGCTTGATAGCAGCCTCGCCGGAACTATTCTCCCTCACGTCACTTTAATAGCTTTCGAACATGAGAGCGACAAGAATCTTTAGCAATACTTCAGATCGTGATGGAGTTCCTATGACGTTCCAGTGACCAGCACTCGGTCTCCCGGTTCGTAGTTGAGCTTGCAACGCACTCCACACTGAGTGCATGCGCCGATCTGAGAGACTTCGGCCGTTCCGTCGCAATCGTCATTTACTCTCCGGTTGCTTACTGCACGGTAAGTCTGACGGTATTCGTCTTCTGTAGCGACCCGCTTGTTGCGGTCACCGTCAACGTGTAAGTCTGGGGTTGTTCGAGAGAGAAGCCGCTACCGGAACCGCAACCCGTGATTGTAGCTAGTCCCACCATGAGCACGACCAACATCAATAGTCCTGTACCCAGCCTCCGCCGCATTTTGTTGTTGACGACGAGCGGCAGTAGCAGCAGAGACAGCATGGCTGGAACCCTGCCGCTGCCCAGCGGACTGGAGTGCATCCGGTTGTTGGCCGTCACAGCTGGTGTCTGAACGGCCATCGTCACTGTCTGTGCGCCTCCGCTGGCTAGAATAGTCGACGGGTTGAAGCTGGCTGTCGCTCCCGGCGGTAGGCCCACGACGCTGAACGTCACCGGACCTGCGTAGTTCACAGAGTTTGGTGAGATGGAGAATGTATACGCCGCCACGCTGCCAGGCGACACTGTCAGCGCATTCGCTCCAGTGCCGGCGAAGGTGAATTGCGGCGCTCCCACGGCTACGGTCACTCCTGTGGCAGAAGTCGAACTCGCGACGAAGTTGGTATCGCCGGAGTAACTGGCCGTAAGGATATGCGTTGTCCCCGGCGAAAGCGTTGGATTGGCAGAGGCGACTCCACCACTGAGTGTCACCGTCTGTAACGCCGCGCCGTTGTCAAAGAAGGTCACACCACCCGTCGGCGTGCCACTGGTCGTGGAAAGCACCGTCACTGTCAGTGTGACGGCCTGGTTTGCGTTGACGGACGGACTACTCGCTGTGATGACGGTTGTTGTGGGTGCCTGTGTAACTGTCAGCGCTCCATCCACCGTCGTCACTACGTAGTCACCCACGTTAGCACCAGAAACCGTGGGAACGATCCCGTAGCTACCGACTGGTGATGTGGGTGTTGCTGTCGTCGCGAAGCCCTCGCTGAACATGTCACCAGACTTCGCGCCCAGTATCGTTCCCGTGAAGACCGGGTTCGCTGCACCATAGAGCCTTGTCGCGTTGTTCGCTGTTACCTGCAATCCTGTTGCGGAAACAATGAAGCTCGCGGTTTTGGTACCGGTGGTGTAGTTGACGTCGGCGGCCTCGGACGCCTGCAACGTCACGGTACCGATACCCGTTAGCGTCAAAGTCGAGCCCCAGAGAATTGCTGGGCCACTCGTCACGGTATAGGTAAACACCCCGGTCGAGTTCGAGCTGGCACTCACACTGAACGCAGCGGCGCCATAGCTCTGGTTCGGTACGGTGAAGCCAATCGTGGGTGTCACCATGGTTACCGTGAAACTCGTGCTCACCGGTGTCGCTGCGGCAAACGTGGCGTTGCCTGCTTGTGTGGCCTGGATAGTGCATGTACCTGCCGAGACCAGATTCACCGTCGATCCGGAGACAGTGCAAACCATTGGAGTCATTGAAGCGAGGGTTACCGTCAGCCCAGAACTCGCGGTTCCGCTCACGTTAAACGCGGCAGTTCCAAAGGGCTGATTCGGGAGCGGTCCAAATGTAATCGTCTGCGCCTGCTCCATAATGTCGATCGCGGCACTCGCGGTCAGCGCGGCTGGTTGAATAGTGGCTCCAACCGCAGTGATAGGCAGACTCACCGAGAGCGTGTTGTTACCCGCCGATGTAATGATGAGGCTGTTGAAGCTCGCGCCCAATCCACTGACAGTGGGCGTAGGCCCCAGCCCATTGACCGTGTTCGAGGCTCCACTGAAGAGAAGCGTAATCAGTACGCCGCCGATACTCTGGCCGTTTTCGGTCAATGAGACCACTGGGGCGGGATTTACCACCTGGTTCTGCACCCCGCTATACCCACCGCCAGGGACGTTCAAGAACTCAATTGACTGATAGTTGGTCTGGACCGCGCCCGCATCCACGCAAACCGTCGGTGTCCCACCAATAGAGTAGCTGGTCGTGCGCGCAAAACCACGCTGATCCGTCGTCAAACCGGTAGCAAGCGCAGCAGACCCGGCACAGATCGTCGAACTCCCCGGCTGCGGCAACATCGTCTGCGTCGGACCGCCATAGTTGCCCAGCAGAGCCAACATCGGGTCGGCGTCGACAGCCTGTATGTTGCTCGTGCAGGAAGCACAGTCGTCTTCTGCGCCCCCGGTATCAAGATTGTTGAAGAACACGTTATCGCTGAGGTTGGCGGTGGAGTCAGCGCCGCTCGTTGCAACGCCCGCTCCAACCCGGGCGGAATTGCCTACGAAGATGTTATTGGTTGCGGTCACCGCCCCGCCAAAGACAAAAATGGCCCCCCCTCCTGCGAAGCCGGAGGAGTTGGCGCTGAAGGTGCTATTGCTGATCGTCGCCGTACCATCCGAGTTACAAATGGCGCCCCCATTGTTGGAGAAATTGGCGCTGAAGGTGCTGTCGTCGACCGTGAGCACGCCACTGTTGTTGATTGCGCCGCCAACACCGGTGTCGCCCGAGCTGGCCGAATTACCGCTAAAGCTGCTCGCGCTCACCACCAGGGTGCCGGAGTTGTTAATTGCCCCACCTTCGTCGCCTGGCGAGGAATTGTCGTTGAAGCTGCTGTTGGTCACCGTCAGCACGCCGTTGTTCGAGATGCCCCCGCCAGGTTCATTGCTATTGCCATTCGCGATCGTCAACCCCGAGATACTCGCGTTCGTCCCCGCACCATTGACGACAAAGACAGCAACCTGATTCGCTCCGGAGATCGTCAAGTTGCCCGCGCCCGGCCCCTGAATCGTCACATTCTGGTTGATCATCAGTGTGCTCGCCAGCGTAATCGTACCCGTAAGCCCCGGGCTGAAGACAATCGTGTCACTCGAATTGGCGGCGGCGAGGGTAGCACGTAGTGATCCCGTTCCGCTGTCGGCCAGTGTAGTCACCGTATCGGTGGAGGCGAACGCACTCGCGCCGAACAGAAGTATCATTCCCGCCGCGATGGCTGGCAGAAGGCCTTGGCGATAGCGGCGCAGTACCAGGCTGGCAAACAAGGCAAAGCTCAGAAGCGAGTTCTGAGCTGGAGTCGAACGTAATGTGGTCACGATGATGGAATCCTCAGCAGAAACGAACGGAGTGCAATGTAAGTCGATGTGCATCAGTAACTTCTGGCCAATAGGGCGCTACGTACAATTGTTCACAGAATCGAACATTTGACCATCCCCCGGAGGATGAATTTACCGAATGCAAATGTCGCCTTCACCTGCGACAGCAGCTCCGTGCCTTAGCCTTCGGATTACTGGCTATTCTTCGGCCGCGCTACGGATGCTCCCGTTCTCAAGCCGCTGGGAGAGCTCGTGATGCAAATCAGAAAGCTGGTCGACCGTATCGGAGCCGCAGACCGGTTCCTGGTCCGATTTGCCGAGCCACGGAAATCGCTGCTCAAGAAGGGCTAACACTTCATCGAGAAAGGCTTGAGGCTTGCTCTCTTCCAGCGTCATAACGACTCCTTCAATTGGGTTTGGTGGGGGAGAGCGGATGCAGACTCTGCATCCGCTCTCGAAGTGAGGAGCAGCGGGATCATCCCGGGGGAATGCGGCGATGGAACACGAGCCTCAACCAAAGAGGCTGAGCTGCTCTCTGGGTTCGACGGCCGCTCTCTCCGAGGATGGCTTCTTTCGCTTCTTGACCGCAGCAGTTGGCGCCACAAGGTGGATTCCGAAGGTGACCGGAATCTGCGAAGGAATAGCCAGAGGAGGTTGCTCCATCTCCGGGACCGAAGTCTCAGTGTCTGGGACCTCCGAACTGTCCTCCACGGCTGTGTGAGGCTGCGTCCGCTCACGTTCGCGGTCGAGGTCTCGCCAGACCGCATCGGCCGATTGACCAACATTCACCTTCTCGACAAGCTCGCGAGCCAGAGCGCTCATGAGATCGTCGTCAATGTCGAACGATTGCAGACCCTCTCCCGAGAACTTGCCTTCCATCATCAACGCGACGAGCATCTTCTTGCCCATCAGCCTAAGGCAGCTCTCCTGCATGGTGCCCTTGTAGACGATGAACTTGACACGGACTGGGAAGCGTTGACCGATACGCCATGATCGGCGACTTGCCTGACGCAGCGTATGGAGCGAGTAGCCCGTTTCGTAGAAGTAGAGAGTGGGAAAGGCCAGTAGGTCCAGCCCTGTTTCCACCAGTTTGGGATGGCAGATGACAACCTCGACTCCCGCCTTGATCTGCCGCTCGTACCAATCCTCACGTTTATCAGTGGGAACGGAGGAGCGGAGGACGGCGACGCGGAAGCCGGCCTGTCGAAGGACGGTCTCGAGCCTGAGATTGACATCCTTTTCCCCGGTAAAGGTCGCGTATACCTGGCAGCGCCTGCCTTGCCGGAGTTCTTCGCGGATGTCGTCGATCAGGGCACGCTCTTTTGCGTAGAGGAAGTCACGCGGCAGGTTCTCCGGCTCCGCGACCACGAACCGCTCGATCTCGTTCGTCTCCGCATTCAGAGCTTTGGCCCAGATCTCCTCGTAGTCGTACGGATGGTCCGGATAGAGGAGAAGCGTGTTGAGCAGGATGCTCATCAGACTTTTATTGCCGCGATGCGCCTTAATCGCATCGTGAATATCCTCTTCAAGCACCTCATATGCGGAGCGAAGCTGGTCGTCCATGTCGACCGAGATCACGCTCTCGTCGTATCGCGGCAGATTGGCCGAGATATCTTCGAGTGCAAGGAAGGCCGTGGTGGTCATCAGGAACTTGCCGAAGAGCAATCGCGAAGCCCCAGGCTTCTTCACAACGCGAACAGTCTTCGTCGTAGCCTTCGAGCAGGCGTTATCCGTGTCACGTACTGTTTCGATTGTTTCGAGGACGCCGTATTGTTCCTGGAAATCGCGGCGCCCCTGACCGCCATAGGCGAACCCCTCGCGCACCATCGTGCGCGACTCCATGCGGTAGAAGATGTTGAAGAGATCGTCCGCATAACCGCCCATCAGAGTTCCGGTCAGAGCGATCAGTTTTCTGGCGGCGCGGGCGAGAACGCCGAGAGCATTGCCTTGCGCCGTATCGCCGGCAAGTTGATGCAGTTCGTCCGCGACGGCCACGTCAAACCAATCAGACATGTATCGGCCGATATACTCGATCGGCGCCATCCGCTGGATGCGGTTACGGTCCGCTTGCCAGAGCGGAGAGAAGCGTGTGCTCCCTCCTTTGGAGGACAGCACCAGTTCTGCGACTTTGATCTTTTCGCGGAAATCGAGCTCGGTAAGCTTCTCCTTCTCGGAGTCGACCACGGCCTCGCCGGTATCGGGATTGATTAGACCGCCAAGGTTCGGCCCCGATTTCGCGTGGAGTTTGGAGACATCGCTGTTTCACAATGCATGGACGAAACTGACCAACTAATTGAAGAGGTAAAGCATGCGCAACGCTCCTAGCAAAAACAGAATTTTCCATAAACTGTCTCGCGAGATGAGTTTTGATCCGCGGTTTCCATCTCCCTCACCCCGATTCATTGCAGAGAGAGAGGCACACTCCCAGATGAGCGAGGAAACTGGCCAGGATGGAACCTCAAGCAATCTTGAAGACGTGGCATTCCTGCGTCTGGCCGGAGTCAAGGAGATGACAGGACTTTCGAAATCCTGCCTGTACCTGTTAATCCGCGAAAACAGCTTCCCAGCCCCCGTACGAATCGGGAACCGCGCAGTAGCGTGGGTGAGATCCGAGGTTAGAGATTGGGCGCTGGAGCGAATTGCCGCGCCCAGGTAAACAAGCGTTACCTAAGACACGGTCAAATCGCCCCGGCGCTTTCACTGGCAGAACTTCATGCGGCCAGCGACCGTCGCCCCAGCGCAAGCTGGCCATCAAGATGGTCAGCCCACCACTGCATCAACATCGTGCGTTGTTTGAGATATTTCGCATGATTGTAGGCGGCAGCGACTTTATTCCGCTTCAGATGGGCAAGTTGCATCTCTACATGCGCCTCGTCGAAGTCATTCTCGTTCAGAATCGTTGATGCCAGTCCACGAAAACCGTGGCCCGTCATGCGATCTTTGTACCCGAGACGGTACAGCGCTCCCAGGATTGTGTTGTTGCTCATTGGCTTGGTCTTATCCATCGCTCCAGGAAAGAGCAGACGCCCGTTTCCGGTTAGCAACTTGAGCGCTCGTAGTACTTCGACTGCCTGCCGAGACAATGGCACGATATGCATCGTACCCATCTTCATGCGTTCGGCTGGAATCACCCACAGGGCGTTGTCCAGGTCGAACTCTGGCCAGGGCGCCTCGATGAGCTCGCTGGTACGCACAAAGGTGTATGCGACAAGCTTCAGGGCAAAGCGGGTGATCGCGTCCCCCCAATAATCGTCCATTTTCGCCAATAGCTCCGGCAAATCTTTCACATCCACGCGTGCAAAGTTTTCGCTCTTAACCTGCAGAAGGATGTCTCTGGGTTTGAAATCGGCAGCCGGATTGCGGGTCGCCTTTCCGTGGGCTATGGCGTACCGGAAGATTTGCCCGGTCGTCTCATGGATGCGTCTGGCAACGTCTCTCGACCCTCGCCCTTCGACTCCCAGCATCACATCCCGGATGTCCGAGGGGGTCACTGTTTCCATGTCTTTGTGGCCGTAGGCCGGGAATACATCGGCCTCCAGACGAAGGATGACAGTTTCTGCATGACGCGGAGACTTGCCAACCTTCCACCACGCCCACCAGGCCCGGGCGACTGATTCAAAGCTGTTCTCGACCTTACGCTGCTCCTCCCGCTCTTTGTTTAGCTTCGCATCGGCAGCCGCTTTGCGTTCGGCGAGCGGATCGATCCCGCTGGACCATAGCTTGCGTGCTTCAGTAAGGCGTTCCCGGGCTTCCTTGAGGCCAACCTCGGGATACTCTCCCAACGACATCATTTTTTCGATGCCCTCGAAGCGATAGCGCCAACGCCAGTACTTCGCCCCTGAAGGCATCACGAGAAGGCAAAGTCCTTTGCCGTCTGCCAGTTTGTACTGCTTGCTTGTCGGTTTTGCAGTTTCGATTTCCCTGACCGTCAGTTCCATAGCGATCTCCCTCAAAAGGGTGGGTAATTTCGTTACCCACATTTTCGGGAAGCTATACCCACATTGTTACCCACACAAACGTTTCGCTCGGGTGGGACTGCAATGGACCTCTTTGGACGCAAAATCAGCTAACTTACTGAAAATAAGCAGTTAGCTGAGTGCGAGGAGGTGCTGGGAAGTGCCGGAAAATACATGATTGGTTGCCCCCCAGGGATTCGAACCCCGATTGATCGGTTCAGAGCCGACTGTTCTACCATTGAACTAGGGGGCAAACTGCTGTGCGCGGTGCGCTTTGCGTCGCGAACTGGTGCTCGCTGGCTGCCTTTTAGAGTGTACGAGGTGGTGAGGATTCGGTCAAACGCAGAGGTAGTACTGCCGTCTTCCGGGACAATAAGGACGAGATAGAATCTCGGGTCATGGAAGCGCCATCAGCGCCATATTTCCGGAGTACTCCTGTCGCCGGCTAGATTAGCTGACGGACGATCTGCGGAGTTGCATGGGCATGCTGTCAGATGAGCAGGTGTGGGAACGGCATGGGGAGCACGAAACGCTGTCTGCAACTTAATACTGCATCCGTGCGGGAAACGCGCAGCAGTGGGTGATCCACGGGGTGGCGGCGAGGCGGATGCGCGCGCACGGGACTTGGAGTTTTCTACACGTAGCGGAGTGAACGGCGCAGAGTTAATGGCGCTGTTTGTGAAGACGAAGGCGGCGGCAAAGGAGGTCATCCGAGCCGTGAGTCAGGAGAGGCTGGCGGAGACTACGGGTCCGCATGACGGCACGGTGGCGGTGATGGAGGCAATTCTTGCGATCAAGTTGTGGGATCAAGGCAGATCGCCCAATGATCCTTCTGATCTTCCTTCCCTTACGGTGAATTTTGGTCGCGATGTGGTGTCTCCATTGCGAATTGTTCGTAGCTTGATGTAACTAAATTCATAGAGTTACATCCCACCTGCAACCGCTTAGTGAAGGTTTCGCAGGTTGCGTAAATTTGTTGTGTCCGGAGAAAACAGATGGATCGTCGAAGCTTTATTGCAACAGGTGGAAGTTTGCTTGCCATAGCCAGCAGCGCCCCCTCTTGTCTTTCACAGGGTTTGTTCGAAGAACGCCGAGGTTCTAAGAGAGGAAAAGCTATGTCAAAGAGTTTAGGAGTTCCGCTAACCACCATTCATCGCATTGAAGCCGATGGGATAAATGTGTTCTATCGTGAGGCTGGTCCGGCGAATGCGCCCGTATTGCTTCTGTTGCATGGCTTCCCCGCCTCTTCGTTTCAGTATCGCGCGTTGATTCCCCGGCTGGCGGATAAATACCGTGTGATCGCACCGGATCTTCCAGGGTTTGGATTTACTGAGGTGCCGGATGCGCGCCAATACAAGTACACCTTCGATGGATTGTCGAAGACGATGCTTGCGTTTACCGACGCGCTTGGTTTGAAGCGGTATGCGTTGTATTTGTTCGATTATGGAGCGCCTACTGGGCTTCGTATGGCGATGGCGCATCCGGAGCGGGTGACGGCGATGATCTCGCAGAATGGGAACGCTTATGACGAAGGGCTTGGCGATGCGTGGGCACCGATTCGGAAGTACTGGAACGACCCTTCGGCGGCCAATCGCGAGGCGGTGCACAACGCTGCCGTAAGCTTCGAAGGGATCAAGTTTCAGTATGAGCATGGGGTGGCGAATCCCGAGGCGGTGGGACCGGAGGCTTACTGGCTGGATTATGCCTTGGTGAGCCGACCAGGGAATACGGATATTCAGCTCGATCTGTTCTTCGATTATCAAAATAACGTAAAGCTGTATCCGAAGTTTCAGCAGTATCTCAGGACATCGAAGCCACCGCTGCTGGCGATCTGGGGGAAGAACGATCCGTTCTTTATTCCTCCAGGGGCTGAGGCTTTCAAGAGAGATATTCCAAATGCTACCGTACAGTTTTTAGATACTGGACACTTTGCGCTGGAGACGCATGTAGAAGAGATTGCGTTAGCGGTGAGGAAGTTGCTTGGCAAGAGTGTCGGATAAGGGTTTCGCTGGTATTGCAGCCAACTACTGAGGAGAATCTACCGGAGAAAACGCGGTTTAAAACGGGTTGCCTCCCATTATCTACAATGCCTTCGGAGAGTTGGGCAACGAGATCAAATGGTGCCTCCGGTGCATCAATAAACGTATAGCCTGAGCTAATCAAGGGTTATACGACCAACTGCAATCGTTCGCCAGGTTGCATAGACCTCCATCCACCCCAATCGTCACGGTTATAAGGCTTACGAGTTGGCCACGATTGTGTGTGGAACCCATCTTGTCCCTTCTGCGCATTTTGCTGAGATTCGAAGAGGGGTAGACGAAAAAATATTCCGCGGCATAGTAAGGTCCGCAAGATTGCGGGGATACACGTTGCCCTGCGCTATTCGACGGGAAGTTTGGCGTTGTAGCCGTCGCGAGCTATGACGGAGTATTTTTGCGGCTTGCCTTTTTCGTCCTGCATACGGAGGGGGTGACCTTCGTTATCGACGAGTAGAACCTTAACCTTACGATAGCTACCGTCATTTTTGTTGTTCGTGGGGCGGTAGGTGAGGATGTATTCGTTGCGGATCGAATCGTTGATGGTGGCAAAGATGTCAGGGAGTTCTCCTTCGAAGATGGGAGCGAAGTAGAGGCCGCCGGTCATAGAGGCGAAGGTCTTGAGCTGATTCTGAGCCTGGAGATAATCGAGCTCTCGGGGACCCCCTCCGCCGCGTAGCTCATTGCGGAAGGCTCCGGTACCGATGGTAAAGATGGTGACGTTGGGTGTGGCTTTGACCTTGGCAAGGATCTTGTCGAGAGTGAGCTTCGAGAAGGTGTCGCGGCCGGAGCCGATGAGGATGATGTACTTGCGGCCTTCGATGCGGCTAGTGCGGTCGAGGGTCTCGTAGAGGGCGTCGAAGACGTTGGTGTCGGAGAAGCCCGGGATCATAAGGGACTGAAGGGACTGGGCGATGAGGTCTTTGTTATTGGTGAAGTCGGTGAGGATGTGAGTGCGGAGATCATAGGTGACGACGGCGACATAATCGTCTTTGCGCAAGGAGCGGAAGAAGCTATAGGAGGCGTTCTGCATGTCGCGGATGAGGAAGTAGCTGTTGGCAGCGAACTCAAGCAGCATGACGGCGGTGATGGGGGTCTGGGTGGTCCTGACGCTGGTGATGGTCTGGGGAACACCGTCTTCGAGGATGAGGAAGTTTTCGGGCTTGAGGCCAGGAACGAACTGGTGGGTCTTGTCAAGGATGACGCTGGCGTCGATGTTGACGATGGGGACGTCGATGCGGAGGGAGTAGGTCGCGTTGTCGGGGTTCTTGACCTTGGGGGCTTCGGGCGCGGGTGGAGGCGGTGGCTCGTCGGCTTCCTTTTTCTTCTTAAGAACGATGGAGCCGTTGTCGGTCTGGGGGCCGGCATCGTCAGGCGCGGGCGGCGTGGGCTTGGTCTGTTGCTGGGCGGGGGGAGCGTCCTGCGCAAGTGCCGAAGGAAGCGCGGGGAGGATGGCGCATAGGAAGAGGAGGAGCAGGGACCGATGGTGAGAAAGGTTTGGCATCATCTGAAACTTTACTCCGAAAATTTAGACGGCTTGACTGTGCAGTGGTGAGGGGTGTGCTTCGGGTTACGTTTGCGATGCTCTAGTAGTCTGGTAGACGTGATCACTGCGGTAAAGATTCGGCGGTGGATGGTCGTCCTGGGGTTGGGTGGGACGCTTGCGGGTGGGGTTCGTGAGGCTTGGGCGCAGGTGCCGGGGGTAAGTGCCGTGGTTGCGGGCGGGGCTGGCTCTTGGGTTCCGGCTGCTATGCCAGCGGCGGCTCCGACGGTGACGAAGTTTTTCCCGCTTAATGAGGTAAAGCGGGGGATGCGGGGGGTGGCGTACACGGTATTCGAGGGGGTGAACCCGGAGCCGATGGAGGTGGAGATTCTGGGGGTGCTGCGGGATGCGCTGGGGCCAGGACAGGACATGATTCTGGCGCGGCTGCGGGGGACGAAGCCGGAGTATACCGGGGTGGTGGCGGGGATGAGCGGTAGCCCAGTGTATATCGACGGGCGGCTGGTGGGAGCGTTGAGTTACAGGATCGGGCAATTTACGAAGGAGCCGATTGCGGGGATCACGCCGATTGAGTCGATGCTGCAGGTTCGGGATGGTGGCGGCACGGTAGGAATGGAACGCGCGGGTGTGGAGGGACAGCCGGAGATGCGTGCGATGGAGACACCGCTGGTGTTCGGCGGGTACAGCCCGGAGACGGTGGAACGGTTTGGGGACAGGTTTCGCGCGATGGGTTTGACGCCGGTGGCTGGGCTGGGCGGGGAGGACTCTGGTGCGGTGCAGCCTGAGCCTCTGGTGCCGGGAAGCGCAGTGAGTGCGGTTCTGGTGCGAGGGGACCTGTCGATGGCGGGAACGTGCACGGTGACGTATATCGATCCGAAACGGTTGCTGGCGTGCGGGCATCCGATTACGCAGTATGGGCCGGTGGATATGCCGATGACGAAGGCTGTGGTGTTAGCTTCGCTGGCGTCGCCTCTGAATGCGTTCAAGATTATCAATACGACAGAGACGGTGGGGGCGTTTACGGAGGACCGGGCTTCGGCGATCATGGGCCAGTTCGGCGTGCGGGCGCGGATGATTCCGGTGGAGGTGGAGGTGGTGCCCCCGGCTGGCGTGGAGAAGACTGGTTCGGCGAAGACATTTCACTTTGAGGTGCTGGATAACCGGCAACTGACTCCTTCAACGATGCTTGTGTCGATATATCAGAGCCTGCAGGTGAACAATACCGCGGCGGAAGAGGTTAGCTACCGGGTGACGGGCGAGATTGGCGTGAAGGGCCTGCCTGCGGTACGGCTGCAAGGAATGATTGCGAAGAGCGATCTGTACCCGGCGACGATCAACGCGGCGCTGCTGGTGAACGACCGCTTCAGCAAGGTGTACGAGAATGCAATGGAGCAGCCGGAGATTACGGGACTTAAGTTGAAGGCGGAGGCAATTCCAGCGAGGATGACGGCGGTGCTGGAGTCGGCACGTCTGAGCACGATGGAGGCCCGGGCAGGAGACGAGATCGAGGTGGAGGCCACGCTGCATCCCTATCAGGCGGAGGCACGGGTGGTGAGGATGAAGGTAAAGCTGCCGTCAGATTTAAGTTCTGGGTCGATGCGTGTGCTGGTGAGCGATGGCGCAACGGTAGACAGGCTGACGACACGGACAGGGGCGGAGCATCCGCTTGGGCTGGCCGATACGGTCTCGGAGCTGAATCGGATGCATGACAACAACCGCATATATGTGACGCTGCTGGACCATGCGGCGCAGGCTGTGCTGGATGGTGAGACGTTACCGGGTGTGCCGATCTCAATGGCAAATGTACTGCAGCCGCTGAAGGAGACGCAGAAGATGCAGTTGACGGGCGAAAGCATGGTGGAGGCGGGTTCGGCTGAGACCGGATATGCAGTGACAGGGTCACAGGTGTTGAACGTGTTGATCCGGTAGCCTGGAAGTCGGGTAAGTCTTGCATGAGCTAGTGTTGCTGGGTTGTGCCGACAGAACAGCCAGAGTAGCGGCGATTTTTTTGCTCGTTGCGGTGTTGTAGCATCAAAGAGCAGCAGCACAGATATACGTCAAACAATGAAACAGGTATGTTGGAGCAGCGGAACAGATACGTTTCGGCGTAGAAGGAAAGATTTCGAATGAGTGAAATACATGGTCTTGCCGTGCATGCGGCCGGTGCACAACTACTGCCATACAAGTTTGATCCGGGGGAGTTGCAGCCTCACGATGTCGAGATCAAGATCTCGCACTGCGGTGTCTGCCACAGCGATGTCCACCTAATCGATAACGATTGGGGGATCAGTAAGTACCCGTTTATTCCGGGTCATGAGATTGTGGGTACGGTAGTTGGGGTGGGCTCGGATGTGACGGACCGCACGATAGGTGAGCGCGTGGGGGTGGGCTGGCAGGCTGATAGCTGCGGGATCTGCGATTGGTGCAGGCGGGGTGAGGAACATCTGTGCGCGAAGTCGCAGCCTACGTGCGTGGGACGGAATGGCGGATTCGCCGATAAGATTCGCGTGAACTCTCGGTTTGCGATTCCGGTGCCGTCGGTGCTGGAGAGTGAGCAGGTAGCTCCACTGATGTGCGCGGGAATTACGGTATATGCGCCGATGCGGAATCATGGGGTGCGGCCCTCCTCGCGGGTGGGCGTGATTGGAATTGGCGGACTTGGACATATTGGAATTCAGTTTGCGAAGGCGTTTGGCGCGGAGGTGACGGCCTTCTCTACCTCGAAGGATAAAGAGGCAGAGGCAAAAGAGCTAGGCGCGCACCACTTCGTGAATACGCGGGATACCGGCGCACTGAAGAAGGTGGCCGGGGCATTCGACTTTTTGCTGTCCACGGTGAGTGCGGACCAGGATTGGCAGGCGTATGTTAATGCACTGCGGCCAAAGGGTATGTTGTGCCTGGTGGGCGCTGCGCCCTCGCCGATGCAGATTCAGGGAGCATCGCTGGTGCTGACGCAGAAGGCAATCTCGGGTAGTCCAACGGGAAGCCCTGGGGATTTGAGCGAGATGCTGGATGTGGCGGCGCGACATGGGGTGAAGGCAATTACCGAGAGATTTGCGATGTCCAAGGCGAATGACGCCGTAACGAAGGTAAAGAAGAATCAGGTTCGATATCGGGCAGTTTTAACGAACTAGTCTTGGCAGGTATGTGAAGTGGGCGAGGGCTTAGGCTCTCGCCCTTTTTGTTGTTGTGCATATGTTCTGTCTTGACGGACGAGGTAGCCGTGCGCGGGTGACGCTCTGCGGTTTTTAACTTGTTTACAAAGATCAGTAGCTGTTGCTCTCTGGCAAGTCGGGATTGAGGTTCTTACTATTGGCGAAAACTGCTTTAGACTCAGGATCAGAATGATACGACGAGTGTTGGTTGCGGTGTTGGTAGTAGGAAGTGGGCTGCTGCCAGGGTTGGCGAGCGCGCAGGGGACGAAGCTTTGGAGCGTGGGGCGCTACGACGAGATGGAACGAGGCACGGCCGAGAGCGTTGCGATTCGCAGCGATGGGCGGCTGGAGGCCGGACCGGCAACGTCGCTGCTCTATGCGACCGGGAAGAGCTATGTGTGGTCGCTGACGAGCGATAGCGCTGGCGATGCCTATGCAGGCTTGGGTGGGACGGCCGCAGGTTCGGCAGTGGTGATGAAGGTGACGCCGGATGGAAGGGCTGCGCAGGTCTTCGAGGGCAAGGAGCTGGCGGTACAGGCGATGCGGGTGGCGGTGGATGGGAACGTGCTGGCAGCGACGTCGCCGGACGGGAAGGTGTATCGGATTCCAAAGGATGGCGGGTCTGCTACGGTGGTGTTCGATCCGGCGTTGACGGAGGAGAAGCCGAAGTATCTGTGGGACCTGGCAGTGGGCAAGGCAGGGGAGGTGTACGTAGCAGCGGGTGCGCCGGCGGTGGTGTATCGCGTGCCTGCGGAGGGAGGCAAGGCGGAGGTTCTCTTCAATACGGCGGACCAGCATATCCGCTGTCTGCTGATGGGGCCGGATGGAACACTGTGGGCAGGGTCGGATGGGTCGGGCGTGATCTACCGGTTCGCGACGGGAACGGCAGGTGCGAAGCCGTTTGCGGCGTATGCGGCGGCCCGGAGGGAGATTACAGCGCTGGCAATGGACGCTGTAGGGAATGTGTATGCCGCAGGAGTGGGAACGAAGGGGCATTCGACGCTGCCACCGCTGCCGGTGACGGGAAATGTGGGTGTGTCGATCACGTTTGTGCAGCCGGGGTCTTCGGCGGCGGCGGGAACGAATGGGCTAGTGCCGGATGGGTCGGAGATATACCGGATTAGTGCGGATGGAAGCCCGGAGAAGCTGCTGACGCTGAAGGACGATGTGGTGTACGCGCTGGCGGTGCGGAGTGGGAGTCTGCTGGCGGCTACGGGGAATCGTGGACGCGTCTATCGAGTGGACACGGACGGGAGCGGACGGTTCAGCGACGTGGCGCACCTGGATGCCTCACAAGGGATGGCGTTTGCGGCGTTGAAGGATGGGCTGCTGGTGGCGACGAGCAATAGTGGGAAGGTGTTTCGACTGGGGGATGCGTTTGCTTCGGCAGCGACGTATACGAGCGAGGTCTTCGATGCACTGAGCTATGCGCAGTGGGGACGCGCCGAGGTGAGAGCAGGGGCTGCGACTGGGTTCGACCTATATGTGCGGAGTGGGAATGTGGAGAATCCGCTGATAGGTTGGAGCGATTGGGTGCAGGTTGGAACGGATGGCGCGGTTACAGTGTCGGCGGGACGGCTTGCGCAGTGGAAGGCGGTGCTGCGGGCAGGTGGTTCAGTGGACGAGGTGGGGTTTAACTACCTGCAAAAGAATCTGGCTCCGGTGGTAGATGAGATTGTGGTGCAGCCGGGAGCGCGGGTGATGGCTGCTCCGATGGCTGCGAATAGCGCAACGGTCCAGGTGGTCTTCCCTGCTCCCTCTGCGCCAGCGGTGAGCTTTGCTACAGATCCCGGAGCGGGACCTTTGACGGCTCAGAAGGATAAGACAGCGGTGACGGTTCGTTGGCAGGCGCATGACGATAACGGCGACGATCTGATGTTTGCGCTGTGGTATCGAGGAGTGGGCGAGCGGAACTGGAGACTATTGAAGGACAAGATCTTGGAGAAGGTCTATAGCTTCGATTCGGCACTGCTGCCGGACGGGAGTTATGAGCTGAAGCTAGTGGCGAGCGATGCTCCAGTGCATACGGATGCAGAGGCGCTGACGGGGAATCGGGTAAGTGAGGTGTTTGTGGTGGATACGACACCGCCGATGCCTGGGATGCTGAAGGCTGAAATGGCGACAGGACCGGGTAGCGGATTGGCGGCAAAGATTCGTGCAACGCTAGAGGCGCGGGATGCTACTTCGCCGATTGCGCACGCGGAATATTCGGTGGATGCGGGACCGTGGCAGTATCTCGAGCCTGTGGGGAAGGTCTCGGATTCGCTGACGGAGCGGTATGACTTTACGGTTGCTGTACCGACGGCTACTGCTGATGCTTCCGTCGCCGATGCGAAAGAGCATGTGCTGGCGGTGAGGGTATACGACCGATATGAGAATGTGGTGGCGGTGAAGGCGGTGGTACGGTGACGGGAGGCTGGACCGCGGTGAAGGTTCGGTTTCCAAAGTACAACCAGGATCTGTTGTTGCTGGTGGTCGATCTGATCGGGACGTTTGTGTTTGCGGCGGAAGGGGCTTTGGCTGGTATCAACGCTGAGCTTGATGTATTCGGGCTGCTGGTGCTGTCGTTTGTAACGGCGTTGGGCGGGGGGACGATTCGCGATCTACTGATTGGAGCGATTCCGCCGAACAGTATTCGCGACTGGAGGTATGGAGCGACTGCGTTTGCGGGCGGCGGCGCGGTATTTTTCTTTCACCCTTTGTTTCAGCGGGTGCCTGCGCATCTGATGATCTCGCTGGATGCCGCAGGGCTGGCTTTGTTTGCTGTGGCAGGGGTGGGAAAGGCGTTGGAGTTTGGAATTACTCCGCTGCTGGCGATCATGATGGGTGCGGTAACGGGAGCTGGAGGCGGCACGGTACGTGATGTGTTGCTGGCGCAGGTTCCGGGAGTGCTGCATTCGGACGTCTATGCGGCGGCAGCTTTGGCGGGTGCCACTGTGGTCGTTGTCGGTTTGAAGATGAAGATGCCGCGCGGTATGGCGATGAGTCTTGGAGCAGGGGCCTGTTTTGCGTTGCGGATGGTGGCGGCCTGGCAGCATTGGAATCTTCCGAAGGTGATTGTGCATTGAAGTGACCGCGGCCCGTTTTTCAGGGGACGATAGTAAGCTTGGACTCGATGCGATTTGAATTTTTTATTGCGGCGCGTTACCTGCGGGCGAAGCGGCGGCAGGCTGTGGTCGGGGTGATTACGGCTATCTCGGTGATTGGCGTGGCGGCGGGAGTGGCGTCACTGATTATTGCGTTGGCGATTACAAATGGGATGCGGAGGGATCTGCAAGAGCGACTGGTGGGGTCGACCTCGCATGTAGATCTGATGCGTGTAGCCGGAGATGGGATACGGGATTGGAGGCCGCTGTTGGAACGGTTGCGCGAGGTTCCGCACGTAGTGGCGGCGGCTCCGGGGCTGTATGGACAGGTGCTGATCTCGAAGGGTGCGCGGAGTGGCGGGGGGCTGATCAAGGGAGTGATCCCAGAGGATGAGAAGACCGTTGGGGATCTCCTGCAAAGTGTGAGTCAGGGTTCCGCAGCGACGCTGGAGCCGGTGGCTTCCACTACGGCTCCTTGCGGGAGCGGGACGAGTGCGCAGAACGATTGCGGGGAAGATGTGCCGCGCATAATTCCGCCGATTGTGATTGGGCAAGATATGGCGGAGACACTTGGCGCGAAGGTGGGCGATGGGGTGCTGGTAACAAGTCCGCAGGGAGAGCTGACTCCGTTGGGGCTGGTGCCGAAGTATGAGCGGTTCGAGGTGGTGGGAATCTTTCGATCGGGGTTTTATCAGTACGACTCGAGCTATGCGTTCACGCGCTTGGCGGATGCGCAGAGGTTGTTCAGCGAGCCGGACCTGATCTCGGTGATCAGCTTCAAGGTGGACGATCTCTACCACGCGGACAAGGTAGGACGGGCGATTGAGGACGCCGCGGGCAAGGGGTTCCAAGCGACCAACTGGATGGAGCAGAATCATGAGTTGTTCAGCGCGCTGAAGCTGGAGCAGGTGGTGACGTTTATTGTGCTGGCACTGATTCTTTGCGTCGCGGCGCTGAATATTCTGATTGCGCTGACCATGATGGTGATGGAGAAGACGCGGGATATTGCAGTGCTGATGAGCTTCGGCGTACGCGCGGACCAGGTGCGGCGGATCTTTTTGATGCAGGGGCTACTGATATCGGCTATTGGAACGGTGCTGGGGATAATTGTGGGATATGGACTGAGCTGGCTGGGAGGACACTATCGTTTCCCGCCGCTGGATCCGGCGGTCTACTCGATCGATCATCTGCCGTTCGCGCCGAAGCTCTGGCATGCGGTGATTGTGGCGGCGGTGAGTCTGGGCGTTAGCTTGATTGCTACGCTTTATCCGAGTGGGAGTGCGGCGAAGGTTTTACCGGCGGAGGCTTTGCGGTATGAGTAACCCGAGATTGAAATATGGGCAGTTGGCGCCAGAGGGCTTGGCGCGGATGCAAGAGTTGGAGCACTACCTGAATACGGGAACGGGGCTTGAGGCTTCGCTGATGGGGTTGGTGAGACTTAAGGTTTCGTTGATGAATGGGTGTGAGTATTGCGTTCGTGTCCACACGTCTGAATTGAAGAAAGAGAATGAGACTGCGGAGCGGGTTGCGGTGGTTGGGAGTTGGCGGGGGTCGGAGGCTTATACGAAGCGGGAACGGGCGGCGCTGGCTTGGGCAGAAGCGGTTACGGATATTCAGGTGGGGCATGCTCCGGATGTGGTGTATGACGAGGTCAGGGCGCACTTCGATGAGGTGGAGACGGTGAACCTCACGCTGGTGATTACGACGATCAATGCATGGAATAGGATCGCCATCTCGCTGGGAGCTTTTCCCGGCCACGGGGACGAGGTGAAGGCTTGATTGATCCATTGGATGGGGACGTGGAGTTTGAGAACGAGGGCACGCTGGAGCCGCTGCCTGTGGTTCGGGAGCGGACGGTAGTGATGCGGGCTGTGGGTCTGACGAAGATTTATGCGGCGGTCTCGGCGGGTGCGGGTGCGGGTTCGGGTTCGGAGCGTCCGGCGCTGGAGCTGTTTCGCGGACTCGACCTGAGGGTACATGCGGGAGAGATGGTTGCGATCGTGGGGGAGAGCGGCGCGGGCAAGAGTTCCCTGCTCCATCTGCTCGCCGCGTTGGATACACCCACGGCGGGTGAGGTGTGGTGCGGGGAGAGCCGAGTGGGTTCGTTTACGCAGAAGCAGGCTGCGGAGTATCGCAACCGGGATGTAGGGTATGTGTGGCAGTTTCACTACCTGCTACCGGAGTTTTCTGCGCTGGAGAATGTGGCGATGCCGTTGCTGGCTCGTGGGATGAGACGAGGGCCCGCGTTGGAGCAGGCTCGAGTGTGGCTGGACGAGGTTGGGCTGGGGGATCGGGCAGAGCATCGTTCGGGAGAGTTGAGCGGAGGAGAACAGCAGAGGGTGAGTCTGGCGCGGGCGCTGGTGACGGAACCGAGGCTTTTGCTGGCGGACGAGCCGACTGGCGACCTGGACGGCAAGACGGCGGAGGCTGTGTTTGGACTGATTCAGCGACTGCATGAGGCGCATGGCCTGACGAGCGTGCTGGTGACACATAATCTTGAGTTCGCGGAGAGGTGTGACCGAGTTTTGCGGCTGCGGGATGGGAAGCTCGTGAACGCTCGGGCTGCGGCATAGCGTCATCCGGGATCACTATTTGAATGTGAGATCTGCGGCGCATAGCATCTTTTGGAACGAAGGATTGCCTCTGGGATGGAACGCACTGCATCCAACGCCGAATCTTATTCGTATCGAAATCATCAGGTACGTAGGTCGTGTTTGGGTGAGTTGCACCTAATTTGGTGCTGGTTTTGCACAGGCTACGTCAAACAAGGGTGCTAAGTTATGCATAACTTTCGAGGGATTTCGAATATTTGGTGCGGACGACTACACTGATAGGAGTGGGATGGGCGCTTTGCAGCTTGGAGTAGCCTGATTTGTCTCCGGGAGCGAGCGGCACGGGGACGGTTGTTGGGACCAACGGCGCTATGGGGCCTTCGGGCTTGCGTGGTGGCTGGCTTGAAGGGGATAACATGTTCGAACGCTATACGGAGAAGGCGCGACGGGTAATCTTTTTCGCCCGTTATGAGGCTAGTCAGTTTGGGTCGCCTTACATCGAAACCGAGCATCTGCTGCTTGGGTTGCTGCGGGAGGACAAGGCGCTGACGAATCGCTTTTTACGGTCACACGCGTCAGTGGAGTCGATACGCAAGCAGATCGAAGGACATACGACGATCCGGGAGAAGGTGTCGACTTCAGTCGATCTCCCTCTATCGAATGAGTGCAAACGGGTGCTGGCCTATGCCGCAGAAGAGGCGGAGCGGTTGTCGCACAAACATATTGGAACGGAACATCTTCTGTTGGGGCTGCTGCGCGAGGAGAAGTGCTTTGCGGCGGAGATTCTGCAGGAGCGCGGGTTGAGGCTGCCTGCGATCCGGGAAGAGCTGCAGCGGACGACGCAGGAGAAGACTCCTTCGTCGCAGGGCGGCAAGGGACAACGCGGCGAACAGAGTATGTTGGCGGAATTTTCGCGCGATCTGACGCAGTCGGCTATGGACCAGCAATTGGATCCGTTGGTTGGGCGCGATACGGAGGTGGATCGGGTGATCCAGATTCTATGCCGCCGGACGAAGAATAATCCAGTACTGATCGGTGAGCCGGGTGTGGGTAAGACGGCGATCGTCGAAGGCCTGGCGCAGAAGATTGCCGATGGCGAGGTGCCGAGCTTTCTTGCGGACAAGCGAGTGCTAGCGTTGGATCTTTCGTTGATCGTTGCGGGTACGAAGTATCGCGGACAGTTTGAAGAACGCCTGAAGACGATCATGAAGGAGCTGATGGAGAATCAGAACTCCATCGTGTTCATCGACGAGCTGCATACGCTGGTGGGAGCTGGGTCGGCGGAGGGATCGCTGGACGCGGCGAACATTCTCAAGCCGGCGTTGAGTCGAGGCGAGATTCAGTGCATTGGCGCGACGACCCCGGCGGAGTATCGGAAGTCGATTGAGAAGGACCGCTCGCTCGAACGGCGTTTTCAGGCGGTGAAGGTTCCGCCGCCGAACGAAGAAGACGCGATCAAGATCATCATGGGGATCAAGGAGAAGTACGAGAAATTCCACGCGGTGAGCTATACCGACGACGCGATTACGTTCTCGGTATCGCACTCGAGCAGATATATTCCGGATCGCTTCCTGCCGGATAAGGCGATCGATCTGATCGACGAGGCGGGGGCAAGGGTGAAGCTGCGCCAGACCTCAATGCCCGAAGAGTTGATCGAAGTACAGAAGCGGATCAAGTTCATCGTGCACAGGATGGAGAACGCGATTGCGAATCACGAGTTCGAGAAGGCACGGTTCTACTCGGATGAGGAGCGCAAGGAGCGTGAGAATCTGCGGGCGCTGCGGGATAAGTATCATCTGGATGATTCTTCGGCGGGAATTGTGACGCGCGGAGATATCGAAGATGTGGTGAGCCGCTGGACGGGTGTGCCGATTACTTCTCTGAAGGAAGAGGAAACGCAACGGCTACTGCGGGTTGAAGAAGAGCTGCACAAGCGCGTGATCTCGCAGGAGAAGGCGATCTCGGCGCTGGCGCGGGCAATTAGACGGTCGCGTGCTGGGCTGAAGAATCCAGCCCGTCCGATCGGCAGCTTCCTGTTTCTCGGGCCTACGGGCGTGGGTAAGACGGAGATGGCGCGAACATTGGCGCAGTTCCTCTTTGGCAGCGAGAAGGCGCTCATTCGCTTCGATATGTCGGAGTTCATGGAAAAGCACTCCGTGAGCAAGTTGATCGGTTCGCCTCCGGGCTATGTTGGCTATGAGGAGGGCGGGCAGCTTACGGAGCGCGTGAAGCGCAATCCATACTGCGTGGTGTTGCTCGATGAGATCGAGAAAGCGCATCCAGACGTATTCAATCTGCTGCTGCAGGTCTTTGAAGATGGGCAGTTGACGGATGGACTGGGCAACACGGTCGACTACAAGAACTGCATCATCATCATGACGTCGAACATTGGAGCGAAGCATCTGCAGAAGAGGCAGGGGCTGGGTTTTCAGAGTGAGAAGGAAGACATGGTGTTGGACAAGATGGAGGAGTTGGTGCGTGGCGAAGTGAAACGCACCTTCAATCCCGAGTTCCTGAATCGTCTGGACGAGATCATCATCTTCACGTCTCTCTCTGACTCCGATCTGATGCAGATTCTCGAGCTACTGGTACAGCAATTGAACGTCAACCTGGTGCATAAGGCGATCACGATCTCAGTGACCGACGATGCGAAGAGGTGGATCATCGAGAAGACTGTTTCGGACCGGAGTTACGGTGCAAGACCTCTGCGCCGTGCGTTGCAGCGGTTTGTTGAGGATCCTCTGTCGGAGGCGCTGATCGGCGGCGGAATCGTGCAGCGGCCGGCGTTTCTTGAGGTGTACATGGAAAACAACATGCTCTTCTACAGACCAATTGCCTCTGATGGGGAAGAAAAGGTTGCTGGATTAGCATTGACGACCGTTTAATCTCATTTGACTAAATGGAATGGGTGCCCCGGTAGAAGCTGCCGGAGCACTTTGTTCTAGGGCGTTGTGAGAGTATTCGTCGCAATCGGGACTCGTTCAAAATAAAGATCCCGGCTTGATTGCCGGGATCTTTGTTCAAAACTCGAAGTTGCTCAGACGAGGGACTGAGCCGACTTTACTGCACTGTTCACCACGTCGCCTGCTTTGTCTACAGCGTAATCAACTTGACTCTTTGTGCGCTTGATGGCCTTATGGGTCTCATCGCTGAGACGCTCTGCCTGGGCTTTGAGATAGTTGCCTGCATCTTCGAGGTAATCTCCTGCTTCCTCGACTCCCTTCCGGAGTTGCTTGCGCGTCCTGACCCCGGTCTGTGGAGCATAGAGTAGAGCGATTGCCGCTCCTGCGCTGACGCCGATGCCGAAGGCGAACCAATAATTCTTTGCGCTCATTTTTTAATACCTCGTGCGTGATTTTCCTTCTCTTTCTAATCTGATTCCATCGGATGGTGATTGGTTGGTTATTTCTTTGATTAGGCAACTGTATCGACCACAGCCACGGAGGGATCATGACAGGTAATGGCTGCCTAGTTCACTGCCGATTGAATGTTCCCGGTCAGCAGGAGGCGCGAGCTAGAGTAAGGGTGAGGTGAAGTGTGAAAGATCTTCTGACTGCGATTCTCTTTGGCGCCATGATCGTGGGACCGGCGTTTGCAGTATTGAATGTGTTTGCAGATAGAAATCGCCTTTAGACAGCAAGACCGGCGAGTTCCCTGGCGCGTAGAAAGATTCGCGCAAACATGGGGCGATTCAGGCGTCCGGTGTTGGTATTGCGTAGCGATGGGTGGTAGCTGCTAAGAAGGTGCAAGCCGTTGGGAAGCTGATAGTACGCTCCGTGTGAGAACTGGTAGTCCGATTTGCGGGTGATGACGCCGGTGTGGAGAAGGTATGCGAGATAACCGTCAAAGGCGATCTTCCCCAGGCAGACAACGACGCGGACGCGTGGCAGAGCCTCGATCTCGGCAGCAAGATGACTGGAGCAGTTGCGGATCTCCGCGGGGAGAGGCTTGTCGCCAGGCGGGGCGCAGCGTACTACCGAGGCGATCCAAGCATGGCGAAGCCTCAGACCATCGTCGCGGCTGACGGCGTCAGGTTTGGTGGCAAGACCAAGGTCGTGCAGGACGGGATACATGAAGTTGCCGGCTCCGTCGCCGGTGAAGGGGCGACCGGTGCGGTTGGCACCGTGTACACCGGGAGCGAGGCCAAGGATGAGGATGCGGGCACGGTGATCGCCAAAGCCCGAGACGGGACGGGCCCAGTAGGTGTGTTCGAGGTAAGCGCGGCGTTTGGTCTCGCCGATTCCGCGGCAGTAGTCGCGCAGGCGGGGGCAGCGTTCGCATTTTGTGATGGTTTCACTAATCTGCAGAAGAAGTGGAGACGTACTGTGTGTAGAGGCAGTCACTGCATCTAATGATAGAGGTTGCGATAGCAGATGCGCACGGAGTTGAAACATTGTCCGGCGTGGTGGATACCATAAAATAATTTTTGCTACGGAATGTGGAATAGGCGGCGAGTTGGAAGATCCGAGATTGAGCAGGATGTACTGGGCGCTTCTAAAACAGGGGTTTGCCGCACGTCGTCGTAAGTTATGGCACGCTGCGTTAATGCGGTCTGGTCTGCTGACGATCGTGTTTCTGATGGTGGTGGTGTCAGTGTTGGCGGTGGGATGGCACGAGCACATCCTGGGACACTTTGCGGAGCTGAAGCATGAACTGAATAAGCGCCCGGAGCCTGAGGCGGTGGCGGTGCGGCCAGGTGGGCAGGACGTGGTGCGGCTGGAGCGTTCCGCGATTGCGGGAGATCCCAACCCCGAGTTCCTATCGGCAACGCTGCTACCTGGCCGCGGAATGAACGTATTTCAGATCACGGCTACGCTACCGTTGAGGGGCGAGGTGAATCTGCTGGATTCCCCCTCTCTGGAAGACGCTGGCCGTCTACTGACGGGGACAGGAGCGGATTCGACCGGATCTCGAAGTCTAAATATGGGCGGGGCTATCGAGGTGCCGTGGGCAGGACGCGTCTCGGGTTCGCCTGCAGCGGAGGGCCAGAATCTAAGCGTGATGTGGCACGGCACGCGGTTGATGCTCCCAGCGGATACGAAGGACAGCTACGATGGCGGGGGGACGATGGCAGCAGGTGGCCTATTGCTGAAGATGCCTTCGGACACCGTGACCAGCAATGTGATGCCGGATGGTGGCCAGGCGCAGGCGGTTTTCCACGCAGGCAACTTCGATGGGCATTGGCCGTCGCATACAGAAATCACGACGACGGTGGAGCTAAGTGGCCGGGCGATCGAGATGAGGGTGATGGCGCGGAATACAGGAACCACCGCAGAGCCGATGGGCATAGGCTGGCATCCGCGCTTCGCAATTCTGAATGGGCATCGCGGCCAGATGATGCTGAGGCTACCATCCGCAATGCGCGTGGACGTAAAGGACCGGCGCAACGGCGATTTAAGCGGGAGGCTAGTGCCGGTAGAAGGGACCGAGTATGACTTCACCCAGCCGAAGGGTGCGAAGCTGGGGGCGCTGAACCTCGACGACAGCTTCGTTCGACTAAAGCGGGGGATGATGGATAACGGTCCGATGGTGGAACTGCGCGATCCGGAGAACGACTATGGACTACGGATCACGGCGGTGACCCCGACGATCAAGGCGATACGGGTATATGCTCCGCTGGATGGCTCGTACATCTCGATCGAGCCTCAGTTCAACTACGACGACCCGTTCGGGCGGCAGTGGGCGAAGGGCGAGGATACCGGAATGGTGGTACTGCAACCGGGAGAGTCGACGCAATGGAAGATCCGGCTGGAGATATTTTCGTTGAGCTCCAACCAGACGGAACACCTATAAGCGGCTGGTTTGCATGGAAGAGGCCGGGCGAGGCTCGAGACGAGGTTTGACCCCCTCTATCGAACCCTCGTACAGTAGTAGAGAGGCGTGGATCGCGCTCGCTCTGCAGATCAGCGAGCGGCGCGGCATATAGAAGCGCTATTTGGAAGGCATGGATTTGACCCCGACTGAGATGACTGAGACGAATGAGACTGCCGAGCTGCAGTCCGAGCTAGCGAATACGGATGAACACCATGAGCATAACGACGCTCACAACCATGTGCATAATCACGCACCTTCGCTGAACCCTGAACTGACTCGAGAGATTGAAGTGGAAGCACCGGCGGAGGAGGTTTCGAAGAGCTTCCGGTCGGTGGTGAAGCGGTATCAGAAGCTGGCCCGTATTCCGGGCTTCCGCGCAGGCAAGGTGCCGGAGTCGCTGGTGCGGACGAAGTTTGCGAAGGAAGTTCGGCAGGAGGTTCTGGAGAGCCTTGTGTCGGATCGGTTCCGTAAGGCGATTGACGAGCAGAAGCTTCGGCCTGTCTCCGAACCACAACTGACTGAGTTGGTACTCTTCGATGGACAGCCGATGAAGTTCAAGGCAGCGTTCGAGGTTGCGCCTGAGATCGACATTGCAGGTTACGACACAGTGCATGTGGCCAAGCCAGATGCCGCTCTGACCGATGACGAGTATCAGGCAGAGCTCGCCCGGGTACTGGACAGTCACGCGACGGTGGAACCTGTGGAACAAGACCGTCCGCTGGTCGATGGAGATTGGGCCGAGATCCAGTTCCGCGGCGAAATGAAGGACCTGGCACAGACAGTGTCTGAGGATGGCTTGGAGAATGTCTCGAACTCCGAACCGATCACCGGCGAGGATGTACTGATCGAGATTGGCGGAAAGAATACGCTGGCGGCCTTCAACGATGCACTGCGCGGAACCAAAGCTGGTCAGGAACTCAAGTTTGAGGTCGACTACCCCGCGGACTTTGGTGAAAAGCGGCTGGCAGGGCAGACCGTGAGCTATAACGTGACCGTGAAGGGTGTCAAACACAAGAGCTATCCCGAGCGTGATGCAGAGTTTGCAAAGCAGCTTGGCAACTATGAGAGCTGGGAGGAGTTCGAGAGCAAACTGCGCGAACATACCTCTGACCGCAAGAAGACGGCGCTCGATAATGGTGCTAAAGATAAGTTGCTGGGCGAGTTGATCGAGCGGTATCAGTTCCCTGTTCCCGAGTCGTTTGTGCAGCAGCAGATCGAAGCTCGCCTGGATCGTGGACTGCGTGCGCTGGCGCAACAGGGGATGAAGGTCGAAGACATGCGTAAGCTGGACTTTGTACAACTGCGTGCCTCTCAGCGCGACCAGGCTGTCAACGAGGTGAAGGCTTCTATGCTTCTGGACCGTATAGCCGAAGCCGAAGGTATTTCGGTCCCGGAGGAAGACGTCGACCGCGAGTTGTTGATGCTTTCAATTCAGTCGCGGGAGCCGCTGGAGACGCTGCGTGAAAGGCTTTCGAACGACGGTGGACTGGACAGGATTCGCGAGCAGATGCGGCGCGAGAAGACTGGAAGCGTGCTCTACGAGAAGCTTGCATCGTAGAGTGAAGTTGTCGGGTTGCTAACGGACAGAAGAAAGAGAGTGTTATGGGATTAGTACCGATGGTGATCGAGCAGACGAGCCGGGGCGAACGCGCCTACGACATCTATAGCCGTCTGCTGCGGGACAACATCATTTTTCTGGGCACACCGATCGATGACAACATCGCCAATGTGATCATTGCGCAGATGCTGTTTTTGAGCCAGGAAGACCCAGAGAAGGATATTCAGCTCTACATCAACTCGCCAGGCGGATCGATCACAGCCGGTCTGGCGATCTATGACACGATGCAGTACCTCAAGAATGACGTCGTGACGTTCTGCATCGGGCAGGCTGCGAGCATGGGTGCTTTCCTTTTGATGGCGGGAAAGAAGGGCAAGCGGTTTGCCCTGCCTAACTCACGGATCCTGATCCACCAGCCTTCGATGGGCGGGCTGAGCGGGCAGGCGACCGATATCGACATTCATGCTCGCGAGATTCTGCGCATTCGTGAGATCACGAACAAGCTGATGAGCGCAAGTACAGGTCAGACACTGGAGCGCATTGAACGGGATGTGGAGCGCGACTTCATCATGACGGCCGCGCAGTCGAAGGAATACGGGATCATCGACGACATCATCGATCGGCCTCGCACGTAGTTGCGAGTATCGCGTAGCTGAGAAGCTCGGACCCACGGTCCGGGCTTCTCGCGCATCCGGTTACTGACGGGGGATTACTTCTGTGTCCATGACCAGATCGGGGTATAGCAGCAAGCACCCGCCCACTGCTTCCAAGGTGAAACAGGTGTAAACTTAACCTATAGACTTTGCTGCGCGGAACACTCAGGAGTTGTCGCACCTATGAAAACGTCACGGGGCTCAGACGAATCTCTTCGTTGCTCGTTCTGCCACAAATCGCAGGATGCCGTTGCCAAACTCATCTCATCTCCTTCGGACTATCCGCGGGCCTACATCTGCGATGAGTGCGTTGCGGTGTGCAACTCGATCCTCGAAGATGACCGCACCGAAGCACAACCAGGAGCCGCGCCTGCCCATCTGCCGAAGCCGCAGGAGGTCAAGGCATTTCTGGATGAGTATGTGATTGGACAGGATCAGACGAAGAAGAAACTTGCCGTGGCGGTGTACAACCACTACAAGCGAATCCAGATGAACAAGACGCGCGGCAACGATGTGGAGCTGGCAAAGTCGAACATTTTACTGGTGGGACCGACGGGATCAGGCAAGACGCTTCTGGCGCAAACCATGGCGAAGATGCTCGACGTGCCGTTTGCGATCGTGGATGCGACGACGCTGACCGAGGCTGGATACGTGGGTGAGGATGTCGAGAACATCATCCTGAAACTGCTGCAGGCTGCGGACGGCGACGTACAGCGTGCGCAGAGCGGGATCATCTACATCGACGAGATCGACAAGATTGGACGCAAAGACGAGAACCCTTCGATCACACGCGATGTGTCTGGCGAGGGCGTGCAGCAGGCGCTTCTAAAGCTCCTTGAGGGCACAGTTGCCAATGTTCCACCGCAGGGTGGGCGCAAGCATCCTCATCAGGAGTTCACTGCGGTAGACACGACGAATATCCTCTTCATCTGTGGTGGGGCATTTGTGGGCCTCGAAAAGGTGATTGGACGACGTATCGGCAAGAAGGCGCTTGGATTCAAGACAGTTGCCGATCCGGATGTGAAGGATGGTGACGTAACGCCGATCCGGGCTCAGCGAGATGCGGAGCTGCTGCGACAGGCGGAGCCACAGGATCTGCTGAAGTATGGGCTGATTCCGGAGTTTGTCGGCCGGCTTCCTGTATTGGGCATCCTGGATGAGCTAGATGAGACGGCATTGATCGAGATTCTGACAAAGCCTCGTAACGCGATTCTGAAGCAGTATGCAAAACTCTTCGAGTACGAGGGTGTGAAGGTAACCTTCACCGACGAGGCGGCAAGGGAGATTGCGCGCGAGGCGCTGCAGCGGAAGGTTGGCGCACGCGGCCTGCGGATGATTTTGGAAGAGTTGATGCTTGATCTTATGTACTACGTTCCGGGCAACAAGAAAGTCAAAGAACTTTCCATCACGGCTGAGATGGTGAAAAAGCACAGTTTGACACTGCCAATGTTGCTCGAAAAGGCAGGCTAGGACGCGGATCGCGGAATAGCGCGTGTAGCTTCTTTGCGCTTTCTTCTCATCCTCTACAGCAGTTATAAGAGCTTTCGCGATCCATATCGACGAACGGTACGAAAGCGTTTTGATTCGCTGAAGTTTGCCGAGCACGTGATAGGTTAGACGATTTACAATGACCTCGAGCCGCTACATCGATGCATCATTCTCGATGTTTTAACGTCTAATTGGAGAGCGATGACAAACCAACCCCATAAAACGCTGAGCGGCGACGTTCGCAAGCTTCCTATGATGCCCATTCGAGACATGGTCATCTTTCCCCACATGATGACGCCGTTTGTTGTTGGACGCGAGTCAAGCGTACGTGCTCTTGAAGAGGCGTTGTCGGGCGACCGGAAGATCTTTCTTGCGACGCAGCATGATGCCTCAGTGGACGAGCCGAATGCGGACGACATCTACGAGACCGGCACGATAGGCAATATCGTCCAAAGCGTGAAGATGCCGGACGGAAACATTAAAGTCCTGGTTGAAGGTGTGGAGCGGGCCCGGGCTACTGAGGTCAATGACGTTGACGGCTTTTTTGTTGCGACCGTCCAGACGGGGCAGACTCAGCTCGATCTGACCCCGCAGGTAGAGCAGTTAATGCAGCGCGTCCACTCGCTGTTTGAGCAGTATGTGAAGTTGCAGCAGAGCTTGAACTACGAGACGATGGCGGCGAGCGTTCGCGCGGATGAGCCTGCCAAGTTGGCGGACACGATCTCTGCCAATCTGCAGCTCTCGATCGAGGAGAAGCAGCAGCTTCTCGAGGTATTCGATCCAGAGAGTCGGCTGTCCAAGGTCGCTGATGTGTTGGATGTGGCGATTGAGAAACTGAATATGGACCGAACCATTCAGTCGCGGGTGAAGCGGCAGATGGAGAAGGCGCAGAAAGAGTACTACCTCAATGAGAAGATTAAGGCTATCCAGAAGGAACTTGGACGTGGGGAGAAGTCCGAGTTCGATGAGCTGAAGAAGAAGATTGAAGCGGCGG
Source organism: Granulicella sp. L60 (assembly GCF_009765825.1). Taxonomy (GTDB): domain Bacteria; phylum Acidobacteriota; class Terriglobia; order Terriglobales; family Acidobacteriaceae; genus Edaphobacter. Next base: position 695,420 of record NZ_LMUR01000018.1, on the reverse strand, counting down.
CGATGCCGAAAGATGTGATGGAGAAGTCGCTGCAGGAGCTGAAGAAGCTGGAGGCGATGCCGCCGATGTCGGCGGAGTCTACGGTGTCGCGGAACTATCTGGACTGGCTGCTGGCTGTGCCGTGGAAGAAGCGTTCGAAGGAGATTCGTTCGATCGAGCATGCGGAGCAGATCTTGAACGAAGATCACTATGGTCTGGAGAAGATCAAGGAGCGGATTCTTGAGTTTCTCGCGGTTCGGCAGCTGGTGAAGAATCCGAAGGGTTCGATTTTGTGCTTCGTCGGGCCGCCGGGTGTGGGTAAGACGTCGCTGGGTATGTCGATCGCGAAGGCTACAGGACGGAAGTTCGTGCGGATGTCGCTGGGCGGCGTGCGGGATGAGGCGGAGATTCGCGGACATCGCCGGACGTATATCGGCGCGCTGCCGGGCCAGATTATCCAGTCCATGAAGAAGGCTGGGACGAAGAACCCAGTGTTCATGCTGGACGAGATCGACAAGATGGCGTCGGACTTCCGTGGCGATCCGGCGAGCGCGTTGCTCGAGGTTCTGGATCCGGAGCAGAATGGCTCGTTCCAGGATCACTATCTAGACGTCGAGTACGACCTTTCGCAGGTACTGTTTGTCGCTACGGCGAACGTGCTGCATACGATTCCGGGGCCGTTGCAGGACCGCATGGAGATCCTGCGGCTGCATGGTTATACCGAGATCGAGAAGCTGGAGATCGCCAAGCAGTATCTGGTGAAGAAGCAGCGTGAAGGCACTGGACTGACCGAAGAGCAGATCGTCTTTGAGGACGATGCACTGAAGCAGATCATTCGCGGATACACGCGCGAGGCCGGTGTCAGAAATCTTGAGCGCGAGATCGGCAATGTCTGCCGCAAGGTGGCCCGGCGTGTGGTCAAGAACGGCCCGGAGCATAAGGAGCTGATCACGGGCGAGAATATCGGCGATATTCTTGGCGTGGCGAAGTTCCGCGACTCGCAGGTACATGAGAAGAGCGAGGTTGGTCTGGTTACGGGCCTTGCGTGGACGGAGATGGGCGGAACGATTCTCCAGACTGAGGTCCAGGTTCTCGACGGCAAGGGCAAGATGACGGCGACCGGGCAGCTGGGCGACGTGATGCAGGAGTCGGCACAGGCTGCACTTACCTATATTCGTTCGCGTTCGCATCATCTTGGACTGGCGAAGGACTTTTACAAGAACGTCGACATCCACGTACACGTGCCCGAGGGAGCGATTCCGAAGGACGGACCGTCGGCTGGTATTACGCTGGCTACGGGTCTGGCGAGCGCGCTTACGAAGATCAAGGTGCGGCGCGATATCGCCATGACGGGCGAGATCACGCTGCGGGGCAAGGTGCTTCCGATCGGCGGCCTGAAGGAGAAGCTGCTGGCCGCGCACCGTGCGGGCATCTTCGAGGCGATTCTGCCCGAGGAGAACCGCAAGGATCTGGCCGATCTTCCGGAGCTACTGAAGAGCACCATGAAGCTGCACTTCGTGGAGGAGATGGACCAGGTGCTGAAGCTTGCGCTGGAGGGCAATCTTCCAGAGCTGCAGGAGGAGACGCCGGAGGCTTTGGCTTCCGTGCTGCCGCCTACCGGGCTTGAGATTCCTCAGCCTGTGGCTCACCAGTAAATTTTCCACCGCATAATATGAAAGAGGCCGAACCCAAAGGGTTCGGCCTCTTTCTTTGCGCGGACTCGGGCCTATCTCGGGGTACCCCACCCCCTAGGGGTACTATAGGCTAAGTTACTTCTTTGCAACGAGATAAGAAAAACGATCCTTGTAAATATTTCTAAATAAACGGGTTACGGGTAAATATTTCTTTCGAAACGAGTTACGGGTTTTCTTGGGCAAAATACCTTCTTTAGCAGAGACAAAAGCCCCGGTGGATGACCGGGGCTTTTGAATTTGTTCTCTATATCAAGTATAGCGGGTGGGAGATAACTTCTACGCAACGTGAATCTCCTGGATTGGCGCGGGGATTCGTTGCTTAGGGGGTTGACAGGTTTTGATGGCGGATGCGGGAGTTGCCCTGCCCCTTTATGTCGAACAGCAGATTCCTTCGCTGCGCTGCGGAATGACAAATAAAAGAGCGAGCAACAACAAGAGCAACGGCAACCGCAGATTCCTCCGCTGCGCTGCGGAATGACAAATAAAAGAGCGGACAACGGCAAGAACAAAGGCTAGAACAAGAACAAAGGCTAGAACAAGAACAAATGCAAGAGCAAGAACAAATGCAAGAGCAAGAACAAAGGCAAACAAGAATGAGGCAAGGACAAAGCAAAGGCTGTTGGAATGTGAGGTAAGAGGAGCGGGATGGTGAGCGCGGAGTGGCCCTGGTGTGGTGCGATGAGGCCTTTTGGTGGTGAACCGGTGGTGATTTCGCTGTCGTTTTATGGTGCTCGGCGTATCGATTTCCAGACGGCGAAATGGCCGCGTCACATCAAATGTGACGCAGCCATTTAGAGAGAGCAAGGCAGTTTGGTTCTAGACGGCTCGTCTGCCGCTGACGAAGTTCATGATGATGGAGATGACGGCAAAGATGAGCAGCAGGTGGATGAGGAAGCTGCTGACGTGAAGGACAAAGAACCCGCCCAGCCAAAGCAGAACAAGTACAACCGCGAGAATGAGAAACATGTCGATCCTTCTTTCTTGAAGTAAATTGGCGCGACTCGTGCGAATGTTTACAGAACATAAGAGCGGAGATGTGGCGGATTCGTTGCTCCGTGCCTGGATTTTGATGGGAGTGGGGTGGAAAGGGTCTTTTGTGGGGGGGTGCCTGGATAGATCTAGTGGAGGCTGGGGCGGAGATTCCTTCGCTGCGCTTCGGAATGGGGATGGGGAGCGGGCAACGGCAAGAACAACGGCAAAAGGAAAGGCAGCAGCAACCGCAACCGCCAGAAGCAACCACAACAGCAGATTCCTCCGCTACGCTGCGGAATGACAAACAAACGGACAGTCGTTGCGACAGCGGAGACAGAAGCAGCAGAGGGAGCAGTAGCAGGAAGGATGCAACGGCTTGCCGGTGAACGTCAACGGGAGGGTGTGCGCGGCAGCAAAACGTGGTGCTGTGTTTGGTTGCTGCCGACGCAGTGAGTGGCTAGGTGGTATCGACCTATAGCACGATGTGGAACTGGTCCAGATGTGGTGCGAGATATGGAGAAGGTATTGGCACGTTGAGCGAAACGCAGGTCCTTCGACTTCGCCTCTCGCGATGAAACTGCGAGAGGCTTCGCTCAGGATGACAATTTCAATATCAATCCATCCCATCACTTCCGCTCAGGATGACACTCACAGACGCTTAGGACGATACTTTCTATCCATCACTTACCGCTAAGGCTGTATGTTCGCATACTGCCTAGAGGGATCCGCCGGCGATGGAGGGGATGAGCATGACCTCGTCGCCGTCCTGGAAGGCGTAGGTCTCGCCGCCGAGGAAGCGGATGTCTTCGTCGTTGACGTAGATGTTGATGAAGCGGCGGAGCTTGCCTTCTTCGTCCTTGATCTGGGTGGAGAGGGCGGGAAAGGTCTGGTCGATGTCGGCGATGAGGCCGGGGAGGTTGTGGGCGGCGGAGTCGAAGTGCTTGCGGCCATCGGTGTGGCGGATGAAGGCGGTGGGGAGGGTGACTTTGATGGACATTTATCGTGCTCCTGCGGTGGCGAGATCTGGTTCTGCGATGCCGTCGAGCTCGCGTAGGTAGGCATCGAAGTCTGCCAGGCGCGGGCGGACGGCGCGTTCCTGCTGGTAGCGTCCGGCGAGGGCGTCGGTGGTCTTGAGGCCGTTGCCGGTGATGCAGGTTACGGTGATCTGGTCAGGCGAGATGCGACCGTCGGCGTAGAGGCGGGCGGTGACGGCGGTGGTGACGCCGCCTGCGGTCTCGGTGAAGATGCCTTCGGTCTCGGCGAGCTCCTGGATGCCGGAGACGATCTCGACGTCGGAGACATCTTCGGCCCAGCCGCCGGTGTCGCGGATCATCTTGGAGGCTGCGGGGCCGTCGGCGGGGTTGCCGATGGCGAGGGAGCGGGCGATGGTGTTGGGGCGCTGCGGCTCGATGAAGTCGGCACCGGATTTGACTGCGACGGAGATGGGGGAGCAGCCGGTGGCCTGGGCTCCGAAGAAGCGGACGGGCTTGGCTTCGACGAGGCCGAGGTGGATGAGTTCGTTGAAGGCTTTGCGGATCTTGCGGATGAGCGAGCCGCCGGCCATGGGGACGACGACGTTATCGGGCAGACGCCAGCCGAGCTGCTCGGCGATCTCGTAGCCGACGGTCTTGGAGCCTTCGGCGTAGTAGGGGCGGAGGTTGACGTTGACGAGGCCCCAGGAGTATTCGTCGGCGATCTGGGTACAGAGGCGGTTGACGTGGTCGTAGTTGCCGTCGATGCGGATGAGGCGCGCGCCGTAGACGAGGGTGTTGAGGATCTTGGCGGGCTCGAGATCGGCGGGGACGAGGATGGTGGCCTTGAGGCCGAGGCGGGCGGCCTGCGCGGCGACGGAGTTGGCGAGGTTGCCGGTGGAGGAGCAGCCGACGATCTCAAAGCCGAACTTCTGCGCGTTGGCGAGGGCGACGGAGACGACGCGATCTTTGAAGCTGAGGGTTGGGAAGCAGACGGCGTCGTTCTTGATGTAGAGATTGGACGCGCCGATGCGCTTGCCGAGGTTCTTTGCGCGGACGAGCGGGGTGAAGCCTACGGGGAGGTCGGGCTGGAAGCCGTCTGGGATGGGGAGGAGAGCGGCGTAACGCCAGATGTTGGCTGGACCGGCAGAGATGTTTTCTTTGGTGAAGATGCCGCGTACGGCTTCGAGGTCGTAGGCGATTTCTAAGGGGGCGAGGCAGTCCGGGCAGGCGGAGAGGGGTTGGTTGCCGAACCGCTTGCTGCACTCGTTACACTTCAGCTCATACCGGCTACAGGAGTAGTTCATCTTGCTCTTTCCGAGGGGAAAGGGTGTGAACTCTTTGCGCTTACTCTCTGTGGGGATGGCCAGATACGGCCGGGAAGGTGAAATGCGGGGTGCAGGCCTTAATTTTGGACTGCGTGCTCCGAATCTCATGTTCCCTGTAGCAGCCCATAGGGCTCCCAGGAGAGAGTTGACACCGGTACGCGTTTGTTCTGTCCGGTTGTCGTGGCGTCAAAGGGCTCGTCCCTCAACCACTCTGCATGAAATTCAAATCTGCCGAAGCAGACTGGAATACTTCGTTTGTATCACAGGCTTTGCGCGGCTGCAACTTGGGTTCTGCCGGACGGGCCGCCTGCTCGGCGGGAGGTCACTTCGTGACTTGTGTATTCCCTTCGGGTGCGGCTCTCGTTGGTCGCTTGGTGAGGCTTGCGGGCTAGGCTTGCGGTTGGACGATGTCGCGTACGCCCTGGGCGAAGGCGGCGGGGTCGAACTCGGTGCGGAGGATCTCGTCCGGGCAGTCGGTGAGGTTGGCGACGCGCCAGTTGCAGACGAAGGCGATGATCTGCTCGGGCTGCGCGGTCTTGATCTCGGAGCACATGTGTTCCGCGGCGGGGACGCGGCCCTCGCCTTCGACGTCGATGAGGACGAGGTCGTAGTGGCTGGCCCAGAAGAGGCCCAGGCCTTCTTCGTAGCTGAGGGTGGAGTCTACCTCGAAGCCGGAGAGGGTGAGGATGCGGTCGCGAAGGGGGCGGATGGTCTCGCGGGTGCAGATGTGAAGGATCTTTCGTTTGTCGTTCAGCGGCGTGCTCATAGTCTGCCTGACTTTCGTTCGATCGTTGCCCAGGTTCTCAGATCCGCTACCTACTACTGAGTGGGTGCAGAGAGTTTTACCATGTTCGTTTGCCGGTGGCCAAGTACTTTCGACTGGCCGGACTGAGATGGCCTGCCACTGCGCTTCGGCGACTGGATACCTGCCTGAGCGTGGCTGGCGTTGCGATACTTTCGATGTTCGCTAGGCGAGGATTCCGGCCTCGTCTTTGTCCGATTGCACGACGTCGGGAAGCGTGGATGTGATGACCAGCAGATCCTCTTTGCGCATGACGAGGTTGGTGGCGTTGAGAGTGGCGAGCTCGAAGCCGTGACCGTGGGTGATGGCATCGGTGGGGCAGGCTTCGACGCAGTAGCCGCAGAAGATGCAGCGGTTGTAGTCGATGTTGTAGACCTTGGCGTAGCGGTCGGCGCTGGAGATGCGGACCTCGTCGGTGTTGTCCGCGGCCTCGATGTAGATGCAGTTGGAGGGACAGGCGGCGGCGCAGAGGAAGCAGGCGACACACTTTTCCAGGCCGTTCTCGTCGCGCTGGAGCTGGTGCTTGCCACGAAAGCGTTCTTCGAACTTGGCTCCGCGCATGGGACCTTTGCCGTCGGGATAGTTTTCGACTTCGGTCGGCTGGAAGGCCTGCTTCAGCGTGATGCTCATTCCCTTGGCGATGGCGGCGGCGTCGCGGACGATAGACATGCCTTGAGTATACGACGGGGGCGCGATAGGCTGAAAGCCATGAAGAGAGCCTGGTTTTTTCCCTGCTGTCTGGCTGGGTTGTCGGTAGTGATGCTGGGGCCGTTGGGTGTCCGTGCGCAGGATCAGACGATGGCACCGATGACGGAGCATGCGCATGCTCCTACGGTGCCTTCTACCAGCCTGACGCTGGCGGTGGATGGTAAGGCGACGACGCCGACGGTGGCCGAGCTGGAGGCGATGCCGCAGAAGACGGTGACGGTGCATAACGAGCATACGAAACTGGAGGAGACTTACTCCGGCGTGGCGCTGGGCGAGCTGCTGGCGAAGTACGGCTTCCCTGTCGACAAGACGACGCACCGGAAGATGCTGCGGAGCTATATCGTCGCTGAGGGTATGGATAAGTATTGGGTGCTGTACTCGGTGACGGAGGTGGAGGCGTCGGAGCACAACGGGGATGTGATCGTTGCGACGAGCATGGGCGGCAAGCCGCTGGGCGAGGATGGTGCGCTGAAGCTGGTGGATAGCGGCGATAAGAGGCCGGAGCGGTGGGTGCGGAATCTGAGCGCGATTACGGTGAAGAGCGCGGAGTAGCTATTCGGTTGCAGTGTGGATGATGGCCCAGGTGGCGATGACGCTGGCGGCAGTGGTGAGGCCGCCGTACTTTGCATAGATCTGGGCGGCGGTCTTTGCGGCTTCGGTGATGCTGTTGGTCGGGTTTGGAATCTGCGGGTCGGATGCGTTGCGGACGGCGTGCCAGGAGAGATTGGGGATTCCCTGGAGGGCACTGGCGACCATGGCATCGCCCATGTCGCAGGCCTTCCCCAGGCCTTGCAGCTTGTAGTGATCGGTGGAGTCGTCGAAGGAGAAGAAGTCGGTGGTGACGATGGCGTCGCTGGCGGCGCTCCAGATCTTGGGTGTGGTTCTTGCGTTGGGGATGCGAGAGGCGTTCGGCTGGGTGAGTGCAGGAGTGATTGCGGTGAGTACTCCGGCGGGCAGCGTCGATGGGGTAAAGACGGCGTTGTGCCAGGGCTCGGTCTTGAACTGTTCGGTGCAGTCGAAGCGCACGCTTCCGGCGATGACAACGTCGCCGAGGAGAACGTCTGAGCCGATTCCTCCGCCTGTGCCGGTTGTGATGAAAAGCTTGGGAGTGACGGTCTGGGCGATCTCGGTCATCAGTTTCTTGACTGGGGTGGCGGGGCCGTCGTAGTCCAGGTGGAGGCCGCTTTTTATGAGGAGAACCTTCGCGTTGCCGATGCGGCAGGGCAGGTAGAGCGCGAGGGTGTGGTAGTAGCGCGACATAGAGGGGGTGTCGTCGTTGAAAGGCGAATCCTTGCCGGTGACGAGGGGGATATATTCTGCGACGTTGTAGCGGTACGGATACCAGGTGGAGATCGCGTAGCCCGGCGAGAGGAGGGTGGCTAGTGCGGCAGCCTCGGCGGCGGTCCAGGTGACGACGACTGCATCGTAGCCTTTGAAGCGCGAGAGGTCATCGGTGTCGGCGGGCGGAGGAGTGAGTGGAGCGGCTGTGGGAGCGGCACCGGAGGGCCATGGAATCGCGGTGGGAAGCTGTGCGGCGGGATCGAGGAAGGCGGCTTCGAGTCCGGCGTCGCGGAAGCGCTGCTGCGGAGCGGAGGGGTCGTAGTTGAGCCTTACATCTTCTGGCTTGAACGATGCCGACATCTTTTCTTAGCCTCCTGAAGTTGGGACTGGTGAGATTAAGACTCGTCTATAGCGAGCGCGACAAGGTTTGATCCGGCTAGTCGATGCCTAGTTTTTTCCAGATGGCGTCGACTTTGGTTTTTACTTCCTGATCCATGGTGAGCATGGGGGGCCAGGGGCGAGTGAAGCCCTCGGCGGCCCACTTGCGGGTGGCGTCGATGCCCATCTTGCTGCCGTAGTTGGGGAGCCGCGAGGCGTGGTCGAGGGAGTCCACGGGGCCGAGGGTGAACTGGATGTCGCGCTCGGGGTCGATGTTGTTGGCGGTGCGGAGGGTGACCTCGGCGAGGTCCTGCACGTCGCAGTCTTCATCGACGACGATGATGCACTTGGTGAACATGGCCTGGCCCATGGCCCAGATGCCGTTCATGATCTTGCGGGCGTGGCCGGCGTAGGACTTTTTGATGGAGACGATCATGAGGTTGTGGAAGACACCCTCGGCGGGGAGGTTGACGTCGACGATCTCGGGGAGGGTGAGCTGCATAAGGGGGAGGAAGATGCGTTCGACGGCTTTGCCCATCCAGGCGTCCTCCATCGGGGGCTTGCCGACGATGGTGGCCGTGTAGATGGGGTCTTTGCGGTGGGTGATGCAGGTGAGGTGGAAGACGGGGTATTCGTCCTGCATGGTGTAGAAGCCGGTGTGGTCGCCGAAGGGGCCTTCGGTGCGGAGTTCGCCGAGGTTGACGTAGCCTTCGAGGATGTACTCGGCGTGGGCCGGGACTTCGAGGTCTACGGTCTCGGCTTTGACGAGTTCGAGGGGTTTCTGGCGGAGGAAGCCGGCGATTAGATATTCTTCGACGTCAGGGGGGGCGGGGACGATGGCGCTGAAGGTGGTGGCGGGGTCGGTGCCGATGGCGACGGCGACCTCCATGCGGTCGCCGCGGATGCGGGTGACGGTGGAGGTGTTGAGGGTGTCGAGCGAGGAGGCTGCGGTGGTGCCGCCGGCGGTGAGGGCCATGAGGTCGACGCGGGCGGCGGAGTCGGGTGAGGCTTCGCGAAGGCGCTCGCGCATGTGCTCGGCGGCGACCTTCTGGCGCTGCCAGTGCATGCCGGTGGTCTGGCCGTCGTAGACCTGCATGCGGTACATGCCGACGTTGCGCTTGCCGGATTTGGGGTCACGCGTGATGACGCAGGGGAGGGTGATGAAGCGGCCTCCGTCTTGCGGCCAAGTCTTGAGGATGGGGAGTTCGAGGAGATTGACGTCTTCGCCGCGATGGATGACCTGCTTACAGGGGGCTTCCTTGGCGGGGATGACCTTGGGGAAGAAGCTGCCGACCTCGGCGAGCATGGGGAGCATCTTGAGCTTGTCTACAAAGCTTGTAGGTGTCTGCGGTTTCAGCAGGGTGCGGATGCGGTCGGCGATGGCGTCGAGGGAGTCGGTTTCTAGGGCGAGGCGCATGCGGCGTTCGCTGCCGAACTGGTTCATGAGGACGCGGGCGCCGGGATGGCCGGTGACGTTTTCGAAGAGGAGAGCGGGGCCGCCGGCTTTGGATGTGCTGCGGCCTGATTTGGCGGCGCGGTCGGCGATCTCGGCCATCTCGAGGATGGGTGAGACGGGAGCGGTGATGCGTTTGAGTTCGCCGGCTTTTTCGAGCTGCCTGATCCAGTCGCGTAGGTCGTTGTAGGGCAATTCCCTCTCCTGATTCTTTGGGATGGACGGTGTACTCCCCATCCCCATGAAACTGCGCAAAGTCTTCGAACGAGATACTTTAGGTCTGGACTTCAAGGTCGAACGGATGTTGAGCGCCAGACTGCTCTCTCAGTTTAGTCCTTGTGGGAGGGCTGTGCTGTGTCAAGCGTGCGGCGGGAACATCTGGGAGTGCTGGGTGTCTAACGTTGTACGGACGCACTCCTCGCTGGTTGCGCACCTGGATCCGATCTTTGGAGGGTGCTTCTATGTTTGAGGACAGTCTTGTGGAGTCGCGTGTGGGCCAGATGCCTGCGCGTCAACGGTGGACGGCTTTGGCGTCGGTGGGGTTGCAGTTTGGCGTGGTGGCGCTGGTGATTGCGCTTCCGCTGATGCATCCGGAGGCGATGCCGTTTCATGTGGATATGCCGAAGGTGCTGTTGCCGGTGCCGCCTAGGCCTCCGGTGCGGGTGGAGCGGGCTGCGGCTGCTGCTTCGAGTGCGGAGTCTGTTAGTCCTGCTGTCAGCTTGGTGCGGCAGGTGACGGCTGCTTCTTTGCTGTTTGGGAAAAACACGAGCGAGAACGATGCGCCTGCGGCGATTATGACGGGGGTGGTTGGGATGGGTGCGGGTCTGCCGGATGGGGTTGGCGTTGGCGTTGGGGCTGGGCCTGCGGTGTCGGTGGCTCCGGCGCGGACGGCTGCAAGGCCTGTGCCGGTGTCTTCGGGGGTGTCGCAAGGAATGCTGCTTGCGCCGATTGTGCCGGTGTATCCGGCGATTGCGCGGGCGGCGCATGTGGAGGGGACGGTGGTGGTGGAGGCGGTGATCTCAAGGGCGGGGACGATTGAGAGTTTGCGGGTGGTGAGCGGTCCGGCGATGCTGCAGAGTGCGGCGCTGGAGGCGATACGTGGGGCACGGTACAGGCCGTTTCTGTTGAATGGAGAGGCGACGGAGGTGCAGACGCGCATCACGGTGAACTTTCGGATGGGTGGGTGATGAAGTGCGCTCTACGCGGGCGGCGCCCACTTCGTGGGGTGTATACCTCTTCGCGTGGGCCTCCCGTTGGTCGACGGAAAATTTATCAGGCGACCATCGGGAGCGGCGACCGGAGGGGTATGTAAATCACGAAGTGATCGCTGCCCGCGCAGGGCGCATTTATTTCTTTAGTGCGTTGTGACGGCGGTGTTGGCAGTGGTGGCGGGAAGGATCTTCTCCACAACGTCGCTGGAGGGAGTCTCGGTGACGTAGTCGATCAGCGGATAGCCCGCATCCTTCCAGCCGTCGAAGCCTCCGCGCAGAGGACGCACGCGGTAGACGCCCATCTTGTGGAGTTGCAGGGCGAGCTTGGCGGAGGTCTCCTCGCTGGGGCAGGTGCAGTAGAGGATGACGTCGCGGTCGCGCGGGATAATCTCGCTGTGGAGCTTCAGCTCGTTCGGCCCGATGCGGAGCGCGCCGGGGATGACGCGGGGATCGGGCAGGTAGTCGAGCGGATGGCGGAGGTCCACGATGAAGGGCGGGGTGTGGCCGGCGGCGGTGGCGTCATCGAGCATCTCCTTCAGTTCGGCGGGTTCGAGACGCATCTCGCGTACCTGCTGGAGGAACTTGCGCTGCTTGAAGATGCGATAGGCGAGGAAGCCCATGACCATCAAGACGAAGATCACGAAGGCGAAGTGGCCGAGCCAATGGAAGAAGGGCGCGCTCTTTTTGGCGACGTCGCCGAAGAAGCGGCCGGCGAGGATGAAGGTCTCGCCCCAGATGAGCGAACCGGCGAGATCCCACATGAGGAACTTGCCGTAGGGCATGCCGGTCTGGCCGGCGATGGGCGCGGCGACGGTGCTGAGGCCGGGGACGAACTTTGCGAAGAGCAGGGTGACGGAACCGCGGCGGGTGAAGTATCCCTCGGTCTTGCTGACGCAGGTGGAGGCTTCGAAGGAGAGGCGGCAGAGGAGCTTGAGGACGCTGTTGCCGTAGCGGCGGCCGAGGGAGAACCAGATGGTGTCGGCGACGAGGCAGGCGCAGAGGACAGCCATGACGACGTAGAGGTGCGAGACCCGGTGGGTGGCCGAGAGAGTGCCCGCGGTGAGGAGCACCGGGATGCTTGGAATGGGGATGCCGATCTGCTCCACCAGCACCCAGAGGAAGATGATCAGGTAGGCGTAGTGAACGAAGAATACGAGTGCGATTGGCATAAGGGAACCGTAAAAGTTTGGATGAAGCGAGTGGGCCGTTGGATGCGTGTTGGTGTTAAAGATAACAGCCCGGCCGTTGGAGCGGCTGGGCTGCTGTTTGCTGCTGGCTTTTGTGCGGGTGATTGTCCTGCCGGACGGGCCGCCTGCTCGGCGGGAGGTCACTGCGTGACTTTTATACCTTTTAAAAACTTCTTATTTTTCCAGGATCAGGGGCATCTCGACGAGGTGCTGGCCGATGAACCAGGACTGCAGTTCGTTGGGACGGAGGATGTCGCTGACGACGAGGTCGTTGGTGCCCTGATCGCCCGCCTTGTCGGCTGCTTCGGAGATATCGAGGCAGCTCTGAATGATGATCTTGTGAGCTTCCAGCAGACGCGAGATCTGGACGGGAACCTCTTCCCTGCCGCGCGGCGGACGCTGGATGCGGGTGACCTCCGCTACGTCGCCGCCCATGGCGATGGTGACGCCGCCGAGGAGTTGAACGCGCTCCGCGATGGTATCGACCATCTCGACCTGCTCGTCGAAGTGCTTATCGAAGAGGAGGTGAAGCTGGTAGAACGTCGGGCCGGAGACCTGCCAGTGGTGCTTCTTGTACATGTCGCGCAGGACGATGGAGTCCGCCAGAAGCTGGTTCAACTTGGCGACCATGTCGGCGCGCACCTTGGCATCGAGAGGGTGCGGCATGTCCTGAATGACGGAGCCGTACTTCTGGATCTCTTTGGCGTGGGCGTGCCAGTGGGGCGCAACGTTTGCGTCGCCGGTGTTCACTTTTTTCATTGCAACGGCCATATCAAATCTCCCTTTTTGCTTCACTCTTCTGATGCCCGGGAGTGGTTGTCGGTTTCCCGCTTAATTCTTGACGGTGACGTCGGGTGTGACCGACATGCCGGGGCGTAGGGCGTAGTCGCCGTTCTCCTGTTGCACGTTGGTGAAGTCGATGCGGACGGGGATGCGCTGGACGACCTTGACGTAGTTTCCGGTGGCGTTCTCCGGCGGGAAGAGCGAGAGCATGGAGCCAGTGGCGCCGCCGATCTGGGTGACTTTGCCGTGGAACTTGCGTCCGCCGAGGGCGTCGACCTTCAGGGTGACCTCCTGGCCGGGCTTCATCCGGGAGAGCTGCGTCTCCTTGAAGTTAGCGGTGACCCAGAGGTTGGTGAGCGGAATGATGGTGAGGACGTTCTGACCTATGCTGAGGTTGGCACCGATCTGTACGTTCTTCTTGTTCACGATGCCGGTGGTGGGCGCTGTGATGTGGGTGTAGCTGAGGTTAAGCTCGGCTTGATCGACCTTGGCCTGGGCCTGCTTGACGTCGGCGAGGGCAGAGTTGGCGCGGGCCTGCTGGACGCGAACCTGGTCGGGCGCGGTGCGGATGGATTGAGCAGCCTGGAAGCGCGATTGGGCGAGCTTCTGGATGGCCTGGGTGACGGCGGCCTCCTGGGCGATGACGGTGGCTTCGGCCTCGAGCACGGCGGCGGTGTTGGAGGCGTCGGTGGCTACGGCTGCGTCGAACTGCTGCTTGGAGATGACGTCCTTCTGGACGAGCGGGGTGTAGCGCTCGACGTCGAGACGGGACTTGACGGCGTTGGCTTTGGCAGCCGCGACACGGGCCTCGGCGGCCTGGGCCTGCTTCTTGGCCTGATCGACAGCGGCCGTGGATCCCTGAACGTCAGAGCCGGTGGTGCTTACGCTGGTATTAACGTTGACGTTGGTGATGGGAACGTTGACGGTGGCCTGAAGTGCGGAGGCCTGCGAGCTGGCGAGGTTAGCCTGCGCCTGCTCGAGGGCGACCTGGTAGTCGCGGGGATCGATCTCGGCGATGGGTGCGCCGACCTGTACCTGCTGGTTGTCCTCGACGTAGACCTTGATGACCTGGCCGGTGACGCGGGAGCTTACCTGATAGAGGTCACCGTCGACCTGAGCGTCGTCGGTGTCTTCGGAGAAGGTGGAGCGCCAGTAGAAGATGCCTGCGCCGATGACGAGCAGGATGATGACCGCGATGACGACGAACTTGCGACCGGACTTCTTCTGCGTGGCATCATCGTCGTCGTGGCTGTGGTCTTCTGGAGCGCCTTGTCTATCGCCGCCGTTCTGCTGCTTGATCTGGACGGTGCCGCTGATCTGCGCGGTCTGGCCGCCCTGCTGCTGCTCTGATTGGTCTGGCAAGGTTACTTTCCTCCGAGGTAGTCTTTGTAGTTTGTCTGCGCGACGCCGAGGGCACGGGCTAGCGAAAGCTTCGCAATGTTGTGCTGGTAGAGCGCGCTGATGTACTGATCGTTCGCCTGCTCGGTCTGCGATTGAGCCTGCGAGACGGGTAAATTGTCCGAGATGCCGGCATGGAAGCGCTGCTGCGCCTCGCTGAGGGCCTCGTTGGCCAGATCCACGTTGGAGTGGGTGGATTCGACGAGCTTGGCGGCGGTCTCGATGTCGAGGAGGCTGTCGCGCACGTCCTGGTTGACCTGCTGGACCTGGTCGGAGAGCTTGTCGCGGGCCTGTTCGAACTGGGCCTCGGCGACCTGCTCCTGACCGTGGGTCTTCGCTAACTGGAGGACGGGAACGCTGACCTGGCCGGTGGCGGTGAAGGTTCCGTGGGAGTGTGCGGCGGTGGTGCCCTGGTCGCCATAGTCTCCCGAGAAGCTGACGACGGGAAGCTGATAGGCCCAGGCGGAGGTCTTCTCGTCGTTTGCGCCTTTGACGGTCTCGGCGGCGGCCTGAAGGTCTTTGCGGGACTTCAGCGCCTGCTGGAAGGCAGTCTGGGGATCAACGTGGTTGAGGGGCTGGAAGGGCTCGAGGTCGGTGAGGCGGAACTGCTGGTCGAGCGGCAGGCCGATGGTGCGGGCGAGCGCGAGCTTATCCTTCTCAAGATTGTTTTTGGCGGAGATGAGGCTCTGCTCTTCGTTCTGGTAGTCGACCTGGGCGCGGAGGACGTCGAGCTTGGGACTGGTGCCGGCATCGTGGGCGGCGACGGCCTGATCGAGCGAGACCTTAGAGGTGGCGAGCTCGGCGGTGACGGCTTCGATGCGGGCGCCGTCGGCGATGCAGAGCAGATAGGCATTGCCTACGGTGAGGACGACGAGGTCGCGGGCGTCTTCGGCGGTGAGCTTGGCGCCTTCGAAGTTGTGCTTGGCGGAGAGGTAGTTCTTCAGGGCGGAGACGTTGAAGAGGTTCTGGGTGAGGTAGGCGCGGAAGTCGACGACCTGGAATGGCCCAAAGATGGAGGGGACGCCGGGAAACTTCAGTCCGTAGGCGGCGATGTTGATCTGCTCGACCTCGATGCTGGCGTTGGCGGTGACGGTGGGGAGCAGGGCTTGAAGCTCTTCGAGACGCTGGCCGTTGGAGTACTTCTGGGCCGAGGTCTGGAGGATGAGGCCGAGGTTCTGACGGAGGCCGCGCTGGATGGCGTCGTCGAGGGAGAGATCGAACACGCCGCTGGTGGCGGTGCCGGTCATGATACTGCCCTTGAAGGAGTCCTGGGTGACTTTAGCGCCGTTGTCGCCAGAGGCTCCGTAGAGATTCTGCTGCGCGCTGGCGACGGCGGAGCTGCTATTACCGGTGCTGGGGCCGCTGGCAGGGCTGGAAGCCTGCTGCCCTCCGGGAGACTGAGCCTGTGCCTGAACGGCAACCACAACTGCGCAGAGGCCAAGGAGACGCAGCACGTCCTTGGCGTTTTGCATCATTTTGCTTTCAGTCATATGTCTAATCTTAACCTGCATCATGGGTTGCGAATGGATTAGTTTGTGTATACCGCTTTGAATCTTTATCAATCCGTGTAACCAATTTGATGCAGTTAGTTTCAGCAGATCTTCAAAAATAACGTTCGAAAATGTTCGCTACACTCGAACCATTAGAATTGTGCGAGGTTTTTGCGGGATGCTTCTAGGAATTGATGTTGGAACGGGTGGGACGCGGGCGGTACTGATCGACCGTGCGGGGAAAGTAAAGGCTTCCTTTGCGAGTGAACACGCCGGGATTCGCTCCGAGCACATCGGCTGGGCCGAGCAGGAGCCGGAGGACTGGTGGCGGGCGGCGCGGGAGGCGATCGCCGGGGCCATGGCCCAGACGGGGGTGACTGGGAGCGAGATCGAAGCGGTAGGGCTGACCGGGCAGATGCATGGGTGTGTGATGCTGGACGCCGACGGTGCGGTTCTGAGGCCGGCGCTGATTTGGGCGGACCAGAGGACGCAGCCGCAGTGCGACTGGCTGACCGAGAAGATCGGGTTCGAGCGGCTGATTGAGCTGACCTGCAACCCGGCGCTGCCGAACTTTACGCTGACCAAGCTGCTTTGGGTACGGGAGCATCAGCCGGAGATCTTTGCGAAGATCGCCCATGTACTCTGCCCGAAGGACTACGTTCGCTACCGGATGACGGGCGAGTTCGCGATGGATATGCAGGAGGCGAGCGGGACGCTGCTGCTGGATGTGGCGAATCGGCGCTGGTCGGCGGAGGTGGCCGAGGCTGCGGGGATTCCGATGTCCTGGCTGCCACGGCTGTTTGAAGGGCCGGAGATCTGTGCGCGGATCAGTGCGGCTGGGGCAGGCGCTACGGGGCTGGCGGCGGGGACGCCGGTGGCGGCGGGTGCGGGCGATCAGGGCGCGGGCGCTGTGGGGATGGGGATTCTTGCGCCGGGGTCGGTCTCGGCGACGATTGGGACGAGTGGCGTGGTGTTTGCCGCGACCGATGCGCCTACAAAGGATCGGCTGGGCAGGCTGCATACGTTCTGCCATGCTGCTCCGGGACGGTGGCATGTGATGGGAGTGACGAACGGAGCAGGGCTGAGCCTTCGCTACTTCCGCGATACGTTTGCGAAGGAGAGCAGCTACGACGAGCTGAGTGCGCGGGCGGCGGAGGCTCCGGCGGGATGCAATGGGCTGATGTGGGCTCCTTATCTATTTGGAGAGCGGACGCCGCATCTCGATCCTGAGGCTCGTGCGGCGTTTGTGGGGATTACGGCTTCGCATGGACAGCCGCATTTTGTTCGTGCGGTACTTGAAGGTGTAGCGTTCAGCTTGCAGGATACATTCACTTTATTCGCGGAACTTGGTGTTCCAGTGCGGGGTATTCGGCTGGGCGGCGGCGGGGCGCGGGGTCCGTTGTGGAGGCAGATTCAGGCAGATGTGTACGGTCATCCGGTGGATCTGCTGGAGGCGGAAGAGGGTGGCGCATTCGGTGCGGCGCTGCTGGCTGGAACCGGCGTGAAGGTCTGGGAGAGTGTAGAGGCTGCGTGTGCGGCGACGGTGCGGGTGGCGGAGACGATTGCTCCCCGCGATGCGGATGTGATGAAGGATGCTTATGCGCGGTACCGGAGGATCTATCCGGCGCTGCGCGAGATTGCGGGGAGATGAGCGTGAGTGAGATTGGGGTTGCTGTTATCGGATTTGGGCTGGCGGGGCAGGTCTTTCATGCGCCGTTTGTGAGTGCGGTTCCAGGGCTGAAGCTGGAGGCGATTGTGCAGCGCAAGGGCGATGAGGCTGCGAAGGCCTACCCGGCGGTGCGGATTCTTCGCTCGGTGGACGAGGCTCTGCAGGATGCGAAGGTGCAGCTTGTGGTGGTGGGTACTCCTAACGAGACGCACTACGAGATGGCGAAGCAGGCGCTGCTGGCGGGCAAGCATGTGGTGATCGATAAGCCGTTTGCTGCTACCGGTGCGGAGGCAGCCGAGTTGAAGGCGCTGGCGGAGAAGCAGGGGTTGGTGCTTGCGCCGTTTCATAATCGCCGGTGGGATGGGGATTTTCTGACGGTGAAGAGGTTGCTGGCGGAGCAGGCGGTGGGGCGGCTGGTGACGTTTGAGTCGCACTTCGACCGGTTTCGGCCGATGCCGAGGGAGAATACGTGGAAGGAGGGTGCGGGTGCGGCGAATGGGCTGCTGATGGATCTTGGACCGCACCTGGTGGATCAGGCGTTGGCGCTGTTTGGAGTGCCGCAGGGGATCACGGCCAGCGTTCGCAGAGACCGCGATCTGACCGACATTGAGGACGCGTTCGACATTACGCTGGAGTATCCGAGACTACGTGCGCACTGCCGGTCGAGCATGGTGGCTTGCGATGCGGCGCCGAGGTTTTTGCTGCATGGGACTGAGGGCAGCTTTAAGAAGTATGGGCTCGATCCGCAGGAGCCGGCGCTGGTGGGTGGGGCGAAGGTTCCACGCATGGGCGAGGGCGAGTGGCTGGGTGAGGCGGAGGATCTGTGGGGGGCGTTGACGGTGGCGCCGAACCCAGCTGATCCGGCGAGGTTGGTGCGTACTCGGGTGAAGACGGAGTTTGGAGATTACCGGAGGTATTATGCCAATGTTCGCGATGCGATCAACGGGACGGCGAAGCTGGCGGTGACGCCGGAGGATGGGTATCGGGTGATCAAGCTGCTGGAGATGGCTCGGATCAGTAGTGAGCAGGGGCGGACTTTGCCGGTGGAGTTCTAAGGTATATTGGACCGGATATAAAGAGGGGCCATGATCCGTTTGCCGATCAGCAAAGTCCTAGCAACAGCGTCTATCGCGATACTGATCGCTATATTTGTTTTGCATGACTACGCAAGATGGGCGCAGCGAGGGCGGGATGCGTTCCTTAACTATCAGGCCGGGCGTTTTGACCGCTATATCGCCGCGCCCAGTATGACGACAACCTTTCTAGCCGCGCTCCTTGGTGCAGCCATCATCGTCATTGGGTATGAACTTCTTGCGAAGGCATTTTCGAAGGTCCTTCCATCGGGCAAAGCCTAACAACTGAACATCCTTCGACGATTATTGGCCGTAGGTGGCGGCGGCTCCGTGCTTGCGGAAGTAGTGGCGATCGAGAAGGGCCTGCGAGACTCCGGTGTGGTTAGAGACGAGGGTGAGGGTGTTGTAAGCCATCTTGGCTACGGCTTCGAGAACGACGGCGTTGTGGGCTGCGTCGTGGGCGTTGCGGCCCCAGGCGAAGGGAGCGTGGCCGTTGACGAGGCAGGCGGGAACGGCGAGGGGGTCGATTCCGTGCTGCTTGAAGTGGTTGACGATGGCGAGGCCGGTCTCGTGGACGTAGCGGCCAGCGATGGCCTCATCATGCAGGGGCGCAGTGCATGGGACAGCCCCGTAGAAGTAGTCGGCGTGGGTGGTGCCGAGAGGGGGGATGGCGAGGCCAGCCTGGGCAAAGCTGGTGGCGAACTCGGAGTGGGTGTGGACGACGGCGCCGATGGTGAGGAACTCGCGATAGAGGAGGGTGTGGGTGTCGAGGTCGGAGGAGGGCTTGAGGTTGCCGTCGACGATGGTGCCGTGGAGGTCGGTGACGACCATGTGCTCGGGGCGGAGCTGGTCGTAGTCGACGCCGGAGGGCTTGATGACGATGAGGCCCTGGTCGCGGTCGATGCCGCTGGCGTTGCCGAAGGTGTAGAGGACGAGGCCGCGCTTGACGAGTTCGAGGTTGGCTTCGAGGACTTCGGTTCGCAGATCTTTGAGCAGCATGATTTGGTTCTCCGTGGAGATAGAGTAAACGTTTTATAAAGGATGGGAAAGATAATGTCCTGCCGGACGGGCCGCCTGCTCAGCAGGAGGTCACTTCGTGACTTTTATACCCCTTTGGGTGGTCCTCCCGTTGGTCGGAGTCATGATTGTGCCGACCAGCGGGAGGACTTATGGTGTTCGTGGGCGCCACGACCGGTATACGCGTCACGAAGTGACCTCCCGCTGAGTAGGCGGCCCGTCCGGCAGGACTAGCCTTGATAGAGTAAAGAGCATGGAAGATGAACAGATAGCAAAGCCTGAGGCACTGCCGCGTGGGTTCGTATGGGGCGCGGTCAAGGCAGGGATCAAGGCCAGCGGCAAGCTCGATCTGGCGGCGGCGGTGCCGGTGAAGGGTGCGACGGCAGCGGCGATGTTTACCAAAAACCAGCTGGTCGCGGCTCCGGTGACGGTGGGCAGAAAACATCTGCTGGCAACTGGTGGACGCGTTGGCGCGGTGCTGGTGAACGCGGGCAATGCAAACTGCGCGACCGGACAGCCGGGCATCGATGCGTGTACGCAGACGTGCGTGGCGGCGGCGGAGAGATTTCACTGCATCTTCGACGAGGTCTTCCCTTCTTCGACCGGGATTATCGGCGTGCCGTTTCCAGCGGAGAAGGTAGTGGCTGCGATGCCGGCGCTGCAGGCTGCGCTGGGAGATACGCCGGCACATGCGGAGTTGTTTGCGCGGGCCATTATGACCACGGACACGAAGATGAAGGTGATGCGTGCGGTGGTGGATGTGGATGGTGCGGAGGTGAGGATCTTCGGCGCGGCGAAGGGTGCGGGGATGATTCATCCGCAGTTGGGTGCGCCGGTTGGGCCTCCACATGCGACGATGCTGGTCTATTTATTCACCGATGTGGTTGCAGAGAGCGCTGAGTTGCGCGCGCTGTTGGAGCCGGCGGTGGAGATGAGCTTCAATTCGATCTCGATCGATGGGGATACGTCGACCAACGATACGGTGTTGCTGCTGGCGAGTGGGGCGAGTGGGGTGAAGCTGACGGAGCGCAGCAGCGAGGCGTTTGCCAGTGCGCTGAAGCTGGTGTGCGGTTCGTTGGCGCACCAGATTGTGGACGATGGCGAGGGTGTGGGGCATGTGGTGACGCTGCATGTGATGAGTGCGCGGACGGAGGCGGAAGCGAAGCAGGTGGCGAAGGCGATTGCGCACTCGCCGCTGTGCAAGACGGCGTGGTCGAGCGGGGACCCGAACTGGGGTCGGCTGCTCGCGGCTGCGGGGTATAGCGGGGTGGCGTTCGATCCGGCGCTGGTGAAGATCAGGATTGGCGAGCAGCCGGTGTTTGAGCTGGGGGTGCGGGCGGCGGAGTTTGATAAGGATGCGGCGCATGCGGTGATGATGGAGCGGGAGTACACGATTACGCTGGAGATGGGGCTGGGCGAGGCAGAGTGCAGGTTTCTGACTTGCGATCTGACTGAGGAGTATGTGCGGATTAATGCGGACTACTCGACTTAGAGGATATGTCCTGCCGGACGGGCCGCCTGCTCGTGGAGAGGTCACTTCGTGACTTGTATACCACTTCGGGTGGCCCTCCCGTTGGTCGGGATGATGATGGATTCCGACCATCGGGAAGACTTATGTTGGTTGCGCGGGCGTGACAGGTATACGCGTCACGAAGTGACCTCCCGCTGAGCAGGCGGCCCGTCCGGCAGGACAGGATCTTTCCAGGCAGATGACGTTTTCACGCAACCCTTATATCGTTATAAGCGGGGACGGCGAGCGCCAGCCCCGACAGGGGTATTGACGACACTATGACCACGAAACTGGAAGACGCGACGAAGCAGGACTTTTCGGCAGAGGTATCGGAGTGGATTGAGGCGTTTGACGACGTCGTTGCGGCAGACTGGGAGCAGGGCACAGAGTTGCTGGAGGCTCTGCGGCAGCGTGCGCGCGAGGCCGGGGTGCCGACGCCTAGCGAGCTGACGACGCCGTATCACAACACGATCCCGAAGCACGACGAGATTGCGTATCCGGGCGATCGGGCGCTGGAGCAGCGGGTGGAGAGCCTGATCCGGTGGAACGCGATGGCCATGGTGCATGGTCAGAATAAGAAGGACGCCGGGATCGGTGGGCATATCTCGACGTACTCGTCGCTGGCGACGCTGCTGGAGGTTGGCTTCAATCACTTCTTCCACGCGAAGTACGCCGGTGCGGATGGCGTGGAGCAGCCGGGTGACTTTATTTACTTTCAGGGCCACGCATCGCCAGGGGTTTATGCGCGGGCTTATCTGGAAGGTCGTTTCGATGACGATAGACTGAAGAACTTTCGCCATGAGCTGCGCGAGACGCCGGGACTGAGCTCCTATCCGCACCCGTGGCTGATGCCGGAGTTTTGGAACTTCCCGACGGTGTCGATGGGAATTGGGCCGCTGAATGCGATTTATCAGGCGCGGTTTATGCGGTATCTGGAGAATCGGAAGCTGATTCCGGCGAACGAGCGCAAGGTGTGGGCGTTTGTGGGCGACGGGGAGACGGACGAGGTCGACAGCCTGGGCGCGATCTCGGTAGCGTCGCGTGAGAAGCTGGACAACCTGATCTTCGTGGTGAACTGCAATCTGCAGCGGCTGGATGGGCCGGTGCGCGGGAACAAGCGGATCATCGATGAGCTGGAGGGTGTGTTCCGCGGTGCGGGATGGAACGTCATCAAGGTGATCTGGGGTGGAGACTGGGATGCGTTGTTTGAGCGCGACCACACCGGGCTGCTGCTGCGCCGCATGGAAGAGTGCGTGGACGGCGAGTACCAGACCTTCAAGGCGAAGGGCGGGGCTTACCTGCGCGAACACTTCTTCGGCAAGTATCCGGAGCTGCTGGAGCTGGTGAAGGATATGTCCGATGAGCAGCTTGGGGAGCTGCACCGCGGCGGGCACGATCCTGCAAAGATCTACAACGCGTACAAGCGGGCGATCGATCACAAGGGCGGACCGACGGTGATTCTGGCAAAGACCGTGAAGGGTCATGGGCTGGCGTCGGCGCAGGCACGCAATGCAACCCACTCGGAGAAGAAGCTGACCGACGAGGGTCTGGTGGCGTTTGTGAAGCGATTCGACATTCCTGTGCCGGAGGAGGCTGCGAAGCACGGTGAGTTTTATCGGCCTGCGCAGGACGCTCCCGAGATTGCGTACATGCAGGAGCGGCGGCGTTCGTTGGGCGGCTACCTGCCGTCGCGCGAGGTTGCGAAGCTGAACTTCAAAGCGCCTGAGCTGGAGTTGTTCAAGGACTGGCTGGGCGGTTCGAAGGGGCGCGCTGTCTCGACGACGATGGGCTTTGTGAATATGCTGAATGGCCTGTTGAAGAATCCGGCGATCGGGAAGCTGATCGTTCCGATTGTTCCGGATGAGGGGCGCACGTTCGGATTCGAGTCGGTGATGAAGGCAGTCGGGATCTACGCGCCGGAAGGGCAGAAGTACACGCCGCACGACGCGGACATGCTGCTGCGCTACTCGGAGTCGACGGACGGGCAGATTCTGGAGGAAGGAATTACGGAGGCGGGGGCGATGGCCTCGTTTACCGCGGCGGGCACGGCGTATGTGAACTACAAGGTGCCGACAATTCCCTTCTACATGTACTACTCGATGTTTGGATTCCAGCGCATTGGAGATATGGCCTGGGCGTTTGCGGACTCGCGCGGCAAGGGCTTCATGATGGGCGGCACGGCGGGACGGACGACGATGCTGGGCGAGGGGCTGCAGCACCAGGACGGCCACTCGATTGTGCTTTCGAGCACGGTTCCGACGTGTATCACTTATGACCCGGCGTTTGTGTATGAGCTTGCGGTGGTGGTGCAGGACGGCATCAAGCGGATGTATGAGAACGGCGAGGACTGCTTCTACTACATCACGATGTACAACGAAGACTATCCGATGCCCGCGATGCCGGAGGGCTCTGCCGAGGGCATTCTGCGTGGCATGTATAAGGTGAAGCCTGCGGCCGGCGAGGCGACGGTGCAGTTGTTCGGCAGCGGCCCGATCCTGAACGAGGTGCTGCGGGCGCAGGAGATTCTTGCGACCAAGTACGGCGTGGATGCGAATGTGTGGAGCGTGACCAGCTACACCGAACTGCGGCGCGATGCGCTGGCGGTGGAACGTTGGAACAGGCTGCATCCGGCGGAGAAGGAGCGTGTGCCTTACCTGCTGACGGCGCTGGGCGATGCGAAGGGACCGATTATTGCGACGAGCGATTATATGAAGTCGGTGCCGGATCTGCTGTCGCCGTGGCTGCCTACGCGGCTGGTGACGCTGGGAACGGATGGCTTTGGGCGGAGCGACAATCGCGAACATCTGCGGCGGCACTTCGAGGTGAGCGCGGAGTCGGTGGTTGGGGCTACGCTGTCGAAGCTGGCGCGGGATGGGAAGTTCAAGCCAAAGGCCGCGCAGAAGGCGATGGTCGAGCTTGGGCTGGATGTGGAAGCGAAAGATCCCGCGCGCGCTTGAGTTAGATTCGAATGATGTGATGGCGAGAGGGTTCCATGCGGGACCCTCTCGTTTTGTTAATGCGGATTTGGATGGAGGATAGGTTGGGCGAGGCAGAGTTGCACGAGAATCCACTGGTACCGAACAAGAAGCTGCGCCAGATGTATGTGGCCATGGCCGAGATGCGTTTGCTCGATGAGCATGTCGCGAGATTGCAGGCTCGACGGAGGGCGCGGCGAAGGCTGGATTCTACGCATGGGCAGGAGGCGTGCCGCGTGAGCACGGCGATCGACCTTGGGCCGGGCGACCTGGTGAGCGACTCGCGGCCAGGTGTGGCGACGGAGTTTGTGCTGGGAGCGAAGATCGATTCCCTGCTGCGGCGCGTGGTGGAGCTGGGCGCGGAGCCAAAGGAGAAGACGCTGTGGCCGATCGCGAATGGTCTTGCGGGACGGCCGATGCCGTGGGTGAAGGACGCGGGTGATGGTCTGAAGCTGGCCGTGGGCGCGGCGCTTTCTTTCAAGACGTTGAAGCGGCCTAATGTTGTGGTGGCCTACGTTCGCGAGGGCGAGGTTGCGAAGAGCGTGTGGCGCGAGGTGCTGGAGCTGGCGGCGAAGCTGGAGCTGCCGATGATCTTCGTGATTCTGCCGGGCACGGCGAGAAAGAAGAAAGGCAAGGAGATAAGGCTGAGCGCGAGGTCGAGGGCGTACGGCGTGCCGGGAATTCCCGTGGATGCGAGCGATGCCGTTGCACTGTACCGCGTGGCGCAGGAGTCGATGGGGCGGACGCGCGGAGGTGGCGGACCGGTGCTGATCGAGGGCGTGACGCTTCGCGGCGTGGGCGCGGTGACTGACCCTCTGGAGCAGATGCAGACCTTCCTGCTGAGTCGAAAGGTCTGCACCAAGGCGTGGTTGGCGAAGGCTGGGGATTCGCTTCGCCGGCGGATTGAAGCAGTAAAGCTGTAAGGTGCTACGTGGACGACCAGTGGCTATCTGGATTAGCTATCGGATCAGATAGCTAATTCAGATAGCCGATCTAGTTCCACCCAACTAATCCAGGCAGCTCTTGAAGTAGTCGAGGGACTTTTCGAGTCCCTGGCGCAGGCTGATCTTCGGCTCCCAGCCGAGCAGCGTCTTGGCCTTGGTGATGTCGGGGCGGCGGCGCATGGGGTCGTCTTGCGGCAGCGGCTGGAAGAGTACATCGGTCTTCGAGCCGACGAGCGAGAGCACCTCGCGGGCGCACTCGAGGATGGTCCACTCGGTCGGGTTACCGATGTTCACGGGCAGATGCTCGTCGGACTTCGAGAGGCGCCGGATGCCGTCGAGGAGATCGGAGACATAACAGAAGCTGCGTGTCTGGGAGCCGTCGCCGTAGACGGTGAGGGTCTCGCCACGCAGCGCCTGCATCATGAAGTTGGAGATGACGCGCCCGTCGCCTGCCTGCAGCCGCGGGCCGTAGGTGTTGAAGATGCGGACGAGGTGGGTGTTGACGTTGTAGTAGCGGTTGTAGGCGACGACAGCCGCCTCGGAGAAGCGCTTGGCCTCGTCGTAGACCGAGCGCGGTCCGATGGGATTGACGTTGCCCCAGTAGGTCTCCACCTGGGGATGAACGGTGGGGTCGCCGTAGCACTCCGACGTAGAGGCGTGCAGGTATCCGGCGCCGTGCTTGCGTGCGATCTCGAGCGTGTTGATGGTGCCGGCGGAGCCTACGAGTAGGGTTTCAACGCCGAGGCGCGCGTAGTCGACCGGGCTGGCGGGTGAGGCGAAGTTGAAGACATACTCTACTTTGCCGGGATCGAAGGGCTTGCAGATGTCGTGCTCGAGCAGGCGGAAGCGGGACTCGCCGGCGAGGTGCTTGAGATTGTCGGTGTTGCCAGTGCAGAGGTTATCGACGCCGATGACAGAGTTACCTTCGGCTAGCAGCAAGTCGCACAGGTGAGAGCCGAGAAATCCTGCTGCTCCAGTGACAAGAATGGTGTCAGACATCGTGGTTTGTGCCTTTCTTCAAGAGTTCAAGAGGTGCCGCCGCAGGAGGGGGAGGTAGGCGCGCCGCGGGCATACGGCGCGCCGTGTTGTGGTGCGTTCTAACGAGAAGTGGCTACCGCAGTAAGGTCTCGTACGGGGTTGGCTGCGGGCCGTCCGACACTGAGATAGGTGAAGCCCTCCTCCGCCATCACATGAGGATCGTAGAGGTTACGGCCGTCGATCACGATGGGATAGCGCAGGCCCTTGTAGAGACGCTTGAGGTCGAGCTTGGCGAACTCCGGCCAATCCGTGAGGATGAGCAGAGCGTCCGCGTCGTCGGCTGCAGTGTAGGCGTCGTTCACATAGCGAAGATTCGGGCCGGAGGGCAGAACCTCTTCCGTCCTTACCGTCGCCGCCGGATCGAACGCCGCGATGGAGCAGCCCTCGCCGAGCAGCATCTCCACAATGTCGATTGCTGGCGACTCGCGGATGTCGTCGGTATCTCCCTTGAAGGCGAGGCCGAGGACGCCGAGACGCTTGCCGCGCAGGGTCCACAAGGCGGAGCGCACCTTGTTGATGAAACGCTTCTTCTGGTGGGTGTTGATCTTTTCGACTTCGGTGAGGAGGTTGAAGTCGATGCCAAGCTGCTCGGCCACGGAACGGAAGGCGGCGACGTCCTTGGGAAAGCAGGAGCCTCCGTAGCCGATGCCGGGACGCAGGAACTTGGGTCCGATGCGGCTGTCGAGTCCCATGCCGCGCGCCACCTGTTCCACGTTGGCGTCGGTCGCCTCGCAGAGGTTGGAGACGGCGTTGATGAAGGAGATCTTCAGCGCGAGGAAGGCGTTTGAGGCGTGCTTGATGATCTCAGCGCTCTTGGTGGAGGTGAGCAGAAGCGGAGGCGGCTCCTGTACGCTGCATCCGCCGGCGATGAAGCCGTCGCGTTCGTAGTACTCGCCACTGGTGAGGGGCAGGTAGATACGGTTCAGCACGGCGGCGGCGCGGTCGCTGTCGGCGCCGACGACGATGCGGTCGGGATGCAGAAAGTCGGCGACTGCGGTTCCTTCGCGGAGGAACTCAGGGTTGGAGACGACGTCGAAGAGGTGATGCGCGACTCCGTTGCGTTCCATCGAGCGCCTGACCCACTCGTTGGTGTAGACGGGAACCGTGCTCTTTTCGACGATGACTTTATAGGTTGTGAGCGAGCGGGCGATCTCGCAGGCGACAGCTTCGACGTAGGAGAGATCTGCGTCGCCGGTTTCGCTCTGCGGAGTTCCCACTGCGATAAAGATGGCCTCGGACTCACGCGTGGCCTCGGCAAGGTCTGTCATAAAGCGGACCTTGGTGTTGCGATATCGCTCCAGAAGCTCTGGAAGCGAGTTCTCGTGGATAAGCGTATCTCCACCCTGTAAGGCGGCGACTTTACGCTCATCGTTGTCGACGCAAATGACCTCATGCCCCATCTCGGCGAAGCAGACAGCTGCAACGAGACCTACATAGCCTGAACCCACGACGGCAATTTTCACACTTTGGCTGCTCATGCTTTGATGTTATCTCCGACTCATCAGGAATAATCAAATTTTTAAATATTTAAAGCTTGTAACTCGCGGTACTGCATCTTTTGATGCAGAAACCGGCACCATCTAATTCTTTCTTCTTACAGGTACAGTCGGTTAGACTATGAGTAATGGGTTCACAAAACACGCTGCCGCCACATGTGGGCGTTCCGGATTCAAGTCAGACTGGATTCAGCACGACGGTTACAGATACAACACTGTCCGAAGCGCTGATCACGCTGCGGAAGCGGAAGACGGTACTCATTACTGCGCTTATCCTTGGACTGGCCTATGGGATCTTCCAGGCCGAGTCTCAGCCGAAGCTATATGACGCGTACTCGCGTATCCAGGTGCGCTCCGGCTCGTCCAATGAATATCGCGTAAGCGCGGTGCAGGGATATACCAGCGATTCGGCGCAGAAGATGTTGACCGAGATCGAGATCCTGAAGAGCGATACGCTGATGCTCTCGGTGGCTCGCGAGATGGATCTCTCGAACAACGCAGACTTCCTCGAAAAGTCGAAGCCTGTTCCCCACACCTCGATCGACGATCCGGAGACGCGACAGAAGACGGTTCACCGCCTGCAGAGCAATCTGCACATCGCTCTGGTTCCGAAGACGGATATCATTCGCATCAGCTACGCCAGCCTGGACCCGAAGCTCTCCGCGGACATCGTCAACCGGGTCGTCAACGATTACATCCAGCGCAGTTACAAATCAAGATTCGAATCCTCGCAGCGTGTGTCCGACTGGCTCTCCGGCACCTTGAACGACCTGAAGCAGCAGGTGGAGACGTCGCAGGAACAGATGATGGACCTGCAACGGAGGCTTGGAATTCTGGGCTTCGATCCGGCGCACAACCAGATCGCAAGCTCACTCGACGACCTGGCCAAGGCTGCGGGCGAGGCAAAGCTGGCTCGCATCATCGCGGAGGCGCGCTTCCGTGTTTTGAGCGGCATGGACCCGAACAACATCGAAGGCTCCATCGAGACCACTCCCGGAACCTCGGTGGGCGAGTTGCAGATGCTGCGCGGACAGCTTGATAACGCACGCGCAAACTATGCACAACTGACTTCGACGCTTGGACCGAAGCATCCGCAGGCTTTGGCACTGAAGGCGCAGATCGACCAGTTCGTAAAAGAGATCGATGCCGAGCAGACCCGGCTGATGATTCAGGCGAAGCAGAACTTTGTGATCGCCCAGGCCAACGAGGCCCAGACCACCGCGGCGCTCGAGACGCAGAAGACCGACGCCTACAAGCTGCGCGATCAGTTGGTCGAGTACAACCTCCGCCAACGCGAGTTCGAGGCCAACCGAACCCTGTACGACAGCCTGCAGGAGCGTCTGCGCACTGCGAGCGTTCAGTCGGGGCTGGAGTCACTCGAGATCGACGTCGTCGACAAGGCGCTTCCTCCGGCGGAGCCTCTGCTCCGGCCGCAGTCGACGGTCATCCTTACCGCGCTGGTCTTCAGTCTGATCGGCGGCATCGTGGTGGCCTTCGTGATGGAGAGCCTCGACACCGGACTGCGCAGCATCGCGGAGATCGAGAGCATCACCGAGCTTCCGTCGCTTGCGATCATTCCGCGTGCGCGCCGCTCCTCGGTCGACCAGGCCACGCTGACCACGGCGCAGCGAAATATCGGTATCCTCACCCAGCCAAAGTCGCAGTTCGCCGAGGCGTTCCGCTCCCTGCGGACCTCGCTTCTGCTCTCGACCACGGGGCATCCGCCGAAGTACATCGTGCTGACCAGCGCTACGCCCTCCGAAGGCAAGACGACCGCGGCTAGCAATCTCGCGGCGATCCTGGCACAGAAAGATACGCGCGTCCTGTTGATCGACGGCGACCTGCGCAGGCCGAACATTCATCATCGGTTTGGATTGAACGGAAAAATAGGCCTGACGACTGTGCTAACCGGCGCCACTACGCTCGAGGCAACGGTGCAGAGCGTCCCCGAGATTCCGAACCTCGACATCCTTCCCAGCGGACCGGTTCCGCCCTTCCCCACCGAGATGTTGAGCTCCGGCGCGATGGACGAGATTCTGCGCCGGTGCGGAGAGATCTATAACTACATCGTCATCGACTCGCCGCCGATCCTCTCCGTCACCGACGGCGTGATCCTCGCCCGTCAAGCGGATGCGGTGGTGCTGGTCGTGCGTCACGGCAAGTCGAGCAAGCACGTCGTACGTCGCGCCCGCGATCTTCTGCTGCGCTCGGGTGCAACGATCACAGGAATTGTGTTGAATGCAGTGGATCTCAGCTCACCCGAGTACTACGGCTACTACGGCTACTCAGGTTACTCGTACGCCAGCGTGGACTCGGATAGCTGGGAGGCACAGACGACCTCGGGAAGCGAGAAGCGCAAGTCTGGGGAGACAGAGCGATGAGACAGGAACACCAACCTCTGAAGACAACAGCAGCCGCGGCACAGCCCCCCGCTCGACGTCCGTGGCTCGCGATGACGCTCTGTGTTGCGGCGATCGCACTCTGCAGCTCCGCACAGGCTCAGTTCAACGGCCCATCGCTTGGAATCAACACGCCGGTCAATCCGCCCGTGACGATTACGACCGACCCGGCGATTCTGCATCCCGGCCCTCGGGACTTCTATCTCGGCACCGGCGACCTCCTCACCATCCACCTATTCGGCAACGTCGACTACCTGCCGAGCGTGCGCGTGAGCCTCGACGGTTCGGTACAGCTTCCACTCATCGGCACCCTGCATGTGGCCGGCCTTACGCTGGCGCAGGCGCAGGAGCTGATCGCCGCGAAGCTCGTCGCTGCGGGCATGTACCGCGATCCCCAGGTCTCGATTCAGGTGACGGAGTCTCCCAATCAGATCGCCACAGTCATCGGAGAGGTGCACGGCGTCGTGCCGATCATCGGAGAGCGGCGTCTGCTGGACGTGCTGGCCGCGGTAGGAGGCGGCGGCGGACTTGCATCGGGCGGCCCCACCACTGTAGTCGTCGGCGGCGGCGGACTTCCCACGACCGCGAGCCACGTCATCACCATCAACCGTCCCGGTGTAGACGGGCCGATCAGCGTGGACCTCGGAACCGATCCAGCCAAGAGCGCACAGGCCGACATCCCAATCTTCCCCGGCGATACCATCATCGTCTCTCGCGTCGGCGTCGTCTATCTGCTCGGCGCGTTCAAGATTCAAGGCGCCATTCCCCTGCAACAAAACTCCCCGATGACGTTGATGAAGGTAGCGGCGCTTGCTGGCGGCCCCGGCTTTGAAGGCAAGTACAATGACCTTCGCATCATCCGCACTACCGGGCTCGATCGTACGGTGGTGAAGATCGATATCAAGAAGGTGATCAACGGCGATCTTCCCGACCCGGTGCTTCAGTCCGAAGACATCGTCTTCCTGCCGAGCAGCCCAATGAAAGCCGCGATCAAAAACGGCGGAATTCCGACCCTGCTTGGCCTCGCCTCTGTCCTGCTGTACGCGGAACAATCGCGCTAGACTCCCGCTCTCGATCCGCCCGACGCAACCAGCTTTATCCTCTCTATCTTTCAGAAGGCACGAATCACCTATGGTCTTATCGTCATCGGAGAGCGGCAGCGGGGGTAAGCCCAAGGTCAAGCTGGCTTATCTCGTAAGCCATCCGATCCAGTATCAGGCGCCGCTGCTGCGTAGAATCGCACAGGAGCCTGATATCGAACTGACCGTATTCTTCGGGTCCGACTTCTCGCTGCGAGCCTACCAGGACGAGGGCTTCGGCGTGAACGTAAAGTGGGATGTGCCGCTGCTGGATGGCTACCGTCACGAATTTCTTCCAGTACTGAAAGACGATGGAACCCAGACCGTGTTTACGCCGTTGAACTACGGCATCTTCAGCGCACTTCGCGGCCGCGCGGGAGAGCCGCCATTCGACGTTTTATGGACGCATGGGTACGCCATGGTCAACGCGATGCACGGCATCGTAGCGGCGAAGGCTCTGGGGATTCCCGTTCTGCTTCGAGCCGATATGTGGCTGCGCGATCGTCCACGCAGCGGCGCGAAACTCCTGGTCAAGAAACTCTTCTTCCAACTGCTGAAGTCGATGGTGAACGGCGTTCTTCCCGTCGGAACTCTGAACCAGGAGTACTGGGAGCATCATCTCGGAGACGATTTTCCTCTCTTTCTGATGCCATATGCGGTGGACAATGAGTACTTTCAGCGGCTAAGCACTGAGGCGCGCACGAGCCGGTCTGAGTTACAAAAAGAACTCGGCCTCGATCCGGAGAGGCCGGTGATTCTCTTCGCGTCGAAGCTACAGCAGCGCAAATACTGCAGCGACCTGTTGCAGGCCTACGAGATTCTATTAGCCAACACAACGGGCAATGCGCCTTATCTGGTGATCGTCGGCAACGGCGAAGAACGCACCGCGCTGGAGGCGCAGGCGAAGGCCGGCGGGTTGGACGGGGTTCGATTCTGCGGCTTTCGTAACCAGTCGGAGCTGCCGCGATTCTTCGACCTCGCAAGCGTCTTCGTACTTCCGGCACGCCACGAGCCCTGGGGCCTGATCGTCAACGAGGTCATGAACGCAGGCCGTCCGGTGATCCTCTCCGACGAGATCGGCTGCCAGCCCGACCTGATCGCCGACGGCGTCGAAGGCTACGTCTTTCCGGCGCGTGATGTGAACGCACTGGCTGCGGCGCTCCAGGCCGTCTTCGCCACACCACAACGCGCAGAGCAGATGGGACAGCGTGCGCTCGAGCGGATCGATCATTGGTCGTTCGAAGAAGATATCGTGGCGCTGCGCAAGGCCATCGCCCACGTAACCCACAAGCTGAGCGCGTAGAGAGACCAGCCATGACCTCTCCCACCCCCAGCGCGCAAAGCAATCCAAGTCGAAGGGTGAAGTTAGCCTATCTGGTGACGCATCCGATCCAGTATCAGGCTCCCCTGCTGCGGCGCATCGCGCAGGAATACGACATCGACCTCACCGTCTTCTTCGGCTCCACTTTTTCCGTGCGCGAGTACAAGGACAGAGGCTTCGGCGTCGGCATGACCTGGGACGTTCCCCTGCTGGAAGGCTATCGCCACGAGACTCTGCCCGCACTTCGCGACCACGGACGAACCGGCTTCGCGCATCCGTTGAACTACGGCATCTTCAGCCGTCTGCGGCGCGAGGACCACGGCCGCGGATTCGACGTGCTGTGGGTGCATGGATACTCCACGCTGAACGCGCTGCAGGGGATGCTCGCGGCGAAGGCGCTGGGATTGCCGGTGCTGCTTCGCGCAGAAGCTCGGCAGGGCACGCAGCAGCGAAGCGTGCTCAAGCGGGCAGCGAGACGCCTCTTCTTCGCAATCCTCAAACACCTGATCGATGGCGTGCTTCCGATCGGGAGCGCGAACGAGGCGTACTGGAGCCATCACCTCGGCGAGGGCGTTCCCCAGTACCTCATGCCGTACGCGGTGGACAACGACTACTTCCAGACCCGCAGCCGCGAAGCAGTCACAGGACGAGCCGAGCTACGCAACGAGCTGAGCCTCGACGCCTCACGACCCGTAATCCTCTTCGCGTCCAAACTACAGCCGCGCAAGTGCTGCGGCAATCTCCTTGAGGCTTACCTCCAGCTCGTACAAGGGATGGCAGCGCCTCCCTATCTCGTCATCGTGGGCGACGGAGAGATGCGCGCGCAGTTGGAACGGCGCGCAGCAGAGAGCGGCCTCGAGAGCATCCGCTTCTGCGGCTTCCGCAATCAATCCGAGATGCCGAGATTCTTCGATATCGCCTCCGTCTTCGTGCTGCCATCGCGGGACGAGCCCTGGGG
This sequence comes from Granulicella sp. L60, assembly GCF_009765825.1. Lineage (GTDB taxonomy): Bacteria > Acidobacteriota > Terriglobia > Terriglobales > Acidobacteriaceae > Edaphobacter. The sequence goes on along the minus strand of NZ_LMUR01000018.1, from coordinate 662,306 downwards.
ACTGGTCGTCAATGAGGCGATGAACGCCGGGCGCGCCGTGATCGTTTCCGACGATGTAGGATGTCAGCCGGACCTGATCGAAGACGGCGTCGAGGGCTGCGTCTTCCCGGCCGGAGATATCGCCTCCCTGACCGATGCGCTGCGCCGCGTGCTGGCCACGCCTGCGATCGCGGCGGCGATGGGCGAGCGCGGTCTGTCGCGCATCCAACAGTGGGGATTTGAGCAGGATATTCATGGGCTGCGGCAGGCGATCGCACAGGTCACGAGGAAGGTAACGGCATAGCGTACAAACCCTTGCAGATACGTCGAGAAGGGGCGAATTCTGCTGCTATGCTCAAGAGGAAATCGGAGACTGATGCGAATTCTTCACATAATCGGAACCCTGAACCCGTCAGCCGGTGGACCCACCGAGTCGGTCAGGGTGCTGCTGAGCTACGGCCCCATCGGCTACACCGGCGAGGTCGTCACGCTCGACGATCCGTCGGCTCCCTATCTGAACGACATCGGCTTCCCCGTTCACGCGCTCGGACCCACCAACACCACCTACGGCTTCAACGCCAAACTGCTGCCCTGGCTTCGCGATAATCGCCATCGCTTCGACGGCGTCGTCGTCAACGGACTGTGGCAGTACTGCGGATACGCTGCGTGGCGCACGCTCGCAGGCAACACCCCTTACGTCGTCTTCACGCACGGCATGCTGGACCCCTACTTCAAACACGCGTTCCCCCTGAAGCACATCAAGAAGTGGCTCTACTGGATACCGGCGGAGTACTGGATTCTGCGCGACGCCTATCGCGTCCTCTTCACCTCCAAGGCCGAGAAGCGGCTGGCCGAGCAGAGCTTCTGGATGCACCGCTGGAACGCCTACGTGGTTCCCTACGGGGCCAGCGGACCCACCGGCGATCCTGAGGTGCAGAAGAGAACCTTCTTCGAGATCTGCCCGCAGGCAAAGGGCAAACGGTACCTTCTCTTCCTCGGAAGAATCCATCGCAAGAAGGGCTGCGACATGCTGATCGACGCCTTCGCGAAGGTTGCTGCGACCGATCCCGATCTGTACCTCGTGATGGCCGGCCCCGACCAGCAGCAGTGGAGTGCGAAGCTGAAGGCGACCGCAGAAAAGTCAGGCATCGCGAGTCGCGTCTTCTGGCCCGGCATGGTTCTGGGAGATGCAAAGTGGGGCGCGTTCTTTGGCTCCGAGGCGTTCATTCTGCCCTCGCACCAGGAGAACTTCGGCATCGCCGTCGCGGAGGCCCTCGCATGCGGCAAGCCCGTACTACTCGCCGATAAGGTCAACATCGCCGAAGATATCGCAGCCGACGGCGCGGGCCTGATGGAGCTCGATACCCCGGACGGCACTCTTCGCCTGCTGCAGCGATGGATCTTCATGACCATCGCAGAGCGGCAGCACATGGCGGAGCTCGCATATCAGTGCTTCCACAGCCGCTACGACATGCGGGAGAACGCCAAGGCCATCATCCGGCTATTTGGAACAGCCACAGTTCTTACCCCAAGCATCGTCGATCCGGAGTAGGTGCCACACCGATGCCAAAGCAGATTCACTACAACGCGGCGGAACACATCTCGGCGGACACAGCGGCGGACCCGTACCTTCGCCCCGCATTTTCCGTCAGCAACAGGCTGCACCGCCTGGTTTGGAACCTCTGCTGGGCTGTCTTCTATAAAATGTCACCGCGACCGTTACACTCCTGGCGAGCGTTTCTTCTGCGCTCTTTCGGGGCCAAGATGGGACCGGGCTGTCACTTCTATCCGGGGTCAAAGATCTGGGCTCCGTGGAATCTCGTATGCGCCGACCAGGTAACGGCGGGCGATGGAGCCGAGATCTACAATCCCGCTCCCATCCACCTCGGCTCGCATGCGATTCTCTCGCAGGATGCCTACGTCTGCGCGGCCACCCACGACTACGACGACCCCGCGTTCCCGCTCATCGCCTACGAGATGAGCATCGGTCCCTACGCCTGGATCTGCGCGCGCGCCTCGGTAGCCCCCGGCGTTAATGTAGGGGAAGGCGCTGTGCTTGGACTGGGATCGGTTGCGACCAGGAATCTTGAGCCGTGGACGGTCTATGCAGGGGTTCCGGCCGTAAAGGTGAAGGAAAGAAAACAGCATCCTGTGGAATCGCCAGAATCCCACGATACCGGGCGATCAACAGACTAACGCAGAACACTCGTTCCGCCTCAATCCGCCAATCGCCCTGTGTTGTTGAACGCCGCCAGCGATGGCGGCGGTTACGTTTAGCCGCGGAGCTTCGCCAGCAGATCGGTTGGATGAACCGGCTTGGCGAGAATCTCAAACTCATGGCCCTGTGTGCGCGCCTTCTCCAGCAGGTCGGCGGTCGCAGCCTGTCCCGAGAAGAGAAGAATCTTGCACTTCGGCAGCTTGTTGCGTGTGATGATCGCCGCTTCAATTCCGGTCATGCCGGTCATGATGACATCGCTGATCAACATATCCGGCTGAAAGCTGTCGAGCATCTCGATCGCCTTCTCTCCGCTGAAGACCGCGCGCGCCTCGAAGCCTGCCTGATTGAGAATAATTGCAAGCGTATTTGCAATAACCTGCTCGTCATCGGCAACCAGTACTTTCGGTTTGGATGCGGCGGTGGATGTCGGATCTGCCATGCTCAGTTTTCCCCAAAGGATGAGTCTTTCATCATCGTTTTTATAAATGTAACGTTCACAGGCGTCGCCTTACTATTACTGCCCACACAGTAATGATACGCTGAGCGCAGTGCTGGTTGACGGACAAACTACACAATTTACGGGGAACTTATATCGTATTACTGAAAACCTATGCAGACAGCGATTATCCGTGCCGAACGTGTCGAAAAATACTATGCGCAACCGAGCGAAAATCGAATCCAGGTCATCTCGCCGACCGACCTGTCGATTAGCACCGGAGAGATCGTCGCGCTGCTGGGTCCATCCGGCTCCGGAAAGTCCACTCTGCTGCGCATGCTGACCGGCCTCTCCGCGCCGTCTGCGGGCGAGGTCTACTGGCACGAAAAACCCATCGCAACCGCCGACGTCAATGTTTCTATTGTGTTTCAAAGTTTCGCGCTCTTCCCCTGGCTCACCGTCCTTGAGAATGTGGAAGCGCCCCTGAAGGCTCGCGGCATGGAGCCCGTAGAGCGGCGCAAACAGAGCCTCAAGATCCTCGAAACCGTCGGCCTCGACGGCTTCCAGGCGGCCTACCCCAAGGAGCTCTCCGGCGGCATGCGCCAGCGTGTAGGCTTCGCGCGCGCCCTCGTCGTGCAGCCCGAGGTCCTCTTCATGGATGAGCCCTTCTCCGCGCTCGACGTCCTCACCGCCGAGAACCTGCGCAGCGAACTGCTCGAGCTCTGGCAGAACAACACCATCCCCACCCGGGCCATCTTTCTCGTCACCCACAACATCGAAGAGGCCGTCCTGCTCGCCGACCGAATCATCGTGCTTGGACGCAACCCCGGCCACGTCCGCACCGACTTCAAGGTGGCAATCGAGCACCCGCGCGACCGCAAGGCGACCGCCTTCACCCAGCTCGTCGACTACATCTACAAGGTGCTCACGCAGCCCGACGCCCAGCCCCCCGCGCTCCCGCAGACCTCCACCGGAAAGCCCGTCCGCGACCAGCGCCAGATGCACTACCAGATGCTCCCCCACGCCCGCCCTGGCGGAATCGCCGGACTGCTCGAACTCGTCCTCGACCACAACGGCAAGGACGACATCTACCGTCTCGCCGACGACCTCGCCTTCCAGATCGACGACCTGCTCCCCATCGTCGACGCCGCGCAGCTCCTCGGCTTCCTCACCGTCACCGAGGGCGACGCTGCCATCACCGCCACCGGCACCGAGTACGCCAACTCTGAGATTCTCCGCCAGAAAGAACTCTTCCGCCACGCCGCCGTAGAGAACGTCCTGCTGCTGCGCCAGATCGTCCGCGCCATCCGCTCCAAGAGCGACCGCAGCGTTCCCGAGGACTTCTTCCACGACATGCTCGACGAGCAGTTCAGCGAAGACGAGACCCTGCGCCAACTCGAGACCGCCATCAACTGGGGCCGGTATGCGGAGCTCTTCGACTTTGACGCCTCCCGCCGTCGCTTCATCCAGTCCGAAAAATTCCATCACGACGTCGGCGCACCCTCCTCCACGGAGATCGACGCATGATGAGGTTGCCGCACAGCTTCAGCAACATTCGTGGACGGGAGACCCTTGCGCGGTCGCAGGTGCTGCAGCGCAGCTGGCCGTTCGTGCTCGATCTCTGCATCGCCGCGATCGGCCTCGCCTGTTTCTACGGCGTCGTTCGCATCGCCATGTTCTGGGCAGGCCGCCCCGAGCCCGGCATCGTCGTCTCGCTCAGCCCCCGCGCCCTTCCGCGCTACGCCTTCTACTCCGTGGTGCGCATCGGCCTGGCGTATCTCCTCAGCCTGTTCTTCGCCATCAGCTACGGCTACATCGCTGCCTACAACCGCCGCGCCGAGAAGGTGATGATTGCGATCCTCGACATCCTGCAATCGATCCCTGTCCTCAGTTTTCTGCCGCCCGTCATGCTCGCCATGATCGCGCTCTTCCCCACTCGCCAGCTTGGCGTGGAGATGGGAGCGATCGTCCTCATCTTCACCGGCTCCGTCTGGAACATGGCCTTCAGCTTCTACTCCTCGCTCAAGAGCATCCCCAGAGAACTAATGGAAGCGACGAGCATCTACTGCTTCTCACGCGTCCAGCGTCTACTCCAGCTCGAGCTGCCCTACGCCGCCATCGGACTTATCTGGAACTCCATCATGTCCGTCGCAGGCGCATGGTTCTTCCTCATGGTCTGCGAGATGTTTCACCTCGGCTCGCGCGACTTCCGCCTCCCCGGCCTCGGCTCCTACCTCCAGACCGCCGCCGACGCGGGCAACGGCGTAGCCATCGCCTGGGGACTCGCCGTCATGATCCTCATTATCGTCGCCACCGACCAGCTCGTATGGCGCCCTCTCATCGCCTGGAGCGACAAGTTCAAGTTCGAGCAGGTCGAGAGCAGCAGCCGCGTCACATCGCCCATCCTGCATCTGCTCACCCAGTCGAACGCCCTCCACAGCATTCGCCAGCACACCATCATGCCCCTCACCGAAGGCCTCTACACCCGCCTCGCAGACAGACGTCTGGCAAAGCTGCACCGGCTCACCGTGGTCAAGCCCGCATCCGGTATCCGAACCCTCGCCGTTCGTGTCCTTGCCCTCATCATCGTCGCCGTCGCCGTCCTCTACGCCGCATTTCAAGCCGTCGTCCTGCTTCGGCCTCTCCCGGGAGCGCAGTACCTTCACATCCTTCAGGGCGCGCTTGCGACCTTTCTTCGTGTCAACTTCTCTCTTCTGCTCGCCTCCGCCTGGACGATTCCCGTCGGGGTCGCCATCGGCTCCAACCCACGCCTCGCGCGCATCGCACAGCCCCTCGCGCAGATCGCCGCATCGGTCCCCGCGGCAGCGCTCTTCCCTGTTCTGCTGCTCGCGCTCGTACGCATCGGCGGAGGCATGGGCATCGGCTCCATCGCCCTCATGCTCCTCGGCACGCAGTGGTACATCCTCTTCAACGTCATCGCTGGAGCCATGGCCATCCCCTCCGACCTCAAAGAAGTCGCGACCCTCTTCCGCTTCAACACCGTTCAACGCTGGAAGACAGTCATCCTCCCCGGCATCTTTCCCTTCCTCATCACCGGCCTGGTCACCGCATCCGGCGGCGCCTGGAACGCAAGCATCATCGCCGAATACTTCCCCATCAAGGGACAGATTCTCCAGACCACCGGCCTCGGCGCAATCATCAGCGAAGCCACGGGCGGCGGCCAGTTCCCCGTCCTTCTGCTCGCCACCATCGTCATGGCCCTGATCGTCGTCACCACCAACCGCCTCGTCTGGCGACCGCTCTATCGACTCGCCGAGACCCGCTACAAACTCGGCGCCTAAAACCCGCACACCTAACCGTGAATCCGTTTCAAGAATCTCAGCGCGGACTCAGCGACCGCCGCCGGAGCCTCTCGATGCGGAAAGTGGCCGACGCCTTCCAAAAGAATCCGCTCATAACCATTCGAAAAAGACTTCTCTTGCCCCTCCGAGGACGATGGAAGGTCACAGAAGTCCGACGCACCGTGAATCATGAGTGTCGGAACTTCAATCCGTTCTATCTTCTTCAGTCTCGCTTGGAGCTGGTCGTAGCGCGGATCAAAATTCTCACCAGAGAGATAACGCGAGCGATAGGCATTCAACGTAATCTCTGCCCAGTCAGGATGATCGAAGTGTTTATTGGCGAAGCTGAACTCCTCCTCTTTGAACCATCCCTTCGGGCTCCATGTCTCCCATTGAATGCGAGCGAATCCAACAGGATCACGACGCACCGCCTCCGATCCTGCCGGAGTGCATTGAAAGAACTGGTACCAGAACTGCCTCGACTGCGTGAAGGTTCCTAAGTGAAATTCACCGCGCGGCTGGTACGCCAAAGCCAGAGTGGCGATGCCACGAACGCGATCTGGAAAGAGCGTCGCCACCGTATAGGCAATACGTGCTCCCCAGTCATGCCCTAGTATCGAGAACCGCTCGATCCCCAATCGGTCCGCCAGATCGATCAAGTCCTGCGCCATCGCAACCGCCCCCGCGAATCTAGGCGTGGCCTGAGATAAAAATTCAGTTGGATAAGACCCACGCAGAAAAGGCGCAATCGTCTTATATCCATTGCCTTGCAGCGTCGAAGCTACGCTCTCCCAGGATGCTGGAGCGTCTGGCCATCCGTGGAGCAGAAATACAGGCGGCCCGGACAGCGCGCCGTCCATCTCAAAGGCAATGTTCAAAAGCTCTGTCTGTTCGAAACGCATTAGCAATCACCTCACTGATATTCGATGCGGCCGGGGCGACATAGAAAAACACATGAAGCCATCGTTCAGAGTGGAGGCGCAGGAGGCGTCTGCTTGCGAAACGCAAACACCACCGCCAACAGCGGAGGCGCAAGCAGCACACCCCAAAACGGAATGATGATCCCCAGCACAATCGGCCCCAGGAACGCAGCCCACCACGGAACCTTCGTCGTGCGATGCAGAACGTACGGCCCAATCACCAGGCCCTCCAGAATTACGATCAGCCCGTAGAGCCCGAGCACCAGCCCCAGCCTCCACTCATCGTGCCCGCTGAAGGCCACCGCCAGCACCGGCCCGATCAGCGCGATCATCCCGCCGAACGTAGGAATAATCTGCAGCAGCCCGCCTAGAATCGCCCACATCGGCGCGAACGGAACGTGTATCAGCTCCAGCCCGACCAGCCACAGAACGCCGACGATCAGCGCATCCAGCGTAGCCGCCCGCCACCAGTTCAGCAGCGCACCGCCCGCCGTCTTCAGATTCGCGGTCGTATTGTTGTTTCGAATGTCCATACCAACCTGACCGTCCTCCACCGCATCAGACCTGCTAAAGCAGAACTATAGCTTAGCGCGCCCCTCCTATCTCAAACGTAGCTTCGGGCCAGTGTAGACACACACATCGGAGATTCACCAATGGCAGTCATGATGCAGGCTTTTTACTGGGATGCGCCGAAGGCAGAGAAGCAAGAGGGCAACTGGTGGAACACAATCGCAGAAAAGATTGAGGACCTCAACAAGGCCGGATTCAACGCCCTCTGGCTTCCGCCCGTCTCGAAGGCCTCCGACCACACCTCCGTCGGATACGACCCATACGATTACTTCGACCTCGGCGACTTCGACCAGAAGGGTGGCGTCAAGACGCTCTACGGCAACCGTGCCGAGCTGGAAGCACTGATCGCCAAGGCGCACGAACATACCATCGGGCTCTACGCAGACATGGTCATCAACCACAACTCCGGAGCCGATGAGGAGGAGGTCAATCCCCTCGACGGACAGAAGCGCTGGACCAAGTTCAATCCGAAGTCCGGCAAGTTTCCCCGCGACTGGAACTGCTTCCATCCCAGCCGCTATGAGCAGGTGATGATGGAGGGCGAAAACTTCGCCGGCTTCCCTCATCTCTGCCATCGCAACCCCGCCGTCTACACCGCCATGTTCGAGTACGCCCGCTTCCTGATCGAAGAGCTCGGCTTCGACGGCTTCCGCTTCGACTTCGTCAAGGGATACGGCGCATGGATGATCGGTCTGCTGGCCAAGTATCGCTACGTCAAAGACGACAAGGAGTTCACACCCTACGTCGTCGGAGAGATGTGGTCAGGCGGCGAAGACATCGAGAAGTGGCTCGACAAAGTAAACAAGATGACCGACACCCAGATCGCAGCCTTCGACTTTCCGCTGCGCTACAAACTGAAGGACGTCTGCGACACGCCGAACTACGACCTGCGCAACCTGACCGACGGCGGCGCGGTCGTGATGAAGCGCCCCCTGCACGCCGCCACCTTCGTCGATAACCACGACATGGGCGACAACGCCATCGTGAACGACAAGATGATGGCCTACTCGTTCATCATGGTGCACGAGGGCTACCCCAGCATCTTCTGGTACGACTACTACAACAACAGTCTCGCCCGCCCTGGCACACCCAACGGAATCGACGCCCTCATCACCGCTCACCACAAGTTCGCCGGCGGCGACTCCCAGATCCTCCACGCCGACCCCGACCTCTACATCATGCAGCGCGTTGGATTCAAGGACGACAAGGTCGATCAGCCTGGCCTCATCTACGTACTCAACAACCTCGGTGACAAGTGGTCCGGCACCTCGGTCAAAACCAAGTGGCCGAATCAGAAGTTCACACCTATCGCCTGGGACGGCCACGACACCGCCCACCCGGACGAGCGCACCACCGACGCCGATGGCAACTCCGAGTTCCCCGCCCCTCCCCGAGGCTTCGCCATCTACGCCCCGGCTTAGAAGATGGTCAAAAAATAAACTTCAAAAACCTGTCGTACTTTTAGCCGTTCGCAGACGTGGTGCCAAATCACCACGTCTGCCACGCTAATCACCACAACTCACCAGCAACAAACCATCAGTTTGCATGGTGGAAACGTACAAACCCCCTCTAAAACCGCACCCTCCACCACAACCCGCTTTTTTCTGCAAAACCATACCGATTTCAAGTCTCCATCGCGCAAAATGCTATCCTTAAAGCATGAAATTTGGCGTTCTGGTCTTCCCCGGGTCCAACTGCGACCATGACACCCACCACGTCGTCGAAGCGATCGCCCAGCAGCCTGTAACCTACCTCTGGCACGCCTCTGAAGACCTCCAGGGCTGCGACGCCATCCTCGTCCCCGGCGGCTTCGCCTACGGCGACTACCTGCGTACCGGCGCTATCGCCCGCTTCGCTCCGGTCATGCAATCGGTCAAGAAGTTCGCCGCCAACGGAGGCCTCGTCATGGGCATCTGCAACGGATTTCAGATCCTCTGCGAAGCCGCTCTGCTACCCGGCGCACTGATGCGAAACGCGCATCAACACTACATCTGCAAGCAGACCCACCTCCGCACCGAGACCGCCGACTCCCCCTTCACGCACGCCCTGAAACAAGGGCAGATCCTGCAGATGCCCATCGGTCACATGGAAGGAAACTACTTCTGCGACGCCGACACGCTGGCCACGCTGAAGAAGGAAGACCGCATCGCCTTTCGCTACGCAACCCCGCAGGGCGATATCAACGCATCCGCAAATCCGAACGGCTCGCTCGAAAATATCGCGGGTGTTCTGAACGAGGGCCGCAACGTGCTCGGACTGATGCCGCACCCCGACCGATCGAGCGAAACCCTGCTCGGCTCCGCGGACGGTCTCCTGCTATTCCAGGCCATGGCAGAGTCCCTCACCGCACTCGCTAAGCACTGATACAGCGCCGTGTACGGTGGTAAGCTTGCAACGCTATGATTGATATTCACCACCATCTACTGTGGGGCATGGACGATGGTGCTTCGAGTCTCGATAACTCGGTTGCCATGGCGAAGATGGCTGCGGCTGACGGCATCACGCACGTCGTATGCTCACCCCACGCGAACGGCCAATACGCCTACGAGCCCGGCATCGTCGCCGACAAGATTCAAGAGCTGCGGCAGCTTCTCGACAGCGAAAACGTAGGGCTGAAGCTTGGCCGCGGATGCGACTTTCACATGTCGTACGAGAACATCCAGGAGGCGAAGCTCGATCCGCAACGCTACAGCATCAACGGCCAGGGATACCTACTGGTCGAAGTCCCCGACTACGGACTGCCACGCGGATTGACCGATATCTTCTACCAGCTCCAGCTCGCAGGACTGACGCCGATCCTGACTCACCCGGAACGAAATCCAACGCTGCAGAGCGACCCAGAGCGGCTGATCGACTGGCTGCGCGGCGGGGTGCTGATCCAGGTGACGGCAGGCTCGGTGGTGGGCCGCATGGGCAAGCACGCCGAGCGCATGGCGCAGAGCCTGTTGGAGAAGCGCTGGGTGCACTTCCTCGCGACCGACGCTCATAACACCAGCTCACGGCCACCCAGGATGCAGGAGGCGTTGGACCTTGTGGCGAAGAGATACGGCCCGGACTATGCGCATCTGCTGTGCGTGTCGAATCCGCTGGCGGCGTTTATAGGCAAGCCGCTGCCGCCGCAGATGGAACCGCTCGAACTCTACGAGGATCTGAAACCGAAGAGCTGGTGGCAACGGCTTGTGGGCGGTAAGGACCGCTGAAGATAATGTCCTGCCGGACGGGCCGCTTACTCAGCGGGAGGTCACTTCGTGACGCATATACCTTGTCGTGGCAGGATCATCAGCAAAGTGGCCTCCCGCTGGTCGGCAATAGGCTAATCCCGACCAACGAGAGGAGCAACCGTAGGGGTACAAAAGTCACGAAGTGACCTCCCCACGAGCAGTGGGCCCGTCCAGCAGGACAGAATCTTGAGTGAGTTTTAGAGGCCTAGCCCACCGTCAACGGCCAGAAGCTGACCGGTGATAAAGTGGGGTGCGGTGGCGAAGAAGAGCGCAGCCGCTGCGACATCCTGCGCAGTCCCATTGCGCTGCATCGGAGTCTTGCGAGCGAAGTGCTCATAGGCCTCATCCACCTCGCCCTGAACGATCATGCCGGGAGCCACGCAGTTAACGCTGATCTCCGGCGCCCAGGCCTTCGCCATCGTCTGCGAGAGCATATGCAAAGCCGCCTTAGACGTGCAGTAGTGCGCGTGGGTCGCCCACGGATGGAGGCCGCCAAGAGAGCCAATGTTCAGGATGCGCCCACGTGCAGCGCGAAGATGCGAATGCGCGGCCTTCGCCATCAGGAAGGGCGCACGCGTATTGGTCGTGAACATGGCATCCCACTGATCGGCTGAGATGTTCTCAAGAGCAACGGACTCGAATACCCCGGCGTTGTTAACCAGGAGATCGAGCTGACCAAACTCTTCAACCACGGAGGAGACCGTCTGCACGATGCTCTCGGGGTCGCGAAGATCGCAGCGAACAGCCAGAGCATCGACGTCGAACGATGCCAGAGCGCGGACTGTCTCTTCCGCCTCCGCCTGAGAGCCGAGGTAGGTGATGGCCACGTTGGCGCCGGCCTCTGCAAGCACAAGCGCGATAGCGCGGCCGATGCGTTTGGCCGCTCCGGTGACGAGCACTGTCTTCCCTTTTAGCGGCTTACTATCCATGATTTTGCTGCCTTACCTGTACTCAAGACTTGAAACGTTGAAGCAGATGAGCTACTGCTGCGGTGGGGTGCTGGGAGCAGGAGGCGCAGGGATGGGCTGAGCCGTCGGCGGTGGCGTCCTCGCAGGCTCCTGAACTCCGGGCTTTCTGGTCGTGGTCTTGCCCTCATTGTCCACGTAGTCGGAGACCTGCTCCTTCGGCCGGAGCAGGGAGACTTCGATCTCGCGGCTGGATTCCGTCACCAGATACTCTTCAGCAAAGGTGGCGAAGCCCGTGGCGATGACCTGCACGCGGACGGTGCTGCCAGTGGGGATCACATCGATGGTGGCCTTGCCATCCGGGTCGGTCTTGACCTCGAGATTGCCCTCGTCCTTGCCATCCTTCTTCGAGTCGAAGATGACGGCGGCGTTCATGATGGGCTTGCCATTGAACTTCTTGCGAACGGTGACCTCAATGTGCGAGGTGGCGGGGGGAGCCTTGTATTTGCGGCCACGCTTGACCACGGGCGCGTCCTGGGTAGGGCTGGCATCCTGAGCGTGGGCCGTAAGACCGGAGGCGAAGGCGATACAGCATGTAAGGGCGAGTGAAAGACAGAAGGTGGAACGTGACCGCATCGTTACATTCTACGACTTTTGCAGTGAATATGGGGCACCCGGAGGCGGGTCTGGCTGGAGAGTTGAAGCGCCGAAAGGCTTGCGTGACTTTCACTCACATTTCACGTAGCGGAGTTGACAGAGAGAATCGAGCTGACTATCGTTAGCAATCGGAGGGCTTGAGTGCTAACCGGCTTTGAGGTTTGAGCGGGAGGCCTTGAGTTCTGGTCCTTGCGGCCATGGCGGCAGCTACTCCACAGTTTTGCGGCAGGTTACGGCTTCGCCGGGACTTGCCGCGTGATGTAACCGCGGACGGAGATCCCGTTCGCCAAAAATTGCACCAAGGAGATGTAAAGCAATGGCGACAACATCGTTTACACCGCTGCATGACCGGATTCTGGTTCGGCGTATTGAAGAGGGCGAGAGCATTCGTGGCGGCATCATCATCCCGGACTCCGCAAAAGAGAAGCCACAGCAGGGCGAGGTCATCTCGGTCGGCAAGGGCAAGTCGAACGACGAAGGCAAGGTATTTCCCCTGGATGTGAAGGCTGGCGACAACATCCTCTTCGGCAAGTACTCGGGCACAGAGATCAAGATCGACGGCGAAGAGCTGCTGATCATGCGCGAAGAAGAAGTCCTCGGCATCCTCAAGAAGTAAGTACCGTATACCGCGGCTTTGCCGCATAATCGGCGCTCGGGCACCTCACTCCAACAAAAACTTTGATCAGCTTGCGGGCTGAAAACAGGAGCAACACAATGGCAAAACAGATTCTGCATGGAGAAGATTCACGTCAGGCTATCCTGCGTGGCGTCAACATTCTGGCTGACGCAGTGAAGGTCACGCTGGGTCCCAAGGGACGCAACGTCGTTATTGAGAAGAAGTTCGGTTCGCCGACGATTACCAAGGACGGCGTCACGGTTGCCAAAGAGATCGAACTGCCGAACTCGCTTGAGAACATGGGCGCGCAGATGGTTCGCGAAGTTGCCTCGAAGACCTCGGACGTTGCCGGCGACGGTACCACGACCGCTACGGTTCTCGCCCAGGCGATCTACCGCGAGGGTGTAAAGACGGTTGCCGCCGGTGCAAACCCGATGGCGCTGAAGCGCGGTATCGACAAGGCTGTCGAGGCCATCATCGGCAAGCGCGATGAGCATGGCGTTGTGGTTGGCGGAGCTCTGAGCAAGCTGTCGAAGCCGGTCTCGGGCGACATGATCGCTCAGGTCGGAACGATCTCGGCTAACTCGGACTCGCAGATCGGCGTGATCATCGCCGAGGCGATGAAGAAGGTTGGCAAGGACGGCGTCATCACCGTGGAAGAGTCGCGCACGATGGAGACTCAGCTGGATGTGGTCGAGGGTATGCAGTTCGACCGCGGCTATCTTTCGCCTTACTTCGTGACGGATGCGGAGCGGATGGAAGTTGCGCTTGAGAATCCGTACGTCCTGATCTACGAGAAGAAGATCTCATCGATGAAGGACCTGCTCCCCCTGCTCGAGCAGATTGCACGGACCGCGAAGCCGCTGGTCATCATCGCCGAAGATGTAGACGGCGAGGCGCTGGCAACCCTGGTGGTCAACAAGCTGCGTGGCACGCTGAACGTGGCTGCAGTAAAGGCTCCTGGCTTCGGCGATCGCCGCAAAGCGATGCTCGAAGACATTGCCACCCTCACGGGGGGTAAGGCGATCACGGAAGACCTCGGCATCAAGCTCGAGGGCGTCAAGATCGAGGATCTGGGCACTGCGAAGCGCGTCACGATCGACAAGGACAACACCACCATTGTCGATGGCGGCGGCGAGGGCAGCAAGATCGAAGGCCGCGTGAAGGAGATTCGCGCGCAGGTTGAGAAGACCACCTCCGACTACGACCGTGAGAAGCTGCAGGAGCGCTTGGCCAAGCTGGTTGGCGGCGTTGCAGTGATCAAGGTCGGTGCGGCAACCGAGACCGAGATGAAGGAAAAGAAGGCTCGTGTTGAGGATGCGATGCATGCGACACGCGCGGCTGTTGAGGAAGGTATCGTCCCGGGCGGCGGTGTTGCCCTGGTTCGTTGCACCTCGGCAGTTGAGGCAGTGATCAAGACTCTCGAAGGCGATGAGAAGATCGGTGCCTCGATCATCCGTCGCGCGATCGAAGAGCCGTTGCGCATGATCGTCTCGAACGCTGGCGAAGAGGGCGCGGTTGTGATCGGCAAGATCCACGAGTCGAAGGAGTCCAACTACGGCTACAACGCCGGAACTGGCGCCTACGAGGACCTGGTAAAGGCTGGCGTAATCGACCCGACGAAGGTAACGCGCACTGCACTGCAGAACGCTGCTTCGATCGCCGGTCTGATGCTGACCACCGAAGCGATGATCGCCGATATCCCGGAGAAGAAGGAAGCTGCGGGCGGCGGACATCAGCATGGCGGCGGCGGTATGGACGGCATGTACTAAGAAGCTGTTTTACGAAAAAAGACGAGCCCCGGAGATCCTCCGGGGCTTTGCTCTTTAAGCATTGGGTTAGGATGGCTGCAGCAGTTTGAAGAGAGGTGACATGAGGATTTCGCGTCGGGATTTTTCTAGACTTGGTGCAATGGGCCTTGCAGCACGGGCGCTGCCATCATCGTCATTTGCCGAAGCTCCGGGTGACGGCAAGGTGGGTTACTGCGTCATCGGACTGGGGGTGATTGCGGACCACTTCATGCGCGCGGTACAGCAGAGCTCCAACTCGAAGATCACGGGTTTGGTGAGCGGGCATCGCGATAAAGCCGAGCGGATCGCCGCGCAATATGGCGTGCCGAAGAGCTCCATCTACAGCTACGAAGACATGGACAAGATGCGCGAGAACAAGACGATCGACGCAGTGTACGTTGCGCTGCCGAACAGCATGCACGCGGAGTACACGATCCGGTCGGCCAAGGCGGGCAAGCATGTGCTGTGTGAGAAGCCGATGTCGACGACGGTGAGCGAGGCCGAGGCGATGATCGCCGCATGCAAGCTGATGCAGGTGAAGCTGATGATCGGATACCGGCTGCACTATGATCCGCTGAATCTGAAGGCGATCAAGCTGATCCGCGATGGTGCGATAGGGACGGTCGAGACCATCAACGGGGCGTTCGGCTTCAATGCGAAGCCGAACCAGTGGAGGCTAAACAAGGCGCTGGCGGGAGGCGGATCGCTGTTCGATGTAGGGATCTACGTGCTGAACGCGAGCCGCTATCTGACAGGCGAGGAGCCGGTAAAGTTTACCGGTGTGGTCTCTACGATCGACCACGACGGGCGATTCGACACGATGGAGGAGAACGTGTCCTGGACGCTGAAGTTTCCTTCAGGAGTACTGGCCACAGGCAGCAGTACATACGGAGCGCAGATGTCGGGGTACTTCAAGGTCTTCGGGAGCAAGGGCAACCTAGAGATGGGGCCGGTATATGACTACTCCGGTGTGCGGCTGCGGGCCAACTACGAGGGCAATAGCCCAGACGCGCCCCGCGTCGTGATCGATGAGACGAGCCAGGATCAGGATCCGGCGCAGTTTACACGGGAGGCGGAACACTTCTCGGAGTGCGTGCTGAAGAACCAGACGCCAACCAGCCCTGGAGAGGAAGGCCTGCGGGACATGCAGTATATCCAGGCAATCTATAGGGCGGCGGGAGTCAATATGTAGGTGCGGGACATTCGTTCTGCGGCATGACGGAGGGACAGATCATGCCGCAGAGCGAAGCCTACGGACTACTGCGAGAGAACAACCGTACCCGGACGGATCTGATCCTGGGTGCGGAACTTGGTCTTTGGCAGGTTTGTGGAGACCCTGAGACCGACCATTTTCTTATCCGCATTGGCGGGGAAGGTGGCGACGTAGGTGTCGGCGACCGCTTGCTGAAACTGCTTGAAAAAGGGAGCCATTGAGACGGGATTTCCCAGACCCTGATAGTAGGCCACGCCGCCTGTCCCCTGAGAGAGCTGGGCAAGGTAGCTCTGACCGCTGAAGCTGCTGCTTCGGCCGCGACCACGGAAGCCCGCGTCAGAGAAGTAGATGGAGTAGACCGGGATTCCGGCACGCTGGGCGTCGGTGACCGTATTGGCGACGTATGGGCTGTCCTGGTTGAGGACGCTGGTGCTGCCGTTAAACAGGTCGACTCCGTTGGTGATCATGAGGACAAAGCGAGCCTTGTGAACGGGCGCAGCAGTCTGGGCGACCGGCTGGTTCTCCGCGCTCCCAGGCCAGTTCTTCACAAAGTCGGAGAGGCTGAAGTAAGGACTGGCGCTGGCGCCGGCCATACCCATGGGAAGACGCACTGCCTGTGCGGCTGCGGCGAGATCGGAGGTGAAGCCGGAGAGTTTGCCGCCGGGAACGACGCGGCCATTCTGCATATAGCCAACGAAGACCTCGGTTCCGGGGAGTAGGCCAGTGACGAACGCCTTCATGTCTTCGAGTTCGCGACCCACACTGGTACGAAGACCGTCGTCGAGCAGCAGGGCAACCTCGACTCCGTTGGATGGGACAGGGGTGAGGCTGCTTAAGGGCGTAACCCGATTGTCAACCTTGAGGACGATATTGGCCGCGGCTACGGTTGCGGGAGACTTGGAGTCGAGCGCGATAAGGGCCTGGGTGGGGGTGGGCCCTTCCTGGGCTTGAGCGGCAGTCGCAGTAAGAAGTGCAAGAGCGAGAAGATATCGGGTCATATTTTTTCCTTCTACCGTTTAGACGGATGAAAACTATCGGCCGCACTCTTCGATGCGAAGAGGACGGCCAAGGCACGCATTACCTTATCAGACCCCGAAGCACGTCGATTGTTCTTCATTGCGGCTTGGGATGACAAGAGTATGACATCTGCCTTAGTCGCCGCCGATCCTGATCTTCATGCCGGCCCGGAAGGTGAATGGCAGGCCTGGGTAGCCGATGGGACCGATGTGTTGCTGGCTAAGGAGATTGTCGAGCTGGGTGAAGACCGTGAAGCGTGAGCTGACCGAGAAGAGCATATTGAGGTCCAGCTTGGCGTAGCCGGAGTCGAGGTTGCGGTTGGGAAGAAGGAGCGTATTGCCACCCTCGCGATCATTGTCTAGCTGAAAGGTGGAGTCATCACTCCGGCTGGAGAGCGCGCCCTTAAACGCCGTGGAGAAACGGTTGACGGTGTACTGGACGGCGAAGAAACCGGTGCTAGGAGCGCGCCGGAAGGGCCGGCTGCCGACAAGCGGGGAGAGAGATCCGATAGCGATACCGGGAATATTTGGATTGGTGACGGGAGTGCCGCTGGTGGCAGCGGTGGCGTCGAAGCTGAAGGATTGCTCGACGATAGAGGCGAGATAGGCATAGCCGCCGCGGAGAAAGAGATGCATGAAAGGCTGATACCGAATCTCTGTTTCAAGGCCCTGGGTGCGGTACGCGAGAGAATTGAGAGATGCAGCGGGAAGTTGTTCGGCGAGGGTGGCGGGAATGTCGAAGTAGTGTTCGAGGCCGTTTACCGCGAGTGATTCGAGCTGATGGTTGAACTGGTTATGGAAGTAACCCGCTGTGAGGATGAGCTTCTGGTTGAGGATGTTCTGGTCGACGGCGATGTCGTAGGTGCGGGATCGCTCGGCGGTGATGGGGTGGACGTTATAAGTGGCGATGGCAGATTCGTTGCCGGTCTGCTGGAGGAGGGTTTCGAGGCTGGTAAGCTCGGCCTCGAGACGCGGCTCCTGCACGCCGGTGGCTACGTTGGCGCGGATGAGGGTTCCGCGGAAGATGCGGTGACCGGGACGAACCGGAGCGTAGGAGAGGCCGATACGCGGTGTCCCGGCGGTACCGTAGAGGTTGTTGCGCTCGATTGCTCCGCCAAGAGAATAGAAGAAGCGGTGCTTGATGTCACCCTGCACCTGCAGGGTATAGAGGAAGTTTGTGCGCTGTGTCTGCTGGTTGGTATCGGCTTCGAGCAGACGGGCGCGCTCGTTCTCATACTGGAAGCTGAAGAGCGCGGCGATGCGGTAGGGGAAGGTGTAGTCGGTCTGATAGTCAAACTCGTTGCGATTGGATACAGCGTCAAAGCTTGGAGTGAAGAAGGCTGCCTGACCAGAGGCGGTGTAACCGTTGGCTCCGCGGAGTGTGACTGGGGCTCCATAGTAGGTGGTGCTGGCGATACCGTCGACTTCTGTGGTCACAGGCTCGCCGGTAGGGGCAAACTGCATGACCTGCTCCCGCCGTCGAGCAATGCCGTACCGGGCGAGGTTGTGCCAGTTCCCTTTCCATTGATTTTCGACCGTCAGGCCGGAGTAGAGGTCCTGGTTGGACTGCTTGCCAGAGGAGGAGAGGTCGTAGATATCATGCGGGCCGGGAAGGCCCGTATCGGAGTCGGTGTTGCGCAGGGTGAAGCGCGCATGCGTGTTGGTGAGGACGCTGTAGCCGATGTCGGCGAGGCTGTTGGTGGTGTGATATTCGTCGAGCGGAAGGGCGTTGGAAGTGTTGAGGCGGCCGAAGCCGGCAAGGTAGTCGAGGCGTTTGCGGGTGCCGGAGAGCGTGGCTTCGTTGCGGTAGGTCGAGAAGTTGCCCGCGTCGCCAGTGTAGTTGAGCACGGGCCATAGAGAGCTGCCATGCGTGGTCGAAAGACGAAGGACAGAGGCTTCGGCCCCAGTGCCGTAGAGAGCGCTGTTGGCTCCGCGGTAGAGCTCCGGACCGATGAGGTCGATGGTGGAGACGGGGCTGAGATCGAAGCGTCCGCCAATGTCAGTCGCGGAGATGCCGTCGATCAGAATCTTGTTGGTTGCAGGACCGCCGCCGCGAACGTAGAGATCGACAGGGCCGCCGGTCTGGCCGGTCTGCACGACCTCCACGCCGGACGACTGGCGGAGATCGTTGGCGATACCGGTCTGCGTGGCGAGGACTGGTTGGGGGATGAGGGTGACAGCAGACGGAACCTGCAGGACAGGTGTGGGTATACCGGACAAAGTGACCGCGAGCTGCGGAGTAATCGTGGCATATTCCATGACGATATTGCGTGTGACTACGTCGGTCCGCCCCCCGTAGAAGTCCTGACCGATGCTGGGCGTGAAAGGCATCGCGGAGGCGAGCAAGATGAACCGGCCGGCAGAGGAGCTGCGGATCTCGTAGGTACCGTCCATCGTGGTGTAACCGAAGGCCGCCACCTGTTGCCCCTGAACCAGCTGAACGCGGACGTTGCCGACCGGGACGCCCATGGGATTGGTGACGGTGCCGCGAACGATGACCGCGTGCGCTGGAAGCGTGAGCAGAAACAGAACGACGAACTGTAACGCAATGGCGGCGAGAGGCGGCAGCAGCGATGCCTGCGCAGAGAGACGCGCTGGGGTGGACATGTTGAGATTGTAAGTTGCCGGATGCTGGAAGAGTTCGTGCGGGATCGAGCCGCCCTGTCGAGGTTATGTCGAAATCGTGACGAAACACCGACAATTCGGTGACAACCAGGCTTAAGTCGATGCCTAGACTCGGAGTTGTTCCTAAAAGATGCGGTTAACAAGCGCAACAGGGACGACGGAGAAGACCTCTTGATGGGACTGATTCAGGAACGCGCGGCCACTCTCAGCGAGTCTTTGCTGGAAGGTTTGAGGATGCCTCTTCGCGCAGTCTTCTATCCGCTGGGCTTCGCTGTCGAGATCACCACAAATGACCAGGCGATTCTGGACGCCGCGGGCGAAAGCTGGAGCTATCTCCCCCAGCGCCACGCGTGCCCGACGCTGCGCATCCGAATTAGGGTCGTCGATGGTAGCGGGAAGGAGTGTCCGCGAGCGCCGGTTGTGCGCACACAGCAACATATTGTTTCGATGGTGGCCGACGCCGATCATCAGGCTATCTGCGATCTCGAAGCGGGAGTCGCAGTGGTATGGCTCAGTCGTGCGTCCCTCGAGTACCGTAGTTATCTGCGGTATCACTTCCTTGAGGCCATTGCACTGGTGTTGATCTCGACGTCCTACGCTACGGCTATCCATGCGGCGTGCGTCAGCCGAGACGGCCATGGCGTGCTGCTGTGCGGAGATTCGGGAGTCGGCAAATCCTCCCTCGCCTACGCATGTGCGCGCGCCGGCTGGACCTATACCTCGGACGATGCGAGCTATCTTCTGCACAACGCACGGCATCCCCGTGTGATCGGCAACGCCAGGCAGGTACGGTTTCGCCCTTCGGCGGCAGATCTCTTCCCGGAGATTCAGGGGCGCGACCTTACCTCACGTATGGAAGGAAAGCCCTCCATCGAAGTGCCGACGCGCGAGCTACCGGGGCTGATTACTGCGGAGGAGGCGTCGATTCATTCGATCGTCTTTCTGAATCGGCGGCCGTCTGCCCGCAGTGAGTTGTCGTCTCTCTCCGAGGATGTCGCATCGCAATACTTTCGTCAGACAATCTACTCCTCCGAAGAGGTACTGCGAAGACAGATAGAGGCGCTCCAGCAACTTTGTTCGGTTGCGGTCTACGAACTCCGCTACCAGAGCTTCGATCAGGCAATCGAACGTCTTGACGAACTTGCTCGTGTGGGACGCTTCTCATCCGTAGGATGAACTACTTGCTCTGGCTATCTCAGCGCCCACAACGGCAGAGACGTACTGTTTTCTCTCGATTCGGCCGCGGCGTACTATGTCTCTGCAGACTCAGTCGCAGATAGCAGATAATTGACGGTAAAGCATATGATGTCAGATCTTTGTCATTTCCATTTTTCGTAGTACATTCACTCTTCTCCTGTTGGAAACTAGAAGAGAGACTTTCAGAAAGCTTCTGCAACTGCTACAGATTGGAGATTTGGTATGAGCTTGATTCTTGTCATCGAAGACGATCCACGGATTCAGCGTGCGCTCCGAAGACAATTCACCGCGGAGGGCTACGAGGTTCACATTGAGGGCGACGGCGCCCTCGGGCTGGCTGCGTGTAAGAACATGCGGCCCGCGACCGTGGTGCTGGACCTGATGCTGCCAGGGCTGTCGGGACGGAGTGTGTGCAAGGAGATCAAGGCGTGGTCGCAGGACACTCCTGTCATCGTTCTCAGCGCAGTGACAGATGTGGCGGATAAGGTCTTGCTGCTGGAGACAGGCGCCGACGACTACATGACCAAGCCGTTCAGTCCACGCGAACTCCTGGCGCGTGTGCAGGCCGCCATGCGACGCGTGAAGAAAAAGATCGAAGGAAGTCCTCTTGGCTTCGGCGACGTCTCCGTTGACTTTCTCAAGATGGAGATTCATCGATCCGGCGTCTTGATTCCCCTTACGGCGCACGAGTTCAAGCTGCTGCGCTACTTTCTGGACAACCCTGGCAGAGCCATCGCACGCGAGGAGCTGCTAAACGACGTATGGGGTTTGAACTTTCACCTCACCACGCGTTCGGTCGACAACCAGATCTTGAAGCTTCGCCAGAAGCTGGAGGTCGATCCGGCCAATCCCATTCACTTCCGTACCGTTCACGGAGTTGGATATAAATTCGTGGCAGAGGCGTAGGATTTGATGTCCTCGCATAGACTGTAACTCAATGAAACAGTGGCGCATGCGCACGACCCTGATGGTCTCGCTCCTGGCGGTCTCGCTTGGGCTGACTGCAACGTGCCTGCTCATCATTCGGCTCAGCGTTCAACAGGAGATCCGCAAGGGTCTCAACTCCGACCTCGATCACTCGCTCAGCACCTTTCACAATATCGCCATGCAGCGTAACCAGATGCTTGCGCGCGAGGCGGCCCTGCTCGCGGACCTGCCTAGCCTGAAGGCGCTGATGTCCACACAGGACGCGCATACCATTCAGGACGGCAGCCAGGAGTTCTGGAGTGTGAGCGGAAGCGATTTTTTCGCGCTTGCCAGCCCAACCGGAAAACTCCTGACCTACTCTAACCGCGGCCCAATGCTGAACGAGGAGCTTGTCAAAAGAGGGCTTCAGTCATGCATGAGCTATCCGGAAGAGTCGTGCATGATCGCGTTCGGACAGAACCTGTACGAGCTGTCGATTCAACCTTTGTACTTCGGACCGCCTGCGAACGCGTCTCAGCTTGGCTATGTCATCATCGGCTACGCCATCGACCACCAGGTAGCCCAGCAGATCAGTGAGGTGGCTTCTGCGGACGTCGCATTTCTCGTTAACGGCGATGTCGCCGCAACCACACTGAACTCGCCCAGACTCTCGGACCTCAGCGCGCTCAGCCAGAGCCTGGATACCGCCAGTGTCATCCCGCAGAGGATCAAGCTCAACCGCGAGACCTACATGGCGGACGCGATCACGCTCCCGGCCGCTGGGCAGGGTGAGGTTCGGCTGGTAGTACTGAAGTCCTACGACAGAGCAAGCGAATATCTGCGCCGGGTCAACCGGTGGGTACTCGCGCTTGGACTGGCGTCGTTGTTGATCGGCCTTCTGCTCGCAGTCTCGATATCGCGTACGGTCACTCGTCCGCTGGAGACGCTGGTTGCGGGCAGCCGTGCTTTGGGCCAGGGAGACTTCAACTATCAACTCAGCGTTGAAGGCGCAACCGAGGTGCGCGAGCTCGCGCTTGCCTTCGACAGGATGCGTAGTGAGCTAAGAAGAACACACCGGGAGCTCATCGAGTCTGATCGTCTCGCAACCATTGGAAGAATGGCAAGTTCGGTCTCACACGATCTCCGCCATCATCTCTCCGCCATCTACGCCAACGCCGAATTTATGAGTCTCGCGCAGACCGGAAGCGACGAGCGTCTTGAACTACATCACGAGGTGAAGGAGGCGGTGCAGAGCATGACCGACCTCATCGAGTCGCTGGTTTTGTTCAGCCAGACCGGGCAGATTCTGCACCTGAACAACGAACGTTTGAACGGCTTGGTTGAACGTGCAATCAGCTCCATCCGGCAGCATCCCGAGGGCCGCGAGGTCAAGGTCTGGGCCGATCATTTGGAGCCCGTCGAGGCATGGGTGGATGGCAAGAAGTTGAGTCGCGTCTTTTATAATCTGCTCCTCAATGCCTGCCAGGCCGCAAAGACAGGCCCTGGCAAACCAGAGGTGATGGTTACACTATCTGAGGACGAAGAGAAGATTCGAATCGACATACGCGACTCCGGCAAAGGGGTTCCCGAGTCGATTCGTCAGACTCTGTTTCAACCTTTTGTAAGCGCAGGCAAGGAGAGCGGCGTCGGCCTCGGTCTGACGCTGGCGCAGCACATCTCTCAGGAGCATGGCGGAGAGGTAAAGCTCCAGGAGTCTGTGCCGGGTAAGACGGTGTTCAGCGTTCTGCTCTACAAGCAGGTTCTGCAGTCGTTCGGCCGCAGACAGTTAGAAGCAGCTAAAGAGACGAAGATGGCAGAGGAAGCTAAAATACAACAACGACAGGAGCAGCTATGAGCGTAGCCCTGGGTTCGCGGTTGATCTTCATGTGCTCGCCGCCCCAACGTCGCTGCGTCTTCTACTTGCTCTCCATCCTGCTTCTCTACACCTCACTTCATGCCCAGACTACGGGGGCGTCTAATCCTGGCTCTGCTCCCCCGGATGCTCAGCGCATCACCGAGATCGAGCAGCGGCTCAACACTGTCACTGACGCGCTGAGCCAGACCCAGCAGGAGCTCGAACGATCGCGCCTCGAGATTCAGAAGTTACGTGCCCAGCTCGACGCGCTGCGAGGCCAACCCTCGGCCAGTACCGGCAATCAGCAAGCCGAAGGACCTCAACCGATCGCGATCGATGTCGAACATCCAACGGTCAGTAGCAGCACCCCAACCAAAGACGACCTCAGAGCGCTCCGCGACGGACAGGATACGATGCAGGCAGAGATCAAACAACACGAACAGATCAAGGTGGAGACTACCTCGAAGTATCCTCTGCGTGTCTCGGGCCTCGCACTGTTCAACGGCTTTTCGAACGTCGGCATCGTGGATAACGTTGAGCTTCCCACCTTCGCTCTCCCGCGCGTTGCAAATGGATCGCATGGCAGCTCCGGCGCCACACTGCGGCAGACTCTGCTTGGTCTCGAAGCTACCGGTCCGAAAATCGGGGGGGCACGCAGCTCCGCGGAGATAAGCCTCGACTTCTTCGGCGGTGTCGCGTCGAACTCCTATGGCTACAGCACCTCCGCAGGCACGGTTCGTATGCGTCAGGCTCAGCTCAGCCTGGCGTGGGATAAGACGACTGTGCAGGGCGGCTACGAAGTTCCACTTATCACGCCGCTGTCGCCGACCTCCTACGCCACCGTCGCGCAGCCCGGTCTCGCAGGCTCAGGAAATCTCTGGACGTGGTCTCCCGAACTTCGTGTCGAGCAACGTATTCCTCTCTCCGATGGAAGCAGGCTCTCCCTCGAGGGCGGACTGGTCGATCCACAGTCTCCTGGCTACACAGCCGACCAGCTCGACAGCCCGGTCGAAGCATCCCGACAGCCCGGCTATGAGGGCCACGTCTCGTATCATGCGCACGATGATCCGGCGAGCGGCGTCTCCCACCCATTTGTTCTTGGCATCGGAGCCTACTCGGCAAATCAGTTTTACAACAGCACGACGCGTGTCCACTCCTGGGCCGCTACCGCCGATTGGCAGATTCCCCTCAGCAGATGGTTCGAGATCACCGGCGAAGCTTATCGCGGCCGTGCTCTTGGAGGCTTCGGCGGCGGCGAATATAAAGACATCCTCATGGGTACGGATCTCACCACCGGCCTGCCGCGAAGCGTAGGCGTCGATACCGTAGGTGGCTGGAGTCAGTTGAAGCTGCGCCTGAGACCGACCATCGAAGCCAATGCCTCCTTCGGCCTGGATAATGCGTTCTCAAGAGACTTCGACGGACTTGATCTATCGAAGTCGACTTATCCGCTACAGTTCAACGCGCGCAACAGTTCCGTCGTTGGCAACATCATCTATCGCCCCAAGACCTATCTGATTCTCTCGCCTGAGTATCGACGCATCCAAAGCTGGAGCTACACCGGCCCGGCCAGTATCGCAAACATCTTCACCCTTACTGCAGGGTTCCAGTTTTGACCGGGGCCGGCATGGCGAACTGGATCGCCGCACAAGCAGACGCAACGACCACCATGAAGCTATCTAGAAAACACCGTACCAGCCTCTCTTTGACGTGCACCCTGCTGTTCGCTTCGTTTGCCTCTTCGCAGACGCTGGACGTATTTGCCCACGTCGATGTGATCCGTCAGCAAAATAAAACTCACACCTCACACATCTCACCTGAGAACGTTGTCGTCTGGCTCACCCCAACTCAGAAGATCGAAACTCCGTTGAATGCTCGGCCCCTGACCGGATACAAGCTTGTTCAAAAGGACAAGCAGTTCGCTCCACACATCCTCGTCGTACCGACCGGAAGCAGCGTCGACTTCCCTAACCTTGATCCGTTCTTCCACAACGTCTTTTCACTCTTCAACGGCAAGCGCTTCGATCTTGGGCTCTATGAAGCGCACACGCACCGTGCGGTGCAGTTCGATCGCGACGGAGTCTCTTACATCTTCTGTAATATCCATCCCGAGATGGGCGCCGTCGTCATCTCGTTGAGCACGCCCTACTACGGAGTCTCCACACACGACGGCTCTGTTGTCATTCATAACGTACCGCCAGGAAGTTACAAGCTCAATATCTGGGCCGAAAACGTAGAGAACGATCGACTCAATGCACTGAGCCGCACCGTCGATATCACTCCGCAAACAAATCAGCTCGGCACCCTCCAGCTGCAGACCAGCGGAGACATCATGACCCATCACCAGAACAAGTTTGGCGAGAGCTACCCTCCTCTTCCAAAAGACACCTACTAGCGCACTGATCTAAAAGCTGAACTTCGCCGCAAGTTGGACGAGCCGTGGAGCAGCCGCACTGACGATCTGGCCGAAGTTACTGTCTTCGATCTGTCCGTCCACCGACGCAGGTCCGTAAAACTGAGTGTGATTAAAGGCGTTGAACGCCTCCACACGAAGTTCAAGTGATCTCGCCTCTGAGAGGTGAAGATCCTTTTGCAGCGTCATGTCAAAGTTATTGATTCCCGGACCGTAGAAGTTTCGGCGCTTCGCATTGCCCAACACGCCCATCTGCTCTTCTGGAAATAACGATGTGTTGAAAGCTGGACGTCCATTGCGGCCATTGGTATTGATCTTGAGCGATCCCGGCAGGTACTGCGGGGTGTCCAGCAGATAGTTGTTCGCGCCATTGCCGAGGGTGCCGAGTAGCGAGTTATCGGAGTTGTCGAACAGCGTCACTGGAAAGCCGCTGGCGAAACGTGCCGTGCCGGAGAGGCTCCAGTCTTCGGTAAGACGATTCGATCTTCGCAGGAGCGTGGCAATCGGCAGAGTCAGCGTATAGCTTCCTACAAAGTCATGCTTGAGGTCCCAAGCAGAGATAGCGCGACTCGCCCTGGGATCGATTGGATTAAGTTGCTCGCCTAGGCTAGAGCCTTGATCGATCGACTTCGCATAGGTGTAGCTGAGGAGGAACTGCGATCCGTGGTGGCTGTAACGCAGCGTGGTTTCAAGTGCGTTGTAGTTCGAGTTGGCCACGGATTTGTCGGCCGTATTCTCTCCGTAGTTCGGACCCTGGCCCACGCGAGTTCCCTGCACCGTCTGCCCGGCGCTGTTTGTGTAGGTGGAGTCTTCTCCGAACGGGCCACACCCGGGGAGGCTGAGGCATAACGCCTGATCGCCGGGATTGGCGGATACAAGCGTAAGGATGTGATGTCCCTGATTGCCGACGTCGCTCATGGTCAACAAGGTGTCCCTGCTGAGCTGCCTCTGAAGCGAGACCATGTAATTGTTGATATAAGGCACACGATTGCGATAGTAGAAAAATGGATCAGCAGAGATCGGCACAAAGTTCGCCCAGTCGACAGCGCTGTCCGGGTTTGATGCGGAGACGCTGTGTGAGGGAAAGGGGAATGGAAAGCGCTGTCCGTTGTTGACGCCGGTGGCTGCTGTGATAAACGGAGTCGCAAGCAGGGGCGGACCAGGACTGAGGTAGTTGTAGCCGAAGGGCGGAACGGAGTACATGATGCCGGCTGCTAGGCCCGGAAATGCGGTGTAGAAGATTCCGTAACTCGCCCGAATACTGCTCTGCCCGTTACCTCCGAAGATGGTCTTTAGGAACCCTTCATCAAAACGAGGAGAGTAGGCGAGGCCGACTCTGGGTGCGAAGTTCTTATAGCTGGTGGGTGCGATTGTCTTCGGAATGCCTGGATCACCGGCGACGAGAAGCCCCGTCGGCGCCCCAGGGTAGAGTGTGGACTGTTGCCCAGCCACATATGTCTGTATCTGGTTATATTTTTCCCACCACGGCATGATAACGTCCCAGCGCAGGCCAACGTTGATCGTGAGATCGCTGCGTGCGCGCCAACTGTCCTGAACGTAGAGTCCGAGATAGCGATTTCGCAGATAGAAGGGTTGACCGGAGGACTGCGTGAAGTTGCTTGGCGTGCCGATCAGGAAGTCAGCGTATGGCGAACCTGTTTCGGTGCCGTTGATATTGAAGGTGCCGTTGAAGGTGGCGTTGGGATGCTCGTTTACCTGATCGATGTGGAGCTGGCCGCCGAACTTGAGCGTGTGAGAGCCGATGGCTCTGGAGAGACCATCGCTGAGATAGAGCGTGTTATTAGCCTGCGTGAGATTCGTGATCGGCACGCCCATGGCGAACGTCGGGAAGGTAATATTCTCTACACCTTCAAACTGTGGAGCCTGCACAAAGATGCCTGGCGTGCCGGCTCCGGTGGTGAAGCCCTGCGAGGCGAGGCTGACGCCCAGACCACCCTTCGGCTGGCCGATGATATTGGCGTTGCGAAGATAGCCGAGATGGAATTCGTTGACGGTCTTCGCGCCGATGACCTTGGTGTCTCCCAGAGACAAGAGTTGGGCACGACCGATAAAGAGCGCGTCGAAGCCGGGAATGCTGGCACCGGCGACCGAGCCGGGATAAGGATTATCGAGGCTGTAATCATCAACGAAGTAGTACGCGGAGAGTTGGCCGAAGCGGCTGTTTGCGTCGATGCGAAACGAGCCTTTATCGTCGCGAACCGTTTGGGAGAACGCCGAGGTAGAAAACTGATTTGCTCCTGTGTTGGGCGATGGAATGTATTGGAGCAGATTCTTTGCAGGGGAAGACCACGCGCTCTGCGGAATAATCAAATTCGGAAAAACGCACTCGGCAGATGAGGCACAGTTGTTTGTATACATGTGCGTAGGATCGGGATCGCCCGCTACATGCTGTCCTTTGACAAAGTAATACGGCTCCCCCGCCGTCACAGCATAGCCAAGGCTCGGAGCCAGAACCTGCGTCGCCAGATAAGGACCGCTGACCGTCGTAGGAACACTGAGCTGCTGGCCGTTTACGGTCGATGTCGTGGCAAACGATGAAGCCTGATCGGAGAAGTTGCCATTGCGTTCGGCAACGGTGGGGACAGAGATATTGCCCGTCGAAATTCCTTGCGTCGTTCGCGTTCCCTGGTAATCGACGAAGAAGAAGATCTTGTCGCGTTTGATGGGGCCACCGATAGCACCGCCAAACTGATTCTGGTTGAAGGCCGAGCGAGTGGGGTCGAAGTATCCTCGCGCATCTAGATTGGTATTGCGGAAGAACTCGAATACTTTGCCGTGAAATGCGTTGCTACCAGACTTGCTGACGACAGTGATGATGCCGCCGTTATAGTTCCCATACTCAGGATCGAAGTTGTTGGTGAGCACGCGGAACTCTTCGATAGAGTCGAGATTAGGAATGATGGACGTGCCTCCATTCATGTGCTCCTGCACGTCAACTCCATTGACGACAAAGCCGTTGGAAGACTCGCGCTGGCCGTCGATGGAGAGATTTCCAGGATTGAGATCTCCCGACGGAGAGATGCCTCCCGTGACACCCGCCATGATGACGGAGTTCGGCAGAAGAGTCGAAATGGGCGCCACTCCGGGCTGAATCGCCAGCAGATCGGTATAGCTTCGTCCATTAAGCGGTAGCGCAGTCATCTGTGCTGCGGAGACGAGCTCGCCAAGATGAGTCGATGCAGTCTCGACCTGAACTCCTGTATCGCTTGTGACCGTCACGGTGTCCGACCGCGCGCCGATGGCAAGGCTGACGTCCACGCGAAGCGCAGAGTCCGTGTCTACCGTGAGGTTTGTCTCGCGCTGCGGGCTGAAGCCGTTGGCTTCGATAGTAAGTTCGTAGTGTCCGACTGGAAGATTCGGGAACGTGTAAAGTCCCTGCTTGTCTGAGAGAACTTGATACGTCGTGTGCTGTGCAGTATTGACCAGCTTCAGCGCTGCACCAGCGACCACGGCTCCGCTCTGGTCCGCCACTGAACCGGAGATACTGCCGCCAGTAGCCGCCCATAAGGAGGCAGAAAAAAAGAAAAGAACTCCAGCAAGAATCAGAAGATGTTTTTTGGGATGCGTGGTGAGAGTCTTCCAGCAACTACGGAAGACAGGTTTCAACTGGAACGGGATACTTAGAATCGTGGCCACGGATAAATCTCCTTGGCCTCGAAGAAGACGAGCGAAGACACATCAGCATCCTCCAAACAGGCAGAATACCCCTGCGACCTCGCCTCCCCCCGGAGGCGTGTGCAAATTCTTCGTGGCAGGTCTTCGGACTTACAGGCAACCTACTTGCTCAGCTTCCCAGCCAACCTCAGGCCAGTGCTATAAAGAGCGTTCGTTCCTGCATACCGCTGCGGGGCAGCTCCGGATTCACACCGGATTCCCATTTTCACCCTGAAGATACGTTCAGAGCACCATGAAGTATCTGAAATATATCACGCCTAAAAAGCTATGCGCTCCTGAGTATGATGGTGCGACGAGAGGTCGAGAGGAATATCCGTGATTAGAAAATCAAACTACGCGAAGTCAGTCAGCCTTATGGCTTGTATCTCCGTGACACTGCTGTCTGGAGTGTTCTGTCAGTCGCAACAGACAACTTCGACGCATCCGCAGACGGATTCAAGCGTCATCGGACCAGATGGAACGGCCTATATCACTCGCGTCGTTCCCGTTCCGGAGACGATCAGCCCCGAGGCCCAGAAGGTGCTCGCAAGACCACAATCCGATGCCGCCGTTCCCGAGACATTAGAGCAGCGACGAAGCAAGACCGATGAATGGCAGAATCGCACCGGCGAGGCCTTTCGCAAACTGTATCCGGTCGACGTAACGCAGCAGACGATCGCCGGCGTTCCCACTCGTGTCATCACTCCACCCGCTATTCCTGCGAACAAGAAAAACCGCATTCTAATCAACCTGCACGGCGGCGGCTTCAACTCCGACTCCGGCTCGCTGACGGAGTCAATTCCTGTCGCTTCCATGACACAGACCAAGATCATCGCGGTGCTGTATCGGCTGTCGCCGGAACACCCGTTTCCCGCTGGACTCGACGATGCTGTCGCGGTCTATCGAGAGTTGTTGAAGACCTATAAGCCAGAGAATATAGGCATCTTTGGAACCTCCGCCGGCGCGATCCTCACCGGCGAGGTCGCCGTGAAGCTCCGCCAGTCGGGGCTTCCTCTACCCAAGGCGCTCGGAATCTTCTCCGGCATGGGAGACTTCAGCAGCAATACCGACTCGCAATCCCTCTACGCTTTGAGTGGATTTTCAGGACACTTGGATCCGCCAAGTTCCACTAAACCTGGCAACACGGAATACGCAGGAAGCCTGGACTTGAAAGATCCTTCCCTATCGATCATGTACGCCGATCTACATGGTCTGCCTGCGACGCTGTTCATCACCAGCGGACGCGATATGCTTCTCAGCGGCACGACCATTCTGCATCGAGCATTCCTTCGCGACGGCGTCGACGCGCAACTGGTCGTGTTCGAAGCCTTGCCGCACGCCTTCTGGAATAATCCCAACCTGCCGGAGACGAAAGAGGCAAACCAGATCATGGCTCGCTTCTTCGACAAACAACTCGGCAAATAATCCGTGAATCAATCTCGCTGAGATAATTTGCGGCAAACCAAAAAACTGATGTTATCCCCGATGATGCTTTAGACCGTCGTGCGACGGGTGCCTAAAGCATCATCTTCATAAAGACATCGGCACGTGCATACTCCATCGCAGGCAGTCGATCCGGCGGCACATGGCTGAAGCCGACGGACTCATACAGGTGGACTGCGTTCTTTAGTTTCGTGCTGCTACCGAGAAACAAAGATCTAGCGCCCTTCTTCCTGGCCTCCGTCACCGCATACTCCAGCAGCCTGCGTCCAACTCCAAGCCCGCGCAACTCCGGCGATACCGCCATCTTGGAGAGCTCATAGACCCCGTCGCCCATGGGAATTAGCGCGACGCACCCCACAGCTCGCTCCCCTAAGTGGACCATGAATATCTCGCCGCCCGTGTGAAGAATCTTCTCCTCGGGCTGGCCGAGCACTTCCCGGTCCTTGTCCTCCAGAACGAAGTAAGCAGTGATCCACTCTTCATTCAGCCTCCTGAATGCATCCGCGTCTTCCCTGCCCCTAAACGATCGGATCGTAATCTGAGGCGGGGCCGCCACGGCCTCCTCGATATCGTTTCCCTCTGCTGCGGCTTGTTCTATAGACATCGCGCACACTCCTCCCATTCAGTCTCTCTCTAGAAGTTCATGACGTCCAATATCTTGTTAGTTCATATTATGATCTTTCAGATATGGATCAGAACATAGAGTTGCGGCATCTTCGGTACTTCGTCGCGGTCGCCGAAGAGCTGCACTTCGGCCGCGCAGCCCAACGGCTCCATCTCGCGCAGCCCCCGCTCTCGCAGCAGATCCGCAAGCTCGAAGAGATCCTCGGATACTCCCTCTTCAACCGCACCTCGCGTTCGGTAAGCCTTACCAATGCGGGCGAAGCCTTTCTTCAGAGAGCGCGCCGCACACTGCGCAACGTCCAGCGCGATATCGAAGAGACGCGCAGCATCGGCCGCGGCGAGGTCGGTTCCCTTCATATCGGCTTCGTTGGCTCAGGTATGCTCACGACCCTGCCGTCGATCTTTCGCTCCTATCGCGAGGCGCATCCACGAGTCCATCTGCATCTGCACGAGTCCTTCACCTCACGCGTAGTGGAAGGCCTGGAAAACGGCGTGCTCGATGCTGGCGTCCTGCGGGACGGCGACCTGGTCGAAGGATTGAACGTCGTTACCATCTTTTCGGAGCCTTACGTTGCAGTTCTTCCGGCCACGCATCGGCTTGCCAAGCACAAGAGCATCTCCGCTGCGGCACTACGCGACGAACCGTTCGTGTACTACCCGCGCAGCGCCGGCGACCGTGCGTTCGAGAAACCGCTGAGCATCTGTGAAGCGCAAGGGTTCCGGCCGCATATTGTGCAGGAAGCTACTCACTGGCTGACCATCATGCGCCTGATCGGTGCTGGGTTCGGAGTGTCGATCGGGCCCGCCTGTGTGAGGCGGATCACCTCCCCGGAAGTCGTATGCATTTCGCTGCGTGGAACAGAGGTCGTCAGCAATATTGAGCTCGCATGGCTGGTCGGTGAGTCGCGTCCAATCGTCAAACGCTTTGCCCAGATCGCCGAAGATGCCTCCCGGATCAAAGGGAAGTCGAATCGATCTATTGTGATCCCATGAAATTAACGTTCCGTACACGATCTACACCAAAAGCGGGATTGACCGAAACTGCGGACTCTTCAGTGTTTACATTGCCACGCGCCCCGTTATACTGAGAGTATCGGGCTATAGCGTTCTTAAACCTTCCCAGCTGGATAACCCGAACCAGCATAATGAACTCAAACCTAAAAAGACATTAAAGGAGCACCTCCCTCATGAAGCTCAAAGGAGAAAAGGCAGTTGTATGCGGTGCCGGTGGTTTCATCGGCGGCCATCTCGTTCAAAGCCTGCTTGCACAGGGCGTCGACGTCGTTCGCGCCGTCGATATCAAACCCCTTGACGAGTGGTATCAGGTCTCCAAGGGCGTCGAGAGTCTTTCGCTCGATCTAAAAGACAAAGATAGCTGCCTCAAGGCTGCGGATGGCACCACCGTCGTCTTTCAGCTAGCCGCAGATATGGGCGGCATGGGCTTCATCGAAAACAACAAGGCTCTGTGCATGCTGTCTGTGCTCACCAATACGCACATGCTGATGGCTGCCCGGGAAAAGGGTGTCGGGCGCTTCTTCTACTCCTCCTCCGCGTGCGTCTACAATGGGGACAAGCAGACCAGCCCGGACGTCGTCGCGCTGAAGGAAGAAGACGCATACCCTGCCATGCCCGAGGACGGCTACGGCTGGGAGAAGTTGTTCTCCGAGCGCATGTGCCGTCACTTCGAAGAGGACTACGGTCTGCAGTGCCGCGTCGCCCGCTACCACAACGTCTACGGTCCGCTGGGCACATGGACCGGAGGCCGCGAGAAGGCTCCCGCTGCCATCTGCCGCAAGGTGCTCGAGGCCAAGCAGTCCGGCAAGCACGAGATCGAGATCTGGGGCGACGGCAAACAGACCCGCTCCTTCATGTACATCGACGACTGCACCAAGGGCACCGCAATGATCACCGAAAGCGAGATCCACGAGCCGCTGAATCTGGGCTCCGATGAGCTGGTAACCATCAACCAGTTGGTCGACCTCGCCGAGGACATTGCAGGCGTCAAGCTGAAGCGCAACTACAATCTGGGCGCGCCGAAGGGCGTCAACGGCCGTAACAGCGACAACACGAAGATCCTGAAGGAGCTGAACTGGGAGCCGTCGATTCGTCTGCGTGAGGGCTTGGCAAAGACCTACGCATGGATCGAAGACCAGATGCTCGTCGGAGCTGCAAAGTAGTGCCAACAGCACCAAAGGCGGAGGTGGCCGGGGAATCCTCGGCCACCTCGTACCATCGCATTCTGGGCATCGACTTCTTCGACGGCTCAGCGGCGGAGGCCATTGCGATCGTTCGTAATGGTGGCCTTTTGGTGGTACCGGCAGCGCCTGCTCTCAAGGATCTCCATCGCGATCCGGACTATCGCGAATCCCTCCTCAATGCGGACCTTGTAATCACCGACTCAGCCTTCATGGTGCTCATCTGGCAGTGTCTGCAACGAAACTCCATTCAACGACTCTCCGGCCTCGAATATCTGCGCGAGCTTCTTCTCGAGCCCTGTGTCCGCGAGTCCGGCAATACGATGTGGATCATGGCCAGCCCTGCCAGTGCGAAATGCAATCTTGATTGGCTCGAACATGAGGGCATCTCGGTTCCCGAAGAGAACATTTACATGGCCCCCATGTACGGGAACGGCGCCATCTCCGATCCGCAACTGCTCGAGCGGCTCAACCGCCTGCAACCGCAGCATGTGATCGTGACCGTTGGAGGTGGAACTCAAGAGCGCCTCGGCCTATACCTGAAGCGCAATCTCGCCTACCGTCCAGCGATTCACTGCATCGGCGCCGCTATCGCATTTCTAAGCGGCGACCAGGTCTACATCCCCGTGTGGGCAGACAAGTTTTACCTCGGATGGTTCTTCCGCTCCATCTCCGATCCACGCCGCTTCGTTCCCCGCTACTGGGCTGCCCGCGAACTGCTCTCACTGATGGTGCGCTACCGCAGCCGCCTTCCCGAACTGAAAGCCTAGCACTACTGAGGCAACCCCGTCCTCCAGCCGTTGCTGGGAGACGAGGGAGCAGCCAGACCATCCGACAGTCCATACCCCTCAATCTGCAGCGCGTTCATCCACACTGCCTCGAGCGCATGGATGTAATCGACCTGAAGTTGAAACAGCGTGCGCTGCGCTATCAGCACCTGTGGGTAAGCCGCCGCCATGTTGCTGTAGTTGGCCTTGTAGAGGTCGTAGGCCTTCTGAGCACGAGGCAGCATACTAGTGCGATAGCGATCCGCCGCCATGCGAGCGGTAGTGTAGTCGCGGAACTGACTGACGACCTTACGCCGGAGATCGAGTTGCAGGCGCTGAATCTCAGCCTGGCTGCGTTCGAGCTCCGCCTTTGCCTCTTCAACATTGCCCTGGTTGCGATTGAAGATGGGAAGCTGCACGCCAACCTGAGCGCCGCTGACCACTCCGGTCCTTCCAAGTGTGGTATCGAGCGGCTCGTTGTCCTGGGAGACGTTCGCGCTGATCTGAATATCCGGGATAGGCACCTTCTTCGACTCGCGCAGAGCAGCCTGGGCACGCTCTGTCTCCTGTTGCGCATACCGGACCTGCGGGCTGCCAGTCAGCACCTTCGTCAGCCACTCCTGCTGGTCAAGTTGAGGAATGTCTTCGAGATTTCCTTCGACACGCCCCCACGTCAGGCCGGGATTACCCGTTGTCGCCGCCAACGTCTGCCACAGCGATAGATAATCCTGCTTAGCAGAATCCAGTGCGAGCCCAGCTTGCTCCGCTTCCACCTCCGCCTGAAGCACGTCTGGCCGATCCGCCTGGCCGACATTTCCAAGCTGATGCGAAGTGTCGACGGCATCGTTGGCAAGCGACAGAAGCTGTCGGCGAACCTCAACCAACCTCTGCGCTGCGAGCACCTGATAGTAGAGGCTGCGGACTGAGCTCAGAACCCGGTAGTGCTGCGCATCGACGTTCGTGACGGCCTGCAGGCGCTGCTGCTCAGCAGTCTCCTTCGCCGCGCCGAGCTTGCCTCCCAAAACAATCGTCTGGCTGACAAACGCTCCTTCTTTACCCGAGTGGTACGAGCCGCCCCGAATCTCGTCACCATAGTAGCCAACTGTCGGGTTGGGATAGAGACCAGCCTGCTTTCTGGCTCCTTCCGCAGCGCGAACGTCGGCACTCACCTGGGCAAGCGTCGGATTGTGAGCAAGCGCCATCTGTTCAAGATCCCCGAGCTTTACCATCGGCCCCGACGGCAGATCCTGCGCATCGTCTCTCTCATCTTTATTAACCTGATCGCCGCCAGACATCTGCATCCCCCGCATATCATGCTGGGAGTCGCTCTGTGGCATCTGCATACCAAGCATGTTGTTTTGCTGACCACTAGCCGACAGGGCCATCGCCAGGGGAAGAAACGACACAAGGATTCGCCGCATAACGCGAGATGTCTTAGCTGCCATGATTCCCTCCCATACCGGGCATGCCCTTCATATCGTCCATGTTGTCACTCGACCGTCTTCGTTTGAGTTCAAGGTATCGGTCGTGAAGATCCGGCGGCATCACGCGCACCAGCGTCATCATGCCTCCGCTATATCCACTCCATCCTGCGGGCAGACCCATGGTCTCCGGCTTCTCCACCATCTTGTCCATCGCCATCATGGGTCCTTCCATGTAAGCGTCCTGCGGGAAGCCGGGCACTCTATTCGCGTCCTTCGCAATCCCAAGCATGTCGGTCATGTTCATCCCCTGCATACCGTGCTCCGACAGAGCGCCGTTAGTGGTAGCGCTCTCCGCGGTCGATCCAACCCCCATGCCTCGGCCTAAACTCGGGCCACGATTGTCGGAGGTAGCACTGCCAGAACCCGTCAGCATCCCCATGCCCGACTCCATGTCCTGACCTGCCATAATGCCTGCACCAACACGGGTCATCGTGCCAACGTTCGAGGACATCTGGTTCATCATGTGATGAGGCAGGTGGCAGTGCAGCATCCAGTTCCCAGGAGTATTAGCCTCGAACTCAATGTCCTGTGCCTGCGCGACGCCCACAAGCGCCGTGTTTCGTCGGATCCACTGAGCCTCCGGCAGCCTGCCACCCTCGTTGCCTGTGATCGCGAAGGTGAAGCCATGAAGATGGACGGGGTGATGATCCATGCCGAGATTAATAAGGCGGATGCGCGCCCGCTCGCCCTGACGAACGATCATCGGCGTCGCGGCTGGACCAGCTTTACCATTGAAGGTGAGCCAGTTGTACTCCATGCTCATCGTGTTCGGCACTGTATTGTTCGGCAGAATCGCGTACTCCTGTAGGAGGATCACATGATCTCTCGCGATAGCAGGAGCGTGCGCTCGTGCGGGATGGAGGATGAACGCACCAAGCATGCCAAGCATCTCCTGCATCGCCATATGCGAGTGGTAAAAGAAAGTTCCCTCCTGATGAAGAGTGAACTCATAGACGAAGCGGCCACCGGGAGCGACCGGCTTCTGGCCGATGCCCGGTACACCATCCATCTCCTCCGGAATCTCCAGACCGTGCCAGTGAATCGAGGTCGGTTCGGGAAGATGGTTGTCGAAGACCACACGCACCCGATCTCCCTGATTCGCCTGAATAGTCGGGCCGGGGGCGCTGCCGTTGTAGCCCCAAAGATCCACGACGCGTCCAGTAAGAATCTCCTGCTTCACCGGCTCTGCTACGAGATGGAAGACCTTCACGGCCCCGTCCATAGTGAACGGAAGTGTCGCCAGATCAGGCGTGTTAACCGGGACCGGAGCGCCCTGCGGATGGAGCGTGTTGCCGTTCATACGTTCGGAGCCGAACAGCTTTGGAGCAGCTGTAAACGCTGCGCCGAGCGCAAGAGCGCTTTGGAGAAAACTTCGCCGATTACTCATGGAAACCTCGTACCTATGATTCGAGACGCTGAGCGCTGGAGGTAATGCAGACCCCAACAAGGACGCAAAGCGTCAAGGGAACCTGCGATCGATCAGAGGAGTGTTCGAGGAAGAAAGATCAGATGCGAAGGACAGCCAAAGGTCGAGGGAGATGATCGGGCGTGGCAACAAAAACGATTGGAGGCGTCGAGGTAACGAGCGCAACAAGCGTCTTCCAGAGCGGCGATTGAGAAGAGACCAGAGGCTGATCGTTGAATGATTTCAACGCAGCAGGCAGACTACAGTCTAATGCGCAATATTCATGGCTGCACACCTGTGCGGTCAACTCGCATGAAGCAGATGAGTGCAAGAGTGGATCCTGCTGCACATGCTGCCGCGAGTGACAGGACGCGGTGTGCATGTCCATCTTCTCCATCGGAGCCGACGCCGTTGCGGCAGCAGCCTGATGATGCCCAGACGCATCGGCACCGAAGCAGCATCGAACATCGCACGCCTGACCGAATGCGCTCACAGGAATGAGCACAAGTAGAAGAACGGCCGAGATGAAGAGTCTCCAGTTCATACCCTGCGTCCATTCTAGCGCGAATCTTCCAGTACTAATGATAAATTTTTATCATTAGAGAATATGTCCTGCCGGACGGGCCCACTGCTCGTGGGGAGGTCACTTCGTGACTTGTATACCCCTTCGGGTGGTCCTCCTGTTGGTCGGCGCGATGATTATTCCGACCAACGGGAGGACTTATATCGTCTGCGTGGGCTTGACAGGTATACAAGTCACGAAGTGACCTCACGCTGAGTAAGCGGCCCGTCCGGCAGGACAGAGCATATAAGATTAGGCGTGAGCACCAGTCCGAGCGCAAAAGCAACATTCATAGGAGCAGTGAAAAGACAGCCTCTGGCAGCAGTCGGCTTACTCCTGCTTGCGCTCTTTGTCATCTGTGCCGTGTTCGCTCCCTGGCTTGCCCCACAAGACCCCGCCCGCCTCGACCTCACAGGACGCCTGCTAAGCCCTACCTGGGCACACTGGTTCGGCACCGACGAACTCGGCCGGGACATCTTTTCGCGGACTCTCTTTGGCGCACGAATCTCTCTCATCGTCGCCGTAAGCGTAGTCGGACTCTCTCTCGGGATCGGACTGGTAGCAGGGCTGCTGGCCGGCTTCTACGGCGGATGGACCGACACCGTAGTGAACGTCTACGTGATGAATGCATTTCTGGCGCTGCCGGGAATTCTGCTGGCAATCGCCTTCGTCGCGTTCATGGGCCCCGGCCTCGGCAACGTAATCCTGGCACTCGCGATCTCAGGCTGGGTAGGCTACGCGCGTCTCGTCCGCGCCCAGGTGATGGCAGTCAAAGAACGTGAGTTTGTCGAAGCAGCACGCGCCCTCGGAGCCTCCGACCTGCGCCTGATGACAAGACACATCCTGCCGAATATTCTTCAGCCCCTCATCGTACAAGCCGCAATCGGAATGGCCGGAGCGGTGCTCGCCGAAGCGACGTTGAGCTTCCTTGGCCTGGGTGTTCCGCCGCCCGCTGCAAGCTGGGGTTCGATGCTCAACGACGCCCGCTCCCACCTCTTCGACTCGCCCCATCTTGTCTTCTTCCCTGCCATGGCAGTAATGCTCTGTGTGCTCTCATTCAACTTTATCGGCGATGCCCTGCGCGATTGGATGGACCCGCGCACCAGGGTAACCGCCGGTCTGTAATAGCGATTCGCCGAAGCAGTCTCCCACAACAGCCGAAGCAGCATCGCCCATTATCGGATATGCTTGGCCCTGGAGCAGAAAGGCCTGAATATGCGGAAGAGCATTGTTTCACCCTCAGCTGCGGCAGCAGTGGAGAAGCGCGAGATATGGCGCGACCTGGAGCGCATTGCACGGGTCGAGATCACCTCGGAGGACGAGCGGTTCCCCATCGAGAACGCGCTGGCCAAAGCAGCCACGACAGGCTGGAGAGCCGCAGGCACAGGCCCCCAGGTTATCCGGTTGCACTTCGACGAGCCCCAGACGATCAAACGCATCCAGCTGCACTTCGTCGATCAGGCAGCCGACCGGTCGCAGGAGTTTGCAGTGTACGCAGGCGCAGGCACGGAGCTGCGCGAAGTCGTGCGCCAGCAGTGGAGCTTCAGCCCTCACGGTTCGACCGAAGAGATCGAGGACTACACCGTAAGCCTCGACGGCGTCAGCACACTCGAGCTGCGCATCGACCCCGACCGCAGCCATGATCCCAAGCAGAGCCGCGACTATGCCTCCCTACAGAGCCTGAAGCTGGCGTAAGAAACATGTTGATCGGCGTCATCTCCGACACCCATGGCCTGCTTCGACCGGAGGCCGTCGCCGCACTTCAGGGCGTAGAGCACATCCTGCACGCCGGAGATATGGGCGATATCGCGATCCTGGATCGTCTACGTGAAATAGCTCCGGTGACAGCCATTCGTGGCAACGTCGACACCGCCGGACCATGCGCGGCACTCCCCGCCACCGACGTCGTCGAACTCGGCGAAAGATTGTTCTACCTCGTCCACTCGGTGCACGACCTGGACATCCATCCCGCAGCCGCCGGAGTCGCGATGGTCGTAAGTGGCCACTCGCATAAAGCCTCGGTCGAGGTGCGCGACGGAGTGATCTACTTCAATCCTGGCAGCGCCGGCCCAAGGCGCTTCTCTCTTCCGGTCACCGTGGGATTTGTAACCGTGGAAGACGGACTCGAAGCAACTGTGCTGGAACTCCATCTCAAATCAGAAGCAGATCAAAAGTAGTCAATCTTACTTAGGGTCGAAGTGGACCGTCTCCAGGATGCGCTGCATGCGCTTGCGTACCGCGTTCAGCTCATCTTCTGTAATATCACGAATGCCGCTGACATCACCCCCGCAGAAGCTGTTGATGACCTCGTCGAACCGGTAGCAGAGATTGTCCCTCTCGGTCGTGTAGATCTCGTCGCGCGACTCCGTGCAGATGCCCCCATGTTCCTCGTACCCGTGCGTAAAGGGGACCCCGTCGATCTGCTCCGTCGTCACAGTACGCGGAGCTCGCGCAGACGCCTGGAAGCTGCACTGCGCCGCAGTAACGTGGGAGGCAACGCTGAAGTAGAACAGCGCCCCGCTAAACGTAGACGTCGGATGTGGATTGAAATTTATATTAGCCACAGCCCGAAGCTGTGCGCTGCGAGCCGCATTGCGCGCATCCAGGCTGAAGGTGCTCACCTCGGAGTCCTTGCGCGTCAGGTTCCAAGCCATGGGCACAGTAAATGAAACCCCATAACGCGCGTCGTAGAACGGACGAGCCTTAGGCGTCGTAGGATCAGGCACCGGACCTTTAGGCCGCAGCATCGGCGGCACCTCTTCGCGCTTGGTCTGCCCCGCACCCTGCGAGGGGGTCGGCACACTCTCCGGCGCAACCTGAGCGGAAGCACCTGCAGAAAGAAGAGTCAGTGCAATGACGGCGAAAGTGCATGGCACGATGGTCTTCAATCTCATGCTTCCCTTCTCTAGATGGTGGTCATGAGCGCCTCTGCAAAGACAATTCATCGCTCCTCCACCGGCTCACAGTGCATGCATTTATGAAAGCACAGATTGCCACCAGAGACACTGCGCCGTTCGTTGTAGTGGTGCGCCACCTGCCATCCCACAGCCCTACCCACGCATACGTGGATTAGCAACCGTATAAGCGATGTCCGTGAAGAGATTCACTCCCACATACGTCAACCCCACAGCCAGGATGCACCCCTGCACCAGAGCATAGTCGCGATTGGAGATAGCCGATAGCGTCAGCCTGCCGATCCCCGGCCAACTGAAGATCGTCTCCGTAACGATCGCTCCGGCCAGCAGGCTGCCAAACTGCAAGCCAACAACAGTCAGCACCGGAATGAGAGCGTTGCGCAGCGCATGCCGATAGACCACCTGGCTCTCCGTCAGTCCCTTGGCCCGAGCCGTACGTATGTAGTCCTGGTTCAACTCCTCCAGCATCGCCGTGCGAACCATCCGCGTAAGGATTGCAGCAAGCGACAGCCCAAGCGTTACGGCAGGCAGAATGAGATGCAGAAGAAAACTCATCGGATCGCCTGCCCCCGCTCCCGACACCGGAAGCCACCCCAGTTGAATGGAGAAGAAAAGGATAAGAATCGGGCCAAGGGCAAAGTTCGGAAACGACAGTCCAACAAGAGATACAACCCCAAGCGTTCGATCCTGCCAGCGGCTCCTATGCAGCGCAGACCACACCCCGGCCGGAATCGACAACGCGACGCCGATCAGAAGAGCCGCAAGCGTAAGCGCCAGCGTGTACGGATATCGCTGCAACACCAGCCGCGTCACCGAATCGTGAAGCCGCAGAGACTGACCGAGATCCGCATGCAAAACCCCGTGCCAGTAGTGGGTGTACTGCTGGCCCAGCGGAGCGTCGAGCCCGTAGGAGTGACGCAGACTCGAAACATCAGCAGCAGTGGCACCTTCCCCCAGCATCTGGACGATCGGATCCCCCGGCACCAGATGGATCAGCAAGAAGACGACCGAGATTACCACCCAAAGCACCGGCAGCGTCACCAGGATGCGGCGTAGCGGCCTCCAAAGTG
The DNA here is from genome assembly GCF_009765825.1 of Granulicella sp. L60. Classification (GTDB taxonomy): domain Bacteria; phylum Acidobacteriota; class Terriglobia; order Terriglobales; family Acidobacteriaceae; genus Edaphobacter. The sequence goes on along the minus strand of NZ_LMUR01000018.1, from coordinate 620,327 downwards.
AATCTGGCCTCATTGGATAGCTTCCGGACTCTCAGCCTCGTCAGCGGCCTCTGTGGACGTAGAGGCCGTATCCTCGACCAGCACGCGGCTGATGCGATGACCAGCCATCTCCGCCACAATGTAGCGCCGCCCGTCCTGCTCGATGCTCTCCCCCACCACAGGAATATGGCCAAAATTCGCAAGCAGAAAGCCAGCCAGAGTCTCGACGCCAGTCTCCCGCGGAAACGTCCAATGCAACTGGTTGCCAAGATCGCGCAGCGTCGTGCTGCCGTCCAGCGACATCACGCCGGTCGTGCTAAGCAGCGGCGACTTGCTGATGTCGAACTCATCCTCCAGCTCCCCGACGATCTGCTCCAGCACATCCTCCGCCGTCACCAGCCCAACCGTACTTCCAAACTCGTCCACCACAATCGCAATATGACGCCGCCGCTCCTGAAACTCTTGCAGCAGCTCCACCGCAAGCTTCGTCTCAGGAACCACCGTAAGCTCGCGCATCACCTGGCGCAGCGTCAGGCTGGACTCGCCCTTGCCGCCAAGCGACAGCGCGACCGAGCGAAAGTGGATCAGCCGCGAGATGTCCTTCGAGTACACGATGCCGATGATGTGCTCCGGCCCGTTCGCGGGATCGTAGACCGGCACGCGGGAGTGCTGCTCATCCACAATGCGCGCAGAGGCCTGCTGCAGCGGCAGGTCCGCCGGCAGAGAAAAAATCTTGCCCCTGGGCGTCATAATCTCCCGAACCGTAACGTGATTCAGCTCAATCGCCCGATGAATAATCTCCTCCTGAAAGATAGGCAGGAGACCCATGCGACGCGTTGCCGTGGCGATGAGTTTCAGCTCCTCCGGGGAATGAACCGCGCCCTCGCCGCGCAGCGGAGCACGAAACAGCTTCAGCACCACCTCCGCCGACGAGTTCATCAGCTTCACCACAGGCCGCGTAATGCGAATGAAGACGTCCATGGGTCCGGCAACAGCCAGCGCGATGCGCTCCGTACGCTGCAACGCGAGTGACTTCGGCACCAGCTCGCCCAGCAGTACCTCGAAGTACGTGATGAGGGAGAACGCAAAGATAATCGCGATGGTATGAGCGTAGAGCAGCGCATGCGGCGGCAGCACATGCAGCCAACTGGAGGCAATCGCAAGGATGATCTGGACAACAGAAGGTTCGCCCACCCAGCCCAACGCAAGCCCCGCGACCGTAACCCCAAGCTGGACAGCCGGAAGAAACTCGTCGATCGAGTGCTTAAGCTTCAGGACCGTGCGCGCCCCCGGACGGCCAAGCGCGATCAACTGCTGGATGCGGGTTTCGCGTACGCTGACCAGGGCAAACTCAGCGGCAACAAAGAAACTGCTGGCCAGAATGAAGAAGGCCACCATAATCACGCGGAAGAGCATCCATTCGAGCATTAAGGCTTGAGTTTAGCAGGGTGGCGTCGCGACGAAATCACGTTAAAATGCGATGACCCGGCAAGAAGTACGCCGGGTCATCGTCTACGTAACAGTCGTTTACGCGAGAACCTTATTCACGGACTTATCAATGGTGTCCTTGGGAACAAAACCAACGATCTGCTCGGCGACCTTGCCACCCTTGAAGATAAGCAGGGCAGGAATGCCGCGGATGCCATACCGCATGGGCGTCGCGGTATTTGAGTCCACATCCATCTTCATCACCTTCAACTTGCCATGATAGTGCGTGGCAACCTCGTCAACCACCGGGGCAAGAGCGCGGCAAGGACCGCACCATGCGGCCCAAAAGTCCACAAGTACGGGCTCTTCCGACTGTAGGACATCCTTTTCAAAGTTTGCATCCGTAATCTCAGTGACGTACTGTCCTGCCATTTAACTTCCTCCAGAGTGCTCTGACCTTATACACCCATGCGGTGCAGGGCAGTCTTCACAATAATAGATGCTCGAGAGTAGCAGGAGTTTCAGAGACGAAAAGGTGCCTGAAAGAGCAAACGCCCGGACCTCTAAAAAAAGAGGTCAACGGGCGGCGTAGCAGCCCTCCCCAGAACTGCCCACATGTGTAAGGTACGGAGATTTTTGCCGAACGTAAAGAACTCTTAAGTAACAATATATAGAGTTACCTTGTTACTCTTTGTGCATATAAGCCATTACAAATGTTATATATAAAGCCTATTCCTGCATTGCGCCCGAGGAGATTCGAGTTTGGAGGATTTCCAAAATGGGATTTCCAGTTACCCTCCGGATCATATCCGTGACGGCATCGGCGTTCTTCTGCTCTGCAATCAGTAATATCGAGGGCCCAGCCCCACTCAGTGCCACCCCCAGAACTGCGGGATCTTCGGCCAACGGCAGGAGCAGAGGAAGTAAAGGGCAAGCCTCCATGCGATAGGGCTGGTGCAGCCTGTCCTGCATCGCCGTGCGCAGCAGATCGGGACGCCCTTGGCAGAACGCAGCCACAAGCAGAGCAGTCGCCTGAATATTCGCCACCGCATCCGCACGAGGATAGTTCGCCGGAAGCAACGCCCGCGCCTTTGAGGTAGCCAGACCGCCGGCAGGAAGCGCAAGCAGAAGGCTCCAATCCAGCTTCTCCCCGCAAGTTGCTGTAACAACAGAATCTTTGAACACCGAAGAGATCGTCATCCCACCCAGATAGCAGGCCGCTACATTGTCCGGATGCCCCTCCCGGCGACAGGCCTCGTCAAGAATCTGCTGCCTGCTCCAGTTCAGGTCTCCAAAGTGATTCGCCAGCAGAACCCCCGCGAGTAACGCCGAAGCGCTCGAGCCACACCCCATCCCGAGAGGTATCTCATTGTGCAGCTTCAGATGCAGCCGCCGCGCCAGGATCCCCTCCGACGCCAGCACGTCGACATAAGTCGTAAGGATCAGGTTGTCTTCGATAACACCGCACTGCTCAGCGTCACGTCCGCTGGCATCGATGTGAAATCCCTCCGCTACCGTGGCCTCGATGGTCAGGTAAAGCGCCATCGCCAGACCCAGAGCGTCGAAGCCCGGTCCAAGATTCGCGGACGTAGCCGGCAGCCGCAGCCGAAGCGGTGTCACGACAGCTTCCCCGTGCGCAGTCATACCGGCAGGGGGTGGCTCATGTGCGCCTCAAGCGTCCGAAGCACGAGGTCAGGATCAGCCTCGAGCACAATCGGCGGCTTGCGCAGCGACGCATGCCCAGCCTGATCGACCGACGTAAACTGACCCTTCTCAGCCTCCGTGAACAGCTCGTCACGATGATAGTCAATGGTGTACTGCGAGTCCTTCAGCGTATGGCCCGTAAGAATCAGCACCACGCGCTCCTCCGGGGTAACCTTCCCCAGCGCAACCAGCTTCTTCAGCCCCGCAAGCGTAACCGCGGACGCCGGCTCGCACCCCACGCCCTCCGCGCCGATCTCGGCTTTCGCCAACGCAATCTCCTGCTCCGACACCTGCTCGCACCAGCCGCCAAGCTCGTCGATCACCGCCGCCGCCTTACGCCACGAAGCTGGGTTCCCAATGCGAATCGCAGTCGCCCGCGTATCCGCCGTCACCGGAGTCATCACCCGATTCGTGTCAATAAACCAGCGATACAACGGATTCGCCCCCTCCGCCTGAATAATGCTGATCCTCGGAACCCGCGCAATCAACCCAAGCTGATGCATCTCCGTAAATCCCTTGCCCAGCGCGGCAGAGTTAGCCAGATTCCCCCCCGGTACGATGATGTGCTCCGGCACCTGCCAGTCCATCTGCTCCACCATCTCAAACGCCGGAGTCTTCTGCCCCTCCAAACGATACGGATTGACCGAATTCAGCAGATAGATCGGAAACTTCCGCACCAGCTCGCCCAGAATCTTCACGCAGCCGTCGAAGTCCGTCTTCAACTGAATCGTCAGCGCCCCATAGTCCATCGACTGCGACAGCTTGCCCCATGCAATCTTGCCCTCAGGAATAAAAACGATACTCCGCAGTCCCGCCCGTGCCGCGTACGCAGCCATCGCCGCCGAGGTATTCCCCGTCGAAGCGCACGCCACCCACTCAAAGCCACGCTGCGCCGCCACCGAAAGCGCAGCCGTCATGCCCGTATCTTTGAACGAGCCCGTCGGATTCATCCCCTGATGCTTCGCCAGCAGCCAGTCGATCCCTGCAGACTTGGCGCATCGCGGCAGATCGTACAGTGGAGTATTCCCCTCCCGCAGCGTAACCACCTTCTCCAGATCGTCCACAATCGGCAGCAGGTCGCGGAATCGCCAAACTCCCGACTGATCGACCGGCATCGTCGAGGTGCGCCGCTCCTCCCACAGATACCGAAGCGCCGACGGATTAGGCAAGCGGCTATCCTGCACCGCATCCGCGCCAGCCTTCACCGCGGACCACGGATAGACCACCTCGTAGAGCCCATTGCAGATCGGGCAGCGAAAATCGCTGCTGACAGCGTCATTTCCGGTAACGGAGGCGCACTCTGTGCATCTAAGCTGATGTGTCGCTACTTTCATTGGTTCTAACAGCCTATCGTAAAGGGCGAAATGCGTCTGCCGCCCTTGCATTCCTCACAGTCGCCATAGGACTGGCCTCCAGTGGAACCAACGCTCTCGGCCAACAGAAAGCCCAGCAAAAAGAACTGCGCATTGCAGCCGCAGCCGACCTCCAGCCCGTCCTCCCAGTACTCGCGGATCAGTACCTGAAGGCCACAGGCGTAAAGCTGATCATCAGCTTCGGCTCCTCAGCCACCCTCGCCACCCAGATCCAGAACGGCGCACCCATCGATCTCTTCATGAGCGCCGACTTCGTCACCCCGGAAAAGATCGTCGCCGCAGGACTAGCCGACGGCACCGCGCCCACCCCCTACGCCAAGGGTAGCTTGGTCCTCTGGACCCGAAAAGACTCCGGCCTCCTTCCCCTGAGCATGGAGCGCCTGACCGATCCCAAAGTCAAGACCATCGCCATCGCCAACGAGCTGCATGCGCCATACGGACGCGCCGCAGCCGACGCGCTCCGCCGCATGAAGATCTTCGATCAGGTCTCGCCGCACTTCGTCATCGGAGAGAACATTACCCAGACCGCCCAGTTCGCAGAGTCAGGCAACGCACAGCTCGGCCTCATCTCCCTGACGACGGCAAGCACCCCACACTTCAAGGAGATCGGAACCTATGTCCTGGTCCCGACCAATCTCTACAACTCCATCCAACAGTGCGCCGTGGTCATCGGCAACTCCGACCGCAAAGCCGAAGCCCACGCCTTTCTCAACTGGGTACTCTCATCCCAGGTCCAGAACGAGCTCAGCAACTTCGGACTAGGCGCAGTCCAGTAATACGCAACACCATAGTCGTCATGTCATAGACTTACGCTGTATGGACATTCAGGCACTCTGGCTGACGTTGCGCCTGGCCCTCGGAACGACCGCCATCCTGCTCGTCATCGCTCTACCCCTCGCCTGGTGGATCTCCTCCGGCCACGGCGCAGGCCGAGCCTTGGTGCAGGCCGTCGTAGCCCTCCCGCTTGTACTCCCCCCCACCGTACTGGGCTTCTATCTTTTAGTTGCAATGGGCCCGCTCACTGCCCCCGGAAGGCTGCTTACGCGGATCTTCGGACATACCCTTGCCTTCAGCTTCAGCGGCCTCCTCGTAGGCTCGGTCATCTACAGCCTGCCCTTCGCCGTACAGCCGCTCGTCGCAGGATTCAGCGCAGTCGATGCAGCCTACACCGAAGCCGCAGCCGGCCTCGGAGCCTCGCCATGGAAGACCTTCTGCACCGTCGTCCTCCCCATGACGCGGGGCTCCCTGCTCACCAGCGCCGTGCTGACCTTCACCCACACCGTAGGCGAGTTCGGCGTCGTCCTCATGCTCGGAGGAAACATCCCCGGCGCCACCCGCACGCTCTCCATCTCGCTCTACGACAACGTGCAGGACTTCAACTACGCAGCCGCCAACCGCACCGCGCTCCTCATGCTGACCGTCTCGCTCGTGGCCCTCGTCATCATCTATCTCTTGCCTGCGATCAAGAGGCTAAGCGGAAGGCAGGCCGACGTTGTCCGATAAAATCTCGCCCGAACAATCAACGTCCGAAAACCTTCTCGCCCTCACCATGAAACACCGCGTCGAAAGCCTCTCGCTCGACCTCACCTTCGCCCTCTCCAAGCCCTGGACGATTCTCTTCGGCCCATCCGGCAGCGGCAAGACCACTGTCCTGCGCACCATCGCCGGCTTCGTCCATCCGCACACCTGCACACTCATCTACGGCCCCCGCGATCGTATCCTCGTCAGCACCGAAGACCGCCTCTTCCTCCCGGCGTATCAGAGACCCATCCGCACCGCAGCCCAGGCCGCGCGCCTCTTTCCCAACCGCAACGTAAAGGACAACGTGAAGTACGGAATGGGAGGATCGTCCCACGCACAAGCCGAGCAAGAGATCCTCGAACAGATCATGCATCTCATGCGCCTCACCACCCTAGCCGACCGCCAGCCAAACGAGCTAAGCGGAGGCGAGAAGCAGAGAGTAACCGTCGCCCGCGCCGTGGCAGCCGCAGTCGCCTTCGATGGCGTCGAAAAGGCGCTCCTCCTGCTCGACGAACCGTTCGCCGGACTCGACAGCGTTCTGCGCGACGAACTCGCGATAGCCCTGAGAGACTGGCTCAGCCGCTGGAAGATCCCTGTGCTCTCCGTCTCGCACGACGTCGGGGAGTGCCACCTGCTGAACGCAGAGGTCATCCGCATGGCGGAGGGTCAGGTCATGGAGCAGGGTCCAGCAGCAACGGTCCTTGCCCAGGAACGCGAGCGGCTACTGGCTCGACTCGGCTAGCTCGCAGCCTTCAGCTACCAAGCTGAACCGGCTCCTGTTCAAGCGCGATGCCGAACCTGCTGCGAACCTCTCGTTGAATAAGATTCCGCAGCGCCGTGATATCAGCCGCAGTAGCGCCGCCCCGATTAATCAGCGCAAGCGTATGCCGGGACGAGATACCCGCCCGTCCCAACGCAAAGCCCTTCGTGAAACCAGCCCGCTCCAGCAGCCACGCCGCCGGAAGTTTGATCAACCCCGATCCACCCGGCCAGTGCGGAATCTCCCCCGGCGCAAGACTCAGATTAGCCGCAATACCGTTCAGCGTGGACCCTGGAACGATGGGGTTCTTGAAGAAAGAGCCGGCGCTGCGACAGTCCACCTCACCCTCCACGATCAACATGCCCTTGCCATGCCGTATCTCACGAACCGCATGGTAGACGTCGATGGGCGTGGGTACCTGCCCCGCAGCAATCTGACCCGCGAAGTGACGCGCAAGATCAGCGTAGGTCAGCCTCGGCGTAGCAGAGCGGTCAAATCTGAAGCTCACTTGAGTGACGATGTAGCGGTTGCGGTGTGTCGTGTTGAAGATGCTGCCGCGATAAGAGAAGCCACACGCCTCGCGCGAGAGCGTCGCAAACGCAAGACTCTCGAGATCGAGGACACGAACCTCACGAATGGTCTCGGCGACCTCCTGGCCATACGCCCCGACGTTCTGCACCGGCGTCCCCCCCACCGTGCCGGGAATCCCTGCAAGACACTCCACCCCGCTGATTCTCTGCTCGCATATCGACAGAACAAACGCATTCCAGTCCGTACCCGCCGCAACGGTCACGTCAAGATCGTTGCCTGCACTGTAGCTCCGCATTGGCGTCCGAAGGTCGATATGAATCACGAGGCCATCGAAGCCGCCGTCCTCCACCAGCAGGTTGCTTCCACCGCCCAGCACGAAGATTTTAAGGCTGCGCTGATGAGCAAAAGCCAAAGCTTCGAGCAGCTCAGCCTCGCTCGTCACCTCGCAGAAGAAACGGGCAGGACCACCGATCTGAAGCGTGGTGTAAGGGGCAAGCGAGACGGACTCCAAAATCTGTAGAGAAGTACTTGGCACCGCTTGAGAGTACAACATCGCCGACGTGCAATCCTCGTCCCGCCTCACTTGACAAAACAGACGTCCAAAACCCGTCGCCAGCTCCAGATAAACCCACCACTTCTCCCGCGATAGAAGACCAGACATACGTGAAGTCCAGAACTATCCCCTTTCGTTCTAAGACTTTGCGCACTTTAGTGCAGGAGGGGGGGGTACTTCGGATCGAGAGTGCCGTAGAATCGAAAGAAGCGCGGCTTTCACCCGCGAGCAACATAAGGGAATGAAGGGGAGAAATCTATGTATCCAGAGATTATGGTGATTCCGATGCGCGAGGAGCTGACGCGCGCTGGCTTGACCGAGGCCCGCAGCGCGGCCGACGTCGATGCAGCAGTCGCACAGTCAGGCACAACCATGGTAGTCGTCAACTCGATCTGCGGTTGCGCAGCCGGCAAGATGCGTCCGGGCGTTCGCCTCGCGATGCAGCACACCGCCAAGCCCGACCACGCAGTAACCGTATTCGCCGGTCAGGACCGCGAAGCCACCGAGAAGGCCCGCAGCTACTTCGGCGGACATCCTCCCACCTCGCCTGCCATCGCCATCCTGCGCGACGGACAGCTGGTGTACCTGATGCAGCGCTCGGCCATCGAGACCTCGACCGCCCCGGCAATCGCCCAGGAGCTAGCCCGAGCCTTCGACACCTACTGCGCCCCCACCACCGCCTAATACAAAAAACATACAAACGAAAGCCGGAGACCGCCGCTGCATGGCGATCTCCGGCTTTCTGCACTTTAGGACTCACAAGTAGACACATTTTGCCGATATAAGGAGGTAAATATGTTCACCTCCACGGCTCATTTCAACGGTGCCCCGCCCTCTCACGACCTGTCCTTCAAAGCCCCTTCCCCAGAAGATGAAATAGCTCTGATTGGAGGCAGTGCAGCGATGCAACGCCTCCGTCTCCAGGTACGCAGAATTGGCCCTCACTTCCGGACTGTCCTGATATGCGGCGAAGCAGGAACAGGCAAAAGACTGGTAGCGAAAGCGCTGCACCGTGCAAGCAATAGCACAGGCAATCCGTTTCTGGTGTGCGACGCCGCAGGCACGAAAGACGTACTCGCTCGATTCGTCTCGAATAACGGTTTTTCGGCAGATACACCAGACTGCCGCAGGAAGATCACCCAGGAAGGAACACTCTTTCTCGACGAGATCGGCGAGATGCCGCTCGACACGCAAGCCCGATTTCTCCGCGTGCTAAAGCAGTATGAACAACTGCACAGTCATGTAGAGACACGGCACAGACGGGACCTGCGTGTGATCGCTTCGACCAGCAGAGACCTGCGCTGCCTGGTTGCTGGCAGTCTGTTTCGACAGGATCTGTATCAGCGACTCTCCGTGGTAGAGATCGCTCTGCCCCCACTAAGGGAGCGGCTCGAAGACATCCCCGAGCTCGTGAAACATCTTCTGGATCGACACACGTCACACTGCAGTGGCATCGCTCACCAAATCACAGCTCAGGCGATGCACCGCCTGATCTGCTATCCGTGGCCGGGCAATGTGCGCGAACTCGAAGAGGTCCTGCGGAAGTCCATATCACGGAGCGATAGTGGGCTGCTGGAATCGAATCATCTGCCTGAGCTGAAGAGTACAGCTCTAATGCCTTCTGAAGGCGCAGACGCAAGCGTGCGGTTGCAGGATGTAGTCGAGCAGCACGTGCAGCGTGTGCTGAGAGAGTGTGGAGGCAATAAGCTGCGTGCATCGGAGCTTCTAGGGATCAGCCGATCGACGCTCTACCGCATGCTGGATGCGAGAACCGCGACACATATCTTGCGATAGATCGGAAACCGCTCGATTCGGCCAATATCGACGTCCACACGATCACCTGTGGAAGCATCCGTCACGATAAACTGACAGGATGGTGAAAAGAGCATCTCCCGTCTGGTTGTGTGGTCTGATGATTGTTGGCAGTTTGGGCGCGGTATCAGTGAGGCTACATGCGCAAGCTGCACCAGCGCCGGTTACGGCTTCGGCCGATGTGCGAGGCAAGGAACTGTCCTCACTGCTGACTCAGATCTGGGAAGACCAGTTGAAGCATTCACCCGAGTTCGCCTCATCTATCGGCGACAAGCGGTACAACGACCAGCTGACCGACTACTCCATCAAGGAGGTGAACGCGTCGCTGCAGCGCGGGCTGGACTTCATTCAACGGCTGGGCGCGATCGACACGACGGGCTTGTCCGAACAAGAGAGGCTGTCCTCCGAACTCATGCTGCGTTCGTTGATCGAGCAACAGGAGGGTGCGAAGTTCAAAGAGTGGGAGATGCCGGTAAGTCAGTTCGGCGGCTTCCACACCGACCTGCCACAACTTGCGAACAGACTCCAGTTCGACACCGTCAAAGACTACGACGATTACATTGAGCGTCTGAAGAAGATTCCAACTGTCTTCTCCCAGATCGAGACGAACATGCAGTTGGGCGCGGACGATGGCCGGATACAGCCGCAGTATCTGATGGAGAAGGTGCTGGTACAGACGACGGCGTTGGCGGATCAGAAACCAGCGGAGAGCCCGTTCGCGCTGCCACTTAAGAAGTTCCCGAAGACGATCAGCGCGGCGGATCAGAAGCGTATCTCGACCGAGATGCTGGACGCCATCGCGAGCAACGTACTGCCTTCGTACAAACGATTCGCCGGATTTCTTCGAGCGGAATATATCCCGAAGGGCCGCAAGGATCCGGGTGTATGGGCTATTCCTGATGGCGACGCATATTATGCGTTTCGTGTTCGCCAGAGTACGACGCTGAACAAGACTGCCGCCGAGATTCACCAGATCGGGCTCGATGAGGTGAAGCGCGATGAGGCCGAGATGCTGGCGGTTGCAAAGAGCTTGGGCTCCGCGGACATCAAGAGCTTCAGCGCGGCGCTCAAAACCAATCCAAAAGAACATGCGACATCGGCCGACGCCATGCTGGATGTCTACAGGGGCTACATCGCAGGGATGAAGCCGAAGCTGCCGGAGCTGTTTGGCCGCTTGCCGAAGGCTCCGCTGGAAGTAGTTGCGGTCCCTGCGTACATGGAGAAGTACCAGGCGCCGGCGTACTACGACAACGGAACGCCGGATGGAAGCAGACCGGGACGCGTGTATGTCAACACGTACAACTTCGCCGACCGATCGCTCACCTCCGCGGAGGCTGTGTCGTATCACGAGGGCATTCCGGGGCATCATCTGCAGATATCCATTGCGCAGGAGATGACGGGAATCCCGGAGTTTCGCAAGTACTCGCAATACACGGCGTACACCGAAGGCTGGGGCTTGTACAGCGAGCGGCTGGGAAAAGATGTTGGGTTCTACAAGGATCCTTACAGCGACTACGGACGGCTGGAGACGGATATCTGGCGGGCGATCCGGCTGGTGGTGGATACAGGCGTCCACTCGCAGCACTGGACGCGACAGCAGATGGTGGACTTCTTCCACGATCACTCCTCGATCGACGACACGCCGGTGCAGGCCGAGGTGGATCGCTACATCGCGCTTCCTGGTCAGGCGCTCGGATACAAGATGGGGCAGTTGAAGATCCTCGAACTGCGAGATCGTGCGAAGACTGCGCTTGGACCGAAGTTCGATATCAGAGCGTTTCACGATGAGGTGATCGACTCCGGCGCGCTGCCGCTGGACGTTCTGGAGCAGCGTGTGGATGCGTGGATCGCGGCGCAGAAGAAGTAACGCTTCTGATAGCCTTTGGGCATGAGCGAGAGTTATGAAGCAATTCTTCCGGCTCCGGCGATGCCGGGGCTGCGCGTGGCGGTGCTTGGTGCGGGCAAGATGGGCGGCATTCTGCTGCAGGCCTTCCTGAAGAACAACCTGCTGGCGCCGGAGCAGATCTGCGCGACGGTGCATCATGCGGAGCGGGCGCAGGTACTGTCGGCGCAGTTTGGCGTCGAGGTAACGACGGACAATCTGGCCGCGGCTCAACACGCGGACGTGATTCTGCTAGGCGTGAAGCCGATACAGGTGCCGGCGCTGATCGAGGAGATCAAGAGTGCGCTGACTCCCGGGAAGACGGTGTTGTCGTTCGCCGCGTCGGTGAAGACGCGGTCGATCGAGGACGGAGCCGGATGCGAGCTGGCGGTGATTCGCGCGATGCCGAACACTCCGGCGATGCTGGCGGCGGGTATCACGGCGCTGTGCGCGGGACGGTTTGTCTCGGCGGAGCAGATGGCGGTGGCGCAGAGAATCTTTCAGACGGTGGGACGGACGGTCGTCGTCGATGAAAAGCACATGGATGCGGTGACCGGGCTTTCGGGTTCGGGTCCGGCGTTTCTCTACATCATCATCGAGGCGCTGGCGGAGGCCGGGGTCAACGTCGGCCTGCCGCGGGACGTGGCGACGCTGCTGGCGGCGCAGACGACGCTGGGCTCGGCACGGATGGTGCTGGAGACGGGCTACCATCCGGCGCTGCTTAAGGACCAGGTGACGACGCCGGCGGGATGCACGGTGGACGGCATTCTGGAGCTTGAAGAGGGCGGCTTGAGGGTGACACTGATCAAGGCGGTGAAGCGGGCGACGCAGCGGGCTAAAGAGTTGGCGAATGGGTAAAGGGGGTACCCCTCCCCCTGGGGGGTTACCCATGCTAAGTCATCTGCATTGAAGGATTTACGATTTTAGCTCCTTGCAAAATATTCATTCCAGATGGTTTACAGCTAAATATTTCTTATGAAACGAGTTAAGGACATAGAAGCGATTCTCCAATGAAAAACCCGGCTTTCGCCGGGCTTTTTTGATTCTGTTTTAAGTATAGCGGTTTGGGAGAAACTACTACGCAAGCTGGATGTTGTTGATTTGGCTGAGGATGAAAGGGTTTAGGGCTTGACATCTTCTTTGGAAGGCAGGGGGCCCGGAAGCCATATAGCACGATGCGGAACTGGGCCGGATTTGGTGCGAGATCGGGGGAAGTATTGGCACGTCGAGCGAGACGCAGGTCCTTCGACTGCGCTTCGCGCGATGAGACTGCGAGAGGCTCCGCTCAGGATGACACTTCCTATATCAATCCATCACTTACGATTGTTCGGCACGAGAGTGAAACTAGATGGTTGATCGATGGTGAAAGGTGGCATGTTCGTGGACTCTTGCTGGTGCTGAGAGACCGCGCTGACAGAGGCGGTATGGAACTACGTAGAATGAGGTATGGCTACGGCTGGGGCAGTGAAGGTTGTGAGCGGTTCTGTTGTGCGGGCTGATGGGTCGCGGGCGCTGGTGCGCTTTGCGTGGTTCGTGGTCGCGTACAACGTGCTTGTGATCCTGTGGGGGGCGCTGGTGCGGGCTACGGGGTCGGGCGCTGGATGTGGGAACCACTGGCCGCTGTGCAATGGACAGGTGATTCCGCTCTCACCACGGGTGGATACGGTGATTGAGTTTACGCATCGCTGCATGACGGGCGGCTCGACGTTTCTTGTGATCGGGCTGCTGGTGTGGACGTTTCGTGGGACGGTGAAGGGACAGGCGGCGCGGGTGCTTGCAGTGGCGTCGATGGTGCTTCTGCTGAATGAGGCTTTTCTGGGTGCGCTGCTGGTGAAGCTTGGGTATGTGACGGGCAATCAGTCGGTGGGCCGGGTGGTGCTGCTGTCGATTCATCTGAGCAATACGCTGGTGCTGCTGGGGGCGCTTACCCTGACGGCGTGGCTGCTGGGAACGCGACAGAGGTGGAGCGAGCTGGGCGTGCGCGGCGGAAGGAAGCTGTGGGCTGTGCTGGGGCTGGTGGCGACGCTGGTGGTTGGAGTGAGCGGATCGCTGGCGGCGCTGGGGGATACGCTCTTCCCTGCCTCTTCGCTGCGGGCTGCGTTCGCGCAGGACTTTGCGGCGGGGTCGCCGTGGCTGCTGCGGCTGCGTGGTGTGCATCCTGTAAGCGCTGTGATTGCGGCGGTGTTTGTCTTCTGGCTGGTTGGTCAGGCGAGACGGGCCGGGGTGGGTCGGCTTGCGGGGCTGGTTGTGGGTCTGCTGGTCTTTCAGTTTGCGTTGGGGCTGGCGGATGTTTTGCTGCTTGCGCCGGTGTGGATGCAGATCATTCATCTGCTGGGCGCGGACCTGTACTGGATTGCGCTGGTGAGTCTGGCGGCGGCGGTGGTGTGGCAGGGTGCGGATGGGGCTGACGCTTCTTATCGGGCGATTTGATTGGCGGGATCGTGCTTCGGTCTGCCTCACGCTTAATACGGCTTACGCCTGCAGTGCGGATGGCTGGGGGCGGATTCTATCTCGGCTGAAGATGTTGATTGAGACAGACAAGACGACAACGCCGCACTGATGTGGGTGTTGTCGGCGATGAACTGCAGATCCTTGCGGGATGACAGACCAAAAAGGGAAACCACCGCAGCGGCGAGAGCGCCGGCAACGGTGGTCTGAGAGGTTCGAGGCTTTTGAAGTTGTGGCGTAATGCTTACTGCGGGGTCGGCTTGCCGACGATCTTGTCGCCGAGCTTCTCGGTGCCGTGTGCGGTATCCTGTGCGGCGACCTTGGTGCCATGGCCTACATCCTTCGCGGCCACCTTGGTACCGTGCGCAGTGTCTGTGGCGGCTACCTTGGTTCCGTGACCAACATCGCGGCCCGCGGTCTTGGTGCCGTCAGCAGTCTTATCAGCGGCGGTCTTGGTGCCACTGGCGGTCTTGTCAGCGACGGTCTTGGTGCCGCTGGCGGTCTTGTGATAGGTCTTTTTGGTTCCGGTTGCGACGCCGTGGCCAGCTTCTTTGGTGGCGTCTTTTGTATCCGTGCCGGCGGTCTTGATGTCCTGCGTGGCGGCATTCTGCGCGAGGGCGATGCCGGCGGACATGGTGAGGCTTAACGAAGAGGCGAGAACGATCGATCCAAATTTATGAAGTTGCATGAAGTCTCCCGAGTCTGGATTATAACCCGCGAGGCAGGATCGTCGGGCTGCGAATCGATGGAGAGACTATCGATTCGCAGGTGAGGCTTGGTCTGGTTTGCGAAGCTGCTGATTCTTGATGAGGAGCTCCGCGACCAGGCGGTGGAGGCGGGAGTTTTCGATCTCGAGTTCGGTAAGACGTTCGTTGATGTGGGCCGTTGCATCAGGTACGGAAGGCAGACGATAACGTGGTGACGGAGATGAGTCTTGGTGGACGGCCTCTCCAGCGTGGGTGGGGGCGGGGTTAAGGTCATTCATATATGCGATGCCTCCTGTGTCTGGCTTGCCTGCTCGGAGGCCCAGGGGGCGCGGCCGCAGCGCATTCCTTTGCGAAACTTCTCGCGCTCCTCCGGGGTCATGTGGTCCCAGCGCTCTTTCATGCGATTTCGCCAGAGGCTGCGTCCGCCGCCGCCGCCGTGACGATGGAAGCCGCCGAAGAGGATTTTGCTGAGCAGAAGCAGACCGAGCGCCTGCCAGTAGGTGATGGTGTGCCATCCGAAGATCGGCGGCATGAGGACGTTCCACAGGCTCTTGACGAGGAAGCCGAAGACGATGCAGCCGATGACGACGAAGAGTGCGATTCTTATTGCTTTGAGTGCGGGATTGCGATGCATAGGGACTCCTTATTTCTTTGCATAATTTTGGTAGATCGACTGCAGACTCTGCCGCAGATGCAGGACGGCGTAGTGCTTGCGCGAGAGCAGCGTGTTGACGCTGAGGCCGGTCTCGGCGGCGATATCTTTGAAGCTCTGGCCCATGAGTTCGTGGGCGACGAAGACCTCGCGCTGGGCTTCGGGTAACTCTTCGAGAGCTTCTTCGAGCGCATCGAGGAGAAGGCTTCTGGCGTAGGCGGCCTCGGGACCTGCGTCTGCTGACGGAAGCAGATCTTCGAGCGTGTCGCCTCCCTCTTCACCAGAGGCGGGGTTGCTGAGCGAACTCGGCTTGTTTCTGCGAAAGACATCGATGATGCGGTTGCGAGCCACGCGAAAGAGCCATGCGGTGACATGCTCTACCGGTTTCATGAGGCGATAGGTTTCGAGAAGCTCGTAGAAGACGTCCTGCAGGATGTCTTCGGCTTCCCCTGTATCGGTTACATGCTTGCGGATGAAGCTGCGCAGCCTGGGTTGCTCCCTCTCCATGGTCTGAGAGATGAGCTGGTCTTGCTCGATGATCGTCCAGTTGGTCGGAGTTTGATTCATCTACAGGTGTAGACGGGGAACGGGGAGAGATATTTTATGTTGTGAGGATTTATTTGCAGGGGGCTCAGAATTGGGTTTGCGGACGGGCTGCCGGGGGAGGGTGCTGCCGCCGATATTTGCTTGTTCTTCATACATATCATTGATCTGAGTGCGGTAAGCTTTAGACCTCTATGACTACTACCACGCGCACTCCTCGAAAGTCTGCACCCGCGAAGAAGGCTTCAGCCAAAGTTGTCGAGAATCTTTTTTTCAGCCGCGATGAGAGCTGGATGCGGTTCAACCAGAGGGTGCTGGAAGAGGCACAGGACGAGACGAATCCGCTGCTGGAACGGGTGAAGTTCCTGGCGATTACGGCGAGCAATCTGGACGAGTTTGTTGAGATTCGCGTGGCTGGATTTCTGCAGCGGATTGAAGATGGCTACAACCTGGCTCAGCCGCCGGATGAGGGTGGACTAACTCCGCAGGAGCGGTTGAAGGTGCTGGTAGAGCGCATTCACAGCTTTGTGGACGACCAGTACCGCTGCTGGAACGAGCAGCTTCTGCCGGCGATGCAGGCGCAGAAGATTCGCGTGCTGCGGTGGAGCGAGTTGAGCGACGGGGCGCGGGCGCAGGCACTGGAGTTCTATGAGAACGAGGTCGACCCGCTGCTGACGCCGGTGACGATCGATCCTTCGCACCCGTTTCCGCGGGTGCTGAACAAGGCGCTGTGCATCGGGCTGTTGTTGAAGCATAAACGCAGCGGGGCGAAGGCGCAGACGGTGCTCGGCGTGGTGACGGTGCCACGGGCGCTGCCGAGGCTGGTGCCGCTGGTCGGCGCGGAGGGATACTGCGACTTTATTCTGCTGCATGAGCTGGTGGAGTCGCAGGTGGAGCGGATGTTTCGAGGCTACGAGGTGCTCTCGCGGTCGGCGTTCCGCGTTACAAGGAACAGCAATCTCTATCTGCAGGAGGAAGAGTCGCGGTCGGTGCTGGAGAGTGTACGCGCTGAGTTACATAATCGGCGCAAGGGCGACGCGGTTCGGATGGAGATTGAGAGTTCGGCCATTGAGGAGATGGTGGAACGGCTACGCACGAACTTCGAACTGGAGCCGTCGCAGGTGTTTCGGACGGATGGGCCGGTGAATCTGTCGCGCCTGATGAATCTCTACTCGGAGGTAAAGCAGCCGACGCTTAAGTATCCCGCATTCACGGCGAAGGAGTTCAAGCTCAGCGCGAAGTGTACCGATATCTTTGACGAGCTTCGAAAGAACGATGTGATGCTGCACCATCCGTTCGACTCTTACGCAGCCGTTGAGGGGTTTATCGAGGCGGGCGCGCTGGATGCGAGTGTGATCTCGATGAAGCAGACGCTGTATCGGACCAGCAAGGACTCGTCGATCTTCAAGGCTCTTACTCAGGCAGGACAGAGTAAAGAGGTGACGGTGGTGGTGGAGCTGATGGCGCGGTTCGATGAAGACTCGAATATTCGCTGGGCGCGTGAGTTGGAGGATGCGGGCGTGGGCGTCTTCCATGGCATCTACGGGTACAAGACACACTGCAAGCTGGCGCTACTGGTACGGCGCGATCCGGACGGCGTGACGCGGAGGTATGCGCACCTGGGCACAGGAAACTACAACCCGGTGACGGCGCGGTTCTACACGGACATCAGCGTGTTGACCTCGAAGCCGGAGCTGACCGCAGCGGTGCAGAAGGTCTTCAACTACCTGACGGCCGAGACCGAGTCCGAGTCGTACAGCCCGCTTATGGTGGCGCCGCTAACTCTGGCCGACCGCCTGGTCACGCTGATCGAACGCGAGGCAGGACATGCGAAGGCGGGCAAGCCGGCGTCGATCATCGCGAAGATGAACGGTCTGCTGGACCGGCGAACGGTGGAGGCGCTGTACACGGCGTCGCAGGCGGGCGTCGAGATCGATCTGATCGTGCGCGGGATGTGCTCGCTGCGGCCGGGGGTGAAGGGGCTGAGTGAACGAATCCGGGTGCGGAGTATCGTCGGGCGGTTCCTGGAGCATAGCCGGATCTTCTGCTTCGAAAACGGCGGCAAAGAGGAGATCTACTGCGGAAGCGCGGACTGGATGCCGCGCAACCTGGTGGAGCGATGCGAGGTCGTCTTTCCGGTCACGCAGGCGGACCTGCATAAACGTCTCCGCAACGAGATTCTCGCGGCCTATATGGCGGACAACACGAAGGCCCGGCTGCTGCAGCCGGACGGCGATTATGTGCGCGCGCCGAAGACAGGTGCGCCGTTCAGCGCGCAGGATTTTCTGATGCGTATCGCGGAGGGCGCGGAGGATAAGGTGCCCGAGGTAAAGGACCACGAGAAGGTTGCAGGCCACTAAGCCGTTTTTCCTTTATGGTGCGGAGCGAGGCGCTTCAACAGAAATACAGGGTTTCTTCGCTTCGCTCAGAGTGACGACGATTTTTACTCAAGAATGACGAAGATCTCTATACAAGAATGACTTCGTAAAAAGAATATGGCCGCGTCTATGAGATAGACGCGGCCATATTACGTAATGCATCTGAAACGTTATGGAACGGTTACAGTTACAAATGTGCTGTGAACCAAGCTTCCCGAGACAGCGGTGATGACAAAAGAGTACGTGCCGGCAGCCGCTGGGGTCACAGTCTGACCGGGATTTGTGGGAGTACCGCCACCGGCTCCGCCTGTGTTCGACGTGTTCGAGCAACCGACGGCGGTGAAAGCCGCTATCGAGATCACTGCTGCGAGCAGGGCTCCCCAACGGCGGCGACGCGGTAAGGCGATCAACAACAGACAGCCAAGTGTCGCACCGGATCCGGCAGCATACCAAGGCATTCTGCCTGAGGGTTGTTGTTTCGCTTTGATCGCTGCGGTGGCTGCTGTGCTGGTCTCAGAGGCCACGATGACGAAGGAGGTCGCAACGCCGGCTGAGGTGGTGATGTTGACCGGAGCCACGGAGAAGGAGGTTGTAGCGGCCATGCCTTCGTTATTGGTGACGGTGAGATTGACGGGGCCGGTGAAGCCGTTGAACGGCGTCACGGTAAAGGCGATGCCGGTTGCGGTAGCGCCTGGGTTGACCGAGATGGGCGCAGTGCATGGCGTGAGCGAGAAGTCAGGTTTGGTGGATGAAACGACGTCGAGCGATGCGATGGCGCCGTTCGGATAGGACTGGCTCGAAGTTCCATTCTGGATAATGACTGGACTCTGGTTGGCTCCTTGGAAGAGCGTGCCTTTTGAGCCGGAGTAGTTTGGATCGCCCAGATAGGCCGCGGTGACCGTATGACCACCCGACGTAAGCGAAGACGTTACGAGATTATAGGTTGCGACACCGTTGCTGAGAGGAGCTGTGCCAACGACTGCGTTATCCACTAAGAACTGGACCGTCCCGGTAGGTATCGTGCCGGAGATGATGCCCGTTACGGTCGCGCTCAGGCCCACGGTTCCGCTCACTCCGCAGAGGGCGGTTGCGGTTGTCGTCAGGCTGGTGGTGGTGATGCAGGTTGAGGTGCCCGTGGTGGGGGTGGTTGGATTGCAGCCGCTGGTGCCGCCGCCGACGCCGGTCGCGGTTGCGCTGCTCCAGCCGCTAACAAGGTTGGCGACGTTAAGGCTGCCGAGACCGGAGGCCTGATCGTAACCTGTACCTGCGTTGAAGCCGATTGCGCCGCCGTTCGGGCAGTTCAACGTCCCTTGCGAGCAAGGAACAGAATTGTTGCCTGTCGTAATGTCGTGGAAGATCGTGCCATAGGTAGGACCGTTCGCCAGACCATATAGGGTGGGACCGATGTTGCCGAGACCGCCCGCTGCGGCGCTGCCAAGCTGCTGCTCAACCCTGGCGAGGATGCCGGCGAAGGTCGGCGCAACAAAGGATGTGCCGCCAAAGACGCTTGGCTGCCCATTGGAGGTGAGGAACCCGGTTGTGCACGGCAGATCGTTCGTACCGGAGCCGGAGGTGCAGACGATATATCCATCGTGGATGGCGGCGGCGTTGAGGGAGAAGTCCGGAACGTCGCGGGCGCCGTCGGCCGGGGTAGCGCCTGCGCCTGTGCCCTGCTGCCATGACGGTTTGCCAAAGAAGACGCTTGCGCCTCCGCCGCCAGATCCAAAGCTACTTGTGACGCCATCGCCAAGGCCTGCTGTGGCGGTGGTCTCGTTCCAGGGCTGCTCGGGAATATACGAGAGAGCGGAGCCGCTGTTGGTCCCGGTAGTAGAGTTTGCAGAGCTCCAGTATGTGCCTGGGGTGGTCACATCGCCACTGAACATGGAGCCGCCAGCGGATATGACGTAGGGAGAGCTGCCGGGGAAGTCGACGGCAAGGCCTTCGGAGGCGAGACCTACGGCATCGCAGTCGGTAGCGCCGGTGTCTCCGGCTGCGGAGATGATGGTCATGCCCTCAACGTTTGCCTGCTGGAACATCTGGTTGTAGCTGTTGATCGAAGAAGCACCGAACGCGCTCTCGCATGCGCCGTAGCTGATGGTGATGATGGGTGCGACCTTGCTATCGATGGCGGTGGTCAGGGATTGGGCGAAGACATCCGGGCCGTAGACGTAAAGGATCGAGGCTCCAGGCGCGGATGCGTTGGACCACTCATTATCCAGGTGGGCTTCATCGACATCGCCTGGGGATATACCTAGGCTGGCGGGAGTTGGAAAGTTGGTCGTTGCGACATACTGTTGCGTTGGGGCCTTGGACGGCAGGCCAGCCGCGGTCTGAAAGGCAGTGATGTCCGCGGGGACGATCTCGGTCTGACCCATGACGGCGATGGTGATGCCGGTTCCAGTAATGCTGCTGGAGGAGGGCGGATAGTTATAGATGGTGTAGAGGTCGGCCGGCGCGATGTAGTGGCTGGTGGTTCCGTTGATGGTCTGGGTGTAGGCAGGCTCCGGCGTCAGGCTGCGGGGGCGCGAATGGGGCTTCGCCTTGAAGTCGTTCAGGCCGGTGATGCCGGTTACCACGTTGGCGACGGCGGAGGGCAAGGTTGGCTCGGTGAGGTTTGCGATGTGCTGCTCGCCGAGGTAAGAGACCTTGTGAATGGTGGTAGAGAAGGCCTGCTGCGCCTGCGCGACGGTTCCGCTGAAGGTGATGAACGTCGAACTGCGGGCGACCGAGTTGATGGTAAAGCCCTGGCTGGTGAGCCAGGCGGTGACCTTGGCCATGTCGCCGCTGCTGAGGCCGAAGCGCGCGCCGTACTGCTCCGGGGTCAGCCACTGGTGGTACTGGGGTGAGCCTGGGGTCTGCTGGGCGGCCGAGAGCTGCGTAATATCGGCCTGTTGCGCGGCCGTCATGCTGAAGCGCAGGGAGAGAGCGTCGAGCTTCTGATTGCTCGGGGCCTGGCCGAGGTCAGCAGAGCGCTTTGCCCGGGGCGAGACGGTGCCCGTTATTGGAACGCGGCTGCCGCTGTTGACGGCGCTGGCGATACGGTCCTGCACCGCCGCGTGAGCGAGTGTCGGAAACGTTGTAAGAAGTAGGGCGGCAGGGAGGAAGGGACGAGAGATCAGGCGGCTACGCATGGATTATGTTCTACCTTACTGCAGGGTTACGGGGTGGCTTGGGGCCCACACACGACGATCTGAGACGGCCAAACGCAGGTACACAAACGACCGCGTACTTGCTTAGACAG
This sequence comes from Granulicella sp. L60, assembly GCF_009765825.1. Lineage (GTDB taxonomy): Bacteria > Acidobacteriota > Terriglobia > Terriglobales > Acidobacteriaceae > Edaphobacter. The sequence goes on along the minus strand of NZ_LMUR01000018.1, from coordinate 598,815 downwards.
ACGTTGAGAAGGAAAGTTGCGCCTACAGCTACAGGATAATATTTGAAGTCATCGGCATCCCTTGTAGATACTTTAGCGGCTTTGCCGATAATTCACCGCCTTTGATACCGTGGCTTCCCTTCGGTATCCCATAACGGTATCTTTTTTTTTGAATAAGAATCCAAGGTCGGGGATACCTACTCTACCTGGTACGTTCTGAATTATGCCTTCACTTCCGGCATCCATTTGATGAATGATCACGAACAGATTTGCTCACGCACAAGGAGCGCACCATGACGACACCAACTTCGCTAGTTCCCCCATTCACGCTGGAGACCGCAATCCAAAAGGTACGCAAGGCTGAGGACGGCTGGAACTCGCGCACACCCGGACAGGTGGCCCTGGCCTACACGCTCGACAGTAAGTGGCGCAATCGCGCTGAGTTTGTTACCGGGCGCGAGCAGATTATCGAGTTCCTGACCCGCAAGTGGAACCGGGAGCTCGACTACAGGCTGATTAAGGAGCTGTGGGCGTTCGGGGGCAACCGCATCGCCGTGCGGTTCGCCTATGAGTGGAGGGACGACGCCGGGAGCTGGTTTCGTTCGTACGGGAATGAAAACTGGGAGTTCGACGAGGCGGGCATCATGAAGTTTCGGCATGCGTCGATCAACGACCTGCCGATCAAGGAGTCGGAGCGGCTGTATCACTGGCCGCTGGGACGCCGGCCGGACGATCATCCGGGGTTGAGCGAGCTTGGACTGTAACGCTGCGTGGAAGATCTCCTCATCCGGCGTCTGCGCGGCGCCGGGTGGGGTGTGACGAGGGTCTAGCCGGTAGTGTAGGCTTGGTGCGACGTAAAAGTGGTTTGCTCAGCCGGATTTAAACTTCGACTCGAATAAATTCGCTTAAGTGAAATCGATCGCTCTTTGCTGATACGCCCGTCCCGCAAGCGCAGACTATGACGAAGCCTCTCCAAACGGTTGCTGGACCCACGCAGGATGCGGCCCGGATGCGGTCCGAGATGCGACGGCGCTGGCTGATCATCCTGCCCGCCGTCTTTATCACCTACAGCCTGGCCTATCTCGATCGCGCGAACTACGGCTTCGGCGCCGCAGCGGGGCTGGCACGGACGCTTCATATCAGCGAGTCACGCTCTGCGTTGCTTGGTTCCCTCTTCTTTCTGGGCTACTTTCTCTTCCAGGTTCCGGGCGCGGCCTATGCCAGACGCAAGAGCGCCCGCAGACTCATCTTTGTGGCGCTGATCAGTTGGAGTGTGCTGGCATCGCTGACCGGCGTCATTCACAACTTCTGGCTGCTGGCGTTCGACCGGCTTCTGCTCGGCATCTCGGAGAGCTTCATCCTGCCTGCGATGCTGATCCTGCTGACCAACTGGTTTACGCGTGCGGAGCGGTCCAGGACCAACACGATTCTGATGCTCGGCAATCCGGTTACGGTGCTGTGGATGTCGGCTGCGACGGGGTATTTGATCCGGGCGATCGGCTGGCAGATGACCTTCGTCGTCGAAGGCGTTCCGGCGCTGGTGTGGGCGGTCTTCTGGCTCATCATCATCCGCGACCGGCCGGAAGACGCATCGTGGATGAGCGAAGACACCTGCAGCGAGCTTCGACAGGAGCTAGAGCGCGAGCAGTGGCTTATCCCGCAGGTCGCGGACATGGAGTCGGCGCTGCGCAACCCGAACGTGATCTGGCTCTGCATCCAGTATTTCTTCTGGAGCGCAGGGGTTTATGGATTTGTGCTGTGGCTGCCGAGCGTCATTCAGAAGGGTGCGGCGCGCGGTATCGCGATCACCGGACTGCTGGGTGGGGTTCCGTATCTTCTTGCGGTGATCCTGATGCTTGTGGTCGCGCACTACTCCGACCGCAGCTTTCGCCGCAAACGCTTCGTCTGGCCATTTCTGATGGTTGCGGGGGTCTGTCTCTTCGGCTCTTACGCGACGACGGGGCACAGCTTCTGGTGGGCCTATGGATTTCTGGTCGTCGCGGGCAGCGCGATGTACGCACCCTACGGTCCCTTCTTCGCGATCGTTCCGGAGATGATCTCGAAGAACGTGGCTGGGGAGGTTACGGCACTTGTGAACAGCTGTGGCGCTCTGGGCGGCTTCGTCGGCATCTGGGTGGTTGGCGAACTTACGGCGCGTACGGGCAGTTCTAAAGCGGGCTTTCTGCTGATGTCGATCTCGTTGATGCTCTCCGGTATCATCATCCTGTGCATGCGCGGCGCGTCGAATAATACGCTGGCTACACTTCCTCTCGACGTGGAGACGATCTAGCCTCCGGCGAGGCTCGCCGCCAAAACCAACTTCTTCATAATCAATAAACATTAGGGGCCACCATTCAGGAGATATCCCTCACATCCGTTCTGGAGAGCGCAGACTTCGCACTGAGCGCTGTTGCGACCCATGCACCGGGACCGGCCGGTCTTCTTCCCATTACGCCGGAGATGCTGCTGACGCAGCCTTCGGGGAATCTCTTCGGCCTCAGCATGAATGTCGGCATGGGATGGGACCCGGCTCATGTGCTCGGGCCGGAGGTACTTATTCTCAGCACGCACGGCGGCCTTCGCGCGGAGGACGGCACTCCCATCGCGCTCGGCTTCCACACGGGTCACTGGGAGGTAGGTGCGCTGGTCGCTGAGGCTGCACGCGAGTTGAAGACCATGCGCGCCGTTCCCTTCGCGGGAGCCTGCACCGACCCATGCGATGGCCGCACCCAGGGCACCACCGGCATGCTGGACTCGCTTCCCTTTCGCAACGATGCGGCCATTGTGCTGCGGCGATTGATGCGCTCGCTTCCAACTCGCGTCGGCGTGATTGGCGTGGCGACCTGCGACAAGGGCCTTCCTGCAATGATGATGGCGCTGGCGTCGTCGGATGCTCTGCCCAGCGTGCTGATTCCCGGCGGCGTTACGCTGCTGCCGGAGAACGGAGAAGACGCGGGAAAAGTACAGACGATTGGGGCGCGGTTTGCTCAGCATCAGATCACGCTGGAGTACGCCGCCGAGATCGGCTGCCGTGCGTGTGCGACACCGGGCGGAGGCTGCCAGTTTCTCGGCACAGCGGCTACGTCGCAGGTCATCGCGGAGGCGCTTGGGCTCGCGCTTCCCCACTCTGCGCTGGGGCCGTCGGGTCAGCCTATCTGGCTCGATGCGGCGAAGCGCTCCGCACGCGCGATTCTCAGAATGCTTCAGCTTGGCATGGGTACGGCTGACGTTCTTACCGACGCCTCCGTCAACAACGCTATGGTTGTTCATGCGGCGTTTGGCGGATCGACGAACCTGCTGCTGCATCTTCCTGCGATCGCGCACGCGGCAAAGCTCAAGCGGCCATCTTCTTCTGATTGGGCGCATATCAACCGGCAAGTGCCACGCATCGTGGACGCGCTGCCCAATGGACCGGGTAACTACGCGACCGTGCAGGTCTTCCTCGCAGGCGGCGCACCCGAGGTGATGCTGCATCTGCGCCGTGCGGGGCTTCTGGATGTAAGCGTGAAGACGGTGACGGGAGACACGCTCGACCATGTGCTCGACTGGTGGCAGGACAGCCCGCGCCGCCATACCCTGCGCAAAAATCTGCTTGAGCAGGACGGCATCGATCCTGACAACGTCATCATGTCGCCCGACCGCGCTCGCTCTCGCGGCCTTACTTCTACTGTCTGCTTCCCTGTCGGAAATATTGCTCCTGAGGGCTCTGTGATTAAGAGCACGTCTATCGATCCGAGCCTGATCGATGCGGACGGCACTTACCGTCACGTTGGTCCGGCGAAGGTCTTCATCACGGAGGCTGCCGCGATTCACGCGATCAAGAACGGGGGCATCGTTGAGGATGATGTGCTTGTCCTCATCTGCTGCGGCCCGGCGGGTGCGGGTATGCAGGAGATCTATCAGATCACCTCTGCGCTCAAGGCGCTTCCGTTTGGAAAGCACGTCGCGGTGCTTACCGATGCGCGCTTCAGTGGAGTCTCGACCGGCGCGTGTATTGGGCACATCTCCCCTGAGGCTCTCGCGGGCGGCGCGTTGGGCAGGTTGCAGGATGGCGACCGCATCGAGATTACGATTGATCGCAACAATCTTGTTGGCACCGTCAATCTCATTGGTGATGCTCAGACTACCTACGGTGCAGAGGCGGGCACGCGTGTTCTGGCGCAGCGTCCGTTGCGGCCGGATCTAAGCCCGCATCCGTCTTTGCCCGACGACACTCGCCTGTGGGCAGCGCTGGTGCAGGCCAGCGGAGGCATCTGGGGAGGCTGCGTCTATGACGTCGACGCCATCACAGGCTTACTGGACAAGGGACGAAAAGCATCCGCCGGCACATCGCAAATATCACAAGCAGCATTCCTGGGAAAGGGTTGAAGCCTTGATACTGTATCGAACCGCAGAAGAGTTATTTGTCGCACACGACAATCACGCCTACCGTCTCGAAGAGAGTTCGCTCGATGCGCTGCTCGCTCACGACGATCTGCATCGCTATCTCTCGGCTGCGATTGAGAGGACAGCGCCTACGGATCAGCTTTTGAAGGCGGCACTGTTGGCGCCGATTGAGCATCAGGAGGTGTGGGCTTCGGGTGTGACTTACTATCGCAGCCGCAGCGCACGCATCGAGGAGTCGAAGGATGCTGGAGGCGGGGATTTTTATGATCGCGTGTACTCCGCCGAACGGCCCGAGCTTTTCTTTAAGGCGGTCGCGCACAAGGTCGCTGGACCCGACAGCCACGTCAAGATTCGCCGCGATGCTACGTGGTCCGTGCCGGAGCCGGAGCTTACGCTTGTGATCAATCCTCGCGGCCAGATCATCGGCTACACCGTGGGGAATGACATGAGCTCGCGGGACATTGAGGGCGTGAATCCGCTGTATCTGCCCCAGGCCAAGGTCTACGACCGCAGCTGCGCGCTCGGGCCTGGGATTCTGATTCAGAGGGAGCCGATGCCAACCTCGACTCAGATTCGTCTCGACATTCTGAGGGAGAGCCAAACGGAGTTTTCTGCTGCGACGACGCTGGCGGAGTTGAAGCGCGATCCGAAGGTGTTAGTGGAGTATCTCTTCCGCGACCACAGCTTTCCCTACGGATGTTTTTTGCTGACCGGTACAGGCATCGTACCGCCGGACTCGTTCACGCTGCGGAGCAACGACCAGATCCACATCACCATCGACGGCATTGGGACACTGCGAAACACCGTGGAGTAGTTGCACTCCACGGTGCCCTCGCGGCTACTGGTGCTGGTGCATCTTCCATCCCAGATACTTCGTCGCAGCTTCATAGACCGGAGCGGCCGTCGACGAGAAGTTCGCGGCGACGTGATGCTCGAAGCCGTTCTCGCAGATATAGCGAAGCAGATGCTGCATGTTGGGAATCTCGACCACGCCTGCGCCGCCGAAGGTGTGCAGCGGATCGTTGGTGAACGCGCCCTGTCCGACGTAGCCCGCGATCTGGCCGGTGAAGTCGTCCGTGGAGAAGCGCGCGAAGGTCATGGCTCCGGCCTTCACGGTGCCGTCGAGCGTGCCGTACGTGTTGTCCTTGCCGACGGTGCCCGCGATGATCTGCTGGAAGTCCATCTTGACCTCGTTGAAGAAGTGCTTCGGCAGGTTAGAGCAGTGGAAGCAGACGGCCTTGTCGGGGTTGTCGCCGTAGTTGTTGTTCCAGTCGAGCAAGGCCGACGGCGTCTCGCTGGCGAGTGTAAGCGCATACATGCTCAGCGTGCCCAGAACGTCGACCTCGCAGGCCGATGGAATCAGACTCTCGCTCATCATGCTCATGACCGTGCATGGAACGATGCCGAGGAACTCCTCGATGGAGGTCCAGCACTGCACTGCGCTCACCGTTAGCTCGCTGGCGGTCATCCACTGGTCGATCACCGCACCCAGCTTCGCCATCTTCATCAGCGCAAGCTCCGGTGTCTGGCCGACCGGGATGTACTTCTTGATTGCAGCCAGCTTGGCCTGCGCGGCATCGTCGTTATCGTTCATCCGACCGATGCGTCCCATCACCTCGCTCAGGTCGAGCGTTTCGACGGTGATGCCGGAGCGCTCCAGCAGTTTCTCCGAGTAGCGGACCGTGTTGAATGCGGTGGGGCGTGCGCCGATCGCGCCGAAGCGTACGTTTTTCAATCCGCGGACTATGCGACAGACGCCGGAGAACCACTCCAGATCGGCCTTGAACTCATTCGAGTCGGGCGCTTCGGTGTGCAGGCGGGTGAGTGAGTACGGGATACCATACTGCTTCAAGTTGTTCGAGATCGACATCTTGCCGCAGAAGCTGTCGCGGCGAAACGCAATCGTCATCTTGCCAGCGTGGTCGGGCGTGGCCTGGATAAGCACCGGCACCTGCAGGTTCGAGAGGCGTATCGCATCCGCCAGCCCACGCTCCTCGCCAAAGTTCGGCAGCGTGATGATGATGCCGTCGATCTCCTTGGCGTGCTTTTGAAATAGAGCCGCGCACTTCTTCGCGTCCTCGTAGGTCTCCACGGCACCGTGCGCAGTCTCCTCCGGGGTTAACACAATCGGCTTGATTCCCGCTGCTTCAAGCGCCGCAATCATCTCCAGCCGTCCGCTGGTGGCAAGGTGGCTGGGGAAGAACCCACGGTTGCCCACAATTACGCCCATCGTCATCTGCTTCGCCATAATACTCCCTCAATCCATCTCTGCCCGCACCGGGGTCTTGTTGGTAAAACGCTATCGTCACCATCGCAGCGAAACGCAACGATGCCTTACACATCCACGCGCCAGGACTAGCCGCGGCGTGGGAAGAAGCGGATGGAGTAGAAGCCGCCGAAGACCGTCAGCACGACTCCCCACCACAGCGTAGGGTGCAGTGACTCGAGCCACGGCAGCAGAATCTCGTTCGCCGGCGGATTATGGAATTCGACGAACCCGGTCACGATCAGCACCAGCCCATACGCCAACATCAGTATGCCGCAGAAGAACCAGATTGACAGCTCCGCCGACTCGATCTCACTCTCTTGCTTGTCCATCAATCACCTCTACCAGAAGATCAGGTTAAGAATAAAGAAGACCACGATCACGACGATAGCCCAGAAGATCGGCTTCTCCCACAGGTTCTTCGATCCGTCGTGCGGAATGGGGGTCACGCCGTAGACGAGCCCGGCGAGCTGCTCGCGCGGCACCGGCTTGGTCACCAGGCTGACGACCACCGTCACGACGACGCAGATAATCCAGCTCCAGAGCGCACGATAGAGGTTCTCGGCCATGGGCTTTGCGTCGGGGCTCATCGCGATGTAGCGTAACGCTCCGGCATTGCCCTGGACCCAGAGAAACATTCCGATTGAAGATATTGTGCCTGCGAGCAGCCCAAGGAATCCGCCCCAGTGCGTCGCTCGCTTCCACAGCATTCCAAGAATCACGGTACCGAACAGCGGCGCGATAAAGAAGCTGAACAGCGCCTGCACATAGTCCATGATGCTGGCCGCGTTCATCACCAGGTACGCCGTGGCGATCGAGACAAGCATCCCGATCACGGTGGACCAGCGACCCATGGCGACGTAGTGCTTGTCGCTGGCCTTCTTGCTGATGAATGCACCGTAGAGATCGTAGGTCCACACGGTTGAAAACGCGCTGACGTTCCCGGCCATGCCGCTCATAAATCCCGCGACCAGAGCCGTGATTCCCAACCCAAGCAAACCCGGTCCGCAGTAGCGAATCAGCATTAGCGGAAGCACTTCGTTGTAGCTGTGCTGTCCGGTTGCCGCGGCTACGCTCTCGGGAACCAGGTGCATCATCGTGCCGTCAGGATTCTTGAGCACCGCGAGTGCAAGCAGGCCGGGCACGATCACGATGAAAGGAACAGCCATCTTGAACGCCGCGCCGATCACCGGAGCCATCTTGGCCGCGCGCAGGTTGTTCGCGCTCAGCACACGCTGAACGACGAGGAAGTCAGTCGTCCAGTATCCAAAGCTGATGACAAATCCCAGGCCGAAGACGATACCCGTCCAGTGGACACCCATCGGGTTGTCTTTGAAGCTGCCGAGCGTGCTCCACATGTGGCCGTAGTCGGTCGTTCCGACGTTCACGGCGATCTGCGCCTTCAGCTTCGTCCATCCTCCGGCTTCGATCAATCCGAGGATCGGAATCATCGCCGCGCCAGCCCAGATCAGCACAAACTGCAGTACCTCGTTGATGATCGCCGACCGCAGGCCGCCCAGCATCACATAGAGCGCCACCGTGGCCGCGCCCACCCAGATGCTGAAGCTGATGTTCCATCCGAGCACGGTCTTCATCACCAGCGCCATGGCGTACATGTTCACGCCGCTCATCAAGATGGTCATCATCGCGAACGAGACCGCCGAGACTGCGCGTGCGCCCTCGCCGAACCGCAGCTGCAGATAGCCCGGAACCGAGTGCGTCTTCGAGATGTAGTAGAACGGCATCATCACGATGCCCAGGAAGAGCATGGCCGGAATCGCGCCGATCCAGTACCAGTGGGCCGCCAGCATGCCGTACTGATACGCCGCCCCGGCCCAGCCCATCAGCTCCAGAGAGCCGAGATTTGCTGAGACAAAGCTCAATCCGGCGATCCACGCCGTCATCTCGCGGCCGGCGAGGAAGAAGTCTTCGCTTGTGTTCGCCTTACCCTTTGCGTAAAACCCGATAAATACAACTAGCGCAAAGTACAGCACCAAGATCAGGATATCGACTGGAGCTAATCGCGTAAGCTGACGATTGAAGAGCAGCATTCCGGAAAACGTTATCAGCGGCATAGAACTAGAAGTAGACCAGAAAAAACATTCCGTTGGAATTGAATTTACGAAACAGTGAAAACAGGATTTTATTTTCGTCCCGAACTATATTGGTCGCGCACAACCGTTGTCAATCCATAACATCCCCACCGCTGCATGTCGCTGGCATTACGCTAGAAGTGAACGCAGCCGTGCGCCGTCAGGGAGTGGTTGCGTGCTCGGAGCTATCTCTTATGGACGGGGACGGTAGCCGTGTTCCGCCATTCGCTTCCCCATCTCGAGGTACATCTCGTCGTTGCGCGGCTGCCATGTTTGCAGGCCGTCGACGTAGCGGTTGTACATACAGAAGGCTGCAGCGATGAGCACGGTGTCGTGAATGTCGAGATCGGTGGTGCCGTGTTGACGCGCTTCGTCTACGAGATGCGCCGTCACGTTCTTGCCGTCGATCTGGACCTGCTCCGCTATCGCGAGGAGTGCCTTCAACTTCTCCGGTATCGCTGCGGTCTTGTAGTCTCGGCAGACCGACTCTGCGAGATCCGTGTCTCCACCGTTTAGATGGCTTGCGGCAGCGCCGTGGCTGGTCTGGCAGAAGTAGCAGGTATTCTTCGATGACACGAAGGCTGCGATCAACTCGCGGTCCCGAGAACTGAAGCCATCGTTTCCGGAGGTATGCAGCAGGACATTCGCAAGTTCGAGCATGGGGCGAGCGGTCTCCGGGCGAAAGGCTAAGCCAGCGGTGATTCCTGGCATGTCTGCAGGCAGGGCGATGTGCGGCATGGTTACTCCTCCAACGAGATAGTGGGTGCGGTTAGGTTGTCATCACTTGCGTGATAGGGATTGCGATCGCTTCGCAGGAACAGGCTGATCGCCGCGGCGAGTAGTGTGGTGCAGGCGAGCCCGACGATGCAGCGGGGCTGATAGGCTCCGGCGCGGTCGTAGAAGTGTCCGACGACCATGGGGCCGGTTGCGCCTCCGATCGCGTAGGCAGTCCACGTGAGGCCGTAGAGCACGGAGAAGTGCTTCCGTCCGAAGTAACGAGCCAGCAGATAGGGTGCGACGTCCGCTTCGCTGCCGAGTCCGATGCCGAGCAGAGCCGCTCCAACGAGCGCCATGGCCGAAGTGCCGGAGAAGGCGAGGATGAGCGTGCCGGCGGAAGAGATTAGAAGGATGCCGGTCTGGATTCTCTGCGCGGGAAGCCGGTCGATGAGGAAGCCAGTGAAGAGCCTGCCGAGAATGCCTGCGCCGCCCCTTACCGACAGTGCGAGAGCGGCGGCCTGGATGCTGACGCCGTGCTCGGTGAGCATCGCTGCGAGGTTGGTCACCAGGCCGTTTTCCCCGAAGGCCGAGAGCATGATGATGAAGGCGAGGATCCAGAAGGGAGCGGTGCGGAGTGCGGATGCGACGGTCGATCCGGACAGCAGGCTCTCGTCGATACGCTGCGGCACAGGCCGGTTGTGTACGAGGAGCGCGGTGAGCGGCAGACCAAGCAACGCGATGCCGCCAAGCGTGAGATAGGCGTCGCGCCAACCGTGGTGATCGATCACCCACTGCGTTAGCGGAGGAATCAGAATCGACCCGACACCGCTGCCGGTGAGGAGCAGCGCAAGCGCAATGCCGCGTCGCCTGTTGAACCAGGTGAGGATGGTTCGCGTGTAGGCGAACTGTGCGGTGCCGTTGGCGACGAGTCCCAGAACAAAGTAGGTGAGATAGAAGCGCTGGATGCTGGGGCCGAGCCTGCTGAGCGATGCCAGTGCGAGTGCGAAGACGACGATCGAAGGAAGGATGATGCGGCGCGGCGGGAAGCGGTCGAGCAGAACGCCGATTCCGGGCGAGACGACGGCTACGGTGATCGCAGCCAGAGCGAAGGTGCCGGAGATGGCCTCGCGCTTCCAACCGAAGGCCGCATGCAGGGGGTTTAGAAACAGGCTGAACGTGTAGGGCACGATGGGCGCAAAGCTCACCATGACGCCCACGAATGCGGCAGCGGCTACGTGCCAGCCGGTGTAGCGAATGGAGGATTCCTGCTCCTCCGGGGAGAGGATCGCGGAGCTGCTCATCGGTCACCGCCCTGGTCGCTGGCCGACGCATGCTCGAAGACAGATCGCTTATGTTCGTGTCCCGCGAGAAGATTCTGTGAGGGTAGCCCGAACGCGTTCACTACTCGATTGAAGCAGGCGAATAGTGCGGTTAGATGGATGGCTTCGGCGACCTGTAGATCAGTCCAGCCAGAGCCGCGCATCTGTTCCACATCCTGAGGCGAGATGGAGCTTGAGTCATGGGTGATCTTCTGCGCGAAGTGAAGCAGCGCGCTTTGTTGCGGGCTGAGTGATTCGGAGTGAAGATCGCACGTCCTCGCTGCGGCAAGTAGTTCAGAAGAGCCGCCGTTGTTTCTCAGAAAGAAGCCATGGCTGTCCGCGCAGTACTCGCAGTTGTTTTGTGACGAGATGAAGGTGGCGAGCATCTCCTTGTTCTTGCGACCGAGAGCGCCGTCGGAGAAGAGCATGGACTCCGCGAGTCCCATCATGTGCTCGAGCAGGGGCGGGTGCGTGGCAAAGCACTGTAGGATGCCGGGAACCTGCGGACGACCGAAACGTTCGCGAAACTGCGCATAGAGGTGCTTCACTTCGGGCGGAGCTTCATCCTCGCTGACCACGGGCAGGTTCGCTGCTAGGACGGGCGCTGTGTCTTCCTGTTCTGCAAGCTTCCGGTATTCGGGTAACTGCATGACTAGAACTCCAATCGCATTGCAAACTGAAACGTGCGCGGACCACCGGAGCCGAGGAAGCTGCCGGCGTTGGTGTCAGCCTGGTAGAAGTTAATGGGAACCGGAAGAAATCTGCTGCAAACGAATGGCATAAGGTGGAGTTCAGCCGAATGCTATGTGCGGCAAAGCAGCCTGTCATCCACCATTCGGTTGAGATAAAACTCCACCTGTTCCAGTCGTGGATGGTCGCGTATGCTTTACCCGCGCACGAAAACACAGGAGAGTCCATGCCTCACATCAAATTGCCCGAGGGGTTGCAGGGGATACGCAGCGCGATGGCCTTCCGCCCCGAGACGGCGAAGCCCCTCAACGAGCTTGCGGAGGCATTGCTACATGCGCCCAACTCGCTTCCGCAAGGCGATCGTGAACTGATAGCGACTTATGTCTCGTATCTGAACGACTGCTACTTCTGCCAGACTGTTCACGGCTCGATTGCGGCTGCTTGCCTTAACGATGACCACGAGTTGGTGAAGCGCGTGAAGGCTGACTTTCAGGCGGCGGAGATCTCGGAGAAGCTCAAGGCACTACTTATCATTGCGGCGAAGGTGCAAAAGGGCGGCAAGCAGGTGACTTCAGCCGACGTCGAAGCCGCACGTGCACAGGGCGCGACCGATATGGAGATTCACGACACGGTTCTTATTGCAGCCGCCTTCTGCATGTTCAACCGCTACGTCGACGGGCTGGACACATGGCAGCCGCGCAACGAGGAGATGTACCGGGAACGCGGCAAGAAGACGGCACGCGAAGGTTACGTCTCTATAAGCCGTGAGTATCTGCCTGCGCAGACGACTGGAGTTGGAGCAGAGAGTTAAAGCAGCCTACCGCGGGGAGAACGATGTCACAAGAAGCTAAGCTGCAAGGTATCAAACGCAGACCTTACACTCCGAATCCGGAGACGCTTGCGCTGCTGCGAGTCTCTGGCAATCCGATCAATGGAGTCGGCGAGACCGCCGTTCGCAGAGCTTCGCCGTTCTTCTGGCATCCTGCGGACCAGCATCCATACGGCGACCTGCAGATCGTGGCGCGGCAGAGTTCGCGCAGGTGTCCCGGAGCTGCAGAGGCCTTCGCGGCTGCGTACAACCACCCGGAGCTTTGTCCTGTAGCAGAGCGAAAGAATGGGGCTCCAGCGGAACAGCTTGCGTCTGAGATGAAGGCGTTCGCGCTCTCCCACGAGGCCGATGCAGTCGGCGTTGCGGCAATGGATCCCTTATATGTCTTCGAGGGTTACACCGTCCAAGAGCCGTGGGTCATCGTGCTTGCTTTCGCGCACAACTATGAGCGGCTTCGAGAGGTTCCTTCGGATGAAACAAATGGGATCGGCGTGAGCGACGTCGGCGATCAGTACGCCCGAGGCACACGGGCTTCCTATGCGCTTGCGAACTGGATCCGCTCGCAGGGATACAACGCACACGCGTATCCAGGCCCGATGGCGGATGCGGTGCTGCTCGTTCCACCCGCAATCGCATCCGGTTTAGGCGAGTTGGGCAAGCACGGCTCTCTCATTAGTCCGCAGTTCGGAGCCGGGGTACGCCTGGCTGGTGTCACGACGGATATGCCCCTCATCGCAACGGCTCCAATCCGCTTTGGCGCAGATGAGTTTTGCAAAAACTGCCAGGCATGCACCAACGCCTGTCCTCCCGGTGCGATCCAGGAGCAGAAGCAGACGGTCCGCGGCGTGGAACGCTGGTACGTTGACTTCGACCGGTGTATTCCCTACTTCGCCGAGGCGGCATCGTGTGGAATCTGCATCGCGATATGCCCGTGGACCAGGCCAGATGCACGTCCCAAGCTGCTCGCCACCATGGCACAGCGGCGCGCACAATCGTGAAGAAAGTACGCGCCGCGTCACCAAACGTTCTCTACGCCGGATCCTTGATCACGCGAAAGTCCTCTGCCTCTTCGTCCGACGGCCGATCCCATCCTCCCGGAGGAACGACCTTCCCTTCGACCTCCTTCGGCCCCCACGTGTGTATATCGTAGGGATAGACCGGAGTGTCTGCCTTCAGCACTGGATCGACGATCCGCCACGCCTCTTCGACGTAGTCCTGCCGGGCGAAGAGAGTCGCGTCGCCCGCCATCGCATCGCACAACACGCGCTCGTAGGCCTCCATCTCGCCTGGACGAGGATGCCTGCTCGCGACCAGCTCCACCTCGCCCCGCTTATCCGTCTCGCTCTGCGATGTGACGGAGACCGCCATCGCCACCGTCATCTCCGGGCTGATGCGAAATCGCATATAGTTTTGCGGCGTTCCCGGCTCTGTGATGTTGGTCGTGGGCGGCTTGCGGAATCGTGCGATCACCTCCGTGCAGGTGACAGGCATCGTCTTCCCCGAGCGGATGTAGAACGGAACACCATCCCAGCGCCACGACTTGACCTCAAGCCGCAGCGCCGCGAAGGTCTCCATCTTCGAGTTCGCAGCGACGCCCTTTTCCTCGAGGTATCCGCGAAACTGACCTCGAACCAGGTCCTTCGGATCGATCGGAGGAATCGCCTTCAGCACCTTCACCTTTTCATCCCGCATGGACTCGCTGTCGTTGCGCGCAGGTGGCTCCATGGCAAGGTTGCACAACACCTGAAAGATGTGGTTCTGGATCACATCGCGAATCGTGCCAGTCTGATCGTAGAAACTGCCGCGTCCCTGTATGCCGAAGTCCTCGGCCATCGTGATCTGAATGCTCTCGATGTAGTTGCGGTTCCAGATCGGCTCCAGAATCGCGTTCGAGAAGCGAAACGACACCATGTTATGAACCGGGCCCTTAGCCAGATAGTGATCGATGCGAAAGATCGACGACTCCGGAAACGCAGAGAGCAGAATACGGTTCAGCTCCTGCGCCGACGCCAGGTCGTGGCCGAAGGGCTTCTCCACAATAATGCGAGCGCCCTTCGCCGAACCCGACTTCACCAGCTGCTCCACGACCTCTTCAAAGAGCATTGGAGGAATCGCCAGATAGTGAGCCGGTCTCTCCGCGTTGCCAAGCGCCTTCCGCACAGCAACAAAGGTTGCGGGATCGGCGTAGTCGCCATCGACATAACCCAGCAAGGGACGCAGTTTCCCCCACGCCGCGGCATCGAGGCCACCATGCTGCTCCAGGCTGTCCTTCGCCCGAGCGATCAGCTGGTCGAGATTCCATCCAGCCTTCGCCACGCCGATCACCGGAACGTTCAACGTCCCGCGTTTGATCATCGCTTGCAGGGCAGGAAAGATCTTCTTGTAGGCAAGATCGCCGGTCGCGCCGAAGAACACAAGTGCATCGGAATGACTATTGCTCACGTGTTGTCTCCTCCAAACAGCTCAGTCTACTTCTCGGCCGGTTTCTCAAGATGGCCACCGAACTCGTAGCGCATCGCGGACAGCAGCTTGTTTGAAAACTCCGCTTCGCCGCGTGAGCTGAACCGTTCATAGAGCGATGCGGTAAGCACTGGCACCGGAACTCCCTCGTCTATCGCCGCTTTGATCGTCCAGCGACCCTCGCCGGAGTCGGAAACCCTGCCGCCGAACTTTCCGAGCTGCGGGTCTCCCGTCAGCGCCGACGCCGTCAGATCCAGCAGCCACGATGCGATCACGCTCCCCCTGCGCCAAACTTCAGCTACATCCGTCAGATTGAAGTCGTACAGGTAGTGCTCCGGATCGCGCAGCGGCGTCGTCTCAGCATCGATCTCCGCCGTATGCTTGCCGATGTTCGCGGCCTTCAGCACGCCAAAACCCTCAGCGTATGCGGCCATCATGCCGTACTCGATTCCGTTGTGCACCATCTTCACAAAGTGTCCGCCACCGCTCTCTCCGCAGTAGAGGTATCCCTCCTCCGCAGTGCCGCCAAGCTTCTCTCTGCCAGGCGTGAGCGGAATATCTCCCTTGCCCGGAGCGATCGCCTTGAAGATCGGATCAAGATGCTTCACGGTCGTCTCATGTCCACCGATCATCATGCAGTAGCCGCGCTCCAGCCCCCACACGCCGCCGCTGGTTCCAACGTCAACGTAGTTGATGCCCTTCGGCGCAAGCTCTTTCGCACGGCGAATGTCGTCGATGTAGTACGAGTTGCCGCCGTCAATCAGGATATCGCCCGGCTCAAGATGAGGAACGAGTTCAGCGATCGTATCCTCCACCACGCCGGCGGGAATCATCAGCCACAGCGCGCGCGGCTTCTGCAGCTTGCTCACCAAATCTTCCAACGAAGACGAGCCGGTGACTCCCTTCTCCTTCGCCAGATCCCCGACGACCTGCGCCGACCTGTCGTACACCACACACTCGTGTCCATGTACCGCCAACCGTTTCACCATGTTGGCTCCCATCCTGCCCAGACCTACCATGCCAAGTTGCATCGATCGCTCCTTTTTCAACGTTGCTGATTCGCTCAACATCCGGATTGCGCCTGCTCCGAGAGATCTCGAAACCGATGACGGTTACTTATTTTTCCTGTAGCGCTTGATGAGATTTGTCGTCGAGGTATCGTGCGTGAGCGTAGGCTCCGTGGCACTCTCCAGTTCGCCAATAATACGCTGTGCCAGCACCTTACCCAGCTCAACTCCCCACTGGTCGAACGAATCGATACTCCAGATCGTGCCCTGCGTAAACACCGAGTGCTCATACAGCGCGATCAGCTTGCCCAGCACCTCGGGCGTCAGCTTCTCCGCAAGAATCGTGTTCGACGGACGATTGCCCTCAAACACGCGGTGCGGAACCAGCCAGTCCGGCGTGCCCTCCGCCTTCACCTGCTCCGCGGTCTTGCCGAACGCAAGCGCCTCTGCCTGCGCAAACACATTCGCCATCAGCATGTCATGATGCCTGCCCAGCGGATTCAGCGTTTTGTAGAAACCGATGAAGTCGCACGGTATCAGCCGCGTGCCCTGATGGATCAGCTGATAGAACGAGTGCTGTCCGTTCGTGCCCGGCTCGCCCCAGTAGATCGGCCCGGTCTCGGTCTCCACATGTGTCCCGTCCAGCGTTACATGTTTGCCGTTGCTCTCCATCGTCAACTGCTGCAGATACGCCGGAAACCGCTTCAGATACTGCTCATACGGAAGAATCGCAACCGTCTGCGCGTCGAAGAAGTCCGTATACCAGACCGTCAACAAGCCAAGCAGCACAGGCAGGTTCTTCTCAAACGGAGTCGTGCGGAAGTGTACGTCCATCTGGTGAAAACCATCCAGCATCGCGCGGAAGTTGTCCGGCCCGATGGCGATCATCGTCGAAAGCCCGATCGCCGAGTCCATGGAGTAGCGTCCGCCCACCCAGTCCCAGAACTCAAACATATTCGCGGTATCGATACCGAACTTCGAGACCTCCTTCGCGTTCGTCGAGATGGCCACAAAGTGCTTTGCAACCGCCTTCTCGTCTCCGCCCAGGCCAGCCAGCGACCAGTCCCGCGCCGAGTGCGCGTTCGTCATCGTCTCCAGCGTCGTGAAGGTCTTCGACGCAACCAGAAAGAGCGTCTCATCCGCCTTCAGATCCTGTACGGCCTCGGCAAAGTCGGTGCCGTCCACATTCGAGACGAAGCGGAAGTTGATGTCCCGCTGGCTGTAGTGCTTCAGCGCCTCATACGCCATCACCGGCCCAAGATCCGATCCGCCGATACCGATGTTGATCACATTGCGAATCCGCTTGCCGGTATGGCCCTTCCACTCCCCCGAACGAACGCGGTCGGCAAAGCCAGCCATCTTGTCCAGCACCGCATGAACCGGCGGCACCACGTCCTCGCCGTCCACCACGATGGACTCACCCTTGGGCGCGCGCAACGCAACGTGCAGCACCGCACGATTCTCCGTGATATTGATCTTGTCGCCGCGGAACATCGCCTCGATGCGAGCCTTCAGGCCGGACTCCTCCGCGAGCTGGATCAGCAGCTTCAGAGTCTCGTCGGTAATGCGATTCTTCGAATAATCAAGAAAGATTCCCCCGGTCTCAACGGTGAAACGCTCGCCACGCGCGGGATCGTCTGCGAACAACTGGCTAAGCGGAGTGCCTTGAATCTTCTGATGATGCGCACCCAGCGCCTTCCATGCGCTGCGTTCGCTCAGTGGGGTCAATTTCGTGGTCATCTACAAGCTCCTTATTCATCTCCGGCTCAACCAGATTACATCCATTCGACTATAAAAGTTACCCTCACCCATCGCAGCGTGGAGGCTCAGTGTTTATCAGATTTTATTTCGCACCCTCTATTCATTTTTTTGATCTTTGATGCAACTTGGGTGAAAAGAGGTTCTCCTCGCACTATGCATCACAACGGAAATCCTCTCTCAACCATCTCCATTACCCCGCCACCCATGCCGGCAGCGAAGCCAATCGGCGCCTCCATGCTTTACCGCAAAAAATGCAAACTCTAAGCAACTTCCGCCAATATCTCGTCAGCTCCTCTCCGCTACCTTTACTTTGTCCCTGTCAGCTTCACCGCCCACAAGCTCCACGGACGCAGAATTCGATCACACTCTGAACCATCCCTCAGGACTTCAAACCAGATTCAATCCTCTGCCGCACGTTCCTCTTCAACTCACCTTGGTCCAGTCTTAAGCGACAAAAATCTTCCTCAAAAGGCAGACGCGATGAACTCACTGAACCTGGCAACCAATCTGGAAAGTAACGGCCACAAATTCGCTCCCGGCGCCTCGATGATGCCCGAGGAGATTCTCGTCGATGCAGCACAGTCCGGACAGGAGTGGGCGTTCATGGAGCTCAGCCGGCGCCACTCGCCACGCGCCTTCAACACTATCTATAGAGTGACCAAAAATCGCGAGGACGCCGAGGACGCGCTTCAGGATTCGCTGATGAAAGCCTTTCTTCACCTGAAACAGTTCGACGGCAGGTCCAGCTTCTCCACCTGGTTCACCCGGATCGGCATCAACTCTGCCCTCATGATCCTGCGCAAAAAGCGCGGCAGCCGCGAGACCTCCATGGACGTCACGCTGGACGGCGGCGACACCTGGCACTCCTGGGACGTAGCCGACCATGCGCCCGACCCGGAGAAGCGTTACGCGGCAAACGAGAGAACGATGCGCCTCCAGCGGGCCATCGGCCGTCTGCCCAACGCCCTCCGCTCCGTCGTCGAGATCCGCCAGGTGGAAGACCTCTCCATGCGCGAGATCGCCGACGCTGTAGGCATCTCAGTTCCCGCGGCAAAGTCCCGTCTGCTCCGCGCAAGAGCCACACTCAGCCGCTCCCTCAGCTAGCTCGCCAGCCACCCTACGCCATCACAGCTTCAACCGAAGGGTGATGGCGTTCAGGGAACCCTCCCTGAATCAACGCTGCTTTCTCTGAATCGCCACCCATCATGCTCACATCTCATCTTGTGACAATTAAATGATGATCGTCATGATAGGGGCTTGTTCATGCAGCAAGAGCAGCGACGCGTCGTAGTTACGGGTGTAGGGCTGGTAAGCCCTGTAGGCATCGGAACCGAAGAGACCTGGGCTGGACTGATCCGGGGAGACTCAGGCATAGCACCCATTACCCTCTTCGACGCCAAGGACTATGCCTGCAGATTCGCCGGCGAGGTCAAAGGGTTTCGCCCCGAGGACTTCCTCGACCGAAAAGACATCAAGAAGACTGGCCGATTCATCCAGTTCGCTCTCGCCGCCGCGGAGTTCGCCGTCGCCTCCTCGAAGCTGAACCTGACCGCCGAAGACCCGGAGCGCATCGGCGTCTACGTAGGCAGCGGCATAGGCGCCTTCGAGGTCATCGAGCGCGAGTACGAGAAGCTTCTCTCCGGCGGACCCAGCCGCGTCTCACCCTTCTTCATCACCGCGACCATCGCAAACCTCGCCTCCGGCCAGATCTCCATCCGATACGGCGCCAGCGGACCCAGCCTCACCCACGCCACCGCCTGCACCAGCGGCGCACACGCCGTCGGCGAGGCCTTCCGGGCGATCCAGCGCAACGACGCCGACATCATGATCTGCGGTGGAAGCGAAGCAGCCGTCACGCCGCTCTCAGTCGCGGGCTTCGCTGCCATGCGAGCACTCTCCACCCGAAACGACGATCCCGCCACCGCCTCCCGCCCATGGGATCAGGGACGCGACGGATTCGTCGTAGGCGAAGGCGCGGGCGTCCTGCTCCTCGAGGAGTACAACCACGCCGTCCAGCGCGGAGCCCCCATCCTAGCCGAGCTCGTCGGCTACGCAGCCAACTCCGACGCATTCCACACCAACGCGCCACCCGAAGATGGCCGCGGCGTCCGGCGCGTCATGCAGCTCGCACTCAAGGATGCAGACCTGCTCCCCGCCCAGATCCAGTACCTGAACGCACACGCGACCTCGACCCCGTTAGGCGATCGTGCCGAGGCCACCGCCATCGTCCAGGTCTTCGGCGATCATGCAAAGACCCTCCTCGTCAGCTCAACCAAATCGATGACCGGGCACCTGCTCGGTGGCGCAGGCAGCCTGGAGGCAGGCATCACCGTCCTCGCCCTCCGCGATCAGATCGCGCCGCCGGTCACCAACCTCACAGACCCCGACCCAGCCTGCCAGTTTGGCATCGTGCTCGATAAAGGCATCGCCCTGCCCATGGAGTACGCCATGACGAACTCCTTCGGCTTCGGCGGCACCAACGCCTCACTCATCTTCCGCAAGCTCCCGGCAGATAAGACAGGTAAGGACGTATCAGAGTAAGCGCTACCGGACCGCCTCTTCGACGATCACGCGAATCCCCGCGATATTTTTCAGCAACTCCTCGGGAAGATCGTGCCTCTTCTGAAGATATTCAACCGTGTTATACGACACCCGCACCGTCCCTTTCCCATCCTGCCAGACCAGCGCCTTGAGTGGCAGATCGATCGCCACCGTAGGACGCGCAACCATCAGCGGCGTGCCCGACTTTGCACTGCCGAAGATCAGCAACTCCGTAGGCTGCATCGTCAGGCCGGCCTTCGCCGCGTCGCCACTATGGTCGATATGCGCTAGGATCGCGATTCCCTTCGCCAGCACCACCGCCTTCAGACGCTCCACCGTTGCGGGAACCGTATAGGGACTCTCGCGATGATCCATTCCCTTGTCTTTATCGTCCAGCATCTCATCCGCTCCTTATAGCAATCCATCTGACATTAGCCTAACGTAGCCAGTTCAACCCAAAAGAAAACCGAACTTCTACCCAATCTGACTCGCTCCACGCCTCAGAAGTGGACTATAGTTTCCATCAAATTGGTTATTCTCAACCCCCCTTATAGGTGCTTTCGGATTCATGGGCCGCGCCGTAACTTGGTCTCACCACCATTTGCATCTCGCCGGTTCAAACGCTTCCTGGAAAGGTCCTTCCATGCAGAGTCCCGATGCCTCCGTCACCCCCATAGCTCTACGCTATCCCGTCGCCCCCCGGCGAAGTCTTCCTCGTGTCAAAGTCTTCGAAGCACCCTTTGGGGAAGCTAGACAACCCTCCGAAACAGTGGCGTACAGCAGTCGAATCGCCTCTCTATTCAAGCTCCAGGACGTACCAATGGTCGCCGTCAGGACCAGGCAAGATATTCAAATCGCGGTCACGCGCCTTCGCTCAGAGACTGGCCTCCTCGAAAAGACAGCCCTCCCACGCGAACCCGGCTTCAGCATCCAACTCTACCTGCAGCCTGCCTCCGCTGTCAGGCTCTGGTACGACAGCCGCCCCGTAACCGTGGAGCCAAACCGGCAGGAGGGCAGCGTCAGCATCATCGACCTCGATAAAGCGCCCTCCATCTACATCGGCAGCGCCTTCGACATCCTCCAGATCTACATGCCGCGCACCGCGCTGGACGACTTCGCCGACGAGACCGGAGCACGCCGCTGCGACACCCTCTCCTGGCCCTTCGGCAAGATCGACCCCACCCTGCGCAACCTCGGCCTGAGCCTGCTCCCAGCCATGGAGACGCCTGAGATCGCCTGCGATCTCTTCACCGATCATCTTCTCTTCGCCCTCCGCGCCTACATCGCCCGCGCCTACGGCAGCATCACCTCCGGCTCGCCCGTCGTTCGCGGAGGTCTCGCCGCCTGGCAGAAGCATCGCGCCGTCGAGATGCTTCGCGCCAACCTCCACGGCCAGATCTCGCTCGCCCAGGTAGCCGCCGAGTGTCGCCTCTCCGTCAGCCACTTCGTCCGCGCCTTCAAGCAGACCCTCGGACAGCCGCCCTACCGATGGCTCATGGAGCAGCGCATCGAGGCCGCAAAGGGCCTTCTGCGCACCTCCCGCCTGCCTGTCGCCGACATCGCCCTTCGCTGCGGATTCGCCGACCAGGCCTGCTTCATCCGAGCCTTCCGCCGCACCATGCAGACCACCCCCGGCGACTGGAGACGAACCCACGCAACCGCCCCCTCCAACTTCTTCTGCTACAACAACAACGACACCCCGAAGATCTACGCCTAGCCTCCCCAGCCGCAGCCCATCTGCGATTGCATCCGCTGCTTCTTCCGTTACCTATGCCGTGCTTCCTCATCTATCGTTGCCTGCCCTTTTGCTCTGTCATTCCGCAGCGCAGCGGAGGAATCTGCTTCTCCGCCATCCCTTCGCAACCCGTCCAACTTGCCCCCCACCCCAGCCTCTGTTAACCTAACTAGTAGATATGCGTATCCACCGCCAGCTCCGTTGTTGTTGTCATACCAACGTCGAGCAGGCGTGTCCTCTCACGCGCTAGTCTCACCCCCCAGCAAAACCTCATAGCAATGTCATCCCAGCCCAGCCTCATCGCCTGAGATGCATTGCATCCCCAATCTCCTTTGGAGTTTCCCATGGCAGCAACCGCAGTCGCCGCACCCGCTCTCACACACCTTCAGCTCCTCGAAGCCGAGAGCATCCAGATCCTCCGCGAGGTCGCCTCCGAGTTCGAGCGCCCCGTCATGCTCTACTCCATCGGCAAAGACTCCTCCGTCATGCTCCGCCTCGCCCAAAAAGCCTTCTATCCCGCGCCGATTCCCTTCCCGCTCCTCCACATCGACACCGGCTTCAAGTTCCGCGAGATGATCGAGTTCCGCGACCGCATGGCCGCCGACGTAGGCGCCGAGCTCCTCGTCTGGCGCAACGAGCCAGCCATCGCCGCCGGCACCAATCCCATCGCCCTCGACACCAAGCGCTGCTGCGGCCTCCTCAAGACCCAGTCCCTCCTCGACGGCCTCGCCCACTACGGCTTCAACGCAGCCTTCGGCGGAGCCCGCCGCGACGAAGAAAAATCCCGCGCGAAGGAGCGCATCTACTCCTTCCGCGACAAAGCCGGCCAGTGGGATCCCAAAAACCAGCGCCCCGAGCTTTGGAACCTCTACAACTCCCGCATCCACCCCGGCGAATCCATCCGCGTCTTCCCTCTCTCCAACTGGACCGAGATGGACGTCTGGCAGTACATCCTCCAGGAAAACATCCCCATCGTCGATCTCTACTACGCCAAAGAGAGACCCATGTACGTCCGCGGCGACGCACTCCTCCCCACCGAACAAGCCTTCGTAGCCCGCCTCGGCGAGCAGCCCCAGATGGTCAAATCCCGCCTCCGCTCCCTTGGCTGCAGCCCCTGCACCGGCGCCATCCGCTCCGACGCCGACACCCTCCCCAAGATCATCGCCGAACTCCTCTCCTTCCGCTCCTCCGAACGCGCCAACCGCGTCATCGACCACGATCAGGAAGGCTCCATGGAGCTTAAGAAACGCGAGGGCTACTTCTAAATGCCGACCGACGAAGCCACACCCGACATCACCGCCGACTTCTCCCTCTCCGGCTTCCTCGCCGAAGACCACGCCCGCGACCTCCTTCGCTTCTCCACCGCGGGCTCCGTCGACGACGGCAAATCCACCCTCATCGGCCGCCTCCTCTACGACACCCAGAGCGTCTACGACGACCAGCTTCGCTCCATCGAAGGCAAAGGCACCACCGGCACCGGCGTACTCGACCTCGCCCTCCTCACCGACGGCCTCCGCGCCGAACGCGAGCAAGGCATCACCATCGACGTCGCCTACCGCTACTTCTCCACCGCCACCCGTAAGTTCATCATCGCCGACACCCCCGGCCACGAGCAGTACACCCGCAACATGGCCACCGGAGCCAGCACCGCCTCCCTCGCCATCGTCCTCGTTGACGCACGCAAAGGCGTCCTCATCCAGTCCCGCCGCCACGCCTGCATCACCGCGCTCCTCGGCGTTCCCCACATCGTCGTCGCCGTCAACAAGATGGACCTCGTCCAGTACGACGAAGCCGTCTTCAAAGCCATCCGCGCCGACTTCACCGCCTTCTTCGATCAGCTCGGCGACCTCCGCCCACCCAACCTCTACTTCGTCCCCGTCAGTGCCCTCACCGGCGACAACGTCGTCCGCACCACCTCCGCCATGCCCTGGTACACCGGCCCCTCGCTGCTCGAACTCCTCGAGTCCGTCCCCGCCGCCGAGGCCCACGCCGCCGAACCCTTCCGCCTCGCCGTCCAGCGCGTCATCCGCCCAAATCAAAACTTCCGCGGATTCGCTGGCCAGATCGCCGCAGGCACCATCCGCCCCGGCGACCCCATCATGGTCCTGCCCTCACGCCGCACCAGCCGCGTCCGCAGCATCGTCACCTTCGACGGCGACCTCCCCGCCGCGCACTCCCCGCAATCTGTAACCATCACCCTTACAGATGAACTCGACATCAGCCGCGGCGATCTCCTCGTCACCCCCGACTCTCCCGCCGTCACCACCTCGCACTTCACCGCCTCCTTAGTCTGGATGGACGAGCAGCCCCTCGACCTCACCCGCCGCTACCTCCTCAAGCACACCAGCCGCACTGTGCAGGCCCAGG
>NZ_LMUR01000018.1:574009-574434 GCF_009765825.1 Granulicella sp. L60 | reverse complement strand
CCCCCACCACCCCCATCTCCACCGCCGAACGCGCAGCCCGCTGGCGACACTTCGGAGCCCACCTCCACCTCACCGGCCCCACCCCCTTCGCCGATGCCGTTGAGCGCGCCCTCTTCCAACGCGGCGCCTTCATCGTCCGCCCCACCACCCCCTCCGCCGAAACCATCACCACCCTCGCCGACGCCGGAGCCCTCGTCCTCACCCACACCGAAACCGAAATCCAAACCATCACCCTAGGCGATCTCGACGGCCACCAAACCCCCATCGCCACCACCGACGAGCTCCTCCGTCTCCTCGAAACCCACGCCATCCTCCAGGGAGAGCCCCGCCCATGACCACCCTCCAAACCATCGAACCCACCACCGCACAGCTCTCCCCCGAGCTCGCCTCCAAGCTAGCCCACGTCCGCACCCTCCTCGCCCACG
>NZ_LMUR01000018.1:372134-573793 GCF_009765825.1 Granulicella sp. L60 | reverse complement strand
CCTCTTCCTCGACACCGGCTACCACTTCGCCGAGACCTACACCTACCGCGACCGCATCGCCACCGACTGGCACCTCAACCTCATCAACCTCCTCCCCACGCACACCGTCGCCGAGCAGGAAGCCGAACACGGCCTCCTCCACCAGTCCGCCCCCGATCGCTGTTGCGCCCTCCGCAAGGTCGAACCCCTCTTCGCCGCCGTCGCCAACTACAAGCTCTGGCTCACCGGCCTCCGCCGCGAGCAAGCCCGCAGCCGCGCCACCCTCGAAGAGGTCGCCGACTTCACCCTCCCCAGCGGCATCACCGTACGCAAGCTCAGCCCCTTCGCCGACTGGACCACACGCGACATCTGGCAGTCCTGCGCCGCCTACGCAATCCCGCTGCTCCCCCTCTACGACCTCGGCTACTCCAGCATCGGCTGCGAGCCCTGCACCTCCATCCCCACCGACCCCAACGATCCCCGCTCCGGACGCTGGGCCGGTCGCAAGGTCGAGTGCGGCATCCACATCCAGACCGCCCCCACCACCTAGCTCCGCGAATCGAGACCCATGGAATACGCCATCGGATTCATCATCGCCGTCTTCATCGCCCTCACCGGCGTCGGCGCGGGCACCATCACCACACCGCTGCTCATCCTCTTCCTCGGCATCCCCGCGCCCATGGCCGTCGCCACCGGCCTCATGTTCTCCGCCGCCGTCAAACTCGTCCTCGTCCCCTCGCAGATCGCACGCAAACAAGTCTCCTGGCGCGTCCTCGGCTTCATGCTCCTCGGCGGACTCCCCGGCGTCCTTATCGGATCACTCCTCCTGCGCCGCCTCGACATCCACGGCCCCCAGCTCCTGCTCAACGGCCTCCTCGGCGCCGTCCTCGTCTTCACTGCGCTCTGGCAGATCACCTTCTCCTTCCGCCCCGCACGCTCCGAGACCCCGCAGAAAGACCGCAGCCACCTGCTCCCGTACCTCATGCTTCCCGTCGGTGCCGAAGTCGGCTTCTCCTCCGCCGGTGCCGGAGCACTCGGCTCTGCTGCCCTCCTAAGCCTCACCCCCCTCACCCCCGCTCAGGTCGTTGGCACCGACATCGTCTTCGGCTTCATCATCTCGCTCATCGGCAGTGGAGCCCACGGCTTCTTCCACGGCACCAGCTCTCTCCTCCTGCAACACCTCATCATCGGCGGCTTAGGCGGTGTTGTCCTCGGCACAGTCACAGCCAAATGGATCCCCAAGCGCCCCCTGCGCTTCGCCCTCTGGATCTGGCTCCTCATCATCGGCTCTCAGTTCATCTACACCAACGCCTTCGCCGCCTCGCATCGCTACGGCAACCACCCGGAAGTCAACGCTGCGGCAAAGAACTAGAGAAAGATATGTCCTGCCGGACAGGCCTCCTGCACGGAGGGTGGGCGTTCACACGCCTCTTTAAACCTTCGGGCGGCCCTCCCGTTGGTCGGCACAATCATGATTCCGACCAACGGGAGGACCAACCGAAGGGGTATACAAGTCACGAAGTGACCTCCCGCCGAGCAGGCGGCCCGTCCGGCAGGACATGCCTCTACGCCATCACCGGCGCAGCCGGATAAGTCTTCCCCTGCGGAATATACTGCGCCGCCATCCCCCGAAACGCCGTCACCTGCGCCGCCTCCCAGCCTGCATCCCGCCCAAGCTCCTTCGCCAACAGCGCAGCCACAGCGGGAGCAATCTCCACGGCCGCCCGCGCATTCAACAACAACGCCCTTGTCCGTCTCGCCAGCGCATCATCCAGCGTCCGCGACATCTCATGCCGCACCGCCCACACCACCTCCGCCCCAATCACCGGCAACTCCGGATGCAACAACTTCCCCAACTCCGGATGTTCCCCCGCAATCGCCATCACCCCTCCCGCATCCGACCCATACACCCCCAGCGCCCCCAGCTCCTTCGGGTGCTCATAGTACCCATGGATATGCGAGCTCGCCGTCACACAAGCCCGCTCCTCCAACCCACCCAGCGTCGTCGCATGATCCACGCAGTCCTGCGCCATATGCCGATACGTCGTCCACTTCCCTCCCACAATCGTCAGCAGCCCAGAGTGATCGATATGAATCGTATAGTCCCTTGAGATCGTCGACGTCTTCCCCTCCGCCGCACCCGCTGCCTTCACCAGCGGACGAATCCCCACATACACACTCAAAATATCCTCCCGCGTCGGCTTCCTGCTCAGATACCGCCCCGCCGTCTCCAGTACAAACTCAATCTCCTCCTCAAACGGCAACGGCTCATACGACACATCCTTGATCGGCGTATCCGTCGTTCCCACCAGCGTCCTGTCATGCCACGGCACCGCAAACAACACCCGCCCATCATCCGTATGCGGCACCAGCAACGCCGTCTCTCCCACCAGAAACGACCGCTCCAATACCAGATGGATTCCCTGGCTCGGCACCATCATGCCCTCCACCTTCGGGTCCGCCATCCGCCGCGTCTCATCCGTAAAGATCCCCGTAGCATTCACCACCGAACGCGCCGCAATCGTAAACCGCTCCCCACTCTCCCCATCGACGGCCTCTACACCCTTCACAAACCCGTCGTCATCCTTCATCAGCCCCACCACCCCCGCATAGTTCAACACCGTCGCCCCATGCTCCGCCGCCGTCGTCATCAGATTGATCAGCAGCCGCGCATCATCGAACTGTCCATCGTGGTAAGAAACCCCGCCACGCAGCCCATCCTGCCGAATCGTCGGCAGCAGATCCAGCGTCTCCTCCGTCGAGAGCACCTTCGACTTCCCGAAGCTGTACTTCCCCGCCAGAAAGTCATACACCTTCATCCCCACGCCATAGAACGGAGCCTCCCACCACGAGTAGTTCGGCACAATGAACCGCAGGTCATGCACAATATGCGGCGCATTCCTCCGCAGAATCCCCCGCTCCTTCAGCGCCTCCATCACCAGCGAAACATTCCCCTGCTCCAGGTACCGCACACCCCCATGCACCAGCTTCGTCGCCCTGCTCGAAGTGCCCTTCCCAAAGTCCTCCCGCTCCAGCAGCAGCACATCATACCCACGCGTCGCCGCATCCACCGCAATCCCCGCGCCCGTAGCCCCGCCGCCAATCACAACGATGTCCCATGGCTCCGTCCTCGTCTTCACCCGCGCCAACATCTCATCACGATTCATCTGCTCTCCTTATTCCATCCACGCGACCGCTCCACAGCCTCGCGCCAGTTCACCTGCAACTTTTCCATCTGCCCTTGATCAGCCTTCGGCGTAAACACCGTATCCTCCGCCCGATGCTTCTCCAACTCGTCCACCCCACTCCAAAATCCGACCGCCAAACCCGCCAGATAAGCCGCTCCCAGAGCCGTCGTCTCCAGCACCGCCGGACGATGCACCGGCACCCCCAGCAGATCCGCCTGAAACTGCATCAACCCATCGTTAGCCGCCGCGCCGCCATCTACCCGCAGCTCGCGAAACGGATTCTTCGTCTCCGCATCCATCGCCCGCAAAACATCCGCCACCTGAAACGCGATACTCTCAATCGCCGCCCGCGCAATATGCCCAATCTGCGTCCCACGCTGCAGCCCGATTATCAATCCTCTCGCCTCCGCATCCCAATAAGGCGCTCCCAATCCACTAAACGCCGGCACAAACACCACCCCATCCGAGTCCACTACCGACGCCGCAATCCCCTCCACCTCGCTCGACCGCCGAAAGAACTTCATATTATCCCGCAGCCACTGCACCACCGCTCCACCAATAAAGATGCTCCCCTCCAGCGCATACGTCTTCTTCCGCTCCACACTGCAAGCCAGCGTCGTAATCAGCCTCTTCTCCGACAGCGCAAACTCCCCGCCGATGTTCTGCAGCAAAAAACATCCCGTCCCATACGTATTCTTCGCATCCCCCGGCGACACGCAAAGCTGCCCAAACAGCGCCGCCTGCTGATCCCCCGCGATCCCCGCAATCTCCACCTCACCCAGCCCCAGCGAAGTCGTCACCTGCCCCATCTTCTCGCTCGACCACACCACCTCCGGCAACATACTCGCCGGAATATTAAACAACTTCAACAGCTCCCCATCCCAGTTATCGTCCACAATGTTGTACAGCAGCGTCCGCGAAGCATTCGTCCGATCCGTAATATGCCTTCGCCCGCTCGTCAGATTCCACACCAGCCAGCTATCCACCGTGCCAAACGCCAGCTTCCCCGCCTCCGCACGCGTCCTCGCTCCATCCACGTTATCCAGAATCCACGCAACCTTACCCGCCGAAAAATAAGGACTCAGCAGCAGCCCCGTCTTCCTCCGAACCATCTCCTCCGCACCCTCATCCACCAGCGCCTTCATCCGCGCCGCAGTCCGGCTGTCCTGCCACACAATCGCGTTATGTACCGGCCGTCCTGTCTCGCGGTCCCACACAATCGTCGTCTCTCGCTGATTCGTGATCCCCAGCCCCACCAGGTCCCTCGGCCGCGCCCCCGCCTTGCCCATCACCTCCACCGCCGCACTCAGTTGCGACGTCAGTATGTCGAACGCGTCATGCTCCACCCATCCGCTATTCGGAAAGATCTGCCGAAACTCATTCGCCGCCGTCCCCACAATCTTCCCATCATGGTCGAACAGAATCGCACGCGAACTCGTCGTCCCCTGGTCCAGCGAAAGCACATACTTCATATCGTCTCCTCGTTCGATGCACCAACGCTCATCCTTGATCTTCCAAACCAGCCCTACCGAATCCAATCACCCTTCCCCATCAGCGCCCGCTCCCGCGCCGGCAGAAACGGCAGTATCAACATCTGGTAAGCCCCTCCCCCAATCACCCCACCCACCAGCGGCGCCGCAATCGGAATCCACCAATAGCTATCCGGCGAAGGCAGCGCCGACCCACCCCATCCCGCAAAAAAACAAAACAACCTCGGCCCAAAGTCCCTCGCCGGATTCAGCGCCCAAGCCTCCAGATAACCCATCGACGCTCCAATCAGCGCCACCAGCAGCCCAATCATCAACGCCCCGCCATTGGCCCCCGGAGCCATCTCGTTGTACTGCTCCGTAATCGCAAAGATCCCGAAGATTAGAAACGCCGTCAGAATCACCTCATCCCCAAACGCATGCATCGGCGTAATCGCCATCCCCGCATGCGTAAAGAACACTCCCGCCGCCCCACCGGCCTCCCGCGTCAGATGATTCACCGCATTAAAGTGATCGATCACCGGCCCGAACAAAAAATACACGCACCCCGCACCCAGAAACGCCCCCACCACCTGCGCCACACAGTACGGCACCACCTTCTTCCATGCAAATCCCCGATACACCGCCAGCGCCAGCGTCACCGCCGGATTCCCATGGCACCCACTCACCGACCCCGTCGTATAGATCGCCAGCGTCACCGCCAGCCCCCACGCAATACAAACTCCCCAGTACGTCTGCTGATACGGACTCGGGCTATACAGCGTATACATCGCCGCCACCGAGTCGCCAAACGCGATGATCATAAACATCGCCACCACTTCCGATATCAACTGGCCTGCAAACAACCTGCTCATCAATCGCATCTCCTGCCGTCCAGAGATAACATCTCACGCTCTGAAGCTGACCCTATTCCTCCCTGCTCTGTCCAGTCGATTTGTATAAATATCTTCGAAGATAGGTCCTGCCGGACGGGCCGCTTCCTCAGCGGGAGGTCACTTCGTGACGCGTATACCTGGCCGTGGCGCCCCACGCACCATACTCTCCCTCTGGTCGGCACAAAGATCATCCCGACCAACGGGAGGACCAACCGAAGGGATACACATGTCACGAAGTGACCTCCCCACGAGCAGTGGGGCCGTCCGGCAGGACATCCCGCATAATAAGGAGATGGGTCTACTCCGCAGCGAGCCGAAACAACACCACTCCGAGCTCCGCCCCCAATCCCCTCTCACACTCTTCCTCGCCGGCTTCCTCCTCCGCGTCCTCTACATCACCCTCGCCCACACCTACCGCATCCGCCTCGGCGAAGACCACCTCCAGTTCGGTTGGGAGATGGGACGCATCGCCCGAGCCCTCGCCACCGGCTACGGATACGCCGACCCCTTCACCGGCCACTCCGGCCCCACCGCCTGGGTCCCACCCCTCTACCCTCTGCTCCTCGCCGCCGTCTTCAAGATCTTCGGCGTCTACACCGCAGCCTCCGCCTGGGTCATCCTCACCATCAACAGCGTCTTCTCCGCCGCCACCGCGCTCGTCATCTACGAGATCGCCGCCCGCTGCTTCCAGTCCACCGGCCGCGCCCGCAGCATCGCCCTCTGGTCCGCCTGGATCTGGGCGCTCTACCCCGCAGCCCTCCAGTACGCCGTCCACTGGATCTGGGACATGGCCCTCACGGCCCTCGTCTTCTCCACCATCCTCCTCATCGCCCTCCGCGTGCGAGCCATCGGCGAGCAAGAGTCAGAGCAAGACTCCAACTACAATCCCCAAACCACCCGCCGCTGGGCTCTCTTCGGCATCCTCTGGGGCATGATCGCCCTCCTCAACTCCACCATCCTTCTCTTCCTGCCCGTCTGCGGCATCTGGATGTTGCTGGGCGCAAAGAAACGCAAAGCCCTCACTCCAGGCATCGGCAAAGCTGTCCTCGCCGGCCTCATCTTCTTCGCCTGCCTCGCCCCCTGGATGTACCGCAACTGGACCGTCTTCCATGCCTTCATCCCCATCCGCGGCAACCTCGGCGCCGAGCTGCACGACTCCATCCTCGACTCCTACAACGGCTTCACCGTCGGCACCCGCGTCCCCGTCTGCGACGTCTGCCCTACGTACATCCAGTACAAGCAGATGGGCGAGTACGCCTTCGTCCAACGCGAGGGCAAGATCGCCCGCGAACTCATCCGCACCCACAAGACCCGCTTCTTCCAACTCGCCCTCAAACGCTTCTACTTCTACTGGGTCAGCGTCCCCAAACCCATCGAACACGGCTACCTCAATGAGGCCTTCCGCGTCCTCAACTACAGCTTCGTCAGCCTCGCCGGACTCCTTGGCCTCGCCCTCGCGCTCAAACAACGCATCCCCGGAGCCGTCCTCTTCGCCTGGGCATTTCTCCTCCTGCCGATGACCTACTACTTCGTCACCGTTCAGGCCCGCTTCCGCCACCCGCTCGAACCCATCATGACCATCCTCGCGGTCTTCCTCTTCCAGTCCGCCACCCGCCCCGGAAGCCGCTCAACACCCAAACCCACAACCTAGAACCGTACCACTACTCTGTAGCGCACCGAGTCGACTGGTTAAAGCTAAAGCGTCGTCATTAGAACTAAAGAACTAAAGAAGTGTCATTAAAGCTAAAGGATTGACATTCTGAGCAAAGCGAACAACCCCCGTATTTTGCTCTTGCCTTTACCTTTACCTTCGCTCTACCAAAAACGAACTACCAAGCCACACCCAATCACCCCACCCGCAGCGGATCCCTCTTGCGCGTCATCTGCCAGGCCTTGCCATACTTCCAGCTGATATAGGCCGAGTGGTACAGATGCAGCAGCAGCCCCTCGCGCCCATCCATCCAGCCCAGCCGAAAGCCGTAGTTCCACAGAAACGTCAGCACCGGAACCAGCACCACATTCCAGCAGAACGCTACCACCGACCGGCTCCCCTTACCCTTCCCCGCAATAATCTGCGCCCCCAGCGTGCTGTACCGGTTCATGTGCTCCAGGTAGATATCCAAATCCGGATACCCATGATGCAGAAAGTCATGCTGCATCGTCTCCACCCGACCCGCCACCGTCACCGACTCATGCACCACCCGCTCGCTGAAGCGCTGCTCCACCCCAGCCGCTGTCATCCGTCGAAACAGCCGCAGCTTGAAGTCCGGATAGTACCCTCCCCGCCGCATCCATCGCCCCAGAAACACATGCCTTAGCCGCAGCCGATACCCATCCACCGGTGACCCGCTCCCATCCTCCGCCGCCAGCATTGCGCTGATCTCCCGCTGCAGCTCCGCCGTCAACTCCTCGTCCCCATCCAGCGACAGCACCCACGTCCCCGTGCATCGGTCGATCGCCGAGTTCTTCTGCCCCGCAAACCCCTTCCACGGCTCAACGAAGACCTTTGCTCCAAACGACTTAGCAATCGCCACCGTCCCATCAGACGATCCCGAGTCCACCACCACAATCTCATCGGCAAACAGTACACTAGCCAGCGTCCGCGACAGGTTCTCCGCCTCGTTCAGCGTAATGATGGCAACAGAAAGGGTTGATCGCGGCATGCCTCACTTATTCTATGGCCCCCGCCAGATCCCATCCAGATCCACACCCCGCAAAACCACCTCAACACCCTCAGCCGCATCCAATTCCCACATCCGGTTTAGACCTTGCAAAATATTGCACATATAACCCTAAAAGCCACCCCTGTAGCACTTAGGTGGTATAGGATACATCCAATCGGCCACCTAAAGTTAAGAGATGGCCGGCTTCTACCGGATCATCAGCACCAGTTGATGACCGCTCTGACTTGCGGTTGCACGAGGCATCCAATGTCGGAATCGATCCAACGCTACCGGCCCATCGGCCAGTCCATCATCGCAAAATCGGCGGTAGGCGCCGCCCTGATCGGCTGCTTCGTCCTACTCGCAGACTCCGGCCTGCCAATCGCCAGCCTGCACGTCATGGCGCCCTCCGCCATCCTCGCCTTCGAGACACTCGCCGAGGCCGCCCGCCTCGCCCTCGCCTTCTCAGCCGCCATCCTCGTCTACCACTGCCGCAAAGATGCCTCCATCAGCTGGGTCGCCGGCTCCTTCCTCGTGCTCGTCGTCACCCATCTCATCCACCAGGAGTTCACCTTCCACTTTCAGACCGCCTATCCCGCGGTCGACAACCTCCTCAACGCCACAGGAGCCATCGGCGCCCTTAGCTTCATCGCCGGCCT
The DNA here is from genome assembly GCF_009765825.1 of Granulicella sp. L60. Taxonomy (GTDB): domain Bacteria; phylum Acidobacteriota; class Terriglobia; order Terriglobales; family Acidobacteriaceae; genus Edaphobacter. The sequence goes on along the minus strand of NZ_LMUR01000018.1, from coordinate 564,942 downwards.
GCCCTTCCTCATTCGCCGCGTCGCCGCCATCCTGAAGGAGGCCGAACTCGCCCGAAAAAATGAGATGCGCCTCCTCGCCGCCGCAGAGTCCAGCACCGACGCCGTCTTCATGTACGACTCCGTCCGCGACGCCAACGGCGAGATCCAGGACTTCAAGTTCACCTTCCTCAACCGCAACGCAGAGCGGATGATCGGCATGAGCCGCCTCCAGGCCATCGGAGAGAATCTCTTCAACATCTTCCCCTCCATGCGCCACGCCGGCCACTTCGAGAAGCACAAACAGGTCGTCGAGACCGGCGAGCCCGCCTGCATCGAGTTCACCAGCGCCAACTTCCCCTCCGAAGGCGGTCCCGGCCGCTACCGCATTCAGGTCGTCAAGCTCGACGACGGCCTCACCACCACCATCACCGACATCACCCTCTTCACCCGCCGCAAGGAAGAGCTCGAACGCGCCCTCAGCTTCAACAAATCCGTCATCGCCAGCTCTCCCTTCAGCATCATCGTCACCGACAAAGAAGGCCGCATCACCTCGATCAACCCCGCCGCCGAGAGAATGCTCTGGTATCCGGAGCGCGAGCTCCTCGGCCGCAACAGCACCGACCTCCACGACCCCAAAGAGATCGCAGCACGAGCCGAAGAGCTCTCCACCCGCTTCGACGTCGTCGTCACCCCTGACCATCAGGTCTTTCGCCTCTCCCCGGAGAGAGGCATCATCGACGAAAAAGAGTGGAGCTACATCCGCAAAGACGGCTCCCGCGTCCCCGTCCAGATCGTCGTCAACGCCCTCAGAGACAGCGAAGACAACATCACCGGCTTCCTCAGCATCTCCTACGACCTCACCGAGCGCAAACGCGCCGACGAGTACATCTACCACATCGCACACCACGATCCCCTCACCGGCCTCCCCACCCGCACTCTCCTTCGCGACCGCCTCGGCGTCGCCATCGAACACGCCATCCGCTCCAGCGACCAGCTCGCCGTCCTCATGGTCGATCTCGACAACTTCAAGCGCGTCAACGACTCCCTCGGACACCACGCCGGCGACACCGTCCTCTGCGAGATCTCCCGCCGCCTCAAAGCCTGCGTCCGCCGATCCGACACCGTAGCCCGCATGGGTGGCGACGAGTTCATCGTCCTCCTCTCCAACCTCCGCTCCAGCTCCGATGCACGCGACGTCTGCGCCAAGCTCCTCCAATCCATCGCCCAGCCCATCCACATCGGACGCCACGAGATCATCGTCACCGCAAGCATCGGCATCGGCCTCTACCCCGACGCCGACGACGTCGACTCCCTCTTCAAAGACGCCGACGTCGCCATGTACCGCGTCAAGGCAAGCGGCCGCAACGGCTTCCAGGTCTACGCCCAAGGAATCGAGATGGAGGGCCTCAAGCAGCTCGAGATGGAGTCAGCACTTCGCAACGCCCTCGACTCCAACCAGTTCGAGATCCTCTATCAGCCCCAGATCTCCTTCCTCGACGGCCGCATGCTCGGCGTCGAAGCCCTCCTCCGCTGGCACAGCCCCGACTTCGGCATCGTCCCCCCCACCGTCTTCATTCCCCTCGCGGAGGAGACCAGCCTCATCGTCCCCATCGGCGAATGGGTTCTCGTTCAAGCCTGCAAAGAGATCGCCGACCTCCAGCAACGCCTCGGCTTCGAGTGCTCCGTCGCCGTCAACATCTCCCCCCGCCAGTTCCAGCAGCACAACTTCCCCTCCACCGTCGCCCACGCCCTGCGCACCAGCGGCCTCAAGCCTCACCAGCTCGAGCTCGAGATCACCGAAAATCTCCTCATGGTCGACTCCGAAGAGTCCCTCGAGATCATGGAGCGCGTCCGCAAACTCGGCGTCCGCTTCGCCATCGACGACTTCGGCACCGGCTTCTCCAACATGGGCTACATCACCCGCTTCGCCGTCGACCGCATCAAGATCGACCGCTCCTTCATCTCACGCTGCGACGTCGACGAGACCAGCCAGGCCGTCACCGCCGCCATCATCGCCCTCGCCCACAGTCTCAAGATCGAAGTCGTCGCCGAAGGCGTCGAGACCGCGCAGCACGTCAACATCCTCCACCAGATGGCCTGCGACCAGGCTCAGGGCTACTTCTACTCCCGCCCCGTCAAACTCGAGAACCTCCCCGACTTCGTCCTCCGCCCCAGCTCCCGCATCGCGAACGACACCAACAACCTCTATCAGATCCCATCCGCCAACCTCCCTAGCGCCCCCTCCAGCATCCGCTCCATGGCCGAGGTCTAGCGAGTGTCCGACGATCCGCACATCAGCTTCCGGACACCCCAAAGCCTTGGCATCTGGGTACCCCAAGGCTTTAGCCTTGGGTCTCTCAGTCCCGCCAAAAATCGGGGCTTTAGCCCCTGGGGTATGCCTTCTTATCCACTGCCAACGAACCCAAAGCATGGCAAACTGCTTCGTCAGATACTACTTAGTCCGCGAGATCCAGAGCTCCCTAACGAAATATCCTTAAAGCCAGCATCATGAAGGAAGAGTCCATGCATCCGCACACCGCAGAACCCGGCACATGCGTCGTACTTCTTCCCTCCAGCCCCCACTTCGCCCGCCTCTTCGAAGAAGTCCTCTCCCCCGCCATCGCCGGCTCCGGCCTGACGCCCCTTCGCATCTCCCAGGAGAACCCATCCCCGCTGCCCACCGGCCTTCTCGTTCACTACATCCAAAGCGCAACCGCCCTCTTCGCCGATCTATCCGATAACCACCCCGAGCTCTGGTTCGCCGTAGGCTGCGCCATCGCCCTCGAAAAACCCCTCTGCCTCATCTCCTCCACCCCCCGCTCCTTCGCCTCGCTCACCTTCGAGCAGCCTCACATCATCCACTACCCCACCCCCGCCTTCCCCAGCGACTTCGCCCAGCTCCAGCACCACATCGCCAGCCGCTTCGCCGCCATCGTCCCCGAACCCGCCGCCTTCAACCCCATCCCCCCGCCCGCACCCCGCGCAATCAGCGACTCCACGCCCATCACCATCCCAATCTCCGAAGACCTGGCCTCGTACGAGATCCTCGCCCTCAGCATCATCGACCAGCAAGCCTCCGAAGACGGCCTCAGCCCACGCAACCTCGGCCTCGAGATGCGAGAGCGCGACAGCGCCCACCTCACCAGTCACGCCATCAACGCCCTCAAGCGCAGAGGACTCATCGCAAGAAGATCCATCCAACCCGACGACGACGGCCCCGAGTCCCCGCTCTCCGAAAACCTCTTCCTCACCCGCGAGGGCAAAGACTGGCTGCACCGCCATCACCGGAGAAGCAGCTCCCGCCCCCACTCTTCCACCAGCAACACATTCCTCACCCGGCGCTAGTCGTAGCGACGTATAGCCTGAGCGTCTGCGATGGATTGGTATAGAAAGTGTCATCCTGAGCGGAGCCTCTCGCAGTTTTATCGCGAGGGGCGCAGTCGAAGGACCTGCGTCACGCTCAACGAGCCAATACTTTCTCCCGATCTCGCACCACATCCGGGACAGTTCCTTACGTGCTACAGGTCCATACCACCTAGCCGCCACACCCACACCTACCAGGGCGGCTGGCCCACCGACACATGCCGATACCGCGGCTCATATCCAAGCTCCCGCGCATAGTCCAAAATCTTCTCAAAGTCCAAACTAATCGTCGCCCCCGCCTTCTGCGTCACCTCATCTTCAATCGGCAGATCAAAATCGTCCGCCCCATAGTTCAACCCCTCCAGCGCCTGCTGATTCTGCGTCAGCACCGATGTCCGAATCCGCGGAACATTATCCAGATAGATCCTGCACAGCGCCAGATGCCGCAGATACTCCGCCGTCGTTATCTCGATCCCGCCGATCTGCGTGAAGTAAGGCTTATACGTCCAGCACAAAAAGCTAGCCAGCCCACCCGTCTCGTCCTGAAAGTGCCGCGTCCGCTCCAGATGCTCCAGCCGCTCCTCCAGGCTCTCGTCAAACCCGATCACCATCGTAGCCGTCGTCTTCAGCCCTGCCTCCACAATCGCCCGCTGCGCCTCAAAGTACTCCGCCACCGTGTACTTGAACTTCGAGTGCCGCGCCCGGAACTCCTCCGTCAAAATCTCCGAGCCACCCCCGGTGATCCACCGGACACCCGCCTCTTTGAACCGCTCCGCCGCCTCCGCATAGCTCAACTTCGCATGGTCCGCCAGATACATGAACTCCGCAATCGTCAGCGCATAAAACTCAATCTTGTCTCCATACCGAGCCCGGATCGCCGCAAACAACTCGCAGTAATAACTCAACGGAAGATGCGGATTGAAACCACCATTAAAAGCCGCCAGATCACCACCAAGCACCAGCAACTCGTCCAGCTTGGCGAACACCTCATCCTGGCTCATCACGTACCCGCCGTCCTGGCTCGGCAGCTTGTAGAACGCGCAGTAGTCGCACTGTGCCACGCAAACGTTCGTATAGTTGATGATCCGCATCACCATATAAGAACAAGTCCAAGCAGCGTGGAACCGGCCACGCACACCTGCCGCCAGCGCCCGCATCTCTTCGTCGGAGACGTTGTTCCAAAGCCAGCGCGCCTCATCCCGTCCAATGCGCAGACCCTGGCGGACCTTCTCGGCGATCTCGGTGTACGTCATGTCGAGCGAAGCAGCAGACTGGCTCATCTACTTAGTGTAGAGGCGTAGTAACAATATGTCCTGCCGGACGGGCCGCCTACTCGGCGGGAGGTCACTTCGTGACGCGTATACCTTGCCGTGGCGCCACAGGCACCCTACTCCTCCCGCTGGTCGGAATCCAAAGCCGACCAACGGGAGGCCCACCCGAAGGGGTATACAAGTCACGAAGTGACCTCCCCACGAGCAGTGGGCCCGGCCGGCAGGCCGAGCATTTGTCTGTCAAGCCCCCAAGCAACGAAAACCCGCGCCAGTCGCGGAGATTCGCGTTGCGTACTAGTTACACTCCACCCGTTAGAATAGAACTAGAGAACAAAAAGAGAGGCCCGGCGCACAAGCCGGGCCTTATCTCCTTTAGAAACAAATTTTTACCCGTAACCCATCTCGAATGAATATTTTACAAGGAATCAAATTCGCAAATACATGCAAATAAACAACTTAGCAAGGGGTACCCCCCAGGGGGTGGGGTACCCATCATCCCCGCGAAGGGCTACGCCCTAGCAGCTCCCGCGCAATCACCATCCGTTGGATCTCGCTCGTCCCCTCACCGATCGGGCACAGCCGAACATCCCGGTAGAACTTCTCCGCCGGATAGTCTTTGATAAATCCATAGCCCCCATGAATCTGCACGCCCTCATCGCAGATCCTGCAAGCCGCCTCGCTCGCATACAGCTTCGCCATCGCAGACTCCAGCGTCACCTTCTGCCCCGCATCCTTCATCTGCGCCGCCCGCATCGTCAGCAGCCACGCCGCATCCAGCTCCGTCGCCATATCCGCCAGCTTGAACTGGATCGCCTGGAACTCGCTGATCGCCTTCCCAAACTGCCTCCGCTCCTGCGCATACTTCATCGCCGCATCCAGCGCCCCACGCGCCATCCCCAGGCTCAGCGCGGCAATCGAGATCCTGCCGCCATCCAGCACACGCATCGCGTCCTTGAACCCATCGCCCTCCTTCCCCACCAGGTTCTCCTCAGGAACCTCGCAGTCCTCGAAGATCAGCTCAGCCGTATCGCTCGCCCGCAGCCCCAGCTTGTTCTCCTTCCGACCCGAACGAAAACCCTTCGTCCCGCGCTCCACCACAAACGCCGAGATCCCGCCACGCGTCCCCTTCTCCTTATCCGTCACCGCCAGCACAACCGCGCAGCTCGCATAGCTTCCGTTGGTGATGAACGTCTTGCTCCCGTTCAACACCCACTTGTCACCCTGCTTCACCGCCGTCGTCCGCGCACCACCCGCATCCGAACCCGAACCCGGCTCCGTCAAACCCCACGCGCCCAGCCACTCGCCGCTCGCCAGCTTCGGAATCCACCGCTTCCTCTGCGCATCGTTACCGCCCAGCATAATGTGGTTCGTACACAGCGAGTTATGCGCCGCCACAATGATCCCCACGCTGCCATCCACCCGCGACAGCTCCTCGATCGCCAGCACATACTCCACATACCCCATGCCCGCGCCGCCCAGCTCCTCGGGGAAGATCACCCCCAGCAGCCCCATCTCACCCAGCTTCTTCACCACCTCATGCGGAAACTCGCTCTTCTCGTCCCACTCGCTCACATGCGGAGCGATCTCACCCTGCGCAAACGCCCGTACGGCACTCTGCAACTGCCTCTGCTCCTCGGTCAATCCAAACATGTCCGCCTCCGCACATCATAACCAGCGCTTATACATGTATCACAACCAAGCATACTCTGGCACGTGCGAACCCCGAGCAACGCGAGGACCCAAAAAGATCACATCACCAAAGCAAGGTATACGAGTCACGAAGTGACCTCCCGCCGAGCAGGCGGCCCGTCCGACAGGACCAGTCTTTAGATCCGATCCAAAGCCTGATCCAGATCCGCTACAATATCCTCGACATCCTCGATCCCCACGCTCACCCGAATCAGCCCATCCGTGATCCCCAGCCTCGCCCGTCCCTCCGCTCCCACCGCAGCATGCGTCATGCTCGCCGGATGACAAATCAGCGTCTCCACTCCACCAAGCGACTCCGCCAGCAACCCCAGCCTAAGAGACTTCGCAAACGCATTCGCATTCGCAAGCGATCCCGTCTCCAACGAGATCATCGACCCAAACCCCGACTGCTGCCTCGCCGCCAGCGCATGATGCGGATGCTCCGCCAGCCCCGGATAAAACACCTTCTTCACCTTCGCATGACCACGCAGAAAATCGGCAACGACGCGTCCATTCGCATCGTGCTGCTTCATCCGCACCGCCAGCGTCTTCACCCCGCGCAGCAGTAGATAGCTCTCAAACGGCGACAGTATCCCGCCCGTACACTTCTGCACATACTTGAACGTCGCATCATGCTCCGGCTTAGTACAGATCAGAACGCCACCCAGCCCGTCGCTATGCCCATTCAAAAACTTCGTCGTCGAATGCATCACAATATCCGCACCAAGCGCAATCGGCTGCTGCAGATAAGGCGACAGAAACGTGTTATCGACGCTCAACTCCACTCCGCGCGCATGGCAGATATCCGCAACCGCACGAATATCCGTCACCGACATCATAGGATTCGTAGGCGTCTCGACATGCACCAGCTTCGTCGCCGACGTAATCGCCGCAGCCACATTCGCCGCCACGCTCGTATCGACATACGTAAAGCTCAGCCCAAACTTCGCCATCACGTTGTCGAACATCCGCGCAGTTCCGCCATACACATTATCCGAACAGACCACATGGTCGCCCGACTTCATCATCGTGCACAACGCCGTAATCGCCGCCATTCCGCTGCCAAACACATGCGCGCTCGTCCCACCCTCCAGCGAGCACAGACTCTCCTCCAGCGCATCCCGCGTCGGGTTCGTCAGCCGAGCGTACTCATGCCCCTTGTTCTTCCCAATCTCCTCCTGCTGATACGTCGACGTCAGATAGATCGGCACATTCACCGCGCCCGTCAGCTCATCCGGAGCCTGACCATCATGAATCGCCCGCGTCGCAAACCCAAGTCTCTTCTTCGCTTCCATATTTGTAACCTCAACCATCGCAATCTCTAACGTGCCGAACCTAACCCAACAAACCCTTGCTCAAATACCGCTCTGCCGAATCCGGAATCACCGTAACCACTCTCTTCCCCGCGCCCAGCTCCTTCGCCACATCCACCGCCGCGCACAACATCGCCCCTGCGCTCGACCCGGCAAACACACCCTCCTCCGCCGCCAACCGCTTCACCATCGCAAACGCCGGCTCATCCATCACCTTCATTACGCGGTCGCACACGCTGCGGTCAAACGTAGCCGGAATAAACGACACCCCAATCCCCTCCACCTTGTGCGGCCCCGACTCTCCACCCTCCAGCACACTACCCTGCGGCTCCACCGCCACCGTCAAAATCCCTTCAGACTTCTTCTTCAAAAATCGCGAGACCCCAGAGAACGTCCCCGCCGAACCAACGCCCGACAGCCACGCATCCACCCTTCCCTCCATTTGCTCCCATATCTCCACCGCCGTCGTCTCTTCATGAAAGTCCGGATTCGCCGGATTCTCAAACTGCAGCGCCGCAAACGCGCCCGGCGTCTCCCGCTCAAACTGCAACGCCCGCCGAATCGCCCCAGCCATTCCCTCCGCCTCGGGAGTTCTGACCACCGTCGCACCCAGCCCGCGCATCAACTTGCACTTCTCTTCGGCAAACTGCTCCGGCACATACAGCATCACTTTGTACCCGCGATTCGCCCCAATCAGCGCCAACCCCACGCCCGTGTTTCCCGCCGTCGCCTCTACAATCGTGCCGCCCGACCGCAACACCCCGCGACGCTCCGCATCCAGCACAATTCCCAACGCAGCCCGATCTTTGATACTCCCGCCCGGATTCAGATACTCCAGCTTGACCCAGATCTCCGCGCAGGCTACCCCACTCGCCTGCTCCAACCGCCGCAGACGCACCAGAGGCGTCTGCCCCACCAGGTCCAATATGTTCTCCACCACCCGCATCACAACTTCACCCTCTGCCTCGCCGTCATCAGGGCTTCTTCCCGGACTTGTTGAATCCAGGATCGCCGTTCTGATCGCTCGCACTATTGACCTTCGGATAGTACCCCGTCCGCGTCCGCACCGAAAGTTTGCTGCCAAAGGTCTTCGACTTCGCCTCCACATGCACCTCGCGATATCCGCCCAGCGCAGGCGACTTCGTCGAGCGGTACGCGATCGTATACTGCGTCCGGATATCCTGCGCCACCTCCGCCGCAATCGAGTCCACATCCTTCAGCGACTTCGGAAAATAAGCCGCCCCGCCCGTCTGTTCAGCCAGCGTCTCCAACACCCGCCGCGCATGTCGCGACTCCCGCTTATCCGTATCATCTCCAAACAACAATCCAACGCAGTAGATCACCGGGCCATCCAGATCCTGAATCCTGCGGATCGTCTGCTCCAACGTCGCGCTCGAAGCATTATCCTCGCCGTCCGTAATCACCAGCAGCACCTGCTTGGGATGCTTCGCGTTCTTGGTCAGATAGTCCGCCGAAGCCACCAGCGCATCGTACAACGCCGTTCCGCCACTCGACTTGATATACCCCAGCCCCTGCTGCAGCTTATCGATATTGTTCGTAAAGTCCTGATCGATGAACGCCTCCCACGAGAAGTCCACCAGAAACGCCTCATCCTCCTGGTTCGAGAGCTTCACAAAGTCCAGCGAAGCCTTATCCACCGCCGCGCGCTTGTCATACATCGACCCCGAGCTATCGATCAAGATCCCCAGCGACACCGGCAGATCCTCATGCCGGAACGAAGCAATCGTCTGCGGCACCCCGTCCTCATAGACGTGGAAGGCATCTTTATCCAGCGTCTGCACCGACCGGCCACTGCTATCGAGCACCGTCGCATTCAGCCGCACCTCATATGCATCTTCGCGCAGCGTGTACTTCCCGTTCTCGCGCGCGATATCCGACTGTCCAACACCCTGCGGCGCACCCGTCTGGCTCTGTGCCGGCGGGTCCACATCCGGCGACGCCACCGGGTCGCGATCCACTGTCAACGGCGGCTGCGTCACCGGCTGTTGCTTCCCGGCAGACTGCTGCGGCGCCGGCTGCTGAGCACGCCCGCCCAGCGCGCCAGTCATCATCACCAACCATCCCACCGCGGCTACCCGCAAACAAAAACGTTTACTGCGAAGGTGCATAATACCCCTGGCGATTGTGTACCGTCAGCGTCGGCAATCCCGGCGGCGGAACCAGTCGTATCTTCAATTTACGCCAGTTCCCATCCTGCTTCACCTCCGAAGGCCGGTAACCAATCACATACTCGTTCCGAAGCTCCGCGCTGATCCGTTCCGCGATATCCCCAAGATCCCCAACATCCGCCACCCGGAACATCCTGCCGCCCGTCATATCGCATATATCCGTCAAAAGAATAGGCCCCAGCTGCTCCTCGGTCGTCGGCGCATACTGGTCGAAGATCCCGATCGAATAGATCTGCACATCGCTCTCCCGCACCACCCGCCGCAGCTCCCCCTCCGTATACCGGCTCCGATTATCCCCGCCATCCGACACGATCAGCAACGCCTTCCGCTCATACTTCGCCTGCTTCAGCTTATCCACGCCCAGATAGATCGCATCGATCAGCGCCGTCCGATTCTCCGGCTTCAACATCACCATTCGCGCCTCGACATCATCCACATCCGACGTGTAGTCCACAATCACAGCAGGCCGGTCATTGAAGCCCACCACAAAAAACTCATCCTGAGGATTGGACGTCCTCAAAAACTCACTCAACGCCTTCCGCGCCCGCATGAACTTCGACGACATACTCCCGCTCAGATCGAAGATGATCCCAATCGTCACCGGCGCATCCTGCGTCGAAAAACTCTTGATCACCTGCCCGATGTTGTTGTCGTAGACCTCGAAGTTCTCCTTCTCCAGTCCCGTCACCAGCCGATTCATCGGATCGGTCACCGTCGCGGGCACAAGCACAAGGTTCACATCCACGCGGATCCGTGCATCCCGCCTCGACGTCGCCAGCCTCGCCGCATTATCCGCCCCCTCGATCACCGGCTTCCCCGCTTCCGGATTCTTCGGCGGCGGCGGTGGTGGCTGCGTATGCACCTCACCCAGCGGATTCTCCTGCGCCTCCGAGACTCCCACCCCCAAACCACCCCAAATCACCACGCAGACCATCAGCATCGTAAGACGCGAGATCACCCCTCGCATAGCCTTACGACGCCCCCGACCAAAGTCCCCGCTTTGCCCGCCGCTCTCCATCATGGCACCTATGCAACATCTGCGATCCGCCATCATCGCATACTCGGCGAATCTCTCCTGCAACAATCGTCGGGTCCGTTGTTACGTTCGCAAACTACGCAGGCGCATCTCTTCAGATGTTTTGCCCATCAGGATAATAGACCTGTCGCCGACGTTATTTGTCATCGATTTGTCACATCGAAAACACTACGTCTGCCTTTCTTTTACGTATACAAAATCCATTCAGATTCACCACACCGGTCGGACCACCATCGCTACCAGACAACCCGTCATCCAGCCGCAGCTACGAACCGCAGTACGAATTGCAGATACGAATGTAGACAGCGTACGGTTCACTTCGCCCGCGGATGCGTCTCGTCGTACACCCTCTGCACCTGCCCCACCGTCAACTGCGTATACCGCTGCGTCGTCGACAGCCGCTCATGCCCCAGCATCTCCTGGATCGCCCGCAGATCCGCCCCCTCCTCCAGCATGTGCGTCCCAAACGCATGCCGCAGCGTATGCGGATGGACATCCGCCGCCAACCCCCGGCTCAACGCAATCGCCTTCACAATCCTTCCCACACTCCTCGTCGTCAGCCTGCAATCCCCGCGCATCCGCAGATTCATCATCAGCGGCCCCTCATGCACCAGAACCCCCTTACCTGCAGCCATAAGCTTCGCCTCCCGCAGCGGCAGATAAGCCCTCAGCGCAGCCGCAGCCTCATCCCCCAGCGGCACCAGCCGCTCCTTCCTGCCTTTGCCCCGCACCAGCACCGCGTCATCCCGCCACTTCACACTACCCATATCCAGCCCCACCAGCTCCGAGTTGCGAATCCCGCACCCGTACAACATCTCGAAGATCACCCGATCCCTCTCCGGCCACGCCGAAGCATCTCCCTCATCCGCGCCGCCACTCCCATCCGGCTTGCTCATCCCCCGTGCACCATGCGAAGGACGGGAGACCGTGCCATCTACCTCACCGACCCTCTTCCCAGTCGAACCGTCCAGCGAATCCAGCACCCGATTCACCTCTTCCATACTCGGCACCCTCGGCAGATGCAGTGGCCGCTTCGGCGTACTCACCAGCAGCGCCGGATTCTGCACCACCTTCCCCTCCTTCGCCAGCCACTTGAACCAGCTCCGAATCGCCGCCAACGCCCTCGCCGTACTCGCCTTCGTCAGCCCGCGCTCATACAGCAGACCCATATACGCGCGAATATGCAGATGCTCCACCGCCACCACACTCGCACCCTTCCCCAAAGTCTCAATCAAATACCCCGCAAAGCTCCGTACCTCCCGCGCATACGCCCGCACCGTATGCTCCGACGAACCACGCTCATTCGCGAGCATCGCCAGAAACCCCTCCGCCAATCCCTCGACCTCGCCGACCTTATCCCGCATCCCGTTCACGCACTAACCCGCCGTCTACCCCGTGGATGATGCTCCCGATGCACCTTCTTCAAATGTCCCAGCGCCACATGCGTATAAACCTGCGTAGTGGCTATATCGGCGTGCCCAAGCAAAGTCTGCACACTCCTCAAGTCCGCCCCATGCTCCACCATGTGCGTCGCACAACTATGCCGCAGCATATGCGGACTAGCCTTCCCCCCCGCCACCGAAGCCGACCGCACCATCTCCCAAATCCACTGCCGCGTCAGCGGCCTCCCGCGCACACTCAAAAACAGCGCCCGCTGCACGGTTGAAGTCCGCTGCACCATCGCCCCGCCCCGCGCCCCAGCCAACACCAGCCCCGGCCGTCCCACCGCCAGATACCGCTCCACCGCCTCCAGCGCCGACCGCCCCAGCGGCACAATCCGCTCCTTATCTCCTTTACCCCTCACCTGCGCCCGCCCCTGATCGAGATGCACATCCTCCACCCGCAGCGCCACAATCTCCCCCACCCTCAGCCCGCCCGCATACAACATCTCCAGAATCGCGTGGTCCCGCAGCGCCAACCCATCCGCATCCGCACTCCTCGCCGCCGACCCCGTCTTCTCCAACATCTCCGCCACCTCGCCCTCCGCCAGCGACTTCGGCAGCACCTTCCAACTCGACGGCGTCTCCACATTCACCGTCGGATCATGCGCAATCCGCTTATCCATCAACAGCCAGCGGTAAAAACCGCGCAAACAACTCAGCTTCCGCGCAATCGACCGCGACTCCACCCCATGCCCCCGCAGCCCCTCCATAAATCCCCGCACATCCTCCTGCACCGCCGTTACCAGCAGCCCATCCCGCCCCTCCACCTGTTCGGCAAACTGCTCCAGATCCCGCTGATACGCCTCGCACGTCGCCGGCCGCATCCCCTTCTCCACCCGCAGGTACGCCACAAACTCCCGCACCACCCGCACGTTACCCGAACCCTGGCCCAGTTCTTGCATAGACCTCGATTATCCGCGCCCTCACCGCCCAAATTCACCCCATCTAACCCACGGTATCCATCTAGCCAGCACCATCCTCGTCACTTGCAAACCGCCCCGCCAACCCTCACGCGCGAGCTTTTCCCCAATCCACCCCATCCCTCCCACCCACGCCCGCGCTGATAAACTACCTACAGTCATGTTTGAAAACCTAAGCGACAAGCTCCAGCGATCCTTCAAGAACCTCCGCGGCCAGGGCACCATCTCCGAGGAAAACGTCTCCGACGCCCTCCGCGAGATCCGCCTCGCCCTCCTCGAGTCCGACGTCAACCTCAACGTCGTCACCGAACTCATGGAGCACATCCGCGCCCGCGCCATCGGCGAAAAGGTCGCCACCGCCCTCAGCCCCTCCGAGCAGATCGTCAAGATCGTCCACGACGAACTCGCCAATCTCCTCGGCCGCGACACCGCCCGCTTCCAGAAGTCCTCCCAGCCCCCGTCGGTCATCCTCATGGCCGGCCTGCAAGGCTCCGGTAAAACCACCACCAGCGGCAAATTAGCCCAGTGGCTCAAAAAAGCCGGCCACCGCCCCATGCTCGTCTCCGTCGACGTCTACCGTCCCGCCGCCCGCGAACAGCTAGCCGTCGTAGCTCGCTCCATCAACGCCCAGCTCTACGAGGGCAAGATCACCGAAGAAAAACCCGGCACCGAAGCCGTCCTCCGCCTCGCCAAAGAGGCCAAGCGCGAAGCCGCCAACTTCGGCTGCGACATGCTCATCGTCGACACCGCCGGACGCAACCAGATCGACGCCGCGCTGATGGACGAGATGGCGCAGCTCAAAAAGCTCCTCAACCCATCCGAGATCCTCTTCGTCGCCGACGCCATGACCGGCCAGGACGCCGTCAACTCCGCCAAGGCATTCAACGATCTCCTCTCCATCACCGGCGCCATCCTCACCAAGATGGACGGCGACGCCCGCGGCGGCGCAGCTCTCTCCATCCGCCACGTCACCGGCGCACCCATCAAGTTCCTCGGCACCGGCGAAAAGCCCGACGCCTTCGAACCCTTCCACCCCGACCGCATCGTCTCCCGCATCATGGGCCACGGCGACATCGCCACCCTCCTCGAACGCGCCGAATCCACCCTCGACCGCGGCAAAGCCGAACAGTTCGCCAAGAAAGCCCTCTCCGGCGACGGCTTCACCCTCGAAGACTTCCGCGACCAACTCCGTCAGATCAAAAAGATGGGCAGCATGAAGTCGATCCTCAAGATGCTCCCCTCCGTCGGCCCCTTCGCCGGCATGCAGCAGGCCGTCGAAAACGTAGACGAGGGCCAGTTCAACCGCGTCGAATCCATCATCAACTCGATGACCAACAAAGAGCGCCTCGACCACGAGATCATCAACGGCAACCGCCGCAAACGCATCGCCAAAGGCTCAGGCACATCCGTTCAGGACGTCAACAACCTCCTCCGCCAATACGCCCAGATGCGCAAGATGTTCAAGACCATGGGCGGCGGCGGCATCAAAGCCCAGCAACGCATGATGAGCCAAATGCAAGGCAAACAAAAATTCGGCAGATAGCGAATCGAACTCTCGATCAGCTAGGAACGTCAGCAGCCTGCTTGCATCGGAGCGACTCGAGCCTGTGGGCCAGCGTCTCCCATTCAACTGGAGACGCCACCGGGTCCAGCTGCCGTTTGCTCCATCCCGCAAGGCAAGCCCTCCGATAGGCGACCCCAAATGTGCTCAACACCCATCGCTCATAGTTCGCGATAGCGCGGATCGCCTCCCCCAGCAAAACAGTGTCGGCCGCCAAGGCAAGCTCCGTGAACTCGCCCACGCCATGCCATCGCTCACCATCGCAGATAGCAACTCGCGGCAAGAATTCAAACCGATTCAGATAGATCCCACTCCCCTGAATCTCTCCAAAATACAACCCATATCCCCAGAGCCGCAAACACATCCCTGCTCTTACTTCCAGCGTATATTGGCTCGAAGCCAGACTTCCATCCTCAGCCCTTCGCCGCACAAAGCCGGACTCCAGCAGAAGATTTCCCTCCGCCCGCCGAACATCCTGGCCCCACACCCAGCACTGCTGATTCAGATGCAGACTTCCCTGCCGCCTCAGCCGTGCCGGAATGTAGACGGCCACTCTCCCCGGCTCCCCCACTAAGCCTTCGCCTCGCGATACAACACATGCTTACGCGCCACCGGATCGTACTTCCGCAACTGCAGCTTCTCACTCTTCAACTTCGGATTCTTGGTCGTCGTATAAAAGTGCCCGGTCCCCGCAGTCGATTGCAGCTTAATAATCGTTCGCATCCTTAAACTCCCCTCTTCTTCGCCGACTTCGCAACCGCCGCCTCATACCCAATCTTGCCAATCGTTCGCAGCGACCGCATGCTGATCCGCATCCGCACAAATCGCCCCTCCGAAGCCACCCAGATCTTCTTCCGCTGCAAGTTCACCTCCCACTTTCGACGACTCTTGTTATTCGCATGAGACCTCTTATTTCCACTCATCGAGCCTCTGCCTGACAACTCACACACTTTCGCCATGAAATCTCCTCTCGTAAAAATCCAACAACCTCTAAACTCCGACCGCCTGCTCCCGCTCCGTAAACATCGCCGCAAACGGATTGTCGAACAGCCTCCACGCCTCCGCTCCGCCCACCATCTCGTCCTCGGTCAGCAGCGCCGCATCCAGCCGAGCCTCCAGGACCTCCCTGTCCATCTCCACCCCAATAAACACCAGCTCCTGCCGCCGATCCCCCGTCACTGGATCCCACACCTTGCCCACATACTCCGCCAGCTCCGGATCATCCACATCCTCACCCGACCCCGCCGCCGCCAGCCACAACCCCGAAGGCTCCACCGTCAACGTGCTTCCCGCCACCGAAAACATAATCGTCTCATCGCTGTTCGACGCCAGCCACATGAAGCCCTTCGCCCGCAGCACCGAAGGAAATCCCTCATCCGTCAACGTCTCCAACCTGCCCGGATGAAACGGACGCCGCGCCCTGTACACAAAGCTGCTGATCCCGTACTCCTCCGTCTCCGGAATGTGCTCGCCGTTCAACTCCTTCACCCAGCCCGGCGCCGTCTCCGCAAGCTCCATATCAAACA
The DNA here is from genome assembly GCF_009765825.1 of Granulicella sp. L60. GTDB lineage: Bacteria > Acidobacteriota > Terriglobia > Terriglobales > Acidobacteriaceae > Edaphobacter. The sequence continues at coordinate 548,653 of NZ_LMUR01000018.1, read as the reverse complement.
GACCAGTGTTGAGCACCTCCTCCAACGCCACCCGCCCACGCACGCTCGTTAGAATTCGCGCATCGCCGTTCAAGCGTCCAAGAATGCCCTTCAGCCGAGCCAACTGCTCCGCGCTCACCAGGTCCGCCTTATTCAGCACAATCACATTCGCAAACTCCACCTGATCGATCAACAAGTCACCGATCGTCCGTTCATCCTCTTCGTTCAATGCGATCCTGCGCTCACGCAGATCCTCTAACGAACGGCAGTCCTCCAGAAACTTCACCGCATCCACCACCGTCACCATCGTGTCCAGATCCGCAACCTCCGACAGTGAGCTGCCCGTCTCATCGATAAACGTAAACGTCGCCGCTACCGGCATCGGTTCGGAGATCCCGGTGGACTCGATCAACAGGTAATCGAACCTGTTCTCTCGCGCCAGCCGCGACACCTCCTGCAGCAGGTCCGCGCGCAGCGTGCAGCAGATGCACCCATTGGTCATCTCGACCAGCTTCTCCTCCGTCCGGCTCAGCCCAGCCCCACTCTGCTCCACCAGACGCGAGTCGATATTAATCTCACTCATGTCATTCACAATGACGGCCACCCTCAGGCCCTCACGGTTATTCAAAACATGGTTGAGCAGCGTAGTCTTCCCCGCTCCCAGAAATCCGGAGAGCACAGTCGTTGGAAGTTTCTTGTTCATGGAAATCCCTCTCGCACTATCTAACACTAATGCGAAATTGAAATCAATAACTAAATGATATTCAACTCTCATTAGTCAGTCGGCACAAAATTATCCCCGGCACACACAATACCCGAGCCCGGCTGGCCCATGCATCAGGGGTCCCGGTCAGGACATCAATACACATTCAAGTCGCAGATTCCACCTATCCGGCTACCTGACTCACGACCTAAACCGCGAGCCTCCTTCACTTGAATCATTTTCACAAAATCCATCTCTCCAGCTCCTGCGTAACAGTCTCAAGTCTCTTTCGACGAAGGAGGCACGATATGTCAATCCTCTCCTGTCCGGAGGGTGCGCGGCTCCTGAACAACCTCGCGGAAGCGATGCGCCTCCAGTGTGAGCTCCCCGCCCAAACCAAGTCATCCTACGAAATCGCCCTCGAGATGGATACCGCCGAGGCCGTCCAGTACGCAACCCGGTACGCAACTGACCACCTCATGCGCTGTCCCATCTGTCGCACCCACTGAAGCGGAAGCTGATCGTGAAACTAATATTCAAAAAGGGGAAAAACTTGACACAGAACCACAAAAATTAAGTCCCCTGCAGGCACCGCAGCACGTTCAGAGATGAACCTCGAAAGTCCAAAGCTAAACATTTTCTTTCGAATACTTTAGCCCAAATAGAGGAGATGGGGGATACCACCTTTCTTCAGCGTCAACGACCGCACTTACGGCGCTACGAAAAGTGCAACCCGATTTGTTTCATGACGCTGAGATGAAAATCTGCATCACACCTCCATCTGGCGAAATTTCGCCGAACGGAGAAAGATAAATGCTTATCCTTTTGCTCATCCTGATTCTGGTGTTCGGCTTTGGCGGCTATCGTATGGGACCTGGTATGGGCTACTACGGCGGCGGCGGCATCAGCCTTATTCTTCTTATCGTCCTCATCCTGCTTCTAATGAAGGTCATCTAGCTGCCAATGGCCCACTCCTCGCCTCGAAGAGTGGGCCTGCTCAGCCCAGCAACGCGACTGAGCCCAGATTGCATTTGAGAGTCCTCTCGCAATACGCTACGATAGGCCTGTCCATGACCACTTCTATCCAGACCCGCAACACCCGGCAGAAGGACGCCATTCGCGCCGCCTTCCTCGAAGCTAATCGGCCCCTGTCTCCAGACGAAGCCCTCACCCTCGCCCAGAAAGAGGTCGACGCGCTCAGCATCGCCACCGTATACCGCAACATCGGCAGCCTCGTCGAGGACAAGTGGCTCACCCCAGTCGACGTCCCCGGCAACTCCACCCGCTACGAGATCTCCGGCAAAGCCCATCACCATCACTTCCAGTGCAATAGCTGTGGCACCGTCCACGAGCTCGAAGGCTGCGAGATTCAGGCCAAGCCCAAGCTTCCCCGAGGCTTCAAGTACACCAGCCACGAGTTCTTCGTCTACGGCACCTGCTCCTCCTGCGCGAAGTAACTCCGAACCGCGCAGGAGGAGCTACCTCTTCGATCCACCCAGCAAAGATCCCAACACTCCCCGAATCAACTGCCGCCCCACCGTACTTCCCATCGTCCGCGCCGCGCTCTTCACCATCGCCTGCACCACCGTATCTCCACGCCGCGAACTCCCCTGCCCCAGCACTCCACCAAGCGCAGTCCCCGCCGCCTCCAGCCCACCCAGCCAACCTGATCCCGCACCCACAGTCGCGCCTCCAGCATCCGGTGCCGCATCCGAAGCCGCTACCTTCCCCTTCAGCCGTTCATAAGCCGACTCACGATCCACCACCGTCTCATACACCCCCGCTACCACCGAGCCTTTGATAATCTCCGTCCTCTGCTCCGGCGTAATCGGTCCAATCTGACTATGCGGCGGACAGATCATCGCCCTCTCCACCATCCCCGGAATCCCCTTCTCATCCAGAAACGACACCAGCGCCTCTCCCACACCCACCTCCGTAATTACCGCCTCCACATTCACCTTCGGATTCGCCCGGAACGTCTGCGCCGCCGCCTTCACCGCCTTCTGGTCGCGCGGCGAAAACGCTCGCAGAGCATGTTGCACCCGATTTCCCAACTGACTCAGCACCGTATCCGGCACATCGATCGGATTCTGCGTGACAAAGAACGCCCCCACCCCCTTCGACCGTATCAACCTCACCACCTGCTCAATCCTGTTCTGCAACACCGAAGGAAGATCCTTGAACAAAAGATGAGCCTCATCAAAAAAGAACACCAGCTTCGGCTTCTCGAGATCGCCCACCTCCGGCAGCTTCTCAAACAACTCGCTCATCAGCCAAAGCAGAAACGTCGCATACAACTGCGGCGACTGCAGCAGCTGGTCCGCCGCCAGAATATTCACCACTCCCTGCCCCTTCGCATCCACCTGAAGCAGGTCTTCAATATTCAGCGCCGGCTCGCCAAAAAACAGATCCCCACCCTGCTGCTCCAGCGCCACCAACCCACGTTGAATCGCTCCTATACTCGCAGCCGAGATATTTCCGTACTGCGTCTGATACTCCTTCGCATTCGCGCCCACATGCTGCAGCATCGCCTGCATATCTTTCATATCCAACAGCAGCAGCCCGTTGTCATCGGCGATCTTGAACACCAGCGTCAGCACGCCCGACTGCGTATCGTTCAAGTTCAAAATCCTGCTCAGCAACAGCGGACCCATCTCGCTTATCGTCGCCCGCACCGGATGGCCCTGCTTTCCAAACACATCCCAGAACACCACCGGACACGCTGCAAAACTCCACTCCCCCAGCCCCAGCGCCTTCACCCGCGCATCGAGCTTCGGCGAACTCTTCCCCGCCTGCGAGATCCCCGAAAGATCTCCCTTCACATCGGCCGCAAACACCGGCACGCCGATCGAGCTCAGCGCCTCCGCCATCACCTGCAGCGTAACCGTCTTCCCTGTGCCTGTCGCGCCTGCCACCAGCCCATGCCGATTCGTCATGCCCGCCAGCAAATACAGCTCATCCGCACCCTTCGCGATCATCGGCATCTCAACCATCATTCCCGCCCTCCGTTCTCAGAAGACTACACGCACAACGTCCATCAAATCTTTGCAACTTGCATCTCACCCCTTCACCCACTACATTGGCTTCGATCACTATCTCCTGTGGAGAACGCATCTCAACCATGAAAATCACTCGACGCCAGGCCATCGCCCTCCTCGCATCCGCAGCCCCCGCGCTCAGGTCAGCGTACTCCCAGCAGACTCCGCTCCCAATCACATCTGGCCCCTTCACCGGCACGCCCGCCTCGCTCCAGGCCTATCGCTTCCCCGCCTGGTTTGCCGACGCCAAGTTCGGCATCTGGGCTCACTGGGGTCCGCAGTCCAGCATCGAGTACGGCGACTGGTACGCGCGCAACATGTACGTCCAGGGCACCGCCCAGTACAACTACCACGTCGAAACCTACGGCCATCCCTCCAAAGTCGGCTACAAAGATCTCGTGCCCCAGTTCAAAGCCGCAGCCTGGGATCCAGAGCACCTCATGGATCTCTACGCCAAAGCCGGCGCAAAGTACTTCTTCTCCATGGGCGTCCACCACGACAACTTCGACATGTGGAACTCCAAGTACCAGCCCCGCTGGAACGCCGTCGCCTCCGGCCCGCACCGCGACATCGTCGGCACCTGGGCCACCGCCGCCCGCAAACGTGGCCTCCGCTTCGGCGTCAGCGAACACCTCTCCAACTCCTACGACTGGTTCGCGCCCTCACACCTCAGCGATACCACCGGCCCACTCGCCGGCGTTCCCTACGACGGCACCAACCCCGCCTTCGCCGACCTCTACCACGACTACACCGGCCAACCCGCGAACTTCGCAAGCACCGCCAAAGACATGGGCCGCGTCGCCCCCGACCGATGGAAGCAGGAGTACTTCCGTCGCATCAAAGACCTCATCGACAACTACCAGCCCGACCTCCTCTACACCGACGGCGGCATCCCCTTCGACCAGTACGGCTACTCCACCGTCGCCGAGCTATATAACGTAAGCGCCGCCCACCACAACGACAAAGTCGAAGCCGTCTACTTCAGCAAGCAAGCCGACCAGTGCACCATCGGCACCTGCGCCCTCGACCGCGAACGCGGCGTCCTCGACGCCATCTCCCCCACTCCGTGGCAGACAGACACCTGCATCGGCGACTGGCACTACAAACGCGGCGTCGCCTACAAATCACCAAAAAAAGTCATCGACCTTCTCGTCGATATCGTAAGCAAAAACGGCAACCTGCTCTTGAACTTCCCACTGCCCAACAGCGGCGAACTCGACTTCGCGGAGCGCGAGATCCTCGCCGGCATCACCGCCTGGATGGCCGTCAACAGCGAAGGCATCTACGCCACCCGCCCTTGGAAGATCTTCGGCGAAGGCCCCTCCACCAAGGTCGTCATCGCTCACAACGGCAAAGAGTTCGATCCCAACGAAGGCAAGAAGCCCGACCTCAACTCTTCGGACATTCGCTTCACCACCAAAGGCCCCGTGATCTACGCCTTCGTCCAGGGCTGGCCCGAAGGCGCCGCCGTCATCCCATCCCTCGGCACCACCAGCCCACAAAATCCCGCTAAGATCACCAGCGTCATGATGCTCGGCCACAACGAGCCACTCAAATTCACCCAGGACGCCACCGCCCTCAACGTCACCCTCCCCAGTAACCGCCCACCCACCGCCGACATCGGCATCACCCTCAAACTCACCACCACCTAGCCGCAAAAACTCATCGAGGATGGTGTTCCTTCACCATCCTCACCACCCCTATCGTCTCTCCACCGCCCACCGGCACCTCAATCCGCGCCACCTCCCGATATCCCTTCAACATATATAGCGCCACCCCGGTCAACGTACTCCCCATCTCAAATCGCGTAAATCCCTGCTCCACCGCGGCACTCTCCGCAGCCTCCAGAATCAAGCTCCCCAGGCCCTGCCGCGCAAACTGCGGATGCACAAAGATCGCCCTCACCTTCGCCGCATCCACCTTCGGGTCCAGCCTCTCCGGCGCAATCTTCTCCACTTGGTGGTCCCCACCATAAAGCGTCTTCCGATAGCTCCACCCGCCACATCCCGCCAGTTCTCCACCCTCAGCCACCGCCACAAAGTAGGTCCCATCCGCAATCAACTGACTATCCACCGTAAACACAGTAGCCAGCGCTCCCTCCCTCTGCGCCGCCGAATAGTCTCCCGCCTGCAACTCAAGCACCGACGCCCGAATGAGCGCACGAATCCCAGCCACATCCTCACCCGTCGCTACTCGCAACTGAAAGCCTGCCATAAGCCAAGTATAAAATTCCGCGCCGACGCGTTCCAAACATCTCACCCGCTCTCTCCGCATCGATCCACCATCAATACCATCGCGCATGCTTGCAGCATCTTCCCTCATCCAACTAAACTCACCGCATGACGATCACCACTCCCCGAGCTCTCAAGCTCTTCGCTGCAGCCCTGCTCCTGCCCTTCGCCACCCTCTCACTGCACGCGCAGGACTGGGCCAAAGCCCGCCTCGACGCCTCCCCTCGCCACCACGAGTACGTTCCCCTCAAGCACGGCGACCGCACCGTCCAGGCCTTCGTCGTCTATCCCGAAGTCAAAACCAAAGCCCCCGTCGTCGTCCTCATCCACGAGATCTTCGGCCTCAGCGACTGGGCTAAAGAGATGGCCGACGAACTCGCCGCACAAGGCTTCATCGTCATCGCCCCCGACCTCCTCACCGGCTTCGGCCCCAACGGCGGCGGCTCCAGCGCCTTCCCCGATCAGGACGCAACCGTCAAAGCCGTCTCCGCCCTCGATCCCGCCGTCGTCACCGCAGACCTCGACGCCGCCGCCGACTACGCCAAGACCATCCCCTCCTCCAATGGAAAGATCGCCGTTGCAGGCTTCTGCTGGGGCGGCGGAAAGTCCTTCGCCTTCGCGACCCACCGCCACGACCTCTCGGCCGCCTTCGTCTTCTACGGCCCCGGCCCATCCGACGTCACCAACATCACCGCCCCCGTCTTCGGTTTCTACGCCGGCAACGACGCCCGCATCGGCGCCACCGTGCCCGCCACCATCGCTGCCATGAAGGCCGCCGGCAAAAAATATGAGCCCGTCACCTACGACAACGCAGGCCACGGCTTCATGCGCGCCGGCGAAGACCCAACCAACAACGTCCCCGGCAACAAGACCGCACGCGAACAAGCCTTCACTCGCCTCGTCACGCTCCTCAAAGAGATGAAGAGCGCCTCGATAGCCAGCAACGCGACCCACAACAAAACTGTAGCCTCCAAAAAACTCACCGGCCCTGCGATCCAGTGCCACGATCCAGCCATGCAAACGGCCGCCTCCATGTAGCGAGCGAAAAGTAAGCCCCAAGAACCTTGGCTTCACCCACAGCTTGCCCTGATCGGACGGGGTCAAAACCTTGACACGTCCGATATAATTGAATCAGCCACAACAGTCCGGCGTAAGCCGGACTGCAACGTTTAACCCAGCAGTTTTTTAGCCGAAGTCCAAAGCTAAAGTCTCTACTTCGAAGACTTTGACACACTTTAGGGGGGAGGGGGGACATGTCTGCCGCAGCGAAAGAACCACTCCAGGACCAGCTCGACCGCATCACCCAGAACACCCGCGCCCTCGTCCAGCCCGAGCGTCTCGCCGTCTCCGAAAAAGCGACCGAAGATCTCTTCAACACCGGCATCGAACACCGGACTCTAAAGGTTGGCGCGCAAGCTCCGTCCTTCACCCTCGAAGACGCCCTGACCCACAAGCCCGTTAGCTCCGCCGATCTCCTCGCCCTGGGCACACTCGTCGTCAGCTTCTTCCGCGGCCGCTGGGACCCCTACTGCGTCACCGAGCTCGAAGCCTGGCGCGATCTCCACGCCGACCTCCGCAGACGCGGCGCCCTCTTCGTCGCCATCGCCCCCCAGACCACCCGCCAGAACAACTTCACTCTCGAGCAGCACAGGCTTCCCTACCCACTCTTGTCGGATCCCGCCGCCGCCGTCGCCGAAATGTTCGGCATCGCTCACACCATTCCTGAAGAGCTCCGCCGCTACTACCAGTCCATCCTCATCAACATCCCCTTCAACAACGCAGGCCTCAGCTACCACAACGCCACCGAAGCAAGCTGGCGCCTCCCCCTCCCCGCCGTCTTCGTCATCGACGGCACCAACACCATCCTCTTCGCCGAAGCCCACGCAGACTTCCGCGTCCGCCCCGAGCCAGCCGACGTCCTCCACGCCCTGGACCGGGCCCGCCAAGCTTGACAAACTCCTCGCCCAGAATCGAATAAACCCCGCCAAGCACCTCAAGGCACCCTCCGCAACCGAGCCACATGCCGTCCGAACCAACGTCGACAGCCGAAACCTTGCGGCGACACCGTATGTGCGTTTATCGTATCTGTAGTCCGTCTATCGAACATCCTCCTTCGATGACGCCACGGAAAGGGTCCCGTATGAGCATCACTCCCCGCCAACCCCTCCCCCCCCCACCCCCACTCACCCCCGTCACACCCAAGCCCACTCCCGCCTCCTCGCTCGACATTTATACTGGCGATCCGAATTTCATGACCTCCCTCGCCCGCGGTCTCATCGTCATTCAGGCCTTCACCCAGCAGTCCCCGCAGATGACCATCTCTCAACTCAGCGTCAAGACTGGCCTGTCACGCGCCGCCGTCCGCCGCTGCCTCTACACCCTGACCAAGCTTGGCTTTGCCGGCGCAGAGGACGGTTCCCGGTACTCTCTCCGCCCACGCATGCTTACCCTCTCCCACACGTACACCACATCCAACACCCTCTCCACCGCTGCCCAGCCTATCCTTGAACGGATGTCTGCCACCCTACGCGAGTCCTTCTCCGTCGCTACCCTCGACGGCGAAGACATCGTCTACATCGCCCGCACACAGGTCAGCCGCGTCATGGCCGTCGATCTCCACATCGGCAGCCGTCTCCCTGCCTACTGCACCAGTATGGGCCGCGTCCTACTCGCCTACCTGCCTACTGAACAGCTGGAAAACTACCTCGCGAAGGTCGTCCTCACTCCCCACACCACTCGCACCATCACCTCGATCGAAAAGCTTCGTCTCGCCCTGCGAAACGTCCGCCGCAGCGGCTATGCTCTCGTCGATCAGGAGTACGAGGTCGGGTTACGATCGCTCGCCGTCCCTGTCTATGCCGCATCGGGCCGCGTCGTCGCCACGCTGAACCTCAGCGGAAACGCCCCACGCCTCTCCGTCATCGAGATGCAGAGCCGCTATCTCACCCATCTCCGCAACGCCGCCAATGAGCTAGGCGTCTTTCTCAACTAGGAAACTCTCAGGCTATTAATCGCGCACGTTCAAGGTTTGTCTTGGCGAAACTCCTGCACGATGTCGAGATACTTTCGGGCGACCTCAGTTACGAGCCTAGGGTGTTCGGATAGCGCCTTGATGTTCACAAGATCGGAGCCTACTCCAAGGGCAAACGCTCCGGCATCCAAAAACTCTTTCGCAGTCGCGAGCGAGACGCCACCGGTGGGAATCATCTTGATATGCGGGAGCGGCCCTTTCAGCGCTGTGAGATACTTCGCTCCGCCCATAGCACTGGCTGGAAAGACCTTCACGACGTCGGCGCCGGCCTGCCAAGCGTTAACGATCTCGGTAGGGGTAAGGGCACCGGGCAGCACAGCGATCGAGTAACGGTGGCACATCTCGATCGTCTTGAAGTTAAGGGCAGGGCTAACGACGAACTTTGCGCCCTCGAGAATGCAGATGCGGGCCGTCTCGGGATCGAGGACGGTGCCTGCGCCGATGAGAATATCCGGCCGCTGCTCCGCCAGTATGCGCATGACTTGAAGAGCGCCGGGAACAGTCATTGTTACTTCAAAGACAGTCACGCCACCGCTGGCGATCACGTCCGCAAACTCCAGCGCCTGCTGGACGGAGTCTGCGCGCAACACGGGAACAAGCCCGACCCTCTGTAGCTCTGCCAGTACCGCGGCCTTTTCCATGGCTTTCTTCTCCCTGTCGTAACCCTTATGCTTCCAGTATCAGATCAAATCTGCTTCGACATTTTTATTACCGTATCTTCTTATCTCTGAACAGCAGCGGATCCGCCCGTCATCAAGCGTTCTACTTCGCTTAGCGAAGCCATAGAACTATCTCCGGGAGTTGTCATGGCGAGTGCTCCGTGGGCGACGCCGCAGTCGAGCGCCCACTGCATTCCTTTAGCTTCCATAAGGCCGTAGATGAGACCTGCGGCGAAGGAGTCGCCACCGCCTACGCGGTCAAGGATCTCGAGGTCTTCGAACAAGATGCTCTGAAAGGTTTCACCTCCTGCATAGCCGAAGGCTGCCCAGTCGTTGCGATTGGCGGTCTTCGGACGACGAGTAGTGGTGGCGATGACCTTAATGTTGGCAAACTCCCGGCAGACTCGCGCTGCCATATCGTTATAGCTCTGGTAGCTATGCCAGGGCGGACCGTGTGAGGCGTCACAGAGTACGGCGGAGAGATCGCCCTCGTGTCCGAAGATCACATCGACGAACGGGGCCAGCATCCGGTTGACATCGCACGCCCCCTGACGGCCACCTGCGTTCTTCCAGAGCGAGGGCCGATAGTTGCAGTCGTAGGAAACGGTCACACCGTTTCGCTTCGCCGAGATCATGGCCTCACGAGCCACGGCAGGTGCGTCTTGTGAGAGCGCGCACATGACCCCGCCGGTGTGGAACCAGCGCACCCCTTCGTCAGCAAAGATGGCATCCCAGTCCACCTGACCGATTTCGATCTGCGAGATCGCGGTGTGTCCCCGATCCATCATGCCCATCGCGCCGCGAACGCCGAAGCCGCGCTCGAGGAAGTAAATTCCGTTGCGCGCCTCTCGTCCGATGCCGTCGTAGTCGACCCAGCGCAGGTGCGAAAGATCGACACCACCTTGAAGCATCAGGTCTTCGATTAGGCGCCCCACAGGGTTGTCGGCGAGTGCGGTTACGATAGAGGTGCGCTGCTGAAAGCATCGTCGCAGGCCACGGGCTACGTTGTACTCTCCGCCGCCCTCCCAGACGCGAAAAGTGCGAGTAAAAGCGATTCGTTGTTCGCCGGGGTCGAAGCGGAGCATGACCTCGCCGAGACTTATCAGGTCCCAGCGGCATTCGTCCTTGGGTCGAATCTTGAGGCCCGCCGAACCTTCACTCATCGCAGATCCGCAATCGTTACGGGGTCCATGTCGTCGTAAGCCTGATTCTCGCCGCCCATGCCCCAGCAGAAGGCATAGTTCTTGGTGCCGACGCCCGCGTGGATCGACCAGCCAGGAGAGACGACGATCTCCTTGTCTGCAACAACAAGGTGACTTGTCGCGTCGGGTGGTCCCATGAGATGGAGGACCCGATGAGCGGGATCGACATCGAAGTAGAAATAGACCTCGCTGCGACGCATATGGGTATGGGGTGGCATCGTGTTCCAGTTACTGCCGGATTCAAGGAGCGTAAATCCCATGACGAGCTGGCAGCTCCTGATTCCGTCTTTGTAGATTGCCTTATAGATGGTGCGTTTGTTGCAGGTCTCTGCTGCGCCGAGTTGCAGCCCTTGAAGGTCCGAGAACTTCACCATCGCAGTGGGATGCTCCGCGTGAGCGGGATAGCTGAGCAGATAGAAGAAGGCAGGGTTGTTTCGATCTTCGCTGGAGAATGTAACGGAGCGGTTGCCTCGGCCTACATAGAGGCAGTCGAGTTTGTCGAGCTCAAAGCTCTTTCCATCGACGAGGACAAAACCAGCCCCGCCGACGTTGAGGACGCCTAGCTCACGCCGTTCGAGGAAGTAGTCTGCTCGGAGCTCTGGCTCGGCCTCGAGGGCTAATTCTTCATCTACGGGCACCGCAGATCCGATGACTGTACGGTCTAGATCGACGTACGCGAACTCGATCTCGCCTGGTTCAAACATACCCTCGAGAAGAAAAGTCTCTCGCAGCTCTTCGGTGTTCATCAGTCCGTAGCGTATTGCATCAGCCATCTGGTAAAGCCGCATCCTACCCCCTCAATCTATTGATACAAGTATAGCTGCGTAGAAGCTAGACATCGCAGAGCTGCTCTCCACCAGTTTCAAATGGCTTTTCGTTGCTTATCCAATCATTACTGCTTCGGAGCGGCGACTTTGATGACGTAGTAGGAGAAGGTTTTGCCAGGTGCGAGGATGATCTGGTGCGGCGTGTTGGGGGAGATGTGGATGACGTCGCCTTTACGCATTGGAGTGGATGTGCCGCCTTCTACACGAGTACCGCGCGTCTCTCCGGCTGCGGACTGGGTGGGGTCAACGATGGTGCCTCCGGTAATCTCGGTGGCCTCGCCGTCAAGGACGTAGAAGATGTCACTCCATTCTGCATGCATCTCTGCGCCTCCGCTTTTCGTGCGCACGGTCAGCATAGTGTAGTGGCCGGGATATTTTTCTAGTGTTGCAGAGGCAATTCCGCCGGAGCTGGTGCGGGCGTCGCCCAGCATGCTCTTTACCTGGGCTGCGATTGACTCTGCAGAGCGGCGATCGATGCCTAAGCCTGCTTTCTCGGGGGTTGGTTCGGCCGTCGTTTGGGTAAGTGCTACTGTTGTCATCACTGCCATCATAATCATCGCCGCACCGCACATCGTTATCCGCCGCATTTCATGTCTCCTCACAAGATATCCAACCATACAAAACGCACAACGTAGCGTCAATTGAACTTGGACATCAGACAGTTGCTCCAACGATAACGAACGACGTACATTGACCTGACAATGCTAGATACGCAAGGCACTATCTTCGACAGCTTTCGACTCGACAACAAGGTAGCGCTGGTGACTGGCTCGGCGAGCGGTCTGGGAGCTGCAATCGCGATTGCGCTCTCACAGGCAGGGGCTAAGGTTGCATGCCACGGGAACCGCAGGGCCGCAAACGAGACGGCGGCCGAGATTGGAGAGCATGCGGCGGCATTCCGTGCTGATCTCTCCTCGACCTCAGGCGCTGAGGATCTGTTTGCGCAGGTGAAGCAGAGGTTTGGCCGGGTCGATATCCTGATAAACAATGCGGGAACGATTCTGCGTGCGGCTGCCGAAGAGGTAACGCTTGAAGATTGGCAGCAGGTGTTACAGGTAAACCTGACGAGCGTCTTTCAGCTCTCCCAACTGGCGGCTCGCGACATGATGAGCCGCAGCGGTGGTGCTAGTTTGAGCGTGGGAAAGATCGTGAATATTGCTTCGTTGCTTAGCTTTCAAGGCGGCATACGTGTGCCGGCATATGCCGCGAGCAAGGGCGGCGTGGCGCAGCTAACCAAAGCGCTGGCGAATGAGTGGGCGGCTAAGGGTATCCAGGTAAATGCGATTGCGCCGGGATACTTTGCCACGGCGAACACAGAGGCGCTACGGGCTGACGAGACGCGGAGCCGACAGATTCTTGAACGCATTCCGGCTGGGCGATGGGGAAAGTCGCAGGATCTTGCTGGGGCGGCGCTTTATCTGAGTTCGCCTGCCAGCGACTATGTGACGGGGACGATTTTGACGGTGGACGGAGGATGGATGGGCCGATAGGTCGGATCTTGCATCTAACTTTTTGTCCTAATAACTGTTGATTGAGGAGAACGAGATGCCACAGAGTCCACACGACCGCGCCGCCGAGTATCACAATAAAGCAGCTCATGCCCATGAGGCTGCAGCTACTGCTCACGGTAAGGGCGACCACCTGACCGCTCATGAGTTGTCAAAGCAGGCGCATGAGCACTCCACTACGGCGTTTGAACATGCGAAGCGTGCGCTCGCAGAGGGTGGAGTCGCAAAGCAGTAAGTGTTCTGAATTAGCAGCTGTGAGGAATATTCAGATCGCGCCGCCGTGCGGTTGGCGTTGCCCTACAATCTAATCCATGGAGCTGAATCTCAAATCCGAGAAGCTGCAGATCGAGCTGCGAACGCTTGGGAGTGCTTTGGTAGCGTATTCTGGCGGAACTGACTCTGCTTATCTTGCTTACGCTGCGTATCATGCGCTAAAGGATCGGATGCTTGCAATAATTGCAGATTCTCCGTCGCTTCCAAGGGCAGAGTTGGCGGCGGCGCTGGCGTTTGCTGCGGCACATAATATTCCTACGCAGATTCTTCAGACAAATGAGTTAGAGAGCCTTTCATATCAGCGCAACGACGCGCAACGATGCTTTCACTGTAAGGATGAGCTTTTCACACGAATGGAGAAGGCGCGGGCGGAGCGCGGGTTTAAGCACATCGCGTACGGGATGAACCTGGATGATCGTGGTGAGTTTCGCCCCGGGCAACTGGCAGCGCAGCAGCATCACGCAGTAGCTCCGCTGGTTTCGGCTGGACTGAATAAGGCTGAGATTCGCGCGCTCGCACGGAGGGCGGGGTTAGAGCTTTGGGACAAGCCTGCAAGTGCTTGCCTGGCTTCACGCATCGAATATGGCAGAACGGTGACACGGGAAAACCTTTCGCAGGTGGAGCAAGCGGAGGTGGCTTTACATAATCTTGGCTTTCGGCAGGTTCGAGTTAGACATCATGGAGAACTGGCGCGGATTGAGGTCTCTCGGGTTGAACTTCCTCTCGCACTAAACTTGGATACCTTGGATCGCATAACGGCAGCGTTGCGTCCGCTTGGCTTTCTCTATGTGACGCTGGATACAGCGGGGTATCGCTCCGGTAGCATGAATGACGTACTTCCGGCCAGCGCAATAGCGGCTGCGCCTGATGACGTGAAAGTTAAGGATTAGTTGATGCGCATTGCTTATATTGACTGCTTCGCCGGCATTAGTGGCGATATGTTTCTTGGCGCCTTGGTCGATGCCGGAGTGGATCCACAAGTGCTGCATGACGCGGTTGCAAGCTTGAAACTAGATGCCTCTTTGCGTATTGAAAAGGTCGATCGCAGTGGGGTCTCCTCGACGAAAGTTCATGTCTTCGAGGGACCGACTCTGGCAGAAGACAAAAAGGAAAAGACAGGTGGGCACGATCACCCTCATGTTGATGACCGTAATGAGAATGAGCAGCAGGAGCATGTTCATCAGCATCATCCGAAGACACAGCATCAGCACAAGGTTGGCCATTCACATACGCATGACGATGATCATGGCCACACACTCTCTCACGGGCGCTCGCTGAACGTGATTCGTGCATTGATCGCATCGGCGAATCTTTCGTCAGCAGTAAAGCAGACTGCGATCCAGGCATTTGAGCTGCTTGGCATGTCGGAGGCGAAGATTCACAATGTGCCAGTGGAAAAGATTCACTTCCACGAGGTGGGGGCGGTGGATGCGATTGTAGACATTGTGGCGACGTCCGCAGCGATTCATGCGCTGGGCGTGAACAGATGGTTCTGCTCCCCACTGAATGTGGGCGGCGGCATGGTGGATTGTGCTCATGGACGGTTCCCTGTTCCGGCGCCGGCAACGGCTGATTTGCTGCGCGGCCTACCAACGTACTCTGCACACGTCGAAGAAGAGCTGGTAACGCCGACTGGGGCCGCACTACTTTGCGCGCTTGCGCCTACTTTCGGCAAACAGCCTGCCATGCGGGTGCAACAGATTGGGTACGGTGCAGGAACAAGGAACCCGAAGGACTTTCCTAACGTGCTTCGCCTGCGTATCGGCGAGGAGGAAGATCAGGCAGTTTTTCTCGGGTCTCCGGCGGTCCGCTCCCAAGATAAAGAAAGTCATGGACACCACGGCGCCGATACGGTGACTGTGCTGGAGACGGCGCTCGATGACCTCTCGCCGCAGGTGCTGGCCTATGTTGCGGAGAGAGCTTTGACCGCTGGCGCGCTGGACGTAATGCTGACGCCGGTATTGATGAAGAAGGGTCGCCCGGGAACACTGCTTACTGTGCTTTGCAATCCATCCGAACAGCGTGCGCTGGAGGAGCTTATACTGAGAGAGACCAGCACCCTTGGTATCCGGGTTCGTCATGATAGCCGTGTGTGCATGGAGCGCCATCATTCCAGCGTGGAGACGCCTTACGGTACGATTCGCGTGAAGATTGGCACGGTGGGTGGAGAAGAGCGGAATATAGCCCCAGAGTTTGAAGACTGTCGGGCGGCGGCACTTCAATATGATGTGCCGTTGAAGCAGGTACAGCAGGCAGCCATCGCTGCATATCTTCGCTAATCTTCTAGATTTTCTCTTGGACTGCGAACTGCATCCAACAAATACGGCAAGTAGGATTTTCATAAACAGTCATCTTGGGGACCAACATGGAGCGAAGAGACTTTTTAAAGAGTGCGACAGCGGTGGGAGTGAGCGCGGCAATTTCGGCATCAGCATCTGCACAGGCAGGTACGGTCTCTGGTAATGTGATCAAGCGTCCTGAGTCCCCTGAGATGGTCTATCGCGAGCTTGGGACCACGGGCGAGCGCGTGTCGGCGATCGGCATGGGCGGATATCATCTTGGAAAACAGAAGGACCCAAACGAGAGCATCCAACTATTGCATGCGGGTGTAGATCACGGCATTACTTTTCTGGATAATTGCTGGGACTACAACGATGGAATCTCCGAGGTCCGCATGGGGCAGGCGTTGCGGAACGGCTATCGGCAGAAGGTCTTTTTAATGACCAAGATCGATGGCCGTACGTCTGAGGAATACAACAAACAACTTGAGCAGTCGCTTGGACGTCTGCAGACCGATGTAATTGACCTCGTACAGTTTCACGAGGTGATCCGCATGGAAGACCCTGACCGTATCTTTGCCGTCGGCGGAGCTATCGAAGCGGCGGTGGCAGCGCGACAGGCGGGGAAGATCCGTTACATCGGATTTACTGGCCATAAAGATCCTGCGGTCCATCTACGCATGTTGGAGACGGCGCAGAAGCATAACTTCCACTTCGACACGGTTCAGATGCCGATCAATGTGATGGATGCGCACTTCCGGTCGTTTACGCGCGAGGTGATGCCCGTCGCAATCAAGCAAGGCATCGGTGTACTTGCGATGAAGACATTCGGAGACCACTTCATTTTGACCAGCAATACAGTGAAGCCGATTGAGGCTCTTCACTATGGGCTTACTCAGCCGGTATCGGTAGTTATCACTGGAATCGACAGCACGCAGATTCTGGATCAGGCACTTGAGGCAGCGCGCACATTTAAACCGATGAACGACGCTCAGGTAAAGGCGCTGCTTGATCGTACTGCGGTCGCTGCGAGCGAGGGCAAGTACGAACTGTTCAAAACGACGTCGCACTTCGACGGTACCGCGGCAAATCCCAAGTGGCTGGGATAACATCCACAGAGAGTACTTGTCCTTGCCATGAATAAAGTTTCACTTCTTGAACTCCTTGCCTCCGTCGAGTCCGGCGCTGTCTCCCCTGCTGCTGCCGTCGATCGCCTTGCGAACCTTCCCTTTGAAGATATCGGCCATGCGCGGATCGATCATCACCGCAGCCTGCGTACCGGTCTGCCGGAGGTGATCTACGCTCAGGGGAAAGTGCCGGCGCAGACTGCCGAGATCTTTGCCCGTATGGCGGCTTCAGGCATCGACGTTCTTGCTACCAGGGCGGATGACGCCACCGTCATTGCGGTTCTGGCTTCCACGCCAGCAGCTGTCCACCATCCGAAGGCACGCGCCATTACCCTGCGGCAGTCTGCAGGGACCGAGGCGAAGGGACATATCGCGGTTCTCTCCGCAGGCACAAGCGACCAGCCTGTCGCCGAAGAAGCTGCGGTTACCGCTGAGCTATTTAATACAAAGGTGACGCGGCTGTACGATGTCGGTGTGGCAGGATTGCATCGACTGCTTGCCGTGAGGGAGCAACTGGCCGATGCCGACGCTGTGATCGTCTGTGCGGGAATGGAGGGGGCGCTGCCGAGCGTGGTCGGCGGGTTAGTGGGCGTTCCGGTTATAGCAGTTCCGACCTCAGTTGGATATGGAGCCAGTTTTTCCGGCGCTACCGCCCTTTTGGGAATGCTTAACTCATGTTCGCCCAACGTCAGCGTGGTTAATATAGACAACGGCTTCGGCGCGGCCTACACTGCCGTACTGATAACGCACGCGTCCCAACGCCGCATCTAACCAGGTGTCGTTGACTACGCGGTTTTCAAAGCGCGCGCGACGAAAGGCGGTCCAAGATGCTTCCGAACGATGACAAGCCCTGGGCAAAATCTCTTGCACGCATCGTCATCTGTCTTACCCTGATAGCCCTGGCCGGTCTGGCCTACTATCTGGAAGCCCATAAGTCACTGCACATCCCGGAGATGGTAGGGATCTTCCTGCTCTTTCTTACGATCGTCCCGCCTAATCTTGCCGTGCTCTATCCATCGTTGCTACCACCTAAGCACACACCCGCAGGTGGGCGGGTGACCAAGTCTACGATTCGCTGATGCGCTGTAGGTCCATTAGTGGCCGCTGGTTGTTTCAGAGTTTTGAGATCTATTGTTTGAGCACGAAGAAGCCCCAGTCATGGCTGGGGCTTTTCATTTTGGGTGAGCACTTAGATAAGTGCAATGCTCAAACGATTATTGATTTACGCCGCTGGCCAGGAATCCACCGTCAACGACTAAGATCTCGCCCGTGATGAAGGCAGAGGCGTCGCTGGCCAGGAAGATCGCGGATCCGACGAGTTCTTCGGTCTTTCCGAAGCGGCCCATTGGAGTTCGCATCCGCAGTTCCTTGCCGCGCTCGCTCTCGTCGAGCAGCTTCTGATTCAAAGCCGTACGAAAGACTCCGGGAGCGATTGCGTTTACAGTCACGCCTTGAGCGCTCCACTCGACGGCGAGCGATTTGGTGAGTGCGCCGACCGCGGCTTTGCTGGCAGCGTAGGCGGCGACCTCGCGCAGGCTGACAAAGGTGTTCAGCGAGGCGATGTTAATGATTCGACCATAGCCACGCTCGAGCATATGTCGACCGAAGATCTGGCAGGCCCGCAGCGTGCCGGTAACGTTGGTATCCATGATGTCGTTCCAAGTGTCTTCAGTGACAGTCAGGGTGGGCTCGCGTTTGATCTTCCCGGCTGAGTTGATAAGGATATCGACCTTACCAAACTCCTTCACGGTAGTACTGAGGAGAGCCTGGAGGGTGGCGCGATCGGCTACATCGGAGGTAAGACGCAGGGAGCGGCGTCCGCGAGCCTCGATCGCGGTTGCGGCCTCGTCAACCTGCTCGGGGCGGCGTGAGCTTGCAACCACATCTGCACCCGCTTCGGCGAGGCCGATGGCCATGGCCAGACCGATACCGGAGGTTCCACCAACGACGACGGCTGATTTGCCAATTAGATCAAACAACGGATGCCCCATGGAAAACGCCCTCTTTCTTACTTCTTGATCTGATTCTCGGTCAGGTTCTGCTCTGGGAAGATCTTTGCAAGAATTTCACGCACGACCTCTTCTGGCTCACGATCGTTCAATATACGCAGCGCGTCAGCGGGTGGCTCAAGGGTCTTCAACTGGCTATCGAGAAGATCCGGGTTCATGAACTCGTGGTGTCGCTCAGACAGGCGCTCGGCGAGAATCTGCTTCGGCAGATCGAGCCAGATGAACTTCAACGCCTCAGAGGTAATGCCGGTGGAGAGCGTGTTTCGGTACTTCGCCTTCAGGGCGGAGCAGGCCAGAACGCCTCCTTTACCTGCCTTAAACCAGGTCAACATGAGTTGGTTTAGAGTCTCGAGCCACGGTTCACGGTCTTCGTCGTTCAGCGGATGTCCGGCTGCCATCTTCTGCTTGTTCGCCAGGGGATGATAATCGTCCGCGTCAGCGAAGGTAGTGCCCGTCTGCTCGGCAAGCAGTTTGCCGATGGTGGTCTTTCCTGAGCCGGAGACTCCCATGAGAACGAAGATCATGCTGGTTTATCGCCTCTCCTGAAGACCGAGAAAGACTGGTTTGATATGTCGTTCGAAGAGGTTGACGGTCACGTTGCGGGCCACGATGTCTTCGTTCGCCTCGAGCGCATTAATATATCGGTCTCCCATCTTTGCCGCTACCTTGAAGCCTACATGGAGGAGCTGACGGAGGCCAGGGTCGTAGGTCGGATTGCTCTGATCGTGGCGTAGCGCTGAAGTGTATTGCTTGCTGGTCCAGCGGTTGACGACTTCTGGTAGAGGAAGTCTGCTGGGGTCTATGTCGATTACGGTGGCGTAGGGAGCACAGAGTTCTTCCCGGTGAGCGTAGGCTTCGGCATAGATCTCTTTGGCGAGTTCCAGAGGTGGGCCTCCTGCTTCTGCGAGGCCTATGAGCTCCTCGAGCCAGGTGGTGCCGGCGGTCTTCAGATGTACGCCAGCGTCGAACTTTTTCACTGCTTCATGGATTGACTTGTAGATGGAGAACTTGTCGGAGCCGGAGTGCACGCTGAGTTTGAGGTTCTTCGGCAGTCCGTAGGTGTCGATGGCGAAGGCAATTGCGGCTAGGTCCTCGTTGAACTCCTTCGTGAATTGGGTGATATCGCCTACGTAATCAACACCTTTATTGAATCGGCCGGTGAACTTCGGGGCTATGGTCTGGATCGCGATCTTCTCGTCGGCTATGGCGGCCAGGATGATGAGGAGTTCGACTGGCGTCTGGGGAGAGTCGGTCTCGTCCATCGAGATCTCAGCGATGAACCTTCCGGCACCTTTATTTTCAAGCAGGTAGCGATAGATCGAGCCTGCATGCTGGACTGCGGCCAGAAACTTGTTGGCCACGGCCTCGACGAACGCCTGATCTGTTTGGAATGGCTTTGCAATGTGTGGGATGGTGACGGAGCCGATGAGTTCTGGATGCCGCTGGACGAATGCGGCGACGTTCCCTGGATCTGCCGGCTGGCCTATGAGATCCGCGACATCAAGGGTGAAAAAGTCGCAAGGGGCCAGAAATCTGGGGACGGTCTTCAGATTGATGTGGTCTGCGTCGAGAAAGTACGGCTTGGCCCACGCCAGCTCGCGGACGGCTGCATCGGCTGCGACGCGGGTCTGGTCCGGTTCGGAGCCAATGATGGCGTGTTCGCGGTTGGATTTGTTCCAGACCGGCACGACCTCGACTCCTGCATCGGCGGCGAGCACGCAGGCGGCGAGCTGAGCCTTTGCCTGATGTGCGAAGCGGTCTCCCACGCCAATGGAAAACTTCGGGAGCTTGAGATCCTGCATGGAAACCCTTCCTATTCTGCAACTTGAGTCGGCGCGATTGGTCTAACCAGTTTTCGGCTCGTTCCAGAGTACTGAGGAATGGGGTCGGGGAGCAAGTTGGCTGAAGGAACTAGTCTTTGAATCTGCCTTCGTAGGCCCAGAGGCCGAGGCCGGGGTTGGAGATGTAGAAGATTTCTTCGCCGTCTACGGTGTTCCAGCCGTCTGCGAGCTTGTCCGGGTTGTATTTGGTGGTCATCTGGGCGAGATCGCCGTACTCGAAGTGGACTCCTTCGATTTCCTGTCGGGTGAGGTGGCCGGGGCAGTAGCGGATGGTGAAGCGGCCTTCGCTGGAGCCGTGGATGAGGTGGGCGGCGGCGCTGAGGTTTCCGGCTAGCTGTGGGTCCTCCTTGACGGCCTCGAGGGTCCTGGGGGTACCGCAGTAGCCGTACTTGCGGATGAGGACGTCGATGGCAGCGTCTTCGCCGAACTCGTGGACGCCGGGGGCGAGGACGATAAGTTCAGCGTTATCAGCGAGGGCCATGCGGGTGCGATAGATGCTTTTGTTGCCGAGCCAGGTGCTTTTGAACTCGTGGGGATCGAGGAAGACGACGGCTTTTTTGATCTCGCGGTCCATCATCTTGAAGTTGACCTTGAGGCTTAGGGCGGCGGCGAGCTCGAAGCACTCTGCATCGTCGCCGATGTAGAGGCCTCGAATCACCAACTTACCTACGGCGTTTTTGCCGACTACGGTCTGGACGTAGACGATGGGAAGGTTCTGGGCGAAGTGCTCGCTGGCGTAGTTGAGGACGCGGCGGACGGGGGTGTCGGCGCGGCCCATCATGCGTTCCATGCCGTAGACGGCGCCGAGAAAGTGGCTGCGGTGGATGCCGATGGAGCCACCGGTGCCGACGAAGATGTTCTTGTTGTAGTTGGCCATGCCAACTACTTCATGGGGAACGACTTGGCCGATGGAGAGGATGAGGTCGTGGCCGCCGTCGCGGAGGAGTTTGTTGACCTGGGCGGGCCAGGCGTAGTCGAGCTTGCCTTCGCTGACCTCGTGCATGAAGCTGCCGGGTACTTCTCCGAGGGTGACGACGTCGTTGCGCCAGTCGTGGTTGCGGAAGAGAGCACGCGGGGTGCGTCCGTACATGGTTGCTATCTCTTTGTCGGACATGGGCTTGTGAGTACCCAGGGCGGGCAGGACGTCGGTGAGGCGGTCGCCGTAGTACTCCCAGGCCATCTCGGTGAGGAGGCCGCTTTGGGAGTGCATTCGGGTGAAGTCGGGGGGGACGGCGAGGACTTTGTTGCGGGGGCCGAGGCGGTCGAGGGCTTGGAAGAGGTTGGAGCGGGCTTCGCTGGGGGTGATCTCAGTGGTGGGGCTGCCGGCGGCGAAAAAAAGGCTCATGTTTTTCGATCTTACTCCGGTGGTTTTGCGCAAAAAAGTTGGGCGTGGTGGAGGTGGGATTTTTGGTGGATTTGTTGGGCTTTTTGATGGGGGTCTTGGGAGATGTGTGTTTTTTGCGTGGTAGTTTGCTGGTGAGTTAGCGGTGGTTGTGTGGTGGATGCTGGTGGGAGACTGCGTATAAAAGCGGGATGGAAAGTACGACAGGTATTTTGACTTTATTTTTGGATGGGTCACTTGGGCTTGTTGAGGAGTTGACTCTCTCGTGGCACCAGACGAGAAGGCATACCCCAGGCGCTAAAGCCCCGCTCTTTTGCGGGGCGGGGAGGCCCAAGGCTAAAGCCTGGGGTTACCTCAGAAGCAAAGCGCTGGGTATTTGGAAACTGAGGCATTGGTGCTTAGAGCTAGGGCGTGGGTGCTTGGAGGCTGAGGCGTAGATGCCGAGGTGAAGCGGGATGGCTTCGTATTTATCGTATCTATCGTGAGGCGTGGCTCGTAAGAGTGATTGGTTGGGGTCAAGTATTCTTCTATAAAGGGACAGGCAGTGGGTTGTGGTCTTCGATGGCTCGGCTCATGGTGTCTGGCTTTTGTCAGAGGCGTCTTTGGGCCTCTTCTCTCACTGGTGATGGAGCACGGGGCTATGCGGTTGGGACAGATCAGGAAGTTCGGGGTCGTCGCACTTTTTACGGTTGCAACCGCTTCGCTGCAGGCGCTCTCTGCGAATGATTCTCCGTTGCCATCTTCCGCGATGGCTGACAGGGTCGTTGTGCTGAAGGGTGAGAGAAAGCTTCTGTTGATCAAGGGCGACGTGGTGCTGAAGACGTACACGGTGTCGCTGGGGGCCAATCCGGTGGGGTTGAAGAGGATGCAAGGTGATCGCAAGACGCCTGAAGGCAACTACATTCTCGATCGGCATAATGCGCATAGCCAGTATCACAAGTCGATTCACATCTCCTACCCGAACGCTGATGATGTGGCGCGCGTTAGTCGGCTGGGTTTTCCGACTGGTGGGGATGTGTTTATTCATGGGCTGCCGAATGACTATGCGGGGCCGGGTAAGGATTTGGGCGATTGGACTAATGGGTGCATCGCGGTGACGAATGCGGAGATTGATGAGATTTGGCGGGCGGTTGCGGATGGTACGCCGATTGAGATTCGGCCTTAGCGTTTTTATCTTGGCGTAGAGCGGGAACAACAGCAAAGACAAATACAGGGGTTCTTCGCTGCGCTCAGAATGACGACCTTAAATTAGAGTGGCTACCCTTTTAAGATCTGAGTGGCGACTAGCCTGATGAAGAATAGGCAAAGGCAGAAGCAGATCCCTGCGGGATGACAACAAAGGGACAAGCAACAACAACAGCAACTGCAAGAGCAAACGCAGATCCACTACGGGGATGACAAACGAAAAGACCGACAAGGGACCGGTTTATTTGGGGTAGGGGTAGCCCTGGGCTAGCTCCAGGCGGAGGGTTCGGTCGTGGTCGTAGATGTCGTGGAAGAAGTGGACGTCACCGTTCTCTTCGGCGACGACGGTCATGTAGAAGATCACCACGGGGACGGGTGGGACTAGGTTGACCTGGGAGTTGTCGCGGCCGTCATGCATGGCCTTTGTGACGCGGTCGAGGTCCCAACCGGAGGTGTTGCGGAGGAGCCAGGCGGCGAACTTGTCAGGATACTGGAGATGGATGCAGCCGTGGCTTGCGACGCGTTTGAGTTCGCCCTCTTCGCCTTCGGTTGCCTCGGAGAACATGTCGAGGCTGGCCGGCGTGTCGTGGATGTAGACGTCGTGCTGGTTGGGGAAGATGAACTTGACCAGACCCATTCCGTTCTCGGGGCCGGGTGGCTGTCTGACAGTCAGCCTTCCTGAACGCACCTGCTGCAGCATCGCGGGAGTGATGTCTCCGGAGCTGATGACCTTTCCGTTTGAGCTGACGAGTTCCAGATTGAGGTCGGCGAGGGAGGGATCCTTCTCCATGTCGGGGATGATCTCTTTGCGCAGGATGTTTGGCGTGGGGTTCCAGTAGGGGCGAAAGACGAGGTACTGGATGTTGCCTTCGAACATGGGGGTTTGGTGGTTGTAGTCTTCGCCAACGTTGACGCGCATCGTGAGACCGACCTGGCCGTCATCCTTGAAGGCGTAGAGGCGGAACTCCGGAACGTTGATGACGACGGGTGGCTGCTTGAAGTGGTAGGGCAGCCAGCGATATCGCTCTAGGCCTAGCTGCATCTGTTCGATTCGATTGCTGAGGGGCACGTTTAGTTCGACGACGGTTTTGTAGTCGAGTGTGCCGGTGGGTTGCATACCGACGCGCTCCTGGAAGTGTTTGACTGCGTCGACGAGGGGGCCTTCGTAGACGGTGGAGTCGGGCGCGATGGTGGCGCTGTCGGGCAGATCGCCTAAGAGGCGCAGGCGGTTTGCGAGTCCGGTTACACCGGTGTACTGGCCACCGGGAGAGACGCCGCCGACGTCGAGTACTTTTTCGCCGTCGCCCTTCTTCTCAAGGTCCATGTAGTGGAGCAGGGCAGTGCTGAGGCGCTGGTAGCTGGGGAAGGGCGGCTCGATGCCGACGAGTTGAGCGCGTAGGTCGGTCCCGGCGACGAGTTGCTGGCGGACGAAGTGGGGCAGGTCGAGCTTCTTGTTGGAGACGTCGAACTCGAAGCCGAGGTTCTGCGGGTTGACTCGGCCGATGTGCACGTCGGAGACGTAACGCATGATGCAGACGGTGAGGGCGGCGTCGAAGCGGGCTTCGTGAGGGTTCTTGAGGAGGGCGAGGCGGTCGGGCCAACGCGAGGCGTCGTAGTCTTCGGCGTGAAGGCCTTCTCGGTCGGCGTCCTGGAGGATGTTGATTAGTTCGATGGCTTGCGGGGTGGGCTGGCCGTTGCTGGGCGCGCCGCTGATCCAGGCGAGCTTGTATCCGGTGGGGCGGTAGAAGTTGGTGAGGTGCGTTTTGTAGTCGGAGAAGTCGGGCCAGCGAAGGTCGGCTAGATTGCCGGAGGCGACGATTGCGCTTAGCTGGGCGGATGCACCGTCGAGTTTTTGTGTGGCGGCGGCTGCGGGTGGAGTTGTTTTTTTCTGTCCGCTTAATTGTAGAGGGGCGACGAGAAGCAGAGTGATGATTGCAAGACGTCGTGAGTGCACTGGATGCTCCTCCGGACACCGCGATTTTTCCTTTGTTAATGAGGGATTAACAGGTCTTCGCGCGTGTGCAGGGTCATCATAGCAAGTGCCTTGGCGACGCAGGATTATGTGGTTCGGTTTTCGATCCGTGCGAGTGTTTGCGTTGGGGTTAGAGCTTGTAGGCCTTTCTGACGAGGTTCACGGTGAGGTCTTCGGCGACCTGGAAGGCTTCGTCTTCGTCGAGGCGGTGCTGGGCTACGAGACGGCCGAGGAAGGCGCAGTCGATGCGGCGGGCGACGTCGTGGCGCGCGGGGATGGAGAGGAAGGCGCGGGTGTCGTCGTTGAAGCCGGCGGTGTTGTAGAAGCCTGCGGTCTCGGTGGCCTGCTCGCGGAAGCGCATCATGCCTTCGGGAGAGTCCTGGAACCACCAGGGCGGGCCGAGCTTGAGCGCGGGATAGTGTCCGGCGAGGGGGGCGAGTTCGCGGGAGTAGGAGGTCTCGTCGAGGGTGAAGAGGATGAAGGTGAGGCGGGGGTCGTTGCCGAAGCGGTTGAGCAGGGGGCGGAGGGCGCGAACGTACTCGGTGGGGGATGGGATGTCGGCTCCCATGTCGCGACCGAAGCGCTGGTAGAGCTGGGTGTTGTGGTTGCGGATGGAGCCGGGGTGGAGCTGCATGATGAGGCCGTCTTCGACGGACATGCCGGCCATCTCGGTGAGCATCTGGGCGCGGAAGATCTCCTGCTCTTCGGGAACGGAGCGGCCGGAGAGGATGCGTGCGTAGAGCGAGGCGGCGGTGCTGGGGTCGAGGTCGGCGGTGGCGGCGGTGAGGTGGCCGTGGTCGGTGGCGGTGGCGCCCATGGATTTGAAGAAGGCGCGGCGGCTGCGGAGGGCGTTGAGGTAGCCGGGCCAGGTGCTGATGTCTTCGCCGGTGATGTGGCCGAGCTTTTCGATGTTGGCGAGGAAGCCGGTGTGGTCGGCGTCGATGACGGCGTCGGGACGGAAGGTGGGGATGACTCTTCCCTTCCATCCGGATTCGCGGATGGCTTTATGGTGTTCGAGGGTGTCGAGGGGTGAGTCGGTGGTGGCGAGGACTTCGATGTGGAAGGCTTCGAAGAGGGTGCGGGGGAGGAACTCGGGGGTTTGGAGTTTCTTGTCGATGAGGTCGTAGTACTCGTCGGCGTTGTCGGGGGTGAGGCGCTGCTTGAGGCCGAACTGGTTTTGGAGGGCGTAGTCGAACCAGAGACGGGTGGGGGTGCCGCGGAAGAGGAAGTAGTGCTTCGCGAAGATGCGCCAGATCTCGCGGGGGTCGGCGTTCGAGGTGCCGCCGAGGGGTGCGATGCCGAGGGATTCGAGTGGGACGCCCTGCGAGTAGAGCATGCGGAAGATGTAGTGGTCGGGCTGGATGAAGAGTGCGGAGGGGTTGGGGAAGGGCTGGTTCTGGGCGAACCATCGCGGATCGGTGTGTCCGTGGGGAGAGATGATCGGGAGGTTGCGCACGGCTTCGTAGAGCTTGGCGGCTACGGAGCGGGCCTCGGGATCCGCGGGGAAGAGCCTGTTCTCGTCCAGCATTGTGTTCGTTACCTTTCGCAGCGCGTGAGAGTTGAAGACTTCGGCACTTTGAAGCGTATCAAAGATTTCTCCGTACCACGAACAAATGGTTAGGAGGCGAAGGGGATGGGGTCGGTCATGTTGCAGTTGGGAATGGGTTTCGGCGGGTAGGTTTGCGGCGAAGTAATTAGCGCAGGTTTCTTGAATGCGCTATTTTGCTGGTGATTGGGACGTTTTACCAGATTGGAGGGGTTTGGGTGTATTGTCATTGAAATTATGCGAATTCACACTTCTCTTCCCTACTCTCTTCGCTACTCTAAGACGCTCTCGTTTGCCATTTTGATTGGCGTGGCCTCTACTCTCTCTGCACAGCAGGCGGCTAAGCCGAAGCCTGAGGAGACGGAGGTGTGGGAGCCTGTGCCTCCGATCGTGACACCGGGTGCCAGTTACGGAGTGCCTTCTTCGGACGCTATCGTTCTGTTCGATGGTAAGGGGCTCGATCAGTGGGTGACGGTGAAGGACAAGTCGCCGGCGCAGTGGACGGTGGCCGATGGAATGATGACGGTCAACAAGGCTGCGAACGCAGGAAGCATCGAGACGAAGCGAATGTTCAAGAACTACCAGCTCCATGTTGAGTGGAGGATTCCTGAGAACATTACCGGTAGCGGCCAGGCGCGTGGGAACAGCGGCGTGTTTCTGGCATCGACGGGACTGGGCGATGCTGGGTATGAGTTGCAGGTTCTCGACTCGTACAACAACAAGACGTATGTGAACGGGCAGGTCGGGGCGATCTATAAGCAGGGTATTCCGCTGGCGAATCCGGCGCGCAAGCCTGGGGAGTGGCAGAGCTATGACGTGGTGTGGACCGCGCCGACGTTCAACGACGACGGCTCGCTGAAGAGTCCGGCGTATGTCACGGCTTTACTGAACGGCGTGCTGGTGCAGAATCACTTTGAGTTGAAGGGTGAGACTTTGTATATCGGCAAGCCGTTCTATAAGAAGTTCGACGGCGCGCCGATCAAGCTGCAGGCGCATGGGGATCATAGCGAGCCGATCAGCTTCAGGAATATCTGGGTTCGGGAGATTGAGTAGCTAATCTACGAAGCTTGTATGGAACAACAAAAAGGACACCCCGAGGGGTGTCCTTTTTTGCACAGCGGTTAGTTACGGGAGGTAGTAACGGAGGCTGGTGAAGACCATGTTGTTGGTGGCCTTCGGTCCGCCGTAGGTGGTGGTTGCAGCGCCGGCAGCGCTGGTTACACCGTCCCACGCCTCACGCGAGATATAGCTGTACTGCATGGCGTACTGAAAACGGCCATACTTGGGGTTGTTGTAGAAGCGGTAGACGAACTCTGCGGTTGCTTCCGATACCATCCTGGTTGCGCCGAGGCAGTTTGCCGGCGTACCTGGGTTGTAGGGAGCAGCGCCAGCCAGACCGTTTCCAGTGGAGGTTGGGAGCGTCTCTGTGTTGCAACCAGCGTTGGAGCTGGTGATGGGAGCGTAGCCGATCAGCTTGCCAGCGGAGGAGCCGAGCGTGCTGAGGTAGGTGGTGCGCTGCGCGTACTCATCACCGTAGTACAGATCGAGATCAAGCTTCTTGATCGGGTGGAGTTCGACGGAGGCCAAGCCCTGGTAGTTCTTGATGGGGGCGAGGGTTCCGTCGGGGTGCACGGTGACGTCAGGTAGCTGTGAGGTGCCGTAACGGCCTACACCGGTACCACCGAGGAAGTGAACGCCGATGTCAGCATACTTGGTGGCAGAGAAGCGTGCGTTGCCGTAGACACCGCCGCCGACCTTGGTGTTGTTGGTGCCGCCCGCAGCAGACGGGGTGGCGAGAGTTTCGTTGGGGTAGTAGCGGTCGCGGAACCAGCGTCCGAGTCCGCCGACTTCGAAGTGAGCGATGTGCGGCATATCGTAGGCAACCTTGACGATGACGTCAGGCGCTACGTTGTTGGAGTAGTTGGTGGAGACGTTGTAGAGTCCGCCGCCGGTTCCAAGGTTGCCGATGAAGAAGTTGGCGTTGGCGTTGGTTGCGGAGTAGACGATCTCAGCCTGTTCCACAGCAACTGCTCCGGTGAAGTTTCCAAGCTTCTGCTGGAAACGAACGCCGGGCTGGCGCTCCCAGCTGAAGCCGACCTGGTATTGAGCGTCGATCGTAGCTGGAAGATTCTCTGTGCGGTTGTCTGTACCGACTTTGGTCTCGGTAACGAGCGACCACATCTGACCGCCGGTGACAGTGAAGCCGCTGTTGGTGGCTGCCTGACCGAAGATCTGGCGCTGACGGAGGACGTAGCTGTTGCTCTGGTTGTCGTTGCTGGTGATGCCGGTGCCGAGGAAGTCAGCTTCGACGTAGGCTGCGAAGTGGAACGGCCCGGGGTTGCTCTGGAAGAGCGCGCCGATTCTGCTCTGACGGCCGGAGAGGTTGAACTCGCTGGTGTTAGCCTGGGCTGCACCCGGGTACGGGGTGGAGTTGAAGGGGGTGTTGACGTCGGAGTTGAGCGAGCGCTGACGGTAGACGGATTCACCCGCGAAGAAGCCAACCGGCGTGATCTCTACACCCTTGTAGTGCAGGGTGAGGGGAGACTCGAGCTGATCGGTGATGGTCTTCTTGGTGTCGCTGATGGTCTGGGCCATACCGACGGTGGTGGAGCGGAGGTCGGTGACGGAGCTGTTGAGATTCGAGACGGCTTCGGTGTTCGCGGAGAGGCCAGAGCTGAGGCTGTCAGCCTTGGCGGAGGCGCTGGCTGCTGCGGCCTCTGCACCCTGGGCAGACTGCTGAGCGGCCGCGAGTCTCGCGTCCTTGTCAGCGTTCTGCTGCTTGAGAGCATCGATCTGGGCCTGTTGGTTCAACATCTGCTCGCGCAGCTCCCGGATCTCGCGCTCTGTCGCACTCTCGACCGGCGCCTTTTTCCGAACGACTTTCTTCGTCGTCGTTTTCGGTGTCGTGGTGGTCGTCTGCGCTTGTAGCGATATTGAACTGATGACCAATATCGCTGCCATAGTCGCTCGTAGTTGCTTCGTCATGGAACCTCGCAAGAATTGAAAAGGCATAAGGACAACAAGAAACCGGGCGAGGTTTGAGCCTGCCAACTTTCTCCTTTGCTCTTTGTTCCATGGTCTGGAAGTTGTGTGAATAGAAGAATAATTTTCCGAGTATTCATAGTGAAAACATGTGATTTGACCGTGTTACGACAAGGTGTTTCGAATTTTGCGCGAGGCGGATGGAAGGCTGCTTGAGGTTCATCACTGGACATTGGGGCGGAGTCGTTTACCGTTGTGGCATGCACACTTACCGTATTGGCGCGCTTCTGCTGGCCGTGACGACGACGCTTGCTTCCGCGCAGACCTCCCTGAAGCTGATACCGATTCCACGCGAGGTGCGGGTGGTGGGCGAGACGGCGCTGACGCATGGCGTTCGTGTGGTGTGTGCGGCACCGTGCGCTGCGGAGGACCAGTTTGCCACGGATGACCTGACGGCTGCGCTGGAGGCTCGCGGAGTTGCGGCGGAGGCGGCGGGCGGATTTCGGATTGAGCTGGTGCGGCTGGCGGCGCATGCGGAGCCGAGGTTCACCGAGGAGATGCGGGCGGAGGGATATGTTGTAACCGCGAACGCGGATGGGCTGACGGTGGTGGGGGCTACGGCGGAGGGGATCTTCTACGGCGCGCAGACGGTGAAGCAGATGGTGGACGGGAATGGGGCGCGGGCGGTGGTGCATCGGGCGGAGATTCGGGACTGGCCGGCGATGCGGTATCGGGGGTTGGACGATGACCTGTCGCGTGGGCCGATTACGACGCTGGAGTTTCAGAAGAAGCTGATACGGACGCTGGCGGCTTATAAGGTGAACATTTATTCGCCCTACTTCGAACATACGCAGCAGTATGGGTCGAATCCGCTGATGGCTCCGCCGGGGAGCGTGACGGCTGCGGAGGCGTCGGAGCTGGTGGCGTATGCGGGGCAGTATCACATCACGGTGATTCCAGAGCAGGAGGCGTTTGGGCATCTGCACCACAACCTGACGTGGGAGATGTATCAGCCGCTGGCGGAGACGCCGCATGGAGCGGTGCTGGCGCCGGGGCAGGCGGGTTCGGTGGCGCTGATCACGCAGATGTTTACGGAGTTGGCGGCGATCTATCCGGGGCCGTTTCTGCATATCGGCGCGGATGAGACGGTGGACCTGGGGCTGGGGCAGACGAAGGCGGATGTGGATGCGCGCGGGCTGGCTCCGGTGTATTTGGATTTTCTGCAGAAGATTACAACGGCTTTGAAGCCGCTTAACCGGAAGCTGCTGTGGTGGGGCGATGTGGCGCAGGACTCGCCGGATTTGTTGAAGACGCTGCCGCAGTCGTTCAAGGACGCGACGATTGCGGTGGCGTGGGAGTACAACCCGCAGGCGCGCGGGTATGACAAGTTTTTGACTCCGTTTACGAAGGCGGGATTCGAGACGTGGGTGGCGCCGAGTGTGAATAACTTTCGCAAGGTGTATCCGAACAACAATCTTGCGCTGAGTAATATTCAGCACTTCACGGCGGATGGGCAGAGGTTGGGATCGACCGGGCAGTTGAATACGATTTGGAATGACGATGGCGAGGGGCTGATCAATCAGGACTGGTATGGGATCTTGTTTGGGGCGGCGGCGGCCTGGCAGAAGGGTGAGTCATCGGTGCCGGCGTTCGAGGATTCGTATGGGCAGGTGTTTCATGGGGATGCCACGGGGGCTTTGGACGAGGCGCAGAAGGAGATGATGCTGGCGCACTCGGTGCTGAAGGACCAGGCGAAGGAGGGAGATGGAACGAACAGCATCTTCTGGCTGGATCCGATGTCGGCGGATGGGTTGAAGATTGGGGCGCAGGTGATTCCGTATGCGCGTGATCTTCGAGTGCATGCGGAGCGGGCGCTGGTGCTGATTGCGCAGGCCAGGGCGGCGGCGCCTGCTGCGGCTCCGGCACGCTTGGGTGCTGCGGTGTACGATCCGGCGGAGTCGTATCCTAGTGCTCCGACGACGCTGAGGGAGACGGCGGCGATCGATGCGCTGGAGCTGGGGGCGAGGCGAATGGACTTCATCGGGCTGAAGTTTCAGCTGGCGAAGGAGATCTCTGAGGGATACCAGCGCGCGTACAACATGCAGCACACGACGGATAAGAAGCAGCGGATGGATGTGGCGAGGGAGCTTTCGGACATCAACGGGGTGAACGGGCGGCTGCATGACATCATCGACACCTACTCCCTGCTGCGCGATCTGTATGAGCAGGCGTGGTATCGGTCGAATCGGGCGTACGCGCTGCGGCCTGTGCTGGAGCACTACGACTACACGGTGGGGTTGTGGCTGGCACGGAGCGACAAGCTGAGGAGTGCGCAGAGGCAGTGGTCGGATAGTCATACGCTGCCTGCGGCGAGCGATCTGGGACTGCCGCTTCCGTCGGCTTATACGCAGCCTTAGGTTTCTGGTGTGTGATGCTGAAGTTTTTTGCGTATGAGGCTCCACGGAGCGCTCGAAATCTGGCAATCTAAAAGACCATGCTTTCGACACGCTCCATCGGCCCCTATCTCGGAATTGACTTCGGTACGACGAATAGTTCTATTGCGCTTGCCCATGCGGATGGCAGGGTGGAGATGGTCGCGTTCCCTTCGGCGGCGGGCGCTACGGAGTCGTTTCGGTCGGTGCTGTATCTGGAGCAGCATAGGCAGGTGGGGCGCAACCAGATCAAAGGGTTTACGGGACCGGCGGCGATTGAGCACTATCTGGACGCGGAGCATAAGGGGCGGCTGATTCAGTCGTTGAAGTCGTACCTGACGAGCCGCACGCTGACTGGGACGGAGGTGTTTGGGCGGCGGTACACGATTGAAGATCTGATCTCGCGCATACTGACGGATCTGCGGCTGGCGGCGGAGCGGCAGTTTGGGCAGCCGGTTCGACGGGCGACGGTGGGGCGGCCGGTTCGGTTTGTGGGCGCTGAGAGCGCGGAGGACGATGCGTTTGCGGTGGAGCGTCTGACGAAGGCGTTTGTGCATGCGGGGTTCGAGTCGGTTGAGTTTGAGATGGAGCCGATTGGGGCGGCGTATGCGTATGAGTCGACGCTGGATCGGGATGAGCTGATTCTGATTGGGGACTTTGGCGGAGGAACGAGCGATTTTTCGCTGCTGCATGTGGGGCCTGGGGTTCGTGCGCGTGGACGGACGGCGAAGGATCTGCTGGGAAATAGTGGGCTGGGACTGGCGGGCGATAGCTTCGATGCGCGGATTGTGCGGAAGCTGGTGTCACCTGCGCTGGGATCGGATAGCTTTGAGCGGTCGTATGCGCAGGCGGTGGATCGTCCGGCGAGTATCATTCCGGCGGTGCCTGCGTGGATCTATGCGAATCTGGAGCGTTGGCACTATCTATCGTTTTTGAAGACGCGGAATGTGGCGGAGATTCTGAAGAGTGCGCGGGCGAGGGCGCAGGAGCCGGAGAAGATTGAGGGGCTGATCAATCTGGTTGAGGAGGATCTTGGGTATCAGCTGCACCAGGCGGTACAGCGGTTGAAGATCGATCTTTCGCGGCATGAGCTGGCGGAGTTCCGGTTTCGCGATGGCAGTATGGATATCGTCGCCGAGGTGAGGCGGGCGGATTTTGAGACTTGGATTGCGGACGATCTGAGATCGATTGAGATGTGCGTGGATGGGCTGCTGGATACGAGTGGGGTTGCGGCGGCTAAAGTGGATCGTGTGTTTTTGACGGGTGGGACGAGCTTTGTTCCGGCAGTGCGGAGGATCTTTGAGGCGCGGTTTGGGGCGAAGCGGGTGCGTACGGGGAATGAGTTTACTTCGGTGGCGCGGGGGTTGGCGCTTCGGGCTTTGGAGACGACACTCTAGTGCTTTTCGAGATGAGGGATGTGGCCTGACGGCCGGTCGCCCTGCGCGGGCGGCGGTCACTTCGTGACTTGCGTACCCCTTCGGGTGCTGCTCCCGTTGGTCGCTTTGAGAGATTTGCTGCTTTACTTAATCCGAGTTCACGTACTTGATGAGCAGGACTTCGTTGCCGATCTCGCTGTAGATCAACTCGTCTACGGTGCCGCCTGCCATAAGGAGGCCGTATCCGCCGGCGCGTATTCCTTCTTCTTCGCGCTGAATAATGTGGTTTGCGGGATCGTCGGAGAGATCGGCTATGGCTGCGTGACTGAGGGATTCGCGGCGGAAGCCTGAGCCGGGGTCGCGGACGTAAAAGACCATTGCTCTTGCGGTGCGAACTGCGGTCACTTCGATGACTTGTTCGGCGTTGAACGCTGCGCCGTGCTCCATCGCGTTCAGAAGAATCTCTCGCAAGGCCTGCATCGTCTCCTGGCGCGTGTCTTCAGGGAGTCGCGTGCTGAGCTCTTTGGCAAAGGTCAAGAGACGTTCGGCGGTGATAAGGCGGCAGTTTACGCGGACCGAGACCCAGCCGGCCCGGGCTGAGAGGATTTGTATGTCGTCTCGCCATTGACTGTCGGAGGCGGCTTTGCTGGCGAGGTTCGCTACGTCGTAGGCCTCGAATGGAGGGGTGAAACAGGCGAAGACACGGGCGCGCATGGCGGCGATGACGTCGTCTGGAGTGCTGCTGTGCGCGAGGACGATGCACTTGACTCCGGGGCGGATGACGCGGATCTCTTCGAGTAGAGCAAGGTCTTCGTCGATGGCGCTGTCTGGGCTGGTGATGACGACGCCGAAGGAACGTATGCGCAGCCGCTGTAGGGCGTCAGCGTTTCCGGCGGCGTACTCCATCGGGAGAGACGCGGCGGAGAGTGCGCCGCCGATCTCCCGGCTCATTTGGGAATGACTTCCAATAACCAGGACGCGGCTCATGTTGTGCTCCCGAGGAGATGAACTGAATCATTCTAGATGATCGCTTACGGGGCCCAGTGATTCTTATGGAGTTGCGGCGGGGACGTTTCGTGCGCGCCAGAGTGCACCTTCGAGGGCATCGACTGCGCCTATCCGGACTGTGACGTTGGGGGCGGAGACTTTCAAAGCGGCGATCATGGACGAGCGGGTTTGGGTGATGTGTTCGAGAACGCCGCCGATGTAGGCGACGTCGATGGCGGATTGTGGGCCGGACTCTTCCATCTTGAGAGCGACGAGGGCGATGAGTTCGGAGAGTTCGGCGCCGGCGCGCTCGAGGACGGCGGCGGCGATCTCGTCGCCAGCTTCGGCGCATTGGACGACTACGGGTGTGAGGGCGGGAAAGTCGGGGCCGGGGCGGGCGTTGGCCATCTCGACGATCTCGCCGATGGTGTTGAGCTTCCAGAAGGCGCCGATGGCGGTGAGGAGCGTGGTGGGGATGCCACGGTCGCGGGCCCAGAAGCCGGCGCGGAGGGCCTCCTGCGCGATCCAGAAGCCGGAGCCTTCGTCGCCGAGGACGGGGCCCCAGCCGCCGGCGGTGTAGATGGCTCCGTCGGAGGCGCGACCCATGATGTTGTTGCCGGTGCCGGCGACGACGAGAATACCGGGGCCTCCGCGGAAGGCGCCGTCGAAGGCGATCTCTTCGTCGCCGGAGAGGAGGATGGAGCCGCCGACGGATTTGGCGATCTGGCTGGTGGCCCATTCGCGGACGGCTTCGATGGTGTAGCCGGCGAGGCCGATGCAGGTGTGGGTGACGTCGGCGAGGTTGACGCTGGCACTGCGGGCGACTTCGACGAGCATGGCCTGAAGGCGGGCGGAGGCTTCGGGTTCGCCGACGCGCATGATCTTGACGCTGCCGGTGATGGCGCGGCCTAAAATTCGTTCGTCATCGGCGAGTACACAACGTGTCTTTGTGCCACCGGCATCGATTGCAAGAAACAGACCCATAAGCTGACATGATATGTCACGGTCGCGAGGCCGCACCATCTTTGGTGAGGCGTAATTACAGTGTGCTGGATGGGGTACGCGCGGCTGCGAGACGGGTGGGTATCGCTATACACTTGCACGAATGCTAGCCGCCGCTGTGCCAACACGCCTTCACCCTTTCGATCTTGCGCTGATCGTGGTCTACCTGATCGGCATTACGCTATTTGGGCTGCGCTTTCGAGGGAAGAAAGACGGCGATTCGCGTTCGCTGCGGAGCTACTTTCTTGCGGACAAGACGATTCCCTGGTGGGCGATCTCGCTGTCGATTGTTTCGGCGGAGACGAGCACGCTGACGATTATCAGCATTCCGGGCGTGGCGTTCGCGGGGGACTTTGGATTTTTGCAGATTGTGATTGGGTACATGATTGGCCGGGTGATGGTGGCGCTGATCTTTCTGCCGAAGTACTTTCGCGGCGAGATGCTGACGGCGTATCAACTGATCGATCAGAGGTTTGGACATACGCTGCACAAGGTGACAGCGGGGCTGTTTCTACTGACGCGGGCTGCGGCTGAGGGCGTAAGGGTGTTTGCGGTGAGCATTGTGGTGGGGATTGCGATTGGGACGAAGGATGTGTTGTCGATTGGAATCATCTCGGCGCTGACGCTGCTGTACACGTTTGAGGGCGGGATGGCGGCGGTGATATGGACGGATGTGGTGCAGATGGCGATCTACATCGGCGGGACGATGGTGGCGATTGCGACGCTGGGCACGCATGTTCCGGGGGGTTGGGGGCACATTCATGAGGTGGCCGCGAGAGCGGGGAAGTTTAAGCTGTTTCACTTTGCATTCAACCTGACGCAGAGTTATACGTTCTGGGCGGGTGTGCTGGGCGGGACGTTTTTGACGATGGCCTCGCATGGGACGGATCAGTTGATGGTGCAGCGGATGCTGGCGGCGAGGAATCTGCGAGAGTCGAGACTGGCGCTGCTGTCGAGTGGTGTGGTGATCTTTGTGCAGTTCACGTTGTTTCTGTTTATCGGTGCGGGGCTTTATGTTTTTTATGGACTGCATCCGATGGCGTTTGCTTCGGCGGATCGGATCTTTCCGACGTTCATTGTGCGGGAGATGCCGATTGGGATTGCGGGGCTGCTGGTGGCGGCGATTCTGGCGGCGGCGATGTCGAACTTGAGCGCGGCGTTGAATTCGCTTTCTTCGACGACGGTAGTGGATTTCTATATGCACTGGAGGCCGGAGGCGGATGGCCGGGAGCGAATGATGATCTCGCGTGCGAGCACGGTGATGTGGGCACTGGTGCTGTTTGCGGTGGCGGTGTACAGCATCTTTGCGGGCGGGAAGGGGCATGTAGTGGAGGTGGGTCTGTCGATCGCTTCGGTGGCGTATGGGGCGTTGCTTGGAGTGTTTCTGCTGGGAACGCTGACGCGGTATGCGACGCAGGCGGGGGCGATTGTGGGGATGGTGTGCGGGTTTGCGTTGAACCTCTTCATGTGGCTTAGTCCTGGAGTGATTCGGGTGGGGCCGGTGACGGTGCCGCATATCGCATTCACCTGGTATGTGCTGATTGGGGCGGTGGTGACGTTCGCGATTGGGACGTTGGCGAGCTTTGTGCTGCCGGGTGATCGAAGCGGAAGGAAGGTTGCGGCGGGAGTGGTTGCGGTGGTTGCGCTTGCGGTTCCGTTGCTGGCGCCAGCGCGGTGTGAGGCGGCTTCGCCTGCTGCGGGTGCGAGGGTGCAGGCTGAGGGTCAAAGGGAGGGGGATTTTAGTGGGGTTGCGACGCTGGTGAACCAGGCGATTGCGACGAAGAAGCTGCCGGGTGCGGTGGTGCTGGTTGGGCATGGTGGGAAGACGGTGTTTGAGCAGGCGTTTGGTAGCCGCGCGCTCGAGCCGGTGGTCGAACCGATGACCGAGGATACGGTGTTCGATATGGCTTCGCTGTCGAAGTGCCTGGTGACGGCGGTGGCGGTGATGCAGTTGTATGAGCAGCACAAGATTGGGTTCGATGATCCGGTGGCGAAGTATCTGCCTGAGTTTGGTGTGAATGGTAAGGGGAGCGTGACGATTCGGGAGCTGCTGACGCATTACTCGGGGTTGCCGCCGGATGTGGATCTGAAGGATGCGTGGGGGCTGGCTGCTCCGGATAGGGACGAGGGGATTCGGCGGGCGATGAGTGCGGGTCTGGATTCGACGCCGGGGACGCACTTTGTCTATTCGGACATCAACTTCATCACGCTGGGGGCTCTGGTGGAGAAGGTCAGCGGATTCCGGCTTGAGGAGTATGCGCAGCGGTTTATCTTTCAGCCTCTTGGCATGAACTCGACTCGCTATCTGAAGTTGTATGACTGCCGGAACAAGGATGGTGTGGACTCGCATGATCGGAACCGGCTGTGTGACGGAGGGTTCACCACGTGGACTGATTGGGTCGAAAACATTGCGCCGACGGAGTACGACGATCAGGGAACAAAGGAGACGAATCCGGACTTCGGGCGAATGCTGCGGGGGACGGTGCATGATCCTACGACGCGGCGGATGGGTGGAGTGGCGGGGCATGCGGGGGTGTTTTCTACGGCGGCCGATGTTGCTTTGTTTGCTCAGGCGCTGCTGGATCGGTTGGCGGGTCGGCCTAGTGACTTTCCGCTGACGCAGGCTACCTTGAAGCTGATGACGGAACCGCAGCAGCCTACTACGGCGGTGACGGATGCGACGGTGTTGACGCCGGACGGCAAGGTAACGAAGGGCGTTGCGACGCGGGGTTTTGGGTGGGATATCAACACGGCGTACTCGCGGCCTCGGGGCGAGGTGTTTCCGATTGGAAGCTTTGGGCATACGGGCTTTACGGGGACTTCTCTGTGGATGGATCCGGGGAGCGATACGTTTGTGGTGTTGCTGGCGAATGCGGTTCATCCGCGCGGTGGGGCTCCGATCTCGATGCTGCGTGGGCAGGTGGCTACGGCTGCGGCGCGAGCGCTTCATCTGGAACAGCAGGGTTCGGTGGCTGCCGGGGGCTCTGCGACGACTTTGACGGGGATTGATGTGCTGGAGGCGACGCACTTCGACGCTCTAGCGCTGGCGGCGAAGCGGCATGATGGACGGCTGCGGGTGGGTGTGCTGACGAATCAGAACGGGGTGGATCGCGAGGGACACCGCACGATCGACGTACTGATGCATAGTCTTCCTGAGGTGCAGGTGAAGACGCTGTTTACGCCGGAGCACGGCCTGTATGGGACGAAGGATACGACGAAGATCGGGAGTGAGGTGGATACGGCGACGCATCTGCCGGTCGTGAGTTTGTATGGGACGAAGGAGGAGCAGCGGCATCCGAGTGTTGAGTCGCTGAAAGATCTGGATGCGGTGGTGATCGATCTGCAGGATGCTGGGGTTCGGTTCTATACGTATGAGGCGGTGGTGGGGTATTTTCTGGAGACTGCTGCGAAGGCGCGCATCGAGATTATTGTGCTGGATCGTCCGAATCCGATTGGAGGAGTGACGGTGCAGGGGCCAGTGTCGGATGTTGGGGTAGAGTCGTACACGGACTATATGCCGCTGCCGGTGCGGCAGGGGATGACGTTGGGGGAGCTTGCGCGCTACTTCAACAAGGAGCGGCTGGTGCAGGCGGGTAGTTCGCCGAATGCGCGGGCGCCGATTCAGGCGCAGCTTACGGTGGTGCCGATGCAGGGCTGGGAGCGGAGTCAGTACTTCGGCGAGACGGGGCTGACGTGGATCAATCCGAGTCCGAATCTGCGCAGTGCAAGGGCGGCGGTTCTCTATCCGGGAATTGGGTTGGCGGAGATGACGAATATCTCGGTGGGGCGCGGGACGGAGACGCCGTTTGAGCAGATTGGGGCCGCTTATATCAATGGGCCTGAGTTGGCGGCGTACCTGACGGCGAGGAAGATTCCGGGGGTGACGGTTGCAGCTACGAGTTTTTTGGTCGCGGACGACGCGAATCATTATCCGTTTCATGGGAAGACGATTCCGGGGGTAACGTTTACGGTGACGGATCGGAGTGTGCTGGACGCGCCGGAGATGGGGATTGAGTTGATCAGCGCGTTGCACCATCTGTATCCGGAGTTTCAGTTGGCGAAGGCGAGCCTTCTGGTTGCGAATGTGGATACGATGCAGGCGCTGGCGAACGCCGACGATCCGCGAAAGATTGCGAAGGCATGGGAGGCGGATCTGACGAGCTTTAAGGCGCGGAGGGAGCGTTATCTGCTTTACCGATAGCGGATGTTGATACCACGAAGGATGTACTCCTCTCGCACCCTGGGGCGAAGATATTTATAGTTCGTTTACCTTCTTTACGTCACAATAGTGCATTGGTCTTTACGAGGGACCCGCCCCATGCCACGCATTAATTTTCAACAACAACTGGTTGCGCTCAAGGACAAGCTGCTTGCGATGGCGGCGTTGTCGCAGCAGGCGCTCTCGCTTTCGCTGGAGGCGTACCTGACGGGCGACCTGGGGCTATGCGATCACGTGAAAGAGATTGAAGCGGCGATCAATACGGCCGAACGTGATGTGGACGAGATGGCGTACGACCTGCTGGCGAAAGAGCAGCCGATGGCGATCGACCTGCGTTTTATTCTCTCGGTGATTAAGATCAACGGGGACCTGGAGAGGATTGGCGACCAGGCGACCAATATCGCCTCGCGGACGCAGTTTTTGTATGACTCGCCGAAGATCTCTCTGCCGATCGACATTCCCGATATGGGAGAGAAGGTGGGCGTGATGATCCGGCGGGCGATCCAGTCTCTGCTGGAGGCGGATGCGAAGCTGGCGGAGTCGGTGCTGGCGATGGACGACGAGATCGACGATATGAACCGCGATGTGCAGGCGGAGCTGGTGGAGGTGATGCAGCAGCATCCTGTGGTGAGCGGGCAGGCGCTGAATGCGATCATCATCTCGCGAAACCTGGAGCGTGCGGCAGACCACGCCACGAATATCGCGGAGGACGTGATCTTTTGGGTGCGGGGCTCGGATGTGCGGCACAAGCTTTCGCTAGTTGAGGCGGAGTAGCGTCTCGCTTAATGGGTTTGCGTGGCTGACGTCATGGAGTACGGACGGGCGGATGGCTCTGTTCCCCAGGTGACGTTGGGTTTTGATCCCATGATGAAGTGGAGTTCTCCTCCCTGCATGATCTCTTCGTGCCGCAGATAGCTGCGGTCGAGCGGCTTGCCGTTGAGAGTGATGCTGGAGACATAGGGGTTTTGTGGGGTCATGTGCTCGGCGGTGATGCGGAAGTGTCTGCCGTTGGGGAGGTTCAGCGTTGCCTCTTCTACGAATGGGCGGCCGATGACGTACTCGTTTGAGGCTGGAGCTACGGGGTAGAAACCGAGTGAGGTGAAGAGGAGCCATGCGGACATCTGGCCGAGGTCGTCGTTGCCTACGAGGCCGTCTGGGGCGGGACGGTACTGGGAGTCGACGATCTGCTGGAGCCGCTTCTGGGTGCGCCAGGGCTGGCCGGCGTAGTTGTAGAGATAGGCGAGATGGTGGCTGGGCTCGTTGCCGTGGATGTACTGGCCGATGAGGCCTCCGATGTCTTCGACGTCGGCGTATTGTCTGGGATCGACTTTGGCGTCGAACATAGCGTCGAGTTTTGCGACAAGTTGCTGGTCGCCTCTGAGGAGATGGATGAGGCCGGCTTCGTCCTGCGGCTGGTACCAGGAGTACTGCCAGGAGTTGCCTTCGGTGAAGCCGCTGTCGGCTCCTGCGCGGGCGGGATCGAAGGGTTCGCGGAAGGTACCGTCGGCTAGTTTGGGCTGGACGAAGCCGGTCTGCGGATTGAAGACGTTGCGCCAGTTTTCGGCTCGTTTGGCGAAGGTGGCGGCGATGTCTTTTTGGCCCATGCTGGCGGCCATTCGGGAGATGGTCCAGTCGTCGAAGGCGTACTCCATGGTCTTGGAGGCGGCTTCGCCGTCGTGATCTACGGGGACGTAGCCGAGCTTCATGTACTCGCCGAGATTGCCGTAGGGGGCGTAGGTGGCGCTGGCGACCATGGCGTCGAGAGCTTGTTTGGCGTCGAAACCGTGGATGCCCTTCATGTAGGCGTCGGCGATCTCGGGGACGGCGTGGTAGCCGATCATGCACCAGGTTTCGATGCCCTGGAACTGCCAGATGGGGAGGATGCCGAAGGGGCTTTCTTTTTGCGATTCGATGAGGGAGCGGACTACGTCGACGGTGCGGCTCTCGGGTTCGATAAGGGTCATGAGGGGCTGCTCGGCGCGGTAGGTGTCCCAGAGGGAGAAGCTGGAGACGAAGTGGAAGCCGTCGGCTTTGTGGACCTGGTTGTCGGGACCGCGATAGCTGCCGTCCACGTCCATAGAGATGCTGGGGGCGAGGAGGGTGTGGTAGAGCGCGGTGTAGAGGTTCTTCCGCATGTCGGGTGTGGCGTGGATGTCGATAGCGGCGAGGGCGCGTTCCCAGGAGGCGCGGGCAGCGGCGTGGATCTGGTCGAAGTCGAAGGTGGGGGCTTCGGCGTCCATGTTGGCGATGGCGTTGTCTTCGCTGGTGGGCGAGAGGGCTACTTTGACGATGAGAGGCTGGCTGGTGGTTGCGAAGTCGAAGACGGCGACGAGGCCTCGGCCTTCGATGGACTGTTTGTCCTGCGAGCCGGTGCCGGGCGTGGCGAAGCCGTGATATTCGACGGGAGGCTCGCGGTCGTAGAGGGAGTGGCTGGCGAGCGGCTGGGAGAAGCGCATGGCGAAGTAAAGCTGACGTCCGGGTGCCCAGCCTCGGGTTTCGCGCATGCCGGTGATGGTGCCGTCGGGACGGATGCGGATGCGCGACCAGAGGACTTTGCCCTCGTAGTTGTAGATGGAGGAGCGGAGGTCCATGAGGACGTGTTCGAGCTGGCCGGTGGGGAAGGTGTAGCGGTGGACGCCGACGCGTGGGGTGGCAGTGAGTTCGGCACGGATGTTGTAGTCGTCGAGAGTCACGGCATAGTAGCCGGGATGGGCTGTTTCAGTCTTGTGGGTGAAGCGCGAGCGGTAGCCGGAGTTGGGGTGATCGATGTCGCCGGGGTCGAGACGGACCTCTCCGGAGATGGGCTGGAGGAGCATGTCGCCGAGGTCGGAGTGGCCTGCGCCGGAGAAGTGGGTGTGGGAGAAGCCGAGGATGGTGGTGTCTTCGTAGCGGTAGCCTGCGGCCCACTTGTAGCTCTGCTTGAAGTGGCGGATCTGGGTGTCGGGACTGAGCTGGACCATTCCGAAGGGAACGGTTGCGCCGGGGAAGGTGTGGCCGTCGGGACCGGTCCCGATGAGTGGGTCGACAGCTTCGTAGGGGGTGGAGGCTTTGTCGGTCTGGCTATTTGTCTGGTTATTCGCTTGGGCGTAGGTTGGCGAGCAGATGGAGAGTGCTGTGGTGAGCAGAGTGGCCGCGATGCAGAGGGGCAGGGGTAGTTGTTTCCGGTTGTTTGGGAGATGCTTCGACAAGATACTTTCCATCTGCGGGCG
The DNA here is from genome assembly GCF_009765825.1 of Granulicella sp. L60. Taxonomy (GTDB): domain Bacteria; phylum Acidobacteriota; class Terriglobia; order Terriglobales; family Acidobacteriaceae; genus Edaphobacter. The sequence continues at coordinate 505,694 of NZ_LMUR01000018.1, read as the reverse complement.
TTATCCTCTATCACTCTCGATTCGCTATAGCGACGATAAATCAGATTCGATGAGTTGAGAGCACGCTCTTCCGAGGGTCACAGGCAAGTGGAGGCGTGAGGCCACCTTGACGGCTGTGGCCAGCGGAACTAACCTTGAGGTATGGCGTTTGGGATTACGGACTTTGCCGCTTGTTGTACGTGTCGTCGTGACTGTGCGCGCCGTTGTCTTTGCCTGGGTAACAGACCCATTGAGTAAGTTGTAAGTCTCAAGCAAAGCAATCAGCGCCCACTTACCGAGTGGGCTTTTCTGTCTCCGCCGTAATCAGATCGGTTACCTCACCATCGAAGGACAATCAGCATGAGCACTCCCGCCGTACCTGTAGTGAAAGAGACCAAAGCACAGAAGGCCGAGCGCTTGAAGCTGGCGAAGAATCCGTGGGAGGCTTGGGATGAGGTCCGCCAGTTCGCCAAAGAGGGCCGGGAGTCGGTGCTGCCGGAGTGGGCGGGGATGTACTTCAAGTGGTGGGGCGTCTACACGCAGGGCGATGGGATTGGCGCGACCGGCGGAGTGGGCGGCGAGGGTAAGGCCACAGAGTACTTCATGATGCGTATCGGGCTGCCGAACGGCATTCTGACGAGCGCCCAGCTTCGCGTGATCGGAGAGCTGACGAAGAAGTATGCGCGGAATCTTGCAGACATTACGACGCGGCAGAACATCCAGCTGCACTGGCTGACGATCCAGGCTCTGCCGGAGGTGGTGGATGCGCTGACCGCAGTGGGCTTGAGCCCGAAGGGAGCCTGCGGCGATGTGGTTCGCAATGTGACGGGATGCCCGCTGGCGGGACTCGATGGACATGAGCTTATCGACGCGTCGCCACTGGCGGTGGAGATCGCTCACAAGCTGACCGCGAATCCTGAGTTTTATAATCTGCCGCGAAAGTTCAAGATTTCAGTAACGGGATGCCCGTTGTGGTGCTCGTACCCGGAGATCAACGATGTGGCGCTCACTGCGATCAAGCGTACAGTCGCCGGAGGAGAAGAGATTGGTTATACGCTGCGGGTTGGGGGCGGGCTTTCGACGGAGCCTCATCTGGCAGTGCGGATTCCTGCGTTCATCAAGCAGGATGAGGCGTATGCGGTCGTCCATGCGACGGCGGAGATATTCCGTGAGCAGCAGGAGCTTCGCGAGAACCGCACGCGGGCGCGCATCAAGTACTTGTTTATGAGGCATGGCTGGACGGCGGAGTCGTTCCTGGAAGCATTAGAGGTCAAGCTTGGTTACAAATTGGATCCTAGCCCGAGTTCGGAAGATGTTGTTCCCGATGACGTCTATCGCGATCACATTGGAGTGACGCCGCAGCGTCAGCCTGGGCTGTCTTCGGTGGGTGCGAGTGTGCTTCGCGGGAGGCTCTCCGGCGATCAGCTTGTGCAACTGGCGGAGCTTGCCGAGAAGTATGGCAATGGCGAGTTGCGCACGACGATCATGCAGAACATCATTATCGTCAATGTGCCGAATCGAGAGACGGCGGCGCTTGAGCTTGAGTTGAATAGCATGGAGCTGAGGGTTGAGGTTTCGACGTTCTGGCGTGGCGCTATCGCATGCACGGGAACCGAGTTCTGCAAGCTGGCGATCGCCGAGACGAAGGCCTTCTCGAAGTGGCTGGTGAGTGAGATGGAGGAGCGTCTGCCTGGCTTCGATCAGCAGATCAAGCTGCATGTGACGGGATGCACGAATAGCTGCGGACAACACTGGATCGCCGATATCGGACTTGAGGGCAAGAAGATCAAGAAGGACGGGCAGTCGGTGGATGCGTTTTATTTTTGCGTTGGCGGAGCGGTGGGCAAGTTTGCCCGGACGGCACGACCGTTAGGCTTTCGTGCGGCTGCGGATGAGGTTCCAGATGCAATTGAACGCTTGCTGCGCGGCTATATTGCGGTGCGGCAGCCTGATGAGGATCTTCGTGCGTACTTTGCGCGTACGGACGACGACAGCCTGCGGGCTCAGCTTGCGGGTACGGTTGTGGACCCGGTGGAACGCGATGCTCCGCCGGTCGGCGCGGGCCGGCATGCGCCGGGAGAGTAGTTTTATCTGATGGATCTGTTTCCTATTTTTTTGAAGATCGCTGCACGGCCATGCGTAGTGATTGGTGGCGGCAATCTTGCCGAGTCGAAGATCGAAGCGCTGCAGGCGGCTCACGCACGGGTGACGGTAATTGCGCCCGAGGCGCGGCCTCGTATTGTCGAGCTGGTTGAGGCTGGCGAGATTGAGTGGAAGCGACGCGTGTACGCCGAGGGTGATCTGACGGGAAACTTTCTGGTCGTCGCCGCAACGGATGATCCCACTGTAAACCGTGCGGTGTTTCAGGAGGCGGCGGAGAAGAACATCATCTGCAATGCTGTCGACGATCCACCGTTCTGCGACTTCTACTTCCCTTCCGTGGTGAGGCGTGGCGATCTGCAGATTGCGATCTCGACCTCCGGGGCAAGTCCGGCACTGGCACAGAGGCTGCGCAAGGAGATCAACGCTCAGCTTCCGCTCGATCTGGGAGACTGGTTGACGGACCTGGGGAATCTTCGACGCGAGGTGACGCAGATGGAGCCGTTGAACGAGGAGCGGAAGTGGCTGCTCCACGAGCTTGCACAGCGTGAGGTCTGCGGATATGACGGCTGTCCTTCGCGCGTGCTAGCGCGGCAGCACGCCCTGACGAATCCTCTGCCTGTGAAGATAAGTCCTTTGCGCGAGGAGACAGATCCAGCGCGTGGGAAGAAGTCATGAGGGCCGGGGCACAACCTGGCGTGGTGTATCTGGCGGGAGCAGGACCGGGCGATCCCGAGCTGCTTACGCTTCGCGTGCTGCGTCTGCTTGAGACCGCGGACGTGATTCTGCCGGACGATCTGGTTTCGGAAGAGATTCTTGCGATGGCGAATGCGAAGGCGGAGATTACGCCAGTGGGCAAACGCTGCGGGCAGCCGCGTATTACGCAGGCTGAGATTCATGTGTTGATGATCGAAGCAGCACACGCGGGCAAGTCGGTGCTTCGATTAAAGTCGGGCGATCCGCTTATCTTCGGCAGGGCCGGGGAGGAGATCGCTGCGCTGCGGGCGGAGAGTATTCCATTTGAGATTGTTCCTGGGATCACGACGGCGTTCGCTGCGGCTGCTCTGCTGAAGACACCGCTGACGGATCGTGCTTCGGCTTCGAAGCTGGTTCTGGCTACTGCGCATCATGCGGCGGGAAAGCTGGAGATGACTCCGAAGTGGGCTGGAGCACTGCCTGAGGACGCGACCCTTGTGATTTATATGCCGGGTCGCAATTTTCGCGCGCTGGCGAACGATCTGATCGCCTCTGGTGTCTCGTCGACTACGCCGTGCGTGGCGGTGAGTAAGGCTACGACACGAGAGGAGCACGTGCATGCCAGCACGCTGGGAGAGCTCGACGATACTGCGATTGGACCGGCTCCGGTGATCCTTCTGATCGGCCACGCGATTCAGGTAGCGAGTTAGATCGATAGGGCCGAGGGCGGCTATGCCTTGAAGGCGTACCTTCCCCTGGCTGCTATTCCTGCAAGACCGGTCAACATGAAGACGAAGCTGCTGGGCTCTGGAACCACGGGTGGTGGCGGAGGAGGCGGGGGTGGTGGCGGAAAGGCGCCGCCGCCGATGTTGCCGAAGCCTGGGGCGTAGACGGGAGCTCCGATGTTGGACGAGCCGGTGTTGCCGGTGAAGGGCATGGGAGGAGGAGTGTCCTCGGCGATGAGGTCTCCGATGGGCGCGGGCAGAAGATCCACGCCGTCGTTCGGATGATCGCCTGGAGCCTCTTCGGCGATGACTGGTGCATCCGCTACGCTCTCGGGCAGAACGCCACAGGCGAGTTCGACGCGACGCAAGGTTTCATGGCGTGTCATAGCGGGACCGCGCTTGACAGGGACGAGTCTGGGCTGTGCGGGCTTGGTGTAGGCGATGAGCCTTTGCTTGGCGCGACGCTTTGCGGCTGCGATGCGCTGGAGGCTGCGCGTGTGAGCGAGCTCGCTTCGATAGGCTACGAACCATCGTTCGCAGTCGGTGGAGGCGCTGACGCACGTAACCGATGCACTAACAAAGATCGTGAGTATGAGTAGATACATCAAGCGACGCATTCGTTCCCCTTCGTAAAACTCGTCTGCACGGACGAATGCAACTGACAATGCAATTACGGAGCCAAACGGAAATCACAACAGACTGCGAAATATTGCAGTATTTGGCAGAATGGTTTCACAGTTGGTACTAATTTATCCCTCAGTAGGAAAAAATTTCGTACTTTTCAAGCTGGTGTCTCTGGATCATAAAGCCTCCTGAGCGCGTTTTACCAGCGTTTCTTATGAATTTTGCTTTTCGAATGTGCAAGGTAGGATGGAAAACCCATCACCGAAAGATCTTGCGACGTCGCAAGATTTGGCATATTTGCGGTGTCCGGGCTGCGCCCCTGATCTACGACACGTCTGATGAGTGCAGGCGACCACAACATTTCCGTGAAGATCGCGTTGAATAGATCAGGGTTCGGTTGCATCCAATGGATAGGAACCCGGCACAGCCACTGACGCCAGACGGCGTACTGGGCTTCTGCACAGGAGACGGAAATGCGCTTTCTACGATATCTCGCACTGCTAAGTATTCTGATTCTTCCAGCCGCTGCCTACTCCCATGCCCAGGTATCGGTTGGGATCGGGGTTGGTGGTCCGGGCTATGACGGCTATGCCTATGGTCCTCCAGCTTGCTCTTACGGCTACTACAACTACTATCCTTACGCCTGCGCTCCTTATGGGTACTACGGACCTTCCTGGTTCAATGGCGGCTTCTTCATCGGAGCTGGCCCGTGGTTCCGTGGCGGCTATGGCTACGGCTACCGCGGAGTCTATGGATACCGGGGCGGCTACGGCTATCGTGGCGGCTACGGCGGTGGATATAGAGGCGGCTACGGTGGCGGATATCGTGGTGGCTACGGTGGTCGCGCGGTTGGTGGTGGAGGATACCGCGGTGGTGGCGGCGGCGGCGGATTCCACGGCGGCGGCGGTGGTGGTGGCTTCCACGGCGGTGGCGGCGGTCACGGCGGCGGCGGTGGCGGACACCGGTAATACTTCCGGCGTTTGATTCAAAGAGCGGCTGTGGGCATGGTGCCCGCAGCCGCTCTTTTTTGTGTAACGAAGTAACTTGTTTGCCTGCTTTTTTGTCTTCCTTGTCTTTCTTGTCTTCTAGGATAAGCGGCTCTCGGCTTCCTTGGTGGCCTCGTAGATCTGGTCGAAAGATTCGACGGCGTAGAGGACGGACTGCATCTCGCTGGTCTGGAACTCCTGGTCGAGGACGGCATCGAGGTTGAAGTCTTTGATCTCGCAGCCTCCGGCGAGGACGCGGGTACACTCTCCGTGGGAGGAGACGAGGCCGCTGCCGTAGACCTTGATGCCGCCGTCCTGACGGATGAGGCCGAACTCGACGGTGAACCAGAAGAGGCGGCCCATGCGCTCGAGGGCTTCGGGGTCGGTGAGGCGGGCGCAGATCTTGCCGTAGTTTTCGAGGAAGTCGGCGAAGACGGGGTGGGCGTGCATGGGAACGTGGCCGAAGACGTCGTGGAAGATGTCAGGTTCGGGGGTGTATTCCATGGAGTCGCGGGAGCGGAGCCAGGTGGTGGTGGGGAACATGCGGGCGGCGAGCATCTCGAAGAAGGCGTCGGCGGGGAGGAAGCCGCTGACCGGAGTGGACTGCCAGCCGGTGCGGGGCTGGAGGAGTGCGCTGACTTCGATGAGGTTCGGGAGCTTGTCTTCGCGGAGGCCGATCTGGTGGAAGCCGTCGAGGTAGGCCTGGCAGGCGTGTTCGCGGAGCTGGGGCATGCGGCGGCTGACGAGTTCAGCCCAGATGGCGTGCTGTTCGGGGGTGTAGTTGGCCCAGGTTTGTTCGATCAAATATGGTGCGGCGACTTGCAGTTTACCCTGTGCCAAATTCAGCGTTGATGCTGCGATTCCCATTGTTCCCCCGCTGGCTTGTGAGCCTGCAAAAGCATACATCCTTGACGGTACCGTTGTGTACGAGTTCGGGGTACCCCCCTCACCCCGCTGCACTTCTTATGTTGGTTATTTTGTTGCACTTACGAAGACCAATCTTTGTAAAATCGTCATTCTGCGTGGGTTAGAAGCAAATTCGTCTTATCAAAGGGTATATGGGTCGTGGTCGTTTTTGATGTTGTGAAAGTCCTCCTATTTAAAGCATAGCGGCTGGGTGGGGGTGGTACGTCACGGGTATGTTGTTGTTGAGTATGGGTTTAGATGGGTTGGGGCTTGACATACTTTGCTTGGGTTTGACAGATGGCAACAGCAGATTCCTCCGCTGCGCTGCGGAATGACAAATGAGAGGGTAACGGCTGGACAACGACTGGTGAGTGACAGCCAGCCGGAACAATGACAACAGCAAGGACAACGGCTGGCGGGGAAGAGGTGTACTTTCCCACCTTAGCGACGATGAGGCCGTCGCGAAGATGGGGCACCCTTTGATTTGTGGTGGGGATGGGAGAACGATTTACGGTCGGAATGGAAGACGATTTGTGGCGGGGATGGAAGGACGATTTTGTGGTGCGGATGGGGGCGATTTTATGGTGGATGGAGGTTGATTAGGCGGGCTGGGCGGATTACATCTTGGCGCGGAGGGGTTGGGAGGGTTCGGTGGGCGGGGTCTGAGGCGTCGGGGGGGCGGTGGGATCGTCTACGAGGTACTTCTTCAGTAGCTCATGGTGGAGGCAGTAGAGCGCGAGTTCGAGACGGTCGGAGACGCCGAGTTTGTCGTAGACCTTGCGGAGGTAGTTCTTGATGACCTGTTCGGTGGTGCCGATCTGGTAGGCGATCTCTTTGTTGCGCATGCCGCGGGTGATGCAGCTGATGATGGCCAGCTCTTTTTTTGAGAGCTTGGGCTGGACCTTGGGGTCAGTGAGGCTGGTGGCCTGGGAGCGGTAGGCGTCGATGACCCAGCTGATGGACTGGTTGTCGATCCAGGTCTCGCCTTCGGCGATCTTGCGGACGCACTTGACCAGAAGGTCGGGCGAGATGGAACGGGGCACAACGCCGCGAACGCCACGGCGGTATAGCTCGACGGTGTTGGACTCGTCGGTCTCGGTGACCTGAACGATGAGTTTGGCGTTGGGGGCCTGGCGGACGAGCTCGGGGATGGCGTCGATGGTGCCGGAGATGAGCTGGCCTTCGAGGAGGACGACGTCGGTGGGGTAGCGCTGGAGTGCGGCGTAGAGGTTGGTAAGGGTCTCGACCTGGGCGATGACGCGAATGTCGTCTTCGAGGGCGAAGACCTTCTTCATGCCTACGCGATAGATGGCTTGCGAGTCGGCGAGGATGACACGAATGCCTGGCCCTGCCTGTTCTTCTGGAGCGTCTTCGTTCACCCGGGTTGGATCAATATTTACAACCGTCATAAATCATGCCTTTAGAAAATATTCGTCGATCACGGCAGCGGCTTTCTTTTCGCCATTTACCAGATAGTGGCGGACAACACGGCCGATACAGTGGATGGTCACGTCGGAGGGAGCTCCCATCACCGCTGCCGGCATAGCGATGGTGAATTCGATCCTTGCATCCACATCGGGGAGACTATCACTGATGAAGAGGAGCCCGTTGGCTGATATGTTTTCTGTAACTGCCTGAATTTCACCGTCTTCCGTTTGAACCTTAATAGCAAGTCTCATAGGAAAACGTACGGCAGTACGAACTGGATTCTCTCCAGTCGGCTTTTGCCACTGACCCACAAGTCCTTCTTTGGATTGCTGTTTTTCAAACATAGTCGGCGACGCTCCGTAACATACAGGAGTCTACCGCACTGTGAGGAGTTGCGAATATTTTTCTGGAGGGGATGTCAGGCAGGTGACATAAGGGCTGCGGAGCTTCCAACCCACTGCTGGTCGCGGTTATGATCGACACCCATCATAAGGCCTCGGCCAAGGCGGACGAGGGCGATGGCGGGTTGGAGGGTGCCGCCGTCGGGCCAGAGATACATGATGCGGATCTCGGCCTGGGTGGGGCCGTGGGGAGTTTCGATGACGGGGGCGAAGGAGACGCGCTGCTGGAGGAGGTAGAGGTGGCGGTCGGCGGCGGGGATGGCGGCGAGGTCGGCGTCGGTGGGGGCGAAGTGGATGCCCTTGCCGGCGAAGGAGTAGAGGGGTTTGAGCAGGAGCTGGCTGCGGTCTTCGGGGAGGCCGGCGAGGTTTCGTTTGGCGAACCAGTCGTCGAGGAAGACGGCTTTGGGGACGGAGGGGTGATTGAGATAGGGGAGGGAGAACTTGCTGATGCGGAAGTACCAGTTGGGATGGCCGGCCCACTCGACTTCGAGCGGATCGCGGTAGTCGAAGGGGAACTGGATGTTTTTGCGCTGGAGCTCGTCGACGATGGTGCGGTTGTAGATGCGATAGATAGGGACTTCGCGACCGTTACGGAGGTAGAAGAGGCGGTTGCCGCGTTTGATGAGCTGGGTGATGTCAACGGTGGCGATGCCGAGCTTGTCTTCGTAGATGTGGAAGTCGGGGAGGGTCTTCTGGTGGGTGGGGTCGATCTCGAGGAGAACTACGTTTTCGGGAGCGTGGTGGTTGAGGACGACTTTGGCGAGGAGCTGCCAGTAGGTTTCTTCCGTGAGGCCGCCGAGATGCCAGGTGAGCGCGGGATCGAGGTTGAAGGAGGCGATGTACTGGCGGGCGAGGATGTCCTGGTAGCCGAAGACGGTGGGGAAGGCCTGGAGTTCGACGAGCTTTGGGCTGAGCGAGCCGTCGGGGTTGCGGACGAGGCCGAAGTCTACGGTCATGAAGTTGGGCTGGGGATTTTCGTTGGCGGCGTTGAACTGCGGAGGGAGGGTTCGGTTGGAGTCTTCGAGGTAGGCGGGGTTGTCGAGGAGTTGGTGGGTGAGGGCGGTGCCGGTGTCGCTGAGTTCTTTGAGGAGGGATGGGGGGAAGAAGCAGGGGGTTTCGGCTACGCGGATGTCCACGGTGGTGCGGGTGAGGGTGTTGAGGCGGGCGAGGAGGTCGGCGTAAGCGGCGGGGGTGAAGCGGGCGTTGAAGTCGCTGCGGAAGGGTTGGAGCATGCGAGCTAGTTTAGCTGGTGGTGTCTCCGGGCGTGCTGGGATTTCTGCGCTTATATTTGTTGGTTGCCCATGCCCCTTGGCGGGGCATGGGTGTGGGTTGGGTTATGGGGCTGGGTGGGCTTCGAGGAAAACGTTGATCTCGGCGTACTCGGCGTCGGTGAGGCGGAAGGTGATGGCTGGGATGACGCCTTCGACCTGCTTGGCGTTGCGTCCGCCTACGATGGCTGCGGTGATGGCTGGGTTGTGGAGCGTCCAGGCGATGGCTACCACTCCGGCGTTGACGTTGTGGCGGGTGCCGATCTCTTTGAGGTGGTCGGCTATGGCGAGGTTGCGGGAGAGGTAAGGCTCTTGATAGTTCTTGGCGCGGCTGCGGAAGTCGTTCGCGGGGAAGGCGGCGACGCGCTCTTTGGACATGGCTCCGGTGAGCAGGCCGGAGTGCATGGGGGCGTAGTTGATGGTGCCGATGTTGTGCTTGAGGGTGAAGGGGAGGATCTCGGCTTCGACGGCGCGGTTGAGCATGGAGTAGGGCGGCTGGTTGGAGGTGATGGGAGCGATCTTGATGGCGCGCTCCATCTGTGCGGGGCTGAAGTTGGAGACGCCGATGTAGCGGACCTTGCCCTGCTTCTGCAGGTCGGCCATGACGGTCCAGGCCTCTTCGAGCTCTTCGTCGGGCTTGGGCCAGTGGACTTGATAGAGGTCGATGGTTTCGACCTGGAGGCGGCGGAGGCTGTCTTCGACTTCGCGGCGAATCTGCTTGAGGGAGTTGGTGATATCGCGCTTGCCTTCGGCGTCTCTTTCGCCCCAGACCATGCCGCACTTGGTGAAGATGTAGGGTTTGTGCGAGGTGGTTTTGAGGGCACGGGCTACGACCTCTTCGGAGTGGCCGAGGCCGTAGACAGCAGCAGTGTCGATCCAGTTGATGCCGAGGTCGAGGGCTTTGTGGATGGCGGCGATGGAGTCGTTGTCGTCCTGGTCGCCCCAGGCGAAGGCCCAGTCGCCGCCGCCGATGGCCCATGCGCCGAAGCCGATGGGGGATAGATGTAAGTCTGAGTTGCCTAACTGTTTCTTATTCATAGTTTGATTAGACGTTGGATGTTGGGTTGAGGCCGCAATGGGAGATTAAAGTTGCGGCGGTGCTTGGGGAAGGCGAACAGCGGATTCCCTTCGCTGCGCTGCGGAATGACAAACAAAAGAGCGGGCAACAACAGAGGCAAGAACGGACAACGACGAGAGCAAGAACAGGCAACAACAAAGGCAAAGACGAAATACGGGGGTTCTTCGCTGCGCTCAGAATGACGACTTTTTCTGCTCAACTTCTTTGCTCAACTTCTGTGCTCAACCTTGGTGCTCAACTTCTGCACTCAGCCTCGGCACTCAACCTCAGCAATCATTTTCGGCGCTCATCTCTGCGGCGCATATTCTGCGGTAGGGGCGTCGAAAACGCTCTCGGCTAGGCGTCGATGAGGAAGTCGCCGTCCTGCATGATCTGTTCTTCGTGGCCTTCGGCGTTGCCGAGCCAGATGCTGAACTCGAGGCCGACGACGTCGATGTGGGTGGAGGACTTCCAGGGGGCTCCGGTGTGGGCGCCGTAGGGGTCTCCGAAGGCGATGTGGATGCCGGGGAACTTTTCGTCTTGAAGGATGTTGCCGATGACGTGATCGACGCCGATGTTGGTGCCGATGGCGAACTCGCCGACGCGGTCGGAGTTTTCGTCGGTGTGGGTGTAGGCCCAGAAGTCTTTTTCGAGTTCCTTGTTTGAAGACGACACGCGGGTGATGCGATTGGCTTCGATGTTGATGGTGAGGGGGGTGTCGCGGAGGATGCCGTAGCGGGCGCAGAGGTAATCGCCGACGACGCCGTCGACGACGAAGACGCCGTTGACTTCGCCGGGCGCGGTGAAGCACTCGCCGCCGGGGAGGTTGCCCCACTTTTCGGTGGAGATGATGCCGGAGGTTTTGAACCAGCGGTAGTCGGGGTTGAGCTGGGCGTAGATGTCGGTGCCGGCGGGGGTGGTGGCGCGGACGTAGGTGGCGGCGCGGACCTTGTCGAGGACGGCCTGGGAGAGGCGGTCGATGGCGAGGAAGTCGGCGCGCATTCCCTGGGTCATGATCTCGGGGGTGATGTTGACCATGTGGGCGTGGCGCATGCGACGGCGGTTGACGACGTCGGTCATCTGCATGCGGGAGTGCAGTTCGTTGGGCTGGACTTCTACGGCGAAGATGCTGACCTGCGAGGACTCCATGTCGGCGAGGATGGCGGCGGGAAGATCGACGAGCGGGCGCGGGGCGAGGGACTCCAAGACGAAGGCGTTCCAGGTGCAGCCGATCTGCTGGAGCTGGGCGGCGAGCGAGGCGGCGATGGTGAGGCAGCGCTCGTCGGTGATGAGGGTGACTTTTTCGTCGGGCTGGATGCGCAGGCAGGTGGTGACGGCGTTGCGTGCGCCGGGGATGAACTCGGCGGGGAACGTGACCGTTGCGAGGTCGACTGATGCGGGTGTTATCTGATCGAGCATGTATTCCAGCCTTCCGGGTGTTGCCTGAAACCTAGGATAGCGTGTTACGGGTAAGTTACAGAGAGGGATTTGAAGGTGCCTCCCCTTCCCTATCTATTTTTGCTAAAGTCTTCCATCGATGTGGCTTAAGTCTGGACTTCGAGATTTTCGCAGGTGCAACGTATTCAAAACACAGGAGGAACCTGAGAGTATGCGAGATAAAGGCAATAAAACCTTGGCTAACTCAAGGCTTTAGCCTGGGTCATGGGGCATTCGTATGCTCTTCCTTATAGCTTGCCTAGGCTCGGCGCCAGCTTGGTTTCGTGAGTCTTCTCTAATAGCTTTGCGAAATCTCAATATCGATCGATATCCCTTATTGGAGAACTTGCGGAGCGCTCCATACTTGATACTTTGTTTGGCGATTGTGCTCTGAAGTCGCTCTAGTAGCGCATCCCTCGGCTCACCCCGCTCGTTATAGTCCGCAGTAGACTCGGCCAGCTTCTCCATATCAGGATTGCTGATCATTAAATACACGCTATTAGCGGATAGAAACTGATCTAAAGCGAGTACCGCCGTCCGCTTGTTTCCATTCTGGAAGATGTGGGATGTGGCGATATGAAAGAAGAGATAAGCGGCTTTGGCCTCAAGAGTAGGGTAATACTCGATCCCAAAGCCGCCCTCATATGGTGAACTCGCTGCAGAAGCAAGCAAATTCAGGTCTCTGCACGTTAATCTTTAATCTTTCGACTGGTTCAAGTCCGGGCCATGTCTGTGAAAGCCCTATATCGTGTAGAGCTTCGATGTACGCGGCAGAGAGCCTGAAAACCCTTTTACTTGCTGGCAAGCTTCTTCAGCGCAGGATGATATTTCGCCGCAGAACCAGCAAACGGCTCTTTCTTGCTGTCCTTATCCTTTGGGGTATACCTGTCTGTGATCCGAGACAGTTGCTCGAATTTCTTTATGGTCGCCTGAGTCATTTTCTTCTCTCTCGTTGGGCTGGTGCAGTTACTTCAGCAACATCATCGGCACCATTACGATCATGTTGAATTATGCCATCAGATGTACCCTCTACGTACACGCCGATATATATATTTTAGATTATGACTGATCGGATAAGTTGCATTATCCAATCAGGGAATGAGTTTTTGGCCCTTTGGGTTAGCCAAGCTATTTATTGTCGAGGTAAAGTCATCATTCTGTTGGTGTTTCTCCTTTGAAACAGGAAAGCCCCGGCTGTTGGGCCGAGGCTTTCTTCTGTCTCTATAACTATTATACCGCGTGGGATGGGGGTTCTACGCCACGCGATTCCCCTTTGTTGATGCGGGTTTTGTGGTGGATGGGGCTTGACAGGATTTGTGCGTGATATGTCCTGCCGGACGGGCCCACTCCTCGTGGAGAGGTCACTTCGTGACTTTTGTACCTTGTTGGGGGGCGATGAGTCTCTTTGGTCCTCCCGTTGGTCGGAATCGGCGATCTTTTTGTTTATCTGCGCTCGGTGTATTTGGGTTAGAGGCCGGAGCGGGTTTCGGCGGCCATGTAGTCGACGACGGCTTTGAGGCTGCCGGTCTCGCGGAAGACTTTGAGCTGGCGGTCGGCGCCGGAGCCTTCGCGGAGCATGGTGTGGATGTAAGCTATCTCGCTGCGGCTGCCGAGTTCGTCGAGGACGTCGTCGATGAAGGCGAGGTACTCGAGGATGAGTTCGCGGACGGGGACTTCGGTCTGTTTGCCGAAGTCGATCATCTTGCCGTCGATGCCGTAGCGGACGGCGCGAAATTTGTTCTCCATCAAAAGGGCGCGTGAGTACTGGCGATAGTCGACGTTGCGGGAGTGGAGGTGCCAGAGCTTGCAGGCGGTGGCCTGGATGAGGGCGGCGATGGCGATGGACTCCTGGGCGCGGAGGGGGATGTCGCAGATGCGGACTTCGACGGTGTCGAAGAAGGGATGGGGGCGGACGTCCCACCAGATTTTTTTGGCGTTGTCGATGGAGTTGGTCTTGATGAGGAGATTGACGTAGCTCTCGAACTCGGAGTAGCTGGCGAAGCTGTCGGGGAGGTTGGTGCGGGGGAAGTTTTCGAAGACCTTGGCGCGGTAGGATTTGTAGCCGGTCTCCATGCCTAGCCAGAAGGGGGAGTTGGTGGAGAGGGCGAGAATGTGGGGGAGGAAGTAGCGGATGGAGTTCATGATCCGAATGGCGGCTTCGCGGTCTTCGATGCCGACGTGGACGTGGAGGCCGAAGATGAGGTTGGCGCGGGCGACGAGCTGGAGGTCTTCGACGACCTGGGCGTAGCGGGGGTCGGGGTAGATCTCCTGGACGCGCCAGTCGGCGAAGGGATGGGTGGCGCCGGCGACGAGGAGGAGGTTGTGCTCTTCGGCGAGGGAGATCATGTTGCGGCGGAGGTCGAAGAGGTCCTGCTGGGCGACCTGGATGTTGCTGCAGATGCGGGTGCCGACCTCGATGACGGATTGATGCATCTCGGCTTTGACGCGCTCTTCGAGGCGGAGCTTGCCTTTGGCGAGCATCTCGGTCGCGATGTGCGAGCGGAGATCGCGGGTTTCGGGGTCGACGGTCTGGTACTCCTCTTCGATGCCTAGCGTGAAGGATGGCCGCATGTTCTCTCCGCAGATTGCGCCGTGCGAGATCAGCGTACCACCGGCGGCAGAATAGGCTTGCTTGGTTTTTAGCGCCTGTGGCATGGGAGTGCACCTGTGGCCGGTTTCTTGCTAGACTTGCGGGACACTGGGCCAAGTGCAAGCTATCCCAAGAAGGCTGGCAAACTATGCCCGATACAAAACTGACTACTTATATCTTCCAGTGTTATGTGACTTATCCGTATGAGAACACCGTGCCGAGGCTTGTCGTTTATCCAAATGGCGAGCCGAACGATGATCGTGCAGTGAGAGCGATTCCAGCGACGCTGACGATTACCCAAACCGAGCCTTCCGAGAAGCGTAAGGCTTATAACTACTCCGTAAAAGAGTTTGTCGCGAGAACGGCCTTCCTTTACCTTGATCAGGCAAAGGGGCAGGCGTTGAAACAGTTCATCATTGACTGCTGGCGAGCACGGGCGGACGGGAGTACGAAGCCGGTGATCCTGGAGGGTCAGGAAGAAGCTCCTTCGGGCGTTGAGGATTCGTCGGGCAAAGCGGTCAAAGGATCGAGTGTCTGCTAGGAAGGCTTAGGCTTGGGAGCTTTTTTCTTCGGGGCGGATGGGGTCTTCTTTGCGGCTTTCTTCGCTGGAGTCTTCTGCGCGGCCTTTTTGGGAGCTGCCTTCTTTGCAGGCGCTGGGGCGGATGAGAGAAAGCCTGCCCAGTTCATCTGGGGGGCTACTTTGTCAGACGATTGGGCTTTCTTTACGGCTAGATTTGCGACGGCGTTGACGATCCAGTCGAAGCTGTCTTTGCCGACGGAGTGGAGGTCGGCGTCGGGGGCGGGGTTCATGAAGTCGATGGCGTAGGGGATGCCGTCTTCTACGGCGAACTCGACGGTGTTGAGATCGTAGCCGAGGGCCTTGCAGAGGGTAAAGGCGTCCTTCTCTACGCGGGCGAGGAGCTTCTTATCGTAGGCGGGTGGGTCGAGAACGTAGCGGTGCTCGTGGGGGCGGCGCGGGTCGTAGGGCATGATGCGGACTTCAGACTGGCCGACGACGTAGCAGCGGAAGTACTCCTGGAAGTTGACGGCGGCCTGGAGGGTCATGCAGAGGTCGCGGGTCTGGTCGTAGGCGTGGAAGAACTCGTGGGGGTTGTGGACGTGGAAGACGTCGCGCCATCCGCCGCCGTCGTGGGGCTTGAGGAATGCGGGGAAGCCGACGTAGTGGAAGATGGCATCCCAGTCGAGCGGGTACTGGAGGTTGCGGAGGGAGCGGGCGTTGATCTGGGGTGGGTAGCACTTGTGCGGGAGGAGGACGGTTTTGGGTACGGCTACGCCGAGTTTGGTGGCGAGGGCGTAGTTGAAGAACTTGTCGTCAGCGGACCACCAGAAGGGATTGTTGATGACCTGGGTTCCGGTGAGGGTCGCATTTTTGAGAAACGCGCGGTAGAAGGGCATGTCGTGCGAGATGCGATCGACGATGACGGAGTAGCCGGAGGGTTCGGCCATGGTGACGCCGCCGAGGTGAACGAACTCCGCGGTGATGCCTTCAAGGTCCATGGCGTTGATCTTGTCGACAAGTGCGCCGGGGAAGGTATTTTCCATTCCGAACAGAACGCCAATCTTCTTCACTGATTCCTCCATGCGGGTTTGGGTTTGGTTGTTCCTGCGGTGTGTCCTGCCGGACGGGCTCCCTACGCGGGAGGCGGTCACTTCGTGACTTGTGTACCGGTCTTGGTTGGTGGAGTGCCTGGGTCCTCCCGTTGGTCGGGTAAGGGGTTGGTTTTAGATATAGGTTTGAAGCATTCTCTGCCAGTAGGGCCAGTCGTGTCCGGTGTCGTCGCCCCAGACGTCGAGGCGGCAGGGGATGTCTTTGGCGCGGAAGATCTGGGCCATGCGCTCGTTGTCGTTCCAGCACTGGTCGTGGGTGCCGGTGGCGAGGACGTAGGTGTTGCGGCGGTAGTGGTCGAGGTACCAGGGGTCGCCGATGTTGGCGAGGTAGTGTGGGGGGATGTTGAAGTAACAGTCGTCGTCGTAGTAGCCGGAGAGAAAGCCGGCGGTGTCGAAGCATCCGCTCATGGAGAGGACGGCGGAGAAGACGTCGGGATGGCGGAGGGCGATGTTGAACGCGTGAAAGCCTCCGAAACTGCAGCCGGTGGCGGCGAGATGGCAGGGGCGGTTGTCGTAGCGCATGAGGGGAAGGACTTCCTGCATGAGGTACTGCTCGTACTGCATGTGTCGGGCGATGCGCCAGCGGGGTGGAACGGAGCGGTTGTACCAGCTCTCTTGATCGACGGAGTCTACGCAGAAGAGCTGGACGTGGCCGTGTTCGAGCTTGTCGTGAACGGAGGCGACCATGCCGCGATCTTCAAACTCAAAGAAGCGTCCGCAGGAGGTGGGAAAGACGAGGGTGGGCAGACCGGCGTGGCCGAAGGTGAGCATCTCCATGTCGCGGCCGAGGGATGGGGAGAACCACTTTTTGTACTCGCGCTTCATCGGATGCCACCTCTGCTAGTCTGATGCAATCGTAGTTTACTGGAGCCGCAACCATCGCATTGGAACTGTTTCCGCCATCTTCTTCGGATGCCGCGTTCGAGTCGTTCGAGCGTGAGTCGGAGTCTGCGACTCCGGGGGATGGGGATGCGGATGGGCTGAGGTCGAATCCGCGGTACCGGGTACATGCGTTTCACTCGGAGATACTGCCGGACGACCGTGCGGTTTCGGTCTATCTGCCGCCGCAGTATGAGGAGCAGGAGGAGCGACGCTTCCCTGTCTTCTATCTACATGATGGGCAGAATCTTTTTGATGGGCACACCTCGTATATTGCTGGTCGGACGTGGAATGCGCATACGACCGCGGACCGGCTGACGCTTGAGGGGGAGATGGAGCCGGTGATTCTGGTGGGCGTGGCCAATACAGGGCTGCGGAGGATGGCCGAGTACACGCCGACGCGTGACTTCAAGATGGGTGGAGGCGAGGGTGCGAAGTATGGGCGGCTGCTGATCGAGGAGTTGAAGCCGATGATTGACGGTCTATACAGGACGATGCCGGGTGCGGGTGGGACGGCGCTGGGAGGGTCTTCGCTGGGTGGGCTGATCTCGCTTTATCTGGGATTTGAGCGTCCGGATGTGTTTGGGCGGCTGGCGGTGATGTCTCCTTCGCTGTGGTGGGATCATCGGAGCATCTTCGGTTTGGTTGAGCGGAGGGAGCCGAGGCCGGAGCTGAAGATCTGGCTGGATATTGGGACGGCGGAGGGCGGGCGGCACGTGCGGGATGCGGAGACGCTGGAGAAGATGCTGATTCGACGGGGCTGGCGGAGCGAGGTGGATCTGGCGTTCGTGGAGGCGGAGGGTGCGGTGCACGATGAGAGCGCCTGGTCGGCACGGTTTGGGGATGTGCTGCGGTTTCTGTTTCCGGCGAATTGACGTGGGCGAAACATTTGTTGTTGTCCGGTTTTGTGGCTCGGGGTGAGGCCTTTTTGACCCACGAAAACAGCTTTTTGAGCTAATTTGATTGCAGAAACGGCGATTTTCCGCCATACTTAGTTGTTGGGTTCTGTATCTCGCCCTCTGTCCGGATTGGAACCTGCCGGCGGTGCCGTTGATAGCCCACTAAAAAACATGTTTTGAAAGGTATTGCCCGTGTTGATGATTCGTTTGGCGCGCGTTGGAGCGCGTAAGCAGCCCCACTATCGCATCGTTGTTATTGAGAAGGATCGCGCCCGTAATGGTCGTTCGATCGAAGTGGTGGGAACCTACAATCCGCGCACGAACCCGGCGACCTTCGATCTGAAGCGCGACCGGATCGACTACTGGACCAGCAATGGCGCCCAGTTGTCGGAACGAGTTGGGAAGTTGATGGCACAGAAGCCGGCTGAGATCGAAGCGGCCGCCTAAGAAGTTACCTCCTCTCGCACTTTGGGAACGTCTTTTTCGGTTCCCAAAGATAGCTGGCATTGTTGGTTCTTCCTGGATGGCCCGGGCAAAGTTTCACGTAGACTTCTTGGTATTGCATCTCGTCTTGCATCGAACTGCAAAGTGGAAGACCGGGTTTCGATCCGGAGCCCTACGACCGGCGTGTCGCTCGTTTCAGCACTACCTAGAAGATCCCGCATCGACGGGACGAAGGGGAGAGGCTTGAGCGGCGCATCGCGATTTCAAACCGAGAAGGTGTGTGATGACTCAGGCCATTCAGTCGCAAACAGGGAACAGCCCTGTGCAGAACATGACAGACCTTATTACTGAGATTGCCCGTGCCCTGGTGGATTATCCGGACCAGGTTTCTGTCGAGGCCATTGAAGACCGAGACGGAACCGTGATCCGGCTACGCGTATCACATGGCGATGTCGGCAAGGTGATTGGGAAACAGGGGCGCACAGCACGGTCGGTGCGAACCATTCTCAGCGCAGCCAGCATGAAGCTGAAGCATCGCTTCTCGCTTGATATTGTGGAAGAGCCGGAAACGTCGACGCAACAACCGGATGTAGCGCAGTCGGATCTGTAGATTTTATCGATCTGTAGACTGCGTATAGGTTGGCTAACGGCGGACTGACCGGTTGTCGCATGGTTCTTTCGCCGGTCGCCTCCCTTCCGTCGTCCGCTTCTCTCTCTTCCTTATGACACAAAGTGCTCCCGCATGGATCGTATTGGCACATCTGCTTCGGCCCCAGGGCCGGAAGGGTGAGGTGCTTGCAGAGCTGTTTACTGACTTCCCGGAACGCTTCGACGAACAGAAGCGAGTGTTTCTGGCTAAGCCCGGCTTCGATGGGGAGGAAGCCGCGGCGCGCTCGGCGGAGGTGATTGCGTTCTGGCTGCCGGTGGGAAAGAACGATGGGCGGATCGTGCTGCAGTTTGCTGGCGTGGAGACGATCTCGGATGCGGAGACACTGGCGGGGCTGGAGGTGATCGTGCCTCGCGAGGAGCGGCTGCCACTGGACGAAGAGGCGGTCTACATCAGCGAGCTGGTGGGTTGCACGGTGTATGACGGCGGCGTGTTGGTGGGGGTGGTGGACGATGTGCAGTTTGCGATGACGCCGGATGGGGGGAGGCGGCTGGAAGATGCGGCTCCTCTGCTGGAGGTAATCTCGCCGAACGGGGATGAGATTTTGATTCCGTTTGTGAAGACGTTTCTGGTGCAGATGGACACGGAGGCGAAGCGGATCGACATGGCGCTGCCGGAGGGCCTGGTGGAGGTCAATCGTGCGGGTGGGGACGAGAGAAACGGAAGCGGGAAGAGTTAGAAGCGGTAGGCGAAGCCCAACGAGGCGATGGGGTAGACGGGAAAACTTTTGAGATCGTTGTTGAGGCTGGTGATCTCGGCCTTGAGGCTGGACTGTGCTTCGGAGTTGGATGCGAAGCTGACACAGCCCTGATCGGTGCAGGCGGTTCCGGTAAGGTTGACGACGATCTGGGGAGCGCCTGTGAAGGCGAGGCCAAAGTCGAGCGGCAACGAGATATGCCTGCCGAGAAAAGGGACGATGTTTCTGAAGCCGAAGGTCAACATGGGTGCGAACTCGTGATGATAGACGGTGGACATGGTGCCGTTGACGGGGTCGTCGACGCTGTTGATGAAGGGCTGGCTGCCTAGCTCAAAGTTCTGACCGAGGCCGACGGAGGCGACGGCATTGGCGGAGTTTTTGAAGTACAGGATGCCGGGGCTGACGCGAAATCCACCGTGTTTTGGATACCAGTCGAGAGTGGTGGCGTCGGATTTGAAGTGGAAGTCGGAGGCATAGTTGACGCCGTGGATGGTGAATGGCAGGGCGAAGGTGAGGACGTTGACGCTGGAGCGGAGTTTGAAGTTGAACGCGACGGGTGTCGCGAATTCGATGCCGGCTCCGAGGGTGCTGGCCGCAAGACCGATGGTGATGGAGTGGAAGGGGATGCTCTCTTCCTGCTCCAGCGCTGCGAGTGGCCCTGGGACGCTGCGTACATAGTGATGGCCGCTGGAGGAGTTGGGCGCGGGTTCGTCGAGGGTGAAGGGCGATGCGGGGTCGAGCTTTGCGTAGAGGGTGGGCTGTGGCTGGGGCGATGCGGGAAGATTTGATGATGATGCGATCTGCTGCGCGGGAGCGATGCCGCAGAGCAGAATCAACGCAAGAAGATGGGCCGCTGCGAGTTTTACCGGAAGCATTCTGTTTACCTTTTCACTCGCGTTGCGGGGTCGGAACATCGTGATTTAAGGGTAGAGCATCGCACTGATCTTTTTTGTGGAATATAGGTGCAGTGCTCTACAACTTCTAAGTGATATCGTGCAGTCTGCGGCGTTGAAAGAGCTGACTGACCTTACCTATGCACTTCGATATTCTTACGATCTTTCCTGATTTTTTCGCTGGACCTTTTGACTACGGCATTCTGAAACGCGCGCGCGTTGCGGGGCTGGTGGAGATTGCGACGCACGATCTGCGCAGCTTCACGCACGACCGCCATCGCACGGTGGACGATCGGCCGTTTGGCGGCGGCGAGGGGATGGTGCTGAAGGCGCAGCCGATCTACGATGCGGTGCAGACGCTGAACATCGCTGCGAAGGGTGACCGGCAACGGACGAAGGAGACGGTGATTCTGCTGTCGGCGCAGGGGCAGCCGTTCAGTCAGGCGGTGGCGCAGGAGCTGGCGGAGACAGAGCGGGTGGTGATTATCTGCGGGCGTTATGAGGGTGTGGATGAGCGCGTGAACGAGTTGATGTGCGACCGCGAGATTTCGATTGGAGACTATGTGCTCTCGGGTGGGGAGCTGGCGGCTGCGGTGATTGTGGATGCGGTGGTGCGTCTGCTGCCGGGAGCGCTAGGGAATCCGGACTCATCGCGGTTTGAGAGCTTTGGTGCGGAGGACGGCGGCGCGGAGGATGGCGTGGGGGATGGGCCGCCGCGTTCGACGTATGGATCGGGAGGGCTGCTGGACTATCCGCACTACACGCGGCCTGCGGATTTTATGGGGGTGATGATTCCGGAGGCCCTGGCGGGGGGAAATCATGAGGTGATTCGGCGATGGCGGAGGAGGATGGCGTTGAAGAAGACGCTGGAGAATCGTCCGGACTTGCTGGAGAAGATGGAGATCAGTGAGGAGGATCGGGAGATTCTGGCGGAGCTGCGTGGGTATCAGGAGTAGTTTCGCGCAGGGACGAATGGTTCGCTGAGCTAGAGGGGTTTTTCGAGGACGACGAAGTGGAGGTCGTCGCGTAGAGGTTTGCCGAAGCGCTCGTCTCCGTAGGGAAAGGGGGCGGTCTCGCCGGTTAGAGCGTATCCGCGCCGTTGGTACCAGGCGATGAGTGTGTCACGAACGTTGACGACGGTCATGCGGATGCGCTGGGCACCCGCTTGCTTTGCGAAAGACTCTGCGTCGGCGAGAAGGGTGCGGCCGAGTTGCCGGTTCTGCTGATCGGGACGGATGGTGAGGAGGCCGAGGTACCAAGTGTGGTCGTCCCTGGGTTCGAGCCAGACGGATCCGAGGAGGGGTTGGCCGGGGGCGTCACGTTGGAGGAGGAGTTGGGCGTGGGGCTTTGCGGTGAGGTCTTCTCTGAGCAGAGGCTCGGTGAGGCGTTGGCCGGTGATGAAGTCTGCTTCGGTGTTCCAGCTTGCGGACGGGCCTGTGCCGCGAAAGGCGATGTTGGCGAGTTCCACGACTTCGGGATAGTCGGCTTCGACGGCGGGTTTGAGGAGCATTGGCAGTAGTTTATGGGAAGATGATAGCTGGTGTCGTCTGCGTGGGCTGGCGGTTGGCCGTTGGCGTCTGGAGATGGTGCGGCATCGATTTACGTGCTCTGAAATGGTGTTTTGGTGTACACTGAAAGACGAGTCCAACATAGGAAAGTTGTGTCATGTCCATTCATCCGATTATGCAGAAGCTGGCCGCGAAGTTCGAGCGGACCGATTTACCCGCGTTCGCCCCTGGCGATACAGTTCGTGTGCAAGTAAAGATTCGTGAAGGCGAGAAAGAGCGTCTGCAGGCGTTTGAGGGTATGGTTATCGCATGCCGCAAGGGCGCACAGGGCTCGTTCACGGTTCGCAAGATGAGCTTCGGCCAGGGCGTCGAGCGCATCTTCCCTTACAACTCCAAGGTCGTCGATAAGGTCGAGAAGGTTCGCTCGTACCAGGTTCGCCGTTCGAAGCTGTTTTACCTGCGCGGTCTGCGCGGTAAGGCCGCTCGTCTGCGCGAGGTTGAGCGCGCCACCAAGTAAGCCTTCGCTTCCCTGCTTTCATTCTTTTATTCGTTCCACGTTTTCCACGAAGCCACGACTCCGGTCGTGGCTTCGTTCTGCGCGCCGGGTTTACACTCGACTGGAAGAGCAATGGCTTCGACTCCCTACCCACGCGCTGCGCGAACCGTGACCGCAAACACCGCCAAGCAGCGCATGCTGAGGCAGCTTGTGTGCAGCGATGCGCCGGAGCAGGCGTTGCGGTACTACGGATTTCAGCGTATTGCTGGTGTGGATGAGGTGGGGCGTGGGGCGCTGTTTGGGCCGGTGGTGGCGGCAGCGGTGATTCTGCCGGAGTACATGGACGAACTTGCGGGCGCGGGGTTGAAGGACTCCAAACAACTGACGCGCGAGGAGCGGGAGTCGCTTGACCTGCAGATACGCGGGATGGCGATTGCGATCTGCGTGGCAGAGGTGGATGCGGAGACGATCGATCGGGTGAATATCTACCAGGCGACGCGCATTGCGATGCTGCAGGCGGTGTGTGGGCTGCTGGTGGAGCCGGACCATCTGCTGATCGATGCGATGAGGTTGGATCATCCTTGCAAACAGACGAAGCTGATCTATGGGGATTCGCTTAGCCTTTCGATTGCAGCGGCTTCGGTGGTGGCGAAGGTACATCGGGACGCGTTGATGCGGGAGCTGGATGAGGTGCATCCGGGGTACGGACTGGCATCGCACAAGGGATATGGCACGCCGGAACATCGCAGGGCGCTGGCGGAGATGGGGCCGTGTGCGCTGCATCGCAGGAGCTTCGCGCCGGTGCGCGGGGTCGATCCGGATGCGGTGATGGAAGAGGTGGTCTCGGCTGAGCTGCTGTTTGATGAGGCTGATCTTGAGGGGGCAGAGTGGGCTTGAGGTTGATGTGTGTGGTCGCTCATCCGGATGATGAGTGTTTTGGGTTTGGCGGAGCGCTGGCGCTGGCTGCGGATCGTGGGATCGAGACGTATGTGGTCTGCCTGACAGATGGGCAAGCGGCGACCAATCGTGGGGATGCGGCTTCGGGCGAGGCGCTGGGGGCGATGCGCCGCGAGGAGTTTCGCGCGTCGTGCGAGGTGCTGGGCGTGACCGAGTATGAGCTGTTGGACTATCAGGATGCTCAGCTAGAGTTTGCCGAGTTCTCGGTTGCGGTGGGCAGGCTGGTGGAGCGGATGCAGCGGTTTCGTCCGGATGTGGTGATTACGTTTGGCGGCGATGGCGGACAGAACTCGCATCCTGACCACATGATGGCTTCGATGCTGACGACGGCGGCGTTTCACTGGGCGGGACAGGCGAAGCGCTATCCGGATGCGACGAAGCTGCACAAGGCTAAGCGGCTTTATTACCTGAGTGCTGATTTTTCGATTCCGGGCAGGCCACCGGCGATGAGGATTCCGTGGACGGTCGTTTTAGATATTCGATCGGCGAAGGAGCGCAAGCTGAAGGCGTTTCTGATGCATGTCTCACAGGCTCCGCTGATGGAGAAGGTGAAGATGGTCTTCGAAGAACATGGAGACGACGAGCGCTATGCGTTGGTGGCGGCGATGGAGCCGCAGGCGGCGCGGATGGGTACGGATCTGTTTGAAGGACTGGACGGGTAGTTCTCGACAGACATTTCGCTGTTCTTCCTTTGAATTAGCCCTTCGAAGAGGAACGGTTCTATCTTTTCGTTCGTTCCTCTTCAAGAGTCTCAGAGAAGATCAGGAGCTTTTTCGGGGAAGATGCAGGCGGCGTCTGGCTCCGCGCTTGTCTTCCAGACCGGGTTGGTGAGGAAGTCCGAGGGAAGATTTTTTGGGCGGTAGTTGAGGTCGGTAGAGATCTTCTTCCAGACGCTCTCGTGAAAGACTGAGTCGGGCGGGATGGTTCTTGGGGCTCCCCTCGGGATGCGCCATCGCTTCCTCTTCTCGACCGAGTCGAAGTACGAGTGGGGAAAGATTTCGAGGATCCACCAAGCGCCCTTGAGGGAGTTGTGCTCGGGCTGCGCGGGATTGGGAGCGACGATGGCGGGGGAGGGACCTCTGCCGAGAACCTGATTGGCGCGTTGGGGGTCGACGAGGAGACCGAGCGAGACGGCTTCGCACAGCATCCATTGCAGGGCGATCTGCGAGAGGCCGGCTTCGGTGGCGGCGTAGGAGCCTCCGATGTCGGAGTGGACCCCGGTGAACCACACCTGCTTGATGTCCTGGCCGGGGAATGGCGCGCCCCAGAGGTTGTTGCGGAAGGAGCAGCGGCGCTCGTCGATGGAGATGGCGTGGCGGCCGTGGGCCATGTCGGGGTTGCGTGCGGTGTAGGGGAGTTTGAGTGGATCCCAGATCCATCCGACGGAGCTGACGGTGTCCCACACTCCGACGAGGTGGAGCGGGCAGGGGCGGCAGAATGTGCTCTTGAATCCCGAGGCGACCTCGAATGTTTTGGTCATGCCGTCGGCTTCGCGGGACCGCTTGGCGTACATCCTGACGATGTAGGAGATGAGGCCGTCGTTGCCGGGGCAGAGCAGCCCGAACATCTGCAGGACTCCGGCGAGGGCGCGGACGGTGTAGGCTCCCCTGCTGAAGCCGAAGAGGTAGACCTTATCGCCCTCTTCGTAGACGTTCATCAGATAGCGGTAGGCGTCGGAGATGTAGAGCAGGATGCCTTCTCCAAAGGCGAGGCCGGCGACGACGGAGAGGACTTCGCTGAGCTTGTTGGAGGCGGTGGGAGAGCCTTCTGTGCCGAGGCCCGGATGGTAGTAGGCGACCTGTCGTTTGCCGTCGACGATGATGGCTTTGTAGAGCTGCACGACGTTGGAGTTGTGATCGCAGTACTCGTTGCCGGTGCCGTCACAGCAGATGACGATGTTCTTCGCCATGAAGATCTCCCTTTAGCTCTCGGTCGTCGAATCATAGATGGTGATGAGACGGGAAGGAAGGGATTTCTTTTTCAGCCGGGCTTCGCGCCTGTTGGCTGTTTTGCGTCTATAGACTTAGACGAATCAGACGAATGGGAGATGTTGGTTATGGATGGGACCGAAGCTGAGGCTGCCGTTGAACCGATGGCGTTGTTCGATACGTGGATGAAAGAGGCTGTAGTAAGTGAGGTGAACGATCCGAATGCGGTGGCGCTGGCGACTGCTACGGCGGATGGTATGCCGAGTGTGCGTATGGTACTGATGAAGCGGGCAGACGCGCGGGGGTTCGCGTTCTATACGAATGCCGAGAGCCAGAAGGGGTTGGAGCTGGCTGAAAATCCGAGAGCGGCGATGTGCTTTCATTGGAAGTCGCTGCGTCGGCAGGTACGGATCTCCGGGCTCGTGAGGGAGCTGCCGGGGGAAGACGCGGAGGCTTACTTTCACAGCCGGTCGAGAGCGAGCCAGCTTGGAGCGGTGGCATCGCAACAGAGCCGCGTGCTGGCTGGGCGCGAGGTGCTGGAGGCTCGCGTGAGGAAGTTGGAGGAGGAGTTTCCCTGTGAGATTCCGCGGCCTGCGTACTGGCGGGGTTATGTGCTGTTGCCGGAGCGGATCGAGTTCTGGATGGATGGAGATGCGCGGTTGCACGACAGATTTGTGTTTGAGCGACGGGGAGATGCGTGGAGCAAGGAGCGACTCTACCCGTGATGCGGGGATCTGTGTCCACCAACGTTTGCAATGAGCGGCTGTCGTGAATAGCATTTAAGTGAAGTGTAGGCTTCGATAATCTTCGAGGCTCAAACCGTGAAGAAACGGGCGCTGAGGTGCTAGTAGATTTAGCACGGACTTGCAAAGAGTTATACGAAGGAAGTATTTTGTTTGGACCAAGAATGAAATGGATTTCGGCGCTGCGAAGCACAGGAGATGACAATGAGTGAAGATACGATTGGACGGCGGGCGTTTCTTAAGAGCGCGGCGGGCGGAGTGCTTGGTTCAGCCGGTATGCTGACGGGACTCTCCAGCGCGGCGCTGGGGATGGAGCCGGGAGACCCACGCGTGACGTATGAGTCAGCGCAGCCGAATCAAGATGCGGAGACGGCGCCTAAGTATACGGTGAAGTTTGCGGTGTGCGGCATGGCGCACGACCATATCTACGGGATGATCGGAGCGATGCAGCGCGGCGGCGGCGTGATGGTCGCGGCGTATGGAGCGGAGCCGGACAAGATTGCCGCGTTCAAGAAGCGGTATCCGGATGTGAAGATGGTGGGGAGTGAGGATGAGATTCTCAACGATGCTTCGATCCAGTTGGTGCTGAGTTCGGCGATTGCGAATCAGCGGGCGCCGCTGGGTGTGCGCGTGATGAAGCATGGCAAGGATTATCTGAGCGACAAGCCGGGGATTACGACGCTGGAACAGCTGGCGGCGGTGCGCAAGACGATTGCAGAGACGCATAGAATCTACGGCATTATGTACAGCGAGCGGCTGGAGGTGAAGGCTGCAGTGAAGGCTGGGGAGCTTGTGCATGCGGGTGCGATTGGAAGGGTGATTCAGACGATCAACATCGCGCCGCACCAGATTACGCAAGGGCATGGCGATGCGGGCGGAGGAACCGGGCGGCCGGAGTGGTTCTGGGATCCGGAGCTTTATGGGGGGATTCTGTGCGACATCGGATCGCATCAGGTGGACCAGTTTCTGTATTACACGAACTCGACCGAGGCGCAGGTGGTGGCTTCGCAGATTGCAAATGTGGCGCATCCGCAGCGGCCGAAGTTTCAAGACTTCGGCGACATGATGCTGCGCGGAGATCGCGGGTTCGGTTATGTTCGGCTGGACTGGTTTACTCCGGATGGCCTGGGGACGTGGGGTGACGGGCGGTTGTTCATTCTTGGGACTGAGGGTTACATCGAGGTCAGGAAGTACACGGACGTCGCGGTGAAGAAGCAGGGGAACAATCTGTTTATTGTGGACGGCAAGCAGGCTCGGTATATCGACTGCAATAACCTAACGCTTCCGTTTGGGCAGCAGTTCATTGCGGATATCGTGAACAGGACGCACGTTGCGCAGGACCAGGCGCAGTGTCTACTGGCGGCGGAGCTGGTGATCAAGGCTCAGATGCACGCTACGCATGTGACGCTGAAGGCTTAGTTTGCTGACGGCGTTGTAGCTTTTGCGAACGATACTTTTGTGAACGCTGCTTACGCTTAGTCGCGCGTGAGCAGCGTAACCTTTTCGGCGAACTCTGGCCATGCAGAGCATAACTCCGTGCGCTGGCCGGACTCGTAGTCTTCAAACTCGAAGCCTGGGTTAACCGTGCAGCCGAGGAGAGCCCATTGGCCGCCATCGGCCAGTCTGGAGCCTTGCCAGATGTTGCGCGGCACCACGATCTGCGGCCTTTGACCACGCAGCAGGTTGTTGCCGATGATCACGGTTGCTCCTTTTCCATCTGGAAACAGTTGCAGCATCTCTACTGCGTCGCCTGCGTAGAAGTGGAAGACCTCGTCGCTTTTTAGGCGATGCATCTCACTGAAGGTTCCGGGTTCGAGCAGGTAGTAGATTGCGGTTCCGGTGCGTCGCGGGCCTTCGTACCGGCTATCGCTGAAGGCCTTGGGTGATACTGTTTCCGCAGACTCGTAGGTTCGCACGTACCATCCGCCTTCGCGCGGGTGCGGCTGCAGCCCTAATAATTTCTTCACATCCTCGGCAGTCATTCCGTTCCTCTCAGGCTATGCTGTAGCTACTCCACCCATTTTAGTTTCCGCGCTGAACAGGAGCCCGACCTGACACCCATTCGCATACGCCTGGAACAGTACTTCGGCTTCTCCGCACACGACACGAACTGGCGTACCGAGATCCTTGCCGGCCTCACTACGTTTATCACGATGGCGTACATCATCTTCGTGAATCCGGCGATTCTGTCGGAGACGGGTATGCCGCTTGCGGCGGTGACCGCTGCTACGTGCCTGTGCGCAGCGTTCGGCAGCATCCTGATGGGAGCGGCTGCGAACTATCCGCTGGCGCTGGCTCCCGGCATGGGGCTCAACGCGTACTTCACCTATACCGTCGTGAAGGGGATGGGTGTGCCGTGGCAGACTGCGCTGGGCGCTGTCTTTCTGTCTGGAGTTATTTTTCTTGCGCTCACCTTTTCGGGGATTCGGCAGCGGCTAGTGGCTGCGATTCCGCATCAGCTTCATGCTGCGGTTGGAGGAGGCATTGGACTATTCATCGCCTTTATCGGTTTCCGAAATGCTGGCATCATCGTACCTAGTGTCGCGACCACGGTAACGCTGGGAAACCTTCGTGCTCCGCAGACTGCGCTTGCGATCTTTGGGCTGCTGCTCATCGCGGTGCTGCAGGTATTGCGTATCCGGGCTTCGATGTTGATCGGAGTGCTGGCGACTACTTTTCTTGGGGTGCTGTGCCACCAGGTTCACTGGCAGCCTGAGCCGTACCATCTTTCTGCAATCAAGGCGACGGCCTTTCATCTTGATATACCCGGAGCGCTGCGCATTGGCGGGTTCGAGATTATCTTCGTCTTTCTGTTTGTCGATCTCTTCGACAATATCGGCACGCTGGTTGCTGTTACGCAGCGCGCTGGTTTGATTGCGCCGGATCATACGATCCCCCGGCTCAACCGCATCTTCTTTGCGGATGCTACTGCGACTATCCTGGGCTCGCTGACCGGAACGAGTACGGTGACCAGCTATATCGAATCATCCGCGGGTGTGGCTGCGGGAGGGCGCACGGGCGTGACTGCAATCGTCACAGGCCTTCTTTTTTTCTGCGCTCTCTTTGTAGCTCCACTGGTGGGACCTATCCCTACATTCGCCACTGCGCCCGCGCTGATTCTGGTTGGCGGACTTATGCTCACTGGACTTGGCACGATCGAGTGGGATGACCCGCAGATCGGCATTCCGGCGTTTCTGACGGTTGCAACGATTCCGCTTACGTGGTCGATCGCCGACGGTCTCAGCTTTGGGCTCACCAGCTATGCACTGTTGCAGGTGATTACGGGGAGGGCGCAACGCAAGGACTGGATGCTCTATCTTCTTGCTACGCTCTTTCTGTTGCGCTTCATCTACATCGCTAAGCACTAAGCGTTATTGTCTGATTCCGCTTTGAGCGACAGGCGATGCAGCATGATCCTGCGGGATTCGACGAAGCCCATCCTGCTGTAGAGCCTGATGGCGCGTTCGTTGGGTGAGGCTACATGCAGCCAGGAGACGAGGTCGTTGCGTCGATGGGCACGCGCGATGTGCCAGATGATTGCTTCTGCGTATCCTTTTCCGCGATGTTCAGGATGGGTGCAGATGCCGCTGATCTCCGGGTAGCCATCGAGCATGAGACGCTCGCCCCCCATTGCGATCAGCTCTCCGCCGGATCGGATTCCGTAGTAGGAACCCATCTCGCAGGTGCGGATGCGGAAGAAACCGGGGAATGCGGCGTCGGTGAGGGCGACCATCGCCGGGGCGTCACTGTTGGACAGGGGAACGATGTCGATGGATGGTGCTGGAAGATTCATGTCCTCGGGTAAGACCATCTGCAGGCATTCGAGTTTTGTCTTGAAGCGAAGGCTCGGTACTTCGGGAAGGCTTTCAGCGACGACCCAGACCGACTCTTCCGGCACGAGGAGCGAGGCAAGCTGCTCGAGCGCGGCGGCGCCTGGCGTGGCGACTGCGGCGAAGGGTGAAACATCGGCGGGATAGCGAGAGGCTTCTCCGGACGAGATGGCAAAGCGGCGGTGCACGCTGTGAAGGGCGCTCCAAACCGGATTTGCGAAGAGACTCTCGGGCAGGTCTGTCATCTTTAAAACCATATCCCAGCGAGAGCTCTTATCTACGAATGAGCTACCTGGGTTGTTGTGGCTTGAGCCTGATTCTTTGTTGCTTAAGATTGCGGATTTGAGGGTGATTCAGGGGGAATGGTGTGAGAGATTAGAGGTTAATGACGATTATGCGGAGTTTTACGGGCCTGGGTGCGGTTACGGCAGTGGCGCTTGCAATGTCGGGCGGGGCTGTGGGTGGGCAGAAGCTGCAGGATCCGGCGAACCTGGCCGGAGAGCAGGTTCGGGCTGCGGTTGGGGTGCGGGAGATCGCGGCGAACGAGGGAGCTACGGCGCTCTGGCAGAGTTTGGTGAAGTTGCGGACGCGCGCGAGTCTGATGATGATTGTGGCGCATCCTGACGATGAGGACGGCGGCATGTTGACGTATGAAGCGCGAGGCCAGGGCGCGCATGTTGCGATGATGACGCTGACCCGGGGCGAGGGTGGGCAGAATCTGATGTCGGGAGACTTCGACGACGCGCTGGGGCTGGTGAGGACGCAGGAGCTGTTGGCCGCTGGGCGGTATATGGGGATCGACCAGATGTGGGGGACGCAGCTGGACTTCGGGTTTTCGAAGACGAAGGAGGAGAGCTTCGATAGCTGGGGTCACGATCGCGTGTTGTACGACGCGGTGCGGGCGGTGAGGCTGTATCGGCCGCTGGTGGTGACGGCAGTGTTTATCGGTGGGATTACAGACGGGCATGGGCAGCACCAGGTCTCGGGTGAGATGGCGCAGGAGGTGTTTGAGGCGGCGGGTGATCCGAAGGTCTTTCCGGATCAGATTGCGCAGGGGCTGATGCCGTGGAGTCCGCTGAAGGTGTATGGGCGCGTGCCGTTCTTCTCTGTATCGGAGAAGGGCATGTACGACTATGCGACGGGGAAGTATGCGCCGGCACGGTTTTATAACTACGTGACGAAGGTGTGGACGACGGAGTCTCCGAAGGCGAATGTGACGGTGCCGGAGGGTGACTATAGCCCGGTGCTGGGGATGAGCTATCTGCAGTTTGGGCGGCTGGGGCTGGGGCAGCAGAAGACGCAGAATGGTGGGATGGGGATTCCGGCGGCGGGGGAGTTCGATGTGCCGTATCACCGGTATGGGTCTAGAGTTTCTTCGGGTGAGCAGGAGAAGAGTTTCTTCGATGGCGTGGATGTTTCGCTGACGGGAGTTGCTTCGCTTGCTCCGGATGAGACGAGATTTTTGAAGCAAGACCTGGCGAAGATCGATGGGTTGGTGCAGCAGGCGATGGCGAGTTACAAGATTGCTGCGCCGGAGAAGACTGCTCCGTTTCTGAGTGATGGGTTGAAGGCTACGGATGCGTTGATTGCGAAGGTAGAGGCGAGCGGACTGGCAGCTCAAGAGAAGTTCGACGTGCTGCATGAGCTTAGGGTGAAGCGGGTGCAGTTCAATGATGCGCTGGTGGAGGCGTTGGGATTGAGTCTGCGGGCGCAGGTGGCGGGGAAGGCGGAGACGGGGCCATTTGCTCGGATCGGCGACGGCAACGATACCTTTGTGACTGCCGTGCCGGGGCAGACGTTCGCGGTACAGGTGCGTGTTGTAAATGGAAGCAATGTGCCGGTAAAGGTGACGGCTTCGGGGCTGGAGTCGAGCGCGGGTGCGACCTCTGCTAGAGCCGACGCAAGAGCTGGAGACGTCACGATAGCGGGTGATAAGGCTGATGATGTGCGTTTCACGGTGAAGCTGCCTGTGGATGCGAAGGCGACACGGCCTCCTTTTTCGCGGCCGGGGATCGAGCAGGCTTACTATGATGTGGCTGATCCGGCGATGCGGAATGCCTCGCTTCCCTTGCCTCCTTTGACGGCGTGGGTGACGGTTGATTATGACGGCGTAGGGGTGCGGCTGGGGCAGGTGGTGCAGACGCTGCATCGCGTGACGGGACAGGGTACGGTGTATGAGCCGCTGGTGGTTGCTCCGGCGATCTCGGTGCAGGTGTCGCCGGCGGCTGGGGTGGTTCCGCTTACCGAGAAGACGCTGATGATGACGGCGCAGGTGAAGAGCAATGTGAAGGGACCGGCAGCTGGAACGGTAAAGCTGGAACTGCCACCGGGTTGGACGGCTTCACCGGAGCGGGGAGAGTTCTCGCTGGCGAAGGACGGAGATTCGGTTGAGGTGCCGTTTGTGGTGACACCGGAGAAGATCTCGGAGACTGCTTATACGATGACGGCGGTGGCTACCTATGCGGGTAAGGACTATCGCGAGGGGTACGAGACGGTTGGGTACGCGGGGGTGTTGCCGGCGAATCTTTACAGACCGGCCACCTATAAGGCGCGAGGCGTGGATGTGAAAGTCGCGCCGGGATTGAAGGTGGGATATCTGCCAGGGACGGGGGACGAGGTGCAGGCCTCGCTTGAAAACCTTGGGGTGCATGCGACGACGCTGACGATGGATGATGTGGCCGGTGGCAAGCTGTCGGGATATGACGTGGTGGTGCTTGGAGTGCGGGCGTATGCGGCGCATCCTGGACTGGCGGCGGCGAATGGGCAGTTGCTGAAGTATGCGAGAAACGGCGGCGTGGTGATTGTTCAGTACAACCGCGGGACGTTCGACTATGGACCTTATCCGTACTCGCTGGGGGAAGAAGAGAAGGTGGTGAACGAGGCCGCGCCGGTGAAACTGCTGATGCCGGAGAGTCCGGCGCTGAGCTGGCCGAACAGGATTACGGAGCGGGACTTTGATGGGTGGGTGGAAGAACGTGGACACAGCTTCATGGAGAGTTGGGATCCGCAGTATCAGGCGCTGCTGGAGACGCATGATCCGGGACAGGACCCGCAAAAGGGCGGCCTGCTGGTGGCGAAGACGGGCAAGGGTGTTTATGTGTATGTGGCCTTTGCTCTCTATCGTGAGCTGCCGGAGGGTGTGCCGGGAGCCTATCGGTTGTTTGCGAATCTGTTGAGTTTGGGAAAGAGCAGGGACTTGAAGTAGCGCTCGACTGGGAGACAGAAGCGGTCGGGTTGAGAGACACTGGAAACATGATGACTGGAGCCAGAGAACAACAGCTAACGGACGCGGCGGACCTGCTGCTCGATGCACGGCGGACAGGGACACCGATTGCAGATCTACCTGCGGAGTTGCGGCCGGAGAGTTTAGAGGAAGCCTATTTCCTGCAGGATCGTATCGCCGCGGCCTATGGCGATATCGGCGGATGGAAGGTGGGTGCTCCCACAGCTGAGGCGACACCGATGTTTGCGCCGATGCCACTGGCGTGGATCGCGGCGAGTGAGGTGACGATGGAAGGCGTTCGGCGGCTGCGTGGTCTGGAGTCGGAGATTGCGTTTCGGATGGGGGAGGATCTGCCGCCACGAGCTACTCCTTACACGATGGAGGAAGTCGTGAAGGCGATTGCAAGTTGTCATCCAGCGATCGAGGTGCTTGAGAGTGGCTTCGAAACGCCTCTTACGATAGAACGGCTATCCATGATCGGCGATCTGCAGATGCATGGTGGATTTGTCTATGGTCCGGCGGTCGATGACTGGAAGAAGATCGACTTCAAAACCGAACATGTCGTGATCGCCGTGGATGGTGTGGTTAGGGTGGAGCGGACGGGGTCGAATACGTCAGGCGACCTGATGCGGCTGCTGCCGTGGCTCGCCAATGAGGGGGCTGCACGAACTGGGGGACTGCAGGCTGGGCAGTGGGTGACAACAGGGAGCTGGACCGGTGCGACGATGGCAAATTCGGGATCTACCGCGAAGGTTACGTTTTCGACTGCAGGTAATGTTTATCTGAGATTTCAGTAGACGATTTCAGTAGACGGATGAGCGGAACGTTTCTATGCGCGGCGGAGTTGGTACGCGCACTGGCCCGATGTTCGATTCTGCGTGAACATCGGGCCAGTGTGTTTTAGGCGCTGAGCGTGCTGGGTGGTGGGCTCAGCTTCATGACGAGGCACTTGGCTGCGCCGCCGGCCTTGAGGAACTCGCTGAGGGCGACCTGGACGACATGGAAGCCTTTGGACTCGAGCTGGGCGCTTAGTTCCCTGCTGACCTGGTTGAGGATGATCGTGCGGTCGACGTTGATTGCATTGCAGGCGAAACATACGGCATCGGCTTCGCTGACGATAATTCGTTTTTCTGCTGGGTAGAAGTCTTCGATCTTCTCGAGCGAGGCTTGGTCGAAGGCCTTTGGAAAGTACATGGCATAGCCGCCTTCGAGCGGGGCGAAGCAGGTGTCGAGGTGGTAGAAGCGGGGATCGATGAGGTGGAGCGAGGCGACCTCGATGTTCCAGATCTTTCGTAGGGGCTGATGGCTGGAGGGTGTGGTACGGGGGCCGTAGCCGACCCAGAGACGGGTGCCGTCGGTGCTGAAGAGGGCGTCGCCTTCGCCCTCGAAGGGCGTTGAGCGCGGGGTGTCGATGACGAGGTAGCCGGCGTTGTGGAACCACTGGCGGAAGTGTGGCTCTTCGCCCTGGCGCTCGGGGTGGAAGAAGCTGCTGATGGCGACGATGCCGCTGCGTTCGAGACCGGCGTTGGCGGTGAAGACCATGTCGGGCGAGCCGGGTTGTGGGTCGATGAGTTGGACTTCGGCTACTTCGCTGACGGCCTGGTAGAGGTGCTCCCACTGCTCGGCTGCGCGTTCGCGCGAGGAGGCGTGGACGTTGCCGGCCATCCAGGGGTTGATGACGTAGTTGACGTCGTAGAGCCGGGGAGGACACATCAGGAAGCTTGCGGGAGTGGAAGATGCGGTGGAGAGGATCGCCGGGTTAGTGATCTCGATTGGCTGCGTGCTCATATGGAGAGCATGGATGAGCGCAAAAGCCGCGTCAACACTAATGATTATTCATTTGTAACGGATATTTATACATTTAGAAGATCGGTCCTGCCGGACGGGTCCACTGCTCGTGGGGAGGTCACTTCGTGACTTTTTTACCGGTCGTGGGGATGCCAGATTCTTGGGGCCTCCCGCTGGTCGGCTTGGGTTTCGGCCAGCGGGAGATGGTTAGAGGTTGCCGCGGAGCTCTTGTTCGCGCTCGATGGCTTCGAAGAGGGCTTTGAAGTTTCCTTTGCCGAAGCTGCGGCTGCCTTTGCGCTGGATGATCTCGTAGAAGACGGTGGGGCGGTCTTCGACGGGCTTGGTGAAGATCTGGAGCATGTAGCCTTCGTTGTCTCGGTCGACGAGAATA
Source organism: Granulicella sp. L60 (assembly GCF_009765825.1). GTDB lineage: Bacteria > Acidobacteriota > Terriglobia > Terriglobales > Acidobacteriaceae > Edaphobacter. The sequence continues at coordinate 470,525 of NZ_LMUR01000018.1, read as the reverse complement.
CCGAGTTTTTCCAGCTCGTGGATGGGCTCGTCGATCTTGCCGATGCGATCCTGCAGCTCGGTGTAGTAGGAGTGGGGGACGGTGAGGAAGTCGACGCCCTGGTGCTTCATGGCGGCTACGGTGGCGAGGATGTCGTTGGTGGCAAGGGCCATGTGCTGGACTCCGGGACCGCCGTAGAAGTCGAGGTACTCCTCGATCTGGGACTTGCGGCGGCCTTCGGCGGGCTCGTTGATGGGGAACTTGACGTATCCGTTGCCGTTGGCCATGACCTTGGACATGAGGGCGGAGTACTCGGTGGAGATGTCGTTGTCGTCGAAGTGCTGGTAGAGGCCGAAGCCCATGACGTCGCGGTAGAAGTCGACCCACTGGTTCATGGAGTTCCAGCCGACGTTGCCTACGATGTGATCGATGTGAAGCAGGCCGACGGGGCGGGCGATGGGGTCGTGGGGGATGGCTTTGTAGTTGGGGAAGAAGGCGCCTTTGTAGTCGGTGCGTTCGACGAAGGTGTGGATGGTGTCGCCGTAGGCGGCGATGCTGGAGGTGGTGACGCGGCCGTGGGTGTCGGAGACTTCGGTGGGTGGCTGAACGCTGGTGGCACCGCGGCTGGTGGTCTCTTTCCAGGCTTGGGTGGCGTCGTCGACCCAGAGGGCGATGGCGTGGACGCCGTCACCGTGCTTTTCGACGTGGCGGGAGATTTCAGAGTCGGAGCGGAGGGCGGTGGTGAGGACGAAGCGCACCTTGCCCTGCTGGAGGACGTAGCTGGCACGGTCGCGCTGACCGGTCTCGGGGCCGGCGTAGGCGACGAGGGACATGCCGAAGGCTGCGCGATAGAAGTAGGCGGACTGGCGGGCGTTGCCGACGTAGAACTCGACGTGGTCGGTTCCCTTGAGCGGGAGGAAGTCTTCGGTCGTCGTTGGTGCGTTGTGAGCGAGAGTCGATGTAGCCATGGCAAGTTTCTCCAGTTCAGTTCGATGCAGGGATGAGGATATGCCGATGGCATGGAGTTGGCTAGGCCCACCCCTCCCCCACTCCCCCTGATTTGGCGCAAAGTCTTCGATTCAGATACTTTAGGTCTGGACTTCTACTTGCACGTTGACTGTTACGGCGAACAACTTTCGACTGCTATGGGTCCCTCGAGTTCCTGAACTATTTGATCTCTATAACCAGTTTAACGGTTTGGGCATAACTGATCGGCAACGTGGATGCGGTTTAGTTTGATGGACTTAGGTGAGTTTGCCGCTTGACATGCTGATTTTGCCCGGTTTCTGAGGCATGCTCGATACTTTATTTGAAGATTTAGCCGACGCCGTTCGGCGATGTCGTGAATTTACGACGCGTGCTTTGATTCAATTTTGATCTATATGGCTTAGAGAGATGAGCGGGCGGGGAGGATGGTGGCGCGGCATTCGCCGAGGCCGATGCGGGGGTGGCCGGGGGCGTCGCAGTGGGCGCGGAGGATGATCTCGTCACCGTCGAGGAGGAAGGTTCGGGATTCGCCGGTGGGGAGGGTGATGGGGACGGAGCCGTTGCGGGTGAGTTCGAGGAGGCAGCCGGCTGAGGCGTCAGAGGGGCCGGAGATGGTTCCGGTGGCGAGGATGTCTCCGATCTGGAGGTTACAGCCGTTGCTTGTGTGATGGGTGACCAGTTGGGCTGGGGTCCAGTAGAGATCTTTGGGGTTGGACTGGCTGAGCTGGAATGGTGGCAGCTTGTTGTCGCGCATGGTTTGGGTTGAAAGAAATACTTCAAGTTTTAAATTCAAGGCGCCGTGGGTCTGGTCGGCTTTGGAGTGGAGGTATGGGAGGAGTTTTGGGTCGTCGGATGGGCGGGGTGTGGCGGAGGCACGGAAGGGTTCGAGGGCGGCGAGGGGGGTGATCCAGGGGGAGATAGTGGTGGCGAAGTTTTTGGCGAGGAAGGGGCCGAGGGGTTGGTACTCCCAGGACTGAAGGTCGCGGGCTGACCAGTCGTTGAGGAGGCTGATGCCGAAGATGTAGTGGGGGGCCTGTTCGATGGGGATGGGTGTGCCCTGGGGATTGGATTGGCCGATGTAGAGTGCTAGTTCGAGTTCGTAGTCCAGGGCGTTGGTGGGTATGAAGGATGGTTGGTCCGATGGAGTTGACGGGCGGGTCTGGCCGGTGGGGCGAATGACTGGGGTTCCGCTGACGGCGATGGAGGAGGCGCGGCCGTGATAGCCGATGGGGATGTGTTTGTAGTTGGGGAGCAGGGGCTGGTCGGGGCGGAAGAGAAGGCCGACGCGGGTGGCGTGGTGGATGGAGGCGTAGAAGTCGGTGTAGTTGGGGATGTCGATGGGTTTGAGGAGGGTGGCTCCGGCGATGGAGTGAAGGGCGGCTTCGGTGAGGGTGCGGTGGGGTGCATCGGCTGCGAGGAGGGTGGTGAGGGTCTGGCGGAGGTGGGTCCAGGCTTGATGGCCCTGGGTGAGGAGGGCGTTGAGGGTTGGGGATTGGCAGGCGGGATGGAGATGGGTGGGGAGGAGATTGGCTTCGGCGAGGGCGTAGAGGTCGAGGAGGTGGGTGCCGATGGCTACGCAGAGATGCTGCTGGCCGTGGACTTCGACGGCTCCGTAGGGGAGGTGGGTCAGGGGGAAGTCTGCGGTGGGGAGGTTGGCTTCGGGAAGCCAGCTTTGGGGTGCCATGGGGAATGATAGCTTGGCGGCGGATTAGCGTAAGTGGGATTCGAGGACAGCAGATTCCTCCGCTTCGCTGCGGAGTGACAAACAAAGGGGCAGGCAACGGTAGAGGATTGAGGGATGACGGACGAGAAAAACCGGCGATAGCGGTGAACTGCTATCGCCGGTTGGTTGAATGAGGTTTAGTGTGCGGCCTCGGGCGGGAGGGTCTTCTCGATCGGACGGGACGGGGCTGCGACTCCTCCGGAGAAGCGTACGAGGATGGTCTTCAGGATCACGTAGAGGACAGGGATGAAGAAGAGGTTGAGGGCGGTGGAGAGAACCATGCCGCCGATGATGGCGGTTCCGACGGAGTGGCGTCCGTAGGCTCCGGCGCCGGTGGCGAAGTAGAGAGGCCCGACGCCGAGGATGAAGGCGATCGAGGTCATGAGGATGGGACGGAGACGAAGCTCGGCAGCCTCGATGGCGGAGTCGATGATGGACTTGCCCTGGCCGATGAGCTGCTCGGCGAACTCAACGATAAGGATGGAGTTTTTGGCGGAGAGGCCGATGAGCATGACCAGACCGATTTGAACGTAGACGTCGTCGTCGAGGCCGCGGAGGGCGACGAGCGAGAGGGCTCCGAGGACGGCGGTGGGGACGGCGAGCAGGATGATGAACGGAAGCGCGAAGCTTTCGTACTGGGCCGAGAGGGTGAGATACACGACGAGAAGGCCGAGGCCGAAGATGATGATGGCTTTGCCGGCGGACTCGACTTCTTCGAGTGCGAGACCGGTCCAGGAGTAGGTCATGCCCTGGAGCTTGTTCTTCTCGAAGAGCTTGACCATGGCGTCGAGGCCCTGACCGGAGCTGAGGCCGGGTGCGGGCGAGCCGTCGATCTCAGCCGAGCGGAAGAGGTTGTAGTGGTTGATGACCTGGGGGCCGGAGGTCTCGGTGATGCTGACGAGGTTGTCGAGCGGGATCATCTGGCCGGTGGTGGAGGCGACGTAGTACTGACGCAGGTCCTGCGCGTTGCGGCGGAAGGGTGCGTCGGCCTGGACGTAGACGCGGTAGGAGCGATTGTTGAAGTCGAAGTCGTTGACGTAACTGGAACCCATGAAGGTGCCGAGGGCGGCAGAGATCTGGGTGAAGGGGACGCCCATGGTCTTTGCCTTCTCGCGGTTGATGGTGACGAGAAGCTGAGGATCGTTGGCGGTGAAGGTGGTGTTCATGCCGGTGAGTCCGGAGCCGGGGGCGCGGGACTGGCCGACGATGGTGTGGGCGATGCGGTCGATGTCGGAGAAGGTGTTGCGTCCGCCGTCCTGGAGGATGAACTGGAAGCCGCCGACGGTGCCGATGCCGGCGATGGCGGGGGGCTCGGCGGCGAAGGCGATGCCTCCGGGGATGCCGAAGAGCTTGGGACCGACGTCGGCGACGATGGCCTTGGCGCTGAAGTTGGCGCCCATCTTGGTGCGCTCATCGATGGGTTTGAGCGGGGCGAAGATGAGGCCGGAGTTTGGCGAGCTACCGCCGGAGAGCGAGAAGCCCATGACGGAGAAGGTGCCGAAGACGCCGTCATTTTTTCGGACGAAGGCGGAGACCTTGTCGGCGAAGTCGGAGGTGTAGCTGAGCGAGGCGCCGGGCGGGGTCTGAATGATGATGAGGAAGTAAGACTGGTCTTCCTGCGGGATGAAGGCCGTGGGGACGTGGTTGTACATGTACGCCGTGGCGGCGAGAGAGCCGGCGAAGAACAGCAGGACGACGTAGCGAATGCGGACGACGAAGGTGACCATGCGGGCGTAGATGCGGATGATCCATTGGATGAAGGTCTCAATGGGGTTGAGGATCATGCCGAGCAGGCCGGTGTGTTTGGTCTCGGTGCGAAGGAGGATGGCGGCGAGAGCGGGAGACAGGGTGAGGGCGTTGAAGGCGGAGATCGCGATGGAGAAGGCGATGGTGAGCGAGAACTGTTTGTAGAGGATGCCGGTGGTGCCGGGGAAGAAGCTGACCGGGATAAATACGGAGATGAGAACGAGCGAGGTCGCGATGACGGCGGAGGTGACCTCGGCCATGGCGACGCTGGTGGCGGTGTGGGGGTCGGAGGTGACGGCCTCCATCTCGGTGCCCGCGCCTTTGGTGGTGGAGACGGCGTGGTCGCTCTTGGAGGAGCTGCCTTCCGGCAGGAGTGCATGGCCGGAGAGGTGGCGCTGGACGTTTTCGATGACGACGATGGCGTCGTCCACGACGAGTCCTGTGGCGAGGGTGATGCCGAAGAGGGTGAGCGAGTTAATGGAGAAGCCGAAGATCTTGATGAAGGCGAAGGTTCCGATGAGGGAGACCGGGATGGTTACGGCGGGGATGATGGTGGCGCGCCAGTCCTGCAGGAAGAGGAAGATGACGATGATGACGATGATGATGGCTTCGCCGATGGTCTGAACGACCTCTTTGACGGACTCGCCGATGACGAGGGTGGTGTCGACGGCGATGATGCCTTTGAGTCCGGGCGGGTAATTCTTTTCGAGCTCGGCGAGGACGGCGCGGCAGCGTTTGTCGACGTCGAGGGCGTTGGCGTTGGAGAGCTGCTGGACACCAACGCCGACGGCCTCTCCACCGGCGAAGTCGGTTCCCTGGAACTTCAGGTCGGTGTCGTAGCTTTCGGCACCGAGTTCGGCGCGGCCGATATCTTTGAGGAGAACGAGTCCGCCAGCGGTACTGCTGTTTTTGATGACGATGTTTTCAAACTGCTTGGGGTCGTTGAAGCGGCCAACGACGCGCACGGCCATCTGGAAGGTCTGGCTGCGATCGGCGGGCTGCTGACCGAGCTGTCCGGCGGGGACTTCGACGTTCTGTTCGGCGAGGGCGTTGGTGACGTCGAGGGCGGTGAGGCCGCGGGCGGCGAGGCGGTTGGGATCGAGCCAGAGACGCATGGCGTACTTGCGTTCGCCGAAGATGACGACGGCACCGACGCCGGGTACGCGTTTGAGCGCGTCGCTGATGTAGACGTCGATGTAGTTGGAGATGAAGTCCTGCGAGAGGGATTTGTCGGGAGAGATAAAGCCGGCGGCGAGGACGAAGTTGGAGTTGGCCTTGGTGATGCTGATGCCGGTGTTGTTGACGGTGGCGGGGAGACGGCCCTGGACGGAGGCGACGCGGTTCTGCACGTCGACGGCGGCGATGTTGAGGTCGTAGCCGGTGTCAAAGGTGACGGTGATGGCCGAGGTGCCGTCGTTGGAGCTGGTCGAGCTCATGTAACGCATACCCTCGACGCCGTTGATGGACTGTTCGAGGATGATGGTGACGGCGGACTCAACGTCCTTGGAGTTGGCGCCGATGTAGTTGCTGGTGACGACGACCTGCGGAGGGGCGAGCTGCGGATAGAGCGAGATGGGCAGCGTGGGAATGCAGACGGCACCGGCAAGCACGATAAGCAGGGCGCATACGGTTGCGAAGATCGGGCGACGGATAAAAAAATCTACAAACAAGGGCTACCTCTGGCCGGACCGTAGGCCCGGGGGTGGAGCGAATAAGAGTGCGAACCTGAGGCCGGCTTCGCAGTAAGACGAACATCTGTTGCTTAGCCGAGTGGCTTGACGGGCGCACCTTCCTGCAGAAACTGCAGGCCGGAGAGGATGACTTTGTCGCCGGGCTTGAGACCGCCAAGGACCGGGTAGTTGTTGCCTACGGTCTCGCCGAGATTGACCGCGACCTGATGGGCGACGTATCCGTCTCCCTTGGGTGTGGCGACGTAGACGAAGGACTGGCCGCCGATGAGGCTGACGGCAAGGACCGGAACGGTGGGCGCAGGTGAGGTGCTCCAGGTGATGCGAGCCTTGACGAGCTGCTGGTTACGCAGGCGTTCGGTGGCGTGTGGAATATCCGCCTTGGCGAGGATGCTCTGCAGACCGTTGTCTACCTGCGGGGAGAGGAAGTTGACGGTGGACTTGGCGAGGACGTTTCCTGCGGTGTCGACGATCTCCACGGGAAGGCCGGTGCGGATCTGGGAGGCGCGCTCGGTGGGGACGTAGATGTAGGCCTGGAGGTCGGCGTTTTCGTCGACGGTGGTGAGGACGGTGGTGGGAGAGACGTAGTCGCCGAGGTGAACGGGGATATCGCCGACGACGCCGGCGAAGGGAGCGCGGATGTCGTAGTAGGCGAGCTGCTGCTTCTGGGTGTCGGTGAGGGCGACGTTGGACTCGTAGTCGCCCTTGGCGTTCTGGTAGGCCTGGGTGGCCTGATCGTAGGCATCACGCGAGACGACACCGGCCTCAAAGAGCTTGCGCTGGCGCTCCTCTTCGATCCTGGAGTAGTCGTAGACAGCCTTCTTCTGTGCCTGAGTTCCCTGCTGGGAGACGACCGTGGCGACCTGCTTGAGCGGATCGATGCGCATGAGCACCTCTCCTGCTTTGACCGCCTGACCGGCGTGGGCGTAGATCTTGACGATATTTCCGTCGACCTGCGGCTGCATGGTGGAGGAGCGGCGGCTCTTGATGGTGGCGACGTAGGTGTCGGCGTTGGCGACGGGCGAGAGCGTGATGGAGGAGACCTGCACAGGCATCGCCTGCGGGGGAGGCTGCGGAGGAGGGGCGGATTTGCAACCTGAGACAGCGCAGGCGACCGCGACGACAAGTGAGGAGAGAGTGCGGCGTGTTTTTACGATCTCGGACAAAGTGCTTCTCCTTCAAAACTACAGATAGTGCTTCAACGCTTCTGCCGGGTGAAAACTGACAGTCGCGGACGAGCACAAGACTCTCCGCAGGAATGTGTTACGAGGATACGGCTTAGATTTCCATTTTAGATGAAGCAGTTAGACGTAAGGGTTCGTAAATTCAGGTGAAAGAAAACCAGATCGGTCATCCGGTTCATTAATGTACGCCCTGCCGGGGACGCTGGTTCCGATTTTCTGGCCGGATCAGGCGTCGAGGCTGTTTTTTGAGGCAAAGGAGAAGGGGTTGAAGCTCTCGTGGCGGTCGAAGGCGTCGGCGTTCTCGGCTTGTTTGAGCCAGTGGATAACCAGATAGGTGAGGGGGGTGGCGAGGACCTCGTAGCCGACCTTGAGGGCGTATCCGGTGAGGATGATGTTGACCAGGGTACGGACGGGGTAGATGCCGCCGAAGGTGAGGGTGATGACCAGGACGGTGTCGACGGCCTGACCGACGACGGTGGAGCCGATGGTTCGCGTCCAGAGCTTGCGGCCGTTGGTGAGGAGCTTGAGGCGAGCCATGGTGTAGGAGTTGGCGAACTCGCCTGCCCAGAAGGCGATGAGACTGGCGGTGAGGATGCGGGGGATGAAGCCGAAGACGGTGGCGAAGGCCTGCTGGTTGCGCCAGCCGGGGGCGGATGGGAGCGCGATGACGATGGATGCGATGACATAGAGGAGCGACGTGCCGAAGAAGCCGAGCCAGATGGCTCGACGGGAGGCGGCGAAGCCATAGACCTCGGTGAAGACGTCTCCAAAGATGTAGGTGACGGGAAAGAGCAGTACGGCTCCACTGACCGCGAAGGGGCCGAGGGACCAGCGACCGGTGCCGAAGGGGCCGATGAGGCAGACCTTCTGGGCGATGAGGTTGGAGACGAGAAGGATGACGACGAAGGCAGTGGTGAGTGCGTCGAGATATTTGAAGCTGCGGTTGGTTGCGGTCATGGGCGGGTGCGGGGTGGGACTCGGTTGTTACCAGTATGCCGTGAGCGGAGGTGGTGTGGCGACTGGACCGGCGACTTTTGGCGGGGTGGGCCTCTATGGTAGCGTTGGAATGGGTGAGGGCGCCGTCGTTGGTAGCCGTCATCGCTGGAGCGTCCCTGTCGTCTAGCCAGGCCCAGGACACCGCCGTCTCATGGCGAAGACACAAGTTCGAATCTTGTCGGGGACGCCAATCCATACAGACAGTCGTTGCGATTACTGAGACCGTGTGGATGTCAGGGGTTGACGGCTTGGATCGCTTTATCGGTACCAGTGAAGGACGACGCCGGCTCCGAACAATAGATTGTTCTGGCGGTTGTCTGCGGAGTTGGCGAAGGTGGTCATATAGTAGTCGCCCTGGATGAGTCGGATGGCGAGGCCTTCGTTGATTGGCAGATCGATGCCGCCACCGATGCGACCGGCGAAGGCGGATGTTCCGTCGGCGACTCCGGCCATTCCGCCGCCAGCGTGTGCGCCGCCGACGATGATCTGGGCAAAGGGGCGGAGGGCGTGTTCGCCGTGCATCCAGGGCCGTGGGAGGCGATAGCGCGCTCCGGCCATGTACGAGGTTAGTGTCAGGGATTTGGTGGAGGAGAGTGCGTTGCCGGTGTGGTCGACACTGATCTCCGCGACTGCGGTGAGCTGGGAGTCGAAGCTCCAGGAGGCGGAGAGGCCTACGCCGTTCAGGGGAAAGCAGCCGCAGCCGCCGTCCGGAGGAGCGTTGGTGTGGACCCAGTGGTAGGCCAACGCTGCGTCTCCGCTATGTGAGATACCGGAGGTGGCTTGAGCCTTAGCGACGGTGGCCACTCCGAGTAGCAGAACACATGTCAGTACGACTGATCGCATTACTCTATGTCTCCTCATGCGCGGTGGACTAGTTGGATGGTGCAGAGACGGTGGCTGAGAGGTTGCTGATGATGGCAAGCTCGTACTCCGATCCGGTAGAGGCGGTGAAGTAGAGGTAGGCCACGGGAGGAACGGAGACGCTGCCGGAGAAGACCTGGGTGCCGTCCATGGTTACGGTCATCATTCCCTGCACGATGGATACGACGTAGTCGTGCGAGACGGTAGAGCCTGTCGTCGCAAGGGCGGGGATGTTGGTGTTGACGTTGGAGTATGGATTCTTCCAGAGAGGAATTTCTCCTCTGGTGACGCCGAGGTATGGAATCGGTGGATCGCCTGGATTTTCGAAGTCGTCGAATGCGAGGACGAATCCGGGGATTCCTTCGGCACCGAGCCCCTCACCGGTGAGGCCGGTGCTGGTGGGGGTTGCTCCGAGCGATGGATCGCCGAGCACGAGAGCGAAGCCGTCGGCTGGGGGAACGCTTGCTTCGCTGGTGGTAATGGTGAAGCTGAGCTGGATGTCGCCGGTGGAGATGAGGGTCGGCCAGATGATGCTGCCTTCCTGATTTTTTGTGGCGGCGGAGAGTTGCACGGAACAGGTGGGGTCTGGGGCGAGAGCGTCTCCGAGCGATGTCCAACCTTCGCAGAGGTTGCCGATGCCCGATAGAGCTCCGACGAAGAGGGCTGCCGAAGTGCTGGTGACCGGAGATGTCGTTCCGTTGGTGACGACGACGTAGTAGACCGAGCCCGACTCTGCTGTGGTCGTGGAGGGTTGTGTGTAGGTTGCGGAGGTGGCTCCTGGGACGACCTCGAAGCTGGAGCTGCCGGGGGCGGCTACGAACCACTGGTACGTCAAGGTAAGAGCGGAGACTGCGGTTACGGAGAATGTCGCTGGAGATCCCGCGTTGACGTACTGATTTGTCGGCTGCTGCGTGATCAGGATTCCGCTGCCTACGGCCAGAGTGGCTTTGATGGAGGTGGCCTGGCCGTAGCTGTTGGTGACGATGACGTAGTAGGCGTCTTGATCGTTAGTGATGGTGGTTGCGGTGTCCGGCACGGTGTAGCTAGCCGAGGTGGCGCCGGTGATTGCATTACTCGTCGTCGTTCCGGCGGGGACTTGATACCACTGATAGAGGAGCGTGGGAGTTCCTGCCGCTACCACAGTAAAGGTTGCTGTGCCGCCTACCGCGACGGTCTGGCTGATCGGTTGGGTGATGATCGTTGGCGGGTCCTGGCCATCGTTGACGATCAGGGTCGCAGAGTCGCTGGTGATGGCGCTGCCTCCGCATGCGTCGGTCACCTTGGCAAAGTACTGGGCGCCGTTCGAGTTCGTTGTTGCGACCTGGGTGGTGTAGGTGCTCGACGTTGCTCCGGCGATGGCGACTGCTGCCGGAGCGCCGGGAGCGATGACGTACCACTGATAGCTGAAGGGGGCTTCGCCGGTGGCTGCGACGGAGAAGGTGGCTGTCTGATTGATGAGGATGGAAAGACTGACAGGGTTCGAGGTGATGGTCGATCCTACGACGACCTTGGCAACGTTTGATGTGACGCTACCTGCTCCGTTGGTTACGGTGACGGTGTAGTTTCCGCTGTCCATGGAAGCGGCGCTGGGGATGTAGTAGCTGGAGCTTGTGGCGCCTTGAATGGGTGTTCCGTTGAGGTTCCACTGAAAGCTGGTGGCGTATCTGGCGACGACGGAGAGTTTGATCGTGGAGTTGGTGCAGACGTTCTCGCTGGATGGCTGGGTAGTGATCACCGGAAGGCTAATGGTCATGGTGGTGCTGGCGGAGACGGAGGGTTCGTCTACGCTGGTGGCCGTGATGGTGTAGGTGCCGACGGTGTTTGGCGAGGTCCATACATTGCCGGCGAAGGTTCCACCGGATGCCGTCCAGGTGAGGGCGTCGGTTGCGCCGCCGGAGACGGTTGCGGTGAAGTTCTGGGTTACGGGAGCTACTGTCTCGTCGCCGGGAACGATTTTGGAGATGGTGACGCCCAGCGGTACGACAGTGCATGTGGTGAAGGCGACTGCGCCTCCTGTACCTGTGACGGAGAGTGTGTAGGTTTTGGCTGCGGTTATCAGCAGTGTTGCGTAGGAGCCGCCGCTGACGGCTGAGGCGGTGATGTCGAGAGTTCCGACTCCCGTGGACCCGATGACGGCGGTGCCACCGGAGAAGGTGGGGATCAGGGTTGCGGAGGAGTTATAGGGCGGCGTGATTGGACTGCAGGCCAGGAACGAGGCCACGGGGATCGAGTTCTTTACCGTCAACGTGGCTGGGCCGCCGTTGGCTGATCCGGCGACGTTGGTGACCGTGACGGTGTACTGCGAGCCGTTGTCGCTGCTTACGGTTGCGGGTGTTGTGTAGGTGCTGGACGTGGCTCCGGCGATCAAGGTTCCGTCTTTGTACCACTGGTACGTGAGAGGCGCGGTGCCGGTGGCGGCGACGTTGAAGGTTGCTGTCTGGCCCGCAGTTACGGTCTGGTTTGCGGGTGGCGTGGTGATGACGGGAGCGGTGTTCACCGTGAGTGTTGCAGGGCCACTGGTGGCTGAACCAGCGATGTTTGTCACGGTGACGGTGAAGATGGTGCCGATGTCGCTACTTACTGTTGCTGGGGTTGTGTAACTGCTCGATGTTGCTCCGCCTATCGCAACTCCGCCTCGGTACCACTGGTAGCTTAAGGGGCCTGTTCCGCTGGCAGTTACGTTGAAGGTCGCGGTTTGGCCTGCCGTTACGGTCTGGTTTGCGGGTGAGGTGACGACGATCGGAACGGTGTTCACGGTCAACGTGGCGGGTGTGCTGGTGACGGTGCCACCTGGGCTCGTCACAACGACGGTGTAGATAGAGCCGCTGTTGGTGCCCGTGGTTGCCGGAGTGGTGTAGGTACTGGAGGTGGCTCCGCCGATTGCTACTCCGCCCTGGTACCACTGGTACGTAAGAGGACCGGTGCCGGTGGCGGTGACGCTGAAGGTCGCCGTCTGTCCAGCCGTTACTGCCTGGTTTATCGGTTCACCGGTGATTGAGGGAGGCGTGGGGGCTGGGGTGATGACCGTCAATGTAGCCGGGTTGCTGGTGACGGTTCCCAGAGAGTTTGCCACGGTTACGGTGAAGGTTGAGCCGCTATCGGCGCTTGTTGTGGCAGGAGTGGTGTAGGTGTTCGAATTTGCGCCCGCGATTGCGACGCCGCCTTTGTACCACTGATAGGTAAAGGGTGCGGCTCCGGTGGCCGTGACGGTGAAGGTGGCGATTTGGCCGGCCTGCACGGTCTGGTTTGCCGGTTGCGTGATGATGAGCGGTGCGTTGGGATCGACCGTTGCAGAGCCGATAGCTACGGTAAGGGTGGCGGGTGTGCTGGTGACGCTGCCTGCGACGTTGGTCACAGTGACGGTGAAGACGGCACCGTTATCGGCGCTGGTGGTTGCCGGAGTGGTGTAGGTGCTGGAGGTGGCTCCGCTGATGGCCGTTCCATTCAGAGACCACTGGTAGGTCATCGGGGTTGCACTGGTGGCAGTCACGGCGAAGGTTGCGGTCTGGCCTACGGGTACAGCCTGGTTCGCGGGTTGACCGGTGATGACTGGCGGCTGGCCGCCGTTGCTGCTCCATCCTCCGCCGCATCCGATGACCGTCAGTAAGACGGCGATCGCGGCCAAGGCTCGAATGAAACCCATCCGAGTTCTCATGGCGGGAAGCACACTTCTGCTTGCGCTGAGGCCAGGCGATGGTGAAGAGGAACGCGGTGAGACACCGTCGAGAAGGAGGTCTCGAAGATCGCCGCGTATGAGAAATAAGGCGGCGGCTGAAAGACTCAGGAACTCGGCTACTTCCATCATCAAAAGGCTCCGTGTACAGAGACGCGAGGTGGAATCAGCTGGTGCCTAATCTTTCGTATCTTGTCCTAACGGACGCGGACAGAGGTACGGCTAGAGCTTGGTTTGCAACGACCGCTAAGTGATAGTCTCCGAACCATAACCCAAAGGTAACCGCACTTCTGTACCCCTTTTGGGGTACGTTTTATGATTCTTTCTTCTCATAACATTTTTGGATCACGGACTTGGCATGCGAAGTAGGTTTGATACCTAAGGCTTCAGTTCGAGTCGCAGGGATGAGAAGGATTTGCGAGTAGAGGTGGAATCTTAGGGGACAACAGGCATAGATAAAACACTGCCTCAATGTCGTCAGAAGTCACGACGACGCGGTCTGAGGAAGGAATCGCATCGGGTGCAGTCGATTATCTTGAGGGCGCCATCCACCGGCAGATTGTTGGTCCGCACAGGTAGAAACAGCGGCAGACGCAAATAAGGGCACCCCTGGTTGGGTGCCCTGCCCTTCCGCTCGATTACCAGAGGGGTACTGGAGCTATCTTAGGGCTAGCGTGGAGTTAGGGGAACCCTTTGAACTTGAATAGTCGGTAAAAAATATAAGACATTCGATCTGGAGTAGATCCGAGATTTCGCTTAGTGCGTGTTCCGTGACAGCCACCGAAGCCAGCGTGGCGCGCTCTGGTACTGCACTCTGTAAGAGGCTATGGTGGCTGTTGGGTGTCGAGGATCGATTGAGCATCTACGAGTGTGCGCTCTCCATTTCTTTTGAACGAGAGCGGGGACTTTACAGGATCGGTACAGCTTAAATCCATACGGTAGAACGCTGGAGAGTCCACGCTACTATAGCTGCATGTTGGTAGACGCGACTCTTCTGATCCAGGACATACAGCTGCTTTGCTTCGCCATCATCTTTGGCGTGCTGGCGCTGCAGCGCTGGAGCGACGCGACCCGACGCTGGCTTTGGTACAGCTTTCTGGCGAATGCGACAGGCGCTATCTTCGATCTTCTTGCAAACTATCTGCCGAGCTGGATCAGTCATGGGATCAACCTCGAGATGATTCCGCTCTCCTACGCATTCACTACTGTAGCCATCGTGTACTTTGAGGGCCGTTATAAAAAGGCGGTGTGGATCTCCGGCGCGATTCTGCTGGCGACGCTGCCTTTGTTTCTGGCATGGCGCAACGATCCCGCGCAGGTTCGCAGCTTTGCCCTGGCGGACCTGGCGATCGCTCTGGAGGTTCTCGTCGCGGCGGTGATTCTGTGCACCGGGACGGAACGGTCGACACGAGCGCCTCGCTTGCTGATGGGAGGATTTCTTTTCGTGTTCGCCATGGTTGAGCTTGCTCGCGTGGGTGTCGCCTTTCTGCTTCATGCGGATCCGGATGCCTTTTCGAGGAAGCTTGAGGTTACGAGCGCAGTAGCGTACATCGTGAACACCTCCGTGCTTCCGTTGGCTTTTATCTGGATGATGAATGCGCGGCTGGAGGCGAACCTGATACAGCAGAGCATCCTGGACCCTCTGACACAGGTGCTCAATCGTCGCGGCCTGGAGCAGGCGCTCGAACGAGAACTTGCACGCTATACCCGCTATAAATACAGTCTTACGGTTGCCATGGTGGATCTCGATCATTTCAAGCGGCTCAACGACACGCATGGCCATGCCACAGGCGATGCTGTACTTGTCGGAGTCGCTGCGCTGCTGAAGCAGACGTTGCGAGAGACCGATGTGTTGGGTCGCGTGGGTGGAGAAGAGTTCGTATTGCTTCTGCCGCATACGAATGCGGAAGAGTCATACGCGATTCTGGAGCGTCTTCGCATGGCTGTGGAGCAGGACGGCGGCACAGTGCCACTTGCGACGATCCACACGACTGCAAGTTTTGGCGCGACTTCCACGCATGGGCGCGAATCGATTACAGGCGCGGAGCTACTGCAAGAAGCAGATGTCGCGCTCTACACTGCGAAGAAGAGCGGACGCAATCAGGTTCGTTTTATTAGCCCTTCCAGTGAAGATGCTGGACCTTTGCATCTCTCCTCCAATCCTGCGAAGAGCTGACGACAAAGGCTCTCGTGAAGCTCATACTGAGATCGCGCAGGTTCGCTGCTGGGGATCGTTTACGTAAACGTGACAAAAGAGTGACAAAGCACCGACAACTTCACTTTGCGCTCAGCCTAGGATCGTCATCAGTAAGAACGCTCTTAGCGAGCTTGAGTTGCCGATGCCCATCCAGAAAACCCGCTCTAAGAAAATCGTCTTCTTTTTTCCTTCCTTCGCGAGTTCGGAGGCTACTGCTCCGCTAGGTATTCTCGCGGTGGCGACGCCCTTGATTCGAGCCGGCTACGAAGTGGTGCTGATCGATTCGACCATAACTCCGGACTTCAAGAAACGTGTTCTGCTGGAGGTCCAGGATGCACTTTGTCTTGGCGTCTCGCTGGTCACGGGGCCGATGATTCGCGAGACCGTGGAGATGGCGCAGAGCATCAAGGATTGGAATCCTGACTTTCCTATCATCCTTGGAGGCTGGCACCCATCACTGCTTCCGGATCAGACGCTGAAGGCGACCTGCCTGGACTACATCGTGCGCGGCCAAGGCGAAGATGCGATGCTGGAGTTGATTCAGCATCTTGAAAGCGGCTCGGCACCGGACCTCATTCCTGGGATCGGATTCAAACGCGACGGCAAGCTGATTCTGACTCCTGAACGTGCGCTGAGGCCGCTGGTGGATATGCCGCCCAAGGCGTATCAGATCGCGGATTTCGATGCGTATGAGCGTGGCTGCGGACGACGCTGGGCGATGTATACCTCGAGCCTGGCCTGTCCGTTCGACTGCGCGTACTGCACCAATGGCGGCGTCTACGGACGCAAGTGGAATGCGCTAGGTGCTGAACAGTTTGCAGAAGAGACGGTCGATCTTACCCGCCGGTACAAGCTTGAACTGCTATGGGTCGTCGACGACAACTTCCTGGTGGACCTGGACCGGGCACGTGAGATCGCCGAGAGATTGGTTCGCGCAAACTCGCAGTACAGGTGGAGCATACAGGCGACCACAAACTTGACCTCGCGGTTAACGACTGAAGATCTGAAACTACTGCGCCGCGCAGGACTGCAGCAGATATGCCAGGGTGTGGATTCTGGCTCACCGAAGATTCTGCAGCTGATGAACAAGACCTTCCAGGACTTTGACCAGATCTACGAGAGTGCGGCGCGGTGCATTGCAGCCGATATTCGCCCCTCGTTCAACATCATCTTCGCGTACCCCGGGGAGGGCCGCAAGGAGCGCAGGGAGACCATCGACTTCATGATGGACGTCTGCCGCCGCTTCCCCGGAGCTGAGTTCTGGACCAACATCTTTACTCCCTATCCTGGCTCGCCGATTATGAAACGCGCCGCCGAGATTGGTATCGAACCACCGGATTCGCTTGAAGGATGGGCTGACTTCTTTCCGCGTTATACCAAGCTTCCGTGGCTGAAGGGCAAGGATCACCAGCGTCTGCAGAATACGCGTGACTATCTACGAATCGCATTCGACCGCATCCCTATCGGCTCGGACACCAGGGACCCGATTACGAGGCTGGCGCAGAAGTCGATCTCGATTCCGGCACGCTGGCGGCTCGATCATGACGTCTACGGCATGCCTGTCGAGCTATGGCTCAATAGCAAGCTGAAGAAGCGGACGGCAACATTGAAGCCCGCGGTGGATGCGAAGCGGCTCTCCCGCACACGGGCGGAGGCTGCGTGCTAAGCGGGAAGACGGACGGCTCTTTTAGGCTGTCCCGCCGCGAGGCTTCTCTTGAATCGTCACTGTGTGGGCTGAAAGCTGCGGGGGTATCGGAACGATCCGTGAGGTTTACGGGATCCATGAAAGGAGGGCTTGCGTGAGCACTGTATTACTGACACATTCGAATCACCTTCGGTTCGACGCAAAGCAGATGCGCAAGATGCAGCCCTATCCTCCGCTGGGCACCCTGTATGCAGCATCCGCTCTGCGCTCAGCGGGGATCTCGGTTGCGGTATTCGACGTCATGCTTGCTGAGGATCCCTTTGGCGGCTTTGCGCGTGCGCTTGAACAGCATCGGCCGGAGATTGTGGTGATCTATGAGGACGACTTCAATTTCGTCACCAAGATGTGTCTGGACCACATGCGAACGACTGCGCATCGGCTTGCGGAACTGGCACATGCGCAGGGAGCGACGGTCGTCGCTCACGGGTCCGACGCTACCGATCATGCTTCAGAGTATCTACGTAACAACGTCGATTACGTTCTCAATGGCGAGGCGGAACGGGCGTTGATTGATGTCTGCGCGGAGCTTCTTCAATCGAAGAAGCCACTCAACGTTGCCGGTGTTGTCTCGTTCGACTGTGACGGAAAGCTGAGGCAAAGCGCAGAGTCCACTGCGAAGAATCCAAGCTGGACAGAGCTGCCGCCACCGGCGCGTGATCTGATCGACATGGAGCCCTACCGTGCGGCGTGGACTGAGGCGCATGGTTACTTCTCCACGAACGTCGTCTCCAGCCGTGGGTGCCCCTATCAATGCAACTGGTGTGCAAAACCTATCTCCGGCAACAAATTTCGGGTTCGTCAACCGGCTGCCGTGGCAGCGGAGATTCACACCCTCAAGGTAGTCCATCAAGTCGATCACATCTGGTTTGGAGACGATATCTTTGCGCTCGATCATCGGTGGATCGAAGAGTTTGCCAAAGAGATGGAGCTACAGGGCGCGGTGTTGCCCTTCAAGATTCAGTCCCGCGCGGACCTGATGTCCGAGTCGACGGTGGCTGCACTGAAACGAGCTGGTTGCGCTGAGATATGGATGGGTGTGGAGTCCGGATCGCAGAAGATATTGGACGCCATGGACAAGAACCTATCACTCACCGATGTCTATATCGCGCGTGAGCGTCTGCGCAAAGCTAATATTCGCGCATGCTATTTTATTCAGTTCGGCTATCCCGGCGAAGGATGGGCGGAGATCGTCGAAACAGCCGAGGTGATACGCCAGACACGTCCGGATGACATCGGTGTCTCGCTAAGCTATCCGCTGCCGGGCACCCGCTTTTACGAACGTGTGCAGGCGCAGCTTGGAAGCAAACGAAACTGGATGAACAGCGATGACCTCTGCATCATGTTCACCGCGCCGTACACGGATGAGTTCTATCGGGTGCTGCGCGACGCCATGCATGCGGAGGTTGCAACGTGGAGCAGTGCTACCGCGCCGACCTCTCATGAATCAGCACAACAGCTCTGGCAACGCCTCGTTGAGATGGAACGCTACGGCCGGAATCCAGATGCGCTAACGCTTTCGGACGATATGGGCGAGCAACCTCGGTTCTCCTCAACCGGTGCGCCGCTCGTGCAGCTCCTCGCGGGGACAACGGAGTCCTAATGCCCGATCTATTGCTTACGCATGGATATTTTCTTTACGAAGATCCTAAAGAGCTGAAGGTCATGAAGCCCTATGCGCCGCTGGGCATTCTTTACCTTTGTTCTCATCTGCGTTCCAAAGGATTTTCTGTCGATGTGTTCGACACGACCTTCTCCAGTCGTGATGCGTTGATTCAGCACCTGCAGTCCGAGAAGCCATCCGTACTTGGTATCTATGCGAACCTGATGACAAGAAGCAATGTCGTCGAGATTGCTGGCATTGCACGTAGCGCGGGCTGGACGGTTGTTGTAGGTGGGCCGGAGCCGGGTGCATACGCTCTTGAATATCTACAGGAGGGCGCGGATTTTGTAGTGTCGGGTGAAGGCGAGCATTCGCTGGAAGAGCTACTTACTGCGTTACGAGTGGCCAAGACCCCTACAGATGCAAAGCGGTCCGACATCTCAGGCATCGCTTATCTGGATGCAGAAGGCCACTTCCACCAGAATCCGGCACGAACACAGATAGCGGATCTCGACGCGCAACCATGGCCGGCGCGCAAAGCAATAGACATTCAACGCTATGTCGAAACGTGGCGCACACACCATGGCAAGGGCTCTGTAAATTTCATTACGGCACGCGGCTGTCCGTTCCGCTGCCAGTGGTGCAGCCATCAGGTGTATGGGCAGACGCACCGGCGCCGCAATCCGATCAAAGTTGTCGATGAGGTGGAGTGGCTGGTGAAGGAGTACTCGCCCGATATGCTGTGGGTCTCCGATGACGTCTTTACGATCAACCACACGTGGCTGCGTGAGTATGCGAAAGAGATGCGGCAGCGCGGTCTCCGTATGCCATTTGAGTGCATTTCGCGTGCTGATCGTCTGAACGATGAGATGTTCGACCTGCTGCAGGAGCTTGGGTGCTTCCGCATATGGATCGGTTCGGAGAGCGGCTCGCAGCGGCTGCTGGATTCCATGGATCGCGGCGTGAAGATTGAACAGGTGCAGCGTGCGATCGAGATGAGCCGCCAGCGAAAAATTCAGAGTGGCATGTTCTTGATGTGGGGGTACGAGGGTGAAGAGATGCAGGATATCGAAGCTACGATCCAGCATGTCAGCAAATCGAAGCCTGACATCTTCTTCACCACGGTCTCCTATCCAATCAAGGGCACACCTTACTATCGTCAGATAGAAGATAAACTGGTACAGCTCAAGCCCTGGGGACAGAGCTCCGACCGCGAGATTAAGATCAAGGGACGCCACTCACTGCGCTACTACGCCTATGCGGATAAGCTGCTGCGGGATGAGGTCGAACTCTCTCGTCTAAAGGACAATGCGGCCTCAGATATTGCACTGCTCAACCAGCTACAAACAGACATCCAAGTCTCACGTGCAGGGCTGCTTGCAACCCAGGCCGAGGTGGATGCATAAATGTCAGCATCCTCGTTTAGCACAAACACGCCACCGGCAGGGCTTGCATTCGACCTTGCTGCGTCGAGTTACGACGAAACATTTACGTCTTCCCTGATCGGACGCACACAGCGGAACTCCGTGTGGAGCGTTCTGCAAAATACGTTTCGGGCTGGCGATACGGTGCTTGAACTGAACTGCGGCACGGGAGAAGATGCTCTTCAACTTGCCCGCATGGGAGTTACGGTACTCGCATGCGATGCGTCTTCAGAGATGGTCGATATCGCTCGCAGACGAGCAGGTTTTCTGCAGCCGCAGTCGTCGATCGGCGTTATCCATCTGCCTACAGAGCGTGTTCACGAGTTGGAAGCGGGCATGTTCGATGGAGTCTTCTCTAACTTTTCCGGACTCAACTGCATCGAGGATCTGCCCGCTACGGCGGCCGCTCTTTCACGACTGGTAAAGCCGGAGTCTCAACTCTTACTCTGCTTCTCCACTCGTTTCTGCATCACCGAGATACTTTACTTCCTATCGATCGGACGGTGGCGCAAGGCGTTCCGACGCTGCTCTGGCCGTACGGTTGCGATTATTAATCAGCATACTTTTGCTGTCTACTATCCAACGCTTCGCCAACTCAAGGCTGCGTTTCATCCTTATTTCAAGCTGCGTTTATGTGTCGGAATAGGTGTAACGGTTCCACCGTCTTATTTGGAAGGCTGGGCTCGCAGACATCCTCGTGTCTTCGAGGTGTTGTGCCGATTAGAGAGCTTCGTGGCTTCTCTGCCGGGAGTTCGTAACTTCGGAGACCACATTCTGCTGCGCTTCGAGAGGGTGAGCCATGTCGAAGCCTGACCTTGAGGGGTCCGTGCGAACTTCGTCAGTATCAGAGATGGCGATCTTGCTACGCTGTCCTCGATGCGTCGTCCCGCTGCAAGTCTCGCATGAAGATGCAGACGGAGATATCTCTGCGACCTGCCCTATCTGTAAGAGCGTCTTCCCGTGCGTGGATGGAATCTGGCGCTGCCTGACGTCGGATCGCATTGAGCACTTCGCTCTTTTTATCGCAGACTATGAGACGATACGCGCCGCCGAAGGCCGTGGAAGCAGCGATGCGGCTTATTATCTTGCCCTGCCGTGGAAGGATCGGTCAGGTGCAAATCAACAGCAATGGTCGATTCGTGCAAAGACTTACCAATATATAGAACGCAACATACTTTCCACGATGGCTGCACGTCAGGGCGAACCTCTTCGAGTGCTGGACCTTGGCGCTGGCAACGGCTGGCTTAGCTATCGGCTGGCCAGGATGGGACACGCTCCGGTGGCTGTTGACCTTCTGACGAATGATCGCGATGGTCTGGGTGCGGCGAGTCACTATGCAGGCAGCATCTCACCGCTCTTCCACCGTGTACAGGCTGAAGTGGATCACCTACCCTTTGCAGATGCCAGCTTCAACCTAGTCATCTTCAACTCGTCCTTCCACTACTCTACGGACTACATCCGAACACTCCGTGAAGCGTTGCGCTGCACCGCGCCTGGAGGGGCTGTGCTGATCGCAGATACGCCGTGGTATCTCCACGAGAGCAGCGGTCGCGAGATGGTGGAAGAGCGGAAGACCTACTTCAAGCGGCGTTTTGGATTTGCCTCAGACTCCGTTCCAAGTCTCGAGTTTCTTACTGATGAACGCATTAATAATCTGAGATCGGCTCTCAAGCTTGACCTTACGGTGCATCGTCCTTTTTATGGTGTCCGTTGGGCTCTGCGTCCATTCCTCGCAAAGCTACGGCGACGAAGGTCTCCCTCACGTTTTTATATTTATAAGGCACAGGTGGCACGATGATCGTACTCTTCCATCCAAGAGCCACTCGACCGCGCAATCGCCGTCTACCTCTTGCAGTTTTGGCGCTTGCGGCAGTGCTGGAAGGCCGCGAGGAATATGAGATTGTCGACGGCAATCTGGAAGATGATCCCACTGCCGTTATTCTCGGCCTGATCGATCGGCATAACGTGGAGCTTCTTGGCGTATCGACCATGCCAGGGCCACAGATGGTTGCAGCTATGGAAACCTCTCGCGAGATTCGCCGACTGCGCCCTGACGTCAAGATCTGCTGGGGCGGCTACTTCCCTTCTATCTATCCTGAATCTGCACTGAATGCGCGTTATGTCGACTTCATCGTGCGCGGACAGGGAGAAGATACACTGCTGGAACTGATGGACGCGCTGCGCGGAAGACGCAGCTTCGAGTCGATCCTTGGACTTTCGTACAAGGATCAGTTTGGCTTGCAGCGCAGTAATGCAGAACGTCCGATGAAAGGTCCGGATGAGTTTCCCTGGTCTCCTTTTCATCGTCTGCCGACCGAGACATATCTGCGTCCTTCATTCTTTGGTAAACGGACAGCGGTCCACCATGCGAGTATAGGCTGCCCTTTCAACTGCTCCTTTTGCGGCGTTCATGCGGCCTATGGAAATAAGGAAAAGATGGAGTCGCCGGAGCGCACGGTCGCGATTCTTACGCACCTTGTGGAACGGTATGGCGCGGACTCGGTGCAGTTCTACGACATGAATTTTTTTCTTCGCGAGGACCACGCGCGGGAGCTTTGCGACAGGATGGCTCACCTCAACCTTCGCTGGTGGTGCGAGGCGCGTGTGGATATTATGTCTCGCTACTCGGATGAGACCTTCGCCGCGATCAAGCGAGCCGGCTGCACCATGATCTTCTTCGGCGCGGAGTCCGGCTCGGATTGGGTGCTTGACGAGATGCAGAAAGGAATTACGACCGCGCAGACGCTTGAGATCGCTAAAAGAACGTATCAGTTTGGCATCATCCCAGAGTTTTCCTTCGTCATCGGCAACCCGAATGATCCTGAGCGAGACACGCGGGAGACTCTTCGCTTTATCCGCAAGATCAAGCGGATCAATCCTGACTCCGAAATCATTATTCAGCACTACACGCCTACGCCCCAGACTCATAAGGCCGGTGGCGAGATGTATGGCAACATCGACGCGAAGATCAATTTTCCGGACACGCCCGCAGAGTGGGCCACTAAAGAGTGGATGGACTTCACACTTCGCATCGACACGCATGCACCGTGGCTCAAGATGAAGACCAAACGTCTCATCGATAACTTTGAGATCGTTGTCGGCTCGCGGTGGCCTACGGTTCAGGATATTCGTGCTCCACAGTGGAGTCGCAGGCTGTTGAAGATGCTGAGCGCGTGGCGATATGCACTTCACATCTATAGTTTTCCTGTGGAGCTCCATCTGGCCAACCATTTGATTGCGCTTCGTAAACCTAAGCGCGAAAGCTTATGAGTGTCACCGCAAACTCGAGTCCTTCGCCGCTGACGGAATTCGATATCTGGGCGTCTATCTACGACGAACAGAATAATCCTATGTTTACGCTGGAGGAACGTCATCTCGAAGCGCTGTTGCCGACGCTCGGAGGGAAATGCGTCTTCGAAGCAGGCTGCGGTACCGGACGCTGGCTTGGCAAACTCGCTGCGCTTGGGCCAGCATCGTTGAGCGGTATCGACGCTTCTTCAGCCATGCTTGATCATGCTAAGAGCAAGCTTGACGATACGGCGCAGCTTCATCTCGGGGACTGCTCCTCGCTGCCTGTAAGCGACGGCTCCGTGGATGTACTTCTTTCCTCTTTTGTCCTCAGCTATCTCCCGGATCTGGATAATTTCGCGCGCGAGTGCAGCCGAGTGCTGCGTCCCGGCGGAACACTGCTCCTCTCTGATTTGAATCCCGACACAGCATCTTCTCGCGGGTGGAGTCGAAGCTTTCGGTGTGGCGGTGAGTATTTTGAAGTTCCGTGGTTTGACCGTTCTCTGGCGCTGGTTGTAGCCGCATTCCAAAAGTCGGGATTCAGCCTGCAACATGCGATAACGCCCGCTTTCGACGAACCGGAACGTTTCATCTTTGAACGATCCGGAAAACTAGAGGAGTACGACAGACTTACGGATGTGCCGGCAATCTACATCCTCAAGCTACAGAAGAACCGCACATCTTCTGATCTTCAGGCGCCTCACGAGCTACTGCTGACGAATGCGTCGATTTCGTCCGGGCCGGCCACAGTCAACGGAACTACGGTGAATATAGCGAAGGGGCGCATCGCGTCGGCTATCGTTGCCGCAACTGTTGCTTCGAGATCTGTTCTTGACCTCTCTGGTCTTCTGGTTCTCCCCGGCCTTATCAACGCGCACGACCATTTAGAGTTTGCTCTCTTCCCAAACCTTGGACGGAACTCTGAAGAGGATCCGTACCTAAATGCAACGGAGTGGTCCAGGGAGATTCACTCGCGTCATGCAGAGACCATCGCTCGACATCGACAGGTTCCTAAATCGACTCGTCTATGGTGGGGAACTATACGCAACCTGCTGTGCGGTGTGACGACCGTTTGCCACCATAATCCCGCACATCCTGACTTTGCGCATACAGAGTTTCCGGTGCGGGTCGTCTCACATCTTCGATGGTCTCACTCTCTTGCCCTCGCCCCGGAGATCACACATACGTTTTGCGATACTCCACACGATGCTCCGTTCATTGTTCACGCAGCGGAAGGAGTGGACGTAGAGGCCTGCGGTGAGATTACGCGGCTTGAAGAGATGTCTCTTCTAGATGATCGGACAGTACTTGTTCATGGACTTGGTCTCTCTAAAGAAGATGTCGAGCTGATCAATAGTCGCAATGCAGCGGTAATCGCATGCCCTAGCTCCAATCAGTTTCTGTTCCATCAATCGCCGTCACTTGAGAGGCTCAACTCGGTTCGCAGGATCGCTTTAGGGAGCGACTCTCCTCTTACCGGTGCAGGTGACCTTCTCGACGAGATTCATTACGCGCATGAGCAGACAGGAATCTCATCCACCATGGCGTATGAGATGGTGACACGCGGAGCTGCCGCCATTCTTCGTCTGCGCGATGGCGAAGGCGAGATTATCGACGGGGGAGTTGCGGACTTGATCGCTGTTCGTACGCCTCATGTCGAACCAGCTCTGGCGGTCGCGCATTTGAGATTCGATCAGATCGAACTCGTCATGATCTCCGGCAACGTTCAGATGGCTTCCGCTGAAATCTACGAATGCACGCCGCAACAAGCACGGGTGGGGATGCAACTACTCGAGGTGGAAGGACACATGCGATGGGTGCGTGCTCCCCTAGATTTTCTTTTTGCCTCTGCAGAAGAGGTTCTCGGTAAAGGCGAATTACGTCTGGGCGGTAAGGCGGTGCGCCATGTCGCAGCTCTATAGTATCCATCCTATTGAGGCGCCACCAGATGAGATGTCTCGCGTACAACAGCTCCCTATCCTTCTTCTGAACGTGCATAGCAACTGCAACTGCCGCTGCGTGATGTGCGACATCTGGAGACGAAAAGAACACGACGAATTACAGCATGAGGATCTCGAGCGTCATCGCGATTCCCTGAAGAGGCTCGGCGTGCAACACGTTGTTCTTACCGGGGGCGAGCCTCTTCTGCACACTCGACTCGAAAGCCTGTGCGATTTCTTCCGTCAACTCGATATCCGGCTTACTTTACTAACCACTGGCCTGCTGCTCTACAAACACGCCGCAGTCGTCGCGGAATATTTTACGGATGTCATCATATCCATCGATGGGCCAGCTCCCGTTCACGACCATATTCGTCGTGTGCGGAACGCACTTGCGCTCATCGAGCGAGGCATGGCAGAGGTGCGCCGCCTGCGCCCTACGATCGTGATCAACTGCCGAACGACGATTCAGAAGTTTAACCATACTCATCTGCGCGAGACGGTTGCCGCAGTAAAACGCATGAACTTCGACAGCATCTCGTTTCTCGCGGCGGATCTGTCGTCCCAGGCTTTCAATCGCGATCGCCCGTGGGAGCCTGAGCGTCAGAGCGAGGTGGCACTTACCGCCTTAGAACTCGCAGCGCTTGATCGCGAGATGATTTCAATGATCGAAGAGCGCGCGGATGATATTGATAGTGGATTTATCGTCGAGAGCCCGGCGAAGCTGAGGCTGATTGTGGAACGGTTCCGCGCGCACCTTGGCTTGTCGCGCCCTGCTGCTCCGCTGTGTAACGCACCGTGGGTCTCCGCGGTGGTAGAGATCGACGGCAGCGTGCGGCCGTGCTTCTTTCATGGATCAGTGGGAAATATCAAACACCAGACGCTCTATCAGGCCATCAACAGTCCGGCAGCACTGTCATTTCGCAGCTCACTGGATATCGCGACGAATCCTACATGCCAGCGCTGCGTCTGTTCTCTGAACTATCGGCCCGCGTAAGAGCATGTGGCTATTTTCACGCTCGACGACGGCGACCTATCTCTTAGATGAGATCTGGGTGAGACCGCCGGGATAGCGGTCACCCAAACCTTAGAGATCAGGACTTGATAAATGCAAGCAGATCAGCGTTGATTTCATCAGCGTGTATCTGGCACATGCCGTGGGGGTAGCCGGGGTAGACCTTGAGTTTGGCGTTCTTCACAATCTTGGCAGACATGCGGCCAGCCGCGTCGATGGGCACAATCTGGTCGTCGTCACCGTGCAGGACGAGCACGGGAATGTCGATCTTCTTGAGATCCTCGGTGAAGTCGGTCTCGGAGAAGGCCTTGATACAGTCGTACTCTCCCTTGTGCCCACCCTGCATACCCTGGAACCAGAAGTTGTCGCGGACGCCCTGGGAGATTTTGGCTCCGGCCCGGTTGTATCCATAAAAGGGCAGGCTGAGGTCGATGAAGAACTGCGAACGGTCGGCAGCAGTGCCGGCGCGGATGCCGTCGAATACCTCGATGGGCAGGCCACCGGGGTTCTTCTCCGTCTTGAGCATAAGCGGTGGAACCGCGCTGATGAGGACGGCTTTAGCAACACGTTTGCTGCCGTGACGACCAAGATAACGAGCGACCTCGCCGCCTCCAGTAGAGTGGCCAACCATGACGACGTCCTTCAGATCGAGCGTTTCGAAGAGGGTGGCAAGATCGTCGGCGTAGGTATCCATCTCGTTGCCGTCCCAGGTCTGGCCGGAGCGACCGTGGCTGCGGCGGTCGTGCGCAATAACGCGATAACCGTGATCGCCGAGGAAGAGCATCTGGGCATCCCAAGCGTCCGCATTCAGCGGCCAGCCATGAGAGAACACGATGGGCTGTCCTTTGCCCCAATCTTTGTAATAGATCGATGTGCCGTCTTTCGTCGTGATGGTCTTCATTTTATCGTCTCCTTGTTCGTTCGGCAGTGATTGGTTCGGATGATCTCGCGGTACTTGCAGATTGGTTTTAGTGCTTTGATTCTGCGCTTCGAAGGCAATCGGTGAAACCCCTTATCGCGTTAGCTCCGACCACCACTATCGTGTAGTTTATTCGACAAAGCACTGGATCGTTCACCATGCGCTATGTGAATGGGATTAAGAGGCTGGTTGCTGGTCGTACTTTCCACGTCTGGCACGAAAGGGTTACAGTGCTGGTATGAATTTTCCTTCAATTAGAAGACTCCTGCGCATGGTAGTGATGATCGGAATCAGTGGGATATCCTTTAGCGCTTTTGCCGCACCTCATTATCCACTTCAGATTTACTTCATCGATGTGGAAGGCGGACAATCGTCCCTCTTCGTCACTCCGTACGGGCACTCTTTGCTGATCGATACCGGCTGGCCAGAAAATGAAGGGCGCGATGCGAACCGGATCGCTGCCGCGGCCAAAGCGGCAGGAATCAGCCGCATCGACTATGTATTGCTTACTCACTATCACGTGGACCATACGGGTGGGGTGCCGCAGTTGGTGGAGAAGATCCCTGTAGGCACCTTTATCGACCATGGGCCGAACCGCGAGACCAGCGACGCTACGACCTCTCAGGTATATGCGGCCTACCAGAAGGTCCTGGCGGATGGTCACTATGGACATATCGTGGCAAAGCCCGGCGACATGCTGCCTATCCCTGAACTGAAGACAGAGGTGATCAGCGCGGATGGCAACTTTCTGCCACGATCGCTTCCTGGCGCTGGAGACGCCAACTCCTTCTGTGCCGTTTCGGCGAAACGTCCGACCGATCAGACGGAGAATGCACGCTCCTTGGGCGTGATTCTGACCTTCGGTAAGCTAAGGATTTTGGACCTCGGCGATCTGACCTGGGACAAGGAGATGGAATTTATGTGCCCAACCAATAAACTTGGGCATATCGATCTGCTCGTCGTCTCGCATCATGGATGGTCGCAGAGCAGCAGTCCGGCGTTGGTGGATGCGATCAGTCCGCGGGTTGCGATTATGGATAACGGCGCTACGAAAGGTGGATCGCCGCCGGTATGGGATGTCGTCACCAAGGCGCCAGGACTAGAAGACCTGTGGCAGTTGCACTACTCCGAAGAGGGCGGGTCGGCACACAATGTGGTTGAGCGCCGTATCGCCAATCTGCACGGGACGGATTCGGGGCATTATCTGAAAGTGACGGCGCTTGAAGACGGACGCTTCGAAGTTTACAACTCAAGAAATGGCGCGACGAAAGCCTATCCTGCGAAGTAATGTTCCCAAGCTCAATTCATGCTAAACAGGCAATATTGTAAGGAAAACCAATAGTCTTCCACCTTCATTCGATAAACACCGGGGCATAGGCCGCGGCTCAGCGCCGGTGCGACCGATCTTAGCCTTTATCATCCAATGAGTTGTGCGCGATGTGACGTGCCGCGTTGAAAGGCTAAGATGAATGCAATATCGATCGATCCGGTCTGTGGAATGAAGGTGTCCATTGACACAGCGAAGTGGTCGAGTGAACACGGCGGCAAGAGATGGTATTTCTGCTCACAGTCCTGCCTGAAGAAGTTTGAAGCAAACCCCGCTGCCTATGACGGCTCTCGGCGTACGGTTTCAACTGTCGTGACTGGTCCTATCGTTGCGACTTCTTCCGCGTTGGCTGCGCCAAAAGATGGGTTCACCTGCCCAATGCATCCTGAGGTGCACGAGAGCACACAAAAGCCCTGCCCGAAGTGCGGGATGGCTCTTGATGCGATCAATCCATTCGCAGCGTCCGTGCGCACGGAATATACCTGCCCTATGCACCCCGAGATCGTGCGGGATGGTCCGGGTAGCTGTCCCATCTGCGGCATGGCTCTTGAGCCTCGGACCATATCATTAGAGGATGCTCCGAACCCGGAGCTGGTCAGCATGACGCGGCGCCTATGGATAGGCACAGCTCTTACGCTTCCTCTGCTCGCGATCATGGTCTCCGATCTGCTGCCGGGGCATCCTGTGCAGCATGTCCTCGCCGGCGCGATGCTCGGCTGGTTTGAGTTTGCACTGGCTACTGTGGTCGTTCTGTGGGCAGGCTGGCCTTTTTTTGAGCGCGGCTGGTCTTCCATCATTCACCGCAGCCTGAATATGTTCACCCTGATTGCGATTGGCTCCGGAGCTGCTTATCTCTATAGCGTGGTGGCGGTGGTTGCGCCTGGCATCTTTCCTCCCTCTTTTCGAGATGCCTCCGGAGGCGCCGGTCTTTATTTTGAGGCTGCGTCGGTCATCATTGTTCTCGTGCTGTTGGGACAGGTGCTGGAGCTGCGCGCACGCAGTCAAACCGGAAGTGCTATCAAGGCTTTGCTCGGCTTTGCACCGAAGACTGCGAGGCGTATCTCGAGCACCGGAACAGAGGCTGACGTGCCGCTCGCTGATGTGCAGGTTGGCGACCGCCTCCGAGTACGTCCTGGCGAGAAGATTCCTACCGACGGTTCGGTTGTAGAGGGCCGCAGTGCTGTGGACGAATCCATGGTCACGGGCGAGTCGATTCCCGTCGAGAAATCGGTTGGTGAAAAGCTGGTAGGTGGCACACTGAACGGTACGGGCAGCCTGATCATGCTGGCTGAGCGCGTCGGCGCCGATACGCTGCTCTCGCAGATCGTCAAAATGGTCAGCGAAGCTCAGCGCACGCGCGCTCCCATTCAACGCCTCGCCGACAAGATCGCCTCGTGGTTCGTCCCTGCCGTGCTTGCGGCTGCGGCAGTTACTGCAATCCTTTGGGCGGTTCTGGGACCTGAACCGCGTTATGCTCACGCCCTTGTTAACGCAGTTGCGGTACTGATCATTGCATGCCCGTGTGCACTTGGACTTGCCACTCCGATGTCTATTATGGTCGGCACCGGCCGCGGCGCAACCGAAGGAGTTCTGATTCGCGACGCGGAGACTCTTGAGACCTTCGAAAAAGTTGACGTCTTGGTCGTCGACAAGACCGGCACGCTTACCGAAGGCAAGCCTCGACTTACTTCGATCGTCACAATCGACGGCTTCGAGGAGACGCAGCTTCTTCAGTCTGTCGCAAGCCTCGAACGCGGCAGTGAACATCCTCTCGCTGCGGCCATTCTTGCTTCCGCGAGAGAAAAGGAAATCGAACTACAGTCAGCTACGGAGTTCCGTTCCATCACTGGAAGAGGTGTAACCGGCACTGTCAATAGCCGGCATATCGCCGTAGGCAATGAGTCGCTCATGCGGGAGCTGCGCATCGTTCCTGATCCATTACAAGGGCAAGCCAAAGAGATGCGACAGGATGGCCAGACGGTCATGTTTCTTGCCAGCGGCGGAAGGCTCGCTGGACTTGTGGCTGTTACAGATCCGATTAAGCCATCCTCTGTCGAAGCAATCAAAGAGTTGAAAGACGCCGGTCTCAGAGTCATCATGGTCACGGGTGACAATCGCACTACCGCCGCGGCTGTTGCCTCCAGACTGGGAATTGAATTCGAGGCGGATGTTCTGCCCGGAAGAAAGGCAGATGTCATCAAAGCGCTGCAGTCTCAAGGCAAGATCGTTGCGATGGTAGGCGATGGCGTCAACGATGCGCCTGCTCTGGCACAGGCGAACGTGGGGATTGCGATGGGCACTGGAACAGATGTGGCGATTGCCGCGGGAGGCATCACGCTGATCAGCGGCGATCTCCGCGGCATCCTCAAGGCTCGACGGCTTAGCCAACGCACCATGGGCAATATTCGGCAGAATCTCTTCTTTGCGTTCATCTACAACGCCATGGGTGTGCCGGTTGCAGCTGGCCTCTTGTACCCGATCTTCGGTCTGCTATTGAGCCCGATGATCGCAGCAGCGGCTATGAGCTTCAGCTCTGTATCGGTTATCGCTAACTCGTTGCGCTTACGCAGCGCAAAGCTCTAACCTATGTCTCGTTCAACCAGTCGTTCGAGTGGCGCTCCACAGCGATCCTTACCAGCTGGCTTCTGGTGCGCACGCCCGTTCGCGCAAAGAGCTGTTGCAGGGCTGCTTTCACGGAGCCTTCGGAGATGCTGAGCTGTTGCCCAATCTCCTTGTTGCTCAAGCCTTCAAAGACACAGCGGAGAACACTTCGTTCACGTGCACTCAGCATCCCCTGGCTGGTCTCGACGCTGCGCTGACGAGAGCTTGCGACCAGCCCCTTCACGAGGCCGGAGTCGATCCACATCTCACCTTGAAAAACGCGGCGAATCGCCTGGATCAGTTCCGCCAATGGACTGCTCTTCAAAAAAACTCCGGACGCGCCCTGATCGAGCGCACGCAGCATGAACGCCTCGCTCATTCCGCCAGTTACCATCAGCACCTGTCCCACGAAGCCCCGCGACCTGCTCTCCGGCAGAAACTGCAATCCCTGTTCGAAGCCGAGATCGTAGTCCAGCAGCACTAGATCGATCGTCTCCCTTGCAATCACCTTCAGCGCTTCTTCTACAGACGCACATGTCCCGCGTATCTCGCAGTCCATATCGGCCTCAAGCAACCTGCTCAGGCTCTCGCGAAAGAGCGTGTGGTCATCGACGATCAGAACGCGTATATGCTGATCCATCAATCATGCCCTCCTTCGTCCCAAGCAGAGAGCTCAACGACAAAGCATGCGCCTTGAGATGTCGGCTCAAAACGCAGGTCGCCCTGAAACGAACGCATGAACGCTCGCGACAGGTAAAGTCCGAGTCCAGTAGACTCTGCCCGTTGTTGAAATGGTTTGAACAAGTCCTCAGGATTTTTCACTCCGCAGCCGCTATCGACGAAGCTCGCCAACACACGCGTTCCAGATATCTCTACTCTGATGTCTAACATCTTCACCGGCTGCCGCTGCAGCGCTCTTTCGCTGTTCTTGATCAGGTTGAGAAACACCTGCATTAAGCTGGGTCTGTCGGCCAGTACCTCGAGCATCTCCGGCGCGCTCGCAATATGGAATTGGATTCCATCTTCCTCCAGCGTTGGCCCAACAACGATCCGCAGTTCATCGAAGAGCGCCTGAAGATTCACGCTCGTTGCGCGGTTCGATTTATCTTGCAGATCCATTGCCGCGATCTTCTCCAGCGACTGAATCAATGTTCCGAACGCCTCGAAGTCCTTATCATTCTCGAGCGAACGACTGCGTCTCATGTTTTGATGAACCACCGCAATCGCCGCGCAGACGTTTCGAATCTCATGCGAGACAGCCGCTACCAGAATGCGTGAGCCGCTTAGAAGCTGATGCAGACTGGACTCTTCGTGCGTCCTCAGGTCTTCGGATATGTCAACGACCATTGCGGCCAGACGCGCGCCTACGCTTGTCTGGTAGGTCGAGAACCAGATATCCGCAAGAAAGACCTCGCCGTTCTGACGCGTGCCATGGCACTGCATGACAGTGCGGAAGGTGCGTCCCTCTTGGCGCGCGAACGGCAGATTGAGTAGTGACGGTAGATAGCGATGAATCGACGTGCCCGCCAGACTCGCAGGTGCAACGGCGAACAGTTTGTGCGCGGCCTCGTTCGCCAGCAGAAAATGTCCGGACGCATCGGTGGTAAAGATCGCCGCCGGGCTGCTCTCGATCAGCACCTTCATCTGCTCCTCGGCGTCCTGCCGCGCTGTGATCTCGCTTTCTATCTGGAGCGTGTATTCGCTTGCCGTCTGTCGATTGCGGACCACGCTATACACAAACAGGCCAATCCCCGCGAATGCCGCAAAGGTAAGGATGTCGCGTGGCAGCCCCACGGCAGGCGTCCACGACAATCCGTTGAAGGCCTCGGTCAGACAGGTGCATGCGATCGCGGTTGCGCAGATCTGCCATCGGTTCAGCACTCTTCCCACAAGCAGCATCGGCAGCAGATAGAGAAACCCGAGCGGAATCTCGGCGTCAATACGCCAGTCGGCAATCGCGATCAGCGCCACCAGCAAGCCGGCGCGCAGTAGAAGCGATTTCCTGGTCTCTCGGAATAGACGGAAGGTCATAGATTTTATACGGCGCTACAGGAGATCGTCACATGCCTGAGGCAGATCTCTCGAGTTGGTGCGCACGCATGGAAGCGATACATCAAATGTAAAAGAATTTATGCGTCTTCCAGCGTGGCCCATCCGTCATGACAGTCTACGCGGTTAGCCGAAACATCACCGCAGCTAGCCAAAAGATAGGCGCACGGATGGTTTGCAAACGGTAGAATTTACCTATGGCACTTTCTTCGAACAAAGGGCTAAGTCTTTCGAATTGCGCTTTTACGGCGGGTCTCTCAACGACCCACCTTGGATCGCGTAGGTCGGATAATCTCTAAGATGGAAGCAGTACTGGCTTGATCCTATGGGAGATAACGAGTTTACGCGATGAGTGCACTGAGTCTTCGGCAACCTGCCACGATCCTGTTTTGTTTCGGCGCCTGGTTTTTTACAGGTTGCAACGGTAAGCCCGCTGATCCTAAAAGCGAAGCTCCTCCTCCGGCGGTCGTCCAACCCGATGCAGATGTGAATCTAGTTCACGTCGATCATCCCGATCAGTTCACCGTCGTCCCAGCGACAAGCTATCAGGCGACCTCGACTCTGCAGGTCACCGGCACGGTCAACCCCGACATCTCCCGCACGATTCCCGTCATCTCGATTGCCTCTGGCCGTGTTCTCGAGGTGCATGCTCGCATTGGGGACTACGTTAAAAAGGGTCAGCTTCTGATGGATGTCCAGAGCACCGACGTCTCCGGAGCCTTCAGTCAGTACCTCAAGGCTGTCAACGACGAACGCCTCACCCAGGTGCAGTTGGACCGCGCAAAACTCCTCAATGAAAAAGGAGCGATTCCCAACAGCCAGGTCGAGATCGCGCAGAACGCCGAAGATGATGCAAAGGCAGCACTAGCCGCGTCCGAGGAGCAGCTTCGCGTTCTCGGCGTAGACAAGAACCACCCAGCCGCGATCGTAAAGGTCTACGCCCCCGCCTCCGGCTACATCATTGCGCAAAACGTTACGAACGCAGGCGCCGCGGGCGTCACTTACTCCGGTTCGTCCAATGCTTTCACGATCGCCGATCTATCGCACGTGTGGATCATCTGCGATGTCTACGAGAACGATCTTCCTGACGTTCATCTCGGACAGAAGGCTGACATCCGCCTTACCGCCTATCCTGACCGCGTCCTCACCGGTGTCATCAGCGATATCGGCGCGGTGCTCGACCCACAGATACGCACTGCCAAGGTACGCATCCAGGTCGAAAACCCGAACACCCTGATGCGTGTCGGCATGTTCGCCACAGCAACGATTCACGGCAAGACTCTGCAGACGCGCGCGCAGGTTCCGGCATCCGCAGTCCTGCATCTGCACGATCGCGACTGGGTCTATGTGCCTGCCGGAGACGGCAAGTTCCGTCGCATTCCTGTGCAAGGGGGAAGCATGTTGCCGGGCAATATGCAGGAGATTCTCTCTGGCATCAACGCGGGCCAGCAGGTCGTATCCAACGCCCTCGCCCTGCAGAATACGGCGGATCAGTAATGATTCGTAAGCTCGTCGATTTTTCACTGAACAATCGCTGGATGGTGCTCGGCCTTGCGGTTATGCTCTTCGCCTGGGGCATCGTCTCCTTCCACAATCTCCCCGTGGAAGCCTATCCGGACGTCGCGAATAACTACGTTCAGGTCATCACCCAGTGGCCGGGCCGCGCCGCCGAAGAGATCGAGCAGCAGGTTACAATTCCGCTCGAGATTCAGATGGCCGGCATTCCGCACATGACCCACCTGCGGTCCACCTCGCTCGCCGGCATCTCGAGCCTCAGCATCATCTTCGACGACGACTCGGTGAACGACTGGAACCGCGAAAAGGTTCTGGAGCGCCTCTCGCAGGTCACGCTGCCTGCGGGGCTGCAGCCGCAGATCGGCACCGACTGGAGCCCCGTCGGCCAGATCTACTGGTACACGCTGCGCAGTACCAACCCCCTCTACGACAACATGGACCTCAAGTCGCTTGAGGACTGGACGATCGAGAAGCAGTTGAAGTCCGTTCCCGGAGTGGTCGACGTCTCCAGCTTCGGCGGCATGACGCGCGAGTACCAGGTCCGCGTCGATCCCGACAAGCTTGTCGCCTACGGTCTCAGCATCGGACAGGTCGAGCAGCAGCTCGCCAACAACAACACCAACGCCGGCGGCAGCTTTATCGAGCAGGGCCAGCAGCAGATCAACATCCGCGAGGTCGGGCTCTACCGGACCGTCAAGGATATCGAAGAGACTGTCCTCAAGACACAGTCCGGCACCGCGCTCCGCGTCAGGGATATCGCCACCGTCGTTCAAGGTCCAAAGATTCGCCTCGGCCAGATCGGCAAGGCCTGCCGATTCGGAGGCACTTCAGCGCCCGAGCCACCGAACTCCTCCAGTGCAAGCGACCCCTGCATCGACCGTTCGGGAAAAAAGGCGAACTCGGATGTTATCCACCGCGAAGACGGCAAGATCATCGACGACGGTGATGTAGTAGAAGGCATCGTCGCTCTGCAGAAAGGAGACGATTCAGAGTTTGCTCTGGCGGGCATTCATCAGAAGGTGGACGAGCTCAACGATCACGTCCTGCCGCCCGGAGTAAAGATCGTCCCCTTCCTTGACCGCAGCGACCTGCTTCACTATACGACCCATACGGTGCTGCACAACCTCACCGAAGGCATCATCCTCGTTGTCATCATCCTCTTCCTCTTCCTGGGTAACGTTCGCGGCGCTCTCATCGTCTCGCTCACCATTCCCTTCGCACTCCTCTTCGCCTCCATCTGTCTCGATCTCCGGCACATTCCTGCGAATCTTCTCTCCCTTGGCGCACTCGACTTCGGCATGGTCGTCGACGGTGCCGTCGTCATGGTGGAGAACATCGTTCGCCATCTCAGCCATCAGCGCAAAGATTCGCTCTCGCCCGCAGAACAGATTCGCGAAGCTGCACACGAAGTACAACGTCCTGTCTTCTACGCCATCGGCATCATCATCACCGCTTACCTACCTATCTTTACTCTGCAGGCAGTGGAAGGCCGTCTCTTCCGTCCTATGGCCTGGACCGTCGCCTTCGCTCTCCTTGGCGCGCTGGTCTTCTCTATCGTCATCGCACCTGTTCTCGCGAGCCTGCTCTTCCCCAAGGGCACAACGGAGTGGCAGAACCCTGTCATGGCATGGCTCACGGATCGCTATCGCCATGCTGTGCGTTGGGCCATCGAGCATCGCTGGGCCACCATAGGCGGAGCAGGATTCGCGCTTGCTCTCGCTCTGTTTCTTGGACTCAGCGGCGTCATCGGCTCTGAGTTTCTTCCACACCTTGATGAGGGCGCCATCTGGGTGCGTGGCACGCTTGCGCCTAGCACCGGCCCCACGGAGAGCCTGCGCATCATGAACCAGGCGCGTATCGTGCTCTCCTCTTTTCCGGAGGTAACAAAGGTCGTCAGTCAGACCGGACGTCCCGACGACGGCACCGACGTCACAGGCTTCTTCAACACGGAGTACTTCGTCGATCTCAAGCCAAAATCCGAGTGGCGTCATGTCTTCCGTCAGAACAAAGACGAGCTTATCGGTGCCATGGACCGCGAGCTTGAAAAAACGCCCGGCGTCATCTGGAACTTTTCGCAGCCGATCTCTGACAACGTCGAAGAGGCTGTGAGCGGCGTGAAGGGTGAACTGGCTGTAAAAATCTACGGCGACGATCTTAAGACGCTCGAACAAAAGGGCGATGAGATCATATCTATCATGAGCAGGATCAGGGGGGTCAGCGATCTTGGTCTCTTCCGCGTGATCGGCCAGCCGAATCTCAACTACACCGTCGATCGCCAGGCGGCGGCTCGCTTCGGCATCAATGTAGCGGACGTCCAGGACGCCATCCAGACTGCGGTTGGCGGGAATGCCGTCAGCCAGGTGCTCCAGGGTGAAGCGCGTTACGACCTCGTCGTACGATACCTGCCGCAGTACCGCAGCACCCAGGAGGCAATCGACAACATTCGCCTGCTCTCGCCATCCGGAGAACGTGTCTCGTTGGCGCAGCTCACCACCGTCAAGATGGAGGACGGCGCCGAGACGATCTCACGTGAGGGCGGCCAGCGCTTTGTCGCCATCAAGTACAGCGTGCGAGATCGCGACCTCGGCAGCACCGTTGAAGAGGCGATCAGCAAGGTCAACAGCCAGGTAAAGCTGCCTTCCGGCTATAAGATCGATTGGGCAGGTGAGTACGAGAGCCAGAAGCGCTCCTCCCGCAGGCTCATGCTCGTCCTTCCCGTTACCATCCTCATCATCTTCATCATCCTTTACTCGATGTTCCACTCTGGCAAGTGGGCTGGCCTCATCCTGATCAATGTATCGATGGCGCCCGTCGGCGGCCTGCTCGCTCTCCTCCTCACTCACACCAACTTCAGCGTCTCCTCCGGCGTTGGTTTTCTCGCGCTCTTTGGCGTCTCCGTGCAGACCGGCGTCATCATGCTGGAGTACATCAACCAGATGCGCGTTCGCGGTCACTCTATCGAAGAGTCCGCCATCGAAGGCGCCGTCCTCCGCCTCCGTCCCATCATGATGACGATGCTCGTCGCAACTCTTGGTCTACTTCCGGCTGCGACCTCGCACGGCATCGGCTCGGATTCGCAACGGCCCTTCGCCATGGTCATCGTCGGAGGCCTTATTGGCGCACTCTGTATCAGCGTCTTCCTCCTGCCCACCTTGTACGTCTGGATCGCAAGACCAGACGATGTCCTTCCCACACCGGAGACGGAGTTCGAGAACTAATGCTGTTCAACCGCGCAGGCCAATCAACGACTCTTATGCAAACCCCAGAAGGTTCCATGACTCATAAAAAATACCGGAGCCTTCTGGCTGCAGCCTGCATTTTGCTTCTGCCCTGCGCCGCACTCTCTCAGACGCCGCAGCCCACCGCACCGCCCGGCGCTCTCAGCATGCAGCAGGCAGTCGATCTCGCCATGCTCAAAAATCCTGCACTGCTCTCCGCGCAGCAGAATCTGCTCTCGGTCAAAGCGCAGGAGGTTCAGGCTGGCGTCCGCGCAAATCCTTATCTCACTGTCACCGGCTCCAACGTCACACTCGGCGCCGACAGCAACAATCCCTACCAGTACGGCGTAGGCGTAGGACGACTCTTTGAACGGGGAGAAAAGCGCCGCTGGCGTCTCGATATCGCCACCTCCACCACCGCCCAGACCGACGCTCAGTACCACCTGCAGCAGCAGCAGACCATCCTC
This sequence comes from Granulicella sp. L60, assembly GCF_009765825.1. GTDB lineage: Bacteria > Acidobacteriota > Terriglobia > Terriglobales > Acidobacteriaceae > Edaphobacter. The sequence goes on along the minus strand of NZ_LMUR01000018.1, from coordinate 432,423 downwards.
GCCGTCCGCACCGCCTTTACAAACTTCGTCCTGGCCAAGGCCGCAAAAAAACTGGCCGACGATAACCTGGCCGACTTCAAACATGAGCTCGACATCAGCCGCGAGCGTTACAAGGCCGGCGACATCGCCAAGCTCGACTTCGAGCGCCTCGACCTCCAGCTTGCCCAGTTCGAATCCGACGAGTCCAACGCCATCACCAGCGCTCAACAGGCCAGCATCCAGCTTCAGACTCTCCTCGGCTACGACAAGCCGCACCCGGACTTCGATGTCCTCGGCGACATTGTTCCCCCGCCCGTCGCCGACACCATGGAGAGTCTCGAGCAGAAGGCTCTCGCCGCGCGACCCGACTATCACGCAGCCCACCTCGGCGTAGCCGTCGCCGACGCCAACGTCAAGCTCGCCTACGCCAACGGAACTGCCGATCCTACCCTCGAGGCCGACTACGATCGCGCCGGCACTGACAACTCCGTAAACTTCTCCATCAACGTTCCCTTGCGTATCTTCGACCGCAACCAGGGCAACAAGGAGACCGCGAAGTATACCGCCCAGGCCAGCCGTTTCACCGAACTGGCAACCCGCAATCAGGTCGTCTCCGACGTCGACCAAGCCTGGTCCGGCTACGCCAACGCCAAAATTCTCTCCGACCGCTACAACGGCCACTACCTCGACGAAGCGAAAGATGTTCTCGACATATCAAAGTTCAGCTATGAGCACGGCGGCCTGGCCCTCATCGACTATCTCGACGCCCTGCGGGAATCTCGCTCCGTGACTTCGGACGCCCTCAACGCCTATGCCCAGACCTGGCTCGCCATCCACCAACTGAGCTTTGCGACTGCCACTGACATCGTTCCGTAAGCTTTATATAGCCAATGAACAGCTACAAGGCATCCCCTTTGAATCCACCGTCAGCGTCTTCGAACTTTTAGGATTCGCCGTGAAACGACTGCAATCGATTTGCTTACTCATCGTTGCTGCATTCTTATTCCTCGCATTCGCCCCCTCGCTGATAGCGCAGACCCCATCGCACCCTTTTAGGGTCATAGCTATCGCGGAACATGGTGGAATCCATAAGCCGTTCGTCGATGCAGCAAAGGTCTGGCTCGCTCATGAAGCAAAAATGGGTAACTTCACCGTCGATTACATCGAGGACACCAAGCCGATCGACGATGCATTTCTAGCTCATTATCAACTCTTCATCCAGCTAAACTATCCACCCTACAACTGGACACCAGCCGCCGCTGCAGCCTTCACCAAGGCGATCGAGCAAGGCTCCATCGGCTGGATCGGACTCCATCACGCGACCCTGCTCGGCGAGTTCGACGGCTTCCCCATGTGGCCGTGGTTCTCCCGTTTCATGGGAGATATCCGCTTCACCCAGTACATCCCCACCTTCGTCACGGGCACGGTCAACGTAGAGGCTCCTTCGCATCCGGTCATGAAGAACGTCCCCAGCAGCTTCACCATCGAAGACGAAGAGTGGTACACCTACAACAGATCGCCGCGGCCAAACGTGCGCGTTCTCGCGAGTGTGAATGAAAACACTTACACTCCGAATACGCCTATCAAGATGGGTGATCATCCGGTCGTTTGGACCAACGAACACGTCAAGGCAAAGAACATCTACATCTTCATGGGTCATCATCCAGAATTGTTTCAAAACACCGCCTTCACCACCCTGCTTCACAACTCAATCGTATGGGCGGCCCATCCATAGTCAATCAAGGATGAGGAAGACTGACGGCATAGAGGTACCAGGCTGCATGGGGCAACCACTCCTCGGTCCAACGCCAGTCTTCGTCCTTACCGGTAACGGCAAAGCCCTCATTGAACGCGATGCCATCCTCGTTATCCGAGGCCGCCGTCACACCGTTGATGATCGCCCCGGGAGCAGTCGTGTATTTGTAGGAGTGGAAGAACATGTACGGCGCCTGCCCATGTCCGCTGCCGCCCAGCATGCTCGCGTCGAAGGGATTCCGCCCTAAGATCCAGTGAAGCTGATTCCATGCGTATGTCTCCAGCCGGTTTTGAAATGCAGCATCCTCGCTGAAGAACGGAGCCGCAAGCCGCGCAGCCGCAGCGAGAGAGGCGAGCCGCGCATCTTCTCCCTGCCACCATGGAGCAGCTTCCGTATCGTGAGGAAAGAAGAAGGCCGTTCGCATCTGTCCATTGCCCATCCTCACCAGCTGTCTGGCGTAGCCGAAGGGATTGTTGACCTCGGCGGTAACATCCAGTTCAAAACTCAGCGACCGCTTCACACCCTCCAACACTTTTGCACGATCCTCCGGCGCTGCGATCTCCGCATAATGCAACAGGCTGACGACCGGTAGACCAGCGTCAGATGGATGGAAGAAGGGACGCATCAAGTCATCCGCTCGCCAGTAGTCACGCTGGCCCTGCGCCGTCGTCAGGCGAGCAAGCAGACTACTTGCCCCGTGCGCCGCTGCACTGCGATACGCATCATCTTTGGTCGCGCGATAGAGCTCCGTCGCAGCAAGCAGCGCACAATAGTCGTCAAGAATGTTTTCCTTACCATCGTTGAGCAGTTCGCGATTGTGAGCCTCGAGAAACGCAAATGCCTCCCTCGCCGTTTTGCGGTAGGTCTCACGCGTAAAGTCCCCATCCACAGGCATCGTACTGGCCAACGCAAGTGCCGCGATTGCCACTCCTCCGCCTGCACGAAAGCTGGCCTCATAAGCATGGGGGCTGTCTGCAGCACCAATCTGCTCTGTCGAATCGGACGCATTCTTCTTTATCTGCGTGCGCCAGTTCGGGTTGCCGATCTGGCGATCCTGAGGGAGCTTCTCGCGCCCGGGGGAGTTGATGCTCTCATAGAACGAGCCATCGCGCCGTTTGATGCGCACCAGAAAATCCGCTCCGAAAAGACCTTCATCGAGCATGCGGCGCTCATACTCTGAGAAATTATCGTCGTTGCGTGCGACCAATGTCTTATAGCTCTGAAGCATGGTCCAGACAACCAGAGGCACCTGTTGCGGATTGAAGTACGAGGTAGGATTCTGATGCGACAGATGAATGCCGTAATCCCCGGTTGCGTCGTACCATCCGCCACGTGCATCCAGAAATCCCTTCTGCCCAGGAGGCAAAGGGAGATGACTATCGGCTCGATCGATGAGCCCGCTCGAACGCTGTCCCTTGAAATAAAAGATAACGTCAGAGAGCGTGCTTCGCTCCAGCAGATCGTCCGCGATAGCGAAAGGACACGAGGTCACCTCTCCCGCTTCGGTGCTTGTCCGAATCAGGTAGCGCCCTGGCTTGTTCCAGGAAGAGAACTCCGCGTTCCAGAACATCCGGTCGCCCCAGTTATTCACCTGTCCCGCCGGTGTAAGGTTCGCTGTGAGTACGGTCTTGTTCGTCTCAGAGTCAACCAATGCGAACTGCGTGGGATGGTCGTGCGCCGATCCAAGCACCAGTGCCTGCTTCGGAGCGCGTGTGTCGTATCCAACATGATCGACGAGCACCGTTACCTGCCCCATGCCCTGTGCGGAGAGATATAGTCCACATCCAACTACTAAAACTTGCTTCCATTTACTTGTAATCTTTATATCCTCGCGCAGCAGCATTTTGAGACAGGGTTGCTATTTGTGATCGCACAATCCGATCGCTTCGGTATCTCGCCTGTCCTTAAGATCCTTGAGCAGTCCCTCGTCACTTAGATCGAGCGGGCACGAGTTCTCCCAATCGTGATGCACGATCTTCTGCAGACGCTCAATCACATGCGGATCGCTAACCTCGATGGCCAGTTCGCGCCTGCTGTCGAAGCTGCCCGGAGTCAGGTTGATCGAACCGATGATGGCCCTTGCGCCATCCGCAAGCAACATCTTAGCGTGCAGCTTCAGATGTTTGAGCCTGTGAATCTTGATCCCAACGTCGTCCATAATCCGCAGACCGCCGACACCCTCCACCAGCTTCTCTTCCTTCAGCGTATGCGGCGGCTTGGCCATCACATGGATCTTCACCCCACGCATCTTCGCTCGCACCAGATGTTCAATGATGATCGGGTCCTGAAAACGCTCATTCTGTACAAACAGCGTATGCTTCGCTCCGTCGATAAGCTGCGCAATCCGATTGCGCGCATTCCCCTTGCACCACACCAGATGTGCTTGATCTCCAAGATCAATGTGCTTCCGATTCCAGTCCGCATCGAAACAGGCTTTGATCTCGTCTACCTCATGCGCATGATCGGTCACGATCGCATAGTCCCGCGACTCTTGCAGATTCTTCGTCTCCCAATTCAGCGAATAGACAAACGCAGTCTTGTCATCGACGATCATCGATTTTTCGTGGGTGAGATCGAACTCTGGATTACTGTCCATCACCTCAACATTGCCCGCGCTCAGAATCTTTCGCGACTCTTCGTTCTCCGTCTCGCCACTACGGCGTGCAGGATTCAACATCACCCGCACCTTGACGCCACGGTGTTGCGCCGCAACCACAGCCTTCAGCAGCTCTGGGTCCGAGAAGACGAACATCTTGATGTGAAGCGACTTCACCGCTGCATGGATGGCGTCGAGAATGGGTTGAGCTGAATCATCGGGAAGAATCAGCAAGGAACGGGACATAAGGCCTCCGAATCATAACTACCTCTTAACATCTGACGACGCTTCGAGGTAACAAATGCACTAAAACAAAATTCTGACTACTTCGTAAGCAACAGAGCAGAGACGATTACCGAATGAGCCAGCCGGCTTAGTCTAATACAGGGCAGCCTCCGCCTTATTCAGGTTCGTGATAACAGGATCGGTGCGTGTCGAGATTCCCGCTGCCGGAGCAAGCTGGATCATATAAAGATCGGAGTAGATCCCCTTGCGATTCAGCAGTTCCTGGTGCGTCCCCTGCTCGGCGACCACTCCACCCTTCAGCACGATGATACTGTCCGCATCCCGAATCGTGCTTAGACGATGCGCAATCGTAATAACGGTTCGGCCCTTCATCAATCGCTCCAGTGCCTCGATCACAAGCCTCTCCGACTCAGTATCTAGAGCCGCCGTAGGCTCGTCAAGGATCAGGATCGGGCTATTGCGTACGATCGCGCGAGCGATGCCGATCCGCTGCCTCTGACCTCCTGAAAGCGCAAGTCCGCGCTCTCCCACAAGGGTCTCGTAACCGTTCGGCATGCGTTCAATAAACTCGTTCGCATTGGCCATCTTCGCCGCGTCTTCAATCTCCTGCTGCGTCGCATGTGGCCTCCCGTAGGCGATGTTCTCCCGGATCGTCCCCTGGAAGAGCACCGTATCCTGCAGGACGAATCCAATCTGATCGCGCAGGCTGCGCAGCTTGTATCGCCGAATATCCACACCATCCAGAGTGACCGCTCCCGAGGTCGGATCGTAGAAGCGCGCGATCAGACTCACCACCGTGGACTTGCCGCCTCCGGTTGGACCGACAATTCCAATCAGTTGACCCGGCTCGATCCTGAAGTTGACGTCGCGGAGTATGAGATCTTCTTTATCGTATCCAAAGGCAACGTGCTCGAAGACGATCTCGCCGCGAATCGGCAGAGGCTCCTGCGCCTCCGAATGCTCGGGAATGATCATATCCGCGTCGAGAATCGCCTGAACTCGTTCCACTCCGACAGCAGCCTGCGCCATCGTATTCGTCATCTTCGCCAGATCCTGTAGCGGCTTGAAGAACTTCGTCAGGTAAGCAAGAAAGACGACGAGCGCGCCGGCCGTCATCGTTCCTCTAAGAATAAGAGAGGCGCCTCGCCAGAGTACAACCGCGGTGCACAGCGCTACCGTCACATTGACGATAGGGGCAAGCAGAGCCTTCACCTGCCGTGCCTTAAGCGCCGCATTGACTGTGGCCAGACTTACTTGACCCAGCTTCTCCTGTTCCAGATTTTCCTGGCCGAAGGCCTTCACGACCCTCACCGACTCCAGCCCCTCCTGGACCACTGTAACGATGTCGGCCTGACGCAGGCGAACGCTGCGCGTGGCCGTTTTAACCGCGCCCCTGAAGCGCGACATGAAATAAAGAAGAAAGGGAGTGATACCCATCGCGATAAGGGCGAAGTCCCAATTCAGCCAGAACATCAGTCCGAGCATCTCGATAATGGTCACGAGATCGACGACGATACCGAGCGTGGAAGAGGAGGCGAAGCTCTCAATCGTCTGAATGTCGCTTGTGATCGTGCTGAGAAGAGCGCCCGTCCGATGAACGTCGTAATAGGAAAGAGACAGACGCTGGAGGTGTTCGTAGGTCCTCATGCGCAGATCGTGCGCGACCCGCTGCCCCACACTCTCCGTAAAGTAGTTATCGATATAAGAGGCGAATGAACCGATAACAGCGATCAAAACCACGGCCACACCCGCCAACGCGGCGATCTCCAGCTTTCCATGACCAAGCGATAGAGCTGCATGCGAGGCAAGCAATTTATCGAGAAACTTCGGCAGATGATGGTTTGCGACGACGTTGTCCAGGATCACCTTGACCGGCCATGGCGCCGCGAGGCCCATCAGGCTCTCCACCAGCATGGCGAACAGAATGACGATCAACGTCCCGCGATATGGGCGGATGAGCTCTCGTATCAGCCGCAACATGTGTCACTATCTCCCATTTGACATCCCGAAGATGTCAAATTTATTACGAGCGTGTCCTTTGAACGGCGTGAACGCCAGCCTCAAAAGGCTAAGCAGGAACGCTGGAAACACAATACTATTTTCAGTGATTCCAAGGGTAACTAAATCCAGTGCGTCTTAGCAATCGTTCGGGAGTGGAACTCCGGGCCTACTCGAATACTTCCGTCGAATCACGGCTCCCGCTCGCACTGCGCAAGGCACATCCGCTGCTGCGAACCGTCCACAGACGTCCGTTGAAGCGCAGATCGGTCAAAGACAAAGGCGGTATATCGATGCGCCAGAACGCCTGAGTCGGAGAACCGAGCGCGTAGACAAGAGCGCCGCGAATTACAGCAGGATGAGTCACCGCGATCGTATGCCCCGCACCCCGCTGCTCCTCCATCCAGCTCCCAATGCGACCGATCAGCCTCACAATGGACTCCCCCCCGTGGGGAGCGGCCTCGGTCTCGGTAAGCCACGTACCCAACCCCGCCGGATCGCGAGCCTGAATCGCATCAAGTTCTAGTCCGCTCCAACTCCCGTAGTCGCACTCCCGCAGCGACGGAGACACCTTCGCCTCCAGCCCCAGTGCCTGCGCAGTCTCGAGAGCACGCAACTCCGGTCCAACTAGGATCTGCTGGGCCCGCGGAGACATCCATCCCAGCGCCTCGATCCTCCCACATTCGGACGGCTCCAGGGGCTCGTCAAGCGGGAACGCCGCTCTTCGCTGTGCTTTCGTAACACCGTGGCACACCAGGGTCAATCGAGTTGCAGGCAGATAGGAATCCATAGGCGACCGGCTCCTGTTCATGGTAACCGGTCTACGAACTGGCCCCGGCACCTTCGGAATCCCGAACCGACCCTGTTCCAGCGCAGATTTCGGGACGCAGAGGACATCCATTCTGGCCGGCATCCCCCAAATCCAACATCTGACCGTATTAGCGCATCAATAGAGATACAGTATCTACTGTACGCACCTCCATTATCTCTCTTAGCCGTCTCGTCATAGGAGTACTTTGAAAGACCATGTAGATGCCGAGAGTCCGTGGCGCGACAGGCTACGTGCACTTCGAAATATGCCGCCGGTTCTCCGCATCCTCTGGGACTCCGGCCCCGCCGTCGTCTCCTGGGGACTCGCGCTGCGCATCTTCGTCGCCGCACTCCCCTTTGGCGTCGTCAAAGTTGCAGCGGCCATCATCAACGACATCTCGATCGTGCTGCGACACCAACCGCTCCCCACCAACTTCTGGATATTGGTGGCAGTAGAAGTTGGCCTCAACGTCCTGTTAGGGCTTTTGACCCGCGCCGTCGACTACTCCGACTCGCTGCTCGCCAACCGATATACCCAGCACGTCAGCGTCCGCGTCATGGAAAAGGCCGCGCAGCTCGACCTCACCACGTACGAGAATCCTGTCTTCTATGACCGCCTCGAACGCGCTCGCGTCCAGGCAACCGACCGTCTGGCCATGATCCAGCTCATGGGTCGTCTCTTCCAGCAGGTCATCACCACACTCATATTTTCAGTGGCGCTCGTCGCGGCCTCCCCGTGGCTCCTGCTGCTCATGGCACTCGGTGTGCTTCCCTCCTTCATTGGAGAGACCCACTACGCCTTCCTCGGCTACGCCAAAAACTTCCGTCAAACGCCGGCCAAGCGCCAGATGGACTATCTGCGGCAGGTCGCGGGCAGCCGCGAAGGTGCGAAAGAGGTCAAGCTCTTCGGCCTCCACCACTTCTTCACTAATCGCTTCCAGGCCCTGGCAAACCAGATCTATAAGGAAGACGTCACTCTCTCGCGGTCGAAGCTCATCGTTGGCGGCCTGCTCGGCGTTCTCGGCACGCTCGGCTACTACGGAGCCTATGTTTACGTCATCTGGCGTACGCTCGGAGGCGCCTACGATCTAGGCCAGTTCTCTTTCCTCACCGCTTCCATCCAGCAGGCCAGCTCCAACCTCCAGCAGGTCTTCTCGACGGCCTCGGGCATCGCCGACCAGGCCCTCTTCCTCACCGACCTCATTGCCTTCTTCGACATGGAGTCGACCGTCGACGCCAATCCCAACGGCCTTCCCGCTCCTCGGCCTATCCAGCGTGGCTTCGAGTTTCGCAACGTCTCCTTCACCTACCCCGGTACCGACCGCACGGTGCTCAAAAACTTCAGCCTCACCCTCTCACCGGGCGAACGCATCGCGCTCATCGGCGAAAACGGCCAGGGCAAGACCACCATCGTCAAACTAATTACCCGCCTGTACGACCCCACCGAGGGTCAGATCTTGCTCGACGGCGTCGACCTCCGCGAGTACTCCCTCGAAGACATCCACCGCCAGATCGGCGTCATCTTTCAGGACTTCATGCGTTACGAGATGACCGCCCGTGAGAACATCGCTGTAGGCCGCATCGACCATCTCGAACAGCAGTCCGACATAGAATCGGCCGCACACAAGAGTCTCGCGGACGATGTCGTCGCCAAGCTGGGCGAGGGCTACGACCAGATCCTAGGCCGCCGCTTCGAGGGAGGAGTCGAACTCTCCGGCGGCGAATGGCAGAAGATCGCACTCGCCCGTGCTTATCTTCGAGACGCCCAGCTGCTCATCCTCGACGAGCCGACCGCCGCCCTCGACGCCCGCAGTGAGCTTGAAGTCTTCGAACGCTTCGCAGAACTGACCCAGGGCAAGATGGCTCTCCTCATCTCGCATCGCTTCTCGACTGTACGCATGGCGGACCGCATCGTCGTCCTCTCCGGTGGCCGCCTCATCGAGGAGGGAAATCATAAACAGCTGATGGCCACCGGCGGCGTCTATGCGAGCATGTTTGAGATGCAGGCCGCAAGCTACAGGTAGGCTTGACTTAGCATCTTACTCATCGACGAAGGCAGTCTTAGGCTAAGACTTCACTCCCCAGCGCAACGGGCGAACCGCATCGGGAAAGGCACCATGGCATCATTTTCAGAGGATCCAATCACGACAGAACACGCACTACCCCCAACCGCGCCCGCGTTGGAGATGCCCACTGCTGGCCTGCCGGAAAAGCCTGCCGTGTCCGACGCGGAGTTGAAGGAGCGCGCCACCGCCCTAAGCAGCCAGTGGGAGATGGTCGAGGAGAATACAAAGGCCACGGGATTCTCGGCCCGCCTCACCAGCCTCAAAGACCGGCTCGACGAAGTACTGCGCACCAGCAAAAAAACAGCATCGACCAAAGAGCTGACGCCGGAGCTTGAGCTTCTGGAGAGCACGCGCATGTTGGAGTCCGCGCTGATTGCGGGAGACAACACCAGTGCAACATTCGCTGGCCTGCCCCACGTCCGCGTCAATCAGGACGACGAACTGCCACGAGCGATCAATCTGGCGGAAGGATATCTCTTCGCAGCCCACGGCATCTGGTCGCCCGAGTCGCTCACAATCTACGTCCAGCAGGCGCAGCAACGCGACGCACTCCTGCTCGAAGAGATCACCGTTCTGCCGCAGGCGCTCAAGCTCGCACAGCTGGAGTTCATTCTGGACCGCGCCGAAGAGGCCTTTGCCGCCGGCCCGCTTCCTCCCATCGAGCAGTCGCCGTTCTCTGCGATCCTCCACAGCATGAGACGCCTGAACCAATTTGAATGGCGCACCGTACTCGAGCCCATGATCGCGTTCGACCACATACTCCGCGAAGACCCTGCCGGCGTCTTCGGAGAGATGGAAGACGAGACCCGCCATGCCTATCACATGCGCATCGCTGACCTCGCTCGCGACGCGGATGCCAGCGAAGTCCAGACCGCGCAGGCAGCCCTCAACCTCGCACGTGAAGCCGCCCAGGTCACCGACCCCGATCCCAGGCATGCATGGCGCATCACTCACATCGGCTACTACCTCTTCGCCGAAGGACTTCCCACGCTCTGCCAGCGCATCGGATATCACGCTCCTCCCATCGAGCGTCTGCGAACCTTCCTGCGCAAGTGGAAAGAGGACTTCTACATCCTCGGCATCTTCACGCTCTCCGTCCTGCTGATCGTCGCCATCATCGCGCCCCTGGTCCCTCACCACGCCTTCTGGCCCGTCATAGGAGCGCTTCTTCTCGCTCTGCTCCCAGCCACGCAGGGCGGCGTGGATCTGGTAAACAACACCGTCACCGCGTTGATGCAGGCCCAGTCGCTTCCCAAGCTCGACTTCTCCAAAGGCGTTCCTGCAAATGCCTCCACCTTCGTCGTCGTCCCAACGCTCCTGCTCAACGCAGCACAGGTTCAAGAGCTATTTGACGAGCTCGAGGCTCGCTATCTCTCCAACCAGGACCCTCACATTCACTTCGGCCTTCTCACCGATCTGCCCGACACTAAGGCCCGCCCCCTCGACGAAGATTCGAACGCCCTGGCAACTCTGGCCGCAAAGTGCGTGAATGATTTAAACGAAAAATACCCACGCGAAAAAGGCGGATCCTTTTTCCTCCTCCATCGTCATCGCGTCTTCAACTCACGCCAGGGAGTATGGATGGGATGGGAGCGCAAGCGTGGCAAGCTGCTCGACCTCAACAAATTTCTGCTTCACGAATATGACAGCTTTCCATTGAAGGTCGGTCCCCTCGAAGCGCTGGACCATATCCGCTACGTGATCACATTGGACTCCGACACCCAGCTGCCACGCGGGACCGCAGCCCGCATGGTCGGCACCATGGCACACCCACTGAATCAGGCGATCGTCAACCCACGCCTCCGAATCGTCACCGAAGGATACGGCATCCTCCAGCCCCGCGTTGGCGTCAGCGTCTCATCGGCATCGCGTTCACGGATGGCCGCGCTCTACTCCGGCGAGACCGGCTTCGACATCTACACCCGTGCCGTCTCCGACGTCTATCAGGACCTCTTCGGCGAAGGCATCTTCGCTGGCAAGGGCATCTACGAAGTCAGCATCCTGCACCAGGTCTTAGACCGCCGCTTTCCACGCAACGCCCTGCTCTCCCACGACCTCATCGAAGGCTCCTACGCACGCGCCGGTCTCGTCACCGACATCGAGATCATCGACGACTATCCCTCGCATTACTCCGCCCACACTCGCCGCAAACATCGTTGGGTACGCGGCGACTGGCAGATCGTCCAATGGCTCTTCGCCAAAGTACCCGACGAGGCCGGCCGCTCCGTCGCAAATCCCATCAGCACCATCTCGCAGTGGAAGATCCTCGACAATCTGCGGCGCAGCCTCGTAGAGCCCGTCACCTTCCTCTTATTCCTCCTTGGGTGGTTCGCCCTTCCCGGCGGCGCACTCTACTGGACCATCGCCGGTCTCGTCCTCCTCCTTCTACCCGTCCTCGTTCAACTTGCCTTCAACCTCGGCCGCGCTTTGGTCAAGCTCAGCTTCGTCGGAGCACGCGAAGGCATCAAGACCTTCTCGGCCTCGTTTGGCTTCACGCTGCTGAACCTCACCTTCCTCCCCCATCACACCCTGCTCGCTCTCGACGCCATCGGGCGATCTCTCAACCGAAGCTACTTCTCAGGCAAGCATCTGCTCGAATGGGAGACCGCAGCGCAGGCCGAAGCGGGACCATCCAGAACGTCGCTCGACGTTTACCTGCAGCTATCGCCTGTTCTAGCAATCGTCATCGCCGCGGCACTTGCCTTCACCAATCTCAAGTCGCTCTTCGCCGCCGCTCCCATCCTGCTGCTTTGGGTCATCGCCCCTGCCGTCGTGGTCTGGCTCAACTCGCCATCCCTCAAAGAGCCTGGCCCGCTCACACAGGAAGACAGTCTCTTTTTGCAAGAGCAGGCGCTTCAGATCTGGCGATACTTCCTTGAGTTCGGCGACGAGAAAAATCATTGGCTCATTCCAGACAACGTCGAAGAGAAAGACACGCTCCAGGTGCGGAAGCTATCTCCCACAAACCTGGGAATGCTATTCAACGCACGTCAGGCCGCGCACGAGTTTGGCTTTTTGACTCTGCCGGAGTTCGTCAAAGCCACGCTTGGAACTCTGAAGACCTACGACGGCCTCGAGAAGCATCGCGGCCACATCTACAACTGGTACGACATCGAAACACTCAAAGCGATCCTTCCCCTCACAGTCTCAGCCGTAGACAGCGGCAATCTGGCAGCCTCTCTCTACACCTTGCACACAGGAGCATCCGATCTATTGAAGCGTCCGCTCCTCGACGCTCGTTCCTTCTCGACCCTGCATCAGAGTCTGCAGAACTCATCGAAGGCCCCCTCCAGTCCATACGACCTCAACGCAGAAGCATGCGACCTATCCTCACTACGGCAACGTATCAACCTTCTCTTCGAGGACATCGACACCGCACCCGTCAACGCATCTCCCGATTCGAGCAACAACGATTGGGCATCGACCGAACGCGCACGCCGTCGCATAGCCCTGTCAAACTTTGTCGAGTCTTACACCCCCTGGCTGCTACCTCAGTTCGAGCCCCTCTTCGCCCTTCCACAATTCTGCACAGCCGAAGATCAAAAGACACCAACCCTCGCCACAGCCGCTGAGTATCTCGAAACCCTCATCGCAAAGCTTGCATCCGTAGTTCCATCTCTTCCCAGTGCTTCAGCAACTTCCATTGCCGCGAAGTCCCTCCAGTCGATGCTGCCCGCAGCCGCACAACAACTTGCCCAACTGAAGGCCGACGTCATCACCATCGCCCTTGAAGCCGAGCGTCACGCCGATGCCATGGAGTACGGCTTCCTACTGGTGGAGTCACGCCAGCTCCTCTCCATCGGCTACGACGGCACCACCCACGAACTACACTCTGCATGCTACGACCTGCTCGCCTCCGAAGCCCGCATCGCATCCTTCATCGCCGTCGCCAAAGGCGATATTCCACAGCAGTCCTGGTTCCGGCTCGACCGCTCCCACGTCCTCGTCGATGGAAACGCCGCTCTCCTCTCGTGGACAGGAACCATGTTCGAGTACATGATGCCCGCCCTCTGGATGCGCAACTTTCCCAACACCCTCATCACCCGCTCACTCGAGTCCGCCGTTCGCATCCAGCAGAATCACGTCCGCGACATCCCATGGGGAATCTCGGAGTCCGGCTTCGCCAAGATCGACTCCTCTGGAAGATATGGCTACCAGGCCTGGGGCATCCCCTCACTCGCGCTTAAGTACGGCGCCGAAGATGGACCTGTCATCTCGCCCTACTCCACCTTCCTCACTCTCTCCGTCGTGCGTAAAGAGGCCATCGCAAACCTTCGACGCATGGCGCGCATGGACTGGACCGGCGCATACGGATTCTACGAAGCCGCCGACTACACCCAGGGAAAACAACCGCAGCTGGTAAGGTCTTGGATGGCTCACCATCAGGGAATGTGCCTGCTCGCAATCACGAACCTGCTGCGAAACAACATCATTCAGGACTGGTTCCACCGCACCCCTCGCGTGCGCGCAGCAGAACTTCTCCTGCACGAAAAGGCACTGAGCAAAGAGACGTTGAAGCAGCTCTCAAAGCAGCCCAAGCTACAGCCTGAGTAACCATCTATTTCGATAGCTCATCAAAAAAAGGAAGGCGACAGGAGCTCCTGTCGCCTTCCTTTTTCCTGCAATGTAGCGCAGTACTAAAAGTGAAATCCAACCTCAGCCGTCAGAGCGCGCGGTGTAACGTAGTGCGTTCCACTGAAGGTAGAAAGAAAGTTATACAGCGCATATTTGTTGGTGATGTTTACGCCAGTGAGCCGCAGACTCCATTTGTACTTGTCACCGTTGAAGAGATTATCCTCACCGAGCGATGCGTCAAATAGGCTTCGTTCCTGGATACGAGGCGGGTTCTTGTCGTCGTTCTCCGTACCCGGAGCAGGAATCGACACCAGCTTCGAGGTGAGTTGCGAGGCAAGACACTGTCCTCCCGGAATACCGACGAACGGAGTCGCCTTGATACCGTTACAGCTAAGGCCAGCTTCGAACTGCTCATCCGGAGTCAATCCACTCAGATTGATTCCCGGCTGACCGTTGATGGTGATCGACGGGCCGCCGTTGATTGGATTGCATACGCTGTTCGGGTCCGTCACGTTGAAGCACGGTACGGAATCCGCAGTCAGACCGCTGTCAAAGCGCCAGTTGAAACCTACCCATGGAGCATGCTTCAGAGGAACCTGGTACTGCAGATGTGTCGTCTGGTTGTACCGTTCGTCATGATCGATGCGGAATGGGAATCCACTTCCACCAACCGTAGCGCCTGCGCCCGCGCTCTGCGGCGGAAAGAAGCGTGCCGCAACCGAAGACATGACCACGAAGGCCGAGAGGTTGTGGAAGTTAGGAACATCCGCACGAAGCGCGAAGCCCGGAATCTTCGAGTTGTGCCAGTCGATCGGAAACGTAATCGGAGTATTGCCGAGCACGCTGAAGTCGAAGGCATTGTGAGTGTACTTCCAGATATAGTCGCCGCTGATCACAAGATTCTTGCCAAAGGCCTGCTGTAGTCCGGCATGAAACTCATTGCGGAAACCCGGCTGCAGGTTCCCCGATACGCCGGGGGTGCAAAGCAGCAGCGGAGCAAGTACATCATTCCCGCATCCCTGGCTCGACAGCACAAGGTTTTCATTGAAAGGCGACTCCAGCGTCCGCGCATACGAGATGCGAAGAACAGTGTTTGTAGGTTTGATGCTGTAAGCAACGCCCAACCGCGGCTCCGCCTGACGAGCAACCGTCAAACCGTTGTACAGATCACCACGAATGCCGAGATTGAAGAGCCAGTTCCCTGCCTTGATTTGGTCTTCCGCATACAGAGCAAGTTCCTTCACGTCGGTATGTCCGATGAAGTTGAACTGTCCTCCACCACGAGTCAAATCGAAAGGCAGCAGAACAGGGTTGAAAGGAGTAGTGCCCGAGCCCAGAGCAGTCGCCAGTACACCATCATTCGGAAAGAGTCCTGCAGCCGCGCACTGCGATGGATCGTTGAATCCTGCCACAGGAGTCGCAGTGCCATCGGTGCAAGGTGAGTTGAAGACATTCGAGACGAGGCCAAGAGTATCGCTCTCTCGAAGAAACGTCTGCGAGTAGTTCGCGCCAACCTTGATGTTGTTGTGCCCCTTCACATACGAGAGATCGGTGTGAAGACCGGCATTCGTAAGCGAACGAATCTGCGAGATGGTCTGGTTCTGCAGATTCGGAGCCCCAAGATCAGCCAGCGGATTGCCGCTCGGATAGTAGTTATACGCATCTTTCCGAATGTAGACCCCGAAGTTGAACAGTGAGTTCTCCCCAAGCGTCCGTGTATAGCTCGGAGAGATATCGAACGTTCCGATCTTCGAACGCTGATCGGCATTGCCAACATTACCGAAAATCGGATTCAACCCTGCGCCACCGCTAACGACATTCGACACGTTCAAGTTGTCATACGAGTTCGGCGTCTGGAACCACGAGCGGCTGTAGTTCAAATTCAGGTGGACCGAATCGACAGCCGTAATCTGGCGATCGATGCGATCGAAGACGTTGAACTCATTTCCCTTGTCATGAAATACAACGAACTCCGGAGGATCGAGAAAACGTCCCGTATTCAGGCCGTCAATCTCGATAAAATTTCCCCAGTTCTTGCCGCCATAGCTAAGATCCACAGCGCCTGTCGCAGACCCGAAGGTTCCATAAGAGGTCGAAATGCTTCCAGTCGGCTTCGTAACACCCTGCCCCGACCTCGTCGTCACCTGGATCACAAGGCTCGTCTTACCGCCAAACTCAGCCGGTGGCGCACCCGAGATTACCTCAATCGACTGAATCGAGTTCGAAGGAATCTGGTTCGAAAAAACCTTGCTCTGCTGATCGGTAATGGGCTGGCCATCGATCGAAAAAGAGTTCGACGCGTGATCGCCAAGACCATGGAAAAGTCCATTCGAGTCTGCCGCAACGCCCGGCGAAGACAACGTCACCAGCGAACTCAGCGAAGAAGACTGACTCTCCAGCGGAAGCTTGTTGAACAGGCCGCGATCGACGTCCGTGTGAAACGTCGAATCGTTCTCCACAAGATCGCTGCCCGTAACATTGACGACGGTCGAAGCAGTACCCACCGCCAGGCTGCTCTTTACCGTCATCGGCACAAACGAACGCACCTGAACATCCTCGTTCAAGGATGCAAATCCCGTCACCGAAATATGAAGATGGTACGGATTGAGCGGCAGGTTCGTGAACTGATAGTGCCCCTCTCCATCCGACGTCGTAATCCTGTTATAGCCGCTCACCGGATTCTCGATCGACACAGTCGCGCCCGGCACAATAGCGCCCGTCGCATCCGTAACTACACCGTTGATTGTTCCTGAATTGCCAGCCGTCTGGGCCCACACGCCTGGAGTTCCAAGCGAAAAGAAAATGACAAATATTGCGAATGCAAAGATGACGCGTCGTGTTGACGTGTGCATGCACTACCCCCTTGATTTTAAGCCTGAATTTTGACGAAAGTTCTAGCGAAGAACAGGGTCAGCAGGCGGCGGTCGGGTGAAGAGTGCAAACGTACTGAAAGTTCCGGCCCTCGTGCAGGGACGGTACGTCTCGACGGCAGCTATGATCGGCGCGACAAACAACATCACCGTCGGCACAGCCACCTGTGCTGCTAAGTGCGCAGTAACGCAAAGCGAGCAGTCAGCGTGGGAGATATCCCCATCGGGGTGAACGTGAACAGCCTGGATCGTTCCGCAGGCAACCACCAGAATCAAGCACAGAAAGGCGAGTAAGAGTCTCCACTGACTCGTCTGACTCGGCTTGGCTCCTGGATTGAACACGATAAATCTAATATATCTCAGGAAATTAATAGACGTGCGCGGAGAATACGAATCACCGCCAATAAAATGACTTCGTCAAGGGCGCAACCGTCAACCATCTCAAAATAAAAAAATCAGCGTAACGAGACTCCCGTTCATTCCAGGAGCCTTGGCTCGATAACTCTTTACACCAACTGCACTTCGATCTTCCTCGCATCAGCATCGAGCACCGTAATACGAAAGCTCCGAATCTGCCCTGCGCGCAAAGCCTCGACCTTCGACTCCGTGGCCGCGGCACCGTTCTTCCACCGCGCCGCCAGCATCGAGCCCAGCGACGAAAAATCCATCGCTCCCGTCTGCGTCTGTACCGGCTCAACCGCCTCCACCACCAGCCTTGCCTTCGCGCGAATCCCCTCGCCCAACTCCACCGTCCCCTGCTCACCGGCAACGTCGATCAGCCGTCCCGTCACCACATCGCCCTCTTTGTGCTCAGCAAGGTACTCATCCAGACCAGTCGGCACTAACTGCTTCATACTCAGCCGCATCTGCCTCTTGTCTTTATCGATCTCGATCACCTTCGCCTTGATCGTCTCGCCTGCGCGCAGCAGATCCTGGGGCCGTTCCACCCGCTTCTCCGCGCTGATCTCGCTCACGTGAACCATCCCCTCCACGCCCTCAACGATCTGCACAAACGCGCCGAACTTCGTAAAGCTCGTCACCGTCCCCTCCACCTGCGACCCCACCGGAAACCGCTCCGCAACCTCAACCCACGGATCCCCAAGCGTCTGCTTAAGCCCCAGCGACATCCGCCGCTCCGAAACACTCACGCCAAGGATCATCACCTCAACAACATCCCCAACCTTCAACATATCGCCGGGCTTCCTCACCTTCTTCACCCACGACATCTCCGAGACGTGAATCATCCCCTCCACACCCGGCTCCAGCTCGACGAACGCCCCGAAGTCAGTCACCCGCGTCACCGTCCCACGCACCCGCTCCCCAGCAACATGTTTTCCTTCCACAGCGTCCCACGGGTGCGGCTGCAACTGCTTCAGCCCCAGCGAAATCCTCTTACCCGAAGCATCGACCTTCAGCACCTTCGCTTCGATCTCCTGCCCCACCGTCAAAATATCCGCCGGCTTCTCTACCCGTCCCCAGGCAATATCGCTGATGTGCAGCAGCCCATCCACTCCGCCGATATCCACAAACGCGCCATAGTCCGCCAAACTGCGCACCGTACCGGAGACCACATCGCCCTCCTGGATCTCGGCATACCGTCGCTCCTTCGACGAACGATCCTCTTCCTCCGCAACCGCACGCCGATCGACGACCACATCCTCCTCGGCCGCATCCAGCTTGATGACCCGGCAGCGAATCTCCTGCCCCACCAGCTTCTCCATCTCGGCGGCATCACGCGCTCCACTGCGAGAGCCCGGCATAAACGCACGCACCCCCACATCCACCGTCAGGCCGCCCTTCACCACCGCCGTCACCGTGCCCGAGACGATCGCCTTATCCTCAAACGCCTTCTCCAGCGCCGTCCAGTCCTTCGGCTGCTCCACCCGCAGACGCGAAAGCTCGTAGTAGCCCTCCTCGTTCCTGCCCTTCACCGACACCAGCAGCTTGCTTCCCGGCTCAACCTTCTCGCCTGCGCTCTCAAACACGCTCAGCGGCAGCACGCCCTCAGTCTTGTAGCCGATATCGACATACACCGAGTCCACCGAAACCGTAACCACCGTACCGGAGATCTGCCTGCGATCCTCACTCGACCTTCGCTGGTTGCTCTGCTCAAACTGCGCAAGAATTTGGTCGAAGGACTCGATTGTCTCGATGGTCTCGGATGGCTGATCGTTCTCTGGCGTGTTGGGGATAGACATGAAGAGTGGAAGCCTCGTTATTCCTTTTATTTCGCCTAGAATATCACCGCGCCGCACCCACCCGCATCTGCGCAGCACAGCTCAAAAAATCAGCAAGCGATTTACTTCATCGCGAATCTTCTTTCTGCCATACACTTCTATCTCCATGCCTCTCACCCCGCTCAGAACATTCCTGCTCCTCTCCACCCTCGCTGCAACAGTCACCCTCCCCATACCAAGCGCACATTGCAGTCAAACAGCAGACACCGCAGAAACCGCCACGCTCGTCACCACTCCCTCACGCCTATCCAACGGATCGCCCTGCCTCCTCACCATCCACCTTCGATCCGCGGCCACCACAGTCACAGCCAAATGGCAGAGCCATCCCGTCCTCTTCTTCGCATCGCCAGACCGCAGCACCTGGTACGCCATCGCCGGCGTCGACGTCGCCGCAACCCCCGGCAACTATCCAATCACCATCGAAGCCCATTTGCAGGACGGAACCCACCAGACCCTGCACCGCGACATCGCCGTAACCGCCGCGCCCTACGCCAAAGTCACCCTCACCGTTCCCGATAAGTTCGTTCAACCCGACGCCGAATCCCAAAAGATCATCGCCGCAGATCAGCTCATCAAAGACAAAGCCTTCGCCAGCTCCGCGCCCAAGCCCGAGTGGACCGGAGACTTCCTCCCACCCCTCAAGCAAGCGCCCCGTTCAGATTCCTTCGGCACCCAGCGCATCTTCAACGGAACCCTCGCCAGCGTCCACCGCGGCCTCGACTACCGTGCAGCCCCCGGCACCCCAGTCGCCGCCATCAACTCCGGCCGCGTCATCCTCGCTCAGCCTCTCTTCTTCGAAGGCGGTTGCGTCGTCATCGACCACGGACTAGGTCTCATGAGCGTCTACATGCATCTGTCGAAGATCGACGTCACCGTCGGCGAAACCGTCTCCCGAGGCCACATCATCGCACGCAGCGGAGCCACCGGACGCGCCACCGGCCCGCATCTTCACCTCGGCGTACGCTGGCAGGGCAGCTATCTCGATCCCGCAAAACTCTTCGAGCTCTCCCTGCCTCAACCCCGCTAGACCCGCTGCAATCGCACTCTCACCCAAGCGACGAAAACTCTAAGCAAGAGGCTCGACCGAAGCCCGTTTCTCTTTCTCATCCGTGCCGAAGAATCGCCTTAGCGGCTTCTGTATCGCACGCAGCAGCGCCCGAGCCGCAATCGCCGCTCCACCCAGCAGAATCAGCGCAAACGAAGCCGCGATCACCGGATGGTGCGTCGCAAACCACGTCAGTCCAACCGCCGCCACATCCTCCGTAGAACTCAACGCAATATTTGAGATCGGCTCCGGGCTCGGAGTCACCGCAGCGCGCAAAGCCGTCTTCGATCCATGAGCCGCCAGCGCAACCGCAGCCCCAATCGCCGTCGCCAGCACCTGCATCTGCGGCGTCAGTTGCGAGCTCGCATGATAGGCCACCAGCGCCGCAATCGGCACACGCACGATCGTATGCAGCGCATTCCAGATCATGTCGAACCCGGGAATCTTATCCGCCACAAACTCAATCGCAAACATGATGCCGCACACCACCAGCACCCACGTATGGCCAAGCGAATCCAGCCCCGGAGGCAGACTCACCCACTGCGTCCGCGCAAGAATTCCAAGCGTAAACACCGTCGCATAGATATTCAGACCAGCCGCAAAGCTGGCAGCAATCACAAGCGCCGTAATGTTTGCTGGGCTAAAGCTCATTTGGCTGGAATTCTACAGCGTTTCCAGCATCACCGTGATCTTTATTTCCTGCTCGCCCGCTTGCTCTGCGCCTAACGCACAGCCCGTTTGATCTGAGCATATTGCAGCAAAATAAAACTATCGGTCATCCCCGCAATGTAGTCTGCCACCACCCGCGCCAGCCCCTCATCTTCAACCTCGTCGAAGTAGCTCTGCGGCAGCTCCTCCGGATCGTTGATCCAGTAATCGAAAAGCGCCGTCACTACCTCCTCGGCCTTGTCATGCTCATTCTCCAGCGCCTCGCACGTGTACAGCGTGTCGTACAGATACCGCTTCTCCTGCAGGCGCTGCGCCTCCACCTCCGGCGAAAACAACGCCAGCCGCGTAGGATATCGCCGGACATCGGCAAGACTCTCCGCGCCGATCGCCCTCGCATTGCGCCCCGTCGTCTCAATCAGATCGTCGATCAACGTATTCTGCATCAACTGCAGCGCCTCATTGAACAGATACTTCTCATCCACTCCCGCGTGCTGTTGCTCCACCGTCTTGTAGCACTGCGCCACCACGTCGACATACTCGCACACATGCCCGATCTCAAGCAGCCCCGACTCCACACCGTCATCCAGATCCGCCGTAAGATAAGCAATCTCATCCGCGAGATCGATCAACTGCGCCTCAAGCGGCGGCCGCTCATCCAGCAGATACTCCTTCAGCTCAAGGTGCTCCGCCGCACTATAGTCCTTCGAGTGTTTGATGATGCCCTCGCGAACCCCAAGCGTAAGATTCAACCCACGATGAGCCGCATACCGCTGTTCAAAGTGCTCCACAATCCGCAGCGCATGCAAATTGTGGTCGAAGCTCCGTCCATGACGCCGAAGACAGCGATCCAAGGCCCGCTCCCCCGCATGGCCAAAGGGAGGATGCCCAATATCATGCACCAGCGCCAGCGTCTCCGATAGATCCTCATTCAAACCAAGCGCAGCCGCAGCCGCCCTTGCAATCTGCGCGACCTCAATCGTATGCGTCAGCCGGCTGCGAAAGTGGTCCGAAGCGCGGCTCGTAAACACCTGCGTCTTCCCCGCCAGCCGTCGAAAGGCACGCGCCTGCACGATGCGCTCACGATCCCGCTCGAACGGACTCCGAGAAGGACGAAAGGGTGCAGGATAAACGCGCGTCAGCAGAAGATCCTCGGGATCTCCGGCGACCGCACATCGATGAAGGTCGATTGCCATACTCAACTTCAAGTGTAACGGGAAAGACCTTCGTCGTTATTGTTTCCCTGGAGTCGGAGCCGCCTTGGCCAGCTTCACCCGGGCATTCTCCAGCTTGTGCTGCACCTTCGACACATCCGCCGGATCGGCATCCGCAGGCAGAGAGCGCGAATACTCCGTCATCGACCGCTCCCACTGCGCCACCGCCATCTTCAGGTTGCCCGTCTTCTCATACACCTCGCCGAGATGATCGTGAACCGTCGGATCCGTATTAATGCGCTCATTCGCCTTGCGCAGATTCTCCTCTGCCAGTGTGTACTGACCGGACTTGAAGTAAGCCCACCCCAGCGAGTCCAGAAACGCGCCATTCTGCGGATCCAACTCAACCGCCTTACGGATCATCGTCAGCGCCTCAGGCAGCCGAACGCCACGATCTGCCAGCATATAGCCAAGGTAGTTCAATATCGTTGCGTTCTGCGGATCGATGGCGAGAGCCTTATGAAACTCAGCCTCTGCCTCGTCGTATCGCTTCTGCCGGTCGTACATCGTCCCGCGAAGAAAATACTGATACAGCTTCTCGTCCGGCTTGCTTGCAAGCGCATCCGCGCTGTTCAACTCCGCCGAAGCATCATCCCACCGCTTCAGTCGGATATAAATCTGCGCCAGCGCCATCCGTGCATCGCGCTCATCCGGAGTGCCCTTCGTCGTGGCAACCACCTGCTTCGCCAGCGCCACACCCTGATCCACCTGGCCGGTATCCGCAAGCTGCCCTGCATACATCGACTGAATCCCATGGTCGTTCGGCATCGCCTTCGCAATCTCTGCGGCAGCGGCAGTCGCCTCCTTCCACTGATGCGCGTCGCGATACGCATCGATCTCGCCCTGGTATCCGGTCTTTACATACTCACCGCCAAGCGCAATCTGCTGCTTGTACGTCGCCACGGCCTCGGCAAACTTGTCCTCTTCCCGATAGATAATCGCCAGGCGATCCAGGAAGATCGAACGGTTCGCCTTCTCCCCGTCCGTATACTTTCCGTCCGCATGCGCCGAGTCCGCCACCAGCTTGTTCAGCACTCCGATCGCATCGTCATAGCGGCCCAGCGAGTCATAGATCAGCGCCTCGTTGTACGTCAGCTCCAGCGAGTCCGGTGCCAGCGGCTTCGCCTTCTCCAGCGTCTTCAACGCCGCATCGTAGTTACCCTGCCGCCGCTCAATCTCCGAGATGTGAATCTGCGACTGCGCATCCTGAGGCTCCGCCGCCACAATCACGTTCAACACCTTCAGCGCCTCATCCAGCTGCCCATCCCCCAGCAGCGCATTGGCCAGCCCGCGCTCCGTGTCCAGGTTGTCCGGCTCCATATCGAGCGCGCGATGATACGCAGCAATCGCATCCTTATTCTTCTTCAACTGCTCATAGCTCGCGCCCAGCGCAAACTCGATCCGTGGCGAACGATCCTCCACCGGAATCGCATTCAACACCTCGGCCGCCCGCTTCGGATCGCCCTGCTCGCTGTAAAGCCGCGCCATGTTCAGCGCAACCTCCTCCGAGTTCGCATCGATCTTCTGGGCCGCCTTGAACTCCGCCTCCGCCTTGGCCGAATCATGGTTCAACCCATACAACTGGCCCAGCAAAAGGTGTGTCTCCACATCCTTCGGCTTCAACTGCGCAAGCTTCTCGTACTCCGCAATCGCCAACTGCAGCATCTGTCCCGACTGCGGCGTCTGCATATCTCCCAGCGAACGCAGATACACCTTACCCAGCAGCGTATGCGCCTCCACATCGTCAGGATTCTTCGTCACCTGATCCTGCGCCGCCGTCACCGCCTCGCGGATCCGCCCAATCTTGAAGTACAGATCCGCCAGCCCATCCTGCAACAATCGCGAACTCGGATCCGCATCCAGCGCCAGCTTGTACTGCTCCACCGCCTGCGTCGCATAGTCCGACCGCCCCGCATTCACCGCCATATCCTCATACAGCCTCGCCAGGCCGTAGTGATAGTACGAAGAGGCGCGATCCACCGCAGCCGCTGGCATTGGAGTCGCCGAAGCAGCCGGAGCCTGCGCAACCATCGTGTGCGCCGCAAAGATCAACCCGGCAATCGGAATCAGACGGAGACGGCGAAAAGAGGAGGCACGTAAAAGAAGAGTCATATATTTAATTTCCTGTGCCGAAGGAATCGAAGCCAGAAGTCCAGTACAGACAGTCATTCGTTAGACGGTGCCATCCGCGGATTGGATGCAGTCGTCTCAGACAGGCCATTTGCACGGCTGGCGGTGATTATATCCGTCATTCGCACAAAAACAGAGCCTTATCCATGACGAAAGTGCCTGACCCCGGTAAATGCCATCGCCACGCCCAGCCGGTCAGCCGCCTCAATCACCTCAGCGTCCCGAACCGACCCGCCCGGCTGAATCACCGCCGTCGCGCCCGCATTCGCCACCGTCTCCAGCCCGTCGGGGAACGGGAAAAATGCGTCCGAAGCCGCCACCGTACCCGCCAGCGGCAGCACCGCCTTCATCGCCCCAAACCGCGCCGCATCCACCCGGCTCATCTGCCCCGCACCAACCCCAACCGTCTGCCCATGCCCATCCATAAAGCGCGCATACACAATCGCGTTCGACTTCACATGCTTGCACACCGTCCACGCAAACAGCAGCGCACGCATCTCCTCCGCCGTCGGCCCGCGCTTGGTCACAATCTTCAGCTCCGCCTCGCTCACCCGTAGCCGGTCGGCATCCTGCACCAGCAGCCCACCCGACACCTGCTTCAGCACCCGCCGCGTCTCCGCTGGCACAATCTCAATCAGCCGCAGATTCTTCTTCGCCGCAAACCGCTCCAGTGCCTCCGCCGTAAACGACGGCGCAACAATCGCCTCCACAAACAGCTTCGCAATCTCCTCCGCCGCCGCAGCATCCACCACGCGATTGATCCCGATCACCCCACCAAACGCCGACACCGGATCAGCCTCCAGCGCCCGCCGGTACGCCTCCACCACCGTCGCGCCCGTCGAAGCCCCGCAAGGATTCGTGTGCTTGATAATCACCACCGCAGGCTCTTCAAACTCGCTCACCAACTCCCAGCAAGCATCCAGATCCACCAGGTTGTTGTAGCTCAGCTCCTTGCCCTGCAACTGCTTCGCATTCGCCACGCCCTTGCCGCTGCCATCCGTGTACAGCGCCGCCTTCTGGTGCGGATTCTCCCCATACCGCAGCGCCTTCTCCAGCGGATCGATCACCCGTATCGTCCCCGGCAGCTCCTCCTGCAAGAACACCGCCTTGCCGCTCGGAGCCTCAATACTCTCCAGCGCCGTCGCAATCCCGGCATCATACGCAGCCGTCACCGCAAACGCCTCCTTCGCCAGCCGCCAGCGCGTCGCCCGGCTCAAAGCTCCCGCATTAGCCGCCATCTCCTCCGCCAGCGCCGCATAGTCCGCCACCGACGTCACCACCGCTACATCGGAAAAATTCTTCGCCGCCGAACGCACCATCGACGGCCCACCGATATCGATATTCTCAATCACATCTGCAAACGCAACCCCAGGCTTCTGCGACGTCTTTTCAAACGCATACAGATTCACCACCACCATATCGATCGGCTCAATCGCATGCTCGCCCACCGAAGCCATATGCTCCGCGTTATCGCGAATATGCAGGATCCCGCCATGAACCTTTGGATGCAGCGTCTTCACTCGTCCATCCAGCATCTCCGGAAACCCCGTCAGATCGCTGATATCCCGCACCGGCAAACCTGCCTCGCGCAGCGCTTTTGCCGTGCCACCGGTCGAAACCAGGTCAACATGAAACGAAGCCAGCGCACGGGCAAACTCAACCAGGCCAGTCTTATCGGTAACGGAGAGAAGTGCGCGGCGGACAGGACGAAGATCGGTCATAGGAGTAGCGGAAGCAGTACTGTTTTCAATCATCACCCATTCATTCTAAGCGGTCTGGAAGATCATGTCCTGCCGGACGGGCCGCTTACTCAGCGGGAGGTCACTTCGTGACGCGTATACCTTGCCGTGGCGCCACCAGCACCCTGGTCCTCCCGCTGGTCGGAATCTAAAGCCGACCAACGGGAGGACCACCCGAAGGGGTATACAAGTCACGAAGTGACCTCCCCACGAGCAGTGGGCCCGGCCGGCAGGCCAAGCATTCAAAGCAGCGCCGCCCCCGTAAGAGCTCTCACCTCAGCCACTTCATGCGCCGCACACCAGCGCTTCAGCCCATTCGCAATATTCTCCACCGCCCGCGGATCCGCATAACTCGCCGTCCCCACCTGCACCGCCGTCGCCCCCGCCATCATGAACTCCACCGCATCCTCCGCCCGCACCACCCCGCCCATCCCCACTACCGGTATCTTCACCGCCTTCGACACCT
This sequence comes from Granulicella sp. L60, assembly GCF_009765825.1. Classification (GTDB taxonomy): domain Bacteria; phylum Acidobacteriota; class Terriglobia; order Terriglobales; family Acidobacteriaceae; genus Edaphobacter. Next base: position 406,030 of record NZ_LMUR01000018.1, on the reverse strand, counting down.
CATGCACCATCCGCATCGCAATCGGCTTGATCGCCGGTCCCGACAACCCCCCGGTAATATTCGCAATCCTCGGCCTTCGCGTCTCCACGTCAATCGCCAGCGAAACAAACGTATTCACCAGCGAAACCGCATCCGCCCCACCATCCGCCGCCACCTGCGCCATCAACCCGATATTGGTCACATTCGGCGAAAGCTTCACCATCAACGGCCTCTTCGAAGCCCCCTTGCACCGCGCTACCAGCTCCCACAACTGCGGCGGATCCGTCCCAAAGACCATCCCCCCATGGCTCGTATTCGGGCAGCTCGCATTCAACTCATACATCGCAATGCCCGGCGCATCGTTCAGCGCCTGAATCACCTCCAGGCAATCCTCAATCGTGAACCCAAACACATTCGCAATCACTACCGTATCGCTGATTTGTTTTAGCTTCGGCAGCTTCTCCGCAATAAACGCCTTCACCCCCATATTCTGCAGCCCAATCGCGTTCATCATGCCCGCCGCCGTCTCGATAATCCGCGGCGCCGGATTCCCCGCCATCGGCTCTCGCGACAGCCCCTTCGTCACGAACCCGCCAATCTTATCCAGCGAGATAATCTCCTCGAACTCCACCCCATAGCCGAACGTCCCGCTCGCCGCAATCACCGGCGAACGAAACTCCACCCCCGCGACCGTAACCCGCATATCCGGCCCCTTACTCTTGGGCGTCGTGCCCTTCGACGCCGTGCTGTCCTGCGGAGTCGCGCTCACTGCCCCACCTTCTTCCGGGCAATCGGGGCAACGCGAGCCGCACCCGCACCAGCCTCTGGCTTTATCGCCTGCGTCAAAACATGCCCCACACTCGCCGAAGGCTGATTCACCCGCAGCAGCGAAGCGAACGTCGCCGCAATATCCACCGGAGCCACCCGGTCATAGTACGTCCCCGGCACAAACGCCGACCCATAGAACCCCAGCGGCACATGCCTGTCATACGAGTACGGCGTAAAGTGATTCGTCCCCTTCACCATCCCCAGCTCATACATCCCCGGCGCAAACATCACATACCATCCGCCGTTGGCAGAGTAGCTATGCAACACCAGCCTGCCCTCCTCCGTATTCGGAACCTGCCCCGCCGCCATCTGCACCCGCGTATAGCTCCGTCGAACCGTAGGCCTCGGCGGCAGCCTCGTCTGGCTCACACCCTCCGGAACAGGCGGCAGCGTAGCCTCCAGCGCCTCCGGCAGCATCTCCGCCACAGCACCCTCCGCATCCGCCTCGCTCACCTTCTCCTTCACAAACGGCCTCGGGTCCAGCGTCAGATACGGCAACTCGCTCTTCAGCATGTAATCCGTCTTCTTACCCGGCGAAAACCGCTCGTTCAACCGAGCATTCAACTCACCCACCAGCTTCTTCACATCGAAGCTAGCCGCCGGCATCCCCAGCTTCTCCGCCACCGCCGACACCGGAGCGATCCCATGATCCCCCGTCAGCGACACCCACACATTCGCCATTCCCCCATCGACATGCTTATCCAGCCACGTAAAGAACCCATCCAGATCCACATCCACCGCATCGATCATCGCCCTCTGCTCCGGCGCATCCGGCCCCACCACATGCCCCAGAATATCCGTCGAAGAGATGCTGATCGTCAGCACATCCGTCACATCGTGCCTGCCCATCTGCTCCCCCACCACCAGCGACTTCGCAAAGTCCAGCAGGTACGACACCGACGCCGGCGACTTGCCCACGTCCTCATAAAAACTCCCCGGCTTCGCTCCAGCCTCCCGCAGCGCCTCATCCGCCCGCCCACTCGCGTTGAACGCCTGCGCCCACGCCGGCAGCTGCGTCTCCCAGTACGTCGAAGTCACAAACTTGCCGCTCGCATGATCCAGCCAGAACGCCCCATTCGACGCATGGCCCGACGTCAAAATCGCCGCCCGGTCCTTCAGCGAAATCCCAAACAGCTTCGCCCTCCCCTGCGTCGCCAACACCACCTCGTCCCCCAGCGTCGAAGCCAGCTCATTCCGCGGCGAAGCCCCCACCTCCGTCGACCCCGGATCGCCCACAATCGCATACCGCTCGTCCTCTACCGACGTCACCGTATGCGTCGTCGACCGCTTGAAGTCCCACCAGTCGTTCAGCGCGATCCCGTGCCCATCGCTGTACGCCCCCGTCCCAATCGTCGAGTGCCCCGGCGCGGTCATCGTATTCGCATAATCGTAGTAGCAGTCCGTAAAGTAAGCGCCGCGCTTCAAAAACAGGTTGAACCCGTTCGCCGTCTTGAAGTCATCCCGATACCGCTCCAAATAGTCCCCGCGAAACTGATCGATCACCAGCACCACCACCAGCTTCGGCCTCGCGTGATAAGCGTCCGCCCGCCCCGGCACCACCCCGCACACAGAGAACCAGACACACAACAAAACCGCAGCGCCACACTTTCGCATGCCCCTAGGATAACTCCAGGCAGTATCGACATCTAGCTTGAGCGGATGCGATGGGTTGAGCGGATGCGATGGGTTGAGCGTGAGGGACAGCCTGAGCGTAAGTGCTGGATGGAGCATTTGTGATGGATGAATATAGAAATTGTCATCCTGAGCGGAGCCTCTCGCAGTTTCATCGCGAGAGGCGCAGTCGAAGGACCTGCCACACCCTCAATGTGCCAATACTCTCTCCATATCTCGCACCGCATCCGGCACAGTTCCGCATCGTTCTATGCCGAACTAGGAAAATCTAGCCCCATCCCAATCCGCGAACATTTCCCCGCTCGCTCCCCTTTTCAAATGAAGCAGCTAAAATGTTTGTTGATGATAGATCTTGCATTTGTCCGGGCCAACCTCGCCCTTGTCGAAGAAAAACTCCGCACCCGTGGCATGGACCCCGCCGCCGCCCTTGGCAACTTCGCCGCCGTCGACCGCGAGCGCCGCGACGCCATCACCCAGCTCGAAACCCTCAAAGCCCAGCGCAACAAACTCACCGAAGAGATCGCAACCCTCCGCCGCGCCAAGGCCGACGCCACTGCCCAGACCGAACAAACCCGCATCCTCAAGACCGAAGTCGAAACCCTCGAAGCCGCCGCCGCCACCACCGACGAACGCCTCCGCGAGATCATGCAGACCCTGCCCAATCTCCCCGGCGACACCGTCCCCATCGGCAAATCCGAACACGACAATCGCGAAGAAAAACTCTGGGGCGACATCCCCAAATTCGACTTCCCCGCCAAGCCCCACTGGGAGCTCGGCGAAGCCCTCGGCATCCTAGACTTTAACCGCGCCGCCAAGATCTCCGGCTCCCGCTTCGTCGTCCATTTCGGCCAGGGAGCCCGCCTCGAGCGCGCCCTCGCCAACTTCATGCTCGACCTCCACATCGCCGAGCACGGCTACACCGAAGTCCTCCCCCCCTACATGGTCAACTCGAAGTCCCTCTTCGGCACCGGCCAGCTTCCCAAGTTCGCCGAAGACCTCTTCCACTGCGACGACAAAGGCCCCTACGAGCCCGGCAAGCTCCAGGACTCCGACCACTGGCTCATCCCCACCGCCGAAGTCCCCGTCACCAACCTCTTCCGCGACGAGACCCTCGACGAGTCCGAACTCCCCATCTCCTTCTGCGCCTACACCCCCTGCTTCCGCTCCGAGGCCGGCTCCTACGGCAAAGACGTTCGCGGCATGATCCGCCAGCACCAGTTCCAGAAGGTCGAGCTGGTCAAGTTCGTCCGCCCCGAAGACTCCGAAGCCCAGCACGAGCTCCTCACCCGCCACGCCGAGACCGTCCTCGAGCGCCTCGGCCTTCCCTACCGCCGCATGCTCCTCTGCACCGGCGACATGGGCTTCGCCTCCGCCAAGACCTACGACCTCGAAGTCTGGCTCCCCGGACAGAATCTCTATCGCGAGATCTCCTCCTGCTCCAACTTCGAATCCTTCCAGGCCCGCCGCGCCAATGTCCGCTATCGCCCCGCCGGCGCCAAAAAGTCCGAGTTCCTACACACCCTCAACGGCAGCGGCCTCGCCGTCGGCCGCACCTACCTCGCCATCCTCGAAAACTACCAGCAGGCCGACGGCACCATTCGCATCCCCGAAGTCCTCATCCCCTACATGAACGGCGAAACCGTCATCCGCAAACACCCAGGCAGGAGCTAACCCCTTGTTCAAACTCATCCGCAACTACATCTTCTGGGCCTACGAGCGTGGCAGCTTCCACTACGACGTCATGGTCACCGCCATCCTCATCTTCATGTTCGCCTCCCCCCACTTCATCGACTTCAAAGACCGCCCCGTCGAAACCGTCGCCCTCCACGCCAGCGAGGTCCTCGTCAAAGAAGCCGGCACCTCCGGCAGCAGCAGCCGCTTCCTCTACCAGATCCGCTCCGACGACATGAACGGCGCCTCCACCGACGCCGAGCGCCGCGCCGCCATCCTCCGCGTCATCGAACCCATCTCCGGCGAGGTCTCCCTCCAGCACTACGAAGCCGTCCACGACGCCCAGGGCAAGACCATCGCCTACAACGCCTGGGTCCTCCGCTAGCGCCAGCCCCACACCCGGCATCTAACTCCCCTGAAGCACCGGCAGCACCCGTACCACCGAAATCCGGAGCACCCGATCTATGACTTCCATCCGCCGCATCGCCGCATCGCTCCTCTTCTCCACCAGCGTTCTCTGCCTCACCGTCCCCGCCATCGCCCAGCAGAAACCCGGCCACCTCGACGAGGTCCTCCGCCAGATGGACGCCGCCAGCGCCAAATTCCAATCCGTCGAAGCTAACTTCGAGTGGGACCTCTACGAAAAGGTCGTCAAACAGGTCACCACCCAGCAGTCCGGCACCATCTACTTCCGCAAAGAGTCCGGCAAGACCGTCATGGGCGCAAAGATGGTCTCCCCCTCAGTCAAACTCATCGAGTACCGCTCCGGCCTCCTGCGCCTCTACGACGTCCCCACCAACCACCTCACCACCGTCCGCTCCAAAGGCGACCAGATCGAAAGCTTCCTCACCCTCGGCTTCGGCGGAAGCGGCTCCGAACTCATGAAGGCATGGACCATCTCCGACCTCGGCCCCGAGACCATCAACGGCGTCGAAACCGCCAAGATGGACCTCGTCCCCAAAGACCCCGAGATCCGCAAAAACTGCACCCACATCACCATCTGGGTCGATCCCGTCCGCGGCGTCTCCCTCAAGCAGGTCTTCTACATGCCCTCCGACGACTACCGCACCGCCACCTACACCAACATCCGCTACAACCAGCGAGTCGACGAGAAGCCCTACCAGATCAACACCAACAACAAAACCACCAAAGACGAACACTAGAGAGTATCGACATCTAGCCTAAGCGGAAGTGATGGATGGCTATAGAAAGCGTCATCCTGAGCGAAGCCTCTCGCAGTTTCATCGCGAGAGGCGCAGTCGAAGGACCTGCCATACGCTCAACGTGCCAATACTTTCACCTCATCTCGCACCACACCCGAACGGTTCCGCATCGTGCTATAGGTCGATACCACCCGGACACGAGTGAATGGATGCCAACATAAGATCCCTTGTGGGACCCATGAGTTAGCCGGTGTGCGAGTCTTCTGAATGCGCACTGGCACCACCGCAACCGCCCCCAAAAGCTAAGCAGGAACGTACGTCAACCGAATCACGTCGTCGGCAATGTGATCGCTGGCAACAAAGCGGAGCCGCGGCCGAGGGCCGGTGAAGTATGGCTTGCCGCGGCCAAGCACGACAGGGTGGAGGTAGAGTCGATACTCATCAATAAGACCAAGGTTGGTCAGGCTTCCTGCCAGGTCTGGTCCGGCAACTTCGATCTCCCCGACTTGCTGCGCCTTCAGCCCACGTATCGCCGCCTCGTGGTCATCCTCAACAAGTGTGGCGTTGGGTCCGACCGACTTCAACGTGTGCGACACGACCCACTTCGGCTTGCTTCGCCACGCCGCCGCAAATTCGTGGTCCTCCGTGTCCCATTCCGGAAGGTCGTCGTCCCAATAACGCATGATCTCGTACATGCGGCGACCGTACACCATGCCCGTCAGGTCGCGCACATGCTCTATAAAGTGACTAAAGACTGCCGGGCCGGGCCTACCAATTGCCAGATGGTCGACGTAGCCATCCAGGGACTGGTTCAATTCGTAAACGATCTTTGCCATGATCCAAAACCTCCGCCCCAGGCTCTTCAAAATAGATGGAAGAGACAATACGCGACAGTGAGATTAGGTGTAAACCGCCCTCCGCTTCGTCCCTTTTGCTTATCATCCCGCAGGGATCTGCCCTTGCCCTTGCTTTTGCCCTTGCTTTTGCTTTTGCTTTTGCCCTTGCTTTTGCTTTTGCCCTTGCTTTTGCTTTTGCCCTTGCTTTTGCTTTTGCTTTTGCCCTTGCCGTTGTTTGCCTTTTTGTTTGTCATCCCGTAGGGATCTGCTGTTGTCGTTGCCTTTGTAGTCGCTATTGTAGTTGCTGTTGAGGTAGAGCGAGGCTTTAGCCTCGCGTCTAAGACCCGCCGCGAAGCGGCCTCCACTCTGCCGAAGGCCGGAGCGAAAGGCGAAGCCGAAGCGACAAAATATTGCCTTTGCCGTTGCCTGTCCTCCCCAACCCGCCCCAAACCCTGTCAACCCCAAAACCCACCAAAACCCGCGCCAGACAAGGGAAATCACGTGGCGTAGTAGTTTCCCTCCAACCTCTATACTGGATATAGAGACTTAAACGAGCCCTCAAAAGCGCCTCCGCAGCCTAACCCCTTTAGAAACAAATTTTTACCTCTAACCCATCTGTAATGAATATTTTGCAGCCTGTGGAAATCGCAAAATGCAGAAAAGGAACAACTTAGCCACCCCTACCCCCCAGGGGGAGGGGTACCCCACGACCGAAGCCCAAGCAAGCAGAACCCAACCAGACATGGACCCGGCGGGTGCCAAAACGAAACTCTCCGCACCGAAGCAATCTCAGTGCGGAGAGCAGATAAAAAGTAAATTCAGGAACGAGAGACTACTTCTTCAAAGCAGGAGGATTCGCAATACCGACCGCCGGCCCTGTCGCACCCGTGCTCACGCCGTCCAGAGTCGCCTGGAACGAGATCACGTTCTTCAGCGTCTCGTAAGGAATGCCAGCCAGAGGCAGCACATGCCCGTTCACCGCGATCATCGGAGTCTGGTCCACGCCCACATCCTTGGCCAGCTTGATCGACGCATTCACCTGGTCCTTGATCGCCGGTGTCGCCGCACAAGCATCGATCGCCGCGGGATCCAGACCGGCCTTGGTCACGGCATCCTTCAGCGTCTGGTCTCCGGTCTCCGGAGTCAGAGCAGCCTGGTTATCGAACACCGCCGCCGCGTAGACGAAGTACGCGTCGTTCTTCTGCTTCTGCACGCAGTAGCCGTAGGCCGAAGCCTTGAACGCAAGCGGATGCAGATCCACCAGCGGAAAGCTCTGGTAGACCACGCGCGCGTTCGGGAAGTCCTTCACCAGCTGCTCCATCGTGCTCTGCGCATCCTTGCAGTGCGGGCACTGGAGGTCGGCGAACTCAACCAGCATGAAGTCCTTGCTGGTCGCACCGCGCGTCGCGCCATCGGCATGATCCTGCAGCGTCTTGCGGATCTCCGCAAACGGCGTAGCGCCAAACGGAATTACCGCATCGCCCGCAATCGCATGCTTCCCGTCCGGCGTCACGAAGAACGCAGTCGGCTGCACCTTGGCGTTCGGCGAACGGTCGGAGACGAACACCACCACCTTGCTCACGCTCGGAGCCGGGGTCGTCTGGATCGCCTCGACCCGCCAGATGCGGTTCGAGTCATAGCCCCAGAGCGACTTCAGGAACGCGTTGACCGTATCCACCGAAGGCGAAGTCGCCGTAAAGTACTTCTGATTCACCGGAGGAAACGGATCGGCCTTGGTCGTCTGTCCAAGGTTCTGGAGCTGCAGGGCCTGAGGCTGCTGCTGTGCCCCGCCAGCCGGAGCCTGCTGAGCCGCTCCCGTACCCGCGGCACCTGCCGCCGTTCCCGCACCCGCCTGCGCTCCCGCCACGGCGGTAACACTCAGAGCAGCCGCCAATCCCGTCAACATCAAAAGTGAACTCTTCAAAGAAACCATCCCTCCGCCGCCGCTATCCGCGCACAGCACCTCTATTACACCTGAACCTTGACCGCAATGGGAAATCGCCGGCCCATGCCAAATGATTTTTTGGTAACTTTCAACACCGGAGCAGCTTGCTGACGCTTATATTCGCTCCGCTCCACCAGCTTCAGCACCGATCGCACCAACCCAACATCAACACCTTGTTCCTCGGCAATCTCCTCCGCCGAGCAGTACCGCTCCACATACGCCTCAAGGATCGGATCCAGCACCTCATACGGCGGCAGCGAGTCCGTATCCAACTGCTCCGGCCGCAACTCCGCCGAAGGAGGCTTCTCGATCGTCGCCCACGGAATCGTCTCCTTCACCCGATTCACATACCGGCTCAGCGCATACACCTTCAGCTTCATCACATCGCCGATCACCGCCAGCGCCCCGACCATATCGCCATACAGAGTGCAGTACCCGGTCGACATCTCGCTCTTGTTGCCAGTCGTCAGCACCAACGCTCCAAACTTGTTCGACAACGCCATCAGCAGCGTTCCACGAATCCTCGGCTGCAGATTCTCCTCCGCCAGTCCAAACGACGTCCCCGCGAACAAAGGCTTCAAGACCTGCTGAAACTGTGCGAACACATCGTGGATCGGCAGCAACTCGAACCGAATTCCAAGGTTCTTCGCCAGCTTTCGCGCATCGTCGATCGACCCCAGCGACGAGTACTCCGTCGGCATTCCCACGCCAACGACGTTCTCCGCCCCTAAAGCCTCCACCGCAATCGCCGCCACCAGAGCCGAGTCGATCCCGCCGCTCAGCCCCACCAACGCCTTACTGAACCCGCACTTCCGCACATAATCCCGAGTCCCCAGCACGAGCGCGCCCCACATCTCTGCGACCTCGTCCTTCGCCTCAGCGTCGTTCTGACTCTCGCCCTTCGCGCCGCCACCATCCGTATCAAAGACCACCAGATCCTCGGCGAACGAAGCCGCCCGCACCTTCACCTCGCCATCCGGTCCAATCCCCAGCGAAGATCCATCAAACACCAGACTGTCATTTCCCCCCACCTGGTTCACCATCGCGACATACGCCCCATGCCGCTTCGCCAGCGCCGCCAGCATCTTCTGCCGTACCTGCGGCTTTCCCTGCCAGTAAGGTGATGCCGAGATGTTCAGGATAATCCGAGGTTTTCCCGCAAGCTCCTGCGGCTGCTTCTCCCACTCTTCCATCAGCCGTTCCACCGGGTCGACCGTATACATCTGGCGTGGCCAGAAGCCCTTATCGTTCCACGCGTCTTCGCAGATCGTGATCGCCAGCGGCTCTCCATCGACACATGTCAGCGTCTGCTCCGCAGCCGGCTCAAAGTACCTCTGTTCATCGAACACATCGTAGAAAGGAAGCAGCATCTTCTGCTGCACAAAGCTAATCTTGCCCCCGCTCAGCAACACGGCGACGTTCTTCACCTGCTTACCCTCATCTGCGCTTCTCGGCATCACCGTCCCACATAGAATCGCCGGTCTACCCGCACCAATGGTCCACTCCGCGATCTCATCGGCGACCTGCCCAGCACGTTCAACAAACGCCGCCTTCTCCAGCAGATCAGCCGGCGGATACCCACACACGGCAAGCTCTGGAAAGACTACCAGCGCCACACCCAGCTCCTGTGCACGGGACGCATATTCAAGAATCTTCCTGGCATTCCCGGCAAAGTCCCCTACCGTCGGGTTGATCTGGGCAAGTGCTATCTTCACCATTCAAGTCTAACGCTTACGAACCCGTCCCGCTCAACACAACACCCACGGTACGAGCCAGAATCCTCAGATCCATCATCAAATTCCAGTTCTCCACATAGGCTGTATCCAGAGAGATATAGCTATCAAATGAAGGATCCTGCCTGGCCTCCACCTGCCACAGGCCCGTAATGCCAGGCAGTACATCTAGCCGCCGCAGATGAGCCAGATCATACTGCTCCACCTCGGACGCCATTGGGGGCCGTGGACCCACCAGACTCATGTCCCCTTTCAGAACGTTATAGAACTGCGGCAACTCGTCCAGCGAGTACTTCCGCAACACTCTTCCCACGCGTGTAATACGCGGGTCTTTGGCGATCTTGAAGAGCACGCTGTCGCGCTCATTCATATGTTCCAGGTCCGCCTTTAGCTTGTCCGCGTTCTCAACCATGGTGCGGAACTTGAAGCAGGAGAAGGTCCGCCCCTTGCGTCCGATCCGCTGCGCCCGATAAAAGATCGCACCCTTTGAGTCCATCCGGATCGCAAGCGCGATTGCAAGCATCATCGGTGCAGCCACCAGCAGCCCGATCGACGCAATCGTGGTATCCAGCGTTCGCTTCACCAGAAACGCGCCAATAGGAAAGTCCCGTCGATGCAGCGGAATCGTCGGAAACTGTCCGACATACTCGACCCTAGCGTTCCAGGCTAGACCGTCGTACATATCCGGCACCACACGGACATCGATCCCTGCTACGCGCGCCTCTTCCACCATCCCGATCACGAGCTTCCTCTCCGCTGGCACCGAAAAGAAGATCTCGTCCACAAACAGCGAACGTGCCAGCGATAGACAGTTCCGCACGTCGCCGATCACATCCGCATCGCCAGACTCGGCCTCGCGCTCCGTCAAGGCAACAAATCCCTTGAACCGAAATCCCAGATGCTGCAGGGTATCGATATGATTTCGCAGCGCATGGCCGACACGTCCCGCACCTATAATCAGCACGTTACGCGTCTCGATCCCAGCCCGAAACTTTCGATAGACCATCCGTCGCCAGAGTGCGCGCCGGAGGCAGAGCAGCGTCATCGTAAACACAACCATCAGGGCGATCACGATGCGGGAGATGGCCTCCCCATTCGACAGATACAGCGTGCCGCACAGAAGAAGCCCGGAGGTCAGTGTCGCCTGCATCGTCATTCTCTGCTCGTGCAGCCCGCTGAAGAGTTGGATCGATCCATACAGTCCATACGAGCGTGTGAAAAATATTAAGCACACGCCAAACCAGACGACATAAAAGATTAGAAGCTTTGGAGACGAATGGATGAGATGGGGAACAATATGCAACGTAGAGACCGTAGATGGCGTATCCACACGGAAGCGTAAGGCTAGTATTGCCGCTACCGCCACAGTCAGCATATCCAGCGTAGCCCAGACTGTACTGGTCACCGAGGGACGGCGGAACAAACCAGTGTTCGCTCTCGAGCCCCGCTTGCCTCTCCCTACGTGTTTTCTACCCGAAACGATTACCTGCTGCAGGTAGTCCGGTGTCGCCATGGCGAACGCCTTTCAACTGGATCACTCTTTAATTCACAGTAATCGGTAAGATGCCCGATAAAGCTCACGAAACGCCACCGATTGAAATTAAACTAATACAGTGGAAACACGATCAAAACAATGTTTTCGCAAACCTTCATCTCTGGTTGAACAAGGCCCCACGAATCAGAAATACACCCGCACCATATGAAGCATACGTCGCCAACTCCACCTTGGCAATATGGTGCAAAGGTTTGCAGTCCAGGCTCACAACACCCCAACGCCAGACACAACAGTCTTTGGACACCTCACGCATCGCCGCCTAAACCGGCGTCACAAGCTCATCGAGACTGAGAAATTCCTGCAACACGGGATCCTGGCTCTTCTCCATCTCCTCCATCGTTCCAAAGAAGATTGCCTTGCCGGCGCTTAGAAACACCACCCGGTCAGCCAGCTTCTTCGCCAACCGCATATCATGCGTCACCACGATGCTGGTCAGATGCAACTGCTGCTTCAGACGCTGGATCAGGTCTCCAAGCAGATGCGCCATCAGCGGGTCCACCATCGTCGTCGGCTCGTCGTACAGCACCGCCTCCGGCTGCGACGCCAACGCCCTCGCAATTGCCACCGAGCGTTTCATTCCCGTCGAAAGGTCCGATGGCAACAACCCCTCCATCCCGGCGACCCCCACCATCTCCAACAGCCCCTTCACTACTTGGAGAATTTGGTCCTCCGCCATCTCGCCACGCTCGCGCATTGGAAACGCGACGTTCTCGCCCACCGAGATCGAATCGAATAGCGCGCCATTCTGGAAGACCATCGTCACCTTCCGCCGAATCGCCTGCAACTCGCTCTCGCTGAAGCCACAGATATTCTCTCCAGCCACCTGGATCGTTCCCTTGTCAGGCTTCAAAAATCCCATCAACATTTGCAGGGAGACCGACTTGCCCACGCCGCTTCGTCCCAGGATGCAAAGTGTTTCCCCGGGCAAGACCCAGAAACTTACGTCTTCCAGCACAACGAAGTCGCCGAAGGCCTTATATACATGCTCGAACGCGATATAGGGCCCGGGCTTGTTCTTGACATCCAGCACAGCATCGGCCGCAGCCTCATTCTGCTGGGCTGCCTGCTCCATAAACTCGCCAACCATCGGAGACACGTCTTCCGATATCCCCTCGATCAAGGGAGTGTCGGCGTCGGTAGCAGTCGTTTGTTCCTCTGTCTTGTTATCCGGCTCAGCCATAGCAGCAACTCCCGCAATCAACGAATGATCATCTGACAATGCACCTTAAGCGTACCCCATCGACCTTTCTAAGTATCCAATGCATCCAGATGCAGCCCCGCATCGGCAAACTCCTCCGGCGTATTCAGGTTAGAAAACCACCGATGCACCGCTGCTCGTTGTGCCTCTGAGATTGCTCTCCACGGCTCAATCCCGTTGGCTCCAACACTACCCAACTCTTCGACGCTCTCCTCCCAAATCGTATTGAGAAAAGCCTTATCGGGAGCCACTCCTTGGCGCGCTGCTAGATCCAACGCCGCTCCCTGCAGTACAGGAAACACCTTATATTGCCCGCCGTGCATCGCACCAAGTACAGACGGCCCGACCTGCCGGTGCAAGAGACAAAACAGAGGCTGTGCCACCCCTCCTACCGTAAACAGCGCCACACGTGTCCCCCGCTCCTTACTTCCGACCACGCCTCGCACCCACCGCTCCAGAAATGCAGATGGCAGAAATGGCGCATCCACGGGCATAAATAAATTCCACTCATGCTGCGAATGCGCGAACGCCGCCTCCAGCCCCCCCATCGGCCCACAGCCCTCATGCAGATCGCGCACAATCGGAGCATATTCTGTCAGCTCCTCCCGGCTGCTCAGGATATTCACCTCCGCACAGATCCTTCGCAGCTTTGTGACTGCGTGCGCCACCAGCGGCCTGCCGCCGAGCTCCAACAGAGCCTTATCGCGTCCCATGCGCGTGCTCTTTCCGCCAGCCAGCACATATCCGCCAACGTCCAGCGTAGCCATCAGGCACCTACGCCGCTCAGAAACCGCACAATCGACTCGATCCCACGATGAAAGTTCACCAGATGAAACTTCTCATTCGGGGCATGTAGGTTGTCGTCCGGTAGTCCGAACCCCATCAGCACAGTAGGAATCTTCAGCTCGCGCACAAAGTCCCCCACAATCGGAATCGAGCCACCTCCACGCACAAATACGGTCTCCTTCCCAAAGACCTCGCGCATCGCCTCCGTCGCGGCCTTCACATACTCGTTATCCGTGCTCACGATGATCGGGTCACCGGAATGAATCAACCGCACCTCCAGAGAGACTCCCTTCGGCGTCAGCGACTCCACGTAGCTCTTGTACTTGGCAAAACTCTCCGCCGGCGTCATATCCGGCACCAGGCGCATGCTCACCTTCGCCACCGCCTTCGCTGGAATTACCGTCTTCGCACCAGCACCAATAAATCCACCCGGCATCCCATGCACCTCAAGCGTAGGCCGCGCCCACGTACGCTCCTGTACACTCAGCCCCGGCTCACCTGTCAACGCAATCGACCCCACCTCGCTCTCGCGATAGTGATCTTCATCAAACGGCAGCGCCCTCCAGGCCTTCAACTCATCCGCGCTCGGCTTTTGCACGTCATCATAGAACCCCGGAATGAGAATCCGTCCATCTTCATCCTTCAGCTTCGCGATCACCTGCGCCAGCGCGACAAACGGATTCGGAGCCGACCCGCCATAGATCCCAGAGTGCAGATCCGTCCGCGCACCGTGAACCTCGATCTCCGTATAAATCATCCCCCGAAGTCCTACGCACAACGTCGGCAGCTCCGGAGCAAACATCTCAGTGTCGGAGACTAGCGCAACATCGGCCTTTAGCTGTTCGCCGTGCTCGCGCACAAACGCAGCGATACCCTCACCTCCAACCTCTTCCTCGCCCTCGACGATCACACGCACATTCACGGGCAGCGTCCCTGCACCCGCCGCCATCAGCGACTCCAGCGCCTTCACATGCATCCACATCTGCCCCTTATCATCCACAGCTCCGCGCGCGTAAAGATTCCCATCTCGCTCCGTAGGCTCGAACGGCGGCGACTTCCACTCGTCCAAAGGCTCTGCCGGCTGCACATCATAGTGTCCGTAACAAAGCACCGTCGGCTTCCCTGCCGCGTGCAGCCAATCCGCGTATACCAGCGGATGCCCTCTGCGCGCAGGCACCATCCGCGCCTGGCCGGCGTCATCCACAATCACCTCTTCCGGCGTACTCGTCTCGATCAGCCGAACATTCTCCATCCCAATCCGTGTCAGCTCTGCCGCAACAAACTCCGCCGCTCGCCGCACATCTCCTGCATGCTCAGGCGTCGTTGACACAGAAGGTATCCGCAATAGAGCCTTCAACTCTCCTACAAAACGCCCCTGATTCTCTTGCGCAAATGCAACCGCCGCCGTCGTCGTCACTGTTCCACTCCTTCACCATCTTTCGTCCCGCGGCCACAACGCCAGGCGGTCGAAGCATAAGTATAAGTAAAAGCCTCCATCCCCGCCGCGACACAAGGAGCATCTAGCCTCCGCACCACTCTCCTCGTCCCAAACTTCCGGCTTATCCTCTCTTTACAATTTCTTATCTTCCTCGCGGACCTCGCTCTCACAGGCGACAATCGATTCATGGATACGATTCCCCCACGCGACACCACAACTGGCCAGACCTGGAACACCGAAGCCTACGCCGCAAATGGACGCTTCGTCGCTACCCTTGCCTCCAGCGTCGTCGCTCTGCTCGCGCCACAGCCCGGCGAACATATCCTTGATCTCGGCTGCGGTGACGGCGCGCTCACCGAGCAACTCGCCGCAACCGGAGCCGTCCTCCTCGGTGTCGACGCGTCATCTACCATGATCTCCGCCGCTCGCCAGCGCAACCTCAACGTTGAGCAGCACGACGCTACCGCGCTTCCTTTCCATCAACAGTTTGATGCTGTCTTCTCCAACGCCGCCCTCCACTGGATCACCAACCAGCAGGCCGTCCTCACCGGTGTCCATCGTGCCTTGCGTTCCGGCGGCCGTTTCGTCGCAGAGATGGGCGGCCAGGGCAACATCGCTGCCATTCGCACCGCGCTTCAGGCGGTCCTCGCCCCATACCATGTCGATGCGGAAGCAACCGCCGCCAGCTTCTTTCCATCTCCCGCCACCTACCGCCACCTCCTCGAATCCGTCGGCTTCACCGTCCAGTCCATCGACCTCATCCCGCGTCCCACCCCGCTGCCAAACGGCATGGACTCCTGGCTAAATACCTTCCGCAACGGCGTCCTTGACCACCTCAACCCAGCCGCCCGTGCCACAGCTCTTGCCGCTACTATTGCTCTTCTCAAACCTGTCCTCTGCGACGCCGACGGCAACTGGACTGCAGACTATGTTCGCCTCCGCTTCCACGCAACCCGGTCGTAGCCGCGCCAGCAGAAACCTCTCTTCGCGCCGATAATCTGGCAATACACGCAAAACACTGACGAATGAATCATCGTTAGCTATCCGGGCATCTCATTTCTGAGTCAAACTAAGACAATGAGATATTCCATGACACCAAAGACAGTGCCCTACCCCGGCCCCGCCAATATGCTCCTTTTGCTGTTTCTTTTTTGCGCCGGTGCACACGCCCAAAACACATTGATTGCGAATGCCTCCACCGTATCCGGGACGAGCACAGAGACCAGCTCAGCCTCTTTGGAAAGCTCCTCGTCCATCGACAACCCAAATCTTCCCGATGCTCCCCAGACAACGACGCCCGCATCTAGCAGTTCAGATCAAGGACAGCAGACAAAGCGCATCCTCGGCATCTTCCCCAACTTTCGAGCCGTCAGCGCCAACGTTCATCTTCCCCCACAGACCGTCAAAGAGAAGTTCATCACCGCATCGCAGGATAGCTTCGACTACTCCTCGATCCTGCTTCCGGCGGCAGTCGCAGGCTACGACCAAGCCACCAACGACACGCCCGAGTTTCGCCAGGGAGCAGCCGGATACGGCCGTTACTTCTGGCACACCTACGTCGACCAGACCAGCGAAAATTATTTTGTAGAGTTCATCGTTCCCGTTATCACCCACGAAGACACGCGTTACTACACCTTGGGAAGCGGAGGCTTCTTCAAACGCGCAGGCTACTCACTTAGCCGTGCCGTCATCACCCGCAACGACGACGGCCACGACACCTTCAATATCAGCGAAGTCGTCGGCGCAGGCGCTGCCGCAGGCATCTCCAATCTCTACTACCCAAGCCGCGAGCGAACCTTCAGTAACACGGCAGACAAATGGGGGGAGAACGTCGGCATCGATGCCGCGACCTTCCTCTTCCATGAGTTCTGGCCCGACGTCAATCACGCTCTCTTCCACGGCAAAAAATCAAACTAATCGCACGCTGGCGTCACATCCACTGACGCCGGCGCTCCCTTTATTTACAGAGATGCAGCCCCGAACAAGCATCCAGCCTAGCGACTTCAGACTAAGGCTCCAGATTTGCCAGACACTGCTCCAGTACCGCATTTAAAGCGTCGACTGAACTATCCGGGACTCCCCGCCACAGCCGTGCCTCGATCACCCTCGCCGCCTTCTCTGCAGTCAGCAACAGACTCTCCCCCTCAGCCGTCAAAATCACCGTAAGGATCCTGTCATTCGCACGGTCCTTGCTGCGGACGATCCACCCTCCTTTTTCCAGTCCCTTAAGCAGTGCCTGCGCTGACTGCGGCGTAACGTGGCAAGACCGCGCCAGTTGTGCACCCGACATGCCAGGCCCCTGATGAATCGCCTTCATCAGAAGAAGCTGCGCCGTCGTTACCCCCTGGGGACGTAGCTTCTCATCCATCCGACCCCGCAGATGGATCAGGATCCGCTTCATCCTCTGCGCGGCGAGCCTTCTATCGGCGTGTGCCTCTTTCGTGTTTTTTATATCTACACCCATATCAGTCTCCTGATATCATATCAGGAGACTGATATGGCTACTATGACCGCAAACCCGCCAGCGATCGCCCGTCCCCAAGCGACGGTGTCCGCGCCCGAGGCATGGAAGCCGCACCACAACCCCTGGGTCGTCGCGCTTACCGTCACCCTTGCGACCTTCATGGAGGTTCTCGACACCTCCATCGCCAACGTAGCCCTGCCTCACATCGCCGGCTCGCTCGGTGCCAGCTCCGAAGAAGCCACCTGGGTTCTCACCAGCTATCTCGTATCCTCTGCAGTCGTGCTGCCCATCTCCGGCTGGCTCTCCAACCGAATCGGACGCAAGCGCTTTTACATGATCTGCGTCGCCGTCTTCACCGTCTGCTCGCTCCTCTGCGGTCTTGCTCCAACGCTTCCCCTGCTTATCCTCGCGCGCATCCTCCAGGGCGCGGGCGGCGGAGGCCTCGCACCCAGCGAGCAGGCCATCCTCGCCGACACCTTTCCTGTTGAAAAACGAGGCCAGGCCTTCGCCGTCTACGGCATGGCCGTCGTCGTCGCGCCCGCCATCGGCCCCACTCTGGGCGGCTGGATCACCGACAACTTCAACTGGCACTGGATCTTCTTCATCAATCTTCCCATCGGCCTCATCTCGCTCTGGCTCAGTAACCGCATGGTCGAAGATCCACCGCACCTCAAAATCCGTAAAGAGCAGGCGAAGCACCTCAAGATCGACTTCATGGGCCTCGGCCTCGTCGCCCTCGGCGTAGGCTGCCTCGAGTTCACTCTCGACAAGGGCCAGGAGAAAGACTGGTTCGGATCGCCGATGATCGTCTTCTTCGCCCTACTCGCCGCCGTCACGCTCCTTATCTTCGTCTTTTGGGAGTGGAACCACCCCGACCCCATCGTCGACCTCAAGCTGCTGAAAAATCGCAACTTCGGCACCGCCGTCTTCCTTCAGCTCATCCTCGGCATGGTTCTCTTCGGCTCGACCGTCCTCATTCCTCAATACCTCCAGGGTCTCCTCGGATATACCGCCGAACGCGCCGGGATGGTCCTCTCCCCAGCCGGCTTTGTCATGATGCTTATGATGTTCGTCGCCGGACGCAGCCTGGGCAAGTTCGATCCCCGCATCATGGTCTGCCTCGGCTACCTCGTCACCGCCGTCGGCCTCTACAACCTCACCCGTCTCGACCTCAATACAGCCTACGGAACCGTCACCCTCTGGCGCATGTTCCAGGTCGTCGGCCTCGCCTTCATCTTCATCCCCATCAGCACGCTCAACTACGTCGGCGTTCCACCGAGCAAGACAAACCAGATCTCCAGCCTCTCCAACTTTGCCCGCAACCTCGGCGGCAGCGCCGGCACAGCGCTTCTCACCACCTTCCTCGCGCGCAACGCCCAGGTCAACCAGGTCACCCTCTCCGCAAACGTCGTCCCAGGCGGCATCTCCTACCGGCTATACACCGACCGCATCAAAGAGATGATGATGGCCAAAGGAATGTCCGCTGCCTCCGCCTCCCAAATGGCCGTCGGGCAGGCGTACCAGGAGATGCTCCGCCAGGCCTCCATGCTCAGCTACAGAAACGCCTTTGCCATCCTCGCTGGCACCATCTTCCTTCTCTCGCCCCTCCCCTTCATCATGCGTCTCCCCACCAAGGCCGCCAAACCCGATCCTGAAGCCCTAGGCGGCCACTAGCCAACTTTTATCCCTCGTATCACCGTTATGCCTTTGTCTTTAGTCCGTAACATCCGCGCTAATCCATGGTTGACCGCCGCCTTTAAACCACTAAATGGCACGGACATAGAGCCCGACCTGCGATAAACTCACAGTCAGGAGCCCGTCATGCCTTATCGCCGTCACACGATCACAGTCGCGACTTCGGCCCTGTTCTTCGTGTGCCTCATGCTCCACGCACAGGCGAACCCCAACTCTCAGACGCTGCTCCCGTACAACGACGCCGAGGCCTACAAAGTCTATGAGGCGCTTCTCCCCACCGATTGGACCGTAACCGTAGCGCACGCGCGACGCCTCCTCATCCAGGCCCAAACCGGCAGCGGTCCAAACTTCTGCCTCAAGCCAGACCCCGAGTCAGCCGCACTTCTCCAGCCCGTCTTCGACTCCTTAGTCGCGCTAAGCAAAACCGCCTGGCTTCTCCAGCCAAACTTTGGACTCAGCACGCCCTACGAGTTCGCCTCCAGCGAAGACCTGCAAGCCTTCTTCAAACCCAACTTCGGAGACTGGAAAGGCTTTGCCGAGCGCTACCCCGACTCCGCCCACAGCTACGTCACACTCTCTCCTATAGCCTTCAACGCCGACAAAACCATCGCCGTGGTCTACATGGGTCACAGTTGCGGCAGCCTGTGCGGTGGAGGCACCTTCTACGTTCTGGAAAACAAGGAAGGCGTCTGGAAGAATCTCCGCTGGAAGGGCACCTCCTGCGGCTGGGCCTCCTGATCCTCCTGCCCGCTGCAAACCGCTGACCATAGCCGAGCGGAATACCTCGATTCCAACCCGATTCGGCATTCGAGTCTGAGGTACGGACACACTCCGCCACCATCTTCCAGACCATTTACACTAATCAGTGGGCTGATTCCGCGCCCAGCAATCAAGAAGGATACAGTTTTGCTCAACTCAGTCATAGCTAAAGTCTTTGGCACCAGCAACGAGCGCGCCATCAAGCGTCTGATGCCCATAGTCGGACAGATTAACGCCCTCGAGCCCACCATCCAGGCTCTCTCCGACGACCAGTTGCGCGGCAAAACTGCAGAGTTCCGCCAGCGCATCGCTGACGCCATCAAGGGTATCGCCGACACTCCCGAAAACGCCGACGAGCGCTACGTCGCCGAAAAAGCCGCCCTCGACGCCCTCCTGCCTGAAGCCTTCGCTGTCGTCCGCGAAGCCGGCAAGCGCGCCGTAGGCATGCGCCACTTCGATGTCCAACTCATCGGCGGAACCATCCTGCATCAGGGCAAGATCGCCGAAATGAAGACCGGCGAAGGTAAAACACTCGTCGCCACCCTCCCTTGCTACCTCAACGCCCTCGCTGGCCGCGGCGTCCACGTCGTCACCGTCAACGATTACCTAGCCAAACGCGACGCTGAGTGGATGGGCAAGATCTACGGCTTCCTCGGCCTCACCGTCGGCGTTATCGTCCATGATCTCGACGACCAGCAGCGCCGCGACGCCTACGCCTCCGACATCACCTACGGCACCAACAACGAGTTCGGCTTCGACTACCTCCGCGACAACATGAAGTTCGAACTCAAGGATCAGGTCCAGCGCGGCAACTACTACTGCATCGTCGACGAAGTCGATTCCATCCTCATCGACGAGGCCCGCACCCCGCTCATCATCAGCGGTCCCACCGACCAGACCACCGACAAATACGCCCGCGTCAACCTCATCATTCCCAAGCTCGAACTCGGCGAACTCATCGAATCCCTCGAGACCAAAACCTGGTCCGGCGACTTCGTCATCGACGAAAAAGCCCGCGCCATCACCGTCACCGACGAGGGCTGGGAGAAGATCGAAGGGTTGCTTGGGATTGGAAACATCGCGGACCCGGAAAACTGGGATCTCAAGCATCACGTCGAGGTCGCCATCAAGGCCCACAACCTCTACAAGCGCGACGTCGAATACGTCGTCAAAGAGGGCGAGGTCATCATCGTCGACGAGTTCACCGGTCGTCTCATGCCCGGGCGCCGCTGGTCCGACGGACTCCATCAGGCAGTAGAAGCGAAGGAGGGGGTAGCCATCCGCAAGGAAGATCAGACGCTTGCCACCATCACCTTCCAGAACTACTTCCGCATGTACAAAAAGCTCAGCGGCATGACCGGAACCGCCGAGACCGAAGCTGCCGAGTTCGATAAGATCTATAAGCTCGAGATCGTCGTCACTCCCACCAACCGCAAGATGCTTCGCATTGAAAATGCCGACGTCGTGTATCGCACCGCACAGGAAAAATACTTTGCTGTCGCTGACGAGATCGCCCGCCTCCACGCGGAAAAGCAGCCCGTCCTTGTTGGCACCACAAGTATTGAAAAGTCCGAGCTCCTCAGCGAGATCCTCAAACGCAAGTCCGTCCGTCACGTCGTCCTGAACGCGAAGTTCCACGAGAAGGAAGCCGAGATCGTAGCCCAGGCAGGCCGCCTCGGCATGGTCACCATCGCCACCAACATGGCTGGCCGCGGCACCGACATCCTCCTCGGCGGCAATGCTGAGTTCATGGCCCGCCAGGACCTCGTCCGCAAGCAGCAGGCCCGTGCCGTCTCTGCAGCCGAAGGCACTATCAACCCCATCGCCGGCCCCGGCATGGTCCGCTTCTACTACAGTGGCCAGGAGTTCGAAACCACCCAGGCGAACTGGGATGCAGCCACCGCCGCCCACGAGGGCGCAGCCAAAGCCGAGCACGCAGCCGTCATCGCGGCCGGCGGCCTTCACATCCTCGGCACCGAGCGCCACGAGTCGCGCCGCGTCGATAACCAGCTCCGCGGCCGCGCAGGCCGGCAGGGCGACCCTGGCTCCTCCCGCTTCTTCCTCTCTCTTGAAGATGACCTCATGCGCATCTTCGCCCGCGAGTGGGTCTCCACCCTCCTCCAGCGCCTCGGCATGGAAGAGGGCGTACCCATCGAGTCCGGTATGATCTCCCGCCGCATCGAAGCCGCCCAGAAGGCTGTCGAGACCCAGAACTTTGAGTCGCGCAAACACGTCCTCGAGTACGACGACGTCATGAACAAGCAGCGCGAAGCCGTCTACGGTCTCCGCCGCCAGCTCATGGAGGGTGTAGACCAGAAGCAGCTCATCACCGAGGACTACACCTCTACCATCCTTTCCAACATCATCGACGAAAATGCCCCCGAAAAGGTTCATGCCGACGAGTGGAAGCTCGAGCCCCTCTTCTCCCAGCTCTACGACGTCTTCGGCGCTCACCTCGAGACCGAAATCGACGCCACCCAGCTGAACCGCCACGAATTAGGCGAAGCAATCTTCGCGAGCCTCCGCGCCCGCTACGACGTCAAGGAGCAGATCCTCGGGGCTCCCGCCATGCGTTATCACGAACGCATCGTCATGCTCTCCGTTCTCGACGGTCTCTGGAAGGATCACCTCCTCGCCATGGATCATCTCAAGGAGGGTATCGGCCTCCGCGGTTATGCCCAGCAGGACCCGCTCGTTGCCTACAAGAAGGAGTCCTTCGAGATGTTCGAAGGCATGATGATGCGCTTCCAGGAAGACACGGCACGCCACCTCTTCCGCATGCAGATCATCGGTCCCGACGGCACCCCCATCGAGTCGGCCGAGCAACTCGCGCAAGCACAGGCACACTCCCAGGCTCTAGCCGCTGCGCAACAGGCCCAGCAGGAGCTCGCCGCAGCCAACCCGGCAGCCGCACTGCCTTCCGGAGCTCCGCCGCAGCACACCAACATGCCTGCAGCACGTCAGCCCGCACCCAACCGCGCACCATCCACCACCATCGACGCCCTCGAACGCGAGTTCCAGAAGAAGAAGCAGCGTGAACTGGAGCAGGCCCGCTCAGCCGGTGCTCCTTCCTCAGGCACCAACGGCACAGCGCCCCGCCGCTCCGGCGAAAAAGTGGGCCGCAACGACGACTGCCCATGCGGCTCTGGCAAAAAATACAAAAAATGCCACGGCGCTGAAGCCTAGGAGTCAATCTCCAACACAACTGAACCGACTTTAAAAAGGCATTGGGCGTCAGTCGCACTAAAAACCCAATAGGCTCACACGGCAGCGGAGCATAGCATCAACCTGCTAGTCTCCGCTCCGCCTGAGAGTCTACTTCTCCAGATCATCCAGCAACAATTTAGCCTTAGTCGCCAGTGTCTTTGCCCCCTCTGCATCTCCGGACGTCAACGCACTTTGTGCATCCCGCCAGAAGTTCCTCACCTTATTTATCTGTGTCTTCTCCTCGTCGGTCATCTGCGTCGGCAGCGCGTTCAACCTCTTCTCGATTGAAGAAATCAGGTCCGCAGCCTCCTGCCTCGCCTGCGGATTGGTCTCTCCGCCGCCCGTCAGTGCGCCCACCGCAGCATCCTTTGCTGCGGCTTCGCTCTCTACCGGTGTCGCATCCGGTGCCTGTACAACCATTGGCACAGTCGGAGTCTTTGTCGTCCTCTTTTTTTCCCGCTTAGGCCTCGCAGCCGCTGATGCGATAGGCTCAGGCGGCAGTTTAATCTGCGGCACCTCTATCATCGGCAGTTTGTCGTCCGGCGGAGGAGGGACGTCCTCTAGCGCCACCGGCGTCAACACCGGTGGCAACGGAGCAATCTGCACCTTATGCCTACATCCGCCCAGGGCCATCGCCAGTCCGGAGCAAAGTACCAGTCCAACCAGTCGTCGCGTGATATCGTTCGTCCGATTCAAGCTCGTTCTCCCATTCCTTTGTGACTGGCCCCTGCCGCTACTATCTTTCGCCCCTCACCCACTGGCCCCACTGCCATCGGCAACCGAAGTGTAAACGTCGTTCCACGCTCCGGGGAACTCGCATCCGCGCTTGAGCGCACATCCATCGCTCCGCCATGCAGTTGCAGAATCCTGTACGTCATCGCAAGGCCGATCCCGCTCCCCTTCGCCTTGGTCGTGAAGTACAGCTCGAAGATACGCGGTAACAGCTCTGCCGGTATACCCTCTCCTTCGTCGATCACCTCCACCACCGCAAACTGATGCTCCCGATGCACCCTTACTAGTACTTCTCCGCCGCCGGGCATCGCCTGCATGGCGTTCAACAGCAGGTTTAGCAGCGCCTGCTGCATCAGCTGCGTATCTACGCGCACCATCACAGCCTCCACAGGAGCAGCTACCATCACCTGCACGCCGTTCTCCTCCATCTCGGCTGCTGCCAAATCCATGACCAACCCCACCACCTGCTTCAGATCCTGCTCCCGCAGATGCAGCTCCATCGGGCGAGAAAAATCTGCCAGCGTCTGCACCACGCGATCCAGCCGCTGCATCTCGCCAGCCAGTATCTCTACATGACGCGATGCACCGCCGAACGCCTCCGTTCCGCCCACCATCAGCTTTCCACGTAGAAGCTCCAGATGCACCACCATCGCGTTGATCGGATTCTTCACCTCGTGCCCCACACCCGCCGTCAGCCTCCCAATCGCCGCCAGCCGACGCGCCACCTCCAGCTCCTGCCCCAGTTGCGCCGCCGACTCCGCATCCCGCAGTGTAAGCAGCGTACCCATATTGCCTCCGCCTCCCAACCCATCGTCGATCCGGTCCAGCGAGATCTGTACCTGCCGCCCGTCCTCGAGCACTACGCTCTGCGCGCTCACCTGCGCACCCTCGGCAAACGCCTCCAGCACCGCCGCGCCCAACGCAGTGTCCGGCGCAAAGATCTCATCCAGCCGCTTGCCTACCATCTCCTCGTGACCCCGGCCCTCAGGCGCCGGGAGAAAAAAAGCCACTGCATCCGACACCATCGCCGCGCGCCCATCCGCCGTGAACAGTAGCACCCCATCGCGCAGCGTATCCAGCATCTGGTTCAGGTTTGCCTGCAATGCCGTATATCCGGCCTCTTTCGTACGCATCTGCTCACCCAGCCGATCAATCGTCCTGGTCACCCGCACCACCGCATCATTTCTCTCCGCACCCGCCTCCAACGTGCGTGGTGAAGCCTCACCGTTAGCCAGCGTCAGACTCTCCAGCCGCGCGCTGATCGCCTCCAACGGGCGCAACGCAAGATTGGCCAGCAGTCCAGCCGCGACCATCGCCGCCACCGCAGCGAGCAGTGCAAAGATCAGCGCCGCGCGCAGCCACGGCTCATACGAGTTCTTCAAAAAGGTCGACCGTACCCCAACATGCACCACAAGAAACGGTGCCCCGTTTCGATCCAGCGACTGCGATATATCCAGCACCCGTGGCTTGCCAAAGACCACGTTCATCTGGTGCGGCACGCTGCTGCTCTCTAACCCGGACAGGCTGAAACGAAATACTGCCGGCTGGTTCACCGCATCAGGATCCGTGCTCACGAGCGTCAGTCCATGTGCATCCGTCACACTCACGTCCTGCACCGTAGGCGAGTAACGCACCACCGTATTCATCACATCTGCCAGCGCCGCCTGGCTTCGCAGAGCATCTACTACCGCCTCATGTAGAGCCTCTTCGCTCCTGTCGATCGGTGGATTAGCCCGCAGACCCATCTCCACCGCCTGTCGCGTCATCAACCAGACCTCGTGCGCCAGCACATCGTTCGCCGCCGCCGTCTGCTCAATCCTCTGCCGTAGCAGTTCGCTCACAAACAAGGCCGACAGGATAAGAACAATCGCAAACGTCAGCCCCGTCGCCGACACCACGAGCTTGGTCTTGAGCCGCATCCTTACTCCGTCACAGCAGAAGCGTTCGAGTATTCCTTCAATTTGTTCTGCAGTGTCTTCGAGCTGATTCCAAGTATCTCCGCGGCCTTCGTCTTGTTGTTATGCGTCGCCACCAGTGTCTTCAAGATCAACTGGCGCTCCGCCTCGTCCACCGTCGTCCCCACCTCGACGCGCACCGAGTTCGACTCATCCAGATGACGCGGCATACCCTCCCCGTGCGACGCAGGCTGCGCAGTTGCTCTCGCACCGGAGTCCATCGCCATTCCTCCCGGCCTCGTTGGAGGTGGCGCAAACCCCGGCTCCGCAAAGTGCGGCGGCAGGTGCTCCACGCCCAGCATTCCAGATCCCGCCAGAATCACGGCACGCTCAATCGTATTGCGCAGCTCCCGCACATTGCCCGGCCACTTATACTCTTCCAGCCGCGTCAGTAGGGCGTCCTTGATGCCGGCAACCGTGCAGTGGTGTCGCTCGTTCATGTCGTCGATCATCTTCTCCGCAATCGCCGACACATCCATCAAATGATCCCGCAGCGGAGGCATCTGAATATTGAAAACATTCAACCGATAGTACAGATCGCCGCGCAGCTCTCCATTCGCCACCGCATGCTCTGGATCCTTATTCGTCGCCGCAACCACGCGCACATCCACCGGCGTCTCGATCTTGCTTCCCAGCCTGCGCAGCTTCCTGTCTTCGAGCACACGCAGCAGCTTCGCCTGCGTCGCCATCGGCATCTCGCCGATCTCATCCAGCAGCAGCGTTCCCTCTTCCGCCAGTTCGAAACATCCCGCACGACGCTCCAACGCCCCCGTAAATGCGCCCTTCTCGTGTCCGAATATCTCGCTCTCGATCAATGTCTCCGGGATCGCCGCGCAGTTTACTGCCACGAATGGCTTCAGCCTCCGCGCACTCAGATCATGCAGCGACCGGGCCACCAGCTCCTTGCCCGTCCCGCTCTCTCCCGTCACCAGCACCGACACATTCGACGGCGCAATCCGCTCAATCATCGTAAAGATATCCAGCATCTGCGGCGACGCTCCCACCAGCGACCCCAGCACTCCCGTATCCCGCAACTGTCTCCGCGTCGCCTCCAGCTCGACATCGGCCTCACGCTGCCTGCTCGCGTTATGCAGAATCGTCCGCAGCCGCACCGGATCCACCGGCTTCGGAATATAGTCATACGCACCCATCCGCATGGCATCCACGGCCGACTCGATCGAACCCTGCGCCGTCAGCATCACCACCGCGATCCTTTGCGGCAGTTCGCCGATCCGGCTCAGCAACTCCATCCCATCCATCCGCGGCATCTTCAGGTCGGTCACCACAATTGCGGGAGCCCACGCAATCGCCTTCTCCAACCCCTCCATGCCATCGTTCGCGCTCTCCGCCCTGTAGCCCCAGCTTTCGATCAGCTCCGTCAGGCCGCTTCGCGCATGAATCTCATCTTCAACAATCAAAACCTTTTCCAAGGCAGTCACCATCCTCTATCAACGAATAAGCGTGTTATCTGAGATGCAAAATCCCACAGTTGCGGGCCGTTCGGCATACACCGAACCCGCGGGTTCCTTCGACTCCATACAGCATCACAAATAAGCCAGGCCAACTGCGTGCGGGTCCGCCAGGTTTCCCGCATGTTCTCTCTAAGGATATCCTTGATTACATGTTAGAACCCGAAATCACCGTGGAAGCCTTCTCCCAACTCCGCCAGCAGCCAAATACCCCCGTTCTCTTGGACGTTCGAGAGCCCTGGGAGTACCAGACCGCCAGCCTGCCCAGCTCGCTTCTTATGCCAATGGGGGAGGTCTCCTCCCGCGCCCACACCGAACTCGACCCCGACGCTCCCATCGTCGTCCTCTGCCACCACGGCGCACGTTCGCTCTCCGTCACCATGTGGCTCCGCGACCAGGGCTTCGAGCACGCCCAATCCCTCTCCGGAGGCATCGACGCCTGGTCCCGCTCCATAGACCCCACCGTCCCCCGCTACTAGAAAATCTTGCCACCAGACCCCTTACGAGCCCATACCCAGCGCAACCCGGTAGGAGACTGAAACACATGAACCGAAGATTCGCCCTTTTCCTTCTGCTCCTCTGCGCCATCCCGTCCTGTCAGGCGCAGCCTGCCCCACTACCGCACAACTATAAGACCATCCTCACCAACCGGGCCTTTCGCGTCATCTCCGTCCACTACGGACCCCATGAAAAGGTACCGGTGCACAGCCACTCCGACAGCCCGACCGTCTATGTGTATCTCAATAACTCCGGCCCCGTCCGTTTCATTCACGAAGCACCCGAGCCCGTCTCCATCGTCCGCCCCCCGTCCCAGGAGGGGGCGTTCCGCATCAGCGCGGGCCGCATCGAGCGCCACTCCGTCGAAAACCTCAGCGACCTCGACTCCAGGTTCCTCCGCGTCGAACTCCTCAACCTCCAACTCGACGACAAGACCCTCGAGTTCCGGGGCAAGGCTCCTGCCGACGACTCCCGCAACCTCTCGAAGACCGAGTTCTCCTCTCCTCAGCTCGCCGTCACCCGCACCATCTGTCTCAACCCCACCCCCTGTACCATCGCGCCCTCCGACATGACCGCGATTCTGGTCGCCATCTCCGACACCATCATCAGCAACAATGGCCACCCAACCACGCTCAAAGCCGGAAGCGTGATCGCGGTCGCTCCACACAACGGCCTGCTCATCTCGCCATCAAGCTCAGAGCCCGCCCACATCCTCCAGATATTGGTTCCTTTCCAAAAGGCAACCAAACCATAACTTCGAAGATGCCTATGCCCATAGGCCATCCACAACCGATCAGATCAATCGAGATTCTTTAGGATCTTCGCCACCCATCGTTCGCAAACCATAAAAGCGGCTGGCGAACAGGATAGTTTCGAATGATCTCCGGATCGGTCGGATCCGGATTCAGCGTCTTCCACAACTGCACGTAGTCGGATCGATCGCAGTGCACGCCGCAGAATAGAAGGCCGGGCGTACGTACCGGCAACGAATCGAAGTGCTCCACATCATGAGCGTAGGGCCAGGACGACTTATCTTTAAGATAGGGATAAAGAAAGGAAGCTGCTTTACAAATGCCGCGCCCGTCTGGAAGAGTGAAGCTGAAAAGATCGTCCGCAGCAACCTTACTCGATCCCTCTTTGAGGGACTGGCAAAGCGCCGCCATAACATCAAAGTTGAAGATGGAATAACTATAAGGCTTAGTGCGCGCGAGTTCTTTTGGAAAGCTTCCGTCCGCGCCTAGCTGATCGGGAAGAAAGACTGTTCGATACTGTGCCCGAATCTCGTTACGGGTCTGTGAGTCACCGATCAAACGAGCGAACTCCGAAGCTTGAAGCGCCCAGCAAACTGCATGGTTATTGAGAGCGTCGCGCTCCTTGATGCCTTTTTCGCTTGTCTTCATCCAGCGCATATACTCCTGAAACCACGCAAGCAGGGCTGACTGCTCCACCTCGCTCAGCTCCGTACGTGCGATAAGAGATGCGGCTCGGGCGACTTCTACCAGGTGAAGAGTGTCGATGATTCCATAGCTTCGACCGGTAGAGACGCCATGCACCCCCTGCGCAAACTCAAGATTGGGATTCATACGCGTCTCTGGATGGATAAACCATGCACGCAGATGATCACCAGCGTGCTGCCTATACCGTTTCGTCAATGCTGTCTGCCCATGCTCCGGAAGAAGTAGAAACCAGGCAGCGGTCAGAGCTGGCATCTCAACTGAAAGGCGAATCATCGCCTTCCTATGATCGTTGAAGTTTGCGGGATTGCTCTGGCCGTCGCGATTTACGTACGGACCGTCCGGATCTTTCGGATTCGGCCAGAAATAGTCGGCTTGCGAGAAGAAGTCATGGGGACCTCCTGGACTGAGCTCGCTCACAAATGCCGTTACCGTCTCGATTGGTCGCGCGACATATTCCTGCGCCGCGGCCAGAATGCGTTTGCGGTCGACCGCAGCAACCATGGAATAAGTCGCTTCGGAGCTTGAATTCGCTACAGAAGGTCCGGCCTGTTGTCCGAAGAGTCTCCATGCCCCGGAGAAAGCTGCAGCGGATCCAGTAAGACAGAAGCCGCGACGGTCCAGTTTCAGAATCGATGTTCTCAAATAATCCTCGTTCTGGATCACAGTCGTCGTAGTGATTGAAACAATGTGGCAGTGATGCGGAACTCCATACGGCGATATCGCTACTGTTCCAAGCCTGCCAAGGGCCGTCTAACGAACCTTGAAAATAGAGACCGACGACGGGAAACTTCAACCATAGTCACACGGTTCAATTCGATATAGTTCGAAGATGATACAGATGGGTCACTACTGATATATTCGCAGACGCGGACAATTGTCAAAGGGAGCCGTTCGCTGGCTTTGTCTGCTCAGTTTAGTAGCACTTTAGTCTATGGAGTTCACTTGAATCTTACACATCGTCACTCCTATCTCTTCGTCTTGCCGTGTGCTCTCTCCCTCCTTATCACCCTCCCAACCACACGCGCTCAAACCGGAACTGCAGCCGCAAGCTCTGTTGATCGGCAAGCGAGCGGCGACGAACCCACAGATCCAGGTCCGCTCGCAACCGGTCTCTCAGCGAAGTTGCATCGTAAGGATATCGAATCTGCCATGCGGAAAGTCGCCGACTGGCAACTGATAGATGCTCAGGAGAAGTTCAACCAGCAGTGGACATACGCTGCACTCTATGACGGCTTGCTTGCAGCCTCCCGCGCGACCGGCTATCCTAAGTATGCCGATGCCGTCGCGAAGATCAGCGAAGGATTTGATTGGAAGCTGCTGGACACACGCTTCCCGCACGCCGACGATCAGGCGCTTGGCCAGGCATATCTCGATCTGTACCGAATTAAAGCAGACCCGCGTCGTATAGCTTCGACCAAAGAGGTGATGACTCGGCTGGTTGGAGAGCCATCTGATCCTAAGAAGCCCATTTGGTGGTGGTGCGATGCGCTCTTTATGGCGCCTCCAGTACTGGTGAGACTCTATGCGATTACAGACGACCGCAGCTATCTTGATGCACTGGATCGCAACTGGTGGATTACTTCGGATCTACTCTACAGCCCGACTGAGAATCTTTATTTTCGCGATGCGCACTACCTGGACAAGAAGGAGAAAAACGGGAAACCGTTGTTTTGGGCGCGTGGAAATGGCTGGGTGCTTGCAGGGCTCGCGAATGTATTGCAGTACATGCCGAAAGACTACCCAACACGTAATAAATATCTAGCCCAGTTTCGAGAGATGGCAACTCGCATCGCTCAGCTTCAAACGTCAGACGGTCTCTGGAAGACAGGACTCCTCGACCAAGAGGCATACCCTATGTCTGAGGTCTCGGGTTCCGCTTTCTACACCTTTGCTATGGCCTGGGGCATCAATGAAGGCATCCTTGACCCCAAGGTCTTTCGACCCATTGTTGCTCGATCGTGGGCTGGGATGATTAGCCATGTGTACGCGAACGGACGCCTCGGTTCGATCCAACCCATCGGTGCAGCACCGGATGCCTTTACAGCCTCCTCCAGCTATGTCTATGGGGTAGGGGGCTTTCTGTTGGCTGGCAGCGAGCTGGATCGCATGGAACGACACGAAAAGCATAGCTTCAAACCGTGATGTCCCTCCGACCTTCCCTCAGTTAGGAACCTTCAAATACGAGCGCTCTATATCTCCTTACGGCCGAAGCTGTTTATCACTGTCATTCCGCAGACGTTTTCTGGTAGTTGTAACTACAAATTCATCAGGAGCTACTTAAATTAATACCTGCTTACTTTTTGAACGTCGCAAGATGTTCATCGAAGAAATGTGCAATCATCTCATCTGCTTCCCTGCTCTCCGGCAGCTCGGCTTCATACCAGAATCCATGATTAAGGGCCTCAAACACTACGAGTTGAGCATCAACCCCGGCATGAAGAAATGCCCTGTGCAGGATAGTCGTACCGCTTAGCATCACATCGCGCGTGCTACTAAGAAAGAGCGTAGGCGGCATCCCATGCAGATCGGAGTACACGGGTGAAAGCACTGGGTCTTTGGGATCGGTAGAACCAACATAATCAGTAATCCATTGCGCCCCTTCTTTTGGTGGATTCATGCGTCCTGCAAGGCCAGTCACCGAATACGTAGCCTGCGTATCGCCAAGCCTGCTTAAATCACCAGTGCCAGTAAAGATGCCCAACGCGCCAGGCATCGGAAGACCAAGCTGCTTGATTCTCACTGCAACCTCCGCCGTGAGAATACCTCCAGCCGAGGCGCCATAGATAGCTATGTGCTGCGGCTTATATGTCTTAAGCAACTCCTTATAGACGGCAACAGAGTCGTCCACAGCAGCGGGAAACTGGTGTTCGGGGGCAAGGCGATAAAGAACCGCGACAACTTTGGTTTGCGCCAGATGGGCGATGGGGATCGACTCGGTCAGCGAACCTGAATCTGTTGTGAACCCTCCGCCGTGGAGATTAATGAGCACACGGTCAGCCTTGTCAGCCGGAATGGAGCCGATTGGAGTAACGATACGAACTGGTACTCCGGCGATCACGGACGATACGATACTTACTGGATAGAGAGCGCGGTTCTCTGCTGAGTCATGAGCCTGCATTGCGTCGGTCCGCGCACGTCTTTCGGCAACGCTCTCATGATCCCCCGCATCGACTACCGGCTTGGAAAGATACTTCTGCGCCTGCGGACTGATGGTCTTCGGTAGTGGAATGACACGAGTAATATGCGCCGTGCCCTGAGTATCGATATAGCTCGAATCCTCCTTCGGTATTGCGGTCGCGGACTGCTGAGCGAATCCCACATGCATATATGCGACGAACACAGCGAGGAAAAGCACAAGAGCGGAATATCGAAGTTTCATTATGCCTGCCAGACAGAACGGGATCTGATATGCGAGCGGTCCGACACGGTACTCGCAACATCTCTATTCAGTAAATTAGTCAAATTCATTTAGCTGAATGGATATTTATAGTTGCATAATACGCAATAACAATTGCGCAGTGATGAAGGCTAATATCACATGCCAATGGTTGTCAAGAGCGGACAAAACTGTTACGCGTAGCAACCAGCCTTCTGGATGAAATTTCAGATCTCTCTTAATCAGCGATACTGTTACGGCAGTGCATACACATATAAGAGAGGAGGCACAGGCTCTTTGCCGCCCGTACCGTTGGAAATGACCGCCACAAACTGCTTGCCGTTTTTACCCCGATACGAAATCGGTACCGTGAAACCGTTCGAGTTCAGATTCGTCTCCCAAAGAATCTTGCCCGTTCTTGAATTGAATGCCCGAAACTTGTGGTCCTCGGATGCGGCAATAAACAACAGTCCTCCCGCTGTAGAGATTGGACCGCCAACATTCGTTCTACCTGTCGTGGGAATGCCTAGAGCATCGAGTTCGGGAAAGGAGCCCAGCGGAACCCGCCATGCAATATCTCCTGTGTTCACATTGACAGCGCTGAGTTCGCCCCACGGTGGCGTCTGGCACGGCCACTGTCCTACCTGAAAAGTGTCATTTACGCCTGCCGGCGGATTGTCCGCGCCAACGCGACTATATGTTCCATCAGGCTGCTTCACCAGCTTGCTCAAAAGACCTTCGCTCTTAGTATTGACGAAGACATAGCCCAGCTTAGGATCATAGGAACTCCCTCCCCAATTGCCACCACCCGTCCAACCAGGGAAGA
Source organism: Granulicella sp. L60 (assembly GCF_009765825.1). Lineage (GTDB taxonomy): Bacteria > Acidobacteriota > Terriglobia > Terriglobales > Acidobacteriaceae > Edaphobacter. The sequence continues at coordinate 372,828 of NZ_LMUR01000018.1, read as the reverse complement.
CGATTCGCAGTTTGGGACCGTACTCCGCGTATGGACCGCCTGTCATTACGCCGCCTTCCAGTGAAAGTATGTCCTTGCAGGCTTTATCGTGCTCCGGCGTCAACTTTGCAAGCTCGTCTGGTGCAAAAGTATTACGCGTCAGTGGAGCCGGCTTTACCGGAAACGGCTGCGTTGGCCAAGGTTCATCACCCGGAGGAATATTGTCTGAGACTACCGGACGCTCTTCAACATCGTAGACAGGCTTTCCAGTAAACCGGTCGAAGATGAACATCAAGCCCTGCTTCGTAGTCTGCGCCACGGCTGGAATCACTTCGCCGTTGCGCTTCACATCGATCAATACCGGCGCAGCAGTAACATCGTAATCCCAATTGTCGTGATGAGTGGTCTGAAAATACCACTTCAACTTTCCGGTTGCGGCATCCACGGCAACCAGCGACGATCCATAAAGATTTGTTCCCTTACGATCTCCACCATAAAAGTCCGTGGTCGGAGTTCCGACCGGCAGAAAAGCTATCCCGCTCTTCACATCGACAGTCATGATTCCCCAGACATTGAGGCCAGATCGATCCTGCCACGAATCGTCCTGCCAGACCTCATGGTTCGGTTCACCTGGCTGAGGCATCGTATGGAACGTCCAGACCAATTTCCCGCTGCGAACATCCCAGGCCCGCACATCTCCACTAGGGCCTTTACT
>NZ_LMUR01000018.1:258630-371985 GCF_009765825.1 Granulicella sp. L60 | reverse complement strand
AGTGGTTGTTAGGATATTTATCCGCCACTCCATCTCGCACATTGAGGATTCCACCTTCACCAAATCCAGAAATGAGCTTTCCGTTCGTGGCGTTCAAAGCAATCAGGCGTCCGTTCGAGGTCCCGATGAATATTTCGGGTGCGTCGTGTCCCTCTCCCGGCCAATAGGAGATACCACGCGATGCAGGTGAGTACGGCAGTACGTACTCCCAGATCTTCGCGCCCGTCTGCGCGTTGAGCGCGACCACACGATCGTAAGGCGTCGAAAAGTACATCGTGTCGCCAACGACCAAAGGTGTGCTCTTTGACTGACGAACACGAACGCGAACCGGAGATGTGTGACCACCAGGACGCTCTGCACCTGGCATCCCATCACCCTGCTTGGCGCTCTGGTCTGCCTCAGCATTGGCAGAAGCCCCTGAAGCGTTCGGGCGTGCGGGGCTTCCTGATCTTGGAACAGCAGCTACGATCGCCGTCGTGTCGAAGGTCCAGGCAAGCTTTAGCTTCGCTACATTTTTTCTATTAATTTGTTTGAGCGGCGAATATCTGGTCCCACCGGCGTCATGGCTGTAGTTGGGCCAATCTGTTTGCCCTTGAGCTTTAAACCCAACCGCGCTGATAACCAGCGTACCCAAAACCAACATCCGTATCCTCATGCACCCTCTCACCTGACCGCCACTCCACGTTCGTATGCGGCTTCATTACTTACATATTCATTGGCAGAATAGTGGCTATGCTCGAAATAAACCGCACAATGTTGTTATCAATCACTTGAGGTACAGCACTATGAACTCAGCACTCCGCTTTTTCCTTCCGAACCGTTATAATTCTTAATGTGCGTATTATGCAATTCAAATTTCTTAAATATCAAAGCTCCAAGAAGCATAGCCTCTGGACGAAGGAGAAGTTTAAGAACGAAACCTCGATGCGAATCACGCTACGGTCCAGGCAAATCAGCTTGCGAAGTCTCCACGAACAACCTCAGGAACACTATGCAGAGCTATCGAATGCCGCGATCCAGATATATGTAGCGATATTGAAATGACAAGGAAGACTATTTGTGACGGCAGACAGCAGATATCATTGTTATCAGTAAAAGCATATGTAGAGCGGCAAAACGTCTCGAAGACCAGGATCGTGACGCCAGCCGCAATACTGGTGACAGCCGGAAAATACAGAGCGTACTGTTCATCTGCGACCATCACAACAAAGCATGTAGACCGGGGAGTCTATGATCAGGCAAATTACTCTATCAATTCTTATGACTGCATCCTTATGCAGTGCAGTCGCGCAATCCAATCCTCCTGCAGCGCCCGGTACCCCGTTGCCGGATGGCCCAGGTAAGCCAGTCATTCAAAGAGCATGCGTCTCCTGTCACAGCACAGCCGTCATCACGTCGAAGCGAGCTTCCACAGATGGGTGGACGCAAATTGTTAACGAAATGGTGTCTCGAGGCGCTGACCTGTCGGATGATGAGATAGACCTGCTCGTTAAGTACCTCTCGACTAACTTTGGACCATCCGTTCCGAAGAGCGATCATCCCGCCTCGACAGGAGCTACATCCCAACCATCTACCCCTGACAATATAGCTCCCTCTTCCAACACTGACTCATCCACTTCTCCGGCACCTTCCACAATCTCCGCTCAGGTAAATGTAAACAAGGCAGGCGTCCAGGAGATTGAGTCTTCGCTTGGCATCTCCAAAACGGCTGCAGAGGCGATCGTTCAATATCGAGATCAGCATGGGAACTTCAAAACCTGGCTGGAAGTATCCTCTGTCCCCGGCGTGCCTCGTGAAAAGATCGAGGACAATCAGAAACGTCTTATCTTTTGAACCGATCATCCACGCCAATGAAACCACCATCGTGCCTACATGACGTGCAGAGAGCTGTTGCTACGGCAACACTCCGGAGGAATCACCCATGAAACAGGTCATCAGCCGACGCGACGTAACGAAAGCAATTGCAATGAGCGTCGCGGGTACAGTGTTGCCCACTAGGTTGTCTGCCGCAGAGAAGCGCCGAATTAAAATCGGCCACACAGGCATCACCTGGCCCAACAAAGATGTTACGGTTGCCATCACCGACGTCAGCAGCGAAGGCTTCTATGGGTTTGAGACCTTCGGAGAGGTCCTGGACACGTGGGAAGATAATCCGGGAGGGCTGGACGCAATTCTAAAGGCTCATCAACTGCCACTGATCTCTGCGTACTGCGGCATGAACCTGATGGATACTGCGAAGCGAAAAGACGAGGTCGCCAAAGCCGTCCGCTGGGCTACTATCGTCAAAAAATACGGAGGAACAGTTACAGTCATTGGGCCGAATGGCGTAGACCGCAGCACCTACGACTTCTCCGCAAATAAAGCAAATATCGTTGCCGCTCTGAATGACATTTGTCAGGCAGTAAGCGACGTAGGAATAACAGCAGCCCTGCACCAGCACACTGGCACATGTGTGGAGTCCCGCGATGAAACCTACGCGGTACTACATTCAGTGAATACCAAATATGTAAGATTCGGCCCCGATATCGGCCAACTGATGAAGGGCGGCTCAGATCCGGTCCAAGTGGTTAAAGACTTCCTGCCAATCATCGAGCACATGCATCTGAAAGACTACAACGGAGAAAACCCTCACCTTTCTGGTTACTGTCCCCTCGGCCAAGGTAAGGTAAACATCCCCGCCATCTTAGATCTCATGGAAAAACGAAAGCTTCATGGCATGGTAATGGTGGAGTTGGACAACGACGGAAAAACACAGCTCGTTCCCCTCGATCTAGTCAAGATCAGCAAAGCCTATCTGCAAGCTCAGGGAGTAGCCTTCAGATCCTAGAAAGCAGTCTCCGAGCCGCGCTGATGACATTTTACTGGCCGCATTTCTAGCGGCCAAAATTCAGCACAGTCATCGATCTACGAAACAGCCGTAGAGCAATCGGAAATTCTAAAGCAATTCTTGCTTCTACTTCCTCTTACCCTTGCTAATTGCAACTGACTAGTCCATCTTCAAAACTGATGGGTGTGCTTTCTCGTAAGCTCACAAAGCTCCATATAATTGCGCATCTCCAGTTTGAAGATCGGAGACGTCCACGCCGCGGCGATTACCCTTTTGCGACACAGCCTTGACCTCTTGAGCATGAATGAAGGCCGCGAGACTTAGCAACTCCTGATTGGAGAAGTTGAAGGCCGGCATCTTCTTCTCGGGACGACCATTTCGCACGACCTCAGAGATCTTGTCCCCTCCAACGTCAGCCGCTACCAGCTTGGATCGGGTAAGGTCCGGCCCAAGCTCTCCACCCGCAGCATCCCGCCCATGGCAAAATGCGCATCTCTGTTGAAAGAGCGCTCCACCTGCTTGGACTAGAGGAGACGTCGAGGCACTATCACTAGCTACGGAAGGAATGGAAGATAAAGGCGTTCCACTAGTCCCTAGAAACCGCAGCAGCGCCGTCAACTCTGTCTCCGGAAGATGAGGAAACCCGGGCATGCGTCCTCTGCCACCGTGAATGATGTCCGTGATTTGCTGGTTTGTCAGTTGCTGTTTCACTCCGATCAAAGACGGAAAGGAGGGCGGGATACCCTCTCGGTTGTCGCCATGACAGATCGCACAATGTCGCGCGAAGACCTTCGCCGCATCGTCTTCCACAGGCTTAGCATCTGAGGCCTGCATCGCTCCGGCTGTTGACCCAGCCACCGGCCCGGGAGCCGGAGTCACCCAAAGAGTCGCAGATCTTCCCTCACCTGCAACCGCCCCTACCCCTAAGATCAGAAATGTTAGAACCAGTAATTGTTTCATAAGTGGAAAAACATCCTCATATATCAAGGTGGGCTTGCTTGCTACTTTAGCGAAATGATCGCACTTACTTTCCAGCCATCTATGTCGAATACTTGATCAACTGCATAAATCCATAGTCCATGTGGAGTTGCTGGTGACAATGCAGCAAAGTATCCCCTGGGTTATTCGCGACGAAGTCAACTTCAACCGTATCCAGCGGCATCACGTTAATAACGTCCTTCATTAACCCGTTCATCAGATTGTCTCCAATCCGTGTCACTTCAAATGTGTGCCGGTGCAGGTGGATCGGATGTTGATCACCGCTGCCGTTACGAAAGACCATCCGATACCTCTTCCCCTGCTGTACCGTTAGCGGTTCAATCTCAGGCCAGGACTTGTTATTAATCGTCCACCTATCGAACTTGCTGCCGCGCCGCCGCCCTATATCTCTAAACGAAAGAACGAACGTCTCATCAGGCTTCGACGCCTCACCGGCATGAGCAAACTGCGTGTAATCCCAATCCTGCGGCGTTGGATCTTTCCACACAGGAGCACCCGTCTGCCCCGCATATTCAACGACGATGCCAAGTCCCATCTCCCGAGCCTTCTCCAGCGTCGAACCAAGCACCCAGACACCCGGCGTGTTCATCTCCACAATCGCGTCCACTCGTTCCGCAACAGCTAGCGACAATACCTCTACAGAACGTGGAGTCGGTACAGGATTCCCGTCCATCGCAATAATCTTGAAGCTATGGCCCGGAAGCGAAAGTACAACATTCTCCGTTGCGCTGGCGTTCAGTAGACGCATCAGCACACGCTGCCCCTTCTTGACTCGAATCGGCTCACCCTCGCCCAGCATATGAGCATTAATAGTTGCGTACTTATACCCCACATCGGAGCCTGCCGTCAGCGGCATATTCGATGATTGCTCACGCATCGTCTGCACCATGGGCACAAACGACGGCTCCCAGTGGTGAATCGCCAGGTTGATCTCCTGGTCATAATGCGCCGGTCGCTGCTTCCCTTCGATAAGCAAAAATCCGAACTGTCCGCTGTAAGTCCCAAGCGTTAGATCGTCGTAAGCCGCAGCATGTGTGTGATACCAGCGAGACCCCGTGGGCTTCGGGGTGAAGTTATACCGATGCGTCTCTCCTGCCGCAATCATCGGCGAACCCTCTTCCATCGCACCGTCGTTCAACGAGTCAATCGCCAATCCATGCCAGTGGACCAGGTCCGCTCCCGAGCTGGCATTCGTAACATCGATCGTCACCGGCACACCCTCACGCAGTCGCAGCAGCGGCCCCGGAACCTGTCCGTTATAAGAGAGCGTCTTGATCGTCACTCCCTTACCGATGTCCAGCGAGCACGGCCCGATACGAAGGACATGGTCAGGCTTCCCACCAGGCGCGGCTGCTGCCATCGTTGTAGGCAAAAAAGCATTAAGGGTCCCGCTCGCGATCACCGCACCCGTTGATGAGAGAAAACTTCTACGATTCATATGTCTCCGTTGCGGCTCTGTAGCACTATGTCCACCAGGCAGCTGTGGGCTTCTCTTTAATCAAAACTTCACTCAAAAATTGTGCTGCCTTCGTAAGGCCTTCTTCGGACGAGAGCAGGCTGTCTTCATGCTCGATGGAAAGCACGTCGTCGTACCCAAACATCCGCAAAGTGGAGACGAACTCCTTCCACCACTCCGCACCATGTCCATATCCGCAAGTACGGAAGATCCACCCACGATTTCGCTCGTCCGTATATGGCTTCGTATCGAGCACGCCTGTACGAACTAGGTTGGAGGGATAAAGCTGAGTATCCTTTGCATGAACATGGAAGATCGCATCACCTAGTACGCGAATCGCCGCTATCGGATCGATTCCCTGCCAGAACATGTGGCTCGGATCATAGTTACAACCGATCGATGGCCCCGCCAGGGCGCGAAGTCGCAGCATCGTCTCCGGGCTATACACCATAAAACCAGGATGCATCTCAATCGCAATCCTCACCCCATGTTGCGCGGCGAACTCAGCATGCCGCACCCAATACGGCGCCACGACCTCATCCCACTGCCACGCAAGCGTAGTCAGATACTCCGGAGGCCACGGGCAGGTCACCCAGTTCGGCGACTTTGCATCGGGCGAATCACCCGGACAGCCGGAAAAATCGACCACAGTCGAAACGCCCAACTTCTCCGCCAGCAGGATCGTCCTGCGACTTACATCCTGCGCCTGCTTCGCCTGCACCGGATCAGGATGCAGTGGGTTTCCATGGCAACTCAACGCACTGATGCTCGCACCGTACTTATCCAGCGTGCTCTTGAACTCCTTCAGCGCGCCCGCATCCTCAAGCATCGATAACTTGCAATGCGCATCCCCAGGATAATTTCCTGTTGCAAGCTCGACCGTATTGATCTGAAACGCCTTTAGCTTAATAAGTACATCTTCAAACGACATCTGTGACAGCAGCGGTGTGAATACTCCCAGTCTCATGAATCTTCCTCACTTCCACTTCGCTAAACTTCCGACTCGAATCCCCATCAAAACTACGATCACGTGGAGCTGTAGTTTACTTTTTGCCAGACACCACCGGCGGCATGGCTGTTCAACATCGCATCGACCACGCAACTGGAGCGGTAGCCGTCTTCAAACGTCGGAAGCATAGCCGACTTTGCCTCAGCCGCTCCGCCTTCGCCTATCCATCGATAGGCATCTCGAATCACATTAAGGAAGGCATCCGCCCAGGACTCCTGGTGACCACCCGGTAGATGGACATAAGGCCGCACATCACGTGAGACCAGCGACGGATCCTTAGCCATCACACCGTTCGGCCGGTTATGGTAACCGATCCAGAGATCGTTCTGCTCCTCTTGCTTCCACTTCAGAGAGCACGCCCTTCCATTCACTTCGAGCTGCAGGTCATTCTTGTGACCAGGAAGCACCTGCCCTACAGAAAATGTCCCTTTAGCGCCGTTTTCAAACCGCAGCAAAACACTCGCAAGATCCTCCGACTGCACTGCCACCGGCCTTCGCTCCCCCGTGACTCCCGCCGAGAAAGCCTCTCCCGAAGATCCCGCCGAATAACGAATCGGTATTACCGTCGTCAGATCCGCAAGCACCGAATCAATCTTCAATCCGCTTACGTGTTCCGCAAGATCGCACCAATGTGATCCAATATCCCCCAACGCGGAAGACACACCGCCCTTGGCCTGATCGGACCTCCAGGAGTACACGCTAGGGTCGGTCATCCAATCCTGAAGATAGTGGCCATGCACAAACGTCACACCCTCCGTCTCGCCCGCCGCAATCATTCCGCGCGCCTGTTGCACCAGCGGATTCCCACGATAATTAAATGTTACAACATTCGCCACGCCACTCGCCGCCGCCTCATCCCGCAACTGGCGCGCCTCCTCTGAGTTCAAAGCGAGTGGCTTGTCGGAGATCACGTGCTTCCCAGCTCGCAGCGCAGCCAACGTCACCGGAAGATGAAGATGGTTTGGAGTTGTATTGTGTATAACCTGCACATCAGGATCTGCAATCAGCTCCTTGAAATCTCCGTACGACCGATCCACCTTGAGTTCGCGCGCCTTCTTCGCCGCGGACGACTGCGACGAACCCGCAATGGCTATAACCTCGACATCACCCAGCCGCCGAACCGCGTCAATATGGTGAGCTGCTACAAATCCTGGGCCAACCAACCCCATTCCAATCTTCTTCATGAAAGTCTGCAATCCTCCTGTGCATGCCGCGAAACCACACCATCCATCTTCCATGCTGACTATCGGTTGAACTTGTCCCCTAAGGCTTCGTCATCCGAGGATGGGACAACACACTGCCCTCTGTCATGCCAAGCGCCCACTTGATGGCCTCGAAGTACATCTTGCGTATGTCCGGATCTTCCCAGGACTCTTCCGTATGGCCAAGTGTGGAATAAAAGACGCGACCCTTGCCATAGGATTTGCTCCATGCCACCGGAAAGTCATGATCCGTCCGATGTATCCGTGGATTGTTCTCATAGTCGAGCTTCGTCGAATCCAGGCTCAGAAGTACATTGACCTTATCGCGAGACCACTCTTTTGGCTGATAGATCTCGTCAAACTTCACAAACTTCTTTGGCAGATGACGCACGGCAGGAAACTCAGGATCTTCATTAACTATAGGTGCGTTGAACGTCCCCCATGGATGCTGATCGAACCAGCCGCCAATCATCTCCCCATACTCCGGCCACTTGTAGTTGGTATCGAGAGCGGCATGGACTCCCACGAAGCCCTTCCCATCTTCTTTAATGAAGGACAACATATCTTCCTTCTGACTCGCATCCATATCGAGTTCGCCTGTCGTACTCGCAAAGATCAAAACATCAAAGTAGTTCAGATTTTTTGCATTGTTGCCCAAGCTCTTCTTAGTAAGCAACTCCGTATCCGTTCGCAGAGTCGTATCCCACAATCCGCTCTCTTTGCCCATCACATAAATAGCACTCATCGCCGCCGAGATGGAGTCATGCTCAAATCCCTTTGTCTGGCCGATCACCAAAACATGCTTCAAGTGAATCTGCTTCGCGTGCGGTGCAGGAGCTACGCCGGAGACCGAGGCTCCCTGGCCTCGAGCGATGCTGCCCTGAATAAACAGTCCTAGACCCAGCGTAACCACTGAAGCTAAAGAGATCGTTCGTTGAATTCGCAAGTGGATTCCTCATCGTGCAAGAGCAGCTTGTTGGGGGTTCCAATAATCGTCCTGTCCAAGAAGACGAGAGAAACCGCGTTTACAATCCGTCGTCCATTTTATGCATTGAGAGTACTTGCTGCGAAAACTTGTACGCGCATCTCTGAAAATTGAACTGCTTTGTCATGCCGCGCTGAAGCACAGCCTAAAGAGGCAGTGTCGCTCTGTGAATCATATGTTCTCTCTAGCGCCATTGAAAACACTCATTTATCAGTGATTACCTTACGAAACATCACAGCCGTTCCGTCAACGTTAGCAAAAGTCCTATCGTCCCTATATTCTTTCGATAAAACATGCGGATTGATCTGGCGCTGCGCCAACGGTAAACACACCCCAGTCAACGGGAGAACACGAATTCTCTGCTTTGAAAACTACGCCGAAGCCCCAAGTCGCTCGATCATCACGTCGGTGGATTTAATAAGAGCAGCAACGGAATCGCCCTTCTTCAACGCAAGCTCGCGCACCGCATTCGCCGTGATAATCGCCGTGATGTGGCTATCTGCTGTACCGACGACCACCTCGGCAAGCAAACCCTCAATGCGGACACTGACAACCTTTCCAACGATCTGATTCCTCCCGCTCACCCGGCGATATCGCGCGCGCGACTCCTCAGAAAGTTTTGCACCGTCTTTCGCCAGAAAAGGCTTGAGCACCGACTCCGCAATACGATGATGTCCGCCCGGCGTCTTGTTTGTCTTCAGCTTGCCCGCAAGAATCCACTGCTTGATCGTGGGATAACTGATTCCGATCAGACGGGCTGCTTCACGAGGAGTCAACATGGGATCGAGTTTCGGCATGGACTATAGATTTAGCACTTTTTTGCGGAGAACGCATGTTAGCGCTATGCGACAACATATTCTCCTATGACGCCGCACAAACATCTCCAGCCATTCGTAAGCTTGACCATGCATTTCTATTCATATAAATTCGAAATTAAAGGCACACGTTTTCTTGTGCGAAATCGAACAAAGTGCTGCCAAACGCGCGCCCACCCTATCGCTGCCACAAACCTTCTTCTACCAACACCCTCCCCAGCGCGATCTTAGTTTTGTACGAATCGACTAGGGGAGGCGCCACTCTCAAGGAGCGCGATGTCTCGCTACGCCGTTGTCCCCCTCTCCCTCTTCAGAAGCTCACGCATCCTCCTTACACTCTGCCTGTCCTTTCTCTTGCTTGCATCAGCGCAGGCGTTCGCCCAATCCAGCCAGCTAAGCGGAACCATCAAAGATCCCGATCAATCCGTAGTAGCAAACGCTACGGTCACGCTGGAAAATATTCAAACGTCCAACACCCTTCAAGCAACCACGAATCAAACGGGGCAGTACACCTTCGCCTCCGTACCGCCAGGAACCTATAGGCTCGAGGCGAAGAGATCAGGCTTCGCAACCATCGTCGTTCCAGCCTTAGCCATCTATGCCGGCCAGAATATGACACGTGACCTGTCCTTCTCCCTCGCCGGTGCCAGCACCTCCGTCACCGTCAACGGTGGTAGCCCCGGAACCACTACAGATGGATATTACGTCGACAACGTCGACCCAGGCGTTCTGGGCTCTTCGCCGATCGTGAATCAGCCCTACACCATCACAGTCCTTCCCTCCGAGCAGATCGTCAACACCCAGGTAAAGAGCCTTCGCGACGCTCTCAAATATCTCCCTCTGGTCTCATTCACCGAGCAGCAGGGCTCGGAGATCCTCCGTCCTGCCACCCGCGGAGTTCAGGGTTCAATCGCTCAGAACACCCGCATGGACGGCATGGCAATCGCAATCACAGGCGCCAACCCCATGGAACAGTATCAGGAGTTGCAGGTAGAGAACGGCCTCGGAGCAGCCATGTACGGACCGGCCAACCCCTCCGGCATGTTCGACTTCATCCTCAAGCGTCCCACCGAAGACCGCACCACGAACATCTATCTCGAGCAGGACAGCAGCTCCATCGGCACCATCTACGGCGATGCCGGCGGCCGCCTCGGACCCCACAAGATCTTCGGCTACCGCAGCAACCTGCTCTTTGGCGATGGAACCGCTTACGTCGATCAGAGCCGCCTCCGCCGCCGCCTGGCCGAGTTCGCCTTTGATCTAAGACCTACCAACAAAACCACCATCGACGCTCACTACAGCGCATACGATCTCGTCCAGCGCGGCTATCCAGGATGGTTCACCTACGGCCCCAACAAGAAAGCCACCGGCACACCTCAAGACCCCGCACCCACACTCCTCCTTCCCAACGCACCCGATCCAACCCGAGTGGGATACGGCCAGGCCTACGCCGGCGTGAACCTCACCACCCAGAGCACTAGCGCGCGCCTCCTGCATGACTTCTCCCCGAACTGGCATGCAATGGCCGGCGGCCTTGCACAGCGCCTCGACCGCTTCATCGACACCCCAGTCAACAATCTGACCGACAACAACGGAGACTACAGCACCTCGCTCGCCACCGGCTTCGCACCTCGCTTCGGCGTAGAAAGCGATCTCGGCTACATCACCGGCCTGGTCTCGAAGTGGGGCCTCAAGCAGGACGTAGTCGTCGCCAGCGAAGGTTACCGCTTCAACCAGTACTCTTACATCTCACCATCCGCCGCCAGCGTCTTGCTCGGCACAGCCAACATCGCAAATCCTGTCATCTTTGCACCGCCCGCCGCTAGCCTCCCGAAGAACGTCGGCCTGTATCAATCCGCGGTCGTCCACCAGCAGGGCTTCACACTCGGCGACCTCATCTCGTTCCCCAAGCGCTTCTCCATCCGTCTCGCCGCCAGCCAGGATTGGATCGGCGTAGACAACAACAACTCCAGCAATGTGCGCACCAGCGGATCGAACAAGAACGGTATTAGCCCATCCGCCAGCGTCATGTACAAGCCAACGGCATCGACCACTGCATACGCAACCTATGCCAGCAGCCTCCAGCAAGGTGACATCGCACCCGGCGGCACAGTGAACGCCAACCAGGCATTAGCCCCCTACCGCAGCAAGGAGTGGGAGATCGGCTTCAAAACCGACGGACAGCCCATCAACATCACCACCGCACTGTTCCGCCTCGAACGTCCCTTCGCCAACACGGTAGCCTTCGGCACCACCGGGCAAACCATATTCGAGATCGTCGGCCAGCAGGTAAACTTCGGAGCGGAGATCTCCGCTCAGGGCACGCTCTTTCATCGTCTCCTCATCGACGGAGGCTTCACCGCCTTGAACGCACGGCTAAACGACACGGGAGTCCAGGCAACCGATGGCAAACGATTCGTCGGCATCCCCGCCTATCACTCCAATCTCTACAGTGAGTACCGCGTACCCGGCGTCGCAAACCTCAACATCACCGGAAACTGGCAGTTCACAGGGCGCCGCACCCAGGACGACGAGAACCTTCACTCCACCGAAGGCTTCAACACCTTCGACCTCGGCTTCCGTTACTCCCGAACACTCTTCTCCAAACTGGCAACGTTGAGATTCACGAGTAACAATATCTCCAACGTTCGCTACTACTCCACGATCGCCGCCGGAGACATCACCGGAACCAACGCGAGCAGCAACACCGCGCACCTCGCACCCCCGCGAACGATCTCAACCTCACTGCAGTTCGCCTTCTGATCTCGTCCGCTCAAGCGTGGATAGCGGAGGCCTCTCCCGGAGCATCGAACTGATGCTGAAGAAACAAAGCCTGCGCCTCCGCGCCTCTGAGCCAACTCAGAAATGCGGAGGCTCCAACCGGATTCGCCGCACCCTTCAGAAGCCCAGCGTAGTACACCAACGGATCCGGAAGATAAGTCCTTCCACCAATGGACAGACTTATCTCCGGATTCTCCGTATGAACATTCAGACTGCTCAGGTTGATCTCTTTGGGAAGCGTAATATAGGGAAGCTTGCTGCTCCCCACGCCGATCTTGTAAGAAGCGCTCACATCGATCGCACCACTCTGTAGACCGGCCTGCACCCCAGGAATGATCTGCTCCGGATTCAGAGTAGGCCCAACAACCTTGTCCACCAGATTTGGCTGGTTGTATTTTTTCGCAGCCAGCATCATCGCAAACAAGATGGCGCGCGCCCCCGGATCGGCAGCAGGATTGCCCCGTCCAATCCTCATACCCGGCTCCTGCAGAACCTCCCACCAGTTCGCCTTGCCTCCCGCAGCCGCCTCCAATTGAGGTGCGAATCGGCTCTTCGGACTGTACACAAGAACCAACTCCGTGCGAGCGATAGGCTCTCCCGTCTCTGCTTTGCCCGCGTGCATCACGGTTAGCATAGGCCCGGCCGTAACAGGAATAAAAACATCAGCCCGCAGAGCCTCACTCACAATCGATTGCGCCACCGTATCCGCGCCTTCAGCATGAGCGTGAAGATCCAGCTTTAGATCCTGCGCAATGGCTGTTTTAATTGCACCTTCCAGCATGGGGCGAATAGAACCCGCGGAAGCCACATCCAACACGGCCAACCCCTGGGCCAGCATGTGTCCAGGCACTCCGAAAACAATAGCCGCCCCCATTAACGAGCCGCCGCGCACTATAAGTTCTCGCCTGCTAAGGTGCCGTTTCAATATCTCTCCGTTCGGCCTGTCGGAACCCTGACTCATACCAGAGATTCTATTCGCAGCGAAATCCCACCGATCAGTCCTTAGCTTTTACTCCATCTCACTCGACAATCTCGCCCTGATACCAATCGCATGGCAGTACAACTCTCGTCGGCGCGACGCCTACTTCCAACCACGGCAAGACCGAACCCCAAAGCTGAAACAGCGATAAGATCCACCCCAAACACACACCAGAGATAGAGTCAGATGCTTGACAAACGCACTCCCCCGACGATTCCATCTAGCAACACCACAAGCCCCGTGGCATCAGCTAACCATCTTTAATGCAAGACTTTAGCTAGCCCCGTTCAAAAAAATTGGCCTTTTTTCGATTTCAAGGGTGCAATAAGACCCGAAGTCCAAGCCTAAACCCTATCTTTCGAAGAGTTTAGCAAAATTCGCCCACTGGGGGGAGCATCCAGTTCTAGCGGATTTATCAAGGCTGAACCCCAACACTCTCGCGAACCTCCTCGGCGAATCGGTATCCAAAGTGACTATCTGTTAATAGATAGATAGGGTCGGACGGATTATCTTCCAGCTTTTTACGGAGCTGGCTCATATACGTCCGCAGATACTCCAACTCATTCCCATACTCCGCTCCCCATACAACATTCAGCAGACGCGCATGAGGAATAGGTACCCCAGGCCTGGCCATAAGGTAATGAAGAAGTTCAAACTCCTTCGGAGTGAAATGTATCGTTTGACCCGACTTACGAACAACGCGCCGTGCAGGATCCAATTCGATACTTCCAATCTGAATCGTCTTGTTGTCGGTGGTATGAGGAGCCTGAGTTCTACGCAGCACAGCTCGTATACGAGCCGTCAGCTCGCGGACATGGAATGGCTTGGTGATATAGTCATCCGCACCCGCATCGAGCGCCCGCACTTTATCATCCTCACTATCTCTCACCGTCAGCATCAAAATCGCCAGACCTGGCGACAAACGACGCATCTCCCGGCACGTCTCAATGCCTCCCATGCCTGGCATATTGATGTCCACAAGTGCGGCGTCATACCGAATCGCGTTGAGAAGCGGCAACGCCTCTTCACCTCGAGTTGCTTCAGTAATGTCAAAGCCGAATATTCCAAGTGCTGTCCGCACCGCATGGCGAATAAGCGCCTCGTCCTCTACAAGTAAAAGCTTGATATGTGGTTTACTCAATGTTGTCTCCTTACAATGCGGGGAAGAGAAAGATAAAACGTTGTTCCTTTTTCGTGTTCGCTCGTGACCCACACTCTTCCCTTGTGCGCCTCCGCAGCCTTTTGAACGATCGATAGTCCCAGGCCTGTTCCCGCTGCACGATAGGAAGCGCCATGGCTTCTGTAAAAGCGCTCGAAGACCCGGGATCGATCTTCGACCGGAATAACTGGACCTTCATTGTGAACCGAGATTAAAACCTGAGAGACATCTTCCAGGGCGGTGACCTTGATTGCGGAGCCAACCAGAGAATACTTTGCCGCGTTTTCGATAAACTCACCAATAGCCGTTCCAATCAGTTCCTCATCCACTCGAACAAAGATATTCTGCGACTCAATCGATACATGAACCTCCTGTCCGTTGAGCCTGCCTGCTTTCATAGTCAACGCTCGAGAGATCAACTTCGAAGCTGCTATCTCTTGTTTGTTCAGCCTGAGGTCTTCAGCTTCAAGTCTTGCCTTCTGCAAGAGCCTTGTGGCTAGCGTGTCTAGCTCCGCCGTTTGCCCACTGATCAGCGCCACCATCTCCATCTGCTCAGCAGCCAATCCCCCAATCTCTGCCAAACAAGAGCTCGCCGTCATGATGACAGTTAGAGGCGTCTTGAAATCATGTGCCAGCGCATCCAGGACTGCTGTACGCAACTGCTCCGTCTGGCGTGCGGCTTCAGCCCTGCTCTCTTTCTGAAAGGAACGCACACGTTCAAACGCAATAGCCGCCAAGGATGCAACAGCCTCAACGATACCTGGACTAAGATTCGGACCACGCAGCACCATACCGCCGAAAGGATGTTGACCCAGACGTAGCGGCCGCAGCCATGTACCGGTGGTCACGTCTACACTGCTTTTATCTTGTAGATAAGCTTCGCGAGCCATCTCGTTCTCCTCACTCGACGAGGAGCCCGCAAAGTCCAGACGCGCAAGACTGCCATCAAAAATGGCAACCGCGTCGACACGCATCGCCTCTATGATCAGCGACGCCATCTGCGACCCAGCTGGCTGACCACGATCAAGAAACAACGTCGCCCTGCTCAGCTCGTAAAGCATTTCCATATGTTGGCTGTTCAGATCAGACTGCCGCGCATGCGCTTGAGACTGAGATGAAAGCTGACTTACGACAAACGCTGTAAACAGGAAGATTGACAGGGCAACCCAGTTCTTGGGGTCTGACATGTGCAAACTGAGAATAGGAGGAATAAAAAAATAGTCGAGGCATCCAGCAGCGCCAAAAGAAGTAATGATGGCCTGCACGAATCCGCATCGGACAGCCGTCACTAATACTAGGGCTAACAACAGAAGGCTAACTGTCGCTAGGTTTACATCGAGCCTGTAAGCACATAGTGAGATAAGCAAAGTAGTTAGCAGTAGAACGATCGACTGATATCCTACACGCCTAAAACTCTTTGAGCCGCTATGCTGACTCGTTATCGACACAAAGGAAGCTCCGCTAAAAAACAATCCGTAAAGCCATCTCTAAACTAACTGCTACTTCATAAAAAATCTGTAAGTATTATCTAAATAGAGCGCGCTGCACCCAGAAGGGCCGCAATCATATTTCATGACTGCGGCCCTTGCTGGATTTCGACTCTTATTACTTTACGGGCAGCTTAGAACTCAACCCGCAGAGCAACTTGTCCAGTCCTGTTACCTGCAGCTTCTGCAGTCTGGGCGCTGCTGAGGACACCAAACCCATTCGCATTGCTTATGCTCGTCGGTGGTGGCGCATAGTTGGTACGGTTCAACACGTTGGTGAAGGTCGACTCAAAACGCAGACGCCAACTCTCTCTTATCGCGAGAACCTTCGCGAGACCCGCACTGACTGCAATAGTGCCAGGTGCCTCGAGGGTACCAACTCCCGCATTTCCGATTCGTCCTGCACCTACCGGTGTCGACATAAACGCACATGGATTGAACACTCTTATGCCTGGAACGGACGATACCGAACAGTTCGGATTCGCTGTAATGGCACCTTTTTGATACGGGTTGCCCACTCTGTCCGGACGAACAATCGATCCATCACCAGAGGGGTCCGTGTTGGTCTGATCATTGCTTTCGCTGTCCGTAGGAGTAAGATACGGTCCCGTTTCAAGCAGCGTAATCGTGTTGATGTTCCAACCGCCGAGGACGCCATCCAGCACTTGAGAAGAGTTCATCCACTGCCGGCCTTTACCGAATGGCAGCTCGTAAGTTCCCGTCACCAGCAGGCGATCACGCCGTGTTCCTACAACGTTGCCGCGGTTTGCACTAATGTCAAAACGGTTCAGATCGGCGAGTCCATAACGAGTCTCCCCTTGGAATGCGGTGGGAGCATCGCCTTGAGCATCGCTGATGTTATGGGCCCAGGTATAGTTGGCCTGATACGACAAGCCCCTTGCCATCCGGTGTGAAGCTTCTAACTCCAGCGCCTGGTAGTTCTGTCCACCAAAGTTCTCTGTCGAAAAAATGACTCCCCAATTCTGAAATGGTGCATTCGCGGGGTTGTATGGAGTGGTGCTAGGCTTCGTCTGATTTAGGTTTACGGTGACAGGCAGCCGGTAGGAGTTCATTCCCACATAGCTCGCTCTCAGCGAAGTATTTGACGTGAGCTGGCGCTCTACCGTCACATTCCACTGTGCACTCTGCGCATCCCGATAATGAGGATCCGTAGCCTGCTCGAGTTCTCCGCCGCCAAACTGAAGACCTGCATTTGGAGGAGTTACATGAGGGAATGTGAAGATAGGCACTCCTCCGTTGTTATTTGCCCAGGTATTGACAGCCGCCTGCGGGTTGCTTTCATTGTTATTTTGTAGTTGCCCCAGAGCTGTCACGGTAAAGATGCCGAAGCCAGCGCGAATAACCGTCTTTGTGTCGCTAAAGGGACGATAAGCAACGCTGATACGAGGATCGAAGTTACGGAGATACGTCTGACGAAGACCCGCCGGCAGATTGTCCTGGCTATTCGAAACCACTGGTGTACAGGTAGCCGCGTTATAGTTCGGATTGACACCAGCCAAACCGCAGGCATTGAAGGATGCCAGAAAATCTGGTGCCGGTTTGAGCCCGTTTAGCAGAATGTCGTTGACGATAACCGCGCCCTGACCATTTGCACCAGTGCCGCTATAGTTTGGATCGAAGTTTGCCTGAATTCCATTCTTGTCGACGAATGGGGGCATGAGCTCCCAGCGCAGACCATAGTTGACAGTCAGGCGATCATTTACCTGCCACTGATCCTGAGCATAAATGCCTGTATCCAGACCACCCGCATCATCTCTGGGACCTGTCACAGCAAAGTAAGTCGTATTCGGTGCTCCGATGAGCAGGTCGCCGAAGGAACTACCGGTAAATATATTCTGATTGAAGGTAAACAGGCCGTAGTCGTCAGAGGGTGTCTCGATCTCCGGGACAGCGAAGCGTACCCAACGAAGATCGACACCGGCACGAATTGTATGCCTGCCACGGGTATACGTAATATTGTCGGCAAGCTGTTTGGTCGTAGACTCAGTGGGACCAACATGATCTCTTCCGATGGGAGTAAAGCCATTTCCATCGGTGAAGTTGATGGAAGGAAAGCCTTGGTCAGTCGGGTGATTAGAAACATTGACACCCTGATCGCCACCTACCTGGATTCCTATGCCTTGCAGTCCTGCAGCACCTTCAATGCCGAAGTTCGGAGATAGGATCGTATCTGTAAAGCCATAACGAAACTCGTTCAAGAGCTTTGCACTGATCACGTAGTTATGAGAGATCAGGAAGCTTCGATCATGCTCTGTATCTACGTCATTCGGCAACAAAGGGTTCACGGTATTTACCGTGAGATTTTTGCGATTGAATCGAGCATATACCTGCTGCTTCGAGTTAATAACCTGGTCGATACGAGCATCGAAGCCGTCTGTGTTGGATGGGATTGGAACTAGAGCCTGATAGTTGATGTTGCCGGGCGCGATATTGTTAGGATCGTTACCAAAATTCGGCAAAGGATAATACTGGTTCAGCAAAGCTGTTGCGGAAGGATTGATATTAGTGATGGTATTATTTTGGTACTTCTGACCAGTAAACGGGTTATTCAACGAAGGAGTTGTGCCGACAAGCGCCTGCAAGTTGCCCGCTCTCTCATCTGGCGTTGGTACAACATACTGCTCCGCTTGCGAAGTACGTCTCCGGTTCCCCTCATAGTCGAAAAAGAAGAATGTCTTATTGTGACCATCGTAAAGATGAGGAATTACCACCGGTCCGCCAATGCTACCGCCAAAAGTATTGAACTGCTTTGGAGCCTTCTCTGTAAAACTATATACGCGAGCATCAAGTGCATCGTTCTGCAAATATTCGAAGATGGTTCCATGGTAGCCGTTCGTTCCACCACGGGTGGTGAACGTCACGTCGGCGATTTGAGCAAACTCGGCATTATTATTGAATGCCGTGACCTTAAGTTCGGCAATTCCTTCCGGCGAAGGATAAGGGTTCGTTCCCGCAGCACTATTGAAGATATTTACCGTCGAGATTCCATCAACCGAAAAGCCGATCTGGTTCGATGTTGCACCACCAATCGCGACATTACCCTGGCTATCTTCCTGAACATTCGGAGAAGTCTGTAATGCAGTCAAAGGACTAGTCGTAGAGGCGCGGAAGTTCAACGGCAACTGTCCAATATCGTTCGTATTCTTTGAATCTCCGATAATTCCATTCTCAGTGTCGATCTGATTTGCTGCGGAATTTACCTCGACAGTAGTTGCCTGAGTCGCAACCGTCAGCTTGAAAACATATCGAACATCTTGCCGGGCCGCCAGGAGCACGCCGTCAATCACCGTGCTGGCAAATCCATCGCGCTCAGCGCGGATGCTGTACTTACCGGCGAGGACGTTATCCATCTCAAAGTTGCCCGCTGCATCCGACGTTACGACACGGTCCGTATTTTCATCGACGCTGTGCAGCGTTACCTTAGAGTCAGGCAATGCTGCGCCCTCGGTATCTTGAACAATTCCTCGGACGCTCCCAAATGTAGATTGCGCCAGTGCTGCACGACCTGAACCTACAACTGAGCCCCCCAAAATAAGCAAGAAAACAAAGAAAGATTGGTACTTCTTCAAATTCACAATGTACCTCCTGTACAAACCGATGGTAGGAGATTCTCCATCAGGAACGCCTAAAGATGAGCCTCTGCCTGTGTCGATCAAACCTCATTGAATAGAGAACGAAAGGGAAATTGAAACGATCGAAACCGGCGAAAGAACACCCCTCGGACCATCGCGATTCTGAAACCAAATATCACAAAATAAGGACTATGTTTATGCGAAACAACACCCGCAGCAGAGGCTGTAGAGTCGCAAACTGTCATCTATACATCCGTGACAGAGCACAGATTCGTATGAAAATAGAACGGCTCCTGTCCTTGAAATAAGCGAGTGTCGCGAAAGCGCGACGCTTGGCGATCGGGTGTGAGCTCCAATCCCAGCTACATTCTCAATTCACTAAGGCTGCAAAGGTTACCCAAGGTTTGGCGGGAACAGATGTCTGGATAAGAACATACGTAAAGCGTGCAAATACTGGCTCAGCTTCTAAGAAGCGCCTACGTTTGCAACCATCATAGTCAAGTTCAACCTGGCCGCGGCGTCTCAGCACGTGATGTGCGACACGAGGAGCTGTAATCCATACAGAATCCTAAACGTCTAAGTGCTCCATTACATAGACGGTCTACAGTGATTCGCTAAATCAATACATATACCCGATGAGATGCAAAGGTTGAAGTCACAATTGATCAATACGATATCCAAATGGAAAGGCCTGCGGAATAATCTTCCTAAAAACTTCTGATGCAGAATCGAGCCATTGTATTAACCCGCATCCCCCAGCCCATCACCCGATCACCGCGCGTCCGGCAACAAACCACTCTCCACCAGCACAGGCGGCCGACGATACTTCGTCGCCTGCTCGTAAGCATAGGCGTAGCCCAGTAGATCGCCGTCCTTCCACGGCCTGGTAGAGATCTCCAATCCAAACGGAAGTCCACCTGGATAAAATCCGCCAACCACGACCACGGCAGGCACGCCAATCATGTTGACCCAGCTCGTATCGCTATGCGGCCCCCCACTGATACGGCCATCCTGCGGCATCGTCTCATCCGGTGGAGGCATCTGCGTCGCAGGGTAGACGAACCCATCGAGATGCAACCGATCCAAAGCCTCGTTATAAAGTTCCAGCGCGTGCCGTCGCGGCCCATAGTAGTTAGCCTCCGCACTCGGATCCGTCTCAACAGTCGCCTGCGCGGGCAGCACCTCAGCCTTACGATCGCCGATGGTTGCGCCTTGCAAAATCGTAGCCGGCAGAGGCGACCCAACCACCCTCTCATACTCATCTGCCGAGTGATACTGTGCAGGACCGAAGACCTTTAGATAATTCTCTGTTCCCTCCCGCGTATACGGAAACGTACCCACCCGGCTTACAATCTGCGCAAAACTATCCGGCAGAATAGAGTCGTCAATAACAACCGTCGCACCCGCAGCCCGCAGTCCTTCAATCGCCTTCATGAAAGCCGCGCGCGTCTCCGGCCGTAGCAAAGTCCGAGCCGCAGCCTCCTCATCAGCCGCAACACTCTCAGGCACAGACGCATGAACTCCCTGGAACGGAACGCCAGCTCCATTCAGGATGAACGCCGGCACTCCAAACCTCTTACCCTTCAGTGCATTCGTCTGCAGATACTGCGTATAAGGTCCCGGCTGAGCCTTCGCCGCCGAATCTGCAGTCCGCGCATCCAGAGGATCTTCGCCCGCCATCACCGTCAGCGCAATAGCGGCATCGGTCACCGTACGTGCAATCGGTCCCGTATTATCGAGCAGCCAGTCAAGCGGCGCAATCCCCGCGATACTCACCAGCCCGCGAGTCGGGAAAACCCCAATCACTGCGCTCGTCGCCGCGGGCATACGGATAGAGTTGCCCGTATCAGTTCCATTGCCGAGCATCGCGAAGTTCGATGTAACCGCCGTCACCGTGCCGCCCGACGACCCACCCGGACTGAAGCGAACATCGTACGCATTCCCTGTCCTGCCGAACGCCGTGCTCCGATTCGTATCGCTCGCCGCGAAATCCGGCATATTCGTCTGTCCAAGAAGGACCGCGCCCGCGCCCTTTAGCTTCGCAACAATCGTCGCATCCTTTGTCGCAACGAACTCATGGCCGGGAATCTTATATCCCTCCCACCCATCCGTAGTTACAAGCCCTTTAATACTGGTATTCGCCTTAGTCACAATGGGAACACCCCACATCGGTCCTCGCTGAATACTCTCGCGCGCTGCTTCCGCATCCTCTCGAGCAGCCGTTGCAAGAGCACCCGACTCATCAAGAGTCTGCACCGCCCTGTAGATACCGTTGTATCTATGGATGCGCGCAATGTACCACTGCACCACCTGGGTCACGGTGTACTTATGAGAAGCGTAAAACCTCTCGAGCTGAGGAATAGTGACCTCCATCAGATCCTTATCCATCTCTGTCTGAGACGGTGCACCAGCTTCTACAGGCCTTCCACGGGCAGCGTCGGCGAACAATGGACGAGCGACAAAGGACGAAGCAAGGCAAACGGCGGCAACGAAGAACAAGCTCTTTCGCGTCATTCCTCATCTTCTCATCAGATCGCCAATACAAACAGCGGCCAATAAAAGATTGATCTGAGAAATAACCGGAACGTTACTCGACCGACTAACTCAGCGTCAATGAGACGCGGTCTTCGCAAGCCGATTCGCAGTGTTCGACCGTACTCATCGCTCACCAATCCCCTTCGTTACAAACGAATGACCTTGCGGTGACAATGCCCTGACAATGTGCTGACACACTCACTCGCCGCTCTCCCTACACTTCAACTTGACCGGACGAAGCCCTCCCCGTCCGGCAGGTAAGTCTGCTTCCCTGCAGAGAAGGAAAAAGAGTAGAGATCATGCAAAACTTCATCCATCATCCCGGCCTTGTAAATAAAAGAGCAGGAATCAAAGCCCTCGTCGCGACTCTGATCGGAGCCGCATCCTTGGGCATCTCAGCCAACGCCCAGACCGCCGGAAGTTACCAGGCGACCAACATCCTCTCTGACGGATCTGTAACCGCAACCGCTACAGATCCCAACTTCATCAATCCATGGGGAGTCTCCGTTGGCCCTGCCTTCTGGATCAACACCCAGGCCACCGGCTTCGACTACGTCGCCACCGCAACCGGAACCATTCCGTTCAAAGTCTCCATCCCGGCAGCCTCCGGCACTGGTACCGGCGTTCCTTCTGGAACCGTCTTCAACGCCTCAGGCGCAGGCTTCAACCTGCCCAACGGGTCCGCCTCCACCTTCCTCTTCTCTACGCTCGACGGCACCATCAGCGGTTGGAACAGCGCACTCGGCACCACCAACAGCGTGGCCCAGATCGCCATCAATAACAGCGCCAACAACGCCGTCTACACCGACATGGCGCTCCTGACCAACGCCAACGGAAACTTCATCCTCGCCGCCAACTTCGGCCAGGGATCCGACATCGAGGTCTACGACAGCAACTTCAAAGCCGCCACCTTGGCTGGAACCTTCACCGATCCAAACCTCCCCGCGAGCTACTCACCCTTCGCCGTCCACACCATCGGCAACCAGGTCTTCGTCACCTACGCCCTGCGCGCCACCACCACCACCTCGCCCACCTCACCCGTCGTCGGCGGCTACGCGGTCTCCTCTTCCGGAACACATCCCGCTGCAACCTCCTACATGCAGACCGTGGGCGCAGGAAACGGCATCGTCGACGTCTTCGACACCAACGGCAACTTCGTCGCGCGCGCCATCACCGGCGGCAATCTCAACGCCCCCTGGGGCGTAGCCATCGCGCCCACCGGCTTCGGCGTCTTCGGCGGCGACCTCCTCATCGGCAACTTCGGCGACGGCATCATCAACGCCTACAACCCCACCACCTTCGCCTTCCAGGGCCAGCTCACCGACGCCACCGGCAAAGCACTCTCCTACGCCTCACTCTGGGAGATCACCTTCGGCCAAAGCAACGCAACTCCCGCCGGTGCCGGCGACCCCAACACCCTCTACATCGCCGCCGGTCTTGCTAACGAGCAGCATGGCCTCTTTGCCGGCATCGCCAACTCCGCCACTGCCACCGGCACTCCTGCCTTCGGATTCAGTGCTTCCACCTCGACTGCCTCCGTTACCGCCGGAAGCTCCACCACCGCTACCATCAGCGTCGCACCCACCAACAGCTTCAGCGGAAACGTCACGCTCGCCTGCAGTGGACCCGTCGGTGTCACCTGCACCTTCTCCCCCAGCCAGCTCAGCGTAACTCCCACTGCCGCTGCCACCAGCACCGTCACCATTCAAACCGCAGCAAGCATGGCCCAGCAAAAGCATCTCAGCCCCTGGAATCGCGAAGCAGGCACCATCGTGGCAGCCTTTCTCCTGCCCTTCGGCTCTATTCTTGCCTTCTCTCGCAGACGCGCCGGCAGAAAGTCCAACCCTCTGCAGCTTCTTGGCCTCTTCATGCTTCTGCTCGTCACCTCGGGTCTTGCCATCGGCTGCTCCAGTTCGATGAACGGCGCCGCCTCACCAGCCGCCTCCACCCCCGCACCCACGTCCACACCCGGCACACCATCCGGCGTCCAGCAAGTAACCATCACCGCGACCTCCGGAAGCCTCACCCAAAATACGACCATTGCCCTCACCGTGCAGTAGGTCAGATGTTTTACCTCACCGGCCGCCCGAATGCCTAGGGCGGCCGTTTTTTTATTCTGCAGCGCCACCGAACACGCCCTACGTGCCGGGCTAAAGCACGTTCACCGCGCAACCAGCTAAACTAACCCCATGATCGACGAAGCCACCTTCCGCCGCGAATCCGACCTCGCCCTAGAATCCCTCAAACAGTCCCTCATCTCCGCGGAAGACGACGACGGCACCTTCGAGTTCGAAGACAACAACGGCGTCATGAACATCATCTTCGAGAATGGCTCCAGCAAGTTCGTCATCACCCCCAACACCCCCATCCGCCAGGTCTGGATCTCTGCCCAGGCCACCAGCTACAAGCTCGACTGGAACGAAGCCACCCAGGCCTTTGCCCTCGCTAAAACCGGTGAAGATCTCAAAACCCTCGTCCAGCGCCTCCTCCGCGAGCACCTCGACGACCCCACCATCACCCTCCCATAAAACACACGCACTATCACCACATCTGCCTTACAGTAGAAGCATCCTCAAGCTCATCCAGATCTGCGTCATCTGCGTCGATCGCACCGAAGAACCACACGTAGCACCACAGAGCGCCCGTTCGTCGAGAGAGATAGCCATCATGACGCAGACGCTGTCCGTAGCCATCATCACGCTCAACGAGGAGGCTAACCTCGCGCGTACCCTCGCCAGCGTGCAGTTCGCTCACGAGATCATCGTCGTTGACTCCGGCTCGACAGATCGCACCCTCGAGATCGCCGCCTCCTTCAAAGCCAGACTCTTCCTCGAACCCTGGCGAGGCTTCGCTGCGCAGAAAAACTTCGCCATCGAACAATGCACCGGCACCTGGATCCTCTCTCTCGACGCAGACGAGGCGCTCAGCCCCCAGCTCCAGACCGAGATTCGCAACCTCCTCTCTCTCCCGCCCTCCGCCGACGCCTACCTCCTCCGCCGACGCAACATCTTTCTCGACCGCTGGATTCGCCACGGCGGCTACTATCCCGATCCCAAACTCCGCCTCTTCCGTCGCCATGCCGCAAATTTCGCCCCGCCCGCCCGTTTCACCGACCGTCCCGTCCACGAGACCATCACCCTCGACGGCGACCTCGAAACCCTCCGCTTCGACATCGTCCACCACGCCTACCCCACCGTCGAAAACTACGTCGAGCACCTGAACCACTACAGCACCCTCGGCATCCAAACCCTCATCGACAAAGGCCGCATCAGCCGCTCTCCCATCGCCTTCCTCTGGAACGTCCTTCTTCTTCCAACCTTCGTCTTCTTCCGCAACTATCTTCTTCGCTTCGGACTCCTCGACGGCCGCGAAGGTCTTCTGCTTCACCTCTACCACGCCACCTACACCAGCTGGCAGTACGCCAAGGCCTGGGAGCGCACACGCAAACAATCTCAGGCCACAGTGCAACATCCATAAGCAATTCGCACCCTCATCAACCGCTCGTGATATTTTCATCTCCGGAGAAACACTCATGTCCCTGCGCCTCCCCAAAACCTCCCTCGCTGTGTCCCTTCTTGTCCTTGCGCCAGCGATGATCGCCCACGCGGTCAACCCCCTGAAGCTGAAACCAAATCTTCACAAAGACAAGACCAACTCCATAAAGGTCAAGACCGACAAGGGCGACGTCGAAGGCGCCTACACCGCCGACCACCAGGTCATCGCCTTCAAGGGCATCCCCTACGCGGCCCCGCCCGTCGGCGATCTTCGCTGGCAGCCCCCTCAACCCGCGGAGAAATGGAAGCGCACTCTCTCAGCCAAAGACTTCGGCAGCCACTGCATGCAGTCCGACTCGTACGACGACATGACCTTCCACGATCCCGGCCCCAGCGAAGACTGCCTCACCCTTAACGTCTGGGCTCCCGCCAAAGCCAAACGCGGCAGCCTCCCCGTCATGGTCTGGATCTACGGCGGCGGCTTCGTCGCAGGTAGCACCTCCGAAAACCGTCAGGACGGCCAGTTCCTCGCCCATCGCAACGTCATCATCGTCTCCATGAACTACCGCCTCGGCATCTTCGGCTTCTTCGCTCATCCCGAACTCACCGCCGAGTCCCCCAACCACGCCTCCGGCAACTACGGCCTCCTCGACCAGACCGCAGCCCTAAAATGGGTGAACGCCAACATCGCCAACTTCGGCGGAGACCCATCCAACGTCACCATCTTCGGAGAGTCCGCAGGCTCCTTCTCCGTCAGTGCCCAGATGGCCTCACCCCTCGCTCGCGGCCTCTTCTCCAAAGCCATCGGAGAGAGCGGCGCAGCCTTCTCAGGCGCCTCCCTCCCCACCGAATCCCGCGCAGTCCTCGAGCCGCGCAACGTCGCCTTCGCCCAGACCGCCTACAACACCTCCCGCCTCGCCGATCTCCGCAAGCTCTCCGCCGACGAGATCCTCCGCGGCGCCACCGCCAAGACCACTCCCCGCCCGCCCCGCTTCGGCATCAGCGTCGACGGCTACTTCCTCCCAGACTCCGTCCCCAACATCTACGCCTCCGGCCATCAGGCGCACCTCCCCCTCCTCGCCGGATGGAACGCAGACGAAGCACGCGGAGAGGTCATCCAGGCCAAGACCCCCACCACCGTCGAATCCTTCACCGCATCCGCGCGCACCAGGTTCGGCGACAAGGCAGACGACTTCCTCGCCCTCTATCCCGCCTCCAGCGACGCCGAGGCCACCCTCTCCGCAGGCGACCTCGCCAGCGACCGCTTCATCGCCTTCTCCACCTGGCGCTGGCTCGAAGCCCACGTCGTTACCGGCCAATCCCCCGTCTACCGCTACCGTCTCGACCTCGGCTCACCCGGCGACAAATTCCACCCCGCCATCCTCGGCGCCTTCCACTCCGACGACATCGAGTACGTCTTCGGAACCCTCGACTCCCGCCTCGGCACAACCTTGCGTCCCGAAGACCGCAAACTCTCCGACCAGATCGGAGCCTACTGGACCAACTTCGCCCGCACCGGCGACCCCAACAACACCGGCCTGCCCACATGGCCCACCTACAACGCAAAAGATGGCTGGCAGGTCATGCACCTCGATGCCACCTCCCAAGCCAAACCCGACAACCAACGCGCCCGCTATCTCTTCCTCGACTCCGTTTGGTCCAAACCAAAGCAATAACCACCAACACCAACCATAGAAACGCGGCCAGAGGAAACCCTCCGGCCGCGTCTTTCTTAAAGCGTTCCCCATCTGCTGCCATATCATCGCAGTCAGAAGCAGCCAAAAACCCGAAGCACTACACCACGCACCCTCTCGCCAGATATACTCGCTTCTCAGTGCAGAACACTCCTCCCATCCGCGTCCTCGTCGCCAAGCCCGGCCTCGACGGCCACGACCGCGGCGCCAAGATCATCGCCCGCGCCCTCCGCGACGCCGGCATGGAGGTCATCTACACCGGCCTCCGCCAAACCCCCGAGATGATCGTCACCGCCGCCATCCAGGAGGACGTCGACTGCATCGGCCTCTCCATCCTCTCCGGCGCACACAACATCCTCGTCCCCCGCATCGTCGCACTCCTCCGCGAACAAAAAGCCGAAGACATCCTGCTCGTCCTCGGCGGCACCATCCCCGATGAAGATCAGCCACGTTTAAAAGAAAGTGGCGTCTCGGCCATCTTCGGACCGGGAACGCCGCTCGAAACCACCATTACCTTCATCCGCGACCACGTAAAGCCACGCGGCCTGCTCTCCGCATAGAACTGAAATCCAGTCATAAGCTCCGAGTACCGAATCTCCCAACTCCAGGATTCGGTACCCACAGAACGTACAGCGTTCTTACCAGGGCAGCGACTGACCCATGTGAATGAAGCCGCCATTCGGCCCATCCGCGCCGATCGTCGCCAGCTCCACCGAGGTCTTCGCGCCATCCTCGATCTCCATCATCGCGCCCTCGCCGCCCATGTCCGTCTTCACCCATCCCGGATGCGCCGCATTCACCTTGATCTTCGTATCCTTCAGCTCATACGCCAGATGAACCGTAAACGCGTTCAGCGCAGACTTAGACGTATCGTAAGCAAGGTTCTTCGACGCATAAATCGGCGAGCCCGGCGTAGCATGCAGCGTGCTCGAACCCAGGATGCTCGACAGATTCACAATCCTGCCCGCGGGACTCTTCTCCAACAGCGGCAGCAACGTCTGGGTCAACTCAATGACCGCAAAAAAATTCGTGTCGAACGTCTTGCGCAGCAGCTCCTGTGACGTCTTGCTCGCCTTCGATGCAACCCTCTCGTCCAGAAACACACCCGCATTGTTGATCAGAATATCGAGCTTGCCGAAGTCCTTTTCAATCAACTTCGCCACCGCAGCATAGTCAGCCGGCTTATCCACGTCGATCTTCACCGCCCGCGCATCGATGCCTTCCTTCTTTAGCGTAGCCACAGCAGCCTCGCCCTTCGCCGCATCGCGCGCACCAACCAGTACCGTAATCCCAAGCTTGCCCAACTGGCGAGCCGTCTCAAGACCAATCCCTTTATTAGCGCCCGTAATCAGCGCAACCTTCTTCGCATCAGCACTCATGCCCATCGCTCCTTCATTCATCTGCTTGCGATCCTTACTGCGATCCATCCATCTGATGTAAAACAGCGGCAAAACGCTCCGCATATTTTGGCGGCAGCGAGCGTTTTTTCATATCCTTCCCCACCACCACATGCACCGTCACACCCTCGCACAACAGCAGCCCGTCTTCCACCCGCAGCACCTTATACCCAAACCGGATCACCGCCCCACGCGCAGCCAGTAGCGTCGTCTGCACCACCAGCTCATCGTCATACCGCGCCGGAGCACGATACCGCGCCGTCGCCTCCACCACGGCGATCCCGCAGCCCTCTTCTACCTCCATCCGCTTGTAGTCCAGCCCCAGCCGCCGGATAAACTCCACCCGCCCCACCTCAAACCAGATCAGATAGTTCGAGTGATACACCACCCCCATCTGATCGGTCTCCGCATACCGCACCCGTATCCGCGCCTCGTAAAACACCTGCTTTGCCTCTGCTGCCTCAGTCATCTCTACAGTCTATCGAACCCCATCTACTCCCCCACACCGGCTTCCGCTTCTCCAGAAACGACGCAACCCCCTCGCGAAAGTCATGCGTCGCCCTGGCCTCAGCGTTCGCCGCCAGCGCCTGTGCAATCGCTGCATCCAGCCACGCCTTATTCTGCCCAGCCAGCAGCCGCTTCGTCGCCGCCATCGACGCCGGACTATTCGCCTTCAACACCTCCGCCAACTCCCGCGCCCGCGCCGCCAGCCCATCCGCCGCAACCACTTCATTCACCAACCCCAGCCCCAGCGCTTCTTCACTCGAGAACAGCCGCCCCGTCAACAGCAGATCCCGCGCCCGCTTATCCCCAATCTGCAACACCAGAAACGCCGACACCAGCGCCGGCACAAAACCAATCCGCGCCTCCGTATATCCAAACTTCGCCCCCGGCACCGCCAGCGTAAAGTCGCACATCGTCGCCAGCCCCGTCCCGCCGGCAATCGCCGCCCCATGCACCACCGCAATCGTCGGCCTCTCCAGCTCATACAGCGTCCGAAACAGCCGCGCAATCCGCTCCGCATCCGCCGTATGCTCCGCGGCAGACTTATCGTTCATTCCCTGCAGCGAACTCAGATCCAACCCCGCGCAGAACGCCTCACCCGCGCCCGCAAACACCACCACCCTGCACGCAGACGCCGCAGCCTCCTCCATCGCCGCAATCAGCTCCCCCTGCATCTCCGGCGTCATCGCATTGCGCCGCTCAGGACGATTCAACGTAATCGTCCGAACCCCATCCACATCCGTAACCAACAAAGTTACATAACTCAAATCACCCTCCACACTCGCTTTTCAGTCCAGCCGAACTACTGCACTCTCTCCCCATACTTCCGCGCGATCTCCACGCCTGCAGCCAGCAAACCATCCAGCGGCCTCATCGGCTCCAGCTCCGCCCCCAGCGCCTTCAGCTCTGCCAGCAGAAGCTCCGTCGCCACATTCCCCACCAGCGCATCCTGCGCAAACGGACATCCGCCCAGCCCGCCAATCGCCCCATCGAACCGCCTGCATCCCGCCTCATACGCCGCCCGAATCTTCGCCGCCGCCTGGTCCGGCCGCGCATGCAGATGCACCCCAATCTCGATCCCATCATGCACCGCCAGAACATCGGCCACCAGGTCAGCCACCTGCTTCGGCGTCGCCAAACCCACTGTATCCGCCAGCGAAATCTGCCTCACCCCGTTATCCGCCAGCAGGTCGCACGCCGCAACCACCTCATCGATATCCCATGCCTCGCCATAAGGATTCCCAAACGCCATAGAGATATACGCCACCACATCCATCCCCGCCTTGTACGCCAGCGTCCCCACCTTCTCCAGCTCCTCCAGCGACTCCTCCGGCGTCTGATTCTGGTTCCGCTGCAAAAACGTCGGCGACACCGAATACGGAAACCCCAGCGTCTGCACACTCCCCGTCTTCACCGCCCGCTCCGCGCCCTTCGCATTCACGCAGATGCCGATAATCTCCACATCATCCGGCGGATCCAGATACTCCAGCACCAGCTCCGAGTCCGCCATCTGCGGCACCGCCGACCGCGAAACGAAGCTCACCGCATCGATATGCTTGAACCCCGCCGCAATCAAAACCCGCAGATAATCCGCCTTCACCTCCGCCGGCATATTCTTCGGCAGCCCCTGCCAAGCATCCCGCGGACACTCAATAATCTTCACCACATTCGTCGTCACTTTAAACCCCTAACCTCTCGCCATTACTAATTATTCTCTTCGTCACGTTCAATGGCTCTCTACTTACTTTTTGCCCTTTTGTTTGTCATCCCGTAGGAATCTGTTTCTGTCGTTCTTTGTTTACGTCGTCATTCTGAGCGAAGCCAAGAACCCCTGTATTCGCCTTTGTTATTGCCTTTCCTTTAAGGAACCATCAAGTTTGCAAAACCCCCGGATTAAACCTAGCCACCTCCGGATTCAAACTAGCCGCCTCCAACGCCGTCATCAGCACCTCCCGCGTCTTCACCGGATCAATAATCGCATCGATCCAAAGCCGCGCCGCCCCATACCTCGGATCAGCCTGCGCATCATACGAAGACTTGATCTCGTCATACAGCGCCTTCTTCTCCTCCTCCGACAACACCTTCCCCCCACGCTCCATCTGCTTCGCCCTCACCTCAGCCAGCGTATTCGCAGCGCTCGCCCCACTCATCACCGCATACCTCGCCGTCGGCCAGGCAAACAAAAACCGCGGATCATAAGCCTTCCCACACATCGCATAGTGCCCCGCCCCAAAACTCCCCCCAACGATCACAGTAATTTTAGGCACGACCGAAGTACTCACAGCCGAAACCATCTTCGCCCCCGCCCGAATAATCCCACTCCACTCCGCATCCTTCCCCACCATGAACCCATTCACATCATGCAAAAAAATCAGCGGAATCAAACTCTGATTGCAATCCATAATGAACCGCGCCGCCTTCTGCGCACTCTCCGTATAGATCACCCCGCCAAACTCCGTCCGCTTCTGCCCCGCCATCGGCCCCGTACTTACAGTAGAAGCCTGGTGCATCTTCTGGTTCGCCACAATCCCCACAGCCCGCCCACCGATCCGCGCATACCCACACAGCAGCGTCCGCCCAAACTCCTCCTTGTACTCATCAAACTCCGAGCGATCCACCACCCTCGCAATCACCTCCCGCATGTCATACACATTGCTCGCAGCCTTCGCCGGATCAGGATCGATCAGCCCATACAAATCCTCCGCCGCAAACTTCGGCCCATCCTTCCCCTCATCACATGCAATCACGCTAAACGGAGCCTTCGCCGGCGAACCAATCTTCCCCACCAAAGAACGTAACCGTGCCAGGCACAGATGATCGTTCGGCTCCTTAAAATCCACCGTCCCCGATATCTCCGCATGCATCGCCGCGCCCCCAAGCTCCTCCGCACCCGTCTTCTGCCCAATCGCCGCCTGCACCAGCGAAGGCCCCGCCAGAAACAACCCCGAGCCCTCCGTCATCAGCACCGTATCCGTCATCACCGGCAGATACGCCCCACCCGCCACACACATCCCCATAATCGCCGTAATCTGCGGTACCCCCAGCGAACTCATCACCGCGTTATTCCGAAACACCCTCCCAAAGTCATCCGTATCCGGAAACACATCCTCCTGCAGCGGCAGAAACACCCCCGCCGAGTCCACCAGGTACAACGTCGGTATCCGATTCTCCAGCGCAATCGTCTGCGCCCGCAGCACCTTCTTCGCCGTCATCGGAAAGAATGCCCCCGCCTTCACCGTCGCATCATTCGCCACGATCATGCACAGCCGTCCGCTCACCCTCCCCAGCCCCGTCACCACACCCGCCGCAGGAGCGCCACCATACTCGCCATACATCCCATGCGCCGCCCACAGCCCCAGCTCCAGAAACTCCGTGCCCTCATCCAGCAGCAGCGCCAGCCGCTCCCGCACTGTCAGCCGGCCCTTCGCACGCTGCGCCTCCGCAGCCTTCGCGCCTCCACCCAGCCGAATCTCGCTCTCCTCAGCCTTCAGCGCCGTCATCAATACCCGCAGCGCATCACGATTCGCGCCAAACCGCGCCGCCTTCACATCCAGCTTCGTCGTCAACCCGTTCTCCAACGTCAAACCCTCCACCTCACACCATCCTAAAAACACGCCAGCATAGCATCTTAGTCAATTTATCCACTTCCCGCGCCCAACACCCTCATCACCAACAAACTCCACGTTACGTATAGCTATCTTCCTCTCGCATCCCTCAAAGCACCACCCCAACACCTTGCCGGGTGCCCCATATCTCGATCTTGAGATGTGGGCATCGTCCGAAGGACGACCGTACTCTTCACTTGTTGCACTACCATCAAGTCACGATGCAACTTCATCCCACCGACGTCCTCCTCGTCATCGACGTCCAAAACGACTTCACCCCCGGCGGCGCCTTAGCCATAGCCGACGCCAACGCTATCGTCCCCCTCATCAACTCCCTCGCCAAAAAGTTCGACCACGTCATCCTCACCCAGGACTGGCACCCCACCCAACACATCTCCTTCGCCACAACCCACCCGCACAAGCGACCCTTCGAAACCATCGAAGCCCCCTACGGGCCCCAAACCCTCTGGCCCGAACACGTCCTCCAGCACACCCAAGGCGCAGCCTTCCACCCAGCCCTCTCCATCCCTCACGCCGAACTCATCCTCCGCAAAGGCTTCCGCCGCCACATCGACAGCTACTCCGCCTTCATGGAGAACGACCACACCACACCCACCGGCCTCGCCGGCTACCTCCGCGAGCGCAACCTCACCCGTCTCTTCCTCTGCGGCCTCGCCTACGACTTCTGCGTCCGCTACTCCGCCATCGACGGCAAAGCTCTCGGCTTCGAGACCATCGTCATCGAAGACGCCACCCGCCCCGTCAACCTCACCCACTCCATCGCCGAAACCAACGCCGCCCTCGCCGCCGCCCACATCCCGCGCATCCAATCCCCAGAAATATCCGCAGAGATATCCGCAGACATCGCCAAATGACCGAACCCCAAACCACCCCCGAACCCTGGATCGCCACCCAAGCCACCGTCACCACCTGCCGCTACCAATCCCCCGCCCTCGGCATCCTCGCCTTCGGCTTCCAAACCACGCAAAAATTCCTCATCACCTTCGACTACTACGCCCACGGCCGCCTCTACTCCAGCCAGTTCCAATCCCCCACCGCCATCCCTCAGAACGAGCACCTCCCCATCACCTACAACCCACTCCACCCCGAACAAAACAGCCGCACCCACGGCCCCACCTCCAGCCCCAGCGCAACCCATCCCCCACTCCTCGCCATAGGCATCATCGGCTCCGTCATCCTCTCGTTCCTCTGGCTCACCCTCCTCCGCGGCTGCCAATAGACACGATCTAAGTAGTATCGACACATAACCTGAGCGTAAGTGACGGATTGATAGAAGTGTCATCCTGAGCGGAGCCTCTCGCAGTCTCATCGCGAGAGGCGCAGTCGAAGGACCCGCAATACGTTCAACGTCCCAATACCTTCTCCATATCTCGCACCACATCCGGACCAGTTCCGCATCGTCCTATAGGCCGATACCACCTAGAAACTACGCCGGCGGCGAACCCAACAACCCCAACTCCTCCGCCCGCGCCTGCATCGCGTTTAGACAGTTCCGCACATGCTCCTCCACGCTCAACCCCAGCAGCTCCGCCCCACCCGTAATGTCCCCCCTCAGCACCGCCCGCGCAAACGCCTTATCCTTCATCTTCTTCTTCACCCCGGCCACCTCGACCTCCAGAATTGACTTGCTCGGCTTCACCAGCGTGCAAGCCGTCAAAAATCCCGCCAACTCATCGCACGCAAACAGCGCCTTATCCAGATGCGACTCCCTCAGCGTCCCCGAGTAGTCCGCATGCGCCAGAATCGCGTGCAACACTGTCTCCGGCCACCCAGCCTCGCGCAGATACTTCACCCCAACAAACGGATGCTCCGTCAATGAAGGATGCCGCTCATAGTCCATATCATGCAGCAGCCCAGCACACGCGTACATGTCAACAAACTCCGCAGCCTCCGCACCGCTCAAACCCAGCCGCGCAGCCTCCAACACCCCATACGCCTCGGTACAAACCGACACTGCCATCCCATGCTTCCTCAAGCTCTCGCCCTTGGTCCACTCCTGCAGCAACGCCAGTGCCTGCGCCCGTCCCAACGTCTCACTCATCAAAAAATCCTCCTTATCCGCTCCCGCATAATCTCTGATCCATGCCACCACAAGTTACCAACTTGGTTCATCTTCGGTTTTTTTAGGTCTTTCGCCGCGAATCAGCGGGTTTCCCCTTGACTCCAAAGTACACCAGTGTCAATCTAGGCACATCACATGCTCCGTTATCGGACATGTGCCGGGTCCTTGCTCTGGGTCCCTTCGCTACACACAACTTATGGCAACCATGATGGCACCTGTCGAACAACGTGAGGTGTTACGTTGCGACCACTGCAGTTTGGTGCAGTTCCGCACAGCGAGCGCTCTGTGCAGACGCTGCCACAAATGCCTCGAGGTCGAAGAGCCCGAACCGGCTCCCGCACCTTTGGCTCTCGTTCCCCCACCAGCAGCCACCAACGATGGAATCCAGGTAGCCACTGCCGTTCGAGACCTGCGCCACGTGCGCAACCTCTCCCAGCGTCAGCTCGCCGCCCGTATGGGCGTTCCCCGTACCTACATCTCGAAGATCGAGAACGGCAAGGCCATGCCTACCCTCTCCTCCCTCGACCGCCTCGCCCGCGCCCTCCAGGTCGATATCTCCGCCCTGCTGCGCGACTCCAACACCCGCCATCGCGACGAGACCGCGGTCCTCATGACCGACCCCTTCCTCGCCGAGATCGCCATGTACACCTCGCAGTTGGACGTACTCCAGCGTTCCATCTTCCTCAACCACGTCCGCGAACTAGCTGCAGGGCGTCGCAGAACGGCCTAACCGCCGTCCCTGCAACATCCTGCACTGCCCTCCTTGGAGAGCGCCCGCACCCTCACGGCGCTCTCCACTCCGTCGCCCGGCGCCTCTGTTCCATCCTTGCGACTTTTGTAGCATCGACGTTCATTGCACGGCCAACATCCGTGTGCTAGCGTCAATAACTGCGAGGTCGCTTTGCGCGCATCAACTCCCCTATCGAACTCTGG
This sequence comes from Granulicella sp. L60, assembly GCF_009765825.1. GTDB lineage: Bacteria > Acidobacteriota > Terriglobia > Terriglobales > Acidobacteriaceae > Edaphobacter. The sequence goes on along the minus strand of NZ_LMUR01000018.1, from coordinate 336,448 downwards.
TCGCAAACCCAGCAGCGTGTCCAACCGCGCCCACGAACTCTCCCTCGATGAGCAGGCCGTCTACCGCGAGCTCGACCCCGAAAGAATCCCCCAGCACGTAGCCATCATCATGGACGGCAACGGCCGCTGGGCCGGCAAACGCTCCCTCAAGCGCTTCCTCGGCCACCAGAAAGGCGCAGAGAGCGTTCAGTTCGTCGTCGAGACCGCCTCCCGCATCAACCTTCCCTGGCTCACCCTCTACGCCTTCTCGCTCGAAAACAACCTGCGCCGCCCCAAGTCCGAGGTCAGCTTCCTCATGAAGCTCCTCAAGAACTACCTCGTCGGCAACGTCAAGCGCATGAACGACAACAACGTCCGCATGGCCTACATCGGCCGCACCCACGATCTCCCCCAGGAAGTCCAGGACACCATGCAGTGGGCCTCTGAGTCCACCGCCCGCAACACCGGCACCGTCCTCACCCTCGCCCTCAACTACGGCGCCCGCTCCGAGATCGTCGATGCCGTTCGCACCATCCTCACCGACCTCACCACCGAAGCCCACACCCGCGGCTGCTCCGTCGACGACCTCCTCGGCGCCGGCGCCCTTGAGTCCCTCGACGAGCCCACCATCGCCCGCGCCCTCTACACCGCCCACATGCCCGACCCCGACCTCGTCATCCGCACCTCCGGCGAGCAGCGCATCTCCAACTTCCTCCTCTGGCAGATCGCCTACTCCGAGATCTTCGTCACCGACCGCCTATGGCCCGACTTCAACGGCCTCCATCTCCTCGAAGCCATCCGCGCCTATCAACAGCGCGAACGCCGCTTCGGTGGCCTCGGCGAAAGCTTCACCGACGAAGACCTCAACAACCTCGAGCCCGCCGAAGACGTAGCCGCCGAGATCCAGGACCACCTCATCCCCAAATCGGCCTCCAAATCCGAGGCCAAGTCCGAAGCCAAGCCCGACCCTGTCCTCACCCGTCGCTAGACAAAAGGGTACGACTCCAGAAAAGAGCCGTACCCTCCAGAACAATCCCGAACTGAATCTGCCAACCTACAAATAGCTCAACCACCAGTCACGGCGGCGAGCCTTCATCCTGCTGAACCAGCGGCACGGCAGATACATCACCAGCAGGACCGACAGCCAGACACAATAGACTCCCCAAAGTGGAAAGCCCCACCCCGGCACATGGCCAAAGAACACCGTGCCCGGAGTAACCCACAGATGCCAGTTCAAATGATCCGCCGCCGTCAGCACCAGCGCAACGCTGTGCAGTAGATAGATGTGCAGCACATAGTAGAAGAACGGCACCCGCCCATACGTCTCCATCACCTCGCGCACACCCGGCACCCAGTCGCGCCTCACCGCAAAGTCAAACAGCGCATACAGCAGCAGCAGAACCCCGAACGTCGCCAACAGGTAATGCAGCGATGGCGGATATTTTTCAACGCTCAGGAACGACATCGCCGACCGCGCCACCGTCCCCAGATGCTCAAACCGATTGTGGTCGCCATACCCATGCGTCACCCGCAGCAGCGCGAACACCGCCAGAAACGTCAGCCCCAGTATCGAAGCGATTCGCTCCCGCCGCGCCGGAGATGCAACCGCCAGCGGCCCCGCAGCATATCCGACGAAGATCACTCCAACCCACGGCAGCACCGGATAACCCGCCGCAACAAAGAACCCATGGAAGCTCGTAATCGTCATCTGGTGCAACAGGCCCCAGGCAAACGCCCCATGCCCAAACGACGACGCCTTCACCGGATCCAGCAGATTATGTAGCAGAATAATCGCCGCTCCGAGAGCACCGACTGCAACCCGCGGCACCCACTGCAACAGCCCCAGCAGCACCATCGCCAAGCCGACCACCCATATCACCTGGAAGATAAATCCCGGCGCAAACGTCCACGCGAAGCTCACCACCGTAAGCTCGATCAACATCAGCCACAGCCCGCGCGTCACCAGCAGCTTTGCCATCTGCGCCGCCGACTTTCCCCGCTCGCGCTGAAGGTACACCGACACCCCGGCCAGAGCGATGAACCCCGGCGCGCAAAGACGCGTCACCCACCTGGTCACAAATAACGAGGGCCACGATTGAAGGGGGTTTGCCGCGTCCACCGTCGCCGAAGAGAAGAAGTCGCGCGTATGGTCAAGTGCCATCAGCATCATAAGCACCCCCCGCAGTAGATCGATTGATTCGAGCCTAAACGAAGGCCGGACAGAGCCGGCCGGGGTAGAAACAAAATTTGCCTGCGTGGTAGCCATCTGGTAAATCCCGTCCGTGCGTGTGTTAGCTCACGCACTCCACCATTTTAACTCACCCGCGCACGCCTCTTCCTCTCTTCGTCTTCGCACCACCGCCCATGTCTCAGGAGCATCCGTATATTCCGTATATCCTGCTAACAGACATTCATGAAACGTATCGTCACCGCCATAGTCCTCATCCTTGCCGTCTTTGCCCTCATCTTCCTCGGTCAGCTCTGGATGATCACTCTCTTCGCCGCCATCGTCGCCGAGCTCGCCGCCTACGAGTACCTCAGGCTCGCCGCCGTCGGCGCAGAAGCCCACGGAGCTAAACTCCGCATCCCCGCCTGGTGGATGGCCCTCGGCACCGCGCTCGCCTTCATCGTTACCCTGCCCAACTTCCCCGTCGAAGCCCAGCTCCCCGTCCTCAGCGCCCTCACCCTCGCCCTCTTCGTCTGGAACGGCTTCCGCGCCCCCCTCATCCAGGTCCTGCCCGACACCGCCCAGGGCCTCTTCGGCCTCATCTGGATCGCCTACCCCCTCACCCTCGTGCCTCTGCTCTGGAAGCAGGAAGACGGCCCCGCCCTCGTCCTATTCCTCATGGTCTGCGTCTGGACCGGAGACATCGCCGCCCTCTACATCGGCCGCGCCTTCGGCAAACACAAGCTCGCCCCGCGCCTCAGCCCCGGCAAGACCTGGGAAGGCTCCATCGCCTCCATCGTCGGCAGCATGCTCGCCGCAGGCCTCGTCATCTACATCGCCGACGCCCTCACCGCGCGCGGCAACACCATCCTCCACATCTCCGAACCGCTCTGGCAGTCGCTCCTCATCGCCGCCATCCTCAACATCGCCGCCCAGCTCGGCGACCTCCTCGAGTCCGCCGTCAAGCGCGGCGCAGGCGTCAAGGACTCCGGCACCATGCTCCCCGGCCACGGCGGCATCCTCGACCGCATCGACGCTCTCCTCCTCGCCGCCCCTATCCTCTGGCTCATCCTCCTGATAAAAGACCACTTCAACCTCGGCCGCTTCTAACCTCCCATCACAGCAAACCCCATCGGCACAACACCCCTCTCCCACCCGGCATCCAATCGTATGAAGCTGGGCAGCTCAACCACGAGCCCCCACACAACCGGGAGCACCCAGCCCAGGGAGAAAATATGAAACTCAACAAAGGCGTCATCTCATCTTTGGCGGCCATCGCCACACTCGCCTGCGGCCCCACAATCCTCACCGCCGCGTCACCCGGACCAATTGCTCCCTACGTCGCACAAGAGGGCTGGGCAGTCCCGCCACCCGAGTACAAAGACGTAGCTCGCCAGGGCTATCAGGACGGCATAGAAGGCGCCCGCAAGGACTTTCAGAACCACCGCCGCCCCGATGTCAACAACCGCGATGAGTACAAGCACCCCAAAGTCCCCAGCGCCGTACGCCAGGACTACCGCGACGCCTTCCAGCGCGGCTACCAGGCCGGTGTCGATCACCTCATCAACGAACACAGGTAAGGCATCCGGCGAAAGCTTGAATAAAACTTGTCAAGCCCCTAAACCGCCAAAACCCTTGCCAGTCCAGCGAATTCACGTTGCGTACTAGTTACTCTCCACCAGGTATATTTGAATAAGAGTAGAAAAAGCCCCGGCCAAAAACCGGGGCTTTTCCATGCATCCGCGATCAAAAACGAAGAAAGAAACCTTCTACGGATAAAATTTCCCGCAACCCCTTTAGATATAAATATTTACCTCTAACCCATTTATTTAGAATATTTTACAAAGAGCCATTTTCATAAAGTATTGAAAATAAGCAATTTGCATTGGGGTACCCCCCAGGGGGAGGGGTACCCAACCGATAAAACCTGCCAGCGCCCGCACTCTGAGAAAATAGACGATGTGAAAAAGTTAGCGATTCTAGGCTCCACCGGTTCCATCGGCAACAGCACCCTCTCCATCTGCGAGTCCTTCCCCGACCGTTACCAGGTCGTCTCCCTCGCCGCAGGAACCAACATCGACGCAGCCTTCAGCCAATGCCTCCGCTGGCGCCCCAGGGTCATCTCGCTGGCCACCGAAGGGCTCGCCGCAACCCTCACCACCCGCCTCCGCGAAGCAGGCATCACCGGCATCGAAGTCCTCCACGGCACCGCTGGCAGCATCCTCGTCGCCACCCTGCCCGAGGTCAACTTCGTGGTCTCCGCCATCGTAGGGGTAGCCGGTCTCGAAGCCACCTACGCCGCAGTCTGCGCCGGCAAGACCATCGGCCTCGCCAACAAGGAGTGCCTCGTCGCCGCCGGCGAGCTCATCATCGCCGCCGCCAAGGCACACAACGTCGCCCTCCTCCCCATCGACTCCGAGCACAACGCCGTTCACCAGTGCATGCGCGGTGGCACCCCCGCCGAAGTCAAGCAAGTCTGGCTCACCGCCTCCGGTGGCCCCTTCCGCAACACGCCGCTCGCAGAGTTTGAACACATCACCCCGCAGCAAGCTCTCAAACATCCCACCTGGGTCATGGGCCAGCGCATCACCATCGACTCCGCCACCATGATGAACAAAGGCTTCGAAGTCATCGAAGCCTGCCGCCTCTTCAACCTTCCCGCCAACCGCGTCCGCACCACCATCCATCCACAATCCACCGTCCATTCGCTGGTCGAGTTCGTCGACGGCAGCATCCTCGCCCAAATCTCCGTCACCGACATGCGACTCCCCATTCTCTACGCCCTCGCCTACCCCGAACGCGTCGCCGTCACGGAGAAGGAGTCCCTCACCTTCGACCTCACCACACTGAGCCAACTGGACTTCTCCCAGCCCGACCTTAACCGCTTCCCCTGCCTCCGCCTCGCCTACGAGGCCGCCGAAGCCGGAGGCAACGCCTGCATCGCCCTCAACGCCGCCGACGAGATCGCCGTCGCCGCCTTCCTCGAAGGTCGTATCCCCTTCCTCGGCATCCCGCGTACAATAGAGGCTGTGCTGCAGCTAACATCCGGTCAAGCTCCGGAGTCTATCCTCGATGTGCTCGAAGCAGATCTTGCCGCGCGGGCCTGTGCGCGCGAAGTGATTGTCCGCCAATCCACCGGCGCCCGGCGATAGTCAAAAGAATTCAACCAAAGTAACGAGGTCTCACTCTCCCCATGTCGACAATCATCCAGCTTGCCATCGTCCTTGGCATCATGGTTCTGGTCCACGAATTCGGCCACTTCGCCGTCGCCAAGCTCTGCGGCATCCGCGTAGAGGTCTTCTCCATCGGCTTCGGCAAGCGCCTCTTCGGCTTCCGCCGCGGTGACACCGAGTACCAGATCGCCGCCGTTCCCCTCGGCGGATACGTCAAGATGGCCGGCGAGATGACCTTCCCGACCAACGAAGCCGGCGAAGCAACCGCCAGCGATCCCGGAGACTTCAACGCGCATCCCCGCTGGCAGCGCATCCTCGTCGCTCTTGCTGGACCCTTCGCCAACTTCATCCTCGCCCTCGGCCTGATGACCGGCGTCTCGATGCTGCACAACGAAGTGCAGGAGTACATCGACGGCCCCGCCTACACGGACTACATCTCCGTCAACAGCCCGGCCAGCCGCACCGGCATCCACAGCGGCGACACGATCGTCCACTATGACAACGTTGAGAATCCGACCTGGGATCAGGTTGCTATCCGCTCCCTGCTGAACCTCAACCAGACGATTCCGTTCTCTTTCGTGCATGACGGCCAGCGCGTCGATACGAAGCTATTTATTGAAAATAAAGGCACTCCCGACGACTTCTCGCTCGACAATCTCGGACTTCTCCCCAAGGCTCAGAACACTCCTGTTCAGGTCGATGCGCTTGAGCCGTCGATGCCTGCAGCCAAGGCAGGACTCAAGCCCGAGGACAAGATCCTCAGCATCGACGGTCTTCAGCTGCACTCTGTTCCTGCTTTGCTTACGTATCTGCAGGACGAGGCTGGGAAACCCGCGTCATTGCTGATCGAACGCACTGTCAATGGCGCGACTCAGACTGTTCCCATTCAGGTGACGCCGGAGTTGGCGCCGGTTCCGGGTGGAAACAAGGACTATCGGCTTGGTTTCGTGGCTGTTCAGCCTCCTGTGAAGGTTCAGCGCCTTCCTTTGGGCAAGGCGATCGTTGCTTCCTGGCAGTTCAACAAAAAGGGATCGCTGCTGATTGTGGAGGTGCTGAAGCGCCTGTTCACGCGGCAGGTTTCGGTGAAGAGTCTGCAGAGTCCGATAGGGATCGGCCAGCAGATTCATCAGGCTGCGCAGATGCCGGGATGGATGCCGCTGATTGGGTTGATGGCCTATATCTCGTTGAATCTGGGCATCTTCAACCTGCTGCCGATTCCTATTCTGGATGGCGGCATGATTCTGTTTCTGGTGATTGAGACGATCATGCGGCGGGATGTGAATCAGCAGCTCAAGGAGAGGGTCTACCAGGTTGCTCTGGTCTGTCTGCTGGCGTTCTTCGCGTTCGTCATCTTCAACGATCTGACGAAGCTGAATCTGTTTACAAAATTGAAGCCGTAACTGGTTCGTTTTTGCAGAAAAAGTCAGACCCCGGTGCGAGCCGGGGTTTTGATGTTTTTGCTGGTGTTTTCAAGGGTGTTTTGGAAAAAGCGGGTGTAAAGACGTGGTGGCTTGCTGGTGAGTTTTGGTAATTAGCGTGGTGGATGTGGACGGGTAACGTCCTCTTTTCGGGACGCGAAAAATACGACACGGGTTTGAAGTTTATTTTTCGAGGCTGGGTCGTTTTGAACTTCGAGTCTTTCGGGCTATGCCTGTCGCAGCTCGGCCACGATCTCTGCGACTGCCTTTCGCGCCTCATCTTCGCGGTCCGGTGGGAAGCTGATGGCGCCGACGCGGGCGTGGCCGCCGCCGCCGTATCGCTCGCAGATTGCAGCGATGTTCACGAGGTGTTCGGAGGACTTCGGCGTCCACGGATTGGTTCCGACTGAGACCTTGGTTCGGAAGCTCGACTTGCTGAGGCCCACGTTGTAGGTTGCGTCGGGGTGCAGGTAGTACGGAATGAACTTGTTGTAGCCTTCGGTGGGCTGGTCGGTGATGTCGAAGGCGATGACTCCCTTATCTACTGTGGCTCGCGAGCGGATCAGCTCGAGCGCTGCAAGATGCTTCTCCATCAGCGGATCGACGAGCTCCTGCACGAACGGCTGGTCGAGAACGTGCTGGAGGCTCATCTCGGTCAGAAGCGGAATCAGGCGCGGGACGAGATTGTTGTCGGAGGAGCTTTCGATGATCATGGTGAGCTTCATCGCGGGTTCGGCCATCTCGACCGCAGACTTTGCGCTCTCGTAGCGCGCGCCGTCGACGATGTCGGCCCACTTGATCAGATCGAGCAGGGGCGCGGTATCGAAGCCGAAGTTGACCTGCGCGGTGTCGGCGATCAGGCTGGTGCAGGAGATGTAGTTGGGGTTGAAGAACTTTCGCATGCGCTGGGAGCCGTCGGCCTGGCCTGCTTCGAAGTGCTTCTGATCTTCGGGCGTGAGAAACGCGCTCTGGTGATGGTCGAACCACCAGGTCAGCTTGGGCGAGGCAGAGTACTTGAAGTCGACGATGGCGTTCTCTCCGTCCACGAAGGCACCTTCGTCGAAGAGCGCACCGGCCCGGTGGACGAGGCCGTGATAGAGGAACCGGTCCGCTGTCTTCACGCGCTCGCGATGGAACCGCATAAAGAGCGAAGCAGAGCAGGCTCCGTCGAAACATTTGTCGTGATAGAAGATCTTGCAGTCCAAGTCGGTGGTCCTCCGTGCATGACACTCTTTGGCAAGGGTGCGAAGATTCAGCATAGCGCACCTCGCGTCTTCGGTAACCTCACGGGGCCAGTTGCGCGGGGCCGAGGGAACTTCGAACAGCCGTCACTCGTATACTTTCCTCAGCAAGAGGAGCCCCTTTGCAAATCGAGACCAATCGTAAGACCGCAGACCTGTCGCCTGACAACAAAGCAGAGCTTCCCTTCGCGGGGCAAAGCCCGTCACCGCAGCCGTCGACCCTCCGCAAGGTCTTCCTGGGCGCTGAAGGCCTGCGTGCCGGTTGGAGCCTGCTCATCTTTTTCGCTCTTATGGCCGCGTTCTTCAAGGGCATCGACATCGCGGGGCATCTGCTGCATCTCACACCCAAACGAGACGCTTTAGATACAGGTGCATCTCTCAAATTCCTGTTCCTTGGCGAGTTTCCCCTGCTCCTCGCAACCATCGTCGTGACCTGGATCATGTCGAAGATCGAGCGCCGTCCAAACTCTATGTACGGACTCGGCGGCAGCAATAAGCTCTCCCGCTTCTTCTCCGGACTTGCCTGGGGAGTGACCTGTCTCTCCCTTCTCTTCCTCACGCTCTGGAAGACCGGCTTGCTCATCATCGATAGCCGGCTCGTCTTCGGTTCCGACGTCTTTCGTTATGGCGCGGCATGGCTTGCCGGATTTCTCGTGGTTGGGATGTTCGAGGAGTACCTGACTCGAGGCTACCTGCAGTTCACCCTGAGCCGCGGGCTGGCCGGCATCTACCGATGGGCGTTCAAGACCCGTCACAGCGCAGCGCTTGGCTTCTGGACCTCGGCTCTGCTGCTGTCGTTTCTCTTCGGACTTGGCCACACCAAAAATCCCGGCGAGTCGCCTATCGGACTGCTCTCTGCCGGGCTTGCCGCCATGGTCTTCTGTTTCGTTCTTTGGCGTACCGGCTCGCTGTGGTGGGCTATCGGCTTCCACGCCTCGTGGGACTGGGCTCAGTCTTTTCTCTACGGCGTTGCCGACAGCGGCCTCTTCGTCCAGCACCGCCTGCTCGCCACTCATCCGACAGGCAGACCTATCCTGAGCGGCGGCGCCACGGGGCCAGAGGGCAGCATCTTCGTTGTGCCCGTCCTGATTCTTATCGCCGTTATTATTTTGACGACCGTGCGCGGCACCCATGCCGGTTATACATTTCGCGATGTCGAGCGCGTCGAGGCCTGATCCGCATCTTGCGCGCCGGAGGCAGATGCCTCAGGCTATGGGTGATATCTGTGATCTGCTCTCGGCGAGATCGAGCTCGCGTTCCATGGTGCGCAACGTGTCGTCGCCGATCTTTCCCCTGTCCCGCAGGCCGATGAGGGTGCGACGCTCGACATTCAGCGCATCCTCGAGGATCGTTTGCAGCCGGGTGACCATCTTCGGATCCAACGCATCAAGGCTTTCTTCAGCGCCTGCGCCAACAGCCGCGAGCTTGTGCCGGTATCGATGGAGGATGTCGTCGTACATATGCTCGGTGGGAGGTCCGTCGTGCTTGCGTGCTGCTTCCAGATGATGGACTGCGGCGAGGAGCACGATTCTGCGCGCGTCTCGCTCCTCCCGATCCATTCCACCTTTACTTGCCAATCCAAGACGGCGGATGAGTGCGGGGAGGGTGAGGCCCTGCAGCACGAGGGTTACGAGGATGACGCAGAAGGCGAGGAAGACGATCAGGTTGCGCGGTCCGAAGGGACGTCCGTCGCCGAGAACCTCCGGCACTGAGATGGCGGCGGCCAGCGCGAGGACGCCGCGCATGCCGGTCCATCCGACGACGAAGACCTCGCGTGCGGAGGGCGTCTCTTCTTCGTGGCTCATCCACCTGCGCTCGACGTAGGAGGCGAGCTTCATCGCGGGAAAGACCCAGATCATGCGAAGCAGAATGAGGATGCCGCTGAATACGGCGCCGTAGAAGATGAGCGTGCCGGTGGTGTACTTGCCGTGGATTCCCGCGAGGACATACGGCAGTTGCAGGCCGATGAGCACGAAGACGAGACCGTTGAGCATGAAGGTGAGGGCCTCCCATGCGCCGTTGACCTGGAGGCGGACGGTGGGAGAGAAGAAGCTCGTGCTCTTGCGGCTCATGTAGAGTCCGCAGGCTACGACTGCGAGTACGCCGGAGGCCTTGGCGCGTTCTCCTGCGAGGTAGGCCGCGTAGGGAACGACGAGGCTGACGACAAGCTCTACCGGTCCGTCATCGATAAACTTTTCGAGCCATCCGACGATGATGCCGATAAGGAGTCCTATGACGAGACCGCCGACGACAAGGTAGATGAGCCGCGCTGCGCCGCTTCCGAGGGTGGGTGTGTGGTCGCGGAGGATGATGCCGAGGCCGATCTCGAGCGCGAGCAGGCCGGTGGCATCGTTCATGAGGCTCTCGCCTTCGAGGATGTCGACGATTCTTCTGGGCAGGCCGACGGCTTTGGCGATGGAGGTTGCGGCGATGGCGTCTGTGGTGGAGACCACGGCGCCGAGGAGGAAGCCGGCCTTCCAGTCGAGCGCGGTGATGAAGCGGTCGGAGAACTCGGCTACACCCCAGACGGTGAAGCCCACGAGACCGACTGCGAGGAGTCCGATGACGACGGCGTTGCGGCGGAACTCGCGCCATGACGCTGTCCAGGCCGAGGCGTAGAGCAGAGGCGGAAGAAAGATGACGAAGACGATGTTGGGGTCTAGGGGGACGCGAGGCATGTGGGGAACGAAGCTGATAAAGAGACCGGCCATCACAAGGACGATCGGATACGGCACCTTCAGCCGGTTGGCCATGACGGCGAATACCGCCACCAGCACAAGCAGAAGAAGGATCACGATCTCGACTGCGTGAAAGTTCTCCCCCAAACCCATTGCGAAGTTCCTCCGTTTCGTTCTGTAGATGCTGATTCATAGCTGCCTGGCTTCGTGAGATCTTTCCAGGCTCGGAGTGCCGCCTTCAGTAAAACAAATTAAACGGCTGTTCGCCGATTTTTCGGCTGACTTCGTGTAGGGAGGAGTTAGGGCAATGCAGCCAAAGGCGTACTCCTCTGGTCGACATGCTCCATTTACACTTGCGATCAGGCATGACTCTCTACGACCCTATCCCCGCAGACGACGCTGATTCTGTGAGTTCGCTGACGGCATTGCGCCGGCGCATCTTCTTTCGGACTGTGGCTGTCCTTACTGTGCTGGTGGTTGTGGGGACGGTTGTGGGTTTGTTCGCTGGGAGGCACTGGGTTCGGCAGGCTCTGAAGGGCTCGCTGCCGCAGTTGGATGGAAGCGTTGCGATTCCAGGGCTCTCGGTTGCTGTCAGCGTGCAGCGCGATGCGCATGGGGTGCCTCATATTCGGGCGGCGTCGCTGGACGATCTGCTGATGGCGCAGGGCTATGTGACCGCACAGGACCGGTTGTGGCAGATGGATGCGCTGCGGCGACATGCTGCGGGGAGTCTTGCGGAGGTGCTTGGGGCTTCGCTGGTGGCGCATGATCGTTTGCAGAGGACGTTGCAGCTTCGTGCGTCGGCGGATCGTGCGCTGGCGACGCTGCCGCCGGAGCAGCTTCATCTGCTGGAGCAGTATGCGGAGGGGGTCAATGCGTCCATGGAGGCGCAGCGTTCGCATCTTCCGCTTGAGTTTCGCATTCTGCGCTATGAGCCGTCGCCGTGGACGCCACGGGACAGCATCCTGGTGGGGCTGGTGATGTTTCAGGACCTGACGAACAGCTTTTCGATGGAGCTTAGCCGGGAGGCGCTGACGGCGCGGCTGCCTGCGCATTTGATCGCTGATCTTTATCCGGTGGAGACGTGGCGCGACCATCCGCCGGCGCAGCCTGTGGTTGACCTGACGGCGCCGCAGACCGATATTCCTGATGTTCCGCTGGATGAGTCTCAGTCGAGGCTGGCGAGGCCGGTGGCTCCGGTTGGGGAGACGGCGAGTCCGGGTGATCTTGCGGCGCTTGAAGAGACGCTTAAGAATCCTGTGTGCGATGGTTGTTTTTCGGGGTCGAACGACTGGGTTGTCTCCGGGGCGCATACGGCTACGGGAAAGCCGCTGCTCTCGAACGATATGCATCTGGCGCATGGGGTGCCCGGCATCTGGTATCAGGCGGATCTTGAGGCGTCGACTTTAACTGGTGGGCTGCATGTCACGGGCGTATCGCTGCCGGGGGTTCCGTTCGTCATCGTCGGACACAATGAGCATGTTGCGTGGGGATTCACCAATCTGGGTGCGACGGTGCAAGACGTTTACATCGAACATATGCGTGGTGCAGGCTCATCAGCTGAATATCAGGCGGCTGACGGGGGCTGGCGGCCCGTGCTTCATCAGCAGGAGACCATTCACGTCAAGGGCGGCAAAGACGTTGTGCTGGATGTGCAGGCGACACAGCATGGCGCTGCGGTTACACCGGTTCTCACGGGGATACTGCCGTCGGAGAAGCGTACGCTCTCGTTGCGCTGGACGATCTATGATCCTGCTAATGTGACGCCGTCTTTTCTAGCAATGGACAGCGCAGTTGATGGTTCCAGCCTGGTCAATGCCTTCTCTACCTTTGGTGGTCCCGCACAGAACCTGGTCTACGCGGACGATCAGGGTCACATCGGTTACCACGCGGTGGGAAGGATTCCGATTCGCGGCAGCGTCGCTGCACCTGCTGCTATCAGTCCTGTGCCGTCGGACGCGCTCGACACCACGCAGGAGTGGGTGGCGAATATTCCATACGACAAGCTTCCGCAGGCTGTAGACCCGCCTAACGGAATTCTTGCAACGGCGAATGCGCGGGTTACTGCGGACGACTATCCGTATCCGATCACGCTGGACTGGTCTGCTCCTTATCGCAACGAGCGCATCTGGAAGCTTCTCTCGGAGCGCTCCATCGCTACGAAAGATCACCTCACGCCGTCTGACATGCTTGCTATCCAGACCGATGTGTACTCCGATCTCGACCACGTCATCGCTGAGCGTCTGGCGTACGCCATCGATCATGCTTCCAAGCCCGACTTTACCCATGACAAGCGTCTGCACCAGGCTGCAGACCTTCTCCGCGACTGGAACGGGAGCATGGATACGGACGCCGCGGCACCGACCATTGTCTCTGCCGCTCGCACCGCGCTCTGGCCGCTTCTGCTTGATCCGCAGGCGTTGCCACAGCCGGGACAGTCACAGGCCGAACACGCCAGCGATACGAAACCGGAGGACCTCGCGGCACTCTATACCTGGAGCAATAAGGCGTACGCCGAAGAGTGGCTGATCATGCACACGCCTGCGCGCTGGCTCTCCTCCCGATACTCCAACTGGGACGACCTGCTTACGGCGGCTGTTGCGCGGGGGCTGGTGGAAGGCCATGCTCCACATGATCTCTCCACCTGGCGTTATGGCCACATCCACACTGTCGATATCGAACATCCTATCTACGGACAGTCCGCGCTGCTGCAACGCCTGATTGGGGTGCCGATCGGCACTGGTGACCAGCCCCAGAGCGGCGACGGTACGACCATCAAACAGGTCGGCCATACCTTCGGACCATCAGAACGGTTCACTGCGGACTTCGCGAACTTCGACGACAGTACGCTCAATCTTGTCCTTGGAGAGTCTTCCAATCCGGCGAGCCCGTGGTTCCTCGATCAGTGGCATGCGTGGTATCACGGCACCACCTTCTCGCTGCCGTTTAGCCATGCGGCGGTGGACGCTGCCACGACTCACACCCTGACGTTGACGCCGCGTTAGAACGACGAATAAACTTTGCCTGAAGTTGTCTGGTCGCACAATTTCTACTGGGACATTCGTGGACGTTCCGGCGTAGAATCTCACTTCATCTATCTTGTTCGACGGGCCACCTAGTCACTACTTCCGCATTCGAAAGGCGTCTATGGCAAACCCATTCTGTCATCTCGAACTGAACACCACCGATACCGCCAAGGCCAAGAACTTCTACACCAGTCTCTTTTCGTGGGAGCTGAGTGATATGGAGATGGGCTCCGGTGGCTCCTATACGTTCATCAAACCTGGCGAAGGACCGGGCGGCGCGATCGCGCAACATCCTGTTCCCGGCGCACCTTCAGCGTGGCTTACCTACATCTCGGTGGACGACATTCACGTCTCCACCGAGAAGGCGGCCAGTCTAGGTGCGAAGATCATGCGCGATGTTACGGAGGTTCCGGGGATGGGATGGTTCAGCATTATCCTCGATCCCACGGGAGCGACTCTTGGGCTGTGGCAAGCGAAACAGGCTTAGGCTGCGCTATTGATTTTTAGCAGATTGCTCATGAGATCAGCCTGCTGGCTGTGGTGTATCGGTCAGCAGGCTGAGGCTCATGAAGGTCTGTTATCTGGATGAATGTCTAGGCGCTTTTTGTGTTGAAGGCGTAGTCAAGCCAGTCCAGAATCGCTTCCATGTCTTTTGTTTCGACGGTTGCGCCACCCCATATCCGCAGGCCGGGAGGCGCGTCGCGATAGGAGGCGATATCGTACGCGACACCCTCTTTTTCGAGATAGCTCGCGATATCTTTTACGAACTTTGCCTGTTGCTCAAGATCGAGTGCAGCGATCTTCGGAGCGACGATGCGAAGGCAGATCGAGGTGCAGGAGCGAGTCTCCGGGCGTTGCGCGAGAAAGTCGAACCACTTGCTCTTTCCCTGCCGATCGACGACTGCGGCGAGATTGCTCTCCGATCTGCGGATGAGTTCCGGCAGGCCGCCAACGGATTGAGCCCAACGCAGACCGTCGATTGCATCTTCAACGGCGAGCATGGATGGCGTGTTGATGGTTTCGCCTTCGAAGATTCCTTCGATGAGCTTGCCGCCTTTTGTCATGCGGAAGATCTTTGGCAGAGGACGATCGGGCGTGTAGCTTTCGAGACGCGCCACCGCACGCGGGCTGAGAACGAGCATGCCGTGCGCGCCCTCTCCGCCGAGGACCTTCTGCCAGGACCAGGTGATGACGTCGAGCTTGTTCCACGGAAGCTGCATGGCGAATGCAGCCGAGGTCGCGTCGCAGATGGTGAGGCCTTCGCGCTGGTCGGAGATCCAATCGCCGTTGGGCACGCGGACGCCTGAGGTCGTACCGTTCCAGGTGAAGATGACGTCGTGATCGGGAGATACCTTGGTCAGGTCTGGAAGCTCTCCGTACGGTGCCTCGAAGACACGGGTGTCGGGGAGCTTGAGTTGCTTGGTGATGTCTGTGACCCACTCCTTGCCGAAGCTCTCCCACGCCAGAACGTCAACGCCACGCGCACCGAGCATGGACCAGAGCGCCATCTCCACTGAGCCGGTGTCTGATCCGGGAACGATGCCGATGCGATAGCCGTCTGGAATGCCGAGGATGCTGCGCGTCAGTTCGATGACCTCGTTGAGCTTGGCTTTTCCCGGCTTCGAGCGATGGGAGCGACCGACGAGCGCGTCCGCCAACGCCGCAGGCTGCCAGCCGGGCCGCTTGGCGCATGGGCCGGAAGAGAAATGAGGGTTCATCGGACGACGGGTTGGTTTGACAGGTTCGGACAAAGGATCTTCCTTTCGGTGCTGTTGATGGTTTCGCGGCTCCCAGGGTGGGATACGTCGTTCTCTTTAAGTTTAGGCGAAGGAGACGGCATGGCAAGCTCTGTTTGTTACAAAGCTGTATTGGCCACTTGCGGTGGCCTATGCAGAGACCTATGTGGGCGCTACGTCTTTGGGTAGGTCAGATAGGCGGTGTAGGGGGCGTCGCCGACGTGGGTGAACGGCAGGAGACGGAGTGGGGAGGCTGCTGTTTCGATGGACCACTCGGTGGGGCTGACGCGATGGGCTGCTAAGGCTTGGGAGCGCGTTATGGGGGGTGCGTCGCTGGTGATGGCGAAGAGAACGAGTGGGCCGTAGAGGAGCGCCGCGGTTTCGGAGTGAGCGAGGCTGATCGGTTCGAGCCGCAGAGTTGCAGGAAGAGTGAGTGTGAGAACGTCTCCGGTCTTCCAGGTTCGGCTTACGATGGCAAAGCCCTTTGTGGCGGTGACTGGAACGGATTGGCCGTTCACGTCGATACGCGGATTGCTGGACCATGCAGGGATACGAAGGCGAAGTGTAAGGTCTGCTGGGCGAGAAGCTGTGATGTTGAATGTGATGGTGTCGGCAAACGGGTAATCGCCGCTCTGCTCCAGCTTGAACGCGACGTCGTGGTGATCGAACTGAAATACCGAGGGGATGTAGAGGTTGACCCAGACGGAGGAGGGATCGCGAAGATAGGTGTTGATGCCATAGTCCGTGGCGACTTGGGGCAGAGTGCCGGAGCAGCAGGGCCAGCGGTGGTCGGAGTAGACACGCTTCCCTTTCAGGTTGTAGTCCGAGTAGTAGAAAGCGTGTCCGTCGGGCTGAAGCGGCTTTGCGCCAAGGGCGGTGTTGTACATGATGCGCTCCATGCTGTCGCCGTAGCGGCCGTCACGCGTGACTCGCAGCAGATAGCGGGTGAGCTTCATGTGGGCGTAGGAGCCGCACGGTGTCTCGAAGCTGTTGTGCGACTTTGTGAGGCTGGCGAAGACCTCTTCCGAACCTGGCTTGCGGAGGAGCTCGTCTGGTCCCCAGCCGCCGGTGGCGAAGCTCTGCTGTTGGAGCATGTCGAAGCCGTTGCGGGCGGCGGCCAGATGCTTTTCGCTGCCACCGATGAGGTAGGCCTGCATGGCTGAGCAGAGTGCGTTGACGTAGCTGTAGGCGTGTTTCTTGCCGAGCACGTTTTCGCCGCGTGCGAGTGGGTCGAAGTAGGTGGCATCGTCGAGATACTGCTTCGCCATGTCGAGATAGCGGGAGCCGGCGCCCATGCTGTAGACCAGGTAGAGGTTCTCGGGCATGGTGTAGCTCTCGTCCCAACTCCACGAGTTGTCCTTGCCCGGCCGCCAGTTGATCTCGCGATCGATGGCGTGGCCGGGGAGTTGCTTCTGGGCGGCATCATAGGTTTCGTTCAGTATTGCGAAGGCGTCTGGATCTTGGACGAGTCGGTGAGAGTCCATAAGGCCGCAGACCAGCTTATCGAAACAGTAGGCGGGGAAACGATTGTTCTCGTAGTAGACGGGTGCGATGGTCTGGCGATAAAGACGATTCAGCCGAAGTACTTTGTCGCGGGACGCGGTGTCTCCGGTGATCGCGTGATAGCGACAGAGCGCCGAGACCCACTGACCGAAGGTTGCACTGGGGGCGAGGCCGGCGTCGGTCTTGCCGGGGTCGAAGTTCAGCATGTACTGATACCAACCGCCGAGTTCTTCGCCGGGCGCAGGTTGGCCGACCATGGCGCGTAGAGGCTTCAGCAGGCTGTCGTCGCTGAGGCCCATGAGGATGGTGTGGGTCTCTTCGAGTTGTGCGATGTGGGCAGGGCTGGTGAAACGGACCTGCGCGTACTCCACCTCCTGCAGAGGCTGATCCGCCGGAGTGATTTTGGGAACTGCTTGGTGAACCACCAAGGCGGCGGAGGTTTGCATGAATCTTCTTCGTGTGATGTCGGGGGACATGGGCTGCTCCTGCCGTCAATCGTAGTCCGAAGTGATGGTCGTGTCGCGTCAGTGGGCTTTGGCATATCGATTTGTTATGACACACGCGTGATAGGCAACCAAGTGGACGGCTGCGGTATTCTAGGCAGGACGGCGGGCCAACGTGCAGTATGTTCTACGAACAACAGAGCAAACAAAGACGATCGTCTGACCGGGCGAGGACCGCTGTGGTTGCACGCTGTCTGGCGACACTCGGTCTCATTGCGATGGTTGGGTTGGTCTGGCTACTACAGGCAACGCCTCGGGTTGAGGCGAGCGGTCCGATAAAAGACCCGGATGCGATCTGTCGCAACTGTCATGAGCAGCTCTATGACCGATATCAACGAACACCGATGGCGCATGCCAGTGGGGATGCGGTCGATGGGCTACTGCCGGGAAAGTTTGTCCATAAGACTTCAGGGGTTAGTTACAAGCTGTTTGCGCGCGATGGCCAGGCATGGCTTTCGTATGCGCGTGCAGACGCAGCGCCGGGGCGGGAAGTATCAGGCGAGCAACAACTGAAGTATTTTATTGGGTCGGGAAACCGTGGTCGAACTTACCTATTTCAGCACGACGGATTCTGGTTCGAGAGTCCTGTGAACTGGTACAGCAAAAAAGAGGTGTGGGATATGAATCCCAAATCGCTCGATGCGCGGGAGATGCCGTTTACGCTGCCGGTGGATTCGACGTGTCTGCATTGCCACACCAGCGGAGGACAGCCTTCGCTGCCGGGCAGCCGGAATCACTTTGCGGAAGAGCCCTTTTTGCATGGGGGCATTACTTGCGAGTCGTGTCATGGCGATACGACGGCGCACGTCGCGCAGGGTGGGCGCGGCCCGATCATGAAGCTGGATTCGCTGCCAGGAAACCGTAAGATCTCGGTTTGCCTTCAGTGCCATCTAGAGGGCGAGATCGCGGTCAACAAGCCTGGCCGTTCGCTACAGATGTTCAAGCCGGGCGATTATCTCTCGGAGGATGTGCAGTTTTTTGTGCATGCTGGCGAAGTAGGTTCGAATGGCCGCGCGACTAGTCAGTGGGAGGCGTTGTTGCAGAGTGCGTGCTTTCGCAAGAGCGATGGACGACTCACATGCACTACCTGTCACGATCCGCATAGCACTCCGTCACCGGCGGAGCGCGTTGGATACTATCGAAGTAGATGTTTGAGCTGCCATAACGAACCGTCGTTTGCCTCGCGTCATCACCCTGATACTCAGGACTGCACGACATGCCATATGGCGCGAGAGAAGGCGGAAGATATCGCGCATGAACAAGTCACGGATCATTTCATCCAGAAGCGACCAAGCGGACAGCGTAGTGAGCAGGATCATCGAGCGGAGACATTGATGGCTGTGGCGGGTGAACCGGTCAGCGATCGTGCGCTCGGGTTAGCTTATGCGCAACTCGCGCTGCACGGAGATGCCGTCGCGACGACTGAAGCACGACGCTTGCTGACGAATGCCGCGCACGAGGAGCAAGCTGCAGGCAAGTCGAAGACCGATGCTGCGCTTCATGCTCAGCTTGGGTATCTGGATCTGGCGAGCGGCGATGCAGCAGGAGCAGAACGGGAGTACAAGGCTGCTCTGGCTGTGGATCCGACGAACAGCGTCGCTGCCGGAGATCTTGCTGTGCTGTATGCACGGTCGCGTCGGTTAGATGAAGCTGTGAGATTGTGGCGGCAGGTTTCAAAGGACGATCCGGGCGAGACTGCGGCAGGAACCAATCTCGCGCTTGCCGCCTGTATGCTGCACGACCGGGCAACCGCGACTGCGGCGCTCGAGCGGGTGATCGCGTTTTCGCCGGATAATGAGAAGGCAAAGGGGCTGCTGGCTCAGATTCAAGTCAGACCACAGTACTGCGATGCCAGACGGTAATGGTCTATTGAACCGGTTTGCCTGCGCCTTCGGTGAGCGACAGGAAGCGATCGACGGAGCCACCGGGAAATTGCTCTTGCTCTCCGTTTGGCCAACGCACGTTGATGTGATCGATTGTCTTTGACACTCCGAGGCCGAAGTGCAGACGCAGATCGTTGCTGGATATGTAACTGGAACCGCTACGAACTTCCTGCACATAGCTTCGACCTGAGACCGCGATGGTTACTTTGGCGCCGATCGCGTCGCGATTTGATTGTGTGCCATGGAGCGAAAGCCCAAGCCAATGGTTTTGGTTCGGCGCCAGGTTGACCAGTAGCTTCGGCGTGCTGCCCATGTTGTTGACGACTACTGAGACACGACCGTCGTTCCAGAGATCGCCTACAGCCAGACCGCGGCTCGATGCTACCGCGGTGCAGCCTGGCCCTGCGCTTTTGCTCAGATCTTGAAACGTCGCCTTGCCGGTGTTCCAGTAGAACAGGCACGGCTGCTTGTAGGTCGAGCCGAGATGCGCGCTATCGACCTCTGGATAGACGTGGCCGTTAACTAACAGCAAGTCAGGCCAGCCATCGTTTTCTGCGTCGAAGAAGGAGACTCCCCAGCCAAGATACTGCGTGTTAAGTCCAAGTCCGGCCTGCTGGATGGTCGAGGTGAAGGAGCCGTCGCCAGTGTTGCGGTAGAGCGAGGAGACATCATCGGAGAAGTTGGTCTTGAAGATATCGGGACGTCCATCGCCATCGTAGTCGCCGATGGCAGACCCCATTCCAGCCTGTTCGCGGCCATCTTCGTCGTATGCCACGCCTGCTTCCGCGGCAACATCGGTGAAGGTGCCGTCGTGGTTATTGCGATAGAGAATGCTCGGGGTGCTGTCGCAGGCGACGTACATATCGGGCCAGCCATCGTCGTTATAGTCGATGGTAGACACGCTGAAACAGTAGTGGCCAAAGGTCTTTTCGATGCCGCTGCTCTTACTGACATCGGTGAAGTGGCCGTCGCCAGTGTTGTGAAAGAGCGTGTTGGGAACGGAGGGCAGACCGCGCGGTCCACACATTACCGGCGTGCCCTTCCAGATGCACATAACGCCTTCGCCTGGCTTGGGAATCGTGGCTAGATCGAAGTGAACGTAGTTGGAGACCATTAGATCGAGCTTGCCGTCGCGGTCGTAGTCGACAAAAGCGCAGCCCGTGCCCCACTCTTTGCCGGTGCCGGTTACGCCTGCTTGTTCGCTTACGTCCTTGAACGTTCCATCGCGCTGGTTGTGAAAGAGGCGGTTCTTTCCGTAGTAGGTGACGTAGAGGTCGTCGTAGCCGTCGTTGTCGTAGTCACCCACACATACGCCCTGGCCCCATCCTGTGGTGGCGAGACCCGCGGCTTTGGTGACATCGGTGAAGGTGCCGTCGTGATTGTTGTGATAGAGATGGTTGGTGTGGCCGATGGCATGGCCGGGTTCGAAGTCGAAGGCGTCGCCGTTGACGAAGAAGATGTCGGGCCAGCCGTCGTGATCGTAGTCGAGGATAGCTACGCCGCTGCCGGTGGTTTCGATAATGTATTTTTTTGTGGCGGTGTCGCCGTTAACGTTCAGCATGGTCAGGCCGGCATTGGGAGCAATATCGGCGAACCACGCTGGGCCTTTGTGCGTAGGGTCAGGCGGATAGGGCGGTGCGGGCGCTCGCTGCGCGGAGACGATTGCCGACCAGAAGAGAAGGAGGGCGGAGAGTCGCCAGAGCACCGACATTTCGCCATGGTATCATCATGGGTCGAGCACGGTTCGTAGCTGTTAGGGTTATCCTTGAAGATGTGATGCGTCGTTCTCTGTTTATACTTTTTACTATCCTGTTCTCCTTGCCTGCTGCTCATGCGCAGGCTCCAGCGTCGGCTGCGCCACCCGTAAATACGGAGCAGCAACAGGCGGTGGAGGAGATGCAGCGTGGAAAGTCTGCAGATGCAATCGCGGCGCTCGAAAAAATGGCGGCGGCAAATCCAAATCAGAAGGGCGTGCAGCACGATCTTGGGCTGGCCTACTATCGGGCGGGTAAGCTGATCTCCGCCAGGCAGGCCTTTGAACGTGCCATCGCGGCGGACTCTCACGATCTGGAATCGGTACAGCTTCAGGGTCTGACGCTCTATCGACTCGGACAGCCTGCTGCGGCGATTCCCTATCTTGAGCGAGTCAAGACGTGGAGTCCTAATGTGAATGCGGACGCCAGTCATGTGCTGGGATTGTGCTATCTGAATAGCGGCAAGATCGATGCTGCGCGTTCGGCGTTCGCGACGGAGTATGCACTGCCTGCCGAGAGTGGTGCGGCGTATCTGATCCTGGCCAGGATGCTGAGCACGGCGAATCTGCCGGATCAGGGTGCTGAGGCGGCGCAGAAGGCGCTAACCATCACGCCGGGCCTACCGCTGGCGCATCTGCTGATTGGCGAAGTTGCTCTGTATAAGTCCAATATCCTCGAGGCGATCACCCAGTTCGAGGCGGAGCGAAAGCTTAATCCGTCGTACGCTCCTATCTACGAGAGGCTGGCGGACGCGTATATCAAGGTTGGGAAGTACGATCAGGCGCAGGAGGCCTTGATGCAGTCGCTGGCGCTCGATACGTCGAGCACGGGGCCGTTTCTTCTGATGGGGAAGGTGTTGCTGCGGAGGAACGATCCTGAGAACGCGTCCATGTATCTGAAGCACGCGGAGAAGATGGATCCTTCGAACTTCATCACTCATACGTTGTTGGGACAGGCTTACCGCAGCCTGGGGAAAGAAGCCGACGCCAAGGCCGAGTTTGACGCTGCCTCGAAGATTCATGCGGGTAGCGAACTCAAACTGCAATCCGTTCAGTAGGAATCTAGTGTTTGTGAACGGCGACCAGCTTGGTTTGCATCGGGACGCCGCCTCCGATGGTTGTCTCGATGAGCGCCTCAAAGGGACGGACCTCCCCCTTAGGACCTGAGACTGCCACGAGTAGCTGGTCGAGAGTGTCGGGGCGAGACGCGAATTCGACGGCGGCCTCTGTGCCCAGCGTGGTCAAGCCGCTGAAGACGAGCATCTTCTTCCCGTTCTGCAGACCTGGCAAGAGCGCCACCATGGCGTAGTCCGTAATGAATGGATGCTCAGGACGGCTATAGAATGGCTGTTCGCCCGGCTTCGGGTGATGGTTGATGAATCCCGCCGTACCATTGCTTGCTGTCATGGTGAAGTCGGAGTCTGGGGGGAGCATGCGGAGCGAGGGGTTCTCGGCAACCGAACCGATGAAGATGAGATTGCTTAACTGGGCCTCGTCCCAGGTCACGAGCAGGCTTCGTTTGAGCTTGAAGCTAGCATGATGACTGTCGAATAGACGTGTCAGATTGTAGACGCTGTTTAGTTCGCCTACGCCTGTATAGGTGACGACATAATGATCGGACAGGGGATCCTGCGGAATATTTTCCGGGGCGGCGTATTTGAGGCCATTCGTCGAATCGCCGGTAAATACAGCGTTGCTATATATGACGAGTGAATCGTTATCCGATAAAAACGGTCCCCAGAACCGATCAATCGCAGATGTCTTGTGAGAGCGGAGTGGCCAAAATACAAATAGCCCAAGTAAAACTACGATGCCTACAAACGCTGACAAGGTTGCCCAGCTTCTCTTTTTTTCAGCAACCGGTTCGATTAGGGGGAGATTTGCAGGTGTCTGAGGATCTGCTTCTACTGGCACCACTGTTATCTGAGTAGGTGGCGGGAGTTCGACAGCGGGATGGCGCGGCTGAAATACCGGAAGGTAATGACCTTTTGGTATTTCAATAATGAACTCCTCGTGCTCCCCTTCGCCGGTGAAATATTCATTCAACTTTTGGCGTAGCGCCCGGGCCTGGGTGCGGACGATGCTGTCTTCTCCGGAGTTATAACCGGGGAGGCGCTGGAACACATTAATGCCTATGGGCTGCTCGGTCGCCTCATCGGGAGCGTTCCTAAGAGCGCAGTCCGCGACATAAAACAGGAATTCCTTGAGTCTTGTGGAAGAGTGGAAGCACTGGCTCGCAGCGACGCGTAGCACCAGCGCACTATGAGGGTGCCGCTGCGCTTCTTCACTCAACTCCTGTTTTATCAAGGGAGGCGGCATAACAAAAAATTATTACACACGGGTTTTTCACGGGTCAATCACCGTGAGACACGTAGACAACAGTGCAAATGAAAGCCGAAGCTTTGTCGTCGAGAAGTATCCGATTTCATTTTTTACTGATTATCTTCTGACTACTAAGTCGGTTTAGCACATCAAAGCACCAAGCAGCACTCACCTGATGAGTGCGTTATGAATTCAACCTGCGACATTTTGCTTCAAAATTTCTGGAGGTAGTGACATGCAAAGTACTTTTCTTTTCAGCCTTGGGCGGCAGCTCCGTAGTGCAAGGTCTTCGTTCGGAGTTGGTCTGGGGCTTGCCGGATTGCTGGTTGGCTCACTTCTCTTGAGTCCGGCGCTTATCGCACAGGCGATCTACGGTTCCATCTATGGGACCGTATCGGATCCCACCGGGGCATCTGTCCCGAACGCAAAGATTACAATTAACGATGTCACGAAGGGGACTTCGGTGACGACCCAGTCAAATGGCAGCGGCGAGTTCCGTGTCGACCATTTGATTCCAGATACTTACAACGTTGTGGTGGAGTTGCAGGGGTTTGAGAAGACGACCGCCAGCAACGTCATCGTGTATGCGGACACTTCGCCCAAGGTAGACATCAAGATGGCACTGGGAGAGACCTCCACCAGTGTCGAGGTCTCCGCAGGAGCTCCGCTGTTGCAGACGGACCGCGCCGATGTCAGTACGGTGCTGAACGAGCGTGCTGTGCAGGATCTGCCAAACCTTGACCGTAACTTTACGGCATTTGAGCTTCTGACCCCCGGTACGACCTATATCGGCTGGAGCGTCGGTCAGTCGACCAATCCTCAGCAGAGTGAACAGATTGAAGTAAACGGCCAGCTTCCCTTCGCAACCGGGTATCAGCTCGACGGAACCGACAACCAGGACCCGATCCAAGGAGTTGCGGTTATCAACCCGAACCTCGACGCCGTCTCCGAGATGAAGGTTACCTCGCAGAACTATGACGCTGAGTTGGGCAACGCAGTCGCCGGAATCGTCTCGGCCCAGACCAAGTCGGGCAGCAATGCGTTCCACGGCTCGGCGTTCGAATATCGCCGTTCCGATGCGCAACAGGCGCGCGATCCTTTCACCCAGTTCGCACCTGACCCGCTGTCAGGCAAGTACATCCCGTCGTTCCTGCATAATCAGTTTGGCGGTTCGGTAGGAGGTCCAGTCAAGAAGGACAAGCTGTTCTTCTTCGGCGATTACCAGGGACTACGCGAAAAAACGGGCACCACCGTCCTGACAACCGTACCCACCGCGCTCGCCAAGAGCAGCTGCACCTCCGGTAATGCCTGCAACCTTAGCGACTACCTGAACGCCGGTTCGATCTACCAGATCTATGATCCGGAGACGAATCCTGCCGGTCCAACCGGACGCACTCCCTTTGCCGGAAATATCATTCAGGCGAACCGGCTGTCCGCGCCCGCAGTCAATCTGCTGAAGCTGATGCCGGCCCCGAACAATGGCACTGGCATCACCGACAACTATCTTGCTTCCGGCTCCGGCGGTTTCAATACTGACCAGTTCGACGTGCGCGTCGACGATCAGGTCACCCAGAAGCTGCATGCCTTTGGCCGCTATACGCGTTTCAACTCAGATCTCAATGGAGCAGCGATCTTCGGGCCAGCCGGCGGCGTCGGATTTGGAGCGGGCAACTTTGCCGGAGCCGATCAGGCTTTGGATCAGAGCGTTGCCGCAGGCGGCGACTACTCCTTGTCCGCTAAGTGGCTCACCGACTTCCGCTTTGGATGGGTTCGGCTGCACATCAATGAGGAGGGACCGAATAACACTGAGCCTCTGGGAACGCAGTTGGGAATTCCAGGCGTCAATCAGGGAGATCTATCGCTGACCGGTGGACTTCCTCAGTTCCAGATTGCAGTTCCAGCCAATGGATCGAACGGCAGCAGCAGCATCACCTACGGCACATCGGCTAATACCTATCTCCAGACGGAGAGCCAGTTTCAGGCAGTCAACAACTGGACTCGCGTTCAAGGTAATCACACCATCAAATTTGGCGGCGATATTCGCTACGCGATGAATCATCTTGTTGGTGTGAACAACAACAACCTACTTTCCGGCCAGTTCGAATATGCGAGTTCGGTTACGGCAGGATCGACTGGAGACGGTGTGACTACCGGCCCGCCGGTCAGTCAAGGCGTTGGCTATGCCAGTTTTCTCCTTGGCGATACTTCCA
The DNA here is from genome assembly GCF_009765825.1 of Granulicella sp. L60. Classification (GTDB taxonomy): domain Bacteria; phylum Acidobacteriota; class Terriglobia; order Terriglobales; family Acidobacteriaceae; genus Edaphobacter. The sequence goes on along the minus strand of NZ_LMUR01000018.1, from coordinate 310,856 downwards.
GCTTCTTCCGCACTGTGATCCAGAACACCAATGCTGCAGAGCGTCAGAAGCGCATGTTCTTCTACGGACAGGACGAGTGGCGCGCTACACACAATCTCACCATAAGCTATGGTCTGCGCTGGGAACTCTACTTCCCGGAGTCGGTTGCGGGCAAAGGACAGGGCGGTCTGCTTGACCTGAACACGGGTAACGTCCGTATCGCAGGATATGGTCCTTACGGCAACAATTTGAATGTGGCGATGGACTACGCTCACATCGCTCCACGTCTTGGCATTGCATGGCAGCCCCATGAAAATACGGTGGTGCGCGGTGGTTATGGCCGCACGTATGGCATGGGCTGGTCGGGTGATACGTTCGGCGAAGTCCTGACCTTCTCTTTCCCGACTGCCGTGGTGCAGAACTTCAATGCGCCCAACAACAACTACTATGCGCTCGCTCTTTCGCAAGGACCCGCGCCCTATGCTTTCCCTGCGATTCCCAGCAGCGGCGACTATGCGCTGCCGAACGGTATTCAGCAGCCGACTCGCCCTCTAACCATGCGGGTTCCTACTCTCGATAGTTGGAACGTCATGGTGCAGCAGCAGTTTGCGCATGACACTTCCCTGCAGATCGGTTATGTAGGCAGCCATGGTATTCACAATATGTTCGACTCGTCGAACCAGGCGAATCCGAACCAGCAGACCCTGGCTGGCTTCGGCCAGATCAATCCTGCGACCGGGCAAACGTACACTCAGTTCGAGCGTATGCCTTACTTCGACGGCACCGCACAGACTCTGGGGGTCAAATTTGGCTCCCCGTTTGGTTGGACACAGCAGCTTCGTTACAACGCAAACCAGGCAACCACACGCTACGATGCACTGCAGGTGGTCTTCCAGAAACGCTTCAGCCAGGGCTTCCAGATCCTGTCGAACTACACCTGGTCGAATGCTCGGGCGAACGAGTCTGACTACTTCTTCATCAACTCTCGCGCTGACTATGGCAACAGCTACTACAACCGCCGGAACGTATTCGTACTGTCGGGTAACTGGGATCTTCCGATCGGTCAAAAACACCTGATCGGCGGCAACGTCCCGGGATGGGTGAATGAGATTATCGGCGGCTTCTCCGTCAACGGAGTCGTCAGTGCCGATACCGGTCTGCCCTTCACACCATCGTACGCGCTCTGCGCCTCGGACCAGGATATCGATGGTCAGGGCGGGTCGCTCTGCCGTCCTAACAAGGTCGGTGATAACTTTGGCCTGGGCGCTGGCTCCTTCGATCCAATTGCCCATCGGGTCAAATTCTTCAATGAAGTTCCGACCCTAGCAACGCCGGGACAGGTTGAAGGCGCCTACCAGCGGCCTCAGATTGCAACCTTCGGCAACATTGAGCGCGACTCACTATGGGGACCGGGACTCTTCAATACGGACTTCTCCGTGGCCAAAAAGTTCGCTATTACAGAGAGGGTTAATCTGCAGTTTACGGCGCAGGCCTTCAATCTGTTCAATCATCCCAACCTCGCAGGCCCAAGCGGTTGCGTTGACTGCGGCGGCACGGCAGGTTACATCACAGATGTTGTTTCATCACAATTGGGAAGTTCCATGCGAGGGCTGCAGTTTGCTGGACGACTTCAGTTCTAGCAACAGACAAGGGAGCGGGCCAGCCGGCTCGCTCCTCCCTTTTAATCTGTGCTCTATGAAGCCCTTTATTTAACGTGGCTGAGCCCACTGATGATGTTTGAGCGATTACATGACACGACTGGCAGCACTTCTGTTATTTCTATGTTCGACTGCGGGTCTGTCGCAGACTTCGATTGCGCCTTTGTCTGCACTGCCGGCGTTTCCTACGAAAGCATCTGATCTACCTCTTATCTCGCGTGAAGCTGTACCTACTAAGCCATTCTCCGTTCTAGGGCCGCGTGGTGCGTTACTCGGCCAACAGGATGGAAGCTTCGAGGCGTGGCTCTTTCCATGGAAGATCTTCAGTGGAATGAAGATCACCGCCAACATGCAGGACTATGCCGTTCCCATCGACGTGAACGATCATGCCGCATGGATCGATGTGCAACCAGACGCGACAACCATTACCTACTCGCACGCTAACTTCACCATTCGCCAGATCATGATCGCTCCCAAGGAGTCTGCGGATCAGGCGGGCGTGCTCGTCTTCTTTCAGATCGAATCCATCCGTCCGATGACGCTCACCTTCAGCCTTCACCCGGTGATGCAGAGAATGTGGCCGGCGGCGTCTGACGATGTTCCCTCGCCGGAGTGGGTAGCGACCGGAAAAGAATCTGGCTACTACGTTTTGCATCTCAATCTGCCAGACAACGCAGCCGCATTGGCGATGCCCGGTGCTCAATCGGGAATACTTGCTCCATATCAGGAGCGCGCGAGTTCCTGGCCGCTACAGTTTGTTCTGCACTACGATCCCGCAAAAGACGGCAACAAGCTCTTTCCTCTACTGATGAGCTTTGGTAGTACGGAGCAGACCGCAAATAAGGCTGCTCTTGGAGATGCACTTACTTCGCTGAATCAATCCGCGCAGTCGCTCTTCACAAAAAATGAGGCTTACTATCGCAATCTGCTGGCAACTCACACCAGCATAGACACTCCCGACCAGAAGCTGAACGAAGCATTTACCTGGGCGGTCGCAGCCATCGACCAGTTACGTGTAAAGACTACGCCTGACCTGAAGGAAGAGGCACTCACCGCAGGCTTTGTCGGCTCCGGAGATGCAGCTCGCCCGGGCTTTGGATGGTTCTTCGGACGTGACGCCCTATGGTCGCTATACGCGGTGAATAGCTATGGGGACACTTCCACCTTCAAATCAGAGATTGAATTTCTGCTTCGCCGCCAGGGAGCCGACGGCAGGATGATTCACGAGTGGTCTCAGACCGCCGACTTAGTCGACTGGAAGTCGCTACCTTATGAGTATGCTTCGAGCGATGCCACGCCCCTGCTGCAGATGATCGTCAAGGATTACTTTGACATCACCGGCGACAAAGATTTCGTAACCTCGCACTGGAGCCAACTCGAGCTGGCTTGGAAGTACGAGACCTCGCATGATTCGAGCGACGGCATCTATAACAATACTGTCGGCTCAGGCTGGGTCGAATCATGGATACCGAGCATGCCCCACCAGGAGATCTACCTCGCGACCCTCGACGCCCAGGCAAGCGCCGCCTTCGCTAACCTCGCACGAATCAGCGGACACGATGATCTTGCGGCACAGGCCGATCAGCGCGCACAGCATCTGCGGCAGGTCATCGAGCAGGAATACTATCTTCCACAAACAAGCTTCTACGCCTTCAGTCACAATGAGGACGGCACGACGGACAACACCCCGACTATCTTTCCATCCGTGGCATGGTGGGACGGAACCTATAAGTTGAAGCATGCTGAACCGATGCTGCAGCAGTGGGCCTCCAGCGAGTTCTCGACAGACTGGGGTACGCGCATCCTGAGTGACAAGGTCAGCTTCTATGATCCCATCAGCTACCATCAGGGATCGGTGTGGCCTCTGTTCACGGGCTGGGTCTCCGTTGCTGAATATCGAGCCGGCCACTCGCTCTCCGCCTATGCGCACCTGATGCAGAATGCCGACCTTACCTGGTCGCAGGATCTTGGCGCAACAACTGAACTGCTCTCCGGACGTTTCTACCAGGTGCTTGGCCGCAGCACGGCACATCAGTTATGGTCGTCGGCCATGGTCATCTCTCCGATCATGCGTGGCATGTTCGGCGTGGAATGGGATGTGCCACATCATACGCTCACAGTAACCCCTCATCTTCCGGCAGACTGGAACACGGCCACCATTCACCACGTTCCTTTCGGCGACTCGCAACTCGATCTCACTTTTAGTAGAGAAGGCCAGTCTCTCGTGGTCAGAGCAACTGGGCCAGCCGCCACGGGCTTGCATCTCGTGTCGCACATCGATGGAGCTAAGGAAGACCACGGAATGCTTCGTCTGCCACTAAAGCCGATTGAGGTGTACACCGGCCACGAGCTACCAAGTTTTGGATCGGAGACGCACCAGATGAAGGTGCTCAAAGAGCAGTACGATGACCGATCGATCACGCTGCTCCTGGCTGCTCCCGCATTATCCGCGCAGAGCATGTCCATTCGCGTCAATGAATCTCGGTTACGTCCGCACGCGGAAAACGCAGAGTTGTCCACGGTCTTCGATGGTAGGTCTAAATTGAACGTTGCGTTTCCCGCGGCCTCTGGGGATGTCGATGGCTATGTACAGAAGACAGTCACGATTCGCTGGTAATGAAGATGAGAATGCCTCGCTCCGTATCTCTGCTGCTCTGTGTAGCTGGGTGTCTGCAACTCATAACTTTTATGGCCGCACAAAACACCGTTGCCACCGTAGACCTTAGCAGCTCCGAGATAACCTCCAGTACGGATACTGGGTCACAGCACTTCATCGCCGTGCATGGCCGTAAGTCCGTCGTCATGGGTTACCCCGCAAGCGGTTTGGAGGTCTGGGCCTACCCGTTGCAGATCGTCAGCGACTATCAAGTCAGCTTCCTACCAAGCGATCAGACTCAGCCGATCTCTGGAGCAAGTCTTCTGCAACGCGTCGAGTATCGCCCTGATGAAGTGATACGCACCTACGTCGGTGACGACTTTGTCGTTCAAGAGCGGATCTTCGTTCCTCTCGATGAACCTGGGGCAATCTTTAGTTATCAAGCCGAAGGTCGGCGTGATATTTCAGTTCAGATCCAGTTCCACCCATCGTTGAATCTCATGTGGCCAGGCGCGCTAGGTGGCCAGAGTACACAGTGGAACGAAAAAAAATCGGGCTACTCTATTAGCGAGCCCCTCCATGGATTCTCTGCTGTAATCGCATCGCCCGAAGCCACACTCCACGACCCAAATGGGAATCGAACGATTCAGCCCTCCGGGGACAATGCGCTAAAAGCCATGGTGTTGAAGCCTCGAGTACAGACCGACGGCACAAGAGCAGCTTCTGTTTTCATCGGCTACAATCCTCCGCACACTGAGCCTGACGACGCTATTATCCAGCGGCTGGAACGACAAGAGGCTGCGCTTCGCAAGACTGCAGTGAAACACTACAACGACCTACTGGCAAATACGCTGCAGATTGAGACACCTGATTCAGAGTTGAATCGTGCACTGCGCTGGTCCATCATCGCGCTTGATCAAGCGTGGGTCTGTAATGAGTCGCTCGGTTGCGGGGAGATCGCAGGCTATGGTCCGTCGCGAGCAGGACGTCGACCGCAGTATGCATGGTTCTTCGCTGGTGACGGCCTCGTTGCTACCGATGCGCTGGTAGCAGCTGGGGAGTACGCCCGGGCACGAGAAGAACTAGCATTTATTACGAAGTATCAAGACAAAAGTAATGGCATGATCTGGCACGAACTATCTCAGAGTGCTGCACTCATAGATTGGAAGAATAAATATCCTTACATGTATGTCCATGTAGATATAACGTTCGACTATTTGGCCAGCTTCGCAAACTATGTGCGAGTAAGTGGAGATACCGAATTTTTGAAGGCCAATTGGAATAATATTCAGATGGCTTATACCTACTGTGAGTCGCTGATCGATTCTCCAACCGGGCTACCCAGCATTCCGCTCGGACGGGAGGGCGGCAACGAGCAGGATCGCATGCGCGACGATCTCGGACTATCGTCAAGCTGGGTTACAGCATCATCTTCTTTCGCACAGATGGCGCGCATCATGGGATCACCCAAAGCAGATCTGGCCGAACGTGCCGCGTCTACTGCACGCGCTTCGATTGCTCGTGGGAATTGGGATTCGACCCATAATTACTGGCTCGCTGGCCACACCATCAGCGGTCAGCCAATCTACGACCAACGACCAAGTCCGAGCGGTATTCTCTCGCAGGGAGTCTTCTCGCCCCAGCAAACTGCTGAGGCTCTCGACCAATTGGCGTCTCCGAACTTTCAGACCGACTGGGGCACACGCAGCATGTCCTCGCTGTCTTTAAGATTCGATCCCAACTCCTACGCGGCCGGCAGTGTCTCGGCACTCGGATCGTCGGTAGTAGCCAACACATTCTGGCAACAGGATCGCCCACTGACCGCATGGCAGATATGGAGTTCGCTGATTCCCTGGAGCACACTCGACGCACGTGGTCATATCCACGAAGTACTCGCAGGCGACTTCTACCACCCGCAGATCGAGTCGGTCCCTGAACAAACCTGGTCCTCTGCGGGATTTCTACACGCAGCAGTGAATGGTCTTCTAGGCCTAAACATTGAATCAGGCAAAAATCATCTGAGCTTCTCCCCTCACCTCCCAGCCCAATGGAACGAGTTATCAATCGGCAATGTTCGCGCAGGTGAGTCAGTTCTACATCTTCAGATCAAACGCGACTCCACCGGCATTGAAGCGAAGATCGAGAGCAGCGGCGATACCTTATCGTTCACGTTCAATCCTGAGATACCACTCGGCGCCGCGATAGAAGGTGCGACACTAATTAGCTCATCGAAAGATAAAACTAGACTTGAAGTACATAGTGAAGCACATGAGCAAGATCAACATGCGAGTGTTTCGTTTCCAGTCGCTAAAGGCATCACGACTTGTCGGATCGCATATAGCGGTGGTGTGCAGGTAGGTGTCAATTCGACGCACCCACAAATTGGCACGTCGAGCTCAGGGGTGAAGGTCAAAACAGTTCATCTCGACGAGAACATCCTCACCGTTGATACCTGGGTAAGATCTGGCGGAGATCAGATACTGACGCTCAGCACCGTGTGGAAGCTTGCATCGGTAGAAGGCGGAGCCATCACGCAAAGTGCTCTCGGCATGTACGCCATCCGCGTTGATGCCGCTAAGTCACAATCGGCGGATGCTACTAACCCCTATGTGCCAGCCAAAATTATTGTTAAATTCGATAAGGCAGAGCGTCCGAAGATCAATCACTAAACTTACTCTATGACAGGCAACAATCAGAGTGCATTGTCGCGATAGACCTTTCGCAGAACATCCTCGAGCAGGCTCTCGATGCGCTCTCTACCCGCGTCCAAATGATCGTCGTCAAATGCGGTTCACGCGGCGCCCGTCGTTCAACAAGGAGGCCGGGATTGGGCGTCCCCTGTCCTCCTTGCATCTCAAAGGAGAGAATGCGCTCCGCTCCGTCGGGTAATGTTGCAGGTGCTCTCTCCACACTAAGGGCCGGAGGAACAGAGGCCTTCCGCGACACGGAGCTTCGCACAAGTTTCCTGTCCCAGCATCCGGTCCTTTAGACAAAGGAAGCGGATCTCCAAGCCGCTGGATCGAATTGGAGGTCATGACGGATTGCGATCTGGCCTGCATTTCCAAAATGGGCCAGAAACGGCCTCAATACAGCCATATAACACCAACGGGTGATATTAAGAGTGTTTTGGCGCCCGTATAAACAAACTGGCACAATCTATTCTTTGCGGACCTGACTCCGCTCGAAGGCTAACTCCATGTTGTTCTTAGGTTTGCGATTACGCAGCGCTGCGTCTGCCTCGGCTTGTCTGTTTCTTCTCACCGCTGCACAAGTTGCCCATGCGTCGTTCAGCCTTACATTTCAAGGAAATGTTCAAACGATCAACACAGGTGGAAGCGTTACCCTGAGCTCTCCCTCCGGTATCGTGGTGGACTCCGCAGGCGACATATTCATCGCCGATACGATCAGTGGAAGCGGACGAATCGTGGAAGTGAATGCACAGGGGACTGCGTCGGTGCTTACGATCAGTGGGTTGAGCCCGGCACTGGGTTCTCTGTCCAGCATCGCGATCGACGGTGCGGGCAACCTCTATCTTGCGGACACGAGCAACAGCCGCGTCGTTAAGGTTAGCCCCTCCGGGGCTGGCGCCGTAGTCAATACGGGGAGCGTGACGCTGAACGCTCCGCAAGGTGTAGCGTTGGACCAGGCCGGAGATCTCTTCATCGGCGATACCGGCAACAATCGCATCGTTGAGGTAACTTCCGGAGGCTCAGCCGCTCTCACCGTCACCGTTTCCTCAGGAGCCTCTACGCTCAGCTCTCCGAAGGGGCTGGCGGTGGACACATCTGGAAAGCTCTATATCGCCGACTCCGCGAACAATCGCATTGTGACGGTTGCATCGGGAAGCACCACGGGCGTTGTCTTCAGCACAGGAGAGTTGGACCCTGCCCTGAGTAATCCGAGCGGCGTCGCCGTGGATCGCGTCGGCAACATCTTTATCACCGATACGGGCCACAACCGTGTCGTCGACGTAGACACGACAGGCAATGGCAATGTGTTGCTGAACTCGGTCTTCCTCCAGGGCACGACACTCAGCGGGCCTCTGGGAGTTGCAGTCGATGTATTCGGCGGAGTTTATGTTGCCGACACTGGCGACAGCCGAGCCCTGGTTGTGAATCTATCTACAGGTGTGGAGAGTTCCTCATCGTTGAACAAGACAGCGGTTGGCTTTGGTCATATCAGCCTCGGTTCTTCAACTCCAACTTCGTTCATCCTGAGCTTCTCCGTAGGATTCCCGGTCGAAAACCTGGGAAGCGTGAACGCGTTTACCTTCGGCACGCAGAATCTTGATTTTCAGATCGTCAACGGTGCCAACACCACCTGCAGTGGTGCGCCATCGGTTACCTATTGCACGGTGCAGGTCAGTTTTCTGCCCACAGCTCCCGGCCTGCGCAACGGATCGCTGGTGCTTTATGATCCGGATTCGAATCCTGTCTTTACCGTTCCGCTGTACGGATTTGGCGATGCCCCTGTAGCGGCTCTGTCTCCCAACATGGGGACGGTGATCGGCACCGGCGGTCTGATCCTCTCCAATCCGTACCAGGTCGCTCTGGATGGAGCAGGCAATATATACGTTGGCGATTACACCGGTACGAATGTAACCAGGATTCCCGCCGGCGGCGGTAGCGCCACGGTGGTGAGCCTGGGCACACCTGGAAGTATAGCGGTGCATAACATCACCGGGGTCGCTGTCGATGGCTCCGGCAATCTGTTTATCGGCGATCACGAGAACAGCCGCATTCTGGTCGTAACGCCGGGTGGTGTTGTCTCGGCGTTGAACATCACTGGCCTTTCTCAAGTGCTGGGCTTCCCCACCGCACTGGCCTTCGATGCTTCCGGAAATCTGTATATCGCGGACTTCACCGGTGGCCGGATTCTCGAAGTCTCGTCCTTGTTCGTCTCCGGATCGACCTCGACGGGCATTGGAACAGTGATTCCTACTGGCAGCTATAGCTTCACTGGAAGCACGCTTACCGGCCTGACGATCGATTCCCAGGGCAACATCTACGCGGCGGCCCGGAGCCAGAACAACAACAGCATCATCAAGGTAACTGCCGCAGGCGTCGCCTCTGCATTAGACATTCCGGAAAACATCACTCCCTCGATCAGCAATCCGCAGGGCGTGACCGCGGATGCGATGGGAAATATCTACATCGTAGACTCGAACAACAATCGGATTGTGAAGATCACAACCGCAGGAGTAGCGTCGGTCCTTAGCCTAAGCGGACTGCCGAGCCCATCCAGCCTTGGCTCCTCAATCTTTGGGGTAACGGTGGATCCGGTCGGAAATATCTATATTCCGGACTTTACCAACAACCGCCTCGTCTTCGTCAACGTCTCGGGCGCGCTACTGACATTCCCCACCCCAACCGGTACAGGAACGACCGACACTACGGACGGTACTCAAACAGCAACCGTGACCAACCTCGGAGACCAGCCTCTGGCCTTCTCCGCCAATCCCACCTACACCGCTAATTTCTCCAGCAACGGCAACGATACCAATCCCTGCGCCTCTTCCACCTCGCTGTTGCCCAGAACGGTGTGCGACGTCTCGGTCAACTTCACGCCGCAGTCGGCGGGCAGTCTTAGCGCTGGCATTAACGTCGCCAACAACACTCTCAACGTTTCCGGAAGCACCGAGCAGGTCTCTGTAAGTGGCACCGGCCTGAATTCGAGCGACAGCACCGCAACCACGGTGGCCGCCAGTCCAACCTCCCTGGTCGTTGGCCAACCCGTGACGATTACTGCAACTGTGGCGGATACCGCAACCGGCCATACCTCGAACTCTCCGTCCGGCTCGGTCAGCTTCACCGATACTGTTGGTTCGACCATGACCTCACTGAATAATGGCACGGCAGTGAACCTTGCCAATAAAATCGCGAGCTTGACTGGTATCGTACTCAGCGGCACTGGCACTCATACCATCACCGCGAACTATTCGGGCAGCGAGGGACAGTACACAACCAGCAGCGCCTCCACGACCGTCGTGGTGGGCAAAGCCTCCGTTACGGTGACCGGTCCCGCGCAATCGGTCTCCCTGTCACCGGGCCAGACGGGTTCGGCTCCGATCACCGTGACCGCATCCTCTACGACCATCGCGGCACCCTCGGGAAGCATCAGCTACAGCATCCTCAACGCCTCCGGCATCAGCATCGCCGCAGGAGTCCTGCAGCTGACGGCGGGAAACAGCAGCTCGACCGCAACCGTTCTCATCCCCAGCTCGCTAGCGCCGGGCAGCTACACCATCAGCATCACCTATAGCGGCGACAGCAACTATGCCGTCCCTTCGACCTCGGCCACGATCTCACTCCATATCGGCCAGGCCACCACAACGGTGACCCTCACCAGCAGCGCCAGCTCTGTGGTCCTCACCAATCCCCTTCTCTTCACCGCAGCCGTCTCGTCGACCACATCCACGCCCACTGGCACAATGAGCTTCCTGGATGGCACCACGCCGCTCGGTCAGGGAACCCTGTCCAAGGGTGTGGCCGCCCTTAGCACCTCCTCACTGACAGCGGGCAGCCATACCATTACCGCGGTGTACAGCGGCGATGCCAACTTCAGCGCAGCGACAAGCGGCTCGATCACGGAGACAGTCCTTGACTTCAGCCTGAGCAATGTCGGTGGGTCAGGAACCAGCCCCTCGCAGACCGTGGCTCCCGGAGGCACTGCGAACTATCTGCTCACCATCCTGCCCACCAACGGAACGATCTTTCCCGCTCCGATCACCTTGTCCCTGACCGGCCTCCCCTCCGGGGCAACCGCGGTCATTGTTCCGTCCGCGTGGACCCAAACCACCAGCACCACCTGGTCGTTCCCGGCCAATACCGCCCTGCCCGCAACGACGTTGGCCATTCAGACTCCATCCATTGTTGCGCGGCTTGAGCCTGGAACTGTGCTTCACCGTAGATTGCCTCCGGTTGCCTTGGGGCTCCTGCTGCTCCCGCTTGCCGGGATACGGCGTCGCCTCGGAAAGACACTGGGAAGGACGATCTTTACCCTGTTGCTGTTGGTGGCCGGAGCATCCGCGATGGCCGGACTGAGCGGCTGCGGAACAAGCAGCGGCTTCTTCGGACAAGCAGAAACCACCTACAACCTGCAGATCACCGCAACCTCAGGCTCCTTGTCTCATTCCACCTCGGTTACCCTCACCATCCAGTAAAGGCACAAAAGAATGTCAGCAATAATTCGCAACGGTGTGCTGCTTCTACTTGGCGCAGCACTTTCAACGGACCTGCTGGCACTGGCCCAGCAAAAACCCGCATCGACCTATACCAGCGATGTCGACGTAGTAATTACGTACGTAGCGGAACGAGCAAAGGTCGCTTCTGTCGACTGCGGATGCTTCTGGCTGAACGGCGGAGGCGGCAACTTCGCGATAACTCTCTTTCACGGCCTTGGAGTCGCAGCCGATCTAACCGGTGAGCATGCTTCTAATATCGGAACCGGGACCGTTCCTACTGATATAGTCCCACTTAAAAATCAAGATGGCGTAATTCATGTGAAGGCGACCAAACCCATGACACGATCGAGTGGTGCCACCTTCCCTACATATCTTTATACAAAAATTATCTCTCTCTAGTGCGAGGCGAGTTGCCCCCGATATCGTCAGGGCGAATAATGGGCACTCCCGGCTTTTCGAGCCGACGGAGGAGCCATAGTGAAATTTGTTTCGCCACTTTCGATCGCAATCATAGCTCTCGCGGCAGTCATCGCACCGAATGTGGCAATGGCACTTGGGGATTCGAATTACATTTCAAAGTCACCGTCGCCGGGCAGCTTCACGCTTGAGGCTGGCGGAACTTCAGCTCCCATACTGATCAGTGACTCAGACTGGCCCGGAGTTACGCGCGCAGCCGCCGACCTCGGACAAGATGTGCTGCGCGTTACAGGCCATGCTGCACCTGTGCTCCATGAGCTTCCCGCCGGCAGCAGGGACGTCATTCTCATCGGCACAATCGGTAAAAGCCCGCTCATCGATGCGCTCATTCGAAAGCATAAGTTAAACGTAGGCGATGTTGCCGGCAAATGGGAGTCCGCCGTCACAACGATCGTCGAACACCCGATGCAGGGCGTGGACCGCGCACTCGTGATCGCGGGCAGCGATAAACGCGGGACCATCTACGGCATCTACGATCTCTCTGAGCAGATCGGAGTCTCGCCCTGGTACTGGTGGGCGGATGTCCGCGTCCAGCACCAGGACGCTTTGTATGTTGCACGAGGGCGATACGTGCAGCCCGAGCCTGCGGTGAAGTATCGCGGCATCTTCTTCAATGACGAGGCGCCAGCCCTCTCCGGCTGGGTGAAGGAGAAGTACGGAACGTTCAATAGCCAGTTCTACACACACGTCTTTGAGCTGTTGCTTCGTCTGAAAGCGAACTTTCTATGGCCCGCGATGTGGAACAACGCCTTCGCGCTCGACGATCCATTGAATCCAAAACTCGCCGACGAGTACGGAATCGTAATGAGCACTTCGCACGAAGAACCGATGATGCGTGCAGAAAAGGAGTGGACCTGGGGGCACCACGGCGCTTGGAACTACACCACCAATGCGGCGGAGATCGACGACTTCTGGCGCAAAGGTATGCAACGGAACAAAGACTATGAGCAGATAGTGACGCTTGGCATGCGCGGGGTGAATGATACCCCGATGTCCGCGACGGCGAACACGGAACTGCTGGAGACTATCGTCGCAGACCAGCGCAATATCCTGAAACAGATCGTGAATCCTGACGTCACCATGGTTCCACAGGTGTGGGCGCTCTACAAAGAGGTGCAAGGGTACTACGAGAAAGGTATGCGCGTGCCTGACGACGTGACACTCTTGTGGTCAGATGACAACTGGGGCGATCTACGCAGGCTGCCCACACCCGAAGAGCGCAAGCGTTCAGGCGGTGCGGGCATCTACTATCACTTCGATTACGTTGGTGGTCCTCGTTCTTATAAATGGCTGAACACGAGCCCTATAACGAAAGTGCAGGAACAGATGAATCTTGCGTTGGAGTACGGGGCGAACCGAATCTGGGTCGTCAACGTAGGCGACGGCAAGCCGATGGAATTCCCAATCGAGTTCTTCCTCGACTACGCACGCACGCCGCAGCGCTGGGACAAAGACCATCTGCACGAGTTCACGCAGCTTTGGGCCACGCGAGAGTTTGGGCCCGAATACGCAAGCGATATCGCCACCGCGATGGAAGAGTACACGCGCTACAACGGCCGCCGAAAGCCGGAGCTGATCGATCCATCAACGTTCAGCTTAGCCAATTACAACGAAGCAGCCCGAATAGAAGACGAATGGAGATCGTTGGCCGAACGAGTTGACGCTATCTCACAGAAGTTGCCGGAAGACGAAAGAGCTTCTTACTTTGAACTGGTGCAATATCCCGTGGACGCTTGCGCCAACCTTACGGAGATGTACATCGCTGCCGGCAGAAACGCGGCAGACGCACACGCTGGAAACCCGGCTGCCAACGATGAGGCCCAGCGAGTTCACGAACTCTTCGACAAAGACGCGGCGCTAACCGACGCATACAACCACAAGCTTTTGAACGGCCGGTGGGATCACATGATGGACCAGACGCACATGGGCTACGTTGCATGGAACGACCCACCAGTTAATGTCATGCCTGCCGTTAGTTGGATACAAGTTCCGGAAGCGGGTTCGCTCGGAGTGACCGCTCAGGATGCCGTTCTTCGACGTTCGCCGGGAGTCTTCGCTTGGTCACTCGGCACTCTTGATTCAAATGCGCGGCAAGTCCGAACACTGACACTGTTTAATCGTGGTCGCAGCTTCATTCCCTATACCGTGACGACGAGCGCGCCCTGGATCGTCGCGTCAACGACACAGGGGACCCTGACAAAGCAGCAGGATGTTACTGTGAGCGTCGATTGGAGCAAGGTTCCCGCCGACGAAAATGCAGGCTCCGTTACTGTGATCTCCGGCACAGAGCGACCGATTATCTATTCGCTGCGTGCCCTGCGAATTCCTTCCGATCTCGACGCCCCCGGTCACGAGTTTGTAGAAGGCGACGGCTACGTTGCCATGGAAGCCGCAGACACCACCAAGCGCACAGAGGACACTCACGCACACTGGGAGGAGCTGCCCGGATACGGAGCTACGAAGTCTGCAATGACAGTACTCCCCGTCACGGCGGCAAGCAGCGAAAACTCAGGAGCTTCTCTGCAGTATCGAATGTATCTCTACGACGCTGGCGACCTTCAACTGCAGGCGACGTTGTCACCAACCATGAACTTCGTCCCCGGACGCGGGCTCCGCTTTGCGGTGTCAGTGGATGACGGACCACGCACCGTCGTTGATACGCTCGAGCACAACAGCCAGCAGGATTGGGAGGAGTCTGTCAAAGATAGCGTTCGCCGCGTCACCATCCCGCTACACATAGACAAGCCCGGACACCATACGCTGAAGCTCTGGGTCGTCGATCCCGGAATCGTTCTCGAGCGAGTCGTTCTAAGTCACGATCTACTTCGCCCAAGTTATCTCGGACCACCCGAGAGCGCTCATGCTGTGTCTGCAGACTAGGCAAAGGTGCATCGTACTAAGCACGCATAGCCGATGATCTGTCGCCTAACTCGCAAACGGTCAGCCAAGAATTGTTGAGACGCGCACCGTAATCGATCACACTTGCTAAGTGATCAGACGATGCACCTGCTAACTCCCGCGCTCCAATTCTTCAAACTCGATCCAGCTTCACCGCACACTGCGAGGTCAGCCTAAACCCGATCTCAAGGAATGGAGTAACTCTTCGACTCAGAGGAGCGGTAGTTTATTCACGTACAGCCAAGCGGATGAAGCCAGCGTCCTCGCGCTCTTGCAAGACCGGCAGAGGCGTTTTCATGTTGACAGAATAAACAGGCAAGAATAAGCTGAGAAACCAATGCTACCCAAAACATGTAAAACATACAGCGCAGTCTGCTGCTGTCTATTCCCCAACGCAATGTTGACGGAATAGCAACGGTTTTTTTCAGTAGCTGTTATGTAGTTCCAGGTTGAACTTCCTCCATTCGTGTTGCTCGCCAGACCTGCGGTGTGCGCTCGTACCCTGGGCCCGTTCTCCAGCCGCATTCCATCCAATTGCACCTTCATACTAATCGCCAATCTAAATCGGCTACGTACTTCTTTTGGAGGCTTCATGCAACGCGAACGGTCATTCCTATCTGTTTTTCTACTCATCATCGGGCTGCTCTCTCTGCCCGGCACACTGATCTCCCAGACATTTCGTGGTGGCATCAACGGCACCATCACTGACCCTTCGGGAGCGGTCATCGCCCAGGCACATGTCGTTGCTACCAGCGTTGCCACGGCAACTGCTTACAACGCCACAGCCTCCAGTGCCGGCGAATTTTCTTTCAACGATCTACCGTTCGGCGAGTATAAGGTGACGGTCACCGCCAGCGGCTTCCAGACCGAGGTCATCAACGGTGTGCAAGTCTCAGCCGGCAGCGTTCACACGATTCCCGTCAAGCTGGGCCTAGTGCAGCAGGCCGTCACGGTCGAGGTCTCGGCCGACGCTCTCTCGCTCGATACCACGTCCACCACGCAGACCACGGTTCTCAGCAATAAGCAGCTGCAGGACGTGCCGCTCAACGGTCGCGACTTCACACAGCTTCTCGGCACCTCAGCCTCGTTTGCCGGCTACAACAACTCGGGCTCAGTGAACGGCATGCGCAGCAACCAGGTCAACTACACCATCGACGGCACAGACAACAACGACTTGTATCTGGCCGTGGACGCCGTCAACCAGGGTGGCATCAGCGGCATCGCCGGCGTGGTATACCCCGTGGATGCACTCGACGAGTATTCTCTGCAGACCAATGGCAACAGCGAGTCCGGCCACAGCCCGGGCGGCACGCTGAACATCACCACCAAGTCCGGCACCAACACGCTGCACGGCTCAGCCTACTACTACAACCGTAACGAGGCACTCGCTGTTCGTTCGCCCTTCACAGCTCCTGGTTCGCCCTCGTCGCCACTTCGTAATGAAAACTATGGCGGCTCGGTCGGCGGCCCCATCTGGCGCGACCATACCTTCTTCTTCCTCACCTACGAGGAGCAGAAGTTCGTCATCGGTGCAGCGAATACCGTCACCGAACCCTCGCCTGCCTACCAGAAGCTGGCGCTCGCGGAACTAACCAAATACGGCGTCCAACCCAGCCAGGTCTCGCAGGGTATCCTCAGCACGCTGTGGGACCCTTCGGTCATCGCCAACCTTCCAGGCACGCCGGGCAACTACTCCAGCACCGCGCCGCAGAGCGGCTATAGCCACAACATCGTCGCCAAGATCGACCATAACTTCAGCGACCGGAGCCACCTCTCGGCGCGCTGGTACTTCGGCCAGGGCCACGCCGTAGCTCCTGACTGCGTATTTGTCTGCGGCTATCTGCCGGAGTACTTTCAGACCGTTCCCTCGCATATCCAGAACTACGATGTGGTCTGGAACTACAGCCTTCATCCCAACCTGAGCAACCAGCTTGCCGCTGGCGTTAGCTACTTTACGCAGGGCTTCTCCGATGCGGTGCACAACCAGGACCCCCTCGCCCTGGCCGGCCTCAACACCGGCGCCAGCCTGGCCGGCGCTCCGCAGATCGCCATCAACGGCTTCGACTCGATCGGCATCACGCCGACCTCGGGCCGCAACGACATCACCGGCCATATCTCGGACACCGTCTCCTGGACAATCGGCAAACACCAGCTGCGCTTCGGTCTGGAGTATCGCCGTGCCTACATCGACCTCTACTACAACTGGGGCGGTCGCGGCGCCTTCAACTTCGGCACTGGCGGTGTGCTCGGACCATGGGCAAACGATACCTCCGTCGCCGACTCCAACGTCTTGAACCTCGCCGACTTTCTTGCTGGCTACTCGTATCAGTCCACCATCACGCTCGGCACCCAGGAGCGCTTCATCTACACCCACACAGGCACAGCTTTTGCGCAGGACTCCTGGCAGATCACTCCAAAACTCAACATCAACATCGGCCTGCGTTATGACTACCAGCAGCCCTTCTACACCAACGACCCGAACCTCTCCGTCTTTGACCCCAACAACGGCGGTCTGGTGCTGGCAGGCGGCGGCTCGGGCACGCCGGACTATATCTACAATAGCAATAAGATCAACCTCTCGCCGCGCATCGGTCTCGCCTACGAGCCGCAACCGGGCACGGTCCTCCGCGCCAACTACGGTCTCTACTATGACCAGCCAGCTGGCCAGGCCTTCTTTGGAAATATCGGCATCCCCAACGGCGGCGCTGGCGGTGTCAACAACAACCCGCTCGGCAGTGCCCCCAACGAGTCCATCGTTCTCAACTCGCCTACCACTCCCGCTCCCGTGTGGGCGTACAACCAGACAACGCCTATCTTCACCGCCAGCCAGGGTCAGCCCACGGGCAGCAACGTGGTCTCCATCTATTCGGTCAGCCGCAACTTCAAAACGCCCTACGCCCAGCTCTTCGGTCTGAACATCGAGCAAAGCCTCGGTCACAGCTGGCAGGTCAATATCGGCTACGTGGGCACTCTCAGCCGTCACAACCTCGTCCTCCAGGACATCAACCAGTCGGCACTCGGTCAGGATCAGAATCCGGCCACCGTCACCGCGAAGGGCATCCCGTTCTCGGCACAGCAGGCCTCGCGTCCGTTCTTCAACCAGTACCCCAACTTCGGCATCATCAACCAGATCAACTCCGCCGCCGGGTCCAGCTACAACGCACTGCAGATCACACTGCGTAGCTCTTCGTGGCATGGCCTCACCGGACAGTTTGCCTACGCCTGGAGCCACAACCTGGACGACTCCAGCGTCTTCAACACCCTCCCCCAGGACTCCTCCAATCTTGCAGGCGACTGGGGCAACGCGAACAACGACATCCGCAACCACTTTTCCGCGTATCTCAACTACGGCATTCCGAGCCTCGCGCACGGGCCAAGAGTGTTGACACACGGCTGGGAGCTCAACGGCGTCCTCAAGTTCCAGAACGGCGAACCGGTCAACATACTCACCGGCCAGGACAACAGCGGCACGGGCGAGAACGAAGATCGTGCCGACATCACGGGCAAGGCCCTCAACAGCGATCGGTCAGTGAAGGGGTACTCCGCTGCCCAGTACCTCAACCCGAATAGCTTCGCTGTGCCGACCTATGGCTCCTACGGTAATCTGGGCCGCAACCAGGTCACTGGACCTGGCTTCGGGGATGTGGATCTGTCGCTCGTCAAGAACACGCCCATCTACAAGGATCGTGTGACTGCACAGTTCCGCGTGGAGATGTTCAACGTCTTCAACCGCGTCAACCTGGCGCAGCCGAACAATAACAGTCCGAGCCTCGGCGACGGCCCCTTGTTCGGCGCGAGCACCTCGACCATCGGCGTCCAGTACGGCGCACCCGGCATCGGCTCGGGCGAGCCGTACAACACGCAGCTCTCCCTGAAGATCCTCTTCTAAAGCGCCTTCAGGCCACAACCCAGCGAGCCAGCCAGAGATGGCTGGCTCACTTTTTTCAGGTCTAATGTCTGAGCAGCGATTGCCGTCACCGCGCCAATAGAGAAGTAGTGAAGTGGTACAGATACGCCGACCAGAATCGACGGACTGTATCCGCTCCCCAGCTCATCTACTCCGTCCAGCCCCAGCTCTCCGAGGAGGCCTGCAACCCCAGGGTCGGCAATGTCTGCACGCTGGTCTCAATAATTCGGGTTGGCTGGAGGAGTCGGTATCGTTATCGCCCTATACAAGAAGGCACGCCGCAACATAACAGGCATCGAAGACGGATGGGTTCAGAAGCTGAATCCTCTATGTTGACCTCGACAGATGTTATGTCTCTCCGCATCAATCGCGACTCACTCTGTGCGGTGCTCCATACCAACCGATCATCGACCGCGATGACCGGTGTCTCGAAAAACGGGTGACCCTGAATCACAATTCAGAACTTGTAGCCGAAGCCGATGGAGAAGATCGGAAAGAAGGAGGCGTAACTGAGGTTATGGTTATTGCGCGATACGAAGGCTTTCAAATTTTGTTGGAATCCGGGGTCCTGATCGACTGACTCACATCCGATCGCCTGTGGCTCCGTGGGGTCGCAGGCACTCCCGTCGAAGGCTACTTTCAAATCAGGTTGGCCCGCATAATAAAATCCGGCTTCAACCGGAACGCTGAAGCGGCTCCTCCGTCGCGGGATGATGTTCCCAAAGCCCAAAGAAAACCCAGGCGAAACTTTGCGAAAATCCACCGATCCGCTTCCGTGTAGTGGATCGGTAGAGCTACTGACGTAATCCTGCCCGTTCAAGGTGATTGTGCTGCCTGAAGGCACCAGAGCTGTCGCCACAACTCGATTGTTGTTGCCGTACACAAGCAGTGGGCTCAGCCGGAACCGCCCCCCGAAAGGAAACCAATCCAAAGATGCATGACCTGAACGGAGGCGAAGATTCGCGGTAACGTCTGCACCTTGTTCCTGGAACGAGGTCCCGTAGGAGAAAAAATCCGAACCACTTCTCAGATTGAATCTTCTGGAGAGAGGTGTGGCGATGTCGAAGCCAATCCCTCCGATGCTGATGTGCGCATCCACTCCAACGGACGAAAAGGGACGAACACCAGTGGTTTCAGGAGCGACAGCGGTCGAAACTACCGAAGTACTTGCGGATGCTCTGCTGCTTGAATTGAACGCATCTCCATCTGTTTCCGAATGGCTTTGCCCGAAGGAGCAATAACTAGCCGTCAATAATGCTATAACCACTGCACCCAAAATAGATCTCTGCGCAACCTTCCGAACTATCATGTAAACCACGGTATATCTTGATTTAGTAGCCGTCTATGACCTGACTGGGGGAGTAAAATCGGGTTCTCAGAGCAGCGGCTGGGAACTTTCCTCTAGCAATTCGGGCGGAGCTGGAGAAGTCGGAGTCTCCCTGTATGGCGATAGATTCCCAAACCTCCCTCGAACCTCTTTGGCATCCATCGACGCCGCAACCTACCTCGGCATCCACGAGAAGACAGCCATCAAAGCGGTGCCGATAGCGGGCGTGACTGGCCTCCGCCGGTCTGAAATCCGGGGTTGAAATGGTCAGATATAGACTTCGACCGACTGTGGCTGCGACTCGTAACGAGGTATCGTTCGCAACCTTCAACCTAAGCTGGAGACAGAGGGAAGTAGAAAAGCTGTACCCCTGACTGATGTCCTGGCGGAAGCCTGCTAGCCTGGAGAAAGGTAAGGACATCCAGGCGCACCTGCGTCATGCGAAGGCAGACACCACAGCCAACGAGGCAACGCTAAGTTGTTGAAAGGATTGGTGGGCACAGCAGGATTCGAACCTACGACTTCCACCGTGTGAAGGTGAAAAAAAGTGTCATCCTGCGCCTTGCTGACTTCCGTAGAAACGCAACGCTTCATATTATTCAACGTTTTATCTCTTCCCTGTTCTAGCTACGTCCACAGAGTTCAGGACTATCTATTACGTATAATGTTACGTAAATGGGACGAACCTCTTCACGGAAGTCGCACGGACTCATCAACAGGACCGGCCGTGCAAAGCTGGCCGCACGCCATGATCCGTACTGGCACCTTATGGCCGAAGGACAGCACCTCGGCTATCGCAAGGCCTCGGAGGGCTGCGGCAGATGGATAGCTCGTTACTACATCAAGGATGGTGAGAAGAAGGCATATCGCTTCGAAACACTCGGTTCGGCGGACGACACGGTGCCAGCCGATGATGCAGAAATCCTGTCATACTCTCAGGCCGTATTCCACGCAAACAAGTGGTTCAACGGAGTCGATAGGGATCTGGCCGCAGGGGTCCGCAGGGGTGCCTACACGGTCCAGGATGCTGCAGATGATTGGATAGCAGCATGGAAGAGTAGCGAAGCTTCAAAACGTAATTCTCTGAGCAACCTGAAGCACCATATACTTCCGGAACTTGGAAATCGGGAGGTAGCGAAGCTGACCCGCCACGAGATTCAGAAATGGTTGGGGAAGGTGGCCGACAAAAAACCGATTCGCGCTCAGCAGCATGAGGAGATACGGAAGAAACTCGCGCCGTCACGTAGAAGCAGTATCGTCTATGACCCAAACGACCCGGAAACCAAACGTAAGCGCCGCGATACAGCTAACCGAATATTCAACGATCTCAGTGCACTGTTGACGCTCGCATATCGCAACCAACGAGTCGCGAGCAAAGCAGCTTGGGAAACGGTCGACAAGTTCGAGAACGTCGACCTGGCAAAGAATGAATATCTCACCCTCAAAGAAGCGAACAGGTTCATCAAAGTTTGCCCCGTAGACTTCCGTGATCTAGTCCAGGGAGCTCTCATAACCGGGTGTCGATATGGAGAACTGACGCGGCTCAAAGTAAGCTCCTACGATGTCCAGCTTCGCGCTATCTCACTAGTTCAACCCAAGACGAGCAAGGTTAAGCACATTTTTCTTACAGATGAGGAATCCTCGTTTTTCGACCGGCGGATAGAGAACAAGGGCGGCGGCGATCTGATGTTCAAGCGAGACTATGGAGAACCTTGGGCTAAGTCTAATCAGCAGGGACGCATGAAGGCGGTTTTGAAATCCGCCGGTATCCGCCGGCACGTTCGCTTTCACGATCTGAGGCACACATTTGGCACTCTTCTAGCAATGAACGGAACATCAATGCAGTTGATTGCAAATCAGCTAGGCCATTCTGGGACACGCATTGCAGAGAAGCACTATGCCCATTTTTCACCTTCCTATGTCGCTACAACCATCCGAGCGAACAAGCCTAGCTTTGGGTTCGAGAAGATCAAGCCGCATCAGAGCCAATGAATTCGTCTTTACGGATGCATACGAAACTCCCAGTTGGCGGCGGCCGCGGCGGTTCTTGATTCCTGTCGAAGAGGAGAAGTAAAGCCGGAGTGGAGGCAATTCGTTGACGCGGAGACCGATCCGAAACGGAATCCTGCAGCGAAGTCGGACCGGCGAGTCATATCGTTCCCGGCGCGTATGGCATGATGCCATACACCAACGCAGCTACAACCGCCAGGCATGTACCGCACCGAGATCACCTAATCGATTGGATCGAGCCCGAAACATTTTTGCTACGTAATGCGACGAGAGCATAATCATTGCTCAATAGACGTTCAGCAGGTGGGGCGGCAACGGGAAAGTCGCCTTCACCCAGAATTCACGCATTCGCCTGATGCCTCGCTTGAGCAAATATTCCTCCGCAGCTGTGAGGAACAGGAGCCAACTGGTTGCTCGATGGTGTAAGGTTTCTATCGCGAGTGAAATGGCCATTTCACTGAGCGGAATGCCGAGACCACGAAAAGAGGAAAACTCATGTCATGTTGCCACAGATTGCTGGGAGCTGCGATCGTTCTTCTAGGCCTAGTTCCAACGTTCGGCCAGCGGCAGGAGTTTCTTCCCGGTCCTTCGTTTACCCCCGATGCGGTGCTCAACGGCTCGAGTCTTACTGGCTGGCATACGCTGGGGCAGGCGAAGTGGCAGCTAAACAGCGGTGAACTGACCGGAACCCCAAGACCATCCGGTACCGGCGGCTGGCTAATCATGGATCACTCCTTTCAGGACGTCGAGCTGTTCACCAAGTTTCTCTGCGCGACCGGCTGCGAGACCGGCATCCTCTTCCGCATTGAGAAAACACCGGCTGGCGGGATGAAGGGCACGTACGCCTCGCTGGGTGAGGGCGACACCGTCAAGTACTACGACGTCGCGACAGATGGGAGCGGGAAGATCATCGAACGTACGCCGCTGGGCTCCGGCGGCGGTAAGATGCGCATTGCTCTTCCTCCACCCTCTGAGCAACCCAAGCGGTCTACGCCGCGCACACCCAACCCGTATAGCCCCTATGGGCAGACACCCGGCGTCAAATATCCCTACGTGAAGCCCAACTCCGATCTCTATCCCGCGCAATGGAACGACTTGGAGCTCATCTTCGACGCTAATATTCTTCGCGGCGACCAGAATAATGGGCGTGAGAGCGGCGGAGTCACAGAGACCTCCACCGGTTACGGCCCAATCGCCCTTTACATCGGCGGCAAGGGAGACGTTCAGTTCAAGAACGTCGCCTACAAAGACATCAGCGACCGTTATCGCGCGCCCGAATACACCGCACCCGACTTCCGCCGGCAAAATCTCAACACCTTCTACTACTCCTGGTCCGACGCTGTAGCCGATTTCAATCACGATGGCATCCCCGACATCGCCACCGGCCCCTACATCTACTACGGCCCCGACTACACCCACTCCAGCGAGATCTATCTCGGCGAAACCGTAAATCCGTCCACCGGCTGGGCCACGAAAGCCTGGCTGCAATTTGCAGGCGATTTCACCGGAGACGGCTGGTCCGACGTCTTGAACTGTAAGTTCATCGACGCTGATATGGGCTGTTATCTCTATGTCAACCCCAAGGGAGAACACCGGCGCTGGGACGTCTACCGCGTTCTCGACAAGTTTGACTCCGAGCGAGCGCTGTTACGCGACATCGACGGCGATGGCAAGATGGCCGTCGTCTATACGGCCGACGGCTACGTGCGTTACGCCGAGCCCGACCCGGCCAGCCCGACCGGGCCCTGGGTTGTTCACAATGTCTCCGAGCGCGGCTATGACAGCGCCCACGGCATTGGCGTCGGCGACATCAACGGCGACGGCAAGCCCGACATCCTGACCGCCTTCGGATGGTGGGAGCATCCAGCCGTCGGCAGCAACCAGACTTCGTGGAAGTATCATCCGGAGGTCTTTGGCCGCTACGGCACGGGCGTCGGCGGCAGCGGCATGGCCGTCTATGACATCAACGGCGACGGCCTTAACGACATCGTCACTGTGCTCGACGCGCACGGCTGGGGAATGGCCTGGTTTGAGCAGAAGCGCGACGCCCAAGGCAACATCACCTTCATTCGCCACCTGATCTTCGACACTCTCAACACGAAGGACGCCAACGCCGGCGGTATCGCCTTCTCTGAGGCGCACGGCGATGTGCTTGCCGACATGAACGGCGACGGCATACCCGATTTCGTCGTGGGCAAGCGATACTTCACGCACCTGGACGATTATGCCGATCCCGATCCATACGGAACCCCGGTCCTGTATTGGTATGAGACCGTGCGGGATCCGAAGGCACCCGGAGGCGCGCGCTTTGTGCCTCATCTTATCGACAACAACTCGGGCGCCGGCTCAGACATGACTGCGGCCGATCTAAATCACGACGGTAGGATAGATATCATTACCGCCACGCGATTCGGCACTTTCATCTTCTGGAACGAGATTCATGGGACCAAGGCAAAAGTACAGAAGCCATCCAAGGGCCAGCATTAAGCGTCGTAGTTCTTCTTGCAGAGAGCGGTCCCATCGCCAACATGCACCGTGTAGTGAATGGCCCGCTCGTATTCCGCGGGATCTACATCACAGCCTAGCTGGACGGAGCTCGGAGCGCCCGAAATTTGTCAGCTATGGTGGTGATGACTAAGGCATGCTATATTTCTTCACTAAGGTAGAAGATATGGGCGAGCCTAGCTATCTCGGTGAATTCGAATTGATGGTTCTTCTCACGATCATCCAGTTGGGGGACGATGCGTACGGGGTTCCGCTCGCTAGAGAGCTTGCGATAAGACGGGGACGAGATGTCTCCGTCGGAAGTGTTTATGCGGCATTGGACCGTCTTGAAACCAAAGGCCTGGTGGTATCCCGCCTTGGAGAGGCGACCCCTGAACGAGGCGGCCGGGCAAAGAGATACTTTCGCGTGACGGATGAGGGGCTTCGCTCGGCTCATGCGACGCGGAATGTACTGAATAAGCTATGGAAGTCCCTTCCGTTGCCGGGAAAGGAGCTCGCATGAAGCGTCTTCAGTCCGTAGCGTTTGCAACATGGATGTTGGACCATTTGACATTCAGGGTTCGTAACAACGCCCTCACCGGTGATTTGTTGGAAGAGCTTCAATGTGGACGTTCTGCGGGATGGTATTGGCGCCAGGTATTAGTTGCAATCGGCGTCGCGTTATCCAGCAGGTCACGCGTTTATGCGTTGCCTCTGGTATTTTCTGCGGGTTGGAGCATCTTGTATCCAGAGTTGTGGTTTTCCATTATGAGAAGCCGATTTGTTCGAGCAATATTGGACGGGTTGGCGGCGTACGATTGGCCATACTCCACCGGTCTGCAGTTCGTTCGCGTTGTGCTTCCCGCCGCGTTGTTCGTGTGGCTCGGCCTCTTCATTTATCTAGCGTCTCATAAACAACTTGAGCGCAAGCTATCAGCGCTTCGGCTTATGGGAAGCCTGTCGATCAGCCTCAATGTGCTTTTGGTTGCGCTCATTGGTCAGCATCTAGGAGATTTTGGCGTCAGCTTGCGCGACCTCTCATGGGAGAGCATTAACTCTCATCTCGTCGCGATAAGCGTTCCATTGGCGTTGAGTCTGTTCTCAGCCCTGATATTTGCGCTTCCTCCGATGCGACAATGTGGCGTCGATCCTACTCTGTCTAAGATCATATTTTCTTGATACGAATTGCTGTGCAGTGCATGGTGCCTGGCATGGGATATGGCGATTACCAACCGACTGCTGAAAGACGGTATGGGAGAGTTGGCTGGTTTGCCCTGGCCACCGGATTGAACCTCGCAATCGCTGCCTGCTCCCTGATCTGTAAATCGCCGCAGTCGTTGACATTTTCCTGGGAGACTAGGGTTTTCAGATCCGCCTTCTATCTTCTTCTTGCATGTCTTATGGGCGCGACAGGGACGTGGATGCTGCTGCCGAGTAGCTCTGACGGGCGGTTCAGAGCGCTCTATCATTGCGGAGCCCGCGGTTGGATCTTCCTTCCCGCCACGATCTTGTTTCTGCAGCAGGAGTCCGTGTTTGGGCCCCTTGTGGCGGTTTTGGGAGCGGCGTCCATGGCCGCCTACCTGTTTCGGTTTACGGGTGTGATGCCGAAGGGAGCCCGCAAAATCCCCAGATCCCAACGGTATCTGGAGAGAGTACTTTTCACAACGCAGGTTCGCCTCGCGCCCACATCGTGGATTCCGTTCGGGCTCTCGCTTTGCTTTTATGGAGCCTTTCTGTCCGCAGTCACGGGAAGCCTCATACTCGTCACGCTATTGCTTGTGACTGCTACTTTCCTTATTGTTTTACAGATCGTCAGGGCGCAAATAAAGGGTGAACAAGGCGATCCTGCTGATCGGAGGTCTCGCCCTTATTCTTTGATTGGGATTGCGTTCTGCTGCGTCTTCGTTGCGTTATCCGCATCTTCTTCTCGCCTCACTTTGCAAGGGTGGAGGCGATCTCCTCCGAGTGGTGCAGTGAAACAACCCGTTCTTTCGCCACACGCGTCCAGCGGATACCACACCATTGTTTTGTGGCCAATCCAGAAGAAGGAAAATGTGATTCCGTCGCCCCCAGTGAACACCACCGCGTTGGCTTCCGGCATGGCCAAGCCTTGGATCATCCCGTTCTACGGGCCTTACTGGTACTTCAAGTTTGCAGGTGAATCACCTGGACCTACTGCACGCACGGCTCGAGGAGATCCACTCAAAGTCAATATTCGTTCAACAGACGCGAGTCCCTTACTGATGGAAGCGCATCAGCATCTATCTGAGCCGATTGACATGGCTTGCTGCCGCGCCATGCAAACCGTATTGACGAATGATGCCTCGCTTGGCGCAATCGCGGTCGGTCTTTCGCTTACGGATACGCAATCTAAAGGTGCCCCATCTCAGAGTCTTGGGGTAAAGTTCGCCACTTCCAACGGCGCCGATCAACGTGCGGAAGATAGCGCGTCGATTGAGGAGACACTAATGTTTCTGTTTCCGAAGGCTAGAAGCATCCAGAGGTTCGATGCGATTACAGTGACTCTCTTGCCCGACGCCACGCATCGCACTGTCGGGCGGAAGGTTGCTGTCGAAAGATTCGTCATGCTGCCAAACTGACGGTCTCTGGCGATAGATCTGTTGACGGTGGAAGACAGCGCGGCGTATGCTCTCGGCAAATCAAAGGGCCCCGGGATCTGCGCGATATACGTGCTCTTGGTGTGTCTGCTCTTATGCTCCTGCACATACTGTGAGTCATCGTTGCGTCCCTGGAGCTCTTCCGAGGAGGATACGAAATGTCTACGACACAACAGTTGCCAGGGCGGGCGATTGATCCCGATGCGTTGAATGCATTACTGGGGCGTGCGGTGCAGGATATGGGAGCGGCACTGCAAGCTCCGCTGATCCTGATCGGCGACAAGCTTGGGTTGTACCGCGCGATGGGCGATGGGGAGCCGGTGACTGCGGCCGAGTTGGCGAAGAAGACGGGCACGGCGGAACGTTATATACGTGAGTGGTTGAACGCAAATGCGGCCGGGCAGTTGGTGCAGTATGACGCAGCTACGGGCAAATACTTTATGACTCCAGAACAGGCGATGGTGCTGGCGCTGGAAGATACGCCAGTACATTTGCCGGGCTTCTATCATCTGCTGGCGTCGGTGATGAAGGACGAGGAGAAGCTGACGGAGATCTATCGGACCGGCAAAGGAATGGGATGGCATGAACATGAGAAGGGTCTGTTTGAAGGTACGGAACGGTTCTTTCGTCCGACATATCTTGCGAACCTGGTCTCGAACTGGATACCTGCACTCGATGGGGTGGAGGCGAAGTTGAAGACTGGTGCTCAGGTGGCGGATATCGGCTGCGGTCATGGCGCTTCAACACTGCTGATGGCGAAGTCCTATCCAGCGTCGAAGTTCTATGGGTTCGACTATCACGGGCCGTCGATCGAGATGGCGCGGGCGAAGGCGGAGGCGGCGGGTGTGGCGGACCGGGTGACGTTCGAGGTGGCTCCGGCGAAGTCGTTTCCGGGGAGGGGCTATGATCTGGTGGGATTCTTCGACTGCCTGCACGATATGGGTGATCCTGTGGGTGCGGCGAAGCATGTAAAGACGACGCTGGCTCTGGGTGGGACGTGGATGATTGTGGAACCGACGGCGAGTGACGATACGGCGGAGAACCATAACCCGGTGGGGCGGATCTTCTATTCGGCTTCAGCCACGATCTGCGTGCCATGTTCGCTGGCGCAGGAGGTCGGGCTGGGACTGGGAGCGCAGGCGGGGCCGGGGAGGATTGAGAAGGTAGTACGGGAGGGTGGGTTGACGCACTTTCGCAAGGCTGCTGAGACCCCGTTCAATATGGTGTTCGAGGTGCGGGCGTGACGGGACAAGCAGGATAAGCATTTAGCGGTCAGAGCCAGCCCTCTGAGAACTAAGAAGTTGTAGGGACTTCTGTGGACGATTCTGGTATGAATTATGCTGTTGCGAGAAGACTTTGAATCCTAGAGGATTACGATGGTAAGCCGTTCGCTGAAGCTGGGTAACGTCGTCCCAGTTGCTTTGGCGTTCTTCTGCATGCACGCGCTTGCAATGGTGATTTTCAAATCACACGCGACAACTGCCACCTATCCTTTCCTGATTCTGGCTTCCACGCTGGCGCTGCTTGCCAGCTCTTGGCAAGCTCGAGTCATGAGTTCGCGCGTACGGCTTCCCTGGGTTTTGTTCAGCATAGGCTTACTTCTTTGGACCACCGGAATCATGCTCTCTGCCTGGGAGGAGCTGTTTCAGCACATCTCCTCCACAGCTGCATTCTTTTCCGATTTTGTTCTATTCCTCTATGGTGTTCCCGTTCTGTTATCGATTTCCTCTTCGACCCAGGAGCAGAGGATCCCGCTGTTTGTTTGGCTGGACGGCATTCAGGCCGTCTTGACGGCGTATCTAACCTACATCACACTCTTCGCCGTTGTGCCTTTCACCACTAGGACTATTCATCCGATCTCTGAGTCTCTCCTAATGTGGGTCTATACCATTGAAAATCTGGTTCTCGCCTGTGCGGCAAGCCTGCGTTTGCTGGCACGGCCGAAGACAGGGGAAGAGAGGCGCTTCTTTCAGATCCTGTGTGGTTTCTTGTGGATCTACGCGGTTTGCGTGGGTATCTACAACTACAGTGACTTCGTAAAACAACGCAACACCATTGTTGATGCGATTGCTGATATTCCTTTTCTGTTCTTGGCAATAGCTGCCTTCTTCCCTGCCGTCCGGGACGGGGAAGAAAAGCTTTCTGCGCCCAAGAAACCACTCACACTCTTCATCGATAGCGCCGTTCCTATCTTCTATACTGCGGTGCTCATAGCGCTCGGCATCGCCGTCATACGCTCGCACTTCTATATCGGCATCATTGCAATTATCGTTGCTCTGGCCGTATACGGCATAAGGACAACGACGCTCCAGAGTCGCTACATGCAATCGCAACATGCTCTGCAGGAAGCACGTGACAGACTGGAAGAGATGTCGCTCAAAGACGGACTCACAAACGTCGCCAATCGACGGTGTTTCGATCAGGTACTGGAGCTGGAATGGCATCGTGCCACGCGAAGTCAGCAACCGCTCTCACTTTTGCTGATTGACATCGATTTCTTCAAAATGATCAATGACCGTTACGGCCACACTCGAGGAGACGATTGTCTAGTGAATGTAGCCATCGCTTTACAGTCGGTAGTCTCCCGCAACAGCGATTTATTAGCTCGATACGGCGGGGAGGAGTTCGCTGTCATTTTGCCCGGTACAGACTCTTCCGGAGCAAAGAACATAGCCACACGTATGCAGGACGCGGTTGCCGAGCTTGAGATTGCAAACGAGAGTGCCCTTGGTCGCTATGTCACGCTGAGCATAGGCATAGCAACCTATCAGTTTCCTGGTGCTGGAACTGCGAACGCATTACTAGAAACATCGGATCAAGCCCTCTATAGGGCGAAAGAACAAGGACGCAATCGCATAGAACTAAGTGCGATGCCCGCTTTTCCAAACGCTTCTTTGACTACCGGATAGTGGATGTCTACGCCGTTTGTATTGAGTGATAGCTGCTCAAGATGTAGTCATATCGCCGACAGCCCAAGGGGAGCATGGGAATATCCCCGGCTCCATATTCTTGCGGGACGAACCGGTCTAACGTTGCAGAACCACAGCGACCGTAAACTGCTAGTCTCCTCAACATGAAACTCATTGTCTGGGACGAGATGTAGACTTGATTAGGTGGTCGCACCCCGATGCTGTGCCGCGCGATACTTCGATGCCATGAACGCTCAGGATGCATCATTGCTCGACAGCGGCCCGGAACAGCAAAAGGATTCATCTTCCTCTCGATGGAGGATGAAACAGGGATCGCCAATGTGATCGTGACTCCTGATCTCTATGAGCGCAACCGGCTGGTGGTTACCCGTAGCGACGGCGGCAATCGGTATCGCAAGCTGAACAGAGTTAGGCCAATCGCATAGGGCACTCGTCGATATCCACATGGACGACGTGTACGAGTACGTGGACACCCAGGTTGAAGAGCAGAACGAGATAGCAGAATAGATCTTCGGGATGGTGGCCCATCGCAATGGTGAGCCTCGGGACAAGACCAGAGGCGCAGCTTGGTTGCGTGGGTGGGATCACAATCAAGAATAGAAAGGGCAATCCTGTTCCAATCATTTCCCTAGACTTTGCATACAGATACTGCATATCGTGAGCGATACCAAAGTGTTTCGCCATCTTAAGCAGAGGTTCATTTATGCGAAGCGCACGGTCTCTCGCGAGAGCCCTCTCTCGATTTAATGTCACGGCAGCACGCCCCGATACACTTCAGATCCCGGTCAACTCCAGTGTTCTCGCATCTATTGCAGATCCAATATCTCTAACATTTGGCTAAAAACGTGGCCAAATGCTGTAGGATCATGTGACTCCCCACGATTCATGGGCCCCCTAGCATTCATCCGCACGTCAGTTCTCTAGTATTCGCTGGCCTATCCAGCAGATGAAGGGAGAGCCGCATGAGCGAAGGACCCACTGCGCCGAGCGTCATCACAGTCGTCATTCCAACGTTCAATCATCTGCTTACGCTTCGTCTCTGTCTGGAGCACCCGGAAGCACAGACTCTAACCAACTTCGACGTCATCGTCATCAACGATGGTTCGACCGACGGCACAGAAGCAGCGCTCACGGAGATTCAGCAGAGATCCCCTCTCCGCATGCAGGTTCTGCACCAGCAATATGCCGGACACGGACGACAATTGCGTCGCAACGATGTGGACGTAAGGGGCGCCAGCCCTTTCAAGCTGGAAGGGGTGTATCGCCGTTTGAAATTGCTTAAAACGAATCCTAGAGAGATATTCGGAGGTAGTTATATGGCAACAAGCGCACAGGTTATACCGACACGGCATTACCACCAGCGATTCAGTGTCTCTTCTGTCATCATGATTACCCTCGCTGCCACGCTTTTTCTCGTTGGCTTTTTTCTCAATTGGGACCCAGACGGCGGCGCGCGGTTCGACCTCTATCGCTTTCACTTGCCCGCTATCTACCTGTTTCACAATCAGCCATGGTCACACGCCGTTCGCGACTATAGCTCGGCTACCACTCCGCTGTTCCACATGCTTGAATCTCTTAATCCCTTGCTCGGCTACGACACGGCATTTCGAGCGGTTCATGTAGGCTTGGCTTTGCTGCAATGCAGCCTGTTCGTGTATGCCGTTTACAGGCGGTTCGAAGAAGACAACCTCGGTTTTGCCCTAGTCTTAGGCGCAACACTCTTGGTTTCCCCGTTTTACATGAGCATGTCGTACTGGCCGGTAACCGATGCCATGCCCTTATGGTTTGTGCTTGTAGTATTTCTGCTGATTCGGCCGATTATGGATGGCCATGCCACGCGGAATACTCAATCCCCATACCTTCTAGCAATCATTGCACTGACAGCACTTGTTAGCTCAGCCGCGTTCTATACCCGCCAGAACTATCTATTTCTGCCCATGTTTGCTCTAGTACTCTTTTTCCAGGCATGGCCGAAGATGCGTGCGGCTGCCTTCATAACATTTGCGCTGTTTGCCATCCCTGGGCTGTATTTAGTCATGACGTGGAAAGGATTTACTCCACCATCGTTTCAAGTCCTGCATCAAGGCACATCTATGGCGATAGCACTGTACCCGCTTACGATGGTCGCTTTTTACTCGCTGCCGTTCCTGATTGAATTGACACTGCAACGCGGTATTGGCGGGGTTCTGCCGTTTTCCCGTCGAGGGTGGATCGTCATCGCATCTGGCGGCATTCTGTGCTTGCTCATATTTCTCCGCTTTAGGCTGCCAACAGGACCTGGAGGGGGCATCGCCAGTAAGCTGTTCGAGCATTGCGGCAAACTCGGTGCTCCATTCTTCGTACTATTTGCCTATGCCGGACTAATCATTCTGATACAACTTTTTCGTAACCTGAACTGGCAGACCTCATTCCTGCTGATCGCACTCCTAGCTCCTACGCTTACGATGAAGATCGTCTATCAACGCTACTACGATCCACTG
Organism: Granulicella sp. L60; assembly: GCF_009765825.1. GTDB lineage: Bacteria > Acidobacteriota > Terriglobia > Terriglobales > Acidobacteriaceae > Edaphobacter. The sequence continues at coordinate 278,309 of NZ_LMUR01000018.1, read as the reverse complement.
CTCTTCATCTTGTTCTGGCTCTACTTTGACAAAGACCTAGTTTGCCGATTCGTAAGTGTTAGAACTGGCATGATCTGTGTTGGATTTTCCTTTGCTTTACTTCTTGGCTGCTTAAAATTTCATTCTTAACGGGAGATGCCAGAGGTTGCGATGAAAAACAGAGTCGGCTCCGGCGTCGTATGCGATAAGCAGCATTTCATCCGTAGGGAACGTGGTGACGGTTGGAGGTCACGTATTCACCCGTCCCAGAGCCATCTTCCTTTGCTTTGCTAGGAACAGGCGCCGATCTGTTCGGAGCGATGCGGCGCAAACTCGCTGTGCGGTAGCATGGAACCCGATGTGCGGAAGATACGTCAGGCGGTCTGATAAACAACGCATTGCCGAGGCATTCAAGCTCGGCAAGCTCCCGCCTGGCTTCGTTCTGCCTCCAGACTTCAACGTTGCACCTCAAACATTCCAGCCGTGGTGAGATTGAATGCAGAGAATGAACGCGAACTGACCATGATGCGGTGGGGATTGATTCCTTTCTGGGCGAAAGACTCCAAGATCGGATTCAGCACAATCAATGCCAGGGCTGAGACGATCACTAGTGCGAACACATTCAGAAATGCATTCAAGAAGCGTCATTGCCTTGTCCCGGCTGACTTGTTTTACGAGTGGCAGAAGCTACAAGGCAAGGATAAGCAAGCGTTTGCGATTGGCAGGCTGGACAAAGAGCCTATGGCGTTCGCTGGATTGTGGGAGAGGTGGAGAGACCCAGTGCCGGATCTCCCGCTAGAGACTTTTACCATCATCACTACAGATCCAAACGAACTCATGCAACCAATACATACTCGTATGCCTGTGATAGTTCCACGGGCTGATTGGAGCCGATGGCTTGGCCCTGTAGATCCTCAACAGCCTCCAGTGGATGTATTGAGGCCGCACGTCGCAGAAGAGATGACGGCGTGGAAGGTCAGCAAGAACGTTGGGAACGTAAGGAACAACTCACCTGAGTTGCTGGAGCCATGTGAGCCGTGCGCAGATGAAACGGGCTCTCTGTTTGGTTGACTTCACTTTCTGCTCGACAAATATAACTTGTTGGTCTGATCATTCCGCATGACAAATTCGAGAACCAGACAAGTTATGAGTGAATGTGGCATCGTGTTGTTCGCCGTCTCTATAGCAGCAGCACTGATTCATTCGATAGAGACCTGCCTGAATATGATCATGATGTCGTCGGTGTGATGGTAGTGTCTGTCATTTTGGCTCTAGCATGTGTTGTTTATTGTGTGAGAACAAAGACTAGAAACTGAACGTGGCCATGCAAACGAAGCGATTGGGAAACCATCTTAGTAGTAATGCGTTCAGTACGAGAGTTGCATCGCAGACGCGAATGTCTGTTAGACGAAATAAATATCGAACAATCAAAAATCTCAGATGGGGTTCCAAACAGCGCTATGATGTACGAGCTGTATGCAGCTCTGGCAGAAACCGAAACGGCAATATCCCACTCAGATGACGAGTTCAGCTAACCATATTGATAGCGATCTTACAGACAGACTTCCGCATGCGTCGCGCATCATATTGAGAGTACGAGGGAGTGAGCCGCAGGTTCGATCCGAACGCCACTCCCCTGTCCATCCCACCTTCAATCCACTCCAAATAAGGTTCAGCGCAATGAAGCTTCGCTCAGAATTGGAAGCAGATCTCCTGATTTCAGAGACACGCTACCGTGAGCTTGTACAGAGAACAGTTTCTATAGCTCTACAGCGATCTCATGACGAAGGACTGCCGCCAAAAAGATTGGTATGAGAAAGAGGAGCAAAGACATGTCGCCTTGAGGCAATGCAGTCGAATCTTCTGCCAACTGCAGGATTGCCAGAGTGTCAAAAGTGATCCTGACGTTTGTGGCATTCATCATGCAACTTCGGGTGGATAGAAAATTCTTGGGCCCAATCGTAGACTGTTGGAGTGAGAACACAACAGCTTCCACATTGAACACCAAAAAGCCCGCTGCCATCCCCATTGAGTTGTCTGCATTGGGTCCGGTGACGGGCTTTTGCCATTTAATAAAATAGTGTGGCTTAGGCTGCCTGGAGCACGTGCCATGCTAATTTCGATGGTGGAACGCATCGGTCCCATCATCGACTAGACCAAGGCATCTTATCTCTGCGCATCCGCCCGCGGTATCGAGCGTGTTGAGATAGACGATCGCCGGCGGACCTTCTTCGTCTACTGGTCATGGGCGTCAGGTTTCCCGTCGTCATCATCTGACCTCTAATCCGGTGGAGTTCGTCAGGCAGCGGTGCAAAGTTTTGCTTATGAGCTTGACACCATCAGAGGCCGCGATTCCGTTTGGTCTGTTGCGCCTTGGAATAGCTGGAGGGGCGTTGGGTCTCCGGCGGCTTATGAAGCTGTCGCTCCAACTCTTGAACTTCTGCGAGCGTTGACTGGAGATCAGCGAGATAGTCCATCTTTTTCGCGATCTCAGCTCGTGTTTCGAGGAGTCTGGGACTCGGCAATGGAGATCCTTTTCGGTATGCCTGGTCCATCTTCAGGATATCGGCCTCCTCAAGACGCAACAGGTAGAGTTCGCGTTCTACGCCTCGAATCATTGAATACCAAAATTCCGTCAGCGAGATTCTCTTCATCCAGGTAGCTTAGCTCTACGTTTTCGAGACCAGCCAGTAATTAGTGGCAAAAGCCTGTGGGAATCTCATATATGAGACGCGCGCCACTAATTAGTGGCTCGTCGGGCCACCAATTAGTGGCAGAACAAAGAATGCAACACTTAGCCCGAGAATATGCTGCTAGGATCTTCCCGATGACACTGGAAAATAAGCGCACGAAAGATAGGATACGGAATGAGGTTCTGACTCCATATCAGGTAGCCGAGATTCTTCAGCTCAACTTCCGGACCGTGATACGCAGGTTTGAGGATGGCACTATACCGGCGAAGAAGATAGGCTCTAAATGGCGCTGCTCAAGGAAGAATCTGGATACCTACCTCGATAGTACGAACGAGCTTTCTTAGTTTGGAATGGACTGCGGAAATGTGCTATTTCAGCATTTCATCTCGGACAGCTTTTGACGGCGGGAGCAGTCTCAGGTTCAGGACGGACGCCAGTTTCTTACTTGGCCACTTTCCTTTGATAGCGCTGTAGATCGTTTCATGAGAGACGCCAAGCTTTGCAGCTAAGGGGCGAACGCCGCCGGCGTCCTCAGCAAGTTTCTCCACGAACCCCTTTACCTGCGCCAGGTCAATCTCCATGTAAGAAGTGTATTCGCTGAAAATATATTTGTCCAACTCTATTGACAAGTCCAACTAGTTGGACGAATATAGAGACAGCTTCAAGGAGGTTCAAATGTCATTCAAAGAGCTGCCCACCGAATGCATCTGCGAAACGTATAACGGCGGTCATATCATCGCAGTGTCTAGAACAACGAACAAAGCTTACGACGCAATGTCTGCTCGCGGTGCTGAACCTAATGATGCCGAGCAGAAACCTACTAACCTGATCCAAGCTTGATTGGCGCCGACAGAGGAGAGCGCCAGGCACTCTTCAAACAATAAAACGCCTCCAGTGAGTGCTAGAACACTCAGCCAGAGGCTAACCAGAGAAGTTCCAGGAGAACTCACAGTGGCTACCAAGAAGAATATCAGCGCTACACCCACCCGCGTCTTCAAGAAGAAATCCACCAAACCCACCGCCGCCCAAATGAAGCGGTTTGATGACAAGCTGGCAGATCTCCGACACCTCTTCGGCTGGGGTCTCAGCGACGCTCAGACCGACCTCTCAAGGATCTGCTACGGCGACGTAACCGGTCAGATGGAGCCAGTCATAGCAACTGCGATGGCCGCGATGAAGGAATCGCCGATGTATGCTCTTCTGGTCAAAGACTTTCAACAGCTGAGTGGGGATTTCAATCTGCTCTGCCTATGCAGTCGCATGTACCTGGCTGGCAAGATGTCACCTGCCCGCATCGATGTGGCAGTGTTTGATGCTGCCAATCCTCCTATAACTCCCGACAAACTCTAGAGCACCCGCCAGATCCGCCCTCCGCTCGAGGGCGGTCCGACGACCTGCGTGGCGCCTTGGCCCATGAAGGCGGACCTACGCTCCATCACAGCGCCGACAACCAGAACGGAGAACAGTATGTCGAGTATTTCCAACTATCCCTTCCAGTTTCCTTCACTGCAAGCCATGCCTCTTGAGGACTCGTTTGGCACTCTCGAAGCCATTAATAGATGCCGCGTCAATCGCCCTACTCTGACTATCTCGGTCGAAGACCTCGACGCGATCTACGAAGGTAGATACAAATACGCTCGTGGATTAGAGGAGGATTTGCTAGATGGCCGCTATTTCAATGAAATGCTACCAGCCGTCGGATGGTGGGTAGAGGTAACCCAAGCTCTTTCGAGGGCGAGATTTGCTGACAACGATACGGTGTTCGATAGGAGAAAGAATTTGCTTCTCAAGCTGCTGGATGATGTGCTTTCCACCTATGCGGCTGCACTCGCGGAGGGCAACTCCTTTTGCGATACCCAGCCCGAAGGATCCCCTGCGTCGATCAAGTTCATGCGAACGTATCGGATGTTTACGCGCGCCGTCTGTGCGCTGGCCAGGGAGATCTTTCCAAATGTGGATCTTCACTGGCTGTTGAAGCAAGCATGACCGACACTCTATGACCTGTGGAGCGTGCTCTGCTTCATCGGCAAATCTGCGCCCCACGCCATATCAAAGAACCGTCACCTAGGAATGGAGAACAACATGCACGAAGACACGATCCTTGATACCAATAGCCCCGTCCAGCCATCACGCAGAAAAACTTCGGATAGAAAGATGGAGCGCCCGAGTTTAAAACGTTCTGCCTTTAGGACAAACCGTAAATCTGCCTCAATAGCAGAAGTCCCTTCGGTCGCCGAGGTGGAAGAACAGCCAGCTCTAGAAGTGCTGTTCAGGGATCTCTTGATGAAGATCTCTTCGCAAAGCTATACCGAAGAGCGAGAATTTCCCGAACCTTGGGAAGATGAAAAACAAAACCAAAGCGAAGAGCATTTTGGAAATCACTTTCTATGGGGCGCATACCAAGAAAATACAGACTTAGCCCTGGCTGCAGAGTGCGAATCCGAAAACGATATCAACATTGACGGGCCCGAACCGATCTTCAATCTCACTCGTTGCCCGATGTATTGGAAGCTGAGGCAGCAGTTTGTAAAAGATGCTGCCAGCGGGGATGAGCATAGCTTCCTTTACGCCATCTGGCGAGCCTACAACGCAGGTCGACTCTCCCCTGACCGTCTCACTCCACGTACACCGGCGGAGCGTCGAGAGTATCGTCTGAGTTTACACAGTATCAAGAGGTCGTCTGAGATACCCATTTCTCCCGAAACGATCCTTCACTAGCAGATGATTGCCGCTCTCCGCGGCGATCGCTTGATCTATACATGCTGCACCATGAGCATGAAAACCCAAGGATAAGGGCCAGCCTCTAGACTGGCCCTTATCGGACACCAGTCAGCAATGCCCTTGCAGGGGCACCACCGTAAACGCTCAGTCAGGAGCAACCTAGTGTCTAAAATCTATGATGCACTATGCCTCAAAATCAGGCGATCTCCGTTTCAAGTCGCGGGGTACTCTATTTTGATCTTGTTCATCGCAGCAGTCGTATTTCTTTCCGTCATCTTCGCTTTGTAGCGCGCCTCTGAACCGGAGGGGAGTATCCCTATCCGGTTCAGCTCAACCGAACATGCTACTTCCTATGGCGCGGTGAGGGTTGCGCCTCACTGCGCCGCATGCCTGATGGTAAGGCGGAGGAAACACGTGTACGATTCGCAAATGGAAATCGGAAACTCTAAGATGCTGGCACGTATGCGCGGGGAGGTTCTAACCCCGCGAGAGGCCTGCGAAGTGGTGCGTATTTCCTACCCAACCATGATGCGCAGACTGAAAGACGGGACGATCCCTGGCAAAAAAATAGGTAGCGTCTATCGCATCTCGCGAAAGGCCCTAGAGGCTTATCTGGGAATTCCCGAAAGTACTGATAAACCCTCCAAATGAGGTCAGAATGAAGTTGATTTCGACAAAAGAAGCTGCCGAGATGATGGGAGTTGAGGCCTCAACATTTCGCGGCTGGCATTGCGCCAAAACCGGACCCGCCGTTCATTCGTCTGACGGCTAGAAGCGTGAAGTACGACCAGGAGGACATAGAAAAGTATGTTGCTGAGCGTACATTTACGCCTCCCGAGCGCGCTAGCTCAGAAGTAAATCACAATGCAGTTCTCCATGCAAAGCTTGCCCGCCAGAACAGATGATCTCTGATTCGTGCTAGAGTTCTTCCGCAACTTGTTTAGGAGGTAGGTAATGTCCAGCCAACCCAAAAAGTGCGCGCGCGAAGTCTGCACCTGCATATGCACAGACGGCAAGAAGTACTGCTCCGCCCACTGTGAAGACTCTAAGAAGGTCACGGCCATGAAATGCCACTGCCCGCATGAGGAATGTGGCGGTCACGCTAGGTTCTAGCAACCAGAGAGACGATCATGAGCCCAGAGGGGTGTCATTCCACTCCGCTCACTTGCAGAGAATGGGGTAACGAAACAAATCGTACGCAAGGCTCGGCCCGATTTAGCTCATTATGGTTCCAGATTTAGAAGTTGCCGAAAACCCGCTTCTTCTTGATCCCTATTTTGATGGCACAGACAAACATAAGTCTTAGAGGGGATGGCGGGATCGGCAGCCTGACGCAACGTGGGACCACGACAATTCAGGTTCTAGGGCTCAATCGGGTTCCTTTAGTCGGCGCCAAGGCTTGAGTAATACAGCAAAGCCGAACCGAGTTCATGTCGCTCGTGTCGGCTGTCAACGCTAGAGAAAAAGCGGTCCAGCGCCTCCTACATGAGAGACGAAAATACGCGGGCGCAATTCGGCAGTGTTAGCGGGGTCGATAAAAGAGTGAGGTCTTTAGCCATCTCCAAGGAGATGATGCGTTTACTGATGCATACGTTTCAGGAGAGCGGCGTACCGAGAGTCGTGGCGTACGGCGTCGAGCAATGGGTCCACACGGATGAGTGCCATGTAGAAACAGTGGCTGTCGAGCGCATGTTGAAACGAGCCAAACGCTTGGTCCACTTCGTTGACACGAAGATCAGCGATGCCGATCTCGTATGCGGTGCAAGCGTCCGATGAGGTGTTGAGGATGGTGCGGGTGCGCGCACGCCAGTATGCTTGCCACCCACGCTGTTGATATATGCCAGGGAGAGCAGCGATGTCGAACCGGGGATTCTTCTCATGCAGCGCAATCAAATCGTGCTGCACGGCCTGATCGCGTTCTCCCTTCTGCTCGTAGATAAGACTGATGTAGTTATCGATCGAGCCGGTGTGCTGTTCCATCTCCGCCGCGCGCTGCAATTGGGAGAGTGCCTCATCGTAGTGCCGGGCAAGGTACAGCGTCGCACCGAGCCTGCGATTGATGATGAAGGAAAGAGGGTTGAGCTGAACGGCGCGCCGCATGTGAGTCACGGCAGCGTCCGCCCGGCCAACGGCATCCAGGTAAACCGCGTACTTGAACTCGGCAATCGAATCGTTCGGATTTAGCGCGATTCCGCGGGTAATGTTCTGCTCGGCCATGGTCCAGTTCCATTTGTAGATCGTCTCGACGCTCCCCAGAGCCGTGTAGGCTTCACCGTTCTGAGGGTCAAGCTCGATCGCCCGCTTCGCTGCTGTCACTGCCTTTGGCATCAACTGTTCGGGCGTGCCGATGCCGAACGTTGCGGCGGCATCGAGCGCGGACGCGTAGCCGGCGAACGCGGAGGCGTAGGTAGGATCAAGGGTAACCGCTTGCTGAAAGGACTCCAGGCTGTGCGAGAAGTCCTGCTTGTCGAAAAAGTAGCGGCCCCGCAGATACGCATCGTGCGCTCCCGGGTTGACAGCCATGTGCGGCGCGGTAGGCGTGAGGACGAGCCGCGTCTGGACCGCGATCTGTTGCGCAACACTATCTTGCAGAGACAAAACGTCCGAGGCTGATCCCTCAAAGGACTGGGCCCAAAGATGACGATCGGTGCGTGTGTCGATCAGCTGGATCGTAATACGGATGCGATCACCCGAGCGAACGATGGAGCCTTCGATGATCGCTTCGACGTCAAGCTGGCGGGCGATGGCCGACAAAGGCCGGTGCGTGCCCTTTCCGGCCAACACCGACGTGCGGGAGACGACCCGCAGGTTGGGGATACGCGCGAGTTCGGTGGTCAACTCGTCCGTCATACCGTCCGCGAAGTACTCCTGCGAGGGATCGCCGGAGAGGTTTTCGAGCGGAAGTACAGCCAGCGAGCGGATCGGCTCCGCCCGGCTTCGCCTGGTGAAGAACCAGAAGGCTGTAACTGCGGTAAGGCAAAGGAAAGTTACGGCGGCAACGCGGTATCGTGAGCTGGTCCTCGGCGAAGCCTGCGCGAGCGGTGCGGGTGTTTGTGGCGGCACGAACGGGATGGTGTCGCGTTCGACGTCCGGTTCCGCGTCTGCGATGATGTCGACGTGCGCAATGAAGCGAAAACCGGCGGTGGGCACTGTCTCGATGAAGCGGGGGGCCCGTGAATTGTCATCGAGCGCTTTGCGCAGCAGCCCAACCGAGCGGGTGAGTGCACTCTCGGTTACGGCAGCATCCATCCAGACCGCGTTGAGCAGTTCCTGCTTGCGAATGAGGCGTCCGCGGTTCTGGATCAGGTAGAGCAGAAGGCGAAGCGCCTTCGGCTCCAGGGCTACGGGGACACCATCGGCAATCAGTCGGAATGCAGCATCATCTGCGTCGAAGCGGTCGAATCGGAAGATCATCGCTTCTCCTTGTGCCGCCTGGTCGGCTCAGTCTCACCCACTTACGTTATCGACGGAGTGCACGATTTGAGAAAAATCGTGGTTCCATACTACTTCCATCAGGACGCGAACACCTCCTCCAAGGCAATCTTGGACGCATCGGCACAGAGATCTTGTAATCCGGGACGCGGCACAGAAGCTCGAAAATGTTCAATGTGACTTGAGGAGACTATGAACAATCGCAGGTTGTGGGGCAGGATCGTGATGTTGATGTCCGTCATCTGTGCCGCAGGCACCGTTCCGGCGGAGACGGTTTCGTACACCGGCATTCTGGCCAATGCGGAGGATAGCTTCGCTGTGGCGGTTAATGTGGGGGCCAATAGCACGGTGACCTTGCAGACGTATGGGTTTGGCGGCGGCGTGAATGCGGCCGGAGCGAAGATTGCGCCCGGCGGGTTTGATCCGTTCGTTGGATTCTTCTCCGGGACCGGCGACACCGCCGTATTTGTAGGTGGGACCTCGGACATTTTGACGAATGACGCGCCCGGCTGTCCGCCGGCGGGAACCGTGACGATCGGCAGCGTTCCCGGTCAGTGCGGCGATCTTGCGCTATCGTTCAGCGGGCTGGAGGCCGGAACCTACACCGTGTTGCTGACGGACGGCGAGTACCTCCCGTCGGCCGTCTTTGAGAACTCGCCGGCATACCTTGGCGATGGCTTCATCGATCTGACGGGCGGTGTCTTTCAGACCTGCGTGGATGAAGAGAATTGCAATACTGACACAGCCGCCTGGGCCCTGGACGTGACGGGGGCAAAGGGATCGGCCCCATCGCCAGTGCCGGAGCCAACATCGCTTGATCTGGTCGGGACAGGCGCAATGCTTGTCGCCGGCTGGCTATCCGTAAACAGGAACATGTCACGAAAAGAAATGAAGGGACTCTGATGCGACTTTATAAACTTGTTTTGGCGATAGGCAGCGTGGCGGTTGCGGCCTCAGTCTTTGTATTAACGACACCCAAAGCGGTATACGCCGTCACGGCGGCGATGGTGCAGGTGACGAATACGGCGTTGAATCCGGCGGTCATCCAGAGCACGGATCACCAGGCAGCACAGATCCTAGACCTGCAGTGCCCGACCAATAACGTGCCTTGCACCGTGATTAACAAAGACACTGATAACTACAACGGCAGTAGCACTTATTTCCAAGTGCCGACCGGCAAATCCTTCGTTGTGACGTCCGTCGACATCACGGCCAGGCCTGACAGTCAGGCATGTTCCACCTCCCGCGACTTTTTCCTTCAAGTCGCCTCCGGTAACGGCCATCAACCGGCCTTCAGCCGTTGGCATATAACTCCAAACCAAAACTACCACTTCACCTATCCGACCGGAATCGTTTTCGGGTCCGGCTCCTACCTGTATGTCGAAGACGATGAGAATGTATGTCAAACCTATTACACCGGTGAGTTTGATGCCGTGTTTTTGCAGGGATATCTGACAAGCAACTAGCTGAGTTCAACTGATCCTTTAGCCTGCAATCGTTCGCACTTCCGCTTTGCCGCGCGCCAGTTTTTCGTAAAATCAGTGCCCCGCGTTTCGCATGTGTTTTTGAACGGCGCCAGCGACGTGCTTCGAATGCTTGTTGAGCTGGCGGACGAAGTCGGCGTCCGTGGATCCGCCGTTGAAATGATTGTTCTGGTTGATGGTGAGAGGATCCCCACCAACTGAGCTACCCCGGAGCTCATTCATAGTCGGTGCCGGGATGACGGCTTCACCTTGGTGCAGGATCGCCATACCAGTGCGTGGAATGTATCCGGACCCATCTTCAAAGGCTGCAACCGCAGCGAATGCCCCAGCGGCGAGCACGGGTGCGAGGACCGGGCCTACAACCGGCCAGCCGGAGACGGTGGCGTAAGTATTGGTGAACGCCAGTTCTGCAGCTGAAAGCTTTTGCGAGGCGGTAGCACTTTGAGCGATCGCCAGGGAGGCTGCAGAGCCAGAGGCATCAGTTGCCGTGTTCGTAGCTACTGTCGCAGTGCGCTGAGACCTCATTAATAGTTCCGTAGTCAGCGATTTGACTGCGAGCTTTTCCAGTCCGTCAATGGCGGACAAGACTAGCGACTGCCCCATCTTCGCGAATGCCAAACCAACTCGCTCGGTGCCGTTGATGAGGGCATTTTGTGTAGTCAGCCAAGATTGATTTACCTGATTGATCGCGTTCAGATACGGCTGCATTTGAGCCTGAGCGACCTTAGTCGTATCGTTACTCTTGGAGACGGCAGCTTGTCCCTGCACCTGTGTCATCTGTTGCTGAATCCCGGCGCCCTGTGACTCCTGCTGATTTACGCCCTTCTGATCGGTCGGCTGTTCGCTGTTGACGGCATCCAGTTGGGCCTGCAAGGCCTTCAGCTTGTCGGTGTACTCCTGAGCATGTACCGCAGCGATCTGCTGAGCCGCGGCCAGCTTCGAAATACCGCCCTCAGCCTCAGCGGCTGCAATGCCGGCCAGCCTCAAGCTGGCAGCGTTCTCGGCTTCGCTCTCCTGTATCTTGCGTGTCTCGGCGTCGAATTCAGCCTGAGTTTTGGCAGCTTCTTCCTGTTGCTTCGAGATATCCAGGTACGTCTTTGTCAGTTCCTCCCCGAGCTTCTCACTGCTGGCAGCGGACTGAGCATCGCTTTCGACCTGGCGGATGGCATCCCTGCCAAACTCCTCGCTGACCCTTTGCTTTGCCGATAGCAACTTCTGCGCGACAGCGTCGTATTGCGACGATCCGGCGGAGAACGTCGAGACGTACTGCGACCAGTAAGCAGCCTCGTTTGCGGCTGACTTCCCATTGACGAGCTCCTGCTGGACCAGCCCCGCCTCGAGAGCTCTCAGGTGTTCGCTGGCAGCTTTGTTGCTCGTATCTTTGGGCTGCTGCGCTTCCTTCAATTGGATCTCAGCAACGGAAAGCTGATCGGTGTCAGCCTTGAGGTTTATACGAGCCGTTGCAAGTTCGTTCGTGGCGTTCGCCATGGCCGCCTGCGCAGCTCTGGCATCATCTGAGACCACTTGCTTAGAGCCGACGACGGCGGCACCACCAGGACCGGCAACAGTTCCACTTGCTACCGTCGACGTGCCCGCAGCGACACGTGCCTGCAGGCTTTTCACCTTGTTTTCGGCATCGGTAATCTTGGAAACGTCGTCTCTATTGACCGTCAGGCGAAGATGCTCCAGATCGAACTTGAGAGCGCCAACATGGCCTTGGGTGTTCTCTATGAGGTCGCGTGCGGCGACCGAGGCCCTATCGACTGCGGCCTGCATTGAGTCGATTACCTTGCCCGCTTCATCACTCGCACGTTTCTCAGCTTGAGCGACGGAATCCCATGCCTGCTCCAAGGAATAGAGCTTTTCGCCCACCTGTGCGAGTACTTCAATCAGGGCGAGCGCACCGAACGCCACAAAGGCGGTTTGCATCGCCTCCCCAAGGCCGGGAATCATACTCAGGAGAGCGCCGGCGGCCCGGGTCGAGCCTTGCATGTTGCCTTCAAAGAGACGCAGCTCCGTATTTGCTGCCATACGTGCTGAAATAGCGCCACGCGTGGCTGTTGCTACACGCTCCTCTGAATCGGCCATGGCATTGGTTGCCGCAGTGACGGCTTCGTCTGCTGTAGCCTCCATGCTCGTCTGGACGTTCAGGTACTCGGTTACCTCGGCGAGGTTGGCTTTGGCATCCTTCAGGTTGGTTGCAGCTACGGCCGCGATCTCCTCGAAGCCCGCAAGGACCTGCGTCTCCAGTCCAGCCTGAAGTTCGCCGTCTTGTAGCTGTTTATAAGCTCCGGCGAGTAACTTAGTCGCCAGCATGTCAGCTACCTTGGCCTCAGCCAGTTGGGCGTACGCCGCGGCCTGGATGTCGACCGCAGCGGTAATGGCGGCTGCGCTGTCCTCCATAGCTGCAGAAGCGATTGTGGCCGCCTGGACGCTGCTATCGCTGAAAGCGGCAAGCGCTTCTTGCCCCTGAGCGGACATGGCAGTAAACGATTCGGTGATCGCATCGGTTGCGGCCTCTGTCGCCGCTACGGTCTGATCGAAAGCATCAGCCGCTGCTGAGAGTGCATCCTCCATCTTTGCAGAGGAGGATGCTACTGCATCGGCGGCGGCCGCCATTCCCGATTGAAGGCTGGATATATCAACTGAAGTGCCTATCCGAATTACGGAGTCATCTGACATCAATTCCTACTTTCTGTGCTGAGCATGAGCATCCCGCAAGAACTGCGGCATCTCTGAATAGGGCGTTGCTCGCCCGAACACGCTATTCGCGGTCCGCACGGCCTCGTTATCCTGGACCTGTTTTTTGGGGGTGGGCTTGTAGCCGGAGAAGCTGCGGAATAGCTCATTGATTGGCGGGAATTCTTCCCAATATTCGAGGAGTGCAAGGACGTCAGGAAAAGGTAGATCCTCGACGTCTCTGAAACTCCAACCCTGCAGGGCGTTGACTATTCGGCAGCAGATTCGTCTGTAGTCGAACCGGCTGCCGGAGCTTCCCCCGGTGCATCCTTTTTCAAACCGCTGACTTCAAGAATGGCCACGAAGGCGGTGCCGACATCCATCCAGGGGGTCTTGGTGTCGACGATGTCCATGACTTCATCCGCCTTCTTCCCCTCGAAAGATCCGCCATTGAGGAGGCTGTAGGCGACACCGCGCAGCCGGCGCTCGACCATATCCTTATTCGCTTCGTTCTCGCGCTTGTCGAACACAATCTCGTTGATCTGGCGAAAGGTCAATGAAACGAGCGGGTACTCAGACCCGCCAATGACGACATGTGGTGAGGTGTTTCCTGTGACGCTTGTGTTTACTACTGACATGGTGATTCTCCTTTTGGTTGGTGGTGTTGATAATTAGTTGATGTGCGCACTTCCCCTGACGGCCGCCTTGCCGCTTATAACTACTACCGGACCCGGTGGAGGAGTCACGAAGTTCAATGCTCCAATGACGGGCGGGTTGGTGGAGGCCACGCCATTCGCGTCGGAGGATATCCCGACGTTGACGCGGATGAGGCCAGTGTCGACGGCGTATTCAGCCATCACCATTTCACCAGAGACTTTGAACGTCTTCACCAGCAGGCCGGTCTTTCCACCCGGCACGTTCTGCATGTCCGGATCTTCGGCGCGCTGCTCTATCACCGTCAGAAGCTTGCTGTGGACGCTGGCGAGACAGTTTATGCGGTAGTACTTTCGGGTTATGCCGAGGCTCCAAGAACGCTTCTGGAAGTCACTTGAAAGCTGGGACACACGTTCGGTGAATGTAGAGAGGGCGCGCCACTTGTAGAGCGTGCGAACCTCAATCCCAATCTTTTCAGCGATTTCCGCATACTGATAGCGACCTTCGGCGAGGAGTTGGGCGGCCTGTTCTTGCTGGTTTTTTATATGGCTTTTCATCGGAATTTACCGGAACGAATTTGGGGGTTGGAGGTGCCATTTATCGAGTGCAACTTTGCAAGGAGCTTTTGCTTGACATCCTGAACCTCAACCTGAAGCTCTCCGTCCACCTGCACCTTATCCGTGAACAGTTTCAGGTGGCGGCCCAGATCTACCAGGGCACCGCGTTTATCGGAGAGCTTGAACTTCGTGCGGCGGACATTCTCAAAGGTCGGCTTGCCTTTGTCATCCTCGCCGGTGCGCTCAGTGAACTCCTCAACCGTGATCTCAGAGATTGCAGCAGCCTGCTCGCGGGAGAGCTTAGAAAGGTCAACGCGCGCCGCGCCATTATCCCCCACGGCGATGTAATCCAGCATGTTCGAGAATGCGAAAAAGAAGAGTTGGCGTTTGGTTCAAAGGGTGGTTCAACCAAAGTTGAAGGTTGGTTGATTGTTGGTTCAACCAAGGATGGTGGTTGGTTGGTGGACTCTGCGTTATTCTTTTTTTCTTTACGAACCTTCGCCGACTTCTTTCCAGCCTCCGCCGATTTCAACCTCCATTCGGCCTGCTTCTCTTTCTGGATCTCGTGATTCGGATAGATCAAACGATCGGGCAGGCTGGGATGTGGCTTGAAGCAAGCCTCCACCACCGCTTTCAAAACGACAGTTGGAGCTCCCTTGCAGAGGCGCGATAGCTTGTCTAAATCGGAAGGAATACTTTCGGAGACCCAGCAAATCTGCTTGAGGCGTGCCAGCGCGCCCTCTTCTTCAAGGCTCATCAGATTGATGGTCTCGTCGGCCAGATAGTCGGCGGCATATTCCTGGTATGCGGGCGCCTTAGCCATCGATGCCCCCATCAGCGGCTGCCATGTCGCGAGGGTTAGAAGGGTCGTTGCCGACTCTCTTAGCTTCGGAGTTCCGCTCTGCAAGCTGACGAAACGGAGAGATCCGGGCGCGGGCGAGTAATCTTATCGATCTGCCCTTAAGGCTTAGTGCGAGACCACGCTTCACTAAATCATCGGCGGCGTCGGGTGTGATGTAGCTGATTGGAGTCGCTGTTGGACTTTTTCCAGGAGCGAAGACTGGAACGATTGTCAGGTTTTTGCGCACGTTATCGGCGATTCTTCCAGCCCTCTGTATTGTTGACTTCGCGCGACCGTCGGGGCTGGAGCCTGCGGCGCGTTACCGGTTGCAGTCTCGACGCCAGGCCATTAGCCCAGTGCGTTTGACCGTGGAGAACCCGGCAGGGAGGTCCAAGATGAGAGAAGAGAAACCTAATGTATGGAGCGGTCCGCGTAGCCTTCGAGGCGATCTTCCAGTCGGCGGGACATATCGCGAACGCCGGCCAGCGACTCCATGTCAGAGACCGTCAAACTTGTTGGCGAGAGACGCGACTCCGATGCCTTGGTCGACATGGTCAGTTGATACCTTTTGAGCTTCAATTTTCGCGTGAGCTTTTTCGCTCCACCCCGCGCGACCAGCCAATCGGCGTACTCCTGCGTCACAAAGCGATCGAGGTCGCCAGCCTCATTCATAAGTCTGCAGTCGCGTATTTGCATCCAGGTACTCCGAATGGGTTTGGGTAAATTGAAAATTCAGACGGGTTTGCCGCTTGGTGAAGATGCCGGGTGACGGACGACACCGGAGGATTATCGGATCCTCAACCGTTCCGTATAGCGCTTATGCCGCCGTCGACCTATCCGACAAGCCACCTGAACGGGACGCTCTGACCCGGCCCTCGATCCAAGCTTCTACTTCATCCTCCAGCCATCCGCTCCGGCGACCGGACAATGAAATCCTGCCCGGGAACCCCGGAATAGCGTAGAGAGACGATTTAGGAAGACCGGTCCTTGCCATCACCTTATCCGCCCGAAGAATCACTTTTTTCTTTCTCACAACAGCCTCCAAAGTCACTGAACTTGGTAGAAGATTACATAACAGTTTAGACATGTCAACTGTTATGTTTATAAAAGCACATCGACACGTTAGATTTCATAGACATGCTGTTCAGGCTTGCTTATGCTGGGGGCATGGTTGCCAAAAGAAAGCCAGAAACGAGCGCGATTATCCTGCCGGATCAGCTAAAGATGTACCTGACTATCAAAATGCAGATTCTGAAACTGGACGCTACAAACTACGTCAAAAAGTTGGGCATCACGCGGCAGATGCTGTGGGCGATCACGAATGGAACAAGAAAGCCTAGCCCTGATTTGCTAAAAAAGGTCGGTCTTGAGATCGCCTACCGCATCCCCGGCGCGCCAGAGATCATATCGCCTGACCAACTTCAAATGCTGGTAGTGATGAAGATGCAAAAGTCTGGCTTGGAGCCGAGCGATTACGCTGCTCAGCTCGGAATCCATCCTCAAACTCTCTACACAATCCTCTCCGGACTGCGTCTTCCGCCGAAGTCGCTGATGCCGAAGCTGGAACTCGAAACGGTCTACCGGATTCTCTAGGTGCCAGCGTCTACGCACATTTCGTCTACCTAACCATCCATCCCAGATGTGTAAGGGCGAAGCGGCAGTGAGCTTTGGCGTGTATGCTCTTCGCCATGCAAAAATTGAGTGAGGCGCAAGCGTCCGAAGTCAGGCGTATCATTCAGGCCGGAAACCTTGCTGGTGCCATTGAAATTCATAGACAGCTCTATCCCCCGATGGGCAAGGGGCACCTCCGCGAGACAGACACAAGCGATCTTCGAGAATGTCTCACTGCCCCGCTGCCTATCTTTTCCTTTTGCTCCGACGGTGAGTTGCTAGAGCTTCGCCTACGGATGGCGACGGAACTCATCGGGGGTAGATTTACGCTCACCCCAGATGTGAACTTTCCATGGCGCCACCCCATGACGCCGAAAGCGACTGTTCATAATTTCTTCGCCTCCATCGCTTCTTTCAGAAACGTTTCCGCTTGGAGAAGGAATAAAAATGTCCTTATGGCCAGGATTCAGAATTCTTCGTGTGGTCCGTGTTCGAGCTGCGTGGAGGCTGCCAGGGAATACGAACTCGCCGATCTTCCATCTATACCGATTCACAGCTGCGAGAACATCAACACCGTAGGCTGCCGCTGTGTAGCGATCGCCTCGAAGATTCACGGAGTTCACCCGTAAGAGGAGCGAAAACCGCTCTTCTGTGAATGACAGGTCAATCCAGCAAGTTGCATACGATCATCTCGTCCGCGGCACGTTATGCCGGACGCAACCTCGGACTCAAAACCGGACTATTACGTACACATTACGTAAGCACCGTCTTTGATTTCGCTAAGTTGTTGATTTTATGGTGGGCACAGCAGGATTCGAACCTACGACTTCCACCGTGTGAAGGTGGCACTCTACCGCTGAGTTATGCGCCCAAGATACACAAAGCTACGCAACCAAAGCCACGCAACAGACCGGAAGGGCTCCAGTCTTTCTTTTTTCAAGGATAACATCTCCCTCTCATCTCGGCCACACCGCCGCGCCTCCCCAACCCCTTCCGAACCAATGCTTCGGAGCAACCGACAACCGCCAACCCCCATGGCGGTACAATTTGAAAAGCAGGATGCCCGTTACCCCTCCAAATCCCGGTCGTTCGGGTCCGGTAGATTCTCCCCGCTCGGCTGGTGCCGGCGATATTCCAGCGGAAGGCGATATTCCAACGGAATTTGAGCCGAAACCGCAACCCGACCGCGAAGACGGGGTTATGGATGATATGGCTACTCTCGCGATCAACCCGCGGCTTCTCGAGAATCTCCAGGCTGCCGAAACCCATCACGCAGCCGGCGACTTCGGTCAGATGGACGATGCCGCCATCATGATGGAGTTGCGCACCGGCAACATGGCCGGCTTCGACTTCCTCATCCAGAAATATCGCAAGCCTATCATTCACTTCATGTACCGCATGGTCCGCAACCAGGCCGTCGCCGAAGAGCTCGCCCAGGAGGTCTTCCTCCGCATCTATCGCTCCCGCGAGACCTACCGTGCCGAGGCCCGCTTCAGCACCTGGCTCTACCGCATCGCCACCAACCTCGGCGTAAACTACGCGCGCGACACCAAGCACGAGCGTTCCGCCTCCACCATCTATCTCGACGAGGCCGACTCCGAGACCGGCACCACGCCCGACGTAGCCGACTCAACCCCCGGCGCCGAGTCCAATCTCCTCCGCCAGGAGCGCCTCAACGCCATCCGCCAGCACGTCCTCGATCTACCGGAACGCCAGCGCATGGCCGTACTCATGCATAAATACGAAGGCATGGACTACAAGCAGATCGGCGACGTGCTCAAGCTGAGCGAGTCCGCCACAAAATCTCTCCTCTTCCGCGCCTACCAGACCCTGCGGGAGAAGCTCAAAGGCTTTATCTAATGAAGAAAACTAGGGAAGAATTCAGAATCGAAACGCGCCTACACGCACAACGCGCCTGAAGCAACCGATGTTGGAAAGGTTCACCATGATCTGCAAAAAATATCAATCCGCTGTACTTGATCTCCTCCTCGATCCGGCCGCGCCCTCCAACGCCGCCGTGCGCGCCCACATCGACTCCTGCGAGGAATGCAGCCGAGAGTTCAAGTCCATGGAGGCCACCTTCGCCCTGCTCGATGTATGGCAGGCGCCGGAGCCCTCCCCTTACTTCGACCAGAAGCTCGCCGTCCGCCTGCGCGAAGAGCAGGCCCTGGCGCCGGCCGGTTGGTTCGAACGCCTGAAGTCTCGCCTCCAGTTCAATACCGGCCGCCAGTTCCGTCCCGCAATGGCAGGCGCTCTCGCCCTCATTCTTCTGGTTGGCGGTGGAACCGTCGCAGACTTTACGATTCCCTCTCACCCAAACACGGAGGCCTCTGCCACCGTGCAGGATCTGCAGATTCTCGACAAGAACGACCAGGCCCTGCAGACGATGGATCAGCTCCAGGACGACAGCCAACCCGATGACGCTGCAGCTCCTCCTTCCAGCTAAATGTAAGCTTGGCTGGTACAAATATTTATCTCGAAGGGAGACAGATCGCAGTTACTCTTCTCTAGCAGCCCAAAAAATGCAAAGTTACCCGTGTATGGGCCTTCTATCTCATTGAATACCATGCCATCTCTCGTGAAATCCCGAAGCATGTGCCGACTCGGCATAGCCGCGCTGCTCCTGTCCGCAGCCGCTGGGATAGCGTTCGCCCAGCCAGGCGGGATGCGCAGAGCAGGCGGTCAAGCGCGGCCCATGGGCGCCCCGCAATCCAACGTCGGTCCAAGGCAGAACCAGGAGCATCTCGCCCAGTGGATGAATCGTCACAGCAACCTTCCACTCGCCGACCAGCAGCGCGCCCTTGAAAACGAACCCGGCTTCCGCGACCTGCCCCCCCAGACCCAGCAACGTATGCGCGACCGCCTCACCCAGCTCAACAACATGACACCAGAGCAGCGCAGCCGCATCATGCAGCGCACCGAAGACATGGAGCACCTCACCCCGCCGCAGAGACAACAGGTCCGTGGCGCTCTGTCGCAATACCATGAGCTCCCCGAAGACCGCCGCCGCATGGTCGCCCGCGCCTTC
>NZ_LMUR01000018.1:182070-258475 GCF_009765825.1 Granulicella sp. L60 | reverse complement strand
CCCTACCTGCCAGTCCCACACCCGAACGACGCCCCCGCCCCCGGCAAGTAAACCTGCGCTTTTTCTTAGGCGTGTCACATCCTGCTTGTTTGTCCCTTTGCCTATCATCCCTCCTTTGCTTGTCATCCCCGCAGGGGATCTGCGTTTGTACTTGCCGTTGCCTGTCCTTTTGTTTGTCATCCCGCAGGGATCTGCTTCTGCCTTTGCCTGTTCTTTATGAAGCCTAAAGATGAGATAGCCGCCCGAAGGCGGCTATCATTCCTTGCGGAGAAGAGGGCAGGGCCATGGGGAGGAACACCGTCTGCCAGGTCAGCACCAAAGACGTCTTTAGGATGCGAACGTCAACGCCAGTCAGGAGTCCAGCGATGATCGTCAGGAGTAGCACCCGATCGTCTTCGGAACGGTCTTCGTTCCCACAGTTGCTGTAGTGTGTACCCGCTCCTCCGCACCGCCAATACAACTTTGGCAGGATGCAAATGACCATCCCCGACGAGGCATCGACGCGATCAGCCGAACCGCCTCTACTCGCGTCGTCCCATCCAGAGCGTTCTTCCCTTCAACTGCCCCGCCGCTATCTCCCCAAAGCCTCGCCTGCTCCAGAACCGGACGGCCTCCGTGTTGGCGCGATTGGCGCCGATATGAACAGCCTCCACTCCTCTGCCTCTCGCCGCCTCCATCCACTTGCCCAGCAGCCTCGTTCCAACGCCCCTGTTCTGCAGACGCGGAAGGATATTCATATGCAGATGAGCCGGATAAAGTTCGACCACCTGCGCAGGCGTCCGCTCCGGATGGAAGATCATGGAGATCCGCCGCTGGTCCAGCGTCAGCAACCAACTCCTTGACCCAGCCCCACCACCTGGCCTACCCTAACTACATGCACACGCTTTACAGCCTCTGTTGTTGCTGCCGCCCCCAGCTGGCCTGCACAGACGCGCGTTGTTGCACTCGCTAATCAGCGCACCTCCTCTTCTTCCTGAACAAATCTAAATAAGAATCGAGCCAGTCCATGAAGCTCTTCGCAAGCATTTTTTTGCTCGCCGTCTCCACCATTGCGCATAGTCAAAAGCAGGACGCCATCAACGGCCTCTGGACCGGAGACGCCACAGCCCACGGCCAGCAGGTTCCCGTCCACCTCCAGATCACCGGCTCCGCCAACGACCTTCAAGCCGCCTTGCTCAACGGCCCCGAAAAAAGTCCCGCCTCCAGCGTCTCACTCACCGGCAATCATCTCCTGATCACCTTCAACTACTACGCCCGAACGCTGGACGCCATACTCACCAACGGGCACCTCGCCGGAACCTTCGGCACCGCATCCACCCGCTACCCAATCGACCTGACCCCCGACACCCAAACCAGCAAACTCACCCCCGCGCCAACCCAGACCATCGACGGAGACTGGGAGATCGCCGTCAAATCCGCCAAGGGCGAGTCCGCATGGCAGCTTCACGTAACCCCTCAACCTCACTCCCCCCAGCTCGAAGCCGTCATCCAGCGTATCGACGGCGACACCGGCTCACTCTACGGCTCGTGGACCGGACAGGCCTACACCGTCAGCCACTTCACCGCCGCCGGACCAGCCCTCTACTCCCTCACCCCACAGCCAGACGGCACCCTCCTCGTCTCCAACCTCCTGCGTGCCGACATCAACGATCAGCAAAACCTCGTCGCTCGCCGTCCCGCACAAGCCAGAGCCGCCCAGCTTCCCGGCCCCACCGATCCCACCCAACAGACCACCGTCAAAGATCCGACAGCCCGATTCGCCTTCAGCTCTCCCGACCTCAGCGGCAAGGTCGTCTCCAACACCGACCCACAGTTTGACGGCAAAGTCGTGATCGTCGCCATCGGCGGCTCCTGGTGCCCCAACTGCCACGACGAAGCTCCCTTCCTGCAGAGCCTCTACAAGCAGTTTCACGCCCAGGGACTAGAAATCGTCAACCTATCCTTCGAAGAGGCCGACCAGCTGAAAGACCCAGTCCGCCTCCGCGCCTTCATCGCAAGATACGGCCTCACCTACACCGTCCTCCTCGCCGGCCAAACCGAACAGCTAACCGAAAAGGTCCCGCAAGCAGTCAACCTCAACTGCTGGCCCACCTCCTTCTTCCTCGGCCGCGACGGCCGCGTGCGCGAGGTCCACGCAGGCTTCGCCGGCCCCGCAAACCCCGCAGACCACCAAGCCCTGATCCACGAAGTAACGGAGCTAGTCCAAACCCTCATCGCAGAACCCGTTCCCACCCAGAACGCCTCTCGATAAAGATTAGGCAGTATCGACATATAGCCTGATCGAAAGTGATGGATTGAGCGGAAGTGATGGATTGATATAAACGTCATCTTGAGCGTCTGCAATAGATGGATATAGAAGCGTCATCCTGAGCGGAGCCTCTCGCAGTTTCATCGCGAGAGGCGCAGTCGAAGGACCTGCAATACGTTCAACCTACCAATATCTTCTCCAGATCTCGCATCGCATCCGGGCAAGTTCCACATCTTTCCATATGTGCGCCTTGCTCCCACCATCGAGGGCATTACTTCAGGCCAACACACCCCGGAACAATGCCCTCCACGCCTAAGCCAAAAAATAAACCCGAAAAACCTGTCGTACTCCCCACCCCAGAAAAAGTGACCGCGAACCAACCACGTTCACCACACCAACCACCACGAACTCACCATCCAAACACCACGCCAAAACACCCATCTTCGCCAAAACCCCAGCAAAAACACCAACCCACCAAGCCCAAATAAAACCGCTAGACCCTCTCCAAAATCACCGCATAAAAACCATCGCACCCATGCACCCCCGGCAGCGTCCTCAGCACCCCATCCCGCACCGCCGACCCCAAATCCAACCCATTCAACAAAACCTCCTGCTCCCCCAGCTCCGTCATCAACCCATCCACCGCCACGCGCCTCACCCCACTCATCGCATCCACCACCCCCTCGCACTCCTCCGCCTCCAGCGAACACGTCGAATACACCAGCCGCCCACCCGAAGCCAGCCGCTTCAACGCCCCCTCCAGAATCCTCCTCTGCCGCTCCGCCTGCCGCGCCAGATCCTCCACCTTCAGCCGATGCCGAATCTCCGGATTTCCCGCCAGCGTCCCCGTCCCCGAACAAGGAACATCGCACAAAATCAGATCGAACTCCCCCTCAACCCCTTTAGCATCCATCGCATCCGCGACCATCACCTGCACCCGCTCCGCATACGCATACCGCCGCAGCCTCGCCTCGGTCTGCGCCAGCCGCTTCGCACTCACATCAGTCGCAAGCATCTCCGCATCCCCCAACCGCCGTGCCAGCACCAGCGTCTTCCCACCCGGAGCAGCGCAGCAATCCCACACCCGCTTCGCCCCCGGCACCGCCGCAGCCGCCAGCTCCGCCACCAGCCGCGACCCGTCATCCATATGCGGCATCATCCCACCGATCTCGGCAAACATGCCCCCATCGGTCGGCTCCTTCTGGTCCGCCTCGCAGATCTTCAGCGCCACCTCCCGCCCATACGCCTCTACCCACCGCTCCACCATCCAGCGCGGATGCCCCAGCCTCTCCGCAAACGCCGCCACCGACTCGTGAATCCGCACCCCAGGCCTCTGCGCCGCCGCCACCTTCCGCAGCACCGCATTCACCATCCCCGCCGCATGAGGTTCACCCGCAGCCCGGCACAACTCCACACTCTCACTCAACGCCGCATGCGCCGGAATCCGCTCCAGATGCAGCAGTTGAAACGCCCCCATCCGCAGCGCAATCGACACTGTCTCCGCCAGCCTCTGCTCCGGCCGCTGCAGCAGCGAACGCACCCGCGCATCCAGCGCAATCTGCCAACGCAGCACACCCATCACCAGCGCCGTTGTCAGGTTCCGGTCCTCCGGCGACAACTCCTCCACCCGCGGCGAGTGCAGCAACTCATCGCTATGCCCCTTGCCCTCACCCACCAGCTTCAAGATCTCAAACGCAGCCAGCCGCGACGGCGTAATCTTCGCAACCGAAGCCTCCACCGAAGCCGTAGGCCCCGCCGACACTGGACGCCGCCGCTCAGAACCCTGTCTCTGTGCAGGACGACTCGAAGCAACCATCCCCGGCTTCGGCCCCGGCTTTCCCTGTTTCAACCCACTCTCTCCCGCACGCACGGACGGCTTCCCCGAACCCAATCCTGAACCCGTCTCCGATGGCCTCTTCATAGCCCCAACCGTTCGCCGCTCTTCACCTGGTACCCGCGCAAAAACTCAGCCGCGCTCATCCGTCGCTTCCCTTCCATCTGCACCTCATCCAGTCCAAGCACCGTCCCGTCCCCGCACGCAACCGTCATCGCATCCTCCTGCACCGTCAACACTCCCGCCTCGCCCTTGACCACATTGGCCACATCGCCCGCCACATGCATCTTCTGCACAATCAACTTCTTTCCCCGCAGCGTCGTATGCGCTCCCGGCCACGGCTGAAACCCCCGCCACCGGTCATGGATCTGCCGCGCCGTCCGCGAAAAATCGATCCGCCCATCCTCACGCTTCAAGATCGGAGCCAGCGTAGCCAGCGAATGATCCTGCACCTGCCTGCAAACCGTCCCGCACTCCAACTCCTGCAACGTCCTCACCATCAACTCCGCGCCCACCGGAGCCAGGCACCCATACACATCCACCGCCGTCTCTTCCTGCCCAATCGGCACCACCTGCGCCAGCAGCATATCCCCCGTATCCAGCCCCGCATCCAGATGCATCGTCGTCACGCCAGTCAACACCTCGCCGTTCGCCACCGCCCACTGAATCGGCGCAGCCCCGCGATACTTCGGCAACAGCGACCCATGCAGATTGATATTCCCGAACCGCGGCAACTCCAGCATCCACTGCGGAATAATCCGCCCATACGCCACCACCAGAATTGCATCCGGAGCGATCTCCTCCAGCCGCGCGCGAAACTCAACGTTGTTCTTGATCTTCTCCGGCTGCACCACCGGTACCCCATGCTTCGCCGCAGCCACCTTCACCGGAGGCACCTGCATCTCCATCCCACGCCCCGCCGCGCGATCCGGCTGCGTCACCACCAGCGCAACCTCATGCCCCGCCGCCATCACAGCCTCCAGCGTCGGTACCGCGAACTCCGGCGTCCCGCAAAATATAAGCTTCATACTCTTAACCCTTCTTGAAAACCCATGTCCTGCCGGACAGGCCCACTGCTCGTGGGGAGGTCACTTCGTGACATGTGTACCGCTCGTGGAAACATCATCCGCAACGGTCCTCCCGTTGGTCGGAAAAAAGATCGCGCCGAGCAACGCGAAGCCCATCGCACATCACCCTGCCGAGACAAGGTATAAAAGTCACGAAGTGACCTCCCCACGAGCAGTGGGCCCGTCCGGCAGGACATATCTTCTAAACGAAGTGCCTTACCACTCCCCGTTCTTTATAAGCTTCTTAATCTTCCGAATCACCAGGTCCCGTTTCAACCGACTCAGCCGATCGATAAACAGTACGCCATCCAGATGATCGATCTCATGCTGCATCGCCCGCGCCAGCAGTTCGTCGCCTTCCAGCTCAAACCACTTCCCCGTCACATCCTGCGCCTTGACCTTCACCCACTCCGACCGCGAAACCTTCTCGCGAATCTCCGGCAGACTCAGGCACCCCTCCTCTTCCACCTGCTTACCCTCGCGCTCGATGATCTCCGGATTGATCAACACGATCTTCTCCTCCGGATTCTTCTTGAAGCTCACGTCGATCACCGTAATCCGCTGCGAGATCGCAATCTGCGGAGCCGCCAGCCCAATCCCCTGCGCCGCATACATCGACTCGAACATCTCATCGACCAGCTTCTTCAGCTTCGCGTCGAACACCGTCACCACCTCGCCCGGCTTCGCCAGCACCGGATCCGGCCACTTCACGACCTCATGTATCTTGTTCACCTTTTCGCCCAATCTCCCGGCCACTCAGTACGCTCGAATCTGCTCGCAATAGCCTTTGAAGTTCCGCTGCATCTCACGCAGCGAATCACCGCCAAACTTCTCCACCATCAGCCGCGCCACCGTCAGCGCAACCATCGCCTCCGCCGCCACACCAGCCGCCGGAACCACGCACACATCGCTCCGCTCATACGCAGCCTTCACCGGCTCACGCGTCTCAAAGCTCACCGAACCCAGCGGTCGTCTCAACGTCGAGATCGGCTTCAGATACCCACGCACCACCACATCCTCGCCGTTCGAGATCCCGCCCTCAATCCCGCCCGCATTATTCTGCTCCCGCGAAAACTTCGTAAACCCGCGTCCATCCTCAGGAGCACCCTCATACCCAATCGCATCATGCACCGCCGACCCCAGCGACTCCGCCGCCGTCACCCCGCGTCCCAGCTCCACCGCCTTCACCGCCTGCAGACTCATCACCGCCTGCGCCAGCAGACCATCCATCCGTTCATCCCAATTCGCATGCGTTCCCACGCCCGGCGGCAGCCCATGCACCACCACCTCAAACACCCCGCCGATCGTGTCGCCCGTACGCAGCACCGCATCCACCTCGGCCTTCATCGCCGCTTCAGTCTCCGCATCGACGCAGTTCAGCAGGACCTCATCCTTCGCCTGCAGCGCCGCAATCTCCTCCCACGTCGCAGCCCGCGAAAGCTCCGCCTTCCCCACGCGAATCACATGGCTCGCCACCTCAACCCCCAGCGCCCGCAGCAACGACTTCGCCACCGCGCCCGCAGCCACCCGAGCCGCACTCTCCCGCGCACTCGCCCGCTCCAGCACATACCGCGCATCCGGAAAGTCGTACTTCAGACTCCCCGCCAGATCCGCATGCCCCGGCCTCGGCGAAGCCACAGCCTTATGCTTCGTCGCATCGCCAGCTTCAACAGGCAGTATGTCAACCCAGTTCTTCCAATCGTTATTCGCCAGCACCATCGCAATTGGCGAACCGATCGTCTTGCCATGCCTCACGCCGCTCAGAATATGTGCCGTATCGCGTTCGATCCGCATGCGTCCGCCGCGGCCATAGCCCTTCTGCCGCCGCCAAAGCTCGCGATCGATAAACTCCTGCTCCACCGTAACGCCCGCAGGCATGCCGCTGACCGTGGCCACCAGGCTCTCCCCGTGGCTCTCCCCCGCTGTAGAAAATCGCAACATGTCGCTCACTTACCCGGCGCAAACCGCGCCAAAAATCAAATAAAGATGAACTTCGATTGTAACAATGCGAGACAAAAAGTTACTCCCCCCGCCTCAACAAACTACCCTTCAAACCCAAGCAAAGCGCCCGGAGCCGCAACATTCAGTCTACGGCTTCTTCTTCACCCCGCTCGATATCTTCTTGACCAGAAACTCCTGAAACAGATCCCCCACCGCCTGCGAAGCAAACCCGATCAGCGTGTTATCGATCGTCAACCGCGCCCCCCTGCTCGCCGCCGGATAGTACGCATTCGAGATCCCCGCCGACGCCAGATTCCCAAAGATATTCGAGTAGTTCGGCTGCCACTCTCCGTTGTCGCCCTTGCACTTGAACACCGTCGAGATCGCATACAGCGTCCGCGACTTCACCGTCCCCGTGCCCTTGTAGTAGTAGCGCGGGTCCTGATGAAGAATCGCCGGCAGAACCGCCCCAGCAATCAGAATGCTATTGAATCCATCTCCAAACGAAGCCCCAAAGCGCGTAAAGTACCCCTTCGCGCCCTGTCCATACTCCGGATAGTCGTTCTGCCACTGCTCCACGCCAGCCTGAAACGCCGTCCCGAAAAAAGTCCCCGGATCGATCTCGTTCCGCAGCGCCAGCTTAAACTTCTGTCCCGCAGTCAACGGAGCGGCGTCCCATATATAGCTCACATAGAAGTTTGGAAAGATCCCGAGCACACGCTGCCCCTCCTGAATCTTCACCTGCTCTTCAGCCACGTCATACTGCGTAAACACCACATCCACGTTCGTCGTAGCAATAGCCACCCGCAGCGCAATGCGCGGCACAACGTAGCTCTCGCCCTCCCGCACCTCAAACTCCGGCGACACCCACGTCGCAAACCCCGCCGCCGCCACCGTCACCATGTACGTCCCGGGCTCCACATCTCCAAAGCTGAAGAACCCGGAGCCGTCCGTCGCCAACGCTCGTTCCACCTTAGAGTCCTTGCGCGAGAGCGTGACCTGAGCACCCGTCACCTGCGCCTCGTTAACGTCCGTCACCGTGCCTGTAATGGTCTTGGCCGCCTGCGCATCAGAGGCCTGCATCCCGGGCGCATCCGGCAATCCCTCAGAGATCGCCCCAGACCTCTCAAAAGAGATCGGAACCAGCCCCTCGGCAAACGATGCGACCTGAACCGGCCCCATCGAAAGCGCCTGCCCCTCCACCCGCACCCCATGCATCACGCCGACAAAAATAATAAAGAACACAAAGTCGGCGGCGCTCAATTTCCCTAATATGGCCACACTTCCATTATGCCCCGGCCACAGCACCCACTCCCACATATAGCGACCTAAGTCCGCCCCCGAACTTTGACCCCGCCACACCCATCACGTCCAATCTCCCATCAGACAACACATAGCCGCACTCCGCGCCATCACCCTCCCTACGCCGCGTATTGTCTACTCGTCCTTCAGATAACCCTGCGTATTCAACAGCGGACGGTCCATACTGCGCACCCAGTCCGTCACCTCGCCGCTGCTCTTCCCGCTCGCCGCCGCCGCCGCAAACTCGTTCCGCATCGCCTGCATCTTCGCCTCAAGGTCGTCCAGCGCACTCAGCAGCAGAGCCTCCGGCGTCATCGGCAGCTTCGGCGAGCCAAACTCATACTTTCCATGGTGGCTCAGGATCATGTGCTCCACCAACACCCGCAGCTTCTCCGGAAACGGTGCCAGCGCCTGCACCTTCTCCCGCAGCATCCCCTGCGCAATGCTGATGTGCCCGATCATCTGCCCCTCCAGCGTGTAGCTGAAGCTCGACTTCCACGCCAGCTCGCGAATCTTCCCAATATCGTGCAAAATCGCGCCCGTTACCAGCAGATCCGAGTCCACCTCAGGATAAAAAGGAGCCGTCGCCAGGCACACCCGCACCAGCGTCAGCACATGCTCCAGCAAACCACCCAGCCAAGCATGGTGCAACCGCTTCGCCGCCGGCGCAGCCTTGAACGCAGGACCAATCTGGTCGTCATCCAGAAACGCAAACACCAGCCGTCTCAGCTCAGCATTCTTAAAGGCGTCCACATATCCACGCAGCTCCGCCCACATCTGCTCCACATCAAACTGCGTCGAAGGCTGATAGTCCGCCGGGTCGATCTCCGACTCCGCCGCCATCCGCAGCTTCTTCAGCGTGATCTGAAACTTCCCCTGGTACTTGGAGATATCGCCCTGAACCTTGACGTAGCAACCCTCGGAGCAGCTCGCAATCGCTTCGTCAACGTCATCCCACATGCGCGCCTCAAGCGAGCCCGTCTTATCGCTCACCGTCAACGCAAGAAACTGTCCACCCTGCTTCTTATCCCGCACCTGCAACGAAGAGAGAACAAAGTACGTCGTCAC
Organism: Granulicella sp. L60; assembly: GCF_009765825.1. Classification (GTDB taxonomy): domain Bacteria; phylum Acidobacteriota; class Terriglobia; order Terriglobales; family Acidobacteriaceae; genus Edaphobacter. Next base: position 249,015 of record NZ_LMUR01000018.1, on the reverse strand, counting down.
CGACGTGTTATCGAACCTGGGAGCATCTTCCACATAAAAGTCTTTCACCCCAACAGAATACCGCGCCGTCGAAGCAATCAAACGATCAAGCATCCATAGCGAGCGGAAGGCATGTGGAAGACGTGCGGAAGACTAGCGAACTTCAGCGCCCGCCTTAGCCCTCTGTTCTACCTGATCCACCTGCGGAGTCACCATCGTGCTCGTGTCCTTCATCGCCGCAATCGCCGCATCGTATCGCCCCGCCACCGAGTTCCCCCGGATCCGCGCCATATCCTCCAGCATCTTGATGCCGTCCTTCAGGTAGCTCATCCGGCTGCGCTCATCGTGTCCCCAGGTCACCGGCACCTCGCGAATCACGTACTTCAACTTCCGCGCAATAAACAGAATCTCCGGATCGAATCCCCAACGTTCAATCGTCTGCAGACGAAAGATCACCTGCGCGGCCGAACGTTTGAACGCCTTGAACCCGCACTGCGTATCCTTGAACGGAAGACCCATCACCACCCGCGTCACCCAGTTGAAACACCGGCCAAAGAACTGCCGATACAGCGGCTGATGAATCGTCTGCCGCGTCCGGTCCATCCAGCGCGAACCGATCGCCACATCCGCTCCATTCGCAAGCGCGGCCAGCAGACGCTCTGCTTCTTCCATCGGCGCAGACAGGTCGGCATCGGTAAACATCACCACATCGCCCGCAGCCTGCAGCAGCCCGTTACGCACCGAGTAGCCCTTACCGCGATTTCCCGGGTTCTGCACCAGGTGCAGACGCGGATACTTTGTCATCCAGCTCTTCACAATCGCTGCGGTATCATCCTTCGATCCGTCATCGACCACCAGGACCTCGGCATCCCAGCCCCTCTCCTCCACGCAGGACATCACCCGATCCAGAGCATGCTCTATCCGGGCACTTTCGTTATATGCAGGAATCACGATACTTAACTGCGGGTGCGCCATGGCCGTCGCCTAACCTTATCCAAAAAACAAAATTATGCGGGAACCCAGGGAGGGCTTCGCCGCTTATCATACCCCACCCTTAAGACGTTAGGAAACCTCGTTCGCCTCTTTTCTGATTCATTTTGATCTCAAAATGGCTCCCGAACCGCAATCCTTCGTCCACACCGCTCACTCCGAACCCCTACGCCGAAGACCTGCGCCAAGCCTCACGCAAACCCCGCCTCCCTGCTAAACTCCACAGCATGCCGGAAGATTACGTCCCTTCTCCAACGCCGCCGCCTCCTGCACCATCCACACCGTACCAGCCCTACGCCACGCCGCCGCACTCCTATCCCCCGCCCGACGGACTCGCTCCAGCTCCACGCCGCTCGGCCTGGTTCTACATCGGCATCATCGCCGGATCGCTCGCAGCCGTCTTTCTTCTCGTCACCGCCCTCGTCTGGGCCACCATGCGTTCAGTCGGCGGCGACTCCGCAGGCTTCGGCATCAACCCCAGCAGCGTCGCCGTCATCGACATCTCAGGAGCCATCCTCTCCCCCGAGACCATCGACAGCCAGCTCCGCAAGTTCGGCGATGACGACTCCGTCAAAGCCATCCTCCTCCACATCAACTCCCCCGGCGGAGGCGCAGCCGCATCGCAGGAGATCTATCACGAGGTCCTCCGCGTCCGTCAGGAGAAGCACAAGAAGATCAACGCCTCCATTGAGTCCGTCGGAGCCTCCGGCGCCTACTACATCGCCAGCGCCTGCGACAAAATCTACGCCAACGACGCCTCGGTCGTCGGCTCCATCGGCGTCATCATGGAGTGGACCAACTACGGCGACCTCATGCGCTGGGCCAAACTCAAAAGCGTCGTCATCCACGCCGGCGAGCTCAAAGACGCAGGCGACCCCACCCACGACGTCACCCCGCAGGAGCAGGCCTACTTCCAGTCTCTCGTCGACAACATGTACGCCCAGTTCATCCACGACGTCGCCACCGGCCGCCACAGCACCGACGACAAGATCAAACCTCTCGCCACCGGTCAGGTCTGGACCGGCGAACAGGCCCTCCCCCTCGGCCTCATCGACAAGGTCGGAGGCTACCGCACCGCCCTCATCGACACCGCCCGCGACGCCGGAATCTCCGGCGAGCCCAGCGTCGTCCGCCCCGCAAAAAATAAACGTGGCGTCTTCTCCATCCTCACCGACGACGGAGAAGACCTCTTTCCCAATCCCAGCCAACTGCTCGACAAATCTCCGGGCTTCTACTTCATGTGGAAGTAAAGCAACGCCCTTCAACCTTTAGCGAATAAACCGAGCCTTTGCAACACCTTGAGTCCCATGAAAAATGGGACTCTTTTGCATCCATCCGACCATTTCCCGCGTTCCTGCATCAAATGCACTGACAGCGACCACTTTTAAATCTTTGACAGCATTGGCTTACCAACACCCCGACATCCCGTCTACAATCAACAACAACGGACCAGTCCATCGAGGCCCCTATCGCCCTCCCCAGCACGAAAGGAACCAACAATGACGAAAGCAGACCTGGTTGATAAAGTCACCGCTCTCGGAGATCTCACCCGCCGCGACGGAGAGGTCATCGTAGACACCCTCTTCGAAGCCGTCATCGGCGCCCTCAAAGGTGGAGACAAGATCGAAATCCGCGGCTTCGGTAGCTTCCGCACCAGGCAGCGGAACGCACGCACCGGCCGCAATCCCAAGACCGGCGCCAAAGTCGATGTCCCAGCCAAACGTGTCCCATTCTTCAAACCTTCCAAAGAACTTCGCGACTCCGTCAACCCGAGCGGCGCGACCAAATCCAAGGCCGCAGCCGCAAAGAAGGTCGATCCCAACGACATCGATCCCCATCACCCGCCAGCAATGTAGCGCAATCGTGCCCTTAGCTTCTAGCTCTTAGCTAAGAGCTAGAAGCTAAGAGCTGGAGCCTACTCCGCCATCCCCTCCAGAACCACCGGCGAAATCGGCTCCGAACCAAACTCCCCCTCCCACTTCGCCACCACCACACTAGCCAGACAGTTCCCCACCACGTTCACCGTGGTCCTCGCCATGTCCGCCAGCGCGTCGATGCCAAGAATCACGAAGATTGGCTCTGTAGGCAGCCGAAACGTAGCCGCCGTCGCCAGCAAAACCACCAGCGTAGCCCGCGGCACCCCCGCCACTCCCTTGCTCGTCAACATCAGCGTCACCATCATCAGCAGCTGCTGCCCCAGCGAAAGATGCACCGCCGCCGCCTGCGCCACAAAGATGCTCGCCACCGCCAGATACAGCGTCGATCCATCCAGGTTAAAGCTATACCCCGCCGGAATCACAAACGCCACAATCCGCCGCGGCACCCCCAGCGCCTCCATGTTCTCCATCGCCCTTGGCAACGCCGCCTCGCTGGTCGAAGTCGCAAACGCAATCGTAGCCGGCTCCGCCACCGCCGCCAGAAACCTCCTCACCGGAACCCGAAACAGCAGCGCCGCCGGCAGCAGCACCAGCAACCCAAATCCCACCAGCGCCCCATACAGCGTCAGCAGCAGCTTGCCAAGATTCAACAGCACGCCCAGCCCCATCTGCCCCACCGTAAACGCCATCGCCGCACCCACGCCGATCGGCGCAAAGTACATCACCACATTCGTAAACTTGAACATCACCTCGCTCAAACTCTCGAACAGCCGCAGCACCGGCTCCCTCTTCTCCGCGCTCAACAACGCCAGCGCAATCCCAAAGAACACGGCAAAGACCGCCACCTGCAGAATCTGCCCCTCCGCCACCGACTTCGCGATATTCTCCGGAAACACATGCAGCAAAAAATCCTGCCAGTGCGTCGGCGGAGGCGCCGCAATCCCCTCGCCCGCACCCGCCGCAGCCGGCAGCGAAAGCCCCACCCCCGCATGGCTCAGATTGATCGCCGCCAGCCCGATCACCAGCGCCAGCGTCGTCACCACCTCAAAATAGACGAGGCTCTTGATCCCCATCCGCCCCACGCTCTTCAGATCCCCATGCCCCGCGATCCCCGTCACCAGCGTCGCCAGAATCAGCGGCGCGACGATCGTCTTGATCAGCCGCAGAAAGATATCGCTGAACACCCGCAGGCTCACCGCCACCGCCGGAGCGTCGAATCCCAGCTCCGCACCCGCCACCATCGCCACAAAGATCCACGGCGTAAGTGAACGTCTACCAAGAGAAAACACCACAAGTCCAACGATCCCGGCACACCGAATCACCACCCCGGCCTCATGCCACCCAGCCCCGTGCAGCAGCCCCACACCCGCGCCTAAGGCCAGTAAAATCACCGCCGCAGGCAACATTATTCTCTCGGATTTCGTCTTTAACATCAGGTGCGCAGAATAACAGTCCTGAACACTATTAATGCCCTGAACATATTTACCAGTCCCAAACACATAATCCCAAAGCCGGCTACCCCACAGCCGGCTGGTAGCATACAGCCCATGCCCCGTTACATCATGCTCTGCGCTTTGTGTTGCCTCGGCGCGTGCCTTCCTCTGGCCGCGCAGACCACCCCTGGCGCGAACTCGCTTGACCCTGCCAACGCCTCAGCCGTCCAATCCCCCGGCATCATCTCCAATCCACTTGCCCAGCCCACCCTCAACCCCGGCACCATCCTCCTCATGGAACTCGAAGGCCGCTTCGCCCAGGCCGTAGCCACCGGCGGAGGCAAAGCCTTCTCTCAGTGGTTCGCCGACGACGCCGTCACCCTCAACAACGGCAAGCCAGCCGTCCTCGGACGCGCCGCCATTGCCACCCAGGCCCAGTGGGATCCCGCCACCTACCAGCTCACCTGGACACCCCAGGGAGCCCAGATGGGCCCCTCCAACGACATGGGCTATACCTGGGGCCACTACGAAGGCCGATCCAAAGATAAGAACGGCGAGCCCGTCGTCATCACAGGACGATACTTTACCGTATGGAAGAAGCTACCCGACGGAACCTGGAAGGTAGCCCTCGATGCCAGCGCAGACGAGCCCCCCGCAGCTGGTGAATGTTGTACGCTCCCAAAACCGTAAGTCCTTGTGCAACAAAAGTAGGAGTGCGCAATAGTTTGCACATAACCTACGATCGAACAATTGAATGAACGCTCTCCTGGTCAAAGACGAAGCTCTGCGCATAGAAGCCCTCAATCAGTATGAGGTCCTCAACAGTGCGCCTGATCCCGTCCTCGATGACCTCACCCGTCTCGCCGCCCAGATCTGCGAAACTCCGGTCGCCGCCATCTCCCTTTTGGGCACCGATCGCATCTGGCTCCGTTCCCGTTTTGGGATCGAATCGCTCGAAGTCTCCCTCGGCGGTCTGCCCTGCGAGACCACCGTCCTCGGCGACACCGTCTACGTCATCGAAGACGCCCGCAGAGACCCCGACTTCGCCCCCGACGGCATCCTGCTCGAAGGCAAGACCTATCGCTTCTACGCCGGAGCGCCCCTCACCACACCCGGTGGCGTCACCATCGGCACCCTCATGGTCGTCGACCGCGCCCCACGCTCTCTCACGCCCGACCAGTCCTCCGCGCTCGGCATCCTCAGCCGTCAGGTCATCACCCGTCTCGAGCTCAACGGCCGCATCCGCCAGATGGACCGCGCCGCCCGCTCCCGTCAGCGCGTCGAATCCGCCCTCACCGTCGAACGCAACTTCGTCTCCGCCGTCCTCGACACCGTCGGCGCCCTCGTCGCCGTATTCGATCCCGCCGGTCGTATCGTCCGCTTCAACCGCGCCTGCGAGACCGCCTCCGGATACGACTTCCCCACCCTCGTCGGACGCTACGCCTGGGACAAGCTCATCCCGCGTCAGGAGATCCCCGAAGCCATCGAGACCTTCGACCGCCTCCGCTCCGGACACTTCCCCGCCGTCTTCGAGAACCAGTGGCTCAACCGCGACGGCAGCCTCCGCCGCATCGCCTGGTCCGCCACCGCGCTGCTCGACAGCCAGGGCCAGGTCACCTTCATCATCGCCACCGGCATCGACGTCACCACCCAGCGCGCCGCCGAATCCACCCTCCGCGAGAGCGAAGCCCGCTACCGCCAGCTCGTCGAAGGCTCCCTCGGTATGGTCTGCACTCACGACCTCCGGGGCAACCTCCTCACCATCAACCACCACGGAGCCGAGACCATCGGACGCCGTCTGGAGGACATGGTCGGCCACAACCTCTCCGAGTTCATTGTGCCCGAGCGACGCGCCTCCCTGCCCCACTACCTCAAACAGATCGGCGAGACCGGCGAGGCCCAGGGCCTGCTCCATCTCTCCCACGCCGACGGCGAAGTCCGCGTCGTCGCCTACCGCAACAAGCTCATCGTCGTCCCCGGACGCGCCTCCTACGTCCTCGGCTTCGGCGTCGATATCAGCGAACAGGTCCGCGCCGAAGGCCGTCTTCGCACCCTCACCCGCCAGTCCGACTCCATCCTCGAGTCCGTCGGTGACGGCATCTACGGCATCGACCTCGAGGGCAAGGTCACCGTCGTCAACTCCGCCGCCGCCCAGATGCTCGGCTACAAGCAGGACGAGATGCTCGGCCGCAACATGCACCAGCTCATTCACCACAGCCGCGCCGACGGCTCACCCTACGCCGCAGCCGACTCGCCCATTCGCAAGACCCTCACCAACTTCTCCACCGCCCGCGTCGCCAACGAGGTCTTCTGGCGCAAGGACGGCACCAGCTTCCCGGTAGAGTACGTCGCACGCCCCCAGATCGACTCGCACTCCCCCGACGGAGGCGGCTCCAAAGCCGTCGGCGTCGTCGTCGCCTTCACCGACACCACCGAGCGCAGTGCCCTCGACCGCATGAAGGACGAGTTCATCTCCACCGTCTCCCACGAGCTCCGCACCCCGCTCACCTCGCTCCGCGGCGCACTTGGCCTCCTCGCCGGAGGCGCGCTCTCCGCCCGTCCCGAAAAAAGCCAGCAGATGCTCGAGATCGCCATCAGCAACTCCGATCGGCTCGTCCGCCTCGTCAACGACATCCTCGACCTCGAACGCATCAGCAGCGGCAAGGCTGAGCTTCACCTCGCCCTCTGCAGCGCCGAAGACCTCCTTCGCCGCGCCGTCGGCATTCAGCAGACCCGGACCCCCAAACCCAACATCCGCATCTTCTTCGCCGCCAACGGCGTCACCCTCTGGGCCGATCCCGACCGCATCCTCCAGACCCTCAACAACCTCATCTCGAACGCGATCAAGTTCTCCCCCGCCGGCAGCGAAGTCCACCTCACCGCCCGCAATCTCGACGACGGCGAAGCCCTCATCGAGGTCAAAGATCAGGGTCGCGGCATCCCCGCCGACAAGCTCGAGCACATCTTCGACCGCTTCCAGCAGGGCGACGCCTCCGACTCTCGCGCCCTCGGCGGCACCGGCCTCGGCCTCGCCATCTGCCGCAGCATCGTCACCCTGCACGGAGGCCGCATCTGGGCCACCAGCGAGCCCGACAAGGGCACCACCTTCTACTTCACCCTACCCACCCAGCCCAGCACCAACCTCCGCTAACCCGTAGGGATCTGCGGTTGTTCTTGCCGTTGCCGCTGCCTTTGCCGTTGTCAGCCCTTTTGTTTGTCATCCCGTAGGGATCTGCGGTTGCTGTTGCCGTTGCTGTTGCCCTTGCTGTTGCCCTTGCCCTTGCCCTTGCCCTTGACGCTGCCTTTGTTTGTCCTTTTGCTTGTCATCCCCGCAGGGGATCTGCGTCTATTCTTGCCCTTGCCGTTGCCCGTCCCTTTGTTTGTCATCCCGTAGGGATCTGCTGTTGTCCTTGCTCTTCGCTCTCCTCCAACTGCGAAACCAGCCGCTACTCCTCCCCCTCGCGCAGCTTCGCAATCACCGTAAAATCCTCCAGCGTCGTCGTATCGCCCTTCACCTCGCCCGTCGTCGCCAGCTCCCGCAACAGCCGCCGCATAATCTTCCCGCTCCTGGTCTTCGGCAGCGCCTGCGTAAACGTCAGATCGTCCGGCCGAGCCAGCGCCCCAATCTCCTTCGCCACCCACTGCCTTAGCTCCTGCCGCAGCTCCTCGCTCGGCTCATGCCCACCCTCCAACGTCACAAACACGGCGATCGCCTGCCCCTTCATCTCATGCGGCCGTCCCACCGCCGCCGCCTCCGCCACCTTCGGATGCGCCACCAGCGCAGACTCCACCTCCATCGTCCCCAGCCGATGCCCGCTCACGTTGATCACGTCATCCACCCGGCCCATCAACCAGAAATAACCATCCGCATCCCGCCGCGCCCCATCGCCCGTAAAGTAGCTCCCCGGCACCTCACTCCAGTACGTCTCCTCATACCGAGCCTGATCTCCATAGATCGTCCGCGCCATCGAAGGCCACGGCCTCCGCATCACCAGCAACCCGCCATGCCCATCCGGCACCGGCTCACCTTCTTTTGTAACCACCTCCGGCACAATCCCAAAGAATGGCCTCGTCGCCGATCCCGGCTTCGTCGCCACCGCACCCGGAATCGGCGCAATCATGATCGCCCCCGTCTCCGTCTGCCAGTACGTATCCACAATCGGGCACCGCTCCTTCCCGATCATCCGGTGATACCACATCCACGACTCCGGATTGATCGGCTCGCCCACCGTCCCCAGCAACCGCAGCGAAGCCAGCGAGTACTTCTCCACCCACGCATCGCCCCACTTCGTAAACGCCCGAATCGCCGTCGGCGCCGTATAAAAAACCGTCACCTTGTGGTCGTCCACAATCTTCCAGAACCGGTCATTCTCCGGCCAGTTCGGAGCCCCCTCATACATCATCACCGTCGCACCGTTCTGCAGCGGCCCGTACACCACGTAGCTGTGCCCCGTCACCCACCCAATATCCGCCGTACACCAGTACACATCGTCATCCCGCAGATCGAACACATACTTGCTCGTCAGATACGTCTGCACCGAGTACCCACCCGTCGTATGCACCAACCCCTTCGGCTTCCCCGTCGTCCCCGACGTATACAGCAGATACAGCGGATCCTCCGCATCCATCCACTCCGCCGCACACTCCGCCGCCGCGCTCTCCATCAACTCGTGCCACCACGCATCGCGCCCCGCCTGCATCTTCACCGCCGAGCCCGACCGCCGAAACACCACCACATTCTTCACCGTCGTGCAGCTCTCCAGCGCCGCATCCACAATCCCCTTCAGCTGAACCTCCGCTCCCCGCCGATAGCTCGTATCCTGCGTAATCACCGCCACGCACTCCGAATCGTTCACCCTGTCCGAGATCGCATGCGCCGCAAACCCGCCGAAGATCACCGAATGGATCGCCCCAATCCGCGCACACCCCAACAGCGCCACCGCCAGCTCCGGACACATCCCCATATACACCGCCACCCGGTCGCCGCGCCTCACCCCCAACCCCTTCAGCACATTCGCAAACCGCTGCACCTGCTCATGCAGCTCGCCATACGTCATCCTCCGAACCTCACCCGGCTCGCCCTCCCACAGCAACGCCACCTTGTCCCTCCGCGCGCCCTTCGCATGACGATCCACGCAGTTGTGCGAAAGATTCAGCTTCCCCCCCACAAACCACTTCGCCTGCGCCGCCTCACCCTCCATCACCTTCGTCCACGGCGCAAACCACTCCAGCTCCCCCGCAGCCTCCGCCCAGAACTCCTCCGGCTGCTCCACGCTCCGCCGATACATCGCCTCATACTCCGCCAGACTCTTCACATTGGCCTTCGCCGCAAACTCCGCCGGCGGTGCAAACACCCTGTTCTCCCTCAAACTCGAATCCAGATTCGTATGCTCCTCAACCCTTGCCACGCCAGCCCCCGATCCATTCTTTTCAGCAAAATATCCAGCAAAATGAAGGTACCCTATACAGGTTCGCGCAGCAACCGCGCTGACCGAAGACTCTGTCCTGCCGGACGGGCCGCCTGCTCGGCGAGAGGTCACTTCGTGACTTATATACCCTTTCGCTGGGTGCTCCCGCTGGTCGCAGTCAAGAATAGAATCTTTCCGCCAACCAACGGGCGGCCCACGGCGAAGCCGGTACACAAGTCACGAAGTGACCTCCCCACGAGCAGTGGGCCCGCGCGGCAGCGCACGCCGTTGCATCACTCCCAATCATTTAGCCCGCGCCTACTTCACCGGCGCCGGCGGCCTCACCAGCAGCGGCAGCACCGCCGAGATCAGCATCACCACCGCAATCACATGCAGCCCGCTCGCATACCCTCCGCTCACCTGGCGCATATGCGCGATCAGCAGCGGCCCAAAGGCGCTGGCAAATCCCCACGCCGTCAGCATCAGCCCATAGATCGAACCCACATTCGTGGACCCGAAGTAGTCTGCCGCAAACGCAGGCATGGTGCCGAAGCCGCCGCCGTAGCAGAGCAGGATGATAAAGGCTACCGTCGTCACGCCGCCCACCGTATGCAGGCTGGGCAGAACCCAGAACAACGCGATCTGCGCGACGAACATCACCGCGAAGGTCATCCGCCGCCCCAGCGCATCCGACGCCCACGCCCAGAACACACGCCCCGCGGCGTTCCCGATGCTCACAATCCCGATCATGCCCGCAGCCACAATCGCCGTGATCTTCGCCAGCTCCTGAAACATCGGAGCCTCCTGCGAGATGATCGAAATACCCGCCGACGTATTCAGGAACAGCAGCAGCCACAACGCCCACCACTGCCACGTCTTCAGCGCCTCGCCCAGCGTAAAGGCCTTTGCATTCGACTGCACCTTCTGCTTCGCGTTCGGCGTCCAGCCCTCCGGCTGCCAACCCTCCGGCGGATTCTGCATAAAGAAGCCCGCAGCCACGCAGACGATCAGGAACGCGACTCCTAGGTAAGCGAACGTCTCCAGCACGCCCACACTCTGAATCAGCCGTGTCGCAATCGGAGCCGTCACCAGCGCACCCGCGCCAAATCCGCCCACCGCAATGCCCGTCATCAGGCCGCGACGGTCAGGAAACCACTTCAGCAGCACTGCAACCGGAACAATATACGAAAATCCCAGCCCGATGCCACCGATCACGCCATACGTCAGGTAAAGCCACCACAACCCGTGACTCGAAAAGCTGGCCAGAAACACGCCGCCGCCGTACAACACCCCGCCCGTCATCGCCACCACACGCGGCCCAACCCGCTTCAGCCACAGACCGCCAAAGAACGATGCAAACCCAAGCACCATGATCGCGATCGTAAAGGTCAGCGTCACCTCGGAGATCGTGCTGTGAAACAACTTCGCCAGCGGAATCCGGAACACGCTCCACGCGTACACAGCTCCCAGGGCCATCTGCAACAAAACTCCAGCAAAAGCAATCCACCAGCGTTCAAACTTGTTCATTCTCTCTCCTGTCGTACACCATCGTTGCTTGCCAAATCCTGACCGGCTCTCACCTATCAGACTCGATATTTCATCCCAAAGACTCAGGAGACTTAGACATCCCTTACCTTCGCCTCTTCACAGGCCACCATCCAAGCGCCTTTGAAACATCTCAATCTAGCAGATTCATCAAAAGGTGTGTCACATCCAACCGCCTCGACCTCGGCCACCCAGCCCCATCCCATCCATCGCGAGCCTTGGTTCCCCGCTCTATTTTGTCTCTTTTGCTTGTCATCCCCACAGGCGATCTGCGTCTGTACTCGCCGTTGCCGTTGTTGTTGCCGTTGTTTGTCCCTTCGTTTGTCATCCCGTAGGGATCTGCGGTTGTTCTTGCTCTTGCCGTTGTTTGTCCCTTTGTTTGTCATCCCGTAGGGATCTGCGGTTGCTGTTGTCGTTGCTTTTGCAACCGCCTTTGCTTTTGAGATAGCCCAAGGCTTTAGCCTTGGGGTCCCCAGCCCACCGGAAAAGGGGCTTCAGCCCCTGAGACATGCCTTCCTACCCGCTGCCAACGAATCTGGGGAACACCCAACCGCGATAGACTCATCCATCATGAGCCCGTACCTTCCCACCGCCATCGGCTTCTTTCTCGGCTTCGCCTTTGGCGTCGGCTGCGCCCTCGCCGTCATGTACTCCATCTACATGGGTGGCTACCGCGCCGCCATCCGCGACTCCCAACTCCCCAACCCACCCGAGCGCTACCTTCAAGCCATGCAGAAGCACTCCTCCTGAACCCAAAACTCTGTCAACCCCCAGACTGCTCAAAACCCGCGCCAATCAAGAAGATTCGCCTGGCGTAGGAGTTACCCTCCAACCGCTATACTGGATATAGAGATGAAAAAGAAAGCCCCGGCGACCAGTCCGGGGCTTTCTCCTTTGGAAACAGATATTTAGCCGTAACCCACTTGTTTACAAATATTTAGCGAGAGTGATTTTTGCTAACTTATTGTAATCATTGAACTTTCACAGGGGTACCCCCCAGGGGGTGGGGGACCCCATCAACATGGACAGGAGACCGGACACAGAGCGCAGCGAATCACCAGCAAGTGCACCACAAATCGCCGCGAAGAAACCACGAAGCGCAAGCAGAGACTTACCGTGCCGCCAGCTCCGTACGCATCTCCCGCACCTCACGGGTCAGCAGTTCGATCGCCTCCAGCATCACCGCCCGCTGCGCGTCGTCGCTCATCGACTTGATACCCTCAAGGTAGAAGTTGCCGTTAGGCTCCAGAACGCACTTCTCCACCTCGCTGAAGTCGCTGAACCCCTGCTTATGCAGCACCGAACGCAGCTCGATCTCGGTCAAAGCCTCCTTCTTAGCCGCGTCCCAGTCCACAACGCCATGCCGGATCAGCACCGTCTCGGTGCCCTCCAGCGCGTTGTTCACCTTCGGCAGCCGGTACAGCACACGCGTCAGCGCCCAGTTGATCGTGAGCAGAGAAAGCGCCCCGATCACGCCGCCCGAGACTGAGTTGTCGTCCCCGATCATCGCGTTCTGCACCGTGTTCGAGAGGCTCAGCAGCACCACAAGATCGAACGGATTCAACTGTGCCAGCTCCCGCTTCCCGAACACGCGCAGAAACCCGATCAGGCACAGGTAAACGATCATCGGACGCAGAATCTTCTCCACGATCGGAAGATGCAGATGGAACATACTCTCAATCAAGGTCGTCTCCTCTTCCCCTCAGCCCTGCCTCAAACGAGGCGATCCAAACGGATCGCCTCCTCCGCCCGCTCAGGCCTGCTCGTAACGCCTCTGGTGCCACTCCCACGCGCTCGCCACGATCTGGTCCAGCTCCGCGTACTGCGGCTTCCATCCCAGCTCGTCCTTGATCCTCTCCGAGCTCGCCACCAGCACCGCCGGATCGCCCGGCCTCCGCGGACACTCCTCCACCGCGATAGCCCGCCCCGTCACCCGGCCCACCGACTCGATCACCTCGCGCACCGTGAACCCCTGCCCGTTGCCGATGTTGTAAATCAATTTGCTCCGAGCCTCACTCAACGCCCCAAGCGCAAGCAGATGAGCCTCCGCCAGATCGCGCACATGGATGTAATCCCGCACGCAAGTCCCATCCTTGGTCGGATAATCCTGCCCGAAGATCTTGATCTTCTCTCTCCGTCCCATCGCCACATCGAGGATCAGCGGAATCAGATGCGACTCCGGCTCATGCGCCTCGCCATAACCCTCAATCGCGCCCGCCACATTGAAGTACCGCAGACTCGCATACTTGAACCCGTGAACCAGATTCATCCAACGCAGCATATGCTCCACCAGCAACTTGCTCTCCCCATAAGGATTCGTCGGCTGCAGCTTCGCATCCTCCAGGATCGGAGTCTTCTCCGGCTCGCCGTAACAGGCCGCCGTCGAGCTGAACACCAGCCGGTCATGTCCCGTCGCCAGCATCGCCTCCAGCAGCGTCAGCGTCGACGCCGTATTGTTCCTGAAGTAGATCTCAGGATGCTTCATGCTCTCGCCCGCCTCGATCAGCGCGGCAAAGTGCATTACCCCGTCGAACCGGCCCTCGCTCAGCGTCCTCTCAATCAGACCCCGATCCGCAATATCTCCCTCTACAAACACAGCCTTCTCGGCAACCGCTAACCGCTTGCTATGGCAAAGGTTGTCATACACCGTGACCGAGTGTCCCGCCGCCAGCAAAAGCCGTGTCACCGTTCCACCAATGTAGCCCGCCCCACCCGTTATCAAAATCTTCATCCAATCGCTCCTTAGGTTTCCTTCTTGGATACCACAAAAGTACCAGTGTCAATCACTTACGCTTACGGCAATATACTTGCATAAGTGACGAGTTAAGCACTGTCACAGGCAGACGAGATTCCTCCCCTGTGTACGGCGTCTGCTCCAACCTTTTTATTCCTGGCCTGCGTCTTCTCTAGGACGCAGCGAAATCTGAACTCCTTAGCGATCATAGATCGCACAGTTGTATCGAACCAGTTCAGTCGGGTCTGATTTCAACTGAACGTTGGCACTCCGGCGAAGCACTCGGAGTCACCCTTCCTCCGTACTGATTCTGACAACCACGTCAGTATCAGTCTCACTCTGACGCCTCTTCCATAAGAGGCCCTTTCAAGGATTTTTATGGCCAAGCCGCTTCGCAGTGATGACCCCAACCCGCAGAATATGCAGTTCGCACACTTCGGCGTTCTCAACGACGGCAACCAGAGCAAGGCCTCGCTCTTTACCTCCATCACGCTCAACATCGTCATCGCTCTCTGCGCCATCATCATCGGAGCCGCGGCCAAGAAGACGATCGACAACCGGCACAAACTAACCGAACTGAGCTCTCCGGTACTTCTCGACAAGAAGCCAGATCCGCCGCCGATCAAGATCAAGCCGCCGAAACTTCCTCCGACGCCGCAGATCGCAAAGATCGAGCCGCCGAAGATCAAGCTGCCGGATATCAAAGTTCCCGAGCCGCCCAAACCACCAGAGATCAAGATGGTTCAGCCGATGCCGGTCGTTGCTCCTGCGCCGCCTAAGCTGGTCCAGCCACCGCCTGCGCCAAGGGTCGTCAATCTCGCACAGGCTCAGCCTGCAGCAGTCGTCAATAACGCGCCACACCCAACCGCCGTCGCGCTCGGCTCGCAGACCAACCCCATCGCTCCCTCCAATCGCCCCACCACGAGCGCCATCAACCTGGGCAACAAGGGAATGTCAGGCATGCCAGCATCCAATACCGGCATGGGAGCAGCCTCGAAGGTTGTCAATCTTGGTTCCGGCTCAGCCAGTAGCCAGAACATGAACGGCAAGAATAATGCCTCCGCATCTGTGGTCGGCATCAAGCTTGGTGTCACCGGCGGTACAGGTCCCATGAACGCTCCAGGCCGCTCGCCAGGTATCGTCAATCTCGGTCAGAACGCGCCACCGCCCATGCCGAAGCCCGCCGGACCAACCTCGGGTCCAACCCAAACCGGTCCCAAGGTGCTCTTTAAACCCAAGCCAGAGTACACCGCAGAGGCAATCAAACTGCATATCGAAGGCGTCGTCTCAGTTCGCCTTCGTGTCTCCTCCTCGGGTGCCGTTCAGGTACTCGGCGTCACCAGCGACCTCGGCCACGGACTTGGAGAGTCTGCAATCCGTGCCGTACAGTCTACTCGCTTCCAGCCTGCCACCGACGCCTCTGGCCGTCCGGTCGACTGGGAAGGCGTCGTCAACATCGCATTCCAGCTTGCCGGGTGAAAAAACTTTTTTCCGGTTGTCACCTCATGAACTAGCATCAAGTCCATCATTAAGTTGACTACTCTACGGTCACTGCAGGAGCCGCAAATCATGATTTTCGCGAAACAGTCTACCGCCGGTCTTTTGCTGGCACTCTTCGTCGCTACCACTCTCCCCTCCCATGCTGGAGCAAGCCTCCTGCATTCCGGAAAGAAGAAGAAGGATGAGGACATCTCGGCTGCGCACAAGCCCACTGCGTCGCAGAACGCCCTCATCGACAAGGCTATCGTCCGCGAAAAGGCTGTCATCAAGACGATCCAGCAGCGCACTCCCCTGGTCGAGACCTACATTCAGAACATGAGGCCCGATCCCATCCTAGGCCAGGTTCCGGACTCCGACCAGCACTTCCTGAGCCGCGTCGACTTTAAAAACGTCATCAACGATCAAACCTACGCCGTCAACAAGGAGACCTCTCAGAGCGCCGAGAACGGCGGCAAGATGGGCTTCTTCAAGCACTCCATGGCTGCAATCGGCGGCCTTGGCGGTAGTCTGCGCCTCAACTTCCACGAATCCGGCTTTGTCCAGATGCTGCTCATGGACTCCAATGGGTTCGATCGCCAGCACTATACCTTCGGCTATGTTCGCAATGACTTTCTCGGCAATACTCCCACCGCCGTCTTCGATGTAACCCCCATCGACGGAAAGAAGGCGTATGGCCGCTTCTTCGGCCGCATCTGGATCGAAACCCGCGAAGGCAACGTCGTCCGCTTCAACGGAGACTTTGCCGGTACAGAAGAAGATCAGAAGGAGTTCTATCACTTCGACAGCTGGCGCACCAACGTCCAGCCCGACCTCTGGCTCCCCACCTCCTTCTACGTGGAGGAGAGTGATCCCAAGAGTGTCTCCCGCACCCTCAAGTTCAAGGCAATCAATCACATCTGGGGTTATGTCCTGAAGGCGCCTCCCGCGGAGTCCGAAAACACCTCTATGGATGTTGTCGGCGCCACCGACGTCAGCAATGATGCGCAGGACGTCAGTCCTCTGGGCGCACAGCGTGCCTGGGTACAGCAGGCAGAGGATAACGTCGTCGAGCGCCTCTTTCAGGCCGGTCTTCTGGACGCTCCAAGCGAGTTCGACAAGACGCTTGAAGCGCTGGCCGGAAACATCCTCGCCTACAACAACATCGTCCTCTCAAGGCCGATCCGCTGCCGCACGCTGCTTACCGAGCCGCTCGAATCCCTGGCTATCGGCAACACCATCGTCATCTCCAAGAGCATGCTCGACACCACCGGCGTCGTTACGCAGGATGGTGCTCAGCAGATGGGCAACCTCAACGCGATTCTCGCCTTCCAAATCGCACATATCATCCTCGCTCACCGTCTCGATACTAAGTACGCCTTCAACGATCGCTTGCTGTTCCCGTCCACCTCGGTCTTCAATCGCATTCCGATGCACCACACCGACGCGGACAACATAGCGGCTGCGAAAAAGGCGATGGAGCTCTTGAGCGCCAAAGAACTGGAAGGCGGTCAGCAGTACTTCAGCCTCTATCTCCAACAGCTGCAACAGCGCGTCAAAAACCTGAAGGCCTTGAACGAACCGATGATCGGCGACGGACTGGTCAAAAGCGATGTCGACTCCTCCTTCTGGATGCAGGCCATCATCGCCAAGGGACCAAAGCTCGACATGAAGGACCTGAAGCAACAAGCTGCCATGCCGTTGGCAAGCTTCCTCCGCTTCGATCCCTGGACCGATCAGGTCTTCGTGATGCACTCTGCCTACGAGCCGCTCCTCACCGCAGCCGACAAGATGCCCTTTGAGGTCGAACCGGTCTACCTGAAGCTGACGTACTACAAGGCTCCGGCACCAGAACCCGCAGCAGCTCCGGCAGCAGCCGCTACTCCTCCTGCGGATAATACAGCCGCACCCGCAGCGCAGACACCGGCTGCTACACCACCACCGAACGCAGCTAACCCGCAACAGTAAGCACCAAACCCCTAAAGCGTGGATTCGTTTCTTGTGTGAGACGGTCCACGCTATTTCTTTGCCCAAAAACAGAGGCTTCGGTCTCACATCCGCTCACGAAGGAGGACACATTGTTGAAACGGTATATCGTTCTCGGCTGTTTCACCTGCGCCCTCGGTCTACCAATCCGATCGCGCGGTCAGGCGCTACCCACGAGCTCCCGCACCGGCACCATGCAGCTTGGTTTCGCTGGAACGCGCGTCAGCCCCGATATCGGTCCGACCCATGCCTCCGGCGGGACCATCTATGGAGACTTCGACTTCGTCCACAACATCGGATTAGAAGGCGACATCCATCTCGCCAGTTGGCGCACCCACGACTTTATCGGCGAAGACTCCTATCTTCTAGGCCCACGCTATTCCTTCCACTATCGGCGCGTCGACGTATACGGGAAGGCACTCTTTGGCATCGGTCGACTCTTGTACCAAACCAACGGCAACCAGGGGGGATATGATGCGACCTATAAAATCTACGCCTTTGGCGGAGGGTTAGACATCCACACCATCCGCCATTTGAATGTTCGGCTGATCGACCTCGAAGAGCAGGAATGGCCCGGCTACAATCCTGGAGGCCTTTCGCCATTTGCAACAACGGCCGGCCTCGCCTACGCCTTCCGCTAGTTCCAGGCTTCACGGTCCCAGCCTACCCAGTACGAGAAAAGCCCCAGCGCTAGCTGGGGCATTCTAGTCTTACAAACGCGATTCTTTAGAAGTGATACGCAATACCGATCGACGGCGTCGAGATGAGCTGGTAGCGATTGGTCTTGAAGACATTTCCTGTCTTGTCAAAGTCCGGTGTTTTGCCCACGAAGCCGCGATACCCCGCTCGAATGTCGAAGCTCGGACTCAACTCGTACGCCACGCCACCGCCAAAGAGACCGCCGATGATCGTCTGTTGTTTCACATCCAGATTCGTAGTTCCGGCATCTTTGAAGGGAGAAAAGATCATTGCGCCGGGACCGGCCTCGAGGAACGGATTGTAGCGCTTGAAGTTCAAGCCGAAGACGTACGCTGCGCTAATCTCCTGCTGCAGAGTGTGGATTCCACCCTGCGCCTGCCCAAAGACCTGGTAGTAGTGGGTGTTCTGCGCATAACTGTAGTTCACTTCGAGGCCGCTCCGCGGCGTCAACAGGTATCGATAGCTGGCCAAAAGGCCAATCGTCATGCTCATGTTCTCCTGCACACTGTTTCCGGTGACCTGGGGAGCAAACGGTACGGTAGCGCTTATGCTCGCGTCCTGCCGGCTCTCCTGTGCATAACCGGCTGCTGCAGACAACATCAGCGCACCCAACAACAACATCGTCTTCTTCATTCTTCGCTAGATCCCTTCGAATTCGTCCATGACCGCCGCTTACGCTGTCCCGCAGGCTGCACGTTTACAAAAGATCACAGAGCGCCGTAGTCACTGTCCTTCATTGTAACCGCACGAGCGTCCGAAGGGCCGCTCATCACGCAAGAAGGCCGGAGGATCTGCACCCTCCGGCCTCTTTTTAAACAATTTCTGCTCTCGTTAAGACACATCTCTACTGAGGCGGCGCAGCCGGAGGTGTACCACCACCCTGACCGCCCTGGCGATTCTGCCTGCGCTCCTGCATCTGCGCCAGCAACGCGTCATACTTGGGCTTTTGCTCGTCTGTCAGCACCGCTCGGATCTTGTCCTGCGATGCCTTGTGGATATCCATCATCTTCGCTCGCTTATCGGGCCCCGCAATGGACGTATCGTTACGCACCGCCATTGCCTGAGTACGGCTATCTTCGTCGATCGCCTTCACCTGGGTCACCTGGTCCGGTGTCAGATTGAGCTTCTTGGTGAGCATTTCCACCTGACGCTCCTGCATCCCGCCGCGCCCTCCCTGCGGTGGTCCTGCCTGATCCTGTGTCGGCGCAGTCGTATCCTGCGCCATCAACGGCATCGCACTCAGCGCCAGCGTACAGAGCGCCAAAAGAGTCACTTTCACTATCGGCTTGCGAAAAATAATCATCGGATTCTCACTCTCATGCATTCATTCGCCGGAAGAGCTCCTCCGGTGGTCCATCTACTGCTACAGACGCAGTTTCTCCGTAAAGGTTCCGACTTCGAAGGAAAATTCACAGCCATCCTACACTCCGCGCTCCGGCTGGAAACAGTAGGGATCGCCATGAGCCGCCGCATAATCCTCCACCACCTTCAGAAACGCCAGCGCCGCGTGCGACAGGCTCGCCTGCCTTCGGTACACCAGCCTCAGCTTTCGTTCTGTCTGCAACTCCGGGACATGCACCCGCACCAACGCGCCGCTCTCCAGCTCCGTGCGCACCGTCAGCCCAGGCACCAGCGCCACCCCATTCCCCATCTCAACGAACCTCTTGATTGCCTCCAGTGACGGCAGTTCCACATTCATGCGCAGCGCGGTCTTATGCCGCTTGAACGCCTGGATCACCTTCTGCCGCTGCGGCGACGGAATATTATGCGCAATAAAATCCTGCTCGCCGAGCTGTCGAATCGACACCTTGCCCGCCCCAGCCAGCATATGTCGCGGATTCACCACAAACGCCAGCTCATCCCGGTACACCACCATCGACTTCACCTGCGCATCGTCGGGCCGAAACGACAGCACTCCAAGCTCCACCGAGTGCATCAACACCTCGTCTGAGATCCGGCTCGCCAGCGTACGCTGTACCGCCAGCTTGATTCGCGGATTCTGCCGCCGAAACTCATCGAGCAGCGGCAGCAGGTACAGGCAGGTGTACTCATTCGCCGCCAGGTTCAGCCTGCCCCGATGCAACTCTCGGAGCTCCGTCAGCGCTACCTCGGCATCGCCGCGTAGATTCAACAGTTTAGCGGCGTACTCCCGCAGCACCTCGCCTGCATCCGTCAGCGTGCCATCCCGCGACGACCGTTCAAACAGTACCTCACCCAACTCCCCTTCGAGTTTGGCGATTGCCTGACTGACCGCTGGCTGAGTACGATGAAGCCGTGCCGCAGCCCGCGAAAAACTTCGCTCCTCCGCTACCGCCAGAAACGTCTCCATCTGAACTAAGTCCACTCGTCACCTCACCGGCGTAAAATATTTACAGCGAATGCTGCGATTAGAAATTCTGATACCCCTGCAGACCATCATAAGCATGCATTATGATAGCGTCCAGATCGAGAGAGTGAACCACGATGTCCTCGCCTAATCAAATCGTCTTCTTCGACACCACCCTCCGCGACGGCGAACAGTCTCCCGGATGCACCATGCACCACGACGAAAAACTGCGTATGGCTCACCAGATTTCATCTCTCGGCGTCGATGTCCTCGAAGCCGGTTTCGCCATCGCATCCGACGGCGACTTCAACGCCGTCCAGACCATCGCCCGTCAGGTAAAAGGCACGCGCATCGCCTCCCTCGCCCGCTGCAAGCGCGAGGACATCGAAGCAGCCGCCCGCGCCGTCGAACCCGCGGCCAGCAACCGCATCCACGTCTTCCTCGCCTCCTCCGACC
Organism: Granulicella sp. L60; assembly: GCF_009765825.1. Lineage (GTDB taxonomy): Bacteria > Acidobacteriota > Terriglobia > Terriglobales > Acidobacteriaceae > Edaphobacter. Next base: position 228,106 of record NZ_LMUR01000018.1, on the reverse strand, counting down.
TTCACCTCGAGGCCAAGCTCAAGATCACCCGAGAACAAGCCCTCGACCAGACGGCTGAATCCGTCCGTCTCGCCCGCACCTTCGTCGACGACGTCGAATTCTCCACCGAAGACGGCACCCGTACCGATCCCGGCTTCCTGCTCAAGATGATCACCGTCGCGGTCCAGGCCGGGGCCACCACCATCAACATTCCCGACACCGTCGGCTACTCCACGCCAGCCGAGTACGAGGCCATCTTCCGCACCGTCAAGGCCAGTGTCCCCGGCATCGAGAACGTAATCCTCTCCACCCACTGCCATGATGACCTCGGCATGGCGGTAGCCAACTCACTCGCCGGTATCCAGGGAGGAGCGCGTCAGGTCGAGTGCGCCATCAACGGCATCGGTGAACGTGCAGGCAACGCCGCGCTCGAAGAGATCGCCGCCGCGCTCATGGTGCGTCGCGACCAGTTTCCCTACACCAACAACATCAAGATGGAACAGCTCTATCCCACCAGCCAGATGCTCGCCGAGTTCATTAGCTTCGGTTGCTCGCCCAACAAGGCAGTAGTCGGCGCGAATGCCTTTGCGCATGAGTCCGGCATCCACCAGCACGGCATGATGGCCAACCCGCTCACCTACGAGATCATGACGCCGGCTTCCGTAGGCGTTGCCAATACCAATCTCGTTCTTGGCAAACACAGCGGCCGCCGCGCTCTCGCCGATCGCCTCGAAAAACTCGGCCACACACTCACCCGCGATCAGCTCGACGACGTCTACCATCGCTTCACCGAGCTCGCCGACCGAAAGAAATCGATCTACGACCAGGACCTGCTTGGCCTGCTGCATTCCGACAAGTCTGCCGTAGCCACCCACTAAACTCGCACTCCGTTCTTGGTCCGTCATTCCGACTGGCAGCCGGCTTCGGCTCGCTGCAGCAACAATCACAGGGACTTGAACCCTGAAGATCCAGAGGCACATGATGAAGCTCAAAATTGCAGTCCTCGCCGGCGACGGCATCGGCCCCGAAGTCACCCAACAGGCTACCCAAATCCTTCGCGCCGTTGCCGAACTCGGCGGTCACGACTTCACCTTCGTCCCCGGTCTCATCGGCGGCACTGCCATCACCGAGACCGGCTCCCCGCTCCCCACAGCGACGCTCGACTCCGCGCTTGAATGCGACGCCGTTCTACTTGGAGCTGTGGGTGACAACAAGTTCAATGCGCTACCTCCCGACAAGCGCCCCGAAGCTGGCCTCCTGCAGATTCGTCAAGCCCTGGGAGGCTTCGCAAACCTGCGTCCCTCCATCGCCTACGCCGCTCTCAGCGAGAGCTCCCCCCTGCGCCCCGAGGTCACCAAAGACGTAGACATCCTCTTCGTGCGCGAGCTCCTCGGCGGCCTTTACTTCGGCGCGCCGCGCTGGTGGAACAAGGAGACCAACGAAGCCATCAACACCATGCGCTATACCCGTGACGAGGTCGTCCGCGTCGCGCGCGTCGCCTTCGAACTCGCCGCCAAGCGCCGCCGGAAGGTCACCTCCGTCGACAAGGCGAATGTACTTGAGGTCTCGCAGCTTTGGCGCGCCACCGTAACCGAGGTCGCCAAAGACTATCCGTCAGTCACACTCGAACACCAGCTGGTCGACTCCATGGCGATGCACATCATGAACATCCCCCGCAACTTCGACGTCGTTCTCACCGAGAATCTCTTCGGCGACATCCTCTCCGACGAGGCAGGCGTCATTACCGGCTCCCTGGGCATGCTTCCCTCCGCCACCATCGGCGGTGCCGTCAATCTCTACGAGCCCGTACACGGCAGCGCGCCCGACATCGCAGGCACAGGCAAGGCAAACCCGCTTGGAGCCATCCTCACCGCCGCCATGATTCTCCGCCACTCCGCAAACCTTGAGCAGGACGCAAAGGCCGTAGAGCAAGCCGTCCACAAGATCCTCGACGCCGGCTACCGCACTGCCGACATTGCCCGCGGCCAGCAGCCCGGTCAAACTCCTGTAAGCACGCAGGAGATGGGCAAGCTCGTCCACCAGGCCCTCGCCGAATCCATCGACCGCCGTCAGGCTATGCACGCCGTATGAGCCAGGCTATGAGTCCGCGCACAAAGTACATGCTGATGAACTGCGCCATAGCGGTCACGCTTGTCTACAAGCTCTGGAAGGGCGCACCCATCGCAGTCATCCTCATCGTGGGTGTCGTCATGTTCACTCTCGTCAATGTAGTGATGTACTTCGCAGCAAAGAAGTCAACATCGAGCCCCAACACATAATCTCCGTGATCATTCGTCTCCAACTCGCTGCCGCACTTTTCGCTCTTGCACCTCTGGCGATGCATGCGCAGATCTCTTCGCCTCAGACCAAGAAGGACAAGAAGCAGCCGAAGGAGAACGTCGAGTGGCTCTGGCAGTACAGTCCCCCACCCGCTGACGGTCGCGAAAATCAGCTCGTACTCGATCAACGCTTCCGCCCGTTCCTCGCTCAATACCTGACCACACCACAGACCTTCTGGGGCAATCCCAAGACCGGCTACAAGCCTCTCGACGAGACAGCTCTCGACTTTCTGTCCGTCCCCGAAAAAGTACTGGCCGACGAAAATCGCTACCTCTCTATCTCGGGCTGCGTCTTCCGCTTCTGTCCCTCGCGCGGCCTCCTCTGGGTCGATCTCGGCCTCGCTCATCCACTCATCGTCTTCAGCGCCATCGACTGGATCAAGGACAGCAAGACCCCTAACGAGCCCGGCGCCGAATACACTCTCTGGGTCTTCCCTAACCATCCCATCGACCCCGACCATATTCCCGCGGCCCTGGTCCACACCGTCGCCCGCTGGACCGCCCAGCCACCGATGGGCAGCACCGTCATCCAGCAGATCCGCAACGCCATCCTTGTCGATCCCGACGGAACACCGCACCCGATCGCAGCCGCCGCCATCGGCGCCAACACATTTACCCGGCCACCAACCGAGCAGAAGGCACACCCATGACAACTACATCGACGACAGCATCTCCTAAGACACCAAAGACCCTATTCGAAAAGGTCTGGCACCAGCACCTCGTAGCTGAGCCCGCAGGCGAACCCAGCATCCTCTACATCGACCTGCACCTCGTGCACGAGGTCACCAGCCCTCAGGCATTCGACGGCCTGCGCATGACCGGCCGCAAGCTGCGCAGGCCCGACCGCACCGTCGCTACCGTAGACCACAACGTCCCTACCAGCAGCATCGAGGACCGCCTCCACATCGTCGATCAGATCGCGTCCAAGCAGATCGAGGCGCTGCGCAAAAACTGTGCCGACTTCGGCGTCGAGCTCTTCGATGTGCAATCGCCAAATCAGGGCATCGTCCACATCATCGGCCCCGAGCTCGGCATCACCAAACCCGGCATGACCATCGTCTGCGGCGACTCCCACACCAGCACCCATGGAGCCTTCGGCGCCTTAGCCTTCGGCATCGGAACCAGCGAAGTCGAACACGTGATGGCGACCCAGACCCTCCCGCAGGACAAACCCAAGACCTTCCGCATCAACGTCGAAGGAACGCTTCCCGTCGGCGTCACCGCCAAGGACATCGTCCTCCACATCATCGGCGAGATCGGCACAGCAGGAGCTACGGGTCACGTCATCGAATACGCAGGCTCAGCCATTCGCGCGCTCTCCATGGAGGGCCGCATGACCATCTGCAATATGAGCATCGAAGCCGGAGCCCGCGCCGGCATGATCGCGCCCGACGCCACCACCTTTGCCTATCTCAATGGCCGCCACTTCTCCCCTACGGCCCAGGCATGGGACCAGGCCGTTCAGCACTGGTCCGAACTAGTAACCGACGAAGGAGCAATCTTCGACCGCGAACTCACCATCAACGCCGCCGATATCACTCCTACCGTAAGCTGGGGCACCTCACCCGGCATGGTCACCGGCGTCAAGAGCACGGTGCCCCTCGCCGATCCAACCGCCTCAGAAGCCGATCAAAAGGCCTTCGAGCGTGCTCTCGAGTACATGGGACTACACGCCGGCGAGCCCATCGAACAGATCACGATCGATCGCGCCTTCATCGGCTCCTGTACCAACGCCCGCATCGAAGATCTCCGCGCTGCTGCCTCCGTCGTTCGCGGCTATCACGTCGCTACCACCGTCCGTGCCATGGTCGTCCCGGGCTCGCAGTCCGTCAAAGCGCAGGCAGAAAAGGAAGGCCTAGACAAGGTCTTCACCGAAGCCGGCTTCGACTGGCGAGAACCAGGCTGCAGCATGTGTCTCGGCATGAACCCCGACATCCTTGAACCCGGCGAACGCTGCGCATCGACCAGCAATCGCAACTTCGAAGGCCGCCAGGGCCGCGGTGGCCGCACTCATCTCGTCTCTCCGCAGATGGCCGCCGCAGCGGCGATCACCGGCCACTTCACTGACATCCGCACCTGGCAGTTCAAAGATCAGACTGCACAGAAGGAGGCACGCTAATGCATCCCATCAACATCCTCCACAGCCACGCCGCACCTCTCGACCGTCCCAACGTCGACACCGATCAGATCATCCCCAAGCAGTTCCTCAAACGTATCGAACGAACCGGCTACGGAGACTTTCTCTTCTACGACTGGCGCCGCATCCAGGAGGGCCCCGACGCCGGCCAGCCGCATCCGGACTTCGTTCTCAACAAACATCACCACAAAGACGCGAAGATTCTCATCGCCGGAAAAAACTTCGGCTGCGGCAGTTCCCGTGAGCACGCAGCCTGGGCGCTCACCGACTTCGGCTTCCTCGCCGTCATCGCTCCCAGCTTCGCTGACATCTTTTTCTCGAACGCCGGCAAAAACGGCATGATCCTCGTTCGCCTCTCTGAGTCCGATGTGCAAACCCTGATGGAGCGTTCAGAAAAAAATCCCGTCCACAAGATCAAAATCAACCTCGAAGCCCAGACCGTCACCGACGATGAAGGCTTCAGCGCTCACTTCGACATTGATCCATTCCGCAAATACTGTCTCCTCAACGGCCTCGACGACATCGGCCTCACCCTGCGCCACGAGTCCAAGCTCGACGCCTTCGAAGGCAAACACGATGCAGAGTTCTGGCTCCAGCCCCGACCTGTCACTGCATGATTCACGCCAGCTTGCGACGCGCTAACCAACTCCACTGAAAGGCTGTCCTTTGAGCAACGAGATCAATCCGAAGCGATACTCCATCCCCCTTACCGAAGGCCCATCCCGCGCCGCTGCCCGCTCCTACCTGCGCGGCGTAGGCTTCAGCAAAGAAGATCTGCACAAGCCAATCATCGGCGTCGCCAACACATGGACTGAGATCGGCCCTTGCAACTTCCATCTGCGCGACGTCGCCGCCGCCGTCAAAGAAGGCATTCGCGAAGCAGGCGGGACGCCGATGGAGTTCAACACCGTCACCATCTCCGACGGCATCACCATGGGCACTGAAGGCATGAAGGCCTCGCTCATCTCCCGCGAGGTCATCGCAGACTCCATCGAGCTCGTCGCCCGCGGCAACCTCTTCGACGGCATCGTCTGCATCGCCGGCTGCGATAAGAACATGCCCGGCACCATCATGGCCATGGCCCGTCTCGACATCCCCGGCCTCATGCTCTACGGCGGCAGCATCGCACCCGGTCAACTCGCCCAGCCGGACGGCACCAGCAAAGACATCACCATCCTCAATGTCTTCGAAGGCATGGGCTCCCACGCCGCTGGAAAGATAAGCGACGCGCAGCTTGAGGCCCTCGAAGCCGCAGCCTGCCCAGGCCCCGGAGCCTGCGGTGGTCAGTTCACCGCCAACACCATGGCCATGGCTGGCGAGTTTTTAGGCATCTCTCCCATCGTCTGCACCGGGGTCCCCGCCATGTCCCCTCTCAAAGCCGCCGCCAGCCGCAAAGCCGGTCGCTTCGTCATGGACCTCTGCCGAAACGATCTTCGTCCTTCGAAGATCCTCACACGCAAATCCATCGAAAACGCCATCACCGCCGTATGCGCCTCAGGTGGCAGCACCAACGCTGTACTCCACCTCATCGCCATCGCACGCGAGATGAACATCCCGCTCACGATGGATGACTTCGATCGCATCAGCGAGCACACTCCGTTCATCTGCGATCTCTCTCCAGGCGGAAAGTACGTCGCCAGGGACTATCAGGATGCAGGAGGCTCGCGCGTCCTCGCCAAGCGTCTTCTTGACGCTGGCCTACTCCACGCAGACACAATCACCGTGACCGGCAAGACCCTGGGCGAAGAGGCTGCCGCCGCACAGGAGACTCCGAACCAGCCTGTCATCCGCGAGATGTCGAATCCACTCAAGCCAACCGGCGGCCTCGTCATCATGAAGGGCAACCTCGCCCCCGAGGGTGCAGTCATCAAAGTCGCAGGCCACGAGCGCATCCACCACACCGGCACCGCGCGCGTCTTCGAGTCTGAAGATGCCTGCCACGCCGCCGTCGAAGCCGGAAAGATCAACCCCAAAGACGTCCTCGTCATCCGCTACGAAGGCCCACGCGGAGGCCCCGGCATGCGCGAGATGCTCGCCGTCACCGCCGCCATCAAAGGCATCCCCGAGCTCTCCGAGACCGTAGCCCTCCTCACCGACGGCCGCTTCTCCGGAGCCACACGTGGCCTGATGGCCGGTCACGTCGCCCCCGAAGCCCAACTCGGAGGCCCCATCGCTGCCGTCCACGAAGGCGACACCATCACCTTTGACATCCCCAACCGTAAGCTCACCCTCAACGTCTCTGACGCCGAGATAGCCAAACGCTTGGCCGCATGGAAGGCACCCGAACCCCGCTACAAACGCGGCGTCTTCGCCAAATACGCCAACTCAGTAAGCAGCGCCAGCGAAGGAGCCGTCACAACCTAGAAGCGAGATGGCGAGATCGGTCGCTCTAACAACACACGCATATTTTTTTAGTTTTGATGCAGCGCAATTGGAGGACACATTGGGCGAAACATCTAATACGAACCAACACCCACAACTCACCGGAGCAGAGATCCTCTGGGCCACTCTGGCCGGAGAGGGCGTAGACCGCGTATTCGGCTATCCCGGCGGAGCCATCCTCCCTATCTACGACGCTCTGCGCAAGTTCCCCATCCACCACATCCTCGTCCGCCACGAGCAGGGCGCATCGCACATGGCCGACGGTTACGCTCGCGCCTCCGGCAAGGTCGGCGTCTGCATGGCCACCAGCGGCCCCGGCGCAACAAATCTTGTGACGGGAATCGCCACGGCAATGCTCGACTCCATCCCCATCGTCTGCATCACCGGACAGGTCTCCTCTAAGGTCCTCGGCAGCGATGCGTTTCAAGAGGTCGACATCACCGGCATCACCCTGCCCATCACCAAGCACAACTTCCTCGTCACCCGCGCCGAAGACATCGCCCGCACGGTGCGCGAGGCCTTTCAAGTCGCAGCCTCAGGCCGCCCCGGCCCTGTCCTCATCGACATCACAAAGGACGCCCAGCAAGGCAGCGCGCCCTTCAGCTTCGAGGAAGCAGCTCCCGCCGCCTATCGCCCACACCCCATGCTGCGCGCCGAAAGCTCATCCATCCAGCAGGCCATCGAGCTTATCAAGCAGTCGAAGCGGCCGCTCATCCTCGCCGGCCACGGCATCACTCACTCCGGTGCGGAGGCCCAGGTGCTCGCGTTCGCGGAGCGGCAGCAGATTCCCGTCGGCTGCACGCTGCTCGGTCTCGGCTGCTTCCCTACCAACCATCCGCTCTCGCTTGGCATGATGGGCATGCACGGCGAGTCGTGGGTCAATCATGCGATCCAGCAGGCGGATCTTCTCCTCGCGTTTGGCATGCGCTTCGACGACCGCGTCACCGGCAACCTCGCAAGCTACGCGCCTAATGCGAAGAAGATTCACATCGAGATCGATCCGTCCGAAATCAACAAGAATGTAAAGGCCGACGTCGCTCTCATCGGCGATCTACGCGAGACACTGGAGCTGCTGTTGCCGCTTCTGCCCAAGAGCTCCGATACAGCCTGGCTGCGCGAGATTAATGCGATGAAAGGAGACGCCGCCGTTCGCGACATCATCAATCTGCCTGATAATGGCCATCTTTACGCTGCTCACGTCATCAACGACATCTGGCGCGAAGCCGTCGCAGCTGGTCGTGAAAAAGATACCATCGTCGTTACAGATGTGGGCCAACACCAGATGTGGGAGGCGCAGTACTACAAGCACGACACGCCGCGCTCGCTGATTACCTCGGGTGGGCTCGGAACGATGGGCTTTGCACTGCCTGCGGCGATTGGGGCGAAGGTTGCGTGTCCTGAGAAAGATGTGTGGGTTGTCGCTGGCGATGGGGGGTTTCAGATGACCGCGTCTGAGCTCTCAACTATTGTGCAGGAAGGACTTGCGATCAATATCGCGGTGATCAACAACGGATTCCTGGGCATGGTTCGGCAGTGGCAGGAGGCGTTTTACGACAAGAACTACGCGGCTTCGCCGATCCTGTCGCCGGACTTTGTGATGCTGGCGGCGGCGCATGGTATCGATGGGGCGCATGTCAGCAAGCGGAAGGATGTAACTCCTGCGGTTACGAAGGCGCGGACCAGTGGTAAGGCCTTTCTTATCAACTTCCAGGTGGAGAAAGAGGATGGGGTCTATCCGATGATCGCGCCGGGCGCGGCGCTGCACGAGATGGTGCGTCGGCCTCAGAAGGATCCTTTGCTGGAGACTTCGGAGGACGAGTAGCTGTATTTTTGCAGAAAAAGTTCGGCTGGGGTTTGAGGTTGGAATCTGCATTTTTCCCTTGTTTTTGAGGGGTATTTTGGAAAAATCGGTGCGCAGGACGTGGTTTCTTGCTGGTGAGTTGTGGTGAATTGCGCGGTGAACGTGAACGTTAGACTGCTTGTTTTTTGGGTCTGAAAAGTACGCCACGTTTTTCAACTATTTTTTTCGTTGCTGCACGTTGCTGGATTTATCAGACGTTGAGCCAGAGATGTCGAACCAAAGAGAGAAGGGACGGGACATGATCCATAGCTTCGTAGCTCCTATGTCAGACAGGCTCGGCTTCGTTCTGCGGGGCGTCCTGGTGCTTCTTATGTGCGGACTGGTCTCGGCGGTTGCCGGGGCGCAGTCGCAGCAACCGCAGTCGCAGACGTCGCAGTCCCAGGCACTTACAATCCGGATCATCAATGCCAACACCGGCCATCCGGTGACCGATGAGAGGCTGAACGTCGCACTGCGTGCGGACCAGATCGGCTCTGTCGCTATGCCAACTGATAAGAACGGGATCATCAGCGTGGACTACGGGAAGGCGACCACCATACGCATCCTCTCGAATATGTATGCGGACTGCCGTTCGCGTGGTGAGCTTTATACGAACTACCCCATCGCCTCGATTCTCCAGAAGGGACTCGTCACCGGCAATCTTTGTCCCACTACGGCTACGCCAACGGCTAAGCCGGGCGAACTCGTCCTGTTCGAGATTCCGCGAACTTTTGTTCCAACGATGCGGCCTTGACGCTTCACGGCTTATGGACTTCATCTAGTTCTTTTTATCTTTGAGAATCAAACTTTGACGACTCCTCTCCAACTCGAAACGCCGCGCCTCATCCTTCGCCGATGGCAGGAGCAAGATCGTGCTCCGTTCGCTGCGATGAACGCCAACCCGGTCGTCATGCGGTTCTTCGCCGCCCCGATGACGGGGCAGGAGAGCGACGAGGCGCTGGCGCGATACTGCGCAGCCTTCGAGAGAGACGGGTTTAGCTTCTTCGTTGCGACTCTGCGCGAGACCGGTGCGTTCGCCGGAATCATCGGGATGCAGGTGATGCGCGATGTGGTGCCGAACCTTCCTCAGCCTGCGGTCGAGATCGGCTGGCGGCTGGCGCAGTCCTGCCAGGGCCTGGGGCTGGCGACCGAAGGCGCGACCGCGATCGTCGAATACGCTTTTGGCGAAGTCGGCCTGAGTGAAGTTGTCGCGATCACGGTTATCTCCAATCAAGCTTCGCGGCATGTGATGGAGAAGCTCGGCATGACGCACCGGCCCGAGCTTGACTTCAACCATCCACGCGTTCCTGCAGGCCATCCGAACGAGCGCCATACGCTCTACAGCCTGCGCAATCCAACTCTCTCCGAGGTGCCATGCTCCACACGTTCGTAGCTCTTGTAAGCGACAAGCCCGGCGTTCTTACGCGCGTTGCTTCGCTGTTTCGCCGACTCAACATCAACATCGTCTCGCTGACCGTGGGCGAGAGCGAACGCGCCAGCGTGTCGCGCATGACGATTGTGTGCGAGGCGCCGGAGCATGCGGCCCATCGTATTCGGGCCTCGCTCTACAAGCTTGAGATCACCGTGGATGTGGACGAGGTAGGGCGTAGCGAGGCCGTGATCCGCGAGCTTTGTTTGATCAAGGTTGCGGCGGGGCCTTCGCATCCGCTGGGGCAGAACTCGCGCTCGCAGATCTTTGAACTGGCGAATGTGTTTCGTGCGCGCGTGGTCGACCTTGCGCCGGAGTCGGTGATGCTGGAGATGACCGGCGCGGCGAGCAAGATCGAGGGGTTGATTCAGGTGATCACCGAGAGCGGCTATACGATCCTCGAGGTCTCGCGCACAGGCCGCATGGCGATGCGTCGCGGCCACCACACCAGCCGCGTGCTGAAGGCGCTCGGCACGCCGGATGGCGACGAGCCGTCTACACCCGACTTTGCAGCAAGACCGAAGTCCAACCTTCTCACTAACGAGTTCGAAGACGTGCACGAAGAAGAGGAATAAACGAAGCACGTCTTCCTCAAATCAACATCCACGCTTGTTAAACTTGACCGACATACAACATCAAAAGGAATGAAAGAAAAATGGCAAAGGCATACCACGACGCAGACGCAGACCTCTCTCTTATCCAGGCAAAGAAAGTTGCCATCATCGGCTACGGTTCGCAGGGCCATGCCCATGCGCTTAATCTCAAGGACTCCGGCGTTGAGGTGCGTGTAGGCCTGCGGCCTGAGTCGCCCAATGCGGAGCGTGCGCGCAAGGCTGGGCTTGTTGTTGATACGGTTGCGAACGTCTCGAAGTGGGCGGACGTGATCATGAACCTGACGCCGGACCAGACGGCGGCGAAGGTGTACCACGCGGAGATCGAGCCCAACATCAAGCCCGATGCGACGCTGATGTTCGCGCACGGCTTCAACATTCGCTTCCGCACGATTACGCCTCCTGCGGGCGTCGATGTGTCGCTGGTTGCGCCGAAGGCTCCGGGCCATCGTGTACGCGAGGTCTTTACCGAGGGCGGCGGCGTGCCTGCACTGGTTGCGGTGGAGCAGGACAAGAGCGGACATGCGCTTGCACTGGCGCTGAGCTATGCCAAGGGCATCGGCTGCACACGCGCAGGTGTGTTGGAGACGACGTTTACCGAGGAGACCGAGACCGATCTCTTTGGCGAGCAGGCGGTGCTGTGCGGCGGCACGAGTGCGCTGGTGAAGGCAGGGTTCGAGACGCTGGTGGAGGCTGGGTATCAGCCGGAGCTTGCGTACTTCGAGGTGCTGCATGAACTGAAGCTGATTGTCGATCTGATGTATCGCGGCGGCCTGGAGTACATGCGCCACTCAATCTCGGACACGGCGGAGTGGGGCGACTATGTGGCTGGACCGCGCATTGTGACGCCCGAGGTGAAGAAGGCGATGAAGAGCCTGCTGAACGACATCCAGGACGGAAGCTTCGCGAAGAAGTTTATCGCGGAGAACGAGACGGGACGCCACGAGTTTGCGCGCATTCGCAAGCAGGAGGCTGCGCACCAGATCGAGACGGTTGGCGCAGAGCTGCGCAAGTCGATGCCGTTCCTCGATCCGGTCAAGGTAGTCAACGGCGCTGTCGTCAAAGCGTGATTACTGTTGGTTGATTCGCGATGCAGCCGGATGAGGCCTCGGAGGATTGAGGCTTTGTCCGGGCTGACGTCGCGTGGGAGACATAAGAGATGAGCGATCCTTCGTTGAGTGCAGACGCGCTGCTGGAGTGGAACGATGCGACGGCTTCGATCTGGAGATCGCTCGCCACTTCGCAGCCCGAGATGCTTGGGGTGCCGTGCGATATCTATAACTGCAAAAGCGTCGGGCAGCTTTTACAACATATCGTTGCAGCGGAGCTGCGTTATGCCGAGAGGCTGCAGGGTTTGCAGGCGACCGATTACTCGAAGATTCCTTATGGCAGCGCGAAAGAGATCTTCGCGACTCATGAGCGTGCGCTGGAGATGCTGCGAGGTCTGCTTGCGGATGCAGCGGTCGACTGGGATGAAGAGATTGAGTTTGGGACGCTGACTGCAGGACGTCGGAGGGCAACGCGCAAGGTGGTGTTTCAACACGCGCTGCTGCATGGCGTTCGCCACTATGCGCAGCTGGCTACGCTCGTCCGGCAGCATGGATACAAGACCGCTCCAATGGATTTTCTGATCATGGTGTCGAAGCCGGTCGAATAATCTTCTGGTATCCGTTTGCATCCGCGAACGTCTCACCTACGTAGCTACAGACATAGATCGGAAGCAGATCGACGAAAGATCGAATCTGAAAGATCTGTCCGTCTTTTTTTGCAGGGCTGTAAGGCCGGTGCGTGGAGGAGACAAATTGAAGACAAATTTTTACAGATTTAGTTTCTTCGGTCCGCATCCAACCAATGTCGCATCTATCCAGACAAACTTATGATCCATCTTTCTTTACTCGCTCTTGCCGTTATGCCTGTGCTGCCGCTCTCGTCGGCCCCTGCCGGAAGCACCGTCGCTTCGCTGCGCCACGACTACCGCCCGCTGCTGATCTTTGCCGCGGCGGACAATCCGCTCCTGCATGAGCAGTTGGAGATTCTCGCCCAGCGAACGCAGGATATGCAGGATCGGCAGATACTTGCGGTGCCGGTTCTGCTGCAGGATGAAGAGGAAGCGTTCGCGAAGCAGTGGGGTGAGATTCTTCCGGGGCGGCATCTGGTCGAACTTGCGCAGGGTGAGGCGGCGTCGGCGCGGCGGCGATTCCAGATCGGGCCGGGCGATTTTACGGTTATTCTGGTGGGAAAAGACGGCGGTGAAAAACTTCGATCCCAAACTCCTGTAACAATGGAGAGACTGGCGAAGCTGATTGATTCCATGCCGATGCGGCAGAAGGAGATTCGAGATGGCCACACTGGATAGCTATGAAGTTCCGGCCGAAACGCTGCCTGCGAGCCCGGTAGAGCCGCAGGTTTTGGCGGACGCGCCGGCTGAGCCTACGCCGCTGGCCGAGATCATCGCCGCGCTGCGCAATGTGAATGTGCTCGACGGACTTACGGAAGAGGAGTACACGTGGCTGGCGACGCACGGCCGGGAGCGTGTGGGCGGGGACCGCGCGCTGCTGTTTCGCGAGAACGAGCCGGCGGTGAGTATGAACATCATCCTGCGCGGCGAGGTGCAGGTACGGCGGCGCCACTCCGGGCCGATTGCGCTGTTTATCGGACGGGCGAGCCAGTTGACCGGGATGCTGCCGTTCTCGCGCATGAAGGGCTATGGAGGGGATGGATACGCGATCGGAACGGTGTGGGCGCTGGATATTCCACAGACGCTGTTTCCCGACATGCTGGCGGCGATTCCGTCGATGGCGCAGCGCTGCGTCTCGCTGATGCTGGACAGGGTTCGCGAGATTACGCGCATGGAACAGCAGGCGGAGAAGCTGGCGGCGCTGGGGAAGCTGGCGGCGAATCTCGCGCATGAGCTGAACAACCCGGCCTCGGCAGCGCAGCGGTCGGCTGCAAGCCTGTTTCGCGAACTGCGCGAGTATGGCAATCAGAAGTATCAGCTGGGGAAGCTCTCGCTCACCACGGAGCAGACCGACAACTATATGAAGTGGGTACAGAACGCGCGCGATCGTATTGAGGCGTTCTCGGCCTCCGCGCAGGCGTTGCAGAGCCCGCTGGCCGCCACGGATCGCGAGGCTATCCTGATGCGCTGGCTGACCGACCACAACGTTCCCCAGCCCTGGACCATTGCTCCGGCGCTCTCGGAGACGACACTGGCGATCGATCTGCTGGACGATCTGGCTGCCATTACGAACGCTGAGACCCTGCCGGTGGCGATCGCTACGGTGGCCAGCGCGCTGCGGGTCGAACGCATGGCCGAGACGGTCGTGGACTCGACGGTACGCATCTTCGATCTCATCAGCGCCATCAAGGACTACTCGTATATGGATCAGGCGCCGATTCAGGACGTCGATCTGGCGCAGTCGCTGGAAAACACGCTGGTGATGTTCAACTCGCGGCTGAAGAACGTCTCGGTCGAGCTGGACTTCGATCCCGAGCTACCGCCCGTCAGCGCCTACGGCAGCGAGCTCAACCAGGTCTGGACCTCGTTGATCGAAAACGCCCTGGAGGCCATGCACGACCGCGGCACCCTGCGACTCACCACGCATCTTAGCGGAGAGCTTGCGCTGGTGGAGGTGTGGGACTCTGGCCCGGGCATCGATCCGTCGATCCGGTCGCGCATCTTCGAGCCATTCTTCACCACTAAAGCTCCCGGCCGCGGCCTGGGACTTGGGCTGGATACAGTTCAACGCATCGTCAGCAAGCACTCCGGCTTCGTCACGGTAGAGTCGAAGCCGGGCGCGACCTGTCTCCAGATCCGGCTCCCGCTCGAACGTGCGGAGGCTTACTAAAGCGGCGCACTAAAGCAAAGCGGGAGAGGCAGATAGCCCCTCCCGCTTCAAAATTCTCTAAAGCTGTAGAATCAGCTACTTGATGATCTCTACACCCCGCCAGAAGGCGACGTGATGCTTCACATTTCGTGCCGCCGGCTTCGGATCGGGGTAGTACCAGGCCGCATCCGGATTTTCCTGTCCGTCAACCACGATCGTGTAGTAACGCGCCTGCCCCTTCCATGGGCAACTTGAGGTCGTCGAACTGGATTTAAAAAACTCCCGTTTTACCGACTCCTCGGGGAAGTAGATGTTCCCTTCGACAGTCTCGTATGTTTCGCTCTCTGCCAGTGTCTGGCCATTCCAAACTGCCTTTGCCATAGTCCACTACCCATTTCTTTTCAAAGGTTTACGGCGGGAACAGGGACGTGCGCCGGACCTCGCCATCGAACTTCTGGCCCTGGGACCATTGTCCATTTGTAACAGAAATGATGCATAAGGGAAAGGGCGTGTCCGGTCCCCCTCCCGCCCTTATGCAGCGGTTTTGGTGACCCCAAACGACTTCAGAAACACCTCATACCGAGCCTGCGCTGCCGGATAGGCGGCGATCAGCCGGGCAGTCTGGCCCATGAAGGGGTTTCCGCTCTGCTTCTCCGTCTCGGCGTGGAAGTGGTGAAACTTGGCGTAGAGGAGGATGCCCTCCACGCTCGAGTCCAGGAAGAGGTCTGCGTCGAGCGCGCCGCGCAGAACGAAGGAGGCGGCCATCTCCCAGTAGCTCAACGTCTGCCGCCAGGACGGGTTGTGCTCCGAGCCGGTGTCTCTCGACACTACCCGCAGCTCCTCCACCGTCTTTGGCTGAAAGTCGAATACCAGGAAGCGCCTCGCCTTCCGCAGCGTCTCTTCCCGTCGAATCTCATACAGCTTCAATATCAGTTCCGCATCTGCAGCAGTTGCCATTCTTCGTCCTTATGCCCTTGGTTTAAGCTACGCTCTCGACGACCGCCCGGGTCTTCGCCGGGTCCGGCATCTCTGGAATCGGAACCGGAGCCGGGCCGCCGATCTTCTCCTCGTACGTGCAGGCCGGCGTGGTCGGCTCCTCGTCCGGCGCGCCCTTCTTCTTGCGGCGCTTCGGCAGAGCCTCACGGTTGTTGGGGCAGACCAGGAACGTTCCCTTGTCGTTGGCGACCTCGAGCACGTATGCGCTGTCGCAGTTGGGGCAGGTCTGGTTGACCAGCTTCAGGTTCGAAGCGAAGTCGCACTTCGGATAGTTCACGCAGCCGTAGAACAGGTCGCCGCGCTTGGTCTTGCGCACGGCGATGTCGCCGCCGTCCTTCGGACACTTGACGTCCAGCAGCTCCTGCTTGATGTACTTGCACTTTGGATATCCGCTGCAGCTGATGAACTCGCCGTACTGACCGTTGCGCAGGAGCAGCGGTTTGCCGCACTTGGGGCAGGCCTCTTCGAGCTGCACCGGAGGCTTCTGCTGCACCTTCTGGTTCAGCTTGCGAATCGTCTTGCACGGCGGATCTTCGTTGTAGCCGGGGCAGGCCATGAACGGACCCCACGGCCCATTGCGAAGCACCATCACTCGTCCGCAGTTGTCGCAGAACTCCTCTTCGGCGACCTCGTCGGCTCCGGGAGCGCTCAGGTCGGGCTTGGCGGCGAAGTTCTCCTTGGTGAAATCGCAGCTGAAGGGCTCCGCCGTCACCTTCTTGCCTGCTCGTGCGGCCTCATCGATCGCAGCCGCCAGCTCCTTCACATTCAGGGTCTCTTTCGAGTACTCGGTCACATCTTCGATCATCGCCTTCACGATAATCGGAAACGAGAACGCCGTCGTGATCTTCTTCGTCACGGCCTTTGAGTCCTTCTTCCACGGACCAGCCGCAACCGTCATCGGCTTTACCTTGGTGAAGTTGCTGCAGGAGTAGAAGCTGCCGAACTTGCCCCACTTCAGAATCAGCGGACTGCCGCAGTTGTCGCAGACCTCGTCGGTCTTCTCCTCCATCCGCTTGATGTCTTCCATGTTCTTGCCGGCGACGTTCAACTCCTTCTCGAAGTGATCGTAGAAGCCGTTCAGAAGATCGGTCCATCGTTCCTTGCCGTCTTCGACCGCATCCAGTTCGCCTTCGAGCGTGGCCGTGTACGCTGTGTCGAAGATATACGGGAAGTTCTTCACCAGCAGCTTGGTGACGACCGTTCCAATCTCGGTCGGCACAAACTTGGCCTGGATCTTCTTCACGTAGTCGCGATCCTGAATCGTATTAATGATGGAGGCGTACGTCGAAGGCCGTCCGATTCCCTTCTCTTCAAGGGTCTTCACCAGACTGGCTTCGTTGTAGCGCGGCGGCGGCTGGGTAAACTTCTGCAGCGGGTCCAGCTTCTCCAGACGCAGAGCCTCTCCGTTGTTCAGCTCCGGCAGTCTGCTGTCTGCCTCGCCGTCCTCGCCCTCGGACTCCGCTTCCGCAGGCTTCGCAGCGGCCTCTTCCTTCGCGGCCTTGTCCTTCGCAGCTTGTCTTGCGCGCTTCTCTTCCTCTTCGAACTTCAGATGTCCGTCGAACTTAAGCACGCTGCCGGTCACTCGGAAGTCATAAGCGAGCTTCGCCTGGGCGACGATGTCCACCGTCGTCTGGTCGAAGATCGCGGGCGTCATCTGGCTGGAGACGAAGCGCTGCCAGATGAGTTTGTAGAGCCTGTACTGCTCGTCGCTGAGATACTTCCGGATCGAGTCCGGCGTGAAGCTGACGTTGGTCGGACGAATGGCTTCGTGCGCGTCCTGCGCCTGGGCCTGCTTCTTGCCGACATACTCGTTCGGAGTTGCCGGCAGGTAGTTCGCTCCCAGCTTGCCGATAAATGTGCGCGCATCCGCGATGGCATCGGCGCTGACGCGGGTGGAGTCGGTACGCATGTAGGTGATGAGGCCGACCGTGCCCTCTGCGCCGATCTCCACGCCCTCGTACAGCCGCTGGGCCACGCCCATGGTGCGGCGCACGTTGAAGCCGAGGCGGCCGGAGGCATCCTGTTGCAGCTTGCTGGTGGTGAACGGAGCCTTCGGATTGCTTCTGCGCTCTTTCTTCTCGACCGAGCGTACGCTCCACTTCGCACCCTTCAGTTCGCCGACCACCTCGTCGACCGACTCTTTATCGGGGAGTGCGTTCGAGAGAAACTGCTCCTTGCCCTCTTCATCTTTTCCGTTCGCAACGCGCGACGGTGTGCCGTTCACTCCGACGAAGCGAGCGACAAAGCTCTGCTTGCCCGCGGTGGGCTGAAGCTGTGCGTCGATGGTCCAGTACTCGACCGGGTTGAAGTCGTTGATCTCCTGCTCGCGCTCCACGATCAGACGCAGCGCCACCGTCTGAACGCGTCCCGCCGAGAGGCCGCGCCGCACCTTATCCCACAGCAGCGGAGAGACCTGGTAGCCCACCAGCCGGTCCAGCACACGGCGGGTCTGTTGCGCATCCACAAGGTTCTCGTCCACATCGCGTGCATGGGCAAAGGCCGCCTGCACCGCTTTCTTGGTGATCTCATTAAAGGTGACGCGCCGAATCCTCGACTTGTCCTTCACCACCGGCAGAAGCTGCATCGAGAGGTGCGCAGCAATCGCCTCGCCTTCGCGGTCCGGGTCGGGCGCGAGATAAACCATGTCGGCCTTTGCTGCGAGCTTCTTCAGTCGGTCTACTACCTTTTCTTTGCCCGGCGACACGATCAGCGTCGGCTCGAACGTGCGCCGCTTCAGCTCCACGCCGATGTCGTTCTTTGGCAGGTCCATGATGTGGCCGATTGAGGCCTCCACGATGTAGTCGCTGCCGAGATATTTATTGATCGTCTTCGCCTTCGCAGGCGATTCGACGATCACAAGTGATTTGCCCATTCGTTCCCTTCATACCCGGAACGCAACGCCGAGGCGAAACGTTCCATCTTCTTCCTTGTTCCCTTGCGAACCTAACACGGTTTCCGCAAACGCGTCATCCCGTTACAATTCCTCAACTGACGAAGGCCGGTGGAAAAAGTCATCCGCCGACTTATTGTTTCTGCGCTCAAAGACGCACCATCACAAGACCGTCAAAGCCTATGACAGCTTGCACTTAGCTTGTTTTTTGCTAGCTTTGCCGCGACGCAGGAATCGCGCTTCGGCGGTGCGGCCTAAAATGCCCGCACATAATTTTTGCCGGGCAACTGCCTTACCCGCCCCGCAAGCTCCAGTTCAAACAGCGCCGTGAAGATCTCCGCAGACCCCAACTCAGCCTCCAGCTGCTCGATCAACTCGTCCAGCTGCGTGGATTCGTCGTGCCTCAGCCGGTCGAAGACGATCCGTTCCTGCGCTGGCATCGGCGTCTCATTAAAGAGAGATGCAGTGCCACCCGCCTTCGATTCACCGGGGCTCGACGTGGCCTCCAACTCGTCCTCCAGTTGCAGCCGTATCTGGGACGGCAGATCTTCCCAGATATCCTCCCACGTTGCGGTCAGCTTGGCACCCTGCTTTATCAGCGTGTTAGGCCCCCAGGCGTTCTTGTTCGTGACGTTTCCGGGAACGGCGTAGACGTCGCGATTCTGCTCCATCGCGCACCGTGCCGTAATTCTTGTGCCGCTGTACTCGGCCGCCTCGATCACCAGCACGCCGACGCTCATTCCGCTCAAGATGCGGTTGCGAATGGGAAAGTTCTGCGGCGCGGGGAACGTTCCCAGCGGATATTCGCTGACGATCGTCCCGCCACTTGCCACTATGCTCTCCGCCAGCTTCTTGTTCTCCTTGGGATAGATGACGTCGATCCCCGTTCCCCAGACCGCGACGGTCTTGCCTCCGGCGTCGATCGCTCCCTTGTGCGCCGCTGTGTCGACGCCACGTGCCATTCCGCTCAGAATGACGAGCCGCCGGTTCGCCAGATCGCGCGAGAGCAGCTCCGCCATGCCCGCGCCGTAGGGCGAAGGACTCCGCGTCCCCACAACCGCTATTCCCGGCCTCGCCAGCAGCTCTACATCTCCGCGAATCCACAGCACCGTCGGCGGGTCATAGATCTCTCGCAGCCGCTCCGGGTACGCCTCGTCCTCGGGCGTCAGAATCTGTCCGCCGGCCTCCGACGTCCTGCGCATCTCGTCGACGGCAGCCGTTCGAGCCTTGCCCTCGAAGACGAACTGCGCCGACTTCGCCGGCATTCCCAACCCCTCAAGCTCCGTCAGCGAAGCCTCGAATAGCCGCTCCGCCGCGCCCAGCCGTCCCGTCGCCTTCCAGATCCGCGTCGGCCCCATGCCCGGCGTCAGCGTCAACGCCATCCACGCCAGCCTAGCCTGCTCCTCTTGTCCCATTGCTCTGCTTTGTTGCGACAAGCCTGCCCACCTTCCCCATCATCGTCCAGCTTACTGTCTCGCAGCCTCAAGCACGTTGCCTGGCGAACCGCTCCGTCAGAATAAAACCTATTCCGCTCATCGCCAATGCAACAAACAGGCTAGTCACCTCATCGCCACTCTGGATCGCATGCATCACCCGCGGACCGTGCAGGATAATCACCCACAGCAGAAACATCACGCCCAGCAGCAACGACGCCAGCCGGGCCATCATCTTCGTCGTCATCGCCAGCGCCGCAGCAACAAACGCCGCACCGGTAGAGTACGCCCAAAACAGTCGAGCGGGAATCCACGCAGGAATCAGCGTCGCGACAAATTGCGCATACATGAAGTGCTGCACCGCGAAGACCACCAGCGACACCGCAATGCAAAAGACTCCAACCTTGGCGTTTAAATCAACGATCCGATTCCATCGCGGCGACGAACTTAGCCCCTCAGGCGAAAGTTCCGCAAGAACCGCGGCTCCTCCTGATATCGCGAGAACCTCGAACAACGTCGTCCACTGCCCCGGATCGCGAGGATGGGCGATCAGCAAAGGCAGATGAAAGAACAGAATCCGCAACGACAAGCCGGCGTCCAGAAGCACAGCCACATGCCGCGCAGCCCCTCCAACGAACAGACCCACCGCGACTGCAATCAATACAATCGCTGCCAGCCACGCTACACCAACGGATGCGGGGTACCACGGCGCACCAGGAATTGGCCCCTTCTGTCCGGTTGCGAAGAGAATATATTGAAGACCAAACGCCGCAATCGCGATGGCAAACAGAGTACGGCCAAGGTTCAGTACTGAACTCATGCTCTACTCCCCCCTTCAGTGTGTGTCACATTCAGAGACGGGCTACCGCTTGCATCGTACCGGCAATTTCTGTTTCTTATTATTTTTCTTCTTCGCAGCGTTTGCACTCCATCGCCGTTCCAATCCGTTCGGCTCTTCCCTCCTCCGTCGTCACCCACTCGCGCACCGTCCACGGCGGATCGTGCCGCACATGCTGTCCGTGCCCACACTCCAGCCGCGCCACCCAGTGGCTCTCCTCGTCCTGATAAAAACCCACCACGGCCCTCTGCATCGCACGCCCTCCCCGCACATCCAATAAACTAGAACATAGACATCTACAAACAACAGAAGCTTCGATTGACTTTTTTGACAAACCCCACCTCCATGCTCCGCGTCGCTGCCATCAACTTCCTCAATCCCGCACCTCTCATGTGGGACTTCGAGCACCCACCCCTTGCCGCGGATCTCGCCTCGCGCTACACGCTGCACTACACCCAACCATCGCTCTGCGCCGCCGAGCTCCTCGCCGCACGCGCCGACCTTGGCCTCATCCCCATCGCCGCACTTACGCCGGAGTTAGCCATCGTCCCCGGCTGCACCATCGCATCGCTCGACGAGGTGCGCTCCATCCAGCTCATCCTCAAGAAAAATCACACCCTGGCCTCGGTAAAGACTGTCTCCGCCGACACTGCCTCGCGCAGCTCTCTCGCCTACACCGACATTCTCTTCCGCAGGTTCGCCAATAACCGCCCCACCTTCCTGCCCGCCGCAGCCGACCCCATCGCCATGCTGCAACAGGCCGACGCCGCCATCCTCATCGGCGACCCGGCTCTGTTGGCTATCGAAGCCCGCGAGCAGATCGAGTCCGCCGTCGGCCCCTGCACCTGGCTCGACCTCGCGCACGAGTGGCGCACCCGTACCAATCTGCCCTGGGTCGCCGCGGTATGGGCCGTCCGACCCGAGGCACTTGGCTCTCCCCGCATCACCGCCGCTCAACTCGTGGAAGACCTGGAAGCCTCGCGCAATCACGGCCTGCTCCACATCGAACAGCTCGTCGAAGAGTGGACGCCGCGCATCGCCATTCCGCCCTCCACCATCCGCCACTACCTCGCCTCCAACATCCACTACGTCCTCAACACCGACTGCGTCCGCGCCATCGAACTCTTCCGCCAGTACGCCGCCGAAGCCGACGTTCTTCCCCCGCTCCCCCAGCTTCGTTTCCTCTAACGGCGCCTGCTATACTCGCCGCTCCACCAATCTTCTGCGCAATTCACGCGACTTCCCACAGCCCAAACGCGTCTTATCCTCTATGAAACCTCTTGCAACTGCCATCATCGCGACGAGACACCTCGCAGCAGTTGCACAGCAAGCCACGCACGCAGGCCGATCCCGCAGCCCGCTGCTTCATCTCCTCTTCAGCTTCGGACTCTTCGGCGTCTTCCTCGTCTCCATCGTAGACAGCTCCTTCGTTCCGCTGCCTCTGCCCGGCATCACCGACATCATGATCATTGTGCTGGCCGCGCAGCACAATAGCTGGATCCTGCTCGTCCTCTTCGCCACCGCAGGCTCCGCACTCGGTGGATACTTCAGCTATCAGGTAGGCCAATCCGGCGGTATCGCCTTCCTTGAGAAGCGCATCCCCCCACGCATCTTCAAGCGCATCCGCGACTGGATGGGAAACCACGCCATCCTCTCCGTCGCCCTGCCTGCGATTCTTCCTCCGCCCATGCCGCTCAGCCCGTTCGTTCTCGCGGCCGGCGCGCTCAGGATGTCGCGCAGAAAGTTCCTCACCACCTTCACCATCAGCCGCGCCGCACGCCACGCCATCGCCGCATGGCTGGG
Organism: Granulicella sp. L60; assembly: GCF_009765825.1. GTDB lineage: Bacteria > Acidobacteriota > Terriglobia > Terriglobales > Acidobacteriaceae > Edaphobacter. Next base: position 205,602 of record NZ_LMUR01000018.1, on the reverse strand, counting down.
CATCCACTACGGTCGGCACATCCTGCACCTGTGGAACAACCTGTCCGCCAAGTACGCGACACCTGTGCTCATCGTGCTGTGGACGCTCATCCTCGTAAGCTGCGGCATCGCCTTCTGGAAGCTCTACAAGACATCGCGCACCGTCGTCGCGCACCCTCAAGGCATCGCTTCGAAGTAAACCTGAAAGACTCTGTCCTGCCGGACGGGCCCACTGCTCGTGGGGAGGTCACTTCGTGACGCGTATACCTTGACTTTGCAGGATCATCCTCTGAGGGCCTTCCGCTGGTCGGCAAAGATCATCAGTTTGAAACGATTGCTCTGCGCGTACGCAGGCGTCGCCGAACATACCGAATCAGCGCGATCACCAGCGCAATCAGCACCACCACGACCGCTATACCAATGGCAATCAGCACGCGCATAGAGTTCATCATCAGGAATGGACCGCTCTGTGCGTAGAAGCCATTGAAGCTCGCAACCGCCGCGGGCAGAGCAAGCAGATCGTCCTTCGTCATCGGCAGCGCGTGCTCGTTGGGATGATAGGTAGATTCCCACGCATACGTCTCTCCACGCGCATCGAGTTCAACATGGCCGCCTAAGACCGCTGTCACCGGACGATCCTTCACAAACGCGGCGACACGACGCGCACTCTGCAGATCTGCTGCGGCATCGTCGATCAGGAGCCGCGCAGGCATCAGAAAATCGCCAGAGAAGAACAGCCCGGTCTTGCGGTCGTAGAACGACACATGCGTCTCGTTGTGGCCGGGCGTCGGAATCACATCGACGATTCGATCTCCAAGATCGATCTGGGCCTGCCCGTTCGGCCAATCGGTAAAGTTGTAGAACCGCTTCACGCTGTCAAGATCGAACCCAACCACCTGCACACCGGGCAACTGCGCGAACTGACCGTCGCCCTCGCGATGATCAAGGTGCCGATGCGTATGAACCACAAGCAACGGCAGCTTCGCCGATCCATTCGACGGAAGCAGGCCCATCACCGTCGTCGCCAGCGGCATGTGGTCCGCGTCAGCGACATCTCCGGTGTCGATCAGCATCGCCCTCGTCGATCCGACCAGGAGATACATAAACGGCGCTTCGAAAGTAACGCAAAGACTCTCCCGCAAGATGAACGTCTGCGCGTTATAGTAATGTACTTCGAGTGAAGAGTGCGGGCTCGTCTTGCAGTTACTTGCGCCCTCGCTCCAGTGCATATCCGTCGATCCGGAAGCCAGAGCGTTAGCTGCACTCTGCGCCCGGACCGGCAACGGTGCTAACGCCGGTCCGGCGATGCCGACGACAACCAGAACGGAGAGAAGAAGCGATCTCATCCTAACCTCACGTCTTCAACCAGCACACATCAATGCATACAACAGGACACTGCCGAGCGGCCGAAGTTTCGCAGAGGAACGATAAACTTCCGCTAAAACTCCCAGCGCAGCAGCGTCGCCCCTACCGTGAATCCTGCGCCCACACTGGCCAGCAGCACCAGGTCGCCCTTCTTCAATCTCTTCTCTTCAAGCGCCGTCTGCATCGCCATCGGAATCGTCGCCGCCGTCGTATTGCCGAAGCGGTCGATGTTGATGATGACCGACTCCTCGGGCATTCCCAGCCGCTCCGCAGTCGACAGAATGATCCGCTTGTTCGCCTGATGCGGAATGAAGCAGCCGAGGTCCTTGCCCTCCACGCCATTGCGCGTCAGCACAATCTCTGCGGCCTCAGCCATCTTGCGCACTGCGAACTTATACACGGCCTGTCCGTCCTGATGGACGTAGTGCATCTTCTGCGCCACCGTCTCCGCAGTCGGCGGATGCAGGCTTCCACCGCCCGGCATATTCAACGCCGACGCACCCGAACCGTCGATCTCGTGCCAGTAGTCAACCAGTCCGACCTCGCCCTCTTCGCACGGCTCCAGCAGCACCGCCCCCGCACCGTCTCCGAATATTACGCACGTCGTCCGGTCGGTGTAGTCGATGATCGAGCTCATCACGTCCGCTCCAATCACCATCACCTTCTTGTGCATCCCGCTCTCCACCAGCTTCGCGCCCACCTGCAGCGCATACGGAAACCCCGAGCAGGCCGCCGACAGATCGAATCCCCACGCACCCTTTACCCCAAGCTTGTCCTGCACCAGGCAGGCCGTAGCCGGGAAGAACATATCCGGCGTCACCGTCGCAACGATGATCACCTCCAGCTCGCTCGCCTCGATGCCCCGCAACGCGAGGCACTTCTTCGCTGCCTCCACCGCCAGATCGCTCGTCGCCACACCCGACTCTACGATGTGACGTTCACGAATCCCTGTCCGTTCCGTAATCCACTGGTCGTTGGTCGCGACCATCTTTTCGAGATCTGCATTGGTCAACAACCGCGGCGGCACATACGTCCCTACCGAACTGATCTTTGCGCGCACACGCATCTGCGGCTTCAACGTCAAACTCAAACTCTCACCTCGTACTTATTCACACAAAATAGGGGAAACATTACAAATGAACCATCGTTCACCTGCCGGAGACCATTCTCTCTGAGATGCGCCTGCATGTCACCTACACATTGACGAATCGCAGGCCCAAAAAGACACCTCATCCAGGCTCGCTTCCTGTGTCCTCTATCAAATGGAGATAAAAAAGGAGAAAAGAAGAAAAACAGATGGGAGGAGAACAGAGCAGGTCCACTCGCCAGCTACGGAGCGCCGCAAAGATTTTCAGACGTATGCTGGAAGACTTTAGGAAATGCGAGAGATCGATCAAGAAGAAGGATCTGGCAAGAAAAAGAAAGTACACCGAGCGATCTACTGCGCCATTGCGGAAACTGCGGCCAAAGTAGATGGAAGAAAGATAATGCACCGAGCAATCTACTGCGCCATTGCGAGAGGCTGCGGCGAAAGTAAATGAAAGAAAGAAAGTGCACCGGGCGACCTACTGCGCCCGTAATGACCCGTTACCGTTGCTTCCTTCCGGACCTGGCGGGGTTGGCGGGATTACGTCGCGTAGGACCCGGCACAGAACTCAGTTTACCATCATCCAGCCCCCCTCGCCCAGCCGCCGGAGCCTTCGCCAAAATCCCCTCTGCCAACTTCTTTTACGCCTGCACTGGAAATCTTTCCACAGAAGCAGCTACACTTCCTTGACTTCAGAAATCGAGGAACTCCCTGTGCTAAATCGCTTCACCCGCCGCACCTTCGCCCGCCTCGCCGGGTCCGCGTTCCTTGCCCCCACCGCGCTCTCGACCCTCGCACCCTCCGCCTCCGCCCAGACCGCTCCTACCGCACCCGCAGCGCGATCGTTCCCCCAAGGCTTTCTGTGGGGCTCCGCCACCGCCTCCTATCAGGTCGAAGGAGCCGTGCACGAAGAGGGCCGCGGCGTCTCCATCTGGGACACCTTCTCCCACACCCCCGGCAAGACCAACAACGGCGACACCGGCGACGTAGCCGACGACCACTTCCATCGCTACAAGGAAGACGTCCAGCTCATGAAGAATCTCGGCCTCCAGACCTACCGCTTCTCCATCGCCTGGCCGCGCGTCTTTCCGCAGGGCACCGGCACGCCAAATCCCAAGGGACTCGACTTCTACAACCGCATGCTCGACGAGCTTCTCGCCGCTGGCATCCAGCCCTTCTGTACCCTCTATCACTGGGATCTCCCCCAGGCCCTCGAAGACAAGGGCGGCTGGCAGTCCCGCGACACCGCCGAGGCCTTCGCCCAGTACGCAGGCTACGTCGCCGAACACCTCTCCGACCGCGTCAAGCACTTCATGACCATGAACGAGATCAGCTCCTTCGTCGATATCGGCTATCGCGACGGACGCCACGCTCCCGGCCTCAAGCTTCCACCCGCCGGCGTCAACCAGGTAAGGCATCACGCCATCCTCGGCCACGGTCTCGCCGTGCAGGCCATCCGAGCCCACGCCAAACCCGGCACCAAAGTCGGCCTCGCGGAGAACATCAACGCCTGCGTCCCCGTCATCGAAACACCCGAGCACATCGCCGCCGCAGCCAAGGCCATACGCGAGACCAACGCCGGCTACCTCAACGCCATCATGGAAGGCCGCTACACCGATGCCTTCCTCGCCCACCACGGTGCCGCCGCTCCCAAGTTCACCGCCGCCGAGATGAAGTCCATCGGCTCACCCGTCGACTTCGTCGGCATCAATATCTACACACCAACCTTCGTCCGCGCCGACGACTCCCCCGCCGGTTTCGCCGTCATTCCGTCGCCGAAGTCCTACCCGCACATGATGAGCCCATGGCTGCACGTCGGCCCCGAAGCTCTCTACTGGGGACCGAAGCTCGCCGCGCAGGCGTGGGGCATCAAGGAGATCTACATCACCGAAAACGGAGCCTCCTCCACCGACGTCCTCACCCCCGACGGCCACGTCTACGACTCCGATCGCATCATGTATCTGCGCAACTACCTCACCCAGCTCCATCGCGGCGTCAGCGAAGGTGTTCCCGTGCGCGGATACTTCTGCTGGTCCCTGATGGACAACTACGAGTGGGCCGACGGCTACGCCTACCGCTTCGGCATCCACTACGTCGACTTCGCCACCCAGAAGCGTACTCCCAAGATGAGCGCCCACTTCTACCGCGAAGTCATCTCCCGCAACGGCCTCGCCTAAACCATCCTAAAAAATCCGAACTAGAAAGAAGACCCACGATCTCACCCGAGACGTGGGTCTTCTTCACTTCGCAGCGCGCATGAGACGATCAAGCGCCGCGACACATCCATCGACCAACGCTAAGCCGCCGACTTCTCAACCGGAGTCGACGGCTTCTCTGACAGTTTCGTCTCCCGCAGCAGAAGATCGTGACGATCAGCCCAGCCCAAGTTAATTCAAAATAGCGCGATTACTCTCCCATCTTTCCCTCTGTAGAATCGTCAATCACGACAGCATATTCCGGCGAGCAGACCGTGACCCACAGCGTGATCGACTTCATGAATCCTCTTCTTCACGACTCACCGCTCCCGCAGTCGATTGATCTCTTCTAATCCAAAGCGTTCCAACACGCTCCACCGCATCACACGAGTACAGATGGCAACCCAGTCGAACCCGCTCGCACCCTCCATCACACCACCGCACTTCCTCGCCGACCTCTACACCTTCAAATGGTCGGAGTTCAGCCTGCGTCTTCCCCTGGTCAGCGCCTCCGCCGTAGCGCTCTGCCTCTTCACCGGCATCCTTCTCGGCCACCCCGGCGGAGCCCTCGTCGCCGGCGGCGGCGCCCTCACCATCGGCTTCGGAGCCAACCAGCGCATCGCAGACTCCAGGCTGCTTCCGATGATCGCCGCCATCTTCGCCATGTCCACCGCAACCCTGGTCGGCACACTCGCCGGTCACAGCGGCTACGCCCTCCTGCTCGCTGCCGCTCTCTCCGCATTTATCTACGGCGTCCTCACCGCGCGCCACGCCGGACTCTCCTGGGTCGGCCAGCAAGCCTCTGTCGCCCTCCTCGTCGCCTCCGCCTTTCCCACCGGGCCGCTTCTCGCATTCACACGAGCGGGCCTCATCGTCCTCGGCGGAGTCGTGCAGATCCTCATCACCTCACTCGGCCTCAGCCTCATGCCCGACCTTCGCAAAGATCTGCTCCGCATCCCCACCTCGCTCTACCAGGGCGTCCAACAGCAGCATCACGAGCTGCTCGACCGCCTCCGCGAACTTCCGCAATCTCTGCCCGCACTCTCGCACTCCGCCACCCTCGGCTACTGCCTTCGCCTTGTCATCACCATCTCCGTCGCCACGGAGGTCTACCACCGCATCGGCATCCAGTCCGGCTACTGGATCCCCATGACCGCCCTGCTCGTCCAAAAGCCAGCCTTCTTCGAGACCCTCACCCGAGCCTCCGCGCGCATCCTCGGCACGCTGCTCGGCGCATGGCTCTGCAGCCTCCTCATCGCTCACCTCACACCGCAACCGCTCGTGCTCGCCGCCTGCACCACACTCTTCGCCTTCGCGTCGTTCGCCACCAACTCCGTCAACTACGGCCTCTTCACCGCCTGCCTCACCTCCTACATCGTCTTCCTGCTCTCCCTCAACCAGATCCCCGGCCCCGTCATCGCCCATCGTCGCGCATGGTGCACCATCCTCGGCGGCCTTATCGCCCTCGTCATCCACCTCGATGCCCTGCGCCGCCATCGCAGCACTGCGCCGAACACGCCAAAGTAGCCAACGACAGTGACTTCAAGCGAGCCACTTCAAGCAAGCCAGGAGACACAGCAGATCATCGAGCTGGAGATTCAGTGGCAGGAAGTATGCGCGACGTCACCTCGCGCTTATGGTAGTTGCGATAGGTAGCCCGAAACGACCAGGCCGTCTGATGAAAGCTGTTGCCAGTAGTATTCAACATGCTGATTGCGGATGGCATCTGAAAGGTCTCGCCGCCAAGCAGAACGGGTGCGTAGTCGATCGTAAGCGTACGGCTGCCGACAACTCGCGGTGTATATCCATCCCCATCGATGATGGTGTGGCGTGGTGTGATGATCTCCAGATGCTTGAGCTGCATGGATGCTGGATCGATAAGGGCCTGCCCTCTGCTCTTCTCTTGTAGAAAGCAGTCTGCGGAGTTCTTGGTAGTCAGGACAGTGCTGAACCGGACGATGTAGGGATCGTTCGGATGCTTGCCGTTGACGCGGCGCAACGTGTAACTCATGCAGGCCGTCTGATTCAAAGAGACAACCGCCAGACCGCCCTCGAACAATCCGCTCAGCATGGTGGGAGCGTCAACATCCTGCGATGTGGCAGGCCTTCCGTTGACCGTCTTGACCTCACGTGACTCCACGAAAGCCGTCATGTGGCCGGGTTGGACTTTGCGGCTAAGTTGAAAAACTGAGTCAGTGACTGTGCTGACATCTCGCTGGTTTGGTTCCATCTGCAACGAAACAACATGCTCATCACAGAACAGGCTCGGCAGACGAGTGTCATAGCGATTCAGGTTCGATTCCAGCCCCTTGAGAACTTCGTCCAGGTTGGATGTCTTCGTCTGCTGCGCACAGAGCGCCGAGGAAGGTACAAGTGCAACAACAGCAGCAAGAAATACGGTAAAAAACGGTGTCACCAAACCCATGGATAACCATCATACGAGGCCTCACTCAGCCCACGCCCCTTCGAAGCCGTTAGCGGGCAGAAGGCTTCAATACGTTCGTGTTCGATGACAGACCTCTGGCGTGTGAGAACAACGCCCACAAACTAAATATGTCAAGCCCTGCCCGCACCTATCCAGCTTGAAATGAGATAGATGCGCCTTGCGCAGAAGTTACCTCCCGCGAGCTATCATGGAAGTAGAGATTAAAAATCAGGCGAGAACCCCGGTCACCATCCGGGGTTTTGCTTTTAACTGAGGATTCAATACGTAAGCCAAGCAGATTGAAGACTTTGGCAGAGAGATCTGCACTTTATGGGACTTTTCCTTTGATTCCAAGAAGAAGTCCAAACCTAACTTGAAAAGAATGAAGACTTTGACAGAAAAACTACGGGGTGGGGAGTGTCCGACTCCAACCACATCAACCCACATAACCAGCCGCGGCCAGACCGCACCGGAGGGTCAAACTTGGTAGAATGGAACTCTGTGACTCCCCCTGCGACAATCGACACTATCGGTGTGCCCGAAGCCCCCGCGTCCCAGCACGCCAGGCCCAGGCCCAAGATAGGCTTCGTCTCCCTCGGCTGCCCCAAAAACCTCGTCGACTCAGAGGTCATGATGGGACTTCTCCACCACGGCGGAGCCGAGCTGACCCCCCGTGCCGAAGACGCCGAGATCATCGTCATCAACACCTGCAGCTTCATCGACTCGGCCAAGCAGGAGTCCGTCAACACCATCCTCGAGATGGTCCAGCACAAGCAGCAGTTCGGCGGAAAGGCCCAGCGCATCGTCGTCGCCGGCTGCCTCGTCGAACGCTACCGCGACGAGATCCAGAAGAACATCCCGGAAGTGGACGCAGTCGTAGGCACGGGCGAACTCGAAGCCATCCTCGCCGCCGCCGGCCTCACCCCCAGCGGCCACGCGCACAACGACTCGCCCTTCAACATCCTCCCGCAGGGCACGCCCGAAGCCACCATCCACACCCACCCCATCGGCATGGCCCAGACCGACGGCGAAGTCGCCCAGCTCGAATCGGACAGCGCACAACAGCTCATAGGCCGCGCCCAAAGCGCCGTCAGCCAGCACTCCCGCCCGCTCGCCGACCCGGAGCACGACCGCGAGATCGCCCCGCAGCTCCGCATCGTCCAGTCCCTCGCCGAGACCGGCACCACCCACGGCGACGAGCCCCTGAACCATAGCGGCGAACACATCGCCCACCTGCCAATTGGCATCGACCCCGGCAACACCTCCCGCCCCGAAGGTGACCTCCGCCAGCAGCAGGGCCGCTTCTCCCGCGAGTCCTGGGACGGAGCCACCGCCGCCCTGCCCGAGTACCTCTACAACGACGCCACCCCGCGCATCCTCACCACCCCTCGCGCTTCGGCCTACATCAAAATCGCCGAAGGCTGCGACCATCCCTGCAGCTTCTGCATCATCCCTCAGCTACGCGGCAAGTTCCGCTCCCGCCGCATGTCGTCGATCATCGCCGAGGCCGAAAACCTCATCAAGCAGGGCGTCCGCGAGATCACCCTCATCGGCCAGGACACCACCTGCTACGGCGAAGACCTCGGCTTCACCGACGGCCTCGCCACGCTCCTCGACGCCCTCGCGGTACTTCCCGGCCTTCGCTGGCTGCGCTTCCTCTATACCTACCCGAACAAGGTCACCACGCGCCTGCTCGAGACGATGGCGAAGCACGACACCATCTCCAAATACCTCGACGTTCCCCTCCAGCACGCCAGCACCAGTGTCCTGAAAACGATGAAGCGCGGCGGCAACGCCCAGATCTTCCTCGACCTCATCACCAAGGCCCGCCGCATCGTCCCCGGCATCGTCATCCGCACGTCCTTCATCGTCGGCTTCCCCGGCGAGACCGAGGCCGACTACAAGGAACTTGAAGCCTTCATCACCGCCGCAAAGATCGACTGGCTCGGCGTCTTCACCTACTCCGACGAAGAGGGCGCAGCCGCCTTCAACCTCGCCGATGACACCAAGGTGCCCAACCGCACCATCCAGGCCCGCCGCCGCAAGCTGATGAAGCTCCAGCAGAAGATCAGCACCAAATCCAAAGCCGAGTGGGTAGGCCGCGAGATCGACCTCCTCGTCGAAGGCGAGTCCGAAGAGACCGAGCTTCTCTGGGAGGGTCGCACCTCGCTCCACGCACCCGAGATCGACGGCAAGGTCTTCATCAACGACTTCGGCCCCCACGAAACCCTCGTCCCCGGTACCTTCTACCGCGCCGAGATCACCGAGTCCCACGACTACGACGTCGTCGCCCGCATCCTCGAGTAGCCGTCAACTCTTCGCGGTGAAGACTACAAGTTCATCGCGTAAAAATTTACAATCGATACTGCCATGTCCAAAGCTCTCTTCTGCCCCACATGCCGCAAAGTCGTTCTCGCCACCGACGAGTACTTCCCCTTCTGCACCGACCGCTGCCGCCTCCTCGATCTCGGCAAGTGGGCCAGCGGAGACTACAAGATCTCCTCGCCCATTCAGGATCCTGATCTGCTGGAAGAACTCGCCCGCTCCAACAAACACAATCGTCAGAACGACGACGACGTAAACTAGTGGCCAACTCCAACATCCAGCTCCACGCACCTTCCGAGAAGAAGACCCTCTGGGCCTGGGCCGTCGGAACCTTCTTCGGAGCAGGCCTGCTGAAGCCCGGTCCCGGAACCTACGGCAGCGTCTCCGCGGTCCTGCTCTGGTACGCCGCAGCTCACCTCCTTCACCCGGCGCCCGCCGCGCTCGCCATCGGCACCGCCATCGCAGCCGTCCTGGTCACCCTCATCGGCATCCCCGCCGCCACCATCGTCGCCAACGAGTCCGGCCTCGAAGACCCCGGCCACGTCGTCATCGACGAAGTCGCCGGCCAGCTCATCGCCCTCATCGCCATCCCCATCGACTGGCCGCACGCCGGCATCTCGCTTCTCCTCTTCCGTATCTTCGACATCCTCAAGCCCCCACCCATCCGCCAGCTCGAGCGCCTCCACGGCGGCACCGGCATCATGCTCGACGACGTGGCCGCCGGCATCTTCGCCCTCGCTGCCGCCCAACTCATCCACCTCGTCTTCTAGCCTCACGCAGCGATTCGACCTCCTCAGTTGCGCTCACCTCCGTGCCCGGCTACGCTAAACCCAGCTATGACCTCCCTTCGCTCTCTGCTCACCACCGAAAAGCCAGACTCCCCCGTCCCACATCTCGACCGGATCACTCCCGCTGCCTCCATGCCCGGCGGCGAGGTAGACGTCCACGGCTCGCACCTGGAGCCCCACGGCGACCGCATCCCCCGCGCCTCCATCGGCGACATCTCCGCACCCATCATCCTCACCCGACCCACCCGCGCCACCATCCGCGTTCCTGAAGGCACCATCTCCGGCGACCTCATCCTGCATCGCAACGGAGCCGACAGCAATCCGCTCCCTCTTCGCGTCGCAGTCCCCATGGCAGAAAATCTCCACCCCGTCTCCAACCCCGCAGTCGACGCCGACGGCAACGTCTACGCCACCGTCTCCGGCTCCCGCGGCCAGGCCGTCCCCGTCTCCATCTTCCAGATCCAGCGCGACTTTCAGATCCGCCCCTTCGTTCGCGAACTCCTCAACGCCACTGGCCTCTCCTTCGCCCCCGACGGCTATCTCTACGCCAGCTCCCGCGCCGAGGGTACGGTCTACCGTATCTCTCCGGAGGGCGCAGTCTCCACCTACGCCGAGGGCATGGGCATCGCTACCGGCATCGCCTTCGACCGCGACGGCAACCTCTACGTCGGCGACCGCTCCGGCACCATCTTCAAGATCGCGCAGGGTGAAGCTCCAGGCATCAGCGGAGAGATCTTCGTCTACGCCACGCTCGAACCCAGCATCGCCGCCTATCACCTCGCCTTCAACGACGCAGGCATCCTCTTCGTCACCGGTCCCACCACCTCCTCCAGCCAGTCCATCCACGCCATCGACCGCGACGGCAACACCACCGTCTTCTTCCGTGGCCTGGGCCGCGCTCAGGGGATGGCCTTCGACGTCGACGACAATCTCTACGTTGCTGCCAGTCTCCACGGCCAGCGCGGCATCGTCCGCATCGACCGCCATCACCAGGCCACGCTCGCCGTCTCCGGCAACGACCTCGTCGGCCTCGCCTTTCTGGAAGACGGCTGCGCCGCCCTTGCCACCCGCAGCGCGCTGTATCACGTCGCGCTGGACATCGAAGGCCGTAAGCTCTTCTAACAGTCCCATCGCATGATCGTCCTCAAACCCATCACACCCGACCGCGCACTCATCTTCAAAGCAGTTCGGCTTCGAGCTTTGCAAGATACACCCAGCGCCTTTGGAAGCACCTACTCCAAAGAGTCGCAACTCACAGACGACGCGTGGATTGAACGCTCTGCAAACTGGAGCAACGACAGATCCACAGGCTATCTTGCATTCGATGAAGAGCAAAATGAAGAGGAGCGGGCAGACGCTTACTGCGGTATCGCCGCGTCCTACCTGAATGAGCAGAACCCGCAGAAGGCCCATCTGATCTCCATGTGGGTCGCACCCGATCACCGGCAATCAGGCGTCGGCAAGATACTCATCGACGCCATCGAACGATGGGCGACTCACCGCGGAGCCCACACTCTTCTACTCACAGTCACCAGCAGCAACCACCCGGCAATCGCCTTCTACACACGCCTTGGATTCTCGATGACAGGAAACACCGAGCCTTATCCCAACGACCCCGCCCTCATCGAATACGAGATGTCCAAACCGACTCCATAGCCTGCAACCGCCGTTGTCTTCGCTCGCGGTTCAATGCGTGCCAAACGCCTTTCCCTGTACCCTTAGAGTGAACCCTTATGCCTCTGATCGACTCCCACGCCCACCTGGACTTTTATACCGAAACCTCAACCGAACGCACAGAGGTGCTTCGCCGCGCATACGCCGCCGGAGTAGAAACTGTGCTTGCCATCGGCATCGGCGAAGGCCCATCGCAGATGCACCTCGCGCTCGATATCGCCAACAGCTCCAGCGGCTCCGATCTGCCGCGAATCTTCGCCAGTGCAGGCATTCACCCGGAACAAGCGCACAACGCCTCTCCCGAAGCGCTGGACAGGCTCGCTGTTCTTGCGTCCGACCCAAAGTGCATCGCCATCGGCGAGATCGGCCTCGACTACTACCATCTCGAAAATCCTGACATCCCCACGCAGCAGCAAGCGTTCGTCGCTCAAATGAAGGTCGCCGCCGCCGCGCGCAAGCCCATCCTGATTCACTGCCGCACCAGCGAGTTGGCAACGCCGCAGGCCAAGGAAAAGTACGGCACCGCCGACGCGTGGGAGGACCTTCTCGCGCTCATTCAAGAACACTGGACGCCTCACCACCTCGGCGGCATCATGCACTGCTTCTCCGGCAGCGTGGAGCAGGCGCAACGATCGGTCGCCGCGGGCTTTCATCTCTCCTTCGCGGGCAATCTGACCTACCCGAAAGCCCAAAGCATCCGCGACGCCGCCGTCGCCGCACCCTCCGACCGCATCCTCATCGAGACCGACTGCCCGTTCCTCGCGCCCATCCCCCATCGCGGACAACGCAACGAGCCCGCACTTGTGGCCTACACCGCAGCAGCCCTGGCGACCCTTCGCGGCATCTCACCGGAAGAGCTCGCTGCCCTGACAACGGCAAACTTCAGGAATCTCTTTCCCGCAGCGCGTTGATCCGATCATCGGCCCCACAGATCCTCGCCCCACAAATCATTGACCTTACATACGACGCGGCCGCCTGACATAATAGACAACGACAGGTACAAGGAAAAACATATGGCATCCGATAACAGCTTCGATGTAGTCAGCAAAGTGGAACTCCAGGAAGTAAAGAACGCCATCGATCAGGCGACCAAAGAGGTCAACGCGCGCTTCGACCTGAAGAGTTCGAAGTCCAAGATTGAACTCGAAGGCACCGAGACCATCCAGCTCGCCAGCCAGGACGATTACACCCTCAAGGCGGTCATCGAGATTCTTTCGCAGAAGCTAGTAAAGCGCGGCGTCTCGCTCAAGAACCTCGAGTTCGAGAAGATCGAGCCCGCATCCAACTCCAGCGTCCGGCAGAAGATCAAGCTGGTCCAGGGCATCCCGTCGGAGAAGGCGAAGATCATCGTTGCCGCGATCAAGGACTCGAAGAAGAAGGCGCAGGCCAGCATCCAGGGCGACACCGTCCGCGTGGTAAGCAAAGACCGCGACGTCCTGCAGGAGGTCATGGCGCTGCTTCGTGGCAAGGACATCGGCGTCGAGCTTCAGTTCACCAACTTCCGGTCGAGCTAGCACAACTTCCACGGCAAAGGCACGGCAGGGGTCGGAACTTCGCCACCCTGCCAGCCGTTTCCTTGCCCCAATCAACATTCCCTATCATTTTTTCAAGATGTTCCATTTTTTCGAGATGAACCTGAAGCCGAATCCACATCCTGATACTCTGATTTATAAGTGAGCACGCTCTCCATCGCGACCGCAGCCGAGGTCTTCGACCTTCTCCGTGACGACCTGGCCGCCATCGAGCAGGACTTCTCCCGCCAATCGGACTCGAAGGTCGAGGTCATCACCGACATCGCGCGCTACCTGATCGCCGGTGGCGGCAAACGCATCCGGCCTCTTCTGCTTCTGCTCTCAGCCAAGGCGCTGGGCTGCACCAGCGAGAGCCGCATCCGCCTTGGCGCAGTCGTCGAGATGCTCCACACCGCCACCCTCGTACACGACGACATCATCGACGAAGCCGACACCCGCCGCGGACGGCCCTCCTCCAACACCACCTGGGGCAACGCCAAGTGCGTCCTGGCCGGCGACTGGCTCTACATGCAGTCCTTCTCCACGGCTCTCGAAGAACGCAACTTCCGCGTCCTCGAACTGTTGATCTCGCTCACACAGCAGATGGTCGAAGGCGAGCTATTGCAGATCCAGAAGCTCGGCCACCTCATCAACGAAGAGGAGTACTTCGACCTCATCTTCCGCAAGACCGCCTGCCTGTTCAAGGTCTCCATGCAGCTTGGAGCCGCAATCACCCACGCCGGGGAAGAGATGGAATCCCAGCTCGGCGAGTACGGTCGCAACCTCGGCCTCGCGTTCCAGATCGTCGACGACGTCCTGGACCTCACCGCGGCAGAAGACATTCTCGGCAAGCCGGTCGCCAGCGATCTGCGCGAGGGCAAGGCCACGCTAGCCGTAATCCATGCCTTGGAGCGCGGAACCGGAGCCGACCGCGAGGCCATTCGCACTGTTCTGGCCGACCGCAGCTTCGCCCGCGTCTCGCACCCGGAGATCCTCGAGATCCTCCACCGCCACGGCTCCATCGACTACGCCATGGACACAGCCTGCGCCTACGCCGAGGCCGCCCGACTCACCATCGCCGACCTGCCCGACTCCGACGCCAAGCGCGCCCTGCTCTGGGTTCCCGGCTTCGTCACCACCCGCGACCGCTAGGCCGAGCGAAAGCATTCAGCCCGCTCTCTCGTCCTCCATCACCCTGTTCACATATCCCGCCGAACCCGTCTCCGCCACCACCTTGCCCGGATTCCCCAGCACCACCGCATTCGCCGGCACATCGAAGTTCACATAGGCCCCGGGCGCAATCAGCGCCTCCTGCCCAATCGTCACCTTACCCACGATAATCGCGTTCGCTCCAACCCACACGCGATCTTCAAGCGTCGGCGCCCCCACACGCGACCCCCTGCTAGCCGCACCGATCGTCACCCCCTGCGCCACATTCACATTGTTCCCCAACACCGCGAAGGGGCTGATCACAACGCCCCCAAAGTGCCCCAGATAAAATCCCCGCCCCAGGCTCATCGTCGGCGATATATCAAACCCATACCTGAATCGATAGTGATTCAAAAGAATTCGATTGTAGATATATCCGAAGATCCCAATCGACCTCTTCCTCTGACCATAGAACGCAACCTTGCGAAGGTAGTAGGTAAACCGAAAACCCGGATCATGCACATACGCGGAGAGAAACGAACGCAGATCCGCCTTACCTTTGTATCGGTAGAGATCCGCCCGCACGATCTGCCACAACCCAGACTCCAACTCGCCAGCCTCCCACGCTCAGATCAATCCTGATACGACGCAACGCCTACTCCTCGTCCTCTTCCGCCTCTGCGTCCTCGTCGACATCCAGCTCAGCCACACCCATCTGGCCGCGCCCACGCTCCACCAGCACCTGAATCCTGCCCTCCGCCGTCTCCAGCTCCTTCTTGCACGCCTCCGACAGCTTCACGCCCTCTTCAAACAGCCGCACCGAATCGTCAAGCGAAAGCTCTCCCCGCTCCAGCCGCTCCACCACTGACTCCAGAGCCGTCAACCGCTCCTCAAAGCTCGCCATACCCTCTCCCCTCCCTGCAACCACCTCGCCGCGCCAGCCTAAGCCAGCCCCAGCACCTCGGCCGCAACCGCATACTTGCCAAACGGTGCGCTTACCTGCACACCCTGCACCATCGGCCTCGCCTCCGCCAGCATCTCCCGGGCAATCGTCACGCCGACAGCCCGCGCAGCCTCGGGCGATGTCGCCGCCGCCATCCGCGCCATGATCTCATCGGGCATACTCACCCGCAGATCGTTCTTCATGAACTCCGCATTCCGCAGGCTGGTCAACGGCCATATCCCCGCGATCACCGGGATGCGGAAACCTTCGATCCTGCGCAGAAACTCCCGCAGCACGCGCAGGTCGAAGACCGGCTGCGTTATCGCGAACTCCGCGCCCGCCTCCACTTTATACGCGAACCGCCGCACCTCCTGCTCAATGTCCGGCACGCCCGGATTCGCCGCCACCGAGATGGTGAACCCGGTCGATCCGCCGATGGAGTTCTTGCCGATATCCAATCCATAGTTCAGATTGTGGACCACATTCACCAGCCCAATCGCGTCCACGTCGAACACTGCCGTCGCGTTCGGATAGTTCCCCAGCTTCGGCGGATCTCCCGTCAGGCAAAGAATATTCTTCAGCCCAATCGACGAAGCTCCCAGCAGATCGCTCTGGATGCTCAACACATTTCTATCCCGGCAGGTGTAGTGCAGAATCGTCTCGATTCCGACGTGCTGCTGAATCTGCACACACAGGCTCTGCGCACTCATCCTGGCGCTGGCTCGCGGAGAGTCCGGCACGTTGATCGCATCCACGCCCAGCCGATGCAGCAGAGCCGCACCATCCAGTTCCTTGCTGCAGTCGATCCCCTTCGGCGGAACGATCTCCACCATCGTCACGAACTCACCCGCCGCGATCATGCCGCCGATCTTCGAGCGATCCTTCAACGCCGGCGGCTCAACCTTACTCAACTCAGCCGTCGCGCTCCTGTTCGAACCCGCGCGCTCCATCGCCTGCGCGCCGCCGTCCATCGCCTCCAGCGAACGCAGCGAACTCTTCATCGCCCGCGTATAACTCGGCGTCGTTCCGCAGCATCCTCCCACGATGCTCGCGCCCGCCTTCACCAGCTTCCGCGTAAAACTGGCCATATACTCCGGCGACGTCAGATAGATCGTCCGCCCTTCCACCGCGCGCGGAATACCCGCATTCGGCATGGCCGCCAGCGGCAGCGTCGTCACCGGACGCATCCGTTCAATCACGCTCAGCACAGTCGCCGGTCCCGAGCTGCAGTTGCAGCCCACCGCATTCGCGCCCCACTCCGTCAGCTTCACCGCAGCCGTCTCCGCTGGGGAACCGTCAAGGCAGTTCCCATCCTCATCGACGGTCATCATCACCACCACGCGAACCCCCGGAGCCTCCGCCTGCGCCGCCAGAATCGCCTGCTCCGCCTCCGCCAGCGAGGTCATCGTCTCGACGATCAGCAGGTCCACCCCCACGCCCGGCCCACCCTCCGTCAGCGCTCGAATCTGCTCCGCGAACGCCTCCCGCGCGTCCTCCAGCCCTACCTTGCCCAGCGGCTCCAGCCTCACTCCAAGCGGCCCAATCGCACCCGCGACAAACGCCTCGCTGGCCTGCTTCTCGCGGATCTGGTTCACACTCTCCCGCGCCAGCTTCACCCCCGCAAGATTGATCTCGCGGACTTTATCCTGAAGACCGTGCATCTCCAGCCGAAACCGGTTCCCGCCGAACGTATTGGTCTCGATGACCTCCGCACCCGCCTGCAGATACTCCGCATGGATCTCCCGCACCAGCTCCGGCTGCGACAGGTTCAGCTCGTCGTAGCAGCGGTTGATGAACACCCCGCGCGCGTAGAGCATCGTGCCCATCGCGCCGTCGCAAAGTACCGTATTCCCCTCAAACAGCCTGTCTACAACTTCATACCCGCCGACGGAACACTCTTCAGTGCCGTCAAAACCTTCTGCCATGATCGTCTCCGCCTGCTCCTACCATCCTAAGCCACCGCCCGGAGCCTCACCAACTTAGCAATCTACGCCTATATCCGTCTGCTACCAAAGCCTTGTGGCATGCGTCCTTTGTTATACTCGGCAGATAGCCGTGGCCGCAGAACCATACCGCATCGTTCAGGTTGGAGTCAGTTAAAGTTGATGAATCGAAGTGTTTTCACGAAGTCTCTCCGTGCCCAGATCTTTTGCGGCCTCCTGATCGCTTGTGCGACCGCAGCTCTCACCTCGTGCCACAGCGACGACTTCCTCGCCTATAAGTTCCCCACGAATCCCTTTGCAAACCGGCCAGTTCCGCCTAGCCTTCTCGCAAATCGCGTCATGGTCGGAGTCACGGTCAACGGAACCAGCAGCGGCAGCCTCCAGATCCTCGACGCGCTCCGCGACCTCCGCAACAACATCGAGAACACCAAGCCCTCGTTCTCCATCAGCGGCTACTCCTCTGCCTATCCCAATCTCATCCTGAACTTTCCGGCCGAGATCACCGGCTACGTCTACTCCGCGGCCCTGGGCGACATCCAGATCATCAACTACGGTAAGGAGACGGTCAGCGGCGCAGCAACCAAGTTTCCCGCCCTCTCCACCTCGCTCGCCATTCCTCCCACCTTTGCCCATCTCTACTCCGCCGAAGAGAGCACAGGCCAGCTTGTCATCGCCGACAACACCACCGGCGGCGTCTACCCACTCAACCTGCCGAACGTCTACTCCGTCTCCGTCAATCCGGGAGACACCGTCGTGCTCGCCATGGTGCGCAACTCCAACACCGTCTACCGCGTCGTCAAGCTGAACCTCAACACGGGTTCCACCTCCGGGACCTCCTACCCCACTTCCACGGCCGCCATCGCCGCCATTGGAGCCGTCGACTGTCAGCCGTTCAACAACCCCGTCTACTGCGTCGTCCCCGTCAACCCCGGCACCGCAGCCAACGCGTTCGACCGGCCGCAGGGCGCTTACTTCTCGCTCGACGGCAACTACGCCTACGTGCTCAACTGCGGCGCAGAGTGCGGCGGCAAGACCTCCAGCGTGACCTTCCTCCAGCAGGGCGTCCTGGAGTACAACAAGATTCCAACCTCGGTTCCCGACGCCAGCGCCTTCGTCGTCCAGGTCCCGGTTGCGGGCGGCGTCACCGATGCGCTATCCGATGGCACCACGCTCTACGTCTCGGGCCAGCAGCAGCAGACGGACGGCCTCTTCGCCGGTAACCTCTCCACCATCAACCTGGCCACCGCTCTCACCAGCCCATCCACCGCGGTCACCGCGCAGGTCTCCATCTCCGACGGCACCCACACCAAGATGCTCTTCGGCGACGACAACACCCTCTGGATCGGCTCACAGCTCTGCGCCACCGGCGAACGCGCCAAACTCGCAGCGCAAGAGGTCGCAGCCGGCCAGAACACCGACCAGGCCGCCAACTACAACTGCCTCACCCGCGTCACTCTGCCCTCGGGCTCCGCCGGACTCAGTGTCTCCATCGTTCCGGCCGTCACGCAGAGCACCTCCGCACCCGTCGTCGTGCCCTTCCCCAACACCAATCAGAACCAGTATTACTACGGCGACCTCACCGGCCTCTGCTGGGTCGAAGGCCTGCACAAGGTCTACACTGCCTACGGTGGGCAGGTTCACGCCTTCAACACCGCAGACGGCTCCGAGATCAATAACAAGAACATCACCGTTCAGGGAACAGCTCTCGACGTCGCCTATCTCGACGCCATCACCGACGCCGCAGACTAACAGAGGACAGCAAGCCTGGAGTCGGAACGGAGTTCATCTCCACTCCAGGCTGTTCCTGCATCGCCTGTTTCGCCTAAGCCACACGTTCCAAGCCCTGCCTATGCCCAACGCCCCCAGCACTGCGATCGATATCCTCGCCATCGCCGCGCACCGTGACGACGTCGAGCAGACCTGCGGCGGCACCCTCCTGGCCATGCACGCACGCGGATGGCGCACCGGCATCCTCGATCTCACCCAGGGCGAGTCCGGCACTCGTGGCACCGCCGCCGACCGCGAAGCCGAAGCCACAGCCGCAGCCCGCATCCTCAACGTCGCCCACCGCGAGGCGCTCGACCTCCCCGACGGCAACGTAGAAAACACCCTCCCCAACCGCCTCAAGCTCGCCGCTGTCTTACGTCGCCTGCGCCCGCGCGTGGTCATCCTCCCCTACTGGCAGGGACGCCATCCTGACCACTACACCTCCGCCACCCTCGGCTACGAGGCCTGTTTCGTCAGCGGCCTCGCCAAGGTCGTCACCCCCGGCGAGCCCAACCCGCCCCACCGTCCCTACAAGATCCTCTACGCCAGCCTCTACGCCGACGTTCGCCCCACCTTCGTCGTCGACATCACCCCCTACGCCGAGCAGCGCCTCCAGTCCCTTCTCGCCTACCGGTCGCAGTACGGCGCCCAAACCCAGGGCACAGGCCTCTTCGTCCCCGAAGACGAGATCCGCGAGCGCACCCTTGCCTCCGCCCGCCACTACGGTCTCCTGGCCGGGGTCCGCTACGCCGAACCTTTTGTTCAAAAAGAGGTCGGTCTTGTTGACGACATCATGGTTCTTCCTGTCCAGTCAATCTGACGAAAATATTTAGCTGACTCCAATCCAGTTGCCGTCTACCCTCGTCATCGAAGTGATGGTGCAGCCAGTTATGTGCACTGAGGAGAGGCATATCGTGGAAAAAAGACTGAATGATCTTATAGACAAGGCCCTATCCCGCCGGAAGTTCATGGCTGGAGCCGGGACGGCTGCTGCGGCCGCACTGGTCGTAGGTTGCAACAACGGCACTACCGCCCCCACCCCTACACCCACTCCCACCCCCGCGCCACTCGACATCCCCGACAACGACATTCTGAACTTCGCCCTCAATCTCGAGTATCTCGAGGCCGAGTTCTACCTTTATGCCGCCACTGGATCCGGTCTCTCCTCGGCCGACGCGCTCACCGGCGCTGGCACCACCATCTTCCCCACCGGCTACACCCCCGCGGCAGTTCCCTGGGGCGCGCCCAACGCGCTGCTCAGCGAGTTCGCCAACGAGCTTGCCCAGACCGAGCTCGACCACGTCCGCTTCCTTCAGGCAGCCATCACCAGTAACAGTGGAACCCCGGTTCCGCGCCCTGCGCTCGACTTCAGCTTCTTCGGTCCTCTGGCCACCGCCGCTGGAATCACCAACCCCAGCCCCTTCAATCCCTTCACCAGCGCTGCCGCCTTCCTCATCGGTGGATTTATCTTCGAGGACGTAGGAGTCACCGCATACGCCGGTGCTGCTCCTCTGATCACGAACACGAACATCCTCTCCGCAGGGGCTGGCCTTCAGGCCACCGAAGCCTACCATGCCGCAAGCATCCGCGCCCTGATCGTCGCAGCCGACGCCGCCGCAAGCAGCATGACCTATACCACGATTGCCAACCAGGTCTCCGCACTCCGCGCCACCCTCGGCGGAGGAAATGAAACCGCGCTCAGCAGCATGAGCATCGTCGCCGCCAACGCATCCAACGCCGTCGGATTCTCCCGCACCACCGACCAGGTGCTGCATATCGTCTACGGCACCGGTGGCACAGCGGGCGTCGCAAAAGGCGGCTTCTTTCCCAATGGCATGAACGGCAACATCACAGTAACGGCTTCCTAAGGACGGAGACATCATGGCAACTCTAGAAACTCAACTGCTCGACGAAACAATCGTAAATACCCGCCGGAAGATGCTCACCCTCGGAGGCGCAGCTCTAGCCGCTTCCTTCTTTGGTGCCGCCTCTAAAAAGGCTCAGGCGCAGTCCGCCATCACCGACTTCGACATCCTGAACTTTGCCCTCAACCTCGAGTACCTCGAAGCCCAGTTCTACAACCTTGCCGTCTACGGCGTCACCATCGACAAACTCCCGACCCCGATCCCGGTCGCCGTCAACGGAGGCACCGCCGGAACCGTCACCCTCAGCCCGACCTTCTCAGCAGTGCCCTTCTCAAACGCGCTGGTCAAGGCATACGCCACCGAGACCGCAGCGGAAGAAGGCAAGCACGTCACCTTCCTCCAGACCGCCCTCACCACCAACGCCGTATCGATGCCCAACATCGACCTCTTCAACTCGTTCAACACCCTCGCCATGGCCGCGAACCTGGGTGCCACCTTCAACCCATTCCTGGACGATGCTCACTTCCTCATCGGTGCCTACATCTTCGAGGACGTAGGTGTCTCCGCCTACCACGGCGCAGCAGGCCTGATCTCCGACAAGAAGAACATCCTGCCCGCAGCCGTCGGCATACACGCGGTCGAGGCCTATCACGCTGGCCTCATCCGCACCACCATCAACAATCTCGACGCAGTCGGCCTCTCGGGCCTACCCGCAGGAACCCTCGTCTCATACACCCAGGCGATCTCGGCGGCTCGGTCTGCGCTCGCAAATCCCGATCCTACGAATCCCATCACCGTTCCCTTCACCACCTTCACCGGCAGCACCGCCGACGACATCGGAGTAGGCACCACCATGGTTGCCCTCAACGGCTCATCGGCAAGCTTCACCGCAACCACCGTCGCCGACACCGATGTCCACGCCCTGGGCTGGGGACGCACCACCTCCCAGATCCTCGCCATCGTCACCGGTACGACACCCACCGCCACCACCCACCAGGGAGTCTTCTTTCCCTCTGGTCTCAACGGCAACATCGTCTAATCAACCTCACACGAGCAAACAAAAAGGCCGCCGGCGATTCAGCCGACGGCCTTTTTCTTCTCTCCCTAAACAACCACCCCAGACCGAAGCCTCGCCCTCACAAATTCCACTACCTCATCGGTCACATACACCGGAGGCCGCATTGCCAGCACCGGCGTACCCTCCACCAGCTTCAACGAAATCCCCTTCCATGCGGGCCTGCCCAGCTCACCCTCCGCCACCAGCACCGCATCCGCGCGGTCCAGAAAGTACTTCGCCGACTCCTTGAAGTCCTCCGTCTCCGGGTCCAGCACACTCAAATAAAGATCCGGCCGAAGAAACCGCATAATGCTGTTCGACTCGATCACCGCATTCTCCGCCCGCGCCAGTTCCTTGCGAATCCTCGGCATCGCCTCAGACAGATCACCCTGCCGCGTCCTCACCCAGAATGACCGCGCCGCACCCGCCGCCAGGTAGCGTGCCGAGTCCGTCCCCGTCGCCCCATCCCGTTCTTCACTCACCGCCACTGTATGCTCCGCTGTCTCGCAGTCGCACGGCTCCCCATTGGCCGAACACATCCCGTGGCCAAACTGTGTCACCTTGAACGCGGTCCAGTGCATCTCCGGCAGCGCCGCGATCAATCCGGCCACCACGCTCGTCTTACCGATATTCCTCGTATGCCCGCCGACCACGACAATCGCCATCTTGCACCTTCTTAAAATCTACGCCTTACAACGCATGTCCTGCCAGACGGGCCGCTTACTCAGCGTGAGGTCACTTCGTGACGCGTATACCTTGTCGTGGCGCTACGAGCACCCTACTCCTCCCGCTGGTCGGAATCCAAAGCCGACCAACGGGAGGCCCACCCGAAGGGATACATAAGTCACGAAGTGACCTTCCCACGAGCAGTGGGCCCGTCCGGCAGGACAAAGTCTTTACCTCTTCTTCAACCGCGCCAAATCCTTCAGATACTCCTTCAAAGGCCGCGCCGGCCTACCCCAGAACACCTCCCCCGCCCCTCGCATCTTCTTCCCACTCAGCACCCCAGCTCCACCCCCCAGAATCACCCCCGCACCAACCGTCGCATGTTCCCCGATCCCCACCTGCCCTCCCAAAATCGCCCCATCCTCCACCACGCTCGACCCCGAAATCCCCGTCTGCGCTGCAATAATCACGCTCTTTCCAATCACGCAGTTATGCCCAATGTGCACCAGGTTATCGATCTTCGTCCCACGCCCAATCCTCGTTTCCCCCAACGCCCCGCGATCGATCGTCGTATTCGCGCCAATCTCCACATCGTCATCCACCACCAGCCGCCCCTGCTGCGGAAAGAGCAGATACTCGCCCGTCTCCGCACTCCGCGCATACCCAAACCCCGTCGACCCCAGCACCGCACCCGCCTGAACCACCACCCGATCCCCCAGCACCGTCCCCGGATAAACCGTCACCCGCGCCTGCAGATTGCAATCCCTCCCCACCACCACCCCATCGCCCACCA
>NZ_LMUR01000018.1:158793-181955 GCF_009765825.1 Granulicella sp. L60 | reverse complement strand
CCAATCCAACTCCCCACCCCAACCACTACCCCCTCGCCGACAATAGCCGAAGCATGCACCCCCGCCTGCCCGCCGCCTCCACTCAGCCTGCGCCCCACCACCGCAAACGCATACCTCGCATCCGCCACCCACAACACCCGCGGGTCCAGTGGCAGATCGCCGGACTCCAGCTTCGTGCTCGCAAGAATCACCCCCGCCCGCGACTTCAAAGCCTTCGCCAACGCCTCACCGTCAACCGCAAACACCACCGACCGCTCACCCGCAGCCTCAATACTCGAAACCTCCGCCACCTCGACATCCAGCAACGGCGCGCCCACGCCAATCCAGTCCGCCAGTTTGCTCATCGTCGCCGTACCCGTCGTCACCGCACCTCGCATCGCCATCAATAGATCCCCATCTCTCCCGGCGGCCGCGTCTTCCAGCGCCGATGCATCCACAACCACTGCTCTGGATACCGTCGAATATACCCCTCCATCGCCGCCGTAAACGCCGCCGTGTTGGCAATCGCATCCGCCTCCGAGTCCCCCGTATGCAGTACGTCCAACTCCTCACCAAAGCGCAGCACATACTTCTGCTCGCTCTCCTCCCACAACAGAAACCCCGGCACCACCGCCGCCCCCGTCTTCAACGCAATCCTCGCCAACCCTGAAGCCGTACAAGCCTGCACCCCGAAGAACGGCACAAACACTCCCTGCGGCGGAGTCATATTCGTATCCATCAAAATCCCCACCGTCTCCCCGCCGCGCATCGACGCAATCAATCCACGCGCAAAATCATCCTTATGGATCACCCTGTTTCCATGCTGGCAGCGAATCCGATTCACAAACGCATCTACCAGCGGATTATCCAGCCGCCGAATCACCATCCCCATCGGCATCCCCATCAGCGAGTGATAAAAACTCGATAGCTCCCACGCTCCAAGATGCCCCGTCAACACCAGAACACCCTTGCCGCGCTCGCGTGCGCCGAGATAGTTCTCCAACCCCTCATAGCGGATAAACTCGCTCGCCCCCTCCGGCGTATACGCGGACATCAGGCAGAACTCCGCCAGCAGAAAGCCCAGATTCCTATACTCCGCCCGCAGAATCCGCTCACGCTCCGCCTCCGGCATCTCCGGATAAGCCAGCGCCAAATTTCGCACCCCAACGCCCCGCAGCCGTCCCAGCCCGCGATAAGCCAGAGCCCCAATCCCCGCGCCCACCCACCGAGCCACACGCCTCGGCATCGCACCCACAAGATGAACGAAGACCCATACCAGGGCATACTCCATTCGTTCACGGAGGCTGACCTTCAACCCTGAATCTATCTGCGAACCTTTGCTCAAGCCCTTAGTCTACCCATCTCCGAACTCTGCCGGTACCGCGCCTCAACCAATAAAAAGGGGACGGCTCGATAGCCGTCCCCCGATACCGCACTAACCATGGACTATTTGTTGCGGACTTCGACAAAGTACTTCGCCACCGTGCGCACGAAAGGACGCGCCTCGGCAGGTGTGGGCTGCTGACCGCCAAGGATCGTCGCAAACGGAACGTCTGCACCGTACAGAGCGCGGGTGTCGTCCTGGTTCTGCGACAACACAGTGCCATCCAGGTTGATGCCGGCGAACAAGCCCTTGCTACGCGAGTAGCTCAAGAACTGTGCATTCAGCTTCCAGTCCGTTCCAGCCTGTGCATTGCGTCCAACCGGACCCGCCGCAGCCGCTGCATCCGCACCCAGCTTGAACTTATTCTTCAACATGTCCTGCAGGCCCTCCTGGTTCATCGCGATCAGAACCAGATCCGTCGCCTGTCCACCAATCTGGAAACCGAAGCTGCCGCCAGCGAGCTGCACGCATACCGGCGCGCTCCACTTGTGACCGGGAGTACGGCACGTCGCCACACCCTGACCATACTGAGCGCCAACCACAAACGCACCCTTCTTGTAGCTTGGAATCACAACTACGCAGGATGCGCCCGCCAGAATGCCGCCCGGGATCGCCTTATCCGGCGTCGCCATAATCTGTGAAAGAACCAGGCTGGCAGCGTTGAGACGCTCAGCAACCTTCGCCTTATCACCTTCCGCACGAGCAGAAAGAGAACCGGCAAGCATCGCTACCCCACACAAAACCACAGAAATCTTCTTCATCATCTTCGTCATCCTTTTGACACCCTTCGTTCTTATTTTTGGACGAGCCGCAAACTGCCTATTTCCAATACTCTATGAGATGGCCAAAATCAACTCCAAGTTGTCCTTGCCCTGACGACTAGGAGCATACATCAACCCTGCCAGCAAAGAAACGCAAAAAAATAGGGGTTGTAGAGAGAGGATTGGGATAGAACCCAACGCTCTCACTACAACCCCTCTCCCAGGTCTGTGTTGCTGATAAGTACTTTGACTTACATCATGCCGCCCCACAACGGTACGGAGGTATGTATACCTTTGAGCATCATTTGTTTACTGGATAGTTAGCAGCTAAACCACCTATTTCCCTGCTTATTCGCCGATCAGTTTCCGATTAACCGCCTGCATCGTCAGCGCAATCCGGTTCTTCACTCCCACCTTCCGCATCAGCCGCCCCACATGCGCCTTCACGGTCATCAGATCGATCCCCAGTTCCTCCGCGATCACCCGGTTCGGATGCCCGGACACCAGTAGCCGCAGCACCTCGGTCTCCCGCCTGGTAAACACCGGTGTCCCTCCGTTCTTCGTCGCGGCAGCCTCCGCGGCAGAAGACTCCAGCAGCCTCGCCAGTACCTTTCTGGGCGCCCACACCGACCCATCCTGCACAATATCGATCGCCAGTCTGATCTCACTCTCGCTCGCCGTATGCGCAAGGTAACCCTTCGCCCCCGCTCCAATCACCCGCTGAATATGCGCATGGTCCTCTTCCAGCCCCAGCACAATCACCTTCAACCTTGGCCGCGCCCGCCGAAACGCCGCCAGCAGCTCGAAAAAATGCTCCGTGCACGCCGAATCCAGCAGAATAATCGACACCCCCGCCACATCCATCGCCCCCGGAACCGTCAGAGGAACCACCTCCACCGCTCCCCCCTCAGGAAAGATCGTCTGCAGCCCAAGAATCCGCAGCGAATCCGTGGCCACCAGCCCCAGGCGCAGCGACTCCGGTCCCAAACGCGCAGCATCCTTGGATGTCTTTTCTTTCATCGCCCGCGCAGCCTCTTTAGTCAGCATGATGCAATCGTAGGCCGCCTGCCCGTTCGGAAGAATCTCTGCCTTCCCTCCACCCTAAAGCTTCGGCAGAACGATTCCCTGCTGGTTCTGATACTTCCCCTTGCGGTCCGCGTAACTTACCTCGCACACCTCGTCGGACTGGAAGAACAGAATCTGGCATAGCCCTTCGTTCGCATAGATACGAGCAGGCAGCGGAGTCGTGTTCGAGATCTCAAGCGTCACAAAACCCTCCCACTCCGGCTCGAATGGCGTGACGTTCACGATAATTCCACACCGCGCATAGGTCGATTTACCCACGCAGATTGTCAACACATCACGCGGAATCTTGAAGTACTCAATCGACCGCGCCAGCGCAAACGAGTTCGGCGGAACGATCACGCTATCGGCCTGCACCGTCACAAACGACCGCTCGTCAAACGCCTTCGGATCGATAATAGCGCTGTTAACATTGGTAAAAATCTTGAACTCATCAGACACCCGCAGGTCGTATCCATACGAGGAGAGCCCGTACGAGATCACGCCCTCCCGAACCTGCTTCTCGCTGAACGGTGCAATCATCCCATGTTTGTTCGCCTGCTCACGGATCCAACGGTCACTCTTGATAGCCACTCTTCTCACAATCCCTTCATGTTCTTCTTGTACGATTCGAGTCCCTAATTGGCGCGGAAGGGTGTAAATTGAGTGCGACGGGATGGTCGCTTCCCTTGCTCATTAGATTCTTCATCTTACGGCAGCGTTCTTTCGTTGACAATCTCGTTTCGAGTTTCTACCATCACGTTACTAAACCCGGTCTGTACGATTTATTTGTTAACTTATATAGCCAAGGACGGCGGCCCAGATGATTAAGCAGGATCTTATACAAAGGGTTGTTGAGCGCACAGGCCTGCCGCGAACAAAAGCGGAATCGGCTGTAGACGCAATCTTCGAAAGCATGAAGCAGACCCTCATCGCGGGCGACCGCATTGAACTGCGCGGCTTCGGTGTCTTCACAGTGAAACCTCGCAAAACCGGAATTGGACGCAATCCAAGGACAGGCGCGGAGGTAACGATTGCCCCAGGCAAAGCGGTACGCTTCAAGCCCGGCAAAGAGCTTCACCTCCTTGATTGATTCAGACTGATTCAAATTCAGACTGAATCAAATTGATTCTGCCTAATTTCGATTCTAGCGACTGATGCAAACCTGATCGACTCCGAAAAGATTCCGGATAGATCTCCGCAAGCGGTCCTGCCGCAGAGCCCCACGCAGGACCAGTTTTAAGGCCCAGCTTCGCAGCTTCCTTCATCCTGGCGATGCTTCACATCAGATGGACCGCATCCACGTCAACCACCAGGTTGCGACGCGCAATTCCCTGTGTCTCCGCATAAGCCAGCATCGCCCGCAGCGTCTCTCCCAGCGCCTGCCTTCGCTCCGCCTTCAACACAAAGTGGAATCGATAGATCCTCTTCAGCTTCACAATCGGCGCCGCCGCCGGCCCAAGCACCCTCACCTTGTCCAGCCTCGCCTGCTGAAACCACCGCCCCAGCGTAGCCGACCACGCCGTCGCCTCCTCCAGCTTCTCGCTCTGGATCAGCACATTCGCCAGCACCGCGAACGGCGGATAGTGCATCCACCGCCTGTACTGCATCTCCTTCGCCACAAAACCCGGATAGTCATGCTTCGCCGCGAACTGAATCGCATAGTGGTCCGGATGATACGTCTGCACCAGCACCTTTCCCGGCAGATCGCCTCGCCCCGCCCGTCCCGACACCTGCGTCAGCAACTGAAAAACTCGCTCCGCCGCGCGAAAGTCCGGCAGCCCTAACTGCAGATCCGCGCCCACCACGCCCACCAGCGTCACCCCATGAATGTCATGTCCCTTCGCGATCATCTGCGTCCCCACCAGCAGATTGATCTCACCCCCATGCAGACGCGCCAGCAGCCGCTCCATGTCACTGCGCCCGCGCACCGTATCCCGATCCATCCGTCCAATCCGCGCCGCCGGAAACAACTCCTGCAACCTCTCCTCACCCTGCTGCGATCCCGCGCCTAAAAAGTAAAGATGTTCACTCTCGCACTTCGGACAGTTCTTCGGCACCGACCTTCGCGACCCGCAGTAGTGGCACTCCAGCCTCTGCCCCGGCTGCGCAATCGCATCGTTCCCACTCACCGGCTTGTGGTACGTCATCGACACCGCGCAGTTCTCGCACTCAATCTTCTCCCCGCAGCTCCTGCACATCACCACCGACGAGTATCCCCGCCGATTCAGCAGCAGAATTACCTGCTCCCCGCGATCCAGCGTAGCCTGCGTCTCCTCCACCAGCCTGCGCGAAAAGATCTGTTCCTGCCCCGTCTCGCGAAACTCCTCGCGCATATCCACCAGCTCCACCACCGGCATCGGACGGTCCATCACCCGCTCGCGCATCTCCACCCGCGCATACCGCCCCTTGTCCGCATTCGCCCAGCTCTCCAGCGAAGGCGTCGCCGACCCCAGCACCACCACCGCCCCGTTCAACTTCGCCCGCATCACCGCAACATCGCGCCCGTGGTATCGCGGCGTCTCCTCCTGCTTATAGCTCGAGTCATGCTCCTCATCCACGATGATCAGCCCCAGCTTCACCATCGGCGCAAACACCGCCGACCGCGTCCCCACCACGATCCGCGCCTCGCCCCGCCGAATCCTGTGCCACTGCTCCGCCCTCTCATCGGGCGTCAACTGCGAGTGCAGCAGTGCCACCTCACCCGCGAACGCCGCATACATCTGCGCCGCCATCGCCGGCGTCAATCCAATCTCCGGCACCAACAGCAGCGCCGAGTGACCCGCATCCAGCGCCCGCTGCATCGCCGCAAAGTAAACCGTCGTCTTCCCACTCCCCGTAATTCCATACAGCAGATGCGGCCGAAACCCGCCCTTCTCCATCGCCGCCGCAATCGTCCCCAGCGCCTCCATCTGCGATTCATTCAACGCGTGCTCATGCGCGTGCTTCTTCCCCTC
Source organism: Granulicella sp. L60 (assembly GCF_009765825.1). Lineage (GTDB taxonomy): Bacteria > Acidobacteriota > Terriglobia > Terriglobales > Acidobacteriaceae > Edaphobacter. The sequence continues at coordinate 175,812 of NZ_LMUR01000018.1, read as the reverse complement.
CGCGCTCACCCCGCCCAGATGAAACTCCTCCGCAACCTCCTCCACCGCAACCAGCCCGCGCTTCACCAGCGTCCCCAGCGTAGACTCCGGCACCCCAGCCCGCGTCAAACTCAATCGCAGATCCTTCACCCCCAGCCGCCCGCCCACCGCCGCCAGCTCCGCCAACACCGCCGTCTGGTTCTCATTCAACTTCGGCAGCCGCACATCCGCCACCAGCACCGCCACCTTCTCCAACCGCCTCGCGTCGCGCTCCTCCGCCACCGCCTCGCGCACCAGCCACTTCTTCCGAACCATCCCCTCCAGCAGCCCCTTGTTCGCCCCCGTCGCCGACCGCAGCGCCGAGATCTTCGCCGCCTCTCCGCCCTCCAGATAGTTCAAGACCGCATACTCGCGATTCTGCTCCTCAGGGCTAAGCCTCGACCGCCGCGACGATCCCTTCATCGCGCCCTCGTACAACACCCTCCGCCCAGCCTCAGCGATCTTGTAAAACACCTGCCGCTTCACCTCCGCACCCAACGGCAACATCCCCCGCAGCACCTCGCCCAGCGGCGCAACGTAGTACTGCGCAATCCACCGCGCCAGCTCCATCAACTCCTCCGGCAGCAGCGCCGCCTCATCCAGCACCTGCTGCACCGGCTTGATCTCGAACCCCTCCACCGGCGCATCCTCATGCACCCGCACCACCACACCCATCAGCCTCTGCCCGCTGAACGGCACCAGCACCCGCGCTCCCACCACCGGAACAACCCCGTTCACCGCATAGGTAAACGTCTGGTCCAGCGGCACCGGCAGCGCAACATCGCAATACGAAGGCATCCCTCCAGCTTAACGGACATCCGACTCCTCCGCACCAGTCACACCGCTTTCATCATCCCGTTCACCTACGCCCGCCACAAAGCAAAAGCATCCTTATCCGCTTTTTTTGTCTCTACATAAAGACAGACAATCTCTAGGCAAGGATGCGAAAGATCGATGGCTTCAGCCGCAACCGCACCTCCAGACCAGACCGCTGAGGTGACCCAGGGCGTCAACCCCTGGCTGATCGCCGCGTCCGTCATGCTCGCCACCTTCATGGAGGTGCTCGACACCGCCATCGCCTCCGTCGCCCTCCCTTACATCGCCGGCTCGCTCTCCGCCTCCAACGACGAGGCCACCTGGGTCCTCACCAGCTACCTCGTCGCCAACGCCATCGTCCTCCCCGCCAGCAACTGGTGCTCGCTCAAGTTCGGCCGCAAGCGCTTCCTCATGTCCTGCATCACCATCTTCACCATCGCGAGCTTCGCCTGCGGAGCCGCCCCCACCCTCGGCATCATGCTCCTCGCCCGCGTCATCCAGGGAGCAGGCGGCGGCGCCCTCCAGCCCCTCTCGCAAGCGATCCTCCTCGAATCCTTCCCTCCCGCCAAACGCGGGGCCGCCATGGCCGTCTTCGCCTTCGGAGTCGTCGTCGCCCCCGTCCTCGGCCCCACCCTCGGCGGCTGGCTCACCGACACCTACTCCTGGCGATACGCCTTCTACATCAACATCCCCATCGGCATCCTCGCCCTGCTCATGATCAACCGCTTCATCCACGATCCGGCCTACATCAGCAAAGCCAAGGTCCCCGCCTTCGACCGCTACGGCTTCGCCGCCCTCGTCATCTGGACCGGATGCCTCCAGGTCGTCCTCGACAAAGGCCAGGAAGACGACTGGTTCGGCGCCATCTGGATCCGCTGGGCCGTCTTCTTCCTCATCACCAGCTTCATCTACTTCGTCTGGCACTGCTGGCGCGACAAAGACACTCTCGTCGACCTCAAAGTCTTCAAAGATCGAAACTTCATCCTCGGCACCGTCTTGATCTTCTTCTTCGGCGTAGGCATCTACTCCACCGTCACCGTCCTGCCGCTCTTCTACCAGGAGCTCCTCGGCTACACCGCCTTCACCGCCGGCATCGTCGTCGCGCCCCGCGGCATCGGAGCCGTCTGCGGCATGCCCGTCATCGGATACCTCTCCAACAAAGTCGATCCCCGCTGGCTCCTCACCTTCGGCTTCATCACCTTCGGCCTCACCACCCTCTACTTCGGCAACGTCACCCTCCAGATCTCCCCCACTACCCTCCTCCTACCCATCCTCATCACCGGCTTCGGCCTCAGCTTCATCTTCGTCCCCATCAGCACCGCCGCCTACGGAACCCTCGACAACAAACAGATCGGCAACGCCAGCGGACTCTTCAACCTCTTCCGCAACGTCGGCGGCTCCATCGGCATCTCCATCGCCCAGACGCTCCTCACCCGCCGCTCCGCCGTCCACCAGAACCTCATCATCAACTACGTCCCCACCACCGGCCAGCAGTTCCAGAACGCGCTCGGCAGCGCCACCCAGTCCGTCACCGGCTACTTCGGCAAGTCCAACGCCGCCAGCCCCGCACAAGCCCTGCTCTACCAGCAACTCGGCCAGCAGGCTCTCGTGTGGGCCTTCGTCGATGTCTTCCGCTGGCTCTCCCTCCTCTGCTTCTTATGCGTCGGCATCGTCTGGCTCTTCAAAAAAGTAAAGCCCGGCAAAGCCCCCGCAGGCGCACACTAGCCCTTCATAGGGATAAGCCGTTATGTAAAATAACTCGACGCAAGGAGGCTCGATGAGACCACTCATACTAGCCAGCATAATCAGCTTCTCTCTGACTATTTTGTTACTCATCGCTGTACGCGTAACACGAAGGAAATACTTCGCCTACGCAAGCCATGCATTTATGATCCTGTCGTACTTTCTAATATCGGTGATGAACCTCCAAAGACACGACTACGCCTTATCCATCCTCTTTGCAGCTCTTGGGATCATCTGGTTATACAAACTCTCGGCCGGCGAGATCGTCGCCAAATCTCTGATCTGATCTCAAAGCTCGACAGAATCCAGCCCCCATCCTGCGATACCCTCCAAACATGCAGCGCGACCGGCTCCCCTATCTCCTCATCTCACTCGCCGCGCTCATCGCCACTCTGCCGCTCATCCTCTACGGCTGCTCCTGCGGCCACGACTTCGACTTCCACCTTCTAAGCTGGCTCGAAGCCGCCCACCAGTTCACCCACGGCAACCTCCATCCCCACTGGGCCTACACCCCCGCCTACAACGCCGGCGAACCCCGCTTCGTCTTCTACCCACCACTCTCCTGGACCCTCGGCGGCCTCCTCGGCCTCATCCTCCCCTGGACGTGGACCCCCATCGTCTACACCTGGCTCGCCCTCACCGCCAGCGGCCTCGCCCTGCACCGACTCGCCCGCGACTTCACCACCCCCACCGCCGCCATCCTCGCCGCCATCCTCTACACGGTGAACCCCTACATGCTCTTCACCGCCTACGAGCGCACCGCCTACGCCGAACTCCTCGCCGCCGCCTGGATCCCACTCCTCCTCCACGCCATCCTGCGCAAACAAGTCACCATCCCCCGCATCGCCATCCCCATCGCCCTCCTCTGGATCACCAACGCCCCCGCCGCCGTCATGTCCTGCTACGCCCTCGCCATCCTAGCACTCATCCGCCTGCTGCACACACCTCCACCCCCCGACCCAACTCCACACCCCAACACAAATCCGAACCCCACCACAGAAACGGGTGCCCCATCTTCGGCGCGCACTTTGCGCCTAAGGTGGGCATCGCGCACCAGCGCGACCGCTTTAACAACAACCCAATCCCCCCTAAAAATCGCCCTCAATACCGCCGCCGGAGCCATCCTCGGACTAGGCCTCGCCTCCTTCTACATCCTCCCCGCCGCCTACGAACGCCGCTTCGTCCAGATCGCCATGGCCGTCATCCCCAACATGCGCATCCAGGACAACTTCCTCTTCCACCACACCGGCGACATCGACCACGATCAAGTCCTCCACACCGCCTCCCTCATCGCCATCACCCTCATCGCCGCAACCTTCATCACCCTAATCACCCTCTACCTGACAAAAACCCTCCATCTAACCAAAAAAGCCGGGGTGCCCCATCCTTCGCAGCCTCACCGCGAAGGGTGGGATGCGACACCCTCAACCAGCCAACCACTCCTTCTCCCCCTCACCATCCTCACCGCAGCCATCACCCTCCTCCTCACCCCCATCACCACAATCATCTGGAACCACGCCCCCGAACTAGCCTTCCTTCAATTCCCCTGGCGTCTTCTCGCCATCCTCGCCGCCGTCCTCGCCTTAGCCATCGCACTAGCCCTCAGCTCACTCAACTTAAAACCCCTCACCACCACCACCCTCACCCTCCTACTAACCGCATCCCTCACCTATCCCGCCTACACCACCTTCCACCAAACCTGCGACCCCGAAGACACCGTCCAAACCCGCGAATCCCTCTTCCACTCCAACCAGGGCAGCGACCCCACCGACGAGTACACCCCCACCACCGCCGACAACGACTCCCTCGCTCACGCCGACCCCGCCTATTGGCTCTCGCCGAACCCCGACGCCAAAGCCCCCGCCAACACCCCATCCGCACCCGCGCCCACCCACCTCACCATCAACGCGCCCATCGCAGAAGACCTCATCCTCAACCTCCGCGACTTCCCCGCCTGGCACATCACACGCAACGGAGCGCCCATCACCAATCGCGAGCAACGCGACGATGGCCTCATCGCCCTCCCCATCCCAGCCGGCCCATCCACCATCGACCTCACCTACGCCCACACCCTCGACCAGACCATCGGCAACACCATCACCCTCATCTCCCTGCTTCTACTCATCGCCATGCGGAGAAAAGATCATGTCCTGCCGGACGGGCCCACTCCTCGTGGAGAGGTCACTTCGTGACGTGTATACCCCTTCGGTCAGTCCTCCCGTTGGTCGGCACAAAGATGATTGCCGACCAACGGAAGGCCCACCCGAAGGTTTAAAAAGGCGTGCGAACGCCCACCCTCCGTGCAGGAGGCCCGTCCGGCAGGACATCGCCCTGATTTATCATCAAGACCAGATGGACTCCACAGTACAAACCTTGCTCCTCTCCGGCGCTCAGCTCACCGATGCCGCCCTCGAACGCCTCCTGCCCGCACCCGACACCCTCCCTCACTCCATCCACCGCGCCATGCGCCACAGCACCTTCGCCGGCGGCAAACGCCTTCGCCCCATCCTCTGCATGGAAGCCGCCCGCATGGTCTCCGGAGGCGACACCATCCCCGAAGGCGCAGCCAACCTCGGCGCAGCGCTCGAGATGATCCACACCTACTCCCTCATCCACGACGACCTCCCCGCCCTCGACGACGACGACCTCCGCCGCGGCCAGCCCACCTGCCACGTCGTCTTCGGCGAAGCCACCGCCATCCTCGCAGGCGACGCCCTCCAAACCCTCGCCTTCCAGACCATCGCCGCGCTCCCCACCGCACCCTCCTCCACCGTCGCCATCCTCCGCGAGGTCTCACTCGCCATCGGCACCGGCGTAGGCAGCGTAGGCGACCTCAAAACCCCACTCCCCCCCGGCATGATCGGCGGCCAGGTCATGGACATCGAAGCCGAGGGCCATCCGCCCACCGCAGAGCTCGTCGAAGCCATCCACCGCTCCAAGACCGGAGCCCTCATCACCACCAGCATCGTCTCCGGCGGCATCTTCGGAGCATCGCCGCAGGCCCTGTCCGAAGACACCCTCACCCGTCTCCGCACCTTCGGCGAAAAAGCCGGCCTCGCCTTCCAGATCGTCGACGACGTCCTCGACATGACCCAAAGCTCCGAAGAGCTAGGCAAGACCGCAGGCAAGGACACCGCCAGCATCAAGGCCACCTGGCCCGCCGTCTACGGCATCGATCAGTCCCGCAAAGACGCAGAAGAACTCATCGCCGACGCCTTCGCCGCACTCGAACCGTTCGGCAAAGCCGCTACCCCGCTCAAATCCCTCGCCAGCTACTTCGTCGAAAGAAAGTACTGACGCTTGACAACATCACCCCGCGAAGGGCCGCCTAGCCCCGCAGCCCGAATGCAAGTCCAGCCCTGAATTCCAAACCTAAAGTCCCTGATTCGAAGACTTTGCACAATATTGACAGGGAGGGGGGTACCACCTCCCGACACAGGCGAACCAGACCAATGCTCACCGAAGCCGACATCCTCCTTGCTCTGCGCGACTGTTACGACCCGCAGCTCCCGTGCAACATCGTCGATCTCGGCCTCGTCCGCTCCATCACCATCACGCCCGACCACGAAGCCCCCGGCACCGGCATCCCCGGCGTCCCGCAAAAACACCTCGTTCACATCGAAATCACTCCCACGCAGACCAGCGAAGAATCAGCCGCCCAACTCAGCGCCCAGATCGCAAACCGTCTTGCCGGTATCGAAACCGTAAGCCGCACCACCACAACCCTCCTCCACGAACCCACATGGACGCCCCTTAGCATCACCCCCGCCGGTCGCAGAACCCTCGGCCTCGACGGCAACCCCAACCTCGTCCAGATCCGCTGAGCGCCATGCCCACACGCAAACCCAAACCGCCGCTCGTCATGCCTCCACCACAGCAGCCGCAGCACCCCTTTGACGCAGCCCACGGCGTCGAGACCAGCGGCATCATCCCCGCCGGAAACCTCACCACCGGCCATCCCAACGACGCTCACGTCACCGCCTACTACGGCGTCGCCCCCAGCATCCTGCGCTCCCTCATTCAGATCTGGCAGGGCACACACCCGCCCCATCCCACCCCCCGCTACACCTTCGTCGACATCGGTGCCGGCAAAGGCCGCGCCCTACTCATAGCCAGCCAAGTCCCCTTCCATCAAGTCATCGGCATCGAACTCAACCCCGCCCTCGCGGACATCGCCCAGCACAACATAGACCTCTGGCAGACCGCCCACAAAGCCGACACCACCGCCCCGCCGCTCGCCCCCATCCGCCTCTACGAGCAGGACGCCCTCACCTTCGACCTTCCCCGCAACCCCACCCTCGCATTCCTCTTTCATCCCTTCGAAGCCCCCGTCCTAAAACTCCTCCTCCGCCGCCTCGAAGCCCAGTTCGCCAAACGCCCCGGCACCTTCGATCTCCTCTACGTCAACTCCGAGTGCCGCGACGTCCTCGACCGTCACCCCGCCTTCACCCGTCTCTTCCTTGGCCCCGTAGCCATGTCCCCCGAAGACCACATCGCCGATCTCGCCGCCATCGCCCAGCAAAAAGAGTACGGCTCTACCGGCGACGAAGAGTGCGCCATCTACCGCTACACCGGCCGCGCCCCTAAATCCTGAATCGCATAACCACCCAGCCGAGTGATACGCTGTTCGTGCCTATGACTGCCTGAAGGATCTGCGAGCTTACTGCGAATGACGCCACGTGCCGAGGCGACGCCTGACTTTTGCCTCCAGCCGCTCATCCTCGTTCAGGAGATTCCCCATGTCATCCAAAAGCAATCATCTACCTTGTCCCTCAAGCATCTCAACGCTGCATCTGGAGTTAGTGGCGATCACACCTGAGTCCCTATCGTCTGAGCAGGCAGCCGACGGTCGGCTCGGCGAAATTATCCACTGCCGCGTAACCTCCGAGTGGCCTCATGCAGACTGGGAACCGCACGTCCTCCATCTGCTCCGGCAACGCTTCGCCGAAGACTCCACCGAGATCGGATGGCACCGCTATATCCTTCTGCGTTCGACGACCAACGGCGCGCCAACTCTCATCGGATCCGTCGGAGGCCTTCGTTGGCCGGAAGATCCCGAGGCCGCTGAGATAGGCTACGCCATCCTCCCCGAGTTTCGCCTTCGAGGCTATGGTCTGGAAGCAACAAGAGCGATGATCACGTGGATCGAGGCCACAGGCTCCGCAAAAAGAATCTTCGCCCACACCTTTCCACACCTGCTCGGATCGATACGCATTCTCGAGCGATGCGGCTTCACTCTCGAAGGTCCTGGCAAAGAAGAACAAACTGTACTCTACAGAAGAGACTCGAAGCCGATATTCAATGTCTCCTGACCGGATGTCATCTAGAGTGCGACCACACCGACCGCGTCAATCAAAACGTCGTCGGCAATTTTACTCGATGCTCAACACCGTCAAGCAAAGGTGCTATCCACAATCGTTACTTGATGTAATACCCCGCCACCCGCCAAACCTTGTCCTTCTCCTGAACCATGATCACGGTCTCCTGCGCCGTCGCCTTATGCTCAAAGACGGTCTCATAGAGAATCACCACATAGTTCCCATCGGGCACGCCGGGCAGCATCGCAGTATAGGTCGCGCTCTGCAGCTTTCTGCTCTGCAGCTTTCCCAAAGGATCCCGCGTAGTCTTCATCGCCGAGGTCCACGTCGCCGTCGAGACAGAAGCCTTGAACACCTCTGCCGCCGTCTTCCAGCCCTCCTCATACTGTCCCGAGTCGACCAGACCCAGCCACCCCTTGGCATCCTCAACCGCCATCTGCTCAGCAGTCGGCGACGGCTGTGCCGGCTTCTGTTGCGCGAAGAGATGAGGCGAACCAGAAACCAGGCACGGCGTAACACAAGCCATCAGGACGAGCGTCATCATCATTCGCATAGGCAAACTCCACACAGAATCCTAACTCATCGAAGACCCGCCCGCCCCCAAAGCCAGTTACTTCGAAGGCCGGCCGCACACCACCTACGCCTTCACCCGAACATAAAACATCCGCTCATCCCCACCGGCGTGCTCAATCAATATCTCCCCATCCGCCCGCTCCACCACGCTCGGAAACTTTTCCCCCCACTCCACCAGCACCAGCGCATCCGGCTGCTCGGCCATCTCCTCCAGTCCCAGCGTCAGCAACTCCCGCTCCGTCTCCAGCCGATAAAGATCGAGATGATACAGCCGCACCTTACGCCCGGCATACTCATGCACCAGCGTAAACGTAGGACTCGTCACATCCTCCGCCTCCGCAGCCCCCAGCGCCGCGGCGATTCCCTTCACCAACGTCGTCTTTCCCGCACCCAGATCACCCCGCAGCACATACAGTTTCGGGGCAGGCAAAAGCATCTCTGCCACACGCTCTCCCATCGCCAGCGTCCCCGCCTCACTGCGCGTCTTGAAACGCTTCTTCTCCCGCAACCCTTCGTTCAACACATCGCCCAAGCTATCGTCTCCGTCTACTACTGCCGCAACCCGCAGATCCAGGTTAGTTCATCCTCGTCCGTCACGCGATAACGAAAGGCATCCGACAGATGTGTAACCGTGTCAGTTGCAAGTACAGTATGCTCGTCCATCGCGTGCACGGCAAAGTCCGCAGCCAGTCCATGCAAATAGACCGCCGTCTCCACCGCCCGCGCAACATCGTCCGGAAACTGTGCCACCATCGCTGCAACGATCCCCGTCAAAATATCGCCGCTGCCACCCTTGGCCATCGCCGGATTCCCACTCGTATTCACTGCAACCGAACCATCCGGATGAGCCACCAGCGTCCGCCAGCCCTTCAGTACAAGCGTCAGCTGATGCTCCATCGCAAATCTTCGCGCCAACCCCAGCCTGTCCGCCTCCACCTCTTTCACGCTAAGCCCTGCCAGCCGAGCCATCTCGCCCGGATGCGGCGTCAACACCATCACCCTGCCACTCCCATCCAGCAGATTCGCCTTACCCTCAAACGCATTCAATGCATCCGCGTCGATCACCACCGGCAGCGTCGTCTTCTCCACCACCTGCCGCGCAAACGCAGGCGCATCGCCATCGGTCGAAAGCCCCGGCCCCAGCGCCACCACGCTGATCTTCGTCAGCAGAGAATCCAGCTTCGCTCCATCCAGATTCTTGAACGACACCGCACCCTTGGTCCCCTCAGCCAGCGGCACCAGCATCAGCTCCGGCGCAATCCGCGCCACCGTATTCACAATGCTCTTCGGCACCGCAGCCGTCACCAACCCCGCGCCCGTCCGCAGACAAGCCAGCGACGCCATCGCCGGCGCTCCCGCCTTGCCATAGCTTCCCCCCACCACCAGCACATGGCCAAACTTTCCTTTGTTCGAGTTCACACTCCGCGGCCTCTCGGCGATCACCTTCGCAGCCCCCGTCCACGACAGTCCGCTCCCCGACAAAATCGCCTCCTTCGGCGACCCGATCCCGGCCACCACCACTGGCCCGAAGGTCCCGCCGCCACGATAGCCGCGCGTCAGATGCCCAAACACATGAGCCATCTTCGGTGCCGTAAATGTGACCACCGCATCCGCGCGAAACGAACCCTCCGCACTCTGCTCCATCGAATCCGCATCCCAACCCGACGGCAGATCCACCGCCACCACCGGCACCTCAAGCGACTCCACCATACTCTGCAGCAACAGCGCAGTGCCTCGCAGCGGCGGCTGAAACCCCGTACCCACTACGGCATCGATCAACAACTCCGAATCGTTCAACGCCTGCGCGCAGCCCCTCAGTGAATCGTCGTCCACAACCTGGTCCACCACCACCGCCGAGGTCTCTTCTCGCAGCTTCCTCAGCGCCGTTGCGGCCTCGCCCTTTACCTCATCCATGCGGCCGAGCAAGACGACCCGCACCATCCAGCCCGTCTGCGCCAACACACGCGCCGCAACGAATCCATCGCCGCCATTATTTCCACGCCCGCAGAGCACGACCACACGCGACACTGTCCCATATCGCCGCAGACAAAACTGCGCGACCGCACGCCCCGCCCTGTCCATCAAAGCCTCCAGCGAAGTACCAAACTCCTCCGCCGTACGCCGATCCACCGCTCCCATCTCTGCCGCAGTTAAAATCTTCATCTTTCCCTTCTACCCCTTCTACGCCATTCTCTGGTCGAAGCCAAACCGAGCACACGCAACTTACACTCTCCGCGTCCCGCCCGCAGACAAACAAAGTCGAGACCAGACCACGCCGTCCATAAAACTTCAACAAAAGACAGAGAACATAAATTCGAACTGATCTATAAATCTACGAAATCAAAAACACAACGAACAAAGCCACGAAGCAGCTGCGCGAAAACCGACGCACTCAACGACGCATACAGCACCTCCGCTTACACGCAGACGTGCAACTCATTGTTTAGATGCAAAACAGGCGAGAACCACGATGTATCTTTAGCCATGCGGCAGAGCGCGCTTCATCACCAACCGAAGCACGCACGATGACCAAACCTCGTCAGTCTATTTGGAGCCGCTCAGGACAACAGCATTCTCCACCGCAGGCTTCTGGATAAAGTAGCTCTTATCCCACAGCGCCCGGTAAAACGTACCCGTCAGCTCCGCAGCCTTTGGTCCAAAGGTAGGCCGTCCGCCTTCGAGAAAAAACACCGTAACAATGCGACCGTTCGGCGTATCCGCAAACGATCCAAACCAGCCGAACCGCGTGCCGTTGTTCGAACACGTTCCCGTCTTCCCCATCACCGGAAACTGGCTGAAGTTCGCACGCAGGGATCGCGCCGTTCCATACTGCACCGCGCCCTCCATGCCAACCTGAATCTCAGGAATCAGCGGAGCGATATTCAGCATGCGCTTCACCTTCGGCTCGAACGTAGCCATGTCAGCCGACGTCTCAGGATGCTGCAGATAATACAGCGTCCCTCCGTTTGCAATCGCCGCCACCAGCGCGCCCAGCTGCAGCGGAGTCATCGACACGCTCTCGCCGAACGAACACATCCGTCCCACCCCACCCAACGCCGCCGGCAGCACCTCATCCGGATACGTGCCCAACTGCTCGCCCTGAATGTGATATCCAGCCAACTCGCCCAGGCCAAACTCATTTGCATAGTGCTTCACGCGCTCAAAGCCCAGTTGCCGCCCAAGCGTCTCGAAGTAAAGATTGTTCGAGTGCGCCAGCGCCTCCGTCATGGTCAGGTGATAATTACCGCCCAGATTCACCGGCGTATCTTTGCGTACGATCCCCTCTTCGAGCGCCGCCAGCGCCACCGTCAGTTTGATCGTCGAGCACGGCTCCGCGCCGTTCGACAGCGCAAGCTTCTGGTTCACCATCGCCAGGATGCGTCCGTTCGAAGGATCAATCGCGATCGCGGTCCCGTTCATGTTGCCGAGCGCCTGAATCGCCGCCTCGCGCACCACCGGATCTTCCCCCGCAGTCACATCGCCCAGCGTCAGATTATCCGCAAACGAGCTCGCCGTGAACCGTTCCTGAAACCTCGTCCGCCGTACCGCAAGCAACGTATGCGCGCCATGCCGCCGGCCCACAACCACCGCCGAAGCCCGCACCCCCGGCCCCTTTGCAGCAACCGACGCCGTGCTTCTGTGCGTAGCCGTACTATGCGGCCGCACCTTGCCCGCAACCCGCGTCGTTCCTGCGGAGTGATGCTTCAACTTCCCCGAGGTTGGTGTTCCTCCGTACGCACCCACTCCAGCACACCATACAAGGCCGAAGAGGATTGCGCCGAACAGCTTGATTCGTACGGTCACAGGCGATACCCCTTGTAGATTGGAGAGCAATTGAACGGCCATCGATACAATATTCCGATGAGAGATGTCTAAGAGACCTCTATTCAACGCCCTCTTATCTGATTCTACTGTTCCACTTTCGTGCTATAAGCCTTGAACCCGTCTCCGCAGCCTTAGTTTCCCCGCCGCAAAAAGGCTGGAATATCAAGTTCATCTGACTCCGCATGCGCCGTGGGTGCCGAAACGGGACCGCCAAACGCCACGCCCCGCCCCACAGGCTCCGCCCCAACCATCTCCTCCACCCCACCGCTCTCCGGTTGGACTCGATGCACAGGCGTAAAGTGAGTCGGCTCGCGGAACCGATCCGGCATAGCACCCTCCCCGCGGTCAAACTCCGCCGCAGCCTCTGCACGCGCAGCCGAGCTCCGGAAGAAGTCATCATCGAACACAGAAGCAGGCACCGGAATCAGCTCAGGCGAACCACCCGCCTCAACCGCACTCTCCTCCTGCCTCATCTGCTGCACCGGCACCACCTGAGCACTCACCTCCTCCGGCTCAATCTCAGGAGTCTCACTCGCAAACCGCGAAGCCGCCGGACGCGAAGTCACCACCCGCGGCTGAATCGGCACGTCATATCGCATCGTCGGCAGCGTGGCCTCAGCCAGCATCCGTTCACGCCGCTGCGGCATCTCCTGATGTCTGAAGCCCGTGGCGATCACCGTAATCTTCACCTCATCGCCCATCGCCTCGTCCAGCACCGCGCCGAAGATGATGTTCGCATCCTCATGCGCCGCGTTCTGAATAATTCCCGAAGCCTCGTTCACCTCGCTCAGCTTCAGATTGCTTGACCCCGTAATGTTGATCAGAATCCCGCGCGCTCCATCGATCGCACCCGACTCCAGCAGAGGCGAAGCCATCGCCGCCATCGCCGCATCCACCGCACGGTTGCCGCCCGAACGCATCGCCGTCCCCATCACCGCATAGCCCATCCCCGCCATCGTCGTCTTCACATCGGCGAAGTCGCGATTGATCACGCCCGGAATCGTAATAATGTCCGAGATCCCCTGCACGCCCTGCCTTAGCACATCGTCCGCAATCCGGAAGCTCTCGAAGAATCCAGCATCCTTCGCCACCGCAAGCAGCTTCTCATTCGGAATCACAATCACCGTATCGACCGACTCCAGCAGCTCCTGCATCCCGCGCTCAGCCTGCATCATCCGCCGCTTGCCTTCAAACGCGAACGGCCTCGTCACCACCGCCACCGTCAGCGCGCCCATCTCACTCGCCAGACTCGCAATCACCGGAGCCGCACCCGTACCCGTGCCTCCGCCCAGCCCCGCCGTCACGAACACCATATCCGCGCCCTCAAGCGCCTCGATAATCTTGTCCGAATCCTCCAGTGCCGCCCTCCGTCCCACATCCGGATTCGCACCCGCGCCCAGCCCACTCGTCAGCTTCACCCCAAGCTGCAGCTTCACCGGCGCATTCGACACCTGCAGAGCCTGCACATCCGTATTCGCCGCAATAAATTCGACACCGACAACATTCGCCGCGATCATGCGGTTCACGGCATTGTTTCCGCCGCCGCCCACGCCGATCACTTTAATGCGCGCGCCACGGGGAATCTCGTCGTGATAGTGAATACGAAGGTCGTCAGGCAGATTGGACATGGAAGCAGCACTCCTTTAGATCTTCTTAATTCTCACACCTCCGCGCCCAATGCACGACCTCGTTTTCCACCGGCAGTACCACGCATGGTTCAACAATCCTGTCCCGCGCAAAAAGATTCATGTCCTGCCGGACGGACCGCCTGCTCGGCGCGAGGTCACTTCGTGACACGTATACCGGTCACGCAACCATAAGCAGCAAGGGTCCTCCCGCTGGTCGGAATCATCCACCGCCGAGCAACGCGAGGCCCCAAGAAGTCAGCCTCACCCCGACCGGTATACAAGTCACGAAGTGACCTCCCCACGAGTAGTGGGCCCGTCCGGCAGGACATATCTTTAGAAGCTCCCTGCAAAGATAGCCTTAAGCTTCGCCCTCAATCCCTGCTCTTCACTAGCCCGTCTCACCTGCGTCCTGTGCGTATATAGCAGCATCCCAATCGCCGCCGCAAACTCCGGCCTCGCCAGCTCCTCCGGCATCCGCGACAGCGGCACCGGATACCCAATCCGCGCAGGCACCCGCAACAAACTCTCCGCGTTATCCAGCAGCCCCGCCATCATCGCGCCGCCGCCCGTCACCACCAGCCCCGCACCCAGCGCCTCCAGCACCCCACCCTGCCGCAGATTATCCCGCAGCATCGTAAACAACTCACGCGCACGAGGCTCCAGAATCTCCGCCAGAAATCTCTGCCGCACCATCCGCGCCGGCTGCCCGCCCGAGATCGCAAGATTGCCGCCCACCTCAATCTCGTTCAACTGCGGCACCGCTGTCACCACGCAGTGCCCATACGTCTTCTTCAGATACTCAGCCTCTTCCACCGTCACATGCAGCCCCACCGCAAGATCGTTCGTAAAGTGGTCGCCTCCAATCGGCAGCACCGCCGTATGAGCAATCGACCCCTCGAAGAACACAGCAAGCTCCGTCGTGCTCGAACCGATATCGGCCATGCACACGCCAAGCTCGCGTTCATCCGCGCTCAGCACCGCCTCCGCCGCAGCAATGCCCTCATACACCGTATCCTGCACCTCCAGCCCCGCACGGTTGGCACACGTAATCACACTCTGCGCCACACCACCCGAACACGTCGAAAGATGCAGATTCACCTCCAGCTTGTTCCCCACCATCCCCACCGGATCGTGAATCCCAGCCTGGTCATCCAGAATGAACTCCTGCGGTAACAGATGCAGCACCTCGCGGTCTGGAGGCAGCGCCACCGAACGCGCCCTGTCCACCGCCGCCCGAACCTCCTCCCGCGTAATCTCCCGCATCCGGCTGCCCATACTGATGCCGCCCCGCGAGTTAATCCCACGCACATGCGTCCCACCAATCCCCACCACCGCCGTCTCAATCCCAGCCTTCGCCATCCGCTCCGCCGTCAACGCAGCACGGTTGATCGCCTCCGCCGCAGGCCCAAGCTCGGCGATCAGACCCTTCCGCATCCCTCGCGAAGGCTCCACGCCATGCCCGCGATAGCGCAGCACGCCATCCTGCAGCTCTGCCACCAGAACGCAACTCTTCGTACTGCCCGCATCGAGCACGGTAATCAGGTTGTCCGGCTTTTGATTCATGGGTGAACCACCTGTGGAGGATGATATAGAGGAGCTTGAGAAGCTTTGGCCGAAGGCTTTACCGCAACCGGATGATGCTTCGCAGCTGCAGCGTGCTTCTTAGCCGCAGCAGTCTTAGCCGCCGAAGCCTTAGAAGTTTTTGCAACCGAACCCTTCACCGCCGGCGCATTCGGCTTCGCAGGCGCGTCATACGCAACCTCACTCTGCGCCACAACCC
Organism: Granulicella sp. L60; assembly: GCF_009765825.1. Taxonomy (GTDB): domain Bacteria; phylum Acidobacteriota; class Terriglobia; order Terriglobales; family Acidobacteriaceae; genus Edaphobacter. Next base: position 160,111 of record NZ_LMUR01000018.1, on the reverse strand, counting down.
GAGCCGCAGCACTCGCAGCCGCCTTATCTTTCGCAGCGCCGCTCGTTGCAGCCGGCGCATGCTTCGCCACAACCGGATGCGCCTTCGCCGCCGCAGGCTTCACCGCCGCAACCGCAGCAGGCGCTACAGCCTTCTTCGCAGAACTACCCGCATCCCCAGCAGAGGCAGCAGACGCAGCAGCAGCAGCAGCAGCAGCACCCGAGTTCGAAACCGGCACCCCACTCCCCGCCTGCATCTCCAGCACCACCTGCCGCTCATACCGCATATCCACCGACGACAGCTTCGGATACACCGTCCTCCACTCCGGCAGATGCGCCTCGAACCTGCGATAGCGGTCCAGAAAATCCGTATCCCCAAAGTGCACTAGAATATCCATCGAGTGATCCGGAATCAGCGCCTTCACATCCTCCGGATTCGACAGATCCACCTCGCTAAGCCCCTCAGAGATCTTCTCGCCCGACCCATCCAGCTCCGTCGTGAACCGGTTATAAATCTTCATCCGCGCCGCCCGCGTCGACAGCGGATCGTTCGCCGAGATCCCCGTCACCACCGGAAACGAGTAGTGCTCATCACTCTTCGCCGCCAGCGGCATATCCAGCAACACCCCATTCGCATCCACCAACCCGATGTGGTTCCCCTCCCGCACAAACGCCACCGGCGTCCGCTCAATCACCGACACCCGCATCCGGTTCGGCAGCAGACGCATCACCGTCGCATGCGCCACCCACGGCAGGCTCTCCAACTCCGCCCGCCTCTGCGCCAGCGGAATATTAAAGATGTTCCGTTCAATGTCCTCGCCAAACACGCTCAGCATCTGCGCCCGCGTCACATGCGCATTCCCCTGAAACTCAATCGACGACGCCGTCTGAATCACGAACCGTTCGTCATGCAGCAGAAAACTCCGCACCATCAACACCAGCGCCACGCACATCCCCAGCCACACCGCCACAAAGCACGCAGCCACAATCCGTCCGCCCTTCGTCGTAGGCAGACCGCGAAATCTAAGCCGAAGACCTGTGCTGCGGGTACGCATCGGCACGTCATCGTCCTCATACGGATCATCCGCAAAGTCTTCGCTCCGGTCGCGACGCAGCTTACGGTTCGGCGAAGCCGACACCCGCCGCGGAGCGTTGTACTCCGAGCCGCGCTTCTGCTCAGGCGCATCTAGCACCCCCGCACCACGCTTCGAAAACACATCGCCTTGTCGCAAGCCTGAGCAGGGCCGCGAGAATCGCCACCCTGAGCATAACCCGCCAAACCCGCGCCCTTCGCCCTCTTCTTACGCATGTACCCTTTCAGGAACTCACCCATTCGCCCC
>NZ_LMUR01000018.1:100019-158754 GCF_009765825.1 Granulicella sp. L60 | reverse complement strand
CCCTCTTCTTACGCATGTCCCCTTTCAGGAACTCCCCCATCCGCCCCCACCCCCCCCAACAGCAGCGCCCCCGCCTGCGACACGCTCCCCGCGCCCAGCGTCAAAATCACATCCCCCGCCCTCGCCTCCTTCACCAGCGCCTCCACCCCATCCGCTACCGAAGCCGCATACTCCACCCGGCCTCCGCCCTTCGCCCGAATCGCCTTCACCAGCGCCTGCGCGTCCACACCCTCCATCGGCTGCTCGCTCGCCGCATAGATATCCAGCACCTGCACCGTATCCGCGTCCTGAAACGCCCCCGCAAACTCCGCCATCAGATCCCTCGTCCGTGTAAACCGATGCGGCTGAAACAGCACATGCACCCGCCCATACCCGCACTCCTGCGCCGCCCGCAGCGTCGCCAGAATCTCCGTCGGATGATGCCCATAGTCATCCACCACCGTCACCCCGCGCACCTCGCCCTTGATCTGAAATCTCCGATCCACCCCGCGAAAGCTCTCCAATCCCGCCGCAATCTGATCCGGCGCCACCCCTAGCTGCACCCCAACCGCCACCGCCGCCGCCGCGTTCAGCACATTATGCCGCCCCGGCACATGCAGCCGAAACGTCCCCAGCACCAGCCCCTTGTAGTTCACCGCAAAGTGCGAGTGGCAACCCTCCTCCTTCGCCAGCATCTCCACGCGAAAGTCCGCATCCACACTCTCGCCGTACGTATAAACCCTCCGCCTCACCCGCGGCAGCACCGAGCGCAGCAGCGAATTATCCACGCAAGCCGTCGTCGCCCCATAGAACGGCAGCCGATCCATAAACTCCACAAACGCCCCCTCCACATCCTCCATATCCCGATAGCAGTCCATATGCTCGCGATCCAGATTCGTCACCACCGCCAGCACCGGCGACAGCTTCAAAAATGAGCGGTCGCTCTCATCCGCCTCCGCCACCAGATACTGCGAGTTCCCCAGCCGCGCATTCGACCCCAGCGCATTCACCCGGCCACCCACCACCACCGTCGGATCCAGCCCACCCCCCTGCAACACCGCCGCCACCATGCTCGTCGTCGTCGTCTTCCCATGCATCCCCGCCACGGCGATCCCGTACTTCAGCCGCATCAACTCCGCCAGCATCTCCGCCCGCTGGATCACCGGAATCTTCCGCGCCTTTGCCTCCACCACCTCCGGATTGTCCTTCGCCACCGCCGAACTCGTCACCACCACATCGCTCGCCGCCGCGTTACTCGCCGCATGGCCCTCAAAGATCCGCGCCCCCATCCCCAGCAGCCGATCCGTCACCGCACTCCGTCTCAGGTCGCTGCCCGAGACCGAGTACCCCATCGTCAGCAGAATCTCCGCGATCCCGCTCATCCCAATGCCGCCGATCCCAATAAAATGAATCCGCTGCGACGGCGCAAACAAAAAGTGCCCTGGCACAAACATACGTACGTCTCTCTTCTCTTCGATCTCTTTAGATAAACTTCTCGGAAACTCCCAGCACAAAACCCGTCCAGCCGCGCCAGAACGAGTCAAAACGCTAATCGGAACGATAATCTTCCACTTTATCAGCCAAACCACCCACTCGCAGACACCCGAAACAGACCGCTCATGCCCCAAAATTCCCGTCACCGCGCAGGCAACCACCTGCAAGCCCGAAATCACCAGCTACCATCCACCTTCGTGCAACAATTAGGCCGCACCCGTGTCTAATCAACTGAGCTCCTGATTGGGCAGAAAAAGTCCCGCAGAGAACAGCCCCCAGGAACTCATCCTCACTCTCCTCGAACTCCGGGCAACAAAGCAGAACCGGACAAACGAAGGCTGAGCAGGAAGGTCACTTTATGACGTCCCCCTTCAAAAACTCGATCGGCACCGCAGCCATCGTCTCCTCTCTTCTGCTTGCTTCTCTCTTCGCCCAGGCGCAGAACCAGAACCCCGGCGGCGAGAACAACGGCCAGTACGTCTCGCCGCCCGCGCCCGCATCCGACCCCAACGCCAGCCAGTACGGAGCCCCCACCGGAGATCCCAACGCCGGTCAATACGGTCAACCGGGCCAGCCCGGACAGTATGGCCAGCAGCAAGGCCAGCCTGGCCAATACGGAGCGCCCACCGGCGACCCCAACGCCGGCCAGTACGGCCCACCCCCCGCAGGCCAATACGGCCAGCAGGACGGAGCCTACCCCATGCAGAATGGCGCCCCCAGCGGCATCCAGCAGCCCCCCCCACCCATCCCTGACTACGATCAGCCACCCGCCCCCGCCGACGGTGACATCTGGACCCCCGGCTACTGGGCATGGTCCGGCGAAGGCTACGAGTGGGTCCCCGGCGCATGGGTCACCGCACCCTACTCCGGAGCCCTCTACACCCCCGGCTACTGGGGCTACAACGACGGCTACTTCTGGAACGCCGGCTACTGGGGCCCGGTCGTCGGCTACTACGGCGGCATCAACTACGGCTTCGGCTACTTCGGCATCGGCTTCTACGGCGGATACTGGGGCGGCGGACGCTTCTGGTACAACCGCGCCTACTGCAACCTGGGATTCCACGGCGGCTACGGCTATAACCGCTCCTACAGCGGCTACTCCGGACGTCCCGGCGGCGCAAGCTTCGTCCATGCCAACAGCTACGCCGGAAACCACGGCTACGGCGGCGCAGGCGGCTACAACAGCGTTCGCGGCTCAGCCATCAACGGCCGCAGCTACGCCCAAAACAACGTAGCCCACGCCTCCTATAACGGAGCGAACGGAGCGGCCCACTACAACGGATCCAGCAACTACAACGCAAGCAACTCCGGCACCCGCAGCTACGCCCAGCCAAGCCAGGGTGGCCAGTCTCACTACAGCGCCCCCAGCGGCAACTACGGCGGCGCACACCCCAGCAGCGCTCCCAGCGCCCCGGCAGGCGGAGGCGGCTACCACGGCGGCGGTGGAAGCGCCGGCGCAGGCGCATCCCACGGCGGCGGCGGTAGCGGTGGCGGACACCGCTAACCCACCACCAACTAACCACCATGAACCAGCAAAAAGACACAAAAAGGGCTGAGGATCTCTCCTCAGCCCTTTCCTCATAATTACCCACCCGCTCCCACCGACCCCACAGCTCAAACCACAGCTACAACCATCCCTCACAGTCGCAGATGCCGCTGCTGCTGCCATTTGCCATTGCAGTTGTAATTGCCGTTGCCGTTGCAATTGTTTGTTCTCTTGTTTGTCATCCCGCAGGGGATCTGCGGTTGTTGCCGTTGCCGTTATCGCTGCCGCTGCCGTTGCCTGTCCTTTTGTTTGTCATCCCGCAGAATCTGCTGTTGCATTTGCCCTTAAGGTACAGCGAGGCTTTAGCCTCGCGTCTAAAACCCCTCCACTCTGCCGAAGGCCGAAGCGAAGGCAAAGCCGAAGCGACTAAATATTGCCTTTGTTGTTGCAATTGCCCTTTGTCGTTGCGGTTGCGGTTCTTTGCCTTCTGGTTTGTCATCCCACAGGGATCTGCTGTTGCCTTTGCCCTTGAGATAGAGCGAGGCTTCAGCCTCGCGTCTAAACCCAACCCCCAAGCCCCTCCACTCTACCGAAGGCCGGAGCAAAAGGCGAAGCCGAAGCGACTACATATTGCCTTCGCCGTTGCCTGTCCTCCTCAAACCCGCCCAAACCCTGTCAACCCCCAAACCCACCAAAACCCGCGCCAAACGCGAACATTAGCATTGCGTACTAGTTACCTTCCATCCGCTAGAATAGAACTAGAGATAAAAAAGCCCCGGCAAACGCCGGGGCTTTCCCATTAACCACCTAACCCATTTAGAAAGAAATATTTACCCGAAACCCCTTTGATATGAATATTTTACAAACGCCGAAAATCGCAAGCCAATGAAAATAAATCGCTTAGCCACACCCACCCCCCAGGGGGAGGGATACCCCCAAAAACCCTCCACTCAACCCCCACCAATCCCCCGAACCATCTCCCCAATCACCCTTACCGCCTCCGGATGCGCCAGCTCCCGAGCCCTCTGCCCCATCTCCACCAGCCTCCCCGGACGCAGCAAAAGCACCGACAAGTCCCCAAGCAGCAACTCCTCCATCCCCTCATCCGAATCCTGCACCCGCAACTCCGCCGCCCCAGCCCGTGCGAAGACCTCCGCATTCTTCATCTGGTGATCGTCCGCAGCCCCCGGAAAAGGCACCAGCACCGCCGGCCTCCCCGCCGCCGCCAGCTCCGCTACCGTACTCGCGCCGCTCCGACACAGAATCAGGTCGGCATCCGCGAATCGCCTCGGCATATCGTCCAGATACGCCGCCACTGTCCAACGAGAGGCATCCGCACCGCTCACCCGATACGCCTCCTCGGTCGACTCCGCCTGTCCCTTGCCCGTCTGGTGCAGAATCGTCAACCCAGGAACATACTCCAGCAACCGCCGCACCACCCGCGGCATCACCTGGTTGAACACCCGCGCACCCTGACTCCCGCCAAACACCAGCAACCGCCGAGGCATCGCCCGTCCCCCCTCAGCAGAAACATCAGCAGACAATAGCCCAATCTCAAAGAACTCCTGCCGCACCGGAATCCCAGTCACCCGAGCCCCACGAAAGTAGCTCGTCGTCTCCTCGAAGTTCACCGCCGCAGCCGTCACCCATCGACCCACCAGACGGTTCGCCAGCCCCGGCACCGCATTCGGCTCAAACGCCAGCGTCGGAACCCGCAACAAAATAGCCGCCATCATCGCCGGTCCCGAAGCATACCCGCCAACTCCCACCACAACATCCGGCCTGAAACTCCGCACCAGCTCCACGCACCGCATCACGCCCAACGGAAGATCCGCCACCGTCCGTAGCCGCGTCGCCAGGCTCACATTCTTCAACTGCCCCACCCGAATCAACTCCAGCGGAAACCCAGCCTCGGGCACCAGCCTCGTCTCCAACCCACGCGCCGTGCCTACAAAACGCACCTCGGCCCCATGCGCATCCCGCAGCTCCCGCGCAATCGCCAGCGCCGGAATCACATGGCCGCCCGTCCCGCCACCCGCAATCAGAACCCGCAATCCCGCCACTTCAATCGATCTCTCGCGTAATGTTCAGCAACACACCCATACCCGCCAGCGTAATAAAGATCGAAGTCCCACCATCCGAGATAAACGGCAGCGGAATTCCCTTCGTCGGCAGCAACGCCAGCACCACGCTCATGTTGAAAAAAGCCTGAATCAAGATCGCACTCGTCAGACCGAACGCGAGAAACCGCGCAAACGGATCGGTCGAAAGGAACGCCGCGCGAAACCCTCGATAACCCAGCGCCACAAACAGTCCAACCACCACCAGCGCGCCAATCAGTCCAAGCTCCTCGCAGATATTCGCGAAGATGAAGTCCGTCTGAACCTCAGGCAGATAGAACAGCTTCTGCCGTCCCTCCATCAGCCCCAGCCCGCGAATCCCACCCGTTCCGACCGCAATCAGCGACTGCAGGATATGGAATCCAGTTCCCCTCGGATCCGCCTCCGGATTGACGAACGCCAGCATCCGGTCCCGCCGGAACTTCACATGGAACAGCATGTAATACATCACCGGCGAAGCCAGCGCAGCGCCGATCGCGAAGTAGCGCGTCCGTGCCCCCGCCAGATACAGCATTAACGCCGTCACCGCCATGCACACCATGGCCGTGCCCAGGTCCGGTTCCTTCAAAATCAAAGCCGCAAACACCAGCGGCACAGCAAACGCCCTCAGAATCGTGCCCTTCCAATCGTCCATCAGGTGAATCCGCGTCTGCAAAAAGTAAGCCAGAAAGAGTACGAGCACCGGCTTAGCCAGCTCCGAAGGCTGCAGCGTCACACCCGCCAGACGAATCCAGCGATGCGCTCCGTTCATACCGCTCATCGCAAACACGCCGATCAACAGCAGCGTCGTCACCGCGACGACCGGAAACACCACCCGAGGATTGTTATAGTTGCGGTAGTCCACCCGCATCAGCCCAACCATCGTCACCAGTCCAAGCACCGCCAGCAGCGCCTGCCTCATCACGTAGGAGTACGGAGATCCCATACTCGCCTGCGCCATCACCGCCGAAGCCGAAAACACCATCACCAGCCCAAACAGCACCAGCAGCAACACCACTCCGAAGAGCCACTTGTCCACCCCTACTCTCTTCGCCATGTCGTCACTTCCCGCTTCTCTGCTGCCTGCTTAATGGAGTTCGTTCACCAACTGCCGAAATACCTGGCCGCGCTGCTCATAGTTCTCAAACTGATCGAAGCTCGAGCACGCCGGAGATAGCAGCACAACATCGCCAATCGTCGCGCCCTTCGCAGCCTCTGCAACGGCCGTCTGCAGCGTCTCCGCTGCAACTATCTTTACGACTCCCTGCAGCTGTCGCCCAATCTTTTCCGCAGCCGAACCAATGGTGTAAACAACCTTCACCCGCTCCCGCAGCAGCGCAGCCATCAATCCGTAGTCCGAGTCCTTGTCCTTCCCTCCAAGAATCAGGTGAATGCCTCCCGCAAACGAAGCCACCGCCTTCATAGCCGCATCGACGTTGGTAGCCTTCGAGTCGTTATAAAACTCGACACCATTCACCACCTTCACCAGCTCCAACCGATGCTCCACCGCCTTGAAGCTCGCGACCGAAGCGCGGATACTCTCCGCCGGAACTTTCGCGAGCCTCGCCGCGCACACCGCCGCAAGCACATTCTCGATGTTGTGCGCGCCCTTCAAATGCACCTCAGACACCGGCAGCACAGGCTCCGTAACTCCATTCTCCTTCTCCACCCACACGATCACGCCGTCCCGCACAAACGTTCCTCGCCGAACCGCCTTCGTGCCGCTGAACCAGAACACATCGCTCTTCGCCCTGGCCGCACACATCTGCGTCACGCGATCGTCCGCGTTCAATACCAGGAAGTCTCCCGGCCCCTGCCTCGCGAAGATCCTCTCCTTCGCCGCCACATAGCTCTCAAAGCTATGATGCCGATCGAGATGGTCCGGCGTAATATTCAGAATCGCCGCGATGCGTGGATGAAACTCTTCCACCGTCTCCAGCTGAAAGCTCGATACTTCCAGCACATTCACCGTCTCCGGAGTACTCTTCGCCACCAGTTCAATCACTGGCAGCCCAATATTCCCGCCCACCTGCGTCGGTACACCTGCATCGGCAAAGATCTTCCCCAGCAGGGAAGTCGTCGTCGTCTTTCCATTCGCTCCCGTGATCGCCACCACCTGTCCCCGCAGATATCGGCTCGCCAACTCCAGCTCTCCAATCACGGGCAGCCCGAACGCAACCACCTGCTTCACCTCGGGCGTATCCATCGGCACGCCCGGCGACACCACAATCAGGTCCTGCCGCCGAAACGTCAGCAGCCCATGGCCGCCGGACTCCACCATGATCCCAGCTTCAAGCAACGCAGGAATCTCCTTCGCCAATGCCACCGCGCTGCGCGTATCACTCACCGTCACCCGCGCACCCTGCGCACGCAGAAACATCGCGGCGGATAAGCCAGACTTCCCCAGCCCCACCACCAGCACCCGTTTGTTCTTCAAATCCATCATCCCTTCACCCTCTCATCGCAGCTTCAAGGTAGTCAACGCAAACAGGGCAAATACCAGTGCCAAAATCCAGAACCGCGCAATCACCTTCGACTCCGACCAACCCATCAGTTCAAAGTGATGGTGCAGCGGAGCCATCTTGAAGATTCGTTTCCCATTGCGCAGCTTATAGCTTCCCACCTGCAGCATCACGCTCAAGGCCTCAAGAATAAATACTCCACCAATAAACGGCAGCAGCAGCTCCTGCTTGATCACCACCGCCACCGTCCCAATCGCCCCTCCCAGCGCAAGGCTCCCCACATCCCCCATAAAGATCTCCGCCGGATGAGCGTTATACCAAAGGAACCCAATGCTCGCTCCCACCATCGACCCGCAAAATACCGTCAGCTCGCTCACCATCGGCATACGCTGCAGCTCCAGATAATCGGAGAACACCACGTGGCCGCTTACATAGGTCAGCACCGTCAACGCGCCGGCCGCAATAATCGTGCACCCAATCGCGAGCCCATCCAGTCCATCCGTCAGATTCACAGCATTACTCGCGCCAGCGATCACCACCATCACGAAGACGATGAACGGCACAAACACCAGCCAGTGCATATGCGGAATATGCCCCATCCACTCCCACACCAGGTCCGGCCGAAAGCGCTTCGCAAACGGAACCATCAAGCGTGTCGAATAAGCGCCCCGCATATCCATCACCACCAGCGCAACCGCCACCGCGCCGCTCGCCACAAACTGCAAACCCAGCTTCGCCCTGGCCGTCAGCCCCTGATTCTGCCGATGCACCACCTTGATGTAATCGTCCGCAAATCCAATCGCCCCAAACGCCAGTGTCGACAGCATCACCAGCCACACATAGGGATTCGACAGATCCGACCACAGCAGCGTCGGCACCAGAATCGAGATGCAGATCAGCACCCCGCCCATCGTGGGCGTCCCACTCTTCTTTTGGTGTGACTCCGGACCCTCCTCACGAATGTACTGCCCGATCTGAAACTCACGCAGCTTCTCAATCACGTAAGGCCCGATCAGCAGACCGATCAACAGTGCCGTCAGGCTGGCAAACACAGTACGAAACGTGAGATAGCGGAAGATGCGGAACAGTCGAAAATAAGGAAAAAGCTTTTGATAAAGCAGCCAATAGAGCAAAACGTCTCCGCCTTGTCCCCCGCAGCTTACGTCAGATTTTTGCCGCGGGATCAGGGGCTATCTTAACAGCCCCCTGCTTATTTCTCTGTGGTTATCTCAACAGCGAACCAACCCGAGCTACCGTATACCCGCGAACTCTACGTCACAGCCCACTCTCGAGCGCGAAGCAGAGCGCATCTGCCGCCATCGCAAGCTCAAAGGCCAGATGAATATCATCGTCGATATCCTCCGCCTGCCGCAGCAACTCCTCTGTCACAGGAAACAGATCCTTGCCCTTTCCCCGTTCCCCATCCTTGACAGCCTCCAGCCTGCCGCCAACCTCTGCGACCAGACGCGCAAGCCGCTCCTGCCCCGGTTCCGACACCTTTTGCCTGTGCTTCGCCCGAGCCTCGTACAACCCGCCCATCGCCAGATGTTCCGCCGCCTTCAGCACGCCGATCGCCCGCAGAATAAACCGCTCTCCCTCATCCCCATCGGAGGCCTTGCGATACAACTTTACCCCGCGCCCCAGCAGATCCCGCAGGTCCTCTCCCGTTCCCTTCTCCATCAGCGAGATCACCGCCGAAGCCCGCTGCATATGATGAAACGCCGTCATCAATCCAAGCTGATCTGCACGTATGGATCCCACACCGGATTGCTTCTTCCCCACATGCTTCGCAGCCTTGGCGACATGCTTCTTAGCCGCGTGTTTCGCCACGTGCTTTTTCGCAACATGCTTAGCCGCCTTCTTCGCATGCTTCTTCGGCGCCGATCCGGCCTTCTCAATCGCCTCGCCTCTGCCCGCCAACTCTTTCTTTCCGCTGCGTACGATGTCGTTTGCCATAGCTATCTAGGACGCCTCCTTCACACAAAACGTTATCGAGTAACCTCACCAACCAACGTCAAAGCACGCTCCAGCCGAACTCCGCGAGACGCCTTCAACAACACCGCGTCCCCAGCACGCACATTCTCAAGCAACCATTCTCCTGCCTCCATGGCATCTTGCACAAATAGCGCCTCCGTCCCACCCACCCGCGCCGCGCTCACAAACGACTCCGCCACACCCCGCACCCCCACCACCACATCCACCCCACGCTCCGCCATCCTAGCCCCACAGGCCCGATGCAGCGCGTCCGCTCCATCACCAAGCTCCAGCATCTCTCCCGCCACAACGATGTGCCGCTCTGCCGGCATCGCCATCAGTGCGTCCACCATCGCATCCAGCGCCTGCGGATTCGAATTGTAACAATCGTTAATCAGCACCGCTCCACGCCACTCCAGCACCTCGCCACGCTTATCGCCTGCCCGCAGCCCGCCCAACGCCGTCGCGCACTCGGCCAGCCCCATCTCACTCTGCAGACCTACCGCAATCGCCGCCAGCGCATTCGGAACGTTATGCCGACCCAACATCTGCAACTGCACGCTGGCCCGCTCTCCATGCACCTCCACAGTAAAGATCAGACCTTCAGCACCCATCTCCGCAATATGAACCGCCCGCACCTCAGCGCCCGCACCCATGCCATAAAACACCCTACGCACTTCAAGCCCCGTCCCAAATAACGAAACATGCGGATCGTCAAAGTTCAACACCGCAAATCCATCCACCGGCAATGCCTTAATCAACTCACGCTTAGCCCGCGCAATCCCCTCAACTCCATCCGGGAAAAACTCCAGATGCACCGCTGCAACGTTCGTCACCACCCCCCAGTCCGGATCCGCAATCTTAGCCAACGCCGCAATCTCCCCGGCATGGTTCATGCCCATCTCGATCACCGCAACCTCATGCTCTCGCTCCAGCTTCAACAGTTGCAGCGGCAGACCAAACCCGTTATTCAAATTCCCCGCGGACTTCAGCACCTTGAACTTCGAACCCAGAACCTGCGCCACCGCCTCCTTCGTGGTCGTCTTACCCGCAGATCCAGTCACGCCGATCACCCGCCCACCCCACTCCCGCCGCACCGCATGCGCCAACTGCTGCAACGCACGCAACACGCAGTCTTCCCCATCGGCCACCCGCAGCAGCCGAGTCTCATCCACCTCCGACGGCACCACCCAGCGATTGCTCACCACCGCAGCCACCGCACCATTCGCCAACGCCGCCTGCACATACTCATGCCCGTCGAACCGCTCACCTCGCACCGCGAAGAACAGCTCTCCCGCACCAATCGTCCGCGAATCGATCGCATATCCAATCGCCTCGGCCGTCGTATCGAACTCACCATCCGCATGAATCCAATCCGCAATCCGCCCTAATGCCAGCTTCATTCCAAACCCTCATTCTTCCCTTGCTACAAATCCCGATACTCAAACATCGCTTCAGCACACGTGCATCTGCGTCTCAATCTACTCCAACTCGCGCAGCACCCCGGCAGCCACCGCAACATCATCAAACGGCACCGTTCCATCCCGCGAAATCTGCACCTTCTCATGTCCCTTGCCCGCAAGCAGCACAATATCTCCAGCCCGCGCCGCACGAATCGCAATCGCAATCGCCCCTGCCCGATCCTCCTCCACAATGCAGTCCGTTCCCGTCTCGCGCACCCCTACCAGCGCTTCCTCAATAATCGTCATCGGATCTTCGCTCCGTGGATTATCGCTCGTCAGCACCACCAGATCGCATCCCTCACCCGCAGCCCGGCCCATCCGCGGACGCTTCGTCTTATCCCGATCGCCACCGCACCCGAACAAAGTAATCACCCTGCCGCCACGCCCCTCCACCAACTCCCGCGCCAACGCAATCAAATTCCGCAGAGCATCCTCGGTATGCGCATAGTCCACCACCACCGTCACACCGTTCGTCGAAGGCACCACCTCGAACCGCCCCGGCACCTGCATCCCCGCAGCTGCACCAGCGACAATCTCCTCCAGCGTCAGACCCCGCGCAAGCGCCGCACACGACGCCGCCAGCAGGTTGTACACATTCACACGCCCCGTCAACGACGAGCGAATCAGCGCGTCCCCATGCGGTGTCTTGAAGATAAACTGCGTTTCACCCGCACCCAGCCTCACCTCCTCCGCCCTGTACTCCCCACTCTCCAACCCATACGCCATCATCTGAGATCGCAGCCGCATATCCAACAGCCGCCTTCCATACCCATCATCTCCATTGATCACAGCCACGCGCGGCGGCGCAGCTCCCACCCCTTCAAACAGCCTCGCCTTCGCCAGAAAATACCGCTCCATCGTCCCATGAAAATCAAGATGATCCTGCGTAAGATTCGTAAACATCGCGACATCCACAGGAATCCCCCACACCCGCTCCTGCTCCAGCGCATGCGACGACATCTCCATCACCGCCTCCGTCGCGCCCGCCCTCACGCCATCGGCAAAGATCTCCAGCACATCGCGCGACTCCGGCGTCGTATGCGGAGACACCCGCACCTCCATCCCCACATGCGTCTCAATCGTTCCAATCAGCACCGAAGTTCTTCCCACACTGCGCAACAGTGCCTCCAGCAGAAAGGCCGTCGTCGTCTTCCCATTCGTCCCCGTCACCGCACTCAGCGCTAGCCTCCGCTCAGGATGCCCCATCACCGTGGCGCTCACCTCAGCCAGCGCACGCCGCCCATGCGTCACCAACGCAGCCGGCAGATCCGGCCACTCCCTCCTCAGGCGCTCATACGCCTCCCGCGAGTCCGTCACCACCGCCGCCGCACCCTGCGCCACTCCAGCCTCTAGATAGCGATTTCCATCCGTCGTCTCACCCCGCATCGCGACAAACACATCACCACGCCCCACCCGGCGCGAATCGTACTGCACACCCGCAACCTCAACCGGCGCGCCAACGCACTCGATCGCGCTCAACTCCGCACATACTTTCTTCCAATTCATATCTGTGATGCTAGCTGAGAGTGCACCCTCCCGCATTCGAATGCCTACCGGGAGAACCGCACGACAACCTCGGTCCCCGCAGGCACCATCGTCCCCGCTGCAGGCACCTGCTCCCTCGCCAGTCCACTCCCTACCACCTGCACACGCAACCCAGCCGCGTCAGCCCGTTCCACGACGCCGCGCAACCCAGCGCCTTCAAACGATGGCACCGGCACATGCAGTCCCGCATCCACCACCACCCCCGAATCCGTCTTCTGTACCGCAGGCAGAGGCTTCGGCTTCAGCAAACTCGCAGAAGCGCTATCGTCACTCGACATCGCCCCTCCGCTCGTCTTGAACGCCGCCAACACCTTCGCCGGAAGCATATCCATCACACTGTTCTTCTTCTCCGCCGACATCACAGGAGCCGCCTTCACAGGAGCCGCCGCCCTCTCCTCGTCAACCGCAGCCGTCGCCCCAGGCGGAGTATTCGCGGAGGCCCGCAGCGGATCATCCGCAGGCAGATTATTCACATCGTCGAACATCGCCGTCAGGTCCGCCGTACTCTCGGATGGACCATCGCTCGCCAGATCCTTCTTCGCAACCAGCATCTCTTTGGCCGTCTTCACCGGCTGATCGTGCGGCACACCAAGATACTCCAGCACCTGCTGCGCCACATCCGCAAACACCGGAGCGCTCGTCGCACCGCCGTAGTGCTGCACCTCGCCGCCAGCCGTAGGCGTATCAATCACCACAGCAACCGAGATAGCCGGATTACTCACCGGCGCAAATCCCGCAAAGCTCGCCACCAGCTTCGTATGTGAATAAGTATGAGTCGCCGGATCGATCTTCTGCGCCGTTCCCGTCTTACCCGCAGAACTATAACCATTCAGCGCTGCCGACTTACCCGTACCCTCGGTAACAATACCCTTCATCATCATCCGCATCTTCGCGGAGGTCATCTCCGAGATCACCCTGTGCGCCCCGTCCGGCAACGTCGTCGGCAACTCGTTCGAAGGACGAAACGCCGCTGGCTTCAATCGAGGATCGCCCTTCATCTCATCTGTCGATTGCAGCAGCACATGCGGCGGCATGTACACGCCTCCGTTCGCAATCGTCGATACCATCGACACCAGCTGCACCGGCGTAACGCCTATCTCCTGTCCGATCGCCATGGAGAGGATACTCGTCGCCCCCCACCTCTTCGGATTGCGCAGCAACCCACGCGTCTCGCTCGGCAACTCAATCCCCGAGCGCTCGCCAAAGCCAAACCCCTTCATGTAGTCATAGAACTTTTGATTCCCCAACTTCAACGCCATCTTCGCCGCGCCCACGTCGCTCGAGTGCTCCAACGCGTACTGCACCGTCACCACTCCAAAGTGGTCGCTCCTGTCATCGTGGAGCGTACGTCCGAACATCGTCATCGCCCCATTCTGGCAGTCCACCAAATCCGTCGGCTGCACGCCCGCCGCATCCAGCGCCGCAGAGTACGTCACCAGCTTGAACGTCGATCCCGGCTCATACACATCGCTCACCGCCAGGTTCGTCAGCGACCCCGCATCCATATGACGGGAGTCGTTCGGATTGAAGCGCGGCGAAACGGCCAGTGCCAGAACCTGTCCCGTATGCGGGTCCTGCACCACCACCGTCCCGTGCAGCGCCTTCATCTTCTCGACCTGCGCATCCAGCGCGCGCTCGGCGATGTACTGAATATTCGCGTCGATCGACAGCACCAGATTCTCGCCCGGCATCGGCTGACTCTCTTCGCTGCCCAGCACGTGCCGCTTTGCATCGAGCGCCGTCAGCATATGCCCAGGCTCTCCATGCATATCCTCATCAAACTGCCGCTCCAACCCACCCAGCCCAATATCGTCCGTACCCACATACCCCAGCACCTGCGCCGCTAGGTCGTTGTTCGGATAGAACCGCTTGAACTCCTTCTGAAAATAAACACCCTTCAGATTCAGCTCGCGCAGCCGGTCAGCCATCTGCGGCTCGATCTTCCGCGCCACCCACGCAAAGTTTCTCGAAGCGTTGAACCGCGCCAGCATCTGCTGCTGCGACGTAAAGTTATCCCTCGGATCAGCATGAACAATCTCGGCCAGAATCTCCGCCGTACTCGCGCGGTTCTCTCCAAGCTCCGACGGCACCGCGTACACGCTATCCACCTGCACCGTCACCGCAAGCTCGCGCAGGTTGCGGTCGTACAGCATGCCCCTCCGCGGAGCCACCTCAAACGTCCTCTGCTGCTGCATCGCCGCCCGATGAACGAAATCCGAATGACGCACCACCTGCAGCCACCCCAGCCGCATCGCGATCACTACCGTCCACGCACAAAAGAAAAGCGCCACGTACGCAAAACGGATCCTCCGAATCGGAGCGGTCAACGTCTGCCGTGGCGCCTTATCCATTTCCATCCCTGCTTATCTGTATTGTTGCTGCTGATTTTTCCGCTCAGACTCTCCGTCGGACCCTGTAACTAAAACTTTAGCTTACTGAACGATCTGCAACCCCGGAACGCTAGCCTGCGCGACCACCGGAGCGTTCGGATCGCCGCCCTCAGGCCGCACCACCTGCCCAGGCTGAGGCGCATCCAGCCCAAGCTGCTTCGCAATCTTGTCGATCCGGCCCGGATCCGTCAGTTGGGCCTCCGACAGCCGAAGCTGCCGATTCGCCTCACGCAGCTGCTCCACCTGCTGCTTCTGCGCCTCAACGTGATAGCCAATCTCAATCGCCGAAAAGTGCTGCCACACATAGACCATCACCAGCACAAACAACACGCTCATCACCGCGGTAAACGTGCGCATCTCGCGACGGCGCTCCGGATCGTCCGCCTTCACAATGCGGCTGTTATCAATGTGCTTGGTGAAAAAAACCTCGGGAGTCGGGCCACGACGAGCACGCCGCTGCGCCTCGTACAGCTCGCGATTCCTCACCGCCAGCGACTCCGTACGGCTTCGCGGCTGCACCCGCGAGCCCATCATCTCCATCTGCTCTCCTGCCATCGCCGAAGCTGCCATCGCGCACCTCACTTCTCTTAACCTGCTCAGAGATCACCTGAGCGAAACTTGTGCCACTCTCCTCGAAGCGTACGAACCGGGCCGGGGTCGCTATGGGAGGAGGGGACTTGTAGTTCAAAGTTGTCTTTCGCCTGAAAGAAGGTGGGACAACCCCGGCCCGATCACTTGTTCTCTCTCTGTACTTGCCTGCGCAACCCAAAGAGAATCTTGTACCTAAACTTTTTCTGCCGCCCGCATCTTTGCACTTCGCGATCGCGGGTTTCTCATCTGTTCCTGCTCCGCCGCAACCACCGGCTTCTTCGTCAAAACCTCAAATACCTTCGCGTCCTTCGCCGCCTTGAACGCATCCTTGACCAGCCGGTCTTCCAAAGAGTGGAAGCTGATCAACACCAGCCTTCCTCCCGGCTTCAGCAGAGACCCCGCGCTCTTCAGCAGCGATTGAATCTCTCCCAACTCGTTATTCACTCGAATCCGAAGCGCCTGGAAAGTTCGTGTTGCCGGGTGAATCTTCTCGCCTTTCATTGGTGGGGCCTCGGCCGATACGATTCGAGCCAACTCTGCTGTAGTCGTAATCGGCCGGGCCCTAACAATGGCTCTGGCGATTCTCCGCGACCTCCTTTCCTCTCCGAATTCGTAAATCAGGTCGGCGAGTTCGTTCTCGTCTTCCTGATTTACCACTTGCTCGGCCGTCTCCCCGCTGCGCGTATCCATCCGCATATCTAACGGGCCATCGGTCCGAAAACTAAATCCTCTGTGCGCCTCGTCCAGCTGCAGGCTGCTCACGCCAAAGTCCGCAAGCAAACCATCCAGGCTCCCCGGCTCAATTACGCTTGCCGCCTCGGAGAACGCCTTGGCGATATACACCACCTCCGGCATCTCCGCTCCAAGCTCAGCCTTCAACTCTTCAAGCCTTGCTTTAGCCTTCGCCATCGCCTCCGGGTCCCGGTCAAAGCCAATCAACTTGCCCCTGCCACCCAGCCTCTTCGCTATCTCAGAAGAGTGCCCCGCCAGACCCAGCGTCGCGTCAACCACCACGCCGCCCGGCCGCACATTCAGATACTCCAAAACTTCGTCTAAAAGAACCGGCACATGTTGCGGACTCTTCATCTCACCGCCTCTGTGCTGCCCCTGGGGGCCTCCGTGCACTTGCTAAGCAACAATCTTTGTCTTCTCTGCGAACGCCATCAGATCAGCGTCCGTCAGCTCAACCGCTCCACTGGCCTTCTTCATCTCGGCGTCGAACAGCTCTGCATTCACAACCTCCAGCAGCGTCTGCGACCCCAGAACATTCACATCGCCCGTCACCTTCGCCAACTCCCGCAGCTTCTGCGGAATCAGCAACCGGCCCTGCGCGTCCATCTCTGCCATCTGTCCGTAGAAGTTCGTTACGTCCTGAAACTTCTTCCGAACCGGATCCATCGGGGACATCTTCGCCAGCGATGCCTCGATCTGCTCCCACTCCTTCAACGGGTAAACCTGCGCCCGCTTCCCATCCATGCTCGTTATGTAGAACTGCGGCCCATACAACTCATCCACCCGGCGCTTGAACTCAGCCGGCATCTTCAGCCGACCCTTTTCGTCCACGCGTGTTGGGTGATTTCCGCGAAACATAACAACCTCGATACCCTGCCCGACTCAACCTTGGTTCAAAACCGCTTCCGCGTCGTAAAATCTTGCATCAGGAGTTCATATTGCTCCAAAAAACTCCAAAATCTTCTACTTCGCTCCACCAGCATCGCCGAGCGCCCTCACCCTGTAAAGGGTTATTTTGTGCAACTAATGTGCAATTCCCATATTGGATTGTGGAAAACTCAGCAAGTTGGGCAATCAAGATCGATAGCCACAACCTGTAGTGTTAGCGGATCTGGTTCATAGCTTCTGGGCTACTTGCAGCATCCGAATCTATCTGCTAAAGCGAAACAAAGGCGAAAGTGTCAATTCGCCCCCAGCAACCTCTTCCGCCGCAGAAACCATACCAGGTACCAGAGTACACCGAGGTTGATCAAAAACAGACTCGCGCGGAACCAATCCGGGCGTCTGACAATCTCATACATCTCCCACGGCAAGAAGGAGATCGTCAGAATCAGCGTCAGATACTCCGCCCACACCTTCTCCATCAACAGCCCGCAGCCCTCCGTCAGCGCCAGCGCGGAGTAAGCAAACGTCGCCACGCTGATCTGCCGCAGCCGGTGAGCATCGATCAGGTCCACCTTATCCAGCAGCAGCGCAACGAACCGGCTCTCCGGATCGAACCTCAGCCGCACCGCGAGCCGCGTCACCTCGTCTCCCAAATCTTTGTGCAGCAGATGAATCGCGCCCGCGCCAATACAGAAGAAGAAGATCGCCTTCGCCAGTTTGAAGAGACCAATCAGCAACAGGCCATGGTCATGCGAAGCATGCGCCGCACCGTGCTCCCCCGTTGGCGGCAATACCGAACTGTCACTGAAATCAATTGCCATAGGCTGACCTTCAGTTGACGGGGTACCGCGATAATTGTCAACGCCTTCGACTAGGTCCCTGCGTCCAGCTCCTGCCTTCACCTCATCAACAATCCCCGCAGCGATTATGCCTTCACGATCAATCCCCAACGACCACTCCACGAAAGAAGATTCTCGCGTCATCCAACACGCTGGAGCAATCCAGTCGTTGCAGGGCGACGTAGATGCTAGTGAGTGACCTGACAGGAAGCAATACTCACAGACCTCTCGAACCACAAAGGATAACCATCATGAAGAAGACTTTCGTTGCAGCCATCGCCGTAGCTACCTTGGTTCTCTCCTCTCTCAGCGCCCACGCACAGAAAGATCCCGATGTAGGCGGCGCCGCCATGTACCCCAGCAAGACCATCGTCGAGAACGCAGTCAACTCGCCGATCCACAAGACCCTCGTCGCCGCCGTCAAGGCAGCCGGCCTGGTCGATACCCTCAACAGCGCCGGCCCCTTCACGGTCTTCGCGCCTACCGACGACGCCTTCGCCAAGCTCCCCGCGGGCACCGTCGATACCCTCGTCAAGCCCGAGAACAAAGACACCCTCGTCAAGATCCTCACCTACCACGTCGTAGCCGGAAAGATCAGCTCCAAAGAACTCGTGAAGATGATCAAGAAGGGCGGCGGCAAGGCCACTCTTAAGACAGTTCAGGGCGAAGACCTCACCGCAACCATGGCAGACGGCAAGATCATGCTCACCGACGCCAAAGGCAGCATGGCCACCATCACCACGGCAGATGTCTTCCAATCCAACGGTGTCATCCACGTCATCGACACCGTTCTGATGCCCAACTAAGTGTCTCCCTCACCTGGGCGTCCTGTCACCGGGGCGCCCAGTTTTTTTGATTAATAATATTTGCCACTAATTTAGTTACATTCATCATGTAAGCGCCAAAATTTTCACCGCACTCGGTATTTTCTCCAATTGCAACACGCCACACGTATAACCAATCCAACCCCTATGCACTTCACCTTCGACTCCGAGCAGTGGCTCCCCTATCCTGTCGAACTGGTCTTCGCCTTCTTCGCCAACCCCGAAAATCTTCCCCGCCTCATGCCGCCCTGGCAGAAGGCCCGCATCGAAGAGGCCGCCTTCGCCCCGCCACCACCCCGCCCATCTCCAACACTGCGGTCATACCCCCAAAGCATCGCCGCCGGCTCCGGCACCCGCATGACCATCAGCTTCCGTCCATTCCCCTACTCTCCCATCCGCCTTCCATGGGAGGCCGAGATCGCCGAGTTCGTCTGGAACGATCACTTCTGCGACCATCAACTCCGCGGCCCCTTCGCCTACTGGCACCACTGCCACACCGTGCGCCCGGAGACCCGCACCAGCGCCTTCGGCACCCCCATCGCAGGCACCCTCCTCGCCGATCACGTGGACTATGAGCCGCCAATGGGCAGACTAGGCAACATCGCCAACCGCATCTTCTTAGCGCGCCAGCTCAGCAGCACCTTCACCTACCGCCACAACCGCACCGCCGAACTCCTCGCCACCATCGACCCACGTTCCTAGCGCAGCGAGCAGCTCTAAAACATCTGCTTTTGTGATCGCCCAAGGCTTTAGCCTTGGGTCTCTTAGCCTCGCGAAAATGGGGCTTCAGCCCCTGAGATATGCCATTCTGCCTGCTACCAACGAACCCCAGGCAACGCGAATCGGCTCGCCAGACGCGATCTACCTCTGTTAGTGCTTCGCCAACACATGGTCGATCATCCTGCTCAGGTAAGGCCGCGCCTTCTCCAGCGCCGCCTCCGCCGTCAGGCCATACTTCTCCCGCAGCGACTCCACCTTCCCGTGCTCGATAAACTCATCCGGCCATCCCACCCGAACCACCGGCACCTGAATCTCCAGATCGCTCAGCGTCTCCATCACCGCCGACCCAAACCCGCCGGCCAGCACATGATCCTCCAGCGTAATCACCAGGCCGCATCGCCTTCCAAACTCCTCCACGCAGCCACGGTCGATCGGCTTCGCAAATCGCGGATTGATCACCGCCGCCGCAAAACCCTCACTCTCCAGCATCGTGGCCATCCGCTCCGCCTCAGGCAGCATCGCGCCCAGCCCAAAGATCGCAACCTCCGCCCGCTTCGAGTCCCGCACCACCTCAGCCTTGCCAATCTCCAGCGCCACCGGCTGCTCCTTCACCGCAACCCCCGGCCCAGTTCCACGCGGATACCGTATCGCACTCGGCCCTTCATGCAGCATCGCCGTATACATCATGTCCGCCAGCTCATCCTCATCCTTCGGCACCATGTGGATCAGGTTCGGCACACTCCGCAGATAGCTGATGTCGAACAGCCCATGGTGCGTCGGCCCATCGTCTCCGCTCAACCCGCCGCGATCCATGCAGAACACCACCGGCAGATTCTGCAGGCATACATCATGCACAATCTGGTCGAACGCCCGCTGCAAAAACGTCGAGTAAATCGCGCAGAACGGCTTGTACCCCTTCGTCGCCATGCCCGCGGCAAAGATCACCGCATGCTCCTCCGCAATCCCCACGTCGAAGTACCGCTTCGGATGATACGGCCGGAACAGATCCAGCGCCGTCCCATTCGGCATCGCCGCCGTAATCGCGACTACCTTCTCGTTCCCGTCCGCCAGCTTCGTCAACGTCTCGGCAAATATCTCCGAATACGTCTTCTGCCCCGTCGGCTTCGTCTCGCCCGTCTGCGCGTCATACGGCCCCAGCCCATGAAACTTCTTCTGCATCGCAATCGCCGGCTCGAAGCCTCGGCCCTTCTGCGTAATCGCATGCAGCACCACCGGCCTGTTCTGCTGCTTCAGAAATTTAAACGTCTCAATCAGCAGCGGCAGGTTATGTCCGTCGATCGGCCCGAAGTAGTTCAGCCCGAACTCCTCGAACAGCATGCCCGGCCCAATCAAACCCTTCGCCGCCTCTTCCGCCTTGCGCGCCACATGCGCAACTGCCTTGCCGCCAAACCGCTCCAGCAATCCCGCAGCCCGGTTATGCAAACTCGAGATCGTAGGATTCGTCACAATCTTGTGGAAGTACTCCGCAATCGCTCCAACGTTCTTATCGATCGACCATGCGTTATCGTTCAACACCACAATCAGCCGCTTCGTCTGCGCAGCAATATTATTCAGCGCCTCAAACGAGATCCCATTCGTAAACGCCGCATCCCCAGCCAGCGCGACGATATGTTCCTTCCCGCCCGACATATCCCGCGCCACCGCCATCCCCAGCGCCGCACTCAGCGCCGTCCCGGCATGTCCCGCGCCATAGCTGTCATGCTCGCTCTCGGTGCGCAGCATAAATCCATTCAGCCCACCCGGCTGACGAATCGTATGAAACATCTTCTCGCGCCCGGTCAGCAGCTTATGCACATATGCCTGGTGGCTCACGTCGAAGACAAAGCTGTCCGTCGGCGTATCGAACACATAGTGCATCGCCAGCGTCAGCTCGACCACACCAAGGTTCGGCCCGATATGTCCGCCCGTCTTAGAAACGCCGACGATCAACCGCGCCCGTATCTCCTCGGCCAACTGGGTCAGCTCCGAAATCGTCAGCTTTTTAACATCGGCGGGAGATTGAATCGCCTCAAGAAAGTTGCTCATCTAAACCTGTTCTGCAGTCGAGCGGCCAATCGCCCGTTCCTGCCCCGAAAGCACATACCGCCTACCGTCATTTGGACGGAGACCGCAGCCTTTAAGTATACCTAACGCAGCAAAACATCCCCATAACGAGACGGAACAGTCAACAACAGCAACACCGTCGCAACGACCACAGCCACGAAAGCCAGGACGCTCCCCTCCGGCCCAACCGCGCCTCCAGTAATCAACGCCGATCCGGCAGGAACAAAAGTAAAAATATGCCCCTGGTCCATATACCCACTACCAGCCGCCCCAAACAGCGGAGCACTCGCCAGGTTCCATCCCGCGTGATACCCGATCCCCCACCAGATCGCCCCGCTCCGAAACACCGAGTAAGCCAGCAACAGTCCCGCCGCAAACAAACGAACCATCCAGATAGCACTAGCCCCAGGGTTCGCCCCGTGAACAAGCGAAAACGCAAGTGCCGAGACCACCATCGCAACTCTCATCCCAAATAATCGAGCCATAAGAATCAAAATCAAAGCCCGAAACAAAACCTCTTCACCCGCCGCCCCAACGATCTCCCCCACCACCCACGCCGCCCCATACCCAACATGCACCGCAAACGAGCTCGGCGAAGTATGCAGCTGCGCATCACCAAACGCCACAATCCCGAGAACGGTCGCCATCATCACCGCAAGACCAACAGCGAGCCCCTTCAAAAAATAGCTCACCTGCCGCCTGTCGCAACGCAACACCTCGACAATCCCCGTCCGATCGATCCACGCAACCAAACCAGTAACGATAAGCCACCAACTCAGCCTCAGCACAACGAGCAGATTGAACGCAGAACAAAGAAGCGTATGCGGCACCGGCGAAGGCACGATACCGAGCATCCTCCGCGCTGCATGATACGGCACATCCAAAACCGGATCCTGCAAAAAATAGCCCGCCGCCACAACTCCCATAGCGATCACAACGCGAATCCGGCTCGCACGCGACATCGCTCTCAGTCCACTCTCGATAACCACTCCTCGCCCACCATATCTTCCCGCCGACCAACGGGAGGCCCACCTCATCCTATCCCGCCACGTCCAGGTACGTACCGGGGCCCCCACAAACAGGTCTTCGTTTGTGGGGTGGCCGAGCGCAGTGGGCCCGTCCGGCGGGACAAGCCTCTAAGGTATCCTTCCTCACATGGTCCCCGCCGTCACCACCACCGGCCTCACTCGCCGTTTCGGCAACTTCACCGCCGTCCAGGACGTCAACCTCACCGTCGCCCCCGGCCAGTTCTTCGGCTTCCTCGGCCCCAACGGGGCCGGCAAATCCACCACCATCAAGATGCTCACCGGCCTGCTCGCACCCACCTCCGGCTCCATCCAGATCCTCGGCCTCGACGCCTCCACCCATCCCCTCGAAGTCAAGCGCCAGATCGGCGTCGTCCCCGAAGGCCTCGCCCTCTTCGGCCGCCTCACCGCAGCCGAATACCTCCGCTTCGTCGGCCGCATGTACGGCCTTGACACCGCCACCACCACCGCACGCACCGCCGAACTCCTCGACTTCATGGGCCTCGCCAACGAAACCAAAAAACTCATCACCGACTTCTCCCACGGCATGCAGAAAAAACTCGCCCTCGCCGCCGCCGTCATCCACGGCCCCAAAGTCCTCTTCCTCGACGAGCCCTTCGAAGGCGTAGACGCCATCGCCTCCGGCACCCTCAAGACCATGCTTCAAGGCATGATTGCCCGCGGCGCCACCATCTTCCTCACCTCGCACGTCCTCGAGATCGTCGAGCGCCTCTGCTCCCACATCGCCATCATCGACCACGGCCAACTCATCGCCAACGGCTCCCTCGAAGAGCTCCGCGCCGGCGTCCACGCCCGCAACCTCGAAGCCGATAGCACCTCCTCCGCCAACAACCAGACCCTCACCCTTGAACAGATCTTCCTCAGCATCGTAGGCAGCGAGTCCGGCTCAAATTCCGCAGCCTCCCATCCCGAACAGGAGCTCTCATGGCTGGGCTGACGCCAATCGATGGGGTAACGCCAGTGGCCACGCTGACGCCGAACCCAACCCAGCACCCAACCCCACCACCACTCCTCGTCTGGACCCGCACCCAAAGCCGCGCCCAGTTCGCCGCCCTCGCCCAACTCCGCTGGTGCCTCTTCCGCAACAGCTTCCGTCGCAAAGGCGGCATCGGCGAACTCATCGCCCGCATCATCTTCCTTCCACTCCTCGCCGCCATCGCCCTCGGCCCCATCGTCGCCGCAGGCTTCGGCGGCTACTTCATCATCGCCGCTAACCGCCTCAACCTCCTTCCCGCACTCACCTGGGGCATCTTCGCTCTCTGGCAGCTCGTCAGCATCAACATCTCCCCACCCGCGCTCAGCTTCGACATCAACACCATCATCCGCTTCCCCCTCAGCTTTCCCCGCTACCTCACCGCGCGCCTCTTCTTCGGCCTGCTCTCTGCCGCCAACGTCATCGGCACCCTCGCCGCCCTCGCCGCCGACATCGGCATCTCCATCGCCCGGCCCTCCCTCGCCCCCTGGGCCACACTCCTGCTCGCCCTCTACGCCCTCTCAAACATCTTCTTCACCCGCATGATCTTCGCCTGGATCGACCGCTGGCTCTCCACCCGCCGCGCCCGCGAAGTCCTCACCGGCCTCGTCCTCTGCGCCTCGCTCGGCTTCCAATACCTCAACGTCACCTTCAACCCCGGCCTTCAAGGCCCGCACCACCACCCCTCCACCCACCTCCCTCTTCTGTTGAAGATCTTCCACGCCATCCAGCCCATCGCAGCCCTCCTGCCCCCAGGCCTCGCGTCCACCTCCATCCTCAGCTTCCATCAGAGCCACGTCCTCGCCGCCATCGCATCCCTGATCGGCCTCATCGCCTTCGCCGCACTCTTCCTGGCCATCTACGCCTGGCGCATGCAGCGGGAGTTCCGCGGCGAAAACCTAAGCGAACTCAACCAACCCGCACCATCATCCACGCAACCCGCACCACGCCCCAGCATCCTTCCCAACACCCAACCCATCGCAACCCATCGCAGCCCCCTCGGCCTCAGCCCCACCCTCGCCGCATGCCTGCAAAAAGAGTTCATCTACCTCCGCCGCAACACCAACCAGCTCTTCGGATTCATCGCCCCCATCTTCATGGTCTTCCTCTTCGCCAACCGCATCGGCACCAGCGGCCGCTTGGGCGACTTCATCTTCCCGGTCGCCGTCGCCTACTCCATCCTCGGCGTCTCCATCCTCTCCTACAACTGCCTCGGCATGGACGGCCCCGGCATCCAGCTCTACTTCCTCACACCCACCCGCCTGCGCGACGTCTTCCTCGCCAAGAACCTCGTCGGCTTCCTCCTCAACCTCATCGAACTCGTCCTCATCTTCGTCGTCCTCGCCTTCGTCGCCCACCCACCCTCGACCCTCATCGCCCTCGCCACCCTCTGCTGGCTCCTCTTCGCCGCCTTCACCAACGGCGCCATCGGCAACCTCCGCTCACTCTCCGCACCAAAAAAGATTGACCTCTCCAAAGTCAGCCGCAAACAAACCTCGCAACTCAGCGCCTTCATCGCCCTCGCCGTCGTGGCTGCCTGCTGCGGCATAGGCTTCGCCGTCATCGTCCTCACCCAGCGCCTCAATCGCCCCCTGCTGATGATCCCCCTCTTCCTCCTGCTCGCCCTCGCCGGTCTCATCTTCTACACGCGAGTGCTCAACCGCCTCGACACCATCGCCCTCAACCACCGCGAAGCCCTCTCCGAAGAGCTTTGCAAACCCTGACCGCCACCCGCCTTCGAAGCTCCTGCATCTTTGCAGTACAGTAAATCTGTGAGTCCAAGCACATCGAAGGTCTTCAGCTCATGGCGCTCAAACACACATGTCGTGCCGCCCTCCGCAGCCCAAGCCCAATCCTGTTTCTGGCCGTTCTCCTCACAGCCCCCCACACTCTCCAACCCCAAACTCCCGACCTCCCCACCTCCAGCAGCCGCGACGCCAACACCGAAGACGATCTTGCCAACTGCCGCGTTCACCGCGTAACCACCCTTCCCGGCAGTCACCTCTTCGCCAGCGACTTCATCGAAACCATCGCCACCGACCCCGCCACGCAAGATCCCGACACCCTCTGGGGCCTCACCGCCGACATGAGCAACCAGCTCCCCGCGCAGGATCAAGCCATCTACATCTCGAAGTCCACCAACGGCGGCGCAACCTGGACCCAGATCGCCCGCATCGACTCCAGATACTTCGACGCGAAGATCGGCGAAGGCCTCCGCAAAGGATTCATCGTATCTCCCGGCGCAGCCAACTTCGTGGTCACCACCCAGCGCGGAGCCTTCCAAATCTTCCCGCAGACCAACCCCGCCGCCACTCTGATCAAACCAATCCCCGGCCCAAGCGTCCCCGATACCCAACCCAAACTACCCATCCCCAAGAAGAGCGGCGACCCCGTACGCGCCAACGCCCTTGCCATGACACCCGACGGAAGACACCTCATCATCGGTTACGGCTACTTCGACCTCACTCCCCAAATCCTCACCTATCACCAGGACGACGACGGCTCATGGATCGAAGACGGCGCCTTACTTCATCCTCCCACCGCCATGGACATCCTCTCCATGCAGTTCGACGATCCGCAAAATCCTGACCCGAACTATCTCTACGTCGGCACCGGCGATCAGGCCTACCTTCTCAATCGCCGCAATCTAAAGTGGAGCCGCATCGAAGGCGTAGGCCCCGACTCCGCAATCCACGGAATGAGCGTCGTCGGAGGTCTTCATCTCGCCGCCTGCTGGGCACTGTACGTCCCCAACGGACCCGGCGCCGTACGAAGAGTCACCGACGCAAGATTTCTCTTCCATCGCTCCTCCGACGAGATCAGCTCCAACCTCCGCGCCTACACCATCGACGTCGATCCCTCCACGCCAACCCGCGAGGTCGTCACCGCGCTCACCGGCGTCTACACCAGCGAAGACAGCGGCACCACCTGGAGAAGGCTCAACGATCTTCCCGACGAAGAGTTCCGCTCCGCCCACTTCAACGCCGACGGCTCCATCCTCGTCTCCGGAATCGCCGGCACCTTCCTCGTCAATCCATTCTCAGACACCTGCTCCCCCCGCCTCAAAACTCACGTCAAATAACTCTGCCGCGGTCTGCTCCTTCCTCACACTCCGACCGCACCGTATGACAAGATAAAACCAGCCCCGCCCATCAAGCCTTCGAGGAAAAGCATGAACCTGTGGCCCCGCAAGACCGCCGTCGCAATCGCCCTCACCCTCTCTTCCTGGCAGATCGCCCACACCCAGACTGCAGCGCAGACCACGACCGAGCAGCCCGACAACTATCAGTGGCTCGAAGACGTCTCCAGCCCCCGCTCCACGGCCTGGGTCAAATCCGAAAACGAGCGCTCCGCCAAGATCATCACCAGCGACCCGCACTACGCCGCCCTCGCCGCCTCCGCGCTCAAGGTCCTCGAATCTCCCGAACGCCTCCAGATCCCCGTCTTCCGCGAGGGCGAGGTCTACAACACCTGGCAGGACGCCCAGCACGTCCGCGGCATCCTCCGCCGCACCACGCTCTCCAACTACCTCACCGCCAAACCCGACTGGCAGACCGTCATCGACTACGACGCCCTCGCCACCAAGGACAACGAGAAGTGGGTCCAGAAGGGCCTCAACTGCCTCTACCCCGGCAATCGCCTCTGCCTCGTCTCCCTCTCCGCCGGCGGCGAAGACGCCGAGACCCTCCGCGAGTTCGACCTCAAATCCGGCAAGACCGGAGCCTTCGTCGACAACGGCTTCGTCCTCCCCAAATCCAAGCAGGAGGTCACCTGGGTCGATAAGGACACCCTCCTCGTCGCGCGCAACTGGGGTCCCGGCACCATGACCACCTCCGGCTATCCCTTCGTCGTCAAGCTATGGAAGCGCGGCACCCCGCTCGACCAGGCCAAAGAGGTCTACCGCGGCCAGGAATCCGACGTCAGCGCCCACGCCGTCTCCCTCCACGACGCTCAGGGCCACCACGCCGTCATCTTCGAACGCGGCATCAACTTCTTCGAAGCCGAGTACTCCCTCCAAACCCCCACCGGCCCGCAGAAGATCGCCATCCCCGGCAAATCCGATCTCGGTGGCCTCCTCGACGGTCAGCTCATCCTCACCCTCAACGAAGACTGGAAGCCCTCCGGCCTCGACACCACCCTCCCCCAGGGCTCCGTCGTCTCCCTCAGCCTCGAGGCCGTCGAAAAAGATCCCACCCACCTCAAGCCCACCACCATCTTCGCCCCCACCGCCCAGGAGTTCGCCCAAGACGTCTCCATCACCAAAAATCACCTCATCCTCACCACCCTCGATCACGTCCAGGGCCGCGCCTACATCTACACCCGCTCCACCTCCGGCACCTGGACCAGCGCCAAACTCGACATACCCGACAACCTCAGCGTCGAAGTCGTCACCACCGACCACTCCAACAACCAGTTCTTCCTCGAAACCACCGGCTTCCTCAACCCCACCGCACTTCTCCTCGGCGACGCCCCCGCAACCACCCTCAAGCCCGCCAAGACCCTCCCCACCCAGTTCGACGCCTCCAACCTCCTCGTCGAACAGCTTCAGGCCACCTCCACCGACGGCACCAAGGTTCCCTACTTCGTCGTCCGCCGCAAAGACATCCCCTACGACGGCTCCAACCCCACCCTCATGACGGCCTACGGCGGTTTCCAGGTCTCCGAGACCCCGCGCTACAACCCCATCGCCGGCAAGCTCTGGCTCGAACGCGGCGGCGTCTACGTCCTCGCCAACATCCGCGGCGGTGGCGAGTTCGGCCCCGCCTGGCACGATGCCGGACTCAAAACCCACCGCCAGCGCATCTACGACGACTTCTCCTCCGTCGCCCAGGACATGTTCACCCGCAAGATCACTTCGCCCCGCCGCCTCGGCATCGTCGGCGGCTCCAACGGCGGCCTCCTCATGGGCGTCGAGTTCACCCAGCACCCCACCCTGTGGAACGCCGTCGTCATCCAGGTCCCGCTCCTCGACATGCTCCGCTTCGAGCACATCGCCGCCGGAGCCTCCTGGGTCGGCGAGTACGGCACCACCACCATCCCCGACGAGCGCAAATTCCTCGCCCACATCTCCCCCTACAACCAGCTCAACCCAAACACCACCTACCCCGAACCCCTCATCTTCACCACCACCAAAGACGACCGCGTCGGTCCCGTCCACGCCCGCAAGTTCGCCGCCCGCCTCGAAGAGTTTCACAAGCCCTTCTTCTACGACGAGATCGTCGAAGGTGGCCACGCCGCCGGAGCCGACCTAAAAGAACAAGCCCACACCTGGGCCGAGCAGTACACCTACCTCACCCTCAAACTCATGAACTAAACATCGCTTGAACTATCCACACTCCAACTTCTAATCACCCAAGGAGCTTCTCGAAGCCTAAGTTCCTTGGGTATCCTCCCTGGGTATCCAAAGGACCTTAATACCCAAGAGCTCTTGCTTCTAGGAACCCCAAGGCTTTAGCCTTGGGTCTCTCACCCTCGCCCAGAATGGGGCTTTAGCCCCTGGGGTATGCCTTTCCTTCCGCTTCCAACGTACTCAGATTCAACTCCCCAGCCCCGCACAGAAAAGAAGCCGATGCCGCAATTCTCCAACCCGCTAGCCCCCATCCAGATCCCCTCCTGGCTCCAACACCCCTGGCTCCGGCACGGCTTCAGCACCCGCCTCGGCGGCATCTCCACCGTCTACAGCGGCAACACCCTCAACCTCGGCTTCACCAAAGAAGACGACCCCGCCTCCGTCCGCGAAAACCGCCGCCTCCTCACCGACGCCGTCTTCCCCTCCGCCACCCTCATCGTCCCCCGCCAGATCCACTCCGCCCTCACCCACACCGTCACCTCCCCAACCGAGCCCCCGATCGAAGCCGACGGCCTCATCACCCACCTCCCCAACATCCTCCTCGGTATCGGCACCGCCGACTGCGTCCCCATCCTCGTCGTCGACACCCGCCTTCGCATCGCCTCCGCCTTTCACGCCGGTTGGAGAGGAACCGCCGCCCGCATCGTCGAATCCGGCATCTCCCACCTGCGCCAGACCTACAGCTCGCACCCCGAAGACCTCATCGCCGCCATCGGCCCCAGCATCGGCCCCTGCTGCTACGCCGTAGGCGAAGAGGTCCACACCACCTTCTTCGAAAACTTCTCCTACGCCCCCCACCTCTTCACCTCACCCACTGAGCCAAGCGAGACCCGCCTCAACCTCTGGGAGGCCAACCGCCTGCAACTGGCCAGCTCCGGCCTTACTCCCAGCCACATCACCACCCTCAATCTCTGCACCGCCTGCTCCCGCGACCACAACGGCCAGCGCAGCTTCTTCTCCCACCGCGCCGAACACGGCAACGCCGGCCGCATGCTAAACGTAATCGGCATCGCCCCAGCCGCATCCTGACCCATCCAAAAGACGGTAACCGTACGCCCCGATTACCTTTTCGCCCCCATCCCGTCTACAATTGGTGCCATTGCCGCACTTTGAAGCATCAAAGTGCCAGAGAAGTGACAGAGAATGACGGCAATCAGGAATAGCTTCCCTAACTCCTTTTTGTTTCAACAAAAGTTTGCATCCTTCCTCGCGGGTCTGTAATATACCGCGATTGTAGACATGAGAGTGAACGTGCCCAGCATAGCCCTACAGTTTCTTCGTTCCCGCATCGGTAAAGTCTGTGTCGCCATCATCGGCAACACGCCAGCAGAGATGCTTGAAAAAGCCAGCGCCGTCATCAAAGAGACGCCCTTCCTCGAGTTCCGCCTCGACTACCTCGAGAAGCCTCTTCTCGCCATGCCCAAGCTCAAGCAGTTCATCGCCGACAACGGTGCCGTCACCTGCATCGCCACCTGCCGACGCGCAGCCAACGGCGGCAAGTTCAAAGGCGCCCTCGCAGCCCAGCTTGAGGTCCTCACCAAGGCCGCCGAAGTCGGATTCCACATCGTCGACCTCGAACTAGAATCCGCCGAATCCCTCAAAAAAGGCGACCTCCAGAAGCTCCGCGAGACCGGTGTCGGCATCATCATCAGCCACCACGACTTCAACGCCACCAAGGATCTCGACGGCATCTACAAGCGCATCCAGCCCATGGAGCCGGACTTCATCAAGATCGTCCCCACCGCCAAGACCCTCACCGACAACGTCACCCTCATGCGCTTCATCGAACGCATGGACGACCACTCCAACATCGTCGGCGTCTGTATGGGCGACGCGGGCATCATCTCCCGCGTCCTCGGCCTCCGCGCCGGCTCTGCCTTCACCTTCGCCGCCGCCACTGCAGGCGAAGAGACAGCCCCCGGCCAGATCGCAGCCCGCACCCTCATCGAAACCTACCGCATCGATCAGGTCGACGCAGCCACCAAGGTCTACGGCGTCGCCGGAAACCCCATCAAAAGCTCGCTCTCGCCCGTCATGATGAACACCGCCTTCCGCCGCGAGACCGTCAACGCCGTCTACCTCGCCCTCCAGGCCACCAAGATCGCCGACCTCCTCAAGCTCGTCAACGAGATCCCCATCCAGGGCCTCTCTGTCACCATGCCGCTCAAGCAGGAGATCATGGCGCACCTCGAGAAGACCGACCCCCTCTCGGCCAAGATCGGCGCCTGCAACACCGTGCTCCGCGCCCAGGACGGCAAGCTCTACGGCTTCAACACCGACGTAGCCGGCATCATCGGGCCTCTCGAGAAGCGCATCTCCCTCCGCGGTGCCAAGGTCCTCGTCCTCGGTGCCGGTGGCGCCGCCCGCGCAGCCGTCTTCGGCCTCCGCGACAAGGGTGCCGAGGTCTTCATCCTCAACCGCACCCCCGAGACCGCCCAGAAGCTGGCCAAACAGTCCGGAGCCAAGGTCATCAAGAAGGAAGCCCTCGCCAAGACCCCGATGGACGTCATCATCAACGCCACCCCCATCGGCATGACCGGCATCAAGGGCGCACAGCTCCTCGAAGCCAAGGATCTCAACACCAAACTCGTCTTCGATCTCGTCTACAACCCGATCGAAACCCCGCTCATCCGCATGGCCCGCCAGCAGAACATCCCCATCATCACGGGAATCGAGATGTTCGTCCAGCAGGGCGCACGCCAGTTCGAGATCTGGACCGGTAAGCCCGCCCCCGAGGAAGAGATGCTGAAGGTCGTCATCCACACCCTCCGCCAGCAAGCCGAATCAGCCGCCGCCGAAGCCCCCCCAACACCCCCAGCCACAAAGTCAAAAAAGGCCTCCTAACAACCACGAAGAAGCCCTTAGCAAACCACCAAGAACCACACAAAAATACCCAAAAGCAAACCCCGGAACCCTCCGGGGTTTTCCTTTGACCCTTCCTTCTGCTTGGCCTTGGCATTGGCAGTACCCTTGGCATTGGCATTGGTTTTTGCTTTTGCTTTTGCTTTTGCTTTTGAGATAGCCCAAGGCTTTAGCCTTGGGTCTCACGGTCCGGAAAATGGGGCTTCAGCCCCTGAGATATGCCTTCCTACCCCCGCCAACAACCCCAAACAAATAGACCCGCCGACACTGCCCAAAATGGGGGCTTTAGCCCCTGGGGTATGCCCTCCTGTCCACGCCACGAACCAAAAACAGGACAGATCGATTCAACCCCTATCCAAACCCTGTCAAGCCCACATTAATCTAACTCATTGAAAATGAGCAAGATCCCCGTGACGTAGGAGTTATCCCTGGCAACTTATACTGGATATAGAGATTAAAAAAATCTAAACCTCTTCAAAAGCCGAGCCTAGTCCAGTAAACCCTTTAGTAAGAAATATTTAGCTATAACCCATTTAGAAAGAAATATTTACAGGAAGCAAAAACTGTAAACTATTTATTCTAATGAGTTTAGCTAATGGGAGGGGGGAGGGGTGGGGTACCCCCTCTTCCCTCACGGACGGGCTCCTATGCGACGCGGAGAGCGGTCATTCCATGGCTTTTTCTGCCGAGGCCAACACGAAGAACCACCCTCCCGTTGGTCGGAATCGACAACGAAAGAGTGGCATCAATCAGCAGATCGATGAAAAGTAGTGCTAAGTGCTCTTGCCCTCAGCCGAGGCGATCTTCTCCTCAGCCTGACGGGTAACGGCGTTGGCCTCATCGTACTTCTCGCCATCGTCACCAGCCTCCTGCCAGAGCTTCTCGCCCTCTTGCAGCTCCGTCTGGGCCTCGGCAACATTGATCTCATTCGGATGCAGCGCAGTCTCTGCCAGGATCGTCACACGCTCCGGCAGAACCTCAACGAAACCCCACGCGACGAAAAACTTCTGATCGCCCGAAGTTCCGCCGTGCAACCGCACCTCGCCCGCGCCAAGCTCCGCCAGCAGCGGTGCCGCGCCGTACAGCGCTTCAAGATAACCCGACCGCGAAGGCAGCTCCACCGCCTCCGCAGTCGCATCGAGCAGGACACGGTCCGGCGTTACCAGCCGAACCATCAACAGCCCCGAGTTGGATGTATTCTCTGCCATGATTTATGCCGTCTGCTTCATCTTCTCTGCGGCTGCAATCACGTCTTCGATGCCGCCCTTCAGGTAGAAGGCCTGCTCAGGAATATCGTCGTGCTTACCGTCGATGATCTCCTTGAAGCTGCGGATCGTGTCCTCGACCTTGACGTAAGCGCCCGGAATACCGGTGAAGATCTCGGCCACGTGGAACGGCTGCGACAGGAAGCGCTGCACCTTACGCGCACGAGCCACGGTGATCTTGTCCTCTTCCGACAGCTCGTCGATACCGAGAATGGCGATGATGTCCTGAAGGTCCTTGTAGCGCTGCAGGATCTTCTTCACGCCCTGCGCCACATCGTAGTGCTCCTGCCCAACGATGCGCGGAGACAGAATGCGCGACGTCGAAGCCAGAGGATCGACCGCAGGATAGATGCCAAGCTCCGACAGCGGACGCGAGAGCACGGTCGTCGCATCGAGGTGAGCAAACGTCGTCGCAGGCGCAGGATCGGTCAAGTCGTCCGCAGGAACGTACACAGCCTGCACCGACGTGATGGAACCCTTCTTGGTCGACGTAATACGCTCCTGCAGCTCGCCCATCTCGGTAGCAAGGTTCGGCTGATAACCCACAGCCGAAGGCATACGGCCAAGCAGCGTGGAAACCTCGGAACCGGCCTGGGTGAAGCGGAAGATGTTGTCAATGAACAGCAGCGTATCCGCACCCTCTTCGTCGCGGAAGTGCTCGGCGACAGTCAGGCCGGTCAGCGCCACGCGCAGACGCGCCCCTGGGGGCTCGGTCATCTGGCCATACACCAGCGTGGCCTTGCTCTTCGGAAGGTCCTTGAGATCGATAACGCCCGACTCCTGGAACTCCATCCAGAGGTCGTTACCCTCGCGGGTGCGCTCGCCGACGCCGGCGAAGACCGAGAAACCGCCGTGCTGGCTGGCAACGTTGTTGATCAGCTCCTGAATGATGACGGTCTTACCCACACCCGCACCACCGAACAGACCGATCTTTCCGCCCTTCAAAAACGGCTGGATAAGGTCGATGACCTTGATGCCGGTCTCGAACATCTCCTCCGAGGTCGACTGCTCATCGAACGCAGGAGCCTGCCGGTGAATCGGCATATGCACCTTCGCGTTAACCGGGCCAAGCTCGTCGACCGGCTCGCCAAGTACGTTGAGCACACGGCCAAGCGTCTCGCGGCCCACCGGCACCATGATGCCCGCGCCGGTATCGATCGCCTTCATGCCGCGAACCATGCCTTCGGTCGCAACCATCGCGATGCAGCGCACACGGCCTTCGCCAAGGTGCTGCTGAACCTCGACGACGACGTCGAGCGGGGTGGGAACGACGAAGCCTTCGCTGACGATGCGCAGCGCCTGGAAGATCGGCGGCATGTGCGCCTCTTCGAACTGAACGTCAACGGCCGGGCCGCTGATCGAAATCACTTTTCCAATATTCTCTGCCATAGGTCTCTTTCGTTACGCAGTTGCCTGTTGTTACAGAGCGGCCGCGCCACTCACAATCTCGATAATTTCCTTCGTAATCGCCGCCTGCCGCACACGATTCATCGTGAGCGAAAGTGCGTCGATCATATCTCCAGCATTGTTGGTCGCCGAATCCATCGCAGTCATACGAGCTGCATGCTCCGCCGCAGCCGACTCCAGCAGCGCATGAAAGATCTGCGTCGTCACATAACGCGGCATAAGATGACGAAACAGACGCTCAGGCTCCTGGTCGAAGATGTAATCCACCTCAGCCGTTCCAAACTTCTTCGCCTCAGCCTCGACCACTGTCTCTTCTGGCACATTGACGCTGATTCCAGCAGTCTTCGCCGCGTGAGCTGCCGCTTCCCTCTGCTCTTCGGACATCTCCTCCGCAGCAGTGATCTCGTGGGATCCGAGCTTGCGAATTGGAAGGAGCTTTTCGACGACGACGCGCTGCGCGATGACTGACTTGAACTCGTTGTAGACCAGATAGACGGAGTCGATCTCGCTACGTGTATAACGCTCAACGATATCGCGGGCCATATCACTGACATCATCAATCTGGATCTTCAACAGCATCGTCGGATGATCGCCCGTAACTTCGATCGGCGAAGCGCGGTGGCGAAGCGTCTCGAAGTGCGTCGAGAGATCGTTGTCGTAGTGCTCTTCCGTCTTCTCGTAGACAGCCGCAGGATAGCGCTTGCGGAAAGTGTCCCGCGCCTTACGGCCGACTGGCTCGACGTCCACGTTCTGTCCAGCAGCACGCCTGGAATCGATGAAGTTCTGTGCTGCCTTGACAATGTTCGAGTTGAACGCGCCAGCGAAGCCCTTGTCGCCCGCGACCACAACCACAAGGACATTCTTCTCTTCACGCTCGACCAGCAGAGGATGCATCACATCGCCTGTCTCATCATTGAAGAGGTCCGAGCGGCGCACCAGCGACTCGAGCACATTGGTCAGCATCTGCGCGTAGGGCCGAGCCTGCATGGCACGCTCCTGCGCGCGACGAAGCTTGGCCGCCGAGACCATCTTCATGGCCTTGGTGATCTGCCGCGTGTTCTTCACACTGCGGATGCGACGTCGTAAATCGAGGACGTTTGCCATGGTTTACTTATTGCCCACCATCGCGGTTGCCTTCGTGGAGTCGGGCGCAGCAGCCTTTGCACTTGCATCTGCCTGGCTCTTGCGATCGGCGAGAAAGTTGCCCTTGTACTCTTTGATCGCAGCAGTCAGACGCTTCCGCAGATCATCATCGAGCGCCTTCTTGGTGGCGATATCGGTGAGGATCGAAGCCTGCGCACCTTCGAGGTACGGATAGAAGCCATCTTCAAAGGCACGAAGATCCTTCACCTCAACGTCATCAAGCAAGCCGTTGACACCAGCGAAGAGAATCGCGACCTGCTTCTCTGCCGGGAGCGGCTGGAACTGAGGCTGCTTGAGCAACTCGGTCAAGCGCTGTCCGCGGTTGAGCTGCTGCTGGGTCACCTTGTCGAGATCAGAGCCGAACTGGGAGAACGCCGCAAGTTCGCGATACTGCGCGAGATCGAGCTTCAGCGTTGCGCCCACCTGCTTGGTCGCCTTAGTCGCAGCCGAGAAACCTACGCGCGAGACCGAGAGACCGACGTTGACAGCGGGGCGAACGCCGGAGTTGAAGAGGTCTGTCTCAAGAAAGATCTGGCCATCTGTAATAGAGATAACGTTGGTCGGAATGTAGGCCGAGACGTCGCCGGCTTGGGTCTCGATGATCGGCAGGGCCGTCAATGAACCGCCGCCGAGCTTCTCCGAGACCTTGGAGCTACGCTCGAGCAGACGCGAGTGGAGATAGAAGACGTCGCCCGGATACGCTTCGCGGCCTGGTGGACGACGGAGCAGCAAGGAGATCTCACGATAAGAAGCAGCGTGCTTGGAGAGATCGTCGTAGATGATGAGCGCATGCTTGCCACTGTCGCGGAAGTACTCTCCCATGGCGGTTGCAGCGAACGGAGCAAGATATTGCATGGGTGCAGGCTCGGATGCCGTAGCGGCAACAACGATGGTGTAAGCCATCGCGCCATGCTCTTCCAGTGTCTGCACAACCTGCGCAACCGAGGACCGCTTCTGCCCGACAGCGCAGTAGATGCAGATGAGGTTGTTCTTTGCCGAGTTGATGATCGTGTCGAGCGCGATGGCGGTCTTGCCGGTCTGGCGGTCGCCAATGAGCAACTCGCGCTGGCCGCGTCCAATCGGAATCATCGTATCGATGGCCTTGATGCCGGTAGCCATCGGCTCACGTACAGACTGACGATCAATGACGCCAGGAGCGAGCCGCTCGACGGGCAGAAACTTGTCGGTGTTGATAGGTCCCTTGTCGTCGATGGGCTGACCGAGCGCGTTAACAACGCGACCGATAAGAGCCTCGCCGACGGGCACAGACATGATCTTGCCAGTGCGCTTCACCTGATCGCCCTCGCTGATCTCGGTATAGTCACCAAGCAGTACGGCGCCGACCTGATCTTCGTCGAGGTTCATGGCAAGTCCTGCCACACCGTGCGGGAACTCGATGAGTTCGCCGGCCATGACCTTGTCGAGTCCGTGGACGCGCGCAATACCGTCGCCAAGGGAGATGACGGTTCCAACTTCATCCACCTGGATGCGCTGCTCAAAATTTTCAATCTGCTGGCGAAGCAGTTCTGTTATCTCATCCGCCTTGATCTTTGCCATGTCTTCCTTCTACTCGATTCGTGTCAAATCTGAAAAAACTTAGCGCCGTCTCCGGCAAATTTATGCGTTGATAAGCTTCTGCTTCAGCTGCTGCAACTGCGCCCGGACGGACCCATCGTATACAGTGGACCCGATCCGGACGACCGCGCCACCAAGAAGAGTTGCATCCTCACGATAGGTGGCACGTACGCTGCCTCCGGCAAGTCTGGACACCTGGGCTTCAAGTTCGACGCGATCCTGGTCGTTGAGGGGATGCGCGCTTGTAATCTCTGCCTCGGCCATACCTGCCTGTTCGTCAGCAACCAGGTGATACTCGCTCAGAATCTCATCCAGTTCGGCGAGACGCTGATGCTCCATGATGACCGCAAGGAAGTTCCGCACCTGGGGAAACATGCCGATACGGACAGAGATCGCGTCCAGCACCTTCAACTTATCCGCATTCGGAATGGAAGGATTCATCAAAACTTCACGAAGCTCACGACTATCGGCGAGAGTTCCACTGAAGTCCTGCATCTGCCGCTCTGCCGCGGCCACATCCAGATGAGCGGAGGTAGCAACAGAGGCGAAGGCATGGGCGTAACGCAAGGAGAGGACAGACATTAGTTTTGGCCTTCCTTGGAGCCGTCGCCCGCAAGCCGCCGGGCGAAGTTCTGCACCAACAGGCGGTCGGTCTCGGCCGTAATAACCAGCTTGCGAGCCGCCTGCTCAATGGCCAGTTCGGCAGCGTGCTGCTGAAGCTGGCGTTGCGCAAGAGCCGTTGCGGCTGCGATCTCCTGCTCCGCCGATGCGAGAATCTTTTGCTTCTCTTCTTCAACGCTGGCCTTGATGCGCTGCTCTTCTACCGCGGAGTCCTTCTCGGCCTGTGCGCGCATCGCCGCAATCTGATCGTCCAGCTTGCTCAATCTCTCTTCAACGCTGTTCAACCGCGCGCTCGCCTCTTCAGTAGCCGTACGGGCATCCACAAGATGCTTTTGGATCGCCGTGTTCCGCTTGCGAAAGGTCTTGGGAAGCGTCTTGATAAGAAACCAGCCGACTAGAATTGCCAAAACAATGAAGTTCGCAACAGTAAATGCCGTTGCGGCCTGTTCGGGATTCATGCCCAGCTTCGCTCCCAGGGCACGCACCGAAGGGGAATGAAGATACTCTTCATCTTCATCGGCGATCTTCTTATTTGCCTCGGGTGACTGGGCCTCAGGAGTGCTCTCCTGAGCTAGATTTGCGCTGGCAGACGCTTGCTGCGCTCTGGCATGAAACGCTGGCGCGAACAACATCGCCGCAACCGCTACTGCGAGCAGAGACCGCTTCATCTTATTCATTGCGTTCATGATTGCCGAGGGGTTCACTGTGCCACCTCCGTCGCATGAACAGTTGCAGGCAGCACCGCAGCAAGAATGCTCGCACTCAACTCGCCGCTAAGCTTCTCCACCTGCGCGCGCGCCTCTTGCGCACTCTGATCGATCTCCTGCTTCGCTCCGTTAACGCGATCTTTCGCCGCCTGCCGAACCTGCGCGAGGGCAGCCTCTCGTTCCTCATTCCACCGCTTTAGCCTCTGCTCACGCGCCTGAAAGATCTCGGCACGTGCGCTGCGCAGCTTGTCCTCATACACCGAAGTCTCGGCCTCAGCCGCCGCAATGGCGCCGCGAGCCTGCTCTACAGCGCCGGAGGTACGGGCGCGACGCTCTGCGAGGACACGATCCAGCGGGCGGCGAACAAGCAGCCCGTAGGCAGCCACCAGCAGAATAAAAAGGATCATCGTCGGCACAGAGCCGAGCACAAGTCCACCGAGTTGATTCAGTATCTGGTCCATGAATGGGGTTGGCCGAAGCCGTCTGGAAGTCCTGTCTGATCTGTCTTACACAGCTATCGTCTCCGCACAAAGAGAATAGTGCGCTAGCTGCATAATCGTTCGAGGTACACCTAGTTTTAGCAAAGCACTTACAGGAGTGTCAAACAAGCCAGATTCGATAATCGCGCAAACGGAACGATCTTCGAACATCCCGCGCGGCGAAGATCTTTCTTTGACTTCTCCTGCCAAAGGAATAGACTAAAAAATACCACCTGGACCCTAAAATCTGGGTCACATAGGTCGCGTGATTGGGGACACCACCTCCGCTCCCCGTCAGGCGGCCTATGCTAATTAAGCTCCATCTTCTCGCTCCCTGAATCTCCGGAACCGGTTCAACAGCGAAGCCGGACCCCGCGCCCTCACATGCGCCAGGTTCCCTTCGAATCTCTTATCGCCCACAATGGCTCCAGCCTCCAGCGCCGCCAGAATAGCCCCCTCCGACTGGGGCAGCCGATACCACATCTCGATCACCGGATCCACCACCAGCGCGTCGTCGATCGCCTTGAGCAGGTGCTCCAGCCCCAGCCTCTTCAGGCCGGAGACCGCGATGCTGCCAGGCGCTCCCATGGGCATCCCCTCGTCATCCGAGACCAGATCGATTTTGTTCAAAGCTTCAATAACGGGCTTCTCCGAGACATCAAGCTCCGCCAGCACCTTCTCCACCTGCGCCTTCTGCTCGTCCACCATCGGGCTCGAAGCGTCGCGAATATGCAACAGCAGTTCGGCGCGCTCCACCTCCTCCAGCGTCGCGCGGAAGCTGTTGACCAGCGTATGCGGCAGATTGCGAATAAATCCCACCGTATCCGAGAGCAGAATCTTTCTTCGCGATGGAAGCTGTAGCTGACGCAGCTTTGGGTCGAGCGTGGCGAACATCCGCGACGACTCCAACACCCCCGCCTCGGTCAGCGCATTGAATAACGTGCTCTTCCCCGCATTCGTATAGCCGACAAGCGCCACCACGGGAACCGGCACAGCCTCTCTCCGCTGCCGCTGCTGCCGCCGAATCCGCCGCACCGACTCCAGCTGCTCCTTCACATGATCGATGCGCAGGTTGATCTTGCGCCGATCCGTCTCAAGCTGCGTCTCACCGGGCCCGCGCGTTCCAATACCGCCGCCCAGCTGCGACATCGCCTTGCCCCGTCCAGCCAGCCTAGGCAGCTGATATTCGAGCTGGGCAAGCTCCACCTGCAGCTGGCCCTCACGCGTTCGCGCATGCCGGGCAAAGATATCCAAAATAAGCTGTGTCCGGTCGATGACGCGGCAAGGCAGCTTCGCCTCCAGATTACGCAACTGCGAAGGCGTCAGATCATGGTCGAAGAGCACCAGGTCAGCACCCGTCGAAGCCACCACCCCCTCGATCTCCTCCACCTTGCCCTGGCCAATCAGCGTCGCAGGATCGGGCTTCGCGCGCCGTTGCACAAGCGTCGCGACGACCTCTCCCCCAGCGCTGCGAGCGAGCTCCTCGAACTCCGCCAGCGAAGCGTCGAAATCAAGATCGGCCGCGCTTCCTGCACCAAGTACAGAATCGACAGCGCCTTCCTCAAGCGCCCTACCCGACGAAACCGCCGCCGCCGTCCGCGCCAGACGCGCCGCTGCCGTCAACTTGCGCCGCTCGCCGGTAAACTCCACCGCAATCAGCACCGCCCGTTCCGCCTGAGGCGCACCACGGCCAATCTGACGAGCCGCAGACTGACGCTGAGCATCTTCCTGGGCTTCGACCAGACTGCGCCTGACGATCTTCTTCCGATTCGCCTTCGTGTCTTCCGTATCTTCTGCAGCGGTCAACGGCTAGCGGCCCTGGGTCCCATTCGCGTCGTGCGCAGGAGTAAGCGGTGCCGGCGCCGATGCTACGGCGGGCCGCCCCTCCGGCTTGCTGTCGGAGCGCAACTCCACATGCGCACCC
Source organism: Granulicella sp. L60 (assembly GCF_009765825.1). Lineage (GTDB taxonomy): Bacteria > Acidobacteriota > Terriglobia > Terriglobales > Acidobacteriaceae > Edaphobacter. Next base: position 117,855 of record NZ_LMUR01000018.1, on the reverse strand, counting down.
GCTCGTCCGCTCACAACGGTCGAGATCGCATGTTTAAAAATCAGCTGCTCCTGGCTGTTGTTCTCCAGCAGTACCGAGTATTTATCGAACGACCGAATCTTTCCCGTCAGCTTCACGCCGCTTACCAGGTAGATCGTGATCGGACTCTTATCTTTTCGCACGGTGTTGAGAAAAGTATCCTGAATGTTCTGTGCCGGCTTTGATTCCATGGGGCCGATCTCCTTTATCAATTTCTATCTGATGAGGTTCTACCGCGTTTCATTCACTTCGGAAGAAGACCCAGCCAACAAACACGCTGAGCCCGAAGCTAAGACTGTCAACCATACGAGCATCTGGGGCAATTATCAACCTGTACACCGCCCACATACAAACGCCCGCATGTCCCTGTTAGACGCAGACTCCTTCGGAACGACAGCCTGCGCTGCCTCTGCAAGTGCGACCACATCGATATACCATTGCAGATGTGACGATTCGGAACCCCCAACCCGTTCAGATGCTTGATTTCTCCCGTCAGTTCGCCAACCTCCGGCAGGAGCTGCTCGCCACCATCGAATCGGTCTGCGACTCGCAACAATTTATTCTCGGCCCGCAGGTCGCCAGCTTCGAACAAGCTGCCGCTGCTGCCTGTTCCGTTCCGCACGCTATCGGCTGTGCAAGCGGCACCGACGCCATCTGGCTAGCCCTGGCCGCAGCCAACGTCGGTCCCGGCGACGCCGTCGTCACCACACCGTTCAGCTTCTTCGCCACCATTAGCGCCATCCTTCGTTGCGGAGCCCAGCCTCTCCTCGCCGACATCGACCCAGCCACCTTCAACCTCTCCGCGGACGCCACCGAAGAGGTCATCCGCTCGCACGCCGGGTCCGCAGTCAAGGCCGTACTTCCCGTCCATCTCTATGGGCAGTGTGCAGACTGGGACGCCTTCACAGCACTGAAGCATCGCCACAACCTCGTGCTGATCGAAGACGCCGCGCAGGCCTTCGGAGCCACCTGGAACGGCACACCCGCCGGAGCCTTGGGCGACGCCGCCGCCTTCAGCTTCTACCCGACAAAAAATCTCAGCGCCATGGGCGATGCCGGTCTCGTCACCACCACCTCCGCCGCCATCGACGACCACGCCCGCGTCCTTCGCGCCCACGGCATGCGCCGCCGCTACTACCACGACGAGATCGGATGGAACTCACGCCTCGACAGCCTGCAGGCCGCCGTCCTCGAAGTAAAGCTGCGCCACCTCCCGGAGTGGAATAAGCAGCGCCGCAATCTGGCCGCACACTACGACGATCTCTTCCTCGCTTCAGGCCTCACCGGCATGACCACCGCCGAAGGCATCGTGCTCCCCGTCACCGACCTAAGAGCCGACCACGTCTTTCACCAGTACGTGATTCGCGCTCCCCGCCGCGACGCCCTCCGCCAGTACCTCACCGACCACAAGATCGGCAGCGAGATCTACTATCCGCTCCCCCTGCACCAGCAGACCAGTCTCGCCGACCTCGGCTACAAACAAGGCGACTTCCCCATCAGCGAAGCCGCCGCCACCGAAGTCCTAGCCCTCCCTATCTACCCTGAGCTCCGCGAAGACGAACAGCAAACCGTAGTCGACACCATCGCCAGCTTCTACGCCTGAAACTCCTTCCAACTGATTCCTTGTGCAAGTTCCGCAACAGCATAGTCAAAATGAATGACTCGCCTATGCCCCGGAAGGCTTGAGGCAGAAGACGCGTGCAACAAGAGTGGACGCATCATGAGAGCTCCGCCACTTTGCATCTCGCAAGTCACCACAATACTTCGGTTCGCTAATTCCTGAATCAACCGTTCGCTAAGTTTTCCATTGGTATGAGAGCCGGGAATAACACGCAGCGCTCCGTTCTCTACCGGACAATCGTCAAGATGTAGTCGAACTGAAATCATGCGCTCCAGCACAGAAGCAGGTGGTTGAACGTGCAGCACACCTGCTTTTGTGGACCATGGTCCGTATCCCACCGCTTCGACTCGCTCATTTACGGCGATGGTCACATCCTGATGCCACGGAACTTTCCAATTAGCGTCTTCTGTCTTATCAAAGAGAATTCCGCGCACAACGCGTGCTCCATCCCCTAATATCGCCTCAACCGACCTAAGAATTTCAGAGGAATTCGCCAAAAGGCGCATCCTTGGAAAGTCCAGAAGGTTTCTTACCCCTCCCCGACGACAGTCAGCGGGGAAGCCTTGCTCCACAAAATTTACCAGGTCTGCTACTTCATGCTCGGGGAGGAAGCCCTCCATCATCGAGTAGCCTTTTGAGTCAATCGAAAGGTCGATCACCTACTTGTGCCTCCGAGTCTTCGCAGTCGCCTTCTTTTTCTCGGCCACCTGCTCCGGATGAGCCTCTCCCGGAGCAGTCGTTCCCGGCTCAATCACGCGCCGCACCAGATTCCCCTCCAGCCGGTACGTCTTCAGCACCATCTTGCCCGGCACCACAGCTCCCGTAGTCGGGTCTGGAATCACAGGCCCCGCCTCATCCGACAACACCCGGTAGCTGAACGTCGGCGCGGCCACCGTAGCGGTCGGCGACTTGCCATACGGATCAGCCGCCATCTTCATCTCCACCGGCAGATATCCTTCGATGTTCCTGTCTCGGAAGCCAGTCTCATAGCGATGCTTCTTCACATTCCAGGTAAACACCCGCACCTGGTCGAAGTCGTAGGTCAACCCAGCCTTATATGGACTCAACACCGTTACATACACCGGAATATCTTTGTCGGCCTGCTCCGCCTCGGGATCGTTCACCGTCGTCAACACATACGCGCCAACGATCCGCTGCCCTTCCGCGTACCGAGTGATCGCATCCGGCGCATCCACATCCATCATCCGGCTATACAACCATCCCGTATCGCCCTTCGAGTCGCGCACCAGCCACCAATCCTCCATCGCCGGCGGAGCAGGCAGCTCCGGCGCAGCGCCCGCAGCCTTGCCGTCCTTCCCCACCACCGCAGCCGTAGCAGGAGCAGCCAGCTTCATGCCCGGAGGCACCGGCTTCGGAAGCGTCGCACGCTTCAGCAACTTCAGCTTCTCCCCCTCCGCCAGCCGATAGAACCGATCCGTATCGCGCCCCGGCCTGGCGTGCAGATACACCTCGTCCCGTACAACCGCGGAGGCCACCGCTGGATCACTCTGATGTGCCTGTTTCAACCCATCAAACTGATCGAAGATCTCTTGTGTTGCAACCACCTTCTCGTCGATCCATCCCTGTTCGCCCTTCGCCGTCTGCACTTTCACAAAGCGACGGCCATGTTCGAGCACCTGCAATTTATCGCCGTTCTCCACCGTCGCCGTGCGGTTCGATACCGCAGCCACCCGGTCCCGCAGAAACGTCTGCTTCGCCGTCACATAAACATACTGCGTCGTAGGCTTAGGCCTCAGCCGCGAACATCCTCCAAGCCCCACCCCCAGGCAAGCCGACACCACCGCCGCAGCGGCAAGCCGCGAGATCGACCGTCCTGAACCAGATTGACTCGAAGAGAGAAAGATAGCCCGAAAACTCCGCAATGCTGCAAACCCCACTCTCCCCATCTTACCCGTGGATGCGGCACACACATCGCAGAATTCCAACGCACCCGCGACCAACTCGACACTCCCGCTCAACCTCCGCCAGAAGCGCCGCCTCCATTAGTGCGTCAGTGCGTTGCCGCAACAGCAGTAGCACCCGCAGGATCTGTATCTGTCGCCACGCTGGTCGCAGGATCCAGCTCCCCCGGTGTCGTGACATCGAAGCTGTACATCGTCAGATCCGGGCTGCCCCCTATAGCCGCCGCCACCAGGTACTTATTCGTATTATCGATCGCCAGAGACTGCACCGAGATACCACTGCCATAAGGCGACCCGCTCAGCGCAGTCAGCGTCAGCCCCGCCGTCGTCGTCCCCGGAACAATCGTGTAGCCGGAGATCGTCCCATCCCCACGGTTCGCCGCATAGAGATAGGTTCCCGTCTTATCCATCACCACCGAGTACGTCCCGGTGCCTGCCGCAAACGGCGACCCGGATACCGGCGTCAATATCCCGTTCGACGCGATGCTGTACACCGCAACTCCACCATTGGCCCCGCTCCTCGCAAGGTAAGCGTAAGTTGTGGCCGAATTGATGACCGCCCCGTAGTCTCCCGTGGTCGTATTCGAGAATCCAATAGTCGAGGCTACGACAGCAAGACCCGTCGTCGTGTTGAACGTAAACACCGCATCCCCGCCAGTGCCCAGGGAGGCGATGATCATCGTCCCACTTGGCGAAATAGTTATCGCCGTCGGCTTCCAGATCCCAGCCGTAATCGAATACGTCGTAGGATTAGCCACCTGCGACAGCGCACCCGTCGAAGCATTGATCTGGTAGATATCGAGCACCTGCGTGGTGCCATCCAGCGCAATCAGCCACTGGCCGTCCGGCGAAACCGTAAGCGCAGTCGCATACGCCACCACCTGCAAAGACCCTGCGCTCGGAGCCGACAACGATCCATCCGAATTGATCAGATACACATAGATCCCGTTCAGACCACCCACATAGAGAAAACTATCGCTCGGCGTCACGACCATCGAGATCGGCGCAAATCCCGCGCTAAGCGGAGATCCATTCACTAACGTCAGCGTCCCCGTGCCAACCGTGAATCCAGCAATGGAACTTGTCGTCAGGTTCGCAACATACACCCGGTCCGTTCCAGTAGTAGTGCCGCCCCCGCCGCTTGAGTTATCCACTGGAACAAAGAAACCAGAACAGCCGGCAATCAGTGGCAATAACGTTGCGACCACGATAGCGACCCACCGACGCACACTAGCCCTTCGTTCCATCGTGCCTATGCCTCTTCCTTCGCAGCTGTCAGGTTCCTATAAGGATAATTCCAAAATCAATCTAAATCCGTCATCTATAATCTGCGCAATGTACGTATCGAAACGCCTGTACCGCCTTGTACTGACCCTGGCTGCATCTTCCCTCCTCTGCCCCTCTTCTTCCCTAGCGCAACGAGCCCACTCATTCGACGCAGCCACCGCCCAAACGACATCGTCCTCTACCATTCTTGAACGAGAAGTTCACGCAGATATGAACTTCCTCGCCGACGACGAGCTTCACGGTCGCGGCTCCGCCACACGCGACGAACACATCACCGCCCTCTTCGCCGCCTCCCAGTTCCAATCCCTCGGCCTCGAACCCGGAGGAGACAACGGCACCTTCGTGCAAAAATCCGCGCTCCCCAGCCCACTGCCCGCCCGCGCCCAGCAGCGAATCACCCGGTTCGAAGACACGCCCCGCAAAGAGACCTGGAACGCCATCGGCATCCTGCGCGGAACCGGCGCACCCAACGAAGTCATCCTCCTCACCGCTCACCTGGACCACCTCGGCATCGGCCCCGCCAACGCCTCCGGCGACACCATCTACAACGGAGCCGACGACGACGCCTCCGGCACCACCGCCGTCCTCGCCCTCGCGCACATTCTCGCCAGCGGCCCTCGCCCTCGACGCACCATCGTCTTCGCCCTCTTCGGCACCGAGGAGATGGGCGGCTTCGGCAACCGCGCCTTCCTCGCCCATCCCCCCGTCCCTCTCAACACCATCGTCGCCAACCTCGAGTTCGAGATGATCGGCCGCCCCGACCCCGCCGTTCCCGCCGGCACCCTCTGGCTCACCGGCTTCGACCGCTCCAACCTCGGCCCCGAGCTCGCAAAACACGGCGCGCACCTCGTCGCCGATCCCCATCCCGCCCAGCAATTCTTTCGCCGCTCCGACAACTACGCACTCGCACAGCAGGGCATCATCGCCCAGACCGTCTCCAGCTATGGCCTCCACAAGGACTACCACCAGCCCAGCGACGAGCTCAGCACCATCGACTTCACCCACATGACCCGCGCCATCGCCTCCATGGTCAACCCCATCCGCTGGTTCGCAGACTCTAACTGGAAGCCACAATGGAGCCCAGGCGGCCGCCCCGACACACCTCGTCCCGATACAAGCCACCCAGCCCCTACCACCCCTGCGCCAGCATCACCGAAATAGCCGCACAACGAAAAAAGCGGCCCACTCAAGGGCCGCTCTTTACGTAACCATATAAGTTACTTATAAATTTATCGCGAGTCTAATCGCGCAACATACAACTCAGTTCAGCCGCTCCGTCTTACCGAACCGCGAGTCCAGAGGTTTGCGCCCTTCAAATCCCTCTTCCTCCGTATGCCAGTGGGTAATCGCCGTCTCCCCCAACTTCCAGCACAGCAGCACCGTCCGGCCATCCATCATGCAAGGAAAGTCCAGCAATCCCTGCTCAAGATCCTTCACCTGCACCCCAATCGAGTCGATCTCCGACAGCGTATCTCTCGTCTCCTGCATCGCCTTCTCGCGCTCTGCCCTACGCCGTGCCGCGGACGCAACATCCACATGCATCCCGCCAGACAGAAAGATGCGATGGCTCAACAGCTGCATCTCGTGCTCCAGCTCGGCAGCCTTCGTTCCTGCCGTCTGAGCCCTCCGCAGCAGAGCCTCCACCACCGGCAACAGCGTCTGCGCCTCGCCCAATGTAAACGTCTTGCTCAAGCGCCCACCTTTCCAGTCGAGATCTCCAGCATGCGATCCAACGCCACCTTCGCCCACTGCTTCACATCATCATCCACCTTGATGCGATTCACCACTCGTCCCTCGACAAGATTCTCCAGCGCCCACGCCAGATGCTGCGGCGAGATCCGATACATCGTCGTGCACAGGCATCCTGCATCATCCAGCGTAATCACCCGCTTGCCCAAAGGAGCAAACCGTTTCGCCAGCCGGTTCACCAGGTGGATCTCCGTCCCAACGGCAAAGCTCGAGCCCCCCGGAGCCCGTTCAATCGCATGAATAATATGCTCAGTCGAACCCACATCATCCGCCTTCTGGCACACCTCCCAGCGGCACTCTGGATGCACGATCACCTGCATCCCCGGCTCTTCGCGGCGCACCCGGTCCACATGCTCCGGCAAAAACCGCTGATGCACCGAGCAGTGTCCCTTCCACAAGATCACCTTCGCGGCCTTCAAACGCTCCGGCGTCACACCGCCATTAATCTGATACGGATCCCAAACCACCATCTCGTTCAGCGCAATCCCCATCGCAAACGCAGTATTCCGCCCTAGGTGTTGATCGGGCAAAAACAATATCTTCTCCGCCCGCGCAAACGCCCACTCGAAGGCCCCACGCGCATTCGAAGACGTACAAACCAACCCGCCGCGCTCTCCACAAAACGCCTTGATCGCCGCAGCCGAGTTCATATAAGTCAGCGGAATCAAGTCACCAGTCAGCCCCGCCCGCTCCAACGAATCCCAGCAGTCTTCTACCTGCCCGATCTCCGCCATATCGGCCATCGAGCAGCCCGCATTCAGGTCCGGCAGAATCACCTGCTGCCACGGCCATCCCAGCACATCTGCCGTCTCCGCCATAAAGTGCACGCCGCAGAACAGCATGTACTTCGCATCCGTCTCCGCAGCGACCTTCGAAAGTTTATAGCTGTCGCCGGTAAAGTCCGCGAAGCGGATCACCTCGTCGCGCTGATAATGATGACCCAGCAAAACGACATCGGTGCCCAGCTTCTCACGCGCTGCCGCAATACGAGCATCCATCGTATGGTCAGGCTGCGCCAGGTAGTTATCGAGGGAACACGTATCTGCAACGTTCTCCGCCACGGCCGCAGCCGGTGCGATCTCCAATAGTCCGTTCAAAGTACTCCGCCTTCAGTCTCACAAGGTCGTGTAGATCAGCCAACAGCGCTGAACCTTAGCCTTCGAGACGGGGATGTTGAAAGCATGCACCGCCAGGTTGCAGCGGATTCACTGTGCCGGCCCAAGAGCCTTCACCCAATCCGCGGGGATGTTGCAACCACTTCATATTTCCTACAACTCACGCAGCCTCTTCTGCCGCGCTTAAATGATTAGACACACCTTGCGATCAAACGATGCGTCTCCGTGCAAAATCGCGCGGCGATCCATCCGCCGTACACCATAAATTTTACAACATCATCTATCACCCTCCATCCATTTGTCCCACCACCACGTAAGCCGTATCATGGGTCTTACTTATGCCTAGCTTTCCGGACACCGCCGTCATCTTCTTCCTCGCCCTGCTCCTCTTCGGGCCGAAGAAGCTGCCCGAGCTCGCCCGCCAGCTCGGCAAACTCATGGGCGAGTTCCGCCGCGCCTCCAACGAATTCCGCATGCAGATGGAGGACGAGCTCCGCGTCGCCGATCAGGAAGAGCAGCGAAAGAAGATCGCCGCCATGGAGGCCGCCGCGCCCGTCACACCCGCTATCGCCGCCGAAGCCACCATCGCTAGCCCCGCTTCCACAGAGACCACAGCGTCCGACATCCCCTCCGACGTAACCCCCGAACGGATCTCCCAATTGACCCAGGAACTCGTAGAGGACCACGCGCACCTCTCGGCCCTCCCCACCGAACCCCTGCCCATCGCCACATCCGGCGACCTCCATCTCATGCCACCCTCCACCGGCCTCCCCATAAGCAACTCCACGCTCTCCCCCATGCTCGACTCCATCCCCCACGTCTCCGAATCCGAGCCCTCCACCGTGCCTGGCCCCACGACCGAGGCCCCGCTGCATGGCTGATCTCGACCCCATCGACCGCGCCCGCGCCGCCATCACCGACCGTGCCGAACTACCCGGCATGAGTCTCATGGAGCACCTCGCCGAACTCCGCAAGCGACTCATCCATGCCACCGTCTATCTCCTCGTCGGCTTCTGCGTGGCCTATGCCTTTCACGAGCGCCTCTACGGCATCGTCCAGAAACCGCTCGACGACCTCCACATCGCGCTCAACTTCACCCACCCCACCGACGGCCTCAACCTCTACCTCAAGACCTCGCTCCTCGGCGGCGCCATCATCGCCTCGCCCTTCATCCTCTATCAGCTCTGGCTCTTCATATCGCCCGGCATGTACGCCAACGAGAAGCGCTACGTCTTCCCCTTCATGGGAGCGACCATCGGCCTCTTTCTCGCCGGTGCCTGGTTTGGCTATCACTGGGTACTCCCCGGAGCCATCAAGGTCCTCGTCCTCGATTTCGGCAAAAAGTTCAACCCTATCCTCACCATCGAGGACTACACCCAGTTCTTTCTCGCCGTCATCCTCGGCCTTGGCATCTGCTTCGAACTTCCCATCCTCGTCTTCTTTCTCTCCCTCTTCGGTATCGTCGACGCGAAGTTCCTCATCAAGCACATTCGTTACGCCATCCTCGTCATCTTCCTCATCTCCGCCATCATCTGCCCCCTGCCCGACCCCTTCAGCATGATCCTCTTCGCCACCCCCATGCTCGTCCTGTATCTGCTCGGCGTCGGCGTCGCCTACTTCGTTCACCCAAGTCGCCGCAAAGCCCGGGAGAAGACCTCCGCATGAACCTAACCCGCCGGTCTACTATCCTCCGCACCAAAGAAGATCTCCAAAAGGAACGAAATCGATCGCGCGATCCACGAACCCCGCGATCGAAACACCTTCTTCCGCTCCTATCTGTCTTTGTTCTTCTCCTAACCGCCGTCCACGCTCCCGCCCAAACAGCCACAGCGCACTTTAACGGACAAGTCGCCTACAATCTCACCGCACAGCTTCTCCAGGTCGCACCCAAACGCTTCAACGGCTCCCCCGGACACGACAAAGCCGAAGCCTTCATCAAGCAGCACTTCGCCGCCGAAGCCGCCAAAGGCAACTTCGAGACCGACACCTTCACCGCCACCACCCCCGCCGGCCTTCAGACGATGCATAACTTCATCGTCAAATATCCCGGCAAACGCGAAGGCATCATCGTCCTCGCCAGCCACTACGAGACCAACTACCCACTCCGCGACATCAACTTCTACGGAGCCAACGACGGAGCCGCCACCTCCGCCCTGCTCATCGAGATCGGCAACGTCCTCCGCACCCATCCCCCCGAAGGCTACTCCGTCTGGCTCGTCTTCGATGATGGCGAAGAGGCCGTCAAAGAGTGGACCAACTCCGACTCCCTCTACGGCACCCGCCACCTCGCCGCAAAGTGGTCTCAGGACGGCACCCTCCAGAAGATCAAAGCCCTCCTCGTCGCCGACATGATCGCCGACAAAGACCTCAACATCGACCGTGACCAGAACTCTACCCCGTGGCTGCTCGATATGCTCAAAGTCGCCGCAAAGAACACCGGCCACTCCAGCTCCGTCTTCAAGTACGAGAACGCGATCAACGACGATCACCTTCCCTTCAAACAACGCGGCGTCCCCGTCCTCGACGTCATCGACATCGACTACGGCCCCCACACCGCCTCCGCCCCAGACGGCTTCCACCACACCGAACAGGACACCCTAGACAAAATCAGCGCCCACTCCCTCCAGATCTCCGGCGACCTCTTCCTCGAAATGATCCGCCTGATCAACCAGCGCCCCTGATCATCCTCCCTCGACTGGCCCACCCATCAGCTCCCGACCAACGGGAGGGCCACCCAAAGGGGCACAAAAGTCACGAAGTGACCGCCCTCCGCGCAGGAGGCCCGTCCGGCAAGACAAGCCCAAATCCACGCAGAGAAACGCATCTACTTACTGCAAGCCTTCCCATGGTCCGGATGCGCGCCCTTGGCCTTAGCATCCGCCTCGGACATATACGCTCCAGCCTTCGTCTTCCCATAAAAATCCGTCCCATAGCAGTGATACACGTTGCTCGACGTATTCACCCACACCAACCCCGGTCCACCACCCGCAGCCAGTGGCCGCGCCGCAGCCTTCGCCGCAGGAGAAGAAGCCGAAGATGACGCAGCCTTCGTCACCGGAGCAGGCGTAGGAGCCGAGGCCGGAGAAGGCATCGGAGCCGGAGCAACAGCCGCGGGAGCAGCAGTCGCCGGAGCCGCAGCAGCCGAAGCCGCATACCATGTCTTCACACCCTGGTGTCCACGGCACGCCCCCTGCTTGCTCGCCGCCGTCGAGTACGTTCCATCCTTGCAAAGCCCCGTAGATCCTGCCGGCGGTGTCGCCTGGGCCAATGCGCACTGCGCGCCCACAAGTCCCACTGCAATCGCCATCAAACGAATCGCTGTCTTCATACACACTCCCGTTAGTTAGATTTGTGGCCCGAATCCTGAGTCTGGATACGGCAGAATCCTACGCCATCCCACTCTGGCTGTCACCCGTAACGTTACTAAAGCTCGCGAAAAATCACGCTTTCTCCCCCGGATGAGCCACCCGCTCCCCCCTTCGCGGGATAGTCCGAAATATTCTCGTAATCCTAATCTCGTTTCTGTCGATAGAGGAATCAACTATGCACACACCTTCTCTCCCATTCTTCCAGTCCCGATACAAGAGCATCATCCACCGCGACGCAACTCAGGACCCAGGCGAAGGATACTTCGATACCCACCAGGTCGGCGCCATCGTCCGCGGCCTCTTCCTGTCTTCGATCCTCTGGGGCCTGATCGCCATCACCGTCTACACCGTCTACAACATGATCGTCACCCACTGACCGATCACGTCCATCGTAGCCACGGTTAGCAGACCATCACTCATCCATCGTTGACCGTTCGTCAGTGACCACCCACCATCGGCCGACCTGACCAGCTGATCGTCGCAACGCCCGACTGTCAGCCCATCACGCGCAAACAGTCACGCATCGCGCCCTCACCGTGTAGCATCGACAGATGCCTGGCGTCACTCCCTACAGCCACTGGATAGGCTTCCACCTCTTCATCCTCATCCTCCTGGGGATCGAATTCTTCTACGCACGCCGCCAGGGCCCGGAGAAGACTTACTCCACCTCCGTCGCCTCCACCATCCTCTGGGTCGCCGCCGCCCTCGCCTTCTCCCTCTTCATCCTGCATACCCTCGGCAGCCAGTCCGCCACTCAGTACCTCGCCGGTTACGCCATCGAAGAGTCGCTCTCCATCGACAATCTCTTCCTCTTCCTCCTCCTCTTCCGCACCTTCAACATCGAACCTAGCAATCAGCCCAAGATCCTCTTCTGGGGAGTGGCCGGCGCCATCGTCATGCGCGGAGCCTTCATCATCGCCGGCATCTCCCTCCTCACCCGCTTCCACTGGGTCAGCTACATCTTCGCCGCCGTCCTGCTCATCGCCGCCGTCCGACTCGTCCTGCCATCCAACACCGCCGACCAGGGCCACGCCCCCGGCTGGATCGCCTGGCTCTCACGCGTCCACCCCGTCAGCCTCCGTCAGGACCGCTTCTTCGTCTTCGAAGACGGCCGCCGCATGATCACCGTCCTCTTCCTCACCCTCATCGCCATCGAACTCACCGACCTCGTCTTCGCCCTCGACTCCATCCCCGCCGTCCTCTCCATCACGCGCCACCCCTTCCTCGCCTACACCTCCAACATCATGGCCGTCATGGGCCTGCGCTCCCTCTACTTCCTCCTCGCCCATCTGCTCTCCAAGCTGCGCTTCCTCCACTACGGCCTCGCCCTCGTCCTTGCCTTCGCCGCTCTCAAGATGCTCGCCGCCCACTGGTTCGAGATCGGCCCCCTCCAATCACTCGCCGTCATAGTAACTATCCTTGCCGTTACCATCTGCGCATCTCTATGGATAAAGGCACCTGACACGATAGCAAGTAACCATTAAGAGCTGACCCAATAGCACTTACATCAAACAAGCACAAAAACGTTAGTCCACTCCAGAAAACAGCCATTAAAATAAAAACAGTAAAGATATTCCCATCCCGTGGAGAAAATGTCTTCTAAGCCCCTGTGATATCACAAAAAATAATTCAAACTTATTTCGAAATCGATAAATCCAGTTCGAATCCGGCCTCGTTCTAGCCCTCTCACAAAAATCTCAAAAAAGATTGCCTGAAACCATGGTTTTAGGCATGCGAATCCATCGGTAATCTTTGGCGCACAGCTTGCATTACCTCTGGCCATAAGGAGATACACCTATGAAATCGCTTGCCGCATTTCTCGCCCTGGTCATTCTTGTTCTCGCACCACTCACCGTTCACGCAGACCCGATCCTCACTCTCAAAACAGGCGTCATCTCCGATGTCCTGGTCGAAACGCCCATCCTCGGCGGAGAGCAGTTCGTCTACACCAACCTCTATACCGATATCTTCAACACCACCCTGCAAACCTTCACCGCCACCTACACCGACATCCTCGGCGTCAGCCTGCTCAACGTCACCGACGTCTGCGCTCAGGTCAACGTCGTCTTTGCCGCCAAGCCATGCAGCGCCCTCGCCTTCTCCTTTACCGACCTATCCCTCGGTAACGCCATACAGCTTGGCGCACTCGGCACACTCGGTCTGAACCTCACCGGCGACGTCGTAGGCATCAACTTCGGCGCAAGCATCGGCGGCGGCTCCGCGGAGATCGGCTTCGGAAACCCGCCCCCCTCCAACAGCCCCGTCCCAGAGCCCGGAACCCTCAGCCTCTTCGCTACAGGTCTCCTCGGCGCCGCAGGTATGGTCCGTCGCAGATTTGCCGCAGTCTAGCCATCCGCAGCACGCACACGCAGTAAAAGCAACACCGCAAGGCAGATTATGGGTCGCCACAACGTGGCGGCCCACTTTTTCGTCCGCCAGCCAGCAAGCCCGCAGAAAATCCCCGGTCCATATCCGACCGAACTTGTCGTAATTAAAATCCTTGTGTACAAAAGAAGCAGCATGTCCTCTTCTCACACTCTTTTGAAGTACATCCGCCTCGTCCATCTCTATCTCGGCGTCTTCATCGCCCCCGCGCTCCTCTTCTTCGCCTTCACCGGAGCGCTCCAGACCTTCAGCCTCCACGAGACCACCCGTGGCAGCAGCTACAAGCCACCCGCCTGGGCCGTCACCCTCGGTCAGATCCACAAGAAACAGACCACCATCGTCCCAGTAAGAAAGCTTCCCCCACCTGACAAACCAAGCGATAAATCACCCGATCATGTAGACAGGCTAAACGACAAAACTCAGCAGCCCTCCGCACCCAAACCACCGGACGCCCCCGCGCCCAAGCCCCACAACACCCTCCCACTCAAAATCTTCTTCCTGCTCGTAGCCATCGGACTCTTCCTCTCCACCCTCACCGGCCTCTACATGTCCTACAAATACGTCCGCAACCGCCTCATCATCACCGCAATCCTCGTCGCCGGCGTCGTCGTCCCAATCATCCTCGGCATCCTGTAAAAATTATGTAACCCCCACCAGCACATAACTCTAAACACCTGGCGGTCGCGCAGCCAAGTCACTCCCGACCGCCCTTCCTTCCCCATCGCAAAGCCGTAATCAGCATCAGCATCGCAACCAGCCCGCCACCAAACAATCCAGCCATCGCACCCGCCAGCACTACCGGCCCCCCATGCCGCAGCCCACTCACTCCAACTCCCGCAACCTTATAAAAGACAGCGCCCCCCACCACGCAAAAGCTAACAACCGCGCCCACCAGCGCCGCCACCACTCGCCCCAACCCCATCTCAGCACTCACCGCAACACCCTCTCTCCACGCCTAAGCCACAAACTCCACCCTCCCCTGCCGCATCACCGAGTGCTTCGCCGCCCCATCCCGCAACGGAAAATCATTCCTGTAGTGCGCCCCCCTGCTCTCCTCGCGCCCCAGCGCCGAAGCCACAATCATCTGCGCCACGCAGTGCAGATTCCTCGCCTCCAACGCCCGCCGATATAACCCCTTCGGCATACTCACGACCAGCGCATCCAACCCTCGCTGCGCCAGCCCCAACCCACCCTCATCGCGCAACAACCCCGCATATCTCCACATCAACTCCCGCAGCTCCGCAATCCACCGCTCCGTCGCCGCCTCACTCGTCACCCCCGCCGGCGCAACCGGAGCCACCCATGCCTCATCCCCCAGACCCAGCGCTCCAGTACCCCGCTCCCCCATCATCGTCTCCGCCGCCAACGCTCCAAACACCAGCCCCTCCAACAAAGAGTTGCTCGCCAGCCGATTCGCTCCATGCACCCCCGTGCAAGCCGCCTCTCCCGCCGCATAAAGCCCCGGCAGCGACGTCCTCCCCTGCACATCCGTCCTCACCCCACCCATCAAATAATGCGCCGCAGGCCTCACCGGAATCAGGTCCCTGCCCAGCTCCAGCCTGTACTTCGTCAAAAATCTCGAGATCCCCGGAAACCGCGCCTGCAGATCCTTCTTCACATGCCGCATATCCAGGTACACCGTCCCATCCATCCCCTCGCGTGTAATCGCCCTCGCCACCACATCCCTCGGCGCAAGCTCCAGCAGCGGATGATATCTCTCCATAAACCGCTCACCCTTCGCATTCAGCAGATGAGCGCCCTCACCCCGAAGCGCCTCGCTCAACAGAAACCGAGGAGCCCCCGGCTCGCTAAACGCCGTCGGATGAAACTGATAAAACTCCATATCGCTTACCTCAGCCCCCGCCCGATAAGCCATCGCAATCCCGTCGCCCGTCGCCACCGCTGGATTCGTCGTATCGCTATACACCTGCCCCGCGCCCCCGCTTGCCAGCAACACCGCACCCGCCCGCACCACGCGCAACCCACCCTCACCATCCAGCAGCGTAGCCCCCACCACGCGACCGCCATCGACGATCAGATCCACACTCGTCGTCCACTCCATCAACTCGATCCGGCCCGTCCGCACCGCAATCTCTCGCACATGCCGCAGCAGCGACACTGCAATCTCCCGCCCCGTCGCATCCCCATTCGCATGCAGAATCCGCGACAGGCTATGCGCCCCCTCCCGCGTCCGCATCAACTCACCACCGTTCCCCGCATCACTCTCCGGATAGCGATCGAACGCCGTCCCCCAAGCCAGCAGCTCCTCCACCCTCTTCGGTCCCTCAGCCACCAGCACCGCCGCCGCCGCCCGATTCACCAACCCATCCCCCGCCGCCATCGTGTCCTCCAGATGCAGCGCCACATCCTCATCCCCACCCATCGCCACCGCGATCCCACCCTGCGCATAAGCCGTATTCGACTCCGCCAGCTCTTCCTTGGTCACCACCAGCACCGAACCCACATCCACCAGCCGGATAGCCGCGCTCAGCCCTGCAATCCCTGCCCCAATCACTAAAAAATCAACACGTTCCATATATTCGATGCTACTAGAAAGACTCTGTCCTGCCGGACGGGCCGCCTGCTCGGCGAGAGGTCACTTCGTGACGCGTATACCTTGTCGCGACAGGATCATCACCCTACTCCTCCCGCTGGTCGGAATCTAAAGCCAACCAACGGAAGGCCCACCCGAAGGAGTACAAAAGTCACGAAGTGACCTCCCCGCGAGCAGCGGGGCCCGTCCGGCAGGACATAGCAGGAAAAATCTTGCGATACGATTGAAGACACCGTGCCCGTCATCCCCGTCAACACGCCCTCCGCCGCCTACAACGTCACCATCTCCCCCAACCTCCTCCCCACGCTCCACTCCCACCTCCGCAAGCTCAATCCCGGCAAACCCTTCCGCCCCTTCATCATCACCTCGCCCAACATCTGGGCCCTCTGGTCGAAGCCCTTCCTCGCCAGCTTCAAAGAATCCCCCACCGTCCTCTTCCATCCCGCAGGTGAGCGCCACAAGCGCATGTCCAGCGTCGAATCCCTCGCCCAACAGCTCTCCACCGCCGGAGCCGACCGCGACGCACTCCTCCTCGCCTTCGGTGGCGGCGTCATCGGCGACATCACCGGCTTCCTCGCCGCCATCTACATGCGCGGCATCCGCTACGTCCAGATCCCCACCACCCTCCTCGCCCAGGTAGACTCCTCCATCGGCGGCAAGACCGGCGTCAACCTCCTCGCCGGTAAAAATCTCATCGGCAGCTTCCACCACCCGCAAGCCGTCCTCGCCGACACCGATCTCCTCCGCACCCTCCCCCCACGCGAGCTCCGCGCCGGCCTGCAGGAGTCCGTCAAAGCCGCCATCATCTACGACGCAAAACTCTTCCGCTACATGGAGCAAAACGCCGAAGCCATCCTGAGCGCAAGTAACGCCAAAAAAGAGAACGCCGACACCAAAGCCCTCACAAAAGTCGTCTCTGCCTCCGTCCGCGTCAAAGCCGACGTCGTCAGCAAAGACGAAAAAGAGTCCGGCCTCCGCATGATCCTCAACTTCGGCCACACCATCGGCCACGCCATCGAGTCCGCCACCAACTACAAGCAGCTCCTCCACGGCGAAGCCGTAGCCTGGGGCAGCATCGCCGCACTCAGCGTAGCCATAGCTCGCAACACGATCAGCGAAAAAGACGCGAACCGCATCGTAAATCTGATCCTCCGCTACGGCCCACTCCCCACCTTCAAAGCCACCGCTGAAAAACTAGTAGCCCTCACCGCCCGCGACAAGAAAAACCGCAGCGGCACCCGCTCCTTCGTCCTCCCCACTGCCATCGGCCACACCGAAATCGTCCGCGACGTCACCGAACCCGAACTCCTCACCGCCACCCAATCCATGCTCTCCCTCATGCTCCAGCAGCGAAAAAATTGAATTCTTTATGATGACGCGCAGATCGTGCATTGTGGCCGCAATCCTCGCCCTAATCCCTGTACCTCTCGCTTACACTCAGGAAAAACCCGCCCGGCTAACCTTCGAAGCAGCATCGATCAAGCTCTCGAAGCCGAGCCTCCAGAACGGTGGCGGCGGTATCAAACCACTGCCCCAGGGCCAGGGATACATCGCGCAAAACATCCCCGTAAAGCTCATGATCGGCCTGATGTATCAAGTACCGCTTCGCCAGATCAAAGGCGGCCCAGCCTGGCTCGACACCGACCACTACGACATCGAAGCCCGCGCCGACCACCCCTACAACATCGACGATCTCCACATCATGTTCCAGAACCTGCTCGCCGACAGGTTTAGCCTGAAGTTCCACAAGGAGAGCAAACAAGGCAACGTCTATGCCCTGACAGTGGACAAAACGGGACTGAAGATGAAGGTCAACG
>NZ_LMUR01000018.1:92050-99914 GCF_009765825.1 Granulicella sp. L60 | reverse complement strand
CGAGCAGCTCCGAAGCGACGATCGCCCGGTGATTGATCTGACCGGCCTCGATAAGAACTACGACTTCACCCTGTCATTTATGCCCGTGCTACCGCCCGATATTCACAAGGAGAGCCTCCCTGCCGAACTCCAGAATCTGCCTTCGATCTTCGACGCTCTACGGCAGCAGCTTGGCCTGAAACTCCAGGAGCAAAAAGGACCGGTGGAGTACTACGTCATCGACTACATCAAAAAGCCCTCCGCAAACTAGCGGCGATGTCCTGCCGGAACAGTGGATCCTCGCATCGCCGAGACAAGTTAAAAGGCGTGCGAACGCCCGCCGAATTGGGGTCCCAACAAACAGGTCTTCGTTTATGGGGTGGCTGAGCGCCGGAGGCCAGTCCAGCAGGACAAAGTCTTTCAACAGCATCTAACATGACATCTGTGACCATCGAACACCCACCCGAACACGAACAATCCACCGGAGCCCGCCCCGCCGGCGTCACCACCGAGCAGGCCGCCGCCACCTCCGTCCAGCAGATGTTCGACATCATCGCCCCCACCTACGACCGCGCCAACCACCTCCTCTCCGCCGGCATCGACCGCTACTGGTGGACCCGCACCGCCCGCCTCTTCCGCCCCATCCTCCAACACCCCGAAGCCGTCATCCTCGACCTCTGCTGCGGCACCGGCGACATGACCCTCGCCCTCTACCAACACCGCCCCAAGCAGACACAAGACCGGGTGCCCCATCTTCGCGACGGCCTCATCGTCGCTAAGGTCGGTGAAGCGCCACAGAGATCCGCAGCAGACACCCATCTGGCCTCATCACAAAGAGTGGGAGACGAAGACTCCGCCTCAACCAGAATCGCCCCCATCCTCGCCGTAGACTTCTCCCACCAGATGCTCTCCCTCGGCGCAAAAAAATTCGCCCCCCACAACATCCTCCCCATCGAAGCCGACGCCCTCCATCTCCCCATCGCGAACAACTCCGTCGACCTCGTTACCTCCGCCTTCGGCTTCCGCAACCTCGCCAACTACGAAGAGGGCCTCGCCGAACTCCACCGCATCCTCCGTCCCGGCGGCCAACTCGGCATCCTCGAAGCCAACCAGCCCGAAGGCCTCACCGGCTCCCTCTACAACCTCTACTTCAAAACCGTCCTCCCCAAACTAGGCGGCCTCATCTCCGGCCAGCGAGCCGCCTACACCTATCTCCCCACCTCGGTCGAACGCTTCCCCCGCCCCCCGCGCATGCTCCAGCTCCTCCGCGACGCCGGCTTCACCAACCCCACCTGGACCAGCTACACCTTCGGCACCGCCGGCCTCTACCACGCCACAAGACCCTGACGCCCGACCAGGTTACGCCTGCAAAATTATTCGCTAATGCGAGGCCGTAGCAGGCTGAACCGCCGCTGCTGGCACCCGCGTGCTATGCATGAAGACGATCTTCCACTCCCCTTTTTGTCTCTGAAGAACAGCCGACTCCAGCCATCTCTGGTCCACCGTCCCGGACGCGTCGGTAATCTTGCCTTTGTTGACATAAGCAATCCAAGCAGTGTCGCCGTCGATATGAACGTCCGGTTCCGTGATGTTCCACTCAAAGCGCTTCCCCGCCGCATGCTGAGCCTTGATCAGGTTAAGAATGGAATCTCCGTTAAACCGAGCGCCGCCGTCGTAGATATAAAAGCCCGGCGCGATGACCGAATCGAACTTCGCAAAATCGTCTGTAAGCGCCGACGTAAAGATTGTGCCTACCGTTGCGACAATCTTCTCCTGCTCAGCGGC
Source organism: Granulicella sp. L60 (assembly GCF_009765825.1). Lineage (GTDB taxonomy): Bacteria > Acidobacteriota > Terriglobia > Terriglobales > Acidobacteriaceae > Edaphobacter. The sequence goes on along the minus strand of NZ_LMUR01000018.1, from coordinate 98,150 downwards.
CGTGGGCGCATGTTGCGTCTTTGCATGGCTGATCTTCGAAGAAGAGAGGAGTGCAAAGAAAACCAAAGTGAGGGCGAGACAACGGCGTAGCGACATAAAAGCAATACCTCCTGGAGCATCTAGCCCAACCCATCGTGGACATCGAACTTATCTCAGACACGAAGTAGGACCGAGAGATAAGACGAACCGAACTCAGGAGTGTTACGACTCCCAAACGACGTCTCACGCGCGGGAACGCACAAACCGGATCACACTGCCATGCGAAACCTGTACCATTCCCAGATGAGCACAACGGCCAAGCCCGACCAAGCCGCGACCCCTCACGCTGCCAAGCGTTCCGCCGCCCTCTTCTCCGTCGTCGCCGCCCTCGCCGTCACCCTGCTCAAGCTCCTCACCGGCCTCCTCACCGGCTCCCTCGGCATGCTCTCCGAAGCCGCCCACTCCGGCATCGACCTCATCGCCTCCGCCATCACCTTCTTCTCCGTCCAGGTCTCCGACCGCCCCGCCGACGAAGACCACAACTACGGCCACGGCAAGATCGAAAGCCTCTCCGCCGCCATCGAAACCGTCCTCATGCTCGCCTCCTGCATCTGGATCCTCACCGAAGCCCTCCACCGCATCCTCTTCCGCGAGCACCTCTCCCTCAACTTCTCCCTCTGGCCCTTCGCCGTCCTCATCCTCTCCATCACCGTCGACTACACCCGCTCCCGCAAGCTCTCCGCCATCGCCCGCGAGCACAACAGCGAAGCCCTCGCCGCCGACGCCGTCCACTTCCGCACCGACATCTGGGCCTCCCTTGCCGTCCTCCTCGGTCTCGCCGCCACCTACAGCGGCCAGCGCTGGCACATCCCGCAGCTCGAGCTCGCCGACCCCATCGCCGCCATCATCGTCTCCGCCATCATCCTCTACGTCACCTGGGGACTCGCCCGCCGCACCATCGACACCCTCACCGACGCCGTCCCCGCCGAGACCCGCGCCCAGAACAGCGGCCTCATCCACGACCTCTCTACCATCGACGGCGTCCTCTCCGTCGAACGCGTCCGCACCCGCCGCTCCGGCCCCAGCTACTTCGCCGACCTCACCCTCGGCATGCCCCGCAACCTCACCTTCCAGCGCTCCGAACAGATCACCCTCGCCGCCACCGCCGCCGTCCAGCGCCATCTCCCCGGTGCCGACGTCGTCGTTCACTCCATCCCCACCGCCTCCATCGCCGAGAGCATCCACGACCGCATCCGCGCCGTCGCCGCTCGCTCCAACCTCGCCATCCACGACGTCAGCGTGCAGGAGTACAACCACGCCCTCCACGTCGAACAGCACCTCGAAGTCAACGAGACCATGCCCCTCAGCGCCGCCCACGCCCTCGTCACCCAACTCGAATCCGACATCCGCCGCGACATCCCCGAGGTCTCCACCATCCTCACCCACATCGAGAGCGAGCCCGCCACCATCGAGCGCCCCGTCTCCCTCGACCGCGACCGCCAACTCGAAGTCCGTCTACGCCGCGCCGCCCAGGCCTTCCCCCAGATCCTCGACATCCACGACGTCCTCGTCACCCGCATCCACGACCGCATCCAGGTCAACTGTCACTGCACCCTCCCCGACGACCTCCCCATGTCGGAGGTCCACACCGCCATCACCGCCCTCGAAAACGCCTTCAAACTCGACGCCCCCGAAGTCAGCCGCCTCCTCATCCATCCCGAACCCGCCACCGACAACCGCCGCTAAATCCCTTTGTTTGTCCCTTTGTTTGTCATCCCCGCCAGGGATCTGCGTTTGCTGTTGTTCTTGCCGTTGCTGTTGCCAGCCCTTTTGTTTTGTCATCCCGTAGGGATCTGCTTCTGCCTTTGCCTGTTCTTCCTCAAGCCGGACAGCCCAGCCTTTGAATGCAAGCGGCTTCAACGCTCCGCCGCTACTTCTTCTCCGTCCCCGGCGTAAACAAAACTAACCGAACCCTCCACGTCGTAGACTCACCCGGCCGCAGCGCCACCATCCCCGTATCCATCCCCTTCCACTCCGCACCCAGCGGATCCTGAAAATTAAACTGCTCCTCGATCGCCGCAAACGTCCCGTTCTTCGGCGAGTACAGATGCACCGTTCGAATCTCCGGCGACATCCCCTCCACGCGAATCCCATACCCCCACTTCGGGTCCTCCAGCCACGCATCCACCACCCCATGCGTCCGCGTCAGATGCGAAAAGTTGTTATTCATCGAACCCTCCAGCACCCGGCCCGCCGTCGCATTGAAGTCCAACGCCGTACCCGCCACCGGATCGAGCTGCCCCGTCGTCCTTCCATCCTTGTCGTCCAGCCGCGCCACCGTCGCCGCCGCAAGATGCACCCGCGCCTGCGATCTATCCCTGCTCGGAATCGCCAGGTAAGGATGCCACCCAATCGCCATCGGCTCCTCCACACTCCCAACGTTCTTCGCCGTCACCGTCACCTCCACCGCCGCCCCCGTCAGCGCAATCGTGAAGTGCAGATCCGTCCTCGACAGCCAGTGTCCGCCGAAGTCTCCCGCATGAATCACACCCGTCACCGTCTGCCCATCCGCAGTCGTCGTCGTATGCAGCTCTTCCACCTTCATCTGGTTGATCAGCCCATGCACCGCATACTTCCCCATAAAGTCGTCCGGCAGATGAATCTCATGCCCGCGCCAGCTCGTAGACACAGTCTTTCCATCCGCCGAAACCACCCCACCCATACGGCTCGAAAACGGAATCAGAAACGCCGCGCCAAACGAGTGGTTCAGGTTGCCGTACGCATCCTCGCCCTCTCCGTTCAGCTTCGCCGCCGCCTCTTCCAGAGAAGGCGACCGCAACAACTCCACCTCGCCCCTCCCCGGCAGCATCGCCGTCATCTGAAACACATTCATCCCACGCCCCGGCAACGTCGTCACCGAAACAAACTCAGGCTTGCCGCCACTCCCCGTCGCCTCGCGCGACAACCGCAGCGCATCCACACCACCCACCTGCACCTTGCCGGAGCCCGCCTGCACCGCACCTCCAACCCCCTGCGCAACCGCTACACCACCGCCCGAAAAGATCATCGCCGCCGCAATCATCCAAGCCCAACGCAAGTCTCTGTCTCTAATATCTCTAAGCCCCATAGCAACCCACCTCCCCAAGCTTTTCTGGCATACAAAGCGACACACCATCCCACCGCGCGATAAATTGTACAGGTCACGAAATAAATACTCTCCAACGCTCCAAACAGCACTGAGCATTCACGAAAAACAATCGCCCATATCAAACCCAGATCAAACCCAGATCGAACCCAGATCAAATCAGTTCGAACCAGCTAAGACCAGATCGAAAGGAAACGATGAGACGCTCGCTCCACTCCCTTCTCCACGCCCCGAAGAACTCTCCATCCTCCATCCTTCCCAACCGCCGCCACTTCCTCCTCGGAGCCACCGCCGCCACTCTCGCCGCCGCCAGTCACACTCGCCTCTTCGCCGCAGCCTTCGCGCCCCTCCCCGGCCATCCCGAAGGCATCCTCAAGATCCAGTCCGTCGAACTCCTCGAACTCCACGGCCGCTACACCGACGAGGCCGGAGTCAACCATCAGCAGCAGGTCAACCCCCTCGACGTCTACGACGACCTACGCCCCACCCCCTACACCGACAAGCCCTCCGGCTCAAAGGAGTTCCAGACCTCCGCCATCTACCTCCGCATCCGCACTGCCGGCGGCATCGACGGCCTCTACGGCCCACTCGAAAAAAGCGCCGCCACCGTAGTCGAAGAAGAGATAAAACCCTTCCTCATGGGCAAAGACGCCCTCGCCGGCGAAGCCCTCTGGGACCAGATGTACCGCTCCAACCGCCACTCCCGCGACGGCTTCTTCATGATGGCCATCAGCGCCGTCGACAACACCCTCTGGGACATCCGCGGCAAGTACTACAACGTTCCCGTCTACCGTCTCCTCGGCGGCCCCACCCGCTCCTCCGTCGAGATGTACGCCAGCTGCCTCGGCTTCTCCCTCGAACCCGAAGCCGTCCGCACCCGCGCCCTCGCCAACAAGGCCGCAGGCTTCCGCTATCAAAAGTGGTTCATGGGCTACGGCCCCGGCTCCGGTCCCGAAGGCATGGCCAAAAACGTAGAACTCGTCCGCATCCTCCGCGAGACCCTAGGCGACGACACCGAACTCATGTTCGACGCCTACAGCGGATGGGATCAGGACTACGCCCTAGACTGGGCCCACCGCGTAGAAAAGTACCGCCCCCACTGGATGGAGGAGGTCACCCATCCCGAAAAGATCGAAGCCTTCGCCTTCATCCGCCGCAGCACCACCATCCCCATCGCCTCAGGCGAACACTTCTACGGCCGCTGGGAGGTCGAACGCTACCTCCAGGCCGGCGCTCTCTCCGTCGTCCAGGCTGACCCCGAGTGGTGCGGCGGTATCTCCGAACTCCTCCGCATCGGCACCGTCGCCAGCCTCCACGACGTCCCCGTCATCCCCCACGGACACAGCCTCCACGCTGCTCTCCACGCCATCTCCAGCCAGTCCCCCATGACCTTCCCCCTCGGCGAATACCTCATCCTCAAAATGCGCCACTACTACCACTTCGAAGCCCACCCTCTCCTCCTCGAAAAAGCCCACATCACCCTCCCCACCGGCCCCGGCTTCAACATCCAGCTCGACCCCGCCAAGATCGAATCCCAAACCATCCTGAAATCCACATAAAGCGACCAACGGGAGCCGCGCACCGAAGGGGGTACAAAAGTCACGAAGTGACCTCTCCACGAGCAGGGGGCCCGTCCGGCAGGACAGCAGTCGTCGTTCCAACCCACAGGAGACTCCCACCCCACCACCCGCATCCCAAGAGAGTGCCACCCAACCCTCCCCACCGTCGCGTCCGCCAAGCCCTAGCCGCCCTCGGCTTCACCGCAGCTCTCCTCCCCACCGCCCGCGCCGACCTCGGCGTCGTCGTAGCCGACCCCACCAACCTCGGCGCCTCACGCTACACCGTCGCCGGCCACTCCCTCGTCTACCTCTCCGGAGTCTGCGCCGTCTCTCCCATCCAGGCCCGCCTCTGCAACCCCGGCGAACAAGGCTCCGTCGTCACCATGTATCCCAACTTCCACGAGTCCCAGCCCTGGGCCTGGAACATCGTCCCCCTCAGCCTCTACCTCGAAGGCTCCCTCACCCCCGACTCCCGCCTCCTCTACGCCTCCACCTATGTCAAACAGTCCCTCGAACTCCACACCCGGCAAAACTTCTTCCAGAGCGTCTGCGCCGACGACAACTGCCCTCAGCTCCCCCACAGCTACTGGCGCGACATGATCGCCGCCACCGCCGATCGCGACCTCTTCGTCTACGCCGTCCACACCACCCCCGCCCAGGACCAGCTCGCCGTCGACTGGCTCAACCGCGACACCAACCGCAACCACTACAACCCCCTCACCAACAACTGCGCCAACTTCGCCGCCGACCTTGTTAACACCGTCTTCCCCCACTCCGTCCACCGCGACCTCCTCAACGACGTCGGCATGATGGGCCCCAAATCCGCCGCCCGCTCCTTCACCCGATGGGCCCAGAAGCAGCCCGAGCTAGGCTTCTACAGCCTGCACTTCGCCCAGCAGCCCGGCCCCATCCGCCGCTCCGGCATCGCCCGCAGCGGCACCGAGACCGTCATCCACATGAAGAAGTACCTCATCCCCGCCATCGTCCTCGGCGACTGGGAACTCCCCACCTCCATCTTCGCCTCCTACATCCTCACCGGCCGCTTCAGCCTCTATAAAGAGTTCGCCCGCTACCCATCCACCAACACCACCTCACCAACAGACGACAGCATCAAGCAGACGCTCAACGAAGCCCCACACCAAATCACCATCCCCCAACCAACCGACATCATCGGCGCCCCGCAGCAGTGGTCCACCCTCCGCACCCGCTTCGCCGCCATTCAATCCTCACCCGAAGCCCAAGCCCAAAGCCTCCCCACTCGCCAGCAGTTCGCCACCGCCACCGCCTCCGTAGATGCCGAAGGCTACCCCTGGCTCACCCTCCTCATCGCCGGCCACCCCCGCCGCGTAGGCATCCGCAGCGACAACCTCCTCGCCCCCGAATCCGATCCCCAACTCGCCTTCCAGCTCATGCTCCA
>NZ_LMUR01000018.1:73829-91797 GCF_009765825.1 Granulicella sp. L60 | reverse complement strand
CTGTTCCTCCTGCCGTTACCGTCACCAAACCCCACCCGCCCCACCCCAAAAAACCCGCATCCGATATCCTGACAATGAAAATGAAGATCTCCAGCATCAACCGTTTCTTCAACATTCTCTTCGGAGCCCTGGCCATGCTCATGGTCGCTCTCGTCTCCGCCTTCATCGCCATGCGCCTCGCCATCCACGGCCGCGAGGTCAAAGTCCCCAACCTCACCGGCCTCACCCTCGCCGAAGCCAGCCGTCTCACCTCCTCCCTCGGCCTCAGCCTCAACCTCGAAAACCGCTTCTACTCCCCCACCACCCCACCCGACCACGTCCTCGCCCAGTTCCCCGCCCCCGGCTCCACCGTCCGCCGCGAGTGGCCCGTCCGCGTCACCGAAAGCCTCGGCCCGCAGGAGGTCTCCATCCCCAACGTCCTCGGCCAAAGCGAGCGCACCGCCTCCATCAACATCCGACGCCTCGCCCTCGACCTCGGCGTCGTCGCCCGCATCTCCGCACCCGGCCCCGCCGGCGTCATCCTCGCCCAGACCCCAAGCCCCAACGCCACCGGCGTCGACCGCCCCCGCGTCAGCCTCCTGATCAGCGAAAGCCCCCCCGACACCCGCCCAATCTCGTCCGCAACCTCATCCGCCGCCCGCACCGACCCACAAGACAGCTCACAGGAACCCTCCCAAGACCTCCCACAAGACGTCATCGAAAGCCCCGAATCCCCCCAGGCATTCGTCATGCCCTCCCTCGCCGGCCTCACCCTCGCCGGAGCCTCCGCCCGCTGCACCGCCGCCGGCCTCCACATCGTAAGCGCCGAATCCCTCAACGCCCCCACCACACCCACAGCGCCCACGGCAACCCCAACCACCCCAACACCCCAGCCAGCCGCCACATCCACCGCCCAACCCGTCTCCTTCGGCACCGTAGTCGCCCAAAGCCCACCCTCCGGCCACCGCGTCGTCAAAGGCGACCCCGTCCACATCACCCTCACCAACTAACAACCCACCGCCCTCCTAATACACACACCCGGACAAATGAGCCGTCCGACCCCCAAAAGCATCTAGAATTAAACAAACAAAGGAACGCCCATGCCCACACTGACCGAAGAACTCGTAGAACTCCCCAAGCTCACCAACGATGAGATCGCCCGCTACTCCCGCCACCTCATCCTCCCCGAGGTCGGCATGGAAGGCCAGCAGAAGCTCAAAGCCGCTAAGGTCCTCTGCGTCGGCACCGGAGGCCTCGGCGCCCCGCTCGCCCTCTACCTCGCCGCCGCCGGCGTAGGCACCATCGGCCTGGTCGACTTCGACACCGTCGACGCCTCCAACCTCCAACGCCAGATCATCCACTCCACCGCCACCATCGGCAAGCTCAAGGTCGACTCCGCCGAGATCATGCTCAAGGGCCTCAACCCCACCGTCAACGTCGTCAAGCACAACACCATGCTCACCTCGGCTAACGCCATGGGGATCTTCAAGGACTACGACGTCATCGCAGACGGCACCGACAACTTCCAGACCCGCTACCTCGTCAACGACGCCTGCGTCATCCTCAAAAAGCCCAACGCCTACGGCTCCATCTTCCGCTTCGAAGGCCAGGCCTCCGTCTTCGGCACCGAGGAAGGCCCCTGCTACCGCTGCCTCTACCCTGAACCGCCACCGCCCGGCCTCGTCCCCTCCTGCGCCGAAGGCGGCGTCCTCGGCATCCTTCCCGGCCTCGTCGGAGTCATCCAGGCCACCGAGACCATCAAACTCATTTTGGGAATAGGAGAGCCTCTGATTGGCAGGCTTCTCCTCGTAGACGCCCTCGGCATGAGCTTCCGCACCCTCAAGCTCCGCAAGAACCCCGAGTGCCCCGTCTGCGGCCCCAACCCCACCGTCACCGAACTCATCGACTACGACCAGTTCTGCGGCATCACCCCGCCCAGCTCCGTCGGCCCCCTCGAAGTCTCCCGCGACAAGGCTGTCACCGACCTTCCCGTCGTCGATGGCATCCCGCAGATCTCCGTACAGGAGCTCAAGCGCAAACTCGACGCCAAAGAGAACATCTTCGTCCTCGACGTCCGCGAACCCCACGAGTACCAGATCGTCAATATCGGCGCGACACTGATCCCCGTAGGAGAAGTAGAGCGCCGCGCCTCCGAACTGGCCACCAAAGAACTCGCCGGAAAGAAAGACGCCGAGATCATCGTCCACTGCAAGTCCGGCGCCCGCAGCCAGCGAGCCTCCCTCGCCCTCAAACAAGCCGGCTTCACCAACATCTCCAACCTCACCGGCGGCATCCTCGCCTGGGCCGACAAGATCGACCCCTCCCTGCCAAAGTACTAATCCCCACAACAACCCAACAACGGCCTGGGCTCCCTACCCAGGCCGTCTCTATTGCACTCGCCGTTGCCCACCCTTTGTTTGCCATTCCGCAGCGCAATTTTGTTTGTCATTCCGCAGCGAAGCGGAGGAATCTGCTGTTGTCGCTGCACTTGCTGTTGTCGCTGCACTTGCTGTTGTCGCTGCACTTGCTGTTGTCGCTGCACTTGCTGTTGCCCGCCCTTTTGTTTGTCATTCCGTAGCGAAGCGAAGGAACCTGCTGTTGCGGTTAAACTTGCCGTTGCCGCTGCACTTGCGCTGCACTCGTCGTAGCCCCTCTGTCCGTCACTTGGCAAGGATCCGCAGTTGCCTTTGCACCTGAGGTAAAGCGAGGCTTCAGCCTCGCGTCTAAAACCCACCCCCAAGCCCCCTCCACTCTGCCGAAGGCCGGAGCGAAAGGCGAAGCCGAAGCGACTAAATATTGTCTTTGTTTTTGCCTCTCCTCCCTAACCTGCCCAAAACCCTGTCAACCCCCAAACCCACCCAACTCCTTGTAAATAAAACAGATTCCCCTTCCCCTTGCGTACTAGTTACCCTCCAACCGCTAGAATAGAACTAGAGAACAAAAAGAAAGGCCCGGCGCACAGCCGGGCCTTATCTCCTTTAGAAAGACAATTTTAGCAGTAACCCATCTCGAATGACGATTTTACAGACTGCAAAATATGCAAATCATTGTAAATAAACAGTTTATCAAAGGGTCACCCCCCAGGGGTGGGGGTACCCTCAACCCGTTTACTCCGCCTTGTCTTCAATCTCAAGCATCTGCAGACAAAGCGGCCGCTCCAACATGCAATCCATGCGCGCAATCGAAGCCAGCGCATGCTCGATGGTCGAGGTCAAACAAGGCTCCGTCGTCACCACAAACGGCAGCCGGTGCTTCGGATACCCCCGCCGCTGCAGAATCGAGTCGATGTTGGCCCCAACCTTCGTCAGCGCGCCCGAGATAGCCGACACGATCCCCGGCTTATCGTCCACCACGAAGCGCATATAGTGCGGAGCCATGAAGTCGCCCACAACCTCTCGCCTGCGCACCGGCAGCTTCACCGTCGTGCAACCCTGCGCCACCGCCAGCAGGTCCGAGACCACCGCAACCGCCGTAGGCTCGCCGCCCGCGCCATGGCCCGAGAACACCACGTCGCCGCCGAACCTGCCGCTGACCACAACCATGTTCTGCGTCCCATGCGACCACGCCAGCGGAGAGGCCAGCGGCACCAGCATCGGTGCCACCCGCGCATGCACCACCTTGCCATCGAGCTCCGCACGCGAGATCTGCCGGATCGTACAGTTCAACTCCTTGGCGTAAGAGAAGTCGATCGACTCCACCTCCGAGATCGTCTGCGTCGCCACCGCGTCCGGATCGAGCTCCGCATGCATCGCGATCCGCGACAGGATGCATAACTTGGCCCGCGCATCGTAGCCGTCCACGTCGACCGAAGGATCAGACTCGGCATAGCCAAGCTGCTGCGCATCCGCCAGCACCGTCGCATAGTCCGCCCCGGCCTCCATGCGGCTCAGAATGTAGTTGCACGTCCCATTCAGAATGCCGCTCAGACGCGTCACCTGATCACCGCCAAGACCCTGCAACATACCAGGAATCACCGGCACGCCACCAGCAACTGCCGCACCATGCGCCAGGTACACGCCATGCTTCGCAGCAAGTTTTTCGAGCGACGGACCGCGATACGCGATCAACTGCTTGTTCGCCGTCACCACCGACTTGCCCGACGACAGAGCCTTGCGCAGCCAGCCCTCCACCGGGTTCAACCCGCCCATCAGCTCCACGACGATATCGACATCCGAACGCAGGATCACATCGATATCCTCCGTCCACACAACGGACGAAGGAACCGCCTTCGCCGCCTCGGAGCCCGCCTTGCGCGCCACATTGCGGTTGAAGATATGCGTCAGCTGCAACCCCGGAAACTTCGACGCCGCCAGCACACGCGCCACCGAAGCACCCACCGTCCCGAACCCGAGCAACGCAACCTTTGCCACAGCCCCCGTCCCCGCCTGCTTGCCTGAACTCTGCTTTTTCTTCTTCATCACCATCTCTTAGTAGTCGATTCTGTCGAATTGCGCGCGCCATGCGTCAAAGGCTGAGATCGCCTCTCCCGGTAATAGATTCACTGCAGGAATCTTGCGCTTGTCGATAGGAAACTTCATCTCGCCGTAGAGAAAAGCATCGTCAAAGCCAGCAGCAGCAGCATCCGCCGCACAACAGCCGTAGAAGATCGCCTCCAGACGAGCCCAATAGATCGCCGCAAGACACATCGGACAAGGCTCGCAGCTGGAATAAATCTGACAACCGTAGAGTTCAAAGCTGCCGAGCGCGGCACATGCGTTACGGATCGCCGTAATCTCGCCATGCGCCGTTGGATCGTTCGTGGAAGTCACAAGGTTCGCGCCACTCGCGACAATCTCGTCGCCGCGCACAATGACCGCGCCAAACGGACCTCCGCGGCCCGAGGTGACGTTCTCCGTCGCCAGCGCGATTGCCCTCTGCATAAACACTGGATTACCTTGCATCTGGATGATGATCCTCGTTGTACGCTGGATGCGACTAGAGTTACGGGATAATCAGATTATGGCACATGCCTTCCTCTCCAAACGCATCGTGACACCACAAGGCACACGCGAGGGCGCGCTTCTGGTAGAGAACGGCCGCATACGCGCCATCTGTAGACAGAGCGAGATCCCCGCAGATGCGACCATTCACGACTGCGGCGAAGACGCTCTGCTGCCCGGACTCGTCGACACGCACGTCCACATCAACCAGCCCGGACGCACCGAATGGGAAGGCTTCCGCACCGCCACCCGCGCAGCCGCAGCCGGCGGTTACACCACACTCGTCGACATGCCCCTCAACTGCCTGCCCGAGACCACAACCGTAGACGCCCTCGAGCAGAAGCGCCGAGCCGCCAAGGGCGAATGCTTCGTCGACTGGGCCGCGTGGGGCGGAGCAGTCGCGGACAACCAGCAGCACCTCCTCCCGCTGGCCCGCGCAGGAGTTCTGGGCTTCAAGTGCTTCCTCATCTATCCAGGCTGCGATGGCTTCACCATGATCGACCAGCAACAGCTTGAAGCCGCACTGCCTTTCATCGCCGAGTCTGGACTTCCTCTTCTGGTACACGCGGAACTCGCCGGTCCTATCGACGCAGCTGTAGAGCGCTTACGCGATGCAGATTGGCGGAGATACCAGACCTACCTGGCATCGCGACCGGACGAGGCCGAACTCCAGGCCATTCGGTTGATGATCAGGCTATGCCGACAATATAGCTTCCGCCTCCACATCGTTCATCTCTCCACCGCGTCCGCCTTACCAGAATTAGCCAACGCCCGTGCTGAGGGCCTACCCATTACAGTGGAGACCTGCCCGCACTATCTACACTTCGCTGCGGAGACGATCGCAGACGGAGAAACACTGTTGAAGTGCGCTCCACCAATTCGAAGCCAGGCGAACCAGGACGCACTGTGGCGAGGCCTACACGACGGAATCATCGACATGATAGTCACTGATCACTCGCCTTGTCCGCCGGAGATGAAAAGCGAAGAGTCTGGGCGCTTCGATCTGGCTTGGGGTGGAATCGCCAGCCTCTCAATTGCGTTGCCCGTCATCTATACCGAGTGCTTGCGTCGGAAGTTCACGCTCAACGATCTTGTCCGCTGGATGTGTGCCTCTCCAGCAGCGCTCGCCGGACTTCGACACTGCGCAGGAATACTCGAAGCCGGCCGTGACGCGAGTTTCGTCATCCTCGATATGGAGACACGGTTTGTCGTCACTCCTGAGATACTGCACTACCGTCACGTAGTATCTCCGTACATGAGAGAGTCTCTAACTGGCTTGGTGAAAGCGACGTACCTCCGCGGCGAGCTCGTATATAGCGACGGGAGTTTTACTCTGGCGCCGTCGGGACGTGAGATCACGTTATAGTATTCAGACGCATATGAACCCAGCCCTGGTTCGATGGAACTCGCTAAATCATGAGGATGCGACTCGTGAAATCCTTTCCTGTTGCGGCTCCCAAGCATGGGCTGCAGCACTAGCTTCCAGACGTCCTTTCGCTGATGAAGCTTCTCTGGCCGCTTTCTCTACCGAGATTTGGTTCGCTCTGCCAGAGATGGATTGGCAGGAGGCTTTTGGGAGTCACCCACGCATTGGGCAGAGACAGGCGCAGTCGTATGCCACAGACAAGTCCCTGCAATGGTCAGTGCAAGAACAGCAGACCGCTCTCTCTCCTGATGATTCCACGAAGCTCATGTTAGAGGAAGCAAATCAGCGATACGAACTAAAATTTGGCTGGGTCTTCATAGTCTGCGCCTCCGGCAAGACGCTCGCCGAGATCCTCGATATCTTGAATATGAGGACGCTGAACGACGCCGCCAGCGAACTCCATGAGACTGTGGAACAACAACGCCAGATTACCGAGCTTCGTCTTCGACGCTGGCTGGAGGCAGAATAGCCATGGGTATCTCAACACATATTCTCGATACGACACGCGGCAAGCCAGCTATCTCAATGCCTGTCTCGCTCTCTCGGATGTCAAACGGGTTGTGGATCTCCGTTCACGAGGCAATCACCGATGGGGATGGCCGCTGCAAATACCTGCTGCCTCCTGGGGAACTCCTGCTGCCGGGCACGTATCGCGTTCATTTTGACACTGCGTTCTACTTTGAACAACATGCAGAGAAAGGCCTTTATCCCTATGTTGAGATCGCCTTTGTCGTATCGGATGACAAACAGCACTATCACATTCCACTGCTCCTCACCACGAACGGCTATACCACCTATCGAGGAAGTTGACCGATGATTGAACTCGCTGAAAATCGGTATGGAAAGTCCTGTGTTCGCCTGATGAAGGTCACGCGTCACGAGTATGGTCATGAGATCTATGAATGGACTGTTCAGGTGCTATTGAAAGGCGACTTCGACGCCGCTCATCTCAACGGTGACAATAGCAAAATTCTGCCGACGGATACGATGAAAAACACTGTCTATTCCATTGCTCGGACTTCCACAGCTCCCTCTATGGAGGAATATGCAATGGAACTCGCAGACTTTCTGCTCGAGCGTAATCAACAGGTCGAATCGGTATCGATTCAAGTCGAAAGCGTTTTATGGAAACGCCTCACCGTCGATTGCAAGCCGCATCCGAGTGCGTTCATGCGGGGGAGTAACGAGCTTCAGATCACCAATGTAGAGAAGACCCAGGGCAGGAAGTTTCACATCCTCTCGGGGCTCGATCAGCTTGTCCTACTTAAGACGGCGAACTCTGGATTCGAAGGCTATATCAAGGACTCACTTACTACTCTGCCAGAGACCAAAGACCGTCTCTTTGGTACTGCCGTCAGTGCGCGGTGGAGATACATTTCTTTTGTTCTGGACTTCGAGGTTGTACGTACAACTCTTCGCGAGGCCATTCTTCGCACCTTCGCAGATCACAACAGCAAATCCGTGCAACAGACTCTCTATGCAATGGCTGAAAGCGCCCTCAGCGAAGTGCCTGAGATAGATGAGATAGAAATCACAATGCCAAACAAGCACTGCCTTCTCGTTGACCTCTCTCGTTTTGGCCAGGACAACCCGAACGAGATCTTTGTGCCTACTGACGAGCCGCACGGGTACATCGAGGCGAAGGTTCGACGCAGGCCATAAGCCCGCACATACACGTAACTATGACAAGCACAAAGATAAATCGCGCTGCCTTCGTCATTGCTCGCTGTCGAGAGATCGCGGGATTCACTGAAGTTTCGGGCGAGACGACTCGCTTCTTTCTGACGCAATCGATGCACGCCGTGCATGCGTTGCTTAGGAGATGGTCGGAGGGCATCGGTATGACAGTGCATGTGGATGCAGCAGGTAATCTACGTGCGTTCTGGCCAGGCTCTTCGCCGAAATCGCCTCGGCTGATCATCGGCTCGCATCTGGACACGGTTCCGAACGCAGGCGCGTTCGACGGCACCCTTGGCGTCGTTCTAGGTATTTCGATCGTCGAGCAGTTGCGTGGGAAACATCTCCCCTTCGCTATAGAAGTCATCGGCTTTTCAGAGGAAGAAGGGGTGCGCTTCAACAAGCCATTCCTCGGAAGCCTAGCTGTCGTAGGAAAGCTCGATGCCGAGATACTCGCGCTAAAGGATTGCGATAGCATAAGCGTCAGCGAGGCTATTCGAGCGTTTGGGCTTGATCCCGCGCAGATCCCGGAAGCCATTCTTTCGGAAGAGGCTTTCGCCTATCTCGAGCTACATATTGAACAGGGTCCTGTACTCGAGAGTGAAGAGACTCCGCTGGCGGTTGTCGAAGCGCTGGTCGGCCAGACTCGGATGCAGTTGACTTTTTCAGGCCAGACAAATCACGCTGGAACTACGCCCATGCATCTACGGCATGACGCTTTGGCAGCCGCTGCCGAGTGGGTCGTCTCTGTGGAACAGTACGCTGGCTCATACAACGGTCTGGTCGCAACTGTCGGAAAGATTGAAGTATCGCCCAGTGCCGGAAACGTCATCGCAGGGCATGTACCAGCTTCGCTGGACGTGCGCCACGCTAATGATGAGATCCGTAAATTAGCTGTGGCCACTCTCCAGCAAAGCGCGGAGCAAGCTGCGGCGAAGCGTGGAGTCCGAGTCACGGCGTTTAGCCAATTGGATCAATCCGCTGTGCCGCTGGATCTGAGACTGGCCGCCATCCTTCAAGAGGCAGCGACGCGCGCAGGCATTACTAGCCGAAGGATGGTCAGTGGAGCGGGTCACGACGCTATGATCCTCGCCCCTTATGTCCCCTCTGCCATGCTTTTTCTACGTAGTCCTGGGGGACTCAGCCATCATCCCGACGAAACCGTGTTATCGACAGATGTCGAAGCGGCGCTCGCCACGGCAATGGAGTTCCTTGAACTGCTGCGCGGCGATATCGCAATCCCTAAGGAGCATCATGCATAAGCTCGGATATACCCGCAGCACCAGCCAACGTGGCCATCTGCTGCATACCCCGGATACTTTCGTGCGAACAGTACTGCCCGGCATGGAACACGCCACCGCCGTAGTGCATATCTCACCTGCAGGTGGTGCAGCCTTCACGCAATATAGCGCGGATCTTGAACCTGGCGGCAACCTCGGCATCACATCGAATCAGCGTTTCATTTACGTGCTGGAGGGTGCCGCAGATCTAGCAACTGAGACGATCTTTCATCCGCTCACTACTGGCAGTTATGCATATCTTCCTGAGGACTGTCCCCATACTCTTACAGCCCAGCAGACGACGCGGCTTGCAGTTATTGAAAAGCCTTACGAGAGTCTGGGCTCCACAGCATCTCCGGATGTACTCGTAGGCCACGAGGATAAAGTGCTATCGGTCCCGCTCAACGACGACCCTGATCTTCAGGTCCGCAACCTGTTGCCAAACTCTTCGTCCTTCGACTTTGCCGTCAACACGATGACTTACCAGCCGGGCGCCGCGCTCAGCATGGTTGAGGTTCATGTTATGGAACATGGCCTCCTTATGCTTGAAGGTGGAGGTATATATCGACTCGGCGAACAGTGGCATCCAGTAGCAGCGGGCGACTTCATCTGGATGGGGCCGTATTGCCCGCAGTGGTTTGGTGCTATCGGCAAGCGACCTGCGAAGTACCTTATCTACAAGGACTGGAATAGGAATCCATTGGTCTAGTCGCAATCAGGAGCTTGAAGCATGCAGATTGAGATTGACCAGGTGCGGTTACTCAACGAACTCAACACTCTGTCTACTTACACAGATGCTGAACCAGTTCGCGATGGCACTTCGGTCACGCGTGTTGTCTTTACCTCCGATGATCTTCACGCTCGCGCCTGGGTGAAGGAGCTTGCGCTTGCGGAGGGCTTTTCGATCAGGGAAGATGCTGTTGGCAATACGTTCATCCGCTGGACAGGCATCGATCCTGAGCTGCCTGCAGTGGCCACTGGCTCTCACATCGATGCGATTCCGCATGCGGGTATGTACGACGGAACCGTGGGCGTTTTGGGTGGACTTGAGGCGATGCGCGCACTCAAGCGAAGCGGGCTGCGGCCTCGACGCTCCATTGAGCTTGTGGTGTTCACCTCGGAGGAGCCGACTCGATTCGGCATCGGTTGTCTTGGCAGTCGCCTGCTTTCGGGCACGCTCGATGCTGACCGCGCCGACGCGATGAAGGACAAGGGCGAGAGTACGCTGGCCGATGTCCGCAGCGCAGCAGGGTTCTCAGGGACGCTCTCTTCGGTCCGGCTGCCGGACAACTACTATCATGCGTGGGTTGAACTCCATATCGAGCAAGGGCCTCTGCTGGAGCGTGAAGGAGTTCCTATCGGCATTGTTACTAGCATCGCGGCTCCCGCTGGTTACCGGTTTACGATTACAGGCTTCGGCGGACATGCTGGAGCGTTGCTGATGCCGGATCGTAAGGATGCGCTCTGTGCTGCTGCGGAGATGATCCTGTCCATCGAGAGACACGCTCTCGCTACTGGCGCGATCGATACGGTTGCGACTGTCGGGGTCTGCGATGTCTATCCGGGCGCAGTCAACAGCGTTCCAAGCCGTGTTGTGCTGCAACTCGACATCCGCGATACCGATCCTGCTCGGCGCGAAGGCGTCATGCAGGCCGTGCGGCGAGACTGCGAGGAAATCCGCAAGCGCCGCGGCTTTACGATTGCGGAGGAACTGGTCAACGCGGATTCTCCGGCGCAGTGCTCTCTTCACACCATTCAGTACCTGGAAGAGATCTGCCGCGAGCAAGGCATCGCCTGCAAGAGGATGGTCAGCCGCGCTTACCACGATTCCCTGTTCATGGCTCGGATTGCGCCCATCGCCATGATCTTCATACCCTGCCGGAACGGCGTCAGTCATCGGCCGGACGAGTATGCTTCTCCGGGCGATATCTCCACAGGAACATATGTACTTGCCTCAGTCCTTGCTAAGCTAGCAGCAGAGTAGACACCAACCACGCATGGCCATCGAATCCATCAATCCCGCAACCGGCAAACTAATCCGCAGCTTCAACCCGCTCAGCGATGAGGCGGCGCGGCAGAAGATCACACTTGCCGCCGAGGCGTTCCGCGACTACCCGAATGTGCCACTCGAACATCGTGCTTTGTGCATGCGTAAACTCGCGGCCATTCTTGAGCATGAGACGGACGATCTTGCTGCATTGATCACGCTCGAGATGGGCAAGCCGATCGACGGCGCTCGATTCGAGATCCTGAAGTGTGCGAACGCTTGCCGATACTATGCCGATCACGCGGCACGCATGCTGGCTCCGGAGTCTATTCCCGGAGGTGACCACTACAGCTACGTGCGCTGGGATCCGCTTGGCGTTGTGCTTGCCGTGATGCCGTGGAACTTTCCCTTCTGGCAGGTCTTCCGCTTTCTGGCGCCTGCGCTGATGGCAGGCAACGTCGCTCTGCTGAAACATGCGCCTAATGTGCCGCAGTGCGCGCTCGCGATCGAGTCGCTGGTGCGACGTGCAGGATTTCCCCGAGGCACCTTCCAGAGTCTGCTGCTGGAGGTACATCAGGTCGAGATGGTGCTCGGCGACGACCGGATCGCCGCGGTGACGGTGACGGGCAGCGAGCGAGCTGGGCGAGCTATCGGCGCGCAGGCTGGATGGCTGATCAAGAAGTCGGTTCTGGAGCTTGGTGGAAGCGATCCGTTTATCGTGATGCCTTCTGCCGACCTTGATCTTGCGGTTGAGACCGCGGTGCAGGCGCGGTGCGTCAACAGCGGTCAGTCGTGTATTGCCGCCAAGCGATTCATCGTTGCGGATGAGATCTATGACAGGTTTGAACAACGTTTTGTTGCGGGCATGGAGGCCGTCCGGGTGGGCGATCCCATGAAGGAGGGGACCGAGATCGGTCCGCTGGCTACGGTCCAGATGGTCGAGCATCTGGAGGCGCAGGTGAAGGCGGCGACGCGGGCCGGCGCGCGTGTGCTGACGGGCGGCGAACGGATGCTGGGCGCGGGCAACTACTTCGAGCCTACGGTGCTGACGGGCGTTCCGCGCAGCTCCGCGGTGTATCGCGAGGAGCTGTTCGGACCGGTTGCGATGCTCTTCCGCGTGCAGGACCTGAATGAGGCGATCGCGGTGGCTAACGATACGCCGTTCGGGCTCAGCGCTTCAGCGTGGACGCGCGATCCGGCAGAGCAGCAGCGGCTGGTCTCGGAGCTGCAGTGCGGCGGCGTGTTCCTGAACGCCATGGTGGCAAGCGATCCGCGTCTGCCGTTTGGAGGCATCAAGCGTTCCGGTTATGGGCGCGAGCTGTCGGCTGCGGGGATGCGAGAGTTCCTGAACGCGAAGACGGTGGTGATCGCTTCGGCCGGTTCGGTGAACGAGATCTCGGGCGATGCGTACCTTTCTGACGCTGCGGACTGATTCGCCTTCCGCAATTCCCTTCTTTCACGGCCTTGTGAAACACGAGGCGGTTGTTTTCGGATAAGCTACGGTGTTCCTTCGAAGCGGTCCTGGTTCGTCGGGAAGCTTGGTGGAGCAGATGTATCTTTCAACCGGAGAGAATTATGTCCGATCTTAAGTATTTCAGCGGCTTCGGCAATGAATTTGCTACCGAGGCCCACCCAGGCGGCTTGCCTGTTGGCCAGAACGCTCCTCAGAAGGCTCCGCTGGGACTTTATACCGAGCAGTTGAGCGGTAGTCCGTTCACTGCGCCCCGGCTGTTGAACCGCCGGACTTGGACGTATCGCATTCGTCCGTCGGTGATGCACAAGCCTTACGGGCGGATCGGCAACGGCATGGTGCGGTCGAGCCCGTTCGACGAGCAGGAGACGACGCCGAGCCAGCTTCGCTGGGATCCGCTTCCTCTGCCGACTGCGCCGACGGATTTCGTGGACGGTCTGACGACGCTGGCGGGCAACGGCGACCTGACCATGCACTCGGGTGTCGCGATCCACATCTATGCGGCGAACAAGAGCATGACCGACCGCTTCTTCTACACCGCGGACGGCGAGCTGATGTTCGTGCCTCAGCTTGGCCGGATGATGCTGCATACCGAGCTGGGCATTCTAGAGCTTTCGCCGGGCGAGATTGCCTTGGTGCCGCGCGGCATCAAGTTCCGCGTGGAGCTGCTGGATGCGCAGGCGCGGGGCTATCTGCTGGAGAACTACGGTGCGACGTTCCGGCTGCCGGAGCTGGGTGCGATCGGCGCGAACGGACTGGCGAACAGTAGGGACTTTCACACTCCTCATGCTGCTTACGACGACCGCGACAACGGGCGTTTCCAGGTGGTTGCCAAGTTTCAGGGCAATCTTTGGGCGACCGACTTCGACCACTCGCCGCTGGACGTGGTGGCGTGGCATGGCAACTACGCGCCGTGCAAGTACGACATGGCGCGGTTCAACTGCATCAACTCGGTGAGCTTCGACCATCCGGACCCTTCGATCTACACCGTGCTGACTTCGCCGAGCGAGATTCCGGGGACGGCGAACGTGGACTTCGCGATCTTTCCTCCGCGCTGGCTGGTGGCGGAGCATACGTTCCGTCCGCCGTGGTTTCACCGCAACTTCATGAACGAGTTCATGGGGCTGGTGAAGGGCGAGTATGACGCGAAGGCCGAGGGCTTCGTACCGGGCGGGGCCAGCCTGCATAACTGCATGAGCGGGCATGGGCCGGATGCGGAGACCTTTGAGCGGGCGAGCAAGGCGGAGCTGAAGCCGGTGAAGCTGGAGGGCACGCTGGCGTTCATGTTCGAGACGCGGTTTGTGTGCCGTCCGACGAAGTTCGCCATGGATACGGCGGCGCGTCAGCATGAGTACTACACGTGCTGGCAGGACCTGAAGAAGAACTTCCGTCCCTGAGCAAGGGGTACCCCCACCCCTGGGGGTACCCTATGCTAAAGTGCTTCGATTCAGCGAGATACTAAATTTGGTGCCTGTAAAATATTCATTCGATATGGGTTACGGGTAAAAATTTGTTTCTAAAGGAGATAAGGCCCGGCTGGTGCGCCGGGCCTTTCTTTTTGTTCTCTAGTTCTATTCTAGCGGGTGGAGGGTAACTAGTACGCAACCTGAATCTCCGCGCCTGGCGCGGGTTTTCGTTGCTTGGGGGCTTGACAGACAAATGCATGGCCTGCCGGCCGGGCCGCCTGCTCGGCGGGAGGTCACTTCGTGACTTGTATACCCCTTCGGGTGGGCCTCCCGTTGGTCGGCAGGATGATGATTCCGACCAACGGGAGGACTTATTCCTTCGGCGCGGGATGGGCAGGTATACGCGTCACGAAGTGACCTCCCGCTGAGTAAGCGGCCCGTCCGGCAGGACAGAGTCTTTTGAGCAGGGAAACCGCAGGCAAAAGCGCGTCGCCATTCCTTCGCTGAGGCCTCCGCTCTCTACGGAGATCTCACCGCCGTTTTTTTCTACCAGCTCCTTCGTGACCCAGAGGCCGATGCCGGTGCCCAGCTCGCCCTTGGTGGTGTAGAAGGCATCGAAGACGCGCGGCAGGTTGGCGGCCGGGATGCCGCGTCCGCTGTCCTCGATGAGGATGACGGCGTGGTCGCCGTGTTGGTGAACGTGAAGGTGCAGGCGGCAGGGTTCTTTGGAGAGCGCATCGACGGCATTGGAGATGAGGTTGATGAGGATCTGGCGAAGCTCGTGCTCGAGGATCTCGATGGTGACGCCGGGAGTGTAGAAGCGCTGGATGGCGACGTTGAGGAGATCGCACTTGCGGCGGAAGAGGCCGAGGACGTTCTCTACGGTGGCGGCTACGTCGATGGGGGCGCGGACGCCGGTGCTGCGAACGAAGGTGAGGGTGAGACGGGTGATGTTGGCGAGGCGGGCAAGCTCTTCGTCGGCGAGGTTGAGGTAGGAGCGCGTGTCTTCGCTGAGAGAGGAGTCGAGGCGGGCGAGATAGAGGAGATTAGTGACGGCTTCGAGGGGGTTGTTGACCTCGTGGGCGACGGTGGAGGCGAGGCGGCCCATGGCGGCTAGTTTTTCTGAACGGACGAGGGCGGTCTCCACGAGCTTGCGGCGGGTGACGTCGAAGGTGACGCCGCGCCAGAGGTGGCCGCTGCCGGTGACCTGGACGCCGCGGGTCTCGAGCCAGTGGAGGTCGCCGTTGGGCCAGAGGATGCGGAACTCGATCTGGAGGGGTTGGCCGGTCTGGATGGCGGCGTTGGTGATGTCGCGGACGCGCTGCTGGTCTTCGGGATAGACGAGGGCGATGGGGGAGGCGAACTGCTCCATCTCTTTGAAGGGGCGTCCGAAGATCTCGGTTCCGCCTTCGTACCAGAGGGTCTGGTGGGTTTCGGTGTCGAGGACCCACGCGGCGGACTCGCCTCCGTGCTGGGCCTCGATGAGGGCGTCGGTGCGGGACTGGAGGGTGAGCAGGGCTCCGCGAAGTTTGGCTTCGGTTCGGCGCTGCTTCCAGGCGAGAAAGGTGATGAAGAAGGCGCAGAGGAGCAGGGCGGCGGCGCGTTCGATGTGCTCTTTGGAGAGCGACCACTCGTTCGAGGAAGCGGTTACGTGAGGGTTGGACGAGGCGATGGAGAGGACGACGGCGACGAGCGAGGGGCCGAGTCCGCCGAAGGAGGCTACGCCAGCGATGAAGGCGAAGTGGAGGGCGAAGGGGATGGAGTGAAATTCGGGATAGTGCGTTGTGATCCAGGTGGCGATGAAGGGGAGGATGAAGGCGCAGGCGTAGGCCGCGGGCTTTCGCACACGCTCGTCAGAGTCTGCGGCGACGGGTTCAAGTGGTGCCAATGGCTCTCCCTCAGTATCGGCGTTGATATCTAAACTATTTCGAGGTTAGATGCCGAGTTCGGTGCGGATGGCAGAGGCGATGGTGTCGGCGTGGAGACGCATGAGGGATTCTGATTCGGCTTCGATCATGACGCGGGCGAGGGCTTCGGTGCCGCTGTAGCGGATGACGACGCGGCCTGAGTCGGCGAGTTCGGCTTCGGCGGCGGCGATGGCGGCGACTACGGTGGGGATGGTGTCGAGGGGCTTTTTCTCGCGGACTTTGACGTTGACGATGACCTGGGGGAAGACCTTGAGGTCGGCGACGAGCTGGCCGAGGGTTTTGCCGCTGCGGTGGACGATGTCGAGGAGGAGGAGGGCGGTGAGGAGGCCGTCGCCGGTGGTGCTGCGGCCAGTGAATATGATGTGGCCGGACTGTTCGCCGCCGAGGGCTGCGCCGGTGGCGATCATCTGTTCGAGGACGTACTTGTCGCCGACGGCGGCGCGAAGCATGTGGATGTTGCTGCACTTGAGGGCGGCTTCGAGGCCCATGTTGGACATGGTGGTGGCGACGACGGTGTTGTTGGTGAGGAGGCCGCGGGATTGGAGGTCGCGGGCGGCGAGGAGGAGGACGGCGTCTCCGTTGACGACGTTGCCGTTCTCGTCGGCGAAGAGGGCGCGGTCGGCGTCGCCGTCGAAGGTGATGCCCATGGAGGCTTTGTGGTGGCGGACGGCTCCGGCGACGATGTCGGGGTGGAGGGCTCCGCAGGCTTCGTTGATGTTGCGGCCGTCGGGGCTGGCGTGGGTGATGATGGCTTCGCCACCGAGGCCGGCGAAGAGCTCGGGGGCTACAGCGGAGGCGGCTCCGTTGGCGCAGTCGATGACGATGCGGCGGTTGTCGAGGGAGAGGCCGGGGACGGCGGCGAGGAGGAAGCGGACATATTCGGCGCGGTCGGCTTCGTTGACGGCGGGCGGGATGGTTTGTTTTGGCGCGGTGGTGTTGGCGGCGAGCTGGCGGAAGATCTCGTCTTCGATGGCGAGCTCGAGGGCGTCGGGGAGCTTGTAGCCGTCGGGGCCGAAGAGCTTGATTCCGTTGTCCTGCCAGGGATTGTGCGAGGCGGAGATGACGACGCCGGTGGCGAAGCCGTGGGTGTGGGTGAGAAAGGCGATGGCGGGGGTGGTGATGGTGCCGGCGCTTTCGACGGATGCTCCGCCTGCATCGAGGCCGGCGGTGAGGGTGGCGGCGATCCAGGCGCTGGATTCGCGGGTGTCCATGCCGAGGAGGACTTTGGGGGTGGGAGATTTGGCGGAGAGGGTTTTGCCGAGGGCGATGCCGATGGCGTAGACGGTGGGGGCGTCGAGGGGGGATTGGCCGGCGACGGCGCGGATGCCGTCGGTACCGAAGAGCTTCTTCATGAGGTGCGGGTCTCCGTTGCGTTAAAAAATTTTAGACGATATGTCCTGCCGGACGGGCCGCCTGCTCGGCGGGAGGTCACTTCGTGACTTGTATACCTTGTCGAGGTGGATGAGGTAGGTGGGTCCTCCCGTTGGTCGGGGCAGGGTGGGTTCATTTTGTTTGTTTGATGGTGGCTTCGAGGCTGCCTTGGGCGAGGCGGGCGTGGATGGTGTCGCCTGGGGCAGTTTCGGTGGAGGAGCGGAGGATGACGCCTTCTGCGGTGTAGATGAGGGCGTAACCGCGATTGAGGACGGCGAGGGGGGACAGAGCTTCGAGGCAGGTGGAGGCGCGGTTGAGGCGGGTTTCGCTGGTGGCGAGGGTTTGGGTGGCGACGGTTTGGAGGCGCTGGGTGGCGGCTTGGAGGCGACGGTGGGTAATGGCGATGCGGGTGGCGATGTTCTGGCGGCGGAGGCGATCGGTGAGGGCGGCGAGGCGCTGGGTGTGGATGCGGAGACGGCGGTGGGTGGCGGAGTCGAGGCGGA
>NZ_LMUR01000018.1:54294-73651 GCF_009765825.1 Granulicella sp. L60 | reverse complement strand
GGGGGAGGGGGTGGGGGCGCGGAGGTCGGCTACGAAGTCGGCGATGGTGAAGTCGGTCTCGTGGCCGATGGCGGAGACGATGGGGAGGGTGGAGGAGGCGATGGTACGGGCGAGGGTCTCGTCGTTGAAGGCGGCGAGGTCTTCCATGGAGCCGCCGCCGCGGGCGATGAGGATGAGGTCGGCTTTATCGGGGTTGGCGTTAAACCAGTTGATACCGGCGGCTACGGACTGCGGGCTGGAGGCGCCCTGCATGGTGGCGGGATAGACGAGGAGGTTGAGGCGGGCGTGGCGGCGGCGGACGACGGTGACGATGTCGCGGATGACGGCGCCGGTGGGCGAGGTGATGATGCCGATGCAGTGGGGGAAGGGTGGGAGGGGGCGCTTGCGGTCGGCGTCGAAGAGGCCTTCGGCGAGGAGGCGGGCTTTGAGCTGTTCGAAGGCGAGCTGGAGGGCTCCGGCACCGCGGGGTTCGAGGGTTTCGGCGATGAGCTGGAGCTGGCCGCGGGTCTCGTAGACAGAGATGCGGCCACGGACGAGGACGGCGAGGCCGTCGGCGGGGCGGAAGCGAAGGAGTTGGGCCTGGCGGCGGAAGAGGACGACGGGAAGCTGGGCTTCGCCGTCTTTGAGGGTGAAGTAGATGTGGCCGGAGGGGGCAGGGCGGCAGTTGGAGATCTCACCTTCGACCCAGAGGTCGGTGTAGGCGGTTTCGACTTGCTGACGGATGTCGGTGACGAGGGCGCGGACGGTCCAGATGCGGCGCTCGGTGGTTATTTTGATGGCTGGCGCTGGACGTTGCGGGGCGGCGGGTTCGAGGACGATGGTGGTCGACGAGGTTTCGACGACGACGGAGAAGAGGCCGGGCTGGAGGTCTTGTGTCGGAGAGGAGGGATGTTTTGCGGTGCGGAGCTTTCCCTTGCGGGCTCGGAGGCTGGCGAGCGTTGGCGGGGGTGGCGGGTTGTCTTCCCTCTCAGACATACCGCCTGAGTCTAGCATCGTGGGGGGTGTCCTGCCGGACGGGCCGCCTGCTCGGCGGGAGGTCACTTCGTGACTTGTATACCCCTTCGGGTGGGCCTTCCGTTGGTCGGCTTTAGATTCCGACCAGCGGGAGGAGTAGGGTCCTCGTGGCGCCACGGCAAGGTATACGCGTCACGAAGTGACCTCCCGCTGAGTAAGCGGCCCGTCCGGCAGGACAGAGTCTTTTAGAGGCTAGCGGCGGATGCGCCCGACGATCCACAGAAGGAGGCTGAGAACGATGCTGACGATGATGGAGGTCGCGAGAGGAAAGGAGACGGACCAGTTGCGGCCACGCCAGTTGAGGTCGCCGGGGAGACGTCCGAGGGGCAGGTTGAGGCGATTGAAGCCGAGGATGACTGCGCCTGCGACGACGAGGAGGAGACCGAGAAAGATGAGGGTGCGGCCGAGGTCGGGCATGCGGTGTCCGATGATCAGGCGCTGGCTAGAAGAGCGGCGGCCTCGCGGAGGAGTTCGGAGGGTTGGCAGGGTTTGGTGAGGATGCCTACCGGACGGACGAATCTGCGGGTGTGTTCGCGGACGTTTTTGATATTGGAGTAGAAGCCGGTGAGGACGAGGATGCGGCAGGCGGGAAGCTCGCGGGCCACGTCGGTGGCGAGCGAGAGACCGTCGCGACCGGGCATGGTGACGTCGCAGAGCAGAAGATCGGGCGGGAACTCCCGCGAGCAGGTCAGGGCCTGGTCGGCGGAGTAGGCTGCCTTGGCGGTGAAGCCGCTCTTTTCGAAGATCATCGTGAGTGTATCGGCGACGAGATGATCGTCATCTACTACAAGCACACGCTGCATGGGTACCTCCTGCTGGTTCGGCGGTGGCGCACACACCAAGACTTCGGTTGATGGTGTGAGAGTAGGCCTGATGAAGTGGATTGTCGAATGAAAATCCTGTGTCTTTGAATATTTTATCTGAGCTATAGACGTGCCGGGTTCTGTGGATGTTACGAAAAAATCTGCAAAGAAGGTGGTTGCTGGAGTTACGAGAGGATCGCTGCAAGTGGCTCTGTGAGGGTCTGATAAGGTTTACGCAGGCCGTTGCATCTGATGGCCGGAAGAGGATTTACTGTGCATGTCTTTGCTTTGATTGCCGGATTGATGTGTTGTCTGGGTGTAGCGCTGGATGCGTTCCAGACCATCATTCTGCCGCGCCGGCCTACGGGGGCGCACCAGCTTACGCGGTTGTTTTTCATGCTGACCTGGCCTCCGTGGGTGCTGATGGCCGAGTTGGCCCGCGAGAGGAGGCGCCGGGAGCAGATCTATAGCGTGTATGGTCCGCTATCGCTGCTGCTGTTGCTGCTGGTGTGGGCGCTGCTGCTGATCTGCGGCTTTGCGCTGCTGTACTTTTCGATGCGGTCGCCGTTTGGCGATGTGATGATGGGGCATGACCGGGGCGTGCTGGCGCTGTTTGGCACGGACCTGTATGTGAGCGGCACGACGCTGTTTACGCTGGGGCTTGGAGATGTGGTTCCGCACAGCCTGCTGGCTCGCGCGTTGATCATCGTCGAGTCGGGCGTGGGGCTGGGATTTGTGGCGCTGGTGATCGGCTATCTGCCGGTGTTGTATCAGGCTTTCTCGCGGCGCGAGGTGAATGTAGCGCTGCTGGATTCGAGGGCGGGTTCGCCTCCGAACGCTGCGGAGATTATGCGGCGGCATGGATTTGAGGGCGGCGAGGAGGCTCTGTCGGGTCTGCTGGAGGAGTGGGAGCGATGGTCGGCGGAGATATTGGAGTCGCATGTGTCGTATCCGATTCTTTGCTACTACAGGTCGCAGCACGATAACCAGAGCTGGTTGTCGGCGCTGGTGTCGATATTGGATGTGTGCGCGCTACTGATCTCGGTGGTGGAGGGGACGCCGTCGCGGCAGGCGCAGCTTACGTTTGTGATGGCGCGTCATGCTTTGGTAGATCTGGGACAGGTGTTTCGGGTGCAGCAGCAGAGGGCGTGGCAGAAGCGCAATGATGTGGAACGACTTCCGGCGAAGGACTTTTACCGGCTGTGCGATGCGCTGGGGGAGAACCATGTGCGGCTGTGCGGGGACCCGGCTTCGGCGAAGAGGCTGAATACGATTCGCGCGCTGTATGAGCCGCATGCGTTTGCGCTCTCGGAGTATCTGAGGATGCCGCTGCCGGTGTGGGTGGGACCGCCGAAGGAGAACGATCAGTGGAGCGTGCTGACGAGGCTGAGGACGGATGCGGAAGAGGCGTTGCGCGGCGACGTTGGGCGTGCGGAGATATTGCACGATGAAGATCTTGGGGTGTGAGGCTGGGGTGCGTTCGTGAAGTTGGGGTAGAGCAAGAACAACAGCAAGTGTAGCGGCAAAGACAAAGAAACAATACGGGGGTTCTTCCCCTTCGACACGCTCAGGGGTCAGAATGACGACCTTCTCAATCAGAAGGCAGTCTTCTAAACGAGAAGACGACTATCGATTAATCGATAGTCGCTTTACGGCAATAGCGAAACGGCTCTGATGGGTAGACGTAGATCAGGGATGCATGGGCTTTGAAGCCTTGCATCCCTGATTTTTATGCTTTGATTTTTGTGCTTGATTGCAGAGTGAAGTGTTACTGACCGGCGGGGCCGCCTGCGGGTGCGGGGTTCAGCTTCTGCGCGGCGAGCTGTCCGGCGGGGCCTTTGGCGTCCTTGTCTTTGAGCTGGGCGTAGATCTTTCTGGCCAGCTCGGGCTTGCCCTGGGCTTCGTAGAGTTCGGCGAGCTGAAGCTGGGCGATGCCGGCGGGTACGGTGGTGGCAGGCTTGGCGGTGAGCTCGTTGTAGAGATCGACGGCCTGGGGGTCACGGTTGGTCTGGCGGTAGAGCTGGGCGAGGGCGAGTTTAGAGAGAGCGGCGAGGTCGTTGTTCCAACCGCCGGCGACTTCTTTGAGGGTGCTCTCGGCGGGGCCGTTCTGTCCCTGCTCCATGTAGGTGAGGCCGGCGAAGTAGCGGGCGACCTTGCCGTCGGGGGTCATGCTGTACTTGTCGGCGACGGCGAGGAAGAGGCCGTTGGCGGCTTTGGCGCGGTCGGAGACGGAGGCGTAGGTTTTGACGCCGGGAGGTACGGGCTGGCCGGGTGCGGCGAGGGGCGTCTGGTAGTCCTGCATGGCAGCACCGAAGGCGACGGAGGCCTGACCGGCACGGCTGTTATAGATGAGCACGCTGGCAACGATGACGACGATGACTGCGAGGAGAGCGACGCCGGCGACGATGAGGGAGCGGCGGTTTTCGCTCGCCCACTCCACGCTGTGGGTGGTGGTGTCGACGAACTGGTCGTGCTTGAGAGCCTGCTTGGTCTGCTGATCCACTTTGATTGATTTCCTTTTTGCTCGAGGCGGTCGAATTTTGCTCGAGGCGGTGTGACCGCTTCGAGAGAACACTGGGTGCGCGTGTACCCGGCACAGATTTTTAAGTTTATCAGGCGGGAGGGTTTTCCGGGTTTTATCCGCGAGGACTGAAGAGTTATGGTTCAGGGGCGGACGAGCGGGCCGGGTGGTCCGAGGATGTGGATGGTGTGCAGCCAGGTTTCGGCGAGGGCGGGCCATTGGGAGATGGGGCGGTCGGTGGGACGGAGGCCGAAGCCGTGGCCGCCGGAGGTGAAGAGGTGGAGTTCGGCGGGGATCTTTGCGTCTTTGAGGGCCTGAAAGTAGATGAGGGAGTTTTCGACGTGGGCGGTGTAGTCGTCTTCGGCTTGGACGAGGAAGGTGGGCGGAAGCTGCGGGGTAGGTTCGAGGGAGGGGTTGACCTTGCCGCCGGGACCGCTGAGCCAGCCGGGGTAGAGGATCATCTGGAAGTTGGGGCGGGCGCCGATGGTGGAGGCGGGGATGTTTTTGCCCTGGAAGTCGGGGTGGGTGCTGAGGACGGCGGCGAGGTGGGCTCCGGCAGAGAAGCCGATGGCGCCGATGCGATTGGGGTCGATGTGCCACTCGGAGGCGTGGGCGCGGGTGAGGCGCATGGCTTGCTGGGCGTCTTCGAGGTCTTCAACGTTTTCGGGATAGTGGCCGTCTTCGGGGACGCGGTACTTGACGAGGACGCAGGTCATGCCGAGGGAGTTGAGCCAGTCGCAGACTTCGGTGCCTTCGAGGTTCCAGGAGAGACGGATGTAGGAGCCGCCGGGGAAGACGAGGGCTGCGGCTCCGGTGTTGTTGGCGGGGAGTGGTGAGTAGACGGTGAGGGTGGGTTTGCTGACGTTGGTGACGCGGATGGTGAGTTTGCCGGAGACGATGCGGTTGGCGTCGGTGGTGGGATCGGTCTCGGGGCCGGTGATCTTGGAGGGCTCGGGGTTGCCGTTGGGCCAGAGGGGGAGGGTCTGCTGGGCGTGCGAGGTGGCAGCCAACGCGAAGAGGAGTGGGGCGAAGAGACGGAGGGACGTTCTCATGGAGTGATGTTAGAGGAGATCGACTGCGGTGTCGCTTGGAACAGCTATTGAACGCGGAGGTAGATGGAGCTGGGGTGGTGGCCGCTGGTGAGGCGAAGTCCCTGGTCGAATCGGGCGGGTTTGTAGTTGGGAAGGTAGGCCGCGAGTTGGATCGGAGATTCGTGATGGAGCATGGAGAGGGAGGCGGCGATGCTATAGCGATTGTTTTGCAGCAGAAAGGCGTAGAGGAGGGCGGTCTCGTGACAGAAGAAGAGCTCGGAGGTGAGGATGTCGGGCGAGTAGTCGTAGGGGAACATGATGTCGTGGAAGTGGGCCCAGGTGCCGGAGGGCAAGGTGGGGAGGGCTTCGCAGATGAGTTGGGTGACTTCGCCGGCGGGGCCGAGGGTGTGGCTGGAGTCGACGAAGAAGAGGCCGCCGTTTTGGAGTAGGTCGGCGATGGGGAGGGTGGTGTCTTCGAACTTCTCTACGACGAGACGAAGGGTTCCGGCTGCAGCCTGATCGGTGAGGAACTGGGTCGGGTAGGGTTCGATGCAGATGATGTTGGGTTTGTATCCGGCGTCGGCAGCGGCGAGGATGCAGATGGCGGTGGAGACGCCGCAGCCTATCTGGATGATGACCGGAGGTTTTTGCGAACGGACGAAGCAGTAGAGGAAGTCAGCTTCGATGGGGCCGAAGCCCTCGTGCAGGCCGTTCATCTCGCAGGCGCGGCGATGGAGAGAGGTCGCGGTCATGCTGGCTTCGAGGCCCTGCGTGCAGGATGCGGCGAAGGCTTGCTGCGAGGGGAGGTCGGCTCCGGCGATGTGTTTCATGCTGCGGGGCCTGCGCCAGGCGTTGGTGGCGCGAAGCTGTTGAATGGATGGAATCTCGGAGTAGAAGTGGCGGGGCAGAATATCTACGTTGAATCGCTGCCCGACCTCGAACGTGGAGCGGATCATTCCTTTCATCCGCTGTTTCAATCCCATGCCAGATCTTCTCCTGAGTGCGTGATTAAAGAACTATTTCAGATAGCGTGAGCTTATCGATCTATCCATCTATCCGGTCTATCCCGCATGCTAGCACGCGGGATCGTTGTCGCTACTTCATGTCGCGCCAGTTGGGGCCTATGCCAACTTCGGCGACGATGGGGATGGAGAACTCGGCTACGTTTTCCATCTCGTGTTTGACGAGCTGCTGGAGTTCGTCGGCCTCTTCGGGGATGGTGTCGAAGAGGAGTTCGTCGTG
Organism: Granulicella sp. L60; assembly: GCF_009765825.1. Lineage (GTDB taxonomy): Bacteria > Acidobacteriota > Terriglobia > Terriglobales > Acidobacteriaceae > Edaphobacter. Next base: position 67,040 of record NZ_LMUR01000018.1, on the reverse strand, counting down.
GACCTGGAGGGTCATGCGGGATTTGAGTTTGCGCTGGGTGATGGCGGCGTCGATCTTGAGCATGGCCAGCTTGATGAGATCGGCGGCGGTGCCTTGCAGGGGCGTGTTGACGGCGGTGCGCTCCGCGAAGCCGCGCATGTTGGGGTTGCGGGACTGGATGTCGGGGATGGGGCGGACGCGGCCGAAGTAGGTCTTGACGGCCTGATCGCGGCGGACGGTTTCGAGGGTCTCCTCGATGAAGCGCTGAACGCCCTTGTAACGGTCGAAGTAGGTCTCGATGTACTGCTTCGCGGTCTTCTGGTCGATGTTGAGCTGGGCGGCGAGGCCGAAGGGGCTGATGCCGTAGACGATGCCGAAGTTGACGGCCTTGGCGCGGGCGCGGGTCTCTTTGTCCATGGTGGCGGGGTCTACGCCGAAGACCTCGCTGGCGGTGAGGGTGTGGATGTCCTTGCCGGTGCGGTAGGCGTCGAGCAGGAGTGGGTCTTGCGAGAAGTGAGCCATGAGTCGGAGCTCGATCTGCGAGTAGTCGGCGGACATGAGGACGTTGCCGGGGGCGGCGATGAAGGCGGCGCGAATCTCTCGACCGAGGGCGGTGCGGGTGGGGATGTTTTGCAGGTTGGGGTTGGTGCTGGAGAGGCGGCCGGTGGCGGTGCCGACCTGGTTGAAGGTGGTGTGGACGCGGCCCTGGGCGTCGGCAAGCTGCGGGAGGGAGTCGAGGTAGGTGGATTTGAGTTTTGCGAGCTGGCGGTACTCGAGGACGAGGGCGGGGACGGGGTGGTGTTCGGCGAGTTCTTCGAGGACGTCCTGTGCGGTGCTGACGACCTTGCCTTTGCCATACTTCATGGGCTTGGGTAGGAGCATCTTGTTGAAGAGGACGTCGCCGAGTTGCTTGGGGGAGTTGATGTTGAAGCGGTGACCGGATTCGGAGCCCATCGAGGTGCCTACTAGGGCGTAGATGCGTTCGGCGAGGTTGTCGATGTCGATGGCGAGACGGTTGGACATAGCGGCGAGGACGGTGGAGTCGATGCGTACGCCGGCCTGCTCCATGCGCAGGAGGACGGAGACGAGAGGGAGGTCCATGGTCTCGTAGATGTGGGTGAGGCTGGCGGATTCGATCTGTTCGCGGAGGGTGCTGGAGAGGCGGTGAACGGCGTTGGCGGCCTCGGGGAGGAGGTTCGCCATCTCGTCGCTGCTGGGCGTCTTGGATGGGCGCGTGAGGGCGCGATTGGTGAAGCGGGCGGTGACGTCGGGCAGGATGTGGGAGCCGTGGGTGGGGTTGATGAGATAGCTGTAGAGCATGACGTCGTCGCGTACGCCGGCGAGTGTGAGGGCGTGAGGTTCGAGGGCGCGGAGGACGGCTTTGAGGTCGTGGACGTGCTTGGGGAGGGTGGGGTCGGCGAGGGCTTCGCGAAGGCCGGGAGTGTCGATGGAGACGACCATGGCAGTGGTGTCGGAGGTGGTGAGGCCGAGTTGCAGAGAGGTTGGTGCGGTGGTGGTGCGGGTGGCTGTGGCCTGGGGTTCGGAGGGAGCTGCGAAGAGATCCATGGAGTGCGAGGCGGGTGGTTCCAGCTCGACGTCCTCTTCGGTGGATTCGGCGGCGACCTCTTCGGCGAGGGCTCGGGCGTCTTCGAAGACGGCGATGGTGAGGCCCTTGATCTCACCCTTGACCGCACCGGAGGCGCTGGTGGAGCGGGCGTCGGCGAGGAGTTCTGCTATTTGTGCCTCGGTGGGTGACAAATTGTAGGTGATGGGGGTGTTGTCGGCGGAGGGTGCGAGTTCTTTGAGCAGCGTGGTGAACTCGAGTTCGGAGAAGAGTTCGCGGCAGGCGGCGTTGTCGAGGGGCTGGGTGCGCATGTCCTCGAGTTCGTAGTCGATGGGGACGCCGGTGTGGATGGTGACGAGCTCTTTGGAGAGAAGGATGTTGTCGCGATTATTTTGTAACGATTCGCGATACGTTTTGCGTTTGACTGCGTCGGGCGTGGCAGTGGCAGCGTCGAGGGCAGCCTCTACGGTGCCGAACTGCTGGATGAGTTCGACGGAGCCTTTGTCGCCGATGCCGGGTGCGCCGGGGATGTTGTCGATGGAGTCGCCGCGGAGGGCCATGACGTCGATGACGCGTTCGGGAGGGACGCCGAGAGCGGCTTCGACTCCGGCGCGATCGAGGATGAGGTTGTCTTTGGTGGGGTTGAGGATGACGACGTCGTCATTGACGAGCTGCATCATGTCCTTGTCGGAGGAGACGACGAAGACCTTGTGGCCGAGGGCGCTGAGTTTGCAGGAGAGGGTTCCGATGACGTCGTCGGCTTCGAAGCCTTCGTAGCTGAGGATGGGTATGCGGAAGGCTTCAAGGGCGCGGCGGATGAAGGGGAGCTGCTGGGCGAGGTCGGCGGGCATCTCGGCGCGGTTGGCTTTGTAGCCGAGGTAGTCGATCTCTTCGAACTGCTGGGTCTTAATGTTGAACTTTTTGACGGCCTTCATGTCGCGGGCGCGCTCGTCGCGGAAGACGGGGCCGGAGAGGTCGTAGACGGCGGCGAGGTAGAGCGGGGAGAAGTCCTTGCGGAGCTTGTTGATCATGTTGACGAAGACATAGGTGGCGGCGGTGGGGATGCCGGTGCGGGTAGACATGGGGCGCTGGCGCTGCATCGCGTGGTAGGCGCGGAAGATGAAGGCCATGCTGTCGAGCAGGTAGATGGGGGGCTTGGTGTAGTGCTTGGCTTCGGGCTGTGTTTGCGTGAGAGAAGATGCCATGACTTTTAGATGGTAGCGCGTGTCCTGCCGGACGGGCCCACTGCTCGTGGGGAGGTCACTTCGTGACTTTTGTACCGGTCGGGGTGAGATGGGCGGCTTGGGGCCTCGCGTTGCTCGGCGCGATGATGATTCCGACCAGCGGGAGGAGCTTTGCAGGTGGTCATTGCGTGACAGGTATACGCGTCACGAAGTGACCTCCCGCTGAGTAAGCGGCCCGTCCGGCAGGACATGTCTTTATAGAAGGAGCATGCAGTCGCCGTAGCTGAAGAATCGGTATTTTTCGCGGACGGCGTGGGCGTAGGCGGCGAGGACCGCTTCCCTACCCGCGAGTGCGCTGACCAGCATAAGTAGCGTGGATTGTGGGAGATGAAAGTTTGTGAGGAGGCCGCTGACGATTTGGAATTTGTGGCCGGGGCTGATGAAGATGCTGGTCTCGGCGGAGTGAGGTTCGAGGGGTTTTCCTGCGGCGATCTGGGCGCAGTGTTCGAGGGTGCGGGTGGTGGTGGTTCCGGCAGCGATGATGCGTTTTCCCGCAGCCAGAGCGGCGTTGATGGCGGAGGCGGTGGCGGCGGGGAGGGTGTAGCGCTCGGCGTGGAGGTGGATGTCTTTGAGTTCTTCGGCGCGGACGGGCTGGAAGGTGCCGAGGCCGACGTGGAGGGTGATGGTCTCGATCTGGATGTGGTTTTGTTTGAGCTGGGTGAGGATCTGGGGGGTGAAGTGAAGGCCGGCGGTGGGTGCGGCGGCGGAGCCAAGTTGTTGAGAGAAGACGGTTTGGTAGCGGTGACGGTCGTCGGCGCTGTCGCCACGGTGGATGTAGGGGGGGAGGGGCATGTGGCCGATGCGGTCGAGGATGGCGTGGAAGTTGGGCGTGGGGGCGAAGCGGAGGGTGCGTTCGCCGAAGTCGGCGGCGGCGAGGACTTCGGCTTCGAGGAGGGGGGAAGGTTCGTTGGGGGCGTGGAAGAGGAGGCGTTCGCCGGGTTGGATCTTGCGGCTGGGGCGGACGAGGGTGGTCCAGTCGGTGGAAGTAAGTTGTTGGGTGAGGAGGACTTCGACGCGGCCGGTGGGGTCGGGGGAGCTGTGCTGGGTCTGCTGGCTGCGGGCGCGGGTGGCGTAGAGGCGGGCGGGGAGGACGCGGCTGTCGTTGAGGATCAGGAGGTCGCCGGGTTGGAGGATTTGGGGGAGATTGCGGAAAAAATTGTCCTGGTAGAGGCCGGTGCGGCGGTCGAGGAGGAGCATGCGGCTGGAGCCGCGAATCTCCGGTGGGGACTGGGCGATGAGCTCTTCGGGAAGGTCGAAATGGAAGTCGGTTACGCGCAATGGGTGTGTTTTTTGTGGTGCTGTTGATGGTGCGTTGTGTGGTGGACGTGGTGGCTTGGTGGTGAGTTCGTGCGGGTAGATCGGGCGGTGAAAAGTACGTCAGGTTTTTGAAGTATTTTTTTCGGCTCTTGATTCGGCTCGGGATTCGGCTAGGGTGACGGAGCGGTCGAGGGCGGACTGGACGGCGGGATGGTCGGGGGCGGCGCGGCGGGTCCAGCCGATGGTGACGCGAGAGAAGGGTTTGGGGATGAGGAGGCGGTCCCAGGAGCGGAGCTGCCAGGAGCTGTGGGGATGGGCGTAGAAGACTCCGACGTCGGCGCCTGCGAGTTTTGCGAGTTGGGTGACGCCGGGTTTGGCGACCATGGCGGGACCGCGGGGGCCGTCGGCGGTGATGGCGCAGTAGCAGCCGTCGAGGTAGGCGCGGTAGAGGTTGCGGAGGCCGGAGCTGCCGTCGCGGGAGCTGGAGCCGCGGATGGCGACGAAGCCGAGGCGTTCGACGGTGCGGGCGATGAGTTCGCCGTCGAAGCTGCGGCTGATGAGGATGGTGACGCCGTGGTTGCGGAAGCGCCAGGCGCAGGCGATGAGACAGCGGTGCCAGAAGGCGTAGACGGCGGGGGGTGGGGTGTCGTAGCCGGGGAAGGCGCTGGGTTCGCAGACGTCCTCGTAGCGGAGGGTGACACCGAGAAGAGAGATGACCATGCTCGCGATGCGCGGGATGACGGCGAGGGCGAGGCGCTGCTTCAGGGTGTAGATGGAGGCCACTGGTTGAGTTTACCTGTGCGGCGGCGGGAAGCGGCTGAGAGATGCTCGTGCGGAGGGGTTGGATGTTATCAAACTCTGCTAAGAAAGCTGTGAGATCTTTACGGACATCTGATGAAGCTCGTGCTTTGCTTAATTTGTTTGGAGGAGTTCTCTATGCGTTGTTTAAATCGGCTCACTTTGATGATGCTCGTGTTGCTGGTCCTGGTTGTGAGTATGTTTGGCGGGAGCGAAGGGTATGCTCAGAGCTCGAATGCGGTGGCTGCCAAGCAGGAGGATGAAGACCTGCGGCAGATGGTGCGTGAGCTTTCGCTGCGGGTGAGCGCGCTGGAAGAGGCGCTGCATAGGGAGCGGGCTGCGGCTGTGGCGGCGGCGAGTGAAGGTGCGGATGTTCGGAGCAGTGTGGAGAGCGTTTCGAGTAGTTCGGTGGGGGTTGCTGCTGCAACGACGACGGGTGCGGGTGCGGGGACAACGGTGGGAGGCGGGACGACGGTGGGGGTTGGGGTTTCGACGGGGACGCAGAGTGCGGGGGCGGCGAGTACACCGGTGCTTTCGAAGCTACCGACGGTGCTGCCCGGTGGGGCTACGCTGAACTACGCGGTCGATGGCTACTACGACTATGACTTCGACCATCCGATTGGGCGGGTGCAGTATCTGCGGGCCTACGATGTGTTGAGTAATGTGTTCAGCCTGAACCAGGCGGATGTGGTGTTTGCGCTGGATCCGGATGTGGCTGAGGGGCGGCGGTATGGGGTTCGGCTGGACCTGCAGTTTGGACAGGCGACGGAGACGCTGCAGGGAAATCCAGCGAACGAGACGCGGCCGGAGATCTATAGAAATATCTTTCAGGCTTATGGGACGTATGTGGTGCCGGTGGGCAAGGGACTGACGGTGGATGTGGGTAAGTGGGCTAGTTCGCTTGGGATTGAAGGCAACTATACGAAGGACCAGGCGAACTACTCGCGGTCCTTCTTCTTTAATTATCTGCCCTTCTACCATGAAGGGGTTCGGGCGAGCTATAAGGTGAACGACAGGCTGGCGGTGAACTACTGGATTGTGAATGGGACGAATCAGTCGGAGCCTACGAACTCGTTCAAGGATGAGTTGTTTGGATTTACGGCTCAGCCTGCGAAGAATGTGACGTGGAATGTGAACTACTACCTGGGACAGGAGCATCCGGATACGGTGGCGGCGACGAACTGCACGGCTCCGGTGCAGCCGGGGTTGTGTCTGCAGCAACTTAACCCTGCGCCGGATGGGAAGACGCATATCTTCGACAGCTATGTGACGTGGAATGCGACGCCGAAGCTGGCGTTTTCCGTTGAAGGAGATTATCTGATCTCGCGGCTGTGGGCTACGGCTGCGCCGGGTGAGTCTTCGGCTCCGTCGCATGTGGATGGCGGGGCGGCTTATGTGCGGTATCAGTTGAGGCCGAAGATGGCGCTGGCGGGGAGGACGGAGTATCTGTCGGATCGCGGGGGATTGTTTAGCGGGACGACGCAGGCGCTGAAGGAGTTTACGGGAACATATGAGTATAAATTTGGCGAGGGATTTCTGACGCGGGTGGAGTATCGCAATGACTGGAGCAATGTTCCGTTCTTCTTGACGAATAAGCCGGGAGTGCTTTCGACGGATCAGCCTACGCTGACCGTGGGGATGGTGTGGTGGTATGGAGGGAAGCAGGGGGCTTGGTGAGGCTAGCTCAAGAACAACTGCAACAACAACGACAGAAGCAGATCCCTACGGGATGACAAACAAAATGCAACGACAGAAGCAGATTCCTCCGCTGCGCTGTGGAATGACAAATTACTGACAGCGGTTAGCTGTACTTGAGCCAGCGGAGGATCTCGGGGAGGTTGGGTTTTTTGCCATACATGAGGATGCCGACGCGGTAGATGCGGCTGGCGACCCAGAGGATGGCGAGGATGGTGAGCGACATCAGGACGAAGGAGAGGCCGATCTGCCATGGTGGGACTGTCGTGAGGGAGATGCGGAAGTTCATCAGGAGCGGGCTGCAGAAGGGGATGAGCGAGACGACCTGCGCGAGGGTGGAGTTGGGCGCGTGGACGATGACGAAGATCATGAGGAAGCAGAAGGCGAGTGGGATGACGAGGAACATGTTGAGCTGCTGAAGCTCTTGTTCGGAGTTGGTCATGGCGCCGAGGGCGGCGGCGATGCTGGAGTAGACGAGGAAGCCGAAGATGAAGTAGGCGATGAAGAAGAAGATCTGCGTGGGGCTGATGAAGGCGTGGCCGCTGCCGATGAGGCTGGTGGCGAGCGAGGTGGAGCCGAGGGCGGCGGCGGCGATCATCCAGACGCCGACCTGGGTGATGCCGACGGCACCGACGCCGAGGATCTTGCCGGCGAGCATCTCGTCGGGCTTGATGGTGGAGAGCATGACCTCGAAGACGCGGCTGGTTTTTTCTTCGATGATGGAGCGTGCGGTGTTCATGCCGTAGAGCATGATGACCATGTACATGAGGAAGAAGAGGAGGTAGGCGGCTCCGAAGGCGGCGCGGCTGTCGCCGGTTTTGCTGGTGTCGATGGCGACGGGGGTCATGAGGGCGTCGATGTCTGAGGAGCCCATGCCCTGGTGGGTGAGGCCTTCGCGGGTGAGGACGTTCTGGATGGCGGTGGAGAGGGTGTCTTCGGTGGTGATGTCGCCGGCGGAGCGTGGGACGTAGGTGAAGGTGGGACGGGCGTTGGGCTGCGCGCCTGGTGTGACGACGAGGTAGCCGGTGAGGTCTCCGGATTTGCTTTGGAGGTTTTGGTCAAGGGTGGCGCGGGTTTCGTCGCTGCTGGACGCGGAGGTTGGGGTGAGGAGGTCGATGGTCATGCTGCTGTTCTTGCCGGATTGCAGCTCGTGCTTGAGGTCTGCGGCGAAGGCGGCGTTGGAGGAGACGATGGCGAGGTGGGCGGAGGATTTGGTGCGGGAGGCGAGGTAGCCGCTGCCGAAGACAAAGACTCCCATGAAGAGCGGGATGAGGATGGTGGCGATCAGGAAGGCCTTAGTGCGGATGCGTTCGAGGTACTCGCGCTTGGCGATGAGCCAGATGTTATGCATGGACGTTCTCTCCGGTCTCGATGGCGGCGTTCGCGGTGTTGGCTGTTACTTTTTCGATGAAGATCTCTTCGAGGGTGGGCTCCATGACTTCGAAGCGGGTGATGCGTGCGCCAATGGCGATGGCGGCGGCGAGGAGGGCCTGGGCGTCGGCACCTTCGTTGAGACGGATCTCGGCGTGGCCGCCGTAGTTTTTTGCGGAGTGGATGGCGGGGTGGTTGAGGAAGCTGGCGTCGCCGGTGAAGTTAATGAGGACGCGATTAACGGGGTAGCGGGATTTGATGTCGCGCATGGAGCCGGAGAGGATGAGGTGACTGTTATGGATGAGGCAGATGTTGTCGCAGAGCTTTTCGACCTGATCCATGCGGTGGGTGGAGAAGAGGATGGTGCGGCCTTGCTTGCGGAGGTCGACGAGGGTGTCCATGAGGAGGACGGCGTTGACGGGATCGAGGCCGGAGAAGGGTTCGTCCATGATGATGAGCTCGGGCTCGTGGAGGAGGGTGGAGATGAACTGGATCTTTTGCTGCATGCCCTTGGAGAGCTCTTCAGTTTTTTTGTCGATGGCGGGTGTGATCTCGAGGCGTTCGCACCACATGTGGGCGCGTTTGCTGGCGGTGGCGGCGTCGAGACCGCGGAGCTGGCCGAGGAAGATGAGCTGGTCCATGACCTTCATCTTTTTGTAGAGGCCGCGCTCTTCGGGGAGGTAGCCGACGCGTTTGAGGAGGTCGCGGCTGAAGGGCTGGCCGAAGAGTTTGACGGTGCCGGAGTCGGGGACCGTGATGCCGATCATCATGCGAATGCTGGAGGTCTTGCCGGAGCCGTTGGGGCCGAGGAGGCCGAACATGCTGCCGGGTTCGATGGAGAAGCTGAGGTCGGCTACGGCGATTTTGGTGTCGTAGGCCTTGCGGACATGTTGCAGTTCTACGATGGGCATTTTAGCTAGTTTATCAGGGGCAACCTGGTCATCCCGAGAGGGACGCCCCAAGGCCCATCTGGGAACATCTGCCTACCTCTTCTGCCGACGGACTTTAGATGTTGTCTGCGTTCTGAACAGAGTCCGGGTCGCTGGAGAGAGAGATCTCTGACTCGGACTTGGTCTTGCGGATGACGTAGATGGAGGCAACCAATACCGTTATGAGAAGAGCGAGCATGCCGGCTTCAACGATCGATGCGTGAAAGTGCGCTTCGACATCCGGAGTCCAGTGCATGTCTTGTGTGAAGCCCTCGGCCTGAAGGGTAAGAACGAGGGTTCTGCGAATGATGGCGATGAGACCGATGATGAGGAAGGGCTCGACGACCAGAGTGTGCGAACGAATCGAGATGCGGACGGTGTGGAGCAGTTCGGCCAGCATGAGGACGAGCAAGAGCCTGTCGATGAGCTGAAAGATGAAATCGGTGCCGCCCAGATCCCTGACGCCATTGAGGAAGAGGTGAAAGGATCCGATAATGGCGAGGATGGCGGTAGCGCCAAGCAGAACCCCGAGAACCACGTAGATGGCAACCTCGACGTGGCCCAGAACAATATAAGAGCGTGTTTGTCTGTGCTCTTGCATGGTTACGCCTATAAGTAGATCGCGGCCGAAGTTCTTTGAACTAAGCCTACAATATTCTGCTCATTTATTGATTTCAGAAGTGCCAATGGTATGAGGGGTAGACGCAACACCCTCTTTATAGAGCGTTTATCTTCACAAAATCGAAAGTTCTTCGGCGATGTGGGCGTCGCGGTGTTTGCGATCGAGTTTGGCGGAGAGGAGCGCGAGGACCAGCGTGACGAGAGTGACGACGGCGCTGGCGATGGGGAGCTGGCGATAGGTGTAGCCAGCGGTGAGGAGCATGCCGCCGAGGGAGGCTCCGGTGGCGTTGCCGAAGTTAAAGGCGCCCTGATTTAAGGTGGAGGCGAGGTTGGGTGCGGCGGCGGCCTGATCTACGATGCGGGATTGGAGGGGGGCTCCGGCGGCGAACTGGATGGCTCCCCAGATGAGGATCATGGCGATGGCGGGGACGAGGAAGGGTTCGGCGTAGTAGAGGGCGAAGAGCGAGGCGAGGAGGGTGAAGAGAGCGGCGATGAGGAAGGCTGTGGGGCGCCAGTCGCTGAGGGTGCCGCCGAGGAAGTTGCCGATGGTGATGCCGACGCCGAAGAGAAGCAGCGTGAGGGTGACGGTGTGGGGCGAGACGCGGGTGACGGCTTCGAGCGTAGGGGCGATGTAGGTGAAGACGCAGAAGAGTGAGGCGGAGGTGAGGGCGCTCATGGCGAGGACGAGGAGGACCTGCGGCTTGCGGAGGACGCGAAACTCGTGCAGGAGGCTGGCGGAGGTGGCGGCTTGTTTTGGGACGAGAAAGAAGACGGCTGCGGCGGCGAGGAAGCCGATGGGAACGATGGCCCAGAAGGCCGCGCGCCATCCGTAGGCCTGGCCGAGGGCGGTTCCGGCGGGGACACCGAGGACGTTGGCGAGGGTGAGGCCGGAGAACATGAGGGCGATGGCCTGGGCGCGCTGGTTGCGGGGGACGAGGTTGGCGGCGACGACGCTGCCGATGCCGAAGAAGGCTCCGTGGCAGAGGGCGGTGAGGACGCGGGCGGCGAAGAGGAGGTTGTAGGTGGGGGCGATGGCGCAGGCGAGGTTGCCGAGGGTGAAGACGCCCATCAATAAAAGGAGGGCTAGTTTGCGTTCGAGGCGTGCGGTGGCGATGGCGACGATGGGTGCGCCGATGGTGACGGAGAGGGCGTATCCGGTAACGAGGACGCCGGCCTTGGGGATGCTGACGTGGAAGTCGTCGGCGAGGTTGGGCAGGAGGCCCATGATGATGAACTCGGAGGTGCCTATGCCGAAGGCTGCGACGGCGAGCGCCATGAGAGGCGTGTGCAGCAGGATGTGCTTGCGCTGTTCGTTTGCGTCAGAGTCCGCCATGTTTTTATTGCAACACAGTTGTTGTCGCAGGTGAAATCGCAGGGGTGAGTGGATACGTTCGGTGGGGTGATTCTTGTAGCATCGGGTTGTGCTGGAACTTTCTACACCTATTAAGTATGTGAAGCGCGTTGGGGAGCGTGTGGCGGTGGAGCTTGCCAAGCGCGGCGTGGAGACCGTGGAGGACCTGCTGTACCATCTGCCGTTTCGGTATGAGGATCGGCTGAATCCGGTGCCGATGAGCGCGTTGCAGGCGGGGACGATGGCTTCGGTGATCGGCGAGGTGCGGGGGACGGTGCTGCTGCAGACGCGGAGTATGCCGCTGTTCGAGATGACCGTCGGGCAGGGGTTGAGCACGGTGAAGTGCATGTGGTTTCGTGGGACGTATCTGCGGGACAAGTTCCATGTGGGGCAGATGGTGGCGCTGTATGGGAAGCTGGAGCCGTCGCGGAGCAGCGCGGGGAAGTTCAAGATGATTCAGCCGCAGTTTGAGGTGCTGCCGGGCAGGGGTGAGCCGGATGCTGAGTTTTCGATGCTGGAGGTGGGACGGATTGTGCCGGTGTATGAGTCGCTGGGGGGGACGACGGCGTGGGGAGCGAAGCTGGGGTCGAAGTGGCTGCGGCGGGTGATCTGGGCTTTGTTTGAGGAGTTGGAGGCTGGCGGGGTGAACGGTTTACATCCCACCTTTCGCGATGAGGCCGCGAAGGATGGGGCACCCGGGCTACAGAGGTCGGGGGAGATCGGTTTGGTGGAGACGCTGCCGGGGGCGATGCTTGCGAGGTTGAAGCTGCCGGGGAGGCTGCGGGCTTTGAAGGCGGTGCATTTTCCGGAGGCGGGGACGCCGATGGTGGAGTTGATGGCGGCGGGTTCGCCGGGGCATCGCAGGCTGATCTTTGAGGAGCTGTTTTATCTGGAGCTGGGGCTGGAGCTGAAGCGGCGGCGGATGCGGGAGCGCGAGGGCACGGCGTTTGTGACGAATGTGAAGGTGCGTGAGGCGATCAAGCAGGTGCTTCCGTTTCATCCGACGGCGGCGCAGAAGCGGGTGTTGGGAGAGATTGCGAGCGATATGCGCAGGCCGCAGCCGATGCGTCGTCTGCTGCAGGGTGATGTGGGTTCGGGTAAGACGATCGTTGCGATGCAGGCGGCGCTGGTGGCGATTGAGAATGGGTACCAGGTGGCGTTGATGGCGCCGACGGAGATTCTGGCGACGCAGCATTACCTTTCGGCGAGGAAGCTGCTGGGGGATGTGCTGTCGCCGCGAACGGGGAGGCCGTACCGGGTGACGCTGCTAACGGGGTCGCTGGATGAGGCGTCGAAGCGTGAGGCGCGCGGCAGGATCTTTCGCAAGGAGACGGATCTTGCGATTGGGACGCATGCGCTGATTGAAGACAAGGTGGACTTCGACAATCTTGGGCTGGTGATTGTGGATGAGCAGCATCGGTTTGGCGTGCAGCAGAGATTCAAGCTGATGAAGAAAGATCATGCGCTCGATCCGGATGTGCTGGTGATGACGGCGACGCCGATTCCGCGAACGCTGGCGCTGACGCTGTATGGGGATCTGGATGCGAGTGTGATCGATGAGCTGCCGCCGGGGAGGACGCCGATTGTGACGCGCAGGACGACCGAGGAGCGGGCGGAGGACGTGTGGGGATTTGTGCGGAAGCAGGTGGAAACGGGGCGACAGGCTTATATTGTGTATCCCGTGATCGAGGGCACGAAGGACGATCAGCCTGAGTTGGACTTTCCGCAGGATGTGGAGGATGACGCGGCGGCTGGGTTGAAAGCGGATTCGTCTGCTGCGCTGCGGGGTGGTAAAAAAAAATCGGCTGCGAAGACTAAGAACGCGAAGGGAAAGGCGGCTAAGATGGAAAAGTTATTCGAGCCGAAGAAGGCGTTGCGTGCTGCGACGGATATGTACGAGGAGTTGCGTGGTGGTGCGCTGAATGGGCTGCGGCTGG
>NZ_LMUR01000018.1:35906-54206 GCF_009765825.1 Granulicella sp. L60 | reverse complement strand
CAAAGAGGTGACGATGCGGCGGTTTCAGCGGGGCGAGATCGATGTGTTGATTGCGACGACGGTGATTGAGGTGGGCGTGGATGTGCCGAATGCTTCAGTGATGGTGGTGGAGCATGCGGAGCGGTTTGGACTGGCGCAGATGCATCAGCTGCGCGGGCGCGTGGGGCGTGGGGCGGCGAAGAGTTTCTGCATTCTGATGACGGGTGGACGTGTGAGTGAACAGGCCGAGGCCCGGCTGGATGCGATGGTGCGGACGCAGAACGGATTTGAACTGGCGGAGCTTGACCTGCAGCAGCGCGGGCCGGGTGAGTTCTTTGGGACGCGGCAGGCGGGGCTGCCGGAGTTTCGTGTGGCGAATCTGATTCGCGATCGCGAGATGCTGGAGCTGGCAAAGGTGGAGGCGGCGCGGTTTGCGTCGGAGCCCGATCCGAAGATCTCCTCTGCGGAAAAAGACGCTGTGTGGTCACGGTTGAAGCTGCAGTGGCAGAGGAAGTATGGGCTGGTGGAGGCTTAGGCGCCGCCGCTCTCGGTTCTTCTTCTTACTTCTTGCGCGTGCTAACTTGCTGTCGCATGGGCGAAGGCGGCGAGACTCGGGGACTGGTGTGAGCTTGCGCTTATGGCCTTTTTGGGGCCGCGCTTGCGGGCTACGAGGACGCGGATGCGCTCGATCATCTCGGCGGCAGAGCATGCGCCTTTGGGCAGGAAGACGTCGGCGCAGCTTGCGCGGTCGATGGCGTTGACGGTGCCGGAGACGATCATTGCGGGCAGGCCGGGGTGGAGCTGCTTGGCGCGGCGGACGAGTTCGTTGCCGTCCATCTGGGGCATGAGGAGATCGCAGAGGATGAGGTCGACGGAGCCTGGAAGGGATTGTTCGAGGAGCTCCAGTGCGCGTTGTGCGGTGAGTGCGGCGAGGACGCGGTAGCCACGGGTTTCGAGAAGGAAGGTGCGGACGGAGAGAATCTGTTCGTTGTCATCTACGCAGAGGATGGTCTTCTTGGGGCGCATGCGATCTCACTTCTGCCGAGTCCACCTTGTGGTGGTTTGCGGCCGATGGGCCAGAGTCTCTGCGTCTGCTGGTTTGCAGGCGCGAAGGTCCGGTGTGGAAGATTGCCCCGTGGTTCGGCCGAGTTTGGCTCTTCGGCGCGTGGTGGGTCGTCTGCTTCCTGTGGAGGGCAGACAGAAGAGCGAGGCTCTCCTGTCTGCTCCACGAGGGATCAGGGCCACCTGTCCGGCGAGCGTGAGGCTGCCGAACCGCGGGGTGCGAGAGAGGCTGTGTGCGTCGCAGGTTGCCACGCGGTTCCGCGGGCGCAAGAAATCGATCTGCTGCGGATACGGTGAAGATCGATGCCGAAAAACTGGCAAGGACTTCATCGCGTGTGCAGACAGCGATGGTGCGCTGGGGAGTCGCGACTGCGTGCAGTCGAGCTTCTCTCAACTCAAGTTGTCAGAAAACAGGCGAAAGCAATTTCATCGGCAACAGCGCGGCACATTGCATGCAGAGCCGTCGTCAACGCTTCCCAACAGTACGAACGGCTGGCCGGGTTGGCAACTGCGAAGTAAAAGCGAAGATGAACAATTTTAGGGCTTGCACATCCACCGCTATGTTGAAAGGGTGCGGATTCATTGGAGATTCACAAGGTGGGTCTGTTGAAATCGGGTGCATCACGGCAGGAAAAAGCGTCCGCTTGCAACAGGAATGGTGCGGCCACCGACAAACACTTTTGTGACGGAATTATTTTCGATCGATGCGCTGACGTGAATGAGGCTCGGCCGAAGCATCTCGATTCCCTGCTCGATGATGGTAAGTTGACCGCTGGTGACGACACCATGATGCACGAGGTAGGCGATGGTGCAGCCGGACGCGGAGCCGGTGGCAGGATCTTCGCCGCCATCGAACTGCATGCGTGCGTGCCAGTCTGCTATTGCGTTCTCATGAGCGCGAGTAATGCAGTGAAAGAATTTCGCTCCGATGCGATCGAGATAGGGGCGCGAGGCTTGAGCAGAGATGCTGAGGCGCGCGGCGACCTCGAGCGATTTGAGTGGAACGATGCAGAAGGCCATTCCGGTGGAGACGACCTGGGCGGGGAGATCGGGATCGAGATCGTCGGTGGAGAGGTTGAGAGCTGCTGCGAGTGCGACGCGGTCTTCCCTGCTGTTGCGAATCTCGCCGAAGACGGGATCGTTCTGCTGCATGGTGCCGAAGACACCGCGTTCGCCTGGTTGCGGCGCGGTGAAGCGGATGGGGATGGGACCGACGCCGAGGTCAAGGGTGATCTGTTCGGCGCCGCGTAGAGTGGGATGATTCCAGTAGAGCCAGCTTGCGGTGCCGAGGGTTGGGTGGCCCGCGAAGGGGACCTCTTCGGTGGTGAGAAAGATGCGGACGCGCACGCCGCGCTCTTGTTCGAGGTCAGGAGTGCGAGGGAGGATGAAGGTGGTCTCGCTGAGGTTGGTCTCGCGGGCGAGGGCCTGCATCTCGTTGTCGGAGAGGCCGCGGGCGTCGGTGAAGATGGCGAGGGCGTTGCCTTCGAGCGGGCGTTCGGCGAAGACGTCGACCTGGGCGTAGTCGTATGCGCGAGTGGCTGGGGCTGAGACTGAGGCTAAAGTTGCAGGCGCAACATAGGGATCGCCATTTGACATGAAAGCTCCTCGGAAGTATGGTTTGGATAGACCGCAGTGAGGTAAACCTGCCTCATGCTAGCTTAGCTGGCGGCGGTACAAAAGATTCGCTATGAAGATGATGACACTCAACACGACCTCCATGCGCTGCTGTTGCTGTAGCCCAGCGTGGGTGTGTGCATGAGCGAATCGAAGTAAGCATCTTCGAGCAAGCACAGAACCCACCCAGAGCTTACAAGCCGGGTGGGTTTTTTACGTTGGGCTTTAGGTAGGATTCGCATTGCTGGTATCGCACTTTGGATATTTGTAAAGCGATTGTTAAAGAATGATTGGGCAGACCCCAAAGAAGGCGAATCGATCATGTCACTTCGCATCAACGATATTGCACCCGATTTCACCGCTGAAACCACGCACGGCACCATTCAATTCCACGAGTGGATCGGCGATGATTGGGCTGTACTTTTCTCTCACCCGAAGGACTTTACGCCGGTCTGCACGACCGAGCTGGGCGCAGTGGCGAATCTCGAAGGCGACTTCGCGCGGCGTGGGGCCAAGGTCATCGGGCTCAGCGTGGATCCTGTGAGCAATCATGAGAAGTGGGCTTTGGATATTGAAGACGTGGGTGGGTCCAAGGTGAACTATCCGATGATCGGCGATCCGGAGTTGAAGATCGCAAAGCTCTACGACATGCTGCCCGGGGATGCGGGGGAGACCTCAGAGGGCCGCACGCCGGCGAACAATGCTCCGGTACGCACGGTGTTCGTCATCGGGCCGGACAAGCGGATCAAACTGACGCTGGCGTATCCCATGACCACGGGACGCAACTTCGACGAGATCATACGCGTGCTCGATTCGATGCAGCTGACGTCGAAGCACAAGGTGGCTACTCCGGCGAACTGGAAACAGGGCGGCGATGTCATTATCACGGGCGCTGTGTCCAACGAAGACGCGGATAAGATCTTTCCCGGTTACAAGACGGTGAAGCCTTATCTGCGGACGGTTGCACAACCGGAGTAAGCTTGTGTCACGTTCTGTGCCGCTATAACGTGCGGCACAGCGGAGGCACCGGTGGCGAAGTGGCTAACGCGCTGGTCTGCAAAACCAGTATTCATGGGTTCGATCCCCATTCGGTGCTCCATAATTTCAATAACTTACAGTCAAAACCAGAAACCAGGCCAACCCATAATAACCCACGATAAGGTAAAATGACCCTCAGAACGTGCTTTTGGAGGGGCTATGCAGACTCGTCGGGAACGCTATCAGCAGGGTTCGATTCGCAAGGTCAAGCGAGCAAAAGGGTTCGCCTGGGAGTTCCGTTACTACATCGAAGAGGGCGGCAAGCGGACGCCGAAGAGCCAATACTTCGACGGCGAAACTTATAAAACGGCCACCTCGGTCCGACAGAAGGTCGAGGCTCAGCTCCTCCAGTTGAACGAAGGCACGGAGTACGCCCGCGCCAAGGACGTATCGTTCAACGCCCTGCTCGAACGCTATATCAACGAGGAGATGCCGGAGCGACACGCCACCAAAGGCGGCTATACCTCCATCATCAACACCCATCTCCGCCCGAAGTGGGGCACCCACATGGTCTCGGAGATCCGGCCTGCGGAGATTCATAAGTGGTTCCAGTCCCTTGCGCTTGCGCCGGTCACTAAGGGCCACGTCCGCAGCCTCATGCACAAGCTCTTTGATCTTGCGACGCTCTGGGAGTACCTGCCGCTCGAACGCCGCAACCCCACCGACATCGTCAAGATCAAGAACGTCACCAAGGTCTTGAAAGAGGCGATCGTGCTGACGCCGGAACTGTTCCGCGAGGTTGTGTTGCGGCTCCCCGAACACGTCAACATGATCGCCATGACCGCGGCCTGCCTTGGTCTGCGCGTGAGCGAAGCCCTGGGCTTGAAATGGGAAGATATTGATTGGGAGACCGGGATCGTCACGATCCGGCGCAGCGCCTATCGCGGTTCGATCGACGACACCAAGAACACGCCGTCGAAGGCCAGGCTACCGCTGCATCCTACGCTGGCCGAGCTGCTGCTGGCATGGAAACTCAAGTGTGAGCATGACAAACGCGAGAAGAGGAAGGACGTCGAAGACGACGACATCGTTTTTGAGTGGCTCTTTGCCAATCCGTATACCGGGATGCCCTATATGTCGCCGAGCCTCCAGCAGCGCTGGATACGGCCCGCAGGAGAGGCTCTTGGCATCGTAGGGCTTGGCTTCCATTCCCTGCGGCACTCCTATCGTTCGTGGCTCGACTCGGCAGGCGTAGCGCCGGGCGTCACCAAAGACCTGATGCGGCACTCTGCGATCTCGACCACCTTCAACGTCTACGGGCGAGCGCTCGCGCCCGAGAAGCGCGAAGGCAATCGCAAGGTCGTAGAGATGTTGCTGCCTCCGGCTGCGACGACAGCGACCGAGGCAACGGCTAACTAGCTTGGTCCACCCACTCGCGAAGCCGGTCTGCCGAAAAACGCCACAGCTTGCCCACGCGCCGGGCGGGGATCTTCCCCGCTTGCGCCATCAACCGGAGCGTCTTGGGATGGCACTGCAAGACTGCGGCTGCCTGCGTTAGCTTCAATACCTTGCCTGTGCTCTCAGGGTTCTGTTGCGTCTGCATAGAGTCCTCATCGGTTCGGTGCCGTCGCTCTTGCTGCGACGTTGGGGTGGAATGAGCGGTCATTGCGAACGCCTTAGAGGGTGGCGGAGTTCCTGTTCTGGAACTGTCATCCACGAAAGAGTCCATCAGGACCATTGCCACACGATGGCTCAGGGACCGCGTAAATGTCCAATAACTTTTGACGCCTTGATTATTCGCAGGATTGATAAGACGCCGAATTGCAGCGTAGGAAGAGTCCGATTGCTCGCTCGGTTCGTCTAATCGATCAAGCAGTAGTTGCGATGGGACACCCTCGTTTTGAGTCAAGTGGGCATCGTATCTCAGACTGTTCACGCGTCCCATCCCCCACCAACCGCCGAGCAGGATGGGAGACAGAGTATGGCGCGCAATGAAACCAAGTACATGGAATCCGCAACAGTCCTGTCCGAAGAGTTGCACTTTTCCCGAGCAGCTCGGAAACAGGGGATCAGTCAGCCGATGTTAACTAAGAATATTCAAGATTTAGAAATCTTGATTGGAGGGCCGCTCTTCGTCCGCAATCGTAAGAACGTTGTGCTGAATGATGCTGGTCGCGCGTATGTCCAACAGGCACGTCTTTCGCTTCTCTATAGTGAGCGTGCGGTTCAGGCTGCCCGCTCCGTAATGCAGGGGGCAGATGTCCCTTTGTACGTCGGGAGGTCGCCGTATACAGACCCATTTCTCATTACGACTCTGCGCTCCATCGAACTGCCTTTGTTCCCTCGACTCAAGATCGAATTGAGCAGCCAGTATTCTTTTGATCTGGTCCACGATCTTCTGGCCGGTGCGTTGGATCTCGCAATCGCGACGGAACCGCAGGAGTCCCCGATGTTGACGAAGGTCAAGGTAGCAGAATCGCCGTTTTACCTCGCGATGGCGAAGAGAGACGAGTTGGCGGACTATCCTTCCATAACTTTGGAAATGATGGCGGGCCGTCGATGGATACTGTTCGAGCGCCGATTACATCCACCGCTGTACGACTCGATATTGCACGCCGCTGAACAAGCGAACGTAAGTCCATCGAAACTTCAGCATGTCACTGCCCCTGAAGAGGCGTTCCCCTTTGTCGCCGAAGGGTCGGCGGTTGCATTCCTCGTCAAAGCCGGTGCATTGTTAATGGCACGCAATGGCGTGACGATCCGTCCGCTGGCGCACCCAGAGCTTCGTCTCAGGACGTACCTGGTATCGCGGGCGGACAACGAATCAAAAGTTGCGAGCGAGCTGGTACGAACCTTCATGCGGAAGATCTCGGATGTGAGCAAGTACAGACAGTTGCACCTGCCAATTCCCGCCTAGACGACTCCCTACTTTCGATTGTCTGACTCTGGTGGCAGGTCGCTATCCAATACTCGAATCTCGATGGGCCCCGACCAATCACAGTTGGGGCAAGAAACGATTCCAGTGGTAATAGTATTGAGATCGATCTCTGCCAGATTCAGGACATAATCGCATTTCGGGCAGACGTGTACGCTCTCCCAGTGGCTACGTTTGTTCGGATTCGATGTCTGCGAGCTCATTGGGGGGCAGTAAATCGGTAGGAGATCGATTCGTGCAGTGTTGTCGTGTTTCCGCGGCGCGAATCTACTGTTCGGTCCACGTCTTGCGAACTGCATCCCTTGCTATCTCTACTAGTACCGTAGCTTGTACCGGGTCTTTTGGATAATTGACCCGCCGTCTGGTCGGTCAGTTGACGAGTCCCACTAACCTTTAGCTCTTTCTGCTAGGAACTCCTTAGGATCGGCCTGATCATGCAAAGCCTCGCCCGCAAGGTAGCGGTTCAGATTGTCGAAAAATGCGGCATCGTTCCGTCCGGGGTTGCCCCGGCTCAGACCTGAGCAATGAGCCGTGACGGTCACGCGCGGATGCGTCCACAAGACATTGTCGGCAGGAAGCGGCTCTGTGTCGAAGACGTCGAGCACAGCGTGTTCGGGAATGCCTCTGTCGAGCGCAGCGAGCATTGAAGATTCGTCGACTAAAGCCCCGCGCCCAACGTTGACGAAGACTGAACCCCGCTTCATCGTGCTAAAGAAAGTCTCATCCGCCAAGCGGAGCGTCTGAGGAGTCGCGGGAATCGCGAGCACCACCACATCGGTGTCGGGCAACAGCCGCCATATATCGCTCAGCGCAACAATTGCGTCGGCATTTACATCGCTCGTCAGATTGCGACGTACACCGGTGACATGCGCACCGAATGCTCGCGCACGCCGTCCCACACCTTGACCGACAGCACCGAAGCCAAGCACCAGCCAACGCGTGCCAGCAATCTCTCGGGATTGCCGACGTTGCCACGTGCGGACTGCTTGCGATGACCGCCTTCCTGGGCCATCCTGCAGGACGTCCAACACGGCCCACAGAACATAATCTCCCATACCAACCGCTTGGCCATGGCTGGCAGTTAATCGTGCTCCTGACTGCACGATCTGCTTAAAGACTGGGTTGTCGAGACCAGCCGAGCCGCTCTGTACCCACTTCAGCGTCCTTGATTTAAGAGACGCGAACATGAATGGCTGAGCAACGGGAGTGAAGAATACGTCGGCGCTGGCGAATACAACCTCAGGCTGAGCCTCGCCAATAGAAACTTCCGTACCATTCGATCGCAACCGGCCGTCATCGCCCATGAGCACGAGTTCGAGCTGCCCCTTAAGGGCATCGAACGCAGCCCGGTTTCGTTCGTTCACATTTTCATGAATTAAGAGACGCAAGGAAGTACCTCCCAATTGCCGATCTCTTGAATATCAGGTTACTGACAAAAATGTCAATATCGCTGTAGACTGACAGTGATTGGCGGCATTGATTCTTGTCGCGGTTTACGGATGCTCGCCTTCGTAGTGACAGCTAAAAACATGAATACCTCATGGTCTCAATTCGTAAGACGGAGATGCTTAAGAGTGCGATGTGTACCTTTGTTGGCTTTGCTCATTTGTTGCAGCTCAGGGGCATATTGTCAGAGCTTGGACCCGCCGCTCCTGACTGAAAATGAAGCTGTCGAGATGGCACGCTCGGGAAATCGCGACGTCCAAAAGTCCTCGCTCGACATCTCTCGCGCAATCCATGGGATCGAACAAGCTCGAACCAACTACTTCCCTCAGACAAACATTCAAGTCACGTCCGGAGACCCACTAAAGGCGCTTCACTTGACCATTCCGCAAGGCGCTCTGGGCACGTATCCCAGTACCGGCCCCATTCCCGGCAACAACGTCGATATTGCATCCGGCGGTGGATTCCAGATGGTGGCATACGGAACCCTGACTCAGCCGCTCTCGCAGTTTTACAAGATTCATCTTGGAGTGGAGACAGCGCGTGTGCAACAGCAGCTTGCAGTACAAGGTGAGAGGCAGCAGCGGGAAAAGACGGTTGCTCAGGTTCGGGAAACCTATCATCAAATCGTACAAACGCAGGCGGCTGTTGCATCCGATGCCAAGCAGATTCTTTCCCTCGAAGAAACGCTTCGTATCACGCAGAACGATGTTCAACAAGGTACGGCGCTCAAGGCCGACCAATTGCAGGTGGCAGCTGCACTGGCTCAGCAACGAATCACCTCGCTTCACGACCAGAACGACCTGAGCACACAACGGGAGCAGCTCAATGAGTTGCTAGGCCGCTCGATTGATGCGGACTTCACAGTCGAAGAGATGGGGCTTCCCACTCCTTCCGAAGACGACCTGAAGGCGGCTCGCAGTCTGGCTTTGCAACAGCGCCCCGAAATCCGCCAAGCACATCTGCAGATAAAGAAAGCGGAACTCGACGTGCGGACCGAACGCGCCGATTACATTCCGGACATCTCAGCGCAGGCTACTTATCTCGGATTTCAAAACGTGCAGTTCCTCCCTCCCAACGTCGCCACGGTCGGATTCTCGCTGCAATGGAGAAATCCTTGGGATTGGGGTCAAAGGCGAGCGCAGATCGCAGGCTTGAAGGATGTGACGAAGCAGCAGCAGCTTAGCGCGGAGGATGCTCGTCAGCAGGTGCTCTTGGATGTTGATCAGCGCTTTCGAGCACTGCAAGAGGCACGGCTTTCGGTTGAGGCTGCAGGGTTGGCCCAGGAAGCAAGCGCAGAGCGACTCC
The DNA here is from genome assembly GCF_009765825.1 of Granulicella sp. L60. Lineage (GTDB taxonomy): Bacteria > Acidobacteriota > Terriglobia > Terriglobales > Acidobacteriaceae > Edaphobacter. Next base: position 44,887 of record NZ_LMUR01000018.1, on the reverse strand, counting down.
GCAACCTGACCAATCAATATCGCGAGCAGACAACTCTGTTGCAGGATCTCCTGAGACAGAACTCGGACTTTCAACAACGCCAGGCGAGTTATATCGAAACGCTCTCCAGATACTGGAGCGCGCGCGCTGATTTTCAGCGCGCCATAGGGGAAGAGTAACGATGAAAAAAGGAAAAGTGTTGCTTTTCGGTATCGCGGCTTTCGCAGTCTGGAGTTTCGAAGGCTGCAAGAAGCAGACTGCGAACCCTGAAGAGAGTCTTCCGACAGTTCGCCTGGCTACGGTTGAACTGGGCCACACCGACGAAGGGATTCGTTACTCCGTTTCCCTACTGCCGAACAGGCAAGCCGATTTGTCCTTTAAATCGGCGGGAATCATCGATCAGATTCGCATGGTACGGGATAACGGCGGGACTCTCCGTCCGGTGACTATGGGTGATCCAATTCAAGCGAACGAAGCGCTCGCCCGTGTGAGGGCACTCGATTATCAGCAAAAGATCGACCAGTCCGAGGCACAGCTTGGAACTGCGACAGCGCAGCACGAGGATGCCCGGGCGGCGCTTGAGTTGGCAGAGAAAAACTTCGGTCGCGCGGATAATCTCTATCGCGACCAAAGCCTGACGAAACAGGACCACGACCGTGCTTTACAGCAGCGCGATTCAGCGGCGGCGCAGTTGCAGCAAGCCGATGCAGGAATCGCAAATGCGAAGGCACAGCTTGCTCAGGCTCAGTTGGCCTTACGAGATGCCTCACTTACTGCGCCATTCTCTGGCCTAGTGGTCTCGCGCCGCGTGGAACTCGGCGACCTCGTCGCTAACAGTACGACCGCTTTCACTGTGGCCGACATCTCGCAGGTCAAAGCCAACTTCACTGTTCCTGACACGGCCTTGAGTCAGGTTAAGCCAGGACGGAAACTGAGCATTTTTCTAATGGGTGGACAGAGAGAGGTCCCGGCCAAGATAACGGCCATTTCACCCTCTGCCGACCCGCAGAGCCGCGTCTTCACAGTTGAGTTGACGGCCCCAAATCCCTCTAAAGAGCTGAAGCCTGGGATGATCGGTGCCGTTGAGCTTCAACCAGTGGCGCAGGTTGAACCACATATCACGGTGCCCCTCGCTGCGCTGGTTCAGTCGAAGCCGGAACAGGGTTTCGCTGTCTTTGTCGTGGATGAAGATACACATGTTCCGCGGGTCCATCTGCGGCTGGTCTCAATCGGCGACACGGTCGGCAGTCAGGTTCAAATACTGAAGGGTATTAACGTTGGTTCCCGCGTGGTGACTGTCGGCGCGCAAACTCTACATGACAACGATGCAGTCCGGGTGATCGAGTAACCGCCATGGAACATAAATCCAGTCAGGATCTTCTCAGACATACTCACAACACCTCACGCTTCTTCGTGGAGCATCCACAGGTATCATGGGTCACGCTTCTTGCCCTATTCATTTGGGGCATCTACGGCTATTTTCACATGCCGCAGCGGAAGGACCCGGAGATCAGCGTCCGCGTCGCAGTAGCAAGCTGCAGTTGGCCCGGTGCAACTGCGCAGCAGGTGGAACAGCTTGTCACAAAGCCGATCGAAGACGCGATCGCACAGAATAAAACGATCCACCCAGGCACGCCGGGAGACTATGGCATTCGTTCTGCCTCTTACCCCGGAAGTTCTGTCGTGTGGGTTCAGTTGCAAGAGGGTTTGAACGACACGCGAGAGCAATTCAGCGACATCAACCTTCGGCTACAGCAACTTTCGGGAAAGCTTCCGGCCGGCGCAGGATCAATTCAGTTTCAGAGCGACTTCGGCGATACCGCAGCCTTGATGCTCACCGTCGCCAGTCCGCAAGCGGACGCGACGGAAGTCGCCGTTCGGTCCAAAGGCATGGAGCAGGCGATTGTCGAAGCACGAGAGCGGGCACGTCACCCAACTGGACATGCCTCGCTTCTCTTCGCCTATCCAATGTCACTCTCTGAAGACACACTCCGCGATGCGACGGAGCGGTTTCGGCGGACTGCCGAGCAAAACGGCGCGTTAAGCGAGTCGCAGATCATGAGTGGGAATGGGTTCATGGGGGTCGACGGAGCGACAACCTGGTCAGATGAGAAGTTGATAAGCCTACTGAATGAATTTGTGGCGAATCAACTTCCCGCATCGTCCATAGATCCCGATGTGTGGCCTCCCATCCTCGTTCGAGATCCCTCGCAGGTTTACGCGAAGCTCAACGCCGTCGCAGGCCCCAAGTACACTTATGCGCAGCTCAACGACTTTACAGATCTTCTCTCGCGATCAATGCTTGGCGTGCCGCAAACCGCACGGGTCGATCGCACCGGAGTTCTTCCGCAAGAGATCGACCTGGAATATTCGCAGGCGAGGCTGGCCGCGTACGGCCTGAGGCCGGCTGACCTGTCAAATCTGCTTGCAACGCGCAACATCACCGCTCCTGGCGGTAATGTCGAGTCCGGCACTTCCAATCTGGTGGTTACCGCCAGCGGCCAATATCAAGATGCACAGTCGATTGGCAATACGATCGTAAGCCAGACGGGAACAAACGCTCCTGTCTATCTCCGCGACCTCGTTCATATCAGCGAGGGATACCAGAGCCCGCCACCATTGCTGAACTACTACACCACCATCGACGAGAGCGGAAAATTACATCATTATCGCGCGACAACCATCAGCGTGTACATGCGCTCCGGGGAGCAAATACAGGCTTTCGGCAAAGCCGTCGACGGAAAACTAAAGGATGCCAAGGCATGGCTCCCACCTGACGTCATCCTTGCGCGCACCTCCGACCAGCCACTGCAGGTGAAGCAGAATATCGACCTGTTTATGGAGGCTCTTTATGAAGCTATTGCTCTCGTCGTCATTATTGCGCTTATCGGATTTTGGGATTGGCGCTCTGCTGCGATCATGGCCCTTTCGATTCCAATCACGCTCGCGATGACTTTCGGCATCATCCACGTATTGGGGATCGATCTACAACAAATCTCCATCGCTACCCTGATTATCGCGCTCGGTCTGCTCGTCGATGATCCTGTCGTTGCAAATGACGCCATTAAGAGGGAGATCGCTTCTGGAGTAAGTCCGATGGACGCAGCCTGGATCGGACCAACGAAATTGGCGACGGCAATCGTATATGCAACAGTAACGAACATCATCGCGTATCTGCCGTTTTTGCTGATAACTGGGAATACGGGACAGTTCCTGTTTTCGCTGCCTGTTGTGATGACCGCGGCTTTAGTGTCGTCGCGGCTTGTCTCCATGACATTCATTCCTCTAATCGCACGCTATGTTCTGAAACCCTCGAAGCAACGGGAGGAGACGCTCAAGGAAAAGCGAAGTCATGGCTTTTACGGTTGGTATCAGAAGCAGGTTGGGCGGGCGATTGAACATCGCTGGACGTTCCTTGCTGGCAGCGTTGTATTTCTTGTGCTGGGGGTTGCACTCGCATCGACCTTAAAGACCCAGTTTTTCCCTGATGACGTGCAGTATTGGTCCTACATAGACCTATGGCTCCCTGACGGAACGGCAATCGCCCAAACCCGCGAGACAGCCAATCGAGCAGAAGAAATTGTTAATCGCGTTCTTTCATCGTATGAGGGAAGCCATGAGAAGCATCGGGCTAATCCGGAGGAAGGTGAGGAAGGCTCTCATCTGCTCCAGTCCCTCACTTCTTTTGTGGGCGGTGGCGGACCGCGTTTCTGGTTTTCTGTGACACCGCAGCCACAGCAAGCTAACTACGCACAACTGATTTTGCGCGTAAATGATAAAGGCTCCACTCCGGCCCTCATGGGTCCACTCCAACTTGCGCTCGACCGGGGCTTACCGGGAGCGCAGATTATGGTCCATCAACTTCAACTCAACCCAGTCGAGTTTCCGGTTGAGGTTCGAATCTCCAGTACGGCTGACGTGAGCCCCGCCGACGAAGCTGCGGATAATCGAAATCTGCGCCGGATCGCAGATCAAGTCGATGAAATTCTGAAGCGAACGGAGGGTGTGGCTGTGACCCAGGTAGATTGGCTCAACGACGCTCCCGAACTGAAGCTGCGGATCGATCCGGACAAAGCAAACTTCGCTGGGGTTACGAATGCTGATGTCGCGAACGCCGCGCTCGGCGCAACCAACGGCGTACCTGTGGCTACGCTACGACAAGGCAATAAGCTGATCCCTGTTGTCGCTCGGCTGCAACCGGATGAGCGCGCAGGCGTTTCCGACTTAAAAAACATCTACATTTCGTCTCCTACGGGCAGCCAAAAACTCCCTCTGGGCGCGGTCTCAGAAGTCAAAACCGAAATGGAAGTTCAGCGGATTCGGCGACAGGAGCATTTCAGAACGATAGGTGTACATGCTTTTCCGAATCGTGGCACTCTTCCGTCCGAGATTCTTACCACCTCCCAGAAGGATCTCGATCGCGTGCAGCGCAATCTTCCGCCTGGCTATCGCATGATCATCGGAGGCGAGAAGGCCAAACAAGAGGATGGGTTCCTTAATCTCGCGGTTGTTCTGGCAATCTCCATGGCAGGAATCTACGCGGCGCTCCTGCTGCAATTCAAGAATGCCGTGAAGCCACTCATTGTGTTCGCCGCTGTCCCCTTTGGAGTCGTGGGCGCATTACTGGGTCTGGTTGTGACCCACACTGCATTTGGCTTCATGGCCTTTCTCGGCATCGCTAGTCTCATTGGCGTGATTGTCAGCCACATCATCGTCCTGTTTGATTTTATTGAGGAGATGCACGACGCCGGCGAACCGCTGGAACAGGCGCTTCTCGACGCGGGCATCGAGCGGTTGCGTCCTGTGCTCATTACGGTAGCCGCTACAATCTTCGCGCTCTTTCCATTGGCAATGCATGGGGGTCCTCTCTGGAAGCCGCTTTGTTACGCCCAGATTGGCGGCCTCACGGTCGCAACTTTCATCACGCTCTTGCTCGTCCCGGTTCTCTACAGCATCGCAGTGCTGGATTTGAAAATTGTTCGTTGGGAGCAGAAGCAATCGGAGGACCTCAGGCCGAGTCAACCTTCGGAGGTTATCGCATGAGTGTGCTCAGCCTGGTCCGTTATGTTCTTGCAAATCGGTTTCGTTGGCAGCGAAGAGAGGGAGTCGGACTCACAGGAGAGTTCATTGACGTCCACGCTCATTACCTTCCCTCTTTCTACCTGGACGCTATGAAAAATGCCGGTCTATCCGATATAGATGGATGGCCTGTACCTGACTGGAGTGCACAACGAGCACTTGCGATGATGGACGATTGCAATATCGCAGCCCAAATTCTTTCGATTTCCTCTCCAGGCGTCACGTTTGCGAAAGGGCAAGAGGCAAGGGATCTATCGCGGGCCCTCAACACCTATATAGCGGCGGTGATCTCTGATAACGCGCCACGATTCGGAGCTTTCGCCGTGGTGCCGTTGCCTGACGTTGAAGGTTCGCTTAACGAGATCGCCTATGCTCTTGACACCCTCGACCTAGAGGGGGTGGGACTGCTCAGCAATTACGGTGGAATCTATCTGGGCGACGAACGTCTTGATCCCATCTTCGAAGAGCTGAATCGGCGGAAGGCCGTTGTTTTCGTTCACCCAACGCCGCCTCCAAACTTCAACTCCCTCGGGGTTGGCCTGCCGGCGCCAATCATGGAGTACCCGTTCGACAGTACGAGGATGGCATCGAGTCTGATCAAGACCGGCACCCTCAACCGATACCCTGACATCCGTTTCATTATCTCGCACGGAGGCGGAACAATACCGTACCTCTACCCTCGTCTTGTAACGGGTCTTGGCAAGGAGAGCGGGGGGCAATTCTCGACCCTCTATTATGATCTGACGGCTACAACTGCCCCCGTGCAAACGGCAGCAATTCAGGCGATTGCGTCTTCAAAACAGTTTTTGATGGGTTTCGATTTTCCGTTCATGAATGTAAAGATGGCCGGGCCAGCAATTGCCGCGCTGCACCTGAGCAACTTCTCGGTGTCCCAGATGCGAGGTATACAGCATGGGAACGCCGGCCTGCTCTTTCCAAAAATCTCGAAACAGCTCCAATGGACAGCGTTATCTTAGCTGGACATAACTGTTAGCATTAATCATGTCTATTTTCTGGTCGCTGATCACACTCGCTGGAGTCCACCTTCTGGCCGTAGCCAGTCCAGGGCCAGCATTTGTATCAGTCATTCAGACATCAACAAGCAATCCTCGTCGTATCGCTGTTGTTCACGTCCTCGGTCTTGGCACCGCCGTCCTCGTTTGGGCAACCGCGGCAGTTTTCGGCATGGAGGCTCTCTTGGCTCGGGTCGCATGGCTCTACCGTGTCCTCGAGTTTGGCGGCGGGCTGTATCTCGTGTACATCGGTATTCAGTCGTTTCGCCACGCGCGAAAGCCACTAGCCGCTCCCGCGAATGACGTAGTTCCTGCACACCTCACACTGCTCCAGGCGTTCCGCCGGGGTTTCACCACGAACTTTGCCAATCCCAAGGTGATGGTTTTCTTCGCCAGCATCTTCAGCGCAGTTCTTAAGCCAGGTGGGCCTCTGTGGGTTCGTTTCGCGGCCATTACGATTGTCTTCCTCAACGAGACTCTCTGGGATGGCGGTCTGAGCTTGTTGCTCTCTACTGCGCCCGCCCAACGCGCTTACACCCGTGCCAAGACCGCTATTGATCGCACCGCCGGTGTCTTCATGTCGCTATTCGGGCTCCGCCTCGTTTGGGGGGCGGTCGGGGCAACGCGATAGATTCTTGGAAATTGAGCTAATTCAAGATTGGCGGGGTTTGCGCATTTTCTCTTGCATGATCGCCACTTGAGCTTGCATGGCGGCGATAGCAAGCCTTCGGGCTGTCTCGGGTGGCCTACCCAGCAGTTCACATAGCGAGGGGCCGACCAGGCCAACGGAAATCGCCAGCATCACACCGACGAGAACGAGGTCCTCTGCCGTTTCTTTGGAGACGCCCTGTGTGGCGATCCTCTTTTTGATCAACTTCGACATTGCCAATTTGGCTCCTTCCAGCCGCCGAAATTCGCCTGTCAGCTCTAACCACGCGGCCAAGCGAGCGGCCCCCTTGTTCTCGAAGACATCGAAAAGCAACGGGATGCCGATCTTCGACCGTTCGAGGCGGTCTTGCGGGGCTTCTGAAGCAAGGATCGCGTCGACGAGTTGGCCAGTCATGCGCTCCATCAATGCCGTCTGAACGCCGTCGATCGAATTGAAGTGATGGAGGACCGTCGCGTTCACGACTCCTGCCTCAGCGGCAACCTCGGCAAGCTTGAGCGACTGAGGCCCCTTCTCGACCAGCAGCTTCTCTGCGGCCGCCAGGATGTGTTCGCGTGCCGCTTCGCGCGGTCGGCGCGTTCGGGTTGGGTTAGCGGGTTTTCTCGTCATCTTGATCTATATAACCAGATTGCGGCGTTTGTAGACAGCCATGTTCATGTCCTCGCCGCCGCTCTCAGTGCTTCCAGTCCCGCTTCCCTGCTGAATGGCGGCGAGTAACCCATTTCTTGCCGCGCTTTGGCATCGCTGAGGATGCAGTCGCGTGAAACAACGTTGACGTTGAAGCGAGGCACCGGAGGTTGCCCAGATAGATGGAGAACACGCCATGCCTTCTCCGTTGTGAACGCGATGCTGCGAGCGAGCCAACCGGGAATTTCGCGGCCCTTGAGTTCAAAGCCGGCGGTTGCCGTCAACTGGGGGAGAAATTCGCGGAGCGTGACCGGACCGCCATCGTCGAGCACAAAATACGCTTCGCCACCGCGACCGCGTGTCAGTGCAGTCTCAATCGCGTAGACGAGGTTCCCCACATACGTGGTGGATGTCTTGTGTCGGCCACCATCGATCCAAACGAATTGTCGTGCATCGGCCATCCGCTTCAAAGCGGGGATGAGTCTTTGATCGCCTGGCCCCCAGACGAAGCGTGGACGCACCACAATGGTTTCGAAGTGGTTCGCTGGATCATTGGCCGAGCGAACAGCGACTTCAGCATGAGCTTTAGTGCGGGAATATGGGTAAGGAGAGTTAAGTGCCAGCGGATATGTCTCGTCGGCACCTACAAGAGCCTGCCCTTTGAGAAGCGCAGCCTCGGTACCGATATGCACAAATCGTCTTACGCCGGCCTCTTTCGCAGCTGCCAGCATTCTTTGAGTGCCCTCGACGTTGACGCGCCAGAATTCTTGCCACGTACCCCATTCCCGAACATCGGCTGCCGCATGGACCACAACATCTACACCCTCCAGGTGCGCAGCTTGGATGGTGTCAAGTGTGCACCGGATGGGAGTCGCGCCCAGCCGACTAAGCTGAGCATCGGAACCGTTCGAACGGGACATTGCGGTGAGTGAATGTCGAGCGTGGATGGCCTCAACGAATGCACTCCCTACAAATCCACTGCCTCCAGTGATGAATATGCGCACGGGCTATATCCTGCCTTTCCCCCAAAAGAGATAGAGCTAAAAATGAAATCGTAAGCCAGGCCAAAGACAAAGAGACGCGCCCGATCCCCGACATTGTCTGCTAGGCCGCTGCATCTGTAGCTCACGCCAGCGGCGTTGCCATCCAAGATTGCATTCTGCGTTTATACCGACTAAATTGTCAATAGGCGAGTCGCTATCGCCGCAAAAAAAATGAGGTCGGGTTCGATCTTGTCGCGCATCGTCGCGGAGACCGATTCGGCTTGGGGGGAATAACGATTTGTTGGACGATCATCAGGAGTTTAACGATCTGGAAGGCAGGCTCAAAACCATACTTCCAGAGACGTATCAAGATAGTTGCGACGACGTGTTGCCGCTGCTAATGGGATCAGCTGGTTTGAAATACGGGACCGATGGAAAAGTGGCATGGAACGAGATATGGGGTTCGTTTTGTCACTTGGCGATGGCGGGCGGTCCTCCTCATAAGGGCAAGCTTCTCGCTCCAGCCCGCATCGAAGAGATTGATGCCGAGACTGAGCGTTATTCGGAAGTGGTGAAGGAGATATGCCGAGGGATCGGTATGGTCACTGGATTACGTGCAGAGCCCTCTCCCAT
>NZ_LMUR01000018.1:25394-35780 GCF_009765825.1 Granulicella sp. L60 | reverse complement strand
CGCTTCGACGGTCTATGGCTCGATCTCCCCGCGGGACCTTTTTACAGAGTTGAGAAAGAGATAAAGAATGTCATTACAGTGATTGCGAAGACCTGTCACTACTGGCTTGACCACACGACACCAGAGCAGCACCAAGCCATCGCGAGTCTATTTTCTAGGATGGAGTCGAAGTCACCGTTGGTGCAGACTGTGCTCTTCGATCACGACTTTCAACCAGACAGACAGCGGATGCTCTCCAACAAAATGGCAGTTTCGATCCTTGAAAAGACCGGCCTTTGCTCTTCGGACGATTCCTATGAAGGGTGGTTGGGCTTGAGCTTCGGCGACGTACGCACGGCGATCTTGATGATGCGTGTGTTGGTTGTATGCAATACGTTCGCGCGCAGGGAAGGAACCGCAGTGTTTGTCCCCGTGAATCCTCACAGCGACCCGAACGGCGAAACGGTTGTGCAAACAGTGATCCAGGCGCAGTCCTTCGCGGTTTCGCGACAGATATCAGCGTAGGGCTGCTCGCAGGTACGATATCTGGCATCTCGTCTACGGCCGGTCGCCACCCCCTCCAACGTCTCATCGGCCTTCGCATCGGCACCGGCGTACTGCCCCAGAGCCGCGAGGGCACCATCAAATGCCCTTACGCTCGCCCCGAAGTACGGAAAAAACGCTAAATATCGATAGCCACTTATTGCCCTTACTGAGGGGCCGTGGCCTCTTCCAGAAGATGCAGCACCTTCGCATCCAGGTCCTTTGCCACCTGCATCGCCCGCTCGCTCTTGGCACCAGCCAGATGGCTCGCCATCGTGTCATACGACACATGCACGCCGTCTCCCCGTTCATACACCAGAATCGTCACTGGCGCATAAGAGCCCGCATCCGGCACGGACTCCGTCATCTGCTTCATGATCAGTGGGTTCCCAGCGATAATTCGAACGATCTTGTACGGCTTGGCGTTTGGATCCCTCCGCAGCGCCGCTCCCAAATCGAGCCTCAGAAACTCCATCAGGTCCGCGCTCCCGACTGCACCATGAATCACCTCGGAAAACTCCTCAAAGCTCCTCGTCTCGCTCATCTGACGTGCAAGCTCACCGAAGTTCTTCCGTCCGATTCCTTTGTCCAGTCGCTCCAGAACTTCTTCGAATGAGCTGTTCGATACAAACGTTACCCGGTCCACCAAAATCTTCTTCGTTGTCATTTCTCGTCTCCATGTGTCCTGAGTCTATGCTGCGCACGTCGCGCTAGGGCATTGCGTCTCGCGCCGCGAAGCGAATCATTTCGGCTCAGGCTTTGCGCGTCTAATCTCAGGAGCCATGGTCTCGAATACGCCATCTCGCCTGACCAGTTTGTGAAAGAGAATCGCTGCAACATGAAGCAGGATGAGAGCAAAGAAAACGAACGCCAAGTAGAAGTGCGCACGCCACAAGAGCGTATGCAGCTTGGCGCTTACTGGCAGGATGGGCGGCAGATGCAGAACACCGAATATAACTATCGGATAGGCGGCTGCGGACATCATTCCCCAGCCGAGGAGAGGCATACCAATCATCAGCGCGTAGAAGGCATATTGCGATAGATATGCGCCCAGCTTCATGGGCTCTGATATATCGGCTGGCAGCGCGGGGGCGCCATAACAGATGCGAAGCGCCAAACGGATGAGTGCAAGCAGCAAAATACCGATACCCAACGACTTATGAATCTGCACCAACGTCAAATATTTAGAAGCAACCGTTGAAACCATGCCTACGCCGATGAACAACATGGAGAGAACGCAGATTGCCATGAGCCAATGAAGCAGCCGCTGCGGTGCGGTAAAGCGTGTGCGGCTCGTTGTCATTGCTTGCCTCCTGTTGTGGTGCGCGGATAGTGCGATTCCTCGGCTGTGCGGCTGTTGAATGATCGTGAATACGCGGCCGACCGAACTGCCGGGAATGGGTCATCCGATGTGCCGATTCCATTGGGCAAAACCGTAGGGTCGAAATTGATGTCACGGCATGGGCCGTCTTGCTCCGCTTCGATCTGCTGGACCGTGAGCGTACCAACCTCGACTGTTTGGCGATCTGCGGGCCACGCCTTGTTAGGGTCTGCTGTGGGATCGCCAGGGTTTGCAACTGTCACCACCAAGCTCCAACGTTGGGGTGCAGCAGCAACCCGCTCCGTGATCTCCTTTTCCAGGAAGTCTGGGCCACGCTTGGTCAACTCATCCGGCGAGATGGGGACGGTTTGTGCTGCCGGAACCAGCGACCAGCGGATTGAATGCTTGGCGCCAGACTGATCGGTAAATACAAAAGAGTCGAGACTGTTATAGCGCTGCTCCGCATAGCTCCCAGTCCAGGGGGCACTTTTGGCCCAACCGAGGAAGGATAAAAATTCCTGATGCGCGCCAATGAACTTCTTCATGGCGTCGGGGTCTTTGCTGCCAGAGGCCATCTGCAGTTCATAGAAACCCTGCGGCGTTGAAACAGGAAAGATCGGCGCGTCAATCATTGCACTGCGCCATTCCTGGTGATCCGATTGGGTAATCTGAATACCGAGACCGCGCACGCGCACCATGGCATCTACGGCATTCAGATTCGGACTCGCGAGATTAAAGCGACCTATAACTGGATACTGGCCACGGATGAAAACCTGCGCCTTAGAGAGGGCCGATCCATTGCCGTTGGCGTCGAACGTTCCGGAGAAGCAGATGCCTTTCGTGTGATTGCGGCGATGTCCCAATGCCGGGCCTTCGGCGGGTGCCAATGACGCGACCAATTTCTTAGGCGTAAGTCGATGAGGCGATAACCACCCTGCCGTATAGGCAAAAGCGGTAGCGGCTACGGCAACGACAGCAGCGATAATTGCGAGTGATCCAAGCGGAAAACCTCTTGGCGGTGGAGGTGACTGAGCCATTCGTACCTTCCTTTTACATTCGAGATAACGGCGCTAGAACTTGTTAAGCTGCCCACGGTCCAGCAGATTTTCTCATCAGGTGCAGGGATGTAATCATCCATTACTACTTCTGTTCAGAAAGTTGCGCAGGTACACCATCAAGCCATACTGGCCAATGGTCCACGATATTCGTTATCAGAGGATATCCTGCACGATAGACATTCTCGATTGCCGGCGCAAAGCCTCCTGCCGATTGGAAGCTGAAGAGGCTCTCAGATGCGCTTTGGCCTTTGTATGGACGATCAAAGTCCGACCCTGAGCGCAACACAGCGATTCGCTTTATATCTAACCGTCCTGCGTCTGCGGCTCTCTTCAATGCCTCGAATGTCGCGTTGTCTTCCTCCTGCGAGGTGCAGTATGTGCCTTTCCCATGCGTTACCTGTTTCGTCCAAATCCGAGCGCGTTCGCCAATCAAATCGCCCCCCCACCATGTGTCATCTGAAAGCGTGTCACACTGAAGAACCGTTGGTGGTTGATTTGCAGGAGCATAAGTAAACTTCGCACGTGTTGCCTTCGCTTCCGCGCTGTCCGCCAGTGCAACGTTTTGTGAAAGTACAAATCCAGCATTCGCAAGTGCCGAACTAAGCTTGAACACTTCAGTATGATTCTCGATTTTAGGCAGAGCGTCCGGAGTTTTAGCGCCCACCGCAACGAACCCACTTGGCCAATCCAAGGGTTTCTCCCGGGAATCCATCTCCCACTGCGCACTGAACTCCACCAGGTATTTGGCCCATGCAGGCGAGCCAAGGGTACCCCGCGATGGATCGATACCGGCTATTCCCGCGACAAGAAAATACGTGTAGCGTAGATCGAATTGATTGGTGAAGGTTAACGCCATAGTAGACGCCGCTGCATTGGCATGTCCCATGTCTGTTGTCATCACGCAAACATCTTTGCGATTGCAATGGACATCTGGGTAATCCGGAGCTAAGCCTGGAACTTTAATCGCTTCCCACGGACCTAGACGGTCTAGCCACGTTTTGGCTTCAAGACCGAACATCGTGACGATCATGACTCTTACCCTGCGGCCGGAATCTGCGGAAGATGAGAGCGGCGCATTTCGGCTCTGAGCCTGGACAGTTGTTCCAAGTAGAAATGCAAGGACGCAGGCCGCTGCTACTCTTCCCTTCTGAGGGTTGATCAAAGTGGTAAAACGGCAAAATGTTGATAGTGTTGTCATCTGATACAGTTCCCTTGCGGTATTCGTTCGATCTCGTCAACTAGTTGTTCAGCAATAAAAGGCTCGACTATGCAGAGTGGGATTCTGTATCCGACCCTGTTGTAATTAGAACCGCTACCGCGCTCCTGTTTCCTTCTTGATACACGCATCCATCAAAATGGATTCCGCCTGTTCCAAGAGGAAGGCAGATGGTAGGTAGCTCGTGACGACGATAGACAACGACCCGTTTGTAGTCGCCACACCGACGTTATATTCTCCCTCTAATCCTCCCAATGTCGCCGGTCCCCATATGGTCTCCAGCGTTAAATCGCCAAACTTTGTGTCAAATGGAACTACACCCACATTCGAGACCATCATGTCGCGTGCGAATACATTCGCCACCACATTCGCTGTTGCTTCCACGGTGAGATCCTTGGTTGCAACGGATTCCCAGATGGTTTTAGCCCGGATCGCCCCATCAATTGTTTTCTGGTTTCCCATCTGCTCGTTAGCAAAGCGAGCCAAGTCCCAGAAGTCTGCAGGCCGTTGGGGTTCGAAAGAATCCTGTGCTCCTGCTCCCAGACAAACTACGCAGTCTTCACCGGCTCCTAGAAGCTCTCGGATATTGACCGGCGAGAAAACACGCACAATACCGTCACGCCATATACTGCTTCTGCCTGCCGTAACCAGGGCAGCGCAAAGCGCTGCATGCACAGTCGTCTGCTCATCTCGTGCACATTGACGAAGCGTTGCTGTGAATTCCTGAGAAAGGCGCAGACGCCAGATGCGAATAGGAGTTCCATCGTCCTTTCGAAAGGTAGATGGTAAGACTATGGGAGAGTCAGTGTGATTCGATGGAGATTGGAGAGAATCCACCGTACTCTGGTGTTGTCCGATTAGCTCCTCCTCGTTTCGCGGGAGCGGCAGGAGACCTATATCGCAGCCGGAGAGCGCCTGAAGGATGTCGCGGATTACAAATAGAATTCCAGCTGCGTCGCTGACCGAGTGGTGAGCCGCAACAATCAAGGTCGCCTCATTTGCCTTGTGGACCAGGACACATCGAACCAGTGGGGCTTGTTTCCAGTCAAATCCTCTCTCTTTTTCCCGTTCTACTTCAGACTCCCAGTTGCCCAGCGTTCCATCTACAATCCGGAGCGGAATCTTCGATTCAGCATCCTCGTAAAACTCTGGCATCCCCGACGAGTTCACGAAGATAGCCGCTCTCAAGAGGGGATGCCGTCGCTGCGCGGCATCCAGTGCGGGACGCCAGTCTTCAGCAGCAGTAGTCCCTGTGACGCTTGCAATCATGATGAAATGTGAGGGGTAATTTTGATCCATTAACCAAAAGATGTGTTCGAGCGCCCCCAGCGGTCTTAGGCTGGTCACTTTATTTACGGAAGTAAGAGCAGTGGATTGCGTCACAGTATCCTTGTTATCGTCGTCGTGGTTTTCCGAGCAGTATCGACACAGCTCAGATGTTCGTATCTACAGGCGCAATGAAATCGATGCGGCTCTGCCGGAGTTTTTCAGTGCGAACTTGAACAGGGTGGGATACAAAACCCCACCCTGCATGGTCGAGGTTCTTAATACCGAACCGCTAGATAACGCCAAGCTTGTCGGCTGGGATCTTGAGAGCAAGCTCCTTATCGATGTTCAAGTGGGCCTTGAGCATCTCGCTTGGAACGCGTCGGAGCCATTGATTCAGTGATACATCCTGGAACTCCTCAGATGCGAATGTCTCGAGAAAGACCAGATCCGTATAGCCTGTGTTTTCGATATAGTGCGCAGCGTTGTTTGGCACATATCCTACATCGTTGGCATTGAAGTCCATTGTGCGTGCATTGGCCACCGGGAAAAAGACCGTCATACGTCCCTTGCCGGCAATGTAGAACTGCCACTCGGAAGCCTGGGGATGCCAGTGCAGCTCTCGCATTCCTCCCGGTTTCAAGATAACCAGAGCAGCGGCAATGTGCTTGGACACTGGGAAGTTATGGGAATCCACGATGCGAAGCGAACCCCCCTTACTCGATCTTGTGGGCTCCATTGTCTTCAAGCGAAAAGTGTACTCGGACTTGGCAGCCACCTGTTGGCCACCAATTTCGGTTTTGTCTTGCTCCAGGGAACCCGGTTCTTTGCCGGGAAAGATGTAGAGCGGAGCGCCAGGCGTCTTTGAGAAGACGCTGGCATCTAGGCCTGTGTTCTTCGCGAGGACCTCCGGCGGTGTATGAGCAATCCACTCGGAGAGCAACATTGTGCCATCTTCAGAAAAGGCACCCTGGTTGAAGACCAACAGAAACTCAGTGCCGTCGGGACCAAGGCCCTGAATTGAGTGAGGATGTCCAGCCGGAAAGATCCATAAATCTCCCTCTTCCACATCGCCGATAAACATATTGCCATCAGGTTCCATAACGGTTACGCGGGCTTTGCCGTAGAGAACATAGGCCCACTCATCCGCAGTGTGCCAGTGCATCTCGCGGTAGCTGCCAGCCGTGAGACGCATGTTCACACCCGCAATATCCTTCGATGAAGGAAGAACACGCTCGGTCACCTCGTGTGTCCACCCACCCTCTTCTACTCGTTTCTTGACGAGGTCGAAGGAATACCACAAGGGGACTATGTCGCCGTGATCGGTGGGTGGCGGATTGTTGGAGTTTGGGTTGAGTGCGAGGAGAGCTTTGTTTTCCTGCCCCGGATCGCTCGAAGAGTGATCGTGTTCCGCCGTCTTTGTACTGGTCTGCGTCTGGGCATTCGCCGTCAGCCCTGTTAGAGCAGCTGTAGCTAAGGCTACGGAACCCATCCCAAGAAAGTTTCTCCGGGATGGGTGTTCCAGCATCGATCTTTCATCTGTAAGATCGCTCATTATTCATAGCCTCTGGTTGTGCCAAGTGCGTTAGCAGTCCACTGTTTTCGCTCTCGCTGATGATTGCTCCCGGTCCTGAACTTTCGCGAACTGGTCTCCTGGATGACCCCCAGTCAAATATTCGAGCATTCCTGGACTGAGATTAGCTTCAAGAAATAGTCGACCGGTTTTTACACTGCAACTGGAACGTAGGGGAATGTCTTTCTTGGCTTCGACGTGATCGATTCCTTTCCGATCCCGAGTTGAATCGGCGTGTTCGCCGCGGTAGAGAACATCACGTTGGGTGCATTGTCCGTGAGGGTACGACCGTTCCATTCAACGAAGCCAAACGACGCCTGCGTGCCAACGGTGTACGGCAGCATATTGGGGAACAGCCGATGAGCGATCTTCTCCGCATAGGCGTGGGGATCTTCAGCCGTACCGTATGCAGCAACTACGTCTTCGATGGACTGGGTGACATGGGCTCCGTAAGTTGCGAAGTCCTCCGAAGGATGTCCGGCATTGAGTCGATTGCCAAAATCTTCGTTGTATTGCGCGAATAGCGGTGGGATCATCGGAAGACCGATGCGGTTGATTGAACGCCATCCCCCGGCATCCGTGGCGAGGGTGGCGACTGCCCAGACTCCAATCTTGCGGTTGTCGCCCGCACTGGCGAGCAACTCAGCATCCGGCACTTCCAGGACAATCGCATATACCGTCTGACCGGCAAAGAAGTTCTTAGCCTTGCTCGGCTCCCAGCTGCCCAGGTCAACCTTTGTGCCGTCATGGAACGCATGACCCACCGCGTGCAAGACATCCGGCTCAATCCAGAAGGGGTCGCCTGCATGGCCGGCCCAGGCACGCAGGCCCGACGGGGTCGTAACAGTTTCATCCGTTACTCCGTGTGCGACCACTGTACCGGCGGCGTGCGGATCGACAGCGTCTTTGCCGCTGATGCGACGAATGGTGTATTTCTGCTTTCCCTGCGCATCCCGCTCTTCGAACGTCAGGCGATAAGTGAGCTCTTCCACAGCATCGCCGTTGAGATCGACCTTGAATTCGTACATGCCTTCCGGATGGTAGCCCGGAATGGGGGGCTTCGCGATAGAGTGGCAGACGTTGATCACAAAGGCGGTCCCAGTCTCGCCGCGGAACACGTAGAGATCGGTGACATCGAGGCGAACATCCTGCCGGGCGATGGGTGAGTCGAGATGATGAGACATACTTTCTCCCTTTTCATTTGCAAAATTTGATTGAGACTTGCTTTGGATCGAGAGAGCCGAGGCGGCCCGGGGCAAACTCATTCCCGCGACCATAATTGCGCTGCCGATGAGAACCCGTCGACGCGAGATACCCGTAATCTCGCTTGTATTAGCCTCAGGAACGTCCGTTTGTTCATTTGATTGCATTAGGCATGACCTCCACGTCTGGCCAGAATGGGTAGTGAAGATAAAAGAACTCAGCATTCAAAAACCCTTGTTGGCGATGATACTTCGCTTGTTGACAATTTAGTCGGTAGACATAAAAAATGCAACTTCGAGATAGTTGTGTGCGTCGCGCTTCCGGGATCGCACAAGCCCGTCGGGTAGGAGGGCGTAGGCGTTTCCACGATGCAGGAGCAGTGCCGGGGACGGGAAGGACGGGCTAAAAAGGAGTCCCCGGATTGGCAGGCCCCTCAAACATAAATCCCGTACCCCACGAGAATCGTCACCACTGTGAAGGTGATTGTCGTGTTGACGAACGAACGTGCTGCGCAGAGTGCTGCCACATATCGCCGGGGCTACTCTGCACCGTGGCGAAGGGAAACCTTGAATGCTCTGTAGTTTCTTCTGGAGCACGAGACGGCTAGCCGCCGCAAGCCCATACGCCCCGCCCAGCAAAGGAAGCCGAGATTTGGATGAGTGCATTGGCCTGTTATTGTCAACTGACGACCAACTCCTGGATTGCCCTTCAGGAGTTAGTCGTCCGGACGTTGCGGTCATGGAGCGCCGGATGGCCGCCACGAACGAGCAGATTGGAATCAACAAGCGGCCTATTACCAACGCTGAATCTTTCAGCAGAGGCCAGCGAATTAGCGACCGAACTATCCGCCACGTCATGCATTGGCCGAGGGGAGCCAGCAGCTTTGGACAAAAATATGACACACCGCAAGCCGTTCCGAGAAGTCGTTAGGCAATTCACTCCCAATTGGTTCACTGTGACGATGGGGACCGGCATTTTGTCTCTCGCCCTGAATCAATTTCCAATCCAACTAAAGCTCATTCATCTAGTCGCGGTGGACTTATGGTTTCTAAACATAGCTTTGTTCTGCCTCTTTCTGCTCGTCTACGTGGCGCGATGGATTTTTTTTACTGCTGAAGCACGCCGTGTCTTCTCGCACTCTACCGTCTCGATGTTCTTCGGGGCGATCCCGATGGCGCATGCGACAATCATTAACGGGCTGCTGGCCTTCGGGATACCAATCTGGAGAAACGGTGTTGTCATATTCGCTCGATCGCTATGGTGGGTCGATGTCTTGCTGGCAATCTTCTGTGGAGTCGCCATTCCTTTTTTAATGTTTACGCGTCAGGAACATGCATTGGACCGCATGACCGCCATCTGGCTGCTACCGATTGTTGCCGCTGAGGTAAGTGCTGCGAGCGGAGGTGTTCTTGCGCCTTTCCTTGCACCACCGATTGCCATGCGGATCGTTTTCGTCTCCTATGCGCTCTGGGCCTTTTCTGTGCCACTGGCATTGAGCATTCTCACAATTCTTCTCTTACGCATGATCCTGCATAACCTTCCACCTGCAGATATGGCGGCAACCTCGTGGCTTGCCCTCGGGCCGATTGGCACCGGAGCACTCGGCCTGGTCTCGTTGGGAGTCGATGCGTTGAAGATTCTACCCTCGGCAGGCTTCGCGGCTGTGGGCCAGACCGCATATGGCATCGGACTGATTGGCGCGATCGCTTTTTTGGGGTACGGGGCATTTTGGCTCCTCACGGCGATTCTCGTAACGATCCGCTACTTGAGGCAAGGAATGTTCTTTAATATCGGCTGGTGGGGGTTCACCTTTCCAATTGGCGTGTACTCTGTCGCCGTTCTGGCGGTCGCCCGGCAGACGAACATTACGAGCCTGTTTGTCCTGGGCGGTGTCTTGGTGGTCGCTCTAAGTCTTCTTTGGCTACTCGTCGCAACCAGAACAGTCCGCGGAGCGTGGACTGGAGCATTGTTTCACTCCCCCTGTCTGGTTCCCGGCGCGATTCCGGAGGATCTCATCGTTGGCCCCTCCTAGAGAGGTGCGACTGTTCCAACCATCTTTTTGCAAGGCGGCTACGCCCTTGCCAACAGCAATTTCTTCCGCGGTTTCCCGTCGCATATGAAATCTAAGCTTCTAGGTGGCGCTCGCTCATTCGCGAAAAATGAGGTTTCCCGCCACTGCGGAGAGTTCGGCTCCATAACTTTGCCCCAGCCGTTCGTCAGTTGGTGC
>NZ_LMUR01000018.1:0-25125 GCF_009765825.1 Granulicella sp. L60 | reverse complement strand
ATTCGCAATTGTCCTGCCAAATGGTAATACGCTTTTACCTACCCGCGAAGCGGGTTTAGTACAAATCGCCGATGCACTCATTGAGCAGGCTGATTACTTCCTATATGCCGACTTACCATTACTGATCCGGTCCCGAAGAATGACGCACCAATAAGCGGAAGACTTCGGTCCGAATCGGTCACTGAGTAGGGCCGGGCGCCGTTAGATGCCGTCATCTAGGAATCTCCACGAAGATGCGGATGGGCACAATTTGCCAAATGCTAGTCTGCTACAATTTCCAAACTGAAATGACAATGAGATACGACGTTCCAAATCCCGGACGCCCAATTACGGAAGTCATCGCCAGATTGCCCAGGGGATTCCGTGAGGATGCTGAAAAGGGCTTTATTGTCCTAGCAAGCGTTCCTGAAGCATACTTCGATCAGATTGTCGAGACCGCTATCTCGGTGATGGAGACGCAGCGACCTCCGCTAGAAACTCTACACAAAGACCTCAACCTAAGCAAGAGCGACACCAGCAGCCTGTTTTCGGCCGCGATGGTCGTCGTTCCTTTATTTGACAAATCCACTTCGGTCAACGAATTCATCGACGGTGCGGTGAAAGCGAAGCTGATCGATGCTGCGATCACCCCGAAACTGAGACCTTTCGTCGAGGTGGTCGCTTCGCATGCGTCAGATATTGCCACGGCGATCAAGCGGGCTACCCTGACCGATCAATGTCTACCGTCTTTCTATGACATGGATGTGACAGTCGATCTGCGTGTTGGGTTCGAAGAGGGGCGCGTAGATGTCGTCGTACCTGTCGCCCTGATCCATTTCGATACAGACGCGGAGAAGCAGGAACTGTGGTTCCAGGCATCGAAACCGCAGCTCATGCTTATCAGGGATAACATCGACGCGGCTATAAAGAAGATGGATGCTGCTGAAGCATGGGGGGCGAAAAGCTAGAAGCCTTTATGCAAGTGCCGCCACCCAACCTCATATGGTCTCACTTCAGCCTCCCCATGATCCTTTACACGGGCCTCGGTTCGGCGATCTTTTGGGGTAAGAATGGACGCGGGAAGCTCAAGGTATTTGTCCTTTCGACGCTTTTTGATTCGCTGAAATGGCCCAACGACAATCCGTGGCGGATCATCGTGGAATTTGTCCTCTTTATTACGTTTGGCATCTTGATCGGGATTGGCGCCATCGGCCCCGCAACAATAATGCAAGCCTTAACGGCAGGCATTGCTTGGACAGGCGTTGTGGCGAAGCGCGTAGACTAGAGGTTGGTATGAGCAAGAAGTTCTACAACTGGCTTACGAACTCCGGAATGCTCCTGGGTATTCTTTCGGCATGGCTTTATCAGCGCGCTGAAGTGTCGCATGTCGTCGCCATCGCTGTCGCCCTCGTAGCCGCCAGCCTGTCAATCGGTACGTACTTCTACGACCGGTTTTCTGCAAAATATGAAGAGAAGGCGGAAGTGCCGAACGCGCCGAGCGTTGTAATCGCGAATGAGATCGATCGTAGCATAGTCGCAGAAGTCAAATCGGCGCGAAGGATGCAGCTCGTCCTAAACCACGAGCACGAAATAATGCTTGCGGAGATTCAAGCTGCGACGCAACGGGCTCTCGTCGACCGCATACGCGAGCTTGGCTCCATAATGGAATCACATCGTAACGCGGAAATGAAGCGGACGGCTGCTTACATGCAGCATTACGTTCAGCACAACAATGCCGGCCGACGTCTCCGCTATCGTTTCCCGACCGACAAAAGGCTCATGGAACCGGAAGTCGAGATGTCGCCTCGCGAAGCGGCGGTCTGCTATAAGCAGATCATGCGCGATATTGTGGACTCTAACGACGACATGGAATGGGATTTTATAGTCGACAGCAAGGGGTTGCGAGTATCGGGCAAGAAGCATCACCCACGGCCAGTGCTGAGCGCTCAATTAGACGAAAACATGCTGGAACAGGAGACCGGCGAGGCTGGCGAGGAAGATTCCCGCGAGTACCTATCGTAATCTTTGTAAGTGACATAAAGAAAACGAATCTCCACCCGTTGAACCAACGGTTGAACTCCCATGGAACATCGTGCTGATCCACGACAATTCTCAAATTTGTACGTCGCGCGATCGCTGTAGACGGATTGCTACCGATAATACTTCTCGTAAGTAACGATAAACGCTCTTTGCGGAAGTGATCGCTCGGTTCGCGGGGCTTGATGAGTGACTCGGCCTGTGGGTGTTGAAAAAGTCGGTACGAATCAGCTGATTTAAATGAAATCCGTGTGGCAATTCGGAGTGTTTCACAGCATAGTGTGACCATGCTGTTGTGGATCGCCATCGTCGGAGGACTAATGTTCATGATGGGTCGGCACGCGCGCTCTGAATCTCTTTTCTACTACTTCCGACTGGATGATCAGGTACCGGAGAATCATCTGTTGCGGTTGGTTGATAAGCATATCGACTTCGGTTTCGTACGCGAGCGGCTGAAGGACAGCTACAGCGAAACTGGTCGTCCATCCATCGATCCTGAGCTCTTGCTGCGCATTTTGCTGATTGGCTATCTGTACGGGATCAGCAGTGAGCGCAAGCTTGTGGAGGAGTTGCGAATGCACCTTGCGTGGCGCTGGTTCACTGGTCTCGGTTTCGACCAGGAAGTTCCGCATCACTCCACGTTTTCGAAGAATCGCCATGGGCGCTTCCAGGAATCGAATGTGTTCGAGCAGTTGTTCGAGGAAATTGTGGCCCAATGCCTCGCAGTTGGACTGGTGCGTGGAGACAAGCTATCGGTTGATGGAACCTTCGTGGAGGCAAACGCTTCCAAGGAGAGCCGCATCCCGAGAGAGCAGCTGGCCGAAGCCGCGCAGGTCAATCGAACGGTGCGCGAGTACCTTGCCGAGCTTGAAATACAGAACCCAGTGGAGGAGCCGACGCATAGCCAGGACAAGGTGTCCACCACCGATCCGGACTCCACCTATGCGACAAAAGGCGGGACTCCGGCACGTATGGGTTATTACAACAACTACCTGATTGACAATGACAGCTGCATCGTCGTGGGCGTGCAAGCAACAGGCGCTCGCCTGAGTGAGGAGTCGCGATCCGCCAGGGACATGATCACTCGCTTCGCCCAATGGCAAGGCCGGAAACCGCAATCCATCGCTGCCGATGCAAGCTATGGCAACGGTGAGTTCTTGCAGTGGCTGATGGACCGGGAGATCACGCCGTACATGCCCACCAGGGACGCTGTCGGGCGAACTAGGAGCCCCTTCTATGGTCCGGAGTCCTTTACCTACTTGCCGGAGAGCAACAGTTACATCTGCCCTGGAGGCCAGCAACTAAACTACGGCGGACGCAATGAGCGGAACCGCACGTTCGGCTATATAGGAACGCGCAAGAAATGCGGTCCATGCCAGCAGAGATCGCAATGCACGACTGGACCGTTCCGGTATCTTGCTATCCACATGAACGAGACCGCTCGGCAGCGAGCGCGAGATCTCTGGACTACACCGGAGTTCAAGTACGCACAACGGCAACGGAAGAAGGTCGAGGCGCTCTTCGCGGAGCTAAAGAGTCACAATCACATCGGCCTCCAACGGCTCCGGCTGCGCAGGTTGAAGTTCGTACGAGAACAGTTCTTCCTGGCGGCCACTGCCCAGAACATCAAGCGGCTTGTCCGGTTCCTCAGCCGGTCGCCGATGTCGCCGGTACCCGCCACTTCATAGGAAGTGGCGGTCAAGACTGACGCAACAACGTTGTTCAATCCCCAAAACGACCAAAACGGCGCTGACTTTTTCAACACCCACGCCTGTTTGCACCAGTCGAGATTCGGACAGAGCCTAAGACTCTTCGTTGGTCTCCACGGGAGCCCGGACTCCGTAGGCTCTGAGAAAGACTTTCAAAGCTTCAGCGATGTGTTCCTGCTGTTTTTCTCTGGTCCGGGTTGCAGTTTGAAGACCCAAGATTGTCCAACGAACGGGCCCACCCGCAAGTAGACTCACCAGATGTTCCGCCATAATCCACGGGTCATCTTCCACCAGATGCCCTAGTTTGATCCGCTCTTTAAAGTAGCCTGCCAGAAACGTTTGCCCTCGCTTGGGGCCCAACTCGTAAAAGCGCTGTCCCAGTTCCGGGAAGCGCACGGACTCCATGGAGATGATCCTGAACAGAGTGAGCTGGTCGTCTGACAGAGCGAATCGGATAAATCGAGTGCCATATTCCTTTAGAGCGATATGGATCGGCAACTCAGATGGAAGAGAGGCAGTGACTTCTCCAAGCACGGCATTCATTCGGCGTTCCATGACCGCGATGAAAAGCTTCTCTTTGGTGGGGAACCGAGCATAAAACGTGGTCTTCGAGGAGTTTGAGAGCCTGGCAATTTCGTTCATGCTGGCGCCAGCAAAACCGTTTGCGAGAAAGACCTGGGATGCAATGTCCAGTAGTTCTGCGACGCGGCCCTCTTCAAGGCGCAGATTAGATCGGGATTTCGAGGGCGCTTCTTTGCGCTTTCCACGCTTCGTTGCTTCCGTCTTCATGATGCACCCAGTCTAGTTTTTCTGAATCTTTCTTGCTGAGCGACGATCCAATCCAACCAGTATGCTACCAGACGGTATCGTACGACATAAATTGGAGAGGCCCGATAATGCCTGTAGTGCCAGGGTACAAGCCCAAACACAATCCTTGGATTATTGCTGTGACGGTGACTCTGGCGACCATCATGGAGGTCCTCGACACGTCCATCGCCAATGTAGCGTTGCCTCATATCGCTGGATCGCTTGGAGCATCGCAGGATGAATCGACTTGGGTCATCACCTCGTACCTCGTCGCGAACGCAATCGTGCTTCCGGTAGGAGCCTACTTAGGCACTATCATTGGCCGCAAGCGATTTTACATGACCTGTGTTGCCATCTTTGGCATCAGCTCATTCCTGTGTGGGTTGGCCCCATCGCTTCCTCTTTTGCTGTTCTTCAGAGTGATTCAGGGTTTAGGCGGAGGAGGCTTGCAGCCTTCGGAGCAGGCGATTCTCGCCGACACATTTCCACCTGAAAAAAGAGGGCAGGCCTTTGCCGTCTATGGACTCGCCGTGATCACGGCACCCATCATCGGCCCTACCCTGGGAGGCTGGATCACCGACAACTACGATTGGCGCTGGATCTTCTTCATCAATATCCCTGTTGCCGTCTTGTCTCTCTTTCTGACCCATCGGCTCATTGAAGATCCTCCGGCGATCAAGGAAGAGGTGAAGGCAGCGCGCAGCGGAGGTTTCAAACTTGACTACATCGGGTTTGGCCTGATCGCCCTGACGTTTGGTTCACTGGAAGTTGCACTCGACAAGGGCCAGCAGGACGATTGGTTCTCATCGCATTTCATTGTTTCGGCTCTCGCGATTACGGTGATCGGACTCATCTGCCTTCTGATCTGGGAGCTCCGACAGGCGAAGATAGGAAGCAGGCCGATCCTCGACCTGCGGCTGTTCGCCCACAAGAATTTCTCCATCTCATTCCTCATGATGTTTGTGCTCGGCTTCACTCTCTATGCGACCACGGTCCTGCTCCCGCAACTTCTCC
The DNA here is from genome assembly GCF_009765825.1 of Granulicella sp. L60. Taxonomy (GTDB): domain Bacteria; phylum Acidobacteriota; class Terriglobia; order Terriglobales; family Acidobacteriaceae; genus Edaphobacter. The sequence continues at coordinate 19,579 of NZ_LMUR01000018.1, read as the reverse complement.
AATCGTTGATGGGTTACACCGCCGAAAGCGCTGGAATGGCAATGTCGTCCGGGGGCTTGGCGACGATCATCTGCATGCCGGTCGTCGGCATTCTGATTTCTCGCGTGGATGGCCGCTACCTGATCATGTTTGGGTTCTCGGCCATGGCGCTTGCGCTGTATCACATGACCAGTCTCGATCTCGAGATGAGTTTCCGGTATGCCGCCGAACTTCGTTTCCTGCAATCCGTTGGGCTAGCATTCCTCTTCGTTCCGATCAATTCGATGATCTATCTCGGCGTCGATCCGCGCAGGAACAATGACGTCTCCGGGCTGTCGAATCTAGCGCGCAATATTGGGGGCTCAGCCGGGACATCCTTCTTTACGACCGTGCTCGCACGTCATCAGCAGGTTCATCAGGCATACCTCGTGCAGAATGTCGTCAGCAGCAATCAGCAATGGATGAACTCCGTTCAGGCTCTGACCTCAAGCCTCCAACATGGCACCGCGGCTTTCTCTGATGCTCAAAATGGTGCCTATTTCCGCCTCTACCAAAGCCTGCAGGCACAAGCGAGTGTGCTTTCTTATATCGATATTCTGAGTATGCTAGCGCTCTTCTGCGCTTGCATGATCCCGATGGCACTGCTGATGCAAAGACCCCCAAAGGGAATGCAGGCGTCCGCCCACTAGTGCCGTATCTGGCAATAAAACCTCCGTCGCATGATCAGGCCTTATAAACGCGATCTCGGAGAGAACACCGTTCTGATGACAAATCGACAATGCATTCATTGAGAGCCAATGAGCCGTCTTGTGGTGAGTGAGGCACAATATTTATGGTTCTGATCCGTTAACATCCTTAGCGGCTTAGGTTTGAGGCGCTTAGGAGCTATCTATGTCTACTTTGTCCAACCTCCTCTCGAATGCTGTGGGGAAGCTGCTGTTTCATCGGGTGACGATTACTCATGCGAAGACTATCGGCGGACGCTTTCGAAGAGTGCGTTTGCAGGGAGAGATTTTCAAGGGGGCAAAGTTGATTCCGGGACAGGCAGTCCAGTTCTATCTAGGTAACCTGACGAAGCGGGCTTATACGCCGATGAAGATGGAGGCGGACAGGGGATCGGCTGAGTTCTTGTTTTATATGCACGGGGGAGGGCCCGGGTCGGCGTGGGCGGAGAGCCTAAGGATAGGAGACGAGTGCAAAGTGATGCGGCCGAAGGATTCGCTCGACTTTACTAACTTTGAAGGGCGTGCGATCTTTTTTGGAGATGAGACTTCGATAGCGGCGGCTTATGCGCTGCAATCATGCGCGAGGGCGGACGCGAGACACCGATATGTCTTGGAGGTGACTTCAGCGGAAGAGGCTAAGAGCGTTGTGGAGAGTCTGGGACTCAAAGATGTCACTTTGTATCAGAGAACAGGTGAGGGAAAGCATCTGGAAGGGGTGGTGACGAAACTGGCTCAAAATACGGATGGGGAATTCGAAGGGCCTGACGATGCCGACAAGACTGACACGTCTGGGGGGCGAGTTTCGCAGTGGATCTTTACGGGTCAGGCGCGGTCGATACAGAGTGTACAGAAGCGGCTGAGGGAATTGGGTGTCGAGGTGCGGAAGAGTAAGGTGCGGGCTTATTGGTCCCCAGGGAAGACCGGGATGGATTGAGCGCGAGCGTCTAAAAGCAGGCTAGATAAGTGCATTGGCCTGTGGGTGTTGAAGAACTCGTTTTCTGCACAAACGGCGCGTCAAATCCCGTGATAGGAAATGTCCAATCGGTCGGAGAGAATCGTTTGTAGGGCATCCTGGCGCGATGAATTTTCCGCGAATTCTCAGAGGATGAGTTTTTCAACACCCCCGCCTGTTAGCGTCAACGGACATTCGTGCCCACACTATTCTGCGGCCACTGCCCAACTCTCAAGGAACCAATACTGTTCCCCTCTAGTCGATCGTAAAGACGACGCGAGGTTTGCCGGTGGCATTCTCCCAGATACCTTCAACGTCGGCGAGCGGTACTACCTGAGTTGAGATTTTCAAACCGGCAGGCTCTACCGCGTCAAAGACACTGCGGATCGACTGGACGAGACCTTTTCGGCTGACACTTCCTACTCCGCTTCCCATCAAGGTGATGGCTGCGGAACGCAACGCCGCTCCTGGAAATTCGATAGTTGCTTCGCCGCTGGCTCCGCCCACATGAACGAAGCGAACTGGCCTTTCTTCGACCGTCTTCGCGAGGGCAACAATCGTGGTCTTCGCGCTCTCTCCCCACAGGTAATCGATTACGACGTCGATGCCATTTGCAAAAGTCGCCTTAAGGGCTTCTTCGTAATCACTCGCTCCCGACAGGTGTTCTGCGTCTATTGCGAACGGAATCACTACATCGGCGCCGAATTCCTTCAACTCGTCCAGCTCTGTCACGTTGCGGCCTGTCGCGATGACCCTAGCCGCACCGAGATACTTCGCCAACTGCACGGCCACTCTGCCAGCCGTACCTGTCGCACCGTTCACAAGCACCGTTTCTCCCGCGATAAGACGGCCGCGTTCAACGAGTGCAGCCCATGCCGACATACCGGGGTTCGCAATGGCGGCAGCGGTGATGTTATCCAGACAGTCGGGAATGTCAACACAACGCCTGGCATTGATGGGGCAGAACTCCGCAAGAGAGCCAAACGGAGCCTCGGGCATCGCGAAGTAGACTCGCCGTCCATCCTGAGTGAGGCCGACGCCATCGGTGCCCGCGACTGCCGGGAAGACGCCGGCTGAGCTGTAGTGTGCCCCTGAAGCGCGCGACTTCGTCAGATTGCTCAGAGCAGCTGCTTTGACCGAAATAACCTCTTCGCCATCCCTTGCAACGGGCTTGTCAAACTCTCCGTAGACGGGGGTCTTTCCCGGGGCGGTAACGATTGCTGCTTTCATGATGGTTCTCCTTGTGATCGGTAGCCGAGTCTTGCCGGTCGCTGAAATGAACAGCGTTAAGTTTTATCTAACAGCGTTCGATAAAGAGATGTCAAATGCAGTATGCTGGATTCATGAAAATCAATCGAGATATGGTCACAAGGGCGGGGTTGAAATTGCTGAACGAGATCGGGCTGGAGCAACTCACGCTCCGCCGCTTAGGAGTTGAACTCAATGTCCAGGCCGCTACGATCTACTGGCACTTCAAGAGCAAGGAGGAACTGCTCGACGAAATGGCAACTACGGTTCTTACCGAAGGCGCGGCCAATCTCCTGCCACGGCGGAAATCCTCCAACTGGAGGGTCTGGGCTTCGAGGTACGGCGAGGGGCTGCGGAGGACCCTAATGGCGTATCGCGATGGTGCTCGCATGGTGAGTGGAACCCGCTTGACTACCACGGACCCACTGAAGACAACCGAGACCATCGGCGCTCAGCTGGCCGCATCCGGCTTCTCTGTGCGAGCGGCTGTCGTGCTACTGAGCACGATTTACAACTACACACTCAGCTTCGTAATGGAAGAGCAGGCTGTGTTCCCAACTCCCGGCGAACGGTCGCCCTTTTATTCCATCGAAGCACGGAATGCTCGCCTTGACCCCGCGATCTTCCCGTACCATCGGCAGGCGTCATCGATCCTCTTTGATCGATACGACCGTCGTTACAAAGAAGGACTCGAACTTATCCTGAAGGGTATGGAGCTCAAGTTGTAGCGAGATGCTTCAGAACGCCGTGTGAAATTGATGACGTTAGGCAATTAGTGCTGACAAACTTCCATCTCTCAAAGAATGCCTCTGGCTTTATGCGAAATCGCCGAGGCACTCATCGACAGCGGGAGATTACTTCCGATATGCCGACTAATGAGATGGTCCGCCGCTTGATTCCTCAGCCCTCGTAGAGGGATGGTGGTGACAGCTTCTAACAAGGAGGATCATCGACATGCAGATTCATTCAGTTGGCATCGACCTGGGTAAGACCACATTTCACCTCGTTGCGCTCGGCGCGGCCGGCAAGGTGCTTGTGAAGAAGAAGTTCACGCAGAAGCAGCTTCTAGTATTCACCGCGAACCTGCAGACGTCGCTGATCGGTTTGGAAGCCTGTTCAGGAGCGCACTTTCTCGGTCGGGCGTTGCGGAAGCAGGGCCACGACGTTCGGTTGATCCCAGCCCAGCTCGTGAAGCCTTTCGTGAAGTCCAACAAGAACGATTTCGTGGATGCCGAAGCTATTGCCGAAGCCGTTGAACGCAAGAACATGCGCTTTGTTCCGATCAAGACGGACGATCAACTGGATCTCCAGGCGATCCACCGAGTGCGCGACCGGCTTATATCGCGGCGCACGGCAGTCATCAACCAGTTGAGGGCATTCCTGCTCGAACGAGGGATGGTATTTGCGCAGACACCAGCGAAGCTTAAGGCCGCCATGGCTGACATCCTCGAGAACGCGGAAGCGGATCTGACACCGCAGATGCGCAGCCTCATCGACATGCTGTGGAGTGAGTGGAAGATGGTTGAACAGCAGACCGTAGAACTCACCACGCAGTTGGAGCGGATTTCTGCTGCAGATGCAGGTTGCACTCGCATTCGTCAGATACCAGGCATTGGGCCGATCGTGGCAACTGCCATCGTCGCGGCTATCGGCAACGGAGCAGCCTTCCGTAAGGGGCGAGACTTCGCAGCATGGCTCGGTGTCGTGCCACGGCAGTACTCCACCGGAGGCAACGCGAAGCTACTCGGCATCAGCAAGCGAGGCAACGTCTATCTGCGCAAGGTTCTGATCCATGGTGCACGAGCTGCTGTGTTGCGGATTAAGCGAGATCGAGCGCCCATCGGGGCTTGGCTGGATCGACTGGACGCCAGAGCTCCCAAGAACGTCGTCGTGGTTGCCATGGCGAACAAGCTGGCACGCATCGCATGGGCTGTACTATCGAGCGGAGAAGACTACCGACCGCTACCGAGCATCTCCGCAGCGTGAACCGATAGGCCCAGTAACAGCACTACATCAACGGATTTGAACTTACCCACCGAAGTCTGCACAGGAACAGCAAAGACGAAAGAACAGTCACAACGGCGTGCCTTCAACCTGATCCTGATAATGGTCTCCAACGACCGACCGACTTGTAAGGACAGGCACGCAGCGGAACTCATCATGGCCAGGAGAGACGTTCTCCACTCAAAGGCCGAATACATTGCCGCAGACTTGTCTATCGCTCCGAGCTTGCCCCTTGCAGTCCTGCGGCGGACCATACATTGTCAGGACTTAACGGAGCGGAGCTAGTCGAGTGCCTTACATATGAATCCGTCACTGTTCCGAGTACATTGCCACGAAAGAAAGAGCCCTGATTTATACGCCTCGGGCCTCGATACTTTGCCCCAAAATCTGATGGTCATATTGTGGGGTGATGACGAAAATGACATGTCATCCGCGCAATCAAGGGAATTCATTTCCGGTGGTTCTTTCGGCCCATTGGGGCAACTTTGAAAACCAGTACAGCTTCGGTTCTCGCCTATGAGCCAATCGTTTTTCATATAGAGATTGACTGTTTGGTTGTGAGGAATCCATCCTGCATCGTTCAGCCACGTGTAGGCACCATAACAAACGGCAGCGAAAAAGACAGTGGTAAGGAGACAACCGCCTCCGGCGGTATCGTTCTGCTCGCTCATGCGGATAAAGATCTCATTTCATTAGTATTTAGGCAATAAAAAAGCAGCTTGGCTGGTTGGACCGTTCAAGTCGATTACAAATCCTCAGACCGTGGAGATCGAATCGACTGTTACGGTCTTGGTAGGAATGAACGAAGATCTGTAACGATAAACGCCGATTGCGGAAGTAATCCGATCGCACGAGAGGGATGCGAGCCTCAATGAGTACATTGGCCTGTTCTCGCCAGGCGAGCCATCGCTACGGCCGTAAGTCTACTAATCGCAAGCTGAAGTTTCGGTACTAACTCCCTCTTACACCGAACCAATTCGGCTCCGTGAATAGAAACCGTGGATCAGCCGAACTCGATTCGCCTCCTATCAGTGGATGAAATCAGCATTTTGCTTGCCTTCGAAGCGTACGTCAAGAATTCCTTATGGGCTGTACGCTCTTCGTCCCAGTGACCTGCCCCCGGAAATCACTACCAGTTGAAACTGGAGTCTTCTCGAATTGACCGCCCCGGAGCATATCGAGCGAGCGGTAGCGACAATGATCTTTTCGAGTTTTTTGAAAACCGATTTCTGTTGGTTATGCCTCCCTTGTTCGGACAAAAGTCAAATGATCTAAACGGCGATCATCGACCCGGCACTCGTCTGAAACGTGTTCGTCAATTAGATCGCCATCCATTTGATTACCGTCTGAAGAGATCGTCAAATACAACGTATCAACAAAATACCAAGTCGCTGGACAAGTAGTTCGCTGAGTAAGGGGGGCTCGATGATGGAATTGGACTGTAGCAATCTGTCCAATTACGGTTCCAACAAAAGCAATGTCGCCGCTTCGAACACCTGATTCAACCTGCCCCTGGGACGGCTCAGAATACAGCGCTAGGACGTTAATGCCTTTTTGCCAGATTTCATAGACCGCTCCACTGCCGGTCTGCCACATACCTGAAAGATTATCCTGCGGCTTACTCATTGTTCCTCCTTGTGAAATAGGCGTGTTGTTACGATGTTCTGCATTAGCAATTTAAATTGACCGAAGCCACATCCGTCGATGCTAACTAGGGCATCTCGAAAGGGGCGCAGGCTCAAAAAGTGAACTGCAGAAAGTTTCTACGAAATTATGTTGCATTCGGCAGTGAAGGGATAGAGTCTCCGCGTACGCCCAACCATAAGACATAAGCCACCGTCGCCGTGGTTCTTGTTAACGGCGCTGACACCGTAAGAAGAAGACGACATGTCGACCATTTCGCAGATTTACTCCTTCAATTGCTCGATTAACAACAATATTTCCGCCGACACCATTGGCAGCCTGGGAAGACCAGTTACACATCTTCCGCCTTGGGACCCGCAACCTTTAGGTCGATCTTGGCAGTGCCCACCTGTACCGAGATCTCGATGAGCTCGATGCCATTTCGAAAAAACCTGGACTCCTTTCCTGGTGCGGCTTCCGTTTCGAGTTGGCGGACGATTTGCTGAATAATCGAAACTGCAGTTTGTTGGGCTATTTGAGGCGACTGCAAATCTACGCGCTCCGATGCCACGGTGAGGGCTGTGGCAAAGTATTTGACATTGTCACGATCAGTGGCGTTCCAAGCGTAATTAATTGTTTGGTCCTTGCCCGGAGTTCCGCCAAGACTGCCCCAATAAGCTTTCGGGTATTTCCCGCTCGCAAGTGGGCCAGATACGACAACAGCAACGTGGCCGTGCACACGCGGTGGATCGTGGTCTGCGCCCTTCAATCCCGCAATGACATATTGACCCGCATCGGCTTTGTTCTTGGCATCGACGCCGTCCGCCAATGAGCTCCAATCAGCAGAGTCGATCATCCGCTGCACGATTGCGTCGGCGTTGTCCCCGGGTTGGAAGAGCGTTACGTTGACGTCTGCGGACACTGCTTTAACAAACTTGTTGCAATCGTCGTTATTCGCCACGTACTCCTTCTCGCAATCGTTGATGATAGTTTGCGGGTCCGTTGCGCGAGTACCGATAGATGGCACTGCCGCTTGGAGGCAACCAATCATATCTAACGCGGCATTGACCTTCGTCTCGTAGTTCGGATCTCCTCCGCCGTTGTAGGCGACCGCTCCTGCTACAAGCCGAGGCCTATCCAACTTTTGGCATTGATAAGTCGGATCGCCGGCCGTCGTATTGATCTTCTGAATCAAGAGAGGTATGGCCCAGCAATAACTCATGATCTGAGTGAAATTGGCGTCTTCGTGCCCTGCAGTCGGATCGTTAAGTGTTGATACATTCGCACCCGAGGGAAAGGTAGCGTCGGCATCGGCCTTGGGTGGCAGTTCACAGGCATTGTAGTTAGGTTTTCCGACGCCACCGACAAACCTGTCCTGCGGTTGGGAACAGTCTGTTAATTCTTTCCACCAGGCATCTGCCTTGTTTGCGCATTGCATCGGGTCGACAGACGCGGAAGCGCCGGCACCAGTTCCGTGTTGCGACTCAACCCATGATACGGCTCGAACAATGCACGTGAGTTGAGCTAATCCAGTTGAGTCAAGCGGGTTGACTCCGGATTGCAATCCGATAAAGCCGTTCCAGAATGTTAATCCGTTCTGCGCCAAGTTGGAGACGTTCTTCCACGCAGTGGCTTCGCCTGCCGCATCCCGACGTGCTGATGATTCAAGCAGCCTCCTAGTCGTGCCTTCCGGGCGGTAGACCGCTTTGCGTGTCTTTTGATTTGCCATTTTCCTCTCCTTTGCTCGACACAGCGGCCGAGGTATAAAGCGACTCTTGAGATTTCACCCGCAGCGTTCAATAGGCACTCTACGGAACGCGCACGATCTGTGTGTCAACGAGCCGTCGTTCGATCGTACGAAGTCCACGGTTATTTGGGTTGTCCGCGAAGAGGGTCTCGTACTCGCGCACGACGACGCGGAAAGAATGCGGGAGGAGCTGAAAGCCGTTCAGCTTGGTATGGAGCAAGTAGGTGTTAAGCACCGGATATTGTCCGTCTGCATAGATCCGTGCAACGGTCGCCGAATTTGGCTGCTCGGGCGCCGGCTCCCATCGATCACTGTGACTTGGGAAGAAGTCCAGCCGGTGATATTGCAGCTCGATTTCGAAGTGCCGGACGACGCCGGTAGCGTTAGTGCCATACAAGGTCCCGCAGATTTGTAGTGTGGTCTGATGGTGGCTTTCCTTGCGGAAGTAGAGTTCGCGATGTGGCGGAATCGGGGTGAGCGGCGCGACCGTTACGCGAGAGCATTCGCGGTTGATCTTCGATTGGGGTTGATATCGTGTAAGACCAAAACGGATGAAGCCGGCTGGCGCCGTCGACAACTGCACATCGGCGTACCAGAGTCGCTGCTTCTCGTCATAATGGACAGGATAGGAGGCGAGCGTGAAGTAAGGCAGCTGGGTGGGGTCGCAACTTTCCGGGTGGGTGTCATTAACCAGTGGCAATTCGGCGGGAAAGGCGCACTTGGCGATGTTTGCAGGCGTAGTCCCTTTGCTGTTGCTGCGCGGATTCAGAAATTGCGAAGACAGCGGCGACAAAGACTCCAGTGGACCCGTAGCCAGCCCCGGGTCCGCACCCCAGCGAGTGACCAAGCGCTCTAGCGACGTGTCCCCTGCGTACGATTTATAAGCTGTAGGTTTGAAGCATGCGGCACTATCGTAGCAAGGTTGTATGGGAGCGGCGGAGTCTTCGCCCCACAATGTGATTCCGAGTTGCTCGCCTTGACCACCCTGCCCAACCTTTACGCCTTGCCACGGCCGCTCCAGATAAATGCGGTAGGCGGCGCCATACACCGTGTAGCGTGAGAGGTCTTTGCTGAGCTTGTCCTGGAATGCAGGACGCAGCGGAATGATGCGGTTGAGGCGTGGCGGGTCGAGACGGGCTGTATTTAGCAACGTCACCTGTACGGCATCTTTGGCATCTCCGGGAAGACTAAAAGTTGCATCATCGTCGGGTTTTGGCGACTCATAAAGATTTTCGAAGCGGCTGATGGCGTTAACAGAAAGATGGACGACGCGATAGTTGGTATCTGGAAAGGTTTGCGAGATCTGGGTAAATTTCTGCTGGTCCTTCGCTGAGTTGGGGTCGTTACCTTGCAAAGAGAGCGGCCATTGCTGCACGTGAACGTTCCGAGTGAACGCCTTATCGTGTTCCTTCGGTGGTGAGTCGACGATGTCCGTCCAGTCGGCTATCAGCTCTACCTTTCCAGTGGAACGACGGTCGCCGACGTTAGCCGTCAAGGTGAGCAGGGCCTTCGGGCTATCGTAGTACTGCACTACGGCTACTGCCGGTCTGCCGACGGGCTGATCGATGGCGCAGGGGCGCAACGGTTGCCGAACTGCGTGGATCAGCAGAATCTCCGTCGCCGGCGTTACCTGATCCAACTGACCCAGCGCCAGTTTGGCTGCCAGATCTTCGGCGTTTCTCAGTTGCGATTTCAGTGCCGCTTCGCTTTGTGCGATGAGTGGTTGCTGTTGCGGCATACCGCTCAGCCATTCCACGACCGCATCACTGCTCTCAGATACGGCATGCGGTAGTTCAAAGATCCTCTTAGCGTTCTCCAAGGTCGGCACGCACTTCAACAGGAGACGAGCCTGCCAGCCGGGAGGGACGCCGACCAGTAGCGTCATTACGCCGTTTTGGTCGTCGGGCTGCCACACGGCGGTCAGCTTGCCGCGGACTCGCTCCTGTTGCATTTGTACGGCAAGGCGCACGGCGTTCGGCCAGTGCCTGTCACTGCCGTCCGAATGTCCGGGATAGAAGTCTGCTTGGTCGAAGCCGCCCTGAAGAGTTGCCATCGGGTCCGAGAGATCGATCATCTCCACAGCGAGGCGCTGGGCCATCGGGTCGGGGAGATAAGTGCGAGACGGTGGCGTAACGGAGGATTTGACATAAAGCGGCACCACGGTTTTTGCACCAGTGTAGGGATAGCAATTTGTGCTCGCGCCGCTGGGGGTCTTTGGAGGATCAGTTACGACCGGGAAGTTGCCGTCGTCTCCGATCGCGACGTCGTGGAACGAACCGACCTTATCGAGTTCCATGAAGCTGTCGCCATCGTCCAGCACACCGTGTGGAATCAGCTGGTCGAGGGCCGCGACCGGCGGTACAAGCACTCGCATCGAGTGTGGCTGAAACTCCTTGTCGCGCAACACAACGCAACCCATCGATTCGCCCGGCAGCTTCTTCTGCGGAAAACAGTCCTCCAGCGTTGCAGGGACAAATACTTTTGATTGGTTCACCTGTAGGAGTAATGTGGGACCATGCACTGGATCGCTGCGCCGGTAGCAGAACTCGATCTCCTTCTTCGGGTTGGCGTTTGGCGGAAAAGTAGAAACGTCGTCCATGCATTCGCACAGCATGTCCATGGCGCGCAGACGGAACTTGTAGTTATCGTAGCGCAGGCGTTCCCATCGATCTCCTTTCTTGGCGGGCGGCGTATAGTCGGTGAGGATCGGAAACTTTGCGCATGAGTCACCGACCACCGTGCCCTGCGTTTGCGGCGTTTGTGGGTAGGCGGTGTCCACAGTAGCTCCCCAACCTGCCCAACTAGCCACGACTGGCGCCTGATGAGGGTCGGGCAATCCGGGTCGGGTGCCGGTTGGAGGGGGCGTGACGGAGTCCATCGTGGTGGACGCAGCCGGCTCGATAGGAAAGTGGCCCTCAGAATACACCACAGTCTGGCTGGGGCCAGTGGCTGTAGGGAACGTGTAATTCACAGTGCGTGATGTCAGCGAACTCCACTTGTTGTTGCGCCAAACCTCCAGCGTGTAGCCTCGCACCAGATCCGCAAGCTCCAGATACAACGGTTGTGCTAGGGATTTTTGCGCCTTTGCCTGGCTATTGCGTAACTCAAAGGCGCGTTGCATTTGGTACTGCGAGTGCGTTGCCGCCTTCTTGTGGATCAGGGAGACGCCGACGGAGCGCATGGGCAGCGTGTGGCTCTCATCGGGGTTGATTGTAGCGGAGGGATCTGGTGGATTCGCATCGGGTCCGCCTGGCTGAGTATCTGGAGAGGGAGGGGGTGTTTGCATGCGCACAACATGCGTATTCTGCGTCGCGCGCAACGCCTCACCGTCGATATCGCGTGTTATCACTTCACACTCGTTGAGCAGAAGCATACCTTCGGCAATGGCGAAGCCATTAAGCGTAGCGGAAGCCGCCGAAGACGCGGGGAAGCCTTTTTCCGTGCAACTCGTATAAGGCGGATTTGCTTCCGGCGACAGCGGGTCGGTAGGGTTGCCGTTCGGATCAGGAGGTCCCGCCGGAGGCCGGAAGGCAACATGGAATGGCTGGTTATTGAGCGCGGCTTGGCTGACGTCTACACTGAATGTGAACGCCAGCCATAAGGAAGGCAGTAGCTCCGGGTAATGCGAGAGCAGGGTAAGCGTGCGATAGAAGTCATTGATTGTCGCTGGCGTGGGCGATGGACAGTCGGTTGCCTTTTTCGCCCCAGCGGAATGCTTACCAAACGGCTTGGCCTGGTACCGACGATGAAATATAGCATGTTCGATCAAGACACTCCGCTCCTGCTGCAGGTTCTGCTCGTCGAGCGAGAGTGTTTTCCCGGGACCCGGCCACTTACTCCCAGCAAGCTCGACAACCAACGCAAACACGTCGGAATCAAGAGTGTTATATGGGTTGTCTGCAAGGCGATACAGATTGCGTTCCGCGGCACGGGCATTCAGGGCGCGGATCGCGTCTCCTGACCCAACCTCCTGTCTCAGCCATTGGCGAAAATAATTTGCCGAGGCCAGTTGATCGCCGACGCCGCGCGAAGCCGGCAGCGCGAGGTAGGATAGATCGCCGAGGCGCGTGGTGAGCAGATCCTTCACAACCGTCCCAAGTGCTTGGGCACTCGCGATTCCACTTCGGCGACGGCCCATCGCCAGGATACTTGCCGCATGGATGCGATCTAGGTGACCGCGCAGGGTCTGCGTGTGAGTTGTCCGTATCGCCGCATCTTTCGCCGCCAGCAAATGGGTCGAAGTGCCGTCCCGTTGCGCCGGCTCTGTGCTGACCAGTTGCGTGTTAGAGTAAGCCAGCAATTGCAACCACAGCGTGGAAAAATCGTAGGGCAACGGGGACGAAGGCTCAAATTTTACGGGGATTTGGACAGGCTGATTTCCTTGTCCAATCTGCACATAAAGGGTGGCTGTTAGATCTTTGACTTTGGCGCAGTTCGTCAGCCAATTGTTCCAAGGAATGACGTCAGTAGGTGCTGGCGGCGGATTTGGGTTTCCTTGGGCGTCAGTGCCAGGGTCAACCGGCACGGCACTCACGAACACAGCGAACGTCAAACTGTTGCCGGTCAGGCCTCGCGGGATGACAGTCCATCGGGTATTTGCGGTTGTGCTCATCTGACAAAAGCTCCGTGGCGTGAAGATTAGCGGAAAGCTGCGGTGTATTTACTCCAAAAGTCCTGGGTCCATTGAGCAGTTCGTGGATTGACTGCACTGCAAGTCGCTGGGTTAGACAGCGCCTTATTGTTCGCGCCGTTAGCCACCTCAGGCCGTGCGGCCATGTGCTGGGTGCTCCCGGTGCTGCTGCCTGCCCACTGCCAATGCATATGCACGCTCACATCGGCATGGAAGAAGAGGATGGAAATACTCACCGTGAGCGTGCAGTCGCCGTAGACGCTGCTCTGCCCGCCATCGTTTTCGTAGGTGAGGCCGAGGTAGAACTCAAGCGACACAGTAATGATCTTGATGATCCGCAGGCTGCCGCCTGCGCGTACATATCCCGTAAGTATGGCGCGCTGATCGCCGAAGTCAAAGTAGATTCCGCCGAAGATATGTACTTCCCCTTCAGCCACCCCACCTAGATCAACGCCAGCGCAAGCCCCAAATTCCATTGCTCCTTGCACACGATCCACGCCGTTAGGTCGGAGTTCGAGACCTAAGAAGCCACCTCCGCCCCAGATAGTTGCGCTCATCAGGAAGTGAGCGTCCGGGCGCGCGAAGTAGAACTGGAGCTTCAGCGGGTCGTTCCCGAATGAGATCGCCAGCGCGATGCTGAAGCCAATGTTTATGAGCTGGAAGCCGCCGGCCTCAATCGGCGGCACTTTGAGTTCGAAGCCAACGCTTAGACCAAAGCCGGCTAGATGAATTATGGGAACGAGTCCCGGGCCGCCACCGCTGCCATCATCACCATCGTCATCGCCATCGTCGTCATCATCGTCATCAGCGCCGCCCAAGGGGCCGAAGGCTGCGACAAGGCCAGCCACAAAGCCCAATACATCATCCAGGAGGACGGAGTCGACCGAGGCAAGCTTGCAGTTAAAATGCGTGCCTGCCGAACGAGAAGCGGTGTACGAGAACTCGTCGAAGGCGACAGTGATGAATGAGGCTGCGGGAAGCAGATTCAGTGAGAAGTCATAGATGCCAGCCTTGACAAGGTAATCCAATGTCGCCGAACTGGGGCTCAGCGGCGTGGCCGATGCAGAGACGGTGGCATCGACGCGCAGATGCGCTTTCGCGCCTGCATTGTGTGCCAGAAAGATGGCGTTGCCCGCAGGGCCGTCCTGCAGGGGGATATCGGCCAAAGTGTAGGAGCCGGTGACCGCAATCGGTGTCTCAAGTAGGTCGATTACATTCTCGAATTGCTGCTCGATGCCTGCGATCGTGGAGAGAGCGCTGTTGAGGCCGTCGAGCACACCTCCCACAATGCTCGCTCCGGCGATGAATGCAGGCTGAGCAGCGTCAATGGCCGCTTCGATCGGGTCGTAGACGAATAGCGTAGCCAAATTGACGCCGCACGTCATGACCTGGTCATAGTCGGCGGTAAGAGTGCTCGGAAGATTGAGATGGTGCTGCGTCCTCCACGCGGAAATCACGTTCTTAAAGGCCGCGTGGTGCACAGCCACGACGTTCTGAATATCCGTCTGAACGCCATTGAGCGATGACTTCAGTTGAGTCCACAGGCCTGTTTCGGCACGTGCGCCGTTCTGTACCGTCGGCAGCAGCGTTTGATAATAGGTCTTGTAACAGTATTGGGACAGCGTCGGCGTTGACAGCTCGACTCCAAGCTGCTTGAATGTGCGCACGAAGGTGCTGATCAGCGCCGAAGCTTGCGTGCGAACTCCGCTGATAGTGTTCGCATTGATCGTTCCGGTGGCAACCGTATTCAGGGCATCCAGGAATTTTTTAAGCTGTGCCAGCAATTGGTCAAGCGGTCGGCGCTCGCGCGACAGCGCCTTTACCGCGGCATGATAGATGTCTTTCTGTAGTTTGCTCTTGACGTCGTCCAGAGTGAAGATCGCACGTCCCGCAAGGCCGGCCCCGTAAGTCTGGTAGATTGAGGGCCACAGGTCGCTCATCAGGTCGATGTCGCCAGCCACGCGCAGCAGGTTGTAGTCTTCGCCAGCCAGCTCAGTGACGCCATTGTTTTTGATTTCATTGGCAACGTCCGTGGCAATGGCGGTCATGGAGGACTGTAGGGTGTTCGAGACCATGCCGTAGAGCGTAGGAAGGCTTGTGACGGAGCCACAGTTGGCAACAGCGGGCGCAACCAGCAGGGCAGCCGTAGGTGGGTCTAGTGGCGCGAGATTTAATACAAAGCCTTCGATCGCATCGCACAAGGTGTCCGTCGCACTTTGCAGGTTGCTGTCGATCGTATCGGTGGCTGTTTTTAGTTGCTTGATGGCGGTACTTATGCTCTTTTGTATCGTTGAGATTTCCGATATCGCCTCATTTGCCAGTCCGTAGATGTTCGAGAGATTGAGGCTGGGAATGTTGTTGAGGGCGCTGGTGACATCGCCGATTTGCGCAACAACGTCCGAAAGAGAAATGCAGCCCAGTAGCTTCGCCTGCAAAAAGCCATCTATGTTTAATGGTTGAAAGTCGACAGTCGGGTCGAAGCCGACATTGGCTGTCACGTAGGTAGAACTGGGCGTCGAGGAAGGCGTGTTCTGATTGGTGATGCCGTGACTGCGCGAAAGGCCGCCGACGGGCGAGGTCGGTGTCGCGGCGCCACCACCCTGTTGGCCGGGGAAGGTCAGTGCGGCGTGACTCGGCGGACCACCGGAATTAGGTGCGATGTCCGTATTGTCGACACGCAGGAAAACTTCCACGGGATTGGAGATGGTAAAGCCCTGCTGCAGGTAGAGGGGGTCAAAATCGACCTTGACGTAGCCGGACGGGAAAGGAATCGGCGCGGGCAGGCAGGGCAAGTGATCGGTTGTCTGGCAAGTGCCGCCTGCCGGGTTGGGTAGGTCATTCACCGACGCGCTGTTCCCAGTGAAGACGCGCATCGCGGGGATATCGACAGCCGCCCAATCGAGCTGCGAACGGTACATCACCAGCGGTTCGTTCGGCAGCACATAAGTGCCCTGGAAGTTGACAACGTCCGTGGAGTCGGTAGCTTGCAGAGCAGCAACTTTGAAAGACATCGGGCCGGCGTGCAGCTGGGTGTCGCCCTTGCGGACGGACTGGGCAAAATGGAAGGACTGGCCGCTAAAATCGGCTTGGCGCCAGGTAGGTCGAGGCGAGTTCGTAGCAGGAGCACCCCCCGCGCCCGGAACCGTGTATGCGGAGTTGTTGTAGTACCCGACTACGTTTGGGGTCATACAAGCGATGTTCGTTGAGACGAACATCAGCGGTTGCGAAAACGGAATGGCCGTCCGTGGATCGGCGCCGTCGTAGGCGCGCAGATCAAAATTAAACAAACGGTCGGTTTTGTACGACGGCCAAAAGTAGCCATTCTCTCCGCCAAGTGCATCGCAACTGCTCCCATCGCCGGCGAAAAGTGCGGGGGTGACGGGGGTGAGGATATCAACCTGGGTAAACGGCATTTCGTTCCCGTGATTCTGCGCCATGCGTAGCATTCGGGTCTTTTGCCTAGGCACAATGAAAAACTGTTGCCGAAGGAAGCAGACGTTCTCCGCGGGAGTGACATCGACCTCAACGCGGTAGAAAACTCGGCGGGTGATCTTCAGCCAAGCGGCCTCGTGCCCATACGGAAGCAGGTATCCGGTGCGGTCGATTTCAACGTAGTAGTCGCGGCCCTGTGCCATGCGATAGATGTATTTCTCCATCGACGGGGGCGGCGTCGCAAAGCAACCAGTCAGAGACGCGGGTTTGAAGCTGGCCTGCGTGCTGAACCATGCGCCCAACGCCGAGAACACAAGCTGGTCGACCGCCATCGGGACATCATGAGTCGGGTCCTTATCGGGAACGGACCGTACTACGAGATCGTGACGATCCTGCTGATCGACGGGATAGGTCTTTTGGAGGACGAGCATCCCCGCCGCTGGCAGTTTATTGTTCCCCGTAAAGGTCAGCGTCGTCTTGAAGTTTCCGGAGGACGGGATATCGGGCGTCGCCACAGTCGCAGCTGTAGTTGTCTGGTCGACGGAGTTGAAGAGTAAGACTCCTTCAGCTGGGTGTAGCGCCGTGGCCTGCGTCGTGATGATGTTTACGGTACCGTCGGCAGTGTACGGAACGTAGCGGACCAACGAAACGGTGCAGGCCTTTGGCGCCGTGCCGCTGGGCAGGTCGTAGGAGAGCGAGTTGCCGCTGACGGCCGTCACTACGTAAGTACCCGCTGTACCCGGATCGTTCTGTTCAGGCGCCACATAGATCAGCGCAGCGGACCGCACGGCAGGTACACTGCTGAAGGTGAGGGTGACGGTATTGCCGCTGCTGGCAACACTAATAACCGCGGGCAGGAAGTCTAGCGCCCGGGTGGCCACGAAGCGGTTGGCCAGCGAGAGCGGAGTGTTGCCCAGCTTGATGTCAGTACCAAGCTGCGGAAAGGTGATGGTGGCCGTGCTGCCGCTGCTTGAGACACTGGAGATCACAAAGTCGCCGGCCAGCATCGCCGGTTGCAATATGCCGATGGTCTGATACTGTGTCCATCCAGTGACCGACGGAAGCGTCAGGGTGATAATTCCTTTCGCACGGACGACACTGATGGCCGTAACGGCCTGGGCTTCCAGCGTCAGGTGCCATAGCTGAGGCGGGGTGTCTGCATCATCTTTGTCGGGCAGAGTGCTCGACTGATATACGGAAGACGCTTCGACCGACTGAATGACGGTGCGGTACGGGAGTTCGATAGCGGAGGAGGTGTCCGTTGCGGTGGGGGCACTCGTCCAGCAGAGCAGTCCATCCAGCATCAGCGGAATGCGCTTGTGCGCGGGCAGCGAGAGTGGATAGGTGAAGGTTGTCTCGCCGGAGAGCGTTAGCTCGACTGGCATCGTCGGTAGCGTGTCGCCAGTCGGCGTGGCTCCGGACGAATCCTCGATGAAGGCTTCTTCTTGCTGGTGCTGCGGTGGCAGATGAATGGTGACGAGCGCAGGCTTTCCGTCGTCCGTTCGTAACAAATATGGTTTACCAAAGTGAAGGAGGAGCGAGACGTTGGCGAAGGTGAAGCTCGCATGCAGGAAATCAGTAGCGCGCGTCATTACCAGACGCATGCCGTCCAGCACCAGCGGCGAGTGGTTGAAAGGATCCTTGCCCGCGCTGACCGGCGCAACAAGTTGATACAGAACCTGCTCGTCTTCCGAATAGTGCGGCAGATATGTCTTTTGGTCGACCGCAGCGATATCATCGGATAGGCTTGAGGTCGGGTTGGTAAGCGCGCCGATCAATGAAGACTCTGCCGCGGATTGTGCAGCGGCGGCGAGTGCCGCGCTACTGCCTTGCAGAAATGCGCGGCGAGTTACGGGCACCGCGCCACCCTCGCGAAAAGATTTTAGAAAGCGTTCCAACTCATCTGGGTTTCCAGGCATCTCGTGTTGCTCCGCGTGAGGGACTGAGGGATTAGTGTCCTGCCAATGAGCCCGAAAAGCGTCCCGACACCGCGCGAAACCGCCATGCCGGGTGACTGTTCCCTGAAGCCTACATCTCTACGTGTTCTTCTGTCTGCATAGAGGATGCACGCATCGATTTGTAGAATTGAACTGTTGCGGAAGACTAGCCGAAGCGCTCTATGGCGTCAATGAAAATAAATATCCAACCCCGACCGGACCGCATAATCGATGTGGTTAGCTCAGGATTCGGTAAAGCAGTGGGGAAAATTTGTTGCCGGTGTCATCTTCAGAGACCTGATTCAAGACAAAGACCGTCGGAATCTGCCGCACCTAGCAAAATCCTCATGCTATGCAATACTCCGGTGACAACCGTCAGTTGAAGTGCTGCCCAAATCGCCAAAGAGCATGGGCGTCTTGATATTCTCATCCACAAAGACGAATTTACTTCGACGCGCCAGCATTCGAGAATCGTGGTCACCGAGATGCGGAAAACCTATCAAACAAATGCGTTCGGTCTTGTAGCGGTGACGCACGAATTGGTGCCACTACTTAAGGATTTGCCCTCCCCGAATTGTCAATGGCGCAAGCACGGCGGCCTCGCATGCCCTCGCCGTGTAACTGTGAGTCCATATTTTCAAAGGAAGACCGCGGCCTTGCGTACGCTTCTTCAAAGACCGCCCCTACACGATGCTGTTTAATGTGCCAACGTCTTTCGCATGGCGTCCAGAGTACGCGCGTTCATATTCAACCTCCGCAATGTCCGGCTTAATAGCACCTGACCTCGATGATCACGAAGCATTCTCACGCTTGACCCCGCTATGGATATCAAAGAGTGAAAAATCTCTAGTGCCGTATCGACAGTGCTCCACGCGCAGAAGTGTGCGGCCGCCGATGCTGCGGAGGCGGAGCATTGTGGATACGGCGATTTGTACTAAACCGTGAGGGGATTTGGCAGGACAATTGCCTTAAGGGGATTCAATGCGTTGCTATCTCGAACGAATCGTGACTGCTTCGAAAGCGTCGTGACTGCAGCGGTGGTGGTATCCAATTCGCAATTGTCCTGCCAAATGGTAATACGCTTTTACCTACCCGCGAAGCGGGTTTAGTACAAATCGCCAAGTCACTCATTGATCCAAAGATTCGTAACGAGATGTCGTCTTCTGGTCAGTGATCCGTGCAGGGCGACGAGCGGTCAAGGAGTTTCGTAACACCCTCCGAAAGTCTTCCTTCCGCGCAGCCGGCGAGCGGAGGCCGGAGAGCAAGCGGGAAGAGGGTCCGGGAGAAACCAAAGCGGTTTCT
>NZ_LMUR01000003.1:97863-379666 GCF_009765825.1 Granulicella sp. L60 | reverse complement strand
CTAATGAGCGCTCGTGTGGATCTGTGCGGGGGGCGATCAGTAATGATCGTCCCTACCGCGACCTCATTGAACGGACGGATTACTTCCGACATGCCGACTTGAACGAAGCCGCTGTGCCGCAGACGCGTTCGCGTGTGCCGGGCCAGCGGTTGAGGCGATGATCTAGCGTTTTGTCGCAGAGAAGGAGGATTCTCTGTGACCCATCTACGTCAGATCATGCTGGAAGAGTTGGAGCGCCGCAACTACGCTCCTGGGACGATTCGCACATACATCCGCACCGTTGAGCACTTTGCTCAACACTTTCATCGTTCGCCGGACAAGCTCGGCCTAGAGCATATACGTCAGTACCAGGCTGCGATGTTTCGCACCTGGAAGCTGGCTCCCAACACAGTGACGCAACGTCTGGCTGCGTTGCGCTTCCTTTACATCCAGGGGTTGAAGCGAGGCTGGAGCGCAGCCGAGACTCCGTACCCGAAGAAGGTCCTGCACCTACCGGAGATCCTCAGCCAACAGGAGGTCGCCCGTCTGATCGATGCGACCGAGACGCCCTTCCAGCGCATCCTGGTCATGACGCTTTATGCCACGGGTGCGCGGCGTGCGGAAGTGGCACGCCTCAAGGTGGCCGACATCGACAGCCAGCGGATGGTGATTCACATCCGCGGAGGCAAGGGCCGCAAGGACCGCGACGTGATGCTGAGTCCGGTGCTTCTCGAAGCGTTGAGCTCTTACTGGCGAGGGCTTCGACACAAGCCCAGCGAGTGGCTCTTTCCTGGCAACCGGTGGCATACCTCGAGCCGTCCGATTACAACCAAGGTGCTCTGGACTACGTGCCAGCAGGCCGCGCTTCGCGCCGGCCTCGAGCACAAGCACATCCACCCTCATACCCTGCGCCATTGCTTCGCGACGCACCTGCTCGAAGCCGGAGCCGATCTGCGCACCATCCAGGTCCTGCTCGGGGACCGTGATCTTGAAGAGACAACGATCTATCTGCACCTCTCGAAGAGGCACTTGAGCGCCACCTCCAGTCCGCTCGACAGGCTTCCGCCTGGAACACCAGGAGAAGCCATATGCAGTATCTAAGCCGGTCTCCACTGGAGATGGCTGACATCGTTCGCTATGCAGGCCAGGGTTTCATCGACCGCAACCGACGGTGGCTCAACGGACAGCATGAGAAGGTGCTGACGGCCATCGCGCGTTGTCGCACCGCTGCTCTTGGCGGCCATCGCGATCGATGCTCCGGCTGCGGACACACGGCCATCTCCTATAACTCGTGCCGTAACCGGCACTGCCCGAAGTGCCAGGGCAACGCCCGCATCCGCTGGCTTGAGCAGCGAGAGCGCGAGTTGCTGCCCACGCGCTACGTACATGCCGTGTTCACGCTGCCGCGTGAACTGGCTCCGCTCGCGCTCCAGAACAAGCGGCTGGTCTATGGTCTGCTGTTCCACACCAGCGCCGCCACGTTACTCGAGGTCGCTCGTGATCCTCGACACCTGGGCGCCGAGATCGGCTTCTTCAGCGTGCTCCATACCTGGGACCAGAGGCTGCAACATCATCCTCATGTCTACTGTGATCGCTGCTGGCGGCCTCTCTCCGGATCACTCCGGCTGGATCTCCTCGCGACGATCCTTCTTCTTACCCGTCAGGGTGCTCGGACGCGTCTTCCGCGGCAAGTTCGTCGCCGGTCTTAAGACCGCCTTCCACGAAGGCAGGCTCCAGTTCCACGGCCACCTCGCATCGCTCGCTGAGCCACGCTGCTTCGCAGCGTGGCTCAGAGTCCTGTTCCGTCAGGACTGGGTCGTCTACTCGAAGCGCCCCTTCGGTGGGCCGGAACATGCCCTGCGCTATCTTGGCGCCTACACCCATCGCGTCGGCATCGCCAACAGCAGGCTCGTTGCTCTTTCCGAAGGCAACGTCAGCTTCATAAGCCTTGATATAACTCACAGCTAACATCTAAATACTATTTAGGACTATCTTCACCGGCAAAGGCGGCATCACACTACTTATCTGCTCCAACTGAGTATCAATGATGCAGATAGGTGATTATGTCCGATTCCACTGAAGAGTCTTATGAGAATCAAATGCTCACCAAAGAAGCCCTGGCGAGTTGCCGCAATCACATAGAGTCACTCCAAAACCTCAGCCATCTAACTTCCCTAGAAGCTGAATCTCCATCCCAAGTCAGGCTCAACACCAGAATGATGGAGTGGCATATCCGTAATCTCGCGGAGTTGATTCTGCCTACTGTTAGCCTAATTTTGCCAGCTGCCTAGTAGACGATTGACAGCCAGTATTTCGCCCACCAATCCTCATAGTGATTCTCCCTCAAGAGTAATGAAGGGAACATACCATGTCAGAAAGCATCGTATTCGAACGTGCGCCCGATAGAACTATTTGGGCAGCCTTGGTCGAGTTAGCCGATAATTCAAGGCTCCATAGCCTTCACGTTGAAGCAGATCGGATGATGATCAACCGACGAAACTCCGGCCTAACATCCGCCAGATCGCTGGGCGAGGGTGCGGAGTGGGGCGAGTGCTCAACTGTTATCAAAGACGAAGAGAATAAACGGGAGCAAAACGTCTATCGGTAAATAAATGGGCAATAAAGGCGTTGGCTAACCCAGCACCCTCTAGTGTTTGTCAGCCTGACATTGACACTTATATCAACCTCCGCAAGTTCTGGTACCTAGCTTCCACGCGCTCAGCCAAATGAACAAACCTGCACATAAGGCGTGGATTGGATCGTTCGAGGCGCGTGTCGCCTCTGAGTCGGCACCAAACTAAATGGATGGCGGCTAAGAGGATAACGACGACAGATAGAATTTCTCGAACAATAGATACAAGTGCAAACTCAGCAGAACGGCACTTTTTCACAAACCCAACTTCCTCGGCAGGGCAAATAACAATAGGGGAGGAACTTCATCCTATCAAAAATGTAGTCACTTAGCTTCATTTCTGAAGAACGGTCACAGCCTCATGCAAATTTATGCATACAAGATTGAGTGATTTTGCTCTTCCGTGTGTCAGTCATACGACATAAGCCTATACTCCGCCTAGCGGCACGCGGAGGAGTATAGCCTTGATCACAATTTTACTGGTTGACGGTTTTGGAGGTGCCCAACTCATCACAGTTATGTCTTCGATACAACAATCACAGCAGAACACTTTGAATACAAATGAATAATTGCGTCAATTAATGCTCAGTTTGCTAAGTTACAAGAGTCTAAGTCTTTGCTACAAGGTGTGGGGCTGATAATTCGGTAGACAGGTCTAAGGGCACAGTGCCCGCACACATCGCGGCGGCCAAGCCAACTAAGCGTGGAACGAGTATTGAGGAGAAGGCAAAAATCGCCGAGGTGCAGAGACTGTGTTGGGCGAAGTCAAAGAAAGCGAGCCAGAAGGTTACATAAGCAGAGACTACTTAGGTAGCCGCTTTCTCACTTTGATAGTGACGAAGTCTTATTACGAACCTGTCCCAACCCAACTAGGCTGTTAGCAGCATCACGTCAGTGTAGGCAGGATCAATTCCGCGAGGTTGCGGATATGCCATTCCATCATTTTGATGTTGAGCCTGACTGGGCTTAGGTACTCAGCGTCCTGGGAGATTAGGTTGCTGAGATCTTGGAGTGACTCGATGTGATTCTGGCAGCTTGCCAGAACTTCTTCAGTGAGCACTCGATTCATGTGCAACTCTTCAATGGAATCGTTCATAATCACCTATCTACATTATGATACTCGGCTGGAGCAGGTAGATAAATTATATGCAACCTCCTGCATAAAAAGATAGCTATTTGGCGTTTTACCACTTCATTGCAAGCCGAATCAACACCTTGGAAACGGCAAAGAACCGGTTATCCATCGATTTGAACATCGGGGCATTTCCACGTTGCGTTGGCTATGTAACTGCGTCGTGGAAGACGGTCACCATGTGTCGATACGTTCGCCCCCCTATGAAGATTTGTGCCATTCTCACCAAGGTACGCGCGACCGCTGATCCCCTATGATTACAGTAGTTGGAAACGGCCTCGAAGTGATTCGATTTACATGACCTGCGCAACTATAAATAGAACTCCCGTATAAGTAGCTGCAGGGAGTTGCGGCAAGCTCGACAGGTTGATGCTCAGGCTTAGGTTGTCCGTGCGGCTGGAGTTGCCGACGGTAAGGATGGAACTTATCGTGAAGAGCTGAAGACTGCTGCCGGCTCCAAAGGGACTCGCCTGAGTGAATGGAGTAAAAGTGGTGGGAGACCCAGTTAGGACCTGCCCGCTGACGCATGAAGACGGTATGGAAGTGATGGGCGCACTACTGCTAAGAGCCATCGCAGCACTGCCGAAAAAAGCATACTCGTTCACAGCGGATAGAAGCGTCAATCCGCTCCACATAGTTGTCACCGCAATCGAATTCGAACCGGGGGCAACTCCACCTGGAACCAGATTAAAGCTAACCGCGCCAGGGATTGCCGTCACTTGAATGGTGCCCACTCCTACGCTAGGAGACGCGGGCCTGTGCGTAGTACTAACCGATAAAACCTGTGCCTGTGCAGTGCCAAACCACACGCACCCCGCAATCCACGCGAGCAGCCGATGTGGCCTCTTTTGATTTATCAGGATCATCCTAACTTTTGCCCCGTAGAATCTTCTCCACTACAACCGTCGTGATTGTCTGATCTTCGTTTGCACTGCTGGTCGCCTCCCCCGGAGCAGACACGACGCGATAGCTTCCACCGTTCAAGAATTGATCCACCAGTACCCTCAAGGGATGGGTGCGCGGTTTGCGCTCTCTCACGTAGAAGTACCCATCCGAATCTGTATAAACCGAAAGCTGATCGAGCAAAAGCGCTGCTCCCATGACGGGCTGCCCAAGTGAGTCGAGCACTCTTCCGCGAACCATCATGCTGCCCATCGAATAGCGCTGATAAGCGGAGGCGTCCATGCCTTGTTGTCGCGACACTGCTCCTTCCGTCTCAGCCGTGTACAGCAACTGTCCGTCGGCAGCGACAAAGGTTCCACCATTCAATGCGAGCCTTCCAAAAAGATGGATTTGAGCATTGAGGATTAAGGCTTGTTCGAAGGGAGACTGCACCCTGGCAGGAACATAATAGGTCTGATAGTCCGCGCTTAACGTCGCCAGGTTGGACAAAAACGATCCCCCGAAGCCAAAGGTGTTCTGCCCGTTCGATGTGTCGACAGTCTGTGATAAAACCCACCGAGGGCTCAATGTCTCTTGAACATTAGAGACAAGTTCATCTGTACTGCTTGAACCCTCCGGCCGACTAACGAGATAGCTAGCGCCCACATGGATTCGCGATGTTACATCCCGGCTTGCGGAGTAGACCATCGAGACATCCCCGCTGCCATCGTAGGTCGACTGAAGTAACATCGCAGACATTGCGACACCCGCGACCTGCAGACTGACTGAGGCCTGATTCACTGTGCTGCGCAGATTATTTTGAGACTCATAAACCGGCGTCAGATAGTTCTGCCTTCCTGCCGTCAAAGTGAGATACGGCGTCGCCCTCACCGTTAGCAGGATATTTTCGCGATAGGGCTCCGAGGAGATTGGAGTCTGCACATCCGTGCGCCTGAACTGACTCCCGGATTCGTAATAGGCCGCCTTGAGGTCAATTCGTTGCCGAGTGAGTGACAGACTCGCGGCAGCGTAAGGCTGGTAGGATCCCATTCCTCCAGAGAACGCGATCTGTGTCCCTGTGCCTGAGTTCCATGCCATGCTGTACAGCGCAGTTACCTGGCTCGCCACGATGAAATGTGCCGAAGCCGTCCATTGTGGTGTGACTTTTCCGGTTACAAATAGAATGCCTGCCGGAGTGACAGCGCGAGCGCCATTGAAGAATGGGCTGTTGAACGTGTTTGACGTGGCTCCTGCAAATGCGTAGAGATTTGCGCCGCCCACCCTGGTTGTTACTCCCGCGCCGATTCCAGTCAAGTAGTGACCGCTATCGAAGATATCCGTCGGGAGATTAAAAGGAATGTTGTCGATGCCCAATGTGTATTTTGCCCGCTCCGTTGTCTTCACTAGCTGGGCTCCACCATAAAACTGCCCACCCACCGTACCCGCCCCCACCGACGTCGTATAAGCCCCATTGCGGACGCTCACCGTTCCTCCTTGCGACTGGTAGAGCGACGAGGTTCCGCCGCTTAATTCGACGATCTGGGACTTGAGAAAATCTCCGCCCGCAAAGATTAAAACCAGAACGAGTAATCTCATCGCGACCTCCTTCCCGCTGTCTCGTTCTTACTGTGTGCTGCCTGTAATCGGCCGCTTGAGGTCGAAGTGCTCAAAACGAAAGTCGATCTCCGTGGGAGACCGACTCTCAGACCAGTCCATTTCTATATGTCTTGATCCGCCGGGCAACAAGGGAAAGCCGGCAAGATCGCCGCTCGCATGATCTCCAGTGGCTTTGACCGATTGAACTCTGGCGAGAGCCTCACCATCGTTTTCAATGTCGCAGCTCAATCGGCGGGTTCGGACGCTGTACGAGAGATTCTTTACCTGGACTTCACTCACCGTCAGAGGCTGCTTCTGATAGAGATAGACCGTATGAGGCAGCATTATTCGCACATCTAAACCGTCGCTGTGCCGCGGGTTTGAAAACGTGGCGTACACGGTAAACCATGCGGGTAGTTTATCCGCTGTGGCTTTGTAAAAGACATAGTAGGTTTGCTTTGGTTGAAGCCGGACACTCATCGACGAAAGCTGTACGTGGATATTGCTGTCAAGCGGTCGAAACTGCCCTTTCCCTTCCGCGGTGATGCTGAAGCTCTTTGGCTCCAATATCACAACCATCGGGGACAAAGTGTTATTGGTAAGCATCAGTTTTCCATCCGCTTTGCCTCTGTATTCGACGATGACTGGTTGAACAGTCTGTGCCAACAAGGACGCACTAAGCCAAACTATGCCTACGAGAATTCGAAACGACATGAGATCTCCCTCGTCCGTCCGAAACGCCGGAATATTTCGCAAACCCTCCTGTTAGAGTGCCTGCGCTTGAAGAGTCATGGTTCCCGTATAGGTTGCGGCAGCAAGCGTCAGCCCCGTGGTGCTGATCTCCAGAAGCAGACTGTCGGTGCGAACGAAGGACCGGTTAAGCGCCGTCAGAGGAACGGTATAGATTTGCAGGCCTGCGCCTGCGGTACCGAGAGCGTCTGTCTGCGTAAATGCGGTGTAGGTCGTCGGCAAGCCGAGCAGATCTTCGCCAAGCACTGCCGACGAAGGGATGTTCGATACCGGTGGTCCTGCGTAAGTCAAGGCAGCAGTGGGGCTCGACAGAGAAGCAACCAGAATCACGTTGGCGCGGCCAACGGCTAATGACCAGGTTGTTACGATGACCACAGGAACGCTGCCTAGCGCGGTGCCAGGAACAGTGGGGAGTGCGAAGTTGACTGTGTTTGGGGTGGCGCTAACGCTAAGGGATTCGGCGAGAGTCGCGTTCAGGGTTATGGTAGCTGCGGTCGAGTTAAGTTGAGCGAAGGCAAACTGCGAACCAGGAATGAGTGTGAGGGCGGTAAACATAAGTTTGAAGAGTGAAGTTGCTTTGTTGCTCGGCATAAGAAGGGACTCCGGAGATGATGTGGGTTCGGCATCGTGCCGCGATCTGTTTTCTGGTGGCTAAGCTCCTGGTGAGATCCCGCTAAAACGCAGGTGTTGGATGAATTGAAAAATACCAAGACGAATCCCGGCAGAATAGATTAGGTAAACGTTGGAATAAACGAACATCGAACAATGCCTCACAGCATAGGCTTTTCGAGTACAGTTTGGATACAACTTTTGTAGAGTCCACTGTACTTTCCCATTTTGGTCCCTCGATGTTGCTCCTTCGAAAGCATTCAGCTGAAATAGAATTTCTGGCTTCTTGCTTCCAATACTCCGCAATTACTTCGCTGACGTCGTCTTCGACAATGAACCGTTGCATAATGTCATGCAGAACATGATCGTGCGCTTATCCGTAAGCGGAAAATCCTGCACGATTCTTTGGAAAGAGCGCTCGCATACGAAGGTATTCCGATTGCGCCCCTTACACCGCAGGGGGTCATTCCCATTAGGTGTAAGAATGGCATGCGATACTTCGTGTGGCTTAGCCCCCGTCCTCCTGAGCTTCTTGGGCTTCCATACTGTGCATGGGATCACTACGGCCCAACCAGGGAGAGAGACTTGAATCGCCGAGAATTTTCGACGACTTCGACCTCGGCTCCACAACGCTATAGACACCAGATCTTACCCGTCATCCTCTGTGTGGTCGTTCAATGACACCTTTGGATTCGAAGCCGTCCGATGCGGCATTGGTCATGCAACTTCGGTGGATGGAAATTCTTGACCAAATCGTAGACTGTCGGAGTGACACATCGGCCTCCACACTAAACACCAAAAAGTCCTCTGCCATCCTTTTGATCTGTCTGCATTGGTCCAGTGACAGGCTTTTGCCATTAAGAAGCGGCTTAAGTGCCATAGAACATGTGCCCAGTTGGTCCGTATGGTGGAGGGCATCGGTCGCATCATCGACCAGACCACCGCGTGTTATTCCTGCGTGTGCGCCCAGCCACGTTGGCAATCTGCAAGTCTCACCATCACACGGCATGCCATCGGTCCCAGCCTGGAAACCGAGCTCATACTGCTGAAACGCCGAGACGCAAAGCCTGAGTGGGAAATAATGTCTGAAAATCAGAGGACATGATCTGCAGATACATTGCTGAGACTCTTTCGTGCAAACCACTCACGCAACCTGAAGTATCCATATAATTCGCCGATGCATGAAACAGAGCACAATCTCCAGTCGCATCGCCGGGAGGATACTGCTGGCAAGAGTGGGGCATTCCTGAAGTGTTGAAGCCTTCGAGTGCTGAATTTCTCTGATGCATGGTTCTTACAACTGGTACCTGGTGACGTTGTCGCTGGTGGTCGCAATACTTGCCTCCTATACGACGCTGGACCTGGTGGCCCGGATACGCTCGATTGAAGGGGAGGGCGGCGACGCTTGTACTGGCTGTCTGGCGGCGCTATGTCGATGGGGACAGGCGTCTGGTCAATGCACTTTATCGGGATGCTTGCGTTCCGAATGCCGATTGAGCTCGGCTACCACGTAGGGATAACGGGCTTGTCCCTGTTGACTGCGATCTCAATCTCCTACTTTGCGCTGCATGTGGTCACGAGCAATGAGTTGAGCTGGCGTCGCCTGATGGTGGGCGGTGTCATGATGGGCGTGGGCGTAGCCGGGATGCACTACACCGGCATGAACGCGGCGATCTTTCCGACCGGATCAATCTGCAGTGTCTCCAACGGGTCGAGTACGAACTGGCTGGCCTTTACAGCGACGGGTTCTATCCTGTGCATCCTATCGGTGACTTTGCTTGTCTCCATAATGGATAGGCGGTTCGATTTGCAGGCTTATCGGATGAACGTATCGCTTGAACAAGCGAATAAGCAACTACTCGTGTTGGCGACCGAAGATCCGCTAACGGGGATACCGAACCGCAGCTCGTATATACAGCGGGCCGAGCAGGCTGTTAGCCGGTCGCAGCGCAACGGGCTTTCCTTTACCGTGATGTTCATGGACTTGGACGGTTTCAAGACGATTAACGATTCGCTCGGACACTCGGCCGGAGACAAGCGCTGCTCAAGGCATTTTCCGAACACCTGATTAAGTGTGCTCGCCGGGAGGACACGGTGGCGAGGCTGGGCGGGGATGAGTTTGTGATCTTGCTGGAGCGGCTGGGTCTGCCGCAGGAGGTAGAGCCCGTTGCCAGGGGGCTGCTTGAGTGCATGCCGCGACGTAGTAGCCGTACATATCTGGCTTGAGAAGGGAATTCGTTCAGGACGTCTTCCGAGATGATGAACCTGTTCTGCGTCCATTTGCATCGGAATGCAAACGACGCTGTTCGTGAGCGCATAGCGAAGGGTCGAGGAACATGAGCATCCAGAACAATCGTGGTGACTTGAAGGCCACAGGAGAAAGTGTTCGCATCACCGTCGAAGGTGAGGGATGGTTAAATGTGCCGTTCCCTCTGTTTCTTACAGTTGACGATCCAAACGTTAGGCTGTCTCGCATAGAACTAGATGGTTTAGTTTCCGGTAGTTATAGTTGTAACCGTTTCGGCGAACTGACCTTTTTCGTCGTCATGAGACCGGAAGAGTTTTCGGCTTGGCACGCAAATGGATCGCCCGAGCAAGATACTGAAGGACATATGGCTGTTGTTCGCGCCGTAATGATGTCTCCTACTGGATCATCGGAACGAGCTTTCCCGTTGATGGGATCGATGCAACTTCGAACAACAAAGGCCAACGTAAAGACTTACTACGCAATCTTCGAGGGCCAATGCTGACCAAGGCTCACTGATCGTGCTTACGCTCAAGCACGGACTGATCTGTGCACAGCAGATGGAGATTTTCTCGAGGAGGACCTGAATACACCTCTACGCCGTAAGCTGCGTTCGGCAGACTGAGAAAATCCGCGTGGCGTCTGGCCGATTCGGTACAAAGAAGAAACCGGAAGATCGCGAGGGCCCGGTACGGGTGAGGCTGAGCGGTGAGAAATTCATCAAACTCAAATAGAATTGAGATAGTGCCTATAGATATCAATGTACTACTAACACTGTGGAAACTGGATGACCCTTTACGCGAATCTGGCGGTCTTGAAAGAACTTTCTTCGGTGAAGGTTCGGGTGAGAAAGCCGAAAATGGATAAGTTGGCTCGTGAACTCCTGCGACAACATGAGGGTCGCAAGAAAGTTTCGAATTTGCCTGGCTCGCAATGGATTGATCTGCGGATCGTCCGTTGGTCCTTCGGCTCCCATGTTCCAGGATTCGTTATGGTCGGTACCGTCTTTGTTCGCTTCGTTGTGCTTTTCGTTGTAGCTACCACGTCACAGAGCGTGAAGCCGTCATGCGCGATGACGAAGTTGATGCTTGCATATGGCTTTCGTCGGTCATATTGATATAGATCGCTCGAACCTGTGAGGCGATTACCGAAGTCAGAGAGCTGGCCCTCGTCACCCTTCCAGAAGCGCCGGACCGTGTCTCGATAGCGCCCGTTCCACTCGGCCCACAATACAGGAAATTGACCGACCTGATAGCCGCCTTCACCCACATCCCACGGCTCTGCGATGAGTTTGACGTCTGCGAGCGTGGGATCCTGGTGAATGGTGTCGAAGAACGACGAAAACCGGCTTACATCGTGCAGTTCGCGGGCCAGTGTGGCAGCGAGCAGAAACCGTCGACATGCATCTCCGTCACCCATTACCGTAGGGAGTCCATCAGTATCTTCAGTACCTGTGGATTGCGAGGACTTACGAGCTATCCGGACACAGTCCTCAAAAGCTCCTCAACAGGAGCCCTTGGACAGGCCTTTCCGGCGAAGTAGCTCATAGCAGGAAGCCTGCCGGAGTGTAAGCTTGGCTTCGGTAGGGAGACCTCGCTCAGGTCTTTATCGCTCGATTCGCCGAGGCTAGGCAAGACTCACTATCGTAGATGCTTGTCTTGCCTAGCCTATTGTTTGTTCCACACAAAAACCACATCTTTGCCTATTGATGGTAACCACGAGCACGCAAGTACGCAGTGAGCTCCGCGGGAAAGTTGGTCTGAATCCCAACGGCCCCGTTATCGATCGCATCCTGCCACTCTTTTTCCGTCTGACGATCGACAAAAATGCCTACATTGACCTCTTTCGCAGCTGCAATCGTCGCAGCATTGAAGTCGCGCTCATCGGCGCCCAGCAACTGTGGATGAAGCGTGTCCACCAGCTTATGCACATTCTGCGGATTGAACGCCTCCGGCATAAGTAGCCAGCTCGGCTGTAAGGTAGCGATCTGTTTCAGAAAATCAGGA
This sequence comes from Granulicella sp. L60, assembly GCF_009765825.1. Lineage (GTDB taxonomy): Bacteria > Acidobacteriota > Terriglobia > Terriglobales > Acidobacteriaceae > Edaphobacter. The sequence continues at coordinate 367,835 of NZ_LMUR01000003.1, read as the reverse complement.
TGCTCCGACCAGAACATCACATGCTTTCCCATATCGTGCCGCTCAATTGCCGCGACCAGCGTCTCAGGTGCAGCATCCTTCGTATCGACGTAGATGCCGATCTTCCCCCTGCAGAACTCCAGCACCTCGTCAAACGTAGGCACCTGCAAGCCGGGAAACTGGCCAGGAAGACGAGCGCCCAGATCGAGCTTCTTGATCTCCGCGAGGGTCATGTCTTTCACCAGTCCTTTGCCGTCAGTCATGCGATTGACCGACGGATCGTGCATCAACACAAGTTGGCCGTCTGACGTGGTGCGCACATCGATTTCGACATAGTCCATACCCGCATCAACCGCGCCCTGGATAGCGGGGATTGAGTTCTCCGGATGATGCGTGTGTTCACCGCGATGGGCGCTCGTCATAATCGTTCGGGGGGCGCCATTCGTTGCCGTTGCCTGCCCAAAGCACGGAGCCGTAACTACGAGCGACGCAAACAGAACCACCGCAGGAACCTTCAGATAAGAATTGGAAAAAGCAAGAGGCATGATCGACTCCATTCGAAATTGCTAGCTGTTTCCTTGGCTGGTAAGTACCGGGGTAGCCCTCAGCGACGCCGTATAACGCATGTCGAAGGCTGCCCGGCCTGCACTAGAACATGTACTTCAAGCTGAACTGCACCTCACGCTGGTTGTCAGGCAGCGTCGAGGATATCGAAGCTCCGCCCGGGACATCCGGCGCAGTGCTCGGTATCTGGAACTGAGCATGATTGGCTACGTTGAACATCTCCGCCCGGAACGTCAGCTGCTGTCCCTCGACGATACGGAAGCTCTTCATTAATCCAAGATCGAAGTTGAGCTGCGAAGGACCAACAATCGAACCCGCATAGCTATTGCCGAAGTTATGGGCAAAGGTCTGCCCCGGTGCGAGTGCGGGGATCGCGAACGCGGCCGGGTTGTACCAACAGGCCAGTGTCCTCTTGCCCGGCGTACATCCAAGCCGTGCCTGATCCGTCGGATCGATGGAGAAGTCCGCGGGGTTACCCAATTGATCGGGCCGCGGACCAAAGCTACCCGTGTTCGTGTAATCGATCGAGGTACCTTCTTTCGCGTGCTCGCCCGTGCGTGCCACGGTAATCCCGCTCAGCTCCCATCCGCCAAAGGCCAGATCGGCACTCCGTCCCATGTTGCCGCCGAACTGGCGTTCTTTACCGAACGGAAGCTTGTAGGTATAGCTGATGGTGAAGCGATGACGGAAATCAGGCTCCACATAGCCCCTCTCGCCATTGGTGTTATAGGAGTCCTGCACCGAAGTGCCCGCTGTTCCGTGGCTTGTTCCAATGTCCTTGCTCCATGTGTAGGAGGCAAGCATGGTCAAACTATTCGAGACCTTCTTCTGTAGCTTGGTTTCGAGCGCATTGAAGTGGAGATTGAACCGCGGATAGTCGATCGTAAGAATATCGCTCAGGCCTGGATCGGTGTTGAAGTAAGGACGGCCATAGTTAGGAGCAGGGCCGAAGTTGGAATCGAGCGGCACAGGAGCCTGGTTCAGATCGCTCGCCTCGTTATCCCACAGGCGCTGCCCTTGCGTGCCCACATAGGCAAGACTCATCACCCAGCTTCCCGGCAATTCTTTCTCAAGACCCAGATTCCACTCCGTGATGCGCGGAAGAAGCCGCTGCGGCCCACTCGTCTTCACCTGTCCGGTCGGATGAAGAGGATCAATCGCCGGAAGCGTTGCCGGGAACCCGGAGCGAAGAAGCTGTGCTGTCTGCGGAATCTGCGCCGGATTATAAGCAGCCGAGTATAGCTCCAGCAAAGGTGGGTTCTCACCAAGGTCGTTGAAGATGTTGCCTTCAGGCGAGTAGAAGATGCCAAACGCGCCATGGACCACGAGGGTCTGCTGGCTCTGAGGCGAATAGGCGAATCCAACGCGCGGACCAAAGTCGGTCTTGTCATACGCTACGCCGGCGTTGGGGATAGCATTCGGGCCGTAGTTGTTATCGACAACCCCCGTCTGCAGGTTGAAGTTCCCTACCCTACCCCCTACAGGCGAGTAAAGGTCATAACGGAAGCCAAGGTTGAGAGTAAGCCCGGGAGCTATCTTCCAGTCATCCTGGAAGAAAGTATCGAACTCCCTCATATTGGTCTTGTCCATGCTGGCTAGGTTGTCCTGCAACTTGCTCACAGGAATACCCAGCAGTAAGTCCGCAATCGCGCTGCCGCCATCTCCCGTGGCAACATTTTGCGTGTACTGGCCAGAGAAAGAGAATGTTCCAAAGGGTGCCTCAGCCTGGAAGAAATCTCTGGAGAGATAACGGAAGTCGCCACCGAACTTGAAGGCGTGACGTCCCTTGAGCCACGTCACAATATCAGCGATCTGGTACGTATCGTCGGTAGCAATCTCAGGAACATAACTCGAGTCGCCGAACGAGGTATAGCCGGAGAGAGTGAACAGCGAGAGACCACTGGAGTAAGGGTTATCTCCACGGTTCGCATTGGGAATTCCTAACTGTTGCGAGCGATCCTGCCCCTCATCCAGATGCTGGGTATTGATCTGCCAGCGAAGGAAGGCAAAGTGAGCATCGTTCGTAATGCTCTTGCCGAAGGCATGGTATTCGCCAATGGCATAACTCTGCTCACGTCCATCAATGTTACTTCCGAAACCCTGGCAGCAGCCTCCGGCCTCCCCTAGCGGCGCAGGCTTCAAGAACCGGACATCCTGCAAAGCCGCGTGTCCAAACAGTTGGTCCGTCTGACGGATATTGTGGTCGATGCGAACATCGAACTGGTCTCCATTCGTTACCTGCTTCGGGGTATACACAAAGTTATTCACCGTACCGGGCAGGTTCGGCAATGGCAGGACATTCAGAACAGCCTGCCCTACGCTGTCGATGCGGTTCGCCGGAATCACAAATGGATTGCTGGGATTCAACAGTGTGCGTTGCGAGCTAACAGGGTTCGTTGTCTGCGGATCATAAAGGTTCGTCTTCAACTCGCTGAAGTCGCCATTGTGCATAAGAGACGTAGGCACCGAGCTGACATACGAAACACCCTGACGAATCCGTTCGCCCTCATAATCGGCAAAGAAGAAGGTTCGGTTGCGAATAATCGGACCACCCAGTAAAGCTCCGAACTGGTTTCTCTGGAATGGAGGCCGTTGCGGATCAAAGTAATTCCGTGCATCTAACCTATCGTTACGGATGAACTCATAGACACCACCATGAAACTTATTCGTGCCTGACTTGAGCAGCACATTCACCGCGGCGCCTCCCCGCCCGAACTCAGCCCGCATGGAGTTCTCCTCCACGCGAAACTCCTGGATCGCGTCCGGTGCGGGCTGAATGACCAGGGTACCCTGTCCGAACTCGTTGTTATCGACACCATCCAAAAGGAAGTTGTTATCGAAGCTGGTAAGGCCGTTGACCGCTACCTGGATTCCCGGCCTGTTATTGTCAGTCGTGCCGCGGAGGGCGCCATTATTCTGCGCACCCTGGTTTGCTCCCGCCCCCAGATACGCCAGTTGCAGGAAGTTACGGCCGTTGAGAGGAAGATCGACGATACGCTGTGTCGTCTCGATCGTGCCCAGCGAGGAGCTCGTTTGATCAATGATCGGCACACTGGCTGCGACGTCCACCTGTTGCTGTGAGGACATCAGGCGCAGCTGCACATCGAAGCTCAGCGACTGGCCAACGTTGATCGTGATCGGCTCGCTTGAGGTCGTTGAAAATCCATTGGCCTGCACAAAGATCTGGTACACCCCGGGGTTCAGGAAAGGCACGGTATACAAACCGTCGTTATTGGTCACCATCCTGCGTTCTACGCCGGTAGCCTGGTTGACAACGCGGACCTCCGCGTTTCGGACGATTGCCCCTTGCGGATCGGTCACTCGTCCGGAAAACTGGGCCGTCGTCTGTGCATTCGCCGAATACCCAAAAATCAGGAGTACTACGGACGCCATGATGCGCACTACTGTCTTAAGCATTGCTTGTCTCCATGTAGTTAATGATTCTGGGAAAGTTATTTGTTAGTGACTGGAGCTTGATTCCGAGGCGAGTAAGACCGTATTCCTGCTCAGTAAGTGAAGGGTCTTAGCCATTTCAGAGGCTATCGATTGCGCCGTGCGGGATGAGGAGTTGCTCGAGGAGATAAGCTCTCTGCATAACGCCACATTGCGCTTACTTTGTTCCATAAGACTGGTGCCTATGGTTGGTATGGTTTGACCATCTTCGGTGCTCGGCTCAGGCACGGGCGAGATGGAATGAAGTATCTCCATCTCCGAATGCAGAGCGGTTCGAAGCATAGAAGAGTGGTTGGTGAGTAATTGAGTCAGAGCGGAACGTCCCGACGGGTCCAACTCCTCATCCCCCTGGAAACGCCGGTTGAGCTCGCTAAGAGCATTACCCTCCCGCTGAATTTCAAGAGATAGACTGAGCAACTGGTTGGAAACCCTGTCCATCTCCTCCGCGCTTCTGGACTTTTCGTCGAAGAACGCTTCAAGCGGCGCCGGTTGCGCCGTCGCCGCATTCTCGATGACAGCGGCCGCGCCAGACTCCGCATTGCGGCGCGCGTTGAGCTCCTCCAGACTCAGGATCGAAGGAACGACGTGGGCTACCTGCCGCAGCTCGGCACTCAGAGCGCGCTGCCTCTCCGTGGTATCCACGATGCCTTCCACATGCACCGTGTTCCTCGATCGCTTAATTTCAATCTGTTCGGTTGCATCGGCGTTCAATTTATTCAGAACGAGCCTTGCCTCCAGTTCGGCCACATCGAGCTGCTCGCCGCTCGGCAACTCTCTTGTCGGCAGGCTTAGCGTGGGCTCACTCTCTCCATGGAGCATCAGAGAGGGCGGCTCCCACAACGCTTCATTGGCCTCGCTCCACTTCAGCTCGGTGTAACTGAGCTCAGCAATCTCCAGCGTGTCCTGGCTGCGGGTCTCAATTGTGCGGCGCACAGGATGAAAATCCGAGGTTCGCATGGTCAGCGACTCCTGCAGGATCGGGCCATCCTGCACGCTGGTGATTACGCTCACAAGCCCATCTCCGGCCTGCTTCACATGGTCCGTGGCGAAGCGCTGATTCTCTCTCCAACGGTTGTAGTCAATGGCCGAAAGCGGCTCATCCCAGCTCACGCCGCCGGCCTCGAGCGCATGCTTCATCGCCGTCGCGGTTTCATCCAAATGCTGCACCTTGGCCACGCGCTTTCGTTGCAGGTCGCGATAGACCGTGCGCTCTATACTGTGCGTGCCACGCCGAATCGACAGCTTCTGATAAACCACTCCAGGCTGCGCGCGCTCGGCGGCCGCATGCTCATTCGCCATCGCCTTCCCCAGAAGATCGGAGGCACTCAGCGATGGTGCAGCCTGCTGCCAGATGACGAACAGCGTTATCGACGCTAGGGCAACAACAAAAATGCTTGCTAAAACCGGATTCATAGAGGAGGGCAGGAATGAGGTGAGGCCATGAAATAAAGAGTTTCGTGAGGATTGTTCTTCTCGGATGCTCTGCTCGTTTAGCAATGCAACCAGTCGCCCCTCCGCGCCGGCAGAAGGCGGCAGGTGAGGTCGCAACCGTCGTTCGCGCCGCTCCACCAACGCAAAGACTGCCTCTTCCATCTGTTTCTTCTTTGCAAGACAATTCCAGCAACCCTCCAGATGATGAGCAACGGCCGCATGCTTGCGAAGAGTAAGTTCGCCATTAATAAACGCGACCATCTGTTCGTCGCTCGGGTGATTATCCGCACTCCACAGAAGCCAGCTCGTAAACTTATTCATGGAGCGCTCCTGTTAAGCGAACGACGGCGCGCTGCATCAGCTCCGAAACGCTGGAGACGCTGACCCCCATCACCGCAGCAATCTCGCGATACTTCAACCCTTCAACGCGCAGTTGCAAGCACTGCCTCTGCTGCTCGGTAAGCTGCGTCATGCAATGATCTAGTTTCCGGTCCAGTTCTTTTTGCAGATAGGAGTCTTCTGGCGTCGGCCCCTTCCCCGGCTCCTCCTGGATGCTCATGGCGGTCTGTTCCTCCTCGCTATGGAGGAAGCGACGCGACGACCGTTGCAGGTTGACCGCCAGATTATGTGCCACGCGAAACAGCCAGGAGCGAAAGTCCGCGATCTTTGTGCCCTGGCTGAGCTGCTGGTGCAAGAGCAGAAAGCTCTCCTGAGTTACATCTTCCGACTCAGGCGGCGTGAGGCCGATGCAGACAAGGTAGCCATAGAGCGGTAGCCGCAATTCACGAAACAGCTCGACCAAGCAGGCGCGATGGGCTGCCCCCTTGCGCTCTTCTGTAGCGAAGAGGCTTAGGTGAGGCCGTAATAACGCGCTGTTTTCGTTCTCCATGCCGGGACAGACTCTTCCTTACTTGAGAATTGCCAATCTCAATTGTGCTGTTACTGGAGAGACAAATGAAGGGCATGAAAGTTCGGGTCTGTCATCGAACTTTCATATAGACAATCGAGCAAGAGCTTCGCGTGTCTAGGAAGTGATGCAGCGCACGCGCGGAAGGGCTGAAACACCTTCATCCATGTCGTTTGGATAGTCTTGAAAAGAAACGCGGTATGTTCAGCATCATCCGGATCGAAGAGAAATCTGCTGGATTCTAAATCTTTTTGACCATTCGCCGTCGATTCGTTTAGACGGGGCTTGGTCTGGGGTAGCGATCTGTCTTTTCTTGCGGCTGTAACATTCTTCGTCTGCCGCGTTGAAAAGATCTCTCCGAACAAATGAAGAATCCAGCCTGCACCCCATCCGAGTACGCCTGCACCGAACAAGCCTGGAACTGCATCTTGAAACCGTCCGCTCATCATGCGGATTCCAGCGAAGATAAGTCCGCCGAAACAGATGATGGCGCCCGCGTATATTGCAAAAGTTTTGAATGTACCCATGATTTGTACGATGTCGTTGGAGATCGCCTGCGAAGTGTCACGTATTGTGGTGTGGAGAGCCGAAAAGCCGCTTCCGGCCGACGCTGTACACGCGTGCCACAATCACGACGGAGTTGGAGAGGGCAAGAACGACCCAAACGCAGGCAAGCGCAGCCGGGTGAGCGTGCTGCTGGCAAACAAGAACTTCGACCAGACGCTAACGATCACGCATACTCTTGGTCCATGTCGGCATTGTGCCTCCCGGAACGCGACAGCTTCGGCACCGTCATCAAATCGCCAATGCACTCATCGATAACGAGATTACTTCCCATATGCCGACATCTCGATTTTCGATCTCGCACGGTCCCGGCACGGATTGGGCGGCACATCGCCCACGCGACCGCCCCGTCCATGGCCTTGACTTCCCAGAGCCAAATTCCCGTCAGTGTCGGATATCTGTCACGCGTCCGTCAGCAAGTAAGTGAGATTGGTGCAGATTCGCGGAGCACTCGTGTAACGCCAAGAAGAATTTAGCTTCCGCAGCGGACTGTGGAATAGGGCATTCACATTTGGCATTGCGGTTGCATTCAAGCATTCCGCATGCGCTTCATCGTCCGCACAGCCAACGCTATGAGTAGGAGTACTGGCGGTGAGTTCTCAGTCAGATGAATAAAGTTTGAGCACTTCGGGCGGGATGCGCTTGATATCGCGGACCCTGCATATTGATTAACAGATAAGGAGACGAATGGACAGCTATCGGGGGATGAATCGGGAGGCGCTTGACCGCGCCTACAACAACGTCGCCGCAGTGCCGGATGTGGCGGAAACGATGGCCGACTTCGGTCGTCGCAGCGCTGCGATCTACGAGTGTATCGGTATCAAGCGAGACCTGGCCTATGGTGAAGGCGCGAGCCAGCGAATAGATTGGATCCCCGGCTCTCGCGTCGGTGCGCCGACTCTTGCATACATTCACGGAGGTTATTGGCAGAGCCTATCCAAGGAGAAATTTGCCCATATTGCCGCCGGTCCACTCGCGCACGGCTTCAACGTAGCGCTTATCGAGTATACGCTCGCGCCCGAGGCACGCATTGGCACTATGGTCAGCGAGATTGGTCAGGCGATCGATTTCCTGGTGGCCCATTTCGAGGAATGGGGAGCCGATCCCACGCGTCTCTGCCTTGCGGGCCATTCCGCCGGCGGCCATCTCGCAGCCTGCCATCGGAATCATCCGGGGGTCTCACTCGTGCTCTGCATGAGCGGGCTGTACGATCTCGAGCCGATCCGGCTCTCCTATTTGAATGAGAAGCTCGATCTTACCCCAGCCGAGGTCGCGGCCTACAGCCCTGAAAGACACATCGGCGCTGGCGCGCGAACCCTGTTGACCGTGGGAAGTGCTGAACTATCCGAACTGAGGCGCCAGACCGCCCATTACGCCTCTTCTCTACGGGCAAGCGACGAGTCGGTGGAGGAGATTTCAGCGCCTGGTTTTAACCACTTTACGATAACGGAGATGGTGGCCTCGCCTGACGGCGCGGTGCTTGACGCTGTGGTCCGGGCATTTTCTTAAGGCTGCCTCATCGGGATGAGAAGAATTCGTCCTGTTTCGTCCGATCAGAACTGCAAAGCAGAGCTTGAAAAATGCATGACTTGTGGGGCTTCACGATCTCCTTTAGAAGTATGGAGGTTGGTTAGCCTCAGATGTAGCTCGTCGTGGTCCCACTTGCTGAGGTGAGTCTAAAAAAACATTTCAAGCAAACTCATTCTTTATTTTTAATCACCGCTCCCAGAAGCCTCTGGAGAGGCTCACGTTTTGAACTCGATTGGAGTCCAAGAGCCGGTCCCTTAGACAGCAACACCGACGCTTGCAGGTAAAGACTGCCTGCGTCGTAGTCACAGGGCGAAGATACGCCAGCTATCCGGCCGACGACGACACCAGCCGTGGGGCCAAGAACGAAACCTGGACTTGCCCTCCAAGCATCATGCAGAGGATTCGTTGGCCGCTCAGCTCTCAGAAGCTTTACGACCTAGTTTCGTGGGAGAACACAGCGGGCCCCCTGACCGGATGGAATGATCTTGAATGCCCAGACTGCTGATGTACTTCATGACCCGCCCATAAAAGCGCGGCTGTAACAAAAACGCTTAGGAACGTATTTTAAGCAACTTAGTAATACAAAAGAAGGCACTTTTACGCGGAAAGCAATGGATGAAAATCCTAATTGTTCCCAGAATGTTCCTTTGCAACTATGAATTGTTCTGCTGAATTAAGTCGCATGCTTCCCGTCCGAAACCCGCACTTGACATCTCATGTGCGCCTTCACGAACGCTTGCCATGAAATCTCCAGGAATAAGTAAAATTAGCCTGAATGCCATTCTCGGGCTCATGCCAAACACGAAAACCGTCCTCTTATTCTGGCTACTCAGCGGCAAATCTACTTGAGCTGTAGCTCGCAAGTAGCAATTGAGAGAACGTAACGAACACGAGACTGTTGAACAGCCCGATTTTGATCAGGCTATTCAACGTGCTGCCGCACACTTTGTGCGCTAAGAGCTCTGGCCAAGTGTCATTGAGAAGAACCGATGCGTCATGCAGGTTCGGTGGATCCTCGCGCCTGTCGCCAGCAATAAATCATCTTCAAGACGGATATGCCTTTTGAAGAGCTGGGACCCGATTCAGCGTTTTTCCGAAGACATCGACATCTTCCTTGATCCAGAGGCATTCATTCCGCCTTTGCGAAGGGATCTTCTGAGTCGAAGACGTAAAGCGTTGTAGCCCCGGTATAGGCATCTACAACTACCTTAACGCTGTTTCGCATGTAGTTGATCGAGTTCTCGCCGAGATTGTAGTGGGTCGAATACGGATAGTTGCTCGAGACAGTAAACGCATCCATGATCCAGGAAAGCCGTCCATCGTCACCTACAACCATGTAGGGGTCCTGATCAAAGGTAAGGAATGGAGCTAATGTCGTCACGCGTTCACGGATGTTGCGCCGCATCAGGAGCAGACTCTGCGCATTGACATCGTCACTGAACGGCAACTTTCCAAGATCGCCGCGGTCGATCGCCAGGATGACGCGCTGCACGAATCCGCCCAGCACAATGCCTCCGGTACCTTGATAGGACGTGAGATTGTTGTTCTGACCTTGCGGATAATCGAATTCCTGCTGCCTCGTCTTGACGTACACGTCGGTGTCGGTCAGTTCGCCAAAGTAGATCTGGGGGCGCGTTACGCTGAGACCGGGCGCCGTGCTCTGGACGGGCATGTTGCTCAGCAACAGCGTTGGCAAACCTTCCGCCGTGAAGCCACTGACCGGGTTCATCGTCACGCCGTAGCCGTGGGTGTAGATCAGCTTCTCGTTGATCCAGTTACGACTACTTACCGGGAGTTTTTCGACGTTTAGTTCTCGCGCTGCCAGCATCACCTGACGTGTCGTGCCGTCGATCTTGTAACGATCGATGTCGATGTCTGGAAAGTCGTAATACGTGCGGATCTCCTGCACCTGACGCAGCGTATCCTGTAGGGCGTGCCAGTCCCATAGACGGATATTCTGGATAGTGGGCTGGTTATTTGCCGGGTCAGCAGCCTCCACCGTCGTCTCTGCGGGAAATTCGTGCTGTGCGAAGCGATTGAGTCCGTAAGCCTGCCGGGTCATCTCAATATTGTGGGCGATAAAGGGTTCTTCAACACACAATCAGTCACGTTGCACCGTAGAGCAGGTAATAAGACGTCGCCCTGACCAAATATCTTGCAATACCTGCAGAATAGTCTTCAGGATCGATGTCGGACCCATCTCCGTGCAGGGGCTTCTCGAAGCGACTGCCCGGCGCCTCGGTGATGCTAGTTTTTTCTCATTGCGCCTTTTCCTGTTTGTCGGCGACTACCGCATGTTGTAACAAAGCTTTTGCAGTCAAGCTCTCTGTGGTCGGCTGAAGTTTCGTATGCAGCCAATCGAGCATCTTGCCGTTAGCACTCACCTTTTCCGAATATTCTTTCGTGTCACGGTATTGAGCCAGTTCTACACCGACCGGGGCCGCTGTCTCGATTTGTTTGCGCGCAGAGTCCGGTACCAGCGGATTGAACAGGGCCTCTTGGAGACGGATCGGACGTGTTTTGAGTTGAGGTATCCACCTAACAGGATCGAGTGGAGCCACGCGTGCGAGAAACTCCGGTTTTAGGTAGCTGGCTCTCTCCGATTCAGGAACGATGAGAGATTTCGCGAGAAAATCAGGCCAGTCCCCCCAGGGGTCCATGACATCGATCGCCTTGATCCGTGGGTCCGCAGCGCCAGCGAGGATCGCGATCGTTCCACCAGATCCCTGTCCAAACATGCCAACGCGGTTCATGTCTAAATCGCCTCTCGTCGAGAGATAGTTCAGGACCATTTGTACATCATGGACCGACGTCCCCAGCGATTCCTGAAGCTCAGAGATGAACCATTCCTTTACTGGCCGATCATGGTAGCGGGGGCCAGTCAGGGCTGACACAAAGCCTACCGCGGCATAGCCGTCTTTGGTCAGCATTCGACAGAAGGCATTGTTGAGAAACCGCTCTGATTCAGAAGGAAAGCTATACAAGTAGAGAACCACAGGAGGATGAGCCACGTTGACCGGGCGAATGACATATAAATCGATGGGATCTCCCTTTCTCCATTCAACGCGAAGAAGCTCACGCGTGAATCCTGGAAGACTAACCTTCTCGCCAACGATCGGAGGTTCCGGCTTGAGGGTCATGTCCGCCGTAGAAAGAACGTCCCATGGCTCATGTGTAACTGATTGACTCGAGGTCGCGTCCAGGGCGCCTGCGACGGGCGATGGGCTCGTGAGATCTTTCGCAGTGCTTTCTTGTGAAACGCAGCGGGGCTGGACAATCGCGAGAGATACCAGAATGATTGCGAGCACTCGGAGGAGGTTCATCTTAGGATCTCCATTATCAGATCAAATTGCGTGGCTCTAAGCAAAGGTTAACTTCTACAGGAGATGAGGCAGACTGCCTTTGCAGCAGCCTGCCTCATGGTTATGAGCAGTCAATCGACTACATCGTTCTTAGTGAGGTGTGGGTTCCGTTGCTCCAGGAGCAGTCGCTCCGGGAGAGGTGTTTTGCATACCAGCGTTGTTGACGATGGTGCCGCCGACATCGCCACCGACCTCAGTGTTTACGTGGCTGGGATCAGTACCGGCCAAGGTCCAAGAGAAATAGGTCTTGCCCGTCGTGGTGCAATGCAGACCGCTTGGGTTAGCGTTTCTGAAGAGGTTCGGACCGTCGTTTGGCTCTTCAACGCCACCGACGGGAGGATTGAACGGAGATACCGTAGGCAGTACTACTCCCGAAGGGGTATAGTGTTCGCGGTATAGCTGCCAGCCCGGCTCATCGGCGAGCAGACCGTTGGTTCCATCGCAAGCGGATGCAATCGGGATGAAGTCAGGCAGCGACGTATCGGCAACGATATTTGCAGCGTTGACGAGAGCCTGAGCATTAGCAACATTTGTGGGTTGGGTGGAATCGGCGATCATGCGATACATAGTCCACTCGTGGTAGGTGCCATTCCGGAGGTTTGGAAAGTTCGTATATTCGCGTGTTGTGGCGCTATGGGTAGCTTGGCAGGTTGTGATCGTGCCAGTAAGGCAAGCTGGTGTTACTCCAGTGGAGTAGGTAGCGTTGATGGGATCAATACCATCAACCGTGAGGTATTTGTAACTATTTGCGGCCCCAATGGTGGTTGGAGGCACCGCTTCAAAGCTGAAGAAGAGGTAGCCTAAGCTATCTGCCGTGAGTCCTACGCCTTTGACTTCGTCACCCGTTCCAATTGCTCGGAAGCGCGAACCACCACCGGAGCCACCAGTAGAAGTGCAAGTCGCGCTGAGTGGGTTGTTAGCCGAAGCACTAACTCCCGTCTCCTGACTTAGACCTCCGTTGACCTGAAAGCTGGTGAATTCGGTCGTGTTCATGGTGCCCGAAGTAGGCTCTCTCAAAATGGCACTGACGGCATTCGTAGAAGATCCTCCTACTACGGTTGCATCGCACTCCGTACCACTGAACAGGCGTGCAGCTTGATTAGTTCCAGTATTCACGTCAATGTTGGTTACGGCGCTGTTTCCTGTGTGCCCTACCCCAGTATTTGCCGCATTCGCGATGAAGATTACCGGTGCAGCCCCGATGGGAATTGTGACAAATGCTGGAACCGCGTCTCCAGTGATCGGATCAGTGCTGAGCCCGAATGGAATTGGAGAGGCAAAGCTGGTGCCGATAGTTGATGCCTCCTTAACCCCCGTCGCCGTTGTGTAGTGCAACGTATTCAATGCATGATTGGTGGCGAACAATCCGTCCTCGGGCCGCACGTCTGTATTCACTGCGGTGAGCGGAACGCCATTGATCGCTGCGAGCACGCCTGCCGGAGGAGTGGTATCGGCGCTCCAGATATTCAGAGAGTTTGTTGCCAACGGATTGGCTCCAATCTCCATATGCGCCCTCGGTGTTGCTTCAAACAGGCTTACTCCGACGACCGAGTCTATCGACAAATACGCCCAGATATCGGTTTGATTTGCGACGGTCGGATCCGGGGCCCATACGACCGACAAAGTGCCGCTCTGGGACGGCGTTGTATTTCCCGATCGCTGATCCGTAAGGAAGGCGCAAGGAGTGGATCCACACGTTCCCTTGGTTGTGAAGTGGCTGGCTACACTGGGTCCACCAGCGAGTTGTTGAGCGGCGGCAGAGAAGACTCCAAATTGCGCGGAGGAACCTCCCGTGAGAACTTTTACTACAAACGTTTGGGCTTGAGCTTGGCTCAATGGAGCGAGTAAAGAAGCAGCGAGAAAGGCTCCCGCAGCGACTGCATGTTTAGTTCGGAACATTGGACTCTCCTGTTTCGGTAGTAGCGGTTGGTTGGAAGGTCTGGACCAAGAAACACTGCGCGCTATTTTCGAGATTGAACAATAACTGCAACGCCGACCGAGAAAAAAGGAAAAGAGTTCCTGTGCCAAGCCCAAAGACATCGTGGGCTAAGTTGTTTGAAGAGACGAATATCTTATGGTTGCAGGATCTACTGCTGATGCGAACTCTGCAGACGCTCGCGATTGATTCCTGTGAGCGCGAACTAACTATGCCAGATTCCCAACCACAAGACGAGGATCTGCCCGTTAAGTGTGAGTGAAGTTCTCTTGAACGCTGCAACAAAAAAATAGAAAATGGCCGGAAAATACGCCGGCGAATCTAAGATGAAGCTATTTACGGGAAATGAAGGACTTAGCCAGTTCGGCGGAAGATCATTAGTCGCGAGACATCGTCACTTGCTGTAACAGCGCGCGTGTTCAATCGAACAAGAAGGTGTGCGGTAGAATTTTTCCTTTGACATAGCGACGGTATGTCGCGTCGAAAGCGTGAACAAATAGGAAGGCCAAAGATCGAAAGAAGTGATGTTAGACTCCTCCATATCACCTACAGAGATGCTCTCTCGCATCGCCATTGGATAACATCAGGCGCTTGTCCATCGGTGCCGCGACTACTTTGTTACAGGACCGAGAAATTATCGGCAGTCGATCTAAGATGAACCTCCTTTCTGGACTATTTAGATAGAGACCCAATGCAAATCCTCAACATGAAACCCAAGGCACGCACGACGCCGGCTGACGCATTCGCCAGAAATTATAAATTTCTGTTGGATTGGGCGCTCCATTTCGTAGGTGAAGATCGCGAAACTGCTGAAGATATGGTTCAAGAGACGTTCGTCCGGTTCGTGCTTCAGCAGTCCGAGTTTGACGACGATGATCCGGTGGCGGCGAAACGTATCTTGTACACCTATCTCAAGCATGTTCATCTCTCGGGACTGAGGCAGGCTCAACGTCATCCTTTTCTGAATTATTCGGTATCTGACTTCGACACGCTTCAGATGGGACTCCGTCGGCCAGCCGATCCTATAGAAGTGCAGGATTCGCTGAGGTTGATTGTTGCCTATCTATGCTGGCGAAAGCAGTCTTCAAAATATGCAAGCTTGCTCATTCTTCGATTCTTCCACGGCTACTTTCCGGAAGAAATCATGAAGATTTGTATCCTCTCTCGCCAATCCGTCGATTTCGGAATCAATGCAGCAAGAGAAGAGGTCCAGCTTTATTTGGAGGAGCCGAGCCGTCTGCGCATCATGAATAATGACGCCCCGCCAGAAGTCCACTTAAGTCACACGGCATCGGATGCCGACCATCTTATGGAAGAACTTCGCGCAACGCTCTCGCGGGCTCGATGCACACCTTGTTTGAAGAAAGAGCAACTTCTCCAAAATTACATCACCGAGAACCCAAAGCCGATTCAAACAGAATTGCTGGCACATATCGTGAGCTGCCGAGAGTGTCTTGACTTAGTAAGTAGATACTACGACATGCCAACCCACTCGGGACGATCGCCAGAAGAATCGCTCGGGTTCGCAAAGCGGTCAGGCAAGTCGATCAAGAAAGATAAATCACGCGCATATGGCCTCAAAGAATCGCTCCGTATGGGCGAGCAGAGGCTTCGAGAGGTATTTGAACATCGACCGAAAGTGCTGCTTCTCTTAGTCAACGGCGAAGTCGTTGCGTCTCAAGAGGTACAGTCTTCTGTTAATCGGCAGACAGTGGGAATTCGATCGTGTGTGGCCTCCGACTTTATTGAGGTGATCACCAATCAAAACGTGTGCCTCTTGTCGCTGGCAATAGATGCCGTACCTCCCGACTGTGCTCCGACCATGAGGCAACACGTCGGCCTAAGCGACGAGCGGAGCATCGATGCGCTCGTAAGTTTTACCAGCCACGGCTGCATCGTGGAGATCTGCTACCAAGATCCGATGTATCACTCGGGAGAAACTAGAGAGGCCAGCATACTCTACGAGCGGGAACTTGGCGATGGCGTGAGCGGACTGGAGCGGGGTGTTGATTTGGGCGCGGTGGCTCTTCCTCCGGCTGTAATCCGCCCATCCCGCCTCCCAAGGCTGTTCTCATTACTCCTGGACTCTGTCATTCCAATTAGAGCTCTAGGCCTGGGCATTGCGCTTTTATTGATCATCGCAACCTCGGTTACAGTTTTCATCCGCCAGCAACGCTCTTCCGGCATGACAGCTGCCGACCTTCTTACGCGAGCAGAGTCTGCAAATCAGTCAAGTAAGATCGGCACTCAGAAAGGCGTAATCCTTCAAAAGGTTCGCATTCGCACCTCGAAGCAGACTATGGATCGCTCGATCTATCGTGATTTGCAGGGCAAGCGCCATGCGAGGAAAATTCCATTACAAGGGCAGGCCGTAAAGCTTGAAGCGGAGTTGACTGCAGCGGGAGTGAACTGGGATGATCCGCTCGCGGCGACTACATACAGCGATTGGCGTAAGCAACAAGGAAGTTCGCAAGACGAGGTCAAGCGTACCGGGGAAGACCGGCTAACATTGACCACGACCGTTTCCGCAGGTCCGGTTTCTGCCGAGACTCTCACGCTCCGCGCGAGCGACTTCCACCCCATCGAACGCACTGTGAAGTTCCGGGACACTGGTCTGGTTGAAATATCAGAACTAAGTTACAGCATCTTGCCGTGGGAGGAAGTCGGCCAGGATATATTCGAGCCACTTCTAGTCAAATCTCCAGATCTGGATCCCAGGCTGCACTTTTCAGACTTTCCGGCTTTGCACCTGCGCGTCCCTCCGACTGCGGGACAACTTGATGAAGCGGATTTGGAGGTCAGGCTCGCGTTGACCCGCCTCAACGCATATACCAGCGAGCGGATCGAGATTGTTCGTCGTTCGGATGGCGTCGAGGTGAAGGGTATCGTTCCGACAAACGCGCGGAAGCACGAGATCGAGACGAAACTAAAGCTCGTTGCCAACGTTATTCCGTCCCTTATGACCTTTCAGGAGATGCAGGATAAACAGCGAGACCCACGAACTGCCGGGCCAACAACGGTGATCACTCAATCGATGGAAACTGCAGAGCCCTCGGCCCTTCAACGATTCTTATCGGCGACCGGGGAGAATGACACAACAGTCAGCGCCCTTGCGCAAGAATTAATGGGACGCTCTCTCGAAATCAGTCGGCATAGCAAAGCTCTTTCGGACATGACGCGGCAGTATGGTTCCGGGGAAGGTCTGACAAAAGATGCGAAAGGAGCTCTTAGAATGCTTCTTTCGGATCAGACCATGAAGTTGCTCGTGGCTCTAGACCGAGAGCAGTCTCTCTTAGCTCAGACCTATCCGCATACGCGTAGTCCCGACCCAACGGTGGCTCCCGGCAGTATTGATATTGCCGCGGAGGGCGAACAGAACTTTCAGCTCTGCATGAACCTTACCTCCGGTCAAGACGAGTCGCAGCAATCGGTGCCATCGCTCGTGACCCAAATCGAAAATAATGTGGTCCTCTTGCGCCATACCGCGGAACGGAACGCCGCCGATGGCCTTTTTCCTGACCGGTCTTTCCCTGCCCCCAAAGCACTCAACATGCAGCGATAGGAATTCATAAAGAATGCGATCGATATTAGTACGATGCTTGACGTGTCTTTTTTTTCTGACCTTTGCTAATTACGCCTTCGGCCAGACCGCTCGTTTTACCGGGGTCGTCACTGACCCGCAGGGTGCGGCGGTGCCCGGTGCCCAGATTCAGGTGGTGAATAAGGACACGACCGTCGCTCTGGAGACGAAGACCGACGGATCCGGTTCTTACACCGTTCCCTATCTTCCGGCAGGACATTATCGGATCCTGGTGCAGGCTCCCGGTTTCAACCAGGTGGTTAACAACGACATCCTTCTTGGTGTCGGCCAGGCTGTCGATCTCAACATCCAACTGACGGTTGGTTCGACGCAGTCAACGGTAGACGTACAAGGAGGTGGCGGCGTCGCCGAAGTGCAAACCGAGAATGCGGAGATAAGCGGCACCATCACCGGCAAAGAGGTGACGAGCCTTGGACTGAATGGGCGCAACTTCACCCAGTTCATCGACCTGGTTCCTGGTGTCAGCAATCAGACGCAACAAGATGAAGCGAGAGTCGGGCTGGCAGGGAGCGTTTCATACAGCGTGAACGGTGGCCGTACCGAGTACAACAGCTTTCAGGTCGATGGCTCGGAGACGTTGAACGTCGGAATCAACAAGAACCACAGCAGCTTGATTGTGACGCCTAGCATTGACGCGATCCAGGAGATCAAAGTACTCACCTCGAACTACGGAGCCCAGTACCCCAGCACCGGAAACGGGACGACCATCGTCACCACGAAGTCGGGCACAGACCAGTTTCACGGCAATATCTATGAGTTCTTTCGCAATGAAATCTTCAATAGTAAAGGGTATTTCGACGTGACGAACGGCGCGCCGTTATACCGCCGGAGCGACTTTGGCGGCACGATTGGCGGTCCGCTTGTCATCCCACATCTCTATAACGGACGAGGCAAGACACACTTCTTCTTCTCGGAAGAGGCCCGCATCGAGAAAGATCCCTATGCCTACCGGCAGGCTGTACCCTCTTTAGCGGAAAGGAATGGAGACTTCAGCGATGTCTGCCCAGGAAGCGATTGCCCAACCACGTCCAAAATAGGACCTTATTATCTTCAGGGTCAGGGACTATCGGATAGCGGTACGCTCAACCGCAACGCGCTTGCAATTCTGAGCACCGGCATCATTCCCGCGCCCAATGCCACCACCGGCTGCACTTCCACGATTGGCTCTTGCTTCAACGGAGAGGTTTCACTTCCGACGACATGGCGGGAAGAACTCTTTCGTATCGACCACACTATCAGCGAAAAGATGGAGGCGAGCTTCCGATATATCCATGACGACTGGAGCGAAACCACCCCTGTTCCAGAGTACGGTTTCATCCAGAATAGCTTTCCGACGATTCAGAACCGCCTCTATGGACCCGGTATTAGCTTAGTGGCCCGTTTGACCAATACCTTTTCTTCGACGTTTCTCAATGAATTCGTCGCAAGTTACACCAACTCCCATATCACGCTGAATGATATTCCTGCGGCTAATGTAAATATTCAGCGCCCTTCGGCCTTGGATGCCTCCTGCGCTCTAGGACCGATTGGTACTCTCGGTGCTCAAACCGGCTATCAATGTCCTATCGGCACGATCTTTGATAACGGCAATGCTGGTCTCAATGGTGTACCGAAGTTGCCAGGTCTCGTGATCGGCGGCAACAACGCTGCGTACGGTGGTACGGGATTCTCTGTCGATCCCAGTTACATGCCGTGGGATCATACGAACCCAACATACAGTTTTGCCGACAACCTCACCAAGATCGTCGGGAAGCACAATCTTCAGTTCGGCGCGCAATGGGTGATTTTTCAACGAAACCAGATCAATGGCCCTATCGGCGCTTCGACCGGAGACACCCAAGGCATCGTGACCTTCAGCAATGTCAAGGGCAGCGGTAGCACAGGCAATGCCTTCGCCGATTTCCTTTATTACGGTGGAAACTCCACCGCGAGCCCAACAACTTCCAGCGGGGAGCACCTCGCCAGCTTTCAACAAGATAGCGCGCAGGCGCGTTATCGACAGCGCTATCAGATCGTAGAGCCGTATTTTCAGGATGACTTCAAGGCAACCCCGCGTTTGACGGTGAACCTCGGAGTGCGCCTCAGTTTATTCGGAACCTATCACGAGGCGAACAACCAGGCCTATAACTGGGTTCCTGCCGGGTCCCCCGGCGGATTTGACGCGAATGTTGCCAAGACCCTCACCGTGGCTGGCGATCACGGCAATCTGATCGATCAGACGACAGGGAAGCCTCTTCAGATCAACCCTAGCAATCCCGGAAGTGGGCTGGACCCACGAATTACCAACGGCATCGTTCAGTGTGGTAAGAACGGTGTTCCTTCAAGCTGCATGTCCGGTCATCTCTTCAACCCAGCCCCTCGCATTGGGTTTGCATGGGATCTCTTCGGCAACGGAAAGACCGCGATCCGTGGAGGCTATGGAATGTTCTTCGAGCATGGGACGGCAGATGAAGCCAACACAGGTTCACTGGAGGGCGGCGCTCCCATGGTATTGGATATGACGCAGAACGCTCCAGACAGCTGGGGCCAGATTGGATATGCCGGAAGCACTCCCAACGTGGCCTTTCCGATCAACGTAACTTCGATTCCGACGAAAGCGGTATGGCCTTATATCCAGCAATGGAGCTTCAGTGTTCAGCAGCAGCTTCCAAAAAACTTTCTCGTGAGTTTTGCCTACGTCGGATCGAAGGGAACGCATCTTACCGTGGAAGAGCAGATCAATCAGCTTACGCCGCTGCCCGCTGCTCAGAATCCGTTTGGTCCCCACCAACCGCTGATGTACCGCGGAATCAATCCCGCGGTCGCGGCAGGCACACAAGGCGATTGCAGTCTCTTCAACGTATCAGGCGCGACTTTTTTGAGCAATGGGGCGTCCGTGACGCCCGGCCAACAGGCATATACGAACCTGGCCGCTGCCTGTTTCGGTGAGGGCCAACACACAATTGATCCCAACTCCTTGCGTACCTATGCGCCTGGGTTAGCCCAAATCTTTTCGCTACAGAACGTCGCCAACTCCGCTTACAACGCCTTCCAAGCGGTGATTCGTCGGACACAAGGCCCTCTGAATCTAGGGGTCGCCTACACCTATAGCCATTCGCTGGATGATGCGTCCGACCGATCAGATGCGTCCTTCGTCAACTCCGATGATCTGAAGTCCAATCGGGCCAGCTCCAACTTTGATCAACGTCATCTGCTCCATGTCAGTTATGTCTACCAACTGCCGTTATTGAAGTTCTTCGATGCCTTTCTGCACAGCGCGGATGATGATCCGACGAATGTCGCGGCTCATGGTCCGAATCCCAAGTGGCAGGCCGACACAGTCGTACAAGCGGTGCTGGGTGGATGGGAGTTGTCCGGCATCACGTTGTTCGAATCTGGTATTCCATTCACGGTCGTCAACAACGGCAGCCCTGGAGGAATTGCGACTCTCGACAATGCGGGCGTCGCGAACGGAACCGGCTCGGGTTCCTATCCTGATCTGTCGGGTATTTCTGCAAAATCGCCGAAACCCGTAGGCGGCAACAACCCGAAGAGTGTAGGTCCATTGCTGCTCAATCCCGCAGCCTTCGTTGCTCCGCGTGGTCTCACATTCGGCAATGCAGGTAGAAATGACCTCAACAATCCACGCCGTTGGAACACCGACGTTGCGATGTTGAAACACTTCGCAATGCCGTACAACACCAACTTAGAGTTACGCGCAGAGGCCTTCAACGTCTTCAACGCGACTCAATTTCGTATCTACGATCCAACCCTCGGCAATCAGGCGAACAACACCATCAGTTGTTATGGCGGCTATGCGTCAGGGTACTCGGCGGCGGGTGGAGATGGAACCAACTGCCTTGTTGGCAGCTCCTTCCTGCATCCGGTGGACGCCCACCGTCCGCGCACCATTCAGTTTGCTTTGAAACTCGCCTTCTGATCGAGAGCGGGAAAGGAGACTACGCGATGTCTGAAGTAGAGAATTCTAAGACTTATCAACAACGAAATGGTGCAACACGAGGGACCATGACGAAAGCGAGCGGGATGATTGTGGGAAAGAAAATAGAGCCGGCGTTCCAAGGACGTTCTCAGAGCCGCGATTTGCTCGCCTCACTAACGTTGGCCGCTACGCTCGTGGCTACCGGGTGCGCCGGTTCCAATAATCCGAATGCAAGCACAGTGCCGCCCGGACTACCTCCGGCTCAGGCTGTCAGCCAGAGCAATTCCTATATCGGCACCCAGAGCCCCGGCGTTTGGTCATTGAGCCTCGACCACAGTCAGAATGCGTTCGCATACCAATCTCTGACCTATCCATCGACGCCTGCCTCTGTCGGTGGAAGCTTTTTCGCCTCCAATGGATTTATGAACTTGGGGCCATCGAGTTCGGGGGCTTCCGAATACGCTACCGAAATGCCTGGTAATGTGGCTGTGCTTCGTCCAGGCGATGATACGACGCCTCCGGTCGTCTCGGTTCAGCAGAGCGGCTGTTTTGCTATCGGAGGCTTTGTCCGGTTTCAGTTTGTCGGAATGCCATCGCCATACGTGGAGTATTTCTCAAATGGCTTTGGCGCTGGTTACGGAGGCATCGTCGCGAGTACTGATCCGACGGGAAAAGCTTGGAACTTTGGAGCGCTGACTCAATATGTAGTACCTCTGACCGGCACAACTACACACACTCCTGGCACAACTATCAATGGCCCTGCTTATGTGTCTGAGTTCGCTGCAACCTGCGGGTCGACCAACGGAGTAACGACGATTACAGCATCAGCGAACGCAATTGTGCCTGAACCAACTACGTTTGCGATCAGCGCGTCGGGCTTTGTGATCGCAGACCAGAGCATTGGGAATGTCATCAAGCCGTCTGTGTTGTCACCCAATTCCTTCGTTGGAATGGTTCAACCCTCTTCCCCGGTCGCAACTGCGACGGTCTTAGCTGGGAATTATCTCGGTTTTGTCTACGAGAGTAGTGGGGCGGGAAGCGTATCCACCCAACCAGCCAGCTTCAATCCAACCGTTGGATCGAGCAGCAGTCTCACCGGGGGCATGTTCCCCAACGATGATGTGACGCAACTACCGCTCCCCAATCTGACGCTCACTCTCGGCACACAGGATTCTGCGAACAACGGTCTCTACACGGGCGCGACGGTTACGCTTCCGGACCCGCAGCAGAATTGCTCCAAGAACAATCCGTCCTATGGAACACCCGGTGCCGATGTCAACGGGAATGCTACATGCACAGTTGCGGCAGTTATTGTCGCGGGTAATGCCGGTGGGAAGTACGCCATCTTCCTCGCGGCATACGACGCCACCACGCAGCACGACATGGGAATCTATCTGTTTCAGCAATGAGCACGTTAAAAGTTCGGTTCTTCGTTTCAACGTTGGAAGTGACTACGAGAAGGGTAACGATCATGGATCCGATTTGCGAGAAAGGCCATATGTCACATTTATCTGCTTCAATACGCTCCTGTGCGTTCATGCCACTGTCAGCTTTGATGGTCCTTCTGTTGATGAGCAGTTTTGCGCGAGCACAGGGTGCGTCATCCAATTTCAATACTCCAGGCCAAGCGTCGCAGCATGGAATATACGATAAGGACGGGAACCTCTACTTCGTCGGACCTGCGGATCGGATGATCCACGTTGTTGCTTCAGGTCGGAAAGCAATTCCTTCGCTGCCTACAGTCCCTGCGCCGATGTCCGGCAATAGCTACATAATCGCGGGTAATCGATCGGCTGTTCCCTCATGTCAAGGAGCTATAAGTTTAGATCATGGTTCCTGCCTAGCAACCGAAACCGGCTTCGTGAAGCCAGATCGTGTAGCAGTCGATCAAAACGGAAACGTGTATATCTTTGACGGCGGCGCGAATTCCATTAGCGTTGTCTTTGGGGGAGGGAAGATCTGGGGCATTCCAGCACCAGTACCCGGATATATATATAAAGTCTCTGGAACATTGTCTGGACGCAAGCGCATGAACGATACTGTATCGCCCATAGTGTCGATTGCCGCCGACTCTTTGTCGAGCGTTTCTAACAGCTTTGCGAAAGCTCGTCAGGACACTCCTGAAACTCCGGTGCCCACACCTACTGCAGTTCCGGTAGTTCCGGGATTCTTAGCTCAAGGGTTCATCAACACGATTGCCGGTACCAACCCACAGTCAGGAGGCCCCCCCTCCGGGCAGGCTGCGACCGAGGCGGTACTGCAACTTCCATATGGAGTTGTTGTTGATCCATCTGGGAATCTGTATATCTCCGACCAAACCACACTAGTGATTTACAAAGTAAATGCGGCGTCTGGAGGAGATATAACGATATTTGCCGGCGGAGGTTCAGACCAAACAAATACTAACGGAGTATCGCCTACTTCAGTCCTTCTGAGCCTTCCCGCGGGTCTGGCGGTGGATTCTTCGGGTGACATTTACTTCGCGGACTCGGGCCAAAATGTCATTCGCGAAGTGAAGACGACAGGATTGATCTACACTATCGCGGGCAACCCCTCCGCCCCCGCCGGCTATAGCGGCGACACGGGTCCTGCGACAAGTGCAAGCCTCAGTGGTCCAAGCGGTATCGCTATTGATAGTGCAAATAATCTGTACATTGCAGACGCCAATAACAATGTCATTCGCGAAGTGAATGCACAAGGCATCATCACTACAGTAGCCGGCAACAGCAATCTATGTTCCGACCCCACCTCTCCGTGCGGTGACGGAGGCCAAGCATCGGCTGCACAGCTTAATTTCCCAAATGGCGTGGGCGTTGACAGTTCTGGCAATCTCTACATCGCTGACAGCGGAGACAGCCGGATTCGGAGGGTTGACTCTCTGACTGAAGAGATCACAACTGCAGCAGGTACGGGTGCAGCGTGTTCCCCTCCTTCATGCGGCGATGGCAGCTCGGCAATAAATGCATCGTTGAACTTTCCTTTTGATGTGAAGGTCGATGGAACAGGCAATCTGTTTATCGCCGACTTTAGTGACGGAGTAGTTCGAGAAGCTAATGCAAATACTGGCAACATCTCCACGATTGCTGGAACACTGGGCTCCTTTGGTTTTAGCGGCGATGGAGGCCTCGCAACATCTTCCCTGACTGCGGGGCCGGTAGCTCTTGCTCTCGATACCTATGGCAACTTATATCTTGCTGACCAAGCCAATTTTGTTATCCGTGGAGTAACCGGTGCAGGCAGTGTGCCGCTCACGCCACAGACGATCACCTTCAACCAGTCTTTCCCAAATGTAACGTATGGTGCCCAACCTATTAATCTGACGGGCTCCTCGGATTCTGGATTACCGATCACCTATACAGTTTCTGGCTGCACGGCATGCGCCACAGTATCCACATCCGGCTCCAACTCTATCCTGACGATCACTGGGGCCACCGCAGCCGGAACAAGTGTCACGGTGACAGCGACCCAGCCAGGAAACTCTCAGTTCGCAGCGGCGAAGTCCGTCTCCTCCCAGAGTTTCACGGTGGCTCCCGCATCGTTCACCATCACTGCTGCTCCGAATGGCTTTTCGCAATCGTTTGGTCAGCCGCTGTCAACACAGATTCCCTTTACAGTATCTGGTCTGATAGGAAGCGACGCGATCACCACTCCAACCCTGACGGTGACGGGGTACACCACGACCACGCCTATCGGCACCAGTCTGCCCATCACTATCACGCCGGGATCTTTTACATTTGTCGCGCCTGCATTGGCAAGTAACTACAACACACCGACGCTCGTCCCAGGAACTTTGACCGTAAGCGGCAACGAGTCGCAGACGATCAGCTTCCCGGCTCTGCCGTCGAACATTATGTACGGAAGCAAACCGGTTCCGCTTTCTGCGATCTCCAGCGCAGGACTGCCTGTCACATATACGGTGACCGGGTCAGCCCAGCTGATTGGGTCGGTGGGAACGGGCTATATGCTGAATATCATCGGTGCGGGTCCTGGAACAGTCACCGCGAACGCGGTCGGTAATGCGCAATTTGCCCAGGCTGCTCCTGCCATTCAATCATTCAATGTAGCTAGAGGCACGATCACGGTCACGACAGCTAATGTCTCGCAGCCTTTTGGCACGCCTGTGGCAGCGTCCCAATTGCTTTCCGGGGTTACCATCACAGGTTTGGTAGGCAGCGACATCACAACGGGAACGCCCGCGATAACGACTACCTATACGCCAACCTCGGCAGTCGGGACGACCTATCCAATCACCGTCAGTCAGGGAACTCTCTCTTTGTCTCCAGCATCATCGGTGAATAACTACAGTTTTGTCTTTGTACCTGCGGTGTTGACTGTGGCAAACAGTACGCAGACCGTTAATTTCCCGCCGATTGCCTTTGGCACCTATGGCGGAACGGTGACCCTGGGTGCGACCGCCAGTTCCGGCTTGCCGGTGACATATACGGTGACTGGACCAGCCACACTTACCTCAATATCTACGTTGCTCTTTACGGGAGTGGGAGAGGTGACAGTCACGGCTACGCAGGCAGGAGATGCGAACCATGCCAGTGCCACCGCGAAGCAGAGCTTCTCTTCAATGCCCGCAGTTTTGACCATTACCCCAAACCCAGTAATCACCGGTGCAGGTCAGCCGATCCCGCCGTTTACCTACACGATCATGGGCTTTGTTGCGGGTGACAGCAATAATGCAAGCGTTTTGAGCGGAGTGCCTGTTATTACGACACCTGCAACAGCCGCATCGTCTCCCGGCACTTATCCCATCGTGGCTGGCCTGGGCATTCCGTGCACAAGTGTAGCGTGTCAGAATACGCCCTGCTCAACTGTGCTGTCCCCAGCCACGCCGTGCACGGGTGGATTGCTCTCCACAAACTATACCTTTGCCTTCGTGAACGGGACCCTCACAATTTCAGGCGCGCCGGGTCTGATTGCAACCGCGACACCTACCACGGTAACCGTCGAATCTGGACATATTGGACAAACGAAGATTGGCTTCACGGTCCTCAACAACTATCAGGGCACGGTAGCGTTCTCCTGTGGTCAATTGCCCGTCAACATCACTTGCACGTTCAGTCCCGCGACAGTCACGCTGACACCTACCAATAATGGCAGCGCCGGACTGGTAAGTACCACGCTCACCCTCAATACAAGTGCAACCTCACCTGTAGCCTCCATGCTGCGACCAACTGGAAAATCCGCAATTCTGTCTGCGTCCATTCTCTTCTTTCCTGCCGGTTTGACTGGCCTATTTCTGGCCTACCGTCGTAAACGGCTGACATCAAGCGTGTGGGGCAAACACTTATTCGTGCTGATGATTCTTATGGCCGGAGCTGCTGGGCTGACGGCATGCGGCGGCGGGTCAATGACAGGCAATGCGCCGGCAGGTACGACTCCAGTGATCGTGACAGCGACGGGTACGGGCGCAAACGGCTCCCCCAACGTCTCTAGTGCCGTGACGCTAACCCTCAACGTAACCCAATAACCCATAGAAGAGGTACACCGCTGACGGCTGGCCTCTCTGAATATAGAGCGATTGCAGAAGAAGGCAGTTATGCATCTAGTCGGAATTCAATTCGGGTCAAGGTTCTTATTGGACGCAGTTGTCCTTATCGTAGCGACTGTATTGCTGCCAGTGTACATTGCTGATCGGGTCATTCACGGCACGCGCGAAGAGACGGGCGGCGCAAAGTCAGATTACCTCCGAGACAGAAACATTTCATTGAGGAAGGTTGAGCAATTCGAAATATCAATTCGCGAAGATGGCTGCCCACCAGGGTCTTCTCTCCAGACAGAGATTATGTGGGGCGACACAGACATTAGACGAGGCTCTGGAAGGGAGCGGTGATATCGGAATTGAGTTCCGAGAGGAAGGCATAGTGAATCGGCTACTTCTGTCCGAAGGCTTCCTCTGTACGGATATCGACAACCGCGATTCAACGTCGTTGTCCCACCGTGACGTGAGTTTGATTTCACTCTGCCTCTGAAGACAACCCGATGACTCGCTCAGTCGGCTGATCTGTTCAGCGACCACAGGGAGGTTTTGCGCTTTTCGAACCGAAAGATCAAGGAGAATCGAATGAATGCAGGCAAGAAGATTTTGGTGATGTTGTTGTTGGCGGTGGGTGTTGTTGCGGCTCAAACGCAGAACCTTCCGAAGACCGAAGACCAGAAACGGTTGGAGCAGATGAGCCAGAAGATGGAACAACTCGAACGCGATATGGTTGAGATGAAGGAGCAGTTGCAGCAGGCGAAGGTTGCCGCAGCCACGGCCCAAGCGGCGGCTGAGCAAGCCGCGAAGAGGACGGACGCCGTCCAACAAAGTGCAGGAGCGAACGCGGAGGCCGTCACTACGCTCCAGACTTCCGTAACGGATCTGAAGGCCAGTTCCTCGACCGCCATCCAGAAGGTCCAGGCCGATCAGAAGCAGGCCAAAGCGGACTTCGAACATCCGGACATTCTGCACTACAAGGGTATTACGCTTTCGCCTAATGGTAGCTTCCTGGCTGGCGAAACCGTGGACCGGAACCATGCGACGGGTGGCGATATCGGAACCTCGTTTACCGCGATTCCATTTACCTCCGCGAACCTCGCGCAAACCAGCGAATTCTTTGGCTCAGGCCGACAATCGCGTATTGCATTACTTGCCGAAGGTAAGGGATCGTCCCTCACGTACCGTGGATATTATGAAGCTGACTTCCTCGGCACTGGAACGACGTCCAATAATAATGAAAGCAACAGCTATACCTTGCGTCAGCGCCAGGTGTGGGCGCAACTGGAGACGCAAAGTGGATGGGCGTTTTCCGCTGGCCAGATGTGGTCTCTGGCGACAGAGTACAGAAGCGGGTTGTCCCTACGCTCCGAAGCTCCACCACAGACGATCGATCCGAACTACGTGCCTGGCTTCGTATGGGAACGGCAGTACGGCTTCCGTATTGTGAAGCAGATCAATCCTAGATTTTGGGCTGGCATATCCCTCGAAAATCCGCAGACGTTAACCCCTGTCGTGAACGGAGATACGACGGGTCTGCCCCTCATCCTGTGGGCAAGTCCAGGCGCCAACGGAGGAAACTACAACGCCGCCGCGAATACTTCAAATGGCTCTACGCCGGGGTTGTTGACCACGTACAGCATGAACCCCGTCCCCGACTTCATCGCGAAGATCGTGTATGAACCAACGTGGGGCGGCCACTATGAACTCTTTGGTATCGCACGTTTCTTCAGGTCTCGGTTGTTCCCGAATGCAACCGCCGCGGAGATCAAAGCCGGGACAGCGACAACGGTAGGTGCGTTTAACGATACAGAAGGTAGTGGCGGCCTCGGCGCCAGCGCACGGGTACCTGTCCTGCACAAACGATTCGATCTTGGGTTGAAAGGACTTTGGGGTACGGGTATGGGACGTTATGGAGCATCGACTATCGCGGACGTGACCGTGCGGCCCGACGGAAAGTTCTCCCCGTTACACACCTTCTCCGCCCTTTCAACCCTTGATTGGCACGCTACCTCTCGCTTTGATGTCTACGCAAACTACGGTGGCGACTATGTCGGACGTACCAGCTACACCAACCTCACTACGGGACTGCCATTGGGGTATGCGGTGGGATTGAACAACTCTGGCTGCAATACCGAGCCGCTGCCCACAGGAACCGGCGGCCTTACCAACTACCCGTCCAACCCAAGCAACTGCTCCGGGGTAAATCGTGACATACAGGAGTTCAGCGTGGGCTACTGGTACGATTTCTACCGAGGGAACAGGGGGCGATTCCGCCAGGGAATCCAGTACGGTTACGCGCAACGTAAGACCTGGGCCGACCCCAACGGGCTCGCCCCGCAGGGACTCGACAACATCCTGGAAACATCCTTTCGATACTATGTGCCATAGGCCATATTGGTGCCCTGCTCGGAACGGAGAAGAAGAGTGTTCTTACATGGATTCGTATTTGCGCTCGGCTTCGGAGTGGGCATCGTCAGCTTTATCGTCGTACTTGCAGCGGCCATCGTGATCATCGAGAAGTTCGCGCTGCAGTTCCAAATGCCGAAGACGGCGGATGAGCCAGTGGACATACGTCGCTGGAAACAGGAGGTCACCAGGAAAAGCGTTCAAGATAGTCCTCGCACCGCAAGCTAGACAGTGTTGTACTGGAGACACTCCCGAGCTCTCTCCAAATTTCCATCGATCGTTCCTATTCTCCACGGCGTCCAGACTTGGCGTATCTTGGCGCTACTTTTTGTCATACGCCGATGGAACCTTGTGACACGAGTCCGGGAGATCTCTCAAGTGAGCCGAAGGTTTTCGAGTACCGCATTGATGGACGGAACCCCGACCAGCCGGTCGAGTCGAGTTCGGAGGATTGTTAGAAGTGGATTGACCCCAAGCTTTCAGCCCATTTACGCGGTCGGCGAAAGCTCCCCGTTTGCCGTAGAGGGATTCATCAGGGGCCCTGCGGGGAACGCCCTGGAAGCTCCGATGGAACTTTTTCAGGCTGCACACGAGTCCGGCATGTCTCTTATACTCGACGAAGCGGCCTACACAATTGTCCTCAAATCATTTGCTCGACTTCAATGGCCTGGCAAACTTTTCCTGAACGTCCAGCCGAGTACCTTGCAGAGCTCGGCCTTTGCTCCGCTTCACCTTCAAAACGCCATCAAGACTGCCGGTCTCCATCCGTCCCAAATCATCTTGGAACTCACTGAACACGAGCCTATTCACGATGCAGCTTCTCTCCTCAAAATATGCGATCCGCTATTCGATGAAGGCATCACACTCTCCCTCGATGACGTGGGCGCGGGTTTCGCAAGCATGCGCCTCGTTTGCGAACTGCAACCGCACATCATCAAACTAGACCGGTTTTTCATTGCGGGGATAGCGGGCAGTTTCG
Organism: Granulicella sp. L60; assembly: GCF_009765825.1. Lineage (GTDB taxonomy): Bacteria > Acidobacteriota > Terriglobia > Terriglobales > Acidobacteriaceae > Edaphobacter. The sequence continues at coordinate 337,716 of NZ_LMUR01000003.1, read as the reverse complement.
TAAAGAGAAGCGTCGTCCAAAACTTCGTAAACGTAGCGTCAGACATCGGCGCGAGGGTTGTAGCCGAGGGCGTCGAGCAGGGGGAGGATGCATGGACAGTGATCAAACTTGGAATTGGCCTCATGCAAGGACACCACTTCGGAAGACCTGCAGCGGAACCTGATCTTGCACCTCTTCCTCAAGGATTCTGGGACGCTTTGAGTTCTCCTACAATGCCTCCTCCCTAAACGAAGGTCGCCCTAAGCCGCATCATGGTGCTCGAAACGTATTCCCGCGTCGTCGAGAGGATGTTCCCTCTGACCGTGAATCATCTTCAGGCCCAACTCTCCACTCAAACGGACTTCGAACAAATCACTGCAAGAATCGAAAAGCTGAAGACAAAAACCTGTTCCGCCCCGCACTGATAATCGCTGCTTGATTACACATGAGGGACCTTGTATCGGCATGTCCCTGGCCTCGAATCTAAAGACAATTATCCGGGTCAAACATACGGTTAAGACATCCGCCCGGAGGAGTCTTCTCTTGCCGAGAAACTACGAGCCGACGCGCGAGTGCCCCAAGGCCCTCGCGGGACACGCATTTTGTTAGCAGTATCATCGAATTCCTCCAGTGGCGGCGGTAGTCCGAACGGTATGGCTTCCGTCTCAACGCAGCTGCTACCTCGTTCACGTTAATCCCCGGGAATGCGGCGATGCGACCTATAGCGGCGCTGTAGTCGGCGTAAAATGCTTCGAACGCTTCAGGGGCACAGCAGCGGCGCGTTACATTGGTACCTCGTTTGCCGCGAGTGTCCGCCGTTGCGTGAGTACTTTGTACTCTACCCCTGGCCAAATTTCTGATTGGCCGTGATTGACCTTTGTGCGTAGAGCGTGATTGCTTCCGACATGGCACAGGTCTACCGCGGTGTAGTAAATCGACATAAGCAACGTTGTGTCGGAGCTCAGCTCCAGTCCGAATTGCACATTGGTTTGCGACGCCGAGGTGATTCCAATAGGATCATCGCAAGAAGCTTAAGGTATGGCAGGTCCAGGAGATAATCGCGATGGTGAACCTGACGGTCGGAATGCTCACGATTAGAAGAGGCGCGCAATCTGATACTCATTTTTGTTCGGGAGAGATGGCATTTGCTTTAGAAGACATCGGGGGAGGCATGGGCTACTACGATGGGTTCCAGTCCATGTGTTCCGACTTGAGGCGTAAATTCATCTTTGAACATGATGACTTGAAGGTGGCCCGCATTATCCTGGAGAGCAATTCGGAAGCAGCGTTCAGGCTGGACGCATCGCGCATCTGATCGCCAAGACGGATACCCACGTCTAGACTGCCGAATCCACCCCAAAGCCCCATTCTTCCAGCAGCATTTCCGGAACGTATTTTGAATTCTTGTTGAGACGTGCCCACTCACGAAGACGCGCGGAGGAGATGTACTGTGCCGGAGTAAGGCCAAACTCCTCCACAATCTGCTCAAACGAACTCGGAACGATCACGACCGGCCCCTGCTGGTCTGCTTTGCCCCAATTTGGATTGCCGCGACGCTTTGCCATCCGATGAGTACCCCTTAGCTTAGATGGAGATCCGCCTATTTAGTTCCACGTAAGTAGAATTTGGAACAGGCCCTCGTATACGGTTGCTGAACACAAGCGGATCCTGTTGTGACAGAATCCGGATTCCAGTTATGACGGCAGTAAGGTACGTAACTATATTCGCATGTGTTTCATAACCAAGAAGTTAATTTCACGCGGCGAAGGCACGGTGTCCCTCCCGTCACGGCATACCAACTCAGGTATCAAGCGTGTTCCGTTCATCGCCCAGCAGGCGCAAGGGGGCCTCATATGATCACCGAATGGTAATAAATTCACATAGATGCGGTATTCTGGCAGGATTCAACAGAACCCCCGTCAAGGGTACTCGGAGGATTCGAGATGGTGAATGCTAATGGTGGCCAGAGGCGGGATCGAACCGTCGATGCAGGCCTTTTCAGCGTTGGTGTCCTGTTAGAGGCAATTCCATGTGCGCGTTCAAAGAGCGGTTGATTTCAATCGCACGAATTAGCAGCTTGTCGCTAGGCAAAGAAAAGCTCTCGGCTAGTGACAAATCGCCTTCTTACTCAATGAGTGCTCAAATACCGCAGCCTACGTACCGCAGAAAGTCTGACTGACGCATTCCTCGGGACGGGCTGGCGTGGCGTACCGTTCCAGGTTCGCCCTGTCCTCATATGGGCGTGTTACAACGTCCAGCAATTCCTCGAACGGCTGGAGGTCCTGCCGCTCGACGGCGGCATCGAGCGCCGCCTGCACCAGATGGTTGCGCGGAATGAATGCCGGATTTGCCATCCGCATGGCTGCAGCGCGCTCCTGTGCTGAGGCTGGCTCTGCTTCCAGGCGACGGCGCCATCCGGTAGCCCACGAATCATATACGCCCGGGTCAGCAAACAGAGCACGCACTTCCTTATCGCGTTCCGGTACGGCCGCGGCATCGCACAACCGACGGAAGGTCAGTGTGAAGTCGGCTCGATTGGCGGCCATGATCTGCAGCAGGTCCTGAGCAAGTGCCCCATCGCCCTCCCGCTCGGTAAAGAGTCCGAGCTTGCGGCGCATTCCTGCGCCATAAGCGGCCTCGAACTGCGGATCGAAAGCGGCGAGCGCCTCTTTTGCTGAAATGAGCGTTGCCTCTTCGCTTCCCTTCACCTGTTCCAGAACGGGCAGCAGCGCCTCGGCGAGACGCGCGAGGTTCCAGAGCGCGGCACGGGACTGATTTCCATAGGCATAACGTCCCTGATGGTCGATGGAACTGAACACCGCGGCCGGATCGTACACCTCCAAGAAGGCGCAGGGACCGTAATCGATGGTTTCGCCCGAGATGGAGGTATTGTCGGTATTCATCACGCCATGGACGAAGCCGAGAAGCATCCATTCTGCGATGAGGTGAGCTTGACGGGCGATCACGCCATCCAGTAGCGCTCGATATGGCTGCTTTGCCTGCGCAGTATCAGGGTAGTGCCGGGCGATCGCATAATCGGCCAGTGTGCGCGTCCCTTCTATATCGCCCTGGGCTGCGAAGTACTGGAAAGTGCCCACGCGGAGGTGGCTCGCCGCTACACGGGTGAGCACAGCTCCGGGCAATATTCTTTCGCGCAGCACTCGTTCTCCCGTGGTCACCGCCGCCAGGGCTCTTGTCGTCGGCACACCAAGTGCCGCCATGGCTTCGCTCACGATGTACTCGCGCAAGACCGGACCGAGCGCGGCTCTGCCGTCACCGCGCCTTGAAAAAGGCGTCGGGCCGGAGCCCTTGAGCTGGATGTCGTAGCGTACTTCGTCCTGCCCAATCACCTCTCCAAGCAGATTGGCGCGGCCATCCCCAAGTTGAGGCACAAAATGTCCGAACTGGTGCCCGGCATAGGCCATCGCCAAAGGTTCAGCCCCCTCAGCCAGGCGGTTTCCCGCCAGGATCTCGACGCCTTCCGCGCTCGCTAGAGCGTCCGGATCCAGTCCTAGGCTCCGAGACAGTTCCACATTTAGCTTTACTAGACGGGGAGCTGCTACCGGCGTCGGGGCCAGCCGTGAGAAGAAGCGGTCCGGGAGTCGCGCATAGGTATTTTCGAAGTTGAATTGCACAGAGGGGCTTACGGGGACGGAGTTTGTGGGCGATGCGATCACGGGAGCATCTGATGAACTCATGACCTATTTGATGTGGGCATTTTGTTTTCGATCCGCCTGAGGTCCAGCCAGCCGATTCATTTACCGAGACCTATACCAGCCCCAAGACAGTCCAGTTCGAACGCTGGATTGGAATCCCCTATTGATTTAACTATGCAAGTGCCAGCGGTATAGCCTCTTCCCAGCGTCCCTGCGCCTTCAAGATAAGTTCTATTACTTCGCGCGCGGCGCCACGTCCCGCCAGTCGGTGTGTAGTGAAGTGACAGATCGCCTTCAATTCGGGTGCGCCGTCGGCCACGCACACGGCTAAACCAGCTCTTTGCGCCAAGGGAATGTCTGGCAGATCGTCACCCATATAAGCGACTTGTTCTTCGGTAACTCCAGCCTTTAGCATGCACTGCTCGAAAGCTTCGGTCTTCTTCGCCTGACCCAGATATACGAAGTCGACCTTGAGCTCTTCGGCGCGTCTGGCCACGGCCGGTGAAGAGCGACCGGTAATAAAGCCGGTCTGGATTCCCGTCGTGTGGGCGAGCGAGAGTCCTTGTCCATCTTGCGCGTTGAATACTTTCATTTCGGTGACGATCGAATCCCCGGAGCCGTCGGCAGCGGTCGTCGAGATGAGACATACGCCACCGTCGGTCAACGTGCCGTCCACGTCCATCAGGAACAGTTTGATCTTTCGGGCACGGGCCAAAACATCGGGCGAAGCGAGAGAGGCAAGGGTGATGTCGGACATGGAACGATTCTAATGCAGCGATGTCGCTCGTTATTCACTTTGCTCTTTGTCAGTCGCCGTCTCTCCGATACCGCGAGTCATCAAAGATCGGCATCAACAGGATGGCAATAAACAGCAGTCTTTCCATTGCGATGCGCCCTTAGATGAGCATCGCCTGCTCTACCCAAGAATGCAATCCGGACGTTGTGGATCAATCTTGTTCATGCTTACCAGTACCTGATGGCCAAGTACGACATCGACGGGTATCGCATCGACACCGTGAAATATGCACGCGCCGACATGATCGAGACTTTTGGGAACGCCATGCGTGAATTCGCGCAAAGCGCAGGCAAACGTAACTTCTTCACGTTCGGTGAGGTTTACGATTCCCAGGCCATGATCGACAGGTTCGTCGGGCGCAACGCGCCCAGTGATCAGGGTTTCGGCATGGACTCCGAGCTGGATTTTCCGCTGTTCTTTCTGCTCCCTTCAGTCATCAAGGCGCTCGGCCCCAATCCTCCCGGCGTAGAAACCATCGCGGCACTTTTCAACAATCGCAACATTGCCGAGGAAGGCCAAATCTCCTCTCACGGCGAGGCAGGTAAATACTTCGTAAGCTTCATCGATAACCATGACCAGAATTCGCGCTTCAACGCGCCGGGCACACCGCCCGGGCAGGTCACGATGGCCTTGGCCCTGCTTTTTTCCCTTCAGGGAATTCCCTGCGTTTACTACGGTACGGAACAAGGCCTGCAAGGCACCATCGACGGTCTCGATGCCTGCGAATCCGTTCGAGAAGCAATTTGGGGCAACACCCCAAACCCGTTCGACCAAACCTCCAGCTTCTATACATCCCTAAAGGCCATCGCTAAATTGCGCAAAGCCGATCCAGCGTTGCGCTATGGGCGCCTTTATTTCCGAGAAGTTTCGGGTAACGGACACGATTTCGGGCAATCGACGGGCTCGGGTGGCCTCATCGCATTCTCGCGGATTCTCTCGAACCGTGAAGTGATCGTCGTCGCAAACACCAGTGGCTCGAATAGGTTTGCCGGCGCGATCCTTTGTGACGTCGATCTCAATCGGGCTGGCAAGACATTCAATGTCGCCTACAGCAATTGCGGCACGGTCGCCACAAGCAAGACTTCAGTTGCAGCGGGAACGATCTATGCCGGAGGCTCGTCCTCGTCCATGCCGCAGATAGCTTCGCTACCAATCGTACTTGCGCCATCGGAAGTACAAATTTTAACGCCGGCTTAGCTGCTAAAGATTTGCGTCAGCAAGAAGTCTAAGCGTAATCGGATCGCTTACGACAAGCGCAAGTTCGGTCGCCGGACTTCTCGATCAAAAAGCATAGGAAAATCATCGTCATGACTGCGTGGCCGCATCTACTTGTCTCGCTATAGCGCAGCCCCCCGGGCGCAAGAATCTGACTCGGTCAGGATCCACCATCCACGGACACGTCTTCGATTCCCGAAACCGTTCTACGCGGCTGAGACATCCAATGCTTGATGGGTGTTTTCTCGCTTGATACGTTTGTTTATACCTAAGGAGCTACACGATGCATATTGCGTTTCTTGGACTGGGCAAGATGGGCGCGGCTATTGCCCGTCATCTGATCGAAGCGAATCATGAGTTGACGGTCTGGAACCGCACGCCGGAGCGCGCTCAGTCATTACTCGGCGCCAGAATCGCCAATTCTCCTGCGGACGCCGTTGCCGATGCTGAGGTCGTATTTACCATGGTTATCGACGATGCCGCATTGCGGGACCTTCTCTTTGACCAGGGAGTCTTACAGGCCATACCTAAAGGTGCCATCCACGTCGCACTGAGCAGCATTAGCGTGGCACTCTCCGACGAGCTTACCGCCGAGCACCACGCAAGAAATCAGAAATATCTGGGCTCGCCGGTCTTTGGACGCCCGAATATTGCTGAAGACGGCAAGCTGTGGGTCGCCGTTGCCGGGGAATCACACGCAGTGGAAACAGTGAAGCCTCTACTGGAATCTTTTAGCCGTGGAATTACTGTGGTCTCCTCAAAGCCCTCAAGCGCTCACGCTCTCAAGCTAGGTGGAAATTTCCTGATCACTTCGATGATTGCCGCGCTCTCCGAAAGCATGATCTATGCCGAGGCTAATGGCATTGAACCGGAGCTCTTCGCTGAAACTGCAAACAACGCATTGTTCCGCTCGCCGTTCTATGAAAGCTATATCAAACTGATGGTTCATCCACCCGAACAGCCAGGCGGCACCATTGCTTTGGGAGATAAGGACACCCGGCTCTATCTGGAAGCAGCAGAAAGTGCAAAGGTGCAGACACCTCTGGGCGATCTCTACCGCGCGAATTTTGAAAGAGCGATCAGCGCCGGCCTCAAAGACGCAGACTGGGCCGCGGGCTACTATGAGTTGGCCAAAACCACCAATCGTGCCAATACTCATTGAAACTAGTTCCCGCTTTTCCATGACCTCGTGGCCAAAGAATTAGGTCACGAGGCTAATCGCAGGATGCAATAAGAAGTGTCAGCGAGTCCTTCAGAAACGACTGTATAGGGGCACGGCTTGCGTGAGTCACATAAAGCACTCCAGCGATGGTGATTGCTGAAATGGTTTGAGTGTCGGGAGTTCCCCCACTGATGTGGGAGGGATAAAGTGCAGCCAGCTTCAACGATCCGAAGTCGGTACGATACTCTCCGGCGCCATAATTGCTGACCATAAGATGATGATTGAAGAAGCCCCGAAGATCGACTGTGGCTGGGTCATACGGGTCCGGTTCTTGACTGACGACCTCACGAACGGCAAGCGTACCTCCACGAGCCGCCTCAATAGTCCGAGAACCAGGCATTGCGCCGCTGACCAGTCTCGCGAAATCCCAAAACTGCGGATTGTCGGAGGGCATCGCTATTGTTGGATGTATCGTCGTCAACACGCCAGCTGCCGAACCCAGCTTAAGGAGAGGACGAAGATCGATAGGTGACAGACAAGCGACGGGCTCGGTTCTCCACGGGGCAAAGGAGGCCTTCCCGGCACTGATAAACGCAGCAACCAGCGCCCCATGAACAGTGGTCTTTTCCTGCCGCGCACGAAGAATCACTTTGGCGAGTGTGTCGGCTTCCAACTGTTGGCTCGATACAACCGGGAACGGAAAACCGAGCACAGGGCACTCCGTAGCCGCGTTCTTTCCGAGAAAGGAGGAATACGGTGGAGGCTCGGGCAGCCCCAAGAGTTCACCTGTTGTAGGGAGAATTGGTACTACCGTCCCAAGCGGCTCACCAGCTGCAGCCGAAATCAGATCCTGCACCATATTAACGAGAGTCAAGCCGTCGCACGCTGCGTGGTGACCAACAAACACGATCAGCGACCGTTCCGGACCGTGAAATAGTACGACCCGCGCTAAGGCCGCCTCGCCTCGATCAAATGAGATGGCCAATTCCCCCGCCATCAGCTGATCGATACTCAGATCTTCGCGATAAGGTTCCACTCTAAAGGGGATCGATCCAAGGAGAGAAGGCACGAAGTGAGGCCTAACTCCAGGCGTCTTCGAGATCCTTGCCGCCAGAATAGGATATCTCTGGCGGAGCTTCTTTAGCGCTTTTTTCCAATCCTCTGGAATTGAAGGACCAACTACTTCTGCGACCACCAGCGCGAGGCGGCTCTTCGTCGGCTCTGTGGCCCAGAAGAACTCTTGTATCCCCTCAAGAGTTCCTAGATTCCCAGGTATAGCCCCCGAATGTGATTCGGAGAGATTAGAGAGAGAAGCTAGCGACATTTCGTTCCTCGGCTTTCAAATATCTATTCATCAAGACTTCCCCTTGGACTCAACGATGTTCTCTGGGGTTAGCCAGAGAACATCGTTCCCATCGCGCAGACATTGCCCCTAAATCATGCGGAGGCTGTCGGGAGGAAGCTGTCAACGCACCAGGTTGGCACTGCGGATGTATACACATCCTAGCAGGTACTTTTCTATGAAAAATGTGTGGCAGCTCTGATATTGGCGATCTCAACCTCTTCGTCGAACCCGCTGAGCCCGCATGTATATCCTGAGCGAAGCATTCATCGTGTGTGTACCCGTGGATCGAGTTCGGGAGGCAAGCTTCGGAATTTTGGAACGGCTTCCCAACTGGCGCTTTGAATCCACCAACGACTACCGTCATAAAGCATCACGCAGACATTGACGCTTTGTTGTATTGGTGGCCCTTGCAAACTCGATCTGTCGTCATGGCTGTAGAACGCTACGGCAATATGGTCGAACCGTTCTAAATGCTTTACGAGAATTTCCTCATACCAAGGGACCTTTTCGCGTTCCGCAGCTCCTGATGAAATCAGTTCTTCAACGGTAGAACTTGTGATTCGCGTTACGCCATTGACGTCCGTCCTTGTGGATCCCAGACGAGCCGAGGGCAAGAACAGGGATCGAAAGCGATCCCAATCGACCGGACCTTGAGGACCAGACACCGAATCATGAAGCGCGGCGAGCAGCGCTTCCGGCGAGGCTACATCAGCTGGCCGTGCTAATGGAGTGGAAGAAGCCAAATCGGAGGCAGCATAGACTGTTCCGCCGTCTTCCTGCGGCTTAACGCTGGGTGTCTTCTTTCCCTGAGCGCTGATTACACCCGCGAAAGAAACAGTAAAACTTATGAGCAATACATTTGTTCGAAGAATTGTTTGATTAATGTTCACTAGTCAGTGGCCTCTCAACGAAAGATGGGATCACAGGATGCGCTGCCCGGCAAACTCGCGGTTCCGAATTTGGTCAATGAATCATCCGCTGATATCATCAGGGTGTGTATACATCCTACAGAAACAATATGATTCCCAGTGCAAGACGGATTTCTTGGGCGAATGGATTGATGGCAGCAGTTTTCGTGACTATGACGACGGGATCGGTATCTGCACAAACTCCCCCCAGTCGGCTCGACCCTCTAGTTAGGGCCTCAGCCCGTAGGTTAGCTATCGCGGAGCAGGTTGCACTCTCCAAGTGGGACAGCGGTGCCGCTGTGGAAGATGAAACCCGTGAGGCCCAGGTAATCGTTGGCGCGATTAGAGCCGGAGACGCGAAAGGCATTGATTCAGTGTCGATGACGAGATTTTTCAAAGCCCAAATAGAAGCAAACAAGGTCGTTCAATACTCTCTGCTAGCCGATTGGAGGAGAGATGGTGGCGCTCCGGCCCACACTCCGATTGACTTGGCCAAGACGATACGGCCCGAACTGGATCAGTTGCAGGCAGAACTCATCGCAGAGCTGGCTTCAACGAAAGATATAAGATCGGGGGCGAATTGCCGAGTTGAAATGGCTACTGCGATCGGCAATTATCTTCAAGCTCACCATAAAGGCGCATCGAAACTCAACGAGATTGCCTTGGATCGGGCGCTGAGCGAAAGCTGTATCCATCCAACATCAGGGTCGACTCCATAGTTAAGGTTCCAGGGGAGCGATAGCTTGTTGCGCACAGGCTTCGCTCCTTTATCGGACGTGCCGGCAAGCCAATCGACGCGGCGCTGCCCAAGCGAATTGCGGCCTCACTTAAGAGATGTACTTAGAAACTGCATAGATAGTGGCTTCGAATACCTCTGACCACTTCTCGCTGATCGCTCCATCAACCTTGAGACGGCAGATCCCGGTTGTCATCCATGTTCCTCAATCGTGGGCGAATAGATACTAAGCTCGAACATCGTCATTTTCTTTTGAGAGCTCTCAGGAGAAGTCCGCTCGAACTCCCTTTGTAAATCGTTCTTAAGGTCGCTGACGAGGCGACGAATCTCGTTCTCTGTAGCCGGCGTGCGCGGGGTCACTTCGAGTAAGCGAAGAGCCAGGACACCCCTGCTCTTAATCATCTGTAAATTTACCAGCGCTTCTTCACGCGTCATCCAACACTCCGAATTGATTCTTCGATTATATCGAAGGAGGGATGCTGTGCAATCGTGCCGGACTCTCAGCTGAGGTCAATAACTATTTTCCCCGTCGCTTTACCTGATTGCAGTCGGCGATGTGCGTCGGGAGCAGTGCTGAGAGTAAACCTCTCTGCGTCCAGCAGCGGTCGTAATTTTCCATCGTCGACAAGTCTCGCTACATCTCTCAAAATCTTTCCGTGCCCTTCCCTGCCGCGATCTTCAATTAGAGGCAACATCATGAAAATAACGTGGAAGGAGAGCCCCTTCGAGTGCGCCTCGCTCAGATCCAATGTCGTGCGACCGTTGGTGGTCGATACACGGCCATTCGAGCCAGCAGCAGTCAGAGACAGTTCGAGGTTCTTTCCCCCAATCGTATCGAAGACTACGTCAAACCCGCGGCCCGCCGTAAGACGATCGACATATTGCTCCACCGTTTCTTCGTGATAGTTGATGACCTCGTCCGCGCCTAATCTTCTGGCGGTTTCGGAATCGCCGTTTGAGGCAACTGTCGTCGCTATTCGAGCTCCGATTACCCTTACGAGTTGTAGCGCGACATGGCCGACCCCACCTGTAGCACCATGCACCAACACATGATCAGAAGCTGATGTCTTTGCGCGCTCGAGGCCCTGCCACGCAGTAATCGACACCAAAGGGAGAGCGGCAGTTTCAAGCATGGACAATGTCTTTGGTTTCGGAGCCATCAGCCTAGCATCAGCTACGATGTATTCGGCCAGTGTCCCGCCAAAGCCTCTGATTCCTCCAGCGCAACCGTACACTTCATCGCCAGGTGCGAACCCAATCACACCGGCGCCAACCGCTTCGACGGTGCCCGCGATATCGGAACCGAGGATGCCCGGTAAATCCGGTGCTACGGAGATGCCACCCTCTCGAATCTTGATGTCAAGAGAGTTCACGGACGTCGCTGCGAGACGGATCAAGAGCGTTCCATCTTGCACTACAGGCTTCGGGACATCAGCTAGTTGAAAATTCTCGGTGCCTCCGAACGCGGTTAGTAACTGAGCCTTCATCTTATATTCTCCGTTGTTATTACAGATGGTCCAACGTGACGGCACAGCCAAACCGCGCTCGGATGAGCCGCCAAATTATCCTAACTGCTTGATCTTCTCACGAAGTGCTTTGGCGGCAGCTCCAGGATCTTTCGCGCCATAGATCGCCGCGCCTGCGACTGCAATGGTCGCGCCTGCCGACTCAACTCCTGCAATTCGATCAATGTTTATACCGCCCGCGACTGAAAACGGCATACCTGCGCTGCGACCCACTTCGAGTAGGTTTTCAAAAGAGTATCTCGCCTGAGCCTGCTCATCCAGGCCCCCATGCAACTCAACCCAAGTGACACCGAGACCCTTCAGCTCACGAAGTCTCGCTGCCTTATCGGATACACCAATCATGTCAGCTACAACAGCCTTACCGTGCATTTTTCCGGCCTTTACAGCGCCTGCAATCGTGCTGTCTGCCGCCGAGGCTAATACAGTCATGATGTCTGCTCCGGCCTTAAAAGCGAGGTCTGCCTCAAGCTCTCCCGTGTCCATGGTCTTCATATCTGCAAATACCAGCTTGCCAGGATGGGCTGCCTTGACGTTGGTCACAACACTTAGCCCCTGCTGTTTGATGAGTGGAGTCCCAAGTTCGATGACATCTACATGTTGAGCGACCTTGTTGAGCAACGTAAGAGCGTCCGCGGTGGAAAGTAGATCAATTGCAACTTGCAGTTTCATTATGTACTCCGTTTCTTCTGATTTTGAAAAATGAGCCATCAAAATAACGACGGTCGAAAATTCCGCCCCGTTAATCTAACGACAGGAAAGAATGCCTGGGCTGCATACTTCTTATTCCAGATTTGCATGACGCTTCCACAACTCTTCCGCGTTCGCGCCACATCACCTGAAACATTGCGTCCATTAGAAGCAGCACACACTGCTCAAACAGAGCTCCTGCATATTGTTCTGACTTGGTGCGGCCATGGTCCTGCTTAGTTGGTGCCGGGACCACTATTGAGATCTGCGCCAATTCATTCAGTCTCAACGTAGATGTCGTGGTTATCAGCAAGACACTTGCGCCTGCCTGTCGCGCCACCTCTGCAGCATGGACTGCACCTGCCGTCGTCCCCGACCCCGAGGCAACAAGTAATACGTCGCCACAACCAATTGCCGGAGTCGTGACCTCGCCGGCAACATGCACGGTCAAACCGAGATGCATCAGCCGCATGGCGGCCATCTGCAACGCCAAACCGCTCCGCCCAGCTCCCGTTGTGAATATGCGCTTTGCTGCAAGGAGCATCGCTACCGCTCCAGAGACTTGCATGTCGTCCAGGTCTAGAAGAGTGCGTTCTAGCTCTTTTAGTATCAGGACTTGATTCGAAGAATAATTCCTTTGTTCAAGGCAGCCGTGGGACATATCTTCGTTAGAGTCGCACCGGACGCGGTGCCGATCAAACAGGAAATTCTGATCGTTGATAGCTTCTGTCTATCAAGCCGCAGGATGAGCGGAAACGAGCTACGGTTGGAGAAGCGTTGTGCGCCTAGAGCCTCGGGAATACTTAGGCGCATAGTCTTCGAAGGTTGCCAGCATCTCGCGTATTGCCTGGACAAGATCCGGAGTATGGGCTGTCTCCATCAGCGCATGCACCACAGCAGGCAAAGGATCGCGCTTTAGGGTTACAAATCCGACACTGACTTGCTCGTTTGGCCTTGTAATCCCGACCGCCTTCAGCGAGGGCGACTTGGGCAGAACGGAAACGAGGGACTGCGGGAGCACTGTCGCCCAGCGGCCAGTCCCGATGTGTGCCGCCAACACTGCAGCAGAATCGGTATGCAGCACTCGGGGAGCTTTTTTCAATTGTGCCTCCGCTGTACTTGGTACAGCGGACTTCAGAAGACAAAGTGGGAGAGCCGCCACGTCATCCCAGGACACACGTCGACTGTTGTCCACATCCATCCCGGTCAACAGAAATAAGCGTTCTCGATATAGAGAATACGAGTCCAGCCCTTCATTCACAGCCTCGTCGAGGTACATCAGTACCACATCCATCTCGCCCTGCCGCACCAGGCTGCGGAGATGGTCTGGCTCACCCGTATCCGTCGAGATTTGCAAATCAGGAAACTGATCTGCGAACGCCACACTCAACACGGAGGCCAAACCCGCGGTCGCCGGGATCATTCCCAACCGAAATGGCCCTCGCATCCGTGAATCCCGTAGGCCATGTAGTTCTTGTTTCAGGCGCATGCAATCTTCGAGCATCTGCTGAGCCCAGGCGAGAACGCGCTCCCCCTCCAGCGTCAGTCCCTCAAACCTTCGGCCGCGCTTCACGATAAGCACGTCCATATCCTCTTCCAATTGTTTGATTCCTGCTGAGAGCGTCGGCTGAGAAACGCTGCAAGCGGAAGCTGCACGAGCGAAATGTTTCTCTTTATTCAAGGCCAACAAATATTCGAAATTTCTGATGATCAAGTTCTTATCACTCTGACGTTGGATGTTCCAGGAGCTGACTTTGCTTCAAATGAGACTCCCTGCTATCCTCCTCGGCTCGGTGTGAAGACTCGTGCTTATACATGAACCGCGAGAACCGGGCAGGCTCCTAATTGCATCACGCGATAAGTGGTCGAACCGAATACAGCGATATCCAGCGCCCCTCGACCACGCACACCCATCGCTGCGAGGTCAGGTTGTTCTTCTTGAGCATACCGGATAAGTTCTCGGTATGGCTTTCCAATGCGCACGGCGGTCCTAATCTTGCGGAGAGGATCCGCCGGAAGCAGCCCATTAAGTTGATCCATCGCCTTCGCCTTGTTCTCCTCTACTTTGTCCGGACTTGGGCCGTCCTCCAGCACATGGACGAGAATCAGTTCCGCATCATACTCATCGGCCACAGAAATCGCATATCGCAATGCCCCTTCAGAATTCGTTGAGAAGTCTGCACAGAAGAGAATGCGTTTCAAGTGTCGAATACTGTGCAAATCATCACCCAGCGCCATCGTGTCTTGTGGCGGGACAACAATGACCGGGCGGGGCGCGGTTCGCATGACGCGGTCCGTAGTCGACCCCAGCACGAGACGGTCGAAACCTCGCTGCCCATGTGTTCCCATGACGAGCACGTCGGCCTTTTGGGTCTCCGCGAGCGTAAGAATTGAATCCGAAGTTGAACCTCTTTCCACGATAAGCTCGGGATCGAGCTCATTGTGCGTATGGTTCTTCACAAACTCACGAAGCCGTCGAGAACCGACCTCGTGCAGGCCCCTATAGAACTCGTTCAGGTCGTGAGCCGAGGCCGCAAAATCCGCCGAAGAGTATCGCCATTCTTCAATTACATGGACGGCCAGTAGTTTCGCTTGATAGTGCTCCGCCAGCGACAGCGCATGACGATATGTTCTCACTGATATCGACGAGAAATCGATGGGGCAAATGATGACTCTAATTTCCATCAACGTTCCTCTTCGCGATGCTTAAAGCCGATGCCACTGAAGATCCACACCTCAGGTGTAGAACTCCCGTTGCCACTTCATAGAGGATGTACCAAACCTTCTAAGAGAATCCAATAGGCTTTACCAGGGTTTTTGATAGGCCTTACTTATAGGGGCGAAGAACATCTCGCGACGAAGAGCATTTCGGCTTGAATCCCCATAGAACTCCCACAAAACGCGCAATTCTGCATCCGATGCGTGGTAGCCTTATGGGTGTGTATACATCTAGTCGAGATCAAGTCTTCCGGCTGCCTATTTTGCGCCAGCTCGGCATCACATCAATACCTGGATATCTTTGCCCCGTGATCTCCGCACAGGTCGCGAAATGAGCGTCGCGAGGAGGGTCTTAGTGGAGAGGCAAATAAGACCGAGTGCCGCCACGTTAACATATCTGACCTCCGCCCACGTTTGGATGATGGCATTCAGCGCAGGCGCTATCGTAGCTAACGTCTACTACATACAGCCCTTGTTGTCTGCTATTGCGGATGACTTCAACGTCTCGGTCACCACGGTTGGGGCGGTTGCGATGGTGTCTCAATTGGGCACAGCAGTCGCTATGCTGCTCTTTGTGCCTTTAGGGGATACGAAGGAACGCAGGCAGCTAATTGTTCGGCTTTTGGCTGGTGCTGCAATTTGCCTTGTCGGAATGGCGACCGCGAAGAATCTCATGGGACTTGTTGCGGCCAGCCTTGGTGTAGGTTTCTCCGGTGCTATTGTCCACCTGATCGTGCCCTATGCCGCAAATCTTTCACATCCCGAGCGCCGCGGAACGACTGTCGGGACCGTCTTGTCAGGCCTCCTGTTTGGAATCCTATTGGCACGAACACTGAGTGGTCTCGTGGGGGCCTGGTTCGGTTGGCG
Source organism: Granulicella sp. L60 (assembly GCF_009765825.1). GTDB lineage: Bacteria > Acidobacteriota > Terriglobia > Terriglobales > Acidobacteriaceae > Edaphobacter. The sequence goes on along the minus strand of NZ_LMUR01000003.1, from coordinate 322,121 downwards.
TGCGATTTACTGGATTGCGGCGGCAATGATGATCTTCGTTGCCACGCTGATTCACAACTGGCTTCCTCGTAGTGAACCGGAACTGAAGCTTTCGTGGTTTTCTTTGATCCGATCAACTGGAAACCTCATACGCACCCAGCCATTGTTGAGAGAATCAACTCTCCTCGGAGCTACATTCTTCTGCGCCTTCAGTGCCTTTTGGACGACTCTGGTATTTTTCTTGCAGACCCCGCCGTATCACTACGGAAGTGGTGTCGCCGGTTTATTTGGACTTGTCGGTGCTGCGGGCGCTATATGCGCCCCACTAATCGGTCGTACGGCAGATAAATATGGAGCCCGTCGGAATATTTTGGTCGCATTGCTGCTGACGCTACTGTCATTCGCCGTCATGTATCTGTGGGGCATCCACTTGGCCGGGTTGGTCGCGGGGGTCATCCTCCTTGATGTAGGCGTGCAGGCAGGGCATATTTCCAATCAAACCCGGATCTACAGCCTCGTTCCGGAAGCCCGGAGTCGGCTGAATATGGTCTACATGATCTGCTACTTCACTGCCGGAGCATTTGGGTCTTACGCTGGCACGGCGCTATGGCAGCGGTTTGGATGGGCGGGGGTCTGTGGTTTTGGTTGTGCCCTTGTTTTGACGGGCTGTGCCATCCATGCCCTCACTGGAAGACAAAAATCTATCCTCCTGATGACGAGATGAGCGCACCAAGATGAAAACAGGTGTGCGGCGAGAATTAATCGACACACACCCCAGAACGTTACGAAGTGTCACTCGGTTACGAAACGGTTGTGACGTATTGAGCCTCACCGTTGCCGAACGACCAATTTTCCTTCGGCACCTCGACAAGGTTTATGAATGCGTCCTCCTTGCGCAGTTTGACCTCTTCGTGGAGGCGATCTACGAGTGTCTTGTAGAAGCTTTGCTTTAGCTCGACGGATCTTCCACTAAGCAATGTGATCTGAAAGAAAATGCAGGCGTCAGATCTGTGGATTCCCAGGTAATTGCGGTCGAAAGGCAGTCCACCTTTCGGATGTTCCGTGATGACATGAAAGTGATCGTGTTCCGGGACTTTAAGCACGTCTACCAGGGTCTGGTAAACGATCTCGCCGACCTTCGTGCGATACGCTTCTGACGTTCCTTCGATTAAATCGATGCGGACTAAAGGCACATCTCCTCCTAGGGAAACGATGGGTTGTGGGTCATGATTTGCCGAGGCCGGTGTTCCTTCTCGACTGTGGTGAGCCAACGCTGCGGACTTCTTTATAAACCAGAAGACCACCGACGCCAGGAGTGCCCCACAGAACGAGCGGCGACCAAAGAGTGAAAAGGATCTGCCAGCCGGAAGTTCACCGCGATTATTGGTATTCAAGGACTCTCCATATCTGCATCGCAGAGGTAGGGTTGCGCAATTGCTATTGTTGATTCCAGGTTCGCCAGCGCGCGTCGCGGGAGTTACGAGTTGGCACCTAATTTTAAAAGCGCCCTATTTGGTTAGACTGTTCTATTCGGCTTGATGCTCGATAGAACTTTCGACAGGTTTTGATAAGCATTGCTTATCGCTGATCGCGACGCCGTGCTACTTTGGAGGTGTGCATACATCTCTGGTCGGCGGGAGGATTCAGAAGTATTATCTAGGACTGGGACCCCACCCTTCGGCGCTGCAAAACAAAGAACGAGAGAATCTGCCCAACATCGTCTTGTGAGAGATTGAGACGGGGGCTCCACGAACGAGCCTCATCGCGACAACGTTCGGCAATGACCTCCCGTCCCGTTATTGGATTGTTAGACTCCCGCCGTCCGGTCATATTTCGGCGATTTCGAAAACCAAGGATCACAGCTTCCCTGTTGGAGCACGGATCCGAGAGACAAGATGATTGAGAACCGACACCTACGATATTTCACAGTGCTGGCTCGAACGCTTCATATGACGCGGGCCGCGGAACAGTTGTATCTTGCACAGCCCGCCTTGACCCAGAACATTCAGCAATTGGAGGAAGAGTTAGGGACTACGCTGATTCAGAGAACGGGACGCAAGCTGTCGCTCACGGCGGCTGGAGAAGTTTTCCTCCAGGAGGCAGAGAATAGTCTTCAACAGTTCGAACTAGCGAAACTCGCTGCTCAGAGAGCAGGCAGAGGAGAACTAGGACACGTCTCTGTCGGCTTCAATAGCACAGCCGGCATCCAGCTGATCCCAGAAGTTGTAACCGTCTTCAAAAACAGGTACCCAGATGTAAACATTCGGATGAGGGAGATGGGAATGGATGCTCAGCTCGGCGCGTTGCGTTCAGGACAGATTGACGTCGCGATTACCTACGCTCTGCCGGACGAGGAGTTTTGCGCAAGACAGCTCCCCCCTGAACAGCTATTGCTTGCGTTGAATGCCGGTCACCCCCTGGCCGACCGGGAAGTTATTTCGCTGAGCGAGCTAACCGACGAGCTTCTGATCGTTCCTGCTATGTACGTCGCTGCAAGCCTTTCGAATGCAATGCTGGCGCTGTGCAAGAACGCTGGATTCGAACCGCGCAATATCCAAGAGGTAACGACTTGGCCAGCGGCCCTCGGGCTTGTCGCGTTCGGTTACGGCGTCCTGCTGATCCCGGCAACCGTAAGTATTCTCGCTCGACCGGGTGTTGTGATGAAAAAGCTGGCAGATGCTCACAGTGAAATCGGGTTATCACTTCTATGGAAGCGCGGAGACATTTCTCCGGTAGTCGGCAATTTTATGGCCCTCATCTAACGCCGACATCATAAGTAATCCGAATCAAAACTCCTCTTAAACAGTATTGGCATTCTGGGCAAGCTAACGCCATGCTCTATGTCTGGAGGCCAGTAGATAAAGCGCGCTCAACAGGGCCTGCATAGCCGTCGTTATAAGCGAGTTAGGTGGCTTCGAGAACTGGTCATGAACGGAGCCTCGAGAGATCGCGATCACACGTCAATTTTGTTACGACATACAGCAAGTCTTAGCCGTTTACTCTCTCACTGACCATGATAAGAGGAGGGTCAAGGAAGGCATGAATTATGGAGCTAACTCGCGCCAACACTGAGCTATCTCAAATGAGTTCAGAGCCGATGTGCGCAGACGCCTCGTTAGTGTTCGCAGCAAAATCGGGTGATAATGAGGCGTTCTCGCAATTGTGCGAACACAACTCAAAACGCGTGCTTTTGACGATCCTTCGGATCACCAAGAATCTCGAGGATGCAGAGGATGCCTTTCAGGACGCCACTCTTCGGGCTTTTCGACGGCTCGATTCCTTCGACGGGAGATCAAGCTTCTCAACATGGTTCACCAGAATTGGTATCAACTCAGCTTTAATGATTCTGCGCAAAAGAAAGCGGCACTTCGCTGTTTCCCTTGAAGAGCTGAATACCAATGAGGCGGGAGAGCCCATGGTCGAACTTTCAGATACCTCTCCAAATCCCGAAGAACTCTACGCCACTCGGGAGCGAAATCAGCGGCTCCGGGGAGCGATCAATGGGCTCCCGGCAAGTCACCGCTCCATCGTTGAGATGCACTTCATTCGGGGACATTCGGTACGAGATATCGCCTCAGCCAATCAGATTTCCGTTTCAGCAACAAAGTCTCGCCTGTCCCGAAGCAAACCTCGACTTCTCGCTCTGCTCCGACGGGCATGAGAGACACCTCGTCCGTGCTCCTCTCTCTTGTTAGAGGTTTGCAGGTCAGCGTGTTCGCCGCCAAGTGATTCTGAAAGGAATTTGTTTCGCAATGAACCGATACCTTCAATCTTGATTGTCACGGTATCCCCATGCCTGAGCCAGCGTTGTGGGTTGTGCCGAAATCCACATCCTGCAGGCGTACCAGTGCTGATAATGTCTCCTGGCTCCAGGGTTATGCTGTTCGAGAGATACGCTATCAGCTCAGGAATCTTGAAGATCAGACGACGGGTATTTGAATTCTGCATCACCACCCCGTCAATCGCCAAACTGATATTTAGCACGTGGGGATCAGGGATCTCATTCTTGCATACGATCGCCGGGCCCACCGGCGCGAACGTATCGAAGTTCTTACCCTTGTTCCATGGGGAGTTCGCAAGTTCGGGATCTCTTGCGCTGATATCGTTGACGATCGTATAGCCGAAGACATATTCCTGCCAGTCTTTTGCAGCAACCCGTTTACAGGTTTTACCGATGACAATAGCCAACTCAGCCTCGTAATCCGGCTGTTTGGTCATCGATGGGATGATGACGTTGGCACCGTGGCCGACGATCGCACTTGGAAACTTAGTGAAGATTTCAGGAACTGCCGTTCTGTTGAGTCCCACCTCAGATGCCCGATCGCGATAGTTGGCGCCAATGCAAAGGAATTTGCCTGGTCTCGGCAAGGGCGGAAGCAGTGCGACCTCCGAACGGGCAACCATCTCTCTTGTCGAGACCATGTTCGCCCATTCCGAGGCATTTTTCCAGGCCTTTTCACCTGCCACGACGAAGGCGAGTGCACCTCCATATCCGAGATTATCGAGTGGGAAGATATGTCTAAAGGATGCGGAAAGAAGCCCAGCGAAGATCTTAGAATTATGGGAATAAGTTACTAATCGCACATTTGTTCCTTTGGACAACGAGATCTTTTCTTAGCAGTCAAAAGTAGTTCCCTCTCCTTCGGTAGCGGAGCTGTAGTTGTGCAAAGCCAGGTGAGTTCTGGAGCGAGCGTTCACACAGGGGATCTTCCCTGTGCATATCGAACCTTCAAGGTCGAAGGCGTGTACGAGCAGATTGGCAGCTTTATCCAGTCCCCGTGCCTCCGCTATTGCCTCCTTCATGCGTACGGCGTTGATGCGGTACTCCGGGTTGTTCAACACCTCGTCTATCAATGACCGGAGAATAAGCGAAGTTATTTCCTGCGCCGGTATGAAGACTCCGGTTTTTGTATATGCGATCCTTGCCGCAACCCCCGGCTGATCGTGCATCCGCGGAATTGCAACAACAGGAACCCCATGGGCCAGGCTTTCGAGAACGGAGTTCAGCTGGCCGTGGGCTATGCAGAGTGCAGACCGTCGAAGAAGAGCAGATTGAGGCGCCTGTCGCACCACGATTGCATTCGCAGGCAGTGATTCGATCTTTTCAACTTCCAGCGTCAGTCCGATGCATAGAACAAGTTGCAGACCCTCGCGATCGCCAACCGCTTTTGCGATTAGGTTGAAGATGTGCTCGGCATCCTTTTGCATTGACCCCATGCAGCCGTAGATAAGAGGATCTCCGGTCAAACTTTCCCACGGGAATTCAGTTTCCGAACTGGACAAGCCGTCATCAAAGGGACCGGTGTAATGGAACTGCTGAGGTAGATGAGTGCTCTTAAAATCGAATTCAAGTCGTGTTTGTGATATCCAGGCAAGCTTGGATATGGTCACCCACGGATCACTCCAGTCCAGATCCATGCCCGCCGCTTCAGCATAACGCTGCACTACGGCCTTCGCTGGTTCAAATACCTTAGCGAGTGACTTGAGGGCCCCGCGATTCCTTTCGACTGCCTCAATAGTTGATTCGTGACCCCAGCTAAAAATGGACAATGGCGTAATACCTGAAAAATCATAGTGAAGATCGGTCGACACATGCACATATGGCATCCCAAGGTGCATCGGCACAAGTCCTAGACCGATGAGAGCAGTGTCCAGGACAACACCTGTTGCCGCAGATTCCTTCAGTACCCGAGGCAGATCTGTCATAGCAGCATCTAGGGTTTGAGAATATGTCCGAACGCTGAAATTCAGCATCTCTGCCCCTTCGAGGTGTCTCAATTCATTGATCACTTTGTCGCTCGTGCCTAACGAGCATTGTTCCTGGCAAAATGGGATGAAAGAAAGACCAGCTGCTCGAACCATCATCTCCGCATCGACTACGGATATGAACGCTACATTTTGACCTCGCTCCTGTAGCTTGCGAGCAAGGGTAATCATGGGAGGAAGATAGTCTGGCAGCTTAAGCCCAACAAACGCAATTTTCACGGTGTTTTCCGAGTGTCGTTGGAAATCCTGTCCTTAGTTGCTATTGCAGCGTCAATAGCCGCTATTGAGATTAGACAGGTTTAATAACGCTTCGGATCGATAGGATATTGCGAGGCAAACGATAGCCTCTACTTATCAATCGTGGGTGTTCGGTGTGAATAAGCGCGGCTTATCAAAGCCGATTCCATCCACTCCACAGACATTTGCTCCTCGGTGCGCTGGCGACATTCACAATGCCGACTTTCCATCTCAAAGAATCCAGTGTGAAATTCTTAAGTTGAGGGATGGAAACATTTGATACCAGTTCCAATGTGCAGATTTTTCGTTGTGTCATGGCTCTGGAATCACGATCACAGTGGACACCGGCGAGGCTATGTCTGCGTTCACCGCCAGCACAGGGCATGGACTCTCCTGCGCGATTTGGTGGAGAGTGCCGCTTATTGGCCCGAACGTTCCATGCTTTCTGAGGCCGATGACGAGTAGATCAGCCTTTTGAAGCCGAGCAATTCCGATGATGCCTGAAACCTCAATATCGCTTTTGATCACGCCTCTGACTGAGAGGCCTCGGTCGCGAGCTACCTTAACTGCTGCCCAGAGTTCTGCTTGCAGGTCCTCAGCTGCTGCTTCGATCAGCGTGCCTGGAAGATCGGGGAAGGTCATGGCTGCGAAATTGGCATAAAACGGAGGCGGCTTCACTACGCTGGCGATAATTAGCTCGGACTTGAGGGAGGCTGCCAGCTCGATGGCTACGTTCAAAGCGTTGCTCGCCTCCAGAGATTTGTCGTAGGCCACCATGATGTTGTGAAACACAGATTCCACCCTTTCGGTTAGTGCAACTCCCGATCGAGCTTCGGCACAGATCTAGTGCTCGAAGTGCCCGGAAGAATTGCGATGAGCTTATGACTAAGCGGCCCGAACACTGGGGGATGGTGCTGACTGGGTCGCGTGACCGACTTTCGGTCTCTTTAGCGGACACGGTCAGGTTAGCTGTTGAAATAGGTATTCACCATAGGGACGTCATGGAGGAGAGTGTTGAGTCTTTGGATCTTGCCATCACGAAGTAGCATGACCGTCGTTAAATGCATATCGAGTACCCGTCCGTTTTTGGTTCCTGTATTGTGCAAGATAAGACCGACGTCCTTATACCCGAACACGACGTGCTCAAGTCGAACATTGACCTCGAATGCCTGAAGGGTGTTGGCGCGCTCCAATATGGCGTCCACGCCATATGCCTCGCCGGATATCACATTGTCACCCGGCAGACTCCAAACGACATCTTCAGTTGTTATGGACTGGAGTAAGTGTCGGTCTCCAGCTTTCACACCGGCAACAAAACCCAGCGCCAGTTCCCTTCTTGCTACTTCATTCATCGCTTCCATCCCTCGCTTGCAAATCGCCCACCCAGATGAGTTACGGGCTGAACTACCTACCAGTTTTAGATTGGAAGATTTCGCACTAGGCTCGATAGGATCTATGGCGGTATTTGATAAGTGCTACCTATCGCTGAACGCAGATGTGCAAATCAAATAACCAACGCGGCCTTTTGGGGGCATTCGTCATCGAAGGATCACTATGCACCGAGCTTGGGAGAACCAATGATCGAAAATCGCCATCTACGCTACTTTGTTGTTCTTGCGAAGACGCTCCATATGCGGCAGGCCGCCGCCCATTTACAGATTTCCCAGCCTACTCTCACGCAAAACATGCAGCAATTGGAAAAAGAGCTAGGCACGATGCTCATACGTCGATCAGGACGTAACCTTACATTGACAGATGCGGGAATCGCGTTCCAGATAAAGGCGGCGCTTAGCCTCGAGCAGTTCGAATTCGCCAAGACAGCGGCCCGGAAGGCTGGATTACCTCCGGTTGGACAGGTCATTGTTGGCTTCAGCAGCTCGGCAGGTCTCCAGTTCATTCCCCAATTCGTGAAGAGAGCTCGTGCCATGTTCCCAGATGTCGCGATCCAGCTAAGAGAGCTGGGGATGGAACCGCAGCTAGCGGCTCTTCGAAGCGGTGAGATTAACGTCGCGGTAGCCTACGCACCTCCAAGCGATGAATTTCAGAGCCGTGAACTTAAACCTGAACAGTTGGTCATCGCCCTCCACACTCAACATTCGCTGGCGAACCAAAAGATCATCTCCGTTGGCGAGTTGACGGAGGAAACGCTCATCATCCCGACGAGATACGCTGCCGCAACATTGACCGACGCCATCCTTGCGGAATGCTCAAGTACTGGGTTTAGACCTCACTCGACCCAAGAGCTTTCGACCTATCAATCGGCCCTTGGCATGGTTTCGGCTGGTCTCGGAGTGTCGCTAATGCCGGCTTCAGTACAGGTGCTACAACGGGAGGGCGTAGCTATTCGCCCTATTCTGAGCGCATGTAATGGAGTTCGATTGTCGGTACTCTGGAGAAAAAACGAAGTTTCTAGTAATGTAAAGCATTTGCTTTCTGTCATTTAGCGTCGGACACGAAAGAGGTTTGGGTCAGGCTGGGCTGGAGTGATAGTCTACCAGATGTGTATACATCGAACAAGCCTGGAAGTATTCCCTGCGCCTGCACCACCGTGAAGAAGCTGTCCCGCATCCTGGGGCGCAATTACGACGCCGCGCTCGCGGATTCCGGAATCAGCATAACCCAGTTGGCCGTTATGCGGTGTATCTCTCGTCGAGTGGGAGAGCCATTGGCGAGAGTTGCTCACGAACTTGAGTTGGAAAAGACCTCCCTTTACAGAGCGCTTACACCGATGATCCGAGACGGTTGGATCGTACTTGCGGACGGACCAGCACCTGGGACGAAGACTGCCAAGATTACAAAAAAGGGAGATCGACTTCTGGCCCGTGCTGGCTCGGGCTGGGATGATCTTCAAACTCGAATCATCAGCAGCTTTGGCTCCAAAGAATACACTGCGTTTATGCAAGAGCTCAATCGGCTTGCGGATTGTGTCGAGCAGACCTCGGACCCCGCACTCAGCTGATGTCAATTCGTTCGGCAATCTGAGCGGACCTGGAACGATCGGCAAGAATACGCGTCCAGACCTCGCGATTTGCTACCAAACGCTACAGACATTGACAGGCATCATAGGCTGGCCCTGTCGGCAGCCGAATGTTTTGCCTAACTCCGGCATATTTTGCAGAGCTCCGTTCCCACGAAATCGATCGGGCGTATGGGGATCAGTCTGGACCAATATCCTCTCGTATTCTGGACGGGCTGTTCCGCACCAATCCTGACCGAATGCCAAGAAGAACGTTTGTATCGGTGTATAGCCGTCAGTTTCTCGGCTCAGATCGACATGCTTCCGTCTCGCATTGGCCAGCATCGCCATGTAGGCCAAACGGAGCCCACCGTTGTCTGCGGCGTTCTCACCCAGTGTTAGTTCGCCGTTTACATGCGCGTCCCCATCTACGGTGAATGCGCTATATTCCTTCACCTCACAGCTCGACCTCTGTTGGAATTGGTTCGCATCCTCAGTAGTCCACCAGTCTGCAAAATTACCATTTCCGTCAAACTTGCGGCCCTGATCATCGAAGCCATGAGTCAACTCGTGACCGATGATTGAGCCGATGTGCCCGAAGTTTACTGCGTCGGGAGAATTCGGGTCATAGAAAGGAGGTTGCAGAATTCCGGCCGGGAAATTGATGTCATTCGTCGCAGGAGTGTAATAACACCAACGACTGCGGGAGGCATGATGAACTCTCCATGATCCACGGGCTGGCCTACTTTGGTTAGCTCCCTGCGCTGTTCAAATCGGGTCGCTCAGAGCGAATTGCCCAGTGCATCATCGCGTCGAATCTCCACTGTTGAATAGTCCAGCCACCTCTCTGGATAGCCAATTTTGTTGGCCAATAAGTTCAACTTCTCTTTCGCCCGCAATTTCGTTTGCGGACTCATCCAGTCCAGTTGATCGATATCGTCGGTCATCGCAGCTTCTATGTCATGAACCATCTGCAGTGTCGCCGCTTTGCTTGATGCCGGAAACTCCTGGGCGACATACACCTGCCCAACCGCATCGCCCAGATTGTAAATCGTATTTCGAACGCAACGCCTCCACCTTGGGGATTGCTCTGGTTGCCCTCGCAGGAGTCGACTATCGAAATCAAAGATTTCGCCGTCCAAGGGTTTGGGCAGGTTAACACCAGGCAAAGAGGAGAGCAATTGCCACTTGAGATAGGCCTTGATTGATCTCAGGCTGGTCCTGGCTAGAATGACGTTGAACCGTTTGAAGAAACTCGGAATTGCTACGTTGACTTCGGACACGTTGGGAATTCCGTCCTGATCTATAAAGGCCCTCCAACGAAATTCTGATGCAAGCGTCTGAAGTTGTCGAATTGACATTGGATGATAGACATTCATTGGATCGCGCCTCGCGGTGACGTCGAGGGACGCACCGGCCCAAGCACTCTCAATCAACAGAACATTACGCGCATCGATCTTGCTTTCGGAATCCGACTCACCTGAAAGCGCTAGTGTTTTCGCGATGTGGGTTTCGTAGAGTTGAAGTATCCGCTTGTCCTTTTCGCCTTCACGCAGGTAATAGGCGCGCTCAGGCAGCCCCAGGCCACCTTGGTCAAACACGAGGATCTGTTTGCGCGCGTCCTTTAGGTCTTGGCTGACCCGCGACTCGAAAAAAGCGCTGACTTCAAGTAGCCGATAATGTGCCAGGAGAGATGCTAAGTCCGGCTTCCGTTGCAGCCTCCGAATTCGATCCAGTTCTGTCTTAAGAGACCTCAGGCCACGCGCGTTAATCGTCTGCACATCGAGACAGGCTGCATAGTAATCACCAATCTTTTGCTCATTGTCATCACGCTCCGTCCCTCCTTTGCTGGCTTTCTCCAACATCGCGTGTACAGAATAAGAAACATAATCGCTAACGACATCGAAGGTTCCATAGCTTGACTCGTCGGCCGGGATAGGGTGAATCTTTGCGAAGTTGCCACATGCGTATTTCGTGAAATCGACGCAGGGGTCCGCGGTTGCGTCAATCAGACGAAGATCGACACCGGGAAGTCTCGCAGGTGGCTTCTCAAGAGCAATTTGCGGATAAATGCCTAGTTGAGCCAGCAGGGCCAGAATCAAAGCAGCGATTGACTACTTTAGAATTCTCATTCGTTCATCCAAGGATCATTTCGTATTGTTGTTCTATGTGGAGACCTTAACGTGAAAGACCAAACCTGGCTTTTCTGAGATCTCATCTGAGATAGCTTGCAGTGTGGCGACTGACTCGCTAACCACTCCAGAAAGCGGCCAGGTTTTCCAATCTCCGCATCGTAGATCGCTCCTCAAAACGCAACTTCTAGGCCATCTCCATGCGGACAGACATTGCTCCCCGATCGGATTCATGTGTCACGGAAGAGATGACTCTCATTAATCAGGATTTTGGATGTTGTGATTCACGCTCTGTATCTCTCTCGCCCACCCGAAATATCTGACGACAAGAGATAGGAAAAAGGATTACGTGCCCGCTGCACTGTGGCCAATACTCTTTAACGTGAGTTTTGATAAGGCGAACTTATAACATGGCGAAATGCCGACAACACGATGCGTAAGCCAGTTAAATCCGCGGGCGGATGCCCACAATGATTTGCTGGACAATCTCGACAACCAAACGATCGATGGGGACGCCATCGCATTCTCCGTTTGTACAGATCGCAATCAATCCCTCGGCCGCCGCAAACACTGCTAATGCGAGACGCAGGGGATCTCCCTGGACAACGGCTCCAGTGGATTGACCGTCCACGATCGTCAAGGGACCAGCTGACAACGCCCGATTACTCGCTTCGATCAGAGCAGGAGGTGCGTCTGATTTATGTTTGGCTGCCACCATGAGACGAAGCAGGGCTGAGTGTTTCATGGCCCAACGGACGTAGGTACGCGCAAGTTTGGTCATTCTCAGATCGAATTCCTCGGTTCGATCCGAAACAGCCCGATTGAGGGTCGCTCCCAACCTTTCAAATCCCTCTAGAGCTAAAGCATCCAGAAGAGCTTGCTTGTTCGCGAAGTGCCGCCGCGGAGCTGTGTAGCTTACACCCAAGCTGCGGCTGAGTTCCCTCAACGAAAGACCTTCGCTATCGCCCAATGCCAGTGCCGACTCGGCGGCTTGAAGAAGAGCGGCGCGCAAGTCTCCGTGATGATAGGGGCGTTTCGTGTCAGTCACCTGACTAGTGTTACATCTCCAATATCTCGTTCACAACCACGCCGCTCAATGTGCCTGTTGACAACATTGTTGTCGACAGGCACATTGGTAAGAACAGCACACGCCCGTTTCTTCAGGCGGGGGAGAAACGGCACACATGAAACTTTCTGATAATACGGTTCTCATTACAGGGGCAACCTCCGGTATCGGACTGGAGTTGGCGCTTCAACTCATGGCGCTAAGCAATACCGTCATTGTCACCGGGAGGAACGAGGTCAAGCTTCAAAAGATCGCAGCTCAGTACCCTTTTCTGCACACCATCCAGAGCGATGTCAGCGATCCAAAGGCAATTGCGACTCTCTATCAGACTGTGGTTGAACGGTTTCCGGGACTTAATATTTTGATCAACAACGCGGGCATTATGCGGAAGATTAACCTCCAGGGCGAGGGGAGTGATCTTAACGATATTGGTTTGGAGATCGAGACGAATCTCTTAGGACCGATACGCATGGTGAAGCAGTTCCTGCCCATATTAAGTGCCCAACCCAGCGCTGCTATTGTGAACGTATCCTCCGGACTAGCCTTCAGCCCTTTTCCAATTTCACCGATCTACTGCGCTACGAAAGCAGGGATTCATTCTTTTACGCAATCTCTGCGAGTTCAGCTCAAGAACAGCAAAATCAAAGTATTTGAGTTAGCGCCGCCTGCAACGGACACGCCGTTGCAGAGCGCGTTTACGGCGGCGGACCTCAAGGTAGCTCCCATGATGGAGTTGAAGAAAATGGTCGCTGCAGCAATCAACGGATTGCGAAAAGATCGCCTAGAGATCCTTCCAGGCCTAAGCAAGGTTTTGCGGGCTGGTTCGAGGATAGCGCCCAACCTCATGATCAAAATGGCGAGTGGCCCCGTCGACGCGATGCTGTCAGAGACAAACGTCTAACGGAACGAAGGAAGGCCTTTCATGGCGATCAAAGTTCTAAGCGCCGCATTGATTTGCTTGACAGTGATTCTCTCCCTGAAGCATGGATTGGGAATGCTGCGTTCATCCTCTGAAGAAAGGGCATTGGCGGAAGATTTGCGGCTGAGCCGTACGGCCCAACTGGCTCTTGCCTGGCTTATATTGGGTTCTGCGGTATTGATTCTCTTCCCTGCGACTTTTGTCGCGGGAAACCTGCTGGGAGCTACCCTCATTCTCGTCGTAACAGTATTGCAGTTACGAGTTCGCGACATTAGGGGCGCGCTTATAGAAATCCCATTCTTGCTGCTTCCCTTTCTCATGATTTATCTGCAGCATCCCCTCAGAAGATAGAGCGGATCTGTTTCCTGACAAATCAAGATCACTATTGGCTATCTTGCGTGGACGCAAATCCTCTGCCCCCTATCGGTCTTAGGCTGATGCTCATTGTCGTTGATAGTTCTCCGCGACGCTAAACGACGAATCGAGTGGCATGACGCCGTACTTGCTCCGTTCGTTTGCTGCGAGGATTCTTTAGGCCCGGTGGGCCGGGGATAGACGTCCACGAGAGTACCTAAGAACACTCCTGGACTATTCCCCGAATCGTGGCCTTGCCGTCACGATCCGGCGAGACTGGCCAGAAGCGACCCGATTTGCGAGCGAAATCGAGACTGGATGAGCAACCCTATCAGGTAGCCGTTGAACCAAACACCAGTCGTAAGGTAAATCGAGTAATATTGAGATCAATTTATCATTAGAAAGAAGCTGCGCTTTGTCCTTTCCTGGTCTGCTTTTAATTGTTCCCGTAATTTCTACTCTTGCAGGCGGACTCGTAGCTGTTCGTTTTCGTCACTTCACAACGATGCTGCTCGCGAGCGGAGCCGGATTGTTACTAGGTGCCGCCTTTCTTGATCTCTTACCAGAGGCAATCACTCTTGGAGCTTCTGCGGGGATCTCGGCCGCTAACGTCCTGACACTCACTTTGATTTCGTTGTTGCTCTTCTTCGGAATCGAAAATTTCCTGGATTCAATGAGTGCTGAGCAAGGAGACCAGAACTCGCAGAAAGTTGTCGGACGTATCGCTGGCAGCATGCTCATCTTTCACAGCTTCCGTGATGGCATGGCGATAGGAGCATCTTATGTTGCCTCGCATCCCGCGGGTTATGCCGTGGCACTCGGCGTTGCAGCCCACGACCTGGGAGACGGAATGAACACGATCCTGTTGACCACTCGTGGAGAAAAGCCGACGAAGGGAGATTATCTCCTCCTGGGTCTGGACGCGATCGCTCCGCTACTTGGAGGCCTCGCTGCGATGTGGTGGTTCTCTTCTCTTAAGAACTCGGTCTTGCTATTGGCTCTCGCGGCGGGGTTCTTCATCCAGATGGCAGCAAGCGATTTCCTGCCAGAGATACGTCACTGCAAGGGTTCTCGCAGATTTCTTCTACCGCTTGTCGCTCTTGGAGTAGTTGTTATTTATGCCGCCAACTCATTGATTGGTCATTGGCAATGATAAGAAGGGCGAACGCTCCACGCGTTCGCCCTTCTCTGGAGCACATTCGCTACGCCTAGATTGCGAGCTGAATGGGACCGTGGTTGTCACAGTGATCTTCATGTGGATGATGCAGATGCCCATCAACCACATAATCAATGTGATCGCCATGTGGAACCGCTTCGTGTCCGCAATCCTCGCCATGCTTGTGCTCGGTGCCATGTGATCCGCAATCGTGTCCTTTGGTGCAGTTAGCGGGATTTGCGGAATTGACGTCGAGTTTGTGCTCATCGATATGACCATCGTGAGGCGAGTGCAGATGTCCGTCGTGCAGATAGTCCGTGTGGTCGTTATGGATGACCTCTGTGTGACCGCAATTTTTGCCGTGCTGATGAGGATGGTTCTCGTGGGTCTCGTGCTGATTCCACATTGATCTATTTCCTTTGAAGAGCGCCAGCAGGCGCGAGTTAGATGTTGCAGGGACAGTTGATGGCTGTTCCGAAGCATAGGCCAGACTGTTGAAGACCAGGTCGAGAACGTGCTGGTCGGCCAAATAGTACAAAATGTGTTTGCCGTCGCGCCGCCGACCGACAATATTGTCTGCGCGGAGAACTCGAAGGCGTTGTGAGATCACCGTGATCGACTCACCCTCGAGCTCAGCCAACTCCGTGACACAGGCTTCCCCTTGTGCAAGCCTTGCCAGAAGCCGAATCCTCGCGGGCTCCCCGAGGGCGCGAAAGATTCTGGCAGTTCGCTCGATGGCGGGTTCTCCAACAGGAATATGGAGCCTCTGGGATCCGTGGCTTTCGGTGGAACATGCGGGCTTTGGTTCGATCTTCACAAAACGAATATAGCAATACCTGCACACTTGCGCAAGTGTTGCTATGTCCAATATTTACTGAGACCTACGGCCTCGACCTCGACTCATGGATGATCATGATGATGGGCGCAACAAGTTTCTCCACGAAGGGAAAGCGTCCCAGCTCTCAGGAGCAGTGGAACTAATAGAATGGCGGCGACACTATCGGCCCAACTAGTACCGAACGCGGCGTGCACAATCAGACCGAAGAGCACGATCATCGCTTGGTACATACAGAAGTCGGTTTGTTTCGCGTCAGTCATCATCGCCGTGCTATTCAGCGCACGCCCTACCCTGCGCTTCGCCCTGGAAAGCAGAGGCATAAAAATCACGGCTGCTGTCGTAACAGCCATTCCCGCCCATGTTGCCTCAGACTCGCGATGATAGGCCAAGTTGAATGCAGCCTCGACAAAGAGGTAAGCAGCTAATAGAAGCAGACACACGCCTGCTATGCGAAGACTGATCTGTTCGGCGCGGTGACGTCGATTGTGATCCATCTCATGGGACATTCTCCACATCAATGCAGCCCCGGAAACCACTTCGATCAAGGAGTCGAAACCGAATCCGGCCAGAGATACGCTATGTGACTTCACTGCTGTAGTCAGTGCGATGGTAGCTTCAAGAATCGCCCAGCAGATGGTAAACACTTCTAGATAGTGTCCGCGTTGAGCGATTGCTGCACGCTCAACATCGGAGACAAATGCTGTTGCCATAGAAAATTCCTTAGCGCTCCTCAAATGAGAGGAATTCAAACATTGCATATGGTTGTGCTGAAAGGGCCAAACTGTCATCGCTCTCGTGGAGCTGCAGGCCGCCCTTCAAAGGGCGCAATTCTAGGCTAAGGATTCGACTTGTGGCGGAGGGCGGATCAAATGGACGTAGAAACGATTTGAACCTCGCACTTCAGAATCCCGTGTCTGAAGAAATGAGGTGAGAGACCGCACGATACCGATCGTAAGGGCGACCACGACTGCAACGAGTGCCGCGGCAAGCGCGCAGAGGCTACAGTGTAAGTCCCCCCGCCCCCCAGAAGCGAAATGGATGTGGCTGGAGGCGGGGGTCGCAGCGCCGAGAACGCAGAGCAGGACGATTGCGACCAACACTAAGCGCATCCATCTGGCTGTATGCATCTCGGGGAGCATTAGCGTTGATTATTTCCTCACTTCCGCTTTGACGTCAATTTGTTGACTCAAGTTAGTTCCAATCCGGAGCGACCGAGGAGAGAATTGGGCGACCGTCTCTGTTGTGTCCGATATGTCCACTCTGGGCAGTTCACGAACCGAACTGCCTTATTAAATGCGTCGAGAGGAGAGATGCCGGAATCATCTATATATCATCGAGTCTGGAAAGGCCTCCCATTTATGAACTTGTTTCATGTCGTCTCCTCGCCGCGTAAAGAGCGGTCAGCATCGATCGAAGTAGCGAATGCGTTCATTGACGCGTGGCATGGGAAACATCCGAGCGGCGTTGTAGAAACTCTCAATGTCTGGGATGCGCAGCTCCCTGATTTCAATAGAGAAGCTCTTGCCGCGAAATACGCCAGCCTCGAAGGGAAACAGCTCACACCCGAGCAGGAGAAAGCCTGGCGCAAGATCAAAGATCTGGCGAATCTTTTTCTCCGCGCGGACCTAATCCTGTTTAGTGTGCCGATGTGGAACTTTGGCATTCCATATAAATTGAAGCATCTGATCGACACCGTTTCACATAAAGACATCCTCTTTACATTCGATGAACGAGGATTACTCGGTTTACTGGGTGGGAAGACCACTGTCATTATTGCCGCGAGAGGTGCGCAGCTTGGCGGCGATTTTCCTGAGCGAGACTTTGATCACCAAATCGCCTACCTGAAAACGTGGTCGCGTATGGTCGGAATCGAGAACGTTCACACTCTGGCGATCGAGAAGACACTCTTGGGTCCAGAGGTTGATAAAGCGGCACGAACAACTGCTAGATCTACCGCTGAAACACTTGCACACTCGCTCTGAAGAACCCTCACGATTGCCATATTGTATGTGTAGGAAAGTCCACTTACCGAATGGTCAAGCTCCGATCCCATCCCCAACCGACCTCTTCGTCTTGAAATTCATCGCTAGACTGCCTTTCAGTCCTAAATGTCTCTGCCCGGAAGGACTTACGGATGGAAATTAAGCTAATCTGACGAAGATTAGATCGGGCCTCGTGACATTAGAGGGAGATAAAACTCTCCCGAATGACACGGGGCCGTAGTAAATGCGAGTCGCCATTACTTCTCGAACGAAAACAGATCGCCGCAGGGTTACTCCGCAAGAACTACGCCCTTTCGTACGATCACATTCCCGTAAGGCCTTCTCTCGCCAGTTACAATCACGGCGTAAGCCTTCGAGGCACGCTCTTTAAAGTCCGCCGACGCCAAGGGGAAGAGTTCCAGATCTGCGCCCTCTCGTTTGGAGATAATCTCCCGAAACTCTTTGAATATAGGCGTTTCATCCTCGGGGTTGCCGTTAGCGACCATCCGCCAGCAGACCTGGGCATCTTTTCGCTCTAGCGGAAATACAGAGAGAACTGCGTCGAGAAGGGCCGTAGCAGAGATCCCGTCAAGCCTTGTGACTCGAGGTCCACTTCCGTCACACGCAAAGTTTGCATCGACTATCGCCAATTCGTGCCTGTGCCCCATGGAACTCAGAATGTGGAGGATTTCAGGAGAGAGTAATGGACTAATTCCCTTAAGCACGTTGCCTCCTTGATCTAACGGTTATAACCCAATAGTGAGTCGAGCTGATGATAGACAGCAGCCCCGCCCGCCACTACGCGATTTCCCTTGAGCAGAGCATCCCCGACCAGAAACTCGTTCACTCGACCTCCGGCAGCTTCAATGATGGCTATTGCACCGAGGCAGTCCCAGGAGTGCATGTGCGGCTCAACGTGCCCCAGGAGTCGTCCTGCGGCAACGTAGGCAAGCGATAATGCCCCAGAGCCATTGCGAAAGAACATCCCCTTTTGGTCGAGAAGCTTGGTCAGCGAGTCGAAGAGGAACGAGTGCGGCGAGCGCGGCGAAAAGCCAATACTGACTAGGCCTGTTGAAAGATCCGTTCCCGAATGGGCCGCGATGGGATTCCCGTTGACTGTCGCGGGAAATGCTCTTCCACCAGCAAATAGTTCATCACATGGCGGATTGTAGACAAGGCCGAATTGAAGCTGTCCATCGAGCACATATGCAATTGAAATACACCAATTAGGCATTCCACTGAGGAAGGGTTGCGTCCCATCGATAGGGTCTACAACCCAAATACCGTGTCCCGGTGAGAACTCGGTATGTCCGCTCTCTTCTCCAAAAAACGAATCGTCCGGAAACTTTTCTTTAAAGCTGTTCCTGATAAGCAATTCCGTATTGACGTCGGCTTCACTGACCAGGTCGTGAGATCCCTTGCTCTTGATCGTTAAGCTACCGAGCCGTCCGAAGTATTCGTTGGCAAGCGATCCAGCCTTTCGGATGACCGACTGAGCTACCTTGAATCGTCCCAGAATGGAATCTTCCTGCAGATCTACTTCTTGCGAAGCTGTATTCATGATTTTGCACTCCTAAAATCCAGACGTTATGATCGCTTTACAAGAGTGGCCTTGAGGCCTCTGCGAGTGTCAATATGAGTCGCTGCGAGACTGGATCAATCACATATCCCGCAACCATCCGTGAACGAAGCACCTCGCATTTCACCCAGATGACAATAACCAGAGACCAGTCAGCCCTCCCATGAGGAGTTGCGGATTACGCTGCAGAAGTTACCGCGAACGAACGTGGGGTCTTTGTCAGCCAATACATCGGCTTTCACGTTCCCAAAGGTCGTCTCCGGTTTCGCCTTGATTCCATCATAGAAGGCCTGCAGGATGTCTTCTTTGAAGTGTGGCGTGCGTGGATATAAGGAGACCACGGCCTCTCTCTCCCCATCTGAGTATTGAGAATATGTGAGGCCAAGCACATCCATCTCCACGAGCGCCACGACGGGATGCATGTACTGGGGTATGCCTGGGGTGGTATGTAAGGCAATCGCGGTCCATACGATATCGACGTCACGCGGCTGAATACCGCGCTGGCTAAGGAATGCTCGCGCGGCGTTTGCTCCATCGACTTCGAAGCGCTCCGTCGTGCTGCTGTGATCATGCATTAGCCCGATATCGTGGAACATAGCCCCGGCGTAGAGTAACTCTGCGTCGAATGCGAGGCTCCGCCGCCGACCCGCCATAGCGCCGAAGTAATAGACACGACTGGAATGGTTGAAGCGAAGTTCCGTTTCTGTATCGCGAATAAATTCAGTGATCTCGCGCGCAAGCTTCGAGTCCGGCACACGTACGCCGGAGATGGTTTCACGAGCGATGGATACCGTGGATGTAGCAGCGGTCATTGAATTCCTCCTAGGACGGTTTTCATACAGAGAAAAGGATAGAGATCAATGTAGATATAAGCTATGGCTTAGATACAGCAATTTCAGCCTTAGTTCGTTCCTACTCACTATGGATTTCTCTGCATCTCCGAATTGAATGCGTTGGCGATACCCTCGCCGTAGGCGGGATCGGCTCTGCGACAATTTTCGATATGGCGTTCGAGCATCTGGGGTGATGCACCTGCGATGGCGCGAGCAGTGTTCTCAAACAATAGCTGCTTCCGTTCGCTGCTCATCATACGGAATAGATTCCCGGGCTGCTCCCAATGATCGTCTTCTAAGCGATGGTCATAGTGATTGGCTGCACCCTCGAGCGCAAGAGGAAGCGCTGCATACTCCGGCTGATCGTCCCAGAGACCTTGACTGTTTGGATTGTAGGAGGTCGTGGCTCCGAGATTACCGTCGGTACGCATCTGACCGTCTCTATGATACGAGTGGTATGGACATTTCGGTGCGTTGACGGGAATATGATTGAAGTTCACCCCTAGGCGATATCGCTGCGTGTCCCCGTAAGAAAAGAGACAGGCTTGCAGCATCTTATCCGGCGAGAATCCGATCCCGGGGACCACGTTGGCAGGGGAGAAAGCAGCTTGCTCAACCTCAGCGAAGTAGTTTTCAGGGTAACGATTCAGCTCCATGATTCCAACCTCGATCAAGGGATAGTCTGCCTTAGGCCAAACCTTGGTCAGGTCAAAGGGATTGTGCTTATGCATTCGAGCTTGATCCTCCGTCATGACCTGGATGAACAATGTCCACCGAGGAAAATCCGCGCGCTCGATGGCATCAAGCAGATCTCGCCCGTGGCTCTCTCGGTCATTGGCGACAATAGCGGCTGCTCCCTGATCGGTCAGGTTCTCGATGCCCTGATGGGTCCGAAAGTGAAACTTGACCCAGGCTCTTGTTTCTTCGCTGTTGACCATGGAGAAGGTATGGCTGCCGAAGCCATGCATGTAGCGGAATGACTTGGGGATTCCTCGATCGGACATTACCACTGTGACCTGATGAAGAGCCTCTGGAAGCAACGTCCAGAAGTCCCAGTTATTCTGGGCGCTCCTTAGGCCCGTACGTGGGTCCCGTTTGATCTCATGGTTCAAATCAGAAAAACGCAGAGGATCGCGAAAAAAGAAGACCGGGGTATTATTTCCGACGATATCCCAGTTCCCTTCTTCGGTATAGAATTTGACAGCGAAGCCACGTATGTCCCGCTCGGCATCGGCCGCTCCCCGCTCGCCGGCCACGGTAGAAAATCGTGCGAACATCGGTGTCTGCTTCCCAACCTTCGAGAAAATAGATGCTTTCGTGTAGCGAGTAATATCGTGAGTCGTAGTAAAAACTCCGTACGCCCCCCATCCCTTGGCGTGCATACGACGTTCAGGAATTACTTCCCGATCAAAATGCGCGAGCTTCTCGATGAGCCAAATGTCCTCAAGTAATGCGGGGCCACGGCGACCAGCGGTGAGAATGTTCGTGTTGTCTGCGACTGGAGACCCTGTCGCGCTGGTAAAACGTTCATATTTTGACATCGAGTGACTCCCCTTCGGCCCCATTCAATAGTTGATTTACCAAGCCGCTGTAACCACGTCATAGCTAGTGTGATTACAGCGACCCGTGACGATGTCCTAAGGATGAATTGTGCCTGGAATTACCTTGAGTTTTGATCCTGGGAGTGCCACCGGAATGAGAATAATGGGATGGTCACGCTCGAGAGCTTCCACGAACGGTCCTCCGTTGTAGACATCATGGCTTATGCCAGTCAATTCCTTGGGATTCGGCGATATCACCATCACATGAGGTCCCACGAAATACGGCTTCTTTCCCGGAGGCGAGGAGGGACGAGAAGGGTCTCTCTGATCGAAAGCCTCTCCCCCCTGGAGCATATAGGCCAGACCAACACGATCAATCTTCGCTGGCCTTTTCTGCATACCGGCCTGCATCCACTCCATCCAGACATCGTCCAAACACATAGGGTCGTTTGCAGGTGTTACGGGCCAATCTGTGAGACAGGTCCACCCATTGGAACCTTGGCGAAGGACAACCAGATCGTCTCCCATCTTCGCTGGCCAGTCGAGAATTGTTGCATGCTTCGCGATCGCATCGGGACCTGCACTCTCTGCATTCGCGATACGGGCAGCTGTGCTGACGGCAGCAGATTTTGTCTGTGCATTGCCATAGCCTCCAAGACATGTGAGCGCCAGAACCATTGCAGGAATCCAACTTCCGTTAGAGTTCTTCTTCTTTATCATTTCTTTCTCCGGAGTGGTCATCGTTCGATCCTTTGCTTTTCGTTGAAATATGTAGATCCGCAGACCTAATCTGTCCACACCGCGTTAGATCGCTAGAAATCGCGTAAAAGTCGATAGTGTTTGACACCTCGTTTGATAAAGGCCACTTATCATCGTGCGGACCCGGTGAGATCAGTCTGGATCTTGTGATCACACGCCTGAATGCGATCCCGCGACTACACTAGCCTGGGCGCACGAACACCTCAAAAGATCGAGATCTGATGTTTCCTAAAGTTCCACAAGGTGACATGCTCTTTAAGAAAGGGATAGCCGATCGTCACGACAAATGGCTGCGGCTCAGCCCCTTCGTTGGACTGCTGCAAGGTGAGGTCATTGAGATCGAAAATCTTTCCATACGCGCCATCAAACGCGATCTTGGATCGATACAAGGGGGTTCCGTCAGCGTCCTTCTTCCCTTCCCTCTTAACGTTCGGAGACCGCGCTTTATCTTTCTCTATACCACCGACCAAACTGTTCAGGTTTGCTCCACTGTCGAAGACAGCAATACCATCTAAGCGTTTCATCGTCGTGCCTAAAGAAACATCTGTAACCGGAGAGGGCTGACCGGCGATCGAGTGGTAAGGTATGACAACTGCTGGATGGGTGTATGCAAGGTCCATCTCTTTGGGATCATCCTTTTCATCGAAGGCATATAGGAGCACAATGCTTCGGGAAAAGTCGAAAACCACAGCATAATCGTTCATAATTCGTCGTCCGATAAAGCCTATGAGATTGCCGCCCATCGCTTTGTCCTGATCTGTTTGGTCAGCTGCGTACGCCTCGAAATGCGAGACACGCAAACTGCCACAGTCCAACGATTCCACTGTTTTCGCATATACGACGAAACGTTGCCCCGAGCTATAGGTGCCCTCCCCTTTCTTTACAAGACCTTCCTTGGAAAAGTCTTTGCTGGCGGTGTTCAGTAACATCGATCCGTCCGTCCCAGTATCGAAGAGCATCCAGCCTCGGCTTCCGTCGACTGCGCATTGGACCAGAGGATATCCATCAACGACTTTCAATGGCAGCATGATGGGCTTAGTGGACTTCACGGCTGCCGTGGAGGACAACGTTGTCTCTTGGGAAGTCCGGACTGGGGGTGCTGGTACGTGTACGAACATGATTTTGTCTTACCTCGGACGGAACTATTGTTTGGTTGTGCGTGGGACAGATCGAAGTGAAGTTCTTTGCACCGAAAGTTAGCAAATTGCATCTAGACCAATCGAAAATCGTCGGCAAGTTCCGGTCGAGGGGTATGCCAGCCACCTGGCGGAATGACGGTCGCTTCGCTCGGTCCCCACGTATTTGGTTCGTATCTGATTACCGATACAGGATTGCGTAAAATGGGATCAACGATTCGCCATGCCTCCTCCACGTAATCCTGACGTGCAAAGAGGGTGGGATCGCCGGCCATCGCATCCGTCAGCACTCGTTCGTAAGCCTCCATCTCGTGCGCCTCCGCGTGACGCGTGGCGATCATTTCTACTGAACGTCGGCTTGCTTGCCCAGCCGGTGACACGACGGAAACCGCCATTGCAACGGTCACCTCGGGACTGATTCGAAAGCGGATGTAGTTCTGCGGACACGAGGCCTGATTTAATTTTGTGGGAGCCGTTTTCCGCATACGCGCCACGACCTCCGTACACGTAGTTGGCAGACTCTTTCCCGATCGAATGTAGAAAGGAACTCCTTCCCATCGAGGAGAACTGATCTTCAGCTTCAGAGCGGCGAAGGTCTCCATCTTTGAGCCGGAGTCAACGCCAGGTTCGTTCAGATAACCGATAAACTGACCGCGCACGACATCTTCAGGCACGATCTCGGGGATCGCCTTCAAGACCCGTACCTTTTCATCTCGCATCGACTCGCTGTCGTCGTTTGACGGCGCCTCCATCGCAAGATTGCAAACTATCTGAAATAGATGGTTCTGAATGACATCTCGTATCGTCCCGGTCTGATCGTAAAAAGCTCCGCGCCCCTCGATCCCGAAATCTTCAGCCATCATAATCTGGATGCTTTCAACGTGTTCCTTATTCCATAAGGGCTCGAGGAAGCAATTGGCGAATCGAAATGAAACCATGTTATGCACTGGCCCCTTGGCCAGATAGTGATCGATTCGAAAGATTGAGGACTCGGTGAACTCCGAGAGGAGGATTTGATTGAGAATCTGAGCCGACGCCAGGTCATGCCCGAACGGCTTTTCAACAATCACTCGGGCTCCCCGCGAACAGCCGCTCTCGGCGATCTGTTTCACCACTGTATTGAACAGGGAGGGCGGAATTGCCAGATAATGGGCGGGACTTTGCGAGTCTCCCAGCTCTTTGCGGACCGCAGCGAACGTGGCCGAGTCGGCGTAGTCACCGTCAACGTACCTCAGGAGTTTGCTGAGCTTGGACCACGCCGATTCATCCAGCCCTCCGTGCTTCTCCAAGCTATCCTTAGCCCTTGCTACGAGCTGATCGAGCGTCCAACCAGCTTTCGCGACTCCAATTATCGGCACGTTCAAGGTGCCCCTTACGATCATGGCCTGAAGGGCCGAAAAGATTTTCTTGTAAGCGAGATCGCCCGTCGCTCCGAAAAACACAAGTGCATCTGAAGTCATTGCAGGACTCATTTCGTCTCCGTATCAATATGAAGTAAAGAACGTTCAATATTCGCCAAACTCGCTGCAGCGGTAAAGGACACTACTTTTCGTGACTCGCGCAACGATCAAATCGTTCGGCATTTCAGTTGAAAATCATGCAATTGTGTGATTCGCATGCTCCTTAAGAGCAAGAAATTGATGAATGAAGGCGATCGCCATGCTTCCCTCGCCCACGCCACTGGACACTCGCTTGATGGAACCGTGCCGCACATCCCCCGCGCAGAAGATACCCGGCAGACTCGTTTCAAGCAGGAACGGTTCCCGAGTCTGCGACCAGTGCTCGATATCGCGGCCGGTGCAGATAAATCCGTTTACGTCGCGTTGAATCGCTTCGGAAAGCCAATCGGTTCTGGCGCGGGCTCCGATCATCACAAAGAGCGCATCAGCAGGGCGTCGCACTTCGTCGGACTCTTCGGCAACAGTCGAAATTGCCTCCAGACACTCTGTCCCGTGAACAGCGTTGACTCTTGTGTGAGGTTCAATCGAGATATTTCGATGTTGAGCAAGCTGGGCAATGAGGTACTGTGACATGGTGAGCGCGAGGCCGGCGCCCCGGACAAGAATCGTCACGGACTCTGCATAGCTTGAGAAGAATATGGCTGCCTGACCCGCTGAATTTCCACCGCCAACAATAAAAACTTTTTTGCCCACGACGGTGGCTGCCTCAGTTCTTGCCGCACCGTAGAGCACCCCCCTGCCCTGGAGCCGATCGATACCATCCGCCTCTAACATCCGCCAATCAACACCAGTTGCAAGAACAACTGACTTTGTTGTGACACGACATTCCTCGTCGAGGTTTACGCAATAGCCGTTTGACAGGCAGTCGATCCGCTGCACATCACGGGTCATAACCATCTCAGCGCCAAAGCGTGAGGCCTGCCTCAATGCCCGGGAGCTCAGGTCGTCTCCCGAGATACCATTGGGAAATCCCAGATAGTTTTCGATCCGTGACGACGTGCCGGCCTGTCCCCCCGCAGCGCTCCTCTCTACCAGAAGAACGCGCAATCCCTCTGAGGCACCGTAGACCGCAGCCGCAAGGCCTGCGGGTCCACCACCCACCACCACTACGTCGTAGTCGCTCTCAGAAGGAGTCGTGTTGATACCGAGGGCATTAGCCACTTTGCGCACTGTCAATGGCGCGTCAATGACGATCGACCTATCCACGAGTACAAACGGAGCGCTCACACCGGGAGGTACGTCTGTCGGGATGCGATCCGTCTCTCGACTGCTATCGCACCACTCGTAAGGAATTCGGTTTAGCGATAGGAAGACTCGGATGTCGCGACACTCGGTATCGTACTGTGAAGCGACCACCAGGGCGCGTAGGGGGCTGTGATCGCGGGTGTAATCGCGGATTGCCGTGACGCGCTTCATCATCACCTGCACAACCAAGTTGCTGCACTCTGGGGAGGAGTCGATGATCTCCTTGAATAGCATTCGATCCAGCCTGACCACTCTGGAGGTCTCATTTGCCCGCAAGGATGCGATAGTCGGAGCATCAAGCAAGATCGACGTCTCGCCGAAGAAGTCGCCAGAATGATATTCCCAGCTCGCATCGTTCTTTCCACGATGTTGTTTCTCGATCTCTACGCACCCTTCGAGTAGGACGAAGAACCACGGCACCTCGCCCTCCCGTATCAACCAGTCGCCTTTTGCAATATGAAGATCTGCAGCATTTTGTGCGACGCGATGCCGTAACTCCTCGGACAAGCAAGCAAAGAATGGGATCGGTTTTAGCTCATCAGGATGAATCATTGTGTTTCCTCGATTTCTTCATGCTTCATCCTGCGTGACCTCGACTGCCGCACCGATGAACAGAGCGGGTAGCGGACAGCGACCTATGAATGGCTTTTGCGTTCATACTGACATCTTTCTTGTGAGGGGTTATCGTCGATCGCCATTTTCTGAAAGCAGGCTGCTTGAAGCTACCTGCTGTTTGGCTGGAGGTCGCTCTTTTTCCACATTGGCTGAAGTTTCCAGTAGGTTGCGGAGCGCCAGAGCCATTCCAACGGCCCAAATTCAAAGGCGCGGAGCCACAACGGGCTGAAGACCAAGTTCATAATCCAGACACCCAAAACGACATAGACAAGCTGGTAGTACTGAAGTTTGCCGTAGAGCTTCCATGGCCCCCACACGAAGATGAGTTGGCAAATGAGAGAAGTGAGGATGTAGTTGCTGAGGGCTGTCTGCCCGACGGCCGCCACCGGCCTCAGCAGCCGCCGGAAGACGTCGCTCTTAATAATCATAAGGAGCGTCGCAGCGATGGCCAGACCGCCGCACATCCCCGTAAATTCGTAGGGCAAGTAGACCCATTTTTCCACTGTCAGAAAGAAAAAACCGCTTTGATACGATTTCAAGAGTCCCGCGACGTACAGAGGGGTCGAGATCAGGAAGCCGAGCAAGGCTGTCCATAGATATGTGCTGTACGGAAGCTCAGCAGAAAGAAAGCCGATCTTGTAAAGTCCCATTCCAATCATCATGATGCCCGCACTTTCTCCGAAAGTGAAAGCCGGAGGTAGCGAGACGAAGTGCGTCTCGTAGTCGATCCCCTGATCGAGCAAGTGGTCGACATAGCCCACTTGAGATTGTGCCATCTCTTCATTGATCTTCTGCTTCGTTATCTCATGCTCTTTGACTTCGTCCGCCCACTTCTGCTCGATCTTCTTCTGTTCTGGCGTAGGAAGATTCCCCGCTTTCTGGCTGGCGATGAAGCGTATATGTTCTCTATTTAGCAGGACGCTCGTCGTCGTACCAGTGAATTGCAGGAGGCCGTAGGTTGAGACAACGAGCAAAAGAAAGGCGCCAACTGTAAACAGTGATCTGGGCCTGAGCTTGCGGCAAGGATAGAGAAAGAGAAGCGCGGTCGAGCCGTACTGAAGAAGGATATCTCCACTCCAGATAAAGGTGCCGTGAATCACCCCAATAAGAACTAGCCACATGTTGCGGCGAAGGAAGATGTCCGCCGATCGCTCGCTCGCTCCACGACGTTCGGCACGCTCCGTCAACAGAAGAACGCCTGCACCGAAGAGCATGGAGAAGATGAAGCGCATCTTTCCTTCAAAGAAGATCCATTTGATGAGGAGGACTAAGAGGTTCACATGCGCATGAGAGCCTATGAATGCTGGTTTTGGCAGACCAACAGGAATGTCATGGAAAAATTGGGGTCCGCTAAAGCCGTCCATGTTCATGACGAGGATACCGAGTAGGGCGAATCCGCGCAGGGTATCTATGCTGGAGATTCGTTCCGCGCGCATGACGGGGGCGGTATGCGGCGGTCCAGCGAGTTCTTCATCGGAACCGACAGGCAAATTTGCCTCAGACAGAGAGAGGGATGTTGAGCTAGATGACATGGGAAAGACCTTCCTTCCGGTGTGACTCGTGCGAGATTTACTACTTACCGTTTAATCCAAAGTTTCACTCCGCCGATTAAAAGAGATGAACGAAAGTTCATGCGTTTTGCGCTTACAGAGTTTCGGCGCCCGCGTTTAGTTCATTGGAGTATTGCGTTGCAGGCCCAACCTTTCCGAGAAGGGGCATAAGGGTAGCATCGACCTCCACCTGCAGCACGTAAGGTCCTGGGAACGCGAGTCCTTTGATAATTGCGGCCTCTAGCTCGGAGGGGTTTGAGACATAATCACCTTCGCATCCGTATCCCTTGGCGAGTTGTACTGTATCGATGCCAGGCAGATCGAACCCGGGCACCTCCGGTGCGACCAGATAAGTACTGAATGCTTTGAGAATGTTGTAGGCGTGATTGCGGAGGATGATATAGAAGACAGGAAGCTTGTGCTGCGAGGCGGTCCAAAAGGACTGAATCACATATTGAGTAGCGCCGTCACCCATAAGGCAAATCACTTTACGATTCGTTCCGAGGTCTCGTTCTGCCAAAGCGACTCCGCCTGCAGCGGGAAGGCCATAGCCAAGAACACCGCTGAACATTGAGAAGAATGATCTAGGCTCCGAGATCCTGATGCGATCGTGTAGTGGTCCCAGAGTGGACAGCGATTCCTGCACTATGACCGAATCCTTCGAACGAAGTCGCGCTACTGTGTGATAGAGGTAGTCAGCCGTGATGACCTCCGCAACTTTTGGTTCGGGGGATGAAGGTATGGGGGACGGAGCTTTACGGGAGGTCTTGGGGAGTAGCTCGACCAGAGTTGCACAAGCTCGCGCCGGATCGCAAACAACGCTGTCGCCGACGACAGCGCGAGCTGTTTCTTCTGCGCTATCGCTAAGGTGGATGAGCTTGGTGCCATGTGGCAACGGATGTCCCGGCGCATAGGGATAGTAGCGAAAGACTGGAGCACCGATGACTACGACCAAATCGTATCCTTCAAGCTGCTTGCACACAGAACTCATGCCGCTGAGTAACCCACCCTGATAAAGGGGATGGTTCTCCGGGAAACCCGGTCGACCTTCGAAGGGGGCAGCCCAAACGGAGGCATTCAGCTTCTCTGCCAACGCGATTGCGTCGTACCAGCCCCCGGTCTGATCAATGGCACCGCCGAATATTAGCGCTGGGGACTTCGCTGCGGCGAGGGCCTCGGCCACAGGCTGTAAGACATCTTTTCCGGCTGAGAGTCGCGCCTCGACCCTACGCAGACGAGGCAGATCTGGGCACTCTCTGTCCATGTCGTCCATCGGTAGAGAGAGGTAAACGGGGCCCGCGGGCGCCTGAATTGCGGTTGCGTAAGCTCGAAAGAATGCCGCCGGCACATCTTCAGCGCGAGCAGGCTCATAGCTCCACTTAACCCATGGTTGAGCCTGCTGGTACGGGTTTTTATTTGTGAGATATGGTTCATGGATCAGCATCTCTCGCATATGCTGTCCAGCCGTAATGATCATTGGAGTCCGGTTATAAAATGCGGTCTCGATGTTTCCCATGGCGTTACCGCTACCGGCCGCCGTATGTAGATTGACATGAACTACCTTGCCAGACGCCTGGGAATACGCGTCTGCCATAGCGACAGCCACAGACTCTTGAAGTGCAAGAATGTATTGGAAGTCCGACGGAAACTCCTTCAGCATTGGCTCTTCAGTCGAGCCCACATTGCCGAATATCTTGGTCATGTCGAGCTGCCTCATCAATTCAAATAGCACTTCCCTAACGGTCGCCATCTCTTTCTCCTCTTCGTAGACTGTGTGGACTCGGCACTCCTCCGCAGAGATACGCGGGCAGGAACCAGCAGTCGATTGACTAATCTTTCAGCCCGTACTTCGCGATGGCTTTCTCATTCCACTCAATCCCGGTCCCAGGTTTATTGAGAGCGGTAATTTGCCCCTTACTGGGAACAATAGGGTCGGCGAGAATCGGATTCGCCCAGTCCACCCACTCCAACCAATGAGCGGTGGGAGTGACGCGGAGCAGATGCGCAGAAACTTCGGGGTAGACATGATTGGACATCTGTATCCCTGCTGCCGCAGCGACCCCTGCAGTCCTTATCCACCCGCTGATACCTCCGATACGCATAAGATCGGGCATCACGTAGTGCAATGCTTTTGCATTAAGGAAATTCATCAGATCACGCTCACCATAGAAGTTCTCCCCCATTTGGAGTGGCGTCTTCACGCGTTTTGCGAGCTCCGCGTAACCGGCTACGTTGTTGTAGAGGATCGGCTCTTCCAGCCAATAAAGCCCCTCGTTATCCAGATC
This sequence comes from Granulicella sp. L60, assembly GCF_009765825.1. Lineage (GTDB taxonomy): Bacteria > Acidobacteriota > Terriglobia > Terriglobales > Acidobacteriaceae > Edaphobacter. The sequence goes on along the minus strand of NZ_LMUR01000003.1, from coordinate 291,733 downwards.
ACAGCATCTTCGAATGGCATCGCCAAGCCCAAGAGCCTGATTGAAGTCCACCATAATGTCTACCTCTGCGCCCACAGCATCGCGAACAGCGCGAATCGCCGCCAAGTCGTCGCGCAGATGCTCATTGCCCAATCGAAGCTTAGCCGCGGTGAAGCCCCCTTCTGCAAGCAGCTCTTTTGCCTCGACGCCTAACGTGTCGACGCTGTGCCGCCACAGGCCGTTGCTGTTGTAAGCGCGGATGGGTCCTATGCTTCCTCCCAGCAGGCATGCCAATGGAAGTCCGGCTTCTTTTGCCAGCGCGTCCCAAAGCGCCATATCTACCGCGGCAGTCGCGAGGGTCGAAACACCGCTTACGCCGACGACGTTGAGGGCATTCTGAGCACTCTGAAACGCCTCGAAAGGAGCCGAGCGACCTGCAAGTTGCGCCACAATGTCGTCAATCTCGGCAATGATTGCCAACACTGCTTGCTCGCGATAGGGCGCGATATAACTCGATCCAACAGTGCCGCCTTCCATCTCCAGGTCTACAAGGATCAAAGGCCACTGTTTGAAATTGCCAATGGCTGCGATGATTGGTCGTCGGAGCGGGACAAGCACGGCCCTCACATTGGCGCGTTTGAGACGGCTTATCGAAGTCATAGTGCTCCTTTCATTTTGAGCTGGCAAAGGCCGAGGCTATGGTCAATGGCCGCAGTTCCGCCGAGGTCGCTGCCTGCGATGTAACAGCGGCGACACCAACTAGGAATGCCCTTAATGGATAGAAGACGGTCGGAAGCGACGAACTTTAGCACTCTCCGAATTGCGAGCCTCTGCTATTTGAGCAGGACAGGCCCCGCATCGATCTTCACTCGAAACAACATGTACGGCTTTTCGCGCAGATCCCTACCCTCATTAAACTGTGGCTGGCGTTCAAATTGATTAGCGGTGAAATACAGGTAGCCGTCCGCTGCCACGGAGAGGGTGTCGGGCCAGAGAACCCTCGGATCATGAACGATTGTTTTCCATTCGCCATTCGTTTGCATCTGCCGAATGCTATTGTGCTCGAAATCGCCGGCGTAAATCCGCCCCTTGTCGTCGCTTTCAAGACCGTCCGACGCACCTTTTTCGCCCAGGTCCACGACCGATGCCGCGATCTCCTGTTCGCTGCCTGAGCGATTCAAAAGAAGCTTGGTCGGCACAGAATAGAGATGTCGGCTGGATAGCGGACAGTAATAGAGCGTTCTTCCGTCGGAGGATATTGCGATACCATCCGAAGCGATGGTCATCGCCACAGGAGACTTTCCCTTCTCTCTCATAGCAAGCCGGTCGCCTTCGACGATAGGGACGAAGGACAGATCGGCTGTAGTCGATTTGTGACCGGAGAGCTTGCGCCAACTCTCCCCAGTTTCGAGATCAACCACAATGATGCCGCCCGGGCCGTTAGCAGAAGAATCCGTAATATAAGCGATGCCACCTTTGCCCTCCCGCAAGTCGAATCGCACGTCGTTGAGGTAGGTCGTCGGCAGGACCGTCGTCGGAGGAAGGACAATGCTCTTCACGACTTTATTGGTCGCTAGGTCGACACCGACGAGCTTTGCCGCACCCGCCAGAGGGGTTGAGAATTTTGGAGCGGCCGTGTCCAGAATCCACAGTCGGTTTGCGGGGTCGACGACCACACTTTGCACGCTTGCGAGAGTTTCTGCCGGGCGTGTCGGGTCGAATGTATTCATCGTTTGATCCGGATAAGCCACAACTTTGCCATCCTGAACCACTCCGACTGTGAACGGGACGTCGTCTCCCCAGCGTGGGAAATTTATGAAGATGCGGCCATCTTGAGCAACCGTTATCCCAGTCGGCATTGCGTCAAAGAAGCGAAATACCGGCTCAATACTTCCGATACTGCGATCAGTGGCGATTCTTTCGCCTGAATGAGGTTCCAAGGAGCTAGCCGTATTCTTCATATCACCTCCGAACGATTGGGAACGCGCCTTTTCCGTAAAAAGCAGGTTTAACAAGAGCCAGAACGCGAGACAGGTCCAGATAATTCTCGTGTGCGATTGGCGAAGATGCCAGACTTGAGTTGTCATTAGGACTCCAATGCGGCCAATAAGGCGTCGCGACCAGCCTCGGCTACGGCTACGTCCTGCTCGGTGCTTCCGGACCCGACTCCGATGGCGCCAAGCAATTCATCTTTGTAAATGATCGGGAAGCCTCCGCCGAGATTAGTAATCCCTCCCAGGCTGGCTAAGGCGAGGTTGGCACCAAACTCGAAAGGTGTCCCGCCGGTGGGGCCCCCGAGGGCCGCTGCGGTCGACGCCTTGGCGATTGCCGGCTGGACTGCCAAGGCTGCGGCACCCTCGACACGAGCATACGCCAGTAGATTCCCACCGGCGTCAACAACCGCAATGCATTCCGGTGCAGAAATCTCCCTGGACTTAGACACTGCCGCGGCAATTGCGATTGCTGCCCCAGCGTAGGTCAATTGATTGCGGCTTTGATACAGTGCGGTCTTCGACATCCCAGGATCTCCTTAGTGACCTAAAGTTCGTGTGCGCCGTCAGCACCGTCACGAGTGAGATAAGAATGCTCTTATCTCAACGAACAAACCAATACTGTTTTGGGTGTCTTATGATCGCTTCTGCTTATGCAAGACAACCTCCTATCGCAACCGATAATGCACGCTCAGTAGCTTCGGTCGGAACAACGAATCGCAGCATGAGAGTTTGTCATTTCATCTATTCCCTATTCGCATTGCGTAGCCGGGGTTGTGCTTCTTCAAAGAGCGATGGGTACAAGCGGTCTGATATGTTCCTTTTGACTGCATCTGTGACGTGGCGTCATCTCGGTTGGTCGGGCAATTCACGCCAGAACCGGGGCCGCACAGCCCGTACAATCACTCGATTTCCTATCAGAGATGAAGACAAAAGGAGTGTGCGGAGCAGACGCCCCGACACAATTTCAAACACAAGTTCCACCTTCGCGAATCGTGGAAGTACAGACGCGATGATAGAGATTGCTCTGGCATCGTCTCCTTAAGGACAGAGAGCTGATTGCAGATTGAACATACTCTCTATGCAAACATTTCATGGGTTTTATGGACGCGACTCGACTCCAAACCTATGTACCTTGAGTTCGTAGGCAAGGGTCGACGAACTAAGGTATTCCGCTAGACCGAAATTGGGAGTATGCGAACGGACTCCGGACCTCCAAATGGTAGTGCGTCATCCGTAGGAAACGCTTTACTGTAGAGCCCCATTGAGCCACTTTTCCAGGCACTCGATTACCGAACTTGTTGATATGCGCCCTCTCGAGGTCACCGCGGTGCCAAACCGAAATAGAAAGGCAGGTCGCTGATTATATGATCGAAAATCGTCATCTCCGTTACTTCAGCGTTCTCGCTCGCACACTCCACATGACACGTGCAGCGGAGCTACTTCATATCGCGCAACCTGCCTTAACCCAGAATATCCAGCAGTTGGAGGAAGAACTGGGAACACCTCTAATCCACCGCAACGGCCGCAAGCTTTCTTTAACAATTGCCGGCGAGGTGTTTCTCCTTGAAGCGGAGAGAAGCCTCAGAAGGTTTGAAGGGGCGAAGTTCGCAGCTCAACGGGCAGGACGAGGCGAACTCGGCCATCTTGCGATTGGGTTCGGAACTGCGGCCGATGTCGTCGTTGTTCCGCAATTGGTCAAGAACTTCGCGGATCACTATCCCGACGTCGCTATCCAGCTGAAAGAGATGGGAAGTGACGATCAGGCCGTTGCATTGCGCGTTGGGGAGATCGATATCGCAATCTCCTACACAACTCCAAACGAAGAGTTCAATTGTCGTGAATTGGCTCCCGAGTCTTTGATTGTAGTCCTGAATAGCCGGCACCCTCTCGCAAAGCAGAGCTTTATCGACGTCACAGATCTAACAAATGACCGGCTAATATTGCCTTCCAAAGAGGTAGCAGCCACTCTCTCCGAGGCCGTAATGCTTGAATTTGCAGACTACGGCCTAAAACCTAGGTCGATCCAGGAAGTAGCAACTTGGCAGACAGCGATCGGCCTGGTTTCGGTTGGTGTCGGTGTATCCATCATGCCGGCTTCCGTGTCTGCATTCACAAGGGAGAATGTTGTAACGCGCCCAATCAAGAACACGATGCGTGAGGTTCGACTGCTACTTTCATGGCAGCGCGGTAATGTGTCTTCCGTTGCCCGGCATCTGATAGCCACGATCTGATTCCAACGCATTCCTAGTTAGAGAAAGACCTTAGCTGTATGACTTCCAAAAACATGACAGCTATTTGAAGGGACGTATGAGCTTAAGTAGGCGGAGTTTTCTTGCACAAGCGGGCGCAGTATCTTTAGGTTTGGCCCACCTAGATCATGCTGTTTCACAACCAACAAGAGGAGAACGATCCATGCAACAATTTGCACGAGTTCTGCAGGCAGAAACAACCGTTCCAGTACTCCTCAACAATGAGACTCTCCTAGATCTGCGCCCGATCATCCACGATATAACTCCTGAGACGATCGCGAGCGGCATTTTGAATAAAATAGACATCTCGAAGTTCAAGGTCCTGACAGGAAACGTTACTTATCTGCAGCCGATCGCTGGGATCCGTCAATTTCCGGCGACCGGTTTCAACTACAAAAAACACATCGAGGAATTGAAAGTTCCGGCCCCCACTGAACCGGAGGTCTTTCTCAAATCAATACTTTGCCTCACCGGTCCATATGACCCGATTCGCCGCGGGCCAAATGCTGGGGTGAAGCTCGATTGGGAGACAGAATTGGCCATTGTCGTCGGACGCGAGGCCCAGGATATCAGTGCTGCCGACGCCGCCGACTACATCTTCGGCTATACATGTATTAACGATATCTCTGATCGATCCACTCAGGTCGACTCAGCTAACGTACAGCACCTTGTTCGTGCGAAGTCCCGTCCCACCTACGGTCCAGTTGGCCCCTATCTGACAACAGGTATTGATCCGATGAACCTCGATGTCTGGACGAAGCTGAACGGACACTACGAGCAACAGGGCAATACTAATGACATGTTGTTCCACGTTCATGAAATGCTCGCCTACTTTTCACACCACATGCGACTTCTTCCTGGAGACATTCTGGCGACGGGCACACCTCCAGGCGTCGGAATGGGAAAGAACAAATATATGGCGATCGGCGATATCCTGGAGTGCGGAATCACCCATCTGGGCGAGCAAAAGCACGAGATTGTGGCGTAGCGACAAAGATATAGGAAATGGTTGAAGTTGTTATATGGGGCGATGACACTCAGTAATCGCCCCATCCTATTGAACCCAACAAGCTGCCGAGTCGGCTTACAAGTATCAGAGAGCCGTCCAGTGCGGGGCATAAATTATGGGGAGGCATCACTTACGGGCACCAGCGGTGCTTGCAAGTGATACCTCCCCCTGAACCGTTGACCAGAAAGACCGAAGCTAAGCTGCCTTTGGCTTGAGCTGTGCGAGGAATTCAAGGTGCGTGAGCGGGCGTGAGAACATCCAGAAGTTCTTCTCCACTGCCGCACGCTGCTCTTCCTCGCCAATCGTGGCGGTGCAATCGGTTAGCGTGACGACATCGTAGCCCAGATCGTATCCAGTGCGAGCGGTGGATTCGACACAGCAGTTCGTTAACAGGCCGCCGATCGCAATCGTAGTAATTCCACGACGACGTAGGATGAAATCGAGATTGGTGGTGGCAAAGCCGTCGAATCCTCTTTTCCCTTCGACGATGATGTCACCGGCCTGCCGAGGCAGGTCATCGACGAGCTCTGCGCCCCATGTCCCCTTACGAAAGGCATTTGCCTCAATCACCTTTGAAAGGAGACCGTATGGATGATCACCTAGCTCACCAAAACCATCGGCAAACGTGATCGGGAGGAACATGATAGTTGCGCCCAATGCGCGAGCCTTCTCAACCGTTTCGGCTGTATTAGCAAGCATGTTGCTGCTCTTTACGACATCCTTTACCCCAGCGTGCATTGCACCCTTCGGTGATAGAAAGTCGTTTTGATACTCAATCAGCACCAATGCCGTCGTCTTCGGATCCACATATTGCTTGTTTTCTACCATGAGCTTCTTCCTTTTCTATCGCCCCTGGCAAAGTGAGATGTACACACATCTCACTCTGCCTTGAAGGACCGTTCTCGACTCGACTCAGTTTTTTATGGACCGGTCGGGGTGGTTGTTTTGCCGGTCTTCAAAAGTAAGGAAGACCGGTGGTTCGATGTGAGGTCGCCTGAGCGGCCGGATTCTCGAGGAGGTTGCTCAGTTCATGTTCCAGATGTCCTTGTCCCAGAGCCACTGGTCGTCTACTCGTTTCCAATGCACAATGTACTTGGCGATTGCCGTTCCATTTTCTCCCAGATGCAGCTCTGCCTCCCCGATCTCTACTGCCGTGTCCCCCGCCATCTCAAGCTCTAGCGTCGTCAGTCGCGCCCCTTTGATCCCAAGTGCTGCGATGCCTGTCTGCCAAAACTGCTTGATTGCCTCGCGCCCTCTCATGAGCGGCGCTCCTGGCGGTAGAATTCGGGCGTCGACCGTATAGACATGGTCAATCTCTTCGAACTTCCCTTCTCCAACGACTTTGGAGCAAAACCTTTCCTTCGTTTCCTTCATCGCTTTGCGCAAGTCTTCTGACACAACCATATAAGACCTCTCAATCAACAAATCGCATGGCATCCAAGGTCTCGGGCTCGTACCCGAACGGCCAGAGAGCAAGGTTAGGATGCGCCAGGCTTTAGGAATTAGCCAATACTGTTTGCACCGGCCTTTGATTGTTTCTGCTTATGAATCGAACCAACTTCTGCGTTTGCCCGATAAGCCATTGAAATAAGAGCAGTTCGATAAGATTCACTTCCAACCGTTGAGTCACGACCGCGGACTAATCTTTAGTTTCGTCTCTCGAAACGATAACGAGTCACCTCATAGACTCTGCTTATCAAATGGGCACTCATCTTCTATAACCGTCGGACTGCCAATTCATGCTCCAAAGGTTAAGAGCAGATAGTCCGTCTCAATGATGCTCTGACTGAACAGGCCCGAAGCCGGCTGGGATGCCCGGCAGAGCTTTGACACGGCTTTCCCGATTGGAGCACCCGCTTTGATTCTCCTGATCGCTGTAGCCGCCACCGCGACGTTCTATCTTTTCGGAGATACAAAGAACAACGACGACACGCAAACAGAGACCCTCGCCCTTCAGGTGCAAGAGGCAGGTACGCCGTGCGAGGACTCCTCCAGTCCCAGCTCCATATTCGACAGTGAATTTGGACCTATCTGATCAGGACTCTCACAGGTTCTCGCACAAAACCCATTTTCCTAAAGCGGCCAACCATTGGCGTGAATTCTTTTGGTTATCGCTTTTGCACTTCGCGCCCCCGCACGCTGGAACCGGTCTTCGTTGCGATCTTCGCATCGTAACGCGTCTGCGCGGCCCTAACCGCAGACGAGTATCTTCCGGTCCACTCGTAAAGCGCAGAGACTGGAGTTTCCAAGGTGTCGCCCAACTTCGTGAATGAATATTCCACGCCAAGAGGAGATTCGGTAAGAACTCGGCGCTCGACTAAACCGTTTCGCTCCAACTGTCGAAGGCAGTGGGTCAGCGTCTTTTGCGAGATTCCAGGGACCGCACGCTTGATCGCGTTAAAACGTGCGCGCCCCTCGTTATCGCAAAGCGCACCTAAGACAAGAAGAGTCCACTGGCCCGCGATCTGGTCCAACAGAACCCTATCCAGGCGAAGCGACATAGCTACTAATTTGCTCATCGGTTACCTCAATGCTACTTAGTGTAGTTCAAGTGCGTAATTGACACTAGGTATCCAAGGAATACCATAGTGCCTGAGCGTGTACGAGAGTACATTGCGCTGCACGTTGAGGTTGAGAGGAGAATCATGGGAGTTTTGGACGGTAAAGTTGCGGTGGTCACGGGAGCTTCAAAAGGCATTGGTGCCGGAATCGCGAGAGAACTTGCCAACGCAGGTGCGAAGGTTGTTGTGAACTATGCCACCAGTAGAGAAGGCGCTGACAAGGTCGTTGCAGATATCGTAGGGAACGGTGGCGAAGCGATTGCAATACAGGGAAGCGTCGCCAGCTCTTCCGACGTCGAGCGCCTCTTTGAAGAGACAGTAAAGGCCTTCGGCGCGGTTGATGTGCTTGTCAACAACGCAGGCGTCTACTCCTTTGGGCCATTGGAGTCAGTAACCGAGCTGGAGTTTCACAGACAGTTCAACACCAATGTGCTCGGCATACTCCTGTCCTCACAGGCAGCCGTCAAGAGATTCGGTCCAAAGGGCGGCAGCATTATCAATATAGGAACCGCAGGCACCCAAGTGAAATCACCGGCAACCGTGATCTATACCGCAACCAAGGGAGCCGTTGACTGCATAACCGGGGTGCTCTCCAAAGAACTGGGACCGAAGAAGATTCGGGTTAACTCGATCAATCCCGGCGGGACGGAGACGGAGGGAGCTCACACCCTCGGCGTTATAGGGAGTGATTTCGAAAAGCATCTGATCTCACAAACCCCGCTCGGACGTTTCGGTCAACCCTCCGATATCGCCCCAATCGCAGTTTTCCTGGCGTCAGATCAGTCCGGATGGCTTACAGGGGAGATATTGATCGCCTCCGGCGGGATGAGGTAATCAATATGGAGGATACATTCCCGTCACTCAGCGGCCGGGAATATATCCTCCACCACTCACGCGTTCATCTCCGCGAGCTTTTTCTTAGCTGATTCTGCCAGGGTTACTACGGCTGCGCCCAACATGATGATGTCTTTAATAATCAGCCGGCCCGCAATCGACAAATAGGGGAATCCATGCGCGGAATCGCCAAGCGCCGGCACCCACGCCTCAGGCGTAGTTACGAGGAATGACAGTGTCGTGAAGCACATAAGAATCAGGAGGAAACTACCCACCGCAGCAAGTCCCGGAGCGAAGCTATAGCAGGCGATCATGAGTCCAATCGCCACGATCACACAGCCTAAGATGTGCGCGAAGCGATAGGTTCCGTTATTCGTTTGCCAGTCCCTATTTGCGCTCTTTAGCTCCCCTTCCCGATTCATATAGCCTCGATACTCCGGAGCCGGATAGTGGTAGAAGAAACTCATCAGTGGGCTATTTGAGACCAAAGGAACGATTCCGTCGGCTTCGTAATTCGCGAACTTCAGGCCCCCGATCCAAACGAGGACAACAACAAGGGCAAATCTCAGAAATCGCATTCCAATGACGTCCGCCTCTGAGGCCAACAAAAGGACGCGTCTAAGTCTATTGGTTGTGTGGTGTGCGTATTGATGCCTCGATGTTTCCATTATGTCGTTCCTTCTATTCTGGTTAGGGCAGCAGAATGTCTCACCGCTGCAATGGAACAACCGTGCCGGATTAGCTCCAAAGCTATCCCGAATCAGAGGACGAAGCTGTTCCTCTCAGTCCCAAGCCCGACGAGGTAGGTCTTCAACGATTCCGGGAGACTATCGAACCACTTCTGTTCTGCTCCGGGCTCCGGAAGCACGTGTCCGTACTCGACCATATCGGTCGGATACAGATTGTTCAGATAGACCCAAATCGACTCCTCGGGGAGGCTCGTGACCTTAGCTACATCGCGCATGATCTGCAACATCAGCTTTGTCTTCTGCTCTTTGGTCCTGCCGGCACGGATATGACCGTAGATCCAAATGTGGTTCGCAACGAGTTCACCTCCGAGGAACCTGACGCCCGTTCCCATTTCTTCAATCACGACCTGAACGAAAAAAGGAGGTGCGCCAGTTGCTTCGCTATGGCTATGTGATATCGCTTCGGCGATGGCCGACCTCTGGGGGACGGTGAGAAAACCCGCGGGAACCTGACAAACGTATGTGGGCATGACAATATCTCCGGGTTTACTCTCTCGATCAACGTCCAATGGTGAGCCCAATTGGATGCGTCATGCCTTTGATTCCGTTATTGATCAAAATCGGCCTGAAATCTTTTCATATCTAGCATTCCTAAAACGCAATCAGCCCGTTTTCACTGGCGATTTGCACGAATGCCCACTTTCGGACAATCCGTAAGTTGCATAATTCTGTCGTACGCTTATGTCTGCCCGGAGTGCCCGCTATGCATTTTTAGGTCGCGCACCGGGCAATTTGCCATCAATGAAAGACCTGGCTAATTCGACATCTCAGCCCCGGGGTGGTGTAGGATGTGTACACACCTCCCGAGCGTCAAAGTGTCAAGGCCCAGGATGGGCTCAAGATGAAAGGTACAATCACACTCCGACGCTATGGACTGGCCGTTATTTCCTGTGTGCTGGCCACAATGGCGGCGTTTTTCTTAGACGCACCCGCGTCCTGCTTTTGTTTCGCCATTATGGTGAGTAGCCTATATGGGGGCCGCGGCCCCGGACTGCTGTCTATAGGTCTTTCAGGCTTCATCTTTGACTATCTCTTCTTATCACCAAGATTCCACCTGGCCGCCGAATCAACGACCCAGCTCCGTCTTTTCGCACTTCTTGCAATAGGACTGGCTATAGCAATCCTGATCGAAGCTAAACGTCGGGTCGAAGACCGGCGAGTCCAAATTGCAGCGGAGCTGCAAAAGAGCCAATCCTTTCTTGAAGAAGCACAAAGAATCAGTCATGTTGGAAGCTTTGGGTGGACTCCCGTCACCAACAAACTATATTGGTCCGCGGAGACTCTTCGCATCGCCGGATACGATGTATCGGTTATCCCCACTCTCGAGCTGTTGTACGACCGGGTCCACCCAGAGGACAGGGACAAGGTCAAAGAAATCTTAGAGACCTCCTCTCAAATAGGAGCGGACCTCGATTTCGAACACCGATTCCAATTATTGGATGGCACAATCAGGTACATCCACGTCGTCGCCCATGCACATCGAGATGAGCACGGCCGTTTCCAATACATTGGAACCGTAATGGATGTCAGTCCAATAAGACAGTTTGACGCCTCCCTGCGCGCAAGTGAGTTCAATTTCAAATTGATGGTGGACAGCTTTCCTGGACAGGTATTTAGCTTGACCCCATCCGCGGAAGTTGAGCATGTCAATCAAGAATTTCTTGATTACTCTGGCAAGACGCTCGAAGAGTTGAGAGGTTGGAATCACAACGAACTTGTCCATCCGGACGACCGCGACCTCGTCGCTGCCGCTCAGCTGAGGACCTTAGAAACGGGAGAACCCTTCGATCTAGACCACCGATTGTGTCGTGACGATGGCGTTTATCGTTGGTTTAACGTACGAGGGATAGCGCTATCGGATAAAAATAGCGGCGTTTTGCGGTGCTACAACCTACTCACCGATATCGACGACCGGAAAAAAGCGGAAGAGAGCACACGTGCGCGAGAAAACACGTTTCGTCTAATCGTAGACAGCATTCCCGGACTTGTCTGCACCAATACGCCTACAGGCGAACTTGAGATAGTCAACCAACCACTGCTTGACTATACCGGTACGACTCTGGAGGTCTTGAGGACGAGCTGGCCTGCGCTCCTTCATCCCGAAGACCGGGACGGAATACTGGAGCTGTGGGGTGAGTCAGTGCGTACCGGTGGAACTCTCGACGTCGAGTTCCGTTTGCTTCGCGCAGACGGTGTCTACCGCTGGCTTCATGCTCGGGTACTTCCACATTACGATGTGGAAGGCAGGATCGTCCGTTCCTATGGACTCATTACCGACATTGAAGACCGTAAACGAGCAGAGCGAGCGCTGAAAGAAGCAGAGCTCCGCTATCGACTTGTAGCCAATAGCATTCCTGGACTTATATATACAACGACCGCCGCCGGCGAAATGCAGTTCGTCAACCAAAAGATGCAGGAGTTCCTGGGTGAACGGCTGGAGGCAATCACAGTCTGGACACCGTATCTGCACCCCGACGACGTCTCAAAGTTTACAGATTTATGGCGACATTCGGTGGAGACGGGAGATCCATTCGAGGCGGAATGCAGGGTGCGACGCGCGGACGGCATATACCGCTGGCTTGAGGTGCGTGGGACTCCCTTGCGAGATGCCGATCGACGTATCGTTCGTTGGTACAACCTCGCCTCAGATATTGAAGCTCGGAAGCGAATTGAGGAAGTGCTGCTTGAGAGCGAAGCAAATCTACACCTGACAATTAATGCGATTCCTGGATTTGTATGGTCGACCCGTATAGATGGCGAGCCCGAATTTTACAACCAACATTATCTTGATTATCTGGGCATCACTGCGGCTGAATTGCCAGATTTGGACTGGAGAACTGATGTCCACCCTGAGGACCTACCCACCCTTGGAGCAGTGTGGCAGTCCCTCAGGGCTTCTGGAAGTCCAGGCGAGTGCGAAACACGGCTGCGCAGATTTGATGGAGAGTATCGGTGGCTACTGTTCCGTGCCAACCCGTTTCGAGATGCAGCCGGGAATATTCTCAGGTGGTACGGGATAGCTATAGACATCGACGACCGAAAGCGGGCTGAAGAGGTACTACGCAATACTCAATCTCGCCTTTCGAGAGCCACTCAGATCGCAACCATTGGTGAACTGGCTGCTTCGATCGCACACGAGATTAACCAACCGCTGGCGGCTGTGGTCTCTAACGGTCACGCCTGTCTCCGTTGGCTTTCAGCCGATCCACCCAATATCTCGAAGGCATATGAAACCGCAGAGATGCTGGCGCTCAACGGTAAGGCCGCAAGCGAAGTAATACAACGATTACGATCCCTTTTTGTAAGAACTACCGAGATCCAGAGATCTGCAATCGACATAAACGATGTCATCAGCGAGGCTCTTCGTCTCATGCGGAGCGAGACCGCGAAGAGAAACGTCCTCGTCAAGACTGATTTGGATCCAGCTCTATCTTTTGCGCTGGGTGATCGCGTGCAACTACAGCAGGTGGTTTTCAACCTGCTTCTCAACGGAATTGAGGCGATGGATTCGGTGTCCGATCGCCCAAGAGAATTATTCGTCCGCTCTAAAGAGCATGACAGACGGAGCATTCTTGTTGAGATAAGTGATAGCGGTATTGGGATTGAAAGTCCCGAGAAAGTCTTCGAGGCCTTTTTCACCACAAAACCGAACGGCATGGGCATGGGGCTTACGATCTGCCGGTCAATCATAGAGGCCCACAATGGCAGGCTATGGGCGATGCCTGGGCAGCACCACGGGACAACTTTCTGCTTCACTCTTCCCGTCCAGACTGGTGGAACGGCATGAGTACAGACACACCAGTTGTACTTCTGGTCGACGACGATATGTACGTTCGTGAAGCCGTCTCCAATCTCCTCTCATCCATGGGATTTCAGGTGACTTCATTTGGCTCAGCGGAGGAGTTCCTGGATCACCCAAAGTCGGAAGCTCCAACCTGTCTCATCCTGGATCTCGAACTTCCTAATGTCAGTGGTCTCGAGCTACAACAGAAACTGGTATCTCAGGTTGCGCCTCCGATCATTTTCATTACCGCACACGGAGACGTTCCATCCTCTGTTCGAGCGATGAAGGCCGGTGCGATTGAGTTCTTGTCGAAGCCACTCGCGGAAAAGGAGCTGCTGAATGCGGTCGAGAACGGAATCGCTCTCAGTCGGAAAGCCCGGCAGGCCGCTGCTGAGCTTTCGATCCTGAAAAGGCGTTACAGCCTTCTCACACCTCGCGAGCACCAGGTCCTGCCGTTCGTGGTCGCTGGCCTGGCAAACAAAGTGACGGCTTCGACTCTTGGCACGAGTGAGATAACAATAGGGGTTTTGCGAGGCAGGATCATGCGCAAGATGGAGGCTCGATCGTTGGCCGAACTCGTCAGGATGTCCGACAAGCTTGGGGTGGTAAGAGCATCCGACAGCACGTAAATAAACCTATATATAGCTACCCCACTCTTTTGCGACTACGATCATGCGTAATCGAGGCACTCTGAGCTTGAGCATTCTTTCAAAACATCTTGTAGTTGGCGTTGACGACGACTACGGGGTCAGAGAGTCGGTTAAGAATCTGGTGGCGTCAGCTGGATATACACCAAAGGTTTTTTCTTCAGGAGAGGAGTTTCTTCAGGCCGGAATACTCGCAACAACCAGTTGCCTGATCTCCGACCTGCGGATGCCAGGAATGGACGGAATCGAACTGCAACGTCGCGTCAGACTGAGGCGGCCCGATCTACCCGTCATCTTTATATCGGCTCAATACGATGAGAAAAGTCGACAGCGGGCTCTTGAGGGAGGTGCCATTTGTTTCTTATGCAAACCCTTCGATGTGCTGCAGCTGCTTGAAACGATCTATAAAGCCGTGATGACTGGAGAGTAGAGCGATGAATCCATACCACCTAATGTTTAGTGATGTTGCCACACAGGAAGACCGTGGCGAGATGTCGGAGCAGCGGTTATTGTCTGCGGCGCAGATGGGCGATGAGCAGGCATTTCTTGAACTGTGCAGACGCAGCTCCAGACAGGTTTTTAGAACGATCAAACAAATAACCAAGAATGACCACGATTCCGAAGACGTGCTGCAGGAATCCCTGATGAAGGCATTTGTTCATCTGAATCGATTCGACGCACGCTCCAGCTTTAGTACGTGGCTCACGCGGATTGGAATCAACTCGGCTCTACTCCTTTTGCGCAAGAGGAAGAGGGGACAAGAGGTTCCCGTAGAGAGATCTCTCGACGGAGGTGACACCTGGGAAGATTGGGACATCCCCGACACATCGCTGGATCCTGAGGCCCAATACATGGCGTCCGAGCAAAGTGCCCGTCTCAGAAAGGCAATAAGCGGACTTCCGATAGCGCTCCGTTGCGTTGTCAAAACCGACCAATCCGAGGCTTACTCCATGAAAGAAATGGCGGATGCCGTTGGAATATCCGTGCCTGCAGCAAGGTCCCGCCTGGCGCGGGCGCGGGCAGCATTAGGCAAGTCACTCGTTTTGGCATCTCCGAAGTACTGATGATCGAAGTGCAATGGTCGGGACGTAGTTTCAGTGGGGGGAAAGATGAACCTATTCGATTTGGAATCATTTGTTGCAGTAGTCGATAGTGGCTCGGTGATGGCCGCGGCGGCACGTCTTCACCTGACACAGTCTGCGGTTACGCGTCGAGTTCAAAGCCTTGAGGATGCGCTGGGAGTCTCCCTGCTCGATCGGCAGATGCGCCCACTCCAACCCACAAGAGCGGGCCAAACGACCTATGATCTCGCAAAGCCGATCCTCGCTAATGTGATCAACCTCAAAGCGACGGTAGTTCATAACGATGAACCTTCTGGAGAGTTTTGTTTCGGTGTGGTTCGTGGCCTGGGAGACCTTGCGATCCTGGATCCTGTGAAGGCTCTCCGCACCCAGTTCCCTCACCTGCACCTTCATGCTTACGTACAGGGGACGAAGACGCTTTTGGAACGACTCCATAACAAAACGATTGACGCGGCCGCGTTGCTCTTTTCCCAGGGTACGGAACCGCCGACCAATCTCATCACCGAATATCTGGGCAAGCAATCCGGGATCGTGGTAGCCTCACATGCGCTGACTTACCCTGGTGAGTTGACTCTTCAGGACATCTCTACTGAATCCTGGATTGTGAACGCCGAGGATTGCGGCACTCGCCGCTCGCTGGAAGACGCTTTCAGCCGGAGGAACCTGGACCTCCGTATAGCAATTGAGGCCGATGGGAAGGATTTTCAACTCTCTATGGCCTCTCGAGGACTGGGTCTGGCGGTCATACCGCCTCAGGTCTACCAGACATCTCCATATCGAGACCAACTTCAAGTGCTACACATCAGCGACTTTTCTCCAGCACAAGACGTTTGGATCGCTCATTCGAAATATGCCGGACACCAGGAAAAGGCGGTCGAATGCCTTCGAAATGCCGTCCTGCAGTATCTCCGGAGGATGGAAGAGGCCGCTCAGGTGTTCGAAGAACACTCCGCGTTTGCGAACGCCGAAGAAGAGATCTCCGACGGTATCGGCAGCTCGACTCTTGTTGAGGCGGGATGTGGCGCCTCGGTCTGATTTCGAGCAGATCGCCACAGGGCTCAGCAGCGGCTAGTCCACCAGTAGTCGCCGGAGGTACGCTTCCTGCCGGCGACTGCTGGTGAAGACGATCTTCCATTCCAAACGCTGGCGTTGTCTCTGGATATCCCCCAGCTCTGAGCAGTTTCTAATTGCCATTCAAAATTATGTCGCTCTAACCGGGGACGCAGAAAACAGACTCTGCAGTCCCTCAGAGAACGTGGGATGAGCTATCGTCAACGCCCCGATAGCGGTATAGGGTAAACCAACACTCATCGCGAGTTGGACGGCCGGAAGAAGGTCTCCAGAGCCGACTCCAAAACCCGTGAAGCCAAGGATCCGGTCATCGTCGGAGATAAGAGCCTTGAGAAAACCGCGAGTCTCACCAAGTGTTCGAGTGCGCAAAACTGCGAGCATCGAAATCTTTGTCAATCGATATGGAATGCCCTGGCGTCTGGCTTCAGTTTCGTTAAGTCCAACCCGAGCCAATTCGGGATCTATGAAGGTGCAGGACGGAATCTGACGCCCGACGGTGGAGCGCTTCCCGCCCGCGAGGTTATCTCGCACGATGCGAAAATCGTCGAACGAAATATGTGTGAAGTGCGGCGATCCGGCGCAATCTCCCATTGCCCATACGCCTGGTGCCGAGGTCTCAAGACGCTCATTGACTCGAACGTGCCCGGATGAAGTCGTATTGATGCCGGCGAGTTCGAGGCCCATATTTTCGGTATTAGGTGTGCGGCCCGTCGCGATCAAAAGATGTGTGCCGAGGACCGTGCTCTCCGTCGGCCCCCTGCCTGAGATGAAGCGTAAGAGATTTGCCAGATAGACCTTCTACACGTGTAACTGTCGCGCCGCAAAGAACCTAGATACCTTCGTCCTGGAATAACTGCGCGATACCGTCAGAGACGTCGGGGTCTTCCCATTGCGCAAGGGCTTGGTTACGTTCGATGACAGTCACGCGAGCCCCGAAGCGGCGCATCGCCTGTGCGAACTCAAGACCTACGTGGCCCCCACCAAGAATCAGCAGGTGTTCGGGCACTGTCTCGAGTTCAAGAGCCTCGACATGGGTAAGGGGTTTGGATTCTATGAGGCCAGGAACGAGATCAATGGTCGCTCTTGATCCGGTATCGATAAAGATTTGGCTGGATCTCAGGGTACGAGTTCCACCTCCGTTGAGAGCCACCTGAACGGAGTCTTGTCCGACGAACCGTCCGAAACCCATGATGATCTCGGCGTGATTCTTTTCGGGGTTAGTGATATGGACTTTGCGGAGCCCATCGACCATCTGCTTCCGACGGCTGTTGATTTTGGCCATTTCAACTTTAAAATCGCCGTGCTCCAGGCCGAATTCATCACCCCGTCGAAAGTACGACACGACTTTGGCAGAATGAATGATGTTCTTGCTGGGCAGGCAAGCCACATTCGGACAGGCTCCTCCCAGCTGCTTGTCTTCAACAGTCGCGACGCGCTGACCTTTCAAGGCCAGATGCCAGGCCATATATTTGCCAGCTTCACCGCTACCGATAACAATAGCGTCGTATTCTTCCTGGATCGCCACGATACTTCTCCTTTATTGTGTGAGGCCAAGGTGTAAGCGAGCTACTAGCAGGTCTTGGGTCGTTCCGCTCACTTCTCTCTGGCTGATTAGATCAGGCATTAGCCGTGAATTATCAATACAATCTAGAGCTGCTTTTGATAAGCACCGGAATGGTATCGAAAAGAGATCGGCTGTGGGAGCCGCGGTTTCGACTTCATACGTGATGCGGAGGCGACGAAGCTCGCCCCAGTCTGAGACCTCAGTCCACAAGGCTCGAAGGCCTGCGTGGCAATCATGATTCACGATAAGCATAGACAATCAAAACTTCCCCAATACAGTATTGGCCAAAGCTACGGTAGGCGGCGCATGATCACTGCGGACCTGGAGCAAGAAACGCTTCTATTCCCAACCTCGGCCAGTGAGCAGCATCGCCATCACATTTACGCCAATCAAGGAGGAATTTACGATGAGCGCACCAGTATTTGAGAAAAACCTTACGGGCCTTCTAGTCGTTGATCCATACAACGACTTCATCTCGGAAGGGGGCATACTTTGGCCCATGGTCAAGGAGATAGCAGAAGCGGTCAATTGCGTGCCGAATATGCTTGCTACGCTTAAAGCGGCTCGTGCCGCAGGCATACCGGTATTCTTCGCGCCCCATCACCGGGACCGCGGTGCGGAGGACGAAAGCAACACCTGGAAGTACATCGCTCCGATTCAAACGTGGGGTCACGAAAAACATCTCTTTACAGCCGGCTCCTGGGGCGGGACGTTCCGCGATGAATTTACGCCGCTACCCGGCGAAATCATTGCTCAGGAACACTGGTGCTCCAGCGGCTTCGCCAACACCGATCTGGATCTCCAACTCAAGAGACATGGGGTTCACAAACTGATCGTAATTGGACTCCGTGCGAATACATGCATCGACTCGACAGTGCGCTTTGCTGTAGAGCTCGGATATGACGTAACCCTTGTGAAGAATGCGATCGCCACCTATCAATGGGAAGAGATGCGGATGACGCTGGAGATCAATCTTCCGCTTTATGCCAGCCACATCATTAGCGCCGCCGACACCATTGCGGCGCTTCAACTCACAGCCGCTTAGTCTTCGAGTTTTGCAAGCTTGTCGTTATGAAGTGCCGCTTCGTAATGATGAACAGCCCAAGAGACCGCGAGTTGTAGGGCTCTCCTTTGAGAATCGCGTTGTCTTCCATGGCATTGCTCAAGATTAACCACCACGATCGAGAAAGGAAACAAACAATGATTAAGCTAAGTATTCTGATGGTTCGTCGTAGCGACCTGACATATGAACAGTACATCGAGCACTGGCGCGACGTGCACGGTCCCCTGTTTGCTGCTCAGCCAGCGTCAAAGCAGTATGTTCGGAAGTACATCCAGAATCACGTCACGGGCGATACGTTGCCAGGAACAACGGCCTCGAAGTTCGACGGAATCGCTGAGATTTGGTTCGATGACATGGCCGGAGCGAAGGCATTTTTCGCCTCGGATACATACCGGCAGAATGTCATTCCTGATGAAGAAGCCTTCATGGATCGCAAGCGCTGTGAACTGCTGTTTACCCACGAACACAACGTTATGCCATAAACCCCGGAGCCGCGGCGCGATATGACGGTAGTGCGTTGTCATTTGATGACTGCATGATCTGATCTCTCGCGCCGCGGCGAACGGCGAATTGGCAAGAGAAGATATACAGCGGCGCTGCAGGCTAAATCTTTACGACCATTGTCATTCACAGATATTCGTCCGACACAGACCGCAGATTCAATCGACGCTTCCCCAACCGCCGCAATCCAATCCTTCAGGGGTGGTCTTTGTGGCCACCAGGCATAAGGACCTCGCGATACTGGCAGGAGAGCCAATATGACAACCGAGCAGAAAAGAGAACTGGCTATCGATTTCGCGACGGCACTAAAGGCGCGCAATACCGAATTGCTTCAATCCTTTGTAACCGAGGACGTTGTATGGAGTTTGCCTGGAACGAGTCTCATGTCCGGTGAGGTGCATGGCGTAGATGGAATCCTGATGCGGGCAGAGATACTCGATGCGTTTGAAGTGAATGTTCAGATCGAGCACATTGTGGTCGGCTACAAAGATGTAGGTTTTCTGTTGCACAATACTGGGCGCAAAGACGGGAGATTGTTGGACGAGCACCTCACAACGATCCTGACTCTCCGTGGTAACAAGATTCAACGCCTGGACACATTGCTCTCGGATGTTCCGATGCTCAACGCATACTTTGTGAAGTAAATCTGCCACCATGCGCTTCAGTCAAGTCGTTGGCGCTGTTGCTCGCAGGCCAAATCCTGGACGAAAACACTGAACACATCGCGGGCCCCTTGCTCGGCACGGAAAGCAGCAATCAACGCCTTAATCGGGTATTTGCTCCGAATTCTTTGTGATCAGATTCCTCTCTCGAAGTTTTTGATTCTTGACCAGGAGTTCTACGATCAATTGATGTAGCCGCGAGTTCTCAGACTCGAGCTCAGAGAGCCGATGTTTCATACACGGATTCTGGTCTGACGTGCACATATCTCGCTCCCTTAGACTGACTGTTTCGAATGAACATGGGGTAAGGCTCTTATCCATTCCTCTCTTACTTCTGTAGACCCGGCGTACATCTATGCTTTTGCTCTAATGCAAGAAGAGACATTTCATCTGTATCAGTTGCAATGCAGTAAGGCAGCGCATGCAAGTTGAGGTCAGTCCACCCCCGCGAGCACGGGTCCACGTGTGGCGAAATCGTGGAGGAAGCGTCGGTGGCTGGCCATAGCCAAGCGTTCATCGGATTTATTGCCGATTCCATCATTCTTTGCGGCAGGAACAGAGCATGGACGAGTGACAGGGGAACGAAGACGGCGGGATCCCATGTCATTGATCTATTGCACTCGTGCCTCTCTCCAGGTTCGGAAAGAAGGGAGAATCAAACTCTGCGGAACCGTACGACTTGTCCGAGCTCCGGCCGTCTTGTGTGTCCTGTTGAGTTACTGGCAACCCAAAAGGGAGTATGACAAAGACGACCCTACGTACCACTGACGCAATCTCTATACAACGATGCTCAGTCATCGATTCCCTACCTGTCCATTCAGACCATGATGACCGACTCACCATCGGGCTCATTACCGTAATAAGCAATATCGGTTGTCTCTGCGTTCTAAAATCAGCACTTGATCCACGAACCTCGAGTGCCGATTTCAGGCCGTGTCATCGAGTGCTGTTCACGAATTCTGCCGCATCATGCGAGAACTGAGTACGGACAGCATGATCGATATATGCTGCGTGCCCACCCGGATAACGGATGAACTTTATACGGGCACGCTCCGAGGCTGGAAGAAACAGGTGATCGATCGAGTATTCAGCGGCGGAGAACGGAGTCGACAGATCAAACTCTCCCGACGCAATCATGATTCGCAAGTCTGACTCCGCATGCAGGGAGTTAGCGATAAGACCTGCACGATCCGAGGAGCTGCGATTCCACAGCATAGCGGTCCAATCAGCATTAGGAGTCGCAGGTGAAGGCCATCGGCCTCCAAACGGTCCCGCGTACAGCATGTCACTCTTCCAGCCGAGGTCTGATCGAAGGTATGACGTGATACGCGCCTTTTCACCATTATCGAGACTCGGGTCCTGGGCCACAACGTAGCTCGCATCGGGACCTGGCATTATGCCAATCATCCGTGTGTCATAGTGCCCGACATACTTTGCTCCACCCGGCCCGAGAACTGCGACCGCGTACTGGTCGGGAGACAGTCGGAGGTTATGTTTAATCCATTCGTCTTTGGAAACCCCAGTATAACTCGCGAGGCGATCCGCGATTGCGGCCTTGTCTCGATCTAATAGGCGGTCACCTTGCGTCAAGGCAGTCAGGTAGGGCCCTTCAGACCACTCGCGGACCTCATCGATGGTCTGTTCCAGGTTGAGTGACAGCTTTCCAGCCAGTTTTTTTTGCGCGAAGGCGGTGGCCGCATAGCTGGGAAGCAGGAAAGCATGAGCGAGATCGGGGTTCGTCTCGAAATTCAAGATCGTCGACAGGAGAATAATTCCCTTCACCGGTATCTTTCGACGAATCAAAATATCTGTCACGCCCACGGCACGATACGTCCCATAGCTTTCGCCCACTAGAAAGATCGGCTGCTGCACTTGATAATGGGATAGATAAAGGCGGATAAATTCTGCCATGGCATCGGCGTCTCCCTCATCACTCAGAAATTCTTTCTGGTAATCAGCCGATGCTGCATAACTGTAGCCCGTATAGATCGGATCGACGAAGACAAGATCCGCAAATTTTAGCCAGGTATCTTCATTGTCCACGAGATTGGTTCCTGAGGGTGCGGGCGAGTTCAGACCTCTATCGGGAATTCGCTTCGGCCCCAATGCGCCCAACTGCAGCAGTGCTGCGTTCGAACCTGGCCCCCCGTTCCACACAAACATGATTGGCCGCTCTGGGTCAGACGGGCGGCGATCTACGGTATTGCTCACAAAAAACATTCGACCGTGCAATCGGCCCTGCTCGTCAAGCAAAGAGAGATACCCTGCGTGAGCTGTATAGTTGAGCGGTTCTCCGTGAATCGACACGGTGTGCCGAGTGGTGATCGGCTCATCAGCGGAGTCGGATCTGGTTTGAGCGACACCGGAAGCCGAGATCCCCAGGCCAATAAGGCAAACCAGCCCAAGCCATTCTGCCCAAGCCAAAGACATTCGTATCATTTTTCAATTCCTTCTCGGTGCTGGTCGAGGTTACGGAGAAAGTCTCCTACTGTCGACGCCCCTGCGACACCTTCGACAGCAGGAACCAACGCTCGACGCAGACCGCAGTAGTGCCACGTTGAGAGAGAGGTACAAAGATCGCATCAGCAGTCGGGTGCTCCGGCAATATGAGCCGGCCTCAGAGCATCCGCTGCTCTCGGTCTATGAAGCTCGTGATTTCTTGGAGGCTTTGACAAGGCTCTTGGCTGTCGCCTTTGCAATCTGATTCGTCACATCCAGACTCTCGCGCTCTCCCCTGACAGTTTTCTTAAGATCCTGCTCGATAACCACCTGACCACTCCTGTCCGTGATCCGCAGATGATACGTAAGCTGCGTCGTTCCAATAAATGCCCCCAAATAGGCTGCTGACGCTCTAACGACATTGTTTCCCTTTTTGAAGCCCCTGATCGTCACGTCCAATGTGTAGTTTGCACAATGCTGCTCCCTGGAGCCATATCGATACACATGCTCTAGATCCGCCTTCGTTTCGAGCGTTTGAACGAGGTGTTCATAAACCAAAGCCCTATATTCAGCAGGCAATGCCGGGTCGCCAGGCTTTATATCCGAGGTGATGGGATCTACGATCAGCGTCTTTCCAGCCGTTAGCTCAGAACTACATGATGGCTCCGGAAGGTGGGACGATGCATCTGCGGGAGTCTGAATCAGCGAAGTCAATTGCGACAAACCAAGGGATGCGTCCTTTACTGGCATACGAAAAACCATGCCATGGTAACCACCGTCATTGTCGCGGAATTCAATCGTGAATAAACCGATCTCACCGTTATAGATGGCTGAGGCAATTAAGCCTCCACCATACGGAATGAACATCTTCACGATACGAACAGGTTTGCCTCCTTTTTCGACCTGTTCATCCCCGTTGTACACAGCGGTGATCGAGGCAACAGGTGGGACCCAACGCACTGGGTTGGGGGAGGAGTCCGGCAAAAGCAGAAGGCGCAGTCCGCAAGGGCGTAGGATCAGCACCGAGCGGGTGTCCGAACATGAATAGGGGACGATACCGTCGGATCTTTTGAATACAACAGTGACGGCATTCCAGAGGAGTGCGACCTTCTTGTTGAAGATGAAGGCCTGGGTCACGCGGCTCTCCGTGGTTTCGGACTGGGTTTGCGCCGGCAGAGCACCTGGATACCGGCGAGGATATGGGCCATTGTCGTATTACGGCCGTAGAGAACCATGTCTGCGTAGCGGACGGGTGCCAGATCCCCAGCGCGATCTACCAGCAGAAGAGGCATCTGCGAACCACACTCCAGTAGCCGATGGATGAGCCTGCCGGCTGGATCGGCCTGTTGCGCGTGGATCAGAACGCCACAGACGAAGGGCGCTTCTCTGTCGTTCGCCAGGCGCGAAGCTTCTACGCTGTCACGGACAGCTACAACGTCATAGGGGTGCAGCTGCAATGCGAACAGGATGGTCGAGAGCAACTCGCGGTCAGCACAATAGAGCAGGATGGGCTTCTTCGGTCGCATAGTTTAGCTCCCGAAAGCCTGATCCTCGTGGACATAGCTGACAACCAGGCCAAGAGGATTAGTGAGTAACATCTTGTTGGGTACTTCGTCGCGGAAACCATAGACGATATTCGCAGTCCAGCGCTCACGGCGCTGTTCGTCCTGATCGCCTGGTGAACGGAAGACCTTCTCGAATTCGATATGGGCGCGATAAGGAGCCTGCCGCAGGTCCTCAAGCACAACTGCTTTAATTTCGATATCGATGTTCGGAGCGCTGGGATCGAGGAGGAAGGTTTCGAGCGTCTTGGCCTTCGTGACGCGCAGCAGCGTAGCACCCTGCAAGTCATTCGAGAAGAAGTTGAGGGACTCGGTGAAATCACGCTGCAATGTGGCGTGATTGCGGCCGTAATAAAGCTCCGTCCAGCGAGCGAGGTAATACTTGCTCACGCGATCGACGGGGACTTTTGAGAAGTCGGCGTAGCTCGATACCTGCCCTCGTCCGGCCTCCGAGACCGAGATGACGAGCGGCTTCAGCCGCGAGGCAGCGGTCTCGGCACGATAGAGGAGCGTGAGCGAAGTAAGTGTGACTGTGGAGAGCACAAGGAGTGCCACCTTCAGATAGGTGTTAGTGACGACAGGCTCGGCGTACAACTCCAGAAACTTCCGTCCAGCATCGGTGATTGGAAACGTCTTATTTGTATCCGTCATGATTACCGTCCCATCGGGTTGACCCAGGTTCCGCTGCGTCCGCTGAGAATGGCGCCGGTCAACTCGGGGATCTTGACCAGTCCGTAGATGCAGACAAAGAGCGTGATAAATAGAGCGGGTAGCTCCATCAGAGCGTTCGAGATACTGATCGTGCCAATGACCTGGAACATCGAGGTCAGCACCTTCGAGAAGACGAAGATGAACGCCGACGCAATGACCTGATAGAAGCTGAAGCCGATAAAGGCTTTGAACCAGCCCCAGAAGAGCCAGTCCATCTTCGGCACGACAAACCACGGGATGAAGACTGGGCCGATCAGCACGCATACGGCGGCGGCGACGTAGCCATAAGCGATCACGGCGAAAGACACCGCCTCCATCGCGGCCAGAAGGAGCGCGAGGATCAGATAGACCAGGTCTTCGAGGATGTTGAAGTTGCCCGGAGGCGCTCCGAGTTGCTGCTCGGCTGCAGTAACCGTGGTGGCGATCTGTTGAGTGGTGTCTGACTCGATCTGGCCAGAGATGCTAAGCGCCTCTTTGGTGACGAGATCGCTGAAGCTGTACTCGACGCCTGGGATCGGCGTCGAGTAATAGGTCAGCATCCCGAAACCAAATGAGATCAGCAGGATTAGGTCGGCGAACTTGCCGAAATGGAATCCGTCGTGTCCCTGCGAAGCGGACAGTGCGGATTTGATCCCAAACCAGGCGAGAAGAATGACGGCCAGGCCGCGGAACATATCGAGTCCCGCTGCTTGTAGCGCCCCGCTGTTCGAGGACAGAAGCTGGCTGATAGCCTGGCCGAGAAAGGTGAATGGATTGTCCTGCATGTACGACCTCCGGTCTACTGTCCTGTGGTGCTGAGCGAGATGGCATGCAATGAGGTACTTACGCCGCTGCTCACGTTCTGCATGGTGTTGGCGAAGTTTTGCTGGAAGTAAATCGAGTTATTGATCGCGCGGTTCTGAGCGTCGATTTGCTGTTTCTGCGCGATCAATTGCTGTTGTATGGAGGCTGCAAGCAGCTGATTGGTGTCCTGCTGCGAGTGGATCTGGAGCAGTGTCGCCGAGTTGATCTTGCCGAGCAGGGCGTTCTGGGTTTGCTGGCTTGGATCTGTCGAGAAGGTATCCGATTCGAGATTGGTCAGCTTCGAGGCGAATGCCGACTCGTTGGTGCGAATGGTTCCAAGGGTCGAGAGCGTGTTGGTGGTCGTTGTCTGTGCGAGCTCTGAGGTGGCGTACTGGTTAGCAACGGTGGCCTGGGTGCGAGAGTCGAGAGACGAGTAATTGCCGGAGGGGTAGCCCTGAGGCTGCACGTAGGCGCTGGTGTATCCCTGCTGTGACTGCGGTAGCCCGCCAAAGTTAAGCGCGTTCACCAGGGGTGACGTGTTGCCGTAGGTATTTGGGGGCGCCGCGAGGCTCTGCCATTGCGACCAATCAGCCCGATACCGTGCCGCCAGGTTCTGAGGCATGGTGGACATCTGGTAGGCCAGGTTGTACATGGTGACTATCTGCGTGCGGGTCTGTTCGGCAGTCGTGTAGATCTGTGCTTCTTTGAGGAGGTGCTGTTGCCAATTATTGAGTTCGGTTGCCCACTTCTGGAGTTGTGATTCTCCCTGCTCGATCTGTTGCAAGGCGTGTGCGCTCTGGGTGGGATCGTAGACGATGCCCGATCCGAACTGAGCGTGCGCCATGGGCGCGAACGCGGTAAACAGTCCGAAGACGGAAAGTACAGTTCTTATTGCTTTCATGGTGGAACCTCGAGGAGTTATTGGTGGATGGATGCGGGACAGGATGGGGAGTGCACCTCAACGCATTCCGGCGTCTTGAACCGATAGGGAGAGGGTTTCGGCGGCGGCGTGGGGGAGGCACAGCCACCCATGAGCACGCAGCCGAAGCAGACGACGAGAAGGGCACGCATCAAAACACCGCCGGCATGTCGTGGTTTTCGTAAGCAGGCAGCAGCATGTCCTGGGTGAGATAAACCTTGATGCGATGCCCCTCGCGGATCGTTATCGTTGGCGGAATGTTGATGAAGCGATCGAGAACATTGGCGCTCGACTGTGAGAGGCTTGAAGCGATGCCCTGGCGGTATGCTTCAGAGCCGGTCTCGTTGTAGCCGCTATTCGTTGTGGTCTCTGCCGCACCGGCGATGACGCCGAGTGCGATCGACGTTCCAAAGATCTCGAGATAGTGGTTGTTGGTTATGTCTTTCAGCCCGGTATCGCCGATCTGATCGAGACCGTGGAACTGGTCGAGATCGACAGAGTAGCCATCGGGCATGATGAGGCGGTGGAAGGTGACGGCAAGGCGCTTCTGGCCGAAGCCGGCAACCTTCTGCGTACCACCGAGAAGGAAGCTGCCTTCGGGGATCAGAACATGCTGACCGTCATGGCTATAGATGGGGTTCGACACCATAACCTTGACCGGCCCAGCAAACTCACCGTCGAGCCGGTTCGTTAGAACCGTGTCGATGGTGGTGCCTTCATAGAGGACGAGGGGCAGGCCGTGCGCGGAATTGATGTTGACCTCTGGCGCACGCTTATTCGCAGTGGCGGACTGCGCAGCAGCAGCCTGCGACGACGAGTTCGCAGAACGAAGAGCAGATGTGGCCGAGTCGCTCTCTGGGCGGGCGATCGCGTCAGCGGAGTCCGAAGGAGGAGCCGATGGGCGCGAAGCGCCGGCACCGGCAGAGACAAGGTTCGAGGCGAACCGCGCTTTGAATGCCATTGCCTTCTCCGCATCCGCGATGGGATCGCGGGGCGGCTCGGTGGCGGCAGGCGTTACCGACTGCGCAGCAGGAGACGACGGGCCACCGAGCTGCTTAGAAGCCTGGGTTCCTGTTGTCGAGCCGGCTGCGGAGGTTTGTTGTTGGGCCTGTTGCTGGCTCTGTCGCTGCTCCGCGCTGAGGTTCTGCTCCAGCTCCGCGATTTTTCTTGCGTTAGCATCGCTTGAGAATGGCGTGGTGTTCGGGAGAGCGACTGACGCGGTCTTAGTGTGGTTTTTCGAGAACATTACGGCGAGCAGGATGAGCACAGCGAGTCCGGCAACGACGTAACCCTGCGCCTGCTTCGGGACGACACCCTCCGGCAGAACGCGCTTGTCGCGCAATGCCGGGGGGGGCCGGGGACGGAGGCGCAGCCTGCACCTCGGCTACTTCGGGATTCTGCTTTTCCTCTGGCACGATGCCTCCTATTTACCTGTGCGGTCGAAGCTGAGCTTGTGTTTGCCAATCTGGAGGTAGCCGTGATCGACGACAGTGGGGATGACATAGGTCCCGTCCTGTAACTGGAAGGTGATCAGGTCGGGCTTCTTGTCCTTCAACTCGTAGATGGAGAACTTCTCCGTCGCAGACGACTTGATATAGGTGAACTTGTCATCGTGGTAGATCGCGGAGACATCGAAGGGACTCTCGTTGCGGTAGATGTAGTCGAACTTCAAAGCCTTGATGGGATAGTCGGCGCGAAACTGCTCGACGGCAGTCGCCGCATGAGTCTGGGCGAGCCGTGCCTGCTCTTGCGCAGCAATCATCTCCGTAGCGGAGACGAGCTTGCTCGCGCCGTTGGCGGCGGCAAGCAAGGATGGGTCGGACGGCTCGATAACGACCTTCAGGTCGGGATCGGAGGACCCGGCTTCATTCAGGGTGAAGGAATAAACGCTGCCCTTGTCGGTAATCAGGTCGAGACTCGAATGAATGCCTGCTTTAGCCGGATGCACGAAGCAATAGTTTCCGACCGTATCGACGATCCAGAAGTCTTTGTCACCGGTGGCCGCATCCAGAATCTTCTCTGTTGGTGGAAGCTGAATGAGCGTGGTGTAGCTCATCTTGCCGCGGACATTCACGATGTCGTTGGCGTGGTATTTGACGATGCGAGCGGTGGTCTGCTGGCCGTGTGCGACGGTGGCAGCAAGACCGAGGAGAAGGGGGAAGATAGGCGAGCGGTGCATAAGTCTCCTTATTGGTTGAGTGGGTTGGGAAGGTCCTGAACGAGCCGGAGCAAGCCTTGCTCCGGCCCGAAGCGGGCGAAGTAATCCTGTTTGCGGATGTTGTCGCGAGGCGTGTTGGTAGCCGTCCAATAACTCAGGGGATCGACCGCGAGCCGCAGTTTCTTGGCATACTGGGGCTGCTTGAAGAGGAGGTCGCGCTTGGGAACAAGAGATTCCAGCAGCTCCAGTTCGGTGTCCTTCAACTGGAAGGTCTCGGCATAGAGCTTGCGGTCTATGCCGGGATTCGCGAGGAAGATCCGGGTGGGACAGGACTCGTTCACAAGCTCCAGCAATCCGGAGTCTTTGAGTTCCATCATCGATTGCGTGGCGAGGATCATGGACGCGTTGAGCTTGCGCCAAGTCTTCTCGGCCCTCGTGATCCAGTCGCGAATGATCTTCTTCTTGAAGAAGATCCATCCTTCGTCGATGACGAAGAGCTTGAAGATGCCGACGTTCTCCGGCTTCTCGATCTCCGAGGAAGCGCGTTGCAGGACGTAGAACAACATCGGCTCGAGGACATCGGGGTACTTATCCCAGCCGCTGAAGTTGAAGGTCTGGAAGCGCGTGAAGGTGAGCGTGTCCTCTACGTTGTCGAACAGATAGCCGAACTGGCCGGCACGCGTCCAGCGATGGAGACGTTCTCCCAATGGCCCGAGGATGGACGCGAAGTTGGTAAGCGTCCTGATCTCGCGCGGGAGTTTATAGACGCGCTCCAGCGCAGCGTACAGCGTCTTCTCATCCGCGGTTGTCAGTTCATAGCGACCTCCGGATTCGATCAGGACCTGGAGGAAGAGATAAAGGAAGTTGAGATTCTCGTGAGTCGGTTCCAGCGAAAACGGATTGATGTTAAAGCCTGGGGTCTTCAACCCGACGTTGAGATAGGTTCCGCCGAAGGTCCGCGTCAGCATCTCGTAGCTGGCGCCCAGATCGAAGATGATGGTCAGCGGCTGATACTTCTGTGCGGACTGCAACAGGAACGAGGTAAGGAAGGACTTACCGCTGCCCGTGGCTCCGGTGATCAGCGCATGAGGAACATCGCCATAGTGCAGGTTCAGGTAGTAGGGAGTGCCGTGAGTGGACTCGAGGACTGCCAGATACTCTTTATTCAGCTCTGCGTTCCACTTTGAACCTGTATCGATCGAGAAGAGAAAAGACAGGTCGGCATAGTTGGAGTTGAGCGCCCACTGCTTGCGAAGGTTGAACTGCCGGTTACCGGGGACGGTCGCGAAGAAAGCATTGAGCAGGTTGTAGCGTTCCTCGTAGAGCAGACCGTCGTGCTGCGTGAAC
The DNA here is from genome assembly GCF_009765825.1 of Granulicella sp. L60. Taxonomy (GTDB): domain Bacteria; phylum Acidobacteriota; class Terriglobia; order Terriglobales; family Acidobacteriaceae; genus Edaphobacter. The sequence continues at coordinate 262,065 of NZ_LMUR01000003.1, read as the reverse complement.
AGCTTCTGAAATTCCGCGACAGTGTGTTCCACCTTCAGGCGGTCTTCGTCATAGACCACGACGGAGAAGGCAAACTCACCGAAGTTCTTGCCTTCCATGCCAAGCGAGGTAAGGGCACCACCCAACTCGGCCACCGCGGCTTCTTTGGAGTCGTCGACGAGTTGGTCCTTTGGGTTGGTGTTCTGCTGGTCCTGAAGGTTCGAGACGAAGCTGGTCTTCGAGTTATGGTGATGGCGGCGGCGTGAGGCAATCTCTTTGCGGGACTTCGCGTTGTCTACCGGATGCCATTCGGTGACGACATGGAAGTTGGCCGAGACGTCGAGCAAACCCTGCAACAGCAGGGGGCGAGTCTCGGCGGGCATCTCCTTCAGCGTGAGAACGCGGACGAAGTCGTCATTCACGCGGAGATGACCGCGGTGCGCTTCTAACTCCGAGCCGCACACCTGCCAGTCCAGATGGCGCGAGCCGCGAAGTGGAGTGTCATCGATCTTGGAGGGGCGGAAGTTTACGAGACGCCGGATGAACCGGAAGGTCTTCTCCGCCCCTGACAGTTCGATCTTCGTCAGATCGTTAAGCTGCCCACTCAAACTCTGAACTTTCTGTTGCAACCGGACGCGGTCGCGCTCGACCTGCTCATAGAGCAGGGTGCGCGTCTTGTCGCCTGAGAACAGGGAGCGAAGGTCGCGTAGCGACGAGCGCGGGTCTTTCGGCAACTGGGCCAGCGCATGCAGCAGACCGGCCTTGCGGTAACTGCCGTCGATCATGACCACCCAATAGATCTCGATGGAATACAGCCGGTCTGACCTTTCCTTGAGAAATGCCGCACGCTGTTCTACCGCGGCGCGGACGAATGGGTCGTCATACGTGGCGTGCGCGATCTCCGGATGGTTGTGCTTGAACAGGACCTGATAGAGGCGGGTCTTGTCATCGAGGGAGCGGAGAGCGGCTTCAAGCCGCTTGACCGCGTAGTCGCGTCCGGCATGGTCGAGGCTCTCGTAGTCGATGCCTTCGAGCTTCAGGACGGCGCCGAGATCTCCCGTCTTGGTCAGGAAGCAGTGCTCGTTCCAGAAGCCGTACAGGTTGAGCTGCTCGGCAAACGGTCCGGCTTCGTTCCAGTCCTTCGTGATCTTGCTAGTCCTGAGCACGACGCCCCCTGATGACGATCTCGGTTGGCTCCCACTTCATGGAGTCGTAGCGCCTGCGGAATTTCGTGGAGTTGAAGAGGATGCGCAGGATCTCTACGTCGTGTTTGGTCGCAATGCGGGCGATGATGATGCCGACGACGAAGAGGCCGATGCCGCCGATCAGCGAGTGCAACATGGAGAAGATGGCGCCGCCTGTAATCAGCGCGACGAAGAACAGTCTGCGTTCCGCGCCAAGCACGGTCAGCGGGCGGTTCATTGCCTTGTAGACTTTGTTTCTACGTGCGTCGCGATGTGAACCGCCCTCTGCCATGTGCTTCCTCCTTCCTTCCTGTCGTTTGTGGGTATTGGTTGGGCCTGCCGTCAGACGGCTACGACGGGAAAAGCCACGCCATGAAGTTCACTGCTCCGATCGCCATGCCGATGCCGAAGACGATGCCGGCGAGCATCTTCTTCGACTGGCCTTCGCCGTAGGCGAACATCAGGCCACCGACGACAATGGCCACGAGCGACAGCCCCTGTGCGATGGGGCCGGTGAACGAGGTCTTAAGGGCGTTGACCGCGTTCTCCCACGGGCTCGCGCCAGTCTGGGCATAGACCGGCAGAGCGGCAAGGAACATCAGCGATGGAATAGCCCACCTCCGGCATTGTGAACGCAATCGCCGGAAGTGAAGCCGTTTGGTGGGAAGGCTGGGTTGCATATCTGCTCCTTTCGTTTGCATCTCCGGCGAGTGAGCACTCTCCGTTGCAACGTCTGGAGCGACAGTAGGCGAGAAAAGGAGGGTCGATTATTACTTTCTCGAACGCATTATTCCATCTGGAGCAATAATCCGAGACACAGTTCTGCGGCTTGCGGGACACAATGGAGTACAGCATCCAGTGCTGGTAACTAAGATTTTGGAGAGCATAGCCATGGAACTTCACAGAGCCGGCTACATAGCCGGGAACGGCCTCAACCATTGGTGGCGCGAGCTTCACGCGCGCTATGACGGGAAACTAAACCTACCGATATTTCGTGCACTCAAGCTGATTCAGTACGCGACCGAATCTTCTCGCCGAGCGCTTCCAATCCCCCAACAAGCTATGGAAGCGCTGCAAGTGTGGAGAGCGAAGTCATCTTTTTGTCAGCCCGACGACTGGATCTTCGCCTCGGAGATCTCCTTTGGGAAACAGCCCTATTGGCCGGCCACTCTCTGGCGCAGGAACGTTGTCCCTGCCATAGAGAGGGCCGGGATCACCAAGTCAAACCTCGGGTGGCACACCCTCCGGAGGTCTTACGCTTCCCTGCTTCTATCAAGTGGGATCAGTCTACGAGTCAGCATGGAACTCATGCGCCACTCCACTCCGGAGATGACGCTGGGGCTCTATGCTCAGACCGTGGGCGATGAGAAGAGGGATGCGGGAAGGATGGTGGCATCACTTGTGATGGGTGATTCAACACAAAAGTAGGAGCTCTCCGGGATTTGTTCCCAGATTGTTCCCACGTCACCAATTTTGTAGTTTGTTGTTCCCAGATTTTTGGGCTAAGTAATTGATTTTATTGGTGGAGCTGAGCGGGATCGAACCGCTGACCTCCTCGTTGCGAACGAGGCGCTCTCCCAACTGAGCTACAGCCCCACACCAGACGCGCATCGCACACCGCTTTCGCAGGCACAGCGCCGTCTAACAATCTCACTGAGTGTATCAGCAAGCCCCTGCTCGACTCAAATCTCCCTCATCTCACCCAGCCGCACTGTAACTTCGCCCACCCGCCCAGACACGGGCGTGCCCGCAGCCAGCGGCTTTTCCACCAGATGCCACACCTCGTCTGCCGCAACAACGACACTCAGCACAGGGACAGACAGCCGTGCACCACTTCGTGCCACCGCCTCCAGCACGCCAACGTCTCCAACCCCAAACTCCGTGCGATCAAGCGCCATCAGCCAACGCTGCCGTCCCGCCACCCGCGACTCCTCGCGTATATCCGTCACCACGCTCGAAAACTCCTTCATCTGCGCACAGCCGCCACCAGCGCCTCCATCTCACGTTTGCTGCCCACGCAGAACGGCGTGCGCTGATGAATTCCCTCCGGCCGAATGTCGAGGATGCGGCCAGCCCCGTGGGTCGCCATCCCGCCCGCCTGCTCCGCAATGAAGGCCAGTGGATTAGCCTCGTACAACAGTCGCAGCTTGCCCTTCGGCTGCTTCAATGTCGGCGGATACAGAAACACTCCGCCCTTCAGCAGCGTGCGATGAAAGTCCGCCACCAGACTGCCAATGTAACGCGAGCTGTACTCCCGCTCCAGGCCACCCGTGCGCAGCATCTCCACATAGCCGCGATACTCCTCCGGCCATCCCGCCGCGTTCGCCTCGTTCACCGAGTAGTAGCTTCCCTGCTCCGGCATCATCATGCGCTCATTGCTCAGCACAAACGCGCCGATCGCCGGATCGAGCGTAAACCCATGCACACCGTTGCCGGTCGTATACACCAGCACCGTCGAAGGCCCATACACCACATATCCCGCCGCCACCTGGCGAAATCCCGGTTGCAGAATCGACTCCTCCAGCGTGCCATTCTCCACCGGCAACCGGCGCAGCACGCTGAAGATCGTCCCCACGTTCACATTGACGTCGATGTTCGACGAACCGTCCAGCGGATCGAAGACGATGATGTACTTGCCCGTCTCCGGATCGCGGTTGAACGTCACCGGCTCTTCATCTTCTTCGCTCACCAGCGCAGCCACGCTGTCCCGCAGACCCAGGCAGTGCAGCAGCGCCTGGTTCGCATAGACATCAAGCTTCTGCTGCTGCTCCCCCTGCACATTCTCTGCGCCGAACGCGCCCAGCACATCGCTCAATCCAGCCGACCGAATCTTCGCTTCCACCATCTTCGCAGCCAGCGTGATCCCGCTCAGCAGCCAGCTAAACGTTCCCGTCGCCTCACGTCCGGTCGACTTCAACATCTCCTGTTGCTGTTGCAGAATATGCTGCTGCACCGTCGTAATCATCGCCATCGTTACACTCCGTTGTCTCAATAATCATAGCCTCTGGAAACGACCCCGTGTTCGTTCGTCGTTGTACAGCTCTAACCATGAGCTCCTGATATTTCTTGCGCCGACCATTCATCCCAAAGCCGCACCCACGTTACAATCTCACCAAACCCATGATCAATCGCCGCCGCTTTCTCCTCACCTCTGCCGTCGCAGCAGCCGCTGCACCTGCCGCCTCACTCGCCCAGCAGCAGCAGCCGTCCACCCAGCAGGAGAAGCTCCCACCCGCAATCGCCGCACTTACCAGCCGCCACAGCGAAGCCGTACCCATCACCCTCGCAGAGCGCGAACTGCGCCTCGACCGCGCCCGGGCTCTCATGCACCAGGACAAGATCGACGCTATCCTCATCACCACAGGCACCTCGCTCACCTACTTCACCGGCCTGCGCTGGGGCCAGTCCGAACGCCTCTTCGCCTGGGTTCTCCCCGCCACCGGCGCACCATTCATCGTCTGCCCTGTATTTGAAGAAGGCCGTGTGCGCGAACGCATGGAAGCCAAACCCGCAACGCTGCCCTCAGCCTCCATCACTCGCGTCTACACCTGGAACGAAGACGAAGATCCCTACAAGCTCGTCGCAAGAGCACTCAAAGAATCCGGCCTCACCTCCGGCAAAATCGGCATCGAGGAACGCACCCAGTTCGTCTTCGCCGACGGCATCGCACACGCCAGCCCCACGCTCACCACCACCAGCGCAACACCGATCACCCTCGGCTGCCGCGGAATCAAAACAGCCGCCGAGCTCGCGCTGATGCAACTGGCCAACGACATTACGCTCTCCGTCTACGAAGCAGCCTACAAATCCGCCCAGCCCGGCATGACCAATCGCCAGTTCACCCAACTCATCGACCTCGCCTACGCCCGCTGCGGCGTCACCGGCGAGGCGAGCTGTCAGATAGGCGAATACTCCGCGCTTCCCCACGGCTCATTAAACCCACAAACCATCCGCGAAGAAGAGATCATCCTCATCGACGACGGCTGCTTCGTCGAAGGCTACCAGTCCGACATCTCCCGAACCTTCGTGCTCGGCAACGCCGCATCGCCCAAACTCGACAAGCAGCGCAAGGTCTTCGACATCGTTCGTCAAGCGCAGTCCGCCGCGCTGGCCGCAGCCCGTCCCGGCGTGCCATGCCAGGACATCGACGCAGCCGCACGCGCCGTCATCACCTCCGCCGGCTACGGCCCAGACTACAAACACTTCACCCACCGCGTAGGCCACGGCATCGGCATGGACATGCACGAGTGGCCATACCTCGTCCGCGGCAACACCACACCACTCGCAACCGGCATGTGCTTCTCCGACGAGCCCGGCATCTACATCGCCGGCGAGTTCGGCGTTCGCCTCGAAGACGACTGGCACGTCACCGAAGACGGCGGCAAAATGTTCACCCCGCAAAGCCCATCGCTGGAGCATCCCTTCGCCAAAGCCTGAGAATATTCTCTGCTCCTGGCACACGTGAACACGGCTTATACCAGTCCCCTGCGCATCTCTTTCAGGATCTCCTCCGCAAAAGCCTCATCGTCTACCGCTCGCGCCAGGATCAGCGCACCCACCATCGACGACACCATCCGGATCGCATCGCCACGCGCCGAACGCTTCGATGGCCACGGAAAATGAGATGCCGTTTTGGCGACAATCGACTTCAGACGCGTCGTAAATGGCCCTCGCGCCTGTGGCTGCTGGCGAACCTCTGACGCAAGCGCCGCCATCATGCATCCCGCCCCGCAAGCGTCCCGATGAGCACCACTCAGATAGTTTTTCACATACTCCGCCCTTCCCTTAGCCGAACCCTCCGTCGTCTCCAGCCCATCGAGCGTCTTCTGCATACCGTGCAACAGGCTCTCGGCCATCAGCGCCTCCTTCGAATCGAAGTGGTTATAAAACGGCCCATGCGTCAGGCCGGTTGCCTTCATGATCTCGCCGACGCTGACTCCCGAAAATCCTCGCTCGCGAAACAGTCGCGTCGCCTCATTCAGGATGCGTGTGTGCTTCTCTGCCGTCTCCGATGCCGGATATCTCATAGCGCCTCTCTTCCCATCTCTTGACATTATCCATGACAAGCATCATGCTTACAAGATCAAAGCATGACGGCCATCATGCTTGAATGAATTCGCCCGAGCCATCGTCACGGCTCGCTATCGCAACCAACGAAGATACAGGAGACGCATCATGAAACTCGCAGGCAAGAAAGCACTCATCACCGGCGGCAACAGCGGAATCGGACTCGCCACCGCAAAGCTCTTTATCAAGGAAGGCGCTCAGGTCGCTATTACAGGTCGTGACCAGAAGACCCTGGACTACGCAATCCAGACTCTTGGTCCAAAGGCCAAAGCATACCGCGCAGACGTCATCGACTCCGCCGCCCGCAAAGACCTCTTCGCAAAGATCGAAAAAGACTTCGGACATCTGGATATCGTCTTCGCGAACGCCGGCATCGCCGGACAGACAAAGGCGGGCAGCACCGACGAAGACACCTTCGAAAACATCCTGCGCATTAACCTGACCGGGGCCTTCTTCACCGTCGAAGCCGCGCTTCCACTTCTCAAGGACGGCTCTTCTATCATCTTCAACGGCTCTGTCATTGGCTCCCTCGGCCAGGCCGGCTATGCTGCCTATGCCGCCAGCAAAGCAGGCATCCGCGGCATGGCACGCTCCCTTGCTGCCGACCTTTCGCCGCGTGGCATTCGTGTCAATGTCATCGCGCCTGGCGCCACCGATACCCCGATCTGGAACCGCACCGGCCGCCCTTCCGCCGAAGCAGAAGCACTGGCAAAGCGCCTCGCCTCCACCATTCCGCTCGGCCGCTTGGGCGAGCCGGAAGAGATCGCCAAAGCCGTCCTCTTTCTGGCCTCCGACGACTCGTCCTACGTGCAGGCTATCGAACTCTTCGTCGATGGCGGGGCCGTTGGCACACCCTTTGGCGGACCAGCCTTCCGCGGATAGACAACTGGGGCGATCGCGCAAGACCTCCCCGCGATCGCCCTCTGATTCCTTCAACATGCCTCTTCACGTCGTAACCCCGCTCTCCCTTTCTCTCTTCTCCAGCCGATTGGGCGATAATGGTCCGATCGACGACAGCACCAAAACTCCAAAGCCGTCGCCCGGAGCTCCACGCAATGACGCCTCCCATCCGCTGCATCCTGCCTCTACTTCTCTGCGCCTTCACCGCGTCAGCCGCAACCCAGCTCTACGCGCAGACCCCAGACACCGGCATCTCCATCCCCAACATGGACACCGCAGTCCCGCCCGGCGACAACTTCTACCTCTACGCTAACGGCGGCTTCATCGCACACACCAAACTGCCCGCCGACCGCGCCTCCCTCGGTGTCTTCAACGGCCTCTCCGACCTTAGCTTCAAACAGACGGCAAGCATCATCGAAGACGCATCCAAAGGCAACGCCCCCGCTGGCTCCGACGAGCGCAAGATCGCCGATCTCTACCGCTCCTTCATGGACGAGGCCGCAATCGAGTCGCACGGCCTGCCCGCCCTCAAGCCACACCTGGCCGAGATTGCGGCCATCCAAAATCCGCACGAACTCGCCCACGCCCTCGGCCTCACCCTTCACGCCGACGTCGATGCGCTCAACAACACAAACTTCCACACCGCTAATATCTTCGGACTCTGGGTCGCCCCCAACTTCAACGACCCCGATCACTACGCTCCTTACCTGCTCCAGGGCGGAACCCAGTTGCCGAACCGCGACTACTACCTCTCCGACGCCGATGCAATGAAACAGGTCCGCGAAAAGTATCTCGCCCACATCGCAACGACGTTCCGTCTCGTCGGTCTGTCTGATCCTGATGCCCGTGCCGCCCGCGTCCTCGCCCTCGAAACCGCCATCGCAAAACAGCAGGTCTCACTCGCCGACAGTGAAGACATCCACAAAGCCAACAACCCCTGGCACGCCGCCGACTTCGCCGCCAAGGCTCCCGGCCTCGACTGGGCAGAGTTCTTCCACGCCGCCAGCCTCGACAAGCAAGACACCTTCATCGTCTGGCAGCCCGCGGCCTTCACCGGCGAAGCCGCCCTCGTGGCCTCACAGCACATCGATGCATGGAAGGATCTCCTCGCCTACCACGTGATCGAAAACTATGCCGGAGCGACCTCCAAAGCACTCGCCGACGAGCGCTTCGCCTTCTTCGGCACCACGCTCTCCGGCGTCACCCAACAGCGTCCGCGCGACTTCCGCGGCGATGTCTTTGTCTCCGCCACACTCGGCGACGCAGTCGGCCAGCTCTACGTCAAACGTTTCTTCTCTCCCGAGGCCAAAGCGCAGGCCCAGGCCATCGTCGCCAACCTGCTCGCTGCCTACCGCGTCCGCCTGGAGAGCATCACCTGGATGGCGCCCAACACCAAAAAGGAAGCGATCGCAAAACTCGGCACGCTCCAGGTCGGCGTAGGCTATCCCGACCACTGGCGCAGCTACACCGGCTACGAAGTCTCGCCCGACAATCTCTTCGCCAATATGTGGAAGGCTGATCTCTTCGACTATCACTACTCTCTAGGCCGCATCGGTGCTACCGTCGACCGCAAAGAGTGGTGCATGACACCCCAGACCGTAAACGCCGTCAACCTGCCGCTCGACAACGGCCTCAACTTTCCCGCCGCCATCCTGCAGCCGCCCTTCTTCGATCCCAAAGCTCCCGCCGCCCACAACTACGGAGCCATCGGCACCATCATCGGCCACGAGATCAGCCACACCTTCGACTCCGAAGGAGCAGCATTCGACTCGATGGGCCGCGTCCGCAACTGGTGGACCCCCGAAGATCTCGCTCACTTCAACGCGGTCACCGCCGCACTCGCCGCGCAGTACGACACCTACGCTCCGTTCCCCGATCTCCACGTCAACGGCCGCCAGACGCTTGGCGAAAACATCGCCGACGTAGCCGGGCTCGCCGCCGCCTACGACGCCTTCCACGCCTCGCTCAAAGGAAGTGCCGCTCCCGTCGTCGCAGGCTTCAGCGGCGATCAGCAGTTCTTCATCGCCTTCGGCCAGAACTGGGGCGGCATCATCCGCGATGCAGCACTGCGCCAGGAGGTTCTTACGGATCCCCACGCGCCGGCACAGTACCGCGCTCTCACCGTTCGCAACGAAGACGGCTGGTACACCACCTTCAGCATCAAGCCCACCGACAAGCTCTACCTCGCACCGAAAGATCGCGTCCGTATCTGGTAGCGCAATCTTCCAGCCCCAAAAAGATCCCCTTCGCATCGAACCTGCGAAGGGGGATCTTTTCACTTGGTTTAGCGTTTGTTGCCTGTCCTTTTGTTTGTCATCCCGTAGAGATCTGCTTCTGTTTGTTTGCCTTCATGCCCCGGCTGCATCAGCCAATAAGACATAGCTGCAATTAGTGCTGCGGCACCACCAGCACCTCCACCCCACTAGCCGCATCAGCACTGCGATACACACTCTCCGTCGCCTTCACAAACTGCTCCGGCTTAGCAAACGGTATATCCACAAACGTCTGCGGATTCCGATCCACCAGTGGGAACCACGAGCTCTGCACCTGCACCATAATACGATGCCCCGCGCGGAAGGTGTGATTGATATCCGGCATCTCCGCATTCACCGACACCATCTTCCCCGGTGTCAGCGGCGTCGGCTTCTCCCAGCTATCGCGGAACTTCGCCCGCATCGGCTCGCCCCGCACCAACTGCTCATAGCCGCCCATCAAGATCGGTGCCGCACCAAGAACTCTCTTCCCCACCGCATCCGAGGCTGGATCCGGGTAGTCGTTCGGATATACATCGATCAGCTTCACCACAAAGTCCGCATCCGTCCCAGTCGAAGCCACCTTCAACTTCGGTCGAACCGGCCCCGCGATCGTCACATCCTCAGTCAGCGGCTCCGTCTCATACGTCAGCACATCCGGACGCCGCGAAGCAAAACGCTGATCGTCGTCCATATACCGCTGCGGAACAGAATCCGTCGTAAAGTTCACAAACGGAACCGGGTGTGCAGGATCACTCAGATACTCATCCACTCCCGCCTTCTCCGACGGAGCCTCGAAGCTCAGCCCTCCATTCGCATGGAAGTACAGCGTCTTCGCAGCAGCCGACTTCGGTGGCCACGCATCATACTTCTTCCAGACGTTCGAACCAGTCTCAAACACATAAGCCTTCGGCAACACCCCGCCGTCGTGCCCCTTCAAATAATGCTCGAAGAACGGAAACTGAATCTGCGACCGAAAAAACACCCCCGTCTTCGAGCCGAAGTTCACATCGCCCAGCTTGTCGCCATCCCAGATCGACCAGCCGCCATGCGTCCACGGCCCCACCACCAGCGTATTCACCGCGCCAGGATTGAACTCATCGATCGCATGAAACGTCTTGAACGGCCCCGACAGATCCTCCGCATCGAACCACCCGCCCACCGTCATCACCGCCGCATGAACGTTCTTCATATGCAGGGAAAGATCGCGCTTCTTCCAGTACTCATCGTAGGTCGTATGCACCAGCTGATCGTGGAACAGGAAGTTCGACCCATCGAACGCCTTATCCAGACTCTCAGTCGGCCCCGCCTTCAAATAAAATTTGTAACTGTCAGGAGTACCGAAGTCGAACGGCTGACGCTTCTCCGGCAGCGTCGGATTCTTCTGCGGATTAAAGAACACATAAAACCCATAGTTAGCCGACAGCATAAACGCCCCACCATGGTAGCCATCGTCGTTGAAGAATAGGTTCGTCATCGGAGCCTGTGGACTAGCCGCCTTGATCGCCGGATGCGAATCAATAATGCTCGCCGACGTATAGAACCCCGGATAGCTGATCCCCGTAATCCCAACCTTGCCGTTGTTGTTATCCACATGCTTCAGCAGAAACTCCACGGTGTCGTACATATCCGTCGACTCATCTACATCCTTGTTCGACTTCTTATCGTCGATGTGCGGATTCATCTCCTGGAACACGCCCTCGCTCTCATAGCGTCCACGCGCATCCCCGCACACAAAGATGTACCCGCTCTCCAGCAGCTCCTGGCTCACCCCCAACCGCTTCGGCATCTGGTCCTCACCATACGGCGCGCAGCTATACGGCGTCCTTGTCATCAAAAACGGATACGGCCCCGCATCCTTGAACGCACCGGCCTGCGGCGTATACACCGACACAAACAGCTTCACGCCGTCCCGCATCGGAATGCGATATTCAAACTTCGCATAGTGCGTCTTGATGAACTCTTCCTGACCCGCCGGAGCCTGCGCCAACGCGCCGCGCCCAACCACCATCAGCAAACACACAACCAGTGCAATCCTGCTCTTCATCGAATCCCTCAAAAATTCAGAATGTTCGCAGTCTATCCTGACCGCGCCTCCGGTGAAATACGATATTTCACAAATCCATACCGAAGACCCAGCCCCAGGCCGCACCTCCAGCACAAAGCGCCCCTCACTGCTGGAAGATCAGCCAAAGATCACTGCATCCTCAGCGCCGCACTCAGCGCCTCCGTTGGCGTCCCCACCGCAATAGCAGCCGCCGCCTCGTTGTTTGCACTCCTGCTCGCCGCCACCGCAGCCGTCCTGCGAAAGATCGTCGTCTCGCCCTCCGACTTGAACCACCGCGCCCCGCCAAACCCCACAATAAGCGCCGTACTCAACTCCGACAGTCGCAGCGTCACTGGCGGCGACGGCGTCAGATTCCCAGTCAGCGCCGAGGTCTGCGTCGCCAGCCAAGCTCCCACAGCAGCCACGATGCCTACAAACACAACACCGATATACCCCGGACGAAAGATGCCATCTTCGATAGTCGGCAGGTGGAGACCCGAGTCCCCAATGAACACATTGGCAAATCCCCCAACTCCTCCGCAGACCGCAACCGCAATCAGATCGACGACCAGATCATGCATAGCTCACCTCGTTTGCCACTCGAAGCCCACCATCATAGCCCATCGCCTTAGCCAGCGAAACGATCACCTCGCCACCGGCACCCCATCCACACTCAACAACCGTCCCACCGGATACATGCCCACACGATTCGCCCCAAACCACGGCGTTCGCTCATAAAAAAACTCCAGCCGCGCATAAGCATTCGCAGCAAACGCAGGATCGCTCGCCACCTTCTTCTCAAACTCCGCCTTCAGCTTCGGATCTTTCGCCATCATCTCGCGCGCAAGCACCTCCAGCACATACGCCTCGCCATACTCCTTCTGCTCAAAGATCGAATCAAAGAACCCCCACTGCAACGCCGAGTCAGGCGCCGCCGGCTCCAGCCACTCCAGCGCCACCTTCGACAGCCGCTGATCCATCCGCACCACAGCCGACCCCGCCGGAAAACTCATCTTCTCCCGCACCAGCACGCAGCTCCCAAACTTGCCCGGCCCATGCATCGCCTCGCCGTTGAACGTCGGATGCCGTCCCTCAAACGGCGGGTCCTGCCACGTCATCCCCGCACACTGATACGTCTCCACCTCACCCGTCCACGCCGCCGTCGTCCGCTCCATCTGCACCTGGTGCGCTGCCAGCACATCAATCACCTTCGTCCACTGCACCGGCACAATATATGCAGCCGGGACCGTCGTCTCCGTCACCACCTTCGCCCCCGTCTGAAACGGCAGCGACACGTTCCAGGGCTCATGCGTGTACTCCACCCGCATCGCGCCCGACACCGCGCTCAACTCCCGCGTGTACTTGTATCCGCGAAACAGAAACGGCGTCGTCTGCCCGTCCCACGCCAGCGCCAGCGGATACCTCACATTGCTCAACGGATGCGACCCAAGCCCCTCGGCCTCCTTGTCCGCCGCAGCGTTCAGCGCAATCACCTTGTCCGCATCGCGATTCATCAGCTCCATCAGACCCGCAAGTATCTCGTAGTTCCCCGTCACCCGCGTCCTATAGTCCTTCAACATATGCAGCTCCACCAGCATGCCCGGGCGCCCTTCGAGAACCACATACCCCGTCGAAAATCGCGGCGGATCGTCATTAAACCCAAGCCCATCCGCAGGATCGTTATCGTTCACCAAAGTGATGTACGTAGGCGAGGCCAGATGCCCATGCGCATCCACATACTTCTCCAGCGTAGGCGTCGCAACCTCCTTCACCCACTTCGCCGTGCCGCTCGGAACGTTCGGCCCATCGTCGATCGTGAACGCGACGTCATACTGATAGTCCGCACCATCGGTCACATGGTCGTCCACAAAAAAGTCCGGCAGCCAGCGATGAAACATCGCCATAAACGCCCGCGTCTCCGGCGCATCCGCCTTCAGGTAGTCGCGGTTCAGATTGATATTCGTCCCATTGCCGCGCCACCCCATCTCCGCCGGCCCCTCCTGATTGATGCGGTTATACGGACTCCTGCGCTCATGCCCATCCGCGTTATACATCGGAATAAACACAAACACCGCCCGCTCCAGTAGCGCGGCCTTCGTCTTGTTGATCACCATGTCGCGCAGCAGCGCCAGACAAGCATCCTTGCCGTCCATCTCTCCCGCGTGAATCGAGTTCTGCACCAGCACAATCGGCCGCTTCGCCGCATGGATCGCAGCCGGATCGAACACCCCATCCTTCGAAGCGATCACAATATCCAGCTCGCGCCCCTCACCCGTCTTTCCAAACCCCTCCACCCTCACCTGCCCCGGCGCCGCAGTCTGCACGCGCTTCAGATACGCCATCGTCTCTGCATAATCCGGCGTCGTCGCATAACAACTCTTCTCCGCCGGAGTCGCCCACTCCGCACCCTCCACCTTGCAATCCGCCACCTTCGGAGCGTCCATCAACCGAGCCTGTGCCACCGTCTGCCCATGCGCCGCTCCACTCGACACCATCGCCATCATCAACGCCAAACCGATTCGCATTCCCACTCCTCGTACACGCAACTCTCTATCCAACACGCTAGCATGCGCCCGCATCGCGCACGATTGCCCGCACAGCAAACTGTCTCTATGCTGATGAGCATGGAGCAAAATATGGCGACAGCTCACGCTGCGAAGAAACCCGAAGGCCAGAATCTCTGGACCGCCGTCGATGAGTACCTCACCGAAGCACTCGTCCACCCAGACCAGGTGCTCGACGACGCCGTGCAATCCAACACCAAGGCCAACTTACCCGCCATCGACGTCGCGCCGAACCAGGGCAAACTGCTTCATCTGCTCGCCCGCATGCAGGGCGCAACACGAATCCTGGAGATCGGAACCCTCGGCGGATACAGCACCATCTGGCTAGCCCGCGCACTCCCCTCAGGAGGCAGACTAGTCACACTTGAACTCGACCCAGCCCACGCCAAGGTGGCCGCCGAAAATATCGAGCGTGCAGGACTCACGCCGTTCGTCGATCTTCGCGTAGGTCCCGCACTCGAATCGCTCGCGCAACTCCAGGCCGAAGACGTCACACCCTTCGACCTCATCTTCCTCGACGCCGACAAGCCAAACAATCCGGCCTACCTGCAGTGGGCGCTCCAGCTCTCTCGTCCCGGCACCGTCATCATCGGCGACAACGTCATCCGCGACGGCGACATCCTCGACCCAAACCACGCCGACCCAATCGTCTCCGGAACACGCACCTTCCTCGACCAGCTAGGCAGCAACCCCAGACTGGACGCAACAGCGATCCAAACCGTAGGCCTCAAGGGCTACGACGGATTCGCCCTCGCCATCGTGAAATCCTAGCCACCAGGAGCACACTCCAACCCGAACAACGGGAGGCCCCAAGAAGAAAGCATCTCCCCGACCGGTACAAAAGTCACGAAGTGACCTCCCCACGAGCAGTGGGCCCGTTCGGCAGGACAAAGCCTCTCAGATCCTTAAGTCAGATCATCCGTATCAAACGGAGTCACCTTCCGCCCCAGCGCCGAGACGTCCCGCGACTCACCCACCAGCGTCTTCACCACATCATTGATCTCATCGTCCGCATCAGCCGTCGCGGCCATCACACCCACCGGCTCCGAGATCGCCAGGCTCTCCAGCAACACCGTCGCATGAGCCACCGCAACGTGATCCTGGTTCAGTCCTTCCGGCGTCTTAGCCTTGATCCCCACCTCGCCAGGCTCCACGCCCAGCAACGCAGCCACGCTCTCCCGCAGCTCGCCCGCAATCGGCACAATCTTCGGCTGCGCCATCACCAGCACCGTATCGATATTGACGATCTTGTACCCCGCCGTCGCCACCTCTTCCAGCGCCGTCTTCAAAAACACGCTCGAAGCCGCACCCTTCCACCGCGGATCGCTCGGCGGAAAAAACGTTCCGATATCTCCAGCCGAGACCGCGCCCAGCAGCGCATCGGTGATCGCATGCAGCAGTACATCCCCATCCGAGTGGCCGGCCAGCCCCTCCGGATGTTCAATCGCAAGGCCGCCAATCACCAGCGGAACCCCCGCCTTGAACGCGTGCGAATCAAACCCGTAACCAATTCTCATCATGACGTCATCTCAGGAGCCAAAAAGACTCAATACTGATTGTCACCGATTCCGCCAATTTATGTTCGGCTTCTTCGATTCCTCTATCTACCGTCCCAGATAAAACTCCGCCAGCTCGATATCCCCCGGCTGCGTAATCTTGAAGTTCCTCGCCGAACCCGCCACCACCGCAACCTCGATCCCCGCCCGCTCCAGCAGACTGGCCTCATCGGTCCCGTCAAAGCCATCGGCCTCCGCTTCAATGAACGCTCTCCGCATCAGCCCAAACAGCGCTCCCTGCGGGGTCTGCGCCTGCACCACGCGCTCCCGCGGAATCGTAGACGTCACAATCGCCCCATCCGCCGTCCGCTCCACCTGCTTGATCGTATCCACCGCCGGCAGCCCGACAATCGCCGCCCCATGCTTCACCACCGCATCGATCGTCCGTTCAATCGTCGCCGGGTCGATCAGCGGACGCACCGCATCATGCACCAGCACCACGTCCTCTGCATCGCACTCCAGCGCCGCCAGCGCGTTACTCACCGACTGCTGCCGATTATCCCCACCCTCCACCATATGCACCCGCGCGCCCAGCTTGTACTCCATCAGCTGGGCCTGCACTCGCTCCCGCTCCTGCGCCCGCACCGCCACGCACACCGCGTCCACCCGCGCCACCGCAAGAAACGCCCGTACCGACCGCACCAGCACCGGCACTCCGCCAATCTCAAGAAACTGTTTTGGAGCCGCCGTCGACCCCGTACCCGCGGCCATCCGCGTTCCCATCCCTGCTGCCGGAAGTATCACAAAAACTCGCATAACCAGCGAAGTATACAAGACGCCGCCTCCACCACAGCGTATCTATCTGGCTTCCCGCAACCCTCGCCCTCGCTTCCACCGACACATCCCGGCTAAAGCATGGCCCCAATCACCACTCCTATCCGCATTACTCAGCAGCCCCGTTCCCGCAACCGGCATGAACGACCACAAAATCGCGGCCAAAGGAGAAAGCCATGTTGATCTACCTATTCGCAATCATCATCGCAGTCTCCATATCCAGGGCAATCTATCTGCTGGGCATGGACATCCGACAGCTCAACCGCCTCATGCAACCGCCGATGCAAAACAATCGCGGCCCCCGCAGCGACGCCGGCTCCGCCAGCAACCTCTGACCCCGGCGTCTACTCTTCAAGCCGCAGCAACATCTCGCTGCTCTGCACAAACCCGTTGCGCTCATAGATAGGCTTGCCGAACTTCGAAGCATGCAGCGACACCACCTTCACCCCTCGCCTCCGCGCATCCTCCACCGCCATCCTCAGCAGCCCATACGCCAGCCCCTCCCCACGAAACACCGGCTCCACATAGAAGTTCAGCAGATACGCCCGCATCGGCTCCGCATCCATCCAATGCGGCGGAAAGTCCATCATCCACATCCCCGCTCCCGCAGCCACGCGCCTGTCCTCCTCCACCGTCTCAACGATCCACCCTATGTAACTCCCATCCTTCAGCCTTGGCCTTACCCACCGGACGAAGTTCTCCACCATCGGCTGCAGACTCGCATCCTCCGCCTGCCCCGCATCCACGAACATGCTGCGCCTCTGCTGCGCAATCAACTCCGCATCCTCAACCGTAGCCACTCTCGTCTCGAACATCGAAGCAGTATAAAACCCCGCAGCAACATCTCCCTTGCCGACCAACGGGAGACCCGCCCGAAGGTTAAAAAAGCGTGCGAACGCCCACCCGAACCGGGGTCCCCACAAACAGGTCTTCGTTTGTGGGATGGCAAGTGCAGTGGGCCCGTCCGGCAGACAAGCCTCTAACAGCGTCTAAAAAGCATCTCCCATAACATAGAAACAATGCCCGCCATCCTCCCCCTCGACCGCACCCACATCAAACCCGGCGACCGCATCTGCGCCGCCATCTCCGGCGGTGCCGACTCCGTAGCTCTCCTCCTCACCCTCCACGCCGCCAACGCCACGCCCCGCGCCAGCCTCGGCATCGGCCTCTCCGCCCTCCACATCCACCACGGCCTCCGCGGCGAAGAGGCCGATGCCGACCAGCGCTTCGTCCAGGACCTCTGCGCCAGCCTCAACATCCCCCTCCATCTCCACCGCGCCGACGTCCCCACCCGCATCGCCACCACCAGCGAAGGCCTCGAAGAGGCCGCCCGCAACCTCCGCTACGCCTACTTCACCACCCTCCTCACCTCTAACCAAGCCGACGCCATCCTCACCGCCCACACCCTCGACGACCAGGCCGAGACCGTCCTCATGAAGCTCCTCCGCGGCGCCTGGACCGAAGGCCTCTCCGCCATCCACCCCGTCCTCAACCTCCCCAAAGGAAAGATCCTCCGCCCCTTCCTCGAGACCCCCCGCGCCGACATCGAAGCCTTCCTCCAAGCCTCCAATCAACCCTGGTGCAACGACTCCTCCAACGCCGACATCGCCTTTACCCGCAACAAGATCCGCCACGAGATCCTCCCCCAGCTCCGCACCCTCAACCCGTCCCTCGACCAGACCCTCGCCAACCTCGCCGAACTCGCCCGCGAAGAAGAATCCCGCTGGCAGACCGAGCTCAGCAGAATCCTCCCCCAGCTTCTCCTGCCCGGAAAACCCGTCCGCGGCGGAGGCCGCTCCGTCAGCACCACCCCCGGCACATCCTCCATCTCCATCGAACTCGACCGCCTCCGCACCCTCGACCCCGCCCTCCGCCGCCGCGTCCTCCGAGCCGCCGCCCGCCAACTCGGCGCCCGCCTCAGCTTCGACGAGACCTCCCGCCTCCTCGCCCTCTGCGGCCTCCGCACCGACCCCACCGTCGCCGCCCGCACCGGCTCCACCCTCCACCTCTCCCACCAGCTCCGCGCCGACCGCTCCCCCCGCGAACTCCGCCTCTTCCTGCACGAATAACCCCTCAGGACAAAAATTCACCCTCCATCACACGAAAGTCATGTGGAATATCCATTTAGCATCCCGAATCCATAAGCCCGGGAGTAGAATCTAATCACTTGACTGAAGCAGGCCTGGCACTGACAATCAAGAATTACCCATCAGCCCAGACATTCCTTCTCAGCCGCCGTCTAACCGTTGTTAGCTTCCTTTCGCGCAGTTGTCGGTAAGCTCGCCTTACACGTACCAATGCGATCATTGGCGGCTGTAGACTAGAAAAAATGAGGAAATTCGCTTTGAACTCGACCGTCAAACAAATTCTGATTTGGGTCTTCATGATCACCTGCCTCTTCTTCCTGTGGCAGGTCGTCGTCAAAACAACTGGCGGTGGCCAGGAGAAGACCATCAGCCTCACGCAGCTCCTCAACGACGCCGACCAAGGCAAGATCGGCGACGTCATCGTCAACGGTCCTGAGGTCACGGGCCACTATCGCGACGACGCGAAGAATCTCTTCCACACCACCATCCCGGGCAACTACCCCGACATGTACAAGACGCTGCGCGATCACGGCGTCAATATCACCATCAAGGATCAGAGCCCCAACCAGTGGGTCAACCTGCTGATCTCCATCGCTCCCTTCGCGCTCCTGCTCGGCCTCTGGTTCTTCCTCCTGCGCCAGATGCAGTCCGGCGGCAACAAGGCGATGAGCTTCGGCAAGTCCCGCGCCCGCCTGCTCTCCATGCAGCAGAAGAAGATCACGTTCAAGGACGTCGCCGGCGTAGACGAAGCCAAGGAAGAGCTCAAGGAGATCATCGAGTTCCTCCGCGAGTCGCAGAAGTTCCAGCGCCTCGGCGGACGCATCCCCAAGGGTGTTCTCCTCGTCGGACCTCCGGGCACCGGCAAGACCCTCCTCGCCCGTGCAGTCGCAGGCGAAGCCAACGTTCCCTTCTTCTCCATCTCCGGTTCGGACTTCGTCGAGATGTTCGTCGGCGTCGGCGCAAGCCGCGTCCGCGACCTCTTCGAACAGGGTAAGAAGAACGCCCCCTGCATCATCTTCATCGACGAGATCGACGCAGTCGGACGTCACCGCGGCGCAGGCCTCGGCGGCGGACACGACGAGCGTGAGCAGACCCTCAACCAGCTCCTGGTCGAGATGGACGGCTTCGAGTCCAACGACGGCGTCATCCTCGTCGCGGCAACCAACCGCCCCGACGTTCTCGATCCCGCACTTCTCCGCCCGGGCCGCTTCGATCGTCGCGTCATCGTCGATCGTCCCGACATCCGTGGCCGCGAAGAAGTCCTCAAGGTCCACTCCAAGAAGGTCCCCATGGCCGAAGATGTGAACCTCAACATCCTCGCTCGTGGAACCCCCGGCTTCTCCGGTGCCGACCTCGCGAACATGGTCAACGAGGCCGCTCTCACCGCTGCCCGCTTCAACCGCAAGGCCGTCCACATGTATGACTTCGAAGTCGCCAAGGACAAGGTCATGATGGGCGCCGAGCGCAAGTCCATGCTCCTCACCGACGAAGAAAAGCGCGTCACCGCCTATCACGAGGCCGGTCACACCCTCGTCTCCGCGTTGCGCGAGCACTCCGACCCCCTCCACAAGGTCACCATCATCCCCCGCGGCATGGCCCTCGGCGTCACGGTCTACCTCCCCGAGGAAGACCAGCACACCGTCACCAAGGACTATCTCGAAACCCGCATGGCCACCCTCATGGGCGGACGCTGCGCCGAAGAGATCTTCCTCAAGCAGATGACCACCGGTGCCGGCAACGACATCGAGCGCGCAACCGAGCTCGCCCGCAAGATGGTCTGCGAGTTCGGTATGTCCAAGCTTGGTCCCATGACCTTCGGTAAGAAGGAGCAGGAGGTCTTCCTCGGCCGCGAGATCGGTCAGTCACGCGACTTCTCCGACGACACCGCCAAGCAGATCGACGCCGAGGTCCGCAGCTTCGTGGACACCGGATACAAGTCTGCCTACACCATCCTCGAGTCCAACCAGGACATCATGCACCGCATGGCAGCCGCCTTGCTCGAGCGTGAGACCCTGGATGCCGCCGAGATCAAACTCATCATCGAAG
This sequence comes from Granulicella sp. L60, assembly GCF_009765825.1. GTDB lineage: Bacteria > Acidobacteriota > Terriglobia > Terriglobales > Acidobacteriaceae > Edaphobacter. The sequence goes on along the minus strand of NZ_LMUR01000003.1, from coordinate 241,609 downwards.
GCAAGGAGCTTCCCGCCGCCAAGTCTGCCCTATCGGGCGTGAACCCAGGCGACGGTGGCGAGACCCAGAAGATCCTCAAGCCGGAGGGCGGACGCAAGCCCGGCTTCGGCGAAGGTCAACCCAGCCCCGCCTAACCAACACCAAACAAGCAAAGAGAATGGCAGCCACCAGGCTGCCATTCTCTTTTGGCGAACAAACAAAAATCAACGCCCAGAATGGCGCCGAAGGCGCGTCAGCCTCGATGGCAGATCGCGCCGTGCGCGCAGCACGCCGTTGCTTTTGTCGTCTTCCAGTTATAGCCACAAATCAATGGGTGCCCCATCTTCGCGACAGCTTCATCGTCGCTAAGGTGGGAATGTACAACCTCCCCTAGCCAGCTCTTGTCCTTGCTCTTGCAGTTGTTTGTTTTACCTCGTTCCTGCAGTTGTTTGTTTTACCTCGTCATCCTAAGCGCAGCGAAGGCCCCCTGTATCTCGCGTTTGCCTTTGCCCGTCCTTAACGTGAAGATCCAAGCTAAGCCTTCAGTTGCCAGCCAACTCCTCAGGAGACAAATCCGTGCTCACCCGCCCCGCCATCCTCCTCCGCATCGAAGAAGCCATCCTTTTAGCCGCCGCCCTCTTCGCCTACCAGCACCTGCACTACAGCTGGCTCCTCTTCGCCATCCTGTTCCTGGCACCCGACCTCTTCATGTTCGGCTACCTCATAACCCCCCGCCTCGGAGCCACAACCTACAACCTCGTCCACAACCTCGCGCTACCCATAGCCCTCCTGATCGCCAGCTATCTCCAGCACTGGCAGAACGCCCCAGCCATAGCCCTCATCTGGATCGCCCACATCGCTCTCGACCGCCTCCTGGGCTACGGCCTCAAATACCCCACCTTCTTCAAAGACACCCACCTCCAACGCATTTAGCCAACGAAGAAAGGCAGCCAATAAGGCTGCCTCTGCTCCAACCAACAACTTCCCAACAGTTATCGACCCTGCAACACCTTCTTATCAGCCGCCTTCGCACCTCCGGCCTGCCTCTTCCCAATAGCCGACCCATTCGGAGAAGTCGTCGCCTTCTGTGCCTCATCCTGCTTGCCCCGGTCTTCGCCATCGATCTTTCCATCGATATCGCCAACCGAGAGCCCTTTACCGCCGTTCATCTGCGACTCCACCGGATGCAGCCCAAACGAAGACGTCCACGGCCCGCGCATATCCGTATCGCCCTCGCTGCCGTCTCCCGTCGAACCGTTGAAGTACTCATCCACAATCCCCGGCGTAGGCTGCAACATTCCAACCGAGAACGGCGACTTCTCGATGCTGTCCAACGCCGCCTGAAACGCCTTCATATGCGTAATCTCCCGCGTCATCAGGAACTGCAGCGTATCGATCGTCCCCGGATCGTCCGTATGATCGATCAGCCGTTCGTACACGATCTTCGCCCGAGCCTCCGCGGCAATATTGCTCCGCAGATCCACATCCAGCTCCCCGGTGATCTTCAGATAGTTTGCCGTCCAGGCGTTCCCCATCGAGTCGAACAGCCCCACCCCACCTCCGCCCGCAATCGTCACCAGCGGATCAGCCTCCGCAGCCTCTCGGTTCGTCTTCAGCGGCTTCAGGTGCATGCGAATCAGCGCACCCACCACCTCCAGATGGCTCAACTCCTCCGTCCCGATATCCAGCAGCATATCCCGCCGACCCAGATCGTCGACGCAGTTCCATCCCTGAATCGTGTACTGCATGGCAGCGGCCAGCTCCCCGTTCGCTCCGCCAAACTGCTCCAGCAGCATGTTGCCGAACTTTACATTCGGTTCGCCAATATTGACGGTGTACATCAGCTTTTTGACATGGTGATACATAGGAAGTCCTCAAGTCTCGTTTTATCGTTCTTCCGTTCCGCGTACTTCCCATAGGATGCAAACGCCGAATCCGGCACCACGCCCGAACCGCTCCCTCACACTTCACACCCGCGCAAACCCCACACGCCATTACCCTCAAGACCTCGAAAATAAATCTCGAATACCTGTCGTATCTTTCGCCCCTCTCTCCGCCTGCATCTCCAGCCACACAAATCACCACATCTTTACCACGACCACCATGCAAAAAAACACGATCAGCCACCACGTTTTTGGCAAAACCCCAATAAAAACCCACTCCACCACACCCAACTTTTTTGCAAAAAATCCACGCCTCACTCCAGTGCGACAATAGAAAAGAGCCGCATGCGCACCCTCACCCTCCTTCTCGTCACCCTCCTCACCGGCTGCGGCTACCACCAGGCCGGCTCCGCGACCCACATCCCCGCGGACGTCCGCTCCCTCGCCGTCCCCATCTTCGCCACCAACGCCCAGGCCTTCCACACCGAGATGGCCTTCACCCAGGCCACCATCCGCGAGCTCGACACCCGCACCAAGTACCGCATTATCAACGCCGACACCACCGACGCCGACGCCACCCTCCACGGCACCATCCTCACCCAGGCCGTCGCCCCCCTCACCTACGACTCCAACACCGGCCAGTCCTCCAGCTACCTCGTCACCATCACCGCCAAGGTCGTCCTCACCGCCCACGACGGCCGCATCCTCTACCGCAACGACTCCATCGTCTACCGCGAGCAGTACCAGTCCACCCAGGACCTCAGCGGCTTCATCCAGGAAGACGGCTACGCCGTCAAACGCGTCGCAAAAGACTTCGCCCAGGCCGTAGTTAGCGATATGCTGGAGTCGTTCTAATGGCCTCTCTCAAATCCTTCGCCAGCGTCGACCGCTTCGTCGCCGAAATCGCCTCGCCAGCGGCCCTGCGCCCCGGCTACGTCCTTATTGGCGACGAGGTCTTCCTCTACGATCGCTGCCGCAAAGCCGTCCTCGCCACCCTCGCCCCCGAAGACACTCGCGACTTCTGCCTTCACGACCTCGACCTCGCCGACACCAGCATCTTCGAGATCCTCGACCGCGCCCAGACCCCCTCCCTCATGGCGCCCTTCCAGGTCCTCTTCGTCCGCAACCTCAAAGCCCTCTACGGCCGCGGCAGCAAAAAAGAAGAATTCGCCGCCATTGACGCCTACTTCCGCTCACCCAACCCCTCCGCCGTCATCCTCTTCGTCGCCGACCATCTCCGCATCCCCACCGATCTCCGCAAGATGGACTACCAGGACAAGGAGCGCTACGAGCGCATCCGCGAGACCCTCAGCGACTGGTGCGGCTTCGTCGAACTAGCCCGCGTCGAAGACACCGACGCCATCAAGTGGGTCACCACCTCCGCCGAATCCCGCTCCGTAAAGTTCGATCCCGACGCCGCCCGCGAACTCGTCGACTCCCTCGGCGCCGACATGATGCTCATCGCCAGCGAGTTCGAAAAGCTCCTCCTCTACGTCAGCGCCGGCGGCACAGACATAGCCAAAAACCGCGTCACCCTAGGCGACGTCGAAACCATGGTTCTCGCCGCCAAGCAGCGCAGCCTCTACGAGCTCACCGACGCCATCTCCTCCAAGGACCGTCCCCGCGCCCTGCTCCTTCTCCACGGCCTCCTCAACGCCTCCGACGGTGGCGAAGACGCCGCCATCGGCCATCTCTACATGCTCGCCCGCACCTTCCGCCAGATGCTTATCATCTCGGAAAAAAACGTGCGCGACTCCCGAGCCATTTGGCAGGTCTTATGGCAGGGCTTCCGCATGCCCCCCTTCGCCGCCGAAGACCTCATCAAACAAGCCCGCCGCTACAAATCCCGCCGCGAACTCACCCGCGCCATCCGCCTCGTCGCCCGCGCCGACCTCGAACTCCGCAGCTCCCCCGCCAACAAACTCCTCGTCCTCGAGCGCCTCATCCTCGACCTCTCCACCGAACCCAAACCCAATACCTACGACCCCTCCCACCAATTCGCCATGGAATTGTGACCGCGCGCAGACTAGACCAACATCTTTAAGAGTTCCTTGTCAGTTATCAAACCAGTTGCCAATGAATGCATAAAAACATAGGGGACGAGGAGAGGATCTTGAAAACGATATCTATAACTACGGGCCTGACCCTCGCGTTCCAAAACACTACCTCGTTTCGCATGCATGAAGTCGCTCAGGTGATTATTGAATGTTGCGACTGTAACAGCTCTATTTAAAATTTTGCCCAAAGTAGGGCCTAGAGCTGCAGGGTTGAAGTAGCCCATCGAGTCCATCGATTTAGTAGCAGTAATAGCGCATGCAAGGATTATCTGTTTATAAAGGGCATCCTTTTGCGCACTGTGCGTGGCCTTCGCATATTTGGCTGCCGTCGACTGTTCGGCATGCTTCACTGCAGTCTTAAGCGCCTCAAATACGTCCATCCGAGTTATTTGGCTTGAGTAGCGCTTAAGCGCTGCGTGCCGAATAGACTCAAGACCTATTAAGTGCGTGTAGTGAGGAAGACCTTGTGATGTTTTAATGATGAGATCGGACGCCTCGTCATTAAATTTCACCGGAAGTGACTTTTCCGCGTAGGTGAGAATCCCTCTCAGTTCATCGGCAAGCATCCGTGGCAAATGAACTTGTACTAATTGACGACCGATAGATGCATGGTCGGCAATTAGCTTATCCACCGTATCAGCAACTCCTACCAGAACAATTGTGACATCGACCGCTAAGTCTGAGAGTGCCTTTATAAGATCAGTAAACTCTCGAGATGTCTCCGGCGCTGCTCGATCAAATTCATCGATGATAAAGACGCCTTCCGGAAGCGAAGTCAATACGCGGCGAACTGTGTCGACAGTCAAAGACTGTTGTTGCAGACCGTACGCTTGCAATATGTTGACCGCCGGTTTCGGGCCGGGTAAAAAACCGCTAGTAGGTTTGTCGTCGCGCCATAGGACTTCCTTGAAAAGTTTCTCCCATAGAGCTGCGAAATCGTCTCCGCTAGAAGTAACTGCCTTTATTACTAAGCGCAGTTTGGGGTTTGGCGCGGGCGGATCAGTATCGTCATAGGCCCAGATTGTCGGCGCAATCACATTTGAAAGCGAGGTTTTCCCAACACCCCTCTCGCCGTAAATCAATGCATGAAGACCGACTTCAGCAACGGAATTAGCCACCGTCGTTAACTCATTCCAACGCCCAGCAAACAACTCGCGCGTTCGAATTGGACTGCGAGGTTGCAAAACTTTCGCGGCCGTTACAGCCAACTTCTGAGCTGCCTCATACTCGAGCGTGTATTCCACTAATCCCCCTAGACATAATACTAAAAACATATATTATCTGATTATTTCAAGTAAACATATTAGTATTTTCGAAATTATCTAACATGCTAAGATTCGAGACGGATTCGTTCGAGGAACTCCTACCGGGTGCCCCATATCTCGATTTTGAGATGTGGGCATCGTCCGAAGGACGACCGCACTCCTCCACCCCACTCGAAAATATGGGCACAGCAAGCCCATTGAAAAAACTCCCGCTCCTCCCTGTCAACCCCCAAACCATCGAAAACCCGCGCCAGCCGCGGAGATTCACGTGGCGTACTAGTTTCTATCCAGCTGCAATAATAGATATAGAGTTCAAAGTTCGGCCAGCAACTCACCCGCGAGCAGCCGACCGAGCGTAAGTCCTTATTATGGACATATTTAGCTATAAGTCCTTTGTTTAGACATTTTTACAAGCACCCGTTTTCGCATCTCCCTGAAAGAAAGGAGTTTAGCCACACCCACCCCCCCAGGGGGGTACCCCTCCGAACCAAAGCCAACGCACCAGCCGGGTGCCCCCTGTCTCGCCCCTGAGATGTGGGCATCGCCCAAAGGACGACCGCACTTGCCTCCAGCCTCTCTCAGCCACCCACGCAGTAATCTAATCTCCATGAACCCCCTCGTCACCCCCACCTGGCTGGCCGCCCGCCTCAGCAACCCCGACACCGTCATCCTCGACGCCACCCTCCCGCCCGCCGGCGTCACTCCCACCATCGACACCCACGCCCGCTACCTCGCCGCCCACCTCCCCGGCGCCATCTTCTTCGACATCGAAGAGCTCTCCGACCACACCACCCCGCTCCCCCACATGCTTCCCACCGCCGAAGCCTTCTCCCGCAACATGTCCGCCTTGGGCGTCGCTGACAACGCCACAATCGTCGTCTACGAACAGGAAGGTGTCTTCTCCGCCCCCCGCGCATGGTGGACTCTCCGCACCTTCGGCGCCCCGCACGTCTACCTGCTCGACGGTGGCCTCCGCGCCTGGACTGAAGCCGGCCTCCCCATCGAATCCGGCCCCGTCCAACACGCACCCGCTATTTTCCACGCCAACCTCAACCGCGACGCCGTCAAAGACCTCGCCCAACTCAAAGAAAAGATCGCCACCCACCAGCAGATCCTCGACGCCCGTTCTACAGCCCGCTTCAACGGCACCGCCCCCGAACCTCGCCCCGGCCTCAGCTCCGGCCACATGCCCGGCGCCACCAGCGTTCCCTTCACCGAACTCTTCGAAGACGGCCACCTCAAACCCGCCGATAAACTCCACGAACTCTTCACCGCAAAAAACATCGACCTGCAAAAGCCCATCACAACCACCTGCGGCTCCGGCGTCACCGCTGCCGTCATTGCCCTCAGCCTTGCAGTCATCGGCGCACCGCAAGTCAGCCTCTACGACGGTTCCTGGGCCGAGTACGCCCAACAACCCGACTCCATCATCGAAAAGAGTACCTAGCCGACCAAGTTCCCCGGATCCAGCTCACCTACCAAGCTGATTAGTCGTCTTTGCCGAGAGAGTCGGCTATCGCATAGTAGCCTTTGCGGGCCTGGACCTTCTGGTCTTTGCCACAGGTGATGTTGAGGGTGCGGAAGGTACCGTCGATCTTGGTATTGGTAGGGGTAAAGCTGGCAAGATACTGGGTGCGTAATTCGTCCTGGATCTGATCGAAGGCCTCTTGGAGCTTCTTGCCGTTGTTGCCTACGTTGATGACGCGGCCTCCGGTGTCGGTGGCAAGGCGTTCCATATCGCGATCGCCGGAGTAAACGCCAAAGCCCCCGCCATAGAAGCCGCGATCGGCGACCATGATGACGTAGACGATGGCATTAGCCTTCTGAGCGGCCTCGGTAGCGGTCTTGAGGTTCTCCTGCGAGCCCTGATCACCTCCATCAGTAAGCATGACCAGGATCTTGCGACCGGCCTCCTGGCGAAGTTTGTCATGAGCAGCAAGGTAGACGGCATCGTAGAGCAGGGTCCCGCGGGCGCTCCCGTTTCCGGTGACCGAGCCGGTGCCGGCGCCGGTGTTAATTTCAGCTGAATCGATGGAGCGCTTAATCTCACGTGGGCTGTTAGTGTAGTCGGCGAGGAGGTTGACGTTGATGTCGAACGAGATAAGGAAGGCCTCATCCTTCGGAGTAAGCACATCCTTCAGAAACTCAGCACCGGACTGTTGTTCGAGAGGCAGGACATTCTTCTGGCTGCCGCTGGTATCGAGGAGAATACCGATCGTAAGAGGAAGATTTTTCTCCTGAGTGAAGTTCTTCGTCTTCTGGAGTACCTTGTCCTCGTAGATGCCGCAGTCGTCCTTATGCAGGTTCGTAATGTAGCCGTTGTGGTCGCGGACGGAGAAGTAGACGTTGACCAGGTTGACGTTCACCTTGAGAGTCTGGACGTCGTCTTGATTGATGGGTTGAGGTGCCGCATCGCTGGCCGGGGGCGGGCCTCCGGGCGAGGGTGCCTCCTGCGCATGGAGGACAGTGGCAAGACCAAGAGCGAGGATGACGGCAGCGAGGCGGAGGATGCGCATAGTTCATTAGACGACGAAGTTGGGGCTGAGTTTGAGGAAATGTTAGCGGAGCGGCGTGGAAACGCGCAACAGTGCAGGATGCGGCTGCGTCCAAGTGCATGGGACCATGTGCTGTTAACTATGCCGCGGCGAGATGGGTATGGCGGCGAAGATGCCGCGCTGGTAGTCTGATAGTTGGACAGCCTTGGGTTCATTAGAGCCCGGGATGGAAGAAATGGGAGATTTGCGTGGTCAGGAATAACGTATTGGCAGGGGCTTTGGCGTGCATGATGCTTGGACAGCCGGCACAATCGCAGGCGCAGCAGCAGAGTGCACCGCAGCAGCAGACTATTCCTGATGCTCCGAGGCCGCAGGGCGTGCCGGTGGGTCCGGTGACCCCAGGACGGGGAACGACGCCGGATTCGAACGGCGACACCCCAGCGTCGCAGGATGGCGCGGTACCGGGCAAATTGCCCGAGACAGCCGCGCAGAAGGCCGATGAGGGGCCGGAGCCGGAGATTCCTGAGCAGGGGCAGGGCGCGCAGGCCTTTACGCTCCAGGTGCAGACGAACTTCGTGGAAGTACCGTTTACGGTGAAGGACAACAAGGGTCGGCTAGTGCCGGGTCTGACGTGGCGCGACATTCGGGTATATGAGAACAATCTGCGGCAGCAGTTGAGTCTGTTCACGGTTGACCCATTTCCGCTGTCGGTGGCTCTGGTCATCGATCAGAGCATGACCGTGGATAACATGACCAAGGTAAACAATTCCCTGTCTGCGGTTCAGGGAGCCTTTACCCCGTTCGACGAGGTCGCGGTGTTCACATACAACAACGGACCGAAGATGGAGACAGCCTTTACCGGCGCCCAGAGTGCTCGTCTGACGGCGGTGCTGGAACGCTCGAAGAGACCTGGACGCGAGGCGCTTTACTACGACACCTCCGGGCCACTGGGACAGAATATTGTGAACAACGGAGGAGCCGACAGCCATACCGATCCAAACACGAATGCGACCCATGGGACGAGCATTCTCGGTATCCAGAACGTGCCCAGGGACGTGCATACGTTAAACGATGCGATTCTGGCCGCCGCGACAGCACTTTCGAAGACTGCAAGCGGACGGCGGAGAATTATCTATGTCATCAGCGATGGCCGCGAATATGGGAGCCAGGCAAAGTTTTCGCAGGTCGTGAAGTATCTGAATACGAACAAGATCGCGGTTTATGGCACGCTAGTGGGAGATTCTTCGTTGCCCGTCATCGGGTTCCTGGACAAGGTTCATCTGCCACTGCAGATGCGGGATAACATCCTGCCGGCTTATGCGAAGCAGACGGGTGGAGAGTTCGACGGCGAGTTCCGGCAGAAGGGTATCGAAAACAGCTTCGCGAAGATTGCGGAAGAGGTGCGGACACAGTACACGGTCGGCTACTACACGCATGAGCCGTTCATCGATGGCAAGTATCGGACGCTGGAAGTGAAGGTGCTACGGCCAAGCCTGGATGTGCGGGCGAAGCTGGGTTACTATCCGACGGCAGCTGACGTGAAGCCTGCGGTAGCTCCTGAGCCCAAATAGGCCCTTGCCCCTGGACTGAGGTTTGGATCGGAATCTGATGGAGATGCTGCTGCAGGGAAATGCTCTGCTGGCGTTAGCTGCGGCAGCGCTGTGGGGCGGTGGAGACTTTTCGGGCGGCATGGGCGTAAAGCACGCTGGCGGCACGATGGGAGCTGCCCTGCGGGTGATTCTGCTCAGCCACTGCGCCAGTTTGAGTGTGTTGCTCTTTGCCGCGAGATGGCGTGGAGATGTGTTTCCCCACGGTGCACCATTGGTATGGGGCCTGGTAGCAGGGATGACTGCTGGGATCGCGCTGGCATGCTTCTATATCGCGCTGTCGCGTGGTGCGATGGGAGCGTCGGCTGCAGTAAGCGGACTGCTGGCGGCAGCCATTCCTGCAGCCGTTTCAGTTGGGATGGAAGGATCGCCCGGGCGACTGCATGTGATGGGGTTTCTGGTGGCAGGGATGGCCATCTGGCTTATTGCAGCAGGGCCAAACCCGGAGGCTAAGCCAGCGGATCGGGGGACGTTTTGGCTGGCGGTAGCTGGAGGCCTCGGATTCGGAGTTTATTTTGTCGCTCTCAAGCTGGCAGGATCGACGGGCGTGATCTGGCCCCTGGCTACGGCAAGAATGGGAAGTATCGCTGTGTGCCTGCTGATGGTGGCGGGAATGTCCTTGACAGGAAGGAAAGCCGGAGCAAAGGCAGTGGTGACGCGTAAGGTGCTGTTCTGGGCGCTGGGGACGGCTCTGCTCGATACTTCAGGCAATCTGCTGTTCATCGCAGCGACACGCGCGGGCAGGCTGGATGTGGCTGCGGTGCTGGCCTCTCTTTATCCGGCGTCAACGATTCTGCTGGCAGCCTGGGCATTGCACGAGCGGCCCACACCGAGGCAAGGGCTTGGGATGGCGGTGGCGTTGGCTGCCGTTGTAATGATTACGCTTTAGCTTCGAGGTGGTAGCTTGGAGCGCTCTTTAGAGCTTGATCTCGGAGGCATCGAGAGTGGGTTTGGGGAACTTCAGCTTCAGGCCATCGAGAAGATCGACGATGATGGCGGAAATAGCGACGTTGCGATACCACTTGTTGTCTGACGGGATGACGAACCAGGGCGCATGTTTGTGACTGGTGGTAGACAGGATGCGATTGTAGGCGTCCATGTAATCAGGCCAGAACTTGCGTTCGTGAATGTCGGCATCCGAAAGCTTCCAGTGCTTTTTCTTGTTATCAATACGGGACTGGAGCCGGCGAGTCTGCTCGTCGCGAGAGATATGCAGATAAAACTTGAGGATGAGAACGTCGTTGTCGAAGAGCATGCTTTCGAAGGAGTTGATGTCATCGAGACGGCGGCGCATGACCTTGTCGGAGATGATCTTATGCACGCGCGGTGAGAGGACGTCCTCGTAGTGGGAGCGGTTGAAGATGCCAATCATGCCGCGGGGTGGAACCTGGGCGTGCGTACGCCAGAGAAAGTCGTGGCGGGCTTCAATGGGAGTAGGCACTTTGAAGGATGCGACATCACAGCCCTGTGGGTTGACGCCGGAAAAGATGTGGCTAATCGTGCCATCTTTCCCCGCGGTATCCATGCCCTGTAGCACGATGAGCAGTGCCTTACTCTCGCTGGCGTAGAGGGTATCCTGTAGATCGGCAAGTTGCGTGCGGTGCTTGACGAGGACAGCAGCCGCAGACTCTTCAGACTTATAGCCGCCCGTGTCCGAGGTTGATTTCTTGGCAAGCCGCACGTGCTCGTTAGGCTTGATGAGGTAGGGCGATCTTATCTTCATGGGAAAGAACACACACGGCCGAGGCTACGGTTGCGGAAGAGTGAGGATTGTTAAACCGTGCTATTTAACTGATTCTTCAGGCTTGGGGGTGACGGCGTGAGTGGTCTCCGTAGGCTTATTCGTGTCTTCGGTGACACCTTTCATACCGTCCTTGAAGCCGCGAAGGCCTTCGCCGAGTCCTTTGCCAAGCTCAGGCAGCTTTTTGCCGCCGAAGAGAACGACGGCAACCACGGCGAGGACAATCAGATGTGTTGGTGTAAATAGTTCTCCCATACTTTTCTCCCTGTCGCCGGCAGGCTTGCCCTCCGGCCACCGCTACCTATTGTCGCACAACTGCAGTCTGCTGATAGATACGTCTGCTCGCGGGAAGCAGATGTCGCCTGAACGTTATATCTTGGTTATTGAAGCAACTGCAGGAGCAGATGTTGGAAGAGACGTGGAGACAGATGTTGCGATTGAAGATGACGGGAATGCGGACGGCTGTAAGGATAACTGGGGCGCGAAGGATCTGGACTCGCGCAGGAGCTGGATTTCTGGCGATGAGTTTGTTGACGGTAGCTGCGATGCAGGGACGGGCGCAGTCAACCTCTTCGTCGACGACGGATACGACGACACCGCCGAGACCGCTGAGCTCTGGAAAGATCGGCCCGATAGCACCGGTGACCTACGACAACAAGTATGAGATCTTCGGTGGTCTAAACTTCATGAACTTTCAGGCAGGACAGAATTTGCCTAAGAGGATGAACCTTGGCGGTGGTGAGATTCTGGGAACCTACTGGCTTCCAGGAGGCCATTGGTTCTCGCAGCTCGGAGTGGGTGCAGATTATCGCATCGACGCAGGAACGACGCCGGTGTTTGCCAATGGCGGGGTTACACCGCCATCCCTCAACGGGACCGGTATCAACAATCGGCCCTTGGTATATCTGAATACCTTCATGCTGGGAGCGCAGTACCGCGGCCCGAAGAACCAGTATGTTGCGGTGAACTATCACGCCTACGGAGGCGTCTCGCACGGGACCTTCAACTACAGTTTGAAAAACGTGGATCCGCTCTACTTACCGACGGTCGGACTTTACTCGAACCGTACGAAGCCGATCGCCGCATTGGGTGGAAGCATCGACTTCAACCGCTCGAAGAATCTGGCGATAAGGCTTTCTCCGGATCTCATCCTCGAACACTTCGGCACCGAAACACGCGAGTTCTTTGCCATCTCGGGCGGCGTTATCTACAGAATTGGGAAGCAAAAATAAGAACTAGAAATCTCTTAAACATGGCAAAGCGGGACGACATAAGTCGCCCCGCTTTTATTTTGCAAAGTTCGATTCGTTGATTTACCAGGAGTTGCCCTGCTGGAGAAACTCCGGCGAGACGGGGTTTTCGTAGACGGAGTAGTCACGGGTGACTACAGTGAGTCCGCTCTGTGAGACGAAGTAGTTTTTCTTGTCTTCGTTGGCGTCATAGCCAATAACCGTGCCATCCGGAATGTGGACGTCGCGGTCGATGATGGCGTGGCGAATACGGCAATGGCGACCGATATTGACGTGAGAGAAGACGATGCTGGAGTCCACGTCCGCGTAGGAGTTAACTCGGACATCCTGAGAGACAACAGAGTTGCGTACTACTGCTCCAGAGACGATAGAGCCAGCCGCGACGATGGAGTTGATGGCCATGCCAGTCCTGCCCGGCTCGCCGAAGACAAACTTAGCAGGCGGGTACTGATACGGCCGTGTGCGCATAGGCCAGGACTTGTCATAGAGGTTGAAGGTAGGTGTGACGCCTGCGACATCCATGTTGGCCTCGTAGTAGGCCTCAAGCGTGCCGACATCCCTCCAGTAGAGAGCTTTCTGCTTGTTCTCGTCGACGAAGTTATAGGCATGCATTTTGACGCGGCCCAAGATGTTAGGAAGAATGTTATGGCCAAAGTCATGCTTTGAGTTGGGATCCTCGGCGTCCTTGATGAGTTCGGGCAGGAGCACGTCGGTGTTGAAGAGATAGATGCCCATGGAGACGTCAACCATATCGGGGTTGAAGGGCGAACGGATACTGGTCTCTTTTGGTTTTTCCTCGAAGCCGGTGACCTCACCATTGCGTGCGATCTCAACGGCACCAAATGCGGACACCTCGTCGGGCTTCACGGGAAGAGTCGCAATGGTGACATCGGCGCCTGAGTCGCAGTGTTGCTGCATCATAAGGGCGTAGTTCATCTTGTAGATGTGGTCACCGGAGAGAATGAGAACGTACTTGGGCTCTTCGGAGCCAATGGAATAAATATTCTGGTACACGGCGTCTGCGGTTCCCTGATACCAGGACTTCGACACACGCTGCATAGGCGGGAGAATCTCGATGAATTCGCCGAGTTCGTTCGCAACGACCGGCCCCCAGCCTTCGCGGATGTGCCGATTGAGCGAGAGAGCCTTGTATTGGGTGAGGATGTAGACGTGACGAAGGTCGGAGTTGATGCAGTTTGAAAGCGTGATATCGATGATGCGGTACTGGCCGGCAAAGGGAACGGCTGGCTTGGCGCGATCGCGGGTAAGGGGAAAAAGCCTCTCGCCGGCACCACCGGCAAGCAGAACACCAAGCGTATCTCTCATAGATCTATCAACTCCGGTAATGCATCGAACTTCTAACCACATGAGTCAGATGCATCTTACGACTCACGTGTCACTGGGAAACGCGAGTCTACGATGATGCGCTAGATTTCGAGTCAAGGTTGGTCTGTCTAACAGGCATGACCAAGCCCCAGCGCGTGGGCCTGGCCAAGAGAGAAAAGATATTGCCTAAGCTTCGTCGGCTTCAGCTGGTGAATCTGTCTGGACATCGTCTTCGGTAAGGCTGATGCGCAAGGATTTCAAGAAGGTCAGATCGTTGTGAGTGAATGGCCCATCCGCCACTTCCTCCATGGACTCGGTGTCGTCCGCGGCCTCTGCTTCAACCTCATTGAGACCGATGGTGGCCTCAAGCATGAGAAGAACATCGAAACCCTGCTCGCGAATGTTTTTGACGACACCAGCGATATCCTCCGACTCCGAAACGGACTCGTGGATCGCCTCGCCTAGTTTCTGGATCAGGTTTTTGACCTTTTGATTCAATGCCACCTCCGGGCTGCCCTATGGGTTCGAATCTCTCCGCGCATCGGGTATTCCCGGCCCAAAGGATTGACCGGCGGGAACGGCATTGCGGGTACTGCAGGAGTTACTAGTTACTTTTAAAAGGATACGCCCATCGCTGCGGACCCTGCAATGGCATTCGTAAAAGAGGTGGGTAAAGTGATTAGTTTGGTTCTACAACAGTGTGATGGTCAGCCCAGGCTGCTTCGAGACGATGCGCCAAAAGTTCCACCGGGGGAGTACGGCGTGAATCCCAGACCAGAAATCCTGCAGCGGCCGCGCAGAAGCCGCCGATCATCCAAAGAGCCCTCTTCATTGCGTTATCCTCGTCTTTTCTCTTCGATGCAGCTTGTTTAGAGATGGATGCGTATACGAATACTGGCGGACTGAAGGCGACTTCCGTGTGCGAGAGTGAGCGGCTACACTCTTGGTATGGATTCGGTTCGTTTTGGTCGTGCGCTTGGGATAGGGGCTCGTGCAGCCGCCAAGACGCTGGTGACGGCGGTGGATGCAGCGACGTCGCCGAATCCCTCTGCGGTCGGGGCCGCCAAGGGAGCCTCAGGATCATCTTCCGGGTCACGTTCGAGCGCGAGTAAAGCACAGGCTTCGGGAGAACGCGTGGCTCAACAGGTTGCACGGAAAGCAACCCAGGTGCAGCAGACTCGGAAGGGACTGAAGGAGGGCGGGAAACGATTTGGCGAGGCGGCGTGGGGGCCGGTTGCAAAGCTGTCCGGCGTACTGTGGTTGGAGGTTACAGGCGTCTTCTTTGGGGTCTTCGCACTCTTTGCGGGCGGAGGGGTCTGGAAGCTGCGCGGGTCGTTGCATGATATCGGCTCGAATCACAAAGATCATGTTCACCTTCTGCTCTCAAGTTTGATGGCTGCGGTCTTCGGATACTTTTGCGTCAGTAGCTTTGTGAAAGCGAATCGCAGAGGCAAGCGCCACTAGCCATCGCAGCCAACGGGATCGATCAGCAGGTACACTACAGCGTCATGTCAGACACATTTAAAACCAGCTCCGGGATTACGGTGGCGCCTGTCTACCGGGTCGAAGACCTTGATGGCGCCGATGCCGCGGCAACAGTGGGCGATCCGGGCGCGTACCCATACACGCGTGGTATTCAACCGACGATGTATCGCGGAAGACTGTGGACGATGCGCCAGTACGCAGGCATGGGCGACGCGGAAGAGTCGAATAAGCGATATAAGTTCTTGCTTGCCAATGGAACCAAGGGCTTGAGTGTAGCCTTCGATCTGCCCACGCAAATTGGATACGACTCGGACAGCCCGCTGGCGCTGGGCGAGGTCGGAAAGGTTGGGGTTGCAATCGATTCGATCGAGGACATGCAGCGACTGTTCGATGGAATCGCTCTGGATACCATCTCGACCTCGATGACGATCAATGCAACGGCGTCGATTCTACTGGCGCTGTATGTGGCCGTAGCGCGCAGGACAGGCACTGAGGCGAAGCGGCTTAGTGGCACAATCCAGAACGACATTCTCAAGGAGTACATCGCCCGCGGGACGTACATATATCCAGTGACGCACGCAATGCGACTGGTGACCGACATCTTTGCGTGGTCGGCGGAGGAGGTGCCGGAGTGGAACACGATCTCGATCTCCGGCTATCACATGCGCGAAGCAGGATGCACCGCGGTGCAGGAGGTGGCGTTTACGCTGGCCAATGGCATGACCTATGTGCAGGCGGCGATTGATACGGGGCTGGACGTGGATGCGTTTGCGCCACGGCTGAGCTTCTTCTTCAACTCTCACAATAATCTGCTGGAAGAGGTAGCAAAGTTTCGGGCGGCGCGAAGGATGTGGGCGCGCATTATGCGAGAGCACTTCGGCGCAAGGAAGGAACGGAGCTGGATGCTGAGGTTCCACACACAGACAGCGGGCTCCACCCTGACAGCGCAACAGCCGGAGAACAATACCGTGCGGACGACGCTGCAGGCGCTGGCAGCTGTCCTTGGTGGAACACAAAGTCTGCACACGAATGGCTTCGACGAGGCGCTGTCCCTGCCCACAGAGAATGCCGCGCGGATTGCTCTGCGAACCCAACAAATTCTTGCGCATGAGAGCGGTGTCACGCAGACAGTAGATCCCTTGGCGGGGTCGTTCTACATAGAGTCGCTAACGAATGAGATCGAACGACGGGCGCAGGATTACATGACTACGATTGCCGGCTTCGATCAGGGCAGGTATGGGATGCTGCGTGCGATCGAGCGAGGCTACGTCCAGCGGGAGATCCAAAACGCCGCCTATGCGTACCAGCAAGCTGTAGATGCGAAGGAGACGATCGTCGTCGGGGTGAACCAGTTCGCCAGTGATAAGGAAGTCACCGTCCCGATTCAGCGAATCGATGAGGCGATGGAGCATCGGCAGGTGGAGCGCATACGAGCGTTGCGTCTGCGGCGGGATGCTTGGGTTCATACGGCTGCGTTACGACGCATCGAAGATGCTGCACGCAATGGACAAAACCTGATGCCTCCGATACTCAACGCGGTGGAGAGCTATGCGACCGTCGGCGAGATCGCAGAGACGCTGCGTGGAGTTTTCGGGGAATACCGCGAGTCGGTTACGGTTTAGATCGCGTGTCAACTCAAGATTCGCGAAACATTTGTAAGTAAAGACGCGTCTTGGTTATAGCGGACAGTTGCTCTTCGGTTCATCTGTCGCGCGGAGGTTGAAGATGAAGATTGTACGATCTGGACTAACTGCAGGCTTATGCGTCCTGGTTGTCTGTTCGGGATTCAAACTTAGGAGCCAGCAGATATCTCCTGCCATGGCGCCAATTCCGCCTCGGCTATTCAGTGCGAAGACGATCTTCATCTCTAACGCCGGGGCAGATAGCGGACTATTTCCTCATCCATTCACCGGCGATCCGGATCGTGCGTACAACGAATTCTATGCCGGCGTAGTGAGTTGGGGACGCTATCAGTTGGTCGCGAGCCCCGATAAGGCCGATCTAGTCTTCGAGTTACAGCTCTCCGCTCCAAACGGACCGTCGAACGCAGATAAATCGAAGGGCGCATCGGATCCGCTACCGATGATTCGGCTGGTGATCTACGATCGCCCAACCCACTATGCTCTCTGGGCGCTGACGGAGTCGGTATTGCCAGCAAATCTGCAAAAGACGCATGACCACAACTTCGATGAGGCGGTCTCAAACCTGGTGCTTGATGCGGCGAGATTGACGAAGTCCTTGCCTAGTGGAATGCACTAAGGCGCAAGCTTTTACACACGAATTGTGTCGTCGTGAGGCTCCTCACATTTGATTTCCGTCAGCTCTTAAATGACGGCTACATAAGGCCTATTCATGCTGCTGCACTAGCTGTTTGCGGGTGCGAGTGGCTGGATGCGGTCGCTGGATGCTATCGTTTTAGGGGCGGCAGCCACGAGAAAGACTGAAGGAAGTATCGCTATGGCAGAGACAATGGAACTTCGCAAGACAGCACTGAACGCGGTACACCGAGCGGCGAAGTCAAAGATGGTCGATTTCGGTGGATGGGACATGCCCGTCGACTGCTGCGGCCTGATTGCGGAGCATATGGCTGTGCGCACGGCGGTGGGCGTATTCGACGTCTCGCACATGGGTGATATTCAGCTGCGCGGGCCCGGTTCTCTGGCTGCGGTGCAGCACCTGTGCATGAACGACGCCTCGAAGCTAGCAGTAGGTCAGGCACACTATTCAGCCATGCTGTATCCCAACGGCACATTTGTTGATGACGTGGTTGTGCATAAACTTTCCGACAACGACTACCTGATCGTGATCAACGCTGGAACGCGCGAGAAAGATATCCAATGGGTGCGGAAGACCATCGGACACATGCCTGGCGTTCATGTAAACGACTTCAGCGACTACTACACACAGCTAGCCATCCAGGGACCGCGAGCCGCTGAGACACTGCAAAAGCTGACCTCGACCGACCTGGGTACGATCAAGAACTATTGGTTTACGTGGGGCCAGGTGTGCGGCCTGCATAACGTGATGATCGCGCGTACCGGCTATACGGGCGAGGACGGATTCGAAATCTATATCCCATCCGACGAGACAACGAGCGCACGGGTCTGGGGTGAGGTGCTCGCAGCTGGTGCAGAGTTCGGCATTCTGGCCTGCGGACTGGGTGCGCGGAACACGCTACGTCTCGAGGCCGGCATGGCGCTCTATGGACATGAGATCTCAGACAACATCAACGTACTCGAGGCTGGACTCGGGCGGTATGCAAAACTCGACAAGCCGGAGTTTGTGGGTCGAGACGCTCTGCTCGAGATTCAGGCTGCCGGTGGGACGAAGCGCAAGCTGGTGGGCCTGGAGATGATCGAGCGCGGCATCGGACGGGATGGCTATCCAGTATTCTCTCTCGATGGCAAACGGGTCGGAGAAATTACTAGCGGTTCCCCTTCTCCCTTCCTCAAGAAGAACATCTCTATGGCCTATGTGCCGGTCGATCTTACGGCTCTCGATACAGAGGTTGCCGTGGAGATTCGCGGCCAAATGGTCAAAGCAAAGGTCGTTCCCCTGCCCTTCTACAAAAGAGTAAAGAAAACAGCTTGAGTCTGTAGCTTCGACATAGACCACAACATCTACAATTAAAGTTCCACTTCAAATTGAAGTCCAGACCAAGGAGACGGATCGAATGGCTTACCCTGCGGACTACCGCTACACGAAGGAACACGAGTGGATCAAAGTCGACGGCAACACAGGCACAGTCGGCATCACGGACTACGCGCAGAACTCACTGGGCGATATCGTATTTGTCGATCTTCCAGCAGTTGGCGATGCAGTGGAAGCAGGCAAAAGCTTCGGTTCGGTCGAGTCAGTCAAGGCGGTGTCCGATCTCTTCGCGCCCGTCTCCGGCAAGGTGACGGCGATCAATGAAGAGTTGAAGGATGCACCGGAGAAGATCAACACCGATGCCAATATCACTTGGCTGCTGAAGGTTGAGCTCTCCGATGTGAAGCAGGTCGATGGACTTTTGACCGCAGCAGACTACGAAAAATTTACCAGTGAAGAGACCGGACACTAAAAGATGCGTTATTTGCCGAAGTCCCCTGTAGATCGCGAGGAGATGCTTGCCGAAATCGGCGTGACGTCGATCGACGATCTGTTTTCCACGATTCCAGCGGAGTTTCAGTTGAAACGTGATCTCGCGATTCCACGGCAGCACGGGGAGTCAGAGATCCTGGATCGTTTTCGTGAGTTTGCAGACAATAACGCCGTCGGCTATTCCAGCTTTCTTGGTGCCGGTGTGTATCGGCACTATCGGCCCGTCATCATCGATTCGCTGGTGCAACGCGGTGAATTTCTAACGAGCTATACGCCATACCAGCCAGAGATATCGCAGGGCACGCTACAGGCGATGTTCGAGTTCCAGACGATGATCTGCGAGCTGACCGGCATGGAGATTGCAAACGCGTCCATGTATGACGGCTCGACCGGAGCGGCCGAGGCGATCATGATGGCGGTGCGCGTGACCGGACGAGACGGCGCAGTCATTGCGCGGACGGTGCACCCGGAGTATCGAGAGGTGATCGCGACCTATGCGCAGCACCAGGAGATTCCAACTACCGAAGTCGGCTATACAGAGAACGGACGTGTGGATCTTGCCGCTCTCGACGCTACAGTCACGAAAGACACTGCCTGCGTATTGATTCAATCGCCGAACTTCTTTGGCACCATTGAAGATGTGGCAGCGATTGCAGAGATTGCTCATGCGAAGGGTGCTTTGCTTATCGTCTCCATCGCGGAGGCAGTTTCGTTGGGAATCGTCAGACCTCCGGCTGAAGCGGATATCGTCTCGCTGGAAGCACAGTCGTACGGCGTGGCCGTCGGCTACGGCGGCCCGTACTGCGGCGTGATCGCCTGCAAAGAGAAGTTCCTAAGGCAGATGCCGGGCCGTCTGATCGGTGAGACCAAAGACAAAGATGGCAAACGTGGATTTGTGCTGACATTGTCCACTCGCGAGCAGCATATTCGGCGCGAGAAGGCGACCTCGAATATCTGCACCAACCAGGCGCTCGTCGCGCTCATGACGACCATCTTCCTGACCGTCTATGGCAAACAGGGCATGAAGGAGCTTGCGGAGCAGAACCTTGCGAAGGCTGCTTATCTGAAGGGCGTACTGAGTGCTGCTGCAGGCGCGAAGGTTTTGTTTGACGGTGCGCCGCGCTTTCATGAGCTTGTGCTTCAACTGCCGAAGACCGCTGAAGAGACCAACACCGCGCTGCTTCAACACAAGATCATTGGTGGACTGCCACTGGCAAAGTGGTATCCGGAGCTTGGACCGAACGCAAGCCTGTGGTGTGCGACCGAGTTGACCACCCGAAAGCAGATGGACGCAGTCGCTACGGCGCTTGCGGACAAAAAGGCATAATCATGGATGTCTCTGCGATTATTGGCGAAGAGTTGAAGGCAGTTGAGTTCGTCGAAGATTTTCTGCAACTCCGCTTTGACGCTCCCCTCCTCATCTTTTACGCGTGGCCGCATGTGTTGTTTCCTGAGTTTTCTGTGGCGTATGGCGAGCCGGAGTATCGGAATGCACTATGCGCACAGATCGGTGACAAGGTAGTGCAGGTCTCGCTTGAAGAAGGCAACGCGCTAACGATTGAATTTGAGAACGGCACGGTATTTGGGCTTTCTCTGCGCGAAGAAGATCTGGATGGACCGGAGTCTGGAAGCTACTCGGAGACCGGAAGCGCAGTCGATGCGCAGGAGTTTTAATCATGTCAGTTGAAAAGTTTGTGGGAACACCGAAAAAGGCGACGACGCACACGAATCAGAGCGAAGACTTGATATTTGAGAAGTCTTCGCCAGGCAAGAAAGCGTATCGGCTGGCAGAACTCGACGTACCAGCGGTGGATGCCGCTTCCCTGCTGGGCGAATCGGCGCGCAAAGACCTTGGCGTGATGCCCGAGCTGAGTGAGATTGAGATCATTCGCCACTTCACGCGGCTTTCGACGTGGAACTATGCGATCGACCTCGGCATGTATCCACTGGGTAGCTGCACGATGAAGTACAACCCACGCGTGAACGAAGCTGTCGCGCGGCTTGAAGGTATCGCCGAAGCACATCCATATCAACCGGAGTCGCTCTCGCAGGGCTGCCTGGGAATTATGAAGACGCTGTCCGATGCTCTGATCGAGATCACAGGCATGGACACGATTACCCTACAGCCGGCAGCGGGTGCGCATGGAGAATTTACGGGCATTCTGCTCATCCGGGCGTATCACGAGAGCAAAGGTAATCCGCGAAAGAAAGTTTTGATTCCTGACTCCGCACACGGAACAAACCCGGCAACGGCTGCGGTCTGCGGCTACGAAGTCGCTAATCTCAAGTCGAACGCGCAAGGCATGGTGGATCTCGCGGAGCTCGAGAAGATGGTGGACGAGGATACGGCTGCGCTGATGCTGACCAATCCCTCGACCATCGGCGTCTTCGAGTCAGACATCAAGAAGATTGCGGACATCCTGCACGCGAAGGGCGCGCTGCTGTACATGGATGGCGCGAACATGAATGCGCTGGTAGGCAAGACGCGGCCGGGCGACTTCGGTGTCGATGTAATGCACCTGAACCTGCACAAAACCTTCTCCACACCGCATGGAGGTGGAGGCCCGGGCTCAGGTCCGGTAGCTTGCAAAAAGATCCTGGAGCCATTTCTACCTACGCCAGTGCTCGTAACCAAGGCTGATGGCATGCTCGGGCTCGAATACAACCGTCCGCAGAGCGTAGGCCGGGTGAGGATGTTCTACGGCAACTTCGGCATGTTCGTGCGTGCGCTCGCCTACATTCTCGCCAACGGCCCGGATGGACTGCGGCAGACGACTGAAGATGCTGTGTTGAACGCCAACTACATTCGCGCGAAGCTTGATGGAACCTTTGAGCTGCCGTACAAGACGGCGACGCTGCACGAGGTTGTCTTCTCCGACCGGATTCAGGCGAAGAACGGTGTCAAGACCGGTGACATGGGCAAGCGGCTGATCGACTACGGCTTCCATGCGTACACCGTCAGCTTTCCGATGATCGTGGCTGGCGCGATGATGATCGAGCCAACCGAGAGCGAGTCTCGCGAAGAGCTGGACCTTCTGATCGATGCGCTGAAGCAGATTGCACGCGAGGCGGAGGAGAATCCAGAGCTGGTGCAGACGGCTCCACACTCCACACGCATACAACGGCTCGACGAGACAACCGCGGCGCGGAAGCCGATCCTTCGCTGGAAGGCTCCGGTGGCTGCGACTCCGCTTGCGGTCGATACTGCTGCGAAGGAGTGGTAGCGTGTCTGTCTTTTATGACCGGCAGCAGGAGCTTGAAAAGTACGAGTTCATGATGGGCGAGGCTCGCGGGCGACTGGCTGTGACGCTGGACACCCTCACCGACGCGTTGATTCTTGTGGGGCAGCATGGCGTGTACTGCACGAGCGCGCGCAATCCGAACGTTCCTGCGATTGATCTGCAGGCGATAGTGACCAATCTCAATGGAGCGAAGGAACTGGTTGCTTCGGTGATGGAAAAGCTGCGGCAGGAGAGAGAGGCTGCGGAGATCTCGCCCAGACCTCTCAACATCTCTAGCGAAACAAAGTAGATGCGCCTTCGCAGTCGCGCTTGGCGGTGCGAAGACGCATAAGTGTAGTGGTTACTCGGCCTGGACGGTTACGTACTCGTCTGTGGTCTCCCACTTTACGTGGAGTTCAGTGCTGCTTCCCTGGGTGTGTTCGAAGGAGATGCTCATGTTCTCCTGCGGTGCGGAGAGGGTCTTGTGCTGCATCGGTGTGCGGCCAAGGTCCTGGGCCTGGGTGTACTCGGTGCCCCACTGGCCGGTCTGCTTGTTGACGATGAGGAGCCACTGATCGGCGTTCGGAAGAGTGTAGATCGTGTAGGTGCCGGCGGGGACGGTCAGAGTGCCGATCTTCAGGCTAGTAGCGGTGATGAGCGTGGTTGCGGGGTTCGCTCCGGTGCGCCATACCTGGCCGTAGGGCACTATGCCGCCCATGATCTTGCGGCCCTTCATGCGGGGTGAGTTGTAGTGGATGACGACGGATTTGCCGTTGAGGGTGACGTTGGCGGTGGCGGCGGGGCTGGGGAGGGCCTTGGTGGCAGGCGCAGCCATCTTCATATCGCCCATCTGGCCGGTTGGCAGGGCGAAGCTTGCGGTGGTGAGGAGGGTGCAACAGGCAGCGAGGGCGAGGGAGCGGAGATGCATGGGTGAGTCTCTCTTTCCGATAGATATTGCGCGGGTAGATTTGCGTTGGGCCTGAGTTGCGGCCAAGTGAGCGAAAGTACTGGAGTTGATGCTCCACCGGGGCGGTACGGGCTGTCAACCCGGTGGGATCATGCTAGGCTAGAGGAGCGCGCCCGTAGCTCAGCTGGATAGAGCGGCAGCCTCCGAAGCTGTAGGTCAGAAGTTCGAATCTTCTCGGGCGCACCATCCTTTTTCACTCCTCTTCGACAAAAAGCCGGCCATGGTGGGCTCTGATGGATGCGGCGATTGCGCTGTCTTCTGTCCGGGATAGAAGCTGGAGCAGGGTGCTTTTCAAAAGTCTGGCTAAGTATCGCTCGTCGTCCGCAGCGGTTCTGCATGGCAGATGGAAGTACCGGACGGAGGGTACCCCACCCCCTGGGGGGCACCCCCCCCTGCTAACTCATTTCTATTCAATGATATGCAAAAAACGATGTCTCCAAATATCACATTCTAAATAGGTTACGGGTAAATATTTCTTTCTAAAAGGGTTATCGGCATTAGCGGCTTTCTATGGATTATTTGTGGTACAGAAAAGCCCCCGAAGGTGCTCGGGGGCTTTCTTTTTTCTATCTAATTCAATTATATCGTTTTGGAGGTAACTTCTGCGCCACGCGATTCGGTGCGTCTTTACTGGGGATTTACGATTTTGGGGGTTGACAGGTTTTGGGTGTGTGTCGAGGAAGACTTTTGCTGGTTTGAGGTGGTTTGCGGAAAAACGGGTGCCGACGCGTGGTAGTTCGCTGGTGAGTTCGTGGTATTTGCGTGCTGAACGTGGAGAGGAGACACCACGTCTCTCGTCCGCGAAAAGTACGCCACGGATTTCAACTTTTTTTGCGGCGGTAGTCCTGCATGACAAAACAGCTCCGGAGGGGTCTCCGGAGCCGTTTGAGTTGGGTGAGTGATTCGCTGAGGTTAGAAGAAGAGCTTTGCGGAGAACTGCATCTGGCGGGGGCCGTAGAGGCCGTTGTTGGTCCCTGAGCTGACGCCGAAGGCAGAGAGGCCGGTTCCGTTGTAGGGAGCGATGCAGCCCTGCAGGGTAGAGCCGGTGGGGACGGTGCTGGTGTTGCACTTCAGCGTTCCGGAGGTGGCCCCGGTACCGAGGTACAGCGACTGGGTTCCGTTCACCGAGGTGATGATGGTGTGGTTGAGGAGGTTGAAGGCGTCCGCGGAGAGCTGCATGTAGATGCCCTCGTGGATGGGGATGTTGCGTGCGGCGCGGAAGTCGAAGTCGTTGAAGCCGGGTCCGTAGATGCTGTTGCGTCCGATCTGCGGGGGACGGCCGGTGGTGGCGGAACCGGAGCTGGAGCTCATGGCGCCGCCGTAGATGTTGCCGTCGGCTCCGTAGCTGGATCCGGTGCCGTTGTAGACGGTACCGCTCATGCTCATGAAGATGGGCTGGCCGCCGGAGGCGATCTCCGCGCCGGAGAAGGTGAAGTCGTCGAAGACGTGCTTGACGATCTTGTTGTCCTGCCAGATCTTCGGCTGGTAGACGAAGCTCATGGTGAAGCGGTTGCGGATGTCGGTGTCGGACGGTCCGTTGTCGCGACGTAGGTTGTTGGGATCGAGCGGGGTGTCGCCGCCGAAGAAGGTTCCGTTGGCTCCGCCGACCTGGCCGGTGTCGGTGGCGCGTGCCCAGGTATAGTTGGCCAGCACTTCAAGACCGTTGCTGAATGGACGGCGAACGGTGACTGCGAGCGAGTTGTACCAGGTGTTGGCTGAGCTGAAGCCGGTGTTGAGCGAGGTGATCGCAGAGCTGCGGCGGTCCGACTGCAGGTAGACCGGAACGGTGAGCTGTCTGAGGATGTTGTTGTTGGCATCGGTGACGTTGTAGGTGCGCAGGCCGTGCGGAGACTGGCCGATGAGGTTGGCGTCGATGAAGACGGGCAGGCGCAGGGCGCGGGTGCCGACGTAGCCGACCGAAAGCGTCATCTTGCCAGGCAGGGTCTGTTCGACGGCCATCTGGAACTGATGCGCGAGTGGCGGAACGAAGTTAGGATCGAGACCGTGGAAGCTTTGAGGACCGAGCTTCGCGGGACCGTTGACCGCAGGAGCGGCACCACCGACGGGGATGATGGACGAGGAGAGCGGCGGCCCGGTGACCGGGAACGGCACAAAGGGATACTGGAGGCTGTTGGCCGCGCTGGGAACCGTGGGGCAGGTGCTGGTGGGCGTGCCGACCGAGGCGAGGCAGCCGTTGTAGTTGTAGTTGATCTGGACGATGCCGTTCTCAACCCGCATGGCGTAGTAGGTGCTGCCCTGGTTGAGCGCGGAGAAGAGACCGTAACCTCCACGGACGACGGTGCCGGTGTAGGGCGACCAGGAGAAGCCTACACGGGGCTGGACGCGGTCCGTGACGTTCTTGATGGTTTGGCTGTACTGGGTGGAGAGGGGCGGGTAGTTGTTGTTGACGAGGCCCGGGGCCGGGGTGAGCTGGATGTCGTAGCGGATACCGGCGTTGATGGTGAGGTTGGGACGGAGCTTCCAGGAGTCTTCGGCGAAGCCATCGAACATCTTCATCCAGAAGTCGTCCTTGCCCTGGGTACCGGCGGCGGTGTTGACGACGTCGATGGTCTGGACGAAGGTGTTGTAGTGATATCCGGCGTAGGGGTCGGTGTCGCCTGCCTGTCCGGCGAAGGCGTCTGCGATCCAGTCTTTGAAGTTGGCCACGGGGGTGCTCTCGCCGTAGCTGTAGATACCGCCGCCCTGGAAGAGGTTGATCATGACCTCGTGGACGAGGTTGGCGTCGCCGCCGAACTTGAAGGTGTGGCGACCCTTGGTGGTGGAGAAGATGTCGGTGAACTGGGTGCGGTGCTCGTCTGGCTCTGCGACGCGCGGCAGGGCGTTGGGCATGCCGTAGGTGAGGACGCCGCTGGAGCCGCTGCCGATGCCTACGCTGGGACCGGCTGCGTTGGCGCCTGCGGTCTCGAGGTCACGTCCGTACTGGAAGTGAACCTGGTTGACGGAGGCGTTGCCGACCTGGGTGGTGAGACCGGCGACGAGGAAGCGCTCGTGATAGCTGGTGGGGCCGTTGGTGGTGGGGGAGCTGTTGCTAAACGTCGGTGCGGAGTTGTAGCCGTAGGTGCTGTCGAAGTCTGCGAAGTTGTAGTCGACGAAGACGTCGTTGCGCTGGTTGATGTGATAGTCGAGGCGCGGGAAGAAGAGGTTCTGTTTAGCGAAGCGCGGCGGGGGCGACTGGCCGGGAGCGATGTTCGCGGCGGTCTGCAGGAAGGTGATACCGGAGGCGCACTGGGCGGCGGTGATGGTGGTGGGGCACTGCGTGGGGGTGATGGTCGAGGTGTTGGTCGTGGTGCCGGAGGGAGTGAGGGAGATGTTGTTGGTGTCGGAGTAGAGGACGCGGCCTACCTTGCGGAAGCCGTCGTAGGTGAAGAAGAAGAAGAGACGATCCTTGATGATGGGGCCGCCGACCGAGCCGCCGAACTGGTGCTGCTGGTGGATGGGCTGGGTGAGCAGGAAGGGCGTGGCTCCGTTGTGGAGGGCCTGGAACTTACTGTAGGGATCGAGGGCGTTGAGGTCGGGATAGCGGAGGTAGTAGAAGGCGTCGCCGTGGAAGTGGTTGGTGCCGCTCTTGGTGATGGCGTTGACCTGACCACCGGCGGACTGACCGAACTCGACGGAGTAGTTGGAGGTCTCGGCCTGGAACTCCTTGATGGAGTCGATGGAGTAGACGTAGGGCGCGCCGGAGGATCGGCCGCGGGCCTCGGAGAAGAGCATCTGGTTGTTGTTGGAGCCGTCGACGTAGTTCTGGTTGTAGAGGCCGCTGATGCCATGGAAGCTGACGAGGCCGGTTCCGCCGTCCTGGGTGACGTTGGGGGTGTTGAGGACGAAGGCGCTCCAGTTGCGCGAGGCGACGGGGAGGTTGGTGATGAGCTGTTCGCTGAAGGTCTGGGAGACCTCGGTCTTTTCGGTGTCGAGCAGCGGCGTGGTGCTGCTGACCTCGATCTGAGTGGAGACGGAGGCAGCGGAGAGCGCGGCGTCGATGGTGAGGACCTGGCCGACGGTGAGGAGGATATCTTTGCGATCGACCTTACCGAAGGAGCCGCCGCCGAGGATGACCTCATAGTGGCCGGGCAGAAGGAAGTTGGCGGTGTAGGAGCCGTCGGAGTTGGTGGTGAGGGAGCGCGAGATGCCGGTGTCGTTGTTGAGGACGATGACCGTCACGTTGGGAACAGCGGCGCCGGAGGTATCGGTGACTGTGCCGACGATGTTTCCGTTGCCGGAGGTCTGGGCTGTGGCGAGACAAGTCGGGAAGGCGAGGAGGAGGGCGGCGGCACAGGTAAGCAGGTCCTTGTAACGGGGAGGTCGATTCATGTTCTGGCTCCTAGAAAGTGCACCGGCAAAAAAGTGCGGTGCGTGAAGGTATGTGGTTCGTCTTTGAGTGCGGCTGTCGTGTCTGCCGGAGACGTTCACGTACGACGAATATCTAAATTTTGTTGTGGTTTAAGACTCAGGCTTGGGGGAGGAGCGTGTCAAGAAGAATTGTTAATAGAATGTTACAAATTGGGCTTTTATTGGGATTTAGGCTCTATTTTGGTCGTCAATTCATATACCGGTACCGGGCGGCACCCGGGATCAGTGGAGCTGGCTAGGGATGACGGCGTACTGGATGAGGAGTTCGAAGGGGACGATCTTGAGGGTGTTCTCGTGGGTGGCTTCGAGGATGATGGGGCAGGCGGCTCCGGCTTGCTGGACCTGGAGCCAACGGGCGGCACAGACGCACCAGCGGTCGCCGGGTTTGAGGCCGGCAAAGCCGTACTGGGGCATGGGGGTGCTGAGGTCGTTGCCGAGGGCTTTGGAGGCTTCGAGGAAGGGCGTGTCAACGACGCAGCAGATGGTGTGGACGCCGTGGTCGTCGGGGCCGGTCTCGCAGCAGCCGGTGCGGTAGAAGCCGGTCATGGGCTCGCAGCCGCAGATGTCGAGAGGCTGGCCGAGGACGTTTTTGCCGCGGTTTCTGATGGGTTCTACGGTGGGCATAGGTCTTCTTTCTAAGTTCCAGTATCCCACTATTGCGGTGATGTGTGCAGGGGAGGCTGCGACGTCAGACTGTGGATCGGATCGGCGCGGGTTTTGGCTTTCTGCCGATGCGAAGGAAGGGCTCTTCGTAGAATCGGCGCGACAGCCAGGCGAGGAGTATAGAGAGAGCGGTGGAGAGGATGAGTTGGGTGTAGGCGCCGGATAGTGCGTTGCGCGCCGACGTGTTGGCGATGTGGAGGACGCTCCAGCGGTAGAGCGTGTTGACGAGCATGTGGATCAGGTAGAGGCCGTAGCTGATGTAGCCGAGGAAGCGGAGCGGGGCGGTCCAGACGCTGCTGAAGAGCGGGCTTTGCAGGCCGAGGAGGAGCAGAAGGGTTCCGGTGAAGAAGAGATTCCAGGGGAGGGTCTGGAGAGCAGCTCCGAAGACGTTGGTGCGATGCAGAATGCCGAAGGGGAGTCCGGCGAAGAGGATGACCAGCGCCGCCGCGCAGGTGGCAAGACCGACACGGACACCGTTGCGCAGGGTGCCGAAGCGGGAGCGGGCGAAGATGGAGGCGAGTGCTCCGAGGGCGAGGTTGTCGGCGATGAGGTAGGTGCTCATGTGGATGTCGCCGAGGCTGGGATGTCCGGAGGCGACAAACCAGCGGAGGAGGGGTTCGACCACGCAGAGGGCGGCCGAGAGGATGGTGAGGGTGCGGACGCTGACGTTACCGGCGATGGCAGGCCAGACGGAGTAGAACTGCTCTTCGACGGAGAGGGACCAGAGTGGAAAGTAGGCGTCCACCAGGTGAAAGGTGTCCATGTAGTTTGCGAGGAAGAACATGGAGAACGTGGCGGTTCGGAACGACATCCTGTGCAGGATGACCAGAAGCACGATGATGGCGAAGAAGGCTGGAAGGATGCGGAGTGCGCGGCGCAGGTAGAACTTGTGGTAGAAGTCGGGCTTGCCCTTGCTGTCGATCAGGATGCCGGTGATGAGGAATCCGGAGAGAACGAAGAAGAGGTTGACGCCGAGCCAGCCGAATACGGTGAGATTGATGAAGAGCTGACCGATGCGATTGGAGGAGACGGCACCGGCGTGATAGAGGCCGTGGTAGAGGACGACGACGAGGATGGCGACGCCGCGCAGCACATCCAGCTCGGGCATGTGCTTGCGAAGGAGGGATTGATCTGGTGAACTCGCCAAAAACTTCCTCTTTAAGAGTCGATTCCACACCGTGCTGCGGAGCTTGCCTTGGAGTCTGTCTCGGAGCTTGTCTCCACGCGACATCCTACCATTTGCGCCGGCGCCGCTGGCCGGATGAGGCTGCAGAGGACTGATCTAAAACAGATCGTTCGCGGCGGCCTCATCGCGACGGTGCGGGTTCGTTACTTTGCGGAGATGGCCAGCTGCTGCTGGTACTCCTCGTAGGGGCCCTTGTGGTCGGTGATGTGGAAGTCGGTGGGGCCGCCTTCGAAGTGCCAGATGCGTGTGCCGGCTTCTTCGATCAGGTCCTGGTCGTGGGTGACGAGGAAGACGGTTCCTTCGTACTTCTGGATGGCCTGGTTGAGCGCGTTGATGCTCTCGAGATCCAAGTGGTTGGTGGGTTCGTCGAGGACGAGCACGTTGGGCTTCTGCAGCATGATCTTGCAGAAGAGCAGACGGGCGGCCTCGCCTCCGGAGAGTGCGTCGGTCTTCTTGAGGCCCTCTTCGCCCTTGAAGAGCATCTGGCCGAGGATGCCGCGGATGTCTTCCTTGGTGGCCTGGGGGTCGAACTGGTGCAGCCAGTCGGAGGCGGTCATACCGAGTTGGATGGAGCCCTTGTGGTCCTGAGCGAAGTAGCCGATGGAGACCTCGTGACCCCACTTGACCGAGCCGGTGTCGATGGAGACGTCCTTCTCCTCGATGCCGGGGCCGTTGGCGAGCAGGGCCTTGAGCAGCGTGGTCTTTCCCTGACCGTTGCGGCCCATCAGGATCACCTTGTCGCCACGATTGACCGAGGCGGAGAAGTTGTTGATGACGTGCTCGGCCTTGCCGTCGGGCTGGGTGTAGGACTTGTTGACATGCTCAAACTCGAGGACGTTCTTGCCCGAGGGGCGCTCCATCTTGAAGCTGATGAAGGGGCGCGCGATGTTGGAGCGGGCAAGCTCTGATGTTGCGAGGCGCTCGACTTCTTTCTTGCGGGAGTTTACCTGCGAGGAGCGCGTACCGGCGGAGAAGCGGGCGATAAAGTCGTTGAGCTGGGCAATCTTCTTTTCGCGCTGCTCGTTCTGGCTCTCGATGCGGGTGCGGACGCTGGTCTTCTGGAAGACCATATCGTCGTAGCCGCCGTTATAGGTGATGATGGTCTCGTAGTCGATGTCGGCGATGTGGGTGCAGACGTTGTTGAGGAAGTGACGGTCGTGCGAGATGGTGATGACGGTGCCGTTGTAGCGAAGCAGGAAGTCCTGGAGCCAGTGTATGGACTCGAGGTCGAGATAGTTCGTCGGCTCGTCGAGGAGCAGGGCTTCGGGGTTGCCGAAGAGGGCCTGGGCGAGCAGGACGCGGACCTTCTGGCCGCCCTGCAGCTCGGACATCTTGCGCTCGTGGAGCTCGTCGGGGATGTCCAATCCCTGGAGCAGCACGGCGGCGTTGGACTCGGCCTCGTAGCCGTCCTCGTCGCCGACGACGCCCTCAAGTTCGCCGAGGCGTGAGCCGTCTTCGTCGGTCATCTCAGGCTTGGCGTAGATGATCTCGCGCTCTTCGAGAGCCGCCCAGAGGGCTTTGTTGCCCATGATGACGGTGTCGACCACGCGGTAGGCGTCGAACTCATACTGGTCCTGCTTCAGTACGCCAAGCTTCTTCGGGCGAACGACAGTTCCCTTCTGCGGATCGATCTCGCCGGTGAGGCACTTCATGAAGGTGGATTTGCCGGCGCCGTTGGGGCCGGTGAGGCCGTAACGGCGGCCCGTGGTGAAGGTGACCGAGACATCCTCAAAGAGGAGCTTCGAGCCGTAGCGCATGGTGACGTTGGAGACGGAGATCATAATGTTTTCCCTATGTGTGGGTGATTCGGTTGCAGCGCGGTGTATGGCGCGGCTTTGGTCACGACAGACCTGTCAACAGGCCGTTGAAGAGGGTTTGCCTTCTCAACGAAGGCTGAAAGATGAAAGGCGATGCCGGGTAAAACAAGCAGCGGCGAACCTGGCGACGACAGTAAGTCCGATGCAGACGACCCTCTCTATTCTCGCATGTTTTGCGAGGTTTATGCACGTATGAGCTTACAGGGGAAGCGAACTTCGCCGGGACGCCTGATTATTCCTCGCAGACCGGGGTGGAGTCCGCGATCAGGCGGCAGCACATCAGAATCGAGGGGTAGATGAGGACGCTGACGTGGCGGGTAAAGACGAAGCCCAGGAGATACGGCAGGGCGCAGGCTGCAACCAGGGCAAGAAAGATTCCGGCGGCTGCGCGTTGCGACAGGGCATCTGGGCGGAACGACGATAGGGATGGCCGGATAAGACGATAGGCGGCTCCGAGGATGGCGGCCCAGAAGATGAGACGAAATATCGTCATGCCGGTGCGCTCCACCTGCCGAAGAAGACCGCCGTTCTCCGAGGAGCCGTACTTGCGAATGCTGAAAAAGAAGACGCCGAGTTTGCGCAGATCGGCCTGCATGGTCTGCTGCGGGTGCGTGCGGAGGAACAGGACCGCGGTGTGCTGGTGATAGTCGTTGAAGCTCCACTCGTCGCTGAAGTGCAGGCCGCTGTTGAGCTCGGAGTCATAGACGTCCAGAGAGCCGCCGAGCGGAGCAGGATAGTGGGAGAGAAACATTGGATTATTTCCTTTGTGAAGATTGATGCCGTCGATACTGGTGCCGAGGCTGTAGCGTCCGCTGGCGTGGTGCTGGTGCAGCGCCCAGCCGATGGGAGCGGCGATGACCAGCAGAATAGTCAGAAGACGAAGCGCTGGACGGCGTTGCAACAGGAGATAGCCGAAGAGAAGAACGACGGCAGCTGGGGCCATGGAGCTCTTGGCGAGGTAGACGCCATCGACCGCGACCGCGAAGAGGATGGCCTGAGCCACCTGGCTGCGAGTCGATCCCTGTCTCATTGGCCGGACTGGAAAGAGCAGCAGCGCGACGGCGAGCGCAAGCATGCTGTAGGCGTAGCCCTCTTCCACCTGCATGTTGACCACGTCGGCGAGGAAAGCCGTCATCGTAAACGGCACAAGAAGTAGAAGGACGGTGGCCCATCGCCTGCCGCGCGCGATGGGAAGACGGCGCACCACCAGCGCGAAGGCGAGTTCAAGCGGAAGCAGTAGAAGGGTTGTCTTGAAGAAATCGACGCGAAGGAAGTGATCGCCGAAGAGGGTTACGCCCAGTGCGATGACGAGCGAAGGAAGGGGCATTCGTCCGGCGTGGAAGCAGATGGGGTAGTCCGGCGTTCCCATGGCGGTGGTGCAGGTGGTGAGGCCGCCGCCGTGCAGAAGGCTTTCGGTAGTTGGACCTACAAGGTTTGCCAGCTGAAAGAGAGATTCGTCCACGGTGTGGTTGAAGCTCCACGCCGTCGCCAGGCCAAGGGCCAGGGTGAAGATGACAAGCAGCGGCAGAAGAGCGCGATGAGGGCGGCAGCTTGGGTCGGTCGGTGCCGTGGAGGTTGAACTCATCCGTCCAATCTATCTCGGACCGAATCGTTTCGCGCATGAGATTTGCTGAAGATCAGCGGAATTGCCTGTCTGTGATTTCAGTCTCAGCGTTATGGAACATTGAGGCGCTTCGGCAGCTTCGATCCAGCAGCAGGAGGCTAAAGAGAAACGCCCACTCTACGGCTGGTTGGCTGGCAGAGTGGAGCGTCTTTGTCTAAGTACGGGGCTGCTGAGAACAGAGCTTACTGACCGCGGCGTGCGGGGCCAGAGCGGCTGCTTCCGGAACGGCTGCTTGGCCGTCCACCGCGGCCGCCGGGACCAGCTGGTCCGCGTCCACCCGCGCTGCGTCCGCCAGAGAAGCCGCCGCCACCGCTGCGGCTGCGGAAGCCACCCTTGTTTCCGCCGTAGTTGTTGCTCGGCGTAGTCATCGGGGTGACGGGATCGTTGCCCTTCCAGGTGCGGGTTTCAAGTTGCATCAGGTCCTGCCCTTTGGCTGTTGTGTCGAGGGGCTGGTTGCGAACTTCCTTCTCAAGGTTCTTATCGGCCTCGCGCCACTCAAACTTTATCTTGAGTTCGCGCTCGAGCTTGCGGGCGTCGTGCTTCTCCTGCGGCATGACGAAGGTCGTCGCAACACCCTTCTTGCCGGCGCGGCCCGTGCGGCCGATACGATGAACGAAGTCGTCAGAGGCGTTAGGCAGGTCGTAGTTGACGACGTGCGCGATGTCATTGACGTCAATGCCGCGAGCGGCAACGTCGGTCGCGACGAGAACGCGGTGACGCCCGGTGGCGAAGCCCTTCAAAGCCGCGGTGCGCTGCGACTGGCTGCGGTCGCCGTGGATGACGTCGGAGTCGTGGCCAAGCTTCTCAAGCTTCTTCGCGATGCGGTCCGCGCCGTGCTTGGTGCGCGAGAAGACGAGGAAGGTTCCCTCTTCCTGGCGCAGCATCTGGTCGAGCAGGCCGAGCTTCTGGTCCTGCATAACGGTGTAGACGCGAAGCTCAACGCGGTCCGAAGGCTTCGAGGTGGTGCCGATCTCGATGCGGACGGGGTTGTTGACGTAGTCGCGGACGATCTCGCGGATGTTCGCATCGAGCGTCGCCGAGTAGCACATGGTCTGGCGCGTCTTCGGAATGGCGCCGACGATGCGGCGGATCGCGGGCAGGAAGCCCATGTCGAGCATGCGATCGACCTCGTCAAGGACGAACATCTCGACGGAGTTGATGTTGATCTCGCGACGGCGAAGGAAGTCTTCGAGACGACCCGGCGTTGCGACGACGAGGCGTGGTCCGCGGTCGAGCTGGTCGAGCTGATTGTTCTCCGAGAGGCCGCCGCAGACGAGCACAGCGTCGTTCTTCGAACCGGGAACGAGCTTCCAGTAGGCCTCGAGGACCTGCATGGCGAGCTCGCGCGTCGGCAGCAGGATGAGGGCGCGAATAGGACCGCGCTTGCCCTTGGTGCTGGGCACGGAGTTTGCATCCATGCGCTGGATCATCGGGATGAGGAAGCTGAGGGTCTTGCCGGTGCCGGTCGAGGCGGTGGCGAGGATGTCGGATCCCTCAAGCGCGGGCGGAATCGCCTTGGCCTGCACGGGCGTCGGGTTCACGAAGCCGGCGCTGGTCAGGCGGGTCTTCAGTGAGTCCGAGATGTTGAAGTCGGTGAAGCGCACATCGCTGACGGGAAGGTTGGCCGGAGCAAATGCTACCGGAGCGGGCTGTGCGGGGGCTGAGGGAGAGGGGTTCTGCTGGTTCTGTGACTGCTGTTCGTTCTGTTCCAAGGTTGCGGAGTTCAAAGTTTTTCCTGTCTAAAGGTCGTTGTGAAGCGGCATAGGTGTGCAGGGGTGCCACATGGGCACCATGGATTCAACTAGTCAGCATTGCTGTCAGGGTTCGAAGCGCTGCTGCTGCACGGCGAGACTCGTCCGTTGACGGGTCTACCAGCCAGAGCAACCAGCGCGGCTTCCGGTAGTGCGGGAAGGAATGCGGTGGGTGAGGCGAATCGCAGTCTCTGGCCAAACTCCGAATTCCACGAGGAGTCCTTGCCTGCGATGCCCGTACCAGTTTTGAACTGAGTACAAACCAACTATATCACACTCCGGCTGCCGTACGCGATAGAAGAATCGAGATGGTAGACGCAGGCTAGGCAAGGACACGAAACGGGCGTCCGCAAACGGACACGCTAATCCATGGATGAACAGCTCCCGCCACGTACGCGACTAGGCACAGGCTCATTTTCAAGAGGTTAGCCCCTCCTGCGATTGGCAGCACAAGTGCTTCTGAGATAGGTCTAACGTTCTATCGATCTCACACTCTATCGAGCTATCGAGACAAAGGCGAAAATGCACTCACTCACCCAGGACCTCCGCTTCGCCTTTCGCCAGATCCGCCGGTCGCCTGGATTCATGCTCACCGCCGTCCTCACGCTCGCGCTGGGCGTTGGAGCCAATACGGCGATCTTCTCCCTGCTGGACCAGGCGCTGCTGCGTTCTCTGCCGGTGCGCGACCCAGGGGGGCTAGTCATCCTCGAAGGCACAGGAAAGGCCTGGGAGGGTCACTTCAGCAACCACGGCGGCGACAGTGAGGCCTACTTCTCCTATCCGATGTATCGAGACCTGCGCGACCGCAACCAGGTCTTCGAAGGCCTGCTGGCCACCGCTCCCGCCGACATTGGATTTGCTCACAACGGAGTTCCACAGCACGGACGAGCTGAGCTTGTCAGCGGCAACTACTTCACCCTGCTTGGCGTGAGACCCGCGTTGGGCCGCGTCTTCACCCAGAGCGAAGACATGCAGAAAGATGCGAACCCGGTTGCGGTCCTCAGCTTCGACTTCTGGAAGAATCAGCTTGGAGCGGATCCTTCGGTCGTAGGTACGACAGCGTTAATCAATGACCATCCGTTTCAGATCGTCGGAGTCTCGGCGCCGCACTTTCACAGCGCCATATGGGGCGAGACGCCGGACGTCTTTGTCCCGATGTCGATGGTCGGGCCGGTCCTCCCCGGCAGAGACAAGCGCCTGATCGACCATACGGATCGCTGGATCAACATCCTCGGCAGGCTGAAGCCAGGTGAGTCGAGAGTCCACGCCGAGGTTGCGATGAACCCGCTCTGGCATGCACTTCGCGCAGAGGAGCTGAAGGCGCTGGGCAGACAATCGCAGCGCTTCAAAGACGACTTCCTGACCAACAGCCGCATGCTTCTGCTGCCGGGAATGCGTGGCTTCTCCTATCAGCGGGACGACTTCCGCGGACCTCTGCTCGCCGTCATGGGAATGGCGCTGCTGGTCTTGTTGATCGCCGTCGTCAACGTCGCCAGCTTGCTTCTCGTCCGTTCGGCCAGCCGCGCCCGCGAGTTCTCACTACGATTCGCACTGGGCGCGGAGAGCTCGCGCATCCTGCGTCAGCTTATGATCGAAGGCTTGCTGCCAGGGCTGGCCGGAGGCGCACTGGGCATGCTGATCGCACCGTTCGCCTTACGGGCGCTGATCCGCCAACTCGCCGGCGACCAGACCTCTGTCGCGTTCAACCCGACGATAGACCTCCGGCTGCTCGTCTTCAACTTCGCCGTCGCCGTTGGAGTCAGCATCCTCTTCAGTCTCGCTCCTGCTCTTCAGCTACGCAGGCTCGACCTTACCGCGGAGATGCGGCAACAGAGCGCCTCAGGCACAGGAGCCGCCTTCAGTCTTCGCCGCCTGGTCGTCTGCCTGCAGATTGGAATCAGCATTATTCTGCTGGTCGGAGCCGGCCTCTTCGTCCGCACCATGCAAAACCTTCGGCATACCAACGTCGGCTTCACCACCTCGCACCTGATCACCTTCGGCATCAACCCCAAGCTCGCCGGCTATGCTCCCGCAGCAGTCCCCGCCCTTCACCAACGCGTTCTCGACAGTCTGCCGGCGTTGCCCGGAGTCCAGTCTGTCGCGGGAACCGACAACCCGGAGCTCTCTGGCAATAGTCAAACGGGCAACGTCTCGGTCGCAGGTTACATAGCGCCTACCGATGAAGACTTCGACGTAGAACACCCGTTCGTCACACCGTCTTACTTCTCCACCCTGCAGGTTCCACTGATTGCCGGACGCCTCTTCACCGACGACGATGATGCCAGCCACCCCTTCGTCGCCATCGTCAATGAGTCCTTCGCAAAGCACTTCTGCGGAACCATCACAAGCTGCGTCGGGCGTCAGACGACCGCCGGCGGTGGTAATAACGTCAAACTCAACACAGAGATCGTCGGCGTCGTCCGCAACGCAAAACACACGGGCGTTCGAGATGATGCCGCGCCCACCTGGTTCCGCCCGTTGAAACAGAACTCTACCCCCGCCGCTCTCTTTCTCTACCTGCGCACCTCCGGCGATTCCGCGCAGATGCTCTCCACCATCCTCCGCTCCATGCAGCAGCTCGATCCGAAGCTCGCCGTCGTTGCGCTCCGGACCATGGATGCGCAGATCGATGACAACCTCTCGGATGAGCGCATGATCTCTCTGCTGGCCACAGCCTTTGGCGCACTGGCGACTGTGCTTGCAGGTGTTGGCCTCTACGGTGTCCTCGCCTACTCGACGGCGCAGCGCACACGAGAGATCGGCATACGAATCGCGCTTGGCTCTTCAAGGCTAGGCGTGGTCCGCACAGTGTTGCTGGATATGGCGCGGCTTGCGGGCATCGGCATCGTCGTTGCGGTTCCCGTCTCCGTGGTGCTTGCGAGACTTCTGCGAAGCCAGCTCTTTGGGGTTTCGATCGCTGATCCGATTACGCTAGCAGCGGCAGTGGCGTTGATTGCAGTCGTGGCTCTGGTCGCGGCGATCATTCCCGCACGCCGCGCCTCCACGGTCGACCCAACCATAGCACTGCGCACCGAATAATACTTCTGAAAAAAACGCCTACGCGACAGGCTCCCACTTCGTGGCGGGGTCCCCGCAAACAGGCCTTCGTTTGTGGGTTGGACCGGCATAGTGAGCCCGTCCGGCAGGACCTGTCTTTCCATCGCCCAATACCTGCAGATTGCAGGTAGGTTAATTTTTTTAGCCACAGGCGAATAGGCTATCGCCGCCCTGATAAGAGCGATACACTAGCTTGCATTTCTGAATAACTTTCCCAAGTCTTGAACAAGGAAGCGAGAATCTTCGATGAAGCTCGAATGGGAGTATGCCTACTGGCAGGCTGTACTACATGGCCTGACAAAACCCAAGGTTCCTGTGATCGAATACATACCCGAAAAACGACGCCTTCCGGAGAGAGTTCTGCAGGTAGGCTCGGCGTGGAAAGGTATCGAAAGCATCTTATCGGACCTTATCGAAAAGTTTGAGGTAAAGACGGATCGATGCCTGGAGTTCGGCGTCGATTACGGCTATTCGACCGTTGCCCTGTCGTCATTTTTCGACAACGTCGTTGGAGTCGATACCTTCGTCGGCGACAAGCATATGGGCAGCATTCGGGATATCTACGCTGACACCCGCGATCGGCTCTCCACCTTCAAAAATATTGAGCTCAAGAGAAACGACTACCGCGACTGGATTCTGAACGACCAAAGCACGTACGACCTGATTCACGTCGATATTATTCATACATATTCGGATACCTACACGTGCGGACGGTGGAGCGCGCATCGGTCGAAGTGTGTCATCTTCCACGACACGCAGAGCTTTCCCGCGGTGAAGGCCGCCGTAACGGCGATCGCACGAGAGACGGGTAAGAGCTTTCACGAGTTCAAGGAGAGCAACGGTCTCGGAATTCTCGTCTAGTCCTTAAAAAGTCCGAGCCATGAGTTTGGCGGCCCATGGCTCCTGTGACCTGCGACTCGGGCGTTGTTTGTTAGATGTGACAGCTCACCATGCCACGCTTTTCCAGGTATCTCTGGTGATACTCTTCCGCCTTCCAGAAGGTCATCGATGGCACCACCTGAGTTGCGATCTGCTGCCGGTAAGAGCCGGACGCATTCAGCTCGGCGATCTTTGCGCGAGCCTGCGCATACTGCTCGTTCGAGTTTGTGAAGATGACGCTGCGATACTGCGAGCCCCAGTCCGGACCCTGGCGATTCACCTGGGTAGGATCGTGCATCGCAAAGAATGTGTCCAACAGCGTCTCGTACGATAGACGGGATGGATCAAAGGTGACTTGCACAACCTCCGCATGGCCGGTGCGGTCCGTACAGACTTCTTTATATGTTGGGTGTTCGAGATCGCCGCCTGCGTATCCTGCGGCTGTATCGATAACACCGGTAATCTCACCAAAACGGGTCTCTACACCCCAAAAACATCCTGCACCAAATACTGCTTTTTCCGTTGCCACTCTGTTGCTCCTTTACTGCACCTATTGGATGCTCTCGATCCAGGATTGTCATCACGCAAAAGGTTAATAGCGGGAGTATTCTGGGCGCACACAGAGAGAAGTGTCAAGCGAACAGAAGTTGTAAAAAAACAGTAAAGCCAACTGTGAATTTCCACAGTGAAGCAGACCTTTTGATATTGCCGTGGATCACTATGAATCGCAGAAGAAAGATCGATTAAGCAGATGTTGCAACTTTCTGCGTTCCCCTATCGGCTCTTTACTATCTCGATCACCGGATCGTTTTTTAGAAGCAGCTAGCTCGGCCTGCGCGGACGGCTCGCCGACTTCGTCCCCGTTGGCTGTCGCCGAGGCTTCGAGAACTTCTTCTTCGCTGGAGCCTTCAACTGCGCGAACTCCGGCGTCTTCTTCTTCGGTACAACCTTCTTGCCCTTCGCCGCGCGATCCAGCGCCATCACCTCACCCAGCGTGAGTTCGCGGTAGTCTCCCGGCGGCACGTCCAGACGCAGCGCACCATAACCGATGCGGCGAATCTTCTCCACATGGTTGCCGATCTCTTCGAACATCTTGCGGATCTGGCGATTGCGTCCCTCGGTCAGCGTCAGCTCGTACCACGGGTTATCGCCTCCACGCACAAGCTCCACCTTCGCGGGCGACGTAATGATGCGGTCGCGGCGTCCGCTGCGAACCTCGTCCAATCGTCCGCGATCGATCATGATGCCGCGGCGAATCTGCTCCAGCCCTGCGGCCGTCGGCATGCCGCTGATCTTCACCAGATACGTCTTCTCCACACCAGCGGCCGCCTTCGAGAGCGAGTTGGCAAGGTTGCCGTCGTTGGTCATCAACAGCAAACCTTCGCTCAGGTAGTCGAGCCGGCCTACAGGATACAGACGCACCTGATCGCCATGAGGACCACGCTTCTGCGTCATTAATTGCATCACGGTCGGACGCTTCTCCGGATCGTCCAGCGTCGTCACATAACCGCGCGGCTTGTTCAACATGTAGTAGCGCTGCTGCTCCGGTCCCTGCAGCAGCTTGCCGTCCACGCGGATGTGGTCTTTCGTCGCATCGTGGCGTGTGCCCAGCGTCGTCACCACCGTGCCGTTCACCTGCACGCGTCCTTCGAGGATGATCTCCTCGGCCTTGCGGCGGCTCGCGATTCCGGCCTGCGCAAGAATCTTCTGCAGGCGGTCGCCCTTGGGTTCGTCGTTCGGTTCAGGCTTCGGGGTAGAGGGGGACTTCGTCATATGTTTCCGGCTTTCTGACTGCGGAGATGCTCATCGCGGTCGGGTGGATCCTGCGCCCGGCATCGAGGCCGAACGCATCATCGCTCCAAAGCGAACTTCGAAGCTCTTCCACTATTATCGCCTGTTTTACGAGAAACTGCGCTGCCTTACGCCGAAAGCCTTCGTCGTGCAAGCGTGACCAAACCCACAAGACCGGAACCAAGCAGAACGAAGGTCGATGGCTCAGGCGTCGATCCCACCGGCGTTACTGGTTCATTGATGTTGATCGTGTCGAGCTCGACGCCGACGAAGCCCAGCGTATTCGGAAACAGAATCGCATCGATGCCTGTCCAGTTCAGAGTAAGTAGTCCATCCGGCCCAGCCGCAAGGGAGGTCGTCGAATCGACCAGAACGCCATCGCGATATCCAAGAATCGAGATAGCAGCGGAGGTAGGCGCGATCAACATGTTATTGAGCGTAAACGCCTGACCATCCGTCGTGTAGAAGCTCGGAGTCTCCGAAGGATCTACCGGATTTCCGTTCTGATCGAGCACCGAGTAGAAGGGATACGGAGGCGGCTCGAAGGGATAGTACGCGGAGAGCAGGTAGGTCGTATTGTCGCCC
The DNA here is from genome assembly GCF_009765825.1 of Granulicella sp. L60. Lineage (GTDB taxonomy): Bacteria > Acidobacteriota > Terriglobia > Terriglobales > Acidobacteriaceae > Edaphobacter. The sequence continues at coordinate 200,529 of NZ_LMUR01000003.1, read as the reverse complement.
GGAAACGCCTCGCCATAAGACGAGGGACTCGCATAGTCGAAGTAGTAGAAGGCGAAGCCACGATAGTCTCCGACTGTGTACAGCGCCCCGTCCGACGAGACAAGGTCGTTGAAGGTCAGCGTTTCCGCATGAACGAACGAACTCGCGCTAAGCAGAAGCAGCGATAACAAGAACGAGAGGATGCGAAGAGAACGCAGCATAGGACCTCCAGAGGATCATCAAACTTCGATCAAAGCTATTGCAAACAACCGCTTCGTAAAATCTCATCTGGCCCGTCGTGCTACTCGATACTGTAAATGAAGATGATGATACCGATGTGATAGATAAACGACACAGCCAGCAATATAAGCTGGACGCGACGCTTCGGCGTAATCATCCCAAGGATGCAGATCGTCAGCATCCCGAGGATGCGGATGGGATACTCGATCCCGAAGGAGTGCAGATAGGCCGAGCCCTTCAGGGTGGTGTCGGCGATGTCGGCAATATTCGTCGCAGCAAGAATACCGAAGAACCACTTACGCCGCGAGAGAAAGTAGTCCTCATACCCCGCATAGTCGGTCAGGTCCGAAGGAAACAGCAGCGTACACAGGAAGTAGTACAGGATCGCGTACAGGATGACGAAGAAGTAGATCTCGAAGGTCCACTGCGCCACCATCGACAGGCGAAACTCCCACCACCAGAAGTGGATGATCCACAGCAGCAGCGAGACCGCCCAGCCCAGGTGCAGAATCGAGACCTTAGCTCGCTTCGGGTGCTGCACAAAGCGCGCAAATCCACTGAGCAGCGTCGTGATGCACAGACCGACGATGATCGAGATGACGACGCGGATGTGAACGAGCAGGTCGGAGTTCGAGGGCGGAGAGGTCATAGGCCGGACTAAGCTCGATTCAGAAAGCTAAGCTCGATTCAGGATGATGTCCCAATGAGATACATCAGAGCCAGGTCAGGCAGGATGAAACGATATGCCGAACCGCTTCGAGATCTCAACGATCTTCTCCATGTCGGTCGCGGGCGAGAGTGGACCTACCTCCTGAAGATAGTTCTCGAAGCCTGCGGGCGACACAAAGATGAGGATCTTGCCTGAGGTGCTTCCGCAGTTGCGAAAGGTATGGACATGGCCACGCGGCGCAAAGACAACATCGCCGACCGCTATCTTTGACCACTTTCCCTCGCTGAGAATCTCGAACTCGCCTTCGAGAGCGGTAAAGGTCTCGTCCTCTCTGGTATGCATGTGCGGCGGTGGCCCGCCTCCGGGCCGCGTTGTCTGGATCATCACAGCTGCCGTGCCGTGGCTCATGGCGCCGTCGACGAGCAGGTCGTCCGGCTCACCAAAGACTGTAAACGACTTCACAGGTTGCATCGAAGCTCCTATCGTACGAAGTGGGGGCCCGGAAGAACAGCAATAGCGTACCAGAGCTTCTACGCGCTCGCGCCCTTTTTTCATTGAACAGCGGCGAGAAGATAATAGTCTCGAAGGACTCTACAGCTTATTCGTATCGATAGACGGAGGCCTCTGCATACCCTCGGGCACAGGCTGCAAAGGAGCGTCGGGCAGTCCCTCGCCGTCACCCTGCGGCGTGCCGACGGTGTCGGGCTCATTATCTTCCGGTGAGTCAGGCGAGTCCCGGGGATCGGGTGCAGGATCGAGGTTGCCGTCCGTCATCGTTCCCTCCTTAGCCTTGCTAGCCTTCCCTAATCTTCCTTAGGTTCGTGCTCCGAGTGCACCTGAACCTCGGCATCCACTGCCGGCGAATCCGCGCCATCGACCTGCGCGTCGGTGTCATAGTTCGGTGGCAAACTAGAGAGACGCCCGTCCACGATTGCCTCGTCCGCCACGGTCTCGGCTGGCCCACTGCTGTCGCCGTCAGCCTGAGGCTCGCTCTGGTCCTTCTCCTGCTCCACCTCGTCGGCGGTCTCGGGTGCGTGATGCTCCATAGGAATCTCCTCCTGCTCGGCCAGCTCGCCGGCCATCTTCTCAAACTCTTCGATGCTCGGAAGCTCGTTGATGTCTTTGAGACCGAAGCGAAGGAGGAAGTCCTTGGTTGTTTTGTACAGGATTGGTCGTCCAATCACCTGTTTACGTCCCGCCGTAGCCACCAGCTTGCGCGTCATCAGCGAACCCAGCACGCCGCCGGAGTCGACGCCGCGAATCTCGGAGACCTCGGGCGCGGTCACCGGCTGTTTGTAAGCCACCACCGCCAGCGTCTCCAGCGCCTGCAGCGACAGCTTCAACGGAGGCTTCAGCGACTTCACAAATCCACGCACCGCATCGTGGTACTCAGGCTTGGTCGCCAGACGGTAGCCCCCGGCCACCTCGCGGATCTCAAGCCCACGGTCGGAGGTCGCATAGTCCGCGATGAGCTGATCAAGAATCGTGCGGAAGTACTCACGCAGACGGCGTTCCCTCTCCTTGGACTCGCGCGCCAGCTTCTTCTCGTCTACCGCAGCCTCAGCAACTACAGCAGGAACATCAATCCCCTGCCCTGCCGACGCGGCCTCAGCCCCTGCGGAGCCATCCTCAGCCTCCGCAGCGGAAACTTCGCCATCGGAAGCCTCGTCCGAATCCGCGGAGCTCATCGCAGCGGCATCGGCAGCAGCGTGCTCACGGAGAGCCTTGGCATGAGCAGCCTCTTCCGCGGCGGCCTGATGCAAGTGTTGCTCCAGAACCTCCGCGTGTTCATGCTCGGCCCGAAGTTCAGACTGATCGTCAGCCTGAACACCGGCGTTGTCATCGCCCGTCGCAGGCTCGTCGGCGCCGGAAAGTACCTCGCTGTTCAGGGAGTCGGGGTCGACCGCATCCCCTCCAACAGCAGGCTCGTCCAGGGCCAGTTGGTGCTGGGCGGAGTCAAGGTGGTCCAGCTCTGCCTGGGCTTCGTGGCCAAGCAGCCCCGCAAGCTGCGCAAGTGTGACTGGTTCTTCGGAGGCGTAGATGACTGCTTCGATCTTTGCTTTAAGGCTCATGGTCTCTTAGGTGTACTTCTAAGCATACCAATCGCCGGGTATGATCTCCTGCAGGCGTCCGGAGCAAAGTTCAGAAGCAGGAAAAAATGACGGCATCGATGACGAAGACGAAGAACAGGATCACCCGCAGGCAGTGGCTCAGGCAGGCCGCTGGAGTCGCCGCAACCGCCGCAACGCCTTTGTTTTTGAGGCAGTCCGCCCTAGCAGCAGGCAGCCCCGCTCCCGAAGGGACGACAGGACCGGGCTCGCTGAAGGCACACGCCGCCGCGCGTGGATTGCTGACCGGATGCGCCGTAAACGCGGCCCTCTTCCGCGACGATGAAAACTTCCGGAATCTGCTCGCCGAACAGTACAACATCGTCGTGCCGGAGAACTGCCTGAAGTGGAACATCCTGCGCCCCACGCCCGACACCTACGCCTTCGAAGACGCAGACAGCCTCGTAGCCTTTGCCGAGGCACACGGCATGAAGGTGCGGGGCCACAACTTCGTCTGGCACCAGGCACTCCCCACCTGGTTCGCTGGAACCGTCAACAAGGACAACGCCAGGAAGATGCTCGTAGACCACATCCGCACCGTAGGCGGACGCTACAAGGGCAAGATCCACTCTTGGGACGTCGTCAACGAGGCCATCTGGATACCGGACAACCGCCCCGACGGTCTGCGCAGCTCCTCACCCTGGTTCGAGATGCTCGGTCCCGGCTACATCGACCTCGCCTTCCGAACCGCCCGCGAGGTCGATCCGAACGCCCTGCTCACCTATAACGACTACAGCATCGAGTACGACAACGACGAAGACGGCAAAAAGAGAGCCGCAGTCCTGGCCCTCATCCGAAGAATGAAAGCCGACGGCGTTCCACTCGACGCCCTCGGAATTCAATCCCACATCAAGGCAGGCGGCACCGTTGGCTTCCACCAGGGCCTCCGCGAGCTCATCGACGGCGCAAAGGCGCTAGGCCTCCAGGTCTTCCTCACCGAGCTCGACGTAAACGACGACGCAGTCGCCACGGAAGACATCGCCGAACGCGACAAGATTGTAGCCGAGGTCTATCGCAGCTATCTCGAAACAGCGCTCGAAGGCCCCGAAGTCAAAGCCGTCCTCACCTGGGGAGCAAGCGACAGGAACACCTGGCTCAACAAAGGAACCAAGTTCCGCAAGCAGCATCCCGACCGCCTCCAGCGCCCCCTGCCCTTCGACGCCGACTACGCCCCCACACCCGCCTTCTTCGCCCTGCGACAAGCCCTGGACAAAGCAAAGAAGCGCTAGCCTCAATCCCCGGAAAAGACCCTTCAGCGCAAACAAAGACGGCCCGCAATCATCGCAGGCCGTCCTCGTTACAGTTCCGCCGAAGCTACTTCACCATGCTGCTGAACAACCAGAACAGGCAGCCCGAGAGCAGCGCCGCCACCGGCAGGGTAAAGATCCACGCCAGCGCGATATCGCGAATCGTCGACATCTGCAGTCCGCTCTTATTCGCCGCCATCGTACCCGCGATCCCCGAAGAGAGAACGTGCGTCGTCGACACCGGCAGCCCATACCCATCCGCCAATCCGATCGTGAACATCGCCGTAATCTCCGCCGAGAGCCCCTGCGCATACGTAAGGTGCGTCTTGCCGATCTTCTCGCCCACCGTCACAACGATGCGCTTCCAGCCAATCATCGTTCCCAGGCCAAGAGCCAGTGCCACCGCGACCTTCACCCACGTCGGAATGAACTTCGTCGAATGGTCGAGCAGACCCTTGTAGTTCGTCAGCACCTTCTGATCGCCTTCACTCACCTTCGGCCCATACTTCGGCAGAAGGCGAAGCGTCTCGCTCGTCAGGTACATCTGGTTGCGGACGTTAGCCTGCATGTTCGACGGCACCGCTCCAAGCGACTTGTACTGCGTCGCCTCGTTGCGGATATCGCCGACCATCTCCTGCAGTGCAAGCATCGTATGCGGCGTGAACTGGTGCGTGCTCACAAACGCCTCCAGCTCCGGCCCGCTGTCTCCCACCGTTGTGTTCGGATCCACGTAGTTCCCTACCGCGCCGATCACCTGCTGCGACACCGCAGCAAACGTCTCCACCTGGTTGTACCCGACCGTATGATTCAGCGCATACGCCGTCGGCACCGTACCGACCAGGATTAGCATGATCAATCCCATGCCCTTCTGTCCATCGTTCGATCCATGGAAGAAGCTGACGCCGCTGCACGTAGCCCAAAGCATCACGCGGATGTAGAGCGGCGGCGGCTCATTGCCCTTCGGTGCCTCATACAGCCGCGGATCCTTCATCACCAGCTTGAACAGCCCAAACAGCAGCGCCGCGCAACCAAACCCGATCACCGGAGAGATCAGCAGTGCCTGGAACACCTTCGTGACCTGTCCCCAGTCCACGCCGCTCGTGCCGCTCGAACCATGCATCAACTGGTTCGCCACGCCCACGCCGATGATCGACCCGATCATCGTGTGCGAGCTCGACGCCGGCAGTCCGCGCCACCACGTAGCCAGGTTCCACAAAATCGCCGCGATCAACAACGCAAACACCATCGCAAATCCGGAGCCCTTGCTCACCTTCAAAATCAGCTCCACCGGCAGCAGCGAGATGATCGCGAACGCCACCGCGCCCGAGCTCGTCAGCACGCCGATAAAGTTGCATATACCCGACAGCACCACCGCCACATGCGGCTCCAGCGCATGCGTGTAGATCACCGTCGCCACCGCATTCGCCGTATCGTGGAAGCCGTTGACGAACTCGAAGCCAAGCGCAATCAGCAGCGCCACGCCCAGCAGAAGATAAGGAAAGATCGAGCCCTCATGAACCGGCAGAAGATCGGAGTAGATCCGACTGGCAATGTAGCCAACGCCGCCGACGAGCATAACCGCAAACGCGATCATCCCAATCTTGCCGGGGGACGACTTCTTCATCTTCTGGTCGAGCAGTGAGCCGGGAGGAGATAGTGTTGGAGTTGCCATAAGGTCACCTTGAATGCAGAGTATTGTGCGGTCAGCCTCAAGATAGGCCGTAATTGCGAACACCGTGTTACAGGACTGTGAAAGTGGGGAGTTCTTTTGGCCTCCCACCCTCGCGGCCCCCCGCGCTCTTTACTCTGCAAACCTTTGCAACAAAGCCCCTTCCGCCCCCTAAAAGATCGAAAGAAGGTCCTGCCGGACGGGCCCACTACTCGTGGGGAGGTCACTTCGTGACATGTATACCTCGTCGGGGCGAGTCATTGGCAAAGGGCCTCCCGTTGGTCGGCACAATCATCATTCCGACCAACGGGAGGACTTCCACCGCCAGCACGGGCAACACAAGTACAAAAGTCACGAAGTGACCTCCCGCTGAGCAAGCGGCCCGTCCGGCAGGACAGAATCTTTTCCCTTTTTAACGCCAGTCGTCCCGAGCCTGTGCATGATCCGTAAGGACCTGCTCGAAGTTCTCGGTCTTCTTGATGAGAATGTCGCCCTGGATCACTGGCTGATGCAGCAGCACAGCCTGTAGCCGCACCAGCTCCAGCATCGCCAGGAACATGCAGATCACCGCACGCTCCGTATGGGTGTTGTGCAGCATGCGGCGCAGGCTTACCGGCTTGTCTTCCATCATCAGCCGCCGCTTCACATACTCGATCATCTGCGCCACCGTCACCGACTCCTCATCTACATTCAGAATCGGACGCTCGCGCAGCCTGCTCAACACATCCTGAAACACCCGCACCAGGTCGACCGTATCCGCAGCAATCTCGCGGTCCTCATCCAGCACCGGAGCGCCGGTCTCGCCAATATCACGCCGAAAGTTCTTCAGCCCGGAGTTGGTCCACGTCGCCTCTTCAATCTGCTGCTTCTGCAACAACATCTGCGCCGCAGCCTTGAAGCGTTCATGCTCCAGCAGACGCTCCACCAGCTCACGCCGCGGATCTTCCGCATCGCCGCCAAGCACGTCCGAAGGATCGCGCGGCAGCAGCGTCTTCGACTTGATATGGATCAACAGCGAGGCCACATAGATAAACTCGCCCGCCGCATCCACGTCCACCTGCTTAAGATGGTGCGTGTACTCCAGAAACTGGCTCGTAATCTTCGCAATCGGAATGTCGTAGATGTCGATATTCTGCTTGCGAATCAGGTCCAGCAGAAGATCGAGCGGCCCGTCATAGACCAGCCCCACGGTAATCGAAAACGGCGACTGCGAGGCCTCTTCTTTATCCTTATCCTTCCCCTTTGCCGCAGCCCGCTTTGGCTCCGGCGCCTTGGGCGGCACAGGAGGATGCTGCAACGCAAAGGGCTCGCTCGCCTCCGGAATAACATCCGAAGAGATATCCGAAACAGAAGCGTCCGAAGCAGAGTCATCCGTCGTCTCAGCCGAAAGACTCTCACCATCAGAGACAGTCTCTTCAGCAACCGACTCGTCAGCGGCAAGGGACGGAGCCGCGTTCACTTCAGAGGGCTTCACCTCTTCGGCGTTCACTTCGGGAGGTAGGGTTTCATCTGGCATGGTCATTATTCGAGGCCGATGGCCTGGCGTACATGCTGCAATGTCTGGATCGCCCGCTGCCGAGCACGTGCGGAGCCATCCCACAGTACCGCATCTACCTGGCTCGGGTCTGCTTCCAGCGCACGGCGGCGCTCCTGGATCGGCGCAATCTCCCGCACAATCGCATCGGCCAACCATCCCTTGCACGTAATGCAGCCGATTCCCGCCGTCCTGCAGCCCTGCCACACCTCGGCACGAACCTCCTCGGTCGAAAATACCTTGTGCAGATCGCCCACCGGACAGATCTCCGGATTGCCGACATCCGTGCGCCGTACCCGAGCTGGATCGGTCACCATCGTCTTCAACTTCGCACGAAGATCGGCCTCAGGCTCCGAGAGCATGATCGTGTTCCCATAGCTCTTCGACATCTTGCGGCCATCCAGCCCCGGCAGCTTCGGCGAAGGCGTAAGCAGCACCTTAGGCTCAGGCAGAATCCCCGTGACCACGCTGTTCGCAGAGAGCTCGGCAGTCAGAATCTCCTTGTCGGAGTGGTCTTCCCTCGCCTTCGCAATCGCCGGAGTCGCCTGCGAACAGTAGAGCGCATTGAATCGCCGTGCGACCTCGCGCGTCAGCTCAACGTGCGCCACCTGGTCCTGCCCCACAGGAACAAAGTCCGGCTGGTAGAGCAGAATATCTGCCGACTGCAGCAGCGGATAGCCCAAAAATCCGTACGTGTTCAGGTCCTTTTCCCGTAGCTGCTCCTGTTGATCCTTGTACGTAGGAACGCGCTCCAGCCACGGCAGCGGAGTGAACATGCTGAACAGCGTAAACAACTCCGCATGCTGGGGAACATGAGACTGGATGAACACAGTACAAACCTCAGGGTCCAATCCCGCCGAGAGAAAATCCAGCGCAACGTCCCGGATGTTCTGCCGCAGCGCCGTCGGATCGGCGTAGTCAGTCGTCAGCGCGTGAAGGTCGGCGATAAAGAAGAAGCAGTCGTACTCGTGCTGAAGCCGCACCCAGTTATACAGCGCACCCATGTAGTTCCCCAGATGCAGCTTGCCCGTGGGGCGCATGCCGGAGAGCACCCGCGCGCGGGGGGAAACGAGAGTATCTCTATTGCCTTTGGAGTCTTCGAAGTTTTCAGTCATTACGGTCAACTGCAAGGGTAAATGATCCAGGCCGAAAATAGAGCACCCAGCCACCTTCTCGCGCTGCACGGGCAGCGGTCACTTCGTGACAGGTACACCGGCTCCTCCCTGGGCCACCCGCTGGTTGGCGGAAAGATTCTTGACTTGCGACCAGCGGGAGCACCCACCGAAGGGGTATACAAGTCACGAAGCGACCTCTCGCCGAGCAGGCGGTCCGTCCGGCAGGACAGAGCCTTCTCCGGGTCCAGGAAGGAGGCAAAAAATAGTTGAAAACCGTGGCGTATTTTTCCGCTCTCAAAAGTGACCGCGAAGCCACCACATCCACCACGCTAACTACCACAACTCACCAGCAAAAAACCACATCCAACCACCCGCTTTTCCCAAAACACCCCTCAAAAACGCCCATAAACCGCAAAAAAACCGCACCCCACCAGCGCGGATTTTTTCTGCGAAAAAAATGTCCTAAAGGGTAAACAAAATGTGGTTGAACGTAGCAAAAAGCGGCGAGAACAGAGCCGAGATGAACCGCCCCCCCACCAGGAACAGAATGATCAGCCCAAACATGCCCATCCGGTCATACACCTGCACCGCCCTATACGGCAGAAAGTGCCGCAGAACATGACTTCCATCCAGCGGAGGAATCGGAATCAGATTGAAAACAAACAGCAACAGATTGATGAGGATAACGAAGTAAAGAAACAGCGCAATCGGAAACAGCGCAGGCAAACCCTCTGTCGTTACGCCCGGAACATGCTGCGCCAGCGCCATGGCAGTCGCAATCGACTGAATACCATCTGGAACCAGGTGTTTCATCAACAAAAGCAGCACCAGCGCAATACTCGCCGAAAGCAGATTGCTCGCAGGCCCGGCAAGCGTCACCAGAATGTCATCGCGCTTGTAGTTCTTGAAGTTACGCGCCGTTACTGGCGTAGGCTTCGCCCAACCCACCACAAATCCACCATATACAAGCGAGATCAGCGGAAAGATCACCGAGCCAAATAGATCAAGGTGCTTCATCGGATTGAGCGTCACACGGCCCAGCATCCGCGCAGTGGGATCGCCAAGACGCCATGCAGTCCAGGCGTGCGCACACTCATGAACGCTAAACGCAAGAATCAAAACAACGACTTGAAAGACGATAAGAACAACTTGCTGATTCATAGAGCTTCAAGTCTACTTAATTTCGCGTGATGAAACCGTAAACATCTACTTCTGCTCTTGTGCTTGTTCCGGGGCACTCTTGCTGCGTTTGACCTTAGCTGGAATGCCAACCGCAACTGTAGCCGGTGGAACTGGCTTCGTCGCAAGGCCGAGCGCACCCAGCATCGCATCCTCTCCAATACTGGCGCCGGCCAGCACAGTCGCATGATATGTAACCCGCGCACGCGGCCCAAGCTCAGTGACCTTATTCGTAACGTCGGCCTGGTGATTGATGTCGTGGGTGTGGCTATAAATATTCGCGTAGTCGGAGACGCTCGTCCCCTCGTGAAGGATGATTTCGCCACGATCGTCGAGCATGACGTTCTTGTGGATCGTGCACTTGTCTTCGATGGTGAGGTTATAGCCATAGGTAAATTCGACATTGTGAAAGATCTTCACGCCCTGACCGAGATGTTTGAAGATGTGCTTTCCGAGCATGCAGCGAAAGCGGAAGCCCAGCCAGTGGTTGAGTCCCAGAGGCGAGCGGTCGAACATCTGCCAGAACCAGATCAAAGGCTTACGCAGCGCATACTGCTCGGCGTTGACGTCTCCGTAGTACTCCGGCTCAAGAGTTACATTGCGACAGTCAAAGGACTCTTGCAGAGAGTACATACCAAGTTCGCTGTTGAGAGTCGGCTTGCCGCGGCCTCCGCGAGGATGTCCCAGGTAGAGTTGATAGAGTTCGTCGCGCACGACGTCGGCCCGGCGGTCAGGCGATGGGTGCCGGGTGAACTCTTCGTTCAGATACGCCAGCCAACGGGTATAGATGGATTCGGCCTCGGGAGTCGGCTTGAGTTCGCGGTATGGAAGGATTGGCATAGTTTTCAGTAACTTTCGGTTGTCTCGGATTTGCCTGTCTTCTTATTCGATGGCAAAGACGGCATAAACGGTAGCTGATTTTTCGATACGGCGAGGGTTGATCGCCAAAGGAAGCACCTTGTCCGCCATAGCCATGGTTGCGGGTGCGGCACGCATCATCATAGGACGCGGCGGCTCAGCCTGGGTCTCGTTGCTGGCGTAGATAAGCGCTCCGAGCCGTACGCTGAGCCCCTTTGCCATCTGCTCCGCAACAGTACGGGCCCGCTGCAGAGCCTTCGCTGCAGCCTCGGCTTGAGAAGCATTCTCATCCTTCAGCATCCAATCAATCTGGCCGGATTGATTCGCTCCTGCCTTAGCGGCGAGGTCCAGTATCCGTGCAGCGTCGTCGGCAGAGGTGCGGACGGTCCAGCTCAGGGTGACCTGGAACTTGCGCTGGGCCTTCTCGGCAGGAGTCAGCTTATCTACCTGGTACTCCTGCACCGGCGCGACGTTCTGGCTCTCGCTCTCGATCGCGTCAGAGGGAACACCTGCCGCACTCACTGCCTTGATGATTGCGTTTGAGCTACGCGATCCTGTGGCGTAGGCGGAGTCGCTGTCGGGGCCGTAGGCGATGAAGCCGATATGGACGCTGGCGGTGTCAGCCATGACGACGACCTTGTCCGTCGCGGTGATCGCGATAGTACGGTTTTCCTTATTGACTGCGATGGTCTGAGCACCGAGAGGCAGGGCGAATACAAACGCGATGTTGCACAGCGCGATGGCAGTGAGGCGAGAGATGTTCATGCTGGATCTCCTTCCGTAGCAAGCAGGTTCGCAAGGGTCTCTTTGTGCTTCGGGTTAGACGCGGCCCTCTGTTTAGGATCAGGCAGGACGCGTTCTGGTGGCGGAGAGCCGACGCGAGTCCTGGCGTTTGCTTTGACCGCTTTAATCTTCGAAAATGTCTTCTTCTTCGATTTAGTCATGATGAACCTGAACCGTCCATATCCTCTCGAACGTACTTCGTGATTATGCCTGAGTGTTGGTCCTGAGGTTCAGTCATAACCCGCCGAAGTACTCCTGAGCTTATACAATAAAAGCGACTGCGCGGATCGTCTGAAGCTCGACTATCAGCCATGTAGTAGCGCTCTCCAGGATGCGGGCCAAGGGGTGATTTATGGAAGAAAGAGATTTTTTTGATGAGCGGCCGGAACAACGTACCCATGTCATGACATGTCCGCACTGCGGGCAGCAGGGGGAGTATCAGATCGAATGGGTCGTAAGGCGGAAGAAGGCACAACTGCCTCGGGGAGCCGATGATCGCGACCGCGCCAGATTTGCCAAAGCCCAGAGCTACATGGTCCGTCGCGACGACCCGATGGGCTGCAAAAACGTCCGTTGCCGCAAACGCTTCGATGTAGTCGGAATTCAGTCTGTCGCGTTTATTTAGCCCGTTTTCGAACTTTTCAAACCAGAGTCTTCTCTGATCTGGTTTCATTTGCACAGGCTGTGATTTAATACATCAGGAGATGATGTCCGCAAGATATCGTCTCCTCATACAGACCGAAGAGTACGCGGAGATCAAGACGCAATGGCGAACACCCTGCTTCCCATCGAAGAACGCAACCTGACACCGGATGAGGTGGAACTGCTGGATAAGCGCCGGCGTCGCGGCCAATTGTTTCTCGTACTCTGCTTCCAGAGCTTGATCGTTGCGACGTTGCTGACGCTGTGGAGCGGGCAGGACAGCACGTTGTCGCCTGGGTTCGCCCATCCGATCGTGTACTGGAACGCAATCACGTTCACAGCGGCTCTTGTGTTCGGCATTCTGGGCGTTCGTCTGAAGCGCGGAAGCAACGAGTTCATCAGCTACTAACGGTCGAGTGGACTGCCGGGCCGCGTTTGCGAGGGAGCAGCCAACGCTGGGTTGTCCCTTTTGGCGACATCTGCCTTGCTCGCTATTGCCAAAAATCTGCGTGGTGGCCGGCTGACGTTTTTCGCTTATTTGGGCGTATTTTGTAAAAAATGAATGCCCGAACGTGGTCTTTCGCTGGTGAGTTGTGGTGAATTGCGTGGTAAACGTGGTTATGAGCAGGTCGCATCTCGGGACCTGAAAGTACGCCATGAGTTTGAACTATTTTTTCAGTGCCGGACGCAGTAACGTATCGCCTAGGACGGAAATTTAGCTCGAACTCCGATGTTTGGATCATTTACCCTGAATAGAGAGGGATGGGCGCGGATTTTGGTCCCATTTTTGAGCGAACGCATCTAATTTCCATAGAAGCGAAGCACATGGCGGCCACGATGTTTTCTCGAACGATTCGCGATGGAAGTACCGCGGTTCTGGAGCAAACCCCTGAGGGCCTGAGTAGGCTACGGGATAAGTTTGGCCGGGCCATAACGGACCTGCGCGTTTCGGTGACCGATCGCTGCAACTACAAGTGTGTCTACTGCCGGACCGGTAACGAGGGCGCTCAGTACACCGAGCTTGCAATCGCAGACTATCTCCGGATGACGAGGGTGTTCGTCTCGTTGGGCGTAGAGAAGGTCCGGTTGACGGGTGGTGAACCTTTGCTGCGGTCAGGACTGGTGGAGATGGTGCGCGAGCTGTCGGCGATGCGCACGGCTTACCTTCCTGATGGAACCAAGGCCGATGATTCGGCGAAGGCGGGTCTGCCGCTGGATATTGCGTTGACGACGAATGGCCATCTGCTGGAAGGTCTCGCCCAACCCCTGAAAGATGCTGGGCTCAGTCGCGTCACGGTGAGCATGGACGCTGTCGATGCGGAGACCTTTACTGCGATTACTCGCGTCCCGCGTAGCTTCGACAGGGTGTTGGCAGGTGTGCGGAAGGCTCAGGCGGTCGGACTGGGACCGGTGAAGGTGAACTGCGTGTTGCTGCGCGGGTTCAACGACGGACAGATCGAGCAGTTTGCGGAGTTCTCTCGGCGCGAGGGCGTGATCGTGCGATTCATTGAGTGGATGCCGCTTGAAGAGGACCGAAGCTGGAAGAGGGAGTCCGTGATCTCGATGGACGAGATTGTGGAGCGGCTTCACCGGTACCGTCCACTGGTGGAACTGCCTCCGCATGCGGCCAGCGAGACGGCGAAGCGGTTTACCTTTGACGATGGTCTGGGTGAGATCGGGATTATCGCTCCGGTATCTCGGCCGTTCTGCGGTCATTGCAGCCGCGTTCGCCTGACCTCGGATGGGAAGATCAGAACTTGCCTGTTTTCTCAGAGTGACCATGACCTGTATGGTGAAATGGTACGCGGCGGAACGGATGATGAACTGGCTGCGTATATCCGTAAGATCGTGATGCGCAAAGAAGCGCGGCATCACATTGGCGAATCCGATTTCCAGAAGCCGTCTCGCAACATGGTTCATATTGGTGGTTGATTGGTGTGTATTCCTGAGCTTCCGATCCGGGGACATCACGCGATCCTTGCACCCGTGATATCTGAGCTGTGATAGACCTGAAGAAGGAACAGTGAGTGAAAGACAGACGACCGTTTGAGGTGATCGAGAGCCGTCAAATGGATCACCTTCGGGTGTTTCACGATGTGGCGCGTTCGCTGACCTCGAGCCTGGAGCTGGAAGAGATCTTGGGGGCCATCATGAACAAGATGGCACAGTTTTTCGGCCCTGAACGCTGGTCGCTGCTGATGGTCGACGAGAAGGCCGGGGAGCTGTACTACGCGATCGCAGTTGCGGAGAACGCGGAGAGCCTGAAGGGTCTACGAGTTCCGCTGGGCGAGGGCGTGGCGGGCTGGGTGGCGGCTACGGGTAATCCGCTGGTGGTGCCGGACGTTGCGCTGGACGCTCATTGGTCTGCGTTTGCGAACAAGCATCCGGACCTGAAGATCAAGTCGATTGCCTGCGTACCGGTGAAGTCCGGCAATACAACGTTGGGCGTGATCCAGCTGCTGAACAGCAAGCTCGACCTGATGTCCGAGTATTCGATCTCCTTTCTGCGCATTCTGTGCGACTACGCTGCGATCGCGATCCAGAATGCACGGTCGATGACGCTGATCCAGGAGCTGACGATTACGGACGACGTAACCGGGCTCTTCAATGCGCGTCATCTGTACACGATGCTGGAGGAGCAGGTGGCGAAGCGTGGGGCGTTTAGTTTGATGTTCGTTGATCTTGACTACTTCAAGTCCGTCAACGATACGCATGGCCACCTGGTAGGAAGCCGGTTGCTGGCGGAGATCGGCGGGTTGATGAAGCGCTCGCTTGGACCGAATAATGCTGCGTTCCGGTACGGCGGCGACGAGTTTGTGGCGCTGCTGCCGGGGATGGGCAAGGCGGCGGCGACCGGGACCACGATGGCACTCTCCGACGATCTGCGGGCGGCGCGGTTTCTGGAGGGCGCGGGACTTTCGCTGAGCGTGTCGGGAAGCTTTGGACTGGCCACTTATCCGGAGGACGGAGATACGGTGGCGACGATCCTGCGCTCCGCGGACACGATGATGTATGAAGCGAAAGTGACGCGGGACAACGTTGCGGTTGCGGGCAGAGGCCTGGTGGGAAGGCCGCATGCTGCCAGGACGGGAAGCGGTTCGCGGCAGGCAGTTGGCGAGATCTATGCTGGGCGCGAGGCGCTGCCTCGCGATCGATGATTCCCTGTTGTTTTCTTTTTCGTTAACTCTTTCTTGGGGATATTTGTCCTGCCGGACGGGCCCACTGCTCGTGGAGAGGTCACTTCGTGACTTTTGTACCGGTCGGGGTGAGTGATCGGCTGGGTCCTCGCGTTGCTCGGGATTGGGTTAGTCGGGGGCGTGGCGTTCAAGATTGACTCGGTGGCGGGCTTCGGGCTTGATGACGTCGCGGTTTTCGGCGGCTACGGGGTGGATGCCGAAGTCCCAGACGCCGAGGTTGACGGCCTTGTCCGAGATCACCTCCATCAGCGCGAACTCGCCAAAGTCCAGAGGCTTGCTCGGAGTGATCTTGAGCCAGTGTCCGCCGGGGAGTAGTTCGGTGGTGGTCTCGACGACATCCTCCTGGCGCTGGCCGGAGCCTAAGAGGTTGATGCGGAAGCTGGCGATGAGGCGAGCATTGGTGCGGATGTCGGCGCGGACGACGACGTAGCGGCTGGTGGCTGCGCCTCCGCTGGGGTCGTTTTCGGCGCGGCTGGTGGCGCCGTGGGTGTCTACGGTGAGCGGGGTGCCGGCGGTGTCGCCTACGCTCTGGTCGCCGATGCGGAGGTAGAAGACGGGATCGGGAACATGGAGCTGCAGGGGAGAGGCCTCGCCTTTGAGCTGGACGATGGGGTGGGCGGCGGAGAGTGGGTTGATGGAGGCCCGCAGGAGATTGTGGCCGGTGTTGCGGTTGAGGTCGCTGTCGGTCTGGGCGAGGGGAACGAGTTCGGGTGTGCCGTGGAAGGTGTCGAGCGCGAGGGTGCTGTCCTGCTCGGGGAGGCGGAGATCTTTGGCGACCTCGGGGGTGAGGGCGGCGCGGTCGGCCTCCTCTTTGAGGAGCTCGGGGTCGATGGCAGGAGGGGTCTGCTGGTCGTCAGAGTTTGGGTTGGGAGTGGGAGCTTGGGCGTGTCTCTGCTCCCAGCGGTGGGTTGCGTCTAGGTCGACGAGCGAGAGCGGCACTTCTTCTTCGGCTCCGCCGCGCTCTGCACTGATGTAGCGGACTAGATTGCCGGTGACGCGGTAGCTCATGACGACCTGGTAGGTGCCGTCCTTGAGGATGAGGCGGGTGCGATGGGGGGCGGTGGCGTCGGGCTGGAGTGCGGTGGTGTGTTGCGGAGAGGCTTGGATTGCGGGCGCAGTGGCGGCGAGGCTGGCGGTGAGGAGGATGGTGGTGAGGAGGCCTGTCGGTTTGTGGCGGCGCGAGTTCGTCATGGTCGTGTGACTCAACAGTCTAGAGCAGATTGCGGTTTGTTATGTGGCGTGTGTTGGACGGAAGACACTCCGCGAGGTCGAACTAGATGTCGGTGGGGACTATGACGCCTTACTGCGATGGGAGGTGAGTGCGTCCGTTCGATGGGTCGTCCGGGGTACCCCACCCCCTGGGGGTTGGTATATCTAAATTGCTTATTTTCTTATACTTGATAATTTAGCTCCTTGTAAAATATTCATTCTATGTGGGTTACAGGTAAATATTTCCATCCAAAGGATTTAGTGCGTTTGGGGGATAAATTTGCCGTGCTTTGGGTTGCTTGGCCGCTGACGAGAAGGCATACCCCAGGGGCTAAAGCCCCCTTTTTTTTCGAGGCTGAGAGGCCCAAGGCTAAAGCCTTGGGTTACCTCAGAAGCAAAAGCATGAGGGTGCCAAGGTGAAGTCTTGGAGTACACAGGGGCTAGAGCGTTGGCGCACAGGGCTAGAGCGTCGAGGCTAAGGTCTTGGAGTGCACAGGCTACTGGAACGTTGGGTACACAGAAGCTACAGCGCGGATTCGTCAGATGCCTCCTTATCCTGTTCCAATGCAAAAAGCCTCGGCATCTGCCGAGGCTTTTTATCTTCTATATCCAGTATAGCTGGTTGGAGGTAACTTGTACGCCACGCGAATCTCCGCGGTTGGAGCGGGTCCTCGTTGTTTTGGGGCTTGACAGCTTGCGCGGGTATTCCGCACGCAGCAGGAGACGGATTAACGGGCTTCGAGGGGGATGTAGGGCGCTGGGTAGGATGGTCCGGTGTAGTCGGCGCGGGGGCGGATGAGGCGGTTGTCGTCGTGCTGCTCTATGACGTGTGCGGCCCAGCCGGAGATGCGGCTGATGGCGAAGATGGGGGTGAAGAGGTCGATGTCGATGCCGAGCATGGTGTAGGTGGAGGCAGAGTAGAAGTCGACGTTGGCGTTGAGCTTCTTGGCGTCTTTGACGAAGAGCTCGATCTTGCGGGACATGTCGAACCACTTGGAGTCGCCGGAGTCTTTGCCGAGCTGCTCGGAGAAGCGGCGGAGGTGGGTCGCGCGTGGATCTTCGGTGTGGTAGACGCGGTGGCCGAAGCCGGAGATCTTTTTCTTCTCGGCGAACATCAGCTTGACGTACTCGGTGGGGTCGGCACCGGCTTTGTCGATGGCGTATAGGAGGCGCATGGTGGCCTCGTTGGCTCCGCCGTGGAGCGGGCCTTTGAGTGCGCCGATGGCGCCGGTGATGGCGGAGTGGATGTCGGCCAGGGTGGCGGCGATGACGCGCGCGGCGAAGGTGCTGGCGTTGAGTTCGTGGTCGGCGTGAAGGATGAGGGCGACGTCGAAGGTGCGGGTGGCGGTGGCGGAGGGCTTCTCGCCGTTGAGCATCCAGAGGAAGTTGGCGGCGTGAGAGAGCGCGGGGTCTGCTTCGACGACGGACTTGCCTTTGCGGATGCGGTCGAAGGCGGCGACGATCATGGGGATCTGCGAGGTGAGGCGGAAGGATTTGCGAACGTTGGCGTCGTGGGAGCAGTCGGCTTCGTCGGCGTCGTAGATGCTGAGGAGCGAGGTGGCGGTGCGGAGGACCTGCATGGGCGTGGCGTCTGTGGGGACGCTGCGGAGGAGGTCGATGATCTTGGGATCGAGTTTGCGCGCGTCAGCGAGGTGTTTGGAGAAGTCGGCTAGCTCGGCGGCGTTGGGAAGCTTGCCAAACCAGAGGAGGTAGGTGCACTCCTCGAAGGTGGAGTGCTGGGCGAGCTCATGTATATCGATGCCGCGGTAGGAGAGAACGCCAGCGTCGCCGTCGATCCAGCAGATGGCGGAGCTGGTGGCGACAATGCCTTCCAGGCCTTTCGGTGCGACGACAGTAGTAGACATGGGCGTTTCTCCGAGTGTGAAACTAATACATTTGGTTATAGCGCAGCGGAGAAAGCATTGTCACGACGGAGTGGGCGAATATCGATATGGCTGTGCGAGAAAGGGATTATGCGCGGAAGCGGCTAGGTTCGCTGCGGGGAGAATGGGGCGAGATCGATGGAGGGTGTTTCGCCTGCGATGAGTTGCGTCATGACGTGTGCGGTGGCGGGGGCGAGGAGGATTCCGTTGCGGTAGTGGCCGGTGGCGATGAGGTGATTGGGATGGCTGGTGTAGGCGCCGAGGATGGGGAGACCGTCTGAAGTGGCAGGCCGCAGACCGGCCCACGCATCGGCCTGCGCGGTGTGGGCGAGCGGTGGGATGAGAGCAGAGGCGAGGGTGCGGAGATGATCGAGGTCGACGGGGTGGAGGGTCTTGTCGAAGCCGGCGTCTTCTACGGTGGCTCCGATGACGGCGCGGCCGGCGCTGGGGCCGGTGGTGCGAGGGACGATGTAGATCTCCGGCGTGCGGACGACGAAGTGCAAGGGGAACTTTGGAGGAAGCGTGATGGAGAGCATCTGTCCCTTCTTCGGCGTGACGTGCAGATGGTGGAGGGGGGAGAGGGAGTTGGACCAGGCTCCGGTGCAGTCGATGAAGCGCGCGGCGTGGAGTTTGCCGGATGATGTTTGGACCTCGACGTTCGTCTGAGGAATATTCGTCGGCTGGAACTTCGGCTGATGGAGATCCGTCTGATGGAGGTAGAGGACTTTGGTGTTGAGGCGGAGGTCGATGGCGGTGGCGCGAACGGCGGCGTGAAGAGCGGGGGCAAGTTGGCGGGGATCGAGGCTGTGCTCGTCGAGGAGGAGGAAGCGGTGGTGGGCGGGGACGAGCGCGGGGAGTAGATGAGAGAGATCGGATGCGGTGAGTTCGTTGGGCTGGCTGGGGATGTGATGCGGGAGCGACTGCAGCGTGGTGTGGGTTTGGAAGGGGACGCGGAGGTGGGAGAGCTGATGGAGACGTTCGAGGAAGTCGGGATAGAGAGAGAGGCTGAGGTCGGCGAGCGGACGGAGCTGGGGCGGGTTGTCGGGATCGGCGGCGGCGAGCATGCCCGCGGCGGCGGTGGAGGCTTCAGTGAGGGGAGCGCCTTGATCGAAGACGGTGACGCGAAGGCCGCGATGGTGGAGTTCGAGGGCGAGTGAGAGGCCGATGATACCGGCTCCGGCGATGCAGACGTCGGGATGGGGCATGGGATAAGTTTAGTGGGAGAGAAAGTCGGACGGAGAGATATAGTTTGGGTGTGTTGGTTTACCGGGATTTGCGGGTTGGTTGTGCCGCAGCGAGATGATGTAGAAGCAGCAGAGGAAGTGCAGAGAACTTGAAGTAGAGAACGAGGAGAGTGTGATGAGCGAAGAGTACGTAGGCGAGAGGTCTTATTCGGGAGCGCTGTTTGCGGTGGTTGCGGTGGCGTTGATCGCCGCGCTGGGCGGATTGGTGTGGTGCTATGCGCTGCAAAATCACCTGGGTGCCACGGAGCAGAAGATCGTGGCGGCGGACCAGAAGAACGCTGAACTGTCGCAACAGCTGGAGGCGACCAATGCGCGGCTGCGGGCGACGAGCCAGACGCTGGGACAGAGCGTCGGTATGACGCAGAAGCAGATTGAGATTCGGACGCAGAGCATCATTGCTCAGCAGAAGGCTGCGAACAGCAGGCTGGAAGAGGAAGAGGCGAAGAACTCGAAGCAGATCGGCGCGGTGTCGACCGATGTGGCCAGCGTGAAGACGGATGTGGGCGGCGTGAAGACGGATGTTGCGACAACGAAGTCCGATTTGGAAGAGACGAAGACGAAGCTGGGTCGGGTGGTAGGCGATGCGGGCGTGATGAGCGGGCTGATCGCGACCAATCACGACGAGCTGGAGGTGTTGAAGCACAAGGGCGATCGCAACTACCTGGAGTTCACACTGCAGAAGGGTGCGAAGCCGACGCTGCTGTCGACGATCAAGCTGCAGTTGAAGAAGGCGGACGAAAAGCACTCGCGCTACACGCTGGATGTGAGCGCGGACGATCGCAATATCGAGAAGAAGGACAAGGGACTGGATGAGCCGGTGCAGTTCTACACGGGCAAGGATCCGGTGCTGTATGAGCTGGTGGTGAACGTGATTGAGAAGAACAAGGTGTCGGGATATCTGTCGACGCCGAAGAACGGTGGGAAGGCGAGCGCGCAGTAGCGAACGATAGTTGTAGACGCAAAGAGGGGGACGCTTATCGCGTCCCCCTCTTTGTTTGCCTTGGTTGAATTACTTCTTGGTTGCCTTTTTTGCTGCCTTCTTCGCTGGAGCCTTTTTCGCTGCTTTTTTGACTGCCATTTGCCTATTCTCCCTAGTGATTAGACATTGACTCTGCAACACGCTTCATTGCAGCTAACGAAGGTATAGATTTACGTAAATTCACTGTCAAGAAAAAAATGATGCGAAGGCACTTCTTTTTTTTGCGCGGACGATGCTTCGACGTCGCGTGGAGATGAGGAGAACGTCGTCGGAGAGATTTTCTCTTGCTCGTTTCGACTCTCGCTGTCGTCGGCTCGATGGTGAAAAAGAGAGTGAGACGATGCGGCGTTGGTTTCCTGCGCGACGGAAGAGAAGGCCTTCGCGTTATAAGAGAGACATAAAGAAGAGACACGATGTGTGAGTGATCGGCGAATGATGGATGAATGAAATGAGCAGCGATGACAAGGATGCGCGGCGTTCGCTAGTGCGGAGTGCGATGGAGGAGTAGAGTTTTGGTCGAGGTATTTTTCTGATGAACGATGTTGTGATTGTGGCTGCGGTGCGGACGCCGGTGGGTAAGTTTCAAGGTGCGTTTGCGGAGATGACGGCGGTACAGCTTGGAGCGATTGCGGTGCGCGAGGCGGTGAAGCGCGCCGGGATCGACGCGGCCAGCGTGGACGAGTGCCTGATGGGATGCGTGCTGCCTGCGGGGCTGGGACAGAATCCGGCGCGGCAGGCGGCGTTGCAGGGTGGGCTGGCGGATACAGTGTCGGCGATGACGATCAACATGGTGTGCGGATCGGGGTTGAAGGCGGTGGCGCTGGCTGCGCAGGCGGTGATGGCGGGCGATGCGGAGATCGTCGTCGCGGGTGGAATGGAGTCGATGACGAATGCGCCTTATCTGCTGCCGCAGGGGCGGAAGGGATTTCGCATGGGCGATGCGGCGGTGGTGGATTCGATGGTGAAGGATGGACTGTGGTGCGCTTGCGAGGACTATCACATGGGCATCACGGGAGAGAACGTCGCGGAGAAGCATTCGATTACGCGTGAAGAGCAGGATGCGTATGCGCTGGCCTCGCACGGGAAGGCGAGCGCGGCGTGGAAGGAAGGGCGGTTCGATGCGGAGGTGGTGCCGGTGAGTGTACCGGGGAAGAAGGGCGCGGTGACGGTGGTGAGCCGCGACGAGAGTGTTCGGGAGGATGCGGTCGATCGGCCGGCCGCGGCGCTTGAGGCGTTGGCAGCGTTGAAGCCTGCGTTCAAAAAAGATGGAACGGTGACCGCGGGAAATGCTCCGGGGGTGAACGATGCTGCGGCTGCGGTGGTGGTGATGTCGGCTGCGAAGGCGAAGGAGTTGGGTTTGAAGGCGCTGGTAACGATCCGGGCGCAGGCTACGAGCGGAGTTGCGCCGAAGTGGGTGATGCTGGCTCCAGTGACGGGCGTGCAGAAGGTGTTGCAACGTGCAGGGTGGAAGCGGGACGAAGTTGATTTGTTTGAGTTGAATGAGGCGTTCAGCGTGCAGGCGCTGGGCGTGATGAAGGAGCTTGGGCTGGATGCCGCGAAGGTGAATGTGAATGGCGGTGCGGTGGCGATCGGGCATCCGATTGGAGCGAGTGGGGCGCGTGTGCTGGTGACGCTGATCCACGAGATGATGCGGCGGGATGTGAAGAAGGGTGTGGCGGCGCTTTGTCTGGGCGGTGGGAACTCAGTAGCGCTGGCGGTGGAACGGTAGTTCGGTTGTCTGAAGTTAGCGAGGACAGAAACGGGAATGAACTGACGACAGAGACGGATGAGCTTCGAGAAATGCACTTCGCGCGAGGGTCGAAGTGCATCCAACTTTTATATGAGCGAAGGCTTAGGCATGAGTGACGAGGTGCGCATGAGCGAAGATGCTGTCGTGGGTGAACATACGGAGCGGTTCACGGGCAGGGTGGAGGACTATGAGCGGTATCGGCTGCGCTATCCGGCGAAGGTGATCGAGATTCTGGTGGGCCGATGCGGCCTGCAGCGAGAGCACCAAGTGGTGGATGTGGGCGCAGGTACGGGGATATTGGCGGAGCTGTTTCTGGAGCATGGGAATGCTGTGGTCGCGGTGGAGCCGAACGATGACATGCGTGCCGGATGCGAACGACTGGCGTCGTTGTGGCCTGGGCTGACGGTGAAGAAGGGTACGGCGGAGAGGACCGCGCTCGCTGACGCTTCGGCGGATTTCGTTGCGGTGGGGCGTGCGTTTCACTGGTTCGATCATGAGAAGGCGGCGAAGGAGTTTCGACGGATTCTGCGGCCCGGTGGATGGGTGGTGCTGGCGAGCAATAGCCGCGTGAGGGATGAGTCGCCGATATCGGTGGCATATGAAGCTGTGTTGCAGGAGCATGGCACGGACTATCCGGCGAACCGGGAGCGGAGTGAGATGGCTCCGAAGGTGGATGCGTTCTTTGCGGGCGGCGAGTTGTTCCGCGAGGAGATCTACGGCGAGCAGAGGCTGACGCTGGAAGAGTTGCTGGGACAGACGCAGTCGCTGTCAGTGACGCCTGCGCAAGGGCATGCGAAGTATGAGGGTATGCAGTCGGCGCTGCGGGACTTCTTTTCGAAGTGGCAGACGGATGACGTGGTGGTGATGAGGACGGTCTGCCGGGTGGCTTGCGGCAGATTCCGCTAGGTGAGGTTTCCGTTCGGGAAGATAACTGTTCAACAGATTGTGATCGGCGGCTGTGGCTCGGCCTGGAGAGTGATGATGCGTTTTTGTGAATTGACTTTGATTGTGACGACGCTTTGCATTCCGGTTGTGGCGCAGCAACAGGACCCGCCCAGAGCATTCGATACGATCCGCAGCAGCGACTCTTATCGGCAGGCTGTTCTCGGGGTGTATCAGGACTACGAGAGCCGGCTCTCGACGCACTGCGCGAAGATCGATATCAACATGAATACGAGTCAGGCGAAGGTGTATGGATCGATTCAGACGAATGCGAACGGCGATATCGTGAACGCGCACTGGAAGGAGACGACCGATGGAGTTGCGTGTGGAGAGAAGCGGTCGTATGTGGCGTCGGTGACGATCAAGGATGGGAAGACTGCGGTGTATGCGCTGTTTCCCGGGCAGTCGGCGGCGGGCGCGGTGCTGCAGCATGACGCGGTGCAGTATGCGGGTGTGGGCGCGGGCGCTGCGGATAACTGTGCGGTGGATGTTCTGGAGACATCGCTGCCGAACGGCGAGCCAAGCGATAATACGAAGGTGCCGTGGGATGAGAAGTGGACGGTGCGTGCGTGTGGGAAGCGGTCGGTGGTCACGATGCACTTTGTGCCGAACGCGACGGGAACGACAATTAACGTTACGCCGAAGGAGACGGTGGCGTTGCCTTAGCGGGTCAGCACTCGATGATGTTGAGGGCGAAACCGGCGAGAGAGGTTTCTTACCGATTTCTCGAAGCAGAGGCCGTGAAATCTTGAATCACTCGATTGCATCGAGTGACTTAGCTTTCGCAACAATTTGCCGAATCTCTTTCGCGAGAATTTGGCTTCGTTCCAGAAGTTCGAGAACGGCTCGCCAGTTCACTTTATGTTGCTCCCACGTATCAGCATCAACTACTTCTACAAAAGAGATTTTCCTCGGTTTACGCCAATTTTCGTAGGTTGTGAGGCGCGCTACGCGCTCTTTGAGGTCAGAAATGCCACGAGTCTTGGGAGACAAACGAGCACTGCTTTCCATCCATTTGCGCCAATGTGATTTCCCTTTGACTGATTGCATTTGCCGCAAGCCGGTACTAGATTTGCTATTTCTGTAATGTACCCGGTGGGCTCTTGGTCTTGGATAATGGCACGAAGATGATCCCATTCTGTAGCCTTATCGCCACAATACGCACAACGAATGTCATTCGGCTCTATCTTTAGAATCGCTAGAGCTTCGAGCTCCTCAGCTTCTGAGGGCTTATCAATAGGAATAATGGAATTGAAAAACGCGTTTGTGATGCTAGAGGATCGTCCTGCAATATTGCCGGGAGTGGGGAGTTGACAGAGACGGACACGCTTAGCGCTCTTCGTAACTTGCATGAGCTTTATATCTCCAAGTTCAGCACTCGATGATGTTGAGGGCCAGGCCGGCGAGCGAGGTTTCTTTGTAGCGGGATTGCATGTCGAGGCCGGTCTGGTACATGGTGGCGATGACCTGGTCGAGAGAGAGTTTGTGATCGCCAGTCTCGTGCATGGCCATGCGGCAGGCATTGATGGCTTTGACGGCGCCCATGCCGTTGCGTTCGATACAGGGGATCTGAACGAGGCCGCCGATGGGGTCGCAGGTCATACCGAGGTTGTGCTCCATGGCGATCTCGGCGGCGTGTTCGACCTGGGCGTTGGTGCCGTTGAGTGCGGCGACGAGACCTCCGGCGGCCATGCTGCAGGCGACGCCGACTTCTCCTTGGCATCCGACCTCGGCTCCGGAGATGCTGGCGTTCTCTTTATAGAGGATGCCGATGGCGGCGGCGGTGAGGAAGTAGCGGATGAGGCCGTCTTCCTTCTCTTCGCGTGTGCCTTCGATGAAGCGCGTGTAGTAGTGGCCGATGGCGGGGATGACGCCGGCGGCTCCGTTGGTGGGCGCGGTGACGACGCGGCCGCCGGCAGCGTTCTCTTCGTTGACGGCCATGGCGTAGACGGTGACCCAGTCGATGGGCGCGAGCGGATCTTTGGAGCCGATGGTGTTTAGGCGTTCGGCGAGACGATGGGCGCGGCGACGGACGTTGAGGCCTCCTGCGAGGATGCCTTCGGTGGCGATGCCGCGTTCGGTGCAGCGCTGCATGGTGTGCCAGAGGGTGAGGATGCTGGTGCGGATCGTCTGCTCGGCGGATTGGCTTGGCTGCGATGAGGCTTCTGCGGGACGCGCGATGGAGATGTTCGGATCATTAAGGAGGGCGACCTCGTTGGCGAGCAGAAGATTGGCGATGGTGAGGTTGTGCTGCTTCGCGGTGGTGAGGAGGTCGGCGGCGCTGCGGAAGGGATAGGGGACGGTGCGTGCGCTGGTGAGGGATTCGGCGGTGCGCTCGGCCTCGGAGACGATGAAGCCGCCGCCGATGGAGTAGAAGATCGCTTCGGCTAGAAGTGCTCCCGAGGCGTCGAGGGCGATGAAGCGCATGCCGTTGGGGTGGGAGATGACGGCGGGGTCGGGGTACATCTGGTCGCAGCGGAAGCGGAGGTTGGCGGGTTCGGTGAAGGGGATAGTGTGGGTGCCGTTGAGCGCGAGGGTGCCGGTGGAGCGGAGGTTTGCGATCTTGGATTCGACGGTTGCGGGATCGACTTTGTCGGGGGCTTCGCCGAGGAGGCCGAGGAGGATGGCGCGGTCGGTTCCGTGGCCGATGCCGGTGAGGGCGAGCGATCCGTAGAGATCGACGTTGACCGCTGCCGTGCGTGGGAGCAGGCCGGTGGATTCGAGGATGCCGGTGAAGCGGAGGGCGGCGCGCATGGGGCCGACGGTGTGGGAGCTGGAGGGGCCGATGCCGATTTTGAAGAGTTCGAAGAGGCTGGTGTTCACGTTGAGTTTTATTGTAGGCGCTGGAGATGAGAGCACGGTGATTTGGTGCAAGGCGGAGCTATTTCTCTACTTGGTCTTCTTCGATTTGCTTGGGGTTGATTTGGCTGGGGACTTCTTGTTTGGGGATCTCTTCTGGGCTTGCTTCTGCTGCAGGTTGTGATGGGCGGTGGTAAGTGCTCCGGCGATGACGGCCTCGTCGGCTTGGTCGAGATGAATGTAGGTCATGCCGTTGCGACCCCAGCCTCCAGCGACGGGAGAGAAGACCTGTGGTTGTTCCGCGAGGAAGGACTGTTGCTGCTCGGGCGTGAGCTTGAGGACTCCGCAGCCCTTCTCCTGACCGTAGAGCGTGGCGAAGATTTGGTTGTTGAGACGGAAGTCGGGATGGTCTATGTGTGCGCTCTCGACGGCTCCTTCAAGGCTGAGGGCGAGTTTGCGGAAGAGGACGATTTGTTGAGTGGGTTTGGGCATGATGATGTCCTGCCGGACGGGCCTCCTGCGCGGAGGGCGGGCGTTCGCACGCCTCTTTAACTTGTCTTAATGGGATGATCGGTTGGGTCCTCCCGTTGGTCGGGATCATCATCTTATTTCCGACCAGCGGGAGGTCCTTCACCGCCTGGGGCGCCCCGACAAGGTATGCATGTCACGAAGTGACCTCCCGCTGAGCAAGCGGCCCGTCCGGCAGGACATGATCATCTATAGATGCGCCAAATGCTATACTCGCGGAACTCCACTGCCTCAGGGATGAATCAGGCCTAGATAATGCTTTTTAAAGCTCGTAGCGCTGCTGTGTATGGGATTGACGCCCACATCATCGATGTTGAAGTCGACTTCTCCGGCATCAAATTAGACAAAGAACAGTTCAGCACGGTGGGACTGCCGGACGCGGCGGTTCGCGAGAGCCGCGACCGGGTGCGGTCGGCGATCAAGAACTCCGGCTTTGAGATTCCGACGACACGGATCACCATCAATCTGGCTCCGGCGGATCTGAAAAAAGAAGGCTCCGGCTTCGATCTGCCGATTGCGATTGGAATCCTGGGCGCATACGGCGCACTGCATATCAAAGACCTGACGGACTATCTGCTGGTGGGCGAGCTGGGGCTGGACGGCAGCCTGCGCGCAGTTCAGGGGATGTTGCCGATTGCGGTGGCGGCGCGGGCGAAGGGGATTCCGAACCTGATTATTCCGGCGAGCAATGCACGCGAGGCGGCGGTGGTCGAGGGAGTGAATGTCTATCCGGTGAAGTCGCTGCTGGAGGTTCGGGAGCTGTTGAACTCCGCGGCGATGGGCGGGATTACGGTGACTCCGCTGAAGGTGGAGACGAACAGTCTGCTGAACGAGATGCAGCACTTTCCGTTCGACTTCAAGGACGTTCGCGGGCAGCAGGTGGCCAAGCGCGCGCTGGAGGTTGCGGCGGCGGGTGGGCACAATATTCTGATGATCGGGCCGCCGGGTTCGGGCAAGACGATGCTGGCCAAGCGGTTGCCTTCGATCCTTGCACCACTGCGGTTTGAAGAGGCGCTGGAGACGACGAAGATTCATTCGGTGGCGGGCGTGCTGGATGCGGAGCAGGGGCTGGTGGCGCATCGTCCGTTTCGCTCGCCTCACCATACGATCTCCGACGCAGGATTAATTGGCGGCGGGATGATGCCGCGTCCGGGCGAGGTCTCGCTGGCGCACAATGGGCTGCTGTTTCTGGACGAGTTGCCGGAGTTTCCGCGGAATGTGCTGGAGGTGCTGCGGCAGCCGCTGGAGGATGGACATGTGACGATTGCGCGGGCGGCGATGAGCCTGAGTTTTCCGGCGCGGTTTATGCTGGCGGCGGCGATGAATCCGTGTCCGTGCGGCTACTTCAACGACAAGTCGCGGGAGTGCATGTGTACGCCGCCGATGATTCAGCGGTACGTCTCCAAGGTTTCGGGGCCGCTGCTCGACCGCATCGACATCCATATTGAGGTTCCTGCGGTTCAATATAAGGAGTTGCGTGGCGGGGCGGCGGCGGAGGGGTCGGCGCAGATACGGGAGCGCGTGCTGGCGGCGAGGGAACGGCAGCATGAGCGGTTTGGGCAGGCTGCGGAGAGGACGAAGGGCTCCGCGAAGGCCGTTTCGCGTCCAATCTTCGCAAATTCCCAGATGAACACTCAGCAGATACGGACGTTCTGCGAGCTGTCGTCGGACGCGGAGCGGCTGCTGGAGCGTGCGATGCAGCAACAGGGGTTGAGTGCCAGGGCACATGACCGTATCCTCAAGGTAGCAAGGACGATAGCGGATCTGGGCGGGGAGCAGGATGTGGCGGTGAAGCATATCGCGGAGGCGATTCAGTACCGGACGTTGGACCGCAGTTACTGGTCTTAATGGGATTTTTCGTGTCGAATTTAGGCTATAATTCTATTTTTGGAATACTTTTATTAACAGGTTCCCAAAAAAAGTATTGACCTGAGCTTCCATACAGTTTATTTTCCAGACTGTCGCAATTGATTCCGAGCTGCAATTAAAGCTAACGGGGCAGGATGCGATGAAAATTTCCGGCGAGCCAGAGTTTCTGGTTTGCCTCTGTTTCAAGCCTGGGGCGCGGCGAGCGCTGAACCATACGGAGAGACAGTTTGAGGTGCGACACTGGCTTGCCAGATGAGATTGTTCTGTCTGCCGAAAGCTAACGTTGTTTATTTGAATAGAGTTGATGGATGATGAGTCCCCTACGGGATTGTCCGCGTCTAAAGAGTGTGGTTGAAACACGGCTGAGTTTCCCGATTTCGGCTGCCATAACTGTGTACATGTAGGCGAGTGAGCGCCAACTAGACGCTTACGCCTCAGAAATGAAAGGGAGAAAACTATGCGCTCGGATCTTATTTTTGGAGCTCTCACGCACGTGAACAACCGCTACGAGCTCTGCCAACTGGCTTCCAAGGCGACCCGTAAGCTGCACAAGCCGAACACGAGGCTCCAGGACACGACCAATGAGGTTCTCGACCGCTTCAAGGACACGATTCCTATGGATGAGTCTTCCGAAGCAGTCGTCGAAAAGGTACAATTACGCGAACGCCGCGCAGCTTAATGCGCGGCAGTTTCACCTCCGATCTTCCACGAAAACTAACCTTTATCCGCACTACCCCTTCTGCCTTCAAAGTTCTCTAAATTCTGGCCTTCCGCACGACCCCTCTTCTACAAGCAGAGTCAAGCAGATCCCGCCTCCGTTCCAAACAATCCCCCCTAAAAGTTAAAAATCCCAGGTAAAACATGACTATTTCTGAATTGAAAGAACACAATATTGCGGAGCTGGGCAAGCTCGCGCGCGGCCTTGACATCGCTGGAACCAGCGGACTTCGCAAACAAGACCTCATCTTCAAGATCCTTCAGGCGCAGAGCGAGAAGGAAGGACACATCTTCGCGGAGGGCGTGCTCGAGATCCTGCCCGACGGCTATGGCTTTCTGCGCTCGCCTGACTACAACTACCTTCCCGGACCGGACGATATCTACGTCTCGCCCTCACAGATCCGCAAGTTTGACCTGAAGACAGGCGACACCATCAGCGGCAATGTGCGGCCGCCGCATGAGGGTGAGAAGTACTTCGCGCTGGTGAAGATCGAGGCGATCAACTTCGAGTCGCCGGAAGAGACGCGGAACAAGATTCTGTTCGATAACCTGACGCCGCTGTACGCGCAGGAACGGATCAAGATGGAGACGGTGCGGGAGCATATCTCGGGCCGCGTGATGGATCTGCTGACGCCGGTGGGCAAGGGACAGCGTGGTCTGATCGTCGCTCCTCCTCGGACGGGTAAGACGATGCTGCTGCAGTCGATTGCGAACAGCATTACGTCGAATCACCCTGAGGTTGTGCTGATCGTTCTGTTGATCGACGAGCGGCCGGAAGAAGTTACCGACATGCAGCGCAGCGTCAAAGGCGAGGTGATCTCCTCTACCTTCGACGAGCCGGCAGCGCGCCACGTACAGGTCGCCGAGATGGTGATCGAGAAGGCCAAGCGCCTGGTCGAGCATAAGCGCGATGTGGTGATTCTGCTGGACTCGATTACGCGTCTGGCGCGTGCGTACAACACGATTGTGCCGCCTTCGGGCAAGGTGCTCTCAGGCGGTGTGGACTCGAATGCGCTGCAGAGGCCAAAGCGGTTCTTCGG
Organism: Granulicella sp. L60; assembly: GCF_009765825.1. Classification (GTDB taxonomy): domain Bacteria; phylum Acidobacteriota; class Terriglobia; order Terriglobales; family Acidobacteriaceae; genus Edaphobacter. The sequence continues at coordinate 170,348 of NZ_LMUR01000003.1, read as the reverse complement.
TGCGGCACGCAACATCGAAGAGGGCGGTTCGCTGACGATTATTGCGACGGCGCTCGTCGATACGGGCTCGCGCATGGACGAGGTCATCTTCGAAGAGTTCAAGGGTACGGGCAACATGGAAGTGATCCTGGATCGCAAGCTGGTCGATAAGCGCGTGTTCCCGGCGATCGATATCCAGCGCTCCGGTACGCGTAAGGAAGAGCTGCTGATTCCGAAGGAAGACCTGCAGCGGACCTGGATTCTGCGCAAGGTGCTGAATCCGCTTTCGCCGGTAGAGGCGATGGAGCTGCTGACCGATAAGCTGGCGAAGACTCGGAACAATCAGGAGTTCCTGCACAACATGAGCTCGATCTAGTCGAGCCGTATATGCGAAAGAGCGCAGCCCTTTGTGGCTGCGCTCTTTTGTTTTTGCGCAAAGCAAACACGTCCTGCCGGACGGGCCTCCTACGCGGAGAGCGCCCACTTCGTGGGGTGTATGCCGCTTCGCATGGGCCTCCCGATGGTCGGCGGAAAGATTTATCAGGCGACCAACGGGAGCAGCACCCGAAGGGGTATATAAGTCACGAAGTGACCGCCGTCCGCGCAGGGCGTCCTAGTAGCCGTTGGCGATGAGGTACTGCTCGGTGAGAGTGAATCCTGCGGGCGAGCTCTGCTGACGCTCGGCGTACTTGCTCAGGACGTCGACCTCGATGTTGAGCAGACTACCCGGAGTGAGAGTGTGGAGGCTGGTGGCAGCGTAGGTGTGTGGGATGATCGCTACTTCGACGATGCCGCCCTGGATGGAGGCGACGGTGAGGCTGATGCCTTCGATGGTGATCGAGCCCTGGGGGACGACGTAGCGGGTGAGGGTCTCGGGCAGTTGGATGCGGAGGCGCCAGTCGGTCTCGGTCTGGTCGGGCGTGATGGCCGTGAGCGATAGCAGCGTTGCGGTGCCGTCCACGTGGCCCTGAACGACGTGACCGCCAAGAGGTGACCCGGCGGGGGTGGGGAGTTCGAGGTTGACGACGGAGTCCGGGCGAAGATGTATGAGGGTGGTGCGGGCGATGGTCTCGGCGGCGAGGTCGGCGGAGAAGCGCGGGGGAAAGGCGTTGGGCTCGATGCTGAGCGCGGTGAGGCAGACGCCGTTGACCGCGATGCTGTCGCCGGTGTTGAGGCGAGCAGTGAGCGTGGGCGACGCTATGGTGATGCGGGTCGCGCCTGCGGTGGGGGTGATGGCGAGGAGAGTGCCGGTGGTCTCGATCAGTCCGGTGAACATACTTATAGGTTACAAGGCTTGAGGGTTCGACGACAGAGGTACGGTGTTTGAAAAAAACTTAGGGTTTAGGCGCTGAGGTTGATTGCCATGGGTCGTGAAGGTAGCCGGTGATGCCTGCGTCGGGGCCGTAGCTGACGTGTGTGACGCGGCGGAGGGATTGCTCGAAGAGGTAGGGTGAGGCGATGCCCTCAGCAAACGGAATGGCCTGCTCGCCAAGCTCGGTCTCGGCGACGAGGAGGATGGCCTTGTCGACGAGGTTCTGGCGGATGAAGCTACCGTTGAGGTGCGAGCCGCACTCCAGCAGGAGGCTGAGGATGTTGCGCTCGCCGAGCGTGGTGAGGACGGCCGGAAGGCTGAGGCGTCCTGCGTGGTCGGGAAGGATGGCGATCTCGGCGCCCTGTTCTTCCAGTGCAGTTCGTTTGGCGCTCAGCGCGGTCTTTGCGCAGAGGATGAGGAGATCGTTCGCAGCGGAGCGGACGAGTTGCGAGCTGAGCGGGATGCGGAGGTGGGTGTCCAGGATGACGCGCAGAAGCGGGCGGCGGCGTGGGAGATTATTTGGTCCGAAGACGCCGCTGCGGTCGGTGAGCTGGGGGTTGTCCGCGAGCACGGTGCCGATGCCGGTGAGGACGGCGTCAGAGGCGTGGCGGAGGAGCTGGACCTCGTAGCGGGCTGCGGGTCCGGTGAGCCAGTGTGGCTGGTTGGGAAAGCGGGAGGCTGGCGGTGGCGCCAGTTTGCCGTCTACTGAGATCGCGGCCTTGAGCGTGACGAAGGGCGTTCGATGCTGGATGAAGTGGGCGAAGGCTTCGTTGAGATCGCGTGCTCTTTGCTCGAGGACGCCGACGGTGACTTCGATACCGGCGGCACGGAGTCGGGCGATTCCCTGCCCGCTGACCTGCGGATTGGGATCCTGCGTTGCGACGACGCAGCGTGCGATTCCGACGGCGATGAGCGCGTCGGCGCAGGGGCCGGTGCGGCCGTGGTGGCTGCACGGCTCCAGCGTGACGTAGGCGGTGGCGCCTTTGGGCGAGAGGCCGCGCTGGGCGGCTTGCTTGAGGGCTACGATCTCGGCGTGGTCGAAGTTGTCGTAGAGGTGTGCGCCTTCGCCGATGACTTTGGGAACGTCCGTCGCCGCGCTGGAGCGAACCAGAACGCAGCCTACCTTCGGATTCGGCGAGGTGAGGGCTGTGGTCTCGGCGGCGAGCTTAAGAGCGCGCTGCATGAAGAGTTCGTGTTGTGCGGCGGAAGGCATGCTTCTAAAAGGATAGCTTGCCGATGAGAGTTGCGCGCGGTGCATCGCTCCTGCCGGATTCGGATAAGCCTCGCTCGCACTCAGCAAGAGAAATTGCGCAAGAAAAAAACGGACTTCGACAAGATGAGTCGAAGTCCGTTTGGAGTGATGAAGTTTGAATGAAGGACGAAGTGTCTTGTTAGGCGGCTGAACTGCTCTCGCTGGCAGCCACGGCGATGCACTCTTCGAGGATGTCGAGCGCGACATCGGCCTCAGACTGATTGAGGATGAGCGGCGGACAGAGACGCAGTGTGGTCTCGCCGCAGCCAAGTATAAGCAGGCCGCGCTCGAATGCCAGATCGACGATCCTGTCGCGCATCGGGCCTACGGGCTTGCGGGATTGCTTGTCTTTGACAATCTCGACGCCGATCATGAGGCCGCGTCCGCGCACATCGCCGACAGTCGCGTGCTTAGCCACCCAGGGACGCAGGCGGCTTAGCATCTTCTCGCCTACGGTAGAGGCGTTCTGCAGGCCTTCGCGCTCGATGATGTCCAGCGTCGCAAGTGCGGCTGCGATGCAGATGGGATTGCCGCCGAATGTGCTGGCATGCGAGCCAGGAACCCAGTCCATGATCTCGGCCTTGGCCATGCAGATGCCGAGCGGCATGCCGGACGCAATGCCCTTCGCGATGGTGACGATATCGGGCTGCACGCCGGAGTGCTCGATCGCCCACCACTTGCCGGTTCGGCCTGCTCCGGACTGCACCTCATCGGCGATGAGGAGGATGCCGTGGCGGTCGCAGATGCTGCGGATCTCGCGGAGGAAGTTATCAGGCGCGACCACGTAGCCGCCCTCGCCCTGGATCGGTTCGAGGATGATCGCGGCGACCTCTTCCGCCGGCAGGATGGTCTTGAAGAGCCGCTCTTCGATGTAGCGTGCGCAGTCGAAGGCGAAGGCCTCCTGCTCATCGGGACCGCCGGTGGTGCCGCGATACGCATACGGATAACGGATGTGGTGAACGCCGGGAACCAGTGGGGCGAAGCGGCGCTTCTGCTGTGGCTTGGAGCCGGTGAGCGAGAGCGCGCCCATGGTGCGGCCGTGGAAGGCGCCGAAGAAGCTGATGATGTTCTGGCGGCCGGTGTGGTAGCGCGCGAGCTTCATGGCGCACTCCACCGCCTCGGCGCCGGAGTTGCCGTAGTAGAACTTGTGCGGTCCGGGCATGGGCGCGATGGCGGAGAGACGATCGGCCAGCGCGGTCATGTGCTCGTAGTAGAAGTCGGTGCCGGACATGTGGATGAGTTCGGCAGCCTGATCCTGAATCGCCTTCACCACTTCAGGGTGGCAGTGGCCGGTGGAGTTGACGGCGATGCCGGCGGCGAAGTCGAGGAACTCATTGCCGTCAACGTCGGTAACGCGGATGCCGCGACCGGACTTGGCCACCATGGGGTAGCTGCGGGTGTAGCTGGGGGAGATGAGGCGGTCGTCTTCTGCGACGATCTTCTGGGCGAGCGGCCCGGGAAGCGCGGTCTTCAGCTTGGGGCCGTACTGGCTGTATGCCTGGGTCGAGGTGTAAGCACTCTCAGCCTTGCGTTCGATCTGATTTTCAGTAAGTGTGGTCATGCGAGTCTTCTCCTTCTGGGCAGCGGTACGTTGAGTCTATCCGTTCGTGCCAGGCTGTCTCCCGTTGGTTTCAGGGAGGAACAGCGGCAAATCTGCGAGATGCAGGAACGGTGCTCTGAGGGCGGGACTTCGCCGGCTGGTGTGCGTTAGTCGCCGGCGAAGAGACTAGGTCGCGTAAGGCTGGGCAGGACGCGCAGGTGTCGACGCGGCATCTGGTGCCGCTTGGACCGGCACTCCGAGATATTGCCTCGTTGTGTCCGGGCTGCGTCGATGGAGAAAAGGAGTTTCATGCGCCGTGTGCCTGTGCCGCCCAGCTTACCACAGATCGCATTAAGAGTGCATAAAGCTATCCCTAGCTACGGCTCCTGAACGACGGTTCCCTGATGGAAGAGGATCTTCCAGCCAGCATCGCTGCGTTGCCAGAGCGTGGTGCGACGGGTCTTGCGGATGTGGTCCTGCAGCAACGTGTAGGTCAGAAGATAGATGTCGGGAGCGAGCTGGCGGCAGTGAAAGTCACTGGTCTCCCAAATGTCGTCTTCTTTGCCGTCGGAGCCCTCTGCGCTGTCGGCGTTGTGCGGGAAGCGTTTCTCGAGTTCGGAGAGAACATACTCGCGGCTGTACCGCTTGCCCGAAACTCCGATCTCCCAGAAGTCGGAGTGCATCATATTCTCAAAGTCGGTTCGCGATCTGCCGAACTTCGGACGATGAAAGATTGGCTCGCGCTGCGTCAGTTCTTCGAGGACGACGGCGAGCGCGGGGCCTGTCGTTAAAAATGGCTCCATCAGAACAGGCTACGTCAGAATAGAGATGCAGATGAAAAGGCATCAAACTTCATTGCACGAACTACCCCGCGAGCGTCGGTGCGAACCAACGGCGCTAGCGAATCACGCTGCCAGGAACCATAGCCTGCGGAGAATCGTTGTCGAACTGCATCGTGAAGCCGAACATCAGGTTGAGCATGTCGCTGTGCAGCGTGGTGAAGTCGAAGCAGAGGACGTGGCGCGTGGGCTCGACGGGATCGGATCGCTTGCGCGGCTTGACGGGAATGTTGCCGAGCATGCACACCTTGGCGGCGTACGTGATGCGAGGAATCTTGCCCGCAGATTCGGTCATGGGAACGGAGGCAAGGACGATGGCCGCAGGGTGGCCGTTGATGGCGTAGTTCGTAGGCTCCTGCGTGACCGTCGGCTCGCCGAACTGCTTAAGCTGGCGGAGGATCTGCTCGCGAATGAAGGGGCCAAGCGTGATGGCGCCGCGCAGAATATTGGGGCAGGTGTTGTCGATCGTCGAAAGCACGAAAGACGAAGTATCAACTGGCGTGACGGAACTGGCGAAGAGCGTGGACTGCGCACACTTCGGCGCGGCCGACGCATCCGCCGAGGTGCTTGTGCTCGCGGTATCAGGAACGAAGCGTCCAGGGTAGAAGTACGTCACGTTCAGAGAAGGGTCGTGGAAGCTCCTGGGCATATTCGGATTGGCCGGAGCGGAGCTTTGAGACTGAGCCAAAACGCAGACCGAAACGCAGACGAGGAGAGCAAGGGAAAATGCCGTAGAACGAAGCATCATGCAAATATCGTAGCACCGGGAGCAGGGTTGGGAGACGCGTGTAAGGCGCCTTACACACGAAAAAAATAAGAGAAAAAAATGAATCCTGGACGCCACTTTTCTCGTCATTCGAAAGGTCGTTTCTGCGCCCTCGTGCAATGCGATCTCTGCTGTCACTTCGACGCCGAAAGCTACGACATGCCGGTGATCTCGCCCGCTGCATCGACGTCGATGCTCATCGCACGAGAGGTCTTGGGAAGCCCCGGCATCAGCATCATGGAGCCGGAGATGACGACGAGAAAACCCGCGCCAGCAGAGAGGACAATGTCAGAGATGTGCAGCGTCCAGCCCGTAGGCGCACCCATCTGTTTCGGATCGTCGGTAAGCGAGTACTGCGTCTTCGCGATGCAGACCGGAAGCGCTCCGTAACCCCACTCGGTGAAGCGTGCAAGCTTCTCTTCGGCCTGCGGCGTGAGTTCGACCGCAGCCGCACCGTAGACCTTCTGCGCTACCGCAGTGATCTTCTCCAGCGGAGATGCGCTGCTCTCGTAGCTACTCGTCGGAGCGACGTTTGGATTTGCAGCGATGACGCTGACGACCTTCTCGGCGAGTGCGGTTGCGCCTTCTCCACCCTTGGCGAAGGCCTCCGACAGCGCGAACGCCGCGCCCTGTGCCTCGCAGTAGGTCTCGAGGAACTTCAACTCTTCGTCAGTGTCGTTGGGAAAGCGGTTGATCGCCACGATCGCGGGAAGGTTGAAGCCGCGTACGATGCCGATGTGTTTTTTCAGATTCTCAAACCCCGCTTCGAGATCGCCCGCACCCTGATTGCGCACCGACTGCACGGTGGTGACCAGCACGGCGGCAGCAGGCTTGATGCCGGAGCTTGGCATCACGATGTCGAGATACTTTTCGAAGCCGAGGTCGGAGGCGAATCCTGTCTCGTTGACGACGTAGTCAGCCAGTCGCAGACCCATGTGCTGCGACAATACGGAGCTGGTGCCGTGAGCGATATTGGCGAAAGGGCCGCAGTGGACGAACGCGGGTGTGCCTTCGGTGGTCTGGACGAGATTGGGCAGGATGGCTTCGTTCAATAGCGCCATCATCGGTCCGGTGGCGTTCAGGTCGCGCGCAAAGACAGGCTTGCCGGAGCGGTTCTGGCCGATGACGATACGGCCCAGACGCGCGCGAAGGTCTTCCCTGCTGTCGGCCAGCGTCATGATCGCCATGATCTCGCTGGCAGCCGTGATGAGAAAGCCGGTGTGGCGATTGGCGCCGTCACGCTTGCCGCCCGCACTGACGATGACATGACGCAGGGCACGGTCGTTCATGTCGAGCGCGCGCGGCCATGTGATCGCATCGGGATCGAGATCGAGCGGGTTGCCGTGGAAGAGATGCGAGTCGATAAGCGCAGCCAGAAGGTTGTGCGCCGAGGTGATGGCGTGGAAGTCGCCGTGAAAGTGCAGGTTGATCTTCTCCGCCGGCTCGACCTGCGAACGTCCACCACCTGCCGCTCCGCCCTTCATGCCGAAGACCGGGCCGAGTGACGGTTCACGCGAGGTGATGATCGCCTTCTTGCCGATCTTCTCCAGCCCCTGCACGAGGCCGATGGAGGTGACGGTCTTGCCCTCGCCCGAGACGGTGGGCGTCGTCGCCGTGACGAGAATCAGCTTCCCGCGAACCGGGAGTGCGGCGTCTTCGAGCAGATCGAGTTTGATCTTTGCGCCGTAAAGCCCAAGGCGTTCGACGTACTTCTCGGGCAGGTTAAGCTTTGCGACGATGGCTTCGATAGGAAGGAGATCTTTAGTCACGGAACCTCTAAAAAATTATTGCGAGATGGAATTGGTCGAACGAATCAGCGGGCCGTTGTGCCGATAGCTACGGGATAGAGCGGTTCAGCCTGGGCGCGGCCAAATCGCACCGTCGTCTTGGTGATGCGGTTGAGCGCGTCGATGTTGTTCGAAGAGAAGTACCAGACCAGCAGATGGCTGTTCCAGTTGGTCGAGATGCCCATGGTATAAAGTTGCGCGGCAGCGCCCGAAGGCACACCCTGCGCGGCGGCCATGTGAACCTTCTGCCAGCCGATGGTGTACGTGGACGGCTGCGCGATGGACTTCATGCCTGGAACTTTGTTCACTGTCTCGGCCATCTCGGAGAGCAGATTCGTCGCCTTCATCTGCTGCTCGGGCGTAAGGCAGTCGAGGTCGAGTTCAGCAAGCAGCACGGTCGCGGAGGCTGCAGCTGTGGCCGTCTCCGTGAGGCCGCCATCCGGGGTAGGTTGCGGCTTGGCCGTGTCAGGCGTGCTCGACGCCGGGTGCTCCAGCAAAAGTATGGGCCGCAGACAATGAGTAGCGTCTGCGACCTGCGGGTCGGCGGTTCCGGAGATGCCGGACAGAGTGAGGTGGCCATCGTGCATCACCTGAGCCGCGTCGGATTTAACAAGATCGGAGGGATAGAAGAGGCGCAGATTGAGCGTGTCGCTCTCCCACGCTGTCGTGTTGGGAGCCGGTGTCTGTGCAGCCGCCACAAGAGACACTGCCGCGAGTATGGAAGCGGCGGCGATTCGGTGCATGAAGGAGAAGATCATCTATTTATTTGCGTTTCCAGCGCACGCCATCTTTGGAGTCTTCCATTAGGATGCCTTTGGCGAGAAGGTCGTTGCGAATGGCGTCGGCGCGAGCAAAGTTGCGTGTCTTCTTCGCCTGGGTGCGTTCAGCAACGAGTGCGTCGATGTCGGCGTCGGAGAACGAGAGCGTGGCTACCAGCTCGGGTGCGGCCTCGTCGATGCGTCCTTCAGCCTCGGCCCACGTCAGCGCAGCGCGTGTGATGGCGGCGTCTTTGTCTTCGAGTACAGCGAAGACCTCATCAAAGAGCGAGAGGACGCCGAGAATCTCCGTCGCATTCTCCGAGCGCAGCGTGCCCGCATCGGCAGCGGAGTTCGCGGCGCGGACGAGATCGAAGATGGCAGCACGTGCCTCAGCTGTGTTCAGGTCATTCGCAAGCGCGATGGTGTACGCGGTCCGCGCTTCGCCGGTGAGCTGCGAGAGTACCTCGTCGCAGCCGTGCGGAAAACCGCCCTTCAACATGCGCTGATGAAAGGTGCGCAGACGGTCGATCGCATTGGTCGATTCGATGAGGCTGTCAAAGGTGAAGTTCATCTGGTGCCGGTAGGGCACGGAGATCAGCAGGAAACGAATGGCCGAGGCGCGGTGTCCCTTCAGCAGCAGGTCGCGGAGCGTGTAGAAGTTGCCCTCGGACTTCGACATCTTCTTGCCTTCGACCAGCAGAAAACGGACGTGCATCCAGTGGCGAACAAACGTATGACCGGTCGCGGACTCCGACTGTGCGATCTCGTTCTCGTGATGCGGAAACATAAGATCTTCGCCGCCCGCATGAAGGTCGATGTTCTCGCCGAGAAACTTCGTCGCCATCGCGGAGCATTCGATGTGCCAGCCCGGACGGCCTGTGCCCAGCGACGTCTCCCACGACTGCTCGCCGGGCTTGACCGCCTTCCACAGCGCGAAGTCGCGTGCCGCATCTTTCTCGTACTCATCCACATCGACGCGAGCGCCGTCCTCAATGCCGTCGAAGTCTTTCTTCGAGAGCTTGCCGTACTCCGGAAAACGCGCGATGCGGAAGTACCACGACCCATCCTCGGTCTGGTAGGCGATGTCCTTCGCGGCGAGCCTCTGAATCAGGTCCACCATGTCGGGAATGCACGCCGTGGCATGGGAGATGTACTCGGGACGCTCGATGGCAAGCGCATCCAGATCCTCGAAGAAGGCGCGTTCGAACTTCTCCGTATATTGTGCGATGGGGACGCCAGCAGCCCCGGCGTTGCGGATGATCTTGTCGTCCACGTCCGTAATGTTCATCACATGTTCGACCGCGATGCCCTGCTGACGAATCACACGGCGCAGCACATCGACGTGCAGGAACGTGCGGAAGTTGCCGATGTGACCATAGTCGTAGACGGTTGGGCCGCAGCAATACATGCGCAGCGCCTTTTGATCGACGGGGACGAGGGCTTCGATCCTGCCGCCCAAAGTGTTGAAGAGTTCAATCGTTGCCACGTATTCTATCTTCCGCCGCAGCCGGGCGCGTGGCGCGGTGCAGACTGCTCTCGCTTGGGATTCCTTGATGATTCTAGCTGATATATGGGCATCTTCGCGTGGGAGGCGCCTGCGGTGGGAATCACTGCTGGCCGAGCCGGAGCTGAGGCGTGGCTCCGAGGCTGTCTGGGGCAAAGTTTCGTGCCAGAAACTTCGGCCACGCGGCGGCGGCGATCATAGCGGCGTTGTCGGTAGAGAGCGCAAGCGAAGGAAAGGCGATAGGAAGGCCGCGGCGGTCGCCCTCAGCCTGAAGACGGCGGCGAAGCTCCGAGTTTGCGGCCACGCCACCGGAGACGACGATGCTGCGTGCACCGAACGCCTCGGCTGCAGCGAAGGTCTGACGCATCAGGTTGCCGACGACGGCGTACTGGAACGACGCGATCAGATCGAGCGTCTGCTGGTCGCATAGACCCTGCGCATTCTTCGGCGTGATGGTCGCGTCGGCTGCGAGGACAGCACGGCGAGCCTCGATACTCTCGCGCAGGTGATGCGTCTCGACGTAGCGCAAAACGGCGGTCTTGATGCCGCTGAAGGAGAAGTCGAAGTGCGGCCCTTCGCTGGGCGCGGGAGCTTTTTTATTGGTGATGCCCTCGCGTGGTGCGCGGGTCTTGATCTGGCCGAAGGTAAACTGCACGGCGCGAGGGTTTCCAAGCGGTGCAAGCGCGTCGATCCACGGGCCACCGGGATAGCCAAGTCCAAGCAGCTTCGCAACCTTGTCGTAGGCCTCGCCAGCGGCGTCGTCCACGGTACGACCGACGTTGCGGTAGGTCCAGCTCTCGGCACTTCCCTGCTGATGTGTTGCAAGATAAAGATGAGTGTGGCCGCCGGAGACGACAAGCGCGAGCAGCGGAAGCTCCATCGGCGCTTCCGCACGCTGGCGAGCCTCCATCAGTACGGCATGAATATGCCCTTCAAGATGGTTGACTGCAATCAGCGGCTTATCAAGCCCGAAACTAAGAGCCTTCGCATAGGTGATGCCGACCAGAAGCGCACCCGCGAGCCCCGGACCTTCAGTGACCGCGACAGCGTCGAGCTCCGCGAAACTTACCCCGGCTCGTGCCATCGCCTCTCGAACGACAGGGACGATGTTGCGAAGGTGTTCGCGCGAAGCCAGTTCAGGTACGACGCCGCCGTAGTTCGCATGCAGCGACATCTGCGAAGCCACAACGTTCGAGAGCGCCTCGCCTCCAGCGCGAACCACGGCTGCCGCGGTCTCATCGCAGGAGCTTTCGATGCCGAGTATCAGGCCACCAACAGGTTTGCCGCTGGACCCGCTCCTGTGATCGATGTGGAGGTTTTCACGCATCTCTCTATCATAGAGAAGAGGCGTGGCACAGGGACAGAGATGGCAGACCGCTGGAACGACAACCCGAAGTACGCTGCAGCGCAAGAGATCGTCCTCGCGCTGCGATCCGCTGGCCATCAGGCCTACTTCGCGGGCGGATGCGTACGCGACCTGCTGCTTGGAGTGGGGCCGAAGGACTTCGACGTAGCGACCAGCGCGACGCCGGACGTAGTCATGGACATCTTCGCGAAGACCTACTCCGTGGGCGCACACTTCGGTGTGGTGCTGGTCTGCACACCTGAGGGCGATGACGCCGAGATCGCCACAGAGGTTGCGACTTTCCGCCACGACGGCGCATACACCGACGGACGAAGGCCGGACGCGGTGCGCTTCTCAACCGACTCAAGAGAAGACGTCTTACGCCGCGACTTCACCATCAACGGAATGCTGCTCGACCCGGTGGTGTTTCACCAGACCGACAACGCCGCAGCAGCAACGCTCGACTACGTGGGCGGCCGCGAAGATCTCGCAGCAAAAGTACTCCGCGCCATCGGCGATCCGGCACTGCGTTTCGCCGAAGACAAGCTGCGCATGCTCCGCGGAGTACGATTTGCAGCACATCTCGGGCTTGAAATCGAGCCACGCACCATCTCCGCCATGCGAGCCGCAGCAGCGGAGATCGAACAGGTAAGCAACGAACGCATTCGCGACGAGCTGACTCTGATGCTGACCGAGGGCCATGCGCGACGCGCCTTCGAACTCCTCGACACCACCGGCCTGTTGGCGCACGTCTTGCCGGAGGCAGTAAAGATGCACGGCGTTGCGCAGCCTCCGCAGTACCATCCCGAGGGCGACGTCTGGGTCCACACCATGCTTCTGCTCGAAAAGCTGCAACCAGGCGCGCCGTCGACGCTGGCGTGGGGCGCACTGCTGCACGACATCGGCAAGCCGGCAACTTTTCGCCCGCCCGATCCAAACAAACCCGGCGACCGCATCCGCTTCGACGGCCACGTGGAAGTAGGCGTCCGTATGGCCGAAGAGATTCTTGCTCGTCTGCGCTTTTCAAACGAAGACACAGAGCAGATCGTCGCGCTGGTCAAAATCCACATGCGCTTCGGCGACATCCTGCAGATGCGCGAGTCCACGCTGAAGCGATTCCTGCGCCTTCCGAAGTTCCCCGAGCACCTCGCCCTTCACTGGATGGACTGCACCTCCGCGCACGGCGATCTGCGCCTCTACGAGTTCGCAAAGCAGCACTACGAGACCGCGCCACCGGAGACGATCGCCCCAAAGCTTCTGGTCACCGGCCGCGACCTCATCGCCGCCGGATATCCTCCCGGTCCAACTTTCAAGGCCATGCTTGAAGCCGCCGAAGACGCACAGCTCGAAGGCACAGCAACAACCACGGAAGAAGGCATAGAGATGGTCCGCCAAAGATTCGGCGAACCAACCCCCTGAGTTAGTCCTCATCCTAAAAACACACCCTGCAAGTACTTGCATGCCCAGCCGAAGGCAACTCCCCTCCTGATCCGCGTCAATATTTGTTATTTGACGGGACACGCCTTACCCTCTACTATTCCTCCACCAGCACTACAACTGAAGTTGTATAAGTACGCCGTTCTCTCGACACTCAGCAGATCGTGAGAAACATTCCATCTCTGGAGGCTTACGTGAACCACTTCCACCTGCCCCGCACAGTGACTTACTGTCTCTGTCTCGCAGCGCCAATGCTCGCCTTCGCGCCGCTCGCCCCCGCCCAAACTTCCTCTGCCGCACAGGTCCTCGTCACCGCACCCATCAACCAGTCAAAGATGGTCACGCTCTCCGGCAACACGCGTCACGAAGCCACCGCCGCCAACGACCGCGGCAAGGTCAGCGACGATCTCCAGCTCGACCACATGCTCCTCCAGCTCAAGCGTCCCGCCGACCGCCAAGCCGCACTGACCTCCGCGATCGAAGACCTCTACCGCCCCGGCAGCTCCTCGTTCCATCACTGGCTCACCGCTACCGAGCTGGGCGAAAAGTACGGCCCCAACCCCTCTGACATCGCCGCCGTCACCAAGTGGCTCGAGAGCAACGGATTCCAGGTCAACGGCGTCTCCGCCAGCGGCATCAGCATCGACTTCTCCGGCACCGCCGCCCAGGTCAACACCGCCTTCCACGCCAACCTCCATAACCTCAGCGTCCGTGGCGAAACCCACCTCGCGAACATGCAGGATCCCCAGATCCCCGCAGCCCTCGCCGGCGTCGTCACCGGCATCACCTCCCTCAACAACTTCCGCCCCCGCCCAGCCAATAAGGGCATCAGCTCCGCCCGCATCGACTCGGCTTCCAAAGCCGTCGTCGCAAGAACAGCCGTAGCCAAAGCCGCTGCCGCCGCCAGCCCTGACCTCACCGTCAGCGCCGACGAGCAGCTCGTTGTTCCCGACGACCTCCACACCATCTACAACTTCAACCCTGTCTACAAGAACAACATCACCGGCAAAAATCAGACCATCGTCGTCATCGAAGACACCAACGTCTACTCGCTCAAAGATTGGGCCGTCTTCCGCGACACCTTCGGCCTTTCGAAGTACACCAAGGCCACGTTTACGCAGACCCATCCCGGTAGCAGCTGCAAAAATCCCGGCGTCAACGGAGACGACGGAGAAGCGATCCTCGACGCCGAGTACGCCAGCGCCGCCGCACCCAACGCAGACATCGTCCTGGCCTCCTGCGCCAACACCGAAACCACCTTCGGCGGCCTCATAGCCTTCCAGGCGCTGATCGACAAGCCGCTTCCTCCGCCCATCATCAGCATCAGCTACGGCGAGTGCGAAGCCGGACTCGGTGCCGCGGGCAACGCCTCCTTCAACTTCGCCTACGAACAGGCAGCCTCCGAAGGCGTCTCGGTCTTCGTCTCCAGCGGAGATGAGGGTGCCGCAAGCTGCGATGCAGACCAGCCCACCGCGCAGTTCGGCATCGCCGTCAGCGGCTTTGCCTCCACCCCCTATAACGTAGCCGTCGGCGGTACCGACTTCGGCGACACCTACGCCGGGACCAACAGCCAGTACTGGAAGAAGAACGACAACGCCACCTTCGGCTCAGCCAAGTCCTACATTCCCGAGATCCCCTGGAACGACTCCTGCGCCAGCACCCTCATCACCAACACCGTCGGCTTTAACGTTCCCTTCGGAGCCAACGGCTTCTGCAACTCCGCCGAGGGCGAGGCGTTCTTCCTCACCACCGCCAGCGGAAGCGGAGGCCCCAGCGGCTGCGCCTACGGCAACACCTCGCCGCTCGATGGCACACCTGCCGTCAGCGGAACCTGCAAGGGCTATCCCAAACCCAACTACCAGACCGGAGCCTTTGGCAATCCGACCGATAAGGTTCGCGATCTGCCCGACGTCTCTCTCTTCGCCGCCAACGGAGTCTGGGGTCACTACTACGTCTTCTGCTACAGCGATCCCACACCCAACGCCGGCGGCGCACCCTGCGTCGGCGACCCGGCCAACTGGTCCGGAGCCGGCGGAACGTCCTTCGCCTCTCCCATCGTGGCCGGCATTCAGGCCCTGGTCAACCAGTCCACCGGAACCGTTCAGGGCAATCCCAACTACGTCTACTACGCGCTCGCAGCCCAGGAGTTTGGCGGCAGCGGCAACAACTCCTGCAACTCAACCCTCGGCAACGGCACCGACGCGTCCTGCACCTTCTACGACATCACCCAGGGCGACATGGACGTCAACTGCCTCGGCACCTTCAACTGCTACACACCTTCCGGAACCAACGGCGTTCTCTCGGTCAAGACCAACGCCTACCAGAAGGCCTACAACAGCAACGCCGGATGGGACTTCGCAACCGGTATCGGAACTCTCAACGTAAACAACCTGGTCAATAACTGGAACAAAGCCTTCCAGTAAAACCAAATCAGCACCAGAGCAACAGTAGAAAAGAAAGGGCAGGCATCTCTAAAGATGCCTGCCCTCTCTTTTGAGCCTTCCATCCCACACCATGACCTTGCCAGTCATACCTCTTAGCAATCTGCCTTCGCGGCATCATCCCAGAAAAAGTAGATTGACCCTGTAGGTTGATCGCAACGCTGTCAGAAGCGCATCAAGCCCTACTTCTCTTTGTTGTTGTAGTGAATCTTCTTATCGTCGGTATAGGTCGCTTGGCGAGCGATCTGGACCCAACTCCCGTTCGTGCGCTGCCAGATGTCGGTGTAGCGACGGTAGAGCCTGGTTCCCGCTTCGGGGCCAGTATTAGGGATAAGGGTCTCGTTTCCCATCAGAACAGCAATGTCACCGTAGAGGTGGAAGGCTTCAATCTCGTTGGTGTAGCCGGAGTAGCTCAGTTTGTCTTCGTGAATGGCGGCGATAACCTGTTCGCGGGTCAGGACCCGATTGCCCGGGCTGTTGACGAGCATCTGCGGGGACCAGAGCCTCTCGACTGTGGCAAAATCTCTCATGCCGATCGCCTTACCGACGGCACGCTCAGCGCCTTCAATCTGCAACCGTTCAGGGCCGCTCTGGCTCTCCTGGGCGTGGCAGATCGCGGTTCCGAGACAAAGAAAGAGCACGAGTCCGGTCTGGCGGTTCATGAGTTCTTCTCCGCGTTCTGGATTGGTTATGGGTAGAGAGATCATGTCTCAGCGAAGATCATCGGTCAACATGATTCGTCCATATCGGAAAATATGCGTCAACGTGACGCGACATCAGAAACCGACAGCAGCAAGATCGTCCCATTTGGCCCAATAGTCTGCATGCTATTCCGCCTGGCTTTCGCCAGTCTCTGGCCCACGTTGTCAACCCCAAGAATGGGGCAAATCATTCCTAATCAATGAGTTTCGCGTTGCGTACTAGTTTCTCTCCAAGCTCTATACTTGAATTAGAGTAAAAAAGCCCCTGAGAACCGTCGGGGGCTTTTTTGCATGCTCCGTAACGGCGCTAGCAACTCTTTTGTTTCCAAATATTTACCCGTAACCCCTTTATTTGGAAATATTTAGAGAAGGCTAATTTTGTAAATTATTGAAAGTAAGGGTTTTGACTAGGACTACCCCCAGGGGAGGGGGTACCCTGCACACAGGAACACTAACCCCGAGCCGCCGCCTTCAACCCCAGCTCCGCCATCACCATCTGCAGATCCTTCCAGGCCTCGCCCTTCTGCCGCGGATCGCGCAACAGGAACGCCGGATGGTACGTCACCGCCAGCTTCGCGCCCCGGCAGCTATGCCACCGGCCGCGCAGTCCGCTCAGCGACTGCTTCACGCCCAGCAGATACATCGCCGCAGTCGCGCCCAGCGCCACCACCACCTGCGGCTGCACCACATCGATCTGCTGCAGCAGGAACTGGTCACACGTATTCGCCTCCACCGGCTCCGGCACCCGGTTGTTCGGCGGCCTGCACTTCACAATGTTGGCGATGTACACCTCTTCGCGCTTCAGACCCATCGCCTGGATCATGTTGTTCAAAAGCTGTCCCGCCTTGCCCACAAACGGAACGCCCGAGGTATCTTCATCCGCACCAGGCCCCTCGCCGACGAACATCAGCCGCGCATTGGCATCGCCATCGCCGAAGACGATCGAACGCCGACCCGCGTATGCCAGTGGACAGCGCGTACAGTCGCCGATCTCCGTCCGGATCACAGCCAGCGCCTCCACTCTCTTCGGAGCAGCCACCCTGCTCTCCGGCAGCGGAGCGAGGTCATCGAAACTCACAAGCTTTGCAATCGGAGGCTCCAGAAAGGCAGGTCGACTCGAAACGCTATCAGCATCAGCATCAGCCTCAGCAGCAGACGCAGCAAGAACAGAAACAGTAGCAGCAACAGGAACGGCAGCAGGAACAGGAACACGCGCAGAGGAAACCCCAACAGCTCTCGGCGCCTCAACCCGAACGGCAGCGATAGCAGATTTCACCGGCAGCGGGAGCACCGTCTCCGCAGCGACCGCAGCTACGCTATCGAGAAACACAGGTTCGCCCCGACGATAAAAGTCGTGGATACCCATGTGTCGAAGATATTCGACGTAAGCCCGCAACTGCTGCTCTGCTTCACCTGCCATGGCTCTATGGTATCGCGCCTGGCGCGGTATCTGTGTCGCGTTGCGTTTCGGTGCTAGTGCAGTGGAAGATCGACCACAGGCTCGACCACTCGTTCCGGAAGAACGAACTTCACGTGGCCCTGTTTGATCTCATCCTGCGCGACGCGGCAAGCCTTCATCGACTTGGCCACGATCAACGGCGATGCACCGGACTGTAACTGCCGAGCCCGGCGAGCCGCACCCTTAACCAGGCTGTATTTGTTGTGGAAAGCACTCTCAATCGTCATGCATTTCACCCCGTAGTCTGAGTTTATAACTCAGCGCAGCGAAATGCCCTACATAATTCGCAGTGGATAACGCGTCTCTATTTAATAAATGTCGCCAGAGCCGCCTTCAGACGCGGCGAAGCAGCATCGGTCCTGCAACTCGAAGCCACGGCTTGTACACCGTCCCGCACGCCGCGCTCGCACAACACGATCGCCCGCATCTCGGCCACAGCGTGATCCAGCACGTCGTTCACCAGCGCGTACTTGTAGTCCTGCATCTGCTTCAACTCGGTCCGCGCCTCGGCGAGCCTGCTCTGAATCACCGTCTCCGCCACCGCGGTCTTCGAGGCTACCTGCTCCGCCTCGCTCCTGTTTCTCAACCGCATCTCCAGCACCTCAGGACTCGGAGGAAGGATGAAGATCGACACCGCCGCCGGCAGCTTCCGCATCACCTGCACCGCGCCCTGCACATCGATGTCCAGCAGCAGGTCCTTCCCCGCGTCCTTCGCATGTGCCAGCGTCGAGACCGCCGTACCGTAGTAGTTCCCGAAGACCTCCGCCCACTCCAGGAAGTCCCCCGCCGCAATCATCCGCTCAAACTCCGCCCGCGTCGTAAAGTGGTACTCGCGCCCATCCGTCTCCGAACCCCGCGGCGCCCGTGTCGTATACGAGATGGAGAAGTCCAATCCCTCCACCAGCGTCCGTAGCTGACTCACCAACGTCGACTTGCCCGACCCGGAGGGCGCCGAAATAATAAAAAGTATGCCTGCCATGCGCTCCCAAGAGTTCAAAAAATCTGTCTGCAGCCCTGACAGTGTAACAACGAAGCTTTACTCCAGATTCTGAACCTGCTCCCGCGCCTTCTCGATCTCTGCCTTCATCTCCAGCCCAAGCTCGGTGATCCGCAGACTATTTCCTCCCGAAGCTCCGCTGGTCTTCGACAGCATCGTATTCGCCTCGCGATTCAGCTCCTGCAGCAGAAAGTCCATCCGTTTGCCCAACTCTCCGCCCTCATCCAGCATCGCGACAAAGCGCTCCACATGTGTCCGCAACCGAACGATCTCCTCCTCGACATCACTCTTCTCCGCCAGCACCGCAGCCTCAGCCAACAGCCGCTCCTCCGACACCGGAACACCCTGCGTAAGCTCCAGCAGACGGCTTCGCAGACGCTCAAACTGCACCTCACGCACACCGCTCCTCAGCTCCGCCATCTCCTCTGCGAATGACTGCAGCCGCAGCATAGAAGCCCGCAGCTCCGCCGCCAGCGATGCACCTTCCTGTCTTCGCCCCTCGTTCAGCCCCTGCACCAGCGGAGCAATCTGCAACAGCACCGCCGCGTCCAAACCCTCGACCTCCGCCGCCGGTCCGCCGCTCTCCGCACTCATCACTCCAGGTATGCGCAGCATCGTATTTAGGTCCGGATCGCTCGCCAACCCATGCGCCTCAGCAGCCTGCCGAAATGCCCGCATATAGGCGTCCAGCAACCCCGCATTCAACTGAACCTCAGAGTCCCCGCGCCGCTCCAGCTGCAGCGTCACCTCGATATGACCGCGCCGCAGACTCTCCTTCAGCATCCTCCTCATCTGCACCTCCAGCCCATCGCACGACGACGGAAGCCGAAGGTGAAGATCCAGAAACCGATGGTTGACGCTCTTGATCGTCAGCGTAAAAGCAACCGTCTCCCTTACCAAACCCCGCAGACTCGCGTATCCCGTCATCGAATAGATCGCACTCAAGCAATTCCCTCCAATCCCAACGTCAGCGCCGGCTCGCCGCCGCCCACCGTCACCACATCGCCATCGTCGAACTGCAAATTGTAAAGCCGCCGATACGTTCCCGAGTGCTGCATCAGCTCCTCGTGCGTCCCGATCTCCGTAATCTGTCCACTCTCAATCACCGCAATCCGCGTGGCACGACGCACCGTGGACAGCCTGTGCGCGATCACGAACACCGTCCGTCCCTTCATCAGGTTCGCCAGCGCCGCCTGCACAAACTGTTCGCTCTCCGTGTCCAGAGCGGAGGTCGCCTCATCCAGAATCAGGATCGGCGCATTCTTCAGAATGGCTCGCGCGATCGCCAAACGTTGCCTCTCGCCGCCGCTCAGCCTCGTGCCCTTCTCACCGATCTTCGTGTTGTAACCATCCGGCATATTCAGAATGAACTCATGCGCCAACGCCATCCGCGCCGCCTCTTCCACCTTCTCCAGTGGAACATCCGGCTGCCCATATGCGATATTGTTCCGCACCGTGTCGTTGAACAGCACCGTCTCCTGCGTCACCTTTCCGATCTGCTGCCGAAGCGAGGCGATCGTCACATCCCGCAGGTCATGTCCATCGATCAGAATAGCGCCCTCATTCACATCGAAGAAGCGCGGGATCAGATTCACCAGAGAAGACTTCCCCGCCCCGCTCGGTCCTACAAAGGCGATCACCTCACCCGGCGTCACCGACAGATTGATGTCACGCAGTACCTGCTTCACCTCGCCATCGCTCTCATACGCAAAGCCGACATGCTCAAACCGAATACCTTCGCCGAAGCCCGTCAACACATGGGCGCGCTTCTTCTCCTGAACGTCATCCTGCGCTTCCATGAACTTGAAGATATCTTCACTCGCCCCCAGCGCCTGCTGAAAGCTGTTGTAGAACCCCGCGAACTTCCGCACCGGATCGTACAGCGTAAACACCGCAATCAAGAACGTGATGAACGATCCCGCCGTCATCTGTCCGCGCTGAATGCTGATCCGTCCAAGCAACAGAAGTAGCGCAATCGCGATCGAAGCAATCAGATCCATCAGGGGAGAACTGATCGCCTGTACGCTCACCGACTTCAGATTCGCATCGAACAACCTTCGCGCCGCCCGGCGAAAGCGATTCATCTCCCAAAGCTCCATGCCAAATGCCTTCACGATGCGATTGCCGGTAATCGTCTCGTGAATAATGTTCTGAATCTCGGCCAGCTTATCCTGTCCCTTGCGCGTCGTCTGCCGCACCCGCCGTCCAATGCGCCTCGCCGACAGGATCACCACAGGCACAAACAGCAGCAGCACCCACGCCAGCTTGCCACCCACGATCACCACAGCAATCGCCGTAAAGATCAAGGTAAAAAACTGCTGCAGAAAATCGCTCAGCACGCTCGACATCGCAAACTGAACCTTCTCGATATCGTTGATCAACGTCGACAGCAGTGTCCCCGTCGTATGCTTCTGAAAAAATCCAACCGACCGGCGTAGTACTGCGTTGTAGAGGTCGTTGCGCAGATCGGTGATCATGCCGAACCCAGCGCGATTCACAAGGTACGTTCCAAAGTAATCGCATACCGACTTCAAAAATGCCGACCCTACCAGAGCCACCGCCACCACCGTCCACGCATTGTGAAAGTAGCTCGGCAGAAGGCGCTGCATGTTGACGACATACTCTGTGTGCGGAATGCGAAAGACGAGCACAAGCCCTGGCGGCGCCTCCGGACTCAGCACATTGTCAAAGATTGGCTTCACCAGCAGGATGCGAAATGCGGCCATCGCTCCAACCACAGCCATCAACACGACCGACAGAAGCGAGTACAGCGCATACGGCCGAATATATAAAAGCAATCGCCAGATGCGCCTCAAGCCTTCACTCTCCCGTCCATGGTCATCGCACCGCGCATCTTACTATTCTATGGTGGCAAGGGGCGCACCGGCGATTCCTACCCATCTACTTCGGCATATCGCGATGCGCAGTCTTTACCCGATACCCCGCCGCCGCCAGCCGCTTCTTCATCTCTTCCGCGATAAATACCGATCGATGCTGCCCGCCCGTGCACCCGAACGCCACCGTCAGATAGCTCTTCCCCTCTTTGATGTAGTGAGGCAGAAGAAACGTCAACATGTCCGTTGTCTTATCCAGGAACTCCTTCGTCTGCGGAAACTGTCGAACATACTTCGCCACCTTCGGATCTTTTCCCGTCAGCTTGCGAAACTCCGGCACAAAATGAGGATTCGGCAAAAAGCGCACATCGAACACCAGATCGGCCTCCGTCGGCACTCCGTTCTTGAACCCAAAGCTGTTCGAGGAGATCATCAGACTCTGATCGCTCGCATCGCGCTCGAACTGCGTGTTGATGTGCGCGCGAAGATCGTGCACATTGAACTTCGTCGTGTCGAGCACGATGTCTGCCACGTTGCGGATCGGATCCAGCCGCTTCCGCTCCGCCCGAATCGACTTCGCCACGGTCTCGCTCCGCCCCAGCGGATGCGGCCGCCGCGTCTCCGAAAAGCGCCTCACCAACGCATCATCGCTGGCCTCCAGAAACACAACACGCGTCGGAAGCACCTTGCGCACCTTCTTCAGGATCGCCGGAAACTTGTCCAACCGCATCCCCTCGCGCACGTCCACCACCAGCGCAGCCCGCTCAATCTCCGGCGACTGCCGCACCAGGTCCGCAAACCGAGGAACAAGTTCCAGCGGCAGATTGTCGACCGAATAGTATCCGAGGTCCTCAAACGCCTTCAGCGCCGACAGCTTTCCCGAACCCGAAAGCCCCGTCAAAACCACCAGTTCGCCCCGATACTCCGGAGCCCGGACGGCCTTGGCCTTCGCATCTACCTTCCCACTTCGCTTCGTGACCCGCTTACTCGCCATGCTCGAAATCCTAGCATCCACCACGGAACCCTGCCCTACGGAACTTCGATCAGCTCCATCTTTCCATCGCGCTTTCGATGCAACACCATCGCCCGGCCTCCATGATCGCGGAACACAAACACGTCCCGGTCGCGAAACGCTGCCTCTTTCACCGCCTCTTCAAGCGACATCGGCCGCAGCGCAATCCCATCCGTCGAACGTACAATATGCGGCTCCGCCAGCGGCGATTGCGAAGGAAAGGAGTGCACCAGCATAGGCACCGCCTTCCGTCCTACGCTGGTCTTGGTCGCGATCTTGACCGCAGCGATCTTCACCGCCGCAACCTTCCTCGGCGCAGGAGTCACAACCTCCGCGATCTCGCCCTTCACATCCGCCTTCGGATGTCGCTTGATGGTTCCGAACTTCTTCTTATGCCGTATCGCCTGCTTCTCGAGCTTGGCCAGCGTATCGTGCAACGCGACCTCCATCTCCGTCGCCTCGCAACTCGCGACCAGCTTCTGATGCCTGGTCTGCACCGTTACCTCTGCGTTATGCCTGTACTTGTCCGTGGTCAAAATCACATGTACGTTGGCAGAGCTCCCCACGATCTTAGCGATCCGCTCCAGCCCCGCCTCAGCCTGCAACTTCAACTTCTTCGTAATGGTTGTCTGTCTACCGGTGTACTCAACGTTCATTCGTTCACCTCGTACCGCAGCCGATGCGAATCATCCGCCGGCGATCAGCGTACACGACGTTGGTGCGTGCTTGGAATCTGCATATCTTCCCTGTACTTGGCAACCGTTCTGCGCGTCACCTGGATTCCCTGCCGCTGCAGCTCGGCGGCCAGCTGATCATCCGTCAGCGGCTTCCGCGAGTCTTCATCCTCGATCAGCTTCTTCACCTTGCGCTTCAACAGCACCAGCGGCAGATCCCCGCCCTCCGGCCCGTTTACGCCCTCCGAGAAGAAAAAGCGCAACTCAAAGACACCCTGCGAGGTATGCACATACTTGTTCGCCACTGCACGGCTGACCGTCGAAGGATGCACCCCAATCTCCTCCGCGACCTCCTTGATCATCATCGGCTTCAGCGCATTCACGCCGTGCTCCAGAAACTCTGTCTGCCGCCGCACAATCACCTCGCACGTCCGCAGAATCGTATTCTTTCTCTGTTCGATATTTCGCAGCAGTTGGATCGCGGACTTGTACCGCTCCTTCACATACTCTTTGACGTCCTTCTCTGTCTGCTTCTGCTGCAACATCTTGCGATAGCCCTGGTTCAAACGCAGCGTCGGCATATCTTCTTCGTTCATAACCACCACATAGTTTTCGTCGCGCTTCACAAACGCAACATCGGGCTCAATCAGCCTCGTCTCACTATGGTTGTAGCGCTGCCCTGGCCGAGGATCCAGCGTCCGGATAAAGTCCACCGCGGCATTCACCTCGTCAGCGGTGCGCCCACAGCTCCGCGTCAGTTCGCGCATGTCTTTCTTCTGTAGCAGCGGCAGACAGTGCGTCACAACATGCGTCGCAACGGCAAAGATATCCACCCTGCCCGGATCGTCCACGACAGCCGGCACCGGCGCAACATAACCGCTGTCTTCCTCCGATCCATTCCGTGCCGCCATCATCTCCCTGCGTCGCAGTACGATCGCCGCCTCACCCTGCTGAGCACAGATCTGGATCAACAGGCACTCCCGCAGGTCACGCGCACCCACACCCACGGGGTCGAGAAAATTGATGATCGTCCGAGCCTCTCGAACGGCAATCAGCCAGGACGAGAGCGAATCCTCCGCTGCAGCCGCTATCTCCAGCGGCTCGTCTTTCGCAGCGACATCCCCACCTTCCTCTACCTCTGGCCCGTGCCAGAGATGCACCAACCGGCCCTTCGTGCCACGTTCAAACGGAATCGGCTCCGACCGCACCGGGTCATCGAACTGAGCCAGCAACACAGCCAGCTCCTCGTCGCTCGCCGTCAAGTAGCCGTTCTCGTTCAGATTACCGACCACCAGCTCCGCAGCCGCAGCAATCTCCGGGCTCAACGTCAGCGAGCCCAGCTGCCACGTCAGATGATCGCTCAACGTGCTTGGCTGAGACAGAAAATTTTCGAACGAAGGCTTGTCGTACTCCTCAAAGTTCGACGAGGTGCGAAATCCCGGATCGAGATAGTCCTGAAAGTAGCTTCCGAAGTCGATCTCATCGAACGGGTCCTTCTCCACCCTCTCGCTCTCGGCAGCCACATCCTCAGCCGACCGCTCCCGATCTCCTTCGAGCCCTGCCCTCTCATCCAGCGAGACGACCGACTCCTCCAGCTCCTCCAGAACCGGATTCTCCACCATTTCGGTGTTGATCATCTCCCTCAGCTCAAGCTTGTTCAGCGCCAGTACGCTGACCATCTGCACCAGGCCAGGCGTCAGCACCTGGCGTTGGGAGACCTTCAAGTTTAGCTTCGGTTGCAACAACACATTAACCTCTCATCGGCTGACGTCTGGCCCTACTGTTCATTCTGCTGGTGATAGTTCTTTGCTATTTTTCCGCAGCCCGGTACGAACCGCAAGCAACCAGAGTGCCATTCTCTCAGCTTGGCCACAGTCTACACGCATCGGTTGCTGTCTGGCTGTAAGTCTAACCCTGCCAACGACTGCGGAAACTGCACCGATAGCAACCCAGCCTTACCACAGAAGTTGTAGCGGTTAGCCCATCGAAAAGTTCTCACCCAGGTAGATCCTCCGCACCTCAGGATCGCGTCCCAACTCACCCGGCGTCCCGTGCCGAAAGATCCTGCCCTCGGTAATGATGTACGCCCGATCCGTCACCGAAAGCGTCTCCCGCACGTTGTGGTCAGTAATCAATACACCGATCCCACTCTTCTTCAGCCCGAAGATAATCTCCTGCAGATCCAGCACCGCAATCGGATCGATGCCCGAAAAAGGCTCGTCCAGCAAAATAAACGCCGGCTCAATCGCTAGACAGCGCGCAATCTCCACCCGCCTGCGCTCGCCGCCGCTCAACGCATAACCGCGCGTCTTGCGCACATGCCCAAGATTGAGCTGCTCGATCAGCCTCTCGGTGCGCATCCGCCTGCTCTCCCAGCTCAGATCCTGCGCCTCGAGCACCGCCAGAATATTGTCCTGCACCGTCAGCTTGCGAAACACCGAAGGCTCCTGCGGCAAGTAGCTGATCCCGTAGTTCCTCGCCCGCAGATACATCGGCAATCGGCTGATGTCGTGTCCATTCGCCAGCACCCGCCCCGTATCCGGCCGCACCAGCCCCACAATCATGTAGAAGCTTGTCGTCTTGCCCGCACCGTTCGGCCCCAGCAGGCCCACCACCTCGCCCTGCTCAATCTCCAGGCTCACGCCTCGCACCACCTCGCGGCCGCCGTACGACTTTCCAATCTCCTCCGTCGATAGTGTCTTCATTCCTTGTTCTTCACCCGCGTCTCCGTGCGCACCTTCTGGCCCGCGTTATTCTCTCCTCCATTAGAAACCACAACGTTCTCATCTCCCGCATGGAATCGCAGCAAAGTCCCTGTGACCGTTCCGCGTTGATCGTCGACGACCTTGGGCCGCACCGCAGGCGTCCCCGTCAGCGCAAAGATGCCATCGCTGGCGGTATAGACCAACTGCTCGCCGCTGGCACGACGTCCGGTCTGCTCCATCTCTATACTCCCGCTCACCACCACCCGCTCCACACTACCGCCCATAAAACCGCCTGCCGCCGGCAGAGCATTCCCCTTCGCCTCGACGTGCGACGGCCCACTCACAGCTTTGCCACCAGCCTGTACTCCCTTTGCCGCACCTCCGCCCGGTGCAGCTTGCAGATACACAACCGCCTGCTGTCCACGCATCTTGCCATCCGCGTCCTCGATCTCCACTCCACCGGTAAAGTCCGCCCGCCGCGCTTCATCCGAATAGACCAGCTCCCGACTCGCCACTCGAATCACGGATGTCTTTCCACCATCAGCAGCCTTGCGCGTCGTTCCGATCTTCGTCGCAATCGTTGCCGTATTCGCAGTTGTAGTCACAGGCGTTGCCGTATTCGCACTCCCAGCCCCAGCCACACCACCCTGGCTCACCAACACCGTATGCACCGCCATCGGCGCGCCCTGCCCAACACCATGAGCCAGCAGCCGCCTCTGCTTCTGCTCAAACTGCAGCACCGGCGCATCCATCTGCGAGCCTCCCTGCCAAAGCCGCGCAGGCTTTCCCGCCACTCCAAAAAAAGTCGCAATCTGCGAGTCATGTTTCATCTCCGCGCGCGCCGCCAGCACATGCACCGGCTCCCCCGTCCTCCCCGGCTGTGCATAGCTCGCCTTTACCGAACCATCCGCCGTTGCATCCCCACTCTGCTGCTCCGCCACCACCCGATCCGCCCACAACACGCTCGTCCCGTCGGTCACCTGCACATTGCCCGTCAGCGTCGTACGCTCCAACTCGCCCACACCCATGCCGCCGCTATAAACCGCCTTCTCCGCCGTTACCCTCTCCTCCACTGGCGCCGCAGTATCTCCCGCCTTGCGAGCAGGAGTCTGCGTCATCACCACATGCCCCTGTTCAGTCGCATCCGAAACCGCATCCGCACCCTGACCGGCTCCCTCCTTCTTCGCCACATCGCCGACACCAGCCGCCGACTTCGAGTCACGCCCTCCACCCTCTGCTACAGGGCGAAAGTGCGCCACCAGAGAATCCCCCGAGCTCGTATTCACCACACCCTTCGCGTTCACCCTCCGCATCGAAGCATGCCCATCGCCATGCACCTCGGCGATATGATCCGCACTCCCCACGTGCACAAAGTGAGCCGTCAGCACCTCCGCAGCCAACGCACTGTCAGACGTCTCCACCGCCGCACCCTTCAACGTCGCGCTCAGCACCTTCAACCGCGCATCTCCCGTCGCCTTCGCATCCCGAAGCTCGGCCTTCCCGGCACTATCCGCCGTCAGCGCAAGCTCCACTGCCTTCGCACTCAAGTCCCGCTCACTCCACGGCTCACCCGCAGCATCATGCGCCCGCACCCGCTCATGCAGATGCACCGCGCCAGTCATCACCACATGCTCCGGCCGCCCCTGCTTATCGAACGCCGCCCGTCCCTCCGCCGCCTCGCCCTTGGCCTGCCGCAGCGATCCATCCTCCGAATACCTCACCCCGCCCGTCATCACCACCGTCTCAGGCTGGCTCCGCGCATTCAAAGTCATCTCGCCTCGCGGTCCCGTCACCGTCCCGCCCATCCCATTGGTCAGCGTCACGTCGCCCTCGGCCTCCACCCGCTCCGCCGAACCATCCGGACGCAGATGCACCACCACATGCTGCCCCTGGGCCGTCTGCCCCGCCCCACCACCCACCGACATATACTTCGCCTGCGTCAACACCATCTTCTGATTCGGCCTGTCCAGCTCCGCACGCGACGCCGTCAACACCACCGGACGATCATGCTGCAGCCCATTCACCTTCACCGCCGAGCGCAGCACCACCACACCCGTATCCGAGTTGTAGTCCGCTCCAACTGCATGTCCGGTCATCCCACCCGAGTCAAACTCGATGCCATTATCCGTCGCCGCTATGCCAAGCTTCTGCATGAATACCAGACCGCTCGTCGTCACATGGACCAGCCGCTCGTCTTTCTTCTCCTGCGCCCCCCCTTTCCCGGCGTCATGCAGATCCTTCCCTGCCGCATAGTCCATCTTCGCATTCGAATCCGCCGCCGACGGAGCCTGAAGATCGATATGCACCTCACCAACCGCCTTCACCACCCCAGCCGACTGGTCGTACTCAAACTCCTTCCCATAGATCCGGTCAGCCCGATCCTGCTTGCGCCCGTACAGCACAATCCCCACATCATGCAGCGTTAGCTTTCCATCCGAGCGTTCCACCGCCGTCGCCGCATGGATCGTATACACCGTCCGCCCCTGCACCGACTGCGAGTACGTAACCCCATTGGTCTCCCGTCGAATATTCACCCCAAGCTTCTTCGGCAGATTCGTCAGAAAACGGTGCGTCCGATAGTGCGCATACCCCAGAAAGCCGGCGATCACAATCACCAGCAGCACCGCACCCGCCAGCAACCAGACCCGAAGCCGCTCTACCGAAACGTTCATCCCCCTCTATCTTCTCACCCCACGGCATAGGAATCATCAAGCCGCGATCTCAGAGTTCAGCCCAAAATCTTCCTGGCGACCAGCGGGAGCCCCACCCGAAGGGTTATACAAGTCACGAAGTGACCGCCCTCCGCGCAGGAGGGCGGCCGGCAGGCCATTGCCTTCACCACAGAACACAGACCATAGCTCGATAAGTCCCGAGGCCTCATAGGGACTAAACTATCCCTATGGCCGATCAGCTCTACCTTAGCCTCTGGTTTCCGAACTTCCGCTTCGACACCCTCCCCGCGACCCTCGTCTCGGTCATGCGCCAGTTCGCCCTCATCAGCGGCGAAAAGCGTGTCCTCGCCGCCTCGTCGTACCCCATCAGCTTCACCGAAGCCCCCACCTACCAGCGCATCTACGTCAACGACGACCGCGCCGAAGAGAACCGCGACACCTCCGCCTCCATCATCGAAAGCGCCGTCGCCGAAGCCACCGAGTTGCTCCACGACGACACCGCCTACGAGTTCGAAATGCGCTGGAAGCTCTGGACGCCCGAGCTCAACTCCAACTACCCCAATCCCACCGGCGACCCCGACGACGACATCGACCCCGAGCTTCAAACCGCAGCCCTCGATCCCCTCTGGAAGCTCCAGCTCTCCACCGTCCGCTTCCTCGGCTTCGGCCCCACCTTCGACGACGCCAGCTTCGAGCAGAACGGCCACATCCGCATCGACTTCGGCCTCGACACCCCATGGCTGGCCGAGACCCTCGAAGACGAACAGCTCGACGCGGCCGCCGCCAAACATATCCAGCAAAACGTCGAGATGCTCCTAGCCTTCACTCTCTCAGTAGAAAAAAACTGCGGCATCAGCAGCCGCCTCCTCTGGACCGAATCCGGCGAACCCCTCGCCCAGAAGCTCATCGACCGCCTCCAACGCCTCAACTAACCACAGACGGCCCGGCAGCAGCCCTGGATTTAGCCTCCCGGCGCAGCCTGGCCTCGCGCATCGCCACCAGCATCAACCCGGAGAAGGTCAGCAGCAGCATCCCATAAGCCCTCGCCCCATGTAGCTGCGGAATATCTCCATACAGCAGCGCCAGCCCCGCGAAGACAAAGAACACATGCGCGCAGAACACCTGCAGCGACGCCTTCCCCAGCGTGAGAAACGGCTCAATCGAGACCAGCTTCAGCAGATACCTCCGCATCCAGTAGCAGACGATCAGAAACGCAGCCAAATTGATCACCCGCATCGGTCCAATCTGCCACTTGTCCAGGCTGATCCCCAACGCCTGCTGCGTCAGATGCTGCCCCAACCACTGATGCCGCACCCCTAGAAAAAACATGCAGACCACCCCGCACACAGCCACCATGTACCCCGGAACCCGCTTCAACGGCATATCGTTCTGAGCCGTCTTCACCCCCAGCCACAGCCCCGCAATCCACACCGCCTGCCACGCAAACAGGTTGAACGCCCCCGTCTCCTGCAACGGAATCTGCAGATGCGTCACTTGCACCAGCCACGAATGGACGGCCTCTCGCAGCCCGAACTGCGCCCATAGCCAAAGCGCGCCGCTCCCTCCAAGAACCAACCGCCAGCCGTAGCGCACACCCACCGTCAACGCGACCGGCGTCATAAACAGAAACAGCACATACATCGGCAGAATATCCAGCAGAGGCGGACAATAAATCAGCAGCACGCCTCCGATAACCGCCACCTTCGGATGCGCCAGATAAAAGTTGATCAGATTGTAGATCGCCGGCCGGTGCGTCTTCGTCGCAAACGCAGCGGCAATCGTAAACGCGAACGTCAGCATCAGCAGGTGATAGCCGTAGATCTTCAGCGTCCTTCGCCAAAGCTTCGTCCACATCGCTCCCACATCGTCCATCGCTTCGCGCAGATAGACATGGCTCACCAGCATCGCCGACAGAAAGACAAATCCCTCCGCCGAAGACACAAACCCCACCGGCTGGTTCACAAAGTCGCTGAACCTCGTCGGCATGTGCGTAAAGGTCATCCACACCAGGAACAGCCCCCGCAGCGCGTCCAGCTCCGGCATCCTCCGCGCCTTTGGATGAGTCAGCTCCATCAACCGCAATCCTCGCCTTCCATAAGCCCCAAACCTAAAGCGAGAGCAGCCTCAGCCCACCTGCGCCGCCAAACCCATCGCCACGAACGATCCTTCCGCATCCCACGCCAAGGCCGGACTCTCCCCCGCCTTCATACAGCCGTACCAGTAAGACGCTCCCACGCTGCAATCCGCCTCAGAGCTCCGCAAAAAGCCGCCACCATCGCGCCTCCCAGGCAATTCTTCCCGCAAAACCCTCCCGCAAACCCAACAGATGCACCATCCTGCGCCTTTACGAACCTTTTCCAAATTCGTTATGCCGTTTTTATGAACCCGGTGTTGAGATAGATCTTGTCGGCAGAACAGGGCCGACAGGAGACAGCCTGATGAACACGTTTCGCACCCGTAGACCGCTTCTCGTGAACGCCACGCAATGCCAACGCTCCACCCTCATCCTCACCGACGCCGGCCAGCGCAAAGCCTACCCCGGCGACTGGATCATCGAAGGCGAAAACCGCGAGCGCTACATCGTCGACAACACCTTCTTCCAGCGCACCTTTGCTCCGATTCCCTGGGAGCCCAGCCGCGAAGGCCGCCACTACGGCTGCTAACGCGGCTTCATAACGCACGCAAGTCGTTATGAAATGTCCGCCCACAGGCAGGAGTTATACCTCCCCATCGTCTGCCTTCAACCTCAACTCCCGTCAGCATCCATCGACGGCAACAAAAAAAGAAAAGTGCAGTGGCATATGTCATCGTCCTTAGTACTGGAACCGCCGCCCGCCCCCTTACCCTCGGCCCACGTATCTTCCTTCCCCTCAACCAGCACCAACGCCGCAGCCCTGCCTACCTCCCGCATCGCCCCCACCCCCAGCCAGCTGACTAAGTCCTCCATGCACACGCGCCCCGCGCAGTTGCAGGACGCCCACGCCATCCATCAACTCATCGACAGCTTCTCCTACGACGGCACCCTCCTCCGCCGCTCCTACACCGAGATCTGCCAGAACATCCGCACCTTCACCGTCGTCGAGTCCGACGCCCACCAGTTCATCGGCTGCGCTGCCCTCCACGTCTACGGTCCGCATCTCGCCGAGGTCCGCTCCATCGTCGTTCGCCCCGACATCAAAGGCCACGGAGCCGGCGGCCTCCTCGTTCAAGCCATCCTCGACCAGGCCGAAGCCTGCGGCATCCGCTGCGTCTGCCTCTTCACCCGCATTCCCAGCTTCTTCGAGCACTTCAACTTTCACCTCGCCGAACACCGCGCCCTCCGCGACAAGATTCTCAAGGACTGCATCCGCTGCGCTCGCCGCAACGCCTGCGATGAGACCGCCATGGCCATCGGCGAACTTCCCTCGCCCGAAGACATGTCTTCCATCCACCTCCTGCGCCCGCAGCAGCACGCGGACCTGGTCCAACTTCAGCTGTGAAAGGTGGCCGTTCCACGTACCGCAGGGAGATAACGCCCGCGGCACTCCCTGCGTCATAACTCTTGCACCCCATCATCGCCATCATGGATGATGCGTCCACAAAGTTCAGAAGATCGATAGCAGTGCTCGAACCTCAACTCGCAACTCGCAGCAAGGTACGTCGTAGAACATAACGCAGCGAGCTCTGCCTCAACCTCTCAGGTCTCGTAACAAAGAAAGAAACAGGAAAAGAATATGCAATACACCCCACGAATCGAGGATGCTTCAACCTTCCAATCCACCGCCCGCGCCGAAGACGGCAGTCAGTCCTGCAGCAGCTGGACTAATCTTTGCGAAGGCGTACTCATACCAATCGGCTCTCTCTTCGCCATCTTCCTCTTCATGCTCGGCGTCATGCTCATCGCAGACTAGCAACACCGAGTCTTCAAGATCGCCGTCTAAATAGACGCCGTAGCTCATCTGAATCGACGCTGCCGCTCATCAAGAACGATGCGTTCGTTCGAGATCGATGTCATCGTTCATTCGAACTGAAGCTGACGTCCATCCGAATTGAAGTTGTAACTCATTCGAATCAAGGTATCGTTCGTTCGCTTCGTTCAGATAGACCATGTCATTCGGCAAATCAATATTGTCGTCATTCTGAGCACAGCGAAGAACCCCTGTATTCTGTCTTTGCTTCCTGCGCAGCCTACGGCTTTAGCGCTTACGTCCCACAGAACGCAAGCGCGTGGCGTCAGTCCAGGGATATGTCTCCCTACCCAGCCACCACAATCTCCGAAAAGTCCGCAATCCCCGAAAAATCCCCCAACACCTTCTCCAGCAGAGCCAGCCGATTCGCCCGCACCGCCTCATCCGGAGCCATCACCATCACCGCCTCGAAGAACGCATCCACCTGCGGCCTCAGCGTAGCAATCTGCTCCAGCGCAGCAACATAATTCTTCTCCCCACGCAGGGTCGTCACCCGAACAGCCAGTTCAGCCGACCGCTCCGCCAGAGCTCTCTCCGTAGGCTCCGTCAGCAGCGCGGCATCCACACCAGTCGCCGAAGCGACCCCCTTCTCCTTCGCCTGCGCCAGAATATTCTTCATCCGTTTAAACGCCGCCGAGACCGCAACAAAATCACCCGTAGCCCCAGAAGACGCCCCGCGAACCGCCGTCACCGCCTCAGCCCGGACCACCGCATCCCGCACATCGTTCGAACCCACAGCCAGCACAGCCTTTACCACGTCATACGCCTGCGCACGAGCCTCCCGCAGATAGAACTCCAGCCTCTCCGCAAAAAAAGCTCTCACCTTCGCCGACACCGCAGCTTCACTCGAACCCACCGCCGCCACATCATCCAGCGTCAACGGCAGCGCAGCGTGCGTCTCTGCCAACGTCTTCACAATCCCATTCGCAGCTCTGCGCAATGCAAACGGATCCTTCGACCCCGTAGGCTCAAGCCCCAGCCCAAACATCCCCGCAATCGTATCCGCCTTATCCGCAATCGCCAGCAACGCGCCCTCAACCGTCCGAGGCACCGCGTCCTCCATCGACTCCGGCTTGTACTGGTCATAGATCGCGTCCCCTACAGCAGCCGGAAATCCCTGCGCCCGCGCATACAACCCACCCACCACGCCCTGTAGCTCCGTAAACTCCTTCACCAACTCCGCCGTCAGGTCGGCCTTCGCCAACCGCGCCGCATGATCCAGCGCCTCCGCGTCCACCGCAACTCCACCCGCAGCAACCAACCCTGCAAGCTTCGCCGCTACACCACGCACCCGCTCTGACTTCTTCGCATAACTCCCCAGATCCTTCTGAAACGTAACATTCTCCAGCAGCTTCACCCGCTCCACCAGCGGCACCCGCTGATCGAACTCCCAAAAGAAACGCGCATCGTTGAACCGAGCCCGCAGCACCCGCTCATTCCCATGCCGAATCACCGCCACCCCAGCCTCATCCGCCTCAGTATTCAGCACAGCGAGAAAGTGCGGAGCCAGCCCGCCATCCTTATCCTCCACCGCAAAGTAGCTCTGATGATCCCGCATCACCGTCACCAGCACCTCCTCCGGCAGCGCGAGATACTCCCTCTCAAATCCTCCCAGCAACACCGAAGGCCACTCCGTCAGATGCGTCAGCTTATCCACAAGCCCATGGTCCTCGCGCCATCGCAGACCCGGCACACTCCTCGTCACACGATCCAGCGCCTTCCGAATCCTCTCGCGCCGCACCTCCACATCCGCAATCACGAAGCCGCCCAGCAGCGCATCCTCGTACTCACCCGGAACCTTCAGCGTGATCACTCCATCGCCAAACAACACCCGATGCCCATACGTAACTCTATCCGCTACATATCCGCCAAACTCCACCGGCACAACCTCACCGCCCAGCAGCGCCACCAGCCAGCGCACCGGCCGCACAAACCGCTCCGGCTTACCCGGCCGCCAATACATATTCTTCGCCCAATAGATCCCCGCCAGCTCCTTGGGCATCTCCGCCGCAATCACCTCAGCCGCAGCCCTGCCCGCCTTCACCGAGGTCGCCGCCAGGTACTCGCCCTTCGCGTTCGTAACCGTCTTCAACTCCTCCACAGCCACGCCCGCCTTCTTCGCAAACGCCACCGCCGCCGGCGTCGCCACGCCATCTTTGTACGCCACCTTCACCGAAGGCCCCACCAGCTCCTCGGCCAGATCCTCCTGCCGCTCCGCCACGCCATCCACCCACACCGCCAGCCGTCGCGGAGTCGCAAAGCTTCTGCTCCGCACACCCGACCGCACCAGCCGCTCGCGCTCCAGCATCTTCACCACGCGCTGCTCCAGCTCAGCCTGCGCGCCCGCAATCATCCGCGCCGGAACCTCTTCCAACCCAATCTCAAACAAAAAATCAGCCATCGTCCTCAACTCAAATCCCGCCGCAAAGGGCGCATCTCAAATCCAACCAAACACAAAAGTCGGGGTGCCCCATCCATCGCAGCAGCATCGCGATGAGTGGGAGTGCAAGCCCCTCAACACACCACAGCTTCCTTCTCCGCGCCCGTCAGCGCAACCCCCTGCGCCGCATAAGCCTTCGCCACACCCACCACCAGCGTCCGAATCCGCGCCATCACGCCCACGCGCTCCGTCACCGAGATCGCCCCGCGAGCATCCAGCAGATTGAACACATGCGAGCACTTCAGCGCTAGCTCATACGCCCCAAGCACCGGAAACCGCTTCAACTGCAGCGCATCCATGTCCTCAAAGCCCTTCGCCTGTTCAAGTAATCCGAGGCACTCCGCCTCATACAGATCCAGGTGCTTCCACAGCGACCCCACATCCGCATAGTCGAAGCTGTAAGCGGAAAACTGCTCTTCCTCCGGCAGCCGCATCTCCCCATACGTCACCTTGCGGCCCGTATCCGGTTCCACCGCCCACACAATGTCGTAGATCGAATCCACATCCTGCAAAAATCCCGCGATCCGCTCCAGCCCATAAGTAATCTCTCCGCAGATTGGGTCGAGATCCATCCCGCCGCACTGCTGAAAATATGTGAACTGCGTAATCTCCAGCCCGTCCAGCATCACCTGCCAGCCCACGCCCCACGCGCCGCCCACCGGCCACTCCCAGTTGTCCTCTTCAAACTTGATATCGTGTTCGCGAAGATCGATTCCGATCGCCACCAGCGACTCCAGATACATCTCCTGAATATTCACCGGTGGCGGCTTCAGAATCACCTGCAGCTGCGTATGCCGAAACAATCGATTGGGATTCTCCCCATACCGCCCATCCGCCGGCCTGCGCGAAGGCTGCGCATACGCAATCCTCACCGGCTTCGGCCCCAGCACGCGCAAAAACGTATCCGGAGACATCGTTCCCGCGCCCACCTCAACGTCATACGGCTGCTGCAGCACGCATCCCCGCTCCGCCCAGAACCGTTGCAGCGTAAACAAAAGCTCTTGAAACGTCAGAGCCCTCTTCTTCGGAACACCCGAGACCAACCCAGTCATAACTCTCTCTTCAAATGCAGCGATCGTTTCGATTCCAGATCCTTCGATTCTAACCGCCCGAACGTCCATCCCCACGTTCTTCCGCAAGCGATCTTCCTCAAACGACCCGCTCCCATCACTGCATCTGAGACACCACACGCCTCGTCCCCAACTCCGGCGCCAGCTTCGGATCCGAAGGTACCGTCATCGGATCGGCCAGCGTAGCCTTGTCAGGAATCGGAACCGAGATTCCCGCAGGCCGAACGAAATACCTGCTCCTCTCAATCTTCACCACCAAATCATGTTCTCCGCCCGTCGTATCGTAAGGACGCGGAAACTCGACGATGTATCGACCACGCAGCTCCGTCACAAACTGCGTCATCCTCTGGCCGACATTTGCCTTGGTCACCTGAAACTTCAATCCCCCCGTGGACTCGCACATCCACCGGAAAGCATCATTGTCATCCGCCGCCCATCGCATAGACCAACCCATCTCGCCCGACTCGTACGTCATCCCAAAGATCGCTATCCCCGACGAACCTGCAAACTTTCTCACCTCATTCCACAGATGCGCCCCACCGCCGTCGTTGCCATCCGTCACCGCCAGCATCACCCTGCGCCCAGGCTCATTCGCCAACGTCCGCATCGCATACATCATCGCGCTCCTCAGATGCGGAAGCTGATTCGCTGGGCACTTATCCCTATGCTTCTCACCCGCCCGGCTCGTCCAAACCTGCAGCGCATTATCGACCGCCTCCTTCAAAGATTCGTGCTCTGGCCGCACATGCTTAACTATCTTGAGCTGCGTACAGTTCATCGCAAAGACGAACACCTGATCCTGCGTACGCAGCGAGCCCGGAGCAAGCCCCGCAATAGCCTCATCGATCTTCGTCAGCAGTCCTTCCTGCGCCTCCCCCGTATCCAGAAAAATTGCCAGCGAGATAGGGTCGTCCCCCTCCAGCCGCACATGTGTCGCTCGAAACAGCGGCCCATCGTCCAGACTGATGGAAAATTTGTTCGATGCAATCGGCGCAACCTTGCCCAAGCTGGAAGTCAGCACCAACACCGGAATTTGTATCAGATTCGCGTACACATGCAGCGTAGGAGTAGGCGCCTCCTGATCCTGCGCCACCATCACCGCTCCACCCAGCCCCACCGCAACCAGCAACGCACACAGCGATCTCGCGATCAGCCCCATACTCCGGTCACATCGCAAAACCCCAAACCGCCTCATCCCGGCAGTATGCCAGAACTTAGCCCACCCCGCCACATCAAGTCGCCGTCACTTAGCAGCACCCACCCGCCCAAACGCCTCGCGAGCCCTCATCACCTCATCCCCATGCTCCTCTGCCCAGATCCACACCCCGCAAAACGCCGCACCCAGGCTGTGCCCCAGCTCCGTCAACGCATACTCCACCCGCGGAGGAATCACCGGATACACCGTCCGCGTCACCAAGCCATCCCGCTCCATCTGCCGCACTGTCTTCGTCAACATCTTCTGGCTCACCCCGCCCACCAGCTCACCCAGCCGCGTAAACCGCACCACCCCATGCTCCTCCAGAGCCTCCAGCACCAGCATCGTCCACTTATCCGCCACCAGCTCGATAATCTCCCGCACCAGCGCATCCAGCTTCGGGTCCGTCTCCTTCGGAGGCACTCCAGCCATCTTCTTCCTCATCTCCGCAACAGCATTAGCACTCCGAACAAGCACAGTTCCCATAGCCCCCTCACTCTCTTTTAGGTAAGTATGAATCTTTCAGGTGCCTACTTCCCAACAGATACAAACCATCCTAATATCACTTTGGGAGAATCATCGCTATGAAAATCACAAGAAACACCATCCTCATCACCGGCGGCGGCTCCGGCATTGGCCGCGCCCTCGCAGAGTCCTTCCAGAAGCTCGGCAACCACGTCATCATCGCCGGCCGCCGTCAGCACGCCCTCGACCAGACCACCGCCGCCAACCCCGGCATGTCCTCCGTCGTCCTCAACATCGAAGACCCCGCCAACATCACTGCCGTAGCCGCCCAGCTCGTCGCCAGCTACCCCGCACTCAACGTCGTCATCCACAACGCCGGCATCATGCGCCCGGAGAACCTCCTCAAAGCCGCCGAAACCGCCGACAACCTCATCACCGCCGAAGCCACCATCACCACCAACCTCCTCGGCCCCATCCGCCTCACCGCTGCCCTGCTCCCCCAGCTGCAGAAGCAGCCCCACGCCGCCATCCTCACCGTCTCCTCCGGCCTCGCCTTCATCCCCATGGCCCTCGTCCCCACCTACAACGCCACCAAGGCCGCCATCCACTCCTGGAGCCAGTCCCTCCGCTACCAGCTCAAATCCACCAGCGTCGAAGTCATCGAGATCGTCCCGCCCTACGTCCAGACCGAGCTGATGGGCAGCGCCCAGGCAGCCGACCCGCGCGCCATGCCTCTCAAGGACTACATCGCCGAGACCATCGAGCTCCTCAAGACCCAACCCAACGCCACCGAGATCCTCGTCGAGCGCGTCAAACCCCTCCGCTTCGCCGAACAAAACGGCACCGAAAAATACGCGGCCTTCTTCCAGCAGTTCAACGACGCCATGAGTCACTAAGAGATCATGTCCTGCCGGACGGGCCGCTTACTCAGCGGGAGGTCACTTCGTGACGCGTATACCTTGTCGCGGCAGGATCATCACCCTACTCCTCCCGCTGGTCGGAATCTAAAGCCGACCAACGGGAGGCCCACCCGAAGCCGTATACAAGTCACGAAGTGACCGACCGAACCGGGGTCCCCACAAACAGGTCTTCGTTCGTGGGGTGGCCGAGAGCAGTGGGCCCGTCCGGCAGGACAAGCCTCATCTTGTAAAGAACGTCAACGGCACCGCCTCACCCATCGCCTTATACCCCGCCGGCGACGGATGCAGATGATCCCCCGAATCGTAAGCCGGAAGCATGCGATCAGGCTGCGCCGGGTCACGCGTCACCTGATCAAAGTCCACCACCCCATCAAAGTGGCTAGCATCCCTGATCCACGCATTAATCGCCTGCCGATCCGCCTCAGTCCCCAGCTCCGGACGACCGTAGTTCGAACCGCCATAAGGAAGAATCGTCGCCCCAATCACCCTCACCCCATGCGCATGCGCCCGAGCAATCATCTGCGCATAAGCCGCTTCAATCCGCTTCACCAGCGCCTGATGCTCTACCGCCGAGACCGCTCCATCCCGCGTCAGCGTACCCAGGTCGTTCACCCCCTCCAGCACAATCACATACCGAACCCCGGCCTGCACCAGCACATCCCGATCGAACCGAGCCAGCGCATTCGGCCCCAGCCCGTCCAGTAGAATCCTGTTCCCACCAGTCCCGACGTTCAACACACCCATCCCCTTGGTCGCCGCCGCAGCCTGCACCCGTCCAGACAGAACATCCGGCCAACGATCGTTCCCGTTCGTCGTCGCCGCATGTCCATCCGTAATCGAATCTCCCAGCGTCACAATCGCCGCCGTCCCCGCCGTCGCAACCACATCCACACCCGAGATTTGATACCAGTGCTCCACCGTCTTCGCCCCCGTCAGGCTCGCCGCCGAGACCATATCCCCATGCACCAGGTACGTCGTCGAACGCGACCCCGGATGACTCGTCTGACCCGTTGGCGGCTGATCCAGATGGATCGAGATCGCCAGGTCAGAGAGCGCAGCCACTGGCAGCGCCACCGTATCCGAGAGATACTCCGCACCCGCAGGAATCATTACATCCGCCGCACCATCGAACAGAACCGCCCTGTCGCTATCCACCTGAATCGCAGAACTCGCCGCCGAAACCGGCTTCGCCACATGCACCGACGTCAGACGCAAAGGCGCCGTCCCAAACACATTCGACACCCGCACCCGCAACTGACTCCCGCCGGCAGACAGATGCACAACCTGCCGCAGCGTAGCATCGCGAAGATCCTCCGGAGCAAGAGCGTTCCGCGGCTCCGGCGTCTGCTGCGACGCAGCCCACGACCCCACCCAGTACGTCACAGGCTTTATCGTCTGCGCCCCCGCATGCCCCATCACGACCAGCAACACGCCGACCAATACACGTCCCCTTACCGAATCCATTCGCATCGAACTCCCCATTTATTTCGCAATCCAAATAAATTACCCGTCCGACACCTCTCCTGGCAATGACGCGCAAAATCAAGAAGATCCTACGCCCGCCCCATCGCCCTCGCACTCACCAGCCGCCGCTCCAGCCCCCGCTCCAGCATCTCCACCGCAAACCGCCGCAGATCCGCCGCCCGCTCCTTCGGCCAGCTCTCCTCCGCCAGCCCCTTCACCGTCCCCCGAAAGATTCTCTGCGCCTCCGCCACCGAAGCCGCCGACAGCGCCACACTCCCCGGCCTCCGGTCATCCTCACAAGTCACCCCATCGCTCACAGCCGAGTACCACACCGTCCCCCCACGCAGATCCAGCCCACACATCACACAATGCCCAAGCTCCGGCATCCACCCCATCAGCCGATTCATCCACAGCGCAAAGTACGTCACCGGCATCCACACCCTGCCCACCTGCAACTCCTCCAGCACCGCCAGCACCAGCCGAAACACCGCATCCTCAGGAGCCTGCTCCGGTAGCGCCTCCTCCACCACCTCCGCCACAAACTGCAGCGCCGCCGTCCGCGCATAATCAATCGGCCGCGACAGCGGCGAACTCAGAATCTCAAACGCATCCAACCGCACCAGCTCCTGCCTCGGCCTCTCCGCATACGTCGCACGCACATGCGTCATCGGCTCCAGCGCTCCGCCAAACCGCCGTCGCGACCGCATCGCATGACGAGCCACCCCCTTCACCCGCCCCTGCTCCCGCGTAAACAGGCTCACCAACAGGTCCGCCTCCTGGAACGGCCACGCCCGCAACACAATCGCCTCACCCACCCGCTGTATCATTGCTCAACCCATTTGTATTCCAAAAGAAAAACGCGCAGCCGTCAGGCCGCGCGTCTTTCAAAAACTCAAAAACCCTACCGCCCAAAGTGAGCAGCATTCTTTACCTGGAACTCCGCCCACTTCTCCGGCAGATCATCCCCGGCATAGATCGCCGACACAGGACACACTGGCACGCACGCGCCGCAGTCGATACACTCCACCGGATCGATAAAAAGCTGCACCGCGTCGCTATACCCGTTCTCGTCCTTCTTCGGATGGATACAATCCACCGGGCAGGCATCCACGCAAGCCGAATCCTTCGTCCCGATGCACGGTTCCGCAATCACATAAGCCATCTCTGAAAATCTCCCTTATCAACTTCTAAAGTCGCCGCCCAAAACTAAGCTCGTGCTTAAATTCTACCAGCACAACCGCTCCCCGCTGCAAACCGGGAACATCCGCCATCGCGACAAAAACCTATCGCCCTTCCTCAGCCCTTCTCTTCGCAAACTCCGCCGCCGTAGGAATCGCTCCCATCTCCCGGCCCGCGAACATCTCCCCAAAAAGATGCACCATCTCCCCTCGAATCAATCCATTCGTCGCCAGCACCTCGCGGCTGTCCAGCGTAAACCTCCCGCCGTCGAAGTGCGTCACCGTCCCGCCCGCCTCCTCAACCAACAAATACCCCGCCGACGTATCCCACGGATTCAGATTGAACTCCCAGAACCCATCCAGCCTCCCCGCCGCCACATACGCCATATCCAGCGCCGCACTTCCCGCCCGCCTCACCCCATGCGAGCGCAGCGTAATCTCGTTATAAAAATAGATATTCGGGCTCTCATGCCGCTTCTTGCTCGGAAACCCCGTAGCCGTCAGCGACTCCTGCAGCTTCGCCGTCTTCGACACCGCCAGCCGCCGATGATTCATCCACGCGCCCTTGCCCCGCTCCACCGAAAACATCTCATCCCGCAGCGGATCGTAGATCACCCCCGCGACCATCTCCCCATCTACACCCTCGGCCAGCCCCGGAGCCCTCCGCTCCAACCCCAGCACCACGCAGAACGCCGGAAATCCATGCGCAAAGTTCGTCGTCCCATCCAGCGGATCCACATACCACCGATACTCGCTATCCAGCCCACTCCGCGTTCCCTCCTCGCCATACACCCCATGCTCCGGAAACGCCGCCTTCAGCTTCGTAACGATCAGCTCCTCGCTCGCCCTGTCCGCCTCCGTCACCAGGTCCACATCGCCCTTATACTCCGTCGTCACACCCTTCGTATAAAACCCGCGCAGCAGCGCCCCAGCCTGCCGTGCAATCCCCTCAGCAACATGCGCGAAATCGAACTTCTTCACCATTCCCATCGCAAAATCTCCCGTCGACCGGACAACCAGCCGAATGCTATCGTTCTCACCAGACTACCTTGCCCCACGCAAGCCGGCCCGGAATCAAACATCATCACCGGAATCCCAAAGATCCCCCGAGGTCCCGCCATGCCGAAGTTCCTCATCGAACGCAACATCCCCGCCGCCGGCGAACTCACCCCCGAGCAACTCGTCGCCATCTCGCAAAAATCCTGCTCCGTCATCCGAGCCATCGGCCCCGAGATCCAGTGGCTCCACTCCTTCGTCACCCAGGACAAGATCTACTGCATCTACATCGCACCCAACGAAGACATCATCCGCCGCCACGCCGAAGAGGGCGGCTTTCCTGCGAACTTCATCACCGCCATCACCACCATCATCGATCCCACCACCGCCGACGCGTGAGCCTCCACCCTGGAACCGTTTCGCTTCTGCTGTAGAGCTACTGATCGACGGACCCAGAACTCCATCGATTGATTTAGAACGTCGTCTTCTGATTCGGAAGGTCGTCATTCTGAGCGAAGCGAAGAAACCCCGTATTGCGTCTTTGCCGTTGCACTTGCTGTTGTTCTTGCTCTATACCAACCGCGAAGCCCCTAGTGCGCGTCCGCATAGTACCCCGCCCTATAGCGCAGATCGTACTTCTCCCGCAGCCCCGCATCCGCCATCCTCACCTTGATCGTCCGGTATGACGTATCCGCCCCCCGCCGCGGCGCGTAGTAGCCCAGCAGATACTGCGTCCTCAGATCATCCGACACATGCGCAAACGCCGGCTCCAGATCCTTCGGGTCCGTCACGTAGTAGTACTTCGCCCCCGTATCCTCCGCCAGTTGAATCAACGCATGCTCCCCACCCGTATTCCGCCCCGCATCCGAGTAGATCGGCACAATAATCAGCGAATACACCATCGCCCCCGCCCGCTGCGCCTGCTCCAGCGCCTGCATGTACTTCGACCCCTTCTTCACCGTATCCCCGCCATCGGTAATCAGCACAATCACCCGCCGCCGCCCATTCGCAACCGACGTCTCACCCAGCCTCTGCGACGCCAGATACACCGCGTCATACAGCGCCGTCGCATCGCCCCGTTGAATATCATTCACCCCGTTATCGATCCGCTTCTTGTCGTTCGTAAACGGCACCACCTCCCGCACCACGTCCGAAAATTCCATCAGATCCAGCTCATCCTGATCCCGCAACAGCGCATGCACAAAGTGCTTCGCCGCCTCCTTCTCCAGCCGCTCATTCGTCAACACGCTCTCGCTCGTATCGATCGCCAGCACAATCGACAGCGGCGTCGTCGTCTCCCTCTCGAAGATCGCAATCTTCTGCGGCTTCCCATCCTCCAATATCTCGAAGTCGCTCTTGCCCAGCCCACCCACCGGCGCACCCTTGCCGTCCACCACATTCAACGCCACATTCACCAGCCGCGTCTGCACATGAATCGTCTGCGTAGGCCCCGCGTCCGTCGAAGGCTGCGTCACATCCTGCGGACTCTGCGGCGCCTGCGTCCCATCCACAGGCGGCGGCCGCCGCACCACAGGAGCCTGCGCCCACAGCCCGCCCTGCATCAAAATCATCCCTGCCAGCACTACCGTTCTACAGCTCACCAGACCCAACCTCCCGACCCGCCCGCACCGCAATCTCCTCCGGAAACGGCTCCCCATCCGCCCACACCGCCCCGTCGACAAACTGTTCCTTCTTCCATATCGGTACCGTCTTCTTCAGCGTATCGATCAGCCAACGGCAAGCATCGAACGCCGCACCCCGGTGCGCCGAAGCCACCACAATCAGCACACTCGTCTCCCCCACCACCAGCCTTCCCAGCCGATGCACCAATGCCACATCCCTCACTCCAAACCGCTCCACCGCCTCGCCAGCCAGCCCACGCATCTTCTCCAGCGCCATCTCCCGATACGCCTCATAGTCCAGATGCAGCGTCCTCCGCCCCCGCGTATTGTCCCGCACCACCCCGTCGAAGACGCACACCGCGCCATCGCTCCCAGCCTTCACCCCGGCCACAATCTCCGCCGCCCGAATCTCCTCATCCACAATCTCGACCCGCATCAAACCCTCGCTCCCGCCACTCACCGGCGGCAGCAACGCCACCTCATCGCCGTCCCGCAACACATCACCAACCTGCGCATACTCCTGGTTCACCGCCACCGCAATCGAATCCCAGCTAAATCCAGGCACACGCTCTCTGTAGACGTTCAGAACGTCTGCAACGATAGCCCCATCCTCCAGATCGAGAAATCCCTCGCCGCCGCCCAGCTTATCTCGCAACACCCCAAAACAAACCACACGCACACGCATCCCATCAGCATATCCGACGACAGCCTGCCCTCTCGATCACCCTCAGGAGATGTACTGTCAGCAACCGCGAAGCCATCCTGATCGCGACCGTACCCACCCGCGGCCACGCTTAGAAGATCACCCCTTCTTCTCCTGCGCCGAATGGTACTCCTCCAGCAGTTTCCGTCCCTTCGCCGCCAGCCTCTTCGCCGCCGCATCCGTCTTCGGCACGGCCTCGCCCCAAGCCTGCGCACTCAGCGCCAGCCGCGTAGGCCTGCCATCCTTCACCATCGGCCCCCGAGGATGCGTAAAGTGCCTCGTCAAAAACGACCCCTTCCGCTTCATCTTCTCCGGAGTATCCGCCCTCCCCTTCACCCCCGGCTTCAGATTCGCCCCCTCCGTCTTCCTATAGAACGCGCGGCCCGCAGCCGTAAGCCCGCCCTTCGGATCCTTCCCCGCAGCCGGCATCGACCTCGTACTCTTCTTCGGCGCGCTCTTTTTAGCCATGCTGCTCTTCACAGCACTCTTCTTCATCACAATCTTCTTCACCGCACTCCTCTTCGCAGTCGCCATCGAAATCACCTCGAGCCATAAGAACCATCTCAGCCCCACAAGGTTTCATCCGAATCAGCATCCTCTTTCATAACTTCAACGTCCCAAACTCCATACCCCACCATCACCCCAACCACTCAAACAAACAACCCAGCCTCCCCCGGATACCAAACCCTCCCACCCTCCACCCGCGCAAACCCCGTCATCGCATGCGCCTTCTTCGTATTCTCTCCCGCAGCCGTCACAAAGAGATCCTCCACCACCCCACCCCGAGCCAGCACCGCATCCCCAATCAGCGATCTATGACACCGCCACGGCACCGCCTCCGCACACATCACCACCGCCGCATCAAACTCCTCCAGCCCCATCAGCCAGTCGATCTCCGCCGCAAACTCCGGCGTCTGCATATAGTCCG
The DNA here is from genome assembly GCF_009765825.1 of Granulicella sp. L60. Classification (GTDB taxonomy): domain Bacteria; phylum Acidobacteriota; class Terriglobia; order Terriglobales; family Acidobacteriaceae; genus Edaphobacter. Next base: position 125,406 of record NZ_LMUR01000003.1, on the reverse strand, counting down.
CATATCCGCGAAAGCTCTCATGCCTCCACCCCGTATTCACGCTGTCCTTCCGCGCCACCCGCCGTCCACCCAATCCCTCCCGCCACACCCCGCGAATCCCCACCGCCTCCAGCGAATCAAACAGCCTCGCCTGCCCAAACTGCGGATGCCTCCGCGACCCGGATACCGCCTCACATCTACCAGCGTCCTGCATCTGTTCTCCACCAGCGCCCGAAAAAACGCCTCCAACTCCAACGTCGAATGCCCAATCGTCATCATCCCATCACCACCTGACGCCTCTGCGTTCACGCGAACCGAAGCCAAATCTCCCGCCGGTCGAACATACAGGCTAACCTCAACCAGCCTCTCTTATCGAGTCCCAAAAGCAATCAAGCTGCGTAGTATCATCCTCGCTGTGCCCATTCTGCTTCATGACGACACCTTCCGCCGTCTCTGCCGAGGCCGCGATCTCCTTGCATCGGAGTATCAGTCCCACATCTTCCTCACCCAGGCTGCACAAGAAGCCTGTCTCTCTTAATTTCACTTCCATCGGCTCTTTCGTTCTGCATTTGGCGAAACGCCGCATCAGTTCCTCACCCGGCTCCGCCTGGAGCGCGCCCGTCAACTCCTCGCCTCTGGCAATCCGGTCACGGAGGTCTGCTTCGACATCGGATACGAAAGCCTCGGATCATTTAGCAGCAAATTTCGCATGCGCTTCGGGTGCAGCCCCAGCGAGTTTCAGCGGGAGACGCGCCGCATCTTCGGCTACAGCGCACCGTGGCACGTCCTCATGGTGCCGCAGTGCCTTTTGTTCCGGCCGTAAAGCAAAAGCAAGAATCGAGAAGCGCTCTTTGCCATCATCCTTCTATTCTTCTGCAAAAGGAGAAACCCATGATTCAAAAAATGTTACACACTGCCATCTATGTGCTCGATCAGGATGTAGCCAAAGACTTCTACGTCGACAAGCTGGGTTTTGAGCTGAAGGTCGACCACACCTTTCCCGATAGCGGCTTCCGTTGGCTCGCAGTCGCGCCCAAAGGCCAGATAGACATGCAGATCGCACTCATGAAAGTTGGCGGCGGAGCCGATTTCATCGCCATGAAAGCCGGCAGTCAGACAACAGCCGATTCCAACGATCACGAAGCCATGATCGCCCTGATAAAAAAAGGTATGGTCAGCTCCGGCTCCTTCCATACCTCTGATTGTCGAAAGACCTATGCGGAGCTAAAAGCCCGAGGTGTCGAGTTTCTATCCGAGCCAAAAGATCAGTTCTATGGTGTCGAAGCAGTCTTCAAAGACCCGTTTGGAAATGGATTCAGCCTCGTTCAGCCAAAGAACCTCTAAGCGATCCGGACCTTCATCACTTCGCTTATCTCTGTTCGCGTCCGAGCAGACCCACTGTACGTGAAACCCTTCATTTTGCCTTTTTTAGACAATCCGCCATGCGAAGCGGAGCTTTGGCCCGGCCTCCATCGCGAGGCCAGGCCAAATAGATGCATCTGCCTTACCGGAGTATCACGATAGCCACAACAGCCAGCCCGACAGCAATAACATCTTCAAGCAAGGCAGCGGGTAGATCCCGCCCAAACAGCCTAGCCGCAAGCGCCCTGCCCTTGGAACCAGCGAGTGTTCCGACGACGCTGCCGACGACTCCAGCCAGAACCCCCATCACAAGCTGCCCATGCGAAAGTCCAATGGCTGTCCCAACCAGCGCTCCCATCACGACGCGCGCGCCGAACTGCGGAGGAACAAGGCGGCTAGGAGTCTTGGGAAGCTTGTCGTTGATCATCTCTCCGAGCGCCAACACGCTGGTGATATACGGCGTCACCCGGTTGCCGAGAAAAGAAAGCCACGTTCCCTGAAGCGGAAGCTGCTGACTGCTTGCAGCCCAACTCACAGCGGCAAGACCAACCACAGCGCGCAGACCGCACGCGACGCCCAACACGAAAGCAGAGATCAGGATCGACATATCATTCTCCAAAGAACGGCGATTAAGCAATCGCCAAGTAGTGGGCAAAGCCCGTTGGTTGTTTTACCTACTAGTAGGTAGTCATAATTAGATAAAACTTACCTCTGCTAAAAATCCCGAATCTAAGAACCACCTTCAACTCGAGGGCCGCAAGCGATCCAATGCATTCTTCGTAATCGAGTTGAAGATCTCCGGAGAGCCCAGTGCCCGCGCGGAGATCATCGCCCCATGAACCACCGCCACAAAGCTCTGCGCCTCCACATCCACCCCGTACTGCAGATGGATGCTTCCGCTGCTGGCCCCTTCCTTCAATGTGGCTCGAACCCAGCGGACAAGATACCTGAAGTGCAGTTGTACCTCCGCCCGAATCTCCTCGGGAAGCGCCGGAAGTTCAGCCCCCAGCAGAGCCGCAATGCAGATCGGACGATTGTTGCTCTGCACGCACTCTTGCCAATGGCGGACATACAGCCTAAGCCGTTGCAGCGCGTCGTCCACGCTCTTATCCAGACCACCCGCACCCTCGACCAGCTTTGCGCGATACTCCTTCAGCGTCGCAACCACCAGATCGACCTTGGAGGGAAAGTGATGGTGAATGCTCGCCTTGCGAATACCAACCACCTCGGCAATATCCGCATAACTAAATCCAAAGTAGCCCCTCGCAGCAATCAGGTCATGCGCCGACTCCCGAATTCGAGTTGCTGTATCGTTGTCCATGTACAAGTAGACTACCTACTAGTAGGTTCGGTCGCAATCTTTTTTTTACTGTCATCCACCCGTGCGCCGCAACCGGAATCTGGCTGCGGCGCTATTGTTTGGAAAGAATTATTTACCCGTCACGATCGTCTCGCCAGTCACATTCTCACCTGCGAGAAAAGCTGTGATGTTCTTATTCAAAAAGTCCTTATCGGCTGGACTCGCGGCTGCCCCGGCCGGATGCCCCCACAGCGATGGAATGGGGAGCAGGGTTACACCCGGAATATACTGCGCCTCGTAGCGAGCGTCAGTGATGGGGAAGTAAAGATCAGTGATCGAGGGCATGTAGAGAACGGGCACCTTAATGGAGCCGAGTGCCTTCTTCTCATCACCGTGGAAGGCCGGATGAGCCTCCGACTGCGGCGTACCTGCAGCCGACGCGGGAGTACTGCCAACATTGTTCGCCTCCCACGTGCGGCACTGCAGAATGAGGTTGTTGGCATCGGCACCAAGAATGAAGTTATGACGCGCATCGTCGATGACCTGTTGCAGCGTCAGGTCGGGACGATCCGCGCGACGCCACAGCTCCTCACGCCACCACTCCTGCGAGTGCAGCCACCCGAGCCAGACGACACCGAAGGCTTCGAGACCCTTCTGCGGTGGCGCCGTGTAGTCGCCTTTATTAAACGTGGAGTCTGCAGTAATCGCTGCAATCTGGCCCTCAAGCCGAACGATGCCATGGCCATAGGTCTTTGCCGTACCGGAAGTCGCAACAACGCGGTCCATGTACGTCGGATAACTCACAGCCCACTGAAACGCCTGCTGCGCTCCCATGGAGAAGCCGATGACCGCACGCAGATGCTTGATGTGCAACTGTTCGATAAGCATCTGATGCACCGCGTTGACGTTGTCACGGATCGTCATCACCGGGAACCGTGGGCCGTGAAAGGGCTCGGGCGTATTGCTCGGCGAAGACGACCGCCCATTCCCGAAGAGTTCGGACGTAATGAGAAAGAGCTTCGTAGTATCGAGAGCGCCGTTGGGATAAGCAGGAGTCTTCATCAGCCACTCATAGCCGTTGAGCTTGGCCATGTAGTGCGAAGGCAGCAGAACGGCGTTGTCCCCCGCAGCATCGAGCTGACCGTAAGTACCATACACAATGCGCGCCTCGGGCAGCACCACCCCTGACTCGGTCTTGAAGTTGTGAATGACGAACTCGTGCTTCTCCGGATGAAGCGTACTGGCTGTCTGCGCGCCCAGCATAGGCGCGGCGAGGATGAGGGTGAGGATGAGGGCGAGAACGAGATTGCGCTTATGCACGAAAGACTCCTGCTAGGGCTTGAGGGGAGAAGAGACTGAGGGTTATCTGCGCTGAGATGTAGCTTGTTTGTAGGTGGGCGAAGCTCTCCTTCGAACAGACGCGGCCGAAGAGTTGACACCCGCTCGTAGCGTACCATGCGCAAAGTCGCGGACCCGTCCCAACAACACGCTTCATCTGAAGCGACATAGGCAAGTCATGGAATACGTCGTCGGTCTTCACCGAGATTCCCGGCGAGAATATTCACTCACCTCATACAATCGAAATCACCCATGCTCACACCCCGCCACACCCTCATCGCCGCAACGCTCCTCCTGCTCACCGCCGCAACCCACACCCACGCCCAATCCGGCAACCTCTCCATCGACCCATCCCTCGCCGCCCAGATCGAAGCCATCCCTGCCATCGACAACCACGCCCACCCCATGCTCTCCCCGCCCGCCTACGCCACCGACCGCAACTTCGACGCTCTCCCCGTCGACTCCATGGAGCCATACACCGACCCCGCCGGCATGCGCCCCACCCTCCCCGCCCTCCACGACGCATGGCAGTCCCTCTACCACTTCAACCAACTTCCTCCACTCGACGCATCCGGCCTCAAACAACTCGACGCCGCACGCGAAGCCGTCCGCAGCCAGCAAGACGAGTCCTACTCCACCTACGTCCTCGACCACGCCAACATCGAAACCATGCTCGCCAACCGCGTCGCCATGGGCACCGGAGTCCAGCCGCCGCGCTTCCGCTGGGTCCCCTACGTCGACACCCTTCTCTTCCCGCTCGACAACTCCGGCCTCGCCTCTGCTACACCCGACCGCAAACAGTTCTTCCCCCTCGAAGACGCCCTTCGCAAGCAGTACCTCCGTCAACTCGGCCTCGCATCCCTCCCCACCACCCTCGACGCCTACCTCAAACAACTCGTCACACCTCTCCTCCAACAACAAAAGGCCAACGGAGCCGTAGCCGAAAAGTTCGAGATCGCCTACCTCCGCTCCTTCGGCTTCGATGACGTCCCCCAGCCCGAAGCCGCCCGCATCTACGCTTCGCTCCTCCATCAGCCGAACCCCAACCCCGCCCAGTACAAGCGCCTCCAGGACTTTCTCTTCCGCTACATCGCCGCCGAGTGCGGACGCCTCAGCCTCCCCGTCCACCTCCACACCATCTCCGGCGGAGGAGGCTACTTCTCCATCGCTGGCGACAACCCGCTCCTCCTCGAACCCCTCTTCAACGATCCCCGCCTCCGCCACACCAACTTCGTCCTCCTCCACGGCGGCTGGCCCTTCGTCCACGAGATCGGCGCCCTCCTGCAAAAACCCAACGTCTTCCTCGACCTCTCGCAGCAGTCCCTCATGATCCCGCCCCGCACCATGTCTGCGTGGCTCCGCGAATGGCTCGAGCTCTACCCCGAAAAGGTCCTCTATGCCACCGACGCCTATCCCTACTCCTCTTCGATGGGCTGGGAAGAGGCCGCCTACATCGCCAACCGCAACATCCGTCAGTCCCTCGGCATCGCCCTCACCGGCATGATCCGCGACAACGAGATCACTCCCGCCCGCGCCGCCGAACTCGCCCGCATGGTCCTCCGCGGCAACGCCGAAACCCTCTACAACTTCCCCGCTGCCCAAAAAAGTCCCGCCCAAAAATAAACTTCAAAAACCTGTCGTACTTCGCGCCCCCCAAAAACACCCGCTAAGCCACCACGTTCACCATGCTAACCACCACAACTCACCAGCAAAAAACCACGTCCTGCACCACCGTTTTCGCAAAAACCCCAGCAAAAACGCCCTCCACCACGCCGCAAAAAAAGCGGCCTGAAAATAAAAAAGGACGGCCCGGCAATCGCCGAACCGTCCCTCATCTTCCAGTCGCCAGTCAGGGTCAATTTACGCCGAAGCGTGAATGACTTCTTCCCGAACCACCTCATCCTCGACCTTCTCCGCCCGAGTCTTCGGTAGCGCAACCGCCAGCACATCCTCAATCCGTGTCGCATAGTGCAGCGTCACGCCCTCGGTCTGCTCCGGCGTTAAATCCTCATCCACCTGCTGTTTGCAGTCCAGCGGCAGAATCACATCCCGCACTCCGGCCCGCTTCGCAGCAAGGAACTTCTCCTTGATCCCGCCCACCGGCAACACATTGCCGCTCAGCGTAATCTCGCCCGTCATCGCCGTCAGCGGATGCACCGGCGTATTCGTCAACAAGCTCACCAACGCAGTCGCCATTGTCACGCCAGCCGACGGACCATCCTTCGGAATCGCACCCGCAGGCACATGGATGTGCAGGTCCGTATCCTTCGTAAAGTCCTCATCGAGCCCTAACGACGCGGCATTCGAGCGCACCCAGGTCAACGCGGCCTGCATGCTCTCCTTCATCACATCACCAATCTGCCCAGTGATCGTGAACCCGCCCTTGCCCTTCATCCGGTTCGCTTCGATGAACAAAACATCGCCGCCCGCCGGTGTCCAGGCAAGTCCAACTGCAACGCCAGCCCGCTTCGTACGCTCTGCAATCTCGGTATCCACACGCACCTTGATGCCGCCAAGAAACTCATGCACAATCTCCGGCGTAATCACGACCTTGTCCGTATGACCCTCCGCGATCTTGCGCGCGACCTTGCGGCACACCGTTCCAATCTGCTGCTCGAGCTTACGAACACCAGCCTCACGCGTGTAGTGCCGCGCAATCAGATGCACACTCTCCTTCGGAAACTCGATGTTCTCTTCCGTAATCCCGTTCTCCTTGATCTGCCGCGGAATAAGGTATTTGATGGCGATATTCACCTTCTCCTCTTCCGTATAACCGGTCAGCTCAATGATCTCCATACGATCCAGCAGCGGCCCCGGAATCGTATCCAGCTGATTCGCCGTGCAGATAAACAACACCTTACTCAGATCGAACGGCTGATCCAGATAGTTATCGCGAAACGTATTGTTCTGCTCCGGATCCAGCGTCTCCAGCAACGCACTCGCGGGATCACCCCTGAAATCGCGCCCCAGCTTATCGATCTCATCCAGCATGAACACCGGATCCTTCACCTCAACCCGCTTCAGGTGCTGAATAATCTGCCCCGGCAGCGCGCCGATGTACGTTCTCCGATGCCCGCGAATCTCCGCCTCGTCATGCATACCGCCAAGCGAAATCCGCGAGAACTTGCGATCCAAAGCCTTCGCAATCGACCGTCCCAGCGAGGTCTTACCCACGCCCGGAGGCCCGACGAAGCACAGGATCGGCCCCTTCATATCCGGCTTCAAACGCCGCACCGAAAGGTAGTCCAGAATGCGATCCTTCACCTTCTTCAAGCCATAGTGATCCTCATCGAGAATCGCCTTCGCCTTCAGAATGTCCACCTCGCCCGAAGAGGTCTTCCCCCACGGCAGCACTGCCAACCACTCCACATAGTTCCGCGTCAGCGAGTAGTCCGCAGCCGCAGGATTCATCCGGCTCAGACGACCAAGCTCCTTCAGCGCGTCCTTCTTCACATCCTCCGGCATACCCGCCGTCTCAATCTTCTCCTTCAACTCAGCGATGTCTTTCTGGGTATCGTCCACATCGCCAAGCTCCTTCTGAATCGCCTTCAACTGCTCACGCAGATAGTAGTCCCGCTGCGACGACTGTACCGAGTCCTGCACCTCGCTCTGGATCTTGTTGCGAAGCTGCTGCACCTCCAGCTCCTTCGCCAGGTGCTTGTTCAAACGCTCCAGCCGAGCCGCGATATCCGGCGTCTCCAACAGCTCCTGCTTGTCCGTCGTCGTCAAAAACGGCAGCGAAGAAGCGATGAAGTCCGCCAGCCTGCCCGGCTCTTCAATGTTGATCGCAATCGTCTGCAGGTCGTCGCTCAACGTCGGCGAAGACGTCACAATCTGCTGAAACTGGCTTACGATATTGCGCTGCAGCGCCTCAGCCTCCGGCGTCTTCTCCGGCTCAACATCCGGGATAGGCTCATACTGTGCCGTCATAAACGGTGCCAGCTGCGTAAACTCGCCCAGATGCACGCGCTCATTGCCCTCGGTAAACACAAACAGGCTCTGATTCGGCATCTTCACGACCTTATGGACCGTCGCCCGCGTACCGATCGCAAACAGGTCTGCAGACTGTGGCGAATCCTGCCGCGCATCTCTCTGCGCCACCACCAAAATGGTCTTCTCCTCGCCCAGCGACTGAATCAACTGGATCGAGCTCTCGCGGCCCACCGTCAACGGCAGCACCGCATGCGGAAACAGAACCGTATCTCGTACCGGAAGCACGGGAGCAGGCCGTCTCCCACCCTCCAACGCTTCGGTTCCTTCACTTGTCTTTGCTGCTGTCGGTTGAATCACACTTACGAAATCGCTTGGCATTGAGTGTACCTCTATCAGATTATCAACTATTCGATGCAGCAAGTCCTCATCTGGTCGCAACTCATACCCTCTTCTCTGTAGCGAGATAGCCCATCCCTCCCTCCATCGGCTATAACTCCCTTATCATCAGCGCGATATGTGGAAATCAACTCAGCCAAGCCCGATGCGAAGCACGTCCAAAGGAGAGATTCAGAAACAAAAACAGCGAATAAGCCGCTCCGCAGCGTAATTTTCCCGCACGCCGAGCCCGATTCAATAAACGGCATCCTACGCCTCCACCCGAAGGCGCGCCACCCCTATGTCAGCCCCTCACCCGGTCCGAGCAGCCCGATAGCGGCCCAGCACTTTTACCATTCTGCAATGCTCCCGCAGCGCCGCCAAAGCCATCTCCGCCCTTTTGGCCCCGTCGAACCTCACATCGACATAAAACACATACTCCCACGGGCTCCCCGGCACCGGCCTGGACTCAATCTTGGTCAGATCGACCCCTGCCTCAGCCAACCGCTGCAGCGCAGCCACCAGCGTCCCCGGCCTGTGTTCAATAGCAAACGCCAAACTCATTTTTTCGGCCTCTGCACTCTCTTCCTCCGCAGCAGCATCCTCACAACGCACCAGGTGGAATCGCGTGTAATTCTCAGCGTGGTCCTCTACCCCGGCTACTAAGATCTCAGCCCCATACTCCCTTGCAGCCAGCTCCGGCGCAACTCCCGCAACATCCCGTAACCCCGCACTCATTAGGTGTTTCACGCTACCAGCCGTGTCGTAAAAGGGCACCACCTCAAACTCCGGATGCTCAGCCAGAAAGCGTCTGCACTGCGATAACGCAACCGGATGCGACATCACCCTGCGCACCTCGCTCACCTTCACTCCCGGCATCGCAATCAGGTTATGCCGAATCCGCAACTGGCTCTCCCGGTCGATGCGAACCGGCAGCTCCAGCAGCAGATCGTAGTGTTCCGCAACCGACCCATGCAGGCTGTTTTCAATCGGCAGCACCGCACCATCCACCTCGCCTCCGGTCACCTTAGCCAGCACCTGCGCCGAGACCGTACACGCGACAATCTCTAGATCGCCTCGGTCGCCAAGCATTGCCACTGCAGCCATATGGCTGTTCGAACCCATCTCACCCTGAATCGCAATCCTCAATCGAAGTCACCCCAATCCCAATTATGCAATTGATATTTTATTCGCACTGGCAACCTCGCCCCTCCGCCAGGCAACTTACCACAAGAAGGTACAGTGCTGAACCATTAGGATTGCGAACCGGGAAGCTAACCGGACATCGCCAGGAGACCAACTCAAATGCTTTGGACTATCACGATTATTCTTTTCATCCTCTGGCTTGTGGGACTTGTGAGCAGCTACACGTTGGGCGGCTGGATTCACATCCTTCTTGTCCTTGCCATCATTGTGCTGATCTTCAACCTAATGTCCGGTAGACGGGCTCTATAGCCGCAACGCAAATCCAATATCAGCCCTCCCATTCCACTTTTTGTAAACGTAAAGGAGCAATCCAATGAACACCGAAAAAGTAGAAGGTAAATTCGATCAGGTAGCAGGAAAGATCAAGCAGTCGGTCGGCGAAGCAATTGGCAATCAAAAGCTCGCCAACTCAGGTGCCGCAGATCAGATCAAGGGCGCTGCGAAAGAGACTTGGGGAAACGCTAAAGACACAGCAAATGTCGTCCGCGATGACGAGCGCGCCAAGGCTAACGTACAAGGCGAAGACCTGAAGTACCGTACCGAGAACACAGCACACAACATGCGCGAGAGCATTACTTCAACTGCGCAGAATGTCAAAGACAAAGTGAACGAGAAGCTCGACAACCTGAAGCGCGAACACAACGGCTAGTTCCGTCGATCAATCTCAGCTATACAAGAAGGCCCGCATCACGCGGGCCTTCTTCTCCTTAACGCATCAACACATCCGCTGCGACAAATCCGAAGAACACAACCGAGATCACTCCATTCAATGTGAAGAACGCAGCGTTCATACGTCGCAGATCGTAAGGCGAGATCATCGAGTGCTCATACAGCAGCAAAATTCCCACCAGCCCAACTCCCAGCATCGCTACCTTACCCAACCCGAACAGCACAATCAGCCAGCACAGCAGCAATAGCATTCCCACGTGCATGCACCGCGCAATCCAGAAGGCTGCCACCAGTCCAAACGCCTGCGGCACACTATTCAGCCCCACCTTCCGATCGTGTTCAAAGTCCTGGCACGCATACAGCACATCGAACCCGCCCACCCACAGCAACACCGCTGCGGTCAGCACTACGATCCTCGCATCCAGCGATCCCCTCACCGCGATCCATGCCGCCGAAGGCGCAATCCCCAACGCCAATCCAAGCACCAGGTGCGACCACCGCGTTAGCCGCTTCATGTAGCTGTACGCCAGCACCACCGCCAAGGCGATAGGAGCAAGTTCCAGCGTCAGCCGGTTCAACATCGCCGCACCCACCAGAAACAGCAACACCGATACCACCACAAATCCACCAACAAATCCGCTGCTCAACACCCCCGCCGGCAGAGCCCGCATCGAAGTCCGCGGATTCGCCGCATCCAGCCTCGCATCCACCAGCCGGTTGAACGCCATCGCAGCCGAACGCGCCGCCACCATGCACACCACAATCAATCCCAGTACTCGCATCGTCGGCCAGCCGCCGGCAGCCAGCACCGCCGCCGTCAACGCAAACGGCAGCGCAAACACCGAGTGCTCCCACTTGATCATCTCAAGCGTTACAACCGTACTCTTCCACAAGGAGGCCATCTCTCTATCGTAAAAGAGTCGGGGCCGCCACAACACAGCCGACAGGGCCAAATCCATAAAACCGCATCTATTTCCCGCTTTTATCCGGCTCACCATCGCCAACCTGCAGATTGTTCACCACCTTGAACACTCCGGGAACCCCATTCGCCCGAATATTGGCGATGTCCTTATCCCCCTGGTTATCCACCACGCCCGACAAGGTCACATTGCCATTCACCACCGTAATGCGGATCGGCTTTGCAGGATCGATCGCATACTTATTCAACTGCGGCGTTCCATAGATCGCCCTCGCCTCCGCCAGCCGAATCCGATCATCCATCGGCGACACCGGCGCCACATCAATATTGTCGATGACGTCCTTCACCCCCGGATAGTTCTCCACCAGGCTCATCGCCGAGTCCTTATCCATCGGCCCATACGCCGATCCCCCCAGCGTCACCACTCCATTCTCCACGCCGATCGTAAACGCATTGAACGCCGTCGTACCGTAGCCCACCCGGTCATACGCAAGCTTCTCCGCCAGCTTGTTTCGCAGCGTCACATCATCCACCGCCGGACCCGCAACCACAATCTGATTCTCCACACCCTTCACATTTTTTTGATGATGCGCCCGGTCGTCGGCAGCCACCTTCGAGCTATAAAGATCCACGCTCCCCGTCAGCGTCACCACGCCGTTCTGCACCGAACTCTTCACATCCTGATATCGCTTGTTATCCAGAGCCTTCGTCACTGCTGTCTGAATCTGCGCGTCATTCGGCCCGCTACCGGCCGCTGCCTGCGCCAACGCTCGCATCCCAACTCCTGCAAGCAACACACCAGCCGCTACAACAAAACCCCATCGCCTCAAACTCTTCATCAAACTCATCGTGCCTCCTCAAGTCTTCCCGTTAAACAAATGTGATGCTATCTCACGACGATACGAGAACGCCTACCGATATCTCTTCCGCAACTTGTAAACAACACTGAAGACGCCGGACTCATCTCTCGACACCACAATCGCATTATCGTGGTTCAGGTCATACTGCACCTGGATCAGCTGCTGCGCCGAAGTGTTCACATTCGTCGCAAACGTCGCCGTAATCTGCCGCGATAGCTGCTGCTGCACCGTAATCCTCGCCGACGACCCGCCCAGCGTCCCCACAAACGCCGGGTCGATCTTCACACTCCCCACACCAAATAGCTTCTCCACACGATTGCTCACCGTAGCGTTCAGCGCGCCTCCCAGCAGTGCGCTCGTCGTCGGATCGGTCCCTTGCTGCACCTGCCGCTCCTGGTACAGCTGCGCCTCCTCCTGCGTCCTTCCCAACGCCAGCAACGCAAACACATCGCTCTCGCTCAGCGGCGGCTCCGAACGGTACGTCGGCTTCAGATTCGTCGAGGTTCCATGCAGCCCAATCGTAATGTCATAGTTCTCCACCTGCGCGGTCGCATCGAGATCGATGATCGGATCGATCCGCACAGGGTTCGTGAAATAGATATCCCCTCGCTGCAACTGATACTTCGTCCCTGCGAACGTCGCGCTCCCATCGTTGATCTCGATCCGCCCCAGCACCGACGGCACCGCAGCCGTCCCGCGAATCTGCAGGTCCACCGTTCCTGCCAGCTTTGCATACGAGTTCTGAAAGTCCAGCTGCGGCGCGCTCGTCACATGCACATCCAGATGAATCTTGTTCGCCGGCGAGTTCGGATCCGGCGGCGCGCTTATGCCGCCAGCCGAGCCGAACGCCGCAAAGTCTACATCCTGTCCAATCCCGAATCGCGTCATCAGAATCGTGCCGCTCAATAGCGTGCTCTGCATCCCTCCCTGCAGCTTCAGATTCGCATTCGCCGTCGCACTCAGCCCATACAGCCGCACCCGCACCACATCGCCCGTCGCCGTCAGGTCGGCATACACTCCATTCCGGTACCGGATAGACCCGCCGATCTTCAGCGTCCCTCCGCCCGTCGTCGCCGTCAGACTCTTAACCTCCAGCCGATCGCCGTTGAACGCCAGCGTGCCGTTCATATTGCTCAGACCATTCGGCACCCCGTCCATCGCAATATTCACCTTGTCGAACTGCACCGTTCCCTTCAGTTCCGGATTCATCACCCGTCCACCGGCCCCCACCGTGAACTCCACCTTACCGGTCGAAATAATATCCGAGTCAAAGGTATGCAATAGCGTCATGCTGATCGTTCCCACCGCCTTCACATCCAGCTTGCCGCCCTTCGGATCCGTCGCTCCAAGCACCTCCGCCGTTCCGCTCGCCCGCATATCCGTATCCTGGCCGGTGATGTGAACGTTCTCCAACGTCGCTAGGCCATTATGCAGACTCAGCCTCAACGGCTCGGCGGCCTTCAGCTCCACACCCTGCATCTTCACATCCACCTGGCTCAGCTCCGCACTTCCGCTCATTGCCTTCGGAGTCTTCATCGGCCCACTCACCGTCGCCTCGCCATTAATCAGCGACTGCGCCTTCATCCCGCCCGGCCCGAACATCTCCATCGGCTTCCCGATATCCAGCCCAGTAACCGTAAGCTTCGCCTGCGCCTGGTAGTCGCCCGTCAATTCCACCTGTCCCGTCGCGTTCAACGTCGCTCCCACCAGCATCGACTGGGCAGTGAAGTACATCAGCGATCCCGCGCTGTGAACATCCACCGAAGCCGACCCAATTCCCTGCCCCTGATACGTCGCCCCGGTCAGCTTCACACTCGCCTTTACCCCCGGCTCCGTCACCGTTCCATTCGCGTCCGCCACTACATCGACGATGCCGTCCAGATCCGTCTTGGCATGCTGCACCGCCACAAACTTCGAAAGCTGAATCGCATGCGCCTCAACATGTCCATGCAGATGCTTGCTTCCCATGTCATATCCGCCGTTGCCCGCAACCTGCATCCCATGCAGCTTCAGCACCACGTTGTTCGCCTCAACGTCCTTCCCCTGTACCGTCAGGTCCACGCCTAACGAGTCGAACGGCTCGTCATACGCCACGCCGTTCATCAGCGAAACATGTCCTCCCCCGCTCAGACTGTCGAGCGTCCCCGCCGCATGCCCATTCAACGCAATCGTTCCTGTCACCGGAACCTTCTCCTGCTGTCCTGCAATCTGCAACACATCAACGATCTGCGCATTCGCCAGCTGTGCCTTCGCATCCAGCGCCATCCCGCCATCCCACACGAACGTCACCTTCCCACGCCGCGACACAACCTTCCGCGGCTCAATCTTGCCCTCCAGGTTCAGCACCGCACTCCCACGCTTGATCGTCGAACTCGCCACCACCACACCCGTATTCGGCGAATACTCCGCATCCGTCACCAGCGAATCGATCAACACATTCGTCGTTCCCAGCGCGAGCTCCGCATTCGTAGCCTGCAGATGTCCCTTCACGTCGAGATCCGCAATCCGTCCTTTCGCCGTCCCATTGAACTGCATCGCACCATGCAGATCCACCGGAATCGCCGCCCTGCCGCGCTTCCCGTTCGCCTCCAAGTCGAGCGTCGTCAGTAGCTGGTTGTACTCCGACAGATCGCGCACCGTCAGGTCCACCCGCAGATCCGTCAAGGGGTCGCCGTCATTCACACCAAGAATGCCCGACGCTTCAAAGTTCGTCGCCGGCATCTGCAGTGTGACCTTCTGAATCACAACCGTCTCATTCCGTCCCGTATAATGCGCCACCGTCTGCCCCGTCACCGGAACATCGTTCAGCGCGCCCCTCCGCTTCACGCCAGTCGGCGCAAACGACAAGCTCCCATCCACCTCCACCGTCTCAGAGATGTTCTTCGCTGGGCCGCCCCACTGCACCTTCACCGGCCCGCTCACCGCCGTATCGAATCCCAGATCGCCATAATGCTCCGGCGCCGTCACGTCCATAATCGTCCGCAGCGGAATCCTGTTCAGCGTCGCAGTAAGATACGCATGCGCCGTCTGCACCGCTGGCACCTTCACCGTCTCATCCATCGGAGCCTTCGCCCCAATCGTCTTCGCCACCTTGTTGGTCGTCGTCACCGCGGCCTTTGTCGAAGCTGAGCTGGCCTCAATATCCGTCGACGGCACCTCGCCCAACCAGTTTGCGATTCGCAGCTCTCCCGTCGCGCTCCCCCCGCCCGGCAGATACCCCGTAAGCGCCGTCAGCAGAAGCTCCGTCGGCGTCACATGCAGCGTCGCACCGCCATCGATATCGTGCAGCCGCACATCCTCATTCCGGTAAGCCGCCTTGTGAATCTTCGCCGTCCCCACCAGCAGATATCCCGCCACGCAATCCGGGTCAGGCGGCAGCGGCTTCGGCGGTACCGTCGACTCCGCCGGATGGCTTCGCCGCCAGAACGGCGGATGCTTCTGCGCAACTCCCGGAGACGTCACGCAGTTATGACCATGCAGATCCAGATCCACCGTTCCTGCATTCAACCCATCCACATCTGCCATGATCGAAAGTTGCTTCAGATCCACCGAGCCCTTCACAGCCGCCTGCCACTCCGGTTTCGCAAAGTGCTTGATGCCGGCCGTCGCCTGCAGCTTCGAACTACCTCCACTCGAAAAATCCAGCTGCTTCAACTCCGCCGCGTCCCGTCCCAACTCTCCCGCCAAATGCAGCGCAGAGCTTGCCTCAGGCCGTTTGGCAATCTTCGTTCGCAGATCACGCAGGTCAATCGTCATGCCATAACGATCCGTCGATGCAATGTAGTGCACCTCCGCACCCAGGTCCCGCGCCGCCATATCGAACGGAATCGCCCGATCATTCAGCAGCGCCAACCCATCCGTCACCTCCACCTCTTGCGCCTTCAGATCCAGCAGCGTATCCGTCACCGAAACATTGCTCTTATTCGGATGCTTCGGCTCCGGCTGATTCGTCTTCCCATCCTTGTCCACAATCAGGTGAAACTGCGGATGCACCACGCCCAGATAGTTCAGCCGCACATGCGACGCAATCCCCGCACCCGACACATGCGAAAAGAAGCTGAAGATCTTCACGCGAAGTTTAATCTGATCGACAGCCAGATAGGGCGCCTCACCCGGCCCCTCCGTTCCATGAATCACCAGCCCATCCGCCTCAACCGCCAGATGCCAAAGATCGAAACGAATCGTCTTCAGCTCCACGCGCCCACCCGTCGCATCGCCGAGCACCTTCACCAGTTCCGCACTCACCCGCCGGTCAAAGTCCGTCGTCGTCGAATACCACGCAAACATCCCAAACAGAATCGCCAGCAGCAACAGCACCGCACCCACCGTCCACAAAAACGCACGCCCCATCCGCGTGGCCAGCGAGCGCTTCACCTTCGCGACCTTCCCCGCGACCCTGGCCTCCAGCTCGTCCTTCTTCTGCTCCAGCCTCTTCTCCAGATCGCTCACGGCGCCACCTCACCCGACGTCATCAGCCGCACACTCCCCTGCGCCCGCAGCGACTTCAGCCAATCCACCAGCAGCGCTCCCACCTGCTGTTGCAGCAACACCTCTTCAATCCGCTTCGAGATCGCCTCCAGCTTCGGCGGCGTCACATTCCGCTTCGCATACTCCGGCAGCATCCTCGTCTCATAGAACTTCTTGATCTCATCGTCCGAGATCGTGATCCCATTCCGAAACCGCACCTCGATAAACTTCAGCAACACCATCCTCTGCCGCCAGCGATCTCGAAACTCCTCCACCGTAAATCCGTGCGCACTCAGAAACTGCTTCCATCCGTCATCCGTCTCGCAGCGGTACTGCTTGCAGTCCGGGATATCCTTACGCAGCGTCGCCAACTGTTGATCCAGCTCTTCATCCGAAACCGCATCCTCCGGCTCCAGCGCCGACTGCTGCAGAATCAGCGTCCGGTCCACCAGCCGCTCCACCGTCTTCTCTCTCGAACTGTCCACAGCTGTCCTGCGATAGGGTTGGATGTCCTCGAACCGATGTTCCTCATCCACATCGCTCTCCAGCACCACCTCCCCGTTCACCACCGCAACGATCCGGTCCAACACCTCTCCCTGTCCCGTGCCCGGAAGCGCAGCAGCACTGGAAGCCGACCCCGCCTGCGCCGCAGCAGTAGCCGGAGCACCAGCAACAGGAGCACTTGGAACCTGAGCACCCGCAGCCTGCGCCGCAGCACTCTGCGCCCCGCAGCTCTCCCCGCCCATCCATAAGCACATCAACACCGGCATCATCGCAAGCGCAGCTCTCCCGCGCGCCCAGCGGTCCGCCGAATTGAATGCCTTCAAACGCATCTAGAAGCTCTCTCCGATACTGAAGAAGAAGTTGAAGTGTGCAGCCTGCGCCTCATGCGGAGGGTTGTTATAGAAGTCATAAATCACCGGATAGACCGGCGGATTCAAGTTATAGCTGAAATCCACGCGAATCGGCCCCACGGGCGTCTTATAACGTGCTCCCAACCCAAGCGCATGAGAAAAGTAGTTGAAGTTACAAGTCCCGATGCTCGTCGAAACATTCGCGCAAGTCAGCTTATCCGGCTGATTGAACCGCAGAAAACTCGGGAACATATCCTTCGCATTCTGAAACACGTTCCCCATGTCATGAAAAATTACGAAGTTCACGCTGTTGCCCACCAGCGGCAGCGTAGGCGGCGGCAGCCGCATCTCAAACGTGTTCACAAACGCCGCCGAGCCTCCCACCGGATATCCCGTCTGCAGGTCCCGCGGCCCCGCTCCATTGATTGGAAATCCGCGATGCGAGTTCGCGCCGCCCGCATACAGCCGCTCCGGCAGAGGAATCGCATTGCAGCTCGGATTGGTCGTCAATAGATCGACGCCGTTCGCATTCGCGCAAGCCGCGCTCCCCACATTCGGATTCGGCCCCGAGGCCTGCTCGTATCCAATCCTCGTGCTGCGCGCGAACACATACTTCTGTTTTCCAAATTGATAATAAGTAGAGTTTGTTCCATCCAGCTTCCAGAAGTCCGACTGCGATCCAAACTTCGACGACGCATAAAATCCCTGCACCGTCGTATACGATCCCTTCACCGCGTCCAGCGGCCCCGGCGACCGCGTATCGTGAAACCACGTCAACCCCGGCCCGCCCACGCGCACCGGCTGCGACTGCAAAGGAATCAGGTCAGCAGACACCTGCACACTATTCACCTGCACCCGCCGATATTGAAAGTCGTAGATGAACGTATCCCGCAGCCTGAACTTCTGCGTCACGCGAAAGTCACCCTGCAGCGTAGAAGCCGAGAACGTCGAGATATCCTGCACGTTCGAGTAGCCGCCCGAGATCGACGCCGAGATATTCTTCTTCCCACGCAGATGCGGATTCAGCAGTGTCAGGATCGCCACCTGCTCTAGCAATCCATACGTCGTATGCAGCGTCAACGAGTCGTCCGTGCCACGTAGATTGATCCTCGACACATCCAGCCCAACCCGCGGGCTCACTCCCGTCTTCCCCTCCTGCGTCAAATTGCATGGATTGAGCCCCAGCAAAATACACGAAGCCTCGGAGATCGTTCCCGACACCGGCGTTCCCGTCTGCGCCTCGAAGCCGAAGCTGTACGTCACATTCCATCGCTTCGCCTCCGTCAACTGCAGCAGCACATTCTTCTGCGGCGCATCTCCCGCCGGATTCTGCACCGCCGCCACCACCTCGTTGAACAGCGCAATGTTGTACAGATTCCTCTGCGTCTGCAGCAGCGCCGTCTGGTCCAGCGGATCCTCAGGATGCACCAGGATCTGCGACTCCACCATCTTCGGCTTCGTATGCACCACACCCGACAGCAGCACCCGATTGACGAACACCTGCTGTCCCTCCGTTACATTCAGCGATACGTCCGTGTGGTCCGCGTCCGCCTTCTCCTTGGTCTGCTTAATCTCCACCCTCACCTGGTCGAACCCGTGGCTCAGGTAGTACTGCAGCACCGTATCGCGATCGCCCGAGAGCGTCACCAGCGAAAACGGCTGTCCCTCCTGCGCATTCATCAATCCCTTCACATCCTGCACGCGGCTCGGACCCACGCCCACCAGCGCCACCGTGCCGAACTTCTGCTGCGGCCCCTCGACGATCGTGTACGTCACCTGGATCTCTCCCACCTTCAGCGGCCTTCCCGCTGCCGTCTCGGAGGTATCCTTCACACTCGTCGTCACCGTCGCCTGATCGAATCCATTAGCCCGATACAGCGCCTGGATCGAACTCACATCTGACGACACCAGCGCCGGACTATACCGTCCGCTCCGCTGATACGCATTCGACTTCTGCACCTTCATCCGCTCCCGCAGAAGATCGTCCGTGAAGTATTTGTTGCCCTTCAAAATCACGTCCTGCACTTTGTGCTTCACTCCGCGGTCCACCGTAAACACCACGCTCTCCGCAGCCGTGTCCTGCCCCACCACCTTCACATCCACCTTCGCCTCGAAGTATCCCTGCTGCTGCTGAAAGTCACGAATGTTGAAGATCCCCTCATTCAACAGATCGTTATCGATCGTCCCCTCTTCATAGATCGGCACCAGCAGATGCAGGCGGCTATTCGAGATCTTCGCACCCTCCACCGCCACCTTCACCTCCGGCCCCTCGTTCACATGGAACTCATAGTCCACCTGCTTCCTCGACTCCACATACGTCTGCTTCTGCAGCGTAATCGTCGCCTCCAGCCGGTCCTTCTTCTGATACAGCTTGCGCAGCCGATCCAGCGCATTGCTCGTCGTATCCCGCGAAACCCTGCTTCCCTTCTTCAGCTTCGCCTTCTTTCGAAACTCCTCCGGCGTCAGCCCCATATTGGCGCCTTCGAGCGTGATCTCTCCCACCCGCGCCTGCGGACCAATTGCAACCGTATACGTTACATTTACCTGGTCGCCCGCCTCATCCGTCTCCTGCTTCACCGCCACCTTCGACTCGTAGTACCCCTGCTGCTTCAGAATCTCCGTGATTCCCGCGCTCCCCGCCTCAATCTGCGACTGGCGAAACGCCGTCCCCGGCGAAAGCTTCGTCGCAAACTCCAGCAGCGACGTCAGCCGATCGCTCTTCACCCCATCGATCGTCACCCGCCCCACGTAGTACCTCACCGGCCCCGCAAAGATCAGCGTCACCGCGTCACCCTGCCTCACCCCGCGCACCTCGATGTCCCGATACCGTCCGCTCGCAAACAACCGCCGCATACTCGCCCGCACCTTCTGCGGATCCAGCGGCTCCCCCACATGCTGCGTCAACTCATTCGGCAGCGTATCCGTCTTATCGAACGTCACGCCCTCAAACAAAATCTTGTCGACCCGCAGACCCTTCCACTGCCACACCGACGTCGTCAGCCCCGCGCCGTTATCCAGAATCGCGTTATCGGGGTTCGCATCCGCTCCCGGCTTAGCAGTCTGCTGTGTCTGCGCCGGCGTAGCCCCAGCCGCCCCACTCTGGTCCGCCCCCTGGGTCTGCGCAGGCGTCGACGCCGCCGGCACGCTCTGCCCAATCGCCGCACCCACCATCGCGCAGACGATCGCCAGAACGCAACCATACCTCAATCCTCGAAGTATTCGCGCGCGACCTTGTTGCACCTGACCCAAAAAACCACCCACCATTTCCTGTTCTCATCGAGGAGTTCCGCATGTCCCCCCTAAAAAAAGCGCAACCCGTCCAGCAACGTACCCATCCAAGCCTCTATATCGTTCCAGGCCCTTTTTTCCCGTTGGATGCCGAAAGCCGTCACCGTGTGTCGGTTCCCTGCGCATCCATCCTTCCCTATACTACGAAACAGGAGCGTCTTTGGGCGTTCGGTCACACACCATGCCTCAGCATCCAAACCCCTCCGCCGCCGCCGCTCTCGATCCTTCCTCCTCATCCGCAAACCCCGGCTCCGCGCTCCAGCCCATCCCCGATCACGACCGCTACTCCCGCCAGATCCTCTTCCCCGGCATCGGCCCCACCGGCCAACAGCTTCTCGCCCAGTCCCACGTCGCCATCGTAGGCGTAGGAGCCACCGGAGCCGCCACCGCCTCGCTCCTCGCCCGCGCCGGCGTAGGCACCCTCACCCTCATCGACCGCGACTTCGTCGAATCCTCCAACCTCCAGCGCCAAGTCCTCTTCGACGAGGCCGACGCCCGCGAATCCCTCCCCAAGGCCGAGGCCGCCCGCCGCAAGATCACCCTCTTCAACTCCTCCATCACCGTCCACCCCCACATCGCCGACCTCGTCCCCGCCAACATCCACGACCTCCTCGCCCCCGCCCACCTGATCCTCGACGCCACCGACAACTTCGAGACCCGCTACCTCATCAACGACTACGCCGTCCAGCACTCCAAACCCTGGATCTACGCCGCAGCCATAGGCGCCTACGCCGCCACCATGAACATCCTTCCGATCCCCACCGTTGAACCTCCAGCGCCCACATCCTGGAAACCCACAGCCTGCCTCGCCTGCATCTTCCCCAAGCCCCCCACCGGCCCCGTCGAAACCTGCGACACCTCCGGTATTCTCTCCACCGCCGTCAACCTCGCCGCCTCCCTCCAGACCAACGAGGCCCTTAAGCTCCTCACCAACCAGCCCCACCTCATCCGCCGCACCCTCCTGTCGCACGATCTTTGGACCAACGAGCGCAGCGAGATCAACACCTCCACCCCCAACCCTGACTGCACCGTCTGCGGCCAGCGCATCTTCTCCCACCTCGCCGGCGAAGGCCGCCCCCACATCACCCTCTGCGGCCGCAACTCCGTCCAGATCCACGAGCACCATCGTCCCGTGGACTTCGCCTCCATGAGCGCCCGCCTCAGCCGCCACACCGACATCCAGGACCTCCGCTTCAACGAACTCCTACTCCGCTTCCGCCGCGGCCCCCACACCCTCACCCTCTTTCCCGACGGCCGCGCCCTCATTCAAGGCACCACCGACATCACCCTCGCCCGCTCCCTCTACACCCGTTTCATCGGATCGTAAAACCGCCCGCCCATCCTCCACCCACATCAACATCCATCACGCAGCAGCCCCGCATTCTCATGGACATAACGTTCCACCACCCTTCCTTCCACACAACCTTTCCACCCTCAACCCACTCAAATCAGGAATGCGCATCATTACGTTTGCGGTAGGCTCAAAGCAGGCGAAAACTTAACGGGGAACGATTACTTAGTCCGGAGTCTAGCTATGGACGTCCAAGGCCTACAAATGACACAAAATACACCATCTCCCGGCGT
The DNA here is from genome assembly GCF_009765825.1 of Granulicella sp. L60. GTDB lineage: Bacteria > Acidobacteriota > Terriglobia > Terriglobales > Acidobacteriaceae > Edaphobacter. Next base: position 103,272 of record NZ_LMUR01000003.1, on the reverse strand, counting down.
CTTCAAGCGCAACCCGCCTATCGCCGGCGAAGCAGAAGCAATTGAAGCAGCGAAGAACGGCGACGCAGAGGCGTTCTCCAAGCTCTACGCCCTCCACAAACGCCGCGTCTACACCCTCTGCCTCCGCATGCTCGGCAACGTCTCCGAAGCCGAAGACATGACCCAGGAGGCCTTCCTTCACCTCTTCCGCAAGATCGGCAGCTTCCGCGGCGAGTCGGCCTTTTCAACGTGGCTTCATAGACTTACGGTAAATTTGGTACTGATGCATCTGCGTAAGAAGGGCCTCAACCTCGTCTCCCTCGAAGAGACCATCAACCCTTCGGAAGAAGACGCGCCAAAGCGCGACTTCGGCAGCCGCGACATCCACCTCACTGGCTCCGTAGACCGTGTCGCCCTCGAGCGCGCCGTAGCCTCGCTTCCTCCCGGCTACCGCATGGTCTTTGTCCTCCACGATGTAGAAGGCTTCGAACACAACGAGATCGCCACCATGCTCGAATGCTCCACCGGAAACAGCAAATCCCAGCTTCACAAGGCCCGCCTCAAGCTCCGCGAACTCCTGCGCCAACCGGAACCGACCGCCCAGCCGGCCAGCCTGAAGGAGGTGACGGTATGACCGACAGCCTGCCCGACTTCGACACAATGACCCAAGCGGACTTCGAAAAATATCTGCCCGACTTCTTCGCCAACGGCGACGGCCACGTCAGCACCGACCCGCGCCTCCAGACTTTCCTCAAAAATAACCCCGACTGCGCCGCCCTCGTCCGCGACCTTGAAGCGATCGCCGATCAGGCCCGCAGTCTCTTTGAACCCACAGAAGATCCCAGCGACGCCGTCTGGAGCAACATCCAGAACAAACTCAAACAACAAGGCCCCGAAGACGACGACCTGCCCATTCCCCAAACCGTCTAGCCCCTCTCCAACAAAACGAACGGCGCATCCTTCGCGGTCTCTTCGCAAAGTGGTGCGCCGTTCGTGCGTGCACACGCAAAAATCCTCGCTGCCTAGTCGGCCAAGATACTTCCCAGATAAAGCGTCAACACCTTCTTGAACTCCGCCACCACCAGCGGCTTCTCCTTCGCCCCCGCGTCCGCATAGACCGCCATCATGCCCCGCATCACCTGCAGCGAGACATTCGCCGCCAGGAGGCCCTGCTCATGCGACAGCGCAGGATTCTTCGCCCGAAATGCACTCGCAATCGCAACCCGAATCGCCCTTCGAGCCGCAGGATCGCGGCGCAGCCGAATCGGCGCAGTCAGCAGCCGTAGATACGCGGGCCGCGCCTGCACGAACTCCGTGATGCTTGCAATAAACAGATCCGCGAACTCCGTGTAACTCAGCGTCTCCGCCTGCTCCATCCACGGCTTCCAGTGCCCTTCCAGCTCCTGCGCATACTGGTTCAGCAGCGTAAACACGACCGACTGCTTATCCGGAAAGTAGTTGTACAGCGCGCCGATCGAAGACCCGCTGCGCTCCGCAATCGCAGTCATCGTCGTCGCTTCAAAGCCCACCTCGACGAACAACTCCGCCGCTGCATCCAGAAAACCCGCAAGCCTCCGAGCCGAGCGTTCCTGCTGTGGCGCAACCCGAACCGGATTTGACGAAGTCGAGGACACCCTCGTATTCTACAGACATAAAGTCGAGGGAACCCTCGAATTCCAAAGTGCATCTCCCACCCAAAGGAAACCCATGGCAGAACTCCAGCTCGACCCCAAGAAAACGGCCCTCGTCCTCATCGACCTGCAGAACGGCATCGTCGCCATGAACCCCGTGCCGCACCCTGCCGCACAGGTCGTCGAAAACTCCCGCAAGCTCGCCGAAACCTTCCGCGCTCACGGCGCCCCCGTCGTCTACGTCCGCGTCGACCTCAACGACTTCCGCAAGCTCCCCGTAGACCAGCCACAGCGAATGGGCGACGGCCCGCTCCCCGACGCCCTATCCGAGATCGCCCCCTCCGCCGGCTTCCAGACCGGTGACATCCTCGTCACCAAGCGCCACTGGGGAGCCTTCGCCGGCACCGACCTCGAGCAGCAGCTCACCTCCCGCGGCATCGACACCATCGTCCTCACCGGCATCTCCTCCAACATCGGCGTCGAATCCACCGCCCGCCAGGGTACCGGCCTCGGCTTTGCCTTCGTGGTCGTCGAAGACGCCTGCTCCGCCCAGGACGCCGAACAACACACCTTCGCCTTCGAGAAGATCTTCCCCCGCCTCTCCCGCGTCCGTTCCACCGCCGAGGTCCTCGCCTCCCTTGCCTAAACCCTCCCAAGGAAGCGATCGCCTGGATCCACTGGTCTGGAAGATCACCTCCGTCGCCGTGCTCGGTTCCTTCCTCGCCCAGCTCGACGCCACCGTCGTCAACGTCTCTCTCTCCAGCCTCGCCGTGGAGCTGCACAGCAGCCTCACGGCGATCCAGTGGGTCACCAGCGGATATCTCCTCGCGCTCGCACTCATGCTCCCGCTCAACGGCTGGCTGGTAGAGCGCATCGGCGCAAAGTCCGTCTATCTCTGGTGCTTCTCGGCATTCACCCTATCCTCCGGACTCTGCGGCCTCGCCTGGTCCGCAAACTCCCTCATCGCCTTCCGCATCCTCCAGGGCATGAGCGGAGGCCTCATGGCCCCCATGGCCCAGATGATGATGGCCCGCGTCGCCGGAAAAAACATGGCGCGCATCATCGGATACGCCGCCGTCCCCGTCATGCTCGGCCCCATCCTCGGACCCGTCATCGCCGGAGCCATCCTGCAACATGCCTCCTGGCGCTGGCTCTTCCTCGTCAACCTGCCCGTCGGCGTACTCGCCATCGTGCTCTCCATCCTCTTCCTCCCCAACGACCGTGAAGAGACCACCTCGCGCAACCTTGATCTCCTCGGCTTCTTCCTTCTCTCGCCCGGCCTCGTCCTCTTCCTCTACAGCTCCGACCACCTCGGCGAACGCGCAGGCATCCTCACCCTCCTCGCCTCCATTGTTCTGCTCGCCCTCTTCTTCCGGAACGCCGTCCGCAAAGGCAACGCCGCCCTCATCCACCTCCAGCTCTTCAAGGGCAAAGTCTTCTCCGCCTCCGCCATCACCCAGTTCATGTCCAACGGAATAGCCTTCGCCGGACAGATGCTCATCCCCATCTATCTCATCCGCGCCTGTGGCCGTTCCCCCAGCGCCACCGGCTGGCTCCTCGCGCCTCTCGGCATCGGCATGATCGTCTCCTACCCATGGATGGGAGCTCTCACCCAGCGCTTCGGCATCCGCAAAGTCTCCGCCACCGGCGCACTCCTCGCCCTGGCCGGCACCATGCCCTTCATCTACCTCGCCAGCCACGGACTCTCCCTCGCCATCCTCGTCGCCGCCCTCTTCCTCCGCGGAGCCGGACTCAGCGCCGTCGGCATCCCCTCCATCTCTGCCGCCTACTCCTCGGTCAAGCGAGAAGACCTGCCCATGGCAACCACCTCGCTCAACATCGTCCAGCGCCTCGGCGGCCCAACCCTCACCACCCTCTGCGCCACCTTCCTCGGCTGGAGACTCAGATCAGCCGCCACCGGCAGCACCCTCTCCACCGCATTCACCGCCGCCTTCCTCCTGCTCTGCGCCCTCCACGCCATCCTGTTCCTCGCCGCCCTAAGGCTCCCCCTCACCCTAGACAAAGACAAAAAACAAGAAACGCCCGAAGAAGAATCCACCGCCCTCTTCGAATCCATAGCCGACTAAGAGTCGCTCCGCAAACCTATTCAGTACACTACCGACGGTGGAAGAGCTTGTAGGCCTCTAACAGGCATGAGACCATCGCTGGCATGGGAGTGATTTCAAGCGCCATAGACAAACTACCCACCTGGGTAAATGTGCTTTTGCTAACCTTCGCGATCACTGCGAGCGTGTATTACATCGCTCATTATGGCTTCTGGTCTTTCCTGCTGCACTTGATATTTAGCCCCACTCTATAAATTTCAGCCTGACCACTACCAACACTGGGTCAGTTTGATTTGAACAACTCAACTTGCAGAAACCTGACTTTGCGGGAAGTATTAGCTTCGTGATGATTCTCAGTTAGCATCAGCTCACATATGAGCATCAAGCAAGCATCTCGACGCCGATTCGTATTCATAGCAGGGCTGACTGCCTCCGCTCTCATGGCGCTTTGTATGTCCTACCTGTTTTATCCAGCGATTCGGGCCCGCTATCTCTTCAGTCAAATGGAAACTCTCCAATTAGGGCATTCCACTTTCGATGATGCTCAGCGCGTGGCCAGGAGAATCGATGCCAATCCGAACGGCCCCTGTGATCGATCGGTCTGCGAATGGGCTGTAAGGATGGACAATGTTGAACTTCCACGGTGGTGGCGAGGTTCAGGCGCGGCGTTTGTTGTGGCCTTTGACGTGAAGGATTCAGTCGTCGTGCGCAAGAATACTGGATACGGGATCGGGAAGAAGACGGAGTTCAACCCGTCATCCATAGGGCTACTAGAGCAAGAACACTGGGGTCGTAGCCTTATACCCGAGCCGGTTGCCGCTGGCTGGCGTTCCTCAGATCGGTATCGCTATCTGGAGTTCACCGTGTATATGACCCCTAAGGCTTCGGCAGCAGATCGGCAGCGTTACACCGCCTACGATTACGGGTGCCTGTGGAGATACAAGGGATGCAAAAATGCTAGAGAGTTGCTCCCGACCGCAGATCCCTTTCCAAGTGATAAGTAGATGAGTTGGGCATCTAGCAGCGGCTTCCCTTCGGGCGACTCTCATCGGCACCCCCCGAAAACGGCGTTTTCGGCAACTTCGCTTGTCCAGACTCGAAGCTGACCCACCCACCACAATCCTTGCCATCCCCCACACCCCAGGTGTATCGTCTATCCAGCATGACGAGACGTCTCCAGAACGTGTTTTTTACCTGCTCCTATTGGCGCTACTCAGCGGCCAGTGGAGTTCTCGCATGCATCTCTGAAAACACCTAATACCCTTCAGAGTCTTCGAACTTCCCGAGCCGCAACCCACAAAGGTTGCGGCTCTTTCATTTTCACGAAACACTTACCAGGAGAAGCCATGACGTCCACCGAACCCAACACAGCCAGCCAGGAAGACACGAAGACCGTGCTCAAGACCGCCCCCACCATAACCCCGGCAACCCCAGCCACCCTCCCCAACCTCAAACGCCTCGTCCTCACCGGCTTCATGGGAGCGGGCAAGTCCACCATCGGCCACCTCCTCGCCGCCCGCCTCCACTGGAACTTCCTCGACCTCGACGCCCACCTCGAATCCCGCACCAACGCCACCATCCCCCAGCTCTTCGAACTCCACGGCGAAGCCCGCTTCCGCCGCCTCGAGTCCACCGCCCTCGCCTCCGCCCTCGCCCTCAGCAACACCGTCCTCGCCCTCGGCGGCGGAACCCCCGAAGACCTCACCAACCGCCTCCTCCTCGAACAAACCCCC
>NZ_LMUR01000003.1:64405-97737 GCF_009765825.1 Granulicella sp. L60 | reverse complement strand
CCCGCCGCCATCCCCTCTACCGCCGCCTCGCCGGCCTCACCATCGAAACCGCCGACCTCACCCCCACCCAGACCGTCGAAGCCCTCCTCCTCGGACTCCAGCAAAAATACGGCCTCGAAGAGAAACACGGCCCCACCAACACCCAAGAAGAGACCCCAGCCCTCGCAAGACTCCAGCAAACCTGACCCAATCAGCTGTCACCGGCATGACTCAAACTCCGTACTCCCTTCCCTGACTCCTTGAAGCGCACACTATCTGCATCACATAGTCAGCATTCAGGAAAACAGGAGAAGCCGCTGACCACCACGCCGCCCGACCCCACGCCCGTCGACCTCACCCCATACCAGAAGCGCACACGCGCCGAAGTTCGCGGCCACATCCTCTTCTTCTTTCTCGTCGTCCTTCTCCTCGCCCTCGCATGGACCCTCCAGAAGGAGCTGCTGATCCTCTACGTCAGCGCCCTCTTCGCCGTCGTTCTCATGCCCGCCGTCAACCGCATCCGGCAGATCCAGATCCGCCAATACCATCCCTCCCGCGGCGTCGCCATCGTCATCCTCATCGCCCTCGTCGCCGGCGTTCTCTCCCTCTTCTTCACCACCGGCCTTCCCCCCGTCCTTCGCGATCTTCGCAACTTCTCCTCCGACCTCCCCCAGCGCATACCCGACGTCGTCGCCCGCATCAAAAAACTCCCCCTCGCCGACAAGTTCGGTATCGACAACCTCGCCCAGCGCGCCGCAGGATACTTCGGAGCCACCGCCTCCTACCTCTTCACCTCGCTCCCCCTCTGGCTCTCCCACGTCTTCGATATCCTCACCGCCGCCTTCCTCTGCATCTACTTCATGCTCGAAGGCGAACACGCCTACAACTTCTTCCTCTCCCTCTTCCCCCACACGCAACGCCACCGCCTCAACAACACCCTCAAAAAAGCCGAACGCAAGATCAGCAAGTGGCTCCTCGGTCAGGGCCTCCTCATGCTCGTCCTCGGAATCGCCAGCACCATCACCTTCGGCATCCTCCACGTTCGTTACTTCCTCCTCCTCGGCTTTCTCATGGGACTTTTCAACCTCATTCCCATCGCGGGAGGCGTCATCACCATCCTTGTCGCAGCCGCTGTCGCCGCGCTCGACTCATGGACTAAGATGGCCGGTGTCATGATCTTCTACGCCATCTACGTCAACATCGAAAACGCCTTCCTCACCCCCCGCATCATGCGTTCCAGCGTCAATCTCATGGGTCTCACCGTCCTCGTGGCCCTGCTCCTCGGCACCGCCCTCGCCGGCATCGTAGGAGCCCTCGTCTCCGTGCCCACCGCCGCCCTCATCACCGTCCTGCTGGAGGAGTACGCCGTCCGCCATGACTGACTCACGGCACCCCCCCGCTCATCTAAAAACGATCCTCACTTAGCCCGCTCAGCATCATACTAAAGTTCTATTTCTACCCGGTTTTTAACCTTCTGAAATCGTTGCACCCTTGCTATCCTCTATGCCAGTGTCCGATCTGAAGTTTTCCCAACCCGCCCGACGCAATCTCCTGGCCCCGGTTCTACTGGCGTTTCTGATCCTCGGTATCGTCATGGCCTTGTTCCTGCGCTTCACTCCCCACCGCACCGCCGACGTCACCGTCCTCCACACCGCCACCTATCCCGCCCACACTGTCTTCCAGTCCGACTCCATCCTCGTCAACCACGGCCAGGCCCAGGACGACCTCTACGTCCTCACCACCCTCCACATCGAAGACAACCTCCGCCTTCCCCTCTTCCTCAAAGACTTCACCGCCACCCTCACCACCGCCGAAGGCGAACAGCTCACCACCAGCGCCATCGAGAAGAACGATCTCCCCACCCTCTACGCCGCCTTCCCCGCCCTCGTTCCCCTCGCCTCCGAACCCCTCCTCCGCGAGACCATGATCAACCCCGGCGGCTCCGTCGAAGGCATGATCCTCTTCCGCTTTCCCGTCACCCAGGACGTCTGGCTACACCGCCGCAACGCCGTCCTCAACATCGACCTCTACCATCAAGGTATGCAGACCGTCATCATCGGACGCGGAAGCGAAGCCACCCCAAAACCCGCCCCCAACAAATCCTCACAAGCCCAATAACAGAAAAAGTAGAATCGATCAGTAGAATGACCCGCCGCCGCTGGATCGCCGACACCTGCACCCCAACCACCGCAGCCCTCACCGGCGACCAGGCCCTCCACCTCGCCCGCGTCCTCCGCGCCCAACCCGGCCAGATCTTCGACGTCGTCGCCAACGGCTTCCTTCACCGAGCCGAGATCGCCTCCGTCTCCGAAGCCGAAGTCCTCTTCACCCTCCACGAAGAACTCGAGTCCGACGCCGCCCTCCCTCTCCATCTCCTCCTCGCCGTCTTCAAGTTCGATCACCTGGAGTGGGCCATCGAGAAGGCCACCGAACTCGGCATCGCCCGCATCACCCCCATCCTCGCCCGCCGCACCGAAAAGCATCTCGCCCTTGCCTCAGTCAAACGCGTAGAACGCTGGCGCCGCATCGCCCACGAAGCCTCCCAGCAGTCCCGCCGCACCGACATCCCTACCATCGCCGACCCCACCCCGATCAAACTCGCCCTCGACGCCGAACAATCCCCCACCCGCATCCTCCTCAGCGAAACCGAGCAATCCACCACCCTCACCGCCGCTCTGCAAGCCTCCACGCAAACCCAGTCAGACACCGCCCTCGCCATAGGCCCCGAAGGCGGTTGGACACCCGAAGAGATGGCTCTCTTCACCCAGCATCACTGGCAGCCCGTCACCCTCGGCCCCCGCATCCTCCGCGCCGAAACCGCAGCCATCGCCGCCATCGCCATAGCCTCCACCCACTTCCTCTAAATCAAAAAAGAGAGGCCGCCCACGAACCAAATCCGCAACACAGCCTCTCTTCCAATCTCAAACTTCAAATCCACAAAACTCTACCGAAACAGGTTGAACGTAATCCCGGCCTTCGCCACAAAGCTGTGGTTCCAGTCCCCATCATCCTGCTTCTGTCCCATGTACTCGCCCGGCACCAGTTGAAACGCCACGCTGTGCGAGATCTTATAGTCGAACCCGATCCCGCCAGTCACCACGGGATTCCAGTCCGACACATCGCTCAACTGATGCGTCGTCCGGATCATGCCGCCCTCCGCAAACGCAAACGGCGTAATCTTGCGGTGCGGAGCCAGCGTAAACCGAGGTCCCGCCGCCGCCATAAACTGGTTCGTCCCCGGATAGATCGACCGCGTATACAGCCCGGTGAACTCAGCCTGCAGCCCAACATACTTCGTAAAGTTCACCTCCGGAACCGCCGACCATCCCATCTGGCTCCGATCCGCTCCAAACAAATCCGGAGCATACCGGTACACATAGCTCGCCGTAAACGATCCCACCGGCGTATCTTTCTTCCGCCTCATAAAGACTCCCCTGCTAAAGAATCCCTGCGACGAAGAATCCACCTGCGCCGTCCCTGCAGCCGCCATCGGCGCCGGAGCCTCTGCCGCTGTCCCATCCGTAGAGCTGGAGTCAGCCGAACTCGAGATAGCTGAGCTGGAGACAGCCAGACCGGATACAGCCGAACTCGAGATCGAAGACCCCGCATCCGAAGCAGAAGCACCGGCATGTCCAAGATCCTGGGAGTAGAGCGCAGCAGGAAATGCGAGAAGGGCGATAAAGCACGATTTATACATAGTTCTCCTGTCGCCGCCCAAGGCGACAGATTCCTGTAAACCTTGAAGCAGCGTTACTTAGCGAAGTTTTGCTCTACTCAAGTAGATGCTGCTCGCACCCCTCGCGACGGTGGAAATGTCACCTTTTCGTAACAGAAAATTCATCGCCTCGAAACTCGCCATTCCGAGCCCAAAAACAAAAGTGCCCAAGCCGAAGCCCGGGCACCTCGCACAACGCTTGCACAACAAAAAAATTCTAGCTGAAGATCTCCTTCACCTTCTCAAACAACCCACGCGACGTCGGCGTATTCTCCACCACCATCGTATCGCTCAGCTGCTTTAGTAACTCTTTCTGTTGCTTATTCAACTTGCTCGGCGTCCGCACCCGAATCTCAACGATCAGGTCGCCCTTCCCATGCGAGTTCAGATGCGGCACGCCCTTGCTCTTCAGCTTGAACTCCTTGCCGCTCTGCGTCCCCTCCGGCACCTTGATCGTCGCCGGACCCTCCAGCGTCTGAATCTCCAACTCCGTTCCCAGCGCCGCCTGCGGAAACGAGATCGGCATCACGCAGTGCAGATCATCTCCATCGCGCTCGAAGAACCGATGCGACTTCACATTCAGCACCACGTACAGATCGCCCGCCGGCCCGGCAAACTTCCCAGCCTCGCCCTCGCCCTGGTACCGAATTCGCGTATCCTGCTCCACGCCCGCCGGCACCTTCACCAGGATGCTGTGCTCTCGCGTCACCCGCGTCTCGCCCTTGCACGCCATACACGGGTCCACAATCAGCGTCCCCGTCCCGCCGCACACCGAGCAGGTCTTCGCCACAGAGAAGAACCCCTGCTGAAATCTCTGCTGCCCCCGTCCGCCGCACTGCGTACACGTCACCGGAGCCTTACCCTTCGCCGCGCCCGTGCCCGTGCAATCCGTGCACATCTCCATACGGCGAATCGTAATCTCCTTCTCTTTACCGAAGACCGCCTCTTCAAACTCCAGCGTCAGGTCATACCGCAGATCGCGCCCACGCTGCACACGCGAAGCCTTGCGTCCGCCACCGCCACCCATGTTGAACATCTCGCCGAACAGATCGCCGAAGATATCTCCCAGGTCCTGCGCATTGCCGCTGAAGCCCCCGCCCGTAAACGGATTGCCGCCACCGCCGCCGTTGCCCTGGAACGCCGCATGCCCATACCGGTCATAAGCCGCCCGCTTCTCCGGATCGCTCAGCACCTGGTACGCCTCGCTGCACTCCTTGAACTTCTCCTCCGCCCCAGGATCGTCCGGATTCCGGTCCGGATGAAACTGCATCGCCAGCTTCCGATAGGAGGTCTTCAACTCCTGATCGTTGGCATCCCGGGAGACACTCAATACTTCGTAGTAATCCAGTTTCGTCACGTTTGCCGTCGCCATATCCTAAAAATCTCTCTCTAATCTAGTGCCAAACCGCCCAAATCCTACCCATCTTTCGGCAGTCGCCCATCTTTTATCGTTGCAGTCGCCCATCTTTTATCGTTGCTGTTGCTTGTCTTTTATCTATCGCTGTTGCTCTTGCCTATTTGTTACCGCTGCTGTTGCTTGTCTTTTTGTCGTCGTTGTTGCTTTTTGTTTGTCATCCCCGTGGGGGATCTGCGTTTGCATTGCAGTCGCTTCTGCTGTTGCCAGCCCCTTTGTCTGTCATCCCGCAGGGATCTGTTTCTTCCTTTGTCTCTAGGGTAGCCCAAGGCTTCAGCCTTGGATCTCTCCGCCGGATCGAGAAGAAGGGGGCTTTAGCCCCTGGGGTAAGCCCTTCTTTCCCAAACCAACCTAATCCGAAACCTGTCCAGCATTCGCCGCAATCCTAACCAGCGCCGGACGCAGCAGCTTCTCGCGGATCTTGTATCCCCGACGAATCTCCTCCAGCACCTGATGATCCGGAAACTCCTTAGTTTCGATGCTCCCCAGTGCCTCGTGGATGCGAGGGTCGAACTGTGCCCCCACCGTCTCCACCGCCTGCACGTTCAATCCCTTCAGCGCATCTTCCATCTGCTTCAGAATCAGTTCCACGCCGCCCCGAAGCTGCTCAGCCGTACCATCCGCCTTCAACGCCAACTGAAAGTTATCCATCACGCCCAGAAACGGCTCCACGGTATTCGAGATCGTATAGTCCCGAGCGTCCGCCCGTTCCTTCACCTCACGCTTCCGCGCATTGTCGAACTCCGCCTGCAGCCGCGCCAGCCGATCCAGCAACTGGTCCCGCTCGCCCTTCAACTGATCCAGCTCTGCCTGCACGCGGCTCACCTCATGGATCGGCTCCGTAGCCGAATCCGCAACCATCTCCGGCTCCAATATTTCCTGTCCGGTCATCTCATCCTGCATCTTGTCTTTACTCCCCATCGTGGTATTCCCTCTTCTATTGTTGCCCATCCCGGCCCATCGCGCGAACTGCTCTCTGCTGTTCATCCCGAAATCCCTCATCCGCCCTACGCGAAGATATCGTTGTGATGCTGTGTTCCAGGTTTTGGCTACGAGGTACCCCAAGGCTTTAGCCTTAAGTCTCTCCGTCTCGCCAAAGAATGGGGCTTTAGCCCCTAGGGTATGCCTTCCTTCAACGAACGCAAGAATAAACCCTTAAAACATGGCGTACTCTTTTGCTCTGCCATACCACCTGCGAACGAAACACCTTCACCACGCAAACCACCACAAACTCACCAGCAAAAAACCACGCCCGCAACCCAATCTTCTCAAAACCCCAGCAAAAAGCACCCTCCACCAGCGCCCGAAAAAACCGCAAAAAATCACTCCCCTGGAGGATGAAGCATCCGGTCAAACACCTGCGCGATATACCCCACCGCGTTCATCGTATTCTCGTAGTGCATCCGCTTCGGCCCAATCACCCCCACCGTCCCCCGGCTCTCGCCCCCCATCCTCGCCGGCGCCGCAATTAACACCATCCCCGCCATCTCCGGCGCATGCTCCTCCAGATCGAACACCACCCTCACACTCTCCTGCCGCGAATCGATATACGCGTTCAGCAGTTCCACCAGCCGCTCCTTCGCCTCCATCGCCACTAGCAGCTCCCGCAGCCTCGTCCTATCTTCCTGACTCCCAACGAGATTCGCCACTCCCTCCACATACACCGTCTGCGCCCGCGCCTCATCCCCCGGCACCGCCCGCACCCAAAGCTCCTGCGCCGAGTTCACCAGCAACCGATACTCGCTCAGCTCCCGCTCCACCAACCGCGCCAGCTCCGCCCGCACCCGCTCCACACTCCAGCCACGAAAGTTCTCATTCAAAAAGTTCGCAGCCGCCTCTAACTCCCGCGCCGTCACATCTTTATCCAGCACCAGCACGCGATCCCGCACCATCCCGCTCCGCGTCACCACCACCGCCAGCACCCGAGCCTGCGTCAGCCGCGAGAAGTGAACATGCTCCAACATGTCGCCCTCCGCAGCCGCCACAATCGCCACTCCCACGCCGCTCGAGAGCGTAGCCAACACGTGCGAGGTCCGCTCCAGCACCGCCTGCGTCCCCGCAAGTCCAACAAAATTCGAATCAATCTGCATCCGCGACCGCGCCGGCAACCGCGACCCATCGATCCGCCGATTCACCCCGCCGCTCAACTGCTCCACATACATCCGAAACGCTCGCGCCGTCGGCACCCGCCCCGCCGAAGTATGCGGCTGCTCCAGCAGCCCTGCATCGGCCAGCTCCGCCATCTCGTTCCGCACCGTAGCCGAGCTAAATCCAGTCCCGTCAGCCCCTTGCAGCCGAGCGATCGTACCCGACCCAACCGGCTCCCCGGTCTCGATATAGCTCTCCACAATGGCCGTCAGAATAGCTCTCTGCCGCGCCGTCACTCGCTCCGCATCCGCCATTCGCCCCTCCACCCACAAGCTTACGCCACCCGTCAAGCCACGCTAATTCCGACCAACGGGAGGACCACCCGACGGGACACAAAAGTCACGAAGTGACCTCCCGCCGAGCAGGCGGCCCGTCCGGCAGGACATCGCCTCTAAGAGATCTCCAGCACATCCTCACTCTTATCCGCAATCTCCTTCGCCTTCGCCGCCACCTTAGCCGCAACCTCATAAAAGCTCCTCGCCAACTTGGACTCCGGTCCCGCCAGCGCCACCGGCAGCCCCTTATCCCCTCCCTCGCGAATCTGCGGATCCAGCTCCACCGCTCCCAGAAACTCCAGCCCAAACTGCGCCGCCGTCCGCTCCGTCCCGCCAGCGCCAAACACGTCGATCACCTGCCCATCCGGCAGCGTCATCTGCGACATATTCTCCACCATGCCGATCACCTCCACCTTCACCTGGTGGAACATCTCCAGCGCCTTCCGCGCATCCTGCAGCGCCACGCCCGACCCCGTCGAGACCACCACCGCCCCGGTCAGCGGCACCGTCTGCACCAGCGAGATCACCACATCGCCCGTCCCCGGCGGCAGATCGACGATCAGGTAATCCAACTCTCCCCAATCCACCTGCTGCAGAAACTGACGAATAATCTGATGCAACATCGGCCCGCGCATCACCATCGGCTTATCCCCCGGCGAGATCAAACCCACCGAGATAAACTTCACCCCATGCGACAGAATCGGTTCAATCCGGTTCTCCCCCACGATGTTCGGCTGACGCGAAACCCCAAGCATCATCGGCACATTCGGCCCATAGATATCCGCATCGATCAATCCAACGCGATACCCCAGCCTCCCCAGCGCAACCGCCAGGTTCACCGCCACTGTCGTCTTCCCGACCCCGCCCTTACCGCTGCCAACCGCCACTACATGCGCCACTCCCGGCAACGGCTGCGGCCCTTGAGGTGCTCCTGCTCCCATATGTCCCATAACCATCTCCTAAAAAACCAACTACCTTACGTTGTCGTTCTCAAGCTATCTCTTCGAATCGCAAAAACTTCGCAATCCATCAATCCCTACACATGCCAGCCCGCACCCAGCGACGTCCGCATATCACGCTTCCTCTGCGTCTCTCCCGCCCGCATCTCGCGCCTCCGCCCAGCATCTTCGTACCGCCGCTTCTGATGCTCCGTCTCCGGCACCACCTGCGGCACCACCAGCCGATTCCCCTCGCGATCCACCGCCACAAACGTCAGATAAGCCGAAGAGACATGCCGCAACTTCTGCTCCCGCACATCCTCCACCATCACCCGAACCCCAACCTCCATACTCGTCCGGAAAGCTCGATTCACGCTCGCCTTCAGAATCAGCAGCTCCCCCACCCGCACCGGAGCCACAAAATCCAGATGGTCCATACTCGCCGTCACCGTAAACGCCCGCGCATGACGACTCGCCGCCATCGCCCCCACCAGATCGATGTACTGCATCAACCGCCCGCCAAACAAGGTTCCCAGCGCATTTGAGTCCGCCGGCAGCACAATCTCGCTCCGCTCCGACTGCGACTCCGCCACCGTCCGCGTCACAACTTCTTCGCTCATACCTACAAGTCTAAATCCCCACGATTCCGGGCACCCCACCTCACGCAGCTTTAGCACGCAAGATAAACATTCTCGGAGCGAGCCGCTCCCCCAAACTTGCAATCCTTCCCCCTTCAGCCGACCATCAACCTATGGATAAGATCGCCGCCCTCTCCGAGATCCTCACCGCCGACCCCACCAACGCCTTCGCCCGCTACGGCCTCGCTATGGAACACATCAGCCAGGGCAACCCCGACACCGCGCTCACCGAGTTCTCCGCCCTCCTCCAGCACAACCCCGACTACGTCCCCGCCTACCAGATGTCCGCCCAGACCCTCGCCAAACTCGGCCGCGCCGGCGAAGCCCTCGACCGTCTCCACCACGGCATCGCCGCCGCCAACCGCACCGGCAACCAGCACGCCCTCGCCGAGATGGAAGCCCTCCGCGACGATCTCTCCTAGCTCACTTAAATAACAAAAAACGGTGTCAACCTGAGCGACACCTCTCGCAGCATCACCGCGAGAGGTGTAGTCGAAGGACCTGCGTTTGTCTTTGCTTTTCTGTTGTCATTCCCGAAGGGAATCTGTGTTTACCGCTATCCTAGCTGTTGCCTGTTCTTCATGGTTGTCACTCCGCAGCGAAGCAAAGGAATCTGCTTTCTGGCCCCGCACACGCCATCTGCCATCGCCAGACTCACCTGGAAGTCCTGATTTTCACGCTCCATCAAACTCCTTGCGTATCAACCCGAACCTTTCATCCCCGCCAAACATCTATACTTGAACCATGGCGACTTCCCTCCCGACCACTCTGGGCGCGCTCCGCGCCAGCGAATACACCCCTTCCCGCCTCGCCCGCAGTGTCAAAGACGAGCTCCGCGAAAATCTCATCGCCAAACTCCGTGCGTCCGCGAAGTCCAAGGCCCCGCTCTTCCCCGGCATCGTCGGCTACGAGGACACCGTCGTCCCCCAGATCGTCAACGCCGTCCTCTCAAGACACAACTTCATCCTCCTCGGCCTCCGCGGCCAGGCGAAGTCCCGCATCCTCCGCTCCCTCACCACCCTGCTCGACCCGCACTGCCCCTACATTGCCGGCTCCGAGATCCGCGACAACCCCTACGCCCCTATCTCCAAGTTCAGCCGCGACCTCATCGCCAAGATGGGCGACGAAACCCCCATCGCCTGGCTCACCCCCAACGACCGCTTCGTAGAAAAACTAGCCACCCCCGACGTCACCGTAGCCGACCTCGTCGGCGACATCGACCCCATCAAGGCCGCCCGCAGCAACCAGGACCTCAGCAGCGAACTCACCATGCACTACGGCCTTCTCCCCCGCGCCAACCGCGGCATCTTCGCCATCAACGAAGTCCCCGACCTCGCCGGAAAGATCCAGGTAGCCCTCTTCAACATCATGCAGGAGGGCGACGTTCAGATTAAAGGCTATCCCGTCCGCCTGCCCCTCGACGTAGCCATCGTCTTCAGCGCAAATCCCGAGGACTACACCGCCCGCGGCAAGATCGTCACCCCGCTAAAAGACCGCATCGGCAGCGAGATCCGCACCCACTATCCCGAAGACGTCGAAGAGGGCATCGCCATCACCGCGCAGGAGGCCTGGTCCACCCGACCCTCCTCCAACATCGAGATCCCCCACTACATCCGCCAGATCGTCGAGCAGATCGCCTTCTCCGCACGCGAAGACAAAAAGGTCGACAAGCGCAGCGGCGTCTCCCAGCGCCTTCCCATCAGCACCATGGAGCTCGTCATCTCCAACGCCGAGCGTCGCGCCCTCCTCCACGGTGAAACCCTCGTCATCCCCCGCGTAGGCGACATCTACACCGCCCTTCCCGGCATCAGCGGCAAGATCGAACTCGAGTACGAAGGCGAGATGCGCGGCGCCGACACCGTCATCCGCGAGATCATCCGCGCCGCCGTCGCCACCGTCTTCGACAAGTACTTCGCCGCCACTAACACCCAGCAGATCGAGCAGTGGTTCAACCTCGGAGGCACCGTCCAGCTCAACGACGCCCAGCCCTCCCTCGGCTCGCTCGAAGAACTCAAACAGATCCAGGGCCTCATCGAAAAGCTCTCACCCTTGGAGATCAACGCAAAGTCCAAACCCGAGACCGCCGTCAGCGCCGCCGAGTTCCTCCTCGAAGGCATGTACGCCCACAAACGCCTCAGCCGCACCGAAGAGCGCGCCTTCACCGCCGCCGAAAAGAAACAGCGCAACAACGACGCCGCCAACTACGCCGAAAAGATGCGCGAACGCGAGATCGAACGCGACGAATCCGCCCGCAACCGCACCCGCCGCGGCTTCAACTAGAACCGCGCATCCACGGCCCATGACAACGAAGGGCGCGCCTCCGGAAAGAATCTCATGCTCCTAGCCTCCACCCTCGCGCTTCTCGCTCTCACCACAACAGCGGCGAAGCCGCGCCCCCACATCCCCGCCCAGCAGCTCACCGACATCGCCACCATCCTCGCCCACGACGAAGGCTGGCCCCTCGGCAACCCCGACTACACCCTCGATCCCATGAAGCCCGACACCGACGACGGCTTCGACTCCATCGGCGTCTACAAAAAAGCTCACCTCGTCCGCATGTACTCCATCGACCGCACCACCGGCGAGATCGTCGACTTCATGCGCGGCTGCCAGGTCTTCCGCTACGACAACATCAAAGCTTTCCAGTCCAAAATAAAGGAAAGCTCACACGCAGCCACCCCCACCGACAAGCAGCTCGCAAACAAAGCCGGCTGCCCGAACCTCACCGTGGTCAACACCCACTGGGTCCACTAGGTCCAATCCATGAAGCGCATCCGCTATACCAAATTCACCGGCGACCTCGCCTCCTCCTTCGGCCTTGAAGACCTCATGCAGGCCCTGTCCGACTTCCTCCTCGACTCCGGCTTCAACGACCCCATGTCCCGCTTCCAGGAGTTCGACGGCGACCAGACCATGGAGAACCTCCGCGAAGCCATCAAGCAAGCCCTCGAGTCCGGCGATCTCTTCGACGAAGAAGCCCAGGAAAAATACGAAGCCCTCTCCGAAGACCAGGTCGAAGAACTCATCGACCAAATCATCGAGAAGATGCAGGAGCAAAACTTCATCAACGCCGAGCAGCCCGAGCAAGGCCAGGGCGAACAAGGCGACGGCAACGGCGAAGCTCGCTTCGAGGTCACCGACAAGGGCATGGACTTCCTCGGCTACAAGGCCCTCCGCGAGCTCCTCGGCCCCCTCGGAAAATCCAACCTCGGCCGCCACGACACCCGCCACGAAGCCGCCGGTGTCGAGACCAACGGCTCCTCCAAGCTCTACGAGTTCGGCGACACCCTCAACCTCGACATCACCGCCACCCTCTCCTCCGTCTTCGCCCGCGAAGGCCTCGCCACCGCCATCGAAGGCGAAGAGCACGCCCCCCTCAACATCTTCCACTCCGACATCCACGTCCACCAGTCCGACTACCAATCCTCCTGCGCCACCGTCGTCCTGCTCGACTGCTCCCACTCCATGATCCTCTACGGCGAAGACCGCTTCACCCCCGCCAAGCGCGTCGCCATGGCCCTCGCCCACCTCATCCGCACCCAGTTCCCCGGCGACACCCTCAACCTCGTCCTCTTCCACGACACCGCCGAAGAGATCCCCGTCTCCCAGCTCTCCCGCGTCAAAGTCGGCCCGCACTACACCAACACCCGCGAAGGCCTCCGCATGGCCCAGCGCATCCTCGCCCGCCAGAATAAAGACATGAAGCAGATCGTCATGATCACCGACGGCAAGCCCTCTGCCCTCACCCTCCCCGACGGCCGCATCTACAAGAACGCCTTCGGCCTCGATCCCCTCGTCATCTCCGAGACCCTCGAAGAGGTCAGCCGCTGCAAGCGCGCCAACATCATGATCAACACCTTCATGCTCGCCAGCGACTTCTCCCTCGTCCAGTTCGTGCAACAAGTCTCTGCCATGTGCCGCGGCAAAGCCTACTTCACCACCCCTGAAAACCTCGGCAACTATCTCCTCATGGACTTCATGTCCCGCCGCATGAAAACCGTTCATTAGAATCGAGCGGACCTTCCACCCATCGCTAAGCATCAATGAAAACCGTTCACTAGAGGTCTTCATTGCTGTCGAGATTAGAAAATTGTCGTCATTCTGAGCGAAGCGAAGAACCCCTATATTTCTCGAACCGCCTAGCTCTACAAATAAAGAAAGCGACTTATTCTCGACCGCACAGCTACGCATAATGAAAGCGCTGCATCAATAAAAAACTGTCCACGCACGAACACGCATTCTCAATTCCGGACAGCCTCCTGCCCACCCGCAAACCCAACCACCTGAAACCAAAACACTTCCCCCTAGAAACTTTGGCTAAAAAAGTGCTCTCTCCCTAGCGCCCATCGTCTATGCAAGAGAGAGGAACACCCATGCAGGCGCTGCTTCAGGATCTACGCTTCAGCATCCGCACCCTGCGCAAGTCACCTGGCTTCGCGCTCACCGCCATCCTTACGCTCGCCCTCGGAATCGCCTCCGTCACCGCCGTCTTCAGCGTCGTAAACTCCGTCCTGCTCAAACCCTTCGACTTCCCCGAATCAAATCGCCTCGTCGTCCTGCGCGAGACAACCCGCGAACACAACTACGCGCCCTTCCCCGACAACTACAAGCACTACCTCAACTGGAGATCCAACGCCAACACCCTCGCCGACTCCGCCATCTTCAACAACAGAACCTTCAGCGTCTCCTCCGGCACCGACCACCCCGAGATCATAGGCGGCCTCAACATATCGCCCGACTTCTTCTCCGTCCTCGGCGTCACCCCCATCCTCGGCCGCAGCTTTCTCCCCGACGAAGCAACCGAAGGACACGATAACGTAGCCATCATCACCTGGAGCGCCTGGCAGCGATACTTCGCCGGCGACCCCAACGTCATCGGCCGCACCCTCGCAGTCGGTGGAACTCCGCAGACCGTCGTCGGCGTCCTGCCCAAGACATTCAGCTTTCCCCACATGAACGAGCTGCCCACCGCCGTCTCCCAGCGCGACGCTCCTTCCTACGAGATCTTTCAACCCCTCGTGCCTTCACCAAGCTTCATGAACGATACCGGCGGATACGACTTCATCGTCATCGCCCGTCTCAAGCCGGACGTCTCGCTCGCTCAGGTAGAGAGCGAACTCGGCGGTCTGCAACAGGCCTTCGCGCGCAACGCCCACCTCTCTATACATCCATGGATCGTCGTCGAATCGCTCAAGCAGGAGGTCGCAGGCCGCATCAGCACAGCCCTCTGGCTCCTGCTCGCCGCGGTAGGCGCGGTGCTTCTCATCGGCTGCGTCAACCTCGCAAATCTTCAACTGGCACGCTCCGTCGCACGCGAACGGGAGATCGCCGTTCGAGCCGCGCTCGGTGCAAGCCGTAAGCGGCTCGTACGCGCCGCATGGATGGACAGCCTCGTCCTCGCCGTCATCGGAGGAGCACTCGGCATCCTGCTCTCCTTCACCGGCGTGCGGCTCATCGTCGCCGCAGCTCCATCCAGCCTTCCCCGCCTCAACGAGACCCACGTAAGCCTGCCCATCCTATTGGTCGCCGCTGGCCTGTCCATCCTTACCGCCATGCTCTCCGGAGCACTCCCTGCCCTGCGTTCCATGCGTGTCGATCCCCAATCCGCCATGCAGGCCAACTCCAACCGCGCCGCCAACTCCCGGCAAGGCCTCCACACCCGCAACCTGCTCGTCGCTGGAGAGGTCGCCTGCACCGTCGTCCTGCTCATCGTCACCGGCCTGCTCATGCGCAGCTTCTCCCACCTCCTCACCCAGCAGCGCGCCTTCGACTCCCGCCACACTACCCTCGCCCAGGTAGACCTCTACGCCCCGCAGTACGGCGACAAGCTCCCCCACTCCGACACCGTACGAGCCGCCTTCATCGACCGCGCCCTCGCCAGCCTCGGCCAGCTTCCCGGCGTCACCTCCGTCGCCATGACCAGCGAGATGCCGCTCGCCGGCGAGACCTGGATCGACGGCATCCTCAGGCCCGACCATCCCCTCCCCAAGAATCAGGAACCAAGCGCCAACGTGCGCTGGGTCAGCCCCAGCTACATCGACACCCTCAAGATCCCCCTCGTCGCCGGCCGAAACCTTCAGGCCTCCGATCGCGATCACACCACCAACGCCCTCATCTCGCAACAGACCGCTCGCGCCATATGGCCCGATGAAGACCCACTCGGCAAGACCTTCACCACCGGCGACGTAGAGACGTTCACCGTCGTCGGTGTCGTCGCCGACGCACGCATCAACGACCTCAAGAAGACCGCGAACATGATCTATCTGCCCTACTGGCAGAACCCCTGGTGGCGCGCCTACTTCCTCGTCCGCAGCCCTGCGCCCACCTCCGCGCTCGCCGACTCCATCCGCCGCGAGATCTGGAAGATCGATCCGCAGGTCGCACTCCCTGTCCTCAAATCGCTCGACGATCAGGTCAACGACTCGGTTGCGACCGAACGCTTCCAGACCATGCTTCTCGCCGGCTTCGGCCTCGCCGCGCTCCTGCTCGCCCTGCTGGGCATCTACGGTGTACTCGCCTACTCAGTCTCGCTGCGGGAGCAGGAGTTCGGCATTCGCATCGCCCTCGGCTCCGGCAAAGCCACCCTCATGCGTCTGGTCACGCGCCAGGCAGCAGTACCGGTCGTAGCCGGAATCTTCGTCGGACTCGCCCTCGCCCTCGTGGTCACCCGCTGGGTCCGCACCCTCCTCTACGAGACCAGAACAGCCGACCCCATCGCCATCGCCACCAGCATCGCGGCCATCCTCGCCGTCGCCCTCCTCGCCGCCCTCCTACCCGCCTGGCGCGCAGCCTCCGTCGATCCAATCAAAGCCCTGAAGACGGAGTGATACCAGGATCGCCGCAATCCTCGCCAAAACCCTCCTTTGCCTTCCTTTTGTTTTGCCCTTTGATTAATCTTTTTGATTTGCCTTTTCGTTTTGCCTTTCGTTTGTCATCCCCGCAGGGACCTGCGGTTGTTCTTGCTGTTGCCTTTGCCGTTGCCTGTCTTTTTGTTTGTCATCCCGTAGGGATCTGCGGTTGCCTTTGCCTGTTCTTTCATCCAACCGGACAGCCCAACTTTGGGGAGCGGTTTCAGCCGCTGGAGGTCTAGTGCTTTTGCTTTTGAGATAGCCCAAGGCTTTAGCCTTCGGTTTAAGTCTCGCAAAAAATGGGGGCTTCAGCCCCTGAGACATGCCTTCCTACCTGCCGCCAAAAAACTCGTAGCATGGCACAAACTGTCGTCACGCTGAGCGTAGCCAAAAACCCCTGTATTGTTGTCTTTATTTTTGCTCCACACCAACTGCGAAACAGCCATGCCGGTCCACCACCCGCCAACCGCCCTTCCACCCAAAACCTGTCAAGCCCCAAACTAGCGAAACCCCGCGCCAATCCAGCAGAATCACGTTGCGTAGTAGTTATCCCCAATCCTTTATCCTTGAGATAGTGGAAAAATAATCAAACACACAGACACATGGCATTCGAGGGGAGCAACAAAACATCCCATCCCGTTTGTTATGAAATATTTACCCGCAACCCATTTGTTTGCAAATATTTACAGTCACCATTTTTCACATCTCACTACAAATAAACAACTTAGCTATAGGTACCCCCAGGGGAGGGGTACCCACACCAAAGACAGCTACTTCGGAAGCTCTGACGTACCGCTCACAACGAACCTCGCATCCTGCACAGCACCTGGCCCTCCAGGCTGTGTGCCACCCAGCGAGACAACATAGTCCCCCGGCAGGATCACCCGATTCCCTTTAGCATCGACCTGCCCCAAAGTTCGCGGATCGATCGTAAGACCAACATGCGTCGACTGTCCCGGCGCAAGGTGTACCCGCGTGAATGCCGCCAGCACGCGAAGCGGGGTCTCGAATCCCCTCGGCTGCGTCAGGTAGAGTTCAACCACCTCATCGCCCGCAACCTTACCCGTATTCTTCACCTCGCCCTCCACCAGAACCGGCTGCCCTGCCGTCACCTTCGCGCTCGGCACCTTGATTCCGCTGTACGAAAAGCTGGTGTAACTCAAGCCGAACCCGAAGCCATAAAGAGGCTTGCCGGGGAAGTAGCGATACGTGCGCCCTTGCATGGAATAGCTCTCAAACGCCGGCACCTGATCGAGCGACGCATAGAACGTCAGAGGAAGCCGTCCTGCAGGATTGTTGTCTCCAGCCAGCGTCTCGGCGATAGCTGTGCCGCCCTCCTCGCCGGGATACCACGCCTCCAGAATCCCGTTCGCATGCTCCTGCGCCCAGTTCACTGCCAACGCACTGCCGTTCTGCAAAACCACAACCAGCGGCTTGCCCGTCGCGCTCAGCGCCTTCAACAGATCCTCCTGCACAGCAGGTAGATTGATCGACGTGCGATCGCCGCCGCTGAAGCCATCGAGCTTCACAGGCATCTCCTCGCCCTCAAGCGAAGGAGAGAGCCCAACGAAAGCCACGGTCACATCAGACTGCTTCGCTGCCTCGACAGCCTGATCGCGCAGAGCACTCGCCGGAGCCTCCCAGGTCAGATCGATCCCAGCGCTTCCGCTGTGATGGAAGTACTCAATCCGGATCGGATGCGGCGCAGTGTCGTTGAAGTGAACCGAGCTCTGCACGATGCCGCCCCGCTCACCGGTCTTTCCCTGCCCGTTTTCGAGCAGCAGCTTGCCGTCAACGTAGAGCTTGAGACCCTCAGCGTTCTCGCACGCATAGCAGTAGTTCACGCGTACGCCCAGCTTGTAGTTCCCGGAAGCCGGCGGCACAACCACTCCGGTCCAGCGCACAGAGTAGTCGTCGCGCTGCAGACCGCTCACAGGCACAACCTTGTCCCAGTTGAAGTTGATGTTCCGGTCGAGACGTGTGAGCACAGGCTTACCAGTCAGATCCTTGGAGCTGAAGTACTCGCCCGTAAGCCCATCGCCCTTGCCGTTCGCCGGATGAAGTGCAGTATGCTCAATCGGCATCGCGAACCCGTCAACGAGCGTCGATCCCTGAGCATAGGTGACTCGCGCTCCGGAGAATCGCTTCTCGATACCTGCAAGCGGATACACCGGCGACGGAGGTGGACCGTTGTAATTTCCCTGAAGCGCCTGCACATACTCCGCTGTCGGACCCACAACAGCGATCCTTCCAATCCCGGACTTCAGCGGAAGCATGTTGTTCTCATTCTTAAGCAGAACAATCGACTCCCGCGCAGCTTGCAGCGAGAGTTTGCGGTGCTCGACCGAGTTGTCTTCGCTAAACGGAATGCGACCATACGCAAAGCTCGCCGGCGGATCGAACATCCCCAGACGAAACCGTGCACGGAACAGGCGTCGCAGCGCAGTATCGAGCTCCGCCTGAGTGATCAGGTTCTGCTGCACCGCCTCGACCAAAGCCGGAAACGCCTGTCCTGCCGCAAAGCCGCACTCGAGATCGGTTCCCGCCTTTACCGCAGCCGCTGCGGCGTGCGCCATGTCAGCAGAGTAACGATGGCCTGTATTGATATCCGCAACGGCCGCGCAGTCGCTGACGACATACCCATCGAAGTGCCAGTCATCGCGCAGATGATCGCGCAGCAGCATCGTGTTCGCGCAGGCAGGAGCTCCATCGATAGAGTTGTAGGCACACATCACAGATTGCGCACGCGCCTCTGTCACTGCGGCACGGAAGGCCGGCAGATACGTATCCTCCAGATCGTGCGGAGTCACATCGACGTTGAACTGATGCCGCAGCGACTCCGGCCCGCTATGCACTGCGAAGTGCTTAGGAGTAGAGATCACTCGAAAGTACTTCGAATCGTCGCCCTGCATACCGGTAACGAAAGCCACGCCCATCCGGCTGGTGAGAAAGGGATCTTCTCCATAGGTCTCCTGGCCGCGCCCCCATCGTGGATCGCGAAAGATATTGACGTTCGGCGCCCAAAAGGTAAGCCCGAAGAACATCTCGTGGTCGTTCTCCCGCATGGCCTCGTTGTATTTGGCGCGCGCTTCGGTCGAGATCGTCTGCCCCATGTGGTGAACCAGATTCGTATCCCACGTGGCGGCCATTCCGATCACCTGGGGAAAGTTGGTCGCGTTCCCCGCGAAGGCCACCCCATGCAGACCTTCGTTCCACCAATCGTACTTCGGAACATCAAGACGCGGAATGGCAGGAGCGTGATCGCGCATCTGCGAGACTTTTTCCTCCAGAGTCATGCGGCCTATCAAATCATCGACCCGCTGATCGGTGGGAAGCGAGGGATTCATATAGGGAAGGACATCAGACTTTTGCTGCTGGCCACGCAGATGCATCGGCAGGAGCAAAAAGACAGCGAAGAAGGCGGGGAAAAGGATTCGAGTAGGAATGCGCAGCATTACAGAGTCAGCTCCTGATAGGCATCGGATTCGCAGCGGCCCCATTATATGGGCTGGTGCAAGATCCAGCGCATTTTCAGCATGACGACTTCAGCAGTCGACATCCAGGAATCGTTTAGTCTAAACAGTGGGATAGCTCTCCTCAGGAAGAACAGCAGAACCAAGCCTCGATGAACGATCAACCATTTGCTGAACACTGCTTGTCGAGAGTATCGACGCCAGATGTCCAGTATCCAGGATGACTGAAAACCTGCAACAAGGCCCTTGCATGAACCAGACCGCCAACATTCCGGCCAGCACCAGTCGCTACGCCCACGCCTGGCGCGCTCTCCGACATCGCAACTTCCGCCTCTTCTTCACCGGCCAGAGCATCTCGCTCATCGGCACGTGGATGACCCGCATCGCCACCAGCTGGCTCGTCTACAGGCTCACCGGCTCCGCCCTCCTGCTCGGCGCCGTCAGCTTCGCCGGACAGATCCCGACCTTCCTCCTCGCACCCTTCGCCGGCGTCCTCGTCGACCGCATCAACCGCCGCAACCTCCTCGTCTGGACTCAGGTCCTCGCCGGCGTCCAGTCCCTCGCCATGGCCGGCCTCACTCTCGCCAAAGTCATCACCATCCACGAGATCATCCTCCTCAGCGCCTTCCAGGGAATCATCAATGCCTTCGACATGCCTGGTCGCCAGTCCTTCCTCGTCCAGATGGTCGCCAGCGACACCGGCAAACCGGACAAGCAGGACCTCTCGAACGCCATCGCCCTCAACTCCTCGATGGTCAACACCGCCCGCCTCATCGGCCCCGCCATCGCCGGTCTCGTCATCGCCGCTGTGGGAGAGGGCTACTGCTTTGCCATCGACGGCTTCAGCTACATCGCCGTCGTCATCTCGCTGCTCATGATGCGCGTCCCACCCTCCACCATCCGCCGCGCCACCACCTCCATGCTCGAGCAGCTCAAAGAAGGCTGGGCCTACGTCTCCACCTTCCGTCCCATCCGCACCATCCTCAGCCTCTTCGCGCTCCTCAGCCTTATGGGAATGCCCTTCATGGTTCTCATGCCCATCTTCGCCTCGCAGATCCTCCACGGTGGCCCTCACACCCTCGGCTACCTCATGGGAGCCTCCGGTGTAGGCGCGCTCGTCTCCGCCCTCTCGCTCGCCCTGCGCAAGTCCGTCCGCGGCCTTACTAGCATGATCCAAATCGCAGCCATCATGTTCGGCAGCGGACTCATCCTCTTCGGTCTCTCGCGCCACCTCGCCCTGTCGCTCTTCCTTATGCTCATTGTGGGCTTCGGCATGATGCAAGGACTCTCGGCCAGCAACACCATCATCCAGACGCTCGTCTCCGAAGACAAACGCGGCCGCGTTATGAGCTACTACACCATGGCCTTCGTCGGCATGGCCCCCTTCGGCAGCCTCCTCGCCGGAACCCTAGCCCATCACTTCGGCGCACCGCACGCCGTCATGATCACCGGAACCTTCTGCCTCGCAGGAGCCGCCTGGTACGCCACCCAGCTGAAATCCATGCGCGCCGACATGCGCCCAATCTACATCGAGATGGGCATCATGCCGAACCCAGCCGGCCCAACCATCGAAGACCAAGCCGGCACCAGCACCTAGCAACCCATCGCCCGACCAACGGGAGGACCCAGGAAACAGCATCACCCCGACCGGTATAAAAGTCACGAAGTGACCTCCCCACGAGCAGTGGGCCCGTCCGGCAGGACAATCTGTAACAAAAACCTACTTCGGAAGATTCTTCTCCGCCTTATGATGAAGATCCAGCCCAAACTTCGGCGCTGTCTTCGTTCCACTCACCTTCACTGGAATCTCCGCCCCGGCACCGTTCTTCTTGAAGAAAGGATCCACCGGCTTCAGCAGGATCGACTTCCATCGCGAAGCCACCATCTGCGATACCGCGGCCTTCGTCCGCACCTTGCCCGCAAACTCGAACCGCTCCCCATCCAGCGTGTACTCACCCGCCAGCGTCACGTCCGCGCCCGGCAATGAGTAGTCCAGCTTGCTGAAATCCAACCGCCCGCGCGCCATCACAAACTGTCCCACCATCTCCGAGTGCACATCCAGCGCTCCCGGCTTCGC
Organism: Granulicella sp. L60; assembly: GCF_009765825.1. Taxonomy (GTDB): domain Bacteria; phylum Acidobacteriota; class Terriglobia; order Terriglobales; family Acidobacteriaceae; genus Edaphobacter. The sequence continues at coordinate 76,232 of NZ_LMUR01000003.1, read as the reverse complement.
ATCCTTCGGGTGGCCCTCCGCCCGCATACTCAGCATGTCCACCTTGTCCTCCACCTCGGGATTCGTAAAGTGAATCTGCTGCAGCCTGAATCCTCCCTTCAGCCCAATCTTCTGCGACACACTCTCTTTCCCCGGACGGATCTCCAGCTTCGTCTTCATCTGCAACCGTCCCGTCATCACCGCCGGAACCGTCTTCACCGCAAGCTGTAGAAAGTCCTGTATCTGCCCATTCGGAACATTCACGTCCAGATCGATCCGATGTCCCTTCCCCTTGATATTGATCACCGCTCCACTGCAGGTAAAGTCCGATCCACCCAGCCGCGCACTCACCGGTTGCAGATACGTATCTCCACTCGTGCCATCCACAATCGCATGAAACTTCGTCTTCAACGACATCGGATGATTCGCCGTATCAAGCGAAAAGTTCGGTGTCTCCGTCGTCCCATTCACATCAATCTTGTTAAGCTGTCCCGTAAACTCACCCACCGAAGACAGCATCCCGCCAATCCCTTTAATCGTGTTCAAATCCGCATGATCGAACGTGTACTTTCCTGTGACTGTCGAGTCGCCCGGACTCTCGTTATTCCAAGGCCCGAACGTCCCCTGCGCACGAATGTCTCCCTTCGGAATCGCATTCACCAACGTTGCGTCATACTCCCACGGATGATTCGGCCCCACGTTGCGCATCACGATATGGCTCAGCTCAAAGTTCTTCGGATCCTTATCCGGCTTGATCGTTCCAATGATCAGCCTCGAATCGTCGAACACGATCCTATCGACCACGATCTTCATCTTCCCCGTCCTCCTCTGGTGTGGCGCTCCTTGCCGCCGCACCTCCCGAGGAGGAATCTGAATCGTCATATTCGACACATGCACCGTACCCACATGCATCGGCTTCACAAACAATCCCAGCAGATTCGCATGGAAGGTAAACCGTCCAAGCGAGATCAGCGGCTGCGTCGCTCCGGCTGCAACCACATCATCAGGAGCAAAGATTCGCAGCCCATCTCCCGAAACCTCAAGCCCCTTGATCACCGACACCTGCAGACCATCCAACTCCACCCGGCTGTCGAAGCGCGCACTCAGCGTCTCAATCACGCGACCCTTCAGAATCGGTCCCGCCCGATGCACCAGGATCTCACCAACCGCCGCAAGAACAATCACTGCCAGCAAGAGAGATACAAAAATCCATCCCCACACTCCACGCCGCCTGGATCCTTTGCGGCTCTGCGCGTCTGACTCTCTATGTTCTGACTGTTCTGACTCGATCACAATCTTTCACCAATTTTTTGGATGCCGAAAAACCAAATTTGGTTCGATTCTGATCGGGCAGCCAACTGCAACCCGCGTAGTGGCCACTCCTGAATACTCCGTAACGCTGTCTCTGACCATCCACCGTCAGACGCTTCTATAGCCCACCAACTTGGAAAAACTTCGAATCAACGCGGCAAATCTCCAACGCTGCGCCCATCGTGATACACCGCGAAGATCTTCTGCGTACTCCGAATATCTTCAAGAGGATCACCATCCAGCACCAGCAGATCCGCACGCTTCCCCACCGCGATCGTCCCACGATCCGTAGTCTGCTGCGCCAAAATCCAGGACGCCCCCACTCCAAACTAGACGACGAAGAAAGCCGAGAGAAGAGAAGCCCGCACAACAAAAGATCGATTCGACATAAAAAGTTGGATGCAGACCAACCAGGCAAAGACATCAAATCTCGTGCAGCTCAAGTCAAATCTCCTAGCGCCGCTCCCGCCAAATTCGATACAGCCCCCACGCCGCCACCGAACAGTTGTCCACGATTGTCCCATCCACGATCATCTCTTCGAACTCATCCACACTCACCCTCCTCACCACCAGATCGCTCTCCTCCGCATCCGGAGTCGCCTCACCCATGGTCAGCCCTTCAGCAAGAAACACGTGGTGCTTCTGGTTCATCACCCCATACGCAATCTGCAGCGTCGAGAGGTGCGTCATCTTCTCTGCCGACAAACCCGTCTCCTCCCGCAACTCACCGCGCGCAAGCTCCTCCGGCACCACCTCTGCCAGCTCCCATCCACCCTGTGGTAACTCCCAGTACCGGCCACCCACCGCGTACCGAAACTGCTCGATCAAATAAACAAACTCCCCATCCGGCCCACTCTCCAGAGGAATAACAATGCAGGCCGGATCCTTATCGATTACCCCATAGATCCCGCGCTGCCCATTCGCCCGCTCAATCACATCCTCACGCACGCTGGTCCAGGGATTGCGATAGACCTCCCTGGTACTGATCGTCTTGATCGTCACAACCCCTCCACCCATCGCGACAACATCTCCTACTCCGAGACCGAGATCTCCAGATGCGACGGATACTTCGCCGATCCATAGACCGTCTGCGTCGCCGCCTTATACGAGTCCGCCGGAGCCGTCATGATATTCGGCACAAACGTCTGCGGATTCCTGTCATACAGCGGAAACCAGCTCGACTGCACCTCAACCATGATCCTGTGTCCCTTCAGGAAAGTATGGTCCGCTCCATGCAAACTCCACTTGAACTCCGTCACCTTCCCCGGCGTCAGCGCCTCCGGCTTCTCGAAGCTCTTCACATACCGCCCGCGAAAGATCTCATCCACAATCATCAACTGATAGCCAGCCATCGGCGCAGGCGCATCATCCGGATACACATCGATCAGCTTCACCACCCAGTCCGCATCGCTTCCCGTCGTAGCCGCGAACAGGTCCGCCATCACATCGCCAGTCACGGTCACATCTTTATCCAGCACAGGCGTAGAAAAGTTAGCGAGATCTTTCCTTCCGCTCACAAACCGTTGATCCTCTACCAGCCACGTCCGCCACTTCGACCCCGTCCCATACGTCGCCTGGATCGGCCGATTGCGATAAGGAATCGGATTCGCCGGATCCGCCACATACGTCGACGCAACGCCGCCATCCACAGGCGTTTTGAAACTCAATCCTTCATCCTTCGTCAGATAAAGCTTCTCCGAATGAAACCCAGCCTTTGGTGGCCACGCATCATATCGCTCCCACTGGTCAACGCCCGTACGGAAGCTCGCCGTATCCTTCAGATCGAAGCCCTCACGCCCCTTCAAATACTTTTCAAAGAACGGCGCCTCAATCGTCTTTCGATATAGCGTCCCCGTATCCGATCCAAAGTCCACCTCTCCCAGGCTATGCGTCGGCCGGCCCCACTGGCCATGATTCCACGGCCCCAGCACGAGAAATACATCATGATCTTTATCGTGCGGCTCCAACGCGGCATACTCCGCCTGCGTTCCCCACATATCTTCCTGGTCCCACCATCCGCCTACCTCCAGCGTCGGCACCTCTACTTTCGTAAGGTGCTTCTCGACCGCCATGTTCTGCCAGAACTTCGTATACGCAGGCTGTGTCAAAAACACCTTCGCCGTCGGCAGATCCTGCATCTTCGCCGCCGCCGCAGCCCCGGCAAAGTTCACGTTCCGCAAGAAGAAATCGTACGTGTCTTCCTTGCTCTCCACACGCGCATCCGTCTTTTGTGCCTCTAGCTGTTGCACATAGTCAAACCCATACGTCTCGCGAAATGCGCCGTTATGAAAAAAATCATCGCCCAGCCATACATTCGTCATCGGAGCCTGCGGCGAGATCGCCTTCACAGCCGGATGCGCATCGATCCCCGCCGACATCGCCAGAAATCCCGGATACGAGATCCCCAACACTCCAACTTTGCCGCTGTTGTTCGGCACATTCTTCAGCAACCAGTCGATCGTATCCCGCGTATCCGTCGTCTCGTCCACGTCGTTCTTCGTCGTGTGAGCAACAATCGGGCGGTTCATCACAAACTGTCCCTCGGACTCGTACCGTCCGCGAATATCGGCGAAGACAAAGATGTACCCGCTCGCCGCGAGCTCTGGCTTGCCCATATTCACGCCCTTCGACGAAGCGCCATCCGTCCCATACGGCGTCCGCTGCATCAGAAACGGCAACGGCTCGCCCCCACTCTCCGACCCCGCTGGCCGCAGCATCACCACATGCAGCTTCACTCCATCACGCATCGGCACCATCGCCTCGATACGCGTATATTCCTTCGACTCGGCAGGGGAAGAACTCTGCGGCCCGATCTCCGCTTTCAATAACGCAACAGAGGAAGTCAATAAACACAGGCCAACGACAATGCTGCGGCAGCCGCGAACTTTCATAGAGCTCACACCTCAATACGCAATCGAATTTGAACTATCGAAGATCAGGATCACTGAAAGAAATACAGCCCGAGCCCAGCAACAAAAGCATCTTCACGCAACACCGAGAGCAACCTTCACTCCGGCCGTTGAGCCGAACTCGATCCTGCCCTCCCGGAAGACTCCTCCGCAAAATATCTACGGCGATTCTTCCGCAACGAACAGGACCTCGCTCATGCAGCTCTTCTACGCCAGCTTATCCCTGCGCGACCGGCTCCGTCGGAACGGGACTCGCATCGCACTTCCATCCCTCTTTGCCGTGCGTCCCGTCACAAAACGGACGCTTCGTCGACATGCCGCAGCGGCACAGCGAGATCGCAGGCTTCCCCGTCAAATCCCACTCCTGCCCATTCACATCCACCAGAGAGATCGGCCCTTCAACACGAAACGGCCCATTCGGACGGACCGTAATCTTCACCGTCGGCTCTACCTTCAACACTTCATCAGACATAAAACTCCCTTGGTCTTTGCACGCGGCAAGACATCTTAGATAAAGCCAGAATAGCAAACGCGACAACGTCCTGCCGGACGGGCCGCCTGCTCAGCGGGAGGTCACTTCGTGACGCGTATATCTTTCACGCAACTATCATCAGCAAAACTCCTCCCGCTGGTCGGAATCATCTTCCGCCGAGCAACGCGAGGCCCCGCGCATCTCGCCCCACCAAGACCGGTACAAAAGTCACGAAGTGACCTCCCGCCGAGCAGGCGGCCCGTCCGGCAGGACAGCTCCTAAACCACATCCACTTCCATCTCATCCACGTAGCACCAGCCCCAGCTCTCGCCTGGCTCAATCGACCGCATTATCGGATGCTTCGTCACATGAAAGTGTTTCGTGGCATGTTTATTCGGCGACGAGTCGCAGCATCCCACATGCCCGCACTCCAGGCACATCCGCAGATGCACCCAGCGCCCACCAATCTTCAAACAATCCTCGCAGCCCTTCGCCGACGGCTTGACCTTACGAATCTGATCCAGATGAGTACATTCCATTCCTCGCACCTGCCTTCGCCACGATTCTATCTCGTGGCCGCTCAGTCGCCGAGCCCCTCCGTAATCCCATACTCCTTCAGCTTTCGGTACAGCGTCGTCTTGCCGATCCCCAACAGCTTCGCAGCCATCAGCTTATCGCCCTTCAACTGCCGGATCGTCCCTAGAATCGCGTGCTTCTCCATCTCCGCAATCGACACAATCTCACCAGGCTTGCCGAGCTTGGACCCGATCTGCCCACCTTCCGCACCGTCCTCCTCGTCACTCCGCCCAGCAGCTCCCTGCTGCAGACGAAAGTTCTGCAACTGGGTCGGCAGATCGCCCATATGCAGCACCGGTCCCGACGACAGCGCACAGGCCCGCTCAATCGCGTTCTCCAGCTCCCGCACATTGCCCGGCCAGTCGTACTCCGCCATCACCTTCAGCGTCATATCGGAGAAGCTCCGCACCACGCCGCCCTCCTTCTGCATCTCCGCCAGAAAGTGCATCGCCAGCGGAGCGATATCCTCACGCCGGTTACGCAACGGCGGAATCCTCAGGTTCACCACATTCAGCCTGAAGTAAAGATCCTTGCGAAACCGTCCCTGCTCAACCATCCCCGACAGATCACGGTTCGTCGCCGCCAGCACCCTGGCCGAAATCGGCCTCGCCACCGTCGCACCCACCGGACGAACCTCCTTCTCCTGCAGCGCCCGCAGCAGCTTCGCCTGCAGATCCAGCGGCAGCTCTCCAACCTCGTCGAGAAACACCGTCCCGCCCTCAGCCGAGGCCAGCAGCCCCTCCTTCGCGCGATCCGCCCCGGTAAAGGCGCCCTTCACATGTCCAAACAGTTCACTCTCGATCAGCGTCGGCACCAGCGCGCCGCAGTCCACCGGCGCAAACGGCTTCTCCGCATGCGGTCCATTGAAGTGGATCGACCGCGCCACCAACTCCTTCCCCGTTCCACTCTCGCCCAGGATCAAGACCGGATGCGTCGAATAAGACACCTTCGAAAGAATCCGATACAGCTTCTCCATCTCGGGCGAGCGTCCCACCAGACCGCCCATCCCCTGCTGCGTCCTCAACCGCTCGCGCAGCTGCCTGCTCTGCACATCCATATGTAGCCTCTGGCCGGTACGCTCCAGCACCGTTGTCAACTCCTCCAGCGCAAACGGCTTGGTCAGATAGTCGCCCGCCCCAATCCGCATCGCCTCCACCGCCGACGATACCGTGGCAAACGCCGTCATCACCACCACCGCCGTATCAGGATGCAGCGTCTTCACCTCCTCCAGCAGCGGAAGCCCGCCCCCACCCGGAAGCTTCAGATCCAGCAGCAGCAGATCGATCCGATGCTGCTTCAAAGTCTCCCGCGCAGACGGGACACTATCAGCGCCCATCACCACGAAGCCCATATTCGAGGCCACTTGGCAGCACGCCTTACGCACCGCCTCGTCATCCTCGACCACCAGCAAATGCAGCAGCTCAAAGCGCTCCGCAGTTCCGCTTCGAGTCCTCCCGCCCACCAGCGCAGCCGCGCTCACCGGAGAGAGCCCGACAAGCACACCCGAAGGCGTCGCCGTCCGCACTCTCTCCGTACCCTCACGCCCATCGTGCCTGATATCGTTCGCAGCCAATCGCATACCTCCCGCTCCCCGTGTATCCCCTGCCTTCGTCCAGCCAGCATCCGTAGTCCTTAGCACGCGATCCACCCCGCGTCTCCCTGCAATATCGTCTTCACGCCAGCCTCTCTCACGCCTGCTTCCTCTCGACTCATCTCCATCTCCGACAGTTCCGACAGTCTTATCGCATACCATTCCACCGAGATGCTCGTTCCCACCTCCGGCTGGCTCTCAACCCGCAGACATCCGCCCGAGATCGCCGCCAGCTCACGCACCACGCGAAAGCCCAGCCCGCGTCCGCTCGCACTCGAGATCCCTCCCGCCTGCATCAGCCGGCGCACCGCAGCCGAGTCCATCCCGCATCCCCGGTCGCGCACCGTCATCACCACCCGTCGCCGCGGCTCGCCATGTTCTGCGCCCTGCCCCATCTCGCTCTCTTCCGCTATGCCCTCCACATGGATCGAGATCGCCCCCACCCACGGCGTCGCCTCCGCCGCATTCTTCACCAGGTTCGTAAGAATTCGCTCCACCGACTCCACCGGCACACACACCGGCTGGAACGCGCCCACCCCATACGAGACCTCCACCGTCCGTCCCGCGACTCTGCTCAACAGGCCCCTGCAGCGGTCGATCACGTCCGGCAGCATCGACGTATCCGCCGCAGTCTTCAAAGTCTGTCCCGCACGCGCGTGGTTCACCAGCCGGTTGATCATCGCCCAGCTTCGGTCGCTCAGCATCCGCAGCTCCGCCGCATACTCTCTATGTTGTTCATGCAGCACACCGGGCATCGCCAGCAGGTCCGAATAAAGACTCAGCGCCCCCAGCAGGTTGCCCGCATCATGGGCCAGCCCCGCACCCTCCGCCACCCCATCTACAGGAGACGCCACGCACTCTCGCGCAGCCACATCCACCATCCTGCGCGCGCCAGTCGCACCAGCGTCGTTCAAACCCATCTGGCCCATCTCGCGCGTCACATGTCGAAGCGCCGCGAACTTGCCCGAGTCGATCCCAAATTCAAGCCCTGATCCTGAGGCAGTACTGCTCTGCTTTGCCTGCATGACGTTCGTCCACCATTCTCCCGCTGAGCTTTTTCTTATCGCAGGTGCACTTTTGTAATCACTTCAAGTGCCAAACTGGAACGCCTCCGCTAAGTGATTGCTCATCAACCGTAGGTACCCTGCCTCCCTGATTACATCCGTAATTGGGACATTCCCAATATAGAACCTCTGCCAAGGGCAAATCTCCAAAATCTCTGCAAATGCCTCTTTCTAAACACTGTCCCAATGTGGAACTAATCCCATTTTGGAACAGCCCCGCAGCCATAGTCCCAGCACCAATCGATTCAGCCGTAACAATACGACACCTTCTCCAAATCGCACCCTCTATCCGGCAGCTCCTCAGGCTGGCGTCTGACAAATCTGTGACCTCGATACTATGTACGCCAACCCTCCAGACTTGGATTTTTCGTTTTCGCCAGAGTCGGGCCTCACCCTCGTGATACTTCCTCCACCATCGGCACATGCAAAGAGTGGCAGCTCGTTCATCGGACGCTCCCCGCCGCCACCGTCTTTATGAGAAAAATCTCACAACTATAATCGACCCATGTTCGTAACCAGCCCTACCCCGCAGCTCTTCCGTCCCGGCCACCGCACAGCAGACGCCCTCCGCACCGTCCGCATGACCCCCCACTACATCACCATGCCCGAGGGCTCCGTCCTCATCGAGTCCGGCAACACCCGCGTCCTCTGCAACGCCACCATCGAGCAGGGCGTTCCTGGCTGGCTCCGCAACTCCGGCCGCGGCTGGGTCACCGCCGAGTACGGCATGCTCCCCCGCGCCACCCTCACCCGCACCGCACGCGAGAGCGAACGCGGCAAGGTCGGCGGCCGCACCCACGAGATCCAGCGCCTCATCGGCCGCTCCCTCCGCAGTGTGGTGGACATGAAGCTCCTCGGCGAACGCACCATCATCCTCGACTGCGACGTCCTCCAGGCCGACGGAGGCACACGCACCGCAGCCATCACCGGAGCCTGCGTCGCCCTCGCCCTGGCCCTCGGAAAGCTCGTCAAAGCCGGCACCCTCAAGACCTCACCCCTTAAGCAGATGGTCGCCGCCACCTCCGTCGGCATCGTCGACGGCAGCGTCCTCCTCGACCTCTGTTACGAAGAAGACTCCCGCGCCGCAGTCGACATGAACGTCGTCATGCTCGCCTCAGGCGGACTCGTCGAGACCCAGGCTACCGCCGAACACGACTCCTACACCCGCACCCAGCTAAGCCAGATGCTCGACTACGCCGAAAAGGGTATCCGTGAGCTACTCGCCGCCCAGCAAGCCGTCCTAAGCTCAGCCCAATAGCACGCCGTTCAAGCCGCCTCACGCACCTTCAGCGGGGACTCGAGCGAACCAGCGATCTCGAGTCCCGGCTCCCGAACCGACTTCCGCATCCGCGCCGCTAGCATCTCTTCCACGATCAACGTCGTCGCGCACACCACAAACGGGATCAGCTCCCCAAACACCCGCGTCTCGATCAAGATCCCGTACACGAACATAAACACGAACCACACCGGCACCAGCCACATCCACGCCCGCAGCCGCACATCGCATATCTGCCTCCGCGCCACCACCACAAACAGCAGCAGATACCCGCATGCGCTCAACAACTGCGGCCACGCCTGTGGCGCCAGCATCGACTTCACGTTCCAATCGATGCGCGGATAGAACTCAGACACGTTCTGCGCAAACACATGGCGCATCGCCACCTGCCAGCCAATCCACACCACCGTCAGCGGAACCACCATCGCCATCGTCCGCATCCGAAACAAAAGCTGCCAGCGCAGCCTTCCCCGCTCTACCGCCCCATTCAACATATACAGAGGAAGTAGCAGAAGCGTCGTCTCGCGATTCATCGTCGCCAGCACAAACAACCCGGCAAAGTAGATCCAGTCCCACCGGAAGTACATCAGGTACATCGCCGCAGCAAAAAACATCAGACTCGGAAGGTCGTAGATAAACCGAAAGTTCTGTACCGTATGCATCACATACGTCGCCCCGCAGACCACAAGCAGCAGCGGATACACCATCGGCGTCAGCAGCCTCTGCCGCGAGCTCGCCTGGTAGATCTTCGTCACGAAATATCCCGTCAGCAGCAGGCACGCCACATCGATCACCGCCTGCACCATCACCTCCGGAGCCACCGGCTTCGGAAACCAGAAACGCGAACCCGCAAACGGTCCCGTCATCCAATGCAGCGCCGCACTCTCATGCGCCCACCGCATCGGCACCATCATCAGGCTGCGCCCCTGGAACGGCATCCGTTCCCGTCCCTGCTCATACAGAGCCGTATTCACATACGGCCGCGTCAGCCACAGATAGCACCACACAAACTGAATCGTCGCGAGCAAATATACAGCCGCTAATATGATTTTTTTCTTTTGAAGCATCCAGCCCTTACCTCGTCAAGAACCGCATGCCACAAGGCTTTCGGCAAGGGATAATTCGCAATCCACGGCAGCTTACGCCAGTCTTCGTAGGATGGCCCGTCATCATTCAGGGTTGCAGTCCCTCTCGCGCCAACCTGTCCAATTCCATCTCATCAAAAACTCGCGCAGCCGCCATCCATCCAATGACCATGCCGAACTCCATCCCGTTTCCCTGTAGAATCTTCCAGCCGGAACATTCCACGGCCAAGGCAGGTGCGATTTGATTACAGCAGCCCCACAGAACACCCTCACCCGCGATCCGCAGTCCACCGACGTCCGTGCCATGAGCATCGCCACCGTGCTCTTCTTCATGTGGGGTTTCCTCACCTGTCTCAACGACATCCTCATCCCGCACCTCAAAGGAATCTTCGACCTCTCCTACGGCAAGGCTCTCCTCGTACAGTTCGCCTTCTTCTCTTCCTACTTCATCTTCGCCCTGCCCTCCGCCAAACTCGTCGAGTGGCGCGGCTACAAGCAGACTATGGTCATCGGCCTCGTCGTCATGGCCACAGGAGCGCTCCTCTTCCTTCCCGCCGCCACCCTGGCCTCCTTCCCGCTCTTCCTCTCCGCACTCGTCATCCTCGCCGCCGGCATCACCGGACTCCAGGTCTCGGCAAACCCCTACGTCACCAACCTCGGTCCCCAGGCCACCTCCGCAAGCCGACTCAACCTCGCCCAGGCCTTCAACTCACTCGGCACCACCGTCGCCCCCTTCATCGGCGGAGCCCTCATCCTCGGCGCAGCCGCTGCCGTACCCGACAACGTCAAGTCCCTCTCCGGCGCCATGCTGCAGGACTACCGCGCCCAGCAGGCCTCCACCGTCCGCCTTCCCTACCTCGTCATCGCTCTCCTGCTCCTCGCCCTCGCCACCGGCATCGGCCTCATCAAACTTCCCACCACCGACTTCACCCGCGACTTCCGCCCCGGCGAACTCAAAAGCAGCGCCAAAGGAAGCATCTGGTCCAACCCCTACCTCCTCATGGGCGCGCTCGGCATCTTCGTCTACGTCGGAGCCGAGGTCTCCATCGGCAGCTTCCTCATCAACTACCTAGGCCTTCCCCAGATCATGAGCTACCCCGAACAAACCGCCGCCCACTTCGTCGCCTTCTACTGGGGCGGAGCCATGATCGGACGTTTCATCGGCTCGTACGTCCTCCGCTTCGTCAGCACTGGCAAGGCCCTCGCCGCTGCCGCCTTCATCGCCTGCGCCCTCGTCGCCCTCACCATGATGAGCACCGGCCACATCGCCATGGTCAGCGTCCTTCTGGTCGGCTTCTTCAACTCCATCATGTTCCCCAGCATCTTCTCGCTCGGCCTCGCTGGTCTGGGAGAACTCACCAGCAAAGGCTCCAGCCTCATGGTCGCCGCCATCGTCGGCGGAGCGCTCATTCCCCTGGCAGAAGGCTTCCTCGCCGACCGCGTAGGCGTCCAGCACGCCTTCATCCTGCCCGCCATCTGCTACGTCTATATCGCGATCTTCGGCATCGTCTCCTCCCGCCGCAAGGACATCGACCTGGACCCCGCACGCGCTACATAAAGATCT
>NZ_LMUR01000003.1:0-64183 GCF_009765825.1 Granulicella sp. L60 | reverse complement strand
GGGTCCCCACAAACAGGTCTTCGTTCGTGGGGTGGCCGAGAGCAGTGGGCCCGTCCGGCAGGACAAGCCTGTAACGCAAACCAAGCCCTCCACTGTGTAAAATGTCGTCTCGTAGTCCTTCATCACTCGAACCGTCTCAGGAGACAGCACCCATGATCAAGTTGACCCCAGGAAAACTAGCCGGCCTCAAAGCCGTCTCCGACCATCGCGGCGTCATCGCCGCTGCAGCCATGGACCAGCGCGGCTCCCTCCAGAAGTCCCTCGCCAAGGAGCGCGGTGCCGCCGCCGACGCCCACGACCTCGAAGAGTTCAAGATCCTCGTCACCTCCGTCCTCACCAAGCACGCCACCGGCATCCTTCTCGATCCTGAGTTCGGCCTCCCCGCCTCCAAACACCGCAACGGCAAGGGCCTCTTCCTCGCTTACGAGAAGACCGGCTACGACGCCACCACCCCCGGCCGCCTGCCCGACCTCCTCGACCTCTGGAGCGTCCGCCGTCTCAAGGAAGCCGGCGCCGACTGCATCAAGATCCTCCTCTACTACACCCCCTTCGAGAAGTCCCCAGTCAACGACCTCAAGCAAGCCTGGGTCGAACGCATCGGCGACGAGTGCATCGCCCACGACATCCCCTTTTTCCTCGAACTCGTCGGCTACGACGCCCACGGCGGTGAGGAAAAGTCCCTCGAATACGCCAAAAAGAAGCCCGAAGTCACCTCCGGCTCCATGGCCGAGTTCGGCAAGGCTCGCTACAACGTAGACGTCCTTAAGGTCGAAGTCCCCGTCGAGATGGCCTTCGTCGAAGGCACCAAGTCCTTCAAGGGCGAAAAGGCCTACACCCGCGCCGAGGCTCTCCAGCACTTCCGCGACGCCGCCACCATGACCCACAAGCCCTTCATCTACCTCTCCGCTGGCGTCTCCAATCCCGTCTTCATCGAAACCCTCGAACTCGCCGTCGAATCCGGCACCACCTTCAACGGCGTCCTCTGCGGCCGCGCCACCTGGAAGGACGGCATTGCCATCTATGCCAAACAAGGCGCAAAGGCCTTCGAAGATTGGCTCAATACCACCGGCGTAGAAAACATCACCAACGTCAACAACGCACTCAAAAACGCCCACTCCTGGCACGACAAAGTCGACTCCAAAGGCTAGTCACCCCGGCTCATCTATCGTCCACAGAAGCGCCACAGCAATGTGGCGCTTTTTCTTGCCCTCTGCCACCCTCTAACTCACCTCTAGGCAGTATCGGCCTATAGCCGGAGCGCATGTGATGGATTGATAGAAAGCGTCATCCTGAGCGGAGTCTCTCGCGGTTTCATCGCGAGAGGCGCAGTCGAAGGACCTGCCATACCCTCAACGTGCCAATACTCTCTCCTTACCTCGCACCACATCCGAACCAGCTCCGCATCGCGCTACAGGTCGATACCACCTAGCGGCGATGAGACTCTCCCGGGCTTTTTTCTCTAAATTCTTTACAATCAAAAGATATGTCAGGGATTGAAAAGCCAGCGATAGAAAAGATCGAGAGTGAGAAGCAGCGGTACAGTCCGTCCGAGATAGAGCCGAAGTGGCAGACCCGCTGGGACGCAGACGCCTCACTGTACGCCGCCGAGGGCCACGACTCCGGCAAGCCGAAGTACTACTGCCTGGAGATGCTGCCCTACCCAAGCGGCGCACTGCACATGGGCCACGTCCGCAACTACGCCATCGGCGATGCCCTTGCGCGACACATGTGGATGCGCGGCTTCAACGTCCTGCACCCCATGGGCTGGGATGCGTTCGGCCTTCCCGCAGAGAACGCCGCGCTAAAAAACAAAGTTCCCCCACGCCAGTGGACCCTCGCGAACGTCGCCGCCATGAAGGTGCAGATGCGCCGCATGGGGCTGAGCTACGACTGGTCCACCGAAGTCACCACCTGCCTCCCCGACTACTACCGATGGAACCAGTGGTTCTTCCTCAAGATGTTCGAAAAGGGCCTCGCCTACCGCAAGAAGAGCAAGGTCAACTGGTGCCCCGAGTGCCAGACCGTACTCGCGAACGAGCAGGTCGTAGGTGGATGTTGCTGGCGCCACGAAGACACCGTCGTCGAGCAGCGCGATCTAACCCAGTGGTTCTTCCGCATCACACGATACGCCGACGAGCTTCTCCAGGGATTAGACAAGCTCGAAGGCTGGCCCGAAAAGGTCCGCACCATGCAGCGCAACTGGATCGGCCGAAGCGAAGGCGCGCTCGTCGACTTCAGCGTCGCCGGCAGCGATGCCAAGGTCACAGTATTTACCACGCGCGTCGACACTATCTTCGGCGCAACGTCAGTGCAGCTTGCGCCAGAGCACGCCGTATCCAAAGCATTCGCACTCGAAGATGACGCGCTGCGAATCCAGATCGAAGAACTACTAGAGCAGCAGAAGAAAGCACGCGAGACCGACGCATTAGGCGCCATCGAAAAGCACGGCGTATTCACAGGCCGTTATGCGATCAACCCATTCAACGGCGAGCGCGTGCCCATCTGGGTCGCAAACTACATTCTCGCCGATTACGGAACCGGCGCAATCATGAGCGTCCCCGCGCACGATGAGCGGGACTTTGAGTTCGCCCAGAAGTACGCACTTCCGATGCGCCGCGTCATCGCTCCCAACGTAGATACCAACGACCTCGCCCTACCCTACACCGGCGAGGACGAAGCAGTCCTGATCGACTCCGGCGAGTGGACCGGCGAGAACTGCCTCGAGGCCCAGGAGAAGATGGCCGCGTTCGCCAAGTCAAAAGGATTTGGCACCCCCACCGTTACATATCGCCTGAAGGACTGGGGCGTCAGCCGTCAGCGGTACTGGGGTACGCCAATTCCGATGGTCTACTGCGACACCTGCTCGCCCGACGAGCCCTTGCCCGTCTCCGAAAGCGAGCTGCCGATCCTCTTGCCCGAGCAGATCGACATCACCCAGACGAACGGTTCCCCCCTCGGCCGCGTCGCGGAATTCGTCAACGCAAAGTGCCCCAGGTGCGGCGGAGCTGCGCGACGCGAAACCGACACGATGGACACCTTCGTCGACTCAAGCTGGTACTTCTACCGCTACACCGACGCCAAAAACTCAACCGCTCCCTTCGACTCCGACAAGGCAAACTACTGGTTCCCCATCGACCAGTACATCGGCGGCGTAGAACACGCGATCCTCCACCTCATCTACTCACGCTTCTGGACCAAGGTGATGCGCGATCTCGGATTGATCAACAACGACGAGCCCGCGGAGCGCCTGTTCACCCAGGGCATGGTGATCAAAGACGGCGCAAAGATGTCCAAATCCAAGGGCAACGTCGTGTCGCCCGACCTGATGATCGAACGCTACGGCGCCGACGCAACCCGCATGTACGCCCTCTTCGCCGCGCCACCGGACCGCGATCTGGAGTGGCAGGAAGAAGGAGTCGCCGGCATCAGCCGATTCCTAAGCAGAGTGCACCGCCTCGTAACCAAGTACGCCGCCACATGCGCCACGCCGAATGCTCCGAGCGAAAGCTCCGAGACCTCGGCAGGGCAAGCCTTGCTGCGAAGACTGCACCAGACCATCGCCAAGATCACGCACGACTTCGATGGCCGCTGGCACTTCAACACATCCATCTCGTCCATCATGATTCTCGTAAACGAGATCACGGCGAACGAGTCTGCCATGGACGCAGGCGAGGTCTCGCCCAGCGCGATGGCAGAGGTACTTCGCGGCCTCACCCTGCTGCTCGCCCCCTTCGCTCCATTCCTCGCCGCCGAACTCTGGGAGACGATGGGCGGCAATGGCGTCGTCTTCCGCACGCAATGGCCCATAGCCAACGAAGATCTCGCGCGTGAGGACGAAGTCGAAATCCCAGTGCAGGTCAACGGCAAGCTGGTCAACGTAGTAAAAGTCCCCGCAGAAAGCGATGAAGCGACAGTAAAATCCGCAGCCCTCGCCGATGCAAAAGTAATCGCCCGAATCGAAGGCAAGACAGTAGTCAAAGTAATCGTAGTGCCGGGCAAGCTCGTCAATCTCGTGGTGAAGTAGTGGATCAGATCTCGCAGGACGGAGTCGTAGTTGCAGGAACCGTGCGCGGAACGCAGTCCTTCGTGCACACGCTATCCGAGTGCTGGCGGCGCCCATCGCTGACGGCACTCGAAGTTCTCTGGCGCTGGGCCTATGGAATCCCCGCGCTCCTCATCCTTCGCTACGAAGCCCTCAAGATCCTGCAGGCAACGCCACTCGACTACGGCGCCCTGCGAAGCATGACCGTACTCGACCCTATGGCCTCCGCCGTAACCCTCGCAAAAGCGCTAGCCCTGCTACTGCCGCCAGTCCTGCACTTAGCCCTGTGGCTCGCACCTCTACTCGTGGTCACATGGGTCGTCGTCTCCTCAGTGGGCCGAACCATCGTCCTGCGAAGAGCAGACAGCCGAATGCACCGCCGCATAGGCACACTGATCGTGCTGCAAGCCATTCGCGTCATTGCACTTCTCGGAAGCTTCGCAGTGTGGTTCTGGGGCATGGAGCGAGTAGCCGAGTGGACGGTCACCGGGCCGATGGCCAGCGGTGGCGAGCCAAACCTCGTAGCCTACTTCTCCCTCGTCATCGTCGCGACGCTCGGCCTCTTCACCCTATGGGCCGTCATGAGCTGGGCCCTCTCCGTCGCCCCTCTGCTTGCGATGTTAAAGGGACTAGGAGTACGCGCAAGCCTCGCCGCAGCCTTCCGTCTCGGCCCCTTGAAGTCGAAGCTAGTAGAGATCAACCTCGTCATGGGAATCGTCAAGATCGCGTTGATTGTATTGGCGATGGTCTTCTCGGCGACCCCTCTGCCCTTCGAAAGCGTCACCACGCCCGAGTTTCTCATGGGTTGGTGGATCGGCGTTACCATGCTCTACCTATTGGGCTCGGACTTCTTCCACGTAGCCCGGCAGGTGGCCTATCTTCAACTTTGGCGGGCGTACGAGTACTAAAGTTATCTCGCCTCCGCACCAAATCATGCATCATACTCTCCACGGGTCCCCTTAATTCCCATTCGGAGAGAGACTATGTCCTCTGCGTTTTATGCCTTCGGATCACTAGCTCTAATCGCTGCTGTGTCCTACATGGCTTACCTCATTCACATCCCTGCGGCCTACATTATTGCCATCGCCGTCATCATGCTCGGCATCGGCGTAGTCAACGGCATGGAGAACGCACGCCAGAAGGACTCGAACTACTAAGCAACGCAACCTCGCTCTGCCGAAGACAAGGCGAAGCCGCGTCGCGTTTACACTGGATGTGTGGATACCTCAACGATTGTCATTCTGGACTTTGGATCGCAGTACACGCAACTCATCGCGCGGCGTATACGCGAGTTCAACGTCTTCTCCGTCGTGCTTCCCTGCACCGCTCCACTCACGCAGATCAAAGCGCTGAACCCGAAGGGCATCATTCTCTCCGGCGGCCCCTGCTCCGTCTACGACACAGACGCGCCCGCCGCAGACAAAGCTGTGCTCGACATGGGCGCTCCCATCCTTGGCATCTGCTACGGCCTGCAGTTCATCGTGCACAACCTCGGCGGCAAGGTCGTAAGCGCAGCCGCCCGCGAGTATGGCCACGCCGAAGTCACAGTCGTAGCGGAGACGCCGCTCTTCCACGGTCTTCCCGGCGAGATGAACGTCTGGATGTCGCACGGTGACGAAGCCGAAACACTGCCCGACGGCTTCTCCCTCACCGCCAAAACCGCCAATGCCGTTGCCGGAATCGCGAACGAAGCTCGGAAGATCTGGGCCGTTCAATTTCATCCTGAAGTCGCGCACACCCGCCAGGGGATGGAGCTGCTAAAAAATTTCTGCCTCGACATCTGCGGAGCCAAACAGGATTGGACCCCCGAGCACTTCATCCAATCCACCGTCGAGCGAGTTCGCGCACAGGTCGGCGAAGGACATGCGATCTGCGGTCTAAGCGGAGGCGTAGATTCGAGCGTGGCCGCAGTTCTGGTCGCCCGTGCCATCGGAAACCGCCTGACCTGCATCTTCGTGAACAACGGCGTCCTGCGCAAAGATGAGTTCCTCAAAGTGCAGACGACGATGCGCGAACAACTAGGACTGAACGTCGTCGCCGTCGATTCGAGCGAACGATTCCTGACAAAGCTCGCCGGAGTCACCGATCCAGAACAGAAACGAAAGATAATCGGAAACGAGTTCATCGCCGTATTCGACGATGAGGCAAAGAAGATCTTCGAAGCCGAAAAGAGCTCCGGCGAAGAGATCGCATGGCTCGTCCAGGGCACACTCTACCCAGACGTCATCGAGTCCAGCAGCGTCCACGGCCCCTCACACACCATCAAGAGCCATCACAACGTAGGCGGCCTGCCTGCAGATATGAAATTAAAACTCATCGAACCACTCCGCGACCTCTTCAAAGATGAAGTACGCCGGATCGGCCGCGACCTCGGCATGCCGGAAGATATTATCGAACGCCAGCCATTCCCCGGCCCAGGCCTTGCTGTAAGAATCCTTGGCGAAGTCACCGCAGAGCGCGTAGCGATTCTGCAAGAGGCCGACCAGATCGTGGTGGACGAGATCAAAAAGGCCGGCCTATACCGAAAGGTATGGCAGAGCTTCGCGGTCCTGCTCCCCGTCAAAAGCGTCGGCGTCATGGGAGACCAGCGAACCTATGCAAACACCTGCGCAGTGCGCGCCGTCGAGAGCGAAGATGGCATGACCGCGGACTGGGCTCCGCTACCGTACGAGGTGCTGCGAACGATCTCAAGCCGAATCGTGAGCGAGGTCCGAGGAATCAATCGCGTGGTCTACGACATCACCTCGAAGCCCCCCGGAACAATCGAGTGGGAGTAGAAGCAACAATCATCCTGCCGACCAACGGGAGGCCCACCCGAAGGGGTATATACGTCACGAAGTGACCTCCCCACGAGCAGTGGGACCGTCCGGCAGGACAAGTCTTTAAGCTCCAAGCACTACCCCGCCCCCAGCGTCCTTAACACCCCAACATTCCTCGCCTCATCTCCCGGAGCGTCCACCGGCGTCTCCGCAATAAACGCCGCATGAGCAAACCGCTCATCGTGCAGCAGCTTCCGAAACACCTCCGCCCCAATCGTCCCCTCGCCGATATGCTCATGCCGGTCGAGCTTCGAACCCATCGCCGCCTTCGCATCGTTGCAGTGCCACACCTTCACCGCCTCAAACCCCACCGTATCCCCCACCACCATCATCGTCTCGACGTACCCATCCGTCGAAACCAGGTCATACCCCGCCACATGCACATGGCACGTATCCAGACACACTCCCACCGGCGCGCAAGGCTTCAGCCTCTCCACCAACTCCGCCACCTGCTCCAACTTCCCTCCCAGCGAAAACTCCGCTCCCGCCGTGTTCTCAATCAGAATCCGAAACTCCTTCCCCGGCGCGGCCGTCTGAGAAAAATCAATCCCATCCACCGCCTTCACAATCGACTCCGCCGCCAGCCGCAGCCCCTCCTCCCGCGTCAACCCCTTCCAGCTCCCCGGATGCAGCACCAGGTACTCCGCCCCCAGCGCCATCGCCCGCTCCACCTCACCGCGAAACGCCCCCACGCTGTTCTCCCGCACACTCTCCGTCTGGCTGCACAGATTAATCAAGTAGCTCGCATGCACCGACACCGGCCCCACATCATGCTTCGCTCGCAGCTCCAGCATCTTCTTCGCATCCTCCGGCTTCACCGCCGCCGCCCGCCACTGCCGCGGACTCGAAGAGAAGATCTGAAACGTATTCGCCCCCGCCGCCACCGCACGCTCCACCGCCGTCCACGTTCCACCCGCCGTCCCCACATGCACGCCAATCCGCTTCCTGCCTGAACTCTTCATCCCTCAAGGCTATCCCACCCGCAAAAAATAGTCCCATCCCCCTGTCACATTTTTCGCAGCCAAAATAATCACCTCCACCCAACCATCTCCACCACACAAACCACCACCTATTCACCACCAAAAGCCACCACGAAACTCACCGCACTCCCAAAACCCCCTTCAAAACAAAAGGAGAAAGCCCCTAAAACCTACACCCACCACCATCAGAAAAAAATGCAAAAATGCTATGCTCGTCTCACCTGAAAGGTAAGCCCATGCCCGCACCACAAAGCTTCAAAAATCACACCCGCTTAGACCCCCTCTTCCACTTCGTCATCATCCCCCTTCTCCTCCTGAACCTCATCTTCTCCATCTACATCACAGTCCACAACTGGCCCGCCTACCGGCACACCCATCTCTGGTGGATCGTCATGGCCATCGTCTTCCTTCTTATGGCTGACCGCGCCCGTGGCAGCGCCCTCAAGGCCCAGGACCGCGTCATACGCCTCGAAGAGCGCCTCCGTCTTCACGCGCTCCTCCCCGCCGAAGACCGCGCCCACATTGATGAACTTACCGCCAAACAGCTCACCGCCCTCCGCTTCGCCTCCGACGCAGAGCTACCCGCACTCGCCCACAAAACCCTCACCCAGAATCTCGAACCCAAAGCCATCAAGCAAAACATCACCGACTGGCGCCCCGACCATCACCGCGTCTAACCCTTTGTCCTGCCGGACGGGGACGCGTATACCTGTCAAGCCCGCGCAAGCAATATCAGTCCTCTCGCTAGTCGGAATCATCTTTATTGCCGACCAACGGGAGGCCCACCCGAAGGGGTACAAAGGTCACGAAGTGACCTCCCCACGAGCAGTGGGCCCGTCCGGCAGGACAGCATCTTTCCCAGCCTCCACCAAAAGCACCAGCCCATCCACCCCGCGCACCGAAACAAAAGCCCCAGCACTCACCGCCGCAGCACCACGCAGACTCGCCTGCCACAGCTCCCCGCGAATCTCCACCTGACCATCCGGCGCCAGCGCAGTCCGAGCGATCGCAACCGCGCCCACCATCGCCTGCGGCCCCGTCAGCACCTTCCCTCGCCGAGCCTTCAGCGCAATCCACGCCAGCCCAAACGTGATCACACCAAACCCCAGCCCCGCACCCACAGCCGTAGCCGTATGCACGCGCAGCTCCGGAATAGGCCCATCCACCAGCGTAGCCAGGCCAAACACCAAACACGCAATACCTGCGAACGCAAGCACACCATGGCTGGTGAACTTAATCTCGAGCACCATAAGAAACACCGCAGCCAGCAGAAGAACAACAGCCGTATGGCGAATCGGCAGCAGATTCAAACCAAAGAGCCCAAGCAGAACAAACAGCGTACCCAGCGACCCAGGCACAACCGTCCCCGGAACATTAAATTCCAGGTAGATAAGCAGCGCACCAAGCACCATCAGCAACACGGCCACATCAGGATTCGTAAGCTTGCTCAGCAGCCTCTCGCGCATAGACGGCGCAACCACCTCGATCGCCGCACCACGAAGATGAAGCGTCTGTGTCGTCCCGTCGAAGCGCCGCACCTCGCGATTGTCGAGAGCATCAAGCAGCGTTGAGTCATTCGTCGCCACCAGATCGACCAGCTTCAGCTTCAGAGCCTCTTCATCGCTATAAGACTTCGAATTACGAATCGCATCCTCAGCCGCTTCAACATTGCGTCCACGGCGCGCGCTATACGACCGAAGAAACGCTGCAGCATCGTTTTCGATCTTCGCCTTAAGGATCGGATCCAGCGTCCGGCCCTCCACAATCGGATGCGCAGCCCCCGCATTCGTACCCGGAGCCATCGCCGCAATGTCAGCAGCCTCCAGCAGAAAAAATCCTGCCGACCCAGCGCGGCTGCCAGTCGGCGAAATATAAACGATGACCGGAACGGAAGAGTTCTCGATAGCCTGAACCATTACGCGAGTCGACTCAAGCAGACCACCCGGCGTACCAAGAGAGACAAGCACCGCCTGTGCATGCACCTTTGCGGCTTGCTGAAGACCGCGTTGAAGGTAGTCAGCCGTGATCGGCTGGATGGTGTCGTGAATCGTGAGCTTCACCACAGTAGATGTCTGCGCATGAAGAGGAAGAAGAACTAAAAAGAGCAAGAAAATTGTAAAGACAATGTCCTGCCGGACGGACCGCCTGCGCAGCGGGCGGGCGTTCGC
The DNA here is from genome assembly GCF_009765825.1 of Granulicella sp. L60. Classification (GTDB taxonomy): domain Bacteria; phylum Acidobacteriota; class Terriglobia; order Terriglobales; family Acidobacteriaceae; genus Edaphobacter. The sequence continues at coordinate 54,174 of NZ_LMUR01000003.1, read as the reverse complement.
ACGCCTCTTTAAACCGTTGGGTGGGCCTCCCGATGGTCGGCAATCATCCTCATCCCGACCAACGGGAGGCCCACCCAACGGGGTACAAAAGTCACGAAGTGACCTCCCCACGAGCAGTGGGCCCGTCCGGCAGGACAAATCCGTTCTCATGGCAAAGCCTGCCCACGAGTCTGCAGCGCCTGCTTCATCCCCAGCGCAGCCGAGTCCTTAGGATCGATCTGCAGCGCCTTCTTCACATCCGACGCAGAAGACTCCAACTGATTCGCCTGAAGATCAAGCCGCGCCAGCACAAGATAAGCATCCGTGCTCGGATGCAGCCTGATCGCCGTCTGAGCCTCCGCCCGCGCGTCCGCACTATCGCCGCTATGTTCCCGCACCTGCGCAAGCCCCGCATGAGCCGCAGCACTCGAAGAGTCAGCAGAGATCGCCGTCTGAAACTCGTGCTCAGCCTCAGGAATCAAACCCTGCGCAAGATAGTCGTGCCCAAGCTGTGCGTACTGCGCAGCTTGCTCCGCCGGAGGCAGCGTAGCCATCCGGGCAGCGCGCATCTGGTCAAGCTGGAATGCCGCCTGACGAAACGAACTTTCGGAGTACGTCCGTCGAATCCGCTCAAGCGGATCGAAACTCGGCACTGTGTCAGTGGAACTCGCAACCTTCGCCGCAGCCGGCAGCGCCCGCCCCGCAGAGATCATAGCCTTCAGCTGCGTCGCCTCCGTATCGGTAGGCCGCAGCTTCAGCGTCTGGTCCACCTCACGCTGCGCTCCCGCAAAGTCGCCTCGCCGAAGCAGCGCCACAGCCACGTTGTAGTGATAGTCCACATCGCTCGGATCAGCAGTCGACGCCCGTTGAAACAGCGGAACCGCATCGTGCCCCTGACGGCTCGAAGCCACAGCCTGATTGTTCACCACCTCGGGCAGCGGAAGCCTGCTCGCAACGAAGGCAAACGCAGACTCAGCCTCCGCATACTTCCCTGAATTAAATCGCGCCAGCCCAATATAAAATCCCGCCTCAAGAGCGCGCCGATCCGAACGTTGAATCTTCGCCAGCGTCGTCGCAGCCTGGTCGTAGTCGCGCTGCGCAAACTGCGCCTTACCCAGCGCAAGCAGCGCAGCCGGATAGTTAGGATTCTCCTGCACCGCCTGTTGCAGCCGCTTGATGCGCTCCTGCGCCGTCGTAGCGTCGGTCCCACGAATATAGTTTTCAAACGCACTCAACCGAATCCCCTCAGAAGACGAGAGAAAGGTCTGCTGCGCGATGTTGAAATGAGGATCGATCTGCCGCGCAACCTTCCACGCAATCGCGTTCTCCAGGTCGAACAGCCGCGCCAGCGGACTCGAATCAACCAGCGCCTCCGACAGCTTTAGCTTGTTCACCTCAAGCACCTGCGCCTGCGCCGCGATATGGTCGTTCTCAATCGTGTAGCTCCCCACAATCACGAAGTCGGCATCGAGCGTCTGGGCGATGCGAATAGTCGTAGCCCGCGACGGACGAAAATCAATCGGCAGCCCAAGATGATCCAGCGCATACTGTCGGTCATCGCGCGTAATCGTAAGAAACCCCGAAGAGGTAAGCCGCTGATTCAGCGTGTCGGGAAACGAATCGCCGATCCACCCAAGGTTCGACTGCCCGGAGCGATTGTCGAAGGGCAGCACCAAAACAACCCGCCCGCCCGTGTCAGCAGACGGCGCGGACTGAGAATGTGCAAAAGGCGTGCAGAGGAGCAGAAGAGTCGGCAGAATGCGGCGAAGTGTGTGGAGGCTCAGCACACGTATGAGTATAGAGCGTCGCGTTCTACAGACGAACCACCTGCCCGTTCGTCAGCGCAGGCTCGCCTCGACGATACGCGGAAAGTGAATCACCGCCGCCCACTCCCCCCTGCGATGAGCCTGCCACACCACCTGCCCATGAAGAATCGCAGCCACCTCCGACGGCGGCAGATCATGGTGAAAGTCGAAGTACTTCGTATCGTCTGACTGATTGCGTCGCCCAAGATCAACCTTCTCTGCCGGCGGCTCCCACTTGGTCGAAAAGATCAGCGCAACGTCGTAGCTTCCCGGATCAGCCGCAGCCTGTTGAATCTGGTCCGCAGCAAAGTTCTGCAGCGCGACTGTCTTCACCGGATGGTCCGTATAACCAAGCTCCGGACGGCTCAACTCCGACGTCGCAGGCCACGCCGTCAACACCGTCGCCGCTGGATAGTGCTGATCGATAAACCGTACAGCATGCTGATGAAGCACGATCATATCGCGATACGTCAGGTTGTCCTCAGGCGCAAAAGCATACGGCGGATTGATCCAGATCCCCGCCAGAAACGCCGCCGCGCTCAGTCCCGCAATCAACAGCCACCGCTCCGGCATCCGCCGACGCCAAGTGTTTACGCACACCACCAGCACCAGCGGAAACATCGGCAGAAGATATCGAGTCAGCAACGCCCCGCCAAGCACCGAAAACGCGACCCAGTTCGCCAGCAGCACAATCCCGATAGCCTTAAGCGCGGGACGCGAAATCGGCAGCCTTTTATTCGTCGCCGCCACCGGAATCAAAGCCGCCGCAATCGCGCACACCACCGGCACGAACATATTCATGTGCGCCGTCAGGTGCAGCAACCGGTGATAAAGACAAAGCAAGATGCGGTAGACCGTAAGATTCGCCGTCGCGTTGTAGCGAAGAAACTCAGGATTCCCGAACACAAATCCAGTCCGGTGAAAGTGATACGCGTACCACGCCACCAGCGGCAGAATCGGCAGAGCCAGCGCCCCAGCCCACGCCAGATGCAGCCGCCGCAAAACCGCGTCCCCCCGATCCTTCAGAAACAGATCCCGGAGAAACAGATAAATCTCCCACCCCGCAAGCGCAGCCGGAGTAACAATCGCGGTCTCCTTCGAAAGCACCGCCAGAGAAAACATCCCCGCCGTCCACAGCGCACTCCCATGCGAAATCGGCGCAGCGACGCCACCTTCAACATCCGCCCGATCGAAGTAAAAAGCCAGTCCCCAAAGCGTAAACGCCGCCGCAAAGATATCCGCATGCGCCAGCGTACTCTGCGCAAACCACACCGGATAGATCGCCGTCAGCACCACCGTAACCGCCGCCACCGGCGTACTCGTAAGCTCCCGTGCCAGCTTATAAACGCCCAGCAGAGCCGCCGCCGCAACCAGGCACACCAGCGTGCGCGTCCCGCTCACCACATAGCCCGAAAGATGCCACCACCCAGCCAGCAGAATCGATGGCAGCGGCGGATGCGCGTTCGTCACCGTGCTCTGCGGAATCAGCGTGCCCGTGCGAAAAAAATCCCACGCCGCCGGAATGTAATACCCTCCCTCGTCCCAGAAATATGGCAGACGAAGCAGCCGGAAGTGCGAGAGATACACCGCGACAAAAAACAGCGGATAGAGCATCCACAAAGGAATGTCTGCCAGCCCACCGTCACCGCGATCATCAACTGCACTGCCTGGAGGTCGCACGCTTTTAGTGAACAGGGCCGTCCACTTGCGGAACAGGCTCGAGCGACAGCGTGCCGAACGTCTGCTCATACTGCGACAGGTTATGTCCAAGCACGTTCCACAGCGCCTTTGCCTGCTGCGGGCTCAGATAGATGCCCTGGAAGTTCTTCACGTTCAGCTCCTCAGGGTTGTCCTGCGACATCGTGCCGAAGACAAGGAAGAAGTCCCACACGCTCATCCGAACCTGCACGCTGTTGGCATAGCCATCGCGATAGTCCTCGGTAGTGGTGAGCTTGAGCTGGGGCTGGTCGGCTTGAGGATTTTGCTGGCTCATCGAATCTCTTTTCCATCAGGTTTTGCTACAGAAATTTGGTGCGGGAGAAGGGACTCGAACCCCCACGGATTGCTCCGCTTGGACCTAAACCAAGTGCGTCTGCCATTTCGCCACTCCCGCATCGCTGCTTTGCGTCAACTCACGTATCGCAGCGGGCCGATCTCCAGTCTAATCGGAACTCGAGCCTTCGCGCTGCTTCAGTATAGCTGCCGCGCCGCCTTGTGGAAGCCGCGAATCCCCTCCGACTGCTTCTTTTGCCCGGAAAGCGCATGCATTTTCGCACGATGCGTTTTACCATAGAGAGATGACTGAAGTTGTGGAACAGGAAGCGAAGGCTGCGACCGGGCACGCGTCGAAGTACACACGCAACAACCCGTTTATGTCGACCATCACGGTGAACGAGCTACTCACAGGCGAGGGCTCCGAGAAAGAAACCCGCCACGTCGAGCTCACGCTGGACGAAGGCATGACCTACACCCCAGGCGATGCCGTCGGCATTCTGCCCGAGAACCGCCGCCAGGCCGTGGACGAAGTCCTCAAAGCTCTCGGCTTCAAAGGCGATGAGCGCGTGCTCGATCACTACAAGGTCGACATCGATCTCGACGAAGCCCTGCGCACCCGCCTCGCCATCGGCAAACTCACCCGTGGCAGCGTCACCCAGTTCGCCAAGCTCGCCCCCGAGATCGAAGGCCTCAAAGTCATGACCGGCCCCGACAACAAAGCCCGCGCCGAAGAGTACTGCTGGGGCCGCGAGTTCGTCGACCTCGCAACCGACTTCCCCGGCATCGTCAAAGAGCCGCAGCAGCTCTTCAACATCCTCGCCCGCCTCACCCCGCGCATGTACTCCATCGCCTCCAGCCAGGTCATGCACCCCAACGACGTCCAGACCACCGTCCGCGTCGTCCGCTACGACGCCCACGGCCGCGAGCGCCAGGGCCTTGCTAGCGGACACCTCGGCGAGCGCGCCCCCCTCGGCGCCATCATGCCGATCTTCCTCCACGCCAACCAGAACTTCCGCCTGCCCGAAGACAACTCCGCGCCCGTCATCATGATCGGCCCCGGCACCGGCATCGCCCCGTTCCGCTCCTTCCTCGAAGAGCGTCAGGCCCTCGGCCACCCCGGTGACAACTGGCTCTTCTTCGGCGAGCAGCGCGAAGCCCTCGACTTCTTATACAAAGATCAATTCCTAGGAATGCAGAAGGACGGCGTACTCACTCGCCTCGACACCGCCTTCTCACGCGATCAGGCTAAGAAGGTCTACGTGCAGGACCGCATGCAGGAGCGTTCCAAGGAACTCTATGACTGGCTCGAGCGCGGAGCCTACTTCTACGTCTGCGGCGACGCAACCCGCATGGCGAAAGATGTAGAACTTGCCCTGCTCGATGTCATCGCCAGAGGCTCCAACGGCACACTCGACCACGCGGCAGAGTATCTCGCCACGATGAAGAAGCAAAAGCGGTATCAGCGAGACGTCTACTAAAGATAGAGAAGATAGGTCCTGCCCGACGGGCCGCCTGCGCAGCGGGCGGTCACTTCGTGACATGTATACCTTGTCGCGGCAGGATCATCACCCAACGTCCTACCGCTGGTCGGAGTCAACATCGCGCCGGCCAACGGGAGGCCCACCATCCTCAACCTGCCACGTCTAAAGTACACAAGTCACGAAGTAACCACCCCACGTGAAGTGGGTCCGTCCGGCAGGACAGAGTAGACTAAAAACAGCAGTTTTCGCCTAAGGGAGTTTCGTCTTGATGTTGAATGTACCTCGCCTGTTCTGTGCCCGGAGTGTCATCTTCTGTCTGCTGGTAGCCTCGGCAGGATCCATCGCAAACGCTCAAGTGTCCCAGAACCCGGCCCTCGACAAACAACTCTCCCGCCTCGATCTCGCCGTCAGCGGCATCGGCGTCCTCAACAGCAACTCCAGCGGCACTGCCGTCGTCGAAGCCGTACCCACCACCGTCAGCCTGCACCCCGGCAACACCGTTGGCGCCCTGGTCACCGTCCGCTACACCGTCAAGCCCTTCGTCGGCTTTGAGTTCAACTACGGATACGCCCGCTACACCGACACCTTCACCCCCCTCGGCATCCTGAATCCCCCATCCTCCGGCGGTATCCAGCAGAACGCCGCCGAATACACCTTCGGATACGTCGTCCACGCACCGAAGAAGTACTACGGCATCAATCCATTCGTCGCCGTCGGTGCCGGAACCACAGACTTCCGCCCCACCCCCGGCGGCGGTCTCGGCTACCTCCCGCAGGCCCGCGCCACCTACTACTACTCCGTCGGTGCCGAAGCCCTCGTCTCCACCCACTTCGGCGTTCGCGCCCAGTTCCGCGAAGCCTTCTTCAAAGCCCCGGACTTCGAGACCAACTACCTCACCATCCAGCAACACACCACCAGCATCGAACCCGGCTTCGGTTTCTTCCTCCGCTTCTAGCCACACACAAACTCAGAACTCAAGACGAGGACATGCTTCCGGGCATGTCCTCGTCGTCTTTAGACCTGTCAACCCCATCCCAGCCCTCAGATCCCAAACATCATTTCGTAACATATTGAAATAGAAACACTTAAAAGCCAAAACAAAACCACCAAACCATGACGTATTAGTTTCACTCCATCCACTAGAATAGAAGTAGGATCAAAAAAAGGTCGGACTCCAGGGCTCAGCACACACGCTGAGCCCTAAGTCGTTTTATAAGAAATATTTACCCGTAAGCCGTTTAGAATGAGAATTTTGCACGTTCCAATTTTAGTATATGGCTGTATCTAAATAACTTAGCTACACCTACCCCCAGGGGAGGGGGGTAACCCATGAACTGACAGCCGCCGCGCCTCCCGCTCCGTACCGGGTAACGAGCTTGAGACCTGCCCGGCCTCCGGCCCTCGCATCTGCTTTACAATCGCAACGGGTGTGCCAGCTTCCCGGCTCGCCAGAGGTTCCACCAAATGTCGCTCCCACTCCTGTTCGCCGTCGTCATCGTCCTGCTCTACCTTGCCAACTCCCTGAATATCCTGAAGGAGTACGAGCGAGGCGTGATCTTCCGCCTGGGCAGGGTGAAGGAGGCAGCCAAAGGACCGGGCGTCATCTGGGTCTTCCGTCCGCTCGACCAGATCGTCCGCGTCAGCCTCCGTCAGGAGGCCATGGAAGTCCCCCCGCAGGACGTCATCACCCGCGACAACGTCACCCTCAAGGTCAACGCCGTCATCACCCTCCGCGTCGTCGACCCCACCCGCGCCGTCATCGAAGTCGCCAACTACATCTACCAGACCTCCCAGTTCGCCCAGACCACCCTGCGCTCCGTCCTCGGTGAAGTCGATCTCGACGGCCTCCTCGCCCACCGCGAAGCCCTCAACCTCCGTATCCAGAGCATCATCGACGGCCACACCGCACCCTTCGGCGTCAAAGTCGTCTCCGTCGAAGTCAAGCAGGTTGATATGCCCGAGAGCATGCTGCGCGCCATGGCCAAGCAGGCCGAAGCCGAGCGCGAGCGCCGCGCCAAGATCATCCACGCCGAAGGCGAGTTCAACGCCGCCGCCAAGCTCGTCGAAGCCGCCGCGCTCATGGCCACCCAGCCCATGACCCTCCAGCTCCGCTACCTCCAGACCCTCACCGAGATCGGCGTCGAGAAGAACACCACCATCGTCTTCCCCCTCCCCATGGAGCTGATGAACCTGCTCAACCGAACATTCACGCCCTCCGACTCAACCCCTGACGCCACCAAGGAGAAGGCCTGACAGTGAACACCCTATACGACAGAGACCGCGACTTAGACGATCTTCACGACATCGACCCACAGGACCGTGAGATCTCCCTCGGAACCACCACCATCATCGGCATCTTCCTCGGCCTGGCCCTGCTCTGCGGAGCCTTCTTCGGCTTCGGATACTCCCTCGGCCGCCGATCCGCGCCTCCAACTACCGCCGCGTCAGCCTCCGCCGCCTCAGACGCCGTCTCTTCAGACACCGACAGCGATAACTCCAAGCCCTCACCCGCCAGCCCGCTGACCCCATCCGCCGCGAACAGCCGCCAGCCGTCTTCCACAGACGCCGCCTCAGACGCCACTGACCAGCCCGCGGCAACGTCCCACGACGTCTCCGCCCAGACCACGAGCCAGCCTCAGGCCGCCCTGCTCAGAACAGTAGTCTCAACCACCGACACCACTAAGCCCGACACCACTAAACGTGCTGAAGCACCTTCCAAACCAGGTCCCCCGCCGCCACCCGCTCCAGCAGTCTCACCCACCGGCACCGCCGTAGTGCAAGTCGCCGCCGTCTCCCACCAGGAAGATGCGAACATCCTAGCAACTGCCCTCAAAAAACGCGGCTACACCGTAGCCATACACCAGACCCCGCAGGACAAGCTGCTCCACGTACAGGTCGGCCCCTTCGCCACGAAAAAAGACGCCGACGCCATGCGCCTTCGCCTGCAATCTGACGGCTACAACGCCATCGTCAAGTAGTCCGCCGGCTTCATCTCCTCCGGCAGCGCCTGTGCAATCGCGTTCCTTACCGCCCGCATCAACTCCTCGCGCGTCGCGTAAGCTGACGACTCGATCGCAGGCAGCAATTGAATCCGCGCCAGACCCGGCTCGATCGCATTGCTTCCCTTGCGCATCATTAGCTGCGTACCCGAGAGTGCAATCGGCACAATCGGAGCCCCCGTCTGCTGCGCCAGGAAGAACGGACCTTTCTTAAACGTAGAGAGCCTTCCATCCGGCGACCGCGTTCCCTCTGGGTAAACCAGGATGTGCAGCCCCGACTGCAGAGCGTCCGCAGCAGCCGAAACGCTCTCTTTCGCCGCATCGCGCCTGCTTCCGCGCTCTACCGGCACAAACTTGCCCAGCTGCATCGCCTTTCCCAGGATCGGAATGCTCATCAGCTCCTTCTTCAGCAACACCGAACTCCGACCCGGCAACAACGGAAGTACCACCGGCGGATCAAGGTTCGAGACATGGTTGCACATGAAGATGCAGCTTCGACCCGCCGGAACATTCTCCAGACCCGTCATCTCAATCCGGATACCCGCAGCCCGCACCCCCGCGTGAGCGATCCACATCGCCACCCGGTACATGCGGCTGACATCGCCAACCATCAGCGTATAAGGAATCCCTATCAGCCCCGCCGCAGGGCCAAGGGCCAAATAAACAAAAACAAGTTTTAGCGTCGCGAACATTCCATCTCAGAGGATATAGCAGAAACAGCAGCCCATCCGCTCCATCCGCAGATCACCCCGCAAACGAACAGTCGCCAACGAATCACTCAGCGAGCTTTCGAGCGCCAAGCGCAGCCGGAAGCTTCTCGTAGATCCCGCCAAAGCCGCCGTTCGAAAGGATCGCAACAACGTCCCCCGACGCAAGCAAAGGGACCATTGTCTCCACAATCGCATCCGCATCATCTCGCAGCAACGCAGGAATTCCACGCTTATCCAGCGCCGCAACCACATGCTCAGGATGCAGCCGTTCCGCCGCAGGAATGCTCTCCGACTTGAACACCGCAGCCATCATCACGCGATCGGCAAGCGCCAGACTATCGACCAAATCCGTCTCGAAGACGTTGCGGCGAAGCGTATTCGAACGCGGTTCCAGCACCGCCCACAATCGCTGCCCCGGATAAGACTCACGCAGCGCACGCAGCGTCTCACGAATCGCAGTCGGATGATGAGCAAAGTCGTCGATGATAGTCACACCATCCACAACCGCGCGTATCTCCAGCCGCCGCTTGACGCTCTTGAACGTAGCCAGCGCCTCGACGATCGCCTCCACCGGAACTCCCTGCCCAGCCGCCAGCGCAGCCGCTGCAGTAGCATTCAGCGCATTGTGTGCGCCAGCCATCGGCAGCGCAAGCTCTGCAAACGGCTCGCCGCCACGCGCCAAATTCCACCGCGTAAGAGAACCTTCATGCCGCATATCCGAAACGCGCCAGTGAGAGTCTGCCGCAAATCCATAGCGCTCCACCATACAGAACGCTTTTGCAACACACTCCGTTACATTTTCGCTGCCGTCAAAGGCAACGATGCGCCCCCGGCGCGGAATCAGATTCACCAGTCGTTTGAACGCAGTCTTCACCGCCTCAAGATCGGCATAAATATCCGCATGGTCGAACTCAACATGGGTAAGAATCAGCGCGTCAGGAAAGTAATGCAGGAACTTCGGTCCTTTGTCGAAGAACGCAGTATCGTACTCATCGCCCTCTAAAATAAACGGCTTCGTACTCCGCACCATGAAGCTCGTGCCGAAGTTCTCCGCGACGCCGCCGATCAGAAACGACGGAGCAAGTGCATCATCCTTGCGCGATGCAACCTCGTAGATCCAACTCAGCATACTGGTCGTAGTCGTCTTCCCATGCGTGCCCGCGACCACAAGCGGCTCGCGTCCTCGAAGAAACTCATCGTGAAGAATCGACGCCATCGAACAGAATGGAATGCGCGTATCAAGAACATGTTCAAGCTCGACATTCCCGCGCGAGATCGCATTGCCGACAACAACCAGATCCGGCCGCGGCTCCAGATTCCTCTCCGCATAAGGCTCGTACACAGCGATGCCAAGCGACGCCAGCAGGTCGCTCATCGGCGGATAGGCCGCCGTGTCTGACCCCGTGACACGATGCCCCTGAAGCTGCAACATGCCCGCAAGAGACGCCATCGCCGTGCCGCAGATGCCGATGAGATGAATATGTTTATTCTTTTGCATAGTGGAAAGGCTCAACCCTAAACCGTGACCGCACCTTCAAGAAAGTGCATACGCTGGTTCCCCGCCTCTTCGAAGTCAAGCGAGACAGCAACCCCAAATGGAAGTGTGATGTTCGCATGACTGACATGCCCGCTGCGCAAGCCAATGCCAATCGGTCCTACAAAATCTCGAAGCGCATGGAGTATCGCCCGATCAAGATAGTCTTCTTCCTCTGCAGCGACGCACTGACGCATATCGCCAAAGACAATACCTGTCACATGTTCGAGCAACCCGGAGTAGCGCAGATGAAGCAGCATCCGATCCCATTGGTACGGCTTGGTGCCAATATCTTCAAGAAAAAGCACACTCGGCCGTTCGATCCGCGGAGTATACGGAGTACCAAGAGCCTCCGCAAAGATAGAGAGACACCCTCCAGCTAAAACGCCCTTAGCGCGCCCCGGACGAAGCACGCGAATCCCATCTGCCTCCGAAAGAAACCACGGCGACAGCATCTGCAGACTATGCTGCCAGCTTGCACCATCGACACCATCGTCACGCGAAAAGTCCGCCGCGACCATCGCACCATAGAAAGTAATCAGCCCAACCTCATTGTGAAGCCAGGTATGTAACGATGTGTGGTCGCTATAGCCAATAAAGATCTTCGGATTCGCACGTACGAGCGCAGCATCGAGATAAGGAAGCAGCTCAGCCGAGCCCCAACCTCCGCGCGTGCACACAATCCCATCCACATCCGGATCAGCGAATGCATTGTGCAGATCGCGAAGCCGGTCCTCGAGCTTCCCCGCATAGTACAGTGGCCCCTTGTCCAATGCATGACGCCCCAGAACCGTCTCATAACCAAGCCCCTGCAAATGCTCGATCCCCTGCTGCACTAGATCTGCCTTCGGGGTACTCGCGGGCGAAATAACAGCCAGCCTCGCCCCGGGGCGAAGTGCCCGAGGCTTCACCGTCGGCATCGCCGAAAAGGTCGTCACAGCGCAAACACCTCACCCCGGCAGATGATCTCCGCTGGCCCCGTAAGATGCATCACCGCATCGTTCGCGGGCCACACAGTGCGCTGCGAGCCACCCTCCGCAACAGCCGTCAACTCACGATCCACACCCCGCAGCATCATCGCAGCAGACGATGCCGCACAGGTCCCCGTACCCGAAGAGGTCGTCGGACCGCAGCCACGCTCGAAGATCCGGAACACAATCTCAGACGGCGACAGCACCCGAACAAACTCAACATTCGTCCCATGCGGAAACAGAGGGCTGGTGCTGATCTTCGCACCTAAGTCCTGCCACGTATGCCCGTGCGTGCCAAAGTCATCCGCCTCGACAAAAAGAACAAAGTGAGGATTCCCCACATTCACCATCGCCCCCGCCACATCGCCGACGCCAGGCACCACAATCGTGCGCGGCATCACCCGCGGAACACCCATTCCGCTTTCAATCAGATACTGTGGATCATCCGCTTCGACGACATGACAGGTTCGCAAACCGCCATGCGTCCCAAGGGCCACGTCACGCCTTCCCTCACTACTCGCGAGCCACGCAGCGACACAACGGGTGCCATTGCCTGAGAGCTCCGCCTCGCTACCGTCCGCATTGAAGAGCCGCAGAAAAAACTCACCGTTGGCCTTACGATCAAGAAACTCAATGCCATCCGCGCCAACGCTGGTATTGCGTGTACACAGCCTACGCGCAAGGTCAGCATGGCGTCGCTGCGCCAGTGCCTCATCGATGATCAGAAAATCATTGCCACACGCGTGCGCTTTGACGAAAGAAATCATGTGCTCTTACTCTGCCTCAGTACTCGGCGTTCTATTACTTCACTGGCGATGTTATCGTTCGGTTCGACTGATAGATGCGAGCGCAGGCCTGGCCCGTCGTACAAAGAATGGAAAGCTCTGTCAAATTCTCCGGATGTCGCGCAACCGCATCCGAAACAGGATCGCCCGTAATCGCGATTACATACGAAGCATGTTCGGATGGCGCAGCCAGCGCCGCATGGAAGCTATCGTAATCACCTTCATTCAGCGTCCGGAGAAGAGGAATACCCGCGTCCTGCAACGCTCCAACATGGTCCGAGTTGTACATCAGGATCGACGCCCCAGAGGGCAGAATGCGCAACTGTCGCGCCAGCGCACTCTCAAAAGCAACGCGCGTAGTCGAGTTGACTTGGGCTTCTTTCAGGACAAGAGGCGTACGGTGGTACATCATGCCAAACGCATTCAGAACAACCAGAAGAAGAGCAATAGGTTGCATCAACCGAAGCACGAGCGGCTGCTTCCCGCCCCATCGCCCCTCCAGCCACTGCACTGCGATGAAAGTAAAGATCGCAAGTGCAGGAAGCAACTCCATGCCATACCGCGAGTTGTAGTACGAGTGAGGCCAGAGCTGCGGAATAAAGATCGGCACCGACCCATAGGCGACAGAGTAGATGTAGAACGGCAGCGGAATCCACAGCAACAACGAAGACAGCACCATGCGACGTCGAACGGCAAGTACTAACCCCGCAACCGCCGCCGCCATCACTAGAAATCCTGTCTCCCAAAACGCCGCATCGACCTGCGCCGTTCGAGTGTAAAACAGCAGCGCCCACGCAGGATTGTGCCATCCGCGATGATGATGCCCATTGGGCGGCATCGTCTTCTTCTCAATCGCGGTAGCCGAGTAAGGGCCGCGAATAAAGTCGAACGGATCATGCAGAAAGTGTTGGTTATAGGCCAGCCAGCTAATTGGGCCCGCAACAGTAAGCAGTGTAAAGACCGCGAAGGCCGGAACAACCCTGCGCCAGAGAGCTTGATTCCGCGCAAGAACAAACGTGAGCACACACCATGCTGCTGCACCAAGAATCCAGCCATCATAGCGCGTGTACACCGCAGCCATAATGAAGATCCCGACTAAGATTAACCGACTGCTCGCCACTGCAGGCCGCTCGGCGCGAATCGCAGCAATGCATTCCACCGTAAGCAGCGTCGTCCATATGAGCAGCGCAAGAAAGAGCGGCTCCGTCATCGCCGTCGTGGAAAGATAAAGAAGATTCGGATTGAGTGCGTAAAATGCCGTTGCGACAAAAGCCCATCGCGGAAAAAGAAGATGACGCGAAAGCCGATAGAGCCCAGCGACACTCGCGATATAGCAGATCAGCGAAGGCCACGCTCCGGCAAGGCCGTTCTGCCACCACTCCAACTTCTGCACGAACGGAAGCATCAGTAGATGCGGCAGCGGAAGCCACACGCCTCCAAGTTGAACCAGCCCAGGATTGCGTGAATCGAGAATACGCCGCGCAATTCCAAGGTGCGCGACAGCATCTCCATACAGCAGCAGAAACCCGTGCGAGAAGCAGAACAGCAACGCAACAAAGGAGAGAAGTACAGCCGCCAATGCAACCGGAAAAGTCTCCTCGCGCGTCGCCGGACGAATCTCGTTAGGATTCGCAGGCGTCACGTCAGCCGCCTTGGCGCGCGCCACCGACGCCGCGCCAAAGTATCTGGATGCTCTGGACGATTTAGGCGCCCGCGTAGTCAAGGTGCGAGATCTCCTGGAAAAGTTTGAAGCGATCGTCGATCTCCTGACGAGATACATTCTGCAGCCGCTCGGTGCCGAAGCGCTCCACCGCAAATGATCCCATTACCCCGCCATAGAACATCGCCGTACGCAGCACAGCCGGCGTCAGCTCCGGCTGCGATGCCAGATAGCCATAGAAGCCACCAGCAAAAGAGTCGCCTGCGCCAGTCGGATCAACGACCTCGGCAAGCGGCAGCGCCGGTGCCCGGAACGGATGCGACACCTTAGCCTTGCCCGGAAAAGAGTGTTCGCCAAAGAAGGCAGTAGCACCGTACTCGCCGTGCTTCACCACCAGCGTCTTCGGCCCCATGGAAAGAACCTTCTGGGCAGCGAGAACAAGATTGCGCTCGCCCGCCAGCATGCGAGCCTCGCCGTCGTTGATCAGCAGCACATCCAGCTCGCGAAGCACCTTGGCAAGATTCGCAGCATGATCCGCAATCCAGTAGTTCATCGTATCCCCGCAGACCATGCGGACATTTGGCATCTGCATCCGGACACGGGCCTGAAGAACAGGATCAATGTTCGCAAGAAAAAGAAATTCGCTATCCTTGTAAGCCTCCGGGATCTTCGGATCAAAAGTTTCGAAGACATTAAGATCAGTGCCAAGCGTCTTGGCCTCGTCCATGTTCCCCGAATACGCCCCAGTCCAGTGAAAGCTAAGACCATTCGATCGCTCAATACCCTGAATGTCGATGCCCCGGCGCGTGAAGACAGCTTCATGCTCCGCAGTAAAGTCTTTGCCGACAACAGCGATCACGCGCACCGGCGTAAAGTAGCTTGCAGCTAATGAAAAATGGGTTGCCGCACCACCCAGACAATCATCCACCTTACCGTGGGGCGTCTCAATATTGTCGAATGCAACCGATCCTACGACGAGAATGGCCATAAACTCCCTTTTCAATAAAGCAGTTTCAAATTCGTAACTATATCAGGCACATAAAACTGCCTGACATTAAAGATATTTATCCAGAAGCAGAGAAAGCTTCTGGCGAGTCGCGTCCGGTATCGTCTTTCGATCCGTGAGAATGGCGTACTTCAGGGCATCAATACACCCGCAGCTCTTATCCGTCGGCATCGCGGCGACCGCAGCGCGCACCACCTTCGATGCGTTGTCGGCATTCTGATGCATCACCGCGACAATCTGATCCACCGTGACATCGTCATGCCCTTCGCGCCAGCAGTCGTAGTCGGTCACCATCGCCACCGTCGCATAGCAAATCTCCGCCTCCCGCGCGAGCTTCGCCTCCTGCAGGTTTGTCATGCCGATGATGTCCGCACCCCAGCTTCGATAGAGATTCGATTCAGCGCGAGTGGAGAACTGTGGCCCCTCAATACACACGTAGGTGCCACCAAGCTTGCTGACAACCCCCGCATCATCGCACGCCTTGTGCAACACCGCGGCCAAAGGCTTACACACCGGATCGCCAAACGAAACATGCGCCACGATCCCCTCGCCGAAGAACGTCGAAGCCCGAGCGAACGTGCGATCGATGAACTGATCCGGAATCACAAAGTCCGTCGGCTTATGCTCCTCCTTCAGCGACCCCACGGCCGAGACAGAAAGAATCGTCTCCACGCCCAGCATCTTCATCGCAAAAATATTTGCGCGAAAGTTCAGTTCGCTCGGCAGCAGCCGATGGCCCCGTCCATGCCGCGCCAGAAATGCGACGTTGCGGCCCTCAAGCTCGCCAAGAATAAATGCATCCGACGGCTCGCCGAACGGCGTCGTAAGGCGCTCCTCGCGCACATTGGTCAGTCCGGGCATGGCATACAGGCCGCTGCCTCCGATAATCCCTATCTCTGCCTTCATCAAAATCGATTGCTCCTCATTGGGTTCCGCATGTCCTGCTTCTACTTGTTCGCCCCTGTAGAAGTATATCGCTGCAGCGCCCCGGCATTCACCCCGCCAAACGAGGCCAGCACCCGAGCCATCGATAACGCAGGTTCATGCCGCGGCGCGCTCACCTGTTGAATCCTGCTTGTGGGCTGCACGCTCGTAATGCTCTCACGCAGCTTCCGAGCCAGTGAAAGATCGAATCCCTCGCCGATAAAAACGCTATCGCCAGAGCGCGAAATCACAACATCACCCTCGCTCGTCGAATAGACCTTCTCATCATCGTCAGCCTCGTCCTTCGCACGTTCCACCACACCCGAGTACTTGCGCGGAATCTGCGCCGCGTAGATATGCATAAACGACCGCGCCGAATCAGTGTTCTTCCACCGCGAGTAGTACAGCAGCGCAATCGATGCAGTCGACTCTTTCTGCGCCGCCGTCACCGCCGACCTCCGCTGCGCCGCGTAGTACACACCGCCATTCCACTCCGGCGAAAGCGCCTGCGCCTGCTCCCGCCCGCCAAACAACTCGGTCAGAATCCGCACATCCAGCTCACCCATCACGCCCACGTCATACGGAACATACTCAGGCTCCAGCAGCGGATGAATATCCGGCAGCCGAATCACCGGCACCGGCGCATGAGCCATATACGCCTCCGGATGCATAATCTCAAAGCTCGAAGAAGGAGAATTCGCAAGCACCCCTGCGAACGCCGCCTGCTTCCCCGCCTTCACCAGAATCGCCTGTTCGAAACTCAGCCCGTCGCTATACGGAAACAGCAGCGACTCCTGCAGTAGCAGCGGAGCACGCGCCATCACCGGCGAACCGCTCGTATCGCTCACCTGATCCTTCAACTTGTCCGCAAGCTCAGGCGAATCAGCCAGAGTCTTTCCACTAGGACGCAGTGTGTAGTCGACAAAGACCGCCATTGCCTGTCCCTCCGCCACCGCACCACGCGCCGTATCGGCCTCGTCCACCTGCAGATGATGGTTATCCTCCACCACATTGTGCGAGGTATCGTCCAGGCTGACCTCGGACCACTTCGTCAGATTGATCTTCTGATCCTGCAGCGCATGTGTCAGCTCGTGCGCCAGCACAGGCTTCTGCTCATCCGGCGCAATCCAGTCCAGCAGGTTCACCGTCTTCGTCTTGTTGTCGTAGAAGCCCGCAATCTGTTCCGTCAGCAACGAGAGAAGAAAAGTCCGCAGATGAAAATCGCGGTCCAGCAGCCCAAACTTCTTCAGCACCACCTCCGACCGCTCCATCCGTTTCGCACCTTGATCCTCGTCGAACTTCTCGCGCAGATAACGATTCACCTCATCGCGCGAGATCAGCTTGCGTTTCACCGCATGATCGATCGGCAGCCCCGAATCGTTGCTCGCAAAGCTGAGAATCTCATCGACCGAACGAAACAGCTCCTTCGCCTGATCCTTCGTCATCGGCGTCTGCGCTTCGGTCGCAGGAGCCTGCGGTGTAGCGGGAGCCACACTCTGCGCCCCATACGCCGTACAACCGCCCACCAATAGCGCAATGGCCGCGAAACATATCATCGAACTACCGCTCCGGCCGCTCAGTATCTCCTGCAATATCACCCTCTCATAACCGCTATAATCAAGTGTACGCAAGTTTTCGCAGACTCCCGCCATGACCCCTCCAGCACAATCCGGAAACGCCGCCTCAGAGTTGGCCTCGCTGCTCCAGGGCGCAGGCATCTCACGCCTCGACGACACCGGATGGATCCGCGTCACCGGCGAAGATCGCGTCCGCTGGCTCAACGGCATGGTCACCAACTCCATCCAGCAGATGAACCCCGGTGAAGGAACCTACAACTTCCTCCTCAGCGTCCAGGGCCGCATTCAGGGCGACGCGAACATCTTCGCCCAGCCCGAATCCCTGCTCATCGAGACCAGTGCAACCCAGCTCCTGCCTATGATGGCTCTCCTCGATCGCTACATCATCATGGACGACGTTGAGCTAACCGACATCAGCGCCGAGCCCTCAGGCCTCCTCATCGCAGGCCCCCACGCAGCCCGCCTTCTGGAAAAGATCGGCCTCACCATCACCGCCGAGCCGGGCACCTTGGAGATCCGCGCCACCCTCTGGCACGACAGCGAAGTGCGCATCATCCACGCGCACAGCCCCCTCGTCCCCCGCTTCGAGCTATGGGCCGACCACGTCATCGCCGACGATCTCTTTGCAGCCCTTCAGCGCGAAGGCGCATCCACCTGCACCCCCGAAAGCCTCGAGTGGCTTCGCATCCTCGAAGGAACCCCAGCCTTCGCCATCGATATTCGCGACCGCGAACTCCCCCAGGAGACCGCACAAACCCGCGCCCTCCACTTCGCCAAGGGCTGCTATCTCGGTCAGGAGATCGTCGAGCGCATCCGCTCCCGTGGCAACGTCCACCGCACCTTCAGCGGCTTCCGTCTCGAAGGCGAACTCCCACCCGCAGGCGCCATCTTCGAAGCCGACGGCAAACCCATCGGAGAACTCACCACCGTAGCCACGATTCCACTGCCCAACGCACAACCCACCTCCACGCACTTCGCCCTCGGATACGTAAGGTGCGAGGCCCTCGAACGAGGCACGCCCCTCCTCTATTCCGGCGGAACCGCATCACCCGTCTCCCTTCCCTTTTTGAGCGTTGCAGCCTCGGAGCTGCACGCAGCATCAGAATCTTCTGAAAGAGTGTGATCATGTCCGAACAGAACAAACCCTTCGTCGTCACCGACCGCCGTAAGTTCACCAAAGACGGCGAACCCCGCCCCGACGCCGATCCCTCGCCCGAACGCGAGAGACGCGACGAGCAGGTCGAATCCTCCGCAACCTTAGTTGAGTCAAAGCCCGAAGCCTCTGCCCCACATTCCATCCATCCCGAGCCCACCGACACCGAAGCACCCACCGCCCCAACCGCCGAACAGAGCGATCAGGCCAAGCGCGCCTACGAGATGACGGCAGACCGTCTCGACACCGCCATCCGCTCCGCCAACCCCGGCATGGACCATCCACCCACGATGAGCTTCGAGCAGCTCGTCCAGTCCGTCTACATGACCTCGATCATGCAGCTCGGTGGCACCACGCAGGAGGGCCAGCAGCCCCAGGTCGATATCCTCGGCGCACGCCAGAGCGTCGACATGCTCGCCGTCCTCGAAGAAAAGACCAGAGGCAATCTCTCCCTCGATGAAGAGCGCCTCCTCTCCAGCGCCTTGTTCGAACTCCGCATGGCCTTCCTCGAGGTCACCCAGGCCCTAGCGCGGTCCGCAGCAGCGAAGGCACCCGGCGGCCCTGGACGTCCCGGTGGCCCCGGCGGCCCAAGCATCGTCCGCTAACGATGGATGCGACCCTCACATTCCTCGGAACCGGCACCTCCATGGGGGTGCCGACCCTGGGCTGCGACTGTGCAGTCTGCACCTCGACCGACCCCCACAACCGCCGCACCCGGCCATCCATCCGGCTTGCCTACGACAACCGCACCGTCCTCATCGACACCGGCCCGGACTTCCACGCTCAGGCCATCCGCGAAGGCATCCGTCGCGTTGATGCCGTCCTCTACACCCACGGCCACGCCGATCACGTCATGGGCTTCGACGACCTCCGTCCCCTCAGCTTCCACGCCAACGGCAACCTGCCCATCTACGCCGACGATCCAACCGCCGCCAACATCGAGCGCATCTTCGAGTACACCTTCCGCAAGGAAGACCGTTATCCCACCAGCGCCCGCGTCCAGACTCATCGCATCGACATGACCCCCGGCGCCGGCTTCGATCTCTTCGGCGCCTGCTTCCAGCGCATCCCCGTCACCCACGGCCGTCAGGAGATCACCGGCTACCGCTTCGGCTCCGCAGCCTACCTCACCGACATGAGCGATATCCCCGCCGTCAGCGTTCCCTTTCTCCAGGATCTCGACGTCCTCATCGTCGATGCCTTACGCCACGATCCCCACCCCAGCCACTCCCATCTACAAAAATCCGTCGACATCGTCGAGCAGCTCAAACCGAAGCGCGCCTTCTTCACCCACATGGGCCACGATCTCGACCACCAAACCACCAACGCCATGCTCCCACCCCACATCCGCCTCGCCCACGACGGCCTGCAGATTAAATTCGAGATCGCCTGATGCAGATATTCCATCAACTCGCAGAGATCCCCGCCGACTACGGCCCCGTCATCGCAACCATCGGCAACTTCGACGGCGTCCATCGCGGACACAAGCTCGTCATCGCCCAGGTCGTCGCCCGTGCGCAGAGCCTCGGCCTCCGCTCCCTCGCCATCACCTTCGACCCCCATCCCGCCAGAGTCCTTCGTCCCGATTCCATCCAGCCCCTCCTCACGCCCATCGCCGAAAAGCTCGAACTCCTGCGCTCCACAGGAATCGACGCCGTACTCGTCCTTCCCTTTACCGAAGCCCTCTCGCACACCACCGCACGAGCCTTCGCCTCCGACGTCCTCCACAACGCCCTGCACGTCACCGAACTCCACGAGGGCGAAAACTTTCGCTTCGGCTATCAGGCCCAGGCCGGCATCGAAAGCCTCGAAGCCCTCGGACGCGAACTAGGCTTCGGCGTCCGCGTCTACACCCCGCACAGCGTCCGCAAACACGCCGTCTCCTCAAGCCGCATCCGCCAGTTAGTCGCCGAGGGCGACGTCAGCCACGTCCGCGCTCTCCTCGGCCGCAGCTTCGCCGTTCACAGCATCCCCGCCTCCGGCCGCGGCTATGGCACACGCTACACCGTCCCCACCATCAACCTCGCCCCCTACACCGAGCTGCTTCCCGCCAACGGCGTCTACATCACCACCCTCATCATCGGCTCCGGCCCGTCCGCCGAAACCTTCGAAGCCATCACCAACGTAGGCAACCGCCCCACCTTCGGAGCCGACTCCTTCACCGTCGAATCCCACCTGCTCAACTTCCACCCCATCGCCCTCGACGAGACCACCCCGCTCACCCTGACCTTCCTGCGCCGCCTCCGCCCGGAGATCCGCTGGCCCAACCCCGAAGCCCTGAAGGCGCAGATCGGCCGCGACGTAACCCAGGCAAAGCGATACTTCAGTTTGTGTCGGGCGGTGGCTTCGAAACCCCGGACTGATCATCCGCATGCGGCCGTGCAGGTACCGTAGTAGGCCTCTCCCCAGCAGGAGCACCAGTCTTCGCAGCAGGAACACCAACCTTCTCCGGAGCACTCACCCCCGCCTTCGCCCCCGGAGCCACCTTAGGTGCAACAGCAACCGCCTTCGCAGGCCCAACCACAGCACCCGGAGCAGCCCCCTTCGGCAAATCCCCTACACCCGCACCCTTATCCCCCACCGGCTTCACACCACCCGCAGCCGAGCTCACCGCAACATCCAGCCTCTTCTTCGGCGCATCCGCCGTGGCAAAAGCCTCATTCGGCTTATTCGCAATCGCCGCCCGCATAAAGTCCATCCACATCGGCAGCGCCGCCCGCGCACCCGTCTCCTTCTCACCAAGACTCTGCCGATCGTCATACCCAATCCACGTCCCACACGTCACCGAAGGCGAAAACCCAATAAACCACGCGTCCGTATAGTCGTTCGTCGTCCCCGTCTTGCCTCCAAACGGATGCTTCAACTGCGACGCCGCCGCTCCCGTACCCTGACGAACCACCGCCTGCAGCAGCTGCATCATCGTCCGCGCCGTCTGCACCGAAATCACCTCCGTCACCACGCTCGGCGCACTCTCCAGCGGCAATCCATCCGCCTGCGCCACCTTGCGAATGTACCGCGGCTCAATCAAAATCCCATCGTTCGGAAACACGCTGTAAGCCCCCACCTGCTCAGCCAGCGTAATATCCGCCGACCCGATCGCCACCGGAAGAAACGCCGGAATGTTGCTCGTAATCCCAAACCGGTGCGCCGTCTCAATCACCTTCCGAATCCCATAACGATCCGCCAGCTTCAGTGCCGGTATATTGCGCGACTCCGCAAACGCATTCAGCAGCGTCATCGCCCCCAGATAGTTCGCCTCATAGTTATGCGGCGTATACGGCCCATTCGGCGTCGGAAACGTCGTAGGCCCGTCCACAATAATGTCCGAAGGCTTCGCCCCCGCCTCAATCGCCGTCGTATACACATACGGCTTGAACGACGACCCCACCTGCCTCTGCGCCTGTGTCGCCCGGTTGAACTGCGACAACGCAAAGTCGCGTCCGCCCACCATCGCCAGCACCTCGCCGCTCGCATTGTCCACCGCCATCATCGAAGCCTGCGCGCCCGAGTCCTGCTGCAGCGAAACCTTCATCCCCCCGCCCGCCTGCACCTCTTCAACCTTCAGATACACCACATCGCCCGTCCGCAGAAAACTATCCGCATCCCCATTCTGCGTCCACTTCCAGTCCTCCGGCGTCAGCACCGCCCGCCGATCCCCCACCTTCACCCCAACCTTCTTCGCCGCCACCGACGTCACCACCCCATGCACATAGCTATCCTTCTCCACCGGCTGCACCCAGTCCGGATGCCGATAGCTCTCCACATCCGTGCCCTCCAGCACCACGTTCGCCAGCCGCCCCTTCCACCCATGCCTGCGCTCATACGCAGCCGTCCCGTCCATCACCGCTCTCTTCGCCACCTGCTGCAAATCCAGATCGAGCGTCGTATACACCCGCAGCCCCGCGCCATGCACCTGGTCCACGCCATACTGCTTCTCCAGCTGCCGCCGCACTTCTTCCACGAAATAAGGCGCAATACTGTTCGCCGGAGCCTCAAGGTGCAGCCCCAGCGGAGCAGCCTTCGCCGCCTCCTCCTGCCGCGCCGTAATCTTCCCATCCGACTGCATCTCGCTCAGTACCAGATTCCGCCGCCGCAGCGCCCGATCCGGATACCGCAGCGGCGAATAAGCCTCCGGCCCCTTCGGCAACGCCGCCAGCAGCGCAGCCTCCGGCAGCGTCAGGTCGCGCACATGCTTGCTGAAAAAATACTCCGACCCCGCCTCAAACCCATACGTCCCATGCCCAAGATAGATCTGGTTCGCATACAGCTCGAAGATCTGCTCCTTCGTAAACCGCCGTTCAATCTGCGTCGAAAGAAAGATCTCCTGCAGCTTCCGTCCATACGTCTTCTCCGACGACAGAAACAAATTCCGCGCCAGCTGCATCGTCAACGTCGAAGCGCCCTGCGCCCTCCCGCTCGAGTGCAGATCGCGATACGCCGCACCCACCGCGCGAAACAGATTCACACCCCAGTTGCGCTCAAAGCTCTTGTCTTCAATCGAAATAATTGCCTGCCGCAGCACCGGAGGAAAGTCGCTGTACGGCACCACCACGCGCCTCTCCAGCGCAAACGAGCCAAACACCCGCCCATGAACATCCAGCAACTCTGTCGTCGTATTCGGCCGATACCGCGCCAGATCGTCCATCTGCGGAAGATCGATCGAGTACACAAACATCAGCCCGCACAACGCACCAAACACCGCCGACAGACCCAGCAGCGTATAGAACGTCAGCCGCCGCGCAATCCGTCGACTCGGATACTCAGGCCCCTCGATCAGGCGTCGAAGAACGCGCTGCCACAAAGGGCTTTCTTCCCCTGATGATGTCTCGGTATCTCGCTTAAATAGGCTCTGCACGGCCCTTTCACCATAGCACGGCGCCTACGCGGCGGGCGGTCACTTCGTGACTCGTATAACCCCTCCGGTCGCTGCTCCCGATGGTCGCCTGAAAGATTTGTCCGCCAACCAACAGGAGGCCCACGCAAAGCGGTATACAGGTCACGAAGTGACCGCCCGCCCGCGCAGGGCGCCTGTAGCCTTAAGCCGCCTTGCTCTTCAACAGATCCAGAGCCTTCGAAAGCTGCTCATCCACCGTCACGCTAGGCTTCGCCGGAGCAGCATGGCTATCCGTCGCCTCAGCCGCATCGTCATCCGCGCCGCCGTCATCGTCCTTCGCCGAAGCCACCGTCACACCCGGCGTCACGCCATCGTCCTGCAGCTTCTTACCCGACGGCGACTCATACTTCGCAATCGACAGAATCATCGCCGAACCATCCGGCAGCTCAAACGTCTTCTGCTGCGCGCCCTCGCCAAACGTTCTCTCCCCCACCAGCTCCGCCCGCTTGTTATCCAGCAGCGCACCCGCCGCAAGCTCCGCCGGCCCCGCAGTCCCGCGATTCACCAGCACCACCACCGGAGCCGTCGTATTCACAGCCTTCGCCGGATCGGCAGAGAACGTCTGCTTCTCCACCTTCTGTCCCTCCAGCGTCGCAATCGTGCCCGACTTCAAAAAGAAGTTCGCCAGCCGCGTAGCCTCTGCCATATCGCCAGCCGCCACATCGCGCAGGTCCAGCAGCACCTTCTTGTTCCCGGCCTTCGGCATCGCCTTCAGCTTCGTCTCGATCTCCTGCACATGCTCGTGATCCAGAACTCCCGGCTTCAGATACAGAATCGAAGAGTTCTCATACATCGTCTCCGCCACCGGAGCCAGCGCAGGCGAAACCCGCGTCATCACAATCTTGTCCGGCGCACTCTTCCGCGGACGAACCACCGAAACCGTCAACTCGCTCCCCGGCTGACCCTCCAGCATCAGGCGAATCATCGCCAGCGAGATATCCCGCGTATCCTGCGTTCCAATCGCCTCGATAATGTCGCCGTCGCTCAGGTTCGCCTTATCCGCCGGGCTGCCCGGTACCACCGACACCACCGTCGCATAACCAAAGCGCTTCGAGACATTGATCCCCACCTGCGCCTTGCCGCCCTTGTCCGCCTTATAAGCCTTATAGTCGTCCGGCGACAGGTAGCTCGAATCCGCATCCAGCGACTCCAGCAGCCCGCGCAGCGCCCCATTCGTCACCGAGTTGATGTTCGGCTCTTCCACATAGTCCGTCTGGATATGCCGCAACACCTCGCTGTACACGTTGATCTGCCGGTACGCGCCATCCTGCGGCTCCGTCGCCGCGTTCACGCCGCTCGAGTTGACGCCCAGAAACACCGTTACAACCAGGACAACCGACACGGCGAGCAGCAGGATCTTCGAGATCTTAGGCATAGTTCTGTACAGCTCCAAAAGGGGTCTTCCCTTACCAGCAGGAGTTAGACGCATCCCGCCGGCAAAGCGATATAGACAAAATGATACTCTCGAACCACAGAGAGTGCGCTGGTACGCGCGATAACACTTTGGTGGCGGTGGGCAGAATCGAACTGCCGACCTACGGGTTATGAGTCCGTCGCTCTAACCATCTGAGCTACACCGCCGGGTGTTGTTGAAGGCTGTATCGGAAGGAATATCTCGCGGCACGATCCACTGCGCCGCTCACGTCAGCCTTTTGCAATGATACTTGATTAGTCGCAGCGGGTAAACGAGGCTCGAGCATGAATTGGCTCTAGGTAGTGTCTGACGAATCGCTCCGGCTGGTGTCTTTGCTTTTTGAGATAGGCCTGGGCTTTAGCCCAGGCATTCCCGGCTGCCCAAAAAGCGGGCTTCAGCCCCTGAGATATGCCTTCTTGTCCAATGCCACCATGCTCAGAGAGCCCTACTACGATTCGTCAGACACTATCTAAAATCGCCCTTTGGAAGTCCGTTCTTACATTTATGGCCATCTCTTTCGCGGCAGTCCCGCTATTCCCCTATTTCGGCAAAGCTGGCGACTGCAAACCTAACGTAATAGAAGGTCAATGCTGCATGAGTACCTTCTTTGGCTTCGTACGTGGAGTTTTCTGGAGCAGCCATCCTGCTTGGCGGAGGGATCTACCTTACCATCGCACGAGCGGGTGAGAGCGCTAGAATCAAAGCACAGAACATTCTTCCAAATTGATGCCTGAACCCACTCAAAATCCACCGACAATCCTCGGCGTCATCCCCGCCCGCCTGGCCTCCACCCGCCTCCCTCGCAAGGTCCTCCGCACCCTCGCCGGACGCCCTATGCTCGCCTGGGTCTTCGACGCCGCCAGCGCCTGCCCCCAGCTCGACCGCGTCCTCATCGCCACCGACTCCGAAGAGGTCGCCGAGCTCTGCCACCGCAACCACTGGCCCGTCCAGCTCACCTCGCCCGACCTGCCCAGCGGCACCGACCGCGTCCACGCCATCTCCCAGACCATCCACGCCGACATCTACGTCAACATCCAGGGCGACGAGCCGCTCCTCAAACCCCAGCACCTCACCGCGCTCCTCCGCCCCTTCGCCCACCCCCACGTCGAAGTCTCCACCCTCAAAGTCCTCTGCACCCCCGAGAACATCGCGAACCCCAACGCCGTCAAAGTCGTCACCGCCACCGACGGCCGCGCCCTCTACTTCTCCCGCGCCACCATTCCCTACGACCGCGACGCTCCAGCAAAAAGCCCCCAAACACCAACAAGCGACCGTGTAGCACCAGCAAGCAACCACATCCCGCCGCAGTACTGGAAGCACATCGGCCTCTACGCCTACAGCAAAGCCGCCCTCCAGCGCTTCCCCACCCTGCCCCACAGCCTCCTCGAACAAGCCGAACGCCTCGAACAACTCCGCTTCCTCGAAAACGGAATCCCCATCCACGTCGAACCCACCGACTACGACACCATCGGCGTAGACACCGAAGAAGACCTCCAGCGCGTAGAGTCCCTCCTGCTCACCTGACCCTCCCTCCAGCCGCCTCTAAAACGCTGTCAAGCCCCAAACCAACCTAACTCCTTGCAACATAGAGAGATCCGCGTGGCGTACAAGTTACCCTCCACAACCTATACTGGATATAGAAGCTAAAAAAGCCCCGACCAAATCGGGGCTTTCAAATTTAACAAGGAGAGTTGCCACCTAAGTCCTTTTGATGGAAATATTTAGCCGTAACCCATTTAGATGGAATATTTTGCGCCCCCCCCTCTACGCTAAGTCATACACCGCCAACGCTTTAGCATTTCAAGTGGGGGAGGGGAGGGGTACCCCATTTACACTTGCCCGTGCCGTTGCCCGTCCCTTTGTTTGTCATCCCGCAGGGATCTGCTGTTGCTGTTGCACTTGCCGTTGCCTGCCCTTTTGTTTGTCATTCCGTAGCGAAGCGAAGGAACCCGCGTCAAGCCGTCAACAACCACCTCACCCCACCGGAGCAAACCGCATCTCCAACCCATCCACCCCCGGCACCACCACAACCCCCTCCAGCGACCCCACAACCCAATCCGCCCTATCCAGATCCGCCGCAGCATGAGTCCCCAGCACCCCCAGCACTCGGCACCCCGCAGCAACCCCAGCCCCCACACCCGAAGGCGCATCCTCCACCACTACGCAATCCTCAGGACGCAGCCCAATCAAACCAGCCCCACGAACATACGGCTCCGGGTCCGGCTTCCCTCGCTCCACATCATCCGCAGTAATAATCAGCCCAGGAATCGGCAGCCCCGCAGCAACCAGCCGCCCCAGCAGCAGCCTCCGCGTAGCCGAGGTCACGATCGCCCACCGCTCCGGCGGCAAGCTCTCCAGCAACACCCGCACCCCCGGCAGCACCACCAGGTCGGCAACGTCTTCCAACTCGATATCCTCGATCACCCGCAGCCCCTCCACGGGATCGATGTCAGGCCGCAGCGACTTTACAATCTCAATCGCCCGCATCCCATGCGGAACCTCGTACACCTCGGCGTTAGGCACGTCATACATCTCCGCCCAGCGTCTCCAGGAACGAATCACCGAACCGATGGAGCTCACCAGAACCCCATCCATATCGAACAAAATGCCCTTCGTCTCCACCACAATCGGACTCGTCAAGCGACACGTCCTTGCAGCACAAGCGCCTGCGCCGCCGCGAGCACACGCTCGACCGACTCTACCGAACAGCTCTCGCAGTACACCCGAAGCAAAGGCTCGGTCCCCGAAGCCCGCAGCAGAAGCCACGTCTCAGCAGCATTCACCTTACCCGCGCACTCCGGATTCTCCAGGAAGAACTTGATTCCATCCAGCGTCTCCACCCGCAGAACCTTCAACCCCGCAATCTCCGCCACACCTGCCTTCGCCCGCGCAATCGCACCCTGCTTCAACTCCTCGGTGATGTGCATAT
Organism: Granulicella sp. L60; assembly: GCF_009765825.1. Taxonomy (GTDB): domain Bacteria; phylum Acidobacteriota; class Terriglobia; order Terriglobales; family Acidobacteriaceae; genus Edaphobacter. The sequence continues at coordinate 26,358 of NZ_LMUR01000003.1, read as the reverse complement.
CGACGCGTCCATACTGGTGCTCGCCAAACTCCTCCTGCAGCGCCGCCACCAGCTCGCCCAGCGTCTTCTTCTCATCCGCCATCACATTCGCGATCAGCAGCGAGTTCAGCAGTCCATCCCGCTCCGGCAGATGCCGGCTGATCCCAACCCCGCCCGACTCCTCACCGCCGATCAGAATCTCCTGCTCCAGCATCAGGTCACACACATACTTGAAGCCGATCCCATGCTCATGCAGCCGCCGCCCGTACTTCACGCAGATCCGGTCCAGCATCTTCGTCGTGTTAAATGCGCGCGTCACATCGCCCGGCCACTTCTTCCGCTCCAGCAACCACTTCAGAAGCACCGCGAAGATCTTATGCGCATCCACAACATTGCCATGCTCATCCACCGCGCCAATACGATCCGCATCACCATCGGTGATCAGTCCCGCATCGCATCTCTCCGCAACCACCGCAAGCTGCGTCGCATGAATATGCGGCAGAATCGGCTCCGGATTGATTCCCGGAAACGCAGGATTGATCTCACTCCGCATCTCCACGAACGGCACTCCAGCCTCCGTAAAGATACCCGCAATCACACCGCGCCCTGCGCCATACATGCAGTCGATCAGGAACTTGTATCCCGAAGCACGAATCGCCTCAAGATCCACAAACCGCGCAATCGCCGCAATGTAATCCGGGTTGAAGTCGACCGTATCGATACGCGCCGCAACAGCAGCCTGCGGCAATGCCTTCCCCAGATAGCCTTCAATCGCCGCCATGATCGAAGGCTTGCCCGACCCGCCATAGCTGGCCTTGTACTTCACGCCGTTCCACTCCGCGGGATTGTGGCTTGACGTGATCATCACACCGCCCGCAGCCTTCCGCTCCCGTACCGCATACGACAGCGCCGGAGTAGGCGTAATCTCCGCAGCCATCGCCACCGGAATCCCAGCCCCGGCCAGCACACCCGCAACGACATTCGCAAAAGAGCGCGAACCAAAGCGCGTGTCATAGGCGATGCAAACTCCAGCCTCAGGACTCTCATGCGCCAGAACGTAGTTCGCAATCGCAGCCGCCGCCACCCGGACATTCGCATACGTGAAATCATCCGCGATAATCCCGCGCCAGCCATCGGTACCAAACTTGACTACTGTCATCTCTGCCATATCGTTCGTTCGATGCCTTCTCTAAGCCCTTGTATCCAGGCTCATTCATAACGCTGTTTAGATGAGGTCTTCCCTGCCGACAGCCTTCAACTCCGCAACGACCTTCCCCACTTCCTGCGACCGCTCACGAGTCGTAATCAGCAGAGCATCCTTTGTCTGAACAACCACCAGATTGCTCACGCCCACCAACGCAATCACCTTCCCCGGAGCGTGAACGTAGTTACCGCTCGAATCGATGGAGATGCAAAGCGGATCCTCACCCTCAAAGACGTTCGCAACCGAGACATTCTCCGGAGGGCAGTCTGCCGCGTGCTCATGCAGTGAAGACCAGGACCCAAGATCGTTCCATTCGAAGTCCCCCGGCAAGCTGTAGATCTCCGCACCTATCTCACCCTTGGCCGACCGAGGCTCCAGCACTGCATAGTCAATGCTGATGCTCTCGCACTTCGGATAGACCTCAGCGAAGACGCGATCAAATTCAGCCTGAGAGATCCTGCGTGCCTCCGCGATCTTCTCCAGCAGCGGTGCCATCGCCGGGCAATGCTCGCGCACAGCGTTCGCCAGCGTCCGCGCGCTCCATAGAAATATCCCACCGTTCCATGCATAGTTGCCGGAGGCCACAAACTGTTCTGCGAGTTGACCATGAGGCTTTTCCGTAAATCGCCTCACGCGCCGCACAGCTACATTCGAGAAAGGCAGTTTTGCAGGATCGACTGCATCACCCAGCTCGATGTAGCCGTAGCCTGTCTCCGCACGCGTAGGCGGTACACCCAGCACGACGATCTTCTCTCCACTCGCGGCCAGTGCAACACCGGCACGAATCACCTCAGCAAAGCGAGCCTTGTTCTTGACCACGTGATCGGATGGAAAGATGCCAATCACCGTCTCAGGCGAGGAAGCCTCAAGAAGAAACGCAGCCAGAGCGCACGCCGGAGCTGTATTTCTCGCTGTAGGCTCACTCACAATATGCTCGCGCGATACCTCAGGAAGTTGTTCCGCGATCAGGTCATCCAGAAGGCTGTTGGTAATCACCCACACATCGCCTGGGTCGGCCAGCGGCGTAAGACGCTCCAGCGTCTGCTGAATCATCGTGCGGTCGCCATCCAGGGCAAGAACCTGTTTGGCCCGTGTCCTCCGACTGCGAGGCCAAAATCGCGTCCCGCTGCCACCTGCAAGAATCACAGGAGCGAAAGCCTGCTCCGTCTTACCGCCTTCAAAGGGCATACGCCTCCATCTTAAAGGAAAGACCGCATCGCGAGTTCCGAGGTGCGGTCCATCCAAAAGATTGCATTAACCTAGCTTCGCAAAGTACTCCCGCATCCGCTTTACGCCCTCATCGATCACGTCGTGCGAGACCGCGTAGGACAGACGAATATGCTCATCCGTTCCAAACGCCTCGCCTGGAACCACCACCACGTGAGCTTCGCTCAGTAGTTTGGCCGCAAGATCCGACGCTGATTGGATGCCACCCTTGCCAATAAAATTCTTTACATTTGGATAGACATAGAAAGCTCCCTGCGGCACCGTGCAGCTAAGTCCAGGAATCGTCTTGAAGCCCTCCAGCACCTGGTCGCGCAGCTTGATGTAGTCCGCACGCATCTCGGTCACGCACTCCTGCGAACCCGTCAGCGCCGCAATCGAGGCACGCTGCACCATGCTCGCCGTGTTCGACGTGCTCTGCGACTGCAGCTTGCTCATCGCCGCAATAATAGGCTTCGGTCCAAGCGCAAACCCTGCACGCCATCCTGTCATTGCATAGGTCTTCGAAAGCGAACCCAGCACGACGATGTGCTCCTTGCAGTCCGTAAACGAAGCACCGCTGACAACCTCACCGGTAAACGTCAGGTACACATAGCACTCATCGAGCAGCACATAGATCCCATGCTTGTGGGCCAGGCGAACAATCGCTTCGAGGTCCTCGGGAGACACCACCGCACCCGAAGGATTCGACGGCGTATTCAAAATAATCGCCTTCGTCTTCGGCGTAATCGCCGCCTCGATCATCTTCGCCGTAATCCTGAAATTTTCTTCCTCTTTGCTCTCGACCAGGACCACCTTGCCGCCAGCATACTGGATGATGTCCTTGAACGAGACCCAGTACGGTACCGGCAGAATCACCTCGTCGCCATGGTCGACCAGCACCTGGATCGCGTTGAACAGCGCCAGCTTGCCGCCGGTCGTAAAGACACACTCCTCCGGCGTATAGTTCGAGCCGAAGTCGCACGCATGACGATCCACCACAGCCTTCCGTATCTCCGGAATGCCCGCAACGTTCGTATAGCGAGTAAAGTTCTTCTCGATCGCATCGATAGCCGCGTCCTTGATATGACGTGGAGTCGAGAAATGCGGTTCGCCCGCCCCGAAGTCCGCCAGGTTCACACCCTCGGACTTCAACTTCAACGCAGCGGCGGTAATCGCCATGGTTGCCGAAACTTCAATGCGGCCGATCCGGTCCGCAAATATCTTCGTCGCAGTTGCAGTGGTCATACTCTCTAGTTTGGCAGATTTGGACCTTGAGATAAAGCCGCAGACCAGTTTGCCCCTAAAGCCGGTTAGGAACCTTAGCCTTCAGCCTCTCCATCACCAGTGGAGGAACCAGCGCCGAAACATCTCCGCCCAGCTGGAATACCCCTTTGATCAGCCGCGAACTGACATACGTGTACTTCTCCGCAGGCATCATGAACAGCGTCTCAAGCTCTGGGTCGAGCTTCCGGTTCATCATCGCCATCTGAAACTCATACTCATAGTCGCTGATGGCCCGAATCCCCCGCAGCACTGCCTTGGCTCCCTGCTGCCGGGCAAAGTCCACCAGCAGCCCGTCGAACGTCGTCACCGACACATTGCCAAAGCTCCGCGTCGCCTCAAAGATCATCTCTTCGCGCTCGGGCACCGTAAAAAGCGGTGTGCCCTTCTCGGAGTTGCGCAGGATCGCGACCACAAGCTCATCGACGATCTTCGAGCCTCGAGCAATAAGATCGAGATGCCCATTCGTAAGCGGATCGAACGTTCCGGGATAGATAGCTCTAACGGTATGCATGCATCAGCAGCATATCGCGCTTTGACGGTAAAAAATAAATCGATCCCGTCCTGTAGTCTTGCGGACAACCCTTTGCGTCTCTCTCATTAGCTGATGAACAACTCAGCCAGGCCACAAAACGGTTCCTCATGCCATCACACGCCATCACCACCGACGCTCTCCCCGTGACAAAGCAGGCATCGATCGCACCGCAGTCACCGGCCACGCCACTGGACGATCTGGCCTCGGTCGTAGCGACCTATGAGCAGCGAATATTCCGCTTCCATCTCCTGGCCATCCGCGACCGCGATCTGGCCCAGTCTCTAACCCAGGACACCTTCGTCCGCGCGTGGTCAGCCCGCAGCAACTTCCGCGGAGACTGCTCTGTCTCCACCTGGCTGATGCGCATCGCGTTGAACCTCGTCCGCGACCACACCCGGACCGACCGCTTCCGCTTCTGGAAACGAGTCTCGGAGACCGCAGTCGATGTATCCGACGTCTCCTCGCACGTTCCCCACCGCGACAGCTCGCTAGAATCGCGCTTGATCGCCAGCGAACAGCTTGCCCTTGTGTGGGAGAGTGTCGCCCAGCTCTCCGCCCGTCAGAGAAGCATCTTCGTCCTGCGCTTCGTAGAAGAGCTCGAACTCTCCGAGATCGCCAACATCACGGGCCTGCCCGTCAGCACCGTCAAAACCCATCTCTACCGCGCCCTCGCCACCATCCGGGCCCGCCATAGCGCCATCCAGAAGGAGTCGATATGACCATCCATCTCTCCCACGAGCAACTCTGCGATCTCATCTTCGCCGACCCGTCTCTCCAGCCCCCCTCGCGCGGCCCCCAATCTTTTGAGCAGCACCCGGCCGATGCCGGCTCCGACGTAGTCCAGCAGCATCTACAGGCCTGCGTCCTCTGCTCAAGCGAACTCAAAAGCCTGCGCGACTCCCTCGCCAACTTTCGCGACGCCTCCATATCCTTCGCCCATCAGGAGTACGCCCAGAGCTACGCGCAGCGATCCTCCATCGCGCCTCCTCACCGGTATCTCTCGCAGCCTCTCTACTGGGCTGCAGCGATGGTCGTCATTGTCGCGTCTCTGTTCCCCCTGACCATGCACCGCGACCACGCTGTCGTTCCAATATCCGCGAAGACTGCGTCCACATCGCAGCAGACAACCGAATCCGATGATCAACTGCTTGCCGATATCGACCAGAAGGTATCTGCCGACGTCCCCTCTGCCATGGAGCCGCTGGCCGATCCCACAGCCGAAGCATCCACGACCTCATCCAATTCAGACCAAAGGAAGAACTAACATGCGACTCAAACCTGTGCTCCTGCTTACCTTATTCGCAGCCCTCTCCGGACCGATTCTGGTCGCCCAGCAGCCCGACGGCCCGCCATCAGCAGGTCCAGGCGGCCCTCCCAGTGGAAAGATGGACCAGGACCGAGGCGGCTGGGGCGGAGGTCGTGGTGGCCCCGGCTTCCGCATCGGCCCCATGGGCATCTGGTGGCATAACGCCGACCTCATTCAGAAGCTGACGCTCACCCCCGACCAGCAGAAACGCATGGACGATATCTTCCAGCAGAGCCGTCTCCAGCTCATCGACCTGCGCGCCAACGTCGAAAAGCAGGAGGTACTGATGGAGCCCATGCTCTCCGCCAATCCCCCCGATACCAACAAGATTCTCGCGCAAATCGACCACACCGCCCAGGCCCGCGCCGAGCTTGAAAAAGCGAACGCGAGGATGCTTCTCGGCATCCGCGGCGTTCTCACACCGGACCAGTGGACCAAGCTTCAGGAGGCCCGTCACTCCAGGATGAGGCGCGGCGGAATGCCCGGTGGCCCGCGTCGCGGCGACGCACCCGGCGGCAGTGGCAGCGGCGGAGAGGGCATGTACTAGCCCCTTCCCTCAATCGAGACAACCTCGCAAAATCAGCGTCCTACTGACGTCATAAACAAAGAAAGCCCCGGATCAGATCCGGGGCTTTCCTATTTCAATGTAAATTTGAGCAGCAACGCTATCGCCTCGCGAAAGACTACTTCTTGCCCCGAACAGCTTCCTTAGCCTGAACAGGACCATCAGCCGGAACCGGAGGAACCTCTGGCGCCGCCGATCCAGAGATGCCCAGCTTCTTGCGCAGCTCCGTATCGACACGGCCGAAGACGTCCTTGTTCTCCTTCATGAAGTTACGGACGTTCTCTCGGCCCTGTCCGATACGCTCACCCTGGTAGCTGTACCACGCACCGCTCTTGTCCACAATGTTATGCAGCACGGCCAGGTCCAGCACATCGCCCTCGCGCGAGATCCCCTCGCCGTAAAGAATGTCGAACTCAGCGTCGCGGAACGGAGCCGCCACCTTGTTCTTCACAATCTTCACCTTCGTGCGGGAACCCACCACCGTGTCGCCATCCTTCACCGCACCAATGCGGCGGATATCGATCCGGACCGAAGAATAAAACTTCAACGCCTTACCGCCAGTCGTCGTCTCCGGGTTACCGAACATCACGCCGATCTTCTCGCGAATCTGGTTGATGAAGATCAGGCACGTGCGTGACTTCGAAACTGTTCCTGTAAGCTTACGCAGCGCCTGGCTCATCAGCCGCGCCTGCAGACCCATATGAGAGTCGCCCATCTCGCCGTCGAGCTCGGCCTTCGGCACAAGCGCAGCCACGGAGTCCACCACCAACACATCGATCGCATTCGAGCGCACCAGCGCCTCCACGATCTCCAGCGCCTGTTCACCATAGTCTGGCTGACTCACCAGCAGGTTGTCGATGTCCACGCCAAGCTTGCCCGCATACGCCGGATCCAGCGCATGTTCCGCATCCACAAACGCCGCTAGTCCACCGGCCTTCTGGGCTTCGGCGATGATCTGGAGCGTAATCGTCGTCTTACCGGAAGACTCCGGCCCAAAGATCTCAATGACACGTCCGCGCGGAACCCCGCCCACACCCAGCGCCGCATCGAACGAGATCGAACCCGTAGAGATCACCGAGATCGGCACAACATCTTTCGAGCCGAGCCGCATGATGGAACCCTTGCCAAACTGCTTTTCCAGCCCGGAAAGAGCCAGTTCTATTGCCTTGCTACGGTCATCTGCCACGTTATATCGCTCCTAAAATGTGGTTAAGCAGTGGGTAAAAGCTCAATGCGGATTCTAGCATCGAAAACGAAAAAAGCAAATAAAAGGCGAATACAACTATCGTCGCAGTAGGTCCACCGGCTCGTTCACATCGTCAATCCGGAAGTACCCCGCAAGCGAAGGATGCTTCTGCGCGACCGCCCGATACATCTCCCAAGCGACACGACGATAGCTGAAGTGCCCCGCCACACCCGACCGCAGCTCAGAGATATAAAGCGCCTCCGCGAAGTCCATCTTGAACATCGCACGGCAGCGAGTCGCCAACGGCAGGCAGTACTGTGCCGACTGCGCAGCCTCCGGTTCGCCGCAGTCGCGAAGCCGCCGATAGGTCGCATATGCCGCGTCCATCGCCTCACCATAGACCGCCGACAACCCCGCCTCTGCCAGCGTAGGCTGCCCCGGGCAGATCGGCTCCTCATAGCCATGCACATCCGTATACGGCTGCAGCAGCTGAACGCACCGGCGATGACGATGCATATCGCGAAAGCCCCCAATGTCCATCAGAATATCGAAGCGCAGGCCATGCCCTGAGCTGAACGAACGAAGCAGCTCATCATGCCGCCCGCGATGTTTCGCGCCCAGAGCAACGATCTCCCCGCACTGATTGGCGCTCAACGCAGCAACCTGATGGCGAAGCTGGCGATAGGAGTAGTGGCAGTAAGGATAGAGCAGCGACGTAGCCAGCTCGACCTCGAGCGTCTCAGCATCATCCAGCAGATCGACCACAGGCGCAGGCGCAATCGGCGCATCTCCCATCAACTCCGCCGCAGCACGGGCAAGTTCGCTGCGTGTAAGCCGAAGATACTCGTTCGGCGTAGCGTACTTCACCAACGTGGGCGCGGTCTTCACCGGACGCAGCAAAGCCTCGATGACGCGCTCACCGCAGCCTGCATCGACAGAGGAGACCTCCGCACACAGAACCTCCGCAGCACTGTGCTGCACGTTCCAAGCCGGCTCCGTCGCCGCAACACGCAGCTTTTCGCCAAGCTGCCGCACCTCCGCAAACGAACTCGTCAACAACCGCGAGACCTGCGTCTCCAGCGTACGAGCGTTCACAATCTGTCCCAACGAAGTATTGGTCGCCAGCGGCAGCAGATAACGCGCCACATCGAACGCCCGAGCCTTCAGCGTACGTTCATAGGCGTCAGGCTTCATCGACTCCGGCTGCGCAATCGCTGCCTTCAACGCCTCCAGCATCCCCGCGCTGACCCTGTCGTAGACCGCGAACAGCTCCTGCACCGCCTCCGTAAAGACCGGCGTCGTCTCCCCTAGGTTCGGCGTAAACCAACCCGACCGCCGAAAGTTCTGATACCGCGTCGAACGCTCCTGCCCATCCCAACGCTGCTCGTCCACCAGTTCAATCGCAGCCAGCAGACTCAACCGTTCAATCGCAAACGGAATATGCGCAAGGTCCGCGATCGACCGATGACCATACTGAAAGTAAAACGTGTTCAGGAACTGTTCCGCACGCTGTGAACTGATCTCCGCCAGCGACTCCTTCATCGTGAGCGACGACCGAGAGTACTTCGCCATCGCATAGGCGAGAACCTCGGGGTCCGCACCATGAATCGCATAAACATCGGTCTCGCCCTGGGGAGCGCCCGTCTGATTCCCTGAATCTTTCTGGTTCTCTGACATGATGAACCCCAGAATACTTGATCCCACCCAACCATGGAGGTCGAACCGACCGGACGATCCACAGAGCGCCCACCCCCAGTCCTCAAACCCATCCAATCCCGCATCCTACTGCCAGATGACAGAACACAAATGACAAGCATCCTCAGCACCGTAGCGCACAAGGCCCTACCCGCTCCCCACCGGACACTGGCGCATGGCCCAACGCTGGAACGATCTCCTCTTCGCGCACTGGCCTATCCCAGCGGAAGCAATCGCCCCTCTGCTTCCGGCAGGCCTTCAGCTCGATACCTTCGACGGCTACGCCTGGGTAGGCGTCGTACCCTTCTGGATGTACCACGTCCGCACCCGTACCTTGGGCGAAGCCACCGTCACCATTCCCACCACTGGGCAGTTCTCCGAGCTTAATCTCCGAACCTACGTCCGATCTAAAGTAACCGGCCTCCACGGCGTTTACTTCTTCTCGCTCGACGCCGCCAGCGCCCTCGCCGTCCTTGGAGCGCGCACACTCTTTCACCTGCCATACTTTCTCGCCGCCATGCAGCGCCACACCCAGCCCGACGGAACCATCCACTACAACTCCATCAGACTGCTCACCAATCGCGCCGTCCGCTTCGAGGCCCGCTATCGCGAAACCGGCAACATCCAACCCCCAAGTCAACCAGGCACACTCGAATACTTCCTCACCGAACGCTACTGCCTCTTCACCTCACACCGAGGCCGCATCCACGTCGGGCACATCCACCACCTCCCCTGGCCGCTCCAAAGCGCCGAAGCCGAGATCACCCTCAACACCCTTCCTGCAGCCCACGGCATCACCCTGCCAAACCAGCCGCCGGTACTGCACTTCGCCCGCACTCTCGACGTCTACATCTGGCCCTTGCACCGCGACGGCACGCACATCACAGATGCGGCCCCTGTTTCCCACTCCAGCTTCGTATAATGAAAAAGTTGTTACCGCGGAGGTTCATGAGCATTCTCGCTGGACGTATTGCCCTAGTCACTGGAGCATCACAAGGAATCGGTCGTGCGTGCGCACTGCAACTCGCACGCGAAGGAGCCGTCGTAGCCCTGGCCGCACGCAATCAGGAGAAGCTCGCCGAAGTCGCCGCCGAGATCACCGCCGCAGGCGGGACCGCGCACACCTTCCCCTTGGACGTCGCCAGCGAAGAGTCCATCAAAGAGTGCGCCAAAGCAGTCATCGCCCACTGCGGCGGCGTCAATATCCTCGTCAACAACGCCGGCATCACGCGCGACATGCTCGCCCTGCGCATGAAACGAAGAGACTGGGACGACGTCCTGACCACTAACCTCACCGGCACATTCCTGATGACCCAGGCCGTCATGTCGCAGATGGTAAAAAATCGCTGGGGACGCATCATCAACGTCACCTCCGTCGTCGGACAGACCGGACAGGCAGGTCAGGCAAACTACGCCGCCTCGAAGGCCGGTCTCATCGGCCTCACTAAGTCGCTCGCTCGCGAACTGGCCAGCCGCACCATCACAGTAAACGCAGTCGCCCCCGGCTTTATCGAAACCGCCATGACCTCCGTACTCACCGACGAACAAAAAGCGTCGAACGCTCAGTTCATCCCTCTGGGCCGCGTCGGAACAGATGTCGAGGTCGCCTACGCCGTTGCCTTCCTCGCCTCAGAGGAAGCCAGTTACATCACCGGTCACACCCTCGACGTCAACGGCGGAATGCACATGGCGTGATCCATTCAGGATGCGTCCCGATACAACCGCAACATCCCAAACTACGCTCTATGCCTGGCCTGTGTACCAAGGCGCGTATCTCTCTAAAGACGTCTCCAGAGAGATACAAAACGAATTGAAGTAACCAGTTTTTCTTAGGGTTTCCCAATAAATCTGGTTACTATAGATCCATAAAAAATTAAGCGGGCCATGATAGTATCCGCCCTGCGTACGTTGCAAAATCAATATTTTTATTGCTCTATTGCAACGACACGTTGAGGTTTTGAGCGTGCGAAAAATCAGCGTAAGAATCGGTGATTCCATCGCGCCGCAGTGAACCGTACCTTTTAAAACAGTTGGGTTCAATGGATACTTTCTTGATGAGTGGCACAGAAACAACACATTCAACTAAGAGTAGTAACGCGGAGCCCACTCACTTCTTCGTCCTCCGGGGACACCAGGAAATTCATCGCATGCAGCCTGTCCTCGCGAGGCTAAGCGTGCTCTGCGATCAGGTCGGCGCCGCTGATTTTTTGGAGTACTTTCTTACCTCGCTGGAAAACCTGAAAAAAATCCCCAACCTCATCCTTGTAACGTCCGCGCCATGCACAAATCCCTATGAGCTGCGTGCGGAGGACATCAGGGGCGCCGTTCTGATCTTCGAATACAAGGTGCTTGGGATTCGATCCAGAGTCTTTACCTCGAACGACTTCGACGGAAGGCGCGCCGTGATCGCACCGGCGAAGACAAAGGTCCATATCTCCACGATCGTCTGCCGCTATCTGATGGAACACGGCGCACAGATCGTCTGTCTCATCTTCGCTCCCGGCTCTGAAGAGAGCTGTAAGCCATGCCTCGAACGAACGATGGTAGGAGCAGGCAATATCCGCTGGGCGACCCGGACGCGTCCCGCAGGTGCATCCTTCGCCCTGGCAGATACTGTGGAGGCCACCCTCGCAACGATGGGCAGCCACACGCGCCGAAACTTCAGATACTATCGCCGCAAAGCCGAGACCGAACTCCAGTGCACCTTCTGCGGCGACATCAGGAACACACTTACGAGAGCGCAATTATCGGAGCTCAATCGTGCCTCCACGCATCCCGTCCCCGACTCCGTTCTCGATCGCCGCTACAAGACCCTCAAGACCATGGAAGGCCTCTTCTGCATCGGACTGAAAGCCGTTGGCGGCCAGTGGATCAGCCTCCTCGGAGGACGCAGGCATCACGGCACCACCGAGATCGACTGGCAGATGAACCGTAGCGGCCTCGCCAAGTACTCCATCGGAACCATCATCCGCTACTACCTCATCGAGCATGAGATCGGCATCGGCACCAAGAACCTGTTCTTCGAAGGCGGGACCCCGCACAGCATGCGTCACTCCTTCCTGCCTCAGAAGGCAACCGATATCATCGCGGCAAGCCGTTCCCCCTTCGTCTCGCTCCTGCGAAAGGCGGCCCCGTGGACGGCCCTCAACCGCAACTTCGTCATTCAGACCCTGCTCAATCCGGAGTTGGAATGGAACAGCAGCAGAGCCGCGATCTCATACGACTCCAGCCCAGCCCAGACCTCCGTCGAACCCCAAACTCTTAGCCAAACCAGATGCAGTACAAAAGTGTAAAAAACGAGTAAAAAGGACCGATGGCAAATATCCGCAACGCCTGGTCGAAGCTACAGTGGTCGCTCGCGCACCGAGGTCCTGCCGAGACCCTGCAAGTCGCCCTCGGGAGACTTCGCCGCCAAACCAGCAACGATCCCGAGACAGAAATCCCTACCCATCCGTTCGATCTCCGTCACGGCGTCGAAACCGGCGGCCTCATCGGCGGCGGCGACCTGCGCTCCGGCCACCGTCACGACGTCTACAACACCGCCTACTACGGAATGGCCCCCTCCCGATTTCACTGGATCATCAATTACTGGATCTCCCAGCAGGCACCTCAGCCGAATCCAACGACCGGCCAGCCCCAGCCCACAACCTACAGCTTCATCGACATCGGCTGCGGCAAGGGTCGCGCCCTCATGATGGCCTCCGAGTACAGCTTCAGGCAGGTCATCGGTGTCGAACTCCACGCCAGCCTCGCCGACACCGCCGAATCGAACCTCGCCATCTGGCAGGCCGCCGGCCGCCCCGTATCTCCAGTCACCATCCTCTGCCAGGACGCCACCGAGTTCGTCTTCCCCGACGGCCCCTGCCTCCTCTACCTCTTCAACCCCTTCGCCGCCCCGGTCATGCGCCGCCTGATCCAACAGATCGAACTTCAGTTTGCTGACCGGCCCGGTCTCCTCGACCTCATCTACTTCAACCCGGAGTCCGAGCAACTCTTCCAGGCGCACTCCGGCTTCACTCGTCTCTGGACCGGGACCATCGCCCTCTCAGCTGAAGATGCGCACGTAGACCGTGTTGCCTCCCCCGACGACCTATGCAGCGTTTACCGCTGGACCGGGTCAGATAACTCCACAAAATAGCCGCCAACACCAACCAATTACTGAATGATTACTAACTGATCTCACAATGTTCTCTTTGGTTCCAACCGAGCGTGGGCTTCAAGTAGCAGTTCAAGTTTCAGCGCGTAACTGCCTCAAGGTGAACCTGGGCTGGTACAACCCTCCATCTCCCCGTAAGATAACGATTGACCAAGTGTCTGCGGGTGTTTACTTTGTGGCTAATGGCTGACATGCAAACACTACCCTCTGCCCCACAGACCGCCCCCCTCGACGCTATCTCGGTTTCGATGAATATTGGCACAACCATCCGCGGTTACCGGCTCCAGAAGGGTATGTCGCAGGGAGATATAGAAAAGCGCACAGGTCTCCTGCGCTGTTATCTCTCCCGCGTCGAAAACGGCCACACCGTCCCGTCGCTCGAAACCCTGCAGAAGATCGCCCGCGCGCTCGACCTCCAGCTCTCCGAGTTCTTCGCCGAAGAGGCCGTCGCCAAGGAGATGTCGGGCCTGAACCTCGGCGAGGACGAGATCCGCTTCCTCACCCAGGTCCAGCGCTACTCCGCAAACCTCTCCGAGAGCGACCGCAGGCTGCTTCTCGCCATGGTGCGCAAGTTCGCCCAAACGACTCTCAGCTAAACCAAACTCCTACCAGCGACGGCCGAAAAACAGTCATTTGGCCGTCATCTGGCGCGCCTGAAATCTCCTCGCCTTCATCCGGTTTCCGCACACCTTCATATCGCACCAACGCCGGCTATGGTTCTTGCTTGTATCCAGAAAAAGCCACCTGCATGCATCCGCGGAACAGGTGCGCAACTGCCCAATTCGCTCCGACACCATCAGATCGGCAGCCGCCTGCGCCAGCAGCCATAGGGGCGCAGCCACCGTCCCCCTGACCTCCTCCCAGCTCCACACCAGCCGCGACCCACGAGCCATCAAACGTCGCCTGCAGCTCGCCTGCTTGAAATACCCTTCCAGCAGACTGACATGCGCAGCAACAGCTTCCTCGCCACCCACTCCGGCGTAGAGAACACCAGCAAGCGCCTCACGCAGCTCTTTTACCTGTTCTAAAACCTGCCCTCGCTCAGCATCCACCCCATCAAGCCCTTGCGCCTCCGCACCGCTCAACAATCCCGACTGCGTCATAAATCGCAGCAGATCGTCATAGCTCCCAAGCAATTCCTCAGCCCCACTCTCTCGAAAACGGAAGTCGAGCGTATTCACCAGGTCTAGCGAAACGTCCCCGGCAATCATCTCAAACGGCTTCACCGCCTCATTCAGCATAATCCCTACTCTAACCTTCAAAAAAATCTTTACAGGTTATACAATCTATACTACCGTATAACCAGCAATGACGACTAAGCCAGTTATATCACCGCCAACCCGCAAAAGCCTCGATCCCCGCGTTCTCCTGGCCTTCTTCGCCATCTACGTCCTCTGGGGATCGACTTTTCTCGCCATCCGCATGGCCGTCCTGCTGGTGCCACCCTGGTTCGCAGCGGGCACCCGATTCTTCACCGCCGGCACCATCCTATACGTCTTCACCCTCATCCGAGGCGAGCAGCGACCCACCCTGCGCGAGTGGCGCAGCCTCGCCCTCATCGGCGTGCTCATGTTCTCCGTCACCTACGGCGCGCTCTTCTGGGCCGAGCAGTTCGTCCCCTCCGGCATCACCTCCGTGCTTGAGGCCACCCTACCCCTCATCACCGTGGTACTCGAGGTCTTCATCTTCCGCCAGCAAAGATTCCGCTGGCGCATCCTGTTCTCCATTCTGATCGGCTTCTGTGGCGTAGCCCTGATGCTCCTCAAACACGATCATCAGGCCTTCGGAATCTTCCCCTGCCTCGTCGTCCTCGGAGGGTCTGTCTGCTGGTCCCTCGGCTCCGTCCTCACCCGATCCCTCCCCTTACCCACCTCTCGCGTGCTCACCGCAGGCGCGGAGATGATGCTCGGCGGCGGTCTCCTCCTCGTCATCTCTGCCGTATCGGGCGAGCTGCACCCCTTCCCCCATCTGCCCCCCAGAGCAGTCTTCTCCCTCATCTATCTCATCGTCGCAGGCTCGCTGATGGGCTTCACCGCCTTCGTCTGGCTCCTGGGCCGCATGCCCGCCAGCAAAGTAGCCAGCCACGCCTACGTCAACCCCATCGTCGCCATCGCCCTCGGTCACTTCGTCCTATCGGAGCAGGTCACCGCCCGAACGCTTCTCGGCGCAGCCCTGGTCATCGGCAGCGTCTTCCTCACCATGAAAGAAGAAAAAATAGAAAAAGGAGAAGGCGTTCTTGATCCCCAACCGGACCCCACCTTTAGCGAAGCTTCGTAATCCAGTACCCAAACAGCACCAGCAGAAAAGCCGCAGCCGCAAAGGTAAGCTTCTGCCGCCGAAGGTATCTCACCCGGCCCGAGGTCATACGCGGCACCAGAGGCACCCCCAGAGCCAGACCGCTAAGAAATCCACCGATATGGGCGTGGTTGTCGATCCGTACCAGGCTGGTAAAGTTTGCCCCAATCCCGATCACCAGGTTCAACGCGGCAAACTGAATCACCGAACGGCGAAGGCGCTTCAACTCCATCGGAGGAATCGGCAGCTTCTTATTCGAGAGCAGAACGATAAGAATGCCTGCAATCCCAAAGACCGCACCAGACGCCCCCGCGCCAACCGACACATAATCGCGTCCAATCACATTCGAGCACAGACTAAGCAGATTCCCCGCCACCCCCGTGATCACATACACCGCGACCAATCCATAAGGTCCCAGCAACGGCTCCCCAAGTAGCCCCAGATTCCAAAGGCACCACATGTTCGTCAGGATGTGGATCAGCCCCACATGAACAAACGTAGCCGTCAGCAGCCGATACCACTGTCCCCCGAGGATGCGCTCCGCGTTCGTCGCCCCGAAGTGCAGCAACTGCGCCACCGTCGGCTCCGTCGGAGACACCCCGCGCAACAACATCCAGCCAAAGACCGCGATGTTGATGGCGAGTAGAGCATACGTTCCCGGCGTAGCCAGGATGTTCCATCCACGCTCGCGGGAGTTCGGACGCGAGACCTCGCGTTGATAGTCAGGAATCGGCGCACCAGGTTGCGTAGGAGGAAGGACTTCGCCTTCAGATGAATCAGATGGAGAGGAGAATGACATGAATTGTACTTCTACGCTATCGCGCCATAGCCCGGAATGCAAAAGCGGGTAGCCCAGTGTGCAAAAGCTCGGGATCGCAGACGATCAGGCAGCGTCCTTGCCAAACCGCTCACGCAGATCGGCAGGAATACGCTCCTGCACGATTCCCCCCAGAAACCCCGGCAGCGGAGTAGCCACAGCAACCAGCACCCACAACAGAGTCGAAAAGAGCGCCCCAAGAACCGCCGCAGCCTCTAGAGAAATCGCCACCGCATGTGTCTGATTCAGATGCACATGCAGCGTGCTGATATGAGTAATCAGCTCCAGCCGGTGAATCACCACCGCAGCCAACGCAAAGGCCACAATCGAAAGCGTGCTCACGCTGATCAGTAGCACGTCGATCGTCCTGGCGATGCGCTGCCGATGTCTGCAATGGCCGCAGTCGGAGAGATGCTGATCGTAGTCTGTCCGCATAGCGGGCGAGAGCCCCGAGATGTCATAACGCCAGCCGGAGAGGATGTCGCCAACGACTTGATCGATGCAGGATGTCGTATGGGTCCTGCGATTATCCGGAAATGGCAAAGCGGTTTTTTTCATTGGCCTGTAATCTTCATTCTACCTCGTTTGATACCCCGGACCAACAAAAGGATTCCCAAAAGCGCATCCATCTCAACACTCATTCAAGAAGCAAACGCCTTCCTGAAAGATCCGTAAGCCATCTGATTACAGTGTAATAGGCTCAAGCGGCGCCGCCTGTCCGGCAAGAACCACGCGATTCCCCAGCAGCGCCGGATGATGCACCAGAGCCTGCTCCGCCGCCATCCGCGCCAGCTCAGGAGCGTTATTGGACTCCGATAAATGCCCCAGCACAATCCACGTAGCCCCGCCGTCGTAATCCTTCTGCAGAAACTCCGCCGTGGCATCGTTCGACAGGTGTCCCACCCGCGACAGCACCCGCTGCTTCACCGACCACGGATACGGCCCATCCCGCAGCATCTCCAGGTCGTGATTAGCCTCCAGCAGAAGCACATCGATGCGCTTCAGCGCAGCCTTCACATTCGGAGGCATGTATCCCAGATCCGTCGCCAACGCCATCCGAATCCCCTCCGACTCAAACACAAATCCGCAAGGATCAGCCGCGTCATGTGGAATCGTAAACGGCGTAATGTCGATATCGCCGATGGAAAACTGCGTTCCCGCCTGAAAGTACTCCACCGCCGGAAGCTGCGCAGGATCTGCCTTCACCGACGCGGCCGTCTGCACCGGACCACAAAGCTCATCTTCAATCTCATCCGGATCAACCGGCAGCTCCATCATCGCCTGCGGATCGTCCGAGCGGTTCGCCTCCGCGACTTCGGCAGACTCCGCCGAAATACTCGCAATCGCCTCCAAATTCGCCGCTGCCTCCCCCGCAACCGCAGCCGCGCGAGCCTCTTTCTCCCGCTGCACATGATCCAGCCACGCCGCATACGTCATGGTCGTCCGCGGCGTCAGCATCCGCACCCACGCCCGATGCGTCGGCTCCGTAAAAAACACAGGTATCTTCAACCGGCGCGCCAGCACCGCCAGCCCCGCAATATGGTCCTGATGCTCATGAGTAATCAGAATCGCGTCCAGCGCTTCAGGAGCCTCCCCCGCCATGGCCATCCGCCGCAAAAGCTCCCGGCACGACAGCCCCGCATCCACCAGCACCCGGGTCCGCGAAGAAGAGATGACTGTGCTATTGCCTTTGGAGCCGGAGGCGAGCACTGTCATACGCATCATCCACCAAGAATACGCCGATTGACTGTGGGTATCTGGCCCAGGTAACTAACCTGATTCCCCGCCCTCCCTCACGCCTCCAGCCGATGAACCCCAGCGATATCGCTCAACAGAAACGAATGTCCCGACCCGGCCTGCGGCACAAAAGTCCCATCCGCCCTCGGCTCGCCCTTCAGACAAAACACATCCGGCGTCTCACCCTCGTCGAAGACGAAAAGAATCTGCGCCGCAAAGCGTTCACCGTCCTTCATCTCCAAAACCACTACGTCATCTACGTTGGTCTTCAGCAGATGCAACTGTTCCTCAGTCACTTGCCACCCCTTAGCCTTAGACCACCGGCTTTACCGGAGCAAGAAAGTTCACCGTCGACCGCATCACAATCTCGTCATTCTGGTTGAAGGCCAGCGTGCGCGTCCGCACCACGCCAAACTCCTTCCGCGAGTTCGACAGCCGAACCCCAACCACCTCAATCTCCGTACGCAGCGAATCGCCCGGACGAACCGGCAGCGTCCATCGCATCTCTTCCACGCCCGCTCCAATCATCCCGCCCGCCACCGTAATCGACTGCACACGCAGCCGCATCACAATCGCCGCCGTCAGCCATCCCGAAGCCGCCAACCCCTTGAAGAACGAGCTCTCCCCTGCAGCCTCATCCAAATGAAACGGCTGCGGATCGTACTTCCGGCCAAACTCCTTGATCTCGTCCGCGCTCACCTTGGCCTGGCCGAGCGATTGAAACTTCTGACCGACATAAAAATCTTCGAAGTAAAACTCCTTGGGCATGTCTTCTCCTGTTTCCACTTCTATTGGATGCTTCAACTCGTCTCCAGCTTCGCCTCGCTGCCTTCAGCAGAAAATTTCGTGCTTCCAGTCTAGAAGCTCAGCCGCCACCAACACCGTCACTGCAGCGGATAACGATAAAACCCCCGCCCCGACTTACGCCCCAGCCATCCCGCATCCACCATTCGCACCAGCAGCGGACAAGGGTTGTACTTCGGACTACCCAGCCCATCGGCCAGCACCCGCATAATGTCCACACACACATCCAGCCCGATAAAGTCCGCCAGCGTCAGAGGCCCCATCGGATGCGCCATCCCCAGCACAAACACCTGATCGACCGCCTCCGCAGTCGCAACCCCTTCCATCACCGCATACACCGCCTCGTTGATCAGCGGCATCAGCACGCGGTTCGAGACGAATCCCGCAGCATCGTTCACCTCCACCGGCGTCTTGCCCAGCTGCTTCGACAGCGCATGCACCGCATCGAACGTAGCCTGCGACGTCTGCAGCCCGCGAATCACCTCCACCAGCTGCATCACCGGCACCGGGTTGAAGAAGTGCATCCCAATCACCTGCTCAGGACGCTTCGTCTGCGTGGCAAGCTTCGTAATCGAGATGGAGCTCGTATTCGTAGCCAGAATCGCATCGCCAGGCAGAATCCGGTCCAGCTCGCGAAAGATCTCAGCCTTCACGGCAAACCTCTCCGTCGCCGCCTCAATCGCGACTCCGCACCGCGCCAGCGCCTCGCGATCAACCGTAGGCGTAATCCGCCCCCTCGCCTCATCCGCCTGCTGCTGCGTCAGCTTGTTCTTCGCAACCTCGCGCGCCAGATTCTTCTCAATCGTCGCCAGACCGCGATCGAGAAACCCCTGCTCCAGATCGTAGAGGACAACCTCGCAACCCGCACGCGCACACACATGCGCGATACCGTTGCCCATCGTACCGGCTCCCAGAACTCCAATGATTTTCATGTCAGACATAAACGAGTTTTAAACGACTTCGCAGTGTAGCAGCCGCAGCGCCGAATGACCTAGAGCCCCATCGAACAGCCAACCGCTTCACACCAGAGGGAAAGACTAATCGTCCGCAAGATCCGGCGTCACCGCAACCAGCAGCACCGTAATGTTATCGTTGCCGCCATTGCGATTCGCTGCCGTAATCAACGTCTCGCACGCCGTCGTCAGGCCTGCGACAGTTCGCTCCGCCGGAATCGCCCCCAGAACCTCCGCGATGTCCCCATCATCCAGCTCATGCGTCAGACCATCGGACGCAAGCAGGTACAAATCACTCGGCTGCGGACAGTGACTCTGAATCTCCGCCTCAACCGTCGCCTGCGATCCAATCGCTCTCGTAATCAAATTACGCATGGGCGACTCCGCAGCCTGCTCCGCCGTAATCTGTCCCGCGCGAAGCTGCTCCTCCACCAGCGAGTGATCGCTCGTCAACTGCTCCAGCGTCCCGCGCCTCAGGCGATAACATCGGCTGTCCCCCACATGCCCCAGCCACAACGTCGGCGGATCGGTCGACCGCGAGTTCGTATGATTCGTCACCGACCGCTTCCCATTCGAAGCCGTCCCATTCCCATTCTTTATCGGCGCATGCAGAAGCGCTACCAGCGTCGTTCCCATCCCTGCCAGCTGCCGGCTCTGCCGCGACTGCTGATACACCGCATGATTCGCCGCCTGAATCGCCGCGTTCAGCCGACCCTGGGCCTTGTCCGTCTGCCGCGCCTTCCCATGCGACTCCGCCGAAAGGTATGCAAGAAACGTATCGGCCGCAAGGTTGCTCGCAATCTCTCCAGCCGCTGCCCCGCCCATCCCATCGCACACCACATACGCACCCATCTCCGGCGCCGCCGCGCAGGTATCTTCATTACCTTGCCGAACACGGCCTCGATGGGTAAGCATGGCGTAGATGAGATGGCTCGCTGACATTCAGGTTCGTAAATGGGCCCGACCAGAACAATACACGCTGAAGCCGTCTAGTCCAAGGGTACGTTAGTGTTAGATACCAGAGGCCGCGGAATGAACAGGATCGTGCACGGAGACAACCTCGAAGTTCTGCAAAGCATCGCGTCCGAATCCATCCAGCTCATCTACGTCGACCCGCCCTTCAACACCGGCAAGCGCCAAAGCCGCCCCCAGATGAAGACCATCCGCGACGACGCCGGCGACCGCACCGGCTTCGGCGGCCGCCGCTACCGCACCGAGATCCTCAAGCAGCAACCCGGCGGCCAAGGCTACACCGACACCTTCGACGACTTCCTCGGCTTCCTCCGCCCCCGCCTCCTCGAAGCCCACCGCATCCTCACCCCCACCGGCTCCCTCTTCTTCCACATCGACTACCGCGAAGTCCACTACTGCAAGATCCTCCTCGACGTGATCTTCACCCGCCCCTGCTTCCAGAACGAGATCATCTGGGCCTACGACTACGGCGCACGCTCCACCAAACGCTGGCCCGCCAAGCACGACAACATTCTCTGGTACACCAAACAACCAGACCTCTTCACCTTCAACCTCACCGCCACCGACCGCATCCCCTACATGGCCCCCGGCCTCGTCGGCGCAAAGAAAGCCGCCCGCGGCAAGACCCCCACCGACGTCTGGTGGCACACCATCGTCTCTCCCACCGGCAAAGAAAAAACCGGCTACGCCACGCAAAAACCCCTCGGCATCCTCGAGCGCATCGTCCGCGTCCACTCCAACCCCGGCGACACCGTCCTCGACTTCTTCGCCGGCAGCGGCACCACCGCCGAAGCCGCCGCCAAACACAACCGCAGCTTCATTATGGTCGACCAAAACCCCGACGCCATCGCCGTCATGCAGAAGCGCCTCGCAGCCTACACCAAGCCACGTCCCAGCCAACGGAAGTCTCCCCCGAAGCTTAAAAAATCCGTGAAAAAGTCCACCCCACGGAAAGCGCGTCTGTCCAGCAAAAAATAGCTTCCAGCCGCCTAAGTATTCTGCGGCGCCACCGACTTAAATCCATACGTCTCATACCGCGTAGTCATCTTCCCACCCGCCAGCGTCACCACGGTAAATCCCTCCGGCGTCCCCAGGTGTGTTCCATGCCACCAGTTCCCGCACACCGCACCGCACGTAACGTAAGGCACACCCTTCCACGTCACCGTCTCGTTCACATGCGTATGCCCCTGCAGCACGCCGATCACGTTATGCCCATCCAGTAGCGCCAGCACCTCATTCGCATTCGCCACGCTCAGGCTGTGGTGCGGAGGAGGCACCGGCATCTCCGGCATATAAGCCAGGTACGCCGTCACCAGCGGGATATGCGCCACAACCACAATCGGCGTCCCCGCAGGCACCCCAGCCAGATCACCCGCCAGCCACTTCAACTGCTCCGCATCCACCCGCCCCTCGTACGAACGGTCATTCGTTATCCCCACCGAATCCAGCACCACAAAGTGATATCCCTTATGGTCGAACGAGTAGTACGTCTTCCCAAATCGCTGCTCAAACAACTTCTTCCCATATAGCGGATCGTCCTCCGCCATACCGCTCGCCGGATACACCCCACACACATCATGGTTGCCCACCGTGTGATAAAGTTTCAACCCAAGATCCTGCTCCGTCTTGTCATATAGATCGAACAACTGCAGCGCCCTCTGCTTCGGTACCCCCAGCGCATCGAACACATGATCCCCACCATTGATCGCGAAGTCCGCCTTGATCGTGCGTCCCTTCTTGAACGCCATATCCGTCCCGACCAGGCCATTAAGCTCCGGCTGCAGATGAGCATCCGTGTAGAAGAGAAACGTAAACGACTCCTGCACCGGCGCAGCATACAAGCCGAACGCAGAAGACGGCACAGCCGCCGAAAATCCAGCGGCCCCAAGAAGACCAAGAAACTGTCTGCGATTCGTAGCGTTCACGCTCCCATCATAAATCCAGCGCCCCACACACCAGATCAACAGGAAATAACAGCCGCAATGTTTCATCTGATGCAGGACAAGCAATGCCCCAAACTCCAACGCCAGAACTTCCACCACTATGCATAGAATAAAAACATGAAGTACCTCATAGCCTTACTCGCCGTCGCAGGAATCGTAGTCTCCACCATGGCGCTTCACGTCCACTACATGGACCCCGGCCTCGCACCACCTTGCGCCGTCACCGAAAAGTTCGACTGCGGCGCCGTCAACCACAGCCGCTTCGCCGTCTTCCCTGCCCGCACCTTCGATGAAGCCCCCGGCGCCGGAGTCCACATTCCCGTGGCCATCTTCGGCATCGCCGGATACGCAGCCATCGGCGTCGTCGCGCTCATGGGCCGCTGGTGGATCGCCTTCGAGTTCGCCCAGATCGGCTTCCTCTTCGCCGCCTTCCTCAGCTACATCGAAGCCTACGTCCTGCAAAAATGGTGCATCTACTGCCTCTGGTCGCAGGGCATCGTCACCGCCATCCTCCTCCTCACCATCGCAACTCTCGTCCTGCGCTGGCGGCAACGCGCAGCGACGCGCAGCGACGCGCTAGACTAGACCGCTATGTGGCCAAAAGTAATCGCGCAACTCTTCGAACTTCTTCCCCACATCTCGCGCTTGCTTCCCATGGCCGACAGGTTCCTCTCCTCCAAGGCCGCCGCCGAGAAGGCTAACGAAGCAGCCCTCGCCGCCATGGCCGACGGCGTTCGTGGAGACCTGGGCCAGATCACCAAAGCCCACTCCGGCCTCTACCGACAGCTTCAGGATCAGAGCGCCCAGATCACCGAGGTCTCCGAAGAGGTCAAACGGGCCCGCCTCTCCCTCGACCAGCACGACCACCGGCTCGAGAGCATGGAAAAAAATCTCTCCTCCCTCGGACGCTGGATCAAAGGCGGAATCTCCGTCCTCGTACTTCTCCTCGCCGCCGTCATCGCCCTCCTCCTGCGCGCCCGCTAACCAAAGCCGTCACGAAACTCTAGCGCCGACTCATCTCCTCAGTGAGAGGCAGTCTTCCCAAAAGACAAGCGCCGGAGTAAAAATAGATCACATCGCGCCGCATAAGCGCCGTAGCAGAGCGTATAAAAGTAGACCACCGCGCATTCTAGTTCCAGGGACATCAGAAACTTTCCAAGGGCAACGCACGCTGCATCGGGCCTAGAAACTTTCTTTGTAAAGGAGAACACTCCATGCCTGAACTTAAGACGGAAGCCGTGGGTCTGCTGTGGATTGGCGGAGGTCGCGGAGGTGATCGCAGCGTGGCGCTAAAACACAAGCTCATGTTTGGCGTAATCAGTGCAATGCTGGCCGCTTCGCTTCAAGGTTGCACAGCGGACAAAAATCCTTCCCAGGGTGAAACCAGCCTGGCCAATGCCGCTAAAGACGTCACCATTCCATTGGAGGCGGGGAAGATGAAGAACCCGCTGCCTGAGACCGACGAGGTCGTGAGCCAGGGCCAGGAAGTATTTCTCGGGTCTTGCGCCCAATGCCACGGTGCGGATGCGCGCGGAGACACCAACGTCGGGCGCAACATGAACCCGCCTGCCATGGACCTCAGCTCATCCCACGTGCAGCACTGGAGCGATGCGGAACTATTTTGGATCATCCAGAATGGAGTTCGCCTCACCGGCATGCCTGCCTGGAAGTCGAGCATCTCCGATACCGACACCTGGAAGCTCGCACGTTTCATCCACAAGATTCCCGCTGCCCCTGCCTCGACGGCGGCCGCCCCGTCACAGGCACAACCCGTCGTCTCCGCGCAGGATAAGTACACCCTCAAAGTTCAGAACGGCCTCGCGTTCTCTGAGTTCAGAGGCTACGAAGGCTGGCCCGTGATCTCCATCAGCCACAACGGAGGTGCGGTCGCTGCGATCCTCGGGAATCCTGTGATGATCGACGCCTTTAAAGCGGGCTATCCCGGTAACGGCAAGGCCTTTCCGGATGGTGCCAGGATGGCGAAGGTCCATTGGACCGCGAAGGTGGATGTCGGTGAACCCGGTGCGCCGACGGTGCCAGGCCCCCAGCACGACGTTGATCTCATGGTGAAGGACAGCAAAAGATTCGCGGACAGCGGCGGATGGGGTTACGCCGTCTTCGAGTACGACGCCGCGTCCGATAGATTCAGGCTCGGCAACTTATCCGACAAGCCCCCGCAAGGCAACGACGCCAAGTGCGGATTCACGTGCCACACGAAAGTGAAGGATAAAGACTACGTCTTCACAAACTACGGGCACAGATGAAGCGACGAAGTTCACGACGAATTGGACAGCCTTCGCCACTTGAATCCCGAGGGGTAAAAGATGGACTCAACCGCATCGCAGGCTAGATCCGCCGCTCTGCTCGAAGCGGAAATCCGTTCTGTGAGGTGATGTGAGTCTCCTCGATGACGCGGTTTGAGATTTGGAGGAACGAACTGCTCTGCTCAACAGTAGGAAACCGGTCACTGGGCTCCTGTCGCGAATAGTAGTCGATCGTCAAGAGGACTTCGCGCATCCGGCTGTTACGAATCGTCCCAACGAACCGGTTGACGAAAACCGGACCTTCCGGGAATGACACCGCATTCATTAGAATCCGTGACATGAGCCGAAGCCGCCTACTAACTACGCTAACGATTTTGTTTTCGACGCTTCCCAGCCTGTGCATGGCGTCAGGTACTCAAGACTATGCGGGACAGTACGTTCTCCGGCTCGGGACACGCAACTACTTCGTGCTTGATCTGCATCAATCAGGCAGTCAGTTGACTGGAACTCTTTCTCGCCCTCTTCATTCTTTTTCTCTGGGTACATTCTTTAGTGACATCAGTTCAGAGATCATCACGGAGTCCGTCTCCTCCGCCGTCATCAGTGCCGACCATCTGCACTTCGTTGCGACGAAGGCTTCCGATGCGACGGACAAGGATGAGTATGACCTCAAGTTGCTTTCTGCGACACAGGCTTCCCTGGAAATGACGTGAGTTGCTATCAATCCTTGGGTGTTGAGTCGGGTGCCAGTCTTCCCCGCACTTACAGTCGCCAAGGACTGGGACACCGCGAGAACCTACTATGTTGACGACGTTGGCGTGTCAAACCCCGACATGCAGCGCATCTATGATGAAGATCAAAAGCCGCGTCAGGCTGCGAACATGTCCCACGCAGACTGGGCAACAATCAACAAGCAAGATGAGGATCGGAGAGTACAGGTACGCGTCTTACTCGCTAAAAATGCGCTCCATTCCGGCAAGGACTTCGAGTAGGCGGCGTTCATCTTCCAGCACGGAGCAAACCTTGGGGATTACCTGCTCGCTCATACACTCGCCATGATTGCCGTTGCTCGCGGCAATGCAGGGGCGCTGTGGATCGCGACGGCCACGCTTGACCGGTACCTAAAAGCAGTCAAACAGCCGCAAATCTACGGCACTCAATTCAGCAAATCCAAGGACGCACCGTGGACCCAGGAGCCCTATGACCGCACGCTGATTTCCGACGAACTTCGGCGTCAACTGGGCGTTCCATCTCAGGCCGCTCAAGAAAAGCAGCTCGAAGAGTACAAGTCAGGTGATCAACACTGATCTGTTTCACCCGAAAACAGCGTTTTCAGAAACTCCGGGACAATGCCCTAAATCGCAGTCGAGCTTCTCCCAATCTCAGTTGTTGATAAATCGCCAATGCAGTGCGCCGGGATAAACCGGCATGAAGCAGGGAATGCAAGAGTCCTACGAGAA
>NZ_LMUR01000019.1 GCF_009765825.1 Granulicella sp. L60 | reverse complement strand
CTGCGCCTGAGCCATGTGGTGAGACTCCGCTTCACATAATCCGGCGCTTCACACAGTATTGGCGCAACGATTACGTTGCCGTCGAGCAGTGGAGCCGCAACATCGTCCGCGACCACTATGTGTATCTCGTTCAGTTGCACGAGCAGCACGTCCGCTTTGCAGAAGCATGGGACAACAACCTGAGCATGCAGGGATTTCCTGAAGCCTTCGATCCGCACAAGCATATATGCGGATAGCCCAAGTTCCCCGCCCACGGAGCGGAGACAGGCAGCGTATCCGCTCCACAACTTCACAGCCTCGCAGCACAACCACGCCCAAGGAGGGCATCATGCAAGATTCGAGCGCATTCCAGTACATCGCCATCGACCAGATTCACGAGTCCACCACCAACCCACGCCTCACCTTCGACCAAACGAAATTGGAGGAGCTTGCCGAGTCTATCCGGCAACACGGTCTCATTCAGCCCGTCACCGTGCGGCCCAACGCAAGCGGCTTTGAGATCGTCGCAGGAGCAAGGCGCTTCCGTGCCTCGCAGCTTGCCGAACTCTTCTCCATACCGGCCCGCATCGTCGAACTAGACGACACCGCCGCGATGGAGTGGCAGCTCGTTGAAAATTCTCAACGTGTGGACGTGCATCCGTATGAAGAGGCACAGGGCTTTCAACGATTGCTCGACATGCCCGGCTATGACGTGGCCGCGCTCGTCTTGAAGTCAGGGAAGAGTGCATCGCACATCTACGCCCGTCTGTCGCTTTTGCAACTCATTCCCGACGTGGCCGAAGCGTTCGTGCAGGAACGCATCACGGCCAGCCATGCCAATTTGCTTGCACGTCTGCCACAGGAACACCAAGCTGCAGCCTATGAACAGTGCTGGCGTAAGGACTGGCAGGACAAGGAGCCCCATCTTCTCCCTGCCAAGCATCTGTCCGCTTGGATCGAAACGAACCTCTATCTCGCTCTGGCCGATGCTCCGTTCGATCGTGAGGATGTCGGCCTCAACCCCGCCGCCGGTGCTTGCGTCGCCTGCCCGCGCCGCAGCGGTTTCAACACATCTCTCTTTTCCGACGTGCAGGGTGACCAGTGCCTAGACGGACTTTGCTATCAAACCAAAGTAGCAGCACATATCGACCGCGAGCTTGCCGCACGGCCGCAACTTGTACAGATCGAAACGACGTGGCGACCTGCCAAGGAACAGCGCCCCGGCACCCTCGCAAAGCACTCCTACCGCGAACTCGACACGCCCGACAATCCGGACGCCGAGCCGCCATGCCCCAACACCAAATCCGCGCTGATCGTCTTCGGACGCCATGCGGGAAAGACCATCACTGTCTGCACCGATGCCAACTGCCCCGTACACGACCCGCAAGAGGTCGCACGTCAGGCAAGACAGGAAACCGAGCACCCGGCCCCTGTCATGGAGGAAGCGCCCAACGAAGAGACGGAGGAGGAAGCCGAGCAGCGCAGAGCCGAATATGAGCAGCGTCGCAAGGAGCATGAGGCCGAACAGCAGCGCCGTGACGAAGAACGCAAATCCCAATCCGAGAAGCAGCTGAAGGAGTACGAGGCCGAGCAGAAACGGCGAGAGAAGTTGAACAAGGCACGGACAGCTACCTTCGACCGCATCCTTGACAGCGCCCCGGCCATGTTCACCGCCGCGCAGCTCCGCACTTTCCTGCGCTTGCTCGTCCACATCGACCCCTACAGCTTCCTTGAGGAGGTAGCCAGCCACTTCGCCGGGAACGACGAAAACGCGCAGCAAAGCGACGAGGAAATCGTACTTGCCGCACTCGACAACACCGCAGACGACAAGCTAATCAGCTTCGGCCTGCGTCTCACCCTTACCGGTCACGTCAGCATCCCCCGCGAAAACGAACCCGACCCCTTGTCCGAGGCCGAGGCCGTATTCGCTCCACCACAACCGAAGCCTTCCAAGTCGAAGAGTGCCAGCAAATCAAAAGAGACGCCCTCGCCCGTCAAGACTCTTCAGAAAAGAAGCCCTGCCAAAAGGCAGAAGGCAGCCTAACCTCATCGGGTGCAGCAATGCCCCCGATGCTTTCTCAGCCCCGGATTCGTCCGGGGCTTTCTTTTGGAGTGGCACCGGTGCTTCCGCGCCGCGCCGGGAGAAACCGCTTTGGTTTCTCCCGGACCCTCTTCCC
>NZ_LMUR01000017.1:3940-4344 GCF_009765825.1 Granulicella sp. L60 | reverse complement strand
ACGCCGCCTGCTGCTGCAGCACCTCCCCCTCGATCCACTCCCGCTGCCAGACAGCATAATCCGCATACTGGATGGGCAGCACTGGGAGTGGGTCCGGCTCGCCCCGTAGATAAGCACTGTATAAAGTGCTCAACTCGTGGACCAGCACCCCAATCGACCAGCCATCGGAGACGATATGGTGCATGGTGATCAACAGAACATGTTCGTCTTCGCTGGTCCGAAGGAGCCTGCCGCGAAGCAGCGGACCGGCTTGCAGATCGAAAGATGTCTCTATCTCCTGAACCACCTGCTGTTGTAGGGCCGCCTCTACGTCGCCCTGCTGACGCAGGTCCTCTTCGAGAAGAAGAAAAGGATTGTCTGCAATCGAAGCGATCTTCTGTTCGGCTGTGCCATCCACGGAAGCA
>NZ_LMUR01000017.1:991-3572 GCF_009765825.1 Granulicella sp. L60 | reverse complement strand
CGGCTCGTAGCCGCGCGTGGCATAGGCATCCTGTTCCGGCGCTGGCAGCGCCCGCCGATCCAGCTTCCCGTTCGGCGTCAGGGGCATCGACTCCAGCAAGATATAGGCGGCCGGAACCATATACCCCGGCAGCACCGCAGAGAGAGAGGAGCGCAGCGCCTCGAGGTTGATCGGTTCCGACTGTGCAGCTGTGCAGTAGGCCACTAGCCTCTTGTCGCCAGGGGTGTCCTCTCGGGCCAGCACAACGGCTTCGCGGATGCCAGGGTGCTCCCCGAGCCGCGCCTCGATCTCCCCCAACTCGATGCGGAACCCGCGGATCTTCACCTGAAAATCGTTGCGGCCCAGAAACTCGATATTGCCGTTGGGCAGATAGCGACCAAGGTCCCCGGTCCGGTACATCCGCGCCCCGGGTTCATCTACAAACGGATCCCGGAGAAACTTCTCTGCCGTCAGATCCGGCCGGTTCAGATAGCCCCGCGCTACGCCCGCCCCGCCAATGTACAGCTCCCCTGATACACCAATAGGAACAGGCTCACCATGCCCATCCAATATGTATATCCGAGTGTTCGAGATCGGTCGACCTATCGGAATGATCTGTGCATCTTGAGGAACGACAGAGATTTCGTGAGTGATCGCAAAGGTCGTCGTCTCCGTCGGGCCATAACCGTTAACTAACCGTTGTGGAGGATTACTTCGCAATACGTGTTCGATTGATCGCGGGTCAAGTGCGTCGCCCCCCACAATGAGATATCGCAATCTCCCAAACTCCTCGAAGTCAGAGGCTGTATGTTGGTTGAAAAGGCCAACAGCAAGCCAAAGGATGTTGACCGCGTGTTGCTTTAGAGTTCGACCAAGAAGCGTTGATTCGAGCAACACATCTTGAGCTATGACAACTAATCGACTTCCATTCAGGAGCGCGCCCCAAATCTCAAAGGTTGCTGCATCAAATGATGTATTTGAAGCTTGCGCAACTACATCTTCCGGATGGAACTGTATGTAGTTGGTATTGCGCACCAAACGGATTACGCCGCGATGTTCGACCATGACACCTTTAGGGGTTCCTGTGGACCCTGAGGTATAGATGACATAGGCGAGGTGCTGGGAAGAGAGTTCGATGGATGCGGAGTCAATGTTGGATACGGGCCTTTGGTTCCAGGGGGTGGGATCGGTGAGGTCGATCACAGGCAGGGCGTCGCTGAGCTGGGGATATAAGGTGCGCAGATGGTACTGGGTGAGCAGGGCGATCGGGGCGGCGTCTTGCAGCATGAAGCGGAGCCGATCGATGGGGTAGGTAGGGTCGAGCGAGACATAGGCGCCCCCGGCCTTGAGGACGGCGAGCAGGGCGACGATCATCTCGAAGCCGCGCTCCACACAGAGGGCGACGCGGGCGTCGGGCTTGACGCCGAGCTCGCGTAAATAGTGGGCCAGCCGGTTGGCGCGGCGGTTCAGTTCCGCGTAAGTGAGCTGCTGGTCTTCAAAGATTAGGGCCACCGCCTCCGGACTCTTCTCCACCTGCTGTTCGAACAGCTGCTGGATGCAGCTATCGTGGGGATACTCCGTGGCCGTATCGTTCCACTGATAGAGAAGCTGATCACGCTCGGCAGGCGGCAGGACAGAGAGTGTGCGCACGGTCTTCGAAGGAGCTGTCTCCAGAGCTTCAACCAGCGAGGTCAACGTAGTGGCCATGAACTGACAGATACGCATTGGTCGGATGGAGGCAGGCGCCTGTGCGGTGAGTCCCATATCCTGGCCAAGATCCTCCACCGAGAGGGTGAGGGGATAGTTGGTCCGCTCCTCCCCGCGAAGTACGCGCATCCCTTCGTAGGCTCGGAGCGTTTCTTCCGACCTCTGACCTGCTCCGGAACTGTGCCGGTAGTTGAGCATAGACGAAAACAGCGGGGTCGGCGCAGGGACGGCACTGCATCGCTGTGCGAGGGCAAGCGATGCGTGCTCATGATGCATCAGCTCGGCCAGCAGGGCATGCGTCTGACGCACGCTGGTCTCTACTCCCTGTTCTCCGGTGTGGATGCGTATCGGAAGAGTGTTGATGAAGAGCCCCATCACCCGGTCTGACCCGGCACCGCCCTGCATCCGTCCGAATAAAACCGTACCGAAGACCACATCCTCGCGTCCTGAGACCTCGCTGAGCACCCGCGCCCAGGCCAGATGACATATGCTGGCCACGCTAACGTGAAGCCTACGGGCGACGACGCGCAAGCGCCTTGCCAGATCTACGTCCAGAGATAGATGCGCTTCCTCGATGCCGGTGCCATCCCCCTGTATATCGAGCAAGCAGAAGGGTGCGGTGTGTTCGTCCACGTCGCCGAGCATCTTCTGAAAGAAGGCCTCATGCTCCTGCTGGCTAACTCCGAACCGGGCATTCGCCACCAGGTTCCGGAACGGAAGCGGGGGGGGTAAGCGGTCCTGCTGTCCCAGCAGATGTGCCTGAATCTCCTCCCACATTACTTCCAGGGAGCCGTGATCGCCCGCCAAATGGTGCATTAGCTGCACCGCCAGCCAGCGCTCCTCCACCGCATCGTGGGCAAAATAAATCCGCAGCAGCGGTGCATGGCCGATATCG
>NZ_LMUR01000017.1:0-595 GCF_009765825.1 Granulicella sp. L60 | reverse complement strand
ACACCGCGTTTACGATCTGTTCGATCTCCTCCTGGGTTAGCTCCACCAAAGGCAGCATTTGGGGCGTGATGGTTAATGGAGGATTCCACCATGTATCATCCTGATCATTAAGCTGTTCGAACAAGAAAGTTTTGTGAACAGATAATTGATGTACAAGGGCAGCGTCTAGTGCTCCCTGGTCGCCACGAGCGATTAATTCATCGCCACTCTTGCGCAATTGTATTGCTCTTGCGCTGATTGTTTTTAACAATTCGTCTATGGTCATATGCGCAATTCAATTACTTCTGAGGTACGATTTTTTGGTTTTTTGCGAGAGGGAATAAGATTGGGCGGTACCGCGACGGTATCAGATTGAGCGTTCAGGGAAGCGGCCAGATCGGCCAGTGTGGGGGTGGCGAACAGTGACCGCACATCCACCTTGAAGCCAAGTCGCCGCATGCGTTCGATCAGCGTCACCGCCAAGAGCGAGTGGCCGCCCAACTCGAAGAAGTGATCGTGCCGGCCCACCCTGTCCAGCTTCAATACCTCGGCCCACACCGCCGCCAGCTTCTCTTCGATCTCCCCCCGCGGCGGCTCGTAGCCGCGCGTGGCATAG
>NZ_LMUR01000016.1 GCF_009765825.1 Granulicella sp. L60 | reverse complement strand
CTAATGAGCGCTCGTGTGGATCTGTGCGGGGGGCGATCAGTAATGATCGTCCCTACCGCGACCTCATCGAGCTAATCGTTACTTACGGCAAGCCGACTCTGTCGGTACCAATCGTGGTCTGCCCTTATACGGTAGCGAATGCAGACACTGTCCATCGCTCAATGGACGCTGGCTCGGAAGAAAATGTTTCCGGTCTGACCTTTGGGGCTGAACCAGTTCCCTTCCGCGCCAAAGGCGAAGACTTCTCCGACGCTGAAACGATGATTCAAGTGAACGACCGCGCCCGGCCTCACGTCGTACTTTCCAACCAGTGATGGTGATGATGCTCCCGCCTGGCTAAACCGCGTGTCCCCTCGAAAAAGATCGAAAGACCCGCTCGTGCCGCTGCTTTTATCCAACTGGATCATCACATCCAGCTCGCCGCCCTGCGTAAAGTCGCGCGTGTCCACATAGAAGATGTTGTAAGCGTGCGCCCCCCGCCCGGGGGCCGTGATCTGAGCGTGGCCGTCGATGGAGGGTGCCGTTCGTGTCAGCTTCGCAGTGTGAAAGTCCGGCGTTGCATTACCGCCCGCCGGAGCTGGCACGGCAGTCGTGTGACCGGAAACCTCACCGCTCCCCGCCGCAGGTGATGCGGCAGGCGCAGAGGATGCCGGAGCACTAACGGCAGGCTGACTCGGCGCACTCACAGCGATACTCGTTGGCGTCACTGCCGACGGACCGCCCTGCAGCGGGGCTACGCGGATCTTCGCATCGACGATGCCGTAGTAACTGAAGAGATGACCCTCCACTCCATCGTTCGGCAGACCCGACATCATCAGGTGCATCTCCACAAATTGTGCATGTTCCCAGCCGCCTATAGGCGTTATCTGGTAGAGCACGCCTCGCTCCTCATTCGGGTCATACTGTCGAACCAGCTTTGTTACAGGCACATATCCGCCTTCGCATGCCTGCCATTTCGGGAAGTTATGACCGTGTTCCAGCTGCGAGCGGTCCATTGGCGACAACGCATCCACCGCATCCGGCGTAAGGCTCGAACACTGGGCCGCGTCCTTTGAAATCAAGGCAGTTTCTGCATCGAGACTATGTACCGGCATCTTCCAGTGCAGCGCGGCTCGTTCCATCAATGTGGGAAGCATCGCATTGAATTCCGCTAAGTCGCCTTGGAATTCCTCCGGATGAAGCAGAGGGAGATTCGGATCTTTGAAACGAGAATCATGTATGCCGCCTCCGCCACCCGCGGGCAGATAATGCTCCCGCACCATCGGATTCATCTGCCCCGCTAGCGCGACAAGACAGGCATCGGTGAATTTCTGAAAGTTTGCGTCCTGCGGATGTACTTCCAGGTACATCACCGAACCATCCTCACGTGGCAGGGAAACCAGCACAGTATGCGCTTGCTGAACGTCAACAATCGTTGCCGGTGCGCGGTTTTGTCCCGGCGTCAGGTAACTCATCGCGTGTGCCATGTTGACGTCGTCCTGCGACCTCGCAGTAGCGCTCACCGGTAAATCAAACCGTATCCCGGCAACATTTGAATAGCCATTCACCGACATCACCTCGACGGGTGCCTTGTCGTCGACCTTCAGTTGAAGATGGACCCAGGGTCCAGTCGGTCGCATCGCGTTGGCGACGCCCGCCATCAACCCTCCCACAGCCTGCCCCGCTATCAGGGAGGTGGCCATCCCCATTCCCGCGCCTTCGGGAACCCATAAACGCGGTGAACTGACCGTGCCTGGAGGAATATTTTGCTGAAGGCCGACTGCCGGTCTCGTTCCCGAGAGATATGCGATCAGCCAGTGCATGCCGCTGTTATCGCAGCTCGCTCGAACCTGAAGTTGCTCAGGAGATCCCGGCGTGGGGTGTTGGACAAGATAGCCCTCGACCTCTTGCTGGTTCTTCATCCGGTTGTCGATATTCTTCAGGTTCCAGGTGTTCGGACCTGAGGCTGGGGAGTTTTCCCGCTGCTGCTGGGCTGTCAGTGCGTCCACGCTGCCCAACAGCAGAAAATGAAGACAGAAGATCCTGCAGACCGCAGGAAGCAAGATCCCGTGCGAAGCTTTCATGTCGTCTCCCCCGAAGAATTGGTGCGCGGTTTGTCTATGCTTTGCAGACTTCTTACTGCTTTCAGAACAACGACGGTCCGGCAGCCTTCTGGATCGTCGTGATCCACACTCGGAAATCTCCGTCGGAGCTCAGCGTCTCACCCAGGTCCTTCCGCACATTCGCGAACATGATGGCAAACAGGCTGGTCGAGTCCATATTCAGGTCTTTGCTCGCACCCTGCGGATTGGTCTTCGCCTCCATGTCCTGAGTAGCGCGATCGTATGGGAGCAGCTTGTCCGGAGGTTCAGGCCCATCCGTACGGTTGATGCCCGTCGTTTGTTTGTACTCGGACTTTGTCTCGTTCAGGCTGAAGCCATAAGTCGGCTGAAGCTGGTTCAGGAACAAGTCGCTGTTGACGCACCACGGAAACTCGTCTGTCGTTTTCGAGCGAGTGGGATCGATCCACACCGTCGCCTTCAACTGAAAGCAGGGCTGGTACATCTTGCTGCTATTGGCCTTTCGGATCACTGCACGGTAGTCATCCATCCATCCTGACGGAGCGGAAATCACGGTGATGGCTATGTGCGGATACTGCTGGCTGATCTTTCCATTCGGGTCCCATTGCGGCAAAATGTTGCGCATGCTTAGCCGGTCAATCACAGACTTTCCTTGCGCCGCGTTGGTCACACCGTGCTTGATGGTATCTAAGAAACTTTCCTTCTTGAGTTTGCCCATATCCGGGCTGTCAGCTACCGCATTCGGTGCAACCGTTACCGGTCCTGCATCCGCAAGAGTCTCGCGACGGCCTGACAGCGGAGCAGGCATGGAAGGCGCAGAACTCATCATCGCCTTGATTACCGCGTCGCTTGCGCCAGCTTTCTTCAGGCGAACCATGTCGTCGGTGCTCAGGTCGAAGGTCTTCCCATTCTGCTGGATCTTGGCTACGACCAGGTCCGAGGAGAGCCCGGCGCTGAGCATCGAAACCACTCCATCGACCGTCAGTCCCGACGCCGAGGACGTTTCGGCATCGGCACCCGCCACATTCTTGCCCTTACCGCCCAGGTAGGCAGCCCATATTTGGTCGATCTGGGTCTTATAAGGGCCTCCGCCCGGAGGGTTCACATAAACCTGGATCTTTCCGTTCAAAACGTAAAGCATCGCATTCCCTGCGGAGCCGCTTATCATCACCATCTGCTGGTGGCCAGGTATCGGTGGGGGATATTCGGTGACCACATAACTTTTACCTTCCCAGGTAAGTGTGCTCTGTTTCTGGGCCGACGCAATGGCAGCGACCGATAGGAAGACGACTAGCAGAAATAACTTCTTCATACATCACACTCCTAAGAATCGGGCAGCAGCTGAATAGAAGGCGGCCTTCATCACCGCAGATGGCGCAAGTCTTCTCTGCGCATCCGGTGAGGCTGTGCTCTAATTGCTACAACTTCGAAATCCATCAGACTTGGGCTAGCACTAACTAATGCGCGAACCGGGAAAAAAAGCCGTCATCCTTTCGGAGAATGAAGTGCAAGAAACAAGTTCCCCTCATCAGGCCACCTCTCCGGTCACCGACCGAGATGCCCTGAACGAACTCTTTGAAGTCGTCTATGAGGAGCTTTGGCGACTTGCTTCTTCAATCCGGAGGCGTGATCCGGGCGCGACTCAGCACACAGGAACCTTGGTCCATGAGGCGTGGATCCGATTGAAGGACTCACCGCAGCTAGCTGGCCTTCCGCCATCGGAATTCATTGCGATCGCAGCACGCGTTATGCGGCAAATCCTTGTGGACGCGGCACGAAAACGTCACGCGCTCAAACGAGGCGGCGCTGGCGAAATTATCTCCATGGATCTGAGTAATTTCCCGGCACCTGCCTTTCCGCGCAGCGCCGAACTGATGACTCTTGATCGAGCTCTGACTCAGCTCGAGCAATGGAGTCCCAGACAAGCCACCATTGTCGACTGTCGCTTTTTTCTCGGGATGAGCGTATCTGAAGCTGCTACAAGCCTTAGGCTCTCAGAATCTTCCGTGGAGCGTGACTGGCGAGCGGCGAAAGCCTGGTTGAATGCGGCGATTGAGACAGACTTAAAGGATTGAATGCTGATGGATCGAGCTGATTGGGATCGCCTCCAGGCCGCTTTTTTGACTGCTCTTGAACTACCCTCGCCAGAGCGTGATCAATTCCTGCTAAACACATTCGGCAAGGAATCCCAGTTGCTTCAGCATGCGCTGGAAATGCTCGCCTCCGACAGGCGGAACGCCTCTTTTCTGGACACGGATGTTCGAGAGCTCGTCGCCGAGGTCTTTAACAACTCGTCTGACATTGACGCATCTCTGGTAGTTGGGCCGTACAAACTAAAAGAGTTCCTCGGCGAAGGGGGGATGGGGGTCGTATGGCTTGCGCAACGAACCGACGCAGGCAACGAGATCGCCATGAAGTTTCTTTTGCACGCCACTCTCTCTCCCCTGAGGCGCGAACGATTTTCCCGAGAGATTCGTCACCTCGCAAAACTAAATCACCCATACATCGCGCGGATGTACGACGCAGGTTCGTTGCTGAATGGAATCCCCTGGCTCGCTATGGAGTATGTCAACGGGAGTTCCCTTACTTTGTACTGTCGTCAACCGGGCCGTAAACCGGCCGAAATCCTAGAACTGTTCCGCCGCGTCTGTGAAGCGGTTCAGCATGCGCATCGACAGCTCGTCGTCCATCGGGATCTCAAGCCGTCGAACATTCTTGTTCAAAGCGACGGCACGCCAAAACTTCTCGACTTCGGGATATCACGTGAACTGCAACAGGCAAACGAGATCGAAGACATTGAAAATACTGCTCCGCATATGCGGTTTATGTCGCGCGCCTACGCCGCTCCCGAGTGGAAAGAAAGCGGGATCGTTGCTGCATCGAACGATGTTTACTCCCTTGGTGTTCTCTTCTACGAGATGCTAACAAGTGATTCTTTTCCACGGTTGGCTGAAGAACACACAGAGGAATCGCTTCCATGCCCTTCTGCGATCGTCGCAAATCGGAAGAAAACTTTCCTCTCTAAGCCAGATCCGATGTCCAGCCTTTCTAGAGGCTCATGGGACGACCTCGATCTTCTCTGCCGCACGGCTATTCGCCGGGATCCTGTCCAACGCTATCCGTCAGTTGAAGCAATCATCCGTGATATTGACCACTTCACTCATGCCGAGCCACTGGATGCTCGTCGAGACAATCTGCTCTATAAGGTAAAGAAGTTTCTTCGCCGGAATCGTACTTCTGTTCTCGCTACAGGTGTAACCATGGCCCTGATCGTCAGCACGATAGCCTTTTTTACATGGAGGCTCGCCCGCGAACGCACGAATGCGTTGATTCAGGCTGAACGGGCCGAACAGATTCAACGATTTATCCTTGGCCTCTTCGAAGGAGACGACAAGGAGGCGGGTCCAGGGCAAGATCTTCGGGTTGTTACGCTTCTCGACCGGGGCGCACCAGCTGCCCATGCCTTGATCACAGAACCTGCGGTCCAGGCCCAACTTTATTACACGCTCGGAACCATGTATACGAAATTAGGAAAGCTGGACCGTGCGGACGCCATGCTGGAATCGGCACTACATCTTCAGCAATCGGATCGTGTTGCGGACAAGTCCGCGCTTGCCGATACTCTCACGGCTCAGGGACTTCTACGCTCCGAGCAAGGCAAACCCGATCAGGCGGAACAACTCGTTCGTCAAGCGATCGCCTTGACCGACACCCGAAGCGCACACCAGCGGCCTTCAATGGGAAGGCAACTCACTGCGCTTGGCGAGGTGCAGATTAACCATGGCCAATATGCTCCAGCGGTCGCCGTTCTTAAACAAGCAGCAGCTCTGGAGTCTTCTGCAGACTCAGCTGCCGACTTGTCCGATACGCTCTCCGACCTAGCAGCCGCGGAGTTATATCTGGGGGATTATTCTAAAGCGTCAGAAATCGATCATCAGGTTCTCCAACTCGATCAGACAATCTATGCAAGCGATCATCCTCGACTAGCAGAAGATTTGCAAAACATAAGTCAAGTCGAAGATATGTGGGGAAGGTATAACGAATCTTTAGAGGATGAGCGCAAAGCCCTCCGTATTGATCAAGCCTGGTATGGCGAGGAAAATCCTAAGACCGCAATTGTCGAGACATCCTTGGCCAGCACACTGATTTATAACAACGACTACATCGAAGCAGAAAGTCTGCTTCAAAAAGCTCTCCACACTCAGGAGGTTACATACGGCGATGGTAGTCCGCATGTTGCCTATGTGTTGAACTCCATCGCAGGCGTTGAAAACCATAAAAAACATTTTCAGGCAGCCGAAATGGACTATAAGAGAATGGCTGCAATTTATCGTACTGCATATGGCGCAGACGATTATCGTGTCTCGATAGCTCTCTCAAACATGGCAGGTGTGCTTTTCAACGAAAAACGCTACGCGGAGTCCCAAGCCCTCTTTGAAGAGGCGATTCTGAAATACCAAAAGACGCTTCCGCCTGACAATCTCAATATTGGCATCGCTCAGATCAAGCTGGGCCGCGTCTTCATGGCTCAACATCGCTACCAGGATGCTGAACCGCATACTCTTGCTGGATACGATATCGTTCGCAAACAACAGTCTCCTTCGTCCAATTTCGTCCAGGGAGCACGTCACGATCTATCTGTCATCTATCAGGGGACGGGTCAGCTTGAGAAGGCAAAACTCTTCCAGGCCAAGTAAAGCATGGGAAGCTGGATGGCCACATCTTCAAGTTGATCCTGTGAAACGCTCTTCTCGGAAGTGACTCGCTTCCGTATCCCGTCTGGATGAGTGCCTCGCCCTGTTCTCATCAACTGAGATGCGGCTCTGGAATCAGCATCCCGTCGAAACCTCCTTCCCTGAGCGGCTTCGACCATTTCTTTAGGGACACGAGAATGAGCGATGCATGAAGCCCATTTCGATGCCCGCGTATACTTCCATCGATGTGTCTCTGGGTTGGAATAGAGATCCATATTTCCTACTGGTGCAATTCAAATGCTTGACACACAACGGATCACATCGGTGCGATTCTCGCGATATAAGGCTTTTCGTGAGTTTTCACTCTCTATCGACCGGTTCAATATTCTTGTTGGCCCGAATAACGCGGGAAAGTCAACTATTCTTGGGGCATTCCGTATCCTTGCCGAAGCCATCCGAAAGGCCAAGGCCAAATCGCCTACATTCGTGCAGGGGCCGACCGGAAGTGTTCTAGGCTACGAAGTCAATTTAGAGAACATCCCGGTAGCGACTGAAAACGTCTTCCACAATTATGACGAAGACCAATCTCCCACCGTTTCATTTCGCATTTCTAACGGAGATCACCTAACCCTTTTCTTCCCCCGACGCGGTATATGTAATCTCGTCTGCGACACGTTGGGCAAAACGATAAGATCACCCTCGGCGTTTCGCCAGCATTTTGGACTCGAAATCGGATTCGTTCCAATTCTCGGCCCCGTTGAACATAACGAACCGCTGTATCAGAAAGAGGCTGCTAGAGAAGCGGTGCTGACTCATAGAGCCTCACGAAACTTCAGGAATATCTGGCATCACTATCCAGAGGCATTTGCCGAATTTCGTTCACTCATACAGAGCACTTGGCCGGGGATGGACATAAAGGAACCAGAGATCGACTCTTCTTATGAAAAG
Organism: Granulicella sp. L60; assembly: GCF_009765825.1. GTDB lineage: Bacteria > Acidobacteriota > Terriglobia > Terriglobales > Acidobacteriaceae > Edaphobacter. Next base: position 1,230 of record NZ_LMUR01000016.1, on the reverse strand, counting down.
CCATTGCTTCGCATGTTTTGTCCCGAAGAGAGAATAGACCGAGAGATATTTTGGGCTGGCTTTGGGTTTCAGGTCTGGTGCCAAATGCTGACGTTCATGGTGGTAAACAGAGACGCGTCTCTATTCATTATCGACGAACCTGATATCTATCTACATTCTGATCTTCAGAGACAGCTAGTAAGCGCTCTGAGATCGCTCGGGCCGGACATTTTGATTGCGACACATTCGACCGAGATCATCTCAGAGGCAGATCCCGATGAAATCCTGGTGGTTACCAAGAAGGCGCGGTCAGCAAAACGAGTAGGTGATCCCACTCAACTTCGCGCAATCTTTGAGGTCCTGGGTTCGAATTTAAACCCCTTTCTCACGCAGCTTGCGCGCTCCAAGAAACTGGTATTTGTTGAAGGAAAGGATTTCCAAATCATCGCGCGATTCGCAGCGAAGCTCGACGTTGGGATTGTTGCGACACGATCAAATTTTGCCATTGTGCCGACCAACGGCTTTAACCCGACGAAGGCCAAGATCTTCAGGGAGGGAGTAGAAGCCACGACTGGCTCGAAGGTTGATGTAGCGATAGTATTCGACCGAGACTATCGCTCAGACTTTGAGGTTGCCGCGGAAATCAGTGAAATGAAGACGTTCTGCGACTATGTTCACATTCATTCCAGAAAGGAATTGGAGAATTTCCTGTTGGTTCCAAGTGCCTTGGAAAGGGCGACTCTTCAAAAACTTTCAGAGCAGACAAAGCGGACCGGGAAGACATCATTATTTGCGGACAACGTCGACACGCTGCTATCCACCATAACGGATGGCATGAAACACGACGTGCAAGCGCAATACCTCAAAAGACAGCATCCATTTGCTAAATCTACTGAAAGGTCACTTGACGACACCACCGTGACGAGTCGACTCCTGTCCGCCTTCGAAGAAAAATGGAAGAGCTTGTCGAGTCGATTGAATCTAGTTCCCGGCAAAGAAGTGCTGTCAAGGCTCAACATATATTTACAGGGGGAATGGGGCGTGACGATTACCCCGAACGCCATCATCGATGCGATGACTGAACAAGAGGTGCCTTCTGAAATGAGAGAAATTATTAGCTCATTGGGGCAGTTTGCGAAGAAAGATTCAAAGTGATAGCACCAACTGTTGCCAAATCGCCGATGCAGTGCGCCGGGATAAACCGGCATGAAGCAGGGAATGCAAGAGTCCTACGAGAAAGGAGTAGCGAAC
>NZ_LMUR01000015.1:528797-757627 GCF_009765825.1 Granulicella sp. L60 | reverse complement strand
CTAATGAGCGCTCGTGTGGATCTGTGCGGGGGGCGATCAGTAATGATCGTCCCTACCGCGACCTCATTGACCAACATATGGGCTCTTAGCTCAGGCTGCGACTGGCGATAAATTGCGTCTCAAATCTCTGCTCGTTTGAGCAGGTAGTCTAAGCCGCAGACCCTAAACCAGCGATATCCATACGGTTCAAGAAGTATGGAATGTCGGCCACTCGAATCAGGTTGGCTGTGATCGTTGGATAAAAGATTAGCCAATATGCAGGGCATTTCTTCGGCTTGAAGCGCGAATCGAATCTCTCGTGGCTCGCCGCTAAGGTTGTGTATACAGAGCACGGAGTTATTGCGCCAGCTGTACTGCATCACCAGGACCTCCGGAGTCCCCACCGAAATAAAAGAAAAGTCGCCCCAACCAATTTCAGGAACCTCTTTGCGCATGCGGACAATACGTTCCATCCAGTTGAGAAGCGAGTTCGGGTCCCGACGCTGATCTGCAACGTTTACGTGTTGAAAGCCATATGGTCCATCGCTAATCACAGGCAGCACCGGATGATCACTCTTCGTGAAGCCCGCTTGCGGCTCTGTCGACCATTGCATAGGTGTTCGGGCACAGTTTCTTTCTGGCAGTGCAAGATTGTCCCCCATGCCAATCTCGTCGCCATAACGAATCACTGGTGTGCCCGGTAATGTCATCATCAAACTGTAGGCGAGTTCAAGCCGGCGACGATCACCTTGCAACGTCGGGGCGAGTCGACGTCGGATACCGCGTTGATACAGCTGCATGTCCGGATCGGGAGCAAATTTACTAAAGACAGCCTTCCTCTGCTTGGGTTCGAGACGTCCGAGGTCGAGTTCATCATGATTTCTGAGAAATTGTCCCCACTGCGCGGTAGCGGGTCTCGACTTCGTCAATCGCATTGCCTTAACGAGGGGTCGAGAATCGCTGGTTGCGAGCGCATAAAAAAGGTGCTGATTGACCTCGAAGTTGAACATCATCTGCAAGCGCTCACCGGCGGAGCCGAAATATTTCATGTCGGTACCTGGAAGCACATTCGCTTCGGCCAGGATGATTGCTTCTCCTTCTCTCCAGGTTAAAAACTGACTGAAGGTGCGTAGCATATCGTATTGCTCTTCAGCTTTGGTAACATTTGCGCCCTTCTGAGAGATGACAAATGGGACGGCATCCATGCGAAAGCCGGAGACTCCAAGTTGCAACCAGAAGCCCATGATCTTGAGGATCTCCGCTTGAACTTCAGGATTGGAAGTATTGAGATCCGGTTGAAAATCGTAAAAGCGATGGAAGTAGTAGGCCTTGGCAACCTCATCGTAGTCCCAGGTCGACTTCTGCACGCCGGGGAAGACCACACCTGAGGCAGCGTTCTTGGGCTTCTTTTTGGACCAAACATACCAGTTACGATATTTGGATTGCGGATCGCGACGTGCGGCCTGGAACCACGGATGTTCATTGGAGGTGTGGTTAACCACGAGGTCGATTAGCACGCGCAATCCACGCTGTTTGCAGCCGTGGGTGAACTCAACAAAGTCGCCCAGGGTCCCGTACTGGGGATTGACGCCGTAGTAATCTGCTACATCGTAGCCGTCATCCTTGCAGGGAGATGGTTGAAACGGCATCAGCCAGATCGCCGTGACGCCCAACCCCTGCAGATAATCCAGGCGGCGCATCAGGCCTTGAAAATCGCCGCTACCGTCTCCATTTGCATCCATATAAGTTGCGACTGAGAGGCAATAAATGACTGCGTTCTTGTACCAGAGGTCATTGATCATGGGGCGATCTTTCAGTTCGAAAATCTTCGAGGAGCAATTTTAGATGCACAATCTCGCCTGGTGGCAATCTGCAGTGATTTACGAGGTTTATCCGCGTTCGTTTCAGGACAGCAATGGAGACGGCATAGGAGACTTGGATGGCATTATTCAGCGGCTCGATTATCTGGTGGGGATCGGGGTCGGTGCTATTTGGATCGCGCCTATCTATCGATCTCCCATGGCCGATTTCGGATATGACGTCGCTGATTATTGCGACGTTGATCCAATCTTCGGAAACTTGCAAGATTTCGATCGCCTGCTCATTGAAGCTCACCGTCGAGATCTAAAGGTGATTCTCGATTTCGTTCCCAACCACTCCTCCGATCGGCACCCGTGGTTTTTGGAAAGTCGATCTTCGCGTGAAAATGCCAAACGAGATTGGTATCTGTGGCGCGATCAATCGAATAATTGGATGAGCAATTTTGGCGGTTCGGGTTGGGAGTGGGATGAACTTACGAGCCAGTATTACTATCACTCTTTCCTGAAAGAGCAACCAGATCTGAATTGGCGCAACCCGGCAGTTCGGGCGGCCATGTACGACGCTCTGCGATTCTGGCTGGACAAGGGTGTCGACGGATTTCGCGTCGATGTCATGTGGCTGATCATCAAAGACGATCAGTATCGCGACAATCCATCGAATCCTGACTTTGGTCCAGACCAGTCCTCCGGCAACAGCCTGCTACCGGTATACAACTCCAATCGTCCGGAGGTCCACGAGGTGGTAGCAGAAATGCGGGCCGTGATTGACAGCTATCCCGGACGCGTCCTCATAGGCGAGATATACCTTCCTGTAAAGGACCTGATGACATACTACGGACAGGATTTGAATGGCGCGAATCTGCCATTCAACTTCCTCCTTCTCCAGTGTCCATGGAACGCGCGAGCCATTGCCCAGGTTATTTCCGAATATATGACAATGTTGCCGCCGGGAGCCTGGCCAAACTGGGTATTAGGGAATCATGACAACGCACGCATTGCTACAAGAGTCGGCCTTTCACAAACCGCAATAGCAGCTATGCTCTTGCTCACTCTTCCGGGAACCTTGACTATCTACTACGGCGAAGAGATAGGCATGACCAACGCGTTCGTCCGGCCGGAAGATGTGCAGGACCCCGCGGAAAAGAGGCAGCCCGGAATTGGGATGGGACGAGATCCGGAACGCAGTCCTATGACATGGGATTGCTCTGATACGGCCGGTTTCACGCGCGGCCAGCCTTGGTTACCTCTCGGAGCAGACCACCGAGCAGTGAATGTTGAAGTTGAGAACTGCGACGAAGAATCCATGCTGAACCTATATCGCAGGTTGATCGCACTTAGGCGCGCGCATCCCGCTTTGGTGAGTGGCCAGTTGCGCTCCGTAACAAGTTTAGGCGATTTATTAAACTACGAACTAGCCACAGATCACGTGCGTCTCATGGTTTTTCTCAATTTCGGTCACAGCCCCGTTCAGGTGGCTGCAGAATCCGGGATCGTTCTCGCTGGTACTGATTCTCGTCGTCGCGCAGAGCGGGTAGGCAACTTTGTCGAGCTGAAAGGTTCGGAGGGTATCGTCATTAAGATCCCTTCGTAGAGAGTTTGGCTCTCTTTGAAATCCCTGCCATGCCCTTAGCAGACCACCACCCTCAATTCGCGATTGCGTCGGAGCCCCTTTCTAGTCTCGCCTGCATCGGAGACCCTCTATAATTCCCACATGCAGCGTGTCCGCTCCATTTCGGTCATGCAACAGGCAGTCATTTGCGTCGTGCTCGGCCTTGTTTCCGCAGTGATATGGTTTGTTGCGCCGCTGGTGCGCGTCCATTCGGGACACGCCTTCGCTCTGTGGTTCACTCTGTTCGCCGTGACCGCGCTCGGCGCTTTCATCGCTTCCCTATGGATTAGCTATGACCTGCGCACCGGCATCGAATCAGAGCGCTGGCCCCCAGAGCAGATTGAACGCTTTCGCGTTACCTTCGACACCCCCTTGGTCGTGGGTGTCTATGCGACGCTGACGGTCGCGGCCATGTTCTTCCTCTCCTTCGACCTGATGTCTCATCATCACGCCCATGGGTCCGGCTATGGCCTGCTGCTGCTCACGCAGAACCTTTCACAGCTCTTGATGGCCAGCCGCCGCCCAAAGTCGCGCCTTTCCGGCCAGCGCATCGACTGGCGCTCCGCGCCTCCCATCACCTCTGATCACTGGGGCCAGCACAATTAGCGTCGGGCAGAACAAAGAAGCCGCGACCAGCAGCCCCGTAATCGGGTGGCTTCTATCCAAAGAAGCCGCGAAACAGAGTTTTCGGCAGCCCCAACCACTGTTTGATTTCATATAGGCTCCGTTTCCACAGAAACCGGTTTTGGGAAACCTCAATCTAACTCGCCGCAAAGCGGACTTTCGAGGAAGCTCCCTTTTCGCTATGCTGCGAGTATGCGGAATCTATCACGGGCTTTCGGGCGGTGATGCGTCACCGGTACCTTGACGTCGTGGTCAACGGGGTTCGTCTCGCCTACATGGAGCGGGAAGCGGTCAAAGGACAAAATGTACCGCCGATCCTCCCACCGATTCTGTTGATTCATGCGCTGCTGGCTACGGCGGAGACGCTGACTGAGCTGATCGCCGGACTGTCGGCGGACAGGCGGATTGTGGCGATAGATCTGCTTGCGGCGCAGCCGGCGGACAGGACGAAGAAGCTGGATGTTCGTCAGGCGAGTCTTACCGGGCTGATCCACAGTTTCATGAAGAGCATCGGCCTGATGCAACCGGTTGTCATCGGACACTCCCATGGGGGAGTGCTCGCTTTGCGGCTCGCGGCGATGGGGTCCCCGGGGTTGAAGGGGTTGGTGCTGATGTCTCCAGCGCATCCTTTTGGCGGATACCGAAGCCGCGTGGTGAATTTCTATCTCCGACAGCCTGGCCGCATGCTTGCATTGAGTATTCCACTGGCTCCGAACTGGATGATTCTGCGAGCGTACAACGAGGCTGCGGGGTCGAAGAGCCGCATCCGGATGTGGCATTTGCGGCGGCAACTGAGCGTGCTACGGAATCGCAACACACTGCGTCGCGTGCTCGAAATACTTGGGACGTGGGACCAGGATATGGGCGAGTTGCGTGAAGTTTTGACCAAGGCGGCAATCGCCACTCCAACTCTTTTGATCTGGGGAGACGAAGACCCGATCGTTCCGATTACAAGCGCAGCGGAGCTGGAAGAGCATCTTGAGGATAGCGAGCGCGTGACATTGGCGGGGATGGGCCATCTGCTGGCGGAGGAAGCGCCGGAAGAGTGCGCGCGAGTGATCGGGGGGTGGCTGGCCCGCCTTGATGCGCAAGATTGAAAGAAATCTGGCCACTTTTACGAGGAATCGTTCCTCGCGCTCCACGATTCCACTGATCGTGCTCCTCCATTGTTCCTCGACGATCCGCTTCCCCTGCATCATAGGGCACGATCTTTCCTTGCCCCCCTGCAAAACGGTGTTTGCAACAACTACCAGTAGTTGTGCCTTATCCGCTAGGTGTCCATTGATGGCCAAATCGCCAAGGCTCTCATCGTCGATCAGACGCCTATCCGTAGTGCAAGAAAAACGGGGTTCTCGAAACTACAAAGAATCCGGCCCTTCTCTGCCCCTGTCGATTGGTGCAAATTACGCGAGGCACTCATTGCGACTCGCGTAATTCATCGGTGTGGGACGGTTTCTTCCTGGGGCACTGTTTTCCCGAGGTGACAGTTCCGGCATAAGGAGCGGAATTGGCAAACGCTTTATGACCGGGTACGAACCGGCACCAACACCGGCACTAGGCTTTGGCAATCAGGGGACGGCAGTTCCCTTCTCGCTTTGAAGGTATGAGGGCCTGAGGGCGAGAAAGGGGCGAAGGAGGTCTGATCCGCCGTCTCCGACATCAGCTTCGTAACGCTCAAAGCCCGCTTGCGCCGCCGCTGCTACGGCACCTATATGAAAATCGCAGTCACGGACCTAAGCCGAAGCGAATACAACATGCCGACATCCAATAGACCATGAGTTCACCAGATCTTCCCTCAATGCCGTTACCCGACACCTCCGACTCCGACCGCCAGGCCGTCCGTCTCGGTTTCGAAAACACCTATGCGAGATTACCGGAGCGCTTCTACGCTCGGGTAAATCCGACACCGGTAGCGACCCCGCGCCTTGTGAAGCTGAATCTGGAACTGGCCCGTAGCCTTGAGCTCGACCCGCGCGCTCTGGCGAGCGAACAAGGAGTGCAAATCCTGGCAGGCAACCGAGTCGCCGAGGGGTCCGAACCCCTGGCACTCGCCTATGCCGGACACCAGTTTGGATACTTCGTTCCGCAGCTCGGCGACGGCCGTGCCAACTTGTTAGGGGAGGTGATGGGGCCTGACGGCGTGCGCTACGACGTCCAGCTCAAAGGCTCCGGTCCGACTCCCTTCTCCCGCCGTGGCGACGGCAGAGCCGCGCTCGGTCCGGTCCTGCGCGAGTACATCGTAAGTGAAGCAATGGCGGCGCTGGGCGTGCCAACCACCCGCGCCCTGGCCGCGGTCGCCACTGGCGAACGGGTGTTTCGCGAAACGGTCTTGCCCGGAGCCGTTCTGACCCGAGTCGCGGCGAGTCACCTCCGCGTGGGCACCTTCCAGTACTTCGCCGCTCAGGCTGACACGGAGGGTATACGCAGGCTAGCGGACTATGCAATCGCCCGGCACTATCCTGAGGCCGCAGGTAAGAAGCGGCCATATCGGGCATTGCTGGATGGCGTAATCGCTAGGCAGGCGTATCTGGTCGCACAATGGATGCTCTTCGGCTTCATCCACGGCGTGATGAACACCGACAACACCTCCATATCGGGCGAAACGATCGATTACGGCCCATGCGCCTTCATGGAAGCATACGAGCCAGACAAGGTGTTCAGCTCCATCGATCATCAGGGACGTTACGCCTATAGCAATCAACCCCGCGCTGCGCTCTGGAATCTGACGCGTCTCGCCGAGACGCTACTGCCCATCCTGGAGCCCGAAGAGGGTAGCGAATCGGCCGCCAAAGCGTCGGCCAACGAGGCGCTGGCCGCCTTCGATTTCAAGTTCGCAGCTGCTCGAGCTACCGGCCTGCGTCGCAAGCTTGGCCTGTTCAGGGAACGCGAGGGTGATGCAGCGCTGGCCGACGACCTGATGCAGCGCATGGCCAGTAACGGCGCCGACTTCACCCTGACCTTCCTCCGGCTGTGCGATGCTGTGGCCGGATCGCAAGGAGACGAGGAAGTACGCAAGCAGTTCGCTGACGCAGGGGCTTACGACTTATGGGCTTCTGAATGGCGCCGACGCCTGGAGGAAGAGCCCGTATCCGCGGAGGCACGCGCTGCGGCCATGCGGTTGGCAAACCCGGCGTACATCCCACGGAACCACGTGGTAGAGGCGGCACTTGACGCCGCCGTCGAGCGCCGGGACTTCCAGCCATTCGAGGACTTGCTGAAGATATTGTCACATCCGTACGAGGAAAGGCCGGACTTGGAACGGTATGTCACGCCAGCCAGCCCCGAGGAATGTGTCCGACAGACTTTCTGCGGCACCTAAGCAGTCAGGCTCCCATAGCCTGTTTGTCGCCGCGTCTCTCGTAACGTCCGCACATAAATTTATTTTATGTCCCTGACGTCGGTTTATTCTTCCGGAGTGCCGGGGGCAAAAAATCGTCGATCTCGTCGTCAGTGAAGGTGAAATGGCCGCTTTTAAGCATCTTTTCCGCCCTGCCGTAGGCCTCTGGCGAAGTGTTTGGAGCGAACTTATAGACCGCGGTCAACTCCTGCGTAATCATCTCCAGCGAATGCTGGAGTTGCGTGATAGACACGCTGGGCCTTGACTCTCAATCGAAGATCACGGGACTAAGGCGCACCTATGGGTCAGGAATCAATCTGGTCGAAATCAGGAAGTCTGCAAGGCGGCTTGTGGAGGCAGCGTTTCTACAGCGGGCTCGGACGGAGTCATACTTGTGGGTTCTGAGGAAACGGAAGTCTTCGAAGCAGAAGCTCGTGCACGGCAGTACTGACGTGGAGAACAGCCCATCTCTCGTTTGAACGCGAATCCGAACGCGCTTTCGGATTCGTATCCAAGCGAAAGAGCGATGGACGAGACCGCATCCGACGAGTTCCGTAGCCTCTCCGCAGCGAGAAGCATTCGCCATCGAATCAGGTACTCCATGACGGAAGTCCCCACTTGCTCCTTGAAGCGCAGCGCGAAGGCTGACCGCGACATGCCGGCGCGCTCGGCGAGTTCCCGAACGGTCCAGCGATGCCCTGGACGCTCATGCATCGCTGCTATGGCCGCGCTCAATTGCTTGTTGGCAAGTGCGAAGAGCCAACCGACTCCGCCCGTCATCTTGTCTGTCATGTGGAGCCGAAGAACTTCGATCAGCATCATCTGCGCGAGGTATTCGCCCTGGAGCACGCCGCCCGGTTGCGGATTGCGGAGGACGGCCATCATGCGTTCCAGATACCACTGCAGCACCGCGCGGTCTGCAGGATTGCGAATATGGATGAGAGTCGGCAGCACCTCGGACAAGATGTTTGCGTGCTCTCCGGCGAAGGTGAAGACCGCGCTGAGCCCGAGGCAGGCCCCGCCGCCCTGCCAGGTAAGGATCTTGCCGTTCAGTTTCTCGGCTCTCAGTGAGAAGATATCGACCGGCGCGACTGCCAGATCGCTTGCCATACGGAACGCCGGCCCATGCGGCAGTACCGCAAACTCTCCCGCCTGCAACAGGACGGGCTCGTCGACACCATCGACGGACAGCCAGCAGCAGCCCGAGACGAGCGCAAGACAGAAGAAGCCGTTGCTCTTTGGGAACTCGAACGACCAATCCCCACCTGCATCGATTCCGCCGGACTGGTAGCCGCGCGGTTTGAGCAGCGAAAGCACGTCTGAAAGCGGGTCGTCTGCAATTCTGGACGATCTCGATAGAAATGCGTCTTCCATCGCATAGATTCTATCGCTGATCTTCCTTAGGCTGCTGCATAGGAGACAGGACTATGCGCGTTTTTGTGACCGGGGCTACAGGATTCATCGGCTTTGCCATCGTCAAGGAACTCATCGGCGCAGGCCATCAGGTCACGGGGTTGGCTCGCTCAGAGGCTTCCGGGAAGAAACTGGTTGAAGCCGGTGCTCAGGTGCAGCTAGGCACCGTTGACGACCTGGAGGGGTTGCGCCGTGGCGCTTCGGCCGCGGATGGTGCGATCCATACGGCGTTCTATCACCAACTTGCGCACGTTCCGCTGGGTACTCGTCTCGGTGTCTTTCTCGGTGGCGCACCCAGCGGGATTGTCCAAAGGTTTATGGAAGCCGCCGCCGCGACAGACCGCCGTGCGATTGAGACGATAGCAGCGGCTCTGGGTAAAGGCAGCCCGCTGGTGGCGACCTTTGGAACGTTGGGAATGAAGCCGAAACTGCTCGCAACCGAGGACGAAACGTATGATCACTCTCCGAGAGCCTTCGGAGGTATCCGGGCCAAGAATGAGGACGTGCTGAAGGATTGGGCGGCGCGTGGGCTTCGTACGTCCGCTATCCGGCTGCCGCCGATAGTTCACGGGCCTACAGCTTACGGGCTTGCATCGTTACTCATCCCGATGGCACGCAAGAAGAGGGAGTCGGCGTACGTGGGCGATGGCATGAATCGGTGGCCTTCGGTGCACCATCTGGACGCTGCACACCTGTTTCGGTTGGCGTTTGAGCAGGGACCTGCCGGCGGAACCTATCATGGTGTCGACGAGGAAGGCATTCCGTTCCGCGAGATTGCGGAGGTGATCGGGCAGCGGCTGAACGTACCGGTTGTCAGCAAAACGCCTGAGGAGGCTAAGAAACAGTTCGGATTCATCGGGCCGGCGGTGCCACTCGACAATCCAACATCGAGTAAGCTCACACGAGAGCGCCTGGGTTGGAGCCCGACGCACATGAGGCTTCTGGCTGATCTTGAACAGACGGATTTCTTCTCAAAGCTGTGAGCCACCGCACGGTAAGGATCGATATGACGGAATCTAAAGCTCGCAACCTGTTGGTCTATGGCGCTACCGGCAAAGCGGGCCATCTCGTGGTGGAGCGCGCCAGTGCTCAAGGTTGGGCTGTCACAGCCTTTGTCCGCAACCCAGCCAAAGTGCCTGAGGCGCTGCGTTCGAAGGTCACTATCTTCAAGGGCGATCTCGGGGACGCGGCGTCCATCTCCACAGCCGTCCGGACTTGTCGACCGCACGCAATCATCGATGCTTCGAGCGCAATTCCGTTTGGCCATGCCAAGGGGCAGCCCGCCAACAATGCGGATCGCGGCGTCATCACCCGCGCAACGGTGGAGGCACTGGATGCCGATGGGCGACTTAGTGATTGCGTCCTCCTGATGATCGGCGGCCAGCTATTGCCTGAGCCAGGAGGAACGATCAACAGTTGGCCGATAGCAACTATGGCTTGGCTGCTGCGGACGTTCATCGCGCGGAAGGGCTGGCGTGAGATGGAGCGAGCGCTGCACTGGTGTTTCGAGGATACACCCCCTGCTTTCCGCTTCGTTTATGCGCGCATGGGCCAAATGGTAGAAGCGCCATCGCGCGGTTTGCTCCGTCCGGAAACGACGTTGAGCAATATTCAGCGCGGCAGCGTGTCTTACGTTGACGTTGCCGAGGCGCTGACCCAGCTCGCGAGTGACCAGACGCGGATGTGGGAGCGCAAGCCGCTCTACTTCAACTACACTCGTGGCGATTCGTAGTTATACAACGCCGTCACCGACAAAGAGCGTGAAGGACTTTTCTTCAACGCTTCACTCACGGGCCGACTGGTCGGCCAGCCGATGCATGCACCATCAAGTCCCAGCAATCTCCCCGAACAAAGCCGCCGCTGCGTCCAGATTCGCCTCCAACTGCCCAGCCTCATCCATTCCCAGGGCCTTTGCCACCTTGTGGTTCAACTCTTCCCTCACCTCGACGCAGGCGGTCTTCACCGCCTCACCGCGTTCGGTCATCCGCACCACCTTCGCCCGCGTATCAGTCGGGTCCGGAACCTGCTCCAGGTACCCCTGCCGCTCCATCAATCTCACCAGCTGGCTCATTGCCTGCTTGCTCACGCCGGCCCGCTGGGCCAAAACAGTCGACCGCGTACCACCTTCATCCATCAACCACAGCAGGCTCGCCGCGGCAAACGGAAAATCATCGTATCCACGCTGCGCCAACCGCGCAGTCACGGCAGCCGTGTGCGCTCGTGATGCCACCATCAAGCCTCGTGCGACGTTATGCAGACCTTTTTTCATTTTTAGTAAATATTCTTGACCATATTGCATCTGGCATGGTGAACTCTGGATTAGATGGTCAAGCATATTGACTATCCGGCACGCCACGCTTGCCGCCCTCGAAAGGAATCATATGCCTACGCTGCTCAACATCCAATCCAGCCCTCGTGGTCTCAACTCCATCTCGCGTTCGCTCAGCCATGACTTTGTCGCAGCGTGGCAGATAGAGCACCCTGACGGCAAGGTCGTGCTGCGCGACCTCGCGGAAAATAACCTGCCCTACGTTGGCATTCCATGGATTACCGGCATCTTCCTAACCACTGACCAGCACACACCCGAGATGCAACGAGCTTTGGCAGTCTCCGACGAACTGATCGCCGAGCTCCTCTCCGCGGACGAGATTCTCATCGGAACGCCGATGTACAACTTCACCGTCCCCGCCAATCTAAAGGCATGGATCGACCTGATCGTGCGCCCCCGCGTCACCCACTCCGGACCGCCCGACCGCAAAGGTCTGGTCACCGGCAAAACCTGCAAGATCATCATTGCCTCAGGCGGCACCTACGACGAAGGTCTGTCTTCTGCCGGGTCCGACTATGAGTCCGGCTACCTCAAGCGCGTCCTCGCCTTCATCGGCATCACCGACGTCGAAGTCATCCTCGCTGGCGGCACGGCTGCGGTCGCCTTTGGCTCGACCACGACTGAAGAGTTCATCGCACAGTTTCGTCCCGCCGTCCTCGCAGCCGCCCGCTGACCCAAGAAGACGCGAAAGGGATTAGAAGAACACAAGACGGCAGATGGTTAGTAATCGCAAAGGGCGCCTCCAGCCTATGGCTACATTACGGAGCGTAATTACTCGGCTCGAAGCGCTTCGACGGGATCAACAGCAGCAGTGCGGCGCGCCGTAAGGCCAGACATCAGCATCCAAACGAATCGATTCAGTTCCAACATAATTAGAAATTCCGGAGACAGAATATTGATGCAGGCATTGCACAACCTTGAAATATCGACACGTGGCCAAGGCCTCTATGAGTTTACGTCGACCATCAGCGAATGGGTGAGGCATCAAAAGATTCAAATCGGCCTTCTCACCGTATTTTGCCGGCACACGTCAGCTTCGCTTTTGATTCAGGAGAATGCCGATCCAACGGTGCGCCAAGACATCAAAGCCTATTTCGGAAGGCTTGCACCTGAGAATGGGCCATACCAGCACAACTCTGAAGGGTCCGATGATATGCCCGCTCATCTAAGAACAGCGCTCACCCAGGTCCACTTGTCGATACCGGTTGCCAATGGCAGTCTCGTACTGGGCACTTGGCAAGGTGTTTACCTATTCGAACACCGAGTCCGCCCTCATAGACGAGAGGTTGTGCTGCACACGATTGGGGAGTAGGCCGACAGCAACCAGCGTCGCACTCGTACCGAAACCATCAACACAGTTGCAGGTTGTTCCAGGTTGCGCTTATGCTCCTCTGACATCTGCTTGCTCCCTAGTGGTGCAGCACAAATGTCCTCCAAAAGGTCGGACGACGACCCGGGGTCGCATCCCCGCTGAGGAGATGGCTGCCAGAATTGAAGCTATGGCGAAGCCAGTCTTTTACAGCGCCGCTCACTAGGAAGACCTGCGCGCAGCTAGCTAGTTGTCATCATCCCATTCGCAGTCGCAAAGCTCCGATACCCTAGCTAAGGCCTGAGTACAATTGTTCATCGGAGAAACCATGGACGCTGTCACTGCCGCCCTCGTAGGCTCAGGCGTTGGACTCGTTGCCGCGTTCGGCGGTGTTTTGACCGGCCAGCACATGGCCCTGAATTGTGCAGCAGATGTTAGGCTTGGTCTATCGGAGGATGGATGAGCATAGACGGAGCAATCAGTGAACTGAACAAAGAGTTAGCGCGGTTGGGCAAAGAGGTTGAGCGTGTAACCAGGATCCGCGACTCACTCGTGAAAGAGTCGCCTTCGATAACAACTCCGACCAGCACAACACATGCTGCGCCACAAAAGCGGAAGTACACCGCCAGAAAGTCCGCGAAGACTGCGGCACCAACGAAGAAGGCCACCGCATCAAAGAAGTCCGCTCCAGCGAAGACCGGATCCGTAAAGTCGACTTCTCCGGCGAAGAAGAGGACGGTCTCTGCGGAGACTCGGAACAAGATGTCTGATGCCGCGAAGACAAGAGCCGCCAAGAAGGCCGAAGTGGTCAAGTAATACCATGGAGGCGAGAGTATCCTCTCGCCTCCATTTCTGGAAGTTTCCTTTCTTATTCCTCACTCCAAATGATCAAACCAGCGCTGGCGGTCGTCCGAAAGGGACCATAACGCGGAGCCGTCAGGCGAATAATAGGCAAATACAAGCTCCGCAAGAAATGACACCTGACAGATTGCACTGGAATTAAGGCAAACCCTGGGGTTTAATGGGAATCCCATTAGTGCTACGTCCTAGGAGCTAAAGATGGCGCGTCCTTACTGGTCCGGTCGGATACAGGTCTCACTCGTCTCTTTCGGGGTTCAGCTCTTTACGGCGACGGAGAGCAAAGCCTCCATTGCGTTCCATCAGATAAGCCGAAGCACTGGCGAACGAGTCCGTCATCAGAAGGTCCTGGACAGTTCGGTCTCGGCCTACAGCGAAGCTCCTGCGACTGCTGTTGCTAAAGACGAGATTGTTAAAGGCTACGAATACGCAAAAGGCCAGTACGTCATCATCGAGTCCGAAGAACTCGACAACCTCAAGGTTCCGTCGAAGCACACCATAGACGTGTCGCAATTCGTGGACGCCGCAGAACTGCTGCCAGAGTACATCGAAAAGCCCTACTACGTGACTCCGGAGAAGGACAGCCTGGAAGCGTTTGCGACCATCAGAAAGGCATTGCAGGAGACCGGCAAAGTCGCGATCGGTAAGGTGTCGTTCTCTGGTCGCGAAAACATCGTTGCGATTCGAGCGGCAGGAGATGATGAACGTGGCGGGATGATGGCCTATACGTTGCGCTACGCAGCCGAACTGAAAAGCGAAGGAGAGTTCTATCGCGATCTTCGAAATGTCGACGTAAATGGCGAGAGTCTGGAGCTGGCCGAATCGCTCATCGCGAAGAGAGCGGCGAAGTTGGATCTATCCAAGTTTGAGGACGGATATGAGGTCGCTGTTCGTGAGTTGGTGGATGCGAAAGTGAAACATTTGCCCACACCGCACGATGAAGATTCAACGCCTGTTCGCGGTAACGTAGTGAACTTGATGGACGCGCTGAAAAAGAGTCTTGGTGGGGATGATGGGAAGGCTGCCAAACTACCCACGAAGAAACCCGCTGCGAGTGTTAAGTCTGAACCCAAGAGAGGTATCGGTCTGGTGAGGGGTGCCAAGACAGCTTCATCGAGGCGGCGAAGCGCCTGATAGGCCCCTTTGTCACGACTCGGAGATCATCCTCCCCATCGCGAAATATCCTGAGCATTCACTTGTCAGGATATTTCTTCACGCCACTCGCTAAAGTAAAGTGGACGAGTGAAGATCAACGAGACCACTGCACTTATACGGACACCCCTCATTGACTGGGCACGACCACAATCCTGGTGCGATCTTGGTTGTGGCAACGGAGCGTTCACCGCTGCGCTTGCTCAGTTGCTCGCGCCAGGCAGCACGATTTATGCAATCGATTTCGATCAACGAGCATTAGATCGGATTCCGGACCAGTACGACGAAGTCGAAGTTCGCAAGATCATTGGGGACATCCAGAGCCCTAGCCTATGCATTCCGTCGACCGATGGAATGCTTCTGGCAAACGCCCTGCACTTCATTAGGGACCAGCACACATTCCTGAGAAGGCTCTTATCGTTGACGGATAGCCTATTGATTGTCGAATACGAGCGCTCCAAGCCAAATCCGTGGGGGCCATATCCGGTCGGCTCTGTGAGGCTTCGCGAACTTCTCAACGAGCTTGGAGTGGAGCAGTTGGAAAAACTGACAACGCGGCCATCTCGGTTTGGCGGCACAATGTACTCGGCCTTCGCCAGGCGCTCCAGGGCATGAAAACGAATGCGGACGTCAACAGAAATGAAGCTTCAATCACAGGCATGAGCCGAACGCCGCCTCGCGGAGGGTTCCTGCAAGTCTGCTGTTGTGATCCATGCGGCCACTATTGGTAAGCCCCCTCAACTTCAATCGATGGGAGCCTGATTTCTATCGAGGGCAGTCATTTGCTTCCTTTCGACTGAAAACAGAGACCAGGAATCAGCGAACGAGTTGAAAAGAGTAAACGAGATCGCGCGGAATATTTGAAGCAGACTGCGCCAAGGCGTCTCGAACGCGAACATACTCGGACAGCCAATGGCTATGCGGCTCTCTTTCGGCGTCCGGTCTTCTTAGTTGCAGTCTTCTTCGGCTTTCTCTCTGCGGCGAGGCTATTACGTAGAGCATCCATGATGTTGACCACCTTCGTGCTTGTGGGTTCTGGCGCGGGCGCGGGCAACTCTTTTCCTTTCCGTTTTGCATCGACCAGCTTCTTGACGGCGGCTTCATAGTCGTCCTTATACGCGGATAGATCAAACTTTGACGTACCACCTTTAATGAGCTGTTTTGCCAAAGACAACTCATCAGCGGCCACCGTGGATTGCTTTACGCCTGACAAGGCGGACTTCGCGTCACGAAGCTCATCCTCATAGCGGAGTAGGTAGAGCATGAGTCCATTCTGCTTAGGGTCTAAAGGTGCTCCAATCGCCACTAGATGCTCGCGGCCGCTGAATGCAATCTCTCCAATTCCGAGCGTGTTCGTGTCGGCAAGAGCTTTGCGCATGATCGAGAGAGCCTTGGCCTGAACCTCGTCTTTCGGAGCAACAAAGTACGGCCGCTCATATAAGGATGTCGGCAGCTCTTCAACCTTGACGAACTGCTTGATCTGCATCGTCGTCGCTGTTGGAATCCGGAGCGCCTTTAACTCCTCCGGATCGATCTCGATATAACGGTCCTTGGCGTATTCGTAGCCCTTCACGATGTCTGCTTTCTTCACATCACCACCTTCGTCGACATCTCGATGATGAATACGCTCATGAGTTTTGCGATCTATCTGATGGAACTCGACCTGCCGCCCCGGATTGGTAGCTGGAAATATCTTTACAGCGATCGAAACCAGTGAAATCTGGACAGAACCGGACCATGTCGGACGTATGGGCATCGCTTGTCTCCTGAGAACCATCATTAAACTACGATGCACATCCGAATCATCTCGCTATGTCGCGCCAAGCAGCGACATTCCGCTTCTGCCGCAATACACGCTGGTTGGCCTTAAAAGACTAGGCGAATACAAGGCGAATATGGCAAAATACCTCTATGTCGAGCGGGGTGTAATGGCGAGGCAAGTGAGCGACGCAGCTATAGAGCGGCTTTTCCCGGTGGATAAGGGGCCTCCTTGTCCGGAAGGAACCGCACTTTTGCGTAGCTTCGGAGAGCAGTGGCCTTCGGACTTCGCATCTCTGAAGCCGAGTGACCTTGTGGACCTCCGAAACTCCGATTTTGCTGACCTCCGTGAGTGGGACGCCTTCGCAGAGCACTACAGTACGTGCGAGTTATGCAATGCCTGACTTAGTCGCAGAGCTGGGTATTCGCAAGATCGTGCACGTAGACATGGACGCGTTTTATGCGTCCGTCGAGCAAAGGGACGATCCCGCCCTGCGCGGCAGACCGGTCGTTGTCGCCTGGACGGGAAAGCGGTCTGTCGTTTGCGCCGCCTCTTATGAAGCGCGGCGCTATGGCGTACATTCCGCGATGCCCGCCGTAAGCGCAGAACGTCTTTGCCCGCAGGCTATTTTCATCCCTCCGGATTTCACTCGTTATAAAGCTGTCTCCCATGCAGTCCGAGCCATCTTCGAACGTCACACGGATGCCATCGAGCCGCTATCGCTCGATGAGGCGTATCTCGATGTGACAGAGAACAAGCTGGGACTGCCGACTGCTACGCTTGTTGCGAAAACCATTCGGCAGCAGATCCGGGAGGAATTGAACCTTACCGCATCAGCCGGCGTCGCTCCGAACAAATTTCTTGCGAAGATCGCTTCGGATTGGAAGAAACCGAACGGTCTTTTTGTGATCCAGCCCCATGAGGCCCAGGAGTTTCTTCTGACACTTCCTATGGGCCGTATTCCCGGCGTCGGCAAGGTGACAGAAGCACGAATGGCTGAGGCTGGTATCACCACGGTCGGCCATATCCGCGCAATGGAATTCCCTGCCCTGGAGCTTCACTTCGGTCGCTGGGCTTCGCGGCTCCACGAGTTGGCTCGAGGCATCGATCATAATCCCGTAGTCGCCAATCGAATTCGAAAACAGGTCTCTGCCGAAGATACTTTCCCCGAAGATATTCCGCTCACAGAGTGTGAACCTCACATTCGGCGGCTCGCAGACAAAGTCTGGACCGCATCGCACGGCAATGCCCGCAAGGCAAAGACGATCGTCCTGAAGCTAAAGACGAAAGAATTCAACTCCCTCACACGTAGTCTCACGCAGCCGAGTTCCATTTCGACATGCGCTGAGCTCACTGAGCTTGCGCTCAGCCTGCGTAGTCGAATCGACCTTGGGCCTCGGCAACTCTACCGTCTGGTTGGAGTGGGCCTTAGCAACTTCTTGCTCGACGAAGCGGCAGCAAACGATGACGCGCCAGCCAGCGAGATGGATGGACCGGAAGGCATACACTCCCCACTTCCGATTTTCGATCAGTTGATTTAGCCCGTCAGAAAACAGCCCGCGTTTCCTCAGGAAAGGAAAGCGCAGCCTGCAGTAGCCAGGAACGGGAAGGCGAGTCGTGACCATCCCTGCAATGCGTCTAAACTGGCACAATGAGTCGCTGCTCTTGCCACTGCCGTCGGCCTTACCGGAACTCCCGAGGAGTTCGACCAACATCTACCCTCGACGCGTGCCTAGTTCGGTGGTGCACACCTTGAACTCAAGAACACGCTTGAGCTTGCCAAGGAAGAGATGGCCCGAGTGACAAAGGCGGCCCGGCAAGTGTCGAAGACAAAGACCAGCGCGAAAACGGAAGTCGTGACCACGTCCGCAGCCGAGTCCGACGGCGGCGCCGCAGATTTACCGTCTGTTGCGCCCGCTGAACTCTCTTCTGAATTGAGGGGCGTCACTTCTGGACCATCTCTACGTCGATAGTGATCTTCCCTTCGTCGCTGAGCATGGGCCACGCAGGTTCGTTCCGAAATTGAGATCGAATCGCAATTCCAATAATGGTTACAAGTTAATAGGTATCCGCTACGAATGTGCCGCTTTTGTTATCACCATTGGACAGGCGATCTTTCGTATACTTGTGAGTGATACTGCAATCGATTGGGAGCACAACGCACCTCAGCAATGATCATGAACGAAACCATTACACAACCGAACCTGTCCAACGCAATCCAGACGGCCGAGGATCGTCTGCAGACGCTGCTACCCAGTATCTACCGAGGCCGCACCGACGAGGTACAGCCCGTGTCTATGGGATCAGCGCCGCTGGCGTTCGATGTAAACGGTAACGTTCAATGGGACCGCATGTGGGGCTCGTTCTGCGACCTTGCGATGGCAGGCGGCCCGCCACACAAAGGCAAGCTGTTGGAACCCGGCACCCCGGAGTCGATCGCCGCAGAGCCGGTTCGCTACGCCGAAGTCTGCGACGAAATCGCGCGCGGCGTCGAACTCGCCGCGCGTTTGCGGGTGGCACCCTCCGACACACCAGGTTGGCTGCGCGTGCCTTGCAGTAACGACGCTATGGCCGGGTGGCTGCTCCGCGCCATCACAATGGAGAACGTGTCTGTGCGCTTGGACGGGGACGCGATCCTGCTTCCTGCCGGGCCCGCCTTCCGAGTAGAGAAGGAGATCAAGAACGTCATCACAGTGATCGCCAAGACGACCCACTATTGGAGCGGCCACCTCATACGCCTCCAGAAGCTTGGAATCGCAAACCTCTTCTATCAGCTCGACAACCAAGCACCGCTGCTCCAACCTACCTGGAAAATGAGCGAGGATGCGGACGTCCGCAAAAGCATCGAGCATACGCTTCAAGATGCGACCGGTCTCCGGACCACAGAACACTGTTATGCCAACTGGATAGGCCTGGACTGCGGGAGTGTCACGTCGGCGATCAGCACGATGCGCCGTCTTGTGGCAAGCAATATTCTCTGCCGCCGCGAAGAAACCGCAATCTTCCTGCCTATCACTGCTACCCCCCAGCGAGACAACGAGCGTATAGCTCGCTCCATCACAGAACTTTTAGATCACTCCGCCTAGCTGAACCATCTTATTTTCGCAAAGATTGCATATCACCGGCAGACACGCTTCGAGATACTCAAAGTTTGAGGCTATACAATTCGGCAGAGCTATCGAATAGTTGTCTTCAGTGATGTTCATGCAAACCTTCCCGCGCTCGAAGTGGTATTGGAGGCAACTAATTCCACTGCTTCGCCGCGGCATTTGGGAGTCTGGCTTTTCGAAACTCTCAGATTGTCTGGCTTTTTCCTCTGCTCGGAGCAACCGTGATGTTGATTGCTATCGTCTGGTCGTTTATAGCCTTGGTCATACTGGTAGAGCGCGCGAGAGACCAGCGACAGGGGTAAGCAACTTGTCCGGCCGAAGAATGCTCAGTCTTCTCTTTCAATGAACAAACAGTTGCCCGGTCAAGACATGCTTTATTCCAGCCCACTGAGTCATTGAATCTCTGAACAACGCTATTTAATGTACGATATCAGCTGCAATTATGGGTCTCCGATGCACTCTGAGACCGAAGTGGAGTAAGGCCCATATGGCGAATTGGATCGGCGTTGCGCGTAGCAATTATTTCGAGGTGAAGGACGAACGATCGTTCCTGGAGTGGGCGCAACGGCGGGATCTTCGTGTCATGCAAAAGACTGCTCCGGGCGCTCGCTAAGGAGGGCCGCTGGATGCGAAAAGGGTTTACGAGAAGACCGAAAGTAGAGGAGCCCGCGGCGAACCACGACAAAAACTACATCACTCCAGGCGGGATCGAACGCCTGAAAGATGAGCGCCTTTTTTTGCTCACCAAGGATCGCCCAGCCGTGGTGGAGGTGGTAGCGTGGGCTGCGGGCAATGGCGATCGCAGTGAAAACGCCGACTTTCAGTACAGCAAGCGACGACTGCGGCAGATCGATGGACGGGTTCGCTTCCTGACAAAACGAATCGAAGCCGCGGAGGTGGTAGATCCGGAAGCTCCGAGAACAGGGCAGCGGGCGACAAGGGCGTTCTTTGGAGCCACCGTGCGCTATGCGAATGCCGCGGGGGCAGAGCGAGTGGTGAGCATCGTCGGCACAGATGAAGTCAATCTCGACCGCAACCACATCAGTTGGGCCTCACCCCTGGGGCGCGCATTAATGAGAGCGGCAGAAGACGATGAAGTGTTTCTTCATGCGCCGGGCGGCACTGAAACCCTGACCGTGCTGGAAGTGCGGTACGAGCGTATCTCCGTAGAACCGTTCCACGTACCATCTGGGTCCGAAGTCTCGACAAAGGGACTTGATCGCTGACACTCAACGGGCGAAGCTACCGTCTCCTGAGCTGCCGAAAAAGGTGAGTCCTCATAAACGTTAGTACAAAGGCTGTTTGCGGAAGTGATCCGCTCGGCCCGAGCGTTCAATGAATGCATTGGCCTGTATCGACAACTGATCCTCTGATGATTCGGGGGCAACAGTAGTACCCGACTTCACCCATTTACCGAATTACCATTTTGCCTGTCACCGACTCCGAAGCGGCGGCGGTAATCTCTTGGCGTTAGCCCCATGATTCTTTGGAACACTTTACGAAACGAACTGGCGTTTTCATATCCCACGCTCCATGAGATTTCATTGATTGTCAGGGACGTAAACTCCAGGGAAGCGCGGGCTTTCCCCACTCTCAAATGTTGTACGTATTCGGTAGGTGTAAGTCCGGTGGCCTTTTGGAACCGGCGTAGGAAGGTTCTCTCTCCCAATCGAGCTTTTGCAGCCATTTCGCTAATAGTGACCGATTCTGCGTTGCCAGACTGAAGCCACAACTGAACCTGCAACATCGGCACGTCTCCATGATTCATTTGGGGGGAGAAGCTTGCGTAAAAGCGTTGCTCACGGCCGGCCGGATCGACAAGGAAGAAACGGGCGGTCTCCAGCATGATCGTAGGGCCAATGAAACGGTCGATCAACTTCAATCCAAGATCGATCCAGGCCATCACGCCTCCCGCCGTCATGACATCCCCGTGATCGATGATCAGTTTGTCCTTTTCAACGCGGATCTCGGGAAAGCGTGTCGCCAGCAACTCAGCATAGGACCAATGTGTAGTGGCCGAGCGGCCATCCAACAATCCGATTGTGGCCAGCCAGAACGCCCCCCCGCACACCGAGCAGAGTAGCGTGCCAGTCGCATACTGCGCTTTTACCCATTTCTCAAAATCCCTCACCGACTGCTTTTCCTGAGGATCTACATCTACAGTCGGTGGCAAAATCAGACACTCAATCGATGTTTCCTGTTGCGGGAGGCTATCCGGATGGGAGCCGAAGACACGCACGAAGCGATCGGTCTCGTTCTCTGCCTGCCAATGGCTGATCCGGAGTTCTCTGGCGTCTGCACCTGCTCGTTCAACACTAAGTCTGTTCGCGACCGTAAACAGGTCGGTCAATCCAAGAACAGCTGACATTTGCGCTCCGGAATAGAGCACAATCCCGACCTCAGAGGTTCGGTTCTTCGAAGGAGTGGCAGTTTCGGCGCCGTTTTTGTCACTTGGGACTCTTCTCATGAGGAATACCCTCGACTCTACTAGCTGAGACGGAGTTTCGTCTAAGTGCGCCCGGTCCCATTCTAATTAACGCCTTGCGCCGGCCTTCGCCATAGCCGAAGTGAAGTAACTGCCTATTAACAAGAAACATAACCCAACAGGAGAACGACTCATGAGCAACATCACAGTGAAGGACAGTACAGAGATCTACTACAAGGATTGGGGAACAGGCCAGCCGATTGTATTCCATCACGGCTGGCCGCTCAGCGCAGACGATTGGGACAGCCAGATGCTGTTCTTCCTGCTGCGTGGGTACCGGGTCATCGCCCATGATCGCCGCGGTCACGGCCGATCAAGCCAGACCGATCTCGGCAACGACATGGACACCTATGCGGCCGATAGCGCCGCCTTGGTGGAGCATCTCGACCTGAAAGACGCCATCCACATCGGCCACTCTACTGGTGGCGGCGAAGTAGCGCGCTATGTCGCCCAGTACGGAGGCGACGGCCGGGTAGCCAAGGCAGTCTTGATCAGTGCCATCACTCCGGTCATGATAAAGTCGGCGTCGAATCCGGGTGGTCTGCCGATCGAGTTCTTCGACGGCTTTCGTGCCGGGATGGCCAATCGAGCTCAGTTCTATCGCGATGTTCCCGAGGGTCCTTTTTATGGGTTCAACCGGCCCGGCGCGAAGGTTTCGCAAGGGGTCATCGATAACTGGTGGCGCCAGGGAATGATGGGTGGAACCAAGGCGCAATATGACTGCATCAAGGCCTTATCGGAAACTGACCTCACTGACGACCTCAAGAAGATTACCGTTCCTGTGTTGGTGATGCATAGCGAAGATGATCAGATCGTGCCGTTCGCCGACTCAGGCCCGCTGGCCGCTAAGCTCTTGAAGCGCGGCACGTTGAAGGTCTACAAAGACTTTCCGCACGGCATGCCGACCACACATGCAGACCAGATCAATGCCGATCTTCTCGAATTCATAAAGTCGTAAACATAAATGCTCGGCGAATCAGAGGTCCTTTCCTTCGGTTCGCCGAGTGACGGTGTTGTCCCGAAGGGCGAGATGTGAGGACAAACGGAAGGGCGGCCTCCTGTGTAGCGTCACGTTGTCATCACTAACAACAAGCTGACCTATCGGCATTGATCTGTGCAATTTGTTACGAATCCAGCCGAACCGCAAAACGACGAGGCTACACTTGCTCTGGGTATCGCTCCCTCGTTGATGCGACGGCCTTTCCAACAAGTGTCTCAAGCACCTTCATGTCCACATCCGCGAGTTTTTTAATGTACAGACATCCCTTGCCGGTGGTGTGCTTACCGAGCTTGGCTAGCAACACCTCCGCGCCATCAAAGCCTATCGTGCCATACAAAACGTTCGCAGCTTTGCGCGGCGAAAAGCCGACGATCAGCATATCGCCTTCACGCCCGCTCTCGTAGGTGTAGTGGTATCTGTCGAAGCCGACAATCGACGGTCCCCACATCGCGGGCTTCTTGCCCGTGACCTTTTGCATAAGCTTGGCTAGAGTCTTGGCGTCTGTGCGGCGCGTCTCGTCAAGGCATGTATCGAGGAATGCCGGAACGCTCATCGCTGTAGGCTTGGTCTTATTGTCGGCCATGAATTTGCCCTGGGGCCTACTCCGTTACGGGAAATTTCATCTCCAGTGCCGCTACGAATCCAGTAGACTGACGCCCCTTATTTCTATGAGATACAAATAGTCTAAAGGAAGTTCTTTGAACAAAAAACTCAGTTAGAAGACGGAGCGCCAACTGGGCCCTAATGGCGAATGAAGGTCATCGGATGTCACCATACCTATCAATCTTGAGGTAAACAAAAATGCCTGTGACAGTACAGATTAGATATGTGTCATCCTGCCAATCGAGCGAGCCTTTGCAGATCCTTTCTACAGGTCGTGCTAAACCGCTTAAGAGGATCGGCTTTGGAAGCGAGGGCTGCCTCCCTCAAGTCTTCGAGGGTCACATTGATTTCCCCATACCGCTGCACGATGTTCCTGACTATCTCTTCCGCCGCATGCACCACCTCTTCCTGGGAGACCAGCCGTATGCGGCTCGTCAAGGCGTACAGACTCACCAACTCGTTAAGATCGAAGGTGTTATTGGTCATCGCATCGGCATGAAGGCGTGTCCCTTCGGAAATGAAGTCGGAATACAATCTTTGCCTCTCTGCGATCTCGCGGTTAATTAAATCTCTACGCGCAACTCGCCGTTGCAGAACGTAATTGCTGAGAACCGGAGAGAGCGACCCTATAGCTGCGCCTCCGAAGACCGCCAATGCACTCATCGCTGCTGGATTCATGCTCAATCGAAATCCCTTTCCAGACGCCGTCTAAAATAACTTGCCGAAGGTAAAGAAGATCTTGCGGTGGTCGTCACCGCCTATAGCGCCGCCGAGCGTAATCGCGCCGACAGGTGTGCTCAACAAAACTCCTCCAAATCCGTCCTGTCTGAAGATAGCCGGATGCTCCGGGGACCATACATTGCCTTGTTCGTATCCTCCGGTTAGATAAACTCCCTGACCTATGCCGGTTGGAAGTGAAGCAATTCGTCGCAAATAAATTGCACGTAGAAGTTCGGTATCCGTGCCACGATATTCATCGACTGACGATGCGTAGAGACGCAGGGGGCCGCCAAGCGTGAAACGCAAGGGGTCAGCTACCGTGCTTCGAAAGTACGTATTTACCTCAGTCGACAGACTGATGAGATTAGTCCCCGCAAAGGTAAACGATTGTCTTGCACTCAGCTTGGCAAAGGGCGCATCTGCACTCGCTGAGGTGTCGAAAAGATGGCCAGCCGTGAAGTCGATCAAGGTGCCATGCGGCGATGCAATCGCTGCGGTTCTCGTGGTATAGACAAAGTGCGCCGCTACACTCTCCACACGTCCGGAAAGCTGCGGTGTGGGGCTCGAGTCCGCTCCGCTGACAAGTTTCCACCGAATTGTTGCTGCCCGATACTCTAGCGACGCCTGCAGATTTTGGCTGACCGCCAAACCGAAATCGAAGCCGCCACCCGCGTGCTGGAGGAATCGCTCAGACACTCGTTTCTGATCCTCCCAGAGGTAAACGGGCTCCCGGAGAATCTGTACGCTCGGCTGAATGAAGAATCTCGAGGTCCCCAGCGGTCGATAGTATTCGGTACCCGCTTGCGTGAGGTATCCAACACGGACATCCGATCGCAGTTCCGAGCCGTAGCCGCCCAAGTTTTGATCGACGAATCGAATGTCGAAAATGCTGCTGGTAACGTTCGAAGTAGAAGCCACGACTTCAGTCCCCAACAACAAGTAGGGCGGCCCGTCTGCTTTTTTGTCCCAATAGATTTTAACCCCATCATCGGGCAAAACGGATGTATTGCCGCCAGTGTTCGATCCCGCGGCCGAGCTCTTGAAGGTCTCATAATATGCATCCAGGGCGCCGTTACCTCTCACCGTCGAAACAACGGCTTCCGCCCGTTCTGGCTCAAAGGGACGATTCTCTAACCGCTTCGCAACCGCGGCCACATGTGCAGAGACAGATGGGTCTGAGCCTGACACGCTCGTCACCTGGATGTTAGCCGGCAGACGCCTCAACTTCGCCGTTAGTGCAGCTTCATAGACCTGCCAATCAGACTCAGATATTGCTAACGGGAGTAGCTTGCTTCCCTGCTTTTCGGCAGCATCATATCCAGCCTTGATAAGAGCTTTCGCTTTGGTGTAATCCGTCACCGAGAAGTTGTCTAATTGAGGAGAAATCTCGATATCTGCGGAAGAACGATTCAGCTGGACATTCCGGCTAGTCCCAGCCGAGAGCGTGCGCGCGAAGATTCCTACTAGAGAAGTCGCATCCTGGTCTGAAAGTGGTGAATCACCGAGATACACCGAAATCACAATCTGAGCATGCAGCTCGCTACGGAGCACATCTGTAGGTAGATTGTCCATGATCGCTCCGTCGACCAAAGTATCTTGCCCCCTTCGCACAGGTGGAAATACTCCTGGGATCGAGATGGAGGCGCGTACGGCAAATGGAAGGGAGCCCGAGCGAAACACCGCGGGCTGCAATGTTGTTAGGTTCGTCGCAACGCAGCGAAACGGAATTGGCAATGCGTCAAAGTCCAGATTCTCGCTGTTGTACGCACTCAATTGCCGAGCAAGAAAGGCATTCAACTCGCCGTCCGCTATCAGCGCGTTTCCGATTGACGGCGTCCCATGGCGCAGACCTATCGATAGAGCCTGGGGCAACTCATTTTGATCCGCTCGCCTCCTGAAACTGAGATCGCTCATGGAGGGCTTCAATGTGAAGAGACCGTCGAAATTTGTATCGGTTACCAAGTGTTCAAGCTCTCTGGCGGAATGTCCAGAGGCGGCCAGAGAGCCAACCAGCGCTCCCATGCTTGTCCCCGTTATCTCATCGACCGGGATGCGATGATCATGTAGCCACATAAGGACGCCAATATGGGCGATACCAAGAGCGCCTCCTCCTTCCAAGGCAAGGCCAATCCGAGGCCTGGCATCCACCGTATTTTCCGGTGCGTTCTGATCCACGCCACGTGAGGTCTGAGCATTCAGTACAAGGACACAAAAACCAGCGATACATAGGGCTACGCAGACGGAAGCTCTCCGCATTCTTCGCCTCCAATCTATTTCATTTAGTCGCAGCATATGACTCCTGACAAGAACTAGCTGGGAGCAAGTGCGAGTTCCCTGCCGGCAAAGCGTTCCATGTGACTTGGCCGCAGCACCTGTGTAAATTTCGTGTGACTGTCCCATCATCGGGGCGCTGTTCCGAGCGTTCCTGTCGCAAAAGCAATCGTGGCCGCAGCGGACAAAGCAGATGTGTAGGCATCATCTTCGGCAAGCTCTGCCTGAAAGAGATGTGTCTCGGCGTCGACAGTTGCTGTCACTGTGCCAACCCCCTGTTTGTAGGAATCCAGGGTTGCGTCATAGGAGGTCTGCGCGGCAGCTTTCAAGACGAGTGCTGCATCGTTTGCCGCCAAGCTGGTCCGCAGAGCGATTTGTGCAGAAACAATCTCCCGCATTGCGTTTAGGCGTAGCTGATCGAGAGTCGCCGAAGCTTTGTCCTCGTTATTCTTCGCCTGACGAATTGCGTTGGCACGCCGATGGCCGTCAAAGATCGGAATGGACATTCCCACCAAGACCGTTCCGTTCCATTGATTACCGGTGATATTCAGGGTCGGTAACTGCTCTCCGATAGCAGGAACTGCTGTGAGTCCAAGTTGACCGTTGACATAAGCGCCGGTACCCGAGAGGAAGATCTTCGGGCGGTTCTGGGCTTCGGCGACTCTCACGGAGGACTGACTCGCTTGCAGCGTGTTGTAACTTGCCAGCACATCCGGACGACGGGCCAGAGCTTCACGAACGATCTGATCGACGGGCGCCAGATTGTCCGTGGAGAGCGAATGGTGCATGACGGGCGCAATCCGGATCGTTTCCAGCGGCGACACCCCTGTCGCCGCAAGCAGCGTCGCGTATGCCTGCTGTTCGGCTCCTTGTGTGTTGACCACAGTGAATTGCGCTTGTGCTGATAGGTTGCGAGTCTGGGCAGTTTCAATGACTGTGCCTTCGCCGTGGTTGTAACGCGCCTCGGTAGCAGCCTCGATTTCCTTGGCGTTAGTCAGTGCCCTTATAGCGGTCAGATGGCGTTCGACTGCCGCGACATATGCATAATAGGCAACGGAGACAGCATAGATGACTTGTTGATGAGCGCCGGTAAAAGCGATGTTAGACGCATCGGTCAATTTTCTCGCCGCACCAACAATGTTCTTTCTTCCGCCAAAGTCGAAAAGAAGCCACTCCACGGACACAGCCTCCACGCTGCCGAACACATTTCCGGAACCAGGAACGGTGGCTCCAAAGATACTGTTCTGACCGTTCGCTCCCTGATAACCGCCAAGCACATTGGCAGTGATAACGGGCAAATAGGTGCTCGCGGCCATGCCCTCACCAATAGCCACATTACGCGCTCTTTCCCAAGCCAGCCGGGTTTCTGGGTTTTCTCGTTCGGCAATGTCTATCAACTCCACCAGATCGTATTCATGGTCTCTGGAGAGTGCAGTGCGA
This sequence comes from Granulicella sp. L60, assembly GCF_009765825.1. Taxonomy (GTDB): domain Bacteria; phylum Acidobacteriota; class Terriglobia; order Terriglobales; family Acidobacteriaceae; genus Edaphobacter. The sequence continues at coordinate 729,809 of NZ_LMUR01000015.1, read as the reverse complement.
GGCGCCGGCATGTGTCCTGCATCTGGATTCGGCGACAAGACAAAACTTCCCGGTGGGAACGGCGAATCAGGAAGCCTCAGTCGCCTCGCGCGATCAGGTAGAGGGCCCTTAGGAGATGATGAGGCTCGGTCTACACTCTGCGAATGGATGGGAGATGTGCTGAACGGAATCAATAGTGCGATCAGGATGAAGAGCGTTTTATTCATCTTGTTCCGCCCGTTTGAGGTGAGACAAAGCCTGCTGGAACGCGCTGATTCGAACCCGCACCAGATTCTCCAGCAGCACGAGCAATTTAGCTTCAGTGTGACTGTTCAGGTTGGCGTAGGATCCTGCCGCAGCCCGCCAGTCCAGGAGGTCGCGAAGGCGGCTTCTTTCCTGTTCGGGTGCCAACTCTGCAAAGCTGAGGAGCGCGGGTTCCAACCTTCGAGCCGCTTCTACCGCATGTTGTTGCGCATCGAGCCAGGTGCTTCCAGGACGGATCGATGCAGGCTCGTAGGAGGCTAAATGAATATCGCTCGTGATCCCGTTCAATATCGAGTGAGTCTCAGAGGCCAGACGCCACCGGGACCATCTATCGATGGATTCGACCATGCCCTCCAGATTCTCCTTGGCCCTGTTAAGGGCATCATCAATACGCGGACCAACGCTGACCGGCCATATCCGAGTCGCGACGAAGTACGAAACTACGTTTCCCAGAAGAATGCCGAGCACGCGATCACGGGCAACCACCATGTTGAAGGAAGGCGCCGGGCCTTGGATGACACAGAGAAGGTATGCAAACGCAATCTGAAATCCAGCATAGGAGATGTGCTTGTCGCCGGCCGCAATCCAGGCTCCGAGGAACGCGCCTGCAAAAACAAGCACTGCCAGAACTTCTATGCTCGTCACCCAAGGAATCACCTTGAGCATGACCAGTAGCCCCAGCCCAGCACCCATCAGGCATCCAAGAATGCGCAGAGTCAACTTCTCAACGCTCTCCGCAGCCGTTCCGAGTGAGACGATAAAGCACGTGATCAGCGCCGTGTGAATACCAGGCCAGCTGAGGATGGAATAGATGAGATAGCAGAGCATAGCGGCCACCGTGACCTTGAACGCGAACTGCATATGCACGGGGTTCGTGAACGCGTCTGGCACGAAGAACCCTGTGCTCTCTTTTGGCTTCTTCGAACTCTGTGGCAGTCTCAACTCGCCAAACTGCGTGAGCCCGGCGTTGAGAAAGGCCACGGCTGAAGCGGCGAGGTCCGTGCAAGCGTCATCGATGTCTACCGAATCGACCTTGGCTGCGTATCCACCGGCGGCAAAGATAGAAGCTATCTCCAGCAGTCTGATCTCAATTGTCCGCTTGATGTTTTGGGGAGGCATTGCCTGAGGTTCGTCCAGCATGAGCTGTACTGCGGAACGCACGATGACGACACAATCGGAGGCACCTTTCAACGCAGCAATATCCTCATCCCTACTTGTCTTCTCGAGACCGGCGAGCTTGAGGTGAACCTGAGTTTCCGCATCGTCCATCGACGCTAGCCGCGCTAACTTACGAATCGCAGCACTATCGCCCTCACCCAGAAGCTCCGCGGCGGCACGAAGCCGCTCCGCGATCTCCCTCTGTGCGAGGCTCCGTGGAGATGGTGCGACGAGCAGGTTTACGAAGGCTGAGATGAGCGCGGGAATTCCGACAAAGAGCCACGCATAGAGCAGACCCCGCGTCCCCAACTCCCCTATCGGAACCGAACCTAATACATCCAGCGCATACGCAAGAACAAGCGCTATCGTGGAAGCCAACGGCTTCAGTTTGCTAGCGGAGGCGAAAAACAGCATGACGAACGAGATCGATGCCATCACGAGCACTCGCACGGCTGGGCTTGCCCAAACCGGTTCCGCGAGAAGCAGCAGTAGAGCCACGACAAAAGTTATGAGTATTGTGATCGCGATGGTCAGCGCCATGCTGGACATACGGTCTGGCTTATTTAGGAAAAACACCAAATAGACAGTGAGGGCGATCTCAGGGGTTTTGTAGGTTTCTGCAAAAACGGCCACGAGCGTGCAGGTCAACGCGATACGCGCGGCGAATGCTAGCCGAGCCTGAGAAGACTCAAGAATAAGAGGCCATACGGATGCCCATCGAATACCGCTATCTGCACGCACGGCCATGTGCAACCTCCACGACGGCGCTGGCACCAAGCCTTACCAGGCGTTCTGGCGGGTTCTCCAGGCGAATGCGCACCGGAAACCGTTGAGCTACCCTGACCCAATTGAGCGAAGGTTGCACGTATGGAGCTGCTCTGGGCAGCTCAATCTTATCTGCGTCAAGCACTCCATATCCGATACTCTCCACGACACCTCTTATCGGCACACTGCGATCGATCATCGAGTAGACGGTCACACAAACCCCAGACTCGATTCGATTGATGTCAACCTCTCGGAAGTCTGCTGAAGCGAACCACTCCTCTGTGTTGATAAGGGTGAACAGCGCTTGCGATGGAGCAACGACCTCGCCGGTGGATATCGTCAAGCCGACGATACGTCCATCATGCGGGGCTCGCACTTCCGTGTCTGATAGAGCACGGCGTGTATTGGCAAGCGTGGCGGCAGCGGCCCGCACACCCGCGACGACGGCGTCTTCCGTGTCCACCGCGCCTTGTGCGGCACTTTGCTGTTTTTCTGCTTGCGCGAGTGAGGTTGTCGCATCTTGAGTCGCGACCTTTGCCTGATCGAACTGTTGTTGCGGAATATATCCTTTAGCCGCCAACGGTCCGAGACGCTCTTGTGTTCTCTGTGAGAGGGCTAGATTATCTCTCGCTCGGCTGATCTGTTCATTTGCAATATCCGCGTCCCAACGTTGCGTCGTAACAAAACGTCTTTTAGAGCCTACCGTCGCACGCGCTACATCGAGGTTGGCCTCCGCTGCAACAACGTTGATTTGATATGGAACGGGATCGATCCGAAACAGGAGATCGCCTTTGTGCACTAGTTGGTTCTCATGGACCGCCAATGCAATGATCCGCCCACCGACCAGTGGTGCGATGTGCACGACTTCCCCGTCGATGCTTGCGTCATCGGTGCTGGGCTTCGCCCTCAGTGACGTCTGGACCCAGAAGAAAATGGCCAGCACAACAAGAAGGATGACAATAACCACGCCTAAAGGGTTGCGCCTACGAATTCCGCGAGCTTCCATCATCAGCGCACCACCCAGAGCTGCCAAACGACAAGGGCAACAATGACACCGATTGATGAACAAACCGCCAGCTGGTAAGGAATATGGTTCGAAAGTCCAGTCGCGACCATCAGACCTCGTACAACCACCGCGACAAGGACTGCAATAAGGGCACACAGAAGCCATGCCGGAAAGTAGGCGCCGGCTATCGTAATGGAAGGCGCTCCGCCACAACCGACCAAGAACAGTGATTCAACTGTCACGAAGGCAACTGAGGTGGGTCGGGGTGGACGGCAACCGCAAACATTTGATTTCGCATATGCCCCTCGGGCGATCATCATTGTCTTCATTCGCCCCTTCCTTTAGGTTCGACCGGTGCTGGATCTTCCTAAAGAAGCGTCTCTGGAGAGACGCCCTTGGCCTCTTTGAAGCGTAACGAGATGTCGCAGTTTGAAGAACGACCTTTGCGGTAGTCGCGGAGCTACACTTTCGTGGGGCTATCAGGTGGGCCAGAGACGAGCAGGGGGATGTTTTATTCCATGAAGCCGGGGAGGGAGGACTTTTGAAGCAACCTGTTTTAGTCACTGGATTCTAGCGATCATTGGATCGCGTCAGCCGATCAGGTAACCGCGCTTTGCCGCTATGGTCACAGCATGGGTGCGGTCGTTCGCTTGTAATTTCAGCATGACATTTCGCATGTGGCCCTTGATCGTATCTTCGGTAACTCCCAGAAGGTCTGCTATCACCTTGTTGGAATTTCCATCCGCGACCAGACGGAGCACCTGAAGCTCTCTCTCGGAAAGGTGGTCTACCGCGAGATGAGTGGCAATTCCCTTCGCAACTTCTGATGGAACGCAGCGAACACCAGAGTGGACGGCACGAATCGTCGTAACGAGGTCTGTACGAAGGAGCCCCTTAAGCAAATATCCCATCGCCCCGAGTTTGAGCGCTCGGCTTGCCTGGATATCTCCGGCATAAGTGGTAAGCATGACAATGCAAGCCTTCGGAAACTCTGCGAGGATCTCCGACATGGCTTCGATGCCGTCCATCTCCGGCATCTGCAGATCCATGAGTGTGACGTCTGGAAGATGCTGGCGATATGCTCTGACGGCGTTGATTCCGTTTTCAGCCTGAGCCACAAGTTCGATGTCAGATTCCTGCTGAAGAGCAAAAGCGATACCATCCCGCATGAGCGGATGGTCGTCTACGCACATCACAGTAATCCGTTTCGGTAGCATGTCTGCCTCCGCCCTTCTGTCTTGCCGAGCTGCACCTGGCAGATTCTGATGATCTCCGCCCACATATCAGTTTAGGCGATTGATTTCTGAGCACGATCGCATTGGCGGAGAATCACTTCCCGTCTAAGATCGTTAATTCAGTGTAATGTCTACCCTTAAGATATCTGTTCGTGTCATCGGCCACTCTCGCTCCTGCCCTCAGTGTTCGTAACCGCCATCGTCGATAGGAACTTTCCCCCGGAAGAGCCAATAGACGATGCAGAAGTATGTGATTGCCAGACACATTCCTACGGACCACCAGGCCAGACCGACCCGTAGCGTGTGCGGCGGGGATAGAGCCTGCTCCACCGTAAGGTCCCGCCCTTGAGTGCCAACAGCGGGAAGGATAACTGGAAAAAGACCGAACGCCGCCCCGAGAAACATGGAAGATAGATAGCCGCAAGAGGCGAGAAAACAACGGAACTGATTGCCCTTCGACAGGGTAAGACGAATCGCGATCAGACAGGCAGCACCTATCAATGGGAAAATGAATGCAATTGGATGGCGCAGGTAGTCAGTGAGCGAAGCGGGCCGAGCCAAAACGGTAGCTGGTATGCCTATTGTTGACAGGACGAGTGTTGCGGTCCAGCCCTGCTTCGCGAGCCGGGTGGCACGCTCTTCTACGTTCCCTTCGGTCTTCAACGCGAGGTAGAGAGAACCGTGGAGCGAGAGGGCCGTCAACGCAAGGACGCCGCCAAGAATCGTGTACCAGTCAAGGATGCCAGGATTGGGTCCGGTGCGGAAGTTCGTCCAGAGCGGAAGGAAAAAGTACCCGTCCGCACCTACAGGAACTCCACGGACGACGTTTGCAAGAGCAGCGCCAAAGAAGATAGCTAACAGAGCGCTTGAGAGAAAAAAGATCGCTTCAAAAAACGTTCGCCAGAGAGGCTCTGAAGAATGACCTCGAAGTTCAATGCTGATCCCACGAAGAATGATCAGCCAGAGAACGATCATCAAGGGAAGATAGAATCCACTGAACGCGGTCGCGTACAGCAGCGGAAACGCAAAGAAGAGTGTGCCGGCGGACGCAAGCAACCAAACTTCATTTCCGTCCCACAAGGGGCCAATGGTGCGGAGCGCCTGAGAGCGTTCCGAATCCGTGCGGGCAATCCATAAATAGATCGTGCCGACCCCGAGATCGAACCCATCGAGAACGATGTAGGCAGTCAACATCAGTGCGACAATCCAGAACCACAGCGTACCCATTTGTTTTGCTCCTCACGCGGTGACGGCAGATGCCCGGTCGCTCTTTGCAACGGTTGGTCCGGACTGAACGTGGTTGTAGAGAAGGATGATCCACAGAAGCGAAAGCACACTGTACATTCCAAGGAAGCCGAGCAACGAAAAGAGGCCATTGCTTGCGTTCACATGCGGGGAGTAACCCTGTGACGTCCGGATGAGACCATAGACAAGCCAAGGCTGGCGGCCGATCTCTGCGGTCATCCATCCCGCGGTGGTCGCGATGTAAGGTAGAGGCCAACTAAGCAGAATCGGCCAAAGCATCCATCGGCAAGAATAGAGCCTGCCGCGCCATAGCAGGAGAGTTGATAGTCCCATCAATGCGCCAAACCACGTCCCGAGACCGACCATGATGTGGTAGCTGTAGAAAAGCAGTGGAAGTGTGGTTGGCCACTGATCCTTCGGGAAATGGTCGAGTCCCTGGACCTCGGCAGATGTTGTGCCATAAATGAGAAAGCTCAGAACTTTGTTGACAACAAGGGGATTGTCGATAGTTCCGGACTCATAGTTGGGTTGACCGAAAAGCACCATCCCGGCACCTTTCTCTGTGTGGAACTGTCCTTCCATGGCCGCGATCGCCATAGGCTGATGCTTGGCCATGTACTTGCCGTGCAGATCTCCCGTTGGAAAAACCTGCAGCGTGCAGGAGATGATCCCGGCAATCACTCCGAGCTTTAGGAAGGTACGCCCATATGGACCCTTTCGCCCCTGAAGCAGGTAGAGCGCCCCAACAGCGGACATGAAGAACGATGCCGTCACTACCGCTGCACACATATTGTGCGCATACTCCAGCCACGCCCATGGATTCAGCAAAAGATCTCGGAAGCTCGTAACTTCAAAGACGCCATTGCTCATAATGCGATAGCCGACTGGATGTTGCATGAACGCATTCGTGACAATGATGAAGAATCCGGATATCCAGGAACCGAGGAAAACGAGAAATGCCGAAAGCCAGTGCATACGGCGAGACAGTCTCTTTTCGGCAAAGAGAAAGAGTCCAAGGAATGCCGACTCCAGAAAAAAAGAGAAGATTCCTTCCATCGCGAGCGGCATACCAATGACGCCGCCAGTTCGACGAGAAAATTCGGACCAGTTGGTGCCGAACTGGAACTCCATCGGAATGCCAGTAACGACGCCAAGAAGGAAGTTAACTGCGAATAGTTTTCCCCAAAAGCGAGCGGAGTCCTCGTATACTTTCGAGACCTCCGGATCGGATGACCGTAGCGCGAACGTCTTGAGAATGACGATCAACAATGCCAGCCCCATGGTCAGCTGCGGAAAGAGGTAGTGGTACGTGATCGTGAAACCAAAGTGAATTCGATGGAGCGTAAGCGCGTCCAAGGTCCCTCCTGGCGCCGGAGCTACGGCTGCGGCCTAGACATTTCACCGCTGTGCGAATCGAATGGCTCGTTCTGCCAAATGTGAAAGACAAAGGCGACCCGAGTAGGGCCGCCCTTTTTTATCGGGATAACCACTCCGGCTTCGAGGAACCGATCGGTGCGATGATCGGATCTGCCCAATATTCGGGCGTCTTCGACATCTCGATCTGTGAACCGAGACGTGTGAATTCGCCGAATGCTGTCAGGCCCGTTTGAAGATTAGGTTTGATCGGCTTGTGGTCCGGGCCCAGATTGTCGAGATTGAGAAGCGTTGCGTTGTCTACGAAACCGAGAGCCTGCTCGAACATGATTGTTTGGGATAAGGTGACCGTCACTTTGTAGCTGCCGCCCTCTTTAGCCCTCCGCAGCAATGCAGCCTGTACCCCAATGGCTGCCAGATAGCCGGTCAGAAAGTCGCATACCACTTGCACGCCGTGTGGCAATTGGGGTTGGTCTGCTGAACCGAGATCGCAAAGCATTCCACAAAGACCCGCGGCGGTGAAGTCGTATCCCATCCAGTCGGCCCACGGTCCGGTAGGTGTGTTGAGCTTGATCTTGACGTAGATGATTCCGGGACGAATGCTCGCCAGCGTGTCCGCTGAGAACCCCTGTTTATCCGCCAGGTGCGGACGCAGATTCTCGACGAATACGTCAGAATCTTTGACGAGTTCATAAATCGCCTTACGGTTGCCGTCGATACGTGCGTCCATGTATGCTTGGCGAATTCCGGCCTGGGTCTGCCAATACATCGTAGGCTGTTCGATCCAGTTCAGCGTATTCAGGTTCAAAGCATCTGCTCCCTGCGCTGAGAGTTGGCGCAACACCGCAGGCCCCGCCACGACATGCGTCATACCGAGCGCGCGAATACCTGAAAGTGGCCGTGCACCTGGAGGCAACGGTTCCGGATCGCTGTCGCCAATCTTCTCGATATCGATCAGGGGCGCACTTGCATGGCGCTGATACTGTTCTGTGGCGCGAAATTCCTTGCTCGTGCGGCAGATGACTAACGGTACGCCTGAGTCTTGGGCCGCGGTTTCCAGGTCTGCCGAATCCCACTTACGCGTAGCGTGCTCAAGCTGCTTGGGCAACGTTCCGCTGTCCAACAGTTGCATGATTCGCTCTGTGTTCGAGGCGTAGAGCGAGGTGAGAATAACGAAGCGGCCATCCCGGGTCGGAAGAATATGCGAGCCTAGTTCCCCGACATTGCCGCCCATCATCTGAGGCGTGCCGTTGACCAGAGTGTAGCCGGCAAGCAAATCTTGCCAGGGGCTCTGAGTGACGTAGGCTTTTCGCAGGTCGATATGGATATCCTGGCTCTCACCGGTCCGATGCTTCCAGATGATTGCCGAGGCTATAGCGTTCGCGCCACTGACAGAAGCCGAAGCGCAACCTACCTTGAGGTGGGTCGGACGGATAGGATCCATGCCCGCAAACGTAATCTGGCCGCCAAAGTCTTCGCGCTGGAGCCCAGCCTCTAATAGCAGACCGTCGACCACATTCAGCAGGTCCTGATGGTTATTCACAGGTTGATAGGAATACATAATGCTCCTTTCGTGACCGTCAAAAGTGTGTGTGAGGACATCAGTGGGCACCCAGCGCAGTTTGCTTCAAGCCACGTAGGCGATACCGGTCAGGTTTCCTTCGGCGGCCAACAACATTTTGGGATTCGTCCCATCAAGATTCGCGCTGTACACAGACCCGGCAAGGTCGGTGACGAACATACGTCCGCCGTTCACGTCGAGAGCCAGACCGATTCCCTCCATTAAGTGTGTAATCACGATTTGCGATTCGGTGTGAGAGTTCGCGGCTATATCCATTGAAGCGCGATTGACTGTATTACCTCGTGGTGGATCGCCGCGATCAGTCCAATACAGCATCCTGCTTGATGGATCGATATCAAGGTCTATCGGCTCGGGAAGATGCTCGAACAGCAGCTCGATGTCTGAGCGGGTTGCAGGTCCTTCGCCCGAGAGAATCTCAATGCCGGCGCGGAAGATACGCCCTTGCCCAGCATTGTCGCCGCCCTTCTGGGTCCAGTAGATTTTTCCGCCGTCCGCATCGACTGCGATCCCTACGCACCACCGGGTTTGGTCATGTCGATCGTCGTCGTTTTCCCCGGTTTGCACCAGCGTCTCTATTTCTGTGCCATCGAGATTGCAGCGCATGACGCGCATACCCTCGCGATCACACCAATAGAGCTTCTGCGACTTCGCTTCGATCTGAAGCTGTTTAGGCGTGAAAGTCGATCCGGGCGGAACGATGACCGTGATGTTTCCACCATCGAGATCGGACCGGAAGATGGAGCCATCGTTCGCAACAGGGTTCCCCATGTTGGTCCAGTAGAGATGTCGTCGCTCGGGATCTGCAGCGAGTCCATCGGGGTGCCTTTGACCGCCCCCGATGATGACCTTCAGATCGGACCCATCGGGTCGAGCCGACAGAATCCGGCCTGCCCCAAGATCGAGAAAAAATATCCGCGCACCTTCTAGCGCGCTTTTTGAGGTGCTTTCAATTGCAGACATAGATGCAGCACTCCTTTTCTGGTTATCAGTCGGTGAGATCAGAGCCCGACCCTGGAACGAGATGCTAGAAGCCCAAGAAGCACTTCGTTCTCCTGATTTGCTAACTCATCGACGGAACGCTCACCCACCTCATGAAGAACTCCGTCGACAACGGTCTGCTTGAGTGCATCGGTGACATCTGGAGCAGCAAGCGATCCGATCAAAGCTGTTAGCGGGGGCATGAGGTGTTCCATGTAGTGGTGAATACCCCCGGCGCCTCCGCCGAGATGCCACTGCAGGCTCGGCCCCATGACTCCCCAACGAAGTCCCGGCCCGTAACAGATTGCAATGTCGGCATCCTCAACGCTAAGCACACCCTCCTGAACCAGATACAAGACCTCTTTGTAGAGAGCGGCCTGGAAACGATTCGCCACATGGCCGGGTAGAGCTTTGTGCAGCCGAATCGCCTTCTTCCCGATCGATGTGTAGAACTCCATCGTTCGCAGAATGGCTTCTTCTGAGGTCTTGGCACCGCCCACGACCTCGACCAAAGGAATTACATGCGGGGGGTTGAACGGGTGACCAATCACGCAACGTTCCGGCCGCTTGCAGCCCGATTGGATGACGTCCATGGTGAGGCCGGAAGAACTGGAAGCGATGATGGATTCCGGCGGGGTAGCATCATCCATATCGGCGAACAGCTTGATTTTGAAATCAGGGCGTTCGGGTCCATTCTCCTGCACAAAATCTGCTTCGCGGAGCGCCTCCTGCATGGAAGATGCAAATTCCAGCCTTTCCATCGATGCATTTGGGGCCAGTCCATATTTAGTGAGCAATCCCCATGCCTCCGCCACATATTTCCGGAGGCCTTCCTCTGCGTTTGGTGCAGGATCGGTAGCGACCACATCGAATCCGCGCGAGAGATAATACGCGGCCCAGCTTGCGCCGATGACACCTGTACCAACAATCGCGATGCGTTGAATGGGTTTGTACGAGGACATTTCTTCTTCTCCTTGTCTGAAGCTGAGGGGTTTTGTGTTTCTCTTCACAGAGGCTGACCTGTTTGAGCAGCGAGCGGCATAGTGGCGATAGTGCTAATCCACGGGTGGAGTATTCATCCCATTCGACCAGTCAACGTCAGGTCGATCCAGAATCGCGTCGACGTGAACATGGCCGAAGTATTCCCATGCCCACTCAACGAAGGTCTCGACTTTCGCGCGTACCGTCGTCAGCAACAAGGCGTGCACTCCGAGCCACGCGGCAAATGCGAGCGTTCCGGTCACCGTATGCCGGTTTGAACCTACTTCAGCTACTGCCGCGTTCCGGCCGACCATAGCCATGATTCCCTTGTCGTGATATTCAAAACGTTTGCCGGAGTTACCTAGTGCGGCTGCGGCTATGTTCTTTGCACAATGGCGACCTGCTTGCTGGGCAACCGAGGCTAGTTGCGGTAGCGCCTGGCCATCGACGGTCTGGAAGTTTGCGAAATCTCCAACCGCATACACTCCAGGAAAATCTGCGACGCTTAGATCTGGTTGAACATCGACTCTACCGCCGCGCCCTGCCTTGATACCGAGTGAGTTGGAAATAGCCGCCCCCTTAAGCCCTCCGGCCCAAATCACCAGTTCAGCAGGAATGTGGGTACCGTCCGAGAGGGTGACACCGTTCTTTGCTACCTCCTTTACGGAGACCCCGAGCAGTAACTCGATTCCGCGGTTTTTCAGCATTTCCGTTGCATACTCCTGAGAGTGCTTGCCGAACGGGCCGAGAACAGTCTTCCCCATGTCGATCAACGTCACCGATGCGTGTTTTAGATCGGCATGCTTGAACGCAAGCAACGATGTGCGCTGCAGTACATCACCAATGGCGCCGGCGATCTCAACTCCCGTAGCACCCCCACCGATCACGACAAACCGCAGCGGTTCCGTTCTCTTGCCGGCATCTCGATCTGCGGTTTCAAGAGCACCGATAAGGCGTGATCTCAGGTGCTCTGCGTCAAGCAGCGAGTAAAGCGGTAGCGCATGCTCTTGAACGCCAGGGATGCCAAAGAAATTTGGCTCTGCGCCTGCGGCAAGCACCAGGAAGTCTCCCTGAAATTCGTCGCCACCGACTGAATAAGCTGTCCGTGTGGCGAGGTCAACGGACTTCACCTCCGCCATGACAACGTCTACATTTTCGTGTCCGGCTAACACAGCCCGTAGATTGAACGCTGCATTGTCTGGCGATAGAGTGCCTGTGGCGACTTGATACAGCAATGGCTGAAACTGCTGATAATTGTTTCTGTCAAGAATGGTGATCTTAAGATTCTTATGCGCGGCCAGCTTCTGTGCACAATTGAGCCCGGCAAAACCTCCACCAATAATCACGACGCTTTTGATATCGCTTGAATTCGACATGCTTGCTCCTCACCTGTTCGGCTAAGCAAGCCAATTGTGCTCTAGTCGTCTTCATTTTCAACGCCGCTGTAGATGGGTATGCGAACTACACTTTCGTGTGTGCGCGCTCCTAGGCTCAGGGCCACGGTTTATCTTGGATCAATATCTACGATTATTCCGAGGCCACGGTCATTTTAGTGAAGGGGGCGCCTCCGAACATAAGCGTGATGCGCAAATACAGTCACCAGGCGTGGCCAATTCGCGAAGGCTGGTGATAGAGACACGGAGGTAATGAGTGCATTTAACCTGGTTCTTGCTGTTCACGAGACATCGTAGGCGTGCGACCCCGGGATTTTCAGTTCAATTCTGGTCCCGAGCCCACGTTCACTCCAGGGAGTGAAGTTGCCGCTGACAATCTTTGAACGTTCGCGCATGCCTGCCAAACCAAAGTGGCCTTCGCCGCGACCCGTTGCCAGGATAGCGGGATCGATGCCTGTTCCGTCATCAACTACGGCAAGTCGGAATTCCTCTGCCTCGTATCGAAAGTGCAGTCGTATATCCTTTGCACGAGCGTGACGGAAGGCATTTCGAAGGGCCTCGCTACCGATACTCACGACTTCGTGGATAACGGAGGGGTTCAGCCGAGCTGGAACTCCTGAAACCTCTACATGAAACGAAGGGCAGCCGCCGGTCCCGAGCCCGGCGGCTAATCCTTTGCCCAACGTGGTAAGTACCGTGATGAGATCGCCAGGTTCTTCCGTGCCCAGACGTAGTCCCTGGATTGCCTCTCTCCCCTCAGCAATGGCGCGATCAGCCGTAACAAGGGCTTGTTCGAGCGTTTCCTTAACCGGCCCACCGTCGAGAAGGTTCTTCGCAGCCCCCAACATGAGCAGCGTCGCTTGAAAGTTCTGCAGCAGGGTGTCGTGCAGCTCGCGCGCAATCCTCGTACGTTCAAAGACACGCTGCTCCAGCACCGCTTCCTCAGCCCGCTTCCGATCTTCGATATCGAAGGTGATGCCGTACCATTTGATAATCTCCCCGTGCTCGCCATATCTGGGCACGATGCGATGGATCACCCAGCGGTATACCCCATCCGCCCGTCTACACCGCGTCTCAATGTCTAGCGGCCGTCCGGCAGGAAAAGATTCAAGTTGAGCCGCTACGAGGCGGGGTAAATCATCCGGATGGACCACATTCTTCCAGTTAAAACCAATCATTTCCTCGGAAGACAGGCCATAATATTCGAGCGTGCGCCGGTTGAAAAAGTCGACGTTTCCATCAGACGATAGCGTTCCACAAAGAACTGGAATCGCATCGATCGTATCGCGAAGTTCTTGCTCAATTTGATCACGAACGGTTTCATGATGACGTTGCAGCTCTTCCTGCACACGTTTGCGGTCATCAATATCGAAACCTGCGCCATACCATTTCAGGAGCTGGCCGGATTCGTCATAAGCAGGAGTGCATCGAATGAGCCACCATCGATAAATCCCATTTTTGCCGTGAACGCGAATCTCTTGTTCCAACGGGTCGAGGCACTCAAGCGATAGTTTCCAGGCTGAGGTGTACCGTTCTACATCCTCAGGATGAATTACCGATGCCCACTTCCAACCAAAAGCGGCGCTCCCGGGGAGGCCGGTATACTCTTCCCACTGAGGATTGACAAAATCAACCGTGCCGTCGGGCAGCGCTGACCACACGTATACGGGGATTGCGCTCATTACATTGCGGCACTCGTCACCTGTCCAGCGTTCTGGCACCGTCATAGAAGTCTCGCAATACGTTCTTCTCCAGCCTACAACAGGCATACCATGAGACATAAATAGGGCTACTTAAATGGTGCCGGCCGGGTTCTATAGAGTATCCAGCGGACAGCAGGGGTCGAATTAGCACAATCGTCGCTACGACACACTTGGCGTCATCATCTTCTTAAATCGGAGCCAGCAGCGTCTGCACCCCATGGCAAAATCGAGCGCTGAACTCGCAACATCTGAGCTTGCTCTTGAATATGCTTATGTTCAACCCTCTTATGTTCTCAATGGCTTTAAAAAGAGGTGCGCCAAGCTGACTTGCATGAGCTAAGTGCGCCGCGCCGCTTTTGCGAAGGCCAATCCTGCTGTGCAGGACCCTTCGAGACGATAAACCGAGAGAAAGCTTGACTGGACACCGAGCTCCCACTTGGGACCTGGGATGTCCTTTGGCTCCGATGAGTCAAATGACTTCCACAAGCACAAATAGTTGTGGAACTAGATTATTTGTTTTTAGAATGGTGAGTGGGAATCTTGAATGCCGTCAGAGCCTCAAGCAATACATGTAGTTATTCTGCTAACTAAAACAAATAGTTATATTTCTTTGCTTGATTTTTTCATCCTGCACTTCGTGCAGCAGGATATTGTCGCATGTATCGACATGTGACATGCTGCCGCGAAGAAGGCTGGGAAACAAGCGCACATCGCCGGCAACCCTTTCGAGGCTTTCGTAGCGGAGATGTTCAAAAGGCCTACCTCCGCAGCCGTGTCGAAACCCGAGCCCAAACAAAACCCCAAGCGGATATATATGCCAACTCTGCCGGATCATCGAGAACATTGGTAGGAAGAGCGGTGCCATGGCTTGGTTGTGATTGAATTCATAGCACTTGCTTTCATCGAGTGAAGAATCACCAATGCACTCTTTAAGCGAACTTACGTCCGAAAACCCGAAATTGTCGGTACCAATCAATCGGCGCGGCCTTGGCTGAGACGGTGGGTTCAAAGATCTCAAACGGGCTCGAAGCACGGGAGCATGAATTTACACTGGTCTGTATGCCGTTCTTCTGTCAGACTTCAACTACATGTCTTCCTGTGACCAGTGCGGAAAACCGGCCCTCGTAAACATCGCAAATCATCCCCTTTGCGTTGGCTGTTACGCTCTGCTGCAGCAAACAGAAACGGCGAAACTGGAAGCCTCTAACGACCAACTGCGGCTCCTGTACGCGCACCAAAATCACGTGACAGCCGAAATGGATTGGATGGTTGGATTAGGCTCTACAACCCCGAGGATAAATATACCTGCCAAGCCTTCTGCACAATACAACACGATTCACAGCGTGAATGTGCAGGGGGGTAGCACGGTTGGAGCGATCACTACCGGTTCGGCGCAAAGCATAGCGGTAGCGATTGGAAATACGGAGAAGCAGGGGAACACGGACCTGGCGGCAGCTCTTAAAGCATTCACGGACGCGCTGGCGAATGCGCCTGTTGCTGACGATCAAAAGCGAGAAATGGCGGAGCAGCTAGCGACGCTTTCTGAGGAGCTGACGAAACCTAAAGAAGCTCGTCGGCGCGCCGTAATCGGTCCGATGCTAGACGGGTTGAGCAAAGCCGTTGGTGTATCAAGCGGGCTTGTCTCCTTATGGGAGAAGCTACATCCTTTACTCACGCAAGCGCTTAAGTAAGCTCTTCCGTTACGGGGACACCCAGGCAACGTTGTAACCGGCGCGCATTGACTTTATTAGCCTGTGGGACGCGCTTCGCGGAACCAATTCGCACCGACCCGCAGCTCACCTTCGGGGCTTGGCTCATCAAGAACCTTCAAACAGTGTGATGTCGTCGAAGCGCCGCCATTTGTAGTAGGCAACCGATATGATCCAGCTCAACGCAAAGAACCCGACGATGAGGTATCCGAGCGTTCCAAAGTTCTCATTGAGCTTACGCACAGCGTCCCAAAACATTCCGCCAAAATGAAATTGACCGGCAAATAGGCCTAATGCCTCAATGCCGCCCACGACCACGGCAACAATCACCGAGACGAGCGTGATGGTCATGTTGTAGTAGAGCTTCCGAATGGGCTTAACGAATGCCCATCCATAAGCTCCCAGCATCAGGATGTTGTCTGTTGTATCGACAAGTGACATGCCTGCCGCGAAGAGGGCTGGGAAAACAAGCGTGGACATCACCGGCAGCCCTTTCGAGGCTTCCGTCGCGGAGATACTTAAAAGGCCTATCTCCGTAGCTGTGTCGAACCCGAGCCCAAACAGAACCCCAAGCGGATACATATGCCAACTCTGCCGGATCATCGAGAACATTGGTCGGAAGAGGCGTGCCAGCAACCCCCGATCTGCCAAAAGCAGATTCAGGTCCTCCTCGACATAGGGCAGGCCATTGCGGACACGTACAAAGACATGGTAAACGGCACGCAGCACGGTGAGGTTCACGAAGGCGATGCCGAATAGGAAGATGGTCGATACCAGGGTGCCGATCATCCCACCGATACTCCGGAAGGCATCGACGCGGTGCTGAAGCACCGAAGCTGCCGAGGCAATCGCTATCGACCCAACGAACACCACTGTTGAATGCCCAAGCGAAAACATCAATCCGACTGCGACCGGTTGCTTGCCTTCCTGCATCAGCTTGCGAGTCACATTGTCGATTGCCGCGATATGATCTGCATCGACAGCATGCCGCAGACCAAAACTATAGGCAAGAAACGCTGTCCCTAACAGCACTGGATAATGGCGAAAGGCTATCAGAGCCCAGAGCCATGCCCCCACATTGAAGATCAGTAATAGCCCGTAAATGCCGAATATTCTGACCCTCACGTCGCCGAAAGCATTGTTTCCTGAACTGCGCATCTGAACTCCGGCGGTGAATTTGTCAGCCGGAAAACGGTTGATCGACTGGGCTCGGCTCCGGCCCAGTCGATCGATTTCTTACACTGCCAGTGGAACGTAAGGGAACATCTTGCGAGGCTTTGAAGTAACCGATTCCTTGCCGATCCCGAGTTGGATCGGAGTGTTCGCCGCGGTGGAGAACATGACATTGGGCGCATTGTCCGTGAGGGAACGACCGTTCCACTCGACGAAGCCAAGCGATGCTTGAGTGCCAACGGTGTAAGGAAGCATGTTGGGCAACAGACGATGGGCGATCTTCTCGGCGTATGCGTGCGGATCTTCAGCCGTTCCGTATGCGGCGACCACAGATCCGATGGACTTGGTAATGTGCCCTCCGTAGGTTGCGAAGTCTTCAGAGGGGTGTCCGGCATTGAGCCGATTGCCGAAATCTTCGTCGTACTGAGCGAACAGCGGAGGCATCATCGGTAGTCCGATACGGTTGATCGAACGCCATCCGCCTGCATCCGTTGCGAGTGTAGCCACAGCCCATACACCGATCTTTCGATTGTCGCCTGCACTGGCAAGCAGTTCGGCATCGGGTACTTCCAATACCATTGCGTACACGGTATGACCGGCAAACAAGTTGTGTGCTTTGCTTGGATCCCACCCCGTGAGATCCACCTTGGTCCCATCTTCAAACGCGTGGCCAACGGCATGGAGAACATCTGGCTCAATCCAGAACGGGTCACCGGCGTGACCAGCCCAGGCACGCAGTCCTGATGGCGAGGTTACAGTTTCGTCAGTCACTCCGTGTGCCACCACCGTACCGGGCGCGTGCGGATCGACGGCGTCTTTGCCGCTGATGCGGCGAATAGTGTACTTCTGCTTTCCCTGCGCGTCGCGCTCTTCGAACGTAAAGCGATAGGTAAGTTCCTCAACAGCATCGCCGTTGAGATCGATCTTGAACTCGTACATGCCTTCCGGATGGTAGCCGGTAATTGGCGGCTTTCCGATGGAGTGGCAGACGTTTATCACAAACGCCGTTCCGGTCTCTCCTCGAAATGCATAGAGGTCGGTGATGTCGAGGCGAAGGTCCTGCCGAGCGATAGGTGAGTCGAGATGATGCGACATGCTTTTCCCCTTTATGTTTGTGGAATCGGATCGGAAGGTAGACAGAGCCGAGGCGGCTCGGGATAGACTCATGCCTGCGACCATGGTCGCCCCGCCGATTAGAATCTTCCGACGCGACATTTCCTTGATTTCGTTTGTGTTTGATTCAGGAGCATCCGTTCTTTCAATTGATCGCATAGGTGCGGCCACCTCTTCGTTTAACTTTCCGGAGATTTACAGACAGCGTTAGTTCAGCCAGTGAACAGGTAGGCAAGAAATTCGTATGCGTACTGGGCACTTCCTTAGAGAGGGTAAAGGGAGGCGCCCTCCGAATTCGTGAATTTGTTCTGGAGATTCTCTGGAGAATGCCTGCTGACCAGGCGGCCGACCGTTCAGCCCTACAGAAGGCGCACGATATCGTTCTCGGGCAGGACCGCAGAAACAGCTCTCGAGGAAAGAAATGCGGCACGCAGAGGATGGCTCTCGGGGAACGAACTCGCAATTTGGAGGATATTTTCTCTCATCATCCGAGCATGATCAGACCGGTGAAGCACAGAAGCGGTGGCGTAGACGCGCCAGGCTGCCAATGGCAGCTGATGCCCGTTCACTAGGTCAAGGCCCATCGAAATCGAACGTTCGGCACGCTTTCGGTCGTTTTCTGCAATCGAGATTCTGGCATCCATATCCCAGGCCAGAGCCTGCCAAGTCCGCTCCGCGGTCGACAGCGCGGTGCCGAGGAACATATCCGCTTCCTCACGCGCATTCGCCAGCACCTTCTGCTCAAGCCACATCTCCGCAAGCGCACATTGGAGAGGCAAACGGAGGTACCAGTCAAGCATGACAGTCTGGTTTTCCATCTCGCTCCGTGCCCGCAAGAGAAGATCGAGGGCTTCCTCATGAAGTCTCAGTCCAACCTTAGCCGAACCGACCAGAATCAATCTGCTCCGCGAAAGAAACTTGAAACTGTCGCCGAAATTGCCTTTGTCATCAGCGTAAAGATCACACTGCTTCACGACGCCTGAAAAGTCCATCAGGTTCAGATGTATCCATGCCCGGTTCAGACGAAGAACCTGGGCGGGAAAGGTATCTCCGTTTTTGTCTGCCATCTCGATAAAGGTATGCACCTGTCTCAAACCTTCGCCTGGATCTCCGAGAAAGAGAAGACTTGACGGTAAGAAGAACTGAGCCTGCTGGTACGCGGAGCTGAGGAAAGGATTCTGTTCGCCTGAACGCTCCTCCAGCTGTTTCATGCCCAAAGTGAGGTAATGCCGCGCATCACGGTATTCCGAACATGCCCATTGAATCCTGCCATATTCCACTAAATGTGGAGTGGCCAGTCGCCGATCATCCTGCCGATTGATGGCTTCGAAGGACTCGCGTAAATGAACAAGAGTACTGTTGGTCCAATCGCCGGCCCAGGCACGGAAAGATAAGCTGTTGAATCGAATCTGTGTCTGAATTACAGGATCGTCGACCTCAGCTGATAAAGCTAAGGCACGCTCTATAGCCTTTAGGCACCGTTCTGAGCTCACCCACGCCAGACACGCGGCCAATCCCTGATAGGCCTGAATCTCCGGTACGATCATTCCATAGGCTGCCGTCTTCTGAATAAGCTGCTCGTGCGCTTCGATACAACGAGGATCAAAGAGCGCGAAATAGAGACTGGCTAATCGTGCAAGTATTGCCACTTCTTTTGTCTGCCTTATTTGGTCAGCAAGTCGAGTGACACAAGTCAGAGCGTGCTCAAGAAGGTCGAGAGCCTCCCGCGGAGCATATCGTTGCAGAGCGCCCTCCGCTGCCAGAGTCAGATAGTTAACGGTTCGGCTCCAGTCGAAAGCATGTTCAAAGTGATACGCGAGTTCGCTGGCAACTGTATCGAGACGATTATGGTGAAATTGTTCGAGTTGTTCGCCGATCAGGCGATGGCGCTCCGATCGGCGCCCAGGCGCCTGGCGCTGGTAGAGGACTTCCCAGTACAAAAGATGAACAAACCCATATGCTGGAAATGCTGTGCCCACGGAGTCAAGGCGCTCGATTGGTCGAATGATGTGTTTTCCGTCGCCCAGTCTATGGCAAACGTCATCGACCTCGCGCCAATCGATTCCGCAGGCCGGACCGATCAGAAACGGAGAGAACGCGGGACCGGAGATGCTGGCTGCCTCCAGAATCTGCTGATCGAAGCTACTAAGCTGACTGATCTGTGCTTCCGCAAGCGGGCGAAGGCTTTTCGGTATCGTGAGATCCATTTCGGATAAGGATCCCTTGAGCATTAAATGATTGCCCTCTCGAGCGAGCACCCCTTGCTCGAGGGCATGCTCAAGCGCTGCAACAACAAAGAGGGGATTTCCTTCGGAAAGACGATAGAGAACATCGGCTAAAGCTTGATTTAGTCCGTGCTCTGCGCCCGAGAACAAAAGATATTTGGAGATGTCTGTATGGGTAAGAGGAGTTAGTTCTACTTCAATACAAAGGGAGCGCACAACCAGATCCTCTTTCACCCGCCGGATGGGGCTATTCGTCACAAAAGCATCGAGAGGTCGATATGTTGCCATGACAAATAATTGAGTGGAACGGCGACCACGTGCAATCGTGGAGATGACATCGACCGTTGCATTATCCACCCACTGCAAGTCTTCGAGAAACAGAACAAGCGGGCGATCTGCGGCGATCGCCTCCAGGGCTTCTACAACCTCCCGCAACATGCGCCCCGGAGTTGCACCCATCACGTCACGTTGCACTGCCTCCCGCTCCTGTGGGGTTAGAAGCTCGGGAAGCTGAACGATGCAGGTGGGAGCCTTTTCTATCATGGTCTGGATTACCGACTCACCAACCTCCCGGCAAAGCCCCCCTATCGCCTGGAACATGGGGAAGTATGGATCCCTTCCCCCGTATCCCTCGATACATTGTCCCCATGCCACATAAGGCGGAATACTCGCCACCGCGAACTGCTCCAATAGCTGAAGACATACAGAGGTCTTCCCAATGCCGGGTTCCCCGGTTATGAAGACCATCTGCCGGTGTCCTTGAAGGACAGATTGAAATCGCCCTTCAACTACCGATAAAACGACTTCTCGGCCAACCAGCCTGGGAGACGCCGAGGCTACGAAGTTCTCGCGCTCCATATTCTGTTGCTGAATCTGAGCTATAAAGCGATATCCTCGGCGCGACACAGTTTCGATGAAACGAGGGTTACGGGGACTGTCGCCTAACACTGCTCGCAGATCTCGAATGTATCCGCTCAGTACCCCTTGTTCCACAAATGTATTCGGCCAAAGGGTGTCCAGCAGTTCCTGATGTGTGACAAGACGATTCGCGTTTTCAACGAGATATTTCAGGACAGAAAATGTCTTAGGCGCAAGAGGAATGCGCGATTCGCGACCATTGTATTCGCGGCGTAGCAGACAACAATTGACGAGGTCCAGGCGAAATGGGGGAAATTCCAGCATCCGTATTCAATACCCAACGATCCCTATCGAAGATAGCGATTGCTACATTCGCAATATGACTTCCAAGGAATCGATTATAAGGAAACAACAACTGGAAGGATTCGCGTGCCGGCGCACAACGCGTTTAGTGAGAATAGTTTCACCAAGCCTCTGCAGCGAAGGGTTCCGCCGTTACACACAGGCGTCGTCCATGCGCTCAAAAGACCCGCAACTGACAGCTCATTCTGGCTGAGTTTTTGGGGGCGTTTCATGTGGATTTGAACACGTCAATGAATCAACATACGGGCCTATCGAACATGCGCCCATCAGCAAGAGAGCTCTCGGGAAGTTAATCTGGCGAAACAATTGGCAAACCCAACGCTCGCCAGGCATGGAATCCCCCCACCATATCCGTCGCCCGCCAGAGCCCGAGATCCTGCAAAGCAGCCGCCGCGAGGCTTGAGGTATAGCCTTCCGAACAAAACACGATGATCTGAACGTCATGATTTGCCGCGATCGGTAGGCGCGCGCTGGAGGCTGGATCAAACCGCCACTCGAGCACGTTGCGCTCAACGATCACCGCCCCAGGAATACGACCCTCTGTTGTGCGCTGGCCCTCGGGACGAATATCGACAAAGATCGCCTCTGTCTCGCCCGTCGCCTCATAGGCCTCAATCGGAGACAGCCGACGCAGTCGGGCGCGGGCCGCTAAAAGTACCTGCTCAATGCTCCGGCCACCGGGCCGCTCTGCTGAGTTCCCACCCTTCACGGGCCACTCCTGGTCGTGCGTCTCAGTCTGCCGAGACGGGCGTCCCCGCGGGACCAGTTGATCCCCATCGAGTTCGTACTCGTTCATCTCGCTGAGAGGAGGCGAATATGCATGAATGCTGATGGCCGGCGCGACGGAGAAGTTACGGACATCGTGTGTGTAATCAGGACCGAATGCCCGCGGCTCGCCCGGATGTATTGCGACTGTCCGCCCACCTTCACGCAGTTCCTCCAGGATCCCGGTCGCTACGACGAAAGCTCCGGACGACTCACCGTGGTCGTGGAAGCCAGTGGATTGCCCTGGCAGCCAACTGATCACCCAAATGTCGTGGTCCGGACCGTGATACAGACGCTCGTACCAGCGCCCTTCGGCCCGTAACCGCACCTTTTCTATCCATCCATCCGAAGACGCGAACTGCGAGACGATACTGGCGAGTTGTTCAGTCGTTTTCAAGATGGCGCGGGCTGACACCGACGGGCTGCTGGTCTCAGGACCAAGGTCTTCCTCTGTTGCAAGTTGCATGGAATTTCTCCAAAGCTGAACCGTCGCAAACAAGCGCCGGTACAAGTGCCGGCTTGTTTACAGGTACATGGGCTGATGATGGAGTAATTCGGATGAGCTTAAGAAGGCGTTTCAGAAAAATCTGAGTGTGTCGCGGCTCAACCGACGAAGGGTTGGTTGCAGCGACAACAATAGGTCAGAGGAAACGTCATGTTGTGACGCTACCATGCCCCGAAGAACCGGGTCAATTCTTAATTACCGCTGATAGTGTTTCTTAATCACCGCTGATAGTGTTCGGCCCTACTACGGACGCCGTGGAGCCTGCGATCTCAGATGGCCTGCTATAACCATGAGTTTTGAGCCGACGCAGTACGTTTCATCCATACGAACAGCCCGAAGTTAATCGCGGCAAACGCAAGGGGCCCGTATGCCCGGCCAGGATCATGAAGCTGGAACCCGATAAAACCGTCAAATAATTGCACCAGGGTCATCGTAACGGCAAGCGTTGCCACACCGCCATTTGACCGGAGCGCCATCGCATAGATTACCGCCAAAGGAAGTGCCGCACTGCGCGAAGCCGCATAGAGTGCGTATTGGTGTCCGCCAGCCATACGGAGTGACAGGAGCGAAAAACCCGCACTCACGATCGCACTGAAGAGCGTGAACCCAGCACATATCCAAAAGGCTCGTCCGAGAGCTTCACCTGATTTCATAGGCTGATTCTAACCTCGAAACTCAGACAAAGCTGCCGGCAACGACATGCAGGCGCCGCACCACCATGAGCCGTCATGCTTCTTAATCCTGATACTTTTCCCGAAGTCTCGGGGTAAGCCGCAGCATCAATTGCACGCGTTCTACTTCGTTGAGCCAGTCGGCGAGCGTAGCCTCCACCTCACTCTTCTCGGGTGGAAGAATACCTGTGGGACAGCTTGGGCCAAGCCGCTTCAAAGCGAGGGCACGGTAGCGATTGAGCGTCCGATCCCCAGTCGTGGCACACCATAATCCATCTTCAGAGAAGAATTGGACGACGGGTACTCGGCTTCCGCCGTTGATTCGCAACTCCTCCGCGAGTTCCCTGCTCATCTGACGTTCGACAAACCGTAAATCGATCTTCGCAGAATTAGCCTCGGCGATTCGCTGAATCAAGGGACATTGCTCGACACAATCTCCGCACCAAATACCGCTATGGATCAGGATCTTCATCTCCCGCTGGAAACCCGCTACCAACTGCTGCTGCGTGGCATCGAGTTGCGCAATGTCGTAGACCTGCATCCAGCGCCGTTGCTGTTCCTCTGTGCCGTTTGCGAGATATCGATCATAAGGGAGTGCAGTAGAAAAGTGATCTGAAAAAGTTGGCATCGTGCTTCCAGTCCCCAGCATGAGATCACAGCTGGTCGAGATCAGCCGTGTATCTATCAGACGCGTTGGCATGTGTCTGGGTTGAATTTTCTTGGCGACGCCCAGCAGTATTGTTCTGCCCGCGTGATCTCCACCGCGAAGCATTTGAGTTGGGTGTATTCTCCAGCGCCAAAACTATGTCGTACCGCCGCAACTCAATAAGTTGGGAAGGGACGCCATAGAAATGTGCAACCAAGAAGCTTGGAGTCGGGACCGGCAGCTCAATTCGCGGATAAGCGAGTTACTTATAGAGTAGATATTTCTCTCGCACTTTCTTGAAAGCTTCCAGCTCAGATTGCCATCCCGCCGCGATTCTACGCGGGTCTTCGCCAGCTTTTATCTGGTCCAAGACCCTATGGTTCACCAACAGGCGATCAACTTTGTCGACTTGAAAGCGGTTTGGATAGAGCTTCCAAAGGGCGAATGCAGCCTCGATGCCAAGCTCCGGTGCGTCCAGCACATTGCGATCGTTGACGATGATTTCGACGCCCTCCACTCGTTTTCCACGGTAGGGATAGGGCTCTTCGCCGCTCGGCGGGGTGTACGAGATGGCCATGAAACTCACACCGGGAATTTTGCGAGCATTCAGATAAGCCGCGAGTTGGGAGGCAACAATCCACGGCGCACCAAAACGTACGAAGGGAGGCTCGACCGGACCTTTCACGTTGACGTTGGTGCCCTCAATCACCCCGATTCCCGGATACACCATTTGCTGCGTGAGGCTGCGAATGTTCGGTGACGGATTCACCCAAAGCAGACCGGTATCGTCGTACCAATCCATTCTGTGCCAGCCTGTCATCTTCACAACGGTCAATTGCGCGCCGAGATGTTTTTCTCCGTTGAAGAGTTCGGCCAACTCTCCCATGGTCATTCCGGGACGCAGCGGCTCGGCGTAGTAACAGGTGTAATCCTCACGCCCTGGCGTGGCCAGTGGGCCTTGCACGGCCACACCATTGATCGGATTTGGTCTGTCCAGGACGACTATGTCTACGTGGTTCGCTGCAGATGCTTCCAGAAAATATCCCATGAGTACTTGAAAGGTCCAGTAGCGCGCGCCCACATCCTGCAGATCGATCACAACTGCATCGAGACCGCTAAGCTGCTGAGCAGAGGGACGCTTTTGGGCCGGAGTAGAGCCGGAGATGCTCACAATAGGCAAGCCGCTGTCGATATCCGTGCCGTTATCGATATCAAACTTATCAACAGCGGCCTTAATCCCGTGCTCCGGAGTAAAGATGACGTTGACGCTCAGACCAGAAATCGCGGCGGCGGCGTCTTTGCGCAAGACATCGATCGTCCTCCTCTCATGAGCATCAATTCCGACCGGATTCGTCAGCACTCCAAGCCGCAGATGTCCACCATGTTTCGCTGCAATCTCTTTAAGCGGCGCAAAATTCTGCTGCTCCAGAACATCGATGCCGGTCGAAACCTGAGCGACAGCGGGCATGGCAGACAACAAGAGAAACAGGCCAATCGAGCGCAGGTTCATTGATAACTTCCCTTCGAGAACGTGAGACGACGGAAGACTTCCCGCTTAGGGAGCCGCTTAGTATCATGAGCTTACGCCAAAATCCAATGCACTCGTTGAAAGCTATGAGTACCCATGGGGCATAGCGTGGCGAGTTGGCATATCGCACTGGCTGACTGAGCCGACCGACACCGAAAGGTATGCAGGCCAAACTCTACTTCTTCACACAGCAGCGTAAACCCACGGCCAACCGACAAAGGCTCGGTTCGCCGAAGGTTTCAGAAGATACTCAACACGGGGCACTCTGCCCGGTGATCAATCTTTAGAACCGATGCCTGAGCCCCATATGACAATGTCCCGGGGCGCGATCTTCCAACCATGATCAAATCCGCCTGATGCTCGCTGGCTGATTTCTGTATTCCAGACCCAACGCTCCCTGATGTGGTCTCCAGGCTACCGATCGCCTGGATCTTGTGCCGAACGCCAGCGAGTCTGTTGGCTATTGCCGGTAGCGAAGTGGCATTCCCGTCGCCGATATAGAGGCATGTCACTTCGGCTCCAAAACAACTCGCGACAGAATTGACAGTCTCCAACAGCCGCTCGTTTTCGGCATCGAGCGAAAGTTCGTCGCCTATGTGCAAAGCACATAGGATCTGTTTTGGGACTTCTGCCCTCTGGCTCTTCACGTGTTCGGAGGTCCAGACGGCGATAGAGCAGGTCTCCAGGACTTTTCCAGTAATCGAATCGCCGATGAATCTCGACCCGATGTTCTGGTGATCTCGCGGAAGCATCACCAAATCTGTCTTCTCAGACTCCGCATAGGATGAAATTTGCGATGCGGTATCGCCCGAACTGACGATTCTCCAAACGGTAAGGTTCTTAAGATATTGGTTACAAAAAAACTCAAGATCGTCCTGGGCTCGTTTTTCGAGATTAGGTCTCGCCTCGAAGAAATCATCTGCATAGCGGTCGGGATCGTTACTAAAATCACGTGGATCGACGACGTACAACGTCACGACCTCAGCCATGAATTGATTAGCCCAAATTGTGACTTGATCCGCGGCGGCAATACAACGTGCGCCAAAGTCGACGGGGAAAAGAATACGACGGATGCTTTTCATCGTAGGTTAGGGTATCAGTATGAAAAGAGCTACTCAGATGCATAAAGACGCGAGATTCCTTGGATTGAGACTAATGCAGAAATAGACAAAACATATGCAGAAATGAGCAAATCGGAAGACCCTCAGCGATAGCCGAAGATCCTCCCGACTTACTTATCCGCGATTTCATGCGTTCGCCTATTCGGCTGCGGCTGCCTTATTCTTCGCAACCCAATGCCTCGCCTTCCACTATTGCGCACGAATATTGAACTCCTCGGATCAACGGGTTTACGCCATGGAGGAGGTACTTATCCATCCATGTTCTACTGGCTCAAGAGTTTGAGCGGTGTAATCGAAAGTATGAATAAACGAACTTTTTCTGCTGCCGAAAGATATGCCGTCTGGTGGCACCATGAGAAACGTTGCTGGCTGTGCGAAGAGCCATTGCGCCTCGAGAGCACGACAATCGATCACTTTCTTCCTGAGTCCCTTCTCAAACAGCCCCAAAAACTTGCCACGATCCTTGTCCATTGGGGTCTTCCTGAGGACTTCAATATAAACGGGTTCGAAAACTGGCTGCCCTGTCATCCGCACTGCAATCAGAACAAGGGCGTCAAAAACCTCAAACTGACTCCGGCGAACGTCATTGTTTTGGAGAAACTGCTGCGGGATGCCCCCGCAGTTCGCAAAACGGCATTGAAGATCGGCGCCGATGCCAAAAAGGACAAGGTGATCGGGTTGATACGTGCGGCGCTTGAAAAGGAGACTATTGGTCTTAGCGACCTTCAGGTTCTTGCGCCCAGGCAGCCGGCCCAGGCTGAACTGATTCGACTCGACAACGGATATTGGCTCCATAAGGACGATATCGCTCGCGAGTGCGACTGTCAGTGCGAGCGAGAAAGCTGCCTGGATTACGTCGGCAAGGTGCACTGCTATTTCTCCGGCGCGCTCTCGGATTGGGTGATTCAGGCTGGTCTCTACTGGAAGTGCTATGACGAGGTTGTCACATGTCCACGGTGCGAGCGTTCTCACAAACGCGGTTATATTGGACGCGCCCAAGTATGCGAGCAGCCCTATCGAGATCAGACGAGACATACTGATGAGGATTGAATCAAGGCAGTTGTTCTCCTGGGCGACGATCTATGCTTTCTAACCAAAGATTTAGCTATATTCAGCTTAGGAGTCTTTGGTGATCGTTCGGGATAAACCAACTTTCTGGGAACTGATAGGCATGTGGCGGCTGTCAATCCTTCGCAGGATTGCACCTCAGATTGCATCTATTCTGTTGTGGTCCTGCCTGGTCGTGTGGTTGAACAATAGCTATGCCACGACACTGCGGGCATGGACAGTAGCGCCCTTTACGTTGCTTGGAGTCGCGCTGTCGATCTTTCTGGGCTTCCGCAACAGCGCCTGCTACGACCGTTGGTGGGAGGCCCGGCGTCAGCTCGGCGCGATGGTGGGCGAGATGCGCTCGTTCGCTCGAATCTGCGTTTCTTTTCCGAAGATTGATCAATCGGATCGGGAAGCCCTGGTGCGCGATGCAATTACATACGCATATGAGTTGATGTACTCGCTACGCGACGGCTCTCGGCCAACGGCTCTGCCAGCTGAGATGCAGACGACGCACAATCCGCCGGATTTTGTACTACGAAGCCTCGGACTCCGAGTCGCTGCGCGACTGGACCAGGGTGTGATCGGAGAGCAGGTTTATAAACTACTGGAAGAGAAGTTGACGGCATTTGCTGCCTTCCAGGTGGCGTGCGAACGCATCCGCTCCACACCAACGCCCTTCACCTACACACTCCTGATTCATCGGACGTCATATGCATATTGCTTCCTGCTGCCATTCGGGCTGGCCAGTACTATGGGATGGGCGACACCCCTCTTTACTTGCCTGGTTGCATACGCGTTCTTTGGGCTCGACGCCCTGGGAGACGAACTGGAAGACCCGTTCGGAGACCATGCCAACGCGCTGCCTTTGCTTGCGTTGGCACGAACGATTGAGATCAGTCTATTGGAGTCGATCAACGCCAAAGAGGTGCCGGACTTTCTGCAGCCAGTAGATTTCGTCCTGACATAATGGAAGCGCTAAACTACCAATGGGAATGCCGCGGTTCAGGGAGAGCAATGTTCGCCTTTTTTTCGCTATAATGAATTAGGGACCAGTTTCGCACAAATGCACTACAAATGGTGCATACTAGGTTGCGGGCATGATTGCTATGCTTGAAGATCAGGAGGAATCGAGATGCCACGGGGCGAGCTGCTTAAAAAGCTCTTTTATAGCTACAGCCACGGGGATAGCGATGCCTTCCAAAAGGCTGCGACGGAGATTATCCGCGACGAAGAATCGAAGAACAACCGTGTTCTGGCAAGCGCGTTACGGAGAAATCTAGGCCACGCTAAATTGACCCAGGGCTCACCCGTGTCTGATCCAGCGAGAGATGGTTCTCGTAGACTCACGGTCCTACCGTTCGAAAAAGAAAAGCAACTTCCCCTCGTCGAGACGATCATCCCTGAACGTAAGGCATCTGATCTGATCCTCACCCGATCAAATCAGCATCTGCTCCTTTCGCTCGTAAACGAGTTTCGTCAGCGCGACACTCTCGGTGCGCATGGACTGCGTCCCCGTTCCCGGCTATTGTTTTGCGGACCTCCCGGATGTGGCAAGACGCTCTGTGCGGAAGTATTCGCAAATGAAGTGAAGTTGCCTCTGCTTGTCGCGAGTATGGATGTACTGGTTTCCTCTCTTCTCGGCGAGACGGCCACCAACCTGCGAAAGATCTTTGACTATGCGGCGGCACAGCCTGTCGTCCTCCTATTGGACGAATTCGATGCCATTGCAAGGCTGAGAGACGACGAGACACTGAACGGTGAGCTGCGACGTGTCGTAAACAGCCTTCTGACGCTGATCGAGAAGTTTCGCGGTCAGGGTTTTGTCATCGCTGCGACCAATCATGAGCGTCAACTCGATCCAGCTATCTGGAGACGCTTTGATGAAGTCGTGTTCTTTGAGAGGCCGAACCGAAACGAGATCATTCGTCTTCTCAATCTCAAATTCCGGAACTTCGGTCGTGACTTTGAATCGTCCGAAGTCGCAAGTGAACTCAAAGGCTTCTCACACGCTGATATCGAACGCGTCTGTTTAAATGCCATACGGCGTTCCATTCTTAGCGGCCAGAAGGTGGTAACGAAGCGACGCTTACTGCGAAGCATCGCACTCGAATCTCGAAGAGGGGACATCGCGCAACAACATCAAAGCTAGCGAGCCAATTGGGTCATGCCAGAGCTATCCCATCTTCCCCTCCCTCGTGCAGAAGCTGATATGGAGCGCCGCAAGCGCCAAGGTTTCGGGAATCCTCCGAGACGAGATGTCGGTGAGCAGTCCGTCCGCGTTCGACAAGCCGTGGATGAAGTCATCGAGAACCATACGCGGCTACGTGCTGAGTATGTCAATCCCGCTCTTATCGTACGAGTTCGAACTTCGGGCGTTGTTTCAGATGAGGAATGGACGCGTGCGGGTCTAACTGTTCTCGGACACGATGAGAATAATGCTCTGGTGTTGTTCGACCGAGATTCAGATCTGGCAGCTTTCACTACGAGGCTTGACGCATATGCGGCAGGACCTCGTGCAGGCAGACAACACCCTTCCTATAATGCGTTGATCGCATCAATCGATGAGTTTAGTCCGCTGCGTCCCGAAGACAGGATCGGCAGCGGCTTGCGCGAGGAAGGCTTCGATAGAATCGATACCTTCGCAGAAGATCGCGGTTTCGTTCTGGACATAGAACTTTGGGACTTCGCCTCCCAGACTGAACGCGAAGCTCACGCCCTCCGTTTTGCCGAAGAGATTGCAGCGCGAGGAGGGGAGGTCACCGACCAATACATTGGTGTCACTTTCACAGCACTTCGTGTGAATGCACCGGGCAGAGTCATTCGCTATCTGCTCCAGGAGCCTGTTGTTCGAGTGGTAGACCTCCCGCCTCAGGTCGATCTCGATGTAGCAACGCTTCTTGAGACCACGGTCGATAACCTGGGCAACGTGGAACCACCCGATGAAGACGCGCCGATCGTGGCTATTCTTGATACGGGAGTGAACGACGCTCATCCTTTACTGGCCGGAATTGTCGTTGCAAAGACCAGCGAACCAGAGACATTAGGTCTGAATGATATTTATGGCCATGGCACCAGAGTCAGTGGGATAGCAGCTTACGGAGACATCCGAGACTGTCTGGAGAATGGTGTCTTTCAAGCAGTTGCCCGCATCGCGAGTGGCAAGGTCGTCAATGATCAGGGCAATCTGGATGATAGAAGGTTGATTGCATCGCAAGTCAGCGAAGTGGTGCGGAGACTTCACGGCATTGGCTGTCGTATCTTCAATCTTTCTATTGGCGATCGCAACGCACAATATGGCGGGACAAAAGTAGGTCAGTGGACAGCCATTCTCGATGAGCTCGCGCGAGAGCTGGACATTCTCTTCGTTGTGTCCGCGGGCAACTATGCTCACCTTCCAACGAACCATCCGGAAGAACACCACACCAACTATCCAGCCTATTTGATGGCCGGTCGGAATCGCATTTACGAACCGGCTACTGCCGCAAACGCATTGACTGTGGGAGCCGTTGCGCATGCTGCGGCAGTGCGAAACGATGGGCCTGGATACGTAAGTACCCGACCGATAGCGGACGTCGGAGAACCCGCGCCATTCACCTGCGTCGGACCAGGCGTCAATCGCGGGATCAAACCGGAGCTTTGCGATGACGGGGGCAATAAACTGTACGACGGTTTGGTGCAGGGCCTCATTCCTATGCCTGAGAGCGAGATCATCACGACCCATCACCAGTACTTGGATCATTTGTTTACGTCAGCGGTGGGAACATCCTATGCAGCTCCCCTGGTGGCGCATAAGGCCGCGATGGTGCTGCATGCATTCCCTCTAGCCAGCGCTAATCTGCTTCGTGCTCTTCTCGTTAGTTCTGCAGAGGTCCCTGAGCCCTCACTCACCCGGCTGCAAGGGATATCAGCCGAGACCCTCTCTCATGTCTGCGGCTATGGAATAGCGAATCCTGTAACCGCAGCTACGTCAGACACGAATCGCGTGGTACTCTTCGCCGAGTCGCAGATGGCGATGGATCATCTCTTCGTGTACGAAGTGCCTATTCCCGCGGACTTTGCTGAGACAAAGGGCAGACGTCAAATTCGCGTTACTCTGGCATTTGATCCTCCGACACGTCACAGCCGTTCCGATTACCTGGGAGTGGAGATGTCTTTCCGCCTTGTTCGCGGCAAGGCACTCGATTGGGTGCGAGAACACTATCGTAAACGCACCGAAGCGGAAGGTGATTATCCCAAACTCGGCGGTCGATACGACTGCCCGTTCGACATCGGACCAACGATCAGAGAGAGGGGTACACTTCAGCGGGGAACTTTCGTGATGGACAGGAACCCTGCTGCTGAGTACGGTGAGACCTACTATCTCGTCGTGCGATGCGAACGCCAGTGGTTTCCCGATGAATATGCCGAACAGCGTTTTGCTGTAGTGGTTGAGATGGCGCACGAAGCAGAGATTCGACTTTACGAACGTATCCAGGAACGTGTGACGGTTCGCGTCAGAGCATAAGCTGACACAGAAGATGCTGATACGTTCGTTTTCGCATCAGCCTGACACACCATAAACTGCGCAGTTACTGCTAAGAGTACGTTGATCCGATCCTTCTCTTCCCTCCTCAGCGGAAACTGCGCGATGCCATTGCGACACTCGTTACATTCAGTGAATGGATGGTCTTCGCCCGAATCGTACGAACACCGTCGAGGTTCTGCATCTTTCCTTTTATGAGAAGATATCTCGCTCTGTTGAGCAGGATGCGATATTGCTCATAGAGTTTCGGCGTCACCACAGCATTTGCACTTCCTGTTTCGTCCTCAAGAGTCAGAAAGAGAAATCCTTTTGCCGTTCCCGGGCGCTGTGTCGTGACGGCGAAACCCGCGATCGTTATAGGGGCATCGTTGGGAACAGATCTTAACCGCACCGCTGTTGTTACTCCCATTCCATTGAGTTCGCTTCGGCTGTAGAACAATGGATGCGGTCCGGTTGTCATGCCCATACCCTGGTAGTCCGCGAGTAAACGCTCTTCATTAGTCATCCGATCAAGTGGCGCATTCGAGTTTTCACTCTCCAAATACGCGAACAGGGGCCCGGGTGACTGAATCGCGCGGGCAGAATCCCATAACGCCGTGCGGCGATGTCCGTCTGATTTCGAGACGTAGGTCGAATTCAAAGCTCCGATTTCGGCAAGCGCGGTCAATTCATTTCCACGAAGTTCAGGTACTCTCTGCCAAAGGTCGGCCACGGAGACAAATGGTCCACCCGCATTGCGAGCGTGAACAATCGCCTCACCTGCCAATCTTCGAAGATCGCGCACATACCGAAATCCGACACGCAACTGCGGCTTTGAAATCAGATCATTCGACAACTCGAGCGTGCAGCGCCACTCTGAAGCGTTAATGTCGATGTAATGCGCTTTGAGCCCATGGCGCTGCGCATCGCTGACAAGCGAGTCCGGCGAATAAAAGCCCATTGGTTGCTGATTCAGGATCGCCGCGGTAAACGCGGCACGATAATGTTCTCGGAGATATGCACTCACGTATGTGAGACTTGCGAAGCTCGCGGCATGCGACTCCGGGAACATGTAATGGCCGACTGCCTGTACGATTCGAATGATCTCGTCCTGAACTTTCGGCACTATTTCTTTGACCGTCATGCGATCACGCATCAGAGATTCCATTGCCTGCACCTTGGCGACCGACCGTTTGCTGCCCATGGCACGGCGAAGTTGTTCGGCCTCACCCCCAGAAAGATCAGCCATAACCATCGCAATTTTTAGAATCTGCTCCTGAAAGAGCGGTACTCCAAGCGTTCGAGCAAGGATGGGTTCGAGCAACGGGTGAGGATAGGTGATCGCTTGTCGGCCCAGTACCCGCTCGATGTAGGGGTTCACAAACTCACCCTGCATCGGACCGGGACGAATAATTGCTTCCTGTTTAACGATGTCGTAGAAGCACTTCGGGCGCGTCCGAGGCAATGCACTCATCTGTGCACGCGACTCAATCTGAAAGACGCCGATCGTATCCGCTTCCTGGATGGCTCGATACACATCCGGGTCGTCCTGCGGGAGATGCGCCAGATCGATGTCCTCTTCGTATACCTTTCGAATCAGCGAAAGAGACTCGTCGATCACCGCCATCATGCCAAGGCCCAACAAATCGAACTTGATCAGCCCGAAATCAGAACAATCATCCTTGTCCCACTGCAGCACAACACGTCCTGGCATGGAAGCAGGTTCAAGTGGGACGACAGAATCAAGCTGTCCCTGGCAAACAACCATGCCTCCCGAATGCTGACCGAGGTGACGAGGCCGGTCCTGCATCCTCGTCGAGAGACTCAGATAGGTACGAATCGTGGGGTTCGTAAGATCAAGACCAGCCTGACGGAAGTGTTCCTCAAGTGTGTCAGTGGGAGCCTTCCATTCGAAGGAGCTGACCGCCGACGAGACCTCTTCCAATGTCTTCTCTGCCAGACCGAGAACCTTGCCGACCTCGCGCGCAGCTGACTTGGCTCGATAGGTAATGACATTGGCCGTCATGGCGGCACCACGCTGGCCGTATTTCTTGTAGAGATACTGGATGACCTCTTCACGCTGATCTCCACTTGGGAGGTCGAGATCGATATCGGGCCACTCACCTCGTTGTTCACTCAGAAATCGTTCGAACAGAAGATCCATTCCCACCGGATCGACGATGGTGATGCCAAGCGAATAGCAGACAGCGCTATTGGCGGCCGAACCGCGCCCCTGCGCGAGAATCCTTTTCTCTTTGCAAAAGCGCACCAGGTCCCACACGATCAGGAAGTAGCCGGCGAGATCCAGCCTTTCGATGAGCGCGAGTTCGCGCTCCACCTGCCTATGCGCACGCTCCTTCAGGCTTTGACTTGTACTGGTTCCATAACGCCACTTCCACCCTTCCCGTGTTCTCTCGCGCAGGAAGGACATCATCGTTTCGCCTTGCGGCACAGGATAGCGGGGCAGTTCGTACCCGAGATCCTTCAATTCAAATTGCAGACGATCAGAGAGTTGCACAGTGTTTTGTACTGCCTCCGGAAGATCGGCAAACAGGGCCTCCATCTCCTCTCCGGAGCGGAGATACCGTTCGGCATTCCCCTGCAGTGCTGTTCCTGCTCCTTCCAGAGTGGTATGGAGCCGGATGGCTGTCATGACATCCTGAATCTCGCGTTCCTGTGGAGTTGCATAGAGTACGCCATTCGTTGCAAGCAGAGGCAAGTGAAGGCTTCTCGCGATCGAGACAGAGGCTCTGTTGCGAGCTGCCTGTTGCCGATTGCGGTGTTTCTGCAGTTCGACGAAGACATTTTTTTGGCCAAATCTATGGACCATTCGTTCGACCGTTCTCAATCCTTCGTCGTAGCCACCTCTCTGGAGGGCTTCATATAATGGCCCTTCCTCCCCGCCCGTCAGGCAGACCAGGCCGCCTGCATGTTCCTCGAGCTCACTGAAGGTCGCCGCACCTTCACCTTTGTGGTTCTCCCGCAGCTTAAAAGTCGTGATCAGCCGGCAGAGATTTTGATAGCCTGTCCGCGTCTCAGCCAGGAGGGAGTATCGGCAACGTCCAGCTTCTCCAAAGAGCACGTCTTCAACGGACACTTCCGCGCCTACATGGGCCTTCAGTCCCAGCTTTTGTGCCGCCATATGCATACGCGGCGAACCATAGAAGCCATCCTGATCCAGCAATCCAATGGCTGAAATGCCTCTCGCAGCACAGACCTCGGCGAGTGTTTCTGGTTCAGAAGCACCTGCCAGGAAACTGAACGCTGAATGAGCATGGAGTTCGACGTATGCCATCAGTCGTACTCCGCCTCGACGGACCAATGACCTGTCACAAGGTCTCGGTATGCGCGAACGACGATCCGCTTATTATCGCCACTTACTAAAACCAGGTCCCATTCATCTCTGCCCCAGTGACCTCTCGTCCACCACTCGCCGGAGCGCCTCCAGGGGCCGGACGCGTGAGATACCTGATAGCTTTTTCCCGAAAACCGTACCCGTCGCGGAGTCCCGCGGACCTTCTCGACAGATGTGGGCAAAGCTGGACGAAAGATGCGTACAGCCGTCTGGCTTACTTCTGCGGGCAATTTCCTCGAGGGTGAATTACTCGGGGTGAAGTTCGCCATGCGAAAAGGGACCGGGAGATGCCTATCCATCAGCTCAGGTGAGCCCACTCGATCCTCACCTACGATTCGTCTCAGCTTGGCCAGTGTCAGTTCCAGCCGTTGCGGCTCGGGCCCCTGTGGAACGAACATACCGTTCTGAACAACGCGGGGCCTCATCGGTTCAATGTGGAGCACAACCTTCATGACCGGAGCGCCCGGCGGATGAGCTTCAAGGTCAAGTTGCAGGAGCTTCAGCAGCAGCGTGACGTCGACGCTCGGGACCGGAAGCTTCAGCGTTCGGGTGAAGAATGGCTCTTTGGCTGTTACGCCATCGGCCGCCAGATCAAGATGCAGTGTGAGATGGATTTCACCCGCCGCGAGAGCGCGAGTGGCCAGGCGAAGAACAAGCTGTCCCAGAAGCCGATGGAAGACAAAGGCCAGGGACTTGAGATCCTCGACAGAATGATCGAATTCCATCTCTTCTTCAAAGGCCATAGAGGGGACGGTCGGAGAAAGAATCCGCGTAGAAATGCCTCTGGTAAGCCGCTGTAAACGTAATCCCTCCTGTCCAAGACGTTCGCTCAGAGCCAGCTCCGGCAATGCCGCAAGCTGGCCGAACCTCCGGATGCCCCAGCGATGGAGTATTCCCAGAATCTCCGGGGTGGCCTCCAGAATTTCAAGAGGGGCATCCCGGAGAATCTCCGCCTCCCCTCCGGTGGGAAGCACCAGGACATTCTTTGTCAGGCGGGCGGCGTGAATGGCCGAATCGATGTTGTGGGCTACGCCTATTTTTATGTATAGCGAGAAAGTCCGGGCCTGCTCTCGTATACTCTTTGCAATCTGAACTGGTGTTCCCATCAGGTTCGAAAGGCCACTGATGTCGAGTACAAAGAGGTCGGGAGCCACATCTTCACACCAGGGCGAGAAACCGGCCAGGCAATCCTGCAAAGCTGCGTGTGCCAGCGATTCGAGACGAACTAGTCGCTCCCGGATCTTAACACTGCTCTGCGTCTCCGCGTCGGCCTTTGTCATTCCGACCCAGAGGCCCATCTTCTTCGCATGAGAATTCAGAGCGACGACACGAACCTGCGGCGGCGTTCCGGCGACGACGGCGAAAGGTTTCTGGCGTGCCTCCGCATCGTTGCGCAAAGCTGCTTGCGCCGGGAAGTTCGGAAGATGCACACCGGCATACAACACGTCACACCTCTAGCGATAGGAGTAGAGGCTGGTAGAAAACTCGCCGATCGTACGGACGGAGCGCACCGGCTTGGTCATCTGTCCACGCAGGACTTCCGCACGGTTGCGCAAAGTCCTGATTAAGCAATCACCATCGATATGTTTCTCTACGGATGGTTTGTCTGATTCCTCGATCTCCACGCTGGACTGCGACACATCGAGCATGGTCGCGCTGCTGCTGCCGGCGTTCGGCTGTTGCGCAAGTACCACGAGGAGCGTTCGTGTGTCCTCCACTGCCCGGCGGAATTTGAACCAAGCGGAAAGAGGAATTTGTCTCGCATCTCTGATAGGGACATTCGCCAGATCGAGCGCAATCAGACCAAGTCCTCCGTTTTGCAGTAAGAGGTCGATCGCGCCAAGAGCCTGATCGAGGCGAGAAAGAGCGCGTCCCTGGTTTCGTGGCACTCCGCAACGCACCCAGAGCACTTCCCTCAATACCACCCCGGATTGCGAGGCGGAGACAGGATCAAAAGTGTCCGACGTATCAATTACCGCCGCAGCCTCACCTCCCGCGGTGCATTGGGCGAGCAAACCATGAAGCAAAGTTGTTCTCCCGGTCGAAGGAGCTCCACAGATTTCGACAAGAGTGCCGCGGCCAAAAGCCTTAAATCGATCTATATCACTTATTCCGCAGGACATCGACTCTAGTGGAGGTTTGATCTTTGGCGTGAGCGCAGAGGGAATACGAGACTCAAGCATGCTTTCGACTTGTACCCGTAGGTTGGCTGCGTTACGCATGAAATATTCGTCTTTTGTTCGCTATCAGAAATTTGATTCTGCGGCGACCGGGCTGAGGAAGTCAAGACACAGGTTCGCCCCGGTAGCTAGAGCAACAGACAAGCCACTTGTTTTCAATAGGCTATGAGTTATATAAATAGTTGGTCTGCCGCATCACAGCCATTTTTAATCACTAAGACAGGAAGGCACCGTGGAAAAGCTAATGGAACGTCTGACTCTCACTACGACGATTCTGAAAGGCACCGCTAACCAGTAAGGATCAATAAGTTTGACGGATTTTAATCTCGCTCCTCAAATGATCCACTTAGGCCACAATCATCCAATGGCCATCAGGAGAGATTGCGATGTTGGGCGATGCGTCAACCAACTCTCCTGGCGTCGTGCCCAAGTTGGTCAGTTGCCCACCTTTATAACGATAGATATGGATCGGCTCACCGACACGGGCAGCAGAGAAATAAAGCCCCGCCTGGGTGACTGTCCAATTTGCTAAAAGCGGTGAGATAAGCTGCGGGCGTGGCGGCATGGGGCTAAGGCTGCCATCGCGGCGAACCCTGTCGAATCCTCCGCCGACTCGCGAAAGAAAGATGATGTCTTCACCCGGGGCGCCCAGATGTGCTGGGAGCGGTTCTCGATATCAAAGCAACGATCAATGGAGTGTCGAAATCCAATCGGGCTACAGCTAACAAACAGTGGTTTGTATGCTCCAGGAGGTTAAACCGGCGGCCTCTATGTAAGGGCGGAAGTTTGGCTAATGGGAAGCGTTGAGAAGCATCGGCTTTACCATCACTTCAATTTTGGCAGCCATTTCCTCGGCAGGTAAGCGCTCTGTAGTTAGGAACCAGTGACGCGCGGCTCCGAAGATTGCCCAAGCAACGGCGGTGCCTCGTAGTGCAACTTCGGCGCTCGGCTCTACCCCGTGAGCGGAAGCGCCCTCCTGAAACATTCCTTCGACTAATGAAATAACCGAATTTTCAAGGGGCATCTGGCTCAACTGAGACGGGCAACTCGTGGTCTCAGCAAGGTAGTCGCACACGCCTAGGGCAATGGCGCGAAGTGCTCCGTCACAGTCGGTGAACGAGAGGCCTCGTCGCGCAATGAGTTCGCGGAAACGAGCTTCCGTCGTTGCCTGTAGTAGAGCGTCCTTGTCAGGGTAGTGCAGATAGAAGGTGGCGCGGTTCAGCGTCGCCTCATCCGCAATCTCTTGGACAGAGACGTCTGCGAACTCCTTTTCAGTCAGCAGCTTGACCAATGCATCCATAAGCATGCGACGGCTGCGCTGGACTCGGGGGTCCGTCGTTTCGATCGCAGGCTGTGAGTGGGGTGGCTTTAGCATCGCAGTCTCTTAGAATACTCTTTTGCGACGCCCGACGCATAAGCGACACTTGTATATTGTATAAGATAGACAGATGTTGATTACTCGACACCTGTCGATAGGAGAATGTCACAATGCCCACGCTGCTTCATATAGATTCCAGCCCTCTTTATGACCGATCGGTTTCGCGGGAGCTAACCAAAGCGTTCGTTACAAAATGGAAGGCTTCGCACCCGGATGGTATGGTCGTGGACCGCGACCTCAACGCAACTGCAATCTCGCCAATCACTGCGGAGTGGGTGGGGGCCGTATATACACCAGAGGAGGCGCGCACTTCAGAGCAAAAGGATTTGCTTTCGCTTTCAGACACTTTGATCCAGGAACTCCAGCAGGCTGATGAGTATGTCATCGGTGTGCCGATGCATAACTTCGGTGTTCCCTCGGTGCTCAAACTCTGGATCGATCAGATCTCGCGTGTCGGCAAGACCTTCTCCTATGCAGAGGGAATACCGAAAGGACTGATCATCGGCAAGAAAGCGACGTTTGTCATCGCAACCGGCGGGATCTATGACGCCCAGACCCGGATGGCTTCGTTCAACTTCGTGGAGCCGTATCTGCGGTCCCTGTTCGGTTTCCTTGGCCTTACGGATGCGACCTTCCTCACGGCAGGTGGAACCATGGCACTGAATCACGGTCAGGACCGCGATGCGTTTCTCGCACCGCATCTGCAGCTTGTACAGACGCACGCCGTGACGGTTGAGGGAGGGCACGCATGAAGATTACTTCGATCATCGCGCGCTATCTGCTGGGGTTGATGTTTACGGTTAGTGGGCTAAATGGTTTTTTTAGGTTTATCCATGAACCTCCGCCCGCGAATCCATTGGCGATACAATTCTTTGCTGTCATGACTGCATCGCATTTTGACGCGTTCGTTTTCGGGGTTCAACTCCTTGGTGGACTGTTGTTGCTCTCCGGCTTCTTTGTTCCATTCGCGCTCATATTGATTGCTGCAGAACTCTACAACATTCTCGCGTTTCACTTAACGCTTGCCCCAGGAGTTGCAACTTTGCTAGTGAGTTGCGTCCTCTGGGTGCCTGTCTTCCTGCAATACCGCGAAAGCTTCCAAGGCATCTTGAGCGCGAAACCTGCCAGGCAGTAATCGACACAGCTCTAACCCATTCCAGGTTTGAGTGGGCCAGGCCAACACCGTAACCTTCGCGCATAGTGATGGTGTCGAGCGCGGCAAGCAATCATGGTGAGATTCAGTTCGATAATCTGCAGAGCGAGCGTGTCTATAAGCCAATGAGCCAGGCGTGTGCGCAATCTAGGCTGGCGGGCGTTGTTTTTCGCAGAATTGCAACGGCGGTTGACTGCGGTCGGGTCGCCGATTCTCAGCAGATCCTAAATACGCAACAACAAATCTGGGGAATCATCTTGGGGGGCTGCCGAAGTAACTGAATTGTAATGATAAAGGCATTCGCGCAAGACGCGGCGCGCGGAGCTCTGCCAACGCTGTATGCGGCGGTTGCGCCAGAAGCGGTGGCCGGTGGTTATTACGGCCCAGATGGCCTAACGGGTGTAAAGGGGAATCCGACTATATACACCTATTCCTAAAGCCGCGCTGGACGGAACGGTTGCTAGGCAGCTTTGGGTAGGGTCTGAGCGCCTGACGCTTGTAAATTTCGGCACGCTCTCCAATGTGGCATAAAGAGCGCACCATGCAGCCGTCTTGCTCTGGTTAGCGGCTGTGGCCGCCGACTCCGCCGGCAACGCAACGAGCGCGGCGCAGTCCTCGAATAAAGAGTCGAAGATCGGATTCATTCTCTCTTTACATGCCCTTCTGTTCGACGGTCGCCAGTTCGGCCACCACTTCTTGGCTATGCGTCTGCGACTTGACTCCGGTCCAGACCTTAACGATCTTGCCGGTCGGATCTATTAGAAAGGTGTTGCGCTTGGCAATCTTGAGTGGGCCCAAGCTCGCGAGCGAACCGTAGGCTATAACCGCGCCTGCGGAGGGATCGGCCAACAGCCGGAAGGTCAAATTTTCCTTGGTGCAGAACTGCTTATGGCTCTCGGCGGTGTCGACACTAATACCCACGATCACCGCGTTTTGTTTGGTGAACTTGTCCTGATCGCGCTGAAAGTTGTGGGCCTCGAGGGTGCAGCCGGAACTCATGTCTTTCGGATAGAAGTAGAGCACCACCCACTTACCCTTGAAGCTATCCAGTGAGATCTGCGTGCCATCTTGCGAGGGCAGGACAAAAGTTGGCGCCTGCTGCCCGACCTGCGGCATGGCAATGTCTTTAGCGGTGAGACTGTGCACGGCGAAGGCCACGACACCTCCTACCAAGACGATAAGAGCTACGACAAGCATTCTTGCTTTTGACATTTCTGCTCCTCTATAAAACGACTGCCTGCTTACCGTATCGTACCGCACAGTACTACACTGGTTGAGATGAAGCATTTGGCGCGCTGATGCAACTTATATTGCCTCGAACGCATTAGGTTTAAACAATGCCTAAGACAACTCGCCTGAAGTCACAAGAAGTCTCTTTGCGATTTCGCCTCTCGGATGAAAGGGAGAAGGAACTCCTAGACACTGCCGCGGAGGTCTTCTTCGAGTACGGCTATTCCGCTGCGAGCGTTGGCGAAATGGCCAACCGAGCGAAAGCGTCCAAGGGCACATATTACAGCCGGTATCCAAGCAAGAAGCTTCTCTTCGCAGCGATGATCCGGGCACGAACCGATCAAGTTTATGAGCCGCTAGCGGAGCTTCTTCGAACAACTTCGACTCTCGAAAATGCGCTGCAGTCGTTCGGAATGCATGTGCTCGAAGTCAGTCTGACAGCTGATTCCGTATCGCTCGTCCGTATCCTCTATATGGAAGCCAAGAATTCCCCGGAGATCGGCAGAATGTTCAAGCAGCATGGATATGGGCGCCTTGAAGCGGTTCTCGTCAAATACCTACGACAGAAGATTCGGGACGGACATCTGCAGATTGAACACGTTACCATCGCTGCGGAGCAGCTGGTTGATGCCTTGATGGGAGAACCGATGCGCCGGATGGTCTTGTCTCTTGGGCAGTTGCCCACAAAACGTGAGAAAGAGATCCGCGTTCGGAATGCGGTACGCATGTTCCTTGCTGCCTACGGCGAAAAATGATTGAAGTGCGTATCTCCTTCTGCGGCCGAGAGCTAACCGTCCGCGTGGCACTGCCGGATTGAGGGCCATGCGGGACTCACCTATCGGCGCGTTGAGTTTTTGCATAAGCCTTGAGGAAAACAGCGATACCACCCGCGATTCGTTTCTGTGTCTCGGACTTGCTCAGGGCTGGCCGAGTGCCTAAGAGCAGGCGCCGCGTCACTTCACCGAGCGAGAGATGAAAAAACTGTTCACCAGCCAAGATTGGGTCGGCCATTTCTAGAACTCCGAGCTCCATCTGCTTTTCCAGCTCCGCCGCGAGAAGTTGGTTTGCTTTTGTGGGGCCCGCCTTATCGAAGTACTCAGTGAGTTTTGGAAACCGTTCTGCCTCGGCATGCAAAATCCTTAACATTCCAACGGTCTCCTTCAGAAGAAGGCTCGCATAAAGGCGGTTAGCCATCGTATGGAGGAACTCTTCTATAGGGCCTCCGATCGGCAGGGTCATAGTCACGACCTCCAGCATAGCCGCGTTTTGCCTCCGCACCACGGCTTCGAACAGTCCTTCTTTGTTTCCGTAATGGTTGTAAAGAGTGAGCTTGGATGATTTGGCCTTTCCAGCAATCTCATCGATCGTCGCCGCTGCGAACCCTTTTTCAAGGAAGACGTCGAGCGCCGCTGACAGCAGCCGTTCATCGATAGACCCGTTTGACTCGTTCGCCTTAACAACCGTATTTTTTTTTCTCACTCATTCTCCAAAAACAATCTGCAACATCAGGAATCTTACCGCAACTAGCGGCATCATAGTACTGTACCGTTTCGTTTCGACTCTTGTCAGGAGAAGTGATGGTCGATTGCAGCCTCGAAGTATCGGACGCAACGATCGAGAGCACTACCACCACCGCGAAACTCCCGGGCCGAAACACGTGGCGGATCAGATATCAAACGTGGTTGAAACAAATAGAAGGGAAAACTGATGGAAGAGCGTTGGACTCCGAAGCACAACCCATGGATGATTGCGATCGTTGTGAGCCTCGCTACATTTATGGAGGTCCTAGACACCTCTGTCGCCAACGTAGCCTTGCCGCACATCGCGGGATCCTTGGGTGCCGGGCAGGACGAGGCCACTTGGGTTCTCACCTCTTATCTGGTTTCGAACGCGGTTGTTCTTCCGATTGCTTCCTACATCTCCAGCCTTATAGGTCGTAAACGTTTCTATATGACGTGCGTGGCCCTATTCGGCATCAGTTCCCTGCTCTGCGGCCTAGCACCGACATTACCGTTACTGCTATTTTTCCGCGTCTTACAAGGTGCTGGCGGAGGGGGCCTGGCACCTTCCGAGCAGTCCATTCTCGCCGACACATTTCCGCCGGAGAAGCGAAGCCAGGCGTTCGCACTCTATGGAATGGCCATCGTTCTCGCGCCCACCGTGGGGCCAACCCTCGGGGGTTGGCTTACGGACAACTTCGACTGGCGGTGGATCTTCTTTATCAATCTTCCGATCGTCGCAATCTCGCTCTTCTTTACGCATAGGTTAGTGGAAGATCCGCCTGCGATTCAGAAAGAGGTCCGTGAGGCGCGAAGCACTAACTTCCGCCTGGACTATCTGGGATTTGGCTTACTTTCTCTGACCTTCGGAACACTGGAAGTTGTGCTTGATAAGGGGCAGGAGGATGACTGGTTCGGTTCCAGTTTCATCGCGTCCTTCGCAGTCATCTCTCTGGTTTCATTCGTAGCAGTGATCTTATGGGAGCTGTGGTTGGCCCGGAAGAAGCGACGTCCCATTCTCGATCTAACACTCTTTACCAACAGAAATTTCACCGTAGCTATGGGAATGATGTTTGTCATGGGGGCCGCTCTCTATGGCGTCAACACGCTACTCCCAAATCTCCTCCAGGAAGTGATGGGATACACCGCTGAGCAGTCAGGCATCACTCTGATCGGCGGTGGTGTCGCGACGATGATAGCCATGGTCGCCGTCGGAATCATTTCGCCGAAAGTCGACGTCCGCTGGCTCATTGCCATCGGTTTCGTCGCCAGCGCCGCTAGCCTGTTCTACATGTCCGGGCTCAACCTCCAGATGAATATGGGCTACGCAAGTCAGCTTAAGTTTTGGCAGGGCTTCGGAATAGCGTTCGTGTTTATCCCAATCAGCACCATGTCTTACGTCGGAGTTCCAGCCAACAAGAACAATGACGTCTCCGGCATGACCAACCTGGCACGCAATATTGGAGGTTCGTGTGGAACGGCCTACCTTACTACGATGCTCGCGCGTCATCGGCAGGTACACCAGAACGCGCTCGTACGCCACACTACAAAGGGCAACGTGTTCTATACGAGCAGGATTAC
This sequence comes from Granulicella sp. L60, assembly GCF_009765825.1. GTDB lineage: Bacteria > Acidobacteriota > Terriglobia > Terriglobales > Acidobacteriaceae > Edaphobacter. The sequence goes on along the minus strand of NZ_LMUR01000015.1, from coordinate 685,538 downwards.
CGCGATGACGAACCAGCATCTTGCGAGCGGAACGTCGACCGGCGCAGCGCACAACCAGGCGCTGAGCCAGTTTTATCAACAGGTCCAGCAGCAGGCCAGCGTCCTTTCCTACATCGACATCATTTTCTTTTTCGCCTTTGCATGCCTGTGCATGGCTCCCTGGGCATTCATGATGAAAAAAAACACAAGTACAGAAATCGTGATGCATTGAGGAAGGAATATATGAAGGGGTACTCGTTACAACAGTCGACAAGACAGAAAACGCAAGTCCTTGCTTGCGCGTTGGCCTTCTGCATGTGCATTGGAGCTTGGGGGCAATCGTCATCCTCGGCTTCGCAGACACCACAGGCCCAGCAGGTGCAGCTCTCGGGACGTAGTCAGAGCGGCTCGGGTGTCACGGTGCAACAGTCTGCCAGCGGAAGCTCAAGTTCGAGCGTAAATACCGTCAACCCGACCATCCAGGTTCAAGGTAACTATTCGGGTAGCTCAGAGGCCAATCTTCCCGGTGACGGTGAGGTCGAGTTGACCTTTCCCAAAGCGATCGAGCTTGGCCTGAGATATAACCTCGCTGGACTTGCATCCGACGCTTCCTCAAGACAGGTGCGCGCACAGAGGCTCAGCGCGCTGAGTGCGTTGCTGCCCAACATCTACGCGACGCTTTCTGAGAACGGAGCGAAGGTCGACCTCCAAACACAAGGTCTCTCCTCATCTGTTTTCGGGGGAAATGTATCGTTGCCCACCGTAGTAGGTCCTTACCACTACTACAGCCTGCAGGGAAATGTGACGGAGCAACTCAGTCTCACCGATCTCCACAATCTCCGTTCGGCAGATGCCAATCGCGAGGCAACGCTGATGAACTTGCGGGATGCACGCGAACTCATCAGCGTTGCGGTAGGTGGCTCCTATCTCCGCGTCCTCGCGACGGCAGCACTCGTGGAGTCACAGGAGATTCAGGTTCGATACGCGGAAGCCAGTTATAAGCAGGCTGCCGACCAGACCAGAGCGGGAACCAAGGCCAGCATCGACGCAAACCGCAGCCTCGTCCAATTGCAGACGGAACAACAAAGACTCAGTTCCCAGCTCGGCGACCTGATTAAGCAAAAGATGCAACTGGCCCGCATCATTGGCATTGATCCTGGCAGAGAGCTCAATCTAGCAGAAAAGCTTTCCACAGAGGCGCCCGCGCTGACCGCTGCTGACGAGGCGATCCATTCGGCTCTGAGTCAACGGGCCGACCTGAAGGCGGCGACCCTGCAGGTGAAGGCTGCCGAGGAGGCCTACCACGCCTCCAAATCAGAGTATCTACCTTACCTGGGAATCAACGGCTATTACGGTTTGCAGGGGGTCAATCCCGACAAGGGCGCCGGCGTCTTCTCCGCAACGGCTACGCTCACGGTGCCGATCTTCAACAGCGGACGAACAAGGTCGGACGTTCAGCAGGCGGATGCTTCCCTGCGGCAGCGCAAGGCGGAGGCAAGCGACCAACGTGGCGTGGTTGAGGACGACGTTCGAAGTGCTCTGGTCGATCTTCAGGTCGCCACAAAGCAAGTGCAGGTTGCAGAGAGCAATCGCAGTCTGGCGAAGAATACGCTGCAACAGTCTCTGGACCGATACGCAGCCGGTGTCGCGGACTCCGTCGAGGTCATTCAATCGCAGGAGACGCTAGCTTCCGCAGAGCACGATTACATCAGCAGCTTATATTCCCTGAACCTTGGAAAGATTAGTCTTGCCCGCGCGATGGGCACGGCGGAAGCTACCATACCCGACATCCTGAAAGGAAAATGACATGCCAGAGCAAAACGGTAACGAGAACATGAATGAAAAGAGCAGCCATGACTCCGAGCATCCGTCAGAGAATGGAACGCCACCATCGCCGCCCGATCCCAAGAAACGTGCACGAGGCATTCTGATTGCCGTCGTGGTCGTTTTGTTTCTCCTTGCGGGGTGTCTGGTTTGGTGGCTTCACTCACGTAATTACGAGAACACCGACGACGCTCAGGTAGATGGTCATTTGAACCCCATTGCTGCGCGTGTCGGGGGCACTGTCACCGCTGTCTACGCAGAAGACAATCAGAGGGTCCATGCCGGTCAACCACTCGTCGACCTGGACACAAAGGACGCAGAGATCGATTTGGCGCAAGCTCAGGCCGACTACGACCAGGCACTCGCACAACTCCATGCCGAATCTCCAAATGTTTCGATCACGGAAGTGAGCAACCGCAGCGATCTTTCGACCAATGACGCCGAGGTACTGAACGCACGGGCGGCGCTTCAGGCTGCAGAGCACGATTACGATTCGGATATAGCCAAGCTCCGCCAGGCGGAGGCGACCAACACCAAGAGCCTGAAGGATGTTGAACGCTATAAGCAGTTGGTTGACAAGCAGGAATTGGCAGAGTCTGACTATGATCAATATCTATCGACGGCAAAGTCTAACTCCGCGAACGTTGACGCCACGGCAGCCGCCGTGGCATCACAGAAAAAACTCATCGAACAACGGCAAGCTCAGCTCCTCGAGCAACAGGCCAAGCAGCGGCAAACGCTGGAGAATAATCCCAAACAGGTGGCGATCAGGAAAGCGAATACGGAAAGCAGGCTTGCCAGCCTCAAGTCATATGCTGCGAAGCTTGAGCAGGCAAAGTTGAATCTCTCATATTGCCATGTGGTCGCACCTGTTGACGGAGTTGTACTGCAGCGCAGCGCAGAGCTGGGGAACCGTGTCTCAGCGGGAGGGCAACTCCTCATGATCGCTCAGGTGGGGGATCCGTGGGTAGTCGCCAACTTCAAAGAAACTCAGGTTCGCAGGATGCATCCAGGCCAGTCCGTGGACATCACAGTGGACGCCCTGGCCAGAACATTTCATGGATATATCGAGGATATGCCTGCTGCGACAGGCGACCGCGCGAGCGTTCTTCCATCTGAAAATGCGACCGGTAATTACGTCAAGGTCATTCAGCGTCTCCCTGTACGGATTCATTTCCAGAGTGGCCAAGCAGACCTGGATCAACTGCGGGCTGGAATGTCGGTTGAACCAAAGGTCCATCTTAACTAAGGCCAGGAGATACCGTCGATGATCCCTATTCCCAAATTCATGTCGACCGCGATCGAAAGAGTCATCTTCCGTCAGGTCACGGTTTCCAAGGTGCGGTTCCTCAGCGAACGATTGCAATGCCTGGAGATAACCGGCGAGAGCCTCAAAGGAGCAGCCTGGTTGCCTGGCCAGGTCGTCCGATTCAATGTCGGGAATCTGACCACGCGCTCCTATACGCCCATGAGGTGGGATCCTATAAGGGGCTCTGCCGAATTTATTCTTTTCCTGCACGACAGAGGGCCGGGGTCTTTGTGGGCAGCGGGACTGGATGAAGGTGACATCTGCAATATCAGGCAACTTAGGAATGCACTCGATCTTACGCTCATTGAAGACCCGGTGATCTTCTTCGGCGATGAAACTTCATTTGCAACCGCAAAGGCACTTCACGATATTGCAAGTGGAAATGAACCCAACACCTACATCTTCGAGGTCTCATCGATCAAGGAATCGGAGCCCGTCCTTCAGTTCCTTGGAATACCTTCAATTAATCTCATCGAGAAGAAGGCAGACCATGGGCATCTTTACGATGCTTTCATAACGATCGATCTCACGGCCCGTACGATGCGCAATCCCTGCTGTGTCTTGACTGGGCAGGCCTTGTCCATTCAAAAGATACGACAGGAACTTCGCGTACAGCGTTTCCCAATTCAACTCTTGAAGACCAAAGCACATTGGTCCAACGGGAAGGCAGGAATGGACTGAGACGTCCGATTTAGGCTGAAGCCTGTGTCATTACTTCGATGGGCAATTCGATGGAGACCGCCAGACCCCGATCCGTCAACGAGTACGCGAAAATAGTCCCTCCGTTGACGAGAACGGCCTGCTTTGCGATGGCAAGACCGAGACCCGAGCCAGATCCATTCTCCGAATTCTCAGATGGCAGAGTTAGGAACGGTTCAAAGATAGCTTGTTCTTTGCCGAGCGGAACGCCGGGCCCGTCATCTTCGATCAAGATCACACCGACGGCTAAATTGGACTTTTGGAAATACGAGATCTGGACCGTACCCTGTTCCCGTGCAAACCGAAGCGCATTACGAAGCACATTCTCAATGGCTCGACGCAGCAGCTCTGGATAGCCTCGAACACCGAACGATTCCTGGCGGTCCAAATGCACTGTTTTCATGATTTGTTTCGCTTCCAGCATCGCTTCGGCACGGATCTCTTCCACCAGTGCACCAACGTCAAACGACACCGGTGTGCGGCTAAGTTCGTTATCGCTTTCAAGGCGGGCTAACAGGAGCAGCTCATGCACGAGATTGTTGATCCGATCTGCTTCCTGCCCTATGCGGTCGAGTTCAGGTTGAAGTTGAGGACCGGCTTTACGCTTTGCCAAAGCCAGGGCGATGTTCAGTCTTGTAAGTGGAGAGCCGAGTTCGTGCGAGGCATGAGCCAGGAAACTCTTATACCGACTGATCAGCACCTCGATTTTAGAAGCCATGTGATTGAACACTTTCCCCAGTTCTCCGAACTCATCCTTACGTCTCAAAAGCGGCGATGCGGCTCTCGCTTTAAGGTCACCGGCACCAAACTGAGCCGCAACGCGGCTGAGGCTGGTGACCGGGCCAACAACGTAAGAGGTAAGGACATAGGAGAACAGCCCCGAGCTCAATATGAGCAGCCAGAAATTATTGGTATGCCACATCACTGAGGCTCGTCTCTGCGTGGGTATTGTCACAACATAGGCATAATCTGGAGATCCCGGGCCCAAGCGTAGCCCGATCGTGGTTTCTGTCAGCATCTCTTGCACCACAAGATTCGCGCCGTGGGCCGTGCGTCGAGCGACTGATCTCTGTTCCCGCGAAAGAGGTCTTCGAGCCAAATCCAAGTCCGGAGAGCCCGTGACTGAAACGAGAGAGCCACCATAACAACCCGCATCTTGTACTTCGAGGGCATTAGCTCCCCCCTGGCGGTACAACTCCACGGCTTGCTTTGCGCATACGTCAAGAATCTCCAAAGGAATGCTTCTTGACCGTTCGTCTTCAAATGTCGCGGAGATCCGGGGGATAAACGCGACTGCCGCTATGACGATGAGTAGTGCAAGCCAGAATCCGGCCATGATGCGCAGGAATATCCTCACGAAGCGTCTGCTCCGTCTGCGTCTATGACGTAACAGTATCCGATGTTCCGGATACTTCTAATTCTCTCGGAGCCGTCCGCATGACTTCCAAGCTTGCGCCGTAGTTGGTTGACCAGATTATCTATGCTTCTGTCTATGCTGGTCGAGTCACGACCAAAGATTCGAGGTATGAGTTCTTCGCGGGACAGCGGCTTCGCCGGATGACTCATGAGTAGTTTGAGGAGATGAAACTCCGCTCCTGTCAGCTCGAGAGGCTGATCGGACAACGTCACCGAGCGATCCATCGTATCCAGGCTGATATCTCCGAGCACTATACGTTTTACCTGCTCTTCCGGATGAGTCCGCCGCAGTACTGTTTTGATCCGCGCGACCAACTCTTCCGGCTGAAACGGCTTCGCAAGATAATCGTCGGCGCCGTTCTCTAGGCCAAGGACCCGATCCATTGCGGCTCCTCGTGTCGTGAGCATGAGAACGGGGATCTGAGACGAACGCCGGAGACGCTTGAGCACCTCAAAGCCGTCGATACCCGACAACGTTACGTCGAGGATAATCAGAAGAAAGTATTCTTGTCGAGCCATCCGAAGACCGTCTTCACCGCTAAGCGCAGAGGTGATCGAAAATCCCGCGGGTCCGCAGTACTCTGCAAGCAACGATGCGAGAGAGCGGTCGTCGTCAATCAACAAAAGCGGCGACATCTCACGGGCGGTTTCGAGGCGAAGGCCGGTCACAGTTCTATTGTCGCGCTTCTTTACTGCAAACGTTTGTCGAGAACTGTCGTTTCCTCTCTTCGTTAGTGGTTCTGTCGCCATGAATGGACTCTCCTCATGAAAGACGAAGCTAACCGGAAAACGATCATGTCGCCCTTCAGTTTCCCGTCCCTGAATGAGTTCAAAGCCTCGTAGAGAATTTGATTGTCGGGAAATCACACATAGTGCTTAAGGTTCTCCTCTACCGACCCGACAACGTCGCCGAACAGCTCAGCATTGGGGTCTATTGACACTCCTTCCACGCATTGATGGCTGGCGATGGCTTCCCCCCGGGCTCATTTCGTCTTGGCGAGCGTCGTCGGATTTTTGCCAGGGCGAACCACGCAACAAGACTCCATTTTGTTCTCGCACTTATGCCCCCACTTTTGTGAATTCGTTTCTGAGTTGGCTGTAACGATTTGTCGAGAAATGTCTAGTTTCCGCAATCGTTGCTACTTCATTCGTGGATCCTCGTCGAATAGAGGGACATCTGTCACGGATATCAAAGCCGCGTAATGGGCAGAATGCGAAAAGTGGCTTTGAGGAGATGCTATGGCCGGCACGATTGGGATTGGCAATTGTGGTCGCAGTCGTCCGCACGCATGCCTCACTGTTTGAATTAGTAAACGAGAGATTTGCAACGATTCGTCGATCTCGCAAGAACATGATTGGCCACAGAGAAGCATGAAGAGGCTTTGTAGGATATGGTGTGTTCAAAAATCGATGCCGTGGTGAACTGGAGAACGACTTCAAGAGAAGTCCGAGCTATAGTCTCTCAGTGGAAGGGCGCAAGCAACGCGCTCCTTATGGTCTTCTTTACGGTTGCGGCATTTGGACAACAGCCCGCATCGCGAATCGCTGAACCGATCAATGATGCCTCGCGAGCGACCATCGCGAATTCCCATCCTTCGGTAACCCGCCAAATGCAGGATGTCGGACGTGTTTCCTCCGGCACTCAGCTTGGCGATGTGAGCATCGTTCTGAGTCGCACTGCCGCTGAGGAAACGGATCTTCAATCTCTGATCGTTGCACAGCAGACTCCTTCCTCGACCCAATACCACCGCTGGCTGACTCCTGCACAGTTCTCCGCGCGCTTTGGCGTCGCTGATGCCGACATCTCTCAAGTGAAGGCGTGGCTCGCCCAGCAGGGGTTCACCGTCAATGGGGTCTCGCAAAGCAAGAACCGTATCTCGTTTTCGGGGACCGTGGGGCAAGTTGAGACAGCGTTCGGCATCGAAATCCATAACTATACGACCGGGACCGAAACGCATTTCGCCCCCTCGACAGATATCACAGTGCCTTCCGCACTCGCGTCTGTGGTCCAGACAGTAACGAACCTGTCGAGCTTTCGTCCTAAGCCTCGAGTGCGGTACGCTCGTCCGCAGGCGAGTTCGACTTCGAAGTTCACATCCAGTCAGTCAGGAAGCTACTATCTGACACCCAGCGACGTAGTGACCATCTATGACATCAAGCCCGCGTACAACAGTGGCTATACCGGTGAAGGCCAGACGATTGCAATCGTAGGCCAGAGTTCGATCGTCCAAGCCGATATCACAAACTTCCAGAATGCAGCTGGGCTGCCGGTAAAGGACGTCACGATGGTATTGGTGCCGAACTCCGGAACGTCAACGGTCTATTCGGGAGATGAGTCAGAGTCGGACCTCGACGTCGAGTACTCCGGCGCAATCGCGAAGGGCGCGTCGATTTATTTCGTGTATGTTGGGAGCAACCAGAACACCAGCGTCTGGGACTCGATTCAATATGCGGTCGACTCAAGGATTGCTCCTGTCATCAGCACAAGCTACGGCGAATGCGAGACCGAGATGAGCTCAACCGATTACTCCACGTACAACGGCATCCTCGCACAAGCCGCATCCCAGGGGCAGAGCGTGGTCTCAGCAGCCGGGGATGACGGCTCAACCGATTGCTACGAGGACACGAGTTTGTCCGCAACCCAGCGTGAAGCGCTCGCGGTGGATTTCCCGGCCAGCAGCCAGTACGTGACCGCCATGGGAGGAACGGAGTTTCCGGCCGCGGATGTTGCCGCTGGAAACTCGACTTACTGGACTCAAGCGAGCGGAGGCGACGTCATCAGCTCCGCACTTTCCTATATCCCGGAACAGGTCTGGAACGATGATTCATCGCAGAATGGTCTGAACTCGGGAGGCGGCGGCATCAGTACGCTGACAGCAAGACCGAGCTGGCAAACGGGCGTGAGCGGAATTGCGTCGGGCAGTTACCGTCTTATACCAGATATCGCGCTCGACGCTTCGGATGAAAACGCACCCTATCTGTTTTGTTCCAGCGATACGACGAGCACAGGTATCACCGGGAGCTGCTCCAATGGATTTCGCGACAGCAACAATGAGTACCTGACTGCGGCGGGAGGTACGAGCTTCGATGCGCCGATCTTTGCCGGAATGCTGGCGATGATCAATCAGAAGCTAAACTCTACCGGTCAGGGAGTAGTGAACTCGACGCTCTACTCGCTTGCCGCGAATGCGACAACCTACGCTTCGGTCTTTCACGATATTACAAGCGGTGGCAACGAGTGCAACGCTGGCACGACCTACTGCGAATCTTCCGGCGAGTCGCAGTATGCGGCGACTACCGGCTATGACCTGGCCAGCGGGCTCGGTTCGATTGCTTTCAGCAACCTGCTGAATGCATGGCCGACGACGTCCTCGGCTGCATTGCAGGCCACGAACACCACCGTGTCGGCTGCAACGACCATCCCAGCATCAGGCGCGAGCGACATCGTCACCATCACCGTTGCGCCGGAAGTTACAGGATTCACCACCACACCAACGGGGTCAGTCACACTGGTGGTCGACGGCACGACGGAGGGTTCGCCCCTGAATCTGGCTGGCGGTGTAGCGACCTATACGTTCTCCTCGACCACGTCCGGCAATCATGTGATCCAGGCAAGCTATTCAGGCGATTCCACCTACGCGGGATCGCAGGCCTCGCTTGTGGTGAATGTAGGCGGGACCAGCGGTTCGGGGAGCGCAACGTTCACACTCGCGGCGACCAATCTAACAGTCACAGCGGGTAGCTCCGGAACTTCCGCCATCACCATTACTCCGGCGAATGGCTACACGGGCACAGTGCAATGGACAATCTCTACGACAGGTTCGGCACTCAACAATGCCTGCTATGAACTTACAAGCGCAACGGTCACCGGAACCAGTCCCGTCACCGCGACAATGACGATCTATACCAACGCGTCAGACTGTCCGACTACTTCTTCCGTGGAGAGTACAGGTAAACGTCACCGGCTGTCTTCACCGATAGCGCAGACCGTGATGCATGACCCCGTCGGCGTACCCACAACTTTGGTTTTTGCGGCGCTGATCTTTGGAGGATTTCTTGGAAGACGTGCTCGCGTTCTTCGTCTCCTTTGCGCAATGTTTGTAGTGACGGGGATCGGCGCGTTTTTGTCGGGTTGCAGCAACTCCAGCTCTGCATCCTCTTCAAGCAGCAGTTCCAGCGTTGCGAAGGGGACCTACACGCTGACGATTACAGGAACTGACACAAACGTGTCGAGCATCGCGGCAACTACATCCATGGTGCTGACTGTGGACTGACAACCAAGCCGTCGAGATGGGATAACGGCGGAATTCAGCGTCGAATCAGTACTTCGTCCCCGAATGAGTTCAACTCTAGGTCGAGGCATTGTTCATCGAGAAATGAGCTGTCACGATCCCGGGTGCTCGCACTTGAAGAGTCCTCTGTTACTACCTGCTCGGCGGCCTCGCTGAACGGCTCAACATCGGGGTGATCGTGACCACTAAATCGGAGCTCTGTAGGTTTCTGATTCCGTTCGTCGGGATCGAAGTGGCCAGGCCCTGCACGGTGCGGGTCTCGGAAACGCTGAGATTGCTTACAATAACGGTGGTGACGCCGTTCGGAACAGAGAGATCGGAGACGAACTCCTGATTGTCCAAGATGGGAATGCTGTTCAGGCTCGTTCCATCCAAGGAGCGGAAGGTTTCATGAACATGAAGCAACACCTCACCATCAGACCCGATATGGGGTCTCATCTCAAGAATCAGACCCAGGTCTTCATACTCGATCGACGGAGCTCCGTTCGACGTCGTTGCGCCGACAACGACCGTTGATGCCGTCATGATGGGATACCGCTGACCGAGTTTGAGTGTTCCCAATTGATTGTCTGCAAGATGGAGCATGACGCTCTGGAGCTGCTGACTGTTCGAGACGGATAGGTCTGTGTTGAGACTGGATGAGTCGAACTGTAGCCCGCTGGATGTGATTCCTCCTCCGAAGAAGCCAAACGGGCTGCTCAGGACAGAGCTGCCACCATATCCGCCAGCGATAAGAGCCTCTGCAATGCCGAGAGTATCGCCCGAGCTGACGTCACCAGCCGCAATCAGTGCTTGTACCACGGAAGAGTTGCTGGAGATGAGGCTTTGGGCTGCGGTGTCGATATTGAACACGGTGACCTGTTGCGGAAGTTGTAACCCTAGATTTCTGTTATGTCCTCGGCTGAGGATGTACGCATTCACTTCAAGGAGGACCTGGGGAGCAGGCTGAAAAAGCTGAGTTAGGGTGTCCACCACCTGAACGATCTCTTTTTTCGTCGCGTGAAGTATAACGGTATTTCCACGCAGAGTCGCCCCTTTGAGTCCGAACACTCCGGTGATGATGGCAGCAATCTCACTCTTTTCCTGTTCATCATTGGCCAGAAGATTCGGAATCTCGATGGTTTCTGTCACAACAGGTTCATACTTCAGTCTATTTTCCTTGTCGTCCTGTACGGCAAGGATTAAGTGAGTGTTGACTGGCACAAAGAAGCAATGTGCCATCACTTCAAGCACCCGTCCCGTGGCCGCCACATCGGAATCTCTCAGGTTGACCTGTATCGGACTTGATAAGTTTCGTATAGGAGCCACAAAGACTACCTCGATATCGTAGAGCTGAAAGGCGCGTTCGATCACATGGGCCGCATCTCCGGACAGGTGCATGCTCCGCAATGGAGAGCGCGGCTGTAGAGTCGACTTAAGATGGGATTGCCTGGACTTGCCGGGGTCATGTTGCGTCTGAGCCTGCATCGGGCAAAGGCACATAACTAAAACTGTCAAATGCATAGGGTGCCGATTGAGAGCCAAGTGTCGCTTCCTTCAAGGGTATAGACGTCTTTGACCTCCTCACCCACGCAGAACTCGACACTTCTCGACATAGCAGTTCCTTGAATCCTGAGCACAGACGAAGGCAGTGCGTCTAAACGATTAGAGGAGCAGCCAGACAGCTCATGCTGGGATCTCCAGTAGTCTGCTGGCCGCCGACGCAAATCGTTCAGCTCCTCCGTGCCAGAATCGAGATAAATATATGTTGTTAGGGAAAACCCGTTGCGAAGCAGCGGGGATGTTATTGCTTTGTCTTTTTGTGCAGCCAGCATCACTGCATGCCGATTCCGCGAATAAGTTGTATAAGCGTGGCATGGCCGCAGAACAAAGAGGCGATCTTGACTCCGCTTACCTGGCCTATGGGCTCGCTCTGGATAAGGATCCTACAGACATGCGTTTCAAGGTTTCGGTTGCGCGCGTGAGAACTACAGTAGCCATGGTGCATGTGCGTCGTGGAGAGCAACTGCAAAAGCAAAGTCACTCTAAGGAGGCGTTGGTAGAGTTCTTCCGCGCACTCGAAATCGACCCCGGTAATGCTATTGCCGAGCAGGAGATCGAAAGGACAAAGGAGGAGTTGGAAAAGAAGGACAAGGGAGACGCTGTGGACGATGGCCCCAGTGCGGAAGACCTCGACCGACCGGGGCCGCCTACGCATCTCGATCCACTGCCGACAGAGCCGGTATCGATGAACATGACCGAAGAGACACGGATTCTCTATGAGACCATCGGCAAGATGGCGGGCGTCAGTGTGTTGATCGATCCTGACTTCACGTCGAAGAGGGTGACGATGGCTGTGAAAGACATTACCGACCGGGAAGCGCTCAACCTTCTCGCAAAGCTCTCGAATAGTTTTTGGATACCAATTACGCACAATACGATCTATGTGGCGCAGGATACGCGAGCGAAGCATCAACAACTGGAGGAGCTTGCGGTCCGGACGTTTTATCTTTCGAACGTCTCTCAACAGAACGATCTCAACGAAATTGTGACGACCTTGAGAAATGTGCTTGCGCAGGACGCAAAGTTGTTTGCGGTCCCAGGTCAGAACGCGATCGTGGTCCGAGGAACACCAGACGAAATTCTACTTGCGAGACAACTCATCGCCAGTCTTGATCTCGCCAAGCCAGAGGTCCTCGTGGATATCTACGTGATGGAAGTCAGTCGCACGAAAGTTCACGCGATGGGAATCTCGCCTCCGACCTCCTTTAGCGTGACACAAAACTCAAACACCACGAGCAGCGGCTCTACCACTTCGTCGACGCTGAATCAGGTCGGACGTTCCTCCTCCTATAGCTACACGATCGGACAGGCGCAGGCAGAGTTGCTGCTGACCGACACGGATACGCGAGTCCTTCAGAATCCTAGAGTTCGAGCCATCGACGGCCAAAAGGCATCGCTCAACATCGGACAACGGATTCCAATCGCCACGGGTTCATTCTCAACGCCCACCACTGCCTCGGCTTCATCAGTGCAGACACAATTTCAGTACATCGATGTGGGAGTAAACATCGAGCTGACCCCCACGATCCACGACAATCGGGATGTAACGATGAAGATTCATGTGGAGATCTCTTCACAGACCGGGACCGACACAATCAGTGGGGTTGCCGAGCCGGTCATCAGCCAGGATAAGGCCGAACAGGTAGTCCGCATGAAGGACGGAGAGGTCAGCATCATGGCTGGGTTGGTGCAGAACCAGCTTGCGCTTGCCGTCTCCGGATGGCCCGGCCTTGGAGAGCTCCCTGGCATTAAATATATGTTCAGCACTCAATCCGTAACCAAAACTACGGATGAGCTTGTCTTTATGCTCGTGCCTCACGTGGTTCGTGAATTTGGTGGTCAACCAGGTGCTACGCACGAGTTCAGCACAGGGGCTAGCGATTCGGTTCAGATCAACCGTGTCGCTCCAGTGGCTTCGAGGCCGATTCTTCAAAAATCGAACCCTCTTGAGAAATGAGTTGTGACGGCTGGTCCTCGCATGCTTTGTCGAAAAATGTCGAGTGATGAGTTTCGACGACTACCGGACGTGGATTTATGGATCTAATAAGACATGAGACTGTCTCGACGGCGTGGGAGTGACATTGATCGGCGTAGAAGATGAGTAGAAAGAACTCGAAACATCCAACAGTCCCGTCGCTTGTTGTTGTCCGTAATCAATCGACCGAGAACTCCAGCGCTAACTTCAGGCACTCGTGGACCAAAGGTGGGAGGGGCGGTCTGGACTCCATATGTCTGCGGTGCCGTGAGGTTCTCGCAACAGACAAAGACGAAATAGCGCTCTTGGCGCTTGAACAAAAGCATAGATGTAAACCAAGCCCCGAAGCAGGTTAAATTGCTTCTCGCGACGAGTGATCGGAAACTCTGGAGCCCAGTCTCGTTCTTGCGATCGCCAAGCTGGCCGTCACTGCGAATAAAGGAAGAGTCTTCACGCAAACGCTTTTGGAGAATGGACTGCTATCGAGCCCCCGGTGGCTTGAGCCTGCAACCCTAACGCAACGACTATTGACATAATTCTGTAGTCGGCCGTGCTCTTGGACGGTACCGGGGATCTGGCGGACCCGGATTGCCTGAGTCATGCGCGACAGCACCAAGCCAGTCTTGAGAATCGCAGGACGACGTTTCTCGACAAATGAGAAGAGTCTGGGCCGATGACCAACCGAAAGACGGAGAGTCAGAGATATCAGCTGTCCCTACGATGCCAAATCTGAACTTGCCAAGGTCGTGCCATGCTATTGCGCCAGTCTATCGTTCGGTCTATTTCGCTTGATGTGTGCGTTTTCAAAGGCATGCTGCTGCTGGGAACACTGTCAATTATGAGCCCGCTCGCGACTGCTCAGGGCTCCCCGACGAATGTTTCGCAGTCAATCGTCGCCAACTATGAGAACAATGGTTTAAGCTCGCCCGGAGCATTGGCGGTCGGCGGCAACGGAAACGTCTTCATCGTCGATACCGGAAACAATCGAGTGGTGGAAGAACCCTGGAACAGTACCACCAGGAGCTATGGAACGCAGACGATATTGATCGGCGGCCTGTTTAGCCCTAGCGGCGTCGCGGTGGATTCAAACGGAAGTGTGTTCATTGTTGATACGGGAAATAATCGCGTGATAGAGATCCCCCTGGATCACAGTACGGGGGCGTATGGCCCAGAAAAGATCGTAGGTCTCGGTCTGGCTGGCCCAAAGGGCGTGGCAGTCGCTCCCGACGGAACTGTTTACATCGCCGACACGGGGAATAACCGCGTCATCGAAGTGCCATGGGATCACAAAACCGGAAGCTACGGCCCACAGACGACAGTGGGTATCAATCTCTTTGATCCGGAAGCCGTGGCAATTGGCCAGCAAGGAAAGCTTCTCATCGCAAACACGGGCAACGGCAGTGTCGTAGAGGTTCCTACAGAATGCAACGCAACGAATTCATGCACGACTCAGACTATAGTGGCCAATCAGCAAAACAACGGTCTGACCAATCCCAACGATCTAGCGGTCGACCCAGACGGAAGCCTCTACATCACTCAACCGAACAATAATCAAGTCATTGAGCTTCCCTGGAATCGCAGCACAGGTACATACGGCACGCAAACAACTGTTGGGAGTGACCTAGATGGTCCTCGGGGCGTGGCAGTGGACGCTATCGGAAATATCTACATTGCTGACACTCTAACTAACCGAGTGTTGAAGATTACAAAACAAGCCGCCGGGACTCGGCGGAGCGGGGGCCGCACAGGTGGCATTACTCATCCTTTGCAGTGAAAGGAAGCATGATTGGATCTAAATACGAACGTGGATATCATTTTGCTTCACGTGACGATTGGTCTTGACTCATACCTAATTCTGGTCTTTCGCTTTCGTCGTTATTTTATGTAGGAGAAATTCCTGCGCTAAAGCATTTGCCATCCGGCCGCCAGTCGTAATGAGAGCATTGCTGAAGACCAGACCGGCGCCACGGTTCGTTGGCGGATAGTACAGGTTCGACAGTGCGTTCGCGGCCAGGTCGCCACCGATACTCGAATAATTGGGCTGCCAACGACCATTGTCTCCCCTGGCGATGAAGGGCGCCGAAAGTGCATGCAGCGCCCGCGACTTCTTGGTGCCTGTTCCCTGGTAGAAGTATCGTGGATCCTGATGGAGCAGCGTAGGCAAGAGGGCGCCACCAATCAAGATATCGGAGGTTGCGCCGGCGTAGGCGGCGCCGAAGCGTTGGCCATAGCCTTTCGCGCCCTGAACATACGCTGGCGTGTCGGCTGCTTGATCGACACCTGCGAGGAATGCAGCGGCCGCAATACTGACGACGTCAGTAGAAGCCCGAAAGGCAAGTTGGAATTTGAGTTTCGGGGTGAGTTGTACAAATTGCTTGTCATACACCACGTAGAAGTTAGGGATGATCCCGAGCACTCTTTGTTTCTCTTCCGCCCGAACCTGCTGAAGTGCGATTTGCTCAGAAAACACCGCACTTACTGTCGTTTCCACTGCTCCGACCTTCAACTTGATGTCTGTCAGGTCCATTTGTTGGCCCGGGCTGAGAACAATTCCTGGCGAGGTCCAGTCTGCGAATCCTTTCGCGCTGATGGTTAGGTGATATGTGACCGCCGAACGAAGGTTGCTAAAAGCAAAAGACGCATCGTAGGTCGCGATAGCTGTACGGTGATCGGTTGAACCATCCTCGTCGATTGCAATTGCGGCGCCGGGAATCATCCCTCCATCCGTATCAGAGACGGTTCCAGTAATGCTTGCCGGCTGAGGTTCCGGTGCTGAGATCTGTTGACCATGTGCCAGAGTTACCGAGAGGCAAAGAGCGAAGAGATAGAGAGCTTTTCGAATCTGAATGAATTGAGTCACTGCTGTCCAGATGACTCAACATCCTCACACGGCTCAGTACTCGACAAATCTCGACAAATCTACCGCGTCCTAATCTGACAATCTGGACGTCAAAGGGATGTTGGTCCACGGCTCTGGTTGCCCTTTACTGAGACCTCCGTGGCACTGATCTTTTCTCAGATCGTAGTTTGCGTTGCTTATGCCGGATATTCATCAATGAATCGAACACGTCTCCGAGAACATCTCGGGTCAGAGCCGAGGAGTTTAATACCGAACTGAACTGTTTCTCGAGTGCGATCGAGCTAGGAATACTTCTTAGGATCGCAATTCCAATCTGCATCTTGTCTCTATCTTTTTTCGTTGAGCTTTCCGCCTGTACGAGCAGATGCCGACCAATATTAGCGTAGAGGAGTTGGTAAAGATCCCGAACCCGCTGCAAGGAATCCTTGTTCCGTAGTGCGAAAAGCTTGAACTCCAACATCAGAATGGGCCAATTCTCATCCTCGACCGCATTCAGAAAGATCTCTTTGATGGCTTCCATCTTTCGCTCAAATGTTTCATTCTTCGTCGCCTTCAAAAACTCGTCGCCCCGGCTCGCTGCCTTTTGTTCGAGTAAGGCGAAGAAGATGTCCTCCTTGCTTCGGAAGTGGGCATAGATTGCGCCCTTTGTTCGACCAGCCTCACTTGCGATTGTCTCGATCTGAGCTCGTTCATATCCGTCTCGGACGAAGATTGTCTCCGCAGCATCTAGCAGAACCCGCAACGTCGCTTCAGTCTTCACTTGATGCTTTGTTATCTTCCCTGATGTCTTGGCACTTTGCATCAATACCTCCGTTGCAACAATCTATCTCCGCAAAGCGACTTCGACGCGAGCCATCCCAGTCGGGGTTGAAACGAGTTCTCTCGCCTGCTACTCAGCCATCTTCACAGACCCACCTAATGATCAGTTCATTCTTTATTGAATCCGTACGAGTACGCATTTAGTCTAACTCGCAATGCAGTTTCTATGTGGAGAACTCTGATGTCACGTCGTGTAATGAGCTTTTGCATCGCCTTCGTTGTCGCATGTGTGAGCCTTGCTCATGCTGAGGGAATTCAACAAGTCCCTAGCACAGACCCGGTTGTCGCTTCAGAAAGTCTCCCCGGTGTCTTTCATGTCGCAGGTCTTACTGAGCTCAAGCCCAATGCCCGAGGCACCCTCGTTCTTAGCCCAAACTCTGTGATCTTTTCGAGTGAGGATGCTAGGGCAGTCATACCAAGAGCTCGAATTATGAACGTGTTTGTCGGCGATCAACGAACCGAACCCTGGGGTACAACCGGCAAAGTTGTCCGAAAGGTTATTCCTTACGGCGGAGGAGCTGCACTGGGAGCCATGACAAGCGGTAAGGTGGATCTGCTCACGATCGAATCGCTTGATGAGCATGGCGGGTATCACGGTGTTGTATTCGCCGTCCCTTTCCAAAAGGCCGCCGCGATCCGGCAGCAATTGATCGCGACTCTTGTTCCTCCCGTAAAGCGTGAGGCATCCGCCTGTGCTGAGGGTGGCGAAACAGCGAAATCGGTTCTCCTCGCCCCAATTTCGGTAAGTGGGATAGACCTGCCGGATGAGTACCGCATTCTTCTCTATGAGCAGCTCTACGACCAGCTAAAAGCACGTAACCCGAGCTACAGCTTTCTGCGGACAGGAGATCTCTCCTCTGGACCTGGGTGTACCGACCTGACACTGCGCGTGACCGTCAGGGGTTTCAAAAAAGGCAATCGCGCCTTGCGTGCGTCGACCGGCCCGCTGGGTATGTTCCTAGGT
Organism: Granulicella sp. L60; assembly: GCF_009765825.1. Classification (GTDB taxonomy): domain Bacteria; phylum Acidobacteriota; class Terriglobia; order Terriglobales; family Acidobacteriaceae; genus Edaphobacter. Next base: position 667,859 of record NZ_LMUR01000015.1, on the reverse strand, counting down.
ACGACATCACTCGCCTTCGACATCAATTTCCAGGATGTGAAGGAAAAGACCATCTTCGAGGCGCAGATGAAGAAGAGTGATCGGAGCGACTCTGACAGCCTCGGGCTCGCAGACAGCATCGCAAAGTCCGTCGCAAAACGAATGGACAAAGAGATGCAAAAGCGCGGGACGAAGTCGGCAGTCTGAACCGGCCAACGTCTCATTCCCGAGCAGTGAACGATTATCCGAAATATAAAAGGACGAACGATGGAACATAGCGACGACACGATGAGCAACTCCGATCCCTTACAGCAACAGCCATCTGATCTTGAGCCGCTGCCCGCGAGCGCGGGGCGACCAACCGCTGCGAGACGGCGCATCTGGCCATGGCTGCTGACGCTGATCGTGATTGCCATCGTCGTCGCCTCTGTAGTGAGCGGTGTCAGGAAAGGGAATGCGGACGCTGCCAGCAAGATTGAAGCTCCGGAGATCGCCACGATCAAAACCGCTACTTCGCGGCTTGGCCCAATCGGCTACTACGTTCAGGCTCTTGGTACCGTAACCCCGCTGACAACAGTCAACCTTTATAGCCAAGTGAACGGCCGTGTGATGGCAGTGCACTATATTGAAGGCCAGATGGTGCATCGCGGCGATCCACTCATCGATGTTGATCCTCGTCCCTATGAAGCGCAGTTGAAACAAGCCCAGGGAACCCTGCAGCACGATCGCGGCGTACTCGCGCAGGCCGAGATGGATCTCGTCCGATACAAGGATGCATCTTCCCAACAAGCCATCTCGCGACAGACCTACGAAGATCAGATACAACTCGTCGAACAGAACCGAGGCACCGTTCAAAACGATATCGGACAGGTGGAATATGCAGAGGTGCAATTGAGCTACTGCCATCTCTCATCTCCCGTCGACGGCCGTGTGGGACTTCGTCTGATTGACCCAGGCAATGTCATCTTCTCTGGCGGCTCGAACCCTCTCGTGGTGGTCACCCAACTGGAGCCTATCACCGTCGTTTTCAATGTCGCAGAAGATGACTTAGATCAGGTGCGAAGTGAGATTTTGCATCGAAGTGCTCTCGCTGTAGACGTCTTTGATCGCTCGCAGCAGACCAAGATCGCAACTGGCAAGCTGCTTACGCTTGACAACCAGATCGACACAACGACCGGCACTGTCCGTTTCAGGGGACAGTTCGCCAATACCGACCTTAGGCTTTACCCCAATCAGTTTGTGAACGCTCGGCTGCTGGTGAAAACTCTGCAGAACGCCGTGCTTGTTCCAACCGCAGCGGTCCAGCGCAATGGCACCCAGGCTTTCGTTTATATCGTCTCGGACAACGCGGTTAAGATTCGCAACATTGAGGAGCTGACGAACGAGAATGAAGTCGCAGCCGTGACCGGCATAAACCCCGGCGAGGTCGTGCCTACCACCGGCTTCGATAAGTTGCAGGACGGCTCCGCCGTCAAGATCGAGGCAGCTCCAGCACAGGAGCCGGCGACCGACCGAAAGACCCTGGGCGGTCAGTCCGGGAGCAGCCGGTGAATCCTTCACGGATCTTCATTCTTCGGCCGATCGCCACAATTCTCCTGATGGCGGCGATCCTTATTATCGGTCTCGTTGCGTATACGACATTGCCCATCTCCGCGCTTCCCGAGGCTGACTATCCGACCATCCAGGTGCTGACGTTCTACCCGGGGGCAAGCCCGCAGGTGATGAGCTCCGCTGTCACGGCTCCGCTCGAGCGCCAGTTCGGTCAAGTCGCCGGCCTCACGCAGATGACTTCGACCAGTTCGGACGGAAGCTCAGTCATTGTGCTGCAGTTTTCACTCGATCTCAACATCGACGTAGCAGAGCAGGAGGTACAGGCCGCGATCAACGCCGCGCAGGGATACCTACCCACCGACCTTCCCGTACCGCCGGTTTATAGCAAATCTAACCCTGCCGACGCCCCGATCCTCACCCTCGCTCTTACGTCGAAGACTCTTCCGCTCTCAAAGGTGGAAGACCTGGTCGACTCGCGGCTCGCGCCCAAGATCTCGCAGTTGAGCGGTGTCGGTCTGGTCACGATCAGCGGCGGTCAAAAACCGGCCGTACGCATCCAGGCCAACCCTGTCGCACTCTCATCGTACGGTATCAATCTTGAAGATCTCCGGACTGCGCTCACCAGCACTACTGCCAACACGGCGAAGGGCAGCTTCGATGGGCCGGCGCAGAACTTCCAGATCAACGCGAACGATCAGCTGCTATCCGGCGAAGGCTACCGTGACGTCGTTGTCGCCTACAAGAACGGCGCGCCAGTGATGTTGACCGATGTCGCGAAGGTCCAGGACGGGATTGAAAACTCGAAGCTCGCCGGCTGGATGAATCAGACACCTGCAGTCATCCTCAACATTCAGCGCCAACCCGGAGCCAACACAATTGCTGTTGTTGATTCGGTTGAGAAGCTCCTTCCGAAACTTCAGGCAGGGCTCCCAGCCTCGATCAAGCTAACCGTCCTGACGGACCGCAGCAATACAATCCGCGCTTCAGTCTCAGACGTGGAATTCGAACTGATTCTCACCATCGGATTAGTCGTGTTGGTCATCTTTGTCTTTCTTCGCAGTTTGAAGGCAACTCTCATTCCTGCCGTTGCTGTGCCGCTTTCGCTGGTCGGAAGCTTCTCCGTGATGCACCTGCTTGGCTATAGCCTGAACAACCTTACGCTAATGGCGTTCACGATCTCCACCGGCTTCGTTGTCGACGACGCCATCGTCATGATCGAAAACATCTCGCGCTACCTTGAAGAAGGCATGGGACCGATGGAAGCGGCGCTCAAGGGCGCGGAGCAGATCGGCTTCACAATCATCTCACTGACCGTCTCGCTCATCGCCGTACTCATCCCGCTCCTTTTTATGGGAGACGTGGTAGGGCGCCTGTTCCGCGAATTTGCCGTTACCCTGAGCATAACGATTCTGATCTCGGCCGTCGTCTCGCTCACGCTTACGCCAATGATGAGTGCGCGTCTGTTGAAGCATACTCCCGAAAACCAGCAAAGCAGCTTCTATCACTGGACTGAAGATCTTTTCAAACGCATTATTGCCGCCTACGGTCGCACTCTCAAATGGGTGTTGCAATACGAAACCGCTACACTGTTCGTCGCAGCCGCACTGCTGGCACTGACAATCTTCCAGTACGTGGAGATCCCCAAGGGATTCTTCCCGGCCCAGGATACCGGCATCATTCAGGGCATCACCCAGGCGCCGGAATCCATTTCGTTCCCAGCCATGTCGCATAAACAACAGCAGCTCGCCGAGGTCATTCTCAAAGACCCGGCGGTCTCAAGCCTCTCTTCGTTCATCGGGGCCGATGGCGTAAATACCACCTTGAACAGTGGACGCATTCAGATCAACCTCAAGCCCGTAGCCGAGCGTCACCTCACAGCGACTCAAGTAATCGACCGCCTGCAGAAACGCCTCGACCAGATTCCTGGAATCCACCTTTACCTGCAGCCTGTACAGGACCTCACGGTAGATGATCGCGTGAGCCGGACGCAGTATCAATATGCTCTCGAAGATGCGGACGCAGCGGAGCTCGATGTAATGACTGCGAAGATGCTGACGGAGCTGCGCAAGCTGCCGCAGATTACCGAGGTTGCAACAGATCAACAGAACAACGGCCTCAGCGTGCAGTTGAGCTACGACAGGCCCACCGCCTCGCGTCTCAACATCACGCCCGATCAGATCGACTCCACTCTCTACGACGCGTTCGGACAACGGCAAATCAGCACTCTCTACACACAGTCGAATCAATACCACGTCATCCTCGAGACCCTTCCGGAGTTTCAGAGGACTCCTCAGAAGCTCGAGGATATTTACATCCAGGGATCCAGCAACTCCAACTCAGGTTCGGCCGCGCAAAGCACTTCAGGCCGCACGTCCTCCAGCTCGAGCGGTACCGTAGGCACACTTAACCCCTCATCGAACGGGGGGCTGAGTTCATCTTCACCGATCAGCGCCCTGACTAATAGCACGGCCGGCCCGACTGGGAACACCACTACTGTTTCTTCGACCACTACGACTCTGGGTGCGGCCAATTCAAGCTCCAACAGTCTCTCTTCGTCAACTCCGACGACGGCGCTCTCCTCGAGTCAGAGCTCTTCAAGCAATCAATCTAGTAGTGGTTCGTCCGGCTCCGGCTCTTCCTCCAACTCGTCCGCTTCTCTGGCGACCCCCGTTCCGCTCTCGGCGGTCAGCAGCTTCACGACAACGTCCTCACCCCTGACAATCAGCCATCAGGGTCAGTTCCCCGTCGTCACCATCTCCTTCAATGTCGCTCCGGGCTACTCGCTCAGTCAGGCAGTCGACGCCGTCGAGAAGACCAAAGACCGGTTGAAGATGCCAGCGAGCGTCGACGGTAGCCTGCAAGGAACGGCCGCAGCCTATAAAACCATCGGTGGCAACGAAGCATGGCTCATCCTTGCCGCCCTGGTGGCCGTCTACATCGTGCTCGGTGTCCTTTACGAGAGCTTCATCCATCCCATCACGATTCTCTCTACCCTGCCGTCCGCAGGTGTCGGTGCTTTGCTAGCTCTACGTCTCTTTCATCAGGACCTCGATGTGATCGCCATCATCGGCATCATCCTGTTGATCGGCATCGTTAAGAAGAACGGCATCATGATCGTCGACTTCGCGCTGGACGCCGAACGCAACCGTGGTATGAGCCCGGAAGAGGCGATCTTCGAGGCATCGCTTCTGCGCTTTAGGCCCATCCTCATGACCACGCTTTGCGCCCTGTTCGCCGGTATTCCCCTGGCATTCGGCTCAGGCATAGGTTCCGAGCTACGACGCCCTCTTGGCATCGCCATGGTCGGTGGCCTATTGGTCAGCCAGGTTCTAACTCTGTACACCACACCCGTCATCTACGTCTTCTTTGACCGGCTTGCGCAACGATTCGCTCGTACGCCAAAGCAGACATTCGCGAATCCCCAGCCGGCGGAGCAGCCATGAATCTTTCAGCAATTTTCATCAGACGGCCGGTCGCCACCATCCTGATGGTGATCGCGATTACGCTCGCCGGTGCTATCGCCTTCCAGGCACTTCCGGTGGCGTCGCTGCCGCAGGTCGACTTCGCCACCATTACCGTGGCATCGACGCTTCCCGGCGCCAGTCCCGAGGTCATGGCGTCATCTGTCGCTACCCCTCTTGAACGGCAGTTCGGACACATCGCCGGTGTCACGCAAATGACCTCGACCAGCACCCTCGGCACCACGGGCATCACGTTGCAGTTCGACTACAGCCGGGATGTGGATGGAGCGGCACGCGACGTGCAGGCAGCCATCAACGCCGCACGCACCTACCTGCCTTCGAACCTGCCGTCGAATCCGACCTACAGGAAGGTCAACTCCTCAGCCTTCCCGGCCGCAGTGCTCTACATGACGTCTCCTATCCATACCAAGGGTGAGTTGTTCGACACCGCCTCATCCATCGTCCAGCAAAAGCTCTCCCAGCTCTCCGGTGTTGGTCAGGTCCAGGTCGTGGGCGGCTCCCTGCCTGCGGTTCGAATAGATCTCAATCCGCAGCAGCTCAATAGCTACGGCATCGGCACCACCGATGTCGCGCAGATCCTATCACTGCAGAACTCGAATCGGCCCAAGGGTCAGATCAGCGACGACTTCATCACTGCCGACATCAACGCTAATGATCAGATCATGAAGGCGAAGGATTATGCTCCCCTTGTCATCGGTACGAATTCGAATACAGGAGCGATCGTACATCTCAGCGACGTAGCGCAGCTGTCCGACTCCACCCAGACCACGCGTGCCGCTGGCTATGCGAATAGTCAGCCATGCGTGGTGCTACTCGTCTATCGGCTCCCCAACGCAAACGTCATAAAGGTCGTCGACAGTATCAAGAAGGCCCTCCCAGGAATCAGTGCCTCAATCCCGGTCGCCGACAAGCTCGAGATTGCCATCGACACGACAACTACTATTCGAGCCTCGGTCCATGACGTCGAGAGCACCATGGTTCTCTCAATTCTCCTCGTCGTGGCGGTGGTCTTCATCTTCCTTCGCAGCCCACAGGCAACATTGATTCCGGCGGTCGCCGTCACTACCTCGCTGGTCGGAACGTTTGCCGGCATGTACCTGCTCGGATACAGCGTCAACAATCTCTCGCTCATGGCTCTGACCGTCTCCACTGGCTTCGTGGTCGACGACGCCATCGTTGTCATGGAGAACATTACACGCTTCATCGAGCAAGGTCTCTCGCCATGGGACGCTTCCCTCAAGGGCGCACAAGAGGTCAGCTTTACCGTGCTCTCGATGAGCCTGTCGCTCATCGCCGTCTTCGTTCCCCTCCTATTTATGGGCGGACTGATCGGGCGTCTCTTCCACGAGTTTGCTATGACTCTCTGCATCTCGATTGCCGTCTCTATGGTCATCTCGCTCACCGTAACGCCCATGATGTGCGTATACCTGCTGAAGCCGGCGAGTCTGGAGGAACATGGCCGCTTCTATCGGGTCAGCGAAGGCGCATTCACGAGCCTTCTCGGCGGCTACCGCCGTACGCTTAGCTGGACACTGAAGCATCCAATCCTGGTCGTCCTGAGCCTGGTCGCGACGCTTGCACTCAATGTACTTCTTCTGATCTACGTCCCCAAGGGCCTCTTTCCGATGCAGGATACAGGCCTGATCTTCGGCGGTCTTCAGGGCTCGCAGGATGCGTCTTTTCCCTCCATGCGCGACTCGCTGCTTGATGTGCAACGGGTCATCGTTGCAGACCCCGCGGTCCAGACCGTGGCTGGTTTTACCGGTGGTGGTGGGGGTGCCAGCAACAGCGCCTTTATCTTTCTCTCGCTCAAGCCCCGTTCCCAACGCGATGTAACCGCAAGCCAGGTCGTCGACAGGCTCCGCCCCAAGCTCGCTGCCCTGACCGGAGCTTCGACGTTTCTGCAGGCCGCACAGGATCTGGGCGTAGGCGGCCGTCAGAGCAACGCTCAGTACCAATACCAGCTGTCGGGCGACACCGTCGACGACCTCGGAACCTGGGGGCCTGCCCCTTACAAGCAGATGCTGAAGATGCCGGAGCTCAAGGACGTTACCACCGACCAGCAGAACGGCGGTCTCCAGATGTTGCTGAACTACGATCGACCTACTGCCTCACGCTTCGGCGTCACTCCGCAGCTCATCGATCAGTCGCTGTACTACGAGTTTGGGGAGGCTCAAGTTTCGACCATTTACACCTCGCTCAATCAGTACTACGTCGTCATGGAGGCTGCTCCTCAGTTCTACCGCGATCCTTCGACTCTCAACTCCACCTACATCCACTCGTCGGGGCCGAAGTCCGTACCGCTACAGGCCTTCACCAAGGCTCGGGCCGCAACGTCACCGCTTGCCGTGAATCACTCGTCCTTCTTCCCGTCGGTGACGATCTCCTTCAACCTTTCGCCCGGCACCTCGCTTGGCCAGGCAACGGCGGCCATCAACCAGATGCAGCAGCGCATCGGCACACCCGCCTCCGTGCGAGGACAGTTCGCCGGAACCGCCCAGGCCTTTCTCGACTCGCTCTCGACCGAACCGATTTTGATCGTCGCTGCGCTACTCTCGATCTATATTGTCCTGGGAGTGCTGTATGAAAGCTTCGTCCATCCCATCACCATCCTCACGACGCTTCCGTCGGCAGGGGTTGGCGCCATCTTTGCTCTGCTGGTCTTTCGCAGTGAATTGGACGTGATCTCGGTCATAGGTATCTTTCTGCTGATCGGTATCGTCAAGAAGAACGCAATCCTGATGATTGACTTCGCCCTCCTCGCCGAGCGCGAGCAGGGCATGAGCACCGAAGACTCGATCTTCGAGGCCGCCATGCTGCGTTTTCGGCCTATTCTCATGACGACACTCGCGGCCTTCTTCGGTGCGCTGCCACTCGCCCTCGGCACCGGCACTGGCTCCGAGCTGCGACGCCCACTCGGCATCGCAATCTGCGGCGGTCTTCTCTTCAGCCAGATTTTGACTCTCTATACAACCCCGGTTATTTACCTTTATTTCGATCACTTCAGCCAGTGGATTAAGCGTCGACGCGGCCTCGCCGATACCCCAACCCCCCTCGTAGCGAGCCATCCCGCCAGTTAGGAAAACAGCATGAGTCTCTTCAAGGCAACAACATCCCGGCCTCGAATACCCGCCTTCTTCAGCGCTCTCGCGCTCACGTCATCTTTGCTGCTCCTGCAGGGATGCGTCGTTGGCCCGCGCTACACCGCACCTGTAACCCAGGCACCACCCGCCTTCAAGGAAACCGTCCCCCAGCAGTCCTCCGACGGCACCACGTGGATTCCGGCCACGCCGCAGGATGCCACCCTGCGCGGCAACTGGTGGGAGCTCTATCAAGAACCCGAACTCAACACACTCGAAGAGAAGCTCAACACGTCCAACCAGAACATCGCCCAGTCTTTCCAAAACTTCATGGCAGCCAGGGCCCAGGTCAAACAGGCACGCGCCTCCTACTACCCGACCGTCAGCGTCGGGCCTTCGTATACGCGGGCCCGCACCTCCGGCAATGAAGAGACAAACATTCCCGGCGTCAACCTGAACAGCAACGATTTCAGCCTGCCATTCGATGTTTCATGGGAGCCCGACGTCTGGGGACGCATTCGTAATACTGTCCGGGAATACGCGAACGCTGCTCAAGTGAGCGCTGCCGACCTCGCCAACGAACGGCTCAGCCAGCAGGCGAGCCTTGCCCAGGATTACTTCGAGTTGCGCGGCCAGGATGCCCTGATCGAGCTGTACGACAAGACCGTCGTGGCGTATCAGCAAAATCTCAGACTCACACAGGTGCGCAGTAGAACTGGCGTCGATACGGAACAGTCGGTCGCCGAAGCCGAGCTCAGCCTCAAGACTGCCATCGCCGCCACAACCAACCTCCGGATCGCTCGGGCTCAGTATGAGCATGCGATCGCCCTGCTCACTGGGCAGGCCGCCTCCGCCTTCTCCATGCCCAAGCAATCGCTGACGACAAGCGTGCCTGTGATCCCCATCGGTGTGCCCTCGCAGATCCTACAGCGCCGGCCCGACATCGCGGCGGCTGAACGGAGCATGGCCCAGGCCAACGCCCTCATCGGAGTCGAAACTGCCGCCTACTATCCAGCCTTCAGCATCGGGGGTGACGTGGGCTTGGAGAGCTCCAATATCGGTAAGCTGTTCACCTGGCCTAGCCGGTTCTTCTCGGTCGGCCCGTCCGCATCCGAAACGCTCTTCGATGGAGGTCTTCGCCGGGGTCTCCTCGATCAGTACAAAGCTCAGTACGAAGCGGACGCAGCTGCCTATCGCCAGACAGTTCTGACAGCGTTCCAGCAGACCGAAGATTATCTCGCCGGAGACCGGCTTTTAGGACAGCAACGACGAGAGCAACAGGAAGTTATCGCTGCAGCGCAGCGCTACTACGATCTGTCCAAGATTCGCTACACGACCGGCGTGGATACCTATCTCAATGTCTTTACAGCGGAGACAAGCCTCCTCAGCAATCAACAAACTGGAATCACCCTGTACGTTCAGCAGATGACGAGCAGTGTTCAACTCATTGAAGCCGTGGGGGGAGGCTGGGATACATCGCAACTTCCATCCGAAAAGGCTGTTGCTCGTAAATAGGCCGTTAAGATGACGATGCCGTTCGACCGTGAACCTATCGTCGTCCGCCCATTTCTCAGATAAAGCCTCATTTATGGAAATGAGAATTGCAAGCCGCGCATATCAGCAAGTGTTTGCCGGAGATCAGAGACAGCTCGAGAACAACAAAGCGGACCTACCGACATACGTGAATTCGCATTGATCTCAATCTGCGCGCCTTCGTCAATTCGCTTCCAGACTCCAGATTAGTAATGTTATGTCGGCTTCACCGCCATCGATCATCCATTTTCTGGAAGCGCGTTTCCAGAGACTTCCCTGAGGATGCTGGAATCGCAATCAGAATGTTGTCAGGGCTTCAGCGTGAGCGCCTTATGGAGAAACTCGTCCCGATCTACGGTCGCTTTGGAATTCAGCGCATGATCCGCATCGTAAAATTGAACCGTCTTCGGCCCGGAGCTCCTGGCAATGTAGTCTTTCGCATCTTGTAAGGGCACCCAATCTTCATCATGCAGCCCGTACTGGAACAGCGCTGGTGCGGGACCTAGACTATCTGCATACGATTCAGGATCGGCCCATGCGTTCGTCTTCATCGTCTGTTCCACTTTCGCCACATCGGTGGTCTTTCGCATAGAGCCATACGTGGCGAATCGGAGGAAAGAACGTACTCCATTTGCGATTGGGGGCCGCTCATGAAAACGAAAGCAGCAAATCTCTTATCTACAGCATCGAGAATCGCTCCCTTACCCGCATCCCAAGCTGTGTCCGACATAGGCGATTCTCGCCGCATCGACGTCGGGTCTGGCCAGTAAAAGATCCAGACCTCGACGCAAGTCAACAATCTGTTGTGCGACGAAGGCTGGATTTGATGTCGGCTTGAAGGTGGGCCGAGCTTGCGGAGCATCGATCAGCAAAGAAATGACGCCTCTAGCGTCCTTTCTATATCGAAGAACTCGTGAGCTTGAATTCCACCGTTTCGACTCCGCGAACCACTTGAACCTTCTTCGTCTTTGATTCGGAGTGATTCAGGATCTTGCGAAGGTCCACCAGAGACGTAACGGCTTGTCTCTCAACGGAAGTGACGAGATCACCTTTGCGGAAGCCGAGCTCTTCTGCCCGGCTGCCCGCTGCAACCTTATTGACAAGCAAGCCTGGGATATCGGGCAGCCCAACAGCGCGTCGCAATTTCGTCGACGCACGGGAGTCGAGCAGAGTCATGCCCAGGTAAAGCTGACGACCGTGAGCCACCTCCTCTTCGAGGCTGACCAACCACTTGCGCAGCAGGGCAATGAGCTGGGCTCGCTCCGTTCGACTAAGCCCCGCGACAAGGCTGCTTTCATTCTCAAGATGCGCCGGAATCACAGTCTCCAGAAGGTCCACGCCCTTGGCAGTCAGAGTAACGAAGACATAGCGACGGTCTTCACTGTCAGGGGACCGATTCACCAGCCCTTGCTTCTGCAAGGCATCGATTCTCAGGCTCATGCTCCCGGATGTGCGAAAAAGACTGCGCATCAGATCGCGTTGCGTCAGTTTGTAAGGTTTACCGCTGCGACGAAGTGCGGCCAACACATCGAATGACGCTCTTGAAATCTTAAACTCTTCGAATTTCGCTTCTAGAGCGCGATCGACATGCTCCATGATGCGGCCCGCTCGCCCGATGATCTCAACCGGAGCAAGATCATACTCGGGTCGTTCTGCTTTCCATTGTTGGACGACTCGATCGACGTGGTCTAGCTGCATAGCTCATATCACCGTATCGACGTTAGCTCTGTCAAAAGCAGATTGACTACGATTTGCTTTAGTTCAAGCAAATATCTAGGATGAGTCCATAGAGCGGAGGACAGATGGAACTGAAGGACTACCAGATCGCCTCGAATGGCATCTCCTTGCACGTGACAGAGCTCGGGAACGGTCCAGCTGTGCTCTTCTGCCATGGGTTTCCAGACACCGCGTATACGTGGCGCCGACAGATGCACGCCGTTGCATCATCAGGTTATCGAGCGATTGCACCTGACATGCGCGGGTACGGACACAGTTCAGCGCCCTCAGACCCGGCCGTATACACGCCGCTGCACACTGCGGGCGATCTGGTCGGGCTCCTCGATGCTCTAAAGCTTCCCAGCGCCGTGATCGTGGGCCACGACTGGGGCGCAACCCATGCGTGGAATGCTGCCATGATGCGTCCCGATCGATTCAAAGCGGTGTTCTGCCTAGCCGTGCCTTACTTTCCGCGCGGTGATGTCAGCGTCTTCGAGCGAATGCGGACAACAGGCCACGAAAACGACTTCTACATGTTTGAACAGATCAAACCGGAAGCCGATCGGATTTGGGCCGATGCTGCTGTCACGATTCCAGGGATGTTGTACTGGGCATCCGGCTCCGCTCCGGCCGACACGCGATGGAACCCTCTGGACCCACCACGCAGCCTTCATCGTCCCGCTCCGGGGCCACTGCCTTCATGGGTAGAACCCGATTACCTGGCACACAACGTAGCGGAATTTGAGCGCACCGGTTTTCACGGTGCGCTGAATTACTATCGTGCCGCCGAGCTCTATTTCGATCTGTCCGCCGCATGGAAAGGCGCAAAGATTACCCAGCCGTCGTTCTACATCTCCGGAAAAGCCGACGGCCTGAGCGCACTTTATCCCCCTGCCGAAAAGCTACGTGCCGGGCTTCCGGGTCTCGTCGGGAATCTGGAACTCGACAATGTAGGCCACTGGATACAACACGAGGCGTCCGCCGAAGTCAGCGAACAGCTCGTGAAGTTCCTGCGCACGGTGAACCCCGCCTAAGGAGCTTGCGATGGCAACATCCTTCCCACTCACTGACGCCACGTTGAGTTCACCACGTCACACAACGCACTACTGGCAGGCTGGACCTGCCGGTGGGCCATTGATGATATTCCTTCACGGCTGGCCCGAGATTGGCCTGGTTTGGGCCGCACAGATGGAGGCCTTCGCCTCCGAAGGCTGGCACTGCATTGCGCCGGATATGCGTGGCTATGGTGGGTCGTCTGCGCCTACCGCCTCGGACGCCTATGCCCTGAAAGAGATCGTAGACGATATGGTCGAGCTGCACGACTATCTGGGCGCAAGCCCGGCCATCTGGGTTGGACATGACCTTGGAAGTCCCGTTGTCGGCGCGCTGGCTGCGCATCACGCCGAGCGAAGCCGCGGCGTTGTCTTCATCTCCGTTCCGTATATGCCGGACGCTTTCGCGCTACCCAATCACGTGCCGCTCATCGACCGTGAGCTCTATCCCGCCGATCAATATCCAGACGGACAGTGGGACTATTACCGGTTCTACCTGACCCACTTCGACCAAACGGTCACGGACTTCGATGCGGACATCCCGGCGAGCCTCGCGGCGATATACCGCAGTGGGATCCCTGATTCCGTAGGCAAGGTGTACCGGTCTGCCGTCATTACGCGCAATGGAGGCTGGTTCGGATCGGCGCATCGTGCTCCAACGGTGATGCCTGACGCCGCGCTCTGGCCTTCGGCTGATTTCGACAGTTTGCTCGAAGCCTTTCGCGTCACCGGATTCCGGCCCGGAAACTCCTGGTATTTGAACGACAGCACCAACATCGATTACGCGCACGAGGCGCCGGATGGCGGCAGGCTGCGCCAGCCGGTGTTGTTTCTCAACGGCAACTTCGACGGCCTCTGCGATATCACGCACAACCGCTCCGGCGAGCCAATGCGTCATGCGTGTGAAGACATTACCGTGACCAGTCTGCCTTCGGGCCACTGGCTGCCTCTCGAACGCAAGGTAGAAGTGATCGAAGCCATGCGCTCCTGGCTCAAAACGAAGGCGCTGTAATCTGCCGATAACGACGTTCCCAAGGAAAAATAATGACCACACTGAGCACGCCACCAGCCTCCCGCTCTCTTGCTTCTTTGAAGATCAACCACGCAGCCATTCGCGTGCCGGATTTTGACGCAGCGATTGCCTGGTATGCCGACAAGCTCGATTTTCGGTCGAAGCAAACAGTGTCCGTAGCCGGGCTCAGCTTCGGCTTTCTTTATCCTGCCGGGGACGACGGTTTTCATTTCGAGTTGATGGCCGGCCCCGGCGCGGTGGAACGCCCCGCCTATAAAGATCTGCATGACAGCTACAACATGTCCGGGTGGCATCACCCAGGTTTCAGCGTCGACAGCGTTGACGACGTCATCGACGAACTGAAACGCCGCGACGTGACCATCGCCAGCGAGCCACACGATGTACCCGCAATGGGGCTCCGCGTCGCGTTCTTCGCTGATCCTTGGGGCAATCTCTTCGAGGTCATCGAGTCCATTGCTCACTAAGGAGCACGGGACCGTCGCCTAAAATATGCAAGGGATATTAGTCCTCACAAGTCTTAGTGCTGTATCTGGACCGCCCTTTGTTGAACGCGTGTTGTGGCACGGGTCTAGGTGGGCGGTTCGGATGCAGCGACTTGAAGGAAGCCGCTTTATCCGGGGCCGCTGCTTATGGGAGTTGGATGGGTTAGTTGGCCTGGAGTCCTGGTAGCGAAGCTCTGCGGAGTCGCTGAAGAGGCTGAGTAGAGGTGTGGGCTGAGTTCGATGCGCTCCGACGTGTGGTTTTAGGAGCGTGATGGAGCAGCCGCCGAGGGTGAGAGTCAGTTAGGACGCAGACGGGTCGGGCATGCCTTTGCATGACTTGAGTGCGAGGCTGAAGTTGCGTGTTCATGCGGCGGCTCTTTCCTGCTGCGGTGGGGAGCGAGGGAGTAGTTGAAGTGAGGAGAACCGCTCGACGACGCGCATCGTTCCGCTGCAGAGTGGGCATATGGGCAGGGTCACGGATGGCCTGGGTTCGTCGGCGGTGTCTTCAGTTCTGGTCTGATCGGCCGAGGTGGCTAACAGGTTGAAGCAGAGCGGCAGGAGCTTCGCTCGTTGCCGGTTGGCGAGGAAGCCGAAGTTGCGGATGCGGACGAAGCCTTGTGGGAGCAGGTGCAGGAGGAAGCGACGCAGGAACTCGTCTGCCGGCAGGCTCATGACGCGCTTCCTGTTGCCATGGGCTGAGTCTCGCCAGCGGAAGCTGGCCTGGCCTTCCGCGAAGGCGACCAGCCTGCTGTTCGAGATGCCGACGCGATGGGTGTAGGCGCCAAGGTAGCGCAGTGCGTGTTCCGGTCCGCCGAAGGGCCGCTTGGAGTAGACGACCCAGTCGTGACGGAACAGGACTCTGAGCCAGGCGGTGAAGCTGCGTGGCTCGGCAAGCGATGCGAGGTGTCCATGGAACTCAAGCTTGCCTTGATGAAACGCGGCCTTGAGGCCGGCGATGAACTTGCCGCGAAAGACACGTCCAAGCACCTTGACCGGGAGGAAGAAGGTGCGGCGTGACGAGATCCAACTGCCGTGATCCGGTGCCAGACCGCCGGAGGCGATGACGCAGTGGACATGCGGATGATGCTGCAGGCGCTGGTTCCAGGTATGGAGCACGCTGAAGAAGCCGATCTCCGCGCCCAGGTGCCGAGGATCGCGTGCGACCTCCAGGAGCGTGGCGGCGCTTGCCCGGAACAGCAGGCCGTAGATCACCTGCTTGTTCTGGAGTGCAAGCGGAGCCAGTTCACGCGGCATCGTAAACACCGCATGGACGTAGCGGGTTGGCAGCAACTCCCGCTCACGCTGCTGGAGCCAGCGGATGCGGGCGTTGCCCTGGCACTTCGGGCAGTGCCGGTTGCGGCACGAGTTATAGGAGATGGCCGTATGTCCGCAGCCCGAGCACTGGTCGCGATGGCCGCCGAGAGCAGCCGTGCGGCAACGCACGATCGCAGCCAGCACCTTCTCATGCTGTCCGTTGATCCACCTGCGGCTACGTTCGACGAAGCCCTGCCCGGCATAACGAACGACGTCTGCCATCTCCACAGAGGAGCGGCTTAGACGCTTCGTAAGGCTTCTCCGTGTGTTGCAAGTGCAAGCGCATCGAGCGGGCTGGAGGTTGCACTCAGGTGCTTGCTTGAGAGGTGCAGATAGATCGTGGTCTCTTCGAGATCGCGATGACCGAGCAGGAGCTGGATCGTGCGGAGATCGGCACCGGCTTCGAGAAGATGCGTTGCGAAGCAGTGTCGGAGCGTATGTGGATGGATGTTCTTGTGCGCGAGGCCTGCGCGAACAGCGGCTTGCCGGCACGCCGTCCACAGCACCTTGGTGGTGACGGGACGGCTCGACGTATGCCATCGGTTACCCGGAAACAGCCACGTCGTTGGCTTGTGCCGAAGTCCCCGCCAGTAGGTGCGCAGAGCTTCGAGCAACGCCGGACTCAGCATCACGTCCCGGTCCTTGCCGCCCTTGCCGCCGCGGATGTGAACCACCATCCGCGGGCTGTCGATGTCGCTCACCTTCAGGGCCGCGACCTCTGCCCGGCGTGCTCCCGTGGCGTAAAGCGTCATCACCAGGATGCGCTGAAACGCAGTCTCGGTCGCATCGATCAGGCGCGCGACTTCCGCCTGGGTGAGGATCTCGGGGAGATGCAGCACCTTCTTCGGGTACGGGGTCTCGGCGGCACTCCAGCCGCGCTTGAGGACCTGGATGTAAAGAAAGCGCAACGCTGCCAGTCGCTGCGCCACCGTGTTCGGGGCCAGCTTCCAGGTGCGGAACATCGCCGCCTGGTACTCCCGGATATGCTCCAGGCCAAGCTCCTCGGGTGAACGATGGAAGTGCTGCGAATAATGCTCAACCGTGCGGATGTAGGTGCGAATGGTGGACTGGGCGTAGTTGCGACGCTCCAGCTCTTCAAGCATGATCTGACGTAGTTGGGTCACAGAGAACCTCCTTCTCTGCGACACACGCTAACTCAACGCCACCACTCTCAACTCGCCACACGCGAACGCGTCCGCCGCACAGCGGCTTCGTTCAAGTCGGCTTCTCGGAAGCAATTCTCAACTGACGAGAACGGCGTTTCTCGGTACTGATTTTTCCCATCAATCTAAGTTCATCGATTCTCGCGCAGATGAGCCAAAAGATTGCCTTTGCAAATGCCGACGAAAGCTCTGGAAGTCTGCGGAGGGTAAAAAGGCGTATAACTAGTCCACCTGTACATTTCAAATGTATGTTCGAGGAGCGTCGCGACTTGGACATACAAAAATTGAGGCAGGAGACTGAAGCCGACCACCACAACGTAGAAGACTCCGTTCCCTTGATGCACCAAGGGCTCAACCTAGCCGAGTATGTTCAATGTCTCCAACGTCTCTACGGAGTGGTCGCCACCTGGGAAGAGCGAGCTGCTGAGATTGGCCCGGAATGGCTCCAGCCGTCACTCCTCACAAGACAGAGACGTCCTCTCCTGGAACTAGATCTGGCGTGGTTCGGTGTAGCTGAGAAAAATGACGGGCGTCCCATGCTGCCGGAGATGAACAGTCTGCCCGGCCTTCTTGGGACTATGTATGTCATGGAAGGATCGACTTTGGGCGGACAGCTTATCGCCCGTCACGTCGAGGTGGCACTTCATCTGGGCGAGGGTCAGGGTAGCTCGTATTTTCGCGGCCATGGCAGTCAAACTGGGCCGATGTGGAAGGAGTTCTGTGAGATGTTGAAGCTACGGATACCGGACGAACAGACAGACGCCGTGGTGGTCTCTGCCAAAGCGATGTTCAGGACTTTTTGGATGTGGATGCAGAGGAAATCGGCCATGGATGGAAGTTAGCCGCGCAGGCGACAAACGTGTGACCGATGGCCTATGTCGGATTGGTCAGAGCTGCGCCGACGAGCCAATTCGTATCCCAGGAAGTATTCAACGTCATGGCTTCCTTTTGCTGCTGGATGACCGCGCCGAACATGTTGTCGGCGCGAGTGAAAACACTGAAGAGTTTCTCGAAGTTCCGTTAGGATTGATCCTCGGTACGCCGCTCGAGACCATTCTCGAACGCGAGATTTTTGGAGCTCTCAGCGCCCTCCTCCACTCCAGCAGTGACAAAGGGCTCCTTACCTACCTGGGTTCGTTTCAGATGCGTGGGCGATTCTTCAGCATCGTGACCCATCGTGTCAACGGCGAACGCATCCTCGAATTTGAGGTTACGGATCGCCTCGTCAGCCCGGAGATGACCAACCAGGTCTTCACCAACTTCGTGAGCAAGCTCAATAACCTTCGGGGTGAAACGGAGCTTTGCGAGGCGATCACAGAACAGATAGGAGATCTTACTGGCTTCAATCGCATTCTTCTTTATCGCTTCGATGAGGCCGGCCACGGCACCGTGCTTTGCGAGCAAAACGATGGAACCCTCCCCAGCTACCTCGATCTTAGATTTCCAGCTTCCGATATTCCGCAACAGGCCCGCGATCTCTACATCCTCAATACAGTCCGGATTATTCCGGATGCAAGTTATGTTCCATCGCCCCTGCATGGGCTCGGTAAACGACCGTTAGGGACACTGGACCTTTCCATGTCGATCCTCCGGAGTGTCTCTCCTGTTCATCTTGAGTACATGCGCAATATGGGAACGATGTCTTCGATGTCGGTCTCAATCATTTGCGAGGGAAAACTTTGGGGACTTATCAGCGGGCATCATGCAGAACCGCGTACGGTGCCTTATCTGGTGCGCAGCGCGTGCGATTTGCTGACCCGGCTGGTTGCTACGCAATTGATGAGCCTAGCTACTTCAGCAAGGTTGCACCAGACGGTTCACTTCCACGCAGTGCAACGCCGAATGTTGACCCAAATGGCTTCAGAAATCAACTATCTCGCAGCCATGACCGATCAGATGAGGGATTTGATCCAGATCACAGATGCGGAAGGTGCGGCGCTCGTGATGGATGGGCAATTTACTGTGGCCGGGATCACGCCATCAGACTCCGATCTAAAGAGGCTGGCGGAGTGGATGGATAGCAGGCCGGATCTCGAAGTCTTTGAAAGCCGCCATCTTGGCAGCCAGATCGATTGGGCATCGGAGTTCAGCGAGGTTGCGAGTGGCCTGCTGGCCATTCGAATCTCTCACGTCCGTCAAAGCTACCTCATGTGGTTTCGGCCTGAGGTAATAAAAACGGTGCGGTGGGCCGGGGAGCCTGAGAAGCTGCAGAATAAGAATCAAAAGCTCAACCCCAGAAAATCATTTGAAATCTGGGGCGAACTTGTTCGAGGTCGAAGCAAGCCCTGGACTGAAGTTGAGATCGAATCAGCGACTGAGTTTCGCGGGGCGATCATGACCATCAGTCTGAAGCGCGCGGAAGAAGCCGTGCAACTCGGTGAGGCACGCTTCTTGCAATTAACCAATGCCTTGCCGCATCCCGTCTGGACCTCCGATGATGATGGTCAACTCACCTTTGTAAATCAGAAATGGGGCGAGCAGGGTTTTGACAGTCAAGGTCGTTGGTTTGAACAGCAAAACCTCGCGTTAGAAGATCAACAGCGCTCTGGTAAGCTCTGGACGGCTGCTGTCACAGAGGGCATTCCCTTCGAGCTGGAAGTACAATTTCACCCGCCGTCAAAGGATGCCGACCGATGGAACCTGGTTCGTGCCGTCCCATACTTTCGCGCCGATGGTACGAGAGCTGGTTGGGCAGGCACCTGCACAGACCTTACCGACCGACGTCAACGCGAAGCGGCATTGCGAATGACAGAAAAACTCGCCCTTACAGGAAGAATGACCAGCGTGGTCGCACACGAAATCAACAATCCGCTGGAGGCCATCATTAACCTTTTGTATCTCTTAAACGATCGAGTCAAAGAAGATGAAACCGCTCGCGGGTACATTGAATCGGCAGAAAGCGAGCTGCAGAGAATCTCGGGGATTACCAAACAGACGCTTCGATGGTCGAAGGAGAGCGCTCAAACCCCAGAGTCTCGAACCGCCGGATATATTTTCAAAGACGTATTGCAACTCTTCGCTGGCCAGATAAGAAACCGGGAGGTCAACGCTCTAATCGAAGGCGGAGAAGAAGTCTCCATTTACGGAACGCTCGGCCAAATACTCCAGGTGATGGCAAATTTGGTATCGAATGCGATTCAGGCTGTGCCTGTAGGGGGGCAAATCGCGTTCAGTGCCAGGCAAGATAGCGACATGACGGAGATCAAAGTTCGGGACAACGGACACGGAATGAACGACGAAGCGTTGCGACATCTTTTCGAGCCGTTCTACAGCACGAAGGGCGACCTCGGCAATGGGCTCGGCCTCTACATCTCATACGAGATTGTGGAGCGTCACGGCGGAAGCCTGCTTGTGAAGAGTCAGGTCGGTATCGGGACTGAAGTTCGAGTTCGCTTGCCGGGATCTCCTGAATCAGGCAGGAAGCAAATCCATAGCGGTCAGATATAACTCTTCACCAACCCTGCTGCTAGGCGTTTGTCGGATTAGTACCGGGATGTCGGCTTGTCGTCAGTAATTGACTCAGCTGACGGTATGCGCGCTTATAGGGGCTCATCCTCACCTATCGCAGATCTCAGACTTTCTGAAGACGCCCAGTTCAATCTTGCAAGCGCGGCAAAGCAGCCCGAACAGAGGCACCCTGGTTTTGGTCACACCCCTCCCGCTGAGGGGAGTAAACAGGCGAAATTGGGTTACTTATCACCTGTCCACCAGACTGGAGGCATCGGTAAATGGGGCAGATGGACCTTCATCAGAAAGCGGCCGAGCTCCGGGGCAAATTCAGCAGCGATATTCTGAGCTGCTCTCCCGCCGAAGAGAACGGTAGACCTCTGACCCGCGTGGGTCAGGTCATCGAAGCCAGCGGGAAGGTATGCATTGCCTATAAAACCGCCAGCTGCGGCGCCGGCGAAATTCGACACGGCGATTGTGGGACGGCCCCCGTCCGTCCTATCCACGAAGGTAAAGGCAATGGCGTGACCCAAACGCTGGGGAAAGAAGGTGCTTTGGGAACGGTGATAGCGGGGATCCTCGTGCAGCAGGACAGAAGTAGAAAAGCGCGCGATGCTGTCAGCGCCGTTACGAGCAAAGCTATCTCCATAGAGGCGACCGTAGGCTTGAGCGCCGGAGTGCCACTCATGAGAGTAATGGTCGGGCACATTCGCCATGCGGATCCCGGCATTGAAAGCGCTCAATATGAGGCTGCGGGGACCGAAATTGGGCTCGATGATGTATCTGAATTTTCCTCCGAAGTCCATTGACTGTAAGGGTTGATTGTTCCCCAGTGGTAGCAGTGGAATGTTTAGCTGACCGCTCTGCTGAGGATCAGGGATAGCTGATGGAGCATCGGGCAAATCCGGTTCCTCGGAAGCGGCGGTTGAGGCAATCAGGGATGGAGTCTGACCGCATGCTCGTACAACCGCTCCTGGAAACGTCAGGACGGGGATCAACAGGAGCATTAGAAAGAGTAAAAATAGGCTCTTTTGTGCAAATGGGCGGCAGCTCGATCCCAAGTTGCCGGATCGACCCCTATAATCTTTGATCCAAATCGTACAAGGCTGTTCCATTGTCCCTCGATTTATCAAGCTTTTGTCTACTTAGGATTTGACTCTCCGGGCGACGAAATTCGAGCCTAATTCGGTCAGCCGATTTGTCGAGAATTGTCGAGACACGACCCGGAGCCACCTTGCCATCTGAACAACTGGCGAAGCCGCAGAGACCTCCAATGAACACCTATGGACCGAAGCCGAGAGACTGACAGGGATTCCATTCCGAATCTGACGAGACGTCAGCGAGGTTAGTCATGATAAGCGCAACGCTCTTCGCGATCATGAAGGCCCACAGAAGCGTAGAAGGCGTCCGTGTCCCATGCGCGATCTTGCGGAAGACGCCACTTTCGCGTGTCTGGCGATCATCGGTGCTCATGTCTGCATTGCACCGCATTGGTTGCACTCAGATATGTGGTCGGCAAAGAGGTCCCACTCGTGTATTCCAGAGAACCCCGCCTTCAAAGCAATTTTGAATATCTTCAGTATTCTTCGCATCCGCAGCCCTCGGCTGCCGTCCGTATCGTCGAGGAGCAAGCCAGATTTGAGTTCATTTCCGAAGAGGAGTTAGAGATCGGCCTTATCAAGCGCACGCGAGTCGCCACGTTTAATAAAATAGGCGCCCGCTGAATGCTAACCTCTCCACGGAGGGACGTGGCAATTTGCATTAGATGTGCCGCAATAAAAATTTTCTTTTGCTGGCTGGACGCGGCTTAGCTTGCTTTTCCTTACTGCTCAATAGCTTCTCAGCATCGGTTATCAGAGACCCGAGGTGAACGCTGAACAGTGTGGCGAGATCGTTCATAGTGCGCAAAGTTGCGCTCTTTGTTCCTCGTTCAATGTCACCTACATAGCGCAGACTGTAGCCCGTCGCAACCGCGAGGTCCATCTGGGATAGGCCCAATCGTTCGCGGTGGTGAATTATTACCTGACCGCAGGCCTGCTCCAGGGTGGCCAGCTTCTTTTTGTCGCCTTTACTCACACGATAATCTTTGCGGATATGTATGGGAAAATAAGGCACTATAGTGCCCCACCAAAGCGAACGACACTAAAGAGAATCATCCCGGAGCTGTTTCGCTCGAATAATCACTTCTTCTATTGGGAGGCCGTAGAACATCGCGAGCGCATCCAGCGATCGAATCGTCATGCTCTGCCTGCCGTTCTCCATCTTTCCGATGGAACGCACGCTAAAATTCGTTGCAGCAGAGACTTCGACCTGCTTGAGTCCTCGGTTCAATCGTTCTTTCCTCAAAACTTGACCAATCGCCTGCTCAAGAGTGGGGCCCTCCGGGGGTATGCGATGAGCCATCCTTCGATCTTTGAACTTGACCGCTCTTAATGAAGGCACTATAGTGCCTACATGGAGAGGCACTATAGTGCTTCATGCGTTGTTCCGTTCCGAGGGAGGGCGGATCAACTTCTGTAACCATCTGTACGGCCGGTCACTGGTTGACGTAGATCTGGGAGGTGTGCGTTGATCTGCGGCTAGGCCTGCGGACGTTTGAGGGCGGGACTGTCGGCTGGCCCCTAGTCGACGATTGCCGCGTTTCAGAGCCGCAATTGCGTTCTACTTCGCTAAGATCTCCTATCGGTTTGGCTTGATCCTCGCTGCAGCAAACGTGGACGCTGGGGAACGGAACGATATCTGCATACCGACCCAATTCGTTCACCAAAGATGAGCGCTAACCTGCGGCTTTTTTGCCCTTCTCTCCACGGCGGCATCTGGTCAATTCTTGTATCGGATGTCAGATTATGTACATCAGATTTCTTATTGCATGTTTGTTCACTCAGGCAGTAAAGTCGTTTGCCGGAACACTTCTGAACTGGTTGAACCGGTTTAGTGAAAAAATGATTTGAAAAGCTGATGAATGATAAAGAGAAGGGCGCAAAGAAACTGGCAAAACTGGCATAGTATTACTGAAGGACTTGCCAACTTATCCGTTTATACTGGCTACAAAGATTGGCAATGTTTCGCTTTCTTCCCTCAGAGCATTTGAATTCACAGCACACCTCCCAGTTTGGGGTTCTATGAAATCGTTACTCCTGGTCGATGACGAACCAGTGATTAGTGCGGAATTACAGAAGGCTCTACAGAAGTCCCGCTATCATGTTGAGCTTGTAGAGGATGTGGCTTCGGCTCAACGGCTGGTTGAGACCTCGAATTTTGACTTAATCATCGTAGAGCTGAACCTCAAAGAAGATGCAGATACCCCTGCCCACCCTGCCAACGGAGCCGGACTGGTACGGCAGTTCCGCGCCGCGGGCATCAACGTCCCGATCTTGATCCATTCCGCACTCAGCGATGATTTCGTTCAGATGGCTTCCCTCGATGCCGGCGCGGATGAATATATCGTCAAACGCAGTGCCTCGTTCCGAGTCCTGCTCGCGCGGATTCAAGCCCATTTCAGGCGAGACGAGCGGCTCCTCCACCCGAGACCTTCCCACAATCGATGGGTTGGCACGCGAGACTTTCGGCTTGATCGCGAAGAGCGCAAGCTCTCCGTGGGACATGTTTCAATCGAGTTGAATGTCCGAGAGACCAAGGTAATGGACATGTTAACCTCAAACCCGCTCAAAGTCTTCTCTGGCGAGGAGATCATGAAGAAGGTGTGGGGCAGTGATATCCGCCGCTCTTCCGCTACTCTCGAGAGCCTGCTCTATCGGTTGCGATTGAAGTTCAAAGAGCATCAAATCCAGGACCTGATCGAGAATGTCCGCGATGAAGGCTATCGCCTCGCGGTCTCCAGTGTGACGCAGCTGTAAGTCTGGAGTTTGGCGTTCCGGCTCTACCGAACCGGCTCGCCAGCTTCTGGCCTACCGCCTGCCTCACCTGCGTTGACCACAGATTCTTTCCGATGCTTTCGTCGAAGGAATATGACGCTTCGCGTCAATTTTCATAATCGGCAACATCCTGCAAATGTCCTCGCCAACGCAAGCCTTCCTTCTGTCGCTTGAAGTCTCCGCAGAAAGTCCTAGATTTTTCCAAAACATCAAGCATGACACTTCCTATTCGTACTGGTGGGTAGAGGAGAAACAGTGAGCTCTCGTCAAAATCTGAAACTGGAAAAGATAGCCGATCACGAGAGCATCTTTCTTGATCGTTACGCGTGGTTGCTCGACCGAGCGCTGCCTCTGACACGTGGTTCGAAGGATCAAGCCGAGGATCTGGTGCAAGACCTGTATGTCCGATTCGTCTTCTCACACTCGGACATTGATGTCACCGACGATGAGCGTCTGAAAGGTTATCTTTACCGCGCCCTTCAAAACCTCTCGAATGATAAGCACCGCCGCCGAGGACGCGATCCCCTCTCAAACCTGCAAACCGTAGACTACGACACGATGGAGTCGGCTCTGTCCGGTGCAGATAACAGTAGGCTGCTCTATGTCCGGAGCGATCTTGCGGGCATCTGTGAATACGCCTGTGCGCGCCGAATGTCCTCCCGTGCTGGTAGTGTTTTGATACTTCGCTTCATTCTTGGGTACTTTCCCTCGGAGATCGTTGCTCTTCTCAGGACAACTCCGGCTGCTGTTTATAAGTTGGTTGAGAGCGCCCGGCTGGAGGCTAAGGTTTTTCTGAAACTGCCCGGATCTCTGCACTTTCCGGGCTCGGATTCGATAGTCAAGGTGTCCTTTACAAAACTGAGTCTGCCAGACGATCCTGCGTCCCTCTTTGTTTGGCTTCATAATCGTGTCTTTGAAGCCAAAGAGGGCGAATGTTTTACCTCGGATGCTCTCGAGCTTCTCTACTCCGCAAACTCAACGCGGCAACTGACTACACGGGAAGTCGGACATCTCGTGAGCTGCCAGGATTGCCTTGAGAGGGCAAATCACTTGCTCCATTTTCCAGAACTCTCCAAGCGATTTCCTGACGATCCCAACGATCGTGGCAGCAACCCTCCTTCAACTCGTAGTTCCGGAAACCGCACCGTGGCGGCAATGCGAAAGAAGCTCCGCGCTGCGCGGGAGCACAGACCTAAGACTCTTGAAATCGCAGTCGATGGCCACGTGCACGGCGCTCAAAAAGTCACATCGGCCCTGAGCCGCTTCCAGATCCTGCTCGAGCCATCGACGACTCCGAAATACATCTCGATCCTCAGCGAGCAGGGTCACAGCCTCCTGTATGTCGACCTGCAACATCAGGGGTTCCCTGGATTCTATCCACTACGCACCGAGATCCCATTCAGTGACGAGCGGTTTCTTGTCCTCGAATTGAATCCTTCAGCTAGTGGTTCCGTGATTGAACTCACCTATTATGACCCCGCGCTTGAGGTGTTGGAGGAGAGCTGGATCTTCGAAGAAGAGCGCCTTCCTATTTTCCAACCACGATCTGTTGAGATTCCAGATGCTTCGGCGCATCCAGTTTCACACCGGCAACTCTGGCGGAGACTGCTAAGTTGGCTATCAAATGCTGAAATCCGGTTTCACATTGGTCTTTTTGCCGCCCTCGGTATGGCCGCTATCTTGGCGCTCGCTCTACCGTGGAGAAAACAACCACGAATAGCCTCCCACGACGTACCCGGAGCGATCTCTCTGCTCGCCCAATCTGAGCGAACAGCACGGATCGCCATCCCTGTCGGAGGCGCGAGCCGCCGGACATTCGCCCTAGAAGTCAGAGATGACAGAGGCAAAGTTATTGAATCGGCGACAGTTCAGGAACTCCACGATGACGCTTTTGAGCGACGTGCCATCAGGATGGTAGGAGCGGATCACAAGCTTCTCGCTGGTCGCTGGTCTGATGCATCCGGTAAATCCACGACCTACACGCCCAAAGACGGAATGCGACACCAAGCGCCAGACAAGCCTGCGGCGGACATTCTTAATGACGCATGGTCCCAAATCCCGGAGGCATCGGATTTTGATCGGCTGATTGGCAAAGTCGATAAGCTCCGCGTGGAGCGGAGGCGGAATGACTACCAACTTGTCTACGGCACACCCCAACATTCTGCACCACCGTCTCTCATCTACGCAGATATTGTTCTCTCGGGAACGGATTTGCATCCGACGTCGGAGACTTTACGACTGAGGAGGGGCAAGGTTACACGCGAATATCATTTCAGGGAGCTCACATACGAAATACTCCGCGCTGATCAGGTGGTAGACGGCGATTTCGACCCTTCCGTCCCGCTCAGTGACCTTCGCTCCTCGCTTAATCTCAACCCGGGTCTCAGTTCCTCAACTCACTTAACGCTCGAAGCGCTTCAACTTCTCAACAGTCTCGGGCCGGATGTCGAGAGGATTGTGAATCTCGAGCGGCGAAGTGACGGGACTGTAGAACTCAATGGAGTCTTTCCTACATCCGTAGAAAAGACCTCTGTCAGCCGAGTCTTTCAATCTCTTAAAAGTGGTAATCAATTGAAGATCGATCTTCACTCAAGTGACGAGCCCGTGCCGTCTCGCAAGAAAGAACAACCCGTCTCTATGGAGTCCCTCGAATCAATTGCAGTGGACACCCGACGCATACCCTTCGACGACCAGATCCGCCCAATTCTTGCTCATGATGGGCTGGCGGAGACTTCGCTGGAAGATCGGATTCGAACGCTCTCTCGTGACGTTACCTTTAATAGTGCCGAGCTTCATCGCGAAGGCTGGAGTATCGCCCAGATCGCAGGCCGCGATTTCTCTCTCGGTGAACTTCGCTCAATGGCGCCTGAAGACAAGACGCTCTGGCTCACTCTCCTTGAAAAGCACATTCACTCATTCAACGAGCATCTGGTGGCGCTTCGAGCTGAACTGGCGCCGTATGGGCAAAATAGAATAGCGCGCCTCCCGAATTCACAATGGAGTGTCTCCCTGCTTCATAACATCGGCGAACTCGAAGAGGCCGCCATCATCCTCAACCATGACAGTGAACGTTTGGACCGTCTCCTCACGACAGGCTTCACACTTTCTCCATCGAGTCTCCCCGAAAACTATAACTTCGCAGATGCTGGTGGGTTGATGTCTGACCTCGAGACTGAGGAGAAGACGCTCCAAGGCACCATCGAGCGACTCCATAAGCTCCGACAGGCTGAAGCAAAAAACTAACAGACAGATCATTCATTTTTATGAAGGCCCGAGAGGCCTTAGGAGTCCTATGCCTTACTTTCGATTATTTTTTCGCAGATTCGTTTGCTCGATATTCATCATCCTTCTTTCGGCCACCCTACAGATTAGTGCTCTTGCTCAAACAAGTTCTGCCAGCCTGGCCCTCACTGTCACCGATTCTTCTGGGGCCGTGGTTCCGGACGCAGAGGTGGCGCTCCGCGCCATCGATACCAACCAGGAGCAACATTCCATAAGTGGGAGAACTGGAACGACGACTTTCCCTTTTCTAAAGCCCGGGCACTATTCGCTAGCCGTGTCGAAATCCGGCTTTTCTGAGATCTCCGTTGACAACCTGCTTCTCAACGTTGGTGACGACAAACATCTGAATTTGATCCTTAAGGTAGGTGCGGCGCACCAAAGCGTAACCGTGGATGGTAGTGGCGCAACGATCAATATTAGCAATGCATCAGTTAGCACAGTCATTGACCGAAAGTTCGTAGAGAATATTCCGCTCAATGGACGCAGCTTTCAGGGCCTAATTCTGTTGGCGCCGGGCGCGATCACAAACTCCCCGCAGCGCGCCGCGGGCGTCTTAGGAACCACTGGGGAGTTCAGCATCAACGGCCAGCGAACTGAATCGAACTACTACACCGTGGACGGAGTGAGTGCGAACACTGGAGTGCCGTTGAACAATGTATCGCCCGCTGCTGGTGGCTCACTTTCTGCCTCCACAGCCTTGGGAACGACGCAAGGACTCGTCTCCGTAGATGCATTGCAGGAGTTTCGCGTTGAGAGTTCCACCTATTCCGCGGAATATGGCCGCAACCCCGGCGGCCAGTTTTCAATGGTGACGCGGTCAGGCACAAACGATTGGCATGGCACGGCCTTCGATTATTTTCGCAACGATGTCCTGGACGCCAATAGCTGGTTTAACGACAATACGACTCCGGTCACCAATAAGACTGCCGAGCGGCAAAATGATTTCGGTGGAACTTTAGGCGGACCTATCAGAATCCCTCGGCTTTACGACGGCACAAATCAAAGTTTCTTCTTCTTCTCCTACGAAGGCCTCCGCTTAGTAGTCCCATCGCCTGCCACGGTCAACGCTGTTCCGGACCTTGCGCTGCGACATTCCACCACCGGCCCTTTGCAACAGGCTCTCAATGCCTTTCCGTTGCCTACTCTCGGATACCCCGATCTTGTCAGCGGAATGGGGCAATTCGTGGGCGCTTGGTCCAACCCAAGCCAGGCCGATGCAATCAGTGCTCGCATAGACCACAATTTTCGCCAGCGGATCCACTTCTTCTTCCGTTTCAGCAATACCCCGTCTGACGCAGATTCACGAGGAATTTCCGCGAACGACGGCACACCGTCAGTAATCACTTCATCAGCCTATACTTCCCGCACCTACACATTCGGGACAACCGCGAATCTCAGCGAAAGAACCAATAACGACTTCAAATTGAACTTCAGCACGAACACAAATGTATCCACTAACTCGAATGATAATTTCGGAGGTGCTGTTCCGGTCGATCTCTTCGCAATCCAGGGAATTCCTCGGGAGGGGGCAAGCATTACAGTTGACCCAGTTTTTGGCGGATATTTCCCGGAACTCAACGAAACAGGGGCGATTTGGGGACAACAGAAACAGTGGAATCTAGTTGACTCGATTGCGATACAACACGGGAAGCATGCCTTCAAAATCGGGATAGATTGGCGAAGACTAGCCCCGACCATTCCCGTAGCATCTCGTTCATTGTACGAACTTGCGAGCGTAGCCTCAATACTCGCCAACAGTGTCGATGTGGGACTGGGAGAGTCGTTTGCGGCACAAGTCCCTGTATATACGAATTTCTCCGCATATCTCCAAGACGAATGGAAGGCCACATCCCGTCTGGCCCTATCGATGGGAGTCCGGTGGGATATTAATCCGTCACCGGGTGTATCTCATGGTTTGATGCCGTACACCGTCCTCGGCTTCAATAAGCCTGCCACCATGACCCTAGCCCCTCAAGGCACTCCCTTGTGGAAGACGGATTGGTTAGGCATCGCTCCAAGGATGGGAGTCGCATACCTGCTTCACAACGATGCGGGAAAAGAAACAGTTATTCGTGGTGGTGGCGGCGTGTTCTTCGATACGGGACAGCAGACTGGTTCGCAGGGGTTCAGTGGACCGGGATTTACGGCTGTCAATTATTTTGGAACAGTCTACGGAACTGCCTCCAGTTTTCCAGTCGCTCCGTCGACAGTGACCCCAACGATCACTAATCCACCTACTGCCCCTTACGGCAACGTATACGCGAACCCTTCGCACTTCCAATTGCCATACACGTTACAGTGGAACGTCAGCCTCGAACAAGCTCTTGATCGCTCAGAGTCTGTCACGCTCTCTTACGTTGGCGCAAATGGGAGAAAGCTTCTGCGGGAGGACGAGTCCAATGTTTCAGCGATCAATCCGAATTTCGATTACCTCTTTGTATTCAGTAACGGACTGACATCGAGCTACAACGCATTGCAAGTCAAATATCAACGGCAAATCGCTCGCGGTCTCCAAGCACTGGCATCCTACACATGGTCCCACGCTTTAGACTATGGCTCTTATAGCGCAGCCCTTCCCTATGAGCATGGCAATTCGGACCTGGATGTCCGGCATAACGTCGCTGCCGCAGTGTCCTACGATCTTCCTCATGGCGGACGTTACTCTTGGTTGAATTCGCTGACCTCGCATTGGGGTATTGATGGAAGATTCACGGCCAGAACCGGCTTCCCTATCACGCTCAACGGCAACTCAATCATTGATCCAGCTAACGGTGCGACTGAATATGGTGGATTGAATCTTGTCGCAGACGTGCCGCTAATTCTGCATGGATCGATGTACCCCGGGAGGCGGCGTATCAACCCTGCTGCTTTCACCGTGCCAACATCTGGACAAACCGGAAGTGCGCCTCGCAACTTCGTGACGGGGTTCGGCGCTATCCAGGGTGATGTTGCTATCCGCCGTTCTTTTCCGATCTACGACAAGTTACGAGGACAGTTCAGAGTGGAAGCGTTCAATATTTCCAATCATCCCAACTTTGGCATGATTGGCGCAACTTGTGGAGGTGCTGTCGCCGGTACGTGCGCTAACGTCCAATTTGGCCTAGCTACTCAAATACTTGCGCAGAGCCTTGGGAATCTAAGCCCCTTGTATCAAATGGGTGGTCCCCGCTCGCTACAGTTGAACCTTAAATTGAGCTTTTGAAAGCTGGGAACAATAAAGTGAGAGCAGGTCACATGCGTTACACATCGAAGTGCGTTGCAATGATTGGTTTTCTTTTGTTCTGCAGAATCGGAAGCTATCTATGGGGACAAGCGCCCGGGGTGTCGCCAAGCGATTGTGTCAGTGTTAGATACATTACCAGCTTGTCATTAAGTGTAAACGGCAGGCGGATTGCCTATCTAGTGAAGACTCCTGACATCGAACACAATCGCAACGATTACGAGCTGTTTGTCCGAGATGTCGATGACAAGACTGTATCTCTCGGAAAACCTCTTCTTAGCGGTAATATCTCAGAGCTGACGTGGTTAAGCGATGACAGACGCATTGCAATGCTTTTTGGGGACGACAATGGAGACACGAATACCCTTGTACTATTCGATGTTTCCACAGGGCATAAGGAAGTGATCGATCCTGTTGCAAGTACCATTGATTCGTACAGTATCGATAGTTTGGGGACCACAGTAGCCTACGCGGTCCAAGATAAGCAAAACATAGACTCGCACGTAGCGGGGACAAGTGAGGACGACATTGCACGAGGTTACCTTGTGAGCTCGGGCTCCAGCGTTAGTGAGACAACAGTAACCAGATCCATCTACATTTCTCATCGAAACACTTCAGGCGAATGGTCTGTCCCGTTGTCGGTTAACATTGAAAATCCGTTTAGTCACCTCAAGTCGACCCGTCTACCTTTGGCACGGTCGCTAAGCCTATCGCCAAATGGAAAACGCCTATTGCTCAACTATCTCTCTGATCGCTTTCCGGCTGAGTGGAATGACGATCTGTCGATGAAACCATTCGCAGCTCTTCCGCAGCACGACATCATGGTTCTCTATGATCTAGATAAAGCAAGTACCGCCTTAGCGTTGAACTCTCCCTTTCCTGCAAGCACCCCCCTTTGGTCAAACGACAGTCAGTCGTTCCTTGTCAATTCGCCTTCTCCTGTCGGCAGCCGATGGAAGGCAGAGGATGTGAAAGAGCATCACGCATCAGTCGCAGACGCAAATCTTTTTTCCGTAAATGCCGCGTCTGGAACGGTCGAGGAAGTCTATCGCCATGTTCCTTTTCATCACGAGAGACCACTGGTATGGCGACCTGATGGGGACATCATCATCCAAACAGGGTTTGCAAAGTTTGCGAGGCTCCATCGGTTCGGAAATGCGTGGCACGAGGCGGAACACATCACGCTCCCCCAACCTGACAACGACCAATACGCCTTTATAGTTTCCGATGGAACCGAGCTTATCGGAACCCATGAGACTGCCACAACCTCGCCTGAATTATTTAGATATCAATCTTCTCTAAAGCAACTCGCAATACTAACTGATATAAACCCTCAACTTCATAGAGCACAATTTGCATCGGCCGAAGCGGTACATTGGGTCACAACTGGCGGGCTAAGTGTGAACGGTTTGCTGTTCCTACCGCCGAATTACAAACAAGGCCTACGCTATCCACTCGTAATCCAAACGAAAGGTGACGGAGCGGGATGGTTTGTTTGTGACTCAGGCAGCAATCACGATCCCTCATTTGCGCCACAACCTCTGGCGACGGCTGGGATAATGTATCTTGTCCGCACTGTAGCTGACGATTGGAAATTTCAAGACGATCTCGATAATCGAAATGTAGGAAACTATCCAGGTGGCATTGGGGAGGCGGTCCAACAGATGGATATATGGGACAGTGCGGTCAACATGCTCGACAAGAGAGGAATGATCGATCCCTCGAAGGTTGGGATTATCGGGTTCAGTAGGACAGGGTGGCAAGTTGAGTTTGATCTGGTCCATGCTCGGGTCCTCTACGCTGCCGCAACTGTCGCAGACAACATTCAATATAGTTTGAGTGATTACTGGCTAGCTCCATGGTTTGCAACAGATATTGAACACATGTATGGCGGCTCGCCCGAAGGAGGGGCGCTAGAGAACTGGCTCAAGTACTCCCCGTCATTCAACTACGCAAAGATACGGACACCTCTGCTCATAGAGGTGATGGGATATGGCTTCCATGAAGAGCTTCCTTATAAGTCACCCGAAAAAGTGCCCGGAAACCTGATTCATTATTACGAGCTTCGCGAAAGCCTCTTTCGCCTAAGCAAGCCATTCGAACTCTATTACTATCCGGATGAACAGCACCAACCAGATCACCCAAAGGCGCGTATCGCCAGCCTACAACGGAATGTCGATTGGTATCGCTTCTGGTTGCAGGGATACGAGGATGACGATCAGAGAAAGAACGATCAGTATCGGCGCTGGCGGGCATTAAAAGCGCAACGTGACAGAGGGCAAAACTCTGTAGATAACAAAGTATCCGTCCGCAATTAGGTCCCAGCTTGGGATAATCGAATACGCACTAACAGGTGCTAAAAAGCTGTTTCTGAAGAGCTTGTGAAGTCATCGGGAATTAGGACCTACGATAGACGGCCCTGAGTCTGCCTATCGTAGGTCGTTGAAAGATGGACGTAGATCTCGTACCTTCGACATGTGGGCGTTATTCGTCCGCCTCGTATGCTCCGGTGGTTGAGAAGGAATTTGCGGCGGCGTTGTCCGCCATGGTCGCAATTTTGGCATTGGGATGGCTGTGGGTCTGGATGGCACGGTTTGCATCAACCGTGGTCAGGACATTTGGTTTTGTGTAGCGCATGAGGTGTTCCTTTCTTTGGTGCAATTTCCGTGCGAACACGGCTATGTGCCAGCAGTGCTCACACGGATCTCAGTCGCCCCATTTGTATTGGGCGGAACTCTATTGTCGCTGCGAGACGACGGGTCACATGAGTCCTATCAAGTTCGAAGGCCTCGCAACCATATTTCTATGTCGATCGCTCTCGTCAAGTGCCCTATCCACGCCATTTCGCCAGACAATGCGGCTTGGAGTGCGGCTTGGATTTTTCTCGAATCAACGAGACCGTATTCCGCTAGGAGTGAATCTGCGAAGAGCTTTTCGATTGTAGGGCGCCCCTTTTGGAGATGTGCGGTCAGCCCACGCGAGACAAACGCCTTACGCCTACGTTCTAAAACTTCGGTTGGAATAATCCCTCGAAGCGCTCGTCGCATGAGCAGACGTCGCCGACCTGGCTGTACAAGTTGCTGACGGGGCAATCGATGTAAAAACTCAACAAGATCTCGATCCAAAAATGGAAACCGGTACTCATAGCAACCTAATAGCTTTGGCGCTTGATTTGGCAGGGTATCGAGAAGAACCCACCAGGTGTGACCATTTGCAATTGCGCTTGGTCTAGCACAAATTAGTGTTCTTTTTTCTACGCGGCGCGGATTGGAATGACTGCACAACCTCCGCCCCTCGGGAGTCAACCAGGACGGCGCGACCTCACTTACAGAACCGCGGCAAAGGGCAATTGTCGCCTCTATCGAGCTAAGTATCAGTTGTCCAAACGGCCTGCGTCCGACTAAAGACCACGCGAACGCTCGAGATATCAGCTTTGATAGTTGACCTCGTCTGACGTAGTCCGTCAATTCGGGCAATGGAGTTGGAACGCCGCCGAGTAGTTCGTCCCCCCCGATTCCGGAAAGAATAACCCTATGACCCTTTCCACCAACGGCATTCTCGAACTTAGTCGCAGCATCAAAGTAGCTACGATCCCCGCAAATATACGGGTAAATACGGGTTTGTAGAAGCAAGGGTTCGTATTGAGCAATCCTTTGAGAGACATCGATGTGAATCCCTATCTTTTGGCGGTATCTCTCGATTGCCTCGAAATATATCCGATCATCCCAATCTGGCTCGGTGTCGTCATAGTACGAGACGGTATCTAACGTATCCATATCATTGATCGGGCCGCAGGCCATGTGGTCCCGCATGCAAACGATAGCCGAAGAATCCATGCCGCCGCTCAACTCAGCTATTGCTCGCGTTCCGGGCGGACTTCGGCGGCTGATCGCCTGCCCAAAGAGTTGGAGATAGTGCTCATCATATTCGGCCTCTCGTCGATAACAAATCTCGGACTCTGCAATGCAATTCCAATGCGGACGTATACTCGCCTTTCCATCTTTAATCGCCATATAGTGTCCAGGGCGAACGGCATGAATGTCTCTATACGGGGTCGATTCACCCGCAGGCTGACAGGCGATGGTGCGAGCCAGATACTCCTTGCTCAACTCAAGTGGATTCTTCTCTGTGAAAAAGGTCTCAAGATATGTGGACCAGATGGTTCGACCTCCTACATTCCTGTAGAAAAGAGTTCTGGTTCCCGCATGGTCTCTTGCCAGATAGAGGACGCGATCTTGTGAGTTCCATAAAGCGACCGCCCACTCTCCGACAAGCCGGGAAAAACACTCCTGCCCCCACCGCTCAAACGCTCCAAGAATTAGTACGGAATCGGGGCTCTCGGCGGCTTTAACTCCTAGGGCGGCGGCGATGTCTTCGTAGTTGTCAAGCCTTCCATCGAGCGCGACCATATTTCCTAAGCCATCAAGATAAGGCTGCCGTTCGAGCAATGATCGCTGATGAGTTTGGAATGCCTGAAAACACATTCCAACGGAACCATTCGCAGAGATGGTTGTGCCGTCAGGGCCATAACGAATCGTGACCGGCGCCAGGAGCTCTAAAGCTTGCCTGAAACCCCTCGGGTCAGACGAGTCGTGGATGCCAAAGATAACACTCATAAAGCATTCCCCAGGATCAGATCTTTGTTCAGCACCGTTGCAGTTCCCGGTAGAGTTGTGGCGTATACGGTTTGTCATTAACCACGACTCGCTTCAACTCCACCCATGCATGGAACTTCGCTGGGACGATGCGCCCCCCGATTACAAGTTCGGCAGCCAGACCATACCGGCGCAGCAGCATCGTAAGGGCAACGGAGCGCTGCAGGCACTTCACCTCTTTGAAGTAGAGGACACATGCGATGTCCATTGCATGGCATACCTGCCGGACAGAATATTGGTTTCGATGCCCATCAACAGTGGCAAGCCCCGTCAGCGAGGACTGGAGGGGACGTTCTTTGTGCCGCCACAGATTCCATTCCGTTCGAACGAGGTAGCGTGAAGCTCGAAGAACAAGTGCTGTAGAACAGGGCGTCTCATGATTGAAAACTCCGAGCTCATGACACACAAATGCGATCCTGTTGGTCAACGCATCGATGCGTACAGCCAATGGCATCGTCGCGGCGTGGCCGCGTTGGGCGCTGTAATCAAGCAATATCGGAGATCTCTGGGCAGCGCGGTGCTGGAGGAGGGCTGTCATCTTCCTCGCATGAGCCGGATTGCACCGGGTATCCTTGTCGCCGCTCACGAACAGGATCGCTGGATAGTTCCGTTTGCTATCGACACGGTGATACGGCGAGTATCCATGGAGTGCAAGGAAGTCCTCCGCGTCATCCGCCGTTCCATACTCCCCCGCCCACACGTAGGCTCGGTCGAAGAGGTGATAGCGCACCATGTCAAGCAAGGGCGCGATGCAGAGTGCGGCACGAAACAGATCCGGCCTCTGGGTGACGGCTGCACCGACGAGAAGACCGGAGTTCGATCCGCCGAAGATGGCCAACTTTTCCGGCCTTGTAATGCCTTCCGTCTGTAGCCACGCCGCAGCTGCAACAAAGTCATCGACCGCTACCTGGTGGTTCCTTCGATGGGCAGCCGCATGCCATTCGGTCCCCCGTTCCTCTCCGCCCCGTATCTCCGGGAGAGCGAGAAGAAATCCAAGTTCCAACATGATCAACACAAAGGTGGAGAACTGGGGGGTCAGAGTGACCCCGAACCCCCCGTAAGCAGTCATAATGACGGGACAGTCCTTCCACCCTGAACTCATATGTCCCACCAGCGACATCGAAACTTGCTTACCGTCCTTCGCTGAGTAGGTGAGCTTTTGATGAACGATCGAATGCTTTAGGCCTGGAACATAATTCTGGCTCCAAACCGCACGCTTACCGGTCTCCGGTCTGAAGGAATACAGGGTGGGAGGCTTATTAAAGGATTCGCACGAGAGAAACAGCTCATCGGCTTCTGCGGAGTAGGTTGGCAGGATACCCCAAGTGTTCCCTCTCTCAAGGGGAAGAGCGCCTAAAAACTCTCCATCAAGCGACCACACTCGCACCGTGGCTTCAGTTCCGATTAGATAACTCACATAGATGCGATCACGGACGAAGGTCAGTCGCTTGATTGGTCTTTCCCATTTGGGGACAATAACTCGCCGTCGCCGACAATTGCTTGCGTCCAACTCGACGATTTCGCCGTTGGCGTCGTCCTTATGATCAACAAGGAGCAGCATTCCGCGGCAAAAGAATGGATTGAACGGTCCAAGTACATCATGAGCGATACGGTCCCAGGAATCGTGGTGTTGTTGATTTGTAGCGTAGACGTCAGCTGCATATTCTTCGCCATGCTTCTGATACAGAACCGCTAAAAGCATTGCGCCGTCAGATCCAAGAACGAGTTTGCTGGCAGAACCCCGGCTAAGTCTCAGAATTACGTGGTCATCTTGTGCGTCAGTTCCGAACCGATGGAAGCGGATCAGATGGTCACTCTCTGGGTTCGAAGCGTCATTCGCGAGGAAATCATGGCAATAGTAGTAGCCGTCGCCTGAACTTCTGAATGCGAATCCTCGGGCAAGTCCGGTGGCTAGGTGGTCAGGGAGAATCTTCCTGCTCTGCACATCGACAACGTGGATGGCTTTGCTATGCTCACCACCATGCTTCAGTTCGTAGGCCAGCCAATTGCCGTCGTTCGAGATGCGATAGATCCCGACCGAGGCGTATGGTCCCAAAGCGCTAGGGTCGACCAATTTCTGCTCGGTCCGCGTATCGGCGTCCATGAGGTAGACCGACGCCTGTTGCTCTCCAACTTTGCGTTTACGATAGAAGTATTGATCCCGAACTTTTCCGATCTGATCTGTGGTCTCAACATCAAGAACCTCCTTCACCCGGGATCGCAGAGCGTCCAAATTACCAACTCTTCTGAAGTACTCCTCAAATCGTGCACTCTGGTC
Source organism: Granulicella sp. L60 (assembly GCF_009765825.1). GTDB lineage: Bacteria > Acidobacteriota > Terriglobia > Terriglobales > Acidobacteriaceae > Edaphobacter. Next base: position 630,717 of record NZ_LMUR01000015.1, on the reverse strand, counting down.
GACAAGCCACTGTTCCGTCTCTGGAGAATCTCTCTCTTCAAGCCAGCGGTAGGGATCGGCTACGACCGTGCCGTGAATCGTATCCACAACGTCGATAGGTCCAGCTACGCAGATTGACATAATGCCTCCTGTTGACCTGAGCTGATTGCGATCCGATCCAAGTGTCGAGCGAGGCTGCGCGTATAGCCCTGGACTCCAGGATCTTGCCGGCGCGGAGAGTATAGCCAATCGCCGCGACCGTAAAGGTAGGAAAGCACTGATACGAGTGGAACAAGTCGCAGAGCTCCTTCGATTTGCTTCTCAGTAAGGACATCGCGCCAGCAATACCTGTAGGCGCTGGTCAGCCTTGCGCGCCAGGTATCGGGAACGGTTGTCTTTCGTGAAACATGAACACAGAGCTGTTCAAGGGCAATAAAGGGATTTCCGAGATACGCTTCGCACCAGTCGGTGAATACGCAATTCACTCCATCGCCGAGAATGCTTCCTGGGCTAATGTCGCTATGCATCACCGAGTCCGGTATCGCCAGCTCCTGCATCGCACTACAGGCCCGATGAAGCAAAACTCCAATCTCAAGCAGACGAGTTTTCGAAAGTGCAGGTACCCTAGTGCTGGTTTGCAGCGCCATCGCTTCTTCGAGATATGCGATCAACTCGTCGATATGGCCGTCGACTGTCGGCATCCGATGATCGACGAACTGCGCCGCGAGTAGCTCCTCATCTTTGCCAATGAACTGTATCTGAAGGGCAGCAAGTCGAACTGCAGCCAATTCAAAATCGGCGAAAGACTCCGAGGAGTGCAAGGATGAGCCAAACTCTTCCATGATCCACGCGTGCCAATCCTCACGCAGGGACAGTATCCTTGGAAGATATTGGGGACAATGCTTGGCCAGATAGGAAGTAGTGGCGAACTCGCGTAGATTGGGGTCTCCAACTGCTTTGAGCCAATACACTCGGCCGCAGCGCGTATCGAGTCGAGCGAGCGCGAACGAGCCGCCGGCGTTGAGTTGACGAATATCCGTAAACTCTAGTCCCTGATCGTTTGCGCTTTCTCGTATCCAATTTTTCGCGTCCTCGATCCATCCAAGGCGCGAGAAGGGTCCACGTTCACCGGGATTTCCTTCCACCATCCCTTCGAGCATGGTCAGTGACTCCTTCGGCAGTACATGTCTCGGAACCTCCGCAATCGGAACAGAACTAAGCCCGTCGCAAGGAAATGGTACCGGCTCGAAGATCTCGAGCACAGCGCAATAAGGTGATCCCTTATGCCCGCTCAGCCAGTCGATGACAATGGCGCGAAGACGCCATTTTTCGAATACCAACGCCGTAATCTGTTCGGCCGGACGTGTGTACCGCGGAATGCCAATACGCGGTAAGCGAGATTCGCCGCCTGCTTCTTCGAGCAACGCGATTTGTGTTTTTGAACCGAGAAGCAGCAAGTGATAGTACTCCAGCTCGTCGTGTGACGAAGTCAATGTCATTGATCCTCCGAACGCCGCTGGGCGGCAGCCACATCTTGGATCAAAGCTCGTGACGCCAGGTCCGCCAGGAACTCCTGTACGTCTCGTTCGACCGTCTGGATGTCGGTCGCCGTCTCCGCAACGAGATGGCAGACAATTTCTTCTTTCGTCTTACCTTGTTCGATTTGACGCCATATATAGCCACCCATCGCATCGAGCGTCGTGATCTGGCACCGAGGCCCGTTGAGGATGACTGCACCATCCTGGTCAACGATCGAGTTAAGCTGCGGAGCAGTCTGAATCACGTTGTCACCTCAATGAAGATGAATTGCTCGGGTTTGGTCGGACGAGTAGGCATCACTGCGTCGGTCGGCCCCGGAGATACACCTAACGCGTACCAGATGGAAAGATGAGTGGGTTTCTCAGTACGCCGGAGTCTCTTTTCACGCTACGCCGGACGTCAGTAGGAACTCCAACACGATCCATCCAACTGTGGAGATGAGTGTGCCACTGCATAAACGCAATCACAATTCGTAGAAGTGGACAAAATGCGGGGAGCCTGTTCGGTTTCGCAAAACACGCGATAGAGTGTGGCTAGTTATTTGAGTCGTCTTCCTCGTCGAACTTGCGACAGTCGCGCATGGTCAAAGCCTGTTCACGTTCTCGCCACTGTGTCGGTGACATATGCGTATGGTCAGAGAAAAAGCGATTGAAGTCCCGTATCTCGGTATAGCCGAGCCGTTCAGCAATGTCTCCGATCAGCTCGACCGGTACATATCCGAGCATCGAACAGGCAGTCTCAAGTCTGACCTCCTGGATATGCTCCCGAACATTCTTTCCGTACTTCCTTTTGAACTTTCTTTCGAACGTTCTCCGCGAAATTCCGAGTGCTGGCAAGATGTTCTTAACGTGCAATTGCACATTTGCATGCCTGGCTTCGATCAATTGATGGAGGTAGGTGACCGGATCGCTGAGGGCTTCTCTCCGCGGATCGCCTGCCGGCATCGAACGCCAATAGCGGATCTCGGCTATGATCTCCTTCTCGATATCGGTCAGTCGCTCGTCGTCCCTCTTCGCCACAGCCTCATCCTTAGGGCAAAATCTCAACTCAGTCCTCAAGGTACACGTGGATCCGAAATCCAGAGATTCTCAATTTTCCTGCGATGCCTAACTTTGAGCTATTGCAGAGCGTGCTGCCGACTGAAGCAGGAGGAGCGCCAACCCGCGGGATCGAGCAGATGGCCTGTTACAAATCCACCAGCTGGATCGGAACTCTATAGGGCGATGGAACGCCAGTCTTATGCAACAGCAACAGAGCGAGCCACCGAGTCGAACGCTTGTGGCCTGATGTCAAACAGAGAGCTTGCCCTGCTTGACGTGATTCAGGAGGGAGTGAACGGTAGACAGCAACCCGAGATCTTCGCTTCCGCGTTGGATGACGGTCAAATCCATGAAGTTTCACGCATCGAGCTAGTAGAAGCAAATAGCAATACGGCGGCCAATATTTTAACTACACATTCACAATGAAACGCATCGATGGATAGCCCGACCACAACTCGATGGCTCATTGGGCGAGCGAAGCCGCATACAGGCTCTGTGATTGTTAGCGTCATCGCGGCGATTGTTGGTGGTATTGTGGCCACCGTGGATCCGTTATTGATGCGGCATTGGCTTGATGTGACTTTGCCAAGCCATAAGAATACTTCCTCGCTATTGATGGTCGGCTTGATAGCCCTATGTTTCCTGGCTCGGTCTGTTGTCGGTGGTGTCTCATCATTGGCCAGTTTTCGCATAGGCCAGTACATAGGCCTGGAGTTACGTGGTGACCTTGTACGACACATGAGTACACTTTCATCCGATTGGCATGAACGCGTTCTCGTCGGTGAGAAGCTCAGCCGCATCGAGCAGGATGCCGAGCAGGTTGCGCAATTCGCTGCAGACGCGCTGAATACAATCCTGCGATCAGTCCTGTTTTTCGCGTTGAATCTCGCCATCATGTTCACCCTCAACTGGCGGATGACACTCACAGTCCTGCCGTTTTTGCCCCTTTTCCTTTGGGTGCGCGTCGGATTTCGGAGCGTAATCTTGGCCAGAGCAGATCGAGCACAGGCTGAGGTTGGTCGAAGCTCAGCTCGACTTGCCGAACATCTCGGTGCGATTCCGCAGATTCAGCTTCCCGGTGCGGAGGAACGGAGCGCTACCCACGTCATCGATACCCGCTATCAGACTGCGGCGGCGCAATGGGCACAACGCCGCACGGAAATCGGCTTCAGCGTTGCAGTCACTAGTGTGATGGCCCTGGCGATCATGTGCCTGCTCGGAGTCGGGACGCACGAATACCTGAGAGGGGTGTTGAGCATAGGAAGCCTGGTCGCGTTTTATTCCTATGTCACCCGGATATTTGAGCCCGTTTCGACTGTCATGGAACTGTACGCCCGTTCGCAGAGAATGTTGGCCAGCACGCGCCGTGTTCGTGAGATCCTCGAGACAACAGCGACCGTACAGGACCATGGGTTAGTCGATTCTCTTCCATCTCCCATGCGCCGCGGCCTGGTATGCGACTCCATATGCTTCTCGCATTCCGATGGCAAGCAGACGCTTCACGATATTTCCCTATCCATTCGGCCCGGGGAACGATTGGCCATCGTTGGGCGAAGTGGCTCTGGTAAATCCACGCTTGCGCGGCTGCTCGCCCGCGTAGCAAATCCGATGAGGGGAACCATCACGCTCGAAAAGATCGCACTCCAAGACTACAGGCTCGTAACATTGCGAAGTGCGATCTGCTACGTGCCACAACAGCCCACCTTGTTCTCCGGGACGATACGGGACAATATGCTCTACGCCTCGCCTTTGGCCTCCGATAGCCGACTTGAGGCGGCCATCGAATCCGCGCAGCTCAGAGATGTGGTTCAGCGCCTGCCGGATGGCCTCTCCACCAAGCTCGGTCCCGACGCGGCAGGGCTCTCGGGCGGGGAGCGTCAACGATTGGCGCTGGCGCGGGCTCTACTCAGGGAGTCTGCAATCCTCATCCTTGACGAGGCCACCTCCGCGCTCGATGTTCCGACCGAGAAAGCCATACTTCGGTCCATCGCTGAAGGAAGACAGGAACAAACCGTCGTGATCATCTCCCATCGCCTGCGCTCCCTGACCTGGGTCGACCGGCTCGTCCTTCTTGACGCGGGGCGGATCATCGCGGAAGGAACACACGAGGAACTGTATCGGGATTGCGCCCTCTACCGCGAGCTCTTTGAGCAGTCTGACGAAATCTCGCCGGAGGCTTCAGAATCGCAGGATCGAGCAAGCAAAATGCAGTTCCAGGCAATGTCCACGTAAGGAGACAACTCACGAATCATGCAGTCGCATGGGGGAGGTCTTCGGTCCGGGAACAAACTTTGCCTTCGGGGAGTGGTGTCACCATGCTGATGGTATGACTTGGCCTTCCAGACAGCGCCCTCACAAGGGAAACGGTCATAGTTGCATGGATCACCTTTCCATCTTTCCGGACCAGTCGTTTGAGAATCTCGTAATGTTCGATCCCGCCGGCCACAATCTCAAGAAACAGAGCGCGGCCCTCCTTAAGATCGTCTGGATAAACAAACGTTGAGAATGGACGGCCGGTGATCTCATCTGCGCTATAACCAAGGATCTCCTGGAATCTTTTGTTGCTGGCGATCGGAAAACCTCGAATGTTGATCTTCGCTATCCCGATGGGAGCGCTTTCAAAGATCATCTGGCTCTCCGCCTCGCTTAGACGAAGCTGTTCGCGCAATTCCATCTCCTTTTGAAGATCATGAGCGATACAGGCAATGCCATTGGGAACTTTGGCATCGGCCCCGTAGACCGGATAGAACTCTAGCCGCACAGGGATGTCCACCGCATTGTCGTCATTACGGATGTGCGCTTTCAGCACATAAATGGTTCGTTCTGAGGAGAGCGCCTCATTGAAGTTTGCCAGAATGATCCCGCTCTCTTCTGTTGAGAAATAATCGAGGACCTTCGTCCCTTGAAGGGACACGTCATCAAGACCTGTTGCCACGGAAAATCCAGGGTTGGCATAGATGATTCGCAGATCCGTATCGAGTAACAAAAGGAAGTCGGAACTGCTCTCGGCCAGCGTCATGATATGTTCGTATTCGATCATGCCTATCGGCATGTTCTCCAACTCCACAATCACTCCGAGCAGCCCGGCGAGTTCATTCCGGTCGTCAAACAGCGGTACCCCCGAGATGTAAGCAGGAAATAGAGTTCCGTCCTTGCGCTTCCGTACCGTTCGCACATTGCAAAACTGCTTGCCCTGCCGCAGTTCATCTTCAAGTCTTCTCCATTCTTCACGTCTGCACTCCGGCAGTAACAGAGTATGGCCAAGAAGTTCGTTCTCTTCAAATCCATACATCTTGCAAAATGCGGGGTTGCAGAACCGCACGACCCGATCGAGCCCAAAGTAGACGATGCCAACCGGGACCCATTTCAAGATGGATCGACGCGTCTCCTGCTCCAGGAAAGCATCCATCTTCTCTCTGCTGCACGCAAACGTTGTACTCGCATCCCATCGCGAACGGTGCTGATTGGGGAACGGAGTGTCACTCCCCGGGATAAATGCTTCCACAGGAGTGACTCCGCTACTCACTGTATCGACAACTTCGCATGAAAATCGTATCGATGCAAGGCAAGATCCAAGTGCCGCGAGTACAAGCAGCGCTGTGGCCATAGGTTGAGAGTGAACTAGGAATATTGCAACCATGCTTCCGACAGCGATCACTGCGAGAAGAAAGGACGCCAGCCATTTGGATAGCACCGCTTTTGCGGAGTGTTTCACCGAGTCAATCCGAGGGTTAGCGCTCATCTGGTAGTCCCTGGTTGTAGTGCGTCGGCTTTCTTCAACGTTTCAAGGTCATGCCTCGAATAATGGATACCAACCGACGACGACACAAATTTCAACGGCTATATTTCATTGGAACGAAATTGAAGTCGATTTTCCTTCCAGGAATCGCTGACGATGAAAGGAAACGCGAAACTCTCGCACGAACTGGGAAGATTGTTGACAGCTAGACGAGATATAGCAATCAAACGTAATTCAAAAAGTGTCACAATCCCGCATATCAAGACTGCTCTCTGACGATGGGATTTTCCCGGAAGCAGCGATTGAAAGTCTCGGCTGTTTACCTTCAAACATGCGTGAACAATACCAGACAATTGAAGCTCGTGACAACGAAGCAGGCGTGTCCATGGCAGAATCTGTTCGGCACAAATCAGACAGCAACTTAACACTATTTTTGTGCTGAATCCACCATGCCATTTTGTCGCCTTCTACGAATCCAGCCAACCCATCCCACGTGGGGTCTCTGTCTAAGGGTGTCGAGCGCGGATCGGCACGGATGGCCATCAACGCGACATATACGTTAGTTGGCTCTTTCTAGTAATTGATACTGCAAAAAGTCGCCTTCTACGAATTGTGTTGTGGATGTTTCGATGACACACTTTCGGTGAGTTCGTAGCACTGACCAATTGGATCCTGCGGTTCGTAACCATCCTAATGTTCGCTTTGAGCCGTCCGACAATGCCACTACGGGACCCCCAATCCGACGCATATCGCCTGATCGTCGTATGCCGCGACACTGGCCGAATTCTCTTGGAAGGGCCGGCAGAAGCTTTACGCTTGCCGGAAATAAGCGTGCCCCGCTGGACAAGACCTGCCTACCAGATCCGAAGCATGTTACGAAAACGGATCGGCCTGGAAGTGGTTGTTCTCGACTTCCTCGGAGAACGTCCCGGTGACAACAGTATCGTCTTGCTGGAGTCTCTGCGACAGACAGGTCTGTTGCCAGCGCCTTACGTCTGGGCCGCGTTCGGCAGTGTTCCCATCTCAGATCTGAATCAGATAGAACAGGCCGCGGTGACCGGTCTCATTCGTTTGGGTGAGACTGGACGTGGACCGTTCTCGCGTCTGGGCTGGATAGACGATGTCATCGCGTGGGTCGACGCGGCGACCGAGCGTCGCGGCTCCCATCGTCATTGGACAGTTGAGCAGTTCAATGCCTCCGCTACATCCTCCTTGGCACGGTTTGTGGATGACGAAGGCTGCGCGTTTTGGTTCAAGGCGGTTAGCCCGGCTGACCAGAATGAAGCACATGTTACGAAGATTCTGGCTTCTCTTTTCTCTCCATATCTTCCCGAACTGATCGCATTTCACTCAGAATGGAATGCATGGCTCATGTCAGATGGTGGAGCCGCACTATCGACCGTTGTCCTGAACCCGGCCTGTCTGGCGAATGTTGTTGAACGGCTGGCGCAGCTGCAGAAAGCAAGTATTGAGCACGTCGGCACTTTACTCGCGAATGGCTTTGACGATCATCGTATGGCAAACCTGCGTGTGCAGCTGCCTGAATTGACTCCCTATCTGGAAGAGGCGGGACGCAGCCAGCATGCCCAGACCGGATTCAGGATAAAAATTTCACGGATTCGTCAGATCAGCCGACTGACTGCGCATGTAATTGCAAGGATAGAAGAGCTGGATATTCCTGCTACTCTGTTGCATTGCGATTTCAGCCTTGAGAACATCCTCCTGTCCGGGAAGGACTGTTTGTTTGCAGATTGGGCTCAGGCCGGTGTCGGCAACCCCCTCGTGACATTCGAACAACTTCGATTGCAGCTCAATCAGACGGAAGCGACGAAAACGTTGTTGCCACGACTCACTGAGATCTATCGCAGCAACTGGGCGGACACGATTCCAAGAGATCAGATGAATCAAGCTTTTAGGCTGCTGCCCCTTATTGCCATCGCTTCGAACCTTTGCTGCCGCCGCGAATGGCTGACGGCAAGCGGCACTGACCGGACTTTGTCTCGAAGCTATGCACGGATTCTCGCACGACAGCTCGACCATGCAGCACAGATGATCGAAGACAATATCTCGATCTGTGCCTGAGTATCCGTTAGCCCTTTAAGCCACAAGCCAGGAGCAGAGCCTCCGCCCGCCCACTCTCTAATTCAAGGAGACTGCATAGAAGTAGGTAGGCTCGCCGTCATGGGCTGTGCCCAGGTAGGAGCGACCGGAAGTTAGCTCATGCAAATCGAGACGGACCTCGAGAATAGTGTCAGCTCCTGTCGCCACTGCTTTGGCCAGTTCGTGCCGAATCGGAAAAATACTCTTTTCCTTGTGGAGGTGATAGATCGCCGCTGGAGCGGCGGAGTCACTGCCACGGGGAACTCCATCTCCGCCGAGGTCGATCGAAATCTTTGCAACCTCCGGGGTTGAACAGCTCGTCCTCGAATCGCGGTCCTCTGGCGCCAGAGAATAGCGCCGGCCATCAGAAGGATGCACGCCGGCAAGCCTGGCTTGCGAACGCCAGCCGAACTATGGCTCGGTTATGACATTGGGTGTGCTCGTGTCGCGTAACCGGCGCAGTTCGCGTAAATCCATCACACACTCCCGACAGCGTGTGATGTGCGTATCATTCAGATCCTCAAGTCCTACCTGTGCCGGGGAATCAACGAACCGTTTGAGCGTTTCGCGGCTCGGGCAACCGGTACGCTCGGGATTGGGATAGTGCTCGATGACGTATGCTTCCCACCGCTCGAATGCGAGTGTGTCGTTCTCGTCGTCCTCCATGAATTTGGGAAAATTACTCACGGATTCCTTTCTTGTGAAGTCGCGGTCCCCGAAGTTAAACCTTCGGACCAGGACCCTGAACCCCGAACCTCTTACGAATGCGTTCTACCTCACGTCGGCAACCCATGCGGATCGCATCCATCGACTTACCCGTTGCGGATGCCACATCCTTCCATGAACTACGTGCTCCCAGGCGCATGAGCATTGCGTGGCGTAGGTCTGGAGGTGTTTCGTCGAGTATTTTACCGAGATCAATGTCAGCTTCAACGGCGCTTTCGAATGATCGGGCCGATGGAAGTAGGAACTCGATCTCTCGCGTCGATCCTCTGAAAAGGAGTCTCTGCGTAGCCCGCTTTTTTCTCCTGACCGCGTTGCGATAATAGCGCGACAGAATTTCCTGCGTCTGTTCAACGCCTATTGGCGAAGAGCAAGCGAGATATTCAGCGGTCTGTTGTATTGCGACTTCCATCAGCTCCGGGGCAAGCGCTTCGTCACCAAGCTGTGTGTTGGCGATCTCCTGCGCTTCCGGCCATGCGCCTCGAATAGCTGCTCGCACGACAGGAGCAATCCATCGGCTGTGCGGGGAAAAGCCAATGACCCAAATCAGATCTGAAGGGGACGTTGAGAGCATGTCTTAGCCCAAAGCCTTTGACGCTGGTATTCCCAAAGCATGCAGACGCTGATTGGATGCAGGCCCATATGCCGAGGTCTCACATATTCACACAAATGCCAAATTTTCCAGATTGACATGTTCGGTTTTTCTATTTTCGACGGCTCTATATGTGAAGGGGAATATCGGCTCGTGCTTGTTTCCGCTGAACTGAAATGGCGAATCAATCAAACGCGCTGTCAGTAGATGGGGAGTGGGGGCCGGATGCATACGCAATGGCTGCCCAAGCCCGGGTGTTGTCTGGCAATAAGCTCGAAGAACTGGTCGTCCGCCTTCAGCGCCGTACCGGCAAAACAAAAGATCAGTGCTGGCGCTTCATCATCCAGCATGGCCTTAAGAGGAGCACTGATCATCGCCGATGGAAGGAGGAAGAGATAGAGGAGGCGCGTGAGGAACTGGTCAGAAAGCCGATCGAGCAGGTAGCCGAAAAGCTCCGCCGCACCCCCGAGGCTATACGAAGTATGTTGAAGCGACATGATCTCAGCCTTCGTGAGATTCGATGTGACCGCTTCTCTCTCGAGAGTTTGTCGGCTGCGTTGCGCATCCGTAAGTCGGAAATTCGTTACTGGATCGATCAAGGCTGGCTGCAGGTGTCTGTGGAAGATCGCGGGAGAAGGCATTTCTACGTGATTACTCCGGAAGCACTGAGCCAGCTCTACAAACATCATTTGCCGAAGCTTCTCGCGCGTGGAGCGGCGAACCTTTCATTGTTTGAGGCCTACTTGCAGTATTGCTATTCGCCCAAACACACGATGGGCAGCCAGCTTCTCGATGTGAGGAGAGACAAGAAGGAACGCGCTTCTTTTGAGGCGCGTCACGAGAATCATGGTCAGGAGGAAGAAGAGGATGAGGACGGAGAAGATGATCGCTATTACCTCAAGGCTGGCAGCGAGTTGTCGTTACCTGATAAAGGAGTCGACTCCCTCGAGTGAGTGCTGTCCATCGTGCGGAGCCATCGTTGAAACGAAGAGGCCATCACGCTTAGAGATTGTGGTGAATTCGCTGTGTGCGCTGATCCTGATAGCCATAATCGTATCGACCCTATCTATAGGTGGGCAGTGGATCGATCAACACCTGACTCATCTGCTCCGTGACCAGGTCTTGTATAAGCCGCTGGACGGCTGGAACAGTATATGAGGAGGCGAGAGTCAATTCCCTGCCCTCAACCCCTCCGAGTTATGCAGAAACAGGCAAGAAATTTGCAGAATTGATGCTCCGATTCGTGGAATGCATCGGTGGTTCGTGCGGGCTCCGTTAATCCTTCGGTCACCGTCCAATGAAGAGTGTCTATTCGAGCGATTCTCTACTATCTTAGGATTGGTCATTTCATTTAGTTACAAGCTGTGTCCGCGAGGGATCGCGGAGAGGAATCATGCTCAAAATTGAACTTGTCGTCTGCCCTATAGATTTTTCGGATATCTCAATCCGAGCTTACCGCCATGCACTTTCTTTGGCAGAACATTATCAAGCAAAGTTGGTTGTGCTCCATATCGTAGAAGAATGGCGACATCCATCGGCTTCTTGGGCCGCCTCTGCTGCCGATCTGAATGCCTTTTACGAGGAGCTCAGCGCCAATGGCCGGCAGCGGCTGGGGGAGTTCGTGAAGAGTCACACCCACGATGAGAGCCAGCCGGAGCTGGTCGTTGAAAGAGGAACGGCTCCGGATCAAATTCTATCGTTTGCCAGAGCGCGAAAAGCCGATGTGATTGTTATGGGTACCCATGGCCAACGGGGCTTTGATCGCCTTGTGCTCGGCTCCACAACAGATCGGGTCATGCGAACTGCTCGATGCCCCGTGATGGTGGTGCCTCCCCAGGACTCCATGGCAGCGGGCGATGAATCGCATTCAGTGCGTCGGCTGAGTCGCATTCTCTTCTGCGCTGATTTCTCCGACAACTCAGCAGCAGCTTTGGACTATGCCGTCTCGGCTGCCGATGAATATGATGCCGAACTCACACTGTTGCACGTGGTCGAGCATGGCCTGCTGTTGCACGGCAACCTCGAGGACGCGACGGCGAGGGCAGCGGAGCAGCTCAACCGTCTCATTCCAGCGGAGCCAACGCACACGACGCGCAAGATAAAAACTATCGTACGTGTCGGAAAACCGTACCAGGAACTCATCCAGTACGCGTTGGAAGAGAGACCCGACATGGTATCTATGGGGATACGTGGTCGTGGGACCTTGGATGTCGCGGTGTTCGGCTCAACAACCTATCGAGTGATGCAATTGGGATCGTGTCCTGTCTTGGTTGTAAATGCTTGATCCTCGGCCATCAACCACTGCCCCGAAGCTCGCTTAGAAGAAATGTGATTTGCAAAGCTTCGCCCAACGTGGCCACTGTGGTCCGATTCAACATCAAAGTATTTGAACCAACCCAAAAGGACGGACACCCACTGATGAATAAATATTTGATCGCCGGCGCTCTCTGCTTGACCATGTCTATGGCTGCCTCCGCACAGGAAGACAGTATGGGAAAACTCAATCACCGCATTAACTCGGCACATGAAGTCCTTCATGCGTTGATGGATACGCCGGATAAGGGAATTCCACTTGATATTGCCGCTAAAGCGCAATGCGTCGCCGTTATCCCAAGTTTTAAGAAAGGGGCCTTCATCGTGGGTGCCGAATATGGACAAGGGGTTGCCACCTGCCGGACGGCTCATGGCTGGAGTGCTCCGGTTTTCATCCAGATGGAAGGTGCGAGTTTCGGCTTTCAAATCGGTGGCCAGTCCACGGATCTGGTTCTCGTGGGAGTCTCTCATCACAGTCTTGACGCTCTGCTAAAAGACAAAGTCAAGCTGGGCGGCGACGCCGCTGTAGCTGCCGGGCCAGTGGGTCGCAACTCCCAGGCCGCGACTACCGAACTTGCCAATGCTGAGTTTCTCACCTACTCGCGCAGCAAGGGGCTCTTTGCGGGGATCGATCTGAATGGCGACGTCGTCCATCAAAACACCGCGGATACCAACTCTTTCTACGGCAAGGATATCCCGTATAGAGTGATTTTGAGCGGCAGGGTCTCCACACCGCCGAGCGCCGCTCATTTTGTCAGAACCGTAAACGAACTCTTCAGACGCGGAAGGATTCGCGAATCCCACTAGCCCGTCGTTCGGCTAAGTGGAAGTCGACCGTTCTAGCGCAACACTCGATAGCTTCTCACTATTCGCATTTTGCAGATTCTCCTGAATAGTCTTAGCCTGTATTCAATGGAGTTCTGCTCGCTCAACTCTTCAATATCGGGCTGGTCGGTCACTCGTGCCGTCCATCCCGTTTTGCGACTTGTCTGTTCATGTCGAGTACGGCGGTGAGAATCGCCCCACTTATCGAGTTGCCAATCTCATACGCGTCTTGCGGAGGCGTTCTTCAAGAACTTGCATCTCAGTCCGCAATTTCGCTCGCGCGTTAGCAGAAGGGAATCTGTCTCTTTCAATATCGCCAAGAATCTTATCCTCCTCCGCTTTTAGACGCGCGAGAGCTTCCTCATCTTCTTGAATGGATTGCCGAAGCGCACTTGCAGCCGCTGGATCACTCATCTTGGCACCTCACCGTTGCGGTTTGCAGAGAACCGGCTTGAGAAAGGCCGGTTCACTTATCTGATTGAAGACTGGTTATTGACCTGGGTGGGCTTGCTTGAGAACAGGAACACAAGCCCTTCCAACAGGGTCGGGTGCGTAATGACGGCGTCTCGCACAGCTGTGTATGGAAGTTTCCCCAGCATCGCCATCTGGATGGTGCCCATGATCTCGCCGCCCGATACCCCAAACACCGTGAATCCGATGATCTGATCGTCCTCCCCAATTAGCGCCTTCATAAAACCGCGCATCTCGGAAAGAGTGCGCGCGCGCAGGTCAGCCGCCATCGGTAGTCTGAAGAGACGATAGCTGATGCCTTGTGCTCTGGCTTCCTGTTCATTGAGTCCGACGCGGGCGACCTCTGGGTCGGTAAACAGCGAATAAGGAACCTGTCGCCCAGTGGTAGTGCGGGACTGACCAGCGAGATTGGCGTGAATCACCCTGTGGTCATCGTAGGAGATGTGAGTAAACTGCGGACTGCCCGCGATTTCGCCGACCGCCCAGATGCCTGCGGCGGTAGTTTGTAGTTTCTCGTTCACCTGGATATAACCATGCGGCGTCAACTTAACGCCCGTCACATCGAGGTTGAGCCCCTCAGTGTTCGGGGTCCTCCCGAGCGCCACCAGCAGGTGTGTTGCCACGATCGTCTTGCTCTGACCTTCATGGCGTACGACTAGAGCCACACTGTCACCATTGCGGCCGGAGGCCTCTGTCACGTCGCAGCCCAGAAGGAGTTCAGCGCCCTCTTCCCTGAACAGAGTTTCAACGGCATGAGAGACGTCCTCGTCTTCCCGCGGCAATAGGCGTGCAGATCTCTCGATGACAGTGACTTTGCTCCCGAGTCTGAGAAAGGCCTGCGCCAGTTCGAGACCCACGTATCCACCCGCAAAAACGATCATCTTTTCGGGAATGACCCCGGCGTCGAGAGCCTCGATGTGGGTCCATGGTTGAACGCCTGCCAAACCGGGGGTATCCCCTAGCGAGGCATGTGTTCCCGTTCCGATCACCACGTCTTTACCCAGGAGAGTCCGAGTCCCGCCATCATTTAGGGTTACCTCGATAGTCTTTGGCGCTACAAAGCGTCCGGTGCCCATGATCAGTTCAGCACCGCTGGTCGAATAGTTCTTGTACTGCACATCGACAAGAGCACTGACCATCATCCGTTTCCGGTCACGGACCGCCTCGCCGTCGATGGTGTATTTGTCGATATGCACGCCGAACTCGCTGGCACGCTTGGCAAATGAAGCAACTTTGGCACTGTGAATGATGTTCTTGCTCGGCAGGCAGGCGATGTTTGGACACGATCCACCGACGTACTTCCGCTCGACGACGGCTACCTTTTTGCCTTCTTTGGCGAGGGCCCAGGCAAGATATTTGCCGCCTTCTCCGCTACCAAGGACTACCAGATCGTAGTCCTCAACACCTGCATTCTGTTCCGCGGTGCGCGTCTCACTCATTTGCCACTCTCCAGTTTCCAGATAATCCTGGCCTTCGCTTCCGTCGACCCTTGACTCACCACTTGATCGACATGGAAAAGGCGCGTAGTTACCAAAGCGGCGCGACTACCATGGAAGTCGCGCCGCCTGTATATGCTAACTGCGTACAAACTCAAGCAAGTCGGGATTGAGAACATCCGCATGAACAGTAAGCATACCGTGCGGATACCCAGGGTAGGTTTTGAGTTTCGCGTTTTTGATGAGCTTCGCTGAGAGGACACCTGCGTCCTTATAAGGAACGATCTGGTCATCCTCACCATGCAAGACCAGCGTGGGCACATCAATCGCCTTTAAATCCTCATTGAAGTCGGTCTCCGAGAAGGCCTTGATGCACTCATAGTGAGCGTTCGCACCGCCCATCATGCCCTGACGCCACCAGTTATCCACGACACCGTCGATCACCTTGACATCGGGACGATTGAATCCATAGAACGGGATCGGCAACTCACGATAGAACTGGGTGCGGCTGGCGGCAAGTTCTTTACGGAGACCGTCAAATACCTCGATAGGAAGGCCACCTGGATTGTTCGCGTTCTTCACCATGATCGGGGGCACGGCACTCACAAGTACAGCTTTCGCGACACGGCCCTTGCCATGGCGAGCGACATAACGTGCAACCTCGCCACCACCAGTGGAGTGGCCGATATGAACAGCATCCTTCAGATCAAGTGCATTGGTGAGAACTGCGACATCAGCAGCATAGGTATCCATGTCGTGGCCGGTTGAACTTTGGGACGAACGCCCATGGCCTCGGCGGTCGTGAGCAATGACTCGGTAGCCATGTTGCAGGAAGAACAGCATTTGCGTATCCCAGTCATCGGCAGAAAGGGGCCAGCCGTGATGGAATACGATTGGTTGACCGGTTCCCCAGTCCTTGTAGAAAATCTCAACACCATCTTTGGTCTTTACGAAGGGCATGTCTCTCTCCTTTGAGGTTGTGGAATTTGATTGGAAGGCTGACAGAGCCGAGGCTACCGGGGGAAGACTGATTCCGGCCATTACAGCGGCGCCACCAATTAGAACTTTCCGACGCGATACTTCTTTGATTTCGTTTCTATTTATTTCAGGAACATCCGTTGTTTCAATTGATTCCATAGGTGCGGACACTTCCTCGATCTAGTCTTCCAGAGATTTGAAACTTCGTCGTTGACGCGGGATTAATGAGTCAGCCTGGACCACAGGCAGACGAAGATATCGCCGATGTGCCAGACTTTCCCTTGAAGAGGCTATAGCGGGGGTTGTCCGAAGTCCTGTGTTTTCTCTGGAGATTCTCAGGAGGATGTCCCCCGTCATGCCTTGTAGGGAGCTTCTACACCGTTCTCCACCGATCAAGGACATGATGTCTCGTCCACTTCAGTAGAATTGCGACCACCTTAGAAATTAAGGTGGTCGCTCACCAGGCTGCAGCCTATTTCGAGGACTGCCGACCGGCCTCATAAAGAAACCAGATTCGGCGCTCGGTTTGATCGATCCAGTTCTCGAGCAGACTCGCGGTCGCTACATCGCGATATTCCTCGCAGGTGTTGTGCATCTGGCGCATCTCCGAGAGCAACTGACGGTTGTCCTCTTTGAGCTCCGCGAGCATATCCTGCGGTGCAACATACTCGGCGTCATTATCAGCAATCCGTCGTACTCGAGCGATATGGCCGATCGAGCGGATCGTCGTTCCGCCTACCTTACGCGCGCGTTCAGCGATCTCATCAGTCATCGCAAAGATCTGATCGCCCTGTTCATCGAGCAAAAGGTGGTAATCACGAAAATGGCGGCCGCTCATGTGCCAATGGAAATTCTTGGTTTTCAGGTACAACACAAAGACATCGGCAAGAAGCGCCTCAAGGGCAGTCCCGATGTCACGAGTAGCATCGGTAGAAAGGTCAGTTGTCCCAGCGGCCTTATGCTGCAGAGTGGAAGTGTGAGTGGTCATAGTCGAGTAACTCTCCATTGGTGTCGTCGCAGCTAATCCCCGCTACGACGAAGTTTGCGTCTCTGACTTCGCGGATGTACTGCGCGAAGCCAACTAAATTTTGCTCCTACGCGCCCGCCGGGAGTGCGGGCGCGAGGAGGCGCCAGTGCAGTTTGCCCATGAAGTTTGGTACTGCCGCCGGTAACCAACATGGGCTCGCTCCTGAGGACCGTATCGACACCAAAACGGCTCGGCAATATGACACCAACTCCAGAATCTCTGCCGTATTCCGTTTCAATTCGACTCAGTCGAAAACAAGTCTATTGAGAGGCGGGATGCCCTGCCACGGACGCAATAACATTTGCAGGAAAGAACACAAGATTTGCAGAAATCCACCAGGCAACCGGCCAGATTAGCAGTACGTTATCAAAGCAGGAATTGAGCGCTTTATCTACCGAACACTTCCCGCGCCGTTTCTAATCGGAAGATTCCAAGGCTAAGTGAGGGAGTAAAACGGGGACCTGCATTTTTTGCAGAAATGCACAAGCTTTTTGGAGTATGTTGCCTAGACTGGTCCGTGTGTCGTAGGGTTTCCTAACTTATAGGCCCTCGACGGTTCAGGCTGACGTTCCCGGTCGACCTGCGTAGCTCGTGACGCGTGTAACACTGGCAGACAACTATGACTGAACAATCTGATCGTGATTTTGGAAACGGTGTCCCACTTGTAGACCTCCCCGAGGGAGAGATCGTTGCAGGCAAGGTCAAAGATCAGGACGTCGTCGTGGTGCGTCGCGGCAAAGAGATCCTTGCGGTCGACGCCCTTTGTTCTCACTATCACGGTCCCTTGAAGGATGGGATCGTTGTCGGCAATACGATCCGGTGTCCGTTACACCATGCCTGCTTCAGCCTTAAGACAGGTGAAGCGCTGGCCGCTCCGGCGCTGGACCCGCTTCAATGCTGGCGGACGGAACAAGTCGGAGATCTCGTCTTCGTGCGCGAGATCCTAAAAGCTGAGTTGGCGTCGCAGGCATCGTCGCAAACTCCCGAGTCAGTCGTGATTGTTGGCGGCGGAGCAGCCGGACTATGCGCGGCAGAGATGTTGCGTCGGGAGCGCTACAGAGGTCGGATCACCATACTGAGCGCCGATGGGGACGCCCCCTATGATCGCCCGAACATTTCCAAGGATTTCCTCGCCGGCAATGCTCCGCCTGAGTGGATGCCCCTGCGAGTCCCTGACTACTACGATACCCATAACATCGACCTTCTCTTGAACACGCGCGTCTCCTCGATCGACAGAGTCCAGAAGCAAGTGGCGCTTGAGAGCGGGAAGACCTATAAGTACGGCGCCCTGTTGCTGGCGACTGGGGCACAACCCGTTCCTTTAGAAGTGGAAGGGTTAGATGCCGCAAGCATTTACTATCTGCGTTCCTTCGATGATGCGCGACATCTCGCCGTGGCGGTCGGGTCCGCCAAACGCGTCGTTATCGTCGGCGCAGGTTTCATTGGGCTGGAGACCGCCGCGTCTCTTCGTGCCCGTGGAATTGAAGTGCATGTGGTGGCGCCGGGTTCAACACCCCTAGGCAAAGTGCTTGGCGATGAGGTGGGTCGGTTTGTTCGAGAGCTTCACGAATCTCATGGAGTTGTGTTTCATCTCGGGCGGCGGTTGGCAAGTGTGACCGACCATGCGGTTACGCTCGATGATGGCTCGCAGATTCATGGAGTTTACCTGATCGTTGCCGGCATCGGGGTGCACCCAAGACTGGAGCTAGCCGAGCAGGCTGGCCTCACAATAGATCGGGGAGTTGTGGTTAATCGCTATCTCATGACCAGCGACCCGAACATCTACGCGGCCGGTGATATTGCACGCTGGCCGGATCCACACTCGGGAAAATCGATTCGTGTAGAGCACTTCGTGATCGCACAGCGACAGGGTCAAACCGTTGCAAGAAATATCCTGGGCAAACAAGAACCATTCGAAGCAGTTCCCTTCTTCTGGAGTCAGCACTACGACGTTGCTATCAACTATGTCGGTTATCCTGAGTTCTTTGACCAAAGCAGGATCACAGGATCTATAGAGGAAAGAGATTGCCAGATCGATTACATGCTTGCGGGCGAGACTGTGGCGGTAGCAACCATTGGCAGAGACAAAGTTAGCCTGGAAGCTGAACTTCAGTTTGAAAGTGTAAGAGCTGATGACCAAGTTCAATAAGGCTCATGAACTTTGGTTTCCGCTCCATAACGGTATCAGCTTGATTGGAATTCAGGAGAAATAGTCCCTATGGTGGAATACAGAAAAGACACGGACGCGATTGCCCGTCTCACACCGGAGCAGTATGCCGTAACCCAACAAAATGCTACCGAAGCTCCTTTTGCGAATGAATTTGATGAGCACCATGAACTGGGGCTTTACGTCGACGTCGTCTCAGGTGAACCGTTGTTTTCTTCCCTCGACAAGTTTGACAGTGGCTGTGGCTGGCCTAGCTTCACTAAACCAGTCGAACCGGACCATATTGAACACAATGTCGACCACAGTCATGGCATGGCGCGGACTGAGGTCAGGTCATCAAACGGTGACAGTCATCTGGGCCACGTATTTGATGACGGTCCCGCCGAGCACGGTGGACTTCGCTATTGCATTAACTCCGCCTCTTTGCGGTTTATCCCAGTCGACGAACTGGAGAGCGAAGGTTACGGGGAGTACCTCAAGCTCTTCAAATCTTGAAGGGCAGCGGGAGTTCCGGGTGTTAAGTTCGTAAATGTTTGAGGAGACGTTTCAGATGCTGGTTGCAATCGCGCACGCCCTTTCGATGGCTTTCACGATGGCCTGGGAGATTCTATGGGCTCTGATTTTGGGCTTCTGGTTTTCAGCCGTCATCCAGGCAGTGGTTTCGGAAGAGGAGATGAGCCGGCTGTTACCGGACGATTCCCCTAAGACGATCATTCTGGCTTGCGGACTCGGAGCGGCCTCATCATCGTGTTCTTATGCCGCCGTGGCGCTGGCAAGGTCTATGTTTCGCAAGGGCGCGAACTTCACCGCGGCCATGGCGTTTCAGTTCGCGTCTACGAACTTGGTTCTTGAACTTGGCATATTGCTTGGCGTCCTCATGGGCTGGCAGTTCACGCTGGCCGAGTTCGTGGGCGGCCCATTGATGATTGCAATCATGGTTTTGCTCTTCAAGGTGTTCCTGACACCCAGGATCGTCGAAGCGGCTCGGAACCAGGCCGAAAAAGGACTTCAGGGCCGAATGGAAGGACACGCTTCGATGGATATGTCGATCCATGAAGGCTCAGTCTGGCAGCGCATGACCTCAGCAAAAGGCCGAACCGCAATCAGCCATTTCTTCGTGATGGACTGGGCTTCACTTTGGATCGACATCGGTGTCGGCTTGTTGATTGCAGGAGCCCTTAGCGCGTGGGTACCGAACTCATTCTGGCAAGCGTTCTTTCTCCAGGATCATCCGCTACTCGCAAAACTCTGGGGGCCTCTCATTGGCCCAATCGTGGCCATCGTTTCATTTGTTTGTTCGGTTGGCAACGTTCCTTTGGCCGCCGTGCTCTGGAACGGTGGAATCAGCTTTGGCGGGGTCGTGTCTTTTCTCTTCGCTGATTTGATTGTCTTTCCGATATTGGATATCTATCGCAAATACTACGGAGCCGGGATCAGTGCGTTCCTGCTGGTTGCTTTTACGTCTCGATGGCCGCCGCTGCTCTGGCCGTGGAAGCCATATTCAGCGTTCTCCATCTCGTTCCTCATGAACGGAAAGCTCTGATTATGCAGGAGTCGATCCACTGGAACTACACGACCGTGCTCAACATCGTGTTTCTCCTCTTTGCAGCAGTGCTCACCATCCGCTTCCTTCGCACCGGAGGCCCTGAGATGTTGCGTATGATGAGCGATTCCCACCATGAGCCCGGGGACCACAAGCATCAACATCACCACTAATTGAGTGGGATGCTCAGGCGCACACTACGACGAGCGCATCGGGCGGGACTGACTCGGATGTCGATTATCAAAGTCATTCAATCATTAAGAACTGAGGTCAATTTATGAGCAACGACATTCCTGGCTACAATTACGGCGACCGAGAAGTTGCTCGTTCCCCTCTTTCTGACGAAGAGCTGGAACAACTCAAGAGTGGCGCTGGCTTCACGGAAGAGGATGTCCACCATCTGCAGATGGCAGGCGAAGTCCTGAGAGATCAAACTGAGGAGATCGTGCGTCGCTGGAGATCCGACATCATCGCGCACATTCCGCACCTGGCAAAGCATTCGCGCGCTCTTGATGGAGGCCTGCTCCCGGATTACCTGGCGAAGTCGAACAAACGTTTTGAACAATGGATTCTGGATACCTGTTTTAGGCCCTACGACCGTACCTGGCTCGACTATCAGCACGAGATAGGACTCAGGCATACCGTTGCCAGGAAAAATCAGGTTGACCGTGTTTCTTCTACTCCAGAAGTCCCTTTTCGCGACGTTCTGTCCTTCATTCCTGTGATCAACGAGACGATGAAGAAGTATCTGGCAAAGAAGGATCATCCGGCAGAAGACGTCGAAAAAATGTACCGCTCGTGGTCAAAATCGACGCTTCTTCAAATGGCGATCTGGACAAAAGCGTACGAATCGAATGAATCCACGAAAAATGTCTGAGACGATGAAGCGGCGCCGCACTCTGCTTCCTCGAACCTTCTACGAAGGAGAACCTGCAGTTGTTGCGAAAGGCCTGGTTGGTAAGCTTCTGGTACGTCGCTATAAGGGCCGTAGTCTGGTCGGCAGAATCCTTGAAACCGAAGCCTATCTTGGAAAACGAGATCCCGCCTCGCATACTTATCGAGGGAAATCCGCCCACAACTCGGTTCTCTTCGGACCGCCTGGATTCACCTACGTGTACTTCATCTATGGCCTTCACTACTGCCTGAATGTGTCCTCCCTTCCGGATGGACAGGCAGGCGGAGTGCTCATTCGAGCCTTCGAACCAATCGATGGTGTCGCGGCGATGGCCAGGATGCGCTGCGTTGCGATTAATGCCGGCGCACATACCATAGCCGGTGGACCGGGAAAAGTATGTCAGGCGCTAAACATCACCCGAGTAAATGGCCATGGGCTTGATGTAACGTCTTCATCTTCGAAGATCCAGATTCAGGACGACGGTTTTGAGCCCAACGAGATTCTCGTGACGAAGAGAATAGGTATCACCAAAGCGGTCGATCTCCCACTGCGTTTTCTGATGAATTTGGACTCCTGGGCCCGGGGACCGGTGGGGGTAGGCAAAGCCCCTCAGCAGTGAGATCGCAACTGGCTGCCATCTCACTGCTGAGAGCTGATCAAAAACGCGACAGAGTTACTTAACCGCGTCAGCAGTCTTCACAGCGGCATCCTTAACACCGACTGCGGTATCTTCGCCGGCCTTGGAGGTATAGCGAACGGTGACATTCGCTCCTTCTTTGGCTCCCAGCCAGGTGTCTGCTCCAGCCTTGTCGACACCTTTCGCAGTCTTGACCGACGTCTTGTCGGTGTACTTAATCGCATGCTCGGTACCGTCAGCCGACTTGACTACGACGACCTTTGCGTCGTGGTCGACGTGCTTCACGATGCCAGTCACAATGTGAGCAACATCCTGTTGGGCTTGCACACCGCAAGCACTGAAAAGTCCAATCAAGCAAACCGAGGTGATCGCAACCTTACCCAGCCACATATTCCGAATCATTGAATCGTTCCTTATCAAGCAATTTGTTGACAGCAGCTTACCTATAGGGGTTCTTAACTTTCAAAGCGAGGCCATGATCAATGAGGATGCCTTATCGGCGAGACCGCGACGATCATAGCAGCCATTTCGCAACCAAACAATCATCTATGCATCTGCTTACGTCGGGATTGATTGACCGAACAAGACTAGACCTTAGAGTAACTGCTGCCCTAAAGAGATACATTGATCAATGCTCTAAATCTATTGCCAATTTCTGCAAAAATCATGCGTTCTGCAGACCTTTCGTTAAATGTTGGGACATCTATTGATATGAATGAGTCTCGCGGGTTGATAGGCCACTCACCCGGTGAAAAATTACTCCTACGTACGCGTCACACGTGCTTTCGACTCGTCGGAGATGAACGTATATTGACACCTGACCTGGGTGGGCCCTCGGGAGATAGAGCTTATGAATGCAGGCATAAATGATTCCGCCACATCGTTCGAAGTTGATCGCCAACGACTACGACTGCTTCTGGAACAGTTGGACACTGAACAGGGACTTACTCCAACCGTTCTGGACGGAGTGAAGATTGCGCGTGCGAACTCCGCACTTCCCAGACACCAGGTGTTGTACGAACCAAGCATCTACATTGTGGCGAGCGGCAGGAAGACGGGCTTCGTTAAGGAGCACCGGTTTGTCTATGACCAGCACAACTATCTGGTGCAAACCGTACCTCTTCCATTTGAGGTGATAACCGAATTGGAGGAGAGCGGCCCGATGTTGGGCATTTCGGTTCATCTCGACATGTCTGTCGTCGCCGAGCTGGTGAGCAAGATGGGATTGTCGCCGCAGTCGACCGAGTCCGACAACCATGCATCCGTCCAGCCATCTTCCATGGATTCTCGGATGTGCCAAGCTGCCATTCGCCTCGTTGCGAGCCTTCATTCAACCAAAGACGCGTTGATTCTTGGGCCGGAGATTATTCGGGAGATCATATATTGTGTTCTCTCCAGTTCTAATCGCGATACCCTCGTCTCTGCACTCAACCAAGGTAGCGCGATAGCGAAGATGCAGACCGTCCTCGATACAATTCACAAACGATACAGCCAACCTATCGATACTGCACGATCGGCCGAAGCACTTGGTGTAAGCATCTCGACCTTCCATCAACTCTTCAAAAAGGTTACGGGCACTTCCCCAGTCCTGTATCTCAGGGCTGTACGGCTACACAAGGCGAGGCTCTTTATTCGTTATGACGGTCTGGGGGCAGCTGCAACGGCCGCGAGGGTCGGTTATTCGACCCCGTCCCAATTCAGCCGCGACTTCAAAAGCTTTTTCGGTTACGCCCCGACACAGGAATCAGTGCTTGGCGACGGCCTTGTGGGGACCGATGGTGACGAAACTGCCTTCATCCCCGAATCTGCTGAAGGGCTGACGAACCTGATCTGACTTTATTGCGGGTATCAATCGAACCAGCTGCTCTTCACAAAGAGGATCATCTTTATTGCTGGCTTCGTCGTTGACCTGCAAATCAGGCTGCTCCGGAATCGCAGGAAGCGGCTTGATCTCGGGCACAAATAAAATGCTATGGGAAGCGGCCGGGGCTCCAAATTCTACCTTCGGCTCTCCACCGGTCTCTTCTTCGGTGGGAGTGTATCCAAAGTATCGCTTGAAATCTCGGCTAAACTGCGACGGGCTTTCATAGCCGACTTTGGCGGCCGCCATCCAGGCGCCTAGACGGTCATATTTGATATGGAGTCGCGCCCGTTGTAGTTTGACCGACTTGATGTATTGAAGTGGAGAGCTGCCGGTTATTTCTTTGAAGGAGTGGTGGAAGGCAGAAACGCTCATACACACCTCGTTCGCAATCTCCGGAATCGTGAGGGGGCGCTGATAGTTCCGGTGAATCCATTCGAGCGCAGCGAAGATCTTTCCTGATTGATTCGTCCGATTGAGCATCGACCGGAGTTCTCCTCCACGTGGTCCGATCAACACACGGTAGATTAGCTCGCGAACGACGCCGGGCCCCAGAATCGCTGCGTCGGCTTCAGACGCAAGACACCCAAGGAGACGAAGAATGGCTTCACTCATCTCAAGATCAAGAGCCGTGGGGAGTATATTATCGGATTGATTCACCTTCGCGCCTTGCATTCCGAGCTTGTGCATCAGCTCCAGCAGTGTCGGCAACCCCACCCGTACTGAGAGCCCCAGTACCGGTTCTCCATCATCGCTGGATTCCGTCATCATCTCAAGAGATGTCAATGCGGCGAATACAAGGTATTGATTGGCATGACAAACAAACTGATCATCGCCTCTGAAGACTTTTTTCCGTCCACTGGCAAGGATGTAGATGCTTGGCTCGTACAGGGCAAGACTTCGAGTCGATCCACTTAAGGCGCGTATCAGCTGCACATCATCTAGTTTCGAGGGCTGAACACCATCCGCAGTCGTCAAACCAAGCAATAAGTCCTTCGCCTTTTCGAGATTAGCCTTGAGTCTTCCCTGGATTTCCGCCATAAGTTTTGCTGTCTCGTTGTGTTCTCTGCCCCGCGAGTCTACCTACGCCAACCTGGCCTCCCCGCTTCGGTGGAACTCCCGTCGAAACCGATAAATACACAAAACAACCCGCGCTGGGTCCAGCCGCAGCAGCTACATGAACCCTTCCCACAACAATTAGGAGACCGCATGTTGACTCGAACGTCCATATGCTCCATTGCAAACTTCTTGCTCATTCCTGCAAACTTCTTTCGTTCAAGATAGCTGCTGTGGGTCGGTGAAACCTGAGAAGGTCCTCTTGTGGCGTGTTCAGTTTTACCGAAACCTCATCGAACTGTACCCGAAATCGGTTCGGGAACTCTGACCAAACTCTGTAGATATTCCAGAGATTTCAGCCCCGGCAAAAAAGCAAGAACCCGGTAGACGCTGGAGTAGAAAAGCGTCCTTCCCGGGTTTCGACAAAAAAACAGATCAAGGCCGTTTTGAGCGCCGAAATGCGTTAAGTTCGATCGTTGGTATCTATAACTCCACGTCGACCGGAATGGCGGGCTGCAACATTACAAATCGATCGATCTTCACAACGCTGAAGGCCTTCTGAAGATCTTCCGGACTTTGCTTGAAATGGCTCCATCCAATGTTGTGAACGGATGCGATTTTGGCATTCTTAAACCGGGTTGCCGCCTCGATGGCATCGTTGGTATTCATCGTGACATTGAACGGCCCGCGCGGTTGCGCGGCCCCTGCGAAGAGGACTGCAAGACCTACGTTGCTGAAGCGTTGCGCCACCTCGTTGATGCCTTCAAACCAGACCGTATCCCCAGTGAGGTAAACGTCAGGATGCCCGTCGATTGAGAGCACGAACCCGGTGACGATACCGGTAACCGGCTCAATTCCCACGGGGCCGTGACGGGTGGGCGTCCCTGTAATCGTGAGCTTTCGTCCATCGAGCAGTGGAATTGTGGTCGTTTCCCAGGGAGCGAGACCAATCGTGCTTCCACCAAGTCGCTTCGCTCCGCCCTTCGTGGTGATCACGCGTTTTGCCTTCGGCAAGAACTCTCGTCCAGCCTGATCCAGATTGTCCATGTGTTCGTCATGGCTGAGCAAGATGGCATCGACCGGCAGCAATGACTCAGGCGCAACCGGAGGGGCATTGAATTTCGTAAGGTTCTCGCCCCCTAAGGGGTATAGCTGTGGCGGGTCGAAGGTTGGGTCAGTGAGGAGGCGCAGACCAGCGTATTCAACTAGAAGTGTCGGGCCATCGATCAGGGTGAGGCGAACCGTCGGTTTTTCCATATGAGTAATATCCACGCCAAGGAAGCTTAAACAGATCCTCGGATCATTCGAATCCTAACTACCGTTCCTCATCTTCGCAATCCGGTCTTACCACTACGAGCTTTCCCATAATAGATAGACGCTATATATGACCGAGAAATCGAGGTGTATGGTCATCGACAAAGAAGGCAGTTATCAATCGGACGTGAAAGAGAGGAACGGCTCGGTGTACGAAAAAATTCTCATTGCATACGACGGTTCAACAGAAGCCGAACGAGCTCTCGATGAAGGTGTCAGACTTGCGCAGGCACTGGGTTCGCATGTCACCCTGGCGACGATTGCGGAACCAATGCCTGGATACTACGGCCTTGCTGTTGTTGTAGCACCTGAAGCTCCCGACCAGTTCCGGCAGGATCAATTGCAGCGGCTCGGTTCACTCCAGGTAAAAGCGAGCGAACTTGCGAAGGCGCACGGAGTGACGATAGAGACCACCTTGATTGAGGCGGATGAGGTGACCGGAATCCTCGAAGCAGCAACCGCGCTAAAGGCTAACCTGATTGTCGTCGGGCTGCGGCGGCATGACCAGCACCTTGAGTGGGTGGGTACGGTTCGCCAAATCGCGAATAGAACACCATGCCCGATCCTCGCTGTCGTCTAGCAGCCAACAGGTTCTTCATTGCCGGCCGCCAAGGCTAGGACTTTTTCCCCAAGGCATTGGACGCAATCCCCTTCTAGCGGAAACCCATTATGGGGAAACCCTTATTGGGAATCCATTATTGTGCCAGTCCCGGTAAAAAGTTACTGTCTCCAGATGAGCATGCCAAATTTGAATCGCCGTCGCTTCATGCAGAGGATGATCGCTGCTGGACTCGTAAGCTGGTGGCCGGGATGGGAGGCTGAAGCGGCGTCATCACGTCCGCCAACTGAATTGCGGGGGACGGAGTTCGATTTCACTATCAACACACTTCCGGTCAACTTTACTGGGAAGCCACGCGTAGCGGTTGCTGTGAATGGCTCCGTCCCAGGGCCGACGCTTCGGTGGCGGGAAGGCGAAACTGTGACCGTTTCGGTCACCAATTGTCTGAAGACTCCCACTTCAATTCATTGGCACGGTATGCGCATTCCTACTGAAATGGATGGTGTTCCGGGGCTCAGCTTCGAAGGTATCGCTCCCGGAGATAAATTTACCTATCGCTTCCCGGTGAAACAGAATGGAACTTTTTGGTACCACAGCCACAGTGGCTACCAGGAACAGACCGGAATTAGCGGCGCCATCGTCATTGAGCCACAACATACTGATCTAGACCTTGCAGATCGGGATTACGTCATCTTTCTTTCCGATTGGACAGATGTGAACCCACGTTCCATTCTGAGCAATCTGAAGCAGGACAGCAGCTACTACAACTACCATCAGCCCGCGCTAAACCAGCTTTCCGGGGATCCTCAAACAAAGAAATTCTCGACGGCATTTGCTCAATACCTGATGTGGTCGAAGATGAACATGAGCCCGACGGACATTTCCGATGTCTCGGGCTCGGTTTATACCTACCTCTGCAATGGCGCTCCGCCTGCGACTGGCTGGACGGGTCTGTTCACTCCAGGCGAAAAGGTGAAGTTGCGTTTCATCAACGGCTCGGCGATGACGTTCTTTGACGTGCGCATTCCTGGGCTCCAGATGACGGTCATTGCCGCGGATGGTAATGCGATCGATCCAGTCGTTGTAGATGAATTTCGCATGGGGACCGCCGAAACCTATGATGTCATGGTTACTCCTCAAGACTGCGCCTATGTGATCTTTGCTCAATCCGAAGATCGAACTGGATACGCTCGAGGCATGCTCGCACCCCACCCCGGCATGGCGGTCTCGATACCAGGGATGGATCCGCGTCCGGTGCGCACGATGGCGGACATGGGAATGAAGATGAAGGGCATGAGTTCGATGGGCAACATGAGCATGCCGGGAGTGGACATGACGAACACTGGCTTGAAAGATGAGGATCATTCCCAAATGTCCGCCATGGCAGTCCAAAGCGATAACAAGATGAGAACGGAGATGGAGCAGGAGGAGACAGGCTTCCCCTTCCGCAGCCAATTCCCCCTGCCCCAGCCCAGTCCCGAGACCCGACCTATAGGCATGGCACACATGATGGACATGTCCTCGCCGCTACATCTCGCCAGCCCATTCAAAACCGGTCCCGAGGTCGCAACCCTTGCAGAGGTGACTTTACCGAAGTTGGCAGAGCCGGGAGATGGTCTTCAGCGTAATGGGCGACGCGTCCTCACCTATGCCGATCTAAGAGCCCGGTATCAGGGCGTTGATCGTCGATCACCAACGAGGGAGATTGAACTCCATCTGACCGGTAACATGGAGCGTTTCATCTGGGGATTTGATGGGAAAAAGTTCTCAGAAGCGCATCCGATTGTCTTGTCTTATGGTGAGCGTGTACGGATCATACTCGTCAATGACACGATGATGGAGCATCCGATTCATCTCCACGGCCTGTGGAGTGAACTCGAAAATGGGCACGGAGATTTCAATCCGTATAAACACACTTTGATCGTGAAGCCGGCTGAACGCATCAGCTATCTCGTTACAGCCGATGCTCCCGGCCATTGGGCGTACCACTGCCACCTCATGTTCCACATGGAAGCAGGCATGTTCAGAACTGTGGTGGTTCAATGAACCATCAGGATAATGTCTTCGGCTGTTCGTTTCGACGGAACGCGTCTATAGCATCTTTGATCAGGCGTTCCCTCTTGGTGGCACTAACGCTGTATGGATACCTCCATCCTCCCGCAATGGCCCAAGTAACGGAAAGCCAACCCCAATCCCAAAGCCAGAACTGGCGTCCACCGGTGATGGACAATGAGATCTTCGCTCATGTTCTCTTTGACGAGTTGGAGGGCCGCTCGACCGCCGCGGGCACGCAGTTCCGATGGGATGGGCAAGGCTGGATCGGTACCGACATGAACAAAGTGTGGGTCAAGTCCGAAGGTTTCCTCGACGGAACCACGATGAGCGACGGCGATCACGAGTTTCTTTATGATCGGCCGATTCCGGGGATGCGGTATTTCGACGCCCAGGTCGGCGTTCGTGCCGATCTCGATTCGGATCCAAGGCGCGCGTGGGCGGCGATCGGTATTGAAGGGCTTGCGCCATATGAATTTGAATTTGCACCAACCTTTTATATCCGCAATGACGGTCGGGTTGCCGGTCGAATTGAAGGGGCATACGAGTTTCGTCTTCGACAACGGTTGGTGATGGAGCCTCAGGCGGAAGTCAATTTCTACAGTAAAGATGACCCAGCCCGAAAAACGGGCTCCGGCTTTAGCGATATAGACGGCGGTCTTCGGCTTCGCTATGAACTCACCAGGAAATTCGCACCTTATATCGGATATACCTACAGCGGAGCCTATGGAAACTCTGCGATCTATCAGCGCCAGGGTGGCGAAAGCACGCATACAAGTTCATTCGTCTTCGGCATAAGGGTCTGGCGCTAAGCTTAAGCATGATAATTTGGACTGTCTCAACAGGATCAATGACGAATTTGCTCGCATTGATAAGAGACAATGGGATCAAACACCATGATCGATGACGAAGAGAGCAAAACCGCTATTTGGAACAATCCGGAATATCGCCCGGACCTTGCATTCGCCAAGCTCACAGATGACATGGTCGAGCGCCTGACTCCTTACGGTCGAGAGGAAGCCTTTCCTGCGGAAGTCCCGTTGTTCACCTGCGGCGAGCGACAGGTCGACATGTTCGTGGTGCTTGAGGGGCAGGTCGACATCTCCCTGCCCCTCGCTAACGGCGAGTCCACGGTCATCGCCCATCATCGCAAGTTCGACTTCTCCGGCGAGCTAAACCTTCTGACCTCGCAGGGAACGCTGGTCAATGCGCGAACGGTCAAGGAGAGCCGGATTCTTCGCATTTCGCGTGGCGAGTTGCAGAAACTGATGCGCGCGGAAGGGGACATCGCGAATCTCATCACCTCAGCCACCGTCTGGCGACGTATCGGCATTCTTGCTGAAGAAAATGCGGGGATTGTTCTGAGGGGAAGCACTAACGATGCTGCTACTACCGAGCTCCAGCGCTTCTTGGTTCGCAATAGCTACCCGCACAAGATTGTGTCGCCGTCCCCACAGGAAATCTCGCAATCCGATGCTGGATCTCTTCTGCCTGCGGTGAAACTGTCGGATGGCCGTCTCCTGCATCGGCCTACCATTACGCAACTCGCCGACGAGCTAGGCATCA
Organism: Granulicella sp. L60; assembly: GCF_009765825.1. Taxonomy (GTDB): domain Bacteria; phylum Acidobacteriota; class Terriglobia; order Terriglobales; family Acidobacteriaceae; genus Edaphobacter. Next base: position 600,305 of record NZ_LMUR01000015.1, on the reverse strand, counting down.
CAGAACTTCCTGATCCGGAGATGATCTACGACGTAGCCGTCGTCGGAGCTGGCCCTGCTGGTCTGGCGGCCGCTGTCTACGCGGCATCGGAAGGACTCTGCACCATCGCGATCGAGAGCACCGCTCCTGGCGGACAGGCAGCAGCCAGCTCCAAAATCGAAAACTATCTCGGCTTCCCGACAGGGGTCTCCGGCCAGCGTCTTGCGAGCCGCGCCCAGTTGCAGGCGTTGAAGTTCGGTGTACGCTTCGCGATATCGAGAGAAACGGTAACGGCAGAGCAGATCGACGGCATCCACAAGCTGACACTCGCGGGCGGCATACCCGTCCGTTCCAGAGCCGTTATTGTTGCATCTGGCGCGCAGTATCGCAAACTTTCTGTCGAGAACTTCAGCGAGTTCGAAAACCGCGGGATCTATTACGCAGCGACAGCGATGGAGTCAGTGTTTTGCCGCGAAAAAGAAGTCATTGTCGTAGGAGGCGGGAACTCAGCCGGGCAAGCCGCCTTATTTCTATCTGGCATCGCGAAGCACGTACACCACATCATCCGTGCTGAATCGCTGGCGCAGACCATGTCGCAGTATTTGATCTCGCGTCTCGAAAGCTCGTCACGAATCACACTTTATGACCAATCCGAGATCGTGAAGCTGGAGGGAAACTCTTCTTCTCTGGAAAATGTCACTTGGACTAACCGGAGCACCGGTGAATCTATCGTTAAACCGATCGGGAACGTCTTTGTCATGATCGGAGCCGAACCAAATTCCGGATGGCTCTACGGGACCGTGCAATTGGACAAGAAAGGCTTCATTATTACCGGAGGCACGGAAGGTTTTGAAAGTACACCATACGCCACGAGCGTGCCTGGCATGTTTGCCGTCGGGGATGTGCGCTCCAAGTCAGTGAAACGCGTAGCGTCGGCAGTTGGCGAAGGTTCGGTTGTTATAGCAGATGTGCATCGTTATCTTGCAGACCATCGCAACAACCTTCCGGCTGAGCCGAACTCCGCGCTTGCAGCGATGCGATCAGTCAGCGCTGCGACTTCCTCGTCAACCTAGTTGTTAGCAGCCTAACAAACGGGGCGTTTCCCGTTACCAACTCTTACGCAAGATGCATCAGGCGGCTCCCTCAAGAAGCTGGGAGCCGCCTTCGCGTTTAGGCCCTATCGCTTTCCAGCACTGGAAGCTTCGAGCAGCAGCACGAGCTTGCCATGTGCCCTTTTGCTCATGCTGATTTCTGCTGCCTCACGCCGATCTTCCAAAGCAAACGTTCGAGCGATGGGAATCGAAAAGCGACCTTAGCGGCAAGCTGCGCATACTGCACAAGCACGTCGTAGCGTAGGCCATTGGTGCCCTGCTCCTTCCACGCGGTGCGGACGCCGATGCCTTCTTCGTCCTGATCGGCAAAGCTGAATACACGTTTGGGATCGCCATCCACGATTCTGACCAGATCGGGCAGGGTGCCTTTGACCTGAGCCGTATGGAGCGCAAAGTCAGGCGCGCCGCCTGCGTGTTCGCGAACACGCTCAACCATTCCTTCGCTGTACGGCGTCACCTTCGCTCCGAGTTCACGCAGGCGATCCGCAAACGTCTCACCCGCCGAGGCGATGACATGCGCGCCGCGCAACAATGCGATTTGAACGGCAGCGAATCTCGTCATGGTTTCACCGCCGTCAACCATAAGGGTTTGGCCTGCAGTCAGCGGAAGCAGATCGATGCTGCGTGCTGCTGCCTCGACCGCCATCGGCAGCGCGGCCGCCGTGCGAGCGCGGCTTGACAGCTCCGCAGGCGAATCTGGCGGCACAGATAGGCATGGCGGTACTCAACCACGGCGTGCAGGCATGGTTTGGCGACGGCACGATTGATCTGGGTGAGCATATCGTCAAAGCCTTCCAAGAGGCGCACGATCTCTCCTCGTCCAATATGACGACCGCAAAAGAAAACCGGATCGGTTCAAAGCCTCCAGGGAAACGTAGGGCTACCTTGCGCTAGGTGAAGCGCTGAGCTGTTCTCTGCCGCCTGAGAGAATCAGTAACATGAAGTCCGCTCGTCGGAAGCAATCAGCTTCTCAATGGACGCGGCGGCGATAATGTACGCATCGACGCAGATCAGTAAATCAAGGGAGATTCTACGATTGGAATACACAGTCCATAAAAAGGTGGGCCGTTACGACGATATAGTCAGAGCGATGCGTTCCGTCGGCTGGTTTATGCCTCCTTACGGCAACCAAGGCCGGTTGGATATCGTTTCACGCGAGATCAACAATGCGAATGGTCAATTCGAAGAATTCGAGATCGAGCGGGTATTGGGGTTCTTCTATACTCCCGACCGGCTAGCGTCGATGGCTATCAACATGTATGCGCAGATACCCGTTGTAGATCTATACAAGAGAACTATTGCGGAATCGATAGCTGCGCACTTTTCCGGCCTTCATCATGTGGCTGTGGCCGGACTGATGCCGGTTATTGAGGGAGCGGGACGTGAGTTGGCGCGGACAAAGAACCTAAGGCATGAAGGCTCGGTTAAGGCTGTTTTCATTGAACTGATAACGAATGCGAAAGAAGATGCCTGGGCTCGGAAGATTGGAAATACAAAAGAGATCGACGACATGCTTACAGGGGCTCTTGATTTCCTCACGAAATACTTTTTCGAAAATTCGGCTCTCTATCCGTTGCTGGACAAAACCAATCGACACGGGGTTCTTCACGGCGCTTACCGGGACTCGGATTACGGGCGGCCGCTCAATTTCTACAAGACGATCGGCGCGGTCGATATCCTGACATTCATCTCCATGCTCCAAACAAACAAAATGATCGGGTTCGTTCCTGAGCACACCACGGATTCAAAAGCTTTGGCGGAGCGCTACTGTGAACTTAAAACCTTTAAGATTCTTTAAGTCACCCAATACTATCTTTCGTAATCCTGGTGACTTCATCTCCCTGTCTCCAACGATTCATCAAGTAGAAATAGCCATCAGGTCCACCGTTCGTGAATGGAATTGGAGGGGGCCAAATTCGTATTGCTGGCTGTCCCAATTGCCGGGTTTCGGCGCAATGTCGAGTTCAGTAGGAGCCGTCGGTGTCACCTTCAGACGGATGCTGGCGATCTGGGACGAAATGCTCGTTTGCGAGGGTCAGCGATGTTCCTTCTCCAATGCGCTCCTCTTTCGACAACAATGTGAAACCTGCTCCGTCTGCCGACCGATGTTCCTCGTCAAGCCTCCCAATCCAGATCAGAGTGAATTGCGGTGTCAGCAGATGCTCATTGAATGCCGTGCCCTGGTTCTCCTCGTAGAACACGTTGGGCGCATTGCGGCCCTTCTTCGAGTCGAAGAGGAATGCCATCTTGGTGATCCAAGTGGCGATAGTCCGCTGCTGGTTAAGGTCCAACGCAAGTGGCTTATCGTCGAACATCTGCTCAAGGAGAGGGTTGGCATCTCCCTCCGGTGCTCTCATCCAGCCGTTATTGCATTTCTCACACACCGATTTAACGGTTAACTCAATGTTGCTAAGGATAACCTCCAGCGCTCCTGGACGTTTCAAACGGAAAGAGCCGAAACTTTTCCTATCAAGTATCCACTGCGGCCAAAGATGCTCGCAGCTGCAGGCGCTATTGTCGCAAAAAATGCATGATTGTGGCACTGGCATATATCCCATTCACACTGAACAATTGTCTTCGTTCCGCGATGCTGTCGCGCAGATTGAGCTCGATTAATCATCATATGGAAAGTTGGCGAAGAAATTCTCGCAGTACTACTATCGGCGTCGTCCAAGACAGGTGGGAGAGCGTCGTCATTAGACGACTCCAGGTCAATACACTCACTCACCAACGATCGAACGTATCCGATTACTTCCAAGAACGGCGTTTGTACTAACGTTTATCGTGACTGATCCACAGATGGCGCTTCCGCGCGTTCGATAAGCGCTCCCTGTCGTCATCTTTCCATGAAAAATCCGATGACATTCCTGAGGACTATGACTCATCAGAATTGAACGGACATGCTGTTCTGATCCTGACAAATATTATTTGTAATGAATTGCTCCAGACCTCTCGGTAGTGGGTGTCTACCTTGCATAATCAAAAATACGTTGTCGGACTGCATATCAACGGTTTTCTTTATTTTCTTACGATCGTTGATTAGCTCTCCAACGAGACTACCCCAGAGCTCCCCGACGAACCGCAAGAAGAACCACAAAGCGAACTTCCCCCTCATCCATTCGTGGTGGGGCTTTTCGGCCAGCCAATCGGCTTTTTCCCGAATATCAGCAGAAGACAGACTGGAGGGGTCATATTTACAGCGCGTGCGAAAAATCTTGTCCCAATCCGAAACGGGGCCCGGCTTCAGCTCAACCATTTCGAAACATGGTGAAAGACTATCACCGAAATCACTGAACGAGATGTTTGCGTTCAGCTGCCGGAGAAGTATTATTTCTGCGAATAGAGGCCGCAGCTGAGACGCGATGTCATTGAATCCGTCTGTGAACTCTTTCAAGATTCGGCTATGGCGATTTTGCTCATCGGGTAGGAATATCAATTCTTCTAGGACTGAAGTCAACGTTTCTTCTGTGCACAGATAATTCTCGACAGCATAAAGGTCTGTCACAAAGACTCGTGAGCGACACGGCAAAGCGTGTCCGGTAAAATCATCCAGATCCTTATCTACAAAGAAGAGGGTATTTTTGAGCTTGCGTTCCTGCTCCGCAAACTCATAGTGATACCAAACCGAGCGCTTGTTCCCACAATAGTAGATTCTGAGTCGGCCAGCTGAAGGCAAGTATTGGAATATTTGCTTCCGGTAAAACGTTCCGTCGTCTGTAGATTCGAAAAACGCATAAGCGTCTTCTCTAGCTTCGTCGTACTCGATCCGAAATCTCTGTCTGATTGCTACAGGAGCGTACCGAGCAGTTTTGAGGTCGTCTAGAAAATTACCCATTGCGTCGCATACCGTCTTTCATGTCGAACGTGTATTTTTCAAAGTCATTATCGAAGATGAACGGGGAGTGAGTGACGGCTGCCATATACGTGCAGTTTCCTGATGCCCAGATATCTGGCAGAAATGTCTTTTGCCATGTAACCGAAAGCGACAGTTCCGGTTCATCTATGACTATCAAGTATTTCCGCTCACTCAGATAGAGGTGTGCAAATAATGAAACGACCTGCTTCTCGCCAGATGAAAGAAATGGCAAATCGATCTCCCGTCCGTCAGTCCCTGTTTCTCGTACAAAGACGCGGTAGCTGAGTTCGTCGTATACAAGCTCCTTCCCGTCGAGATAGGAGTTGCAAGTCCTCACAAAATCAGTAACAGGCTTTTCGCGTCTGGCCAGATTCTCGGCAGAACGGACCAACTTTGTAAGAAAATGCGCCACATACGAGTCCGAATCCTTCGGTGACTGGCTTCTAAGGCGATCAAGGGCCTGTGTCAGAAGTGCCTTCTCTTGCCAGCTAAGAGTGTTCTCTTCAACTCGACGTAGAATCCTTGTAACCTCCTCGCCGGTTAAACTCGAGATTTCCTCCGCAGAATAAGTCTGTCCCTCGCCTTTGATTACGTCCCGAAGGTAGCTGCCAGCCAAAGCATTAAACTCTTTTCTGTTATTGTCGTTCAGCGCGGATAGAGTTTCAGATAGGCGGATCTTGACGTCCTCCATGCCAAATTCGACCAGTTCTGCGTAGACGTCAGTCCTGAAGCCCAGCTTGCGTATAAATTCTGCGTCGATGCGGTTTCTACGGGTCTCTTCTCGATCGACAAGAGCCTTCAGATCCTTTTCAATGCGTCGATATGTAGGTAGGTAAAGTATCTGATTCTCGGAAACGAGCTCTCGAATCACCTCTGCGGCCTTCTCAAGGGCGCCATTTCGCCGCAAACTACCACGCAGGGCTGATTGAATCTCTCGAAGGACAGAGTTCGGATAGTTCAGCAATTCTCGGAATCGCCCGATCTCCGACGGGCCCGATTCCAGAAATTCTTCCAAACTTCTCGGATCCAGATGCAGGGCACGTTGAAGAACGTTATGAGGTACCCTCCCGGGTTCGTCGGCCAGAGTGAACGTTTCCACGTCTGCTTTCGTCAAAGCAACGCTCTCGAGGGAGCTCTCAATTACCACCCGCTCAAAGTCTAGCTCGGCGAGCCGAGACCACTGCCGGGAGAGCAAATAATAGAAGGCGTTAATACATGTGCTCTTTCCGAGACCGTTCGCACCCACGATGATGATGCGGTTATCAATCATTGGAATCTTCACGTCGAACTTACCGTAGAGACCCTCTATCGCGAAGCTGCGAATTTTGTTTTGCATAGATGACTGGTTTTATCACAAGACGACGTCCCAACCGAATCGCTACCGACGAAAACCGATCTTTCCAACGGTTCTTCACTGAGCGCATTATCACCAATGCGCTCAGTGACACCAGATCAGTAGCGACAAGTCGGCTCCTCGTCAGCATCGGGCCGGCAGAATGGCGATCGGCGGTTTCGTAACAGGCTGGATACAGGGTCCGCCTCATTGGTCGTCATATTCGTATGCTCTTTGCTCAGCTCAAGTGGGATTCGCGCAAAGCCTGCCACCGCAACTTGCGCTACACAATCCCCAGTACAAGAATTCACACCAATCGACCCCACAGCGTAATACACGCTTCGGCGTCAGGCAATTCCTGCCATTTTCCCTGCTCAACGCGCCTTTGAAGATCGTCGAAATTGGACCTGCCGTTGAAGTCCCCATCCATCCCACAAACGGTGCTGAACCTTATTTTGCGGTTTCGATGGGTTTCCGTATGTGAATCGTCTTCTAGCGTTGTTCCCGAAGACTCTGCCCCCGCATCTTCAGGAAATCTCCACGATTCGGCCAGAAGTTTTCGAGGTCGTCTCATTAAACTGAAACACGATCTCTTCGACTGCTCCGAGACTCTTTGGAATCCAAGGTGCGCCGGAGCCGTTTGCAGACTGTGACGGCGAGATTTCCAATGACCACTTCGAAGATGAATTACTAGATAGCCCATGGAAGAGCCTGTCAACAAAGTAGCTTCACCCAGCAAGTCCGCCGTCATTCCGGCAGGCCTTGCAATCACTGCGATTATCTTTGTCGCCATAGATCTCAGACCAGGACTCGTTTCTATCGGCCCGGCACTTCCTTCAATTCGAGAAGCATTTCGACTGTCTCATGGGACCGCTGCGCTTCTTACATCGATACCGGATGTGCTCATGGGTCTGCTGGCTCTTCCCACCCCATGGCTGGCTCGACGCTTTGGGCGAGATCGCGTCATGCTGCTCGCGCTCCTCCTTCTCCTTGCCTCCATTGGGCTGAGAGCCTTCGCACAGACCGTCCCCTCGCTCATGATCTCTACTGCAGGGGTAGGCGCCGGAATCGCCATCGCAGGAACGCTCATCGGCGGCTTTATCAAGGCACAATTTCCTACGCGTTTGGCCCTTGTCATGGGCGTGTACGCGACAGCTCTCGCTGTAGGAAGTGTCGCAGCAGCCGCTTTGACGAACCCGCTAGCCGGGAATCGCCCTGACGGTTGGCGCTTTGCCACTGGCATATGGTCGCTCCTCGGTGTCGGGGCCATTTTATTTTGGTCGATGGTGAAGGTACGCACGGCCGGTCGGAATGGGGCTACTACAGCGGTTGCAAATGACGTCCCTTTGCCGTTAAACAAGGGAATCGCGTGGGCCATCACCATCTTCTTTGGTGTGAACAATCTGTTGTTTTACGCCTTCCTGGCATGGACCGTTACCATCTATCGGGAATTGGGGTATTCGGACGTAAAGGCCGATCTGATCCTCGCGACGTTCGCAGTCGCTTCCCTGCTTGGGAATCCAGTCTTTGGAATTCTGAGTCGCTCGCGAGATAGGCGCGGATGGCTTGCTGGGGCGAGCATTCTTTGCTGCATCGGGCTGGCAGGCTTGGCGTTAGCCCCTCTATCTGCCCCTTACCTGTGGGTCTCACTTATTGCCTTCGGTCAGGCCGGAGGATTTACGCTCGGAATGACATTGCCATTGGATAACACAGATACCGTGCAGGAGACTGATGTGTGGAACGCCTTCACACTGACCTTTGGGTATCTCATCGCGGCCACCGGTCCTATTCTGGTTGGTATCCTACGTGACCGTACCGGTTCGTTCCGGGTGCCGACACTTAGTCTTGTCGGTGTGGGAGTATTCATGTTGCTTTTGACCGCTGTGCTACGCCCTCGCATGCAATCCCACACTTAACGCAGATTCGCAATCTGTTTAATCTACGCCACACCGCTTTCGCTAAGACGGACCGATGAGTCTCCGATTTTGGAGACTCACCGCTCCTGCCAACTTCTAGAACGGATAGACGGCTGGCTCATGCCTGACGGTAATCCAATGCTCCTTTGTGAACTCCTGGATGATCCAGTCACCACCGAACCGTCCCAGCCCGCTGTTCTTCTCACCACCAAACGGACCGGTCGATGTGTCATCCACACTGTGATCGTTGACATGAGTCATGCCTGCCTCGAGCTTTCGGGCAAACTGCACGCCACGTTCGCGATCCCGAGTAAATACTGCACTCGACAGGCCATACTCAGTCTCGTTCGCCAACCTCAAAGCATCGGCCTCTCCATTCGCTTTGATGATCGGAGCGATCGGCCCGAACATCTCTTCCTTTGCGATGGTCATGTCATTCCTGACACCCACGAAGACGTGAGGAGGTACTACCTGACCCTGAGGGTCTCCACCCAGCAATTGCGTCGCCCCTTCGGATCGCGCTGAGGCGATATGTGCCAAATGCGCCTTCAACTGCTTTTGGTTAATGACAGGACCAATCGCCACTTCCGGATCCTTGGGATCGCCATACTTAAGCTGTTTGACATGGGCAGTAAACCGGTCGACGAACTCGTCGTGCAACTTCGCATCGACGATGATCCGATTGGTACTCATGCAGATTTGTCCTTGATGCAGGAATCGCCCAATGACCGTGGCACGAACAGCTACATCGAGATCGGCGTCGTCAAGGATGACGCAAGGGGCATTGCCGCCAAGTTCAAGCGCAACTCTCTTCAATGATGGACCGGTCATAGCCAGTTGACCGATATGTCGTCCCACCCGTGTCGATCCAGTGAAGGAGATGAGTCTTGGTATTGGATGAAGAGAGAATGCATCGCCAACCTCATCAATCGGGCCGATCACAACGTTTAGTAGACCGGGAGGAAGGCCTGCCTCCTCGTAGATCTTCGCAAGAAGGAGGCCGCCAGTGATGGGGGTGTCTTCGGCCGGCTTCAGAACAACCGCGTTCCCCAGTGCGAGCGCTGGTCCGACTGAGCGGTGCGACAGGTACATTGGGAAGTTCCATGGGCTGATGACACCAATGACCCCAAGTGGAGAGCGGTAGACACGGCTTTCCTTGCCAGCCTCATCGAGCGGAAGAATCTTTCCCGACGCGCGGTGGGGGAAGGATGCAGCTTCGATAGTCACCGAGTAGACGAACTGCCACTCGATTTCTGCTTTGGCGATCGTGCTTCCGGATTCGCGGACGATCCAGTCGACGATTTCTGCGTGCCTCTCCTCCATGATCTGTGCCGAGCGGAGCATAACGCCCGCACGAGTAATCGGCGTTGCGGCCGCCCATGCAACTTGAGCCGCTGCCGCAGCGCGATAGGCTCGATCAAGGTCGTCCTTGTCGGCCTGAACAATCTCCGCCAGGACTTCGCCCGAATAGGGATCGGTGTCTGATAGTTTCGACCCATGCTTGCCGGGAAGCCATACACCATCAATGTATTGGCCGTCGAAGCCCGTGTACTTAGGTTTCGTGGGGGACGGCTCAGGTGTCGCTGTGGCTGGTTTGACTGGCATTTCTTCTCCTTTGATCTATGTGGTCGGTGTTTACGTTGCGTTGTTGAAAGCAAAATCTAAGCCCGCTCACTTGGAGGGGCTTAAGGACAAACAGTTATGTGGCTTTCGATTCGTGATGTTTCCTGGCCGCGACTATGACCGATCTCCTGATATCGACCCGAGCGAATCGCCCCTCGAAAGCCCTTCGAATATCGCGGCGTGCCCTAAGAGCGCGGGACTTGGCTGCGGCGACACTGATTCCCAGAACTTGCGCAGTCTGGTCCATCGACAAATGCTCCAGGTAGAGCTTCACAAACACGGACTTACCGGATTCGGGGAGCCGATCAATCTGATTTCTGATTAGGTCCGCCAATTCGATCGCGATGCAGGTCTCCTCAGGAGTCAGCCCGGGATCTCGTAGCTCCATCGAGTAAAGTTGTTCATCCTCTCCTGAGTGAGAGTCGATCGATATCAAATGCCTTCGGGACTTCCGTAGAAACATCAAACTTTGATTGATTCCAATACGAGTAATCCAGGTGGAAAACTGCGAATGACCTCGGAATTGATCCAGCTTCGCAAAGATCTTCAAAAGGCATTGTTGAACGACATCCTCTGCATCTTGAGCATTTCGGACGATCTTCAGAACTGTCGCCTCAAGTCTTCTCCGATGGGGTCGGATCAGTAAGTCAAAGGCTGCCGCGTCTCCGAGTTGAACGCGACTTATCAATGAGAGTTCATATTCAGCTCGCGACTGGCGCTCTAAGCTCTCGCGGGCCCCTATCGATGACTGGAGGGCGGTGACGACGACACTACGAACTTTGCAAGCGGAAGAGTTTGTCATTTCGGGTTAAGAACTGTTCGTGAGCTTCGGTTTCTCTTATTGCTGACATTAGCGGAGCTCTGAGGTGCCGGTGCCTCCTGGTCCCTGCAGAACATTCCCTACCCGCAGTTCCCTCACACCGCTCTCACCTGCAATCAGCGCCAGGTTGGCCATGCCGAGAAACAGCCCATGTTCCACCACACCCACGATGTTGCGAATCTCTTTCGCGGTTTTCTCGGGATCTTGGATCTCTCCACAGTGGCAGTCGAGGATCACATTGCCTTCGTCGGTGATCCATGGCCCTGCGCCACCGGGCGATGGGCGAAGAACAGGGTTCAGTCCCAGATCATCGAGTCGAAGAGTGACCAGAGGTAACGCAAATTGGATCACCTCTACAGGCAAAGGGAACTTGCCCAGTTTATGAACTACCTTGGATTCGTCGGCCACCACGATGAACTGCTTTGACGCGGAGGCAACGATCTTCTCGCGGAGATGCGCTCCATGGCCACCTTTGATCAGAGCAAGTCCAGGTGCAATTTCATCTGCACCATCAACAACCACATCGAGGACAGGGGTATCGTCGAAGGTTGTAAGTGGAATCCCCAGCTCCTTTGCGAGCTTTGCACTCCCTTCACTGGTCGCGATTGCCTCAATGCGTAGACCGGCCTTTACTGCCTCTCCCAGCTCATAAATGAACGGGGTTGCGGTGGTCCCGGTACCCAACCCCACCCTCATGCCATCGGAGATAAACTCCATAGCACGCTTTGCCACCAGCAATTTTGCCTCGTCTTGTGTCATATCTCTCAGTGTCCTAAGGGGTTCAGTGCCTTGGAGGCTAAGCTTTCACGGCTTCTTCGCAAAGGTCCTTGATCAGAACGATGTTCTGCATAAGATCCTGCGGCAGGTTGTGCCTCTCGGCCAGGTATTCGGGGCTGTTATACGTGAGCCACACCTTGCCTTGTGCATCCTCCCAGGCCAGTGCTTTGAGGGGCAAATCAATCGCCACAGTAGGAGATGCGATCATCAACGGTGTCCCTGCTTTAGGATTGCCAAACATAAGCAACACAGAGGGATTCATCTTCAATCCAACGTGTGCGGCATGCTCACCGTGGTCCACTTTGCCATGGATGGGAATACCCTTTGACTTAAGGAGTCCTTCCAGCCTTTCTACACTTTGCTCTGCAGAGTACGGGCTGCTGAGATTTACAAGTCCATTGTCTGCACTAGACGCCATTTCTTCTCCTCCTGTGGGGAGTTCGAGGTTAGCCGACCGAGGTCGGGAATTGGACGATCTTACTTTCATTGAGGCCAGCGAACGAAGGCGCCAGTCCTTCACCGCGGACCTAAGAATCGCTACCAGGACGAAGTAATTCGCCATCACTCTTCAGCTACATGGATAGACTCTCCCCAGAAAGCTGAGAAACCATTTTCATCGCAAGCGTAGCGGATATCCTCGTCGGCGCCAATTGGGTATCCACGCTACGAGAAACACGTTACCGGGAAGACACTATAGGCAAGCGTCGTAGTTTTGTTTATTGTTTTGGCGGGGCTGGCATTTCGTCTCGCCTACACGAGGTTTAAGGAATACATCATGACCGCTAAGACCAACGCATCCGAGTCAGCGTCGACCGTGCACTACAACACAATTCGCATTGGAGATATCGATCTTTTCTACCGCGAAGCAGGCGCGAAGGACGCACCTGTCCTCCTGTTGCTGCATGGCTTTCCGACGTCGTCAAACATGTTCCGCAACCTGATTCCTCGGCTTGCCGGGAAGTTCCGTATTATCGCTCCCGACTACCCGGGCTACGGATTCAGCAGCATGCCAGATCGCAAGAGCTTCGCATATACGTTCGAAAATATGACGAACCTTGTTGAGGAGCTGACCAAGAAGCTCGGGCTCGAAAAGTACGCAATGTACGTGATGGATTACGGCGCACCCATCGGATACCGCCTGGCCATTCGTCACCCTGAGAAGGTTTCGGGCCTGATTGTCCAGAACGGCAATGCCTACGAAGAAGGGCTTCGCGAGTTCTGGGATCCGATTAAGAAGTATTGGGGCGAGGCGACCACCGAAAATCGCGCGGCACTGGACTATCTGACCCAACCGGACGCGACCAAATGGCAGTATGAAAACGGCGTCTCCGACAAGACTCTGGTGGACCCAACTACCTATACGCTCGACCAGCTCGGGATGGATCGCCCCGGAAACGCCGATATTCAGTTGGACATGTTGTACGACTACCGGACGAACGTGCCGCTTTATCCGCAGTTTCAGGAGTTCTTCCGCAAATATCAACCGCCGATGCTCATCACCTGGGGTAAGAAAGATTTCATCTTCCCGCCCGAGGGTGCCGTTCCCTACAAGCGTGATCTTCCCAAAGTTGAAACCCATATTCTCGAAGCGGGACATTTCGCACTCGAGACTCACGGTGAGGAGATTGCAAATCACATCTTGGAGTTCTTTGAAAAGAACGCCTAATTGCCCATGTGTGTGGACGACATGTTCTGTGGCGTCCACACACATGATTACTGTGAGAGCGCATGCCTATCGGTTCAATTCTTTTCACACCCATCGTCAAGAAACTTCAAGAGCGTCACGGCAGTCGACGCCAATACGAGAGGATGGTGAATTCGAGTTCGGGGCAAGAGCATCTCACAAAGTTTGAAACCCAGTTTCTCTCCGGGCGAGACAGCTTTTACTGGGCAACCATCAGCTCCTCAGGTTGGCCCTACGTGCAACACCGAGGCGGGCCGCCAGGCTTCTTAAAGGTCATCGATACCCACACTCTTGCATTCGCTGATTTCTCTGGAAACAAACAGTACATCACTACAGGGAACCTGCTCACAGATAACAGGGTTGCTATGATCTTCGTTGATTATCCTCGGCAGGCGCGCCTTAAGATCCTGGGACACGGAGAAGTCTTCGAGGGCAAGGATGCTGCTGAATGGCTGAATCGGGTGGAAGTGCCTGGGTATAAGGCCCACATCGAAAGAGTCTTCGTGATTCACATTGAAGCATTTGACTGGAACTGCCAGCAGCATATTATTCCTCGCTATACCGCTGAGGAGATTCATGCGGCCGTGCATGAGCTCGAGGAAAAGGTCACCGCTTTGGAAGCAGAAAACAAGGCGTTACGGCAGGAACAGAGCGAGAAACCAAAGAGTGAGAAAAACCAAACCGTAAGTACCTAAACCTTCACACAACAGGGAAAAACCATGGAATTGAACGATCTGTTGAACACATCCCGCCGCCAGTTCTTGACGACTGCAAGCGCCTCCGCTGCTGCACTTCTCTCGTCTAGTCTCACCGCGCAAGACGGCGAGATCCAAACCGAAAAACCTCAGCACAAGGGCACGGCTCCCGGCTTGACCCTACATAAATCCGACACGGCAGTCGTAATCATCGACCCACAGAATGATGTTCTGAGTGAAAAAGGTCTTGCATGGCCCCTGCTCCACGAAAGCCTCAAGGAAAACAACACCGTCGAGAATATCGAGCGAATCTTCAAAGCTGCGAAGGCACATGGCTATGAGGTCTTTATCTCTCCCCACTACTTCTTCCCCGAAGATAAAGGCTGGAAGTTTAATGGCCCGCTTGAAACTGACGAGGCGACCGAGAATATGTTCGCAAGAAAGGGCAGACTAAGTATCGATGGGTTGAGAGGTTCAGGCGCAGACTGGTTGGAACGGTATAAGCCATACATCGAGGACGGTAAGACCGTTGTGGTTTCGCCGCATCGTGTTTGGGGCCCGGAAACCAACGACCTTGTTCTTCAATTGCGGAAATATCGGATCAGCAAAATCATTCTGGGCGGAATGCTTGCGAATATGTGTGTTGAATCTCACCTTCGGGAATTGCTGGAACAGGGATTTGAAGTGGCTGTCGTGAAGGATGCCACCGCGGCACCGAAGCATCCTGAATGGGGATACGGCTATACTGCAGCGCTGATCAACTATGCCTACCTTGCTCACGCTGTTCTGACGACAACCGAAGCAGTGGAGATCATGGCTCACAATGCGTCGTAGGCTGTCGCCCCGGAAACTGGAAAATGCCGACCCAGGATTCTAAAGATCCAATTCAATCGCCGTGAGTGGGGATGAGCAGCAAATCAAAACATCTCCACTCGCTGGCTGGTCCAGCGGTTCAGGTATATAGCGGACTTTTCCGTCTATGAGTCCGGACTCGCAAGTATGACAAACACCCACCCGGCACGACCACCTCACAGGAACGTCGCATGCTTCAGCAAATTCAAGTAGATTCCCGTATCGAGAGTCCCAGGGTGCAACCAAACTGCTTCGTGTGAAGGAGACAAGCGGGCCGATACCGGCGCTCCCTTTGGGCGGATGTGGCGAAAGGGATGGCTTACTTGCGATACCTGGAGTCAATGCCGCCCCAGCGCCGAAAGTCTCTGAATGAATACGGGTTCCAGGTACTCCCCACGTATTCAAGTCCGCAATAAAATCGGCGAGAAAAGCGGCCGGCCCGCAGAGATAAAAATCTGCTTCTTCAGGAATCCCTAACCGTTGCAATGCTGAAAGGTTCAGATGGCCTGAAGCATCGTAGCCCCGATCGTCATCAGCTGGCCTGCTGTAGGCAACAAAAGAGTGGCTCCGGGAAAATCCCTCGAGTAATCCCTTCACTT
This sequence comes from Granulicella sp. L60, assembly GCF_009765825.1. Lineage (GTDB taxonomy): Bacteria > Acidobacteriota > Terriglobia > Terriglobales > Acidobacteriaceae > Edaphobacter. Next base: position 585,059 of record NZ_LMUR01000015.1, on the reverse strand, counting down.
CAGAGGCAAATGGATGCTCTTCACCATTTCGAGTGCCGTAGCACCACCAGACCTCCCGCGTTTTGCCGCTCTGCGACGCCGCAAGCGAGTGCAGCATTGCGAGCACTGGCGTTACCCCAATGCCTGCACTAATCAAGACGACAGGGTTCGCTCCTGGGGCAACGGCAAATTCTCCTCGTGGCGCACTCACGTGAATGATGTCCCCGCTCTTCACCTGGTCGTGAAGATAGTGACTGCCAGAACCAGCGGCGCGTTTAACACTGATGCGATATCTGCCCACATCTTCAAAGTTAGATATCGAGTAGTTGCGTACCAGTGGAGCGGTATGGCTGTCGACCGGTAACCTAAGTGCCAGGAACTGGCCAGGGATGGCAGACAGTAGAGGACTATGGTCCTCAGACTCGAAAACAAACGAGAGCACGTCAACGCTTTCACGCTGGATATTCGCAACGCGAAGAGGCCGAAAACCAGACCACGCCGGCGCCGGCGTAGACGACGGAGCGAGCCCGGCATTACCATATGGCTCTTGTTGCTTTCCGGCCTCGGCCAGGGCTTCGAGCGATTGTTTCCAACCAAAGCTCAGTGCAGGCACACGCAAAGCGCGTCGTAGAGACTCCAGCGGGTGCCCCGGCAGGTAAAGCAGACCATCGATCTCCTCGATACTGACCCGTTCTGGTCCTTCCGCGACTCTGACAATTTCATCCCCGGCACCAACCTCGCCTTCCTCAAGCACGCGAAAGTAGAAGCCGGGCCTTTTGTGCGATACGAGAAGTGAGGGCATCTGCGGATCGTTCATTCTGATGCCGACACGATAGCAAGTGACCCGCGGTTGTGTTACTTCAAAGAGAGCTCCGCCTATCCGGTAATGATCACCAATACAGACCTCGTTATCCGCCAGGCCGTCGACAGTGAAGTTTTCTCCGAACTGGCCATATTCAAGCCCACTGCGCTGGAGGAACTTCTCCCAGTAGCGATATGAGTCCAGTTGATAGACCATGACGGCGCGGTGCTCCCCGCCGTGCCCTTCGAGGTCACCCTGCCCGTCTCCGTCCAGATTGAGACGCCGCGCAATAATCCTGCCGGCGACGGGGCGTTTCCAAATACCTGTACACACAATCTTCCCCTGCCACTCGACGTCGCGAGGAAGACCTACGTTTACTGAAACCAGTGAACTCAAGTCACACCTTCACCGGCCGCCGGCCGGATCCGAAACAACCGAAGTAAACTCATCCGTATCGATGTCAAACAGATAACCGTAGATGTTGACCTCTTTCGGGACCCCGGGGGACGAACGGAGCAGTTTTACATCGTGCTCGAGAGTTTCTCTCAGATTACCAATGGCCAGACTCTCCTGTTCGTACACAGTCGAAAGGTCTTTGCCCTCCTCTGTCTTGAAGGCATCGATGAGGCCATGTGCCGTAAAGCTGCTCGTGCCGCAATTCGTATGATGCACTACGACGATGTTAGTCACACCAAAAAGATGCTGTCCGATCGTGATTGAACGTAGAGCGTCAATAGCGCGACCACCCGCGACGACCACCGGAAAAAATGGTTGCGGTGCCTCCAACTTTCTTCCCATCTTTGTCATACACGACATCTCCTGGATAAACCTCACCAGGCAAGGTTTTAGCCAGCACGAACGGTATCTCGGCTGCTCGCGGATCATAACAATAGATAGCTATTGTTTTGAGAGGCACCGCATGCTTGAACGCTGCCCTCACCGTGAGTTCGTCATAGCCCGGGGTCTTGGAATATACGAACTCCCCAAACCCATCAGTAGTCTTGCTTTCCTTCACACTTGCCATGCCTCGCCTCCGCTACAAACATTTCTTAGGTACAGTAGCTGCCTGAGCGAGGTGGACACAATAAGGTATTCCCGCTAGATGTGAGGAAGTAGCTTATAACGGGTTTCCATTAGGCTTCATTGGCTACGTAAAAGGCGAACCCACGGAATAAGAAGATGGATGGAGATCTGCGTTCAGCCAACACGATGCCCTCGTATTCTTCACCAGGCTACCCTTCACAAGCCTCTCTGCCATGCACGAGGAGTAACACCCGTGGCCTTCCTAAACATCCTTATGAATTGACTGGCATCTGAGAAACCAGTTTTCTTTGCAACCTCTGCGGCCGTTGAATTCGGCGAAAGAAGAAGACGTTTCGCACGTTGCATCCTCTTTCGCAGTATGTATTGATAAGGTGTTTCTCCAAGTGACTCCCGAAACGATCGTGCGAAGTGGAAGCGGCTGAGCGAATTGAGTTGAGCCAACTCTTCCAGCCTGAGTTCACTTTCCAGGTTTTCCTCGATATATGCGAGAACATGATTGAGGTGTGACCGAGATAAACCTCCCTTCCTCTCGGGAATGTGATTCGAAAGCTCGCCATATCGACGGATGAGCGCCACCGAGAGTGCCATGCTTACGAGGTCCCCGTACAAGGCGCCCATTGCCCAACCCGACCTCATCTCCAGATTCATTTCAGTGAGCAACAATTCGAGGCGCTCATCCCGAAATCCCCAACGGAGACTGAAATCGCACAGACCCTTGATTCCCATTTGCTCTGCCGCGTCCTTCAGCAGTGCAGGTTCGATTCCAGCGACGATTCTTTGCGTCGCCCCATGCCAGATAACGGAATCTCGGGTACCCGCAGGCAAGAGCATCATGCTCCCGGGTACTGAGCGCACCATCCCGGACTTTCCAGAACAAAACCACTCCATCTCCACCTGTCCGCCGGTTTGCAAATGCAAACAGAGAGTATCGTGGTCATGAACCGGAATTTCGCATCCTCGGTGGTGGTATTTCTCGAGGATCAGTCCGTGCCAGGGAGATTGGCGACTATCCAATATGGGCCGTTCATCGAACAATGGGACCGTTCGGTCGCCGACCCTGACAAACAGGCGCCTGCTGTTGGTTTGCTCGGAAGGGTGCAAGGCTACACCTTCGTCACTCTTTCCAACCGTGGAGTCTCGTGATGGGTCCCGTCTCGCCATAGCTCCATGACTCCTTCCTAAAGATAGCAGCAAGAATGCACCACCTTTAGCACCAATCCTCTATCAAGCCCTTGAGCTTTTGGTGCGAGTCCCGTGAAGATAGTGAGATGAGAGCGAAACAAAATACCGCACCAGGTTTTTCGCCAACCGTATTTCGGCTGATGGCTCTCGCTCTCGACCCGCGTCAGCTCGCACATTTCATAATATTCCAACCTCTACCAACCCGACCATTGAGAGATGAGTCAGGAGCGGTCAGTGGCAGAAAGGCGTTTTTAGGCAAACAGTTCACCATGTTTCACCGTATAGGTTTGCTATCCAGTCCTCGTTCCCTATGCAGAGATTACATCCCCACATTTAATCGAAGCTGCTTTTCGTTAGGAACGTCCAATGTACAAATTCTCGATATTTAGGCTCGATACGGCTGACCAATCCCTATTGATGAGGCAGCAGTCTTCAGGCAAAGAAGTGCGAATACATCTACCGCCAAAGGCATTCTCTGTTTTGCGGTATCTTGTCGAACACGCTGGCAGATTGGTTGCGCACAACGAATTGATGGAACAGGTGTGGTCGGATACGTTTGTCCAACCCGAGGTATTATCCAGTCACATTCGAGATGTAAGAGCTGCGCTCGGTGACAACGCCAGGAAGCCGAAATTCATAGAAACCGTATCGCGCAGAGGTTATCGCTTCATCGCCACGGTAGAAACTACCGCGGCGGCTGAGTCACGACAAGCGCTCGACTCGTTCAACCTGCGATTAGTGGGACGAGATTCAGCATTCTCGAAACTACATCAGTGCTATCGTGCAGCGCTGAATGGAAAGCGACAACTAGTATTCATCACCGGAGAAGCTGGTATCGGAAAAACGGCTTTGTGCCGAGAGTTTCTCCGGCGGGCCTCGAATACCCAATCTCCTTACGTTACGTGGGGCCAATGCATTGAAGGATATGGAGTTGAGGAACCGTACTTTCCGGTACTGAAGGCAATTGGCGACTTGTGCAGGGCGGAAGGAGAGCCGGTTGTCCAGATCTTCAAGTCGAAGGCACCGACTTGCATCGTGCAGTTCTCGGACATCCTTACGCGGGACGAGCGTGAGGCCCTGGACGTCGACGTCCGAGGGGCAACGAGCGGAAGGATGTTACGCGAGGTTATCGACGCTTTGGAGACGGTGGCAGAATCCCGACTCCTCATCCTCGTATTGGACGATCTTCAATGGGTAGATCGCGCTACAGTCGATGTTCTCTCCGAGTTTGCTCGGAGACATAGGCCGGCCAAGCTTCTTATCATTGGGACGTTTCGTCCATTGGATGCATTTCTCAATGGCAATCCGATCACGGTGCTGAAAGAAGAGTTGCTCTCGCATCGTCTATGCAGTGAGATCGGTCTACCGGCATTAACCCAGTCAGACGTCGACGAATACCTGAGCATAATGGCACCCCAGCCAGATGTCCGAACTGATCTGGCGACACTGCTCTATCGCCGGTCGGAAGGTAACCCTCTGTTCATGGTAGCGGCTCTTGAGCATAGTTTTGAACAGGGTCTATTGGTGAGTACGGAGGGACGGCTCCAGCTGAGCATACCGTTTGACCGGCTCGCTTTGGACATACCCCAAAGCCTGAAGCGCATTCTGGAAGCACAACTAGATAATCTCGGAACGGAAGAACGACGGATTCTCGACGTAGCGAGCGTGGAGGGGGTCGTGTTTTCCCCGGCGGTTATCGCCCTTGCCACGGACCATACCTCTCAAGAGGTGGAAGATATCTGTCACGATCTTTCGACCCGAAATCAGATCCTTTCAGTCGCGCAGGGCCGCCAGTTGGCCGACGGCTCCATTCTGCCTTGCTACCAATTCGTGCATGTGCTCTATCGGGATGTTCTCTATGAGAGACAGTCTTCGGGACGAAAGTCAGCGCGACACCACCAAATTGGTATTCAACTGGAAACGCTTCATAGGGGCCGTCAGGAAGAAGTGGCAGCAGAGATCGCACTTCACTTTGAACACGCTTCAGACTGGACTCGTACGGTAAAGTTCCTGAGCCTGGCCGCAGAGAACTCTGAGCGCCGATATGCACACCGCGAAGCCATCGCGCTCCTGACACGCGCGCTTGGTCTGGTCGACCGAATCTCAGCGACGGAACGACCTGACATCGAACTACAAATTCTAGAGCGGCTGGCGACGATCTGTGTTGCCTCCTTCGATCCTCGATGCACCGAGATCTACGAGCAACTATCTGAAAGGGCTACTGCCTTTGGGCGTGTTGAGATAAGCGCGCGTGCGCTCTTGAATTTGGCTACATGCCTCTGGAGTGAAGACATGAAGCGCTGCATGAAAATTGCAGAACGTGCGTCTGAAGTCATTGCAACGATCCAGGATCCCCTCATCCGGGCACAATTGGAGATTACCTATGAGTTTCTGGTTGTGTGGGCAGACGGGTGGGATTCGCTTCGGGTTAATCTCTTCAAGCGGAAATTTCAGGAGCTTCGCGTGAACATCAACCGGATCGCTCTGGCTCCGCAGACAATTCAATACGGAATAGTTCAGTGGGCATCGTCCGAGTACAGAGAAGCATACGAATTCATTTCTGAAGGGTTGAATGCGCTGTCAGAAGCAATGGGCGACCAAAATCCTTATCTGAGCATCGACTATCAAAAAGCTCAATTCTATTTACCTCGGGCCCTTTTCTTCTGCGGCGAGTGGGGCCAGGCGTTGGCAGCACTCGATACTTCAATCGACACCGCTGCGAAGAACGGGGACTACACATATGTAAAGATGATGCGGCTCAACCGGGCATGGATCCACTTCCATGCGATGGACTTCGAAGAGGTACTCGCGACAAGTGAGCCAATGGAACACATCAATCATGAATTTGGCGGAAGCTATCTAGTGCGCATGAGTCACCTCCTGTCCGGATCGGCGCACACGGCACTCGGCAACTACGACCGTGGTTTAGCGGCGCTGATGAAGGCACAAGATGAAATGGATCGTCGTCCAATCATTTTTGACTGGCGTTTCCGCTTGTCTCTTTATGCAGCGCTCGCCGAGTTCTGGCTCTCCACCGGTGATTTGGAAAAAGCACGTTTCGAGGCGTCCCGTTACTTGACTCATTCTTTAGAAACTAAGGACTTCACGCTTCGCACCCTTGCGCTTGAAGTCCTAGCCCGTATCGCCCTGTCCGCAGGCGATTTATCTTCGGCCAAGGATTCCATTGCAACTGCGATCCACGGGATCGAGAAACATGATGTCCCTGTATCTGCTTGGCGCGTACACGCGACTGCGGCGCGAATATTTGCCAGTACTGGAGAAGAAGATTTGGAACGAAGTCACCGTGAGGCTGCCGTGGACGGTGTCTTCGCCTTGGCAGATTCCATAGGGGTTGAACATCCGCTTAAAGCCGCATTTCTATCTTCTCCTATGGTCTCAAAGCTCCTTGCCGAAGTTCACGAGTTAGATCTGGAGATTGCAAAGACATAGACTTCAACAAACTCACGCTTTGTCGTCTGGCTTTCAGTCATCCTTGAAATAAGCCCAACCGACCGGAGGGCTCCACAGGCATAAACGGCCTAAGTAGATTGGACTTTGGTAGATTGTTGCACTTTAGGTCTTTAGTTAGGCTCCTGTCCCGTTTCCTGCCCAGCCCAAATAGAGAACAGGCGCTAGCGGACTGTGCCCTCTCCTACGTGCTCCCCGCGTTCCCGATGATCTTTCTTGCTAGGGGCGCTGACGATCTCACCCGTTTCAGTGACGGCGTGTTCACCGTTTGTCGCCTCTCAATACCCCTTTGCACCTGCAATGCAATTGCTATCCCATCTCGGACGAGCGGACGTCATCCACGCAGAGAACTCCGCTTTTTGAAGTCACGAATAAAGTGCTTGAAACCCACAAGATGATGATGCCGGCGATCTACCGAACCCTTATGCCGAGCGTCGCCGCAGCATTGTCATGACGTGAAGATCTGGATAATCTTTAACATCATCTGTGTCAGAATCCCTCCACAAAGGGATCTCAAGAGCCGCAGCCATCCTGATAAGCTTTGGGACGGATTCTGCCTTCATCTTTCTCATCACCTGACTTCGGTGAATCTGCAGCGTCGTCTCTGAGATGCCAAGAACGTCCGCGGCTTGTTTGTTCATCAGCCCTTCGACGACAAGCGGCAACACCTCGCGTTCTCGCGGCGTTAAAAGCGCGTGCCGCTTCCGTAGCTCGTCCTGCTTGGCCCTTTCACGTCTCTGTCGTCGATCCAGAGCGAATGCCGTAAGCAGTGCTTCCGCCAAATCGATAGAGTTGATCGGAGTCGTCAACACTTCAATCGCGCCCGACTTAAGCGCTCGTACGGCTGAGGACACATCTCCATGACCGCAGGTAAAGATCACGGGAGGAAATGCTTCAGCGGCCAGACGACATTGGAGATGAAACTTCTCTTGGTCATGTCGGCACAACTCGAGAATGAGGCATGATGACTCGTCTTCCCTTGTGTATGCCAAAAATTGTTGTGGCGAATCGAAAGACACCACTTCCAGATCGATAAGGCTACTTAGATTGGAAACAGCCTGGCGGGTCTGGAAGTCAGTATCAACTATATATACGACATCGCGAGCCTTTGTCGATCGGCATCTGCAATACGAAGATATCTGTCGGCAGTGAAGTTCCGACTCGTCCCGCACCACGGATTGGATGTGCATGGGAATACCACCTTTGCTGGAACACGGTTTACAGTTAGATACGGGATGCGACGGCCCTGACGCTTCTATGCGGCTGCGCGCATCGATCACGACATTACTGTTCGCACCCATCCGCATCTGACTAGAGCCCTAGATCACTCAATCCGGGGTGATCGTCGGGGCGACGCCCTATCGGCCAATGATAAAGCCGGTCTTTCTCGTCGATGCGCATATCGTTGATGCACGCATAACGATGATGCATAATGCCCTCGGCGTTGAAAGCCCAGTTCTCGTTTCCGTACGCGCGGTACCACTGCCCAGAGTCATCGTGAAACTCATAGGCAAAGCGAACCGCAATATGGTCGCCATCGAAGGCCCAGAGTTCTTTGATCAGCCGGTAGTCCAGCTCACGCTGCCATTTGCGGAGCAGGAAACGAACGATCTCTTCGCGGCCGTTGATAAACTCTGCACGGTTACGCCACGCGCTGTCTTCGGTATAGCCTAACGCAACGTGCTGGGCGATCCGGGTGTTCCAGTTATCTTCAGCTTTCCGGACCTTCAGAATGGCGGTTTCCCGCGTGAAAGGGGGCACTAGCTTTTGTGTGTCGTTGTTCATTGTCTCTCCTTTTACCTGTACTCCACCTCCCCAATGAGGAGGCCGTCTAATCGAAACGGCTACCGACGGCTACTTTCCGCGGTAACGCTCGAATCTATTCACTCTCGATGGTCTCTGCCAGAAACCAGGTCCTGCGTTCTGTTTGATCTATCCAGCTCTCTATGAGGCTGGCTGTGGCAACATCACTAAATTCCTCGCACATTACGTGAGCGCAACGGAACCATGTTGTCAGACTTTGATTGTCCGCAAGCAACTCCGCCAACATCATTTCGGGAGGAACCTGTTCTTTTTCGTTATCCTTGATCCGCTGATTGCGAGCGATATCGCCGATCGATCTCAGTGTTGTTCCACCGAGCTTCCGTGACCGTTCTGCGATCTCGTCGGTTATTGCGAAAAGTTGGTCGGCTTGTTCATCCAGCAGCAAATGGTAGTCGCGAAAATGGGAACCTCGCATGTGCCAATGAAAGTTCTTCGTTTTCAGATAAAGTGCAAAGACGTCTGCTAAAAGCAGCCTTAGCTCCAGAGAAATGCGCGAGACAGACTTTGATGAGATTTCCAGCGATCGGTCGATTCCCATGGGTACCTTTGCCTCTACTCCTGAGTTACAGATTTACGACCACTGGAGTTCCAATGAGTCGCTCCAACTCCTTCAAACTTCGGTGATTCAACTGGCATTGACGGGATGACGTTGAACAGCAAATCATGTGTTGGTATCGGATCGGCTGCTGAGCCCAACCGCGCCACACTAAAAATCATCTCAGGGCGAAGATGCAACGAGCTTCATAAGAGTTTCGCCGGTTCCCTGCTCATTTGGTTCTCTATCAAAACAACTTTAGACCGTGCCGCCTCGAAAACTCTGGAGGAGATGTGGAGATTTTCCAGTCATCCGGCTCCTTGGGCGGGTGGCATGCACCAGGAAAAGCTGGTGCCCTGGAGGATGAGAGATCGAAGCACTCTTCGAGAGGAATTAGTTACTTGTTGACAGAGCCATCCATCTCGAAATCCAAATACACCGCTTGTCCGTCATCCCTTCTCGCGCCAAGTCCCATACCTATCCGAGACCAGATGATTCAATTGATCGTTAGAACAGGAGGCAGGACAGAATTAAATTAGCTAAACTCTGGTAGCCATCTTCCCATCGCGTGTGCGAATTGTATTCAACTTTCGGAAGTATCGCAGGAATGAGCAACAAACATGCAGGAATTCTCCCTACGTCGTAGGCAAGCAAAAGCTGGCGTCTCTCCACCCGCGACAGTTCTGCCTCTGGTCGCAGTTGACGATGCAATTGCAGGAATGAGCAAGAGAAATGCAGAGGTTGTCATTGCTGCGGTTAGCGCCGTGATGTCTGATACCTGTGGGGCTGATGCAGCTCATGTCTCCGTCGACGCTATGGCGTTGCTCGTAGTCTGACGGAGCTTCTACAAAGCCTGAAGGTGACGTCGCTAAGTTCTCATCTTCAGGGTGTAAGGCAGGAATATTAATTGCATAGCGGGATCTTGTGATCTGTCCTATTGCGCTGCAGGATATTCTTCTGATCTTGCGGTTTTATATTCAACGGCATCGTTAACGCCTAGCCGGAAAAAGCGCGTGACCCCGGCACAGGCATTTGTACACGGAGAAATAATGGCGAATTTTGTATTGATTCATGGGGGATTTCGGGGTGGATGGATATGGAAACGAGTTGCGAAAGCTCTTCGGAAAGAAGGCCACGATGTCTATACACCAACGCTGACCGGTCTGGCAGAGCGCAGTCATCTGATTCACTCTGGGATTAACCTCTCAACTCATATTCAGGAGGCTGTGGGTCTCATTGAATATGAAGATCTTGATGATGTCGTCCTTTGTGGACACTCTTATGCCGGGATGGTCATCAGTGGTGTTGCGGACAAGCTCTGGGAGAGACTGTCTTCGCTGGTCTACCTTGATGCGTGGTTCCCGAAGCACGGAGATTCCGTACTGACACTTTCTCCTGAACCAATGCAGGTAGGAGCTATAAGAGATTCTGCCAAGCACGGTGGTTTGGCGGTCAGCCCCATACCCTTTGTTTTGGCCAATGCACGCGACCAGGCAATGGTGGACTCGAAATCGACGCCTCAACCACTCGCCACAATGGCCGAAGCGATTCGCCTTCAGGGAAATCATCTCAAAGTAAAAACCAAGATGTACGTCTTGGCAACAAACTGGAGCCCCAACCCATTCACTCAGTTTTATGCCAACTTAGTCAAAGATGAATCGTGGACTACTCGGACCATTGCGACCGGTCACGATGCGATGCTGGACGATACAGATGGCGTAGCCACCCTTTTGCGTGAAGCAGCGCACATTTAGCAGCAAATCAACAAGAACGTGAAAATCACTCATACAGTCGACTTTTTCGCCGGCCCTTTAGGAATCTATTTTGATCGACTGATGCCGGCGATTGGTAGCAACTGCCGTCGCGAAACCGTCCTCATGATCCATGGAGGCTCTCACAACGGTAGTTGCTATCTGCGCACCGCAAACGGAACGCCGGGATGGGCTTATGATTTTGCTCAACGGGGATATCAGGTAGTTGCGATTGATTGGCCGGGTCATGGCAGAAGCGGCTGCGTGGATCTCAAAACTCTCACTGGCAACCAAGTCTGCGATGCTTTGGCTTCGCTAATCCGGGGACTAGCAGATCGAATTGTCCTTTTGACGCATTCGATGGGTAGCGCTTTCGGGTGGCGTTTAGCCGAGCTGTGTCGAAATCAAATAGCTGCTGTCGTAGCCGCCGCTCCAGCACCCCCGGGCAATATCCAACCAGAACCAGAAATTGTTTTCGAAGATGCTGAACGGCTGATCCTTCAGACACCATTCAGGCAATTGATTTTACCGAATGAACCGGCAATCAGGCCTGATGAACAATTCGTGCGTGACAAACTGATCGGGAATAGCCGCAAATTCCCCTTGAATGAGATCGACCGTTATTCCAAGAGTCTGGGATATACCGGCTGGCGATTGCTCTATGAGCGTTTGAACGTTCGTTGCTCCCAGGTGCGAGTCGAAAACACCGATTTACTCGCGAAGATGCCCGTAATGGTGCTGACTGGCAGTGAAGACCTCGAGCACCCCCTCCATGTTGATAAGCACCTGACGGAATGGCTTGTGTCCTGTGGGGCCTTAGGGGATTTCGTTTGGCTCGCTGACAAGGGGATAAGCGGTAACGGCCATATGTTGATGATGGAAGAGAACAGCGATGCGACTGCTGCTCTCATTCTGGAATGGCTAGATCGCAATATTTGATTGAAAGCGATGCAAGTACTTCGCTGGATTGGTTTATTTCACAGACAATTGCACCATATGAACGCTGCGCTCTCTGATGGTCAGTTAGAGGAAATAGACCGGGAGTTGGCCGCGACCGGCGTTTCGCTGCGGTATCTAGCCTTGGATTCTTTCAAGAAGACTTACGGTTCCGTACAAGACGATACCGAGCGAGAGCGGCTGTTTGATCCAATCATCGCTTGGTATCTGAGCAAGTATGGGAACTCTGTTCGCTGGGACGGGGTGATCGCACGCTTTGTCATCTGATACGGGATATGAGCTACGTCAATGCCGTTCTTAATGCCCAGCTTAAAAAGCCACGCTAGGCAGATATCAACAGAAGCTGGTTCGCTAAAGTGTTGGACCGTCCGTGTTAGGGACAGCGCTTATAAATCGAGGTCTGGCCCCACGTTGATGGCGATCAGATCGAGCTTGGACCCAATACCTTTGAACGAGAAACTCCATTTGCGTCCCGCCATGCGCCAGGAGTGCAACCGATTCGTTGCCGGAAAGTCCGAATGAAATTCACTGGCGAGGAGAATCCCGTCGCTGCTGCGACCGCTTGTACGGAAAAGGATGAATTCCTAAGCAGCGATTTAGCACGATCCATGCGCTGGTCCAGCAGATATTGATAGGGTGTTTTTCCGGTACTGCTTCGGAATTGGTGGGCAAAATGGAAGGAGCTTTGATCAAGTTCGCGAGCGATGTCTTCTAGTCGCAAATCATCCGCCAGGCGTCCCGTGATGAATTCCATGGCCCGACGTATTCGTCCAAGGCTCAACCCGCCCTTGAGAATTGGCAGCTTCATCTTGTCTGAGGAATATCGGCGAATCAGATGAGATGCAAATCCTACTTCAACGAGGTCAGCGTAGAGTCGTCCGAGCGGCCAATCGTCCGTTGCCTGGATTCCCATCTCTGCGATGAGATACTGCAGCGACGCATCGCGAAGATCCCAATGAGTCGTGAAATGCACTCCATTTTTGCCAGTCGATTCTTGAAGAAATTCCTCGAGCCAGCGTCCCTTGACGGAAAGAATCACCCGCTCTGATGGGGAGGCCCATCGCAGTCGATCGGCTGTTCCTTCCGAAATCAGTATCAATGATCCGGAGTCGGTCGATACCTTGCGATTGTCGCCCCCCGACCACCATTCAAATTCGGCGGGGCCGCTGAGCTGAAGATGGATGCAAAGGTCCTTATGCTCATGCGTTGGAACTTCCCCTCGACGTACCGTGTGCCTCTCGATCAGTATTCCGGTTTCTGGACTTTTCGAATGGATGCTGCTCACGTCGGGTAAAAGTGGCACCAGAACGCCATCTCGAAGAACGGAGATCCTGCCGTTCGCTTCGAGGCGTCTTTGGGTGCCATTCGAACCTTCCAAGTTTGCATCCTCCGCCCAATATGACAAGGACCGAAGCGCCCGCTTCGAGCCGTCATATTCGACAGTAGAACAGGCCCGGACGGCCACAGCTGGTTGCCAAGTCAGCGCACTTCCATTATCTCAGCTGCATTTTCTCTCGTCTTCTTGCCGACCAAGCATTCCCGACAAGAATTGCATATTGGGCGATGCTAGTTCCCACGATACTAATGGCGGAGGTAAAGATCATGAGAGCACTAGCACAGGCGATAAGCGAGGGCTTTATCTGGGGAGTTGGCATCACCCGTCCGAAACCCGGCAACGAAAACGTCGCAGCGTGGTACATCACCCTTACATTGGTGGCCTCACTCCTCATTGTTGGCGGCGTATTCTTTCTGTTGGTTGGGCGCATCTAGACATCTTCTCCAGCACCCATTGGAATTTGCCGGCTTCAGATATAGATAATTGTCCTAGAGGCAGCGGAGGCCAAGCCGCGACCTCTAGAACCTAAGTATCATTAATTTGCTTTCAGCAATCCATGTGGATCCATTACAAATTTTTTGGCCACCCCAGAATCGAAGTCGCTGTAGCCCTTTGCCGCATCGGCGAGTGGGATGACTGTAGCGTTCACGATTTCAGCGATGGGCAGGCGGTCATAAAGTATTGCCTGCATCAGCTGCCTGTTGTACTTCAATACTGGAGTCTGACCGGTGAAGAACCGATGAGATTTCGCCCAACCAAGACCAAATCTCATTTTGAGACTACCTGATTTTGCCGCTTCATCAGGAGCGCCGGGATCTTCCGTCACGTACCGTCCAGGGATGCCAATTCCTCCCGCAGCACGAACGATCGACATCAGGGAATTGAGCACGGTCGCCGGAGCTTCCTTTCCATCTTTGCCCTGCGCCCTCGCTTCGAAGCCGACGGCATCGACCGCCGCATCGACCTCCGGCTTCCCTACTACCTAAGCGATCAGTTCGCCTAGATTATCTCCCTTGGTGAGATCGACGGGAGTGAAGCCTACCTTTTCAGTGCTACAGCCGCTCTGCGTTCATGTCACCAACCATCACAAGTGCTGCCCCCAGTATCCGAGCCGACGCAGCTGCATCCATTCCAACGGGGCCGGCGCCCGCGATGTACACGATTGACCGTAAGCTCAAAGGTGTCCGCTTGTTGGCGCCTGCATTTCTTCAAGTAGTCTTTCCGCTACCATCGAAGGCATGCGCCTTTTCGCCCATTGAACGGGCCCTAAAAAGCGCACTTACATGCGATTCCTCAGACCAAAGATCTAATTCATCGTATTAGTTATGTAATGTAATGAACACACAGCCAGGTTCAGGCATCTCATGCACTATGCAACAATGGCCGATCAAATGGACCTGCAGGGAGACTTCCTGAATGGAAATTTATGCGCTGACAAGAGATCTGTTTCCAGCATATGCGCTTTTTCCGCTGCGCTGAGTGAAGCGTTTTAATACCCACCCGGCAGGAAGTTTGACCTCCTATGACACGTTTGACTGGCACCGATTACCGCTGGCCACCGGTCAAACGAATGTAATCTATACAGTAAGGCAGCATTTACCCGTACCGGATTGAGGCGCACGAATGCCTAATCGACCCATACTTGACTGTGCAAACTGCGAACATCGAGCATTGCGAATGTTCTGCAATCTCGACGAAAAAGCGCTTGCTGACTACGCGGCAATCGGCACCGAGACGAATCTTCCGAAGGGAGCGATTCTGTTTGAGGAGAATGCCAAAAGCAGCAGTGTCTTCGTGCTCTGTACCGGCCACGTCAAACTGTTCTGCACTTCTAAAGACGGAAAAACTCTCATCCTGAAGATTGCTATGCCGGGTGATGTCCTTGGTTTGGGAGCGCTAGTATCCGGCGCCACATACGAAGTGACGGCAGAAACAATTGAACCTACGCAGGTCAAGAAGATCCGAAGAGAGGAATTCCTCGCATTCTTCGAAAAACACAAAGAAGTGGGATTGCACGCCGCCAAAGCTCTTTCGGAAGACTATAAGGCAGCATTCTTCGATGCCCGCCGGCTGGCACTCTCAGGCTCCTCAGCGGGCAGGCTTGCAAGGGTTCTGCTGGATTGGGGCAAAACCGCGGCCGCATGTGGAAAGTTCGAGATGCGCTTTACCATGGCGCTTACACATGAAGAACTGGCAAACCTGGTAGGCAGTTCGCGAGAAACTGTGACCCGCAATTTAGGGCGATTTAAGAAGGAAAGTATTATTCAAATGCGAGGTTCTTCGATTTTGATCCTCGCTCCTGACGTCCTGGAGCAGCTCTCCTTCTAGGGCCGGGTGACACAAATACAGCTTCCGGCCCACTTCAGCCTCGCGCAGGCTCGCGATAGCCACGCAGGTCATCGATGACGGGCATAGCAGCAAGTAATAGCAATAGAACTGCCAATGGAATCGTAAACAGAAATCCAAAGTGTTTGTAGCCCACAGCGCCGACCACGCCTCCGACGAAAAACAGGACAATGAGTGATGTCAGGAGTGTCAGTTTGGTCATATCGAGCTCCGCTGTCAGGGGCTCTCGATTTGCAAACGCATATGCCATGCGTCCGAGCTTTATACCGACATCAGTGACCATCCCGGTTAAATGCGTCGTTCGGATGACTGCACCCGAAATCTTCGTGACGATCGCATTCTGTAGCCCCATCGTGAAGCAAAGCAATATCACGGTGCCGAGAACCCGGCGTCCCTCAAACGAACGCCCGGTTAGGCCAAATGAAATCAGGAGTCCCGCCTCCACCATGAGTGGAAGCGCATATTCGCTCTGCAGTGCATGTTTGCGAGCCCATCGCACCAGAATGGCGGTGCAGGCAGCTCCAAGCAGAAACGCAAAAACAGCCGCGAAACCTGCAAATGCCAGCCTCGCGCTTCCGACGGCGACATTGTCGGCCATCGCAGAAACAATGCCCGACATGTGCGAGGTGTACTGACGCACCGCGAGGAATCCTCCAGCGTTCACCGCTCCGGCCACAAACGCCAGATAGCGTGCCAACTGGCGATTGGCCCTTTGGGTACGTTCCCGACCGGTAAGTCGTCTCAGATAATGCTGTGGCATCCAGCATCTATCATCTCAGTTTCCTGCGGAGTCCGACATTTGGCGCTTCGAATGGGTCGTCGAGGCCCTTATGCCGAACGGGTAGGCCCTCCGGCATCTTGCTGCAGAGTCCGTTCTAATACTCTTTGATCACCAGATTGATCGTTGCATCGTGGCGCCCGTCGAACTGGCTTAGTTGTCTGATCTTTGATCGGTGGCCACGATAGGTGAACCAGATACGGTAATCGGCTTCACCCTCGAGACGTTTGAAGCTGTACCGTCCGTTTCTATCAGTGATGTATGAAACGACGCCTTTCGTATCTTCGTTTTCGATTTCCACGATCGCGCCCTTTAGCGGTTCATGATGTCGATCCTGCACGGTTCCGGTCAAATTGCGAACAGTAGGCTGACCCGATAAGGGCGCTGCAAAGAGCAAAAGTCCGGCCGTCGCGAGAACCTGCGCCAGGCCCCGTGCTTTCATCGCTGCCGCCCTGCATCGGTTCTGACGGAGAGGGTGGATTCAGAGTCCGCGAGAACCGCTAGTACGATCAGTGGCGGGCAGTTGCTGCAACTGTCGTATCCGGGGCAAGGTCCGACACAAGAGCATGCTTTGCTGGATGCCTTAGGACCGACGATTAGCGGCGTGGATGCGGATGTCATCAAATACCTCTGGCTACAAGGATCAAGCTCTGTCCAGCGGTTGTATGTGACGGCCGTCACTGGTGCATTCCGATTGAAACGCCTCTCGTGATCAGTTCACGGGACAATCACCGCTGATCCTTTCTCGGACTCTTCTTTAACGGCAAGAAGCGCGGCGTTCGCATCGTCCAATGAAAATACAAAGACCCGCGGCTGGATGTTGAGATCATGGGCTATCTCCAGAAAGTCGCGCGCGTCCTGCCTTGTCATATTGGCGACGCTACGTATTTGTCGTTCACCCCACAACAATTTGTCGTAGTCAAATGTTGGCATAGAGTCGAGATGAATGGCGTTGATCGCCACCACTCCACCTTTACGCAGAGCCGAGAGAGCACTGACCACTACCCTGCCACTCGGCGCGAATGTAATCGCACGATCCAGCTGTACTGGAGGCAACTCATCTTCCCTGCCGACCCAGGTAGCTCCAAGGGAGGTGGCGAGATCTCTATGGGATTGGCCTCGAGTTACCACATAGACTTCGCAGCCCCAGGACCTCAATACGGTCATTGCCAGACTGGCCGAGCTGCCAAAGCCAAAGAGACCAACTCGCTCTCCATGTTCAACACCGGCAACACGCAGGCTGCGAAAGCCGATGATACCGGCGCACAGCAATGGGGCGACCTGGACCGCGTCAAGTCCTTCAGGCAGCGGAAACACAAAATCCGACCTTACAAGGACAAACTCAGCGTAGCCTCCATCCACCGTGTATCCGGTGAATGCAGGGCTATCGCAGAGATTCTCCATTTGATGTCGACAGTACCAGCAATCACCATCGACACCGCCCATCCATGAGGCCCCAACACGAGTTCCGTACGGAAGATCGGGTGTCATGCCTTCGACAACTTCGCCTACTATCTGATGACCTGGTATAAGAAGCGGCCGAACAGGAGGCAAATCTCCTTCAATGATATGCAGGTCAGTACGACATACTCCACATGCAAGGACCCGGAGCACTACATGACCTGACACAAGTGCTGGACGCACGATCTCTCTGATTTCAAGGAACGGTCCGGCTGGACCTCGGGCGGATGCAAAGGTGGCTGCTTTCAATCGTTATCCTCCAGCCTGATTGTTGAATTATTGGATGCCGTCCAAATCATTCAGAACACCATCTCTAGTGTCCCCCAGGGCCTTTGTACTTATATCAGCGTTATGGAATGTTTCTTCGTATGGAGAAGCGTAGCAGACGGTCAGAACCGGACAAGGTGCATCGGT
This sequence comes from Granulicella sp. L60, assembly GCF_009765825.1. Taxonomy (GTDB): domain Bacteria; phylum Acidobacteriota; class Terriglobia; order Terriglobales; family Acidobacteriaceae; genus Edaphobacter. The sequence goes on along the minus strand of NZ_LMUR01000015.1, from coordinate 567,182 downwards.
AATGACACGGAAAGCAATATGAGCCGGAATGTGGGAGGCAAGCATCGAAGCCTGACGGACTCCAAGGACAATCAGCTTCGCGTTTTGTTGTTTGGCGTACTCAATAATGGCAGTCGAAATCTGACTGCCATAGCTGATTGCGCAAACGGGTGGATCGACAAGAGTGCGGTTTTCAAGCGCAACCTGCTGAAGGGCCTCAGTCATAATCTGGGGAATCGCTTCACTCTGGGATTTTCCTTCGAGCGCCCTTGGAAGCACGTGCAAACAATGGAGCGGGGCTTTCATTCCTCGACTGCAGAAGTCGGCATACCGGATCGCGCAGGTCGTCCATATATGAAAATCTGTGGCAAATACGACGGGACCGCTGCGTGTCCCACGTGGGGCTTCCTGCGGAACTTCAGGACCTATCGTCAGTACGGGGCAAGAAGCTCTTCGCAGGACCGCTTCAGCGGTCGAACCAAAGACAAGACGATCAAAGCCGTGAAGAGCATTAGTTCCCAGTACGGCAAGGTCGATGTTACGAGAGGTGATGGTGTCGAGGATGGTGTCAGCGGGGATGCCCGAGCCTATCTTTGCTTTGCAGTCTATCCCCTGTAGTTTCGTACGGCGCAGGAGTTCATCAAGCGAACTCTGGGCTTCCAGATAGAAACTATTCAGTCCGATCAACAGGCCACCGTTCTCGGGAGGGACGGCGTTTGCGTATTCAAACACATGCAAAATAAAGAGCTTCGCATTGAAGGACAGGCACATGTTCAGTGCAGCCTGATAGGCAGCTTCGGATGCGACAGAAAAGTCTGTGGCGAGAAGGATGTCTCCAAAAGAGATTTGCGGTTGACGCTGTAAATTTTCCACTGACTTCACTCTTTCTCCTACGAAATCATGTATCGCGAATAGCCAAGAGATCGCTCTCGAGCCGAATGTACGAGTTTCCTGCACTGAAGACTGTGACACCCATCACCGAAGTTGATCTCTTCAGGCTTCCTGCCAATGGGAAAGAAGGCCAACCCCTCCTGCCTGATCTCTTGTGACGGCCGTCACAGATTCTGATGGAAGACCGGGCGATCATGAAGATGTATTCAGATCTCCCGGACACAGAATGCATCATGTGAAGAACCTGGATTGCCGATCCGTTGTTCGCCGGACGATATTGCTCGGCAAAGAAAACACTTTCGCCCCATAACAGCTTCCACAGATCATGCATGAGGCAATTTCATGAGCAGCGTCCTGTCGCCCGACCTTGAAACCAACGAAACGCATCCCCTCGATCAATCTTTGACTCCTGATGAACTGCGTAAGATCGACGCTTACTGGCGGGCCTGCAATTACCTCTGCGTCGGAATGCTCTACCTGCGGGCCAACCCGCTTCTAAGAGAGCCGCTCAACCCCGAACACATCAAGAATCGACTCCTCGGGCACTGGGGCTCCGATCCGGGTCAGACGTTTGCATGGGTGCATCTCAACCGCCTGATTAAGAAGTACGATCTGAACCTCATCTATCTCGCGGGACCAGGCCATGGAGCGCCCGCGACTCTTTCCAATAGCTATCTGGAAGGCGTTTATTCAGAGATTTATCCAGAGATGAGTGAAGACGCCACTGGCATGCAGAAGTTCTTCAAACAGTTTTCGTTCCCGGGCGGCATCGGCAGCCACTGTACCCCGGAGACACCTGGCTCCATCCATGAGGGCGGCGAGTTGGGCTACAGCATCTCCCATGGCTTTGGCGCCGCCTTCGACAATCCCGATTTGATCGTGACTGTCGTTGTAGGGGACGGGGAAGCTGAGACCGGGCCTCTGGCAACCTCTTGGCACTCGAACAAGTTTCTGAATCCGGTTCGGGACGGAGCCGTCCTCCCGATCCTGCACCTGAACGGATACAAGATCGCCAACCCCACGATCCTGGCGAGAATTTCGTCCGAAGAGCTGGAGTGGCTGTTCAAGGGATACGGATGGACTCCATATGTGGTGGAAGGTCATGATCCGGAGACCATGCATCAACTCATGGCGCGAGTGATTGAGGGTTGCGTAAAAGAGATTCGCGCGATTCAGGAGAAGGCGCGCAACGCGCCGTCGGGTACGATTCCGGATCGCCCTCGCTGGCCGATGATCATTCTTCGCACTCCAAAAGGATGGACGTGCCCGAAAGAGATCGATGGGCATAAGCTCGAGGGTTCCTGGCGTGCTCACCAGATGCCGATTCTCGATCCTGTGACCAACCCTGCCCACCTTGCAATGGTTGAGACCTGGATGCGGAGTTACAAGCCCGACGAACTATTCGACGAGTCGGGCAGGTTGATCGCGGAGTTACAAGAGATGGCTCCCAAAGGCACGAGTCGCATCACGGCCAACCACCACGCAAATGGAGGGATTCTCAGGAAGCCCCTCGATCTGCCAGATTTCCACCAATATGCGCTGCAGGTCAACGGTCCGGGCCAGAAAGAGGTTTCCTCGACCGATACACTTGCCCACTTCCTTCGTGATGTCATGCGGAAGAACATGACCAGCTTCCGCGTATTTGGACCGGACGAGACGGCGTCCAACAAGCTCGATGTGATCTACGAGGCAAGCGGGAAGACCTGGATGGCAAGTAGAAAGCCGGAAGACGCCGACGGCGGCTTCCTTTCGGCCGACGGACGGGTCATGGAGATGTTGAGCGAACATACTCTCGAGGGTTGGTTTGAGGGTTATGTGCTCACAGGACGGCATGGTTTTTTCTCAACCTACGAAGCTTTCGTCCACATCATCGACTCGATGTTCAATCAGCACGCGAAGTGGCTGGAAAAGAGCAAGCTTGAGCTGCGATGGAGAACCCCCATCTCTTCGATCAACCTCTTGATTACGTCACTGGTTTGGAGGCAGGATCACAATGGCTTTACTCACCAGGATCCCGGCTTCCTCGATCTGGTGACAAACAAGAGTCCGGAAGTTACGCGAATCTATCTCCCGCCGGACGCAAACTGCTTGTTGAGCGTTGCGGACCATTGCCTGCGCAGCACGAACTACATTAATGTGATCGTCGCGGACAAGGCTCTACATCTGCAATATCTCGATATGGACGCGGCAGTCAAACACTGCACGAAAGGAATAGGGATTTGGGATTTTGCCAGCAATGACGAAGGGCAAGAACCAGATGTCGTCATGGCGTGCGCCGGCGACATCCCTACGTCAGAATCGCTTGCAGCCGTTGCCATCCTTAGGGAACGATGCCCCAATCTGAAGATCCGCTTCATCAACGTGGTTGATCTATTTCGACTGATGCCTGAATCAGAACATCCTCATGGACTTTCCGACCGCGAGTTCGACAGTCTCTTCACGAAGAACAAACCGGTGATCCTTAACTTTCACGCATACGCGTCGTTGATCCATAAACTTACCTACCGGCGAACGAATCATGCCAACTTCCATGTGCGTGGATACAAGGAGAAGGGCAACATCAACACGCCTCTGGAATTGGCCATCCTCAATCAAGTGGACCGCTTCAATCTGGCGATCGATGTGATCGACCGTGTACCCACCCTGGAAGCTGCTGCAGCCCATACCAAAGAGTGGCTGAAGGACCAGATCATCGACAGCGTGAACTACGCGCATGAGAATGGGATCGATCGCCAAGAGATACGAGAGTGGAAGTGGCCATCTACTGTCTCTCAATCCTGAGGTTGCAGTTCAGTTCAAAGTTCTGATTGTTGACAAGAACAGGGTGATTCAAAGCCCTGACTGGCCAGCGAGTTGTTGCACGCGGCCCTGCCCAACAACCGCACCTAAGCCATCATCCACCGTTCGACGAGGAGATTCTCATGTCGCAGGCGCCCCACACCCATTTTCATCCCAAGAAGATCCTTCTCCCCATAGATTTCAGCCCATCTTCCCATTTCGCGCTGGAATCAGCGACCGCGCTTGCTCAACGCTTTCTTGCTGAGCTGTATCTGCTCAACGTCGTTCCCATGCTTCCACCGGTTACAGGGGCGGAACTCTTTCAGGAGGAGGCGATCCTACAGGAGATGAAGGAGCGCGCCGAAGAACAATTGGAGTCATGTGTCAAGGCTCTTGCTTCGAAAGGTCTCAGGGCAAGCTCAAATGTAGAGATCGGAAATGATATAGCCGGTAACATCATGATGGTGATCGATCGCGAACAGATCGATATGGTCGTGATCTCTACTCACGGAATGTCGGGATGGAAACCGATGATCTTTGGTTCGATCGCTGAGAAGGTGGTCAAACTGGTGCAGTGTCCTCTTCTCTTGCTTCGTTCTTTCGAAACGGCTGCGCAGCAGCCGTAGTCCTTCACTTCCTGTTTGGCGGGATCCCAAATTCGTCTTTTTCGGATGCATTTTACTGGCGTTACACTTCAGCTTCCAAAGTTCGATCACTATATGTATTGCCTTGGGACTGTGCCGCACCAGGGAAAAGACCCAAGACTCGCCCCCGTCCTCAGTTGCTTCGAGATTTGCGTCGAGCGGAAAGTCAGGACAAACAATGACAGCCGTAGCTACGATCCCCCTTCCAAACCTGCCAGCGACTAATACAACAGCACCCGCGGGCCTCACGAGTGATGCGGCGGCAGAATGCCTTCGTAAGGATGGCCCAAATGCAATGCCGGATACGTCAGTCCATCCGTTTCGCAATGCACTCGCCAAGTTCTGGGCTCCCGTGCCATGGTTGCTTGAAGCGTCCATCGTACTGCAGGTTGTACTCCATAAGCATGTCGAGGCATCAGTCATCGGGGGACTTTTGGTGTTCAATGCGGCACTGGCTTATTTTCAGGAAGGCCGCGCACAGGCGACTCTCACCGCGCTGAAGTCTCGTCTCGCCCTGAATGCCTCTGTCCGACGCGATGGCGCCTGGAAGACCATACCGGCCACTGAACTCGTATGCGGCGATCTGCTTAAGCTTTCGCTTGGTGGCGTAGTCGCAGCGGATGTGCGTCTGCTTGATGGATCAGTATTACTCGATCAGTCCATGCTTACGGGCGAATCTCTGCCGACTGAGGCCGGGGCGGGAGTCGCCACCTTCGCAGGCGCCCTCGTGCGGAGAGGTGAGGCCACGGCCCAGGTGACTGCCACCGGAGGCCGAACGAAGTTCGGCCGCACAGCGGAGCTAGTTCAGACGGCTCATGTCGTCAGCTCCCAACAAAAGGCAGTCTTGCGAATTGTAAGAAATCTCGCTATCTTCAACGGCGTCGTCATCCTCCTCATGGGAGCCTATGCCTTTCATCATTCCCTATCGTGGAGCGAGATCATTCCCCTCCTGCTCACCGCAGTTCTCGCTGCGATACCCGTAGCGTTGCCAGCGACCTTTACTCTTGCGACGGCGCTCGGCGCACGAACCCTGGCGAAAGTCGGCGTTCTCCCCACGAGACTCTCCGCCGTCGATGAAGCTGCAACAATCGATGTCCTGTGTTCGGACAAGACGGGGACCCTCACGCGAAATGAGCTTTCCGTCACCAATGTGATGCCCATGCCCGGCTTCGATGAGTCCCATGTTCTCGGCATGGCCGCTCTCGCGAGCTCCGATGGCGGTCAGGATTCAGTCGACGATGCAATCCGGGGTGCGTCCGCGCACAAACCCGCGTCGGATCTGCCAAAGCGGAACACCTTTTTGCCATTCGATCCAGCTCGAAAGACGTCCGAGGCGACAGCGACGGGTGCAAAGGGAGATGTGCAGCGGATCGTCAAAGGAGCCTTTACAGCGGTGAGCACCCTGGCGGCTCAATCTCCTGCGGCTGAAGGGATGGCAAATGACCTTGAAAAGCAGGGTTTCCGAGTTCTGGCAGTAGCGGCCGGAGCGCCGTCGTCTCTGCAGCTTATAGGCTTTATTGCCTTGAGCGATCCGCCGCGCGAGGATTCATCCTCGTTGATCTCAGAACTCAAGACTCTAGGAGTCCGCACGGTAATGGTGACCGGGGATGCGCCTGCGACCGCGGCAATCGTAGCCCGTGCAGTGGGTCTCCAAGGGGCTACTTGTCCTCAAGGCTCGATGCCATCCAATGTGAAGCCTCAGGATTTTTCGGTCTTTGCCAGCGTCCTCCCCGAAGGGAAATACGATCTGGTCAAGGCCTTCCAAAAGAACGGCCATACCGTTGGGATGTGCGGGGACGGCGCCAACGACGCTCCCGCACTTCGTCAGGCCCAGATAGGTATCGCTGTGTCGACCGCGACCGATGTTGCAAAATCGGCCGCCGGCGTCGTCCTCACCGAGCCCGGATTAGGCGGTATAGTCGCAGCCGTAAAAGAGGGGAGGATCACGTTCCAGCGAATCCTTAGCTATACGCTCAGATCGACGACCGGGAAGATTTCGCAGATCCTCTTGCTCGCAATCGGACTGCTCATGACTGGCCATGCTGTATTGACTCCTACCCTAATGGTTATCCTGATGATCACCGGAGACTTCCTCGCGATGTCGCTCACGACAGACAGGGTAAGACCTTCGGAAGCGCCAAATTCATGGCAGATCAGCAAGATCACCATCGCCGGAGTCATCCTCGGAACCTGCGCCCTAGTGTTCTATACGATCATTCTAACTATCGGTAAATTCAAATTGCGGTTAGACCTCGACGCACTAAGAACCCTATCCATTGTCGCCATCGTCTTTGGCAGTCAGGCCGTAACCTATGCCATACGGGAGCGCCGTCACTTCTGGGGCTTGCGTCCCACCTTCTGGCTGATGGGTTCGTCCATACTTGACGTACTTATCATCTCCACCTTGGCCGTTCGAGGGGTTGTAATGACAGCCTTACCTATATCGGTTATCGCCTGCGAACTCGGCGCCGCAATGATCTTCTGGCTGATTCTCTCCAGCATCAAAATTCCTATCTTTGCTCGTTTGAACATCTCTTGAGAGCTTTTGTTTTTGAGCTCCTTCACACGTGAAGGAGCGGAAAACACAAGTAGCTTTTGATAGGGGAGCATACCGGAACGGCTTCAGCATTCAGTGTCAGGAAGGATTCCGATTTAGCCGGCTGACCCATAGCGTGTTGGATCGTGTCATCCTGCGCTCTCACTGCCCACGCTATTTGCCCGCAATAAATCGCCTGCCAGGAATACAAGGATGACAGCAGGAACAATGAGCGGCAGCCGCATCCAAGCGGACGCCATCGCGCCCGCACCTGCTCCTACGCTATAGCTGAGCCATGCAAGTCCTGGAAGCACGACCTCTTTGAGGTCGGGTCGTTTTTCGTCGGACTTCGGAGCGGACTGCCCAGACAGGTAGCGTCCTACCAGTGCGTCCGAAAATTTCACCATGTTGTTTGTCACCACGATCGTTTGCAGCGAAACGCCTCCGAACCTGGCGATCGTCTCGCCCTGCATGGCTAGTGCTAGCGCCAGTAAGGGCAGCTCGACAGGGATGCGCCAGGAGACATGGAGCCGAATTACACCGGCGATTACAAGAACCGCGGCCATCAGCATCAGTTCCACGGGAGGGCGCCGCAGGTGTCTGCGAATGAGACTCGAGATAATTCCGCCTAGAAAGAAAAGGCCCACGGCAAAGGCCAGAAGACCGCATCGGGCCCACTGCGCGCGAACCACCGTCAGGCCTAGCTGAACGGTATTGCCTGTCATGATGGCTGGATAGATCCCGCCAACATCGGAGAAACCGATGACCTCCACATAACCTGCGATTCCCGCCAGCGCAACGACACGCTGAACAGAACGAGCCAGGGATGGAAGCTTTGATATCTGAGGTGCGACTGTCGTTACAACTGATCTCATAGGCTTCACACGAACAACTAGCTACTCCTAACGCGATGGTTAGTCGTAGTGTATGAAGCTTTCCCGGGATCTCGTGTGACCTGCATCACAGGAGATCGTTGCAACTGGCCGTACTCTCAAATCGCGGGCAGAAGTCATTAGAAAAGGCGACGTTCAGTCATGATCGGTCGATGTCCCCTTAGCTCGCAGTTATATCTCCCGACCTCCTCATATGTACGACACCGAAAGAAGCGAATCAATGCACTTCAAGTCTTCAAAACCTCTGCTATTCCTGGTATCAGCATCATTGCTTGCGGTTGCGGTCCCGAAAGCCTCGGCACAGTATCTAGACTATCCGCAACCTGTAGGCAATATTCAGTCTTTGCAGTCACCTGACGTTCCTTCATGGATGACTCTGGATATGGATCTTCGTACACGTGGGGAAGGTCAAACCGCGATTGACTACAGCTCAGGAAATGCCCAGGCGTATGACCTGACGAGAGTGCATGGTGGAATCAAGGTGCGGCCGACCAGGTGGCTGGCAGCGTACCTCCAGTTTCACGACGCTCATGCGTTGGGACTGCCTCTTCAGTACACCGCCGCAAATATGCGCGACACGTTCGACTTCCGCCAGGCGTATCTGGACTTTCACATCAAACATGTCTCAGTGTTTGCGGGCAGGCAAGAATTGAAGTTCGGCGACGAGCGATTAGTGGGGATCAGCGACTGGACAAACGTTAGTCGCACATTTGATGGCTTTGACGCTCGCATCGGAGAAAAAAACAGAATCGATCTGTTTAGCGCATCTGTGGTGAACATCTATCCCACCGCCCTTGATATGCACTCCGGCGGCCTCAACTTTCACGGAGCCTATGCTTCGATCAATTCCTGGATTCCACACACAACCTTTGAACCATACGTCCTCGTGAAGGCCATGCCGCGCGTCCTGAGCCAGCAAGGAAGCTATGGCACGGAAACGGAGACAACCCCGGGGCTACGCGTGAGCGACAATATGCCGGGCGGTTTTGACTATAGCGTCGAGGGCGTGTTGCAACGCGGCAGCTATTCAAACGACTCGATTCACGCCGGTGCTGGATATGCCAAAGCCGCGTATACATCGGCTCGCCTTCCTTGGACACCTCGTGTCCAGGGTGAATACGACTATGCGACGGGAAATACCCACAAGAACCCGCAACGGATCAGCACCTTTGACCAACAGTATCCAAGTTCGCACAATGCTTTCGGACTCGTCGATCTCTTTGGTTGGCAGAATATTCGGCAGACCCGCGTAAACCTCAGCCTAACGCCGATACCTCATCTCACGCTTTTGATTCAAGAAGAGCTGTTGCGTGTGGCGACGATGAAGGATGGAGTCTACAACGGTAGCGGATCGGAATTTGTGAAGCCTCCGACAGGAGGATTTACCAGCGATAACATCGGTCGGGACTTCGATGCTTCACTGAAATATGTGTATCACCAATACTTCGTGGTCAATGCGGGTGTCGGGCACTTCTCCCCAGGCGAACTCATGAGAGTAAACGGTCACGGCGCACCATTGACCCTTTCCTACATATCATTCACATACCGGTTCAGGCTGGATCATGACCCAGAGGCCACTCGGAAGTAGCCTCTGGAAAGAGCAGATCGATGACATGATCGACAATTCAGGCTGTCTTCGCCCGCCTGTTGAGGCAGATTACAGTTGTTCGGAAGATGCAGCGACGAGATCGGCGAACTCCGGATGACGGTGAATGTACTCCTCAACAAATGAGCACTGAGGAACAACCTGCAGACCCCTGGTGCGTGCCTCCGTCAGCACAGACCGTACCAGAGTGCCACCAACGCCGTGACCCTCGAGCACCTGTGGGACCTCCGCGTGAACGAGAACCAGTTGGCCCTTTGCGTATGCGTAATCAAGGAAAGCAGTCTCACCTTGCTCGATCAGTTCGAAGCGATGAAGCGTTGTGTTGTCAGTAACTGTAGCCATAAGCAAGCTTACCCCCTATAGAATCGTGTATTAAAATAAACGGCCTCGGAAGATCCGAGGCCGGCTGATTTGTGGTCCTGCCATCATTTCATGGAGGACAGGGCGTTCTTTGGGTTTAGGTTTTGGATATGTCCACTTTCGGTCCCTGCCTTCGGATCGATGATGCAATCGATCAGCGTCGGCTTCCCGGAAGCAAGAGAATCGTTCAGGGCTAAAGTCAGAGCTTGAGGATCGCTCACGGAATATCCAACGCCACCGAATGCTTCGATCAGCTTCTCATAACGTGCGCCCTGCATAAGCGTCGTAGGCGATGGATCAGATCCTCCGGTCGGGTTTACTCCATTCCCCTTGTAAATACCCCCATTGTTGAAGACGACAATCACCACAGGAAGTTCGTAGCGGCAAATGGTCTCAAGTTCCATACCGCTGAAGCCGAAGGCGCTGTCACCTTCAATTGCCACAACAGGTTGATGGCTCACGACTGCGGCGCCGATCGCATAACCCATTCCAATCCCCATGACACCCCAGGTTCCGGAGTCGAGCCTCATGCGGGGTTTGCGCATATCGATGATATTGCGTCCGAAGTCGAGCGTATTTGCGCCTTCGTTAACCACGTAGATATCCGGTTTATCGGCCAGCACATCCCGGATGACGCGGAGCGCGCTCGAGAAGTTCATCGGGCTGGGATTGGCAGCGAGTTGAACTGCCATCTTCTCTGTGTTGTGTTTCCTGCGTTCGGCAATCGCTGTCAGCCATTCGGTGCTCACCTTAGTGGCGCCTGGCTTAACATATGCAAGGAAAGCCGAGACGACGGATGCAATGTCACCCACCACGGGCGCGGCTATAGCGCGATTGCTATCCATCTCTGTTGGCTCGATGTCGACCTGGATGAACTGAGCCGTAGGGGACCATTGCGCACCCTTGCCGTGTGCAAGCAGCCAGTTGAGCCTCGCGCCGATGAGCATCACTACATCGGCTTGGGCAAGAACGAGGGAACGGGCGGCGGCGGCTGATTGCGGGTGGTCGTCAGGCAGCAATCCTTTCGCCATCGACATGGGTAAAAACGGGATGCCGGTCGTCTCAATCAACGAGCGAATATCCTGATCAGCCTGCGCGTATGCTGCGCCTTTACCAAGAATAATGAGTGGCCTCTTTGCCGTCGCGAGCAGATCTAAGGCTCTCTCGACCGCTTCGGGAGCGGGTATCCTTCGCGGTGCCGGATCGACCACATGTACGAGAGATTGTTTTCCGGTTTCGGCATCGATGACGGCACTCAGTGCTTCAGCCGTCAGATCCAGATAAACCCCACCTGGCCGTCCTGACACGGCCGCACGGATTGCTCGTGCGATTCCGATGCCGATATCTTCAGGTCGGTTCACGCGGAAGGCCGCCTTCGCGTAAGGTTTCGCTGCGTTCATCTGATCAAGCTCTTCGTAATCGCCCTGCTGGAGATCGACGATCGCACGGTTGCTCGATCCGCTGATCTGAATCATTGGGAAACCGTTGGTAGTAGCGTTCGCCAGCGCCACCATGCCGTTCAGGAACCCCGGTGCTGAAACGGTGAGGCAAATGCCCGGCTTTTGCGTAAGGTATCCAGATATCGCTGCGGCATTGCCTGCAGACTGCTCATGCCGAAAGCCGATGTATCGCATTCCTTCTGCCTGAGCCAGGCGCGCCAGATCCGTGATTGGAATGCCAGCGACACCATAAATTGTATTGATGCCATTCAGCTTTAGTGCATCGACCACCAAATGAAAGCCGTCCGTCATAACGGCAGCAGACTGCGATTCGCTTGCCATATTGCCAATTCCTTCCAATTCTCTGTTCTGTTGGGGCTTATCTGATGGACGAGATCGTCAAGGAGGCAGCTGAGCCACGCCATGACGCGAAAAGCCTGGGATGGACGTAGATACCTCGATGTATCCGCTCTCATATAACGACGGGTCAGGCGCCTGAGTGTGTACCCTAAGCGCCTGATGTCCTCAGATAACCTTCGCGTCGTGCAGTTTGGCGATCTCTTCCGGCTTGTACCCCAGTTCGGCGAGTACCTCATCTGAGTGCTCGCCTAGGAGAGGCGAACCCGTAATCTTAGGCGTAAAGTCCGAGAACTTCATCGGGCTGCCGACGGTCAGATAGGTACCCCGCTCCTTGTGTGGAACCTCAACGATCGTCCCGGCCGCCCGCAGCGTCGTGTCATAGGCGATCTCCTTCATGTTCAGGACCGGAGAGCACGGAACTCCGAATCGCCGCAGGATGTTGACTGCTTCGAACTTGGTCTTGTCGGCAAGCCACTTCTCAATATCGGCAAAGATATCGAAGATGTGTGGCTGGCGTGCAGCCGCTGTCGTGTAGGCTGGATCGTTTTTCCATTCAGGCTTCTCAATTGCATCGCAAGTCGGTCCCCAATCCTGCTCCTGAATCGTGAAGTAGATGTACGAGTTCGGATCAGTCTCCCAGCCTTTGCATTTGAGGATCCAGCCCGGCTGGCCGCCGCCGCCTGCATTACCGCCCCGAGGAGTTACATCGGTGAACTTTCCATTGGGATACTGGGGATACTCTTCGAGATAGCCAACACGTTCGAGCCTCTGCTGATCGCGTAACTTCACGCGGCAGAGATTGATCACGCTATCCTGCATCGAAACAGATACCTTTTGGCCTTTTCCTGTCTTTTGACGGCTCATAAGCGCGGTCAGGATGCCGATCAACAGGTGCATTCCACTGTTGCTGTCGCCGAGGGCGGCTGCGCTAATCGTCGGAGGACCGTCCCAGAACCCAGTCGTCGAGGCAGAGCCGCCAGCGCACTGTGCGACATTCTCGTAAACCTTGATATCGGAATAAATCGACTGGTCGTTGAAGCCTTTGACGGATCCGAAGATCAGTCTTGGGTTAAGTTCCTGAATATGCTCCCATGAAAATCCCATCCGGTCCATGGCGCCCGGAGCGAAGTTTTCAACGAGAACGTCGGCTCCTCGGATCAGCTTCTCCATAATCTCTTTGCCTTCCGACGTCTTGGTGTTGAGGGTCAGCGATCTCTTATTGCTGTTGAGCATTGTGAAATACAACGCATCGACATTGGGAATGTCACGCAACTGATGCCGTGTGACATCGCCCCCGTTGAGACGTTCGACCTTCAGGACATCGGCTCCGTACCATGCCATCATCTGGGTACATGCTGGACCTGCCTGGACACCGGTAAAATCAATTACTTTGATTCCTTCAAGCGGCAAACTCATAGTGAAAGACTCCCTTTTTTGTTGCGGCACCGTCGCGGATAGGTTGCGAAGCTCTTTCACCGCTGGTGCCTTCTGGCGGTGTCTCGAAGAGCCTGTTGCTGAACTCGAAGGTAGCCTCGCCATGTCGTCTCGTATGTGACGGCCGTCACCGAAGGATCAGGAGAAAGGTGGGAAGCTTAGATCGTCTCCAGGCTTGCTGGTAGATACGAACAGGCTCACGAGTCTTCTCGAGCCGGTATCAACGTTGGTGAAGAATCAGGTGAGGCGACTCCACTTGGTCTTTGCGATTGAACTCACAGATCCTCCACCGAAGCAGTAGATCGATCAGGCCCATGACACAATACAAAACCATAGAGAGACCGAGCACTGCGACCATCGGATATCCACCTCTGACCAATCTGTCTCAGCTACTTACCGAACATGCCCAAACGCAACCGGAACGGATTGCTATCGGGATCTCTGACCTGAGTCATGTGGTCAACTACCAGAAACTGGAATTGTTAGTGAACAGCGCGAAGACGCAGTTATCTTTACTAGGTTTGAATCGCAGCCATACGGTTGCGTTGCTCGCTGACAACTGTATCGAGTTCGTTGTAGCACTCTTGGCGGTGACTTCTTTCGGAGCTCGTCTCGCCCCGCTGAATCCTTCGCTCACCGTGATCGATGTGCAGGCACGCCTCAACGCCCTATCTGCGCATGCTTTGCTGATCCCAAAACATCTGGAAAATCAGGTGGATCATTCCGCGTTTTTGTCCGGAACATCAGCTTTGTGGACCGTGAACGTCGAGGTCTCAAGCTCCTCCGCAGCAGTCCACATTCATGACATTGCGAACAAGACTCCGGCTGCCGAGGCAGGGACCAGCTCATCTCTTATAGCGGGCGATGATGTCGCTCTGGTGATGTTCACAGCCGGCTCGACAGGAGCGCCCAAAGCCGTTCCGTGGACACATCGCAATATCCTTGAATCGATTCGAAATATAGCTTCCTGGTATGATCTCTCACCCGCAGACGCAACACTGATCGTTATGCCGATGTTCCATGGCCATGGTCTGGTCGCGGGTTTACTCGCAACCCTTGTGAGCGGTGGGAGCGTCTACCTTCCCACTACCGGCGGGTTTTCTGCCCACTTGTTCTGGCCGGACATGGTTAGGGTTAGGGCGACATGGTTCACTGCGGTGCCCACCATCCACCGCATTCTGGTTAACCGTGCATCGCAGGATTACCCGGGATTATCAGCTCCGGCGCTCCGCTTCATTCGCAGTTGCAGCGCGCCCATCGACGAAGATCTCGCCACTGCGATGGATAAAACTTTTGGTGCGCCCGTCATCTCGGCGTACGGGATGACGGAAGCGACCCACCAGGTATCGTCCAATCCTCTGCCTATGCATGGAACGAATCGAATATCTTCGGTCGGCTTACCCACAGGAGTTGAGATGCGGATTGTTGCAGAGGATGGAAATGACCTACCCGTTGGCGGTATAGGTGAAGTTTGGGTCCGCGGTGCGACTGTCATCTCCGGATACCTCGAGAATCCTGAGGCAAACGCCTCCAGCTTCTCCGATGGATGGTTCCGTAGTGGGGATCTGGGCAGCATGGACACACCCGGATATCTAGATCTGAAGGGAAGAATCAAAGAACAGATCAACCGGGGCGGCGAAAAGATCGCGCCGGGCGATATCGATGTCGCACTCCTTTCGAATCCGGCAGTGCTCGAAGCTGTGGCCTTCCCGGAGCCGCATCCGATCTATGGAGAATGTGTTCATGCGGCAGTCGTGTTGCGCTCTGGAAGTAATGCGTCTGAGCAGGAACTTGAGGACTACTGCCGGTCAAAGCTCAGCAGCTTTGAGGTTCCCGAACGAATCCACATCGTAAGCAGCATTCCAAACACAGCAAAGGGTGCCGTCGACCGGCGGGCCCTTTCGACTCAATTTAGGTAAATGAAGTCGATGACCGCATCGAATCATTGGCTGGAACGACGCGGGCCTGAATCCAGCGTTATCAGTCGCTTGGACAATGAATGATCCTTTCTCGATGATTCCATTAAGTCTTCCGAACTCGCCGCTCTCATGCCTCTTCCTTCAATCGGAACGGCCTAGAGATTTGATAGGGAGAGCCGTTTCTACGATTTCTCAACTGTACAAATTGTGGCCGATCAATGGGTAACATGGTCCCACTCACTTATCCCACCCTATGGCTGGTGGTCTTCGCGAGTCAACTCTGCTTGCCTGTGCCCGCGATTGCTTTCCTTATGATGGCGGGAGCTCTCGTTGGCCACGGTGAGTTCAGGATAGATCTCATCATCCTCGTG
Source organism: Granulicella sp. L60 (assembly GCF_009765825.1). Classification (GTDB taxonomy): domain Bacteria; phylum Acidobacteriota; class Terriglobia; order Terriglobales; family Acidobacteriaceae; genus Edaphobacter. The sequence goes on along the minus strand of NZ_LMUR01000015.1, from coordinate 551,972 downwards.
GGTATTCTCGGTTGTCTGGCTGGCGATCTCGTTTGGTTTGAGGCCGGGCGGCGGTGGGGCAGCAGGATCCTTCGGTTGCTCTGCAGTTTTAGCAGCGACCCCGGATACGCCGCACAGCGAGCGAGACGGGTGTTCAAACGTTGGGGTCCGCGCTCTCTTCTGGTTGCCAAATTCGTTCCTGGACTGGATGGTGTGACTCCTCCCCTCGCGGGCATGGAGGGCATCCCGATAACCTCCTTTCTTGCTTATGATGCCGTCGGTTCTCTCCTGTGGTCCACGTTTTATGTCGGTGTCGGATATGTGTTTGCAGACCGATTGAATGTCGCAATAACATATGTAACCCGTTTCGGACATCTTCTGGCCGTGGCGATAGGGGTTCCGTTGATTCTCTACGCCGCTTGGCGGGCAATAACGCTCATCCGGATGATTCATAAATTGCGCCTCCGCAAGATAAGCCCTTCGCTGTTGCGCCAAAGACTGGATGCGGATGAAAATATTGCTCTGGTCGATCTTGTAAGCTTCGACGAAACCGAACCCTTTCCCGGCATTCCAGGAGCTATCCGGGTTGACCCGCAACGCCTTCGCGTTCCCGGTCATGTCAAGGTTCCAAAGGACCTGGACGTCGTTCTTTACTGTTCCTCCGCTCGAGAACTGACCAGCGCCCGAGTTGCTCTCGCTCTTCGAAGGAAAGGAGTGGCGCGAGTATGGGTGTTGGAGGGAGGATTAACCGCATGGAAGAAGCTCGGGTTTCCTGTTGAGCCGATTCCTGCCTCAAACCGGGCAGCCATCGAGCGCCTTGGTATTCGGGTCCTGGACAATCACAATCACCCTTTGCCCGAATACAACGGCGATTGACGGCAGCGCCCTATAACGAAAGAGTACACAACAAACTAGGCTTCAATCACCACGAGTCGCTTCGACGGACGTGTTGCGGCGACATAGAGCATCTGTTGCGCTTCCAGCAGATTGGTTTCTTCGCGTCGACGGATATCGGGAAGGTCTATAAAGACCGAGCCGAATGTCCCGCCCTGGCTCGTATGGACCGTCAGACTATAGATCGACTGCAGCCTGGCAAAGCTCTGTTGAAACTCATGGAGATGCATCCACCGAATACGTGACTCTGCCGCTTCGTCCTTGATCCGGGTAACCGCCTTCTGAAATTCACTCTCATCCGAGATCATGTGGACGGCTTTCTCGTCACCTTCATTGTCCTCCAGACGGATAAGCCATGTGGGGATTGAGGCAGTCCACTTCGGAACACCCGCGGCCTCTTTGATGTCATGGCTGAGGAAGGTCTTTTCGATACCCAGTACCTTCGCCTCCTCGTTGTTGGCAAAGATGATGGAGTCTTCCACGATGACAGGTGCGCGAAAGAGTGCCCTTTCCCCAGGCATGAACGGCGTAGGAATGTTGTCCCCGTAACGCCAGCGGCGAATCGTCTCGTTGGTCTGGCGAACGCGCCGATTCGTCCACGCGAGGTAGCGAAACGCGTTCGGGTCGGCTTCAAACTCTTCAGAGGTGAAAGCCTTACGCATCCATCGATGTGCAGCTTCACGAGGCAGGAATACGCCATGTCCGCTCTCGAGCGCTGACTGCCGGAGCCACGACCAATCGGAAGGACCTCCCTGACTACTGCGGATAATGCTGGCAGCTTCGAGGATCGGATTTCCTGCCGCTTGCCGGACGATCGTCGTCAAGTGAGAGCGGTTTGGCGTATTAAATGTCTCGCTCTCTGCCTCCCCAACCGGCGGTAGCTGGGCCGGATCGCCGACAAAGAGTACAAAAGCATTTGGAAGATGGCGCTTGATGTGTCGAAACAGTTCAAGGTCCACCATAGAACATTCGTCGATCACTACCACATCGGCCTTGACTGGCTCTGCATCGCGGTCTCTTTCGAAGACAAGGCGATCCGTCCGGGGTTTTGGTGTCAGGCTGAGAACGCTATGGATCGTACGACAAGCTACGTCCTTAATGTTCGCCTCGGTCAACTTGAGAGCGAGAACTGCCACAGCCTTGTGTGTGGGGGCACTGAGGACGACACGGCGATTCTTCGCGAGCATGCTCTTGGTCAGCCGCTGCATCAGGTATGTCTTCCCCGATCCGGCATGTCCTGTGAGCAGGTAAAATCCACCCGGCTCGTATGCGGCCTCGATACTTCGAAGGGCCTCGGCCTGGTCGACTGTAAGCTCAGGATCGGGCGTTACATCGATCTCTGCTGGAGGGGTCGCAACCTCCGTCGCGAGCGGTTGTGCTGTGACTTTAGCCGGAGCAGCCACAGTCGGAGGCGCGAAGAATTCGCCCTGGAAATCCGGGCCTTCCTGAGCTAACTGCCTGCGCCGACGACGTGCGGTACTGGCCGCGCGGCCGCCATTCGAGTCCGGATCTTTCATCGTTGGTGATTACTTTAAACGAACGCTACCGGTGAATATCACCTGGATCGGGGTTGCGTCACCTGATAGCCACCTACCGAGACCATGACCTTCAGAGCTTTGGGTCCCCTTGATTATAAGCGAATAGAGGGCGAATATAAAGCTGAGGTATTTGTCCGCATGAAGCGCTCTGGAACCGCCGATCTTCCGCTCCACGGCGGCCGCGTGCCTGCATGGCTGGCTGACAGAATGACCGAGCTTGGAACTGCGATTGCAGAACAGGTGATCCTCAATTACGGCAGATTGAAATTTCTCACGAGATTGAGCGACCCATTCTGGTTTCAGTCTTTTGGGGCTGTGATGGGCATGGACTGGCACTCATCAGGCATAACGACTTCCGTACTTGGCGCACTTAAACGCGGGATCAATCCGCGGTTCTCAGAACTCGGCCTTATGGTCTGCGGTGGACGTGGCAGACACTCCGTCAGGACGCCGGACGAACTTCGTTCGTTCTCGGTGAGAACCGGACTTGACGGTGACGCGCTGGCACGTACGAGTCGGCTCACCGCGCGAGTCGATAACAATGCGGTCGTCGATGGGTTTCAACTTTACCTTCACTCCTTCGTTGTGACGCAATCCGGGGAGTGGGCAGTCGTGCAGCAAGGGATGAATTCTGCGAATCATCTGGCTCGACGCTACCACTGGCATTCGGCCACGGTGCGCGACTTTGTGTCCGATCCTCACGCAGCTGTTGTGGGCAAACCGCAGGGAGAGATTGTGAACCTCGTCGATGCCCGCGCCGAACGGGCACAGAGTGCGTTGCTTTCGATCACGAGGGAACCTGTCGCAAATGTCCTGAACGATGCCCGTAAACTCACGATGCCGGCGCATCACGATGTTCGTGCGAAGGAAGTAGACCTGAAGCGATTGGGTGGGGTGCTGGCGGTGGCACATGAAGAGGAACTTCGCGACTTCGCATCGCTATTGCTGGTGGAGGGGCTTGGACCGCGAACGCTGCAGTCGCTTGCTCTAATTGCGGAGGTCGTGCACGGAGCGCCAAGCCGATTCTCCGATCCCGCGCGTTTTTCGTTTGCCCATGGGGGCAAAGACGGACATCCCTTCCCCGTACCTCTCAAAACCTACGATGAATCTCTGGCAGTTCTTCGTCGGTCTCTGGAGGCAGCTCGACTTGGACATACGGAAAAGCTTGAGGGTTTCCGGCGATTGGACAGACTCACTCGTACGGTCGAGGAGGAACGGGAGCCGCTTGCGGATTTTGACGCTGCAATCGCGCATGAGCGTTCTATCTCTCGGTCGATCGGAGGCAGAACGGTATTCGATGACAAGATCCCTAGTACGAGATCGGCCCAAACGCCGCAGCTGAATTTGTTTTAAAGTCGGATCGTTTCGTTCTACCCACTCGTGGTTAAGCACCGGGGAAGAAAGATTTTCAGGAGGACGCTAATGGCAACGCAAAGTGGACTGTTTGCTGAATTCGAGAGTGAACCGCCCTCAACGCCCGCCGGGTTTCGTTATGAAGCAGACATCATCAGCGAAGCGGAAGAAGCTGCGCTTGTAGCGTCACTTTCCACTCTCGAGCTCAAACCCTTTGAATTTCATGGTTATCTGGGTAACCGCCGTGTCACCTCGTTTGGGCTCCGCTACGATTACTCGCGACGGCAGGTCGAAGCTGCAGATGGCTTCCCTTCCTTCATGACGGAACTTCGCAAGAAGGTCGCGAAATTCTCCGGTCGGCATGTGGAAGACTTCCAGCAAGGCGGAGTCAACGAGTATCCTCCGGGAGCTGGAATCGGTTGGCACAAGGACAAGCCGCAATTTGGCGTCATTGTCGGCGTTTCTCTTCTGTCCCCGGCGACGATGCGCTTCCGCCTTCCCACAGATACTGGCTGGCTTCGCCGGTCGCAAACGATAAAGCCGCGATCGATCTATATTCTGGAGGGCGCCTCCCGAACCAAGTGGGAACATAGCATCCCTCCCGTAGATTCGCTGCGATACTCCCTTACGTTTCGAACGCTCGTCGAGGCAGAATGAGCGAAGATTTTAACCGTTGTGAGGTCGTCATTTTAAATAGAGAAAATAATTCTTTGGAGTTTCCCAATTGACCATTTCGCTTAAAGATTTGACCACCTATTCAGGAATTCTCTCGATCGGATTCTATGCAATCGCGATCCTCACTCAAACACCGGACATCGGGCCCTTCAGTGCCGTGGCGGTACTGAAGGGACATGGCAATACAGGAGTCTTCGCGGCCTTCGTCTTTGCCGTGGCGTTCTCCTTCGTTATGGTCTCTACTGCAAAGATCTGGCGGTATCTCGATCATGTCTATCTCCGCGACAAGCTGATTCCGTCCATGGCTGCCCTATTGTTCGCCTTTGGGTTGACCTGCCTGTGCAAGCTGGAAGGTTCTGATCCCTTTCCCTCGATCCAACAGTTTTGGCGCTTCGGGTCTCTTGCGTTTGCCATATTCCTTATGGATTTCGCGGTCTCTGCTGATGGGAGTCGAACGGCCGAGACGGTATAACGAACCCGGGCGAAGCGAGGTCGCCCTTCGAGGCACGCAACCAACCAGAGAGACCTGAGGGAAATGAGGCTAATATAAAACGAGTGAACGTAATGAAGAAAGCTATATGGAACGGCCAAGCAATCGCCCCGAGCGAAAACGCCAAAGTATCAGATGGAATCACTTATTTTCCTGACGAAGATGTGAAACGAGAGTTCCTCCGACCGAGTTCAACTACCTCCACCGATGGATCTAAAGGCCAAGCACGGTTTTACACCCTTCTGGTCGACGGTGCGGAGAATCTGGACGCCGCCTATTACTACCCCGATCCCAAGCCTGTAGCACGCTCCCTAAAACACCACATCGCATTCTGGCGTGATGTCGAGATCACCGAATGAGCGGTTGAATTCTACAGACCTCATTCCATCCACTCTGACTACGGAAGCCGGCACGAATTTGCGCAAGCAAAAAGGGGCGATCTCTTTCGAGATCCCGCCCCTCTGCTTTCCGATGTTTCGAAGATCCGGTTCGGCGCCGAGATCACAACTAATTGCCATTTCAGATTCGCTTGGAGACCGCGAGCAGAGCCCGCACTTCCCTACTCCTCTGTCATTGCCTTCGTTGTCAGAGCTTCTTTGGTCTATCCATAAGCATTCAGTTTCCTAAGTACTTCGTGATCACCGTTGCCGGTTCTCCTGATAGCCCTTGTCGACTCTCTTCTGCTGGAAGATTTCTCCTCCGTTGATTCGTAAGATACTCGCGTTCTGCCTACAAAGCATCGATTGTCAGACCCGTTTTTTTTGTGCAAATCATGGTCGGATAGTGGAAATCGAGTCGATTATCGTCGAAGCGTCGCTGAAGACTGAATTGCTGTGTTTTTTCCGGGTTATTGTGCCCGCCTGCCCTCAGAACCAAGTTGATCCGGAACGCTAAGCATAAAGCCGATAACGCACTTCAGATAAGTCCATACTCCTCAAGCAAACGCCCGATCATGGTCTTTTCCACCCAGCGTTTTGCAAAGAATGGGATGGTTAATTTCTCACGGTCTCGCAGGAATACCGTCGACTTAATGAGTTCTCGGACATCGTAAATGGACCCAAATACTTCAGGAACTCCGCGCTCTATCTTGAGGAGTTGATACACCGCTTCCATTCCCGTTCGGACCGAGTATTCCGTTGTAAAGATGCAGTCCCGTGTCGATTCAGCAAACTGGCCGATGAAGGCGAAGTTCTTCACTGCGTCCGGCACGACCTTTGGTCGGTCGGTCCCATTGCGCGTCAGGAAGAACGCCGTGATGAAGGGCATCATGCAGGGGCGCGTGAGGCACCTGCGGCGGCCAACGAATCGATTTCATGCAAAGGTACGCCGAGATGGAAGAGCCACTCCTTTGTAATCTCCTCGCCAGTACAGTCTCGCATCGGCTTTGTAACATAATCTCCGGGACGGTCGGTAAAGAGCGCATAACACCAAACAACGGTCTGCTCAGGGGGCTGCTGTTTGAAGTGTGGCTGACGATTGACGGTCCAGCTCAGAAGCCATGACGAATCGCGCACGCTGACGATGCCACCTGTCACCACCTTGCCCGTCCTGGTTGGCCGCTTAGCGATCTTCTCGATGTAGGCGGGTATCCTAGGGTCAAGCGTCGTGATCGAGGCGGAAGCCCACTGAGACTCCTCCGGTCTCGTACAGAATTTGTCTGGCTTTCCGAAAGCTGCATCTTGGGCCGCGATATTTCTCCAGAGATGCCAGCTGCCTCCGTCATGCACGATAGGGTCAAATCTCGCAGGCGTGTGATGATCGCCCCACTCGGAGTTCTCCACCAATGATCCGTTGGTTACAAAGACTAGATCGTCTTCAGTAACATCGACCCCGCCCTGCTGTCCGTCTTGAATCCATTCGATCCGGCGCGCCACCTTGTGGTCTGGCGCAATATCGAAGACGACATTCATCACCTGCGTATTGAACTGGACCCTGGCCCCCTGCTGGCGCAGCCACGTGATGAGCGGTAAAACAAGGGATTCGTATTGGTTGAACTTAGTGAACTTCAAAGTACTGAAGTCAGGTAGACCGTCAATGTGGTGAATAAAGCGCTGGACGTAGAGCTTCATCTCCAGCGCACTGTGCCACTCCTCGAACGCAAACATGGTTCGCCAGTAGAGCCAGAAGTTCGAGTCGAAAAAATCTTTGCCGAAAACCTCATTGATTCGCTTCTCGTAGAGATGTTCAGGCAGCGCAAGAACAAGCTCAATGATCTCTCTTCGGGCTTTTGAGCTAAGGGTGAAATCCATGCCGGTCTTCGCATCCAGCCCTCGCTCGATTGTCGCTCGCTGTAGCGAATGGTTTGGATCGTCTTTATTAAGCCAGTAAAATTCGTCGAGTACGGAGGCACCTTCGATCTCAAGCGATGGGATCGACCGATAGAGATCCCAGAGACACTCAAAGTGATCCTCCATTTCGCGGCCACCACGGATCAGCCAGCCGGTCTCTGCATTGCCGGCACCGTCGAGCGCGCCACCTCCAATAGTCGCTGCCTCCAGGATCGTGATGCGATCACCGGCCATATGGCCATCGCGTATGAGAAAAGCGGCAGCTGCCAGCGAGGCCAGACCACCGCCAACCAGATAGGCTGATTTCGTTTCAATGTTCGCTGGTTTCCGAGGCCGTGCAAATGCTTCGTAGTTCCCTTTGCTGTAATACACGTTTGCCTCCTATGGTTTGGCTACTGCTCAATGAAAACATCCGTTATCTATCTTGCCGGCTATCGTACGCTCGGAGATTACAAGAGTCTAAGCATCACGACGATGGAAGTTCTGATGATTTCAGGAATATCGTTACAAGTGTTTCCACACGGCCGCGAGATCAACCTTCTCCTGGGCATATCAAGGTCCCCGCTCCATGCCGTCCGCAGGATCTGTCAGATGCAAGACCAGGGGCTACTCGCAGTGCAACCCGCTGTCGCAAAATCACAAACGCCGTCGTCTCTTCCATGGATACGCACAAAAGGTTGTCCACCGACGTAAATGATAGCCTTCCATTATGGGAACCATCGAAAAACGGACATTGGAAAAAGAGCGGGACCGCCTGCAGCAGGCTATTGAGGCTGAGAAAAATGCGATAGCCAGAGGAGACTCTTCGCTTGACACAACTTCTGATCCCGATCCGGAACAGCGAGTATCCCGCCGCGAACATCTATTGGAGCTGCAGTCGAAGCTCTACGCAGTCGAGTCAAGCTTAGCAGCCGTCGAGCTAACAGCTTGATTGCGGAAGACCGATTTGTCAAACCATAGCTAACTTTCAAATGTGCACGCCGATTCCCGCGGCAAAAGCTTCGAGCAAATTCCACCCTTCCTGCCAGTCTCCATTCCCCGGCTCCGTTGATATGTGCCCGCGCTCCCCGACACAAACGAATCCAGCTCCCCAACTCTTCGCCAACTCCGCAGCTACGACGATTGGGCAATACGGATCATTCGTACTGGCTACGACGAGGGAGGGATAAGGGACCGGCGATTCCGGAATTTGCGTGAACGACTGAGCTGGAAACTCCCGCCGCTTGAAGTTTGGAGGGGCGACAAGGAAGGCTCCTCGAATCGAGAGATTCGAATGATGATGGATCGCCCAGTTGACGGATAGGAGACACCCCATGCTATGGGCTACGAGAATCGGGGGGCCCGCGCAAGCCTGGATGGACTTGGACAACGCTTCCATCCAGTCGTCTAATTGGGGAGCGTTCCAGCTGGCAGGTTCCAACCTCAGTGCGTCGACCCTACGACCCTGCCACGCGGTCTGCCAGTGTTGAGATCCTGAGTTGTTAAGACCGGGAAGAATCAAAATGGGTGTTTGCATCGAATATGTCTCCAAGGTCCCTTGTTGGCCGCAGATTCTAAGACTACCGAATTCACGCAATCTCTGTTTGACGTGAGAGGGTACTCCGGCTTCTACGAAGGGATGACGGCGGAGATAGGTCGATACCTCGGTCTCGTTGTCGGCATCTGAACGCCGAAGACGAGCGAGCCTCAGGCATCTTCGTCATCATCGAGCATGCCTATCGGATGATGCTCCTGCCGTCCGCCCGTCGCTTCACCCCGCGATGGAACAGCCTGACGAGGTCGACTTCTTCCCCGCTCAGATCTCCAGTCAGATACTGCCTGCCCCTGCCCTCGAGCTCTTCGACCGAGATCGTGCGCTCAAAGCTGCGGATCTGAATATACCTGCGGCTTCCCCCCGGTCCCCTCTGACGTCGTAATCACGGACTCGAGATAGTTCTTCACCGAGCGATTTTGCAGATAGGCGGCGAGCCACCGCGCCGCCGCCGGTTGATCGAACGTAGTCCAGAAGCCCACCGTTGACAAAACGGCCTCTGGCTATTCCCGAATCCGCGGAAAAACGGGCGGAGCCAGCGCCCGGGTGCAGCACGTGGCGCTCGCGGAGGGACTGGAGGCCAAGAGAGGAGCCCCATTTCTCTATCTCTCGGCAGGAAATCGAGGCATCGGCTCAGGAAACTTTTAGACAATCCCGAGAGTATCGACCTCGATCGCACATCGCATTCATTGGTGTAGCAACTCATTATTTGCCGATTTAGAGCCGGTTAGTCGACCGGTGGAATCGAAATCCTAACTTCTGCAATCGATAGCAAATCACAAATCGCGTCTAAGAGAACAGTTTCATCGGACTTCGGAGGAGAATTTTGCCAATGGGTGTCATATTCGCGATGTACACGCATCATCGATGGTTTTTCGTCATCTTTCTTTTCTGCGCCGCGCTATTTTTAGCGAATGCTTTTCACTTTTTACTGTTTCGACTGCTTCGCCGACAAGGGCCGGCAGAGCTAAGAGTCGGCTGGGGTCTGCAGAAACATCTTGGCAGCCCCGCGCGTGCCATTTTTCTGTTGACGTGCGTATTGATCGTGCTGCCGTTTGTGCCTGATCTCCCTGCTGACATCGAACATAAGGTGCAACACGTCATTTTCATGATCGTCGTTGTCGCCCTGGGTTGGTTCTTCACAGGATGCGTGTATGTCGCTCAGGATTTCTTATTGCGCAAATACGATGTGACGGTTGCCGACAATATTCGGGCGAGACGGGTTCATACTCAATTTCAGTTGTTCCGCAGAATCGCAATAACGTTCGTGATCGTTCTGACGATGGGCGCCCTATTGTGGACCTTCGATGATCCGCGGATATGGCACTACGGATCGGGCTTGCTGGCGTCAGCAGGTGTGGCATCACTGATACTGGCGGCGGCGGCAAAGACCACGGCATCCAACTTCCTCGCTGGATTACAGATCGCGCTTACAGAGCCGATCCGAATCGATGATGTTGTCGTGGTCTCCGGAGAATGGGCCCGGGTCGAGGAGATCACGTCGTCCTATGTGGTACTGAAGATCTGGGACCTGCGACGGTTGATCGTTCCGCTAAGTTGGTTCATCGAGAACCCGTTCGCGAACTGGACGAGGCAGAGCGCAAATATCCTGACTACGTCGTTTCTTTACCTCGATTACGAGGTGCCTGTGAAAGAGCTTCGCAAGCAGCTGGAGGTCGTGGTCAGGGCCGCTCCCCAGTGGGATGGCACAGTGATTGGGCTTCAAGTGACGAACCTGACCGATCGCAGTATGGAGATACGCTGCCTCATGGGCGCACCGGATTCAAGCAAGGCCTTTGACCTGCAATGCCTGGTGAGAGAAGAGATGATGGATTGGGTAAGAGAGCATTACCCCACGGCCTTCCCTACGGCAAGATTTGCAGCAGCGAATCGAGAGTCGAAGGCCGAACAACTGCCGGCAGGCTCACTTCCAGAACCGCAGAATATTCCGATGCAGCAAAATGCCTGATTAGCAAACATCAGGACATCCAGAACGGGCACCCCCACCGTTTTGGGAGTCAGTCGTCGCTCTTGAGGAGCTCTATCAATTTAGTAGGGTGAATGGGTTTGGCGACCAACTCAAATTCAAAGCCCTGCCTTTGTCCCTCCAAAAGGATATTTGATATTCCCGCCTGTCCCGAGAAGAGCAGTATTCTTGCGGCCGGATATATCTTCCGGATGGCAATGGCCAACTCGACGCCATTCATTTGCGGCATCAACACATCGGAAAGGAGATAGTCGGGATGAAAGCGTGCCGCCTGGTCCAGGGCTTCCCACCCGTCATAGGCGACCATCACATGGAAACCCGCCAACTCGAGTATCTCAGCCAGGGTATCGGCGATGCGGCGCTCATCGTCTACAACCAGAACTTTGGGCAGACTTCGCTGCTGCTCTTTAGAATCTGCTCCATCCATCAAATTCCTAAAGTGATTTCGGAGAAATTCATCTGCTGCGTGAATGACAATTGAGGACGGCTCGAACATAGATATGACCCAGTTTCAATATTTTATTATTGCTCAGTGGTAAGGCGCGATATGGGAAAGGCAAGAGGGAGAAAGATCGTGATGGTGGTCCCGCTGCTTTCTTTTTCAGTACTGCTCGCGACAGAGATCTGGCCGCCACGCCGCTCCACAAGCTGTCTGGCGACCCACAGACCGATGCCTGTCCCTAGATCGCCCTTCGTCGTAAAGAAGGGCTCGAAGATCCTTTCCAGATGTTCCTGTTTGATCCCAGTCCCACTGTCGCGAATCACGGTCTGAATACCATCTCCTGAGGATCCAAGCACCTTTCGGGTTGAAATCTTCAAAGATCCACCATCGCGCATGGAGTCGATGGCATTTGCGATGATATTCGACAGCACCTGGAGCATCTCCCCCTTACTCACAACGATCTTCTGAAGATCGTTGAATTGAAGGTCCACCGAGATACCGAGGGCGGTCAGTCTGGAATTGTAAACCGCAAGCACGTTTTCGATGAGCGCATGGAGAGCGACCTCGGAGGGTGATCCAGTGTCTTTGTAATAGCCCAGTGTCTGCCGGGCAATATGGGAGACGCGTTCTAGCTCCTCTTCCGCCGTCACGAGATATTGATGGACCTTTCCTTCGACAACACTATGCTGACGTGCCAGATAGATGAGGTTCATTACGGATTCCAAGGGGTTATTAATCTCGTGAGCGATCGTCGCCGCCATCCGCCCCGTGGCCGCGAGTTTTTCCGATTGGATCAGCAGACGCTCGATCCGTTTCCGGTCCGAGATGTCGCGCGCAATCTTTGAGGCGCCCGTCACCTGGCCCGCTCCGTTCCGGATCGGTGAGATCGTTACCGAGACGTCAACGCTTTCACCGCTCTTCTTTCTGCGGGTCGTCTCATAGTGATCTATTCGCTCACCCGCTCTCAACTTCCGCAGAATCTCGTCCTCTTCGTGACGCAACTCATCCGGAACGATTCGCAGGATGGATTGGCCAATTATCTCTTCCGCACTGTAGCCGAACATCCGATGCGCCCCTTCGTTCCAGGTCGAGATAATGCCGTTCAGGTCCTTGCTGACGATGGCGTCATCGGCAGAGTCAACGATAGCCGCCAACCTGAAACGACTCTCGTCGTTCCTCTTGCGTTCGGAAAGATCGCATGCGATTTTGGAGGCTCCGATCACATCTCCGGTTTCGTTTCTCACGTGATAGACCGTTACCAAGACTGGTATGTCTGCTCCGTCCTTTCGGGTCCAGGTGGTTTCGTATGGATCGATTGTTTCTCCCACCTTTAGCCGTCGAAGGAGCTCGTTCTCCGCCTGGTGGAAGTCTGACGGGATAAGCCGCAAAATTGATTCGCCCACGATCTCGTTCTCCTCATAGCCGAACACTCGGGCCGCGGCACGATTCCAGCTAAGGATCCTGCCATCAAGATCCTTCGTGAGTATCGGATCATTCGAGGAGTTGACGAGGGCGGCGAAATGCAATCGGGTATCGATATCGGTTCTTCCGGACTTGCCGGGGGCCGAGAGGGGCATGTCGGGTTCGGATTTCAAGACTTGTAACTCCATCGATGTTGCTTAGAAATTCGGCTCACAGATCTATTTGGCGAAAAACGCGAACCTTCGTCTGTGAAGCGTCTGCATACTAAAGCAATAGTAGGCTCGGCTCTTGCTCACTATATACAACAGTTAGATGCACAAATTCATCTCATGAAGGCGATACAGCTGCAATTCCCAGGAGGAAACCAATGAGCGTTGGAACAATGCAGGAGCTTTTAATCGATGAGTTGAAGGATCTTTACTCAGCGGAAAAACAAATCGTCCGGGCGCTACCCAAGTTGGCCAAAGCCGCGACCACCCCCCAGTTGCAACAAGCGATTCTCAACCATCTGGAAGAGACGAAGGGGCAGGTGATCCGACTCGAAAAGATCGGGGAGTTGGTGGGCAAAAAGCTGACAGGCAAGACCTGTGTCGGAATGAAGGGGGTCCTCGAAGAAGGCTCCGAAGTTCTGGAGGATACGGATAAGGGGACGATTCGTGATGCCGCCCTGATCTCTGCGGCCCAGCGAGTGGAACACTACGAGATGGCGGGATATGGATCCGCCCGAGAGTTTGCAAAGCTGCTGGGTCTATCCGAAGTTGCTTCTCTCCTGGACGAAACCCTGGCCGAGGAGAAGGCTGCCGATAAGACGTTGAGCGGAGTCGCAAAGCAAGTCAATGCGACTGCAAAACGAGAAGGATAGAGTTCACGATAAGTGCAGGAATGAGGAACTCAGTTGGCTAAGATTCGTGTAACCGCCCAGAACACGACCAAAGATACAGTGGGCAAGATATCGACACAAATTGCTGTCGAAACCAAAGGCGATGCCTTCGGCAAGTTCGCAACGACATCGTCCGGTTGGCTCGGATCGAAGTGGGCATTTCTTGGAGCTATTCTGCTGATCGTGATCTGGGCGGCCACGGGATCATTTTTCCACTACTCCGATACCTGGCAACTGGTCATCAATACGGGCACTACGATCGTCACCTTCCTGATGGTCTTCCTGATTCAGAACACTCAGAACCGGGATGCGAGAGCCATCAATCTCAAGCTCAACGAATTGATTCATGCCATTGATGCCGCTGGCGATCAGATGATGGACATTGAGAAGCTGAGCGATGGAGAGCTGGACGTATTGCAGGCGCGATACGAAAAGATACGAGCAGAATGCATCGAGCGTAACAGGCGTAGTTCCCCAGGCAGAAAAGAGGTAGAAGCATGAAATCGCTCGCAGATCCCACAAAGTTGAAACCGATCGATAAAAAAGATGGGCTCTTGCAGGTCATCATCGAAACGCCTGCCGGTAGCCGGAACAAGTTTGCCTACGATCCCGACCAGGGGATCTTCGCGCTCAAGAAGGTCCTCCCGGTGGGCATGGTATTCCCTTATGATTTCGGCTTTCTTCCTCAGACCATTGCGCCGGATGGCGATCCGATCGATGTCTTGCTGCTCATGGACGAGCCCGCTTTTCCGGGCTGCGCCGTTCGCGCCCGCCTCATTGGGGTGATTGAAGGAGAGCAACTTGACGGGAAAGACAAGATCAGGAATGACCGGCTGATCGCGGTGGCCGAAGCGAACCATCAGTATGCGAATATCCAGAGGCTAAAGGATCTTCCCTCGGAATGGTTGGAGGAGGTGCAGGACTTCTTCGTCAACTATCACAATCTCGAAGGGAAGAAGTATCACTTGCTGGGATGCAAAGGTGCAGACACCGGATTGAAGCTGATCAAAAATGCACAGAAGGCCGCATAAAAAGGCCTATGAATCGGGAGTACCACGTACGCGAAGAAATCCTGGTTCGTGCGCCAATGGAGCGTTGTTTTCTATTGTCCACAAGCGTTGAGATTGTCGAGCGAGAACTTGGGATGCATCCGGTCAAAGGGCGCACCTCGGGTCTGGTAGTGGAAGGCGATACCGTGCGATGGGAGGGCTGGCAGTTGGGTCTGCCCCAGTTTCACGAGAGCCTCATTGAACTTTTCGAACCTCTGCTGTTCTTCCGAGACCGCATGATCGCAGGAAGATTTGCCCGATTTGAACATGATCATCATTTCAATGATCGTGGCGATGGAACCGTCCTTCTATCGGACGAACTGCGTTTCGTTATGCAGTGGGGATGGTTTGGGGATCTCATCGGCCAATGGGTATTGGTGCCACATATAGCCGGCCTGATGCGCAAACGTTTCACGTTGCTCAAGACTATCGCTGAAGGTGATGAATGGAAGCGTTATCTCTCAAGGTCGCAAACCAGCTCTTCTGATGTCCAAGGTCCCAGCCATCCGGCGATAATGGAGCAGTGAGCTCGCCAGCTCTCACTTGGTCAAGCATCTGATGATGTGCGACGCATCTTTTCTCTACAGTATTTCGTCTCCTATATAAGACTCATCACGTCTGGAGCGAGAGCCAATGCTAATATCCATTCCTGAGGAATTATTGGGCAGCAAGGTCCAGGAAGCAGAAAGAGGTGTCGGGTGCCAGATACTAGTCGTGTCGTCTTTGTTGTCGATGACGAACCTGTGATTGCACGCACCCTCGCCATCATTTTGAATCAAGCAGGATTCAAGGCGAGCGCTTTCGATAACCCAAACACGGCGATTGCCGCATGTGACGACACAACTCCTGATCTCCTCATCAGCGATGTCATGATGCCCGGAATGACAGGAATTGAATTAGCGATTCACTTCCGGAAAGCGCAGCCTCAATGCAAGGTCTTGCTATTCTCTGGAAAGGCTTCGACAGCGGATCTCCTTGAGGAAGCTCGGGAGCAGGGCTATCACTTCGATCTACTCTCCAACCCGTCCATCCTACGGACCTGCTCGCAAAGCTAAGAGCCTGATTTTCGTTCCTGGCCGATTGGTTGTGTCAACTGGCTGACGCAAGTGGTAACGTGAACATTAGCGTTTGCGCCCCTAGCCAACCTTAAGACATCCAATCTCCTCAGATAGCTCATGCACTCGCCCCCCTCCAATCGCGAATCCTTTGCGGACGAAGGTCAGAAGCTCAAAGCCTGCGAAGAAAATCTCAGACGCTATCACCAACTTGCCTTGGCGGGCAGGTGGGTTGGCGCAACGATGCATGAGGTCAATAATCGTCTTGCAGCCCTCACGAATCTTATTTTCCTGTCCAGGAACCTCGCTGAGCCTTCGTCTCCGAGCATCGACTATCTGGATGAGGCGGACAGCCAGTTACGGGGTCTGGGAGAGATCACGAGTAGAAGCCTAAGCTTCATTCGCCTGGACGGAGAGGCCAAAGAGATTGATCTGGTGGAGTTGGCAACTTCTGCCCTTCGTCTCCACGACCAGCAAATTTCAAAGAACCGAATCAACCTTCAGACTCGATCGGTGGAGACCGCGTTGGTTGCGGTTAAGAAGGGCGAGATCTTTCAGGTTCTCACAAACTTATTATTGAACGCTATCGATGCATTGCCACACTCAGGCAATCTCTTCGTGCGAGTGGCATTACGCCGGAATGTCGCTACTATCACAATCGCAGACAATGGAATCGGCATACCTGAGCACATGCGGCCGACTCTATTCGAATCGTTCAAGAGCAACAAAGTCGAAGGCAACGGCCTCGGCCTTTGGATCGTGAAAGAGATCGTTCAAGGTCATGGCGGAACAATCCAATACCGAAGTAGCTGCGATTCGGGCAGAAGTGGGACTATCTTTCGGATCTCGCTACCGGTTGGATCTCCACGGCATTGGCAAAGTCAAACGCCGAATATGTGAAGTTGAGACTCAAAAAGTCACGAAGTTGAGGGTCAGCTCACCCATCCTTCAATTAGACGAATTCTCCTTCCCGCTCATCGTTGCATTGTGTTCCCTTTGTAATAGTCAATACAGAGGACAACTCGCCATCAGTCCTTCCCGTCACACTATATGAATACATACGGGAAGCTAGATGCGTAAACCCGGTAGGTCAGACGATCCGTCCGACGAAAGGCTCCTCATGAAACATCTCAGTAAGATACCCACCGCTGCCGCGGTGTTGGTCCTTTGCGCTCTCGGACCGGTCTCAATTGCTCATGCTCAGCAGACCGCACCCGATAACTCACAACAGAATAAGAACCAGAGCCAAAACGCCGATAACCAATCGAATGCAACCGCTGATCGCATGACCACAGCAAAGATACGGAAAGCCATCATCGCAGACAAACAGCTTTCGACGTACGCCCACAACGTGAAGATCATCACACTCGATGGCAAGGTCACTTTAAAAGGGCCTGTGAAATCAGAACGAGAGAAGCAGCAGGTCGCATCCGATGCGGCTGCGGTGATCTCCGCCGACAATCTCACGAATCAGCTCACGGTCAAGCAATAAGCCGCGCGCTCATCAACCCCGGATTCGAAAGTTTCATAGGAGCTACACATGTCAAGTAAACACGTTGCAGTGTTCGGTATTTATAAGACCCCCGCTACCGCGGAGGCCGCAGTGGATCACCTTCTGTCGAAGGGATTCACCAACGAATCGATCTCTGTTCTTCTACCCGATGATGAGAGCACACGCGCCTTCGCTCATGAAAAGAGCACCAAGGCTCCCGAAGGCACAGCGACCGGGGTCACGACAGGTGGTGTTATCGGTGGAACCCTGGGCCTGTTGGCGGGCATAGGTGCTTTGGCTATTCCCGGCGTCGGCCCACTCATCGCCGCGGGTCCAATCATGGGAGCACTCGCCGGCCTCGGGGTTGGCGGAGCAGTAGGCGGAATCGTCGGTGCGCTTGTGGGCCTTGGCATTCCGGAATACGAAGCAAAGCGCTATGAGGGTGCGGTCAAGGATGGCGGAACCCTCCTCTCGGTTCATTGCGATACCTCGGAGCAGATCGATGCTGCCAAGGCAGCTCTGAAGGACACTGGCGCTCACGATGTCTCCTCCGCCAACGAAGCGGGCAATGAAGATGCAAAAGGCGGTCGCGGAACCTTTGGAAACATCTCGGAAGGACATCAGGTTGTAGATGGTCGCGTCGATGACGAGCCCGTGGTTGTTGAGAAGGTAACAACACGCTACTAATTGACCGCCAACGCCAGGCAATTCAAGAGTCGGCCTCTCGAGGCTGGCTCTTTTGGCTTAGCTGTCTAAGGTCACTACATGCAACTGACATATCTCTAGCTACCATCCAACTCTCTAGCTATTACTCAGCTGCCTAACTCAATCATGTCCTCACTTTCTCAATCGCAGTTGCTTGCATCGGGCCGATCCCTGGCCTGTGCGCTCATTGTCCTTTGGATCACGGCTCTCTCTGCCTTCTCGGATCCTATTCCGGCAACCCATAAGCAGGGCTCAGTACACGGCTTTCTGTTGCTGAAGACGAACGACGGACGTGTGATCGCGATTGGTGATCAGGTGAATGTCATCCGAGGAGATAAAGTACATTCTCGCCTTGTTTTCCGTTTCCGGGATGGGTCGATCGACGACGAAAGCACTGTCTTTCGTCAGGGTTCTGTCTTTCAGCTTATAAGCGATCATCATATTCAAAAGGGGCCGTCTTTCCCGGAGCCAGTTGACGTGGCCGTTGACGTTCCGGCTGGCGCGGTCACCTGGCGCGAGATGAAGGATGGGAAGGACGAGTTGAAGGTTGAACATATGGACCTGCCATCCGATCTCGTCAATGGAATGGTCTCCATGGTGGTCGAGAACTTTCCAGCGAAGGCGACCGAATTCAAGACCTCATATCTTGCTGTGGCCTCAAAGCCCCGCGTCGTCAAACTCTCGATCAAACCGGATGGTACGGACAGCGCAAGAGTTGGAGGAGGTAGTCGCCGCTCCAATCGATTCAACGTTCATATCGAGCCCGGAGGAGTATCTGGAGTCGTCGCGCCCGTCATCGGTAAACAGCCCGCTGACGTTAAGCTGTGGGTCATTGATGGTGAGGTACCGACATTCGTGAAGATGGAAGGCGAGCTTTACCAGAAAGGGCCGAGGTGGACGATGGTTCTGACAAGCCCAACGTGGGTATCGGAACCCTTTGAGAAGTCAAAATAGACTTTGACACTAACCGATTTATTTGCGGGAACATCGCGGCTAGCCGATTTATCGGAACGAAAGAGCGTTCGATTGCCAGGACCGACTCTGGCTCCGCGCCCTCTCTGGCATTAACTGAATGTAACAACTATTTCAGACGCGTCTGCGTCCCATCAATTGCACGCTGTGCGGGTTGCAGGTATCGATCCGAACGCCCACAACAGAACATCAATATAACTTCTCATCAGTTCGACCTAACTTCAATTTTTGGGGTCGTCGATGCTCCTTTCCAGCAAACTAACCATTCTGCTTGCACTGTCATGTGTGTGTGCTCTTTGCCCCCTCACGTCCCGGGCCCAATCCTTCAGCCCGACGGACGAGCGAGAAATTCGCAACTTTAAACTAACGGACGATTACCTGAATCGCTACAAGGCTGTCCTGGATGAGGCGAAAGATTCCAACTCAGGCCTCGGAGCGATCAATGGTCAGAGCAACGGGCGCGGTGGATTCTTCGTTGAATGAATTAGTTCGCGAACTCGCGCAGGATCCGCGAGAACACACATCTTTGGAGAAATGCGGTTTGAGCCCGAGAGAAGTCGTGCTGGGAGTTATAGTGCTTGTTCGGGCTGGTCGCCGGGACGCACGTAGTCGCGCATTGAGAAGGCCAGGAGAACCTGAAAGCGAATCGATAGCTCCGGACAATCTGGCTTTTTACCGTGCCCACCGAGATCAGATTCTTTCCATGCTGGAAGAGTTTGTCGAAGAACGTTAGAAAAGGGACGATGGAAGAACCAACCACTCTCCATCGCCCTTCGCTACATTTAGCCGTATGTTGCAGATCAGGAACGCTTCTTCGGAGAGGTGCTCTTCCCATCCTTTCCGTTGACGGCCTTCTTCTTACCAATCGCTTCAGCCCCCGGAGAGGTTGTCGCTTTCTGAGCATCGTCCTGCTTGCCCCGATCTTCTCCAGCAATCTTTCCGTTGATGTTGCCGACGGATAGACCCTTTCCTCCTACGAGCTGCGACTCGACGGGGTGAAGTCCAAATGATGAAGTCCATGGTCCATGCATGTCGGTATCACCCTCGGATCCATCTCCAGTAGATCCATTGAAGTACTCGTCCACAATTCCCGGGGTGGGTTTCAGCATACCAATCGAGAATGGCTGTTTCTCCATGCTATCGAGCGCAGCCTGGAATGCTTTCATGTGGGTGATTTCTCTTGTCATCAGGAACTGGAGCGTGTCGATGGAGCCAGGATCGTCGGTGTGGTCGATCAGGCGCTCATAGACAATCTTCGCCCGGGCTTCGGCCGCTATGTTGCTGCGAAGGTCCACATCCAGCTCGCCCGTGATCTTGAGATAGTTCGCCGTCCATGCGTTGCCCATGGAATCAAACAGATTGACACCGCCGCCACCTGCGATCGTGACTAGAGGATCAGCTTCGGCCGCCTCGCGATTCGTCTTCAATGGCTTCAAGTGCATTCGAATGAGAGCGCCCACGACCTCAAGGTGACTTAGCTCTTCGGTTCCAATGTCGAGCAACAAATCGCGGCGACCGAGGTCGTCGACACAGTTCCATCCCTGAATGGTGTACTGCATCGCAGCGGCTAACTCCCCGTTGGCGCCACCAAATTGTTCGAGCAGCATATTGCCGAACCGGACGTCCGGCTTTCCGATATTTACGGTGTACATTAACTTTTTGACGTGATGATACATTTGGAAGCCTCTGTCTTGGTTTACGTGCTGCGTACTCTATGTAAGATGCTCGCTCGCGAACAGCGCGAGAACTGACTCGAAACAGATGCTAGACTTCCGCCTATGCCTCTCATACTCATTCTCTTAGTAGTTCTTTTCGGCGGCGGCGGGTACTACATGGGACCTGGCGTTGGATACTACGGCGGGGGAGGCATCAGCCTGATCCTTGCCTTAGTCGTCATCTACCTGCTCTTTGGACGAGGACGGGGACGAATCTAACTATTCGACTTTGCTCGTGATGACCACGCATGGACCGGACCATCGCGTCCGGTTGCGTCTGCATCTGACTGCGTGGGACGATCGCACGCACATTGAGTTGCAGGAGCAAAGGTCATGGATGACAAGCTGGCATTAGTTACAGGCGCGTCGAGCGGAATCGGTTTCGGGTTGGCGAAGGAGCTGGCAGGCAGAGGTTATGACGTGATCATAGCTTCAGCAGGAGACAGGTTGGCTCCCGCCGCAGCAGAAATTCGCAGCATTGGACATCAGGTAATTGAAGTAAATGCCGATCTCGCCACCCGAGACGGTGTCGATCAGCTATGGTCTCAGATACAGTCGCTCGGTCGGCCACTCGATATCGCCTGCATCAACGCAGGCGTCGGAGTAGGCGGACTATTTTCAGAAACGGATCTGGATGCCGAGCTGAATATGGTCGAACTCAATTGCGTCGGCACGGTACAGTTGGCCAAAGCCGTTGTACGGCATATGAGAGAGCTTGATGCCGGAAAGATCCTCTTTACCGCTTCGATCGCAGGCGAGATGGTAGCACCTCGAGAGGCTGTCTATGCGGCAACGAAAGCATTTGTTCTTTCCTTCGCTCACAGCTTGCGCTACGAGTTGAAAGAGACGGGTATCACCGTCACCGCGCTGCAGCCCGGACCGACGGATACCGATTTTTTCCATCGCGCAGGGATGGACGATACCGAGGTCGGACAGAATGGTAAGTCGGAGAGTCAGCCTGGCGATGTAGCTCATCAGGGTGTCGAAGCATTGCTGGCGGGCAAGGATCATGTCTACGCCGCATCTTTCAAAACGAAGTTAGAAGGTGCGCTAGCCAACGTTGTGCCAGGTAATGTGAAGGGTGCCATGCACGAGAAGATGGCCAAGCCTAATTCGGAAAAGTAACGGGATGCTAAGAGCAAAGATCACCGAGGCCTACTCAACAGGGGCCTCGGTGTTTTGTGTCTGCGGAGGCAGACCACGCGAACCGAGCTTTCTGCGTCTATGTCAGTAGGTCTGTGAGAAAGCCACCAGACAAACCCAAACATTGCGTTGTACGGATACGCAAAGGAGATTGCGATGTCCTCTGCCCTTACGGAAAAGCCGTACGCTGAAGAATTACCCACTACCGGTGCAGCCGGCATGATTCTCAATGGGCGCTATCTGCCTCCTCCCGAAGACAAAGATGGCAAGCTATGGGTCAGGACTTCGGCCTTGGTTCAGGCCTCCCCTGAAGACCTCTACACAATCTGGCGCAACGTCGAACGGGCACCCGCATGGCAAGAACAGATCACTCGGGTCGTCAAAACTGGTGAACGGACCTCCCATTGGGTTATGGAAACAGACGGAAAGACCATTGAATGGGACTCAGAAATCTTAGCGGACGAACCGGGTAAGCGGATCGCGTGGCGATCAACCGGGGGTGATTCAGACAATGCAGGCGAGGTTATCTTTGAAGAGGCTTCAGGCGGTCGCGGCACCATGGTGACAGTGCTGCAGGAGTTCCGCATGGGGAAGCTCGCCAGCGCATGGGAGACCTTCGTGGGCCGTAATCCAAAGCAAGCCGTAATCGAAAATCTGCGGCACTTTAAAGCGCTCGCTGAGGCCGGAGAGATACCAAGAACCCAGGGACAACCTCACGGCGATCGAGGCCTTATCGGAAAAACAAAGGCGTCCACTTATGGTGAGAAGATCCCAACGCCACCAGGCTCGAACTAAGCCGCAATCGAAGCCCACGCAGTTCCAGTTCGCGTAACCGGAGGAAGTCATGAAAGCTGTTTGTTGGATGGGAAAAAGCAAAGTAGAAACACTCACCGTAGCAGATCCGCAGCTACTAAATCCGCATGATGCGATCATCAAGATCACCCGGACTGCGATTTGCGGCTCAGATCTTCATCTGTATGACGGATTCATTCCCACGATGGAGTCAGGAGACATCCTGGGTCACGAGTTCATGGGAATTGTCGAAGAAGTCGGCAAAGACGTGACTAATCTGCGTCGAGGCGATCGAGTGGTGGTGCCGTTCACCATAGCCTGCGGGAACTGTCTCTTCTGCAAGAAGAAGATCTGGGCGGCCTGCGACAACAGCAATCCCAATGCTCACCTGATGGAAGCGGCTTACGGATATTCGGGCTCAGGCCTGTTCGGCTATTCGCATATGATGGGCGGTTACGCCGGTGGCCAGGCGCAGTATGCACGTGTTCCCTTTGCGAATGTCGGTCCATTGAAGATCGAGAGCGATCTTCCCGATGAGAAGGTATTGTTCCTCTCCGATATCTTTCCAACTGGATACATGGCAGCTGAGAATGCGCAGATCCAGCCGGGAGATACCGTCGCTGTGTGGGGCTGTGGACCCGTCGGCCAGTTCGCTATCGCCAGCGCGTTCATGCTTGGTGCAGCTCGAGTGATCGCGATTGATCGTCTGCCCGAACGTCTAGAGATGGCGCGAAGCCTAGGCGCAATCACGGTCGACTATGCGGAGGAGGATG
>NZ_LMUR01000015.1:436890-528624 GCF_009765825.1 Granulicella sp. L60 | reverse complement strand
ACCTATGACACGGTGAAGGTTGCACTCATGATGGAGACAGATCGGCCGAGCGTACTACGGCAGGCTATCCAAGCTGTCCGCAAGGGCGGTACGCTATCGGTGCCCGGAGTCTATGGGGGGCTTCTCGATAAAGTGCCGTTCGGCGCCGCGTTTGGTAAAGGCATCACCATGAAGATGGGCCAAACCAACATGCATAACTATATGAAGCCTTTGCTCGAACGAATCGAAATGGGGCAGATCGATCCCAGTTACATCATCTCCCATCGCATCACGTTGGACCAGGCGCCGGAGATGTACAAGGTATGGCGAGACAAGAAAGAAAATGTGACGAAGATCGTGATCGATCCGTGGGCAGAGACCGCGGCTTAAGCATCACTCTTCTGGCATTAGGCTGTTCACGTTCACCTGGTTTTATGGAGATATTGAAATGAGTTCCGAATCCCCGATTTCGCGTCGCGATCTTGTCACTCGTCTGGGAGCGGGTGTTGCCGGCGCGGCCCTCTCAGCAGCGGTACCCGGAGCCCAGGCTCAAACGACGAGTGGCAATACTGCTGCACCATTTGTGGACCCGACGTCCAAGTATCCAAAGCCACCCTACCCGGGCCAGTCGCAACCGTGGCCTGGTCTCGCCGGTAAGATGAATCCGCGTCCTGACCATGGTGAGACAAGCTATAAAGGCTCAGGTCGGCTCACGGGGCGCAAAGCGCTCATCACGGGCGGGGACTCTGGCATGGGACGCGCAGCCGCTATCGCCTACGCGCGTGAAGGCGCCGATGTCGTCATCAGCTATTACCCTACCGAGGAATCTGACGCTCGCGAAGTCATTCAACTGATCAAAGCTGAAGGCCGCAAAGCCATTCCCATTCCGGGTGATCTACGCGAGGAGAGCTACTGTAAAGAACTGGTGACCAAGGCCATCGGCGCACTCGATGGCCTCGACGTCATCGTCTCGAACGCTGGTCGCCAGCAACAGTGCGAAGATATCCTGCAACTTACGACAGAAGCCTTCGATTCAACGATGAAGACTAACATCTACGCTCCGTTCTGGATCATCAGAGCAGCACTCCCGCACATGCTGCCAGGTTCGTGCATCATCGCCACAACCTCCGAGCAGGCCTACGATCCCGCGGGCAACCTATACGACTATGCCCAAACAAAGGCTGCGACCATGAACTACGTCAAGTCGTTAGCGAAACAGCTTGGCCCCAAGGGAATTCGCGTGAACGGAGTTGCGCCTGGCCCAATCTGGACACCGCTTCAGGTCTCAGGAGGAGCGACTCAGGATCACCTGATTCACTTCGGTGAGACTTACCCGTTACGCCGTGCGGGTCAACCAGCAGAACTTGCCAGTATTTACGTTCAGTTGGCAGCCAACGATGCCAGCTATACCACAGGCAATATCTATGGCGCAGGTGGTGGTGGTGGCCAGCCATAATGGCGGTAAACCACAGCCTCTTGGTCGGCTCAACAAGCTTCGGTGATCGCACACTCTCGTTTTGCAAGTCATTGGTTCTCCTCCCAGGGATGCGGCTAAACGGAACTTCAGACTGGCAAAGCTGTTTGCTGTCGACGTGGGGTAATGTTCTGTAAAGGACGTATGAGCGTGACTCAGGTACCCTTCGAGCTCGACGCAGCTCCTTCCACGCAGAAACGGTACGATTTTCAGGATTACTTTGCCCATGAGGCTCCAAATAGAAACCGCCATTCCTGACCTTTAATCGTCGATCCTCGGCTCGTTCCGACTGAAAAGAGTAGCATTCCCTTAGACAACCTTCGCAGTTGTAATGGCGCCAGCTGAAAGAGTTTTCGACGTTCCGACGGTTAAGGGCGTTCGCAGGCTCGGAGTTCACCAAGAAACACATAGGTAAGTCCAAATGGATACAAGCCGCCTTTTCAAATGCCGCGTCCTCATCGTCGATGACGATCCCATTGTTTTACAGACATGCGCGGCTATCGTTCGGAGTTTCGGATTTTCCGTCCGCACTGCAGAAGACGGATTTGTAGCTCTGAAGATACTTAGGGAAGTCTTGCCGGACATGATCATCTCCGATCTGAGAATGCCGAATATGTCCGGATTCGAACTGCTTTCCATCGTCCGTCGCAGGTTTCCTCATCTTCCGACCATCGGGATAAGCGGCGAGTTCCTCCTTGCGACGATGCCCCTCGGGCTACTGGTAGATCACTTCTTTCAAAAAGGCGCATACACCCCGGACCAGCTCAATGCGAAGATGAAAGAGTTGATCGCGGATTCTCCGATACGACCACACATTGGCAAGGCCGATAGAGCTCCACTGTGGATTCCGCGGAAGGATGCGGAATATATCGTTGTTACCTGCCCAGAGTGCCTACGATCCTCATCGATTGCGGATGAGATGGAAGCTGGTGATCTGCAGGAAACAGAGTGTCTCGCCTGCGGTGCGATGATCAGGTATCTGGTCGATTCCAGCGTTCTCAAAGCCCTGAATGACAAGAGCCTAAAGCTGCCCGCCTAAGCGCACTAACTTTGGGTACCACTGTCGGGTCAACCCCATCCTCCGTTCAGGACCGATGAAGAGCGCTACGTGCTGTTCCAGATCTTGCCGCCGTGCAAAGACGCAGCTCATAGAAAGCTAATGGTATCCGCCGTTGCCGCGAGTAATGGCACCCTCGTCATCATCCAACACACAGTTGATGACGCGGATGAAGGGCGTTAAAATGGCGTTTTGCCGCCACTCGCGCCGTATATCTCCCCGGTGATGTAGCTTGCGTCATCTGACGCCAGAAACACAAAGATTGCGGCCTGTTCAACCGGCTGGGCAGGTCGCTTCATGAGTGTATTTTCACCAAAGGTCCTGACCTCTTCCACAGGCATAGTCGCAGGAATCAGGGGAGTCCACACGGGCCCAGGGGCAACGCCATTTACTCGAACCCCATGTTCCATACATAGCTTCGAGAAGCTCTTGGTAAGGCTGACCAGAGCAGCCTTGGTGGACGCGTAGGGAGCAAGTTCGTCTTTCGGCACGAATGATTCAATGGAACAACTGTTCAGGATCACGCCGCCAGGCTTCATCACGGGGAGAGCTGCTTGCGTAAGGAAAAAAGTCCCGTAGACATTCGTGCGATAGGTCCTGTCGAACTCTTCTTCGGAGATATCCGCAAGTTCTTTGTAGGTTTGTTGGAACGCAGCGTTGTTTACCAGGATATCCAGACGACCGAACTTACTCACGGTTTCCTGAACAAGCTTCGTACAAAACGATTTCTGACGAATGTCCCCCGCAATAGCGATGGCCTTTCGTCCAATATTCCGAACGAGCCTGACAGTCTCATCGGCATCCTTTTGTTCGTCACGATCACCGTCTAAAAATGAAAAGAGAATGTCTGCTCCTTCTTTCGCGAAGCAGAGCGCGACGGCCCGTCCGATGCCACTGTCTGCGCCAGTGATCAGCGCAGAGCGTCCGGTGAGACGATCGTGTCCCTGGTACGTGGATTCCCCATAATCTGCGGGGGGATCGAGTTGATTCGAACTGCCAGAGCCGGCCTGCTTGCCCTGTGGGAAGGGTGGCTTGGCGAAGCGTTCACGTGGGTCGCGGGGTTCAACGAGAGTTGCGGTCATGATTGGATCTCCTGTCAGATTGCGGATCTATCTCAGCAATACGATTCCAAATTGAATCGTCTGGCCGCCTGGGACTACCGGCTCTGAAGAGGTTTCGATACCGATTCCAGAGATTGGCCTGCTGCCTCTACGCCAATCCACCCTTCCATGGTGGCTGCGAATATCATCAATATTGCGCCTAAAGCCCATCCTTCAGCCACATGGGCTTTCGATCCTGTCGCGATAAGTTCACCAAACAGCAATGGAGCACCCACACCCCCGATTAACGTGCCGATCGCATAGAAGACAGCTATCGCGAAGGCTCTCATTTCGAGAGGAAAGATTTCACTCACCGTCAGATAGGCCGCACTAGCCGCTGAGGACGCAACGAAGAAGATCAGGGTGAAGCATATGCCCAGCCCTTTGAGGCCGATCATGCCATGCGCGAACGGGTAACATACGACAGCCAGCATTAGTCCAGCGATTCCGTAGGTTGCAGTAATCATGGGCTTTCGACCTACAGTGTCGAACAGTCTTCCCAGGAGCACTGGCCCGAGGAAGCTGGCTACCGCGAATGGAAGGAGCTGAAGGGGGAGTTTCTCGTCGCTCAGATGATAGAACCTCTTCCCAATGAGCGCGTACGTAAAGAACACCGCATTGAAGAAAAACGACTGGCCCACCATGAGAGCCAAACCAAGAAAGGAGCGAGCTCTGTTCTCCCCCAGCATGTTGGCAAAGATTTCTTTGAGAGGGGTGTGATCCCGGGTTCTGAGTTTGAGTTTCTCGGCTGTCGGCGCAATTATCTGCTTGCCGCTCTTTTTGACTTCGGCCTCAATGGAATCAACAACTCGATCTGCGTCTTCTTCCTTGCCGCGCAGCATAAGCCAACGGGGACTTTCAGGCACCTTGAGTCTAAGTAGAAGAACACCAAGACCAAGGGCACCTCCGATGCCAAAGGCATAACGCCAACTCCTATCGAGAGGAAGCCCGTGACCACCTAGAAGGATAAAGGCCGCTATCGAGCCAACCGTGGCCCCAACCCAGAAGGTCGCATTGACGAAGAGGTCGACGGTTCCACGTACTTTCCCTGGAATCAACTCGTCGACCGCAGAATTGATGGCAGCGTACTCGCCGCCAATTCCAAGTCCCGTGAAGAACCGGCAAAATGCGAAGAACAGGAAGTTCATTGATAGCGCAGTGCATATTGTCGCCACCGAGTAAGTCGCGAGAGTGACGAGAAAGAGTTTCTTTCGTCCAAGGCGGTCGGTTAAATGGCCGAAGAACAGAGCACCACAGACGGCCCCTGCAAGATAGACTGTCGCTGCGGCAGTGACTTGAGGATTTGTCAGGGAAAGGCCATTCTTGCTTTCCAAAATGCCCGAGAGCGAACCGACCAGTGTAACTTCGAGACCGTCCAGAAGCCACGAGGTGCCAAGAGCTGTAATGATACGGACGTGCCACCGGGACCATGGCAGTTGATCCATTCGCTCGGGGATATTCGTTTCAATATCTCGCTCTTGGCTTAACTCGTTCATGCGATGTCCTTCTTTGCTTTGATGATGCTGATTGTTCCGTTCCGCTCAAGAATGGCGTACTTCACATCGAATATCGAATTGATTCCTTTCATCCGCGCCGCTGCCATGATGTCTTCAGGTGCCATCTTCATCCCTCTCATCACCTCGTCGACCCAGGCACCATCTTTAAGAAGGACAAGGGGCGTGCCATCTACGAGTGCTCCAACTCTGGAGGAACGAGCTTTGAGCCATGCCACGAAATTGTGTAACAACCCAACCGTGAGAATTGCCATCGCGCAGTTGGTAATGGAACGATCACCGTGTGTCGTTGCGAGAATGACGACTCCCCCGACCAGAAAAACGATAACGAATTCAAACATCGTCATCTGCGCTCCAGGTCGTCGTGTAAGCAGTCTTACCGTTACCATGAGAAAGAAGTAGCCTGCTATTGCGTAGATCATCGTTAACATAGGTTTCTCGACAAGATGTGGGTTATCGTTCTTTGGCCTAGGGCATTACAACGACTTTTGCAGAAAGGGGCGAGGATCCGGGAACCTGTAACGTGAACTCAAAGATGCCGGGTCTGGAGGGCTGCAAGGCAAACTGCACAGAGCCCGGTGCCTGCTCAGCAGAGAACGTATACGTCAACCCGCCACGACCAATAGCGGTGTCGGACGGGGACGGAATCACTCTCTGTGTACCCAACCCATCGACTATGCTCTGGCTAACGTGCAGCTTCACCTGTCCTCTGCCTAACGTGTTCGGTTTGAACTGAACTTCCAAAATCGATGGAGTTCCCGTGCGCTCAACCCGTTCGTATTTAACCAGCATTGCATCATTCGCAAGCTTGGCGTGCGCGACGGGGCCCCGCCCAAAAACCCCTGCGAAGTTCAGCAGGAGCAGCAGCGCAATGATCCACCACATGACACTTTCGAACTTCCACCACTTCCGCTGAAAATCTAGGTCTTCGCCGACCGCAACTTCGTCGTTGATTTTCGGGACAGAATCTCCGACTGTTTTTTGAAATGCAACTTCGCTCATTTTGATCCCTCGATAATGCTGATCTGCCCATTCCGCTCCAGAATCGCGATCTCTATCCTGTCTAAAGTCGCGATGCCCTGATCGCGGGCCTGCGCCATCACATCGTCATCCTGAATGCGCATTTTGCTGAGGGTGCGTGAACGCCACTGGCCATTATCGAGAAGGATCAGAGGTGTTCCATCGAGCAAACGTGCAAGCACGTTAGATTTGGTTCTCGCAGTTGCAATGAGAAAGTGGACGAAGGCAATGGTCAGGATTTGGAGGAACGCGTTAGTGAGCGACGCGTCATCACCCACCATGGCCGTGAGCGCCAGCCCACCCATAAAGAAAACGAGAACAAACTCGAAAGGTGTTATCTGTTTCCCTGGGCGCCGGCCCACGATTCGGACCACCAGGACCAGAAATACATAGAACAGGATTGCTCGAATGGATGCTTCCAACGTATGCCTCCAACATATGTCAAGGACAAACAACGAACGACCGGCCCTCTTGACCCAGGCCGGTCGATATATGGGTTTATATGGACAGAAACTACGCTGCGGCTACAGCCTCGGAATTGGCCCGTTGCGAGAGCTGCGTGAGCAGGTTGTCGGTATGCTTTTCTTCGTCCAGAGTTTTTTGCAAGAGCGCTGCATGCTCTGTAAGCCCCAACTGGATGGCCCAGTCTCGGGCACTGCCATAGGACGCGATCTCGTAGTGCTCGATCTTTTGAGCGGTCGCAATGAGTCCAGCGTCCCGGATTGCCCCAGCATCGGATTCCTTCGTGATGTTCTCTCCAGAACCAATAATCGCGAGGATTATCGCATCTTTCTTATCGTCCACATCATTCTCGTTCACTTCGGCAATCAACTGTTCGAGGCGGGAAACGTGAACTTCAGTCTCCTGAAGGTGGGATTGGAACGCCTGCTGGAGTTGGGAATCATCCGCATGCTCAATCATTTTGGGAAGGCCCTTAACTATCTGGTTTTCTGTCGAGAGAAGATAACGTAGCTGCGCAGTGTAAAGCGCACGAAGACTCTTGAAATCGTTTGGTGTAAGGAGACCCATGGGGAACCTCGGGGAGATGTACGTGCGGTCGTGCTCGTAGATATGAGGCCATTCGCTTAGACATCGTTGTACGATCAAGGCCGCTCATCTATCGGATTGACGATATGAGTGTCCGGCTCTCGCCCGGCATCCATAAGGTCTCTATTCATTGATCACGTGAAAACAAAATATCTCCGACGATCAAGTTTCACTCCGCGGTTGGCGATGAAAGCGTTGTAACCTCGACGTTATCCCCTCCAGCTTTGTCTGTTTCGTTCTCGTCCTCGCCCTAAGATACTGTGCACACGCCGTGATGCCGCCAGGATCTTGAATCCATGATGAGCACTTCTATTCTGTCGGCTACATGACCGATACGTGGAGCGCAAATCAATGTGGGCGATCATGCAACGATTTCCGGACATTTTTCAACTTATATATAGACCCTGAACCAAAGTAAGCCCGCAGCTCGGGTCTCCGTCTTTAGGGAACTGAACAAGAGAGATAAGAAGAGGTCGCTGGAATGTCCACCATATCTTCTTACGGACGGGGAGATGCCCTGTCTGCTCTGAAGTCTCTGACAAGATGCCACGCCATGGAATATGGCGCTGAAATACGAAGTGATGGATCAGTTCGATTTCGCATTTGGGCACCCTCTGTAACCTCGATGGCCTTGAGGATTGAGGATCTCGCGGAGCCGATAGCACTGCAACCCCTTCCCGGTGGATGGCATGAAACCATTACAGAAAAAGCACGATCAGGTACGAGATATCGCTTTGCGCTCGCAGATGGGACTCTCGTTCCTGACCCTGCCTCGCGGTTCCAGCCAGCTGACCTACATGGTCCAAGTGAAGTTATCGATCCGACTGAATTCAAGTGGAACGACTCAACTTGGCACAATCGACCCTGGTCTGAAGCCATTGTCTATGAACTGCATGTGGGTGCCTTCACTCAAGAGGGTACGTTCGTCGCTGCGGTCAGAAAACTCGACCACCTCGTCTCGCTCGGGGTGACCGCTATCGAAGTAATGCCCGTGGCGGACTTTCCCGGTAAGCGAAACTGGGGTTACGATGGCGTTCTGCTCTATGCCCCAGACTCATCTTATGGACGTCCCGAAGATTTTAAATGGTTCATCGAGCAGGCCCACTTGCGAGGGCTGATGGTGATTCTCGATGTGGTCTACAACCACTTCGGCCCCGATGGTAATTTCATTCCCAAATATGCACCCCAGGTCTTCACGGATCACCACAAAACACCGTGGGGGGACGCTGTGAACTACGACAGCAGTGGAAGTGAATTTGTCCGCGAATTTGTGATTCATAACGCGCTCTATTGGATCGAAGAGTTTCATTTAGATGGATTGCGGCTCGATGCCGTGCATGCAATTAAGGATGACAGCCCAAAACACCTTCTCAATGAACTGGCGGAACGTGTTCGGAATGCCGTTGGGCCACGTCCGGTTCATCTTATTCTTGAGAACGAAGATAACCGGGTGGGTCTTTTGAGGCGCGGCGAAGGAGGTAGTCCTGTCGCTTACACGGCGCAATGGAACGATGATTTGCATCACGTACTGCATACGGCCGCCACCCTCGAAACGAATGGTTATTATGCTGACTACAAAGACGATACTGAGAAACTGGGACGTGCGCTCGCGGAGGGCTTCGCCTTCCAGGGCGAGATTATGCACGCCAGGAACTCGGCCCGGGGAGAGCCCTCTGCCGAACTGCCGCCGGGGGCATTCGTAGCATTCATTCAGAATCATGACCAAATCGGCAACCGAGCTTTCGGCGAACGCATTAACGCAATCGCTTCCCAGGAAGCCGTCCGCGCCATTGCGGCAATCTACCTGCTCCTCCCACAAACTCCCATGTTGTTTATGGGGGAAGAATGGGGGAGTTCGCAGCCTTTTCCCTTCTTCTGTGACTTCGAGGGCGAACTCGGCGAGTTGGTCAAAAAAGGACGCCGAGAAGAGTTTGCGAGTTTCCCCGAATTTCGGGATCAAGAGCAACGAGAGCGAATACCTGATCCGCAATCGATCGAGACCTTTAATGTCGCCAAACTCGATTGGCAACAGATTGAAGAGAATGTGCACTCGCAATGGCTCGATTGGTATACAAGAATTCTAAAAGTCCGAAGAGATCAGATCATCCCGCATGTCGCCCAGATGGGTGGTGACGCCGGGATGTATGAAGTGCTCGGAATCGGTGCGGTTGTGGTGCGTTTTTGGAATAGTAGCCAGGATCGACAACTGATGCTCGCCGCGAATCTTTCCGACAACACGACAGACGGGTTTCCTGAGGTGAGCGGTCAGTCCGTTTGGCAGGAAGGTCCCGAACAAATTGGACGTCAGATGCGACCATGGTCGATCCGCTGGTCTTTTGAGGAGATTAATTAAATGACGGTTCTTGAAGCGTTCCAGACAGCAGAGTCTGCAAGCTTGCACAAAGAAGATCGCATTCTTCTCCCAGGAAGGCCGTACCCCTTAGGGGCGACCGTGCATAAGAAGGGCACTAATTTTGCGATTTTTTCACAAGATGCGACCCGGGTGGAGCTATGCCTGTTCGACTCCGATGGCAAAGAGACCGATTCCATCGCTCTCCGTGAACGTTCGGCCTATGTATGGCACGGTCTCGTCCGTGATATCAAACCGGGACAGGTTTATGGATACCGCATCCATGGGCCATGGGAACCCGACAAAGGTCACCGTTTCAACCACAATAAACTTTTGGTAGATCCATACGCGAAAGCTATCTCAGGGAGCGTCGACTGGAAGGCCCCTATCTTCCCCTACGATCTTGAGTCAGGAGATGACGCACGGCTGGACGAGCGAGACAGTGCAATGAGCGTCCCGAAGAGCGTGGTGATCGACAATGAATTCGATTGGGGAGGTGATTGCGCTCCTGAGATACCGTTGGTCGACTCGGTCATTTATGAAGTCCACGTCAAAGGTTTCAGCATACGGAACCCGATGGTACCGGAAAAGCTCCGAGGGACCTACGCCGGCCTGGCGCACGAATCCAGCATCAACTATTTCAAGAAGCTTGGTATCACAGCGGTAGAGCTGCTCCCCATTCACCATTTCATCGATGAAGGACATCTCCTCGATAAAGGATTGAGCGACTATTGGGGATACAACACATTAGGATACTTTGCCCCAATGTCACGGTACAGTTCTTCCGGCGACCGGGGAGGACAGGTCCGTGAGTTCAAGGAGATGGTTAAGGCTCTTCATGCTGCGGGGATTGAGGTAATCCTCGACGTTGTATATAACCACACCTGTGAAGGCAATCATATGGGCCCGATGCTGAGCTGGAAGGGGGTTTGCAATAGGACCTACTATCGCACGGTTGAGGGAGACCCGCGGCATTACATGGATTACACCGGCACCGGGAATACGCTAAATGTACGAAATCCTCAAGTATTGAAAATGCTAATGGATTCACTTCGGTATTGGTTACCGAAATGCACGTTGACGGATTCCGCTTCGATCTAGCCGCAACCCTTGCTCGTGAACTTCATGACGTCAGCCGTCTTTCATCCTTCTTCGATACGATCCATCAGGACCCCACCCTGGCGGATGTGAAGCTGATTGCTGAACCATGGGACGTCGGTGACGGAGGCTATCAGGTGGGTCAGTTCCCTGTTCTGTGGGCGGAATGGAACGGAATTTATCGTGATACCATTCGTCGCTTTTGGAAAGGCGATGAGGGGCAATTATCGGACTTCGCAAATCGATTGACGGGCTCAAGCGACCTCTATCAGTTCGATGGGCGGAAGCCATACGCCAGCATCAACTTCGTTACGGCGCATGATGGCTTTACTCTCTGTGATCTAGTTAGCTATAACGAAAAGCATAATGATGCTAATCACGATGACAACAAGGACGGCACCAACGACAATGACTCCTGGAATATGGGCTTTGAGGGGCCGACGGACGACCCGGAAATCAACAATCTAAGAGAACGTCAGATTCGAAACTTCCTCGCCACGCTGATTCTTTCGCAGGGAGTTCCTATGATTGCCGGTGGCGATGAAGTCGCCAGATCCCAGCGCGGAAATAATAATTGCTATTGCCAGGATAATGAGCTCACCTGGTTCGACTGGGACCTCGACGACTCCCGTAAGCGACTCGGCGACTTTACGAGTCAGCTCATCCACCTGAGGCTGTCGCATCCCAATCTGCATAGACGCAAGTTTTTCCAGGATCGTGAGATCAGGTCGAAAAGTGGGAGCACGATCGTTCAAGACATCGCATGGTACAACCCGGATGGCAATCAGGTCGGGGATGACGTCTGGAATGCCGGATGGAGTCGTTCTATTGCTCTATTCCTCAATGGTCAAACCTTGCAGGTGACGAACGAAGAAGGTCACCCGGTCACTGACGATAGCTTTCTCTTACTCGTCAATGCCTCTCACGAAGGCGTCGAGTTTACGCTGCCGCCACCACTGGGAGGCTCCCGCTGGAGCCAGGTAGTAGATACAGAAAACACGGATAGTCCTTTCGTCAAGATGGTAATGGGCGAAAAGGTAATTGTCGGCGGCAGATCTTTAAAACTTCTCTCCGATGAAGCCACTCAATCGTAGCGCGTCGGCTTAGAAAAAAGCACTGAGATCACCTAGGGACCGAATAACGATATGGCTATGGGATTGGTTTGGCCATTACTATGTTTGACATCGTAGCCATCGTGGAGGGCAGGAAAGGCTTAGCCCAGTGCATGCGTCTGATCATTTCCCGGAAGGTAGCTCGTGAACTCCTGGGTCGCGTCGGCATTGGGGAAAGGAGCCGCAAGCAGCTCATAGGTGTCGATGTTGGAAACACCGTCGAGCAGATAGTAAGTGCTTCCCTGCCGCCCGCCCCCTGCAGACGCGCCTGTCTGTGTCGGAATCGATGTGCCGGCCTGACGCTCCCCGATACTTGTATTCATCACATTGGTGACGCCAGGCGATAGGAATACGAGAGTGGAGGGATCTCGTCCATTCAATGGCAGCTCTCTGATTGTATTTTCATCCACAACAGAGCTGATCTCGGCCGAAGTCGTGTTGAGCTGTTCGCCAGCAGACGTGATCGACACTGTCTGCTTACTTCCCCCCACTTTCAATGCGACGTTGAAGGTGCTTTTCTGACCGATCGTAAGTGTCAAAACGTTCGAGTCGACGGTTTCAAACCCCGCTGCCGTCACGGTAATTCGATAGTGACCAGGCTCCATCTCGTATGCGATGAATGCTCCCGTCTGATTTGTAGTGACCTCGCGTCTCGCACCAGCACCTTGGCTCACGATGAGCACGGTAGCTCCGGGGATCGACGCTCCAGGTGCGTCGGTAGCGATTCCACTGATTTGAGCGGCGGTTCCCTGACCGCAAAGTAGCGGCGCGTGCAGGGTAAGAAAGAACATTAAGCTAAGGAAAGTTACTAGAGTTCGATCAAATCGCATGAGTGCATGCCGACCTTTTTATGAGATGGACTGAATTCGTCTGTCCAGGAAACCTGGATTTGGTTCCGACCGAACGAGTGCTGCGAGTGATGATCCGTCTCTGCCTCGGGCTCCTCGCGCAGCATCAAGCACAGCACTACATGCGAAGAAGAAACTCAGGCAAGCACAGGCGGAGCTCGATTTTTTTAGAAGGAGTAGAGGATGTCAGATAAACATCGACAGGAGGAGAAACACTCCAAGGACAGGGTATAGGCACACGTACGACGCTCAGATTCTGAGGTCACGTCGTCTGTCTTGCCAATCCATGTCTGCATCGTGGTTTACGTTAGCGTAAACGGAAAGGATTTGCAACTGGTCTTTGAACTCATGGACATTTTGCATGCGGTTGTATCCTCCAACCTTAGACCCTTTTATATGAACAAGTAATACGGTCGATCTGAAACTTGCTTCTACCGCGCATAGACCTGCGGGCTTCGATATCGCTTTCCCACTATAAAGAGCAAAGCAGTGCCGACGAGAGGCATAAACGCGACCAGGATAAAAACCGGGGTGTAGGATGTGCGGTCGACGAGATATCCGGTAAGCAGCGGAAAGAGCAATCCGCTGAGTCCTCCAGCAACGCCGGTAAGTCCGGTCGCTCGGCCCACCGTATGATCGGGAAACAGGTCCGTAATGGCTCCGTACATGTTCGCCGAAAGAAAATTGTCTGCCATCACTGCGACGCCGATAGCAAGAAAAGCTGCTGTCGTGCTGGTGAGGTAGGGAACGGCCAGACTGCATAAACAAAAGGCCGCACTGAGGTACATGGTGATCCGGCGAACGTTGTAAATCCCCACTCCACGGCGCAGGAGAGCACCGGCCGCCCATCCTCCGGCAATACCGCCGGTATCTCCCAGCAGGAATGGAATCCAACCGAGGAAGCCAATCTGAGTAAGCGTTAGATGGCGCGCGCTATACAGATAGCTGGGAATCCAATACCAGTAAAACTGTATGACTGGTCCTATGAAGAATCGGCACAGCATGACTGCCCAGGAAGAAGACTGTCCCAGGAGTGTCCGCAACGACGTCGCTTGCGAACTCTCGTCCGCGGTCGAGCGGGCATCCCGATAAATGAACAACCAGAACGGGATCCAGAGTAATCCGAGCGACGCCGGGACAAGAAAGGCGGTACGAAAGCCATAGTGTTGCGCCAGATAAACGATCAACGGCGGAGCGAGTGTTGCTCCTAACATGCTTCCGCTATTGAAAATGCCGATGGCTAGCGTCCGCTCGCCCGACGCGAAGAGCCGGTAGATGGCCTTCACGCCCCCTGAATAGTTGCCACATTCTCCTGTACCCATCCAGAAACGGGTAATGCCCAGTTGAACGCCCGAATGGGTGAGAGACTGAGTTCCCGTAGCAATCGACCACCACAACACCGCACCCGCGAGACCAAAACGTACTCCCCAGCGGTCCATGAACCAGCCCATCGGCAACTCGCCGGACATCATACCGAACTGGAAGGCGGCAACGATTCGCCCGTATTGTTCGTTCGACAGATGCAGCATCTGTCGAAGCACCGGTGCGAGGACTGAGACTGTCTGACGGTCAATGAAATTGATGATGGTAATGGCAAGCAGGAGGGTGAGCACAATCCACCGCGCACGTGAAAGACGGCCACCCGTTTGGGGCGTTGCTTCGTCGTGTTTTCCCTCAACAACTTCTGAAATAGTGGCCACCAATCCGCATCCTGCTAGTCACTGATTATTTAATCGGCCGAAACTCGTTTCCTACAAAGTTATCCGCTGCGCGAACTTGAGCTTTCTGTGAGCCTGAGTCCGTATGATCAAGAGGCAGCAAGGGAAAGAGTAACTCTGCCACGCGATACGCCTCTTCGAGATGCGGATATCCAGAAAGAATAAACGTCTCAATTCCCAGATCCGCGTATTCGAGCATGCGCTGCGCGACGACGGATGGGTCACCAACCAGCGCCGTGCCGGCACCGCTGCGGACCAAGCCGATGCCTGCCCAGAGGTTTGGGCTAACCTCCAGGTTAGATCGATTGCCCTGCACAAGAGATGCCATACGTCGTTGGCCTTCGGAGTCAAACTTCGCAAGACCTTTATGCGCACGTTCGATGGTTTCGGCATCAACATACCGAATCAGGTCATTTGCTGCCTGCCATGCTTCATCCGCGGTTTCTCTTACGATGACGTGCAACCGGATTCCAAATCTTACCGTGCGGCCTGCAGCCTCCGCCAGTTTGCGTACCCGCGCAATCTTTTCAGCGACGAGAGCCGGGGGTTCGCCCCACGTGAGATAGACATCAATGTGTTTCGCTGCAATCTCCATGGCCGCATCCGATGAACCGCCGATATAGAGCGGCGGATGAGGAGTTTGGGTTGCCGGATAATACACGCGCGCATTTTCCACGTGAAGGTGCTTTCCCTCATGGCTGAAGGTTTCTCCCGACATGATTGTGCGCCAAATCTCCAGGAACTCTCCTGTTACCTCGTAGCGTTCATCGTGAGAGAGAAATACACCATCGGCTGCAGCCTCCTGCGGATCACCGCCCGTAACGACATTGACAAGAACCCGACCTGAAGAGAGCCGATCAAAGGTAGCCGTCATTCGTGCGGCTAAGGTGGGGGACATAATGCCAGGCCTTACGGCCACCAGAAACTTCAACTGCCTGGTACTCGGCATGATGGAAGAGGCGACTACCCAGGCGTCTTCGCAAGAGTTACCGGTTGGAAGCAGCACCGCATAGTATCCAAGCTCGTCTGCGGCCTGAGCAATCTGCCGCAGATAGCTATAGTCCGTAAGCCTCGACTGCTGGGGAGCACCGAGATAACGCCCATCCCCAGTCGTAGGGATAAACCAACATATTTTCATGTGAGAGTCTCCAGTTTTGCGCTCTTGCGTCTTGGTGGTCAAAGCGGGAATTCATCGCTCCACCAGTGGATAGCGCCACATCATGCAGCCAGGGAAATTCGAGATAATTATCGACAGGATGCCGACTGACATCGAAAACAGAGGGAACCGCTCCTGTGTGCCACGCGTGCGCGCCGTATACGATCCGGCATCTTGCACTGTTTGTCGCGAGTCATCGTGGCCATGGTCATTACGTTAGCGTAAACGGAAAGGTTTTTCAAACCTCATTACGCGGCGTCATCAACGGTCACTCCTGAACGAACTGATTTAGGATGTGGCTGCTTATAATAACGCAGTCGCTATAAACCTCTAAAGGATCTGCTAAAACCCGTGTCGAAGATGGTTCCTAAAGACCCCTCCAAAGTTCGCATCAAAGATCTGGCGCAGGCGCTTGAGCTATCGATGGGTACGGTTGATCGCGCGCTGAACAATCGTCCTGAGATCAGCGCAGCGACCCGGGAGAAGGTCCTCAAGGCCGCTCGCAGGATGGGATATCACCCAGACCTCGTTGCAAGCGTCCTTTCCTCCAAGCGGAGGCTTCGCATTGCAGTCAACCTGCCTCGTGGCGTTACCCCGTTCCACGAAGAAGTTCGTGTCGGGATCGAGGAGGAGCATGCTGCTCTGGGAAAATCGGTCGTCAACCTGGAATACTTCCACTTCCCCGGCTTGGGAAGCGGCGAGATGGCGGCGCTGGACAGGGCTATCAAGTCTGGACTAGATGGAATGATCATCAGTTCTACCGCAGACACCGAAGTCAAGGAGCGGCTTAGACATTTGATTCAACTGGGAGTTCCTATCGTCTGCGTGGGAACAGACATTCCTGGAGTCGATACGGTCGCCACAGTTACGATCGACCCGTTTGTGAGCGGATCTCTCGCCGGCGAATTGGTTGGACGTCTATCCGCGAATACCGGTCCCATAGCCATTGTGACCGGCGACACCACGGTCACGAACCACCGACAGAAGGTGGAATCCTTCCAATCTACGATCCAGCAATTCTTTCCGTCGCTCGACCTGCTTCCAGCGATTGAGGCGCACGACAACGTCGAGGAGGCCTATGAGAAGTCGATTGAACTACTGCGCGCGCATCCCGATTTAACCGCCTGCTACATTTCGACGGGAAACTCGATCGCGGTGTTGAAAGCCCTGAAGGACTCGAAGATGCTCGGAAAGACGATGGTGCTAACAACGGATCTGCTGAAGCAGCTTCTTCCACATATCCGCAGCAACCGCGTTGCAGGTACACTCTATCAGCGGCCGCGACAACAAGGAGCCACGGCTTACCGCGTCCTCCATCACTACCTAAGCCAGGGACAGCGACCTGCGCAACCGATTCGTCTTGATCCTTACCTCATCATGCGTGCGAATCTGGACGCCTTTCTGGTGCGACGGCCGCTGTCGCAGAGCTAATCCCGAACGAAGCCGTTCCAGAAGTTGGTTGCATTTCTTTTCCGTTTACGCTAACGTAAGCCCATATGAGGACATGGAGCGGTAGAAGAGACAGTCTGAGCTCGAAGTGCGAGCGTCACTCCTGTGTCTTTGGCCTGCCCCTTGTATGTTCTCCTTCCTGTCGATGTCTATCTGACATCCTTTGCTCCCTCTAAAATCAAGCTCCGCCATACCCTCCAGAGTTTTCTTCCTAAACGGAGCGGTGTAATTGGAAGCGCATTTTTAGAGTTCTGCACCCGAACGCTCATCAGCATAAGCTAGCCACGCAATTTTGCGCGGCTGCCACTGATACATGAGCAGCAGATCGGTTTCAACAGTGCCCCCACTATGTTCGACAAGCTGAGTGCCCAACGGCTACGACACCCAATAGTGGTCAACATCTTCCAGGCAGGCCTGACACACAGATTGAGTAGAAAGCTCATCGGAGAGCAAGAATGAAACCCCATACACAGCGAGCGGCAAAGACTGAGATTTTCCGGCGAGTCAAATGGATTGTCGTCTTACTCTTGATCGCCCTTCCCTCTGCCTATGCCCAGTTTCTTGACCAGGGAGCTGTCACCGGCACCGTGCAGGACACCAGCGGAAGAGCGATTTCCAACGCTACGGTATCGATCGAAGATCCGGCGACAAGTTTCAAGTTGACCACGACCGCCGACAAGGTTGGCGTCTTCAACTTCTCTCCGGTCAAGATTGGACTCTACACAGTCACTTCGTCGGCGCCGGGATTTGAAACACAGATCCAGACAAACGTCAGGGTCTCGCTCGGCGAACGCGTCAATTTTTCTCCGCAGCTAAAGCCCGGCTCAGCGAGTGAAACGGTGACGGTCACGACGGCGCCCCCACTACTTCAATCGCAGGACAGCTCCGTAGGGACGGTTCTCAGCACAGAAGAAATCAACAATACCCCACTCAACGGCCGTAACACCATGTACCTCATCCAACTCACGGCGGGGGCCGCACCCTCGAGGTCCGGACGGGGTGCGGGTACCGGCGATTTCGATGCCAATGGTATGCGCCCCGAGCAAAACAACTTCGTGCTCGATGGCGTGGATAACAATGCTGTAACCCAGGACTATCTCAGCCAGACCAGCTATTCGATCAATCCGCCGCCCGATGCCTTAGCTGAATTCAAAGTGTCTACTTCGAACTACAGCGCCGAGTATGGCCATTCTGCAGGTGCGGTCGTCAACGCCAGCATCAAATCCGGAACCAACCAGGTTCATGGTTCTGTCTGGGAGTACTGGCGCAACAACGTTCTGGATGCTCGTGACTGGGACGCCTCCGCACAACTTCCCGATCCTGAGTATCGCGAGAATCTGTTCGGGGCGACGCTCGGCTTGCCCCTCATTAAGAACCACCTGTTCTTTTTTGGCGACGTGCAGGCAAACCGTATTGTGATTCAACAATCCCAATCCCCAATTACTGTTCCTACCGCGTTGGAGCGCCAGGGCAACTTTAGCGAGCTGCTGATGCCATCGAACTTTAACGCGACCGTTGCGCAGACTCTGTATGAGCCGCATCACAACCAGACGCTGCTAACGTGCCCTGCCCTGGCAACCACGAACAACCCAACTGGTCAGAACATACTCTGCCCGGGGCAGATAAACTCGGTCGCACAAAAGATCCTAAATCTGTATCCAATGCCGAACCAGAGTGTTTATGGCGTCGCGTATGACAACTACTCCTACGTCCTGAAGCAGCCAGACAATACCTTTCAATGGGACACGCGCCTAGACTGGAACATCAGCTCGGCAGATCAGGCTTTTGTGCGCTTCAGCTATCTGAACCAGATCGGCAACTTCCAGGCGCCTCTCGGTCCCATCCTAGATGGCGGCGGCGGCGAGGGCGCAACCAACGTCAGCGGCGTGCAGGTGAACTACGGCAACAACTTCGTGCTGAGCGAGACCCACATCTTCAGCCCAACGGTCGTCAATGAGTTCCGCTTCGCTTTCAACTTCGGCCACTATGACACATTAAATCCAGGCTTCAATACGTCCGATGCCGCCGCGCTGGGCCTGGGGGGAGTACCTTCCGGAACGGCTTTTCCTGACAACGGCGGCCTTCCCACCACAACCATCAGTGGCGGTGGAGGCATCTTCGGCTTCGGCGCGCACGCCTACCGCCCCGAGGAAGAATGGGCTGACAGCTACCAGGTTCTGGATAACGTCTCATGGACACTCGGCAATCATTCTTTGAGGCTCGGCTTCGCGCTCCAGAGCATCCGCTCCGACACCCTCGAACCTCCGTCTTCCCACCCGCAATATACCTACAATGGCTCGATGACG
This sequence comes from Granulicella sp. L60, assembly GCF_009765825.1. Classification (GTDB taxonomy): domain Bacteria; phylum Acidobacteriota; class Terriglobia; order Terriglobales; family Acidobacteriaceae; genus Edaphobacter. The sequence continues at coordinate 509,396 of NZ_LMUR01000015.1, read as the reverse complement.
GGCAAACCCAACGTCGCAAATACTGGCAGCGGAATCGCGGACTTCCTTACCGACAACATGGAGACCGGCTCTATCGGACCCTCCGGCGCTTTCAACAATGCGCAGAACGATCTCGCCGGCTACATCCAGGATGACTGGAAGGTCACAAAGAACCTCACGCTGAATCTCGGACTTCGTTACGACTACTTCCAGCCCTACAAGGAAATGGCCGGCCAGCAGGCCAACTTTTATGCCACCAGCGTAGGCATCAGCACTGGAACCGGCAACTATCTGCTTCCGGCCAGGGACCAAGGCAAACTCACCATCAATCCGGCGTTCCTTACCGAATTAGCGGCGAATCACATTACCCTGCAATATGATTCGAATGAACGCCTGACACAGCAAAGAAACACCAACTTCGCGCCACGCGTTGGGTTCGCCTACAGTCTCGATCCCAAGACCGTCGTCCGCGGCGGCTTTGGCCTCTTCTATCAAGGCCAGCAGCAGGCAGGAGCTGCGGATAACATCGGCACAAACTATCCGTTCGTCTTCACCGACAACTTCCCTGCACCGGCCTGCAACACCGGATCGACCAACTGCGCCAACAACGGCTACACGCTGGAATCAGGTTTCTCGGATGCCATTGCGAACGGACTCAATAGCTACTTCGCGACGCCGACGCTGGTGGGTCAGAGTCCCAATCTGAAGACGACCTATGCGATGGATTACAACCTGGCTTTTCAGGAGGCCTTTACCAACGACCTCGTGGCCACCATCAGCTATGTGGGCACCTCGGCGCGGCACCTGCCGGCCGGCGTCAACAGCAACTCGACGGCTGCTCTGCTGCCTTCCGGCACGACTCAGGCCTTCCTCCCCTTCCCCTCATTCGGGGGCTCGACCAATCTGATCTATGGAGGAATTTCCGAATATAACAGCCTGCAGGCTCAACTGGAGAAGCGGTTCTCGCACGGAGTGTCCTTCCGGTCGACCTACACCTGGTCCCACGCACTGGACGATGCTGCCGACCCTCTCGGCGGTGGCATTGGCAATTACCGGGACATCAATATCATCCCGATGCGGCAGGAGATGACGAATACCGATTCGGATACGCGCCACCGGTTCACGTTCAATGGCTACTACAAGCTGCCATTCGGACGCGGAGAATCTCACCTCGGCAACGACTCGCGCGTCGTAGATACGTTCTTCGGAGGTTGGGCTGTGAATCTCACCTACCAGCTTCAGTCCGGAAATCCCTTCACCGTCGGCACCGCCAACCAGACCAACGACGTCGGTGGCAGCCAAAACGCGATACTGATCGGCAACCCTTTCGCCCAAGGTGGAACACCCAACGCGACCAATCCCAGCATCACCTGCCCGACATCGGTGCGGAACAAGACACACTGGTATAACCCGTGCGCCTTTGCCAATCCCCTACCCGCTTCGGAGATCACGCCCTTCGCGAAGAACAACGGCAATCCTTATGTCCCTGCTGCTGGATACGCATACCCCACGTATGTGACGAACGAGGCGCAGGCCCTGCTCTTTCTGGGAAGCAGGAGCGACCAGGTTTACGGACCGGGATTCCAACGGCTGGATGCCTCGGTATTCAAACGCTTTGTCACTTTGAGGGAGCAATACCTTGAGCTTCGCGTTGACGGATTCAACGTGGCTAATACGCCCTCTTACGCGATTCCGAGTAGTAGCGGCATTGGAACAGGCGGCGGATTGATTACTGCACATCGCAAGGGCCAGAATCTGACTCCAGACTCGCGCTTCTTCCAGTTATCTGCCAAGTACTCTTTCTAGCAAAGTTGGCATCATCAGAAACGAAAGGCATTGCAAAGTGGCAAAGAAACCTCGAACGCTAAGGATGGCAGGACGAGAGACGACATATTGGGTCGTTGGTCTTGCCGCGCTGTTGTGTGGCAGTCAGATATCCCAGGCGCAGAGTAGCTCTCAATATCCATTCCAGGATCCCGCGCTCTCGGCGGAAGTTCGAATCACGGATTTGCTCTCCCGCATGACGCTTGAGGAGAAGGTCTTCTGCCTCGGAATCGACCCGAGTGTTCCGCGGCTCGGCGTTAAGGGCAGCGGCCACATCGAGGGCTTAAGCGGAGTAGCATTAGGCGGCCACGGAGGATGGGCCGGAACCATCAACAAGCCCGTCCCGACCACTCAATTCCCTGAGGCGAAGGGCATGGGTCAAAGCTGGGATCCCGATTTGCTTCGACGAGTCGCAGCAGCCGAAGGGTACGAGGCACGTTACGCGGCGCAGAATTCCACTTATGCAGGCATGCGCACACCCAGAATTGTAGGCGGCTTGGTTGTCCGTGGCCCGAATGCAGACCTGAGTCGAGACCCACGTTGGGGCCGGAACGGGGAGTCCTATGGGGAAGATCCATATCTGGTGGGAACGATGACGGTTGCGTTCGTCAAGGGCCTGCAGGGGCCCGACCCGCATTACTGGCAGGCAGCCTCGCTGATGAAGCATTTCCTTGCCAACAGCAACGAAGACGGACGATTTGGATCTTCTTCGGACTTCAATGATCGCCTCTTCCACGAGTACTACTCCCGCCCGTTTCGCATGGGGATTCAACAGGGCGGAGCGGAGTCCATGATGGCTGCTTACAACGCGTGGAATCATACTCCCATGACCATCAGCCCAACGCTCAGGTCCGTCGTGGAGCATAATTGGGGACTGGATGGCATTATCTGCACGGACCGCGGCGCTCTCACCAACCTCGTCACACGCTTCCATGATTTCCCGAGTCTCGATCAAGCGGCGGCCGCAACGATTCATGCGGGCATCAATCAATATCTCGATCACTGGAACGAGCCAATCGTTGCTGCTCTCAAGAATCATCTGATCACCGAAGGTGATCTTGATGAGAACCTGCGTGGAGTCTTTCGCGTGATGATCCATCTCGGGCAGCTCGATCCCGAATCCATGGTTCCCTACGCCAGCATCGGAAAGGATGCTGCTTCTTCTCGCGAGCCTTGGGATTCAGCCGACCACAAGGCCCTTGATCGCAAGATCACCGACGAATCCATCGTGCTGCTGAAAAACGACGCACAGACGCTGCCTCTCGACCCCAGGAGATTGAAGAGCGTTGCTGTGATCGGTCCCTACGCCGACCAGGTTCTTTTCGGCTTCTACAGCGGCCTTCCGCCCTACTCGGTAAGCCCATTCGCCGGTATTCGGGAAAGACTAGGCAAAGATGTAACGGTTAGCCTTGCAACCGGCCAGGATTCGGCCGCCGCTGCCGAACTAGCGCGCAAGGCGGATGTTGCCATCGTCATTCTTGGCAATCATTCGACGTGCAATGCGGCACCCAATCAGATTGCAGGACATTGCCCCCCGGACGAAGGTGTCGAAGGTCAGGACCGCAAAGCACTCGACCTGGCGCAGGAACCACTCGCGAAAGAGATCTATGCGGCAAACCCTCACACAGTTCTGGTCCTGATTTCAAGCTTCCCGTATGCAATCAACTGGTCGCAGCAGCATCTACCAGCGATCGTGCAATTGGTTCACAGCAGCGATGAAGAGGGACACGCGCTTGCAGACGTCCTCTTTGGCGACTACAACCCGGCCGGCCATTTGACGCAGACGTGGCCCAGTTCTCTCGAACAACTGCCTCAGGTTTTCGATTACGACATTACGCATGGCGAAACGTACATGTATTTCAAGTCCAGGCCGCTTTACCCATTTGGCTTTGGCCTGAGCTACACCACCTTCGTCTACTCTCATCTCAAACTAAGCTCGAAGACAGTTTCATCCGGTTCCTCTCTGGACGTAAGCTTTGAACTCAAAAATACCGGTGCGCGTGCGGGCGATGAGGTAGCACAAATCTATGCCAGCTTTCCGCGTTCCAGGGTGGCGCGACCAACAGAAGAGCTCATCGGATTTCAGCGTGTCAGTCTGCTACCGGGAGAGACAAAGACGGTTCATGTACTGATCGCCCCGGACGACCTCGCGTATTGGAATGATGACCACAAGAAGCTCGAGCTGGAAGCGACCAAGATAGAGCTCAAGGTTGGGTCTTCCTCTGCCAACATTCATTTGAAAAGCACAGTTTCGGTCCGTAATTGATCCGCGCAGACACTTTGCCTTAACGCTTTATCAGCTTCTTGCTTGATCTGCTTCAGATGGAAAGGGACATCGATGCCTTCGACTCAAACACCGCTTTTCAGGTCTCACAGAGCCGGATTTATCAGGGGTCTTAAATGTCTTCCGGCGATCGTGCTGGGTCTCTCCGGCATCGCCAATCCGCAGACCAAACAAAGCGAAACGCTCCCACCACCTGCGCTGATGCTGGGTGCCGCGTGGTATCCCGAGCAGTGGCCGGAATCACGTTGGGATGCCGATCTCGATCTTATGCAAAAAGCCCATATGCATGTCGTTCGCGTCGGTGAGTTTGCGTGGAGCGCTCTTGAGCCGCAGGAAGGAAAGTACGATCTCGACTGGCTGGAGCGAGCGGTTAATCTTGCGGGAAAGCACGGCCTATCCGTGATTCTGGGAACGCCCAGCGGAGCTCCGCCCGTCTGGATGGCGACAAAATATCCTGACATCATGGTCACGGATGAGACGGGCAAGTTATACACCGGATCGACCCGCAATCATTACAACTGGAACAGCGATCGGTATCGCGGTTTCGTCCGTGCGGTAGACGAGCGCCTCTCTCAGCGCTTCGGCCATAATCGTTACGTCATCGGCTGGCAGATCGATAATGAGTACTCCAAACAATCGTTCGATGCAGAGACGCAGGCGCAGTTTCAGGCTTGGCTCGAACATCGCTATGGCAGGGTTGAGAACCTGAACCGGGTCTGGACCACGGCGTATAACAATCAGACCTACTCCGCGTGGAATCAGATCGCGTTGGTAAATGGCACGGGAGACAACAGCCCCGGTCTTTGGCTGGCCTCAAAACGCTTTATCAGTGAATCTTTACGTGCCTACCAAAAGGTCCAGATCGATGCTATCCGCAAGAATGCTTTGCCAGCACAGAAGATCACCACAAACATGATGGGATGGTACGACCTGTACGACCACTACACCGTCGCACAGGATCTGGACATCATCGGATGGGACAACCCTCAGGTGGAGGGGCGATTCGACTCCGTCCGCAATGGGTTACCACATGATCTGATGCGAGGCTTGAACGGCAAGAACTACTGGGTGCTGGAGTCGACTGCTGGCCCGCGTGGAGGCGGTAACGCAAGCGCGATGCTGGACAAAGGCGAAATGCGGATGGCCATCTGGAGTTACATCGGACACGGTGCGGATCTGATCAGCTACTGGCAGTGGCGCGACGCCCTGAACGGTGGCGAGCAGAATCATGGAGCGATCGTCGATGTAGACGGAAAGCCTGACCCGATCTATGCCGAATACTCCCAGGTTGGTCAGGAATTCGAGAAAGCAGGCCCGGCTCTTCAGGGAACTTCAGTAGAGGCGAGCATTGCGATTGTGGACTCGTATCCCAGCCGATGGGCGATCAACTGGCAAAAGATGAACCCTGCATACGACGCCATTGATGAGCTTAGAAGCTACTACAATCCCCTTCATAAGCTCGGATACACGATCGATATCATTCCGCCCGACCGCGATCTTTCGAAGTACAAGCTCGTGATCGCTCCTGGTCTCAATGTGATGACCCAGTCAGAGGCCGACAACCTTGCACGATACGTCAGACAGGGCGGTCACCTTGTGCTCGGGCAGCGCTCCGGAATGAAGGACGAAGAGAATTCTCGCTGGCCGCAGCGCCAGCCCGGCCCGCTCGCCTCTTTGCTTGGCGCTCGCGTGGAGCAGTACATGTCCCTGAATCATCCGGTGGAGATCTCGGGAGCATGGGATAGCTCAAAGGCGCAGTTATTCGCAGAACAACTTACAACCCTGGCCAATGATGTCCAGGTTTTGATGCGCTACCGCGCACCGAACTCCTGGCTCGATGGTCAACCAGCCGTTGTCACTCGCAAGGTCGGCAATGGATCGATCACCTATATCGGCGCGTGGCCGGAGGAAGCCGGGATGAAGCGAGCCATACAGTGGATGGTGAGCGAGAGCGGGGCCAAGCCGGACATCTTCGCGACGCCGGAAGGTGTCGAGGTGTATCGTCGAGTCGCGAAGGATCGCGAGATATTCATACTCGAAAACACATCTGAGCGGAGCCAAACCGTCGCTCTGCCCGTTGTAATGAGCAATATTTTGACGGACGAGTCTGTTCAACGCATTGAATTGCCTCTCTATGGCGTTGCGGTGCTCAGGAAACAGTAGGACGCACACCGAGGAATTGGGCTCCGAAGAGGAGATTTCTCAGTTGCCATATAGAAGGCTTTCACGAAGCTCTGCATCGCAGTGGGCAGCAATGCCACCAGGACGCAATGTGGAGAGCGCACCGGTCCGATTGCCCATTGCCGCCGCACGTAGAGCGTCATCCCCAGATAGCCATGCATTGAGAAATCCTGCATTGAAGCTGTCCCCTGCGCCGATTGTGTCCACAGGCTCCACTTTGCGAGGTTCTACCCAGTCTCTTTGACGGCCGCGCTGCACTACCGCACCGCGCGATCCGCACTTGACGACAATCATTGGCACACGTTCCGAGAGCTTGTCCAGCGCAGCTTCCAGAGTTCTCGCATCAGCGATCTGCAGCAGTTCATCTTCATTCGGCAACAAGATATCAATCCTGTCCAGAAGCTCGTCCAGCACACCACGCCACAGACCGGAAGGATCGTCATTGGTATCGAGCGAGATTGTCATCCCTGAGGATCTGAGCGTATCAAACATCTGAGGCAGACCACGGTGGAGGCCCGTCTGCAAAAATAACGATGAGAGATGGAAGTGCCTTCCGGACTTCAGGTAGTCCATGTCCAGACCGTCAACCGTCAAATCTGACATGACTCCCTGATACGTCAGGATGTGACGGCGTCGGCCATGAGGCAGAAGGATTGTAACGCCTGTCTTCGCCCCCTTTTTAAGGCGCACCTGCGTCAGATCCACTCCCGCTCGTCCAAGATACTCAAGTGCAGTTGTCCCAAACGTATCTTCTCCAACCTCTGAGACAAAGCCCACTCGTGTACCCAGAATCTGCAGATTGTGCGCCAGAATCGAAGACGAGCCCCCGAGCGTAACATCAAAGTCCGTGCCCAGCGTCTCACGCTCCACCGGCATCTCCTCTGGCAAGCCGTACAGGATAAGGTCAAGATTTGTTTCGCCAACCAGAATAATGTCAAACGGCTTTGCATTCGCAGGGGACAGAGGTTGCATTGTTATCTACCTTTTTATTGCCTTATAAATTATTGCGTGCATATAATGATTATTATTACTTACTTTTTATTACGTTTATGCATATTTTGATAAAAATTGGTACGAGGTCTTTTCCAAATGCAAACTACTCTGTCCGGTATTCTTGATCTTCCGTTACAAGAAAAGACAAAGCGCGGCCTGCTATACACACCAGCCGAAATAGCCCAACAGCCGGCGACCTGGAAGAGGACGCTTCAGATATTCAAGCAGCATCAGGCTCGCATTGTTGTTTTTCTCGACACTGTTGGCGTGCGGGCATCGCTTGAGAATCGGCCGTCTGTCATTCTAATTGGCGCAGGGACTTCGGACTATATCTCGCAGGCACTGACCTTTGTTCTGCGCACGAAGTGGGGCTGTGAGGTCTCCGCCGTAGCGAGCACAGATCTGCTGCCCAACATGGAGGAATATGTCATCCCAGGACGACGTTACCTCTGGATCTCCTTCTCACGCTCGGGCGATTCTCCGGAGGGCGTCGCCGTATTAGAGCAAGCGCTCGAACGCTATCCCGAAATCGCACACCTGGTTGTTACCTGCAACGAAGGCGCTCGTATGGCCGAGCTCTGCGAAGGGGTCGAACGCGCCAGCGTTGTCGTCCTGGACGACGTGGTCAACGACCGCAGCCTGGCGATGACCAGCTCCTTTACCAACATGATCGTTCTCGGTCAGTGTCTCGCACATGCCTGGTCGCTCGCGGAGTACGAGCCCGTGCTCGAACGATTGGCCCAGGCCGGAGATCATCTTCTTACGCAGGCGGCTGCATTGGCTGAGGAGCTCGCAGCCCGGAACTTCGCACGTGTCTGCTTTCTCGGCAGCGGAGCCCTTGCAAGCGTTGCAAAGGAGTCCGCGCTGAAGGTACTCGAGATGACCGCTGGCCAGGTCAAAACCATGTCCGAGACGGTGCTCGGCCTGCGTCATGGCCCAATGGCGGCGCTGGATCGCGAGACACTCCTCGTTTGTTTTGTATCGGGTGACCATACTCGCGGGCTGTACGCGCGCGATCTGCTGCGTGAAATCGGCAGCAAGCATGTCGTAGCAGAGCGTATCGCCGTCGGCCCTGCATCTTTCAAGTCAACTCTTGGCGGCGACTGCGATCGCTACCTTTCGCTTGAGATAGACGCAGAGATCGAGGATGAGTATCGTCCTGTGCTCGACGTGATCTTTGGGCAGCTACTGGGCCTCTATAGCTCCGTCGCTCATCAGCTCAAGCCTGACGCACCCAGCCCCGCCGGCGTCATCAAACGCGTAGTGCAGAAGTTCCAGATCTACTGAGGCACGCTCATCATGTCGCATCGTCTCCATCAGCATCTCCTGCAGCAACATCGTGGTATTCCGACTGGCATCTACTCTGTCTGTTCGGCACATCCGTGGGTCGTTCGAGCAGCAGCCGAACAAGCAGTGGAGGATGGATCCCTGCTCCTGATCGAGGCGACGAGCAACCAGGTCAATCAGTTCGGCGGATACACCGGGATGCGTCCTGCGGACTTCCGCTCGTTTGTGCTGAAGCACGCGGCAGAAGCAGGTCTCGATCATTCCCGTCTGATACTGGGCGGAGATCACCTCGGCCCCAATCCCTGGCGCAGTATGCCAGCGGCTGAGGCCATGACGCGCGCCGAAACGATGGTTGCTGAGTACGTTGCTGCCGGTTATACCAAGATCCACCTCGACGCCAGTATGGCCTGCGCCGATGATGCGACGCATCCTTCGGACGAGATCGTCGCCGAGCGTGCAGCACGCCTATGTCGCGTAGCTGAGGCCGCTTACGTCAGCGGCGACAGTCCCATCTACGTGATTGGAACAGAAGTGCCCGTCCCCGGAGGAGCCACTCATGCCGTACATGAGCTGGCGGCGACTTCGACCGAGGCGGCTGCACAAACACTTGCGGTTCACAAACGCATCTTCGAGCAGCAAGTGCCAGGTGTCTGGGATCGAGTCATCGCACTTGTCGTGCAGCCTGGGGTTGAGTTTGACCACGATGCTGTTATCGACTACGAGCCCGCTAAGGCCGCACAATTGAGTGCCTGGTTGCGTGCTCAACCAGAGCCAATCGTCTTTGAGGCCCATTCTACGGACTACCAACTGCCCGACGCATACACGGCACTTGTACGCGACGGCTTCGCCATCCTCAAGGTGGGCCCTGGCCTGACCTTTGCGATGCGCGAGGCGCTCGATGCACTCGAGGACATTGAGGCGCAGCTCGTCGAGGAGCCTCGTCGCTCCAAACTAAGCATGGTGCTGGAAACAGCCATGCTGCGCGAACCCGAAAACTGGCTTCCCTACTACACCGGCTCTGCCGCACATCAAGCGCTCTTGCGCCGCTACAGCTACAGCGACCGAGTCCGCTATTACTGGGCAAAGCCCGAGGTCAACAAGGCCGTGGACCAACTGATCAGCAACCTAGCCGCGACCACCATACCCGAAAGCATGCTGAGCCGATACCTTCCAGCGCAGTATCTGCGTATGCGCGAAGGCAAGATCTCCGCCGACCCCGCATCCCTGATCGTCGATCGCATTCGCGACGTGCTGCGCAACTATGCTGCGGCCTGCCGCCCAGTCTAGCAAATCGAAGCATCGTTTACTTTCGCATCGACTTTCTATTTGCAATCAGATAAGGCCGGCGTGTTATTGTTCCGAGAGAGAGAAACCGGATCAATGCCAGTGAAAAAAAATACGTTACCTAGTGTCTCCAAGGACTTCTCCGAGCTGCCCGGCGTCGACCGCAGCTCTCAGATGCTGATCGAAGAGCGGCGGCAATACATTCTCGGACTAGCCCAAAAAAACGGCAGGGTACTGGTCGAAGAACTCTCCGAATCAATCGGCATCTCGCGCATCACAATTCGTAAGGACCTGGATCTTCTGCAAAGCCGTGGCGTGCTGCAGCGTACCCATGGCGGTGCAGTTTTGCCTGGCAACGGTGCCCTGTCCGACCCATCCCTTCAGGAAAAAGAAGGACGACATTCTCAGGAAAAACTGCGCATCGCCACTGCTGCAGCGAACCTCGTGCAGGAGGGACAGTGCGTATTGCTCGACTCAGGAACGACGACGACAGCGATTGCACGCGCGCTGAAACGGTTTTCTCGACTCACCATCATCACCAACGCCGTTAACATCGCAGGCGAACTCAGCGGTACTGACTTCGAGGTGCTGCTGACCGGTGGCTCACTGCGCAAGAACTCATTCTCGCTCGTAGGACCGCTAGCTGAGGACATGCTGCAGGACATGCACGCAGATATTCTCTTCCTCGGTGTCGATGGCTTCGATCTCGAGGTAGGCCTGACGACACCGAATTTGATGGAGTCCCGTGTAAACCGCGCAATGGTCAAAGCCTCATCGATGGTAGTTGCCGTGTGCGATTCCACAAAGTTCAACCGCCGCAGCCTTTCCCGTATCGTCGAAGCCACAGCGATCCATCACGTTATCACCGACAACGATCTGCCGGCGGAGACCGCAAAGGCCTTGCAGGCCGCCGGCATCAGCCTGACTCTCGTTTAAACCGGATTGGGCCATGCCTTCTTAATGAGCAGGTGTCGCCTCCAACGTAAGGACCTCAAACGGCGTCAGCTCAACCGCTATGAGCCGGTCACGCAGCTCGGGGCGCACGACCTCCGGTTGCCAGTCCTTTACGTCATTCCATACGCCATGCACGTTGTATCGCTCTGGCGCATTACGCTTCAACTCCAGCACCTTCGCAAGATCCAGCATGTACTTTTGCGGCTTGCCGGAAGGATTGCGTAGCGTAATCAGACTAAGTTTCGGGCTCCATGCAGCCCAGCCATAAATCTCCAACTTGTCCGGATCGCCGCCGATCCAGTGCGTATCCTTCAGCGTCTCAGCATGAGCGCGGCTCCAACGTGCACTGTCTGCGAGCATGTCCCAGTCCGCGGTGGTCAGCAGATCCGGCGTAATGTACATCTCCTGTAGCTGCGTGCCACTGCCGAAGTACGAATGTACCTCATCGGCGAACTCATGCCTGGGATCGTTCATCAGATCCTTCGCCTGCTTTGCATAGATGATTCCGTGAAGCATGAGTGAATTCAACGGGAACAGCGGTCCCCGTTCGACGATATTCTTATACGTCTGCGCGTCGCGATAGGTAATCCAGCGCTGACGCGCACTTCCGACACCAGAAAAGTCATGGTCCTCCCCACCACGCCAGATTGAGTCCGCATAAAAAAGCCAGAAGGGCGAGGCAGTTGTGCCGGTAGTGAGGTTGATAAAGATAGAGGGCTCCTTCTTCCGCAGCCGCTCAATCAGGTGGATCGCAGCGTCGAAGTCGCTGTCAAAGTCACTGCCAGGAAAGACACGGTTCGCATTGCCGGTTCCATCGAACTTGAACTGATTGACGTGGTAGCGGTCGACCATGTCGAAGCAGGTCTGCTCAAAGCGCTCGTAGTACTTCGTCCCAGAGAGGGCGTAGCCTTCGTTCATGATCTCGTAGCCATGCGCCGTACCGTATGCGACGCGTTCCTTCTTCTGCTCGTCATACCCTCCCCACGGCGATAGCCACACGCCGATGCCCGCCTTGTACTTTGCAGCCGCCTCACTGGTCTTCGTAAAGCCATTGGGAAAACCGGGGTTGAAACCCCACAGCGCGTTCGGATCATCCCAGCCGTCATCGAAGAGATACGAGTCCAGCTTGACGTTTCGGTCGACGACGAGTTGCTGCCCGAAGGCATTCACGCGATCCAGAGCGCTCTTCTCATCGAAGCGATTCTGATAACCGAGATCGAACCACGAGTTATAGTGCAGAAAGGGTTCATACCTGCGCGGACGCTCGTTTTCTAGATAAGCCAGAAACTCTCGCCTCAGCTGTCCCGGCTGCGCCGCTCCCAACACGGCCGAATACGTGATCGACTGACCAGCGCGCAAAGAAAGTTCGCGCAAGAGTCCCACCTTCACCAGTCCGTCACTAACGTTGCTTGTCGAAAGCGGGTGCTCAAAGCCAAAGAAGAAGTTGGCATCCACCACAGGCGATCCGTGGACATTGCCTTCGACATGCGCGCCCGCATCTCTGAACTCAAGCAGCCGAACCTCCGCGACTGGCAGGTCTGATTTGGCAGCCGTGACACGAATGAGCGAGCGTACATAATCCGATCCTGGCCGAGTCACCACGCACCAGTCCGCATCTACGTCATACTCCCCACCGTGAAATTGCCAGCACCGCTTTGTCTCCGCGGTGGCAAGCTGCGAGCTGCTCAGCGCACGATGCGAATCGATGACGCTGCTCGTGTCGTTCAACGGCTGAACCTGCATCTCAGACGAATGCAGTTCGCCATGATCCTTCAACACCAACGTGAAGGCATCCTTCATCACAATCTCTCTTCCCGAGATCGTGTCGCGAATTGTCCAACCAACGAAATGCTTATCGCGAACATTCACATGCACACGCAATGCTTCGGCCTGCACTGCGGCACTCTGTGCAATTCCGAAGACAGAAGAAACAAGTGGAAAAGACAAGAGCGTAGAAACGAGCAGCCAGTAGCGATTCATGTGAGCACCTTAAATATCGAGACATCTTGGCAATAAGATAATAAAACGAAACATAATGGAAATTCCTATATATTTCGTTTTATAATCCATGCAATTCGACAGAATGTTTTAAAGAGGCTCACAACCCATCTTCGCATCGATACCAATCCCCCCCATCTAGGGGGGTAGGGTAAGAGGAGAGCAATGGCTGAACAGGATGCACAGGACAAATTTATAGCAATGGTCTCGGCCAAAGCTGCGGTGACGCTTCCAGTCAGCGATTTCCATCCGCGCACCATGTTGCACTCAGTCATGCACGAAATCACGAAACCGCGGTTCCCTGTAATCGACTACCACAATCATCTGGACGCACAGGACCCGCAGGAGATTCTGAAGATCATGGATGCCTGCGGGATCGAGCACATCGCCAACATCACGATGAAGGTGGGCGATGAGGCCATCGAGATGATCGAGCGCTATCGGAAGGCCGATGCACGGCGCTTTTCAACAATCGGATGGATGGATTGGCAGGGCGCCGATGCAATGAACTTTTCCAGCTTCATCAAGCTGAGCATGGAGCGCATTGATCGCCTCGTGCAGCACGGCATCGTAGGCTTCAAGTTCTGGAAGGACCTCGGCCTTACGGTGCGCGATGCAAGCGGCGAACTGATCAGCGTGGATGACGAGCGGCTGGCGCCTATCTTCGATCGTCTTGGCGAGCTCGGCATACCTGCCATGGTGCATATCGGCGACCCTGAGGCCTTTTTCCTGCCGATCGATGCTCACAATGAGCGTTACGAGGAGCTGGCAGCCCACCCCGACTGGAGCTTCTTCGGCGCACAATACAGCAAGGACGAGCTCCTCAAGCAGCGCGATTGTGTCTTTCGACGGCATCCCAGGACAACATTCGTCGGAGCCCATATCGCGGAGAACAGTGAAGATCTTGCACGCGTCTCAGCGATGCTCGACGACTGTCCCAACGTCATGGTCGACATAAGCGCACGGGCCTCGGAGCTAGGACGCCAGCCCTACTCGGCGCGAAGGTTCTTTCTTCGCTATGCTGACCGTATCCTCTTTGGAGCGGATCTGGTTCCCGAGGTCGACATGTATCGTCTCTACTATCGCTTCCTGGAAACCGACGACGAGTACTTTGACTATCCTACGCACGCCTCGCGCCAAGGACGCTGGAATATTTATGGCCTCTACCTGCCCGACGACGTGCTGCGCAAGGTGTACCGTGAAAACGCTCTGCGACTTCTCCCACAGCTTCACTGAAATGATCGCGCTTATCTTCGCGCGACTGCGCAACAGAGAGACTCTGCCCTTAGGACACGTTGCTTCATGATCCCAAACCCAAACCATACCGCCTCGAATCGTCGCAGTTACAACCTTCTTTTGTTGTGTGTTGCTGGTCTCGGCGGCCTGCTGTATGGCGTGGACGTAGGCATCATCGGGGGCGCGCTGCCCTATCTTGAAGCGACCTCGCGTCTGAGTGCCGGGCAGCTCTCGGTCATCGTTGCAGCGGTCCTGCTTGGCAGCGTCATCTCTACCATCTTTGCCGGAGTGCTCTCAGACGGGTTCGGCAGAAAGCCAATGATGGTCGTAAGCGGTCTCGTATTCGTCATCAGTATTCCTCTCATCGCACTCTCGCACGGCTACACGGTGCTATTGGTCGGCCGGCTATTGCAGGGCATCAGCGGAGGCTTCATCGGAGTCGTCGTACCGCTATACCTGGCCGAGTGTCTTGTATCGCAGTCGCGAGGCAAAGGCACAGGAATCTTTCAATGGCTGCTGACCTTTGGCATCGTCATAGCCGCGCTTATCGGCATGTACTACAGCTATCGCGTGCAGGCGGTCGCCGCGACCGGAAACGCAGACGCTCTCTTCGCTGTTCAGAACAACGCCTGGCGACGCATCTTTTGGATGTCGCTTCCGCCCGGTTTGCTCTTTGCCTTCGGCAGTTTATTCGTGACGGAATCCCCACGCTGGCTGTATCGTCGCGGCCGCACCCAAGAGGCGTTGACGTCGCTGCTGCGCTCACGCACTCCCGAAGCTGCAGCCCTCGAACTCGCAGAGATGGGAGCAGTTAGAACGCAGCCCGATGTCTCACACAAGGGTGCAGGCTCGTTGCTGCGTCGCAAATACGTTGTGCCGTTCCTGCTCGCATGCGTCATCCTCGCCTGCAACACAGCTACCGGCATAAACTCGATCATCGGCTACAACACCAGCATCCTGCTGCAGAGCGGCCTCACGGATCTAGGCGCGCACTGGGGCTACGTCCTGTTCACGTCGGTCAACTTTCTCATGACGATTGTCGGAATCACTCTGGTCGATCGCAAAGGGCGGCGCTTTCTACTGACGCTTGGCACCGGCGGAGTCATGCTCTCCCTGATTGCATGCGCACTGCTCTTTCACCAGGTAGAACGTAACGATCTCGAATGTGGCCCCGCCGTGCAGGGACTGGTTCAGGATAACGAAACGCTTTCGCTGAAGTTCAATCAGGAAGAGGCTGGAAAGCTACTCACCGCAAGCGGCTACAGTGACGACCGCGCCCTGGCCGCGCACGCTTCGTTCGCGATCATCTACTCCTACGCGGGCTTCACCAGCGAAACCACTTATATGCGCTCTGATGATCCGAGCGCCGCAGCAATCCGTATTACACGCGCAGCAAGCATCCCCGAGAACTCCGTGAAGGCATTCTTCCAGAATCCCTTCGCTGACTTCGATCAGGCAAAGACAGCGCCACTAAAGATCGAACGAGCCCGCATGGGTCGTATTCCGTCGCCCGGCCATGGATACATCGTCGCCTTGGCGCTCTTTATCTTCGTCGCCTTTTATGCCGCAGGCCCCGGTGTGTGCGTATGGCTTGCACTCTCCGAGCTGATGCCGACCCGAATCCGCTCAGTCGGCATGAGCGTCGCGTTGGTGCTCAATCAGTTCGTCTCGACCACACTGGCCGTGCTGTTTCTTCCCGTCGTCAGTAAATATGGCTACACCTGGATCTTCCTTCTCTTCGCCGGCTTCACTGTCCTCTACTTCCTCGCCATCATCTTCTTTCTGCCGGAAACAAAAGGCAAAACCCTTGAAGAGGTAGAGCAGTCCTTTGAGAACCGCCGACCACGCGTCTCCATACCTCGCTGAAACAAATACCGTTCTGATCGCCCTCCGACCAAAGAGCCTTCATTCCCACCTTGTCCGCCCTATCCAGCCGCAATCTCCGACAAACGAGGTCGGGAGTACTCAGCTCTGGCATGTTGGCAATGCGGAAATGGAATCAACGGCCGACTTCTTACGTAAAGATTCTTTTTGTGTTCATTTTTGCTTGACATGGTTAGCTTTCAAAGCTATTGTCGCCTAATAATTCAATAAAAGTAATCATTCGAAATAAAAAGATATACCAGGCTCGTATATCCAGATTACCTTATTCCATTAAGTCATCAAGACATCTTTACGGAGGACGTACCCCAATGACAGTCGAGTCCGCACCAGGAATCAGCCATTCTCCATTCAGAACTCCCATGCGCTTTTGTCATACATGGGGGAGACTCTGCCTCTTTGCGTTTGTGTTGACCTGTTGTTCCCTGGGTACTGTCTTCGGACAAGGCACAAAAGGCAACATTACCGGCACGGTAACGGCAACCGACGGCGCTCTGGTACCGAACGCGACGGTCATCGTGACCGACGTGGGAACACACTTTACCCGAACGGTAACGACCGACGGTTCCGGCAATTACGTTGTGGCAGATCTGAACCCGGGCACCTATAGCGTGAAGATCGACGCTCCCGGCTTCTCGGAGCTCCAGAACAATGCCATCAACCTAACTGCACAGCAAACGCTTCGCATCGACGGTCACCTTGCCGTCGCCGGAGCCAATACCTCCGTTACGGTCACGTCCGGCGCCCCGGTCGTTAACCTGGAAATGCCCTCGATCGCCAGCACCGTCACCTCCGAGGCCCTGAACGACACCTCCTCGAACCTGCTGGGCACCTCCGACAGCACCGGTGACAGTGGCCTGCTCTTTTACACGACGCTGCTTCCGGGTGGTTCGCAGGCCGGCACTTTGTTCGACTGGTCGATGTACGGCTCACGCGGCAGTGAGGCTTACTACAACGTTGACGGTATCAGCTCGAATTCGGCGCTCTACGGCAACATGGTCGGTCCCTCGCTGCCTCCCTTCGGTATGGTGCAAGAGGTCGAGTACTCGGCCGTCAACAACAAGGCCGAGATGGGTCAGCTATTCAACATCAGTATGATCACCAAGTCCGGTACCAACGCCTATCACGGTGATGTGTTCGAGAACTACGGCACCGACGCACTGCAGGCACCCGGCTACTTCGCCGCCGGCAAGGTTGGTTCCTTCAGCCAGAATGACTTCGGTGCCAACCTCGGTGCTCCGATCATCCACGACAAACTCTTCTATTTCCTGTCGGCAGAGCTGCTGCGAGAGAACACGCCGATCTCCATCAATCCTTCGCTGCCCACGGCGGCCTTTGAGTCCGGTGACTTCAGTTCCCTGCCCACTCCGATCACGAATCCCTACGCAGGCGGCGCACCGTTCAACTACAACGGTCAATACAATCACATCGATCCGGCGCTGATCAGTAAGGCGTCACAGTATTGGCAGAATCTCTTCTACCCGACGTCGATTCTCGGACAGTCTGCACTTGGCCCCTACCCGCAGAACGTATACACAAATCGCTTCTACGGGCGTGTCGACTACAACCTTTCTCCTAAAAACACTTTGTTTGCACGCGTCGGTTATATCCGATCCTCTCCCGAGGTGCTCGACAGCGGCCTTCCGCCGAGTATTACCGGCTACCGTCAGCAGAAACGTCACACCTGGCAGGGCGTCATGGAAGACACCTGGATTATCACTCCTCACATGGTCAACGTGGCAAAGTTCGGACTCACCCACACCGAGAATCACTACGGCGGGGCCCTCCAGGGGCAGCCTCTGATCTCGGCCCTCGGTATCAACGGCTTTCCTGTCGTCTCCAACTCCTTCACCGGCATTCCTACGCTGTCGGTCTCCGGCTACACATCGCCCTCTCAACTTGCGGAGAGCCAGCCAACAGAGGAGACCTTCCAGTACATCGACCAACTGACCTACGAGCGTGGCAAACACTCCATCAAGGCCGGCGTAGAGTTCCGTCCCATGGAGGGCGATTCCTACTTCAACCCAACCTTCGGTTCCTTCTCCTACACCGCCCAGTTCACCGGCAACGCTTATGCGGATTTCCTGTTGGGTCTTCCAGGATCGACGTCCTACACCTACACGCGCACTCCCGAGTACGCGCGTTACTGGTATCTGAACTCCTTTGTCCAGGATGACTGGAAGGTGCGCAGGAATCTCACGCTCTTCCTCGGCGTGCGTTACGAGTACGACAGTCCCCCAGTCGACAAGAACGATATTGTCGCGTCGTTCGACCCCAGGACAGGTGCCATCGTTGTACCCAGCATTGCCATTGCCCAGGCGAACATCAACCCTGTCTTCCCATCCGAGATTCCGATTGAATCAGCGCAGACCGCAGGCGTACCCAGCCGTTCGTTCCGTTATGGATTCAAGCTCGCCGCCTATCCCCGGGTCGGCTTTGCGTGGCGGCCGTTCGATAACGACAAGACGGTTGTTCGCGGCGGCTACGGCATCTTCAACGACGAGATTAGCGCCTCGAACTTCAGCTATAACTACAACGGCCCGTTCGGCGTGAACGTTGCCTATACCAACGCATTTACGAACAACCAGCCGCTGATCAACTTCCAGAACCCCATCAACACCTCGGCTCAGGGAAGCCTCGCCGGCAACGTCAGCACGACGTACACCGACCCAAACTTCCGCAACCCATACGTGCAACAGTTCAACGTGACGGTCGAGCAGAACCTCGGCTTCAATACCGGTCTCCGCCTCTCCTACATTGGTACCCGCGCAGTGAAGCTCGGCTATGTCAACAACATCAGCCAGGTTGCACCCAGCACCGCACCTTTCAATCAAGCCAAAAGCCCGTACCCGCTGTTCTTCTCAGTTTATGAGTTCCAGAACGGTGGTTATGAGAACTACAATGCGCTCTCAACCGAGGTAACGCACAACTATCAGCACGGTCTGAGCTTCGACGTCTCGTTCACCTGGGCCAAAAACCTCACCGATGACGACGACCTCGATGCGAACGGTTTGGACGGTGGCGTTACGGCTGAGCAAACCGGCAACCTCTCCCGCCAGAAGGCAAACGCGAAGTACACACCGCGTCTCGACTTCACGGCCACGTCCGTATATCAGATACCCATTGGCAAAGACGGCTTCGTCCTCAACAACAACTCGCTGCTGGCGCGCATGCTCGGCGGCTGGAAGCTTAGCGGAACCTTCCTCGCAGTCTCCGGTGACTTCCTGACGCCCACATACGACGGTCTCAGCCAGTCGAACACCAGTCCCGTCTTCGGAACCAACGTTCCCAACCGCGTGCTGAAGTCCTTAACTCCCATTGGCAACCGTAGCATCTTCAACTGGTTCAATCCGGCCGCGTTCGCGGTCCCCGCCGCCGGCACCTTCGGCAGCGGAGCCTTCGGCACCATCGTAGGCCCCGGCTCAGAGACCCTCAACGCTGCTCTGTTCAAGTCCTTCCCCGTTTATCGTGAGCAGCATCTGGAGTTCCGCCTGAGCTTCACCAACGTTCTGAACCACCCGAACTTTGGCGATCCCAACGTGGACATCTCGGTTCCTCCTACCAACACCTTCCCGGGACAGGGCGTCAGCCAGATTTCGAGCACGACGGCGCGCAGCTTCGCCGGTCCGCGTTCAGGACTCTTCTCGGCACGCTACGTCTTCTAAAGCAGCGGCTTCAACCATGGTGGCGAGAGGCTTAGCTCTCGCCGCCATTTGTTTGCCAGAAATACTCTGGATCACAGCTCACCACCTGGTACTGTTCCGTAACTTCCGTCGAAGCGAGCAGTCTCATCCATATTGAAGGCCATGCACAGACCTAATTGTGCTCACAGGCATGCTGCCTTGGCAGATGCTCAAACATTGACCCGATTCTTCAGGTCATGCTAGCGTCAATTTATGGCGTTTTCCCTGCTTCATTGTTGTCGCTGCGACCTGCCCCTCGTTGGGTGAGCTGCGACATTCTCAGATCTTCCTAGAACGCCTTCTCCAAAGCTCATCTAAAACACTCCCTAGTTTATTAAGTGTATCCGTCAACAAGCTGGCATTCATGCCTGGGCTTGTTTGCGACGGTTCAGATCTGGAGAGGATCTATGCAACTCGGAACAGAGGAACGACTCGTACGTGACGCCAGAAGCACATTCACATCAGCGAAAAGCCAGCCCGGTGAGGTATCGAGAACGCCTGAGGAACTCGCCAACATCGTTTCCTTGTTTGCAATGTCGAATGGATGGATGGATCGGGTGCGGCTGCGCGTCGAACATCGCTGGTATGAGCGCCTATATCAAGGTCCGAACCACGACATTTGGGTGATCAGCTGGCTGCCAGGACAATCCACCGGCTTTCATGACCACGGGGCGTCCTCCGGAGCTTTCGTCGTAGCGACCGGGGCTCTTGAGGAGCACCGTCATGGTGAGCGCACCCTTGCGATACATCCGGGTAAGCCGCGCGCATTCGGTCCCAATTACGCGCATGACGTCCGTAACGCCTCTTTCGCGCCGGCCATTAGCATTCACGCATATTCGCCTCCGCTCAGCGAGATGAACGAATACGAGCTGGATGGAAGTCGATTGGTCTCGCGCGAACGAGCGTCTGAGCGGGCTGAGACGCTCGCTCAGGAGTGGAACGCGCAGAGGCGGAAACCTGCAAACCAGGCCGGTATCTTGAGCATTGAGCAGATGCTTTCAGCGGCACGCGCCCGACTGCACCGGCTATCCCCGGATGAGACCTATGATGCGGTGACCAAAACAGGAGCGATACTTGTCGATATTCGTCCGGAGGGCCAGCGTGCAATTGAGGGTTGCATTCCAGACGCGTTGATCGTCGAGCGTAACGTGCTCGAGTGGCGGTTCGACCCGACATCCAGCGCGCGGCTGCCGGTTGCCACCGATCATGACATCCAGGTAATCGTGTTCTGCTCCGAAGGCTATACCTCAAGCCTAGCGGCCGTAGCCCTGCAGAATCTTGGACTCTGGCGCGCGACGGATTTGATTGGTGGATTTCATGCATGGCGCGCGGCAGGTCTGCCTATTGTGCCGCCAAGCAAGGCTTCCTAGGCCTTTCCGCGGTTCGGCTTCTTTACCGAGTTCGCGATTGCCCATCTGCAGTGGGGGCAGCTGATTGCTATTGCAATAACGTGGCTCATCACTGCTCTCAACGTCCGCAGCGCACTGGAATCCGCGAACGTGCAACTTTCTCTCACATGGCTCAAAGGATTGCTAATCCTAACGATCGTGGGGTCCTGCTTCTTTGGTGTCGGCGGCCATGGCTCCTGGCATAACTTTCAAACCGGTTTTCCAAACGCACGGCCTGGATTTTCCGGGTTCATGGTAGCGCTGGTTGCGGCGCTCTGGGCGTACAACGGCTGGAACGATGTCAGTCAGTTGGCAGGCGAGGTCAAGAATCCGCAACGTAGTCTGCCGATCGCTCTGATCGGCGGGGTAGCGATCGTCGGCATGCTCTATATGCTTACGAACGCCGCGATCCAATATATTTTGCCGGCGTCTGCCATAGCGACCGCGGACCGTCCAGCGATTGATGCGATGCGAGTCGTTGCGGGCGGATACGGCTCACTGCTCGTCTCGATCGGTATGGCGGTCAGCATCGCCGCTTCCTTCGTCGGCTCAGCTCTCTAGGGCGCACGCATCCCGTTTGCCGCCGCTCGCGACGGTCTCATCTTCGAGAGGCTGGCTCATGTGCATCCCCGCTTCGGCACGCCTTCGACCGCGCTCATCCTGCAGTCTACAATCGCTTCGCTTCTGCTGCTATTCGTCGGCAGGTTTCAGGCTCTGTTCTCATTGGCCATCTTCTCCGAGTGGCTTGCCTATGGACTGACCGCAAGCACGATCTTCGTCTTCCGCCGCCGAGATGCCTCCAGGAAGCGTCCCTTTAGTGTTCCTGGCTATCCGGTCGTTCCGGTTCTCTTTATTGCGGCCGCCATTGTGCTTACAGTCTTCTCGATCGAAGACCAGCCGATCAATGCGCTCGGCGGAGTCGGAGTCATCCTGTGCGGAATTCCGGTTCACATCCTGTATCAACGATGGCGGGGCAGGCACCGGCATACTTAGAGTGAACCTCTTGCGGGTGATTTCCCTACGTTCCATGTAACCGAAGCCGCCCGTGCGGGTGCTGCACTCTGCGGTGAAGGCCCGAGCCATAGAAAATATTGCTTCTCTGGCACCTGAAGTCGTCCTTGCCTGGAGAGCGAATGCTTCAGGCGCCGTGCGGCCCCTACAATCAATTCGGAATTGAAGTCACTGCTGGGTGCTCCTTCGATGGTGGCGGAGGTAATGGAGTGAGCTTTTCATATCCGCGCTGCCCATCTGACCCTATGGGGCCCGGTCCAGGACCGAGATGCGGCGCATCCACATTGTCCTCGGAGCACGAGTATTCACGAACCTCATCACCGGGCTTGCCCAATAACCATGTACGTTGATAGTGAATTGGCTCCGTGTAGAACTTAGGGTCGGTTACAACCATGTCTACATGAAGATGCCCGATGTCGGGACGCGTCCAACGTTCGACGACATGCTGTTGGTCACTGTGCGGATTCGCATTCTCATCCGCCCATGTGCGCTTTTCCTTGAAGGCGACCGAATCGATGACAAATGTATCGCCGTCCCATGATCCGAGCTCTTCGCCGAAGAATGAAGGATCGGGATCCTCCGAGTGTTTTCGTCCGTCGAACGGCACGAGCCGGTAAGTCGTATACCAGTACAAGAAAACAGCGTGGTCAGCGCCCTGCAGCAATTGGAACGGGAGTCCGCTCGCGTTATGCCGCGGTAATCCACCAACAACGCAGAGAGCCTCTGGATCAATCGTATGTTCCACATTGTATTTCCGCGCTGCTTCGCCTGCCGCCGTAAATGGCAGCTTATAGCCTGGTATATCTTTGCCCAGGTTTCCGACAGGCTTATCCTTGCGAGACGGAATCCAATAGCCCGACAGATCGGGATGCTCCGCTAGACGAGGAGCCGGTCCTTTCGGCAAGTCCGCTTCGTTCCGCGAAAACGGAGAGTTCTCTCTGCCCGTCGCATCGACTGTTTTTTTCGCTGGTTCCTGCGCTGCGAGTGATCCTGCAAGGAATATGAAGGATAGCGTTCCCAATGCATAGTGACGAAGATGAAACTGAGTCTTCAACGAAGACCTCCTCTCGAAAGAAACTCGGCAGTAGCTGCAAATCTCGCCAACATGCCTGTCCGAGTTCAAATCTAAACGGCATACTGCTCTCACAACAGGAGCAGCAGTACGCGTCTAGCCAGATTGTTTGTGGGAAGATAGCCGGATGTCTGAACCCTTCAGGGCAGACGTTCGCCGGTTGCACTCAGCGCGAAGGGCGAGTACAACAACAACGCGAACCATAGAACATTGAATCGCTCGGCATTCGCATAAGATAGACCTAAGGCCGCCACGAGGTCAAGAATAACTCTCTTGACATGGCAGGCAGTGGAACTTACAGTTCACACATGGCTGACATTCAGGCATTGCTGTGTTGTTGCTACTCACTCCTCTCTTGAGTGGACGGTAGCCCAGCGTATGAAGCCATGAATGGAATCGACCCGACACTACCCCACAGCGTGTCGCAGGCTTAGATCTCCATCAGCAGAATTACACAAGGCCCGCTCCCTGTCTCGGAGCGGTTTTCTTTTCCGCTCATCTTTTCTATCCGTACAAATCACAGGAGCTGACATGAAGATCAGATTTGCGCTGCTGCTCGCAGGCGCCCTCGCACTCGGGTCAATACCGGCCTACGCCCACCACTCCTTCGCCGCCGAGTTCGACGGAAATAAGCCGGTCCGACTAGTCGGTAAAATCACCAGCGTTGAGTGGACCAACCCACATTCCTACTTCTATCTCGATGTCACCGACACAAAAGGAGTTACGACAAACTGGGGCTGCGAAGGCGCGGGCCCGGGGGCTCTGAGCCGCCGCGGATGGAAGAAGGGCGATCTGAAGATCGGTGACACTATTGTCGTCGATGGGTATCGTGCGAAAGATGGCTCCCATCTGATCGACGCGAGACGCGTCACCTTTCCCGATGGCCGCACGGTATATGGTGGCAGCCCCGGCGACGGCGGCCCCGGTGACAACGGAACCGATAAAGGGAATCTCCCCGGCACGGGAATGCCGACAACGAAGTAAGTAGATTCTGACGCCGCAAAGAGAACACTCACGATGCCACTGCTCCAACATGTCTGCCAGATCTTTTATGACTCTCGTATCGGAACGGCCATCCGTGAATCCGACTATGCCTTCTCAATTATCGAGTCGGTTCATGTTCTGGGCATCACACTGCTTTTTGGGACCATCGCGTTGCTTGATCTCCGTATGCTTGGTCTCGTGCTGCGCCCCATTCCCATTACCCGGATCGCGCGGGCTCTCTTTCCTCTCACCTGGTCCGGCTTCGCAGTAATGTTCGCAAGTGGTTTTTTGCTCTTCTGGGCGGAGGCAGCAAAGAACTATTCAAATCCTGCCTTCCGCGCCAAGCTGATCCTACTCGCGCTGGTCGGCATCAACCCACTCATCTTTCATACGACGATCTACCGGCGCGTCCACGAATGGGAGACCCTGGCGATTGCGCCCTGGCGTGCGCGAACGGCGGCCATTGCCTCTCTTACTCTCTGGAGCGGCGTCATCATCGCCGGTCGCGCGATCGCTTATTTTTAATCGAATCGAATCGAAAGGCACATAGTGTATGTCCCCACTCTTATGGTTCACGACTCTTGCTCATTCGGGCCTTGGCCATCTCATGCAAAATTCGAAGTGGGGTTTTGCCATCGTCGAGACCTTTCATCTGCTGGCGCTCGCCCTCCTCGGAGGGGTTGTTCTCATCGTCGATCTCCGTCTCCTCGGCATCATCCTCAAGCGCGAATCGGCTCGCGTCATCAGCCGCGATCTCAGTCGCATCCTTCTCGGAAGTCTTGTCGTCATGATTCTGTCTGGAATTGGTTTGCTCTCTGAAGAAGCGCTCAAGTGCTACTACAGTCCCGCATTTCGCTGGAAGATGGCTCTGCTTGCGGCGGCAGTTGCTTTCTACTTCACACTGCATCGCCGTGCGCTGTTGAAAACAGATACGGGGACACCAACTCTGTGGTCGCGCGCAACGGCCGTTATCTCTCTTACCCTTTGGCTTGGGGTAGGGGTGGCAGGCCGCGCTATCGGTCTGCTCTAGAAAGCAGTACCTTTGACTTAGTTGCTCCCTTGTCGTGCGATGCGGGAGCGTGGCTGAGCCGTTAGAGTTTCTTCATCAGGGGAATAGCACGGTTTGATGGTGCATGGCTTTTCGTTCGTCTTGGTGGTGCCAAGATAATTGTGGTTGAAGTCCGCCGCTCCGGGCACAAGATAGAACGTTACGTCCTGACCCTGAATTGATTCGTCGGTTGTTGGGAGGATTCGGGCCGGCTCGATCCCGTACCATCGCGTCAGATACCACTTGGTGTTGAGCGCCCTATAGGCTGCCAAATCTTCGAGGCGAACATCATAGCCGGTCTTGTCCTCGGTTTCACGCATCTTGCCATTCTTGTCGGCCGCGTAATCCTTTACCAGGTCTGCAACCCCCACCAGCACTAACTTGAGATCGGGTCTGCCTTTGAGTCTCTTTGCAGCCTCGTCAAGGCACGAAAGAGCACTCTCTTCTACCCGGGCCGGACGTCTCGGATTTTTGTCGAAATGGACAACGCAAATCTTGTCGACCTCGGGCGCTGTTGACCCTATCTGTCCGACTACGCCGTGTGGCGTGCCGAGAAGCATACCAAGAAAAATGCTCACGCATAACCCACGCTTTATTTCGAAGTTCACTTAAATCCAGGGTCCTTTCCGACGGCGACAGACTATCGATGTGCTCGCACACACGAAGGTCGATCAGGGAAACGCAAAATTGTTATTTATGTGTCTGCTCTGCTTACGAAGCGCCGAACAGTGCGTGAATATTCAACTGATTCAAACCACAACCTATCAGGATTGAGTCCTGATGGGTTGTGGTCCGAGCCTCCGTTCTGGTGATTTGCACCTCATTGCCCAGGCTTGACCGGCGCTGTCGTTGCTGTGGCCACGCTCTGACCAGCATTCTGTGCGAGAAGCTGCTCGATCTTTGCAGTGAACTCCTGCTGCAGCTCTTTGTTGAACTCAGCACTCGCGGGTGAAGCGAATCCGGAGTGAACTCCCTTTACGAGACCGTCCCGTCCAACGAAGATAGTTGCAGGCCATGTATTGAGGTTGACCAACTGCGGCACTTTCTCCCACATGTCGGAAGGCGCTCCGGCGATGAGGTACGTGTACTGCACCCCGTACTGCTTCACGAAAGCACGTTCGCGCTCCAGGCTTCCCTGCTGCTCCGGCTCCTCGAAGTCCAAAGCGACGATGGCCAGACCCTTATCGCGATACTTCTTGTCCAACTCTACGAGGTACTGCGCTTCGTCGTGGCAGTTTGGGCACCATGTACCGGTCACGATCGCGAGGACCACTTTGCCCTTGAAGCGAGGATCGTCGTTCGAAACCAGCTTCCCGTTTACGTCCGGGAAGTTGAAAGCAAACTTCTCATTCGGATCGCGAGCAGTAGTGTGTGTCTCATAGTTCTCAGGTTGTGGAAGTCCCTTGGCTTGCGCCACGTCCGCCCGGTAAGCAACCAGCTTGCTGGCATAACGGCTGTCGGCTGTGTCCTGAACATACGCCTTACTTGTGGCTGTAGCGCTCGTCGTCTGATAGGCTCCTGCATTGGCGCCTTCCTGAGCCGCTACGGTGCGAGGCCGCGCGCTGGCCTGAATGATCTCGAGAGTTCCGTCCTTCGCTTGAGACACCTCGATCACGCCCGGACGTGATCCATCGAAATGGCTGAGAACCCACTTCCCTTCTTTATAAGTACCGCTGTACGCCCCGGTGTCTCCGTCAACCCGGAGGATCGAGGCAGCGACATCCGCTCCATTCTGTTGCACGATAAACCGGAACGCCTTCTCGCCTTTGGCCGATGGGCTATCCAAGGGAATGATCCATGATCCCGCGATGGAGGGCACGTTGACAGCCGCGCTCTTGACATCTACATGGCGCGCAGCCTGAAATGCATATTCAGCCGCAGGTCCACGCGACTGTGACACGACGTTGCCAACGAGTTGACCGTCCTTCAGAGTTGCGGTGATCGTCGTAAGGTAGTGCTC
Organism: Granulicella sp. L60; assembly: GCF_009765825.1. Taxonomy (GTDB): domain Bacteria; phylum Acidobacteriota; class Terriglobia; order Terriglobales; family Acidobacteriaceae; genus Edaphobacter. Next base: position 482,349 of record NZ_LMUR01000015.1, on the reverse strand, counting down.
GACATTCAGGACCAGTTTGCCGTCCTGAAATGTCGCGCTGGTGGTGCCGTCGTAAGGCTTGAAGCCATCATAGAAGACGCCTTTCAGAGTAGGACCCGATCCGGCGATATCCAGCCGGAATGGAATGACTGTTCCGTGGCTGGTGAGACTGGCGTCCCAGCGGCCATCGAGGGAATCTACCGCATTAGTGGTTTGCGCGACGGCTATCGACGCGCCAAGACTCGAAAGCAGAACTGCAAAACCTGCACTTCTTGATAATGCTCTCATTGCGTGGTTCCTTTCTGATTTGATTCCAGGTGAACTGCTTATCCTTGCCGGCTCTGGCGAGAATGTGTCTGTGCTAGATGAATGTGCATGTGGTTGGATTTCGCATACTCCCTCCATTCCTCGGGCAGACCAGCCTTGGTCGCTAGCAGAATTTCCAGGATCGCGTGACGATCCTCGTCTGACAGGCTGACAAAATCTGCACTTTTATCTTCTCCGGTCAAAATTTCGAGCAGGCGGTGGTACACATAGCCTTTGGCTGGCTCGGGCAAAGAGTCGAAGGAGTCCGAATAGATGAGGTAACTGCACGGGTACCGGAATGTCCGTGTCCGGAGGTCGAAGTCCCGAAGAGATCGGCCTTTGCGGTCCCGTATTCCTCGTAAAGCAAACTCCTTCGCAAAGGCCGAAGTTTTGTCGATGCTTTGTGCATTTGAGACGGACAGCGGGGCTTCATTTATGAAAAGCAGATAATGCAATAACTGCTCCGCTGGTCGCTCAAATTGTTGCCTATCGCTCTCCGATAGCGGCGTGTCCGCTGGCAGACCCGCACTCTTGTTGCGGTTGGCCGCCGCATAGAGTGCCAGCCTGGTCTTATAGTTCGTGAGCGTAATCAGGTTGTGCATTTGCGTCTGATGAGCGAGCACCAGATGCGCGACAATGTCGCTGTCAGATGTCAGATAGGCTGAAGCATCAAAGGGTCTCGAAAGAGAGATCAGTCTTTTGACCTCATCCTGCTGCGCATCTGCGGTCGATTGCTGATCCTCCACGACTGCATTGCCCATATGTGGCTGGCTACCCGCGTCGCCCGTGACGTACCATCCACCCCATCGATCTTTCAGTGGGCTTTCCTGGTCAGTAATGAACGACTTGCTGCTCGGGGCTTGTGTCCCTGTGGTCGTGGGATAGATGGACCTCAACAGTACGCCAGGCACGCCGCGCGTACCGGCGGCGATATGGCATTGCGTGCAGTCCAACTCTGCTCGCTGGAAGGTCGGATGGTCTACCTTGCGTTCATCGAGCAAGTAGAAGATCGCGCCTTGCATTGGATCAAAGGAAACGACCTCAATGGCCTTCCCTTCGTGGACCTTTCCGATATAGACATCGTCGTTAAAGTAGAGAGCTCGCGGATGGTCTGGAGAGATCTTCTTGTATTGGAAGCTTGTCTTCGAGAAGACGAGTGTCTGCGAATCAACGGGCACCTTCAGTAATCCCAGCACGGACTTGAGATAACCGTATTCGGGTTCGTACTGCAACGTTGCTTTTCCCCGATCGAGCAGGTGTTGCAGTTTGGCCACGGGATCGCTCAGGTCTTCGGATCGATAGTTGATCGGCGCATCGCTATAAGGGACATAACCCTGATTCCGCACGGCGATCTGTGCATGCGCGCGGAGGACAATCCATCCAATGGATGCAATCGCGGCTGCCGCAATCAACATTGAAACGGTTCCAGGACGACGAGTCACCGTCGGCACGGCGGGTTGCGTATTCATCGCTCCCGCTTGCGATCGCTGATCAGAACCGAGCAAAGGCTGAAGAGGAGAATCAGGAAAATCTATCCCTGGCCTAATTGAATTTGAAGATTTCACGGCTTTGAACCATCCCATGCGCTGAGGCGAGGGCTCAAAGTCCAAAAAAGGACGAAGCCCGCACCATCTAAACTCATCTGGCAGGCCTCAAGACGGATGCCGATCTCGCAATCGGTTGTCCCAACAAAAAACCCGCTCCAGCAGAGCTGGCAAGCGGGTTACCGACAACCGTATGGACCGTTAACGATCACATAGCAGTTAGAGGCATACACAAATCCCATTCGCCAGCAGCAATGTCTGACGAACAACAATACGTTCTGGGAACGGATGCCATAGCAGCGAATGTACGCATAGATAGTCCTTTTGTCAAACATAAAACTCTGGTTCAAGGTTTCGGTTGACTCATGAGTCGCTCCGCAGACGTGCCGCGTAATTTGCAAGTCATGGATGTTGTTCCATCATCAGAATGTGAGACGTCCGCCCAGTTGAACGATTCGCGAGAACCCCAGCTGAGTCGTCACTGCACCGGTTGTAGCATTACTTGCAGCAGGCGTATAGGTCGCCGATGTAATGCCGCTGTTGCTGAAGGTCAGAATGTTGCCGGGCTGACCGAACTCCGGAGTGTTGAAGGCGTTGAGAGCTTCAGCACGAACCTGAAAGTTAGCCTTCTCCGTCACCTTGAAGCTTTTGTTGATCGATAGATCTGAGTTGTTAAAGCCTGGGCCATAGCAATTCAGTGTGCGAGGAGCATTGCCATAGGTATATGGGAGCGCCGGAGTGAAGGCGTTCAGATTAAGATAGGGTCTAAGCCCACTCGATCCTCCGAGACGGCTTTGTGGTCGGCCCGAATAGCAAGGACTGACCCCGGGGACGAGATTCGGGCGCTGATTGGTTCCACCGACTCCGGTCGTCCCAAAAGCTCCTGCGCTCAGATTAGTCTGAACAACCGGCAATGGCCCTCCATTCTCAATGATCGTTTCATCGTTGATCTGCCATCCACCGATCAATGCATCGACCCATCTGTTGGTGTTTCCAAGAATCGATCTTCCGCGGCCTATGGGTAGATCATAGGAGACTGCCGCCGTGAACCGGTTCGGCATATCGTTGGTTGCCCGCGCGTACTCGGCGTTCGTGTTGTAGTTGTCCTGTGGTCCGGGAGAACTCGAATTGGGGTTAGGATTGAGCGTGTTCAAACCTGCGACCGGAGATCCATAAAGATTGTCCCAGTTCGACGACCAGGTGTAGGCGATGAGAGCCGTCACTCCTCTATGGAAGCTCTTCTGAATCTTTAGGTCGAGGGCGTTGTACTGGCTGCGTCCAACGCTCTCAGTTACTGTCACTGCCTGGAACTGTGGGAAGGGCAACAGCGTTTGGCCCCGAGCCACAGTCGGTTGTGCAATGGTCCCAAACGGTGTCGAGGGATAGCCGCCGACGGTCTTCGAGTAATAAGGATTTGGGACCTTCGCCGAGAGGTTCGTCGCGCCGCCTGCATAGGAAGCCAGGACGTTGTCAGGGATCTGGTTGATATTGACCGGGTCGGGAAAGTTACGGGCGTGCGCCCCCACATACCCGATCTTAAGAACAATTCCATCCGGAAGCTGTTGTTCGATGTCAGCCGAATATTGTTCTACGAGTGGATAACGCAGGCCAAAGCTGGGAACCGACACTGAACCGCCGACCCCGGTCAAAGGTCCAAGCGATGTGCTGGTGGGCGCAAGAAGTTGCTCATTGAAGGGATTCGATAGGTATGCACTTGAACCAACTGCGGCAGGGCCTGTTGCATTCCCGGGTGCGTAGCTTGTGGTCTGAGTGAATCCAGTCGGAGCTGCTGTAAGTCCAATTGCCGCATAGAACACGCCGAAACCCGCCCGCACAACCGTGCTCGGCTGGACCTCATAGCTGACTCCCACACGCGGCGCCAACTTCGTGTGACTCGGGTCTCCTGAATGTTTCGAGTAGCCGTTCAAACCGGCGAAGGCGAGAGCGCCATGCGCGGCAGTATTCCCATTTGCCCCCGGAAACGTGTAGGCGACATTTGGATCGAAGCCTACTGTGTAGCGATTGTGAGATTCATCCTGTCCCTGTTCATACTCGTACCGAATACCCAGGTTTGCCGTTAGCTTCTGGTTTACGCGCACATCGTCCTGAACATAGACGGCGTGATAGTGCTCATTCATGTTGAGGCCCACAGCGTTGATCTGAGCACTCGCAATAGAGGGCAAACCTAGAAGCAAGTCAGCGATGGCATTTGGTCCATTCGATATCGCTGCTCCGGTCTGACTGGTGTATTGACCGTTGAAAGTGAACGAGCCGTTCCCCGCAGTCTCAGGTGAGGAGAATGATGTGAGGCTGCGAAAGACATAACCAGTCTTCACGTTTTGCCTGCCGATTGTCTTAGTGAGACCAACAACGAAGTTTTTCGATGTCTGGATTGTCGGCCCGCTATTAGCCGCGCCAAGGGATGCTGCCTGTGTCACACCGGAAAGCGTAATCGTCGGAAAGGTCTTCGACTGCAGCTGGTTTACATAACCCGCCGGAAAGCCCGTCCCACCAAACCCGCTCGTCTGATCGAAGCCGTTGCTGTATTGCGGTGTGGTCGAGTAATAGCGGTTGAAACCGTATCCTGCGGTCAGCACAGTAGTTGGATTGAGGGTCAAAACGTTGTTGACAGCAGTCGCATCAATGTAGCGCGTCAACACGCCATCGCTGGCTGCGAAGGTATGAAGGATGTCGCCTCCCGGTTCCTGAGTTGCGAGGTGTACGTAGGACGCCGCCGCAGACCACCATGGAGCAAACGTGTGGTCCAACTTGCCGACATATTCATCGCCGCGGGTCTTGAAGTCGTCCGACCCAAAATAGTTCGCATGGCTACCGTCGTAGGTCTGACTCGTGCTTGGAAGTGGAAAGGTATTCACGATAGATCTTCCGATCGGATTAATGTAGTTCGCGGGAATTACGTTTGCTTTGCTGACACCGTTGACCGTCCCAGTCAGCACGGCAGTTCGCTGACCGTTGACGAAAGGTTGGGTCGGATCATAAAGGGTAAATCCTGTATCGGCGCTGAAGTCGCCCGCACGTTCCGCGGCTGTCGGAACATAGTATTGAGTCGTTGAACTCACGTAGGGCTGCGCCTGCCGATATCCCTCTTCTGTCACCCAGAAGAAAGTGTTCTTCAGATATTTGATTTTGTTGCTGAAGGGTAGCGGTCCGCCGAACGCGCCCGCATATTGGTAAGTCGTGAAGTCGGGCCGCGGAGTAGGAGCCGGATGAGCAACGCCTGAGCTGTCTGTATACCCATTGCGGTTGTTGAACCAGGTATTGGCCGCCCAAGGTGTCTGCCGAGTCAGTCCGAAAAGTACGCCGTGATAAGTGTCACTGCCGGACTTGAGCGATGTGTTGAAGACCCCTCCGCCAGTACGGCCCAATTCCGCGTCATACGTATTCGCCTGCACCCTTACGTTGGAAGTGGCTTCGATGGAAGGAACAAACGTTACTCCACCGGTCGAAGTCGAGATCGGGATTCCATCGACAACATAACTGTTAGCTCCAATTGGAGCCCCCGAGACCGAGACCGAGGCCGTGCCATTTTGATCCTCAAAACGCACGAAGCGAGGATCGCCCACCGGAGTGACATTATTATCCAGCTTGTCCATGATGAATGGGTTTCGTCCGAGGTTGGGAAGATCCTGCACCTGTCGCTCAGAAAACACCTGCCCTCCGGATGCAGTCGCGGTGTCGATGAGAGGCTCGGCGGCAGAGACGTTGATCGTCTCTCCGACAGTTCCGATCTCAAGCTTTTCATCGACCGTCACTGTTGCGCCAAGCGCAATGATGACTCCCTTTTGTTCAACCTTCTTAAATCCGGCCCTCGATATCGTGACGGTATAAGTACCGGGATCAACTGCGGTAAAGAAGTAATCTCCAGAGTCGTTGGTACGAGTAGAACGTACAAGTTCTGTTCCGGTATTTATCAGCGAGATGTCAGTTGCCGAGATAACTTCACCCTGAACATCCGTCACACGGCCTCGAACGCTGCCGTAGTTCGTCTGCGCCAAAAGAAATGGAGTGATTATCCCCAGAATAGCTAGAACTGGTATTACCAGAGCCACACGGATCGTGGGCTCATTCGAAATGCGATTCATCTTTTATCCCCGTTCTCAAATGCAATTGGACTTGAAAGCATAGAAGTCCCCCACAGCCTTCGGCGCAAAGCCAGCGGCTCGAATACTCTGTCTGACTCTCATTCGACAGACAGCGAATCACTATGAAGTGATCAAGTAAAAAGAGCTTCGTGAGCACGCTGGATGTATGGGGATGAGAGGGCGGGGATGGAGCTGGCAGGCTCAAACCAGGCCGGTTCACTTGCGCGTGGTCTCAATCTCCGCACTCAGTTTTTATGAGAACGGACAACAATACCGATGTGGAATGGGTGTATAGGGCATCTCAACTCAACCGTCGGCTTACCTGCGTGGTTGGAAACAGCGCTGTCGTCTGAATCCGCCAAAGGGCCAGGAGTACGAGGATGAGGAGTGGGTGCACCAGATGCCAAAAGCCATAGGTAGATTTATGCTTCTGACAACAGGCTCTAAGCCGCCACCTACTCCCCGGAGGAGGGAGAACAACAGCGACATGCGTAGATAAAGTGAAGCACCATGTATGGGAACATAGCTGATCGTTGATCTAAGGTCAAGATAAGATTCGTATGATCACCCTGCTATTCCGTTCGATGTTTGTCCTTCCAGTGCCGCGTGTAGTTCTCCAGGGAAGAAAAACTCCGTGTTTGCATCCGATCGATATAAAGAGCGCCATTGAGGTGATCGATCTCATGTTGCAGAATGCGTGCGTACCATCCGGAAGCCTCGATGATCCGGGATTCCCCTCGATGGTCGAGACAATGCACGCGAACCGCCTTCGCTCTCGATACCAGAGCTGTAAACCCCGGCAGGCTCAGACAGCCCTCGAAGAAGGTCACGGTCGGTTCAGTGAGTAACTCGATCACCGGATTCACGATGATGTGAAAGGGGACCTCGCGCCTCTCGCGGTCTTTCAGTTCATCCTGAGTGAGCGACTTCTGATAGTCTGCCTTATCTTCGATCACCGCCAGACGTAAGGACTCGCCGATCTGCGGTGCGGCGAGCCCGACACCGGGAGCGTCACGGACCGTCTCCCTCATGTACTCGATCAGATTCTGGATCTTCGGACTCAGAATCTGATCCTTCGAAAGCTCCTGTGACGGAGCGCGTAATACAGGTTCACCGACCTGAACGATTTTCAATCGCATTGTCAACCATCCTTACCAAACTGCTTAGATTACCTCGAGCTGGCCACTCAAATCCTGTATCAGATCTTCATGGTCTTCAATTCCTACGGAGAGCCTGAGCAGATTATCCGGAAGCGCTCTTGACGCGCGCAGCTCAATGGGAACACTCGCGTGTGACATATTCAATGGAATGCTGATCGTCGAATTTACACTTCCAAAACTGACGGAGATACAAAACAACTTGCTGCTCTCCGCGATTTGTTTTGCCGAGCGGTGCGAATTTACAGTGAAGCTGAGTACCGCGCCACCGCCTCTTGCCTGCGCCTGCTGTACGCTAAAGTCACGATGTGTGGATAATCCAGGATAATAAACCGACGACACCTTCGGATGAAGCGAGAGAAACTCTGCAATCACTTCTGCGTTTCGTTGCTGCGTATCGACGCGAAGCTTGAGTGTCTTCAAACCCCTTAGCAACAAGAAGCAATCGAAGGGGCCTAGGGCAGTGCCTTCCGCGTTTTGCAGAAAATAGATTTCATCCGCCAGATTCTGGTCCTTCACCACGATTGTTCCGGCAGTAACATCGCTGTGCCCGCACAGGAACTTAGTAGCGGAATGAAGCACGATATCGGCTCCCAACGTCAACGGATTCTGCAGGTATGGAGACATGGTGCTGTTATCGACACAGAACAGAGCTCCATGTTCACGAGCCACTGCAGCGATTGCTCGCAGATCGATCACACGCAGGAAGGGATTCGTGGGCGATTCCACATAGATCAGGCGTGTGGCAGGCGTGACCTGTCGAGCGACGCTATCGGGATCCGATGCGTCCACATAGCGGATTCCTATCCCGGAACGGTTCAACACTTTTCCAAAGAGCCGGCTTACCCCTCCATAGAGATCCCAGTCTGCGAGAATCTCATCCCCGGCCTTGAGGAGATGCGTCACAGTAGCGATGGCGGACATTCCACTGGAAAAACAGAAACCGCGAATGCCGTCTTCAAGAGCGGCTATCTGATCTTCCAGCACTTTACGCGTTGGATTTCCGCTGCGCGAGTAGTCGTACTCGCCGAAACTATCGGCCTGAAGCTGCTCGAAGGTGGCTGTCTGATAGATCGGGGTACTCATCGGCCGGTGAGGGTCGGCCGGAGAAACATCAAAACTGACGAGCCGCGTGGCAAACTTCATCGTGCACCTCCAAAAACCTGATGGAGCGCCTGCCCGAAGTCTCGAATCAGATCCTCTGGAGCTTCTAAGCCAATGGAGAGGCGAATCAGCCGCTCCGATATACCCAAGCGTTCTCGCGCTTCCAGAGGGATGTCACAATGCGATGCAGTCGCAGGATTCGTGATCAGCGTCTCCACGCTGCCCAGGCTCTCCGCACACGTGCATAGTCTGAGCGCGTTGATAAAGCTCAAGGACTGCTCTGTACTGGCGCGGAGTTCGAATGCCATCATGCCGCCAAAGGCTTTCTGCTGTTGTTCTGCCAGTGCCCGCTGGGGAAATGAATCCAAGCCAGGATAGTAGACTCTGGACACGCTCGGGTGAGCTTCGAGCCATTCGGCAATGCGCAACGCGCCGCGGCAATGTAGCTCAAGCCGTGCAGGAAGCGTCTTCAAGCCTTGAAGAGTAAGCCATGCATCAAACGGTGCCTGAATCGTTCCGAGCGTCTTACGAACAATCCGAAGACGCTCGGTAAGCGTGACGTCGTGAGTTGCGAGCGAACCTCCGATGGTGGCGTTGTGTCCGTCGATATACTTCGTCGTCGACAACATGGAGATGTCGGCACCTAGTTCAAGAGAGTTTTGCAGTAGAGGGGTGAGAAAGGTGTTGTCGACCCCAAGCAGCAGATTTTCCCGCTTGTGCGCGATCTCAGCAAGACCTCGAATGTCGGCCAGTTTCATAGTTGGATTGGCTGGCGTCTCAATGAAGATCAATCTCGAGTTCGGTCGAATTGCCAGCTCGACTTCGTCGAGGTTCGAGGTGTCGACAAACGAGTATTCAATGTCAAAGTTTCCTAGAATCTGCTCAAAGAGACGAACCGTACCGCCATAAATTACGTCTGACAGGATGACATGGTCGCCGGCTTTGAGTAGCGCCAGACAAAGCGTGCTAATGGCTGCCATTCCGGAGCGGAAGCAAAGTACCGCCGGAGTGCCCTCGAGAGCGGCAATGGCCTGCTCAAGAGCATTCACTGTTGGATTTCCGCCGCGCGTATAGCCGTAACCTTTTGTCGTGCCCACGGATTCATGAACGTAGGTTGCCGTCTGATGGATTGGGAAAAGAATGGAATTCGACTCGTTCTCGCGGACACGATTGCCATGGATCGCTAGGGTCGAAGGCTGCAATGTTGATAGATCGGACAAGACTCCTCCTCTGGTTTTTGGGGCATGAAAAGACACGTCTGCTGATTGGGCGATTGGCCCCAGACGGCTGCTCAGAGAAGGAAGGTGTCTTGCGAGCTACTCACATTCCAATGCTGGCCTTATGCCGCCTGGGGCACGCATGGCCATATACATTCGGAATGTTCTGTCAGCGATTCGCATCGGATCGAACGTCACTTTCGATTTCAGTATAGTACAGCTGCGGTATCTGCACCGCTTCAAGATTCCAGCTCGGAGCCGGTCAACGATGCGGAGGGAAAACCTGGAGTCTTCATGTCCCGGGTAGAACCTCCACGGGGACCGTGAGGTGAACTGTTCTCGGGGGCAAACATATTCGATCATTGCATGCCTGAAAACGAACACTTACGGGAATGGACTGATCGCCCTTACTGGCTTGCTGCTTTACCTGCACCGGCAGATGGATGGAGAACAAATGGCTATAGCCTTCGGTATCGAGATTGAAGCTGGCATCATGCTTCTTCACTGGCGCGGATCCTGTTGCTGGGCCGACTGCCTGGGCCGTACCATTCTCATCGAGCGAAACGCGTAGCGGTGTAGGTCCCTCGGCGACCTGGGTGAAACCGTAGACGTGCCAGCCATCCTGAATCTCGGCCGATAGCTCGATCGCAATCTTGTTTCCGGGCTTCAGCGGGCCTTTCGGAGATGCTGCGCTCGACCATTGCACGGGTTGAATCGGGCCTTGTGCAAGGCACATGCCACAAAGGAACAACGCAGGGAAAAGGCCGAGCTTAATCTGACGGAATTTCATACCTATTGCCTCCCGAATAATGTTTCGCGTTTCTATATCGCTGGGCTCATTGCTGAGTCTTCAGTTCAAACGGCGGGGGTTGAAGCTGCCCTCGATGGCAATTGCCGCAAGTGAGCGGCTCGGCATATCGACGATCTCCAAGCTGGGCAAGATACTTATTATTGATATCGGAGGTCATCGAAATCATGAACCGTGCCGTCTCTTTAAGTGGATTCTCGTCGGAAGCATAATCGATTTCTTTGGTCTGCGGGTTTTCCTCATGGCAATATCCGCACGGCACGCCCAGATATTGTTGGTAACGATGCATCAGCTTGTCGACGTCATCTCCCGACATGTCTTTCGGTAATACCTTAAGATTGGTCGGTTTTGGATGGGGCGCCGACGCCACATGAACCGGTCCGCCTATCGTCTCCGGGCCACCAGGGCTTTGGGATGCAGCTCCTAAGGCAACCTCGAAGAAACAGAAGCTCAGGATAAGGGCCGTAGCGTGACGTACATTCATGCCATTCCTTTCCGAATTACAATTCGGCGCAGTTTGTTGCGAGGTTTATGGTTGGCGTCCTTCACTATAGGAACTTCCGCAGACGACACGCGTCAGTTGAAAACTTGGGAACTAAGGCCCACGACTGGCAATATCTTGCCCTAAAAGAAAGCCAACAGAACCTATCTTCGAGACCGTGAAGCGGCGTGAGGAAGCAAGCTGCCAACACACCGCTCCCAGTGGCATTACTCAGATTTCACAACCTGACCGCGGATCTCCCCGCCAGGATTGGCAGAGGTGTGAAGGTTGAAATACCATTTGCCGTCTGTGAGATCTTTCTCCTGTTCCGGAGTGAGGGTTGCTTTTCCCTCTAGAGGACTTGCGATCGGGCTGACCTTGATCGGAAGCTGTGGCTTTGCATTAGCACCCTCTGCTGCTGGTCCGTGAAAGTGTGCCGCTGTCACCGGACCGGTCAGCCCACTGAACTCAACGTGGTACTTGAATTCGTTGGTGTCAGTGTCGAGAGTGCCGGTCAAAGTGCCCGTGCCGGAGCTGTCCTTTGCCGGAACCTCAGACGAGGCTTTCAGATCGGCTTTGAGGTTAATGGTCGCGGCATGAGCCCCAATCGAGATAAATGCTAATGCGGCTACCGCGACGAGGGTACGGAAGAATCGATTTGCAGATTTCAATTTAGTTCTCCTTTGAAGTCACTTGTTGGTGGTTCGTTGACGAGATGCTGCTCAAAACATCTATGGTGGAAACTGTGACAAGTCGTTGAAGTCAACCTCGTGCGCCGCATTCCTGGCAGTCTCAGTGCGAGTTGCAGGAAAGGGATTATCTGGAAATAAGATCGCTTCGTACTTCCCCTTTTGGGCGAGCGACGAATGAAGTAAAGCAGATCCGACACCGGCTGCGCCGATCGAATATCCGGTCTCAGCAGAGACGTCCCATGGCTTCACTCGAGTCCAGGCCTGATACCAGCGGTAGCCTTTGTCATCGAAGTTCGTCTGATGGCTGAGTGCCTGCCCGGCTAAGTGATTTGCGAAGGCATAGTATTCGGTCTTGCCCGTAGCCGCCCAGAGCCCCAGAAAGAAGTCTGTTAGACCCGCAGAACCACAGCATTGGCAAACAACATTCCAAAAACCTGGCGTCTGGTTTGCCGGAATACCGCTGTCTATAACACCCCGAGCCAGATTCTCCGTCCAATCAAGGTAGGAGTCTTCTTTCGTTAGCTTGTAGAGCTGATAGAACAGTCGCGCACTACCCGCAGGACCATGGCAAAATCCCAGGTAGTAGATATCGGTAAGATCCGGATAGCGGTAAGGAATTAGAGCACCTCTTCCGCGGATGGTCGCAATCTTCTGCAGATGAAGAGCTCCCTGCTTGGCTGCATCAAGGAAACTGGAGTTTCCCGTCTCTTCATAGAGGCGAGCTAGGACGAATGCTACTCCAGCTGTCCCCAATTCAAAATTAGGGAAGTAGGTATCCTCTGAGAGTCCAAGAGCGGTCATTGGCGCGCCCTTCCAACTCACGCCGCCTTCTGTTCGTGGTACGCCGAGTTCCAGGAGGTATGCTCCCGCTTTGGTAGCGAGAGCACGGTATTGTTCATCGTTGAAAGTACGAGCCGCGTATAACAGGTAGAGGATCACACTGCCATCCGCGATGATACCCGGTGACGTAGACCATGCGACTCCATTCCCGGCTGGCTTTGCCTGAGCTGCGATCGACTGCGTCGCTGCGAGAGCGGCATTGCGATATTTTGCTTCTCCTGTTGATTTCCAGGTTTCAGCGAGAACAAATGCGACGCCCGCGCGGCCTGTATAGAAAGACAAACCCGTTCCGGGCAGAAGCTCTTTCGCGGGTGACTCTTGCCAGGTCGCAACCAGAAAGTCGGCACCTCTTCTCGCGTCACCCAGGAAAGAAGGATCCCCCGTTGCTTTAGTCAACTGAAGGAAAAACAAGACGACGCCTGCAGCTCCACTGTAGATGCCATTAATCGGAGAGACCGTAACGGCCTTTTCCGGATGGTCGGGCTCAGGCAGCCAATACTTGCCTTGAGCAGATTCTTTCTCGGCGGAACGAATCCAGCGCGCTGCTTCAATCGCGCCATTGAAGAAATCTCCGTTGGAATTGGCGACCGATGCTCTTGGAGCAGATGCTTCTCCCCAGGAATGCAGAGAAGAACTGGCGATCGCACTCACTGCACCGGTCTGTAAGAACGCGCGCCGGGTAATTTTCAACAAATGACTATGAAACCTGGTGGACATCCGAATTCCCCTTATCTGAAAGGGGCCAGCGGCCCCGCTTTTCTGCTTCCGAATCAAGTGAGGGAAGGAGCTAGCGGGGACAACACGCGAGGAGACGCGGGCGAACGGATGAACCGGCCGTAACGGAAATGATAGACCGCATTTTGCTCCTCGAATCCGGAAGCCTCAGCCAGACGGCGCCGAGGGGAGTATGTATGGGATTGGACGTGTCTACCTGCCTCGCATGAAAATGCGCGCAGAAATTTAGGCGTTAGTCCAGACAAGGACAACAAAGGGAGAGCCGCGTTGGAATCTTCGTCAACATCGCGTCACCATCACGATAGCCTAACTGACGTCATAGCGCAAACAAGAGCGACATGAAACCGCCGAGAAAAGGAGAATTATTTGAGGAATATTCCCTGATGGTCTTGGCTGCCAGATCATATCGGCGATCTGAATTCCCGTATGGACTGAACAAGTAAGCTAACTTCGAATAACATTCGTTGTTGATTGTCGAGGTACTGTCGCTTGCGCGGGCATAATCCGCCCGGTTGATATCCCAGAAGAAAGACCTCCGCTCTTTGAACTGCTCCCTCCAAACCTCTGAGAAGGCGACTCATAGAAAATTCTGATCAAGGAACCACCGCTTGCGTTGATCAATTCACCAGTTAGCCATCCAGAATCATCTGAGGTCAAAAAACGACGATAGACGCAATGTCTTCCAGGAGAGACTGCGCGCCTGAGAACCTGCTTCCGCCTTCGAGACCCCGAAGATCTGATACAAGATCTGGAAGCTCTCGACTTGGCATCATCTAGTGGAGCAGGTTTATTTCGAACCGCTCTCCTGATCGCAGACCTCTTATGGGGCTGGAACGGCGCTGCCATCTTTTCGCGGATCCGAAGCCCCATAACTTACACCTGTACCGCTCTCGTGAAGGACGGCTTGTCCTCCGCCCATGTTTTCTGAGTAAGGCACGTCCATGCGTACATCATGGCCAAGTCCCACAAGATTGGCGACAACAGTCGCGGGAACTCTCGCCTCCAGTTGTACATCTACCCCGGCGAAGCTCAGCTTTGTAAAGCGAGGGGCTTCCATAGCAGCTTGCACGTTCATGCCATGATCGACGACGTTTGAGACGAACTGCGCGTGAGCTTGCGCCTGATTCCAGCCTCCCTGAATGCCGAATGCAATTCGCATCTCATCTTTGAGGAGAAAGGCAGGAATGATTGTGTGCAGGGGGCGTTTGCGACCAGCAAGTGCATTGGGATGCGACGGATCGAGGCTAAATAAGTGCCCTCGATTCTGAAGAACGAACCCAGTCCCGGGTGCGACTAGGCCGGAACCAAATGCCATGAAATTACTTTGAATCAGTGAAACTACATTTCCGTCTCGATCAGATGCGCTGACATAGATGGTATCGCCCTCTCGCGACAAGGGCTGGCCAGGCTCGGCCGCCTGCAGGACCTGCCCTGGTCGGATTAGGCTGGACCGCTTTTTCGCATAATCCTTAGAGAGTAAAAACTCACAAGGAAATTCCTGTACATCGAAGTCACAGACGTATCGAAGCATGTCCGCATAGGCAAGTTTCTTGGCTTCAATCATGACATGAAGAGCCTCATACGAGGATGCACCATACTCCGGGATCGGAAACTGCTCCATGATGTTGAGCATGAGAAGGGCGGCAATTCCCGCTCCATTAGGCGGCAGTTCCAGCACTCTCCACCCGCGGTAGGTCGTTTCGATCGGCTCCACCCAGTGGCTTTGGTATAAGGAGAGATCCTCGGCACTGAGTGTGCCGTCAAGCTCGTTCGATAGCGCGAGGATGCGTTGCGCAATCTCCCCTTGATAAAAGGCGTCGCGCCCCTGTTCCGCTATCTGCTGTAGGCTCCACGCCAGCTCATGATTGCTCACAACCTCTCCGACTGAGGGCGATCTGCCGTCTCTTAGGAAGATCTCACGGCCGTAACCGGTAAGCTCAGGAGCGAAATCCTTCCACCGAGACGCCGACCGCTCGGCGACCGCGAACCCCTCTTCACAGAGTTTGATCGTTGGTTTCAGCAACTTTCGGAGACCCAGCTTTCCAAACCGCTGTGCCAGCATTGCCCAGCCATCGACGACTCCAGGCACGCTCACGCTGTGAATGCCTTTACGGGGCATCTCCTTTACCCTGAGTGATCGAATCTTCTCGATTGTGAGCGACTGGGGAGACCATCCACTCGCGTTTAGGCCTATATATCGGCCGCTGGCTGCCTCATAGACGATCGCAAACATATCTCCGCCTAGACCATTGCTATGCGGTGCAACGAGCCCCATCACTGCATTGGCAGCGATCGCCGCATCAACAGCACTGCCCCCTTCAGCTAGAATCATGGCCCCGGCCTGAGCGGCTAGAGGGCTTTCGGTAGCAACAACTCCGGTGCGCGAGACCACCATGGATCGCGCCTGCGTATCGGTACTTCTAAACTCCATGGTTCGCTCGCTTTGGGTCCGTTCTATCGCTCATCTGGTTTCACTCAACTCAGGGTGGAATAGTTAGCGCGTCCAACGGCCACCAACTCGCCTGCCTCATTGAGTACATTGACATCCACAACGCCAATACTCTTACCAGCTCGTATTACCTGGGCAACCACCTTCAAGGACGTGTTGATTGCTGGCCTCAGATAATCGACGCGGAAGTTAATCGTTGGGAGGGGACGCCCAAGCAACATGACTAACGCATAGTCCCCGACGATATCGATCAAAGCGGCAATGACTCCTCCGTGCCACTGACCGGTATCCCGACCGCGTTCGAGTTCGGGGCGGAGTTTAACGCGTACCGTAATTCTTTGCTGCTCCGGACTTGCTTCCTCCACGACCAGCCCGAGAAAACTGTTGAATGATGAGGCGGATAACTTTTCCTGAAGTTCAGGCATACTGAGTATCGTCGAACTCATGGGGTAACAATCACCTTCCCGAAGACTTCGCGGTCCTCTATTAACTGGAGGGCACTATTTGTCTCCTCCAGCGGATACGTCCGATCGATAACGACCTTCAGTTCACCCTGCTGTACAAGCTCCAGTAACCTCTCGATGTCCGTTCTCGCCCAACTGTTGGAGCCAAGGATTTTGAGCTCGAAGGTCCAGATAAAGCGGAGATCTTCCTGAGGATCAAATCCTGCGGTCGCTCCGCATGTCAGGAGCTTGCCGCCGACTCGCAGAGTACGCAGCGTTTTGACCCAAGTGTCTCCACCTGTATAGTTCACAGCGATATCAACACCAAGTTTGGCGTCTCCAGCGCGGCGGTTTGGCTTTCCATAGAGACGATACACTTCTTTGACAAAATCGACTTCGAGATAGTTGATCACCTGATCCGCGCCTAATTCCTGCAGTTTGGCCAGTTTCTCTTCGGTCCCCCCGCACGCAATGACCTCGGCACCCGCCAGCTTTGCGAGTTGCAGACAGGAAACTCCTACGCCACCGCTCGCACCCAGAATCAGCACGCGATCGCCGGCTCCGACCTCTCCAATCGTGTACATCATACGAAGCGCGGTTCCGTAGGCACAGGGCAGTGCGGCCGCAGCCTCGAAGGAGATTGCATCGGGAAGTCGAATGAGTTGGTGCGCTTTGACTCGGCAAAGTTCAGCGAGACCGCCGTGGATCGTCTCGCCAACAAGACCTCCCTCGACTCGGTTAATAGGATCGACGAGGACTCGATCCCCCACCTTCCACTCCCCCGAAAGAGTATCTCCTACCTCGATAATCTCGCCTGCTACATCGAGCCCCATGATGGCCGGAAATGGAACCTTGATCCCCGGCATGCCGCGACGTGTGAAGATGTCGTGATAGTTCAGGGATGTGGCTCTCACCCGAAGGACGACTTCGCCTTCTCCTGCCTTCGGATTGGGAAAGTTCTCTTCAAAAACTAGCTTCTCTGGTCCGCCATGCTCGCGGAGCACCATTGCTCTCACTCTATTCTCCTCGTTCGTTGTTGATATGGGCCATTGCTGTCGTTAGTAGAGCCTGTTTGTCTATCTTATTTGTTCCGGCCAACGGAAGCTCCGGGACAAACCAGATGCGCCGCGGATGCTGATAGGCAGGCGCGTGCAATAGTGCGAACTGCTTCAGATCTTGTTCCGAGGTGACCTTGCCCTGGCGCAGGACAATAAACGCAACCGGCTTTGCGCCCTTGATCTCATCGGGAACCGGAACAACGGCAACCTCCTGCACCGCGGGGTGCTCGGAGAGCGTCTTCTCGACCTCGCCCGGATAGATATTTTCCGCACCACAGGAAAACATGTCATCCGCCCGTCCCACATAGAAATAAAAGCCCTCAGGATCGCGACGGAAGATATCCCCCGTTCGATAAAATCCATCCTCCGTAAAGACCTTGCGGGTAAGCTCGGGTTGATCGTAGTAGCCGGTCATGAGCGCTGGAGACCGGATCTCAAGTACGCCTTGAGCCTCACCCTCGGAGTTACCCTCAATCCGCAACTCCACTTCGGGATGAGCGTAGCCCAGCGATAACGGAGGGCGCGCGAGACCGTGAGGATGGTCGCCAAAGACAATCGGACCAGCCTCGGTCGTACCGTACACGTTGAGAATCGTGGCTTCGGGAAACAGGTCACGCAGCGAACGAAACAGTGACGGAGAGACAGGAGCCGACCCCATGCGGATCATGCGCACCGAGGAAAGATCTGCCTCATCCAGCAAATCCTGTCGCTTGAGAATCATGGAGAACATCGTTGGCACCGCGGTCAGAGCATTGCAACTGTATCGGCCAATGGCGTCTACGTAATGTTGTGCGTCAAAGCCCGGCAGCAAGACGACCGAATCCCCTTGGGCAAGAGCAGCATGCGCGGTAGCGAGAGCATTCATGTGATAAAGCGGGGCCGCAACCAGCGTACGTAGCCGCGGTGAGGAGGAAGACCGTATGCGCTTTTGAAGTACCCAAAGATGGCTCTGATGAGAAAGCTCTACTCCCTTGGGAATACCGGTCGATCCTGAGGTATAGAGAAGGAGTGCGGTCTCTCCGTGCAGAGGCTCGACGGTACCAAACGCGCCATGATCCAGAAAGGTAGAGAACGAGCTGTCGCTACCGGCAGCCTCGTCGAAGACGATCGTCGGAAGGTTGCGGACTTCCGGCGTATCACGTGCCTGGTCGACGAAGAGCATCTTCGCCCCTGAATCCTTCAGAATGTAGTCTACCGTGCTGCGCGGGAACTTGATATTGATGGGCACCGGGATCAGGCCGGCCGTCATTGCGCCGAGATACACCGCGAGATATTCCGTCCGATTGGCCGATAGGATCGCGATGCGATCTCCACGCGTCAATCCTTGTGCGTAGAGACCTCTCGCGATCGCACGGCGAAGATGATGCATTTGATCGTAGGAATAAACAACTGGATCTGGTCCTGCGCCAAGGTCGATCAAAGCAGGGCTGTTTCCAGCACCTTCGCTCCAAAGTGCATCGCCTAAATTCCCGGATAACGCCCGACGAACTTCCTTCTCAACCATTTTCAGCTTCCTGCTTCAAATTCGATTCCAACATTCAATGCCTCATGGGCTGATACCAAAACGCGATCGGCCGTGGCAATCGTCGCAATGCCGTTCGCCTTGAGATGGGCTTCGGCGCTTCCGAGATCGGCAACGCGGAACGTAAGCACCGCCATGTAGGCGCTTCTCCCCGCAGCGTGCGGAAGAATTGGTACCAGATAAGCTGGAACCCGCGCATCGTCCATCATCTCGATCTTGCATCCTCCAACCTGGTAGACCATCGTTGCCGCTTCAGAATCCTGGACGAGATGCTCGGCCGCAATTTCCTGTAGTGGGTGTTGCGTCGTATCGATGTCCTCTGCAATAACTCGCACCCTCGATATCCGCGTCGCTCCATTGGCATGGGACGGCCGATCCGGAACCCACACTAACTCCGGCGTGAGGTGATGACAGAAGTACAGCCGTCCGAAGCCAGAGCTTCCCGGAGCCAGACGAACGACTTGAAACGCCGCAGTTCGCTCACCGCTCTCAGTGGCCACCGGCCGCGACAGGTCCGAGGGGAGAAGCGCATCCACTCCCCGTTCGAGCAACTGGTGATAGATCTCGTTGGGATGAAGAGGTTGAAACACCAACCCGTTCAGGCCTGCTGGAAAGCCCTTCACGTCGGATCGGGCCGATGGAGAACCCGGCTCAAAACCCAGGAGCTCCAGATAAGGTCCGTCGAAGACAGCAAGGTGATTGACCGAGCCAATGGAATGCCGTCCCCGGGGGGTTAGGTGAAATCCCAGGCGACGGTATGTCGATTCAGCTAAATCTATCTGCTCCCCTGCGTCGATCACCAGATGATCGATCGCATCAGTGATGGGAGACTGTCCACTCGGTACCGCGTCGGTCATTACTTTTCCCTACAAGCGAAGTTCTGTTCTTTCCAATTCGCTGGATCGTTCTGGCCGCCTGCTGGTCCGGTATAAACGGCGTGTAGCGGAAATGGGCATAGCTTTCGCTCATTCGTGACCGCCCCAGGATGAGCATCGTCACGAACGTTGCTACGATGGACCGCCACAATCGAATCCGGCGCCTGCCCTTCCTCCACCCACTTCGTCAGGACAGGCAATTTGTCCCACTCATTTGGGCCTGGCCCGCCACCGCAATGGCCCATTCCAGGCATCATAAATAACCGAGTGTCCTTTTGGGCCTCCTCGTAGGAGCCATTGAAGGTGGTCTTCACCATATCCTGATAGTAGTGGACGATGCTCTCCGGAAGCGCATCGCCGTCGCTCCAACCCTGATAGATGAGCAGCTTCCCTTTCTTGTCTTTCAAATAACGGGTGAGGTCGGGATCGACCGCGTCCAGATAGCGTTCGACAAAAGCGGCCTTGCCATTGGTTGCATCATCGAAGTTGAACTCCCACCACGCATACTCTGGAAATACGCCGTGTTTATCCGGTTTGTAGGAAAGATCGCGAATGTTCTCAGCGGTCAATCCAGGGGAGTCCTCATAGATCAGAAAGTTTGCATGATCGATCTCATAGGCGAGATTCGTCGGCAGGAAATGATTTCCTCCCCAGGGGATGACATTCAGCGGCCATTGCACCTCGGACCCAAAGGATGGTCCAAAGAAGATTTGCTTCCCCTTCGAGTCGTGGGGCCCATTATAAATGGTCTCGATGGTCTCAAGCTGGGCCTGGGTAAAGCACCCGTCGGCGTTCTTGTCATTCGGGCAGGCATACGCCTTCAGGTCCACAGCAGGTTTGAAGTCGCAGGCACGGGGGTCATCGACAACGCCGTCTTTGATTCCATCCTTGGCGTCACACTTCGCCAACACGGCCTCACGAAGGATATTGAGCTTGGTTAAGCTTTTGAAACTTCCGTCTCCGTCGATATCAAATGCGAGATTTCCAGCGCTATTGTTTTCCAGGAGATGCTTCTCTGTCCAGATATGCGCAACATTCAGCTTCGTGAAGTCGATGGCCGGCGAACCAATCACAATCCCATCAAAGTCGGATGGAAATCTTTGGGCTTCCAGCATCCCTTGGCGTCCCCCCGTGGAGCAACCTTCGAAGTAGGCATACTTCTGCGGTCTCCCGTAGAACGTCTGCACCAGCGTCTTCGATGCGTTCGCCGTGACATGAATCGCTCGATAGGCATAGTCGAAGAATTCCTGCTTATTATTGAAGGCGAAGGTTGAATTTGGCTCCGCCCCGTTGTCATGGCCGGTATTGTTGCTGACGACAGCGTAGCCCGCAGCCAAGCGATTGTAGGCAAATCCAAAGTTACCCGCCTTGCCTCCATTACCAATGTTCAGTAAGCGGCCGTTCCAGGCAGTTCCGAGAGGCAACTGAGCCTGCCAATGAATTGCCGGTGCAATCAAACCGTAGACCTGGCAATACGCAGGCAAAGGCTTCGCCGCGGGCACAATCTCCGCGGACAGGATAGTCAGATTGGGCGTGCCAATGAGTTTGTGGCAGGCCGTCTGATCGTCCTCGGCGCCTTGCGGCACATCGGTGCGAGACCGTCTTTGTGCCGAGCCGATAGATCCGGCACAAAGTGCGACAACAAGAATATTTCGTAGTAACCCGGTTTTACCGACAATGCGAAGCATGAACCAATCCTTTCGATCTACACAGGTGGAAGCACGTCCCATCAATTCAGTCTTCATCTAGCCAACGAACATTGCCATCTTTATCTTCAGAACAGAACCTTTACCGCGAGTTGAACGTCGCGCCATGAGCTTTGCGTTGGATTGATCAAACTGGTGATGAGCCCTGCATTTGGATTGA
The DNA here is from genome assembly GCF_009765825.1 of Granulicella sp. L60. Classification (GTDB taxonomy): domain Bacteria; phylum Acidobacteriota; class Terriglobia; order Terriglobales; family Acidobacteriaceae; genus Edaphobacter. Next base: position 461,170 of record NZ_LMUR01000015.1, on the reverse strand, counting down.
TCGCGGTAGCCGAGCTCCAGACGGAGCCATTCGGTTCTCCGTAGTTCACATGATTCGGTACGTTGAAAATCTCCGCGCGCAATTCAAGCGCTCCCTTTTCCCCTAAAAAACGAAGGGGAGTATCTTTGTTGACTGCAAAGTCGAGATCGAGCAATCCGGGGCCACGGAGAGAATCGCGCCCCGCGGTTCCTAAATATCCTGCGGGCCCAACGGTGAACATGTGTGGGTTGAAATATTGGGTCCGGGAATGCTGAATGACCGAGGACTTCCGATATACCGTGGCGTTTGGATCCACCAACAAGGCTGCTGCAAGATTAGCCGAAGTTACGTAAGACGGACGATCCACTCCACCGCTGCCGTTATTGCCCACACCGGAACGCGAGTTGTTGATAGCAATCGTTGGTGTAAATGGAAGCCCGCTTTGTACAGCAAGAATTGGAGATACCCACCAGCCATTGGTAAACGTTCGTACGATGCCGCCGTGTCCCTTAATGTCTGGCAAATGATAGATCGCATTGACGTGGAGGTTCTGGGTCGCATCAAAAATAGCGGGACCTCGATCGAGTCTCGTATTGTAGGAGTCTGCAGGCTCAAGAGGTGATGCAGCGCTTTCGGCCCCTACGACTCCCTGTACATTGTCGATGGCTCTAGACCAGGTATAAGCCATCTGATACTGCAGCTTTGGAGAGGCGCTGTAGTTAACATTCGCCTCAAACGCGTTATAGTTCGAGTCTCCGGTTGTCCCGTTCTGATTGATGGAGGTGTACTGCTTGTTGATTCTTGTCGCTCCAGAAGGCCAGTAGTCTTGTCCATTCACAACCTGTCTAACATTCGGGTTGATATCGAGACTTTGAATCAGATGAGTACCGCGATCACCCACATAGGAAAGCGTCAGCACCGATCGAAGTGGAAGCTGTTGCTGTACCGAAAGGGTCCAGATATCGGCTGTGGGCTGCTTAATGTTGTGTCCCACTGGCTGGGCATACAGCGCTATGCCATAGTTGCTCCAGGCATTGGCGGGAGTTGGAAACGGCAGTAAACCTGTCTCGGTCGCATTCGAAACACCCGCGATCGGCAGGCCCTGCCGATAGGTATAGGTTGCTTGCGCGACATTCGATGTTGAGAATGCACCAGAGAAGGGCGGAGTACCGACTGAATAGTTGTTATAGGTACTGTTCAGCGGCTCCAAGTCGTAGAGGCGATTGTAGCCTGCACGAAGAGCCGTCTTTCCGCTTCCAAAGATATCCCATGCCAGTCCTATGCGAGGACCGAAGTTGGTGAGCGCTGGGTTACTGGCGATCAGCGGGCCAATCTGAAATGTTCCATTGGGATCAACGAGAGGGTCATTGTTAATAAAAGCGGATTGGCCATTCCGTTCCGTTGGCATGGTCCATGGTTCATAGCGCAGGCCCACGTTCAGCACTAATCGACGAGTCAGCTTGATATCGTCCTGCGCGTAGAAACCAAATTCGTTCTGCCGGAAAGCGGGATAGTAGCGTGGTCCAGCGGTGTGAAAGGTATACCCATTAGAGTTGCCCTGAACAAAATCGGCCAGGCTCGGAAAGGTAAAACTGCCTCGTGCATTTTGCGGCGATGAGATGGTCGGGACATCGCGAACGTAAAGTACACCGAACTTGACGGAATTTATCCCGCGGTCATAGACCAAGTCATCGCGCAGGCTGTAGAGAAGTTTTCGAGAACGAGTGTCGGAGCTGCACGGACCGAAACTGGCGCTCCCCGCGATGCTGATCGATCCCATGCCTGCGCCGGCAACCAGTTCGTAGCCTCCCGGAATTTGGGCCGTGCATGTGGCGCTTACGTCGATCCCCGTATACGAAAATCCAACAGTGCTGAGTAGCTTCGGCGAGAAAATATGTGTCTCCGAGATGGTACCAATGTTTCCCTTGCTAAGAATGTCGTAATAAAAGTAGGGGAAGCTGTTCAGCACAGGAACCGTAGCGTGATCCGACGTGAACCGCGCGAAAGCGGTATCGTTCGCGCCCAGCGTGTAGTCCACACGTTCTTGGCCGTAGAACTCCTGCTGTGGCAAGGGGAACGAATAGGAAAAATTTGAACCGGAGTACTGTAACCCGTTCGTTCCCGCAGGGGGCCGAAGTGCGGGAAGCAGCAGGGCCGACACTGGGTTTACCGTTATGCTGGGGGTCGAACTCGGCAGCTTAAGCTGCGAGCATTGCGCGTTAGTCAATTGAGCGCCTGCCTGAGCGACGCAGCCAGCGTCGAAGGACACGGAGCTGCCCGTTTGAGGTTGGGTGGCCAACAGCACTTCCAGCACGGTTTCGGTAAATAACCGATTTTTCACAATCGGTCCACCCAAGGCGCCACCAAACTGGTTCCTTTGGAACGATTGTTTCGGTTGGGTCGAAAGCAACAAGGGGCTTTTCGCATCCAACGCGTCATTGCGAACGAAATCGTAAGCATCGCCGTGAAACGCGTTCGTCCCCCCTTTGCTGACCATCACGAGCTGTGCGCCTAGAACCCCACCATACTCAGCACCCGCGAAGCCATTGATCACGCGAAACTCTTGAATGCCATCGACACCGAGAGACGTGCTGAGGATCGAAGAGCCTGCGCCTCCCTGGATACTGACAACGGAAGCTCCATCCAACAACTGGTTGTTCGAGCGATCGGGTAATCCATTGGAACTGAACCACTCTCCCGTTGTTCCACCTTGGGGAGCAAGATTGGTGTTTTTGTTGATACCTGGCTGCAGGAACGCCAGATCGACAAAGTTACGGCCATTGAGGGGGATATCCTCCATCTTTTCGGGTGATACAAACCCACCAAGAGACGGGTTGGTTGTATCTGTGAGCTGCTCTTCGCTATTCACAACCACTGATTCCGTAGCCGAACCTACGGCCAGAGAAACATCCTGTACCGACTGCCGAGCCACCGTGATGACGATATTCTGAATGCTCGCTGTCGCAAAACCTGGACTACCGATCGTGATGCTGTAGCTGCCGACCGGCAACTCAGCAACGAGATACGATCCGTCATCTCTGGTAACGACGTTCCGCGTGAGACCGGTTCCGAGGTTTTTGACAGTGACTGAAGCACTGACAACGCCGCGGCTAGACTGGTCATACACAGTGCCGGATAACGCACCGGTTGAAATTTGCGCGAAGATAGAATTGGCTGGGATGAATACAGCAAGGAGCAGAGCCATCCCCACGTACCGTGAAAGGATCTTTGCCCCACTCAATACGACATTGCGTAATCTCATCTGGTCTTATCATTCCTGAGCTACAGCCTTCCCCTTTGATCTCGAAGAGAAGGCCGGCATCTGTTTTTTGAAAAAGGGAATGCGACGAACCGGAAGCTGGGAGAAGGCCGTCTTAGGAGGGGAAGACTAGCGACAACAACAGCGAAGCGTACAACACTCGAGGAGCGTGATGGAATCGCGTTGGCTCATAGTCTTTGATCAAAAGTATGGTCGATCGACATACAAGATGTCAACACGAACGACCTTAACGCTTAATTGCGTCAGCCCCTATCAAAGCGTCCAGGATCTGGATGTGGTAATTGAAGATCCTCACGTCATCCGTCATACGAGGACGCGTAATGGGTATATCGATGATCGAATCGATGGAGCAAGGTTTGCCCTTCAGCACAACGACACGGTCTGCGAGAAAAGCCGCTTCAAAGGTGTCGTGGGTAATGATCAGTCCGCTTGAACGACGCTCCAGCCATAATTTCTGAACGAGCAACTGCAATTTGCGGCTAGTTAGTTCGTCGAGTGCGCTGAACGGCTCATCCATCAACAGCAGCTCTGGCCGAATGGCGAAGGCTCTCGCAAGTGCAATACGTTGCCGTTCTCCGCCGGAGAGCGACAATGGGTATGCGTCAGCGTGGTCGGACATCTGCACGGCATGCAACATGTCCAATCCCGCCTCCGCCGGAATGCCTGCAGCATCCGTCGCAAGGCGAAGATTGGTCTTGACGTCACGCCATTCGAGCAGACGAGGTTGTTGAAAGACCATTCCCACCGCACTATCGGATGAAGATGGATCGAGTACAACACTGCCGCTGTCGGGACGATCCAGACCGGCTGCCAGATGTAAAAGCGTCGTCTTTCCTATGCCGGAAGGACCCACTACCGCGACCAGTTCGCCACTCTTCAGCTCAAACGAAAAATCATCGAGCACCATCCGCAGTTCTCCCGTCGGCGAGGAAAACGATTTGGAGACATGGACGAACGACAGCGGGCTATTCATACCGTAGCCCTCCTCCGCCAACGCGTGATGTTGCGCTCGATCCCCTGTATTAGTCCATACTCGATGACGCCCATGACGCCCCCGAAAATCACTGTCCAGGCAAGCACGCCTGCGACATTTTGCGAACTGAATTCCTGATTTAATTCGTATCCAACGCCGCTGGACATACCAAAAATCTCTACCAGTACGATGACCTTCCAGGCCAGAGATAGTCCTGTGCGCACACCGCTTAGCAGAAACGGCGCCATCGCCGGAAACCATAAATGGCGCAAACGTGCCGTTGGCGATAACCGGAACACGTGTGCCATCTCAATCAGGGAGTAGTCCACCGCACGAACTCCCTGGATTGCATTGACCGTCAGCGCGGGGCTAACTCCGAGTGCCAACGCCACGACAGGCGACTTCCAGTTCACTCCGAACCAGATGACACAAAGAAGGGCCCAAACCAACCCTGGGATGGTTAATCCCAACACAATGCCGGGTCTGAAAAATGCCTCCAGCCAGCGATTGCGTCCAGCCGGAATACCCACGGCGAGCGAGATGAGGAATGCGAGCGCACAGCCGAGCACGATACGTTCGAGGGTGAGGCCGATATGACCGAGGGCGTCCTCATTGACGATAATGCGCTTCATTTCGAGAGCGATTTCGCGCAACGAAGGCATCAGCGTAGTGTGCATCATGCGCGCCATCAATGCCCAAAGCAAGGCCAGTCCCAGCAAAAAAAGAGCGGGTGGCAGGAGCGACGCGCGAAGATACCTTTGCCACGAACGAAGCAGTGAAGGACGTTCTGGGGCAGCGCCCTTACTAGCGTTCACGGTTCCCTTGTACGTAGGTTTAGTAGAAATGACCGGTCTAGGCGATTTCACAGATCGGCCTCGCCGGCTTTCCTTTCAGGATTCCACTGGTCACGGCTACATCGACGACTTTGTTTGCAACGTTCGCAACTGCCGGGCTCCACTCTCCTGAATAGATCTCGGGCAATCTCTTAACCAGCAGGTCTATCGTCGCTCGATCATCATCCCTGAGCCCCAATACCTGATGCAAATCTGCGATCAATTTCGGATTGGCTTTAATCTGCTTGTTGGCTTCGATATATAAACCGGCCAACTCTCGTGCTGTTGAGCGGTTCTGATCAAACCATTCTCGGCGTCCCCCCTGCCCTCCAAGGAATAAAGGCCGATCGTCGCCAGTTCCCTTCTTCCATTGATCACGAACTCGTGCAATCTCTCTTGCGCCTTTCGCGATCAAACGGGAAGAGATAGGCTCGATCGTAATTACCGCGTCGACGTCACCTCGCTCGAATAACGCGAGATTTGCTGTAGGCGGGCCGAAGATCACCTGGAAGTCGCGCCTTAGGTCGAGTCCGTTCAGACTTGCAGCCAACCGAGCCTGGCGGTATGTCTCGCTTGTCTCCGGTTGAGTCGCTATCCGCTTGTTCTTGAGATCTTCGGGCGTTCTAAAGGAACTGTCGCCTTTCACGATCCAGGAGCCATGATTGATGAGACCAGGGGCGAAGATGACGACGTCATTTCCGCGGAGGTCCGTCTCCACTGCGCCGATAGGACCAAAGAATCCTACATCAATCGCGCCAGCAAGTAACTGCACCTGGGATAACCCAGGATCTCCTCCGATCCACTGCGGTCGCACGATTCCTTTTGTCTGAGCCGCTGCCTTTTCAATGAGAGGCTTCCACACGGCACCGGCGCTACCAGCGTTCGGTTGCTCAACCTTCACGACTTCTTCGGCAAAAAGTGACGCGGGCAACGCAGACATCGCCAAAAGAGCTGCTGCCTGTCCAAGAAAGCTTCTTCTGGAGACCATAGAGAAGAGCGAAGCGGGGGAACGACGATTATTCGACATATGGGTATGCTTGCCTGTGTCATTTGAGCTTGTTGGAAAATTCGCCCTGGAACGGGCCTTGGAACCTGATAAGAAGGGAAGGAATATCTATCGACACCAACAACAAGGACAGTTGGCGGAACGGAAAGCCAGCGTATTGGAATTCCTTGAGGGCATACGTTCTTGTTCCTTTTTACAACGATGCCGAAGCAGCGCGCAACATCGGGTCATATGCGGCACTATCTCAAGGAAGCTTTACGCCTTTGATCCCATAGTGTTCCCATTGTTCTGCCACCTTGTTCAGGTCCTTCGTGGGAGGAACCGCCAGAGCAGGATAGGGGTGCTTGCGAGTGGCATCAATACCAACGCGAGAGCTGACCTGCTGATAAGGCGAAACTGACTTTCCGTCCCGCAAGGGTTGCGAGGGATCGAGCGTGATCGGATCGGTATTTTTCTGAATGTGAATATCCTCGGCAGGCTGCATGCGAAACGCCAACGCCCATTCCACCCAGAACGAATCACGAATATCGATATCGTCATCCACAACGATTGTGGTCTTGCCGATGGCAAATCCAAGAGACCAAGCGCCCAGAATTGCTTTGAGAGGCTGAAATCGGTTCTGCTTCTTGAGAGAAATAATCAACCGGCCCGCAGCCCCACTACTCTCTGTTAAATGAACATCTCTAATCGGTAATGCAAGATGATTCCTCAGATGCCTGCGGATCTCCATCTCCCGCCCCAGGCTCTTGATGCAAGAGGATTCGCTCGGCGGCATCTGGCTCAAAAAGGCCTGATAGATCGGATCTTTGCGATGCGTAATACAGGTGACCTCGAACAAAGGGTTGTTCCCTCCCGTGCCCATGTATCCTGCGTATTCTCCAAATGGCCCCTCCGCTTCACGCACACCACATCGAATCTTTCCCTCAATCACGATCTCCGCCGTAGCCGGTACAAGAAGATCTACGGTCTTGCACTTCACAACATCGACAGCCTCGCCCCGAATGCCACCGGCTGCGGACAATTCGTCCACGCCGTACGGAAACGGACTCACGGAGGTCAAACCCACAACTGGATCAGTCCCCAGGACGATGGCAACTTCCGTATCCTTGCCGGCTGCCTCGTTCTTGTCGATATGGAAGTTCATGTGCCGGTTCGGACCGATCATGATTCCGGCCCGCTTCGCGGTCTTCACTTGCACCCGGTAGGTGCCCATATTCGGCACTCCCGTTTCTGGGTCGCGTGTGATGACAAAAGGGGATGTATGGTACGGGCCCGGATCTTGTCCCACCGTCCATATCGGGGTGGGAAACATCTCAAGATCAGCATCCTCGCCCATATACACGACCTCCTGGCAAGGACCCGATTCCACGATGCGCGGAGCGATCGGAGTTTTGCTGCGTTCCCATACATCCCATATCCCATCGATGGTTGTGTCGAGAGCGGTCGCATAAATCTCTCGAGATCCCCCCAGAATGCCAACGACCAAAGGAATTGTGCTGCCTTTAATCTTGTCGAACATTAGAGCGGGTCGACGTTCCTGAGGGATCGAACGAAACGTATGACGACAGACAGCGCTCAGTTCCCAGTCTTTATCAACTTCGGCTTGAACGTGACAGAGCAATCCTTTAACCTCCAGTCTCTTGAGGTACTCGCGAAGATCCCTGTACGCCATGCCTAGCTCCTTTTCGTTTCGTTATCGATGACTTCTTGCGTAGGTTAGCAGAATCTAAGCGCACTATTCGACGCAATGGGATTCGAACGATCTCCTGCCTCAAAAGATTAACGAATCACAATGGCTCAACAAAGAGCATTCCATCAATATGGCGTATCGTCATGGGCGCATCGTCGACCTCGCGCTTCCCTTCCGCTGGGCCGATTAAGTTTGACTCGCAGCCCCGGGTCTAGGGTCAAATAGATGAATGGCATCTGTTGAACACCTGTCTTTGAGGTGAATCTGGCGATGCCCACATCTCGGTCCTGGCACCCCGGCGTGGGTACGAAAAGCTTGCTCCACTACCTTCGCCACCATTCAAGGACCATGCTGCAGTCACTACAATTCCGGATTTGATTGAAGAGTCGTCTCAGCCAAGCAGAACGAATCTGATCGAGTAGTCTGACAGATCCGAAAACTCATATGCCGATGGGGTTGATGATCAGCGCCCCAGATTTGGTAAGGCCGAAGGCTACTGAAAATACATGACCAGTAGCACACACCTTAGCGGATTGACTTGCAGAACTACTGCATGGCCTTTACCATTCCGAATATGCAGAAGATACTCACGAACAGCGCTCGCTGTTGTCGCCCGTCCCAGGTCTCTGGCAGGCATGAGTTGTCTTTTTCTGCGATCTAAATTGGTCTGGTAGACTCGCCCCACTAGACTTCCATACGCAGAAACAAGCCCGCCCGAACCGTACGGTCGTGGACTTTTTCTGTGCCTATCCAGTTCAGATCCTCCCATGGCCGAAACGCTGTCGATGCAACGACTGATCTTGTCGGTTGCGGCGCGAGCATGAACTAAACAAATGGACAAATTTCCAGTTTGATTTTTCTCGAGGTCATCTGTCATGTTGAACATTCGTCGATTCACTGGACGTTTTCTAATCCTTCTAGGCATCATCAGTCTCTGGCCGTTCAACTCGACGGCGCAGACCTTTCGCGGAGGCATCAGTGGCTCCGTCGCAGACATCGCCGGGGCTGCCGTACCGAACGTTGAAGTGAGGGCAACTGCGGATGATACGGGCCTGACTCATCAAACCGTATCGTCCGGGGCCGGTGAATACGGGTTTCAGGACCTGCCGTTAGGCACTTACACCATACGGGTTGAAGCTACGGGCTTTCAGACGCTTGTCGTTAATGGTGTGACGGTAAATGCAGGAGTGATCCTCGCCCTTCCACTGAAACTGTCGGTCTCATCGGTAAATACGACGGTGGAAGTGTCCGCGTCTGCGCTTTCTCTCGATACGGCGTCCAGTGTGCAGAACGCGGTCATAGCCGGTAAGTCACTCCAGGACCTTCCTCTCGATTCGCGGGACTTCAAGAAGATCGTAGGTTTCATTCCCGGATTTGGCGGTTATTCAGGAGTACTCGGCTCAGTCAATGGAGCGCGCTCGAATCAGACTAATTGGCAGATCGATGGGACGGACAACAACGACCTCTGGGCTAACAACTCTGCCATCAACCAAAGCGGCATCGGTGGCATCGCTGGAACGATGATGCCGATCGACGCAATCGACCAGTTTTCGCTGCAGACGCAATCGAACGCCGAAACGGGACGTAACCCCGGTGCAACTGCGAACCTGATTATCAAATCGGGAACGAACCAGCTACACGGGAGTGCTTACTACTTCAATCGCAATGAGGCGCTGGCAGCGAGTCCGGTATTTGTTCCAAAACGCGAGCTACGTAACGAGAATTTCGGCTATTCACTTGGTGGACCAATCTTTCGGAACAAAACCTTTTTCTTCACCGCGTTCGAGCGGCAGCAGTTCACCATCGCGCTGTCGGGTTTAGCCACTGAACCTTCCACGGCTTATCAGGCTCAGGCATTAAACCTGCTGGCCGCAAATAACATCCCAGTAAACCCTGTCTCGACAGCTCTGATTGCGACGTTGTACCCTGCATCCGCATTAACTGGACCAGCTGCGGCAAACAACTACATCAGCCCCGATCCGGAGACCGGATACAGCAACAACGGCGTGGTGAAGCTGGATCACAGCTTCAATGATCGCAATACCCTGTCCGCTCGCTGAGCCATCGGACAGGGCAACCAGACGGCGCCTGTCGGATCGAATCTGAAAAACTTCTATGAAGTAGCTCCGATCCACGTTCAGAACTACTCCGTGGTATACAACCGAATCTTTAGTCCGAAGCTGGTCAACCAAGTGCTGCTGGGCGTCAGCTCTTATAACCAGGCCTTCCACGACTTCAATACCAGCTTCAATGTGATCGCTCTGGGTTTGAATACTGAAGCGACTGCCACCGGCGCGCCAAGCATCAATATCTCCGGATTTGATGGGACGGGCGAAACACCTCCGGAAGGGCGCAATGATGTGACCGGACATATCACCGATGCTGTTTCCTACGATGTAGGCAAACACCAGTTTCGATTCGGTGGAGAGTATCGGAAGGCTCAGCTGGACGAGTTCTATTTCCGCAATGCTCTGGGATCGTTCAACTTCGATGGTTCGCAGGGCGTCAACCATAAAGGTTATTTGGTCAACCCAAATGCTTATGGCTCGACAGTCAGAGCGCTGGCTGACTTCCTCGCCGGAGAGGTCGATACGTCCTCGTTTGCCAGCGGCGATGCCGAGCGCATGATTTATGTGAATAGCTATGATTTGTTTGCCCAGGACGCTTGGCAGGTAACGAGGCGCCTGAATGTCAATTACGGTCTCCGCTATGACTACGTCGGCCCGTTGCACAACGGGGACAAGAATTTGCCGACGTTCATACCAGGTTCAACGACGGGCCTTGTGGTGCAAGGCAATGGGCTTAGCAATCTGTACCCCCAGGACCGGAACAATTTCGGTCCGCGTTTCGGCCTTTCTTTTCAGCCACGCGAGAACGGAGGTCTCGTTGTTCGCGGCTCGTTTGGAGTCTATTACGACGCATCCAGCCTCAGTCCGTTCTTTGACAATCGCCCCAGTAACGGCGGTCCGAATGGCTTTGAAGGCAATCCCGCAGGAACCAGTCCTGTGCAGACCTTCACCCCTTCCGGTTACACAATCGTCAGTGGGCAGCCCATCTTCAACACCGGGGCCGCAAACGTGGTCGGCATCTTCTCGGTCGATCCGAAGTTCAGGACTCCGTACACCTACAACTACCAGTTCGGCGTAGAGCAGAGCCTGGGCTCCAGGGCAGTCTTGTCGGTAAGTTATATCGGAAACGAGAGCCGCAAACAGATCACCCTGGCGGATATCAACCAGACTCCACTTAATGCTGGCTCAACAACCCCAGTGCAGAGCACGCGTCCTTATTACAGCCAATACCCAAACTACGGAGTTATCAACCAGGTCGAGAGCAACGGAAACGGCAATTACAACTCATTGCAAGCTACGGTGCGAACAAGCGGCTACCACGGTCTTTCGACAGTATTGAACTATACCTGGAGCCATAGCCTGGATGATATGACGGTCTATCGCAGCCGTCTCCCGCAGGACAGCACAAACCTGAAGGGCGACTACGGCAACAGCGACTATGACACGCGAAATAATTTTAACGGCGCGGTCTTTTACAACCTTCCCCGCCTGGGACGAGGCCCAGACTGGCTCTCCTCCGGCTGGCAGGTGAATGGAGCACTATCCTTCCACGGTGGCCTTCCATTCAACATCGCCACCTCCAGTGATAACAGCGGCACAGGAGAGAAGTATCAGCGCCCCAATTTCGTCGGAAATCCGAACGCGGGAGTCTCTCACTCCATCGTTTCCAGCGGCATCCAGTGGATCAATCCTGCAGCATTCGCGACCCCTGCTCCGGGAACCTTCGGCAACCTACGGCGGAACCAGGTCTTCGGGCCGGGCTATGGGGACATCGATCTCTCCGTTTTCAAGAACACGAAGATCTGGGAGAGAGCGACGCTCCAGCTTCGAGCTGAGATGTTCAACCTCTACAACCGCAACAATTATGCGCAGCCCGGAGGCACGTTTGGCTCAAGCTCCTTCGTCAAAGTCAGCGATACTATCGGCGACGCCAACGGCTCTCCAGGAATTGGGCCTGGCGAACCATTCAATACTCAAATTGCGGTCAAAATATTGTTTTAGGTAGTGGTTGCTTTCCACTCTGCGGCAGACGCTTACCGAAAAGCATGGCGTCTGCCGCACGCAGAGCTGCAGTGAAGAACGCCTTTCGGAGGAAGAGACCGTCTTCCATGAAGAAACGAGCGTACCACCTCATCACCGAAGTTCCACCCAGGCAATCTCGAGTCGCCGTGACGATCGGCATCGACCTCGGAGATGTTGGAGCCATTACTAACGTTCAACCAGGATGGTTAAGTAGTAGGCCGTCGCTCTTCCGAACAACTCCGAAGGCGATTGAGAAGTGGATCACAGATTTGTCTCCGATACGAGTGGGCTATCGGAGCGGGACCGCATTCGATCTGAATACTCTCATTTAATAAGAGAACTTTGCGCCTAGCTGAACTTAGCGTGGGCTGCGGCACTAACGATTTTGCCGAAATTGGTGGTGTCTTCTACCTAACCGTCTACGGCATCCAGCTCGTCTCTACCGAGAATATCGCCCCCGCACCTGGCATGCGCTACGGCGGACGACTCGCCATCCTCCCCGGTCAGTCCGGGGCCGAGGAGTTTTCGATCCTAAGGCTATGATATTCCATTACTTGCCAACGAGATGTTGCACAAGGCCGAGCGGCGCACCGCGACGCTTACCGAAGCAACGACGCCGCAGCAGCAGATTATGTAGGGTTGTGCGCGAGACAGAGGCCTAATCCGTCGCCTTCGTGATCGGCAAAGCCGTAGGTCTGGAAACCGGAACGGCATCAGCTGAGTATATGCAGGAGGTGCCGGAGAGCGTGCAGCAAATGGTAGGAACAGGCTACGCGATGCTTTCAGGGTTTTCGACGTAGCGGCGATTGCGGCGGGTGTCGGCTACGGTTGTGGCTGTGCCATTGCTGGCGGTGGGTATGTTGTGTCACGGAACATAGGCTTTGCTGGGGAGACCGACGTTCAAAGCGCGCTCTGGAATTTTGCTGAAGATTTGCAGAACTGACCTGCTTTTTAGGCAACTTCTGCCATTTCTGCATAAAATCATGCATAATGAAATCAAGTAAGTTGCTTGCATTCAATGGGATAGGGACATTTAATCGATTCTATCAGTATTACCGTTACAGCACGCTGACGGCGGACCAAATCCCGTCGCGCACAAAAAAGACCCGGCGCAATCGCCGAGTCTCTCTCAACCTTCTTTCAAAGTTTAGTTGTGATGATGATGGTGATGACGACGGTGATGATGATTCTGGGCGTTTGCCGGCACAACCGAACCAGCCAGAACCACGAATGCAACAGCAGCAAGAAACAACGTACGTAGCTTCATATAAATGGCCCCTTAAACCAGCTACCCTATCGAGTAGATCTGTGTTGTTAGATGCAGCGTAACCCACCTGCTTCCGCATCTTGCCAGGTATTTTTCCTCAGCCTGCACGATGTTCCCGACTTGATTCCTCCCCGTTACTCGATATCCACCAATACGTCCTCACCCTCAACACGCAGCGGAAATACCTCCACGCGCTCATGCGCGGGAAACTCCGCCAGTCCTGTCTTTACATTGAACGCCCACGAGTGCCACGGACAGATCACCGCTTCACCCTCCACCCATCCCTGCCCCAACGGTCCCTGCCGGTGCGGACAGATATTGTCCAGCGCCGATAACACTCCATTCACATTCGCCACGCACACCTGAACCCCATCCACCTCGGCCTCCATCACCCTGCCCGGCGCCGGAACCTCCGCTAACCCGCACAACCTCACCCACTCCGCCACAGAAAACCTCCACGTCTCTCATCTTAGAGCTTCTAAGCCCGTCGGATGCTAAAGTCGATACAGAAGCCTGCCCCATGCCCCGCCCCACGAAGAATCCAACCAGACGCCCTCCACCCCAATCCCACACACCAGAGGTCGTCAGCCCCATCTGGCTTCTCAAAGGCATCGCGCTCACCATCTTCGCGGCCCTTATCTGCGGCTACCTCACCTTCTGCTTGCTCTTCTACCAAGGCCAGTGGCAGCTCGTCCTGCACCCAACCCGTACCTCGTCCAGCCCGTCGTCCATCGCCGGCATCCCCTACGAACTCATCCGCTTCGGCCCCGACGAGACCGCCATCCCGCAGCTCACCGGCTGGTGGATTCCCTCCGCACCGGAAGGCCGCTACGCTCGCGCCACCATCCTCTTCCTCCCCCGCTCCGACGGCTCCCTCGTCAACTCCATCCCCACCCTCGCCAGCCTCCACAACCTCGGCATCAACGTCTTCGCCTTCGACTATCGCGGCTACGGCCAAAGCGCCGCAGCCCGTCCCAGCCAACAGGCCATGACTCACGACGTCGACTCCGCCTGGCAGTACCTCACCAACTCCCGCGCCATCCCCGCCCAGCAGATCATCCCCTACGGAACCGACATCGGCGCCTCTCTCGCCACCAGCCTCGCCGCCACCCACCCCACCATCCCCGCTCTCATCCTCGACACCCCCCGAGCCGATCTCCTACCCACCGCCCAGCGCGACCCACGCTCCCAACTCATCCCCGTCCGCCTTCTCTTCCACGAACGCTTCCCACTCCTCGATCCCCTCTCCACCTTGCACACCCCGAAACTCCTTCTCTCCCGATCCGCATCTCCAGATCCCGGCTTCCAGACCGCAGCCGACCCTAAACTCACCGTCGAGCTCCCCACTCCATCCGATCCCATCTACAACCAGAGCGTCTCTCGCTTCCTCGACCAGTACCTCCTCCAAACCCTCGTACCTACTCCGGCACCCGCACCCTAAGATCCTCCAAAGATCGCCCGCACCCCACATCCCACGCGATACCCTCACTGAAGGAAACTCTATGACCAAGTGGCTCAACAGCCTGCAACCCTTTGGCGCGTTCCTCATGCGTCTTGTGCTCGGCGTATCCATGGCCATCCACGGATACCAAAAAGTAGTTCCAAACGGCGCGCTGCATCACCACGCGCACTACGTCGTCTCGCTCGGTCTTCCCTACTGGCTAGGCTACGTCTCCGCCTTCACCGAACTCATCGGCGGAGCCTTCCTCATCCTCGGGCTCTTCACTCGACTCGCCGCTGTCCTCGTAGCCATCAACATGCTCGTCGCCTTCGCCACCGTAGGCATTCACCAGGGCTTCGGCATCTACACCTACATCCTCGCCCTCGCCGCCATCGCTCTCATGCTCCTCTTCTACGGCGCAGGCTCACTCTCGCTCGACCGCAAGATCGGCTTCTCATAAATCAAACAGAATAATGTCGCCAGAAGGAGTGAAGGCCCCCGATACCGTGGGGGCCTTACGTTTTGGTGGGGAAATCTTTTGGTGCGGATATTTGAAGCCGGGACTGTGGGAACTGCTAGTCCAGCTATTGGTTGGTACATTCAATAAGACGCGAATCCGATTAGAAAGTTGTCCGCTTTTTTCCACTATTTCGTAGATTGATCGTTTTTACATTCCATAAACAATATTGAGACAATCCCGTGACATTTAAACCTCTCCACGCCGTCGTTACTAGCTGAAATTCAAAAACTCGCTCCGGCTCAGTCGCGCACCAGGAAAAACAGTCGCAAGATTCTTAAGCCCCAGCGTCTTCGTAGCTGCTTCTCCCAACACATTGCGAAAGTCCGTCGTCACCGCAAGATCCCGCCCCTCGTTCAACTGCTCCTCCGCCAACCCCGGCCATCTGCCATACACCCTCCCACCCTTCACTCCGCCGCCCAGCACGAACATCACATTCGCATGACCATGATCTGTTCCCCCGGTCCCGTTCTGCCGTGCCGTCCTTCCAAACTCCGACATCGTCACCAGCGTCACACTCTCCGCCTCGTCTCCCATGTCCCTCCAGAACGACGCAATCGAATCCGAGAACTCCTTCAGCCGATTCGCAAGCTGGCCA
Organism: Granulicella sp. L60; assembly: GCF_009765825.1. Taxonomy (GTDB): domain Bacteria; phylum Acidobacteriota; class Terriglobia; order Terriglobales; family Acidobacteriaceae; genus Edaphobacter. The sequence goes on along the minus strand of NZ_LMUR01000015.1, from coordinate 445,495 downwards.
TTCACCCCTCCCTGATTCTCGTGCGTATCCCACCCACCGATATCCGAGAACGCCGCCTCCACGCCCAGGTTCGCCTTCATCAACTGCGCCACCTGCTTCAAACTATTGCCAAACGGCCCATTCGGATAAACCACTCCCGCGGCAGGCTGATAGTGCGCCGGATCCGTAGCCTTCAACATCTTCACCGCTTCAAACGTCTCCTGCCCGGTCCCATGCAGCATCGCATCCGAGCTCTCGTCATACATCGCCTGAAACGCATTGCTGATCGGCGAACTCTGCGGCCCCTTACCTCCCACAGAAAAATCTACGAGATTATTCACCGCGATCGCCGGCACTCTCCCCTGCAGCGTTCGCGGAACCTGCGGCCCCAGCGCCACCGCACGAAATGCCGAAGGCCGTCCCACCAACTCAGCCTGCAACGCTCTGTTCAACCACCCATCCGTCGTCGCCTTCACCCCAGGCGTTCCACTCTCCATATAGTCCTGCGCGTCAAAGTGCGAACGCGTCGTATCAGGCGAACCCGCCGCCGGAATAATCGCAAGATGTCCCTGGTCATACAGCGGCTTGAACGAAGCCATCGCCGGATGCAATCCGAAAAATCCATCCAGATCCAAAACATCTTTTTGTTGAATCGCAATCGAAGGCCGCATGGCGTAGTAGCTTGGCTCTCTATACGGAACCACCACGTTCAATCCATCCGCCGCCCCCCGCTGAAACAGCACCACCAGCCTCTTCTTGCTCGCCGCAGCCGTCGTCACCTCCGCCAACACACTCCGCGACAGAAACGCCGGAATCGCAGACGTCCCGATGAGCGCCAGTGCCCCTCCCTTCATGAACCCACGTCGCGTAACCCCACGCCGCAGTGCGTCGCGTCCATGAAGATAGCATCCCCAGTCACTCTGATCGGCCATACTCATCCGGTTCGCCACATCAACCTCCCGCAACCACTCCCGTTGCGTTTCACGGTTCCCTATCTACCTGTACTAACGCGATTGCCCCCGAGAAGTTGTCAATAGCTCCTTATTCGGAGAAAACTACCGACGCTGAAACTCCGGTGACCCCAGCAACAACCCCGCCATCACCGCAGCCTCCCGATCCTGCGGACCCTTCGCCATCCGTTGCGGAGCCGCCGCATTCAGCACCTGCGCCATAGGCTCCACATCCCGCGTGCGAACAGAGAAGTTCTTCTCCGCCTGTTGCTGCACGCCCTCCTTGCCAAACTCCGCCAGCACCGTACTCCGCGTCTGCTCACTCACCGGCTGTCCCACCAACACCATCTCCAGCCGCTTCTCCTTCGCCGCCGCCAACGCATCCGGGCCATCCGCACCCGATGCGCCAGCCCCCGCCAACACCCGGCCCCAATCCGCCTCCACCTTAGGAATCCGGTTGCCGCTCAAACTCAACGCAAAGTTCATCCGGTTCACCAGATCCCCCGTATTCACCCACGCCCCCGCCATCCAACTGTACCCATTCGGCGTCTGCATCCCATACAGCGGCATCCCCAGCTTATCCAGAGCCTGAAACAGTGGAACCGCCGACGTCACCTCCGCCCCGCTCGCCCGAACCGCCGAGACCACAAACTCCTCCGGCGTCTTCACCTTCGCGCGATACACCTCCGGCGACCAGAACTCCGGCGCCTTGAACATCGACCTCAGCACCGTCTTCATATCTCCGCCGCTCGACAAAAACGCCTTCGTCATCCTGTCCACCAGCTTCGGAGGAGGCGCATCGCTCACAAACCGCACCGCAAGCTCAGTCGAAATAAACCTCGCCGTAGCCGGGCTGGTCGCCAGCATATGCAACACCTCCAGCCCCTCAGCCTCGCCACCCTCGCGAATCGTCTTGCCCAGAACCCTCTTATCCCCCGGCTCATGCCTGCGCTCTTCAAACCGGTACGCTCCCGTGTGATACGGCTGATCGATCGTCCATCCCGTCAGCACCTTCGCCACCTCGGTCACGTCCTGCTGCGTATATCCCTTTCCACAAGCCTTATTCAATGCACGCACCGGATGATCCGCACTCACCTCGCACTGCACCCCCAGCGTGTGCAGCTCCATCAGCTCGCGAGCGTAGTTCTCATTCAACCCTTTATCCTTCGCCGCAGGCTTCGCATTCGGATTTCTCCCCTTGTTCTGCGCCGCCAGCGAATCCGGCCCAATGCTTTGCCAGTTATCCAGATACATCAGCATCGCTGGACTCTGCGCCGTAGCCACCAATAGATCTTCAAACCTCCCCAAAGCCCTCGGACGAATCACCTCCCGCTCATACGCGGGCAGCAGATAAGGCTCGTCCTGATTCTTCTTCACATACACATTAAAGTGGTTCAGCCAGAAGTCCGTCATCACCGCTTCCAGCTGCCGTTCGCTATAGATGTCCCGCAGCATCCGCGACTCCAATAGCTCCGCACCCACCATCCTCGGCGAACCCTGCAGCGCAGCCAACGTCTCACGCTGTATCGGAGACAAGCCCTCCGCCGCCGCAGTCTGTTCGCTCCCACTCAAACCCTTGCGAAATCCCGTCAGCTCCGCAGGCGACATCCCCAGTATCCGGTTGAATCTCTCGTTCGGCGGCAGGTTGATCACCTTCACCGCCTCCAGTCCCGTATAGAACTGCTCCTCATGCGTCGCCATCGCCGGCACCGCCGGATCAACACCATCCCCCGGCAGCGCCGCACCACTCTTCGCTCCCTTGACACCCATCGACATCGCATCCCCGCCGCCCTTACCGTCATCCGCCGCCGCAAGCTTCAACGCCACCTGCTTGGCCTTTTGCGCCTCATAAAATCCAATCTCATCCGCATAGATCGCATGCTCCACCGGGTCCGTCGGCAGCGGCAGTTTCTTTGCAACCGTCTGTCGTATCAACTGCGGGCTCGGATACCGCTCAATCAGCTTCGCCTGATCCATCTTCATCGCCGGAAACATCTCCAGCCGCGCATCCAGCGCCGAATCATCGATGCTCGCAGGATTCAACTGCTCCTCGAACCACCGCTGCACCCCCATCGCCTGCACCGCCGCCACATCTCCCGGCCTCGGCCCAAAGGTAAACCGGTTCAGCACATGCAACACCCGCTCGTCGCCTTGAATCTGCCCCGACGCCCCCCGCGGCTTCTTCACCGAAGCAGCCGCCACCAACGGCTGCTCCACCATCAACACACACAGGACACCCGCCATCAAAGCCCGTGCAGAAAACCTCGAAACCTCAACGAATCCGCGCATGAATCGCATGACACCCTCCGCCAATCCAGACCCGGCGACGCACAGCCGCCAGCGCCAGACAAAAGCGTCTGCACTCACAAACCCCGTATCGCCGAAGCAGTTGCGAAAGAGTTTCGCAGCTCCCTAAAACGCCGCCAACTCCTGCATCGCCCGATAGAGATCCTCAGGCTGCGGCAGAATCGCATCCTCCAACAGCGGTTGATACGCCACAAACGTATCCATCGCCGCCACCCTGCGCACCGGAGCGTCCAGATCATGAAACAGCTCATCGCCGATCCGAGCCGCGATCTCCGCGCCATACCCCCAGCTCAGCATGTCCTCATGTGCCACAATCACGCGGCTGGTCTTCCTCACGCTCTCCGCAATCGCCTCCCAGTCATACGGCGTAAGACTCCGCAGATCGATCAGCTCCACATCCACACCCGTCTCGCGATGCAGCTTCTGCGCCGCCTGCAGCGCCCGCGGCACTACCGCACCATACGTCAGCACCGTCAGATCCTTCCCCGGCCGCACAATCTTTGCCTTCCCAAACGGAATGCAGTAGTCCGGCCCCGGATAAGCCGCCCGTCCAAACGTCTCGCGATACAGCCTCTTATGCTCCAAAAATAAAACCGGATCGTCACACCGAATCGCCGTCCGCAACAACCCCAGCGCATCCAGCGCATTCGACGGCATCACCACCCGCACTCCCGGCGTATGCGTAAAAATACTCTCGCCAGATTGCGAGTGATAGATCGACCCACCCGTCAGATAACCACCGATCGGAACCCGCATCACCACCGGGCAGTTAAACTCCCCATTCGACCGCCACCGCATCAGCGACAGCTCGTTCCGCATCTGGTGCATCGCTGGCCAAATGTAGTCGAAGAACTGAATCTCCACCACCGGCTTCATCCCGCGCATCGCCATCCCAATCGCGCGTCCCGTAATATTCGCCTCCGCCAACGGCGAGTTCCAGCACCGCTCACTGCCAAACTCCGTCTGCAACCCGGCCGTCAGCTTAAACACACCACCCTTGCCCTTCACCTTGCCCGCGCGCAGCGCACCATCCCGAGTCGCATCGGCCACATCCTCGCCAAACACCACCACCCGCTCATCCCGCCGCATCTCGTCCTTCAGGCAGCTATTGATCAGGTCCGCCATCGTCCGCTCCGTCGCATCCGCAGTAGCCTTCGGCTCCGTCGCAAACCGTGCATCCTGCGAACTCAGATCCTCCGAGTACACATGCTTCGTAATCGAAGCCACCGTCGGCAGCGCCGCCATCACCGCGCGATCCGCCGCCCGCTGCACCTCTTCGTCTACCTGCCGCTCCAACCGGTTGATCGCATCCGCATCCAGAATCCCTTCGCGCAGCAGCCACATCTGCATCCTTGAGATCGGGTCTCGCGCAGCATCCGCCTCCAACTCCTCCACCGACCGGTAAGCCCGCTCATCATCGCTCAGCGAGTGCGAGTAAGGCCGAATCACGTGTCCATGCACCAGCGCCGGTCCCTTGCCCGAACGGCAGTACGCCACCGCCTCCACCATCGCCTTATAACTCGCAATCGGATCGGTTCCATCAACCTCGGCAAAGTGGAAGTTCGGAAAGTTCGCCACCAGCTTCGAGATATTTCCCCCCGGCGTATTCACCTCCACCGGCGTCGAGATCGCATACCCGTTGTCCTCGACCACATACAGCACCGGCAGCTTCCCATTCGAAGCCGTATTCAACGACTCCCAGAACTCCCCTTGACTCGTCGAACCCTCACCGATCGACACATACACCACCTCGTCGCCATGAAACGTCACATCCTTGAACGCACGATAGTCTCCCTCATGCTTCTTCGCCGCCTCAGGATGCTTCGTGAAAAATCTTCCCGCCTCCGCGCACCCAACCGCATGCAGGCACTGCGTCGCCGTCGAAGAAGACGGCGAAACGATATTCAACTTCTTGCTCGACCAGTGCGAAGGCATCTGCCGCCCGCCGCTGGCCGGATCGTCCGCCGCACCCACCGCCTGCAGCAGCTGCTCCTCTACCGTATTACCCAGCGCCAGACACAACGCACGGTCGCGATAGTAGGGAAAGAACCAGTCGTATCCCGGCTTCAGCGCCATTCCGGCCGCCACCAGTAGAGCCTCATGTCCCGCACAGGAGATCTGAAAGAAGATCTTCTGCTGCCGCTTCAAAACGATCTCTCGATCGTCCGTCCGCCGCGACACGTACATCAAGCGATAGAACTCCACCAACTGCTCACGCGACAGCAGACTCTCCGCCACGCCCGCCGCTGTCTTCCTGCTCTCCTGCACACTGGTTCCAGACTGTCTTGCCATTGCACCTATCCTCTACATCAAATACATCCACCTGCTACATCAACCAACAACCAGACCGCTGTCCTATACGAACCGCAGACAAGATTGTACCGGCAAGCACCCGTACTTGACTCCTCTCGCCGCGCATCCGTCCTACCCGAATCCAAGAAAATGGGCAACCCGAAGGCCACCCATCTTTATCGCTACGCACAACTCAAACAAACAAAGGCGCAAGCACCAACGTAATCGTAGCCAGCAGCTTGATCAGCACATGCAGACTCGGCCCCGCTGTATCCTTGAACGGGTCGCCCACCGTATCGCCCACCACCGCCGCCTTGTGCGCCTCCGACTTCTTCCCGCCGTACTGCCCCGTCTCGATAAACTTCTTCGCGTTGTCCCACGCGCCACCGCCGTTGTTCATCAACATCGCCAGCAGCACGCCTGCAATCGTTCCCACCATCAGCAATCCCGCCACAGCCTCAGCGCCCGCCAGATTAACCGGCACGCCGCTAATCGCCGGAACAGGCAGCACCGAACCCGGAGCATAGACCAACGTCGTCGCCTGGTAGCTCGCGCTGAAGTGGCGGAAGATCAGACCCACCACCACCGGCAGGCCAACCACCAGCACTCCCGGCAACACCATCTCTTTCAGTGCAGCGCCCGTCACAATATTCACGCACCGCGCATAGTCCGGCTTCGAAGTCCCCAGCATGATCCCCGGATTCTCCTTGAACTGATTGCGCACATCCTGCACCACCATCTGCGCCGTCCGTCCCACCGCCTTGATCGCCATCGAACTAAATAGAAACGTCAGCGTAGCGCCCAGCAGCGCGCCCACAAACACCGGCACCTGCGCCAGGTTGATATTCGTGAAGCTCCAGCCCACCGGCATATACCCGCCAGCCGCCGCCACCTTCGCCGTCACAATCACCTTGATCTCTTCGAGATACGCCGAGAACAACAAAAACGCAGCCAGCGAAGCCGATCCAACCGCATATCCTTTCGTCAACGCCTTCGTCGTATTGCCCGCCGAATCCAGCTTGTCCGTCCGCTCGCGAATAGAATCCGGCTGGTTTGACATCTCGATGATCCCGCCCGCATTATCCGTAATCGGCCCAAACGTATCCATCGCCAGAATGTAAGCCGCGCAGCTCAGCATCCCCATCGTCGCAATTGCCGTGCCGTAGATCCCCTTCGCGTAGTCGCTGACTCCCGCCACTCCAGCCAGTCCCTGCACGCCGAAGTAGTAGCTCAGCAGCAGCGCAGCAGAGATCGCAATCACCGGCATCGCCGGCGTCTCCATCCCCACCGCCAGCCCGCTGATAATATTCGTCGCCGGTCCCGTCAGCGAAGCCGTCACAATCGACTGCACCGGCCGATACCGCGCCTCCGTGTAGTACTCCGTAATCCACACAAACAGGAATGACGTAATCAACCCGATCACGCCGCACCCAAGCAGCCACAGCGGCCGCACATTCGGCCCATTCAACATCGTATACACCGCGCCCGCAAATCCAATCAGCGCAAGCCCCGACGTAACGTAGAAACCCTTATTCAGCGCGTCCATCGGATCCTGATCCTCGCGCGTGCTCACCACAAACACACCCACAACGCTCGCAATCAAATTGATCGCCAGCACAATCAGCGGAAACAAAATCCCCTTCACGCCAAACACCGGATACAGCGCCGCGCCCAGAATCATCGCGCCCACGTTCTCCGCCGCCGTCGACTCGAAGATGTCCGCGCCACGCCCCGCGCAGTCGCCGACGTTATCGCCCACCAAGTCCGCAATCACAGCAGGATTTCGCGGATCGTCCTCTGGAATCCCCGCCTCCACCTTGCCCACAAGATCCGCGCCTACATCCGCAGCCTTCGTATAGATCCCTCCGCCAAGCTGCGCGAACAGCGCCACCAGTGAAGCCCCAAACCCAAACCCAACCAGCTGGTAAGGTACCGCCTGCGGATTCTCCAGCCCACCAAAGAACAAGAACAGCGACCCCACGCCAAGCAGCGAGAGCGCCACCACCACCAACCCCGTCACCGCCCCGCCTCGCAGCGCCATCTGCAGCGCTTTATTCAGACTCGTCCGCGCCGCCGAAGCCGTCCGTATATTCGCCCGGATCGAGCAGTACATCCCCGTAAATCCCGCCAGCCCCGAGCACACCGCACCCACCAGGAAACTGATCACCGTCTTCAGCGCATACGGCTCCGTCCGCGGCGACATCCTGTACCCAAAGAACACCACCAGCGCCAGCACCACCGCAATCGCGCCGATCGTCTTGTACTGCCTGCTCAGAAACGCCTCGGCACCCTCTCGAATCGCATCCGAGATCGCCCGCATCTCCGGCGTTCCCGTATCCGATGCAATCACCGCTCGCGCCAGCAGAAGCGCCGCCACCAGCGCCAGCACCCCCACCAGCAGCGCGATCCACAGATACATCCGGCCATCATCGTTCCCAGCATATGCAGGCGCAACCGCAACCTGCTCCTGTACGGCAACAGCCAAAAAGCTCAGCTCATGCATGCAACAGTCTCCCTCGATAAAAACTGGACAGCGGTTTAGACGACAATTTCCCGGCTAGCTTCACAAAGGCGGCAATTAGAGCATGTGCGATCGAGAAGGGTCAATGCACTCCGCAGCGGCAGAACATTCAAACCACATCCCCACGCGTTCCCCAAAGTAATAGCACAGAAATCTCCCGTGTCTAATGCAAATTCTTGCAATGCCGATGCATACCTCAGTGCAACATGAGGTGCAGCCGTGTCCGTTCGTAGCAACTTCCTCCATCTCGCTCCCACCCATCTCACCTCCAGCCACGCCCGCACTCTCGCCGCAGCTCTACTCCTCGCCGCCGCACCCCTGGCGAACGCCCAGCTCGACACCAACACCATCGCCCCGCACCGCTACCTCGTCCTCTACCGCAACGCCGCCATCCCTGGCGACGCCGAATCCCGCATCGCCTCTGCCGGAGCCCATCTCACCCGACGCAACGAACACCTCGGCATCGCCGCCGTCCAGTCCGCCTCCACCGAAGACGACGCCTCCACCCTCCACCGTCTCAGCGCCCAGCCCAACGTCCAGTACGTCATCCACGACC
>NZ_LMUR01000015.1:391129-436677 GCF_009765825.1 Granulicella sp. L60 | reverse complement strand
CCACCCCCCCCGCTGACGATCCCGCCTCCGTCACCACCCCCGCCACCCTACGACACCTTCTACACCACCCCGCAGGAGTGGGCCGTCCAGCAGGTCGGCGGATACGGCAACAACACCCCCGGCGGCCCCTCCATCGGCCCCTGGAACACCACCATGGGCAAAGGAGTCCGCATCGCCATCCTCGACAGCGGCGTAGACCAGGCTCATCCCGACATCGCTCCCAACCTCGTCCTGAACCTCAGCGAAGTCGACGAGACCGCCTACCCCAGCACCTGTGACGACGGCACCCCGCAAGATCAGGAGGGTCACGGCACCTGGACCGCCTCTCTCGCCGCCGGAGCCATCGGTCCCGGCACCGGACAGGTCATCGGCGTAGCCCCGGAAGCCACCATCCTCAACATCAAGGTCCTCCAGCGCATGCCCGCCACCATCTCCGGCGACACCAACCCCGCAGACCTCTGCGAATCCGGACAAGCCAGCGGCCTCCTCAGCTGGGTCATGCAGGGTATCGAAGACGCCATCACCAACCGGGCCGACATCGTCAGCCTCTCCGTGGGCGTCACCGCCGATCTCACCACCGGAGACGGCGCCGGCCTCCTCGCAACCTTCAACCAGATCACCTACGCCGCCGCCCAGGCCAACATCGTCCTCGTCGCCTCCGCCGGCAACGACGGCATCGACCTCTCCAACCCCCGCTACGTCGAACTCCCCGCCCAGTCCCGCGACGTCCTCGCCCTCATCGCCTCCACCACCCCCGCCTGCGCCCAGAACACCACCACCGGAGCCACCTGCACCCCCGGCCCCATCTCCCTCGCCTACTACAGCAACTTCGGAGCCCCCCTCAACGCCCTCGCCGCACCCGGCGGCAGCTATCCCGCAGGCGGCGACACCGCCGTCACCGGATGGATCCGCGGAGCCTGCAGCGCAGGCATCCCCAACACTATCGATGGCCTCCCCACCGACGCTACCCACAGCTTCGGCTGCTTCAACCTCGGCCACACCCAGTACGTTGAAGCCATGGGAACCAGCGCCTCCGCCCCCCTCGCCGCAGGCGTAGCCGCCCTCCTCCGCGCCGCCCATCCGGACTGGAGCGCCGCCACCGTCGTATCCTCCATGCGTAGCTCCGCCATCTCTACCGCAGGCCTGCCCGTACCCCTCATCAACGCCGCCGCAGCCCTCGCCCAGCCACAATAACGCTGTAAGTTCCTGAACCTCTAACCCTTCATCCGTTCCTTCACGCTATGCGCCAGCTTCTCGATCTCGTCGGCCTTTTTGATCACATCCACCGACATGATCCCCTTATCCGTCTTGTCCACCTGCGTCTTCAGATCCGTAGCCAACGCCAGCAGCTTATTCGTATCTGCCACCAGCTTCTGCTGGCGCTCGTTGTTCCGCGCCCGCGCCTGCTGCTCCTCAAGGTGTGGTGAATTCGGAATATCGCCCAGACCCGCACCATGGTCCGCGCCCCTCGGCACAGAGGGATTCTGCGCAATCGGCGTCTGCGTCATCTGCCCTCCCACCGCCCCGCCGCTACCCATCATCAGAAGAACCATCCCTGCCAACGCCACTTGAAGTACTCTCATAGTCGCACTCCTATGCCGCATCCTGCGGCTCAAGCATCCACTTGCATCCAACAAACATCTGACGCACTCTGTTCTACAGCATCCCTCTCCGAAAGCGAGACGCAGTCATCATGCTCCTTCTGCCCACGAGCCCGCAAGACGAACAAATCGTCCAGAGCATCAGCCGAGAGTGGCACACCGGCATCATCCAGTTCGTAGGCGAAAAACTCCCTCGAATCATCGCTGTCTTTGTCATCATCTTCGTGCTCCAGCGGATCGTCCTCTTCTTCGTCAAAAAGATGCACACCCGCGCCGACCGCCAGGTCGGCAACTTCCACCGCGCCGCCCAACTCCGCACCATGGCCTCCATCCTGCGAGCCACCTCCTACGGCGTCCTCGGATTCATCGCCCTCCTCCAACTCCTCAACATCTTCGACATCCCTTACCAGCCCATCCTCGCCTCCGCCGGCATCGTCGGCGTCGGCGTCGGCCTCGGCGCGCAGTCCATCTTCAAGGACATGCTCAACGGCATCTTCATCCTCGTCGAAGACCAGTACAACGTCGGTGAAGTCGTCATCCTCGCAGGCCTCAAAGGCACCGTCGAAGACCTCTCCCTCCGCCGTACCACCCTCCGCGACGGCGACGGAACCCTCTACGTCGTCCCCAACAGCCAGATCGCCACCGTCTCCAACCTCTCCCGCGACTACTCCCTCGCCACCCTCAACGTCTCGGTCGACGCCAGCGCCAACCCCGACAAAGTCATCGACCTCCTCCGCACCATCGCCACCGGCGTCCGCAACGATCCCGCCTTCAAAGACATCGCCATCGCCGACCCTAACATCCTCGGCGTCGACAAGATCGAAGGCCGCGCCGTCACCTACCCGGTCCAGATCCGCGTCCGCGCCAACCAGCGTGACGGCGTCCTCCGCGAACTCCGCCGCCGCATCATCCTCGCCTTCGAAAAAGACGGCATCCCCCTCGGCAACGATCCCGCCAACATGCTCATCCTCCGCGCTCCCAACCCCACCGCCCCACCCGCCCAGCAACCCCTCATCGGCTAAATCACGCAGCAATAAATCCTCCCAACTCCTAAGAATTTAGTTGACAACAAAACCCCTCGCGCCTAATGTCCTAATTGTTTAGGAGATAACACTATGGGAGAGCACGAAAAAGACACCCTCACCAAACTGGAGTTACAGATCATGCAGGTGATCTGGAAGCTCGGAGCGAGTAACGTGGGCGCCGTTCAGGAGGGGCTGGAGCAGCGCCTCGCCTACACCACGGTGCAGACGATGCTCAACATCCTGCAACGAAAAGGCAAGCTCAAGCGCAGACTCCGCGGCCGCTCCTACGAGTACAGCGCAATCGTCACCGAGGCAAAGGCATCGGGCCATGCCGTGCGCGATCTGGTCGACCGCATGTTTGGCGGATCGACCGAAGAACTGGTCATGAGCCTCATCAAAACCAAGCAGATCGACGCCAAACAAATCACCCGGCTCAGCAAGATGCTCGAGGAGAAAGAAGGCGACAAGTGAGCGATATCGAGACCAAAACTCTGGAATATCTTCTGAACTCGCTGTGGCAGGTACCGCTGATCTTTGCCGCCGCATGGATCGCAGCCCGCATTGCGCGTTCAAGCGGACCGCCGATGGAACATCGCATCTGGGTAACCGCATTAGTCCTGCAAACCGTCGTCCCTGCATGCAGCTTCCGACTGGAAAGCGTTTTGCACAAGCTCTGGGCTCTTCTCCTGAGAGGCCCGAGCGCCGCAGGCGGCTTGGTACATGTCGTCGAAGGCGCCGCCACGGTCTCCGGAGCCGTTGCACTGCGAATACCGCTGGAAGCACTCACCGCAGTAGCAGCGATATACGGATGCACTCTCCTCTACTTCGCCGTCCGTCTCGGATGGGGCCTCTATCGAACAAGTGTGCTCACCCATCAAGCGGAGTCCGTGACACTCACAGACGAAGCGATGCGCCATTGGCAGCGATGCGCAGCAATCTTCGGTTGCGAATCAGCTCGAATAGCGGCCTCCCCCGAGATGGATGGACCAGTCACAGTCGGAGGAAGACAGGGCGTAGTGCTGGTGCCGCCACGATTCCTGCAAAGCAGTGCAGAACTCGATCTCGACGCAGTGCTTGCACACGAGTTCGCGCACATGAAGCGTCATGACTTCCTCAAGAACCTCGTATACGGAGCACTCTCTCTGCCCGTGGCCTACCACCCATTTTTATGGATGACGAAGTCACGAATAGCAGAGACCCGCGAGATGATCTGTGACGACATGGCGGCCCAGGCCGTCGACGGAACAGAACCCTATGTGCGGTCGCTGATGCGGCTGGCGTCGCTGCTTGTAAAAGGAACGCCGGACAAAACCCTTCACGCCATCGGAATCTTCGATGCCAACATCTTCGAGAGGAGAGTTATGAACCTGACCCAGAAGCGTGTGGAGATCAAAGGCGTGCGCCGGTTTGCAATCGCCGCAACGTGTGCAGCAGTCGGAGTAGCAACCTGTGCCTCGGCGCTGGCGTTGCGCATGGATGTAGCGACCCCATCGACAACAGCCGCGCAGAACGAAAACGGCAAGCCAGTAAAGGTCGCACCCGCAGTCATGGCAGAACAGAGCGTCTACAAGAAGAATCCGGTATACCCGCCCACAGCCAAAGAGAACAAAGACATCCTCAACGGTCCCGTAGTTCTCCACGTCATCATCGGCAAGGACGGAGCCGTGAAGCAGATCCAGGTCAAGAAGAGCCTTCGTGCCGACTACGACCAGAGCGCGCTTGAAGCAGTCAAAGACTGGACCTACAAACCCTTCCTTCTAAGCGGCAACCCCGTCGAGGTGGAGACGACAGTAACGGTCAACTATTCCATGAACAACTAACAGACAAACAGATCGGAGGTGATTCGGAAGTTCCGTTTCACCTCCGTCACTTCTGCCATCTCTGGGCTTAGTCACCGCAGACCGCACTCTAAAGTAACGCGCACGAATATTAATCTAGATCGCTCCTGTCCCGGGCTTACAAATCAATACAGGAATAAACTCATCCCCATCATGGAGCATCACGTTGCGATCGATTTGCCTTGCCCTCGGTACTCTTCTCCTGCCTGCCCTTGCTGTCACGGCCCACGCTGACCCAATCACCTTCACCGAGACCCTCACCGGAAGCACGTTGTTCGGTCCCTCCGCCGGCGTCACCCAGCTCATCACCATCACAGGAACCGGCAACACCAACAACGTCGTATTTTCCGGCGCCGCTGACGAATTCACCCTGCTTCTCTCCTCCGCCACCGTCCAGTTGGGATCAGGTCCCACAGAGGCATTCACCAACCCCGTTGAAGTCTTCGAAGCGGACGGTTTCATCGCAGGCTTTGAGCAGTTGAGCCCCGTAAACGTCAACATCGCCGCTGTCGATGGCTTTGACGATCCATTCACCAACTACGCGCTCAACTCCTCCATCTCGGTAACCGACGGTACACAGGTCCCTGCCTCATCCACCGTCTTCAACACAACCGGCGGCAGCTTCAATTTCTTCACCTTCAGCGATACAGCGACCTTCAGCTCAACCGTCTCGCAAGCCCCTGTTCCTGAGCCATCCTCCTTCGCTCTGCTTGCCACCGGCGTTCTGGGAATGGCAGGCGCAGCAAAGCGCAAATTCTTTAACGTATAGTTCTGCTTTCAGTTCGTCTGGGTCGGAGTAATAGACTCCTACGGCTCAACAAATAGCCTCCGAGGCCAATCTGACTCGGAGGCTATTTCGTTCGCACATCGCAACAGCCCAAATCATCACAACGAACGATTCAAAGCATCGATCAGTTCATCCACGGTAGACACCGGCGGCAGACACCCTCCCGCGCTGCACACTACCGCAAAGCTTCCCTCACCCTGCAGTCCCGGCAGATGAGGCAGCGTCTCCGCCAGCGCCGGAGGCAACGCCCCCAGCTGATCCTTCCTTAGCCGGATCACGCTCTTGTTCACCGCATACCTGGCCAGCGCCACCGCCTCTAACCTTCTCGCCGCAGCATCGTCCCCAATCACGCAGATCTCGACATCCCGCAGCACCATCCGCTGCAACGCCAGCCCATAGCTCGCCGCATACAGCCCAAAGTGCTCCACCACGCCCGCGAACGTCTCCAGCGTCTCCAGAGCCTTCACCGCATAGTCTTCCCTTCCATTCAGAGCCTCCAGCCGCAGCAACAACGCCGCGCCCACTGGATTCCCCGCCGGCGTCGGCGAGTCCTGCAGAGGCTTGCGCCGTGTCACCAGCGCACCCAGCCGAACCTCACCCTTCACCGCAATCTCCGTATCGAAGAATCCGCATTCCGTCACATCGTAAAACCGCGCCAGCGCGCCCTCCATCAACGCCTCCGCCGCCGTGTAGTACCGCATCTCTCCCGTCAGCGCCCACGCATCCAGCGCCGCATGACCAAGAAACACATAGTCGTCCAGCACCCCGGCAACGCGCGCCCCACTACCGCCCGCCTCGCCATACGCGACCACATGCGCCAGCCCATCCGTCGCATCCCACGCCGTATTCAGCACCCGGTCCAGCGACTTCAGCGCAAACGCCCGCACCTCGGGCATATCCAACACCCTCCCCGCCTCCAGGTACGCCGAGATGCACATCCCGTTCCATCCCACATACACCGTCTTGTCCACATACGGTGTCGGCCGCTTCAACCGCGCCGCATACAGCTTGCTCTTCGCCGAAGCCAGCCTCTCCCTCGCCGTCTCCAGCGGTATCGCATTCGCCTTCGCCACACCCTCCAGCGTGCCCCGCACATGCAGCACATTCTTCGCCGGATTGTGATGCATATCCCCAATCTCGCCGATGTCGTAGTACGCGCTCGCCACCGCAAGCTCCTCCACCGTCAACACCGCCGCCGCCTCATCCCGCGTCCACGTAAAGTAGTCTCCATCGTCGTCCAGCGAGAGGTCCGCATCCTGCGACGCATAAAACCCTCCCAGCTTCCGGTCGCTCAGCCACTCATCCATCCACTGGATCATCTCCCGCGCCACCCGCGCCGCCTCCGGATCCACAAACGTCTGGTATGCATGAACGTAGTTCTTCAGCAGCTCGCTGTTGTCGTACGCCATCTTTTCAAAGTGCGGCACCACCCACTGCTCGTCCACCGAGTAGCGATGAAACCCTCCCGCCAGATGGTCGTAGATCCCACCCTTCGCCATCTTCTGCAGCGTCACCTGCGCCGCGACCCTCGCCTTCTCACTCACACTCTCGGTCCCATCCGCCGACATCCGCGAAGCCGCATCGAGCAACAAATCAATCGCGCCCGAGTGCGGAAACTTCGGCTGCGATCCAAACCCTCCCGACCGCGCATCGAACTGCTTCAACGCCGACCCGATCAGCTTCCCCACCAGCTCAGGCCCCGGATTCCCCGCCCGTCCCATGAACGACTCGTTATGCTCAATCGCCGCCATCACGCTGCCCGCAGACTCGTTCACCTCATCGCGTCTCTTCTGAAACGCCTCCGCCATCGTCAGCAGCACACGCTGAAAACCCGGCCTCCCATGCTGATCCCCCGGAGGAAAATATGTCCCGCCAAAGTAAGGCTTCCCATCCGGTGTAAGAAACGCCGTCAACGGCCAACCGCCCTGCCCACTGATCGCCGACACCGCCGCCTGATACCGCGTATCCACATCCGGCCGCTCATCCCGGTCCACCTTCACCGCGATAAAGTGATCGTTGATGATCCTCGCCGTATCCGCGCTCTCATACGACTCCCGATCCATCACATGGCACCAGTGACACCACACCGCGCCAATGTCCAGCAGGATCGGCTTGTCCTCCGCCTCTGCCAGCCGAAACGCCTCTTCGCCCCACTCATGCCACCGCACCGGTTGATGCATCGCCGACCGCAGATACGCCGAAGCAGCCTGCGCCAAAGAGTTCAAGTGTTCACTAACCTGATCGTTCCCCATAGCTATCCAGTCTAGTGCAAACGAGGCCTCCATCGCCTGTAGCTCCTACACTTAGCCTCAGGTAAGCGTGACGAACTAACTCGCCCGTCATCTCTCGGCTCTCCACCCATATAACGCAAAAAAAGACCCAGGCCAAAGCCCAGGTCCTTTTCTCATCTGACAAACAATCTACTGCGGAGCCGCACCCGGATTCGCACTGATCGGCTTCGGCGGAGCCGGAGCCTTCGGAGCCGTCAGCCCTGGAATCACTGGAGCCTGTCCCGTAACTCCGTGCGCCGCCCCTTCAATGCTGATCCCATAAAGATCCAGCGTATTCGCCAGAAGCTGCCGCAGCTGCGCCCTGTCTCGCGCATACGCCGCCGTATCCGAGATCAGCGTGTTATCCGCATTCGCAAGATTCCTTCCCTGCTGCAGCACATTCGCCGTCGTCGAAGCTCCCAGCTTGTACTTTTTTTGTTCCGCGTCCAGACTCTGCGCCGCAAAGTCACGCGCCGCCTGTGCCGCCTGTACCTGCGCCCGGTCGTTGGTCAACGCGTACTGCTGGTTGATCACCTGAATTCGAATCTGCGTATACAGTTGCTGCAACCGCATCTGCGACTGCCTGTACTCCATCTGCGACCGTGCCTGATCCGCCTGCGCCGTTCGGTTTCGCAGTGTCACCGTCATGTTGACGCCACCACCGCGGTCCGGCGAATTATTGTTGAGCGTGTTCTTCAGCACCGTCCCATATCCAATCGACGGAAATGTGCCCGGCGGGTAAGGTGCCGTTCCACTTGGACTATCGAAGTTGATGGCACTGGGATTCTGCGCGCCGCCCAGTCCGCTTCCGCCATAAAACCCGTACGCATCCACCGTCGGCAGCAGTCCGTTCTTGAACGCCTTGATCGTGATCTCGTTGTTCTTCATGTTCAACACCGCCTGCTCAATCTGCGGGTTGTTCGCATACGCCTGCTTCACCAGGTCTTCCTGGTTCGTATCTTCTTCCGGCAGCCTCTCCAGGCTCACCCGGTCCGTCGGAATCACCGGCGCGTTCGACAACTGCGGATCGTTCAGGTTCCGCGCAATCGCCTGCTTCATCAACAACTGTTGATACTCCAGGTTCGTCTTCGACGCGATCAACGCCTGCTTGTCGTTCGCCACCGAACTGTCCGAGTTCACCACATCCAGCGGAGCCAGCGTTCCAATCTCCAACTGTCTGCGGTTATCTGACGTCAACTGCGTCGACTGCCCCAGCGCGCGCTCCTTCGCCTGCTCATCTTCATACGCGCTCACCAGCGCCCAGTAGATATTCTCCACCTGGTTCACCGTGTAAAGCACCTGCTGCCGAAACGCCGAGTCCGTAATCCGCCGGTCGTTCTTCGCCTGCAGAATAAACCGCCCGTTTACACCCGTGCCAAACCCCTGCAACAGATGCTGCGTCGCCGTCGCACGAAAGCTCGTCGTCAACGCAGGGCTATAGTTGCTGAACCCGTTGTTCGTCGTTACGCGCGTATTGTTGAAGCCCACCGTCAACTGTGTTCCAGTCAAAAAGCCCTGGGCATAGTTGAAGTTGTACGTCCCCGTATCCGTCGTCAACTCGCTCTGACCGCCGCTGAACAGGGTGTTCAACTGCGGAGCCTGCTGCGCTTCATACTCCAACTGGCCCGTCAGCACCGGATCAAGATTCTCAGGCACCGGCCCGCCGCCATTGGTGCTCAGCACCAGTCCGCCCACACCCGTGCTGCTACCGCCCGCGCCGGCCGAGGTCGCACCCGGTCCACCGCCGCTCGTAATCGTCGTCGTCGTACCGCCCAGCGTATTGGTCACCAGACCCGTAGAAACGCCGCGCAGTGTCGATCCCGCCCGTGCCCGCAGAAGATCCGTATCCGCGATATCCAGGTTGATCCGTGCAATCGCAATATCGTAGTTATTCTCCAGCGCAAGCGTAATCGCGTCCGCCAGGCTCAGATAAATCTTCCCATCCTGCAACAGCGAATCCAGCTTCGGCGTATTCCCCAACTGAAGCAGAGGAACATTGATCGCCGTATAAGGTGCGATCGGATTCCACAGGTGACTCTTCGGCTTCGTGTAGTCGATCTGCGTATCGCGCAGAAACAGCGGCTCCGTCAGCTTCGGCGCCGGAGCCTGCGGCAGACCCTGCTGCCCCGTCGTATCGTTCTGCACCGGCTGTGCCGCCACCGGCGTCGTCGGACTCGTCTGATGTCCAGGCACCGTCGTATCGGTCTGCGGCACCTGTGTCCCCGAACCAGCCTGCTGCGCCAATTCCAATCCCAATGCCGGTTGCGTGCACACACTCAGCAGCATGAGTGCGATGCTCGCCGCCGCCTGCATATCTCTTAATCTCACGATGCGCTCTCCAACTCTTCCCTGGCAACGGCCGGATTAGCTCCAGCTCGCGCCCAGTTGATTCCCTGCCTCTGCCTGACCGCTTCCGGCCCTGCCCTCACTCGTCCGCGCAAACCGAGCCGAACTCAAAGCCTCACCTGAACCCGCATAACCTCGGCTAGGCCGTCCTTATCCATATATTTTTCAATGCTAAATAAGACGCACAGCACCTTCCAGACGACTCTTAAAGAATGCTACCGGCCCATACACCTCTGCCCTGCAGGAATCCTCCGGTCGAGCAGGTATACGCACCCAGCCGTCGCTTCGTTCCCAACATCCATCAAAAAATCTTCCCTGCCTGCAATGCCCTAAGTATAGCAACGCTCACCCCTTATCATCGAAGCTCAAAGACACTCCGCATCCACTATTGCTTCTGCTGCCTTCTCTTGTCGTCGCTGTCGCCGTGCTGTTGCCGTTGTCTGTTCTTTTGCTTGTCATCCCGCAGGGATTTGCGGTCGCATCTGTCTTTGCGGTTGTTCTTGCCGTTGCCCGTCCTTTTGTTTGTCATCCCACATGGACCTGCTTCTGCCTTTGCTGTTGCCTGCCCTTCCCTCCAAGAAGACACGCATCACAACCAAAGCCGCCCGCTGAATTGAGTAGACCCACACCCGGCACCGACCCATCCGCACCAAGCATGATACCGTCCGAATAAGAGCCATGCCGCACTGGAAGATCATCCTCAGCTACGACGGAACCCCCTACAACGGCTGGCAGATCCAGCCCCAACTCCCCACCATCCAGGGCACACTCGCACAAGCCATCCACCGCATCACCGGCGAAGACGTACTTCCCCAGGGCTCCGGACGCACCGACACCGGTGTCCACGCCCTCGCCCAGGTAGCCACCTTCTCCCTCACCATCCCCATCCCCGCCGCCAATCTCCACCGCGCCCTCAACCACGCTCTCCCTCCCAGCATCCGCGTCCTCTCCGTCTCCCCCGCACCTCCACACTTCCACGCCCGCCACAGCGCCCTCCGCAAAACCTACGAGTACCGCATCCTCCCCGGCGAACGCATCTGCTCCCCCATGCTCGCTCCCTACGTCTGGGCCTGCCCGCTTCCGCTCGACCTCGCCCTCCTCCAGCAAGCCGCCGCCCACGTCCTCGGCACTCACGACTTCACCTCCTTCGCCGCCGCTGACCCCGACCTCACAACCCGCACCCAAGCCGATCCACCCCCACCATCGGCAAACACCCGCACTCTCCACCACTCCGCCTGGCGCCAGCAAGACGACCTCTTCCTCTATGAAGTCACCGGCAACGGCTTCCTTCACCACATGGTCCGCAACCTCGTCGGCACCTTCGTCCAGATCGGAGCCGGCCGCATCTCCTCCCACGCCATCCCAACCATCCTCGCCGCCCGCAACCGCAGCGCCGCCGGACCCACCGCCCCACCCCAAGGCCTCTTCTTATTAGAGGTCGAATACAAAGATCCAGACCGACGGGAGGACCCCCACCCCCCTCCCCCGCAAGCAAGTTAAAAAGCCACGGAGTGGTCGCCCCGCGCGCAGCGTGCCCGTCCGGCACGACAAGCGCCCGTACAATCACCAAAGACATGCCCGCCACCGCCTCCGCCCAGCGCCGCATCACCCATCTCGCCGCTCTCACCGCCGTTCATCGCGCCTTCCACTGGCTGCACCTCCACCAGCCCCAGCTCCTCCAGTGGCAACTCGAGATGGTCCGCATCCCCGCCCCACCCTTCGCCGAATCCGCCCGCGCCAACTGGTTCCTCGAGCGCTTCCACCAGTTCGGCCTCACCAACATCCACCTCGACGACGCCGGCAACGCCCTCGCCGAACTCCCACCCGCCGAACTAGCTTCCAACCCAACCGAATCCCCCACCCCCGTCATCCTCCTCTCCGCCCACCTCGACACAGTCTTCCCCCCCAATACCCCCATCCACCCCACCGAAGAAAAAGACACCCCCCGCATCTACGCCCCCGGCATCTGCGACAACGCCGCCGGCCTCACCGCCCTCCTCGCCATCATCGCCGCCCTCCGCTACGCCAACATCACCCCACCCATCCCCATCCTCTTCGCCGCCAACGTAGGCGAAGAGGGCGAAGGCGACCTCCGCGGCATGCGTCACCTCTTCGAACGCGGCCCCTACCGCACCCGCATCGCCGCCGCCATCGCCCTCGAAGGCAGTGGAACCTCCGCCGTCGTCACCCGAGCCCTCGGCAGCCTCCGCTTCCGCGTCACCATCACCGGCCCCGGCGGCCACTCCTGGTCCGACGCCGGAGCACCCAACCCCATCCTCCTCCTCAGCCAGGCCATCGCCCACATCGCCGCCCTCGAACTCCCCACCAACCCCCAGACCACCATCAACGTCGGCCACATCTCCGGCGGCACCTCCATCAACTCCATCCCCGAGTCCGCCTCCGCCCTCCTCGACATCCGCTCCACCGACCCCCTCCAACTCATCTCCACCGCCACCGACGTCCACCAGATCTTCGACGCCGCCGTCCTCGCCGCCGCCCGGCAGCACACCACCAGCTCACCACCCAAACTCCACATCGAGACCATCGGCAACCGCCCCGCCGCCGCCCTCCCCGACGACTCACCCCTGCTCCACACCCTCCGCGCCGTCGACCGCCACCTCGCCCTCCGCACCGAACCCCGTCTCGGCTCAACCGACGCGAACATCCCCATCTCCCGCGGCCTTCCCGCCATCGCCATCGGCAGCGGCGGCATAGGCGGCGGCATCCACACCCTGCAGGAGTGGTACGACCCCACCGGACGCGAGACCGCCCTCCGCCGCATCCTCCTGACCCTCCTCGACATCACCGACCAGATCGCAAATCATCAAGGATAATGTCCTGCCGGACGGGCCGCCTGCTCGGCGGGAGGTCACTTCGTGACTTGTATACCCCTTCGGACAGCCCTCCCGTTGCTCGGGAACAATCATCTATGCCGACCAACGGAAGGCCCACCCGAAGGCTTAAAAAGGCGTGCAAACGCCCACCCCACGTGCAGTGGGCCCGTCCGGCAGGACAATATCGTGTCAACCCCACAATCCACCTAACCCAAACAAAACAAGCAGCCTACAGCGTGCGTACCAGTTACCCCCAATCCACTATCCTTTAAGTAGGGTCTAGATAAGACCACGCTCCAACCAGATCTTTCTCATCCAAACCGAAGTACCGCCACCCTATCCCCGATAGGGGAGTTCCTAAACGCCGATCCAACGAGTCTCGTGAATCCGCATCGGGAAAAGACTTTCCTAAGTTCTCCGTAGCGTTTGCACGCCTCATTCGCATAAGGTCAAGCAGTCCTTCCCTTCATATAACGATTTGAAACGAGGCCTCATATCTCTCTACGCCCTTGGCTGCTCTCTGCCGCTGCTCTCACTATCCTCGCAGCATCCGCCACGCAGACACCTTCACCTATACCTACACAGGTTCGGCCTTCATAACGGTAACCGGCCCATACACCAAAAGTGACTCGATTACAGGGTCGTTTACGGTGGATAATCTACTCGGGCCGAACCAAGAGCATCTACTTTTTACTCCGGTTTCCTGGAGTTTCAGTGATGGCGTTCTTTCAGGCAATAATCTCGACTCCTCCAGTGAATTTTTGCTCTTCAATACAGACGCGAGCGGCAATATCATCGGCTGGGACATCATCATTAAACCGACGGGCGGCGATGCGTCGTTCCAAACCCTCTTTTTTGTCGAGGACCCCGAAGATACACAAGATAGAGATCATGCGAGTGATGATAGCGGCGTTCTTGCCTCGGTTTCGAATAAACCCGGAACATGGACGGTGACCGACAATCCTTCCCCGGTTCCCGAGCCTTCCACCTTCGTATTGCTTGGCACCGGCATCCTTGGTGTCGTTGGTGCAATTAGGAAGCGCCTGGCGTAGATCGTGTGCACTCCCTCTAAGCCCCGGCCTCGGCCTGGGCTTCACTTTGATATAGGGAGGCAGACCAACTCACTCTCCAGACATCATCCCGGTCTACCGCCCAAGCCCATCACCTAAGTCCAAGCCTAACTCATCTGGATAGAAGACTTTGCGCAACATAGTGCAGGGGGAGGGGGGCCATACCAACCAAGTCGCCAGCCGGAATTGATACACTCCCTCTCGTGAAACCCCTCATCCTGAGCGCGATCCTCCTCGCCGCCGCCGCCACCCAAGCGCAGCCCCCCGCCGACGTAATCTATCTCCACGGCAACATCCTCACCGGCACCCACCTCCGCCCCAACGACCCCTCCCCCATGCCGGCAAAGGTCTCCGCACTCGCCATCACCAACGGAAAGATCATCGCCGCAGGCCCGGACGCCAGCATCCTCAAACTAAAAGGCCCAAAGACCAGAATCATCGACCTGCACAACGCCTTCGCCATGCCCGGCTTCAACGACGCCCACACCCACATCGCCGACGCCGGCCGCGAAAAGCTCTCCATCAACCTCGAAGGCGTCCACTCCCTCTCCGAGATGCAGAACCGCATCCGCAACTACGCCTCCACCGCCAGACACAGCGACTGGCTCCTCGGCGGCGGCTGGGACCACACCCTCTGGCCCGGCAACCAGCTTCCCACCCGCACCGACATCGACCAGGTCACCGGAGACCACCCAGCCATCCTCTCCCGCGTCGACGGCCACATGGCCCTCGCCAACTCCGCCGCCCTCGCCGCCGCCAACATCACCGCCGACACCCCCGATCCCCCCGGCGCAAAGATCGACCGCGACGCCTCCGGCAGCCCC
The DNA here is from genome assembly GCF_009765825.1 of Granulicella sp. L60. Taxonomy (GTDB): domain Bacteria; phylum Acidobacteriota; class Terriglobia; order Terriglobales; family Acidobacteriaceae; genus Edaphobacter. The sequence goes on along the minus strand of NZ_LMUR01000015.1, from coordinate 422,082 downwards.
ACCGGCATCCTCCGCGAGACCGCCGCCAGCAACCTCGTCTTCAACAAAGTCCCGCCGCCCACACTCGAACAGCGCCGCCAGGCCCTCAACGTAGCCATCAACGACGCCCTCGCCCACGGCGTCACCTCCGTCCAGGACAACTCCGAGTGGGGGGACTTCCTCGCCCTCGAAGAGCTCGAACACACCGGCCAACTCCACCTCCGCATCGCCGAGTGGCTCGACTTCAACCAGCCCGTAGCCGTCCTCCAGGAGCGCCGCGCCAGCCACCCAACCGACGATCCGCTCCTCCACCTCACCATGCTCAAGGGCTTCATGGACGGCTCCCTCGGCTCCCGCACCGCAGCCATGGACGAGCCCTACGCCGACGACCCCGCCAACTCCGGCCTCGCCCGTTACAACGAGGACAAGCTCGTCCAGCTCACCTCCGAACGCGCCGCCGCAGGCTTCCAGATCGGCTTCCACGCCATCGGCGACCGCGCCAACCACATCGCCCTCGACGCCCTCGGAGCCGCCCAGCAGGTCGCCAACCCCGCACCTCCGCCCACCGCCCCCAGCAGCCCCGACGCCAACATCGTCACCGCACCACCCCCATCCATCCCCACCCCCGCCAGCCTCCGCTTTCGCATCGAACACGCCCAGGTCCTGCTCCCTGCCGACTTCGACCGCTTCGCCAGCGAAGGCGTCATCGCCTCCATGCAGCCCAGCCATCTGCTCACCGACATGAAATGGGCCGCCGACCGTCTCGGTCTCCAACGCGTCCAGTACGCCTACGCCTGGAAGAGCTTCCTCGACCACAACGTCACCCTCGCCTTCGGCACCGACTACCCCGTCGAATCCATCAACCCCTTCCGTGGCCTCTACTCCGCCATCACTCGCCAAAACGAAGCCGGCACCCAGACCTTCCAGCCCCAGGAAAAGATCACGCTTAACCAAGCCATCTACGCCTACACCCAAGCCTCCGCCTTCGCCGAGTTCCGCGAACACCTGAAAGGCCGCCTCGAACCCGGCTACCTCGCCGATCTGGTCGTCCTAGACCGCGACATCACCACCGCAACACCCCAGCAACTTCTCCACACCAAAGTCCTCCGCACCATCGTCAATGGCGAGACCGTCTACTCCGAAGCAAAACCCTCAACACCCACAACCGGCAAACCACAGCAGTCAGGAGCGAAGGACTAGTTGCCCCGCCGCCTCAGCCCCACCACGCTCGCCCACCTCCTGCTGCTCGCGGTCGTCTTCGTCTGGGGTGCCACCTTCGTCCTCGTCAAAGACGCCCTCCAGGACATCTCTCCTCTTCTCTTCAATCTCCTTCGCATGTCGCTGGCCTTCATCGCCCTGGCCATCGTGAACCATCGCCAACTCCGCCACATCGATCGCCGAGCCCTCTTCTCCGGCCTTATCGTCGGCCTCTTCCTCGCCGCTGGCTACCAGTTCCAAACCTCCGGACTCGCCCGCACCACGCCCGCCAAATCCGCCTTCATCACTGGGTTAGTCGTCGTCTTCGTCCCTCTCTTTACCATCTTCCCAGCCCTCCGCTCACCCAACACGCCGGTTCCCCGCTGGAACACCGCCATCGGAGCACTCCTCGCCTTCTCCGGCCTGCTCCTGCTCACCACGCCCGTCGGAACAACCTGGAGCACGCTCTTCATCAGCATCGGTCCCGGCGATCTCCTCACCCTCGCCTGCGCCATAGCTTTCGCCGGTCATCTCCTCGCCCTTGCCCACACCTCGCACCGAGTTCCCACCGGCCAGCTCGCCACCCTCCAGATCGGCGCAGCGTCCCTCATAATGGCCCTCACCCTCCCACTCGATGGGCCGCCCCACATCACACTGACGCCCCGCCTCATCACCGCCCTCGCCATCACCAGCCTCCTAGCCACCGCTGCGGCCTTCACCATCCAGAGCTGGTCCCAGCGCTATCTCCCCCCCACCCATACCGCAATCCTCCTCACCCTGGAACCAGTCTTCGCCTGCCTCACGTCCTTCCTCATCCTGCACGAACATCTCGGCCGCCGCTCCCTCACCGGAGCCGCTCTCATCCTCGCAGGCATAGCCGTTATCGAGGTCCTCTCCTCCACCCCGCCGCTCCCCACCCACCCCGTCTGAGCCAATAAAGACTTTTGCCGTTATTTCGCGTCTAAACCCAGATATGGTTCACTCAAACCTCTGACGGAACGACTCGCCAATAGCAGCTATACTTAAGATTCATGCCGCGCACGCACTCCGGCTCTCAGGAACGTACAAGAATGAGGTTAGACCTACCGATGGACACACCGAACAGCACCCCTCCCACCTTTCTGGAACGCATTCGCAACCACCGGCTCACGGCCACCTTTACCCTCCTTGCCACACTTTCGATCGGAATCCTAGCCGGCTCTGTGCTCACCCGCAACGTAAGTGGCAAAGAGCAGACGGGCGTCAACTCAACCGATGCCAGGCCCATTGTGATCCCATCCCCCGTGGCTTTATCCAACGGCTTCTCCCAGATCGTCAAAGAGGTTGGCCCCGCCGTGGTCAACATCAACACGGAAGAGCTCCCGAAACAGTCAACCAACCGCCATGGCAAACGCGGCCTGCAGCAGCGCAACCCCAACGATCAGGGTGGCCAGAGCGGTGATGACGATGCCCAGTCTCCCGGTGACATGCAGGACTTCTTCAACCGCTTCTTCGGTGGCCAGGGTGGTGGTGGAGGCGACGACAGCGATAGTGGAGGAGAACGCCGAGCACTCGGATCAGGCTTCATCGTAGACGCTCGCGGATACATCATCACCAATAATCACGTCGTCGACAAAGCCGATAAGATCTACGTCAAGCTCTCCACCGACGCCGATGATCCCACCGATCCCGGCCGTCCCGCGACCGTGGTAGGTGTGGACAAAGACACCGACATCGCCGTCATTAAGATCGACACCAAAGAGCCCCTGCCTACCGCGAAGCTCGGCAACTCCGACGGCGCACAGGTCGGCGACTGGGTTCTCGCCATCGGCAGCCCCTTCTCTCTCGCGAAGACGGTCACCGCCGGCATCATCTCGGCGAAGAACCGCAGCATCGACGAGCCCAGCGCAAACGGCGTCTCCCAGACCCAGTTCCAGCGCTTCATCCAGACCGACGCCGCCATTAATCCAGGCAACTCCGGCGGCCCGCTCGTCGATATGGCCGGCCAGGTCGTCGGCATGAACACCGCCATCTACACCCAGTCGATGGGCTCGCAGGGCGTCGGCTTCGCCATGCCGGCCAACACGATCGCCAACGTCTACAACATGCTCATCGGACCCGAACATAAGGTAGTTCGCGGCTCCATCGGCATTCAGTTCCAGCCCGCCCAATCCTCTGCCGTCGCACGCGTCTACGGCTTCTCCACCGGCGTCATTGTCAACGTCGTTAGCCCCAACGGCGGCGCAGCCAAGGCAGGCATTCAGGCAGGTGACGTCATCGTCTCCATCGACGGACGAAGCATCAAGGATGGCGACGATCTGGTCAACGACATCTCCGCCCGTCGCGTCGGTTCTAGCGTCAAGCTCGGTTACCTACGCGAAGGCAAGCAAAACACCGCATCTGTCATGATTGGCGATCGTGCCAAGACATACGCGGATATCGTCGGGCAGTCAGACGATACTCCCGCGCCACAGGAAGCGGATGCAGGAGAGGGTACCCTTGGTATCAAGGTCACCGCCATCCCTCCTTCAATCGCTACCCGTTCAGGTGTCAAGAGTGGAGTCATCGTCACCAGCGTCCGTCCTGGTTCGTTTGCAGATGAGATTGGTCTCGGTAAGGGCGCCATCATCACCGCCATCAACCGCAAGCCGGTCACCGACGAAGCTAGTTATAGGGCCGTCGTCTCCACCCTCAAATCCAAAGACGATGTAGTCTTCGTGGTTCAGTCCGCCACGCAGAAGAACCTCAACTCCTATATCGGTGGCACACTGCCGTAGTATCCAGTCGCTGCACAGGGAGGGTAGAAACTTATCCTCCCTTTGCAGCGGTCGTTGCCGGTTTCCAAAACAATCCACCTCGAAAGAGGTAGCCGCAAGAGTCGATCTTTTTGTTGCACGGCAGGTTACTCCCGAGATACTCTGACATCATCTTCAACAGACTCTTTGCTCGATACTCACATCAAGGTATTCATCAAGCTATGCAGTTGAATAGAATCTTTTTAATCTCGACTCTACTTCTGGCAACGGCCGTGCCGTCCATAGCTGCCACTCACACTCGCCGCGGCCCTACTTCCCCAAGAATCTTCAATAAGCACTCCAAATCGAAGGTTTCAGCGAAAGCACCGGGCCAGCGCTCCATCGACGACGATCGCGCCTCACAGATTCAGGCCTCTCTCGTTAAGTCTGGCTACCTCTCCGGAGAGGGCTCAGGGCACTGGGACGCCCAGACCGAAGCTGCAATGCAGAAGTTTCAAAGCGACAACGGCTGGCAGACCAAACTGATCCCCGACTCCCGAGCTATCATCAAGCTTGGCCTTGGACCCGCACAAGACTCCGGGGTAGGTGCAATGTCATCCTCCATAAACACCCCCGCCTCTGGCTTCATGCAGCGATAAAACAATCTTCAAACATAAAAGAGGCCCGCGAGGACCTCTTTACGTTTCGACGAATCGTCTATTTATCCCTGCGTGTTATCTCTGATCGCCAATCGTGAACCCATAATCCATCACATCTTCGCCCGCTGCCCCCGGCAGGCTTCCTACCCTTCCAAGAGCACCTGACTCCAGCCACATTCTAAGCCAGTAGTACTGATGCACCCGGACAAGCCGAGCGGCCAGAGGCTGTCTCTGCTCCAGCAGCGCCGTGATTCGTGCCGACATGGAGTCTTTGTCTTCGAGCGACTCCAGCCTCATCTCCACTCCGTCACACGCCAGCAGTCTGCGTCGAGCGGCCTCGAACTGCTCACCCTCCACTACCCCGCTCTCGACCTTCAGCTCCGTCATCTGCTCCATGGCAAACGCAACCGACGCATCGAGACGGTCCATCGATCCGAGATAGAGTATCCGCGATCCAGCTACCCGAAGAGGAAGCAGCCCAAACGTCTCAACAAATATCTTCGGCATCACCAGCGCCATCGCTTCCGGAGAAAATCCCTCCGTCGTCAATACCGGGCAGCCCCATTGCATGCTGAGCCCGCGTGTCACCTTCTCCGGCTCTACCCCGCTCTCACGGATCAGCCAATCCCCAATCCTTCCCGTCCCGCTCTCGCGTTGTGCCTCCAGAGCCCTGCGAAGCTGCGGATGCGTAATCCAACCCTGTGCCAGCATTACCAGCCCCAGCGGTACCCGATGCCGATGTGGAGCAGCTATCGCGCGATCTCTATCACCCAGCTCGCGACGCACCGCTGCCTGAACCATTGCCAACACACAGCGTCCGCTGCAGCCCCATTGTCCTTCAAAGATCGGCCTCCGCCGGTTTCTCCAAGGCATCACCCATCCATTCGCACACTCCTCATGCCCGCAGATCCTCTTCGTCTGCGGCTGTCGCAGAGAAGCAGGCATACCTGTTCCATCAAGCTCGGCAAGAGGCTTCGAAGGTCTGAAAGCATCATCCTGCCACGCAGCTCCATACCCGGCATGCAGCCCATTCGACGCCAGAGTATCGCTCTCAAAACTGACTGTCTTCCTTGTTAAAAAAGGCATCGTATCGTCTCCAGTCTCAGTTGCGGCGTTGCAACCTCGGTGATGCGAAGCGCAAAGTTGCCGCTCACGACAACCACCTCTCCTCGCGCCACAATACGATCTCCAATCACCAGATCGACAGGCTCCGACACGTGCCGGTCGAGCTCCACAACATCTCCCGGCCCCAGCTCCAGCACCTCACGCAGCGGCATCTCGCGTGAACCGAACTGCAGCGTGGCGTCCAGCTCGATGTCACACAGCAGATTCACCCCTGGATCGAGTCCAGCGACCTCACCACTACCTACAACACTCTCCATTGCGTCTTCCTCTCTAGTCCACAGTCGTTGATCTGCTAGTTCACAGCCGTTGTTTCGGTCAAACTCCGATCTGTCAGAACATCACTCAGATGATCCATCTCACTCATGCCCTCAAGCTGCGCGCCACGATGTTCGCCCGTCCGCACCGGATGGGCTCGTCCGAACCGCAGTCCAGCCACACGCAGCTCTGAAGCCTCATGTTTCGCCAAAGGCAGACGAAGAACTGTTCCCGGCACAAGCGTCGTCAGCTCCCCTGCTCGCAGCCGCATCTTCGGAAACTGTAGAGCCGCGCCCACCTTCGTCTCGCCCATCAACTCACGCATTCGCGTCATCGCCTCCTTCGATCGTCTCTTCGGACGGTCTCCCTCCGAGATCAATCGCCGCAGAATAGCGTTCAGCACCACAGCGGGAAGACATAGATTCATAGCACCCTGCGCCTCCGGCATGCGCGCCTCGAAGCTCACGCACAGCGTCTTCTCCCCCGCAGTCATCATTCGGGCGACCGCCGGCTCCGACTCCCTCTTCTCGAAGACAAACTCCAGCCCCACGGACTGCCACGCGAGGTTCAGCTCCTGCACCGCCAGCTGCACCACCGAGGTCAGAATCGCCTCCTCAATCTCCGTCAGTTCCCGCGCAGGCCACGCTCGCCCGACGCCACCCAGCAGAACATCCACCAGTGGAAAAGCCAGCGCCAGCTCAAGCTCCAGCAACCCAACCGCACCGAGCGGTTCCAGCCGAATGGTACAAACATAACTCGGAGAGGATAGCCGTTCGAGAAACTCGCTGAACGGAAGCTGCTCGCCCGCAACCAGCTTCATCTTGAATGGCGTCCGCAGCCAAGCGCCCAGCGTATGCATCAGGTTGCGCGCAAAGAGATCATTGACCGAACTGATCGCACGCATCTGGTCATTACTGATCTGGCCAGCGCGGCTGAAGTCATATCGCTCCAGAGGAACTTCTGTATCCGACCCTGCCGTCTGTGTCGACGCCGCCGCTCCAGCCGCAGCAAACAACGCATCGATATCTCCCTGTCCAAGAACCTTCGCCATGCATCCTCTTTTTCTTTTCCCTGAATCTTTTTCTCGTTAGAGTTCTCTCATCCATCGACGTACGATCAACGCGTCGCAGACTTCCGCTTTGCACCACTAAGCGGTGCGTTCGCCGCAGAACCGCCCGCACGCAAACTAGCCAATGCCACGCGCAGCCTTAGCACCGCCGACGAATGAATCTGCGAGACCCTCGATTCCACGACGCCAAGTGTGAGGCCGATCTCCTTCATGGTCAGCTCCTCGTAGTAGTAGAGCGTCAACACCATTCGTTCCTTCTCGGGAAGTTCGTCGATCGCATCCGCCAGCCGTTGTTTCATCTCCCCCTTTAGACAGCGAAACAGCGGATCTTCCTCGGGAGAGCCTGGAATGTAAGCAAGCTCTTCATCGCCCGAGTCTTCGGATCGCTCCATGTGCAGGCTTCCAATCTCCAACCCCTTCAGATCCCCAAGCAGCAACTGATACTCGCCCAGCGTAAGCTCCATCTCCTGCGCGATCTCCTGCTCCGACGGCGCCCGGCCCACTCTCTGCGTCACCGCCCGTATCGCCTCTTCGACCGCCCTGCCCTTCCTGCGCAGCTCTCTCGGGCTCCAGTCCAGCGTCCTGAGCGAATCAAGGATCGCGCCACGAATCCTGAACTGGGCATAGCTCTTGAACTGCACCTTCTTGCTGTGATCGAACTTCGAAAACGCATCGATCAGCCCCACCACACCAGCCGAGATCAGGTCGTCAAGATCCACATGCTGAGGCAGCCGCTCATGAATGCGGCGTGCCAGATAGCGTACGGTAGGCAGATGCTCCATCAGCAGCAGATCGCGCTCAGTAGCACTACTACTCTCAAGTGTTCCCGCCGTCGTGGTTCCATCCTTCGAATACGAAGCCAACATCGCGGACTGCGCCAGTCCCGTCTCGTTTTCGTTCACTGCATGTCCCACAGACAAACCTCCTTTACCGAACGTCCTGCCCATCGACAACCCTTGCAAAACCTGTACCGGAATCGAATCCCCTGCGCTCATCACTTCCTCCATTCCAAATCTGCGTGCCCGTCTACCTGTCCTGCCTCAGCCGTCTTCAACCAACCGTCCCGACGCTTCGTACCCGAATCTCCGGAGGAATCTCCCCCGGCGCCAGCACCGTTATCTTTGGTAGAAACGGCTCCAGCCATCGCCTCAGGTGATAACGTGCCGGACTCGGACATAGAAGCACGGGCAGTGCCGAGGGGGAGGCTCCTCCGGTTAGGCGTTTCACAGACTCCACAAGCCGCTTCAGGAAGTCCGATGGCATCCCCGCCGGACGCGCTCCATCTCCCAGCAGCAGCCCCGCACGCTGCGGATCGAAGGTGTGCAGAAGATCGCTCTCCAGCGTCGGCTCCAGCACCAGCACACGCAGTCCGCCCTCGCCATCCAGCAGAGGATGCACAAGACCGCGTCCAAGCGCCTGCCGCACGCTCTCCACCAGATGCACCACGTTCTTCGACTGCTGCGCGGACTCCACCAAGATCTCCAGAATCATCCCTAGGTCGCGAATCGACACCTGTTCTCGCAGCAGCTGTTGCAACACACGCTGCACCTCGCCGAGCGTCATCAGCTTCGGTACCAGCTCTTCCACCAGCTTCGGATGCGTCTCGTTCATGCTGTCCAGCAGGCGCTTCACCTCCTGCCGTCCCAGCAGCTCATGCGCATGCCTGCGAATCAACTCGCCCAGATGCGTTCCAATCACTGTCGTCTGATCCACGACCGAGTAGCCCGCTGCCAGCGCCTGCTCCTCAAGTCCTGGCTGGATCCATCGCGCCTGCACACCAAACGCCGGCTCCTTGGTCTCCAATCCAGGCAGCGCCCGCGCCTTCGGATCTGCATTCACCGCCAGAAGACAGTTCTGCTCCGTCTGCCATCGTGCGATCTCAACGCCGCGCAGGCTGACCACATACTCGCGTGGCTTCAGCCGTAGATTGTCCGTAATATGAACTGGCGGAACGATAAATCCAAGCTCCGTCGCCAGATGCCGCCGCAGAGCACGCACACGATTCAGCATCTGGCCGCCCTGCTTCTCATCTACCATCGGAATCAGCTGAAAGCCGATCTCCAGTGTCAGCTCATCCATCTTCAACAGCGACGCCAGATTCTCGCCCTTCGACGCATCCGCGGCCTTACTCTTATCGCCCGTCGTCACAGACGCAACCGCAGCCTCGTCCGCCAGCAGCGAGGAATCCTTTGCTGCCGGAAGTTTGCGCGCAATCAATCCGATCCCAACTGCCATCAGAACAAAAGAGAGCTTCGGCAACCCTGGAATCAAGGCCAGCCCAAGCAACACGCCGCAAGCGATCCAAAGAGTATTCCGCCCACGCAGAAGCTGCGTCCCCAACTCTTCATTGAGCGATCCGGCTGACGATGCCCGCGTCAACACCATACCGCCGGCAATAGACACCAGCAGGCTGGGAATCATCGTCACCAGCCCATCTCCCACGGTCAGGATCGTGTAGGTCTTCACCGCGGTCGCCAGATCCGTTCCATGCTGCAGCACACCGATCAGCAGCCCCGCAACGATATTGATAGCCGTAATCAAAATCGTAGCCAGCGAATCCCGCTGGTTGAACTTCGCGGCGCCGTCCATCGCGCCATAAAACTCAGCCTCGCGTGCGATCGCCTGACGTCTCTTCCTCGCTCCCTGCTCATCGATCAAGCCAGCGTTCATATCGGCATCAATCGCCATCTGCTTACCCGGCAGCGCATCCAGCGTGAACCTTGCCGTCACCTCCGCCGTCCTCACCGCGCCGTGACTCACCACAAGGAACTGGATCGCAATCAACGCAAGGAACAGCACCAGACCCACCACATAGTTGCCCCCCACCACAAACTGCCCGAACGCCTCGATCACCGAGCCCGCAGCGTGCGTCCCCTCCTGGCCATGCAGCAGGATCCTCCGGCTCGAAGCCAGATTCAGTGAGAGTCGGAACAGCGTAAGCAACAGCAACAACGTTGGGAACACCGAAAAATCCACAGCTCGCTGAACCTGCACCGCCGTCAGGAACACAATCACCGACGCAGTGATCGATGCCGCCAGCAAAATATCCAACACCGCGCTGGGCATCGGAATAATCATGACGAAGACCATGCTGATCGCCGCAATCGGCAGCAGCAGTGTCTGCAGCTTCGCTATCTGAAATCCTTTACTCTTCTCCATCGTCATCTCACTCACATTCCACCTCCGAAACCATGTATCCCAGCCACTCCCATCGCTCCCGCACCAGCCCGCCAGTCCAACGCTGCATTACCCCGTTGCGTCTTCTGCGCTCGCTCTTTCGCCTCACGTTCCTGCTTCACTCGTTCCTGAACCTTCTGTCTATAGAGATAAGCCAGAATCCCCGCGACCGCCGCGTACAGCTCAAATGGAATCGACTGACCCGGTTCGACCAGCTTGTATAAACTCCGCGCCAAGGGCGGGTTCTCGATGATCGGAATACCCGCCCACTGCGCTTCCTCTCGAATCTCTGCGGCATGCAGATCCCGCCCCTTCGCAAGCACAGTCGGCGCCGACATCGTCTCGAAGCTGAACTCCAGTGCCACCGCATAGTGCGTGGGATTTGTAATCACCACACTCGCCCGCGACATATCCGCCTTCATTCTGCGTTTGCGCATCGCGCGCTGCATCTGCCGGACCTTCGCCTTGATCTGCGGATTCCCCATCGCATCCCGCATCTCTTCGCGCATCTCCTGCTTGCTCATCTTCAAACGTTGATTCCAGCTCCTCAACTCGATCGCGTAGTCCAGCCCCGACCACGCCAACGTCAGCCACGCCGCATCGAGCGCTAACCCGTACGCTGTCGAGAACGTCTCCGGCAACCTCACCAGGCTCATCACCGGCATGGGAATCAGCAGAGCCTTCAGCGCGCCCCACCCCAGCACCACCATCACTGCTGCCGGCACTAGAGACTTCACCAGCCGCGTCGCCGAACGAAGGCTGAACAGATTTCCCAGATTCGTCACCGGGTTCAACTTCGAAAACTTCAACTCCACTGCGTTCGGATAGATCTGCAGCCCCCCGCTCTGTGCGATGCCCGACACCAGCGCCCCAATAAAACTGGCAGCCATAATCATGCCCACCGGAGCCAACGCCGGTGCTAGCATTCGCCGCACGGCAGCGTTCCAAAGCTGCTCGCCGTTCTGCCCATCCACGCCACTCACCCCAACCACCGCCGAGCGCAGACTCGACATATACACTCCACCCCAACTGGCGACAAACCTGGGCGACATCGCCCCCAGCGTCACAACTCCACCCAGCATCGCCATCGCAGACAGTAGTTCGCGACTATGCGCACTGTCACCCTTCTCCTTTGCCTTCTTCTTTCGCTGCGGAGTTGCCTTCTCTGTCCCCTTATCCGCCATAACGCCTCGCGATCACTCTCGTCTTCATGCGCGCACCAGCAACTTCGCCGCCGCGTCCAGAAGCGCCGTAAAGTGGCGTTCAATCCATCCAGGCCACACCGCCAGGCTCGCGATCAGGACCACATAGGAGACCAGCGTCTTCACCGGAACACTGATGACCATCGCCGGCAGTTGCGGCGAAAGCCTCGCCACAAGCCCGATCGTTATCTCCACCGCCATCGCCGCAGCCATCACTGGAGCGGCCAACTGCAACCCTGCCAGAAAGATCCCGCTCGCCATCATCGCCAGCGCAGCCCCAGTCTTAGCCTCAATCAGCGCCTGTCCAACCGGCACCGCGCTAAAGCTGCGAACCATCGCTGCCAGCATGCTGCGATCTAGTCCTGAGCCAATGATCACCAATATCCCCAGCCATCCCAGCATCTGTCCCAGAACCGCCGTCTCGATCATCGAGTTGGGATCGAGCAGATTCACCAGCGAGAAGCTGAACTGCAGCCCGAGCAAAGTTCCGGCGAACGACAACGCTTCGTTCAGCAGCATCAGCGATAGGCCGAACACCAGTCCCACGCCAAGCTCGCCCAGTAAGGCCCTTGCATCGAGCACCGCCCTCGCCCCAGGCACCGCCGCTACCACCGGGGCCAGAAGCACCGTCATCGCGAAGACAAAGCCGGCCTTGATCCGCGGCGCAATCGCAGGCGATGAAAAGATCGGACCAAACACCATCAAACCGCTCAGTCGCACCATGACAAGCACCGCGGCACTCAGATACTGTGGCCAACTATCGATCAACGTGCTCAGCTCGTGATTCATGCCGCCTCTATCCCAGGTACTTATGAAAGCCAGTGAACATATGCACCGTAAAACCAACCAGCCGATGCACCATCCAGGGCAGCACCGCGACCATCACGACAAAGACCACCGCCAGACGAGGAACCGCCGTCAGCGTCTGCTCCTGCACGCTGGTCAGCGTCTGCACCAGGCTCACCAGAACGCTCACCAGGCATGCCGTCACCAGCAGGGGTGCGCTCAACATCATCGCCTCAATCAAGACCCTCCGCATAATCTCCACCGTCTGATCCGGTCCCATCGTTAGCCTCCAAATCCCTTCAACTCGCGTGCTCTAAAAACTCTTGATCAACTGATCCGCCAGCAGACTCCAACCATCCACCATCACAAACAGCAGAATCTTCAACGGTGTCGATATCACGACCGGCGGCAGCTGCATCATGCCGATCGAGGTCGTTACGCTCGCTACCACCAGATCCACCAGCAGAAACGGCAGGAACAACACCGCACCGATCTGAAACCCCGCCTTCAACTCACTCAGCATGTAGGCCGGCACAACCACCTGAATCGGCAGGTCCTCCTTGCGATTAGGACGAACCGCCATTCCCGCCGACGCAAACACCGCCAGATCTTTCTCACGCGCATAACGCAGCATGTATCGCTTCACCGGCGCTATGCCAAGGTCCAGTGCCTGCGCTCCGGTGATGGTCCCAGCGCTGTACGGATTCACCGCAGTCTGCTCCACCTCCAGCAGCACCGGCTGCATCAGAAACCACGTCATCATCAGCGCCAGCCCCATCAGGATCTGGTTCGACGGCGCCGTCTGCGTTCCCAATGCCTGACGCAGAAAGTGAAAGACAACCAACAGCCGTACCAGTGGAGTCATCGACAACAGAAGCGCAGGAAGCAACGTCAGCAAGGTCAGTCCGAACACAATCGACCACGGCACACTCTTGCTTCCGGAAAGTTCCTGAGCGATCGAATCGTTCTTCTTGCCCCCGCCCGCGCCCTCCGCCCCACTCCCATTAGTCCCCGAACTATGCGTCTTCGCCTTAGCCGCGGACGTTCGCTCCCTTCCCGAAGCGTGCGCCCCTCCAGACTCACCGGCCGCGTGCTTCACCCAGAACGAATCCGGTGCCAGTATCACTGCAACCATGCCCTGACGCTCGATCTGAGCATGAAGCGCAGGCGATGCCACAGTCAGCCCAGACAGAATCCACCATACCCATCGCAATCGGAGCCCTACTCGCATGTCTCATCCAAACTCTTCGCCAGGTCCTTCAACAAACCCTTGTCTTCGAGCCGAACAATCGACTCCACACTCTCCAGTCCGCCTCCAATCAGAAAGCTCTCACCCCCGCAGGTCACCAGCATCAGCTCTCTCTTGCCACCCAGAGAAAGCCTCTCTACCAGCCGAAGCTGCTTTGGCCGAGCCTCGCGTTCGCCGCGCCAGCCGCTGAGCAGAGCGATCGCCCAGCCAGCCAGCCCCTCCACCTTCGGAGCGCCCGCAGCCCTGATCTCAACTCTTCGTCCCGTGCCGTGCAAAAGTTGCATATCCTCACTCCGTCTCATAAGCCTTCGTTCGCTCCACACAAATTCGCCATGTCTTCAATTCGCCATCGCGCTGTCCGACGCCGATCCCTACCCGAGCCGCGTCAGCCGCAGAGCCATTCGCTGTTCCTGCACCTCAAACTCAGTCCAGCCCAGCTGCACCTGGCCCACCATCAATGGCACATCCTCGGTCGCGGGCGAAGCGCTCGAAAACACCTGTCCGATCTTCAACACCAGCAGATCGCTAACCTTGAAGTGCGCCAGCGCCACTCCCACCCGCATCGTCACCCGTAGCTGTCCAAGTACATCCCACGACGGATGTTCTTCGATGCGATTCATCCACGGTGTCACCAGATCTGCCGTCGCTGGCACCCCCGATATCGCCGTCTCCATCTGTCCACTGGCCCGTGCTTGAAACTGTGCATCGCGCCTCGCAAGCTCTGTCCCCGTCATCGCCCCTCCATCCCCCGCTTACCTGTCAGCGCTGCACCAGGAAATCTGTAAAGAAAACATCCACTACCTTCAGGTCAGTGTTCTGCGCACCAAACGCCGCCTTCAACTCCGCCTTCAGGCGCTCTTTGCCATCGGGGGCCAACAGGCCATCCGCCGTCTGCCGCCCCAGCACCGTAAGCACCGTATCGCGCGCCTCGGCCATCGCCTCATCCCCGGCTTTATTGTCTTTGGCTGCCTCTTCCTTCGGCTTCGCATCTCGCTTGGTCGCCGCATCGGCTACTCGCATAGTCAAGGCGACGCGCAGGTAAGAACTACCTCCGGCATCGGCAAGATTCACCAGCAACGGCTCCAGCGCCATCACATGGGTTGTCATCGGAACGGCGGCTTCGGCTTTGTGTGCAGAGCTGTCGTGTGCAGGAAGACGGCCAGAGCGCACCAGATAGTACACGACCCCGCCAACAACAAGTGCAGTGACCGCAACCCCCATGACAGCTGCAAGTACAAGAGGAAGGACGGGAAACTTAGGTGTTGTCGGAACCGCCGCAGAGCCAACCGCAGCCGAAGGAGAACTCGCCAAAACTGTAGGAGAACTAGCCATGATGCTGAAGAGAAATGCAACCGAAGGGCCAGTCACGCACAGCCGAAGATTAGCGAATCTTCAAGATCAAAAGAACAGCGCAGCAGATGCGCCTGCTCATTTGAAAAACAGCCTGGGCGGCCAGCCGATGGGAGCCGATTCTTCGGTCCCTACCCGCTACGCCGCCGCAGCCTGCAAGTCGAACGTCGTTACCGGACCATCGCCAATACATCCTGCGAGACAGTATCGAAGGTCGTCACCGTCTTCGAATTTGCCTCGAAGGCTCTTTGCGCCACAATCAGATTAGAAAATTCTGTTGAAATGTTTACGTTCGACTGTTCCAGCGCGCCGTCATCGATAGTGCCTCGCCCACCAGCCCCGGCTACACCAATCGTCGCCTGTCCCGAGGCCGCCGTCGTATTGAAGTTATTACCGCCCGATGCCGTCAGTCCCGCCGTGTTGGCAACCGTCGCCACCGCAACCTGACCGATCGTCGAAGTCCGTCCATTGCTGAACTGCGCGGTAATCACGCCGCTCGGATCCACGGTGAAGCTCTGGTAGACGCCGCTGGTAAATCCATCCTGGGGGGCCGCCGTGTTGGTCGAAGCCGACGCCAGTTGGGTCACCGTTGGACTTCCGCTGCTGCCATTCAAGTTCCAGTTAAAGCTCAGATCGCTCGCTCCATCCGCCAACCCGGGAAATGTAATATTACTCACGCTTCCCGTCGGTGACACAAGATTTCCCGATGAATCAAACGTCAGTGTTCCGGTGTTGTTCGTGGGCGTTCCGGTCGCATCTCCGGCCGGCAGCGTTACCGAATAGCTCCACGTGTTCGTGCCCGTCTTTGTATAGTTCACCGTCGCCTGATGACTCTGTCCGAGGGAGTCGTAGACCTGCACCGGCGAAGAGAACGCAGTACCCACGGTCGCATTCGAATTCAGGTTTGCCGTCACCGAGAAGTTCTGCGTGGCCTGGGCTCCTTCGTTCACACCCACAGGAATCGTAATCGGCGCCAAACTGGTGTTTTGGTTCACCACGCCATTTACCGCCGCATAGCCCATCACCTGCTGACCATCCTGCGTAATCAGATCGCCGTTCGAGCTCAACTCAAAGTTTCCCGCTCGCGTCAGCGACTGCACTCCGCCCTGTTGCACCACGAAGAATCCGTTGCCCTGCAGCGCCATATCCGAAGAGTTCGGATTCGCATCCGGCAGAATCGTGCCCTCTGAGAAGTCCGTGCTCGTACCCGAGACCTGGGTTCCGGCTCCAACCTGAATCGCATCTCCCGATCCGGACTGACCGATCTGTTGATAGAAAAGATCCTCGAACGAAGTTGTCTGACCCTTGAACGCAGTCGTGTTAAGGTTCGCCAGATTGTTGCCGATCGTGTTCAATGCGACTGAATCAGCATCCAGTCCAGACAGTGCGATAGAAAAATTTCCCATGACCCTTCTCCTATAATTCCTTCCGGTTACAGTTCTGTTGTTTGTCGAGCCTGCTTGAATGACCCAGCGTTTCCTGATCATCTGCATGCAAATCGAAGACGCCGGAGCGGTTAGCTTGAGGTCGTGCCACCACCCCATATCGAGTTCTGGCCAGACATCGACTGCGCGGCTGGCAGAGAATCGACGCTCGCCATCGCGTTCACATTCGCAACAGCGTTCGAACCTGTCCCCGTCCCTCCAGTCCCCCCAGAATCGCTCGCCGGCGTCTCCACCGAAGTCAGTCCCTGGTTGATCGAGATCAGCTGCTGCAGGCTGTTCACTCCAACCAGCTGAGTGATATAAGCGTTCGGGTCCGTCGGCTGTGTCGGATCCTGATTCTGAAGCTCGCTCACCAGCAGCGTAAGAAAATCGTTCGCTGTGATAGTCGATGAGTCGCTGGCGGCACCGGACGCCGGAGCGCCGCCTGCCGCCGCCTTGGCCGTCACCGTCTTTGGAGACAGCGACGAGGCGACCGCCTTGGCCGCCGCCGGCTTTGGTGTTGAAATCGAATTGATCTGCTGCATGTCCATCGTTCTCTCTCCTTGTTGAGTGCTTCTATGAATTCATCTCGTTTGACTGGGTCAAGCACGCACGCTCAACCAGCTTCCACCCTCTGCATACGTCGCGTTGGACGGTAGTCCGTCTTCACCATCTCCATCCCAACTCCGTTGGCCCGTCGTCTCACCCGCACGACCCGAAGCCGCTCGTCCAAAACCCTGCTGCTGTCCCCCGGCGCTAGCCGCTTGGCCATCGCCTGCATCTCCATTCCTTGGGACGGAACCTCGAAACTCTCCTCCTGCCGTCGTCGGCGTATTAACGACGACCATATTTACGGCAACCTTCTCCTGGTGCAGATACGCCGTCAAAGCTGGAAGCTCCCGATGCAGCATCTCCTGCCCCGCAGCCGTGGCGGTAGAGACCGATGCATTCACCACGCCGCTGTCAGTCATCTCCGCACGCACCTTCAACCAGCCATGGGTTCCGTTCTGCACGCCGATCTCAAGCGCAGTCGGCGTTGCCTCGAACGTCTTCGGAGCTCCATCCATCGACCCAGCCGTTACCGCCGAAGACCCATCCGATCCAGCACTCATCGTCCCAGGGTTCGTCCCGTGTGCAGCGGCGCCTCCAATAGGCAACTTCGCGAAACTTGCATCCGCGGGCACTCCCGCAGGCGAAAGCATCGTCGTCCCAAACTCGGAAGACGTCCCACCCCCCGCTCCCATCGCATGCATTGCTGCCGCGACGGCAGTCTGCGCCTTACCATCCGTCTCGACACCCAACGTTGTCGAAGGTTGTGTCGCATTCAACTTCGAAGCCTCTGCTTGTCCATCCGGCATAGCTGCCGCAGGCGCGCCCATCTCGTTTGCAACGACGTTGCTTCCGCCTCCTTGAGTGTCGCTCCCGGATGAAGAAGCCGAAGGCGTCTGAATCGATGCTTCTCCTGATCCAGCAGACAACTGAACCGGCTTGCTCGCAGCAGATACACCGTCGTCACGCCCACTCTCCGGCGCCTTCGCGACCACGCTCGCTGGAGCGCCATTGACCGCAGGAGCGGGCGATATAGCTGGTGCCGGAGCCTGGACAGAAGGTTGCGCACTCAACTTCGTCTCGCCTCCACTCGTCTTCAATCCCGTCTCTGTTGCCTTATGCCCCGCTTTAGTCGCCGAACTCTCTTTTGTCTTCCCGGTCTTCTTTACCGGTCCTGTCTCATCAGCCTTCGCAGGTGCGGCACCTTCTTTTTTCTGAACAACGACAACTTCCTCGTTCTTCGAGATCAAAGTCTGCTTCTGGGTCGAGGAGTCTGTAGTCGGCGTAGGAGCCGTCCCAGCCGGGTCCCCGTCCACAGGAGCTTTCGGTTCTCCATGCTGGGAGACCTCAGCCATCTCTGCTGTACTCTCCACCTCCGGCCCATCATGCCCGGTAACCTCGACGCCCTTCATCAAACTGCCGTTCTGCGACTCCACCTTAAAGTCAGAGACTTGCACAACATTCTTTCTCGTCGTCTCAGTCTTCCCACCTTCTCCGACGGCACCTTCGTCTACAACTGCCTTGATCTTTCCTTCGCCCGCAGGTGTAGTCTCTCCAACAGTCTTTGTCGCGTCCCCCTGCACGCCGCGATGTTCGACAGCCTCGCCATCATGGATGCCTCCTCCAGCTATCCCGGTGCTGTTGCTAACGTTCTCATCAAAGCTCTGAGCAAACGAAGCAATCTCCGACCCTCCACGCTCAGATGACGACGTTCGTACACCGGCCTGCTCCGTATTCCCCGTCAATAAAATTGCCGCACTCATCATCTCGATCCCTCGTCCATCTCCGGCAGCGAGTGCAACTGCACTCCACACGCCAAACTCAACACCCGCGTCATTAGCACGTCTTCATCTGCCGATCTGCCCGTATCCGTTCCTGTTCGTCGGTCCATCGTCTACGAGCCAGAAACCTGTCGTCGGAAGTTCCCTGCGCACGCCTCTGCTCTTCGATGTCGACTCGTTCCGCGATATCTTCCATCACGCGTTTGATCTGTTCTCTCTTCAACTTGCTCGCGACATACTGCTCCCTGGCCGCATCGTTCAACGCCTCGCGCTCCCGCCGAAGTTGTTCCAACCGCTCCGTTCGCCACGCGGAGGTCTCCTGCTGGGTCTCGGCCATCACGCGTCCCAGGCAATCTTCGTCAACTAACGCAACCCGTCCCTCCAGCCGTGCCGCAGCCGCAGCCTCCTCCTCTACTGAGATCGCGACCTGCGTCTCGCGAACCGCGGCCGTCATCCGCTGCAGCTCTGCCGCATGCATCTCTTCAACAAGCGCATACAAATTCACCATTCGTCGCAAGGTAGCCAGGCGCGGCTGCATCGTTATAGCTCCATCTTGCGCAATCGCTCTACACTGTCCTGCATCGTCACGCGCTCCTCGCTTCTCTGCTCCAGAAACTCCCGCAGCACGGGCATCGCCTGCATCGCTCGGTCAAGATCTTCATCCGTGCCCGCCTTATAAGCTCCAATCCGAATCAGATCCTCCGAACGCGCATGCGCCGCCAGCAATCTGCGCACCGTCGCCGCCTTGGCGCGATGTTCCGCCGTAGTCACAGCGGGCATCAACCGGCTCAGCGAATCCAGCACATTCACCGGCGGATACCATCCTGCGGCTGCCATCGAGCGCGACAGAACCACATGCCCATCCAGCAGCGATCGAACCGCATCCACCACCGGGTCCTGTTGATCGTCGCCCTCCATCAGCACCGTATAGAACGCCGTGATACTTCCGTTCCGAAAGTTTCCCGCACGCTCCACCAACTTCGCCAATCGCGCAAACACCGAAGGCGTATACCCCTTGCTCGCCGGCGGCTCTCCCGCTGCCAGCCCAACCTCTCTCGCCGCCATCGCATACCGCGTCAGCGAATCCAGCACAAGCAGCACATGCTTCCCACGCGCGGCATAGAACTCCGCCACCGACGTAGCCGCCATCGCAGCCCTCATCCTCAGCAGCGGACTCTGGTCCGACGTCGACACCAACACCACCGATCGCCTCCGTCCCTCCTCGCCCAGCGAATCCTCCACAAACTCCCGCACTTCGCGTCCACGCTCACCCACCAGCCCAACCACCGTAAGATCCGCCGCAGTATTTCTCGTCATCATTCCGATCAGCGTGCTCTTACCCACGCCCGATCCGCCAAAGATTCCTACCCGCTGCCCGCGTCCCACCGTCAACATTCCATCCAGCACACGCAACCCCGTCTGCAGCGGATCCTTAATCGGCTCCCGCTCCATCGGATTCGGCAGTGCTCCATCCAGCGGCCACACCTGACCTGCACCCAGCGCCGGCAGTCCATCCAGCGGCGCACCCAGTGCATCGACGATCCTGCCCTCCATCTCTCGTCCCACTGCGATTCCCGGCCTCACCCCCATCGCCAGCACGGCATCGCCATAGCGAATTCCCTGCGTTGCCTCAAGCGGCATCGCAAGCACATGCCTGCCCCGAAATCCGATCACCTCCGCACGATGTCTTCGCCCCTCGCCATCGACGATCTCGCAGCACTCGCCCACCGAACACAGCGGCCCCTCTGCTTCAATCGTCTGTCCATTCGCCTCAACCACCCGTCCGCTCCACCGCCACGACGGCCTAACCTCAAGCTGCCTCAGATAAGGCGCAAGATCCCCGCGACTGGCCCCCTCCATACTGTGCATGTCTCGCATCACGCGGGCCTCTGCTGTAACAGGTCGAAGAAGCCTCGTTCAATCTCATCGAGCTGCGCACTCACGCCCAGCTCCACCGTGCCGACATTCGTATCCAGCACACACTCCCCTGCGCTCAACCGCTTATCTCCAGCAACCTGCAATGTCGCATCCGTGTCCATCGCAAAGACCGCGCTCCACATCCCCAACTCTTCCGCAGGCACACGCAACACGGTCGCACTTCCCTTCGCAAGCTTGTCCAGAGCAACCCTCACCACGCCAGCCAACAAGAGAGGATCAAGCTTCGCCTCGCGATGAAGTACACGCTTTGCAATAGCCAGCGAGAGCTTCACCAGCTCCGCCTCCACCTCGGCAAAGTACCTTCTTCGTTCCCTCTGAAAATCATCGTTCGCCTTGAGCAGCAACGTTCGCTCCTCCGCGATCCTCTCTTCCAACTCCTGTTCCCACTCCTGCCTGGCCTCAGACCTCGCCTCACTTCGCGCCGTCTCCAGCAGCACTCTCGCCTCTTCGGCCTGAGCTTTGAGACGGCCATCAAACATCTCCATCTCCTCCTTCACCCGAACCTCCGGCTTCACCGTCAAGACCTCTTCCACCACGTCCTCATCGACATGCTCGTAGTCCAGCGACACAAACTCCAGCCGCGACACTGTCTGCGTGCCCGGAGGCAACAACCTGGCCGCGACTCCAGCTCCAGCACCCCTACCGTTTGCACTCTCATACGGCGAGATCATCGTCGGCCTCCATCTTCAGCATCATCTTTCCTTCACTCTCAAGCTGCCTCGCCAACGCCAGCAGCTCCTGCTGCGCCGCGCCCACATCTCGCATACGCACCGGCCCCATCACCTCCATGTCCTCCTTCATCATCTCCACCGCGCGCGAGCTCATCGCTTTGAACAGATGAGCCTTCACGTTGTCTTTTCCACCCTTCAGCGCCATCGCCAACACCTTCTTGTCCGCTGCACTCACAAACTCACGAATGCTCTCCGGTGGCACCGTCAGCAGATCTTCGAACGTGAACATAAGCTCGCGAATTCCAATCGCAACCTTTGGCTCATTCTGTTCAATCTCCTCCAGAATCCCTCTGCTCTCCCCCTGATCCAGCCGGTTCAACAGTTCAGCAACGGCCCTGTAGCCCGAGTAAGACTTCCTTCCACTCGAACCCATCTTTTCCATTCGCTTATGCAGCGCCATCGCCACCGTCTGCGCCATCTCGGGCGAAAACTGCCGCATCTCCGCCAGGCGCCGCACCACATCCACCCGCATCGCGCCCTGCAGATTCATCAGCACCGTCGATCCTCGCTTCGCATCCAGATGAGCCAGAACCAGCGCCACCGTCTGTGAGTGCTCGTTCTCCAAAAACTTGCTCAGATGCTGCGCGTCCATATTCTGCAGCATCGCCATATCGCCGTTCGTACGTTCGCGAATCTTTTTAACCTGCAGCAGCAACTCCTCGGCCCTGGTCGCGCCGAACGCCTCGGTCAACAACCGCAGCGCATAGTCCGGCCCTCCCCGCACCATGTACTGCTGTGTCTCAAGCAGCCCGTAAAACTCCGTCAATACCTGCGTTAGCTGTGACGCCGGAACATCTCCCAGCCGTGTGATCTCCTCCGTCACCCGCTGCACATCTTTCTCCGAGAGACTCAGAAAGAGCACCTTCGCCAGCTCATCCCCGATCGCCACCATTAGGATCGCTGCCTTCCGCAACCCTGGAATATCGGCCGGGACAAATCCTGCTTCCGGTGTTAACAGCAGTGGATTCTGCCTCATCGCCTCTACACCCGACATCTGCATCGTTGTCCCCATTACGATCTCTCCTCCGCCGATCCGATCCATGCTTCAATCAATCTCGTACTCTGTCCTGGCTCCCGCCGGATATGCTCCGACACATGCTCAAAGATCCCCTGTTGCAACTGGTGCGTCTTAGTTCTTGCCCGTGGCAACACCTCTTCTTCAACATCGTTCCCCGCCGGCAGTGTGAACTCTTCCTGCCCATCAAATTCGCTGGGCGTCTGTATTCCAGCCGTCAACAACCTCGGCTCCTGCAGCGTCGCAGATACCTGTCGTGCCACCGGCCGCAGCACAAACAACACCAGCAGCACACCGCAGATTCCGATCATCAGCGTCCGCATCAACTCCGGCTGCGCATGCAGCAGCCCACTCATCTGCTCCATCGCCCTCTCCATCGCAGGCGGCTTTACCTCGGGAGCGTTCGTGCTGAAGCTCACGTTCTCCATCACCACCTGGTCTCCACGCCGCGCATCAAACCCAACCGCAGCCTGTGCCAGCTCCTCCAGCCGATGCATCTCCTCCGCGCTGCGCGGCTTCCACACCGCGTGTTCCAGTTTGCCCGTGCCTTCGATCACGCTGCGATCGTTCACCACCACCGCCGCCGATACCCTCCGCACCCTCCCCGGTCCTTGCTCGGAGTGAACCAGATGTTTTGTAACTCCGTAAGTACCATTCTCCTCATGCAGACTCTGTCCCACCCCCGAACCCTGCGCCGGATAGACAGGCAACGCCTGCTTTTGCAGCAGAGGCGGAGTTCCTGGAGCAGCTGCAGCCTGCGATCCCGCAACAGCTCCCTCCGGAGCGCCCGCAGGAGAATTACTCGCCGTCCCAGGCACACCCGAAGGCTGTCCCCGCACCGCTGAAGTCTGTTCACTCTTCTGCATACTCAGCGTCGCCACTTCGCTCGGGTCGTAGACCTCGTCCGTCCGCTCTTCGCTTCCCTCGTCGTAGCTCACATTCACCGTAGCCCGCACATTGTCGTGTCCTGCCAATGGCTCCAGCATCGCCACCAGCTTCGCCTCCATCGCCTGCTGCGCGTCCGCCTCCGCCGCACTGGCCGAACGCGGCCTGAAGTTCATCCGTCCATCCGCATCCACCAACGTCACCTGGTCCACGCTCAGGTTCTCAACCGACCCCGCCACCAGACTGCGAATCGCATCCGCCTGTTCAGGATCGAGCGCCGCACGTTTCAGCTTCAACACCACCGACGCCTTCGCCACCTTCTCTTCCGCCGTAAACAACGAAGGCTGCGGCAACACCAGATGCACCCTCGCCGACTTCACCACGCCCAGCGTCTCAATCGTGTGTTCCAGCTCTCCCTCAAGCGCCCGCTGATAGTTCACGCGCTCATCAAACTCACTCCCCACCCAGTTCGGCTTGTCGAACAGTTCAAACCCCAGTCTTCCCGTCTGCGGCATTCCCTTCGCAGCCACCTCCATCCGAGCCTTATCCAACATGTCTGCCGGCACCTGAACCCCGCCGCCATCGGTCGTCGTCTCATAAGGAATCCCCGCCGCCGCCAGCTCCTGCGACACTTGCTGAACATCCTTGCCATCCAGCCCGCTGAATAGCACCCTCCAATCCGGCCGTCCCGCGTACCACGCCATCCCGGCACACATCGCCGCCAGAAATACCACCGATGCGATCAGCCACGTCCGCTTGCCCTGCGGCATCGCCATCAGCCGCTCCCGCAACGTCGAAGCCATCGCCATCGCTCTGCCTACCGGCGTACTATCGCCGTTCTGTCCCACCTTCTGAATCCCCGCTCCTGCCTGTACTGTCTCTGCCATCTCGCCTCAGCGTTTCTGTGAAGTCACAAATCGTTAAAACTGCATGCTCATCATCTGTTGGTATGCGCCGACTGCTTTATTGCGCACCTGCAACGCCAGCTCAAACGCAATATTCGCCTTCTGAGTCGCAATCATAGCGTCGTGAATCTCCACACCGGATCCGTTCAACAAACCCGTCACCGCCTCCGAAGCCTTCTGATCCAGCGCACCCGTCTGCTGCACCATCGTCTGCAGCACGCCCGCAAACGGCACGCCCGAGCCACCACCCGTACTCGTAGCCCCAACTCCGGCGTCACTCAAAAATCCGTCGTCAACCGTTCCAACATTAAACCCACTCGGCATCGTCAAACCAGTCAATGCTGTCACAATCGCTCCCCTACCTCAGTCCATCTCGTGCTACACACTGCATTTTTATTTCAGAAGATCCAGCGACGTCGAAACCATGCTCTTCTCTGCCGTAATCGCCGAAGCATTCAGCCCGTACGAACGCGTCGCGCCCATCAAATCCACCATCTCGGTCAGCGGATTGATGTCGGGATACGACACAAACCCGTCCGGCCCTGCATCCGGATGCTGCGGGTCATACCGCTGCAACGGCGCACTCGCATCGCTGATCACACTCGTCACCGCAACTCCTCCAGGCGTCGGATCGGCAGCCGTCAAACCGCTACTCAAACCTCCCAACCCGCCTGTAAACGCGCTGCGAAGACCACTCCGAAAAGTCGTACCCGCTCCACCGTTCATCTCGCTCGCCAGAGACTGCTCGAAGCTCCCACCGCCCTGCGCTTCAAAGACCACATGATGTCTCTGATACGGCCCGCCCTCTGGAGTCCGCGTCGTCTCGGCGTTCGCCATGTTCGACGCCACCACCTCCGCCCGCACTCGCTCTGCCTTCAACGCCGAAGCACTCACATCCATTACGCCAAAGAGGTTCATAGTTATTTCGAATCCATATGAATTGCGCTCATCAGACCGGAGAATTCACCCTTCAACAGTTGCTCGCCTAGCTTGAACTGAAGCTGCGACTTCGCCAGTTGGATACTTTCGCGATCGATCGAAATATTGTTTCCATCCGGACGCGCCACCAGCCCATCCACATCTTCCACCGGCGCCTGCATCCCCTCCAGCGCCGCCGCGCCGCCGCCATCATGCAACTGCCGCGCAAACTCCTGTTCAAAGTCGAATCCCTGCGTCTTATATCCGGGCGTATCTACGTTGGCCATGTTGCTTGCCGTCACCTGCATCTGCTGACTCGTCAGATCCAGATACCGTCCCAGTGCATCGCTCATCGCTGTCGTCGTCTGCATCGCCTGCACCTCCACGCATGCTGTAGATGCAGTCCTGCGGCCAAACAAAAGCGCCCTCGAATGAGAGCGCTCTTATACAAATCATCTTCAGGATTCTGTCCTGCCGGACGGGCCGCTTGCTCAGCGGTAGGTCACTCGTGACGCGTATACCGGTCAAGCAACCACCGACACCCAAGCTCCTCCCGCTGGTCGGAATTTTCATTGCCGAGCAACGCGAGGCCCATAGAAGATGATCCTGCCACGACAAGGTATACAAGTCACGAAGTGACCTCCCCACGAGTAGTGGGCCCGTCCGGCAGGACACCATCTTTACCCCCGAGTAGCCCTACGGAACCGAATCTCCTCTGCACCAATCTCCAGCCTGTCCCCCGCCAGAATCGCCGCACGCTCCAGCACATGCATCAGCTCCCGAACATTGCCCGGCCAGCTATGCTCATGCAGCCTCGCCTTCGCCTCCGCGCTCAACCGCTTCCGCGGCATCTCCTGCCCCATCTGCTCCAGGAAGTGTTCCGCCAGCTGCGCCATATCCTCCATCCTCTGACGAAGCGCCGGCACCTCCACCGGAAACACCGCGAGCCGATGATAAAGATCTAATCGAAACGTTCTCTCCGCCCCCACGCTCGACGCCAGCTTCTCCAACGGCTGATGCGTCGCCGTAACCACCCTCACATCCACCCGCACCGTCTCGTTATCGCCCACCCGCTGCAACTCGCCACACTCGAGAAACCGCAGCATCTTCGCCTGCAGCGCCATCGGCATCTCGCCAATCTCATCCAGAAACAGCGTCCCCCCATGCGCCGCTTCAATCCGTCCTGTACGCGACTGCACCGCCCCTGTAAACGCACCCCGCGTATGACCAAACAACTCCGCCTCCAGTAGAGCCTCAGGAATCGCCGCGCAGTTCAACACCGTAAAAGATCTCCCCGCGCGTGTACTCAGCCGATGCACAGCCCGCGCCACCACCTCTTTTCCCGTCCCCGTCTCACCTTCAATCAGCACCGTCGTCGAACGCGGCGCCACCAGCCGGATCAGCCTCGCCAACTCACGCATCGGCTCGCTCGTCCCCACCATCTCAGGCAACATCGCCTCCGCCCGAACCTCCGCCGCAACAAGCGACTCCGGTATCGCACGCAACACCTCGTCAACAGCATCTCTTCCCGACACCTCCCGCTGCCGAACAGGCGAGGTAGTCACCGCAGTGACCCGCACCGGAATCCGCGCTCCTACGCCAGATCCAGAACCAACACCAGACGTCGGCACCGAGACCGGAGCCGCCATCCACGCCGCCGTATCGTTCAACGGTGCATTCTGCGCCTCCCGCAGAGCATGCAAAAGCTCATTCCGTCTCGGGCTCCGCGCCCCTCCATCCGCTCCGCCGTCCACCCGCAGCAACTCCATCGCCGGATACATCATCCGGATCACCGTCGCAAACTCTCCCACCTCAAGATCCGGCAGCCAGCTATCCACCAGCAGCGCCTCGGACCGCGCATCCTCAAGCTGTGCCATCGCCTCCGCCCCACCCGCAGCCTCGCGCACCTGCCAACGCAGCCCGGTCAGCGAAGCTCGCAGCCTCTCCCGCAACGCCGCATCCGCACTCGCCAACACTACCGTCCGCGTCGCCGCCATCTCCATCATGTCTTCGTTCAACACCGCACCCCGTTCTGCACTCATCGCCTCTACCCCGCCCTCTCGTCGTCTCTATCCCGCATGCAATCCTGTAACATCGTCCGCATCGAACCCACGGTCTTGTTCAACCGCGCACACTCCAGCAGCGCCTCTCGAATCGCCTCGCGCATCGCCTCCGGCTCGCCGATCAGCTCTCCCATCGCCAACCGGCACTGCAGCACCGTCAGCGGCTGGCAGAGACCATGCAGCGCAACATCGATCCGTTCAACCAGATCCGCTTGCTCCACCCGCTCCACTGCCTCACGCACCGGCAAGCGCCGCACCAGCGGGATACGCCTCCACACGCGCCACCGTCCTGCGACCATCGCCCATCCGGTAGCCCTCGCCCCGCACCGTCTCAATCACAGAGCCCGCTGCCACATCCCCATCCACACTCGCCGCGCCCAGCTTCCTGCGCAGATAGTTCACATACACATCCACCACATTGGTCCCCGCATCAGGAGACATCTGCCACACCTCGCGCAGCAGCTCACTCCGCGTGCAGCACTGTCCACGCCTCATCAGCAAAAACTCCAGCAGGCTGAACTCCTTCACCGTAAGTTCCACCAACCGCCCGTTCCGCATCACCCTCCGGTCCATGCGGTTCAACTCCACATCGCCATGCCGCAACATCGGGTCTGCATACTGCTCACGTCGTCGCAGCAGCGCCCGGCAACGCGCCGTCAGCTCATGAAAGCTAAACGGCTTCAGCAGGCAGTCGTCCGCGCCAAGGTTCAAACACTTCACCCGCTCCTCCACCTGGCTTCGTCCCGTCAACACCAGCACCGCCGTCTCGTCGAAACGCCCGCGCATCTCCGCCAGTACCTCGGTGCCATCCTTCCGCGGCAGGCTCAGGTCGAGCACAATCAGATCCGGCCGATACTCCTCCGCATGCCTCAGGCCGGCTTCGCCATCGCCGACCCACGTCACATCATGTCCTTCAAGCTTCAAACCCTTTTGCAGAAACAACCCAAGTGCAGCGTCATCCTCAACGATCAGAACTCTCATCCCTCAAAATCCTCCAGTAGTCCAATTCACCCATTACCAACCATCGGTCACGTTACCAACGTGCAGGCGTGTAATTACCTTGGTGCATCGACAGCTCAATGACAAGTCATGTTTTGTATGATTTGCATAGACAATTTCAAAACGGGAATCGCACCGTACTTTCCTCTCATGCACGGAAGACATCGGAATATACCTAGCCACTATCTTTGAAGACAACACACGTAACACTTCAAGCACCCCCCGATATCCAGTCGAGCACTTAGTAGCAAATATATTTTTGCAATTCGCTTTTTATTCGCTACAATCAGGCGCATGGCTATCACGCGTCGGCAAAAAGAGGTCATCGACTTCCTCTCGAACTTCACCCAGAAGAACGGCTACTCTCCCTCCTACGAGGAGATCGCCAGCGGCCTCGGCCTCAGCTCTCTCGCCACCGTGCATAAACACATCACCAACCTCCAGAACAAAGGCCTGCTGCAGCGAGCGCACAACCGCAGCCGCTCCATCGACGTCCTTCCCGTCCGCAGCGGCAAAAAAGGCTCCGATCGCCTGCCTCTTCTCGGCCGCATCGCCGCCGGCAAACCCGTCGAGGCCATCGAGACCGCCGAGAGCATCTCCCTCAGCGACATCATCGGAAACCGCGAGGTCTTCGCCCTCGAAGTACGCGGCGACTCCATGCGCGACGAACACATCGTCTCCGGCGACTACGTCCTCGTCGAACGCACTCGCACCGCCCGCGAAGGCGAGATCATCGTCGCCCTGGTCGACGGCTCCGACGCCACCCTCAAGCGCTTCTACCGCGAAGGCAGCATGATCCGACTCCAACCCTCGAACAACGAGATGGCCCCCATCTACGCCCCTGCCGCAAACGTCAGCATTCAAGGCAAAGTCCTCGGCGTCCTCCGTAAATACGCCTGACCCATCCAATCCGCCACTATCGTTTCTATTGTTGTTGTTGTCGTTGCCCTTGCCTTTTCCGTTGCTCGCCCTTTTGTTTGTCATCCCCGTAGGGGATCTGCGGTTGTGGTTGTCGTTGTTTATCCCTTTTGTTTTGTCATCCCGTAGGGATCTGCTTTTGCACTTGCCATTGCCTACCTCCTTCATCCACAGAAAACAGAAAGAAGACCTCAACCGCAACGTGCACTCTCATCGCGTTGCGGAGTGAAACCCCACCCCGTTCATCCGCCTTTCACCCATCAGTAAACCCTCTCCTTTACGCTCAAATTTTAGACATCCCTGCTACTGACACCCTCCCCTCCCCGTCTAACATCCGCTCCACCAAACTTTTACCCACCCATACGGAACCACACCGCCACTTCTTGCGTAATCAAACTTCGAGACCAGTAACATAACCGATCTCATGGGAGCTATACCTTGGCGACACAGCGTAAAAACAAACGAAAACTCTGGCTCTGGTCAGGCCTAGCCGCCCTCATCGCCATCGTCGTTCTCGCCGTCGCCGTCACCGCCCACGGCAACACCACCAAGTTCGAGCCCTCCCAACTCGCCAAGGCCGAAAACGGAGATATAGCCCGCTCCGTCGTCGCCACCGGCAAGGTCCAGCCCATCACCAAGGTCGAGGTCAAATCCAAAGCCTCCGGCATCGTCACCAACCTCAACGTCGACATCAACGACCGCGTCCGCACCGGCCAGACCCTCGCCCAGCTCGACCAGATCGAGATCTTCGCCCAGGTCGCCGCCCAGAAGGCCACACTCGCTGCAGCCGAGTCGAACGCCCGCGCCGCCGCCGCATCCATCGACTACGACAAGGTCAACGCTGAAGCCCCCGACCTGCCCATGTACAAGCACACCTACGACCGCAATCTTGAGATGTCCAAAGACGGCGTCGTCTCCAAACAAGCTCTCGACGACGCCCAACAGAAGTACCTCGCCGCCGCCAACACTCGTGACAAAGCCGTCGCCCAGATCTCCGTCGACCAATCCAAGCTTCGCCAGGCCGAGGCCCAGGTCGCCCAGAACCAAGCCTCGCTCAAGCAGCTTAAAGAGCAGCTCAGCTACACCACCATCCAGTCCCCCATGGACGGAATCATCCTCTCCCGCGACGTAGAAAAAGGTGACGCCGTAAGCTCCATCCTCGTCCTCGGCTCCACCGCCACCCTCGTCATGACCGTAGGCGACACCAGCCAGGTCTACGTCCAGGGCAAGGTCGACGAGGCCGACATCGGCAAGGTCTATCTCGGCCAGCCTGCCCGCATCAAAGTCGAGTCCTTCAAGGACAAGACCTTCCTCGGCAAGGTCACGCGCATCGCTCCCCTCGGCGTCGAAAAAGACAACGTCACCACCTTCGAGGTTCGCGTCTCCATCGACAACCCCGGCGGCGAACTCAAAGCCAACATGACCGCCAACGCCGAGATCCTCATGGAAGAGCATAAAAACGTCCTCACCGTTCCCGAGCAGGCCGTCCTCTATGACAAAGACCGCAACGCCTCCGTCGAAGTCCCTGACCCCAAACAAAAGACTGGACGTCGTAAGATCGACATCAAAGCCGGCATCTCCAACGGCACCAAGACCGAGATCCTCGCCGGCCTAAAACCCGGAGACAACGTCATCCTGCAACAATAGTTCTGCCACCGAAAGACAGGCGACCAGTCCTGTAAACCCATCGAAGCCAGCGCATAAATACATCACCGGATGCACCACAGGCAGCATCGAAATCGTAGCCATCGCCTGAGCAAAGGAACTCCATGAACGCGAAAATGTTAGCCACCGCCGCCGTCCTCACCTTCGCCGCCACCGCTGCCCTCGCCGACAGCAACTTCGACCGCACCCTCAACGTCAGCGGCTCGCCTTCGGTCAATGTCTTCACCGGCTCCGGCTACATCCGCATCCATCCCGGCTCCGACAGCCAGGTCCACATCACCGGCCATCTCCACTCCAGTCACGGTTGGATGGGCGGAGGCAGCGACGGTGACTCCCGCATCCAGCAAATCATTGCGAATCCCCCCATCACGCAGAACGGCGGCGACATCACCATCGGCGA
>NZ_LMUR01000015.1:389524-391004 GCF_009765825.1 Granulicella sp. L60 | reverse complement strand
TCACCGCCACCACCGGCTCCGGAGACGTCGATATTCAGGACGCAGGCGCATCCCTCAAAGCGCAGAGCGGATCCGGCAACGTCAAAGCCCACGGCATTCCCGGCCCCGCCACCCTCGGCACCGGCTCCGGAGACATCGAGTTTCAGCAGTCCGGCCCCGGCGACGTCAAGGCCGAGACCGGCAGCGGCAACATCCGCCTCGGCGGCCTCTCCGGCGCACTCAAAGCCAGCACCGGCTCCGGCGATATCGAAGCCGAAGGCCATCCCACCGCCGACTGGCGCGTCAGCACAGGCTCCGGCAACGTTCGTCTCAACGTCGGCAGCGCCCACTTCAACCTCGACGCCGACACCGGCTCCGGCAACATCAACGTCGCCCAGCCCATCACCATGCAGGGCAGTCTCAACCACCACCACGTCAACGGCGTCGTCAACGGCGGCGGCTCCACGATCCGCGTCAGCACCGGCTCCGGCAACGTCGACCTGAGATAGCCGCAAGCACAACGGACGAAGAGGCGATCCACACACACCTCTTCGTCCTCACTCAGCCAACAACCTAAGCCACAATCCTCACCCTGCCCGTTCCCAGATCGTACATCCCACCCGCCACCTTGATCCCATCATCCTTGATCGCCTTGGCAATCACGGTCGAAGCCTCGCGAATCAGTCTCGTCTGAAACACAACATTCGCCTTCACCGCCTCCACCACATCGCCATGTGAATCCCGAATCCCCGGCATCAGATGCTGGTACAGCACACTAATCTGCCCCGGCACCTCCTTGCCCTTCACCGCCGCTTCGATCGCCCCGCAATTCGTGTGACCCATCACCAGAATCGCCTTCAGCGACAGCACCGCCACCCCGTACTCCAGGCTCGCCAGAATCTCCGGAGTCACGATATTCCCAGCCACCCGTGTCACAAATAAATGTCCTATGCTCTGGTCGAAGAGAATCTCCACCGGCACCCGCGAGTCCGCGCAAGACAGCACCGCGGCAAACGGCTCCTGCTTCAATACCGTCTTCTCCTTCAAAATCTTCAAGTCCTCCGGAAACGACGTGATCGTCCCCGCCACATACCGCTCATTGCCCTTCATCAACTCCTGCAGCGCGCCATCTCCCGTAAGCGCCGTCTGCGCCGAACCTCCCCTGCCAGCCGCAACCACACCAACCGCCGCCATCCCGGCGACAAACCGTCGCCGCGTCCACTCCCCATTCCACGCTCCATCCATAGTTTCTTCTCCTTTTCGCGCAAGCTTACACCCAACCCCATCAGTTACCCTTAACTCATGCCTTCCCCATTCGAACCCCGCCTCATCGTCTTCGACCTCGACGGCACCCTCATCGACTCCCGCATCGACCTCTGCAACTCCGTCAACGCCACCCTCGCGCACCTCGGCAAACCCGAACTCCCCGAAGCCGTCATCTCCAGCTTCATCGGCGACGGAGCCTCCATGCTCGTCCGCCGCGCCATCGGCGACCCCGAAG
>NZ_LMUR01000015.1:261634-389357 GCF_009765825.1 Granulicella sp. L60 | reverse complement strand
TCCACAAACTCGACCACACCTACCTCTACCCCGGCGTCTTCGAAACCATCCAGTCCATCCACGCCGCCCGCCCCGCCACGCTCATGGCCGTCCTCACCAACAAGCCCGTCCACCCCTCCCGCGACATCTGCGACCACTTCGGCCTCTCCCGCTTCTTCTTCCGCAACTACGGAGGCAACAGCTTCCACACCAAGAAGCCCGATCCCCACGGCCTCCTCACCCTCATCACCGAAGCCAGCGCCCTCTTCGCCCAGACCATCGCACCCTCTGACACCATCATGGTCGGCGACACCGACATCGACGTCCTCACCGCCCGCAACTGCGGCGCCAGCAGCATCGGCTGCACCTTCGGTCTCAAACCCCACTCCCTCGAAGCCGCCCCACCCGACCACCTCGCCCACACCCCCGCTGACTGGCTCACCATCCTCGGCATCTCTCCCGAGAAGTCATGAAAGATCCGAAAACCCTTTGACCACCCGTACCGCCCTTGCTACCCTCATCCCACCATGGATGTGACGACCACCCACCGCACCCCGCCAGCCACCTGCTGCATCATCGGCGGAGGCCCAGCCGGCATCATGCTCGGCTTCCTCCTCGCCCGATCCGGTGTTCCCGTCACCGTCCTCGAAAAGCACAAAGACTTCTTCCGCGACTTCCGCGGCGACACCATCCACCCCTCCACCCTCGAACTCCTCTACGAGCTCGGCCTCCTCGAAAAGCTCCTCGCGCTCCCTCACTCTCAGGTCACCGGCCTCTCCGCCATCGTCGGCGGCCAGCGCATGGTCATGTCGGACTTCTCCCACCTCCCCACCCATGCAAAGTTCGTCGCCCTCATGCCGCAGTGGGACTTTCTCAACTTCCTCTCCACCGAAGCCTCCCGCTTCCCCAACTTCACCATCCGCATGGGTTGGGAGGCCACCGGCCTGCTCCAGCAAAATGGCGTCACCACCGGCGTCGTCGCCAACACCCCCGACGGCCCCGTCGAGATCCCCGCTACCCTCACCGTTGGCTGCGACGGCCGCCACGCCATCTCCCGCCAGGCCGCTCATCTCCCCCTCTTCGACTTCGGCGTCCCCATCGACATCCTCTGGCTCCGCATCGCCCGCCAGCCCGGCGACCCCGAGAACGCCCTCGGTTACGTCAACTACGGCCGCTTCATCATCCTCATCAACCGCAACGACTACTTCCAGGTCGGCTACCTCATCCCCAAAGACACCTTCCCCCAGATCCAGCAAGCCGGACTCCCCGCCTTTCAACAAGGCATCGAGCGCATCGTCCCCTTCCTCGCCAACCGCACCGCTGAGATCGACTCCTGGGACAAGGTCAAGCTCCTCACCATCCAGGTCAACCACCTCACCCAATGGTCCGAACCCGGCCTGCTCTGCATCGGCGACGCCGCCCACGCCATGTCACCCGTCGGCGGCATCGGCATCAACATCGCCCTGCAGGACGCCGTCGCCACCGCCAACCTCCTCACCGAAGCGCTTCTCTCAAACGCCCTCACCGAGCATCACCTCCGGCAGGTCCAGCAATATCGCGAGTCCGCCGTCCACAACACCCAGCGCGCGCAGGTCTTCGCCCACCGAATCCTTCGCCACGTCCTCAGCCGCACCGACCCCATCCAGGCGCCGCTCCCCCTGCGAATCCTCACCCACATCCCGGGCTTCAAATACCTCGCTGGACGCTTCATCGGCATGGGCCTGCAGCCCGAACACATCAAAAACTTCTAGGCTATATCCACCTGTAGCCTGAGCGCGTAAGCGATGGATTGAAATCAGAACTGTCATCCTGAGCGTCTGTGATGGATTGATACAGCGTCCGTGATGGATTGATACAGAATCTGTCATCCTGAGCGGAGCCTCTCGCAGCTTCATCGCGAGAGGCGCAGTCGAAGGACCTGCCACACGCTCAACGTGCCAATACTCTCCCCTCATCTCGCACCACATCCAGACCAGTTCCGCATCGTCCTGAAGCTCGATACCACCTAGCCTCTATCTCAGACCTCTACTCAAACTCCCGATTCCACCGCTGAATCACCCGAGTCTCCCGCTCCCATCCCATCACGCTCACACTGCCCGTACCCAGCGCCAGCAGACTCCCACCCTTGGCGTCCTGCTCAATCCACCGTGCCGCTAAAATCCTCAAAATATGCGCATGTGCAAACAGCGCAACCTTCCCCCCATCCGGAGCCGCCGCCAGCGCCCGCGCAATTACCCCATCCGCGCGCTCTCCCACATGCTCCACCGTCTCCCCACCCACAATCTCATCCTTCCACACCGACCACCCCGGTATCTCCGCCTGAATCTCCTTCGTCGTCTTCCCCTCGTACACCCCGTAGTCCCACTCCTTCAACCCATCGTCAATCTTCGCCACATCGCCAAACCCAGCAATAGCACAAGTCTCCCGCGCCCTCTGCATCGGACTCTCAAGCACCGCGTCAAACTTCGTGCCCTTCAAATAATCCCGGAGCCTCTCCGCCCGTCGCCGCCCCTCATCGGTCAGCGGAATATCCGTCCGGCTCGTATGCGCCCCGCTCAGACTCCACTCCGTCTCCCCATGTCGCACCAACCACAACTCAGTTCCCACACCCATCACACCCTCCTGAACCATACTGCCGTAGTAAAACGCTGCTGCGGTAAAAATGGCCGCCGCAAAAAGGCCGCCGTAAAAGTTGTCATTCGAGCGAAGCGAAGAACCCCCGCATTTCGCCGTTGTTGTTGCCTTTGCCTATCATCCCGCAGGGATCTGCTTCCGCATTCCCCAAAATCGCAACCAACCCTCCCAATAAACTATCCTATAAGGATGGACTTTCAGCTCTCGACCACCTACAAGCCCCAGGGCGACCAGCCCCGCGCCATCTCCGAGCTCGTCTCCGGCATCAACGCCGGTGAAAAAGATCAAGTCCTCCTCGGCGTCACCGGCTCCGGCAAAACCTTCACCATGGCCAAGGTCATCGAAGAGCTCCAGCGCCCCGCCCTCATCCTCGCGCACAACAAAACCCTCGCCGCCCAGCTCTATCACGAGTTCAAAACCTTCTTCCCAAACAACGCCGTCGAGTACTTCGTCTCCTACTACGACTACTACCAACCCGAAGCCTACATCCCCGCCGGCGATCTCTTCATTGAGAAGGAGTCAACCATTAATGAAGAGTTGGATAAACTTCGCCTCGCCGCCACCCGCAGCCTCTTCGAACGCCGCGACGCCATCATCGTCTCCTCCGTCTCCTGCATCTACGGCCTCGGCTCGCCCGAAGCCTACTACGGCATGTTGATGCTCCTCGAAAAAGGCCAGAAGATCCGCCGCGAAGACATCACCCGCCGCCTCGTCGAGATCCTCTACGAGCGCAACGACGTCGACTTCCGCCGCGGCACCTTCCGCGTCCGCGGCGACATCATCGAGGTCTACCCCACCTACGACGAAAACGCCTACCGTATAGAGCTCTTCGGCGACGAGATCGATTCACTCTCCCAGATCGATCCCCTCTTCGGCACCGTCAAACAGAAGTACTCCCGCCTCCCCATCTATCCCAAGTCCCACTACGTCGTCCAGCCCGAGCGCAAAGCCACCGCCGTCGCCACCATCCTCGAAGAGATGGAGTGGTGGGAGAAAGAACTCGAGACCCAGGGCCGCCTCGTCGAGTCCCAGCGCATCCACCAGCGCACCCGCTTCGACCTCGAGATGATCAAGTCCGTCGGCTACTGCCACGGCATCGAAAACTACTCCCGCCACTTCTCCGGCCGTCTCCCCGGCGAGCCCCCGCCCACGCTCCTCGACTACTTCCCCCAGGACTACCTCCTCTTCATCGACGAGTCTCACGTCACCGTCCCCCAGCTCCACGGCATGTGGCACGGCGACCGCAGCCGCAAACAAAACCTCGTAGACTACGGCTTCCGTCTACCCTCCGCCATGGACAACCGCCCCCTCAAGTTCGAGGAGTTCGAAGGCCGCACCGGCCAGATCGTCTACGTCTCCGCCACCCCCGGCGCCTACGAACTCACCAAGTCCGCCGGCGTCGTCGTCGAACAGATCATCCGCCCCACCGGCCTCATCGACCCGCAAGTCGAGATCCGCCCCGTCAAAGGCCAGATCGACGACCTCCTCGCCGAAATCCGCGACCGCACCGCCAAAAACCAGCGCGTCCTCGTCACCACCCTCACCAAGCGCATGTCCGAAGACCTCGCTAGCTACTACACCGAAGTCGGCGTCCGCTGCCGCTACATGCACTCCGAGATCGAAACCCTCGAACGCATCAAGCTCCTCCGCGACCTCCGCAAAGGCGAGTATGACGTCCTCATCGGCATCAACCTCTTACGCGAAGGCCTCGACCTCCCCGAAGTCTCGTTGGTAGCAATATTAGACGCCGACAAAGAAGGCTTCCTCCGCTCTCAGGGCTCTCTCATCCAGACCATCGGCCGCGCCGCCCGCCACGTCGAAGGCCGCGCGATCCTTTATGCGGATAAGATGACCGACTCCATGCAGCGCGCCATCAACGAGACCGACCGCCGCCGCGAAAAACAAGTCGCCTACAACGAAGAGAACGGCATCACCCCCATGTCGATCATCCGCCCTCTCGAGATGGGCCTCGCCGGCATCCTCAAAGCCGACTACGCCGACCTCACCGACGAAGCCGAAGGCATGCCCGACTTCGCCACCCAACAAGAGCTCGACACCTACATCGGCAAACTCGAATCCGACATGCGCGAAGCCGCCAAAAAATTCGAATTCGAAAAAGCTGCCAAACTCCGCGACACCGTCAAAGAACTCCGCACCAAAGAATTCCTCTTCAGCTAACGTTATTGCTGTTACCTCTATTGTTGTTCCTAACAAAAATCTCGTCATCCTGAGCGAAGCAGATCACAGCCTCATCGTGATCTGCGCAGTCGAAGGACCCCGAAGCCGCCATACATCACCCATACCGAGCAAACCTTTTCAACCAGGTGACAGTAGCTAGTGTCGCCGCTGTCGAACTATGCGACACAGTAAAAGAACTCCGCACCAAAGAGTTCCTATTCAGCTAAATGTCAAAAGGCATTTTTAACGAGTAGCATTTACTATCGCTTGGGCCAAGCATTCAGCTTTAGCACGAATCGTTCTCCCGCGTGCGCTTGGATGGGCGACAGCGATATGTTTTATACCGTGTCTGCAACATGCTCGGTATGCATCACCGCCAAGCGAGATAACGCGGCGATCTGCCAATTCGTGTCGAGTCACCGCATCAAAACTGATATCAACATCGCTAGCGGAAATTTTCCCTGATCTCTTTGTAGGCAATAGATGGAATGCCTGCGTTACATAAATATCCGAGCGGTTCATACTGGCAATCTGTAAGGCACCATCTATTACCTTGTTGAATAAGATGTCAGGCATATATCCAAATCTTTTTAGAATTTCCCGGTTCGCATTGACTGACGGAACATCAAACCAGTTGTATGCGATCAAGACTGGGTCCGTTAGTGAGCGTGAAGAAATCTGGTACGGCGTTACCCACGGACCATTGAAATTGACATCAGCTAAGGTTGCATAGTTACCGATCCTTAGTGCACGTCGTCGGTCAATAATCTGGTGGTAGGTCAAATTTCCTCCTATAAGTAGCGAGAATTATATGCCTACCTGTCCAGCATCAGTGGTGTGATCGCGGTCTTCATCTCCCTTCTGAGATGTGGGTTGAGCGGGGCTCACCCGTACAAATCCCCCCATTCCAAAATGTATGGTTGCCCATCCGTTCGCGCTTTTGCGGACCGGTGAGGAGGTAAGATGTAATCGCAAACAATATGAGCCCGCCCCCACAAAACCCCCAAACCCCCAAACTCCTCCCAAGCACCTTCTACTCTCGCTCCCCCGAGATCGTCGCCCGAGCCCTCCTCGGCAAGCTACTCATCCGCGATCTCCACGGCGAGCGACTCACCGGCCGCATCACCGAGGTCGAGGCCTACCTCGGACTCACCGATCCTGCCTCGCACGCCTACCGCGGCCTCACCCCCAATAACTTCCCCCTCTTCGGCCCACCCGGCCGCACCCACGTCTACTTCATCTACGGCATGTACTACTGCCTCAACGCATCCGCCCATCTCCCCGGCGCAGCTGGCGGAGTCCTCATCCGCGCCATCGCCCCCATCGACGGCATCGAGACCATGGCCCTCCTCCGCCGCGCCTCACCAACTGCCAAACTCAAACTTCTCACCGGAGGCCCCGGCCGCCTCTGCCAGGCCCTCGACATCACCCGCAAAAACTCCAACGATCTCGACCTAACCTCACACGACTCCCCCATCCAGATCGCCGACGACGGCCACACTCCCACCGACATCCAAACCACCCCACGCATCGGCCTCTCAAAAGCCGCCGATCTCCCCCTCCGCTTCCTCATCAGCGAAGTCGCCAAAGTCGGACGCTCCAAATCTCACCCCTGAGCGCAATCGAACCGATGCCATAAAAACCGCGTAACAGATGCTTCCACTCTGCCGAAGGCCGGAGCGAAGCGACCAATCGATTGCCGTTGCCTGTTCATCTTTCTCTATTGCAAAAGTCACCCACGCAACCACCCAAGCCATCCACCACCACAACTTCCTCATCAAACCAACGTCTATACAAACGCACACGGGATTCGCAAGACAGACCATCTCCCGACAAAAAAGGAAGAAGAATGACCAGGATTACCAACGCTATCTGCAGCATCGTTCTCACCGGCCTCGCAGCATCCGCATTCGCCCAGGCTCCCATCGTCCATCAGCCACCACCGCCTCCACTCGATCAGCAACAGGCCCAGCCCGGCGACCAACAGCAGCCCGGCCAGCCCGCCTACCCGCAATCAAACCAGCCCCAATATCAGCAGGCGCCCCCGCCAAACGGAGCCCAGCAGCAGCCCCCACCGCCTGTCATGGCGCCCCAGCAGCTCGACCAGCTCGTCCAGCGCATCGCCCTCTATCCCGATCCGCTCCTCGCTCAGGTCCTCACCGCCTCCACCTTCTGGGACCAGATCCCCGACGCCGCCACCTGGGCCCAGCAGCACGCATCCCTCACCGGCGACGCCCTCGCCCAGGCCATCCAATCCGACAACCTCCCCTGGGACCCCAGCGTCCTCGCTCTCCTTCCCTTTCCCTCCGTCCTCGACATGATGGCCCGCGACCCCCAGTTCACCGGCACTCTCGGCACCGCCGTCCTCAGCCAGCGTAACGACGTCATGGACGCCGTCCAGCGCCAGCGCCACTCCGCCCACAACTACGGCTACCTCGCCCCCAACGCCTACGATAACGTCGTCGACGACGGCGGCTACCTCGAGATCCAGCCCGTCAACCCCGCCTACTACTACGTCCCTGTCTACAACCCCGCCGTCGTCTTCTACGCGCCCCGCCCCGGCTTCGTCATCGGCGGAGCCATCCGCTTCGGCCCCGTCGTCGCCATCGGCCCGTCCTTCGGCGTCTTCGGCTGGTACGGTGCAGGCTTCGGCTGGGGAGGCCACACCATCCTCATCGATCACCGCGTCTGGGGCCGCACCTACTACAATCGCGGCGTCTACGTTCATCCCTACGCCCATCCCTACGTCCGACCCGCTGGCCCTCGCGTAGAGAGCCACGCCCACTACGAAGAGCACGGCAACGACCACCACCGCTAATAGCCACAAAGAAACCAAACCCAACCAGCCGCACCCGCGACCATCCCTCGCAGGTGCGGCTTTTCACTTAAGCCCCGCCAACCGCTAAACTCAAAGTTCAGATACCAGCTTCGCGAGGGCAACCATGATCATCGTCAACGACGAGTACGTCACGCTCGACACCCCCAAAGGCCCCATGCGGACCCACATCGTCCGCCCCGCCGCACCCGGCCGCTATCCCGGCATCGTCTTCTACTCCGAGATCTTCCAGATCACCGCCCCCATCCGCCGCACCGCCGCCATGCTCGCCGGCCACGGCTACATCGTCGCCATGCCCGAGATCTACCACGAGTTCGAACCCGCCGGCGCCGTCTTCGCCTACGACCAAACCGGTTCCGACCGCGGCAACGTCCTCAAGACCACCAAGGAACTCTCCAGCTACGACGCCGACGCCCGCGCCGCCCTCGACCACCTTGCCGCCCGCCCCGACTGCAACGGCCTCCTCGGAGCCATGGGCATCTGCATCGGCGGACACCTCGCCTTCCGCGCCGCCATGAACCCCGACGTCCTCGCCACCGCCTGCTTCTACGCCACCGACATCCACAAAGGCTCCCTCGCCAAAGAAGGCGACGACTCCCTCGCCCGCGCGAAAGACATCAACGGCGAACTCCTCATGATCTGGGGCCGCCAGGACCCCCACATCCCCCGCGAAGGCCGCATGGCCGTCTACGCCCGCCTCAACGAACTCGACAAAAAACTAAGCTGGCACGAGGTCAACGGAGCCCACGCCTTCATGCGCGACGAAGGCCTCCGCTACGACCCCGAGCTCGCCTACACCCTCTACGGCCTAGTCTTCGACCTCTTCCACCGCAAACTCAGCACCGGCGACCAGACCACCCAACCCACCGCCTCCACCGAAACCCGCCACTAGAAATCCCGAAGAACAGCCAAGCCTCCGTCACCTGATTGAATGACTTTTAGGAATAGTGGCACATTGCTGCTGAGAAGCCGACTTATCGTTAGTAATTTCATGCCTGTTCAGCTGTCCAACATTACGTGCGACCGTGGCGCGTTTGGGTCGCTTAGACGGTCATAACGGATAAAGACGTCGCCTCACCAGAAAATCCGTCCTCCGTATCATCGCGATGGTACAGAAAAAGATGGCCAGCAGCTTGATGACTTCCGAAAGACTGCGGCCTTGCGAGAATGATCGTGCGGATCGGTGAATCCCAATCACAGGTAAGGAACATCTGCACATGAGCGATGCAACAATCTGGGCGAATCTCTGCAGCTAGAACATGCGCTCTCCATCCATCTGGGGGTCTTAAACCCATCGCAGCAGGAGTGAGGAGAGGCATCTCTCGTTGCACTATGAAATCGCTTGCTCGATTTTGTGTGTCATCAGAGTCTTCCAAAATGAATTGACGAATATCGTCAAACATTGGTTCGGTCCCGTTAAACCGGGGAAACTGGCTGAGAAAGTAGTGGAACCCAATCTTTGCAAACGCTCGATGATATCGATCCGTGACCTGGAACTTGAGTAGCGGACGTTCAATGACGTTGCCGAACGGAGTTCCTTCTGAAGGGAAAGTTACCGTTGGCCAGACCTCATGAACCAGCGGCTTGATCCACTCTAGTTCCTGCGGGTGAAAGGCTAGAGCCATCTTAATCGGTTGGATGGCTTTGCATTGATTGAATGCATATCGAAGCTGGTCCGCGGTCATGACCGGATGAAGCGGAATATGGTGATGCTTGCCTGATTCTTCTTCGATTAGCGTAAGGGCACACAATTGTGATCCTTGGCCATCACTGCCGATTTCGATAGCTACTTCTCTGCCGTGTTCCTTATCGAAAGTCGTTGCTTCGATGCGTTTGCCGCCTGCGCTTCCCCTCACGAACGGATTTACAGGATCGTGATCTTTACGACCCAAAATGCCGTAATATCTGCGGAAAAAGCCCTCCATGCCACATCGGGCGAGCTGCTGGTCTAGCAGGCCAAGTCTCTTGTTGTTGCAGTCGGGACAAAGACGATCCTGGAGCATAGGAGCATTTTTGAAATATCCGAAAGCCGCCGGAAGAACGTGCTCCGTTGTATCTGGTGCGGCAGAGCAGTAGAGGCAATGGGGTTCTTCTTTTATCCCCAGCCGCCGCTTCAGACTTTCTGGAATGTCGTATTTCATAAACTTAGTCCGATCTGGTTCCTCATTTATTGTCTCTGATCTATTGTTCCCATGTATTTTGGGTTCTGAGCCTTTCCGGTTCTCAGTCCTATGGGAAGGTCCGTGCTCTTGATGGGTCAGTATTGGGGTAGCGGTCGACGACCATCTGACCCACTAGTCGACCCGCCGACGAATCTAGATAAGATGACGTGGGCTAGTCCTGATAAACGCTCTTGTCATAAGCTAATCCAGGCTGTCCATAACCGTGAACGTAATGATCAGCTGCGCCGAGATCTTCGGCGGCTCTAATCCAGTAACCAAACATGTCAAGCCCCAAAGCCACGAAAACCCGCGCCAGTCCTGCACATTCGCGTGGCGTAGTAGTTACCCTCCAACCGCTATACTGGATATAGAGATAAGAAAAGCCCCGGCAAAAGCCGGGGCTTCTCTGTCTGACCCATAAACCCTTTAGAAATAAATATTTGCCCGCAACTCTTTTATAATGAATATTTTGCAGACAGCAAAAATCGTAACTATAACAAAATAAACCATTAAGCTACACCCACCCCCAGGGGAGGGGGTACCCTATACGCGGTTGGAACAGACGCAAGACTAACGCCAGCTAACCGCCAGGTGCCACCGCAGCTCCCGCTCTTTGGTCTTCTTCAACACCTGCATATACTCCAGCAACTCCGAGAGCACCTGCTCCCCTTCGCTCCCCAGCTGCTGCGGATCGCTCTCCAGCGCCTCCAGTAACCCCCGCACCGTCACCAGCCCATCTGCGGGCGAGTACCACTGCGGAGGCGGCAACCGCCGAATCAACTCCTGGTCCCCGGCACCCTCTTCGATCAACAGCGACATCGAATTCTCATCCGCCGAGAAGAACTCAATCAGCGGCCGAACTCCCAGCCGCAGCGCCAGCCGCTCCAGTGCATCCTCATGCCGAGCCAGCGACCGCCCATTCACAAAGATATCGAATCCGGGATCCTCGCCCTCAACCACGATGTACATCGAAGCAGCCATGAACCGCAGTGTAACCCGACCATCGCCCACAGGAAAGTATCACCGCAAGGACAACATCGCCTCTTCTTCCACATCCTTCAACCACAACATCATCCCTGCACCCACCGCCAGCAGCGCCGTCCCAAACCCCAGCCGCGCCGTCGGCTCCGGCCGCACCACCACAAAGCTCTCCAACACCGTCACCAGCGGAATCAGGAGATAGCGCGACGCAAACCGCACCGGAGGCATCCCCCGCAGCAGCCAGACGATCAACCCAATCTCAAACCCGTCCGCCAGAGAAGCAAACCCCACCGCAGACGTCAGCGCCCCGCCACGCCAGGCAAACTCCCCCCGCACTACACTACACACCAGCAGAAAACCACAATTCGCCACCCCAGCGACCGCAAGCGCCTCCACCAATCTCACCCCACGAAGCAGCCGATACAGCGCGACGCTCGACACTCCAGCCACAATCACCGCAGCCATCACCAACGCCAGCATGCTCCAACCCTGCACCGTTCCCACGCTGCTCAGCGGAAGCAGAAGCAACAAGCCGCCAAGCCCCGCCAGCGCCGGAACCAGAAATCTCCTCGCCCCCCGCGCATCCGCTCCCGCAGCAACCGCAAGCACAACCACCACCGGAACCATGGCAAACAGCGCCGAACGGTTCGTCTCCGCCACCCAATCCCGCGTCCACACCACCACCGCGATCGGCACCCCAAACACCCCCACCATCGCAGCACCCACCCTCAATAACCGACGCCAACCCCAGGACGAATCCCCAGACGAGTCCCGAGAAGAACCCCAAGCCGAACCCCGCCGCCAACCCAGCAGCATCGCCACCACCCCCACCACCCCATACACCAACCCCTGCCGCTCCAGCAGACCCAGCCCACCCTCATCAGGAATCGCCCAAGAGCTCGCCGACAAAACGCACAACACACCAAACCCAACCCAACCCATCGGACTCATCACCAGCCACCGCATCGCAACAACCCACCCGCACAAAGGACACTAGAGCAGCAAACAGAGAAGCCGCGCAAAAGCGCGGCCTCTCGACTCACCGAAGCTGCAATCCTAGCGATTGCCGCCACCATTCTGAGGTGCAGAACCACCGCCCGCGCCCGCGCCCGGCCGACGCCCTCCACGACGACGCCTTCCGCCACCACCAGGACGCCGCTGACCACCAGGACCAGCTCCAGGCTGACCAGCGCCAGCCGGAACCGATCCATCCGCACGGTTGAAGTTGGGCTCTTCGCTCGACTCGTCACCATCGTCCTCGAAGTCATCACCATCCTCATCCAGATCGGCGGGCTCCCCGGCAGACTGCTCGCGAGCATTTGATTCTGAAGAACCACCCTCAGCTCTCACGCCCTCGCTTCCAATCTGTCCAGGCTCAGGCAACCCAAGCTTGGCGCGCTGTTCACGAAGAACCGCCTTCCTCGAAAGCTTGATGCGATTGCCTTCAATGGCAAGCACCTTGACCAGGATCTGATCGCCTTCGCGAAGTTCGTCCTTCACTTCCTTCACGCGATGCTCTGCAATCTCGGAGACGTGCAGCAGTCCGTCCGTTCCCGGGAAGATCTCGA
Source organism: Granulicella sp. L60 (assembly GCF_009765825.1). Taxonomy (GTDB): domain Bacteria; phylum Acidobacteriota; class Terriglobia; order Terriglobales; family Acidobacteriaceae; genus Edaphobacter. Next base: position 377,019 of record NZ_LMUR01000015.1, on the reverse strand, counting down.
CGAAAGCCCCGAACTCTGCAAGACGAACCACCTTACCAAGATAGGTCTTTCCGATCTCTGGAACAGCCGTAAGATCGCTGATCATCTGGATCGCACGCGCCAGACCATCCGCATCGCTTGAAGCCACATTCACGCGTCCGGTGTCATCGACATCGATCTTCACGCCCGTTGCATCGATGATGCCGCGAATTACCTTTCCGCCAGGTCCGATCAGGTCGCGGATCTTGTCGGTAGGAATCTGTATCGTGTGAATGCGTGGAGCGAACTGCGACTTCTCCTGGTTCGCGCCAGAGATCACGCCATCCATCGTATCCAGGAGGAAGAGCCTACCCTGACGAGCCTGCTCTAGAGCCTCCCGCATGATCTGCGGCGTAATCCCCATGATCTTGATATCCATCTGGAGCGCAGTGATTCCCTCACGCGTACCGGCGACCTTGAAGTCCATATCGCCGTAGTGATCTTCCGCGCCAGCGATATCTGTCAGGATCGCGTACTTATCGCCATCCTTCACCAGACCCATCGCAACACCGGCAACCGACCCCTTCAGGGGAATACCAGCCTGCATCAGTGCAAGCGAAGCGCCGCAAACCGTCGCCATCGAGGACGAACCGTTCGACTCGAGAATATCCGAGACCACGCGCAGCGTGTACGGAGACTCATCCTCAGCCGGCAGAACCGCCTCAATCGCACGATACGCCAACGCACCGTGACCGATCTCGCGCCGGCCAACGCCCGTCATGCGCCCCACTTCGCCAACCGAGAACGGCGGGAAGTTGTAGTGCAGCATGAAGCGCCGCTTCTGCTCGCCCTCATAGCTCTCAAGCCGCTGAGCATCATCCGTGGTACCCAACGTCGCGCTCACCAGCGCCTGAGTCTCGCCGCGTGTAAACAGCGCAGAACCATGCACACGGGGAAGAACGCCGACCTCAATGGTGAGGTCGCGAATCTTATCGAAGGCACGATGATCTGGACGAATCCGGTCATTCAACACCTGATCGCGGAAGATCTTCTCGCGCAACAGCTCATAGTACTGACCAAGCTTCTTTGCCGCAGTCGAGTCGCCCTCAGGAAGACCCTTCTTGAGTTCATCCTTGATCGCCTTAACCAACGCGTAGCTCTCGAACTTCGGATGCTTCTCCGTATCGAGCGCATCCTTCAACTGAGGACCGACCTTAGAGGTCAACTCGTTCAGATACGCATGATCGATCTCGATCGCATTCACCGAACGCTTCGTCTTACCCGCGCGGCTGACCAGATCTTCAATCGCAGCACAGATCTTCTTGATCTGCTCATGCGCAAACTCAATCGCGTCGACGACACGGCCTTCAGCGATCTGCTTCGCGCCGGACTCAATCATCACAATGCCATCTTTTGTGCCGACGACCATGATGTTCAACTGGCTCTTCGCCCGCTCTGCGTACGTCGGGTTGACGATGAACTGATCTTCCACCAGTCCGATTCGAACCGCGCCCACCGGACCATGGAAAGGAATGTCGCTCAAAGCCAAGGCGCAGCTTGCGCCATTGATGCCAAGCACATCAGGATCGTTCTCCTTATCAGCAGAGTAGACGAAAGCGACGACCTGGGTCTCATTCCGGAACGCTTCAGGAAACAGCGGACGGATAGGACGGTCGATCTGACGGCTCGTCAGAATCTCCTTCTCGCTGGGACGGCCCTCACGCTTGATAAAGCCGCCGGGAATACGTCCACCCGCATAGGTAAACTCACGATATTCGACAGTGAGTGGGAAGAAATCAATGCCTTCCTTCGGGTCCGGTGAAGCCACAGCCGTCGCAAGAACTACATTATCGCCACTCGAGGTAAGCGCCGCGCCTGAGGCCTGCTTGGCCATGCGCCCCGTTTCAAACTTGATCTGCTTGCCGCCGGCAAGCTCAACTATTACGTCCTGTTTCATGTTGCCTCTCTTCTCTCTTTTTCACTCAATTAAACTTGATCGCGTCATCCGTAGCCGGGCGCGAAAAAGCGCAACTCGCCTTGACGGTTACTGGTCCGTCAGCAAGCTGCGCTGTAATATGTCTTCGATCGACTCGCATCTATCGAAGTCAAAAATCATGGGAGTAACGCCCTCATCTGCCATCGTCAGCAACCCCACTGACAAGGTCTTACTCGACCCTGCACGAAGTTTGCAGCCGACTGAAGACGGGACGTATATGCTCCCATAGTTTGAACGATGTCTCCGGAGATGCGATGCGGTTACTTGCGAATTCCGAGTTTGCCGATGACCTCGCGATAACGGTCTGCGTCGCACTTCTTCAGGTAATCGAGCAGGCGGCGACGCTTGCTCACGAGCATCAAAAGTCCGCGGCGCGAACCGTGATCCTTCTTGTGTGCCTTGAAGTGTTCCGTTAGTTCGCCAATGCGCTCGCTCAGGATAGCGATCTGAACCTCTGGACTCCCGGTATCTGAGTCGTGCGTACGGAACTTTGCAATAATGTCAGTCTTTTTAGCGGATGCCAACACAGCTGTTTCTACTCCTAATCTTCTAGTCCACTCTCGTAGTGTCTACATAAGGATAGCACCGCTGGAGGAACACGGCAATAACGGTTCGACCGAAATGCCAGTTCCTCCAGATACTTAGATCCAATACTTAGGCGATGTGCGTCTTCAGGAACTTCAACGTTCTCTCGCGAGCGAGCTTTGCGACCTCAGGAGCGTAACTCGTTGGATCTACGTCGCGGTTGAATGCATGACCCGCGCCTTCATAGACGAAGATCTCGACCTCAGGATGCGCCGACCGAACCGCCTCGACCTGATCCGACCCAATATGGGTATCGTTCGCCCCAAAGTGCAGCATCACCGGACAGCTCGGCTCTTCCGTTGCCACCGATCCAATACCGCCAGCGTAGTAACCCACGCAGCACGACGGCTGCATCTTCAACGTCTCTCCACGGGTCGCAACCAGCCAGCTCGTCAAACCGCCATAGCAAAAGCCGACGACGCCGATTCCCTTACCCGCTTCCTTCGCCGCGCCATACGCCGCAGCCACATCCAGCAGGGTCGTCTCCGGCTTCAGTCTGTGATAAAAATCGTAGGCGCGCGCCTGATCCTCGCCTCCATACTTCAGCTCGACGCCACGTTCGAACCGGTCGAAGATCGCTGGCGCAACGACCAGAAAGCCATCCTTCGCGTAACCATCCGCAACACTCCGGATGTGGGCGTTAACCCCAAAAATCTCCTGCACCAGAACCAGTGCTCCGATTGCTTCTCCCGTAGGGCGCGCAACATATGCACTCAGTTCGTGTCCGTCTTCTGCCTTCAGCTTGATCCAATCGCTCATGAAGAGATCATAGCGAATCCATCTCATTTTTTGAATGGCGCAACCGCCCGATGACAAAATCAAGACATCCGCAGATGCGCACCCAATCAGCCGCCCCAGCTTTAGTCTTCTATGGCAGAGTGAGCATAACCCCGAATCTCACGTGTCCAGCGAAGAAACCGAAGCAACTGTCTCTTCTCTTTCCAAAACAGATTCCAGAAATCGCGTGCACGCACCGTCTCCGCGCGCTGACCCGAGTACGTCTCCAGCCGCCATCGAAGATACGCACTTCGCCACGGCCTCAGCCGGTTACCGCGAGTCGCGTTCCACAGAAATCTGAGTTCTTCCATCATCATGAGCCGCCACTATCGAGTATATGCACTCCGCTGCGGCGGCTCATAGCTGCTTCTACGACATGAGGCTAAATAGATCCCGGCTGCTTCCCAGCGTATTGATCACGCTAAGCAACGCCTGATGTTGGGTCTCCGCACTCGACAACTGCGTCGCCACCGAAGCCGGATCGGAAGCAACCAGACTGCTCTGCGCCACGACCAGTTGACTCGCCTCTGTCTGAACATACGTGCTAGTCGATTGCATGCGGCTCATCGCACTATCGAGCGTGCTGCGCTGATCCGATAGCTGCCCAAGAGCAGTCGTCAATGCAGAGGTATCCGCCGTGACCGTGGCGCTCGCAGGAGAACTACTGGAGAAGTCGGATATCAACTTGTTCAAGGCGCCAAGCACGCCGGAACTCCCCGAACCAAATACAGCAGCCCCCGGCAGATTGGTCTGAATCTGTTGCCCACTCGGAGTCTGCACATACTGCACGCTGGAATCGCCGCCGTAGTTTACCGTTGCAGGATTCGTAGAGCTATCGATCGTAAATGGAGGAACCGATCCCTGGCTCCCTCCAAAGAGATACTGGCCCTGATAGCTTGTATTGGCCAGCGAGAGTACCTGGTCGCGAATTCCACTCAACTGCTGTGCGATGCTCGTGGTGTTACTCGAGTTCAGCGTACCGCCATTTCCTTCCACCGCAATAGACAGAGCGGAGGTGATCTGGCTGACCGCCTCGCCGAGAGCGGAGTCCGCTACCTGCATCTGCGAGCTCTCGCCGGAAGCCGTCGTCACAAAGGTGTCCTCGTTCGCAATCGAACTTCCCAGGAGCAGGCTCTGTGCGACCGCAACTGGATCGTCCTGCAGAGAAGCTACGCGCAATCCGCTCGCCAGCTCAGAGGTCAGCGTGTCCGTCAGATTGGTGGACTGATCCAGTGCGGAGGTCAGATTGTTGATGTAATTTGGATCGACTAGCATTGCTACTCTCCTGTTCTTCCAGCGCTGATTTTGCTCAAACGTAGTGCTGCGCTCTAGGTCACGGTAGTCTCTATACCAAGGTTGATCGCGCTTGCCATGATCGTGCTGGCGATCGTAAACACCTGCGATGCCGCCTGGTACGACCGTTGATACTGCGTCAGGTTTGACGCCTCTTGATCCAGCGACACACCAGAGAACGAATCCCTCTGAGTCGTCAGTTGCGTGAGCGTAGCCTGCTGAGCGGAGTTGTTTGTAGTCGCCGCCGACGCATCGCTTCCTACCTGACCGAAGAACGATGCCAGAAACTGTGATGCCGTCTGGCTGCCTACGACATCGGTGCTGGAGAGACCAGCCAGTGCCGTAGCATTTGTGTTCCCCGCCGATCCCTCTCCCGTCCCGGCCGCCGCCACCGCCTGCGGATCGGTCGTCGCTACCGCAATCAATCCGGCAGCACCACTTTGACTGGACGGAATCGTGAAGAGCGCCGCACCCGGATTGCCATTCCCATCGACTCCCTGCTCATTCTGCTGGTTCACCTGTGTCGCAAGGCCATACGCCAGGCTATCGAGCGAACTGGCATACGAGGGCAAGTCCTGATCCCTCACTTGCAGTGTGCCGCCGAGATCGCCCCCGGTAAGATTCGAGGTCACATCCTGACTGCCGACTCCAGCCAGCACATGTGTCGTTCCGCCTACCTGTGTCGTACTCATCGCAAACGACTGATCCCCGCTCACCAGCACCGCTCCACTGCTGGTCGTTAGCGTAATGCCGTTCTGTTGCGTCGAAATCTGATCGAGCCCCACCAGTTGGGATAACTGCGCAATCGCCGTCTGACGCTGGTCCTCGAGCGTACCCGCGTCCGTATTTGGACTAAGGCTGCTGATCTGCCCATTCAGTGACGCGATCGTAGATGTCAGTGCGTTCACCTGGCTGACGTCGCTTACCACCTGCTGGTTGAGATTGGAAGACTCCTGTGCCAGTTGGCTCGAAGCTGAGTTGAAGTCGCCCGCCAGCGTCGTCGCCGCCGACAACACCGCCTGTCGCGCCGACGTCTCGGAAGGGTTGCTCGTCAACGAGGAGAGAGCGCTGAAGAACGAGTTCAAATCCGTCCCCAGCGTCGTCGAACTCGCCGACTCCGTCGACGAACTTAAGCTGAAGATATTCTCGACCTGTTGCAGTGCCGACTGCACCGCGCTAGACTGTGACTGCGTCTGGGTTTGCTGCTGCACCTGCTGCTCGAGCACCCGGTCCCGCTGCGACGTTGCGCTCGCCGTAACGCCGGAGCCAAAGGTGCTCCCACTCAGCGTCACAGCATCCGTCGACTGAAAGTTCACCACCTCACGGGTATAACCGACCGTGTTCTGGTTCGCCACATTGTTCGCAGTAACGTTCAGCGCCTCCTGATCGGCCATCAGCGCCTGTTGAGCGATATCCATCATCGATGCTATTGAGCCCATGATTCCCTCATGCTTTTGGTATGCAGACGCTTCAGTACGTTAAGGTTCGGCTCACAGCTTCGAAGCACAAGTTCAAGAACGTCCTTCTTTGCGCGAAGCACGTTCATCTCTTCTGCCTTGCACCGCAGACCGGAGCCCGCCAGTTCGATCGTGCTCTGTTCCAGGGCTTGGAGCCTGGCCAGATCAAAGTTGCTGAGAGCGGTAATGGTCTCATCGAGAATGAGAGCCAGATTACTTTGAGTCGTCATAGAGTTAATCCAATAAAGACTGCACCATCTTGTCCGCCACATCTGCCGACGGCACGTTGTAGTTGCCAGAGGCAATCGCCTGCTGGAGAGAACTGACCTTTTCAGACCGTACATCCGAGCCTTCCAGCGCCTGTGCAACCAGACCTCCGGCAGAGCTCAGATTTGCCTGATCCACCTGGCCTGCGCCCGTAACAGAAACATCTCCTTCACCTACTCCACCGTCAGATACCTCAGGCCGCGTCGCTGGCTTGGTCTCCGATGATGCGATCGAGTTCATCGCCTGTTGCAGACCGCCGATTCCACTTGCAAAACTCATGGTGAGCCTCCGTCTACTTGAATGTATCGGCACTCGGTCCGCAAACTTTAGTACCCAGACGTCTTCTTTTCCATAGTTCGCTGATTCTCCCGTGTAACCTGCGCCACCACCTGTTTTGCAATTCCAAACCCTCCCGCCTTCGAGATAGCCTTCGCCATAGCCTCCGTCCCGTAACTGCTGATCGTGTCGGAGGCGCCATCTTCACTCTGCTCCTCTCCGCCCCACTGCTCCTCACTGCTATGCTGCATTGGCTTCAACAACTCCTGCAGCATCGTCGCTTCAAACTGCTGCGCCGCGTCGGTGAGTTTGGCCTGCTTCTGCGCCTCAGCCACAGACGTAGACACTCCGGGCATCTCTGAACTGATCCTCATAACACCTCAATCTCTGCTTCCAGCGCTCCGGCAGACTTCATCGCCTGAAGAATCGAGATCACATCCCGCGCCGTCGCGCCGATCCTCTGCAAGCTCCGCACCAGGTCATCGACGGTCGCACCCTGCTTCAGCTCAATGCGGTCAACGGGCCTATCCTGCGCATCGACCCTCGTCTGCTGCACCACCTGCGTCGTACCCGTGGACGAGAACGGACCCGGCTGCGAGACCTGAAACTCGCTGACCACATTCACCGCCAATCCACCGTGCAAGATGGACACCGGTTGCAAAACCACCGTTCCGCCGATCACCACCGTCCCCGTACGCTCATTCACCACCACCTTAGCTCGAGGAAAGACCGGAACCTCAATCGACTCCACCTCTGCAAGCAGCTCAGGGATCTCCTCTCCATTCGCGACCGCAAGATCGATCCTCCGACTGTCCAGCACATGTGCAGCCGGACGTCCCAGCGTTCGATTGATCGCCTGGGCCATAGCCTCCGCACTGCGAAAGTCTGCGTCGTTCAACAGCAGCGAAAACTGCGTCTTCCCCTGCAGGTCAAGTGGCACGGCCCGCTCTACCATAGCGCCGAACGGAACTCGCGCCGTATTCGGATGGTTGACCTGTCTCGTATTCCCATTCACGCTGATCGAATATCCGCCCACTACCAGCGGCCCCTGCGCCTGGGCATAGATCTTTCCGTCCGCTCCATAAAGAGGAGTCATCAGCAACAGTCCGCCCTCAAGGCTCCTCGCATCGCCCGCCGAAGAGACCGTGATATCGAGCTTCGTACCCGGCCGCGCAAAGGGCGGCAGCGTCGCCGCCACAAACACAGCCGCCAGATTCTGCACGCGAATCGCAGCCGCCGGAACACTGACCCCCATACGAAGCAGCGTGGATGCCAGCGTCTGAGCCGGAAATGTAGTCTGTTGACTATCGCCCGTCCCCGCAAGACCTACGACGATGCCGTACCCAACCAATTGATTGTCTCGAATCCCCTCAATTGTGGCGATGTCCTTGACCCGCGCCTGTCTCGGACCGCTTGCACTATCCGTCGCATAGGCGCTGCCTGACATCGCAAACAATACAACAGCCACACAGGCGAGATAACCACCGCCCTTACCTGCGTTCCATCGCATCGTCCGTTCTAATGAATTCCATCCCACCGTTACGACACGCATAGTTACCCTTCTAGAACACCAGTATGTTTTGCAGCAATCGAACCAGAGGATTCTGGCGATGCGTGTAGTCGTTGATGATTCCCTTACCCCGCACCTCGAGCTCCAGGCTGGAGATCGCCGTCGACAGCACCTGGTTCTGTTGAGAGATGTCCTCTGGCCGAACCAGGCCTCGCAGCATGATCGTCTGCGTCTGTTGGCTGAACTCCACCTGTCTCGCCGCTTCGATCACCAGCATGCCGTTCGGCAGCACCTCGATCACCTGTCCGCCAAACGTCGTACTCAGGCTTGAGTTCGTCGCACTTGTTCCCTGCGCGTTCAAACCGGAGGCCGATGTCTGATTGATCAGGTTCTGTAGAGCATTCCCCGCATGCAACGTACCGATCAGACCTGATAGTCCCGAACTTGCATTGGATGCTCGTGAGTTCTTCACCGTCCCATCCGTCGATGCCGCAAGGCTCTCCGAAACCACAACGGAGATCAGATCGTGTGGCCGCATCGCGCGCACGTCAGTGTTCATGCGCGTCAATCGTCCACTGTCAGCCCAGATAGATCCAGGCACCGGCTGAAGATTGGAGTTATCCGCCCGCACTCTGTCCAGATAAGAAGACAACGATGCAGCCGCGACACTCGGCTTCGGATCGATCAACTTATGAATCATGTTCGTCTGCGCGTGTAGAAGAGAAGTCGCAAGCAGAAGCATCATCACAACGCTCGTGGCATATCCCGCAAGTCCCGTTCTCTCAGACGATCTCATCGCTGTAGCTGCCATCCTCGCCTCCTTCATCCAGAGTCATACCCTTTATCGGCAGTCGTTCACTCACGGCTGTATCTCCACACTCGACACCCCCCGAACGACGCCGGTAAACTCCGCTTGCGCCGCAGGTTCATCCGGATTTCCATGCAGCAAACGCACCCGAATAGTGCTGCCCACGCCGCCGTTGTCCTCCGAAACGCCCGCAACCTCGATCCGCAACAGTTCCTCCTGCCTCCATAGCTGAACGGTCTCTCCCGCCCGCACCACAGGCACCCCTCGAGCGAGTCCGCTACCCGCCCGGTTCCCGACTGGCGTAAGTGGATTCGGCCCTTGAATCAAAAGCGCAACCGACGGCCACTCCGGATGACCGCAGCGTCCAATCGTCGCCCACCGCTGATGCAGTATCGGGTCCGTCTCGATCCGAATCACCCGGTACCCATACTCCGCCAAACTCGACGAAGAGCCAGAGGAAGAATCGATCGCACCCATCGCCGCATAGGGTGTGCTGTAGCAGATTGCATGTGCCGCACTCGAAAAAATTAGCCCATACAGGACAGCGACGATGATCGTTGAGGCCAACCGGAAGCGTAGTGAGACAAGCCGGAGGCGAAAAAAGAGAACATTGCGCATATCGCTCCTACCGAACGAGTCCATTGATCTGTGAGTACATATCGTCAGCCACGTGGATCACCTTGGAGTTGCTCTCATACGCACGCTGCGCCAGAATCATCTGCACAAACTCCGAGACCACGTCCACATTCGAGTTCTCGAGATATCCCTGCTGCAGCGTACCCATCCCCGTCGTTCCACCCGGAGTATCCGTAATCGGCGTTCCCGACGATGCCGTCTGCTGCATAAGATTGCTTCCGACCGAGTTCAGTCCGCCCGGATTGGCAAACGTCGCCAGCTGCATCGTTCCAAGCTGCGCGGGATTGGTCTGTCCAGGAATCGCAGCCGTGATAATTCCATACTGCGAGATCGTGATCGAGGTTGCATTCGATGGGATTGTGATCGCCGGCAGAATCGTATTGCCGTCCGACGTCACAAGCGTGCCCTGATTATTCGGATGAAAGTTCCCAGCTCTCGTATAAGCGATGCTGCCGTCAGGCATCGACACCTGAAAGAATCCCGAGCCCTGAATCGCCAGATCGAACTGTCCGTTCGTCTGATTGAAGTCCCCCTGCGTCATCACCACCTCGCTCGCCGCAGACTTCGTTCCAAGCCCCACCTGCAGCCCGGAGGAGGTCGTCTGCTGGGTCTCTGCCGAGCCCGGAGTGATCAGGTTCTGATAGATCATGTCTTCAAACTGCACCTGTCGCTGATGAAAGCCTGTAGTCGCGGAGTTCGCGAGGTTATTTGCAATCGTGTCCAGATTGGTCTGCTGTGCACTCATTCCGCTTGCTGCCGTATATAAAGCTCGAATCATCTCTTGCTCCCTTTTGCTCCATCGAGAACGGAGCTCTTGTTATGGCCTCAAACGCGAGGCAGATCTTCGGACGCTGTCTTGTCGAACTCGTTGTTGAAGACGCTCAACGCCTTCTGCATCATCTCCGCCTGCCGCTGCACCAGCACAAGCTGCATCGTTCCCTGCACAGCATCCTCGTTCGCACCCTCTACCGATCCCTGCTCCACAGCCGCAGTGCCCGCAACGGGTTTGGCGCCGTTTGCAGAGAAGCGATTCGCACCCTCCGCCGTCAAACCGCTTTTATCCGCAAAGTCAAACACGCCCACCTTTCCCACGATCACGCTTCCGTCGGCCGTAGACACCGAAACGCTTCCATCGGCGGACACATAGACGCTCCCGCTTGGAATCTTGATAGGCTTCTGATTCGCATCGAGAACCGGCTCTCCCTCCCGCGTCTGCAGAACTCCGGTAGAAGATCGCAGAAAGCTGCCGTCTCTCGTATAGCGAGTGCCTCTGGCCGTCTGCACGGCAAAAAAGCCCTGGCCCTCCAGCCCTAGATCCAGCGGATTGCCTGTCGCCTTCAACTCGCCCTGTCCCATGTCCAGCCTATTTCCGCCCAGAACCCCAAACCCATTCACGGACTGGCCCACCTGCGATGCCGTCTCCGGATCTTCATCGACCCCGCCGGCAAGCACCCCGCTGAAGTAGTCGCGCTGAGCACGAAAACCCGCCGTCCCCGCGTTCGCAAGGTTGTTGGCCGCTGTATCGAGCGCCTGCGTCCGTGCCAGCAGTCCTGTATATGCTGCGTAGAGTCCGCTATCCATGCCACGGACTTATGCAGGTTCATGGCCGAAGTAAGAACCCGACGGGTTAGAAGATGCTAAGGCGCGGTCCTCAAGATTGTTCTCAGCCCGCCGATACAGCATTCAGACCAGATTTACACCGGGAGGGTCGGTTGCGAGCTCTAATAATTGATGATTCGGCTGTCATGAGAAAGGTAATCGAACGCGCGCTGCACCAGGCTGGCCTCGAGTTAACCGAGGTCCTGCAGGCTTCAAACGGGGAGGAGGCCTTACAGATCCTTCGCGACAATCAGTCCAATCCCCTCGCTTTGATTCTCAGCGATATCAATATGCCGATCATGGACGGGCTGCAGTTCCTTGAGATAAGACGCCAGGAAAACCTCGCGCAAGGCGTCCCGGTTGTCATGATCACCACCGAAGGCAACGAGACCTTTGTCATGCGCGCCATTGCCGCCGGGGCGCAGGGCTACATCTGCAAACCCTTCACCGCCGAGCAGGTAAAGGTCCGGGTACTGCCGCTCTTACGTGCAGCCTAGTCCAACTCGCACGATTTAAACGACCAAACACAAATTTAGTTACGGAAAGAGGACATAGTGGCAAACGCGCAGGATGAAGCAGTAAGCCGGCTCGACTCAGCGGTCTCCGAAGTCTTCGAAATGATGCTGGAGCGCAGCTGCGATCCCATGGAGGGCGAGGTCGACACCGTTGTCGGACGGATCGTTGCCAGGATTCAGTTCACCGGAGCCGTCGATGGCGAGTGCCTCTTATACGCCAGCCCCGCAACCGCATCTATCACTGCAGAAGCGTTGCTCGGCACACCATCCGCACCTCACGACCCCATGGCCGACGACGCCATCGGCGAACTCTGCAACATGATCGCCGGCGGATGGAAGAGCAAACTCAAAAGCCCCGAGGCCGACTGCCTCATCTCCGCCCCCAAGGTCACCAGGGACGGGCTCGAAGGCTACCGGCCCCAGTTTGGAACCAAGTTCAGCCGCAACTACTCCTTTCAGGGAAACATCTTCGGCGTGGTCCTGGCATTTTAGTAGCCTCGACTCGACGTGAATCAAAAGTGACCGCGAACGAGAAAATGAGAAGGCTGACGTGCCGAGCCCGCGCTGGCCGTCGGTCGTCACCGTTAACTACATACGGCTTGCAGCACCCATGCCCTTCAGCAAAGACATGCCTATCTCGCTAACCCACCTAACGCGAAACCATCAACCACTGTCCTGATCCGACACACAACAAACGTCGCACTCCTCTCTGCCGATCTTGTGTCTGTATAGAAAAGGAGATCCCATGACTGTTTCCATCTCTGGCTCGACATCGACCCCGCAAGCCACCTTCCCCATACCTGCCGAACCCGCACCCTCGCAATCCACCCCCAAAACCGACACCGTAAAGCTCTCCCAGGCAGCGCAGGTTCAACTTCTCGTCCAGCAAGGCGAATCCGTCTCACAGATCGCCACCAGCCTCAGCATCTCCCCCGCCATAGTCGACGGCTACCTGGATATTCCCGTCGCCCCACCAGCCTCCGCCCCAACATCAGGCACCCAGACAAATCAGGGCACCTCGACTACGCCGGTAGCAGCTCTCACATCCTGATCGTTCCTCCTACATCCCCAATCTTGCCGGCCAGGCAGTCGCCAAACCCGGCAAGATAATCCGCCGAAAGAAGAACAACCGCAGACCGCCACTGGTCTCTCAGCAGGTCACACCTCGGCCCCTCCGCAGACAGAGAAGCCACGCCGCACCCAATATAAGCACCGTTGCCCCGCCATAAATCCGGGCGTGAATACCCCGCCATGTCAGCTCCGCAAGATCCCTCCGTTCGCGTTCCCTCTCAGCCATCTACCTCGCACGCGAACATTATGCGAAACTCAAACCAACTGATGAACCTCGACACCCTGCTCCACCAGACCTTCGGATTCCCCACCTTTCGTGCCAACCAGGAGGCCGTCTGCCGCGCCGCCACCGACGGCCGCGACGTCCTGCTCGTCATGCCCACCGGCGCAGGAAAGTCCCTCTGCTACCAGCTCCCCGCCATCGCCCGCGGCGGCACCGCTCTCGTCATCAGCCCCCTCATCGCCCTCATGGACGACCAGGCCACCAAGCTCTCCGCCGCCGGCCTCCGCGTCGCCCGCATCCACTCAGGCCTCTCCCGCGACGAAGCCCGTCAAGCCTGCCGCGACTATCTCGACGGCACCCTCCAGTTCCTCTTCATCGCTCCCGAGCGCATGCGCGTCCCCGGCTTCCCCGAGATGCTCGCCCGCAAAAAACCCTCTCTCATCGCCATCGACGAGGCCCACTGCATCTCCGCCTGGGGACACGACTTTCGCCCCGACTACCGCACCCTCGGCGACTTCCTCCCAGCCCTCCGCCCCGCGCCCGTCATCGCCCTAACCGCCACCGCCACACCCACCGTCCAGAAGGACATCGCAACCCAGCTCCAGCTCTCCAACCCCGCACTCTTCATCCACGGCTTCCGTCGCCACAATCTCGCCATCGAGGTCGTCGAGCTCTCCAAACCCCGCCGCAATGAGTTCACCGCGACCCTCCTCAAAGAAAAGTCCAACCGTCCCGCCATCGTCTACGCCCCCTCGCGCAAGGCCGCCGAAGACCTCGCCGCAACACTAGGCGGAAGCGCCGCCGCATACCACGCAGGCCTCGACCCCGCCACACGCGAACGCGTCCAGCGCCACTTCCTCACAGGAAAGCTAGAAGTCGTCGTCGCCACCATCGCCTTCGGCATGGGCATCGACAAAGCCGACGTCCGCACCGTCGTTCACACCGCCCTCCCCGGCTCCGTCGAGCAGTACTACCAGGAGATCGGCCGCGCCGGACGCGACGGCCAGCCCTCCCGCACCGTCCTCCTCCACTCCTTCGCCGACCGCAAGATGCACGACTTCTTCCTCGAGCGCGACTACCCCGCCATCACAGAGCTCGCCCGCGTCGCCGCCGTCCTCACCCCCGACTTCCAGATGCCCGACCTCCTCCGTCAGCGCCTCCGTATGGACGCCGAGACCTTCGACAAGGCAGTCGAAAAACTCATCGCCCAGGGCGCAGCCACCATCGACATGGCGGGCAACGTCCGCGCCGCCGAAGACGCTCCCCGCAGTGCCGCATGGCGCAAAGGCTATGACGACCAGATCACCCTCCGCCGCTCCCAGATCGACCGCATGGTCCAGTTCGCCGAATCCTCCCAGTGCCGCATGGCCGCACTCATCCAGCACTTCGGCGACACCGCCGACGGCCTCCGCCCCTGCGGCCACTGCGACTTCTGCGCCCCGCAAAACGCCACCGCCCAAACCTTCCGCACCCCAACCCAGGAAGAAGACCGCCAACTCCGCGTCGTCCTTCGCGCCCTCGATGGACAATCCCGCGCAACCGGCAGGCTCCACACCGAACTCTCCACCGGCGCTCTTCGTAACACCCCCGCCGCCGACCGCAAAGGCTTCGACGCCCTCCTCGATGCTTTAACACGAGCAGGACTGATAACGCTCCATTCAGACCAGTGGACCAACCCCGAAGGCAACGTCGTCTCCTACAAAAAAGCCTCCCTTACCCACGAAGGCCGCACCCTCACCGGCCCACTCCCACCCGACCTCCTCCTCAAAGACATCTCCGCAAACGCCTCCTCCTCCCGCTCTCGCACCGGCACCCGAATCCCCAGCACCGGCGCCCGCCCTAGCAAAGCCTCCCTCAAAGCTGAACGCGATCAGACCACCGCCTCCTACACCCCCGCCCAGAAAACTCTCGAGTCCAACCTCCGCGAGTGGCGCAAAGCCGAAGCCGCCAAGACTGGCAAACCCGCCTTCATGGTCTTCCCCGACGCAGCCCTTAACGCCATTGTCCTCGCCCGCCCCACCACCATCCCCGCGCTCCTGCAAGTCTCCGGCATCGGCCCCCGCATCGCCGACACTCACGGCGCCTCCATCATCGCTCTCTGCCGCTCCGAAGCCCTACCCTCAGCGCCTTCATCCCAACCAAAAGAGCCGCTATCAATTCACAAGCCACTGCAGACCTCAACGACCAGAACAACAGCTACCTCTCGCAACAGCACAGCAGCTTCTCTCAACGACACAGCACGACCCAGCCGAAACGTCGTTGCCTCTAGGTACCCCAAGGCTTTAGCCTTGGGTCTCTCAGCCAGCGAAGAGAGTGCGGCTTTAGCCCCTGGGGTAAGCTCTCATTCCACCGAAACCTTCCATCGCCCCCGCACCAACACCCCCGACCCCGCCGAAGACCTAACCCCCGCGCAGCAGGCCCTGGACAATCGCCTCCGCGAATGGCGCAAATCCGAGTCAGAAAAACTCGGCCTTCCTCTCTTCTTCGTCCTCGCCTCCACCACCCTCCGCAGCATCGTCCTCGCCCACCCGCGAAATCTCACCCAGCTCAAATCCGTCCCCGGCCTCGGTCTCGAAAAAATAGAAAAATTCGGCCCCGGAATCATCGAAGCCTGCACCACCTGAACGGCTTCATCTGGATGAAAAGTCGTTCAACTCGCGACGAGCAAATCCGCTCCGTGGCACCATATCTCCAGCTCAGTTCACCAATGTGGAGGTAAGAATGCCGGACGCAACTGTAGCCAAGAGAATCAGCCCGATGCTTGCAGTAGCCGACATCGAACAAACCCTCGCCTTCTATCAGGACGTCCTCGGCTTCAAACCCATCATGAAGTCACCCGAGTACGCCATCATGGAACGAGACACCCAAACCATCCACTTTCAGAAAGCCGCCTCTGAAGACGTAATGAAATCCGTCCGCGGACACACCGAGATCTATATCGAAGTCTCCGGCATTCATCCCCTGTGGAATCACGTAAAAACCTTCAAGGATCGCTACCGAATCAAAGACCTCTTCGACCGCGAGTACGGTATGACCGAGTTCCACATCTCCGACCCGAACGACTGCCTCGTCTTCGTCGGAGAGCCCACCGCCAAATAACAAGCGGTCGCACCCGGACGCCAACCCCACTGAATGACTATTCATTCCCGCCCATCTGTGCTACCGTCCGAAGGACGAGTCTGCAACGCAGATGCCGATGAGAATGACAAGACCCTCCCCTAATCCCGACGCCCGCCACACCCCCATCTCCATGGACGGCAACCCCACCATCGACGAGCGCGCCAACCACTGCTTCGGCTGCGGCCCCGCCAATCCCCAGGGCCTCCATCTCACCTTCACCACCGATTCCTCCGACCCCAACGCCATCACCGCCACCGCTCACGTCAGGCTCGACCGCATGCACGAAGGCCCTCCCGGCCACATCCACGGAGGCATCGTCGCCGCCCTCCTCGACGAGGCCATGAGCAAGCTCAACCGTCCCCTCAACGTCCTCGCCATGACCCGCCACATGGAGGTCGACTACCTCCGCCCCGCACCGCTCTACCAGCCGCTCGTCCTCATCAGCCGTCACCTCAACCGCCCCCACAAGGCCGACGGCACCCCAGGCCGCAAACTCTTCCACCAGGCCGAACTGCAACACCCCGACGGTACCGTCCTCGCCCGCAGCAAAGGCCTCTTCATCGCCATCGACGAAAAGCTCCTCGCCCTCGCCGGCCTCACCCAACCCGAAGACTAGTCATAAATCGTCGGGTGCCCATATCTCGACTCTGAGATGTGGGCATCGCGCGAGAGCGCGACCGTCTTCATCCCAACCGCGCCAATCTATCCAGCCTCACCCCAATACCCCTGGTCCTCCAGAAAATAGCCGTCGTCCCAGGTATGCATCATCGTCTTGAAGAACATCCACACCATCCGCCAGTGCCCCAGCTTCTGAAATCGACGGTTGGTCGTCAACAGCCGTCCCCGCACAATACGAAACCTCTGCCGCGCCACACCCTTCGACAGCAGATAGTCCTCCGCAAACAGCGCCCGCTCATTGAACCCCCCCAGAGCCCAGAACACCTCGCGGTCGAACAGCATAAACATCCCCGTAGCAAACGGCTTCGAAAACGACCCAATCCGCTGCATAAAGTTATTCCCCGCATACAACACATCGTCGAAAAAGCTACCCTCGCGGCACGCAATATTCGTCGTCGCCAGATGTAGCTCCCGCCGCTCCATCCTCCACAGCGCCCGTCGCAGCAGCGTAGGCTCCGGCAGCTCCACATCCGCATCCATGAACAGCACATACTTCGTCATCGCCAGCTTTGCCCCGGCATTCCTCCCCACCGAAGGCAGCCCGCCCTTCACCACCTCCACCGCCAGACGCCCACGAAATCCCAGCGCCGCCTCCACCGTCCCATCCGTCGAA
Source organism: Granulicella sp. L60 (assembly GCF_009765825.1). Lineage (GTDB taxonomy): Bacteria > Acidobacteriota > Terriglobia > Terriglobales > Acidobacteriaceae > Edaphobacter. The sequence goes on along the minus strand of NZ_LMUR01000015.1, from coordinate 359,637 downwards.
CCCGCATCCGCCACCAGTACCCGCGTCTCCGCCATGCGCCCATAGTCCTGCCGGCACAGCGACTCCAGCAGTCTCGGCAGCATCTCCACCTCATTCTTCGCAGGAATCACAATCGTCAGTTCAGCATTCATCGCGCGCCTCCGTCCTTGGCCTCACACAATAGGGCTACACACCGCCCCGTAAGCGCAGCTTGACCTCCCTACCCCACATCGCAGGTAAATCGCAGTTGAATTTCCAGCCAAATCTCAACCGCCCGATCCCACCTCGTCAACAGCCAAAGCTGGACGTAAGATCGACAGAATGCCAGCCCCCGCAAACTCCTCGACATCATCGAACCTGAATCTCTGGAAGAAGCAGATTGGCCACGTCCCGGACTCGGTATGGGAACAAACCCAACTCGAAACCCTCATTCTCGCTGACAACAACCTGTTGGAGCTATCCGACGAAATAGGCCGTCTGACGAAGCTGCGCATGCTCGACCTCGGACACAATCAGTTGACTCAGGTGCCCCACCAAATCGGCACCCTTCCCAACCTCACCGACTTCCTCTATCTTCACGACAACCGCCTCACTTCACTGCCGTCTTCCTTTGAAAACCTGACGCGCCTGCGCTATCTCAACATCAGCGAAAATGCCTTCGAGTCCCTTCCAGAGTGTGTCTCCAGCATGTACGGCTTGCTCGAGCTTCGCCTCTCCGACAATCATCTCCAATCCCTGCCATCCTCGTTAGGGCAACTCTCTCATCTGCGCGAACTTCATCTCCGGAACAACCGCCTGACCACTCTGCCGGACTCCGTCGAATCCATGCACGAGCTGCGTCAAATCGACCTCCGCGGCAATCCCCTCACCCACCTGCCCTCCGCCATCGCAACGCTCCCTCGACTGGAAAAGCTCGACCTGCGATGGGTCACCACGCTGCAGACGCCCGTCTGGATAGCAGATCTGGAAGCCAGAGGCTGCTCCGTCTATCTCTAGTGCATCACCATCGCCCAAAGCTGCTAAACTAAAAAATCCACGGACATTCGCCCCAACAGCGCACCCGTTGCCGCGTGCAAGGAGAAATCATGGCAGACCACACCCATAACGGCAGCTTCGGCTCGTCCACCCTCCGCCTCAAGCTCGGCCTCGCCGAGATGCTCAAAGGCGGCGTCATCATGGACGTCATGAACGTCGAGCAGGCCCGCATCGCCGAAGAGGCCGGTGCCATCTCCGTCATGGCACTCGAGCGCGTCCCCGCCATGATCCGCGCCGAAGGCGGCGTCGCCCGCATGGCCAGCCCCAAGCTCATCAAGCAGATCATCGCCGCCGTCTCCATCCCCGTCATGGCCAAGGCCCGCATCGGCCACTTCGCCGAAGCCCAGGTCCTGCAACATCTCGGCGTCGACTTCATCGACGAGTCCGAAGTCCTCACCCCCGCCGATGAGGTCTACCACATCGACAAGCACGCCTTTACCACCCCCTTCGTCTGCGGCGCGCGCAACCTCGGCGAAGCCCTCCGTCGCATCGCAGAAGGCGCAGCCATGATCCGCACCAAAGGCGAACCCGGCACCGGAGACGTCGTCCACGCCGTCCAGCACATGCGCCAGATCGTCCGCGAGATCAAAGCCCTCACCGTCTTAGGAGACGAAGAGCTCTACAACGCCGCCAAAGTCCACGGCGCCCCGTACGAATTAGTAAGAATGGTCGCCAAAGCTGGCAAGCTCCCCGTCCCCAACTTCAGCGCAGGCGGCATCGCCACCCCCGCCGACGCAGCCCTCATGATGCAGCTCGGCGCCGAGACCGTCTTCGTAGGCTCCGGCATCTTCATGAAGGAGCGCGCCACCCCGCTCGACGTCGAACTCTGGACGAAAGAAGATGCGGAAGTTGGACTGTGTAAGTCCAGCGAAGCCGGTCAATTTAGAAATCCGAAGGAGCGCGAAGAGGCCGTCAGCCGCGCCCGCGCCATCGTCATCGCCACCACCCACTTCAACGACCCCAAAGTCGTCGCCGAAGCCAGCGAAGCCGTCATCGGTTCCATGAAGGGCCTCGCCGCTGCCGCCATCGAAGAGCGCGACCTCATGCAAACCCGCGGCTGGTAACTGCTAGTCGAAGATACAAAAGAAAAGCCCATGCCCCGCTACTGGGACGTGGGCTTTCATATGCTCATCAGCAATCTCACGCGTTATCGACCTTCAATACACCCCAGGGATCAGTCGCTTCGTAACCTTGCTGTAGCTCACGTACTCACTCCCAAACGCCTCCACCAGCGCCGCCTCCTCTACATGGATGCGATAGAGCAGCGCAGCCATCGTCGGCACCACAACCACCCCCAGCCCGATCCAGTTACGCGTAGCCAGTCCGATTGCGACAAAGATGAGCATCATTCCCGAATACGACGGGTGCCGAACCAGTGCGAACAACCCAGTCTTATGCACCGTCTGTGAATCGCGGATCGCCACATTCGCACTGAATGCCCTGCCCAGCGTAGCAATCGCCGCCCACCGGATGGCAAGCCCCAACACAAACAGCCCCAGGCACACACTCATCAACCAAGCTGCGTGGACAAACATGTTATGCGGATACCTTTCGCCAATCCAAAAACCTGCGGTGATCGAGAGCACAATCGTTGGCCACAGAATCAGTAGCGAGCCGCGGTCCCGAACCCTGCCCCCTCCTCGTCGCGTCCGCGTCACTATCAGAATCAGGATCTCCGAGACAGTCCACGCCCCCATAAGCAGGTTGAAGATCGCTGATTCGTTCATCGAGACCTCATCATCTTTGTGCTCTCGTCTACGCAACGACCGTCACAAAGGTTCCTGAACCGCACCGGACTCCATTCAAGCCTGATCTACGATAAAGATCTACCATATAAAGAACACCCCCTGCGGAGAACCTCAAAAGTGAGCACGCAAACTGTCACGAATCCCGGAACAAGTACCGCCGCCACCGAAGCCAAGACCCTCTTCCGCGTCCTCGCCGCCGTCAGCTTCTGTCATCTCCTCAACGACATGGTGCAGTCGCTGCTGCCCTCCATCTATCCCATCCTCAAGACATCCTTCCACCTCAACTTCACCCAGATCGGCCTCATCACCCTCACCTACCAGATCACCGCCTCGCTCCTCCAGCCCTTCATCGGCCACTTCACCGACAAGCGCCCCATGCCCTACTCCCTCCCCATCGGCATGGTCTTCACCCTCATCGGCCTCCTCCTGCTCGCCGTCGCCCCCACCTTCACCATCCTGCTCACCGCCGCAACCCTCATCGGCATAGGCTCCGCCGTCTTCCACCCCGAGTCCTCCCGCGTCTCCCGCATGGCCTCCGGCGGCAAACACGGCTTCGCCCAATCCTTCTTTCAGGTCGGCGGAAACACCGGCTCCGCCATCGGCCCCCTGCTCGCCGCCCTCATCGTCCTTCCCCACGGACAGATCAGCTCCGCCTGGTTCTCCATCGCGGCCCTCCTCGGCATCGTCGTCCTCATGCGAGTCAGCCGCTGGTACAAAGACCGTCTCAGCCACCTGCGAAACAACCCCGCAAAGCACGCAGAAGAGTCCTCCACCCTGCCGCCAGGAAAAGTGGCCGCAGCCATCGCTGTTCTCATCGCGCTGGTCTTCTCCAAATACTTCTACCTCGCCAGCCTCACCAGCTATTACACCTTCTACCTCATCTCGAAGTTCCACGTCTCCGTCCAAAGCTCGCAGCTCCATCTCTTCGCCTTCCTCGCCGCAGTAGCCGCCGGAACCCTCATCGGTGGCCCCATCGGCGACCGCGTCGGCCGCAAGTCCGTCATCTGGTGCTCCATCCTCGGCGCCCTACCCTTCACCCTGATCCTGCCCCACGCCAACCTCTTCTGGACCGGCATCCTCAGCGTCATCATCGGTTTCGTCATCGCGTCCGCCTTCTCCGCCATCCTCGTCTACGCGCAGGAGCTGGTTCCCGGCAGAGTCGGCATGATCTCCGGACTCTTCTTCGGATTCGCCTTCGGCATGGGCGGCATCGGCGCAGCCGTCCTCGGCAAACTCGCCGACATGACCAGCATCGTCTACGTCTACCACGTCTGCGCCTACCTTCCCGCCATCGGTCTGCTCACCGGACTTCTCCCCAACACCCAAAAGAAACATCCGCAACAGGAGCCCGTCTAATCGCAGCAACAAAATACATCACAGGCAAGCAACCTCTCCTTGCGAACTCGACACGCTACAAACTCGTCTCCACTCCACCGGAAGTAAAGACAGACACGCCTGCCAAACCCTTCTTATCCCGGAAGATTCAACGCACATTTCTATCGCCAGACAAACTTAACCCGCTCATCCCGCATCGCATAAGAGAAGCCAAAAGATCTTTTGCGGCACAAAAGGGAGAATAACGATGATGAAAAGATTTGTTCAGACGGTCTGCACCACTGCAGCTCTGACGCTTAGCATGACAGCCGCCTCATATGCCGCCACGGACACGGCAAAGCTTGATCAGCGTATCGATGCCGCTCACGCCGTCCTCCACGAACTCATGGCCACACCCGACAAAGGTATCCCCGACGATATCGCCGCCAAAGCCACATGCGTCGCCGTCATCCCCGGCTTCAAAAAAGGTGCATTCATCGTAGGCGGACAGTACGGCCAGGGCGTGGTCACCTGCCGCACCGGCCACGGCTGGAGCGCACCTGCCTTCATCCAGCTCACCGGAGCCAGCTTCGGCCTTCAGGTCGGTGGACAGTCCACTGACCTCGTTCTCATCGGCACCACCCACGACGCCTTTGAGCGCCTCCTCCACGACAAGCTCAAGCTCGGTGCGGACGCCGCCGTAGCCGCCGGTCCCGTCGGACGTAACTCGCAGGCCTCCACCACCGACGCCGCGAACGCCGCCTTCCTCACCTACTCCCGCAGCAAGGGCGTCTTCGCAGGCCTCGATCTCACTGGCGACGTCGTTCATCAGAACACTGACGACACCAAGACCTACTACGGCGGCAAGGACGTCTCCTATGAGACCATCCTCTCCGGCGGAGTTCCCCCACCCGCTTCTTCCGCCCACTTCCTCGCTACCGTTCGCCAGCTCTTCCACGCCAACGGCGACCACTAAACTCAAACCGATTCGCTCAATCTGAACCACAAAAGGAGCCACGACGCCCTCCGCGTCTGGCTCCTTTTGATCGATAGCCCTACAAAATCTCCTGCGCCATCAGATCCCGCATCGTCTCCCGCCGCCGCACCAGCCGCACCTCGTCCCCATCCACCAGGACCTCCGCCGCCCGAGCCCTCGTGTTGTAGTTCGAAGCCTGCGACATCCCATACGCCCCCGCATCCAGCAGAGCCACCAGCTCCCCTGGCTTCACCGCACTCATCTCCCTGTCCCGTGCAAAAAAATCCCCCGACTCACACACCGGCCCCACCACATCTACCTCACCCCTGCGCGCCGCACCCGGCTCCTTCACCGGAACGATCTCGTGATGCGCATGATAAAGCGCAGGCCGAATCAGATCATTCATCCCCGCATCTGTAATCACAAAAGTCTTCGCACCATTCTTCTTCACATACAGCACCCGCGTCAGCAGAGCCCCCGCCTGCGCCACGATAAACCGCCCCGGCTCCAGCAGCAGATGCGCACCCTCCCCCGCCAGCCCCTTGCCCAAAGCCGCCGCATACTTCCTCACCTGGTGCTCCGCGTCAAACGCCCCAGCTTCGTCAAGCGCGTCCACCCCATAGTCGATCCCCAACCCACCACCCGCATCCACGTACCGAATATCGTGCCCATCCCTGCGCAGCTCCGCAATCAAACTCGTCACCCGCGCCAGCGCCGCTGCAAACGGATCCACCTTCCGAATCTGCGACCCGATATGCACCGACACCCCCGCCGCATCCAGCCACTTCAGCTTCGCCGCCCTCCGATAGATCCCCCGCGCCGCCTTAATGTCGATCCCAAACTTATGCTCGCTCAACCCCGTCGAGATATACGGATGCGTCTCCGCAAATACATCCGGATTTACCCGCAGCGCAAATCGCGCCACCCTCCCCAGCGCCTCCGCACGCTCCGCCAGCAGATAAACCTCCGCCTCCGACTCCACATTAAACAGCAGAATCCCCGCCTCCAGCGCAGCATCGATCTCCCACACCTGCTTGCCCACGCCCGAAAAGACCACCCGCCCCAGCGCCGGCTTGTGCGCCCTCCGCACCCGCTCCAACTCCCCGCCTGAAACAATATCGAAGCCCGCACCCAGCTTCGCCAGCATCCGCAGAATCGCCAGCGACGAGTTCGCCTTCACCGCATAGCAGATCGTATGCGCGCGCTCCGCAAACGCCTCGTCGAAGAACCGAAACCGCTGCGCAATCTGGCCCGCGGAGTAAACATACAACGGCGTACCATGCTCCTCGGCCAGCGCCGCCATACTCACGCCATCGCAGTGCAACCCACGGTTACGATACGCAAACGGGCGTGCGCTCACCTTCGGCGCAGCAGTCTTTCCAGATACAACAGCTTTTTTCGTAGGCAAAGAAGATCTTTCTAAGCGAAACAAACCTCTTCGCTCTCAGCAAACAAACACCCAGACAACATGCAAAATCCGCATGTCACCGACAGAAGTTACGAGCTCTTCACCGGCAGCGCATACGGAGCCTCGGGCAGAATCACCCACGCCGCGATATAAACGATCGCCCCAATACCCGTCAGCACAATAAACAGCGCCGTCAGTATGCGAACAAGATTCAGATCCCACCCAAAGTGCAGCGCAAACCCCGCGCACACCCCGGCGATCATACGGTTATTGCGCGGCCGTGTAATCTGCCCCGATCCAGCATAAGGATCCCCATTCGAGCCCGGATAGGAGCCAGGATAAGAACCCGGATAAGCATTCGGCGGAGGTGGTGGAGGCGGAACAGCCGACGCAGCGATCGACGCTCCGCACGCAGGACAAAACCGGGAGGAGGGACTGACTGAGTTACCGCATTGAGGACAGAACATAGCACGCCTCCAAAGCTTCTATTTTGCCACACACCATAAGCCAAACAACAGCAAAACCGCAGCGAACAGCCACCCTACTTCCCCGCATAAGGCGTCTTCATATATCGGTGCGCCGCATCAGCCTGCGACTGATCCCCACCCCCCGCCGCCGCCAGCTCATACTGCTTCATCGCCTCCGCCCGATTCTGCATCAGGTCGAACATCTCGCCCGCATTCAACTGCGCCCGCCGCCGAATCCAGTCGCTGCACGTAGGCTGCGCAGCCGCCTTCACATAGTTCTGCGCCGCCTCTGCAATCTGGTTCTGCCCCCGCTCCGTGTCCGCCAGCCCAAAATAAGTCATATGCAGCCGAGCATCGACGAAGTACCCCGGCCTCTGCGCATCCGCCAGAATCCCGCGATACAACGCAATCGCCCCCGGCCCATTGCCCGAATCCTTGGTCAGATTCGCCACCTCCAGCCGAAACAGATAGTCGCGCGGAAACTGATCGGCCAGCCCCTTCTGCACCACAATCGCCTCTTGATACCGCCCATCATGCCGCAGAAAGAGCGACAGCGCCGTCCTCGACTCAATCGGAGTGACAATCCCATGCGCAGCCGACTCCCGCAAAAGATCCAGCCCCTTCTCTTTATTGCCCCCCACCCCCGCAATCCCCACCAGCATCCGCACCAGACGCGGCAGGCTGGCCACCGCAAACTGCTGGATCCCCATCGCCATCTTCGCATCCGCATACTCAGGATCTATCTTCAGCGTAGCCTCGCTGTCGTTCCGCGAAGCCAACCCCTGCCGCGCAGCCGCAACGTAGCTATGGTCCACCAGCGTAATAAAGGCAGCATGCATCCCACGCGCATACCCGCGAGCGAAATAAGCATTCGCATCATTCGGATTCGTCTTGATCTGCTGATCCGCCAGCGCAACCGCAGCGTTCGTCAGCGACTCGACCCGGTCGCGGATCGCCTGCGGCACCGGCACATTGCGCTTCGACGTCAGAAACGAGTCATGAGCGTAGTACGTCGTATCCAAAAGATCCTGCCGGTACAGCTCCCGAAAGACCACCGTCAGCAGCACATTGCCAATCGCAATCGCGCTCTGCGGATGCGCCCGCTGCACCGCCTCAAAACGCGCCAGCGCAGCCTCATAGTCAAGCACATAGAACCGTTCAAAGGCCTCGCGTGTCTCCGGCGTCAGGTTCACCGGATCGGTATGGGCCGCAGAGTCGAACCTCTGCCCCTCCGCGGACGCCAACGGCAAAAACGCTACAAAAAGAAGAAGAAAGAGACTCAGGCTGCGTTTTATCGTCGTTCTCCGAGGTTCAGACTGCATAGATCTATCGGTAATCGTGCATTTTGTTCGCCAAGCTACATCCCGTCGCAGGCAAAATAGCTCATCCGTCCGGTGTCCTCTCATAGGACAGCCATACCCGTAAGACGCTCTTACGTTCCGATAAGGATGCAGATACTATGTCTTCACGTGACTTCTATTATGTTCGATCGTGGCATCTTCATCTCCTTGGAACCTCAGGGGAAGCCTCGGAAGAGAACGCACGATCGACTATACGCCGCAGCGCTCTCTGCTCCGGCATTGCAGCATCCTTCTTTCAGGCTTAACGGAACGCTATGACACGGTTTGAGTTACTTCACTTGTTAGTAGGCCAGGCCCGCAGCAACGGCTTCGAGTTTCGCAGGTGGTACGTCAACAAGCTGGGGCTTCCCTGGCAGAACGCCCGCCAGGCAGTCGAGACCCTCGCCGCCGAAAGACGCTACTACGCGCTTCTCTTCTCCCACGAGTTCGCCAGCTGCTTCTGGAAGCCCGGCGAGACCATGACCTTCCTCGTCCCCAACCAGACCTTCACCCGCAGAATGAAGGACGGCACCATCGGCACCGTCAGCCGCAAGGCCTACACCCGCCGCCGCACCCGCGAGGACGCCTGGCTCTACCACCTCAAAGAACTCGCCGCCGCCGAAGAGCCCCTGCGCTACATGCGCCGCTACCTCCGCGTAGAAGACGAACTCGAAGAAGAACCCCCCATCCTGGTCACCCCCACCGGCGACGACATGGAAGAAGACGACTAGCCACACGACATCGCCATTGACGTCTTTGTTGTCGTTGTTGCTTTTGCTGCTGCTGTTGCCTGTGCTCTTGTTTGTCATCCCCGTAGGGGATCTGCGTCAGTCGTTGCTTTTGCCTTTGCCTTTGTTGCTTCGGTTGTCGTTGCCCGCCCTTTGTTGTTATCCCATAGGGATCTGCGGTTGTCGTTGGCTTTGCCATTATTGCTGCCTTTGCAGTTGTCCTTTTGTTTGTCATCCCGCAGCGAAGCGGAGGGATCTGCTGTCTCTGCCATCTCTACGACCCTACCGTCAAACCTAGGCTCCCCAGCCTCTCTCCTCGCAAAAATGCACTAGACCATCCAAAACACTGTCAAGCCCCAAATCACCCCAAACCGGCCATCGCAAACCAATAACCCCTGTAAAAATAACTACTTGCAGACCAAATTTTACATAACCCACAGTGACGCATTAGTTTCACCCAATTCATTAGAATAGTACTTAGAGATAAAAGAAAACAAAGGAGATACCCAATTAGCTATTCAAGCCATAACTCATTCAAATGGAAGACTTTGCCTCCAACCCCATAAAAGAAAGGACTTTACCACCCGCATACAACCTGAGGTCCAGACCTAAAGTGTCTGCTTTGAAGACTTTGCACACTTTATGCCGGGGACAGGGGCAAAAGCTAAACCCGATGAGCGCGCCGAATCGCCACAATCTGCTTCAGATGATGCTCTCCATGGATGAGCTGAAACCTTCGCCACTGATCCACGCTAAGCGGACCCAGCGACATATGAGACGCGCACTGGCAGTCGCCCCCGAACAGCCCCTCGGCCTCGACGCAAAGCACATCCAGCCGCGCAAGATGGTCCTTCGCCGCCTCCGCAAGCTCGTCGCCGGACAGTGGATGCACCGTCTCCGCAGGCATCACCAGCGCCGGAGCCTGTCGCCCGGTAGGAAAGTAGCCCAGCCGAACCACGGTGTACTGCCCCATCCGCTGCATCAGGTTCGGCTTCGCCTGCGTCGGTCTCCCCTTCACCAGGCGAGCGTTAAGCGCCATCTCCGCGCCGGAGTAGCTCAGCAGCAGATGCTCCACGATCTGCTGGATGCTCCACTTGCCCGGACGCGACGGCGGACGAAGCTGGGTCCGGTCAGCGTCCAGCCCGTGTAAGCAGGATGCAATCTCGCGCTCGAGCCGGTGCAGGGTCAGGTCCATAGGCAGCACCAAACTTACACGCCTTACCCCCGCTCCGGCTACTCTTCTATTGCAATCTGAAAAATTGGGCTACTGCAGTTGTTCAAGTGCCAGGCGTGCAGCCTTGGCCTTCTCGCCCGCCGGATCGAGCTTGAGATAAGTCTGGTACTCAGCAACCGCCTCGTCCTTCTTCTTCATCTTCTGCGCGATCTCGCCCAGAGCGAAGTGCCCGGCGGAGTAGTCCGGCTGAACCTTCACCGCATCCTTCGCCCGCAGATAGGCCCCCGGCAGGTTATCGTCACGCATATAAAACTTCGCAACCCGGAGATCTTCATCCACGCGCTCATCGTCCGTCTGCACCCGCTGCACCTTGGGCAGCTTCCGGTGAACAGAAGTTCCCTCAGGCGGATCGCCCTTCGACACCGCGGCAGGATCGTCCGGCGCATCGGCAGACGGATCGTCCCCTCTGCTCGAGCTGGAACTGCTGCTGCTCGAATCATCCCACGGCAGCTTCGGCGGAGGCGCTGTAGGAAACGGATGCTCAGCCGCCGCCGAAGACGGAGTCGTAGACCCCGAGCTCGGAGCCGGCGAATCTGGCGCAGCACTTGGAGCATCAGGAGCAGCCGCCGGCTTGTTCGCTGCACCAGGGAACGGGAACTGCTGCGCCGCCGACGGCTTCGTGCCGGTCGCTGCTGGCGGAGTGCACGGCTGGCTCTTATCGCTGCTCTGCCCCGCAGCCGGACAAGGAGGAGGAGCAGGCGCGGGCGTCGACTGAGCCACGCACGCTCCCGCCGATAGCACCAACGCCGTCAGCACTACGCGATATGTAAGGTGAACTGCCATCTTCTCCAGAGTACCCGTACCACCGTTTGACGCTGTCGCCCGCCACTTTGTTATAGTCAGCAGACCCGGGCTGATTCCCTGCCGCTATTTTATTTCGATGGATCCTATCTGACTATGCTTGATGGACTGATCATTCGTTCTTCCGCGATTCACGCCGCGGGCTGCTACACCACGCAAGCCATCAAAAAAGGTTCGCGCGTCTGTGAGTACGACGGACCTCGCTTTACCAAAGACGAAGCAAATGAACGGTATAAGGACCGCTTCATCACGTATCTCTTCAGTTGTGGAGACGACGGAATGGTCATTGATGGCTTCGGAACTGCGATGTTCATCAATCACTCCTGCGATCCAAACTGCGAGAGCGAAGACATCGGCGGACGGATCTTCGTCACCGCTGTCCGCAACATCGCAGCCGGCGAGGAGCTCACCTACGAGTACAACCTCCACGACAGCGACGACAGCGACGAAGACTGTTACTGCGGAGCGCCGAAGTGCAGAGGAACCATGTTCAGCGAGGCCGAGGTAAAGCGCCGCGCCAGGAAAGCCCGCGCCAAAGCAAAGGCTCTGCAGCACTAAAGTCGCCTGCAGAGACGTTCGCCGATAGGCGATACAATGAAGCTTGCGGTGGCTGGCCGCGGCTTATCCGCGCTCCGGTTTTATCCTCTCTTTCTTTATGGCATATCAGGTTCTTGCAAGGAAATACCGGCCACAGCGTTTCGCGGATGTCGCGGGACAGGACCACGTGACCGTGACGTTGATGAACGCCCTGACCCAGGGTCGCATAGCCCACGGCTACATCTTCAGCGGCCATCGCGGCATCGGGAAGACGACCATCGCCCGCATCCTGGCGATGGCGCTGAACTGCCGGAACACGATCGGCTCGGAAGTGCGTCCCACGGCTGAGCCCTGCGAGGTATGCGAGAGCTGCACCGAGATCAAAGCTGGCAATGCAGTAGACGTCATCGAGATCGACGCCGCAACCAACCGCGGCATCGACGAGATCCGCGAGCTGCGAGATGCGGCGCGCTACCGGCCTGCGCGAGACAAGTACAAGATCTACATTCTTGACGAAGCACACCAGATCACCGATGCAGCCTTCAACGCACTTCTGAAGACGCTCGAAGAACCACCAGACCATATCGTCTTCATGATGGCGACGACGCAGCCGGAAGATATCCCACAGACGGTCCGGTCGCGTTGCCAACACTTCAGCTTTCACGCAGTAAAGCTGGTGGACATTCTCGGCGAGCTGCGTGGAATCGCAGAGCACGAGGGTGTAGATGCGGACGAGGCGGCGCTGAGTCTGCTGGCCGAGGCAGGCGATGGTTCGATGCGGGATGCGCTGTCGATCATGGACCAGGCGATCGCAAGCGCTCCAGTAGAAGATGGGCGTGCCCGTCTGGATGCGGGCCAGATTCGGGAGCTGATGGGAACCGTCCCGAACGCCGTCTTCGAGAGGATTCTCGAAGCGGTAGACGGAAACCGCAGCGCCGAGGTTATCACGGTTGCGAATCAGTTGCTCGACTCCGGAAACTCCCCAGCGCAACTTGCACGGCAGTTTGTGCGCTATCTCCGCAACACGGTGATCGCGAAGATCGCTGGCATCGGCGTAGACGGTGCTGGAGCCGATGGCGTTGCGGGCGAACTCCTGCAAATCTCCGCAGATGAACAGAGGCGTGCAGGACGGTCGGCGTCGCTCTTCAACGAAGAGGAACTAACGCGGTTTCTGCAGGTGATGCTAAGGACGTTCGATGAACTTGGATATCGGCAGGAGCAGCGCTTCCACTTCGAACTTGGGCTGCTGAAGCTTGTGCATCTGCGACGCCTGTTGCCGATTGAAGAGATCTTGAGTCAGTTCCCCGTTGCAAGTGGCTCAGGTCAGCCGCGGATAGCCGGAACAGCGGCCAGGGCTGCAGCGCCTGCCATACAAAACGTCGCAGCGACGATAAAGCCTCCAGAGCCAACTGCGCCGATCATAAGTGCGAAACCTGCTTTCTCTCCGTTTGAACAGGACAGAAATCGCAGGCGGTTCGACGAGAAGCCTTCCGCCCCTACACCAATCGCACCGCCAGTCGCCGCTGCTCCGATGCCTATACCCGCAGCAGTAAACGTGCCAGCACCGTTGGCCACGCCAGCAGAGATGATATTGACCAGCGGCGATGCAATGGGAGCAGCGCTTGTAGATGCAGGCGATCTGGCCGAGGCCGCAGCCGTTCTTCCGGCGGTAGCAGCAATGATTGCGGAGCCCGAGATTGAGCCGTTTGCAGTTGTTGCAGACGCGGTTGCGGAAGATAGAGTAGAAGACGAAAGCGTTGCGGATCTGCAACCTCCTTCGTTACATTCTTCCGAGGCGTTCAAGCAGGCATCTGTGAACGCATTGACCAGCGCGAAGAATCAGGATACAGCCGCAGATGCGCTGGCTGACGCAGAGTGGACAGTGGCGGGCAGCGAGCTCAGGGTGCAGACTGAGCTATCGAAGACGATGCTTCCGATGGTTGTAAACGGCGAAGCAGAGAAGATCGTTAAGGCTGCTCTGCGAGACGCTGGAGCAGGTGCGTTGAAGCTTGTGTTGCTGCCGGGAGTAAAGAAAGAGAAGACGGACAAGAAGGCTAGAGCGCCAAGAAGTGGGAGTGCACAGGCGAAGGCGATGGAGCATCCGATTGTGCAGCGAGCGCAGACGCTGTTCAATGCTGAGATTCGAAGTGTGATCGATCTGCGGGACGGCGACTAAGCGAGGGTGACGATGGATTTTTCTGATCTGGGCAAGATGAAAGAGATGATGGGGCAGGCGAAGCTGATGCAGGAGCAGATGGAGAAGAAGCTCGCTGCGACTGTGGTGGAGGCTTCGAGCGGCGGCGGCGTGGTGACCGTCCGGATGAATGGGAAGAAGGAAGTGTTGCGGGTGAAGATAGAGCCGACAGCGATGGGAAGTTCGGCGAGCGATCTGGAGTTGCTGGAAGATTTGATCGCTGCGGCAGTGAATGAGGCGGGTCGCAGAGCGGATGATGCGATGAAGTCGAGTGTGGCGGGGATGATGGGTCTGCCGGATCTGCCAGGGTTGGACTAAGTGGCAGTTTCTTTCGGTACAAATCCGAGCCGGTTTGCAGAGCCGATGGCACGGCTGATTGAGGAACTGAAGAAGCTGCCCGGCATCGGCACCAAGAGTGCTCAGAGGCTGGCGTTTCATGTGCTGCGGTCTCCGGGTGAGGACGCGGATGCGCTGTCGCTGGCGATTCGCGAGGTAAAGCTGCATCTGCGGCTCTGCTCCATCTGCAACAACATCACGGATGTGGATCCTTGCGGCTACTGCACGAATCCGGTGAGGAATCAGCGTGTGGTGTGCGTGATCGAAGAACCGACCAACATTGCGACGATCGAGAAGACGCGGAGCTACAACGGTGCTTATCATGTGTTGCATGGGACGCTTTCTCCTATCGGCGGCGTTGGGCCGGAGCAGTTGCGTATTGCGAATCTATTGACACGGTTGGGCGAGGTCGACGAGGTGATACTCGCGACTTCGCCGACGACTGAGGGTGAAGCTACGGCCGGCTATCTTGCAGTTGAACTGCGGAAGGCCAAGGGTGACCTCAAGGTGACTCGGATTGCTACCGGAGTTCCGGCCGGCAGCGATATCGAGTACGCCGATGAGGTCACGATGACTCGGGCTATGGAAGGGCGACGCGAGTTTTAGTCGGCCGCTTCTTTGCCAGTGACAGTTCGCTTCGTGAGCCTGCTTAACTGAGAATGTGGACTGTTCCGTCAGGCTTCTTTGTGAAGGCGTGGATGACCTGTCCGTGCTCATCGAGATGCCGCAGGGTAAGGGCTTCTGGGGTGACCTCGAGATCGCTGAAGCCATAGACCTTCTCGGCCATGGGTCCACGTTCTGCCTGAGCGACTTTGAGGTTGTAGAGATCCGCTCCTCCGCCACCTGAGAGGACGAAGGAGGTTGGGTGACCTTCGAACTCCAGGTGCTGCATGTCGTGGTCGTGGCCGGCGAGGTAGAGGTGAGCCTTGTGCTTGCGCAGAAGCGGCTCCCAATCGCGGATCAGAGTTTTGTGATCGCCGTGCGGACCGTTGGAGAAGATGGGGTGATGGCCCATCACTACGAGGAATGGCGTTGTCAGAGGTTTCTCAAGCTCTGTCGTCAACCATGCGAGCTGGTCGACCTGTTGCTGTGGCGTCAAGGTGAAGTTGGCACCTTTGTCCCAGGTTCCATCGGGGAAGGGCATGTTGCTGTCGAGCGCGATGAAGGTAACGGTGGGATTCTTTGCGGGGAACTCGAAGCGGTACCAGAGTGAGGGCATGGTCCATCGGCTTCCGGCGGTCTTGGCATACTCCAGCTCTGCGGCAACCTTGCTGTCCGGCATGCGCTGGTAGTCGTGGTTACCCGGGATGGCATAGGCCGGGCAGTTGAAGACGTCTTTGGGATACATCTGCTCGAACTGCGTCTGCCACCGCTGGTCTTTGGCTCCGCCGGGGAGTGGACCGTACCAGTTATCGCCGAGCATCAGGAGAGCTTCCGTGGTGATGCTGTGGTCGTGAACGTAGCCTTGCATGGCTTTGGCGACGCGGCTCTGCGCCTCGAAGTTCTCGTAGCCCCAGTCGCCTACCATCAGAAGGTGTAGAGCGTGGGCAGGCACTGGTGCTGCGATGGAGGGCAATCCGCCAAGACCAGCTAGTGCGCTGAATGCAAAACTCTGGCGGAGAAAGTTACGGCGCGATACGGACTCATGCATGCTGATGTCGATCTTCCTTGTTGAACAATTTATTGAGAGACGATGTTGCAACGATGGAAGATGCGACAGTGAGGTTAATTTGCGCGTCCCGAAGTGTCAGGTGCGGAGGTTGCCTCCGGTCATCTGGTTCGGTTGATCGAGGTTGAGGAGCGATAGGATGGTGGGGGAGATGTCGCGGAGGCTGCCGTCCTGTTTCAGCGTGGGTTTGTTGCCTTCTTCGGTGATATAGAGGAAGGGGACGGGGTTGATGGTGTGGGCGGTGTGGGGGCCTCCGGTGGCGGGGTCGATGAGCATCTCGGCGTTGCCGTGGTCGGCGGTGACGAGGAGGGAGCCGCCGCGCTGCTGGATGGCCTGATAGATGCGGCCCAGTTCCCTGTCCACGGTTTCGACGGCGCGGATGGTGGGTTCCATCATGCCGGAGTGGCCGACCATGTCGGCGTTGGCGAAGTTGACGATGATGACATCGAAGGCGGTGTCGTTGACGGCTTTGATGACGGCGTCGGCGATGCCTGCGGCGGACATCTCGGGAGCGAGGTCGTAGGTGGCGACCTTCTGTGATGGAACCAGTGCGCGGTCCTCTCCGGGGAAGGGCTTTTCAATGCCGCCGTTGAAGAAGTAGGTGACGTGGGCGTACTTTTCGGTCTCGGCCACGCGGAGGTTGCGAAGGTTGGCTTGCGACATCAGGTTGGCGAGCAGGTTGTCCATCGATTCGGCTGGGATAACGATGGGGAGTTTGAAGTTTTTATCGTACTGGGTCATGCAGACGTAGTGGATATCTTTTGGAAGGGCGCTGAGGGGTATCTCGGCGTCCAACTCTGCGGCCTTTGGTAGCTGGTGGCCCTGGCTGCCGACGGGGTCTGCGGTAAGGCCGGAGCGGCGGGTGAGGACGCGGGTGATCTGACGGACGCGGTCGGCGCGGTAGTTGAAGTTGACGACGACGTCGTGGTCTTTTATCAAACCGACCGGGGTGAGGCCGAGGGTACGGTCGCCATCCGGCTTGGTGCAGGTGAAGGGTGGGATGAACTCGTCGGTGATGCCGTTGTTGTAGAGCTCCTTGATACGCTCGACGGGGTCGGCGTAGGTGCCGCCCTCGGGATGGCCGGTGACCATGGCGTCGAAGGCTTGCTTTTCCTTCTCCCAGCGGAGGTCGCGGTCCATGGCGTAGTAGCGTCCGCTGACGGAGGCGATCTCGCCGGTGCCGGCTTCGCGCAGGGTCTGCTGAAGCTGTTCGAGGTAGCCGAGACCGCTGGTGGGCATGGTGTCGCGCCCGTCCATGAAGGCGTGGATGAAGACGCGGGTGAGCTTGTGCTGAGCGGCCATGCGGATGAGGGCGTCGATGTGGCGCTGGTGCGAGTGGACGCCACCGTCGGAGAGCAGACCGATGAGGTGGAGCGCTCGACCTTTTTGCCCGGCAAGCTCATAGGCGCGGGTGAGCGTGGGATCGGTGTAGAGGCTGCCGTCCATGATCGCGGTGTCGATGCGGGTCATGTCCATGCGGACGATGCGGCCCGCGCCGAGGTTGAGATGTCCGACCTCGGAGTTGCCCATCTGTCCGTCGGGCAGACCGACGAAGTGTTCGCTGGCGCGGAGGAGCGTGTTGGGGTACTCGCGGAGGAGCTTGTCGTAGATGGGTTTGCGGGCCTGGGCGATGGCGTTGCCGTGAGTCTCGGCGCGGTATCCCCAGCCGTCGAGGATGGTGAGTACGATTGGTTTCGGCATATGCATGGTCAGGATACAAGATTCGTTCTTGTGAGTTGTCTTCGCCGGTGGCCTGGAGGGTGGGAACGATGGACGATTCCGGTGCTTGCTCGGGTTGGACTGGATGGGGTTGGAACGGCGTACGGGGTTGGACGTCCTCCGGCGGCTCGGCGGCCAGACGTTCGAGCAGCAGGGCGACGACGGATTTGGGTTGCTCCGGTGCGGCGACTTCGGTGCGGGGCGCGAGGACGCCGAAGGTCGGATCGATGACGATCTCTTCTATTGTCTGGTGCTCGGTTGGGGATTCGATACGGGAGCGGTGGCGGGAGTTGGAGACGGTCTTGCTGCGGGGGTGGGCCTTGGGCAGGTTGAGGCTGGCGATCTGCAGGCCGTAGAGGAGGAGACCGGCGCGGCGGAGGTCGATGTCGTTGGAGGCGATGCGCTGGAGGACCTCGCCGATGGAGGATTGAATGGCGGAGCGGTCTTCGGGCAGGGGCAGGTCGAAGGTGGAGCGGCGGCTGCGGCGCTGGCGGGGATTCTGGATGGGTCGGCGGGTGGTGTGGTGGTAGTAACAAAATTCTTCGCCGCGAAGGCATGGGCTGGCGCAACGATGGCCGTCGGTGAGAATGTGGCGGCACTGGTAGTGGGTGGTGGCGGTCGGTATGGCGTCCTGCATGGTGTAGTCCCCTATCCGGTAAATGCGTGCAAAGTCTTCAAAAGAAAAGACCTGCGTCCGGACTTCCGGGGCAGGTCTTTCGGATGAATGGGTTAAATGAAAAAGCCCGGCTTGCGCCGGACTTGATGTTTTCTCTTATTCAATATTATCAGCCGTGTCAAGTTTACGTGTGGATTTCCTGTGGGAAAGAGGGCTGGAGCAGTTTGAGTAAGACAGGCAAAGACAGAAGCAGATCCGTGCGGGATGACGAACAAAAAGGACTGGCAACGGCAAGTGCAAGAGCAATATTTTGTCGCTTCGGCCTTCGCCTTTCGCTCCGGCCTTCGGCAGAGCGGAGGGTGCTTTGTGGTGCAGGGTTAGACGCGAGGCTAAAGCCTCGCTCTATCTCAAAGACAAGGGCAAGGACAGAAGCAGATCCCTACGGGATGACAAACAAAGGGACAGGCAACGGCAGCAGCAAGGGCAAGAACAAGGGCAGATCCCTACGGGATGACAAACCAAAAGGACAAAAAAAGGCAGAACAAAGGGGCAAACAAAAAGGCGGGCAAAACCCTTGGAGTATGTCGATACAGCGTGGCGACGATGGTGGCGGCTACTTAGGGGTTGGGTTGCCGACGCCGATGACGCGGAAGGTGACGGAGTTGTTGTTGAGGGCGTTGGTGAGGAACTGGAGATTGTCGGTGACGGCGGGGCCGGTGCCGGGCGCGTTAGCGTTGGTGACGTTGAAGGCGCAGTAGTAAGCGGGCTGGAGGGTGGCACCGGGCTGGCAGGGCTGAGCGCCAATGCCGGATGGGGTGCTAAAGGTGAGGGCTGAGCCAGCGTTGCCGGTGACGTTGAAGATCTGGCTGGAGTTGGTGAAGGTGAGGGGTGCGTTGCCGATGTTGAAGACGAAGCCGGGCTGCGTGGCTCGACCGAGGAATTGGAAGTTGGGATTGAATGCCTGCTCGGGGATGGAGCCGAGGGTGCGGTTGACGAGCCATAGTCCGGGGCCGGCGGCGTTGGAGAAGTACATCTTGCCGCTGGGGGCGATGGTGATGGAGCCGGTTCCGATGAAGGGGAACCAGTTGAAGTTATCGGTGAGGCCGGGGACGGTGTAGAGGGGGAAGAAGGATTCGTTTGGCATAATCTGCTGGATGAGGGGTTGGCTGGTGGCGGGGGAGAAGGCGAGTCCAACGAAGCCGAATGCGTTGTTGTCCCAGAAATAGAGCGTGTCGTTGAGGTCGACTGCGAGGTTGGCGTTTTCGACGCCAAGTTGGCCGCCGATGGTGGGACCGGTGGAGCCGAAGGTATAGGAGCCGTCTCCGACCTTGATTACCGCGAAGATCTCGTAACCGGAGTCCTGGACGATGATGTTGCCTACACCATCGCTGAGGACGGTGGAGGGGAACATGAAGTCGCCGGGGAGGATCTTGCTCTCGGCACCGGTGGAGGAGATGCGAAGGAGGAATGCGACATTGGGGTTGTAGTTGTCTCCTTCTGGATTGCCGGGGCCGAGGTCGGTGATGTAGAAGGCTCCGTTTTCATCCATCGCCCAGCCCTGGGGGTTAATGAGGCCGGTGATGTTCATCACGGTGTTGGGGCTGCCGTCGGCTGGGACTCTGGTGATGGTCGTGCCGCTGTAGAGGAAGAGATCGCCGACACCGTTGACGGCGAGATTGCCACAGAGGGGCGTGACGAGAGTGGGGACGCTTGCGGACGGGGGCATCCTATAGGTGCCGCCGGAACCGCAGAAGTAGAGGCTGGTGTCGGTGGCGTTGTCGATGACGTTGGAGACATACATGGAAGGAACTTTGAGGGAGACGGCGGCGTTGAGGAAGGCGAGTTGGGCGCCGGTGCCGATGCCGAAGGTGAGCTGGTTGATGGTGCCGCTGGAGGTTTGGACCTGGGCTGCGCCGGGGAGGCCGCCGACGAGGGTGGGCTGGAAGTTGAGCTTGAGGGTGCAGGTGGCGGGGAGGGTGGCTCCAGCGGCGCTGGTGCTGGGGGAGTAGGTCATCAGCTTGCAGGTGCCGCCAGGCTGGAGGTGATACTCCTGGCTCCAGACGCCGCCGCCGATGGCGCGGGTGGCCTCGATGATGGTGCGCTCGTAGAAGGAGAAGTTGTAGGTGTAAGAGGATGACGCGGTGCCGACGGGAAGGGAGGGATAGTGGGCGGCGTTGTTGTAGACGAACTCGGTGACGGCGCTGGAGGGGGTGCCGCTGTCGGAGACGTAGAGGTTGCCGAGATTGTCGAGGGCGAGGCCGGTGGGGGAGACGAAGTTCGACTGCGGGATGAGGTATGGGGTGGCGCCTGTGTAGGGGGCTTCGATGAGCTGGTTGTCGGCGCCGTCGAGGATGAAGAGGTTGCGCTGGGCGTCGACGGCGAGGCCGGTGACGTTTTTGAGGCTGTAGCCGGTGGGGGTGAGGGGGGTGCCGGTGCCGCCGATTGCTGGAAAGCGATAGACGGATGGGGGCGTGATGGCGTTGCCGCCGTCGGCGATGTAGAGCAGGCCTGCGCTGTCGAAGGCGACGGCCTGGGGGGCGATGAGGACGGTGGCGCCGGTGTTGAAGGGGGTGGCGGGACCGCCGTAGCGGCGCACGATGACCTGGGCGGTGCCGGAGTTGACGATGGCGAGGTTGCCGACCGTGTCGGAGGCGAGGGCGGTGGGTCGGTCGAGGGCGGGTGCGCCGATGATCGTGATGGCGTTGCCGCCGCTGGCGGGGAGCTTGATGACGCGGTTCGTGGGAGTGTCGGTGACGAAGAGGTCGCCAACGGTGTCCGTAGCGAGTCCGGTGGGAGATTGGACGGCGGGGCCGAAGGTGCCGAAGCTGACGGTGGTCTGGGTGCCGGCGGGGGTGATCTTGAGGAGGCGGTGGTTGCCGGTGTCGGCGACGTAGACGATGCCGCCGGGAGCGACGGCGAGGCCGTGGGGATCGCTGAAGCCGTCGGTGGATGGGATTGGGATCTGGGCGTCTACGACGGACGGTGGGTAGGAGGTTTGGGCTTGCGCGATGGAGATCGAGGTGAGGAGGGTAAGGGCGATGGAGAGGATGCGAGAGGAGGTGCGAGAGCTCATGGGGTTAGCCAAGTCAGCCCACCGGGGCGGGCCGCCTTCCTTGTTTGAGATGCTCTGCTGAGGACCTGGCCCGGCTCCTCATCGACCACCGTGCTGAGGAGGCCCTCATCATAGCACTAGTGTGTGACGGGGTGACAAGGTGATTTTTGGCGCGGTGGGTTGTTCAGTCAGCCGTTGACTATGGGGAATTCGGGGTTTTGATGGCGGTTAAACAAGACGAAGCTGCCTACGTGACGCTGTAGGCAGCTTCGTCTTTAGATGAGATACGTTTTGTTATTCGCCGAAGTTGACGGACTCGATGCCGAGGAATTCGGCGGACTGGCCAAGCTCTTCTTCGATGCGGAGGAGCTGGTTGTACTTGGCGATGCGGTCGGTGCGGCTGGCGGAGCCGGTCTTGATCTGGCCAGCGCCGGTGCCGACGGCGAGGTCGGCGATGAAGGTGTCTTCGGTCTCGCCGGAGCGGTGGCTGATGATGCTGGTGTAGCCGAAGCGACGGGCCAGTTCGATGGCTTCGAGGGTTTCGGATACGGTGCCGATCTGGTTGACCTTGATGAGGATCGAGTTGGCGACCTTCTGCTCGATTCCCTGCTGCAGGCGCTGGGTGTTCGTGACGAAGAGATCGTCGCCGACGAGCTGGACCTTGTCGCCGATGGCCTGGGTGAGGTACTGCCAGCCGTCCCAGTCGTCTTCGGCGAGGCCGTCTTCGATGCTGATGATGGGATAGCGCTGGACCCAGTCCTGCCAGAAGGCGGTCATCTCGGCGGAGGAGAGCTGGCGCTTGTCGGACTTCTTGAAGATGTACTTGCCGGCCTCCTTGTCGTAGAACTCGCTGGAGGCGGGATCGAGGGCGATGGAGATGTCTTCGCCGGGGGTATAGCCAGCGAGCTGGATGGCTTCGATGATGAGATCGAGGGCTTCTTCGTTGGACTTGAGCGAGGGTGCGAAGCCGCCTTCGTCGCCGACGGCTGTGTTGTAGCCCTTCTTCTTCAGAACGCCTTTGAGGGTGTGAAAGACCTCGGTGCCCCAGCGGAGGGCGTCGGAGAAGGTCTCCGCGCCGACGGGCATGACCATGAACTCCTGGAAGTCGACGTTCGAGTCGGCGTGGGAGCCGCCGTTGAGGATGTTCATCATGGGCGTGGGGAGCAGACAGGCGTTGACGCCGCCGAGGTAGCGGTAGAGCGGGAGCTTCAACGCTTCGGCGCTGGCGCGGGCGACGGCCATGGAGACGGCGAGGATGGCGTTGGCTCCGAGCTTGGATTTGTTCTCGGTGCCGTCGATGGAGATCATGGTGGCGTCGATGAGCCGCTGGTTGCTGGCGTCCATGCCGGTCAACTCAGGCCCGAGTATGGTCTCGACGTTTTCTACGGCCTGGAGGACGCCTTTGCCCATGTAGACGTCTTTGTCGCCATCGCGGAGCTCGACGGCCTCGTGCTCGCCGGTGGAGGCACCGCTGGGAACGGCGGCGCGGCCTTTGGCTCCGGAGTCGAGGATAACGTCGGCCTCGACGGTGGGATTACCGCGGGAGTCGAGGATTTCGCGTGCGTGGATAGAGACGATCTCGGTCATGTTGCTCCTGTAGTTGGGTTGGTTCGATGGGGCGGGGTATTGAGAGACGACGCGGTGGTTCAACCGTTCGTTTAACTTTGGACGCCGGTCTACGGGTACGGTGCGGCCACCGGCGACGGAGATGGATTGCACGAGTTCTGCGTCGGACTTGCTCACCTGTCGAATTTTAGCAAAGGGATTGGACGTGCTGCCTGACAGGAAGGTGAATCGTTGGGGCGAAAGAGGGCGTTGAAGCGCTTATTAGCAGGGTCGATTCCCTGCCGGCGAATTTGCGGCGCGGCTGCGAGGGAGAAACTAACCTTTGATAAGGGACCGCCGGTGTTGCGCCGGTGTGCTCTCCGATACACGTTGATGAGGATATCTGCTATGAAGGCACACATTACCGCCGCTGCTCTTGTACTTGTCGTTCCCGCGTTTTCCCCGATGTATGCGCAGACCAGTGGGGTCTCGCACCCGGACTCTGCCGTGATCTCGAGCACGGACGATGCAGCGCCGGTGACGCCGCGTCCGCTGACGCAGAAGCCGAGTGCGACTACTCCTGCGACAGTTCCAGCTACAGCGCCTTCTGCTGCCTCCTCGACGCAGGCGGTGGAGTATGGGCCTTATGTTCCGTATGCGGGTGCTTCGGCGACGGGATCCAGCGCTGTTGCGCCGGAGAACGATCTGGACGCGATGATTGTGACCGAGGTGCCGGAGCGTGACGGCGAGTTGCGCGAAGGAACGCTGCTGAAGACACGGATCAGAGAGACGCTTTCGACCCAGACGACGGTGCGTGGAAGCAGTTTCTCCGCGGAGTTAACCGAGCCGATCGAACGCAAGGGACGTGTGATCATTCCGGCTGGTGCCATTCTCGAGGGCCGGGTGACGGAGGTGCGCGGAGGCCACAGGGTTACGGGCGCTGCTGCACTACATCTTGAGACGCGCGATATTCTGCTGCCGGATGGAACGCACTATGTGGTTCATGCGCAACTGATCGATACGGGTAAGAGCGAGTTCAAGGTGACCGACGAAGGTACACTGAAGCGCAAGGACAACGTGAAGGAGACACTGGTGGTTGCCGGTGGCGTGACTGGCGCAGGTGCCGTGGCAGGCGCGATGCTTGGCGGTGGCGTGGGAGCGGTCGTTGGTGCTGGCATTGGAGCGGGTGTGAGCACGGTGCTTTGGCTGAAAGAAGATCGTCAGGGCACGCTACCAAAGGATGTGAAGCTGGTGTTCAGCTTGACGACACCCATGATTCTGACTCCGCTGAGCGCTTCTCCGGCTACTGCGATGAATACGGGTGGGGCTGGGGCGGCTCAGTAAGTTACAGATGTTGTGAAGGGCTGCTCGTTTTTTGCGGGTGGCCTTTTTTACTTTAAGACAACGGCAAGGGCGTGCTGCGCGCACGGCGCGATCTGCCATCGAGGCTGACGCGCCTGCGGCGCCCTACTAGTCGCGTACCTGGGCTAACAGGCGCTTCCAGTTCTTCTGATTGCGGCGGTAGGATTTTTTGAGGTCTTCGAGGATGCGCTCGAAGTCAGCGTGGCCTTTGAGCTTGCGCCAGGCGGGGTTGATGGTGAACCACGGATAGTTCTCGTTGCCCAGGTAGATGGCGCGGCGAAGCCAGTGCAGCGCCTCGGACTCGTCGCCGTCGAGCGCGAAGTAAGTAGCGAGCCGGTAGGCCATCTCGCTGTCTGCCTCCGCTGCCGAGAGCGTCTCATCGACGATGAAGGTCGCGGCCTTTTCGCGTTCGCCAAGCTGGACGTAGCAGAGGGCGATCGTAGGAAAGACGATGCGCAGAGAGGACTCGTCGCGGATGACGTTTTCGAGGGTTTCGATGGCCTTGGGCAGATCGCCTGTGCGCATGTACTGGTAGCCGAGCGAGATACGCAGGAGAGGCTGGCGCGGCTCGAGCGTGAGTCCCTTCTGGATCTCGTCCGACGCAAGCTCCATCTGGTTTTGATACTGATAGACGCGGGCGCGATGGTTGTAGATGAGAGCCGCGTTCGAGGGGTTCATGCGGAGCGAGGCGTTGAACTGGTCGAGCGCCTCGTCGTACATGCCGTCGATGCGGAGGGTCTGGCCAGCGACGAGACGGACGTTCCAGTCGTTGCCCGCGGTCTGGAGAAGGTTTTCGATGCCGTGGCGGGCAGACTCTTTTTCACCGCGCGAGAGGAGCATGTAGACGCGGTAGAGATTGGCTTCGACTGAGCCGGGATCGAGCGCGAGAGCTTTGTCGAAGGCGCGGCGAGCTTCGAGGACGTGCATCTGGCCGCCGAGTCCGTGACGTGCGTACTGGAGGTGGGTGATACCAAGGCCGGTCCATGCGGGAGCGTAGTTTTCGTCCTGCTTGACGACGGAGGTGAAGGCCTCGCAGGCGCGGTCGAGCTCTTCGCGGCTACCGGTGCGGGTCATAAAGGAGGAGAGCACGGCGCGGGCCTGGAGGTACTGCTCAGAGAGGTCTTCGGTGAGCGAGGCGGCGCGGTGATTTTCCTTGAGTCCCTGGAGGTCGCCGAAGCCCTGGAGCGTGCTGAAGACCTCGTTGCAGATCTCGGACTGAACGCTGACGAGGTCGAACGAGGCGACGTTGATGGAGCCTCCGGCGCGGACGCTTTGGCCGGTGACGTCGAGCAGCTGCCAGTTGAGATCGAAGCCTTTGTCGGAGCGGAGGAAGTTGCCCGCGAGGACGAAGTTGACGAGAAGCTTTTTGCCGATGCTGAGCGGATCGAGCTGGTGGGTGGGGATGTTCATGAACGAGCTCGACGGGCGGACGACGAGGTTGGACATGCGGGTGAGGCGGGCGGCGATGGCGTCGGCGAGCGCGTAGCCGTAGAGCGGGGCGACGTCTGCGGGGCCGAAGTTGACGAAGGGTAGAACGACGATGCTGTTCTGCTTGGTCGAGGAGGTGGTGCCGGACTCGCGGAATCGCTCGGCGAGCATGGAGAGGATGCCGGTGGTGCGCTTCTCTTCTTCGGGTGTGTCGAGCGCGAGCCGCCCCTGCGATGGCAGAAGCGAGATGGAGGAGTCGGAGGGCATCAGGACGGAGTCGAGCTGCATGGCCATCATGATGGTCTTGAGGGCTTCGCGGACGTCGGCGGCGGAGCTGTAGCGAGCGGAGGGCTGCTTTTCGAGGCAGCGAAAGATGACGGACTCGAGCTCGACGGGAAGGCTGGGGTTGATGACGCGGATGGAGATGGGTTCGGCGTACTGGATGGCGCGGATGGATTGGAACTCGGGTGCGTCTGGCCGGTGGAAGGGGTGGCGGCCGGTGGCGAGTTCGTAGAGGATGAGGCCGAGGGCGAAGATGTCGGACTGGACGCTGGACTGGCCGGTGACGAACTGCTCGGGCGCCATGTAGGCGATGGTGCCGCCGCGTGCGGTGTAGGTGGCGCCGAGGGCTGGCGGGTTGCGCTTGCTGGCGGGGCCGGCGGGGTCGAAGTCGGCCTGGTCGCGGGTGAGGCGGCGGGCGAGGCCGAAGTCGAGGATCTTGATGAGGCCGCCGTCGGTGAGCATGACGTTGGCGGGCTTGAGGTCGCGGTGGAAGATGCCGAGATTGTGGGCGGCGGAGAGGCCGTCGGAGGTCTGGATGCCGGCGGAGAGGACGAGCTGAAGGCTGGCGGGGCCTTCGGAGATGACCTTGTCCAGGCTCTTGCCGGGGATGTACTGCATGACGATGTAGGCTTCTTCGCCGTTGCCGTTCTCTTCGGGGGCCTCGCCGACGTCGTAGATGGCGCAGACGTTGGGGTGGTCGATGGCGGAGGCGAGGCGTGCTTCGCGGAGCTGGGTGGCGCGCATCTGCTGGATGGTGAGGTTGCCTCGCTTAAGCAGCTTAAGGACGACGGGGCGCTGGAGGAGGGTGTCGTTGGCCAGATACACGACGCCGCTGCCGCCAGTGCCGATCTTGCGGACGAACTCATACTGCTTAATCTCACGGCGCTTCATGGAACCATTATCGCAAGGGTCGGGGTGTGGATGGAGGGACGCTGCTTGAGCGGAGAGATACGCGGCGATGCGGGGAGGGTTGGATCAGGCTAGTGGGTGCGGAAGTAGACGTCGTAGAGAGGCGGCCCGGGCTGACGTTTGTAGGGCGACCAGGCGGCGGCGAAGTCGGGGCTCTGAAGAAACCAGCTCAGGAAGTCGAAGTTTCTGTCTTCGAGTCCCTGGCAGAGATGGGTCGGGGTGCAGTGCTCTACGATGACGACGTCGGGCTTCCAGCGATTGAGGTCTTCGGCGGATTCGGTGCGCTGTAGAGTGGCCAGGCTGGCGAGTGTGTCGGGCGGAAGATATTTGAAGCCGGCTGGAAGAGGAACCGGAGGCTGTTCGTTCTGCACGATTGCAGAAAGCATCCACAGATGGGCGAAGCGGCTGCCCCAGTTCAGGTCGTGGGAGACGGCAGTACCGAACGGCATGACACTGGTGGAGAAGATATAAACGGTAGTCGACGGCGGGTATTGAGACAGGAGCAGATCGAGCGTCTTGGGATGGGTAGGCCCGTGGCTGACGGAGGTTGCCCTGAGATTGGCGGTGAGAGTCACTAACTCTACCAGGACAAGCGCGGATGCAGCCAGCATGCTGAGACGAAGGTTGACGGCATATTTGCGGTAGAGCGGAAGCACAAGCTCCAGTACCAGCCAGGAGAGCGCCAGCATAACGAACTGCCTGCACGGAAGCAGATGATAGTACCAATCCTTATTTTGTATGTCGTATGCGATGGAGGCGCCGATGGCGCAGGTCAGCAGCGCGAAGAGGATGTACAGGCCCTTGAGGCGCCGGCGCAGGGCGTAGCAGGCGAAGAGCGTGACGAATATCGAGAGAGTGGTTGCCTTGTAGGTAAGGGCGAGATGCATCGCGCCGATAGAGCCGAAGGCCCAATAGGTATGGAGCAGGATGGGGACCGTCTCCGTCTGATATCGAGGCGCGAAGACACGCATGACGGCGAGGTAGAGTACGCCGGTAAGAACGAAGGCGATGAACTTCGGCGAGAGGATTCGTCGAAGGCTGCGGCGGGTGACAGCGAGGAACAGCTCGAACGCAATTAAGACAAGGAGCTCTTGCGGTTTGAGACAGACTCCGATACCCGCTTGCTGGTCAAGATAGTTGCAGACACCTTCTGTTTTGCAGTATAGATTCAACGCCAGGCGTTCCTCGCGCTGTCTATGTCAGCGGTTGACGTCTATTTCAACGGTTCACGATCCCTACGCGGAACGGTGGCTTCGCACCCTCGTCCACATCCTGGGTAAATGTCTCCGCGGTCTTTGCCGGATCATAGCCTCGCCACAGCCACATCATCTCGTCCGCAAACTCCGCGCCTCCGACGCCTGCTGTATGCGGGCCGGTGCCGAACGAGAAGCGGAAGTCATAGCCCTTCAGCTTGAGCGCGTTCGCCATGCGGATGTTCGCCATCGGCCACGATCCGTACTTCGGATTCTCCTGATCGTTGCTGCCGTCCTGCAGCCATACACGAACGTTGCGGTGGTCTTCCCGCAGAATCTTCTCCGGATAGTCCTGTCCGCCGTCCGCGACCGCTGGATCTTCCTGCCATTGGATTGAGGTGAATGATCCGATCCACGAGATGACGCGGCTGAAGTCCTGCGGTCTCTGCCACGCGGCGTTGAAGGCGCAGATGCCGCCCGAACTCAAGCCGGTAATGGCGTGGGAGTACGCATCGGTGCGAAGGCTGTAACTCTTGGCGACGGTTGGCAGAAGCTCATCGTGGAGGAAGCGCCCGTAACGATCCGACACTGTGTCGTATTCGGTCGAACGCATCGAGTCTTTCAGCGTGCGCGACCACTTTTTTCCATACGCCTCGACGAACTTATACGTCAGCGTGTTCGGCGAGGCGGAGATATCGCCCGGATTCGTGAAGACTGCGATGATGACCGGAATCTTTCCCTGTGCGATCAGATTGTCGAGCACGTTCAACGCCGGATGATCGCCCTTGCGGTTGATGTATCCCTCGCCGTCCTGAAAGACCATCACCGCAGTAGGTTTCTTCGGGTCGTACTGCGACGGAACGTAGATCCAGTAGTCGCTGACCATGCCGTCGTAGATCTGGCTTCGCAGCGTAAGCCGCTTCGACAACACGCCCTCGGGCACGCCGGGATGCTGCAACGCATCGCCCGTAAGCGGCGGAGGCGCAGGCGCTGGGCCGGAGTTCGGTCCACCGGGCTGCTGCGCGACAGGCGAAGCGGGTTGCTGTGCCGACAGATGCAGCGACATCACAAGTAGTACTGGAACTAGAACGCGTCGAGTGAACAAGAACGATCTCCGTGAAAAAGGCTTTCAGCGTCAGACGCAGAATACACGTTTTCCCCTTCGGCTCATCTTCGTCCCGCCATCTTCATCATGGAGGCCCAGCGCAACTGATTCCTTACGGTTGGCTTCCCCGCATCCCGGTGCTACACTAAGCTTTAGGTTGAAGCAAAGCACAGGGAGCGGTACGCTTTCCTTCCTCCGCACCAGACCACACATTTCTCCGGACTTTATACCCCGGAAAGAGGCTATCCAGCACCCCGATGATCTATCTTCTCGTCGTTATCCACATTATCGTCTCGCTCTTCATCATCGGCGTCGTACTTCTGCAGCAGGGCAAATCGGCCGATCTCGCCGGAGCCTTCGGCGGCCAGGGTTCGCAGACCGCCTTCGGACCACGCGGCGCGGCTAACTTGCTCACCAAGCTGACCACCTACTCGGCCATTGTTTTCATGCTCACGACTATCGGCCTCACCATCCTGCTCTCGCGCGCCAGCGGCGACCACTCGGTTCTCTCGGGCACCAAGACCACGCAGAGTGTACCCGCGAAGAAGTAGGCTATCTATATTCGATCAATGCGCAGGCCACTGGCTTGCGCATTTTTCATGCTTTCGATAACTACACGCAAGCCTCAACCCGATCTCTAGACGGCGTTTCCAATAAGGCTCCCCATGATCCATGAAGTCCTCACCGTAGGCCCCCTTCAGTGCAACTGCTCCATCCTCGGCGACGAGGCCTCCCGCGAGGCCATCGTGGTCGATCCCGGCGACGATATCTCCCGCATCATGGCGTTGCTGCGGCAGCACTCGCTCACCGTCAAGCAGATCGTCATCACCCATGCCCACATCGACCACATTGCCGGGGCGGCGAAGCTGAAGCAGTTGACCGGTGCGCCTATCCTTTACAACCAGAACGACCTGCCGCTGGTAAAGATGATGGACATGCAGGCCAACTGGCTGGGCGTCGGCGTGCCCGAGGTGCCACCGCCCGACGACAACCTCGACGACGGCAAGCTGATCGCCATCACCGGCCTTTCGGGCTCCATCCTCCACACGCCCGGCCATACGGAAGGCTCCGTCTGCCTCTATCTTCCTGAACGCGGGCTCCTGATCGCAGGCGACACCCTCTTCGCAGGGTCCGTAGGCCGCACCGACCTCCCCGGAGGCAACACACGCAAGCTGCTAGCCTCCATCCACGAGCGCCTGCTGACCCTTCCCGATGAGGTCACCGTCATCCCCGGCCATGGCAACCGAACGACCATCGGTCAGGAACGTACTTCAAACCCATTCCTGCAAGACAAATAGAATGTTACGATTACGGAGATAACGAGAAGCAACACCTTACATGCATCACATGAACTATTAACTATTGTGGTTCACTTGTTGCACGCTTCAGACGATCGACGCCAGCGGCAAACTCACTCGAAGGTCCAAGCAGGCTGACCACCACGCGCCCGCCTTCGGCGATCCCATAGAACGACCCCGGATGCACCACTACCCCGGCACTCCGCAGCAGCGTTTCAGCCGAATCTTGAGCCTCGGCTCTCTGCGGCAGGCGAAGAATCGCGCTCCATCCCGCATCCATCCGCAGCACCTCCAGCCCGCCGTCCAATGCGGCCTGAAGATTCTCCCGCACCCGCTCCCGGATCTGCCGCTGAATTCCCTGCCGCGCGCTCAGCCATCCCGGCAGGGCAATCTGGACCGGAGCGTTCATCGACAGGAACGTATCCGCAACCACCTCCAACCGGCCCATCGCCTCGCGCCTTGCTTCCTCCGGCCCAAAGCCCGCCACCCAGCCGACCTTCATCTGCGGCAGACCCGCGATCTTGCTCATCCCGCTCAGTACAAACGTCAGCACTGGGTGCGGCCCCACCGCAAAGCTCTCCAACCGCGCCTCAGACTTCGACGACTCCTGAAGTTCCACTGGATAGTCGAGAAACACCTCGTCCACAATTAACGCCAGACTGTGCCGTACGCAGATCTCTTCCAGCTTCCGCCGCTCCTCGATCCCGGTAGCGTGGCCCGTGGGGTTGTTCGGATGCACCACCACGATTGCCTTCGTCTTTGGTCCGATCCTCCGCTCCAGCTCCGCGAAGTCGATCCACCAGCCGAAGTCGTAGAAGAGCGGATAAGGCCGCAGCCTCACATCCTCCAGGTCCGCCAGGAAGTCGAAGAGCGGATAGCTGGGCTGTGCCACCAGCACCTCGTTCCCAGCGTCGCAGAGCAGCCGAAAGAGATATCCGTACCCCTCGCTTGTACTCGTCGTCAGCACGACGTTGTCGGGGTCCACCTCGGCGCGATGATCTGCGTAGTACACAGCCACCGCCTCTCGCGCCGACCGCATCCCTCGCGGATCGGGATCGTATGTGAGCGCTCCCGCACTGGAGAGAGGAGCCAGAATCGCCTCCGCGTCGTACGCAAACCCGCACACCGTAGGGTTCGACACCGTGAGGTCGATCAGATCGCGTCCAGCCGCCCGCGCCTCACGGATCGCCGCCGCAAACCCGCTCTCTCCCACATCCCAACCCGTCCGCTGCGAAAACCGATAGCTCACTCTTCCATGCTAATGCCGTAGCCGGATGAGTGAATCCGCGACGAAACCTATAGAGCCGGATCGAGCCGTGCCTCGACGCTCGGAGTGCGAGCCACCGCACTCCGCATCTGGCGATCGCGCAGGATCAGAAACGGTCGTTCCACGCATGCATACAGCAGAGCCGCGAAGCCAAGGCAGCTCACCGCATAGATTCCCGCAGCGCGCCATCCTGACTCGTGCGTGAGCCACGGAAAGATCGTTTGATCGAGATGGGCGATCTCCTTATGCGTCAGATAGAGGCTGAACGCAAGCGTTGCCAGCGTCTTCGCTCCCGGCAGCGGAAGCTGCAACGGTCCGCTGCTCGAAGCCGCCGATGCTACCAGCAGTCCGAACCCAAGCGAGATCAGCGGGAAGCCGTAGACTACACCGAAGGCTCGATCCGGCGTTGGGTACTCCCATCCAAACGACCACATCGCCGCCGCACAAACCAGCAGTCCCGCTACGCCAAGCGAGCTCCCACGGCGCGATACCTTCGCCCACCACACAGGCCGAAACGTTCGAATGCACGCCAGCGCCACGCCGCTCACCAGGCCATCCAGACGGCAGTACGTCGGATAGTAGATTCGCTTCATAAACAAGGCCCACATCTCGTCATCGCTCACGCCCGGTGCGCGAACCACATGCAGCAGCTCCCATCGTCGCAGCAGCACGCCAAAAAGCACCACCGACAGAATCAGGCTCACTGTCTTCCACGCCGCCGGCCTTCGCATCTGCCACAGCACCAGGCATGGAAGCAGAAGGTAGAAGTGCTCCTCCACGCACAACGACCACGCATGCGAGAAGGCAAGCTCCGCCGGATAGTTCATCACGAGATTCGCTGTGAACGTCAGGAACTTCCACGCCGCTGCGACTCTCTCATGCTCCCGCCACGCAGGCACGGCGAAGTAGAGGAGCAGCACCACCAGATACGCCGGCAGGATGCGATACGCTCGCCGGATATAAAAGTCGCGCAGACGCAGGCGCTGCCCATCGGCGAACGGCTTCAGTAGCTGCGACCCGATCAGAAATCCGCTGAGCACAAAGAAGAGATCAACCCCCATCCAACCGAGATCTCCAATGCGCCCAAGAGCGCTGGGAAGGAACGACTGCAGATGGAAGATCATCACCGCCACAATTGCGACGGCGCGCAAGGTATCCAGCCCATGCAGTCTAGACATTTTGGCGGAGCTCAAAGGGGCTACTCGTGAGGCGAAGATGGGCAACAGTGAGGCTAGACTAGCAGCTACTTCCCAGCCGCAGGCATCGCGTATCTGAAGAGATAACGCAGCGAGCAACAATCCAACGAGACCCCGCAACGCACAAGCGATTCTTCCAAAATTTATCTTCTCCGATTGACACCCGTCACCCCGCTCGATACCCTCAGCTTCTGCACGACTGCACGCCGGGCCATCTTCATCACTCCAAAATCTCAATCGCCCTCATCGCCTGCGTCTCACGCCGGCGAGGGCAGAAAGCTGATCCCTATGAGCAGCAAAACAGACTTCAGCGTCGACGAATGGGATCTCCTCCGCTCCGCGCCCCTGATGGCGAGCATCCTCGTCGTTGCCGCCAGCCCCAGCGGCCCCATCGGCATCATCCAGGAGTCGGCAGCCGTCGGAAAGATGATCATCCAGACTGCCGCGACTGCGCAGACTCCGCTGCTGAAAGAGCTCGCCACCGACCTGACCGAGAAGATGGCGATCCCGAAGCCGCCTGCGGGAGCGAGCCCCGCGGCGATCCAGGCAGCGGCAGGCGAGATCCTCAAGCGGACCTCCGATCTGCTCGCGCAGAAGGCTACGCCGGAGGAGACTGCGGAGGTCAAGCAGTGGCTTGCCAAGACCGCGCAGACAACCGCAGAGGCGACGAAAGAGGGCGGATTCCTGGGCTTCGGCGGCGTGCTTGTCTCGGAAGAAGAGAAGGCCGCGCTTGCTACGGTCAACAGCACGCTGGGTCTTTAACGATAAAGCGCCCTACGCGGGCAGCGCCCACTTCGTGGGGTGTGTACCGCTTTGCGTGGGCCTCCCGATGGTCGGCGGAAACATTCTCCATGCGACCATCGGGAGCAACGACCGGTGGGGTATGTAAGTCACGAAGTGATCGCCGCCCGCTCAGGGCGACTTACAATTATCTCCATATGATTCCAGTGACAGCAGTCCTCTTCGACTACGGCATGGTTCTCTCCGGTCCGCCCGACGCCTCCGCCTGGGTCCGCATGCGCACCATCTCCGGCCTCACCGAAGATCATCTCCACCACGGCTACTGGGCCTATCGCCACGCCTACGACCGCGGCGACCTCAACGCCGAAGCCTTCTGGACCAAGGCCGCAAGCAGCGGAGGCACCGTCCTCACGCCCGACCAGCTCACCGCCCTCATCGACGCCGACACCGACTACTGGTCCACCCTCAACCCGCCGATGCTCGACTGGGTTCAGCGTCTCCAGCGCGCAGGCGTCCGCACCGGCATCCTCTCCAACATGCCCGACGCCATGGAGCTTGGCCTCCGCGCGCGTCATCAATGGATCGAGGCCTTCGACCATCAGACCTGGTCGCACTCCGTGAACCTCGCCAAGCCCGAACCTGCGATCTACCGCCACGCCGCCGAAGGCATGCGCACCCCGCCCGCCAACATCCTCTTCATCGACGACAAGATCGAAAACATCGACGCCGCACTCGCCTCCGGGATGCAGGCCATCCAGTACACCGACCACGCCACCTTTGAGCGCGAGATGCACACGCGCGGCCTCGACGACCTTCTACAACTAGCGGGTAGTATGGAATCTCGAAACGGGAAGATATAGTACCCCCGTAACGTCTTTCTCCTCATCTTCCAACCGCAACCGCCTCGTCCCCACGGATAGTTAAGGTCAGGCTGTACCAGCGCTCTGCCCGCAGCCAAAAACCATGCCACCATCGCTCTCTCTCCGACGTTACGTTGCCGGTCTCTGCGCCCTCGCGGCTCTGCTCCTCAGCAGTTACACCGTCTGCGCCCAAGTCACAGGACCGCAGCAGCTTCTCTTCGCAGGCCTGCGCGCATCGTCGTCACCCAATACCTTCTACGCCCAGTTCAACGCCGTTCAGTCCGACGCCAGCGGCAACCTCTATCTCCTCCTCGACCAGCACGACGGTGTGCGCGTGCTCAAGACAGATCCCACCGCCTCCACCGTTCTCGCCCAGGCACAGCTAGGCGCAGCAGGAGACGTCGGCCTCGCCATGGCGCTCGATCCCGCGGGCAACGTCTACATCACCGGCACCACTACCTCCGGCGCACTCGCTACCTCCTCCGCCGCAGCCTTTCCCAGCCCCGCCGATACATCGACTAATAGCTTCATCGGCAAGTTCGACCAGAACTTGAATCCAATCTTTCTCACCTACGCGGGCAGCAGCCGTACCGCAGCCTCCGCCATCGCTGCCACGGCGAACGCGGTCTACATCAGCGGCAGCATCTTCTCCTCCACGCTTCCCGTCACGCCGTCGGCCATCATCCAGGCCCCCGCATTCGGCAGTCTGCAGAACGGCTTCGTCGAAGCCTTCAACACCTCCGGCACTGGGCTGCTCTACGCAACCTATCTCAGCGGCCAGTCGCTCAACGGAGCCGCGAACACCGCACCCGCGGCCATCGCCGCCGACAGCTCCGGCAACACCTACATCGCCGGATACACCACCAGCTCCGGCTACCCGACCCTCAACGCCCTCGTCCCCAACATCATTCCCAACACGGCCGGAACCACCTCCGGCTTCCTCACCAAACTCACCCCCGCCGCCGACGGCATCCTCTTCTCCACTTTTATTCCCGGTGCAGGCATCACCTCCATCGCCCTCGCACCCTCCCCGCAAGACCCCGCCACGCAGACGCTTCTACTCTCCGGCTCCATCGCCCTCGGTCAGTTCCCTGTCGCAACCGTCCTCGCACCCATCGCCTCCGCCACCAGCTACCAGACCCTGCTTCGCATCTCTATAGACGGCAGCTCCGTTCTCTCGTCCACCCTCCTCGCACCCGGCACCCAATCCACCCTCACTCCATCGCCCGACGGCGTAGTCTGGATTACCGGCACCCTCACCACCCCCGCCTCGCTCCTGCCGCTCACGTCTCTCTCCACCATCGGCAACGCATACGGCCTTCGCGTCACACAGCAGAACACAGCCCAGCCACAGATCGATCAGGCAATACGCTTCGGCGGACTTCCCTCCACCAACCCCAACTTCGCCAGCCTCCCCGTCACCCTCACCGCAGTCACTGCCGACCCCACCGGCCAGCCAATCTTTGCCGGAAGCGCCAGTCCGACCGCATCCGCAAATCTCCTCGCCACCCAGACCTACGACCTCCCGCTCTACAACACCCCCACCACTGCGCTGCTCTCCACCCTCCGCGCCGCCGTGCTTCCCTCCGGCACTTGCAGCGGAAGCCTCTGCGCCGGTTCAGCCGCCTACCTCGCGAAGCTCAGCCCCACCACCGCCGCTCCCAGCCTCGCTCTCTCGACGGACAACGCTCCGAATGTAACCCTCCGCAACCTCGGCACCGTCGCCGCCATCAACCTGCA
This sequence comes from Granulicella sp. L60, assembly GCF_009765825.1. GTDB lineage: Bacteria > Acidobacteriota > Terriglobia > Terriglobales > Acidobacteriaceae > Edaphobacter. Next base: position 323,558 of record NZ_LMUR01000015.1, on the reverse strand, counting down.
ACTCAACTCGCCCAGCTTCGCCCTCGCCACCGACTGCCCCACCACCCTCAACCCAGGCGCAGAGTGCGAGATCGCCCTCACCGGCTCAGGCCCCGGCACCCTCACCGCCGAAACCTCGAACGCCACCACCCAAACCATCAACATCCCCGCGATAACCACCGTTCCCAGCCCAATCGCCTTCTCCCCCAAAGAGCTGGACTTCGGCATCGTCACCTCCACCAGCCCGTCCACCGCCCGCACCGTCACGGTTACAAATCTCTCGCAACAACCCCAAACCTTTACCTCAATAATCGCCAGCAGCCAACTCACTCCATACACTTTTTCCGAATCCTCAAACGACTGCCCAACCAACGGCTCCATTACCTCTAAGACTCTCGCCGCCGGAGCCACCTGTCACATAATCCTCAGCTTCGCCGCTTCAGCTACCTCTACCGACGACGGCCCCGCCCAATCAACATGGACTATCGGCACCGGCAACGTCCTCCTCTCCGCCTACACGCAGGCCGCCTCGCTCAGCCTCTCTGCCAGCGAGATCGACTTCGGCACCCAGTACGGAACCGTCGCTAACTCCGGCCTCCGTCTACCCCGCTTCCTCTACCTCTCCAACAACTCCGCGACCTCCATCACCCACACCCCGGTCGCCCTCGCCGCACCCTTCAGCCTCGCCGACGACTGCCCCACCACCCTCGGCCCTCACACCGTCTGCCAGCTCCAGATCAACTACAACTCCTCCATCGCACCCTCCGCCGACTCCACCACCCTCACGCTCGATCAAGGCGAGGCTGTCCTCATCACCGGGACCACCCTCCCACCACCACTCGCCACCGGCCAGTCCGTCAACCCCAACCTCACCGTCTCTCCTACTGCCATCACCTTCACCGATCCCGTCCTCGTCACCAACACCTCCGCCACCACGCAATCGGTCACCATCACCAACATCGGTGCGCAGCCCTTCGCCCTCAGCCTCGCCCTCACCGGAGACTTCACCTCCACCACCAACTGCCCCGCCCTGCTCCCCGGCAACAACACCGCCTGCAACGTTCTCCTCACCTTCGCGCCCTCGCAGCCCGGCATCCGTAGCGGCCTGCTCTCCGTCACCGCAGGCTCCGGCACCAGCCCCACCTACGTTACGCTCAGCGGCACCGCGACCGGCATCCTCTCCGCGCCCAACAACACCCTCGACTTCGGCGACGTCATCCTCAACCAGCCCTCCGTCCAGTGGTACAAGATCACCTCGTCCTTCGCCGCCCTCACCGCCTCCACCTCCGTCCCAGACTTCAAGGCCATCCTCGTCGAAGACGTTGGCTTCGGCCACGGCCAACCCTCCTCCGCCGCCTTCACCAGCTCCTTCACCGGAAGCTGCCGCAACTGCTGGCTCGGCGTTCAGTTGACGCCCACCAGCGCGGGCCCGCAAACCGCTACGCTTACCCTCGCCTCCACCAGCGGCAGCCCATCTCCGCTCACCCTCACGGGAACCGGCCTTCCCCTCACCGGCCTCATCCTCGCGCCCGTCACGCAAGACTTCGGCAGCATCCCCGTCCACAGCTCCAGCGCCCCTACTCTCTTTACCCTCACCAATCTCACCACCTCCACCGTCACGCTCTCCACCCCCACCGTCACCGGCGACTTCACCATCAGCACCGAAGCCTCAGCCCCCACCGGAGGCCCAGCCTGCAGCGGCTCTCTCGCACCCTACGCCTCCTGCTTCCTCAACATCGTCTTCGCCCCCACCGCCACCGGCCAACGCCCCGGCGTCCTCAACCTCCCCACCGGCTCCACGCCTGTCACCTCCGCGCTCACAGGATTCGGCACACCCGACCCCGGCCTCTCGCTGAACCCCACCGCGCTCCTCTTCAACAACGTCCCCGGTCCCACCTCCACCCAACAGACCATCACCCTCACCAACACCGGCTTCTCCACGCTCCAGATCGCCGCCCCCACTACCGCGACGCCCAACTTCACCTCCACCACCAACTGCACCACCCTCACCCCCACGCAGACCTGCAACATCACCGTCACCTACACTCCCACCACCGCCCTCGTCACCGACACCCTCCAGATCCCTGTCACCAGCTCCACCACTGGCCTCACCACCTACACCGTCCCTCTCAGCGGCGCCTACACCACCGAGAACGCCGGCCTCCAGATCCTTCCCGCCGAAACCAACTTCGGCCCCGCGCCCACCTCCACCCTCGGCGCAACCCGCCAGTTCACCATCAACAACCTCACCAGCAAATCCCTCTCACTCAACCTCGCCCTCCCCCGCCAGTTCGTCCTCACAGCAGACACCAAGACCTGCGCCGCCCTCGCCCCCAACGCCTCCTGCACCTTCTCCGTCACCTTTCTCCCCCTCACCAACGGCGACCTCACCGGCACCATCTTCGCCCAGGCCACACCCACCGACGGCTCCGCCACCCTCAACGGTCTCGCCTACCTCGAAGGCTACGGCAACGGCAGCGCCACCCTAGCCATCACCGGCAGCTTCATCCCCAACCAGCCCGCCCTCAACTTCGGCCAGATCGCCTCCGGCCAAACCGCCCAGCAGACCCTCACCCTCACCAACAAAGGCGCCATTCCTCTCACCGTCCGCCGCCTCACCAGCGAGTGGCCCTTCCTCGTCACCTCCACCACCTGCGGCGCAACCCTCAGCCCGAACCAAAGCTGCACCGTAACCCTCACCTACACCGCCGTCAACCAGACCACCAGCACCTCCTCGCCCCAGCCCACCACCGACACCGGCACCCTCGTCATCGAGAGCGACGCCCTCAGCGGTCCCGACCTCGTCGACCTCACCGGCTCAGCCGCCCCCGTCTCCGCCGCACCCGGCACCGCCCCGCTCGTCTCCTACGCCGCCTCGCAGAGCTCCCTCACCTTCCCCGCCATCCAGGCAGGCAATAGCTCCCCACCCCAGACCGTCACCCTCGCCAACACCGGCACCACCACCATCCACATCACCACCCTCCAAACCACGCCCGACTTCGCCTACCAGAGCAACTGCGGCACCCTCCTGCCCTCGCAGAGCTGCAACATCAACATCACCTTCACCCCGCAGCCCGACGCCGCCAACGACACCTCCGCCCGCATCAGCGCCCTTCAGATCACCTCCGACGCCAGCACCGCGCTCGACTTCATCAGCCTCCTCGGCACCGCCACTCCATCGCCCCTCACCCTCACGCCGCTCTCGCTCAACTTCGGCAGCGTCCAGGTCGGCAGCACCGCCACGCTCCCACTCCAGATCACCAACACCAGCCCCACCCCCATCACCTTCAACAGCATCACCACCACCTCCGGCTATCTCACCACCGGCGACTGCCCCGCTCCCGGCACCCCCATCACTGCCTCCACCAGCTGTACCCTCCAGGTCGCCTTCACCCCCACCCAGACCGGCGCGATCCCCGGCACCGTCACCGTCTCCACCTCAGCCTCACCCGCCGGACTCATCGCCACACTCACCGGCATCGGCATCCAGTCGCACCTTCAGATCGTCCCCGGTAGCCTGAACTTCGGCAGCATCGCCGTAGGAGCCTCATCCACCCAGACGCTCACCCTCACCAACACCGGCACCGCCTCGGTCACCGGCCTCAACTTCGCCATCGCCGGGGACTACGACATCACCGTTCCCTGCCCCGTTACCCTGCTCGCACCCAACACCTCCTGCCAACTCACCGTCGCCTTCACACCCACCGCACTCGGCGCACGCAACGGCACCCTCACCATCGCCAGCTCCGACAGCGCCGCACCCATCCAAGTCCCGCTCACCGGCAACGGCGTCCCCAACGGCACCTTCCTCCTCACCGTCGACGGAGCCTCCTCCGCCACCGCCACCGTTCCCAGCGCGAGCCCCGCCAGCTACACCCTCCTGCTCACCCCGCAGTACAACTACATCGGAACCGTCGTCCTCAACTGCACCCCCATCACCGCTGGCCCCAACGCCGCCTGCTCTCTCCTACCCTCAAGCATTCCTCTCAACGGAGCGCCGCAGAACGCAGTCGCCACCATCAACACCATCACCACGCCGCCCGTCACGACAGCGAGCAACACGCTCGACAGAGTTCTTCTCGGCCTCCTGCCCGCCTCGCTCCTCTTCTTTAGAAAGACCCGCCGCATCCGCACGATCCTTTGCGCGCTCCTGCTCACCGCGGCATCAGGCTGCGGCGGCACCAAGACCCAGCTCGACGTCCTCGTCACCCCACCGGGCACCTACCAGTACCAGGTCACCGCCAGCTCTACCACCGGCGTCCAGCTTACCCAGACTGTAACCCTTAACCTCGTTGTCACTGCGCGGTAAAGATGATGTCCTGCCGGACGGGCCGCCTGCTCGGCGAGAGGTCACTTCGTGACTTATGTACCTGTCACGCCCGCGCAGGCGACACAAGTCCTCCCGATGGTCGGAATCATGATCGTGCCGACCAACGGGAGGACCAGCCGAAGGGGTATACAAGTCACGAAGTGACCTCCCCACGAGCAGTGGGCCCGTCCGGCAGGACATATCTTTCCCATCTTCAATAAAGTCTGTAACGAATCCAGTAAGTCCCGTTATCCCAGTTGATGCGGTTCCCATCCGAACTTACCGTTCCCCGGATCGTCGTTCCAGCCCAGTTCGTCGTCAGCTGCCGCCGCCCCACCAGCGATCCAGTCGCCCTCTGCCCACTCTCGTTCTGCAACGTCAGATTCCCGCGATGCTGCTGAATCGAGCACTGCAACGAGCGATTGCCGTTCGGATACCAGTTCCCGTTCAAGCTGTAACTGCTGTGCCCACCGCCTCCACCACCGCTGCCACACCGCGTCCAGTACGTTCCGTTCGACCAGTTGATCGTTCCGCCATTTCCGCTCAGCGTTCCCGTAACAAACTGCCAGCCCGGCGCAACAATCTGGTTCGATCCCTGGAGATTCCCGATCGACGTGTCCCCACTCTCATTCGTCAGATTCAAAAATGCGCCGTTGCTGCTGATCGAAGCCTGCTTCGTCCGGTCTCCCTGCACACACCAGGTACCCAAAAACCCAGCGCCTTGGGCCCCATTTGCGGATCCACGCGCAGCATCTGTCGGCCCGCTCTGGGACGGCTGCGGCATATCAGGCGTCGAAAGATTCGGATTGCCCTGCGGAATATCGGGCATCTGCGGCATCGAAGGCGTTGGAGGCGCCGAAGGTGTTGGGGGCATCCCAGGCATTGAGGGCATGGAGGGAGTCTGCGGCATCTGGCCCATCGCAGCCCCGCCGCTGCCCACAGCCAACACGAGCGTTCCCACCGCCGCAAACGCAATCGACCGCATCCACTGGACTGAGTTCATCGAAAGCTCCTCCTGTGCGTGCGAGTAATTATCCTCCCGCTTCGCAGCTTAGGAACAGAAAATTGGGTCGCCCACAGCAAAGACGCAGCCACGATCCATGCTGATTACTTCCGCGGACCATTCCCAGCAGGCAGCGTCAGCAGCTCGCCCACCAGCACCGAAAGACGTCCGAGGTGATCCGACATCTCATGCGCCAAAGACTTCGTATCGCTCCGCGTCTCACCCTCTGCCGCCAGATACACAATATTCGTAAGGCTCTGCAGCGGGTTGTTGATCTTGTGCGCCAGGTCGTTCGCCATCGCAGCCGCTGCAGCCGCGCCGGCCTGCTCCAACAGCATCTTCTGCTGCCTCTGCTGCCTCACACCCATCGCGGCAAAGTTCGCCAGCACCTGCATCATCTTCAGGTCACTCGCGTCGAAGGCCTCTCCCCTGCCGTGCGCCATGATCCAGATCGTTCCGCGTGTTCCCTCCACCTGCCACGGCAGCAGAATGCCGTCCGTTACGACCGGAGCTTCAATCCCCATCAGGTCGAAGAAGCGCTGTGTCACGCGAAAGAGCTGCGGCTGTCCCCGCTCCAGGCACGTACCGCACGCGCTGGGATAGCGCGGCAGCGTCGCATGCAGGAACCCCTCATACTCCCCCGCCGTCGCGACCCACGTATAAAAGTCCTCATCGCGGCCACCCTCGGTCTCGATGCTGATGCCTGAGCTATCCGCACCGCACAGATCGACCGCTGCGTTCACCAGCTCCTGCAGAATCGTGTCCGGGCTGTCTACAAAGGCCCGCGCCAGACGGTCCATTCCCATCATCTGACTCGCAACGTCACGCTCATGCAGACGCCGCGCCGCAAACGAAGAATCGCCACTAAGGTCGATGACCTCAAGCCCCGTATCCGTCATTCCCGAAACGGCCGTACTCATTCCACTCTCCCGCAGAGATGCTGGCTGTCGTTCTCAGCGGACACCCCGCTCAAAACATGAATCCAAGTGAGCCGAACAAGGCACTCCAGCCCGCGGTGAATCGGGCGTCTCTGGAGGCAATCTTTCTGCAGACCAATGGCAAAGCGAACGAAGTCGATCATACGCTGAAAATCGGTGGTTATATCGTGAAAGTGATCCCGTAAAAAAAAGCGAAGATCATGGCGTAGTGTTCGGGGGCGAAAACTACGCAGCGAACAGCCACGAACTCGCCGGCAAGCCTCCACAACTCGCCAGCAAACTACCACGTCAAAACCACCTGTTTTCCCAAACACCCCTCAAAAACGCCCGAAAGAAGCAGGTTTTACGTCCTCCACCACGCTCCAACTTTTTTGGCGAAAATCCTACCGCACACCCGCCGGGATCGCGATCGGAACCTGCTCCACAATCTCGATGCCGAAGCCCTGAAGCGCAGGCACATGCGTCGGTGTGTTCGTTAGCAGACGGATCTTGTGAATCCCAAGGTCGGACAGAATCTGCCCCCCAAGACCCACTTGGCGCAGCGTCCGTTGCGCGCGATCCTCGCTTCCCTCCCGCGATCTCTGCTCCCGATGCAGAATAATCCTCGCCGGCGTCACGCTGCCATCCACGCCAAAACCCGCGGCCCCATTGTGCAGATACACCAGCGCCCCACGTCCTGCCTCTGCGATCATGCGCAGCGAACGCTCCACCACCGCCCTGCAATCGCACAGCGTCGTAGAGAAGACATCGCCCGCGAGGCAGTGCGTATGCACCCGCACCGTCACCGGCTCATCACCCGAGACATCGCCGTACACCAGCGCCACATGCGACTCGCCGCCTTCGACTTCGCTCTCATACGCGATCATGCGAAACTCGCCGTGCGCGGTCGGCAGCAGCGACTCCGCCACCCGGTGGATATACCGCTCATGCTGCAACCGATATCGGATCAGATCCGCCACGGTCACCATCTTCAAGTTGTGCTCAGCACAGAACTTAACCAGGTCCGGTACCCTCGCCATGGTGCCGTCGTCGTTCATGATCTCACAGATCACGCCCGCCGTTACCAGTCCGGCCATACGCGCCAGATCCACCGAAGCCTCGGTCTGCCCCGCCCGCACCAGCACTCCGCCCTTGCGCGCACGCAGAGGAAACACATGCCCCGGACGCGCCAGATCGTGCGCCGTGGATTGAGAATCGATTGCTACCTTGATCGTATGCGCCCTGTCCGCCGCAGAGATACCCGTAGTCACGCCCTCCCGCGCCTCGATACTCTCCGTAAACGCCGTGCCGAATCGCGAGGTGTTCTCCTGCGTCATCGGCCCCAGGCGCAGGTAGTCCGCACGTTCTTCTGTCAGCGTCAGGCAGATCAATCCCCGGCCAAACTTCGCCATGAAGTTGATCGCCTCCGGCGTGACAAACTCCGCCGCCAGCGTCAGATCGCCTTCATTCTCGCGGTCCTCATCGTCGACGACCACTACCATCCGTCCTGCCCTGATCTCGGCTACCGCCTCAGCTACATCAGCGAACATGCTGTCACTCCTTCATTCCTTACGGAAACACTGCACTACTTTCGACGAATCCTACGCCAACGCGATGCAAAAACCTTGGCCCTGACATAAAAGTGACAGACAAGTGACAAAAAGATGGCGCCGCCCTGGTTGGGCGGCGCCATCTTCTTTCAATCTGCAAACTAGAGCGTAGACTCAATCTCGAAGCCCCAGGCTTCCAGCAACGCCTCAGGAATATACTTCGAGTTCTTGTTCCGCCGAGCCCACTCCCGCAATCTGGTCGAACGAATGTACTGGTCGGGGGTAAGCTTGAACTCCTTCACAACCTGTTCGAACGAGGTTACCGTTGGAACAATCGGCCCAATGGGCTCGGGCTTGCCCCAGTTTGGATTTCCACGACGCTTTGCCATATCTTTGTTAGTACCTCTGTAGAGATTTACAACCTACACTTTGCGAACGACGTAAAAAATTACGCAACCCTCATTCTACAGCAGTTATGACCAAAATGCAATGACGGGACGCGGCCCGGATGCTCCTGGTACATGCGATCGGGGCGTACTTCTACCGGCATCGCCGGGGAGCTAAACCGCTGTATCCAAATGAAAAGGCGTGTCGTAACGCTCCACGGGATACCCCTTCTCTTTCCAAGCCGCCAGGCCGCCTTTGAGAAACTTGATCCGGGTGAAGTTCAGTGCAAGAGCCTTCTCAAGGATCATCCGGCTGGTCTTTTCGCTGACGCATGTGCAGTAGATGACTGCATCTTTCTCTTTCGGGATCGCTGCGGCTTCTTCTAAGATCGCCTTGGGTGGAATCCTCTTCGACCCTGGAATGATCTCCGAGTGCGCCAGCAGATCCAACGGCTGCCGGACGTCGAACACCAACAGATTCATATCCTTTTGCATCAGCGCATGGAGATTCTCTGCGTCGATGCTGTGCTCCTCCAACTTATGCCGCCGTACCTGCCTGATTCTCACGATTCCAAAGATCAAGACACAGACGCCGACCGCGCATATCGCAATCAGATACATATCCGTACCTCCAAAAAGATTCTGTACATCTGATTCTCGTCCATTGCCGGAAGATTCCGTACAAAATCTTCTATCTGATCGGTCGAGGCAGGCAGGCCTGACCGGTTGTACAAGCCGTCACTTGACTCGTTCGCCTATGCGTAGCGGGGAGACAACTCTCCGCTTCGGCCAGGTTCCATGTCGAGATATCGATCGGTAAACACAGTCGATCGCCCGAACGCTTACTTCGTATGCTGACCCGTTAAGGGACAAAACGATCTCGGCTCACAATATGGAAAGATCGTGTCATTTTCGCCAATGCAGAATCGCATCCCCTCACTTATTGTTGGGTTGTAAGTCTTAATTGTGTCAGTCTGAGGTGTGGCTCGTGTGCTCAGCCCGGATGGAGTGGTGCTTGCGAAGGTGTTGCCGGCTGCTCCTTTTTTTGATGGTTACGGGCGTCCAACTCAGGCCGCTGGGAGCGCAGGCGAGCGCCGGCGCCACAGGTACATCGGGTACTGCAGCCACCGTGCCGGACTCGGTGACAGGGCGCGTTCTGAACGCTGCGACCGGGACGCCGGTTCCGCGTGCGCTGGTTCGGTTGAACGACCGTGCGGTACTGACTGATCATGAGGGCAAGTTCCGGTTCGAGCAGAATACGGAGAGTGCCGCGAATATTCTGATCACCAAACCTGGGTTCTATGCGTCTGCCGATCCATCGGAAGCGGGCAATCTTTTTCTCCAGGCAGCGCAGCTCGCCGTACCGCTGGAGCTGCGAATCTATCCAGAGGCATTGTTGACGGGCAGGGTGTTGGGACCGGATGGCGCTCCTTTGCAGCGGATTCTGGTGAGTGCGATGCGTAGCTCATTCGATGAGTCTGGACACCATTGGAGCACCACGGCTCAGAGTCAAACCGACGTTCATGGTAACTTCAGGCTTCCAGTCCCGGGTGGCAGCTACAGGATCGAGAGTCACTACACACCGCAAGATGGTGCTACGGGCGAAGCGGTTCTACCGGTCGTCGTTCCTGAGGGGAGTTCGTCGAGCATGCCACAGGTTATCCAGATTCGTGGCGGAGACGAACAGCACTTCGAGCTGCGTCCGGCTGTCAGCCGCATCCACACGGTGACGCTTACGACGCAGGGTTCTTCGGGGCGCGGTTTTGCAAGGATCACCGCCCACACGAGGAGCGGCAGCAGTCTTATGCAGGTGAACCCAAGGACCGATGGTGCGTTGGGTGCGATGACGATGGAGCTTCCCCAAGGCAGTTACGTGCTCACTGCATGGATGAATAATGGAGAGTCTTCCGCGGAGGCAGAGACGACCGTGACCGTACCGGACCACGATGTGTCGGGCGTGGTGCTCCAGTTCGCACCTATTCCATCGATCCCGGTAGAGCTGTCGGTAGACTCCGAGTCTGCTGCAATCAATAATCCACCTCAACTGCAACAACTGGGTCTCACGCTGCAGAAGGAAGAGGTAGACATCGAGCGAGGCGATTCCAGTATTCGTCCGACGATGGTGCGAGATCATAGTTATGCGTTCACCGTGCCAACTGGAAACTATCGCCTACAGGCGCGCATGAGTGGATCGTGGTACATCAAGTCAGTCAACTACGGCGACTCCGATCTGCTGCAGCAGGAGCTTGTGGTCGCGCCCGGAGCTGCAGGTGCGCCCATTCGAGTAACCGTCAGCGATCAGACGGGGAGTCTGCAGGGAGCGGTGTTGGTGAACGGAAGTCCGGGAGTGTGCTGGATCTACCTCATCTCATCGGGGCCGAGCGCGCAGAGCGTTTTTAGTCTTCGAAGCGGTACGGATGGTAGCTTCAGTTCGGCACATCTGCCGCCTGGCAGCTATCAGGCGCTGGCCTCGGAACGCCGTCTCTCGGTGAACTTTCGCGATCCGGCAAGTCTCGCGCCGTATAGCAGCTATGTCCATAATGTGACGATTGAGGCCGGGGATAAATCTACGCTGAACCTTGACGCCGCTCCTGCGCTGGCGGTGATGCCTTGAGGCCGATGCACGGTTTGCGGGTTGCTCTTGTGGGCTTGATGATGGGCTGTTTGGTGGGCGTTCCTTCGCAGTCGCTATCGCAAGCGAAGACACGGGTGGGCTCCAATGCAGCGGATGTGAACTATAAGATCACAGGGACGGTAGTTAGCAGCGTCGATGGCAGCACGGTAGCTCACTGTCAACTGAGCCCGTCGCTGATGGTTCATGGAGGTTCGTCGAATCGACAGATTCCCTCTATCGGCAGCTTCGAGACCGATGAACACGGACGCTTCTCCATAGCCCTTCCGTCGGCTGGTCTATGGAGTTTGACTGCAAGCGCTCGTGGTTTTGTGACCCAAGAGTACGAGAGGCATCAGGGATTTTTTTCCGCAATTGCTGTAACGTCAGAGGCGCCAACGGTAGATATTCGGTTTCGTCTGAGTCCTGAGGCGAGTATTACCGGCGTTGTACTGGACGAAGCTGGCGAACCGATACGCACGGCACAGGTTTCATTGCAGGTTGTACCCCCGCCAAGTCCGGGAGGGACGCAGCCAACTGGTAGCGTGCGGACGATGGTACGAACCGACGATCGCGGCATGTATGAGCTGGACAATCTTTTGCCGGGAAGCTATCGGCTGATGGTGCAGGCACAGCCTTGGTACGCGGCGGCATCACAGCAATCCAGCCGAGTGAGTTCAAGCGGAAGTGCGCCGGTCGATCCGTCACTCGACGTCGCTTATCCGCTTACATGGTTTCCGGGGATAGATAATCCTGCGCTGGCGGAGACGATCGTTTTGCATGCCGGAGATACGAGGCAAGCGGATCTTCATCTTGTTCCGATGCCTTCGGTTCACCTCAGAGTTGTGACTCCGCGAACGGAAGGAGAGAACAATGTTTCGCCGCCGGCATTTCCAATCGTTCAGCAGATTGTTCCAGGAGAAGACATTCAGAGCTATGTTCCAGTCTCGACACATGTGGACGGGCAGGGGCAGATCGATGTGTCCGGTTTGGCCCCAGGGCTGTATCGAATTCAGCCCGGTGGACCAAACCAGGGAAGGAGGGCTTCGCTGGTCGAGGTTACGGCTAATTCGACCCGTACGCTGGATCTCAATGCGGCGCCAGAGGATGTTGCCAGGGTGACGGTTCACTTCGAAGGTCTCACCGATCTAGATGCGGGATCTGGCGCAGGACGCAACGGTTCGATGAGGGTCAGGCTGGTGGATACGGATACTCATCGAGGCAGCTTTTCCTCCGACAATGATGGAGCGATGGGCTACGGCAATGAGCGGCGTGGTCAGAGAGACAGCGGCACCGACCATCTGATCGAAGTACCTCCAGGACGCTATGAGGTGGTTCTTCAAGGACGACCCAATGTCTACCTTACTGGCATCGCTATGAAGGAGGCCAAGATCGAGGGCCGTTATGTGACGCTGGCAGCGGGCGATTCCGTGTTGACCATCCATGTGGCAAGCGGTCGCGCCCACTTGAGCGGCGTCGCAACATTTGGCGGAAAGCCATCGGACGGAGCTTTGGTGCTGCTGGTCCCAACGACGATCGAAGATCCTGGATCAATTACGTTTCTCCGTCAGGATCAAACCAACACAGACGGCAGTTTCGAGATAGAAGATATTATTCCGGGACAATACATTCTCATCGGCATTGATAACGGCTGGGATATCAACTGGGGCGACCGCTCGACCCTTCGCCGATACCTGCTTCAAGGAGTGCCAGTCGAGCTCAAACCGTCTGTGACGCTGAAACAGAACATCAGTGCACAAGCACCATAAATTGCTCAGCAATCTACGAGAATTCGTTGTGGCCGAGCAATTGTGTTAGATTCAAAAAGGCCCGCAATACGCGGAGAGATGGCCGAGTGGCTGAAGGCGCACGCTTGGAAAGCGTGTATACCGCAAGGTATCCAGGGTTCGAATCCCTGTCTCTCCGCCATAGACTATTCTTGTGTCGTCCTAGACAGTCTCAAGGTGCCGAGAAAACTCCACAAAACTGAAGAAACTAAAGTCCCAGATAGTTCACCAAGTATTATGGAATCTTGCACTTGCCAATGGCATTTTTGATGGTTCCTAAAAACAAAGGCAATGGCATTTTGCTGACTGATACAGAGATACGCAAAACCAAGCACGGGCCACTAACCTATACAAGCTTTGTCATTTCACACCTCGTTACAGCTTCGCACCCTGCGCGATGCCGCTTGAAGTCTGCAAAGCGTTCGTTGAGTGAGATGAGCTTCCGACCGTATCTACTGCCCCGACACTATCGATCGCAATGTCTTACTGTCCCCTTGGAATTAAGACGACATACCAGCCTGTGAAGAGGGCATGAGACTCGCTGAAGAGTTCCTAAAGAGCCATAGCGGGAACCTATTTCAGCTTGATGTACTGTTCGTCTGCCAGTCTCAGCCAGACCAATCCACGTTCTGTGTCGATTAATACTCAAGGGCACGCCCAATCGGTCCTATAGAAGGCTGCGAGCGAACAAAACCCGATGTGATTCAGTTTGAAATGGAATTGATTTCAGGTTTAGATCGTAGTCGTCGGCCAACTCTTATTGCATCGCGAAACATATAGAACCCTAATGCTCCTAAAATGAAACTTCCCGTAAGCGATACAAGGGTATAAGCAACTCCGTAAGAGTTGAGAAGGCTAATCGCTATTCCGGCAAGTGTGGCAAGCATCATTGAAGCGCCTAGAAGCCCCTCTAGAGCACATCGCAAAACAAGTACGAGCGATTTCATGCCAGCAATGCTCTCACGCCTCTAGCAGCTCTACAAGATGTTCAATCGTCCATGATGATGCGCAAGCCGCCGCAGACAAAAAGCCCCAGCACATGGCTGAGCTTTTGGGTCTATTGCGCAGGTAAAGGCTGCGAGGTATTTGACTTTGAATTATGCAGATGCATAAGCAAAGCTGGCAGCGTGTGACTCTGGAAAGCCGTACAACGCAAACGAACTGATGTTTTCAATGATCGTCTCTTGAACTTTGGGGAAATACCATCGGCTGTTATTCCAGTCCGTTGCGAGGTCGAATGTAAACGAAATACAAACTCATATCCGGGTTAGTCACTTCACGATCTGTCCTCACAAATGTGCTTCCCGTCACCGATTCCGAAAGTTGGTAACTTGGAAGCAATAGGTCCACAGTGTCAATGAGTGATAAATCGCCGATGCACTCATTGGCGAGTTCATTGGTAGACAGAAGCCGACTTTGCAGGATCTATCGCGCATTTGCTGCGAAACTTGAGAGCCTTGAACACGCGGTTGTCCACCAACATCTTTGATTCTGATGTTAGACTTCATCAATTATCATCAACGTCATACTTTGATTGAAATCGGAGTGTCCGATCGGTACGTTACTTCATTATGGAGACCACCAAACATCCAGCCCGCTTGATAATTCGTGAAAAAGATCAGACGCGCACCGTAATCATCGACTCCCTGCCCTTCACAATCGGCCGTCAAGCGGATCGCAATCTCTATCTCACCAACTCGCAGATCTCACGCGAACACGCCATCATCCACGAGGACGCAGAAGGGTTCTTCATTCGGGATCTCAACAGCCGCCAGGGAACCTTCGTCAACGACATCCGCAAGGACACGGCGCGCCTCCGCTCTGGAGACCGCATCAAACTCGGCCCATCCGGCATCACCCTTCTCTTTCTCACCTCTCCTGATCACACATCCACCGTGGCTCTCTTTCATAAGATGGCTTCGGAAGCCTCCAACTCCGAGCTTCAGACGCTCTCCCTGTTCCTTCAGGCCGCACAGAGCTTCAACAACTCCAGTGTTCTGGAAGACATTCTCGGCACGATGATCGAGTACACACTGCGACTTACCCACTCCGAACGCGGCTTTGTCTTCCTCGGCGATAGTGCTGCTAACCTCTCCCTGCAGTGTGGCTTCAACTGCGAAGGCGAGCCAATCTTCGACGACACGAAAATCTCGCGCTCAATCGTCCGCGATGCAGCCGAGTCCGGACAAGAGTACATTCTCGGCGACGTCAGTGGCGAAGGACAGCCGGTCAGTCGCGAGAGCGTCATCGCCCACGAACTTCTCAGCGTCATCGCCATCCCCCTGCGTGGCCGCAACTCCGGCCGTCTTCTCGGCCTCCTCTATCTCGACAGCCGCCTTCGAACCAACACGCTCAACAGCGTCGGCCGCGACATCCTCCTTGCCATCGCGTCCGAGGCAGCTACCCTCGTCGAACATGCCCGCTTAGTTCAGGCCGAGCGCGCTGCCGAACTTCTCCGCAATGAGATGGAGATCGCTGCCTCTATCCAACAGAGCCTCATCGCCCGCGATCTTCCAACCTTCCCTTACGCCAAAGTCATGGCGAAGACCATTCCCTGTGCAGAGGTCGGCGGCGATTTCTACGACGTCATTCCTGTGGAGGACGGCTTAGTCGCCATCGTCGCGGATGTCTCCGGCAAAGGCGTGCCTGCTGCCTTGCTCGCTTCGATTATCCAAGGCATGATGTACGCTCAGGCCCGAAGTCACGTGTCCCTGGTCGACACCGTGGCCACTGTCCAATCCTTTCTGTGCTCTCGTGTCTACGGCCAGAAGTATGTAACCCTTCTGGTCCTCCACTACAAACAAAATGGTGAGGTCGAATTAATCAACGGTGGCCACATCTCTCCTCTCCTCGTCCTTGAAGACGGCACGATTACTCCGATCCTCGGCGGCGATGTTCCCGTTGGCCTTCTCCATGACGCTACTTTCCACCCCATCTCCTTCACACTGCCTCTTCATGCACGTCTTGTGCTCCTGAGCGATGGTGTCACTGAAGCCGAAAATCCCGCAGGTGTGGAGTTCGGCTCCATTGAGCGCCAGAGTGAGTTTTCTGCCCCAGACCCCGTTCAGGCCATCTTTGCTTCCATGTTCCGTTTCTGCGAGGGTGCGCCTACGCAAGACGATTGCACCCTCCTGATCATCGAGAGAACAGCCTGACGCCTGAAGAAACAATGCGTCTGTTGGAGAGACCATGAAACTTCTACTGAAATTCAATCTGATTGTCATCGTCGTCGTGGCCATCGGTCTTGCCATAGTCTCGTGGGTCGCTCACTCTTTCCTCGTCGACAATGCGCGAGCTCAAGTCCTGCAGCAGGCCGAACTTATGATCCAGAGCGCAAGCTCCACACGCGACTACACCACGGAAGAGCTCACGCCGATCATCGTCACCGCTCCAGCGATGGAACACACTTTTCTCCCGCAGGCGATTCCGTTTTACGGCGCGACGGTCACCTTTGCTCGTCTCCGGCAAAAATTTCCCGAGTATATGTACAAGGAAGCCACGCTCAACCCTACCAACCTCCAGGATCGCGCCGTAGATTGGGAGACCGACGTCATTGATGCTTTTCGCAACAAGCCGGACTTGAAGGAGTTCGTCGGCGAACGCGAAACCCCTTCCGGCCCCTCGCTCTATCTCGCTCACCCCATCAAGACTGAGTCAAGCTGTCTGGAGTGCCACTCACAGCCTTCGGCTGCTCCAAAAACCATGGTCGACAAGTACGGATCAACCAACGGCTTCGGTTGGAAGCTCAACGAAATCGTCGGTGCCCAGATCGTCTCCGTGCCCATGGCGCTGCCTATCCAGATTGCGTCAAGAGCCTTCAATACCCTCATGTGGTCGCTCGTCACGACGTTCGCTGTAATTATGCTTACTATCGATCTCGTGCTGTACTACCTCATCATCCTGCCCCTGCGCAAGCTTTCCATCGTCGCCGATCGTGTCAGTCTCGGCCAGCTTGACCAGGCCGAACTACCCGTTCGCGGCAAAGATGAGATGGCACAACTCACCGCATCCTTCAATCGCCTTGTAGTCACCGTCGTCAAGGCCTTACGAATGCTAGGCTAGCTACAACACGCCGCTCTTGCGAAACTGTCCGCTCACCGAGGAGAGAAATCTCTGCCTCGCCTCTGCCCCCTCAATCTCCTGCGCGACCTTCTCCACGAGCGCCTGGAGATCATTCGAAGCGCTTGAAGCACGTTTTACCAGCACGCTCGCGATCGGACCGACATAGTGGGCGAGCTTAAGCGCAATCTCACTCAACTGATCTGGCTCGTACTTAGACGCCTCACCAGTCACTCCTGGCTGTGCGGCCCCCGTCAACGCAGACGTCGGAAGCGAAACAACTCTGAGCTCCGAAGCGCGGCCTAGATGTGCCGCGTCCAGCGCTACAAGAAAGTCTCTCGCGTTCTGCCACCGTTCTTGCTTCTCTTTCGCCAGCGCCTTCATCACGATTGCGGAAAACTCCGGGGGAATCAGCGGGTTGATCTGGCTTGGCGATACCGGACGGCGCTGCAAAAGCCCCCCGATTACCTGCGCGTAGTTCGCGCCCTCAATGGGGAGTTTGCCTGTAATCATCTCGTATAGCGTCACACCCACCGCATAAAGATCCGACCGCGCATCGTGCCCTTCGCCCGATACCAGCTCCGGCGCTATGTAGTGCATCGATCCCACCAGTGCCCCGGTCATCGTCAACCGCACTTCAGGGGCTGCCAGTGCCAGCCCGAAATCAAGCACCTTGACCTGCCCCCCTGGGGTGATCATGATATTCGAAGGCTTGATGTCCCGATGAATCACTCCGCGCGAGTGCGCATACTCCAATGCCGTGAGGAGCTGACGTGTATAGGCTACCGCCTGGTCCAGCGTAATCCCCGCTGCCAGTACGTGCCGCAGATCCATCCCTTCCACATACTCCATAATCATCACGAGCTGCTCTTCGTGATGAAATGCCGTATGCAGCACTGCAATGTTTGGATGATTCAGTGTGGCAAGCACCCGAATCTCCTGCGTAAACCGATCCAGCATCTCCTGGCTTGCCGAAGATGCCGCGAGCAGCACTTTCATTGCCTCTGCGCGGTTGGAGATCAGGTGCCGCACGCGAAACACTTTTCCCATACCACCGTCACCGAGAACGTCGACTATCTCGTATGACCCAACACGAGTTCCTGGAGACCAAGCCATCGACTTCAGTTTATACACTTCCGCACAGGCCAGCAGCCCCGACAAAGATGCCTCATCCACCACTTCATCACGAAGAGAGACTGAGCGCAGCTTATGCCTGGTCAACGCGGAGATGTGGCAGATCTTCTCACGCTGGTAGGCCATAGGCTCAACGGGCGCATTAAGCCCTATGGCAACAGTCGGAACGCAATCTCCGACCCGACTTATAGTTCCTTTCGGTTACTCGCCGGCCTTGGTGGTACCTGCACCTGCACCATCACTGACGAGGATCTTCGATAGTGCGTGGAGACGGTCGGCGTCTGCCGGTGTTTTAGCAGTGGCTGCGGCTCTTTCTGCTGTCTTGGCATCGGCGTGAAGCTTCTTGATGTTCTTCGCGTCGATGTGGGCGTTGATCTCCGCGATCTTGTCTGCGGCCAGGCTGCTACCGCGGCCAAGTTGGTCAAGGTAGGCCTTCGCCGTGACAAATGTCATCGGATAGTCTATGTGGGGCTGGTCCTGAACGTTCAACTCAGGCAGATAGACCTGGGCCGCTGCATCGATCTCGTTTTGTGTGAGGTCTTTGGTGGGAACAAGTTTGAGGACGTCCGTACCACGTGCAATCTCTGAGCCATAGATATAGCCGTTGTAGTAGTAGGTGGACCACTGGCCACCCATCGCAGGACGGCTATCGTCAACGGGGCCGCGATCGAAGTAACCAATCTCGAAGGGGTGCGATGGGTCGGTGTAGTCCATGATGGAGACGCCTCCCTGATACCAGGACTGGACTTCGATGTTGCGTCCCGGAACTGGAATCATCGAGCCGTTATGCGCGACGCAGTTCTCCTTGTCGGTCTGGGGGGCGGGCATCTTGTAGTACGCGTCGAGCTTCAACTTCTTGTCAGCAGTGATGGAGAAGATCGCATCCGCGCCCCAAGCCATGGGGTCGGAGACGCGGCAGCGCGGCTGGCCACCGCCGCCCCACTCATCCGTGAAAAGGACAGTCTTGCCGTCGTTGGAGAAGTTGGCCGAGTGCCAGAAGGCGTAGTTGGGATCGGTGACGGCATCGAGGCGCTTTGGATGTGCGGGGTCTCGGATGTCCAGCAGGATGCCGTTACCGGAGCACGCGCCGCCGGCCAGACCAAGCCAGGAGTAGGCGGTGATGTCATGGCAGCCTCGGGTGGAGGAGGTAGTCTGTGTGCCATCACCATGGTTGCCGCCCTTCCACAAACCGTTCACATTGCCCGTCTCGGGATCGGAGAAGATGCGCGGGCTAGCAATCACCTTAGCCAGTTCAGGATGCGCGACCGGCACCTTGATGATGACGATGGTAAACAACGCAGTATCGGGATCCTTGTCAGGATCAGCTCCCGAGCAGCCGCCAAGCTCGGCGGAGGGACGAACACCCGCAGAGCCGGAGACATAGATGTAGACATTGTCCTTATCGTTGGGGTCGAGCACAAGGGTGTGCGTGTGAGAGCCACGGCACGTCTGAACGTCAGCAACCTGCTTCGGGTTGTGGATGTCGGAGATATCGAAGATCCGGACACCTTTCACGCGATCTGGGCTGGGCGCAGGCTGACGCGTTCTAAAGGCTCTCATAGCGGCGGCATCGGCTGCTGCGTCGCCGGTCGGAGTAGGTGGTTGAGCTTCGGGACTCGCAGTAGCGAAGCCCTGGGTACCGCAATCCATGCGGCCGTTGGCAGCTTCGACCGACATGAAGAGGAGATTTTTGTAGACCGAGACATCACCCTGACCGCCGGGACAAACCATCGAGGTGAGCAACGTCATGCGCGTTGGGTCGGAGATGTCATAGATATTGACGCCGCTGTAGTTGCCGTTGAACAGGTACTTGGAGTTGAAGGCGAGGTCCGAGTTCGTCCCACCGTAGTTGGCGCGAGGTCCGCTGGGATGCGTGGCGCCGGGTTGGCGAGGAGCGTCGGGATCAACAGGCGGCGGCGGAGGCGTGGCATCGACGGCCTTGATGGAGTCGAGGTCAGGCGCAAAGCCGGCGGGCTTGGGGGTTGTCGAGACCAGCTTCATGCCGAGGATGGCGGTGTTGGCGTCATAGAGGCCGCCTTTGAGGCCGACGCGAGGATCGTCCGAGCCGGAGCGTGCATTGACGAAGACGCTGGGTGGCTTAGGTGGCATCTTGGCCGTGGGGGTCGCCGCAGATGCAGTAGTAGAAGTCTGGGCAGTGCAGAGGCCGGTAGCTGACAAGGAAAGGACCAGCGCCAGGACGTTGCAGGTGAAGCGCGAAGAAATACTTCGGATCATTGTCTCTCCTTCAGCATGTGACGCATGATGTCAATTTCAGCCTGTTGTGTGTTGTCGACGTCGCTGGCGAAGTCGAACAGTTGTGGGTCCTGACCTGCCCCAGGGTTGGCAAAGAGATCTTTGACCATCTGCAGAGCGCCGCTGTGGTGCTGAATCATTCCTGTAAGAAAAAGGTGGTCGAATTCAGGTCCACTGGCCTTGCGCAGGGCGTCCATCTGAGCAGCAGTCAGCATGCCGGGCATCGTGGGCATGCTCATATCCATACCCTTCATGTCCATGCCTGCCATGGGATCGGCGGAGATTGGAAAGCCGCGATCGCTAAGCCACTGCTTCATCCAGCGCATCTCATCGCTTTGAGAGACGTCGATCTTCTTACCCAGCTCCATAACCTCAGGATCCTTGGTGCGGGTCTTCAAGAGCTCAGTCATTTCGACAGCTTGTGTGTGGTGCATAATCATGCCCTGCATGAAATCGATGTCGGCTTTGGAAGGTGCCTTAGGCGCTTCGTTAGCAGTTGCGGCAGCTTTGGAAATGATCTTGTTGCCGGTGCCGGGAGCGCCGGGCTGAACGATCGCCGGTTCAGGCTGAAGTGCCTGGGGGGACTGCTGCGACGGAGCAAGCGTTGCAAAGAGGACGACTGACCGAAGTGTAAGGAAAACCAGGTAAGACAACGCTCCTCCAACCATGGTGCAAGAGAGAGTATTTGCAACAACATCCTGAACTGGGCAGTCAACAGAGACTTTCTCCTGCAAGATAGAATGCCTGCCAGCGCCTAGCCTGTCAGAATCCTAAGTGCAACTGCGGAGACGGTCACAAAGGCTTTGTAACTTACGAGGAAAAAAGTGGTTGGCTCAATATAACTGTTCAGGCACCATAGTGCAATCAGATATTAGATATGACCGTGAACATGGTTCGGCATCGCCAGTTCTGAAGAATAGGTGTCCGCTGAGTTACTTCCATTCGCAATCAATGCTCCCATACTAAAATGTGAGCTGAGGCGTGTAACTAACGGCCTGTCAATGCGCAGATCTCACCGCCCTGACCTATCTGCTGTACGCCTGATCCTAGTACCACAAATGAGCGATATGAGACTGTATTCAACAGCCGTCCAAGCGGGCGATTAGCTTGTATGGGGTTTGCTTGATTGCTGTGGGGATCTTTGGTATAAACGCATCAGGTGTTGGGGAACCGATGCTTGGTCGATTTTGTAACCTATTTGTGTGATTGCGTCACCCAACTGCGAATGTCAGTCTGAAATTGTAATGGGTGAGGCATTCCGCTCTTCCTGTGATTTTGCCTTGATAAACCACAAACTGCTGTAAAAACGTTTGCTTTTGTACGAACGTTGGGAATGATAGGCGCCCTGTGCAACTCATCGTTGCCAGGTAAGACAAAATCATCTCCCCTGCATCGAACGCCTCTGCCAGTTGGGCGAGATGCATTCGTACAAAACAATAGAACACTACCTCTCTTTTTCTTTTGCCCTGCCTCTTACTCATGTTTCTTTTGCACGCTTCAAGAGGTGATGTCCGTGTCGTCAAAATACGCTATTCTTGCCTCCCCCGGCCCGATTCCCCCAATAACTTCTCGCACTCCTCAGAGTAATTTTCAGAAGCGAAACCTTCTCCCCATCTGCTCCGGCACACAACCTCGTAGCATCAATGCTCCTTGGACCCTACTCGTTCTTGCAATCCTCTGCTGCCTGATCACAACCGCAGATGCTCGCTCCCGATTTAATCGCGATAAATCCCAGTCTTCATTCCACCCAGGTGCGCTCGCGGTCTAATGTTCATCTTCATGCCTGCTGCAGAGGTGGACGCATAGCAGATCGAAAGTTTTACTCAGACCAGGTCGTCGACATATAAGATTATCGACCCTTCATTTGCGATGTGGAGCACAATAGCTTTACTAACCGACATAACGACTAGAGAGTACGAATAGGAAATTCCAATTATGAAATGGTCAAAAACAGTAGGGTTCATTCTATTTATGATGGCAGCAATACCATCGTGGTCCGCCACAAAATTCGTCAACAAATCCGCCACTGGATCCAATAATGGAACTTCGTGGGCAAGCGCCTGGACAGACCTCTCCAGTATTGGCTGGAGTGGACTTGCCGCGGGAGACGTGGTGTGCGTAGCTGGGGGGACTTACTCCGGATCAATTACAACCGGGGCGAGTGGCACATCCGGCAGCCCAATCACCATCCGACGGGCCACCGCTGCGGACACGACTTGTGGATCAGTAACGGCTGGATGGAACTCGGCTTTCGACGGACAAGTTGTGATGACGGGCACGATTGAAATCGCAACTAGCTACGTCACTATTGACGGTGCTGTCTCTAACGGAATTCAGGTCATTATGCAGAACCCGTCTGGGAGTGCCTATGTCGGAGTGGGAGGAACGTCGGCTCCGACTCATAATGTGACTCTGCGTTATATCGAGGTAGCGGGGCCATGTGGCTCAACCCCCTGCCACAATCTAGGGGATCATCGTTCTTTCGTAATCGAGCATTGGAACGGATCAGACTACGACACGCAAGATAGCTGGTTGCTCCAGTACATGAACTTCCACGGTGCTTGCAATAATATGGTGCTCTACGGGGAAACTAACTTGGTGATAGAGCACAGCCGACTAGCCGACAGCCTAGACAGCGTGGGCGACATCTGCCATCCGAACGTAGGAAATATCGGAGGGGGAACGGCAACCTTTCGCTACAACGAAGTGGTCAACTGGGATACCGAAGGATTGATGTTTCTTGGTACCGGGACTTGGTACATCTACGGAAACATCTGGCATGATCCAAGCACAAGCAGCTACCCTCGATACCTTGAGTCTCAAACTAATAACATGCTGGTCTATTCCTACAACAACACGCTGGCCAACATACCGTACGGAACTGTTTTAACGTCTAACGGAGGAACCTGGTCATCCAGCTCGCAGGGCAGGAACAATATTTATTGGAATACAAACGGGACTGGCGGCTTTTCCTCCGATGACTACGATTTTTCCAACGTATCTTTGAGTGAAACTCACGGACAGGGCAAGGCTTCCAATCCGTTCGTAAGTTTGACAGGAGAAAACTACCACTTGACCGCGCACACAAATGCCGGGCTGAGCTTAGGTAGCCCTTACAACGTTGACTACGATGGCAACACACGCACGACTTGGGATCGAGGCGCCTACGAATTCGCCACCGGCATTAGCCCAAATCCTCCGACCAATCTGACTGGCACTGCCCATTGAAACGAGTTTCTCGCCCGACGACGAACCTGCGGCCCATGTAGTTCCTACTTGTGGGCCGCGGGCTCCTTAGCCAAGATGTAAATGGGCGGGTTGGACTGAGCACCCAAGCCCACAAGAAGCGTAATGTATTCGCGGTGCAGATCGGCGTCCCAAATGCGGATGACAATTCGCCCTCCAGAGACAAGAGATTGACGGCATCTCGCAAGCAGATCTGGAACGGACAAGGGTTTTACATAGTAGATGGATTCGCAGAAGCAGATGGCGTCGATCCTTTGGCTGAGAATTGGGAAATTCTCTATTGCGCTGACGTGCCATTCGGCATTACTATCTTCAGATTTTTTGGCTATTTCCATGACTTGTTCGGAGACGTCAACGCCAATGAAGTGACCGTTCCAGCCACGTGATCGGAGAGCCGCTCGAAGATTGCCGGCGCCACATCCCAAATCAAGAACTCCAGAGTTGGACTCTAGGGTACGGACGCACTCGAGTAGGTCCTGCGGGCACCGTGCGGGATCGATGCTGCTGCGCTGGTGCTTCCAGTTCCAAATTATCCTCTTCATGAAGACTGGCGCGTAACTACGAAGTTTAGACATGGGAAGAGATCTCCATACTTCTAAGATGATGAGCTAGGTTTCCGCCCAGTTCTGAAAAGTGGTGCTTGCCCGATGGTACTGGTTGCTTGCAAAGCTGTTATCCATTCGGTTGTCTTGAGGATATTCCGACTTGCCAACGTAAATATCATTTCCGTTCGGTACGACGAGAACGATAGAAATTCAATAAGGTCCGCAGGTCTGCCCGATAATGAAGGCTAGATTAATTTATCCCGCTGCTATCATGATTAGGCTCGCTGAAAAGGTGGAGCGCAGCTCTGGTCACTTGTGGCATTGACTGCTCAAGCTGCCGAAGAACCTCGAAACGGCAGTCATAAGATTGCGAGACCCGTGCCAGCAGTTCGCCCATGTTGAGCTCGCGAGCATCTGCCACAACGTCCGCGTGGCCAATTGCTTCCATGACACCAATAAATTTATCGCTGTAAGCTATAGCGACAGCCGGTACGCACTGAGAGGTTGCGGCAATACAGGCATGCATCCGTGAACCAACGAAGAAGCCACACATCCCAATCACATGTTTAACTTCGCCCTGGTCATAATCGCCTTGTAGTAGCCCAAGTCGGCAACCATATTTCTCCCCGTACGCTTGGTAAACTGCGTTGTTCGCAATAACGTCGCTTTCTGAACTCTCGTCATTACCAAACACATGGGGAATCAATAATACTGAAGCTCCTTTAGTGTCAATCAGAAGGTCGAGTATCTGGCGCACGAGATCTCGGTAGTCAACTTGGAGACCAAACATGTTGTTTCGATCATAGCCGCCCATGTACAGCAGCCCACTAATATTAAAACCGATTAGTTTATCGCTAGTAAGATCTATCTCGCCGCCGATGCTTATCTTATTGGGTATCGTTGGCTCAAGCGCAAAGCCAACATCATAGCGAAACGTAGGTTTTGGTCTTGAATACTCGCCTTCATGTAGTCGATCTATCTCTGCAATGCTCTGGCAGTCACGGGTGTAAATTGCTTCTGCGTTTCTTGTGATAAATCTAGCGATTATGCGGGACAACCTACAGCGGAATGGTCCAAATGTCTGAGGTAAGAGAATTAGTTTCTTGCTCATAACAATAATTAGAATTTGCGGCATTGTAATGTAGAGAAACCGTCGCAGACCATAGATATCGCTAAAGCTATCTCCGCCGGCGATGGATGCAAACATATCGCTGCGGTATATCTCTTGAAATGCTAAATTTTTTAATGATAGCCACTCACGAGCCCTACGCGAAGGAATGAGCCGCAAAATCAAAGCAACAGAAATCAATGCGGCAATATTGTTACTGAGATATAGCCTCTTGGAAAATCTAATATTTAGCAGCTTAACCTCAACCACTTCGTCGCCTAGGTAAAGCGACCGCGAAGAAGCTTTCTTAGCATAGTCAAGGATAAATATCTCCGCATCAGGCCATTGGGTATAGATGCACCTTATAGCACCGGCAGCCAGTGCACCTACGCCCATGTTCCCTGTTTCAAAACTGGCGCCAATGAGACCAATACGAGTTCGAGTGCAATCATGCAATGCTAAATCACCATTTCTTTCATATGATTTGTACATTTAATACTATTTTTCGACTGTACTCATGTCTCGTTTTCTTAACGATATAACCATTCGTGACAATAGAAGTCCAGCAATAACTAAGAAGAAAATAGTGATTGAACGCTCAATGAGCCTCTCTATGCGATCGAACCGATATTTGTAATAAGCAAATTGTATCTTGCGACCGAGCATGCTGCGTGACAACACCATGTCGCGAAAATCTGAAAGTCGACGGTCTAAGGCGACTAACAGAGACCTTTTCGAGATGTCCACAGATGCGAGAGTCAAACCTTCGCTGTACGATATCTCCACATCGCGGCTTTGCTTCGGCTCGAGCACAACGTCGAATCGGATCTCATTGGACGTCGCTTGGTATGAAGCCGGGACACCATTCACTACAACTGAACGTAGCGGTATCGTAGGATCTTCCGGCTTATGAACGTGGAATACGACACGGCGCTCAGTTAGATTCATTAGCTCGAGATTCGAAGATATTGCCAATACATCATAGTCTTGATCAAGCCTCAACCGAGTTAAGTAGAGATGCCGGACAATGTAGCCCAAACTCTTCCATTGAACCGCCGGCTCAAGACGGTTTATCTCGTCAGCGGTGGCATCGAAGGCGTCGATTCGATCCTCGAAAAACTCTTGATGGACATAGAAGAGCTGGGGATTACCTAAAAACGCATTGATTGCGATGTTCGTATTAGAAATAGGCACTTCGGCTGAGATTCGCTTCACGCTTGGAAAGCCTTTGAAAGTGAGCGTCCAGGAGCTAAGAGGAAATAGGGGATCATCGGGCGCTATGGACCCCAGAGGCACATTTTCTGAATTTACCGTCGCCCAATAGTTACTCTTTTTAAGAGTCTCAAATGTCCCTGCCGGAGCGACAGCATGTGGAAATACCATGACTCGGTCATAAGGTAAGCCCGTTGCTTTTTTAAACTGTTCCATTCGAGCAAGAGCCTGCTCGATGTTGTCTCTCTGGCGATTCAATGGCTGAGCACTGTACTCCCCGAACTCTCGGTGATTATGGTTGTTTCCATGAATACAGATCGAGAATAGGTCTGCATGGTTATGAAACAAAGATACGACGTCCAGATTGCTTCTATCAAAATTCCAAGGCACAAACGCAATTGTCGTATGAAAATTGTGCTCTTTCATTTCGTGCAAGAGAGCTCTATATCCCAGGTTACCGTAGGGATCCGTCAGCCAAGGATCATCTACCGTCAAATTGGCGTAGTGCGCGGGCATGTGCCATGCTCTTTCTCCAGCCGCATATCGTAAAAATACCAGTAGTCCAGCCATGCTTGAGAAAGACTCCTGAAGAGATGTAGTTCCAGACTGTTCTACTTTGTTAATTGAACCCATTGCCGTAACAACAAAGACTGGCTGCCCATTAATGGAAAAGTCGACAAACGAAGAAATCTTTTCATTTCCGTTCCACATTTCGGCTAAGGCTCGTACAGACTTGTCATGAGAAAGCACCAGACCACAGGAGGGACTAGTTGTAGACTTCGGGACAAAGCCAGCAAGTTGTTGCAATACGTCTACCTCTTTCGCAAACATCATTCTCCACTCGCTGGTATGGCTCTCAACTGCTTTACAACCATCGATGCGACCGCCAGACCAAATAGAGAGCACTGGCGATGTGCTTCGCGGTCCCGTGGCCACTATGAGCAGTGGAATCCGAAACCCATTAGCTCTCTGTAAAGCATCGAAGATAGTGGCACGATCAAGATTCTCCAAAGCATCGGTCGATATGATGGCGGCCAATACATCCGGCTGTTTGAGCGCATATATAGCGCTCAAACTATCTATAGGTGCGTCAATCGAGATTATCTGCGTGCCAAGACCATAAAAACGTGATACGTGCCCAACTTGGTCTTCAAGCGTGGCGTTCGATCCAGTTTTCGTCATGAGCAGCACATCTGATGCCCATGCTGAAGAACATACGGCCCAGATGAAAAACATCAGCCAAAGAGAAACTTGTACGATACTACCGGGCAGACGTGATTTTACGCTGTATGGCCTATCATGACATGGCGCTTCGTGCACAACAACGTTTATTGCATTTCTCACTAGTCAGCTAGCCTCAGGCGCAGACTCCAGGTCTGCCGTAAGTCCCTGCCGTTGCGAGTTCGCCAACTCAGCCTCTTCTTCTCGGCAC
Organism: Granulicella sp. L60; assembly: GCF_009765825.1. GTDB lineage: Bacteria > Acidobacteriota > Terriglobia > Terriglobales > Acidobacteriaceae > Edaphobacter. The sequence goes on along the minus strand of NZ_LMUR01000015.1, from coordinate 296,027 downwards.
AGAGGGTATGCAAATGTAATTGCAATCAAAATCCATAACACGTAGCCATTTTGACCCCAGGAGTACATTCCAACGCTATACATTTGGAAATAAAATACGAGCAAATTCACTAATAGCATCAGGCTTAAATACCTGTCCGGAGCGGGCAGCATTTGATAATCCCGTAAAGCCCGCCAAGCAGGTTTTAGCAGGATAGAGATGATAATGCAGAGACCAACAAATCCAGTTTCTAGCATTAGCTCTGCCCAAGAACTGTCGCAGCTAAGAAACAGGTGAGGACTCCCTAAAAAGTCGTCTACGATCTGAAGATCATAAAAAGATTCCAATCCATAGCCCCATATAGCTCGAGTGGGACTTTGCAGTAGCTTATTCGTCACCGCATGTTGCAGTGCGTACCTATATTCATACGAGGTACCCGTACTAGTATTCATATCGAAGGAGTTATCGTAAATCCCTTTGACGGTTCCCCATATCCCCGGGCGAATGACCGTGGCAACGACCGCCAAAGCAGCAATTATAAGGATATTCTTTCTCATTTTGTGACGCGAGAAGATAGCCAGCAAAAAACAGCCTAACATAACATCAAGCCACGGACCTCGACTGCTTGTCTTATAGATGTTAAGGAACATTAGCATCAATCCGAACCAAAGAAGGGTGACTTGCCACGATTTTTCTACCATTGTCACAAGGTATAAAGTAATAACGATCGCCATCGCCAAGGCGGCTCCAAATAGTATCGGATGATCGAAAGTAGACTGCACGCGAGTCTCTCTTTCCATCTCCATCGTGGAAAAGTGATGACTAGCCTTTGGGAAAAAAGTAAGCACGTTGCTGGCTCCATACGCTTCAAAGGCTCCAAAAACAGAACAAACAATCATAGCCACCACAATAGCGAAGAGAATCTTGTGAATGGTTTCTGTTTTTGAGATTGCTCTCCAATACACAAAATATAGAGCATAGTACTCAACGATTATTGAGGCGGCCTTTTTAAGGCTCATCAATGGCACAACTGAGTTAGCGGTGGAGAGCAGACACCAACATACATGCAACAGGATCAGCGCCTTGAGCGGCATCGGCAACCTGATTTGCCGACCAGCAATGCCTGACCTAGAAAAATAGAGGATAAGCAGCAGCCCGATAATCAACCGCTGAGTGGTAAGCTCGAATAAACCCAAAGGTATGCTGGACTCGATCGGTACTAAAACTAACATAAGGGAAGCCGCCGGCAAGGCTGCTTCCACTCCTGAAGTCAGGCTCACTCGACACAGCCAAAAAATAATGATTAAGTCGATAACAATTACCAGCGCCATATTTTCCATATTGGTGAAGCAACATATTGATGTCGGCGTAATTCAAAAAATAGTGTTATTTAAACAACAAATACCAAAGCGTTTTAGGATTTAGGACTAGTAAGACTCGAGCCAATTGCTGATTTCGTCTCGTCCGTTTGAATTTGGAGTCTCGTAAGCGTATTTGATGTGTCCTATAGCTGCGAAGAAATCCAGCAAAAAAACACCTCGCATTGGCAGGGCTATCCACGGCCAGCTTCACGGTCTTCAAAAATACAAATGCTGGATGGCTCCAGGTTAAGTACTCGGCTCTCCCTCGCTCCCAATAGATGCGGCTTGCATGCAAACCTTCGCCAGTTGGTCTCCTATGGATCACTTGTATATCGCTGAGGCTGCGAGTCCGCCATCCTCGACTCCATGCATACACCTCGTCGATGGTGTCCCAGCCAATCTCAGTACCAAGACCGCCCAACTGCTCGAAGCATTCACGTCTGTACATCTTTAGTGCGCCCCGGACATGATATTCAGGAGCCTTCTCTAGTATTAATATGCCGTTCTTACGGATGAACAGACTGCCACCTGCAATCCCCAGTTTCGGATCTTGGTAAAATTCTTCCAAAAGTCGGGAAAAATAGTCTTTCTCGAACAAAAGATCGGCGTCGAAGCGAGCTAGATAATCAAACTGCGACAGGTCAAGCCTCTCCAACGCGGATATGATTGCCCCTTCCCCCCCCGGTCTCCGCGCAGAGCGCGCAGGTAATTCAAGTAATTCGATAAACTCAAAGTTTTCACAGTATCTCTGCACAATAACTGATGTTCTATCTGTTGAGCCGTCATCGACGATAATCCATTTCGCTGGCCGCTTTTGTTGCGCAATAATGGAGAGAATCATCGCCTCTACATAGTCTTCTTCGTCTCTTAAAGGCGTGATTAAAGCAATACGCGGATGCGTTTCGGTACCGCTCGTGTTGAATGAACTGGTTTTCAAGGGATTACACACAACTAGATCGGTTGATTTGCTATTCAATTTAAACTTCCAACCCGATAGCCCACCGGAAGATGCATGCCCATTTTCGATAGCTGAATTGCCAACTTGTGGTCTTATGTACTGTGCCGCGAAATGGAAGAAGACTAATAATTAGTATTAGACGAAGCACTGCTGAAAACACAAGGCAAAATCGGTAAAGAAAGGAGTACCATTCCCCTCTTGTGACAGAAAAAAACTGTAATATGGCTTCTTGCTGGTGAAGATTGGCAAAATAGTCTCCCTGTAGCGCCGAACTTTTCCCACCATGGTGGACCACTTCACAATCGTTTATGTATTGAATAGCGTAGCCCGATGTAGTTACCCGATGACATAAGTCAATATCTTCGACATACATGAAATATTTATCGTCAAACTTCCCCACCTGTAGAAATACCTCTCGCTTGATCATCAAACAAGCTCCTGAGATCACATCCACTCGGACGGGCTTCGTATTACTTACGAACAATGGTCGCATACCCCATAATTGTGATGTCGGAAACTTATTTCGCAAAAGCTCAGAGTCCAGTAGCTGATTCAAGATTGTTGGGTATGTTCTAATACAGCTCGACTGTAGCGACCCATCGCTATTGATTAATCTTGAACCCACTGCACCGTTTTTTTTGTTTAACCCTAGCTCGCTAGCCATACGCGTGAAGACATCACTATGGATTTCGGTATCAGGGTTGAGAAATAGTAGATAGTCCCCGTGAGACAGCTCATAGCCAAGGTTGCTACCACGAGCAAAGCCCAGATTCTCTTTACTACGATAAAGTAACGTATTTGGAAATTCAGTTCGGATAAGTTCTGCGCAGCTATCGTCATGCGAGGCATTGTCCACGACAATGACATCAACGCTGATTCCTTTTGTTTCTCTGTACACAGAATCGAGACAAAGATGCAGATAGTCTGTTGAATTCCAATTTACAATAATGATTGATAGGCTCGTCATAGTTCTGTCGCTATGTTAGGTTCGCGGTCTTGCTTTACTTGTAGCATGTTCGATTTATATAGCAGCTACGCATGAACTTATAAAGTGATTGCGGCAGATGCAGCCAGTCGTACTCACCCTTAAGCTTAGCTTCAAATAGCCTGATATCATCATGCTCATTTATCGGAATTCGCGGCAAGAAATACCTATCATTTGTCTGATTAGCCCCGCCTAGAACAGTAGTGACACCGTACTCGTACCCCGTGCTTTCCAAACACTGCCGTAGCTGTTCTAGAAATATACTTTCGTGCTCCGGGAAAGCATAAGGATAGCTGAATGAGTTAACGGGTCTCCCAAGTTTATCTTCAATAGTTTGCTTCGAACCCTTAAGTTCTCGACCTACATCTCTCAGATGCAAGTTGTTCAAATGGGAGTGACTGACTGTATGTGATCCGATTTCAATTCCCAACGATTCGATTTCTCTTACTTCACTCCATGTCATAAAATCTTTAGCAGCAAGCCTGGTCGAGGCGGACCCAATAAAACCGGAGACAACAAACATCGTTGCAGTAAGCTGATGCTCCTGCAAAATCGGTATCGCATGTGTGTAGAAATCACGAAATCCATCGTCAAATGTAATAACTACTACTCCTTGCAGATTTGCGCCAGAATTTATCATCTGCACTGCGGCTTTGAGATCTATGGTCCTATAGCCGTGTTCACGCAGATGCCGCATCTGACGTGCAAAAATAGTCGGAGATGTATTTGTTTCGAAATATGGGTGGGTAACCCCAGTGATGTCATTGATACCGTGATACATAAGCACGGGTATTCTGCTGGCGTTAGAGCAACCAATCACGCGACGAACCGGTTGAGCCAGGTTAAGGGTCACCGTACGATCTAGCCGAAAAGAAGAAGACATAGACTTTGACCCTAATCAATTAGCGATGCGTCTAATCGGCTTCGGAGTTCGGCTCGTCCGCAAACAGAGACCTTCAACCAATTGAAGATAAAGTTGTTTTTTTTCATGCCAATTGTGGTTTTTAACATAAGCTGAAGCATTGCTAGCTAAAAACTGCCTTAGTTTGATATCCCGACGCAGAAGCAATATAGCATTTGCTAAATCTAATGAGTTCTCTGATTCAAAAAATTTAACTCTGGATTCATTATGATAATAAGTGTCTACCTTTGTCCGCGCGACGATAACTGGAACTCCAAGGGACATGAACTCCATAATTTTGGTGCTCATTGCTTCATTTCCAAATTCCGAGCTTGCCCGCTTCGGCACGACTGATAGATCTGAGAGAGCCATTACCTCGGCTATCTGGTTGCAGGTAAGAAATTCGTGAAAGATAACTATCTGCGATAAGCCAAGTTGTAAACTCAAATCAACCAGAGCGGGCTTTGCCGGGCCCTCTCCGTAAATGTGAAACTCCAAATCCGGTATTTCGTCTTTGATTTTGGCAACCGCGTGAATAGCAATATCCAATCCCTGATGAGCATTTAGAGTGCCGGGATAAGTAATCAAAAACTTCTCTTTGACCGCAACAGATCGATTGCGAGGACGAAACACCTCGGAATCTGGATAGTTCACTATCGCTGTACATCGGTCAGCCCTCGCAGACCTTTTTATCAGGCGTTCATACCACAAATCGTTGGCAATGATCACGTGATCTGAAAATCGTACGGATATATATTCTGCCAACAGTAGTAATCTGAATTTCAGTGATTTCTTGTCAGCTCTAAATTTTTCGGCGAAGAATTCTGGAAGGACATCGTGAATGTCGAGGATGACTTTTGCCCCTAGCAGCCTCGGTACTGCTGCGGCAAAGACTAGGAAATCGGGTACAGAGTGCACATGGATAACGTCGTAAGATTTTGAAAGATGTTTTCGAGTGAGAACGAAAGCAGAGACAAACAAGAACCGCATGACACGAATTAAGTAGTCAAACCAGTTGCGCTCATTTCTCTGTCGCAATTGGATTCGGTATACATTGACTCCTTGCAAAACTTCAAAGGTCGATGCGCCCTCCCGTCTTAGCGCGATGACATCCACCAAGTCGCCGCGCTCTGCAAGTGTCTTAGCATATCTCAAGATACGCATATCACTTTCATAGAAAGAGTACGCTAGCATGCAGACTTTCATATAACTCCAAAAGTAATCTATTAGAATCGTGGCCGTCCTAACTACCATGCTTCACAGAACAAAACTATCTGCTAACGTGGAATCGTCGAATATAGAGTCGGCGCACTATTACCCGTTTCACCGTACCGAGGATGGTCCTTGTCTTTCGGCCCATCGGGAGCCGCAGCCAACCACGAATTAAAGAGAACCCACTGAATTGGGGAAATGGAATAGCAAACAGTCTTAGACCGAGCAGCCGCCCAAAAATTTCAGTTCGACGGCGCAGCAAGTTGCCTTGCGCAGCAAAGACGCTGCTTGCAGAAGCTGGCTGCAACTGCACATAGTTTGCATTGATTGCTCCCTGAAGAATTCGCTTGCCTTTCTCTGTACGAACAACAACGAGCGATAAGCCAGGATTTTCGCTGTCTGTAGAGTTCTCCCATGCATCTCCGCAGGAGATGTCGGCCAATTGTCCAAGTCCATCGGGACAGAGATTGCAGCGGAGCGACCGATAGTGAGTTAATTCACCCCAGGACTCAGAGTATGAGAGGGATTGCTCGCGTTTCTTGTCGTCATAGACTATCCTGAACCGTCCCGGCCATCCTTCCCCACGATAGCGTACAGAATCGATTAGTTTCGGATTGACTTTTAGCGATTCGGCCAAATCTAACGTTCCCTGCGTGCTTGGCGTTCCAGCGCAGAAGAAAGTCAAGACAAGCCCGAGATTGCGATCGAGCTTTGGGCGATCACGACGTAGCATGGAAACGGCGGAGGCATCGCAAGGTTTGCCAATAAACACGCACGGGCTGTCACTCTCTTCGATTGCTGCAAGGCCCTCGCAGGGTGACGCAGGTGCGTAGCGAGAACCTGTACGTGCCACGAGCTCATCACGCGTACTGCTCTTTACAGTCTTATTCTCCCAAGGACGGTCTTCATTAATGCCTGTATGCAGCACAAAATTCATATTTTCGTGTTCCAGACAGTAAAGTGCTAGTGCTGTAAGTATTCCGCCTGATGACGCGCGATAACGAATCTCAGAGTCGCTGGCGTGACCTTCCCATATTTCCATGGCCGGCCCAAATGCATGATCCGCCTCGGTGCGCATAGGCGAGGACCTCGTTGCCATATTATTAGTATTGGCATCAACGATGTAACCTGGGCAGATGGAAAGACACTTCGTGCAAGTTGCACAAGTGGAAGAGTTGAATCTCGGACGTATACCCACTGCGTCAATATTGACGAGAGAGATTGACCCTTCAGAGCACGCATAATAACACGCACCGCAACCCGTACAGAGGTTCCAATCAACTACATCACTTAGGTTCTGGATGCGGGCCATTCGCTCCTCCCGTAGGTTGATATACATTCGCTTTGCTTAGACATTTTCATGGCCATTGCATACTCTTCATAGGCGGCCGACATTAACAAAAACTTACATTTGGCCAAATTCGTGGCGCTGACAAATTTTTGTGCTGTGTCTCTCCTGATTTCACGGGTTGACTCTCTCTCCAGAACATCGATGAATGCGTCATATGTCCTATAATTTTCCGTGAAATTATTACGGTTCTGCAGCGCAATCGCCATGGCATTACTTGTCAATTTATAGTGCAGCATAACCCCAGATATGTCTGCCACACTCGCATTGTTAACAAAATGAACGTGTGGAAATAGCTTGATCTCTCCTCCAAGCAAAAACAATGAGTGTTTTGTCAGCAAGCAATCATTTCCATATAACGTTTTTCTGATCCCACCCCAATACAGAGGAGTCTGTCTGTCAGCAAGTTTATTGGCATAACCATACTTGGTCACTACGGGCGAAGTGCAGTAGTCGGTCTTTGCTATGTCCGAAAGATCATAATATTGATAGGCGCTTTTAACATCCTCATTCTGCTCGTTGGTGAGATGAGAAATAGGCCTATCTGAAAACATGTCTAGAAGTTGTGTCGTTGCCGCTGTGTAGTCATATAGATTCAAGTAAGCAAGAAATGCTTGTAAACCGACAATGTTGGAAAGTGGATAATCAAAGAACTCATCAATATCCGCATCTAGGCACCATCCGGTCCTAACCAATCGCTCAGCTAAATATTTTTTAAATAATCGCTGATGTGAGCTAATCGGCAGGGTGGACTGGCATATGCTGACATTGCCATAGCTTCTGGCGATTGAAAGTGTCTGGTCGCTCGACCCATTGTCTAAGAAGAATATATGACGAAACCCCATCTCCGAATAGTGTTTAATGAAGGATTCAATATAAAATGCGCCATTCTTCACTACACATGTCACCACCGCTTCTTCATTTGAGCATTGAATACTTCTCGGACCGTAGACATGAACAATGTTCATTGCAGCGAACCATTCGCGTGCTTGCTGTCTCCACTCGGAAGGCAATAACTTCTTGAGAAGTTCTTTTGCAAACATCGTAATCGCTTTCCTTGTTTGAGGGTATCGACACACGATCGCCAAGTTTCTTTCTGCGTAACGCCTTATAAATACCCATCACCCGTAACCCGATAAGATGGTGTATTTGGATCTAATTTTTACGAAGCTATTTGATGGGGTAACTGTTGAGAGTGCGGCGTACGATGCTCAAGACGACGCCGGCGTTGAAAATATCCTGCGAGCGATGGAGCACAAGCGCTGATGAGTACTTTGGCGAGATCCAAGCCAGAGGGAGTAAATGCAAGGGCTTCTATTGCTTTACGTCTTGCGTTGGAGTAATCGCGGCTTCGCGTATAACAGAGGCTTTGTTCATATAAGCTCTTGACAATAAAATGTCGGATTCGCGCCAAAACGTCTGATCGAGCATCCGTTGAGCGCGCATACACCTCCCAAAAGAGCTCGAGACGCAGTCGTGCAGATTCGCGCGCATAAACGGGATCCGCTGGCCGAACCAGATTGTCGTCGCCTGGCTCTCCACGCTCCACCAGAGGCTCTCGGACTATGGTAAATTTTCCTTCCCCTGCCAAACGAAACCAAAGACGTATATCTTCGCAAATCCTCATTCGCTCATCAAACTGTCCACAACGGCGCAAAGCGCCTTTGCGTCCGATGCAGGTGGAAGTCCATATGCCGCCCCCCCCGGGGCGCAATAGCGTAGCGAGAGGGTCGTCCAGAACACTTATGGCGGAATCAAGTCGCAAATTGATCTCCTCAAAACGACTTGCTGGTGCAACGATACCCCGTTGAGCCCAGTTCGAATATGAGAGCACAACGCCGGGTATACTCAGCGATGGAATCTGCCGCTCGAGCTTCGTTGGCAACCAACGGTCATCGCTGTCTAGGAAAGCTACTATTTCGTGCTGAGAGGCGTTAATGCCTTTGTTTCTTGCTGCCGCCGGTCCCGAATTCGTTTGTTGAAGAAGGCGGATTCGGGAGCCATACCGTGCACTTAGGACTCCCGCAGTTCCATCTGAAGAACCATCGTCAATGACAATTACCTCTCGGCACTCCTTAGGGTAATTTTGTCCGAGAACACTATCAATAGCATGAACAACCTTTGCCACACGGTTAAAGGTCGGAATAATAATCGATACCGGAGGTAACTCAATTCTTGTCATTGTCGGTGAAACACCTTTCGGAAACTACATTTTTCATACTGTCCGGCTATTCGATCGTCTGATCAACTGCCAGCGATAAAGCGGTTATTCTATGTAACTCGGCTGCTACATTCTTCTAAACACTGCATAGCCATTGCGGTGACTAGGGTTATAGGCTAGCACCGAATAATTTCTATCTTCGCTGAGTTTCCTAACAAGCTGATACCTGTTGTTATGGTTCATATCATTGACTACGATTATCCTTGCATCGAATGCTTCATCATCGGGCGTCCACATACTATGATGATCCTTACCAGTAAGGACAACCATTCCGAACGAACTATTACAGGTGGCTTCGTCTATTCTTTGATAATAATTAATAAAAGATGCATTTCTTGCGCTATTTTTTAGTTTAGTAAGCTCATTTTGCAAATGATTAATACAAATGACATCAGGACGAGTTGGGTTTTGTTGGGCTCCGAATAGGCACGCCTCAGTAGCACCTTCCCCAGCAACTGCTCCGAGCACCAGAATGTTATTGACATTCCCCTCGCGTGAGACATCCTCGATACACTTGTAGAGTTCATCATTTCTTATGGCTGATATGCGATATGGCAGCACATAGCCATATCTATTCTCGAACTTATGGATCAACACTCTAGCATGCTTGCGGAGTCGACTCGATACTTTATTAATCGTCCGATTGCTTCTATTTGTAATGGCTAACGCTAAGTATAGTTTGTTAGTCTGTAAAACACCCAATAGTGCTCTCGACGGTACAAGACATGATGCCTGTCTGGCGGTCCTTTTACCTGCTTGCCACTCTTCAGGAGCTGATGTCAAGCACTTAGCGACTCTATCTACGAGATCTACCCGTCCACAGGCCCTCAGCATTGAACAGATGGAGCCTGACCAATCTCGAACCATAAATTCCGGAAGTTGATGAACGCTGAAACGACGGCCTAAAGTCGAGTCGCTCATATCACAGACGGTCCGTTGAAGTACGCCTGCAATCAAAGTACGTATGCGATCCACTTCGGGATGACGAAGTCTCGGGTATTGTAGTGAACTCTTCGCTGCCTCGTTAAACCGGCCTAGGCAAAGAAGTGTGATGAGATGATATATCCACTCCCATGGATCAGGCTCGATTGAGCAAAGCCTCTCGCTGCTTTTGAGCAGTTCATCGATCCATTTCAATGCTGCGCCAGGTTTCCCCATATATAGGCTACATATGGCAACTCGTAGCTTTGCCTCTGGAAGTAGCGGAAGATAAGCTAATGCTTGCATATAGAAATGCTCCGCCGATCCATAGTTGGCAGATCCGAGTTCGTAATCTCCTTTTTGCAGCAAAACTCTATCTATTCCATTGCTGACTACATGGGACGATGCTGTCCCGGCCCTGCTGTCTGCAATCGACAGGGGGCCAAACGGTCCACGTTGAATTATGTGTTGGTACGGATGCAAGCAACTTTTCAAAGTCAGCCACTGCAATATTTGATCGCGTTGCTTAATTGTGTGTCGAGCTTGAACCAGATCGAACCCTGCGGCGATTATTAGCTCCATCTCATCTTTATGACGGAACAGGTAGTCCAAGGCCTCGATGACATTACTGACGTCGGCATAGATGCAGTTCTTTCCATTTACAAATCCAGCCGATGTTACTGCTGCAGTATCCTCAGTTATCAAGCAACTTCTTGATGCTGGAATTTCGAAATGTTTGCGGACTATATCGTTTGTTACAGTTCCGCAGGTTGGTGCGCACCACGATGCATTTAGCAGCCTTGCATATTGCTCGCCGAACAACATACGTGACGTCGTCGCTTTGGTACCCCAACCAAAGTGCGGACACGTCAGCGAAGGATAATACTGAGCGACACATTTACAGATGCGATTACGCCAGGGATACTGCGGAGCCTGACTTCCGGTGAATAATACGGGGATAACTTTTCGTTCACCGTAGTCGCGATACAGTTCAGTGTCAACAGCATTTGGCCACACATATAGTTGGTCGGCAATCTCTGGAGTGTACTCCGCCATTGAAACCGAGAGGGTGAAAAATGTGTCCACGCCCCACTGCGCCATATCAGCTATGAACGCTCGACGGCTGCCACACATTGCATCGGCATGGCAGAAGCCGAGTTTCGGAATCTTCGAGTTGGTGAATATGTTTCTGATGGTTCTAGCGATTCCGCTTACGTATACTCCCGACTCAAAGAGTGTTAGATCGGGATGATACCTGTCACAAATCTCGCTGTAATCGCACTGTCCGCTAATCACAGTGACATCAAAAAATTGCGCCAAACACTTAACATGCTGATCTAAATGTAGCTGGATATAGCCTGCCGTATCGGTGTTTGTCCACCGAAAGAATACGAGTTTAGGTTTACATATCTCGGTCATCAGGTTTGCAAAATTCCTGGATTTGGGAAACGCACTAAATTAGTGACTGGAGCTACCTATATCTCTCACTTGCACCAATGAATCTTAGAGTTTTCTTCACAATCAATGATAGTTTTTAACTTACTATCGTAGATTTAATAGAACTAACTTTAGTTGCGCAAGTGATTTGTGAATGCGAGGCGGCAGGTCGTCGATGGAAACTATAGTAAGAAGAGTTCGGACTGAGTAAGCTGCCGTCAGAGATATCGCCAGTGTGCCAAAAACAATAGACCATAAAAACGGCAATATGTAGTGAGCACAAAATACCAAGGTAATTGAAGAAAAAAAGAATAATCCTGTTCGCATGTTCGCGGCCGACCAGTAAAAGCCGCTGAGACGGCGGACTACCGGATAGATCAACACCAAATGAAACACGTAAGATCCAAAGAATGCTATGCCGGCCCCGTTCACACCCATAAAAGTAATGCAAATCCAAGCTAAGCTCATTGCCACGATAGTCCAGGCCAGCTCACAAAAGAAAAATGTCTTTTGCTTTCCTTTCGCGACGATGATGAACCCCATGGGCCAAGTAATTATTTGAAGCGTGACGCCGAGGCAGATCCAACGTAGGACGCCGACGGCAGCGCCGAATTTTGCGGAATAGAAGAGCGCAATCACAAGTGGTGCAAAGGTGAGAGTTCCAATAATCCCCGGCACTGCCAACAGCAGACCTACCAAGGTTTGCTCGTTGACTAACCGATTGCATTCGGAGTTGTTTTTAGCATTGACAGTGAGACGTGGATAGAAATCCGCTCCCATGGCCTGCAAAATAAAACCAACATATAAGCCGCCAATAGTCCAGGCTGACTGATACAGGCCCGTCGCCTCAAGGCCTACCTTGTGAAGCACTGTAATACGAACGAGATACGCGACTCCCATCGTCATGAGACCGCTTGCCATAAAAGCAAAGCCGAGCTTCAACAACGCCGCCGCTTCTTCTCCGATCTGGGTGAGGGTCATGGGCGGACTATCCGCATGGAGCTTTCGGCTGAACCACCATGAAGTCGCAATCGACGTTGTTGCCACGCACACCAGAGATGGAACCACACCATTGGCGCGGAAGAAATAGACTATGGGAATACTGATGCATGTGCCAAAAATTGCCCCTAAAAAGCTCATCTTAGCAAGGTCGCCAATTCTTCTCATTCCCTGGACCAGTGCCCCTTGACCGGCAGATATTAACTTTAGAAATACCACAACTGCCAGAAGGCAAACTGCGGGAGCATGCTGAACGCCGCCGAAGGTTAACCGAGATACCTGCTTGGAAAATACAATAAGCAGTAGAGCTCCCATTACCCCGAGTGCAACGGACGCGCGACGCAGGACAGCACTGGTTCTTGCAATCTTCTCCATGTCGTCCATGCCAGAAGCTTCGGCAATTTGACGTACGCCACTACTGTTGATACCCATTCCCGCAATGCTCTGGGTAAGATCGGCGATCAATCCATAGAGTCCGAATAGGCCAAATCCAGCAGGACCAAGGAGCACTGCCATAGCCTTACTACGAATGATCCCGAATCCTATATTCAAAATCGAAGAACCGCCAATTACGGCAGAAGATTTCAGTATCTGGTTATAACTTCCCCTTGCGACAGGCACTTTCCCTGCCGCTTGGAGCGGCGTCGGTGCTGGAGTTATCAAGTCCCCTTTGTCGTAAGATACTGATGACATGTTAGATCGCCGCGAGAAGATATTTGGCTGTTATTTGCCAACTGCTCAGGTTCATGGCTGCGTTGCGATCAGTGCCATGTGAAGGAGACCAAAGCAGCTAATAGGCGCCACGGCCGAACATCGCCGCGGGTGTCTGCATCAAGATTTTTAGATCGACCCACAAACATCTTATTTTTGCGTACTTTAGATCCATGCGTACCATTTCATCGAAGGTCGTACGTGACCTCCCTTCAACCTGCCACAAGCCAGTTAACCCTGGCTTTAGCTCTAATACGCGACGTTTATGCCAGGTTTGATACCTTTCGTACTCATACGGAAGTGGTGGTCGTGGCCCTACAAGAGACATGTCATTCATAAGTACATTCACGAACTGGGGTAGTTCATCGAGGCTGGTCTTGCGCAGCAATTGGCCAAGCGTAGTTACCCTGGGATCGTGAATCAATTTATAGATCCCCTTACCGAGGTCTCCGCCGCCTGCAATTAGCTTTGTAACGTACTCCCGATGTATTCCCGAGTCATTGTTGACATACATAGTACGGAATTTATAAAAATTAAATTCATTTCCATATTGGCCCACTCGTCTTTGACAAAAAAGAATTGGTCCTTCTGACGTTAATTTCACAAGCAGTGCAATGAGGGCGAATGCCGGAAGAAATACGATGAGAAAGACGAGACTTCCAAAGATATCCAAAGTTCTTTTTAGAACTAGACTATGACATTTCGGATCGTGCCGGCCCGAGAGGTCCGGGTAGAGAATAACGTTCCCTTCGTCATTTGAAGATCGTTTTTCCCCTTCCTGCGGGAATACGCGGAAGACTAACTTTAGTCGACGGTATTTCTCGAGACTTATGGCCCGCTTCACCGCAACTGAGATTTTTTGAATGATAGTGTCGATGGTTACGATGTCAGTTTGGCAAATCTCCGTCATGAGGAGGCCTAACGTCAGGCCTCGTTTATACCACCCGAGCACATCGGTCTCCCTGGTACTAGAAGAGATCGCAGCGACAATATTATTGAGCAACGTCTCGTCCGACCCGAAATGAAAATCTTCACCACTTATAAGAACAAGCACAAACCGCTTTCCGGAACGTTCGCTCCTACGACGCTCGAGCCGAAGCATCTGTACAAAAACAACCTCTTGAAGCACGACTGCCTGAAGCTGATCCTCAAAAGATGCCGCAAAATCATCTTTGGAATAAGCTTTCTTTATCCACGGCAACAACGTTGATTTTTGAGTAGCCATCCAAATGATCCTTAGAATATTGGGATATCAGGCGATAATTTGAAGCTGCGTTGATGGTGACCAGTGTTCTTGTGCAGGATACGTAATAGATGCTAAGTTTCTTAGAAGCAAGCTCACACCTCATCGAACCGATCCATCCGATTCGTGTTGGACTCACTGTCGACCCTGTGTCCCCAATTGGGTTAAATGTCTACGTTGGATATCATGCTGAGCACTAAGCGGCTCCAACAATCGAACGTCGATCTCGATTGCTACAGATTGATTAATCAGCGAGATAGGAACTATCAGTCTGCGATCGTTCTTACACCGCGAAACCAAGCCCTCTAAGCCCTGTAGCACGCCTGATCGAACCCTGACACGATCTCCAACTTCGAGAGATAGACATGACTCTAAAGTAATGCCTCGCTCCACGCAGAGCCTGACTGCCTCGATCTCGGAGTCTTCGATTGGGGCGGGTGTGCCGTTGAATGACAGCATCCTGATCACCCCTGGGATGGTAAATACTTTGCTTCGCTCTCTCAGGTCGATTCGTGCAAATACGTATCCCGGGAAGACTGGGGTTTGAATTCGTACCCGCCGGTCTTTCCAGCGGCTTTCAGTGACAAAAGTGGGAAGAAAAGCTTCAACAGACTTTGATTCGAGCTGTTGTGTCACAACTTTTTCATGGCGCGGGTAGGTATATACGGCATACCAATGAGGGCGATCACTCGCGGCTGGATTTAAGATTGAGGCGTAGTTCGACAACGACTCCGCTAGACAGCTCATTGCCCCTCCCAAATCGCGTCAACCAATACTAGGCAACGCTTCGCGATGGTAACCTACAGTGGTCACTGTGAAAACCTAAGTTCAGGCTAAATTTGCACCAAATACCATATATAAAGTCGAATAAAGCGGAACAGTTAGCGTGCATCGAGATCGGGGCCGAGCTGTCAATTCTGATCAGGGCGCTCTTGTTCTGACTCAATAACCTAAGCAATTGGAATGCCAGCTGAACTTGCACATTCGCAATATGGCAAGATATTACATGTCTATGTTCGGTCCCCAACGACCGTATTCATAGGCTTCACCAACCATGGGGTAAGATCAAGCTTTTTAGGGGGGCAGAATGTCGATTCTTTTCATTAATCGATATTCTTGCTTATCAGCTGGGGACGGTTTCCACGAGAAATGGGAAGTTTCCTCAAGGTTCAGATCAGGGAAGCTCTTGGCCGTAATGACCGATCTAAAACTACCTGATTGGATTCGCGAAACCTATTTTCAACAACTTGACGGCAGTCACTGCCCGTAAAATGACAGGGACAAAACTTCTGAGGAGGCGAAGGCCTCGGTATTCTGCCGTCAAATCGACGAGATCAATCGGCTTCTTCGCCCGAATAACCCGGTGAATCGTGGCATAACAAGTGTGCAAGGAGTTGTTCAACTCAAGATCTTACCAAGACGTTGGTCACCATGACGTAGAAAATTGTGAGGCCTATTTGCAGTGGACGAGATAAAAAGAAGCATCCGACGAGTTTTCAAGGTCTAAGTAAGCAGTTCCAAATCCTAACGCCATTCGGGCCATCCTAGGAATTGGCGGAGGTGATTCAGCAGATGGGTCGAACTTATGCAACGACCTGCATAATCGTCACCAAAAATCTTCACATCAACAACGCAGGAGAGACTGTGAATGAAAGCCATGACTACTACCGCAGGATAAGATTTTTTTAAGCACCAAAATGAAGGGCGGGAGCCAGACTCGTAGATTACATTGAAACCGCCTCTGTGGTATTAATTGCCTGAACGCTGAACGGATATCTCAGTGGTAGAACATGTGAGCCAAATCCTCCCAAATGCGTGCAGACAAAACTTCACTTCCGTTTCAATTGAAAGGTTTCGACTCGACACAGAGTATGCGCCGCATTAAGGAAGTACTTGGTATAGCCCTACCATCCCACCCATGAAGTGATCGTTTACATGGCAGTGGAAAAGCCAGGTTCCTTCATTGTCTGGCACCATATCCGCGGTGGCCATCGCCATGGGTCCTAGAAAGAGTGAGTCCATTCTCATTTTGTTCCAGACCACGGTGTTTCCGTGCCAATGAGCCATGTGAATGTCATCCTCGTTGCTGTTGGAAAGTAAATACCAACGGACACGCTCGCCTTTCCTCATCGTCAGCAAAGGAAGATTGGCCTCTATATAGCCGTTGATCGTGTAGAGCAGATTCTGCTCGCGAAGCAAGGGGTTTGCAGCCTTTGAGCGCATAGCTCGCCCTTGCTTTCCCGAGTTGCCTTCGAAGAACCAGCTATCGGTCTCATCAAATATTGCGAAGTCCGTAATGAACTCTTTATCCACGTCCTTCGGCGATCCATCAGGCCGGGCCAAACCGCGAGCCGTAACGATAATAGGACCAATAAGACCAGTGTTTATGTCCGTGGATTCCACAAAGTGCGAATGGTACATCCACAATACTGAGCTTTGATCCATGACTGCGGGTCCACTTCGTTCCGGCGCAGTCCAGATATAAGTATAAGTCCTACCAGGACCGACTCTGTCATCTTCTTTCACAATCCCGGAAGTTCCATCGTTATACAAGGCTCCTTCTGCATCTTTTTTGTACTCCAGACCGTGTGGATGCATAGTAACCGAGAGATGAGTATTGTTTCTAAAAACAACGCGTATCGAGTCGCCAACCTCTGCGCGAATTAGCGGGCCCAGAATGCCCAGATGTTCCCACTGCCGGGTATGAATCTTCAGTGTTTTGAAGGTAGCATCGGTGTATTCGCGATAGATGGCCTTATGATATATGCGATGGCGTCCTGCTCCACCAGCCTCGTCTTCGGCCGTCTCAACATGCGGTACCCCAGCCAAGTTACGTCCCCGTGGCGTGTAATCCCAGTCGACCTCATCTGCGGCTATGTAGTACGTGCGGACGATCCCAGGCCTACCCTCATCATATGTCGGCATCTTACCGTTATCTTTGAGCACATTTGCCGGCACTTCCGCGGACTTTTGGTTGTTAGGTGGCATTGGCATAGATTCCTGAGCGTTACTCGGAATGCCAACCAGAGTCAGGAGCACGACCAAAGAGATACCGCGATATCGCCGACTATTCAACACTTCCCTCTTTTCTCTAAAATAGAGATGGATGATCGTTCCGAAGCCTAGCAAGGAAGCTATTCAAGCTAGACTATGAGCAAAGGCAACTCAATTACCTTTCCTAGCCCACGCTGCAATGCCAGGATACAAGTTGGACAAGAGCACACCGCAGATGCAATAAATGCACTAACTCAATGGATATTCGGGTTCTTTCTGTGCAATTTAGTCTTTACGGCTACCGTAGTAACCGTAGTACGAGCCACCGATGATAGGAGAGTCATTCATGATCATCCCCCAGAGTTTGGGCCCCAATATCTCAAGAGATGGTGGGACCATCGATTTATCCGTTTTTCCGGAACGTATCACCATAAGCGCCCCATCTACGTTTGCTACGACCTCGGCAACGTCCGACATGGGGATTATCGGTGCAAAATCTAGAATTACCCATTGGAACATGGCGCGGAGATCAGTCAAGAGCGGAATTAGAGCTGTGGGTGACAGAAGCTCCCCAGGCGAGATAAGACGCCTTTTAATACCTAGTACATACAGCGAACGATCCCCTAATTGACGAATAGATTGGCTGACAGTCCGCTTACCAGCCAGCACTTCCTCGACGCCATCCTCTTCGAACGCAAAGCCTAGTGTAGGACCAATTCCTGGAGCCCTAAAATCTAGATCAACCAGGCAAGTACGCTGCCCAGCCTCTGCAAGACACCAGGCGAGATTGACCGAGGTTAGGGTCTTTCCCTCACCTGGACTTGGGCTCGTGATCAAAACTGTTCCGCCATCTGGATGGAGCGTGCAGAGTCGACGACGCAGTATTTTATACTGCTCCACCGCAAGCCCCGTGGGCTCAGTCAAGAAAACCAGGCGGGACTTTTTGTTCGGCTGGATTGTAATCATCCGTCTCCCTGGCGTCATGCGTAGAGGGGTGCTATCGACTAAACGAACTGCGTTTGCTGTATGCAGCCCTAGAGTTGAACTCATAAAATAGGCCTAACCTTAAGCAGAAAGATAACTAACGCTGTACATGCAATCACTGACACTAAAACTGTCTGAACTGTGATCATCCGTCCACGATGCAGATCAGCTCTGCTCGTAATCGGCGGGATTGTTCCAAGAACTTGGATTTTAAGCGGAAGCATTCCCTTCAGTTCGGCCTCGGACTTAATCGAGCCGCTCATTAAATAAATACATATCGTTATCCCTGCTGGCAGAAGGAGAGCTAGAGCCATGACACCAGCCATTAGCAGGATTCGGTCTGGTTTAATCGGCTTTTCGGGAGTCTTGGCAGTATCCAGAACCGTAAATCGTTGTCCCTGTTGCTTGCGTTCCAACTCCTCGGACATTCCCGCGGAGAATGTCTTGTCGAGTAGAGACTGATAGTTCTGTCTCGACACTTCGTAGTTGCGCGTGAGTTCAGCGAGTTGGGTTTCGAGAACTGGTACGGAATCTACTTTTCCCTGATAAGACTGAATCTGTTGTTGAAGAGCCGCCTGCTGCAGTTTGCGCCGCTGCAATTCCTTGTCGATGAGAGTGAGACGGACTTGAGTGTTAGAGTCGTACGAATCAACAGAGTCTGCAGGAGGTTCAGGCATTGCCGCTAACCGTGCGTTTAGATTCTTGAGCTGTTCCGTCGCAGCAATGACGTCCGGATACGTATCTGTGAACTGTCTCTTCAGATTCCAAAGCTCGCCATCCAAACGGCGCTTTTCCTGAAGCATGCGTCCCCGCTCAGTAAGCGAAGCGGTGTCGCGCGCTTCTGTAGGCTTCACTTGGGCTAACAAGATTCGCTCTTGGTCGAGCCTGCTGATCGTGTCCGCATTTGTCTGGACGTCAGCCTGCAATCGGGACAATGCCTGCAAATTAGAGTTGACTTGGTCTGGGGTAGCCCCAGAATGTTTCATTCTAAAGTCCTCAAGCTGCCCCTCTTGCTCCTCGAGACTTTTTCTGGCTTGTCCCAATTCGGTTGAAAGGAACTGTGAGGTGCCGAGTGCTTGCTGCTCGCGCACCTTAAGATTCCAATCTATGAAACTTGAAGCAAGCTGATTCGCTATATTCGCCACAAGCGATCGATCCTCGTCCTCGTACGAGATGCTAAAGCTACTCAGTCCCTGCTCCGGGGGGGGAGTTAGCTTTAGCTCTATTGTCGTCTTCTGGCGCATGTATTCTATGACTTCTTCCCTTGACCACTTTTTACGCAGATCGGGATAGAGATTGTTCTTGTCTACGATCTCTTGCAGTCTGGAGGTGCTGAGTACTTGTTGCGTCAACGTGTTCATACGTGCATTTGGATCGGAGGTAACTGTTGAGGCGACATAGCGCTCAGGAATTTTCTGCGGATCTACCAAGATTGTAGTTTTAGCGCGATAGACGTCAGGTAGCAGAGATACGCCAACTATGCCGAAAACCGCAAGGAGAAGCGAAGACAAAAATACGATATGACCATGCTTCTTCAGGGCTTCCAGACATTGCCTGATCGACATAGATGAGCCGTCTGGATTGACTTGTCTCTGATTCATGAGTCCTCTCAATATTAAAATTGCAACTTTTACTGAAAAATCTTTCCCGCATTTGGCGACCATGCTATCGAGAACAGTGCAGCGTTACGACGAAAGCTAGTCTCCCCTGTGTCTCCTACATAGCCACGATAGCTATACGAAATACTCAATCCGTGGCCCAAACTATGGTTGTATATGCAGTCGAAATAGATGTCATGATAGGAATTTGTAGTAGTCAGAGTATTGCTACTGACATAGCCTAAATCCAGGCTCAAAGTAGCTGTGGTCACCACTTGCCGCTGATATCCTCCAGATGTGCTTATTAGCCACAGTCCGGGCCCAAGATAGGACGTAGCGGGTTCACGAGCCGCCAATAGGTATATCTGCGATTTATCGGACAGTCTAGTACTAAAAGCTGCGTTGTAGGAAAAACCTTGCTGATTTCCACATGCCGCAGTATCGAGCTGCGGTCCACCGCTTAGCGATAAGGATGTCTTCTCAAGCGCTTGCCACCGGAGGCCGAGCCCACCCCCAAAGCTTGAACAATTGAAAGACCCATAATAGTAG
The DNA here is from genome assembly GCF_009765825.1 of Granulicella sp. L60. Lineage (GTDB taxonomy): Bacteria > Acidobacteriota > Terriglobia > Terriglobales > Acidobacteriaceae > Edaphobacter. Next base: position 275,626 of record NZ_LMUR01000015.1, on the reverse strand, counting down.
GAGTTCCGCCCATAGGCAAATAGCCCAAGCGTAGATGAGAGGTCTCGATTATAGCTGAGACTAGTAGTTGCAATACTGTTTCTTGAACTGAAGCCAGAGTATTGGTTGAACGAGTTCGCAACGCGAAATTCAATTGAATCCCGCTCAGATTCTTTATAGTGGACTTCCAACCCACCATCAATATATGTTATTGTGCCAGCGTTGGGGATATACGAAGCAGAATTGGGACCCGCTCCAGAAACCTCTCCTACGACTACCGTCTGCTGAGGCGCAAGTAAACGGGTTGAATCTTGTCCGTAACTACCTGTACCCTTTAACTCCCACTTCCAACGCTCGTTTACGTTTCCTAAAATTGCGAAGGACGCCATATGCATTGTCTGATTCGAGTAAACATCGGAACTGTACCCAGTCATCAAGGGTTGATATTGGAGAAGAACCTGCATCTTAGCAGTATTTGCTTGTATCCCTAAATATGGACTTAGCGTGTACACTCCTGACGACATCCCGTTTCCGAGACTGTCGGGATTGCTATCCCATCCACCGGCAACAGTCGCGCCAAGAAGTAGATGCGAGCTCATGGAGCCTTCCATAGAGATCAATCCTGAGCCGTTGAGCGCCGCAGCATATTGCATCTGCTCTTCCTCTCTCCCTTTGGAATCTTGAACAGAATTTTCAGCAACCATACCCGTTACTTCGGCGGGAGATTGGGCGCTTGTGCTTGTCTGATCTTCGCTCGACGTCTGGGCCAAAAGAGATCCCGCAATAAGACCGGTAGATAGCGCGACTATAAGGCGAATACGCTCGAATTTGCTCATGACTTTCCCTATGGGACGACGACCGTATCGCCTGGCTGCAGACTAATATTCTGCCGAGTATCCCCTTGTAAGGCGTTAACATAGTTGAACTTTAGTCGCTGAATCTCCCCTTTCGTTCCTCGAATCACAAATATTCGCTTGCGATTCGCAAACGTGTTTAGTCCTCCTGCCTGAGCAATGAGTTGAAGAATCGTAATCGGTGCAATCAGAGGGTATCCGCCGGGTTTGCCGACCTGCCCCATCACGTAGACTTGCCTGCTCCGGATCTCGACTACACTAACCGTCACCTGAGCACTCACAACATAGGTGGTGAGCCGGGAAGACAGAGACTGCGCCAGTTGATTCGCGGTCATTCCCGCGACATGCACATCTCCCAACAGGGGTAACGACACAAAACCATCCGGACCAACCGTTACCGTTTGCGAAAGATCGGCATTTTTCCAAACATTTACGTGAATCACATCGGCTACACCGAGGGCGAATTGAGATGTCTCGCTGGAAGCCCGCAACTCGACATTCGCTGCCACACTGGGTTGTCTGGCATTTGCCGGCCTTATGGCATCCGGCTCAGTAGCGACGACACTTTGTGCTTGATTGTAGCTCGCCGAAAGACCTAACACTATTAGGGTAGCGAACAACCGAATTGAGCCATAAGGACGCATCTACCGTGGTTTACCCTCGAGTCTGATAAATAGCAAATAGATGGCCAAAGACAAAAGGGCTTTTCAGCGATTTGCCACCATATGGTTGCGAAAATCGGCCCAGAAATGTCGTGGATTCTGCAGTAATTTGCAAAGTGTGCAATTTGTTGTACTACGACCAAGAGCTTGTGTTTCTTCGATCCAGTTTCTTTCAGCTCTATAGCTCCTTTACTCCACGCATGTACCCAACAGACGGATTACCTGCTGGGATGATAGTGGTAGTGGCAGTAATTTTCATTTTTCGCTTTGGTCACCCACGTGCATATTTTCTTCCTGCTGAGGGCGGCGTATGCTCGAAATTCAAGGATGTAGACCGGTTGAAGCCCTTATTGGTGACTCACCGGCGATCCATCGAATTAGCGATCAACTGCAAAAAGCGGCATTGACCGAAGTTCCAGTTCTCATAACGGGTGAGAGCGGCACGGGCAAGGAGCTGGCTGCAAGACTATTACATAATCTGAGTGCACGCCGTTCTCACAGTTTCCTCAAAGTGAGTTGCCCGGCCATCCCGGACCAACTCTTTGAGAGTGAGCTCTTTGGACATGAACCGGGCGCATTTACGGGAGCAACGGGATCGCAAGCCGGTAAATGTGAGCAGGCTGATAAGGGCACACTATTTCTGGACGAGATAGGAGAGCTGAATCTGGCCCTCCAACCTAAACTTTTGCACGCTCTCCAGGACTTCCGGGTCGTGAGGCTGGGAGCAGTGGATGAACGCGCAATCGATATTCGACTAGTCTGCGCGACAAACCGCGATCTTGAGGCTGAAGTAGCCAAAGGTGGATTTCGTACCGATCTGTTCTATCGGATCAATGTGATTAGGGTTCAGATGCCTTCTTTACGCGAGCGCGTCTCTGACATACCCATCCTAATGAACCATTTCGTCAAGATGTATAGTGCGCAGTTCGGAGGAACGCCAGCGCCGCTGCATCTGTCTTTTATGAAATCGCTTGAATCCTATCACTGGCCCGGAAACATTCGAGAGCTTGAGAACATGGCAAAACGATACGTCGTGTTAGGTGGAGATGAACACATTCTTTCTCTAATGAGGGAGCCTGAAGAGCTTCGCCCGCTAGTTCCAGAGGTAATCGATTTGACAACTCCCCTGCGCGTCCAGACAAAGCGTGCGATTCAGCACTTGGAGAGAAAGATTATTTTGGGCGTGCTCGAGGCACATAAATGGAACCGGAGGAAAACTGCACATTCATTGGATATCAGTTATCGCACGCTGTTGTACAAAATCAAGGAAGTTGGACTACCCGTAGTTCAATCTGCGAATCCGCCACAGCATAAGTTGCCATTTCGTGATCTTCAGAAGTTGCCTGGAATTAATGACTTCAGATAACTCTTCCAGATGCAAGTTTGGAAGTCGACATGCTTCTCTCATAAATGTTTACGCAGTCCGTAGATGGATGAGTAGAAAGATTAAAATCAATAAGGCTCTAAAGGTTTTCCTTGGTCATTCAGCCTGTATGTATGTGCAATTTTTTGTATTAGGTTGACACTCCGATGGTTATGTTTACGCAGTCGTGGAGGAAACGTGATAAATTTCGGGATAATTGGTTACGGATATTGGGGACCTAATCTAGTCCGCAATATGTTCGAAGTATCGGAAACTCGCGTGGTTGCAGTCAGCGACATGCGCGAAGAACGGTTGCAGCAATTGAGCAACCGCTATCCCTCTGTTGAAGTGACGACGGACTTTCGCAGGTTACTCAACAACCCCGAGATTGACGCGATTGCGATCGCTACGCCAGTTTCGACCCACTACGATCTGGCCCTACAGGCTCTGCAAAGCGGCAAACATGTCATGGTTGAAAAGCCGATGACCTCTTCTTCTGATCAGGCTCTTCGGTTGATAGACGAAGCCGCACGCCGCAAGTTGACGCTGCTGGTGGATCATACCTTTGTCTATACAGGGGCAGTTCGCAAGATTAAAGACATTGCGGCATCCGGAAAACTAGGTGATATTCTTTACTACGACTCCACTCGTATAAACCTAGGCTTGTTCCAGCGCGATGTCGATGTTATCTGGGACCTCGCAGTCCATGACCTTGCGATTATGGACTACATCCTTCCATCGTCTCCATGTGCCATTGCCGCAACTGGAATCAATCATGTCTTTGGCGGCACGGAAAATCTGGCGTATATCACTATGTTTTTCGAAGAAAATCTGATCGCGCACGTCAATGTCAATTGGCTTTCGCCTGTCAAGGTTCGGCGCACGCTGGTTGGTGGTAGCAAACAGATGATCGTGTACGACGACATGGAGCCAAGCGAAAAGGTCAAGGTTTATGACAAAGGAATTACCGTAAATGGGTCACCTGATTCGCGATATCAAGCACTAGTTGGCTACCGTTCAGGCGATATGTTCGCTCCCCAGTTGGATCTCTCAGAGGCCCTGAAGGTTGAGATAAAGCATTTTGCTGAGTGTATCCAGACTGGAGCTGAGCCAATTACAGGAGGCCAGGCAGGATTGCGAGTTGTCCGCATTCTCGAAAGTGCTTCGCTTTCGATGAAGCAGCGCGGCAAACTAGTACATCTCGCGCCTGACGGGCTCGTGCTGAGTCGCGGAGCTGCTTAAAGATGACTGATCCTCGAATCAATATCGATTTGTGGCCTCTCTACAAAGGCCAAATTGCGCCTGAGACATCGCGTCGCGAGATGTCCGAGTTCAGCCGCATCGCTCCCGATGTAAAGCTAGGTGAGGGTGTGCGTGTCTTTGCATTCGTGAATCTCTATGGATGTTCGATTGGCGAAAACAGCAAAATTGGGACGTTCGTCGAGATCCAGAAGAACGCTGAAATAGGTAGGAACGTAAAGATCTCGAGCCACACGTTCATCTGCGAAGGCGTTCAGATTGAAGACGATGTTTTCGTTGGCCATAATGTTTCGTTCATCAACGACAAGTATCCCCGCGCCACGAACGCCGGTGGTGAACTGCAGACTGAAGCAAACTGGCAGGTTGTTCGGACACTTGTGAAACGTGGTGCATCAATAGGCACAAGTTGCACAATTCTCTGCGGAGTTACTATCGGTGAATTTTCCACAGTAGGCGCTGGCAGTGTCGTTACTCGTGATGTTCCTCCTAATACGACTGTCGCGGGTAATCCTGCTCGCACGCTGAGACAAATGGAGAAAAAATGAAGATCCCTTTTGTGGACCTGAAGTTACTGCACAGCGAAATAAAGGAAGAGCTTCGCGATGTATTTGATCGCGTCCTCAATGAGTCGACCTTTGTGTTGGGACCTGAGGTTCAGAGATTCGAGCAGGAGTTTGCTGCGTATGTCGGAACGACCCACTGCGTGGCAGTGAATACTGGAACTGCTGCCATTCAACTGGCTCTGGCAGCTCTCGGCATCGGATCTGGAGATGAAGTCATTACAGTTCCTCATACCTTTATCGCCACCGCAGAGGCTATTACAGCCGTTGGAGCTCGTCCCGTATTTATAGATATTGACCCTGTTTCCTTCACGATGAATCCTGCGCTGCTCGAAGCAGCTATCTCGAGCAAAACCCGCGCCATCATCCCTGTCCATATCTATGGGCAGGTTGCGGATATGGACCGGATCCTTGAAATATCAAACCTCCATGGTATTCCAGTAGTTGAAGACGCATGCCAGGCTCATGGTGCAGAATATAAAGGCCGTAAAGCAGGTGCATTCGGCATAGCTGGATGCTTCAGCTTTTATCCAGGGAAAAATCTTGGAGCCTGTGGTGAAGGCGGAGCTGTGACTACTGACGATGGTGACCTTGCACAGCGCATTCGGTTATGGCGCGATCACGGATCATCAAAAAGATATGAACATATATTCCCCGGACTCAATATGCGCATGGATGGGCTTCAAGGTGGAATTCTTTCCGTAAAGCTCAAGTATCTCGACCGATGGAATAATCAGCGGCGCCAAGCGGCAGCAGCGTACGACAAAGCATTCGTTGATACCGATATTGAGATACCCAACGAAATGGACTACGGCCATCACGTTTATCATCTTTACGTCGTTCAAACGTCCAATCGCGATGCCCTTCGCCATCAATTGACTGACGCTGGCATTGAATCTGGGCTGCATTATCCGATACCACTTCATCTACAAGAGGCTTACCGTTTTCTTGGCTACAAGGAGGGCGACTTCCCGGTAGCCGAGAGAGTTAAGAATCGTATTCTCTCACTTCCGATGTACCCAGGTATCCGCACGCAAACGATCGAACGGGTCGTATCCGAGCTCCGGGAGAGTTGCCATGTTGGTTGAGCGCGAGACAGCAAAAACCTCGAAGGCCAGAGCTGTGCCTGCGGTGTTCGGAAGCACTAAAATACTCTTTGATCCAGGTTGGGAATGGGACTTCGCTGCGCACTTAAAACAGAATCATTCGCCGCTCGAGCTACTCGCTCTGTACTCCAGATATCGGAGCGAGGAGGGCATCTTTGAAACCCAGCTTCGGCGCATGATCTTTCGTGCAATGTGTCGAACGGCTGGACATAGCCTGCAGATTAGCCCCGAGGTTGTCTTGAAGCATCCCGAGACCATGGAGCTTGGAAATGCCGTGTTCATCGGGCCTCAAACGATGATTCAGGGAAGATTTGACGGAACATGCCGCATCGGCAACCATGTATGGATCGGCCCCCACGCCTACTTCGATGCTCGGGATCTGGTTATTGAGGATTACGTAGGGTGGGGTCCAGGAGCGAAGGTGCTCGGATCCTCCCACACGGGTAAGCCGATAGACGTCCCCATCATTGCGACAGAACTCAGTATCAAGCCGGTAGTCATAGGCTACGGAGCGGATATTGGTACAAATTCCACAATTCTTCCCGGTGTTCATGTGGGTGCTCATTCCATTGTCGGCGCGGGGGCTGTAGTTACTGTCGATGTTCCGGAATATGCAGTCGTAGCGGGAGTACCTGCGCGAGTAATTCGGCATCGTACATAGTAGTCAGTTGAGCAATCGTTCGCGTCAAGTTGGGCAATTATTATGAAGACTGGTGATAAACAGTTAGGGAAGTGGCAGGAGAGCCTGAAATGAATCCTATTCAAGGGGCGAAGATACTCATCACAGGCGGAGCAGGTTTCGTAGGGAGCGCCACTGCAGACCAGCTGCTGAATGCAGGTGCAACTGAAGTGCGCGTATTGGATAACTTTGTCCGTGGAAACTTGAGAAATCTAGAGAGCGCAAAAAGAAAAGGAAACGTGATAATCATTGACGGAGATATACGTGATGCCAATGCGGTAGACGGCGCTATAGATGGTGTCGACTATATTTTTCACCAAGCTGCTCTCCGTATCACCCGCTGTGCCGAAGCGCCGCGTGAAGCTGTCCAGGTTCTCATGGATGGCACCTCAAATGTTTTGGAGAGTGCGGTTCGTCACAAGGTCAAGAAGATCGTGGCAGCGTCCTCAGCCTCTGTCTACGGTAATCCCTCCTATCTTCCAATGGATGAGAGCCACCCATTTAATAATCGGACTCTTTATGGAGCTGGCAAGATAGCTAACGAACAAATGCTTCGGGCTTATTACGAAATGTTTCAGCTGCCTTACGTTGCCTTTCGTTACTTCAATATCTATGGACCGCGTATGGATCTGGACGGTGTCTACACTGAGGTGTTGGTCCGCTGGATGGATGCTATTGAAAACGGCCAATCTCCAAAAATCTTTGGAGATGGCTCACAGTCGATGGATTTCGTGTTTGTAGAGGATGTGGCTCGCGCAAATGTTGCGGGCCTCGTATCCGACGTCACTGACGAGATCTTTAATGTTGGAATGGGTGTTGAAACGACCTTGAATGAATTATGCCATATGCTACTGGAGGTTACCGGATCACACCTCAAGCCGGAGTACCACGAAGCACGAAAAGTAAACAATGTTCAAACACGTCGCGCTGCAATCGAGAAAGCTGAGAAGATGCTAGGCTTCAGAGCACAGACAGATCTCGAAACTGGCCTGAAGACGTTAATCCAGTGGCGCAATGAAACTAGGTTGGAGATGTCAGCTGCCGTAGGAGGTGAAAAGTGAGTGTTCTCTCGACTCCTGTTACGAAGATGATTCCTGTCGCTCGTCCATATATAGGGGCTGAGGAAGAACAGGCCGTTATCGACGTACTGCGCACCGGTTGGGTAACGCAAGGACCTCGCGCCGCCGAATTCGAGGTGAAGTTCTCGGCGTATATTGGTTGCGACTATTCCGTTGCCGTTTCCTCCTGTACTACTGCACTCCATCTTGCACTGCTGGCAAGTGGCATAGGCTCGGGAGACGAGGTTATCTGCCCGAGCCTCTCCTTTATCGCCACTGCTAACTCGATCGCCCACACCGGAGCAACCCCGGTCTTCGGTGACATCGATCTGGAAACTTATAATCTCGATCCCGGTCGGATCGAAGAGGTTATCTCACCGCGCACAAAAGCTATACTTGTAGTTCACCAGGTTGGACTTCCGGCGGACATGGATGGCATTTTAGCCGTAGCTGCCAGGCATAATCTCACCGTGATCGAGGACGCTGCGTGCGCCATCGGCTCCGAGTATAACGGAAGACTGATTGGCCAGCCTCTGGGCACGATGGCATGCTTCAGCTTCCATCCCCGCAAAGTGCTAACAACCGGTGAGGGTGGAATGATCACCACGAGCGACGCTAAACTCGCAGAGAGGCTTCGGCGGCTCAGACAGCACGCCATGAGTTTGTCAGATGTGGTTCGCCATAATGCAATGCAGACCACCACTGAGACATACGATGAAGTCGGCTTCAACTTCCGCATGACAGACATGCAGGCGGCGGTAGGCATTACACAACTTAGCCGTCTGAGCGATTTTCTGCAGCGGCGACGTTACTTGGCCGCGCGTTACACTGAAGCTCTTCAAACGCTTCCATGGTTGCGGATGCCTATGGTCCCCGCTAATTGCCGCCATAACTACCAGTCCTACCTAGTGCGCCTGGTCGGTGCTTTTGCAGCAAGACGCGACGCTGTCATGCAGGAATTGCTGGAGAAAAAGATCTCCACGCGGCGAGCAATCATGGCGATACATCGTGAACCACCCTACCGCTCAGAGCGCTGGGACCACGCTCTACCACAGACTAACCTCGCCACCGATACCGCGCTGATTCTCCCCCTCTTCCACCAAATGACTGAGTCCGAGCAAGACTATATTATCGAGACACTTCAGGCGCTCAGCTCCTAAACGACCCTATTGATAGCAAACCATTGAATCAAGCGCGCTCTAACCGATACATTTCCCAAGAATTACCCCCGCCATCCGCGCCACTATCACTGGAGAACAACGAAGTTCAATCCCGTCACATTCCCCGAGTTGACCGTTGTCGCTTTGCTCAAAGGAGTAAATGTAAGACCGGATTTGCTAGGCGTAACAGTATACGATCCATTCGTCACACCCGTAAATGTAAAGGCTCCCGACGAGTTCGCAGTCACAGAAGCTGTTGCCGCTCCCGTCAACTTCACCGTCGCACCCGATCCGTGGGTAATCGTGCCGCTGATCGTATAGGTTTGAGCTGCAGAGCTGAAGTTCGCTGTAGCATTCGCTCCATTAACTGTGACTGCCTGACTTGCCGGCGTAAAGACATAGCCAGTTTTAGTAGACGTCACAGTGTACGTGCCGTTCACTACGCCGGATAACATATACGCGCCGGAACTATTCGTCGTCGTAGTAGCCGTCCCTTCTCCAGTCAGTTTCACCGTCGCGCTATTACCTCCAGCTCCACTGATCGTGCCAGTGATCGCATAGGTCGGTGCTGAGTTAAAGTTTGCGGTCTTGTTCGCTCCGCTTACGGTGACTGCCTGATTCGCTGGAGTCAATACATATCCAGCTTTGATGGGTGTTACCGTGTACGAGCCATTCACAACGGTGAAGCTATAGACACCGGAGGCACTTGCTGTCGTGGTAGCTGATGAGGTTCCGGTGAGACTGACTGTTGCTGCATTGCCTCCAGCTCCACTGATCGTGCCAGTGATCGTATAGGTCACCGCTGAGCTGAAATTTGCGGTCTTATTCGCTCCGCTCACCGTAACTCCTTGGCTCGTTGGAGTGAACGCGTATCCAGCTTTTGTGGGCGTTACCATGTACGAGCCGTTTCTAACGGAGAAGCTATAAACACCGGAGCTATTGGCGGTCACTGCAGCTGTCGCTGCTCCCGTCAACGTCACTGTAGCTCCCGACCCACCAGCACCGCTGATCGTGCCAGAGAGCGTGAATGCTTGCGCTGAGGTGAAGTTTACGGTCGCATTTGCTCCGCCAACCGTGACTGCCTGACTTGTCGGCGTAAAGACATAGCCGGTCTTGGCCGGTGTCAGTGTGTACGATCCATTTGCTAAACCGGAGAAAGTGTAACCGCCGGAAGCATTCGCTGTAGTGGTAGCTGTTGCTGCTCCACTTAAACTCACAGTCGCTCCATTGCCCGCTGCCCCGCTGATCGTGCCAGTAATTGCATATGTCGGTATTACCGAAGTGAAGTTCGCAGCCGCATTTGCTCCACTAATCGTGACTACTTGGCTTGCAGGTGTAAAGACGTAGCCAGTCTTGGTCGGTGTCAGCGTGTACGATCCATTTGCTAAGCCAGAGAAAGTGTAGAAGCCGGAAGCATTCGCAGTAATGGTAGCTGTTGCTGCTCCACTTAGACTCACAGTTGCTCCATTACCTCCTGTCCCACTGATCGTACCGGAGATGGTATAAGTCTGAGGAGTAGCAGTAAAAGCAGGAACGGTAACATTGCTCCCGTTCACCATCACACTCTGACTTGTCGGGGAAAATACATATCCGGTGTTGCTGGGTACAACCGTGTAACTACCACTGGTCAATCCGCTAAAGCTGAAATTGCCAGATGCGTCTCCTGTGGTGCTAGCCGTCACTGCCCCACTTAAGTTTACCGTTGCACCAGCACCACCGGCTCCGTTAATAGTGCCCGAGATAGTGTATGTCGGCACATATATGACATCGACCCAGTAATTCGCGGCGCTAAAACTGCTAATCGGAAATCCGCTACTAGGGCCGTAGAGGTAGACTCCGTCCGAGCCGTCAACCCCATTGGCTAACGCGTGCAGCGGAGGAGTATCCACTCCTGCACTTGCAAAAAAACTCGAGTCGCCTGAGTAATTACCCTCTGGCGCGAAGTACGAAGCAACGTAAGTCGTGTTCGCCGCGATCGCAACCGGATTGGTGAAGAAGACCTGCTGCCATCCGGAGCTTCCCTCATTGGTGAAGGTCGCAGTTGCAAGCAACGTTCCCGTACTCGACCAGAGATTCCCTTTGTGAGTTCCGACATTCGCCGCACTCTTGTAAAATCTTATTCCCACTATATATCCACTGGAGTCGGAGCGAAATTTGACTCCAACTTCGATACTTTTATTATCCGCGGCATCAATAACGGAGGGCATTGCTGCAGGCTGCCATATTGTGTCGCATGGGCAATTTTGTGGCACGGCAAAGCTCGCGCCGAGGACATTCGCTCCTGCGACCGTGGCGGCAAGAGTTGTCGGAGTAAAGACCAGGCCAGTCTTGGCAGGGATTATGGTGTAAGACCCGCTCGTTACGCCGGAAAAACTGTAATTTCCGGAAGTATCAGCTGTAGTTGTAGCATTGGCCGCCCCCGTCAGACTCACTGTCGCTCCTGCGCCTCCGCTGATCGTGCCAGTAATCGAGTAAGTGATAGCGGTGGCGGTGAAGTTTACTGCCCCCACATTCGCTCCATTGACAGTGATGTTCTGGTTGATGGGGCTGACAGTAAATCCCACAGCGCTTGGCGTTACCGTATACGTGCCGTTTGGCACCGCAGGAAAACTGTAATTTCCGGAGGTATCCGTGGTGGCAGTTGCCGTAGATGTCCCCACCAAAGATACTGTGATCCCAGGTCCTCCAGCGATCGTGCCCGAAACAACATAAGTCAATGGTCCGGTGGTAAAGTTGACAGCGAGATTGTGTGCTCCACTAATGGTAATCGTTTGACTTCCAGGACTGAAGACATAGCCAGATTTGCTTGGCGTCGCCGTGTAAGTCCCATCGGCAAGGCCGCCGAAGCTATAGTTTCCAAACAAGTCTGAAGTGGCGGTCGCAGTTGCCATACCGTTCAGAGCAATTGTCGCTTCCGCGGCACCAGCGCCAGTAATTATCCCTCCAAGGCTGTGCGTCATTGTCGTCGCGTAGATCACGTCCACCCAGTAGTTACTGGCGTTAAAGCTACCCACTGGTAACACACTAGCCGACGACTGCGAGAAGACGCCGTTCTGACCATTCACTCCATTTGCCAACGCGTGCAAAGGTGCGCTATCAACGCCCGCAGTGGCAAAGAACGACTGGTCATCTGAGTAGTGCCCCGATGGAGCAAAGTAGGAGGCGATATACGCAGTATTTGCGCTAACCGGTACAGGATTTTCGAATAGTACCTGTTGCCATCCCGAAACACTCTCATTTACAAACGCGGCTTGCGAGAGCGGATTTATGTTTCCCGTAGTAGACCAGAGATTACCGATGTGAACGCCGGTATTCGCAACTGCCTTATAAAAGCGTACTCCGAGAATGTAGCCATCAGAGTCTGCGCGGAACTTAACTCCAAGCTCGTATGATAAGGGATCAGCTGCATCAACCGTTCCAGGTTGTGTTGAAGGCTGCCAAATTGTATTGCATGGGCAGATTTGCGGCACGACAAAGTTAACACCCGTGACGTTAGCTGCAGCTATTGACACAACTTGGTTGCCGGGAACGAAGGCAGCGCCCGCGAGGTTTGGAGTGATCGAATAAGAACCAGTGTAGATGCCATTGAAGATATAGTTTCCGGAACCATCCGCGGTGGTCGTTGCACTGCTCGTCCCGCTCAACGTTACGGTGGCTCCTGCTCCACCCGTAATAGTTCCACTAATGCTGTATGCCTGGGCGCCAGTGTACAAAATATCTACCCAATAATTGGTTGATGAGTAGGTGTTGGTAGGAAAAGCACCGCTCTGGCTTGTGGTGTAAAGATACAGCCCATTTGGACCATCGACGCCATTTGCCAATGCGTGAAGCGGTGGGCTGTTCACTCCCGCCGTTGCAAAATAGTTCGTATCTGCGGAGTAGTGCCCTGAAGGTGCGTAATAGGATGCGATATAGGGAGTGTTTGCCGACACCTGGATAGGCGTGGAGAAGGCTACTTGCTGCCACCCGGATGCCGTTTCGCCAGTAAACGTTGCGCTACCTAGCAGAACACCAGAGCTAGTCCACACATGTCCGATGTGGTTACCCACGTTTGTACTTGCTTTGTAGAACCTTAGCGCGGTGACAAAGCCAGGACCATCAGCTGTAAACGTAACGCCAACTTCGATCGGAGTGGCGTCGTTACTATCAATCAACGCTGGTGTTGCCGATGGCTGCCAAATCGAGCTGCAATTACAAGCCTGTCCCTGGAAATTTACACCAGCGGCACTTGTCCCCGTTAGAACCACGGACTGTAGGCCTGGACTAAAGATATAACCGGTCTCAGAAGGCGTAACATTGTAAGAACCGTTCAATAGCCCACCAAACGAATAATTCCCAGATGCATCTGCCGTTGTTGTGGCCCAAGCACTTCCACCGAGGTTCACAGTCGCTCCCGCGCCACCAGTGATTGTTCCTGAGACACTCAATGGATTGGTCACGACAGCCGTAAAGTTGACACCAGTTACCACAGCGCCATTGATGGTCACTGACTGACTTGAAGGAGTGAAGGTGACACCTGGATTGCTCGCAGAGATACTGTAGCTTCCGTTAGCCACACCATTGAAACTGTAATTACCAGACGCGTCCGCTGTCGTCGTTAGCGTCTCTGTCCCAGCCAGGCTCAGCGTTGCTCCAAGGCCTCCAAACCCACTTATCGTCCCACTTATGTTGTAAGTATTGGAAGAAGTGTAGACGACATCTACCCAATAATTTGTCGAAAGAGAACTAGACGTGGGGAAACCACCCGCGGTATTAGAAGGCGGATAGACATAGACTCCGTTTTGACCGTCAACCCCGCTTGCTAGAGCATGCAGAGGAGGATTATCTGCACCAGATTGTTCAAAATAATTTGAGTCATTCGAGTAGTGTCCTACTGGCGCAAAATAGGAAACAATATAGGTTGTATTCGCAAGCACCGAAATCGGGGATGCGAAATTGACCTGCTGCCAGCCAGAGCTGCTCTCGCTGGTAAAAGTAGCGGTTCCCAGTATTGTTCCTGCGCTGGACCAGACGTGACCTATATGGGTACCCGTATTTGCTGCTGCTTTATAGAAACGGGCGCCTATGACGGAGCCGTCTGCATCCGCACGGAATTTGACACCCAATTCAACGGCATTGCTGTCACCGCTATCTACGGTTCCAGGAACGTACGAGGAGTTCCAAATACTACAAGGGCAGGTCTGCGGGAGTACATTGACGGTGACCCCACTATTTGGGCTTTCCAGGTTGGCGCTGTCATCCACCGCTCGGCTCAAGAGCGTCGTCGAGGAGTTCACAACAGTCGGCGTCCACAGGTAGCTCCAACTGGAGC
>NZ_LMUR01000015.1:258524-261481 GCF_009765825.1 Granulicella sp. L60 | reverse complement strand
AAACCTCACCCCCTCCTACACCCCCGCCAGTATCTGTTGCTGTTCCAGTTACGGTTATGGCGCTCCCTGTATTGATAGCTGAACCGGCCGACGGGAAGGTAATGGTGGATATGGGTGGGGTTACATCCGATGAAGCTGTGGCCGGCACGATACCAGGCTGCAAGGTCGTGGGCTGCACTCCCATATCTGCCAACAGGTTAACGGTCGCCTGCTGCATATTAGGATCAGGTGTCGGAGATTCGAAGGAAAAGAGGTTATCGTGATTGCTATTGAGACCCCAGGACCAATTAATGGTTCCAGAACTGAAGACCAGAGCACCACTCGGCGCGCGATAGAACATCATGTGGTGAGTTGCGACACCAGCGCCGTATGTCGCGCCGTAATCAAGCAGTAAATCCGAAGTCAGTGTATACGTTGAAGTCGAGAGGTGGAAGGCGCCTGCAGGCCGAAATCCATTATCGGCATCCACGTCCCATTCATAACCGAGTGTACCAGTTGGTAGCGTATACGTTGCAGTTGGCGCAAGAGTAGCCGCTGCAGTGTTGCGCCAAAAACGCATCTTCCCGTCGGCCGACGGAACCTCGATCGTAAGACTACCGTTATTATCCGGTCCAGTGCCGTTCACCATAAACAGGGTTCCGGTCAGAGCGTTCTCTGGGCTCCCTCCATCTGCTGGAGGGCTGAAGCTTGGATCACGCCAAGTGCCAGTCCATGTCGGAGGATCTTCAGGATCAATCTTTGCAAATGCAAGAGTCTCCTTGTAACAGACCAAAGTGCGGTTAGCGGTGTTTGTTCCATCAATGCTGTTTTCCCAACGCGTCTTCCAGAAAACTTCGTTACCGCTGAAGAAGGCAAGGTTCACCCCAGCATCGCGAGCAGCCTGGACATTGGCTCGCTGCGGCCCGGACCAGTATTCATCGTGGCCTGAGTCCATGTAGATCTTGTGGTTTTGAATCAACGACCCACTACGAGCTGCATCTATGCCCGTGAAATATGTCACATCATAGCCGTTTGATTCCAGCCACTGGACCATAGGAAACTCTGAGCCAAATACCCAGGTATCCCATTCCTGACCAAACCCCCTGGTCAAAAAGGGGCGGTTGTAGCTGACTTTATACGTACGAGCAGTAAGGTCAAAGACGGGCGTCGCTGAACCGTATAAACTGCCCGCACCGTAATAGTTGTAAGCCTGCCATGTTTCGTCGGAAGTCTGATACATGATGGCTGAGTGGCTGGAGTCATTTCGCACAATGAAGACAATGTGGCTATCTCCTCCAGTATCGGTTCGAATGAGATGAGCAAAATAGATGCCAGAGGTGGCAGTTGCAGGGACTTGCCACGAAGCAGATACTCCCCAGTTGCCGCAATCGATGAGTCCCGTGGTTGGGTCGGTCATGCAAGCTGGTTGAGTCTGAGGAAGCGTTGCAGACGGCGTGATGGTGGCAACCTTGCGCGCACCCATCCCGCCGTAGTATCCCATGCGATAGATATTGATCGTATAAGCATAGGCGGGGGTATTTATTTTGAAGTAGATCGTTCCGCCCTGATTCACACTAATGTCAGTAGCAAAACCCTGAATCGTCAAATCTCCGGTACTGCCGGGGCCGACATCCCACTCACTAGCAGGATTTCCAGCTAAACAGTTCTCGGCAACAATGGCATTCGCGGGGTTGCTGCATTGGGAGTGCGCCTGCCCTACAAAGCCAAACAACACGGCTATCATCATCTTAAGGAGTGATGATAGCCTGTTGGTCCTTGACGCTAATCGCGATAAGTTGAACATGACTTCCTCGCTTATCTACGTTGGCCTTATCCCGAATTTAACCTATTTGCATTCCAGAGCCGCTAGATGGAACATCTTGTTCCCGCAGTCAAAGGCTTCACCAGAGAATTTGCATGATAAATTCTCTGGTCGCGCTGACATGCAATTCAGTCACTCGCAATACACCTCACAAAGTTACATATCTAATAAGCACGTTGAGTGCCGAAGCGAATGACAGCAGTTTCCTAGTGGATGCATCGGGCAGTCCATGCAAGTGCGCATCTACTTGCATATTTTTGACATGTCTTGGTTGCGTTTGAACTCATGTGTCGTTGTTTTAACAATTCAATGCACATTGCAAGTAAACGGATTAGACCGGCGAGAGCCGAGGCGAGGTTCCGTCGAGGGCTAAGTACACAAAGTTTGCAAGGCACTGCAGCTTACTGCGTCCCCCAAAAACAACACCAATCCTAATCTCGTTTCACACCGCCGATACGAATAGTCAGTGTTTTGCGTATGATATGCTGTCGCGTATAGGAGGGAGCAGCATTTCAAACGATGGGGTGTGCGACCAAAAAATCCGAGCCGCCCTATTTGCAGAAGCGATGTTGCGAGAAAGTTAACCTTGGAACGAACTTCGTGATGGAATAACCTGGGCGAGTTGGCAGTTCGTATATGAAACCTTACGAACTGCCAGCTTCCCGGCACAAAGGACAGGTCTCCATGAGAGCTACGGAATCGACTCCGTGATCTCGTTCGATGCAATGCTTTCCACGTCACTGGAATCAACACTTTTCACGATGTAGTTATAGGTAGTACCACTCATGACTGTGTTATCCACATAGGTAGTCGACGAATCCGGCGATGAGTTCACTAAAGCAAGAGACCCACCGCTTATCGCCCGATAGATGTTGTAGCCTGTCACGGGGTCCGCCGAACTACTGGGTGCGGCCCAACTGAGGGCGACCGAATGTAAGACTGTACCCGTACCGCTGAGAGCCAAATCAGCCGTGCCTCCATTGGTGGAGTTGCTGCTGATGGCAAGTTGTCCGGTTACGGCTCCCGCTGTAGTCGGCTCGAACTGGACCTGCAGCGTCACCGTTTGCGTCGGGTTCAATGTCACTGGGAAACTGCCTCCAACAATCGCGAAACCAGCCCCTGAGATGGAAGTTGAGTTCACCGTTACCGCCGACGC
>NZ_LMUR01000015.1:57215-258514 GCF_009765825.1 Granulicella sp. L60 | reverse complement strand
CTCCAGCTACGGCTCCCGCCGTGGTCGGCTCAAACTGGACCTGCAGCGTTACCGCCTGTTTCGGATTCAGTATTACGGGGAAGCTCTCGGCGACGATTGTAAAGCCCTTGCCGGTAATGGAATCCGAGCTCACCGTTGCTGCCGATGTACCGGAAGAGGTCAGCGTCAACGACAGCGTCTTCGCTGTATCCACGGCCTCGCTGCCAAAGCTCAGGCTCGATGCGCTGATCGTCAACTGTGGATTCGCTGCTGTGCCGGTACCACTCAGAGCCACCTGGGTCGTGCCTCCGTTGGTTGAGTTGCTGTTGATGGTAAGTTCTCCAGCTACGGCTCCCGCCGTGGTCGGCTCAAACTGGACCTGCAGCGTTACCGCCTGTTTCGGATTCAGCGTCGCCGGCAAAGTTCCGCCGATAATTGTAAAGCCCTTGCCGGTAATGGAATCCGAGCTCACCTTTACTGCCGACGTACCGGAAGAGGTCAGCGTCAACGACAGTGTCTTCGCTGTATCTACAGCCTCGCTGCCAAAGCTCAGGCTCGACGCGCTGATCGTCAACTGTGGATTCCTAGTGTGCGCTCCACGGCCATCCATGGAGACCTGAGCGATCGGCTTTGCCGATGCATCCATCATTGTGATCTGCCCGGAATAGGCATCGGTGCTGGCAGGCGTAAAGCCAACCATCAAAGTATGTGTGCCGCCGGCAGGGATGCTGATTGGAAGCTGAACGGCACTCGCGAGCGAAAAAGTCTTGCCTGAAACACTTATTTGGGAGATGACAAGCGAGGAGGTCGCACTAGGATTTGTAATATCTACACTACTGGCCGCCGACAGTCCAACACTCACATCGCCAAAGTCGACGGCGCCTGGTGTGACACGGACTAGAGCCTCCGCAGCCGACACGGTAACTCCAGATCCACAACCGGACGCGGCAGTCATCAGACAGCAGGCGATTGCGAGAACAAGGAGGATCCGAGGAGCATCGACGCCCCACGGTCGTATAGGGGAGCAGATGCGGAGATGGTTTAGCTTCCGAAAGTTACTCTGAGGGATGCGAGAAGTTGTTGAGGCAATCGGGCCGGGGGAGGAAAGAAGAGCGTATTTTGACGACACGGACATCACCTCTTGAAACGTGCAAAACAACATGAATAAGAGGCAGGGCAAAAGAAAAAGAGAGGTAGTGTTCTATGTTTTGTACGAATGCATCTCGCCCAACTCGCAGAGGCGTTCGATGCAGGGGAGATGATTTATGTCTTACCTGGCAGCAACGGGTTGCGCAGGTCGCCTTTCATCCCCAACGTTCGTACAAAGCAAACGTTCTTACAGCCATCTATAGTTTTTCAAGGCAACGTCACAGGAAGAGCGGAACGCCTCACCCATTATAATTTCAGACTGACATTCGCAGTTGGGTGACGCAATCACACAAAGAGGTTACAAATCCGACCAGATATTGGTTCCCCGATACCCTGATGCGTTTATACCAAAGATACCCCCAAGCAATCAAGTAACCTCCATAGGAGCTAATCGGTCCGCAGGGTTCTCCGCAGGAATAAACCAGACTCATCAGTTGATTCTTATGAAATCAGTTCATTATTGGTGACACTACGTGGGTTAGCGTGCTGCGGCTAGATTGCTGTCGCCGCGTTGTAAAACCGTATTCACGATATACTTCCCGATCGCGAGCGAAGCAGTAGCCGCGGGCGATGGCACGTTACACACATGAACCATGCCTTCCGTGTAGACAAAATGGAAGTCGTCAATAAGCTTTCCGCTAATGTCCAGTGCTTGGGCCCGAACTCCGGATCCGCCAGAGATCAGGTCCTCCGCTCTTAATTCCGGCAGGAGACGTCGCAGCGCTCGTACAAACGCCGCTTTACTCCATGAGCGATGGTACTCACCCACCGACATTTGCCAATGTTTTGCCGCCATAATCCAAAAGCCAGGAAACGTGGCAAATTCCAACATGTCGCCGACGTCAAATGAATTCTTCAAATAGCCCTCTCGTTTCAGGGCCAGCACAGCGTTTGGACCCGCCTCAACTCCGCCTCCAATTCGTCTCGTAAAATGCACGCCAAGGAATGGAAACTGCGGGTCAGGAACAGGGTAGATCAATCCCCTAACTAAGTAGTGCTTTGCCGCGATGATTTCGTAATATTCCCCGCGAAAGGGAATGATCCTCGAATCAACCTTGGCGTCTGCCATTCGACTGACGCGGTCACTCTGGAGTCCAGCGCAGTTGATAACCAACCCCGCTTCAATAGGGCCCCGCGTCGTCTCAATGATCGTGTTACCGCGTGAGCGCCTCAGTGCAATGACCTCATGCGGCACGTGAATCTCTCCACCACGTTCGACTATGTGCTCCGCATACTTCTCCGCGACCTTCCCATAGTCGACGATACCTGTGCTTGGTACGCGAATGCCGCGAATGCCGGCGGCATGGGGCTCTATCTCTCTAATCTCCTCGGCTGTGAGCATCTGCAGTCCAGTCAATCCGTTTCCGTTGCCGCGCCTATACAACTCATCGAGCCGTGGAAGCTCATTCTCTGCAGTTGCAACGATTACTTTGCCACATATATCGTAAGGCACAGCGTTTTCCTGACAAAATCGCACCAGCGCTTCCGAACCCTCCACGCAGAGCCGTGCCTTCAGACTGCCAGGCTTGTAGTAAATGCCGGAGTGGATGACTCCACTGTTGTGGCTTGTCTGATGGGTGGCAACTGCCGTCTCTTTTTCGATGATCGCCAGGGAAACGCCAGGGAAACGGCTGGTGAGTTCAAGACCTGTTGCCAGGCCGACGATACCGGCACCGATAATTGCAACTTGTACTTGGGAAGAGATAACGATTTTAACCGGGGTGGAAATCTGTTGAAGTGATTGTGATTGCGCCTGATGGATTCCTTGGCAACACCAAATGAAGTATTTCTTTCAATCAGCCTATGCGATGCTCAGGGGCTGGTCAATTCAATATTGCTACTCTCCAACGCTTCCGCAGCCGAAACTCTTAGTACGAAATCAATATATTCAGCACACTGCTTGCCGATCGCAACATAGCGAACGATCTTTGGAGTACTGAATGATAGCTCGGCATTTGGTGTACAAAACCGCACCATTGATCACGCTTTATGCACGAATTTATGGGAAGAACCTTGTAACTTTTATCGGTCGAATAATTCCCGACTTTAAAAGTACGGAGCCTATTTGACTACCAAGCGAGTGCCTAAAAGTTACTGAAATGTAGGTTCGTAACCATCACATTTTTGTCATTCTTAGTCCGGGTGGACATACTATTGCACCTTCAATCCTATAGCTATCTATTGACTTCCAATAACTTAGGTTGTCTTCAGTATTATGACGAAAAAATTGTGAAGCGATCTGCACTTTTTTGTTTGACACTTTTGCGGGATAGAGATAAATTCTCTGCACTTCAGGAGACTTGATTGCGAGTCAGAGCTTGGATATTGATCTAGGACAAGTAACTCAACCGGTTGTTACGACCTGAAGCGGTCGAAATAATTAGGGCTTGCTTAGTAGCACTTTTCGCTACTCGCCGATTGCCGATTGGCGATAGTGCGTTGGGTTTCTGCAAAGGTTCTCCGGGCTCCCACCAAAGTATAGGCTCTCTCAATTCGCCAAGTGTGCAGGTGGCAGCCAATGCCAAGTCGTTAAAACGATCAGTATGCCCTTCCTGTACGTTTAGGAGCATCGCCGTAGCCTTGTTTATCTTTTGCCTTGAGGTGTTTGAATGACGCACGAAGTGCAAATTCTGGCAATCAGCGACGACATTGATGTCTGCAACATTATTCACAACTCTCTCGAATCCCAAGGTCACAAAGCCATATGTGTACCTAACCCCCACGAAGCGCTGCAGCTCTTGCACCGAGGGGTATTGGCAAAGTTCCTCTTATTCGACGCGGCAAAGAACAAGTCGAGGTCTGGGCTATTCGCCCCTGCCCTTTTGCAGCGTGTCAGCAGCGAAAAGCTCTGCATCCTCTCAGAGAAAGGCGATACGTCCTGGGAGGACCACGCAGGTATGTGGAACATCAACATGGTGCTGACAAAACCCCTACAGCGGCGGGATATCGAGAAGCTTATCTTTTGGCCCAAGATCGAGTCGCCCGCAAACGCTGTCGATAACACTTCAGCGAAGGCTCCTGCCTATCATCTGGAAGATCTCGACAATGGCCGTTTCTTCTTGGCGGCGTGCCCCACAATGCTGCGGCTTTATAGGGACATTCGGGTACTCGCACCTGTTGACATTCCTGTATTAATCCTAGGCGAGAGCGGTGTGGGAAAAGAAATTGTGGCCATGCTGCTGCACAAATATCACGCTCGTTCGGAGAAGACCTTCCTCAATGTCAACTGTGCTGCCTTGCCCACTGAGCTCTTGGAAAGTGAGCTGTTTGGTTATGAAGCGGGAGCTTTCACCGGAGCAGTAAAATCCAAACCAGGAAAATTCGAGCTCGCGAATAAGGGGACACTCCTATTAGATGAAATTGGCGAGATGAGTCCACAGATGCAGGCCAAGTTACTTCATGTACTTCAGGATGGATCGTTCTGCCGCTTGGGAGCCCGTTATTCGACTCAAGTGGATGTTCGAGTCTTAGCCGCGACCAACATCAATATGGAAGCGGCGATTGCGGAAAAACGCTTCCGCGAGGATCTTTACTACCGTCTAAATACCTTGACTATCACAGTTCCGCCGCTTCGCGAACGCCGCGAAGAGATCCCATTCTTGATACAGCAATTGATTCAAAGAGGGTCGTTGGAACTTGGACACCCCACTACATTTTCCGACCAAATTATTGAGGCGGCACAAGAATACCACTGGCCAGGAAATCTTCGAGAGCTGCGCAATTTCGTCACTCGCACACTTATTCTGCAGGACCAGGAATCTGCCTACAACGACCTGCGGTCCAAGACCCGCGCCAATGCCACCACATCCACAGAGAACTCCTCCGCTGAAATAACTGTGGAGACGAACACACGAATTCCTACCGGCATGAAAGATGTAATCAGCAATGTCAAGAATCAAACCGAGATCCGTATGCTTCAGGACGCATTGTCGGCCTCGGGCTGGAATCGTAGAAGAGCAGCAACAAATCTGAACATCAGCTATAGAAGCCTCCTGTACAAGATCCAACAGCACAGACTTAGCGCCTAAACCAGCTAGCGCTCCCTGCAGAGCACTTTTGCCTCTCCACAATTAAACATTTTATTATCAATTGTTTACGGAAAATTTATCTGATTTTCTCTTGAATACACATAAATCCGCCTGAATGATTGTTTCGGATTAGGTATCCCAAATGGTGACCGGCACCAAGCCTGATGTCGAGAGGAAGGTACTGTTCGGACAACGAATAGTCGCTCTTTTAATCGACGGCAAGATCATTTCATTCAACTCAAGAGCGTTGTTCCTGCCTATCAAGCCGTCGCCTTGACATCTGCCGTGACAGTGAATCGGAATCCCGTTACTTATAGAACAACGGGCAGTGGATGGCTCCATTTACCGCTATTCGGAACACGGTGGAACAGTTATTATGACCTCGATTTTGACCCGAGACTTCTGTCGTCCTGCGGCATTGGTTGGGCTTTTTCGCTCTTTCCTCGCCCAGAAAGCAGAGGTTATGGAGCCGAACAGCTCCCAGCCTGCCAAAACTCGGGCACGAGAGTACAACTGTGCCCTCGCCTATGGATAATCTTCATCGACGCTGTCGGTGAACACAAGCCGACAGCGTCGGGACTAATCGGGTCATCGATGAGCGACTTGGCGATTTTGCGTCAATCGGGAACCGGTCCTGTTTGCTACAGATCTCAGAGTCATGACCTGGGCACTTTGCATCGATACGCCGCTTGCAAATTGATTCGGGGTAGCTGATTTGCTAGAGTCGTCGTCATGTCCGAGCGGTCCACGGAGCAGATACGCGAGTTGCTCGACTCCCTTTATCGTGTGGATTCGGGGAGGATCCTGGCAACTCCGATTCGCCTGCTCGGTGATTTTGATCTTGCTGAGGAGGTGAAGCACGAAGCTTTTGCTGCTGCGCTGACTATATGGCCGAGGAGTGACTTACCTGATAACCCGCGACCATGGTTGATTTCAACAGCGCGATTCAAAGCCATTGGTACTCTGCGTCGACGGACACGATTTGAGCGTCTCAAGACGAGCTCGCGCGACATCTCGAAGCGCAATGGAGCTCGTCAGAAAAATCTAAAGAAGAGGACATACTTGAGGATGATCGGCTGCACCTCATTTTTATATGCTGTCATCCATCTGTCGCGCCGGAAGCGCACGTTGCGCTCACCTTGCGTGAGGTGTGCGGGCTGACAACCGAGGAGATTGCGAAGGCGCTCCTCATCACTCCGACTACGCTGGCGCAGCGCATTGTGCGCGCAAAGACAAAGATTCGAGAGACGCGGATTCGGTACGAGGTGCCGTCACCGCAGGAACTGCCTGAGAGACTCGACGCGGTGCTTCAGGTCATCTATCTCGTCTTTAACGAGGGTTATTCGGCTGCGGCGGGAGCGGAGGTAACGCGGGCCGAGTTGACTAGCGAGGCGATTCGCCTTGGCCGGCTGCTGACCGAACTTCGGCCAGAGCCTGAAGTCGTTGGGCTGCTTTCTCTGATGTTGCTGCAGGAATCCCGTGCGCCGCGAGAACATCGCCAACCGGAGAGTTGATCTTGCAGGAGAATCAAGACCGCTCACTCTGGAATCGGGGGCAGATCGCGGAGGGAGCATTACTGGAGAAAGCCCTGAAGTCCCGCCACTTCGGCTCTTACACGCTGCAGGCTGCGATTGCGGCCGTTCATGCGGAGGCGGAATCGGTCGCTCTGACCGACTGGCGGCAGATTGTTGCGCTTTACAACCGATTGGTACGAATTCAGCCTTCGCCAGTTGTACAGCTAAATCGTGCCGTGGCAATTGCCATGCGCGATGGCCCAGAGGCCGGTCTGGCGCATATCGACGCGGTGTTGGAACATGGCGAATTGGCAAGTATTACCTGGCGCATTCAGCCCGCGCGGATATGTACCGCAGGCTGGGCAGGACCGCTGAGGCCCGGTCCTCTTATGAGAAAGCTCTGGCGCTGACCCAACAGGAACCGGAGAGGCAGTTTCTGCAGGAGCGGATTCGGCAGCTGAGATAAGAAAGCGCAGAAGAAGACAAATTTCTTGGGCGCTTTGTCGAACTCCAGTCTGGCCGTTCGACTATGTAGTGAAGACGGGGCACCCGGCCCGCCCGAAGACCGTTACACGATAGAGGAGAAATCATGCCGCAGTATTTGCGGTGCGATTCACCACCCCGACAACTACGCCCCGTCCACAGAGGGCGAAGCGATCCAACTGCGCTCTCAATCTGAGTTCACCGGTTAGCCACAAATAGCTAAAACCGAAAACAAGCCACCCAAGCATCGCTCAACCCAGAGGAGATTCCGCAATGCGATTCATTGTCATTGTCAAATCAACCCCAGAGGCAGAAAAGAAGGCGCCCTCCTCTATCAACAGCTCTTGGCAGCGACTCCGAAGTCGAAATCCGCCAAATATTTGAGATGGAAGATTCGCTCCCGTCCTATCCGAAGAGCAGATCCAGCTCAAAGTAAAGCACCGAGCTGAGCTGCCAGATCAGACCGCCAACAAATAGCCACTCTCGCATCCACGGATTGAAGCTGGAAGCCGCTGATCTGGATGAAGCGCTGGTGTAGGGGGCGCAAGGTCGTCGCCGCCTGTCGGGCGCCGATCGACGTAACGCGCATCCACGAACAGATCAACTCGCGCGCCAATACGATCTTGTGGATACTGTTCGCGGCTTCGGGCCTGCTCTTCGTGATTGCGAGCTCGAACGTTGCCAATCTCGTGTTGGCGCTAACCGTGCGTCGCGAAGCGGAGTTGGCGATACGGTCTGCGCTTGGCGCAAGCACCGCAGTGTTGCGTCGTTCTCTGTTGGCCGAAAGCCTAGTGCTATGCGGGAGCGGTGCGCTGACGGCAGTAGCCCTCGCCATACCGATGGTGGCCGTGCTCGGTCGTTATGCATCGCGCTTCTCAGCGCGCGCCAATGACCTCACGCTCGATTTCAGTATGGTGTGGTTTGGCGTTGGACTGGCGTTGATCGCGTCTGTCTACCTGGCATTCATTCCGCGGCTTCCCTCGGCAAACGCGCCGCAAGGTGGGCTTACCGGCCGGGGAACACGTGTGGCCAGAGTGAGCAGCCGGCGTCTCCGCATCTTTGCGGTTACGCAGATCGCAGCCTCCTTCCTGCTGCTTGCCGGAGCGTGTGTGCTGATGAAGACTCTCTTTGTGTTGGAGCAGACGCGACCTCCCTTTGATTCGGCCAACGTTCTGGCAGTGAATCTTCCGTTGATGTCGTACGGGCGCACACCCCAGCAGGTCAATGAGTTCTATCGCGAGGCGCAACGCCGGGTCAGCGCACTGCCGGGCGTCGTGCACGTATCCTCCGGTTTCGCCGCTCCCTGGCGTGACGATCATTTGGACGTTAACTTTGAATTTGCCGCGCAGGGCGCGAGACGGGCGGATGGTCAGGCTTTCCGCGGAAAGTTCCGGGTGGTATCGCCGGGATTCTTCGACACGTTCGGTGTGCCGATTCAGGAGGGTCGCGACTTCAATGACGGAGACAAGGACCGATCCGAACGCGTGGTCATCATCACTCAGAGTCTTGCAAAGATGCTCTATCCAGGGCAGGACGCGGTGAACCATAAATTATGGTGGACGGACGGGGTAATGAAGTCCGTCGGCATCAGCACCGAGCCAATGCGAATCATTGCCGTGGTACCCGACTTCGACGATGAAAATATCATCCCTGCACCGGCCATGACGATCTATGAGCCGAGCGAACAAGAGCAGGGATGGAACGGGCGCCTGTTCGTACGCGCGCATCAGGATGCTTATGCACTTGTCCCGGCCATCACACAAACCATTCGCGGGATATCGGCAGACCAGCCCGTGGAAAAGGCCAGCACTCTCGGAGACGTCCGCGCGGAGGTGCTGACGCCTGACCGCCTCAACTCAATTGTGTTTGGCGGATTCGCAGCCGTTGCGCTCCTAATATCCGTGGTAGGCGTGGCGGGCGTTCTTGCTTTTTCTGTGAGCTGGCGTACGCGCGAGTTCGGAATCCGCATGGCCCTGTGCGCTCTGCCGCGCAATATTCTCACCACTGTTCTGGTAGAGGGCGTGGTGATGGCCGGCATCGGAGTGGGCACAGGTGTGGTGGTGGGATTGGCTCTGGCACGCGCCATCGCCAAATATGTAACAGATATCCATCAGCCGGGCCCACTTGCGTTTGTCGGTTCCGCTGTGGTCATTCTGGGTGCGGCCGTAGTTGCTTCGGCTGTACCTGCGGCGCGTGCCGCAAGAGTGAACGCGGTGGAAGCTCTACGTTCCGAGTAACTCACTCATTTCGACAACGAATTGAGTGCCAGTTCGGTTGCGCGAATGATGTGGATTCGACGGGAGTGTCGGACATATGCCCCGTGCAAGCCTGGGCGGATTTGGTCAGGCTTGGCGGGCCAGTACCAGAGTGATATCGTCGGGTTGTTCTTCGGCACCGATCCAGGCGTCGAGGGCCAGCATGACCTGGGTGGAGATGACGTGGAGAGGCTGGTCGCGATAGCGGCTTACGACCTCCATCATGCGTTCTTCGCCGAACTCTCCGAAGTCGTTTTCGGGTTCGGTGACGCCGTCGGAGTAGGCGACGATGATGTCGCCGGACTTCATCTTAAAGCTGTCTTCTTCGTAGCGCATGCCGTCCATGAGGCCGACGACGGTACCCCCTTGGTCGAGACGGCGGACACTTCCGTCGGTGCCGAGGACGAGTGGGGGGAGCTGTCCGGCATTCGAGTAGGTGAGCATGGCGGAGGCGGCGTCGTAGTGGGCGAGGAAGAGGGTCGCGTACTTCTCGGGCTGGGTGCTGCGGAAGAGATGTCGGTTGAGGAGTGAGAGGATGCGGCCGGGCGACTGGAAGAGCTCATCACAGTCACCGCCACGTCCGTCGCGATTGGCGAGCAGACCAGCTACGGCAGATTCACTGAAGACGAGTTCTTCACTGGCGAAGCGGTAGGCACGGACGGCGGAGTGGAGGGTGGCCATGAGGAGTGCAGCTGAGATTCCCTTGCCGCTGATGTCCCCGATGGCGATGCCTACACCTGTCTCTCTGCGGCTGGCGTGGCCGTTGTGGGCCTCTTCGTGGAAGACAAGGAAGTCGTAGTAGTCTCCGCTGACGGAACGAGCGGGGCGGCAGACGCCGTGGAGATCGAGGGTGGCGAGGCTCTGCGCGTGCAGTGGAAAGAGATTGGCCTGGACCTCCTGGGCGATGGAGATCTCATTCTGGAGACGCTCCTTTTCTTTCTGCTCAATGAGAAGGCGCTGCATGGAGCCGGTCATGGTGTTGAAGGAGCGACTAAGTTCTGCAAGCTGATCGTCGCGCGTGACACGGATGCGGTGGCCGAGGTCGCCACGGTCGATATGCTGGGTCGCGTCGTAGAGGTCGTGGACGGAGGTAGTGATGGTGCGGCTGAGGCGGATGGCCATCCACAGTGCGAGAAGCCAGATGGCGACGAAGAGGATAAAGAGGACGATGAGCGCGATACGTAGGACGCTGGTGACGATGCCGCCGAGCGAGGAGCCGAAGAGCTGGTTATAGAGCAGCGAAGGGCGGGACTCGACTGCGATGAGAATATTTTTGTGTGCTCCGGTGTCCCAGTCAATGATTGGCTGGGTGGAGGTGAAGCTGACTCGGACGTCTGCGACGTTGACCGGGGGTGGTTCGGTACCGCCTACGATCCATGACCTGCCGGAGATGACGGTAGGACCGATGGCGATCTTGTTCTCCTGTGGCGCCTCCCCCTGCTGCGCGGGAGCGGAATTTTGGGACTGGCTTACCTGCGGTGGCGATGTGTCGGCCTCGTTGTTGGCCTGCTCGGGAAGGAGACGGGCCTGTCCGAGGCCCTCAGCGACGATCCTGAGAACCGCGCTATCCACAGGGAGGCTATTCATTAGGGTGAAGATGCGACCGTCGTTCCAACGCTGTTGATGGATGGTGACGAGGTAGAGCTCCGCCCCATCAAGGACCATGCCGGAGAAGTGGCTATCGGGCAGCTCCGACGCCCAGGGAGGGAGACCGCGTGGGGTTCTGCCGCGCGCGCCGGCGCCGATGGTGACGGCGGCTCCATCGACAAAGGCGAGTGTGTCGCGGCGGAGCTTCATGCGCGGGAGGTCGAGACCGCTAACGCGTTCGGTGTCAGTGATGCCGGGGATGGCATCGGCTGCACGGCCTCGGGCCAGGGGCTGAATGATGCGGGAGACGAGGTCGGCGCGGCGTTCGTTCTCGCCCTGCATCTGGCTGAGTTCGGTTTGGAGACGAGAGTCGGCAAGATGGATGGCGAACTGTCCAGCAGCGATGTATGCGGTGAAGGAGACCAGAGTGACGAAGAGGATAGCCGGGGCGAGGCCGATCAACAGGTAGGTGAGGATGAGCTTGTTGCGGAGGCTCCAGAGCATATTGTTCCGCACAAACTTCCACGCCAGGGGAAGCGCGACGGCGACGAGAGCAAGGCCGACGAAAAACTGCATAATGCCGAGGAAGGTGCCGAATCCCCCGAGGATGAAGCGCCTGACAAACAGAGCGCAGAACCACATGCCAAGCCAGAAGGCGGCGCCGGCGAGGCCGGTGGGGATCCTTCGGATAAGGCCGAGCAGTTTTTGGGAACTGGCCGGACTATCTGGGCTCTGCATGGTTGCTCTTCTCCAATTGATTTTGTAATCGACCCTGTGCCTTGGTGGTTGCTTCGGCCTCTGCGTGAGCTTCTACGGGAGACTTACCCTCAGCTTCAAGTTTTGCCTGCAACTCTGCCTCTCGTGCCAGCCGGAGGGTGCAGCGGGTGGCTGAGAAGTGAGCTCCTGCCAGAAGCAGAAGACCGGAGAGGAAGGCCCACATCATTAATCCTACCGAAATATAAAACGGACCGTAGACGGACTGGAAGTCGAGCCATGGGAGAGCACGAATGTAGAGGTATTTGGCGACCTGCCAGAGGAGGCCGATGACGATGGCCGTAGGCAGAACGGCGCGTGCAGGGACGGCTCGGTAGGGCAGAATCCAGTAGATGAGGAAGAAGAGCAGAATGCTGGCGAGGCCGGCGCAGAGTTTGAGGAAGCCGTAGGAGATGAAGTTGAAGGCGATGTTGCTGGTGTGGCCGAAGAAGATCCAAGAGAGGATGGTCTGCTGGCTTGCGGTAGAGGCGACGGAGGCCATGGCGAGGACGCCGACGGCGAAGGCGAGACCGAGCGAGACGGCCTGGTTGTGGAGATAGCTGCGGTTCTGTCGAACGCCCCAGACCTGGTTGAGGGCGACCTCGAGCGGGAGGAAGACACCGGTGGAGGTGACCAGGAGCATGAAGATAGAGAAGATCTGGGTGCCCTTGTGGGGGTGGGCGAGAAGCTGCATATTACGCATGACAAAGTCCTGCCCGACGGGGAGAAGATTCTTCATCATGTCGCCGACGATGACCTCCATGGCGCGGGAGTGGAAGACAGTGCGGCTGATGGTGAGGAGAAGGACGATGAAGGGAAAGAGAGATAGGATGGTGTTGGCGGCGACAGAGAAGGCGTAGGTGTGGACCTCGGTGCGGGTCATATAGCGCGCGAGTGCTACGATCTGGGCGCCGAGGCCGTTTTCGCGGACGGCCGGGGTGACCTGCTCAATGGGCCGGGGCGGAAGGTCCTGTGCCGTGGAGGCTGGCACTACGGTCTTGTCGGGAGCGATGGAGTGCATAGGAGATGCGGCGGAGGTGCTGAGTTCACTCCGATGCTAGCAGAGGCTTGCCGTGCGGGGCCTGTAATTCCTGGTTGCGGATACGCGTTCAGAGAGATGTTGGTTCCGGGAGATCCTAGGGGCTCAATTCGGCGCTGAGTTTGGCGATGCGGTGGATGGACCACTCTGCAGCTTCGGCGAGGACGGGGTCGCCGGAGGCTGCCCATTGGCGGAGCTGGGGGAGGAATCCCTGCTCGCCGCTATTGCCCATGGCAATAGCAACGTTGCGTTGGAGACGGGCGCGGCGGGTGCGTTCGAGGGGAGAGCCTTTGAACCATCGCTTGAAGTCGGCGGCATCCATACCAGCCAGCCAGTCGAGTGCGGGATTGATGAGCTGGGGACGAGCGAGCATGGTTTGGTTGACTGGAGCGCGACGGTTCCAGGGGCAGACGTCCTGACAGATGTCGCAGCCGAAGACTTGGCGACCGATGGGCTCGCGGAGGTGTTCGGGGATGGTGCCCTTCTTTTCGATGGTGAGGTAAGCGATGCAGAGGGAGGCATCCATCTCGTGGGGGGCGATGAGAGCGGAGGTGGGACAGGCATCGATGCAGCGGGTGCAGGTGCCGCAACGATCGGCGGCGATTTGAGGGAGGGCGTCTGAGGCTACGGGGAGTGAGGTGATGATGACGCCGAGGAGGAGCCAGGAGCCTAGACGCTGGTCTAGGACGCAGGTGTTTTTGCCGATCCAGCCGATGCCGGCCTGGGCTGCGGCGGCACGTTCTACGAGGGGGCCAGTGTCGACATAGCAGCGGGTTTCGCAGCGAGTGCGTTGTTGGAGAGCAGTTTCGATGTGGCGGAGGCGGTGGAGAAGGTCTTCGTGGTAGTCGGAGGGTTGGAGTTGGGTTGGGTGTTCGGGGTTGTAGGCATTGATGTCTGGGATTTGACGGCCGCTCCAAGCGTAGCGGGCGATCCAGCCGGTGGAGTTTGGGGCGGGGTCGGTGGAAAGTGGTGCAGTGGTGTTGTAGTTAAAGGCGCAGACGATGACGGAGCGGGCCCAGGGAATGGCAGCGCGAACTTCGCTGCGGAGGAGGATGCCGCTATCGTCGCGACGCTTGAGGTAGTCCATCTCACCTGCGCGACCAGCGGCGATCCAAGAGGAGAAGCGCTCGGCGGTGAGGCGCTCGGAGGAGCGCGGGGATGTTGGATCACTGACGGGGGCTATGCCTGCGGTGTCGAAGCCCGCTTCGAGGGCGAGGGTCCGCAACCATTGGGTGAGTTCGGGCGTCCATTCGGCCGTTAGCACGTTACTCTTCCCTCTTGGCACCAGAAGAATATCTGGGCTGGGTTAACGATAAATTGTGATGAGTGGTTGGGCGGTGGATTGCGTGGTAGCGCTGTGGAAGCACAGAGGCTGCCGGGTGAGATAAGATAAAGATACGGAGAGTTGGCAGAGCCCGGTTGAATGCACCTGACTCGAAATCAGACATAGGCGTAAGTCTATCGGGGGTTCGAATCCCTCACTCTCCGCCATCAATCCCTTCAAACTACTAAAAACAAAGCTAATTGCCTAAGATACAGCGACTTAGGGGAGATCCCCTGTCTCTATTTTCTCGCCAATACCCTTCTTTTCTGGCTTTTCCGCCGGAAACTATTACCACGGATTTATCCAGGAAACTGGGCATTTTCGCGTTTAGCAAAGAGCGGACTTTCGAAGTGCATTGCAGGAGCCTCTATATCCATGCGATCCATCGTCATCGTCTTTTGCCTTGCTCTCACCGCCTCCCCCGCCAGCGCCAAGGTTCAGTTCTACTCAACCTTCTCCTCCAACGGAGTAGCAGCACCCGAGTGCGTAGGTCCAACCTAGTGGCCGCAAACGGAGCCGCCCAACTATACGATCGCGGAGTTTATGGCGGACGTTGAACGGTTCGAGCTCAGCTACCTCTACCTCTACCTCGTCCCTGATATCGACATAAATCGATGCATCGAGGTTACTGTACCGATCATGGCGGAGATGATCAACCAATGGTTGGCTGGCAAATCTCTGAGGGTTTACTCGGTAGTGCTCGTCATACCCCGCTGGGGCATCGGTGTTATCAGAATGAACCCCCGCTACAGGTGGAAGCGGTCGAGCATACACAATCGCCCTTACGTATGGAGGAAGTATCCATAGAGGATTCGAGGGATCGTATCGCAACGCTCGTCGCGGAGTAACCCGCACCAAAAGCAAAAGGGCTACCGGGATCATCTCCCACGACCCTTCGCTTGTCATCTAGTCCTTTTCCGTGGAGCACGACTATCCCGTCAGAGTCGCATAGCAACGCCGAAACAGAGCTATCGACAATCGCCCCATCTTTCACAGGCGGCGAAGACTTAGCATATTGAACACGCCTTTGTGGAACAATAAGCCTTTGACATACCGTGGAGGAGTCGTTGAAGGTGGATGCCGACTATATGCGCATTTCAGCAGATAGCCGCCCTTGGGTTGCCCAGAATTGGGACGTAATTTATGCGGGGTATGCTTAGTTCTATGATCGAGAAGAATCCGGAGCCTTCCATGGATTAGGGTTTCGTGATGGCTTGATCAGTGTCAAGAACTTGCAGACGGATACACAATTCGATTCTTCAGAAATTACGTGAAACCAATTACTAAGAATGTTGGGAGTTCGGAAGGAGGCTGACTGCATGGTGAACTTGGTGCCCGTCATTGGCGTCGGCTTTCTTCTCGGAGCCCGGCACGCCACTGACCCTGATCATGTGATCGCCGTTTCAACAATCGTCAGTCGCCAGCAAAAGATTCGGCATGCTGGATTGATCGGGGCCTTGTGGGGTGTGGGTCACACAATTACGATCTTTTTCGTAGGAGTGGGTATCATCTTGTTTAATCTGACAATACCTCCTCGCATAGGGTTGGCCATGGAGACATCCGTGGGTCTAATGCTGATCTTCCTTGGAGTGCTTAATTTGACAGGAGTGATGGAATGGATCACTCATCGGTTCACACCAAGTCACCTCCAGCCTGAAGAGATTACAAAAGTTCTTCATAGACAGGGCCGGAAGACTGATCTTCCGCAGAAAGGTCATAAGCTAGACGGTCCGCTGCAAAGCGTACTGGAACGATTAGGTTTGTATCAGCTACTACGACCACTTGCGGTTGGACTTGTGCATGGATTGGCAGGGTCGGCTGCGGTTGCCTTGCTGGTGTTGACCACGATCCATGATCCTCGATGGGCGTTGGTCTACCTTTTGATCTTCGGTGTCGGTACCATCGTCGGAATGATGTTGATCACCATCATCATCGGTGTACCCTTCGTCTATACCAGCCGGAGATTTTCGCCCTTCCATCGCAGCCTTAGCTTCGTGTCTGGCGTGGTCAGTGTTGCGTTTGGGCTGTTCATTACCTTACAGAACAGTGTTTTGGATGGGCTCTTCGCGGCGTATCCTCACTGGACACCCCGCTAAACAAATCTACGATTTCAATATTTGAAAATATTCCGGAATACACCATGTGCTGCGATGGGGTCTGAATACTTTCAAGACTTCTTGGGTCGGCACAATAGCAATTTACATGCCTGTAATAAGCGACAACTAACGTCTTTATGAGAGCTATTCTGTGCAGATGTTTGATGTAAGAAGATATGTCGCGCGGGTTTCTGCAACGATACATAGAAGCCTCGGTATCGAATCATGGTGAGCAGACGACGGCTTCTTCAGCGAAGTCTTTACACGGCGGCGGGAGTTACGCTAAGCAAAGGTGTGCCTTTACTCGGCCAGGCGATGGCTTCCCCTCCCCAAGTGCGAAGCAGCGTGAAGCTGACACGCTTCGTCGATCCACTTCCGATCCCCCCCGTCATCCGCTCTACCGGTAAGCCGGATGGCATTATCGAGATCGAAATGCGCCAGTTCAAGGCGAAGGCACATCGCGATCTTCCTCCGACTACGTTGTGGGGATACAACGGATCATGGCCTGGGCCGACCATTGAAGCGCAAAGCGGGCAAGCTCTTAATGTCAATTGGGTGAGCAAGCTGCCGGATGTACACCTGCTGCCGATCGATCATTCGATTCATGGCGCGGACGCAAGCCTGCCCTCTGTTCGCAATGTGGCTCATCTGCACGGTGCATGCGTGCTGCCTGACGACGATGGATATCCCGAAGCCTGGTTCACTGCGAATGGCGAGCATGGTCCAAAGTTCAACCCACGCCCTTCGCACTATCCAAATTGTCAGCCATCCACGACACTGTGGTATCACGACCATTGCCTGGGCATTACACGTTTGAACGTCTATGCCGGCCTTGCTGGTTTTTATCTGATTCGCGACGAAACAGAGGCTGCACTTAATCTTCCGCAGGGAGAGTTTGAAATTCCGCTAATGTTACAGGACCGCCTCTTTCATCACGATGGATCACTCTACTACCCCAGAGTTGTAAACGGCCCCAAGGAACATTCTATTTGGATCCAAGAGTTATTTGGAGATATGAACTGCGT
The DNA here is from genome assembly GCF_009765825.1 of Granulicella sp. L60. GTDB lineage: Bacteria > Acidobacteriota > Terriglobia > Terriglobales > Acidobacteriaceae > Edaphobacter. The sequence goes on along the minus strand of NZ_LMUR01000015.1, from coordinate 241,282 downwards.
CAACGGAAAAGTGACGCCGTTTCTTGAGGTTGAGCCCAGACGGTACCGGTTCCGTATCCTCAACGCTTCGAACTCCCGGTTCTATCACCTACGTCTCTTTAATTCAGATGCGACAGGCAAACTTGAAGACGATTCCTTTGATGCACCTGCGTTTCATCAAATCGGTACGGATGGAGGTCTTCTCCCCGCCCCGGTAGAGTTGCATTATCTCCTTATAGCACCCGCCGAGCGATTCGATGTAGTTCTGGACTTTTCTGAATGTGGAGGCAAATCGTTCTCGCTTATCAATGATGCTCCTGCTCCCTACACGATGGGTGGCCAATATCTCGCTGAGGATGTGATGCTGTTCAAAGTAAGCCGGCCTTTGTCCGGAAAAGACACCAGTTCGGTGCCGATAACGCTCGCACCATTTGTGCCCATCGAACCTACGTTCGGCATGCGCGAGAGGATGTTATTGGTTTCGGAGAAGGAACGGCAGTCTGACGGATATGTCATTACGGGACTACTTGGCAATGCGCATTGGCACGAACCTATTACAGAAGACCCGAAGGTCGGGAGCACAGAGATTTGGTCCTTCGTGAATATAACGAGCGACGTTCACCCGTTGCATGTGCACCTAGTGCAGTTCCAGATATTGAATCGTCAGGCATTCGACGTTCCAACATATCAGCAGACCGGCAAGATCGTATTTACCGGACGCCCCATGGCCCCGGAGAGCAATGAGCGACCGGCACGTAAGGACACAATCAAGTCCTATCCGGGCTACGTTACGAGAGTGATTCAGCGCTTCGACCTGCCGGCTGGAGCCACTATCACTCCAGGGCAGGAGCTCTTGTATGTATGGCATTGTCATATTCTCGAACATGAGGATAACGAGATGATGCGGCCGTACAAAGTCATCACATGAGACCTAGATAGAAGATTGAACATTAGATTTTAGTGTGGCTGCAAATTGTTTTTGGCGGACGACTCAGCAAGCGCAACGCAATCGCAATTATTGATCATTTCATCATGTCGTGACACATGATCCTCTCACTAGCTCTAGGTTTATCTCACTGAGGATGATGGACTCCCCAATGCTTCACACCGTCCTCAGCATTCTGGAGGTTCACCTTGAAATCGAAACGTAAGGTCAATGCCCCTAACGGGACTTTGAAGTGTGGTGCGATGATGATGATTGCACTGCAAGTGTTTGCGGGACTGCCCAAATCCGCCTACGCCCAAACCTCTGCTCCAGCTGCGACAACACCGATTAAACATGTAATTGTTATCATCGGCGAGAATCGTACTTTTGACCACGTCTTTGCTACCTACACACCAAAGAATGGCGAGACCATTTCGAACCTGCTCTCCAAGGGCATCGTAAAAGCAAACGGCAAGCCTGGTCCGAACTACTCTTTATCTGCACAGTTCTCAGCAGTAGACGGCACGGCCGCAGGAACCAGCACCTACGAAATCAGCCCTCAGTCCAAGAGCATCTACAGCACACTTCCTCCCGCGCTTGCAGGTGGGCCTGAAGCTCCCACCGTGGCTGGTCCCGCGCCGTTTACCACTCTGAAGGTTGGCCAGCTTGCCGATCAGGGTCTTGCCAAGGACTATGATCAATTTCTCGTCACCGGCGCCACTGGAATTGCTGCAGGCAAAGTGGATACCCGCGTCACCAACGCGACGAATCTGCGCGAAGGAGTGTATCAGCTCAGTGGCCCGAAGATGCCGTATGATGCTTACACGCAGAGCCCTGTGCACCGCTTCTTCCAGATGTGGCAGCAGACCGACTGCAGCGTCGACTACGTCACCCAAGAGAATGCCAGCGGTTGCTTGAACGACCTCTTTCCTTGGGTTGAGACTTCCGTCGGCACTGGCAGCAATGGTGCTAAGCTGCCTGCCAGCTTCAACAACACAACCACCGGCGAAGGATCTGCATCGATGGGGTTCTATAACATGGCACAAGGTGATGCTCCGTACCTGAAGGAACTTGCTGATAAATACACGATCAGCGATAACTTCCATCAGTCGGTTATGGGCGGTACGGGCGCCAACCACATCATGTTTGGTTTCGCCGATTCAATCTTCTACACGAGCGCAAAAGGCGTCGCCGCTGCTCCTCCTACTAACCAGATTGAGAATCCGAACCCGCAGGCGTCAACCAACGACTTCTACGACCAGGATGGATACGGCGGAGGGAGCTACGTCAACTGCGGCGACATCGCACAGCCAGGCGTGCCGGCCGTCACAAATTATCTACAGTCCCTCAAGCGCCCGGTAAAACCTAACTGTGTAAAAGGTGACTATTATCTAGTAAATAACTACAACCCTGGCTATGCTGGCGATGGCAGTCTTTACTCAACCCTGTCACCCTTCACGATTCCTCCCACCAGCCAGAAGAGCATCGGCGACGATCTGGTAGCTCACAACGTCCCCTTTAAGTACTTCGGTGAGGACTGGGATCTGTATGTCACCGATCCTACAGAATCGAATACATTTGATGAGTACTGCAACATCTGCAATCCCTTCCAGTATCAGACTCAGTTCATGGGAACCCAGGCTGCCCGCGAGACATACATGGCGGACACCACGGAGCTCTATGAAGACATCGATACTGGCAACCTACCTCCAGTATCAGTCGTCAAGCCCAGCGGCTTCAATGACGGTCACCCGGCATCCTCCAAACTCGACCTCTTTGAAGGTTTCGTAAAGAAGATCGTCGACCAGGTAAAAGCTAACCCAGCTCTTTGGAATGACACTGCAATCTTCATCACAGAAGATGAGGGCGGCGGATATTATGACTCGGGTTACATTCAACCGGTCGATTTCTTTGGCGATGGAACGCGCATTCCATTGATCGTCGTTTCGAAGTACTCCACAGGTGGCCATGTTTCTCATGAGTATGGTGATCACGTTTCGCTTATCAAGTTCATCGAGAAAAACTGGGGCCTCCCAACTATTACTACACGCAGCCGCGACAACTTGCCGAACCCGATTCAGAAGGAGAGTAATCCGTACGTTCCGACCAATAGCCCCGCTATCGGGGACCTAACGGGCGACTTTCAATTCTCCTCCAAATAATCAACCGCAGTGTATTCAATACTTCGGCGGCCAACAGTCACTGGCCGTCGAAGTGTTTTTGGACAGACTGCTACTAACTCAATTAGACTGTGCCCCTCAATTCAAAGGATTTTCCCCATGCAACTTCGGAAATTCACACTGAATATATTCGCGCTCGTAGCAATTACTGCTGTAGTTGCCTCAACAACAAATATTATTGCAGTCACTCCTACCATTTCGCATAATTTTCACGTTGAAGATCGGTGGAATATCGGCGGCGATGGTGGATGGGGGTTTCTCTCCATTGATCCTTCAGCGCACCGATTGTTTATTCCACGCACCAATCGCGTCATGGTCATTGACACCAACACTGGAAGAGTTGTGGGAAGCATCGAGGGCATGTCCAGCCTACGCAACATGGCGCTCGACAATTCCGGTAAATTTGGCTATGCGACCGACGTTACTGATGGGACTGCTGGTTTCGTTCGAGTCTTCGACCGTTCGACGCTGAAATTAGTCGCATCAATTCCTACAGGGCCAGTCCCGTTCGCTATCGTATTCGATCCCTCCACCAAACTTGTATTCGCGTTCAGTTCTCGTGCTCACAATGCCACGGTGATTGACTCTGCTACGAATCGGATAGTTGCAACAATAGCTCTCGGGGGACGTCCTTCGTCTGCAGTCAGTGATGGCAAAGGAGGGGTTCTGGTGACGCTCCCGGCTCAGGGTGAGATCCAACGAATTGACGCAACGTCAAAAACTGTAAGTGCCAACTGGCAGCTCGCTCCCTGCTCAGGCCCCTCCGCCCTCGCGACCGACGTTGAACATCATCAGGTCTTTACCACCTGTGAGGATCATAAACTGGTTGCTATCGATACCGATACTGGTCATGTTACGGCGATTGGAAATGTGCCAGCTAATGCCGGTGACCTCGGCTTCGATCCCCACAGCCATATCCTCTTCCTTGCCGACCCTGAGGGCTCGCTCTTGGCGTTTCACCGGGATTCGCTCCTGCACTTCAATAAATTGCAGCAGATCAAAACCCAACCAGGAGCGCGAACTATGCTCGTCAACCAAGACAAAGGCAAGGTCTATCTCGTGACAGCGAAGTTCGGTTTGAACTCCACGACCGCCTCTGAAGAACTGCATTATCGTCCCACACCGATCGCAGGCACTTTTGCGGTCATCGTCGTAGGACGCTAGAAAAAGTGGCGACCCATAAGGCAATGGATATCTCTGACTAAAACCTGACAACTTGCTGACAACTCGCACCTAACGATGCTATACGCTAAAGATTATTTGGCGCGAGATGCTATGTCAGCTCAACGAGAAGACCCACTCAAACCCGCATGGAGCCGAGACCTGCTCGATTCCCCGTTCCCTCCCGAGCTTGACGCTCCGTACTTCGACAATACGCTCGATGCCTGGGTACTAAGCAGGTATGAAGATATCCTCGCCGTCTTTTGGGCCTCGGAACTTTCTCCTGCCAGCTTTAACAGTAAAAACATTCCTGACTCATTCAGTAAAGATGAAAGTTTTAAGATGCGCACGGAGACTCTGGAAGCACTCACCTCAGGAAGAATGCGCGTATGGAAAGAACATCTGACGAAAGAGACCTCTGCGTTGATGGAGGGATTGAACTGGCAAGAGCCTGTTGATCTCTTGAGTCAATATGCTCAGCCGCTTTGCCTGTCCCTGGCTGCGATGGTTACAGAAATCAGCGATTACGATGCTGTTCGCATGTGTAATAGGGCCGCACAGGTGTCGGCGGCATCGGCCGAACCATATAATCAGACTTTACGTTCAGAAGCAAAAGCCGCGAGCGCTGAGCTTAGGAGCTGTTTTCACGCTGAACCTGAGGCCCTCAGGGAATCAGGTTTTGTTGCGCTGTCACAGACGATGCTTCACATTCTTGCAAATGCTTGGTTCGCGCTGATGCAACACCCTCAACAGTGGCTTCTCTTATATCGCCAGCCTGAGCTAATCGAACAAGCGATCGAAGAGCTATTGCGCTATGCCGGCCTTGCACGCATTCTCCATCGAACAGCAACTGCAGATGTAGATATCAATGGATGTATTATTCGTAGGGGAGAGCGAATCTTTCTTAGAATTATCGCAGCAAACAGAGATCCGGAGCGCTTTTTTCATCCCAACGAAGTAGATATTACACGTCGCGGGGCGGGCCATCTCACGCTTGGAGCTGGCCTGCATTCATGCGTGGGTGCCAGCTTGGTGAGGATGGCTGCTGCTACGCTGACGAGCCCTCTAATAAAACGCTTTGCTAGAGTTACTCTGGACCAGCCCGCGACCTGGCAGGGAGGATCGGGCTTCTGTTCTCCCATATCATTGTGGGTTCGGGTTGGATAATGCTAAGTGATCTATGGCGACCATAAACATCCATTACTGCCTTGAACAAATTAACCCGAACGCCTCAAAGCATCCCTCTCGCTGATCTCCGAGGCCATTAGCCTCTAAAGGCTAGTTGCAACCGAGCAACAAGGCCAGACATTTGCCCTCTTTACGGATAAATGTCATTTGTGTAGATCATCCATATAGAAAACAGTTCGGGGTTCTTCGCAACGGTATTACATCAACGTTACCTGAGAAACGAGCAAACTAATTCAAGCCTCAAAAACGCGAGCCACGGTTGCTTGGCTGATGATCTGCCAAATTCTACTTAGAGAAGAGGCAATTAAAACATCAGCATATTACGCAAAATGGGATTACAAACCAATGACATTGCCATGACAGATCACTGACATTCCTTTTCGTCAGCGTTGTTAGGTTAGGAATGCACGATAAATCGGGTGCCTTTATTTACCTGCCGCATTTGCTAAACAAGGGGATACCAAGCTGATGAAATTCAAATACACCAATCTCATGTTCGTTGTCGCGTATCTGGCTATCGTTTTACTTTCTGCTCGGGCTTTACGCGCACAAGACTCCACCCAGCATATAGAAATTGCGGCTAAGCGCTTCAGTTTCACACCCAACGATATCACTATCAAAAAGGGTATTCCCGCAACCTTTTCTCTGACCAGCGGTGATGCAGATCACTCTCTAAAGATTAAAGAGTTGAACGTGAATATCGCGGCGAAGAAAGGCTCTACTAAGGAGGTTACGTTCACCCCTACGCAAGTGGGAACCTTTGAGGGCCGTTGTGGAACCTTCTGCGGGTCTGGTCATGGATCCATGAAGCTGACGGTGCACGTCACGGAGTAAGCATGCGGTCTTCTATCTGCTCTATCACCGTTTGTTGCATGCTCCTCTTGGTATGCGGCTGCAGGGTCAGCCCTCCAAGCAGCCTAGAGCGACGTACCATCGTGGCTGTGAAGCACCATATCACGGTAGGCGGCAGGTCAGAGAGAAACCCCTTGGTTTTTAATTCTGATAACGTGGCAGCGGGCAAAGAGGCTTTTGGCCACTATTGTGTTGCCTGCCACGGGATCGACGGACAGAATACGGGAGTTCCTTTTGCGGATCGCATATCCCCACCTCTACCTTCTCTTGCTTCTCGAGAGGTGCAGGACTACACCGATGGGCAGCTGAAATGGATCATCGACAATGGACTCTCTCCTTCTGGCATGCCAGCCTCAAGCGGGATATTGAGCGATGACGAAATATGGTCAATTATAGTTTTTCTTCGTCACCTGCCTCCCGCTGGCAGCCTCGGAGAACCCGAAATGTATAGCCACTAAACAAAATTACTTGTAAGGAGAGACGAGATGAGATGGAGCTCACGCGCGGACAGCAGGGTTGTAGAAGCTGTCATTTCCAGCTTCACCGAGTCCCCTGAACAGTCTTACAAAATCCTTTCAAAATTCAAAAAGACAGCGTGGCTGCGCTCCTATCACTGGCTCGATGCAAGTGGAATGTCACTCTACTTTCTCGACCAAGTTGTTTGCTTAGGTATTGAAAATTCTCTTCCTTCAGAAACTCTCGCACGTCTTCGGCAGAATCTGGCCGACAATCGCAATCGAACTTCTGATATGTATGAAGAGTTTATTTCTATCAATCAAGCATTCCAGCGGGCTGGCGTACAGTATTCGAATCTAAAAGGATTCACTCTTTCACCAGAATCCTGTCCAGATCCAACATTACGCTGTCAACTCGACTTCGATTTTTTAGTTAATGCTAATCAACTGGATATCTGCCGCGAGATACTGTGCACGTCAGGCTATGTATTAGCTGCAGCCACCGCTACAACTTGGGAGTTCAAAGCTGGTGCTTCCGCCCTGTCCAACATCTCAGATTTGTATAAATCGAAGCCTCAACGTTCGGTTGAGCTGCACTTCATTTCATCTACACACACCGCTCATCAGCCAAGCCGAGATGAACGGCTTGATCGGCTGAGTTGGCGTTCTTGGAACGGTCACGCGTTCCCAGTTCTTTCGCGGGCTGATCAATTTCTCGAACAGGCATGCCATCTCTTTGGGCATATTTGTAGCCCATATACTCGTGTCTCCTGGCTTCTCGAATATAAGCGCCATGTCCTAGCACGCTACAGCGACACATTGTTTTGGAAAGAAGTTCGAGAGCGATCTAATTCTCGCCACCATACAGATATCGCTATCGGTATATCCACCTTGATTTCATCCAAAATCTTCGGAGCGAAAGCCCCGGAGTGTCTCAACTCATGGACGCTAGACACTCTGCCTGCTCCTGTAAGGCTTTGGACGAATCAGTATGGCAGAAGATCAGTCCTTGCGGATTTTCCGGGAACGAAGCTCTATTTTCTTCTGCGAGATGAGCTACAGAGCGGTGATGAGATCCTGCGTGATAGGACTAGCAGACTGCTTCCACTGCATCGTGCACCAAGAATCACATTAACTCGATCCAACGATAGCCTATGGACTCGCATTCGCAATACCGTCTACCAGGGACGCTTCGTCATCTTTCGTCTCCGATTCCATCTGATCGAAGGACATCGTTACGCAATCGAGAATGTGCGCTGGAAACGCCGTCGGCACTCTCTGGGCTTTTCAAGAACAAATTCGACCAAAAAGAAATCAAGCTTTACGAATGCGAAGGTCTAATGACTATGCGGGAAATAATTCGGTTTGCAGCACGAAGCAGCTTCGCTCTAGTGACGATACTGATCTTTGCCTGTGGTACTATCCTTTCACAGCAGCTACCATCCGCTCCATCGAGCACCTCTTCGCCTTTGGGATCCTCGGCCACCGATACGGATTCAAACAGCTCGACAACATCTGACGCGCCAGATTCTAGATTAACTTCTTCAAGTTCAAGCTCGAATGAGTTCAGCGCAGCCAGCTCATTGACGGCAATGCAGATTAACTCAATTCTTCAGCAGCGCCCGGAGCTGATTGTAGAGCTGAAGTCACTTCTTGCCGATCAACTTCAGCAGCAGGGCGTCAAAATCCAAGCAGACTCCATTACCGATGAGATGTTATTTAGTCAGATTGCTAGTAACGCCGACCTACGCGCGAATATCACCGTGTGGCTCCGCTCCAGAGGATATATTTCGGCAGCCGATATTCGCCGCTCCGCCACAGATGTCTCTCTTGGCAACGATGACCAATCTTCATCGTCCGGTACTACACTTGATACTCTTTCTCAACTACCAAGAAACGAACTCTCCGACACTTTACCGTCATCTACGTCAGATCAATCAGATGCAACACCTAACGGACCTTCTATATCTTTGAGCACAGGTAATCAAGCCTCAGGCCAGATGCCCCGCAACACTCCAGAGAACCAGCATAACGTTACTGACGACCCACATGTTCTTCATGTTCCGACTCCGTACAATTTGCACTCCTTACGTGATTTGTACACACAAATCCCGCAAGACAGCAATAAACTCAAGCGCTTTGCGTCTGAGGTCTTTGTCAATCACGATACACCCTCCTCCACTGCTGTGGGGCTGGGAACACATAACATGCCAATTGATCTACCTGTTGGTCCAGATTACATACTGGGCACTGGTGACGGGTTAACAATCAACATCTGGGGCGGTGTCTCACAAAGCATTACACGCGTAATTGACCGTGAAGGAAAGATTGTCCTTCCAGAAGCCGGTTCGCTCGTGGTCGCGGGACTTACCTTACAACATGCACAAACCACAATTGAAGATGCATTGAAGCAGCAATTCCGCAATGCTCGTGTTGATATAACGATTGCGCGACTGCGAAGTGTTCGAGTCTATGTGGTCGGCGATGTGCAACGTCCCGGGGCATACGATATCAGCTCGCTCTCTACTCCGATCAATGCTCTGTATGCAGCTGGAGGACCTACCAGTGTGGGTTCGCTTCGTATCATTCGGCACTATCGTGGAAAGGTTCTGCTCCGTGAAGTAGATCTCTACGATTTTCTATTGCATGGAATGCGTATGGATGACGAGCGTCTGGAGGCTGGTGATACGCTGCTTGTCCCTCCCGCTGGCCAGCAGGTCGCGATCTTTGGAATGGTCAAGCGTCCGGCAATTTATGAGCTCAAAGGAAGCTCCAACCTCGCCGAAGTACTAGAAGATGCAGGAGGAGTAACAGTTGCAGCCGCACTCGATCACATCACGATTGAGCGAATCCAACCGAATCAGCAACGCGAAACAGTGAGTTTGCCTTTGCCTTCATCGGGCACGTCGAAGTCGATGCTGGATGTTATTGCCTCATTTACGGTCAAAGATGGCGACCGCATTCACGTAGCCCCTATCCTGCCTTACAGTGAACGAGCTATTTACGTTGAAGGTCACGTCGTCCGTCCAGGGAAGTTCCCTTATCGTGATGGCATGCAACTTAGTGATGTAATCAGAACCTATCAGGACCTGCTGCCTGAGCCAGCTGCAAGAGGCGATATTGTTCGATTAGTTTCACCTGACCTTCATCCCGAGACAATCGAATTTGATGTGGCCGACGTCTTGATTGGAAATACAAAGCTCTCACTGCAGCCTTTTGATACTGTCCGAATATTTGGTAGATATCAGGTGGATTCTCCAGTTGTGGTAATTCGCGGCGAGGTGTTGCGACCGGGATCCTACGCTCTTTCGCAAGGCATGACTACGTCACAGCTTATCAAGATGGCTGGTGGCTTTAAGCGTGACGCATTGCTCGATAGTGCAGACCTGACGAGTTACACCGTGCAGGATGGAAAGAAGATCGTTAGTCAGCGTACAGCAGTCAACATCAGTACGTCCATGAAATTTGGTGACATCCCAACAGACGTCCCGTTGAAAGCTGGTGACGTTCTAACCATCCATCAGATATCAGGTTGGAACGATATCGGTGCCTCTATTGTTTTGAAGGGCGAGGTAACTTACCCCGGCAGCTATGGCCTTCAAGAGGGAGAGCATCTGAGTTCCGTGTTGCGACGCGCTGGTGGCCTACGCGACACGGCATATGCCTCAGGTGCGGTTCTAGTGCGAACACAGGTCAAAGAGCTTGAGGAAAAGAGCCGAATGGAGCTCATCCGTCAGATAGAAACGACCTCAGCATCAGCACGCCTGGGAGCTAATCTGACGACACAGGATCAAACCGCTACTTTACAGGCTGCGGCGCAACAGCAAAATCAGGTTCTGGAACGCTTACGCAGTCAACCTTCAACCGGCCGCTTAGTCATCCACATCAGTGCAGACATCAACAGTTGGGCCGGTACGCCAGCTGACGTTGAGATGCGGAGTGGGGATGTCCTGACGATTCCGAAACGGCCTGGCTTCGTATTGGTAACCGGCCAAGTTTACAACTCATCCGCCATCACCTTTGTCCCTGGGAAGGAGGCGGGCTGGTATCTTCGCCGAGCTGGGGGAACGAATGAAGTTGCAAACCGAAAAGAGATATTCGTCATTCGCGCAAATGGATCGGTCGTCGGACGACATTCTGGTGAATGGTATAGCGGAAATGTTCTTTCTACCCGACTCGATCCTGGCGATGTGATTGTTGTTCCACAAAAGATTATTGGTTCTCTTTTCTGGAGAAATTTACTCACTGTCGCTCAATTATCCTCTTCGATCGCGATCACGGCTGCAGTTGCAGGCCTTCTTTAGGCAATAGGCTTACTCACAATTATTTACATAACTATGAATATTCCGATGTCACATATTCCGATTTCCTACGGATTTTCAATGAGGATGCTCTAGTGGCCACCGCAGAGATTATCGTATCTTCTTCAGTAGTCCAACCCGCGCCTAACTGGGTCACGAACGCTACCTTGTTATGGCATTATCGGCGCACACTTGCTCGTGCCGCTGCCGTGGGCTTTATTCTAAGCGCTGTCATAGCTTTCACAATGCCGAAACGATACGAGTCCGTAGCTCGCATTATGCCTCCGGACCAGTCGAGCAGTTCAGGAGCTGCAATGCTCGCCGCTCTTGCTGGTCGTTCTTTGGGTGGATTGGGCAGCGTCGGTGGCCTCGCAAGTACTCTGCTAGGAGGCAAGACATCAAGTGCACTTTATATTGATCTGATGAGGAGCCGTACCCTCAGTGACCGCATTATCGATCATTACGACCTACAGCACGTGTACCACAAGCGCTATCGAATCGAAACAGAAAAGTATCTTGGACATCACACGGCAATTGTAGAAGATAAGAAGAGTGGAGTGATTAGTATCACCTTCACCGATACTGACCCAAAACGCGCTCAGGCAATCACCCAAAGCTATCTCGACGAGCTAAATAAGCTTCTTACTCATGCTAGTACTTCGTCCGCTCGGCGTGAACGCGAATTTATTGAGAAACGCCTTGTCAGTGTGCAGGCGGAACTACTGCAAGCGGAAAAGGATCTTAGTGAATTTTCTAGTGTAAATACAACACTTGATATCAAGGAACAGACTCGAGCAATGGTCGATGCGGCCTCCAAGCTCCAGGCAGAGCTAATTGTGAGTGAATCCGAGCTTGATTCGTTAGAGCAAATTTATGGTAACGAAAATATACGCGTTCGTGCTACCCAGGCTCGTATCGCAAGTCTAAAGCATGAACTCACTAAGATGAGCGGCAGCAGTACTCAGCCAGCGGAAAACGAATCTAAGGATGGAGGAGCGAAGAATGAAGAGATGTACCCTTCTCTTCGACAAATCCCGCGTCTCGCAGTTCCCTATGCGAATCTTTACCGTAATGTCCGAATCCAGGAGACCGTCTTCGAGCTTTTATCACAGCAGTATGAGATGGCGCGTATTGAAGAAGCAAAGGATACACCTGTTGTCAGTGTTATCGATCTACCGCTCATTGCAGAAAAGAAATCTTTTCCTCCACGCACATTGATGACTCTAATTCTTATCATGTTTTTTATGGGAGTCGCTTTCGTTTATATCCTCAATCGTCATCGCTGGGAGCAGGTTAGTCGAAACGATCCGCGCAAGCTTCTCGCAAATGAGATCTCCTCCACTTTTCGCGCTTACATAGGTCGCTACCTGCCGCTACGACGGGATGCCCAATGAAAGCTCATGTCTCCAATGCCGTATATGGTGTGCTTGAGTATGCTGCTTATCCTATTGCGATGCTACTCACTGCGCCGATATTGATAAACCATCTTGGCGTCGCACAATATGGCATCTGGGTAGTAATCTCCGCAGCTGTAAGTACTGGAAGTATCATTGCTTCAGGTTTTGGCGACGCCAACATCCAATATGTCGCTAGCATGGCTAGTCTAGGTGACTCGAACATACTATTACGTGCTGTCCGGAGTATGTTGGGGATCAATCTTCTACTTGGCGGTTTGCTTGCGATAGCCTGTTGGATCTTGGTACCTTTTGCGGTTATTCATCTTGCACCATCCGACGACAAACTACAAAAAATCTGCCTTTGGTCCCTACGTATCGCAAGTTTCCTGATACTGGCGCGAGCAATTGAAAGTGTCTGCATTAGCACGCAAAGAGCTTTTCAGCGTTACGGCGCCGCGGTACGCATTAGTATTTGTGGACGACTACTCACGCTCGGAATCTCTGCGCTGCTCGTTCTTTGTAGGCGCGGTGTCATTAGCATCATGATAGCAGCAGCAGTCATCATGATTTTGGGAACTACAGCACAACTTCTGCGTCTGCAGCAACATCTAGGTGCAGATTCATTGTGGCCGACGTTCGATCGCAAGGCTACGTCAGCGCTATTTAGCTTTGGAACGTACAGCTGGCTGCTTGCTGTGGCTAGCGTTATCTTTAGTCAGGCAGATCGGCTAATCCTCGGAATCTCGCTTGGTGCGGCAACTGTTACTACTTATGCGTTGTGCGTTCAACTGGCTCAACCCATTTATGGGATTTCCGCATCAGGTTTGCACTTCCTGTTCCCTTATTTGTCAGGACGTAAAAATTCAGCAGATAATGTGGCACTTGGTAAGACAATAGTTAGAGCCTTCTCTGTCAATCTATTTCTTGTTTCTCTTGGGACCGTGGTCGTTTTATTTTTTGGTAGACCTCTTCTCAATGCCTGGGTGGGGGGAGCAATCGCGCAAGGCTCTGCTGTGATATTGGTACCAATTGTATGGAGCTTTGCGCTGCTTGGCCTTAGCGTAACTGGCTACTACTCACTGCTTGCTCTAGGTCGCGTACATGTTGTTACCTGGATCAATCTTACCGGTGGTTTGGCGATGCTTCTTCTGATGTCATGGCTTCTGCCGCGTACCGGTGTTCACGGGATAGCATTTGCCCGGCTTTGCTACGCCCTGGTTACCTTGACCATGTATTACCCACTCATTCGTTTACTGCGCAAGCCCGGCAATCTGGCTGTTTCTACAGTATGTGAGGGAGCATGAGTGTAGCTACCATGGGTTCTGTTGTGATTGATCGCTCATCGGCGAATGTTCTTCCGGGTTTGCTCGGCTTTTTCTTCTCCTTCCGCCTCATTCTCATTCTTCTATCGGTTCGAGCTTTTCTCGCGGATCCACAACTAGGAGTCGAGATAAGCATTGCATCTAACCTTCTGTTCCTCGCCGTCGTTATATTTCATTCGATGGGGCCAGCCGCATTGACTTTCCGAACACTAACCCAAATAACGTGCTTTCGTTGGGTTTTAGTCTTTGTCGGATTCTCTTTGTGCAGTTTGATTTGGACGGCAGCGGTATCGGTTCCGGCTGCAGCAGCTTATTGGTCTGCGATGGCAGCTGACGTTTTCTGCGTTGTCCTGCTGCTCCGCACTGACTCAGAAGAGAGTGTTACCTCCAGCTTGATGGCAGGATATGTGGCGGGCGCTTGCGGTGTCGCACTGATCGCTTGGATTTTACCTGCTGAATATGACCTCCGTCTCGGCGACGAAGAGCTTCTAGGTCCAAACCAGATTGGTTTTGCTTGCGCCTTTGCTTTATTTTTGGCGCAGTATCTCATCAACAACGGAAGAAAGATATGGAAGCTTCCGGCCGCTTTCCTGGCGATTACGCTCCTTCGCAGCCTAAGTAAAACTACGATTATTGCGTTTGTCGTCGCAGAGGCTTTTATTCTTGCGAAGGACGCAACCATAAGCAAAAGAACCAAGGTCATGCTCTGGGTTGGGGCAGGTCTCGTGGTCGCAGCGTTCTGGAATCTGCTTGGAGATTATTACGAAGTTTACACCAATGCTGGAAACCAATCTGAGACTCTGACCGGCAGGATCGGGATCTGGGCGGTCATCCTTGACCTGGCATTTGAGCATCCGTGGATAGGGCACGGGTTTCACTCTGTATGGAAGGTCGTTCCATCGTTCGGCGATTTCGAACCACGGCATGCACACAACGAGTTGCTGCAGCAGTTTTACACCTACGGCGTAGCAGGCGTACTTATGCTGGTAATGCTTTATACCAGCTTTTACCGGCAGATTCGCAAACTTCCCTCCAGCCCCACGCGGACGCTTTTTCTCGGCATGTTGATCTTCGTGATCGTTCGAGGATTGGCCGATACGGAGGTGTTCGACCTTTCACTGCCGCTCTGGTTTCTCGCTCTCATTAGTCTCTCCCTGGCAGCGCCGCAGTTGAGAGCGAGGGAGGGTCGACTATGAAGATCGTCATTGCTGCAGTAGCATCCTCAGAGCATCTCTCCGGTGTAACGCGCCATGCATCGAATATGGCTCGATGCCTCTTGATGCGCGCGGATGTGTCCGCAGTGCATTTGCTGGTTGCGCCGTGGCAGTACGGATCGGTGAGCGCGGCTGCACCACAGAATGAAGCCAAGCTTCACATCGAGCAGGTTTCGGTTGGGACCGGAACGATACATCGCAATCTCTGGTACTACAATCAGCTGCCTGTGGTCGCCGAGCGCCTGGGCGCAGATATCGTTCATCTTGCCTATCCTTCTCCGTTGAAGCAGAGCGTGTTTCAGTGCCCTACTGTGGTTACGCTGCATGATATGTATCCCTACGATATTCCGGCTAACTTCGGGTTCCCGAAGATGCTAGTCAACCGGCTGATTCTGCAACAGTGCCTCCATGCTGCCGATGCAATTGCCTGTGTGTCAGAGAGTACGCTGCGCCGACTCGATATCTACGCTCCACGACTTGCCCTTCAGAAGGCGGTCACGATCTATAACTGCGTTGATCCTGCCTCATCCAGTACAGCGACGACTTCTGAGAGTTCTCTGCCAGGATGGAACGGCGAGCCTTTTCTTCTCTGCGTCGCACAGCACCGTCGCAATAAAAACATCGTGCTCGCAATGCAGGTGTTTCGCCGTCTGCTGCTTTGCGGAGAGATCAGCCCCAGGTCGCGACTTGTTGTGATCGGGATAGAAGGGCCGGAGACTGCGAACATCCATCGCTTTATCCGCGAGGCGAAGCTGTCGGATCATGTCGTTCTCCTGCGCGGAATCGATGACTCTGCGCTTGAATGGTGCTATCGAAACTGCGAACTGCTGCTGGCACCCTCCATCATCGAAGGCTTTGGCCTTCCGGTGGTTGAGGCGATGATGCATCACTGCCGGGTTGTGTGTTCCGACATCCCGGCGTTCCGCGAGGTTGGCGGTTCCTACTGTTACTACGCACCGTTGAAGCCTTCGGCGGAAGATGACTTCGTTCTGGCCGCTCGCTCCGCGCTCAAAAACCTTAGATTACGTCCCGCTGCTGTTGGCCGTTTTTCGAGTCCTCGTATTGCTGAGGCCTATCTCCAGCTCTACACGCATCTGCACAATGGCTGTTCCGTTTTCGGCAACTGCAGCCACAACGATCTGACGCCGACGCTAGGAAGAAGACAGTTATGAACAAATTGCCCCAGCATCCAAGAGCAAACGTACTGGGCGTTGGTATCGACCCTGTGAACATGGACTCAGCGCTTGCGCGCATTTTGCATCACTTGCGTATCCGTCGTAAGGGATTTGTGTGCCTTACGGGGGTGCATGGGGTGATGGAGGCGCAACGCGATCCGCGACTCGCAGGTGTATTTGCCGAGGCGGCACTTGTGGTGCCGGACGGGATGCCGACGGTTTGGGTCGGGCGTCATCAGAACCATAAGCAGATGTCTCGTGTTGCGGGGCCTGACCTGATGCTGGAGGTGCTTCGCCGTGAGGAGTTCCGCGGCGTTACTCATTTCTTTTGCGGCGGCAAGGAGGGTATCGCACAGGAGCTTCGCGAGAGTCTTCTTGCACGCTATCCGTTTCTTGAGATCGTAGGTACGTACACGCCTCCGTTCGGTCCTCTGTCGGCGGCCCAGGAGCAGGAGTTGATCGACACCGTTCAGCAGCTCCAACCCGACATTGTCTGGGTTGGGATTAGTACGCCGAAGCAGGAGCTGTTCATGCAGCGGTATCTTCCGCTGCTCGACACCACGCTGATGTTTGCCGTGGGAGCTGCGTTCGACTTCCATACAGGCCGCATCTCCGACTGCGCGGAGTGGATCAAACGCTCAGGGCTGCAGTGGCTGCACCGTCTTCTTCAGGATCCGAAGCACCTGTGGAGGCGATATCTGCGTAATAATCCTTCTTTTGTGGCGCACATCTTTCTTCAGCTCACCGGGCTGAGATCTTATCCGCCGCAGAAGCGAACGGACGGACATCCTGTTTCGAGAGCGGTGTGGGATAAACCTGGGTCTCTGCCGTGAGGCGAGGCTCTCTTCCCTGCCGCGAGCCTTGTTTATGCGACAGGCAATCGTGTTTGCAACTCTCTCTATATATAGATATAGCGGGTTGCAAATACGATTGCTAAGGTATCCCCTCCCCCGGGTAGTTTGCTCAAGTCCATTATTTTCATCAAGATAACGAAATGCTATCTCGCAAAATACTCTAACCAAAGACGTTACAAGCAAAATTTTCATTCCAAAAGAGATAGGCCCCGACGGTTGCCGGGCCTATCTCTTTTTTCTATCTACTTCTATTCTAGCTCGTTAGGAGAAACTAATACGCCACGGTTTAGAAGGCTCATCTCGAGAAATCAAGTTGCTTATTTTATTGCGCTTACGCGAATAAGCTCGTGTCAGACTTTCTGTTTTGGGGCTTGATGCGAAAGAGTTGGAGCGGTTTCTTTTACGCGTTGCGGTTAGGGGATTAGGAGAAGTTTGCCGGTGGTTTTGCGGGATTCGAGGTCGCGGTGGGCGTGCGCGGCGTCAGCCAGAGGGTAGATGTATTCGAGGCGGAGCTTGAGGGTGTCGCTGGATATGCCGTCGAAGATGTATTTGGCGCGGGATTCGAGGTCGGCACGGGTGGCGATGTAGTCCTTCATGGTTGGACGGGTGACGAAGAGCGAACCCATGGTGGAGAGGCGGATGAGATCGAAGGGAGGGACGGCTCCGCTGGCTCCTCCGAAGAGGACCATGAGGCCGCGGGGGCGGAGGACGGTGAGGGACTTTTCGAAGGTGGTTTTCCCTACGGAGTCGTATACGACTGGGAGTCCGGGGCCGGAGGCTAGCTTTTTGACCTTTTCGGCGAAGTCTTCGCGGGTGTAGAGGATAATCTCGTCGGCTCCGGCGGCGCGGGCTAGTTCGGCTTTCGCTTCGGTGGAGACGGTGGTGAAGACCCGGGCTCCGCGTGCCTTGGCCATTTGGATTAAGAGGAGGCCGGTGCCGCCTGCTCCGGCGTGAATGAGGACCTCGTCTCCGGGTTGGATAGGGTAGGTGGAGTGGCTGAGATAATGGGCGGTGATGCCCTGGGTGAGGACGCCTGCGGCCTGCTGGAAGCTGATGCCTTCGGGGATGGAGACGAGGCGGGCGGCGGAAGCGATGGCGAGTTGGGCGTAGGTGCCGGGGATGCCGCACCAGGCTACGCGGTCGCCAGCTTTGAAGGTGCTGACGTCGGAGGCTACGGCTACGATGATGCCGGCTGCCTCCTGCCCGAGAGTGTAGGGGAGTTGCGCGGGGTAGCGGCCCTCGCGGAAGTAGGTGTCGATGAAGTTGACGCCGGAGGCCTCGATGCGGATGAGGGCTTCGCCGGGGCCGGGGGTGGGGGTGGGGATGTCGCGGAGAGTGAGGACGTCGGCCGAACCGGTGGTGAGGATCTGGATGGCTTGCATAGCTGTTGGATATCAGGGTACAGCAACACGATTTAGAGGAGAGACCGGTGTGGGAATTTAGCCTGAAGCTTTTGTGGGCCTGCTTCATCTAGAATATGAGATATCTCGGCGGACGTGCGCGGTGTTGCGTAGTCTGTCGGTTACAGCCTGGGCGATTCGACTCGACCCATTTAAGGACATTAAGAGACTATGCCTAGCCATCCGTCGTTGCCGATCGCGATCTATTATGAGCAGCCTAACTGGTTCAAGCCGTTGTTCGCGGAGCTTGACCGTCGCGGAACCAACTATGTGAAGCTGGATGCGGTGGAGCATAGCTATGGGCCTGAGGACAAGTCCGAAGAGAAGTACGCGTTGGTGCTGAACAAGATGAGCCCTTCGGCGTGGAACCGCGGGCATGGCGACCAGATCTTTTATACGCTGGGGTACCTGGAGCATCTCGAGAGGCGCGGGGTGCGGGTAGTGAATGGCGTGAAGGCCTATCGGAGTGAGTTGTCGAAGGCGGCGCAGCTTTCGATGCTGAATGCGCTGGGGTTGGGGTATCCGAAGGCGCGGGTGATTCATCGAGCCACGCAGGCGAGCGCTGCGGCAGAGGGGCTTCGCTTCCCTGTTGTGGTGAAGCCGAATATTGGCGGAAGTGGAAGCGGTGTGGTGAAGTTCCACACGAAGGAGCATCTAGCGGAGGCTTCGGCGACCGAGAACGGATTGACGCTGGGGATGGATTCGACTGGGCTGGTGCAGGAGTTTGTGCCGGCGCGCGGGTCGTTCATTGTTCGGGTCGAGGTGTTGAACGGGAAGTATTTGTACGCGATCAGGATACATATTACCGGGGAGACGTTTGATCTTTGCCCTGCCGATATCTGCAAGACGCCGTTGGGCGTGGAGCTGGATCGCGCGGCTTGCCCGATTGATGCGCCGAAGAATGGGCTGACGGTGGAGGCGTTCGATACTCCGCCGGAGGTGATTGAAGAGGTGGAGCGACTGATGGCTGCGGCTGGAATTGAGCTAGGCGGCGTGGAGTTTATGGTGGATGACCGTGATGGCGTGAGGGTTTATTACGACATCAATGCTCTGTCGAACTTCGTAGCGGATGGGCAGAAGGTGGTCGGGTTCGACCCGTTTGTGAAGCTGGCGGATTGGCTGGAGGCTGAAGCCAAGATGGTGAATGAGCGTCGCGGTGCGGTGCAGGAGTTGGCGGGGGTTGGGCGCTAATGCGATATGGATTCTGGCTGCCGGTGTTTGGTGGATGGCTGCGCAATGTGGACGACGAACGGATGGAGGCCAGCTGGGAGTATGTTCGCGACCTGGCGGTGCGTGCAGAGAAGATTGGGTACGATCTGACGCTGATCGCCGAGCTGAATCTGAATGATATTAAGGGCGTAGAAGCTCCTTCGCTCGATGCGTGGTCGACGACGGCGGCGCTGGCTGCGGTGACGGAGAGGCTGGAGCTGATGGTCGCGGTGCGGCCTACGTTTCATAATCCGGCGCTGCTGGCGAAGCAGGCTGCGAGCATCGACCAGATGTCTCATGGGCGGTTGACGTTGAACGTGGTTTCAAGCTGGTGGAAGGATGAGGCGACGAAGTATGGCGTTCACTTCGACGAGCATGACGACCGCTATGCGCGGACGTCGGAGTGGCTGGATGTCGTGGATGGATGCTGGAAGACGCAGGGATTTTCTTACATGGGAAGCTACTACGATGTGCGGGAGAATGTGCTTTCGCCGAAGCCGGTGAGCAAGCCGAGACCTACGCTGTATGCGGGCGGGGAGTCGGAGACGGCGAAGAATTTGATCGCGTCGAAGTGCGACGCTTACCTGATGCATGGGGACGCTCCGGCGGCTGTGGGGGCGAAGATTGCTGACATGCGCGAGAGACGCGAGAGGCTGGGGTTGGGGCCGATGACGTTTGGCGTGGCGGGATATGCGATTGTGCGGGACTCGGAGGCGGAGGCGCTGCGCGAGGTGGAACGGATTACGGATGTGAAGCAGTCGGCGCGCGGGTATGCGAACTATGAGCAGTGGGTGACGGGATCAAATCTGCAGACAGAGATCTCATTGAAGGATTATTCGGTATCGAATCGCGGGCTGCGTTGCGGGTTTGTGGGGACTCCGGAGCAGGTGTCGGAGCGGATGGAAGAGTTTGCGGTGGTCGGGGTGGATCTGGTGCTGTTGCAGTCGAGTCCGCAGGCGGAGGAGATGGAGCGGTTTGGGGCTCAGGTGATTCGGGGGGCTGCGGCTAAGGTTTAGGATTTGCCCGCGTTTGTGCGTCGCCGGAATGTGGTGGCCGATTTGATTACGGATGGCGGTGGCTGTCGCTGAATTTGCTTGAGAGATCTGGTGCGGACAGGTTAGTCTTTGCGACATAGCATGGGTGCTTGCTGCTGTGGTGGCGCTGGCGGCGCCCGATGTCCGAGGAGATGCGCTTGAGTATGTGGCTGGGGTCCGGGAGATCAGGACTGGGGAGACGCTGGCCGCTAGCGGCGGGAGCGATGGTGTTGCTGCTGGCGACTGGTTGTCGAGATGGGAGTGCGGGACGGCGGCAGATGCACGATATGCTGGCGCGGGTGCGGCACTCGGGGAAGGCGCGGCGGACACCGGATGAGATGGCGGCGGCAGGGACCGCGGCGATTGTGAATGAATGCGGGAAGGAGTCGTTTGCGAATGCGCGGACGGGGTTGATTGTGGGGGAGACGAGGCTGCATGAGGATGTCTTTGAGCTGAGAGACCCTGACTCATTTGCGGCGATTGCTTATGGGATGGATGAGACGTTGAGGTTGGAGGGATCGTTGCGCGCGGAGGCAAGGGCGCCGGGGAGTTCGGCGGCTTCGGCAGGATGTGTGGAGAGTTTTGCTGCGCACCTGCAGACGCTGACGGATCCGCTGCTGGAGGGAGACAGTATCCAGAAAGATCTCGACGTGTCGGCATTCAATGACTCGAACCGGCAGGCGGAGGAACAGCTGGAGAAGAAATCAACCGCGATAGATGAGACTCCTGCGAAGGTGTCGCAGTAGGTGAAGAGTAGCCTGAACTGATGCTTGTTACAGGTGTGCTACTGGAGGAGGCTCTCTTCTGAGCGCAGACGCAGGATTCGATCGACGGCGTAGGGTGCGCGCTGGGATGCAGTGTGGAAGTGACGCACCTGAAGCTCTCCGAGGAGACCGATACCCATCATCTGAATTCCGGCGAGCATGAGTACTCCCGCGATGACGAAGATGGGACCGTGGACGTCCATGATGTGCTGACCGGTGATCAACTTTAGAATCAGGAGCCAGGCGGCGAGGGCAGAGCCGCCGACTACGCCGAGGGCGCCTATGGTGCCGAAGAAGTGCAACGGCCGCGTCATATAACGCAGCAGAAAGCGGATGGTCAGAAGGTCGAAGAAGACGCGGAAGGTGCGGGAGATGCCGTAGTGGCTCTTGCCGAACTCGCGTGCGGGGTTGGAGATTGGGATCTCGCAGATGCTGGCTCCGTACCAGGAGGCCAGGGCGGGGATGAAGCGGTGCATCTCGCCGTAGAGAGGGATGTTCTGGATGACTTCGCGGCGGTAGGCTTTGAAGGTGGTGCCGAAGTCGTGGATATTGACGCCGCTGAGGAAGGCCATGAGCCAGTTGGCTGCGCGGGAGGGGATGCGGCGGAGGAGGAAGTTGTCGCCGCGCTGAGAGCGCCATCCGCTGACGACGTCGTAGCCTTCTTCGAGCTTGGCGAGAAAGTTGGGAATCTCTTCGGGGTCGTGCTGGAGATCGCCGTCCATGGCGAGGATGAAATCGCCCTGGGCGTGATCGAAGCCGGCGGCGAGGGCGGAGGTCTGGCCGAAGTTGCGGCGAAGCTTGATGACGAGCACGCGGCTGTCAACGGCAGCGATCTCTTCGAGGAGGCGATAGGTGCAATCGCGGGAGCCATCGTCGATGAAGACGAGTTCGAAGGTCTCGTTGACATGCTCCATGACGGCCTTGAGGCGGTCGTAGAGTGTGGTCACGTTTTCTTCTTCGTTATGAAAAGGAACGACGATCGAGTATTTCGGCACAGTTAGATGATACTCCCGAAGTGACATCTTTTAGATGATGGAAATGACGTTATGGGGTCATGCAGATGTAGTTTTTTTCGACTGAATGGCGCGATGACATTCGGTAACGAGATGGTAACGGTGGTTGGAACTCTTTTTTACAGCTTTTCGCGGCGATGGGAGAGATGATGAATGAGGTGGAGCGACATCGTATAACCTTCTTGTTTATGATGTAGTTCCGAGGCGGATGCACCGCGGCTGGTTCACCAGGAACGAGCAGGAAGGCAAACATGGGAAGACGCATTCTGGTAATCGTGCTGGTGCTGGTGGTGGCGCTGTTCGCCTACCTCGGCTACACATCCTATGATGTGCGACGGGAGGGAGCGAGCGGCGATGTGTTTTCCAAGGACTCCGCGATGGAGATCCAGAAGACTGAGAAGCCGGTAGCGGTACCGTCCGGCGAGAGGCCTGTGGTGCCCGAGACCGTGACGGAACAGTCTGCTCCGGTGACGCAGGTGGCCTCGGCCGCGGTCGCGCAGGCGCAGATGAGTGGAAGTGGAGACGCGCAGACCAGCGCTTCCGGAGGCGATACGATCAGCCCGAATCCGCCGAACGGGGTGGTGTTTTCAGGCACGGGCAAGTATCAGCTTTATCGGCAGGGCAACCTTACCTGGCGGGTGAATACGGAGACCGGCCAAAGCTGCATTATCTTTGCGACTGACGAGGAGTGGAAGAAGCCAAAGGTGTATCGTGCCGGGTGTGGCAGACGATAGGCTCCCCGTTAGAAGTGGAGATTCAGGACGTAGTTCATATTTTTGGGCTCGCCCTGGAAGCGGCCGGGGAGAAACTCTGCCTGGTAGGCAATGGCGGTTGCGGCTTCGATTAGCCTGTCATCGCCCAACTCAGCCCGAACGTCGCCAACTTTGCCATCAGGCATGACATCCACGATGAGTCTGACGAGACCGTGGGCGCCGTGGCAGTTCCCTGCTTTGCAACTTGGCGTTGGAATATTGATAAGGCGCGGAGGCAGGACAGGCGGCATCCCCTGGGCCATCGCAGGCAGGAGCGGCAGGAACACGGCCAGCATGAGAAGTCCGGATGTCTGACGCATGGCTCATCGTCTCATAAGAGCATCCGCACGTAGTTAAAAAATCATGAGTGCAATCGAATTAAATCTAGGGAACACAAGCGAAAGGCTCCAGCATGCAAAGTATTGCATCGCGGCGCTATGTACTTAATCTTTAGGGTTACTTATGCCGGGGGGAGTGGTTACTTTGAATGAGAAGAATGGTGTGATGGTGGGCGGTGAGGGATTCGAACCCCCGACCCTCTCGGTGTAAGCGAGATGCTCTAACCAGCTGAGCTAACCGCCCGTTCTCAATTCCGAAGCAACTAAGTTAGTGTATGGGAGTGGGGAGCTGGATGCAATCCATTCGGCTGGAAACGGTTGCGAAATCTGCTGACGGGCGATGGAAGATCTAGTTGCGGAGTGACTTCATACTGCCCTTTTCAGTTGCAGAGTTGATGGATGGCGGTACGCAACAGTTGGACGCATTCTTCGAGTTCTGTGAGAGGAATGCACTCGCGGGGGCTGTGTGCGGTAAGCATCGAGCCGGGGCCGATGACGACGGCCTCTGCGCCCATGCGTGCGAGCCAGGGAGCCTCGGTGCCGAAGGCGATGGTGTGGGCGCGGGCGCGGGCGCTTGATGGTAACTGGACGGCGCGAACGACCGGGCTGGTAGGGTTGGTGTCGAAGCCCTGTTCGAGTCTTAGGACTTCGATCTCAGCTTCGAGCTTGTTGGGGCCTTCTTCGGAGGAAAGTCTTTCGATGATGCTGCGCAGACGGTTGAGAACGAGGTCGGTTGGCTGGCCGGGGATGGGGCGCCACTCAAGCAGGAAGGAGCAATCTGCGGGCACGATGTTTTTTGCGGTGCCGCCGTGGATCTCGCCGACGTTTATGGTCGTCCATGGTGGCGAGAAGGCGTCGTTGCGATCCTGTATGAGCTCCTGAGAGATGAGTTCGATCTCGCGCAGGAGACGGGCGGCGGCGAAGATGGCGGAGCGGCCGGCGTCGGGATAGGCGCTGTGGGCGGCGCTTCCCTTTACATGGATTGAGGCGAGGCAGTAGCCTTTGCCTGCGTGTGCGGGGGTGAGTGAGGTGGGCTCGCCGACGATGGCATAGCGGGTGTGGAGGGCTTTCTGCTCGACTAGGAAGCGGGCTCCGCGGCAACCGATCTCCTCGTCCGCAGTGAAGACGAGGCAGAGGGGATGGTGGAGGTGGGTTGCGTCCAGCTCTGAGACGGCGGCGAGGATGCAGGCGAGGAAACCCTTTACATCGCAGGAGCCGCAGCCGTGGAGCATTCCGTCCTGCTCGCGGAGCTGGGTGGCGTGGGGCCAGGATGCGGTGTTGAAGGGGACGGTGTCGGTGTGGCAGACGATGGCGAGTTCGGCTTCGATCGTCTGGTCTTCGCTTCCCTGCTGCGGTGGTTGCGATGAGACGATGAGGTTGAGTTTTTCGATTCCTGCGGCGTCGTTGTAGGGGAAGAGACGGTGATGCCAGCCGAGTGGTTCGAGGATCTTCTGTATGGCTTCGATGAGAGGACGGTTGGTTTGATTCGAGACGCTGGGGATGGCGACTAGCTGCTCGAGGATTGCTCGGGCGGAGATCATAGTTCGGCTCCGAGGCGCTGCTGGACGCAGCGAAAGGCTTCGATGATCTCGACCTGCTGGGGGTGCTGACTGTGGTTGACGATGAGTTTGCCGGCAACGGCGACGTCGCGGATTGCGCCGGGGGACATGCTGAAGACGATGTTGGTGAGAAGCTCTTCGGGCAGGCTGCCCGCTATGGCGCAGTCGGATAGATCGATGGTGAAGAAGTCCGCCGGTTTGCCGGGTTCGAGCGTGCCGGTGTCTACGTGCAGGGAGCGCGCGCCGCTGCGGGTGGCGAAGTCGAAGAGGAGCGCGGGGAGGGGTTCGCCTTGCCTGCCGTCGAGGACTGCGCGCTGGAGGTGGCGGAGGCGCAGGTTGGACTCGAGCTCGCGGGCGTTTTCGAGTGCGTCGGTCTGGGTGTGGCTGTCGGTGCCGAGGGCGATAGAGACTCCGGCGTCGATCAGTTCGTCGGCGCAGAGGATGCCGTCGCCTAGATTGCGCTCGGTGGTGGGGCAGGCGCCGACGGTGATCTTTCCGAGGGCCATGCGTTCGATCTCGCCGGGTTGGAGATGGATGGCGTGGATGGCGGTGAAGTCTGGAGTGAGAAGTCCGAGTTGATCGAGAAGGTGGAATGGGGTGAGGGTGTACTCGGCGATGCAGGCGTCGATCTCGGCGGGCTGCTCGGCCACGTGCATGTGGAGAGGGAGCGCGTGGGAGTGCGCCCAGGAGGAGATGGTGCGCAGGTACTCGCGTGGGACGGCGCGGACGCTGTGTGGGGCGAGGCCGAAGGTGACGGTGGCGGGCATCGCGGCGATCTCGTTCCTGAGGGTGTCGGCGTCGCGGAGGAATTTTTCGGCGTCGAGCTCGAGGAAGCGGATCTGGCCGGGATCGGGCGAAAGCTCGAAGCCAGAGCGAACGTAGGCGCAACGCAGTAGGACGATGCGGATTCCTACGCTGTCGGCGGCGCGGATGACTTGTTTGGCGAGCAGGTTGGGGTCGTCGTAGGGAGAGCCTGTGGGGGTGCGGTGGAGATAGTGGAACTCGCCGACGGTGGTGATGCCAGCCAGTGCCATCTCGAGAAATGCCATGCGGGCTACATCGTAGATCTCCTCCGGCGTAAGGGCGAGGGCGCAGCGATACATGATGTTGCGCCATGACCAGAAGTCAGGGCCGCTTCTGCGCCGGGACTCGGCTTTGCCTCGCAGGGCGCGTTGGAAGGAGTGCGAGTGGATGTCGATCATGCCGGGAAGAAGGGCGCGACCCGGGAGCTTATGGATGGAGGCTTCGGTACGACTCTGTGCGATTGGACCGACGGAAACGATGGTGCCGTCGCTGGATACTTCGAGGGCGTAGTGCTGGTGAAAGCGGCCATCGACGAAGAGGAGTTCGGGCTGGTAGGAGATGTTCATGCTGGCTGCCTCTGTCCGGCGATCCAAACTTCGCTGACCATGTTTTGTCCGAGGGTGTATGGGAGGTCGCGCCAGTCCGGGGTTTCGAGGACGAGCATGTCGGCGGGTTGGCCGACTTCGAGTCGTCCGGAGTTTGCGAGGCCGAGGGCAGCGGCGGCGTTGACTGTGGAGGCGGTGAGGGCCTCTGCGGCGGTGAGGCCGGTAAGGCGGACGGCGAGGCCAAGTGCGGCGGCGGTGGAGAAGAGAGGGCTGGAGCCGGGGTTGAGGTCGGTGCCGATGGCTACGGCTGCTCCGGCGTCGATGAGGGCGCGGCCGGGTGCGGTGGGCAGGCCGAGATGCAGGCTGACGCCGGGGAGGATGGTCGCGATGGTGTTGGAGGCGGCGATGCTTTGATACTGATCGGGTGTGCAGGCTTCTAGATGGTCGATGCTGAGGGCCTTGAGCTCTATGCCGAGTTCGACGCCGCCGATGCGCTGGAACTGCTCGGTGTGGAGTTTGATCTTGAAGCCGTGTGACTGAGCGCAGGTGAGGATGATACGGGCATCCTTTGCGCTCCAGGAGTGGTGTTCGACGAAGATGTCGACGGCGGTGGCGAGACCGCGACGAGATGTTTCGGGGATGAGGTCGCGGCAGACTGTTTCGCGGTATTCGTGGCGCTCAACAGCGTCTTTGGGGCAGATGTGGATGAGGAGGGTTGGGATGAGATGTGCGTGGGTTTGCGTCTGCAAAAGCTGGATGGCTTCGAGCATGCGAAGCTCGGAGGCTGGGGTGTATCCGTAGCCGGATTTGACTTCGATGGTGGTGGCACCGGAGCGGAGGAGTGCGTAAATGCGTGGCAGGGCGAGGGCGGCCATCTGCTCGCTGGTTGCGCCGGCGGTCTCGCGGATGGTGTGCCAGATGCCTCCGCCTGCTGCGAGGATCTGCTCGTAGGTTGCGCCGGCGCTGCGGGCTTCGAAGTCGGCGAGCCGATCACCTGCCCAGATGGCGTGAGTGTGGGGATCGACGAGGCCGGGGATGAGAGCGCGGTTGCCGATGTCGATTGTCTCTTCGGCGTTGCCGGTCCACTCGTGCTCGGGGCCGATCCACGAGATCTTGCCTGCGTCGATGGCGACTGCGGCGTTCTTGACGATGCGCAGATGGCCCATGGCTGCACCGCGTTTTGGGCCAGGGCCTTCCGGGGTTACGAGCTGCGAGATGTTGCGGAGGAGCTTGGTCATCTCTTTGTTTCGATGCCTATGAGGTCGACGCTGGGAAGATCGAGGCCGCGTTGGGCTGCCATGGTCTTGGCTTTATCGTAGCCGGCGTCGGCGTGGCGGATGATGCCCATCGCGGGGTCGTTGGTGAGGCAGAGGCGGAGTCGCTGTTCTGCTTCGTCACTGCCGTCGGCGACTGCGACCAGGCCTGCATGTTGACTGTAGCCCATTCCGACGCCGCCGCCGTGGTGAAAGCTCATCCATCCGGCTCCGCTGGCGATGCCGGTTGCGAAGTTGAGGAGAGCCCAGTCGGAGACTGCGTCGGAGCCGTCGAGCATGGCTTCGGTCTCGCGGTAGGGACTGGCCACCGAACCTGCATCGAGATGATCGCGGCCGATGACGATGGGGGCTTTGAGACGTCCATCGCGCACCATCTGGTTGAAGAGGAGGCCGGCACGGTCGCGCTCGCGATATCCGAGCCAGCAGATGCGTGCGGGAAGACCCTGGAAGGCTACGTGTTTTCCCGCCCACGGGAGCCACTGATTGAGGCGGGCGTCGTCGGGGAAGAGCTCCATGAGGGCGGCGTCGGTGGCTGCAATGTCGGCTGGATCGCCGGAGAGAGCGACCCAGCGGAAGGGGCCGCGACCCTCGCAGAAGGAGTCGCGGATGAAGGCGGGGACGAAGCCTGGATAGTCGAAGGCATCGTTGACACCGGCGATCTTGGCCTGGGCGCGGAGGTTGTTGCCGTAGTCGAAGCAGATGGAGCCGCGGCGCTGGAGTTCGAGGATCGCCTGAACGTGCTGGGCGATGTCGGCGCGCACGCGTTGGAGATACTGTTCGGGGTCGCGGGTTCGCTGGGCCTGAAGATCTTCATCGGCTTTGCTGATTGGAAGATAGCCGTAGAGTGGATCGTGGGAGCTGGTCTGATCTGTAACGATATCGGGAACAAATCCGCTCTGCACGACCTTGGGAAGGATGGCTGCGGCATTTCCGAGGAGGCCGATGGAGACGGCGCGGCCTTCGGCGCGAGCTGCTTTGGCGCGGGTGATGGCGTCATCGAGAGAGGTGGCGACCTCGTCGAGATAGCGGGTGTCGATGCGGCGCTTGATGCGGGTCTCGTCCGCTTCGATGCAGATGCTGACGCCACCGGCAAGCTTTACAGCGAGAGGCTGTGCGCCGCCCATGCCGCCTAGGCCAGCGGTGAGCGTGATGGTTCCCTTGAGAGAGCCGTTGAAGTACTTTTGCGCGGCGCCGAGGAAGGTTTCGTAAGTGCCCTGCAGGATTCCCTGGGTTCCGATGTAGATCCAGGAGCCTGCAGTCATCTGGCCGTACATCATGAGACCGGCGCGGTCCAGCTTGTCGAACTCGTCCCAGTTAGCCCAGTGAGGAACGAGGTTGGAGTTGGCAATGAGTACCCTGGGAGCGAGGGGATGCGTCTCGAGGACAGCGACTGCTTTTCCAGACTGAACGAGGAGGGTCTCGTGATTCTGCAGGCGGTCGAGGGTTCGGATGATGGTGTGGTAGGCCTCCCAGTTGCGCGCTGCCTTGCCGCGCCCGCCGTAGACGATGAGGTCTTCCGGCCTCTCCGCGACCTCGGGATCGAGGTTGTTCATCAGCATGCGTTTGGCGGCTTCCTGAATCCAGCCGGGTGCGGTGCGTGTGTTGCCTCGAGGTGCGCGGACGGGAGTGTAGCTGCTCATGCCTGAAGTGCCTCCTGCGGGGTGAGGATTGAGGACCAGTCTGCGGTCAGTAGAAAGTGGTCCGCATCTGCCATGATGCCGGACATGACGCGATCGTGTTCCCACGCTGGGCAGTCGACGCGGAAGGCGTTGCGGGCAGCATCGAGCAGAGGAGAGACGAAGCGGTCGCCGCGAAGGTCGAGAGCTCGGGTTGCTGTGAGCCATTCGATCGCGAGCACCATGCGGCAGTGGGCGGCGGACTGCATGAGCTTGAGGGCAGAGGTCATGCCCATGCTGACGAAGTCTTCCTGATTGCCGCTGGTGGGGATGGAGCATGCAGAGGCTGGAGTGGCCAGAACACGCATCTCCGCGACCAACGCGGCGGAGGTGACCTGGGCCATCATGAGGCCGGACTCGATTCCGGGGTGAGCGGCGAGAAATGCGGGAAGACCCTCGTTGAGGCTGGGGTTCATCAGGCGTTCGGTGCGCCGCTCGGAGATTCCGGCGAGCTGGCAGAGCGCGATGGCGAGTTGGTCGAGCACGAGGGCCAACGGTGCGCCGTGGAAGTTGCCGCCGGAGATGAAGTCTTCATCGAAGAGGAGGGGGTTGTCGGTGGCGCTGTTGAGTTCGATGGCGAAGACACGCTCTGCCTGACGGAGACAATCCCATACGGCGCCGTGTACCTGGGGAACGCAGCGCAGGCAGTAGGCGTCCTGGACCTTGGTGCTGGAGGTGTGGCGTGTGGCTCCTGCGAGCAGGTCGCGGAGAGATGCTGCGCTATGGACCTGTCCGGGGTGTGGGCGTGCGGCGTGGAGGCGTTCGTCGTACGCAGCCGATGTTCCGCGCAGAGCCTGCAGGGTGAGTGCGGAGGCGATCTGGGCCGACTGGAAGAGGGTGTCGAGGTCGTGGAGCTGGAGGCAGCCGATAGCCAGCATCGCCTGGGTTCCGTTGAGCAGCGAGATGCCTTCTTTGCCCTGGAGCTTCAGAGGTTCGAGGCCGACGCGTTGCAGGCACTCCGCCGCGGAGAGTCGCTGACCGCCCAGAAAGGCTTCGCCCTCGCCGATCAACGCCAGCGCCATGTGTGCAAGAGGTGCGAGGTCGCCGCTTGCGCCTACGCTTCCGCGCATGGGGACGACCGGGGTGATGCCGTGATTCAGAAGATCGCAGAGACGCTCAGCGACTACGGCGCGAATGCCGGAGAGACCCATGGCAAGGATGTTTGCACGGATGAGCATCATCGCTCGAACGACGTCGGTGGGCAACGGATCGCCGACGCCGCAGCAATGGGAGCGCACGAGATTTACCTGCATCTGTTCGATGTCAGCGGATTCGAGACGGACGTTTGCAAGCAGGCCGACTCCGGTGTTAAGGGCGTAAACCGCGGTATCGCTGCGCAGCGCTTGATCGACCTTGGCGCGAGATGTCTTCATCCGGGCGAGCGCCGGAGCTGAGATCGAGACCTGTTCGCCTGTGCGCGCGACGCGAATGACCTCATGGAGAGTAAGTGTATTTCCCTGCAATTGAACCATATGGAGGAGCATAGTTCAGGGGCCTGTGATGGGCCATGTGATTCCGCCGCAAAAACGGCTCGATATCCGATGAAATAACGGATAATTTAGACGTAGCCCAATCAATCGAGCAAATCAAGTGCAATTTTCAGCGGATTGAACGTACTAAGTTCAACAAAACGATCTAGTTTGGTGTCTAATCTTCAAAAGAATGTCAACGTAAGGGGAATCCACCTGATGGCAGCAGCTCACGATCTCGACTCGATTGATTACAACATTGTGTGTGCGCTGGCCGCGGATGCCAGGCTTTCTTATGCGGAGCTTGGCCGTAAGGTGGGGCTCTCTCCTTCGGCAGTTGCGGAACGGGTGCACCAGTTGGAGGCTGATAAGGTCATCCTCGGATACCGGGCTTTGCTGGACGAGAGAGCTTTCGGGTACTCGGTCATCGCGTTCATTCGACTGACGTGTGACAACACGCACTATAGGCCATTTTTGAAGTTTTTGCCCACTATCGATGCGATACAGGAGTGCCACCATATTACGGGCGGCGACGCTTTCCTGATCAAGGTGATGCTTACGTCTATCGACCAGCTGGAGCCGTTGATTGAGCGTCTGCTTCCCTATGGGATGCCAACGACGAGCATGGTTCTTTCGACGCCGGTCTCTCGCCAACAGGAGGCGTGGCTGCTGAAGAACGCCGGACTCTCCGGACGATCTTCGGAGAGATAATCCGGCAGTCGTACGGTGGCCCTTATCTGGAGCAAACTCACGAAGATTGTCTTATCCCGTGGTGCCAAACTGCGTTTGCGTCATCTAAGTTCCGAGGGCTCAGGAGGTTCGGGATGAGGGTGAGCAGGGAGAGGATGGTAGAGCATCGTGAGAAGATCCTTTCTTCGGCAGCGAAGCGTTTTCGGGAGCGAGGCTTTGAAGGTATCGGCGTTGCGGAGGTGATGAAGGAGGCCGGGCTGACGCATGGGGGATTCTATGGACACTTTGCTTCCAAAGAGGATCTGATTGCGTGCGCTACAGAGCGGGCGATGAGTGATTCGGCGGCAAGGTGGGAGCGGGTGATGACAGAGGCGAAGGGCGATCCGCTGCAGGCGTTGACGGAAAACTACCTGACACTGAGGCACTGCAAAGATCCGGGTGCGGGCTGCCTTTTTCCGTCGCTTGGAGGTGAGCTGGCGCGGCAACCTGTAACGGTTCGGCGTGTGGTTACGGAGGGGCTACAGCGGTTCATCCAGACGCTTGAAGGTTTTATTCCAGGGCGCGGAGAGGTGGTACGCAGGAAGAGGGCGATTGCGGCATACGCGAGCCTCGTTGGAGGATTGGTGCTGGCTCGAAGCACGGCGGATAGCGCGCTGGCGGAGGAGATCCTCGATACGGTCGCTGAGTCGTTGTCGCATAGTGTTGCGAGTGTTTGAAACTCAGGTGCGTAGGTGCAGGCTTGAGTTTTAGACCTCTACCAGTACTCGTCCGTAGCGCTTCTCGACGTACTCGTTGAGGATAACCTGAAACTCCTCCACGATCTGGTCGCCCTTGAGAGTGGTGAATAGCTTTCCATCAACGTAGACAGGGGCCTTGGGCTCTTCGAAGGTTCCGGGGAGCGAGATGCCAATGTTGGCGTGTTTGGATTCGCCGGGGCCGTTGACGATGCAGCCCATGACGGCGAGCTTGAGCTCTTCGACGCCGGGGTACTGCTTCTTCCACTCGGGCATGGAGGCGACAAGGTAGCTTTGGATACGTTCGGCGAGTTCCTGGAAGTAGGTGGAGGTGGTGCGGCCACAGCCGGGGCAGCTGGTGACCTGAGGCATGAAGCTGCGGATACTGAGCGACTGCAGGATCTGCTGGCCGCAGCGAACCTCTTCGCTACGATCGCCACCGGGGGTGGGGGTGAGGCTGACGCGGATGGTGTCTCCGATGCCGGCCAGGAGGAGCGGGGCGAGACCGGCGGCAGAGGCGACGATTCCCTTCATGCCCATTCCGGCTTCGGTGAGGCCGAGGTGGAGCGCGTAGTCGCAACGCTTCGCCAGTTCGGTGTAGACGTCGATGAGGTCGCGTACTCCGGAGACCTTGGCGGAGAGCAGGATCTGATCGCGGCGGAGTCCGTAGCGCTCGGCGGCAGCTGCGTTGTCGAGAGCGGAGACGACCATCGCTTCCATCATGACGTCGCGCGCGGGCAGCGGATTTGCGGACTTGGAGTTTTCGTCCATCATCTTGGTGAGGAGAGCCTGGTCGAGCGATCCCCAGTTGACGCCGATGCGGACGGGCTTCTGGTGCTTGACGGCGACCTCGACCATGGTGCGGAAGTTGTCGTCGTCCTTGCGGCCGATGGAGCAGTTGCCGGGGTTGATTCTGTACTTGGCCAAAGTCTCGGCGGTGTCGGGATACTTGGTAAGGAGCTGGTGGCCGTTGTAGTGGAAGTCGCCGATGATGGGGGTGTTCCAGCCTTTTTTTGCGAGACCCTCGACGATGTAGGGCACGGCTTTGGCGGCGTCGTCGTTGTTGACGGTGATGCGAACCATCTCGGAGCCGGCGCGGGCGAGCGCGGCAACCTGCTGAATGGTGCCTTCTATGTCGGCCGTGTCGGTGTTGGTCATCGACTGCACTACTACGGGTGCATCGGAACCGACCCGGACACCACCAATATTTACCGTTACCGCACGTCGACGCTGTATGTCTGGCATAAAGTCTCCACTGTCAAGTTTATCACTGCACCGCACTCAAGCCACCTGATACACCAGCGTTGCTGGCCCTAAGCCCAGTTGCGTAGAGCAGTGGAGTATAACCTCTACTTGCGACATCGGATACACTAGCTGTGGTTCCTCGCATACTTGGCATCACAGCTAGGTTGCGATCTGCCCCTCGAAAACATGGCCCGGTAGCTCAGTTGCATAGAGCAGCGCACTCCTAACGCGAAGGTCGCAGGTTGGACTCCTGCCCGGGCCACCACAAATCCTAATAAGTCTGGTCAACGTGTGGATTGAGATCTGTCTACCGATGCGAGGCGGCCTTTAAGGCTGTATCCGCGCCTCTATTCGTCACTCGTCATTTATGACTCATGGGCTGATTGTTTCGGAGCAGCAGGTGTTGACGTTGATGCAGATGTAGCGCTTTGGGCTGCGGATGACAATAATGGTCGGGAAGGAACTCCTCATGCGACGTCGTCTGCTGTCTGCCCTGCTTCTTTTTTTGTTTTGTACTCCGGTCTTTGCTGTGTCCGTCTTTCGCACGCAGCCGGATGATCCTAAGGCCGTGATCGTCACCGGGGTGCGTGCGGATGGCGTGGCGGACGACTCTGCCGCGCTGCAGCGCGCCATCGATAAGGCAGCAGGAACAGGCTCCGAAGGCCTGGTCTTCGTTCCCTCAGGACGCTATTGCCTGACGCGCACGCTGTACGTGTGGCCGGGCGTGCGGGTCATCGGCTTCGGCGAGAAGCGCCCCATTTTTGTGCTTGCGGACAATACGCCCGGCTTTCAGAAGGGCGTGGCCGATATGGTTATATTTACCGGTCCTCGGCCCAACGCCTCGCGCTCTGACGATACGGAGGTGCCGTTTCCGCCGCCGGGTAGCGTGCCTCCTGATCCGAAGATTGCCGATGCAACCCCCGGCACCTTCTACTCTGCGATGAGTAATATCGACTTTGAAATCGGCAGTGGGAATCCTGCTGCCATTGGCATCCGATTCCATGCAGCCCAGCATGCATTTCTCAGCCATATGGACTTCCACGTCGGCTCCGGGTTGGCCGCACTGACGCAGGTAGGCAACGAGGCAGAAGACCTGCACATCTACGGTGGCCGCTATGGCATCCTCACCGAAAAGACTTCGCCGGCGTGGCAGTTCACGTTGATCGACTCCACCTTTGAAGGCCAGCGCGAGTCGGCGATTCGCGAGCATGAGACTGGTCTTACGCTGATTCGCGATACCTTTCGCAATGTGCCAGCGGCCATTGATATTGACCCGCAGTACTACGACCAGCTTTGGGTGAAGGACAGTCGCTTCGAAGACATCACTGGCCCGGTCGTCACGATCAGCAGCGAGAAGAGTCCGCTAAACGAGATTGGATTCGAGAACGCAACGCTGAGCCATGCGCCAACCTTCGCGCTGTTCCGCGAGAGCGGCAGGAAGATCGCAGGAAAAGGCGACGCGTACCGTGTAAGCAGTTTTAACTATGGGTTGATCGTGCCGACCGAGGGTGTGATGGGAAGCATCGGCCTGCGTTATGACGCGTCGCCGCTTGCATCCATGCCTGCGCCGTTGCCACCGGCCTTCCCAGCGTTGCCGCAGACAAGTGATTGGACAAACGTAAAGACCCTGGGCGTGAAGGGCGATGGCACAACGGATGACACTGAGGCTATCCAGCGCGCCATTGCATCGCATCGCGTGCTGTACTTTCCCAGCGGCCACTACATCGTGACCGACACGCTGACGCTGAAGCCGGATACGGTACTTGTCGGCCTGCATCCTACGCTAACGCAGCTCGATCTGCCGGACGATACACCTGGCTTTCGAGGCGTGGGTACGCCGAAGCCGGTGGTGCTCGCTCAATCGGGCGGCACGAACATCCTCTCCGGCATCGGCATCCTCACCAACGGCGTGAACCCGCGCGCGGTGGGCACGCTGTGGATGGCGGGAGAGCAGTCGCTGATTGATGATGTGCGCTATCTCGGCGGACACGGCAGCGGCACGAACCCATATAACAACAATCACACTGCCGATCCGGACCTGAAAAAGCGTTGGGATAGTCAGTATCCGAGTCTGTGGATCACGCATGGAGGCGGTGGTACTTTCGCCAACATCTGGACTCCGAATACCTTTGCGCAGGCCGGCTTTTACGTCTCCGACACGAAGACGCCTGGCCACGTCTACGAACTCTCGAACGAGCACCACGTCCGCGTGGAGATCAAGCTGGATCACGTAGAGAACTGGAACATCGACGCGCCGCAGACAGAGGAAGAAGCAGGTGAGAGCCCGGAGGCGCTGTCGTTGGAGATCAGTTTTTCACGGAATATCACCATTGCCAACTATCATGCATACCGCGTCACGCGCAGCCGCGCTCCGTTCCCCACGGCAGTGCGCGTCTTCCACTCGCAGGATATTCACTTCCGTAACGTACATGTGAATGCTGAGAGTGGCTATGCGACGTGCGATGCGAACGGTTGCGGCACGTTTCTGCGGGTGAGCAAGTATCCGTATGAGAACGCCATCATGGACGTAACGCATCACCTCGAGGTGCGCGAGCGCGAGTTTGCGGTGCTCGATATTCTGGCGCAACCGGTGCGGTCTGCGGTTCAGAGTACGTCTGCGGTGCTCAGCGATAACGGTGTGGAGAAGCTGGAGGATGGCTTCTTCTCTATCGCAGGCGCGGCCGTGGATGCTGCAGGCAAGCTCTACTTTGTAGACAGGCATGAGCAGCGGATCTATGGCTGGTCGCGCGCGGAGGGACTGAGCATTGAACGAGATGCGCCGCTCGACCCGGTTAACCTGGCCTTCGATAAAGCTGGCGATCTGCTGGTGCTATCATCCAGCGGCCCAGAGAGTACGGTGTACACGTTCCGCCCTGGTTCGCCGGAGAGCGAGATCACGGTGCTGCAGCCGCAGCCCACCACGCAACACGCCGGCGCAACGGCGCTGTTGCCGATGAACTACTGGAACAATGGTGAGTTCAAGGACCAGCTTCATCCCCAGGCCATGACTTACACCACGCTTGCAGAGATGTTTGCGCAGGACGTCTCCACCCCGAAGGCGCGTGAGTATGTTTCGCCTGACGGCAGCGTATTTCTACTCGCGGGGCGTGTCTTTCAGCAGGGTCCTGCGACGGATACCTCGGGCTGGCGCTTCTCCGACAATCTGGATACGTATGGCTTCATCCATGCCACGCCCGGCAGCCGCGTCTATGTCAGCAGTGCATCGGAGGACATCACATACAGCGCGTTGGTTAACTCCGACGGAACACTGACGGATCTGAAACGATTCACTGACCGCGGAGGCGAGAGTGTTGCGGTGGATGCCAAGGGGAATGTCTACGTGGCGAACGGCGAGATCTTCGTCTACAGCCCACAGGGCAAGCAGATCGCGGAGATCGATGTGCCGGAGCGCCCACTGGATCTTGTCTTCGGAGACAAGGATCAGAAGACGCTGTTCATCCTGGCGCATCATGCACTCTTCGCCGCACACGTTCGCTAATGGTAAGAGCAAAGACACGAAATGCCTTCAAGGAGTGCTCAGAACCCATCTGAGTTCAGCATGAGAGTGAGACGATCCTTGAGTGTTGAGCGCGCTACGGAAGTATGAGAGCGAATGCAAGCAACATAGATTAGCTGGCGTCTGATTTTCTTCAAGAGATCAGTTACCAACAAGCGCTTCTTGGAAGAGACGGTTCTACTTCACTCGATCCGGTTTAGAACCAATCAGATTAAAGACCTGCATGATTTGGCTGAAGAGAT
The DNA here is from genome assembly GCF_009765825.1 of Granulicella sp. L60. Taxonomy (GTDB): domain Bacteria; phylum Acidobacteriota; class Terriglobia; order Terriglobales; family Acidobacteriaceae; genus Edaphobacter. Next base: position 204,014 of record NZ_LMUR01000015.1, on the reverse strand, counting down.
TAGTTGCACTATTTTTTGTGCAGCTCGTGTATGATAGGCAAAATTATTCTTCCTATTTTGATATTGGACACCCGCTCCTTATGTTTGCGAGTGGCGAAATCCTTCAAAACGAAAGAGGAACGCGAATGGCTGACGAGCTGAGAACCAGATTTACCAGAGCAAGACTGGCTGCAATTGTTGGACACAAACTACGTGAAGATGGTCACTGCCAAGCTAGCTCGCATGTGGCGATCGTTCCGAAGATGGGGTACCTGGTGGCCATCGATAACGGAGACTCGGTGACGATCAGGCTGGTTGAGGAGCTCACCGAAGCCGCTTAGGTCTGACGTTGCTGTCTGCGCAGCGGGAATCACTTCGGCTGTGGGAACATGATCTGCTCGTAGACACGCTCGAGCGCCTCTGGGCTGACGCTGACACGTCCGCGATAAGGATTGTCGAGTGAAGCGACGAGATAGATGAGCAACCCGATGAGAGCTGAAAATATAATTGTCATCCAGAAGTGCATCTTAAAACTTGCAGTGTGAAAGAACCATGTGCTCGCGATACTGAGTAGTGCGCCCGCTACAACGACGAGCCAGAGGGGTCCGGGTAGTTCGTCGGTGACACTGTTCAAACGTGCGCGGCGGCTTTCGGTGAGGTCGTTAAAGGCGCGATAGGCCTCCGCCGCAATAATCTTCTGTCTTTCAGTGTTGGGCTCGAAGGACATAAAGTCTCTCTGAAAATCTGATAGGGCGCCACTGGCGTTGTTGGGCACAATGCCTCGCTGCTGCATGGGCCAGCCGACGTCGATGACCTGACGGATATAGGTACGCAGATCATTCTGCAAAGCAGAGCGAACAGGATCAGGGTAGGCGCTGATGTCGCGGTAGAGTGCGCCGACAGCAATGGCTTCGTGATCTACCTTGTTCTCAACTTCGGAGTAGGTCTCCCAAGTTCCAACGGCGACCAGTCCGAGGGTGATTCCGTAAAAGACGGTGACTGCGGCGAGGTAAAAGCCAACGATGTCGTTGTGGGAGTGGTCGATCAGGTGAAGGCGACGGACCAGAGGCCGGGTGAGATAGAGTCCGGCTAAACCAACAATGATGAAGATGCCGACGATTAACGTTCCGAGAAGCCAGTTAGACAAATCGTAAATCCAATGAAGATCCACGGATGTCCCTCCCGGACAAAGTTTGAGATTTAGGTGCAAACAGTGCGAGCTTGTCCGGCACAACCGAAGGGAAATATCTCCTCCTCCGGTTGTGTCGGACGCATCCTTACATTGCTGCTATTTCTTGTTGGCTGGAACGCGCTCGACTTCGACCTGCTGACGACGAACCGTGTCGTGTACCGTTTCGACGTGATCGGAGCCGGTCTTGCCGATGACTACTTCTTCGGCGATACGAGAGGACTTCGAAACAACGGCCTCTTCTGCGGTTTCGAGCACTTCGATCGTCGAATCGGACCAGTCGATATCCTTAACGTAATTAGGATCTGAGATGGCGCGGCGCACAACTTCGGCATGCTCTTCGTGCAAGGTCACGTTCTCCTCAACCGGCTTCTCTGTGACAAAGCGGCGAATGCGCGTGGTGCCCTGTTCGACCAGCCGCTTGCCTACTTCAAGATGCTCTTCAGCGAGACGAAGGACCTGCTCTTTTCCGAGGTCGGAGGTAACGGGTCTTGCTGGCAAAGCAGCAGCAGCGACGGCGGCTGCTGCTGCTGCCGGAGCAGCAATGGTTGCCGCGGACTCCTTTGAGATGACGCCGGTATCGACAGCGCGATCTTTTACGTCAACCAGGTTGTGCTGGTTGAGGATCGCTATCGCTTTGGGCACGTCTTCTTGTGCAGCGCGGAGGGTGAGAACGACTCCGCCGGACTCGACGGCCTTCGCGTAGACGGTTGCTTCATGCTGTTCGATGTCTCCGCCAAAGAGACGATGCCAAAGGCCTGGCTCGCGCAAAGCGGTATCGCTCTTGGGGAGATCCTTCCCGCTGACGATGCTGATCTCATCGTCGTGAAAACCTGCGTGCTGGAGGTTGGTCTCGGCGGACTGTGCATGCTCCGCGGTATCGAATAGTGTAACGATCTTCTCGTAGGCGCTCATTTGTATTCCTTTCTGGGTTCGGTTGCATTGGATTGAGCCCCCGCTTCAGGGACCGCAGGCTGTTCTATGGGGAGGCGAGTTATCTCGGCTTCCTGCCTCCGCAAGGTGACTGATTCCTGATACCGTTCTGTTTGTTTAATCCGTCGAATGTACACTTCTTCTTTAAGTACTAAGTGCCGTTCCACTTTAAGGACTTCTTCAACGACGGGAATGATGGTGACATCGCCCTCCTGGCGTATGGAGGGCATGACCTCAACTTGTCGGTCGATGGGGACGTGTTCGACCTCGACTTTTTCCAACTGCAGGAGCTCATCCACCAGTTGCTGGTGAGTATGAGTGACTCGGGAGACACGCACCCGTGCAGTTTCGACAACGCGCTTGGTAACGGAGAGTTCTTCTTCAAAGACCGGGATGACGGTTTCGCGGTCGACTCTCGTGACTGCGGTATCAACCGCGTCCGAATGATTAAGGGACGGATTCATGATGAAGAACCTCGAAGCAAAGCGGGATATGAGGGGCTAGTCGCTACTTGGCTGTGACCAGCATCGAGATGCGCCGGTTGAGTGCTCGACCATCCGCAGTGGAGTTGTCCGCTACGGGATGGTCCTCGCCGTATCCTTTGGCGACCAGCCTGGTCCGGTCAATGCCCATGGTCTCCAACTGATTGACGACGCTGTTAGCGCGGTCCTGAGAGAGCTTCAGGTTCTGCGCGGCGTCGCCGGTGTTGTCGGTGTAGCCGCCGATGGTGAGGTGGACTGCAGGGTAGGCTTTGAGGATGGCGGCGATGTTGTTGAGTTGGTCGGCGGACTGGGGTTGTAAGGTATCTGAGCCGGTATCGAAGAGGAGACGGTCGAAGTCAAACCATGAAGTTTTGTCAGGAGAACGAGCTGGATCTTTGATGAAGGCCAGGAGTTTGCCTTCTACGCCGCGCTCGGGGATGTGAAGAGTGGTGGAGTCGGGCAGAGTGGCGTCAACCAAGGTGCCAAGGTCGGCGCCAGTGGAAGATGTGATTGTGGCTGGTACTGGAGCAGACACGGCGGGAACGGTTGTCTCCGGCTGGGTTGCAACTATGGGTTGATGCGAGCGATTCCACCAGAAGCCCAGCAAGAGCGCGAGCACTAACAGGCCGAGGAGCCAGGGCAGGATAGAGCGACGCTCTTCGTCGCGCACGGACTGAGCTATAACCGGGTTGACGTCTACTTTATGCGTGGAAACAGGGACAGGTTGGCGGTGGAAGCCTTCCGGAAGTAGCCCCTTCAACGCGTCGCTTTCACGAGTGAGGAAGCTTGGGAGATTCGTTAGGCTAACGCTGCCATCACGAACCTTACTGCCGATGAAGCCAAGCACTGTCTGGGCGCCGATTGCCAGCAGGGTGGAAGCTGCCGAGGTACGCAGGCCAGTCTTGCTCCCAAGTGCTTCCGTGATAGCGCTCAGTCGTCCGCCGAAGATAGTCGAAAGGAACTGAGAGCCTCCTGTGAGGAAGGTAGAGGCAGGGGTAGTCAGTGAGCCGTTGGACAGCGCAGAACTGATAGCGTTCTCCGGGGTCGCCGAGGCTAACTTCAAGACTTGGCTGACAAAACCCTGATCGCCCGACTTTTGAGCAAGGCCGTTGGCAACGGAGGCTACGGATGACTGGAGGCCATCGAGGATAGTTGTTTCCGATGCCCCAAAGTGACTGGCGATGCTCTGAATTGAATGAGTCGGGAGGGCAGCTGAGATGGTTGCGAGCGAGGAATTCTGCACGGTTATTGCCTCCTGAGCGGAAAAGCGTGGCCCGTCGATCCTGTTTCGAGGTTAGCCTAAGCTCTTGGAGGCAAACGGCGCAAGCATGTTCGTTCAATTTTTACAATAACTTTTTAGTTGCATGAATTACTTATTTGATGACTTCAGCTAAACGACATCAGAAGGAAGATGTTCTGGTAATCAATCGCCCCCCACCAGAAATGAGTGGTTACACAAACAGTCCGCCCTCGAAGCTCCGGTAGCCTGCGACTTTAGTTAGATACACCACGAATTCGACTCTACCTTCGGTATCTCGATGTCCAGCCTCTGACCTCACATCCACAGCCCTGCAGGTGCGCAGAGAATGAACACCGGCATTCAGGACATACCCAAGCTGTTGCTGGAATCTTGCGTTCGTCATCCAAGGCAAAGCCAGCCCGAAGCTACTGGATACCTATAAACATAACCGTGCCCCGATGATACGAATCGTCCTTGCCGAGACAGAAGGCCTCACGCTTGGTGTTCTCGCTAGAGTCGTCGATGCGGTTTAATCAATCCGCTGCTAGACCCGCTTCACTTCTCTGCAGTTTAGACATCGCTTCAGCGTCCCGTCTAATCGAACGATCTTGATATGAATCTAATGCGAAGACTGCGGCGCGTCGTTTTTAGTGCTGATACGGCTCCATCGATTTCAGATCGGAAGCATGAGCTAGTTTGCAAAAACGATCCTGCGAGAATACGGCTCACTCCGTCACAAAGAAAAAATTCAGATTACTGTAGCCAAATTCATGTTCTCGACTCCAACCCCGAGCGTGAACTGCGGACTGAGTCGCGGCCGGAATCATTGCAAGGAATATAACAATTGTTATGAAGGAAACACTTGAGAAGCAAGAGTCGTATCCAGACGCCGTGGCAAATCCTCGGATGTGGATGGTCAATCTAACCAGTCTGCTCTTCATTCTGTTGCAAAGCGCCTGTACTGCCGTCATTGCGCTCAGCGGTATCAGCGCCGCGATTGGATTGGGTTCGTTTGCTGCTGCGCTTGGCCTGAATCGTCTGGGCGGCAGCTTCCACAACGATGTTATTCGCATTCCAATGATGGCCGTCGCCCTTATCGGTTCCCTGATCAATCTCTACGTTCTATGGCGAGTTCGTAGTCTGCGTACCCGACCCGCATCGCAGTGGAGGATTCGCGTTTCTTCCTCGAAACAGAGGCGAGCAGAGCTGTTCCAGTTCTCCATCTCTCTATTGACGGTAGCCCTTGTGATAGCCGAGTGGGTAGCGCACGAGTTCCTCCATCGCCACCATTAGAGAATGGTCATACAGGAGATCGCAATGATGGTCATGGTCAGACTTGCTGTGGAGGCACCCCAGAGTCACGCGCGACAACCGGGAGGAGTACACGAATCTTTCCGGGTGTTGTAACCAATCTGTCGACCACGTCTCTAACATTAGACATCTCGAAGACCGTTAAACATGTGTCGGCCACGAGTGAGTTGGCCGACCAAAGAAAAGAGTCGCGAATGAAAACATTGATTCAGTGGTACCACCGTTTCAGCCGTTTGGCTTCCTATCTCCAATCTCCATTTCTTCTCGCAGTCCGACTGTACTGGGGATGGCAATTTGCTCAATCGGGTTGGGGGAAGCTCCATCATCTGGACAAGATTACCGATTTTTTCACCAGTCTGCAGATTCCGTTTCCTGCTGTGAGTGCGCACTTCGTCTCAGGCCTGGAGTTTGTCGGCGGAATTCTATTGATCCTGGGATTAGGATCAAGGCTGACGGGATTTCTCCTTGCCGGTAATATGTTGGTTGCTTATTGGACTGCTGACCGCGAAGCGCTCTCTTCGATCTTTTCAGATCCCGGCAAATTCTATATTGCCGATCCCTACACATTTTTCTTCGCATCCGCTATGGTGTTGGTATTCGGTGCGGGGCTGTTTTCGATAGACGCCATCCTGACGAGGCGTTTCCGGACATGGGTCGAGAAACAATGACAGAGATCTCCAGTAGCAGGGATGAAGCGCAAATGATCGCGTCAATCCTTTCAGGTAATACGCAAGAGTTCCATAGCCTGATCCGACCTTACGAACGCAGCGTCTTCAGCATGGCACTTTCGTTGCTTCAAAACGAGGCAGACGCGGAAGACGCGGCACAGGACGCGTTCCTCAAGGCTTTTCGCAATCTCAAGGCATTTCGCGCTGAGTCGAAGTTCAGCACCTGGCTCATCAGCATCACCCTGAACGAAGCAAGAAGCCGGCTTCGCAAGAAGAAGACGATGAAGGTTCAGTCTATCGAGGAGCAGCAGGAGGAGCATAATCATGCGTCTCCGGCGCTCTTGCGGGACTGGCGGGAGATCCCGTCTGAGGCTTTGGAGCGGCAGGAGGTCAAGTTGATATTGCAGCAGGCAATTACCGACCTACCGTTGATCTATCGCGAGATCTTTCTGTTGCGAGATGTTGAAGAGCTGTCCGTGAATGAGTCGGCGGAGACGCTTGGCATCAGCGTTGCATCCGTAAAGGTGCGCCTGCATCGTGCCCGCATGATGCTGCAAAAGAAGCTCGCTCCACAGCTGAAACAGACGAGTCCGAAGCGGAGGTGGCTGCCATGGTTATAGACTGCAAGCATGTCTGGGAGCACATCTCCGGCTACCTGGATGGGACTCTCGCCCCAGAGCAACTGGAACAGGTGCAGAAACATCTTGAGCACTGCGAGATCTGTTCAGCAATTCTAGACTCGACGCGAAACATCTTGATCCTCACGGCGGACGACCGGGTATTTGAGTTACCGCTTGGCTTCAGCGAGCGCCTGCATGCTCGTCTGGACGATGAAATAAAACGCATCTCGCCGGAGGTTACCTGATAAAGCGACCAACCTCAACCTCATCCTCATAGAGGAAGAGATACTAACGGCGTCATAAAATTCACTGCCTGTTCAAACTTTCCTGTGACCTTTTACTCCCCTTGTTAGTCTCAATGGGTGATCCACAAGAGAAGGTGCAACCCTTTATCAACCTGCTGTGTTTCAGCGTAGTCCAAATCAACGCCCAGTACGCATAGCGGCTGGCCCACTAAGAGAAAGGCATCTCCAATGAAGAATTCTACACAGTCTCTCGCTCTGGCCGCCGCTTTCGCCGGCCTCCTCGGTGGTACCGCAGTCCGCGTCAACGCACAGCCCGTTCAGCCGAATGGTACGCCGACCGCGAGCCAGTCCTCTCAGGCAGGTGTCCTCCTCGCTCAGAGCACACAGCCCGATCTTCCCAAGCACTCCTGTAAGGGAAAGAACGACTGCAAGGGACAGGGCGGCGGCAAGAATGCCGGCAAGAATGACTGCAAGGGCAAGGGCGGATGCGCGACTGACGGCTCCAAGCCTGCAAAGAGCTAACTACTTCTTTCGGCTGGAGGCTTGAATTCCTTCTCAAGCCTCCAGCGAGCGTTCAATCGTCGGTCTAACGGAGTAAGTGATGCCACCAAATCGTTTCAATGGATTTTGCGACTACGGCGTGGGAATCGGACTGCGTGTTCCTCATTATGACCATATCTTCGCCGAAAAACCCGTTGTCGACTGGTTCGAGATCATCTCCGAAAACTACATGATTGATGGAGGCCGTGCCCTATACACGCTCGACCAAATCCTCGATCGCTATCGTGTGGTTCAGCATGGTGTATCCATGTACTTTGGTTCGGCGCAACCTGCCGATCGGGAGCACCTCAAGCGCCTTAAGGCACTTACGCGGCGAACAAAAACCCCTTGGCTCTCCGATCATCTCTGCTGGGGTAGCGTCGACGGCCGGTACACACATGACCTACTGCCGATGCCCTACACCTTTGAAGCTGTACGAGCTACGGCGTCGCGCATTCGCGAAGTCCAAGACTTCCTTGAGATTCCCATCGCGGCCGAGAATGTAAGCAGTTATGCGGAGTTTCATCAGTCCGAAATGACGGAATGGGAGTTTCTGAATGAGGTCGTCGAGGCGGCCGACTGCGGCATACTGCTGGATGTCAACAACATCTATGTATCCTCTCAGAATCACGGCTTCGACCCCTTCGACTACGTCAATAACATTCCCGCTGAGCGGGTTGCACAGATACATATTGCGGGTCATTCGAAGTTCGAGAAGTACATCCTGGATACCCATGATCATCCCGTTCTCGATCCAGTGTGGCGTCTCTACGCACGAGCAATAGAGCGGACAGGTCCCACTGCAACGTTGCTTGAGTGGGACGATAACATTCCTTCGTTCCAAGAGGTTCACACTGAAGCGCTGAAGGCGATGCAGTATCTTGATCCCTCATTTACTTCCAACATCCCGGGTGATTCTGTAGGCGCACCTACTCTTGAGGTTGTCCAGTCGTGAATCTTCTCGATCTACAACGACGCATGGCTGAGGATGTTATGAGGCCTCTGACCTCCGACTTCCTGATGCAGACTACGACCGCGGACGGAAGTTCAACTCATGAACTTGCTCAAAGCTATATCAAGCCAAATGATCGCCTCGAATCATTTGAGCGGCTCGAGATCTACAACCGGCAGTACTGGTTTCGTGTGATCGGAGCTGTAGCGGAAGATTATCCAGGACTGCAGGCTGTCCTGGGGGATAAGCCATTTGATCGCCTGGTCCTCGAGTATCTGAAGGAAAATCCGTCCACATCGTTCACCCTTCGCAACCTTGGATCTAAGTTGCCGCAATGGCTCGAAGGGCACCCCGAGTTTGCTCCCAATCGCCACGACCTTATACTCGATGTCGCTCGGCTAGAATGGGCTTATGTCGAAGCTTTCGATGGAGGTTCTGTTCCAGCGTTACTCGGCTCCGACTTCAGTTCTCTCGGCGCTGAATCACTTCTATTTTTGCAGCCCCACTTACAACTATTAAGCCTCAAATATCCGGTAGATGAACTTGTCCTCGCCGTACATCGGGAGACAAGCCCCAGCGACATGATGAGCAACGCGGTATCCGAACGCAAGCAACTTCATAAGATGCGTTTGCCCAAAATGCGCCGATCTTCTGTCTATCTGGCGGTTCATCGTTACGAAAACTCGGTCTATTACAGGCGAATCGACCGCGAAGCATTCCGTTTATTCGCAGCGCTTCAGAGAGGCACTCCTCTTGGCCTGGCGCTCGAAGAGGCGTTTCTCGAGAGCGTTCTCTCTGCAGAAGATCAGGCAGCAACCATTCAGCAATGCTTCGCTCATGCCTCCGAGCTAGGCTGGTTCTGCAAGCAACGAGACGAGTAAGTATGCTGCGCTCCGTCCTTGCCAAGCTAACAGGCGATTGAATCAGCACATCTGGGAGCAAGAACTCCCTTGTAGAGATTTAATCAGACCATCCAGCACAAACGATTGCGAAACAAAGGACATGAAACGTCAGGGTAGCAATTCGCGAAAACGACTTGTTCCGGTATAACAAAATACCAACACTTTGTTAAATCCCAATCCTTCTGTCATTCGAGTACGCCCACATATGCGCAAAACTATCGTTCTGTTACTTCCCTTCTTGCTTGTCGCGTTAGTCGCGTCAGCTCAGCGGCCCACACCATCCTCCGTCGCCGTCAAATATCTGTATGGAAAAAACTCTCCGGCAAAGGTGTTGCAGCACGTCCGAATCGTCGACGGCACCGGTGTCGCGGCGCTCGAAGACCAGACCATTCTCATCGAAGGCAATAAAATCTCCAGTATTGGCCCTGACGTCACCGTACCGTCCAATGCTGAGATCTTCGACCTTACAGGCTACACGGTTCTTCCCGGCCTTGTCGGTATGCACGATCACCTCTACTACCTTCAACGGCCAAACACTGACTCCGAGGGATCCGAGCCTCCTACGCTGCTGCCGCAGATGACCTTCTCCGCACCGCGGATGTATCTGGCTAATGGCGTCACCACGATTCGCACTGCCGGTTCCGTCGAACCCTACGCGGATATAAATCTTCGTCGCCTAATCGACTCTGGTAGTCTCATTGGCCCGCATATCGAGCCGACGGCCCCGTATCTGCAGGGTCCTAGCGAGATCTTTATGCAGATGCACACACTCACAGGACCGGATGACGCCACCGCGTTCGTAAAGTTTTGGGCCGCATCCGGTTCCACTAACTTCAAAGCTTACATGCATATCACTCGCGCCGAGCTGGGGGCTGCCATCCAGGCCGCGCATGCCCTTCATTTGAAGGTCACGGGACATCTCTGTTCGGTCACGTATCCCGAGGCGGCAGAACTCGGCATCGACAATCTCGAGCATGGGTTCTTTGTAAATACCCAACTTGATCCCGACAAACAGCCGGATCAATGCTCGCGCGAGACCGGCTCCGCCACCCTTGCAAAAATGACACCCGATAGTCCCGAAGCAGCCAGTCTCATCAAACTGCTTGTCGATCATCATGTCGCCATCACCAGCACGCTGCCGGTCTTCGAGGCCAACCTCGCCGGCAAGCCTGTTCTTCGCGCCAAGGCCCTTGCAACGCTCACACCTCAAGCCCTTGAGGCCTACCTTTACAACCGCAACCGCCGCAACACAGCACCCGACTCGCCCGCTCTCCAACGCAGCACCACCAACTACAAAAATGGCGCGCTGCTCGAACACAAGTTTGTGGAAGCCGGCGGTCTTCTAATAGCCGGTCTTGATCCTACGGGTAACGGTGCGACGTTGCCGGGATTCGGCGATCAACACGAGGTCGAGCTTCTGGTCACGGATGCTGGATTCACTCCAGCCGAAGCCATCAAAATCGCAACCCTTAATGGAGCAATTTACCTCGGCGAGCAGGATCATATCGGCTCCGTACAAGTAGGCAAAGATGCCGATCTGATGGTCGTAAAAGGTAATCCCCTCGCCCACATCACAGACATTGAAAATGTTGAGTTTGTGATTGAAGGCGGAATCGCTTACGACTCCATCAAACTCCTCGAATCGGTGAAAGGTCACTACGGCCAGTACTGATAGCCTTCATCCAAACTACCCGCCTCCGGTTTGGGCGACAGAGAGGGCGGCATAAATCACGCTCATCCACTTTTTCAGGTTCCCTGTAGAAAGCGCTGAAGCTGTCAACAGCCCAGCTGGCCACGTGGATCAAGCGTAACCTCCTCAGCCAAGCAGTAAATAGTTTCAAAAAAAATGCAGAGGAGCATCTTGTTGCGTAAGGATGTTCTTCTGCATCGATTTGCGGGCAAAAGCCTGAATAAGATTAGGCAGATAAACTCAACAAATATCGGGAAGTCCGTATTTATACGGATTTCACAAATCGGAGACCTCCGTCATAGTAAAGGAACCCCTAACCAAGAGGTTCCTACATGAATTGGACTTTCTTCCTTCCAGGCCAGCGCAGAATTGTATTCCATCTCCTGATCCTGCTTACGACCGTGCAAATGGCCGTCGCCCAGACCTCTACTACCGGCGCGATCCGCGGTACCGTCACTGATCCGCAAGGTGCCGTCATCTCCTCCGCAACCGTGACGGTGAAGTCCGAAGGAACAGGCGCGGTGCGCACGGTCCCGACAGACAAAGCCGGTCAATACACGGTAGGCCTCCTTCCACCGGGCAGCTACTCGGTGATCATCGGTGCTCCTGGATTTAAAACGGAGAACCCTGGCCTAATCACCGTAACGGTTACGGAGACGGCACGTGCAGATGCACAATTGATTCTAGGAAGTCAGAGCGAAACGGTGGATGTAAGTTCACAGAGTCCGGCGCTACAGGTCGAAAATGCAACCTTGGGGACGGTGGTAGACGGCTCGACAATTCGGGACCTTCCTCTGACGAACCGCAACTACACGCAGGTTCTGACGCTATCCGCCGGCATCTCCGGTGATCTGAACAACGCGGCTACGCTGGGCAAGGGCACGCCGGACGTATACGTAAATGGCGCCAGCAGCATCAGTAATAACTTTCATATGGACGGCGCGGATATCAACAACTTCGGATCAGGCCGTGCGGGCGATTTCGTGCAGCAGGCAGGTATACCAATTCCGAGCCCGGACGCGCTGCAGGAGTTCAAGATTCAGACAACCAACTACGACGCTGGCTTCGGGCGCGATGCTGGCGCGAACGTGGATGTTGTAACCAAAACAGGCACGAATCAATTTCACGGTGCCCTGTGGGAGTTTTTCCGTAACGATGTCCTGAACGCAAATGATACGTTCTTGAAGATCGCCGGACAGCCTCGTCCCGCTATGAAGCAAAATCAGTTCGGGGGAACCATTGGTGGGCCGATCATCAAAGACAAGCTCTTCTTCTTTGGAACCTATCAGGGAACGCGCCAGGTCAACGGACTCAGCGCCAGTTCGCTCCAAACCGTCTCCTTGTTTCCTCTTACAAACGACCGAAGCGCTGCAGCGATAGGCGCGATCGGATGCCCGGCCTACAGCCCAGGAAATCCATTCTGGCATCCATTCCAGGGCGGCCAGTATAGCAATGCCCCAAGTAATACCCAGGCGGAAGTGTCCTGCAACGGATCGAACATTAATCCGGTTGCCTTGAATCTATTGAACCAGAAGTTAGCAAACGGTACCTACTTAGTTCCTACGCCGCAGCGTTACACGCTCGATTCGCACGGAAATCCGATCGGAATATCGACGTTCAGCATTCCTTCGACCTACGACGAAGATCAATTCATGATCAACGTAGACTACGTCCTCTCCGCGAAGCATACTCTTTCGGAGAGATACTTCTACGCGAACTACCCCGAGAATCAGCCCCTTGCTACCGCTGCGAACCCACCGGGCAACGGCGTGGGAACGACCTTTAATGACCAAGTCGCTTTGCTGAAGTTGACTTCGGCGCTAAACGCACATTTCCTAAACGAGGGACTGATCGGTTATATCCGGAGCAGCGGCCATCTCCAGACGCAGTCCATATTGACCTCTAGCCAGATCGGCATGACCGCGCCGAGTGACCCGTCTTATCCGTTGATGCCGACGATGGCCGTGACAGGCTACTTCTCGCTGGGTGGAGGCGGTAACGACGAGTCATCCTCCGTAGTCAACACGTTCGAAGTCAACGATCAGATTAGCTGGACGAGCGGCAAGCAGAGCATCCGCGCCGGCTTCCTTGGCGAGAAGAACCAGTTCGACTTCAATGACCCGGAACAAACGCGCGGCAGCCTAGGTTTCTCTACCTTCCAAGACTTTCTGCTTGGGGAGAGTGCAGCACAAAATCATTCGGGGTACAGCAACGTTAACTCAGCCGGAAGCCAACAGGGAAACTATTACAAGGGCTATCGCGGAACCGATATCGCAATGTTCATCCAGGATGATATCAAGCTGCGTCCTAATCTGACGGTGAACGCGGGCCTGCGGTGGGAGCTGGACAGCAACATCAGCTTTGCACACGGTGAAGAGAGCAGCTACTGGCCTTCGCTCGTGACTCCGTTTCAGCCGCTTCCCAGCGCAGGGACTCTAAATGGATACATCGTCCCTAACAACTATCAGTTGCCGGTTCCTGCGGGTGTCACCAAGATAGGAAGCCGAAGCCTTGCGGCCAACGATATTCCGTTGGCTAACTTCGGTCCACGTCTCGGCTTTGCATGGCAGCCTGCCGGAACCAGCGGTTCCACGGTTGTGCGTGGAGGCGTCGGCATCTTCTATACCTTGCCGAATGCCAACTCCGTGCTGCAGACACTCGGCGGTCAGCCATTTGTAAGTTCGGCCAGTCTGACCAATGCAAATAACCAGACCTCGACCTTCCAGACTCCCTATACCGTGACTCTTACGCCTGGGGCTTGGCGGCTTCTTTCGCCGACAGCCGCACCGCAGACAGTAACCGCAGTCGCCGAAAATATAAACGTTCCGCGCGTTGGACAGTACAACCTGGAGGTGGAACAACAACTGCCGGCTCAGCTAGTGCTTGAAGTTGGCTACGTGGGAACTCGTGGAACCCGGCTGTCTGAGGGACGTGACATCAACCGGGCGTTTCTGGCCAGTCCGGAAGATCCAATCAATGGTGCGACAACAAACTCGACATCGTCCGCTAACCTACAGGCCCGCGTGCCTTATCAAGGATTTTCGCCGACTGGTGTGACACTGATTGAGACTTACGGCTTCTCCAACTACAACAGCCTGCAGACGACGGTGAAGCGACAACTGAGCCATGGCGTATACGTTCAGGGCGCTTACACCTGGAGCAAGGCAATGACGTCAGTCACTGGAGGCGATGGGACGAATGGCGTCTTTGAAGGCGGGAGCGGTAACAGCAATGATCCGAACAACCGCCACGACCGCTGGGGGCCTGCAGGCTACGACCGTACGAACCGCTTGGTGGTTGCATACGTATGGTCACTACCTAGTTGGAAGAACGGTGATTGGATCGAGCGTCAAGTCACGAGCGGATGGAAGCTCAGCGGCACGACGACGTTGCAGTCGGGTAAGCCAATGGTCTTCACCGATACAGGCAATGGAACGGCGTATGGACTTCAAAGCTACGCGCGAGCGCAGTTTGCACCCGGGATGGGCAATAAGAACATTCTGAATAAAGGTGGCGGGACCATGCTCAGCCGCGTCAAGAACAATACTTATTTGAATCCCGGGAATACCAGTAGTGCAAGTGCAGTCTTTACGACCGCGCCTGCTGTTGCCAATGGCGTTCTTAATAATGGTGCTCCGGCTACCGATTTTGGAAATAGCCCTATCGGTGCGGCTCGCGGGCCTGGAAACGATAACTGGGACGCTGCCATTCAGAAAACGACCACGGTTGGCGGCATTCGTGAGAATGCGACGTTGGACTTCCGCACGGAGTTCTTCAATGTGTGGAATCATCCGGAATATTCTAATCCGGCGACGGTGGTGAATGCAGCGACCTATGGTCAGATCACCAGCTCAGCCGGCTCTCCCCGGTTGATCCAGTTCGCACTGAAGTACGTATTCTAAAAATCACTAAGCGGCCCGGCAGTCACCCGGTCCAATAAGGATCGGGTGACTGCTGCAATCAGGTAGGTTTTAATCATTTCGAACAAGTGAGGTTACATGCGCCATACGTTTTTTCTTGCTGGTATTATGCTGAGCTCTCTGACATTGATGGCACAGGATCATACCGTGCTCGCCACATCATCTACGGTTGAATGGGGGCACTATGCGGCCAACGCAAAACCAGCAGTTACGGCAAAAAGCGGCGAGACGGTCAAAATTCAGACACTCTCCACATGCGGACCAACGGACCGGCTGGTTGCTCGAGGCGTTAAGCCGGAAGACATTCCAGCCTATAACGATGAGATCTATAAAAATTATCCGGAGAAGGATAAGGGTCCAGGAGGCCACATCCTGACCGGTCCAGTGGCGATTGAAGACGCTGAGCCCGGCGACGTACTGGAAGTGCAGATCCTGAAGGTCGATATCGATACAAACTTTGCGTGTAATGGATTCGGCTTACACCATGGGTTTCTCCCGATGGAGTTTCCGTACAGCCGGCAACGCATAATCCCCCTTGACCGGGAAAAGATGATTGGGCATTTCGCACCGGGGATCGATATCCCGCTGCATCCATTCTTCGGCAGCATGGGCGTGGCCCCTGGCGGCGGTCGCGTGGATAGTGCACCTCCCTTCGCTCATGCTGGCAATATGGACAACAAGGAGCTGGTAGCCGGCACCACGCTTTATATCCCCGTTGCCGCAAAGGGCGCCCTATTCGTGGCCGGTGACGGCCATGCCGGACAGGGCAACGGCGAGGTAGACATCACCGCAATGGAGACGTTCCTGACTGGAACCTTTAAATTCGTGCTCCATAAGAACAAGGCGTTGATTTGGCCACGGGCGGAGACGCCAACCCACTACATCACAATGGGTTTCAGCCCTGATCTAAAGGAGGCGACCGAACACGCGCTGCGCGACATGATTGACTTTCTGGTGGAAGAAAAGCACATGACACGCGACGATGCATACATGCTTTCGAGCGTGGCTGTAGATATGGATATTACTCAGCTCGTGGATGGTAATGTAGGCGTCCATGCGATGTGCCCAAAGAATATCTTCGTCAGCGCAACGACGAAGTAAGTCCCTTCCTGCAAACCCAGCCCGCCGTACAGGGACCTAAATTAAGTTCGAAACAGACGGCATCTAATCCTGACCCGATCGATATCTCATATCGACCGGTCAGGATTAGGTGCCGTTTACACGTTTGAATGGAAAATTTGACGATTGTCCTCAATGGAATGAGAAAATCTGGTTATACTTCATATATCAGAATTCAATACTGACCGCTTTTACGATAACCAGAAATCGTCACGATCGAGGCCGTCATGAAAGAGCATGAGTTTTCCGGAACTCACACCGCATTCCCATTTTCGCGGATGGATGTTTGCGCCTCCGCGACCTATCTGCGAGCTCTCATTGAAAATAGTCCGATTGCCATCGTCGCGCTCGACGCGCAGCATCGCTTTACGATGTGCAATCCCGCCTTTGAAAAGCTGTTTCAGTACACATCGAAAGAGCTTTTTTCGCAAGATTTGGACCAGTTGATTGCCGCACCTAAAATGGTGGAAGAGGCAATGCAACTGAGCGGAATGGTGCTCCGAGGCCGCAAAGTGCATACGGTGACCCAGCGGCGACGACGCGATGGAATGGTCGTGGACATCGAGCTCTATGGCATCCCTCTGATGGTGAATGGCGAACTGGCTGGCGTATATGGCCTTTATCAGGACATAACAGAGCGTAACAATGCGCAGACCGTTTTTCGCGTCATGTCAGATCAGATGGAAAATCTGCAACAAGAAGAGCGCCGTCGGATTGCACGAGACTTTCATGATTCGACCTCACAGGAGCTGGCAGTGTTGAACTGGAATCTGACCCGGCTAAAAAATCTTGTGGGAGATCGAGACGAGGCGCTGAAGACCCTGGTCCAGGAGACGAAGGAGATTGCATCGCAGTGCTCGGCGAAGATAAGAAGCGCATCCTACCTGCTTCACCCACCCTTGCTGGGAGAGGGAGGACTCACGCAGGCACTGCCGTGGCTGGTAGAGGGTTTCGAGCAGCGCAGCGGTATTCGCGTGACACTCGAAATAAGCTCCGACCTGGGGAGGCTGCCTGATGAAGTAGAGATAGCAATATTCCGAATTGTGCAGGAGGGCCTTGCAAATGTACTGCGACACTCTGGCAGTCCCATAGCCCGTATAGCACTGCATCGCAATCAAAATTGGTTGAAGTTGTCAGTAAGCGATGAAGGCAAGGATCACTCAAGAGAAGTGCTGATTCAGGCGCGCGACAGTAGGAGCGGAGTAGGCATCAGTGGGATGCGCGAGCGCGTGGAGCAGTTGAGGGGATGTCTAACAATCGATTGCAACGGAGAAGGGACGACTGTGATGGCAACGATTCCAGTTGAGATGAGTTTTCATGGCTGAACTAAAAATCTTGATCGCCGATGATCATGACCTGATTCGCCGAGGGTTGCGAGGCCTGCTGGCTACTCAAAGTGAGTGGCAGGTAGTCGGCGAAGTAAGCAATGGAATCGATGCCATAGAGATGGCAGTTCGTTTAAGACCAGACATCGCTATCCTGGATTTTTCGATGCCGCAGCTGAATGGCCCGGCAGCCGCTGCGCAGATTGCAGAAATGGCTCCGGAGATTCGTGTGATCGTATTGACGATGCATGACTCAGAGCAAGTCATTCGAGAAGTTCTGCAGGCAGGAGCACATGGTTTTGTCTTGAAGAGCGACGCAGACCGCGATTTGGTAGCAGCGATCGAAGCAGTGGCAAGAAATCGACACTTCTTTGCAGATTGGGTATCAGAACTAGTTCCTATGGAGTGCCTTACACGCTGCATCACTCCAAAAATAAAGAGAACAGGCACATCCCTCACCGAGCGTGAGCGGGAGATTATGCGACTCCTGGCGCATGGCATGACAAGCAAAGCAGCGGCGATACAGCTGCAGATCAGCATGCGAACGGTTGAGTCCCACCGGATCAATATCAGCCGGAAGCTTGGGCTCGGCTCAATTGCGGATTTGGTACGATACGCAATTAGAAACGGCATCATCGCCCGAAACTAGTTGCGTGAAACTCTGTAAAAATGTTACGTCTGAACGAGTTATTCCAACAATCACGATGGCGTGGTGTGTCGGCGAGCCCCCTTCTAGCAATCTCGAAGTTTATTCACAATCGAAGATTTCATTATCGAGAACTTCCTTGACGCTCTCGCAGTAGGTATCTGCAAGCTGATCTCTCTCGTACATTGGACGACGACCGGCCATGACCGGTACGCTGGAATATGAAGATACAGGAGCCTCAGAACTTCAGGCGAAGACTTCTAAGAGACTCGCTACGCAAAAACCAGCAGCGTGATGATGCCTTTCGCCAGATCATTCGGTCTGTTCCTAAAGGCAAAGTATCGACATACGGCAAGGTTGCGGCAGCTGCAGGCTATCCCTTGTACCACCGGGCTGTAGCCAATCTCCTGCGTAGAGAACCTCTCGGCGGTCTGCCGTGGCAAAGGATTGTGGGTGCAGGTGGAGAGATTAAACTGCGCGGCGACGGAGCAGTTGAACAGCGTCTTCGGCTCGCGATGGAAGGCGTCAAGTTCCGAGGTAAGAGTGTCGATATGACGCGCTTCGAATACGCACTACGAAGTTGGGAAGTTTTCGACTAAATCATGATCTTTGGGCGGTTACCATTCTAAGGCTCGCCGTAAAGCAGCTTACTCTTCAAATCTATCGCAGAGGCAACACGCAACTTGCATAAAGTCGGTGCCTTTCAGCATTTCTCGATGCGTTCGCTCTCATGATCCAGCAGTCAGCGCTTGCGCTTCATCCCTCCCCCGTAGCCAGTCAAAGAGCCATTGGATCCTATAACGCGATGACACGGGACAACTATCCCAACCGGGTTTGAACCGTTAGCCAAGCCGACTGCTCGAACTGCTTTTGGACGGCCGATTTTCCTGGCAAGCTCTGCATATGACCAAGTTGATCCGGCTGGTATATCCCGCAAGGCTTGCCACACCTCGCGCTGAAATGCAGTGCCTGCAGTTGCGACGGGGACGTTGTCGATTGCCGTGATATCACCCGCAAAATAACGACGCAGCGTATCCGACAATCCGCTCGGGTTCTCGGCGGGCTCGAGGACGAATCCGTTTTTTTCCCATAATGGCGTTGCAAAAGCCGCTGCATGCGCGTTTCGTGGTCCTCCCAATCGAGCGCGCGAAGGTTCCCATCCAAGTCTGCGACTAAGATCATTTTGCCGATTGCGGTGTCAATTTGATCGATTAGCAATTGTTGTCTTTCGATCACTTGAGTCTCCTTCGAATGGGATAGCAGAACTTGCTGTCACAAGAATTTAGAAACTGATAAGTCCACTTATCATCAGGTTTCGGCTCCGCCATTGGAGTAATTACTTTTGATCTTTCGCGGCTTTGGAGCCATATTAAAGGCCTGAGCAAGCAAAAAGCCTCGAAATGCACCCACACCTCCTGTCGGCACAGGACCTGCAGCGTAGACCATTGAAAAGCTGCGAGAGAGCCTCAGCCCTGCCACTCTGGAGAGCTTAAGCGTGCCCAGTGCAAGTTGATTACGCACCGCCCAGCGAGAGACAAAGGTAACGCCCAGGCCAGCCTCAACCGCATTGAGCAGCCCTTCGGTTGAATCCAGCTCCATGCTGATGATCAAGTCCTTCATCTTTAGTCCGGCGTTGGTCAACGCCTGTTCAACGATGCGGCGAGATCCTGAACCATATTCGCGTATCAGAAGAGGCTGAGACTTGAGATCCTGCGGTGTGATCTCTTGGCCTGCCCACCCATGAGAAGCGGGAACTACAAGAACCAGATGGTCTTCCATGAATGCTTCGATATGCACATCCTTGCGTTGCTCCGGCCCTTCGATCAATGCGATATGGACTTCACCGGCGACGAGAGCTTCCAGCATCTGATCGGTGTTGCCACTTCGAGCCGTGATGCGGATCTTTGGATGTGTACGAAGGAATGCTGCCACGAAAGTAGGAAGAAGATATTGTCCAATTGTCTGCGAGGCCCCGATGGTGAGCTCTCCGGCATATTCGCCGTATGCTCGGGCGACCGCCGCAACGGCTTCGTCCCCTAATGTCTTCATCTCGTCTGCGAAGGGTAGTAAGGCCGCACCACCTGGAGTGAGTGCGATACGCCCCCCGCCACGATCGAACAGCGATACTCCGAGCTCGTCTTCAAGAGCCTTGATTTGCTGAGTCACTGCTGGCTGCGTGAGAAGAAGCTCCTCGGCAGCTCGGCTAAAGCTGAGGTGAGCCGCTACTGCCCTGAAGACTCGAATACGGAAGTTCTCAATCATCAGCGAATGTCTCTTCAAATGCCAAAGGTGTTATGGATGACATATGTAGCAAAGCGTTTATCGTGATGATCCGGTTGAATGATTCCTTTCGCATCGTTTACCCTAGACTTCAGGATACAGGTTCCCGTCTCTTCAAGCACCTCCAATCAAGTGGTTAATCGCGAGGAACTGATTCGGCTGATCGAACGGCCACTTAAGATTCATCGGCTCGTGTTCGCGGATGAAGATATTCAGTCCTACGCAATAGATGCTGTGTCCATCGGCGTTGGTGTGGCAATCGCATAGAGCGAGTGAGGCGAAATCTTTCGTGCGATCAGCGATGCGAGAAGGTTCAACAACAGGAGCCAGGGTGCAAGATGATATTGTCCGGTGAGCTCGACAGCCATAGACGCTGCCATAAACGGAGCATGGGTTACTGCCGCAAGCAGCGTGCTCAAGCCAACCACCGCAAGCAGCAAAGGAGCGGTCGAATGGAGAAGCTGAGCTGATGTGAGCCCGATAGCGGCGCCAACAAAGAGGGTCGGAGTGAACACGCCTCCGACCGTTCCAGTTCCAACACATAAAGTCGTTGCGATCAATCGCAGCCCAAGTACGAGGGCAACGCTCGACAATGCTTGGTTCCCTTTCAGAATGTTCATAAGCGCCAGCTCACCATTACCCCAGACAGTCGTTCGGGATAGGCTCAACAACCCAACCGCAAGGCCGCCCCATACAAGCGCGAGCGGCCAGCGGCTGGCAAAGCGGGCACTACGGAGAAGTTTCTGGTACATGGGTCCACAGACACCCAGCAGAATAGCCAGCGGCAAAGTCCAAAGTGCATTGGTAGAAGGAGAAAAGGCGCTATGTACGACGAAGAGAGGTCCCGCGCTTAGGATCAGTCGGCTTACGAGCCAACCTGCAACAGAGGCGAGAGCGAGTTGCGGCAGTTCTCTCCAGATCCATTCACCCAGAACGATCTCCAATACGAAAAACACCCCGGCCACGGGGGCCTGATAGGCCGCAGCTACCGCCGCCGCCGTTCCGTAAGCAACCTGTCGTAACAGCGGGACAGATTTCAAAGGCGAACGCGCACCTATCCAGGAGGTGACTGCAGCCGCAAATTGAATCATCGATCCTTCTCGTCCGATAGCTGCACCTGTAGCGACGGAAAACGCCGAAGAGATAGTTCGCCACAAGGTAGAGGCGAACGGAATCCGACCGTCATCAAAGCGAACGGCTTCCACATACTCGACTGAAGGTCCTGCGCTGGACCATCGCTGCACTGCCCAAATTACGCCCGTCGCACAGAGCGCACCAATGACTGGAGTCAATGCGCGGCGACCCGGAACGAGGAGACTTGCAGCTTCCGGGAGGAGCCCTGAATTCTGCACAAACACCCACTGGAGCAAACGGAATGTCATGCGAACTACTACGCAGGCAAGCCCGCTAATTGCTCCCAACATCAGCGCCCAGATAGCGGCTTTTATTTTATTGAACGCCCTGACCTGTGAGGCAGGCTCTCGATTCAAGACTGCAGTCACCATCGCGTATGAATTCCATTCGAAGCCTGAGACCTAGAAATAGATTTTGGCTGCTCGAGATTTCCAATGCGTTGGACTAACATCATTGCTAATTGAACTGCCTGCTGTCGTATCTCCGGAATAGCAATCGATTCGAGTAGAGTACCGAGCCGTCCTGGCCCGAGATTGAACAAGACAGGAGAGGCAAGACCATTCACACCGATCATCGCCCCGCACTCTGAGGAGTCGAAGCCTCCGCCCAGGGGACCAGTCGTCACGAGACGTTGAGAGAAAAGGCTTCTGAGCAACGGCGAATCGACGCGACGATAGTCCATGCCGGGACCGGTGCAGTTGATTACCCGGCCAGTTGCAAGCTCTTCCAACCCCCTGGAAGTGCGGATCTTCACGGTGGCTCCCCCCGTCGAAGCTTCAACACTTACAAGGTTTCCCTTGCGAACCACGAGTGAACCGACTGCGAGTTCCGCCTCGATGAGATCGGCAATTGGCGGAGCCATGCGATGGCGCACAATGTCCCAACGCCGCATGAGATGACGGCGAAAGCGTGCCTGCTCCCTGTGAGGAAGTGCGATCCAGAGTTCATTAGTCGTAGAACGCAGGCTATCGATGGCAGCACGCCACTCCGCTCCGTCACGAATGGCGGCACGCAGAACACGTAAATACGCGAGGCATGTAGCCGGCGTCCCGATGGGTATAGCCGAATGACGTACCAATGTATACGGCGCGTGGCGGTTCGGGAAGACACCATGCCTTGAAACAGCCGTAATGATTCCACGGTGGCCTAGCTCACGCAACCTGAGTAGTACGTCCACTCCGGTCAGACCGGTACCAATCAATGTGACCGGCGCATCGCTCTCCAGTCCATCGAAGGTGTCGGGCAACCAGGCGTTGTGTCGGTAAGTGCCCGATAGAGTCGCTTCCTTGCTGACCCCATGAAGAGTCGAAGGGACAAAGTTCCCAGTTGCCAGGACTACAAGTTCTGCGCGCAGCTCGCTCCCGTCGCTCAGAAGCAGAACACCTCCGGCAGGAACAGGACGGTAGTCCACGACTGTGGCCCGAATCTGCTCAATCTCCGAAGATTCCTCCAGAAGTGCTCTGATGTATCGACCGAAGACGGCGCGAGATGCAAACGTATCCGTAGTAGCTTCGGCATCGTAATTAGCTCGAAGCCAACTAAGGAAGTGCTCCGGCTGCGTTGGCAGCGCACTAATCTTGCCGGCAGGAACGTTAAGCAAATGACGAAAGCTCGGGGTCGAATATGCAAGACCGAGTCCCAACTCGGGGCGAGGATCAATCACCACGATGCGAGCCTGGGCATGCTGCTCAATCAGATGATATGCTGTCAGGCTTCCACTGACGCCTCCGCCAATAATTGCTATTGTTTTTCCTATCTTGCTCTCTGTATCCCCTGTATTCATTTCCTTCCCTCTGCTATTCACACTAGGCCGAAGCTATAGCCATGGGAATTCATAAATTCTTATGGGGTATAAGCCATGAGCGCGGATCCGCTAGGCAGCGTTACATCCGCCGCCTGGACTGAAGCCAACGCTCGCCGGCATTAAATTCGATAAGAGAAAATGTAAATAGCAATAAGATCAGATGAGTTGAACTTCGTCCGACGTGCGTACATGCCGCATCCACTATCTTCTCCCCTTCTCCACCTCTGTAAATCTCATGCTTTTTCCAAGGAAGAGCTTGGCTGTTTATCTCCGTCGATCCATAAGACACCGATTGGGGCAGCGAGGCTGGTCCCAGCCGATTCCATCGCCCTCATCATCTTGAGGATTAGCTTCTCCTGTTGCTCTAGAAATACCGCCCACTCTGCGCCTGGCCTTTGAAAGTAAGCGAAGACCTCGATCTGTGGCCCATTCGCAGTCAGGCTAATGAGCCTCACTCTTGCCGAGTCTTTATCTATCTCCGGATGAGATCCTAGAATCTGGTCGATCTGATCCAACACTACCTTCACGACGTCATGAGGAGTATCGAATCTTAGTGTGAATATCTGATGCAACCACAACTGTTCGCGCAGTGAAAAGTTCTCCAGCGCAGCTTCTGCTACTTTCGCGTTTGGAATGGACACGACGGAGCGATCTAATGTCCGCAGATTCAGCGCACTAATTCCTATATCTTCAACCGTCCCATTGATTCCGTCGATTTGGCAAAAGTCACCTACCCGCACAGCTCCACGCATTACGATCGAAAGTCCACCGAATAAATCGGCCAGAGTCTTCTGAGCTGCGAGAGCGAGTGCGATTCCACCAATGCCTAAGCCAGCAACTAGAGCGGAGACATTCACACCGGCATGGGTTAGCAGCGCAATAACGAGAACAAGTCCGACTAGGACTTTGAAGAGCCGTCCCAACAGCGTGACGAACGTTACTCGTTCCGCTTGCATTCGCAGTAAAAGCCTGTGACGCACGAACCCAATCATGATGTCTGTGAGCCGCACTAGTAGCCAAGCAGCACTTATCCAGGCGAGAACGAATCCTGCCGATCGCCAGTAATGCCGTCCGAGAGCCGTGATGGCATACCCGCCAGCCAAACGGTCCATAATCGCTACGATCAAACAAAAGAAGGGTGTCTTCAAACCTAGGACGGATGCCTCTACGCCAACCGCCAGCCTCTCTTTGAAGACTCTGTGCAGCAGCCAAAGTGTCACTCTAGTGAGAAGCGATGCGACTCCAAAGATAGACAAGAGTGAGAATAAGATGATGCCCCAACGCCACAATGGTACCGACAGTATCCGAATCTTCGCCGTCCAGGCTGGAAAGAAATGCTCTAAATCGATGTGATGAACATTTGCGTAAGCGCCCGGAACGAGATTGAGCGTCTCCTGAGAGAAGAGCCACACCGGTGGTTCGTCAGGATGTCTCACAAGATCGAGCATCACTTTTAGCTCGCCGTTCGGCAACTTTACGGTTCCGATATTCTCCCGCGAGAGTCGCAGTTGATCTTCTATATCTCCCTTGGGCGACCGGGAAAGATCATCGATGCTCGTCGATAGTCCTTGGTCTAAAAGATATTTCAACTGGCCTGCTAACTCCTCACCTTCCTGCGGAGATCGTTTCCCATCGAGATACTGCTCAGCTTTCTCATAGTCTTTAGCCTCAGCAGATCGCAAAAACCCCAATACACATCCATGCGGAGAGGTGCGTCCAAGGAGATCAACAGGCAGGAATGGTTCAACAAGCGCCTTGGTGGAGTCAGAAGAGTTCGACTGTGTCGTGGAGTTCTGTCCGGTAGCCAACTTCACCGTGGTCGGTAAGTTCTGTGCTCCCAATTCCGATGAGCCGCCCCACTGAAAAAAAAGTGTGATGATGAGCACGCAACGATAGATGTCATTCGAATTCCAATGCGGGTAACGTCTCATCATGAGCCTCCCCGATGGATCAATGATCCGCACAAGTTGATCCCATCCATTGT
Source organism: Granulicella sp. L60 (assembly GCF_009765825.1). Lineage (GTDB taxonomy): Bacteria > Acidobacteriota > Terriglobia > Terriglobales > Acidobacteriaceae > Edaphobacter. The sequence continues at coordinate 179,051 of NZ_LMUR01000015.1, read as the reverse complement.
CCAACTCTTCTCCGAGTGAATCTCAGTAGATCCTGGACGTATTTCACAGTTGTTTGCAGTTCGCTCTACTCTGCCTCGACACTATTCCCACCTCCTGGCTTGGTGGCGGCCGCTAGTCTGGCATGATCGATCTCATTTTGATCGCCATAGGCTTCAGCCCATTCGGCAAACGATTCTCGCAAGACAGTTGATCTGCCGCAATAGCCTGCAATCTGTGCCGCCTCACTGGTTCGCGCGTGAGCCCGTGCCAGCAGCGCTCCGCAGGCCCAACAGTAAAAGTCAAAGGCATCTCCGCTCATCCATTCGATCGGGACTGAAGCCTTCAGATTCTTCATCTGCCTGACGTAATAAGGGCGGCCATCCATATCTGTCCATCCCAACATGACATCGCTGGAGGCCTGAAGTGCACGCTGGCCAATGACGACCCGCTGACCTTCGTGGTTGAACTCAGCCCGTCTCGACGGAAGATAGGGAGCATGTGCTGGAGATGAGGCCTCCTTAATCTGAAGGAAGAGCGGATCATCGTCATTTTTACCCATCAACAATGCGAGGTAGGCTCTGGTACCAACCGACCCCACCCCTACGACGCGGTGAGCGACATCCGCCACACGGTAACGAGACAGCATGTGGCGACGTTCACGGGACAGGGTGAGCGAGTAATCTTCCAACGCTGTAATCAACTTGTTTTTCATGATCGAACTCACACGAGTCAAGATAGGAGGGTCCTCACGGAACTGCCACCTTCCATTCGTGTCTTTGTCTGCGATCTTTTTCAAGAGCATGTGGTTGTCCGACTGAAGTGCTTTGTCCATGACCTTTTTCGTGATTGCCAGCGCCTTTGCGGGCACTTTGCGCAGGACATTCGCTTGTCCTGGATAGGCATGGAGGTACCAGATATCCAGTGTGCCCATGGATTGCAGACGGTTCATATTGTCCTGGTATCCTTCAACGGCCTGCATCACCGCGGTTCGCCGCTCCCTGCCGCTCAAGCCATTTTCTCGACCAGCCACATTCACGCTCGCCGTCAGCCGTTTGAGATCCCACTCCCAAGGACCAACTACCGTCTCATCAAAATCGTTAATATCGAAGACAAGCTCCCTCTGCGCTGATCCATACAACCCGAAGTTGCTTACATGCGCATCTCCTGCGAGCACCACATTACATCCCATCGTCGGGGTCTTAGATAGGTCATATGCCATGACGACAGCCGCTCCTCGGAGAAAAGCGAATGGCGAAGCTGCCATACGCTGCATTCTGAGTGGAACCAGATGTTGTTGACGACCCACGTTGCTTTTTTTGATGATCGAAAGAATATCTTCGCGATTTTCGTCGGGCTTCCACTGTCCATGCGCTTCACGCGGTACGCGCTCTCGCATCGTACTTCCCCACTCGCGCAATGTCTCGAGAGTTGGTAGTACTGTGCGAAGGTTGACACGCTCACTGGCTGCTGCTGAATTTTTCTTAGTTTTAGACTGTGGCATACCCTTGTCTCCCTCTACAAATCAGGCCTTCAAAGAATCACTTTGAATAACACTTTCAAAAGCTCTGCAAGAGGCATCATCGTCAGTAGTAAAGGCGCCATCGGGATAAGACATGCAAGAGCCAGATGAATCGGCGTCCGAGGCCCCATGGGCACAGCGTTCATCTTCTCTACGAAGGCAAAGCTGTTTCCCAAGTCGGCAAGCGACTGGATATCTCCCGTGCCTAGTAGCACTTCTCCAGTAGGACAAGGATCGGTGATCCATTTTTTATGAAAAGACGATGTGTACTCCGTACCTAGTGTTCCATACTGATACAAACCTAATCTTTTCGTCTTCAATAACGTTCCCGAGAACACTAGCAGCGGGATAAGGACGATCGTGACTGCGACAAAAACATACGCGGCTATAGCGGGTGCAAAGTGCGGTAGCGGATATCTGTCGTATAGAACTCCGTTCGCCAGTACGCCGGCCACGGCGATCGAATAGGCGAGAAGAACAACCCCAAAGAACCGCTGGGATTCACCTAAGAAGGCCAATCCCCCGGCTTCATCAGGATGCGTTGGCACAAGTTGTAGATCCAGATGACTCATGCGCCACAAAAATTGAGCCCATAGAAACAAGCGCCAGAGCCAACGTAAGGTCAGGAACTGAAACAGAGGAACGCAGAACAATACAAACCACCATCCAGACAAGGTAAGCGAAACACCCGAGTCACCCCTTACCGCGTACCATGTAGAAACATGAATTGCCGTCGATACCAGACTTATGGTGGTGAAGACATATGCCATACATATCAGGATGACTTCGACGGCGGTTGAGTCACGCCATCGGAGTCCACTTTCGATCGCAACATCAAACCGTGCAAAATCTTTTTCCAAAATCAGGCCGGAGTCTACGAAATGGCTCGCAGCATGTGCCAGACGCGGTCCCAGGAGCGTTTCAGCAAGCAACAATAGAGGAACAGCTAAGAGGAATCTTGCATGAACCGCAAAGTCGTGAAGGAAAGGTACGGGAACCATATGCCCTGTTGCGTAGCCTTGTACTGCTGAAAAAATCGACAGAGGAATCCAGGTGAGCAGGATCGAAAGGAGTGCCCTTCTCAGAATGCGTGTTGAATTCGCACGAATCAACCCCACACGTGTCTCGAGTCGGTATGTAGGACCGCCCTCGGTCAGCATAAACCTGCGGTGGTTCATGGAAGCAAGATCAGTCATCGCTACTCCCCGCGATGCGACTGGAGAAGCCAGACATAGGACACCTCTAACATCACGTTTTCAGCTTCTATCAGAGAAGCTACCCCTGCCTTGATACCTTCTGAACTGTAGAAATTGACAGGTACCGACGATGAGCGATATGCAGAGCTACCCAGACGCGGCGGACCGCACATGAACTTCGGGTCGAAGTCTCCTTAGTGCTTCAATTCCTAGTAACGATGGATCAGTTTTCCGAAATAATATGCTCCCGCAGGGCAAAACGCACAAGGTCCGCGTTAGTCTTCAGTCCAAAATCCTCCATAATGCGATATTTATGAAAGGCAATAGTGCGGACGGCGATGTCCAGAACCGCAGCTGCCTCTTTCATTGATCGGCCCTCTGCGAGCAGTTGAAGAACCTGTCTCTGGCGTTGTGTAAGCTCTTTGCCTCGGTCAGGACGGGGATCACGAATGAACTCGTCCATTAGCTTCTGCGCGATGCTTGGAGTGACATAGGAATGTCCGCGTAGCACCTCGGAGATTGCCTTCTTCAACTCGATGCCCGCGGACTTCTTCAACAGGTAACCTGACGCCCAATGCCGAAGCGCTTTGGAGGCGACATCCGGATCTTCATTCATCGTGAGAATGATGAGCTTCGTTTTAGGGAGCAGTTTCTTGAGCTCCTGGCCAGCATCAAGTCCATTGAGCAAAGGCATCCCCAGGTCAAGTAGAACGGCATCGGGTTTCAGCTCCGCAGCAGCCGTGAGTAAACTTCTTCCATCTGCCACCAACTTAATGACCTGATACTCGGGCTCAAGCAAAGTCCTGAACGCCTCAGCAACAAGTGTGTGGTCGTCCGCAATCAATATTCGTGGCCGGTCCATTCGACCCCCAAACTGTCTTATCTGCATTGCTGAAGCTGGTCCATACAAACTCTTCGCCTGATGCCCATTGCTAGCCTACCGAGAGATAAATTCAAATGAGATTGACAAAGCTACATCTAGAATGCGGCCGATCTTCAATTTTCTCATCTGCTAAATCTGACAGTGTGCAGAAAGTTTCTTGCACGATATCTTCGCACAACCGGTAGCACTAGTGATGGCCGGTCGCTCCACCCGAAACCTTACATCTGCAGTCAAGTGGCAACACGATAAGGCATTACTGGCTGGTTAACTCCTCCGTCGTCGAGGCTGCAATCACCATCCCGGAGATAGTTCATGAGTTCCGAAGAACAGCGTAGGCTAGAGGACTGTAAGAATGGCAAGGCGTGGAAGCGCTGGGGACCTTATCTGAGTGAACGCCAGTGGGGTACCGTCCGTGAAGACTACAGTAAAGATGGGGACGCATGGAATTACTTCACACACGATCAGGCGAGATCGCGCGCCTACCACTGGGGTGAGGACGGTATCGCTGGATACTCCGACGACAAACAAAGACTTTGCTTCTGCCTAGCCTTATGGAACGGTCACGATCCAATTCTCAAAGAACGTATCTTTGGATTGACGAACAGTGAGGGAAATCACGGAGAAGATGTTAAGGAGTATTACTTCTATCTCGACTCGACCCCCACGCATTCCTACATGAAGTACCTGTATAAATATCCTCATGCGGCTTACCCGTATGAAGAGCTTCTCAAAGTCAATAGTTTCCGATCGAAGAGTGAACAAGAGTATGAACTTCTGGATACCGGTATTTTTGATCAGGATCGATACTTCGATGTCTTCGTAGAGTACGCGAAGAATACAGTAGACGATACACTTATCCGTCTCTCGATATCGAATCGAGGACCCGACCCGGCACCTCTTCGTGTGCTCCCTACACTCTGGTTTCGTAATACTTGGCAATGGTGGGAGACACCGGCCAAGCCCTCGCTCAGCAAAGTAACGTCACTTTCCGGACATGCCATCTTGGCTCAGCATGACGAGCTCGGCGAGTTTGTCTTGCGACCGTACGGCGAGTGTTCTCTCTTGTTTACAGAGAATGATACGAATAACGCTCGCCTCTTTGGAGGGACCAATACAAGCCCATTCGTCAAAGACGCATTTCACCGTTACCTCGTTTCAGGAGAGAAAGATGCAATAAACCGGCTAGAGGTAGGAACGAAGAGCGCCGCAGAATACTCGTTGACGATTGGTGCGGGTGAGACCACGACTATTCTGCTTCGTCTATGTCCGCGAACATTAGATAGTGTCGCTCCAATGACAGCATCTGCAATCTATCTCACTATGGAAACCAGGAAATTGGAGGCGGATGAATTCTATGCCGCTCTAACGCCAACCAAGATGAGTGCGGACGAAGCGAACGTCATGCGACAAGCCTTGGCTGGGATGTTGTGGAGTAAACAGCATTACTTTTACGATCTGGGGTTCTGGCTAAGCGAACACATCTCTGACTCTTCCAAAACCACTGCAACGCGAAACAAAGCGTGGCCCCATATGGTGAATGACGATGTGATCTCAATGCCGGACAAGTGGGAGTACCCATGGTATGCTGCTTGGGATCTGGCCTTCCATTGCCTCTCTCTCTCAATAGTCGATATCGACTTCGCGAAACATCAGCTTGAGCTCATGCTGGACTCTCTATACCTGAACCCCAGCGGCCAGGTCCCAGCATATGAATGGAACTTCGGAGATGTAAATCCTCCTGTTCACGCGTGGGCAGTCTCTCAACTCTACAAACTGGAGAAGCAGCGAACCGGCGTGGAAGATCGCGGCTTTCTCAAACGTTGCTTTGACAAGCTGATCTTCAACTTCTCATGGTGGGTGAATAGGAAGGACCCCGGGGGCAACAACGTGTTCGAAGGCGGATTCCTCGGTCTGGACAACATCGGCGTCTTCGATCGGAGCGCCAAACTTCCCACTGGCGGGTCACTCGAACAAGCTGACGGAACAGCATGGATGGCGTTCTTCTGCGAAAACATGGTGGAGCTATCATTGGAACTCGGCAAGACCGACGATAACTATCAGGACCTCGCCATCAAATTTTGCCAACACTTCGTCTGGATTGCGGCAGCAATGGACCGTATCGGAGAATGTGACGATCGCATGTGGGACGAACAAGACGGCTTCTTCTACGATCTTCTTCGGCAGGCAGATGGGACCGCGCAGCGGTTGAAAGTGCGTACGATGGTGGGCATCCTCCCCCTCTGCGCCGCTACAGTGTTTTATCCTGATACAGAGCGAGCGAACTCACGGTTCATAACAGAGATGAAGGCCTTTATCCACCGGCACCCTGAACTTACAGCGAAGATTGCCCCTCTTGATGCGCCGGGCTACAAAGACCGCTTCCAGCTTTCCATCCTGAACGAAACAAAATTGCGTCGGGTACTGTCATATCTCCTCGATGAAAGTGAGTTTCTGAGCACCTACGGCATTCGCTCCTTGTCGCGGATCTATCTAGAACGTCCCTATACCTTCAATATGGAAGGCCAGCAGTTGCAAGTGGCCTATAGTCCAGCGGAATCAGATAGCGGCATGTTCGGCGGAAACTCCAACTGGCGTGGGCCGATATGGATGCCGGTGAACTTTCTTTTGCTGAGAGCCCTTGGATCTCACTATCTCTACTACGGAGATCAATTCAAGGTCGCTTGTCCAACCGGTTCCAACAATATGATGAACCTCTTCGAGGTGACTGAAGAGATCGCGCGACGAATATGTTCAATCTTCTTACGCGGCGAATCTGAGCGACGCCCGATATATGGCAACACTGCGAAGTTTCAAGATGATCCTCATTGGCGCGACCATCTGCTCTTCTACGAATACTTCCACGGAGATAACGGTGCGGGAATAGGAGCCTCGCACCAGACAGGATGGACCGGACTGGTCGCTCGATTGCTACAACTCTTCTCGGATGCGGACTCAGAGATCATTCTGAATGAAGCAACGAAGCCAGTCTTCAGCGGTCCATCTATATACGCCGGCAAATGAGGAATTACGAAGCAGTCGAAGTGGGATTCGAAACAGGTTGCTCGGCACCGCATTCGCCACAGTATAGAGAACCTGTAAGTAGTGCCAGTACCGCGCGCCGCGATCTTCGAGTGAGATAGAACTTGATCGAGTAGGCGCGCCACATATGATCCGCCATGTCTTGCTCGTGCTCACGGGGTGATTGGTTAGTGGGCAGTTCTACGGGAGGTAATGGGTGGCACGCCTCGAGTCAATCATTCCTCATCCGTGCGATCAATGCAAAAGGAGAGCAGTCCGTCCAGTTCGGCTTAGTATCATTTATCTTGGCTGGTTGATGCTTCTTGCCTATGTGCCATTACTGTGGGCATCCACCCGCCTGAGCAACGACATCGTTTATATGAAAAATGGGGACGTCATCACCTGTGAAATACGTTCACTCGAACAGGGACAGCTCACGATAAAGCAGGATTACGCTAACTCGACCGTGGTGCTCGACTGGAAGAAGGTAGATCACATTGATACAAAACAACCGTTCGTGATCATCGATACCAATGGCAAGGCACTGAGTGGAATACTCTCTGAAACTACAGCGGAACATCTCGTGCGAGTTACAGGAAATGAGGTCGGGATCCCACATAATGACGTGGTCAGCATTCAAGAGACAGGGGAGACATTTGTTCGACGTCTGCGTGGTGACATCGACCTCGGAGTAGACCTGGCTCAATCCAACTCCCAAAAGAACCTGACGCTCCAAGGAGATCTCACCTATCAAGCTACAACGCACCTCTTCTCGCTCACATCCAGTTCTCAATTTACGAGCCAGCAAGAGACGAAAAACACAAGCGAGACCACGGTAAAGAGCGAATATTTTATTGAGCTCCGCAGGTCGAACTGGTATGGGGGCGCTATCGCAAACTTTCTTTCCAGTTCAGAGCAACAGATCAGTTTGCGCTCAACGCTTGGTGGAGCACTTGCGATACGACCGATCTACACCAATAAGACAAATCTCTCGATCATTGGTGCGCTTGCATATACCAAAGAACAAGACGCTTCCGATGCCACATCCACAGCGAGTACACGCAGCCTCGACGCCGCAGCCGCAGTTCAGTACTCCACATTCAGGTTCGACTCTACGAGCTTCGACACAACAGTCTGGGTGTATCCAAGTTTGACTTCAGCAGGCCGCGTTCGTATGACTCTCAATCAGGACGTGTATTACAAGTTCTACAAAGATTTTTATGTGCGAGCAAGCTTCTACGATAACTACGACAATCGTCCTGTCGTTGGCGCCCCTTCGAACAACTTGGGCGTCTCTTCTACCATCGGATGGTCTTTCCGTTAGGAATTTATAAAAAGATCCGCCGTGGTTCGGTTTTATAGCCTTTAGTGAATGTCCCAGATGGCTGTCACATCTACCAGTACTCCTTAAGTGCTTCATCTAAATATCGTAGCGATATCACTCAACGGAATGGATGTCCTTGGATTCGAGGAGAGTGTCCCAATGAGTTCGTTTATAGTGTCCTGCTTGAATCCAATTCGCCCCGAATATCCGCTCAAGAAAGAGATAGTCGCCTGGGATCTCCAGAGTTCACTTCGGCTTCAGGTTTTCCTTCGAACTGCCTCCGATCGAATGGCGAAGCTAGCTTGCACGATGTGTGTGCTGTCTATATTTTTATTTTTCGGCGGCAATAGTGAGCAACTCATCGCGCAGCAAAATGGACACTATCTACAGGGAATTACTGGCCTCGAAAATGGGTCAACACTGCCACCGGGTGTTTATCTTAGTTATCTACCCTATTTAAATCTCGTTGATTCGTTCAAGAAGAGCGACGGTTCCACCCTCCTCGATTTAGATCTCAAGGTCGTGGCGCATAACGCTGTCTATCAGGTGACTACGAAAAAGCGCATCCTAGGCGCCACATATGGCTTGAGCTTCATCATACCGATCGTCAATATACGTCTCCAGGCTGACACATTCGACAAAAGCGTCCAGAATGGCGGAGTGTCCGACCTCTTTCTCGCACCAGTCGTGCTCGGATGGACCAAAGCAAAAGCAGAGTATCTGCTTGATTACGGCGTCTACATACCCGCTGGAAGTTTCGATCCAAATAGCCCTTCGAATGCTGGGTTAGGCTTCTGGGAACACCAGATTCAAGCCGGGGCAACATACAACATCGATAAAAAAAAGCTTTGGAATGCTTCCTTACTATCGACCTGGGAGATCAACCAGAGCAAGTCGGGTGAGGATCTCAAACCTGGCCCTATGGCGAACTTCGAATACAGCTTCGGCAGACGATTTTTCAAGTACCAGATGAATGCCGGAATCGTAGGATACGCCTATCAAAAACTCTCCCCCGACTCCGGAAGTGCTGTTAGCCCGCTTACACGCGGTTCGCACGATCGTTCTTTTGGGGCTGGCCCCGAGTTGAAATATACCGACGTAAAGCATCGTCTTGCGTTTGATGCGCGCTACGAACCCCAATTCGGAGTAGAGACGAAGACGAGCGGAAGCGTCGTCGTGATCAGCATCACCTATTTGAACTTCTTTCCACCGAAATAGAGAGTTTCATAATCTCGCGCAAATCGACCCGGGTTGACCAATACATGACGGAAACCGGGACAGCCTAGCCCTGTCACACGCAACTTAAAATCCCTTCCGGGAATCGAGGAAGAGAATCTGGATGACTTTCAAGTAGTCACACGGTTTTAGCTTAGACTATGGCTCTTGCCTTGGAACGCCCCAGATCTAAAATGCGATAACCAATCCAGTATGATGTGTAATACGTCATATATCTGATAGGTATGAACCGAAGTACAATTTCGGCGATTCAGAACACTTAGCAGAATAATCCCTCGCAACCTGCTGAAACGGTAGGCAGTCGGCTGCGCAACTAGACAGTTGCTGCGGGGTTATACCTATCGGACACTTGCTTCACCATTCGAAAACTACGTTTGGAGGGAATTTACTTGACCCACGGTCGACCAACCGTTGTCTTCGCCGATGACAATGCTAAGGTGATTCAGACCGCCTGCACTTTACTCGACTCTGCCTATAACCTCCTTAAGGTGGCGGTGGACGGCGAAGAAGCGATACGGTGCATTCGAGAGCTCAAGCCTGACTTCGCGGTCCTCGACATCTCTATGCCAAAAATCAATGGAATTGCAGTGGCGCGGCAGCTTTATGAGGCTGGGTGCACGACCCGTGTAGTCTTCGTAACTCTAATTGACGATGAGGATTACATGCGTGAAGCAAGATTGGTGGGATACGGTTATGTACTAAAGCGTCGGATGTCGTTCGATCTTCTTACCGCCCTATCGTCGGCTCGCGACGGTGTATTTTTCTGCTCCACTAGTTTCGGTGAATAACCTACAAGTGTGAATCTCAGATAGACCTGTTAATTCTGACAGGTCTTAATTTGCATGCCCTTACGACAAAACTGTGTATTATGTTGGCATCAGACGACAGAAGCTGATGTTGAACTTGGGCATCGCGCTTCGCGGTGATCGAGTAATACAGGTCAGGCCTCATCTTTCTACTCCCAATCTTCCACCTGTACCGCTACTCTCGGTACCGTCCGCCGGACAAGGATTGTCAATTTATCGAGTAAACGGCCCACAGAGACGCTGGACAATCCGATGATCGGCAGAAAAGTAAGGGGTAATTCATGCTGAGCACCGATTTCAGGCCCCTGCAACAGGTTACGAACAGACGGCAACAGAGCTTCGAGACAAGAAGAGTCATCCTGCGCACCTCAACCGAGCTCGCAGAGTGTGAAAGCAATGAAATTGACAAGATCAGTCAGCGGGCGATCGCTGATCTAATGCAAATCGAAGGTGCGGAGCAGACCGGTTGGTTTTCCCTGGGCGAGTCAGGAAGCTTGGTGGAAGTTCTAAGTTCGACCTGCGAGTTCCCTTCCGCCCAATCTACTTTCAGCGGCGGATTGGATGGATTGCCGTGGTGTCTGGACCTACTACGTGCTGACAAGGCCGTGATCATCGAAAGTCTTTGGGATCTGCCTGCAAGCGCAAAAGTCGATCAACAATCTCTCAAAGCGTGCGGAGTTCGCTCGCTCGCCCTGCTGCCATCTAACTCCCTCTTGCTAGGCAAGACGCTTATGGTCCTATTGTCCACATCGACGGAAATAGATTGGTCAGACGGCATCGTAGAACACTACACTTTGCTGGAAAATGTACTTTCCAATTCTTATCAACGAAAGCTTGCTCATGAGGAGTCCGAAGCCACCACAGAGCGCTTTCGTCGGCTATTCTTGTCGTCGACAACCCCGATGGCTACCCTTACTCATTCGGGACAATTCGTTTTGGCGAATGCGGCCTTTCACTGCCTGCTCGGATACTCAGAGTGCCAACTCCGGCAGATGAGATGTGACGACGTAATCAATCTGGCGAGCCAATGCGATAAGACTTCTCTTCTGAAAAATCTGTCAGGCCAGATGATTGCGCAATTTCATCTTTGCGAGATAGATCTTATTCGTAAAGACTCGTCCTTGATACCGGCACGAATCGAACTTCATCTGATGGAGCAACATCCCCTTGAGGACTCTCGCATCCTCATGACCATTGAGGATCTCACTGAGCACCACGTCAAGGAAGACGAACTACGCCGAAGACAGGTCGAGATAGATCTCCTAGCCTCTCAACTCATACAGTCGCAGGAGAATGAGCGAAAACATCTATCCCGTGAGTTACATGATGATATAGGGCAGAGGCTGTCGCTAGCCGCATCTGAGGTCGCTCTGCTGGCAAGTCAACACTCCGACACCACTCCGATCTCGGTGAGCCGCCTCGAGGTTCTGCGCGATGAACTTGACGGACTGTGCTCCGACGTTCACCAGATGTCACACAATTTGCACTCCTACAAACTGCAGCATCTTGGGCTGAACGCCGCGCTTAAAGATCTGAGTCGTAAAATCTGTCAGCCAAACTTTCATGTCGATCTTCGCGCCGACGAATTCGAAGACCCTGTCTCCGAAGACGTTGCACTGTGCCTGTACCGAGTAGCTCAGGAGTCTTTGAACAATGCGCTAAAACACGCACATGCTCTGGAGGTAGCAGTAACTCTGACAAAGCTACAAAACACCATCTATATGACAATTCAGGATTCGGGGATCGGCTTTGATAGTAGTGCGAGTTCGCAAGGTCTCGGGCTGCTGAGCATGAATGAAAGAGTGAAACTCGTTAGGGGACAGTTCAGGCTTCATTCAACTCCCGGACGAGGGACCGAGATCTGGGTGGAAGTTCCTGATGGCAGTATGTCGATCGGCTTGCCCAAACGATCAACAATCCACGCGCACTAACTCTACGTAAGTTCTGCCATGGCCCAGGCAGAAAAAAGCCCAGCCGAAGCTGGGCCTCCTTCGCTTCTCCAGATGAACTACTCCACTCCATCTCGAAGCGCCTTCTGAACTTTACTGTGCTTCACGCTGTAGGTGAAGTAAATCACCAGCCCAAACAGCAGCCATCCCAGCACCACTACCTTGGTCAGCGTAGGCAGCGTCCACACCAGGTATAGCGCACTGATGATTCCAAGGATTGGAACCAGCGGCACAAACGGAGTCTTGAACGGACGATGCAGATTAGGGTTCCGCCGTCTCAGAATCCACACTCCGGCGCACACAATCGCGAACGCCAACAGCGTACCCATATTCACCAGTTCACTCAGTTTATCGATCGGCAACAGCGCCGGCATGAATGCGACGATGGCGCCCACGACAATATTCGAGATCCATGGTGTACGGAACCGCGGATGAATTATGCCCGCCCACTTCCACAGCAGCCCATCGCGGGACATTGAAAAGAACACACGCGACTGGCCCAGCAACATTACCAGCATTACCGTCGCGAGCCCAAAGACCGCGCCGATCTTCACCAGAATGCTGCCCCAGCGAACGCCCGTTACATCGATCCCCACGGCCACCGGGTCACCCACGTTCAGCGCTTTATAGTTCACCAGCCCGGTCAGCACGCCAGACACAACAATGTACAACAGCGTGCAGATCACCAGCGATCCAAGAATCCCGATAGGCATATCCCGCTTCGGATTCTTCGCCTCCTGCGCCGCCGTAGAAACCGCGTCGAAGCCGATATACGCGAAGAAGATCGACGCCGCACCCGCCGTAATGCCGCCTATCCCAAACCTTCCCGGCCCCTCACTCGGCGGAATGAACGGAGTCCAGTTTGCATGTGCCTGCGCCGGATGATGCAGAATGTATCCGATCCCAAGCACCAGAAAAACTCCGACCACGCCGAGCTTTACAATCACGATCGCCGAGTTCAGGTTCGCCGACTCCTGGATCCCGATGATAAGAATCGTCGTCACCGCCGCGATAGCAAGAAACGCAACCAGGTTGAAAAGTCCATGCACATGCGGCAGCGACGACGCGTTGATGCCCGCAGGCAGAGCCGCCAGCGCCTGCCACCGATCGTGATACAGATACAGCACATTGCCAGGAGTCGTTGTTAACTGTGGCGGAATATGAATATGGAAGTCCTGCAACAGACCAACAAAGTATCCACTCCATCCCGACGCCACCGTGGCCGCGCCGAACGCATACTCCAGCACCAGATCCCAGCCGATGATCCACGCCACAAACTCACCCAGCGTGGCATATCCATACGTGTAGGCCGAACCCGCAATCGGTATCAGCGAAGCAAACTCCGCATAGCAGAGCCCCGCAAACGCACACGTAATACCCGCAACAATAAAACTCAACATCACGGCCGGCCCGGCATGCTTCGCGGCAGCCTGCCCGGTCAACACGAAGATCCCCGCGCCGATGATGGCCCCAATTCCCAGCGTAATCAGATTCAGTGGGCCCAGAGTACGTTTAAGTCCGCTCTCACCCTCGTTCTCCGCCTCCTTCAACAGACGAGAGAGAGGCTTGACTGCCAGCAGATTACTCATTAATTGACTTTCTCCACTTTCCTTAAACTGTTCACAACGCTTCCCCAACCGCACTCGTCCGGCGCATCTGCGTCCATACAAAGTACACCGGCACGCCCAGCAGAACGATGATCAAACCAGGCCAGGTATATTGAGGTTTGTAACGCAATAGTACTGCACAAATCCACAACGCCGACACAATATAGAGTGCCGGCAGCACAGGATACCCGATCGCACGATACGGACGCGCTGCATCAGGCCGCGTCCTTCGCAGCACGAACAATCCCGCGATCGTCAAAATATAAAACACCAGCACCGCGAAGATCACATAGTCCAGAAGCTGTCCGTAGCTCCCCGACAGGCACAGCAGACACGTCCACGCCCACTGCACCCAAAGCGAATTCACCGGCGCTCCCGAGCGATCGCTCAGCCTCCCCACCGACTTGAAGAACAGCCCATCCCGGCTCATCGCGTAGTACACCCGCGCCCCAGCCAGCAACATCCCGTTCACGCATCCGAACGTCGAGATCAGAATCGCAGCCGCCATCAGCTTCGCCCCAAACCCCGCACCCGCCGGTCCAAAGTGAGAACCAGCCTGCTCCATCACCGCCGTCGCAACCCTGTCCTCCGCTGCAAACTTAATTCCCTGCCCCACCACCGTCGTCGCCGCCGGATCACCCGCCATCGGCAGCACGCTCAGATAAACAAAATTGCACAGCACATATAGCAGCAGCACAACACCCGTACCAATCGCCAACGACAGCGGCAGGTTCCGCTTCGGATTTCTGATCTCACCCGCCGTAAACGTCACATTGTTCCAAGCATCCGAGCTGAACAACGACCCGACCTGTGCGACCGCCAGCAAGGTAAACAGCCCCACGTAGGTCGTCGGCCCGCCCATCCCAACCTGCACCGCATGCAGGGAGTGCCACCCGGCTCCGGCCCAGAAGTTATGCCACCCTGCACCAAAGTTCGCCGCAACCGCATCAGCATTCTTCGCCAGCACACCCACGAGTACTACCGTCGCCAACGCCAGCACCTTCGCAGAGGTAAAGACATTCTGCACCGCCGCGCCCATCTTTACACCGAGCGTATTCAGCGCCGTTAGCAGCGTAATCACCACAATCGCCGCCAGGTTCGCCGTATTCAACCCGATATCCATGTTGCCCAGCACCATCGGCCCCACATGCCACGCCGGAACATGCCCGATATGCCAAAGCCAGTTCTGTGCGCTTACCGCAGGAAAAAACACTCCCAGAAATTTGCCGAACGCCACCCCAACAGCAGCAATCGTACCCGTCTGGATCACCAGAAACAGAGTCCATCCATACAAAAATCCCCACAGCGGCCCCAGCGCCTCACGCAGATAGACATACTGCCCACCCGCCTTCGGCATCATCGCCGCCAGCTCCCCATAGCTCAGCGCGCCGATCATCGTCATCGCCGCAGTCACCAGCCAGGCCGCAATCAGCAGCGCCGGCGAACCCAAACCACGCGACATATCGGCCGACACGATGAAGATGCCCGACCCAATCATCGAGCCCATCACAATCGCCGTAGCCGAGAACAACCCCATCCCCTGCACGAACTGCGGAGACGACGCGGACGATCCAGCATCACCCGGCATGCTCTCCTTTTTGTCGTCCCGCAACGAAGCGGAGGGATCTGCTATCGTATTTTTCAAAAGATTCACGCTCGTTAGTTCTACCGTAAAATTTTGATAAAGTCTCTCGCAACGCTCTCGACCGACTCACCTTCAGCCAGCAAAGCACTTATCACGGCGACCGAATCCGCCCCCGCCTCGATCACACTCCGCGCATTTCCCCTCGTAATCCCACCAATCGCCACAATCGGCTTCACGGTCAGCGCCCGCGCCCGCCGCACGCCCTCCAGCCCAATCACCGGTTCAGCATCCAGCTTCGTCCCCGTAGCAAACACCGGCCCAACCGCCACATAATCCGCACCACTCAGATCCGCCACCCGCACCTGCTCCTCCGTGTGCGTAGAAACGCCAACCCAACGCCCATCCCCAACCACCCTGCGCGCATCCTCCGGCGCAAGATCCCCCTGCCCAACATGCACACCATCCCACCCGGCCAGCACCGCAAGATCCGCCCGGTCATTCAAAATCATCCGGCACCCACTTCCCGCAAACACCCTATGAATAACCGCAGCCTCACGCAGAATCTCCTGCGGCGCACCAGCTTTATTTCGATACTGCAACATTCGTACCCCAGCTGCTCGAATTGCCTCTGCGAACGTCTGCGCCGATACTCCGTGCTTCAGTAAAGTTCTGGCATCAGCAATGACATACAACTTTGACAACTGGCTAACCTCGCTCGCTGCTACTGAGAAATCATTAACCCTTCGAATTGGATCAACGATATCCTTTACAACCACTAGATATTCCGAAACGATCCACCCTGTTGTTTAAAAATCCTTGATTTGTGTTCGAGTGTACGCACCACTCGCTACACCATCGCTCAACAATTAGTATTGCGGCGAGCCTCGTCTCCAAAGCCACTTTATGCCCAAAATGAAGAGCCACCCCAACAACCAAAGCACTAAAACAGCAAATAAAATCACACAAAGGCTAATGATGAAACTAATAATCTGCTTGGAATGACGCCAGAGCCAGGCAACAACGAAAACTGCGAGCACGAACATCAGCAAATAACCCATCGCAGTCGATTGCAATTTTTCCTCTTCCGCTTTTCTGGCAAGAGCAATAATTGAGCCACACTGCGGACAGGCGTGTGCATGATGACCGACCGAATGGCTGCATTCTGGACAACGCTGCATTAGTAACTTCTTTCATCGCTCCAAGTCAGTACAGAATCTCTACTAAGATTCTTCTAAAACTAATCTAGGTATCTCAGTCAAATCTAGCTTTCCTTCTGCCGCTCGAAGAACCGCTCCATAAACTTCGTGTCGAACTGTCCCGACCGAAACTCCGCATCCGCGAAGATCTTCTCATGCAGCGGAATCGTCGTATGAATCCCCTGCACCACAAACTGGTTCAACGCCCGCTGCATCTTGTTCATCGCATCCTCGCGGTCCGATCCATGACAGATCAACTTCGCGATCAGCGAGTCGTAGTACGGAGGCACAACTCCCTCGGCATACTGCGCCGTATCCACCCGCACCCCATTCCCGCCCGGCAGATTGAATGCCGTAATCTTCCCCGCGCTCGGCGTGAACTTCTCCGGATGCTCCGCGTTGATCCTGCACTCGATCGCATGCCCGCGAATCTCCACCGGCCGCGTAATAATCGAGCTGAGCTTCTCCCCCGCAGCAATCCGCAGCTGCGCTTTTACGAGGTCGATCCCTGTCACCATCTCGGTGACACAATGCTCCACCTGGATGCGCGTATTCATCTCGATAAAGTAGATCTTCCCATCCTCATCCATCAGAAACTCGATCGTCCCGGCGTTCCAATACCCAATATTTTCCAGCGCCTTCTTGATCGTCTTGCCCAGCTCCTCGCGCAGCTTCGGCGTAATCATCAGGCTCGGCGCCTCTTCGATCAGCTTCTGATGCCGCCGCTGAATCGAGCACTCCCGTTCACCCAGGCTCATCACATTGCCGTGCTCATCCGCCAGCACCTGGAACTCGATATGCCGTGGCCGCTCAATGAACTTCTCCATGTACATATCGCCGTTGCCAAATGCATTCGCCGCCTCGGTCGAAGCCTGCTGAAACATCGTCGGCAGCTCTTCCTTGTTCCGGCAGATCCGCATCCCGCGACCGCCGCCACCCGCGACCGCCTTCAGAATCACCGGATATCCAACGCTCCTCGCCCACTCCAGCGCCTCGTTCTCGTCCGCGATAATCCCGTCCGAACCTGGCAGAATCGGCACCTTCGCCTTCTTCATCGTCTGCCGCGCCGTGGACTTCTCGCCCATCATCCGCGTCACCTCCGGCGGAGGCCCGATGAATTTGATATTCGACGCCCGGCAAACCTCCGCGAAGTTCGCGTTCTCACTCAGCAACCCATACCCCGGATGGATCGCATCCACATCCGCGATCTCCGCAGCCGAGATCACCGCAGGCACGTTCAAATAGCTCTCAGCCGACCGCGGCGGCCCAATGCAGATAGCCTCATCCGCAAACCGCACATGCAGCGAGTTCCTGTCCGCCTCGCTATACACCGCGACCGTGCGGATGCCCATCTCCTTGCACGCGCTGATCACACGCAGCGCGATCTCCCCACGATTAGCAATCAATACCTTACGAAACATATCTACCGAAGCTTTCCATGCAATCTCAGATGTTTGTTTTACGCCATCATCCTGAACGTAGAGAAGGGCCTTGCACTTGAATCTGCCCCTGTCTGTTTAGACGTCTCTTACCGAGCCTTGATCGCAAACAGCGGCTGCCCATACTCCACAGGCTGTCCACTCGCCGCAATACGCTTTACAACCTCGCCCGCCACATCCGACTCGATCTCATTCATCAGCTTCATGGCCTCCACGATGCAAAGCACCTGACCTACCTCCACCTGGTCGCCCACCTTCACAAACGCAGGCGCGCCCGGCGACGGTGACTCGTAGAACGTCCCCACAATCGGTGACTTCACCTCATGCAGCGCCTCTTCCGCAACAGCCGGAGCAGCACTCGCCGCAGAAGGCGCAGCAGCTACAGGAGCCGAAGCCGCAGGCGCCGATGCCATCATCCGGCTCAGCTGCCCCATATCGAACCCGCCCGCCGCAGCCGCAGGCTCACCCGCGAACTTGATCCGAACCTTCATATCCGTCTGTTCCAGGTCGAACTCGGCGATATCGTTCGCCTTCAAAAATTCAACCAGTTCGCGAAGCTCGTCCAACTTATTTCCGTCCATCATGTCTCTTCCCGGCGCTCGAAGCGCCTGTAGTCCTGTCTTGTTTCCTCAAGCCCGAAGCCTGAGTCCTGCCTCTAAAGTTCGACCCAGGCCTTCACACTTGGCGTAAGAATCTCTCCACCCGTGGCCGTCACCAAAACCATATCTTCAATTCGCAACCCAAACCTGCCCGGCATATACACTCCAGGCTCGATCGTGATCACCATTCCCTGCTCCAACACCTGCGTCTGCTTCGATGCAAGCCTCGGTCCTTCATGTATCTCCAGCCCCACCCCATGTCCGGTCGAGTGGCTGAAGTACGTATCCAGTTTAACCCGCCGCAACACACTGCGCGCCGCCTCATCCACCTCTCCGGCACTCACTCCCGGAGCTACAGCGGCAACCGCAGCCTCCTGCGCTTCCAGCACAGAATCATACACGTCCCGCTCATCCGGCATCGCCTTGCCCATGTGCACGGTACGCGTCATATCGCTTAAATATCCGTCGAGAATAACACCGAAGTCCAGTGTCACGAACCCCCGCTTCGGCAGCTTCGCCCCCGTCGCCCGTCCATGCGGTAGCGCCGACCGCTCCCCGCTCGCCACAATCGTGTCAAACGACATCCCCTCCGCACCCGCCAGCCGCGCCGCATACTCCAGCGTTGCCGCCACCTGCGTCTCCGTCAGTCCCGGCTCCAGGTACGTCAACATCCCGTCGAACAACTCGCACCCCACCTGCGCCGCCGCCCGAATCTTCGTAATCTCCTCCGCGTCCTTCACCTCGCGCAGTCTCGCCACCACCGGCCCCACAGCCACAAACATCCCCCGCCGCACCTTCGCCGACAGGGCCTTCCGCATCGTCTCCAGCCCAGCCACCGTCGTATGCGCCCCATCGAATCCGCAGCGCCGCACCCCAGCCGCCTCCAGCCACTCACACGCGGCCGTCACCGAAGGCTTCGTCGCAATCACCACCTTCGTCCCCGGAGCCTCCGCCTTCGCCTGCGCCGTATAGCGCCCGTCCGTAAACAAGACCGAACGTCCCCCAACCAGCACCAGCGCTGCGCTCGAACCCGTAAATCCACACAGATACCGCACATCCGGAAGATGGGTGATCAGCATCCCTTCGACGCCTGCCTTCTTCGCCGCAGCCGCCGTCTGTCTCTTCCGCAAACTAAAGTTCATCCCTCTGATTTTACCTAACTGTTGTAAAAGAGAACCTTCCTGACCTCTATTTCGCTCCCCCAGACCCGTTATCATGGGGTATGGCAGGTATCACCACCGAGCGCCCGGCGCTTCTGACCCGGCGCAACTTTCTTCTAGGCTCAGGCGTCTCTGCCGCCGCCATGGCATTCTACTCCGCCGAAATCTCTCGCCACGAGATCGACGTCGTTCCCCACCCCATCGCCATCGCCAACCTGCCCACCCCCTTCCACGGCTACCGCATCGTTCAGATCAGCGACATTCACCTCGACGAGTACACCGAACCCTTCTTCCTCGAACGCATCATCCACAAGGTCAACGCGCTCTCCGCCGACCTCGTCCTCCTCACCGGAGACTTCGTCACCCACGGCGCCTTTACCTTCCTCGACGCCAATCACGCCGCCAACCGCTGCGCCGAGATCTTCACCACCATCACCGCCCCCCTGCGCTACGCCATCCTCGGCAACCACGACGTCGCCGTTGACGCCCCCATGGTCATCCGCGCCCTCTCCGGCAAAGGCACCCCCGTCCTGGTCAATCAGTTCCTCCCCATCGACCGCAACGGAGCCCGCATCTGGCTCTGTGGCGTCGACGACCCCGGCACCAGCCATCCCGACCTCGACCTCGCCATCCCCGCCAAACCCAACGCACCCGTCATCCTCATGGCGCACGAGCCCGACTACGCCGACGTCGTCACTGCCCACCCCCGCGGCCCACTCGTCGACCTCATGCTCTCCGGCCACTCCCACGGCGGCCAGGTCCGCCTGCCCTTTGTCGGACCCCTCATCCTGCCTCCCATGGGCGAAAAATATCCGTGGGGCCACTATCGCTTCAACAAGATGCAGCTCTACGTCAACCGCGGCATCGGCACCGTAGGGCTTCCCTTCCGTTTCAACTGCCCGCCAGAGGTCACCCTGCTTACACTCCAACCCGCCTAAGAAGGCTGTGGAAGATATATCCTGCCGGACGGGCCCACTGAACGTGGAGTGGGCGTTCGCACACCTCTTTAAGCCTTCGGGTGGTCCTCCCGTTGGTCGGCAACAAAGATTATCCCGACCAACGGGAGGACCAACCGAAGGGGTATACAAGTCACGAAGTGACCTCCCGCTGAGCAAGCGGCCTGTCCGGCAGGACATCACTCCGTCCCAAAAGCACTAAAAAAGATCATTACGGCTCCCAGCGAGAGCAGGCCCACCACCGCCAACACACGCCACGCCACGCCGTACCACTGCTTCCCCGCCATCGACCAGCAAAGCTGAATCGCGAACCAGAACGCCGCAATCGCAATCCCGCCAAACAACACGCTGTACCCATCGAGATGCGAGAGAACCCGCCTGATCAAGCTATCTACCGAGCCCGCGCAACCGGCTTCTTCTGCTTCGGCATCACTGCCACCGGCGCTGCAGCCTTCACTCCGGACTTCTCATCCATCCAGGCATCCAGCAGCGTCTTCTTGAACCGCCACCGATTCCCCAGCTTGAACGCAGGCACAAAGCCCTCCGACGCATACCGGTACAACGTGTCACCGCTGATGCCCAGATACTCCGACGCCTGCCGGATATCCATCACCTCGCGCACTAACGCTTGCACCGACACAGCCATCCCGCGTCTCCGTTTCAGCTACATCAAAGCACGACCGAACAAACCAATCCGACACCCTCTTTGTACCCGCTTTTGCGACACCGCACAACAAAAATCGCCTTTGTTAACTAGAAGCTAACGGCTGCAACCCCTTCATCACCGCCAGTAGATCCTCTCCCACCGTCCGCGTCTTCGCAATCGCATCCGCCAGCGGAATATCCGTAATCTGTGTACCCTTCAGCACCACCAGCCGGCCAAACTTTCCCGCATGAACAAGGTCAATCGCCGCCACACCATACCGCGTAGCCAGCATCCGGTCATATGCCGAAGGCGTCCCGCCCCGCTGCGTATGCCCCAGGTTCACACTCCTCGTCTCATAACCCGTCCGCTTTTCGATCTCCTCCGCCAGCGCCTGCCCAATCCCACTCAGCCGAGCGTGTCCAAACGAGTCCACCGCCGTCCCATGCGTCGCCTGCCCCGTCTCCGGAAACTGTGCTCCCTCAGCCGCCACCACAATCGAAAACTTCTTCCCATGCTCCCGCCGATACTTTACCAGCCGGCACACCTCGTCAATATCAATCGGCACCTCCGGCACCAGAATCACATCCGCCCCACCCGCAATCCCAGCCGTAATCGCAATCCATCCAGCATCCCGCCCCATCACCTCGCACACCATCACGCGGTTGTGCGCCTCCGCAGTCGAGTGCAGCCGATCCACCGCCTCCGTCGCAATCCCCACCGCCGTATCGAAACCAAAACAAGCGTCCGTCCCATTCAGATCGTTATCGATCGTCTTAGGCACCCCAACGCACTTCACACCCTTCTCACTCAGCGCCAAACTGATCGACTGCGTATCATCCCCACCCAACGCAATCAGCGCATCCAGCTTGTACTTCCCCAGCACCTCAAGGCACTTCTCAAACCCACCCGGAATCTTCTTCACATTCGTCCGCGACGACCGCAGAATCGTCCCCCCCCTGTGCAGAATCCCCGACGTCGTCTCCAGCGTCAGCGGCATGGTCACATCGTCCAGAACCCCGCGCCAACCCTCCATGAATCCGACAAACTCATCCCCGTGGTGCTGAATCCCCTTGCGAACCACCGCTCGAATCACTGCATTCAACCCAGGACAATCCCCGCCACCCGTCAACATGCCAATCCGCATCCAGTCCTCCTGAAATAAGGTCAACTCACAACAGCGAAATCATACGCCAGCACCACCCAAACAAAAAACAAAACCCAATCCCGACCAACGGGAGGCCCCACGAACATCGCATCCCCCCGACAAGGTACAAAAGTCACGAAGTGACCTCCCGCCGAGCAGACGGCCCGTCCGGCAGGACAATCCGTGCAGAAATTAAAACTACCGCCACCAATTCGACCGCAACCCCACCCCCGCCACCACCTCCGTAGGCGCTCCCGGCGCAGGAGCCCACAACTCAATCCCCCGCTCCCCCGCCAACTCCAGCATCCTCTCCATCGGCTGCCGCCAAGCATGCAGCGCCAGGTCGAACAACCCCCAGTGAATCGGCATCATCAGCCCCTTCCCACCCAGCGCCTCAAACGCCCGCGCCGCCCCATCCGGCCCCAGGTGAATCGCGTCCCACAACACATCGAACGCTCCAATCTCCAGCATCGTCAGATCGAACGGCCCATACGTCGCACCAATCTCCGCAAAACCCTCCCACCAACCCGAGTCCGCGCCAAAGTAAACCGTATGCTTCGCACCCTTCAACACAAACGCCGACCACAGCGCCTCAAACCGGTTGAACAATCCCCGCCCCGAAAAATGCCGCGAAGGCACCGCCGTAATCTCAATCCCCGGCAACGCTACACTCTGCGTCCAGTCCAGCTCCGAGATCCTGTCCGCACTTACGCCAAACCGACGCAATAAACTCCCCACGCCAAGCGAAGTCACCCACGCCGTACCACGCATCGACTCCAGCCTCGCCAACGCTCGCACCGTAGCCTCACCAAGATGATCGTAGTGGTCATGCGACACCAGTACCACATCAACCGGCGGCAGATCCCCCAACCTCACCGGCGCCGCAAAGAACCGCTTCGGCCCCGCCCACCGCATCGGCGAAGCCCGCTCATCCCACACCGGGTCCGTCAGCACCCGCACCCCATCGATCTCAATCAGCATCGACGAGTGCCCCATCCACGTCACCCTCAGCCCACTCACCGGCGCAACGTCGTATAACGAAATATCCGTCTTGAACGGTCCCAGCGCCCGCTTCGGAACCTTCTCTTCCTTATTCATCAAAAACTGCGGCAGCACCTTGAACATCGTGCTCAACCCGCCGATCTCCGTCGGCACCGGATTCAAGAACCTCCGCCCCGCCTTGCTCGCTCGCCGCAACAACGTCTTATCACTCGATACCGAAGTAGCCACACTGCTCCCCATCATCACCAATCCTCAGCGCCAACCAAGGCAACTGCAAAACATCACTACGGCAAATAGTAGAACGGATTCGGCAGCTTCACACTCATCTCCGCCTTCGGGTCCCCATTCAAGTCACTCCACTGATCCCCCACGCTCATCACAATCCGATACCCCGCATCCACAATCTTCTTCCGCTCCTCGCTCTTATACTCCACCGTTCCCATCGTCTTCTGCGACCCCTCCCGCAGCGCCAGCCCCTTCCATCCCCTGTATCCCGCACCGTCCAGATTCCTCGCCGTAGCCGCCCTCTGCTGTCCCGGCCTGCCCGTGATAAAAAACACATCCACCTCCGCCGCCAGAGCCTTATTGAACAGCCGCAACGTCCCCGGCACCGCCATATCCGCCTCCGGCGACACCGCCCACTCATTGAACGGCACCGAGATGAACCCGTAGTCCTCCCGCTTCATCTCGCAATAGTTCGTCAGCGAAGTCTCGTCGATATCCAGCACCAGCGCCAGCTTCTCTCCAGCCTTTCGCGTCGCCACCAGCCGGTCCAGCTCCATCTCCGCCCGCCGAGCCTGCGCATCCAGATCCGCCCAGTAACACCCGCCCGTCCCCACGCAATCGGCATAATCCTCCAGCCGATACCGCGCCACCCCAAAGTTCTCCATCGGCTCCGCAGCCACCATCACCGAAGGGTCAGCCGCATCCTGCTCCGCTGTCGCCACCGCCGCAGCCACCGAGGGCCTCGTCCCCACCGAAGGCCGCAGACTAGCAACCTGCTTTCCCGTCGGCACCGGACACACCGGCGGCCCCGCCTGCGCAAAGCACATCCCCCCCATCAGCACCGCCACGCCACCCACACGCAGGGCCTTCCACAACCTCAAACCAAAAGGAGTATCCATCCCAGAAATCTACCCCTCAAACCCCAAACCATCAACCAGCATACATCTACAAGCGACCAACGGGAGCCCCACCCAAAGAGGTACAAAAGTCACGAAGTGACCTCCCGCTGAGCAAGCGGCCCGGCCGGCAGGCCAGAGTCTTCACTTCGAAGAAGTAGCCTCATCCTTATAGAACTCCCCAATCTCCTTCGCGTACTTCTTCTCCACCACCCGCCGCTTCAGCTTCATGCTCGGCGTCAGCGTCCCATCCTCCACGCTCCACTCATCCGGAACCAGACTCATCCGCTTCATGCTCTCGTAGTTCGGCAGCCCAAGGTTCACCTTGTCCACAATCTCCTGATAAGCCTTCACCACCTTCGCATCCTTCACCAGCGCCGCGTGGTCTCCAGTCGAGATCCCCTGCCCCTTCGCCCATCCCTCCAGCGCCTGAAAGTTCGGCGAGATCAGCACACACGCAAACTTATGTTTATCCCCCACCAGCGCCGCCTGTCCCACCAGCACATTCGCCTTCAGCCTGTTCTCAATCGGCTGCGGCGCAATAAACTTCCCTCCGCTGGTCTTCAGCAGCTCCTTCTTCCTGTCCGTAATCGACAGAAACCCATCCTTATCGATATTCCCAATATCCCCCGTCTTGAACCATCCATCCGCAGAGAACACCTCAGCCGTCTCCTTCTCCTTCTTCCAATACCCCACAAACACCAGCGATCCCTTCACCTCCAGCTCGCCATCCTCCGCGAACCTGCACTCCACCCCCGGCAGCGCCTTGCCCACCGTTCCCATCCTGTGAGCATTCGGAAAGTTCAACGCAATCACCGGCGACGTCTCCGTCAACCCATACCCCTCAAAGATCCGAATCCCCATATCCGCAAACCACCCCGCCGTATCCACCCCCAGCGGAGCACCGCCCGAGATGAACACCTCCGCGCACCCGCCAAACGCCTCGCGAATCTTGCTGTACACCAACTTATGAGCAAGCTTCCATCCCAGCGCACCCGGACTCTTTCCGTCCAGCGTCTCCGCCCTATGCTTCTTCCCCGTAGCCAGCGCCCAGTTCATAATCTTCAACTTCACCGGCGACAGCGCCGACTTCCCCTCCACCGCCTGCCGAATCTTCTCGTACACCCGTGGCACCGCCACAAACACCGTCGGCTTCACCGCCTTCATCGCCGCCGAAAGCTGATCGAACTTCGGACAATACGCCAGCCGCGCCCCATGGCACATCATCGCGTAGTCCAAATGCCGCGCCGTCACATGCGACAGCGGCAAAAACGAGATACAGCTATCCTTCTCCGAAAATCCCAGCGGTCCCGTCGACACATTCACATTGCTAGCGACGTTGCCATGCGTCAACATCACGCCCTTCGGCTCACCCGTCGTCCCCGACGTATAGATAATCGTCGCCAGATCCTCCGGCCTCACACTCTTCACCATCGCATCGAACGCCGCATCCCTCTGCTTCTTCTCCCCCGCGCTACACATCAGCGCATCGAAGCTCACCGCCCCGCCAAACTCCCCCGCATCCATCACCACCACATGCTCCAGCTCCGGCAGATCACCCGCCGCCGTCAACTTCTCGTACTGCTCCCGCGAAGACAGCACTGCAACCTTCGCCCCCGAATCGCGCAGCATATATCCAATCTGCTCCGGCGTCAGCGTCGGATAAAGCGGCACATCCACCCCGCCAATCGCCAGCGTCGCAAAGTCCGTCACCGCCCACTCCCACCGATTCTCCGACAGGATCGCCACCCGATCCCCCTTGCCCACACCCCACCCGCGCAACATATCCGCCAGCGCCCGCACCTGCCCATACAGATCATCGGAAGTAATCGGCTTCCAAGCCCCATCCGCATCCTGCCACATCATCACCGTGCGGCTCCCATGCCCCGTCGCCTTTACCAACACATCATTCAACGTAACCAGATCAAACATCACTCAATCTCCAAATCCACGTACTCAATTAATAATGCTCTTCAACACTTCTTCCTGCTTCTAAGCCACCACCGCTCCCAATATATCGCCGTAGCTTTTACGTCTTGCGTCGCTTCCAGATCTTGCTGTTGCCTCAAATTTGTCGTTCTTTTGAATCTTGTCGTTGTTCCAGATCTTGCCATTGCCTCTAGGTACCCCAAGGCTTTAGCCTTGGGTCTCTCAAGCCGAAAACGCAAGGGGCTTCAGCCCCTGGGGTATGCCCACCTATCCCCACCAGCAACATCCTCTTCCATCAACTCTCCGCTGTAATCCCATGAAGCAGCACATCAATCACCTGCGCCGCCGTAGTCTTCGCATCATAAACGCGTCCCGTGAATACAGCCGAACTCAACAACTCATCGATCGCCCCAAACATGCAATGCGCCACCACCCCATCCGACACATCCCCGCGAAAGATCCCCTCCTGCTGCCCCCGCCGCACCACCTCGCGTACCACCTGGATGTACTTCACCAGGTGATGATGCGAAAACTCCGCGATAAACTTCGCGCTCTGCCGCACCTCGGTCTGCATCAGGATCGCCATGCTCCGGTTCACCGCATGGCTCTCCAGGTGAACCTGCGCGATATACTCCAACTGCTCGCGTGGCCCCTGCAGCGTCTTGAACTCGTCCTCTACCTGTTTGTGAAATTTGTTGAACGTCGCATCGATCGCCGTCCGCAGCACATCATCCTTGCTCTTGAAGTACAGATAGATCGTGCCGTCCGCCACCCCGGCCCGCTTCGCAATCGCACTCACCGGCGAACTGAAGTACCCGTTCTCAGCGATCACCTCCACCGCCGCGTCCAGGATGCGCTGGTACTTTTCGCTTCCCGGCCCCGTCGCTGGCGCCGCTCCCTTAGTAGACCCGGACTCCCTGCTCTTGGTCGAATCAGGCCTTGCCGTCTTCACTCTTCGCTTCAGTCCAGGCCTCACCGCCGGAAAACTCCGGTGCCGCCACTCTAATGAATCCAACCCTTGTTTGCCAAGAATGAACTGCGGTTCATTCTCTAAAATGAATCTTTATGCAAAAACAATGTCCTGCCGGACTAGCCGCCTGCTCGGCGAGAGGTCACTTCGGGACGCGTATACCTTGTCGTGGCAGGATCATCGCCTAGGTCCTCCCGCTGGTCGGAATCAAACTAATCCCAACCAACGGGAGGACCACCCAAAGGGATACAAAAGTCACGAAGTGACCTCCCACGAGCAGTGGGCCCGTCCGGCAGGACAAAGCCTTTAAACCTGCACCTTAGGAGTCAACCGCACAAACGCCGCAGCCTGCCTCTCCCAATCCGCTAGCATCGTCTTACCCAGCCCGCTCTCCGCCTCCGCCACATGCGCCTCAATCAGCGCCCGCAGACTCTCCTGCGCCTCCGCATCCACCACCCCAAACGCCTCAGCCTCGACGAACTCAGGATGATACCGAAGCCCGGACACAAACGACCCATCCGCGTCATACACCCACGCCAGACCGCCCGTCATACCTGCACCAAAGTTCAACCCAACCCGCCCCAGCACCGTCACAATCCCACCGGTCATGTACTCGCACCCATGGTCCCCAACGCCCTCAACCACAGCCACCGCACCCGAGTTCCGCACAGCAAACCGCTCCCCCGCACGCCCAGCCGCAAACAGCTTCCCGGACGTAGCCCCATACAAAGCCACATTCCCCAGAATCACATGCTGCCCGCTATCCCGCGCCGCCCTACCCTGCGCTTGGATCACGAGCTCACCGCCCGAAAGGCCCTTGCCGACAAAATCGTTCGCCTGCCCCTTCAGCACCAGCTTCATGCCATCGACCGTAAACGCGCCAAACGACTGCCCAGCCGTCCCATTCAAGTGGAACGTAACATCCGCTGGCAGATCACCTTGCGCCCGCCGCAATGCCAACTCACCCGCCAGCCGCGAACCAACCGCCCGATCGCAGTTCGCAATCTTCGACTCGACCACGAACGGTCGCCCGGCATCCACCGCCTCCATCGCCGGCACCACCCACGCCTCATCCATCGGCGGCGCAGGCATAGGCTGATTGTTCCTGATCCCCATAAACCGGCTCGCACCTCCAGACCCCTTCGCCAGCATCGGCTGAAGATCCAGATTCCCATCGAACCGCACCTGCTCCAGTAGATCCGACCGTCCCACCGCAGCCTCAATCGAAGGCAGCCCATACCGCGCCAACAGATGCTGCAGATCGCTCGAAAGCTGCTCAAAGAACCGCACCACATGCTCCGGCTTGCCGCGGAACTTCGCCCGCAGCTCCGGCTTCTGCGTCGCAATCCCCGTCGGACATGTATTCAGATGACACTGCCGCGCCATATCGCAGCCCAGCACCACCAGCACCGACGTGCCAAACGCATACTCGTCCGCGCCCAGCAGCGCCGCAATCAAGATATCCCGAGCTGTCGCCAAGCCGCCGTCCGTCCGCAGCCGCACCCGTCCACGCATGCCATTCTGCATCAGCACCTGCTGCGCCTCAGCCAGCCCAAGCTCCCAAGGATTCCCGGCGTACTTAATACTCGACAACGCCGCCGCACCCGTCCCGCCCGTATTCCCAGCGATAACGATAAAGTCCGCATACGCCTTCGCCACGCCCGCCGCCACCGTGCCCACGCCGCAGCTCGACACCAGCTTCACACCCACCGCAGCCCGAGGATTCACCCGCTTCAGGTCGTAGATCAACTGCGCCAGATCCTCAATCGAGTAGATATCATGGTGCGGCGGCGGCGAGATCAGCGACACTCCCGGCTGCGCATGACGCAACCGCGCAATCAACCCGCTCACCTTATGCCCAGGCAGCTGTCCGCCCTCACCAGGCTTCGCACCCTGTGCCACCTTGATCTCAATCTCCTCCGCATGCGCCAGGTACTCCGCCGTCACGCCGAACCGCCCCGAAGCCACCTGCTTGATCTTGTTGTTCAGAGAAACATGCACCGCAGGAGCCTCAACCATCGGCTCCGCAACCGCAATCCCGCCCTCCGACTGTGCCGCACGGCTCATCCCGCCATCCTGCGGCGGCACTCCCGCATCCATCGGCTGATGCACCCGATACACCGCCGAGTCTTCACCGCCCTCGCCCGTGTTCGAACGCCCGCCTAGCATATTCATCGCCGCCGTAATCGTCTGGTGCGCCTCCGGACTCAACGAGCCCAGCGACATCGCACTCGCCACAAATCGCTTACATAAATCCGCAGGCGTCTCCACATCACTCAACGCAAGCTCAGGCCCAGCCGGACGAATCTCCAACAGATCCCGCAACACCGCAGGATCACGCGCAATCACATCCCGCGTATAGATCGCAAACGCACCCGCCGGATCCGTAGGCTGCGGCACATTTCGCGCACTCCCCACCACCGACTGCAACGCCTTCACCGTCGGCGGCTGCCACGCATGCGGCTCCGACACATCCGCCTTCCTGAAACGCACCCAGCCATAGTCCGGCAGCTCCGCCGACACAGCCACAGCCGCATCTCCCGGCGTCCACGTCTGTCGCAACTGCCGCTCCAGCTCCGCAAACCCAATCCCCGAGAGCGGTGCAGGCGTACCAAAGAAACATCGATTCACCACACTCGAATGCAGCCCCAGAATGTCGAACAGATGCGCCCCCCGATAGCTGTCCACCACCGAGATCCCCATCTTCGACATCACCTTCGCCAACCCGGCATCGAGCGACTTCAACATCTTCTTCTCGGCATCATCTGCACTCGTACCCGCAGGCGCAAGACTCCGCCCCGTCTCCAGCGCAAGCCACGGACACACCGCCCCCGCACCGTATCCAATCAGCACCGCAGCATGGTGAATATCCCGAATATCTCCCGCCTCCACCGCCAGACCCGCAAGCGTCCGCAACCCCGCCTGCACCAGTGCATGATGTACCGCGCCCGTGGCCATCGCCATCGGCACCGGCAGCATCTCCGCGCTCGCACGACGATCCGTCAGCAACAAGATCCGCGCACCATTTCGCACCAGCGTAATCGCCTGTCCGCAGATCTCATCCAGCGCCACCGCCAGCGTCTTGCCTGCTTCAAACACCGCCGGCAGCTCCGCCAGCTTCAGCTCAGCCTGATGCGGATACTCGCCCCTCCGCAGAGCCTCCACCTGCCCCAGCGAAAGAAACGCCGAAGGCAACGAAAGCCCAGGCAGCGGAGCATTCTTGTCCAAAAGATGAGGCCAGGGTCCAAGCCGAGTATGCAGCGACACCACGCAAGCCTCGCGCAGCGGATCGATCGCCGGATTCGTCACCTGCGCAAACCTCTGCCGGAAGTACGCATAGATCGGCCTCGGCGAACGCGCCAGAAACGCCAGCGGCGTATCGTCGCCCATCGAATACACCGCGTCCTTGCCCTCCACCGCCATCGGCTGCAGAATCATCTTCACGTCTTCGCGCGTATATCCAAAGCCCCGCTGCAGAGCCGTCAACGCAGCCGAATCCACCAGCGGCACAGTCGCCGCCATCAGCGGAGTATCCTCCACCAGCCCTGCATATGTAGCGCCTGCATCGAACAACTCCAGCAGCGCCTCGTCCTCATAAACCTTGTGGTCCACCAGGTCCACCACCAGCATCTGCCCCGGCCCCAGCCGTCCGCTATGCGTCACCTCTTCCGGATCGAGATCCACCAGTCCCGCCTCCGACCCTGCAACCACCAGCCCATCCGCCGTTATCGCGAATCGACAAGGCCGCAGCCCATTCCGGTCCAGCGCCGCACCCACGACGCGCCCATCGCTGAACGCAATCGCCGCCGGCCCATCCCAAGGCTCCGCGCAGTCCGTGTGATACCGCAGAAACAACGAAGCATGATGCCCATCCGTCGCCGGAGGAAGCAGCATCCGAATCGCCTCGGCCAGCGTCCTTCCGTTCTGCGACAGCAGCTCCACCGCCTCATCCAGACTCGTCGAATCCGTTCCACCCTGCGTCAATACCGGCTTGCACTCCACTGGCAGCGTCGAGTCACGCGCATCCATCCGCGCACGATTTCCCCACACCGTATTGATCTCGCCGTTATGCCCCAGCTTTCTTCCCGGC
The DNA here is from genome assembly GCF_009765825.1 of Granulicella sp. L60. GTDB lineage: Bacteria > Acidobacteriota > Terriglobia > Terriglobales > Acidobacteriaceae > Edaphobacter. Next base: position 147,696 of record NZ_LMUR01000015.1, on the reverse strand, counting down.
TGCGCACGATGCCACGTCGGCAGCGTATTCGTCGCATACCGCTGATGAAACACCGCAAACGGCGTCACATAATCCTCCGCCGCCAGATCCGGATAAAAGTCCGCCAGCAGACTCCCCGTACACATCGCCTTGTAAACAACCGTCTGCGACGACAGCGAAGCCACATACCCCGTCACATCCCCGCGCTCATGCGCCCGTTCAAACTGCTTCCGCGCCAGATAGAGTCTCCGCTCCATCGTCCCCAGCTCCGCGCTCGCGCCATCCACCACCAGCACCTGGCGAATCTTCGGCAGCGTCGCATGCGCCATCTCCCCCAGCCACTCCGTACGCACCGGAACGTCGCGCCAACACAGCACCGTAAAGTCATGCGACGACAGGCACCGCTCCAGCACCTCCTCCGCCCGCGTCTCCTCCACCGGCAGCAGCAGCATCCCCACACCCAGCACCTGCCCGCCGTCGATCGACACGCCCGTCTCGCGCAGCAGAAGCTCACGCGGAACCGCCGTCATCACACCCACGCCGTCGCTGCTCTTGCCATCAGCCGCAGTCGCCCCACGGTGCGCCAGTCTCGCCAACGCCGTCAAAGCCTGCTTCAAAATCTTATGGGTAGGCCGAGCCTCCACCGAGGCCACAAATCCAACGCCGCACGAGTCGTGGTCAAACCGTTCATCGATCAGAGAAGGCTCGCCGATCACAGAAGGACGGAGCGCTTCAAACGACGGAACCTCAGAAGACACACGCAGTGTCCCCGACACAGGGTTTAAACTAGATGCGAAAGACCGTTCCATGCTTCACTATACGTCGGGCGAGACAGCAAATGCTCGGCCGCGACACCTTCCTTTTCAGGACTAAAGAACATTTCGTCTGGAGACTTTGTATAAATATACATAACTTGTGTATATTTATACAAAGAAATAATCGATCGCCTTTATTCAGCGCACATTGAAGACGTCTCAACAGAAAACAGGTACAAACACCTCATGAAACAACAGCGCCACGCCGCCATTCAAGACCTGCTGGTCAAGTCCTCCGTCGCCAGCCAGGACGAGCTGCGGCGCAAACTGGCCGGTCGCGGATTCCACGTCACTCAGGCAACATTATCTCGCGACATCCACGAGCTGCGTCTAAATAAAGGGCCCGCCGGCTACTCCCTTCCGGGCAACGGCGAGTCAGACGAAGACGCCCTCCCTGGAATTCGCGAGGTCCTCGAAAGCTTCGGCTTAGAGGTCCGCCAGGCCACGAACCTCCTCGTCCTCCTCACCACCACCGGAAGCGCGCAGCCCATCGCCGCCGGAATCGACTACGAAGACTGGCCCGAGGTCATAGGAACCATCGCCGGAGACGACAACGTCCTCATCATCTGCGCCGACGAGAAACAGGCAAGCACGCTCAAGACAAGAATCGAAGGATACCTTGGCTAACACCGCACAACTATACTCCCCCATCGACTCGTCGCCCCAGGCTGATGCGCACCGCACCAACGCGCTCCCACCCGCCCCCCGCATCGCCGTCGCTGGCGTCAGCGGCTACGCCGGCGGAGAGCTCGCCCGCCTGCTCCTGCGCCATCCCTATCTGCACGACGCCGCTCCCATCTTCCTTGGCCGCGCCGGGGAAGCCGAGTCCGCGCTCCTCGAAGACCTCCACCCCCATCTCGCCGCGCCCGGAAACTCCCGCGCCAACGAGGTCCATCCCTTCACCTGGGATCGCATCCTCGACTCCGGCATCGAAGTCCTCTTCCTTGCCACGCCGCATGAGCAGTCCCGCGAGTGGGTTCCCGACGCCCTCAAGCACGGCGTCAAGGTCATCGACCTCAGCGGCGCATGGCGTCTCCAGCACCCCTCCAACCGCAGCATCTACAAGCTCAAGGACGCCGATCCCGACCTCGCCGCCAAGCTCCAGGCAGAGGCCGTCTACGGCTGCCCCGAACTCCACCGCGACCAGATCAAACACGCTCGCCTCGTCGCAAACCCCGGCTGCTACGCGACCTCGAACATCCTCGCCCTCGCTCCCCTGCTCCAGGCCGGCCTCGTCGATGTAGACCACGGCATCATCTGCGACTCCAAATCCGGCGTCAGCGGAGCAGGCAAAGCCCCCACCGCCAAGACCCACTTTATGTACGCCGCCGACAACCTCTCCACCTACGCCGTCTTCGGCCATCGCCACACCGGCGAGCTGCTCGAGCAGCTCCACCTCACCACCGATCAGATCCAGTTCACCCCGCACCTTCTGCCCATCCCCCGCGGCATCCTCTCCACCATCTACGTCCGCCTCAAAGCCCACACCGAAGCCGTAGCCATCACCCAGGTCTTTCAGGACTTCTACCGGAACAGTCCAATGGTCCGCCTGCATCCCACCCCGCGCCTGCCCGAGATTCAGCACGTCGTCCGCACCAGCTTCTGCGACCTCGGCTTCGCGCTCGCACCCGACGGCAAACGACTCATCCTCGTCTCCTGCCTGGACAATCTTCTCAAGGGCGCCGCCAGCCAGGCGGTGCAAAACATGAACCTGATGTGCGGATGGAACGAAGAGGAGGGCCTGCTGTGAAATTCGTCGTCAAACTAGGCGGTGCATCCCTCGAGAATCCCGCGATTCTCCACACCTGCGGCAAAGCCATCGCCGATCTCGTCGCCGATGGAAATCAGGTCGCCATCGTCCACGGTGGCGGCGTGCAGCTCACCCGCACCCTCGCCCAGATGGGCAAAAAGAGCGAGTTCGTCTCCGGCCTCCGCATCACCGACGCCGAGACCCGCGACGCTGCCCTCATGGTCCTCGCCGGACGCGTCAACAAGTCCCTCGTCGCCTCCATCGGCTCCCACGGCCAGTCTGCCGTCGGCCTCTCCGGCGGCGACGGACACGTCTTCCGCGCTCGCAAGAAAAAGACCAACCCCGACCTCGGCTTCGTCGGTGAGATCGCCGCCGCCGATCCCAAGTGGCTCGAAGCCATCTGGACCATGGGAGCCGTCCCCGTCATCTCCTCCATCGCCCTCGGCTTCGACGGCGAGTACTACAACATCAACGCCGACGAGATGGCCGCCGCCTGCGCCATCTGCACCAAGGCCGACACCCTCGTCTTCCTCACCGACGTCCCCGGCGTCAAGGGAGCCGACGGCACCGTCATGCGCTGGCTCACCCTCGCGCAGATTCCCGCCCTCGAAAAACAGCAGGTCGTCTCCGGCGGTATGTTGCCCAAACTCAACGCCTGCCGCGATGCCCTTACCCACGGCGTCAAACGCGTGCGCATTCTTCCCGCGGAGGCCGCATGGCTCTTGCCCGACCTCTGCTCAACCCGAGTCAACGATGGAACGGAGGTCATGGTCGCATGAACTTAGAGACGATTCAGGCAGCGGAGAACAAGCTCCTTCTCAACACCTACCAGCGCAATCCCTATCTCTTCGTCAGCGGTCAGGGCGTCCACCTGCGCGACGCCAACGGCCACGACTTCCTCGACCTCCTCAGCGGTATCGGTGTCTGCGCCCTCGGCTACGGCCACCCCGCCGTCGAGCGCGCCATCGTCGAGCAGAGCAAAAAAATCATCCACACCTCCAACCTCTTCTTCCACGAGCACACCGCCGAACTCGCCCTTCGTCTCACCGAAATCAGCGGTCTCGACCGCGTCTTCTTCACCAACAGCGGCACCGAAGCCTGGGAGGCCGCACTCAAGCTCGCCCGCGCTCACGCCGGAAAGCTCCGTGCAGAGGGCCGCACCATCGGCACTAAGTTCCTCGCCCTCGAACACGGCTTCCACGGCCGCACCATGGGCTCGGTCGCCACCACCGCGAAGGAAAAATATCGCGAGCCCTTCCAGCCCGTCATGCCCGGTGTGGAGTTTGTCGCATTTAACGACGTCGCCGATCTCCGCGCCAAGTTCTCCTCCGGCAGCGGCACCGACTTCTGCGCCATCTGCATCGAGCCCGTCCAGGGCGAAGGCGGCATCCACCCCGTCTCGCAGGAGTTCTTCGCCGCAGCCCGAGCCCTCTGCGACTCCACCGGAGCCCTCCTCCTCGCCGACGAGATCCAGTCCGGCCTCGGACGCACCGGCAAGTGGTTCGCCTACCAGCACTACAACATCCAGCCCGACGTCACCACTCTCGCCAAGCCCGTCGCCAACGGCATCCCCATGGGCGCCATGCTCTGCACCAACGCCGCCGCCGAGGCCATCACCCCCGGCATGCACGGCACCACCTTCGGCGGAAATCCCCTCGCCTGCGCCGTCGCCATCGCCGTCATCGACACCATCAAACGCGAAGATCTCCTCACCCACAACCGCGAAGTGGGCGACTTCTTCCAGGCCGAGCTTAAAAAGTTAGCCGCCCGTCACGACTGCATCGTCGAAGTCCGCGGCCTTGGCCTCATGCTCGGCGTAGAACTCAACTCCGCCGATCTCGCCCAGCGCGTCTCAGCCCAGATGATGGAGCGCCGCATCATCATCAACCGCACCAGCGAGACCGTCCTCCGTTTTCTGCCACCCTTCCTTCTCGAGCGCCAACACGTCGACACCGCCATCAGCGCACTCGACGACATCTTCAGTGCAGCACTCGCCGGCGCAGCTCCGGCAGGAGACCAGACCCATGGGTAGCAAAACCGTCATGATGAGCACCAAATCCGCGGACACCGCCGTCGAAGACCTCCTCCCCGGCAAACCCACAGCAACCCTCGGCATCCAGTCCGACACCGCCTTCAGCGAAGCCTCCAAACGCCTCTGCGGCCGCGATATCTGCTCCATCGCCGACCTCACCGTCCAGGAGATGGCCGCCATCATGGAGCTCGCCCACGCCGTCAAGAACCACCCCGCGGACTTCCGTCACGCCCTCGACGCCCGCCAGATGGTCATGTTCTTCGAGAAGGCATCCCTCCGCACCCGCGTCACCTTCGAGACCGCCATCAACACCCTCGGCGGCAACGCCATCTTCGTCGATCAGACCCAGTCCCCCCTCGGCGAGCGCGAATCTCTCTCCGACATGGCCCGCAACCTCGAGCGCTGGACCAGCGTCATGGTCCTCCGCACCTACGCCCACGAGACCATCACCGAGATGGCCGCCTGCTCCAGGATCCCCGTCATCAACGCCCTCTCCGACCTCGAGCATCCCTGCCAGGCCATCGCCGACTTCTTCACCTTAGAGGAGCGCTTCGGCACCGTCGAAGGCCTCCACTTCGCCTACGTCGGCGACGGCAACAACGTCTGCCACTCCCTCATGCTCACCGCCGCCCAGCTAGGCGCCCACTGCAGCGTCGCCTCCCCCAAAGGCTTCGCCCCCAAACTCGAGATCATCCACAAAGCCATCGAGATCGCCGAGACCACCGGCGGCAGCATCACCCTCATGCACGACCCCGTCAAAGCCGTCACCGGAGCCGACGCCGTCTACACCGACGTCTGCACCTCCATGGGCTTCGAGCACGAGGCCACCAAGCGCGCCCCCATCTTCAAGCCCTACCAGGTCAACGAAGCCCTCATGGCCCACGCCCAGCAGGACGCCATCTTCATGCACTGCCTCCCCGCCCACCGCAACGCCGAAGTCACCGACGCCGTCCTCGACGGCCCCCAATCCGCCGTCTTCGACCAGGCCGAAAACCGCATGCACGCCCAGAAAGCCCTCCTCCTCATGCTCCTCGGCGGAGCCAAGCGCATCTCCAACAGCCGCAGCCGCGGCATCCAAGCCCGCAAACGCAACTAGAGTCAACTGCCATTCCACGGCGGAGGCAACTGCTTCCGCCTCACTTTAACTCTTGTGTGGTTTTGTTCTTGCCGTCATCCTGAGCGAAGCGAAGGACCCCGAAGGTTCCCACCCGCCCATACCGCTCGAACCTTTTCACCAACAAGTTCAAGCCGTTGTTTGTTCTGAGGCCTTCCAACAAATGTCCGTAATCCTAGAATCCCTCCCCCTTGGCCAAAAAGTCGGCATCGCCTTCTCCGGCGGCCTCGACACCAGCGCCGCCCTCCACTGGATGAAGCAGAAGGGCGCCCTCCCCTACGCCTACACCGCCAACCTCGGCCAGCCCGACGAAGCCGACTACGACGAAATCCCCCGCAAAGCCCTCGAGTACGGCGCCGAAAAGGCCCGTCTCATCGACTGCCGCGCCCCCCTCGTTCGCGAAGGAATCGCCGCCCTCCAGTCCGGTGCCTTCCATATCACCACCGCCGGCGTCACCTACTTCAACACCACGCCCATCGGCCGCGCCGTAACTGGGACAATGTTAGTCACGGCGATGAAGGAAGACGACGTCAACATCTGGGGCGACGGCTCCACCTTCAAAGGCAATGACATCGAGCGCTTCTACCGCTACGGCCTCCTCGTCAACCCCGACCTCAAGGTCTACAAGCCCTGGCTAGACCCCACCTTCATCGACGAGCTAGGCGGCCGCGCCGAGATGTCCGCCTTCATGACCGCCGCCGGCTTCGGTTACAAAATGTCCGCCGAAAAAGCCTACTCCACCGACTCCAACATCCTCGGCGCAACCCACGAAGCCAAAGACCTCGAACTCCTCACCACCAGCATGAAGATCGTCGCCCCCATCATGGGCACCGCCTTTTGGAGCAACGACGTCGCCATCAAGCCCGAAGCCATCACCATCCGCTTCGAAGAAGGCTTCCCGGTCGCCCTAAACGGCACCGAATATCCCGACCCCGTAGCCCTCATGCTCGAAGCCAACAGCATCGGCGGCCGCCACGGCCTCGGCATGAGCGACCAGATAGAAAACCGCATCATCGAAGCCAAGTCCCGCGGTATCTACGAGTCCCCCGGCCTCGCTCTCCTCTTCATCGCCTACGAGCGCCTCATCACCGGCATCCACAACGAGGACACCATCGAGCAGTACCGCGACAACGGCCGCAAACTAGGCCGCCTCCTCTATCAGGGCCGCTGGTTCGACCCCCAGGCCATCATGCTCCGCGAAGCCGCCCAGCGCTGGGTCGCCAAACCTGTAACCGGCGAGGTTACAATTGAACTCCGCCGCGGCAACGACTACACCATCCTCAACACCGACTCCCCCAACCTCACCTTCCACCCCGAGCGCCTCACCATGGAAAAGGGCGAATCCACCTTCTCCCCCCGCGACCGCATCGGCCAACTCACCATGCGCAACCTCGACATCACCGACACCCGCGCCAAACTCATCACCTACGCCCAAAGCGGCCTAATCACCCTAAGCAAAGGCTCCGAAATGCCCCAACTCACCACCAGCACCGACAAGAAGTAATCAAATCCCGGGTGGCCCATCCTTTGCAGTCTCATCGCAAAGGGTGGGTTATCGAGCGAAGCTCGACCGCCTTCTTCAAACGCAAAATAAGTCTTTAGGAGTAGCAGGGAGCAATGATTTACCGATTGGCAAGAGCGTACGTAATTTTTTTTGCAGTTACTGGAACGTTAGTACTAGCGCTAACCATTTTTTTGCATTTTTGGGCGCTTCGTGGAAATGACATCTCACTTCACCATTTGAGTGTCGTCGACATTGTCGTTGCGGTACCTATTCTTGGGTTAGCGAAAGGGAAAAATATCTGGGCAAATGAAATGAAAGCTCTACCTAGATGGGTTCGTAAAGTCGTCCTTGTGTTATTCGTTTACACATTGGCCATCTTCGCGGCAACCATCTTAATCCCTGGCGCGACGTATCCCTCAGAAAATCCAATTTTGATCTCTGCTTTTTTATGCACGTATCTTTCAGGATGTATTTGCATTCCTTTTGCTTTACTCCGGCACGGTTATGTAGACGCTTCGAGCTTAAATAATAGAGTGGCTACATCAATGATTTTTTTGGCAGTCGCCACTACATTTTTCATACTCACAAGAACAGAATTTCTTTCACATTCACATATCACCTAGATGGCATCACGCTGTCCACTCTTGGGCGGTACAGAGATAAAACAAAATGAGCGAACCCCAACAATCCGCAAAGATGTGGTCCGGCCGCTTCCGCGAGCCCCTCAACGCCACCTTCGAATCCTGGCAGCGCTCCTTCCCCTTCGACTGGCGCCTGGTCCCCTACGAAGTAGAAGCCAGCATAGCCCATGCCCGAGCCATCGAAGCCGCAGGCATCCTCACCAGCGAAGAGCTCCTTCAAATGGAAGAAGGCCTGCGCGCCGTAGCAAAACTAAAAGACATCAGCCAAAACGAGCAAGCCGAAGACGTCCACCACTTCGTCGAACTCGAGCTCACAAAGATCATCGGCGACCTCGCCCTCAAACTCCACACCGGCCGCAGCCGCAACGAGCAGATCGCCACCGACATGCGCCTCTTCGTCCGCGAAGCCATCGACAACACCCTCGCGGGCCTCACCGCATGGCGCAAAGCCCTCATCGACCTCGCCGAATCCGCAGGCGAAGCCACGATGCCCTCCTACACACACCTCCAGCGCGCCGAACCAGTCCTCGTAGCCCACTGGCTCCTCGCCTACGTCAGCATGATCGAGCGCGACGCCTCCCGCCTCACCGACGCACGCAAGCGCATGAACCTCTGCCCCCTAGGCTCCGGAGCAGTCGCAGGCGCAACCCTCGCCCTCGACAGCACCATCGCCGCCCGCGCCCTCGGTTTCGACGCCCCCACGCCCAACAGCATGGACGCAACCAGCGACCGCGACTTCGCCCTCGAGTTCACCCAGGCCATCGCCACCCTTGGCATCCACATCTCGCGTTTCGCCGAAGAACTAACCCTCTACTCCACCGCCGAGTTCGGCTTCCTCGACCTGCCCGAAGCCTTCTCCACCGGCAGCTCCGCCATGCCGCAAAAGAAAAACCCCGACCTCACCGAACTCATCCGCGGCAAATCCGGCCGCTTACTTGGCGCAGCCACCACCCTCGCCACACTCATCAAAGGCCTTCCCCTCGCCTACAACAAAGACCTGCAAGAAGGCCAGGAACCCGTCTTCGACTCCGCCGACACCATCGCCGGAATCCTCAGCGTCCTCCCCGCCTTCACCGCCTCACTAAAGTTTCGCCACGGCAAGATGAAGTCTGCCGCCGAAACCGGCTACCTCAACGCCATGGCCGCCGCAACCTATCTCTCCAACAAAGGCGTCCCCTTCCGCAAGGCTCACGAGCACATCGGCAACGCCGTCCGCCTCGGCCTCGAAACCAACCGCGAACTGCAAGACCTCACCCTCGCCGAACTCCAGACCATCTGCCCCGACTTCGCAGAAGACTTCTACGCGAGCATCACCCTCGAAGCCACACTCGACTGCCACGACGTCATCGGAGGCACCGCCCGCACCCGCGTCCGCACCGCCCTCGCCGAAGCACGCACCCGCCTCACAGCACAATCAGGCCAAACCAAATGAACGATCTCCACAACAAGCCAGTCACGCTCATCAACGTATTCACAGTAGACCCGCAAAACCAGCAGCGCCTCATCGAACTCCTGACCCAAGCAACCGAAGTCTCCGTGCGCCACGCAACAGGATTCATCTCCACAAACCTCCACCGCAGCATCGACGGAACCAAGGTCACGATGGTCGCGCAGTGGCGAAGCGCCGAAGACTATCAGGCAATGCGCAGCGATCCCGCCCCACTCCCATTTCTTCAGGAGGCCCTCACCATGGCAACCTTCGCCCCCGGCATGTACGAGGTCATCCAAACCTTCTCCCCCGCTGCCACCTCATAGTGGGTGCCCCATCTTCGCGACAGTCTCATCGTCGCTAAGGTGGGCATTCGCGAAGCGAACCGCACTCCTCAACACCGCATCAAACTTCAACCTCAAATCATCCAATACTCTGCGAAAATAAACCTAGGAGCCCCGAAAGTTGTCCAGCACGCCCTTGATGCCCGTCAGTGAATCCACCTCCTCCTCGCGCCCCCGCGTAGGCGGAGCCTCCGTGCGCAAGGCCAAGCTCCCCGACGCCGTCAACATCTTCGACCTCGTCAACTCCCTCTCCGGCGACGGCACCCTCCTCCGTCGCAACTACGCCGAGATCTGCGAGAACATCCGCGACTTCGCCGTAGCCGAATCCCCCGTCGAGGGAGACTCAGGCGGCGTCTTCCTCGGCTGCGGCGCCCTCCACCTCTACGGCCCCCACCTCGCCGAGGTTCGCTCCATCGTCGTCAAACCCGAAGCCAAAGGCCAAGGCGCAGGCGGCCGTCTCCTCCGCGCCCTTCTCGAAGAAGCCGAAGAGCAAAAGGTCACCGCCGTCTGCCTCTTCACCCGCATCCCCGACTTCTTCTTCCACTTCGGCTTCCGCGTCGTCGACCGCACCACCCTGCCCGACAAGATCTACAAAGACTGCCAGACCTGCCCTCGCCTCTACGCCTGCGACGAGGTCGCCATGGTCCGCGGCCCTCTGCCGCGAATCGCCGTCCTCGGCCCGTCACGCATCGCCCAACCCGAACTAGTCAAACTCCAAACCGGCGTCATCCACCACACCGACGTGTAACGTCCTCACTCTTCTCCCATACCTGATCCTGCCGACCAACGGGAGGCCCACCCGAAGGCGTATACAAGTCACGAAGTGACCTCTCCACGAGTAGTGGGCCCGTCCGGCAGGACATATCTTTCAGGCACCAAAAATAAATCTCAAAAACCTGTCGTACTCTTAGTAGTCCAAAATACTGACCGCTAAGCCACCACATCCACCACGCTAACTACCACAACTCACCACCCAAATCACCACGGCTGCACACCACATTCACGCAAAAACCCCTGTAAAACACCCACTCCACCACACCAGACTTTTTTGCAAAAAACCACCTCACCAAGCGTGATAAAAACCATCGCGCTCCGTAAGCTGCACCTCCGTCTTAAACAACCCACTCAGCCTCTCCGCCGTCAGCAACTCACTCTTCGCCCCATCCGCGATAATCCGCCCCTCCCGCATCATCAGAATCCGATCGATCTCCGGCGGAATATCTGCGATATGGTGCGTAATCAGCAAAATCCCAGTCCCCTGCTGCGCCAGCCTCCGCATCAACCCCCTCAGATCCGCCTGCGACGCCAGATCCAGCGCATTCGAAGGCTCATCCAGCAGCAGCATCCCCGCCGAAGCCACCAGAGCCCGCCCAATCATCACGCGCCTTTGCTGCCCCGCCGACATCTCCCCCACCAGCTTCTCCGCCAGCCCAACCGCGTCAATCTGCTCCATCACCTCATCCGCCCGCGCCCGCATCGCATCCGTCACCGTAAGATTCGGCCAAAGCGTCGAGCTCGAGAAAAACCCTGTAAGCACAGCATCGCGACCCGTAGTCTGCAACGTCTGCTTCCCCGGAAGCTCAGCCGAAACCACGCCCAGCCTCTTCTTCAACTCCGTCAAATCCCACCGTTCACGCCCGAAGATACTCACCCTCGTCTCTTCCTTCGCAATCGGGTAGCACTCGCACGTAATCGTCTTGATCAGCGTGGACTTCCCGCATCCGTTCGGTCCAAGAATCGCAATATGTTCCCCGGTATTCACGCTAAGGTTGATATCGTGCAGCACAACATTGTCGCCGCGGGCCACATTCACATGAGCAAGTTCAAGAAAAGCTGGCATCGCTCTATAGGATAGAACCTGAAGCCCCTCAGGAGAAACGATGTCCACTGCATCTCTCAATAAATCCGACAACAGTGACGAGCGATTAGCCTATGCACTCCTGCGCATCGTCGTCGGCGTCAACCTCACGATGCACGGAGTAAGCCGCATCCACAGCGGCCCAGGCGAGTTCGCCGCCAAATTAGTCATGCAGTTCGAACACACCCCGCTTCCCTCCTGGAGCGTCTGGGGATTCGGCCTCATCCTCCCCTCCATCGAAACGATGCTCGGCCTGCTTCTGCTCCTCGGCCTGCGTACCCGCGCAACGCTCGTAGCCGCAACCCTGTTGATCGCCACCCTCACCTTCGGCTCCGCGTTCATTCAGGACTGGTCCGCCGCCAGCGTGCAGCTTACCTATGCCATTGTCTATGCAGCGCTGATCTTCCTCCGCCGCTACAACGGATGGTCCATCGACTCACAGATAGCTCGCTAAAACACCGCGCATACGCTCTACACAATTGCGCCGATCCATCGGCCAACCCCACCGAAGCTCTCGCATCCAACCCAGCAGAACGAAGAACGACCGTGAGCACCCCGGCTTGAACGTTCGCCGCTCTCACCCATACTCATGAACCATCACAACACGCAAACTGCGTCGTGAGAGAGACTGCGCTTTTTTTCGAAACGTATTCCTCTCGATTAAAGGAGAAACACCATGAAGCTATTTTCTGAAAACATCGAAGACCTCCGCACCCTCTACATCGCCAACCTCAAGAAGGCGCTCGACATGGAACAGAAGATCACCAACGCCCTGCCCACCATGATCGAAAAATCCACCGATCCCCAGCTCGCAACCGCGTTCCGCAATCATCTCGAAGAGACCAAAGGCCACGTCACCCGCGTCGAAAGTCTCCTGCGCGACGCCACCGGCGAATCCGATACCGCAACCTGCAAGGTCATCTCCGCCCTCGTCACTGAAGCCGAAGACGGCATCAAGGACGCTGGCGATAGCAGCATCCGCGACATCACCCTCATCGCCGCTGCCCAGCAGGTTGAACATCACGAGATCGCAGTCTACGGAACCCTACGCAGTTGGGCCGAGCTACTAGGCGAAGACGATGCAGCCGATATCCTCGAAAGCATCCTCGACGAAGAGAAGAACGCCGACGAACTCCTCAGTACCATCTCCGACAACGTCAACACCAGCGCCGAAGCCCACACCGCCACTGTCTAGCTTCAATAAAAATCGTGACCGACACCACCGGAGACTCGCTACAACTGGAGTCTCCGTTTTCATTGCCCTGAAGGTTCCCTCCAGATCGCTGTCAAGCCCAGGAACTAACAAAACCAGCGTCAGTCCAGCGTTTCCTCGTGATGCATTAGTTTCACTCCAACGTCTAAAATAGTAATAGTGGAGTTTTATCTGCCCGCAAACATTGGCTGGAGAGTAAGTGTAATCGAATCACGATTTTACCTGTAACCCATTTGGATAGAGGATTTTGCGACGGATGTCTTTCGCAACCTGCTCATTACAAGTAGTTTGCGCAAGGTATCCGGGGAGGGGTACCACCGCCACCTCGACTATCCAAATCGCATCAATGGAACGTAAACTGAAAGACGAAGACTATGGCAAACGCAACCCAGAAGAGCCCGCTCAAGATAATCGTAGCTACGGTCGTAATCCTCGCCGCAGTCGCATACCTTGCCTTCACCGGCAACAGCGACAATAAGCAGTACTACGTCACCATCGGCGAGCTTCAGGGAATGGGAAACAAAGCCTACGTCCGTCATCTCCGCGTAGCAGGAAACGTCGCTCCCGGCAGCATCCACCGCGAAGGCACCTACGTCGACTTCGACCTTCTCGAACAGGGTCGCAAGCTCTCTGTCAGCTATAAAGGCGTCGAGCCGCCTCCCGACACCTTCAAGGATGACTCGCAGGCTTTGGCAGTAGGGACCTACGGAAAAGACGGCGTCTTCCACGCCACTCAGCTCCAGGCCAAATGCGCCTCCAAGTACGCTCCGGCTGCCCCGGCCGCCAACGCCACCGCGACCACCGCATCCGCTCTACCGGCAACCCGCTAACAGCTGCATAACGCGCGTAACCCCTATGACGCAGACGGAAGCGACAACTCGCAGCAGTGCACCTCAATCCACTGCGCAGACGGATCACGCCCAGGCGGTCTGCTTGGATTCCATATCGAAGACCTACGGCACGTTCGCAGCTCTTCGTCACGTCTCGGCTACCTTCACATCGGGCACCTGCACCGTCATCCTCGGCGAAAATGGCGCCGGCAAATCGACGCTCCTCCGCATCATCGCCGGTCTCATCACCCCCACGCGCGGCACGGTCACCGTCTTTTCAGAGTCTCCACACGATCAACGCCGCCGTATCGCCTACATGAGTCACGCGGCCATGCTCTACGACGAACTCACCGCCATGGAGAACCTCAACTACTTCGCCTCGCTGCATCGCGACGGCGGCTGCGCCTGCGTCGGTAGCCCCGAGATGGCCCTCCGCGCCGTCGGCCTCGACCCCAACCTCAGCCGCCCCGTCGGCCAGTACTCCCAGGGCATGCGCCAACGCACCTCCCTTGCCCGCGTCCTGCAGACCGATCCCGAGCTACTCCTCCTCGACGAACCCTTCTCCAACCTCGATGCCGCCTCTGCCCGTCACATGGTCGAACTCCTCTCCGACTTCCGCACTTGGCCAGTCGCACGCGGAGGCAGCCGCACCATCCTCCTCACCACCCACCAGTCAGCCCTCGCCGAACCCCTTGCAGACACCATCCTCACCATGCGCAGCGGCCAGATCCAATCGTCAGAGCCAGGCACCGAGGCCGCACGGTGAAGACCGCCCCACCTGCCAAGACCAACGCAGCCCGTCTCCTCGACTCTCTCGGAATCACCTACGAGCTGCGTGCGTACGAGGTCGATCCCGAAGACCTGACCGCCATCTCAGTCGCTCGAAAGATAGGTCTCCCCCCGGAGCAGGTCTTTAAAACTCTCCTCGCCCATACCAACAGCGGAGAGCATCTATTCGCCGTCATCCCCGGCGATGCAGAGCTGGATCTCAAAAAACTTGCTCACGCCGCAAACGCCAAGAAGGCGGAACTGGCCTCGCTCAAAGAGGTCGAACCCCTCACTGGCTACATCCGCGGCGGAGTCACCGTCATGGGAGCAAAAAAGCCCTTCCCCGCCTATGCCGACGAGACGATCGAACTATTCGACCAGATCTCCATCTCCGCCGGCCAGCGCGGGCTCCAGCTTCTGCTTGCTCCAAGCGACTACCTTAGAGCAGCCAACGCCATCCTCGCGGACCTCACCAGAGGACCGGCGTGAACTACCTCCACCATCTTCTCGACCATCTCCGCAAAGATCTCCGCCTCGAGTGGCGCTCCCGCGACTCCATCAACGGCATGATCTTCTTCGCACTTCTTGTCGTCGTCGTCTTCGGCCTGGCGTTTGATCCCACCGGATACCCGACCACCACCCGTCAGATCTCCGGCGCCATTCTCTGGGTGGCCCTTCTCTTCGCCTCCATCACTGCCCTCAACCAGTCCTGGGCCCGCGAACAACGCAACCAGGTGCTAGAAGCCCAGCGCATGGCGCCCTCGCCAGCCTCTACGCTCTTTTTAGGCAAAGCCCTTGCGAATATGCTCTTCGTACTGGTCGTCGAAGCGGTCATGGCTCCTATCTTCGTCGTCTTCTTCAATCTTCACCCGCTTGGAAACGTCTGGCTGTTGTTGCTGATACTCCCCTTAGGCACCTGGGCTCTGGTCGTCAATGGGACTTTTTTCGCCGCTCTGGGTCTGCGCGCGCGTAATCGTGAACTTCTTCTCCCACTTCTTCTTCTGCCCATCTCCCTGCCAGCATTACTAGCCATGGTGCAGGCAACGACGGGTGTGCTGACGGGCGATCTTGACCCCATTCAGATCGGTACCTGGGTCAAGCAGCTTGCCGGCTACGACGTCATCTTCACCACTGTCTGCATTCTGCTCTTTGAGACCGTTCTCAACGCCGAGTAGCCGCATTCGCGGTAAACTAACACCATGGAGCAGCGCACTCAATCTCTCCGCAATGTCGCCTGGCTCTGGTTCGGCATAATGGTCGCCGTGCTGGTTATGGGCTTTCGCGAAGCCATCTTCCTTACTCCCAAGGATGCGGCCCAAGGCGATGCAGGACGAATCTTCTACTATCACGTTCCTATCGCGATGTTGAGCCTGCTGTTTCCGTACATCAACTTCTTCGCCTCGCTCACCTTTCTCTACTGGAGACGCCGCGATCCGCTAAAGGCTCTGACCGCCGACGCTCTCGCTCTGACCGCCGCTGAAGTCACCGTGGTATATGCCAGCGTCTGCCTGCTGACCGGCATGTTGTGGGGCCGCGCGACCTGGGGCATCTGGTGGACGTGGGACCCGCGCCTGACCAGCATGCTTCTGCTTTGGTTGCTGTATGTGAGCTATCTGACGTTACGCCGCTTCTCTTCCACTGGCCAGAGTCACACACTGGCGGCCGTGCTCTCCGTCTTCGCCGCGGTTGATGTTCCTATCGTCTATATGTCCATCCGATGGTGGCGCACCCAGCACCCCGCGCCCGTCTTCGGCGGCGGTCCCGACTCTGGCATAGATCCGTCGATGCTTCCGGCCTTCTTTTGGAATCTAGCGGGATGGGCGATGTGGGGAATCTGCATGATGGTCTTTCGTTTCGCGCTTGAGCGTCGTCGCCAACTCGCCGAGCAGGAGGAAGCGCTGCAGGCCATCGAGGCTTCCCTGGAGATACCGCAATGACCTGGCACTCGTTCTTCGACTTCAGCACCATGCCGCACCGGCATCTGCTCTTTGCTTATATGACTGTCATTGTCATTCAGGGCGGGTACTTTGTCTGGATTCTGCGGAACTGGCTGCGTACCAAAAGCCCACGCCATTAAGTAAAAAGCAACGAAGCTGCAAGGGGCTGCAGCTTCGTTGTCCGAGAATGAACTGCAAAGACGCGGCAACTTCCGAAGCCAAACGTTTCGCGTCTGAAGCCATAGACGGGTTTCTCCAAGTAAAAGTTTCTCCTGCATCTACTTGAATCACTTACTCATTTCACTGACGCTTGCGACCCCTGAGCGTCCCCGATAGACTCCGAATAGTGCCAACACCCCACCGAATTTCTCTCTTCCGATTCTTTATCGCTGGCTTTGCGCTTGTCCTAACCGTTTCGGGCTGTCGCCGCAGCAGCTTTCCTGACGTTCCAGAGGGTTATCGAGAGTACGCCTATATAAGCAATAGCTCGTCGAATACAGTCAGCGTGCTTGACCTTGTGTATCTGCGGCAGGACCGGACGTTACAGGTAGGCGTTGACCCTACCGGTTTGACAGCCAATCCGGTTCGCAATGAGGTTTATGTTGCGAATACGCAGTCGAATACAGTCTCCATCATTGATGCCGACGCGAATCGTGTCGTCGCTACGGTTGGAGTGCACCGTTCGCCCGGCTTTATTGCTGTAGATGAGAGCGGGCATCGTGCGTATGTTACTAATTCGGGATCGAATACGGTCAGTGTGCTGGATCTCGATCGGCGGCGCGAAGTTGCCGTCGCCGGGACTGGAGAACAACCGGGGGCTTTACGGCTTTCGCCAGATGGACGTTCGCTTGTGGTTGCGAACCGGGGGAGCGGAAGTATCTCTATCTTCAAGGTTTCTCCGCATGAGGATGGGTCTTCATCGGATCCCGCGTTGAAGCTGCGGGCGGCATTTTCAGGGTGCCCTGGAGCAGCGGACGTGGCTATTTTACCGGACTCTTCGAAGGCGTTTGTTGCGTGCTCAGGAGGGGATGAGGTGATGGCAGTGAGCCTAGCCATGGCTCCTGATTCGTGGGCGGTGAAACAGAATTCGTCGCTGATTACAGATCACTTGCTGACGTTTTTGGATGTGGGCAAGACGCCGCTCCATCTGGCTATGAAGCCTGATGGGGGGGAGATTTTCGTTTCTAACTTCGGATCGGACAGCGTATCGGAGATATCTACCTGGACCAACGAGGTGAGCGGAACTTATACGATCGGGAGCAGGCCGGTGCGGGGAGTTGTGAGCCGGGACAATGGAACGTTGTGGGTGTCGAACTCCGGAGCGGACAGTGTGGGGATCTATAGCATTGATGATGGGCGACTTGTGGGGAGCGTTCATACGGGATCGGGACCGGATGCGCTGGCTTTCTCGGCGGATGAGCACCTGCTGCTGGCTGCGGATGTGCATTCGGGGGACGTTGCGGTGATTCGGACGGAGGGGAAGGTTGGACCTACGCTGTTTACGATCCTTCCTGCGGGTGGGTCTCCGAATGCGATTGTGGTGAAGGCGATTCGAGGGAAAAAATAGCAGAAAAAACTGGGGTGGTGGTGAAGGTGGCTTTTTGCTCTTTTGCTGATGTTTTGAGGGTGGTTTTGGAAAAGGTGCGTTTTTCGCGTGGTAGTTTGCCGGTGAGTTGTGGTGATTAGCCTTGTGGATGTGGTGAGTTAGCGGTGCGTTTTTGGGTGGTGAAACGTACGACAGGTTTTTGAGATTTATTTTCAGGCTGGCGATTGCGAATAGGAGAGCCGTCATCACCCGGAGTTGTGCAGGCGATCATCAGACAGATGCCGGGAGGCTGGACGCGATCCTGATGCGCCAGCATCCCCGGCATCACTGCTTGATAGAAGATACGATCTGTCGGGACGGTAAAGAGTCAATGAGGTTGATTCACTACGACGTAGGTTGTGGTGGATCCTGAAAATTGAGGCTGGTACCAGGTGCTTCCGCACTGTTGATAGCTCAGTCCGTTGACGATCACCATCGAGCAGGACGGCGGCAGGGTGTGGACCATGGAGCCGACGACGGCAGCCGTAACTACAGCCGTCGCTGTGACGGCGGCAGCCACTGCAACCGGGTGGTAGCAACAACCTCCGCCATAGTATCCGCCACCGTAGTAGCCACCGTGGACATTAACGTTGTTGTTGACGTTTACATTGCGATTGACGTTGACGTTTACGTTCCGGTTGGCGTTTATATTTCTATTCTGGCTGACGCTTGTCCGCGCTCCACCGCGATAACGCTGAGCAGATAGCGTTCCAGGCAAGAGACAGGCGATGACAAAGATGAGGAATATCTGGCAGCAACGTTTCATATCTCTCCCCTATTTTCCTTTTTCCGTGGACTGTGCCTTTGCGTCTGCGATGGCAATTCGATGAGCGTCGGGTGGAGGATCGAATATAAATGCGGCGTCGTTGAAGGAGGGAGCGAGGTTCCAAGTAAGGACCTCGCTATGCTGGGGCCTCGCTTCATCCGTTAGTGTTCTGATAACAAGCTTTCGCGGTAGCGGATACTGGCCGAGCTGAATCCAGATCTGCCAGTCGATGTCGTCCTGATGAAACGCATACTGCTCGCAGGTAACCCCGTCTACGGTGCTAAGACCGATATCGACCGCGGTCTTAATCTTCTTCGTATCATCTTCATCCACGCCCCAGCGGAAGAGATCAACCAAGGGCAGATCGATATCGAATCGATCCGTGAGCTTATCGATAAGCTCTGCGATGGTGGGAGGAGCTGGCACGGTAGCATAGTCGTTCGTGTTCTGGCCCCAGATGGTGAAGCTCTTGCCATCGTAGAGGTATAGCCGGTTTGGATCGTCTCCGGTCACCTCGACACGAAATCGATTCGGCTTCGCGGCAAGCAGATTCACCCTGCTGCTCGATTGAACAATCTCTCCGTCATCCATCACATCGTCAGTCGAGAGATCTGCTTCCACTTGAAACGATTGAAGTGTGCGCAGATACGTTCCCATCATCTTCAGTGCGTCGATTGCATGGGGATCGATTCCGGAGGGCGGCTGAGAGCCAATCTGTCTTCCGCCCTTCGCCTGCGATCCGACTGGAGTAAAGATAATGACTCCGGTTATCGCTGCGGCCACAAGAAGATGTTGAAAGGTCTTCCTCGGCGAAGTTCGCTTCGTCTGTGGTGTAGACCGCTCTATGTCCCGAGCTTCTGAATACGAACATCTGAGTTCTATGGGTTCTGAATTCATGTTCTATTCCTCTTGAGTATTTCTGTTTAGAACGAGCGACGATACAAAGCTTGCAGAAAGCCTCTGTGGGTATGAGACTTCGATCCATAGACATCCTTCGTTATGTAACTGATCTCCAAATGGCGATAGTTAGCGATGTGCCGAAACTATCCGAGAGATTCTATAGACCGAGCGTGAGCTATCTGCAGCAAAAGTAGTCGATGTATAACAGCCGGGAAACTGGCAGAAGTGACAGGAAATTGACGTTCGTAACAGAAGGTGTTCTGATCGCATGGCATCGGCGGCGATTACTTTTCACCGACAGACCATCGATAGTAGGGATTGGTGGGATCCTTCTTTAAAACATCTCCGATATCGTGCGCCCAGGCCTGTCGATCACCCTTGTAGGCGTCGAGTCCGGCAGAGTAGAACGTCATCAGGTTTTCCCGCTCTATCGAGAGAGAAGACGACAAAACAAAGTTGCCACCGATCAGCGGAGGCTCTGTTCTAAGTGCGAGAAGTTCAGGGAGTACGCGCGAGATCTCGTCTGGACGAACCCATGAGGAGTATTCGATACGAGGGCGATTGTCTGTCACCGGAGGTGCGCCATCTGCGTAGTGTTCGAGTCCTTCTCTGCCGGTGACCCATGTAGCGAGGAGTGCGGCGGGCGATGAGATGCCGAC
Organism: Granulicella sp. L60; assembly: GCF_009765825.1. Taxonomy (GTDB): domain Bacteria; phylum Acidobacteriota; class Terriglobia; order Terriglobales; family Acidobacteriaceae; genus Edaphobacter. Next base: position 127,572 of record NZ_LMUR01000015.1, on the reverse strand, counting down.
TTCTTCGAGAGCTGCCTTGACGGAGGGCTGCTCGAAGTTCTGAGAGATGTTATCTACATTCAGTTCCATCGGCGCAAGTGAACCGATCAGCAGCATCTCGTGCAATTCAGTCGTCCACAGAGTCGCGGTTGGAAAGACATCCAGAAAACTTCGAACGAGGGAACGTGTGTCTTCGTCGTTCTGTGTGGCGATAGGCAGCCATTGCGCAAAGATTCCGTTCGGCTCGAGTCGTTTCGCTGCAAGTTGGTAGAAGTCTCGTGAATAGAGGTTGACGACTCCGGCTGCTGAAGGTGGGGGTGGTTCAAGCGTGATCAGGTCGTATCGGTCTGCGCTTCTCATCAACTCGCGGCGGCCGTCACGTATGCGTATCTGAAGTTCAGGATTATGTGAGGCTCCGAAGTTTCCACGGAAGAACTTCCCTGCGCTCACGACAGCGGGCAGAAGCTCGGCGCAGACTCTACGGCTAAGGTGTGGATACTCCAAGAGTGCGCCTGCGGTGATGCCGGTTCCAAATCCAACGACAAGCGCCGAATGGGAGATGCCGTTATGGAGCATGAGAGGTAAAAAGGCCTGAAGGCGCATGTATCGTAGCGATGGCATGGCGTCTCCGGAGTTCGAGATGCCATGGACGTAGAGCCTGTTGAATGAATTGGTGCCCGTGCCCTGTTGTACGACAGCGACTGTGCCGGCTTCGCTCTCTTCGTAAGAGATTAGCTTGCCGCCGCCACGCGTTGTTGTGAGCAGTCGAGCAAGTCGATCTGTGGGAGTTACAATTACGATGACGAGCGCTGCGACGCTGATTGTGATTGCCATCCAGGTCATTCGTTTGTCGTCTCGAAGGCCACGGAGAACTGCGATGACTCCTACTGCGCCTGCGGAGATAGCGAGAATGCCGAGGGTCCTGACAAGACCAAGTTTCGGTACGAGGATAAATCCTGTGAGCAATGTTCCTGCGATACCTCCAGCAGTATTGAGCGCGAGGACGATGCCGATGTCGCGACCGATTCGATTCTTTCCCAAGATGAGCCGGAGTGCTGCGGGAAATGCTGCGCCGAGAAGTAACGTCGGAAGAAATACGATGCCGATAGCGGCGACGAGAAAGCGAGAACACATTCTGGCGAACTGATTTCCGAAGATGCTGAAGGCAAGTTCGCCGATGGTGGCTTGGATTCGGAGCTGCCAGATTCCTAGGCAAGCTATTTCTAATAACGCGACCATGCCTGCGGCAGCGATGAGGAGACCGAACGTTCCCCAAGGGTTGGTGATCTTATCGGCGTAGCGAGCGTAGAGCCAGCTCCCTAGCGCGAGGCCTGCGAGATACGTTGCTAAGACAATAGAAAATGCGAAGCTTCTTGTGGTTATGAATTGGACGATGGCTTGTGACCAGATGACCTCGTAGCCGAGCGCGATGCCGCCAGCTAATGAGTACAAGACGATAGCGAGGGTTGCCTGGCGGGGGAGATCACTTTGCTGGATCGACGGAGAAATGGCTGATGTGTTTCGTGGGGTGCGACTCATAACGAGCGCGATAACAGCGGCTATTAGATTGAGGGAGGCGGCGGCGAATCCGGTGCCTATGACGCCAAATTGGGGAAGGAAAATGAAGGAACACGCGAGGATGCCGGCGATTCCTCCGAAGGTGTTCATGGCGTAGATGAGACCTCCGGTGCGGGCTGCTGCGCCTGATGCCATAGATCGAGAGCAGAGAGCGATGGGAAGGGTTCCACCCATGAGGAATGCAGGAAAGCCGACTATCAGGAACGGAAGTATCCAGGCGAGAAGTCCTACATGTGCTTGCATTGCGGTGAAGAGCGGGGCTGCATGTCCGAGCAATAAGGTAGCGGTGACGCCGAGTAGCGCAATACCAGCTTCTAGTAGGGCATAGGTGAAGAGAGGATTTTTTAACCGGTCAGCGCGGCGTGCGATTAAGAAGCCTCCTAATGCGAGGCCGGCAAAGAAGGCGCTTACGGCGATGGATATTGAATAGACTTCGACACCAACGACGAGCGAGAGTTGCTTGATCCAGAGAACCTGATAGACCAGGGCGGCTACACCAGAGCAGAAGAGTAAGGCTGCAAACGCGGACGTGCCCAGCATGCTCGATAATTTCGGGCTGCTACGTTTTTGAGAGCGCACGGTCATGATATTACGCCGTTGCGGCGCTTTATTGTTACGGATTCGAGGGGAAGCAGGGACAGTTATCACCCTCGTCATGTTGCTCCTCGGACGGTTCGACCGGGCTCATTTTCAGGTGAGCCCGGTTGAGCTAGTTTTATTCTGTATCTACTACTCCTTCATCGATCACTTCTTCTGGCGAGCCGCTGCGGCTTCCTTGGCTTCTTTTACGATTGCATCGGGGTCGATCGTGAAGCTCGCAGGAGGCTGGCTCGGCGGATACTCCTTGAACGTTGCAATAAACTCGCCTGCAAGCATCTGCGCCTGCACGCCTAGATATATGTTATGAACTACCCAGTCGTAATATTGATCCGATACGGTATCGGCGCGTTCATATGGATCCATTCGCAGATTGAAGACTCCGGTTGCCCTGGTGCACACGAAGGGCTCCATCCAAACCGCGAAGCCTCCCGGCGCCCGCTGTTCGCAAAAATTCACCTTCCAGTTGCCGAATCGAATGGCCACCATTTGACCGTCGTCATCGAAGTAGTAGAAGGTTTTACGCGGCGAATGCTCCTCTTTTCCCTCGAGATAGGGAAGGATGTTGTAACCATCCAGATGGACCTTGTGCTCCATACCACCTGGTCCAGTTCCCTTCAACAATCTCTCTGTAATGCTCGTATCGCCGGCTGCGGCGAGCAGAGTTGGAAACCAGTCCTGACCGGAGACGATTTCGTTCGACCACTGGTTGGCTTTGATATGGCCTGGCCAACGGATCATCGCAGGGACGCGGAATGCGCCTTCCCAGTTTGAATCCTTCTCGCTGCGGAACGGCGTCGTTGCCGCATCCGGCCACGAGAACTGGTTCGGCCCGTTGTCCGTGGTGTAGATCACGATGGTGTTGTCTTTGATGCCGAGGTCGTCGACGGCCTTCAACATCTTGCCTACGTCCTGGTCGTGTTCCCACATGCCGTCTGCATACTCGTTACCGGGCATACCGCTCTTGCCTCTGTACTCCGGACGAACATGGGTATAGATATGCATCCTGGTGAAGTTCATCCAAACGAAGAAGGGTTTGCTCGCCTTTACCTGTTCTCCCATGTATGCAACTGCGCGGTCAGAAGTCTCGTCGTCGATAGTCTCCATCCGTTTGATATTTAGTGGTCCCGTGTCTTCGATCTTGCCGTCAGCATAGGAGTGGATTACTCCCCGCGGGTTATAGACCTTAAGGAACGCAGGGTCCTCTTTAGGCCAATAAGGCATCTCTGGCTCCTGCTCGGCGTTCAGGTGATAAAGATTGCCGAAGAACTCATCGAATCCGTGGTTTGTCGGCAGATACTCATCTTTATCGCCAAGATGGTTCTTGCCGAATTGTGCTGTGGCATATCCGAGAGGCTTCAATGCCTGAGCTATCGTGATGTCCCGCTTCTGCAGGCCGACCGGAGCGCCAGGAACGCCGACTTTGCTCAACCCCGTACGAACAGGCGATTGCCCGGTGATAAATGACGACCGGCCTGCCGTGCAGCTGTTCTCTGCATAGTAGTCCGTGAAGGTGATGCCCTCTTCGCCGATGCTATCAATACGCGGTGTCGAATAGCCCACCAGGCCGTGCGTGTAGCGGCTGATGTTTGCCTGGCCGATGTCGTCACCAAAGATGACGAGAATATTTGGCTTCTTTCCTTGTGCTTGAGCGGCGTACGTCAACAATGCAGCTACCGTAAATACGAGACAGCAGAACATCTTTCTGTGAAATGGTCTGCTGTTCGTCAGTGACCGCAACTTCCAAGGCGCTAAAAACATGGTGGCTCCTTTGCGCGTTGTTTCTCGCTATGACTATCAGGGACAACGAACCGGCTGGAAACTGGCAAGACTTACAGTCCTCGACGAGAAAAATCAGATCTCTATGTCGGGTCCAGACCTCGGGGCCAGTCGCTTGGCAGGCGCGTTATGCGGGACCTCTTGACCTGTCATATATAGCAGTCACAGGAGGGCGATTCGGTCTGTATTCTGACCGCCAGCACAAGACCAAGGTACTGGTAGAGACAACAGGGCGAAGGAACAGGTGGCTGGAAATGACGGTGCGTGATTCTCTACTCGATCTGCAGAAACAGGTCGGAGAAACTGTCCTCGGTCAACAAGGGATGATCGAGCGGCTCATTCTAGGTCTCCTCGCAAACGGGCATCTTCTCGTAGAAGGTCTTCCTGGGCTTGCTAAAACTCGCGCTATCAAAAAAATGTCTCACTTTTTAGACGCTGGCTTATCTCGCATTCAGTTCACTCCTGATCTTCTTCCTTCCGATATCACGGGATCGGAGATTTACTACAGCGCTGAAGGTAAGGGCGAGTTCCGCTTCCAGCCTGGTCCGGTGTTCAACAATCTTGTCCTTGCAGACGAGATCAATCGCGCTCCGGCAAAGGTGCAGTCGGCGCTGCTTGAGGCGATGGAGGAGCGCCAAGTAACCGTGGCAGGTAAGACCCATGCCCTGCCTCCTCTCTTTCTTGTGATGGCGACACAAAACCCGATCGAACAGGAGGGCACCTATCCTCTTCCCGAGGCGCAGCTTGATCGTTTCCTGATGCATGTCTACGTCGATTATCCAGAGGAGAGATCGGAACGCAATATTATGCTGCTGGTTCGGGGAGAAGAACAGGCTAGCGACAGTACCGTAGCCGCGACTTCATCATCGGCGATACAGCGTGTTCAGCAAGATGTGATATTTGCTGCTCGCAAGGAGGTCCATGACATACAGATGGCTACTGCAGTCGAAGACTATATCGTTGCGCTGATTGAGGCGACACGGTATCCCGAGCGATACGATAAGGAACTTAGAAAGTGGATCCAGATTGGGGCGAGTCCGCGCGGAACAATCGGTCTCGATAAGTGTTCGCGTGCCTATGCGTGGCTTAAAGGACGAGACTATGTACGTCCGGACGATGTGCAAGCGATTGTTCACGATGTGCTTCGTCATCGTCTGCTGCTCAGCTACGACGCGCAGGCGGGTGGTGTTAAAGCAGATCAGGTAATCAGCAAGGTTGTTGAATTAGTTGCTGTTGCGTGAGCAGAGGATCTTACTATGGGAGCTTATGCGGAACTTGATTCGCTGATTGCATTGCAGTTCAAGGCGAGAGGCTTCACGCTGATGCACACCCAGCCGGTGCATAGTCTGCTGTTTGGCAGACGGTCCTCTCATGTGCGCGGACGCGGCCTTGACTTTGAGGAGATGCGTAATTATGTCTCTGGTGACGATGTTCGCAGTATCGATTGGCGTGTAACGGCTCGCATGCAGAAGCCTTTTGTTCGAGTCTATTCCGAAGAGCGCGATCGCCCAACCATGTTGGTTGTCGATCAAAGAATCAATATGTTCTTCGGTAGTCGCGTATCGATGAAGTCCGTGGTTGCAGCTGAGATTGCTGCATTGGCTGCATGGCGCGTCTTTCAACAGGGTGACCGCATCGGAGCTTTCGTCTTTAACGACGAGAAGGCAGAAGAAGTTCGCATGCATCGCAGCCGTGCAAATGTGTTGAGAGTTCTGGATCGAATCTCGCAACAAAACCGCCAGCTCCGTGGTGATTTGACCGTACCTTCACAACCAGATCGCCTGAACGAAGTCATTGAGGCAGTCGCGCGAACGTGCCGACATGATGCGCTTATTATCATCGCCAGTGATTTCGATGGTGCAGACCAGAAGACGAGAGATCTTCTTATGAATCTCTCACAATCAAACGATGTTATATGCTGCCTGATCTATGATGCGTTGGCCGTGAAGCTCCCCGCGGCGGAGCAACTTGTGGTGAGTAATGGTCAACTTCAGGTTGAGCTTCTGCTGGGGCAAGAGAAGATCCGCAATAGCATACTCGATGCATCCGATAAACGCATCCAGTCGATACTCTCCTGGCATAAGGAGATCGGTACGCCTGTGCTGCCAATCAGCACTGTGGAGGATGTGGCGATGCAACTGCGTCATCTTCTTGGCGACATAGCATCCATTCGGAGGAGGATTTGATGAAGCTAACTCCTAATGCCGCTCTGGAAAATCTCCACGATTACTGTCAGCCCGCACCACCCTCCTGGGTTCCCCAAACTATTGGCTGGTACGCACTATTCGCAGTCGTGGGATTGTCGTTTCTCTGGCTTATCGGCTCCATGATTCACGGATGGTTCAAGGATCGTTATCGGCGCGAAGCTCTACGAGAGCTTGCCACCGCGACGCCGAGGCAGTTCTCTGCCCTGCTCAAGCGAACTGCGCTTTGTGCATGGCCACGAGATAAGGTCGCCTCACTCAGCGGGGATGCATGGCTTAGGTTTCTTGATAAGGCGGTGGGACGCAATCTTTTTCAAAGCGCGCCGTGCAATCGCATTGAGGAGATGGCCTTTCAAAAAAGCACAGCATCGACAGAAGAGGAACAGGTACTGAGAACTTCTGTCGCCGAGTGGATTCGGAGGCATCGTGTACAGGCTTGAATACCCCTGGATACTCGCGATACTACCGCTCCCGTTACTCGTGTACTGGTTGTTGCCTCCCTATAAAGAAGAGCAAGACTCCCTGAGATTGAGTTTTTTCTCTTACATCAGTTCAGCAATCGGCATCACGCCACAGGCAGGTGCTGTAATTATCAAGACCAACTGGCTGCAAAAGATTCTTGCTCCTGTCTGCTGGGGTCTGATTGTCGTAGCTCTGGCGAGACCGCAGAGGGTAGAGCCTCCGATCCAGAAGATCCAACCGGGAAGAGATGTCATGATTGCGTTGGATATCTCCCAGTCGATGGAGACGAGTGACTTCCACTCCACTGATGGTAAGCGTTTGAGACGAGTTGATGCCGTAAAGCAGGTTGTGACTGATTTCATTCAGAAGCGCAAGAATGATCGCATTGGCCTGATCGTTTTTGGTCAAGCAGCCTTTCCAGTAACTCCTTTTACGCTCGACCATGATGCCTGCATCAAGATCCTTAAACAGATAGATGTAGGGATGGCTGGACCCCAGACGATGATTGGCGATGCGATTGGCCTAGCGATAAAACAGTTTGATAATAGCGATGCAAAACAGCGTGTCATGATCCTGCTGACTGACGGCAACGACACCGGAAGCCGCATGCCACCCCTGAAAGCTGCCGAGATTGCAAGTCAACGCGGCATCACGATTCACGTAGTCGGCATCGGTGACCCACACGCTGCCGGGGAGTACAAGGTGGACTACGCAGCACTCGGGGGCATTGCAAAGGCTACAGGCGGTCAGCTATTTCACAGTGAAAACCGTGGTGAACTTGAAAAAGCATATACGACGCTTGACGCCATCACACCACAAAATTTTAGAATGCTTAGCTATCAACCAAAGAGCGAACTCTTCATGATTCCACTGGGGGCGGCAGTACTCCTGCTAACTGGCTATCACGTCGTGATGGTAATCGCGAGCTTTATGGTACGTATTTTTACCAACCATGAACGGCTGCCCGATGAAGTATCCGCGTCTTCGATTCTCAAGGTGCACTTGTGAGGAGTTGGTGGGCTGCTCTGCATTTTATACAGCCGAAGTGGCTATGGCTTTTATCGTCCATTCCGTTGATCTATCTGTCGTTCCATCTTCGCCACAACGTTCGAGCGCGCTGGAAGCGTTACATCGATCCCGCGCTGTTAGACCATCTGATCGTCTCACCTGGAAGAAGATGGCGATTGCGGCCCATCCACATGATCTGCCTATTGATCGCTCTCGGAGCCATCGCACTTGCTGGGCCGACCTGGAGGCGGGAGCAGCCGCCTTTTACAGAGGACAAAGCGCCGCTAGTCATAGCACTGGATCTCTCTCAAACGATGGATGCAATCGATCTCGACCCAACACGGATCGAGCGTGCGAAGTTGAAATTACGCGATTTGCTAAAGGTTCGTAACGGAGCACGTACCGCTTTGTTTGTGTACTCCGGAACGACACACATGGTTCTTCCGTTTACGATGGACAACTCGCTCTTCGATCTCTATCTGGATTCACTCACGACTTCATTGATGCCGGGCCAAGGGAAAGATAGCGCGAAGGCTCTTCATACTATCGAGGATTTTCTGAAAGACGAGACTATTCCTGGGACAATTTTATTCGTAACAGATGGAATCGAACCGCACGCAATCGCTGCGTTTAGGCAGTTCACAGCACGGAACACGGATAAGGATGACATTCTTGTCATGGGGGTGGGCACGTCTCAAGGTGGGCCGGTGAGGGCTTCTGGAAATCGATTACTCGATGACTCTTCCGGTCGTCGCGTTTTTTCGAAGCTGGACGTTAGTGCGTTGCGTTCTTTGAGCAGCATCGGAGTTCCGGCAACGACGCTTACGCTCAACGACGATGATATCCGTTGGATTCAGCGCCGCGTACAACATCATCTGGATGCAGTACAGCAAAACAACATTAAAACCCGCTGGGTAAACGAGGGCTACTGGCTGACCATCCCCATCGCTGCAATCGCTGTCTTCTGGTTTCGCAGAGGCTGGACGGTACGCTGGACCTCAACCGCTCTAACCGCATTGATTCTTCTGCCATCGCCTGTGGGTAATGCTAATTTTTCGTGGCTCGACCTATGGCTGACTCCGGATCAGCAGGGGCGGTATTACATGGAGAAGAGGGAGTATCAAAAAGCGGCGGGGCGTTATCAAGATTCGATGTGGAAGGGTCTCGCCCTGATTCGGGCTGGGGATGACGAAGATGCACTCAATGCTTTTGCTCTCAGTGACTCTGCCGAATCCTGGTACAACCAAGGCAATGCGCTCGCACATTTAGGCAGATATTCAGAGGCGGCCCAGGCATACCAACGAGCGTTAGCGCAGCGACCTGCATGGCAGGAGGCGAAGGATAATCTCGAACTGGTCCGATCTTTCATTCCCAAGGAGAAGAAGAAGGAAGACGAAGAAGGGACAGAGATACCTCCAAACCTTCCTCCCGATCAGATAAAGTTCGACGAAAAAGGCAAGGGCGGCAAGAGGGCGAAGATACAGCAGATGAAGGTCGATCCAACAAAGATGGCGGACATCTGGATGCGCAACATTCAAACTACACCGGCAGATTTTCTTCGGCTGCGGTTTGCAATTCAAGCTGCACAGGAGAGGAACAGGTGAAGTCCTTCGTCTTCTCCATGCTGATGGCCGTAGCTATTATTTATTGCCCTGCGCAGGCTCCGGTGATTCGCGCAAGGCTGGTTCCTGCTAAAGGGATCATTGTTGGCCAACCCGTGCATCTCACGGTTGAGGTATTGGTTCCTAACTTTTTTACCGGCAGCCCTGACTTCCCGACCTTTGATCTGGAAGATGCAATCGTCGTACTCTCCGAAGATACTCCCGCAAATATGAGCGAGCAGATCAGTGGACAGACCTACGCAGGCATAAGTCGAACTTACTTGATTTATCCGCAACAAGCAGGCGACTTTAAGTTACCGCCGGCGCAGTTCACTGTGCCTTACGCAAAATCTCCACCGAAGACAGCACAAGCAGTCCTAACATTGCCGCCACTCACCTTTCATGCAGATATTCCTGCCGCAGCAAGAGGTCTTGATTATTTCCTGCCAACGACAAGACTGACCATGCAGCAGAAGTGGAGCGCTCCGCTTAACAAACTCCGAGTGGGTGATACGGTGGAGCGCACCATCATGATCACGGCACTCCGCATGCAGGGGATGCTAATTCCGCCAATGCAGCTGCAAGCACCCAACGGCATTCGAATCTATCCTGACGAACCAAAGGTCCAGGATCAGAAGACGGATCGGGGCGAGTTCATCTTTGGAAGCCGCCTCGAATCCGCCAAATATTTTATCCAGAAGGAGGGTGACTATACCCTGCCTGCGATTGAGTTGAGGTGGTGGAACCTCAGCTCGAATCGACTAGTCACCGCGACTATTCCGGCAGTTCATTTCACTGCAACACCTAACCCAAGCTATGTTGCAGAACTCCCGCCAGAGCCGGAGGTTGTCACTACCGCGCAACCACGGCCAGCGAGTCTTTGGAGCAGATACAGATGGATTGTGACAGCGGCACCGGTGTTGTGTTTAGCGATAGCGAGTGTCTGGTTTGCTTACAGTTATTTACCCAAATTAGTGATTATTTTGATGAGGAGACGAGAACGGTATCTTCGTTCTGAGTCTGCGTATTTTCGCAATCTCGTTCGGGCATGCCGAAACGACCAGCCGCAAGGTGCATATCAGTGGCTACTCCATTGGCTTGAGAGCTCAAACCCCAAGGAGACGCTGAATCACTTTCTCGAGCGCAGCAAGGATGAACAACTTACACAGCAGATCGATGCTCTTGCCGAGACCCTCTTCGGAAAAGATCCAGTCAACGTATGGAATGGAACAGCCATGGCCGGTCGACTGCGTGAACATCGGAAGACTGCTTCATCGCGACGGGAATCGCAGACAAGGTTGCCACTACTCAATCCATAACGACCTGTCAGTTAATACAGTTTCGATGATTCAGACCAAACCTTAGGGTAGGAGTGTCTTCGGAAGTTCACGACCGCCGACTGTTTCGCAGTCCTGTTTCGATGAGGAAGTTCATCTGAGGCTGCTGCTCGGAGGATTTGATGCAGAACTCTAATAGGGGCATAACGATAGCTAGTCCAAAGGTATGTAGGGCACTTCCATGGAGCTTAGTGGCTCTATCCATCGCCGCTATTGTTGGCATTGCTGCCTGGAAGTTATCTTCAACACAGAGTGCCGCTGCGGCTATCGCCCCGCCGTCACTTCCAGAAGGTCTAGAGATGACAGCACCGTCTAGTCCGGCGATGAGTACTATCTCTAACGGGATAGTTTTTACCCCTACGGTGCCTAACAAAATACTCGCATCCGGAAGACATCTGCAGGGTATGACGTGGATTCCAGGCGGCGAGTTCTCGATGGGTGCGCAGAACCCTCCCGACATGGAGCACGATCACATCGGCATGAAGGCCACCGAGGATTCGCGCCCGGTCCATCGTGTCTATGTGGATGGTTTTTGGATGGACAAAACCGATGTCACCAATGCGGAGTTTGCGAGGTTCGTCGCTGCGACTCACTACATGACTGAAGCAGAGCGAACGCCCAAAGCAGAAGATTTTCCAGGTGCTCCGCCAGAGAATCTCGTTGCTGGAGCTGTCGTGTTCTCTCCACCTGAGGAGGCCGTTCCGCTCAATGATCATATGCAGTGGTGGAGCTATGTCAAAGGTGCGAACTGGCGTCATCCCAGCGGCCCAGGCAGTAGCATTAAAGGGAAGGAAAACTATCCAGTCGTCGACATCTCCTACGATGACGCAATGTCCTATGCGAAGTGGGCCGGCAAGCGACTTCCGACTGAGGCGGAGTGGGAGTTCGCGGCTCGCGGCGGTCTAACTGGCAAGACTTTCGTGTGGGGCGACTCTTTCAGTCCGGACGGAAAGTATATGGCGAATACCTTCCAAGGCCACTTTCCTAACAAGAATACAAACGAAGATGGATTCAGCACCACCTCTCCCGTGACGAAGTTTCCTCCTAACGGATACGGTCTCTATGACATGGCCGGGAACGTGTGGCAGTGGACATCAGATTGGTATCGCCCGGACTACTATCGGCAACTGGCTGCCTCAGGAGCTATTAGCCGCAATCCTACTGGTCCTGACAACTCCTTTGATCCTGCGGAGCGTGGAGTACCCAAGCGGGTTATGCGAGGCGGGTCTTTCCTTTGTACCGATCAGTACTGCTCCAGATACATGGTAGGAACTCGTGGCAAAGGCGAGGCCTCCACAGGCACTAACCACTTAGGTTTTCGCTGTGTGAGGTCTGTGCCGCACAGTTGATAGCAGGAGAGGTGAATGAACAAATTCCTTCGCGTCACGTTCTGTGTTTGTCTCTCTATCACTCTGTCCATTGTTTCTGTTCGACCAGCTGCGGCACAGTCCGATCCTCTTCCATCCTGGAACGATACCGCGGCCAAGAAGAACATTGAATCCTTTGTAGACCGCGTCACCAAAGACGGCGGCCCGGACTTCGTTCCTCCGGCCGAACGAATCGCTACCTTCGACAACGACGGCACCCTTTGGGTTGAGTCACCTGTTTATACACAAATAGCTTTTGCTTTCGACCGCATTAAAGAGATGGCGCCACAGCATCATGAGTGGAAGACAAAGCAGCCCTATAAGGGGATTCTCGAAGATGACAGGAAAGCCATTGCTGCCAGTGGAGAGAAGGGGTTGGTGGAGATTACACTTGCGACCAGCACTGGCATCACCGATGCGGAGTTTGAGAAGTCGGTCTCGGACTGGATGGCGAAGTCTCACGATCAAAGATTCAATCAGCATTACAACGAACTCATCTATCAGCCAATGGTCGAACTGCTTGCGTATCTCCGCAGCAATGGTTTCAAGACATTCATAGTCTCCGGTGGAGAGCAGGAGTTTATGCGTCCCTGGGCTGAGAAGGCGTACGGCATACCGCCTGAACAGATACTCGGCTCCACGATGAAGACTCAGTTTGAGATGCGTGACGGACAGCCGATCCTCATGCGTCTGCCGCAAATCAATTTCGTCGATGACGGTCCAGGCAAGCCGGTCGGCATTAATGAATTTATTGGCCGGCGTCCCATTCTTGCCTTCGGTAATTCCGATGGCGATCTTCAGATGCTCGAGTGGACGGCAGCCGGTCTCGGGCCGCGGCTGATGCTTCTGCTGCATCATACCGACTCTGTTCGTGAATATGCCTACGATCGCCAGTCCTCCGTTGGGCGGCTCGACAAGGCTCTCGACGAAGCCATTGCCAAAGGGTGGACTGTAGTCAGCATGAAGGATGATTGGAAGAAGGTCTTTGCTTTTCAACCTTGAGGCTGAAGTTTAGAACCACATTCCAACAGCCGACGGCGGCACTCTCACAAGGTTCACATGCAAGACGTATGAACTTACTCTCAATGAGCTCCGACGGGCTGGTAGTCAGAGTTTGTAGTTGTCACCTGCAGTTGTTTTGCAGTCGCACTAAGAACGCTCTGCTGCACGTAGTTGGTTCCGTCCGGTAGGCTCGCAAACTGCACAGACAGAGTCACCGTATCTTTTGGATCGTCCATCCATGTCTTTACATTTAGCGAGCTGATCTTCCTGGCGGCAGTGTTGAAAGCGATGGTCATCTCGTCGCCAGGCTGCGCGTAGTTCTTGAATACAATCTGTGCGAGGCCGGTGTCCCCTGCCGCGCTCAAAGAAGCATTACCTGCCTGGAAGGCCTGTTGCATGCGCTGTGGGTCGGGTGGTATGTACATGGCGATTACCTTTTTCACCCCTCCCATGTAATCCTTCATCTCTTCTTTCTTCTTCGCGATGATCCTCTGCTTGAGTCTTCCTCCGCTAGGGGCCTGGGGCGAAGCGCTTATGGGGGTCTTTTGCACCTTCCCATCCGGGCCATACACGCACATGGATTGCGAGGCAGGCTTGGTGTCGCCCTTGAGCGTAAGTTGCGTCGTCTCTATCCATTGATACTTATGCAGCTTTTGTTGGTTTTCGGCGGCTGATTGTTTTATTGCCGATAATTTCTGTTGTAAATCTCTTCCCGCCTGAACACCTGTCTGGGCGGTTGCAGGGAGGGTAGCTGTCAAAATTACGGTGGCGATCAGAGCTGTACGAGTTTTAGTATTTTTGAATGCCGATATCGCAGGTTGGATGGAATAGCTGTTGACGTTAGCTTGGCTCATTTGTAACTCCTATCACTTGCGGTGGAGAGACCTTCATTCCTTAGAGCATGTTTCATAAATAGATTCGGCCTCAAGCTGTGGACTTCTGCATGAGGTGGGTGGCTTGTTGAACTTTTTGCATGAGCAAGAAGCGTTTTGAGTTGTTGAGCGAGAGGCAGTGGGATCTGATTGCGCCTCTTCTGCCTGAGCCGAAGCTTCGCAAGGACAAGCGCGGCCGTCCGTGGGCTTCCAACCGGGCGTGCCTGGAGGGCATTCTGTGGGTGCTGCAGACGGGCGCTGCGTGGCGATTTCTTCCTGACAAGTATCCTTCCCCAGCGACCTGCTGGCGACGTCTGAAGCAATGGGAAGAGCAGGATGTGTGGCTCGATGCGTGGCGAACACTGCTGGGTGCGCTCGATGGCGAAGGCCTGCTGAAGTGGGAGGAGACATTCCTGGACGGCAGCTTCGCTCCGGCCAAAAAGGGGGCTCCGCAGTCGGTAAAACCAAGCGCGGCAAGGGCACGAAGTGGATGGTACTGGTCGACGGTGGCGGTCTTCCGCTGGGAGTTCGGCTGGAAAGTGCCTCTCCGGGAGAAGTTACGCTTGCGGAAGCCACGCTCGCCGAAGTCAAAGTCCCTCGCCCCAAAGGCAGGCCGCGGCAGAAGCCGAAACGGGTGATCGCCGACCGCGCCTACGACTCCGACCCGCTGCGTGAGCGGCTCAAAAAGCGAGGCATCGACCTCATCGTTCCGTATCGCGAAAACAACAAGAAGAGAAAATATGAAGATGGCAGAAAGCTCAGGCGCTACAAACGCCGATGGATCATCGAACGGACCAACGCATGGCTCGGGCAGTTCCGCAGACTCCTCGTCCGCCATGAGAACCTCCTCTCGACTTACAGAGCCTTCTTCTATCTCGCTTGCCTCTGGATCACAATGCGCAGGTGTTTATGAAACACGCTCTAGGCTAATAGCGTCATGGCATTGCTCATCCGGTTGACGACATCATGAACGGCTCCCTCAACCGCGGCGATGCCGACTTGTCCCATGCGAGCCTCCATTACCTTACCGACGCAGCGGATGCGACGAACCGGAGGAGTCAGAAACAAATCTTGTACCTCATGAGGCTCGATCACAAAGTGACCATTCGGCTTCTTCCAGTCCGAAGTAATCTTTGCAAGAAACTTGTTTGGCGCCACATCGGCTGATGCGGGCATCCTCGATGCACATCCGACTTTCTGTCGTCGCCGTGAAGTTTATGTCGCGACTGAAATAGACATCATCCAGAACCTGTCACACAGGGGACGGAGCTATTGCGTCGGGACGGGAGAACAATGGTCACAGGCGACAACCACGCGACCGCCGAGGCAGTTGCACGGAAGCTTGGCATTGACTTCGAAGCCGATGTGCTGCCTGACAAAAAAGCTGCGGTCGTGAAAAGGCTGCAGGATGATGGCGCAATTGTCGCGATGGATGGCGACGGAGTCAACGACGCCCCAGCCTTGGCACAGGCTCATATCGGTATCGCGATGGGAACAGGAACGGACGTTACGATGAAGACGGGTGGGATCACCCTGGTAAAAGGCGACCTCCGGGGCATTGTGAAGGCTCGAAGATTGAGTCATCGCACGATGAATAACATTCGCGAGAACCTCTTCTTTGCCTTTTTCTACAACGCCCTCGGTGTCCCGCTGGCAGCGGGCGTTCTTTACCCTGCGTTTGGTCTGCTTTTAAATCCGATGATCGCCGCCGCCGCCATGAGCCTCAGCTCGGTTTCGGTGATTGCCAATGCGCTTAGGTTGCGGACTGCGAAGCTCTGACTCCGCATGAGTAGATCAGCTTAGCCTTCGAAGCGGCCTAAGCGGAGGGATTTGATTAGAAGAGTTTCAAGATATATCGAGAACGTGGGGGATGTCTTGCCTCGATCACTGCTAATGTCAGTTTCCTTTGGGCCCAGCTCCTTCGATCAAGAGGGAAGGAAGATTAATTGCGATTCGCGGTAAAATGGTCTTGGAGAAAAGCGACAAACGGGGTATCCGCCACGTTTGAATCGCGGATCTTCAATAGTTGCAATGCATGTGAGTCCGACTGGGGATTCGAACTTCGGTTAGTTGTTTTGAAAGTCCAAATTGGTGCTTTACGGGCCTGTTTGAGCCACAACTGGATGTGGGTAACGATGTGGGTAGCGGCAGCAACAACGCTATCTAAGGTATTTAGATTCAGTGGATGCTATTCCCTGGGGGGGCAACCAGTTCATGTCCCGGCAAGTCCCATAACATCCCTTCTACCCCCACAAAGTGCTGTATTTCCTGTAGTCTTCGGCTAGTGCCGTTGCATTACGTCCCATTACGTCCCATAACAGCCCGACCATTTGGGGGTAGAAAGTTGGGGGTAGAGGGAGGCGGTCAACTGGAAAATGGGGGTAGAGGAAAAACATGAAGCTGACAGACTTACAAGTGAGGTCCGCAAAGCCAACGGACAAGAAGTACAAGCTCGCCGACGGAGGCGGTCTTTACCTGCTCGTGTCACCGAACGGTAGCAAGCTGTGGCACTGGAAGTACAGAGTGGAGGGTAAGGAGAAGCTGATGGCTTTCGGGCCCTATCCCGAGGTCACGATAGCCAAAGCACGAGACTTGCACACCAGAGCACGCAAGGCACTGGACGCAGGCACCGACCCGATGCGCGAGCGCAAGAACGAAAAGATCGCGGCGGTGATCGCGGCAAATACCGCAAAGGATAATTCCTTCGAGTCGGTCGCGAGGGCGTGGCACACGCATTGGTCCAAGGGCAAGGACGCCGCCAACGTAGGGCGCTGCCTGCGGGCGATGGAGACGAACCTGTTTCCAACGCTGGGTTCGCTTCCCGTTACAGAGATCAAGACTTCGTTGTTCGTTGTCGCCCTTAAGCAGATCGAGAACCGGGGAGCGCCTGAGGTGGCGCGTCGCACGCTTGGCACTATCAACAAGATCTACAGGTACGCGAGTGCGCATGATCTCGCTGAACGCAACCCTGTCGCTGATCTGAAACCGGGCACCATCCTGGTTGGCGCACCAGTCGAGCACTTCGCCCGCGTCGATGTAGACGAACTGCCAGGGCTGCTACGAAAGATCGAGGTCTATCGAGGTGCTTCGCTCACCCGGCTGGCGATCAAGTTGATGGCGCTGACCTTTGTGCGCACGCAGGAGCTGATCAAGGCGAGGTGGAGTGAGTTCGACTTCCAGAAGAACCTGTGGACGATACCGGCCCACCGGATGAAGCAGGTGAAGAACGTGACACCACACATCGTGCCGCTCTCAAAGCAAGCCTTGGACGTGCTCGCACAGTTGCGCGAGGCAGCCGACAATGCAGACCTTCTGTTCCCCTGTGAGCGTGGGGGTACGAAGACGATGAGTAACAACACCATCCTTTATGCGCTTGAGAGGATGGGCTACAAGGGCGAGATGACCGGCCATGGCTTCCGGGGCCTCGCATCGACGATCCTGAATGAGTCTCGCGATCCGCGCTTCGACCCGAAGCACATCGAGGTGCAGCTTGCACACGTCGAGCGCAACAAGGTGACCGCTGCCTACAATGCAGCCGTCTACCTCGAAGATCGCACGGAGATGATGCAGTGGTGGGCAGACTACTTGGATGGGGCCCGGCAGAAGCGACGCTTAGGCGGCCTGTTCGCCGCCGCGGGATAACTGCTCCCGCTGCTCCATCCACTGGAGGATGTCGGCCTCGACCCAGGCAACGGCACGCGGCCCGATATTTATGGGACGTGGAAACTCGCAGGCAGTGATCTGGCGGTAGATCGTCGTGCGCGAGAGTCCGGTGGACTCTTTCACCTGAGGCAGGCGGAGGAACTTCTTACCGTTGGGGGAAGGAACTGGTTGCGGGAGGGTAGTAGTCGACGTGCACATGCTACTCAATACCCAAACGCGGGGCCCTACAGTGAATAAGTTTTAAAATTATTTTTCAGCGGTGTTGCGGAAGCGCTCTAGGGTAGCTTCGAACTCTCCACTCTCCACTCTCCAGGTACTCATCGACGGTGCGACTGTCGATGAACTCGGTGGCAGCGCCAGGCCGACGGAGCCGAGTGAAGAGTCCGGCACCCGTTAGGCCCATCAGGAATGCGACGTATCCGTTGCTTGCCATCAGATCCTCCGTCGTCACGTAGTGTACGCGACACCGCTACAGATCGTGGCTGTCCGTGATGTAGCCACAGGCGGGGATTGCTGCAGGCTGAGGCGGTGGCGGTGTGAGGTTGTCGAGCCGACGCTTGCTCCTGCGAGAGATCCGATACTTGAGCGACTCGACGGTCATGCTGAGATCCATGGGGATCTCGATGGGCTTGCGGTCTGGTGATGGCGTTGACATGGTGTGCTCCTTCGGTGGTTGAGGGTGAGGTTGCGGTGCTGTTGATGGTGGGATCTACCAGCCTTGACACACGGAGTCGATCACTTCCTGGTAACTCAGCAGATATTTTTTCTTGCCGCGCACGCTGACGAAGTACCTACCGTCTGCTGGGTCGTCGCCGTCGGAGAGGTCGTAGACGCGCGAACGTGTGTCTGAAGACCCTTACGACCTTGTGAAATCCCGGGCCAGCCGGAAGGTGGGGTCGGGACCGGTGATCCGGGCGACCCACTCCTCCGGCTGGTAGTTGTTCACGCGGCGGTTGACGGTAAGCCGTACCATTACTGCACCGCCGTTTCAGCCTGGGGCATGAAGATGTTCTCGTAGGCATCGTCGTCGTCGGGATCGAAGATGTCCATTCCGATCGGGATGATCGTCCCGGGCGGAGTGAAGGAGTAGGTGGCCACCTTGAGGTGCTTGTTCCAGCCCAACTTCATCCCCAAGCGCGTGACGAAGAGGCTGGAGAAGGTCTTCGTCTCCCAAGAAAAGTAGTTACGCTGGACTTTCTGCTTCAGATCCCCCTCGTGCTCGGGGATGGTGTCCTGCAGGGACGAGGCCCACTGCTTAGCGGTCATCTCCTGACCCACAAGCCGAGGATTCTCCGCGAGGATCTCGGTCATCAGCTTAAGGACGACGCGGGTGTCAGCCTGCTGGCCTTCCTGCTGCTTGCTCACCCAGCGGAAGAGTTCGCGAGCTTCGTCACCCCAGCCCTCGTGGTTCGCACAGCGCTGACAGAAGGAACCGAAGTCGGCCATGGAGAACACGGTCTTAGTGTCGGCGGGCGTGTTGGCCAGCGCGATGATGCAGCGTGCAAGGTCAGGGATCAGCTCGTTCCACATCGCATTACGCCGGGCCTGCATGTTCGGGCTAATGTATGCACCCTGCGACAGGTACGGGCATCAGCTCGATCCAAACATTGTTTACCGGAACGATTGCAAAGGCAGCAAGCCTGATCGCCATCGTGATCGGCGGCTACACGTTCGCCCACGGAGAGCCAGGTGCGAAGAAGACGCTTGCGGGTGTCGCCGCCGGAACCGGGATAGCGATGGCGAGGAGACTGGAAGTTCACTCGATCTACTCAATTCGGGGCTAACATTCCTCGCAGGAGGTCTTCGCGGTAAGGGGCCTTCTCAGCCTATGGCCGTAAGCCTCTTCTTCAACGTGCAAGAGCGTGAACGCGGCGAGTTTGCAGATGGACAAGGTGAGCAGTGGTCCTCCAGAGGTGGGCGGCGGAGCGCATGGCGCGCCACCGCGATCGGAGGTCAACTTGTAAATGTATGTTCGCAACTCTCGGTGCGTATGCCTGCTAGACCACTTCTACTGGAATCGAGATTGTATGGTCTATGAGGTAGCTCTCGTAATCCTCGTTATGCTGCGCGGGCTGCGTCCTGCCTTCGATGTCTGAGGCTCTTGACATGAGGCTATGGTTGCCGATGTCGACTGGTTTCCAATCCCAATGCCAAAGCCGCCATGCGTGATCTTCAGCGGGGCTATCGAACTCGGCATGATGCCAGGTTACGCCTTTGTCGGTGCTCACCTCGACCCCCGCGAGGGGAACTCCTGCGGTCCAGGCCGCACCATACACGCGACAGGCCTCTCCAGCTCGGATTTGCTGATGAAGAACGGGGTGTGCGATCTGCGATTTCAGAAAGATTTCCGTGATCGGAATCCGTTCCGGTTGCAGGCCCCCGCGATGTGCCCAGTACGTGTACTCGACGGTCTGGAAGTAGCCGAGGAACGGGCGTGTGATCGCCGTTATCTTCGTTAACCACTTCACCGAGGCAACGCTGTACCATCCAGGAACGATAAGACGCACTGGCGAACCATGTTCGGGAGAAAGATCTTCACCATTCATTTGCCACGCGACCAGCACTTCTGGTTTTAGCGTGACTTCGAGCGGCACGCTGCGCGCGTAGCTGATTTCGTTCTTCGGCTTAAGCTGCTTTTCCGGGATTCCGTGGTCGGCTCCCTCGAATACCAATTCGGTTGCGTCAGGCTTAAGTCCGGCGCGTGCCAGGACATCGCGCAAGGGAACTCCCGTCCACGCTGCACAGCCCGCAGCCCCGAGGCCCCACTGCACACCTTCCGGGACGTTGGGGAGGAAAAGCCGACCATTCCCGGCACACTCCAGGACACATTGATGCGTTGTCGCTGGCATGGCTTTGAGGTCTTCGAGAGACAAGCTAATCGGATTGTTTACCGCGCCACCGATTTCGAGACGCCACGAGGCGGCATCGATCTCAGGTATAGGGAAATGATTACGCACGAAGAAGTGTTCCGCCGCGGTGATCGGTGAGTGAGGGTTCAGAAATGAAGCCTCAACGTTGAGTGGCTTGTGAATTCTTACCTTGAGCTTGGGTGACGATTCGCTCAGAGCCGTGGGATTCGTCATTTGGCAACCTCGTCCTGGGCTTGCTTGAGAAGCGTTTTGCTGATCTTCTTCAGATGCTCCGCCGCTTTCTGTTCCTCCAGAAGACTTTCAACGAGCAGATTGGCGGCATCTCCATAGCCAAGAGTCTTCGCGAGCGAAATCGTCGAGGAATAAGCCGCGATCTCGAAATGCTCGATTCGTTCAGCGGCACCCAGCATCGCGAGATCGCAGATCACGCCCGCAGGTCTCGCTGCGGCCTTGGCCGCGTCGGCAACCATCGCGATCATTGGCTGGCACTCGCCGGCCTTGAATTCTAGCCTCAGCGAGGTGCTCGCGTCGTCAAGTCGAGCGGCTTGCATTTCTGTCTGCTTGAGGTGCCCCGCGAAGGCGGCTTGGAGTTCGGCGTTCGACGAAGCCTCTATCAGAGCGGGTAGACCGGCAATCAAGACTTCTTCGATTCCGGCAAGCTCTTGAAGCTGCTCTAAAAACAGTTTGTGCAAATTCATAGATTCGACACTCCGCGATTCTTAGATGCGGATTACCGAGAACCAACTTCGATTGCAGAACTCTCGGCCTTCATTCGGTCCCCAGGTATCGCTCCGGGGACGAGGCATGGAGACACAAACAGGTAGCCTTTCCAAGCTCCGTGCAATGTCCGTGCTGAGATCAACACCCAGAGCCCCACCAACCCTGTGATGAGGATTACGCCCACCACAGTAAGGCTGTCGATATGTGTAATTCGGGCTAGCGCAAGCGTTGCAACGGAATAGACGCCGATGGGGAATGTAAATCCCCACCATCCTAAATTGAAGGACATTCCGGTTCGGATCGAGCGTGCCGTCGTGAGCAGCGCTATGCAGAACCACCAAATGCCATATCCCCATAGGCATCGATCCGCCAATGGCTCCGATGCCGAAGGCAACTTCTCCAATCCACGGCAGGCCTGCGGCCGGGAAGACTTTGGCCGCATCCGTCCCCAAGAGCATCAAGCCAAGAGCGCCTGTCCCAATCGGTCCCAGCGCTAGCCAACTCGTGGCGACCATGTCAGTTGGTGGAAGTTTATGCAGAACTAGCCTCATGAGGAGGATGACAAGAAAGCTCATTGCTAATGGAACGGACAATGCCCAGAGCATGTAGGAGATCACGACGATTCGCTCGGCGGCGTGTGGTTCGGTCATGTATGGGACGAGCTGAGCACCACTGACCGCCGCCACCTCAGCAGCAACAATGGGCAAGAGCCACACCCCCCGTCATCTTTTCCAGACTGTGCTCCTGACGCGTAAACATCATGAAGGGCACAAAAACACCCACAACCAACAGCGAGCAGTACATCGATCCACCACAACCCGCGCGCCGTTTGTAGCGCTACATTGCCCCACAGCAGAATTCCGAACACCATGAATCCATTGATGATTGTCGCAAGACCCATGGGAATTGCGCCGAAGAACATGGACACGACCGAGTGGGCGAGAATGCGGCGTGCCTCGTCGTAATAGACGATCCAGCACGTCGCGTACAGGATGCTAAACAGAAGGAAGAGCCCGATGTTCAGGAACCAAAGACCTCTGTCAACGGCATGAAGGCCGGGTATTTGTGCGGGAAATTGGTTGAGCGCCAGTGCGAGGATTCCGGTTCCCATCGTTGCAGTGAACCAGTTCGGTGTGAACTGGCGGATCATCTCTTGCCCGCGATTGATTTGATTCACAGTTAGGCTCGCTATCTATATCTGTTGGCCACAGTCGGTTGTTTCGTAGGATGCGGAAAAGCAATCGTTTTAGTGGTGAGTGTAGAAATAGATGGCAATGCCATCAGCGGCGTACAAACCCTGTCTAGAATTTTGAGGTCGGCGATTACATGCCTTTCTAGTTCTTTGCTGTGCATGGTGTCCTCCCTTGGACGGCACTGTCGAAGTAGCGCCTCCGCAGCCAGAAGGCCACATTGACCAATCCGATGAGGGCTGGCACCTCGATCAGCGGCCCCACAACCCCGACAAAAGCCTCGCCGGAATTCAGGCCGAAAACCACGACGGCGACCGCAATCGCTAGTTCAAAGTTGTTGCCAGCGGCAGTAAACGAGAGCGTCGCTGATTGAGCGTAGTTCGCGCCCAGCTTCTTGCCCATCCAGAAGCTCACCAAAAACATGATGAGGAAGTAGATGACGAGAGGTACGGCGATCTTCACTACATCGAGCGGTAGTCTCACGATGAGGTCACCCTTGAGTGAGAACATTACCAGGATTGTGAAGAGCAGAGCTATTAGTGTGAGAGGGCTGATTCGTGGGATAAAGCGGGTGCGATACCACTCCTCACCCTTGAGCCGGAGGAGAAGGAACCGAGTGATGAATCCCGCAACAAAGGGAACGCCGAGGTAAAGTCCAACGCTCTTCGCAATCTGGCCGATCCCGATTTGAACGACGCTTCCTTCCAATCCAAACCACTTCGGAAGAACAGTCAGGAACACCCAGGCGTAGAGGCTGTAGAAGAGGACTTGGAAGACACTATTGATCGCCACGAGTCCGGCGACATAATCCGTATCGCCTTCGGCTAGTTCATTCCAGACTAGAACCATCGCTATGCAGCGGGCTATCCCGATCAGGATAACTCCGCGCATATAGGCAGGCTCACCGCGCAGAAAGATGATGGCTAAAAGGAACATCAGGACCGGGCCAATGAGCCAGTTCTGTACCAAGGAAAGACCGAGGACACGCTTGTTGCGGAAGACTTCTCCCAGCTTTTCGTAGCGTACCTTTGCCAGCGGTGGGAACATCATGATGATGAGGCCGATAGCGATAGGGATATTTGTAGTCCCCGTTTGAAAGCGATTGACGAAGCCCGCTGACGATGGGACAAAATGACCGATGGCTACGCCGATTGCCATTGCGAGGAAGATCCAGAGCGTCAGAAAGCGGTCGAGAAACGATAGCTTCTTGCGGGCGGTAGGAGCGCATACGCGGCCCTGGGCGATGGACACTGACATCAGCAAGCCTCGCAGGACGAATCACCGACAGTGACAGGCGAGGGTGCGCCATCGAGAAGGGCATACTTTGTCGGGGAGCAGCAGGCCTTCGTAAGCCGTGCCTTGTCAGCCTGCATCGTCTTTTCTTCACGCAACCAGTTGAGCGTCTGTTTGAGGACCTGCGTTGCCCCAATGTTCGGAGGCATGACAATCCTGTAGTGCATCCACTTTCCCTCCCGTCGCGCCGCAACGATACCGGCAGTGCGTAGATAGGCCAGATGCCGGGAAATCTTCGGCTGAGGCCCTCCAAGAATCTCCACGAAATAGCAGACACATATCTCTTGGTCGCCCATGAGGTTGAGGAGCCGAAGCCGTGTATTGTCTCCGAGGGCCTGAAAGAAGCGCTCCATATCGAACGGTGGTGTTCTTGTTGCCATTCCTTACTTATACGCATTGACGAATGTGTTGGCAATGGATATAGTCGCCAAAGCAGATATGTTTCTGGAGGCAGTCATGGCAGAACAGGTATTGGATTCAGTTCGATCAAAGTACGGGTCAATGGCGGAGAGCAGTCTTTCCAACGACCATGCGGGTGTGAAGGCCGTTGCGGAAGCCTTCGGCTACTCCGCAGAAGAACTGACTTCGATTCCCGCTGGGGCCAACATGGGGCTGTCCTGTGGTAACCCCACTGCCACAGCTCACATTCGGGCTGGCGAAGTTGTAGTCGATCTAGGCTCAGGCGGCGGACTTGATGTATTTCTGGCGTCGAAAATGGTTGGCCCCTCCGGTCGAGCTATCGGCATCGATATGACCCCGGCCATGATTGACCGAGCGAGGACGAATGCTCACGCGGGCGGGTATTCCAATGTGGAGTTTTACCAATCTACGATTGACCAGATTCCGTTGCCTGACTCTTCCGTCGATTGCGTCATCTCGAACTGCGTTCTGAATCTCGCCCCCGACAAGCGCGCCGTCTTCGGTGAAATCGCCCGAGTACTTAAGCCCGGTGGGCGAGTTGCCGTGAGTGACATAGCACTCAAGCACGAGCTGCCCGAGGCCGTAGCGAGGAGCATGGCCGCGTATGTCGGCTGTATCGCTGGGGCTATATCGATAGACGAATACCGTTCCGGCCTGATTGCTGCCGGGCTCGAACACGTCCAGATCGTCGATAGCGGTGCGGACTTGAACGCCTACGCAAAGGTAGAGAATCAGGCCGGATGCTGCTCACCCAGCATGGAGACAGGAAGCCCATTCCAAGTGGTGTCTGAGCCTTGCTGTGCCCCCACTAAGGAGGCAGTGCCCTCATTCCATGATGAACTGTCGACCCTGCTTTCGCAGTATGACATCAACGCAGCAGCGGCCAGCGTGAAGGTGTACGCGATAAAGCCTGTGACGGCAGCTTGAGAACACCGATGAAAAGAGTTATCTTCGCTTGCGTTCATAACGCCAGACGCTCGCAAATGGCCGCAGCCTTCTTCAATCTGCTCGCCGATAAGTCAAAGGCGGAGGCCATTTCTGCGGGTACGGAACCAGGCTTGCGGGTGCATCCAGAGGTTCTGGCCGCTATGCAGGAGGTTGGCGTAGACCTCAGCAATGCCAAGCCTCAGAAGTTGACCGAGGAACTTGCTAAGGGAGCATCACTGCTCATCACGATGGGCTGCGGTGACAAGTGTCCTTACGTTCCAGGGCTACGGCGGGACGACTGGCCGTTGCGTGATCCGAAGGGCCTACCGGTGGACGAAGTGCGGCTTATTCGCGACGACATCAAAGGACGGGTGCAAGGTCTGCTGCAAAGTGAAACTCTCAACTTTTAATCAACCCGCTTCTATCCTGATCTACTCATGCGATTAAGTTGGGTCGGATAGGCTGACGTTCTGGCTGCACGGTCTCCTGTTTGCGCGTTCACTCGGCCACCGCTTCGGTGCAGGAGCTGCGCCCTTCGGCTCTGCGTTCAGAACTCGCGTACCGCGCCCTTCGGGTGTTGGACTCCTCCCCCCTCGCAAAGCTCCGGGTCCCTTTCCAGAAACTTCTTCTCTTGGCAACGCGGCCCTGCCGCGACTTGGGAGCAGCGCACCTTCGCGCCCTTTGGGATGTGTCCCGATTGACCGGGCAAAAAGGAGAAACACCATGCAGACTCAACAGACCATCACCCTCTTCGGCACCGTCAGCAACTCAGCCACCAGCCGCACTTCTAAGACCGGACGCAAGTACAGCGCCTTCGGAGTCTCCATCATCTCCGACCGCAATCTGCAGGCCTTTCACTGCAACGTCGTTGCCTTCGGCAAACAGGGCCACTTCGCCAAGCAGCTCCAGGCAGGCACTCGCATCAAGTTGGTCGTCCAGGCGCAGTCTCAGCCAGACAACATCGCCAGCATCCCTCTCCTCACCGCAACCTTCGTGCGACCGGTAAACCCGGTCGTAGTGGCACCCTCGACAGAGGTGTAGTTTGCCGACCTTGTAGGATGTCAATATCATTCAATAATGGAACTATATTGACAGGCTAGTTATGTTGGAGCAAAATCAATAAATGCCGCGCACCCGCATGGACGAACTGTTTGCACTCGCCGAAGAGCATGATGGTCTGCTCACGTCGAAGGAGGCCCGCGCCGCCGGCATACAGGATTCAGTTTTGGTTCGTCTGGTCCAGCGTGGCCGATTGGAGCGCATGACTAGGGGGGTCTATCGAATTGCTCATTACCCGGCAGACCGTCTCGCTCAATACCGCGAGGCAGTGCTGTGGGCGAAGGCCAGCCAGGGGCCAGAAGACATCGCCCTCTCGCATGAGACAGCGTTGCTACTCTACGGTATCTCCGATGCGAACCCATCGCGCGTAAATCTAACGGTGCCCGCCTCAGCAAGATTGCGTCGGAAGTGCCCGGATTGGGTAGCAATCCATCGAGCCAATCTATCTCCCGAGGATATCGGGCAACATGAAGGTCTCCCCGTTACCACTGTGAGACGCAGCATCATGGACGTACTCTCGGCGACACACCGAACCGATGTTGCTCGGCAGTCGATTAGCGACGCTCTCCGCGAGGGGCTACTCAACAACGCCGAAGCAAGCAGCCTTCGGAGATCCATTACCCGGAAACCGAGTGAAGATGCGAGATGCCGCAACCAGTTGAACGCCTCGAAAATACACTAGCCCGAGTCGCCAAAGAGCAGGGCGTGGCGCAGGAGCGTCTTCGGCGCTGGGTTTCGTTCCTGGCGCTATGCGGCGTTCTTGAACGAGCGGTGAGCGAGGGTATTCTCGACAGCTACGACCTGAAAGGCGGCGTCGCTCTTGAACTGAGATTCGCCGAGGGAGCACGAGCGACAAAGGACATCGACATCGGTGTACCGGTCGAACGGACTAAGCGGCTACGGGCATTTCAGGATGCCGTCGCGCTCGGCTTCGATGACTTCACCTTTCTCTTGAAAGGGAAGCCCTTGAACATGGACAAGGTGGACGCGGTTCGACTGGAACTCGCCATCCGATACAGAACCCGTGCATGGCAAACCATCGACGTTGACCTCGGACCCTCTGGCAAGGGTGCGGTTGAACTTGTAGTGCCAACAATTCGAGGACTTGCCGCGATGGGATTGCGCGTACCGTCACCGGTTCGTTGCCTGAATCTGAGCGAACAGGCTGCCGAAAAGCTGCACGACTGCACCGGGCCGTACTCGGCGGGACGCGCCCGCGACGTTCTCGACATTCTGTTGATCGACATGCTCGGCAAGGTGGACGCGAAGAAAGTACGAGCGGCGGCGGAACAGGTCTTCGAGGAACGCGCTACCCGTCTCAATGCGACTTCTGCCGATTCGAGACATCAAATGAACAAGCACCGGGACGGCTCGCAGAAATTGCAAATGGAAGGGTCTTAGCGTGAGTGTTTTGATTCAACAGCACCGTATCGATACGTCACACGGCACCATTGCAGTCGAAGAGCGAGGCGAAGGCGAGATTCCCGTCCTGTTGATCCACGGCAATTCCTCATGCCGCGGCGTCTTCCGCCGTCAACTGGACTCGTCGCTTCCGCAGAGACATCGATTCATAGCTTTCGACCTTCCAGGCCATGGTGAGTCGAGCGACGCACCTAATCCTCAGCGGACTTACACACTGGCTGGGTTTGCGGATGCTTCCGTGGAGTTGCTCGGCAACCTGGATATCTCCGAAGCGATTGTGTTTGGCTGGTCGCTTGGCGGTCACATCGCGATTGAGATGCTCTCGCGATTTTCTGGACTGCGGGGCTTACTGCTTTCCGGCTCTCCCCCGATCGCGAAGGTAAACGGCGTACACAACATGATGCAGGGCTTCAATAGCTCGCCGAATGGTAGCGTGGCAGGGAGGGAGATGCTCTCCGAGTCGGAGATTCAGTCCTTCATTGGAAGTCTTTTCGGCGACTCTGCCGAGCCATTTCTCTTCAAGGCTGCGGCACGTGCGGACGGCCGCTTTCGCAAGCGACTCTTCGAGGCCGCGCGCGAGGGCGCAGGTACAGACCAGCGGCAAGCTGTCGAAAAAGCTACCCTACCAATCGGCGTGATCAACGGTGCTAGTGACCATTTGATCAAACTCGACTACTTTGATACGGTTAATTTCCGCCACCTATGGGATGGGGTTTCTTATCGGCTCCCGGGATTGGGGCATGTTCCATTCTGGCAGGGGCCGGATGCCTTCAACCCTTTGCTGGACCGTTTTCTCAATGAGACGGAGAGCCTCGAGAAGAATCATTCAAAAGCTATCCCTGACGACGTATTGTAGAGATTGCCCGACTGCGGAGCTTCCGTCACCATGGTGGTGGCTCCCTCTTGATTGCTGGTACCCCAGCGAGGAGGTTCCGATATGCACTTGGAGAAAGGCCCATTATTCTGCAAAAGATTCTGCGAAACGAGGCCGGATTTTCGTAGCCAACCGTCCGGGAAATCTTCTCGATGGACTGTTTGCCAGACTCAAGCAGTTCGCGAGCTATACCGACGCGCAACCGCTGGCAATAGTCCGTTGGCTTGACCGCTGTCGCCTTTCTAAACCTCCGCAAAAAGTGCACACTTCAAGTACCGAGATCTTGGACATCTTTGCCAGATCGGCATTGCGGCAGCCATTCCTTTGCAGCCAGCAGATAAGTGGCGCTCTTAGCGGCTGAATGTTTAGGGAATGCAAAATCATGAATCCATCTTCACACGAAGTAGATCTGCAGGAAGATCCCATTCTGGCACGATTCAAAGTCGCTCAGTCGGTCATCCGAAAAGCTGGATCGCTTGCCAACGAATACTTCAGACGGCTTGGTAGTTTGACGATCAAGAGCAAAGGATCTCACGATCTGGTTAGTGAAGCTGACGTCAATACGGAATTGCTAATTAGTAGCAGTTTCAAAGAGCACTTTCCAGATGATTCGTTTTTCGGAGAAGAGAGCGGACATACCGAGTTCTCAGCAGGGCACGGTATTTGTAGACCCTATCGACGGGACCCAACCTTTCCTAAGTGGAATGCCTAATTGGTGCATTTCGATCGCGTTCGTGCTCGATAGACAGCTCCAATTTGGTCTCGTCTACAATCCGCCATGTGATGAACTGTTTGCTGGGGAAGGGCATTTCCCGCGACCGTCAACGGGAATACCATCGCCGCCCATCCGGGAACGGATCTTTCAGCAGGCCTGTTCAGTATTGGTCTCTCGCCACATTCGTTCCTGTTCGATTCACTGACCAAACTTCTCGATCAAAAGGGAATGTTCTTCCGCAATGGCACTGGCGCATTGTCGCTCGCCTACGTTGCCGCAGGACGACTTCTAGGCACGTTGAGCCGCACATGCACTCCTGGGACTGCCTCGGTGCAATCGCCATCATTGAAGCTGCCGGCGGTCGGGTGAACAAGTTTTTTGTGGGCGATGCTTTGCTCAAGGGAAATCGCGTAGTCGCAGGCGGCCCTGCCGTCTATCAGCAACTAGATTCGCTATCGGGCTGAGAACCCGTAGGTCAAGGAGGCAACGTGCTTAAAGGAATTAGTTTATTACTCTCGCCTGAAGTCCTTCACATTCTGAGCTCTATGGGGCACAGACACGAATTGGCGATAGTAGATGCGAACTTTGCGTGTGAAGCAGGCGGCCCTCGCATCGCGAGGCTCGACGGAATCTCCGCCACAGATATCCTCGACGCGGTGCTTTCGGTGCTTCCTCTGGAACGAAAGGATGCCCAGGCATGTTGGCGAATGGTTGCGAATGGCAATCCCGACAACGAGACACCTATCTTCGAAGAGTTTCGAAGGGTTATATCCAAGCGGGAAGGTGCGGATCTTGAGCTTTTCCCGGTGTCATCTGCAGACTGCAAAGAGCGAGCAGGGAAGGCCTATGCCGTGATTGTAACTGGAGAAAGAAGGCCATACGGGAATGTGCTCGTACGAAAGGGCGTAGTTCGAGCGGAGTGAACTGCACCCCGATTTCTAATTTGCGCAAGCAGTAACGCGGACTCAGAATTGCCACCGGGCTCGTGTCATTCAAGAGATTCTTATCTCTTGAATGACACGAGCCCGATCCAATCATCTGCTAAACAAACTACTGAACCGCAGTGGTGGCTGGCACCACCGGCAGCAAAACGGCACTGGATCCAGAAGAACCACGTTCGATGGAGACCGTAGCCTTTTGGTAATCCGGGGGCTGTGCGAAGAAAATATTCGACACATAGGTCTGCGGGTTGCGATCGTACAGAGGAAAGAGTGTCGACTGGATCTGCACCATGATCCGATGCCCGGGTTTGAACACATAGTTCACCGTTGGCAGCCGGAATTTGTACTCCTGTACCTTTCCTGAAGGGATGGCGCTGGGTTCCGCAAAACTCTTCCGATAGCGGCCACGAAAGATATCCATGCTAACGGCCAGCTGATAGCCGCCCATCTCGGGCTGCTCCGCGACGGTTGGTGGATACACATCGATGATCTTAACAACGAAGTCTCCGTCGGTGCCGGTCGTTTTCGCAAAGATATCCGCAAAGGGCGCTCCCTCAACTCGAACAGGCTCAGTCAGAATCGGAGTTTGATACGAGATGACGTCCGGACGAGTGGAGGCGAAGCGTTGATCCTGAACTAACCAGGTAGCCCAACGTGAATGAGTATTGAACTGCAACGGAACCTCGATGAATGGTACTGGCTTGGCCGGGTCAGAGATGTAGCTGTCTTCACCTGCTGACGCTGCATGGAAGGCCAAACCGCTATTGGACTGGAGAAACAGCGGCGTGAGATGCCGCTCCGTCACGCCCGGCCAGTCAGAAAACTTATCCCAATGGTTCTCCGCAGGATTATAAATCATCACCTGTGAGATGGGTTCGGCGGCCTTACTATCCTTTAGGTATGTGTCGAAGAATGGAATAAGAACGTTCTTGCGAAAGTCGGCAGCGGTGTCTCCCTTCCACTTGAGGGGACCGAGATTCTCTGCTGCGCCGTTGACCTGGCTGTGATACCAGGGGCCCATCACCAGGTGGTTGTTGGCGGCCATGCCTTTAGCTTTCAGAGCCTCCCAGGTGTGAATAGCCCCGTACATATCTTCCTGATCCCATAACCCCTGAAGCCACATGGTCGGAACCGAAGATGGATGGGTAATTACCAACTTGTCGAGAGCTTGCTCTTGCCAGAAGGCATCGTATGCCGGGTGCGCCGAGAGCCGGTTCCAAAACCCAAGCTGCTGAAAACCATTCTTATTGGCCCAATTGCCAGCTGACCCCGCATCCAGAAAATCCTGATAATCGTCCGCACTCCAGCGCGGAACGGGATCTCCCTTACCAGTGTTGCTTGTCTGTTCAGTGAAATAGTCGAGGTTCACCTGACGGAACGCACCATAGTGAAACCAGTCGTCTCCCATCCAGCCATCAATCATCGGACTTTCGGGTGCTGCAACCTTGAGAGCCGGGTGGGGGCCCAGAAGTGCCATTGTCACCGTCCACCCGTCGTATGATGAGCCGATCATTCCGACCCGCTGGTTAGATTCGGAAATGTTCTTCACAAGCCAATCTACCGTGTCCCATGCATCTGTCGTGTCGTCCGTCTTGGTCGGGTTCATGGGGCCCATCGGAGGACGTGTCATCACATAGTCGCCCTGGGAGCCATATTTCCCGCGAATGTCCTGATAGACGAAGATGTAACCGTCGTCGACCCATTCCCGGTTCGCTGGCCATACGATGTCTCTTAGATGGGGACTGTCTTTTCCCGCAAAGAAGGTCGCGTCGTATGGGGTTCGCTCAAGCAACATGGGGAAGTCGTGCGCCCCTCTCGGAATGGCGATTACGGTGTGCAGCTTGACGCCATCTCGCATCGGAATCATCACCTCGCGTTTGACGTAGTCATAGTCCGCTTCAGGCTTTTGCCATTTTGCAGGGATATCGCTGCCGTTCTGGACCATATCGCCATTCTGTGGCCATGCAGCCGTGCCTGCTATTGAGACAAAGAGAGCAACTAATGCGACTCGCTTACTAAACTTCATCTATAAATCCTTTCGGAGCAGAGACATTCAAGTCTGAAATCCAGTCAGGCGACGAATTTCAGGACAAAGATGCCTGTTGGGATGGGGTCGGATCTCGACCATTCGGTTCTTTCCTACACATACGATTTGATGGTCGTTAAAGCTCCTTAAAGAGCGTGTGCGAGAGCTTCAGCGGTAGATCTAGCGGCTGCACGCGCGGCCCTATCCACCTCTGGACCGAAGAGTGTCTTCTCGATAGCTACAGCGTGAACATTCTGGATTCCAACCATATGTGACCATGTCTTCAGGTAAGCGATTTGGTGATCAAAGTCACGCTCCGGAAAATCACCGCCAAGCTGCGCACCTCGTGCGGCAATAACGACAACGGTCTTCCCACCAAGTAAACCAAGTAATCCTCGTTCATCGAATGTGAAGAGGATGTCTTTATGTGAAACAGTGTCGATCAGATGCTTCAATCTATAGGGAATGCCAAAGTTCCACATTGGCACGCTAAACAGGATCAAATCCGCCCGAATAAAAAGATTCGCCAGACGCTTGATCTCACTCCATGCTCTCTCTTGTCCGGGTGTGAGTTGTTTCCCTTCGAGGCCGGCGTACTTTGCGGCGAGGGCTTCCCCGTCGAAGTCAGGAAGCTGCGCATCCCAAACGTTGAGGGTTTCTACCACGCCACTCGGATTCTTCCCGAGCCATACGTCAATGAACGCGTTCGCTACTTCGATCGATGCTGACCGCTCTTTACGCGGCGAGGAAACAACATGAAACAAGTTCATAAATGGGGACCTTTCCAGACTCGATGATATATAAATGATTCCGTTATCTGTTATCTCGACGCATTTATTAAGGCGGTTCGACCCACGAATCGCCCAGAGTGGACTGCCGGACACACCAGAGTCGTCATCCAATTCTTGAGTCGATTGTTCGAAATTAAAGCTGGCTGGACGATTTGCTGAAAGAAAGTGTGTCTGCCATGTTTAAAGGATGAGGTTTTCTCGTACGTTTTATATTTTCTCCCTTCTTGTTTCGTCTTCAAGTCTCCTTGCCCAACATCATCATCACGGCGCAGAAGGTGGCGACGCGAACGCGGCCATGGAAAAATTTGGGTCGGTGCACATGCCGATCTCCTGCGCGGCTACGGTTCAGGCTTCTTTTGAGCGCGGCATCGCCCTGATGCACTCATTTTGGTATGAAGAGGCGCAGAAGCAGTTTCAGGCGGTTGCTGTTGCCGATCCGCAGTGTGCCATGGCGCAGTGGGGGCTGGCGATGACGGAGTGGCGTCCGTTCTGGGATGGGATGCCGGAGGATCGGCGCAAGTCTGGCATTGTTGAGATCGATAAGGCTACAGCTTTGAATGCGAAGACTGACCGCGAGCGCAGATATATTGCGGCATTGAGCGGGTATCTGCATGCTGATGCTACGCAGAATGAAAAGGCATTGCATGCCTATAACGCTGCGATGAGCGCTTTGCATACGGCTTATCCCGATGACGTAGAGGCGACAGCGTTCTATGGGCTTGCGCTTGCGGCGAGCATTGGAACGCAGGACCCGGTGGGCGATGCCCGTCGGGCGCTTGCAGTACTCGAGCCTGGGTTTGAGGCGCATCCGGATCATCCTGGGTTTGCGCACTACATCATTCATACGTGCGACTCTCCGCAGCTCGCTCGTGAGGGGCTGCCTGCGGCGGAGAAGTATGCTGCGATGGCACCTTCTTCGGCTCACGCGCTGCATATGCCGGGGCACATCTTCGCACGGCTTGGCATGTGGCAGGAGGACATCGATTCCGACGAAGCCTCGGTGCGCACTTCGGAGCAGGCCGCGAAGAATCACCAGAGCGGCGTGACGCATGAGCTGCATGCGTACGAGTTCCTGCTGTATGCCTACCTGCAACAAGGGGATGATGCCAACGCCAAGCGGGTGTTCGACTATACAGAGCCTATGGCGGCACATCTGCGTTCGCAGCCTGATCTTGCGAACGATGGGATGGCTCCGTTCATCAGCTATGTTGAGGTTGAGTTTCCCGGCATCTACGGGTTGGAACTGCATGACTGGAAGTCTGTGCTGGCAATCCGAGAGCCTGCGAACTCGATCGCCTCGACGAAGTACATGCGTGACTGGGTGCAGGCCATTGCTGCTGGACATCTGCGCGATGCAGTGGATGCCGATAAGGCGGCTGAGGCGGCCGGGTTGATTGCGGATGCTACAGCGAAGGAGGGGAGTCCTATTGGCGCGGAGATCCCTACGACGCAGGGGACGATCAAGGCGTGGCAGAGCTTCGCGCATAAGAAAGATGAGCAGGCGTTACGGGAGCTCAGTGCAGCGGCTGATATTCAGGACCGGGTTGGACAGGCCGAGGTGGATATACCGGCGCGAGAGATGTATGCCGATATGTTGATGATTGACAATCGTCCTGCTGATGCTCTGGTACAGTACCGCACTGCATTGAAGCTCAGTCCGAACCGCTTCAACGGACTGTACAACGCGGGACGTGCGGCCGAAGCATCGGGTCAACCGAAAGAGGCTGCGGGTTATTACAAACAACTTCTGAAGGTGACGAAGGGTGGTGCGCACACAAAGCGGCCAGAGGTGGCCCATGCGCGTGCGTTTCTGCAGAAGAATGCCGATAAGGTTAGTTAGCTATCGCCCCGGCCACTCGCGGAGCATTCTATATATTAGCGCGATGATAGGAGGGTAATCGATTGTCTTGATGGGGGAGCCTTCAACTAGGAATCTGCTTCCAGTCGAAGTGCTTTCTTTTTCGCTAATAAAGGTTTAAACCAGGTCTTACATTCAATGCAATTGATGCAGTTGTGAAGCTGATCTATTTTCTTAGTGGATGATGCAAGTAAATCATTAGCAGTGGCAGTGGTAAAAACGGGACTTCGACAAACGCTCTCTTAATATCGCCGACCCGTAATTGCAGTACCGCTACGATCAGAATGAGGGTTGCTCCAAGCAGATTGCCAGCTACAAACGTGGAGGGGAAAAGAATCAGTACACCGGACGTCAATATGAGCCAGGCAATGGCTAGTTGTCCCGGCCGACTAAGTTTTAGCTTTTCCGCCAACGCCTTTTCATCTGGGGAGGAACGCAACATTCCCACGCCGTGCCTAAAAGCGAGAATCAATGTCAAAGTAATCAATGCGGCGCTTAGAGCTTTGATTGCCATGAGAAGTCTTTCTTCGTTATGCTAGAGGTTCGTCTCTGCCAGCATTGCGTTGACGGGACCACTTGCCGCCTTGACCATCATGTCGGGCGCTATCCGCGAACCTACCCGCAAGACCTTGCTTAGGCCCGGAAGGATTTCTGGCTGATCTTTTTGTAATCCTTTGATTGCTACCGTAACCATCTTCTTAAGACCCATCATGGGGCACCCTTGAGGTCTGCGGCCGTAAACGCGCCTTGCAATGGAGTGTCGGTTGCCGGCGGTGCTAACTCGAAAGGAGTGATTGGATCAAGTAGTTTTGACGCGCACTTAGCGGCGATCACACCTAGGCCAATCACATATACCGACCGAGTAGGCCTTAGCTGACTTCAGGTTCCGCGGTTTGCTCGACACAATTTGCAAGACGATTGAATTCTTGCATAAGCGCAGCGTATCAACCCTAACCGTCGTCCGCTTTCGCTCAGCAGGCTTAGGTTCGAGGTCAGCGTTCGATTCTTCTGCCTCCGTACCAAGGGCAAGAGCGTCAGTCTCAATAGACTGACGCTGCCCGAGGCAGAGAAAATTTCTCTGGCTGCGGATTCGATGAATTGTCTGGTCGTATCCCGTTGCTCTCGTCCATGGGCTTATCACCCTCTACAGTTCGGGATGCTGACGTATCGCTTCGGCTTTAAGGATGAAGCTGCCTTCCTTGACTACTTCGTCATTGAGCTTCAGCCCGTCCAGAACGGGATAAAAACCGTTTGACGCAGGACCCAGTTTGACTTGCCGGAAGGCAAAACTACCTTCGCTATCAGTGACTGGAAGGAAGACATAACGTTTCTCGCCGATCGCCTGCACCGCCGATTCGGGAACCGTAAGACCTTTGCCGCCCGCGGACATGAACGTGACATCCATATACATAGCAAGCCGCAAGCTCTCATCGGGATTCGCAACCTCAATGCGAGCCTGCGCCGTGCGAGTGCTGGGATCTACCTGAGGCTGGATGTAGACAACACAACCCTTCCAGACTCGGCCTGGATAGGCCGGGGCGGTTACTTCAGCGGTTGTTCCGACACGAATCGTCGAGAAATCCTTCTCGTTGATACTTGCCATCACCCATACCGTTGACAGGTCCGCCACCGTAAACAGCTCCTGCGCTATGTTCGTAACCAGCCCCAGGTTCGCAGTGCGTGTGAGCACAATACCATTGATGGGTGCCGGCACGGAGAAGTTTGCGTCAATCTGTTCGGCTTCTTTCAAAGCGCTTATCTGACGATCGCTCGCACCCAGCAGATGCAGCTTCTCCAGCGCAGCCCGCACATGAGCTTCGTGTGCAAGGTGATCTGCTGTCACTTCCTCCTCTTCCTGCTGGCTGGCGGCTCCCAGCTTGACGAGGTTCTGGGTGCGTAGCAGCTTTTTGTGATCTGCCTCCAGCGCAGCCATCATCGCAAGATACTCTGTCTCGGCTTCCGCGAGGTCGCTGCTGAAGATCACCGCCATCGCCTGGTCGCGCCGCACATGATCGCCAAGCACTACAGGAACCTGTTTGATGACTCCGCTAACCAGCGGCGTGACATGCACTTCTTTGTACTCATCCACGTTGACGACCCCAGGAACACGAAGTGTGCTGATAGTTTCCTGTATGTCTACATGGACGGTTTGAATCTGCGCGTTCTTCAGATCGTCCGGTCCAAGATCTACCTGTACTCCAGCGTTGGTTGCGTTTGAGTCCGTGGCATCGTTGTTGGCGGGAGATGGCTTAGACGACATGGATGACATCGATGCCACATCGGACATGCTGGACATAGGCGCTTCCTGCTTTGCCTTTCGTTTGGAAGTGTGTTGTGTGCTGAACCAAATCCCGACTCCGATAGCGAGGATTGCAATTGCGCCGAGGCCAGTCCATATCATGCGGCGACGCGGGGTGGAGGTCGCTTCCGTCTTATCTATATTCTGCATCGCTTCACCTTTCAGGGCAGGTTGGTTCCGACTGCTTGTTCGAGAGCAATACGAGCCGTATACGCATCGAGCAATATGTCCGTATATCCGGTTTCGATATCGATGTAACGACGCTGTTCGGCGATGACATCGAGTAGGGTAGTGCGACCATAGCTATAGGTCTGGCGGACGACGTCTAGGTTGTGGTTTGCCTGATCACGTACACCGGCTCGATAGAGCGCGACCCGCGCCTGTGCGCCGCTGAACCGGACCAGATTTTGTGCAACCTCATGGCGAAGCGTCAGGTTGACCGCTGCGACCTGGCTTCGTGTTGCCTGGATAGCTGCAGTGTCCGCAACGATAGCACCTTGATTACGATTGAAGAGTGGCAGATCGATGTTGAGCCCGAAGATAGCGTAGTTGAACGTCTGACGTATCGGAGCAAGATTCCCCGCTGCATCGAATCCTTGCTGCGAAAATCCGACATCCGGGCGTTGATAGCCACCGAATACGCTGGCGTCCGGCCTTGCCGTTGCCTTATCTAAACGAAGTTCTGCGTTAGCCAAAGCCTCGTTCGCTCGCTGAAATGCCAAGTCGGGCCGATGCTCCACCGCCAGTTGTAGAAGCTGCTTCTGGTCATAGGCGAGGGGTGCGAGTTCTAGCGCTCCTCTCAGCCGGATGAATTCCTCCGGGTCTATGCCTACAGCTTCCTTG
Organism: Granulicella sp. L60; assembly: GCF_009765825.1. Classification (GTDB taxonomy): domain Bacteria; phylum Acidobacteriota; class Terriglobia; order Terriglobales; family Acidobacteriaceae; genus Edaphobacter. The sequence continues at coordinate 89,875 of NZ_LMUR01000015.1, read as the reverse complement.
AGAGCAAGCAGCGCAACCTCTGCTTTCGCCTGATAGTCGATGCGCATGGCTTCGATGCGGTTGACTTCGACACGCGTTTCGTTCGCATCAAGTGGAGGCGTGGCTCCTTCACGTACGCGATCTTCCATGAGCTTCAGGAAGTCCCAGTTCACCTGAAGAAGCTGCTCGGTAAACATCAGATTGCGTATGGAAGCGAGTGCTTCTCCAAAACGAGTGCGCACTTCTCCTGCGAGTAAGCGTTCCTGATCGGCCACGCTCTGCTGCGTCGCCCCCTCCTTACTCTGGGCCACTTCAGTGCGGCGGGCACGGCGTCCGTATAGTTCCAACGGCAACATGCCACCGGCGTTAAAGCTGTTATCTCCGCCATTCACTTCCTTAAGTCCACCAAGCGTAAGCGAGGGGTTTTTACGCAAGTTTGCCTGTGTAATGTCACCTTCGGTCATCGCAATCTGTTGACGTTGCGCCAGTTCCATAGGATTGGAAGCCAGAGCTCGGGTTACAAGTTCTGCCTCGGTAACTCCTTGCTTGATGTCAATAAAATCACTCGCGGAATGAGACGTGATGTCTGGAGGCGGAACGCTCTGCGCAGAGAGTAATACAGAACCTGCCAACACCACCGTCATCAATAACCACGGTCGATAAGCAAATAGCATCCGTTTCATGTTCCCTACCTAACGTTATTGTTAAAGGTTGCGTGGCCCTGTCCGTATGGCCCACTCCAGGAGAGGGTGAAGTGCCAGGCTCCGCTCATCGCGAAGTTCGAGGTCACCTTATAAACCCCCGTTTGGCCGACCGGCGTAATCTCGGCGTCGCCCGACATCGGACTCATGCCGGGCATCGACATGTTCGAGCCAAGCTGCATATCACCGACATCAACAGGCTGTCCCTGGTCATCCTTGAACTGGATGACGAATTCATTCTGCCCCTGCATCAGCTCACCGCTCTTGTTCAGGAACACGATGGTGAGCTTCCCGACGGTCCGGGTCGCGGCTGGCTTCAGAGATGAAAGGTTAACTTTGTTACCGTTGCACCCAGATAGAGCAACGATGAACGTCAATAAGATCGCATAGAAGGTCTTCACAAAAGTTCTCCTTAGAGTGAGGTTGGAAATGCCGGACTGGCTTGTGCTGGTTGCATCTCTTCAGTCTGAAGTTGGCCACGACGCAGTTCGCGCTCCCGCAGCGACAAGAAGATGACCGGAGTGACGATCAGTACATGGACGAGAGAGCTAACCATGCCGCCAAGAACAGGCGTTGCCAGAGGACGGACCACCTCAGAGCCGACGCGCGTACTCCAGAAGATCGGGAGCAAGCCCGCAACGATGGTCGACACCGTCATGAACTTCGGACGAAGGCGAAGAAGCGCTCCTTCCATGACTGCATCGCGCAAATGAGCGATGGTCAGCATGCCGTGCTTGAGTTTTGCTCTCCCCACGGCCTCTTCGAGGTAGATCACCATGACAACCGTTGTCTGCACCGCTGTACCGAAGAGTGCGATAAACCCGACCCAGACTGCGACCGAGAAGTTATAGTGCAACAGCCAGAGCAGGTAGAGTCCTCCACTGAGAGCAAACGGCACGGCAAGCAAAACGTGCGCCGCTTCGAGGAAAGAGCGGTAGGTCAGATAAAGAAGGATGTAGATGATGCCAATAGCGATCGGCACTACAAGCTGCAATGTCTTCTTTGCCCGGACTTCATTCTCAAACTGCCCGCTCCAGCTGTAGTAGTAACCAGTGGGCATCTTCACTTTTGCGCGGATGGCTTTCTCCGCATCCGCGATGACGCTGCCGGCGTCCCGGCCGCGCGTATTCATTAGAACTGAAACTTCCAGCAGGCCATTTTCGCTATTGATCTGGGCTGGTCCGGCTACCTGATGGATATCTGCAACTTGTCCCAGTGGAATCTGTGCCCCATTTGCCCCTGTCACGAAAACGTTGGCAATATCTGCAGGATTGTCCCGGAACTCGGGTGCATAGCGAACGCGCACTGGGAAGCGCTGCCGCCCTTGAATAGTTGTGGTTAGATTGTTTTCACCGATGGCCGTCTCGATGACGTTCTGAATCTCGCCAACATCAATGCCGTAGCGGGCCGCTGCCTCGCGATTCGATTTAATGTCGAGATAGAGGCCACCCGTGACCTGCTCCGGGTAGATATCACTCGCGCCCTTCACCGTGCGTACGGCGTCAGCAATCTCACGGGCCTTTGCTTCAAGTTCTGTCAGATCTGCCCCGAATACCTTGATACCAATCTCCGACCGGATACCGGTCGTCAGCATGTCGATGCGGTTGATGATCGGCTGAGTCCAGACGTTGGCCACACCGGGTAAAGAGACGGCGCGATCCATCTCGCTCTTGAGCTTCGGAAGCGTCATGCCGGGTCGCCACTGTTCGTGTGGCTTGAGATGCACGATGGTCTCCGTCATGTTCAGCCCAGCTGGATCGGTTGAGGTGTCAGCCCGTGCTATTTTGGCTGCGACATAGGCGACTTCGGGAAAACTCTCCAGCACTTTGTCCTGCCGCTTCGCGTAGTCAATGTTTTGCGAAAGCGAGATGCTCGCGTCTGCGATAGGCATAAACATAATGTCGCCTTCATTGAGTGGTGGCATGAATTCGCTGCCTATGCCGGAAGCCAGAACTATGGCACCGCTGAGGAAGACAACAGCTATGCCAAGTGTGATGGCGCGGTGATCCAAAGCCCAGGACAGGGCTGGCCGATAGAGATGCTGCAAAAACCGCATGACAGGGTTCTGGTCTTCCGAATGAAACTTGCCGCGGAGCAGGAGTATGCAAAGAATAGGCACCAGCGTCAGCGCAATCGCTGTCGCGCTCACCATGGCAAAAGTCTTTGCGAATGCAAGTGGATGAAAGAGCTTTCCTTCCTGTCCGGTAAGCGCGAACACCGGGACAAACGCAAGGATGATAATCGCCATTGAGAAGAACGTCGGACGGCCAACCAGCTTTGTGGCCTTCATGACGGTTGCAAAGACAAGCTTCCTATCGTTCGTATCTACGCCTTCCAGGTGCCGGAATGCATTTTCAGTCACAACGATGCCTGCATCGACCAATACTCCAATTGCGATGGCTATGCCCGCAAGCGACATTACATTCGAGGTCACATGCGCGTAGTGCATCAGCAGGAAGGAGCAGAGCACGGCAAGCGGCAACGGTACGGTGACAACCAGAATGCTGCGGAAGTGCATCAGGAAAATGACGTGCGCGAGCGTGACTAGAATGACCTCTTCGATCAACGAGTGACGGAGTGTATCGACGGTGGCCTCGATCAACTGCGATCGGTCATAGAACGGAACGATATGCACGCCCGGCGGCAACCCGGGTTCGATCTCCTTGATCTTTTGTTTTACGCGGTCGATGACATCTTCGGTGTTCTCGCCCGTTCGCGCCACGATCACTCCGCCGACCGCCTCGGAGCTGTTCTTAACAAGGGCGGCGGTGCGGAATGCGTCGCCGATTTTGACATCGCCCAGATCCTTCACGAATACGGGAGTGCCATTGTGAGAGCCGACAACAATGTTGCGGATGTCGTCGAGATTTTCGATCAGTCCAAGTCCGCGCACGATCGACCAGGAACCGTTTTCGGAGATGACATTGCCGCCCACGTTCGAGTTGCTCGCCATCACAGCACGCATCACCAAACTGAGTGGAATCCCGTAAGTGCGTAGCCGGTTGGGATCCACATCAATCTGATACTGCTGCACCGTACCGCCGATGCTTGCTACTTCGGCGACGCCTGGGACAGAGTTAAGTTGGTAGCGCACATACCAGTCTTGCAGCGAGCGCAGGTCCCGTAGATTCTTCCCTCCGCCCTCCACCGTGTACCAGAAGACATGTCCCACACCCGTCGCATCCGGTCCAAGCGTTGGAACGACGCCCGTGGGAAGCTGCTTCGTGACAAGATTGAGACGCTCCAGCACGCGCGTGCGCGCGAAGTAAAGATCGACATCATCGTTGAAGATAACGAAGATCATCGAGAAGCCGAATGCCGACGAGGAGCGCACTACCTTAACTCCCGGCAGTCCTTGCAGATTGACGGTGAGCGGATATGTAATCTGGTCTTCCACCTCCTGCGGGCTGCGTCCCTGCCAATCGGTGAATACGATCACCTGGTTATCGCTCAGATCTGGAATAGCATCGATGGGTGCGCGAAGCATCGCCCACAGGCCCCAGCCCGCGATTCCGATCCAGAGCATGACAACGATAAACTTATTTTTTAGAGAAAATTCGATAAGGCGATCAATCATGGCAAGCCTCTCCCTCAGCGCTTTGGTGGAACCTGCAGTTTGGCCATGGACAGGAAGATTAGGCTCGTCGCCCATTTATTCCCGAAGTCGGGAGTGCCGCAGTAAGCAAACGCTAACCGCGAAAAGCGCAACTCTCGTCTCTTCCACACAGGTCCAAGCTGGAAACATGAAGACACACGTATGCGTCTTCATAAGGAAACGAGAGCTAAATCAGATTCTTAGGATTTCAACAGAAGGGATTGGTGGGTCATGCGGCAGCTTTCTCAGTAGATCGGGGAGGGCAGCATGCAAAACTGACACGTCAAGAGAAAGACCCGATCCGGGAATTGCTACCTGAGAGAACAGAGGAGGAGTGAAGTGCGACAGATCGCTCGTGTTCACGTCATCATGACGTTGCACGTTCTTCTGGCAGCACGGATGCTTGGCCGCCATGCTCATATTGCACTGACCTGCCATCTGTTGGCAGCACGCCCTCTCTGTGTCAGTCATCCGCGCGTTCGGAACCAAACAGTCCGCCCCCGACACTCCAAGGAACAACAGGAGTACGGTTACAGCAACGATTTGGAAAAACGGCTTCATGGGGTAATGATATACGCTCTCGGTGGCCAAGGTGACTTACCACAAGCGTAAGCAGTTATATATATCCGTCGCACGCATCGGCACTTTGCGCATGACACAATGAGCGATCTTTGAGGGCAGGCGCGTTGTTGAGATTATCTTCCGCAAAGAATTGAGAGTGTATCGGCGGTTCGTTACGTTCGCAATTGCGCAAAAATAACGCGAAAGCCCGATTAACAGGGTTGGAGCCCGACCGTCTATCGCACCCTCTCTGGCAATTGCATTGACATTCCTATTGCTTAGAACGTTAGCTTCAACGCAAGTTGCACGAGGCGAGGGTTATTGACCGTAGAGTTCACAGCTCCGAAACCCGCCTCGTTTATGTCACTCACCGGCATGCCATATTGCGGATGATTGAAGAGGTTGAAGAACTCAGCGCGGAAGTTCAGACCCATGTCTTTGCGCGGCAGAGCGAACTGCTTGATGACCGAGAAATCGCTGTTGACGAAGTCCGGGCCAACGACCGGGACACGTGCAGCGTTGCCCAACTCTCCAACGGGCGCAGCCACAAAGCAGGATGAGTTGATCCATTGGTGAGCGGCGTGGCTCGCAGCGTAGACGTTGCAGCCAGGGACCTGGTTTGGACGGTTCCAGTTATTACTATTACCGCCATTATCGAAGTAAACGCCAGATTGATTATTGCTGTCGATCAAGGGTACTGGGAACCCAGACAAAATCCTCTCGATGAGAGTGACTTGGAAACCGCCAAGAAGACTATTGGTTACGGGATTCCAATCGCTGCCGAACTGCTTTCCGCGGCCGAAAGGCAGATCGTAGATGACACTGCCTGTAAAGCTGTTATTGAGATTGATCTGAGACAAGGACCAATCCAGATTCTGCCAGTTCGGAAGAGGAAAGAAGGGTGCGCTCAACACAGAACCTAGGCCGTCGCTTAGCCCGTTGTCATAAGTGCGGGAGTAGGTATAGGCGACCAAGGCATAGAGACCGTGCGCCGGTGACTTGGTCTCCGCCTTGATCTGAAGCGAGTTATAACTGGTCTTGCCTACATCGCCTATCAACAAAATAGCATTGCCCGTTTTGTAGGGCGGTATGTAAGGTGCTCCACCGGGAAGGCAACCGAGCGTGTAGCCGGGCACCGTGCCGCACGCGGACGGACTCGACGTGTTGAGGTCGTTGCCGAGCATCAGGATGTGACTCCCTTGGGAGCCGGCATAGCCTGCGGTCAGCACGAGGTTGCCGAACAACTGGCGTTCGACGTTCACGTTGTACTGCTGGACACGGCCGAGTTTGAGATTCGTGGGCTCGTAGGTGAACGAACCCTGATAGTTAGCGACGGTGGGCGGCGTCGGAAGGAGTTGAAATCCGTCGGAGAGACTATATCCAGTGGGCGCATTGCTTCCGCCTGCCGCAGAGGCGCAGAAGGAGGTTGCAAAAGCGCAGCCGGCGCCAGTGAACCTGTCGGATTCACCCAGGAAGGGCGGGTTCTGCCATAGGCCTTGTGCACCCTGGCTCCAAGCGGAGTCGTGGTAGAGCGAGTAGCCAGCGCGTAGTACAGTTTTCTCGCTGCCAAAGACTTTCCAGGCGCCGCCGACACGGGGTTCGAGCGCCGTCCAATCCATGTTGATGCCTGCCGACGAGCTCACGCCATTCTGATTGGCGATGAGCAGTTGGCCAGTGGAAGCAATGTAGTCGGCCATGCGTCCATGCACTTCCGAGATCGGAGTGGTCATATCCCAGGCAAGGCTGAGATTAAGTGTGAGTGAGGGTACGACTCTCCAATCGTCCGCGACGAACGGGCGATAAATCTTCCAGCGGCGTCCTGTGACGGCGCCATCGTAGGTCTGATCGTGAATGCCTCCACCCGTCAGACCAAGCAGCAGATCGGCCTCCGGATTGCCAAGGGCGCCAGCACCCGCGGTAAAGTTACCACCATTGCCGATAAGCCAGAAACCGTCCGCGAAGGCCTCAGAGCCTACGTTCATCTGGTTGGCGCGGAAGTCGAGACCCATTCTCAAGTCATGTTTGTGAAGGATGAGGTCGAACGAATCTTTGAAAGAGAAGATGTTCGTCCCACCCTGGAACGGAGAGTAGCCGCGATCGCCAAGGGCCCAGTAACCTCCGTTTGTTATCTCCGTTGAGACCAGCCCGCAGCTATAGGCGCCAGCAGCGCAGGTGGGCGTCGCGCCGCCACCGCATCCAAGGTTTGCTCCGGGAATTCCGCCTGGCACAATTGTTGCCGAGGCGCAGGTACCCGTGCCTTGGGACAAGATGTAGTCGAAGATGCGGTTATAACCAAAACTGGCTTGGTTAAGCATCGTGGACGAGAACACATGGGTTTCGCTGAGGGCGATGTTCCGAGCATGGTTGGCGATCCGCTGATTGCTGCCGAAGGCGCTGGCTTCAGCAAATCCCGGACCGCCGCCCGGCACATACGAGGTCGCCTGATCGTAGCTGAAACGAGCGAAGGCGTTGTCTTTGCTGGAAAAGGTCTGGTCCAGACGCGCATCGAACTTGGTTTCGTTTAGGCTGCGCACAGGTGAGTTGACATAGTTGTAGTTTCCACCGGGGTTGTTGGCGTTCGGCGCCGGGTACAGGTTGATCATGGCCTGTCCAATGTTGTTGAACAGATTAGATGGAATTTTGTTACAGGGGGTGCCGTGTGTCTGGCTTCCATCGGCGTTTGCAGGTGTGGGATTCCCCGCGCTACTACACTGGAACGGACCAAGTGTATTTGGATTGATAATTGCGAGTCCAGAGATCGGATTGCCAAAAGGGTCGGCGGAGAAATCGCCTGAGCGCATAGCCAGCGAAGGCACCAAGCCCGTAAAGGTTATGCCCTGGCGTTGATATTTCTGTTCGGCATCGACGAAGAAAAAAGTCTTGTCCTTGTGAATGGGGCCACCGATTGCGCCGCCGAATTGATTCAGATTGAACTTAGTGGAAGTGGTTGAAAAGTAGTTAATGGCGTTGAGGTCAGTATTGCGCACAAATTCAAAGAGTGACCCGTGAAAGCCGTTGGTGCCGGACTTTGTGGTGACCAGCACGGTTGGGCCCGCTCGGGTGCCGTACTCGGCTGAGTAGGTGTAGGTCAGAACCTTGAACTCCTGGATGTCGTCGATCGAGGAGAAGATGCCGATACCACCTGAGGTGAGTTCGTTATTGTCGACGCCATCTAGTAGCCAGTCCGCGCTGTTGGGGCGCGAGCCGCCCACCGATAGAGAGAAAGAACCACGTGCTGCCACTTCACTATCAGCGCCGGAGGTGAAGAAGCTGTTGGGGTTCGTCTCTGCCGTAGCGCCGGCGGTCAGCGTGGCGAGTTGAACGAAATCGCGGCCATTCAAGGGTAGCTGCGATACCTGCTGCGAGGTAATGACCTGGCCAAGAGAGGAATTGCCGGTCTCGACAGCGAGGGCGTCGCCGCTGACGACCACAGTGGTGCTTACCGTAGCGGGGAAGAGCGAAAAATCGAGTTCACGAGCTTCCTGCACCTCGAGCACCAAGTCTTTTGAGGCAGCGCTTTGGAAGCCGCCCGCGTCGACGCGTACGGTATAGGTTCCAACGGGGAGCAGGGGGATCAGATAGTGTCCCGCACTATCCGTCTTACTTGCACGTGTGAGGCCGGTAGTCTGAGAGACCACGGTGACGTCAGCCCCAGGGACACTCGATCCGGATTTGTCGAGGACATTCCCGGAGAAACTTCCAGCGGCCTGACCATACAACGGTGAAGAACTCACTAGCCCGATGAAGCAGAGGATAACGAGAAGAAATGCTTTGTGCAGATTTGTACCGGTAGTGGCTTCTGCCGATGGGGAACGCCCCACCAAAAACTTCATCTGCTTCATGGTCTAACCCCATAGATGCTCGTTGAGGTGGATTAACTGCGATGTAGTGAGGGTTTGACTGTACGAAGTTGCCAACGGAAAGTCAACGTGTTTTCTGCGTTGAATCATGGATGCGTCGGAGCGACTGCATTGAGGATGCGCATCAAGCTCTAAGCTCTATCTATCTTTCTCTGTGCTTTCTGAAGTTGCAGAGCGCGTTGTGATAAGTCGGCCTGTGTTCGACCCCGAATGTCCGATTCACATGCCGCTGGGGGGACGACGATTCTCTCAATAAGGATGCGTCTTAGCTGGCGCACCCTTTTCATGAGAGAGCCCAGGACAATCATATGGCTATCGATTCCTCACGCAGATACGTTAACCGCAGAGCCAGACCCCTGACCGGTACTCAAGAGGAAGCTGCTCAGATCTTGTAGAGCGCCATTAGTGTCTCCAGATTTCAGAGCGGCGCCCAATTGCTGGAGCAGCTTGGATAGTGGATTGGAGGCCTGAGCATCGGAGGTACTATTCGTTGAAGAGTTTGACGGTTGAGACGTGGTCGAAGGCGCGTCGGTCTTGAGATCAGCCTCCAATTTGGTCAGAGCGGTTTTGGCAGCATTCACATCGCCCGAACCTAAAGACTTGAGAAGCGTCGCCAGATCGTTTGCGAGCGGATCGGTGGACGACGAGTCGTCCGAGCTCGAAGATGCAGCTGTGAGACTCTGAGTTGACGAGGTCTGGGTGGTAGAGTTGGCCGCAGTGGTCGAAGCCGCGTTGTTGTTGATCGAAGCAAGTTCGTTGAAGAGTGAGTTTTGAGAGGCATCTTGCGCGAGCACTGCAGACAGATTCATTTCATTACCTTTCGGATTGCGGTCCGCGGACTGTCCGCAGAGGCTTATCAGATATGTCGGCAGAGCTATTCGAAATTTCACCAGAAATTGAACGCTGGAGTAGTCCCTTCCCGGATTGGCACTAGACAACTTGCTGACCTAATCGTCGGTGACACATTCCCGAGCGGAGCGCTAACTCGACTCTAGCGGCTAGTCTTCGCAGTTGCCTGCTCTCAGATATCAGCATGTAGGGAACCGACTAAAGAAATCCTGGATCACATCGAAAATACCAGCGTAAGTGTCGCGCGAGAGGCACTTGGCTATTTGGCGATTTTACTCAACCTCTGCCAGTCCTGGCACACAGCAAGTGGACAGCTTCCAATAGACCTGTATGCTGTCCCTACAATGAAAATTCTGGGTATGGGGTCTGGCCATGGATACCACCCGATGGAGATCTTCTGAGTCATGACGAAACGTGCGGTCATTGTCCCAATCGTTGTCCTCGGTATCGCTGTGGGACTTTTTTTCATCATTCGAGACCATTGGACCAGTAACGAGTCCGGAGCGGGAGTCCAGAAGACCGATGATGCCTATGTGCGGGCAGATCAAACGCCTCTGAGCACACGCGTCAGCGGTACGGTGCGACGGGTTACAGTAGGTGATTACCAGTCCGTTAAGGCAGGCCAACTACTGGTGGAACTCGATGATGCGGACTATCAGGCGATGCTCAAAGAGGCGGAGGCTTCACTCGAAGGTGCGAAAGCCGAATACGCCGGAAATCAGGATGCAAAGCGAGCCGCAGATGCGAGCATAACCGCCGCCGAGTCAGGCATCGATCAGGCACAGGCTGCAGTAGCTGCGGCACGCGCAGGGATCGACGCGACACAGGCTACTGTTACCCAGTCCGAATCCGAATTCGCACGCCAGCAGGCACTGTTGAGCAATAGGGCTGCCACAAAACAGCAGTTTGAGACGGCAGAAGCTGCAAAGCTGAGCGTCGTGGCCGGTCTCCAGGCACATCAGGCAGATCTTGCGAAGGCTCAGGCCTCTGTAGCCGGCGCTCAGGCCGCGCTGGCTGGTGCGAAACAGCAACGATCAGTATTGAGCTCCAAGGACGCAGGGCTGCTTGCTCAGATTGATGCAAAAAAAGCCGCCATTGTCGTAGCCCAGGTCAACCTCGGCTACACCAAAATCTTCGCTCCCGCCGACGGTTCCGTCGGAGAGTTTCGCGTTCACCCGGGGCAGCTTGTTGGAGCCGGTGTTCAAGTGGTCAATCTGGTACAAAGCGGAATCTGGATTCAGGCGAACTACAGGGAGACTCAACTCGGGCGCGTGCGTCAAGGCGACAGCGCCGATGTGCGTATTGATGCTCTCCCATCCTCATCTTTCCACGGCCATGTTCTGGATATAGCACCGGCAAGCGGTTCGCAGTTTGCTCTGCTTCCGCCTGACAATGCAACGGGCAACTACACCAAAGTAGTGCAGCGCATTCCGGTCAAGATCGTTCTCGACCAAGCCTCTGAAATCGCGGCATTACGTCCGGGCTTCTCCGCGGAGGTTGCGATACGTCCATCAGGCAACCCCGCTGCGAGGTAAATCCCAACCATGCCAGAGGCGCCACAAGAGAACGCACACAAAAGAACCTATCATCCTGCATTCGGAATCGTGGGAGTATTGCTTGGCGCTGCACTCGCAACCTTTCTGGGCCGGTTGCTCAGCGTTGGCATCGCAGACCTGCGCGGCGCACTGCATCTTGATTTCGATGAGGCCTCCTGGGTAGGAACCTCTTACAACATGGGAATGATGTTCGTCGGACCATTCTCTGTCTATCTTGGCGGTCTGCTCGGTCCTCGTCGGGTGCTGCTGGCCTGTGCGGGAAGCTTTTCGATATTTTGTCTCGTCATGCCCTTCGCCACTCACTTCTCCATTCTCATCAGTCTCTTGGTATTGGGCGGCTTGACGGCAGGCACGTTCTATCCACTCAGCCTGTCTTTTATCCTTCGCAACATACCGCAACGCTACGCGCTCTATGGAATCTCCGTATATGCGGTGGACATCGTTGTCACAACGCATGTCGCCCATTCCTATGAGGGTTGGCTCCTCCACGCACTTTCATGGCGCTGGATCTTCTGGACAGACGCATTACTGGCTCCGCTGATGATGCTCTTCGTCTACCTCGGCATCCCGCCTCAACCCCTGCCGCAGCCGAAGCCTGGTCAACCGAGACCGTCCTGGCGCGGGTTTCTATATGCCAGTGCTGGAGCGGCAATGCTCTATGGCGCCCTCGATCAGGGACAGCGGCTGGACTGGTGGCGCTCCGGCACCTTTGTCGCACTGGTCGTCAGTGGTTCCTTTCTCGTCATTTGTTCAGCAGTTCGGCACTTCGCGCAGCCCAACCCACTCATCAACTTTCCCTTTCTCCGACGCCGCACTCCCATACTGCTGGCATTCGTTCTTATCTTCTTTCGATTTCTTCTGCTCTCCGCTGTAGTGGTCGTCCCAAGTTATCTGACAAGCGTTCAGGGCTATAGCAACGCCGAGGTCGGTCCGGTTTTGTTGTGGCTGGCCATTCCGCAGATTCTCGCCGGTCTGCTCGCGGTTTATCTGTTGGGTCGAATCGACAGTCGCATCATCCTCGGGTTCGGTTTCGGTCTGATGGGTCTGGGATGTCTGATGAATGCCAACCTCTCCTCCGATTGGTCAGGAACGAACTTCATGGCCAGCCAACTGGTCCTTGCGTTAGGAGAAGGCATTGCGTTCAACGGATTAGTTGGCTCGCTCGTCCTGGACATTCTGAACTCGGGAGCCATGAGCCGGGGCATCGATCTGCTGACGTTCTCTGGTTTCTTCCAGACGATTCGCCTCTTTGGGGGAGAAATTGGAGCGGCCTTCATGGGGCACTTCCTTCAAACCCGCGAGGCGTATCACTCGAATGTATTAGGACTCAACATCCAATCGGGTTCGCTCGCTACAAACGAACGCATCGCTGCTCTCACGGCTGGCATGCAGGCCCAGGCCGCCACTTCGGATGTTGCAATGGGCCGCGCATCGACCCTGCTTGCCTTGACCGTGCGAAAGCAGGCGTTCACCCTGGCGGTCACGGACTGTTTTCTCCTGCTCGGCTGCGCGTCCATCGCCTGCCTGATTGTGATCGCCTCCATGGAACCGGCAAAGACTCAATACAAACAAATGATGGCTGCCCTAAAGGCTCAGAGGACATAGTGCAATGAGGAAAGCATACGAACAGTTAAAAGTGGAGCACAGAATCTCCGGCGGTCCGTCACGCGGATGCCTGATCCTCGCTCTACTGGTCGCCTCTTTCTTCACCGTTCGTCATGCGGTCGCACAGGCAGAAAGCCCAGTATCGACGGACAACGCACGCCCCACCAGATTGCTTACCCTCTCCAGAGCGGTCGAGTTGGCTATGCAAAACAATCGCCGCCTCAAACTTGCCCATCTCTCCGTGGAAGACAACGAAGCAAAGCGAACCATCGCTCGGTCGAACTATTATCCCCATATCAAAAACGAGTCAACGGTACTGCACGTCACTGAACTTGAGGGCATCGACATTCCCGCTGGTGCCTTCGGAAACCCCACTGCAACCGGACTCATCCCCGGCAACTCCCTTCGGCTCGGCCAGGGATCGCTGAACACATACACAAGCGGTACAGGGCTGACCCAACCCCTCACCCAGATGTTTAAAATACGTGCAGGCGACAGGTTCGCGGCAGCAGATGTCCGAAGCGCGCAGATCGATGAAGCCGACGCGGAAAATTCGATCTCCCTGCTGGTCCACCAGATGTACTTCAATATCCTCACGGCGCAGGCACATTTGGAAGCCACGAAGCGGGCTGCGTCAGCTGCGTCAGTCAGCGAATCCGAAGATGCGCGGGCAGTAGCAGAAGGCAAATCTTTGGATGTCGCCGCCTTACAGGCCCACGCCGCATATCTCGACCAGCAACAGTCCGTGCTCACGCAGCAACTCGCGATCGACGATGCGACGCTCCAGTTCGACGATGTCCTCGGACTACCGCTCGGTACTCGCCTGATTCTCGACGGCGATTCTCTGGGAGCGGTACCAGTGCTCCCGTCTCGATCCGAAGCGATTGCAGCCGTAACAGCGACCAACCCCAAAGTACTCGCGGCCATGCAAACAGTAGAGAAGGCGAAAGCTGGAGTGGCCGCTGCGCGCGACGCATATATTCCGGACATCAGCGGAATGGCACGATATAGCTATCAGAGCGGAATTCCATTTCTCGTACACAACTTCGGCACATTCGGCGGCGTGTTCACCTACGACCTCTTCGACGGCGGCGCTCGAGAGGCGAAGCTCAAACAAGCCAAAATCGAACTTCAGATGGCAGAGACCCAATTGCAGCAGACCGAAGCCAATGTAGCCATCGAGATCTCGGCTGCCTATGACAAGACCGAACAGTTAAAGCAACTTATTGCGGTTGTGAACGAGGCCCTCAAAGCACGAATCGAAGCAGCTCGAGTTAGCGCTCTTCGTGTAGCACAAAACGCAGATCTCGCATCGAACACCGCAAAAGCCGACGCCGCCGTTTACGACACCAAGGCCTCCCTTTTGGAGACTCAACTTGGCCTATTCCTTGCGCAGAACAACATCCAACAGATGCTGGGACAACGTCCTTGATTTAAGTCAGTGACTTCCGGCTTCGAAAGGTACAAAGCTCCCATATGATGGATTAAGGCGTCTATGACACGAGTGTTCAGGCTAATTCCTTCATAAGTCACATTTGCTGCCCGATCTTTCTCCCCTTAAAACCTCTATCCCTTGACGAACGATAATAATTATCGTTTACTAGCTCTTGATGTATCTCTCTTCCAGTGTCGAGACCCGTTCCTTCCGTGAACTCTGTGCGGACCACGGCCTCACCGCGACCCACCAGCGCCAAGTTCTCTACGAGGTTATGCAGACGATGCCTGGCCACCCCAGTCCGGAAGAGGTCTACGCGCGAGTCAAGAAGCGTATACCCGCAATCTCCCTCGCGACGGTTTACAAAAACATTCATCTCTTCGTCGAGAGAGGCGTGCTAAAAGAAGTCAGCATGCACCACGGTTCTCTCCGAGTCGAGCTGAACAGCCACCTCCATCATCACATGGTCTGCTCGCATTGCAAGGCCATCACCGACATCGAAGAAAAGGATCTTGGTGTACTTCCGGCATTGCAACGGTTGCCAGGAGGCTTTCAGGTGGAGCGATACGCTATCGACGTCATCGGAATCTGTGCCGCGTGCCAGAAAACAAAACGTAGCTAAACCATCCACTCACTAACCATGCTGAACAAGTTGCAACATCCGCGAAGGCTAAAAGCAAACATTTAACGACCGGCGCCAGCCGTCCGTAGGTGACAGTCACAACTCGCTAACCGTTGGCCACGTGGCCCAATCGTGGGATAGGTTTCCCCGGCAATGAGAACGAAGGAGCAAAAATGTCGAACGAAATGAAATGTCCAGTGCCGCACGGCGGCGGAAACACCCCCTCCCCCACCGCGACCGAGACGGCCTCACCCATGCATGGTGCTGTCACGCTCAACTCACGCAAGATCACGCGCAACGAGCATTGGTGGCCCGACCGCCTCGACCTCGCCATCCTGCACCAGAACACCAAGCTGGCAGATCCAATGGGTCAGGACTTCGACTACGCGGCCGAGTTCAAAACACTCGATCTCGACGCCGTCATCAAGGACCTCCACGCCTTGATGAGCGACTCGCAGAGCTGGTGGCCTGCGGACTACGGCCACTATGGCCCATTCTTCATCCGCATGGCATGGCACAGCGCCGGCACCTACCGCACCCATGATGGCCGTGGCGGCGCAGGCATGGGCACACAGCGTTTTGCACCGCTCAACAGCTGGCCGGACAACGTTAGCCTCGACAAGGCCCGCCGCTTGCTATGGCCCATCAAGCAGAAGTACGGCAAGAAGATCTCATGGGCTGATCTCATGATCCTTACCGGCAACGTCGCGCTCGAATCGATGGGCTTCAAGACCTTCGGCTTCGGTGGCGGTCGCGCTGATGTCTGGGTTCCGCAGGAAGATATCTTCTGGGGCTCGGAGCACACGTGGCTCGGCAGCGACCGTTACCAGGGAGAGCGCAACCTAGACAACCCTCTCGCCGCCGTGCAGATGGGTCTCATCTACGTGAACCCGGAAGGCCCCGATGGCAAGCCCGACCCAGTCGGGTCCGCCCGTGACATCCGCGAGACCTTCGGCCGCATGGCCATGAACGACGAGGAGACCTTTGCGCTCATCGCCGGCGGCCACACCTTCGGCAAGGGGCACGGCGCATACGACCCCGGTCCCAACGTCGGTCCTGAACCCGAAGGCGCGCCCGTCGAACAGCAAGGCCTCGGCTGGAAGAACTCCAAAGGCAAAGGCCACTCCGAAGACACCATCTCTTCCGGCCTCGAAGGCGCCTGGACATCAAACCCGATCAAGTGGGACAGCGAATACCTCGACAACCTCTACAACTTCGATTGGGCGTTGAAGAAAGGTCCCGGCGGTGGGTGGCAGTGGTACGCCGTGAACGAGGAAGCCAACGTTCCCGACGCACACGTCAAGGACAAGAAGCATCTGCCCATGATGTTCACCTCGGACCTCGCACTTAAGTTCGATCCCGAGTACGAAAAGATCGGCAAACGCTTTCAGGCAAATCCTGCCCAGTTCGCCGACGCCTTCGCCCGCGCATGGTTCAAGCTCACGCACCGCGATATGGGCCCCATCGTCCGCTACCTCGGTCCGCTGGTTCCCAACGAGCGATTGATCTGGCAGGACCCCGTCCCCACTGTCGACCACGAACTCATCGGCGAAGCGGACATCGCAGCGTTGAAGACGAAGATCCTCGCCTCCGGCCTGTCTATCTCTCATCTCGTCTCGACGGCCTGGGCTGCGGCGTCTTCCTTCCGCGGCTCTGACAAGCGCGGCGGAGCCAACGGCGCACGCATCCGTCTCGAGCCGCAGAAGAACTGGGAAGTGAACAACCCCCTCGTGCTCGAGAAGGTTCTCAGTACCATCGAGGGCATCCAGAAGGACTTTGGTAAGAAGGTCTCCTTAGCTGACCTGATCGTCCTCGGCGGTTGCGCCGCAGTCGAAGCGGCAGCGAAGAAGGCCGGATACGACGTCACCGTCCCCTTTGCGCCTGGCCGCTCGGACGCTTCGCAGGAACAGACTGACGTTGAGTCCTTCGCCCCTCTGGAGCAGACGGCAGATGGCTTCCGCAACTACCTCCGTCTCGGGCACACCGAACGAGCGGAAGCGCTGCTGGTCGATCGTGCGCAGTTGCTGACTCTGACCGCTCCTGAGATGGCCGTGCTCGTTGGTGGTCTGCGCGTCCTCGGTGCCAACTTCCATGGCTCGAAGAACGGTGTCTTCACTACGCAGCCCGAGACGCTGACGAATGACTTCTTCGTCAACCTGCTCGACATGGCGACCGACTGGAAGCCATCTTCTACTTCGGAAGGCTTGTTTGAAGGGTTGGATCGTGGGACAGGTGAGATCAAGTGGACCGCCACTCGTGTGGACCTGATCTTTGGTTCCAACTCTCAGCTCCGAGCTATCGCAGAAGTCTACGCATCAACCGACTCGAAGGAGACGTTTGTGAAGGGCTTCGTAAGTGCATGGAACAAGGTGATGAACCTCGATCGCTTCGACGTGCGCAAGGCGTAGTTCGCTTGTTGTCACTCAACTCCGCAAACAAGAGGGCTACCGCAAGGTAGCCCTCTGCATATACTTCCCAAAACGGAAGTGATCTCTTTATCTTTGACACACCCCATCGCCGACAATCCAGAGACGAATAACGAAGTGGACACTTATCATGCCGGCGCTTGCGAGCTCCGCGCCCATCTTTACGGAGTCAGCGGAGTAACACCGTTGTCTGCCATAAACTAGGTATGTCCCTTGCGGTAACGCATGGCTCATCCATCGCGCATCATCGAAGGGAACTCCCGTCTCTTGATTCGTCGCCACCCCACTCTAATTGTCGCGATCTTTGCTCTATCGTTGAGCGTCACGGCACTTGACCGCAACCTACTCGCCGCAGTCTGGCCGATCCTCCAAACCCAACTTCATCTCACAACCGGTCAATATGGGATAACCGTCGCCGGCTTCTCTATCGCCTATGGACTTTGCGCGCCTCTCTCCGGCCTCTTGGTAGATAGATTCGGATTCACCAGAGTCGCTGTAATCGCTTTGGCGCTGTGGTCAATCTGCGGAATCGCAACTGCATTCGCATCCAGCTTTCACGCTCTACTGCTGTGCCGGATCTTGCTCGGGTGCGCCGAGTCAGCGTCACTGCCAGCAGTAGCGAAGGCCTACGTCACCTATCTCAGCCCGCCGGAAAGAAGTATGGGAACTGCGGCTACACAGATAGCACTCACCATCGGTGCCGTAGGCGCGACTCTAATGGCGGGCGGCCTCACCGCGAGATATGGCTGGCAGAGCACCTTCCTCGTTGCGGGGATACTAGGACTGCTCTGGATTCCACTCTGGCTATTGATGTCAACGACACGGCACAACAAAGTTAAAATATTCCCCTCTGAACGCACTCCAATCAAAGTTGGACGTCTCCTCCGCGAACTTGGCCTCTGGGCTCTAATCATCGCCAGTCTGCTTCTTATGCCTCTCTATAGTCTTTGGACCAACTGGACCACGGTGTATCTCGTGCGCGAGCGTGGCCTCTCTGCAACTGCAGCTAACCTGCACTTCGCATGGATCCCCCCTATCCTAGCTATGCTGGGCGGAATCTCAGGTGGCTGGTTCGCAATGCATAACGCGCGCAACGGAACCCCCGTGCAGAACGCGCGCTTCAACGTTTGTTTCTGGGCCGCCCTTGGTCTCCTGCTTACCGCGACAATCCCCATACTGCCAAGCGCAGCCTGGGCAACCGTAGCCATCGGCATGAGCTTCTTCTGCACTCTCTGTATCAGCGTCAACATCTACGCAATGGCTCTGGATCTCTTTGGCACCTCCCATGCCAGCTTTGTCTTCTCTCTCCTAACCGCCAGCTACGGCCTCATGCAGACAGTCATCTCTCCTCTGATCGGTTCCTGGGTAAACCACCATAGCTTCAATGCCATATGTTTCCTCGGTGCCCTATCCCCACTGTGCGGAGTCGCAATCTTGTATGGCGCGATCTTTCGGAGAATGGGACCTGAGCTGACGGCGCAGACCGGATAAAGCGCATCCATTAAAAGTGGCAGATGCATATCAATGTCCAACCATCTTGCAGCGACAAACGGAAGCTCTGAAACAGCGTGCCGACGCTGATCATTCAGTATCATTGAGATAGTCAGCCGGAAGCCCGGCCCATGAATTGAGACAACTTTGACCAGCAAGAAGGCTTCGTCCGAAGCCAACACAGATGAAACCCAATCACGCCGAAATCGCGGAAAGACAGTCCGCCGCAGTCTCGTAGAAGCAAGCGAGGCCCAGGACGCGGCCCTCCTCGCCCGCGAACTCCGCACCTCGCAGACGCAGCAGGAGCTTGCCGTACTTGTCGTGGTTGAATTCACCGGAGAACTCCGCAAGCGCAAGCAACTCACCGCCGCCGCTCGACTCGCCCGCACCGCCGCCGCCGTCGTCGCTGGAGAAGAAGACCTGTCCGAATATGCAGCCTCCACCCTCGACTTCGATGCCAGCCGCGCAGAGTTCGAGGAACTCGCCCGATCAGCCGGTGCGACCATCGCAGCCACCCTCGTCCAACGCCGCCAAAAACCCGATCCTTCTAGCCTCGTCGGTCAAGGCAAACTCGACGAAATCGTTGAGGTCGTCGCCTCCACCAACGCATCGCTTGTTCTCTTCGACCACGACCTCACCCCATCGCAGCTCCGCAATATTGAATCCCGTCTACCCTGCCACGTGATCGATCGTTCGCAGCTCATCCTCGACATCTTCGCCCGCCACGCCAGGACCAGCGAAGGCAAACTCCAGGTAGAACTCGCACAGCTCGAATACCAGTTGCCACGCCTCGCCGGACGCGGTCGCGCCATGTCCCAGCTAGGCGGCGGCATCGGAACCCGTGGCCCGGGCGAGACCCAGCTCGAGACCGATCGCCGCAAGATCAACTCTCGCCTGGACCACATCAAAACTCAGCTCGCCGTCGTTCGCCGCATCCGCCATCAGCAGCGGCAACGCCGCGAAGCAGTCCCAGTCCCGGTCGTCGCTCTCGTGGGCTATACGAACGCCGGCAAGAGCACTCTCTTCAACGCTCTCACCGAGGCCGGCGTGCTCGAATCGGCCCGCATGTTCGCCACTCTCGACCCCAAGCTCCGGCAGCTTCAGCTTCCTTCACGCCGCAAGATCCTGCTCTCCGATACAGTCGGATTCATCCGCAACCTTCCACCCACCTTGGTCACGAGCTTCCGCGCCACACTCGAAGAGGTCGAGCGAGCCGAAATTCTCATACACGTCCAGGACGCCGCCAGCCCTATCCGCGAAGAGCAAAAAACTCAAGTTGAGAAAGTTTTGACCGAACTCGCAGTCTCGAGCAAACCCGTCATACAGGTACTGAACAAGATCGATCTCGTCCCTCCCCAGGAACTCGCGCATATCTCCAACGATCGCAACGCAATTCCTGTCTCCGCACTTCAACACACCGGCCTTGAACAACTCCTGTTGGCCATAGACGCTGCGCTCGTCGTCGACCCGGTCGTCGAATTCGGTTTTAGGCTTCCACAATCAGAAGGCTCCATCCTCGCCTCGCTCGAAGGCGGAGCGATCATCCGCGAAAAACGCTTCGTAGGAAACCTAGTCTTTCTCCGAGTCCGCGGTCCGGCATCCCTTCTCGACCGGTACCGCCGCTTCCGTGAGAAGCACGAACTCACTAACGAGCCCTTACCAGTTAAGCAGACATAAGTGTGTCATCGAACATAAGAACAACCACACCGTCTATGTGTAATCTGCACAGTGCTTTATAGGAATTAGTTTTTGATTAATACCAGCGGACTATAGCAGGGGACCGGATAGTGACAAGTGTTATGTTCCAATCCCACACTACAATCAGGCCCTCCACATGAGTAGAAAGTCCTTCTGTCGGAGTAGCATTGAAAGAGGAGATCTGATGGAGTCTGCGACACAATCTGCCCCAGAGCTGGTCTTGAGTACGAAAGAGACGCAGAACGTCTCAGGTCTGTTTTCCTCCGAATCTGTCCTCAACATCCTGCGGTTAATTCTCGCAGGGGCTCCGCTAACGGAAGTCCTCACAATCATCGCTCAATTGGTTGAATCTCCTGGTGACGGGACATTATGTACCATCTGGCTTCCGAGCGATGACGGAACGCAGCTTCACTGTGCAGCAGCACCTGGCCTTCCAGGATTTATCGCTGGCACAGGGTCGATGACGATCGGTCCACAGGGCGGATCCTGTGGCACAGCCGTCTATCGAAGGGAACCGGTTTATGCAAAGGACATACTTACCGACCCCGTCTGGGATCATTATCGTCACCGCCTCGTGCCCTTCGGAATTCGAGCAGTGTGGTCGAAGCCATTATTTACAAGCGAAGGTCGAATCCTCGGAACGTTCGCCATTCACTATCGTGAACCACGTAGCCCTGACGCTGCCGACCTGCAACTGATCGATAACGCCAGCCACATCGCTGGAATCGCAATTGAGCGCCACCTTAGCGAGGAAAGTCTCCGACTCGAACGCGATCGACTACGCCTTCTTCTTGAAATCACCAACAGCATGACCTCGAAGCTGGACCTCCGTCGTCTGGTGGAGACGCTCTCCACGAATCTGCTGCGAGTCACCCGTTGCGACGTTTGTGCTCTGCTCCTCCCGGATGAAGATACTTCGCAACTACGCGCAACCATTCTTTACAACCCTGCAGGTTTGGGCTTCATCGTCGACGGAACGAAGGTTCCGCTGAAAGGATCGACCTGTGGCAAAGCCTTTCTAACCGGCAAAAATCAACATATCAACAAACTCGAAGATCTCAAGGATGACCCCGAGACTTATGGAAGCCGCGAAGGACGACACTTCTTTGAGCGAGTCCTGGCGGAAGGTTTGAAGTCCGGATGCGAACTCCCGCTTGTCGGTCGAAAGGGAGTCGTCGGCGTCTTGGGAGCATTCAGCCGCTCGGAGCGAGCATTCTCCGAAGATGAGTTTACCTTTCTGGAACAAGTTGCCCACCAGGTAGCCATTGCTGTTGAGAACGCATTGGAGTTTGAAAAGGCGACGGAAGACAGAGCCAGCGAGACGAAGCGCAGGCTGTATCTCGAAGAGGAGATCCGGGCTGAATTTGGAGCAATCGTCGGCGAAAGCCCCGCCTTAAAGAGCGCGTTGCATCTGGTGTCCGTCGTCTCGCCTACAGACTCGAGCGTGATGATTCAAGGTGAGACCGGTACCGGGAAAGAGCTGATTGCACGCGCCATTCACAATCTAAGCAGTCGTCGGGAGCGGGTCTTCGTCAAATTGAACTGTGCCGCAATCCCGCTTGGACTCCTCGAAAGTGAACTCTTCGGACATGAAAAAGGTGCCTTCACCGGAGCGATTGCACAGAAGACGGGACGCTTTGACCTGGCGCACAAGGGCACGCTCTTTCTAGATGAAGTCGGCGACATTCCACTGGAGCTTCAAGCAAAATTGCTGCGTGTCCTGCAGGAGCAGGAGTTCGAGAGGCTGGGCAGTAACCGCACTCACAAGGTGGACGTCCGGCTCATCGCAGCCACCCACCGTGATCTGACCGCGATGGTAAAGCAGGCGACGTTTCGCGAAGACCTCTACTATCGGCTGAAGGTCTTTCCAATCAAGGTTCCTGCCCTGCGGCAGCGTACGGAGGACATCCCGAAGCTGGTCTGGCATTTCGCAGAGCTTTACGCGCGACGCATGAACAAGAGAATCGACACCATCCATTCGGAGACGATGGACGCCCTCGTGCGATATCGCTGGCCCGGCAACGTCCGCGAACTGCAGAACTTCATCGAGCGCGCCGTAATCCTCTCTCCCCACACCTCGCTGCGAGCGCCAATCTCCGAGCTGGAACCCTTCGCCGCTTGCAAAAGCCCGAATCTAACCATGACCGGTCTTGAAGAAGTTGAGCGAGATCACATTCTCCGTGCGCTCGACGCAAGCAATTGGGTCGTGGGCGGTCGAAACGGCGCTGCGGAGAGACTAGGAATGAAGCGCACCTCTCTGGTCTACAAGATGCAGAAGCTTCGGATAATGCGTCCCGCCTCCAGCCAGCCGCGTGGAATACCCCAGCTCTAACTGCCTCTTGCCGCATTGCGCATCTCGGACCTGCCCTATCGAGATGAAACTATCGGTCTGTAGCTAGCTCAACGGATCGTACCCGACCAGGGCCCTCTCCTCTAAATGCATAAAGAGCCGCGAAACCTAATAGGGTCTGTGCCGAGGCGAATATCGCCAACGCAGTGCTGAAGCCGAACGCGATCAGATGCTGAAAGCACAACGCTCCTGTGCCCATCCCGACGAAGTTGGCGAAAGTTGCGAATCCGGTAATCTGCCCTCTGTGCTTGGGATCCAATGACGTCGTGATACTGGACATCAGTGGATGCGTCGCATCAAATCCAATCGACAGAGCTGTGATCACCAGTGCGCCGGCCAATCGCGGGATGTAAGGAAGCAGCAGGAAAGCACATCCTGCGGCCCAAAGGAATCCGAAGGGGACGACGTAACGCCTTCCATAGCGATCTCCCAATCTCCCAATCATGGTCCCGAAAAAAATACCCGGTAGGCCGTATCCTGCGAGAGCCAAACCGATCCCAGCGTCATGCAGATGATACCGGCGTGTAAGCAGAACGCCGAGCCATGCAAAGATCCCACCATGGAAAGCTCCGTTGCAGAAGATGAACGCCATGGTTCGGCCGCCCCGCGGAGCCTCCAGGACAACGAGATACTCGCAAATCACCTCGCCAAAGGAACTACGCTTCCTACGCACGCGAAGGATGGGGCGAGCGTTCTTGAAGACGAAGACAGCGCCCAGGTAGCACACGCACGCGAGCACTCGAAATTCATCTCTCCACCCAATAAGCGGGTTCAGAATCGGCCCCAGTGTTGAGCCAAATCCAATCCCTCCTGCGATCGCTCCAAACATCCTGCCCATCGGGCGTCCCTGAATCGCGTAAGGATAGTGGTCACCGACAATCGCTAAACAAACTGTCACGACTCCCCCACATCCCACGCCCGAAAGTATTCGCGCGACGACAAGAGTCCGCCACGATCCCGCAAAGGAAACCATCAACATCGTCGTAGTGGCGAAGCACAAAAGAGCCACGAGCGTGGGAGCGCGTCCCCACCAGTCAGACAACGCTCCGTACACGAGCGTCGATAGTCCATAGGGAATCAGGTAGCCTGCAACAAGCCAGCCCAGTTGATAGACCGGCACCGAAAACTCCTTCGAAAATGCAGGAATGAGCGGTGCAACCATGTAGTTGCTGTAGAAGATAGTGAATGCAAGAATCGCCATCACCCAAAGCTGAACCTCATCGTTCGTCGTAGAAGGTTCAGCTTTGGTTTCCACTGTGGTGGTTTGGAGGTCCCGCTCAACCGATGGGCCTGTCGTAAAACTATCTCTCGGCCCAATCATCATTGAGCGATAGAATCCCGCTCTTGATTGAATAACCGCAATCGCGCCGTAACGACCTGCCTGACCGATCTCTCCGCGACAGGCAGCAGCTTATACGGAACAACCTCTAGCGGCTTCTTGGCGAAAGCGTCTTCCAATCCACGCCGCCATGCAATCCGCAGCTCAGTATTGATGTGAATGATATTTATTCCAGCCGCGATCGCGCCTCGCAAATCGCTGTCTTCTGTGCCGGAGCCGCCATGCAAGGTCAGTAGGCACTTGCACGCACTCTTAATCTCCTGGATACGCGCCAGGTTGAGCCGCTTTTTCGCATCTCCTTGCACCATGGCCTGAAGCATTCCATGACTATTACCAACCGCTGGAGCGAGAACATCAATCCCGGTACTTTCTACAAACTGCCTTGCCTCCTCCGGTGTGGTCAGCTCCTTCGAACTGTCAGGGACTGACTCATGAATCTCAGACCCCGTTCCGATATTTCCGATCTCCCCTTCCACGATGATCAGCGGATTAATTGATTTCAGTGCCTCCACTGCCTGCTTAGTCTGCTTAATGTTCTCCTCGAACGGCAATGCGGATAAGTCATACACGATTGAATCGAATCCGGCTTTGGCCGCTGTGATGGCACTCTCCAGAGAGTGCGTATGATCGGCGTTGAGAAAGATAGGAAAGTCCCGTTCCTCGCGCAGGCTCTTCACCAGAGCCGCAACTTGAGCCACGCCGAGAAATTCGCGCTCGCCCTCCGATGCGCCGACGATGACCGGAACCTTCAACTCCTGGGCAGACGCGAACACAGCTTTTAGTAAGATCCAATCGGAGATGTTGAAGTGACCGATGGCCACGCCGTTGCTCTGCGCTTCTTCTAATAGCCCTCTAAGCTGATACATTTGTCCCCCTTAGCCTGTTGATACATCCCTGGTTGAATCCGATCGTATCGATTGCACAAGTCTTGCTCGTGCTTAATACGATCACCGCTTTGCGCATCAAGACGCTGTCGATAGCGAAGGCACAGACGAGAATAATGGGCTGAGCCCTTCGACAAGAGTCGGGTGGGCCCATATCGCATCGCGGAGTGCGGTAAAAGGCAGTCCGGCCATCATCGCCGTCTGCACCGAAGCCATGATCTCTCCTGCATCGACAGCAAAGGCTGTAAAGCCAAGAATCAGATCGTCGTCTACTCCTACAAGCGCCTTCAAAAACCCGCGTGTCTCGGAGAGAGTCTGCGCTCGCAGTACATGTCCCATAGGAACTTTGAACAAGCGATAGCCAATCCTTCGCGCACTGGCTTCTTTCTCCGTCAGACCGATGCGTGCAAGCTCCGGGTCTGTGAAAAGCGTGTAGGGGATCTGCCTGCCTGTCGTAACGTGATTTCCCCCTGTCATGTTGTCACGCACAACGCGGAAGTCGTCGACGCTGACATGCGTGAACTGAGGACTGCCCGCCACCTCGCCGATGGCCCAAACGCCTGCCGCGGTCGTCTCGAGACGCTCATTTACCTTGATGTAGCCGCGATTATTCAGTTCCACTCCGGCCAGCTCCAACCCTATGTTTTCCGTGTTCGGACGTCGGCCCGCCGCTACAAGCAGATGCGTGCCCACCAGAGTCTTTTCTCTTCCGTCTTGCTCGACAACAATGGTCACTGAATCGCCTGACCTTCCAGAGATCCGTCTCACACGCGCATTCAAGACCGTGTCGATGCCCTCGTCGCTGAACAAAGTGGCGAGGCCGCTCGTCACGTCATCGTCTTCTAAATGCAATAAACGGTCATTTCGATCGATCACGGTAACCTTGCTGCCGAACCGGCGCATCACCTGCGATAGTTCCAGCCCCACATAGCCGCCACCGATCACAATAAGGTGTCCGGGGACCTCATCCAGTTCGAGTGCCTCGATGTGCGTCAGTGGTTGCGCATCGGACAGGCCGGGAGTCGGCTCCAACGCGGCCCGCGTACCCGTGCTGATGATTACATTGGTTCCGCGGAGCCTCCGAGTCGTCCCATCTGCAAGAGCGACCTCCAGAGTCTTCGGTCCTACGAAGCGCCCCGACCCAAGAACGAACTCCGCTCCGGTCTGCTTGAAGTGATCGAGATACATATCGTTCAAGTCCGCTACCATCGTGCGCTTTCGGGATCGCACCGCAGGCATGTGGATGCGAAAGCCATCTGCAACAGAGCCGAACTCTGCGCCTCGACGAAAGTAGGACGCTACCCTCGCACTCTGGATAATGTTCTTACTTGGGAGACAGGCAATGTTGGGGCATGAACCGCCTATGTACTTCCGCTCAATCACCGCAACGCGCTGTCCTTGACTGGCAAATGTCCACGCGGCAAGAGTCGCTCCTGTGCCGTCGCCAAGGATGACCAGGTCGTAATCTTCCAGCGCAGGGGGAGTCAGGGTTGCATGATCCGATGGAAGTCTCTTGCTTTCGTTTATGTTCATGCCTGCACGAAATGCAATCGATGCGCCATCGTCCAGAACTTTGCTGCGCTACACAGTCTACGTTCTAAGCGCTGTCATCACAGTCATTTATGAAATCGAACCGGCCGCGCACATCACATCTTGCGTGACGAACCCGCGACTACAATCCGACACTGACGGAATTTAGACGCTGCGACTGTCGCAATCACGCACGTCGCTCAGAGCGACATTGCGGAGCCACAGCCGCAGGTCAAAGAGGCAGGTTCTAAACGGAAGCAGTGAGAACGACGGATGCCTCGCTCGTCAGTGGCCGAAACGTGAACGTCTCCTGAAGATAGAGCCTAACGACCGTGTCCGTGTGACTGAGATAGCCGATGGAGACATCCTGTCCGATGTTGAGCTCGAAGTCGCCCCCTCGCGTGCTCATCACAAACGCGCCCTCAATTGCCGGAGCCCAGATGATATTGCCGTCGACGATGCGTTTCACGTGTTCCAGAACCGGATATCCGTGATCGCGTGTATCCGCAAGCTCCGTATAAGCCTTCGCTCCAAGCAGTACCGAGTAAGGCCCGTTCACGCCAACAAGACGAAGCTGACTCAACGCCTTAGCAATCGCGTCGGGATAGCACTTCACATCGCCCGGCAGCGTCATGATCGGATTGCTCGTGGCCTCACGGATACCCTGAATATTCGCCGCCGGATACCCATTGAAGATAGCCCGATCTTCGGCAAATGCGATTGTCTTCGCCGCATCCTTGGCCGGTTGCCAATCCGAGTCGTCCGAGCCACGCTCCACATCGTCGATCGCCTCCCGCGTCAGCTCGAACGGCACCCGCAGCTCCACAAGCGGTTTCACCTCACGCTGCCTCGCGATAATATCCCCCGCTGGCGGCTCAATCGAGACCAGATGTCCCGTGCCCACCGCGGGCAACCCAGCTCCGCTTGGTGTCGGCACATCCACAACGCGCCGCCCGGCAAGATAGCGCTTGAGCGTCCGCGTCGTCTCCTCCTCGATCTGCGCCCACGCAGCGTCAGAGATTGGTGCCAACTCCCGATGAAGATTATTCATTTCGTTCTCCTCTAAGGGATCCTATCCCAAGTGATGTGTCTCGATTTGGCGCTGTAGAATCCATCTCCGCCGCCACAGAAGGCGCAGCGATCGCCGCCGTAGGCTCTTCCTCACCTACACCGTCCAGAAAAGTTGCCGAAGGCGCAAAGAACAAACCACCCGTAACCGCCTTACTAAAATCCAGCAACCGGTCATAGTTTCCCGGCGGCCGACCCACAAACATATTCTCAAGCATTAGCTCTGTAATGCGCGGCGTACGGCAGTAGCCAATAAAGTAGGTGCCAAACTCCCCGCGTCCAGGCTGCCCAAACGGCATGTTGTCCCGCAGGATCTTTACCTCTTTCCCATCTTCAACAATCACCGTTAGCGCACTATGAGCCGAGGCCGGTTTCACCGCATCATCCAGCTCAATATCCGACAGTTTCTTGCGCCCAATAATGCGCTCCTGTGCCTCCGTCGAAAGAGCATTCCACGCCTTCATATCATGCAGATACTTCTGCACCATCACATAGCTTCCACCCGCAAACGAAGCGTCCTCGTCGCCCACCAGCGCAGCCTCAAGAGCCACACCGCCTCTCGGATTCTCCGTGCCGTCCACGAATCCGATCAGGTCGCGATCCTCAAAGTATCGAAAACCCTGAACCTCGTCGGCGACCGTCACCGCATCGCCAATGCGTTCCATAATCTGCGTGGCTAACTCGAAACATATATCCATCCGCCCCGCTCGAATGTGAAACAGCACATCGCCAGGCGTCGCCATCGCATGACGGTTGCCCGCACGAAACTCCCGAAACGGATGCAGCTCAGCCGGTCGCGGATCGCCGAACAGCCGCCCCCACGCATCCGATCCAAATCCCAAAATACACGTGAGCCCGGCATCGATATCGCGGAACTCCACCGCACGAATCAGTCCCGCGATATCTCCGCAGAACGAGCGCACGGCTGCATAACTCTCGGCATCCGGCTTCACCGTGACGACAAGAAAGATAGCCGCGCGCGTCAGCGGCCCAAGCACCTGCTGCGGAAGAGGCCCTTCGTCAATCTTGCTAACCATCGTCATCCAAGCCGCCTCGATCGTCTACCGTTCTGCTTCACGCAATCGATCCCTGCCAGTCCAACCCTCGTCATGTGCCGCAGCTCCATATCAAGAAAGAAACATCTATCCAGAGTTTAAGTTATCACCGACATTCAATTCTCTGGAAAGGCCAGTTGAGGAAGCCTTCGTTCGCCATCCATACAGGTAAAGTGAATATAGAAAGGTTGTAGACAATGCGTAAATTTCAGATCAGTTCAGCAATGGTATTTCTCTTACTGATCGTGTCTATCGGAGGAGCGGCGGCACAAACCGGAGTCAGTCAGCTTGACCCTCTTGTCACTACCTCGGCTCGCAGGCTTGCCATCGCACAACAGGTCGCTCTCTCTAAATGGGACAGCGGCGCTGCCGTCGAAGACGCGCCACGCGAGGCACAGGTCATCCTCGGCTCAGTGAAGGCGGGTGAAGCCAGGGGCATCGATTCGGCCTTGGCCACCAAATTCTTCAAGGCGCAGATCGAGGCGAACAAGGTCGTTCAATACTCTCTGTTAGCCGACTGGAGAAGGAGCGGCAGCGCCCCCGCCCACGCCCACATCGACCTCGTCGGTGTCATTCGGCCCGAGCTCGATCAGGTGCAGACGCAACTTATTGCAGAGCTGGCCGACACCACGGAGATGCGGTCCAGTGCGAACTGCCAGGTCGCAATGGCGGATGCAGTCGGAAAGTATCTTGCAGACCATCGCAAAGAGACATCGAAGCTCACCGAGATCGCACTGGATCGCGCGCTGAGCGAAAGCTGCGCTGATTCACCGTCCCGCAAGCCTTAGTCGGTTAGAGAGAGAAGGCACGACATGCGTTGCGCCAGGCTCCAAAGCTGGAGCCTGGCAGACGCCATCACGCTCACCCGTCTTATCGAAGCTCATTTAAAGTTGCAATCGACACGTCCTTTAGCTCCAACGTCTTGCATCATCCCTGCGCGACCATCAACGAATCGCTCGAAGACAAAAGACTTAAACCCCTGTACAGTAGGCAGACAAATTGCTTATAAAGAGCGTGGGCACGTCCGATCGCTCAACAGAGCTTTACCGTGGGGCTAATCATGCTATCCAAACATCTGCTCGCCATCGCCGTCCTTCTCGCCGCCTCCACCGCAGCCCGCGCAGACTCCATCCTGCTCGGAACAAATATGAGCTCCACGCAAAGTGGTCCCAGTCTCTGCCCCAGCTTCTCAGACTGCCAGATAATCGCTCAGCAGTTCACCCTCACCAGCGCTGCGACCATCGACCAGATCGACGTGACCATGCAATCCGTCATCTTTGATGGCATTACTCTTCCTAGCGGCGGCTTTGGCCTAAGCCTCGTCAGTCAGCTTGGGGATGTAGCCGACGACAATATAGGATCCGCCGTTCTCACCAGCGCCTCACCCACGCTCTATACCTTTAGTGATCTCGACCTTCAACTGGCAGCCGGTACCTATTACCTCGAAGCTTCCGGAAATGTGTCATGGCTTCACAGCTCAGCCTCCGACACCGCCGACGGGAACTTCGGTTCGGCATGGATGTGCGATCCAACCATTAGCTGCGGCTCGGAGTTCTGGCAGCAGGTCGGCGGCACCTTCTCCACCCAAATCGACGGCACCGCCATCACCCCCGAACCCTCTACGTTCGCCCTCCTCAGCCTTGGCATCGCCGGACTGACAGGCGTAGTAAGGAGCAGAGTCGTCCGCCCCTAAAGCAGAACTACCTCTGCTCCGGCATCACCCACGCACTCCGCAGAAAATCAAAGCTCCCAGCCCCGCTCGGCCGAATCCCACCAACCCGCCGCGTATGCACCACCTCGTTGTTCTGAAACCACAGCGGAATCCCCGGCAACTCCTCCGCCAGAATCTGCTGCACCTCCACATAGTCCCTCGTCCTCACCCCACGGTCGGAAGACGCCGAAGCCTCCGCCAGCAACGCATCCACCCGCGCATTCGAGTACCGCCCCCTATTCCCACCCTTCGGAGGAAAACTCCCCGACCCATACGCATACCGAAAGATATCCGGGTCTTCGTTACTCCCAATCCACCGCAGCGCATACATCTGAAACGCACCCTTGGTTACATCCGCATAGAACGTTCCAAACTCCGCCGACCGAATCTCCAGTCGAATCCCTGCCTCCCGCAACTGCTGCTGCAGCACCGCCGCCATCAGCCGCGTCGTCTCCACCGTGCTGGTCTTCATCGTCAGCCGCAGCCTCACCCCATCCTTGCTGGCAGGGAAGCCAGCCTCCTCCAGCAGCCTCTGCGCCCGTGCCACGTCGTGCGGATACTGTGCCAGCTGACCGTCCGCCGCCGCAGCCCAGTGCCCCGCAGGCAGCAGCGTACTCGCCAGCCTCGCCTGTCCGCGCCATAGCGCATTCACAATCGCCTCCCGGTCGATCGCACACGCAATCGCCTGCCGCACCCGCCTATCCCTCAATATCGGATCTGTAACATTGAAGGTCACATAATCCACCGGCGACCCCGGCCCCGACTCCACCTTCAGATTCGGAGCACGCTCCAGCGCATGCACCATATCCATCGTCACCACATTGCTCGCAACATCGGCCGAACCCTTCTGCAACTCCAGCGCACTCGTAATCGCATCCGGCGCCACCTCGAACCGTACCCGCTCGATCCTCCGCGCACCCGCCGGCACCTCCGGCGTCCCCGCCCAGTACGCATGGTTCCGCTCCACCACCACGTCCTTATCCTGCACCGCGCTCACAAACCGAAACGGCCCCGACCCCACCGGATGCAGCCCAAACTCTCTCCCCGACCCACGCGGCACCACCCCAAACAGCCCATCGCTCAGGTTGAACAGCAGCCCCGCATCCGGCCTCTTCAAATGCATCACCACCGTCAACCGGTCCCTCGCCTCCGCCCGCGCCACCGACGCAAAGCTCCCACTCTTCGCCGAAACCAAACCCCCAACCGAACTGTCGATCAGACTTTCAATCGTGTAGACCACATCCTCCGCCTCCAGGGGCCGCCCATCATGAAACCTCACCCCATCCCGCAGATGAAACACCCACGTCAGCGCATCCGGCTGCTCCCAGCTCGTAGCCAGCCAAGGTTGCATCTCATAGTGTTCATCCTTCTTCACCAGCGCATCGAAGATCAGCCCACCCACCCGCTCCGACTGCGCATCCGTCCCTTGCCGCAGGTCCAGGTTATTCGGACTACTCTCAATCACCATCACGACCGTCGCAGGATCATCCGTCCGCCCGCGACACCCCGCAGCCAGACCCAACCCACAGACCACCACCACCCAAAGAAACCTTCGAGTCAGAATCTCACTTCGAATCAGGATCGCACCGCCATCCCTCCATCCTACCGCCGCCCGCAAATCCACCAATGCATCGTCTTATCCACCGAACGTTCCCTAAGCCTTTGCTGTTGAGATAACCCAAGCCTTTAGCCTCAAGCCTTCATCACGCCTCGCGAAAACATGGCGTTAGACGTCTGGCGAATCTGCGCCTTTGCTTCTGAGGTAACCCAAGCCTTCAGCCTCAGGTCTCTAAATCTTTAGCTAGGCTTCAAGGTTTTTTGGCTATTGAGATAACCCAAGGCTTTAGCCTCAAGCCTTCATCACGCCCCGCGAAAACAGGGCGTTAGACGTCTGGCGAATCTGCGCCTTTGCTTCTGAGGTAACCCAAGCCTTCAGTCTTGGTCTCTAAATCTTTAGCTAGGTCTTCAAGGTTTTTACTTTTGAGATAACCCAGGCCTTTAGCCTCAAGCCTCCATCACGCCTCGCGAAAACAGGGCTTTAGACGTCTGGCGAATCTGCGCCTTTGCTTCTGAGGTAACCCAAGGCTTCACCCTTGGGCCTCTACCAGTCCTGCCGAAAAAGGATGCTTTAGCCCCTGGGGTATGCATTCCTCTCCGATCCCACAGATCGAATCCGTCAAACAGAATCCCACCCAAAAATAAACTTCAAAAACCTGGCGTACCTTTCGCAGCGAAAAAAGCGACCGCGAACTCACCACACCCACCACGCTAACTACCAAAACTCACCAGCAACTCACCACAACTTTCACCACGATCTTCGCAAAAACCCCTGTAAAAACGCCGCT
>NZ_LMUR01000015.1:0-56912 GCF_009765825.1 Granulicella sp. L60 | reverse complement strand
CCCCCGCCACAAACCTCTTATACGCATCGACCACCGAAGCCGCCGTCAACGCCGTCGCCGTAGCGATCACATCTTCATCCCGATCCTCGCGTCCCCCCGTACGCCGGCACATCGCAATAAACCTCGAGACAAAAGCCTCCCCGAACTGCTCTCTTCCGAACGACTTAGGCGGCAAAGCCGAGAAAAATTCCTCGCGCAAAATCTCCTCCACCACCCCCTGCAACACCCGTCCCGTCCGCGCCACATCCCCACTCACATCAAACTCCCGCTCATACAACCGCCGCATACAAGCGTCGATCACCATATTCCCTGGCCCCGTATCGAACGCCATCACCCGATCCACCCCAGCACCCGCAGGAATCGCCGTAAGATTCCCTATCCCCCCCAGATTCTGCAATATACGGCTCACCTTCGCCGATCGAAACATGCAGTAGTCCAGCATCGGCACCAGCGGAGCCGCCTGACCGCCCGCCGCCAGATCCGCTGGCCTAAAGTCACTCACCACAGGCACATGCAGCCGCTCCACAATCACCGAAGCCTCTCCGATCTGCCACGTAGCCCGCGTGTTCCTGCCTAGATAATCTTCATCGGCGCCCTGGTGATACACCGTCTGCCCATGACACCCTACCAACTCCACCTTTGCGGCAATACACTCCTGCGCTTTCTCCACCGCATCCGCATACACCTCGCCCAACCGCCAGTTCAGCCGCGCCAGCTCCGCTACCGAGATCGCCTGCGCATCCATCGCGCCCAGCACAGCCGCTCTTACCACCTTGGTATAAGGCACTCCCACATGCCCAAGCAGCTTCACCTCCGGCATCTCCCCGGCGACGTGTGAAGGCACTATCCTGCACACCGCCACGTCCACGCCATCGGCCGAGGTACCGCTCATTATCCCCGCCACCACTAAGCTCTTCACCATAAGCTCCATATTCTCACTGAGATAAATTGCACTACGATGAACTGACCAGCTTCGGCCTTGGAATCTATGCCTTCAGCTCCCTCTGCAATTCAGCTAGCAGATTCAGAGCCTCTCTCGGAGTCAATCCATCCACATCCGCCTCAGCCAGCCTGTCTACGATCCGCTGCGATAGCGGCGTAAACATCGTCATCTGCATCTGCGCCGCACCTGCAGACGATGCCTCCCGTACCTGCTGCGTCTCAGCCCGCTCATGCACCTTCAGCACCTCACGCGCCCGCGCAATCACCCCCGCGGGCAGCCCCGCCAGCCTTGCGACTTCAATCCCATAGCTCTTACTAGCCGGCCCAGCCTCGACTGTATGTAGAAACACGATCCCCCCCGAAGTCTCCTTCACCGTCACCCGTAGATTCGTTAATCGCGCCAGCCTCTCTGCCAGCAGAGTCAGCTCGTGATAGTGCGTAGCAAACAGTGTCCGCGCACCAATTCGATCATGCAGATGTTCCACCGTCGCCCACGCCAGACTCAATCCATCGTAGGTAGCCGTGCCCCTGCCCATCTCATCCAGCAGCACCAATGACCGATTCGTGGCCGTATTCAAGATCGCAGCCGTCTCCGTCATCTCCACCATGAACGTCGAGCGTCCGCGCGCCACATTGTCGCTGGCCCCGATCCTCGTATAGATTCGGTCCACCAGCCCCAGCCGCATGCTCTCCGCGGGTACGAAGCAGCCCATCTGCGCCATCACCACAAGCAGCGCGGCCATCCGCAGATAAGTACTCTTACCACCCATGTTCGGCCCGGTAATCAGCAGCACAGCGGGGCCTGCGTCCGCATCCAGATGCGCCGAGTTCGGCACAAACCTTCCCCCGCCGGACTCCTCCATGCGCCTCTCCACCACCGGATGCCGTGCCTGCACAAACTCCAGCACGCCACTCGACTCCACCCGTGGTCTCGTCCAGCCGCGCAGAGCCGAAAGATGCGCAAAGCACCCCAGAAGATCTATCTCTGCCACCTTCCGTGCGGTCTCTCGCATCCTGCCTGCGGCCTCCAGCAACTGCCGCCTCAACTCTTCGAAGATTCTCCGCTCGATCTCTCCGCTTCGCTCCTGCGCGGTCAAAATCTTCGTCTCGTATTCCTTCAATTCGGGCGTCGTAAATCGCTCTGCGTTCACCAGCGTCTGCTTACGCTCATAGTCAGCTGGAACCGCCTTGGCATTTGCCTTCGTCACCTCAAGGTAGTACCCGAATACATTATTGAATCGCACCTTCAGCGACCCGATCCCAGTCTTGACTCTCTCCCGCTCCTCAATCGAAGCCAGCGCCTGCCGCCCACTGCGGCTCAACTCACGCAGCTCGTCCAACTCCGCATCCACGCCCTCACGAATAGCCCCGCCGTCCCCCAGCGACACCGGCGGCTCCTCTGCAATCGTCCGCACAATCATCTCGTACAGATCTTCCAGCGGATCGGTGCTCTCTCCGAGCTGACGCCACAGCACAGCATCAAAGACCTTCACTGCCGCCACCAGCCCCGGCAGGCACCCCAGTGTCTTCGCCAGAGCCATCACCTCTCGCGGTCCAGCCGAATCCGTAGCCACGCGCCCCAGCAGCCGCTCCAGGTCGAGCACACCATCCATCGATCGCCGCAGTCCCTCAC
Source organism: Granulicella sp. L60 (assembly GCF_009765825.1). Classification (GTDB taxonomy): domain Bacteria; phylum Acidobacteriota; class Terriglobia; order Terriglobales; family Acidobacteriaceae; genus Edaphobacter. Next base: position 54,337 of record NZ_LMUR01000015.1, on the reverse strand, counting down.
GACGACGCAGATCCCCAGCAGCCTCGCCCACAGCCTCCAGCCGAGCCTCAATCTCCGCCACACCGTTGAATGGACGCAGCAGCGAAGCACGCAGCAGTCGTTTGCCCATCGGCGTGCAGCAGGCATCCATCGTGTAAAACAACGTTGTCTGTGCCGACTCTCCGGAGAACAGCGGATCCACCAGCTCCAGATTTCGCACACTCACCGCATCTAGCTCCAAGCACGTCGATCGCTCATAGAAGCGCAGCCCATCCACATGCTCCAGACCACCCTGCTTGGTCTGCCGCATGTAATGCAGCAGTGCACCCGCGGCCACCGCTGCAGCTTCATGGCCACCCAATCCCATGCCATCCAACGAGTGCACCTTGAAGTGGCTTCTCACCAGCGGGAGCGCATATTCCGACGTAAATACCCAATCCTCCAGCGCAGTCTTCGTGCGAATTCCATCCAGCCCGGCCGAAGTGTCCGACGCAGGTTCCCCCGCCAGGTTCACTCCCCCTAGAAGACCTTGCCCGTACAGCAACTCCACCGGCCGGACCCTCCCCAACTCATCTCCCAGCTGAGCCCATCCAACCGCTCCTGAAAACTCCGTGACTCGAAACTCCCCCGTAGAAAGATCCAGCAGCGCCAGGCCCCAAACGTGACTACCATGAGATGTCTCGCCACCTATCATCGCCACGCTGGCAAGGTAGTTGCTTTGCTCTGCTCCCAGCGCCGGGTCAAGCGACGTTCCAGGCGTCAGCACCCGGGTCACTTCCCGCCGAACGATTGTTTTGGTCTGCTTCGGATCCTCCATTTGCTCGCACAGGGCGATCTTGTAACCCATCCGCAGCAGCCGTTGCAGATAGGCCTCAGCAGCGTGGTAGGGGACCCCGCACATCGGTTGTTTCTTCTCTCTATCCCTCGCTGTCAGCGTAAGTTGCAGGAGACGAGAGACCAGGATGGCATCTTCATAAAACAGCTCATAAAAGTCCCCAATCCTGCAGAACATCAAGCAGTCGGGAAACTGCTCCTTCGCCGCAAAATATTGCCGCATAACCGGTGTCAATCCAGCCGCTTCACTCGCCAAACTTCCAATCGCTTCGTTAGTCATCACAGAACCGCAGAATACCGTACCAGCACCTGCGTTCGCCTGCCACCTGTCTCAGTCTGTTAAAAACTCCTCGTAACACCAGTAGATTAATCGCCCAATCACTGATTGGGGACGTACACGTCCCCGCCTAGCTCGATGCCTCCGCACAGTCAATGCAGCTTTTGGCAAGTAGAAGCATTACCTCATTTACATGAACTTTACAGAATCTTTATGACGAACGGCATAGCCTAAGCAAATAGTGAATGGTTGTTGGGCCACGTAGGATTTGGCCAGGAAATGCAATGCTGTTTTGGAAAGTGTTGTTCTCTCTGCTGGTCGCGCTGGCTCTCTACGAGTGCATGGTGACCGCGTTCCACCTACTCAATCTTCCGAGTGATCGAGCTGTTCTGGAGGGCTTGTGTCTGCTGCTGTCGATCGCAGTTGGCGGATTCTTTGTGTTTCGTAAGATTTGGAGGCTGTCATGACTCTCTTTGGTGAAGTAATCCATTCCGGTAATGGTCGAAACAATTCAGAGATGCCCGCTCTGACTGGAGTAGTGAAACTGGCCGCCGCGGCCATCGGCTTTCTTGTTCTCTGCTTTATCTTTTTCAACTACGTCGCAGCCATCACGCGCATCGGTGCGGGGTACGTTGGAGTAGAGGTTGTTCTGAGCGGTTCGCAGCGAGGTCCATCTGAGATTCCCATCCGCACAGGCTGGGTCTTCTATAGTCCGCTTCGCAGTCAGATCATCGAGTTTCCCACCTTCGTCCAGACTGTAAAGTGGACCCGTGATCTGAACGAGGGACACGCCTCGAACGAGGAGATGAGCTTCAACACCAAGGAAGGCATGGAGATCTACTCCGATGTCTCCCTGAGCTACGCTATCGACCCGCACCGTGTCCCTGACTTCTACGTCAAGTATCGGCTAAGCGATCTCGATCTCTTCACCCACGGAATCCTTCGCGACGTCGTTCGCAACTCACTAAACGAAGTTGCCTCGACCTACAGCGTGGAACAGATCTACGGTGAACAGAAGGCAGAGTTCCTCAATAAAGTTGAGGCATTGATTCAGCAGAAGATGGAGCCGGTTGGGGTAGGCATCCAGCAGTTCGGTTTCATTGGAGCGCCGCGGGTTCCCGAGGTGATCGCTAACGCTATCACCTCTAAGGCTCAGGCGATTCAGGATGCAGAGCGCGCCCGGAATGAGCTGGCAAAGACCCAAGCTGAAGCCGCCAAGACGGTTGCAGAGGCAGATGGTGAAGCCAAGGCCGCGGTCACACGAGCCAACGGTGAGGCTGAGGCTAACCGAATCAGGCAGACCTCGCTTACGCCTCAACTTCTCGAGCTGCGGAAGATCGAGAACCAGAAGGCTCTCATCGAGCGCTGGAACGGTCAGCTTCCGACTGTTCAGACCGGCAACGGAGGCCTGCTGATGGAGCTGCCCAAGATGCAGTAAGTCTCCGCGACATTGCTGGGCGATGGCTGCCTCATCAGTCATCCCCAGCACGTCGTTTGCAGGGCAATTCGGTGACGAGCCGCTCGCAACCTGCAGGCGCTACGGCACGGTGCCTGCCCAAAACCGATATACTGAAGCTTCGCGTAGCCTCGGGCGGGCGAATCTATCGTATGTCTCTCCTCTGGCTCAGAGTCGCGGTCTTTCTCTACGGCATCGCCGCGCTCGCGGTTTTGCCCGCCGCTCTCTACGACCGTCCCCGCTGGCGTCACGTCGCCATTCCCGCCACCATCACCGCAGTTCTATTCCACTTCGTCTCGCTGGCTGAGATGCTCAACGCTGCGCATCACGCTCTGCCGGTCGATACCCACGAGGCACAGACCCTCCTCAGCCTCCTTCTGGGGCTGGCCTTCCTGCTGGTCTACTGGCGCTACAGGACAGTCTCGCTCGGCATCTTCATCCTGCCGATCTGTTTTCTCCTTGGCCTTATTCCTGCTTTCCATCCCGGTCAGGAGTCCACGATCTTACCGCTGCTCCACAGCCGCTGGATTCTTCTGCACATAGCGCTTCTCCTCGCCGCCTACGCTGCGCTCTTCGTCTCCCTGATGGCGTCTCTTCTCTATCTCGTGCAGGAGCGTCGTCTCAAGCAGAAGTCGCCCACTTTGCTCTGGCTTCCGCCGCTGGAGACCACCGACCAGATCGCACTTAAGTCTCTCCTCTTCGGTCTCCCCTGCATGACCGCTGGTCTGCTCATCGGCTCACTGATCGCTCAGGCTACTGTAGGAGCCACTTACTTTCGCGATCCCAAGATCCTCCTTGCCTTCGCCATGTGGCTGGCTTACATCGCGATGATCTACATTCGCCGCCACTCCGGCTTTCGCGGGCGTCGCGCGGTCTATCTCTCCAGCTTCGTCTTTCTGGTCGTGCTTGCTGTCTGGGCAGCGAATCAGCTCTCCGCCGTTCACAGGTTCACTGCTCCATGAGCGCGCCCATGCAAAATACGTCCGGGAGTCTTGTCCTCATCGGAGTGAACCACAACACTGCACCCATCGAGGTGCGGGAACGGCTCGCCATACCCGTAGAACGCCTTGCTGACGCTACTCGCACCCTCGTTCATCATCCCGGTATTCGAGAAGGGCTGATCCTCTCCACCTGCAATCGCGTCGAGCTTCTCACTTTGCAGGATGACCCGGAGGTCACCTCACCTCAAAGTAAGACCGATCTCCTCCGCTTCCTCCATGAGTACTTCGCTGTCCCGCAGCACGATATTCAGCCGCACCTCTACGAGTTCCGCGAGCGCGAGGCCGTTCGCCACCTCTTCCGTGTCGCCAGCTCCCTCGACAGCATGGTCGTTGGCGAACCGCAGATCCTCGGCCAGGTCAAAGAGTCCTACACCATCGCACGCGAAGTAGGCGCGGTGCAGTCCACGTTGGAATCACTGCTTCAGCGGACCTTCACGGTGGCCAAGAAGGTTCGTACCGAGACACAGATCGGTTCGAGCAGCGTGTCCATTGCTTCTGTCGCGGTAGACCTTGCCAGAAAGATCTTCGGCTCCCTGCAGGGAAAGACTGTGCTCCTCGTAGGTGCAGGCAAGATGTCTGAGTTGGCAGCACGTCATCTCATCCAGCAAGGCGCATCTTCCATCCTGGTTGCTAACCGCACCCAGTCCCGCGCGGAGAAGATCGCGGCCGAGTTCGCCAGTGCCTCCGTCCTTACTGCTGTCATCCCGTTTGATGACCTCTACGATCAGGCAGCCCGCGCGGACATCGTCATCACCAGTACCGGAGCGCCGCAGAAGATCTTTAACCGTTCCCATGGACAGAACTTTCTGCAACGCCGGCGTAACCGGCCCATGTTCTTCATCGATATCGCTGTTCCACGCGACGTCGATCCCCGGATGAACGAGGTGGATGGTTGCTTCGTCTACGACATCGACGATCTCCAGCAGGTAGCCTCTGCGAACCTTGCCGACCGCAGCCGCGAAGCCGAAGCCGCCGAGACCATCGTCAGCAGGGAAGTGGACAAGTACGAGCAACGCCTGCAGTCCCGCGATGCTGTCCCCGCCATCAAAGCTCTGCAGCAACAAGCCGAAGCCATTCGTGAGGCCGAGCTGGCACGTTCCGCCAAACGCCTCGCCGCTCTCACCCCTGAGCAGCGCGAAGCCGTCGAAGCTCTTACCCGCTCCCTCACCGCCAAACTTCTGCACCCCCAACTCACCGCCCTTCGCGAATCCACCCGCCCCAAAGACACCGAATAAGCCTCCCGCATCGGGAACCTCTGCCATCGCTCCTCAAGTGTTACACTCCATCCACACATAAAGGCGTAGCGAATTCCGGGTCAGTTTGAGGAGAAAGAGATGCTTCATTCAAGGCGCGGATTCATGACAGCAGCCGCAGCAGCCATCGGAACTCTACCAGTAAGCCTCCATGCAGAAGCCCCGCAAACGACCGCGGCAATACAAGCAACATCTCCCGAAGCGATTCTCTCGCTCTTCAAATCCTTACCGGGAGAGGTGTCGATCAAGATCCACGCGCCCGCAGCCAACGGCAAGCCCGAGTTTCTCGTCGAGTCCAACTCCGCGAAGAGGATGTTCGTAGGCAGTGCGATCAAGACGTTCATCCTCTGCGAGGCGTTGCGCCAGGCCGACTCTCCTAATGTCGTTCAAACTCTTCGGGAGAAGCAACTATCCCTCGATGCCAGCGTCTGGTCCTTAGATAGCGCAACCTTCAACCCGCCTAATCTCATCGGCAAGGTCTCCCAGCGCACTGCTCTCGAGGCCATGATCCTCCACAGCGATAACACCGGCACCGACATGTCGATCAAACAGGTTGGTCCCGAGAAGGTTCGCGCATTCATTGCCTCCACAGGTCTTAGCAACACCCAGATCCCCGAAAGCACGCGAGTATTTTTTGGCTATCTCCTCGGTGCAAAATCGTACAAAACCTTTACATGGGAAGAGATAGGAGCCGCCGCCAATTTGCCAATCGTCAACTCTCCCATGAACACGGTTGAAACCCTGGCGTCTTCGGCAGATGATTTTGTCTCCTACTACTCCCGCGCCCTCCAAGGCGATTTCTTCAAGAACAAAGAAACCCTCAACGAGTTCAGGCGAATTCTCTCGATGGGCGACGCCATCTGGCTGCTGCCGCTTCCCCTCGGCGTTAGCGCGTTCGTCAAAGGCGGAAGCATCGACGTCGCCGGCTTTCATGCGATATGCGCACCAGGGGCTATGCTCTTCGATGGCCGATGGGTCTACTTCTGCCTCACCATCAACTGGTCTGCGAAGGTCGAAGCCGATCCGGACACCGTCAAGGCCTTTGCCGCAGCCGGAAGCCGCGCGCTTACTCTCGTCAAAGAAGCTCTCTCTGTCTAACAGGACCTTCGACCGGTCACCTCCGAGATTTGCTGACGCCGATCCCGTATCCTAGTTAAGACTATGAGCAGCGAGCACAATAATCCCCGAAACCCAATCCGCATCGGCAGCCGAGGCTCACAACTCGCCCTCTGGCAGGCCAATCACATTCTTTACGCCCTCCGCGATGCCGGTTATCACGTCGAACTCGAAGTGATTCGCACGACGGGAGACCGTATGCAGCAGCCGGGCTTCGTTCCTCCTCCGAATCTCGACGGCAAAGGCATCTTCATCAAAGAGATTGAAGAGGCGCTTGAAGAGGGCCGCATCGACCTCGCCGTTCACAGCCTCAAAGATCTTCCTACGAAGCTCGCGCCGCAGTTCATCCTTGCGGCTATTCCAAAACGTGCGGACGCCCGCGATGTCTGGGTGTGTGAGCCTTACTGGGCGCTGCACACGCTGCCTGCTGGAGGCCGCATCGGCACGACCAGCCCTCGCCGGCGTGCGCAGATTCTCGCGCTACGGCCTGATGTGACCTTCGTTGAAGTTCGCGGCAATATCGACACTCGCCTCAAAAAGCTGGCCGATGGTAAGTGCGATGCGCTTGTCCTGGCAGCCGCCGGTCTTGATCGGTTGAAGCGCACGGAGTCGGTTCACCAGCGCTTCTCTCCCTGCGAGCTCTGTCCTGCTCCGGGTCAGGGAGCGCTCGCACTCGAGACACGCAGCCCGGAGCATGCAATCGACGAGGTGCGCGACGCCTACATCCGCAACGCCATTGCCTTCCTCGAGCATCCCTACACTCGCTTTGCCGTCGATGCTGAGCGGACGACGCTCGACGCGCTTGGCGGCGGCTGCTCGCTTCCGATCGGCGCCCACTGCTTCCACGAGGAGGGCAGGTGGAAGATGATTGCGCAGGTCGTCTCTCCGGATGGCGAATCGATGGTCCAGGTTGAAACCGAAGCCTCCTCCGACGCCGATCCCTTCAGTCTGGGGCGATGCGTCGCAGACGAACTCAAGTTGAAGGGGGCGCTAGATCTGCTCTCCATCATGCAACCGGATCAAGCCGTGATAGCGGATTAGCAGACCAACCGTTTGAGATCGATTTGCGACTTCCATGCAAGGTGCTGGCTGTTCACTTTCGCTGCCGGGTGGGGTACCCCCACCCCTGGGGGGTACCCCTTGCTAAACCGTTTCGATTCAGTGGTATATGAAAATCGGTGTCTGTAAAATTTTCTATCTAAAGGGTTTACGGGTAAATATTTGCATCTAAATGGGTTAAGCGGAGTACCTTGCAAAGAGAGAAAGCCCCCGGGGTGCCGGGGTCTTCTCTTTTTGTGTCTATTTCAAGTGTATCGCTTTGGAGGGAACTACTACGCAATGCGATTGTGCCCGTGTTTATTGGGGATTTGCGGTTTTGGGGGTTGACAGGCTTTACTTGTTCTCCTGCTGGATTCGATTGCTGCGTACAGGAAGGCATACCCCAGTGGATGAAGCCCCCCTTTCGTGGCGGGTTTTGGGACAAGGCTAAAGCCTTGGGTTACCTCAGAAGCAAGAGCCTTAGGTGAAATTGACACAGAGGGGTGCGGAACTGTTCGGCTGCGGTGCGAGGTAAGGAGAGAGTATTGGCATGTTGAGGGTATGGCAGGTCCTTCGACTGCGCCTCTCGCGATGAAACTGCGAGAGGCTCCGCTCAGGATGACGCTATCAATCCATCCATCACTTCCGCTCAGGATGACGCTATCAATCCATCCATCACTTCCGCTCAAGATGACGCTATCAATCCATCCATCACTTCCGCTCAAGATGACGCTTTCTATCCATCCATCACTTCCGCTCAAGATGACGCTTTCTATCCATCCGTCACTTTCGCTCAGGATGACACTTTCTATAGCCCTCACTGACGCTCAGGCTATATATCGATACTGCCTAGAGGCTTGAGGGTGGCATGGGCTGTCTCGGTGGCAGAAGCGGCGGAGCGTTGCCAGGGTTATTTGCTGCGGGAGAAGAGGCGAATGGGTGGTGAGTCGCGGTAAGTTGGTGGTGAGATCGTGGCTGTTCGCGGTGATTGCGAGCGATTGTCGTACACCTCTACGAGCGAATCAGCATCCTATAAAGATTAGGTTGCGCGCAGAAGCGTAGACTCTAGCTTGCTCCTCGTTGATGAAGTCAGGGTTTGTCAGTCAAGGGAACCTTCCGAGTGAGTGCTTTATGTCTTATATCGGACAGAACCTTTTTGTTTTCAAGCGTATGCTCACCTGAGTCGCTGGAAAACCTACCTCTGATCAGAGACGTGATTCGCTGTCGTCTTTACAAGTGGCAGTCCTTTGCGAACTGAAGTAAAGGACCCGTCATGCCTTCTGAATCGAATAACTTATTTTTGCGGTCTTTATCTCCGGCTGCTCGCGATCTTCTTGTCTCTTCCTGTACACCCGTCGATCTACCCCTTAGAGCGGACCTCTATGAGGCGGAGCGGGTGCCTGCGTATGCGTACTTTATGACGTCGGGCATTGCGTCTGTTGTGACCGCGATGCCGGACGGCGCGACCGCCGAGGTGGGGCTGATCGGGCATGAGGGGCTGACAGGCAGCCTGCATCTCCTGGGGCCAGCGCCTGTCTCGACCAGCTGTTTTGTGCAGTTGGAGGCGAAGGCGCAGCGTATTCCGTTTGCCAAACTGCAGCGAGCCTACCAGTCGTCGGAGGAGATACGGGATCGGATTCTGGAGTTCGTCCAGACGCAGGCGCTAAGCCTGGGGCAGCTTGCGGGGTGCCATCGTCTGCATGAGGCTGAGGAGAGGCTGGCGCGCTGGCTGCTGATGGCGCAGGACCGCGTTCAGTCCGACGATCTCTACTTTACGCAGGAGTTTCTGGCGATGATGCTTGGCGCGCGGCGAACCACGGTGACGATGGTGGCTGGTTCATTGCAGCGCAGCGGGTTGATCGAGTACAAGCGTGGACGGGTCAAGATTCTGGATCGCGAGAGCCTTGAGGGCGCGGCGTGCGACTGCTACAAGGTGATGAAGCAGCTATTCGTCAATCTTTACAAACAGCCTGTTGGCGAGTTGCAGCAGCTGTAGCGACGGGCGTTTGCAGGTTGGGCGCATTACAATCGCGAGAGTGCGCCTGCTTAGCAATAAACGCATTCTGATTACACGAACACGACACCAGGCGTCCGAGCTTGCGACACAGCTCGAGGGGTTGGGTGCGTGTCCGGTTCTGATTCCTACGATAGAGATCGTCGCTCCGGTGAGCTATGCCGGGCTGGATGCGGCGCTGGCGGAGATGGCGAGCTTTGATTGGGTGATCTTTACCAGTGCCAACGCTGTTGAGGTGTTCGATCGGCGGCGTGGGCTTTTGGCTGGTGCTGAGTTAGCTACGCCGTTCGTTACGCCTAAAAAGATTGCAGTGATTGGTCCGGCTACGGCGCGGGCGGTGGAGGCGGTTGGGCTTGGGGTTGATCTGGTGCCGCCGCAGTATGTTGCGGAGTCGCTGGCTGAGGCTCTCGTGCCTCACGCGCGTGGGGCGCGAATGCTGCTGGTTCGGGCGGCGGATGCTCGTGATCATCTTCCTGAGGCGCTGACTGCTGGAGGGGCGACGGTGACGATCGCGGAGGCTTATCGAAACCAGATTCCTCCGGAGTCGGTGCCTGCGCTGCGGGAGATGTTTCGGGTGCCGGAGAGCTATCCGGATGCGATTACTTTTACGAGTGCTTCGACGGCGAGGAATCTGGTGGCACTGTTGGAGGTTGCGGGGTTGAGGCTGCCTTCGGGGATTGTGCTGGCGTCGATTGGGCCGATTACGAGTCAGGCGCTGCGTGAGCTGGGGTATGAGGCTACTGTTGAGTCGGGGGTGCCGAGTATTCCGGGGTTGATTGAGGCTTTGCTGGGCTGCCTCGGGGGTTGAGTGGTTTGATAGGAAGGCATATCCCAGGGGCTAAAGCCCCCTTTTTTGCGATGATGAGAGACCCAAGGCTAAAGCCTTGGGCTATCTCAAGAGCAAAAGCAAGCGGTTAGCTTTTGGGTGGGCTTTTGGGTGCGGAGGCGGTGTTGGTGGAGGGGGAGGCTGCGCCGGCCTGGGTCTGGATGGGGAGGGTGACGGTGTTGGCGGCGGCGGGGTCGTCGCGGAGGCGGACGAAGAAGCCGGTTTTAGCGGGGCGGGGGAGGGTCAGGGTTGTGCCGACGAATCCTTCGGGGACGGTGATGGGGGTGGTGAAGGCGGCGTCGGTGGAGATGGAGTCGACGAGGTAGAGGCTGGAGCCTTCGACGATGCAGGGTTGGGTGGCGTCGGGTGGGCAGTGGATGTCGGTGAAGACGGGGAGGCGGACGAGGGTGACGAGGGGAAGCCAGTCGCCGGTGGTGCCGTCGGGGGAGACGGGGCGGACGCGGAGGGGGCCGAAGGCGGAGGTGCCGAAGGCTTTGAGCGGGTCGAGGGTGGCGAGGAGGGTGTGGGGGTTTTGGAGGACGAGGTTGCCGGCGGCGACGTTGAGCATGGTGTGGAGTGAGTCGTCGGAGCTGGCGATCTCGATCTGGCCGGTGCGCGGGAAGGGCATGATGGAGCGGAGGGAGAAGGCGAGCTGCTGATTGATGGGGAGATCGTTCTGGTCGGTGAGGTGGATGGAGGAGCTGGGGGCTTGGCCGATGCTCTTGCTGAGGAGGGTGACGGAGGGGCGCGGGGGAGCGACGGTGACGGGGAGGAAGAGGGTGCGGCCGTCTTTGAGGGTGAAGCGGGCGGTGAGGGCGTCGCCTACGCGGAACTTGGGTGCCTGACTGTTGGGCGGGAGGGTGAGGCGGAGGTTGGTGTCTGGGTTGAGTGGCGCGGGGGTGGGGGAGGCGGTGTCCTGGTTGGAGGGCGTGCTGGGTGGTGCGGGGGTGAAGGTGAGGTCGTTGATGGTGAGCTTTTGGACCTGGTCGAGGCTGTTGCCGGTGAGGTCGACGGTGGTGTCGCCGGCGTGGAGCTCGAGGGAGACGAGGCGGGCGGGTTCGGAGTAGGTCTCGGCGGCGACGGTGTCGGGCTTGGAGGTGCCGTACTGGTGGATGGTGAGGTGGAGGGAGCCGGGGTCGAAGGATTTGAGGGAGACGGTGACGGCGATGACGTCGGGTTTGCCGACGGCGGCCTTCCACTGGGTGTCGATGTGTTTATCGGCGGAGTTGTCGAGGGTGATCTTTTCGACGCAGGCGGTGCCGTTGGCGGTGAGGGAGAGGTGGTTTTCGCGTCCGGCGATCATGGGGTCGTCGTCGGCGAGCTTCCAGTCTTTGCCTGGGGTGTTCTGGAGGACGAGGGTGGGGCCTTTGAAGGGATCGAAGCCCCAGTAGCCGAGGATGGTTCCGGTGATGGTGCTGCCGTGCGCGGTGGCGGGCGGCGGGGTCGGAGCTGCGGATTTTGGATCGGGCGGGGTGGAGCTGTCGGGATCGGAGGAGGCGGGTAGGGCGTGGCGGGCGGGGGTGTGGGCGAGGACGAGGCCGCCTTCGAAGGCGTCGGCGGTGAGGGGAATGTCCGTGCCCTGGCCGGGGCCGTCGAGGTGGAGGACGAGGTCGTGGGCGAGGGAGGTGGAGTAGACGAGGGGAGCGCCGTCGAGGGGAAGGACGACGGAGGGCTTGATGAGGCAGCTTACGAGGGTGGGGTCAGTTGGGTGCAGGGGTGGAGGAACGGCGGCCTGGATGGCGGGAAGGCCGATCACGATGACGGATTTTGGATCGTGAAAGGAGGGAGGGGTGTTGAGACGGAGGTTGAGGGCTTCGCCCTGGGGGAAGGCGATGGCGGGGATGTACTGGTATTTGGCGGTGTGGAGGCCGCTGGTGATGCGGACGAGGTCCACGATGGCTCCGACGTAGGCGCTGTAGGCACCGGCGCCGGCCATCTGGGTGTAGCTGGCCTGGGCGATGAGGTCGGAGTTGGGTCCGCTGTTGAGTGCGTCGGCGACGGACTGGCCGTGGCCGTCGTCGAGGAGGGTCTGATTGCCGGCCTGGGTGAGGCAGGTGGCCTGGACGTCTGCGGGCTGCTTGAAGCAGTCAACGTTGGGCTTGAGACTGAGGGTGCGGGCGAGGAGGTCGGAGTGGTCGGCGAGGGCCTTGGGGTCGAAGGGCGGGACCTGGCGGATGGCGGCGAGATAGGTCTCGATGCGGGACTGCTCAAAGCCGGCGGCGGCGAGGTCCTGGGAGGCGCGGACGAAGATGCCGGGGCGGCCTTTGACGGCGGAGCGGAGGGTGCTGTAGTCGCCGCCGGTTTCAGGGGCGAGGAAGAGGATGACCTGCTGGGCCTCTTTGGGGACGATGACCTCGACGCCTTCTTCCTGGACTTTTTTGTTCCAGGTTTCGATGCGGAAGAACCAGTTGTCCGGGGGCGGGTTGGTGGTGCCGCGGAGGAAGGCGGCGACGAGCAGGTAGTGGACGGACTGGGTGGTGGGGAGGTCGGGATGGAGCCAGAGCTTGTCGCCGGGCTGGAGGTTGGGGACCTCAGCGATGGGCAGGGTCTTGCCTGCGCGGGTGACGTGGACTTCCACTTTGGGGCCGGTGAGGTCGAAGCGTGCGCCGTCGGCGTGGAGATAGAGGCAGGAGAACAGAACGGCAGCCAGAGATACCGTGGCGCGGATACGGCGAAGTCTTATTGCCATCATTCCATTTTAGACGGCTGCGAGGCAGCTTCGGATGGCTTTGGGCGGAAAGAGGTTGCGAGTGATTGGTTTGTTACGGTTGCGGCTGAAAACGGGAGGAGGCGTGGTCTCCAGCGACGACGCCGTCGCGGATGGTGATGATGCGGTGGGCGTACTCGGCGATGTCGGGCTCGTGGGTGACGACGACGATGGTGTTGCCCTGGGCGTGGAGGTCGTCGAAGAGGGCCATGATCTCGACGCCAGTCTTGGAGTCGAGGTTTCCGGTGGGTTCGTCGGCGAGGATGATGGAGGGTTTGTTGACGAGGGCGCGGGCGATGGCGACGCGCTGGCGCTGACCGCCGGAGAGCTCGTTGGGCTTGTGCATCATGCGGGAGCCGAGGTTGACGGACTCGAGAACGGCTTTGGCGCGGGCCGTGCGCTCGGCGGCGGGCGTGCCGTTGTAGATGAGGGGAAGCTCGACGTTGTGGAGCGAGGTGGCGCGGGCGAGGAGGTTGAAGGTCTGGAAGACGAAGCCGATCTCCTTGTTGCGGATGCGGGCGAGCTCGTCGTCGTTGAGCTCGGAGACGTCGTGGCCGTTGAGCCAGTAGCGGCCCTGGGAGGGTGAGTCGAGGCAGCCGATGAGGTTCATCAGCGTGGATTTTCCTGAGCCGGAGGGGCCCATGATGGCGACGTACTCGTTATGGCGGATGCGGAGGTTGACGCCGCGCAGAGCGTGCACCTGCTGGTCGCCCATCTCATAGGTCTTCCAGAGATTGTCGGTGACGATGACGTCTCCGGCGTTTGGACCGGAGGCGTTGCTGGTGGTGATGGGAGATTCGACTGCGGTTTCGATAGCCATCCGGTTCTCCGGTTCGTGCCTGTTTCAGGATAGTACGTTTTGGTGGAGGCAATGGTTCCGGGATGCTCCTTGAAACACCCGTGGCCGGTGGCTGAGCGTTAGAGCTAGGCGTTACGATCTGGCATCAAGATTTGTCGGTGTCGGTGGTCTCGACACTGTTGTCTCGTTTGACGATGGTTCCGCTCTTAAGGCCACGCAAGATTCTGTAGCGTCCGGTAACGATCTCGTCACCTTCTTTGAGGCCGCCGAGGACTTCGATGTCGGTTGCGCCGGTGATGCCGGTGGTGACGGGGACGAAGACGGCGCGCAGTTTTTTGTGGTCTGCCTGGAGGAGGTAGACGCCCTGGACAAGCTGCTGCTTGCTGGTTGGTGCTGCGGGAGCTGAGGTGTTGACGACGTGGGGCTTGCCGGCGTTTGCGGCGAGTTCTTTTTCGGTGGCGGGGTCGCGCTGGATGAGCGCCTGGATGGGGATGATGAGGGCGTTCGGCTTGTTCGCGGTGGTGATCTTGGCGGTGGCCGAGAGACCGGGGCGGAGATCGTCGTTGTTCTGGCCGGGGATTCTATCCAAGGTGACGACGACCTTGAAGTCCTTGGCCTCTTCGGTGCCTGTGGTGCTCTGGCTGGTGGCGATGCCGGTGGTGCGGAGGAGGGCCTGATCGCCGACCTCGGTGACATGGCCTTTGAAGATGCGGCCGGGCAGGGCATCGACGGTGACGTCGGCGGTCTGGTTCATGGAGACGTTGACGATGTCGGTCTCATCGACCTTGACCTCGGCGGTGATGACGGACATGTCGGCGAGGGTCATGAGGGTGGATCCTTCGGCGTTCTGAATGCCGAGGACGACGGTTTCACCCTCGCGAACGGGGACGTTGGTGACGAGGGCGTCGAAGGGGGCGCGGCTGATGGTCTTGTCGAGTGCGTCGTAGTTGGCGCGCTGGCTGGCTACGGCCTGATTCATGTGGCCGCGCTGCGAGTCGGTCTGGGCGTTGGCCTGGGCGAGTGCGGCCTGACGCTGATCGAGGGTGGCGACGGCCATGTCGTAGGCGGCTTTTTTGGCGTCGAAGTCCTGCTTGGCGATCAGTTTTTCGTTATAGAGGGACTGGGAGCGGTTGTAGTCGAGCTTCTTCTGCTCGAGGTCGGCCTCGCCCTGCGCGATGTTGGCCTGGGCGGTCTTTTCGGCGGCGACGTAGCTGGTGATGTCGGTGCGCGAGGCGGCGATGGTGGCCTGCTGGGCCTCGACGGTGGCTTGGGGCTGGACGCTTTCGACGGTGGCGAGGATGGTTCCGGACTTCACATGGTCGCCCTCTTTGACGTAGAGGTGGGTGATGCGTCCGAAGGCGGTGGCGCCGATGTTGACGTAGGTCTTGGGCTTGATCTGGCCGGTGCCGTTGACGATGGAGATCAGGTCCTGACGAACGGCTTTTCCGGTGGCGACTTTGGTGACGCTGGCCTGATTGTGCAGGATGGAACCAGCGACGATACCGGCGAGGACCAGGATGACAACAGCGATCAAGATAATTTTCTTTAGATTCATTGCTGCTTTCTCTTTCGCGAGCCGCTTATGGCCGGCGGTACGGGAAGATTGCGGTCTATCACGTCAGATAATACGAAGATAAAAGGCCTTACGTTCCGTTACTTTTTCCCGGGCAGATTCGTCTTACGAACATGCCTGGAACGAGACGCGCAACCGACCGGACGGCGGGCGTTGCGAGGCTTCGCGCCGAGCATGGACGATGATAGCAGGGCAGGTCTGTATCTTCCTCTTGTAACAAGGCTATAACCGCTCTACAATACTTGTTGGTAACAGGAGTACCACCCCCACTATGACCACCTCGAGGCGTTTTCTTACAGGCACAGTTTTACTCTTCTGTGTAATCACAGGAGCACGTGTGCTGGCAGCACAGGAGACGACCGGCGCTGCGCCGCAGGCCGATGGCGTGAATAAGAGCCCAGCGATCGTCGAGAAGCCCGATCCGTTGAAGCGTCCGCTGACGGATAAGGAGAAGCTCGCGCAGAAGAAGGCTTTGAAGGAAGAGTTGAAGGGGTCGTACAAGAAGTGGGTCGATGAGGATGTGCGCTGGATCATCACGGACCAGGAGTTGCAGGCGTTCAAGAGCCTGAGCAACGACGAGGAGCGCGACCAGTTTATCGAGCAGTTCTGGCTGCGGCGGAATCCGAATCCGGACTCTCCTGAGAACGAGTATCGCGAGGAGCACTACGCACGCATCGCTTACGCGAACGAGCACTTTGCCGCGGGTAAGCCGGGATGGCGGACAGATCGCGGACATATCTATATTGCCTATGGAAAGGCAGACAGCATCGACTCTCATCCGAGCGGCGGAAGCTACGAGCGGCCGATGGAAGAGGGTGGAGGCAATACGTCGACGTACCCCTTTGAGACGTGGCACTACCGTTACCTTGAGGGAATCGGCGACAACATCGACATCGAGTTTGTGGACACCTGCATGTGCGGCGACTACCACATGACGATCGACCGTTCGGAGAAGGACGCGTTGAAGAACGTTCCGGGCGCCGGGCAGACGATGTATGAGCAGATGGGGCAGTCGACCAAGGCTGACCGTTTCTCGGGCGGCGGGCTGGAGCAGCTTGGAGCGGGGCCGATGTCGTCCTCGAACCAGAGCAAACAGTTTGACCGTTTGGATCGTTTCGCGAAGCTGATGGCTCCTCCGGAGATCAAGTTCAAGGATCTGGAGGCGTTTATGGCCACCTCGAAGATTCTGACCGGACCGCCGTTTCTCTTCGATGTGCGTACCGATTATGTGAAGGTGACCAACGACACGGTGATCGTGCCGTTGACGCTGCAGATTCGCAACGGCGATATTACGTTCACCAATAAAGACGGCGTAGCGATGGGTACCGTGAATATTCTGGGGCGGGTCTCGAACCTGAACCATAAGCCGATTGAGACCTTCGAAGATACGGTGAATGTGCAGGTGCCGAGCGAGCTGCTGGCGCGCAAGAGGAACGATCTTTCGGTGTATTGGAAGTCGCTGCCGCTGCGTCCGGGGCTGTACAAGATCGAGATTGTGATCAAGGACGTCAATAATCCGGACCATATCGGAAGGTGGGAGCGCAGTCTGAATGTTCCCCGGTACGATGACGACCGACTGGCTTCGTCTTCGCTGATCCTGGCGGATCAGATGGAACGGGTTCCGTCGAAGGACATCGGCGCGGGGAATTTCGTGATCGGAAATACTCGCATTCGTCCTCGTGTGCCGACTGGGGTGGCGGTTCCGGTAACCTTCCACAGGGCGCAGAATCTGAACTTCTGGATGCAGGTGTATAACCTTGGTATCGACGAAAAGAGCAAACAGAACGGCGCTACGATCGAGTATTCGATTATGGATATGGCGACGAACAAGGCGATTCTGCAGACCGAAGAGTCGACGCTGAAGACGAATCCGAATGCGGATCAGGTTACGATTGAAAAGAGTTTGCCGCTGGCAAGTCTGCAGCCTGGCAAGTATCAGGTAAATATCAAGGTCAATGATGGAGTTTCAAAGCAGCAGATCGCAGAATCTGCGCCGTTCAATGTAGATTAGGCAGGTGCGGATTTAGAACGTGACACGGCATGCTGATCGTTATGCAACCGCCGGTCTATGACGCACTCTGTAAAACGCTCCCTTCTTTTTTTGGGCGCGGGACATTCGGAGAAGCTATCGACGCGCAGGACGGCATTACTGTGCAACGACCCCAGGTGAAGATCGCGATCTTGTCGATCCTGCTGATGACTGCAGGTGTCGGCCTTTGTGCGGCTCAGAACGCTGCGGTGACGGGTGTGGTCCGGGATGCGCAGGGTGTGGCGCAGCTTGGAGCACTGGTACAGGTGATTGCGGCTGACACGGCGTTGATCTCGACCGGCTTCACGGATCTGCACGGGCGCTACTTTATTCCGCACCTGACTCCCGGACGATACGAGGTAAGGGCAAGCGCGGCGTTGTTTGTGCCGGCGATGCGGGGGGACCTGCAGCTGAGCTCGGGCGCGCAGGCGGTGGTGAATCTGACGCTGAATACGCTGTTCGAATCGACTACATGGTTGCCGGCGGAGCGTCGGAAGGCGGATGAGCCGAACGATGACTGGAAGTGGACGCTGCGTTCTGCGGCGAATCGTCCGATTTTAAGGATGGTTGACGATGATGGCGATGTGTTGATGGTGTCGTCGAGTGTGACGGAGCTGCCGCGACGCGCGGCCAAGGGTCAGGCTGAGATTACCAATGGCGACGGCGGCTTTGGCAGCAATGGCGTGCATAACGTGGTTGCCGTCGACGAAGCGACCGCGGATGGTGGCACGGTCAGTTTCAGAACGGATATTGGCAGCCAGATTGGGTCGTTCTCGGGTCAGCCATCGACGGATGTTGCTGCTCGATATCAGACGAACCTTGGGTTTGCGGGTTCGGCGCGCACGCTGGTGAACTATCAGTGGCATCCGGAGCTGACGGCCTCGGATGGGACGGTGGGGCTGGAGGCGGTTCAGATGGCCAGCGCCCAGCAGATGAAGATCGGCGACATGGCCGAGGTGGAGGCTGGAGGAACCGTGTATGTGGTGCGGACCGCAGGTTATTCTTCGGCTTCGCGACCGTTTCTGAAGGTGACGGCGCATCCGACGGGAACGTGGATGGTTGGGTACAGGATGGCCACCTCGCAGAACCTGCAGTCGTTTGGCGGGCTGGATGCGATGCAGCAGGAGCTGCCGGTCGCGGTGATGTACCAAGGACGGATGCAGACGGAGGGTGGGCTTCACCAGGAGCTGTCTGTTGGCCGGAAGGTTGGGCAGGGGATGATCCAGGTTGGGTACTATCGGGATCGTCTGGACCGGGTGGCGGTGTCGGGTGGCGGAGCGCCGGTTGCGGCGGATATGACGCAGGACGGAGTACCGGCGGCGAATGGGATGATGACGGATTCGACGAATGGGACCTTCCGTCTTCTTGGTGCGGGATACAAGACGCAGGGTCTGCATGTGACGTTGTCGGAGCCTCTGAATCCCAGCATATGGATGGCTGTGGAGTACGGGATTGGGGCAGGGCTTGCGGCGAAGGATGGCGTGACGATCATGCTTCCGGGGATGGCGAGTGATCTTGCACCCGAGGATGGTCAGACGGCGACGGTTGCGCTGCGGGGGAGGGTGATCCGCTCGGGAACGAAGGTGCGGGTTGCGTATCGATGGCAGCCGACGCGGATTGTGACGGCGGTCGATCCGTATGCTCCGTTCAGTGACGACGCGTACTTCAGCTGCTATCTAAGGCAGGCGCTGCGGCTGGGTAAGCTGCTGCCGCATGGCCTGGATGCTACGGTTGACGTGACGAACCTGATGGCGCAGGGGTATCGGCCGTTTCTGTCGGCGGACGGGCATACCTTGTTTCTGGCACAGACGCCGAGAACTCTGCAGGCGGGGCTTGCGTTCACCTTTTGAAGGCGGCTGCTGAAAGGTAATGAAGTATAGTTTGAGTATCTCGCCGCATAGGCGGATTTGCAGGACGTGGGACTCCAACCTGAAGATATGAAACATCCATCGGCCATAAGTATTCTGACGTGTCTCTGGATCGCGTTGGTTGTGTTCCTGTCGTTTCTTCCTGTTGCATACAAGGAGGAGCTCCATACGCGCGGAAGGTTTCATTTCCTGGGGCACGGGTTGGTGTTCTTCGTTACGGGATTCCTGTTGATGAACATCACGTCTTCACTGCGGAATCGTCTGCTACTGCTGATCTTCGCGTTGGTCTTCGGATTTTCGATTGAACTGGCGCAGCATCTGGCGTTTCAGATCGGGTTTGAACAGAGCGATGTGCTGACGGATAGCGTGGGCATCCTGTGCGGAGTACTGATTGCTGTGGCCATGGAGCGGCTGGTGCTTCAGAGGCAGTTGAACTGACGGCTGCTTGATTCATTGAGGTGGACCTGGCCGGTGGGCCGTCTTCTCTTACGCCTAATAGATTCAAACGATTTTTTTTTGAGAAGACGGCGGCTTGGATGGGCTTTGCGTTCAGCGATTGTTGGCGAGAGATTCGAGAACTGTCTTGAGTTCCGTTGTGCCGGTGTAGTGTTCTGTGCCGGGGACGTTGAAGTGGATCCATCCGGAGTTGAAGCCGTCGACCATCTCGACTCGGGGAGCGGTGCGGTCTTCGGGTGTGCCCTGTTCGACGAAGGTTTGAACCCAGGTGGTGCGGGGGACGAGGACGGTTTCAACGTTGCGTTTGACAACGGCACCGAGCTCTCTTGCGATGTCGAGGGGGGAGTACTGCTGCGGGCCTGCGACCTCGATGTAGCGGTTGCCGCTCCACTGTTGTAGCAGGACGTTGGCTCCGGCTTGGCCGATGTCGGCTGTAGCGACCATGGGGAATTTACGGTCGAGGGGATGCAGGTAGGAGAAGAACTTTCCCTGGTCGCGCGCGGTTGGTATGTCCCACGCGGTGTTTTCCATGAACCAGCCTGCACGCAGGAAGGCGGAGGGGATGGGCAGGGTGGCGAGCTGCTCTTCGAGGAGGTGTGTGCTGGTGATGAGTCCAAGGCCGCTGGTCTGCTCGGAGCCGATGGAGGAGAGGTAGGCTACTTTGCCAGGGCGGGCGGCGGAGAGGGCTTTGTGCAGGGCTGTGATGGTTCTGCGCTGTTCGACGAAGCCGGGCGTGGGGGCGAAGTTGGGAGGGATCATGGCGAAGACTCCCTCTGCTCCGGTGAAGGCTTTCTGGAGGGCATCGGCGTCGTCGTAGTCCGCGATGGCGATCTCTGCGCCGCGTTCGCGCCATTGGCTGGCCTTTTCGGGATTGCGAACGATTGCGCGTACCTGCTTCTTCTGCTGGAGGAGGCTGTTGGCGATGGCTCCTCCGACCTGTCCTGTGATTCCCATGACTGCGAACATGATTTTCTCCTTTGATCTTCGCTGGAATAGTAGATGATTTTCGGCGGGCGTGGGAGTCATGTTCTTGTTCGTGGGTGTGGCTTTATTTGATTGTGGCAGGGGTGCTGTTTTACAGGGGGGTTTGGCGATTTTTGGGTGTTCGGCGTGGTAGTTCGGTGGTGAGTTTACGGTGGGATGTGTGGTGGATGTGGTGTGTTCGCGGTCGCTATCTTCGCTTCTGAAAGTACGCCAGTTTTTCAGGTTTTATTTATTGATCCTAGTTTGATCCTAGTTTGATCTCAGGACGAGATGTGATTTTAGAAAAAGGCACGTCCGCATTCCCTGGACGTGCCTTTATTAGATCTCTCATTTGATGTAGAGGTGACGTTCCTTTTAGAGAGGGGCCTCGGTGATCATGGTGGCGGCTTCGGATGTGCGGAGGGAGGTGGCGGTCTCTTTCTCTTTGAAGGTGAGGAGGAAGAAGACGAGGACCAAGGCAGAGGCACATGCGCCGAAGATCCAGATGGAGTGCCAGTCGTAGCCGGGGCCGGTTGGGGTGGTGATGGCGTAGTGCTCGACGACGGCTCCGGATAGCCAGGAGCCGACGAACATGCCGACGCCGTAGGTGATGAAGGTGATGAGGCCTTGTGCGGCGGCGCGCAGGGCGGGCGGGGCTTTGCGGTCGATGTAGATCTGGCCGGTGACGAAGAAGAAGTCGTAGCAGATGCCGTGGAGGAGGATGCCGCCCCAGAGCATCCACATTCTGGCGCCGGGATCTCCGTAGGCAAAGAGCAGGTAGCGGATGGCCCAGGCGAGCATGCCGGCGACGAGCATGTACTTGACTCCGAGGCGGCGGAAGAACCAGGGGATGAGGAGCATGCCGAAGAGTTCGGACATCTGTCCGCCGGTCATCTTGCCGGCTGCGTTTTGAACGCCGGTCTGGTTGAGAAAGAGGTTGGTGAAGGCGTAGTAGAACTGCAGCGGGATGCAGATGAGGAAGGACGCGATGGCGAAGACGGCCATGGAGCGTTCGCGGAGGAGCTGGAGGGCTTCTTTGGGGAAGATGGAGGCGGTGCTGATGCGGGTATCCGCTGCGAGGGGAGGGGTGTCGGGGAGGGTGAGGCAGTAGAACGCCATGACGAGCGATGCGGCTGCGGCGAGACGCATGGGGAAGGCTGTGGCTTCGAGCTTGAGGTAGCCGATGAGGAGTCCGGCTACGATCCATCCGCCGGTGCCGAGGACGCGGATGGGGCCGAACTCGGTCTTGGGGTCCTGCATCTGGCGGAAGGCGAGGGAGTTGGTGAGCGCGAGGGTGGGCATGAAGCAGAAACAATAGAGCAGGACGAGGGCGTAGAAGGGAAGGAAGACCGTCTGGCGGGAGGTGGCGAAGAGAAGGATGGCTCCGACGCCGTGGAGGACAGCGAGAACTTTTTGCGTGGCGAAGAGCTTGTCCGCGACCAGGCCGACGAAGAAGGGCGAGATGATGGCTCCGATGGCGGTGGCTCCGGCTGCGAGGCCCACCTGCTGGCCGGAAAAGTGCTGGGTCTGCGAGAGCCATGTGCCTACGGTGACGTACCATGAGCCCCAGATGAGGTATTCGAGGAACATCATGGTGCTGAGTCGAGCCCTGATTCCAATCTTCACGCCTACCTCTTTCTTTGCCGTTCGGGAGCGAACGGGTGCTTCGGTTATGATACGGCGTTTCGGTCTGGGGTAAGATGTTGCTTCCAAGGAAGTAAGGGAGAATGGTCTCGTGAGTTATGGCGTCATCGCGGATGACTGCGATGGCTAATTGTGGTTCGGTGGCAAAAGATACTTTTTGGGAGTGAGACGAATGATGCTTGGCAGACGGGTTCTGGGAGTGGCGTGGTGCGTGACTTTGGGTGTGGCGTGTGCGTGGGGGCAAGGGACGCGTCCGGCGATTACGGGGGTTTCGCACATGTCGGTGTATGTGAGCGATGCTGCGGCGAGTGATCACTTCTACAGCGTGATTCTGGGGGCGAGCAAGGGCGTTGACCCTCAGGATGCGCATGGGGTTCGTTACTACTTCAGTCCGACGCAGTTTGTGGAGGTGCTGCCTTTGCCTGCGGAGCATGGGATTAGCCGCATGGCGCGGGTGTCGTACAGCACGGTGGATGCGGCGGGTTTGCGTGGGTATCTTGTCGCCCATGGTGTGAGCAGCGCGGGCGAGGTGCAGACGGGAAGCGATGGAAGCCATTGGTTTGAGACGAAGGATCCGGAGGGGAACGAGGTTGAGTTCTTCCAGGTGGGACGTCTTCCGAAGCTTCCGGCGGATGCGAAGCCGATCTCTACGCGGATCATCCACGTTGGGTACGCTGTGCACAGCAAGGCGGCGGAGGATCGTTTCTATAAGGATGTGCTTGGGTTTCGGCCTTACTGGTATGGGGCGATGAAGGACGATCATGTGGACTGGGTGTCGCAGCAGGTGCCGGACGGACATGACTGGATCGAGTACATGCTGGTGGGGGATGGTTCGGGGACGACGGTGGAGAGCCTGAATCAGGATCATCTTGGGGTGTTGAACCACTTCTCGCTGGGGGTGGTGAATATGGAGAAGACGGTGACGACACTGACGGCGGAGGATCGGCTGAGCCCGAAGCGGAGTGGACCGCAGCTTGGCAGGGATGGGAAGTGGCAGGAGAACCTCTACGACCCGGATGCGACGCGGGCGGAGATTATGGAGTTTCAACCGGTCGCGAAGCCGTGCTGCTCCGGATTTACGGCTGAGAGTCCTGTGAAGTAGTCCTCGCGATTTCGATTTGTAACGATGGTGGATACATTACGGGCGTTGGCGTGTTGATGCTTGGGAAGGGTGTGAGCGGATGACGATATGACGCGTAACAGAAACGGCGAAGAGAGCAAGAGGCAGGTTGAGGCGGAAGAGGGTATGGCTTCCGGCTTGTTGAACGTCGTCGTCGTTCTGGCTATCGCGGCGGTTGCCTACACGGACTGGATCGTCATCTCGGATATTTCTCTTGGCTATCTTTATGTGCTGCCGATCGCATTGAGTGCGTTCGTTAATCTTTTTCCTCTGACGGTTGGACTGGCGATATTTTGTACGATTCTGCAGGAGATCTTTGGACCGTCAGCGGAGCCGACGCAGGAGAAGGTCATTCGCGCCGTGGTTAGCCTGGCGGGTTATCTGATCGTGGGGTTTCTGGTTACGCTGATTGCAAAGCAACGCTCTCGACTGGCGGTGGAGGTGCGGAGACAGCGTGACGAGTACGAGAGTGATCTGGTGCTGGCGTCGCAGGTCCAGCGGCAGGTGCTGCCGAAGCCGCCAGTGGTGCCAGGGCTTGATATAGCTGCGACCATGGAGACGGCACGGCTGCTGGGTGGGGACTACTACGATTTTTTTGAGATATCGGAGCATGATGTCGATGTTGTGATCGCGGATGTTTCAGGCAAGGGTGCGGCGGCGTCTCTGCTGATGCCTTCGCTTGCGGTGGCGCTGCGGCTGAGAGCGCGGGAGTTGAGTGGGCCGGCGGCGATTATCAAGGATCTGGACGAGATCATGAAACAGATTATGCGTCCGGCTACGTTTGTGACGATGTTTTATGCGCGCTTCGATCCGATACGCCGGACGTTGGAGTATGCCAGTGGAGGGCATAATCCGCCGCTGCTGGTGCGAACGAAGACAGGTGAGACGTTGCTGTTGGAGGAGGCGGGTCCGATTGTGGGAATTCTTCCAGACGCGCAGTTCTCCAATACGGTGATCACGCTTGAGGAGGGTGACATTCTGACGCTCTTCACGGACGGGGTGACGGAGCAGGAGAATGAGAGCGGCGACGAGTTTTCGATGGAGAGGTTGCAGGAGATTATTCTCGGCAATGAGACGGAGAGTGCGGCTGCACTGGTCGCGCGCATCGCTGAGGCTGTCGCTGCGTTTGCAGGAACGAAGGCGCAGATGGATGATCTTACGCTGGTCGTGGTGAAGATTCTGTAGATCGGCATTATGGATGGCTGAGAGCTTCCAGGGTTGCTGATGATCTTCGGTGGCGGTGATGCGGTGGATACAACGTAGAATAGAAGTCCGTCATGAAGCCGAATGCGAGCCGTCTTGTTGTTCCGTCCCTGCTGTTAGCAGCAACCATTATCGTGGCGCTGAATGCGTGGTTTGCATTTGGTGCTGTCAGCTCTCTTCTATTGAGTGAGCACTGGGTCGAGCATACGTGGCAGGTGATCAACCAGGTTGAGCGGATTATGGGATCCGCAAAGGATGCGGAGACAGGGAATCGTGGGTACCTCATTACCCGCGATGAAAGGTATCTTGAACCGTACAACGTAGCGCTGCGCGAGCTGCCGCAGGAGCTGGATCGGTTTCAATCGCTGACCTCCGATAATCCGAACCAGGGAGTGCGCATCGCGGAGATGAGGGCCGTTGTAGGTCAGAGGCTCGCGAGTCTGAAGGAGAGTATCGATCTGCGTGGAAGCGGGAGTACCGATACTGTTCGCGCTCTCGCTCTAAGTGGTACAGGCAAGGCTGAGATGGATCATCTGCGCCGAATTGCGGACGATATGGAGGCCGAGGAGCGTCGGCTGCTTGATATTCGAACGAAGGATGCGCGGGCCAACAGCACACGGGCCCGCTATACGATCGGGATTGCAAGCGCGCTGGATTTTATGCTGATCGTCTTCATGTTTCGGTTTCTGGCGCGGGAGAGGCGGATGCGGATTGCGTCGGAGCTGGATGCGGAACGGTTGGCGGTGGCGCGGGCTGAGACGGAGGAACGTTCGGACGAGATTCGTGTGCTGAACTCGACGCTGGAGCAACGGGTGAAGCTTCGGACTGCTGAACTGGAGAGCATCAACCGTGAGCTTGAGGCGTTCAGCTACTCGGTTTCGCACGATCTGCGCGCGCCGCTGCGGACGATCGATGGGTTTAGTCTGGCGCTGGAAGAGGACTACGCCGCGGTGGTGGACGATGAGGGGCGGGATTATATTCATCGAGTGCGCACGGGGGTGCAGCGCATGGGGCATCTGATTGATGCTTTGCTGCAACTATCCCGGATTACGCGGGCGGAAATAACGCGCGAAACTTTTGATATGAGTGAACTGGCTGAGTCCGTGGCCGCGGGGCTGGCTGAGGAGAATCCTGGCCGCGAGATAACCTTCCATCTGGAGCGTGGGTTGCAGGCTAATGGTGACTCGAAACTTCTGCGCGTGGCGTTGGAAAACTTGATGGGCAATGCGGTGAAGTTTAGTTCGAAGAAACCGGATATTGTCGTGGAGTTTGGTTGGGATAAGGAGAAGGAGGCCTGGTTTGTTCGTGACTATGGTGCGGGCTTCGATATGTTTTATGCGGGAAAGCTCTTCAATGCGTTCAATCGGCTGCATGGGGACAAGGACTTTAAAGGCTCTGGAATCGGCCTTGCCACGGTGGCTCGTGTTATCCACCGGCATCACGGAGAGATCACGGCGGACAGCGTGGTGAATCATGGCGCGACTTTCTGGTTTACGTTAGGATAATTTGAATGACCGATAGCGGAAAATTGATTCTTCTTGTTGAGGACGATCCAGACCACGAGGTTCTGACGATCCGTGCACTCAAAAAATCGAACATAGCGAACGATATTCGAGTGGCGCGAGATGGGGAAGAGGCTATCCATCTTCTCTTTGGCGACGAAGCTCTGCAGCCTCAGGTCATTCTTCTCGATTTAAAACTGCCTAAGGTGGATGGCCTGGAGGTTCTTCGCCGCATCCGCGAGAGCGATAGCACGAGGATGCTTCCGGTGGTTGTTTTGACCTCGTCCGACGAGGAGCGCGATGTTGTGCGCAGTTATCAGCTTGGCGTCAATAGCTACATTCGCAAGCCTGTAAATTTCAATGACTTTGCCGAGGCCACGCGTCAGCTCGGAATGTATTGGTTGGTTCTCAACGAATGCCCGCCGAAGATCTGATATCGACAAAGCTGTCTGTGGTCCTGGTGGAGGATAACCCAGACGACGCTTTCCTGATCGAGCGACATCTGCGCCGTAGCGGATTTTTGCCGGAGGTTGTACGCGTCGAGACGTCTGCAGAGATGCTCGGCGTACTCGAGGCTTCGGCGCTTCCTGATGTGATTCTGGCTGACTATAATCTGCCGAATTTCAGCGGGCCGGAGGCGCTTCAGCTTCTGAAGTCTTCCAGTCTGGACATACCTTTTATCATGCTCTCCGGCGCGGTTTCGGAGGAGACTGCGGTCTCTTCCATGCGTGCCGGGGCGCACGACTATGTCTCGAAGCAAAACCTGACGCGTCTTGTTCCTGCGATCGAACGAGAGCTTAAAGAGGCTTCGACACGGCGTGACCGGCTGGCTGCCGAGCTTGCTCTACGGGCCAGTGAGGCGCGGTTTCACTCGCTCGTTGAGGCGATGCCTCTGGGGTTGCTCATCAGCGATGGCTCGGGGCGGGTGAACTATGCGAATCGAGCGGCTCAGCGTCTGCTTGGCTATGAGGGCGCGGGTGCGCTCTCGGATTCGTTTACTCTGGCTTCGATCTGTCCCGCTTTAGGTGAGGCTCAGGCGCTTGCGATGTCGAGTCTCTCCATACCTTCTGAGCCGTTTGAGGCGGTGTGCACGACCCGCGATGGCGAGACGCTGGAGGTTCTCATCGGCATCGCGTTCCTGAATGAACACGCGGCTGGGAGGCAGCGCCAGCTCGCGGCTTTTATCGCTGACCTTTCGCTGCAGAAGAAGAGTGAAGAGATGTTGCGGCGGACGGAGAAGCTTGCGGTTGCAGGGCGTCTTGCGGCGTCCATCTCGCATGAGATTAATAATCCGCTTGAGGCGATTACTAACTGTCTCTATCTAGCGGTGGGGACCGATCTGCCTGCCGAGGCGCGCACGTATATCGAACAGGCGCAGAGAGAGCTTGATCGTGTGGCACATATCACGGTGCAGACGCTTCGCTTTTATCGTGCCTCCACTCGTCCGTCGCAGATCGATGTGAATGAGATTATCAGTACGGTTCTGACGCTTGTGGAAGGGCGGCTTCGTCTGCGCGGGATTGAGGTTATGCAAGAACTTCGGGCTGATCCCAATGTGTTCGCTCACGATGGCGAAATCCGTCAGGTGCTGGCGAACCTCGTGGGCAACGCCATCGATGCGGTTGCTGAAGGTGGACGCATCGTGATCCGAACTTCATCCAGTTATGACTGGAGACAAGAGCGCAGAGGCATCGCTATCACCGTAGCGGACAATGGGTATGGCATGGATCTGGCTACACGGAAGCGAATCTTCGAGCCGTTTTTCACGACGAAGGGGATGACCGGGACGGGGCTGGGACTTTGGATATGTTCCGAGATTGTTGGGAAGCATCATGGACGAATACGGGTGCGCTCTCGCAAGGATGAGGGCGACAGCGACGGCGGGACGGTCTTTAAGATCTTTCTTCCCGTCGAACAGGATGCGTCTGTTTAGTATTTTTGAAGCTCGAACAGAGAAGAGCCTCCACTGTTGGCGGAGGCTCTTCTCTGTTTATTTGATTTCAGTTTGGGATTAGGGAAACTACCAGCGGCCTTGTGGCTTGCCGGTGGTTGGATCGAGAATCAGCGGCTGTTCGAAGATCACGCCGCGGCCGGTGAAGTCGAAGAGGCCGGTGATCGGTCCCGCGATGGCATCGAACGACTGGTCGCCGATGCGGCCAAGCTGCCAGTTGTCTTCGACGAAGCGGATGATCGAGCTTTGATCGGCGAGTGAGTGATCGACGTAGTTCTTGCGGGCAAATGGAGAGATCGCAAGAAACGGCAGGCGCGGACCGTAGCCGCAGCGATCCTGATAGGCGCCCGGTTTGGAGGTGCCGCAGAGGCCGCTTGGGCCGAGAAGAGCATCGTTTGCCGAGTCGCTGGAGGTGCTGACGATGGGCGGCATGACATGGTCATACCATCCGTCGGAGTCGTCGTAGGTGATGAGGACGGCGGTGCTCTTCCAGTCCGGCGACTCCTGTAGACGGTTGAGGGTTTGTACGAGGAACTCCTGTTCCGCAAGCGGGGTGGAGTCCGAGGGGTGACCGTTCTGGAGATGAGGTGGCTTCAGGAATGTGACTGCGGGAAGGTTGCCGCTCTGCAGGGCGTTCCAGAAGTCGGTGATCGCGTATTGGTGGTTGGCCTGGTCGGTCTGTCCGATCTTTTCTACGGAGGATGGCTTCAGGTGATGTGGGTTTGCCGTGGACTGATAGTACTGGAAGGGGGCGTAGTGGCTGTCGTATTCGGTGCCGCACTGGACCTTGCCGTTGCTTGAGCCTGTGGGTGTCCAGTCGCCGTAGAACCAGCCCCAGGTGATGCCCTTCGAGTTTAAGAGATCGCCGATGTTCTTGCCGGTCATCTCGATGGCGGAGCCTGTGTTGCAGTCGTCGGTGACCGGGTCGATATTTACGATGACTGAGCCATTGACTACTTTGCCGGCGACGTTTGCGGGGACGGCGCCGTGGGTCTGGCCGGCGATGAGATTGAGGTGGCCCATGACCGTGGTGCCGAAGTTGCTTGCGAAGAAGTTGTCGCTCATGGCGAAGTTCTGCGCGTAGTTCCAGAGCGCCGTGACGGTGTTGCCGTCGTAGTAGCCCATGGACAGGTTCGGTGTGCAGTCCGCGCCGACGCCGCTGAGGAGGCCGGAGAACTGGTTGAGCAGACCGCCGTTGTAGGCTTTCTGCTCGTCGGTGTAGTGGTTGTCGTTATCGCAGGTGGTGGCTTCGGAGCGGTCGAGGCGGAAGGGAGCGGCGGCGTCGGGGTTGCTGGTCAGGAGGGTGCTTGTAAGGCCGTTGATCGCAGGGGTGTTCGGCTGTGCGATGAAGGAGGGCTCGCCGGGAGGGTTCACGGCGTCGGGGTAGGTGCCGAAGTAGTGATCGAAGGAGATGTTCTCGTCGATGATGACGATGAGATGTTTGATGGGCGTGGTCGTGGCGTAACGGGATGCATCGACTGGGCCGCTGTCTCCGCGCTGTTGCGACAGACCCAGTTGGGATACTCCAAATTGTGCGTTGAGAAGAAGCCCAATGAGCGCTGAGGCTGCGAGGGTTTGGTGTTTGCGCATGCACATCTCTCCTAACAGAAGGTTTTTCGACCGCGTGAGCAGCCATTGAAGTTAAAGCATGAAGGCGTGTCTGTGCGACTTTAGGAGATGCACATTGCGATGAGATGAATAACCTTAGAAATCTTTCCTGGTGGGTGGTGACCGTTTCCTGTGCGGTTTGCTCATTTGTCATTGGATCGGCCGGGATTTGTTTTCATCTGGCTCTAACATCGTGGGTGTATCAAGAGTGATTCGGCAGCATTTGGTGCGGTCTCGGTCTGAAGGGCTGAGATCGTACGGAAGATTTTGGGGAGAGAGTCAAATTTGTTGCGGTTCATGTCCAGCATCTGCGGTGTAGTTGCACTCTTTATCGCATCTGCTTCGGGGCTGGCTTCGTCTCCTTCTTGCTCGCGTCCGGCTGAGGGTAGTGTGGTCACTGAACCTCCTTCGCTGGAGAGTCGTAATGGGGTGCTTGAGACTACGCTGGCGTTTCGCAACGTTGATGTTGATGGCGGGCAGCAGCGTTTCTGCTATGTGGGGGATAAGGGCGAAGAGGCTCCGACGCTGCGTCTGAGGCCTGGGGACCAGCTTGTTCTGCATCTTCGCAATCAGTTGAGTGCGCCAGCGCATCTGCTTGCTCCTCAGCCGGCGATGTCGGCGGATATGCACGGCCACACGGATGCGGATGCGTGTACTGCAGGCGGGATGACGCCGCTGTCTACGAATCTTCACTTTCATGGACTGACGATTCCGTCTGTGTGTCATCAGGACGACGTGCTTCACACTAGCGTGGAACCGGGCGACACCGCCTTCGACTATCGCTTTCGCATTCCATCGGATGAGGCGCCGGGTCTTTATTGGTATCACCCTCATATTCATGGGTACAGCAATGCGCAGGTGCAGGGCGGTGCGTCTGGCGCGGTGGTGGTGGAGGGAATTGAACAGGCTTATGCTCAGCTCGCGGGTCTGCCGGAACGAGTCTTCATCATTCGCGATCAGCCTCTGGTTCATCCAGATGCCGAGCCTGTCTCTTCCGGCAACATACCTACGCCTATCGTTCAGCGTGATAACGAAGGCGATATTCTCAATACGGGCACGGGGACAGGGAAGCCATCGCGAGACCTTTCGATCAACTTCGTTCCTGTCTCGTATCCTGAGTACAGGCCAGCGATTATTGCGGTGAAGCCGATGCAGCGTCAGCTTTGGCGGGTGATGAATGCTTCTGCAATTACGTATGTCGATTTGCAGATACTGGTGGGCAATGTGCCGCAGTTGTTTGGCGTGGTCTCGCTCGATGGGGTTCCTATCAATGAGAATGGAATGACTGCAGGCCGCATTCTCTGGGAAGATCATGTGCTGCTGCCTCCTGCGGGGCGAATGGAGTTCTTGTTCAAGGGTATTCCAGCGGGCGCGCGGGCGAGCTTCATTACACGGAGCGTGGATACGGGTCCGGCTGGTGAAAATGATCCGATTCGTCAGCTTGCAATGATTATGGCTTTGGATGATGCGGCAGAGCCTTCGCATCATCTTGCCGTGGCTTCAGTGCGGTCGAGTTCGTCGCCGCGAGCGTGGCTTGCCAATGTAAAACCGGCCCATGTGCGCACTCTCTACTTCTCGGAGCACCCGAGCAATCCGGCTGATCCAAACAGTCCAACCGTCTTTATGATTACCGTCGATGGCCAGCTTGCGAAGCCCTACGATCCTGCGGATCCTTTACCGAATATCGTCGCGCATCAGGGCGATGTGGAGGACTGGATTATCGAAAACCGGACGAGGGAGTTGCACGCCTTTCACATCCACCAGATTCACTTTTTGATGCTTGCCTGGAATGGCGTTTCCGTGGATGAGCCATTTCTGCGCGATACGGTGAATGTTCCTTACTGGGATGGAAAGAGTACGGCCTACCCGAGTGTGAGGCTGCGCATGGACTTCCGCGATCCCGATACGATTGGCGTATTTCCCTATCACTGCCATCTGCTCGAACACGAAGATGGCGGAATGATGGGCACCATTCGGGTCCTTCTTCCCGTTCATCTTGAGCCGAGTTCGACCGAGTAGCATTCAGCCGGAAGGCTTCATGTTTTCAAGCGGAGCCTATTGTTTGATGACTGTTCCATCACGCTTCCTGATCTCTCCCCAACCGCCGTTCAAGTGGTTCGGGCTGTCTGTGAAGGGAGATTTCGCCGCCAGCTTCTCGTCGATCTCGATACCCCAGCCTGGCTTCTCGTTCACCCAGAAGTATCCATCCTTCATCTCCGGACATCCTTTGAAGATCGCTTTTGTCTCGTCGTTGAACGGCGTGTACTCCTGGATGCCGAAGTTGGGGCTGACGATATCGAGCGTTATGTTCGCCATGTGTCCTACCGGTGAAACGTCGCCCGGGCCGTGCCATGCCGTTTTGACGCCGAACTGTTCGGCCTGGATTGCGATCTTACGCGCGGGCGAAAATCCTCCGACCTGCGAGACGTGGCAGCGGATGTAGTCGATCAGTTGCTCGGTGATCAGAGGCTGCCACTCATGCGGGCTGTTGAAGAGCTCTCCCATCGCGATCGGAGTTGCGCAGTTCTCGCGAATTTGTTTGAAGTATCCGAGATCCTCTGGCGAGAGAGGATCTTCGAGGAAGAACATTCGGAACTTCTCTGCCTCCTTGCAGAACTGTACGGCTTGATTGGGAGTGAGCCGCTCGTGCATATCGTGTAGGAGCTCTACTTCTTCTCCTAACTCGGTCCTGCAGACTTCGAGCAGTTTGAGGGCGCGCCGCATCTGATAGGCCGGTTCGAACAGTGGTTTGTCGTGTAAGGATTTCAATGGTGGGGCATCGCCGTGTGCTGAACCGTAGCCTGCCATGCCTGGAAGTCCTACCTGAACGCGGATATTTCGGAAGCCTTGCGCCATGAATCTCTTCGCTGCTGCTACGACGTCTGCAAACTCTGGACCGTCTGCGTGGGCGTAGCAGTCAACGGCCTCGCGACACTTACCTCCAGCCAACTGATAGACCGGCATCCCGGCCTGCCGTCCCTTGATGTCCCAGAGTGCTTGATCGATGCCGCTCAACGCGTTGTTGAGCACTGGCCCATTCTTCCAATAGGAACTGTCATAGCAGCTCTGCCAGATGTCCTCGATGCGGTCCGTCGTCTTGCCGAGGAGAAAGGGCTTCAGATATCGTTCGACCGCAGGTTTTACCAGATCGGCTCGCTGAGTGAACGTCGCGCAGCCGTAGCCGTACAGCCCATCCTGATCGGTTGTGATCTTTACCACGGTCAATCGAGATCCGGCTGGCGCGCACTCGATCACGCTGATGTCTTTGATATGCGGAGAGGGCATGGCTCGCGTGTTCCGTGCTGCCTGTTCCTGCGCTCGGACGATGGATGGTGTAAGCCTTAGCAGGCTAGCTTTTGCGATGGACTTCAGCAGGTCACGGCGATACATCGGCATAGTTTCAGGACCTCTCCGGATGAACTTTGAACGCCTGCAAAGAATATCCGCTTAAGCGACCGGGTTGTGAGGCTTGAGCGAGCAAGATTTTGTTCCTTCCGTGGTGGGTAGGAATGTCAAAATCTATCCCTATCTGATAGACTCGATCTTGTCGTTGCATTGATGGTTTGGCGTTGGGTTGTGTTTACTCCTTGACGCAAGACTGGTCGAGACAGCGATACGGTAGAATAGAGTGCGGAAGCGTGAAACACCTCATTCTGCACGGCATAATTCAGTTGTCGAAAGACAGTTTGGGGACGTAGCTCAGTTGGTTAGAGCGCTGCCCTGTCACGGCAGAGGTCGCGGGTTCGAGCCCCGTCGTCCCCGCCATAAACCTAAGAAAATAAATGGTTTATGGCACAGTGACAAGATCAGTTGTGACCCGCGAGGGTGCTGAAGGGTGCTGAGAGTTTCCGGCACCTTTTTTGCTGCCTTCAAGTAAGCGAGGCTCCTGTCGCGAGGGTGCTGGCGAGGGTGCTGAAACCCTGTTCTTCCCGGCTTCAATCACCATCTCCATGACTTTGTTGTTGGCCTCACGTTTAGTCGCAGAGATCGCTCGCGTATAGACATCGAGAGTGATCCGCGAATTCGCGTGACGCAGGAGTTCCTGGGCGGTCTTCAGGTCAGCTCCAGCGGCTCTCAGGTTTGTCGCCAGAGAGTGACGGAAGCTGTGCCATCCGATTTTCTTGTTGGTGATCTTTGCCCGGACGAGTGCGGGGCGAATGATCTTCTTCAGAATCATGTCAGGAGTCACCGGCGTTCTTCCCTCGTTTCGGATCGAGGGAAAGAGAAAGTCGTCTTCGCCGTTGTACGGAGACTCTTTCCTCCAAACATCGAGGCACTCGATGACCGACGTGTGCAGCGGAACAGGTTTACGGCTCGCCTCGGTTTTGGTATCCCCGAAGCGTCCCCGAACACACGAGCGAAGGACGTTGACCTGCATCAAAAGCGGATCGACATCTCGCCAGGTGAGCGCAACCAGTTCCGAACGCCGCAGTCCCGTACTACCCGCCAAGATCACCATCGCCTTTACGCGAAGTGGCAGCTCGTCTACCAAGGCGGAGAATTCTGCGGGCGTCAGGACATCTGGCTCCCGCAGCCGTTTCGACGAAGCCCGAACCTTGGTGATGGGGTTGCGATGCGTCCATTCATACCGAATGGCATGATTGAAGACTGCGGACATGATGTTCCGAATCTTGCTTTTCGTTGCTGGAGCATATGGCAGAGGGTGCAGCCACTCTTCGACTTCCACGGTTCGAACATCGGATAACCACTTGTCGCCCCACTTCGGAGCGATATGGTTGGTCAGATAGATCGAGGTTGATGCAATCGTGGCAAACGCCTTACGATCCTCAGTCAACTCGTGTTTGCGATAGTGGGCTATGAGTTCAGAGACCGTGATAGGAACTCTGACCTCAACGTTGATGTTGGCGCGAAAGTCGGCCACGGCTTGCTCTGCATCCCGGCGTGAAGGAAGATCCTTCAAGGTGCCAAGGTTGCGTTTTTTGTATGTGCGTTTTCCGCTGGTCTCGTCATACCAGCGAAACACCCATACGTCCGGACCGCTTTTGCGCTTCTGTTTCAAGAGACTTCCTTGTTGAAAGCGGCTCATGCTGTTCTCCTTGCATGAGCGCTGATGGCTGTCTCCATCGTACTAGCGGGCGGTCGCCGTTCCGAGCTAATTCCACGGGCTTCTACCCACTGCAAGAGCTCATGTTCCACAAAGCGCCAGAGCTTCCGTTTGCCCTCTCCCATGGGATGAGCCGGGATCTGGCCTAGCCGTGCCCATCGAACCAAAGTTCGCTTATCCATGCGAAGGATTTGTGCAGCTTCGTGTGCATCCAGAAGGTAATGCGTCTGTGCCATTGGCCCACTCCAAATCAAGCTTCAAAGTTTGTCATCACCACGGCTCATAGCTATGCGTGGCGAGGTCCGAAATTGAGCCAATGATCACGAGAAGTATCCCGGCACGTCCAATGAAATGTAGGGAGAGCGTTATTCCGATCTGGAATAGCGAGCACCTAAATTAGCGCTGACGAATACTGATATGCGAAGCAAAACGGGCTAAAATAGTCTTGTATTTACTCACGATTTGCTGGCTGCACGTCTGCTTGCCTTCTCCCATCGCTGAGTTCGGAGGATGGTTATGGCCCTTCCGGAAATTCGTCTGTTGCAAGCCGCCATCGCTGTCGCGAGGGATCTAAATTTTTCACGGGCAGCCGACCGACTCCACATCGGTCAGTCCACCTTGAGCAAGCAGATTTATGAGTTGGAGAGCCAACTGGGTTTCCGACTGTTTGATCGAAATCACCAAACCGTTGCAATAACAGACGCGGGTCGGGCCTTTGTGGAAGAGGCTAGCGAAGCCGTTTCGCACGCTGAACGGGCGGTGGCAGCAGCCACAGCCGTCTTCAATGGAGCTGATGAGATTTTGAATCTGGGGAAGTCGTCATACACGGACCCTTTTCTCGTGTCCACTTTGCTATCAATCCGATTGCCGCTGTTTCCCGGCATGCGAATCAAACAGTGGAGCAACTTCTCCAATGAACTGGCGCGCCAGGTCATTTCGGGCGATCTCGATGTAGCGGTGACAACTGGGATTCCGGAAACACCAAAGTTAAGCCTGCTCCGGCTAGTTGATAACCCCTTCTACATTGCTTTGGCAATGGATGACCCGCTTGCCCGGCATCGAGAAATACTTCTGGAGCATATGCGAGACAGAAACTGGGTACTTCTCAGTCGGCATGCCAACTCGTACTTGTACGACATGATCTTGCTGGTTGGATCAGGCAAGGATATACGTCCAAGAGATATTTTTCATGTTATGAGTCCTGAGGAGGTTTCTGAACTAATTCAGGAACACCAGGCATTGGCGTTTCTGCCACGAGCGGCGGCTTGGCGCATCTCGCGAGACGGCATCACGACGAGACCGTTGGCGGAGCCACAACTTCGACTCGTAACAAATCTAGCGGTTCGTTCCGATACGAAATCACGCCTGGTGAAAGAGTTTGTTCGGGCTACATCACGAAAAATGGACAGCCTTGCCCTGAAGCCACAGGGGCGACTACCGCTCACTGGATCGTAAGATTTCGGCAAGTCTACAACTCTTCAGTAGTCCTAATTTGCAAATTGAGAGGACCTTCCTCCCCACACTTGGGACAAGTGAATATGCCGGAACTGAGAGCTCTCCCTTCAAAAGCCTCTCTTCTGAAAATCGTCCCGCAATGAACGCAGACGTGGACATGAATTAATTTCTGGTCATCAGTCGGCGTACTGTTCATATCACTCCCTATCAATCGCATTGGCTATTCTGAGGGTTGCTCGAGTGGTGAACGAACACCGTGCCGTGGCAGGATCAGTGCGAACTGAAGCTTGTCTTCGACTCCTTGGAAGCTCTAGGCTGCTCCTGGAGCGTATCGTTTTCAGATCGCGAGTCTGAGGCCCGGGTCTCAAGAACGAATCTTGCTAACTTTTCATAGACGCCATTCGTCCATCCGAAGCCGATTACGTTGGTCTTATATCCCGCCGAGACTGCGATGTTCGCTGAACCATCCACTACGTTGTATTTTTCGCGGATCGTTCCATCGTGCAAGTAGTTCGTATCAACTGTGTGACGAAACTTCTGTGCGAGCCGAGTTGAAGCGTCAAGGAAGCCATACCGTCTCAATCCCTCGATTGCAAACCACTGCGCAGGTGCCCAGCCGAACGGCGAATCCCATTGTGTGCCGGAGTCTGAATTGCTCATAGCGAGCCCTCCCTCACGTTCAAAGGTTGGCAGTTGACTCGCTATTCTCTTTGCTTGCTCAGACGTTGCCAGACCTGCCCACAATGGATAGAACTCGGTTGCGAATCGGTACGTTGATGCTCTGTGGTCCACGAAGTTGTAATCGCTGAAGGTACCAATGTCGGGGTTCCACAAGTATCGGCCTATCGCCCGCCGCCTCGTTGCGGCCCTTCGCAGCCACAGACGTGCTTCAGCCTGTTTTCCAAGGAGCGAAGCAAACGCCGCCATATCCCGCTCGTATTTGTAGAGAAGACTGTTAAGACATACAGGCGCGAAATGGTCTGTTGATCCGCTGAATGGACCGAATCGAAAGCTGGTGTCGAAACCCGATTCCCGCATGGCCCGATCTCCCTTGTAAAACGCGAAGGAGAGGCGGAATCCGTCCGCGTAGGCCTCAGAACAGACGCGCGAGGACGAAACATCACAACTGGCAGACCGAAGACGCAAGGCTTCGTCTTGTCCGGGATGTGGGCTAGCTGCGATCAGGTAGTCGCCGTGTTGTTGAGGATGAGCTACCATCCAGCGAATGACGTCGGGATAATAGGTGCTGTCATCGGCCATTTCTGGGACAGGTCCGGTTCCCAAGTCGAAGTAGCGAGACAAGCCTGTAGTACCTGCTTGGTGATCGACCGAAGTCCAAAGGGCATAGTCCGATTGCGCATACCGATAGGCCGATGCGAGCCATTTGAGGTCATGGGTAGTCCCGTAAACTTCCGCGATCATCGAACTGAGGAGCGGTGGTTGAGAGCGAGTCAGGAAGTACGTTCGATTCGCATTAAGCACTGCCCCGTAGTTGGCGATTTCGAAGAAGAAATTCTCGACCATGCCTTTCGCCGTCGGAGTTCGTCCATCACTGAGTAGACCCAGAATGATGAAATAGCTATCCCAGCCATACATTTCGTTGAAACGCCCGCCAGGCACGACATAGGGATTTGGCAGGTAGAGCAGGCCAGGTCTCATTCTTGCTTCGGGTCGAAGATCGCCGAGTCGTCGGATCACCTTCGGCAAATGCTGTACTTCGACACCGCACCGGCTCTGCATCCCCAGTAACATTTCGGAGATTGCCGATCCCGCAGGAATGTAGATCACCGGTTTGCTGGTCACTTTAGGATCAACGACCGAATCACAATCGTTCGTTGAACGTTCTAACGACTTCCACGATTCGTGAATATAGGTGTCAATGTCTACGTGATTCGCCCGCACAACTTGTGCGAGAAGTGCGCTGCTACTAAGGACAGCGAGCGATATCACTATGAGTGCTCGCTTTTGAATCAAGCCATATGGCATGATGTACCTCCAACAAGTGTTTCAGCGGCGGATGGCTGCCTCTTAGGCGAGCAAAGACGTTGCTTCTTTTAGGTGCTTACCCGCGTCGCAAATAGCAATAACAGGGACGGAATGGTTTCCCCTTCCGTCCCTGTTATTAATAGCGAAGAGGCCGTAGTCCTCTCATCGTCTTTAATCTTCATCGGGCAGTACGCCTTTTAGCTCGGCAGGCTTCATATAGTGATAGTTTTCTCCCCAAGCCATGACGATGAAGGGATAGTGGAGGCCGAACATTCGCTCGTAATCCTGCGTGTATTCTTCGCGATGAGGGGCCGCATGCGTCATTTCATTCTGGTGCCCCGGAATGACGAGACAAGGATTGACGCCCCGGACAATGCGATGAAGATCGTTGGTCCAACCGTTGGTTAGCAAGACATCCACCTGCTGATAGTGACCGATCTGCGCAAGCCAGTCGAAGTCGGTGCCCTCTCCCTCATCTCCAGATTGGTCTCCGGTGTGGAGCACAGCGAAACCTTCAACGGTTCTCACCAGAGTCACGTTACACAAAACAGGAGGCCCCTGATGCCCCGGATAGGTCACTACTTCCAATCGCCCCGCGCCGCCCCGTATCGGGATCGTATGTACTGTGTGAAGATCTCTCTTCGGCACAATCAGATAGCTTGAAAGATCTGAATCCTCAGGAAATAATCTCTCAGGCGCGACTACAGGCTTGCGTTCCTGCATGAACAAACGCGCTACATCGGGATTGGCGTGATCGGGATGCCAGTGGCTGATGAAGTGGGCGTCCGACTGCGCCACGAGACGCTTCAGCCATTCGTTGGAAAGCGCGAAACCCTCAGTGCCTATGCCGGGGACGAAATCGATAGTGTACGACGTACTTGGGGTACGAATGAGAACGCCATGATTGTAGAGCCGCCAAATCCGCATCCCCTCAGAGACTTTGGTTTGCTCAATCTCTTCGATCGCTCGTTGCAGCCGTTGCTGATAAAAGTTCTGCACGAGGGGCTTGCGGGGTGCAGACTCGATGTGGAGTACCTCGTCCAGCCGGAACAGAGCCGGTCGACGCGGCGGCAGCTCCACAAGGCCTGGCGGATAAGTCCGGAGAATATAGTCGATCCACTGGAGAGATCGATCTATCCACTCATCGGGCGCGTCTAAAAGCTCGGGCGGTGAGAGAAGCCGCCGCGAGTTTGAAACGAACGGGGGGTGTGGGCCATCCGGCGCACTAAGCGTGACGGTCCAAGAATCTTCAGGGGAGCGGTTAGATTGCCCAGCAGTGATTTGTTGTGCCAGCAGTTCGCTGCTTCTTGTGTTCGAGGCGTAAAGCGTTAGTCCAACTGCTCCAAGAGTACTCAGGAAGGCACGGCGGTTGCTCTTTGTGTAGATACGGCTTTGCTCTTTATCGTCGATGTTCATACTGAGTGGTTTCCTTGTTTCCGTTATTTAAATGGCCTAGATGGCGAATTAAAGGTATGCCGGACAGATAAGCCAAAAGGTGGCTAGGGCTTGAGGCCCCGGCCACCATCAATTGGCTTTCAGTCGTTAGAACTCGATACGGAAAGCAAACTGAAGTTGTCGCATGCCTATATTTGGATCAAGGCTTGTGATCTGTCCTGGCGTACCGGTAGTGCAGTCAATGCATTTGTTCGCGGGCACCGCGAGTGCGGGATGGTTGAATACATTGAATGCCTGAAATTGGAATTGCCCATCGAGATGCTCTGGCAACGCAAAGTGCTTTATCAGAGAAGCATCCGCGAGAAATTCATTCGGCCCGACGAGAGAGTTCCTTCCGATGTTTCCGAAGGTTCCGAAAGCAGGGCGTTGAAAGGGGCCGGATGATGAGCCTGAGCTAGCCAGTGGCGCGACCGGTGTGAAGTACGAAACTGAATGGATCGTCGAATTCAGTCCTCGTCCTCCAACGGCAAAACCGCTTGCTGAGCCGTTCGGTCGGCAGTCAATGCCACTGGTATCGACGTCCTGATCAGACGCACACTCTGCGTAAGTTGGAGTGAAAGGAAGACCCGACATCCACGTCGAATCTCCGCTCAACCTCCATCCGCCGACGATGTAGTTCAGCGCTCCGCCGTTATTGAGGAAGGCCTTACCCTTCCCGAAGGGCAGTTCGTAGGAACCGAACAGGTTGAAGACGTTGGTGCGATTCAGGTCGTTTCTGGAGTGGTTTACCGACTGGTCCCAGACGAAATAAGGATCAGCGAAGTTCATGGCCTTTGACCATGTGTAGTTTGCCTGTAGGGTGGCGTTGTTGTGGAATTTCTGAACAACTTTGGTTTGAAGTCCGTTGTAATTCTCGGTGGCTGCAGGCGCGGCGCTCGACACGGTCGTGTTGCAGCAGAGTACGCCATTGTTATCGAACTTATTGAAGAGAGGCCTTCTTGCTGCTTGGTTCGCTAGATCGGCCGGAGTTGTCGGCAAATGCGGAATATTGATATTGAAACCATCCGTAGTACCGGGATAAGCGCGTTCGGCATAGTTGCCAACGTAAGCAATCTCGAAGGTGGTGTCCCGATAGGCTTGCTGGATGGCAAGCGTCCACTGGTCAACTTTCGGCAGTTGAATCTTCGTCGGTCGAATCGTAAAGCTCGTGCCGTTCGCCAGCGGATACACACCGCCAGACGAGACGACTGGCGGAGCTTGCGCAACCGGACCGGTGGCAAGACTGAATACTGAGCCGGTTGAACTGGCAGGAGACAGGCTCTGGAGGATCAGTGTTGGTGAATTGCGAACGAGATTCGTTCCGAAAAGTGTTCCGTAGAAACCTTCGCTGTCATACACGGTGGCAAAGCCGCCACGAACGACAGTGTTCTCTCTGACCTGATATGCCGCACCTACGCGGGGAGCGAAGTTGGTGTAGTCCATCTGCGCACCAGCATTGCTGCCGAAAGGGCCCACGCCAGCGACTTGCTCAAATCCGGTGTTGATGTTGCTGAGACCTCCATTGCCTGCCCCCGCGACTGTCTCGGGGAAGGTCATGTCCCATCGAACACCGTAGTTGAGGCTGAGCTTAGGTGTGATCTTCCAAGAATCTTGCGCGAAGATTGCGAAGCGCTTTTGAGCCGTCACAACGGTAGGGTTGAAGAGAACGTAGCGAGAGAAGGTGCTTACCTGGCCAAGCAACGCCGTTGCCAAGTCGAGGCCCCCACTGCCAGCGGCGTTAGCAGTCGTCGTTTGAGCGAAGTTCAGAACACCAGCCGGGTTCGTATCACTCGGGTTGCGGATATTGAGTGCATACCGAAGATCTCCGCCGAATCGAATGGTGTGTTTACCAGCGGTCTTCGACCAGTTGTTTACAAACTCGAACTCCTGCTCCGATTGCTTGAGAGGGCAGTTGCAAATTTGCGTACCGTTGTATGAGATGTCCGCACCGAGATTGGTCAAGGTGCTGTTGGTGAACAGGAAATCAGGCAGCCCGGAAGTATAGGAAGAACCGGTATTCAATCCTGGAATGCCGAAGCCTGAAGCAGGATTCTTTCCGGCGCTGTTTTGGTTTTGGTTGACTGCATATTTGACCAAGCCGAAGCGGAAATCCGTCTCCCAGGTGTTGTTCAGAGCGTAGTCAAAGCCAGACGAGAGATTCTGATTTTGGACTTTGTCGGTTCCAGCGAAGTTACCCGCCCCGAGACCGGGACCGCCCGCCGCTCCAAATACGTTCTGGCCAGAGAGTTTGAAAAGGACATAGGAATAACGCGCGAAACTATGGAGACGTGCAGTTGTCTGGTCGTCAATGCGAAGATCTGCAGCATCTCCGTTATTCGGACCAAAGCCGGCAGCAACGTAATTGTTAGCGATGCCCGCTCCAGCGACGTTTGGAGCTGGCAAGATGGAGAGGAGATTGACCGCCTGAGAAGCGATATTTGCCTTAGGAATGATGTTGCCGGTGTACGCTGCGCGCGTGGTGGGATCGTAGACTTGACGAACGCCTCCCGCAAGATACTCACTTAGGTTGCAAGTTCCCGAAGAAGCCGTAAGGCAGGTGCTTCGGACCAGATTGGTCGGAACCGAGAGGATGAGGCTCTGACCGGATTTTGAGCGCGTTCCCTGGTAGTCGGTGAAAAAGAACGTCCGATTCTTGATGATCGGGCCGCTGATAGAACCTCCGAACTGCGAGAAGACGGTAGACGGAATGTATTTGCCGGTTGCAGGGCTTGGTTGAAACTGGGTAAATGGATTCTTGGCTTCCTGTGCGTCGGAGTGACGATAAAAGAACACATCGCCATGGACCCGATTGCCGCCTGACTTGGTCTCAGCGGTGACCATGCCGCCCACGCCGCCTCCGAACTCGGCGTCATAGTTCTGAGTGAGAACCTGCAGATCCTGAACGGAATCGAGCGTTGGGTTGACAACGATGATGCCCAAAACTGGATCGCGGTCGTCGGTGCCGTCGATCGTCCAACCCTGAGTGCCGAAGTTCTGGCCGTTGATGGAATAGTAGGGCGACCCTTGTGGGTTTTGAGCAAGAGCGTTGCTCGACGGTGACGTGGAGGTTCCCGCAGTCAATTGCTGGAATTGGGCAAAATTTCGAGTGGCGCTTGGAACATCCTGAAGCGTCTGACTCGGTATGCGGTCCGAGACCTGGGCATTGTTGGTCTGGAGCAAAGCGGGTGCCGCATTCACCTCCACTGTCTGCTGGGTGGCACCGATCTTTAGGGCCAGGTCGATCTTCGGCTCCGAGTTTGCCGCGACCGTGATGCCATCCGTTTCCGAAGGGGTAAATCCAGAAGCCGAGCCACGGACGTTATAGGTGTCGGGAGTGAGACGCTCCACACGGTAGAAACCACTCGCATCTGCCGTTACCGTTTGAGCAATCCCTTTTTGTACGTCGGTCACGGTCACGGAGGCGGATGGAATCACGGCTCCTGATGCATCCCTCACGGTTCCAGAAATCGAGCCGAACACCGCCTGCCCGAAAGCTGTTACTTCTGTCCCAAGTGAAATCAAGAGCAGCGCGGCGGTCCAAAGCACTGCCAACCCGCTTGCGCGGATCGCCCTCGAGTTGAAAAGTTTTGAGATATCGCTATACGCGCCACATCCGGACGGCTGAACCGCTGCCGATGAGTGGCCAAGGCTGATTATTCGTTTGAAGCGGTTGAGCATACTGACCCCTTAAGTAGTGCAATCTGCGCCCGGCCTCATGAAGAATGACAGCATGAATTTTCTTCAGATGTCTGGGCCGGATAACCATCGCTGAACGTAGGGCCCACTTCCAAGTGGGAAGCTGGGTGGGAATGCCCCGAAGTCTTGGGGGTGGGTAACTCTTCCCACCTCTCAGTTGTTGTTTGATATCAAATACTTGCAAGATCACACAACAGCGGAAATACCCAGATGAAAAGTGCGTGAATGGCAACTATCATCCGATTGCGGGGACGATTCCCGCAGCCGGAAATCCAGCCTTCAGGTCTCTAAGACCCGCAATCAACCGCATTCTTGGTCTCCGCATACCGTCCCAGCCATCATCTGTGTGAAACCTCCCCTCGATCTGGCAACCTCGCTTGAGCACCGATCTTGGGACTAAGCACGGGGTTCACTCGAGTGGATACCCCAGAAGAACGAACGCGGGAACAGAAAGCTGGAGAAGTGAGTAGTGTTGCGCTCGCCGTACGGACATTCAAAATGAAGTGCTTGGAGTTGAAGGTTCAAAGGAGCTTATCGGCGATAAAATTGTGATATCCGATAACGGCAGGGACCTTTGAAAGCGTCAAATATTCACGCTGTCGGAGTATCCTTATTTTTGGTGTTCCGTGACAGTCTTGGATCAGACAAAATTGCGCGCCCAGGTCGAAAGGCTTGCTGCCAGCGCTGAATTCGCGCGGGCGGACCGTATGGTCCAGTTCTTGCGCTATGTCGTCGAGAAGACGCTCGACGGTGACACCGCCGCCTTACGAGAACGACAAATTGGAGTAGCCGTTTTCGAGCGCCCTTCCGACTGGGACCCGAAATTGGACAATGTCGTTCGCAGCGAAGCGCGTCGTTTGCGCAGCAAGTTGGAAGCATATGCCGCGAGTGATGACCCAGATGAGACGGTCCGGATCACTATGCCCACGGGTGGCTACGGCGTGCAATTTGA
Source organism: Granulicella sp. L60 (assembly GCF_009765825.1). Classification (GTDB taxonomy): domain Bacteria; phylum Acidobacteriota; class Terriglobia; order Terriglobales; family Acidobacteriaceae; genus Edaphobacter. The sequence continues at coordinate 10,532 of NZ_LMUR01000015.1, read as the reverse complement.
AGAGCTATCCGTTCCAACGGCACCGACAGAACGACCTGCTGATTCACTCACGCAGGATACTACTGAGGTCGTCGAAGTTCCTGCTAGTACCTTGAATCTCCCGCCCGATCACAGAAAGCCCGCGTTTGCAAAGCGGCCTTGGGTGTTGCTCGTCTCCGTGGTTAGCCTTCTTGCTGTCCTAGTCGCCGTTCTTCATTATCGATCTGGTGCTCGCGCGCGCGACGATCAATATGAAGTTGCGCCCTTCTCCTCAGAAGTCGGATTACAATTCAGCCCGGCGATCTCACCGGACAGCAAAGCGATAGCCTTTGTCTGGAATGGCGGCACCAATCAATACGATATTTATCTCAAACAGATGGGCTCCCCCGATTCGCAACGGCTCACTCACGATATCTGGCCGAGCATACATCCGGCTTGGTCACCCGACGGCAAGCAAATCGCTTTCCTTCGGCAAGCCGGAGACGAAGCGCAACTCATGGTGCTCGACCTAAGTACCCATCGCGAAAGATTGATTCGGCGCATGCAGGATTCGCGGCCCGATATGTGGGGCATAAGTAACGGACTAGCGAGTTGCCAAACACTGTCATGGAGTAAACAAGGGGATCAGATCTATTTAACTGATCCTTCGGACGCGGGACATGGCCTTGTGTCCATCTCGACTCAAACCGGCGATCAAAAGGCCGTCTCGAAACCAACCGGCGCGGATCAGGATTGCTATGCGCGGCCCTCTCCAGATGGCAGAACATTCGCCTTTGTGCGCTTTCTCAGCCACGCATCGGGGTATGTTTACACTGTAGAAATCACAGGCGACCATCTGCGACGATTAACTCAAGAGGTTCGAGAACTTCGTGGTGTCGACTGGACTCCAGATGGAAAACACCTGATCTTTGCTTCTAAAGAGAATGGTGCCTATCAACTGAGGATGATCTCGGCCAACGGGGGAGAATCATCCCTCTTACCGTCGGCTACTGAGTCTGCCGCTGACCCATCCGTCTCGCCTGATGGCGCGTTTGTTGCCTTTGTTGAAAGTCACGACAATTGGAACCTGTGGCAAGTCCGACTCGATGGAGACAGGATTGGTGTGCCTGAACGGCTCATCGCATCGACCGGACAGAATCACTCTCCGAGCTTTTCACCAGATGGCCACACGATTACGTTTGTTTCTGATCGCTCGGGCTCTCCCGAGATTTGGGCGGTTGATAGCCGTGGTCAACATCTACGCCAGTTGACTCATTTCGGAGGCCCTTGGCTTGGAACGATACGCTGGTCACCCGACGGTAAGTTCATCGTGTTCGATGCACGTCCCAAAGGCCACTCAGCCATTTACAGGCTGTCGATTGGGGGTGGTGATCCCATCCTTGTTGAAGATCAACCTTTCGAATTGCGGAGGCCATCCTGGTCACGCGACGGACGGTACATTTATTTTGACTCATCGCGCCGTGCAGCACCGGAGATCTGGAAACGAGACCTGCAGACAAACGAAGACCACGTAGTAGCCCCTGCTGGCTTCTATATCGGTATCGAGTCACTCGATGGGAAACAGCTCTTCTATCAGGACTTGGAACAGCGCTACGTTTGGGTATCTGACACGGACGGTAGCAGCCCGAAACGGCTTACGGAGGTACACCCGACACCAGACCTAGCTTGGACTCCCGTGAATCACGGGATTTGCTTTGCGTCCTCGATCTCAGCGGGAAAAACCGATGTCTTCGTTTTTGACCTAGACACTCGGAAACTAAGAAAGCTTGGACAAATCAATCAGGATATGGCCCCTGGAACGCCTAGCTTTGTCGTAAGTCCAGATGGGAAGACTCTTCTATACGCTGCCGTCGACAACAGACAGAGCGAGATTAAGCTGCGCCGCGGGGCTCTACTTCACTAATACAACCAGCCTGGGGTATCGGGCGCTTGTGTCGTGCTATGTCAGCCTTGCATCCGAGAAAGTCGGCATCTCGGCAGCATGGGATTGCTGACGAGATGCCGACTTGTCGTGATCAAGCTTTAGATATCAGCTGCTAGTTACCTACGACGCACCGACTAAAGACTCATTGATAGGCACATAGGCGAAGAGTCATACAGACATCTGTGCAAGCCATACAATTGAGACTGTTGTTGGTGCAAAAAATTGCCGAATTCCGGTTCAGCGACTGATGGATCGAAGGTTTCACCGGGAATTGTCCGTGAAATCCAGGTGAGATCGCCGACATTCCATTAACAACCGGTTTACGCGATCCGGGTTACACTGTCCCATCGAGAAAATGTCAAATGGGAGTTCGACCGACAGCCTGGCCTGACGCACCCGACGCAGAAATATCTGGAAACGATGTTCTGCGTCCGGAAGCAGACCGCGCCGAGTTGGATGTCGATTGGAGAGAGGCTGCAGTTCGACGGGTTCTTTCAAGCTCCGCCCTTGCGAAGGCTAATCGACTCTCGACCTTTTTGGAATACGTATGCCGGCTCACTCTGCAAGGCCGCGAAGACGAGATCAACGAAGTTAATATAGGTATCAACGTATTTGACCGAAGGGAGAACTATAACGCCTCCGACGACACTATCGTTCGGACCACTGCGAGATCACTCCGTCAGCGGTTGAAGTCCTACTACGAGACTGAGGGTTACGCCGATAGTGTTCGGATCGACATCCCGAAAGGTACGTATGTGCCGACATTCGTCCAGGTTGGGGTCGAGTCCGCGCGAGTCGTCTCAAACCCAAGCCCGTTAGCAGATGGGCCCGCGGTGACGACACCAGAGATCGCGAATTCCGAAACTCCCAGACCTTGGGCGAAGATCGTTTCACTCGTTGCGTTACTCTTGGTTGCCGCTGCGATCGGCGCAGCGAGCGCAATGTTGCTCATTGCGCCTAAGCGTTACCTTCCCTGGCTGCGGACTCCTTCTGACAAGCTGTGGGCCTCAGTTTTTACTGCTGACCGTTCAACGTATATCGTGCCAGCTGACACAACCTTGCTTCAGTATGAGATAAAGACTCGCCGGTTGGTGCCGCTCAACGAATACGTCGGTGGAAACTTCTTCCTTCCTACGGACCTTAATCATTCGGGGCTGGCTGAACCGGCGCAACGCTATTCAAGCCGATATACAGCCGTGACTTCGGTACAGATGGCAGAGGAGTTCGGCCGGATACCGAAGGTCTCCCCAGATCGCACCTCGGTACGTTTCGCCCGGGACATGCAAACAGGCGATTTGAATCAATCGAACGCGATCCTTATTGGCGCAGCTCAGAACAATCCCTGGGTGCAGCTTTTCCGAAGCCAGGTGAACTTCCATCTCGATTGGGTGCCTGAGGAGAATCGTTGGCGCATCCTTAATGACCATCCTGAAGGAACCGAACCGACGGAATGGACGTGGAGCAATGATTCAACCCGCACGAGCTATTCTCATATCGCTCTCGTTCACAACCTGAGCGGTAATGGTTCCGTGCTCATCATCGCGGGGACGAATATGTTCGGCTCGGAGGCTGGCAGCAACTTCATTTTCAACCCAGAGAAGATGAATCCACTACTTAAGAAGGCGCTTAGAAGTGATGGAAGCCTTGGCAACTTCGAAATCCTGCTCCAATCAAATGTGGTCGGAACCGGAACTATCAATACGCGGGTTGCGGCGGCTCGATTCCACCCGTAAAGCGGCTTAGTCCCTCCGGATTTTGGAAGCGCGGCGGCGAATGTGAATGGAATAGGCGTGATGTGTTACTGGCGTGTAAATAGCACAAAGTATGAGGACTTGTCTCCGGGAAACCACGGAGAATTCACGTTCTTTCTCCTCCCTCACGGCGACTAGCTTGGCTATGCGGATGCGAAAAATCGTCCGCAGGAGGCTAGGCGTGCAGTCACATCAAAGATCATCCCAGTTCTTGCGATTTCCACTAAAAATACCCATCTTCGTCAACATCGTATTGCTTCTGCTTGTTCTCTCAAGCTCATTGCTCGCGCATGGACAGGCTGTAAGCGCCACGGTGGTAGGCCGTGTGACGGACACCTCTCAAGGGGCAGTCGTCGGGGCTAAAGTCTCGCTAAACGACAAAACAACCGGAGTACACCGTTCTGTAGTTACTTCATCGGATGGTGAATACCAGATTCCACTTGTGGTTCCCGGTTCCTACACACTCACTGTTGAATCTTCTGGAATGAAGACGCAAGTAGTAAATGGGCTCCTCGTTGAGGTAAACAGCACCACCCGTCGCGACGTCGCGTTGGGTATTGGACAGGCTTCGGAGACGGTGGAGGTCAGCGCGACTGCTCCGGCGCTACAGACCGATCGTGCGGACATCACGGCGAACTTCAACGCCCGTCAGGTTGAAGATCTTCCTCTCTCGGGCAACATGAACTTCCAAACAGCACAAAACCTCGTCCCGGGCGTGACCCGTGCCGTGTTCCTGAATCAAGTGTTCACAAACGCACAAAGCACTCTGTCCAACTACGTAAACGGCCAAACGAAACTGGCGAATAACCTCCAAATCGAAGGTATCGCCGACAACGCCAGAACGGGCGAACTACAGTTGTACATCCCTCCTGCTGAGGCTATTCAGACAGTCGATGTGAACACGAGCAACTATGCTCCAGAGTTCGGCACATCCTCCGGATATGTGACGAACGTCATCATCAAGTCCGGTACGGACAAATTCCACGGTTCGCTATTTGAATTCAACCGAATCACGCCTTTGACGGCACTCAATTACTTCAACACCACTTCTCCGAAGACGCCGATTGTCTACAATTACTATGGCGGCACGGTCAGCGGGCCGGTCTGGAAGAACAAGACCTACTTCTTCGCTGACTTCGTCCGGACAGACGACCATGAGGGTCTTTTTGGTGTGTACACCGTTCCCACCGCCGCTTATCGAGCCGGTAACCTAAGCGCGTCTTCTACGGCAATTTATGATCCGGCCACGGGCAACACTGCGACCGGGGCCGGGAGGACTCAGTTCAGCTACAACGGGCAGAAGAATGTTATCGATCCGGCTCGGATCAGCTCAGTCGCGAAGAACATACTCAACTTGCTCCCTCCGCCAAACACGGGAGTTCCAGGCGCCCTGACGAACAACTACCAAAGTACGACTGCAAACAATAAAGACTATTACAACTACGACATCAAGTTGGATCAAAACCTCTTCGCCGCAGACCGGCTCTCTTACCGGTTCAGTGACGCCCATATCGCGACGTACGTTCAGCCAACATTCGGTATCGCTGGAGGACCCGCATCAAGTGGGTCTGAGGGCAATGGCATTGCCACGCTTTACACCACTGCCGCAAACTATATTCACCCGTTTTCCGGAAAGCTACTAACAGAAGCACGAGCCGGCGTCACGCATTATCGCAACGCGGTGAGCTTGTCTGATGGAGGCACACCTCTTTCAAGTCAAGTGGGTATCAACGGCGTGAACCTAAGCCCAGCAACCAGCGGTCTTTCGACCATCGACATCACAGGATACAACGCGAATTTATTGGGATACAACAAAAACTTCCCAACGGTCCGCGGCGAAACACACATCGACATCGTGAATGACTGGACTTGGATTCTGGGCAAGCATTCCATCAAGTTTGGTTTCGAATTCCAGCGTGTTCGCGACGACCTCGCTGCAAGTGGTAGCTATCCCGCACGAGGAATTTTTTCTTTCCGAGACGGTCAGACTTCCATCTCCGGTGCGGCGACGAGCCAAGCAAACGACTTCGCCAGCTTCCTTCTCGACGCTCCAAGTCAAGTGGGGCGCACCATCGCAGTGACGGAGGCGACTTGGCGGCAGAGCTACTACATCGGCTTTGTTCAGGACACTTTCAACATCAGCCCAAAGCTCACAGCTACGTACGGTGTACGATACGACCTTTATCCTCCGCCGACTCCTCACCGCAACGGAGGCTACTCGCAATACAACCCCTCGAATTACACACTGTCGGTTGGCGGTATCGCCGCTGGTCTTGGCAACAATCTCAATGTAGCGACGAAGTACGCGAACTTTGCCCCAAGAATTGGCATCGCGTATCGTCCTGACGATTCGACAGTCGTCCGTGCAGGATTCGGTCAGAGCTACTATCCAGTCATAGGAGACAGCTATGCCTATTACAACTATCCGTATACGCAGGACACCAGCTTCGTTGGGACATCAAGCTTGCTGCCCGCCGTGCAGTCTAACGGCAGTCTGATCTCGATGGGCACAGGGCTCCCTGCCTTGGTGGTCAACCCAGTCCCTGCGAACGGAATCATCACGCTCAATCAATCGCAAACCGGCACAGCCACCTATGTCGTCAATACAAACCAAAAGATTCCCTATGTGGAGTTTTGGAATGCGACCGTGGAAAGGCGCCTTCCTGGTGATTTCAACTTGAGCATCGGTTATGTTGGAAACATTGGCGTACACGCACTAGCTGGTTACAACCTGAATGCAGCCACGGTCCCAGGTACGGGAGTCGCCGGTCAGCCCGAATATACAACAGCTTTCAAGCGTACTGGCACAACCACCCTTGTCGACGGATACACTACAACTCACTACGACTCATTGCAGGTTCGCCTGGATCGACATTTTCGCAATGGGCTCGGAATCACTAGTTCATATACATGGGGCAAGGCCCTCGGATATAAAAGCGATACGACCTCGCTTAGCGCTTTGCCGCAATACATTAACATGCGTCAAAACTACGGTAGAGTGACCTATGACCGCGCTCACACGCTCGTACAAAGCGCCATATACGAGCTCCCGTTTGGCCATGGGAAGCCGTGGTTGAGCGACGGCGTATTAGCGCATGTTGCCGGTGGCTGGCAGATCACTGGCATCGTGACCGAGATGAGCGGATTGCCACTCGTTCTAACTGCAAGCAGCACCTCGTTGAATGCTCCTGGCAATACACAGTTTGTGAATGTAGTTGGTCCTTTCCAGACCCCGAAGGGGATAGGAACTGGAGCACAATGGTTCAACAAATCGGCCTTCTCGCAACCCACTACGGCTGTCCTTGGAACGGGTAGGCAAACAATGTTTGCTGGTCCGGGCTTCTTCAATCTCGACGCTGCGGTTTTCAGACGGTTCGCAATCCGTGATCGGTTCAGCTTGGAGCTTCGGGCTGAAGCGTTTGGTCTTACCAATACGCCTCAGTTCGCAAACCCGGATGGCCTTATCAGTGATGCGACGTTCGGCCAAGTCACGGCAACGCAGGGCGCAACTGGTAGTCGTGTGACCCAGTTCTCGGGAAAGCTATCCTTCTAGCCTTTCCAGAAGAGAGCATCTGATCACAATTCCAAAACCAAGGTCGGGAGAGCGGCAAGACTCGCCTCCCGACCATTCACTTTCGACCATTGAATATTGGAGCGTTATCGTCGTGCGAACTCATCCATTCATCGTATTAGCCGCATTAGTGTCTCTAGTCCTTCCTCTTGGTGCTCAGGAAGATCCAAGCGCACGGCTCAACAAACTCTTGCAGAATGAACCCAAGACTGTCTACGTCGCTGCTCATCGTGGCGATTGGCGGGATGCGCCAGAGAATTCTATCCAGAGTCTGCAGTGGGCTGCAAAGCTCGGCGTCGACATCGTTGAGTTCGACTTGAAACGTACAAAGGATGGCGGACTTGTCGTTATGCACGACTTCGATGTCGATCGCACCACAACCGGTCACGGACTAGTGTCTGATCTCACTCTGGAGGATCTGAAAAAACTCAACCTCCGAGCCGGAACGGGGCACCCGACGAAGTACACCATCCCGACGTTCGCTGAAGAACTCGAAGCAGCGCGTCAGAACCATGTCATCCTCGACATTGATACGGGGTGGGACTATTACAAGGACGTGTTAGCCCAAGTCCGCGCTACGCGTGAGACGGATCAAGTCATTATCAATGTCTTCCATAACACTTCACTCAGCGAGGTCGAGAGGCGCGTCGGAAAGATTCCGGACGACGTAACAATCATGGAGGTCGTGAATATGGAGCGACCCGATGCCGAAAGTGTGATCAACAGTTACGCGGGCCATCGTCGAACGATCATCCAATGCGACTTCAAAGACGCAACGGTCTCGTCGGTTCAGAAGATGCCCGAGTATCGGAAGACAACTCCGATCTGGACTAATGGCTTGTGGCCCGATCAAAACGGTGGGCACGATGACGATACCGCTCTTGACCCTGGTCCGCCTGATCAGGCCTGGGGTTGGCTCATCTCACGAGGAGCGAACGTGATCCAAACAGATCGTCCCCGAGAGCTCCTCGAATACCTTCAACAGAAGGATCGACGATGAAAGAGCAATTCGTAACGGCGCTACAAACCTACACACTCTATGCACGTCGGCGTTCCGCTGTCGCAATGGCGATCATCCTCTGTAGCTCTGAGATATTGCAAGCCGCCACACCACCATTGCAGACGAAGTGGATTGGGAGCGAATCCTGCAAATTGAGCGGTCCCATCCCTTGAAAGACGCAAACTTCGGTTTCGTAACAGCCTCAGAACTTGACTCCTGCCGCGCAGCCGGCGACCGGGGGCCGGAGGAGCGGGATGTGGGTGCAGGGAGAAACCAAAGCGGTTTCTCCCTGCGCGATTTTCGGGCATAGACAGAAAGAGCGGCGTGGCGCGCCGCCCTTCTGTGAATGAACTTGCTAGGCTGCTTTCTTTGCGGTCTTCTTGAGTTTGTTGGTGGGGGCCTTGATGGTCGGCTTCTTGACGGCCTTAGCCTTCTCCTTGTCCACGAACTCCTTTCTGACCTTGGCGGTGATGGCGTCGGTGTCTACCTTGTACACGGTCGCCGCTTCCTTGAGCACGGACGGAGCGTTGCTGCGGGCTGCGGCCAGCACGATGGTCAGTTCGACCGTCAGTCGCCCCAACACGCTCTCTTCGGCACGACGGAGGAAGGCGGCAAACAGCTTCTCGATGGAGTCGCTGTCTTTGGCCTTCTTGATGCCGTGCTGCTTGGCGACGATGGCGAGACGGTTCTCGTCCAGCATCGCGGCCAACCGCTCAACCACAAACAGCAGGTCGCGTTTCATCAGCCGTACCGGGACGGCTGCACCGATGGCCGAGAGAACGCGGATGCCCGTTGTATTGGAAATCGCCTCCTCCCTGCGCCGCTTCTCCTGTTCGGCCTTCCACTTGGCGTTATCCGCGACGTTCTGCGGCGTCTGCTTCTTCGGTTTGGGGTGATGCACCGGGCAGTCGGCGTTGGTGCATACCTTCTGGATGGTGCCCTGTCCGTGGCCTTCGGTCACGATGGCCTCGGTGACGAACTTGCACGTCTTGTACTCCGGCCACTGCGCCCGCGCCTTGTCCTCGGGCTTGTCATCCCGAATCACCACGTACTTGTTACGCGGGAGAACGGGGCTGCCCTCGCGCTGCTGCCCCTGCAAGGTACTGATCTGCACGAGCTTGGGTTTGGCGACGACGGTGGCGGCAACGTGCGCCTCGACCTTCGCCTGATAGCAGCTTGGATTAGTGCAGGCGTCCTGCTTGCCAAGGTCGGCAAACAGGAGCTTGTTATGCCCGGTACGGTTCGGGCAGTCCACGCAGCTTCCGGCGATGGCGACGAGATGGGCATTGCGCTTGTCGAACGGAGCGTCTTTGAGAAGCAAGAGCACATTCGACTCAATCCAGAAACGGAGGTTGCGGACAGGCAGGAGAATCCGTGCGGGCTTATCGCCGTGGTTGGCGTAGACCTCTTTGAAGCAAGCGGTGAGTCCCTGCTGCTGGAGGTCGGCGGGCAGCTTCGCCAGCATGAGCGCGTGACCCACGCCGATGTCACTGCGGTAGAACGCATCCACCACCGCCTCGCATAGTTCGGTCAGCTTCAACCGCTGCGCGATGTAGACGGGTGTTTTACCTACCTTCGCGGCGATCTGCTCGATACTGTACTTCGGCTCGTCCAGCGTGAGAAGCCGCTTGTACCCTTCGGCCTCTTCCATCGGATGAACGTCGCGGCGCTGGAGGTTTTCGATCAACTGCGCCTCCAGCACCTCAGCATCGGTCATGTACTTGATGCGGACAGGCACGGTCGCAGCTTCGACCATCTGCGCGGCACGATAACGCCGTGCGCCAAAGACGATCTCGAAGCTGACTTCATCCTTGGGGCGGACGAGCAACGGAGAGAGAACGCCCTGGGTACGGATAGTTTCGGAAAGCTCTTTCAAGCTGGCCTCGTCGAACTGACGGCGGGGGTTGGTAGTAGATTCCGAAAGCAGGGACAGCGGAAGGTCGCGGTACTCGTTGGCATTGACGATGGTGGTGTTCATGGTGATGTGCTCCTTTCGAGCGGTTGAAGGATGAAGACACGCGGAGCGAAACACGTTGGCCGGTTCCGCTCCGCAAGGGGAGCGGACTAGCCACAAATGCACTTGTCCGTGAAGGCTTCTACAAAGCCTTGCAATCTGAGGTTGTTGTCCCACGTCTGGGCGAAACGCTCGTGCTCCTTGTGAAACGAAACCAGATGCACGTAGTGGTCGCGGATGACGTTGCGGCTCCACTGCTCGATGCCGAAGTAATCGTTGCGCCAGTACTGTGTGAAGCGCCGGATTATGTGAAGTGAGATGGAGGAATGCAGTCGGGGCGCGGGAGATCGTCG
>NZ_LMUR01000002.1 GCF_009765825.1 Granulicella sp. L60 | reverse complement strand
ATTTAGAGTCATGTACGACGGTATGAATTTCGCTTAGACGAGGCTTGTCTCGTAAAGGAAGGCTGCTCGGTTTTGATTCGAGGTTGTAGCGTAATTTGTCGTAGTAGTCTCCTACAAGGGCCGAATCGTTAACGGCATCCTTAGAGACCGCCAGTAGCCTCTGCTCGTTCCACTTCCGGATCTAAGTGCTCCGACCGGATTTAATCCGAGAGGCCTCAAGGAGAGCGCCACACAGCCGGGGACCCTGAGTCGCGCCAATGACGACTAAAATGTTTTCGTAAGTGAGATTTAACACCAGTGAGGTCGTCCTGAGTCCAGTGGAAGGTTGGCTCGAGCCGTCCGGGCCGGGCGACGTTGAGTTTAAGGAGCCGATTGGCAAGACCGTTGCCAGGGCTCGTTATTAAGAGATAAAATCGCCGGGGATTTTCTCGAGTTCCAGTTCACCGATGGAACCGTCTTCCGAATGGATTAGCGTCCGCGCCTCAAGGTCCAGTTCATGGATGTAGACAGCGAAGGCGACCTGTTGGGCGAGGTCACCGACTACGGCCTACTAGAGCATGTTTCATAAATAGATTCGGCCTCAAGCTGTGGACTTCTGCATGAGGTGGGTGGCTTGTTGA
>NZ_LMUR01000014.1:1336-5622 GCF_009765825.1 Granulicella sp. L60 | reverse complement strand
GGAGTAAAGCCGGACGATCGTGTGGCGATCTGTGTGGAGCGCGGCTTCGAGATGATCGTTGGGTTACTGGCTGTTCTCAAGGCAGGCGGTGCCTATGTGCCGCTCGATCCCTCCTACCCGGTGGAGCGACTCCGCTTCATGTTGGAGGACTCCGGGCCGGTCGCGCTGCTCACGCAAAGCCACCTGCAGACCCTATTCACGAAACTTCCTGCCGGAATATCCGTAGTCGATCTGAACGATCTAGGCGCTCCCTGGCACAACAGATCGCAGGTCAATACACCTCCGGCTGCCATCGGACTCAACTCGGACCATCTGGCCTACGTAATCTACACCTCGGGCTCTACCGGGCACCCCAAGGGCGTTGCTATTAGACACAAGAATACGGTCAACTTTATCTGGTGGGCACAACTGTCTTTTGCCCATGATGTCTTGCAACGTACGCTCTTCTCCACTTCGCTTAATTTTGACTTGGCAGTATTTGAGTGTTTTGTACCGATTGCAGTTGGAGCCACGGTTAGGATTTTGCCGAACGCACTAGACTTGGTTCGCACATCTATAGACGTAACCATCATTAATACGGTGCCCTCGGCAATGAGCGCACTTATCGAAGCAAAGGGAGTCTCTCGTACAGTTCGCATGGTCAATCTAGCTGGCGAGCCGCTGAAGCGTCAACTGGCTGAACGCATCTTTGCCACAACCGCGGTAAATACAGTTTGCAATCTATTTGGGCCATCGGAAACTACGACTTACTCGACATGGGTGGCGATGAGACGCAATGAAACTTTTGTTTCTCATATTGGCCGTCCGATTGCGAACACACGGGTTTACATACTGGATGGACATGGGGAGCCCATACCAGTTGGAGTAGTAGGCGAGATGTACATTGGCGGGGCTGGTGTAGCGCGGGGCTATCTGAACCGTCCGGAGCTGACGGCGGAACGGTTCCTTGCCGATCCGTTCTCAACCGAAGCTGAAGCGCGAATGTACCGTACGGGGGACCTCGGGCGGTGGCTGGCGGACGGCAACATCGAGTTTCTGGGCCGCAACGACTTCCAGGTGAAGATCCGGGGTTACCGCATCGAGCTGGGGGAGATCGAGGCACGATTGGCCGAACACCCATATGTGCGCGAGGCGGTGGTGATCGCGCGCGAGGACACGGTCGGCGATAAGCGTTTGGTAGCCTATCTAGTACCTAACCTGGAGTCCGTTCAGCACGTCCATTCTGAAATTCTGGAAGAGAACACGGAGCAGTGGCGGACACTTTACGAAGAAACCTATTCCGAGTCCTCCACGGCTGACAACGATACTCCTAATCTAGCGGGCTGGAACAGCAGTTATACAAGGCAGCCAATCCCGATAGCGGCTATGCAGGAACACATAGCATTCACGATTGAGAGGCTTCTTGCCTTTAAACCACGTCGCGTATTGGAGATCGGCTGCGGCACTGGTCTATTGTTACTTGAAATTGCCCCCCATTGTGAACGGTATGTAGGCATTGATTTCTCCCGCACAGTAATCCAGACACTTCAAGAGAAGGTAAAGAGACGGAATCTTAATCATGTCGAATTGTATGCGTGTTTAGCAGATCAATTGGACGGCCTTGCTCTTGCAGACTTCGACCTTGTAATCCTCAACTCTATCGTGCAGTACTTTCCCAATATTGAATATCTTGTAAAGGTGCTCGATAAGGCTATGAGTGTGGTCAGCAATGGTGGTGTAATTCAGGTAGGTGATGTACGCAATCTTGCCTTGCTTGAGGCCTACCATCTATCCGTGCAAAACTTCCAATCTCGCGATCCGCTGCCGGTTGACACATTTGTGAAGCAGGTGCAAGATCGCGTCTTGAACGAGAAGGAATTGCTGGTCAGTCCATCCTTCTTCGCTGCACTCAAGAACCGCTATCCGAGGCTGGGTCATGTTGTCACCCAACTCCGGCGTGGTCGTAATCGCAATGAGTTGACGAGCTTTCGTTACGATGCATTTCTTCATTTCGACGTTACTGTTCGACAAGAGAAAGCAACAGAAGTTGATTGGCTCTCAGACCGCTGTAGTCTAGCAACTCTCGAGCAACTGTTACGCGATGAGCAACCTGATAACTTGCGCATCTTACACGTACCCAACTCTCGCGTCGCTGAAGATGTAATGGGCTGCCATGTCCTTGGCTCTGTAGCAACGCAAACTGTGGCGACCTTTCGCGATAAGGTTCAGGCGGCCTTATCCGAGAATGCTATTGACCCGGAAAATTTATGGGTTCTGGGGGAGGAAACCGGCTATGAAGCTGAAATAAGCTGGTCGACGAAATCCGGGAAAGAGGCCTATTGCGACGTATTGTTTAGACGCAAACCTATTTCCTATGAACCCTTGCTACAATCCTGCCTTTCCGATCCGGTTAGCTTCATCTCATTTGCAGCCTACGGTAATAATCCGCTAAAGAGTAAGCTTGTTGGCACTGCAGTCTCACAAATACGAGCTGCTTTGAAGGGGCAATTACCCGAGTACATGGTCCCTGCGGCTTACGTGCCCTTGCAATCGTTACCACTGACGCCCAATGGCAAACTGGACCGCAAGGCCTTGCCCGCGCCAGACAGAGATCGGGAAAATTATTTCTCCTGCGGCTACGAGCCGCCCGACGGAGAGACGGAGACGAGACTGGCCGGGATCTGGGCCGAGGTTCTTAATCTAGATAAGATCGGCCGGCACGACAACTTCTTCTCTCTGGGCGGCCACTCCTTGCTGGCGGTGACCCTGATCGAGCGCATGCGCCGTGTTGACTTCAAGGTAGATGTCCGAACGTTGTTCGTCACCCCCACGCTGTCGGAACTGGCCGCTTCCGTGGATGTCCGTTCGGTTGCTGTCGAAGTACCTCCCAACCTTATTCCTTCTGATTGCCGAGCCATCACGCCTCAAATGCTGCCGTTGGTGGAGTTAACACAGGATGCGGTCGAACAGATCGCCAACGCGGTACCGGGTGGTGCGGCCAATGTGCAGGACATCTACCCGCTGGCGCCGTTGCAGGAGGGGATTCTCTTTCATCATCTGATGGGCGAGGAGGGCGATCCGTATCTGTCCGCCGCACAGTTCAGCTTCGACAACCGTGCACGGCTGGGCACCTATATAGCCGCCTTGCAGGCGGTGGTGGACCGGCACGACATTCTGCGTACCGCGGTGATCTGGGAAGGTCTCTCCGAGCCGGTGCAGGTGGTGTGGCGCCAGGGACTGCTTCATGTTGAGGAGGTCGCACTCGATCCCGTGGCGGGCGACGTTGCTGAACAACTCTATGCACGTTTCGATCCCAGACATTTTCGCATCGACGTGCGCGAAGCGCCTTTGCTGCGGCTCTATATCGCTTTTGACAGTGCCAATGATCGCTGGCTGATGCTGCAACTGCTTCATCACTTGGTGGGCGACCACACGACGCTGGAGGTGATGGAGTCCGAAGTGTGGGCGCATCTGCTCGGCCGGGAAGCTTCCTTGCCGGTGCCGCTTCCGTTCCGCAATCTGGTGGCGCAGGCGAGGTTGGGAGTGAGTCCGGAGGAGCATGAGGCGTTCTTCCGAGGGATGCTGGGGGATGTGGATGAGCCCACGGCGCCCTTTGGGCTGCTGGATGTGCGTGGCGACGGGAGTGAGATCGAGGAGGCGCGCCTGGCACTAGGTGGCGATCTGGCCCGGCGTCTGCGCGCTCAGGCGCGACGGCTGGGAGTGAGCGCGGCCAGTCTATGCCATCTAGCCTGGGCGCGGGTGCTCAGCAATATCTCCGAGCGGCAGGATGTGGTTTTCGGCACAGTGCTGTTCGGACGCATGCAGGGCGGCGAGGGTGCCGACCGGGTTATGGGCCTGTTCATTAATACATTGCCGGTTCGCATCCAGATCGGAGCGGAAGGTGTGGAAGCTGCGGTGCGGCGTACCCATGCCCTGCTTGCGGATCTGCTGCGTCATGAGCATGCCTCGCTGGCTCTGGCGCAGCGGTGCAGCGCGGTTCTGGCCCCGGCGCCTCTGTTCTCGGCACTGCTCAACTACCGCCATAGTCCCGACGCAGTGCCCTCGGAAGAGGCTCTGCTGGCCAGAGAAGGGATGAAATGGCTTCGCAGGGAGGAGCGCACCAATTATCCCTTCACCCTTTCGGTCGATGATCTGGGCGAAGGCTTTTCACTTGGTGCCCAGACGCCGCTCTCGGTGGGGCCGATGCGGATGTGCGAGTACATGCAGACGGCGCTTGAGTCGCTGGCCGAGGCGCTGGAGATATCTCCGGCCACCTCAGTACGCGCTCTTGACGTGCTGCCCAAAGC
>NZ_LMUR01000014.1:600-1325 GCF_009765825.1 Granulicella sp. L60 | reverse complement strand
CGCTCGATCCCTCCTACCCGGTGGAGCGACTCCGCTTCATGTTGGAGGACTCCGGGCCGGTCGCGCTGCTTACCCAGACTCATCTCGCAGCCCTGTTTACCGGACACGACCCTGCCCTGCCCATCCTCGACCTCCAAGCGACAGAGAGATGGAGTGAGCAGCCGCAGACCAACCCCGACCCGCACTCGATCGGGCTGAACTCATCGCATCTGGCCTACATCATCTACACCTCCGGCTCCACCGGCGCGCCTAAAGGCGTCATGGTCGAACATCGTCAGATTGTAGCCAGGCTCTCGGAAATTGGAGCATCGCTGCTGTTCAGTCGTGACGATGTGATGCCCAATGTCTCTTCCTTTGCTTTTGATATTTCGATTCTTGAAGTTTTGCTGCCGCTCGTTGGTGGAGGGCGGACACGGATCACAGATGCCGTGCGCATTAAAGATCCGGACTATCTTCTGGAACAGACCCGGACAACAACGGTCTTCAATGCTGTTACTAGCCTGATGGATACTTGGTGTCAGCACATCCAACGTAAAACGGCCCGACAGCAGTATCCCAATCTTCGAGCCTTATTGGTTGGCGGAGAGCCTGTCCCCAAACGGTTAATCGAGCAGCTATGCGCGCAGTTTCCTAATGCGCAAATTATCCAGACCTACGGTCCTACGGAGAGCAGTCTCTTCTGTACGTCATGTATTGCTCTTCCTTTCTTGAAGTTTGGGAGTACA
>NZ_LMUR01000014.1:0-590 GCF_009765825.1 Granulicella sp. L60 | reverse complement strand
GCATCTGGCCTACATCATCTACACCTCCGGCTCCACCGGCGCGCCTAAAGGCGTCATGGTCGAACACAAAGGACTTTGCAATCTGGCAATTGCTCAGATCCAGAACTTCGCCGTCGATTCCAATAGCCGTATCCTTCAGTTTGCCTCATTCAGTTTCGATGCATGCGTGTCTGAAATGTTTATGACGTTTTGCCAGGGCGCCTCAATATACCTTCCTTGTAAAGGTGAGGTGTTGATGGATGACGTGTTGATGAGGCTATTCGCGCACGCTGAAATTACCCATGCCACACTTCCTCCGACGGTTCTAGGCACTTTGTCCCAAGATACGATTTCAAGTTCGGTTCAAACACTGATTATTGCAGGTGAAGTATTAAGCAATACGCTGGCTATCCGCTGGGCTCCAGGACGTCGTTTGATCAATGCTTACGGACCCACTGAAACTACGGTTTGCGCAACTACGCATGATTGCCACGCGGAGGAATGCGGCCCTCCCTCCATTGGCCGGCCGATTGCGAACACGCAGATATACATTTTGGATGGTCAAGGGGAACCAGTTCCTGTGGGTGTGGCTGGGGAGTTGTATATCGGCG
>NZ_LMUR01000013.1:814-1377 GCF_009765825.1 Granulicella sp. L60 | reverse complement strand
CCGCCCCGCCGATATACATCTCACCGGCCACTCCCACAGGCACAGGCTCCCCATGCGCATCCAATATGTAGATACGAAGATCAGGGATACGACAACCAATTCGACTCCCACTGCGCGTCTCAAGATCAGACTTCTCCAATAGCCGATAGGTCACATGCACGGCGGTTTCAGTGATGCCATACATGTTGACGAGCTGAGTTCGTTGCTTTTGATTCTGCTCAAACCACGGCTTGAGCGTCGTTACATCTAGAGCCTCACCACCGAAAACTACATATCTCAGATCATGAGATTCCAAGCTCTTTTTCTGTGCCGCAATTAATTGACGAAATGCGCTGGGGGTTTGATTGAGTACTGTCACTCCTTGCTGGCAAATAAATTCATAAAAATCCTCTGGAGAATGGGTTGTATCGTAAGGGACAACAATCAGGCGCCCTCCATAGAGAAATGCTCCCCACATCTCCCAGACGGAAAAGTCAAAAGCATAGGAGTGGAATAAAGTCCAGACATCGTCGGCACCAAAATGAAACCTTGCCTCGGTGGCAGCGAATAGCCGCGCGACATTT
>NZ_LMUR01000013.1:0-804 GCF_009765825.1 Granulicella sp. L60 | reverse complement strand
CAGGCACAGGCTCCCCATGCGCATCCAATATGTACACTTGCGTGTTCCCGATCGGACGGCCTATGGGCGGATTGCCGAATTCCTCTGCGCGGCAGGAATGTATAGTTGCACAGATCGTTGCCTCCGTCGGGCCATATGCATTGATGAGTTGACGCCCTTGTCTCCATCGTCTGGCAACAGAACCTGTCAACTCCTCTCCCGCACAGACCAGGGTACGAATCGAATCGAAAGCAACTTGTTCCGAAAGAGAAGCCAGCACGGCTGGAGGTAGAGTTGCATGGGTGATTGCGTGATGTGCAACTATCTCCGTTAAAGCATCGCCATCCGACATTCGCTCTTGCCGGAGAAGATGCAGAGAGGCCCCTCTGCAGAGAGCCATCATCGTCTCCCAAACACAGGCATCGAAACTAAAGGACGCAAATTGCAATATTTGGCTATAAGTTGCGACGGCAAACTCCCGGATCTGCGCAGTGACCAGGTTGCATAGCCCGCGATGTTCGACCATGACGCCTTTAGGCGTTCCGGTGGAGCCGGAGGTGTAGATGATGTAGGCCAGATGCGATGAGTTCAGCCCGATCGAGTGCGGGTCGGGGTTCGAGTCCGGCTGATTCCGCCATGCGGCGTTCTCATCGTCGAGCTCAGCCATCGGCAGCTGCAGGTCCTCGAAGAGCTTCAGGAGAGCAGCCTGGGTCAGCAGCGCGACCGGCCCGGAGTCCTCCAACATGAAGCGGAGCCGCTCCACCGGGTAGGAGGGATCGAGCGGCACATAGGCACCGCCTGCCTTGAGAACAGCCAGTAACCCGA
>NZ_LMUR01000012.1 GCF_009765825.1 Granulicella sp. L60 | reverse complement strand
GGTCATTTGGCGCGCACACTGGAACCGGAACCATGCTGGTGCGGGAGACAGTCACCTTGTTCTTGGTGGAAGCGGCGGAGGTCTGGCTGGTAGCGGCGACACCGGTGAGAACGAGGACGACAACGAAGGCCTGGAGGATGTGTTTCATCTGGAACTCCTTGAAATTTTACCTAGTTAGGTAGGATCTTGAACTTGGCCGATATCAGAGCAGAAGCATTGGTCTAGCGCATTCCACAGGCATTGGGATCATTTGGCGCACACACTGGAACCGGGACCATGCTGGTGCGGGAGACAGTCACCTTGTTCTTGGTAGAGGCAGCGGAAGTTTGGCTGGTGGCAGCAGCACCGGTGAGAAC
>NZ_LMUR01000011.1 GCF_009765825.1 Granulicella sp. L60 | reverse complement strand
CAGAGCCTTCTTCTATCTCGCTTGCCTCTGGATCACAATGCGCAGGTGTTTATGAAACACGCTCTAGTAAGTCGTGACGTATTCCAATGGCTTGGATTCGCGCAATCGTCCTATGACTAATCGAGACAGCGTCTTCGTGATCACTGCCTTCATCCACAATGGGAGGAATACTCTCCCGCTTGCTTTATTTGCTACAAGCAAGCTAAAGCGGCGGTTGTTCTACGTCTCCTGTAAGTAATGCCAGTATCCCAGACTCCACACAGACGAGACGATCAGACACAACATTGGTATTCATTCGATGTTGATACATTTTTCAAGAGCGTACGAGACGGTTGGGAAACTTTACCGTGGAGTGGTCATCATGGCGTTGACTATTTCGAGTACAGTCTCGCTCCTAGCATCGAGCATCATCCCTTCTGCTGTAGATGCTCGGACGATAGCCAAGAATGCTGCACAGATAAAGACATCGCCTCAGTTCTTCGATGTGGCGAGTTTTCTGCTTCGATTCTGTTCTACTCAGCCCGGCGAAGCCGCTCTAAGCTGTTCAGGTTTTGAGAGTTTCTAAATGCTTGTCAGTTGTCCATGGAGAATCCTCTCATGATCAAGCGCCGCTACTGTTTTCTTCTTGGACCTGGGATCTTCCTTTTCACCGTTTTGCTTCCCGCGCAGGAAACGTCTGTGCCGCCACAAAATGCTCAAGCGACGTCCGCGCCAGCCGTGACGATGAGCGATACCGACGCGCTGGCGAAGGCTACGCAAAATCCGGTTGCCAGTCTGATTAGCGTTCCGCTCCAGAACAATTCAAACTTCGCAGTCGGGCCTTATAACCGGACGCAGGACATCTTCAATATTCAACCCGTGGTCCCTAAACGCATCAGTGAAGACTGGATGTTGATCACGCGAGTCATTCAGCCGATTGTGTGGCAGCCCTATACGACCCAGGATCAGGGGGGCGAGGTCGGCTTTGGAGATATGAATCCGACATTCTTTCTCTCTCCTGCGAAGCCCGGAAGACTAATCTGGGGGGTCGGGCCTGCGATCGGTATACCTACTGCGACCAGTACACTTCTCGGCCAGGGGAAGCTAAGTTTCGGGCCTTCCGTTGTCGCACTGGTACAGCCGGGACACTGGACCTTCGGAGCTTTGGTCAACAATGTTTTTTCTGTCGTCGGCTCCTCTCATCGTCCGTCTGTCAATCAGATGACCCTCCAATACTTCATCACCTATAACCTGAAGAAGGGTTGGAATATCAACAGTGGGCCGATCATCGCTGCAAACTGGCATAATAAGGCGAGCGGCGATGCGGCCGACGGAGACGATACCACTGCGGGAGGAAGATGGACTATACCCTATGGTGGTGGTGTTGGGCGTGTCACGCGCATGGGGTTCCAACCAGTGAACTTTTCGGTGAACTTCTATGGCAACGCCGTGCATCCTCCAGGCGCGTCGCCGTGGGGCATGCGGCTTCAAATCGCGTTACTATTTCCCCAGAAGCCGAAGGGCAAATAACTTCTGATCTGCCCCCGTGTTGAACACCGTTACAGAGAGTCTGGCAGGTTCTAGCTACACTATTTAATCAATTGCCAGGGCCGATACGCAGTTGTATATAGTAGTGGATCAGCGCGTCATCTGAATTATCCGAAACATCATTCACTGCAACGATGTATGCCGGATGACGCCTTTTCCAATGGCTCTCAAGTTCTTGTCGCGGACAGGTGAAGGATTTCGCTGGTAGATGAGATCTCCAAATCTTAGACAAGCCACAACTAGCTCTCGATTCTGGACATCTAACTCAGGTACTGGAGGGCGGCATGACGGTAGCAGAGATTTGCGCAGGGGCGCTTTGCCTCTTGATCTTAGGGTGGATCGTAATCGGGCGGCTGCGAGCAAAGCGCTTTCTGGAGGCGAACAGCATTGAGCCTGAGGCGCTACATGAGCTACTAAGTTCGAAACAGATTAAGTTGTACGATGTGCGCCAGCCGCTGGACTTTCTGGCTCATCCGGAGATTATTCCAGGAGCGATGAGGATCGCACCTAAAGAAATCGCCGAGAAGACCGCGTCGTTTTCTCGCAATCAGAACTCAGTAATCTATTGCACGGGAGCGGACGATGATACGAGCAAAATGGTTCTGGGAAAGGCGCGCGCACTCAAATTTACGCAGATAAGACTGCTGAGGGGTGGCCTCGCAGCATGGAAGGCGAAGGGATACCCGGTGGAGCCGTATACGACAGCGTTTCAACTGGATACCGCGACCTAAGTATGGTGAGTTATCGCCCGATTGAAGATAGCTCTGCTCAATTATCACTTCGCTTTGTTTCTGACTTTTCTCTGAACTGGAAAGGCCGGCTCTCGCGAGCCGGCCTTTCCAGTTCAGAGAAATTGCTCAGCTCTGCGTGATGCCCTTCAATCCAGTTAGTACAGCCATCTTCGTTTTATCGGCGATCATTCCCACAGCCCGTCGCGCGCTTAAGGCAGCACCTTCCTGCCAGGCGACGACATGACTAGCTGTATCTCCGGCAAAGTATAGCGGCCCATCTGCCTGGATGATCACGTCGTAGCCACTCGGACCACCGCCATAGTTCCGTATCCACGAGCCCTCATTCCAAACCACATGTTTCCAGCCACAGAAGATCGGGTTCTTCAACTCCTTGCCATGGCCGGGATGAAGCTTCTCAATTGATGCTCGTGACGCTGCGAACTTCTCGTCTAACGTCATATCGAAGAACGGCGTATTCTGCTCCTCCGAATAACCTGAGACAACCACCCCGGTCGGGTGCATCAGCCGGGACGACGGGTACCAGATCGGGCTGGGGCCCTGCGATACAAATGACAGTCCCCCGTAGATGTTGCAGTCCTGCTCCCAGAATCGGCGGCTCTCCCATGCGACTTTGTAGGATCCTGCCATCGTGCTCTCATCCACCACCTTCTTGAACTCCGGAGATAGGTCATTAGGAATCTTTTTCAAGATAGAGAACGGGATGGCAACGATGCAATAATCGGCTTCGATGTTTTTGGCTGCACCGCCTTGTGTATAAGCGACGGAGACACCTTTCGACGTCTTCCGTATCTCCGTTACAGGAGAGTTGTACTGCACAATCGGCCCAAGAGACTTTGCAAACGCATAAGGTATGCGATCCATTCCACCCACAGGCTGCATCATCGTGGCCTGCCAGTCCCAAGTCTCTTCATACAACATGCCGCGCCAGAAGTTTTCATCAAGCAGCATATGCATATCCATCGGAGCCTCGGGCACAGCCGTCTGTCCGCCCGCGCCTGGCGGCGTCTTCAGTCCAGCTCGGTCAGATCCCACATAGTTCCCCGTGGCATTCAACGGTCCGTAGATCGTTAGAAATGCCTTCATTCTCTCGCGATCTTCCTTCGAGATATCGGAGTCTAATGAGCCTTGCGAGATACACTTTGATAACAACTCCGACACGTGCCCTCTTGTATCGTTGATCGCCTTACGTTGCGGAACCGCCGCTCCACCGTTTGCGTTGTCGTTCTGTAAGAGCGTGGAACGAGACGTGTTGATCTCCACCTCCATCGGGATACCCAACTCCCTCGCATAGCCAAGCATCGTCCAGTGAGTCGAAGGCAGCCGCGCAGGCCCGAGGTTCTGGTAGTTCCCTTCTTCCCAGTTGATCGTCTGCTTGGTGCCATCCACGAAAGAAACGACTGTGCCGTCTCTTCCTGTCCAGTTTCGTCCGCCCGGCCGCTCCCTCGCCTCCAGCAGCGTTACGTCATATCCCAGCTTTTTCAATTCATATGCTGAGACCAGCCCGCCGATGCCTCCGCCCAGCACCACGACCTTTACCCCTTTTCCGCTGCCCGCTACCGCCTCAATCGGCGCCGCCAGGGCACCTTTCATCGGCATCATCCCAAGTGACTGCATGGTTGCGAACGCCGCACTGTAACCGCCGGCCTGGCCTACACGCATGAGAAAATCGCGTCTGGAGATACCCATGAACAACACCTCTTCCTTCGTGAGTTGAATGTGCAACGCAGCTGGTAAATGTCCAGGTGAGTGTGGCTTCGCGAAACAGAATGTGGGCGTTCTGTCGCGACTTTATTTTTTTTAACGGGAACTTGGATTTAATGTAACTCAAATTTTGGCTGTGTCAAAACTGAATTAAATCCACACACCATCCTGCGAAGGTGGTGCCGGCAAGACGTGCGGCTGCCACCCTTACCCATTTGTGGGATACCGGTTCGCCTAAGCCTCTCGCATCATCGGATAATGCCATCGAACCGACAGAGAAACGGTCTTCCGGCGATGCTACTGTTTTGGGCTGCTCTGCCTCTGAGCGCCTCAACAGCGGCGAATAGTCCGCGTGTTATTTCTTCGAATGTTGCCATCCATTCGGCGAATTACAGTGACACAATGCAGTTTCGTGCGAGCCTCAGACAGGATGTGATGAACCATCCCAACGAATTCATCACCTTCGAGACACAGACTTCCGCCGATCGATTCCTTGAAGAACACAGCGAAGAGGCACGCCGTGAGACTGACCGCAGGGTGGTTCTTCGCGGCATCGTAGGTTACTGGCAGGGCAAGATGCTTGTGGTCATGCCAAGTCTCTCCGATCTCAGGCCACTGTAAGTAACACTTCAGCAGACTATTTCATAATCGATCGAAAGAAGTAAACAGCGTGACGCTTACTGCGTGTTGGGCGATCTGTCCATTCTCTTCTTCTAACAACAGCCGTTACCAATGAATATCGCGGATAGCCCTGATCTTGCCATCGACGGAAGATCTGTGATGGAACGCCTTATCCGCGCTGGTGGCATACGCTCGTGCTGCTCGCATCTGTGCCATGGGGTAGAGCGTTCCTCCCAACATTGCATCCGTGCCTCGCCGGGCCAGAACGTCCTGAAAATCATCGGCAGCAAGCGGCATCTGGCCCATAGCGACATGAGCCAATCCACGGAGATAAGATGCGAGCGAAATCTGATCGTATTGTCTGACCGAAATGAGACCCGGTAATGCCCTCTCCGGTTCGTTTACTCCAATCGACGCGGCGGCTTCCAACTCCGGCACATAATATTGCGCGACTGCCGTATTGCGGGGAAAGTCACGGAGGAGCTCGGCAACGGTCTTCTCCGCGTAGGTCTGGTCTCCGCACAGCGCCGCAGCGATACCTGCATTGACACTCGCAACCGGCCCTTTCGGCAGATCTCTTAGATCGTTCACCATCTTCAGAGCCACCGTGCAGCTATCCGTCAACGCACGATCAAGCGCTCCCTGCGCCAACAGATACGCCTGTGCCGAAGCAAGCTCCGGCATCCTGGCTGCGCTGTCTGCAGCCGTAATCCAAAGTTCGAGTCCCGCGTCCATCTCGCCTGTCGCATCAAGGTAGAGCCCGTAGTTATCGAGGTCCGCATAGCTGAGCTGCCCATCTCCTGCAGATGATTCTCCGGAGATTCCAACCCGCAACGCGTTCGTCTCTTCCGTGACAATATCCTCTCTCCCATTGAGGTAGCCAGCCGTCAGTGTCAGCCCCGCAGGCAAAACGCCCAAGCGCCGGGCCTGCGCATCCAACTGCAGTGCGCTGTCGTAACGGTTCATTGTGATCATCGCGATCTCGGCCTCCGCATACGTCTCCGCGTCGTAAGGATCTTCGTTGTATCCCTGTTGCGCGGCCAGCAATGCCTCGGCGGGGTGCCCTTGCAGTCGAAGCACGCGCGCTAGTCCCTTCATTCCCTCCACATCTCGCGGATATCGTGCAACGAACTCGCGAATGGTCTGCGTAGCCTTCCCGTAGTCTCCAGTCGCAATCAACTCATAGCAGAACTGCGAGAGCAGCTTCATCTTGTCACTGGCTTGCGCTGGCGCAGATTGAGCCAGTTCCGCCGCATGTGTAGCAGCCACTTCTGCCTTCTCAGAGCGGTAAAGCCACGCCAGACGCATCTGCGCCTGCAAAAACTTGGGATCGAGCGAGGTTGCCGTTTGATAGTCCGCCAACGCGTCCTGTGGGCGACCACGCAGCACCGCATCCTCACCCATCGCAAACGCATGCAACGCATCTACATTGGCCGTGGCGTACTGCGCCATCGCGATACTTCTCTTCGTCCCCGCAGGACTGTCATTGCTCACCTCATTTCGCACCGCCTGGGCCAGGTTTCCGATCGCTTCGGGAATCTCCGCACGAGTCTCCGCCGTCTCCTCCAGGGTCGCTAACTTATCGTTTGAGTCTGTATTCAGCACATCGACGTTGATCGTATACGGCGGCTGATCTCCGCGGATCTCGCCGTAGAGATAGGCCTTTGCTCCCACTCGCTGCGCCACCTTCTGTCCAGAGGCCGACTCGCCCGAGTGTTCTGCCTCAATCTCTCGCAGACCAGCGCGGTATGCATCGCTGCTCATCATGTTCAAAGACTGCGACTGTCCCAGGGCAATCTCCAACCCCTGCATCACCGTTCCATCCAGCGTCTTATCCCCGGTCTTGTTTTCGATCATCGTCATCAGCATGCGTTCATTTGGCGCCAGCACGACGGGGCGAAAAAATCCCTTCCGTTGGAGCAAGACAACGCTAATGACGATCAGCCCGACTAAAGCCACAGCTACCGCTAGCCGCATCCGGTCACTCAGACGTCTGCTTTCAACCGCATTCAAAGTCAATTCGTTCGCAGCCGGATCGACGATGACGCTCCGTCCTCCGGTGGTCTTGCCCAATCCCTGCAGCTCAATATCGTTGAACCCATGCACAAATTGCCCTGCGTCAGAGTACGGTGCTGCAACTGCTTCTTTTTCCCGTATCGATCTGGCCGCGAGTGCGTCCCTCTCGGCCCTCTGCGCAGCCCTCACGTCGGCGGCAGCGGCAGACGAGTCGGTCTGCGCCGCAATACCATGTGCCCGCCGCAACCCGGTCGGCAACTCCGCATTAATTGCAGACAGCGCACCCATCGGACGCTCTACACTCGGTTCGTCCGGCGAGGATGTACGCCTCGGGCGAATCAAAATCTCCGTACTCGACTCTACCGCGGCTGCACCAATCAACGGCATCACCTCGCCACTCGAGTCCCCCGCGAATCTATCCGGTCGTTGTCTCTTGCCTCGATGCCGGGCTACCGGATCGACCGCACGCACCAGCGGCACCGGCGGCGCTGCTCGCCTATGCAGCCATCCTGTGCGGACCGGCTTTCTGCTCAAACTGGCTAACGCGTCGCTCAGGTCCTTCGCGGTCTGGAACCGGTCTTTGGGCTGCTTCGCAAGCAGTCTGAAGACCACTCTTTCGAGCTCTCGCGGAATCGTCTCATTCCAGTTTCGTACCGGCTCGGGCGTATGGGTGAACAATTGAACGAACATCAGCGCGCTGGTCATTCCACTGAATGGGACCTGTCGCGTGGCCATCTCATACATCACGACGCCAAGCGAAAAGAGATCCGTCCGCATATCCAGATACTCGCCGCGGGCCTGCTCCGGCGACATATACGCCAGCGTCCCCACAGTCGAGCCAGCCAAGGTCAGATCGAGCGTACGCGACTCCCACCCTCCGCGAACCTCCAGTTCGATCTTCGCCAGGCCGAAGTCCAGGACCTTCGCCTGACTCCTGCCGTTCGCCATGGCCACCAAAAATATATTTGCCGGTTTAATGTCCCGGTGCACGATGCCCTTTGCATGCGCAACCGTCAATGCCTCCGTGATCTCCTCCGTGTAGCGGATGATCTCCTCCGCCGGCAGAGCGCCACGTGCAATCCGGTCCTTCAGCGTCTCCCCCTCCAGCAGCTCCATCACCAGGTACGGGTCGCCACCTTGCTCGCCAATATCGAAGATTGTGCAGATATTGGGATGATTCAGAGCCGAGGCTGCACGGGCCTCCTGTAAAAACCGCTCACGCATTCCCGGCATCTTGAAGTCGTCATGAAGCAGCTTTATCGCCACCTCACGGTGCAGGCGCTCATCCCAGGCGCGAAAGACCAGACCCATGCCACCGCCGCCCAGCCTGCCCAGGATCTCGTACGGCCCGAACCTTTGGCCAGTGACTGGAATCATCTCTGCGGTGAGTCTCTCTCTTTCCCTTGTTTGAAACCGCCGGTAAACCCCGTAAAGGCTTGTGTAGCTTCATCATACCGACCATCGACTTCCACTCGGAACTCGACCTCGAACGGGTTCCACACTCGATAACCCACATCGGCTGACGATCTTGAACCATGAGTCGTTTCGACTTCGTCCTTCATCCCGGGTCCCACTGCACTTTCACAAGTCACCATCTCCAATCTGGCACATCACAGGCTTGGAACCCATCCCCCAACCGTGCCATGACCACGCTTCTATCGATCTACGTCCGCCCACGAGACCGCCTTATAATCAGCATGTGAACGATCTTTTCCACAGCAACGAGCCTCAAGGCGCCAACGTCTCGATCTCACGCCACTCCACCAATCAGACCCTGCTTATCGACGCCGATGACACGCTCTGGGAGAACAACATCTACTTTGAGCGCGCAATCGCGAGCTTCATCTCCTACCTCGACCACCGCGTCCACACCCCCGAAGAGGTACGCGACCATCTCAACCGCGTCGAGCACGCTACGGTCCTCTCCCACGGCTATGGACTTCACAGCTTCCGCCGCTCCCTGATTACCTGCTTCGAACAGCTCACCGACGAGCCCCTCACAGCCGATAAACATAGCCGCATCGAATGCTTCGCCCAGTCCATCGCCGACCAAGAGATCGAACTTCTGCCCCGTGTGGCCCTGACCCTTGCTGAGCTTGCGACACGTCATCGCCTTATTATGGTCACCAAGGGAGACAAGATCGAACAGACAGACAAGCTCCAACGTTCAGGTCTTTCCCCACACTTCAACGGGGTGGAGGTCCTGCACGAAAAGAACCAC
This sequence comes from Granulicella sp. L60, assembly GCF_009765825.1. GTDB lineage: Bacteria > Acidobacteriota > Terriglobia > Terriglobales > Acidobacteriaceae > Edaphobacter. The sequence continues at coordinate 219,322 of NZ_LMUR01000011.1, read as the reverse complement.
GATGCCTACCAGGCCGTCTCCGCACAGTATGCCTGCGAATCGTGCAATACGTGGATGATCGGCAACAGTCCGCGCTCGGACATCAACCCCGCCCTCAGCGCAGGCCTTAACGCCATTTTCATCCCCCATGACTACACCTGGGTTCTCGAACATGAGGTTGTTAGTCAGCCACCCGACGGCCAGCACCTCCTGCGACTGACGACCTTTGCTGACCTTACACGCCATTTCTAAATAGCCATCTCGGTCGCCTTGGTCGTTTCCACCTTCGCCGTTGGCCGTTCTTCATCGGCCGCCATGGATGAAATTCCAGCTTAAATTCCTTCTGTCTGCCAAAACTGTAATATCGACGCCTCTCGTTCGTCAGCAGCAGTGTCGGGCGCAATAACCCGGCCAAAGGAGAACAAATGACCACCGAATACACATGCCCCTGCGGCGTTGAATGCACCTGCCCCCTCCCCTGCCCCTGTGGAGCCGCCTGCTCCTGCGGACCCATCTGCCCCTGTGCCTCATCTAAATAACCAGATAACCAGAAGCGGTGTGGAGCTATTCCTCTGCACCGCTCTTCGAGAGTCCACTTTGCAACCGAAGACGCAGGCCATCGACGATCTCATCCTTCAACGCGGGAAGTTCCTGCAGTTCCTGCGTAGTCGCGTCGATACGGTGACTACCGCCGAAGACATTCTCCAAAACGCGTACGTTCGCGCCATGGAGAAATCCTCAACCCTGCATAACGACGAGTCCGCCGTAGCCTGGTTCTACCGCATCCTGCGCAATGCCGTTATAGACCACTACCGTCATCGCGCCGCCGAAGACCGCGCCCTGGATCGCTGGGCACAGGACCTCATCGATCTGGATCAGACTACTCAGCCTGCACCCGATCAGGTGACTCACGATATTGTCTGCCGCTGCATTGAACAAGTAATGACCACGTTGAAGCCGCAATACAACGACATCCTTCGTCGAATTGACCTTGGCGGCAGTACTTTGGAAGCCTTTGCGAAGTCAGCTAACATCACTACTGGCAACGCCGCCGTTCGCGTCCATCGCGCCCGCCACGCCCTGAAGAAGCAGCTCGCCCTTACCTGCGGCACCTGCGCGGAGCATCGCTGCGTCGACTGCACCTGCGCATAAATCTCGAGCTCAAACGTCCATAAAATCGCCCAGTATTAACATCCCATAAACCTCCCACAAAACTTCCCTGTACCATCTATATGGATCACAAGAAGCAGCGAGAGGTGTATGAGCGAAGGACGTTGGGTTTTATTGATTGCGAGTGAGGTAGGTGGCACGGATTCGGTCTCGGATCGTGCCATGGAGCGGCTGGTTGATGCCATCGGCGAAGAAGGCTATGAAGTCGTGCGTACCTCTACGCCGGAAGACGGTCTTTCGCTCGTCACCTCCGACCCGTCTTACTCTGCGATTTTGCTCGACTGGGACCTGGAAGGCGACAATCAGTTCGACGAACGTGCTGCACTCCAGATTCTCCGCGCCGTGCGTCGACGCAATAAGAAGATTCCTATCTTTCTTATCGCCGACCGCACCCTGGTCAGCGAGCTTCCGCTCGAAGTCGTCAAGCAGGTCCACGAGTACATCCATCTCTTCGGCGATACCCCGGCTTTTATCGCCAATCGCGTCGACTTCGCGGTCGAGCGTTATCACGAACAGCTCCTGCCGCCTTACTTCCGTGAACTCAAGAAATACAACGATCAGGGCGCTTACTCGTGGGACGCGCCAGGCCACATGGGCGGCGTAGCTTTTCTTAAGCATCCGATCGGAATGGAGTTCCACAAGTTCTTCGGCGAGAACATCATGCGTTCGGACCTGGGCATCTCCACCTCGCCGCTGGGCTCCTGGCTCGATCACCTCGGACCTCCGGGCGAATCCGAACGTAATGCTGCTCGCATCTTCGGCGCCGACTGGACCTTCTACGTACTTGGTGGCTCGTCGACCTCGAATCAGATCGTAGGCCATGGCGTTATAGCCCAGGACGACATCGTCCTCGCCGACGCGAACTGCCACAAGTCCATCTGCCACTCCCTCACTGTTACCGGTGCGCGTCCCGTCTACATGAAGCCCACCCGCAACGGATACGGCATGATCGGCCTCGTGCCGCTGAAGCGTTTTGCTCCCGAGTTCATCCGCGGCATCATCGACAAGAGCCCGCTCACCACCGGCGTCGCCAACCAGAACCCCACGTACGCCGTCGTCACGAACTCTACCTATGATGGTCTCTGTTACGACGTGAACAGAGTCGTCACAGAGCTTGCCAAATCGGTGCCGCGTATTCACTTCGACGAGGCGTGGTATGCCTACGCCAAGTTCCACCAGATCTACCAAGGCCGCTTTGCCATGGGCGTACCCGACGATATGCCAGACCGGCCGGCCATTTTCGCCGTTCAATCGACTCACAAGATGCTCGCGGCCTTCTCCATGGGCTCCATGATTCACGTTAAGCTCAGCCCACGCGCTGCGCTCGACTTCGATCAGTTCAACGAGTCCTTCATGATGCATGGCACCACGTCGCCGTTCTACCCGCTGATCGCATCGCTCGACGTAGCCGCTGCCATGATGGACGAGCCGGCCGGCCCCACGCTGATGAGCGAGACGCTGCAGGATGCCATCAGTTTCCGTAAGGCCATGTCGTCCATCGGCCACCGGCTTCGCGCCGCAGAACAGGGCTGGTTCTTCCGGCTGTATCAGCCCGAGTATGTCTTCGATCCCCTCGACGGCCAGACCTATCTGCTTGAAGAAGCTGCGGACGGCCTGCTCACCAATCGATCGAGCGCCTGGACTCTCAAGCCCGGCGAAGACTGGCATGGGTATCAGGACGAAGATATCGCCGACGACTACTGCATGCTGGACCCTACCAAGGTCACTATCCTCACCCCGGGCGTCAACGCGCAAGGTGTCGTCAGCGACTGGGGCATCCCCGCATCCATCGTCACTGAGTTCCTCGACGGCCGCCGGGTCGAGATCGCCCGCACGGGCGACTACACCGTCCTCGTCCTCTTCTCCGTCGGTACGTCCAAGGGTAAGTGGGGCGCGCTTCTCGAAAATCTCTTCGAGTTCAAGCGTCTCTACGACAGCGAGGCCCCTCTCGAAGAGGCTCTCCCTGAACTCGTCACCCGCTATCCCCACCGTTACCGAAACGTTACTCTCAAAGAACTCTCCGATGAGATGCACGCTGCCATGGTCCAGCTCAATCTCTCCGGCCTGGTCAACGACGCCTGCGACGAAGACTTCGACCCCGTCCTCACGCCCGCGCAGACCTATCAGAAGCTGCTTCGCCACGAGACTGAGAAGATCCGCTTCTCCGACATGGCCGGCCGCATCGCCGCCGTCATGCTCGTCCCATACCCACCAGGCATTCCGATGTCCATGCCTGGTGAGCGCCTCGGCGGTCCAGACAGCCCCGTCATCAGACTCATCCTCGCGATGGAGGAGTTTGGCAAGCGCTTCCCTGGCTTCGAGCGTGAAGTACACGGCATCGAAGCCGACGCCGAAGGAAACTATTGGATGCGCGCTGTCATCGAGACTAATGGCAAGCGCCGGAATGGGAACGGAAATGGAAAGCAACGGCCACCCAACGCCGCTCCGCCGGTCAAAAAGAAGAAGCGCTCACCGGCGACCGGTCCGGTGGTTCCAGGAAGCGGGCTCGGCACGGAGAGGTAATCCTCTCCGTGGACGCGCTAACTTCCTCGTCTGTAAAACCTTCCACAGACGCTCTCAACCAACCCCTCGAAGATGCTATACTTACCTTCGGATTGCTTACCGCAACTCGCGCTTACCGGCGTCGAGATAAATGCGCGGAGGTGGCGAAATTGGCAGACGCACTAGCTTGAGGTGCTAGCGCCGCAAGGCATAGGGGTTCAAGTCCCCTCCTCCGCACCAATCCAACGAATCAATGACTTACTAAGAGGCTAACCAATAATGGTTAGCCTCTTTTCTATGCTGTAGCGTTTTGGCAGCCGTTGTCATTCACCTAACCATGGCTACCGAGAGGCGCTAAGGCAATCTCCGTGACACTTTGCGGCCTGAGCGAAAACGAGAGTGTTCTTGGCGAATAATCGGGTCTATTGAAGGGCAAGTACAGACGACCCAACATTCAAGGCCACCAACGCATTTTGCGCTTATCTTATGGTTGAAAACTCTCTATAAGACTGGTAGTTTACCTGTGTTCTTTCAGCACTGGGTTACTCTGTTCGCCGCAGTTGGCCTCGACAAGGAGAATACATGCGCCAGTCTGTTCTTTTTCTCATTGCTGTCACGGTTTTCGCTGGAACGATGCGTGCGACCTGCGCGGAGTCTACAGACAGCGTCCGCGCACAATCCATTTCAGGCTCCACAACCTCTCCGGAACTATCCGTTGACGGGCCGATCATTGAAGTAGTCTCGAAGCGCTCTCTCGGCAGTCCGCAGGGAACTCATCTTCTAGTGAGCGCCAACATGCAAACCATGGACGTAAGCGTTGGCCCTTACCTGGCACCCGACGTCAGGACAAAGATCTCTAAAGCATCCCAGATCCACGTAACCGGCGTCATGAGGTCAATCAACGGCAAGACCTATCTGGTGGCGCGAGAGATCGTACTCAATGGACAGACGTTTGTAATACGGAATCAGAGTGGATTTCTAGTTCATGGCTCTTCTTCAAATGGCCAGCCTGGGTCCAGGCGCGAGCACACCGAGCAGGTTGGAGGTGCTAATTGAAACTCCGCCAAGCAATCACTCTCGCCAGTCTCACGTCTCTCGTCTGTCTGCTCAGCGCCTGCAGCAGCAGCTCAAATACACCGCCCCCACCCGTAGTCATCTCAGTAACTTTCTCTGCGCCAACATCTCTTGCGACATCAGCTACGGCCAATCTCACAGCAGTTGTCACCAACGACAGCGCTAACGGCGGCGTTACCTGGTCGGTCACCTGCGGAAGTGCGCCATGTGGCAGCTTCAGCGCCACTTCCACGGCCAGCAATGCACCCACCACGTATACAGCCCCCTCTACTGTTCCGACGAATAATACCGTGACGATAGTTGCTACATCAGTCACGGATAAAACAAAGACGGCATCGAACACCATTACCATTACTGCCGCTCCTCCGCCTTCCATTACCGTGGCACTCACCCCGACTCCGCCGACCTCACTCTTAGTAGGCTCTACCACTAGTCTTACTGCGGTTGTTACCAACGACAGCGCAAATGCCGGTGTTACCTGGTCTGTCACCTGTGGAAGCACAGCATGCGGTAGTTTCAGTTCCTCCTCAACGGCCAGTGGTGCGTCGACAATCTATACAGCTCCGACGGCCGTTCCAACAAATAATGCGGTCATGGTTGTCGCTACCTCGGTTACGGATAAGACGAAGTCAGCATCCGCGACTATCGCCATTACAACAATGCCGCCGCCGAATTCCCTTCTCAATGATGGAACGTACGTCATTCATGCAGCAGGACAAGACGCAAATAGCCAATATTTCGTCGCTGGTGCATTCACGGTGAAGAGCGGGGCGATCACGGGAGGAGAGCAGGACTTCCTCGACAGTAGTTTCGGAAAAACCGATCAGCTGTCAGCGTCCGGATCCAGCCTCTCCCAGACTACGGACGGCAATATCCAGATCACTCTGAATACTGGCGATACGACGATCGGCGTCAATGGTGTAGAGACCTTCACCGGAACAATAGTCTCTGCAACGCGCGTACTGATTACCGAATCAGACACCTTCGCTGCTGGGACAGGTTCTGTCGACCTGCAAACCAGCGCCGCAGCACCGTCGGGAGGCTATGCATTTGCCGTCTCCGGCTTAGATAACCAACAGCCGCAACTTCCTTTGGGAGTTGGAGGTGTGCTCAACTTCTCAGGAACTTCTCTGGCCACGACCTCAAGTGTCTTCGACTGCAATGATGCTGGCGCACCCGGTCTGGGCCAGTTCTTCACAAGCGGATCAGTCAGCACTCCTGATAGCTTTGGCAGAGTCACCATTACTTTGAACCCAGCCACCGTTTGCACGCTGGCACAGATGGTATTTGGCGGTTACATCGTGGGAACAAACCAGATTCAGCTCGTCGAAAGCGGCGCGGATACCTTCAACGGAACCCTAGGCGGACTGGCTCTCGGACAGGGCAGCCAGGCGGGTCAGTTCAGCGCTTCCAGTGTCAACAATACGACGTACGTCTTCTCATCGCTCGGTGAAGATACCAATGGCTCGCTTACACTCGCAGGTGGATTCAACTTCAGTTCCACCGCGCCACTCTCAGGAGATCTTGCTATCAATGACCTGGTTGTATCGGGTGGAAACACAATTACCGGCGGTTCGTTCCTGGTCGATCCTACGGGACGAGTAACACTCAGCAATGTCACAACCTCAGGGAACAATTCGACCAATCCCCTGACACTCGGCTTCCAGCTTTATCTCGACGGGAATGGCAACGCTCTTGAACTCGGTGTAGATAGCGTTCAGGTCACCAGTGGAATGGCATATCTGCAGACCACCGGTGCATTCCCGCCTGCAGGAAACTCCGGGTTGTCGGCTCAGGGGCTTGTGCCCGTATCAACCAATACCATTGCATTTTGGAGCGCGGCTGGCCCGCAAACCTTAACCACGAATGCATTCACAGGATTTGTCGATTACAACCTGCAAGGTGGTTCCTTTACCGCTAATGTCGGCGTCAATGGAACGGTTGATCCCACAAATGGTGTCATTACGATTGGCGGACTCGATCCAAACTTTGCAACAGGATTTGGTTACTATCCCATCGACGGTTCGAGAGTACTCGCTATCGAAGTAGATGGAAACCAACTTGGATTGCTGCAAATCGAAGGCGTCTCCCCTAACTGATTAGACAGCTACAGATCCCGCTGGAGATGTGTCTCCTGCGGGACCACTCTCTCCTAGTCTGTGCGAAGGCGAAGATAGGACACTTGTCTACTCTCCCCCGTGTGCCCTATCAATCCTGCGATAGCACCACACACGTATAGGCCCCTAAACTCAAGTTGGCGCTATACGGCATCCCATTCATCGCCGGCCCATTGGCATTGGTATCGTAGGTTGGCCAGTTACCGAAGCCATAGTCGCCGGAATCGCCGTTAAAGCGCACCCACCACATCCCCTGCCGTGGCACTCCAATCTGGTAGTTGGTATAGGACTGATTGGCGAAGTTGCATATCACTACTACATCGTCGCCTCCTCCGCCCTGGTCCCACCGGTGGTATACAAGCACGTTATCGCCGAAGACGGGGAGCACATGCACGTTGGGGCCGCGCAGGCCGCGGGTGTTGTTGTACCAGTTTCGGCGCAGACGGATCATATCCCGATAAAGCGTCCAGATCCCGTTGTATGTATCCTTCCGGCTCCAGTCGATTGGCTGCGGATCGCCGAAGTTGCTCGGTGGTCCTCCATAGTTCGGAAACGTCCTGTACTCTAGGAACTCCTGCCCCATAAACATCATTGGAATTCCTGATACGCTCAGTACCACGCAAGCAGCTAGAGTGGACTGTTTTCTCGCAAACCAGCTGTCCGCCACCCCATTGCCAATGATTGCCGGGAGCCGGCCGCCGCCCGCATTCTGAGGATCGTCCTGGTCGTGGTTCTCGCTGTACAGTATCGACTTGAAAGCATTCTCTCCGGTCATCCCTGCGATCGACCCTGCCAAGTCGCCTATATTGCGTTGGTTGTCCATCGGAGCCGTTGCCGCCCAGCGCAGCTTGCCACAAAAATCGTTGTTCCATTGGGCGTTGAAGCCATATCCGCCATTACTCACTTGGGTTGTGATCGACACGTCGCCCTGTAGATCTTCGGCGATCATGATCTTCCATCCCTGGGTACTCTGCACATGCTGGTTTATGCGCTGCAGCAGTTCGATCCCTTCAGGCACAGGCTGTTCCAGCTTCCAGTTGTCGAACTGGTCCTGGATGTTGCGTATGCTCACCGTCGAATCTAAGCGCAGCCCGTCCAGAAACCGATCCTCCAGCCATCGCGTCACATTGTCGAACAGATATTGGCACACCTCGGGTCGCCCCACATCGAAACGCGCATGCGAATACGGCGTGTGCGACCGCCCATCCTGGAAGAAGTAGATCCCTCCATTGGTATAGTTCGGCGGGTTAGTGTTCCCGGCGCACCACGGGCAAATATTTCCGTCGATCGACCATCCGTCGAACTGCCAGAGGTCGAGGCCGTTGACGTGGTTGTATACCACATCCAGAATGAGCGCAATATTCTGCGAGTGGGTTGCGTTCACGTAGGTGCGCAATCCATCTGGCCCTCCAAAGTCCGGGTCGACCGCAAAGATATAGCCAGGGTTGTAGCCTGTGCCCGCGTTACCCGGAAACTGCCCCAGAGGCATGACCTCGATTGCATTCACGCCTAGTTGCGCCAACTCTGGAAGCCGAACCATGGCACTGTCGAAGGTCCCGGCCGCCGGGAGTGTGGGATCGGAGTTGAAGGTGGGAATGTGCAACTCGTAGAGCACCGCCTCATTCCATGCCGGCGTGCTATATACACCGCCTTCATAGACGACCGTAGTACTTGCAATGACCGCGTTCATGCGGCCAAACCCATCCGGGGAGAGCGATGTCGCATACGGATCCATGCGATCGTTCAACCGTCCCGGCTTGGCAGCGTACGGCAGTACAAACTTATAGGGCTGGCCTACTGCCGCTCCTGGCACGTCGACCGACCAGTAGTTGCTGCCCGGCGCATCGGGCGTCAAGGGCGTCGATGTCCAGCCATTGAACAGGCCCGATACCGACACCGAATCGGCGAACATCGACCAGACCCGAAACGTTACCCCTCCCGGGTAAGGAACCGCCCCCATGCCTTTGTGTCCGGCAGCAGCCGGAGCGACAGGGGGACTAGGGGGAACCGCGGCGACTGGTGTAGTACCCATGAGCTTGCTCCTCGAAGTGGTCTCGACGGAAGAACGCGGCCGAATTGTCATGTGGAAGCTCGATTGTGCGCCGATCATTCTCGTGATGCAAGTGCCTCGAAGGTTGATTGCCCGTGAGTGGACTCGGCCCTTACCGATCCTCATCGTTTGCGACACACCGGCTGTCTTGCGACGGCTAGGCAATCCTTGTGTGTTTCTTATTACCAATCTATTCATGTTTCGCATAAGTCCTCACCACAATAAAAATCTGGAAGGCTCCTGTCGTATGCTTAAGTCAGTTGCTGTCGATATCAACGAGATAGTGATTGTAGTCAGTTCGACACCGTGTCCACGGTGAGAGGCATGCATAACGAGGAACACCGCGAAGAAGTGATTCTGTAACAGTTAGCTCACGCCAAACCAATCAATACGGATAGAGGGAAGACGAGATGAAACAGTTAGCGATAGCGGGGCTATTTCTGGCTCTGGCAGCGACCCAAGTAGATGCGCAGATCAATGCAGGCGAGCAGAAGCCTGAGGCTAGCCTGCCTTTCAATATGGTCCAGGTCACGACCCTCAAACTGCCTTGGCGGATTGCTTTCCTACCCGACGGGCGGATGCTGATTACCGAAAAGGTCGGCGCTCTGTGGGTGGTCACTCAGCAGGGAGACAAGACGCCCGTCGCGAATGTGCCGGCCGTTCTTGCGAAAGGACAGGGCGGCATGCTGGGCGTCTTTCTCTCGCCACATTACGCCAAGGATCATAGCGTCTACCTCACCTATTCGGAGCCGGGCGAGGGCGGATCGAGCCTTGCTCTTGCACGAGCGACCCTAACACTTGGCAAGGATTCCGCGAGCCTTGACGGGCTGAAGGTGATCTGGCGCGATGGCGAGAGGGGCGAAGGCGGACAGTTCGGTGCACAGATAGCCTTTTCGCCGGATAGCCGCTATTTATTCCTTACCGTTGGCGATCGGCAGCGCATGACGCCGGCTCAGGATCCTAATCAACCTCTCGGCAAGATCCTGCGTCTGACGTTGGATGGCAAGCCTGCTAAAGGCAATCCGATGGCTGGAAAGATCGGCGCGGCCAGTGTTCCCGTGATTGATCCGCCGGCGGATACTGAAGCCGCGAAGACTGCTCCGGTCGTAAAGACTTACACCTTCCCCGGCCCTAACCTGACGCTGGCTGAGACCTGGACCAGCGGACATCGTACGCCCTATGGTCTGGCCTTTGCGCCTGACGGGAGGTTATGGGAGATTGAGCACGGCCCGAAGGGTGGTGATGAGCTGAACCTGATCGAGCCCGGCAAGAACTATGGATGGCCGCTGGCTTCCTACGCGACCAACTATAACGGTGTGCCGATCCCCAGCCCGGATACGCGGCCTGATCTGACCAAGCCCATCATCTACTGGACACCAATCATCGCGCCAGGCAACCTCATCTTCTACAACGGCGCAATGTTCCCTCAGTGGAAGGGCTCTGCTCTCGTGAGCGGCCTGGCAAGCAAGGCGCTCTTCCGCATTACCTTCGATGGTAAGGGTGGTGCCAAACCTGCGGAACGCTGGGAGGTCGGTCACCGAATCCGCGACGTGGAGGTCGCTCCCGATGGCGCACTGTGGTTGCTTGAGGATGCCAGGTCAGGTGGTGTCTTCCGCGTGACGCCGAAAGACCAGTAGGTCATCTCCTGAAGGCTGAAGATCGATTCTCCGGCTCACTTATCCATCAATGGTGAGCCGGAGAATGCCCAGCCTATTCCTAATAGAATTCAGGTTTCAGGATGACAACAGACAAGACGCCACAAACACAGATCAACACACCACGCCAAGTCCTCTTCGCCAGCATGGTGGGGACTACCGTCGAGTTCTTCGACTTCTATATCTATGCCACGGCAGCGGTGCTTGTCTTCCCGCGCCTCTTCTTCCCGGCATCCGATCCAGCATCCTCTATACTGGCATCACTCGCCACGTTCGGCATTGCCTTCCTCGCACGGCCCGTCGGATCGGCACTCTTCGGACACTTCGGCGATCGCATCGGACGTAAGAAGACGCTGGTTCTCGCTTTATCGACCATGGGCCTGTCGACCTTCGTGATCGGAGCTCTGCCGACGTATCACTCCATCGGACTTGCCGCGCCCCTGCTGCTTGCTCTCTGCCGGTTCGGCCAGGGGATTGGATTAGGCGGGGAGTGGGGTGGAGCTGTCCTGCTCGCAGTCGAAAATGCGCCACCCAACAAGCGTGCACTTTACGGTATGTTTCCACAGCTCGGCGCTCCTATCGGCTTCCTGCTCTCCGGAGGAACCTTTCTCCTACTCTCGCGCTGGCTCACCGAGAAGCAATTCTTCTCCTTTGGCTGGCGCCTGCCATTCCTCGCCAGCGCCGTGCTGGTACTGCTTGGGCTTTATGTCCGCCTGACGATCACCGAAACACCCGCCTTTCAGGCTTCGGTCCTGCGTGCTGAGCAGGTCGGCGTCCCGATGCTTACTGTCCTGCGCCGTCACAAGCGCTCACTCGCGGCCGGCATACTCGTCTGTCTCGCGACTTTTGTGCTTTTTTACCTGATGACTGTCTTTGCGCTCTCCTGGGGAACCACCGCTCTCCACTACAGCCGGGGCAGTTTTCTGCTCATCCAGCTCTTCGGCATCCTCTTTTTCGCGCTTACGATCCCGATCTCCGCATTGCTCGCCGAACGTGGGCGACGCCCCATCATGTTTGGGGTGACGGCACTGATCGCTCTCTTTGGTCTCGTTCTCGCGCCGCTCTTCACTGCCGGGACAACTGGCGTTGTCGTCATGATGGCCCTAGGACTTGCGCTCATGGGACTTACTTACGGCCCACTTGGCACGGTCGTGTCCGAGCTCTTCCCCACCCCGGTTCGCTACACGGGCAGTTCGCTTGCGTTTAGCATGGCAGGAATTCTAGGCGCGTCGCTCGCACCCTATGTCGCTACATGGCTTGCCAAGACCTATGGACTGCAGTACGTTGGCTACTACCTCAGCGCCTCTGCTGTCCTTACGTTCTTAGGACTGCTCCTGATCCGCGAAACCAAAGACGACGATCTTACTGTTTCAACCGATTGATTCCTTACCTGCCCTAGATGCGAGGGCGGGCACCACGTTCCCACGGGCGCGGGGTAACTGGATCATCCTGCCACTTCTGGCGCCGGCCTACGAGGAACATGATGAGGCCGAAGACGAACATGAGGAGACCCCAGGTGAGATTTAGGTTAATGCCTAGAGATTTTTCGTAAACGGCTGCGCTGTGGCGAGTGAAGAAGCCAAAGACGCTCATAAGCCCCCCGATGATTAGGAAGATGAGGCCGAGAGGAATGCGGATGTCTAATCCCATTGAGCTCCTTTGAGGCGTTTGAAATTAAAAGAAATACGGCATTAGGCGAAGACGAGGTTGAGGATAACGAGCATGGCGAGGACGACAAAGGCAAGGGTCGCCGGCTTTTGATACCAGCTCAGGTGAGTTTCTACGGGTTTCGGTGTGAGGGAGTACACCAAACCCACAAGCTCCGGCTCGGGTCGTGGGGTGGTCACGAGACTGACTGCGATGGTGACGAGAAGGTTGACGGTGAAGGCAAAGATAGCGGTCCAGAAGTTCTGGGCCATGTCGCTCGGGTAGTGATGAATCACGCGGATCCAGCCGCCGTGGATGCCAACCGCAGCATCGACCGGCGAGGTGAGGCCATGGTGGACGAGCGCAGCCCCAGTACCGGCGATAAGGCCGGTGAAGGCTCCATGACCGGTGGTGCGCTTCCAGAACATGCCGAGCAGGAAGGTGGCAAAGAGTGGAGCGTTGATGATCGAGAAGACGAGCTGCAGCGCGTCCATGATGTTGTTGAAGTTGGTAACGAGATAGGCGGCCCCGACGGACAGCGCGACGCCTCCAATCGTGGCCATGCGGCCCATCCAGAGATAGTGGGCGTCGGTGCCACGCTTATTGATGTACGCCTGGTAGATGTCGTAGGTCCAGACGGTGTTGAAGGCGGTAACATTGCCCGCCATGCCTGACATGAAACTGGCGAGTAGGGCGGTGAGTCCGAGCCCAAGAATGCCGGTTGGGAAGAAGTGGAGCAGCATGACCGGAATGGCGAGGTCGTAGTTATAGACAGGCTGGCCGTTGCTGTCGAGGATGGGCTGGCCGCTGACGGGATTGGTCTTCAGTGGGATGATCCCGTGTGGGTGGGCGTCGTCTAGCGGCTCATGTGCTGTACTGGCAAGCAATGCCGAGGGACTCTGGCTCGGCGCACTGAGTACAGTGGGAGTGCTTCCGGCTCCGGCCATGTGACTGGTTACCGTGACGGCGATGAGGCCGGGCAGGATGACCAGAAAGGGGAAGAACATCTTGGGGATAGCGGCGATCAGCGGGACGCGGCGGGCAGAGATCTCGGAGTCGGCAGCCATGGCGCGCTGGATGACGAGGAAGTCGGTACACCAGTAGCCGAAGGAGAGGACGAAACCCAGGCCCATGGCAAGACCCACCCACTCGACGCCGAGAGTATTGGTGGAAGCGTGAGCCATACCGCGCCAGGAGTGGGTCATGGTCGCCGGCAGGGTACGTTTGATTCCCTGCCAGCCCCCTACGTTGCGGAGGCCAATCCATACAAGAGGAGCAAAGCCGGCGACGATGAGGAAGAACTGGAGGACTTCGTTATAGATGGCGCTGGTGAGACCGCCGAGGAAGATGTAGCCGAGGACGATGATCGCGGAGAGAAAGACAGAGACGTGGAAGATGTAAGCGTCGGGGATGATGCCGTGGAACAGCCCCAGAGTCTGGATCAACAGTGCCATCGCGTACATGGAGATGCCTGAGCTGAGCACAGTCATGATGGCAAACGAGAAGGCGTTCACCGCACGGGTCTTCTCGTCGAAGCGTAGACGGAGATATTCAGGGACAGAGCGAGCCTTCGAGCCGTAGTAAAAGGGCATCATGAAGATGCCTACGAAGACCATGGCGGGAATGGCGCCGATCCAGTAGAAGTGGCTGGTAATGATGCCGTACTTGGCTCCCGAGGCGCCCATGCCAATAACCTCCTGGGCGCCGAGGTTGGCGGAGATAAAGGCAAGGCCGCAGACCCAGGCCGGAATGGATCGCCCGGCGAGGAAGAAGTCGTTCGAGGTACGCATGTAGCGCTTAAGGGCAAAACCGATCCCCAGAACGAAGACGAAGTAGACCAGCATGATGAGCCAGTCGATGATAGAAAGATTCACGATAACCCTATTTTACGCACCTAATAGAAAGAGATGATACGGCTCACTCTAAATCCTGCAGGTGGGTCCGTCCAGAGCTCTCCGGACCGGAGGAGACGGGTCAGGCGCGTGGCGATGCGGCGCGCGAGGAAAAGTTGCAGCGGATACCTGCCTCAGGGCAAAATTCTGCATCACAATAATATGGCCAGGTCGTACTTTCTCAGAGTTGAGTTCTATAGAGGTAAGAAGGTGCGACGATGGTGAATGAACATCTTCGGGATTCGTCCCCTTTCTCTCTCCTTGGAGCAATAGATTCTGGTATGACAGACACACTACTTCTTATCGATGACAATGCCGTACAGGCCGCAACCAGGCAGACGATCCTGAGACGGGCAGGATATTTTGTGATTGCCGCACTAAATCCGGTGCGTGCGCTCGATCAGTTTCAAAACGACGAGTTCCCGGAAAAGATTAAACTTGTTATTACCGATCATCTGATGCCGGGGATGAATGGCGCGGACTTTGTGCGGGCCTTACGGAAGCTGCTCCCTACGATTCCAGTACTGGTTATCAGTGGATTGGAAGAGGCGGAGCAGGAGTACGTGGGGCTGGATGTGACCTTCCGGGTAAAGCCTCTGCTGCCAGAGCTTCTGCTGGAGACAGTACATCGCTTGGTGCATCAGGATGAACCCGATACCGCTTCACCGCCAATCCGGTAAACACTTCCATCGAACGGTTGATTGCTGTTCCGCCCTGCCCTTGAGAGAATGGGGTAGAGGAATACATGCGACTGCATCCGATGCCGGAATTTGGAAGTTTTACGCTTTTGCTGGCCCTGGCGCTGAGCGTCTACACGCTGGTGATGGGTGGGGTGGCGCTGTGGCGGACGCGCGGGCTGGCTGCCGGTGTGGATGGCGGCGCAGGACGGTTGGGCGAGACAGCACGCCGGGCCGGAATCTCAAGTTTTGTTGCGCTCAGTTGCGCGGCGTTTGCGCTGGTCTGGGCGTCGTTCACGAATGACTACTCGGTCTCGTATATTCTGCACCATACCAATCGAGACCTAAATACAGCCTACAAATTTTCGGCGCTGTGGAGCGGGCAGGAGGGATCGCTCCTGCTCTGGGCCTGGCTGCTGAGCGCATACGGATTTGTTCTGCGGATGCGCCATCGCGTGGATGTGCGGCTGTCGGCGTTTGCTTCGACAATTCTGGCGGGAATTCAGGTCTTCTTTCTGCTTCTGCTGAACTTTGCGGCGCCTCCGTTCGCCATTCAGCCTGGGCCGGTGTCGACAGATGGGTTCGGGTTAAATCCGCTACTGCAGTATCCGGAGATGGTGATGCATCCGCCCCTGCTGTATC
The DNA here is from genome assembly GCF_009765825.1 of Granulicella sp. L60. GTDB lineage: Bacteria > Acidobacteriota > Terriglobia > Terriglobales > Acidobacteriaceae > Edaphobacter. The sequence continues at coordinate 203,917 of NZ_LMUR01000011.1, read as the reverse complement.
TGGGCTATGTCGGTTTTTCGGTTCCATTTGCGTTTGCTCTGGGCGCGCTGATGATGCGGTATCCCGGAGAAAAATGGATTCACATCACACGCCGCTGGACGATGGTGACCTGGATGTTCCTGACCTGCGGGATCTTCATGGGCGCGCACTGGGCGTATAGCGTGCTGGGCTGGGGCGGCTACTGGGGCTGGGACCCGGTAGAGAATGCGAGCCTAATGCCATGGCTGACGGGAACGGCATTTCTGCATTCGGTGATGATGCAAGAGAAGCGCGGCATGATGAAGAGCTGGAATGTCTGGTTGATCTTCTCGACGTTCATGCTGACGATTCTAGGGACACTTCTGACACGGTCGGGCATCGTAAGTTCGGTGCACGCGTTTGCGCAGAGTTCGATCGGCGACTGGTTCTACGGCTTTATCATCATCGTGTTCGCGATCTGCCTGTTCACCTTCTTCAAGCAGAAAGATCATCTGAAGTCGGAGAACAAGCTGGAGTCGCTGGTAAGCCGCGAGTCCAGTTTTCTGTTCAATAACCTCATCTTGCTAGCTGCCTGCTTTACGGTGCTCTGGGGAACGCTTTTCCCGGTGCTCAGCGAGTATGTGCAAGGGACAAAGGTTACGATGGGGGCTCCCTTTTATAACCGGGTGAACCTGCCGATAGGCTTGTTCCTGTTATTTCTCACAGGAATTGGACCGCTGCTGGCGTGGCGTTCCACGTCGCTGCGATCGATTCGCCGGAACTTTGTACTGCCATCCATTGCGATGGGCGTAGCTTTGGTGGTCTTGCTGGCGATTGGCATCAGACCGTGGGAGGCTGGAGATGACTGGCAAGCGACCCTCTTCTCGCTGGTGACGTTTACGCTGGCGTCCGGGGTAATTACGGCGATCTCAGCGGAGTTCCTGCGCGGAGCTTCGGTAGTGCGGACACAGACAGGAAAGAATCTGCTGGCATCGACAATCCTATTGATGCGACGGAATACTCGCCGCTATGGCGGATATCTCGTTCACTTCGGAATCGTGGTTATGTTTATCGGGATCGCGGGTGGCGCGTTCAACCAGTCCCATGAACAGGAGATGGGGTTTGGCGACACCCTGAAGCTGGGTCAGTACAGGCTGGTGTGCAAGAGCTACACCCAGGACAGCAATCCGAACTACGACACCGAGTACGCGCTGATGGATGTTTTCAAGGGCAGCCGACAGATCACGCAGCTTGCACCCGAGAAGCGGTTTTATAAGGCGAGCCAGACGTCATCGACGATGGTCGCGCTGCACTCGACGCTGGCGAGCGATCTGTATGTGATCTATGAGGGTAAGAATCCGGATACGGACCGGCCGATCATCAAGGTGTTTCTGAATCCGCTGATGAACTGGATCTGGATTGGCGTATTGATCGTCGTAATGGGTACAGTGGTGGCCTTGGTGCCCAATATGGCGAGGACGCCTGCGCGGGTTGCGGTTGAACCAAAGATGGAAGTGGCCGAGGTTCATCATGTTTAGCATTGTTTACAGTTTTTTCTCGTCACATTTTTCTGTTCGACTTTCTGTTCGCCGATGGACGCAGGCAGGGATCGTTTGTCTATTGGCCGTAGTGATGCTGGGAGCAAATCCTTCTTCTCGATTCGACAAGGCCGGGCACGAGATGATCTGCACCTGCTCCTGCGGACAGATTTTGTTGGAGTGTAACCATGTTGGCTGTCCTGTCTCGCCAGTAATGATTGGAGAGTTGCACTCATTGATGGATAGTGGCCAGTCGGATACGGCGATCTTCAATTGGTTTGCAGCGAAGTATGGGGCGATAGTTCTGGCTTCTCCGATGCGTGGCGGATTCGATAATGTGGCTTGGATTGCACCGATTACAGTGTTCTTTCTGGCGACGGTAGGGACGGGATTTCTCATCCGGATGTGGAAGCTGCGATCAGGACAGCGCATAACGGCGAACGCAGCAGGCCCAAGCGCGGGCGGGGATGAACTACGGGAACGGATACGACGGGAGACGGAGTACTGATGGGCATGATTGCTGGTGTGGTACTGACGTTTGCGTTGTTTGTATTCATCTTCTGGCCGGAGCGGAATCCATTCGTCCAGGCAGACAAGACGAGGGTAGATTATCTGCGCGAGCGCAAGGACGCGATCTACGAGAATCTGAGAGACCTGAACTTCGAGTACATGGCCGGGAAATATCCGGAAGAAGACTATGCCGAGCAGCGTGCCGGGCTGGAGGACGAGGCGGCGCGAGTCATGACAGAGATGGAAGTACTGGAAGCACGTGGAGATTTTGGGCGGCGGAGTAGAGCCTGAAGGTCTTGGCTTCCCTTCTTTGACGTAAACTTAAGCGTGACCTTTTTTACCTCTTCCCTGCGACGTGTTGTTGTGGCTGCTGCGATGTTGGCAGCTGTTTCTGGCTTTGCCTTTGCCGATTCGATCACCGGTGTCGTTACAAATAAGACGACGAACAAGCCCGCGGCTGGCGACGATGTGGTTCTGATTCGCCTGCAACAGGGGATGCAGGAGGCGGCGCGGACCAAGACAGATTCAAAGGGCCGCTTTACGCTGGACCTTCCGGACAATGGGCTGCACCTGGTCCGGGTGACGCACGACAAGGCAAACTACTTTCGACCGGCTCCTCCAGGGACCCAGTCGGTAGAGGTTGAGGTTTATAACGCCGCAGACAAGGTGAAGGGTGTGAGCAGCGAGGCGGATGTCATGCGCATCCAGACCGACGAGAGCGGCAAGGCGCTGCATGTGGTCGAGAATTTCTTTGTAAAGAATGAGTCGAGCCCACCGTTGACGCAGTTCAGCGACAAGCCATTTGAGTTTTATCTGCCCGAAGGTTCGGTAGTGGAGGGTTCGGCGGCGCTGGCTCCGGGTGGAATGCCGGTGCAGGCTTCGCCGGTGCCCGTGGGAGATCCCGGCCATTACACCTTTATCTTTCCAATTCGACCAGGCGAGACCAGGTTTCAAATTACATACCGCCTGCCCTATAGCGGAAGCATGAAGTTTGCCCCGCGGGTGCAGATGCCGACGGACACGGTTGCGATCATGATGCCGAAGAGCATGGGCTTCAAGCCGGGACCAGCTTCCCCCTATACTCCGGTGACCGAGGAGACGACGGCGCAGACGTACGTTGCGCGAAGTGTGCAACCCTCGCAGCCGCTTGATTTTACAGTCTCGGGCACGGGCCAGATGCCTCGGGATGCCGGTGCCGCCGCAACGGCCGGAGCAGAGAGCGCGGCAGGAGATTCAGCTCAGACAGGCCCTGCCCCCGCAGCCGGTACGGCAGCCAGCGATACGAGGCCAGGTGGCGGACTGGGAACTCCGCTTGATCCGGAGGGAACGAACGACCCCTGGGCAAAGTACAAGTGGTGGATTCTAGGCGGGTTGGGGCTGGTGATGGCAGTGGGCGCCGGGATTATGCTGAAGAATAACCCAGCACAGGTGTCGCGCACGGCTGCCGGTCTGGTTGCAGACGCGCCTGCTTCCCTGCTGACGGCGATGAAAGAAGAGCTATTTGCTCTGGAGACGGACAGGTTGCAGGGACGATTAAGCGAAAGCGAGTATATAGAACAGAAGGCAGCGCTCGAGGTTGTGTTGCGCCGGGCGCTACTGCGCGGCGAACAGAGCTCCGCTGCGTCCAAGGTAACGGGACCGGTTGCATGAGGGACTGACCAATGAATACGTTCAAGTCGACATTGCTGCTTGTAGTACTGACGCTGTTTCTTATATTGATCGGTGATCACTTTGGTGGACGGAACGGGATGATGCTCGCGTTTGTCATCTCGGTCGCATTCAACTTCGGAACGTATTTCTTCTCGGACAAACTGGCGCTGCGAATGTACAACGCGCAGCCGGCAACACGGGAGCAGCTTCCACGAGCATACGCAGCAGTGGAAAGGCTGACGGCGAAGCAGGGTCTGCCGATGCCGAAGATCTATGTGCTACCGACGGAGTCGCCTAATGCATTTGCAACGGGACGGAATCCGCAGCACGCTTCGGTCGCGGTGACGCAAGGAATTCTCCAGCTGCTTGACGACGAGGAACTGGAAGGTGTGCTGGCCCATGAGCTTGGGCACGTCCGCAACCGCGACATACTGACGAGCTCGATTGCGGCCACGCTTGCCGGGGCGATTACGATGGTCGCGCGAATGGGATATTGGGCCTCCCTGTTTGGCGGGGGCGGCGGAGGCGGTCGTGAAAGACGTGGCGGCGGTGGGCTGAGTGGCCTGCTGATGATTATCGTCGCTCCAATCGCAGCTTCACTGATTCAACTTGCGATCTCTCGGTCCAGGGAGTACGAGGCAGACGCGACAGGTGCGGCGGCGACCGGCAATCCGTATGCATTGGCACGGGCGTTGCAGAAGCTTGAAGAGTATTCGAAGCGAATTCCAATGCAGGCTTCGCCGTCGAACGCACATCTATTTATCGTCGCGCCACTCCTGGGAAGTGGAGGGATCGGAAGTTTGTTCTCGACGCATCCTCCCATGAAGGAGCGGATTCGAAGACTTATCGGAAGGGACCACGTCTGATCAACAGGAAGGACTTCATTTAGCATGCAGACTTTTTTACGGGCCCTACGGTTGTACGCGATGGTGGCATGGGTGGGCGGACTTATTTTTTTTGCGTTTGTGTTGGCCCCGGTTGCGTTTCATACCCTCTCAAGCGCGCATGACGCAGGGCTGATTGTGGGCGGAACCTTGCGGATACTGCACTCGATCGGCCTGATTGGGGGAGCGGTCTTCTACTTGGCGACAGGAATCCTCTGGCTGCGAGCGGAGGTACCGGCCAGAGTGGGGTTCGCAATTGAGATGGTGCTGACTGGCCTGATGATGGCAGTGACATTTTATTCGCAGTACAAGATACTGCCTGCGATGGATGTGGACCGGGCGCTGGCGGGTGGTCTAGTGGATGCGGCTCCCACAGATAATGCCGGACGGCTGGACTTTGAGCGGCTGCATGTGCTGTCAGAACGGTTGGAGGGATTTGCGTTGTTCTGCGGACTGGGCGCGGTGTTCTTCCTATCGCGCGAGTCGCAGTGGCCGGAGACGGGTAAAATCGTTAGACCATGATAATCAGGGTGCTGGACAGGCAAGAGACCTGTAAGACGTCTTTTTTTGAGGTTTCGATCAAGACAGCGAAGGGTGGCGATATTGTGACGATGCGCCACGGCCGCTAGCGGTGTCGGCGCTATGGTTGAGCCTGACGCTGGGACTGGTGGCGGGACTGGCGGATTACCTGGGTGGATTTCTTTTAGTGAGACGGTCTCCTTCCGCGCGGGCGCTACGCTATTTTGTCGCACTGGGCGCGGGTTTCATGCTCGCAGCGGCTTTGCTGGAGATGGTTCCCGAAGGACTGCACGTCAACCCAAAGTGGGCTCCGCTGCTGATTCTGGCTGGGTACTGCGGTGTGCATCTACTGGAACATTCGCTGGTGCCTCACTTCCACTTTGGCGAAGAGACGCACCACCATGAGTTTCTTTCGGCTAAGACGAGCTACTCGGTACTTCTGGGTCTGGCGACGCATACGTTCTTCGATGGGGTCGCGATCGGGTCGGGGTTCGTGTTATCGCACTGGCTGGGCTGGGTGCTCTTCTTCGCAGTATTTCTGCATAAGATTCCCGAAGGCTTTACGATGGCAAGCGTCATGCTCGCGGGTGGGCGCGGAAGGGCGATGGCCCTGAACTCGGCGTTGTTTCTCGGGGCAATGACGGTACTTGGGGTGTTGGTCATCAACCTGGAGCCAAACTGGGTGCGTGCGGGGCTGCCGCTATCGGCGGGCGTGACGATCTATGTCGCCGCAACGGACCTGGTACCCGAGGTGAACCGCGAGCCAGGAATCAAGATGGCGTTGGTGTTCTTTGTCGGGGTAGTGGTGTTCTTTCTGTTGCGATTGCTTGGACCCGGTTAAGCGTCGTTAGCCAACTCATCAGGAAGCTGGCTGGAGGATGAGCGTCACGGTGGCGACGTGCTGCAATATGCTGCCGGTTGCCGTCGTGGCCGTGCCGGTGACGGTGACGGTAATGGTGTAAGTCTTCGTAGCGGCGGCGGTGCCGAGCGAGCCTGAAGAGTTGACGCGATCGCCGCAGCCAGTCGCAAAGATCATAGGCAGCGTAACAATCGCCAACAGAACAAGTCGCCGCACGAAGCCGCGGGTGCGGAGACGAAGCATCAAGCAGGCACCAGGACACAGCAGGAGAGCCCAGCCAATGGGCGAACGGCCGCGAGTGCTGGCAATGGTCTGTGGCGTCGCAATGGTCAGGGTAAAAGTATTCGTGGGAGAACCGGGAGGGATGTAGCCGGGGTTGAATGAGGCGATAGCGAGATTGGGGAGACCGCTGGCAGCAAGGGTAATCTCACTGGCGAGTGCGCCCTGTGGCTGAACAGCAAAGGTAAAGTTGGCGGAGCTTCCGGAGAGGATTGTCTGGGTGGAGGAGCCGGTGGCGGCGAGGGTAAAGTCGGATGGGAGAGTGGGCGTGCCCGGGCCGATGGTGACCTGCTGGGACACGGAGACGCTGGCGGAAAAGTTGGTGCTGCCGTTATAAACAGCGGTAAAGTTATGGACTCCTTGGGCAAGTGAACTGGTGGAGAAGACTGCATCGCCGGTGCTGGTGAGAGCCGTGGTGAGGATCGGAACGGAGCTGTCAAGGAGAGTGATGATGCCTGAAGGCGTGCCGGTGGTGGTGCTGGCGACGTGTACGGTGAGCGTGGTGGGCGCGCCGCTGGTTGCTGTCGCGGTGAGGTTACTGAGGGTTATGACCGTGGCGGCAGGCGTGATGGTAAGCGTGGCCGGGGTAACACTGTAGTTCCCTGCTGCCGCGCCGGTGAGGAGCGCAACGATGGGGTAAGATCCCACGGGTGAGAGGCTGGCGGCGGTGGTAGAGAAAGTAGCAAAGACATTACCGGCATCTTGAGCAAGAACTCCGGCGATAGATCCATTGAAGGTGGGGATGGGTTGGCCGTAGACAGCGGTTGTCGGCATAACTGCGGCGGTAAGAGGTTGCGGAACGATTTGGAGACTGAACAGAGAGCTTTGTTCAGAGAGATGGCTCTGATCCCCGGCATAGATAGCGGAGAGAGTGTAGTCGCCTACTGACAGGCCGGCGGTAGATAGAGTAACGACATCTCCGACCAGGGACGCTGTTCCTAGTGTCGCCGTCTTGGCACCCGAGATATTCACGAAGGTGACTGGACCAGTGGCCGTACCGGAGGCCGATAAGGATGCGGTGATCAGGCCAGTACCGTAGACGATGACAGCAGGAGCAGTGAGGGTGAGGGATGAAGCAAGACTAGGGCCCAGGCCCGTAATCGTCTGGATGTTCGTAGAGGGGGCGGGTTGGGCTTCGAGCTGTCGGATGCGTTGGTTGGCAGTGTCGGCGAGAGTGACGAGACCAGACGGGGAAAGAGTTGTGGTGCGAGGCATATCCACGGACGCGGAGATGGCAGGACCGCCGTCGCCGGAGAAGCCCTGAATCCCGGTGCCAGCAACCGTGGTGATGACGCCGGTGATGGCATCGATACGACGGATGCGATGATTGGAGACGTCGGCAAGGTAGAGATTACCGGCGGCGTCGATGGTAATCCCCTGAGGGAGAGCCAGAGCGGAGGTTATGGCAGGCACGTCGTCGCTGGAAAAACCTGCGATGCCAGTGCCGGCAATAGTCGTGATGATACCAGTGGAGACATTAAGCCGACGGATGCGATGGTTGTGGGTGTCGGCGAGGTAAAGGTTGTTGGCAGCGTCGACCGCAAGGCCCGTAGGAGAGTCGATGGTCGCAGCAGTCGCGAGAGCATTGTCGCCAGAGGAGCCCTGAATCCCTGTACCGGCGACTGTGGTGATGATGCCGGTCGTGAGGTTCAGTCTGCGGATGCGGTGATTGCCGGTATCGGCTATATAGAGGTTACTGGAGTGGTCGAGCGCGAGAGCCGTAGGAAGATCAAGCTGAGCTGTGGTGGCGAGGCCGTTGTCACCGGAGAAGCCAGCGGTGGTGCCAGCGATGGTGGTGATGATGCCGGTCGTGAGGCTGAGTCTCCGGATGCGGTGGTTGTGGGTGTCGGCAATATACAGATTATTGGCGGTATCAAGCGCAAGTCCCTGCGGAGAATCAAGCATTGCGTTCGGGCCGGAGCCGCTGTCCCCAGAGAGGCCCTGCGTTTCAGTGCCAGCGACGATCGTAAGTTTGCCCGTGGTGTCGAGCAGGCGGATGACGTGATTTGCGGTCTCAGCGAAGTAAAGATTGCCTGCGGCATCGAAGACGATGGCAGAAGGAAGAAGGAGCGACACCGAAAGTACAGGGTCAGAGGCGGTCTGCGCGGGCGCGGCGAAACAGCAGACAAGATGGAGCAGGAGCGAGAGTGCGATCCGGAGAGGAGCGTGCTTGTGACGCGAGGGAGAGAGGCTCTGCTTACCCATGAAGGACCGGCGCGTTGGCGATTTCGCTTGCGCCACTGGTCTTACTTTACCTCAGGATTTTCCCGGCGGATACGACTTTTGATACTCCTGTGTTCTCGTTGGCCGACTGCCAGCTTTGCAAAGGAGGAGACATCTTTTATTCAGCGATGGTGCGATTGCGAAGCTGGCCCAGCTTTTCGATGGTGACAACGACTTCTTCGTTGGGCTTTAGCCAGCGCTTAGGGTTGCGACCGAGCCCTACGCCCTCGGGGGTTCCAGTGGAGATAATGTCTCCGGCTTCGAGAGGAGTAATGCTGGAGATGTAAGCAATCATCTCCGGAAGCTTGAAGATGAGGTCGCTAGTATTGGAACTCTGCATGGTCTCGCCGTTGATGGTGAGGGAGATGTCGAGCGCGTGAGGATCGGCGATCTCATCAGCAGTGGTAATTGCCGGGCCAAGCGGGGTAAAGGATGGAAATGATTTGCCGAGAGTCCACTGCGAGGTGGAGAGTTGGATGTCCCGTGCGCTGACGTCGTTGAGAATGGTGTAGCCAAAAACGTACTGTCGCCAGTCAGAGGCGGATATCTGGTAGCCGGGTCGGCTGATGACAAAGGCGAACTCGGCCTCATAGTCAGGCTGGGTGCTAAGCTTCGGCAGAATGATGGGATGGTCGGGACCGACGACGGAACTCGAGAGCTTCATGAAGACAGTCGGGACCTTCTGGACCGGCATGTTCGATTCGTCAGCATGTTTTTGATAGTTGAGACCGATGGCGAAGATGCGCGGCGGACGCTGAATCGGGGCAAGAAGAGTGACGCTGGCAAGAGGCAGGCGCGGTAGTCGGGATAGCTTCGACTGGATCTCCTCGAGCGCCTTGCCGCCGCCAGCGATGATGTCCACAACAGTGGGGTAGCCGAGCGCGGAGAGATCGACAACATCATCGCCGGCGAGAACTCCAGGAGTCGGAATGCCCAGGCTCAGAGTGGATGCTGCGACGGGAGAGCTGGGTGTAAGAGGCTGTTGATCCGCAGTGTCCGACTGCGTGGAGAAGGTTACAATTTTCATGCGTGATTGCTCCTGACCTCACTCCAGGCTGCGCCGGTTGGGTAGGCGAAGCGGATGAGGGAATCTTTGCGGATCTGGATACTGTAGCCGGGCTCTTCGGGGAGGAGATAGTGTCCGTTGCGAATGTGCACCGGGGTAAGGAAGTGTTCGTGGAGATGATCGACGTACTCGATGACACGATTCTCAAGCGAGGCAGATACGCTGAGATAGTCGAAGGCCGCGAGGTGTTGAACGTACTCGCAGAGGCCGACCCCGCCTGCATGAGGACAGACGGGCACGTCGAACTTGGCTGCGAGCAGGAGGATTGCAAGGTTCTCATTGACCCCGGCGACGCGGCAGCTATCGAGCTGTACGACGTCTATAGCTTTCGCCTGCAAAAACTGCTTGAACATGATGCGATTGTGGCAGTGCTCACCGGTTGCGATGCGAACCTGCGGCACCTCGCGGCGGATGCGAGCGTGACCGAGAATGTCATCGGGGTTCGTGGGCTCTTCCATCCACCAGGGCTTCAGCTCGGCAAGCTGGCGAGTGCGTTCGATGGCTTCTAGGACGCCCCACTTCTGATTGGCGTCGACCATAAGCTTGTTGGTCCAGCCGATCTCTTCACGTACAGTTCGTCCGCGGTGGAGGTCGTCTGCGGGATCGCCACCAACTTTGAGTTTGAAGTGAGTCCAACCCTCGGCGAGCGCTTCATGGCAGAGGCGGCGAATCTTTTCTTCCGAGTAACCGAACCAACCGACCGAGGTTGTATAAGCGGGATAACCGGTCTCGCGGAGCTGGGCGAGACGCTCCTGCTGGCCCTCTCTCCGTGCGATGAGGAGATCGAGCGCTTCGGAGCGCGAGATGGCGTCATCGATGTACCGGAACTCCACGGCTTTGAGAAGTTGAGCCGGATCGAGGTCGACGAGTAGCTGCCAAAGAGGCTTGCCTTCAGCGCGAGCATAGAGATCCCAGACAGCGTTGAGGAGCGCACCTGTAGCGAGATGGATCACTCCCTTCTCCGGTCCGAGCCAGCGGAACTGGCTATCGTCGGTAAGCTGCCGGGAGAAGGCACCCAGGTCCTCTGTAAGAGAGCTCAGCGTACGGTTGACAACATAGCGGGAGAGGTAGCGAACAGCCTGAACCACGAGGTCGGTACCGCGTCCAAGGGTGAAGGTAAGGCCATGACCTTCGAGGCCGGAGTTGGTCTCGAGGATGCAGTAGGCTGCTGAGTAATCAGGGTCTTTGTTGACAGCGTCTGAACCAATGCTCTCCTGCGACGTCGGAAAGCGCAGGTCGATGACACGGACGGAAGTAATGAGTATCTCGTTCAACTTTTCGTCTTCACTTTCTGGGTGAATTGCGTAATTTAATTCGAGGTGCGTGAACTAAGCCGCAGTCCAGCCACCATCGATCGGAATGAGCGCGCCGTTGATAAACTCTGCCTCGCAAGAGCTGAGATAACGCACGAGGGAAGCAATGTCCTCTGGCGTACCCAGGCGGCCGATGGGCTGGCGCGCGACTAACTCAGCCCTAACTTTTTCCTTTTCGTGAGCGTGATATTTTTCGAGATAGCCTTCGACAAAGGGAGTCTGGACTGTGCCTGGAGCGATGCAGTTAATGCGCAGCTCCCGAGGGTAGTCGACCGCGATCTGGCGCGTCATGGCCAGGACGGCTCCCTTGCTGGCGCAGTAGGCAAAGCGCTGTTTGACACCAACCGTGGACGCCACAGAACCTATGTTGATGATGCTGCCATGCGATGCCAGAAGCAGAGGAAGCGCAGCCTGGGTGACGAGAAAGACGCCATGGACGTTCACGCGCATCAGGCGGCTGAAATCTTCTTCGGAGGTATGAGCTATATCGCCGACCAGGCCTATACCTGCGTTGTTGACGAGGATATCGAGATGGTCGATCTCACGAAAGACCGCGGCGACGGAGGCGGAATCGGTAACATCCATTGCGAGAGCGCGGGCGTTGGGGAGCTCAGCGGCGAGGGATTGGGCGGCGGAGAGGTTAAGATCGGCGATGAGAACGTGCGCTCCTGCACGGGAGAGCTCGCGTGCAGTAGCTGCGCCGATACCGCTAGCCGCTCCGGTAATGAGGGCAATCTTTTTTTCCAGGCGAAATGAATCTGTCACAGGTTGAACTTCCCTTTCGTCCACAGTGGAAGCATACCTCTTTTCCTAGCGGTTTCGTCTGAAGAAATTTTGGCGCTGAGTTCCCTGTGAAACGGTCGTATATGTGCCGGTGATAGTCTTCGGTTGACCCGCACGGCGAGACCGAAGAAAACAAATATGGAGGAAGCATGCCACGACACTGTTTTGCGCTTGATCTGAAGGATGACGAGAACGGAATCGCCGCATACAAGCGATATCACGAGAAGATATGGCCTGAGATCAAGCAGAGTTTGCTTGACGCAGGAGTCGCGAAAATGGAGATCTATCTACTGGGAACACGAATGTTCATGATCATGGACGTGGTCGACGGATTCTCGCTTACGGCGAAGGCTGCTGCGGATGCCTCGAACACCCGAGTCCAGCAATGGGAAGCGCTCATGCGCACCTTCCAGCAGCAGTTGCCGAACGCGGGCGCCGAACAATGGTGGACAGAGATGGAGAGAGTATTCGACCTGAAGGAGCAATAGGGCCGGTCGCCCTGCGTGGGATGAATGCAGAAAGCCCCGGGAAGAGTAGATCCCGGGGCTTTCTGTTGACGTTTTGCAGCGTGGGTTAGGGGATCGCCTGGTAGCGACCGTTCGTAAGACCCATCGAGTACGGCTGATAGAGGGGAACGGCAGCACCGACAATCTCGGTGATGAAGCTGGCGCCGTCTCCCGCGACCCAGACGTTTCCTGCTTGATCGATGACCAATATGCGGCTCGAGTTCAGGTACGTGGAAGGCCTCTGGAAGCCAGTTGAGGGAGAGGTGGCAGTTGGCGTATCGCTAATCTCGCTTATGCTACCGGTGGAAGTGCCATTGGTATTGTTAGGAAGCCAGGTGTTGGAACGGCCATCGATGGAGATCGCCGTAGGGCCGGCGATGCCTGCAGTGGTTGCCGTGAAAGGCCAACCGGTAGGAGCGGCATAGGAACCCGAATGCAATACAAGGGACGTAACCGCATTCGTATCCATCGCCGAGACGAAGACGCTGTTGATCTGGTTGATGGAGAGTCCGTAGGAACTGCCCGAAGTGGCAATGGGAGCTGTCACGAAGCCGTTCATAGCTGACCCCGAGGTGCTGGGGGATACCTCTGAGACGAAAGCGGCACCGGAGGAGACCCAGATGTTGCTTGGGTTCGCAACCTTGTTGACCTCGCCCTGGAAGTCGGGCATCAGCCGGATGGGATAGGTACCTACAGTACTGGAGATCTGTACCGGGGTGACCGCAGAGGGTGCTGCTGTTCCGTTCGGCAGTTCATACAAAGATCCATTGGTTGAGGAAAAGTAGATGTTGCCGTTACCGTCCGTGGTAACGCCGAGGACCGCTACGCCGGCTGGCATCGCGAGCATCGTCTTAAGCGATGGGTTGTAACGGTAGACGCTGTTGCCTGCACCGGTCCAGATGTTGCCGTTGATGTCGACGACACCTCCACTCTTCGATCCACCGCTGCCAACCTGGAGGCATACGGTAGGAATGCCTGCCGCGGAGATCTCGACGAGATTTCCTGTGCTGGCCTGGGAGTTTGCAATCCAGAGATTGTCGGCATTATCGATTCCAATATCGGCAGGGCCGCTGATGAAGCCACCTGTTCCGCCGGTCGGTGTACCGCAGGTGCTGGTGCTGTTGTAGTTGATGGCAACAGTCCAATCGGTCGGCTGCGTGTTGAGAGCCGGCTGGTAGGGACCGGAAAGCCCACCGGCAAGGCCAAAGATCGTGTTCATATTGGACGTACCGGCTGCCGTGCTGGTCGGATTCGTCAGCATGTAGAAGAGTGCCTGAAGCGTATCCTTGGCTTTGGCGTAAGAGACCGGGTTGTTGGTCGTGGTATTGGGTACAGGCGGAACTGCAGCGTTGAAGAGCGTCGTGCAAGGAGTCGCCGTCGCACTTGCATTATCAACGCAGGCGGCCATGATATTCGCAAGCAGGCTGATCTTGCCCGGTTCGGGAGTTGCGTTCATGGACACAGCAGAATTGATGTTGCTTGTACCACCTGTGGCTGCATTGAGCGTTGTCGTACCAGCTACACTCCCGTCCGCCACATTCGCGAGAAGAGCGATCGTGTTCTTAAGGTTCTCGACGATAATCTTCTGGGCTCCCGTGCCGTCCGCCGAAAGTGTGTCGAACGCCGGGTTGAAGAACTGCTGCGCCGCAACCATGGTAGCCGCCGTTGTGGCTTCGCTGAGATGAAGAAAGTGCGGCGTCCCCAGATTGTTGCAGACGTCATAGATGCCAAGGAACACGGCAGCGGTATTGTTGGCAGAGCTGCCATCGTTGAGGGTATTTCCACCCTCGGATATGACATAAACCAGAGGATTTGTGGTGCCGCTCACGGTGGGGCAGGAAAACTCGTTGGCAGTGGTGGGGGTCTCCCCGTCAGTTGCGTCCTTTGTAAAGGAGAACGCTCCTGTGCTATCGGTCGTAGTCGAAGCCGCAAGCGCGGGAGCCGCGGGAGCCTGGCCCGCATACCAGAGCTGGACTGCGGCACCGACCACGGGCTGGTTACCGCCGTGCACACGCCCGCTAAGGGTAGCCGCAGTGCTAAAAGAGTTTGTGTCTGGCGCCGTGCTTGTCATATTCGAGCAGCCCGCAGTGAAGATCGCGCACGAGGCGAGCAATGCGAGCGCGCTTCGCTTTGAAGCTGTCAGCTGGGCAAAATAGTTGCCAATCATGGGTGTTCCCTCCAGAAGGTGGTGGTACGGTTTCGAGCAGATTGAACTTTCGAAGCTGAAGCTACAGACATGAAGTGAAGAGGAGAACGACGTCTGAGAAACTAGTACTAGTTCTTTTTTGGGAAACTGGATCAGAATGTGAGAATAATATTCGATTTTCTCCAAATATCTCGCGTAGTTTATCTTTAGCGGTCCCTTGAGAGTTAGTAGTCGCCGACAGGCAGATCGTCCTCTACCGGAAGATACTTATTGATGACTTCCCATGGAGCATAACCCGCTACCCGGGAATTGCCCGTAGTACTTTCGGGTCACATCTCTGTATCTATATACGAGGCCTTTGATGGCTTACTCTGCGTCAGGCGATAACAGTACCACGGAGCCATGAGAGGTGGCAGTTCCAATCGGGGTTCCGGCTCATTTCTTCGATAATTCTCGGTAAAATTGAATAACATCTACCAAAACGAGAGATTCTCGCTCTCGTGGAATGCCTATCCCCTGCTGCCCGACACTCCGATTGGCCGTCCGAAACTAGCCCACAAAGCTGCGATCAAATGAGTTTAGAGTTTACAAAAATGCCGCATCCGGTACACCCTATTTACTCATTGATAACTATCCAACTCATATTAAATGAGAAGATTTTCTGAGAAGATTCGATCTTGCCAACGAAACGGCGATGCCCGTCAGACCAATCTCAAAGTGCCTTCTTCTCTCTTGGCAACTTTTGCCAGAGGGTCTAATCTATGCAGGATATTGATCTGGCAATTAGCGCACCATCTGGAGACAAGCCATGCGAACAGGTTCAATACCCTTTGCAGCAACATTAGCTCTTTCGACGGCTCTCTTCGTCGGCGGATGCAAGAGCTCTCCTCCTCCACCTCCTGCGCAAGGTCTTAACTCGGACGGGACGGTGGCCCCTCAACCCAGCACCCCTACAGCTGCGAATCCTTCGACGGCTGCTCCGCCTCCTGCAACTGCGCCAGCCCCGGCATCGGAGACGTCATCTGCACCACCGCCAGCGCAGCCGGCAGTACAACCAGGCCCCGCCATGGTGGCCGAGCCCCCACCCCCTCCACCGCCGCGCAAAGTAACGGCAGCAGCAGGTAGCGCGGTGACCGTTACCATTACAGAGCAGCTCAGCGCGAGCCACAACAACGTCGGGGACGGGTTTACGGGCGTGCTGGCAGCGCCTCTCCGCAGCTCCGGCGGCGCGACCATCTTTCCACGCGGAGCCCATGTTGTGGGTACAGTGGTCGCCGCAAAGGGACGCGGTAGGTTCAAGGGGTCAGGCGCACTCGGCATTGCGGTGACCTCGATCTCCGGAACGCCCGTCAGCGTGACCTCTTACGAGAAAGATCAGAGCGGAAAGGGCAAGCGCACCGCAGGCTTTATCGGCGGAGGCGCAGGTGGAGGCGCTCTGATTGGCGGCCTGGCGGGTGGCGGCAAGGGTGCGCTGATCGGTGGTCTACTGGGCGCCGGCGCGGGCACGGCTGGAGCCGCGTTTACCGGAAACAAAGACGTCGTAATCCCTTCGGAGTCAACGGTGACCTTCCACCTGACGGCGCCGGTTACAGTTACACTTCGGGACTAGATCCACCCGATCCAATCTGCTCCCAAAAAGCACCCGCTCTTCACGTGAGAGTGGGTGCTTTTTGATGTAGTCGAATTTACTGGAAGCAAAGTCTCAAAAGTAAACAGCAGGATGAAGCGGTAGACTGACTCAATGCGGCTCAATCCTGTTTTTCTACTATCTGCCACCGACGTCGCGCACTTCCCCGCCGAGTCCAAGACCTACGGAGCGCCGGAGATAGCGTTTCTGGGACGCTCGAACGTAGGCAAGTCTTCCCTCATCAATGCCCTGCTTGGATCGAAGCAGGCACACACCTCATCTACGCCTGGACGAACGCGGGCGATCAACTTTTTTGCTTTGCACGAAGGTTCGGGAGACAAGATGAAGCTGAGGCCCACGCTGATCTTCGCCGACCTGCCGGGATACGGGTACGCTAAGATCTCGAAGTCCATATCGGCCGAGTGGCCCAAGTTTATCGAACCCTATCTGGCGGAGCGGGAGACGCTGGCGCTTTGCATCTGCCTCGTGGACACGAACATTCCACCGCAGGCGAACGACACCCAGCTGATTACCTACTTCAAGCAGACGCAGCGCCCATACCTGGTGGTTGGAACGAAAGCTGATAAGCTGTCGAACAACGAGTTGGCGAAGTCGGTAGCTGCGTTGAAAAAGGAGCACGAGGTCGACGAGATTCTTGCTGTATCGGCCAAAACAGATGCGGGAACGAAGGCCCTATGGGCGAAGCTGCAGGAGATCGCCGATTAAACGTAGCCGTTGGCTCTCGCCTGTTGGAACGTCAGACCAGCAAATTAGCGACGGGAGATTTCATGAAGAAGTTTTTCCTGCTGATGATCTTGTTTACCGCCACCCTGCACGCGCAATATGAGGGCCTTTGGGAGGGGTACAACGGCGAGTGGAGCCATGTCTCAAAGCAGCTGATCGCCCTGGCGGAGGCCACACCGGCGGATAAATTCAGCTGGCGCCCTGCGCCTGGAGTGAGGTCGACCAGCGAGGTCTACATGCACATCGCGGTGGCAAACTTCTATCTGCTGAGCGTGACGGGATCACCGATGCCATCGGAGATCAAGGCCAGCGAAACAGAGGATCAGATCGAGAGATCCCTGACGTCCAAAGCGGATGTTATCGCGTTCCTAAAGCGATCGCTCGATGCGGTGAGGACCGCCCGCGCCCAACTGAAGCCGGGAGATCTCCAGCGCAAGGTCAGGATCATGGATAAGGATGCGACTGTGGACGGTATGTATCTCCGCATTCTCGTTCACGACAACGAGCATATGGGGCAACTGATCGCCTATGCCCGAATGTCGGGTGTGGTTCCACCGTGGTCGAAGTGATGACCAGAATTTCTAATGAAAAGGCGACGTTGGCGCATCTACCATCGGCACAAAAAGGAGACTGCACTATGCGTAAGAGATATCTGATGACGATATTGGTTCTGATGACGGTGCTGCCGGCGATGGCGGCGAAGTTCAAAGGCCGGACGATACTAAAGGACGTGAATCCCACAGGGGCAAGCGATAAGGATCATAAACATCAGCAGTACGACCTGTTCTTCACCGGCACGGACAAGCAGTACACCTGCAGGACCGATGGAAAACACTCGATGAATGCAACCGACTTCGTCGTCGGAACCACGATGAAGTACGAGGTCAACGGAAAGAAAGGTAAGCTGACAAACCCGGATGGTAAGGACGTGGACTGCAAGATCGTCCGTGTAGAATTGCTGAGCGCCACGCCTTAGCTTTGAGGAAGCAGCGTTTTGATCTGGCTGAAGACGTCAGATGGCTTCCACTCGTTGGTGGGATACCAATCGACGATCCTGCCGTCTTTGCCGATGAGTACCGTAGAAAGCGAGTGCGTGAGAGATCTGCTATCGCCGGGAGTAACGCCTACGTTGAAGAACTGCGTGACCGTAGGGAGATCTTTCTCCGTGGGCGCAGCGAAGTCCCAGTGGGCGAATCTCTCATTGGTGTAGTTGCCGGTATACGCACCGCCGTAGCTGCGTAGAACCTTAGGCGTGTCGTAAGCAGGATCGAAGCTAACGGACAAAAGATGTGTCTGGTCGTAGAGGGCTGGCTCCGCTGCCAGAGCGTGGTCGATCTCAGCGAAGTTCCGGCTCATACGCGGACAGAAGTCAGCCAGCTGGCAGCGAGTGTAGATGAAAGTCATCAAGACAACCTTGCCCTTGAACTGAGAGAGGTGAACAGTACGTCCGCTCTGGTTAAGGAGAACGAAGTCAGGTACCTGGTCGCCGGTAGTGGGCACGTGGTATTGAATCGCGGGCTTATAGTCAGGTCGCGCCTGGGCGATGACGACAATATTGTCGAGGCGGATATTCGTATACCCCTCGGAGGAATGGTCAGCAAGAACGGTCGCGGTGATGCGGTCGCCTGGGTGCAGTTCGCTGACGACGCTGGGGTCCCTGAGCTTGTACTCCATGGTCATAGCTTCCATAAAACCGGGGACGTTTTCGCCGTCGAGCGTAACGCCAGTGGACGTGGTGGCCAGCACGCGTCCACGGATAGTGAAAGTCTTCTGATCGCCTGCGTTTGTCTTCGGCGTCGGCCTCGGCGTCTTGGGCCCGCAGCCGGAGAGCAGAGCCAGTGTGAGAACAAATGGGAAGAGCAGCTTGCGCGACAAAATTGACTCCTCTTCCCATGATAACTGGCTGAGGCCCGAAGCATCGCCAATATGGCAAGCGCCCCGTCAGGCTGGGCACATCACGTATTCCATACGAGCCTCCCGAAGGTGGCCTGAGGGCTGCGAAGCAAGTCGCACGGGCCGAGATCAGGAGTGATTCCGAACGTTTTTTGCACAGCATGATGCGAAGGTTTTATCCCTGGCACGGGGCGTATAACCGAGGTATGGATGTTGCAGAGCTTCTGCCGGTAGAGATCATAGAGGCGCTGGAGCGTGGCGCGACGGTGGTCACAGGAAACCAGCGGGCGGCGCGGACCCTCCAGCACGGCTTTGACCTGCGCAATAAGGAACTGGGCCACACAAGCTGGACACCGACCGCTGTAACGGCGTGGGAGACATGGACGACCGCGCTGTGGCGCGAGCTGCTTGTAGCTGGAGAGGACTCTCGACTTCTGCTGAACCGGTCACAGGAACACGCGGTATGGCGAACCGTCTTGGAGGCCGATGAAGAGCTCGCCAGTCTGAAGACAGTTGAGACCCTCGCAGAGATGGCCGCCGAAGCATGGCGCCTTCTATGGAGCTACGAGGGACAGCGTAAACTGCGAGGCTCCGGAGGAAGCTCCGATGCGCGCGCGTTTCAGCGCTGGGCACAGATGATGGAGGGCGTGTGCCGTACCGAAGGGTTCGTCACACACGCTCAGTTGGAAGAGGTGCTGCGCAGTGCGGTTCAGAAGGGCCAGCTTGCGGCCGCGAAGAGCGGCTTGGTGCTGGTTGGATTCGACACCCTGACCCCGGCGCGGGAGACTTTGCTGGAGACTATGCGAACAGCGGGGATGTCGATCTCGGAGCTGCCGGTGAGCGCAAAGGCCGAGAGAACAGTGTTGGTGGAGGCGACAGAAGAACAAGAGGAGTTGCGCACTGCCGCACGCTGGATAAGAAGTCTCCTGGAGTCACAAGAACACGCTAGCGTCGCAGTAATTGTTCCAGGGCTGGAGAGCGAACGTCGAGAGATCGACCGAGTCTTTCGCGAATTGCTGGCCCCCGAGCTCGAGGATATTCGCGCTGGAAATGAGATCGGCCCATATGAGTTTTCGCTTGGCGTCGCGTTGTCGGAGACGCAAATGGCATCGGTTGCGCTCGACCTCTTGCGCTGGGCCATGGAAGCCCTGCCGCTGGAGCGGGTGAGTATCCTTTTGCTCTCGCCCTACGTTGCGGTGGCGAATGAGGAGCGCGGACCACGCGCAGAG
Organism: Granulicella sp. L60; assembly: GCF_009765825.1. Taxonomy (GTDB): domain Bacteria; phylum Acidobacteriota; class Terriglobia; order Terriglobales; family Acidobacteriaceae; genus Edaphobacter. The sequence goes on along the minus strand of NZ_LMUR01000011.1, from coordinate 184,190 downwards.
TTCGATGCGTTCGAGCTGAGAAAGAAAAGGATGCTGCGTCCGGAGATCTCGCTGGAGGCAATGGTTGCGCTGATTGAGGGCTCGCGCCGCAGATCAAAGCTGGGGCATCTACTAAGCGCGCTGCGCCGGATGGATGCGGTAGCACGGCGGATCGAAGGCCTGAATGCACGAAGCCATGCCGACTGGGCCGATGCGATGCGAGAACTTCTGGAGGCCGCCGGATGGGGGGCAGGAGTGAGCGAGACCAGTGTCGAGTTCCAGACACGGCAGAGGTGGGAGAGCGCGTTCGATGAGTTGGTAACACTCGACTTCGACGGGATCAGCGTGGACTTTGCGCACGCGCTGACGGGACTTGAGCGGATCACGCGGCAAACAGTCTTTGCGCCAGAGTCACGAGAGGCTCCGGTCCAGATCATGGGGCCGCTCGAGGCCGCGGGCAGTCGATTTGATGCGGTATGGTTTTTACGCGCGGGCGAGTTCAGCTGGCCAATGGAGACACGGAGCAGTTCCCTGCTGCCGTGGACTCTACAGCGAGAGCTTGAAATGCCTGGAACCGATGTCGCCCGAGACAGTGAAGAAGCCCGGAGGATGACGAAGCGAATTGCAGAGAGTGCTGCGACAGTGGTGTTCAGCTATGCGCACGAGAGCAAGGACGGGACACAGCGGCCTTCACCTGTTCTGCATGCAAAACTCGCTTCTGAAGATTCTGACGTCCCGCACCAGACGGTCTCCGATCTGGAATTTGTAACTGCCAGAGAACTTATTGATGATGAGCCCAATCGGATAGTGGTCTCGCTGGAGGAGCTTGAAGATATAGAACGCGTGGGAGAACTGCCCGACCGTGTGATTCCAGGAGGCGCGAGGATCCTGGAACTCCAAGCAGCGTGCGGGTTTAGAGCCTTCGCAGAGCAAAGGCTTTGGGCGACAGAGCTGGCGTCAGTCGAGCCCGGGATGGATGCGCGTGAGAGCGGCACAGTGGTGCACAAAGCGCTGGAGTTGTTCTGGGATGAAGTGAAAACGCAGGATCAGCTTCGTTCAATGACCGAAGAAGAGCGAGAGGAGGCATTGGAATGGAGCATCCGAGAAGGATTGAAGAGAACCGCAGAGTCGAGCTCGACCGCGTGGGATATAGCCTATGTAGAGGTGCAACGGGAGAGGCTGCGCAGACTGTTGCGTTGGTGGTTGGAACTGGAGTTGGAGCGAGCACTGCCCTTTGAGGTGAGAGGAAGCGAGACGGAGTTTGCTGACGTGCATGTGGGACCACTCCGGCTGAGCGTGCGTATGGATCGCGTGGACATGGTCGAAGGTGGAGAGATACTGATCGACTACAAGACAGGAGATGCTTCGCCGAGCGACTGGCTGACGGAGAGGCCGGATGCGCCACAACTCCCCCTCTACGCGATTCTCTCTAAGCCTGAGAGCCTGCAAGGCGTAGCCTTCGGCTTAGTACGAGCTGGAGAAGGACGTGACTTGAAGGGCTATTCGGTAGGTCATGGCGTGCTGCCAAAGATCTCCAGGATGAAAGCAGCTACATTGGAGGACCAAATTGCGGAATGGCGGCGGGTCCTGGTGAATCTCGCGGAAGAGTTCGCTAACGGCGATGCAAGAGTGCGGCCAAAGACCTATCCGGCGACATGTGCCCACTGCGGACAGAGGCTGTTGTGCCGTCTCGATGTGACAATGCTCGATGCAACCGACGAAGACCTAGAGGAGGCGAACCGTGGGTGAACTGTTTCTTGTACCCAATGCAGTTCACTCGCAAGATAGCGTCGATGGTCGTCCACCGGACTGGAACCAACGTGAGCACGCACTCGACGTGCAGCAGTCATGGATCGTGGAGGCTCCCGCCGGTTCAGGCAAGACGGGCTTGCTCATCCAGCGTTATCTAAAGCTCCTCGCAGATGAAAGCGTGGAGAAGCCGGAGCAGGTCCTTGCGATCACGTTCACCGTCAAGGCCACCAACGAGATGCGCGAACGCGTGATGGCGCAACTTCAAAGTGCTGAGCGCCGCGACAGCATCAGTGACGCCTCAAGCTTCGATCATGCTACGCGCGAGCTGGCGGAAGAGGTACTAAAGCGCGACGCCCTGTTTGCATGGGGATTGCTGGAGCATCCTCGCAGATTGAATATCCGCACCATCGACTCCGTATGCGGTGAAATCGCTCGCCTGCTGCCGGTACTATCGGGAGGCGGTGGACGGATGGCTCCCGTGGAGGACGCGACGCTGATGTATCGCGAGGCAGCCCGCCAGACGCTCATGCAACTCGGCGGTGCAGACGCGCAGATGGACGAAGCCTTCAGAACTATTTTGCTGCATCGTGATGGAAGCCTGTCGGACTGCGAGCGTTTGCTCGTAGAGATGCTTCCACTGCGAAACCAGTGGGGCGAGCTCGTTCCTCTCCTTGGCCAGCCGGGGATGGATGAAGAGTATCTGGACCTCGAAGTGCTGCCGCAGCTGCAACGCACGCTGGAGCAGGCAGTATGCGTCGGCCTTACTCAATTCGCGCAAGCCGTCCCTGAAAGTTTTCTACGTGCGCTCGCTGCGCTGGCCTCATCGCTAGCGGAGATCGAGCCCTACGAGCGAGAACGATCACCGATTGCTGCGTGTGCAGGCAGGGTAGGTGTGCCTTCGACCGACGCCGCGGAACTTGAGCACTGGCGAGCGTTGATTCATCTTCTGGTGACGCCGTCTGCGCGTACTTGGAGAAAGAGTTTCGCAAAGAACACACTGGGATTTGAGACGACACCGCATCAGAAGAGGAGTCTAAAAGCGCTGCTCGATGAGGTAGCGCACAGAGACGATCTGCTGCGAGCGATCGAGCGGGTGAACCAGCTGCCACCGGCAATCTATCCGGAGGAGCAGTGGCGAGTAGCAAAGGCATTCTTCCGCGTGTTGAGCCGTGCCCTTGCGGAACTGCAAGTCATCTTTGCGCAGCGTGGCGAGTGCGACTTTGCGGAGATGGGGCTGCTGGCGCAGGGTGCGCTCGAGCGAGAAGGAGCAGTAGAGGATTTAAATGCGGCGCTGGGCATGACGCTACAACACCTATTGGTGGATGAGGTGCAGGACACCTCGACTAGCCAGTACAGACTGATCGAACTTTTGACCGAAGGCTGGGACGGGCATAGTCAGACGGTATTCCTTGTGGGCGACCCGAAGCAGTCGATCTACCTGTTTCGACAGGCAAGAGTCGAGCGCTTCGTCCGAACCATGCAGACAAGACTTCTAGGTGATCTACCTCTGGGATGCCTGCGGCTAACAGCAAACTTTCGGTCGCAGCGCGGCTTGGTAGAAGCGTTCAACGAAGACTTTTCGCTTCTATTTCCACGTGAGATGATTGCGGCAAATCCTGAAGAGGTACCGTATGTCGAAGCTCGAGCAGTGAGAGGGGAATCAAAATACGAGGCGCGCAGTATGGTGTGGCATGCGCGAGCGGTGGATCTGGAGGATTCGATTGAAGAGAAGAGGGCGGCGCGGCGGAGACAATCTAAATTAGAGGCCCGAGAGGTACGTACGGTCATCCAGGATTGGCGTGCCCGGCCTCTGCCCCAAGGCCGAACAGCGCCGTGGAAGATCGCGGTGCTGGTGCGGAGCCGAAATCTTCTCACCGACATTGTCGCAGAGCTGAAAGACGAGACGCGCGGCTCAATTCCCTTTCGCGCAGTCAAGATCGAAGCGTTGGGAGAGCGGCAGGAGGTACTCGACCTCTTCGCGCTAACGCGTGCGTTGCTGCATCCCGCAGACCGTGTAGCGTGGTTCGCGGTCCTACATGCTCCGTGGTGCGGGCTGGGAATGGCCGATCTGCACATGCTTGCGGGTGCAGATGATTTTGGATTAGCGGAGCGGTGCGTCGAGGATCTTATCGCCGAGCGCGGAGATCTGTTGAGCGAAGAGAGCTGCACGAGGCTGGCGCGAGTGTGGCCTGTGCTGCAAGCGGCTGAGAAACATCGTACAGTGCTGACGACGGCGCAGTGGGTCGAGCGAACCTGGCGGTCCTTGGGGGGCGATGTCTATCTGGAGACTGCAGAGATGGCTAATGCGCGTCGTTATCTGCAGTTGCTCGATCAGGTGGAGGAGCAGGCTGGCACGATGGACCTTAGCCTCTTGAAGCGGCGGTTGGATCAGTTGTTCGCCGAACCTGCGGCAACCACGGACGCGGTTGATCTGATGACGATCCACGGTGCTAAGGGGTTGGAGTGGGACGTGGTGATAGTGCCCGGGCTGGAGAAGAGAGCGCAGGCCAGCCGCGAGAGACTCCTGACGTGGAGCGAGATCGATTCGGGAGATGCTGAGGCTGCGCCGATCGTGCTTGCACCTATCGCAGGCCGGGGCGAAGGCTCGAAGGAGTTGAACGTGTGGCTCAAAAACATGGACAAGACGCGTGAAGCTGCAGAGAGAAAGCGACTGTTCTATGTGGCATGTACTCGGGCGCGGGAGGAGTTGCATCTGTTCGCCTCTCCCGAGCGAACATCGAAGGGCGAAATTAGTCGCGCATACGGAAGCCTCCTGGCCACGGCCTGGCCTGCCGCACAGAGACACTTCGCAACAACGAATGCTGAAGATGCGACTGGAACTGAAGTTGTCTCCGAGAGAGGCTCGGATGCGATAGCAAAGATGTTTGAAAAGTCGCTCGTCACCGAAGTAGAAGATTTCGTTGTAGACCTCGCAGCAGAATATGAGAAAGAACAGGCTCGACCATCTTTGCTACAACGATTGCCACTCGGGTTCGAGCCGGCGATGCGGTTTGAAGCTATGCGAAGACTGTCGTATGGAGACAGTGCAGTAGCGCCTGCGTCAACCCGCTTTGAAAGGCCGGAGGGTTCGTTTGAGGCAAGATCATTTGGAAATGCGGTGCATGCGTTCGTGGAGAAGATAGCACAGCGACGAGCAGAGGGTGTCGGTGTGGAGGATCTATTGCAGCAGATAGCAGGATGGTCCCCGCGAATTGCAGCGGTCCTGCGCGGAGACGGTCTGTCGCCCACAGTTGTCGAGCGCCTAGTGGGGCGTGTGAAGACGGCCCTGAACAATATGCTGCGAGATGACGCAGGCCTTTGGCTGATCCGCACCCACGACGGAGCTTCGAGCGAGTTTGCGCTGACCTCCTGGAGCGAGAGCCGAAGCACTGTGCGATTCGATCGCCTCTTTATGGCCGGAGAGAAGCCCCTTGAGCCGGGTAGTGATTACCTGTGGATCATCGACTACAAGACTGCATCGCACGGACGCGAAGGAATAGAGGAGTTCTTAGCCAGCGAACGCGTGAAATACGGGGCGCAGATGGCAGCCTACGCACGTGCTATGCAAGGACGCGTCGATGCGGGAAGTGTACGGGTGGGCCTGTATTACCTAATGCTGCCGAAACTAATCTGGTGGGAGCCTTAGACAGCAGAGGCGTTGTGGCGCACGTCTGCCCCACGTACCCAGAAGATGACGTCTTCTGCGATGTTCGTGGCGTGATCCCCAACGCGCTCGAGATTACGAGCGATAATTAGAGCGTTGAGAGACTGTGGAGTCAGCTCAGGCTTCTCTTTGATAAGCGAACTCAACGCATAGAACGCGGCGTCATTCATCTCGTCAACCTGATCGTCCATCTGGAGGACAGACTCAGCCATCTCAGCGTCGCCTTCGATAAAAGCCTGAAGCGATTTGCGAACCATTGCGGAGGAGAGCGAGGCGAGCTTCGGAATGTCCACAGGCAGGTCAGTGTTGGCGAAGGCCCCCATCTCGCGGACGCGAACGGCAATGTTGACAGCCTGGTCGCCCACGCGCTCGAGGTCCGCGTTGATGCGGATGACCGACAGGATGAACCGAAGATCGATAGCCATGGGCTGCTCCATCGCGAGCAGGTCGAGCGCCATCTGATCGATCTCGCGCTCAAGCCGATTGATCGAGGGTTCAGCGCGGAAGACCAGTTCGCAGATAGTGAGATCGCGTGTGCGATATGCCTCGATAGAGCGCTGGATCGCCTGCTCGGCCATGCCAGCCATCACAAGCAGCTTCTCTTTGAGGTCGTCGAGGCTCTGGTGAAATTTGACGCGCATCAACCGAACCTCCCGGTAATGTAATCTTCCGTACGCTTGTCCTTGGGATTCGTAAAAATCTTGTGGGTGGAATCAAACTCGACCATCTTCCCATTGAGGAAGAAGCCAGTGTTTTCGGCCACACGCGCAGCCTGCTGCATGTTATGCGTCACGATGACGATGGTGTACTGAGACTTAAGCTGGAAGATAAGATCTTCGATCTTTGACGTGGAGACAGGATCGAGCGCGGAGGCGGGCTCGTCCATCAGGAGCACCTCGGGATCGACCGCAAGAGCACGGGCGATGCACATGCGCTGCTGCTGGCCGCCGGAGAGCGAAGCGCCGGACTTTTTCTTGAGATCGTCCTTCACTTCTTCCCAAAGCGCCGCCTGCTTGAGCGAACGCTCTACCGTCTCGTCAAGGATGCGTCGATTGCGGAAGCCGTTGAGCTTGAGTCCGCTGATGACGTTGTCGTAGATCGACATCGTTGGGAACGGGTTGGGCCGTTGGAAGACCATACCCACGCGGCGGCGGATCTCAACCGGCGAAGCATCCTTGTAGATGTCGATATCGCCCATCTTCACAACGCCGGTGGCGCGGGCGATTGGGTTGGTCTCATGCATGCGATTAAGGCAGCGCACAAAGGTAGACTTGCCGCAGCCCGAGGGACCGATCAGTGCGGTGGCGTGATTCGCGGGGATCGGCAGGTTAATGTCCTGCAGAGTGTGGGTCGAGCCATACCACGCGTTCAGACCCTCGACTAAGATGCCTACTCCCACTAGCTTCCTCCTTTGAGTACGCCGCGGTTGGCAAAGATGCGGACGAGCGTGACTGAGACCATGATGAGAACGATAAGGACGAGCGAGCCCGCCCATGCCAGTCGATGCCACTCGTCATACGGCGAGATAGCGTAGACGTAGATCTGCAGAGGCAGCGCGGCGATAGGCTCGTTCAGTTTGAAGCTCCAGAACTGGTTCCCGAATGCTGTGAAGAGCAGCGGAGCGGTCTCACCCGCGACGCGCGCAAAAGCAAGCATGCAACCTGTGATGATCCCTGGCGAGGCCGTGCGCAGGCTGACCGAGATAGCAGTGCGCCACTTCGGAACGCCCAACCCAAGGGCCGCCTCGCGGATGGCATGCGGAACCGTACCCAGCATCTCCTCGGTGGTTCGCGTGATCGTCGGAACCATCATGATCGCAAGAGCAACGCCACCGGCGAGCGCAGAGAAGTGTTTCTGCTGCAGAACGATCAGCGAATAAATGCTGATGCCCATCACAATTGAAGGGACGCCGTTGAGAACATCTGCGGTGAAACGAACCGCGGTGGCCAGAGGCTTCCCGCGACCGAACTCCGCGAGGTACACCCCGGCGGCGATTCCAATCGGAATTCCCATCAGGCTGGCGACCAGAAGAATAATGCCCGAGCCCACAATAGAGTTCGCCATACCGCCGCCGGACTCGCCGACCGGCGCGGGGATATGAGTGAAGAACGCAAAGTTCAGAGAACTGGCGCCCTTGTAGATCAGATAAAAAAGGATCGCGATCAGCGGCAGAATAACCAGGACAGTCGCCAGAACAGAAAGCGCGCTGATGAAGTAGTTGGTCGCGTTGCGGCGAGCCGTGTTCAGGCGCATCGACCGGGTCTGCAGATCGAGCGGAGGCCGCTGGTTGCTAATGGGTTGCGTGCTCATTAGTGCACCCTCGCCGGAGCGTTGCGCGTGACCGCCCAGACCATGAGACGGGCAATCGTGTTGACGACGATGGTGACCAGAAAGAGCGCGAGGCCGATCTCGATGAGCGCGCTAAGATAAAGATCGCCCGTAGCCTCGGAGAACTCATTAGCGATAACACTCGCCAGCGTATACCCCGGAGCAAAGAGCGACTTCGAGATATCCGGATGATTGCCAATCACCATGGTGACGGCCATCGTCTCGCCAAGCGCACGGCCGAGGCCAAGCATCACAGCGCCGACGATTCCAATGCGCGAGTTACGCAGCACGCCGATCCGGATCATCTCCCAGCGGGTTGCGCCGAGCGCGAGAACCGCCTCGCGTTGGCTGTTGGGCACCGCATTCATGATGTCCCGTGTGAGTGACGAGATGATGGGCAGAATCATGATGGCAAGGATGATACTTGCCGTGAGCAGGCCGACGCCGAAGTTCGCACCCTCAAAAAATCCAGTCCAGCCAAGAGTCTTGACCAGAAACGGCCCCAGATGATCGCGCATCAGCGGAACCAGAACAAAGACCGCCCACAGCCCGTAGACTACCGACGGAATCGCAGCAAGCAACTCAGTAAGAAAAGAGATCGGCGCACGCAAAGGACGCGGGCATAGCTCCGTAAGAAAGACCGCGACGCCCAAAGCCAGAGGAACCGCCATCAACAGGGCAAGCAGAGAGGTCGCCAGCGTCCCGTAGATAAAGGGCAATGCCCCGAAGTCTCCCGAGACCGGATCCCACGCCTGCCGTGTAAAAAACTTCCAGCCGAACTGTACCAGGCTCTGATGAGAGCGAAGGATGAGAATGGTGAGGATGAAGAAGACGATGGCAAAGATACTGAGCGCGCACAGCAGCATCACCGCGGCGAAGCTGTTGTCCGCTAGGCTGCCGCTGCCGCGTTTGCTAAGAAACTCCCGGATGGGCGAGTTCTGCATACCCGGCGAATCCAGCTCCGGTGGCGGCGCAGAGAGTGACGGAGACAGCGTCGATGGAACGGGTAGGGGGGACCCGGGGTTTCGTTCGGTCGTCATGCGGGTAGAGGACACGATCCTGTTGTTCCTGTCAGGTTAACTCCAGGATGATTGTATCGGCCCGGCGGTCTTACGCGGGTCGGACTAAAAAAAACCGCACGGACTGGAGGATCTCAGCACGTCCGTGCGGCCGTAAAGCTATTTGACGCTGGTTATCGTCTTGCGAACCATGTCCTGCACCGGCCTCGGCAGCGGAGCGTAGGTCATGGAGGAGGCCTCAGACTCGCCCTTGTCGAGCATCCAGGTTAGGAATCCAGCCAGCGCCTTGCCCTTTGCGGCGTCGGTGGACTGAACCGGGATCAACAGCCATGTAAAGCTGGAGATCGGGTAAGACTCCGCACCCGGAGCATTGGTGATCGAGACCCGGTAGTCTGCAGGCATCGACTTCGCAGCAGCGGCTGCAGCAGCGGTCACGCCATCGGTAGAAGCCTGGATGAACTTGCCGGCAGCGTTCTTGACCGAGCCGAACTGCATGTTGTTGCCCTTCGCATAGATCAACTCGACGTAGCCGAAAGAGTTAGGCGACTGCCGAACCATGCCTGCAACTCCCTCGTTGCCTTTTTGGCCGATCCCTGTGGGCCACCGGACCGAAGCCGCAGCGCCAACCTTGCTCTTGAAATCAGGGCTTACCTTCGAGAGGAAATCGGTAAAGATGAAGGACGTTCCGCTTCCATCCGAGCGGTAGACCGGCAGGATGGCAGCGTCGGGAAACTTCACTCCGGGATTGTCCTTCGCGATGCGCGGGTCGCTCCACTTCGTGATCTTGCCGAGATAGATGTCCGCAATGACGTCGCCGGAGAAGTTGAGGTTCGCGCTGACACCCTTGAGGTTGTACACGGGGACGACCGCACCGAGAACAGTCGGGATGTGCATCGTCTTGACCTTGGCGCTCTTGATCGCCTCATCGCTCATCGGACTGTCGGTCGCGCCGAAGTCGACGGTGCCTTCTGACACCTGGCGGATACCGCCGCCGGAGCCAATGGACTGGTAGTTGATCTGCACACTGGGGTTCTGCTGCTTGTACTCGCTGAACCAGCGCGAGTAAATAGGATACGGAAACGTCGCTCCCGCTCCATTGAGATTCTGCGCGCCTGCGCCTGCTGCCATAAGTGCAAGTACGCCTGCTGCGATAACTTTCAGTTTCACTTTTCCCCCCTGGGATTGAATACGTCGAACGAATCAATTTGTACATCTCGGATTCGTTTAAGTGTGATGCTCAATTGTTACGGAGATGTTACATCGCAGTAAAAACCGCAAAAACCCTAACCGGAGGAGACCTCCGCCCTTGGCAGGGTGAAAAGGAAGGTACTGCCGGCATTCATCTCACTCTCGGCGCGGATGTCCCCTCCATGTGCCTGTACCGTGTGCCGCGCAATCGCAAGTCCGAGGCCCGTGCCTCCCGACTCCCGCGAACGTGCCTTATCGACCCGGTAGAAACGTTCGAAGATCCGATCAAGATGTTCGGAGGCGATGCCTGGGCCAAAGTCCCGCACGCTGAACTCGACCGAAGGAATGGGTTCGTCGACGTCGCGCGTCGAGATCACGATCCGGCACTGGCTCTGGCTGCGGGCCTGGCCGTACTTGATCCCGTTCTCAATCAGGTTGCTCAGCACCTGGACGATAGCATCGCTGTCGGCCATCACCTCCGTGCGTGTAGTCCCCTCAACCTCGAGAATTGCATTCGCATCCTGCACCAGACCGCTCATCGCCTGCACAGCGTCGCGCACCAAGATATCGGCCGGTATGGGCGCAGGGTGCAGTTCCTGCTCAGAGGACTCCACGCGCGCCATCACCAGAAGATCTTCTGTCAGGCGATTCATCCGGTTCGCATTCTTCAGAATGGTCGTCAGGAACTCCCGAGCCATGGGAGTCAGCGTCGCCTCATGGTCGAGCAGCGTCTCGACATACCCGCTAATTGAAGTAAGTGGCGTACGAAGTTCATGGGATACATTAGCTACGAAGTCCCGCTGGGTACGTTCCACCTGTTCAATGCGCGTGATGTCGTGGAGAACGGCGACCGCGCCACCAGCCGGCATGGGCGAAGCCGCAACCTCAAAGATCCGCCCCGGAAGCAGCGAGGTGGATCGGCCTTCGGTGACGATGCGCTGATCAAGCGCAATCCGGACGCACTCCAGAATGTCTGGGTCGCGGATCGTCTGGACCAGAGCGTGGCCGATGCGGATAGCACTCGAAAACGAAGCCCCCGGAATGAGCCTTTGCATCCGCTGATTCGTCCACTGGATGCGTCCGGCCTGATCGACCGCAACCACCGCATCCTGCATGCTGTCGATCATCGCCTCAAGCTCGCGCCGACTCTCCGTGACTGTGGTCAGCGAGCGGTTGACATGGTCCGAGGCGACCGAGATCGCGTGCGCCAGCCCATCAAAGTCGCTGTAGGGCGGATGCAGCACGCCGACCGAGCGCTCCGGGATGGCCGCGGTAGAGCTTTCAAGCAGCGCAATCCCATTCCGCACTGAGCGGGTAAACAGAAATGCGTTGATCGCCGCCCAACCCAGAACCAGCAGAACGCCGAGGATCCATCCACGCGGAGTAAACCAGACCCGCATCAGTGCGACGAACGCCAGCGCGATCGTCATCCTGAGGAAGAACGAAAAAAAGAGGCCACGCGTCACGGAGTACTCCTGCGCCTAGGCCGAAACGGTCTTCGGAATCTCGAAACGATAGCCTGCGCCACGCATCGTCTTCAGGTAGCGCGGAGTCTCAGCGTCAGCCTCGATCTTCTCGCGGATGCGCCGCACATAGACGTCCACCGATCGCGGTGTGACGAAACGTGCATCGCCCCAGACCGCGTCCAGAAGATGATCGCGGCTGAACACCCGTCCTGGGTGGCGGGCAAGATAATCCAGCAGCCGGAACTCCGTTGCGGTCGTCGTAACCAGCTCTCCGTTGACCCGAAGCTGCATCGCACTCGCGTCGATCTCGACGTTCTCGAACTTCAGCAGCGAAGGCGCGGTAGGGCGTTCGAAGCGGCGCAGCACCGCCTTGACCCGTGCCACCAGCTCGCGGGTAGCAAACGGCTTCGTAATGTAGTCGTCGGCCCCCATCTCTAGGCCCTGTACCCGGTCGTTCTCAGCCGCGCGCGCAGTCAGAAAGATGATAGGAACAACCGACAGCGTCGGGTTCTGCCGCAGGCGCCGGCACAGGTCGAGACCGTCTCCGCCAGGAACCATGATGTCCAGCAGAAAGAGTGCGGGCGGCTGCCGTTCGGCGTCGCTAAGTATTTGATTGATAGCAAGATAGGGTCGAACCGTAAAGCCTGCGCTCTCTAGGTGATACTGAACCAGGCGAGAGATATCCGCGTCGTCTTCCAATACAAAAATCGTCTGACTCAATTCGTGGACCTCGAACTTGCGCTTGACATAGTTAACGTCAGGTTAGCGCACTGTGATCAAAAGATTGCGAACGTACGATGAATCATAAAGCTCAGAACAAGTTAGCGCCACGCTCGTATATTCTAAAGTAACCCTGCCGATGACACCGGGCCCCAGGCAGGGACCAAGCTGCGGAAGAGAAACTGCGTGACCGACCCCAGGCAAGACAAATCGAATCTGGTCCTGTGCGTCGATGACGAGGTCGTCGGCCTGCACGTTCGCAAGCTCCTGCTGGAGCGTGCCGGCTATCGCGTCCTGACAGCGCCCAACGGCCCGGCAGGCCTCGAGATCTTCGCCTCCGAGCCGATAGAAGTCGTCGTACTCGACTACTCCATGCCGGGGATGCACGGCGGCGAGGTGGCCGTCAGAATGCGCCAGGTCAAGCCCCTCGTCCCCATCCTCCTGCTCTCAGCCTACGTCGGTCTGGCGCCCGAAGTAACCTCTCTCGTAGACCTGTATATGACCAAAGGCGAGGGAGCGCCGGTCCTGCTCGAGAAGCTGGAGATCCTGCTTCAGCCTGCAAACACACGGTGAGCGCCATACCTCGATCCAAAACAAGATCCGAAACAAGAGACAAGACAAGACGCGAGACAATCAGCCTGTGAATCTGAGCCAGTTCAACAACGTATTGCGCCAGGTCTTTCTTCTCCCCGTGATCGCCCTTCTGGTGGTCGCCGGAGCGCTCTACCTCCAGATTCGCGGCGCAAACGCCACCGTCAACCTCATCCAGGAATCAGACGCACGCATCTCGCAGGCCACCCTGATCTCCAAACTCGTCGCTGAAGAGGAGTCCGGCCTCAGGGGCTACGAAGCCACCACCGACAGCCGCTTCCTCCAGCCCTTTCTGGACGCTCAGTCCCACGCGGATATGGAGGTCCAACGCCTGAACGGCCTCGCCGGCGCTGACGCCGAAGAGAAGCGCTCCCTCATCGACCTCCGTAACGAACACCAGACCTGGCAGGATGCCTTCGCCCTTCCTCTGGTGTCCACCGTGCGTGCCGGCGGCCAGACCAGCGACGTCGATCTCAACATGCACGGCAAGGAACTGATGGACGAGGTACGGACCGACCTCAACGACATCATCCGCGACGCCGAGGCCAGCCGCACCCGCCGCATCGCGCTCTGGCATCGTCAGGTCCACACCATGCTCGTCTTCCTGCTCCTGCTCGCGCTGGGGATGGGTCTTCTCATCGGCCTCTTCACCCGCAGCCGCCTGCACGCCGTCTCAGACGCCTACCGCACCACCCTCGACCGGCTGGGCAGACGCGCCGAAGATCTCTTCCAATCCGAACAGCAGCTTCGCACCACACTCGACTCCATCGGCGACGGCGTCGTCACCTGCGACGCCGAAGGCCAAGTCCAGATCATGAATCCCATCGCCAGGGAGATGACAGGCTGGAGCCAGGAAGACGCCGCCGGACGCCCGCTCGAAGACATCTTCCACATCGTCGATGGCAAGACCCACGAGCCGATAGAGACCCCCGTCGCCAAAGTCAAACGGCTGAACCGGATCGTCCCCATGGCCAACCACACCGTCCTCATCCGAAGAGACGGAAGCGAACTCGACATTGCCGACAGCGGCGCGCCCATTCGCGACAAGAGAGGCGAGACCACCGGCATCGTACTCGTCTTCCGCGACATCACCATGGAGCGCAAGACCCAGGAGGCGCTCATCGCGAACGAGAAGCTCGCCGTCGCCGGCCGCCTCGCCGCCACCATCGCCCACGAGATTCACAATCCCCTCGACTCAGTCTCCAACCTCCTCTACCTCATGCGCAATGGAGCCACCGTCGAAGAGTCCGGCCGTTTCATGGATATGGCCGAGCAGGAGCTTGCGCGCGTCACCCAGATCAGCCGCGCCATGCTCGGCCTCTATCGCGAGTCCAAAGCCCCTGTAGACGTCGAACTGAAAGAGATACTCCATGAGATCCTTCTTCTAATGGAACGCAGGCTCAGCGACACCGGCGTAAACGTAGACACCTACATGACCGACGCCGTCCACGTAGCCGCCTTCCCCGCAGAGCTGCGGCAGGTCTTCACCAACCTCATCACCAACGCCGCAGAGGCAGCCGGCAAGGGCGGCGAGATCAAGATCAGCCTCTATCCCAACGCATCCGAGTTCGATGCCACCGGACACAAGATGCAGACCGGCGCGATGGTCCGGATCGCAGACAACGGCCCCGGCATCCCCGACGACGTGCAGCCTCACCTCTTCCAGCCCTTCTTCACCACCAAGGGCGAGCACGGCACCGGCCTCGGCCTGTGGGTCAGTCGCGGCATCATCAACAAACACGGCGGCACCATCACGCTTACCAGCGACACCAGCGCGGAGGGCCACGGCACCGTGGTCAGCGTATTCCTGGCCACGGACCCGAAGATCAACGCAGGCGGCGACTAAACAGTCTCCACCCGCGTTCTACCCTGCAGAATCGCTAGAGCCGTTTCGCTATTGCTATAGAGCGACGAATCAACTAATTTAGCCCAACTAATTTAGAAGGTCGTCATTCTGAGCGTAGCGAAGAACCCCCGTATTGTGTCTTTGCCCTTGCACTTGCTGTTGTTCTTGCTCTACACCAACAAGAAACGGTTACAGAGCCCTAAGCTGTTCGGAGATGATCGTAGCCGCCTGCTCGCACATCGCACGATCCACGTCATAGTGCGTCACAAATCGCACCGTCTTCGGACTGATGGCGCTCGCCAGCACGCCCCTCTGCTTCAACCCCGCAACGAAAGCCGGAGCATCGCCGCCCTCACGAAGAGTGAAGATAACAATATTGGTCTGCACCCCTTCAAGATCGATCTCAGCCACCTTAGGCTCCGCCGCCACCGCAGCCGCCAGCAGTCGCGCATTAGCATGATCGTCGCCAAGACGCTTCGGCATCTCATGCAGCGCAATCAACCCCGCAGCCGCCAGAATGCCCGCCTGACGCATCCCACCGCCCAAAGCCTTACGATGTATGCGCGCCTGCTCAATCGCCTTCTTACTTCCCACCAGCATCGAACCCACCGGCGCGCCAAGCCCCTTCGACAGACAGAACATCACCGTGTCGAAACCACTGGTCAACTTCTGCACGCTGATCCCAAGCGCAGTAGCCGCATTAAAAACACGAGCCCCATCCAGATGCACAGGCAGTCCAGCCTCGCGTGCTCCCGCCCAGATCTCTTCAAACACAGGCAGAGGCGTCACCGTACCGCCAGCCATGTTGTGCGTATTTTCCAGCGAGATCAGCGCAGTCTGCGCACGATAGTAGATCTTCGCTCCAATCGCCGGCTGAATATGTCCCCACGTCAGAATGCCCCGCTCCGCCGCAACCGTACGCGCCTGGCAACCGGAGAAGGCCGCCATCATCGCCATCTCCCAATCCAGCACATGCGAGCGCGCCTCACAAATTACCTCCCGGCCATGCTGCGTATGCAGACGAATAGCGATCTGATTGCCCATCGTCCCCGTAGGAACAAAGATCGCCGCCTCGCGTCCGAACACCTCCGCAGCATCCCGCTCCAGCTTATTGATCGTCGGGTCTTCACTGTAAACATCGTCGCCGACCTCGGCGGAAGCCATTGCCTCGCGCATGGCTGGTGTAGGACGGGTAACGGTGTCGCTGCGCAGATCGATCATCATGGTTCAGTTTTCTCCTGAGTTAAATCCCGACAAATGGTTAAAGTTATGGTTGAAGATTTTATGCAGCAGAGGGGATAAGCAATCGACTAAATACCTCATTCGACACCAGCCGGCCCCGCGTCGTCAGACGCATACGATCAGAGTAAAGCTCAAGCAGCCCCGCATCCTGAACTTCGAGCAGAGCAGGCATCGCCGCACGAAGCATCGCATCACCAAACTGATCCCGAACCCGATCGAGATCGACGCCCTCATTCAGCCGAAGGCCAAGAAAAAGCGACTCCTCAAACGCCGCCTCCGCTCCGATGTGATCGACATCCGAGCAAAAAGAAGAGGAAGAAGACACCCCCTGCGACGAATCAAACAATCGCAGCGGCCCTCCCTCCACAACAACACCAAGATATGTCTCCAGATCGTCCGTATTCGCAAAACGCGCAGCACCCTCCGCCGTCAACAACATCGAGTGCGCATCCACGCCAAAACCCAGGTAAGGCTGACGAGTCCAATACTTCAGGTTATGCCGCGAGCGATGTCCACTCCTCGCAAAGTTCGAGATCTCATACTGCCCCACCCCAGCATCATCAAGCGTCAAACAAGCCTGCTCATACCATCCCGCCGCATCGTCCTCCGACGGCACCGCCGCAGCCCCATAGCGCGTTCCCTGCTCCAACATCTCTCGCCCCAGTCGCGAGTCCTCATCCACCTCAAGCAAATAAACGCTCACATGCGGCACTTCGCTCGCAATAGCCTGATCCACCGAAAACTTCCAGCTCTCTTCCGTCTGGTGCGGCAGCCCGGCAATCAAGTCAAGATTGATCTCGCCAACCCCCGCCCTGCGAACACGCGCAATCTCTGCCTCGCACTGCTCCCGCGTATGCAGCCTGCCAACCGCAGCGCTCTCGCGATCCACAAACGACTGCACACCAAAGCTGATCCGGTTCATTCCCTGCCGCTGCAGCTCATCAAGCGTCTCATCCCCAAGCTGACCCGGAGCACACTCAAGCGTGATCTCCGCATCACGCGCCACATCAAACTCCCCGCGCAGCGCATCGAAGATCTGCCGGAACTGCGTCGCCGACAACAAGCTAGGCGTACCACCGCCGAAGTAAACCGTATCCACCGAACCGCCAAGCGATGCGGAAATCCTATCAGCACCAGCTCGCACCGCACGCATCTCCTCGCAGAGCCGATCGACATAACGCGGCATCCGTTCCGCACCGAACGCTCCCGAAGCGAAGTTGCAGAACGTACACTTCGCCTTGCAGAACGGAATCGAGATGTAGATGCCCACAGCATCGCTCATGCGGATCAATGCGCCTCATCCCTATTCTTTCACGAAGATTCTTCCCTTCGCGTGTAACCGATCACCCCAGGTTGTATCCAAATCAACAGAGGTTACTCTGATGTTCGCACTTCGCCCCCACGCCTCATCTCTTGCAGTCTTGGCAATGTGCGTCTCACTCTCGCCCGTAGCCGACGCCCAAACACCCACTCCTCAACGCACCCCCGTACTCGTGGAGCTCTTCACCTCCGAAGGCTGCTCCAGCTGCCCGCCAGCCGATGCCCTTCTGGGCAAGCTCGCCGCCCAGCCCATCGACGGCGCCGACATCATCGTCCTAGGCGAACACGTCGACTACTGGGACGGCGAGGGCTGGCACGACCGCTTCTCTTCCCCGCAGTTCACCCAGCGGCAGAAAGAGTACGGCCAGCGATTAAATATCGACTCCATCTACACACCCCAGATGGTCGTCGACGGCACCGACCAGTTCGTAGGCAACGACGCCTCCCATGCCCAAACCTCAATCCAGCACGCCCGCCAGACGCCCAAGCTCCATCTTGTACTCTCGCGTCCCACCGTCGCTGGCAGACGAGTCTCATCCTCGCTCTCATCCGCCAGCCCCATTCCATCGGACAAAATCCGCGGCGACCTCTACGTCGCCCTCGTCGATCCCACCGACACCACCGAGGTGCGCGGCGGCGAGAACGGCGGCCGCACCCTCCACCATGCAGGCGTAGTCCGCACCCTCCAGCGCGTCGGCAGCCTCAAGGATCTCTCCACCGGCAACCTCTCGTTCAACCTCAGCGCCCCGGCAAACGCAAACCTCTTCCAGATGCGCCTTGTCGCCTTCGTTCAACAGAGCGGACCAGGCGCAGTGCTCGGCGCAGTCGCTACAAACATCACCCCTTAGCCGCTAGCATCAATTCAACGCACCTTCAAACGGAGTCTTACGCCCGCCTGTAGCATCTAGAATATAGACAGCACATGGCAGACGATAAAAAACCGAAGCCCCCCGGGGAAGAGCCCGCGAAGAAACCTGCGCAGGACGACGAGGTCCTCGGCAAAGCCTACGACGGCCGTCTCATGCGCAGGCTCCTCACCTATCTGCGTCCGTATAAACTGCAAACCGCACTCTCCGCCCTCGCCATTCTCTTCAAAGCCGGAAGCGACGTCATGGGCCCTTACCTCGTCAAGGTCGCCGTCGACACCTACATGACCGACGACACCCCGCGCAAGTTCTCCTGGCTCGCCCGTCATCTCAGCCCGCGCCCCATGACCGGCATCACCCAGATCGGCCTCCTCTACCTCGGCGCGCTCCTCTTCACCTACGTGCTGGAGTTCCTGCAAACCTACATGATGCAGTGGACCGGCCAGAAGATCATGTTCGACCTGCGCAGCCAGATCTTCCGTCACCTGCAGCGCATGCAGCCTGCCTTCTTCGATCGCAACCCCGTCGGCAAACTCGTCACCCGCGTCACCTCAGACGTCGATGCCCTCAACGAGATGTTCACCTCCGGCGTCCTCGCCATCTTCGAAGACGTCTTCGTCCTCAGCTTCATCGTCATCATCATGCTGCGCATGAGCTGGCCCCTCGCCCTGCTCACCATCGCCGTCATCCCAATCATTCTCTACGTCACCAAGATCTTCCGCCGCCACGTCCGCGACAGCTATCGTCGCCAGCGCGGAGCCACCGCACGCATCAACACCTTCACGCAGGAGTACGTCTCCGGCATGTCCGTCGTCCAACTCTTCAACCGCGAAAAACGCGCCTTCGACGACTACTCCGCCGTGAATGCCGAGAACAAGCAGGCCTGGACCGACGCCATCTTCGCCTACGCCCTCTACTACCCCATCGTGGAGTTCCTCAGCTCCATCGCCATCGCACTCGTCATCTGGCGCGGTGGCTGGGCTGTCTTGCGCAACCAGCAACACGGCGCAGCGCTCCTTCACTCCTTC
Organism: Granulicella sp. L60; assembly: GCF_009765825.1. Lineage (GTDB taxonomy): Bacteria > Acidobacteriota > Terriglobia > Terriglobales > Acidobacteriaceae > Edaphobacter. The sequence continues at coordinate 165,181 of NZ_LMUR01000011.1, read as the reverse complement.
TTCGGCACCGTCACCCTCGGCGTCCTCATCGCCTTCATCCAGTACGCGCAGCGATTCTTCCGCCCCATTCAGGACCTCAGCGAAAAGTACAACATCCTGCAGGCAGCCATGGCAGCCAGCGAACGCGTCTTCCGCCTCCTCGACACCGAACCCGAGATCGTCTCCCCCGCTCATCCCATCCCCGGCGACGCCTCAGGCCGCGTCGAATTCCTCAATGTCTGGTTCACCTACCAGACCCTCGACGAAGCTCAGGCCGCACGCGTCGCCTCCGCCACCGACGACGAGCTGCGCGGCTACGCGGACATCGAATGGATCCTCAGCGGCGTAAGCTTCATCATCGACCCCGACGAGACCGCCGCCATCGTCGGCCACACCGGCGCCGGCAAAACCACCATCACCAGCCTCATGATGCGCTTCTACGACATCCAGCGCGGCAGCATCCTAGTCGATGGCGTCGACGTGCGTGAACAGAACATGACTGCACTCCGAAAGCGCTTCGGCGTCGTCCTTCAGGACCCCTTCTTATTCGCCGGCACCATCGCCGACAACATCCGCCTCGGCTCCAAGTGGATCACCGACGAACGCCTCGAGCGCGCAGCCGACGAGGTCAACGTCGGCGACTTCATCCGCACCCTCCCTTTGAAGTTTGCCGAACCCGTGCGCGAACGCGGAGCCACCCTCTCCACCGGACAGAAGCAGCTCATCAGCTTCGCCCGCGCCCTCGCCCACGATCCCGGCATCCTCATCCTCGACGAGGCCACCTCCTCGGTCGACACCGAGACCGAGCTCCGTGTCCGCCTCGCACTCACCCGCATGATCACCGGACGCACCTCCATCCTGATCGCGCATCGTCTCTCCACCATCCAGCGCGCCGACACCATCCTCGTCATGCACAAAGGCCAGCTACGCGAACGCGGCACCCACCAGCAACTGCTCAACCTCCGCGGCCTCTACTGGAAGCTCTACCAACTCCAGTACCGCGACCAGGAACTCGGCACTGGCGCAGACGCAGCCGCCTCCCTCCCCCTCGAACCCCTCACCGCCGACTAACCAGCCTGAAGAATCTGCCCCTCACGTTTCTGGGCTCTCAAAGTTCTCGCTTCGACATACCCAAGGCTCTCGCTCCTGGATATAGTGCAAAGGCTTTTGCGTCTGAGGTAACCCAGTTCTCTAGGCAATATCGACATATAGCCTGAGCGTAAGTGATGGATGGATAGAGAACGTGTCATCCTGAGCGTAATTGATGGATTAATAGAGAAATCGTCATCCTGAGCGAAGCCTCTCGCAGTTTCATCGCGAGAGGCGCAGTCGAAGGACCTGCCATTGACTCGACGTGCCAATACTCTCTCCTCATCTCGCACCACATCCAGACCACTTCCGCATCGTTCTATAGGTTGATACGACCTACCCCTCGGCCTGCTTCTGATGAGGTACCCCAAAGCTTTTGCTTCTGAGGTACCCCAAGGCTTTAGCCTCGGGCCTCCCCGCCCCCCGCCACGAAACGGGGCTTTAGCCCCTGGGGTATGCCTTCCTCTACTCTGCCAGCATCCAAAAAGCAATCAGACACACCTAGCCCTTCGCCACCCGCAACGCCTCCTCCACCATCTTCTCCACTCGCCGCTCCCGAGCCTCCGGGCTCTGGTAATAAAACACCCCCATCAGATGCCCGCGCCTCTGCGTCACCGTCATCGCCTCCCACCCCCGACGCGCCGCAGGCACCCTGCGAAACGCCGCCTCAATCACCGGCGGAGTCACCTTCTCCCCTTCCATCGTCAGCAGCAGTCGTTCCGCCATCTGCTCCACCCGCCGCTGTCGAGCCTCCTCCCCCTTCACCCCGTTCAGCCACTTACCCACCTCGCGCTGCAGCGAATCGCTCTGCTCCCCAAACCACCTCGCCAGCGCCTTCTCCCGCTTCAGCAGCCGTTCAAACTCGACCGGCAGCTCCGCCTCGCGCTCCTCCAGATCAGGCTCAATCGCAAAGTCCACCATCGCCCCCACCTTCGCTCCAGCCGCCTGCTGCATCTTCTTGTTCACCAGCACAAAGTACCCATCGCGCACCGCGTCAGGAAACAGCGAAGTCCGAAACACCTCGCCTCCAACCTCCACCTTCACCCGCAGCCGCACCTTCTGCTTCCACGCCTTTTGTATATCGAACGGCAGACGAGCGATCACCCACCCCAGCCCATTGCTCGCCGGCTCCAGCACTGCACGAAAACGCTTCACCGCACTCGCAGCCATGCACCAACCTCGAGAAAAATCTACACTAAGTCTATCGACGCCCGATCCAACCCGCGCATCTTTCTCTCCGCCGGCGAAGCCAGTGGAGACCACTACGGCGCCCAGATCATCACCGCCCTCCGCACCTCACTTCCCGGTACAGATTTCTTCGGCCTCGGCGGCCGCGAGATGGAAGCCGCCGGTCTCCAGCGCATCGTCCGCGCCGAAGACGTCGCCCACATGGGCATCACCGAAGTCGTCCGTCACATGCCCTACATCTACGGCCAGTACAGACACCTCGTCGCCTCCATCAAAGAGCGCCGCCCCGACATCGCCGTCCTCATCGACTTCCCCGACGTCAACTTCCGCCTCGCCCGCGAACTAAAAAAACTCGGCATCCCCGTCCTCTACTTCGTCAGCCCGCAGCTCTGGGCCTGGAAGCGCTCCCGCCTGCGCTGGGTGCAGCAGCGCGTCGACCGCATGATGGTCATCTTTCCCTTCGAAGAAGACTTCTACCGCGCCCGCGGCGTCAATGCAGCCTTCGTCGGCCATCCCCTCGCCGAACTTCCCAAACCAGCCATCACCCGCGAAAACTACGCCGCCCAAAATAATCTCGACCCCGCCAAACAATGGATCGCCCTCCTGCCCGGAAGCCGCCGCAAAGAGGTCGACGCCAATCTCCCCGTCCTCCTAGAGACCGCCTCCCGTCTCAACGCCGATCACAAATACGAGTTCCTCCTCGCCGTAGCCTCCACCCTGGACAACGACTGGATGCACTCCCAAACCACACGCAACAACGCACCTCCGTCGCCCAACCTCCACCTCGTCCCAGACGCCCGCGAAGCCCTCCACCACGCCCGCGCCGGCATCGTCGCCAGCGGCACCGCAACCGTCCAGGCCGCCGTCATCGGTAACCCCTTCGTCGTCGTCTACCGCGTCTCCCCGCTCACCTTCCACATGGCAAAACGCCTCATCGAATACCCCGCCGAAGTCCCTGCCCAGACCGACGCCGACGGCAATCTCCCCATCGCCATGGTCAACCTCATCGCCGGTCGCCGCATCGTCCCCGAACTCCTCCAAAGCCGTTTCACCGCCGAAAATATCCTCGCCGCCCTCGATCCTCTCCTCTCAGACACCCCCCAGCGCAGCCAGATGATCGCCGATCTCGCCGACGTCGGCCGCATCCTCCGCCCAACCGACGAATCCAGCTCCATCCGCCGGGTTTGCGATGCCGTCGAAGAGCTTTTGGCACAGAACCGTCAGCCTCGTGGCCCAAACTCCGCACGCAGCGTCTAATAGGTCGATAGCTGTACCATGATGGTCTGAGGAACTTTAGCCTGCATGCGCGCTCTATTTAATCTTCGAAACCCGGCAGCAAAGCTGCTCCCGATATACCTGCTCACCGCGGCCACCACGGCCATCTGGGCCGCCCCCGTCAGGCCGCAGATGCAGATTACCGCCTACGTCATCAGCGCCGACCTCGACCCCGCCGTCAACCGCCTCACCGCTACCGCCGACGTGACCTTCACCGCGCTCGAAGACCTCACCACCCCCACCTTCGAACTGAACAACGGCCTCCAGATCACCAAAGCCACCGACGCCAAAAACCAGCTGCTGGAGTCCGAGCGCCTCACCAACAACAGCACCGTCCGCTTCAACCTCGCCACACCGCTCGCAAAAGGCTCCAGCACCACCTGGCACTTCGAGTACTCCGGCGCGCTCAAAGGCTCCGACACCAGCCCCGTCGAAGGTATCAAGATGGCCGCCATCGAAGACCCCATCAGCATCCTGCTCTATCCCGGCCGCTGGTTCCCCATGACCGGCCTCTTCACCGACCGCTTCACCGCCGAGATCCGCGTCCGCGTCCCCTCCGACGAGCGCGTCATCGGCAGCGGAAGCGGCGTCGCCGCCCAGAAGAGCCTACCCGGCAACCGCACCGAGTACACCTTCAAGTGGGCCAAACCCGGCTTCCCCGGCACCATCATCGCCGGCAAGTTCATCGACCCCATCGTCGCCGGAAATATGCGCGTCTACGTCACCGAAAAACACAAAGAGTTCGCGCAGGACTTCGCCCGCACCGCCGAACGCGAGTACCTCTATATGTCAGGTACCTTCGGCCAGCCCGAATCCACCCACATGAACCTCGTCGAACTCCCCGACGACGCCGTCTCCGCCGCCTGGGCACCCGAGATCGCCGCCATCGCCGGAGGCCGTATCGCCGCCCGCAACGAGCAGCGCCTCCTCTCCAACACCATCGCCCACCAGTGGTGGGGCAGCCAGGTCTCGCCCGCCACCCTCAACGACGCCTGGATCACCAACGGCATGTCCCGCTACGCCGAGTTGATGTACCTCGAAGACTCCGCCGGCAAGAACGCCTTCCAGACCGCCGTCACCGACATCTCCGCCGGCGCGCTCGCCTACGACACCGAACCCCTCACCACCATCGGCCGCCTCGATCCCTTCTCCCCACAGTTCCAATCCATGACCCTCGAAAAGGGAGCCATGGTCTTCCACATGCTCCGCTGGGAGATGGGCGACGACGTCTTCGTCAAATTCCTGCGCGCCCTCCTCACCCAGTACGCTGACAAGTCCATCCGCAGCTCGAACGTCGAGACCCTCGCCCAAAGCGTCTCAACCCTCGAGCTCCAGGCCTTCTTCGCCCAGTGGCTCGACGGCACCGGCGCACCCGCCTTCGCAGACAAGTACACCGTCTTCCGCCTCGGCGACAATAAGGGCTTCCGCACCGTCGGCGCCATCACCCAGGACCTCGACCTCTTCCGCATGCCCGTCGAGCTCCGTATCGAGACCGACGGCAAGACCGAGATCCGCCGCGTCGACGTCTCCGGAACCGACTCCCAGTACTCCATCGAAACCTTCGGCCGCCCCCGCCGCATCAGCATCGACCCCGAAAACTGGCTGCTCAAAAGCACGCCCGACCTCGCCGTTCGCGTCGCCGTCCTGCGCGGCCAGCAGCTCGTCGCACAGGGAGACCTCACCGGCGCACTCATCGAATACCAGAAGGCCCTCGACTCCAACAAGAACAGCTCGCTCGCCTCCTACCGCATCGGCGAGATCTTCTTCATGCAGCGCAACTACCAGTCCGCCGCAAACTCCTTCCGCGACGCCCTCCGCGGCGACGGCGACCCCAAGTGGGTCGAAGTCTGGAGTCACATCGAGCTAGGTCGAATCTTCGACGTCACCGGTCAGCGCGACCGCGCCGTCAACGAGTACCGCCTCGCCGTCCAGACCAACGACAACACCCAGGGCGCCGTCAACGAAGCCCGCGCCCTCATGCAAAAACCCTACAAACGCGAGAACACCGAAAACTAAGTAGCATCTTGACTGGAGATAGACTAAACTAACTGAACTTAGTTCACTGAGTACTCCCATGAAAACGATCAACATCCACGAAGCCAAGACTCATCTATCGAAACTCGTCGAAGACGCCGCACAAGGTGAGTCCTTCATCATTGCCAAGGCAGGTAAACCGATGGTTAGGGTCATCGCCCTCGATACGCCCGTGGGTAAAAAAATACAGCGGCTGGACTTCATGAAGGGACAGTTTTCAGTGCCGGACGACTTTGACCGGATGTTCGAAGAAGAGGTCGAGCAACTGTTTTATGGCCAAAAATGAAGTTGCTTCTCGATACGCACCTTCTTGTATGGGCCATATCCACATCAAAGCGGCTCTCTCCAAAGACCCGCGCTCTTATCGAAGACCCAGACAATCAGCTATTTTTTAGTGCCGCCAGTATCTGGGAACTTGCCATCAAACAGGGATTGGGAAAAGAAAACTTCAGTATCGATGCCCGCATCATGCGTCGCGGACTACTCGACAATGGCTACTCCGAGCTGCCGATATCGAGCGATCACGCAGTAGCAATCGACACCTTACCGCCGATCCACAAAGACCCCTTCGACCGCCTTTTGATCGCTCAAGCCACAGTTGAAGGAATCACCCTGCTGACAGTCGATCCCATAGTGAGTCGCTACCCCGGCCCCATCCGCAAGGTCTAGCACCTACTCGTACCTCAGCGCCTCAATCGGGTCCATGTTCGCAGCTTTCATCGCCGGAATCATCCCGCTGATCGTCCCTACGATCACAAGAATCACCGTCGCCACCAGAACAGTATTCGCCGAGATCAGTAGCTGAATATCCCCATTCTCCGCATGCGAAGCCAGCGCACTGTAAAACGTGATGCGCCCAACCCCCTTCGCCACCGCATAGGCCAGCGCGATCCCGCCCACGCCCCCAACTCCCGAAATCACCAGCGCCTCCGCCAGAAACTGCAGCAGGATATGCCGCTTCCGCGCCCCCAGCGCCTTCTCCACGCCGATCTCCTTCGTCCTCTGCTGCACGCTCACCAGCATAATGTTCATCAGCCCGATGCCCGCGATCCCAAGCGTCAGCGCACCGATAAACAACAGAAGAACCTGCAGCCCAAGCGAGATAATGCGAAACTGCGCCAGCTGCTCCATAATGTTCGCAACAAACACCGCGCGCTGATCCGACGCCCGATATCCATGCGCCGCCGCCAGCGTCTTCCGCAGCGCGCTCTCCACCACCTTAGGCTCCCCCTTGTAGTCCATCCAGATGCCGTCGAGGTACTTCGTGTCCTTGATGTCGCTCATCGTCGTGAACGGCACATGCACCCCGCGGTTGATGTCGTTGTCCTCGCCACCCTCCTGCATCTTCGGCGCCAGCACCCCAACCACTTCGAAGCCCACGCCATTCAAACGAATCCTCTGCCCAATCGGATACTGTCCCGAGTACAGCTTCGTCTTCGCCTCCGATCCGATCACCACCACATGCGCGCGCGTCTGCAGATCCGCATCCGTCAGAAGCCTTCCCTCGCTCACCTCCATCTTCAAGATCGACTGCAGCTCCGGCGTCACCCCATCGACGTCCCACGTATAACTATGCAGATCGTTCTGCACCGGCACCGTCTTATCCACATTCGGCGACACGCGCAGAATCCCAGGCACCGTCTCCTGAATCCGCTCCACATCATCCATCGTCAGTCGCACCTGCACGCCCGCCTTCGAGCCACCCGCCTGCTCGCTCGTCCGCCCCGGAAACACCCCGATCATATTCGTACCAAACTGCGCGAAGATATTCTCGAACGCCTGCCCAAATCCCGCCCCATACGCCAGCAGAAGCACCACCGTCGCGATCCCCCACGCCATGCCGATCACCGTAATCGCCGTGCGCCGTCCATTGTGACGCATCGCCTCAATCGCCTGGCCGAAGATATCTCTCCACATGGTCTCTACTCCTTCCGCAACGCTTCTACAGGCTGCAGCATGGCGGCCTGCCGCGCCGGATAGATCCCCGCGACAATCCCGCAGAGCGTGAGCGTCACCAGTGCCATCGCCGCCGACCACGGCACCAGCCGCGGAGGATCGAAGCCCATATCGTTATTCCCCACCGCCGACCCCAGCGCAGCCATCAGCGCCGCCGCACCCGCAATCCCGATCAAACCGCTCAACCCCGTAAGCGTCAGGCCCTCAAGAAAAAACTGAAACAGGATGCTTCGATTCGTCGCCCCCAGCGCCTTGCGCAGACCGATCTCCCGTGTCCGCTCCGTCACCGTCACCAGCATGATGTTGATGATGCCCACCGCACCCAGCGCCAGCGTAACGATCCCCACCCCGCCCAGAAACACATCCATCGCCGTAAAGATCAGCCCCACCATCCGGTTCGACTTGATCGTGTCCCACTCTTCAAACGCCTCTTTGGCCGCCGGACTGAACCCATGCCGCTCCGCGATCACACGATGCACCTCAGCCTTCGCCGTCTCATTCAACTCCGGGATCGTAGGCTGGTACTGAATCAACGTAACCGCGTCCTGCGGAACATTCTCCCCCGTAATCGGAAACAACTCCATCATCGTCGACAGCGGAATATAGATCCTCTGGTTATCGCCGTCATTATTTCCATGACCGATCTTCGCCGCCACGCCGATCACCTGAAACCGATAGCCGTTCAACGTGACGTACGCACCCAGCGAAGGATGCCCCGGAAACAGCAACCCCTCCATCTTCTGACCAAGCACCACCACCTGCCGACGCTGCTCGACGTCAGCCTCGTCGAGAAAACGCCCCTGTACGATAGGCAGATTGCGGATCTCGGTATAGTTCTTCTCGACACCGTCCACCTGCCCACCCGCACTCGAAAACTCGCTGACCTGCTTGATATCGTTCCGGCTCAGCAGCGACGTCACATTGCGCACATGTCTCGCCTGCGTTCGAATCGCCGCGGCATCGCTGAGCGTCAGCTTATAAGGGCGCATCCCAATATGCTGCTCCGGCAGCACCGGAACATTCCCGCCCCACAACATAATCACGTCGGTCCCAAGATCAGCCAGCCCACGACGCTGCCCCGACCGAAACCCCTCGCCAAGCCCGATCAGCAGAAGCAGCGAAGCCACGCCCCACGCGATCCCGAACATCGTCAGAAACGATCGCAGCTTATTCGCGCCGATTGACTGGAATACCTGAGCGAAGATTGTATACAGAGCGCGCATGGCAGTAGTTGGACGAAACCTCTCCGCAGTGGTCTACGCAGAAAGCCACCCAACAGTTCCCTGCCCATCGTTTAATCGCTCAGTAATAAAACTTCCGCACCAAACAGAACCGCCGCAACCTACCCCAACACCCGAGCCGCATTCTTCACCAGCGCCGGCACATCCGGGTCAGCCTCCCGCCGCGCATCCAGCCCCAGCCTGCCCAGAAACCCCTCCATCGCAACCAGCGTCCCCTCCGCCGCAGCCACCGGATACAGCAGCCGCACCACCGGAGCCACCACCGCGCCCCCACGCAGCAACTCGCCCCGCACCGCCACGCATCGCTCCGGGCGATACACGCACGAAGCAAGATCCGTAATGCTCAGCGCATAGCTCGGCGTACACAGAATCGTCTTCGGCGGCGCCATGCGGTCCACCATGCTGAAGATCTCCAACTTCGACTCCAGCTCATCCGGCACAAAGTCCACCGCCACATCCGCCCCGCGCACCGCATCTTCCACCGTCAGCGCCAGATCGAGCCGCCCCGCAGCAACGCCTACACTCAGGTCCGCGTAATCTTCCTGCGCGCGCCGCAGATTCGCCGGCATCACGTCCTCGAGCACCACGTGAAAACCCGCCGCCGCACACGCCAGCGCAAAGCTGCGGCCAGCCACCCCAGCCCCAATCACCGCAATTGTAGATATGTTGAAAGACGGCTGAATGTCAGCCGCCCCACTCACTTCTTCGCCGCGACAGCCGAGATCACCGACTCATAGCTTGGCTCAGCCGCCTTGATATGGTCGGACACGCGCTGGCGCTCCTCCTCTGTCAGCGACGGCAGAACCGCAAGAATGCGGCGCAGCGTAACCGAGATGTCGTCAACGTAGTTCATGGTGCGGATAGCTTCGCCAGAGAGAGGCATTCGTAGTGCTCCTAAAGATTGAAAGTACTCCGTCTAGTCTAAACGGTTGTGCCCAGCTCTGCCCGGTGGGACGCCTCTTCCACAGGTTTGCCCGCGTCCTCACCCTCCTTCGGCTTCTGGTAGCCGTCGCGGTCAGTCATCTCCATCAGCGCCGCCAGCTGCGCCGCAAAGTCAGGATGCGCCGCATGCAGCCCGTAGCGCCACGTCCAGTTCCCCGCTCCAGCCGACGGCGTATTCATCCGCGCCTCGCTCCCCAAATGCAGTACATCCTGCATCGGAAACACGCACAGGTTCGCCACCGACCGCGCCGCACACCGAATCATCGTCCAGACAATATCCTCATCATGGTCAATCCGCTGCAGATACGTCTGAACGTTCCTGCGCTCCGCCTCGCTCACATCCTCACGCCACCAACCCAGCGTCGTATTGTTGTCATGCGTCCCCGTATATGCCACCGTGTTCGGCACAAATCGGTGAGGAAGATACAGGTGCGATCCTCGGTCGCTGAAACCAAACTGCAGTATCCGCATGCCCGGCATCTCGAAGTGCTCACGCAGCTCATCTACCTCCAGCGTAATCAACCCCAGATCCTCCGCCACAAACGGCAGCGTCCCGAAGACCTCCTTCAGCCGATCGAACAGCTCATGCCCCGGCGCCTTCACCCACTGCCCATTCATCGCCGTCTCCTCCGACGCCGGAATCGACCAGTAGGCCTCGAAGCCGCGGAAGTGGTCCAATCGAATCACGTCATACAGCGTCAGCGACCGCCGAATGCGCGCCACCCACCAGTCGAAGCCGCGTTCCTTCAACAATCCCCACTTGTACAGTGGATTACCCCACCGCTGGCCCGTCTCGGAAAAATAATCCGGAGGCACACCCGACACCCGCAGCGGCTTCAGATCCTCATCCAGCTCAAACATCTCCGGATGCGTCCACACGTCCGCGCTGTCATAGCTCACAAAGATCGCCACATCGCCCATGATGCGAACCTTGCGCTCTCCACAGAAACCGCGCAGCGCGCACCACTGCTCATTAAAGAAGAACTGCACCACCTGTTCGATGGCGAGCTCTCTTCCATACTTACTCAGCACCTCAGCCAGCGCATCGTCTCTGCGCCGAGCCTGAGCCTCCGGCCACTCGTGCCAGCTCGCATAGTCATACACGCGCCGCAGCACGCTGAACATCGCATAGTCCGGAAGCCACGACAAGTTGTAGTGGCAGAACTCCTGAAACTTTGCCCGCGCATCCTCCGGCGCACGATCGAGAAAGTTTGCAGCAGCCTCCTCAATCAACGGTATCTTCAGCCGATTCGCCGCCCCAAAGTCCGCAGGCCCATCGTGCCCCGGCAGCCCGGCGATCCGATCCCCCGCAATCCAGCCGTCCCGCACCAGGAACTCAAGGCTGATCAAAAGCGGATTGCCCGCAAACGCAGACAGCGCCGAGTAAGGCGAGCTTCCATACCCCGTAGGGTTCAACGGAAGCACCTGCCACATCCTCTGCTTCGCCGCTGCAAGAAAATCTACAAACTCATAAGCCGCCGGGCCGAAGTCCCCCACGCCGCCGTACGAGGGTAAAGAGGTGACGTGCAACAAAATCCCCGACAGCCGCTCCTGATTGCCCACTTCCCCACTCATCCGCTCTCCCTCATGCAACACGCGTAATCATGCACGTGCAACACCATGCACCTTGGATGCATAATACCCGCTCACCGCTACAGGGACTGCGTCCGTCGAGGTGTCACTTACGGTTCCCGAAGCAATCCCCTTGAAAGAACAAGACAAGAAAAACAAAAATGCCCCGGAGGATCGCATCCCCCAGGGCATCTTTGCTTACTTCGATTCAGCGAGCCTTCGGCCGTTTAGTTGACCAGCCAGTTGACCCAGTTAGTTCCCAAACGGCGAAGCACCCGGAGCAGCCGGTTTCTTCGAGTACCGCACAGCCCCGCCCTTCTCGTACTTCTGCGTCAGGTCGCCGATATACACCCGGAAGATCTCCTCGCGCTGTTCGCCCAGCAGCTTCTCCCGCGTCGCATTGAAGTTCTTCGCCATATCCTCCGCAGTCGGCTCCTGCTTATCCGTCACCGAAAGCACAACCCCAGCCCGGCCAACATTGATCGGCCCCGAGATCGCACCCTTCGCCAGCGAGAACGCAACCGAACCCGGTCCGCTCATCGCGCCCAGATCCGGCACCTGGCCATCCTTGCCCACCAGATCGCTCGACTTCAGCGGAACGTTCATCTCCGCCGCAGCCTTCTTCAGATCGTTCAGCACCTTGGCGCGGTCGTCCAGCTTGTTCAACTGCGCGCTCAACAAGCCCGGCAATTGCTGTTCGCGATAGTCCTCGAGAATGTGGCTCTTGTAGTCAGCAAAGTCAGGCGCATGCGCCGCCTTCACATCCTGCACCTGGAACACGGCAAATCCATCTCCGGTCGAAACCGAAGCCGGGTCCGCGCCCTTCACCACCGTGAACGCCTGGGTCAGCAGACCCGAAGCATCCGCCAGCCCGGGAATCACGCCGTCCTTACCAACATAGTCCGTCGTCACCGCGTGCAATCCCTTCGCAGCGGCTGCCTTGTCCAGACCGTTCTTCTTCGCATCCGACGCAAGCGTCGAAGCAAACGTCTGCTCCGCTGCGCCCACACGCTGCTGCTCCAGAACCGGCACAATCTCCGGCTTCACCTCAGCCACCGGACGCAGGTGCGCAGTCTTCTTATCCTCGACCTGCAGAATGTGGTATCCGAACTGCGTCTTGATCAGATCCGAGGTCTGTCCCGTCGGCAGCGTAAAGGCCGCCTTATCGAACTCAGGCACCGTCTTGCCGCGATCCAGCCAGCCCAGCTCGCCGCCCTGATCCTTGCTTCCCGGGTCATCCGAGTTCTTCTTTGCCAGATCCGCAAAGTCCCCGCCGCCTTTGATCTGCTTCAGAATATCCGCAGCCTTCGCCTTCGCCGCCGCATCCGTCTTCGCGTCCGAACCCGCCGGAACCGCGATCAGAATGTGCCGCACCTTCACCTGGTCCTTCACCTGGTACTGATCCTGATGCGCATTGTAGTAAGCCTGCACATCCGCATCCGAGATCTGTGGCTTGCCGCCCGGCAGATTCGACGCGTCAAACGCCACATACTCAATCTTCCGCGTCTCAGGAATCGCCGCCGCATAGCGCGTCGCATTCGTCTTGAAGAAGCCCTGCAGCTCCGCATCCGACGGATTGATCGTCTTCCGCAGATCGTCCGAAGAGATCACCGCATAGTCGAACTTCACCTTCGTCCCATCGACCATGTAAGCCTGACGCACTGCATTATCCGAGACCGAAACTCCGCCCGTGATCAGCGCCTGCAGGCGATTCAGCTCCATGTCGCTCTTCACCTGCGACTCGAAGTCCCCACGCGTCGTCTGAAAGGCGTTCTGCACGAAGTTCATATAAGCGTCGTCGCCGATATACGTCCCATTCGGAAACAGATACTGCGAGAACGGCCCCGTCTGCAGCTCGCGGCGAAGATCCTCATCGCTCACCTGCAGATTCATCCGGTCGGCCTCGTGCTTCAGAATCGCCCGCTGCACCAGAATCTGTCCCGCCCGCTGCGACATATACGGCAGCAGGAAGTCCGGCAGATGCTGCTGCTGCAACTGACGCGACGCAAGCTGATTCACCTCAGCCGCCTTGATCGGCGTGCTCTCGCTCACCCTACCCAGAATCCCCGGCTCGCGGACCGTTGCGAACACCGTCGAATCCCCGGTCGTCGCGTTGTCGAAGATTCCCGGAACCAGCGTAATCACCATCGTGACTACGGCAAATCCAATAATGACGGCGAAGATAATCTTCGTGTAGCGGTTGTCCTGCTGCAGAATACGAATCATGCTCGACTAAAACCTTCACTTCGCGCCTCACCGTTCCCCTCTTGGGAATAGTGGCGTGCCCGGGATTTTGCGTGACCATGCGGGGGCTTATCAACTCGCGCCACGCTGGTTGCAGGGCAAGCGACAAGTATAAATCAGCGCAGCCCGGAATTCACCTTTCGCCCTCCGACCCGCCAACCCCCTCGCCTTCCACCGTGTCCACCACCGGACATCTAACTCCGCATATGGACACCCCACCCCCATCCCCAACCACTCCCCCACCCCTAACTCTCTCAACCCAAACAAACTTCGCCCCCACCCCAATGGCACCCCACGTGCAACATCCCAGCCGAGTACCTTAAATCAGATTGCAGCAGCCAGCACGAGGACCCCGAATGCCCACGCCTCTCCGCGACCTCAAGATCGCCGTTCGTCATCTTTCGAAGTCCCCCGGATTCTCCGCCACCGCCATCCTCATGCTCGCCCTCGGCATCGGCGCCACCACTGCCATCTTCTCCATCGTCGAAGCCGTCCTCCTCCGACCCCTGCCATTCCCCGACCCCAGCCGCCTCGTCGTCCTCTCCGACATCCTCCCCGGAACCGACTTCGACGGCAGCGGCGAAGACGGCACCACCGCACCCGACATCGGCAACTACATCCGCGGCACCCACAGCTTCTCCAGCCTCGGCGGCGTCCAGAACACCAGCTACGAGCTCTCCGGCGTCGGCGACCCCGCCACCATCAGCGGCGCCCGGCTCACCGGCGGCGTCTTCCCCGCCCTCGCCGTCCAGCCTCTCCTCGGCCGCGTCTTCACCCAGCAGGAGGACGATCAGCACCAGCCCGTAGCCGTCCTCAGCTACGCTACCTGGCAGAGCCGCTTCCACGCCGACCCCAACATCCTCGGCAGAAAGATCATCCTCGATCGCAACCCCTACGTCGTCATCGGCGTCATGCCCCGCAACTTCGAGTACCCGCTCCTCCCCGGCCATCTCAACCGCAGCGAGCTCTGGGTCCCCATGAGCCTCAAGCCCGAAGAGATCGCCAGCGGCGTCGGCTCCTGGAACTACAACATGGTCGGCAGGCTCAAACCCGGCGTCACCCCCACCCAGGCCGTAGCCGACACCGACACCGTAGCCAAACAGATCATGCGCGGTTACCCCGCCTACATGGCTGGCCTCAACCTCCACACCATCGTCCGCCGTCTCGACGAGGACACCATCCAGCAGGCTCGTCCCCTCATCCGCACCCTCTTCCTCGCCGTCACCGTCGTCCTCCTCATCGCCTGCGCCAACCTCGCCGGCCTCCTCCTCGTCCGCTCCATCCGCCGCCGCCGCGAGATCGCCGTCCGCCTCGCCCTCGGCGCCACCGCCTCCGCCCTCCTCTGGCAGGCCATCCTCGAAAGCCTCGTCCTCAGCATAGCCGGAGGCGTCGTCGGCCTCCTCTTCGCCGCCGTCGCCATGCGCATCGGCGTCCGTCTCCTCCCCGAAACCCTCCCACGTATCAGCGAGATCAGCCTCAACGGGAAGGTCGTCGCCTTCGCCCTCGGCCTCGCCGTCATCACCGGCATCCTCTGCGGCCTCGCTCCCGCCTTCGCCGCCATCCGCACCAGCGTCAACGACACCCTCAAAGAAGGAGGCCGCACCGGCACCTCCGGCAGCGGTCACGCCCGCCTCCGCTCCGCTCTCGTCATCACAGAGATCGCCGTCGCCCTCGTCCTACTCGCCGCCTCCGGCCTGCTCCTCCGCAGCTTCGAAAAGATGCGCCAGGTCGATCTCGGCTACCGGCCCGACCACACCCTCGTCGCCAGCTACAGCCTCCCGCAGAAGCAATACGCCAACCAGACTGCGGTCGACGCCTTCAACCTCGAGCTGCGCCGTCGCCTCCAGGCCCTCCCCGGCGTCAAAAGCATCGGTCTCACCTCGTTCATGCCCGGCACAGACAACACCATCAACTCCGGATTCGTTCCAGAAGGCTACGTCCAGCCCAAAGACAAGACCTTCGATCTCGCCACCACCGTCCTTGTAGAAGGTGAATACTTCCGCGCCATGGGCATTCCCCTCATACAGGGACGCCTCTTCACCGAAGACGACAAAAAGGGCGCGCAGCTCGTCGTCATCGTCAATCAAGAGCTGGCCCGCCAGTCCTGGCCCGGTCAAAACCCCATTGGCAAGCGCCTCCGCATCGGCGGTCCAACGATGCAGACCCCATGGGCCATCGTCGTCGGCGAAGTAGCCAACGTTCAGGAAGGCTCACCCGATAAACCCATGAAGCAGCAGTTCTACGGCCCTGTCGCACAGCGGGGAGACATGGAAGGAACGCTCGCCGCCCCCAACGAAGTCAACGGCAACGCCGTCTACCTTGCACTCCGCACCTCCATGCCTCCCGAACAGATGGAAAACGCCCTCCGCGCCACCGTCCACGGCATCGACCCCCAGCTCCCGCTCTACCAGGTCCAGACGATGGAGCACGCCATCTCCGACACCGAAGCCCCCCGCCGCTTCAACACCGCCATCATCTCCGCCTTCGCCTTCATCGCCGTCCTGCTCGCCGTCCTCGGTATCTACAGCATCATCGCCTTCTCGGTCGCGCTCCGCGTGCAGGAGATGGCCATCCGCATGGCGCTCGGCTCGCAGCGCTCCGGCATCGTAGGAATCGTCATGCTCTCCGGCGCAAAGCTCGCCATCATCGGCTGCGTCATCGGGCTGGCCGGAGCCATGGCCGCCTCGCACCTGCTCAGCTCCTTCCTCTTCGGAGTCAGCGCCGTCGATCCCCTCGTCCTCACCCTCTCCGCAGTCGCCCTCCTGCTCCTCGCCCTCGCCGCCTCCCTGCTGCCAGCCCGCCGAGCCGCTTCCGTAGACCTCACCCAGGCCCTCCGCACCGACTAGAGCTGATCGAGAAGATAGAGAAGATCATGTCCTGCCGGACGAGCCGCCTGCTCGGCGCGAGGTCACTTCGTGACGTGTATACCTGTCACGCCCGCGCCTGCCGCACAAGTCCTCTCGTTGGTCGGAATCATCATATTGCCGACCAACTTCTCCAACACATGCACTCGCGCCTTTGTCTTATCCCTTTGTTTCGCCCTATCGTTTGTCCTTCTGCTTTGCCTTTTTGCTTTGTCCTTCTTGTTTGTCCTTTTTGCCTGTCCCTTTGTTTGTCATCCCGCAGGGATCTGCTGTTGCTCTTGCACTTGAGATAGAGCGAGGCTTCAGCCTCGCGTCTAAAACCCCACCCCCAAGCCCACTCCACTCTGCCGAAGGCCGGAGCGAAACGCGAAGCCGAAGCGACTAAATATTGCCTTTGCCGTTGCCTCTTCTCCCCAACGCCGCAAAACCCTGTCAAGCCCCCAAGCAACGAAAACCAGCGCCAATCGCGGAGATTCGCGTGACGTATTAGTTACCCTCAACCCGCTAGAATAGAACTAGAGACAAAAGAGAAAGGCCCGGCGCACAAGCCGGGCCTTATCTCCTTTAGAAACAAATTTTTACCCGTAACCCATCTCGAATGAATATTTTACAAGGAGCTAAATTTGCAAATATATGCAAATAAGCAACTTAGCAAGGGGTACCCCCCAGGGGGTGGGGTACCCATAGACCCGGGAGACAAACCACGCAGTAAAGCCAATACCTGGTGCCGATTAGGAGACGAATCTCACCATCGAACTACCACCTCTGGTCCACAAGAAAACGCCCGCTGACAGTGAAGTCCAACGGGCGTTCTGATCTCGCATCGGGAGCTAACTGCGAGAAGCTTAGTAGGCCGGAACGTAATAAGGAGGCGGAGGAGGAGGATAGCGGCGCATCATCTGCGGCTGCGAGCTTGGAGGAACACCCGCGCCAAGCCGGTTCAACTCAGCCTGCGACACCGTCGTAATATCCGTAGGCTGCGTCAGATGGAACGACACAATCGCCTCCGGCGGCAGCACCGCATCGCCCTTGCCACTAGCCGCGGAGACGCCCAGCCCAGCGACGCCGCCAACACCAGCACCAACCGCAGCGCCAACACCGCCGCCCGCAACAGCGCCGATCAAAGCGCCAACCGCGCCAAGGCCGACCGTGTTGCCAACCGTGTTCGCCGTCTTATCCGCACCCTGGTGCCACCAGAAGTCGGTGGCAATCGGATAATTTCTTCCGCCAAGCTGAAGCTGAGTAAGCTGCAGCTTCAACTCGCCCTTACCCTTGAAGTCGCCAGCCTTATGCGACTCGACCACCGTACCTTGAATCGCTGCACCACGAGGAATCGCAATCGAACCACCCGCAACGACATCGCTCAACACGACGCCGCTAAACACCGTTCCGACTGGCGTAGTCTTGCTGTCCAAACGCTCATTGATCCGCACCCGAACAGTAGCCCCAACCGGAACCACAACCGCTTCCCCACCCTTCTGCGCCACATAAGGCCGCGAAGGATAAGGCTGCTGCTGATAAGCAGGAGGATACTGACCCCCTTGCTGCTGTGGATACTGACCACCCGCCCCATAAGGCGGCGGATACTGTCCACCCTGCTGCTGCGGATACTGACCCTGCTGCGGGTATTGACCACCCTGCTGCTGAGGATACTGACCGTTCTGAGCACCACCATAGGGCGGAGGATACTGACCCGCCTGCTGAGCCGGTGCCCCATACGCCGGAGGATACTGGCCTGCAGAAGGAGCAGTAGCAGCAGAAGGATTCTGAGCCGCGCTCGTACCATCCGCATTGCTCTGGCCCGGCTGAGCCTGACCCTGTGGCGGCGCAATCGTCCCATCGGACTGAAGATTAGGATTCGTAGCTCCAGCATCACTCTGATCCTGACCGTTGCCAGCCGCCGCAGGAGCACCGATCACCAACTGATCGACCACCTTCTGCACCCCGGCCGTGGTCGAAACCAGCTTGTCGGCAAGATCCCGCGAAGCTTCATCCTTAACAGTCCCATTCAAAGTAACCGTACCGAAGACCGTCGTCGAAGTAATCGACTGATCCGCCAACTGCGGCGCTCCAGCCAGTGCCTTCAGGACGCTCGCCTCAATCTGAGCATCCGGGATCGCCGCAGGCTTGGCCTGCGCAAACCCGACCCCATCCGCCGACACCATACCCACACCCAAAAGTCCCACTAACGAAAGTCTCAAAAACAAATCTCTACGCTGCATACGTTCCTCCGCAACCTCCCGCGCGACACAACAGCGCCACGCAAACCTGGTACCCATAAAGACCCCATCTATCCAAAAAAGTTACGCTCCAACCCCACCAATCAGCCCCTCCAACCACCAGACTCCACCGATTGACCTTTACCTATCAGTAACTGTATATTCAAAGAGCGGGGTGGAGCAGCCCGGTAGCTCGTTGGGCTCATAACCCAAAGGTCGTAGGTTCAAATCCTACCCCCGCAACCAATCCTTTCAATCACTTACAAGGATCGGACTCTTGAGACAAACTCCCACAAACTCCCATAAACTCCCAATAAGAAAAATCGCTGATTTTAGGCGCTCGCTGCAACTGGCTTGAGCACCATTTCAACGACCTTCCCATTCGCTTCCCGCTTCGATGACGACATCGCCTGTCCATAGATATTCATGGTCGTCTGGATGGAGGCATGACGCATCAATTCCTGCTGCACTTTCATCGGAGCTCCGGTCTCGTCCAACCACGAACGGTACGTGTGGCGGAACGTGTGCCAACCGATCTCTCCGAGCTTCCCCGCCGAGACCTTGCGTGTGTCATGAATCAGAACACGCTTGCCGTTTGCTGTGGGTTGACCCTGCCAGCACCATACTCCCGGTGCCGCGCCGCACGTCGGACATGCGACCACACAGCATCCTGAAGGGCGAAGATGCCGCTTCTGGATCTCGGTCGGATGGTACGGTCGGTTTGTCATCGGATTCGCAAAGACCCACCCTTCTGCGGTGGGTACGGCCTGCTTGCTCCAGGCCAAGACGATCTTGGTCAGGGATGGATGCAGAGGAACATAGTCCTGGGAGTATTCGGTTTTGACGTCGTCGACCCGGCCGCTCACAAAGCTGCGCTGAACGAGGAGTTGATTCTTTTCAAAATCGAAATCGTCCCATTGAAGCGCCATTTCGCCAAACACCAGCCCTACGACTTGGCTATTGGCTTTGCGCTTCGAGTCTGTCATGGCTCTTCCGTAGACATTCATCGTCGTCTGAATAGAGGCGTGACGCATCAACTCCTGCTGCACCTTCATCGGAGCGCCGGTCTCATCGAGCCATGAACGATAGGTGTGGCGGAACGTATGCCAACCGATCCCTTCCGGCAGGCCGATGATGTCAGCGACCCTGCGAAGCTGGCGCTTCTTGAGGCTCTCTTGGTGATACGGCTTTCCAGTCTGCGGATTGGCGAAGACCCAATCCCCATCCTTGGAAAAGGTGCTGAAGCTCCGCCACCGAAGCAGCAGTTCTTCCAGACGTAGGTCGAGCGGAACATAGTCCTTCGAGTATTCCGTCTTCGCCGCATCGATCCGTCCACCGACAGAGCTGCGCTGAACCATGAAGGTGTGCGCTTCGAAGTCGAAGTCACCCCATTGCAGGCCCAGGATTTCGCTGATGCGAAGTCCTGTACACTGCGCCACCATCACCATCGTGCGGTACGGCTCCGCGAGATGCTTGAGCATCTCGAAGAACTGAGCCACTTCGAGGATCTGGGGCCGCTTCAGCCGCTTGCTTGCATTCTTGACGCGCACCAGCGCGACAGGGTTCTTGCCAATTTCAATGACTCCCCATCGCTCCGCACACTTCAAGACAAGGTGCATCAGGCTCCGTATATGAACCTTCGACTTTGGAGCAAGTGGCAGATCACGCAGCCACAGCTCCATCGCCATCGGTTTCATCTTGTTTATGGGTTGTTCGTTCCAGCGCGGTCGAATGTGTTTCCGAATGTTCGAGAGATGCGAACTCCGCGTGGAGTATCGCTCTGGCAACTCATGCTCGATATATTTATCGAGCAGAGCCCCGAACGTCGGCGCTTCCATTTCGGCGCGTGGAGCTTCCTCATTGAGCTGCATCAGAATTGCTTGCGTTGCCTTACGTGCTTCGGCCTCGGTCCGATACAGAGCTTGTTCCCCAAGGATCATGCTCCGTCGTACCCGCTTGCCTTCCGGGTTGGTCTCGTAATAACGAAACTCCCACACGTCAGAACCTCGCTCGCGCTTCCGTAGCCGCAGACTGCCATATTGAAACCGTGTCCGAACAAACATGGATTACCTCCTGTTAGTTGCGGGCACGAGTGGTACTTAAAGCGTACCGCTCGGCAGTGTCGGAGTCGAGTGTGGAAACGAAGCCATCATTCCGGCCTTCAAGGTCTGAACGGTGAAATCGCCAGAGCTTGCCGACACGGTACCCGATGACGCGACCGTGTCGGGCCAGACGTTGAAGGGTCTTAGGGTGAATGCGAAGGATAGCGGCGGCTTGATCGCTATCCAAGAACGGTTCCGTTGAAAACTTGAAATCGGACATGGCTCGTACGCCTCCTGAACACACGATCAAACTGTGCGTAAGATTTGTCCAGATGCCCACGAAGCCCTTTGGGAAGAGGTCTTTCGGACTCTGAGGCCTTTATTGTCGTTACAGTGTCTTCTAAGGAATTCTTGGGAACGCTTGGGACTCGATTCGCCTGTGGAAAACAAGCTAAAAATAGTTTAGAAGCAGTCCTGATCGTATCGAGCTAGGCATAGAAGCGATAGCTAGCTGATGGATACAACGCTGGAAACCAGCGCTCGACAACTGGCAGCGGGAATCCGAGTCGCAGACGCGCCACATGACTTGGGGAAACGAGCAGCCCCGCATCCAGCAGCTTCGATACGACCGTCCGCGCCATCCGCTCCTTGTATCCCGTAAGCGAGGGAGCCAGTCCGCGCTCAACCTCACCCGCAAGGAGAGCCTCACGCAGTAGTGGAAAGCTGCCCTTGGGAAGACGACCCGCGCGCGTCTCGTCTTCGACGTAGATTTCCATGCGACGAAGCAACTCAGAAGGCTGAAGGATCGTGCTCATATACGAAACCTGATCGTTCGAGACACGCAGAAAGAATTCGCAAAAGCTATCAAGAGCCGCCTGCGAAAGATTCCCACGACCATCCAGATCGCCACGACGCGAAGCATCCGCCGCCATCAGCAAGGATTTGTAATCGCCCACATTCCGCGCAAGACCCCGCGCCACAGACCAGAGGCTATTGCCAACGCCGAGGCGACGCAGCAGAGCGTGCGACATCAATCGCGCCACGCGACCGTTGCCGTCGTAAAAAGGATGTATCCAGAGGAAGCGATGATGTGCAGCCGCTACGGCGGTCACCTGTCGCACCTTGGATAAACTCTGTGGGCTGTAAACCTGCTCGAAACGCTTAAGAAACCCAGGGAGCGCGGCAGCCGGTGGCGGCAGGTGCAGACCGACAACGACTTCCCCGTCGCGTAGCGCCCCAGGCGTAAGCCGTATGCGGCGCTTTGTCTCGGGATCTTCGACCCATAGCAGCTCATCCGGCAGACGACGGCAGTACTCGCGATGCAGCCAGACGGCGTATGCCGATGAAGCCGGAAAGTCTTTCGGGTCGAGGCCGTCGTCGATTGCCTTCTGCACTTCGATGTGCGCGACCGCTTCGAGCTGCAAGGCTCTCTTGCGAGGTTCGGTCGAGTAGTCTTTATGCAATGCGCGGTCGATATCACGCGGATGCGTGTCGTGACCCTCGATGAGGTTTGAGTAGTAGCAGTTCATCGAACGAACCAGGTTGCCTACTGACTCAGTAACGATGGGATGAATCTGACCTGCGAGTGCATTGGAGCTGGAGATGAGGTCGAAAGCAATATCTTCCAGTACTCTACCTCCGTCCGATGGAAGCATGGGCTCCATCCAGGAAGGTGTCGGCATAGGCGCTTTGTTTGCCGATTTCATATCCATCACAAATTATACACCTGTAACAATTTAGACGGGACATCGCGGATTATATTGCCGGTATTAGTGCCGGTTGGCAGGAGCAAATTCAGCGCAGGAATTGAGGGGCTAAAACCCCAATCCTATCCCTTGCTCAAACCCCATATCGCGCGGAGGCTTAAGCGCTTCGATGACCTGCTTCGGGTTCATCCCCGCATTATGCTCAAGCGACTGCTTCGACTGTGAAATCTCGTTTGCAAGCTCTATTGCGGACGGACGTGCCATCGAGACACCCAACGATTGACCGAGGCGTTCTACATCTGAAGTGACGATTGCAATCCCCTCACGGCCACGCGACGCAGCGACGTAAAACAGCTCCTGCTTCATCACGTCAGCGGAGATGATGACCTGATCGACTGTCTTACCTTGGCTGCGATGTGCCGTGACGGCGTAACCATGCGTGAACTCGCGATAGTTCGTCGGCACGCTCCGCCCGTCTTCCAGATTGATAATCCCTCCCTCGACACTCCGCACGGTCGTTAGCTCACCGTTTGTTGCTCGGAACCCCGGCTCTTTGCGATTGCCCATCAGCAGCAGCTTATCCCCGGCAGCAATTTCAATCTCTGTGCGCTCATACACGGAGAACGATCTTGCCTGTGTGAGACTGACGGACTTATCTTCACCACGCTCGTTCATCGTGTGGATGCTGGAACCCGAAACGCCAGTGACAGTCAACGCCTCATGCTTCTCTATACCGTGTGAGGCACGATGAAACACCAGCACCTGATCGGGTTGATAATTGGAGATGTCCTTCTTCTGCGCTTCAGTCCACTGCAACGGAATATGTCGTTGTAGAGTTTCACCATCACCCAATACAGACCTCTGCTTCAGATCTTCGCGGATCGCCTGCGTGACGCGCCCAATCTCTTCATGTGTGGGCGCAACGACGAGCACCTTGCGACCAGGCTCTGCAGTCATCTCTCGATACACATAGGCCACTGCCTTCGCTCGCTCCGTGTAGGGCACCTCACGGAGGGCTCCCAAGTCTTGGAGCTTGGCAAAGCCTTGATCGGGCGATTGCCGGAAGGTTTCAATAGCCTCTCGATACTCAGGGTTCGATTGGCGCTGGATGCCGGTCAAGGAAACGCTTGTCATCCGCGACTCGCGCTCCAGGATTCGCAAAGCGTCAGAGGACTCCACGCTCTGTATCTGGCGCGTGTCCCCGGAGAACAGAATCCGCGCATCCTCGCGACGGGCCAGATCGAGCAGCCCTTCCATTTGCCGCCCTGAGACCATGCCTGCCTCGTCTACGATCAGCACACTTCCCCGAATGCTCTCCTGTGCAGTCTGGTCCTCAAGCAAACGAGAGATCGTCATCGACGATCCAAAGCCAACCTTCTGCAGTTCTTCGACGGCACTCCGCGTTGGAGCTACAGCCAAGACCTCATGCCCCGCCGCGTGCAAGCCGCGATCAATCTCCTGCAACGTAGCGGTCTTCCCGGTCCCTGCCGCACCGCGCAGATTGACTGCAAAATCTTGGGACGCAAGTATCGTCTCTACGGCGTGACGTTGTTCTAACCGGAGACTCGCCTTCGGCTCAAAGTGATCGTTGCCACCCAGAGCGGGGTAACGATGGATGCCATGATCGACGGCCGCCACCATGCTCCGCTCGCGTTCAAGACTTGTTTGGGTCGCTACATTGCCGCCGACCTGAAGGAGTTTGCTCTGAGCTACTTCAAACTCGTAGCTTCCGCGCAACTCCGCGAGATCGAGCTTGCCCCTGCCATGACGCAGGGCCTCCGTCATAAATTCGTGATCCTTGGAGACAGTCTTCCGCTCGAATAGGTGCTCTTCCGCATGCTGCAGAGATTGGACGGCTGGAGCTATTTCAGGAATGAATGTTTGACTACGCTCGATAGACCGCTCCCGAAGATCGAGCAGGTTTGCGTGCTCCTGCGAGGAGATACGGTCTACCTGCAGGCGATGAACCTCCGCTGAGCTGATCTCATGCAACTTGTCCGGGCGAGATTCCCGCACGAGCACCGCGACCTCGTTGTCCGTAGGTTGCCGCCCATGCTCCGCTGCGAACTGCCGTATTGACTCATCCCGTTGGTCGCTGCGCTGTGAGTACCTTTCCAGCACGTCTCTTGAAATGCCTTTGATCTCGAATCCGTTATCGACTCCCTTTGCGTTCCGCTGACTCTCTATCTCGTATCCCAGCCCGCGCACCTTCCGTGCCAGCTCATTCCGATAGACCTCAGTAATGTAGGCACGGCGCTCATACATTCCCGAGGCCTGGAGTGCCTTCCATCGGCCCTCCACTCCGTCATTACTCAGGTTCGCGGCGACCGCGTGCGTATGGAGTTGCGGATCAAGCTGACGGCTGCTGTCGTGTGTGTACGCCGCGACTACTAGATTTCCCGTCTGACGATCATTGTTCGCGCCATTCAGGCGTACCCGCTCCTAACCATGCTGGACGCCTGCAGCCTCGATCTCAGCGGCTCGCAGGACTTCCTGAGGTTTCGACTTAAGGAGGTCTTTTGGCATTTTGTTGTGGAGGTAGGAGTTCACGCTTCCAAACCAGAACGCTTTCTGCCAATCATCCTTATCTGCAAGGAGACTCAAGACCTTCTCCATAACTGGAAGAGGTCGCGCGCCATCCTTGAACTCCAACGCATAGATCGGGTAGAGGTCAGCTCCCTTATAGGGAACCGCGAAGATCAGTCCCGCCTTCTTCCAGCGATTCGGCTGGGAACTGGGATTGGTCTTGCTGAAGTGTGCGGCGATGGCGATATCGGCGGCCCTCGCAAATTCCTTGCTTTCGACGATGCCCTGAATGGCCTGGGCAAACATCCCGGCCTCAATGAGCCGGTTGGGGCTGAGGGGGACATCGGGGGTAAGGGCCTCGACGAGCGCCTTCCAGCGGTCTTCCTGTTTTGCGTCCAGGAGCATGTCGATCAGCTCGGATGCCTGCCGGAGGGTATCGAACCTGGCTTTAGTGCGTTGATCGTCATCCTTGCCGCTGGAGACAAACACGAGCGCGCGTGCCGCAATGTTCTTGAGACGGGGAGCGATCTCTTGCGCCTCGCCTTCCTGAACATCCCAATGCTGATACCGAGCCGGATTCTTGAGTGCAACAGAAGGCATGTAGGATCCTCCCATGCGATAAAGATTATCATAGTCTATCATAACCGATATCGCGAATGCTCTTCCTGCCGTATTAGATATGGTTGCGTAAACGGCGTTTCTCAGTACGAACCTGCCTTCATCTGGGAAGCAATCCTGCGGCGCGGTAGCTGTCGATCACGCTGTCATAGAGAGCTATATCTGCGCGGCTTCTTGCCATCAGTTGAGCACCCACGATTCCAGAGTAGATAGCACGTGCTCGCTTCTCGGCTTCCTTGGCGCTAACAACCTTAGCAGCAACCAATGTCTTTCTTAGCCACGCAACGTTGACGTCGGCGAAAGCTTGAACTTCCGGCTTCACTACGTCAGGCAGGTCGTCGAATTGCGCAGACATAAAGCTGCAAAGGCAGATGCGATTGTCGTTCTCCAGTGCCCAGCGAAAGGTCTCCGGATAGCGACGCAGTGCGTCCAGCGGTGTGGCGGAGTTCTGCAGCAGAGACTCAAGATAAGCCGCATCATCCTCCCAGTAGCGCTTCGCCAGCGCCGTAGCCAGTTCGGCTTTGCTGGGGAAGTAATAGTAGATACTTGCGGCTTTGATGCCGACCTGTTCAGCCAAATCACGGAAGTTCAATCCTGCATAACCGTGAGCTTGAGCAACAAGCTTCGCGGCAGCCAGAATGTCTTCACGAGCGTTTGCACTCATCACACGCCTCCGCCCACCATCGAAAAAACTCTCTCGATTTATGAATCTACCATGTGGCAGGTAGAATCTCAAGCATGTACCTGCCAAGTGGCAGGTAGAGGGCACACAATGAGCACCGAACTAATTTATTCCGACGCAACGAAGCTGGCCGAGCTGATCCGGACACGCGAGGTCTCCCCGGTCGAAGTCATGAAGGCACACCTCGATCGCATCGAGGTCGTCAACCCGAAGGTGAATGCGATCGTTACGATCGCCGAAGATGCCTTGAAATCCGCACGGGAAGCAGAGGCGGCGGTACACCGAGGAGACGAGTTAGGACCTTTGCACGGTGTGCCATTCACGGTAAAGGATTCGATCGACACAGCAAGGGTGCAGACCCAACGTGGAACGCCGATCTTCAAGGGACGGACGCCCGATACGGATGCGACCAGCGTTGCGCGCCTGAAGAAAGCAGGAGGCATTCTTCTTGCGAAGACCAATCTCCCTGAATTCTCCTACGGGATTGAAAGTGACAACCTACTCACGGGCCGGACGAACAACCCCTGGAATCTGGATCTGACGCCGGGCGGCTCAAGCGGTGGCGAGTCGGCAGCGATTGCAGCGGGCATGTCTCCGCTTGGCCTGGGTACCGACCTTGCGATCTCCCTGCGTGGTCCGGCAGCCCACACCGGCATTGTCTCGCTCAAGGCGACCCACGGACGCGTCCCAATGACGGGCATCTGGCCGCGTGAGCCACGCCGTTTCTGGCATGTGGGCCCGATGGCGCGAAGCATTCGCGATCTATCGTTGGCTTTTTCTCTGCTCGTTGGACCGGATGGACAAGACGGCTACTCCAGCAGCGCCATCCCATTCGATTACGGGATTGGCAGTTCCAACAAGGGTGCGCTTCGTGTGGGCTGGCTGGTGGAGCCCGGCTTTGGCTCCGTCGACCGCGAGGTTGCGGCGACGGTGGAAGCTGCCGCTGAGGCGCTCAAGCAATTCGGACACACCGTCGAGTCCGTGCGCGTACCTGCACTTGAACGCGATTTCGCGCTCGATGTGTTCAGCCGTCTGCATGTCCTCGAGATGAAGCCTGAATTCGTGAAGACGACGACCGGCCGCAGCGAGGATGAAATTGGCGACATGGGCAGGTTCATGCTCTCGCTGCCCGATACGCCGGCGGCGGACTACATCGATGCAGTGCAGGCAGCGGAGCGACTGAAGGATGGTTACGCCGAGTACTTCCAGAAGTACGACGTCTTGCTCACCCCGGTTCTGCCTACTCCTTCCTTCAAGCATGGCCAAAAGGAGTTACTGATAAACGGCCAAACGGTGGACATTATGAACATCATGTCCGCCACATCGCCGTTGAACGTGACCGGTCTGCCGAGCGTTTCAATACGATTCGGCACTAGCCACGATGGGATGCCCATCGGTGTCCAAATCGTCGGCAACTGGCAAGCCGAGTCCGCGATCCTCCACGTTGCGTCACTTCTGGAGCAGGTAAGCCCCGTACGCGATCTACATCCGAACCTGTAAATGCACCAATCACGAGCGAGCAGCCAGCAGGAGCGGACGAACCGCTCCTACTCGTTCGCTCTACTTTGAAGGGTTAGTAACGCGAATCGGCTTGCGTTGACCGGTTCGGAGTTGCGGATAGTTATGCTCCAAATCAGCAGGAATCGATCTTTCAACTGTTAGCTGTGAGGCTGGGGCCCAATTGCTCAAGGCCCAGACGTTGGAGAAAGAGTCAGGTCTGTGAAGTATTGCTTTGCGCGACCATGTTTTTACCCGTGGATCGCGGTCTGGGCCGATGTACTCAGCCAGAAAGTCGAGAAGCCCTTCTACTTTTGGCGTGAGTCGAGACGAACCGGAAAACAGCGCACACAATGTGATCGGTTCCGGCTTCCACAGCGGAAGAATCGGAACAAGCCTACTTCGGTTGTCCGGGTGCTTTGCCATCCACAGCGGCAGGACAGTGATGCCAAGACCGTCGAGAGCAAACGGCAGATTGATGCCGGGATCACTCGTCACGACGTGGAATGCAATGTTTGGACTGACCTCTTTCGATCCGCGGGACAGCTTCCAAGCTCCGGAGCCCGCGCACCGATGAGCGGCGAGTTCGTCGGGATTAGCAGGACTGCCTAATGCGTTCACGTATGCCGGACTCGCGAAGAGCCCCGTGCAGTCCCAGGATAGGACCGGACCCGCCGTACGGAGTCCTTTGGCGCCTTGAGTTTGAAGAACACGTCCACATCTTCACGGGGTTCCTGATCCCAGCCAAAAGAGTACGGCTCAATTTCCATTTTCAAAGACGGAAAGCGGGTGATGAATTCTTTAAGCAAGGGCGCGAGTATCTCGCGGGCCATAGTCAGCGGGCACGCGATCTTGATCGTGCCGCTTGGGTCAGAGCGGCGAACCTCTAGGAATTCCTCCCCATCCGTGAGCGTCCGCAACGCGCGTCTGCAGGCGAGAAGATACTCCCTGCCCGCGTCTGTCAAAATCAATCCTTTCGGACCCTATGCGCCAGAAGTACCCCAAGGTGCTTTTCAAGACGGGTGAGAGATCTGCTTACCGTCGACGCTGGTTGATGCAGCGTCTTCCCGGCAGCGCTCATTGTTCCCGCCTGCGCGGCGATCACAAAAGTCCGGACGTCATTTAAATCAATGTGGTGCGGCATGATGTGTTCCGGCAAGTCACTGATAATAACAGTGCTTCTTTCCTTGGGAAGTCTCAGGTGTCCAAATGTCCGCCAACGAAGGACACCAGATTCCTATTCGCGAACATGCTGCACTCATTGTCATTCATTCGTTGCTCTAGCGCAAAGCAGCTTTGCGTGTATCAGGGCTCCAGAAACTCCAGGTCTCGCATCTGTTCTATAGACGACATACGACGAGCTGCTTTCACCTGATCTCTAGTGAACGACTCGCGCGGAGAACTTAGAGGCAACAACCAGATGTAAACCATTGAGAAAGAGCGAAGAAGATATGAAAGTTTTGGTCACTGGTGCAACGGAAAATGTGGGCTCTTTGGTGGCCGGGGAGCTCTTGAAGCGCGGCGCAGAAGTCCGTGCGTTGATTCGTAAACCCGATGCCGATCATAAGCTGCCAGCAAGCGTTGAGGTGGCCAGCGGCGATTTGCTTGATCCCGTTTCCATAGAGGAAGCGATGAACGGAGTCGACAAGCTGTTCCTGATCAATGCAGTCGTTGCGGATGAGTTGACGCAGGCGCTGATCGCATACGGCATCGCAAAGCGTATCGGTGGTTGCGATGGCCAACAAGCTAGCTCGCACCGCGTGGGCCGTGCTCTCCTGCGGTAACGACTACAGGGCAACAGCTCAGCCAGTCTAGGCGCGAAAAAGACACCTACGGCTTGGAAGCGCTCCGCGCTCCCACTTTTACGCATCACGACGACGAAAGCTCTTCCACGAAGTCTGCATAGGAAAGCAAGGACGAAAGAACAGTCACAACGGCGTGTCCAAAGCCTGATCCTGATAATGGTCTCCAACGACCGCGGCGTTTATAAGGACCGACACGCGCGCATCTCATCATGGCCAGGAGAGACGTTCTCCAACCAAAGGCCGAATACATTTGCGCAGACTTGTCTTCTCGACCAACCTTACCCTTGCAGTCACGCGGCGGACCATACATTATCGAGACTTGCCCGAAAAGCGGGTCTGGTTTAGCAGATTTAGACCGGAAAGTATGACGACCAAGTGCTCTAGCCGGCAAAGGGCAAGTAACGCCAACTCTCATCAAAGGGTTAAGCTTGCCACCATAGCGCGGACAATAAATGCTAAATGAGACGCGGCAAGCCAAAAAGCAGTCTGGTAGACTGCCGAATATGCGATATCAGTGTTTGCGTCTTTTGGGACTTTCTCTCACGTTTTCCTGCGTCCTTTCCATGCCGGTTTTTGGTCAGAAACGGCCTATGGTTATCGATGATCTTGCGAAGCTAATGAACGTTGGTGGGCCTCAGGTTTCACCTGATGGAAAGTGGATCGCCTATACGACATCGCATGTAGATGTTGAGGAAGATAAGAACGTCTCCGAAGTCTGGATGGCGAGCTGGGATGGGTTGCAGGACGTGCAACTTACTTATGGAACGGAGGGAGCGGGATCTCCTCGTTGGAGTCCGGATGGCAAATGGCTCGCTTTCACGTCTTCTCGTCCGGGCAAAGCCAAAGGTTCTCAGGTATGGCTTCTCGACCGACGTGGTGGAGAGGCGCATCAACTGACTGAGGTTAAAGAAGATCTGGAGGACTACAGATGGTCGCCCGACTCAAAACAGTTGCTGCTGACTCTAAAAGCCAAAGATGAACTGGAACCAGAGAAGGGCGCAAAGCCCACACCGCCTAAGCCGATTGTTCTCGACCGCTACCACTTCAAGCAGGACATCCAGGGCTATCTGACTGATAAGCGCAGCAAGATATTTCTCTTTGATGTTTCGACGAAGAAACTGACACGGCTCACCAAAGAAGACAAATACGACGAGCGAGCGGCGGAGTGGTCCCCAGATGGAAGATTTGTCGCATTCGTGAGTGATCAGGAGGGGTCTGATCCCGATCGATCAAATAACTCTGACATTTTCGTGGTTGAGTCCAAGGGTGACTCCGTAATGCGCAAGCTGACGACTTTCAGCGGTCAGGATAGTGGCCCGCTGGCGTGGAGTCCTGATAGTACGAGGATCGCTTATCGACAGGGTATTGCTCCTCGATATTCCATCTATGACATGGAGCGGCCTGCGGTTGTAACTGCTGCTGGCGGTTCGCCCGAGGTTATTGCGGCAACCGCGGCCATGGGTACGGGTCCTGTGGTGTTTGCTGAGGACGGCAAATCGCTGCTTTCCACGATTGGTGAAGATCGCGTGGACTATGTTGCAGAGATTCCGTTGAAAGGTAATGGAATCAAGCGACTTACCGTTGAGAGTGGAGCTGCGGCAGCGCTCTCGACGGCCAATGGCCACGTGGCTTTTGTCTGGACGACGGATCAGAAGGCACCGGAGATCTATGTGCTGGATGGAAAGACCCCGCGCAAATTGACCTCGCATAATGACGCGTTGTTGGCACAGCTGGACTTAGTCCCGGCAGAGGATCTAACGGCGAAGACTTCGGATGGGAATGATGTGCATGGCATGTTGACGATGCCAGTGGGTTATAAGGCGGGGACGAAGGCACCGATGCTGCTTTGGATTCACGGTGGGCCGACGGCTCAGGATGAACACCGATTTGCGCCAGATCGGCAGTTGCTGACGGCTCACGGCTTTGCTGTGTTGCAGGTGAACTATCGCGGAAGCACGGGTCGTGGACACGATTACTCCTTTGCTATCAATGCGGATTGGGGTGATAAAGAGGTTATCGATCTTCTGGCGGCAGTGGATGGGGCGGTTGCTACGGGCAAGATCGACGCTGACCGGATGGGAGTTGGAGGTTGGAGCTATGGCGGCATTTTGACGGACTATACCATCGCTTCGACGACGCGTTTCAAGGCCGCTTCGAGCGGGGCCGGGACGGCTAATCTGCTTGGGATGTATGGGGTGGATCAGTATATCTTGCAGTATGACAACGAGTTAGAGCCACCGTGGAAGAACGTTGCGCCTTATCTCAAGCTGTCGTATCCGTTTCTGCATGCGGACAAGATCACGACTCCTACTCTCTTCATGGGTGGGGATAAGGACTTCAACGTGACGCTGGTTGGCGGCGAGCAGATGTACCAGGCGTTGAAGAGCGTCGGGACGCCCGCGGAGCTTGTGGTGTATCCCGGTCAGTTTCATGGGTTTACACGTCCGAGTTTCGTTCGGGATCGCTACGAGCGGTGGTTCGCATGGTATGACAAGTACCTGGGAATGCCAGTACCGGTGAAGCCTGCTGCTCCGACGGAGCATAAGGCGGAGTAGTTTTTGTACGTTTTTTTGAGCATGGAAGAGGGAGGCTGCGGCCTCCCTTTTCGTTGTTTTATTGGTGTTTTTAGAGGCGGGTGTGGGCGAAGCGTGTTTTTGGCGTGGTAGTTTGCTGGTGAGTTGTGGTGGATAGGGTGGTGAACGTGGTGCGGGAGCTGTCGGTTTTCAGGTGGTGAAGAGTACGCCATGTTTCGCAGGTTTATTTTTCGGGCCGATCGCTTTCGGGTTTGCCAGGTGAACCGCAACAGCAGATCCCTACGGGATGACAACAAGAGAACAGACAACCGCAATAGCAATGACAACGGCAATGGCAATGGCAGATTCCTGCGGATGAGAACGGTGAAGGCAATTCCCTGCTCTATCGGGTTAAAGAAGAAGGAGCGCGGGGCGATGTTCTGCTTGTCCGCGCTCTTTGTTGTTGGGTGAGGTTAGAAGTCGTAGCGCAGGGAGAACTGCATACGACGTACGGGGTTGAGCAGCATGCTGGAGACGCCCAAGGTTCCACCGGAGGTGAGCTGGCCGTTGAAGTTGCCGCCGCCAACATCGAAGCGCATGCTGTTGGTGACGTTGTAGACCTCCCAGGCGAACTTGATCTTGCCGTACTCTCCCAGTCCCCAGGTCTTGTTGAGGCCCGAGTCGAGATCGATGAAGCCGTCGCCGCGGAAGTTGTTGCGCTGACCGGTCTCGCCTGGGTAGGGCAGGCGGATCGGAGTGCCGTTGTTGACGCCGGAGTTGATGGTGGCGTTGGATGTGCCCGCAAAGAACTGCGGCTCTCCGTTCTGATCGAAGTGGCGTTTAATTTTGACGTTGCCGGTGACGACGCCGTAGCCCTCCTGCTGCCAGTCGGTGGTCCAACCGGGCTCGTTGACCGAGAAGGGCAGACCGCTGGTGGTGCGGAAGATTCCGGAGAGCTGCCAGCCGCCGATGAGGGCGTCGACGAAGTTGTTGGAGTTGCCCATGAAAGTTTGACCGTGGCCTACGGGAAGCTGATAGACCCAGTCGACGGTGAGGATGTGGGTGGTGTCGAAGTCGGAGACGCCACGGTTGAGGTAAGGCTTCCAGGTGTTGATGATGCTGCTGGCACCCTGGGCGACGGACGGCGGATTTCCGTTGAACTCGGTGCTGCGTTCGGTGTCGGAGCCGAAGTCGATAGAGCGCGAGTAGGTGTAGCTGATATCGGCCTGGAGGCCGTGGGTCATGGGATGGCGCAGGGTGAATTGACCGGCGTTGTAGTAGCTCATGCCGATGGTGGACTGGGCGTAGAGCGAGGCGAACTGATCCTGCCAGAAGCGGGATACGTGTCCGGCGGGACATCCATAGGAGCAGTAGAAGTCGATGTCAGCCAGGGCGGTGGTTGCTCCGAGGTTGGAGCGATAGGGCGCCCACTCGTTGCAGTAGATAGCCTGCGTCGCAGACTGGTTCGCAGTTGGACAGCTCTTTGTTGTGACGCCTGCCATGTAGGGGAAGACGTGCTCGAAGTACGGGATGGCCGCTACGTTGGCTGCGGAGTTACCGCCGTTCGCATCGACGGCAGCGGAGAGCTGAGCGGCTGCGGAGTAGTAGTCGCCGCTGCCCTGCGGATCGTTGAAGTCAACTGGCTCTGCAAGATCGAGACTCTGGAGGAGGTGACGGCCGAGACGACCGATGTAGGCGGTCTCAACGGTCCATCCCCCCTTGAGCTCACGCTGAACAGAGAGGTCCATGGACTCGGAGTACGGGGTCTTCTGCTTGTTGTCGAGTCCCCAGGTGATGGCGAAGCCGTCCTCCGGGCCGGCGGGAGCGGAGTACGGATAGACCTGGGTTGCTGCCGCGGATCCGTTGCTGAATGGCAGAGCGTTTCTTGAAGTAAAGCGAGGGGCGGTATCCGTAGTCGTGTTGCCGGCTGCGTTGGTTATCTGAGATGAGATACCGAAGGAGCCGTTCTGGGAGAAGATGTTGACCAGGCCCTGACCGTAGTGGTCGTAGTACATGCCGAAGCCGGCGCGGATGGAGGTTTTATTGTCGGGCGAGTAGGCAAGGGCGAAGCGGGGAGCGAAGTTGTCCTTCGCCTTGGGCCAGAAGCCGGGCCTGTTGTAGAAGGGACCGCTGGGAGCGAACTGGAGTTCGGGCTCGGAGATCGTGCCCTGAAGTGCGGCGGTTTCACGTCCGGTGAACCAGTCGTGGGTGTCGATGGTGGGCGAGACCTGCTGACCTTTAGTCTCCCATGGAGTTTGCAGGATAGTGTGGCGGATGCCGAAGGTGAGGGTGAGATTGGGCGTTGGACGCCAGGCGTCCTGCACGAACCACTCGTACTCGTTTGCCTTGAAGTGTCGTTCCAGTGGAGCACCGTCGGCGAGCAGGGTGCCAGTGGTGGCGCTGGTCACCTGGTAGTTGTAACTATTCGTGACCGAGGGAACGGTTCCGACGAGGTTGGCGTAGGCGATGAGATAGGAGTTGCTGAAGCCTCCATCGACGGGGTCGAGGCCGAGGGTGGAGGGATCGGGCGGGTTGCCACCAAGCCAGTAGGGATTGGTGGATCCGCTGTTGAAGGAGGTGTTGTTGGAGGTGCGATTCTGATGGATGAGACGCCAGTTGCCGCCGACTTCGATGGTGTGCTTGCCCTTGCTCCAGGTGAGATTGTCGATGATGTTGTTGACCGGGACACTGACGATGGTGTTTCGGGTTTCTGCGGTGGGAGTGTCGAGGAAGCGGAAGTCGACGTAGTCTCCGGAGCCGACACCCGTGTTGCCGGAGCCTTGCCGCACATAGCCGTAGCGGATGTCGTTGACGATGTTGGGAGAGACGGACCAGGTGTCTCCGAAGGACATGCCCTTGGTGTTATCGACGAGGACGGAGGAGGGGCCCTGGCCTGGGAACTGTTCTACGTTGCCGGTGAAGTCCTTCTGGAAGTTGCCGCGCGCGAAGATGCGGTGCTTCGAGGAGGGGATGTAGTCCAGACGGACAATGGAGGTGTTTAGGCGATTGGGATTGGGCGAAGCGAAGCTATAGGAGCCGGTGTTGAGGCCGTCACCTTCGCTGAAGCCGTTGGCCGCGGGGTAAGAGTTGAGGTAGGCGAGGGCGTTGGGGTTGACACCGGGGCCGGGCGCATAGGCGGGCGTGTTACAGACAGTACAGCCTTGATCGAGGATCGCGAGTTGAGCGGCGGAGATGGACTGATTCTCAGTACCACCGCTTGCGGTGTCTCCCGTGTATTGGACGATTCCCTGCTGATAGGTTGCGGTAGGAACGGTGCGGGTGACCTCGGCGCTCTCTGCGCGGCGGGTGCCTTCGTAGTTGGCGAAGAAGAAGAGCTTGTCCTTGAAGATGGGACCGCCGACGTCGGCACCGAAGATGTTGCGGATGAGCTTACCGGGACGGTTGGGCAGGCCGCTGTTGAGTTGACCGAGCTTGTTGAAGAAGTCGTTGGCGACGGTGATGGTGGGGCGGTTGTACTCGTACGCTGCGCCGTGGAACTTGTTGGTGCCGGATTTGGTGACGAGCGAGACCTGTGCGCCGGAGGAGCGGCCGGAGTCGGCGTTGGCGATGCCGGTGACGACGCGGAACTCTTCGACGGAGTCCTGGGTCATGCGGAGGACGCCGGTGAAGGCGAAGCCGTTGACCTGATCGTTGTCGTCGATGCCGTCGAGGGTGACGTTGCCCTGGTCGGAGCGGCCTCCGTTGACTGCGCCGCTGCGGCTGTCCTGAAGCTGAGGATTGGTCGGCTGGGGAAGGAAGAAGACGCCGGGCTGGAGCGAGAGCAGATCGGGGACGTTGCGGGTTTCGCTGGGGAGCGCCTGGATGGTGGCGTTGTTGGTGGAGTTGCCGAGGGAGGCGTCGGAGTTGTTGAGGGTCTGGGCCTCGGCAGTGACGTTGAGGACCTCGTTGCTGGCCTGCGGCGAGACGGTGAAGTTGACGGTGGCGGGCTGGTTGACGAGCAACTCTGCGATCTTGGACTGATCGCTGAAGCCGGAGGCGTTGACGGTGATGGTGTACTTGGCGGGGAGGAGCTGGAGGAGCTGGTACTCGCCGCTGGGCCTGGAGGTGTCGGTGTAGGTCTCTCCGGTGGCGGGATTGAGGAGGGTGATCTTGGCTCCTCCGACGGTTGCGCCGCTGGGGTCTTTGATGACGCCACGGAGTGAGGTGGTGGCGTTCTGGGCGAAGGCGATTGCCGTGCTCAGAGCCGTTAGCACGAATAGGGTGATTCCCAAATAGCGTCTCATCGAAACCTCCAGAAGTTAGTTCAGAAGAAAGAAGGATCTTGTGCGTTCCGCGAATCAGAAGTTCGTCAGGATGCAGGAATGCAGCGGCTGAGCGACGGGTGCGCCGGTCTTAATATTGATGTCTGATATCTCAGCGGGTAACTTTTTATATAGCAGATGAATTTGCAATGCAAGGATAAAAACGGTACAGAAAAGTAATTCCTGCGGCGGCTGGGTGAACGAGACTTCGTTTGTACAGACGCAGGTTCGGGCGGCCCGCCACAGCTAAAGTAGCTGCGGCAAAAGCGGGAGATAGCGAGAATTTATTCGGCCTTCGAAAAAATATCTATTCGGCTGCGGGCTTGTCTGCTGCCTGTTTGTCCGCTTCCGGTTTATTTGGAGATGTCGAGTCTGGCTGACGGCTCAGATGGTCAAAGTTCAAGATGGCGTTGAAGACCAGGTTGTAGCTGCCTATGGTTTCGCCACGATAGACGGGATTGTTGGCGAAGAGGAGGACGTTGCCGGAGCCGAGATGGGCGTCGACGACGATGGCGTGTTCGGCGATGGATGCACCCTTGTCGAGAAGACCAGAGAGGAGCAGATGCTTCTCGTCGTTGAAGCGAAGGATGACCTGAGGCTTGTAGGGCTCGGGGATGGCCTGCAGGTTGTTGCGGAGTTGGTCTTCGTTGAGGAACTTCGGCTCCCAGGGATGCTGCTTGGGGGGAATCTGGGGGTCGACGTTGGAGCGGCCCTGTGGGATGTCGGCGTCGTCGGGACCGCCGCGGCCGGTGGGCCGGTGAGCGTAGGGGTCCATGAGGATACGCATGCGATCGCGCGCGACGGTGTTGCTGATGTTGAAGACCATGCCGTTTGCGCTCATGACGGGAAGGTCGTTGGCGTATCCGTTTGCGATGGGGCTTGAGGGAGTGACGAAGACGCTGGCGAGAACGCTGCCGACGACGCGGGCGTCTGTGGCAGAGACTGCGGTGACACCGGGAGCGAGGCCGGTTTCGGTGGCGAACTGCGCGGTGTCTTCACAGGTGATGAGGAGGCCACCACTTTGAACGAAGGACTTCAGGTGATCGACGCCGTTGTAGCCGAGGCCGGGGCGGGTGTCGGCGGTTTGATCGAGCAGGCCGAGGTTGGGCGTGAGCTCGGACTTCTGCCAAGGCAATGGGTTGCCCCACATGGGAAGGCCGTCAACGATATCCTGCGTGGAGGTGTGGCCGACCGGGGCGAAGATGATGACGTCATACTTGCTGCGCAGGTCGGAGTCGGATGAGACGGTCTGGGTGTTGATGTAGCTGTAGGGTATGCCTGCTTTGTCGAAGGCGAGACGCCACCAGCCTTCTGTCTGGGTTGCGAGCCAGGTGTGCATGAAGGCGATGCGTGGAGCGTGAACGGTGTGCGCGGTGACGGAGGGCGCTGCGTCGAGGCGGACGGCGTTCAGTACGAACTTATGGAACGCGGTGTTGATGGTGGACTCGTCGGCCTGGGTGATGAGGAGAGAGCCTGAGGCGAAGTGAGTGCCGGCGGCGTCGAATGGTTTATCGGCTACGTCGATGTGTGCGCTCTTGAGTTGATAGAGGAGCGCGAGGAGTGAGGTCTGTCCGGTGTTTGCGATGGCATAGATGGAGCCGGAGCCGCTGGTGTGGCCCGCGGCGGCATCGAGGTCTGTGACCGGTGTCATCTTTGCGTGGAGGATTGCGCCGTCAGTGAGACGCGTCGCTTTGACGTTGAAGAGCTGACTGAACGACCAGCCGGTGTCGTCGTAGGGATGTTTCTGCGGATCGTCGGGAGCCCAGTATTGCTTGTCGAGAAGTGCGTCGGCGATGCGGGAGAAGGGTTGATCGAGACGGATGACGTAGCTGCCGGTGGGAAAGGTCTGGGTGGTGGCGGGATCTCCGCGCTTGGCTGGGGGGACGGGGCTTGTGACTACGTCGGAGAGCTGCTGGATTTCGACGTGCTGGAGCTTGAGGACTTTGAGCAGTTGTATCTGGCGATTCAGCTCTGCAGCGTCCGCGGGAAAGACGTAGGCGGATGGGCCTTCGAGGGTAGGTTTCTGAATCGAGCGCTTGCTCTTGGTGTAGTAGTTTTCGAGGAAGTGATGGGTGTTGTGAGAGAAGTAGGAGAGGGTGGTGAGGAGCGCGGTCTGCTCGTAGTTATTGTTGTCGCGCTGCGACCAGATGACGGTGGATGGTGGAGGATTCTGGCGGTACCAGGTGCGTGAGTACTCCTCGGGAGTTAATATGCGCTTTTCGGTGTCGGCTCCGCCGTTGCCGAATGTCTCGTAGAGGCGGCTGATTCCGTTGTGGAGACCGGCGAGGAACATGAGGTAGCCGGGGCTCCAGGTATCGAAGTCGCCGTGCGTGAAGGCACCTGGCATGCCGAGGGTCTGCATCTGCGCGACGTTGTTCCATCCGAGTTCGGCCCATTCATCGGCGAGGGTGGGATCGATCCAGGCGTTGTAGGGGCCATCTCCGACGGTGTTGTCGTACAGGAATGGAACGGACTCGTGGAGGTCGTGCAGGACCTGCGCGTGCCAGCCGAGGTAGGTGTT
Source organism: Granulicella sp. L60 (assembly GCF_009765825.1). Classification (GTDB taxonomy): domain Bacteria; phylum Acidobacteriota; class Terriglobia; order Terriglobales; family Acidobacteriaceae; genus Edaphobacter. The sequence continues at coordinate 126,406 of NZ_LMUR01000011.1, read as the reverse complement.
CAGGATGTTGTTGGTGAGGTTGAGGGTCATGCCCATGGCGTCGCGGTTGTTGTCGTGCGCGACGTAGTGGCCCCAGTAGGTGAGGCGCGGCCAATTCTCGCCGGGGTGCGCCTTATGCCATCTGTAGGTGTCGACCATGCGATCGCGTCCGTCGACTTCTACGACAGGCGTGATGAGAACGATCATGTGCGAGCGGATGTACTTGATGTAGGGCGAGTCGTCGACGGCGAGACGGTATGCGAGTTCCATGAGCGCTGTTGGAGCGCCGGTCTCTGTCGAGTGGATGGTGCCGGTGATGTAGTAGACGGGGTAGGACTGGTTGATGAGCGACTGCGCGGTGCTGTCGCTAAGGCCGATGGTGCGTGGGTCGGCGAGCTTGGCTAGACGCTCGTCGTTTTCTTTTTGCGTCTTCAGAAGAGACTCATCCGCGATGGCGACGGCGATCATCTCCCTGCCCTCTTCGCTGTGGCCGATGCTGACGACTTTGACGCGGGGAGATGATTTTTCTAATGACCGAAAGTACTTGTACACATCTTCGGCGTAGGGGAGCATGTTGGGTGCGCCGGAGACGTCGCCGAGCACGCTGGCGGGTGTGGGGACGTTCGGAGATGCGGGAAGGTAGCTGACGAGAGGTGAGCTGAAGTTGGGGCTGGTGGTGTACTTCTGAATGCTCTCGGTGTAGGACTTATCAATCGGTTGTTTCGCGTCTCTTGCGAAGTTCTCATTGAGCGCAGTCTGAGCCATGGCGCCACTACAGGCGACGAACAGAAGTGACAGGGAGGAGAGCTGAAGGATCGACGGTCTCATGAAACCTTTCGGTACACCTGGAGTAATAGTGAAACTGTGGAACGATGCGGCAAACCTGTCGCGCGGCCATTGCGTGCAAACGTGGAGCAGACTCGGTGTTGCTTATTGATGTCTAGGGCTTGTTAGGCTCTACTTTACCTGCGAATGCATCGCTGATGAAGTGGAGCATGTGATCGCGAGCGATGATTCCATGCCAAGGCTCGGTGCTGGGCATGCCGGAGAAGTTGCCACCGAGTGCGGCGTGGTCTTCACGCGGGAAGAGAATCATCTGGACGGGAACGCCCTCCTGCCGAAGAGCGCGGTACATCTCCTTCGATTGACCGTCGGGGTCCGTGGTGTCGGTCTGGCCCTGGAGGAGCAGGAACGGGGTCTTGGCGTGTTGGGCGTAAGCAAGCGGGCTCTGCCGCCATGCACTTTCGAAGTGACGCCATGGCTCGCCGGTGAACCAGCGATCGCCGTAGGAGTCTGACTCGGTTCCATATTCGCTGAACTGATCGATGACGGGCGCACCGCTAACGATGGCTTTGAATCGTGTGGTCTTGCCTTCTACGAATCCTGCCATCTCGCCGCCGTAGCTGTAGCCGATCAAGGCCATGCGGTCGCCATCGAGCGGCTCCGTGCGGAGCACTTCGTCGATGCCTGCCATGATGTCGAGATAATCGCCGTTGCCCATGTCGTCTTTGTTGGCGGCCTCGAAGGCGATTCCCTGCCCTGTGCTACCGCGCGGGTTTGTGACGAAGACGGCCCAGCCCTGGCCTACGAGAAGATTGGTGAGCGGCGAGTAGGTATCCACGAACTGTCCTGTGGGACCGCCGTGGACGTTGACTATAAGCGGCACATGGGCGGTTGTGGCCTGAGGCGGAAGATAGAGGAGGCCTTCGATGGTGAATCCGGCACGCTTCCACGAGACGTACTTTGAGGCGACTGCTTTCCAGTCGGATGGGGTCGTGTCCGGTTGGGTGAGACGCTTGCCGGGTTGATCGAGTGCGATGGTCATGTAGACGGCGGGAGCTGAGGTGCTTGCGCTTCCCGTGTAGACCCACGCCTTCTCCTGCTTGTCCTGGCGGAAGTTGGAGATGACGGGTAGGCCGAAGTCGAGGAGCTTGGTCTTTGCGGTTTCAAGATCGACCTGCGCGATGGTTCGCTTCATGCCGCGGGTGGCACCGATGAGAGCGGTGCGGTCGCTGTTGTCAACGATAAGCGTGTCGTTCTGCAGGGTGATGTCGGTGGCGTTCTCGGTCAGGTTGTGCAGCTTCGCGCCGGTGATGTCAAAGGTGAAGAGATCGGTGCATCCCTCTGGTGCATCTTTCTTGCACTGTGCGAATAGGGCGATCCGGTCGCTGTGGTGCAGCCATACTGCTCGTCGGGTGGTCTCTGGAAGTCCGTCGATTCGCTTCTGCTCGGAGGGATTGCTTGCCGTCACGATCCAGCCGGTGGTGCTTGGACCGAGGTCGCGCAGGCGTGTGTGCGTCAACACGAGGAGCTTGTCGGACTGAGGAGCCCAGGCGACGGCGTCGATATCGGTGAGCGTTGGAACCTCGGTTGGCTTCCAGGTCTTGGTGTCGAGAAGATAGAGATGATGTTTTAGGTCCTGATGCTCGACCCAGACGACGTCTTTCTTGTCTTTGTTGTCGCGTGTGCGGGCGGCGGGCTCGGGGTCTGCTGCGATGACAGCGACCGTAGAGCCGTCGGGTGAGATGGAGAAGGAGACGACATCGACTGCGGCTGCTGGATCGCCGGTGGCAGGAACTCGCTCGAGTTTGGTTTGGACGGCTTCGCCGCCATCGAGGGGGAGCCGGCTGAGGGTCGACTTGCCGCTATTGCGGGAGAGAAACAGGATGGCGCTGTTGTCGGGGAGATACTCGGGTAAGCGCTCGCCCATGGATTCGCCCTGGCTGAAGGTGAGTTGACGGTAGGGCGTGCCGTCTGTGTGGAGCAGCCAGAGGTGAGTTTTGCCGCCCTGTGCGGTGCTGTCCTGCATGACGGCGACGACGCTTTTGAGATCGGGCGAGAGTTGGGGAGTTGAGATGCTGGTCAGGTTGCGAAGATCGTCGTTCGATGGAAAGTGTTGCTCTGCAACGAGTGGCGCGGCCGAGACGGCCAATAGAATAACTGCGCCATAGAGACTGCTTCTCATGCCCAACTCCTTGTTCCCTTGCGAAGTGTTCGTGTATCTCGATGAACCGCTGCTATTGTTCGTGAGCAGCGACAGGCATAGTGATGTGAGCGTGCTATGGAGTCTTCGTCAGCGTCTCGGTTGCTGGAGATGCGACGATGGTGTTGTTTTCGGTCGAGTGAGCTGAGGGCGGGACGGCAGGTTGATCCAAAGGCATCGGTGGATCTTTGTAGACGTATAAGGCGTTGAACAGATAGCGATACGTGCCGTGGGCCTGGGCGCGCTGCTGGGGCTTGAAGCCGTAGAGCAGGATGCGTCCGCTGCCAAAGGAGAGCTGTAGTGCGGCGTCTTTGTCGTGGAGAACTTCGCTGTGCTGAATCATTCCACTCTCCAGTGGATCGGCCTCCTTGGCGTACTTCGCCAGAACGGCTCCTTTGAAGCCGGGGAGAGTTTCGAACGCGGGTCCTCGCTCGAACATGACGACGGGTGATGCGGGAACACCATAGTTGACGGGCATGTCGGGCTGCTGCATCTCTACGCGAAGCAAGGAGCCGGCGCAGAAGAACTTCTCACTCGGAACGCCTTGTAGAACGTTGCGAACAGGAAGAGACATGAGTGGAATCAGGCTGGCTGCAGTGCGGTTGAAGGCGATGAGTGTGCCTCCGGCACGTACGAACTCGCGAAGATTGTTGAGGCCGTCACGCTCGATGCCGCCTGCATACTGTCCGGGCACCGATCCTGTCTGGAAGCCCTCCATCAACTGTTCGGAGCTCATATCAGGAAGGATGATGACATCGTATCGGCTGTTAAGACCTGCTGAGCGCATATCGGCGTTGTAGATGCTCTTGGGCTCGTAGTTGTAGTTTTCGAGGATCCAGCGCGTCCATCCTTCGTCGATGGACGGATCCCACGGACGATAGAGGCCGACTCGCGCTTTTTTGATTGGGACGACATGGGTGGGTACTGATGGGATCGATACGGCACCGATGGAGAACTTGGTGGCGAGGTCACTGACGACGGAGCGGCTGACTCCGCTGACGATGAACGCGCCCTTCTCTGTTCCTTCCGCAGTGTTCAATGCGTCGGAGGCCATCGCAACGGTTCCGCCCTGGGCGAGCACGGCGTTGACGAGCTGGAACGAAGCGTTCGGTTTGTGGCTTACGGCGAAGACCGATCCGGCGCCTGCAACGTGAGCATCGGGAAGGGTGATGCGATCGACCTTGGACATCAGGGCGCGCTGGTCCTGCGGGAGAGGATCGAGAAGCGTGTCTACGGACACACCCATCTGCAGTGGGAGGGTCCATCCGGTGATGTCGTAGGGCAAGTGCGCTCCGGGGGCGGTCGATCCTGTAGCAGCGACTGGGTAGACCTGGCGTTCGAAGAGTTCCTTCGCCATGGCGGCGTAGGGCTGATCCATCGGGATGACCCACGATCCGGCGGGATAGTCGATGCCGTTGGCGTGGAATCCAGGCTTCGACTGGTAGACGTCGAGGCCGTTGTCGATCATCTTCTGGGCTAAGAGGCCAGCCTCGGGAACATCGGCCTGGCTATCGCTGATGACGTACGCGAAGGGAGGCTCGGTGCGGTGGATGCTGTCGCGTGCGGACTGATACCGATTGAAGAGGAGGGTCTCGCGGTTCTTGGCCGCCAGATCAAGCACGGACATGGAGCCGCCGACCATGTAGTCGACTGCGTCGTGCAAGCGCCACCACCCGCCGTCCCAGGGCGTGGTGTACATGCTGAGTGCGCGCAGATCCTGGTACTCCTTGGGGAACTCGTCGACGGTGTAGAAGCGGGGCGTCGCGTACTTATAGAGCGCCGTTTCAGTGAAGAACGAGATCTCTCCGCGGAAGACGCCCGCCCAGTCGGTGAAGCCTGCGTACCAGTTATCGAAGCGGGTTTCGGAGATGGCTCCCGGCATGTGGTGCTGGTCAAGATAAGCCGCCATGTTGGTGCCGATGGTGTTGAGCCAGCTACGCACATAGGGGCTGATGTTGCTTGAGATCGGATCCGCGAAAGGGGGAATCCAGATGCGTGCCGGGAAGGGAGCGGTTTGGTGCTGGCAGTAGAAGATGACGGGGCTGTACTCCAGCTCGGTCTGGGTGACGACCTTCTCTTCCTTCATGTTCATCATGAAGCCGTCGCGATTGTTGTCGTGGCCTACGTAGTCCTGATAGAGCCAGGGCATGGGGGCGACCTCGTACTTGGTGCCCACATTTTGCCTGTACCATGACACGACCATGTCCTGCCCGTCGGGGTTCAGGGTGGGCCAGAGCACGAGGATGACGTTGTTCAGGATGGCGTCGATCTCAGGATCGTTCTTCGCGGAGAGAAGCTTGTAAGCCAGTGCGATGGAGTGCTGTCCGCCTGCGACTTCTGACGAGTGCAGTCCGCCGTCGATGTGGACGATGACCTTTGAGTCTCTTGCAAGCTGATGCGCCTGTTCGTCGTTCAGATCTTTCGCTGTGGCGAGTCGCCGGGCGGTGTTTTTATATTCGTCGAGCCTTGCCAGATTTTCCGGCGAAGAGATGACGCCGACCTCGATGTCGCGTCCCTCGGAGCTCTTGCCCACGGTGAACATCTTCATTCGATCGGAGCTTGCGGCAAGTGCGTGAAAATACTTGACTGCATCTTCGTAGTTGGCGAGGTAGAAGTCCTCGCCAGGGGTGTGTCCAAGCACCGATGCCGGAGTGGGCACCTGCGCAAAGATGGGAACTGCAAAGAGGGGCAAACAGCTAAAAAAGATACACCAGTGCCGGATATGTCCTAACAAGCTTATGACTTCCTTTCGACGTGTTCGAAGACTTGAGTGCAGCTATGGAAGAGAGATGCAGTTCGAAAGCGTTGTCAAAATCAAAGCATTTGGAGCAAGCGGAGAGACGTCAGATGAAGGTGTATCGGGAGATACAGTGCGGCTTCGCCACAAGACTGAGAGGATTTGTCGAAGTCAATTGTTTACGCTTGTTGAATGTTAGGAGAATTGTTCTAACGATAGTTTAGATGGAGAGATTTGAAAATAGAGAATCATCGGCGATAAGCAATGTTAGCGCAATAATCATCGGTGATTAGATCTAATTACCGATGAATAGCCGGCAATGACGGCCAATAAGAATTCGTCGTCGACGCTGAGAGCTCCGTACGTACGATGTACGTTGCGCAACCGATCGGTTCGCGCCTTATCTGGCGTGTTCCAAGTTTTGACGCGAGATTGTTTTCTGTCGTGGCCGAACGCAGGTCGATCGATGTTAGGACTTGCAACTCAGGCGTTCCCGCTTATCGCTTCAGTTCGAAGATGCTGTCGATCTCGACCGGAATACCCATCGGCAAAGTGTGTACCCCGAGTGCACTGCGCGCCGGGAGTTTGTCTTCCCCGAACAATGAGAGCAAGAGATCACTGGCGCCGTTAGCTACCTGAGGATGTTGAGTGAATGACTGCTCTGCTCGCACGTATACCGTCAATCGAAGGCACCGATCGATATTGTCCAAGCCATGTGTCTGATGGATGCAAGCTAGAATCATGAGCATGGTGAGCCGCGCAGCACGTTGCGCCTCTTCCAGGGAAACGTCCTTCCCGACGAGGCCGACGATCGGCTTGCCGTCTTCAAACGGCCCGAGCCCGGAGACGTAGAGCTGGTTTCCTGAGACCGCAACTGTTTTATAGGAGCCGAGTGGGGCGATTGGTACAGGCAGCTCCAAGCCAAGCTGCGCCAGACGATCAGAGACTTTCATACATTTCCTTTTAATGAAGTGCCACTATCGAAAGGTTACTACGTTGTCTGAGTGTGTGATCTCCGAGAGCAAGTCGTAGCAGCGGCAGAAGTGTGCCGGTTAGCTCAATGACACATAAGGGATCAAGATATATTTTTCTGTCTTGCTGAATCTTTAGACCAACCGGTCTACTCTAAGGTAGTGTGAGACACGAGATGTCTCAAAATCTAGGAGGTTCAACATGTCAGCACAATCGTCCAAAGGCACTGCTCTTATCACCGGCGCATCAACAGGAATTGGGGCCGTCTACGCCGAGCGCTTCGCCAAGCGTGGCTACGATCTCGTCCTGGTTGCGCGCAGCCAGGAAAAACTCTCTGAAGTCGCTGAACAACTCAAACACACGGGCCGAAAGGTTGAGGTCCTACAGGCCGACCTGACCTCGCCGGTGGGTGTACAGCGTGTCGCCGAGCGTCTTAGCAGCGACCCCAATATCACAGCCCTGATCAATAACGCCGGCGTCGGTTCGGCCGGAAAGCTGCTTGGCTCAAAGATCGATGACCTGGAGTCTATGATCTACCTGAACGTCACGGCCTTGACGCGCCTGTCTCTGGCGGCGCTGCCTGGTTTTGTGGCTCGCAACAATGGTTTGCTCATCAACATCTCCTCCATCGCGGCACTCGCGCCCGAGTTGCTGAATGGAACGTATAGCGGTACCAAGGCTTACGTCGTCAACTTTACCCAGGCTCTCAAGAGCGAACTAGAAGGAAAGAATGTCACCGTTCAGGCGGTACTTCCAGGAGCGATCGCTACACCCTTCTGGGATAAGGCTGGCGTACCCATCCAGCATCTCCCACAGGAGATTGTGATGACTGCGGAGAATCTGGTGGATGCTTCCCTGGCTGGACTTGATCAGGGAGAGGTCATCACGATCCCATCGCTGCCTGAGATCGGAGACTGGGAGAAGGTTGAAGCCGCACGCAAGGCTCTCGGGCCTAACCTCTCCCGGAAGATCCCGGCGAGCCGATACAACGTCGCCATATAAGGCGAAAGCGAAGAACGATCGTTGTGTTGCGTGGCCTTCGGAGACCAAATCCGGCGGCCACGCAATCGTTCGTAGAATGAAGATAGTGAAGGCATCTATATGACTGAAACGTCAACGCGCGAACGATTGATCGAGGTGGGCGTCCGGCTCATGCATAAGCATGGATACACCGCCACGGGATTGAAGGAGATTTTGGACTTGGCAGGCGTTCCGAAGGGCTCCTTCTATCACCACTTTGGCAGTAAGGAAGAGTTTGCAGCCGCTGCGCTCAACAGATACTTCATGCGCGAAGGCGAGCACTGCGATGCTGTGCTCAACGACAGCAGGATCGCTCCGCTCAAACGTCTGCATCGATACTTCAATGATCTGATAAAGATGTACGGTCAGAAAGGGGACGTTCCGGGATGTATGATCGGCCGCTTTAGTCTGGAAGTGCCGGAGCTGACTTTGATGATGCAGGAGCATCTCAGTGCATCGTTCAAAGGCTGGCAACATGGGATTGCTACCGCTCTTCGCGATGCCATTAAGCAGAAGAGCCTTCCGGCAAACACCGACCCAGAGGAACTTGCAGCATTCCTGTTGAATAGCTGGCAAGGTGCGCTAGTGCGCTCGCAAGCCGACAAAAGCGATGCTCCGTTACACAACTTTATTCACTACGCCTTCAGCTCACTTCTCAAAGACTCATCTCGTTGACTCGGCTGGGTCGTAGTTCAGGTTTTGGCCGAGCCACCGCTCGACCTCTACCAAACTCATCCCTTTGCGCTCGTGATAGTCGGCAACCTGGTCGCGGCCGATCTTGCCGAGGCTGAAATATCGGGAGTTCGGATGGGCGAAGTAGAGTCCGCTGACGCTTGATCCGGGCCACATTGCAAATGACTCGGTGATCAGCATCCCCGTCTTCGCCTGCACATCCAGTAGATGCCAGAGAGGACCTTTCTCCGTGTGGTCCGGGCAAGCCGGATAACCAGCAGCTGGTCTGATCCCGCGATACTTTTCCTGGATGAGATCCGCAGGGCTCAAGCCTTCTTCCCGACCGTAACCCCATTCATCCCGTACTCGCTTGTGCAGACATTCAGCAAAAGCCTCGGCTAGACGATCGGCGACGGCCTCCGCCATGATCGCGTTGTAGTCGTCGTTCTCTACTCTGAAGCGGTCGCACAGCTCCTTAAGTCCGATCCCGCTGGTAACCGCGAAACCACCGATGTAATCCTGTAGTCCCGTCTCTTTTGGCGCAATAAAATCGGCAAGTGAGCGGCACGGCTCGCTGCCCTCTCGATTTGCCTGCTGGCGGAGAAAGTGGAATCGCTCAAGCACCTCTTTGCGTGTGTCGTCCGTGTACAGTTCTACGTCGTCACCTACGGCGTTGGCGGGAAAGAAGCCGTATACGCCGCGTGCCGTAATCAGACTCTTCTCGATGATGAGGTCTAGAAGAGCATTGGCTTCGGTGAAGATCTGGCGCGCCTGCGCACCTTGCTCCGCGTGGTCGAGGATGCGCGGGTAGATGCCCTTCATCCCCCAGGTGTGAAAGAACGGCGACCAGTCGATGAACTCGCGCAGGGTCGCAAGCGGAAAGTTGTCCAACACGCGAACGCCGGTGAACTCAGGTACGGGCAGGTCTTCAGCGCGCCATTCGATTGGGGTACGCCGCGTGCGAGCGGTAGCAATGGGTACGAGCGTCTGTTTCGGCGCGGAGTGAGCCTTGCGGATCGCCTCGAAGTTGGCACGGTGCTCCACCACGAACGCTTCCCTGCCGTCTTCACTGAGGAGGCTGGTTGTCACCGGCACGGCGCGGCTGGCATCGAGTACATGGACCACCGGTTCGCTGTAGTGCGGTGCGATCTTTACGGCCGTATGGGCGCGGCTCGTAGTGGCTCCGCCAATAAGGAGAGGCAGCTTGAAACCTTGGCGCTCCATCTCGCGAGCTACATGCACCATCTCATCGAGAGAGGGCGTGATGAGTCCGCTGAGACCGATGATATCGACCTTTTCTGCGCGAGCTCGTTCGAGGATCTTTTCGCTGGAGACCATCACCCCCATGTCGATGACCTCGTAGTTATTGCAGGCGAGAACGACACCGACGATATTTTTACCGATGTCGTGAACGTCACCCTTGACCGTCGCGAGCAAGATCTTTCCCTGTGCCTTAACGACCTGGCCAGACGCCTCCATCGCCGCCTTTTCGGCTTCCATAAAGGGTGTCAAATGCGCGACAGCCTTCTTCATGACGCGGGCAGACTTGACGACCTGGGGTAGAAACATCTTGCCTGCTCCGAAGAGATCGCCCACCACACCCATGCCGTCCATCAGTGGACCTTCGATGACCAGCAGAGGGCGGCCCAGCTTGACGCGAGCTTCTTCGGCATCGATCTCGATATAGGCGTCAATTCCCTTAACCAGTGCGTGAGAGAGACGCTCCTCGACCGTGCCGTTGCGCCACTCTTCGGCCTTCTTTTCATTGACTGCCTTGCCAACGCCCTTCAGCGTTTCGCCATAGTCCACCAGGCGCTCTGTCGCGTCGGGACGGCGGTTCAGCAGGACGTCCTCGACAAGCTCCTTCAGCTCAGCCTCAATCTCCTCGTAGACCTCGAGCATCCCAGCGTTCACGATGCCCATGTCCATGCCTGCCGCGATAGCATGATACAAAAACGCGGAGTGCATGGCCTCGCGTACTTTGTTATTGCCCCGAAAGCTGAAAGATATGTTCGAGACGCCGCCGCTCACCTTCGCGTGCGGCAGGTTAGCTTTGATCCAGCGCGTGGCGTTGATGAAGTCAACCGCGTAGTTGTTGTGCTCCTCCATGCCTGTGGCAACGGTGAGGATATTCGGGTCGAAGATGATGTCTTCAGGCGGAAAGCCAAGCTCATCGACGAGGATCCGGTAGGCTCGCTCGCAGATGCGGATTTTCTCTTCGTATGTGGCGGCCTGGCCCTGTTCATCGAAGGCCATGACGACAACGGCTGCACCGTACTTCAGCACTGTAGCGGCGTTCTGGCGGAACTTGTCTTCGCCTTCTTTTAAAGAGATCGAGTTGACGATTCCCTTGCCCTGAAGGCATTTGAGTCCTGCCTCGATGACCTCCCACTTGGAGGAGTCCACCATGAAAGGAACCTTAGCAACTTCGGGCTCGCTCGCCAGTAGCTGCAGGTAGCGGGTCATCGCCGCGACGCCGTCGATCATGCCTTCGTCCATGCAGATGTCGAGAACGTTCGCGCCGTTCTCAACCTGCTGCCGAGCGACGCTTACCGCTTCTTCGTATTTGCCTTCCTTAACTAACTTCGCGAATTTAGGCGAACCTGCCACATTGGTCCGCTCGCCGATCATGATGTAGACGCCGGACTGTTGGGTAAAGGGCTGCGATCCTGATAGGCGGAGCGGCTTTGTCTCTGGTGTCAGATTTGCTCTTTCGTTCTCACTCACGCGGCGGCCTCGATCTGGCGGGTCCAGTTTCGAGGAGCCTTGCCCTCAAGCGCTTTGGCGATCGCTGCAATATGTTCGGGCGTGTTGCCGCAGCAGCCGCCGGCGATGTTGATGAGTCCTCCGCGCGCAAAGTCGCCGAGATAGCGGGCCATGTCCGCAGGCCCCAGATCGAACCCCGTCTCCGAGAGCGGATTGGGCAGACCTGCATTGGGATAGCAAGAGATTGCCACGTTGGCTTTCTCCGAGAGCTCCTCTAGGAAGGGATACATCAGGTCGGGACCGAGAGAGCAGTTGAGGCCCACTGACAGCGGCTTCACATGTTGCACAGCATTCCAAAACGCCTCAGTGGTCTGAGCGGAGATCAACGTCTCGCCGCCCCGTCCAACCGCTGCCGAGATCATGACTGGCAGTTCTTTGCCGTCCTGATCGAACACCTCGCGGATGGCGACAAGAGCGGCCTTGGCGTTCAGCGAGTCGAAGATCGTTTCGACCAGAAGCAGATCTGAGCCACCCGCGATGAGGGCGCGAACCTGCTGTGCATAGGCAGTCTTCACCTGATCGAAGGTGACTACGCGGAAACCTGCATCGTCGGCATCGGGCGAGTTCGAGAGTGACACGGTCAGCGGCCCAATCGCCCCGGCGACGAAACGCTGACGTCCTGTTGCGCTTCCCACACGATCTGCCCACTCGCGACACTGCTGCGCCGACTTCTCATTGATCTCCCAGGCCAGATCACTGAGCATCGGGTCATCGATGATCTTCTGGTAAAACTCTGGATCCTTCCGGCCACCGTGTTCGCGAGGATCATCTACGAAAAATTCACTCTGCGTAATGCTGGTTGCGCCAAAGGTGTTGGTTTCGATGATGTCCGCGCCAGCGTCCAGAAACCGGCGATGGATGTCGCAGATCATATCCGGCTGGGTCAGGGAGAAGAGGTCACCATTGTTCAGCATGTCCTTCGTCGAATCCTTGAAGCGATCCCCGCGGATGTCAGCTTCTTTCATGCCGTAGGTGCGGATCGTCGTACCCATCGCTCCGTCGATGATGGCAATACGGGTCTCGAGAATTTTTCGAAGAGGATGCTGGTTTGAAGTAGTCATTTTTCCCCTGGCTGTCTTATGCATCGCAATGCGGGCAATAACAGGGATACCCTCCGCAGTGGTCTCTCAACCACATCATGGCGCGGGTAGGCCTGCAGAAAAAGTTCGCATGAAACCGATGGCGCACGGGAGGAACTGCCCCATGGGTTCATCTGTACGCCCTGCCTTATGTCTTGTACATTCAGCCGTGGCACGCTGTTCCTATTATAGCTAGACCACGAAGTTATCGTCTTCGAGCAGGCGGCCCAGGCTTCAAAAGCTATGCAGGATTGAAAGAGCGCAGCCGTAAGCGCCAAGACGAGCCTATTGGCTTGTTATCGCCAATCGACTCGTCTGGGGTTCGTTAGTGACTCAATATTTCTTGTCCAGAAGAGATGCCGCCTATGGTCTCAAGACTCAGAAGTTCAATTTGAGTGCAGCTTGCAGGATGCGTGGAGATGCCGCGCTGATGGCCTGGCCAAACGTGTTACTGCCGATGTCGCCGTCGACCGAGCTTGGCCCGTCGAACTGCGTGTGGTTGAAGACATTGAAGGCCTCGACGCGGAAGAGAAGATTTTTCGACTCTGTGAGCGAGAGCTTTTTGGCGACCGCGGTGTCGAAGTTATCTGCGCCCGGACCATAGAAGAAACGGCGCTTTGCAGTGCCGGGAGTACCGAGAGCATTCATCGTGAAGGCGCTGGCGTCGAAGTAGTTGTTTCCGTTGGTACGGGGATTGTGATTCAGATGAAGTGGACCGCCGCTAAAGTCGGGCTCGTCAATGCTGCTGTTGTTGATGCCGTTGGGATTGGTTCCGATGAGGGAGTTGTCGCCGTTGTTGACCATGGTGACAGGAAAGCCACTGGCGATGTGGGTGATTCCTGATACAGACCACCCCGTGGTGAGGCGGCTGGGCTTGAAGAACTGATCGAAGGGAAGCTGGTACTCGTAGCTAACGACAAAGTTATGTTTCACGTCGAAGGCAGAGAGTCCATAGCTGAGCGCGGGGTTGAAGGGGTTCACCTCTTCGCCGATGTTCGAAGACTGGTCCATTGACTTGCCGTAGGTATAAGCGGCAGAAAACTGGAGACGGCCGCTGGTGTGGCGGGCGCTGAGTTGGAGGGAGTTGTAGTTTGCGTGCCCGATGTTCGACTGCATAGCGTTGCTGCCAAAGTTGGAGCCGAGGGGACCACGGGTTCCGTTGATCTGACCTCCACCGATTGGAAAATAGACGGTATCTTCGCCGCCGGGACCACACGTCAGGGTTCCGGGCATAACCTCGCTGGGCTGGCTGAGGCTGAGACAGAGAGCGGGATTGCCGGCGTTCGGTTCAATGAGGATGCGCTGACGATGACTTTCGTTGCCGACATAGGTTGCGGTGAAGACAGTATTGGGGCCTGCCTGACGTTCGACAGAGAGCATCCACTCTTCGGTGTATGCGGTGCGGTTATGGATGTCGTAGCCGGGAATGCCTTCGATCGGCTCGTACATACCCCAATCGATGTTTGCATCGGGATTGTTGCGCGAAGAGTTGAGTGGCGCAAAGGTGTACGGGAAGGGTTGGCCGTTGTTACCGCCGTCAGCAGCATTGATAAACGGCGTTGCGAAGAGTGGAGATTGCGGGCTCGTATACGTTGTGCCGTAGGGTGCGTTGGCGGCGAGCACACTAATAGAAAGAGCATCGATTGCGGTGTAGAAGATGCCGAAGCTGGAGCGAATGCTTGTGGTGCCGGGATCGCCCAGGACCTTTGCGAGGAGACCGGAGTCGGCGTGCGGCGACCAGGCTAGACCAACGCGCGGGGCGAAGCCTCGGTCGTCGATGGGCGAAAGGGTGTTAGGAATGCCGGGGTCGCCGGGATAGAGGATACCCGGAGGCGCTCCGGGGAAGACGATGGACTGTGCGCCCGGAACGAAAGTAGAGATCTGGTTGTACTTCTCCGACCAGGGTGCGATGCGGTCCCAACGAAGACCGTAGTTGAGTGTGAGGTTAGAGAGCGCACGCCAGCTGTCCTGTGCGAAGAGGCCAGCGTACTTGTTGCGGGCGTAGAAAGGATTGAGCTGGCTCTGGTTGTACTGACTGGGAACGCCGATGAGGAAGTCGGCAAAGTCGACACCGGTTTCAGCGCCGTTGAAGTTAAAGCTTCCATTGAACTGGGCGATGGGATTGGCGTTGATCTGGTCGGCGTGAAAGGCTCCGCCGAACTTCAGGACGTGGCTGCCGATGACTTTAGAGAAGGTATCGGTGACTTGATAGGTGTTATTAGTCTGGATGAGCTGATTAGCCGCAGCACCAGTTGAGAAGCCGTTGAAGTTGAGATTTTCGACGCTCTGGCCTTTGGGATCGAGCGGAACGATGCTGGCGGAACCGTCAGCATTGGCAAAACCCTGGGAGACGAGACTGACGCCCTTGCCGCCTACAGGCTGGCCGAGGTTGTTGACGTCGCGCATATAGCTAAAGTGAAGCTCATTGACCGTGGTCGCATTGAAGCTCTTGGTATCGCTAAGGGCGAGGAGCTGGGATCGGCCGGTAGAAAGCGCATTGAAGCCAGGTACGCTCGCTCCGCTCTGTGCTACAGGATAAGGATTGTTGAGGTTGAAGTCGTCGATGAAGTAGTAGGCGGAGAGCAGTCCTGCTCGCGTGTTTCCATCGACGCGGAGACCAGCTTTATCGTCGCGCAGAATCTGGTTGAACGAGGAGGTGGCAAAGCCGTTGGCAGTGTTTGGAGCGGGGATGTACTGAAGCATTCGTTGCGCTGGTGTCGACCACGCGGCCTGCGGAATGACAGCATTTGGGAAGACACACTGTGCAGAGGTGGTGCATCCTGCCACATAGTAGGGTTCGCCGGAGACGACGGTGTAGCCAAGTTTCTGCGAGAGGAGATTTGCGAAGTAAGGACCGCTGACGGAGTTAGTGAGGCTGCTTGCCTGATCGCTGAGGTTGCCGGTGCGGTCGGCGGCAGTCGGTACGCTGATGTTGCCGGTGTCGATGCCCTGAGTCTGGCGTGTGCCTTGATAGTCGGCGAAGAAGAAGATCTTATCTTTGCGTATCGGTCCGCCGACTGTGCCTCCGAATTGGTTCTGACGGAAGGCGCCGCGCGTCGGCGAAAAGTAGTTGCGGGCATCGAGTGCGGTGTTACGGAGAAAGTCGAAGGCGCTACCGTGAAAGCTGTTGGTACCTGACTTCGTGATGACGCTGATCTGTCCGCCGCTGAACTCCCCATACTCCGCGTCGAAGTTGCTTGTGAGAATGCGAAACTCTTCGATGGAATCGAGGTTAGGAATGATGGCGGTGCCAGCGTTGACGCCCTCTTCCGCATCACTGCCATTGACGAGGAAGAAGTTGGAGAACTCTCGCTGGCCGTTGACCGAGAGATTGCCTGGGTTGAGATCGCCGGATGGATTGAGCACGGTCGCGCCTACGTCCTGCACGGTGGTTGCGGTGATCGCTGTTGCGGGTGCTACGCCAGCCTGAAGCGAGAGGAGATCGGTGTAGCTGCGGCCATCGAGCGGCACGGCAGTGATCTGTCTTCCGCTGATGACCTGGCCAAGCTGGGTGCTGGTCGTTTCAACGTGAATCGTATCGTCACTCACACTGACGGCCTGTTCGACGCTCCCTATCTCGAGAGCAGCATCCAGACGGAGCGCTGCGTTAGTGTCAAGCGTGACATCTTTAATCTCATACCCGCGGAAGCCTGTTGCGCGAACTGCAAGGCTATAGTGGCCGACCGGAAGAACGGGCAGGATGTAATAGCCGCTCGAGTCGGTGTGAGTATGGTGCGAGATACCAGTCTCGGTTTGCGTAACACTGACGTCTGCGTTACGAATGATTCTTCCGGATGGATCTTTCACAACTCCCGATATACTTCCGCCGACGGAGGCCAATGCGATTGCGGAAGATGACACAACAACAAGGCAGATGGCTCTAAAGCTTGTGCGAACGAGGGTATTGACTAGGCTCTGCATGTTTCTTCGATCCCTTTTCTAATTTCTGTTGATCTGTGGTTGTGCGCGTGCTCGACGAGGCCGCTATTGAATTGTGATAGGAACGTTGACCGTGGTCTGTATCTGCGATGAACCTGTGCCGGAGCTCCCTGTAACCACGACGGTGTAGCTTCCCTTCGGGGTGCCAGGGTTGGATGTTGCAGCTGTGCCGCTGCATCCCACCGAAAAATACAGAATGCTGAAAGAGAGAAGAGCGAGCAGCATATTTCGATAGCGCTTGCGAGCGGGAAAGAAGAACAGAAGAAGACCCGCAAGACTTATGCTGCCGCCTGCACCCAGCCAACCAGGACGATCCATCTTTCGAATCGAAGCAGAGTGAGGCGGTGTGGTGTTGATCCTCAGTACGGCTTGTCCAGTTCCGGTCATGGAGCCAGGGTCGATGAAGCAAGCTGACTCAACCATCGACGCGGGCATGGTGCAGGCAAGGTTGATAACTGTTGTATATCCGTCGGCTACGTTGACGGTGACGTTGGCAAGCGCGGCAGCTCCGACGGCAGCAGTGGCTCCGGATGAAGCCAGAGCGAAGCTAGAAATAGTGATCGGAAGTGCTGAAGAGATTGATTCTGCGTAAGTGGAATCGCCTTGATAGAAGGCGGTCAGGTTACTGTTTCCAGCGGTGCCAGTGACGGGAGTCGTTAGGACGGCGTGTCCACTCACAAGCGCGACTGGATCGCCAACGTTGATGCCGTTCAGTTCAAATTGAACGGTGCCGGCGGGCGTAAAACTACCTGTCACCGCATCGACGACGTTCGCCGTGAGAGTAACGTTGGCGTTCGGTGTGATATTGCTTGCAGATACGGTTGCGGTGATCGCGGAGGCGGCACCTGCCGGTAATACCTCGATCGCTCCCATCATGCCTGCGTCTTCATGCTGCAGGATATGGCAGTGATAGACGAAGGTGCCTACGATGTTGGGATCGCGAAAGTCCATCCGCACCGTGATGCTCGGATAAGCACCCTGCCCCGTCCAGTAGGGGATATCGTAGGTATCGCGAATCGCCGGATCGTCTACCGGCACTCCATTCACCGCCATTACCTGAAAGTGGATTTGGTGAATATGGAAGATGTGATCCTCCATGGCTTGATTCTGAATCACCCAATCCTCGACGGTACCAGAGTGCACGATGATGTTTGGAGCTTGTCCCATCGTGTACGCGGCAGGAGTCATCCCCTGTTGTGTAATGAAGAACGTCGTCGGACTGTTTGGATCGGTAGGATCTTGAAGCTGCTCGGAGAAATAAAGATTGCGCTGCGCGACAGGCGTGGTCTGAGGCAACGATGAAAACCGTCGCACCTTCGCCTTCACGATCGCTGCCGGGCTGGACGCACTGACCGCCTGCAGGATCGGCAGTATAGGTGCGGAGGTGCTGGCGACAACATTCGCAATCGGCCGCGTTGGATCGTAGTCGCCGTCGGGGCCGGTGTTGACGTAGTTCGTCATTAACTGTGCGCTCTGTCCGAGCGCGGGAGTCGTGACGACAAACTCCGCGCGGCTGCCCGGAGGTAGAAGCACAGAGCTCTCCTGAATCGATCCGCTCGTAATCGGCACGCCGTCGATCGCAACGACAGTAAGCTGCTGCGCTGTGCCGGCCACGACGTATTGCAGATTGAAGATCGTGTCTGCCGCTGAGTTCAGAACGCGCCAGAGCTGCTGCTGGCCAGGTGCAACCGGCAGAATCGCAGGGGTATAAGAGGGAAAGCTGACGGGAACATTATCGAGCGAGATATCCCAGGCAGGAACGTTCGTATCGTTTTGTTCGGAGAGTGGAACGAGGAGATCCCGCAGAACCAGTGTCTGCTCAGGCAGACCGACCAATGACGTGTTGGCCTGCTGGATTCCTTCAACAATGATCGCGCCAGTCGCTCCGCCCTGCACCTGGCCTTCGCTGAAGCCATGCGGGTGAGGGTGATACCAATAGAGACCGGACGGCTCATTCGTCGGAATCTGTACGGAATAATCGAACTCCTGCCCCGGCTGCACCAGCGTATTGACGACCTCGTCGGAGTGGCAGACAGGGCTTACGTTCAGTCCGTGGAAGTGGAGATTGCTCACCGAAGCAGACATAGCTCCACCGTCGCAGGGCGAACTGCTGCTACTGTCATGCAGCGTCACCTGCATGCCCGCAGACACGCCTTTGGACGAGGCGCCCGCCATGGGTGCCATATTCGGCATGACCTCGGGAACGACTGGAGCCAGTCCTGCAGGCAGCTGGTTGTAAAAGTGAATCAGGAGCGTATCGCCCGGATTGACCCGCAGCGTGGGTGAGATGAGACCATCGCTCGTCACGTAGCAGTATCGCTGCCGCCCAGCGGAGTCAACGTCTGTCTGAAGGTTGAGAGTGACTTCGAGAATACCGTTCTGACTGAAAAGGTTGGCAGGAGCCGCTACGGTCGAACCGTCTGAGAGGTCAGGACATGTCGCGACAGCGGACAAAGCGAGCGGTCCAACCGCCAGTTTTTGGATGTCTTGCGCTGATATTGCCCCACGCCCCATGCGACTCTGGCCATAAGCTGCCTCCCCGGAGACATAGGCTAAGACAACAACCAAGAGCAGCACAAAACAGCTCAATCGATGAGAAAATGCTCTCTTCACAGTAGCGAACGTGGCATTTTTCCCACAAAAATATATCTGAGACACAGAAGCTCTCCAAAAAGTCAATCCAAAAATAGACTGCACATCTATATGGGACCTAAACGGTCCTTATTGATATGAGACTAATTTAGTCGTCTATCGAAGGCAAGCCATTTGACATTCTTTTTACTTCCATGCAATAAGCCACCCGGCCGACGACTATTCCAGTCCGGCGACTATGACGAGTTGCTGCCGCGGCGTATGGGCCAATCACCTCGCAGATCTTTTACGTGGGTTATGCCGCGCACCGCCGTTGACGAATACACAATGGTGATGCGTCGGGAGAGTGCAATAGGATTTGGGTGTAAAGCAAACTGAATTAGTGTGGCGGCACCCGTTCATTACGGGAGCGGGTCAATTGACTACTCCAGGCCGAGTCACTCATCGAACAACAAAAAGGTTATTCCCGTCACTTCCGCTACGCGCGTTTCCGAGGACTGAACCGAAGATCGGATCCTAAGCCACGTTCCATCAGTCCCTGTTATCGTCAACTCACCCGGCGTTCACTATAGCGACGGTAGAGAATTATGTATCCGGCTATTAACGAACAAGAGCACACAACCCGACAGGAGAATGACTCATGAGCAGCATCACAGTGAAAGACGGTACAGAGATCTACTACAAGGATTGGGGAACAGGTCAGCCGATCGTGTTCCACCACGGCTGGCCGCTCAGCGCGGACGATTGGGACAGCCAGATGCTTTTCTTCCGACTGCGCGGATACCGCGTCATCGCGCATGACCGTCGTGGCCATGGCCGGTCGACCCAGACCGATCTCGGCAACGACATGGACACCTATGCGGCCGACAGCGCCGCCCTGGTAGAGCATCTCGATCTGAAAGACGCGATCCACGTCGGCCACTCGACCGGCGGCGGCGAAGTGGCACGCTATGTCGCCCAGTACGGAGGCGGCGGTCGCGTCGCCAAGGCAGTCCTGATCAGCGCCATCACTCCGGTCATGATTAAGTCAGCGTCAAATCCGGGTGGCCTGCCCATCGAGTTCTTCGATGGCTTTCGCGCCGGCATGGCTAACCGCGCTCAGTTCTACCGCGATGTCCCCGAGGGCCCCTTTTACGGTTTCAATCGCCCCGGCGCGAAGGTTTCGCAAGGGGTGATCGATAACTGGTGGCGCCAGGGAATGATGGGTGGCACCAAGGCCCAATATGACTGCATCAAAGCTTTGTCGGAGACCGACCTCACCGAAGACCTCAAAAAGATCACTGTTCCGGTGTTGGTAATGCATAGCGAGGACGACCAGATCGTGCCGTTCGCCGACTCAGGCCCGCTGGCCGCCAAACTCTTGAAGAACGGCACGTTGAAGGTCTACAAAGGTCTGCCGCATGGGATGCCGACCACGCATGCAGACCAGATCAATGCCGATCTTCTCGAATTCATAAAGTCGTAAACGCAAATTGCTCGGCGAGTCAGAGGTACTCTTTCCCCTTTGGTTCGCCGAGTACCTAGCTACCATTAGATTGCAATGAGAAGGAGGCATATGGCCAGTCAAATCGAAGACTCGAGTGACGAAACTTCGAGCGCGTCTGAAGATCTCCCCGGGTCGGCAATCCCTGCGAGCAATCTGCTGAGCGCGGTTGCGCCAACGAATCCTACGTCAATACCCGATATCATTGCAGCGCTTCGCAGCATTGACGCGCTTCACGGGCTCGCCGACCACGAATATCACTGGCTCGCCTCGCACGGTCGTGAGCGAGTCGCAGAGAACCGGGTCATCGTCTTCCGACAAGGCGAGCCTGCTCACCATCTCAACATCATCCTCAAAGGAGAAATCTACGTCCACCGCCGCAATTCAGGCTCAATCAGCCTGTTCATCGGCCGCACGGGTCAGATCACCGGGAAGCTCCCGTTCTCCCGGATGACGTCCTGGGGCGCAGAGGGTTCCAGCTCAGGTTCCCTCTGGATACTCGATTTCCACGAGGACGAATTCCCCGCTATGCTTCTCGCGATACCTTCACTGGCTCAGCTTTGTGTGTCAATCTTGCTCGATCGAGTGCGAGACTTCAGCCGCGCCGATCTACAGGCGGAAAAGCTCATAGCCTTGGGTAAGCTGGCCGCTAACCTCTCCCACGAACTGAACAATCCCGCGGCTGCGGCCCAGCGAGCTGCATTCAGCTTGTCATCGAAGATCGACCGGATCAAGGAGTTGTGTAGCTTGGGCCGTCTCTTCCGCTCCGACGAAGAGCTGGCAAGTTATATCGAGTGGACCGCGAGATCCTTAGAGGCAATCAAGAAAGAAGTTCCCGCAGGCACGGATGCTGAAGGCTCCTTGTTGGACAACGACCGTGAGGACGAGTTCATCGACTGGCTGGAGAAGCATCAGGTTACCGCCGCCTGGTCCGTGGCGCCAGCACTCGCAGAAGCGAAGATGCGGATCGACCAGCTCGATGAGTTGGCCTCTTTGATCAGTCCTGCAAGCCTGCCAGCCGCTCTTACAAGCTTCGCAACTTCGCTGGACAGCCGCAGCATGGTCGCTGCGATCTCTGATTCATCAGGGCGAATCTTCAGCATCATAAGCGCGATCAAGGACTACTCCTATATGGACCAGGCTCCAATTCAGGAGATTGACCTGGTTCAATCGGTGGAGAACACTCTGGCACTCCTTCATCCGCGAATGCATGACATGGTGGTCTTACGAGATTACGATTCGTCTCTGACGACGATTACCGCCTACGGTGCAGAACTTAGTCAAGTATGGACAGCTCTGATAGAAAACGCCATCGACGCCACGAAGGGCCGGGGCACTCTAAAAGTAAGTTCCAGGCTGAAGGGAGAGATGGCCTTCGTCGAGATTTGGGATGACGGTACGGAAATCGATCCTGTACTTTCCTCACGCATCTTTGAGCCATTCTTCACAACCAAACCTCTCGGGCAAGGTCTTGGCCTCGGTCTGGATACAGCCCGACGAATCGTAAGTAAGCACTTCGGATCAATCTCGATGCAATCGGCTCCGCAGGCTACCTGCTTTCAGGTCCAGCTTCCGCTTGATCGGCCACAAATCTACTAACGTTTCGCACTTCTTATGAAGCTCAAGACTGACAAGGAGACAATATGAAAGTTACAGATACAGCAATCCGACAGGCGGACCTGATTGTCAGACTGTATGAACTCCGGAGAGAACCCGTGATGCGTTCCGCACGAAGTTACGTGGGCGGAAAGTTCTCACCTCGCTCTTTGGAAGATTTTCTTATCGTGATGGCTGCAGCCGATCAACAGACAGCTTATGTTCTGCAAGTTTACGGATACTGGGATATGGTCGCCACCATGGTTCTTCACGGAGCCCTCGAGGAAGATCTCGTCTATGATGCCTGTCCCGAAATGTACTTCCAGTTCGCCAAGATACGCCGTTATATCGAAGACTTCCGGCAAAGAAACAGCCTTCCCGAGCTATTCCAGAACCTTCAGAAGCTAACAGACGGCTCCGAAAAAGGCCGAGCCCGCCTTGACAGTATGGAACGGTATCTCAGTCTCAGTGAGGAATGAGGCTTCTGAGAAGCAGTGCCGTAAGCACAACAGATCGGGACAATGACCTACGATCCTCTGGACCAAGGTTCTCTAATGATCGATTCACCTGGGCATGAATTTCTTCGTGAGATTTTGGATTCCTGCTCTCTTGCATGAAATGGTAGAGCACCCACAAAAAGAAAACTATCCCCAGGCCTATGACAAGCGATAACACCGCAATCCCAGTAGACATCGTCACCACCTGAACCACCACCTTTCGAGCCAAAGTGATTACACTTCAAAATCGAATTAGGAGGTCGAAAAAAGTCCATATAAAAGTCATATGAGAGCCGCTGCATCGACTCAGCTACGCGCTGGAAAGGTGTGTAACGTGGATGATCTTCCACTAAACTGAGATCAGTATGCCGCAGTCCATCATGATCTTCAGTAGTATCCAATCATTCCTTTCTAAAAGCGTGATGAGACGTACCCTGGCATCGAGCATCTGCCTTGCTCTTCTTGTGCTCCTGCTGGCCCCTCTCGAGGGCAGGGTCAATACAACAACCATCGGATTCGCCCTGCTGCTTGGTGTACTTTTTACAGCCATTCACATGGGGAGCAGACCGGCCCTCGCGGCATCCGTTGTCGCAATGCTCGGTTATAATTTCTTTTTTCTTCCTCCGATTCTGACGCTGACGATCACGGACCCGCAGAATTGGGTATGTGGATGCCTGAGACAACTCAAAATGCGGCGTTGCAATTTGGAGATTTTGGCCCCCCCCGCGGCAAAGCCGGTTGCATTGGGACCGTTTCCACTGTTGTCTTGACTTAAAGTAACGATCAAAACGGGCCTGAATCGGCCTCCAACTGGAGCTCCGTAAGCTTTTTTCCGCCGCGAATGGACTCCTGAATTACGCTCTCTGCAATTCCGGCCACTTACCGTTGACCTTTTTGTCGGAGCGACGCCGGAGGATATCCGCCAAGTATTCCGCAGGATGAATTCATATACGGTGCCTCTAAACCCGCAAGAAAAGCGACACGCTACACATCAAGGCGAACTCAAGTGGTTCATAGTCGAGATGACTGAGCGATATGCGGATGCGCTGAAACAGCTCGGGGTATTCAAAGAAAAGCAATTGAGCCGGATGGCAGACGCATCGCTGCTTTCAGACATCTTTTACACATTCCTGGCAGGCATTAGGAGTGCTTCGGACACGAGTCTAGATAAGTTTTATACCGATCACGAAGCCGCGTTTCCAGAGGCGAAACAATTTGCGACCAGACTCACCGATGCGATGAATCTCATCGTGGGCTGGCCTGAGATTCGCGAATCATCGCTGATGAAGTCATACAATTTCTACAGTCTCCTTCTAGCGGTTACTCACGCCCAAAACCCACTAGCTTCTCTGGACACTGACTATCCTCGGCTAGCTCGTCTTCAGATAGACCGTGGCTTTGCTTTGCCCAACCTGACCGCGTTGTCTTCAGCTCTTGATGAACCGGCAGCTTTTCCTGCGTTCGCTCACTATGTGGCTGCCTGTGCCAAGGCGACTAATCGGATTGAACAGCGTCGTATACGCTTCACATGGTTATCAAAAGCCCTGGAACCCGCTCTGCTTCCTTGATCTGCCACGTCAACAATGAATCGCTGCAAGAATCTACTTAAGCTTCGATCGACCTTCGTCGCAAGACTTGAGCGACTTGAGCGGAGACTTTCTGTTACACAAGTACTTCCTCCGCACGAGCGCGACCCCATTGTGGCTTTTGTCACGATTGAAACCTTGAACGCTTGGGCGCAGTTCTCAAAAGCTTTCTATCTTTCTTGCGTCATAAATGCGAAGACGGAAAGTCGAATAACTATCTCCGTTGCGCCTTCGGGCATGTCGACCAACGATGCTATCAGAAAAGCGATTGTGAGATTCAATAGATATGCAACGCCGAACAGCGCCGGTGAATGGTCTCGGCGGGATGAACCACCTTGGCATGACCCTAACGTGCTTCTGGAAGTGTGTCGAATTACGAACTGTTCACAGTACGGACAGATGCAGGCGGCCTTTTCTATGGGACAGCGTGTCTTCGTTGACCTTCCAGTTTTCAGAAACTTCTACGGCCACCGGAATCGTCTGAGTGCTGAAGCCGCGCAAAGGATCGGTTCCCTCTATCTCTTGTCCACCGCTCTCCGCACCTCTGAGATGCTTCTAAAATCAAAGCCAGCCGCTTCGGTCTCCGTTTTGTTGGAGTGGATAGCAGAGCTGAAAGTCACATCTGAATTTATCTGTGGATGAAGCCTCAGAGCAATTTTGAAATTCAATACCGCTGGGACCGGTTGGGCCTTGGGTATTGACTCTCATGGACGCCGTATACAGCACCCCAAACTGCTTCGAACCTCTATGGCATCCTGCCGATGCCGCAACCTACCTCGGAATCCATGAAAAGACCGTCATCAAAATGGCTCGGCTCTCACAGCTTCCCGCCCTCCGTCTCGGCAAACACTGGCGGTTCCGCGCCGTCGACTTGACCGCATGGGCCGCGCAGCAAGTAAAATCAAGCTGCCAGCCCGTCGAGTGATGGAGATCAAATGTCCACCACTCGTTACCAAGAAGGATCGATCGAACGTGTACCACGCGCCAAAGGCCACCTTGATGTTTGGGTATACCGCTGGCGTGAGTTGCAGGCAGACGGAAGCCGAGTCCAGCGCAAAAAGACCATCGGAGATGTAGAACAATTCCCCACGAAGGCCGCTGTAAAACGGGAGGTTGAGAACCTTCGCTCCGAAATCAATGCGCGGCAGGATAGGGTTCGCGATGAGCCCGCTGCAACGCTACTATCTCTCCTGCTATTTCGAAACGGGCTTCCTCGGCACGATGCACCAGAGCAGCGAGTATCAGCTTGTGACGGTAGCCGACCGCCAGCATCACGTCCGGCCTGTTACCGAGGCCGATGTGCAGCCAGGTTCCACGCCACAGCCGATCGGCAAGCCGATTCCACTTGCACTCTCCCCGGCTGCTCGTGCCGCAGGGGTTGTTTTTCTATATCGGGGAGCGAAGGTCGGTTACATGAATCAGCCCCTTCACGACTACCTGCGGCGCTTCGTTTACGACGGAGATACATTCGCGGCCATCTTCCGTCTTCCCCTCTTATCAGGGCTTGTCGCCTTTTTTTTCCAGCTCCCGTTCGCCGTCCGTAGAGATATTCAACGGCTCAAAGAGATGAAGTACGGGCGGCTCTTGAAAGGGCCGGTCTTGGTCTCTCCGAACGGCTTCAATAAAGCCGTCCGAGGCGATGGCGTCGGGTTCAAAACCACCGAGTCGAAACACCTCATGCGTATCCCGCAACGCGCCGAAGGACAGCACATCGAGATCATGGGCGATACTGGCGCGGGCAAGTCGAGACTGGTTATGCAGCTCCTCGTACAGATTAAGGAACGCGGCCATTCTGCCATCGTGTATGACCCTGCCTGCGAGTTCGTGCAGCGATTCTATGACCCCAGTCGCGGCGACATCATTTTGAATCCTCTCGATGCACGCTGCCCCTATTGGGGGCCATCGGAGGAGTTGCGCCGCCGCGCCGAAGCCAGGGCCATTGCCGCGTCCTTGTACCAACCGACAACGGACAAGAAAGGCGAATTTTTCACTGAGACCCCGCAGAAAATCTTCGCCCATCTGCTGACCTTCGGCCCATCGCCGCAGGAGTTGGTGGAGTGGATGGCGAACCCCGACGAGATCGACCGCCGCGTCCAGAACACGGAGATGGCGATGATGATTGCGAAGGGAGCGCAGCAGCAGCGCAACGGCGTCCTGGCCTCACTCGGTTTGATCGCCGATAGCCTGCGAATGCTTCCGCGGAAAGAGAAGGCCGCGAGTCATTGGACTGCGACCGAATGGGCGGAAGAACGCAAAGGATGGATCTTCCTTACATCGAAGCCAAGCGAACGCGAGGCCCTGCGTCCGCTTCACAGCCTATGGATCGACCTGCTCGTATTGCGTCTCTTGAACGAGCCGAAAGAGAGCCAGCATCCCGTCTGGTTCGTGCTGGACGAGCTGGCAAGTCTGCAACGTCTCCCGCAACTTCATACCGCGATCACCGAAAACAGAAAGGCGAAAAACCCTCTTATCCTTGGCTTCCAAGGCAAGGCACAGCTTGAGATGATTTACGGTCATCTCGCTGAGGTCATGCTGTCACAGCCAGCCACCAAGATATTCCTGAAAATCACGGAGCCCAAGGCCGCCGAGTGGGTGTCAAACGCCATTGGCAAGGTTGAGATCGAGCGGCTGCGGGAGACGCACTCCACTGGGCTGCGGGCGGGCAATAATTTCAGCATCGAGCGCCAGGTCGAACCCTTGGTACTGGACTCGGAAATCTCCGGACTCCCTGACAGGCACGCTTTCTTAAAGCTGGGAAACATGGTCGCCAGATTCTCATTTGCTTATCACGACATCCCGGCCACCCAGCCCGCGTTCGTGCCGTGTCCGCTGGACGACGATGACCTTACCTTCGACCCAAAAACCCTCACGAAGAAGTCGCCGAAGTCGGCTGGCATATCGGCAACCACCGTTCACGGCGATAGCGAAGACGAGCCGGTCGAGACAGGATTCTCGTTGGGAGATTAACTATGTTGACGATCTCCAAACCGCTCTCCGCATCGCAGGCGCAGACATACCACGCCAGGGAGTTCACGTCTGCCGAACAGAACTATTGGAAGCAAGACGACCGGACTTTGGGCGAGTGGCATGGCAAGCTGGCTAAAAAATTTGACCTCGCAGGTGCCGTGAGCGAGGAACACTTTGCGCGGCTCGCGGACGGCCAACACCCTCATACCGCCGAGCAGCTTGTGCGTCATCGCGTCGTCCAGGAGTACGAAGGCGCGGACGGGAAGACAGTCGCGCCGGTAGAACATCGTGCCGGTTGGGACGCCACATTCTCCGCGCCCAAGTCGGTTTCACTCACCGCACTCGTCGGTGGGGATGACCGGGTGAGGGACGCACACCGGGAAGCGGTGAACGTCGCTTTGAGCGAGTTGGAGAGGTACACGCAAGCCCGCATCGGCGGCAACCACGCCGCCGAAACCACCGGCGAGTTCATCGCCGCGAAGTTCGAGCATGACACCGCGCGCCCCGTGGACGGCTACGCCGCGCCGCAACTCCACACCCACGCCGTCATCTTCAATGTCGCCGTGCGTGAGAACGGACAGACGCGGGCCTTGCAGGAGCGCGGCCTGTTCGAGTCACAGCAGTTTGCCACTGCCGTATATCAATCGGAACTGACCTATCGCCTCCGCAATCTCGGCTACGAAATTGAACCGGGACGTAGTGGCGCACCGGAGATCAAAGGCTACTCACAGGAGTACCTTGACGCCTCCAGCCCGCGCAGCCAGCAGATACGCGAGCATCTGGAAAAGACCGGCTATCAGGGACCGGAGGCGGCGCAGATCGCCGCGCACTCTACCCGTGACCGCAAGGAGATTCATTCGCCCGCTGAGGTACTGGCCGCTCATCGGCAGATCGCCGCCGAGTTCGGTAACCAGGCCGACAAAGTTGTAACGGACGCACGGAGGCGTAGCCAGGAATATGCGCCCGAGCATGACCGGGAGAGTTCGCAACAGGTGGCGCGGCAGGCTGTCACCTATGCCCGCGACCGCAGCTTTGAGCGCGAGGCCGTCACCGACGAACGCGAGCTTTACCGCGATGCCTTGCGACGCGGTATGAGTGAAACAACGTACTCGGAAGTGCGCGCTAGGTTCGAGGAGCGTGTCGCAGCCGGGGAGTTCCAGCTTGTACCCGGACAGAAGCACGACTCAGGCCGGAGCTTCACGACCGCCGAAACGATCCGCGCCGAGAAAGAAATCCTGCGCCGGATGCAACAGGGGCAGGGGCGCGCCGAGCAGATCATGCCTATACAAGCTGCCGTCGCCCATACCGAAAAGCTGCAGCATCTCAATGCCGGACAGCGGTCTGCCGCCGAGGAGATTCTGACCTCTCGCGATGTCGTGCAAGGGCTGGAGGGACGGGCAGGTGTCGGGAAAACAACCCTTTTGAAATCGGTGCGTGAAGCAGCCGAAAAACGCGGCTATCTCGTCGAAGGCTTCGCCCCGACCTCCCGCGCCGCGAACCAGCTCCGTGACGCCGGTATCTCTGCCGACACCCTACAGGGCTTCCTCGTCCGTCGCGGCCAGCCCGACCCCGACCGTCATCTCTACATGCTCGATGAATCCAGTCTCGCCAGCACCAAACAGGTGCGTGACTTCCTCGCCAAACTCGAATCCAGCGACCGCGTGTTGTTCATCGGGGACACCCGCCAGCATCAGGGCGTCGAAGCGGGCAAACCCTTCGAGCAGTTGGTCAATGCCGGGATGAAGACCACCCAGCTTGACCAGATCGTGCGTCAACGAGCAGCCCCGGAGCTGCTGAAAGCGGTCGAGCATCTGTCGCGCGGCGAAGTCGCAGAGGGTGTCACCCTGTTAGAACAACAGGGGCGCGTTACGGAGATTGCCGATGCGCAGCAGCGTACCGCGGCGATTGCACGAAGCTACTCTGCCAATCCGGACAACACCATCGTCGTCTCTCCCGATAACGCCTCGCGTCGTCAGATCAATCAGGTCGTGCGTTCCGAATTGCAAGCCCTTGGCACGGTCGCCTCGGAGGACCACGTGATGCGCATACTCGCTCCCCGTTCTGATATGACGGGAGCCGACCGCACCTGGGCCGCTCGCTATGCCGTGGATGACGTACTCTACTATCCGCGCGGCAGTCAGGACATCGGTATTGAAAAACAAAGCTATACAAAGGTCATAGCTACCCACCCCAAAGACAATCTGCTGACCGTTCAGAAAGGAGACGGAACAATGGCCACTTACAATCCTGCACGCTTATACGGCGTGACCGTCTACCGCGAGTGGGAACGGGAGTTTGCCGTTGGCGACCGTTTGAGCTTTACCGCGCCGTCCAAAGAGTTAGGCGTTGCCAACCGCGACCTCGGCACCGTGCAACGCATCGACAAAGACGGCCAACTCTCCGTAAAGATGGACAACGGCAAAGCGGTTAGCTTCGATGCTAACCAGATGCGGCACTTCGATCACGGCTACGCCGTGACTAGCCACAGTTCGCAAGGACTCACCGCGGAGCGCGTCTTGGTGAACATTGATAGCCATGTTCACTCAGATCTCATCAATACACGCTTTGCTTATGTCGCAGTATCGAGGGCTTCTATGGACGCTCAGATTTACACGAATGACGCGGCCACTCTCACACGTAACCTGAGCCATGATGTCAGCAAGACTTCAGCGCTCGATTTGGGCATGAATTAAGGGCTCCGCTGTTGTCGGACTTGAATACATGCCATGATCAGAGCGGCACTACCACTTGGAGCCGGAGATAGGTGCAGGTCGGCTCTTCTGTCTCTACTCCAGGGCAATCTTTGATTGCAGATCAATGGCCTGTGGCAAGAGCTGCGCAGTTAGGTAGGATACAATTCTCCGAAACGCATCGCTTGCGGATCCCGGATTCCGGACCAGAACACGATGGCTTTTCCAAGCCTGCTGCACAACGACGAGTAACGCCTCATCTAGTTCGGTCTTGCGCCGGTTCCGCTTGTCGATTTCGGGCAGGACTCCCGCCAACCTTGCAAGGCCGAAAGCAAACATATCCGCTGCCGCGACCGAACCTATGAACCTGGCAAAAGGCGCACTGAAATCAGCGTCCTTGAGCCATCTGTCACACCACTCTTCCAGCTCTGGGCGAAGGATGGCCAAGGCTCCCGCTAGTTCAGCGGCAGCGGCTCGGGAGGGATGGCCGCTAATCCCAAGAAGATCGCGATACAGTTGCTCCAGGTAATAACGGAGCCCAACTTTGTCGTAGTCCCATCGCGGGGATGTCGAGGCAAACTTTATCAAAGCTCGCCACCGATCCGCCAATTCGGTGTCCGACGAGCATAGGCCCGGCGCGTATCTCAGGAAAGCCTGCAGAAAATCGGAAATCCAGTAGTGGGCACCTGCGCCGAGAGACATGATGGGCTCTGCGACTGTTTGCAGAGCGTCAGCTCTTGGCAGGGTGGCATAGTAGATAGCCGCCACCGGCATCATCCAATCGTCGAATTGATACTGATTCTGAAATTCTGCAGTATCGGCCTGCGGCGAGTTCGGAAGAACACTCAGTTCCAGATCCAAGAGAAGCTGAAAATACTTTCTAAGCTGTGGAGCATCGTCTGAACGAAGGCCTTCGAACAGGCAAAGGAAACCAAAGCCATGACACAGTACCTCGGTATCCATGTAGGTTTCGTGTCGGTGCAGCCGCTCTCGATTGCCGATCATAGAGGAGTTTGCAGCCAATAGCCCAACCCGCTGCTCATGCCATTCCCAGTTCGGAGTACCGACTAGGGTCTTTCTGGCGAAACGATTGTTCAAGCTGAGCAAAAACTCAGCGGTATATTCCCGAGACTTGAAATAGCCGCGGAGGAATCTTCTTGTCATAAGGTCTTGATATCGTTGAAGCCCACGTACGTCGTTTCGATGACTCAATGCGGATGCGGGCCCTCGAACGACTGCCCAGAGAAACAGAGAGGTGGAAAGCTCATAGAAGCGAATCTCGCTGATCGAGCGATAAGCATACGCCTTTCGCAGGATCTTTTCTGTCGTTTCATAGCGATAACCGAATACACTCCGCAACAGGACCCGCCAGAGCTCTGGAGTTCCTTTCTTTTCTTTGATGAGGTGTAAAGCGGCCTCGCCTAAAAAGAGATCAGCGTCATCCGTGACCGAGTTCGGAGAATCAAAATCATCTGAGATCACTTCTTCTGCAGCGGCTTGCAGCAAATTGGTGATGCAGAAGGATTCGATGTCGGGATGATGGGCCATAAAGTCACCGGTTGCAGTTATCAATAACGCAATCCCCGCCGCAACGGCATCTGGCCGGTAGATCTCAAAGGTACCGTCTCGCATCTCGGAACCCATGATCTTTTGCAACTGTGCGTAAGTGGCAAGTGCTTCGTCGGGAGAGATGTGCTCCCCTTGGTCGATTGCTTTCCTTGCCCGTCCGATCAGACCGAACGCTGTGAGACTTAGTTCGGGACGTTTCCTCTCACTATCGAGACGTTGTTGTAGCGCCTTGCTCAATACCAATTCCACTTCCACCTGGCCATTACCCAGATTGCGGGTAACGTAGTTGCTCTTCGTAAACTGAGCAAACAGGTACTCTGTTGTGGACGGCCAAGACCCGTCTTCTCCCTTGAATTCTTCGGCCTCTTTTTCCCAAGCTTCGCGGAATCTCTCGATGTGAGGAGCTAGGGTAGGGTGGAATATCAGGCACCTGCGGGCGACTTCCATCAGACTGTAGCGGCGATGCGGCATTTCGTACCACGCACGAACTTCATCGCTTATCTTCTTACCGTAACGCCCCCAGGTGATCCCAAACATGAAGGACCAGCTTGTGTTCATAACGGCTGATCGTTGCGTCATGAAGAGATCCACATTTGAAAAAAGAGGCAGCAGTGGCCCTTCAAATAAAACAAGGCTATATAGACCAATTTCTACGAGCAGACCGAGAATGGCGGCAGACTTCGATTCCGTAAGGAGCTGATGCAGTTCCTTTGAGATGTCCTCTTTCTTGTCGAGGCGCTCATAAAACCATTTTTCTATTGCCATCAGAGCACTTTCAACGACGACGGAACGGTCACTCATGTAACTGTGCCAGTTGTACACGTTGCCGTCTCCGATGAACTCTTTTTCGAATCCATTGAACAGAATTCTGTAGGCTGGTTTGTCCGAAGTCCTAGAAAAGGCCTGATAACCCTGCAACCACCTGTCCGTAGCGAAGTCTACTAAGCGAATAATTGTCTTAAGAGCGAAAGTCGGAGAGGTTCTGAGGAAAATCAACCATGGGCCGGTGAAATACATCGCCGGCAGATGGTTGTGCCAGAAGGCGAAGCCACCCTCATCGAGTCTGAGCGAACTATTGTAGTCATCTTCGTCTTGTGGTTCCTCGATGCAAACAGCCAGGACAACTTCTTGCGCAATCGCAGGCCTAGAGCGCATGAGAGGTTGTAATGCATCGGTCTTAAGAACCGCGTCTCGAAAGTGTTCGTCCACGCGACGCTTCGGTCCATCAGGCCAAGGTTTGCGCCTCCGTCCGAACATACGTCTTGAGAGCCCCGTCGAATAGACGAGCTTGGTGGTTTTTTGTTCTGCTTCGATGACGGGCTTCCGCTCTGCAAAGATCAAAGCAAGGTTGTCGATTTCGTCTGGTAGTTCCTGAGCCGCACGCAGTAAAGACTCGAAGACGACTTGGGAGACTCCGTGGCCGTAAGAGTATCGTCCGTCCTCCGTTGCATTTTTGTTTGCTTGCTTGCCCAGACTCAGGGCAATTCGTGAAACCAGCGTACGGCGACCGAAGCCTGGCGGTACCGTGCGGAGATAAAACGCACACAGCTCACCAGCCTCTTCGACGCAATACCGCGCAACCTCTTCATGTTTCAGCGACAGAGCTTGCAACAATCCGTCCCAATAGGCGGAAATCGGAAAGCGCATCAGAATTGAGACAGCATCACCGAACTCGTCTCCAAAGTCCTTATTGGAAGGCAACTCAATCGTACCAACAACTAGAATTCGCTTCAGCAATCGCTTGAGCCGGGCTCCTTCGTTGGCGATCAATGAAGGCCATACTCTTGTCAGCAGTTCAAGTGAGTTGGTAGCGAGCAGGAGGCTATCGGAGAACACGTCTGCCGCAATCTGGTTGTCACTGTCACCTGAACCAAACGCTCCGAACTCCTTTTCCCATTCCGAAAGGCCTTCATTCTGTTCAAGGAGCGACTGCGAATAGAGTCGAATGGCTCGCATCCATCGCGGGCTTTTAACGTATTCCAGTATCTTTGTCGGGCGGTCAGATCCGTGTCCTTTTAGGGAGTGATAGCGTGCCCAATCGCCCACTACCTCGTGGCTGAAGCGGACTCCATGCGAATTGGTGGTGGCCAGAGATCTTACTTTAGAATCTGCAAGCACGCCTTTGACTTCGAAGGGGATTCTGGCCATCGGAATCACCGGGCCGTATAGTGCGTCTTGCTCGCCGAGCAGTTGTATTAGGCCTGCCCGCTGATACTGCAAAGAATCTGTTCCTGACCAGGATGTCCAGATCCAATCAATGATTTCGGTTTCTCCGATCCACCCTTTGGTCGGAGCTGTCGATTGGACCGCGGTGACTTTCAGAACTTGGTCGAGCGTCGCAAGATTGGTCAGAACTCGTCGCAGCTCAGGCCGTACTAAAAGCGCAAGGGCAGCGGAGTCTAGAGCGACCGCTGCGAAGACGTTTTCGAATGGAGCTCCAGTAAATAGCAACTCTTGGACTCCCTGCGTATTCCATGAAGACACTTCCAAGCGAATTCGCGCCCAATGCGATGGTTGGGTTGTAAGCAGCACTCTATATTCGATATTGGGAGCGATCGTTAGAGCAGTCGCTATCTCAGATACACGTTGCAACGCCAACGGAGAGAATTGTTCGGCGGCATCCAAGATGAGCAAAACCGGTTTCGTGGAGTGTGCGATCAGCGCCGGAAGGTGCTCTTCTATCCCTAATGACGCCGCGACAAGGTTCTGATTCGGTTTGTCGATTTCGTCTTGAGACAGCCAGATGAGATTCACATCCTCAAGCCGAGGTGTCACATAAGACTTCAGCAGAGACGACTTTCCGGTTCCAGAATCCCCAACGATAGCTAAGACGTGTCCAGCTTTAGCATTCGCAAGCAGCTCAACATCGGCTTCCGAGAAGGAGACTGAAGTGTCGGCTCCCGCGACAGAATGAACGGATTCGCAGTTTGACCGTGAGTTTAGATTCGTGCCTTGCCAAGACGCCCTGAAGTTTGGGTGGTCCTTCAGTTGATATTTACTTCGCAGATCGTTGAGCAGTTCTGCAACAGTGATCGTTCCGCCTGACATCCGAAGTTTCGAAGCGATACTCAGGAGGTCCTTCCAAAGATCTTTGCCGATGGCGGGTTTCTCGAATTTGAGGAGTGATGTACATTCTTTCGCGGCAGTGACATCAATTGATCCGCTCAAGTGACGTACGCGCAGCCTTTTTAGCAATCGAGCAACGTCGATGTCAGGGGATTGTTTCTGTGTCGCACCGAGGCTCTTGAAAATCTTGCGTTCTATGCCAGAAGAGCTGCCGGTAGACGTGAGCTGATCGGCGAGATGCTGTGGATCGCCGTCGATAATGCGGCGCTCGATATCCTCCCACGCAATCGAAGGGGCATCGGCGAGATGACCAACCGCAAGCGCCATAAAATCACGTTGCGGATCAAAGGGGCCTCCTTTAAACCATTGTGCCCAAGAGTCGGCTACAAATTCGCTCTTGAATCCACCTTTTGTCAGATAAGCGGCACTCTTCACCGAGACTGAACAGTAGAGGGGGCCAGCATCGTTTCGAAGTTCGAGGAGCTGATCGTCCAGAACCCACCCGCTCGCTGCGACCTGGAAACTCAATCGCTGAATTTGAGCCCCTTTGATGTTCAATGGTTCAGCACCATCCAACATCCTTATTAAGAACTGGCCGGCAACCTTGTCTTCAAAACCGAATCCATAGCCGCCCGTGGATTTGATCTTCGCGAGCTTCTTTGCAGCGCTTTTCGCTGGCTTCTTGGCGGCAATAGACTTCGACGGCGAAGCGTTAACTAAAGAGCGCTTAGCAGCGCCTGTTTTTGGGCGAACACTACTCTTCGTTCTACTCTTCGGTTGAGGCGGTTTCTTGGGAGGAGTTTTATCCATATCGTTCTCATCGGCTAGGCAAATCAATTATCTCGGAGAATCCTCGTCGGTTGCCATATATCATGGAACTCGCTTGGCCTAGAAAATATCCGGGTAGCGTGCGGTGAGATGGGACGGCACTAGACAAGCGATACGAACGCTATGCTCACGCATCACGCCCTAGACGCCTTCAGCTTTTCCTCAAAATCGATCTGGTCCCAGAAAGTCATCATCTTGAACCCCTGAGATTCTGCTTCCTTGACGAGTACATTGAACTGCTTGGCGGCATCGTCCATGCCCTCAAAGTCCTGATCGAACAAGATGTTCGGCTCACCCTGCGGACCGGCGAATTTGCCATTCTCAACTCCATTACCCGCGCCTTCGAGTTCCAACACTTGGAATACGGCAGCGGTTGAGTTGAAATCAGCGGATGTAAGCACAATCGAGCGATACAACGCGCCAGGAGTGGCCGGATCGCCCTTCCAAAGGGTCGCAAGCCCACGATTGAAGATGTATCTCGAATATGCCTTCCGCTCGTCTGCCATGTCATTCCTCTCTGATACCCAGCAATGGTAATGCCTATGCATCAGCATAGATAAATAACTCATGCCGCCACGTTCTAACTATCGAGTCGTTGGATCATCAATAGAACCGCGCGCCGTAATTTGCACGCGTTCGCTCGTGCTTTTCAACACAACGATCTGTTCAGCATCCGACAAAATCACGATGTTCGCATTGTGAGTCACCATGATGATCTGTCGGCGTTCCTTTGCTTAGTGCCGAAGCAAGTATGCCACGAAGCACTTCGTTAGAGCGCGACTGACATTCCCAGATCACAAGAACCTTCCAGCCAGCCACTTTCAACGAAGTAATGTTGCGAGTATCCCGTTCCGTGGTACCTTGACGCTTTTTTGCCCAAAATTCTGACCTCGTCTTAGGAACCACGCTGCCCCACCTGCAGTCGTGACAGTGCCAGAAGCAACCATGAACAAAAATCACGGTTCGGTGTTTCGCCAAGACGATATCTGGCTTTCCGGGCAGGTCTTTCCGATGAAGTCGAAACCTAAATCCCATTGAGTGAAGCGCCGATCGCACCCGCATTTCGGGCTTGGTATTGGCACCCTTGATTGCCGCCATATTTCGGCTGCGCTGCTCCTGGGTATGAATATCCATTAGTGTTTGATGGATTGATTGCAGTAAGGGTGAGCGAGCTGGCAGTTGCTTTCGGTGCCTTTGCCCCCATCCCGAACCGGCGTTATGTGGTCGTATGAAACGGATTTTTGCGGATCGAGATAACCACCGCAAATTGGGCAATGTAACGCGGCTGCCAAAGCTTCGCGGATAAGGACGGCGCTGCGTGTTTCCGGTGTGAATTTGCTGGATTTCGTCTGTTCCTCGCCAACAAATATTTTCCCTTCAAGGCCTGCACTGTTTACCAGACCTTGCTCCGTGATCGTATTGCCTGCATTGATCGAATCAATCATTGAAGTTAACAGACTGGCGATCATGTCGTTTCGGCCCGCACTTCGAGTGTTCTGAATGATGGCGGCGATTAGACGCTTATGCTGAAGCAGGGCAACTTCGAGATCTTTCCTAACCTTGGTGAACTTCGGAAAGAAGCTTGGATCATTGTTGACCAGCTTTCGCGCAAATAGTGTCGATATCCCCATAAACAGCGAGGTAAAGTGTGTCCCCGTGGGGCCATAGAAATATACTGCTGGATGCAATCCCAAGCTGCCTTTGTCGTCTCCAGTAATTCGTTCAGCGAGGCGCAGTGCTTTGTCCAGGACGCTGATAGTCTCATCGCCTGTTTCGTCTTCGTCCTGATCCTCAACTCTTTCTGGTTCCCCCAATTGGTTGCGACTTGCAACCATAACGAAATCGACGAGCAATTTTAGTGCGGAACGAACGCCAGCCCCTCCACCTAGAGGAAGGTCGAGCGTTTTAACAGGGGATGTAAGGTCTGGTTCAAATAAAACTTCATATAACTTGCTGGCTTTTGCTTCGATCTGCTTCCTTTTGTCGTCACTAAAGGCCGACCAATATTTATGCCCCATGCCAGCCCGAATAATCGATCTTGCGGCTATAGCGGCGGGCCGTTTGCGATTGCGGATGAGCAGTATTTCGATCTCATCTAAGGGCGTTCCTTTCGTATTGATCTTGAGAAATGAGGCCTGAGCGCGTTCCGCATTGCCTGTGACCCACTGAATGGGAATCGTAGTAGTCCGGACACTAGCCACACGCCGCCGGTCTGCTGGTGGCAAATCCTGCTGGATACCTTCCTTTTTTATCCAATCATTGTAGGAACCGATGGACTTCTCTACCAGCCGTCGCGTTTCCTTGGCTGCCTTAAGCTGGTTTTCGTTTATGTTGAAACCGAAGAATGCCTGCGAGGTTGCTTTATCGCCGTAATCATCTTCAATCCAGGCTCGCAGTACGCTGAGGCGATGCCCCCCATCGATTACGAAGATGGAGCCCTGAGCCTGCCAGAGGATGACCGAAGGAATCAGGTCCTCATCAACGAAAGACTGAATCAAAAGCACCGTTTGTTCGGGTGTCCAGTGGTTTGTTTCTCGCTGAAAATCCGGCTTGCGAAGGAGCGGGAGAAGGCCGTCAGGTCGCAGATCACGAGTGCCGATACTATCGACCTTTTTCGTCGGCATTTCAGGAGCATCCTCGAGAATTGCGAAATCGGCACGAGGGATCATTGCATCCAAATTTACGAGTTTACGGCCAGCCATCTATCTCTCCTCATATGTTCATTGGCCTAAGCCGATTGTTGCCCCGGCAACTTCCCGTTCTCTAACCATAGCCGTAAACCCTGCCAGGGTAAGCAGTGATCTCTGTTGGGCTGGCGTGAATGTTTCATGGAGGCCACGTGGAATCACGAGCTGCAAATTATGTTCCTGCATCTGATCTGTCTGATGACTGCTAATAGCCGCTTCGAGTGTCAGCAGATGCTTATGGTCAATGCGTTTCGCCTCAGCCAAAACCTGTCTCCAGCGGTCCTTGCAGGTAGTTTTCGCACCCAGCATTGTCAACAGCGCGGCGTTGTAATTGGCGTCTTTGTATTCTCTGGAGCCAGGAAAAAGGAAGTCAGGTTTAGCTTTTCCTTCCGTCGCCACCCCTCGTTCATATCGAAGATTGTTCGAGTTGAAAATCACCTCTAAGTGGTTTTCCAGAGCATGACCGGAGCGACTTTTACGGCGATTCTGGACAGCCAAGGAGAAAGCCAGGAAACCATCGACATCATCGGCGAAACCCTTTTGCAGGCGATCACCCAGGAGATGTTTTTCCATAGTGCGGAAAAGAATCTCCTCGCGTTCCATCCATCCGAGTAGTGCAGCGTCGGGGTCAGCGACCGGATCGAGTCCTGGTACTGTCTCACGCGCGTAAGCCGAAAATAGATTGGTCGTTGGGAGCTTACCGCCAAATTTTTCCAGCATCGTATCAAGATAATTTTCAGCAACAACGGGATTGTCCGGCTCGATACCTAGCTGCTCAAGAATGAACTCTGAGGCAAACTGGATCCGGTCCTGCTCGGTCTCCAACTCCTCACGCACGGAAAAGCCCTTATGTTCGAGCTGAACGCTGAATAGCCATTGCACCTGGCTTGCGATCGTCGAGCCGCCCTGAGCGATCACAACCAGCAGCGAATTATCAGGTCGCTTGGCAACGAGCAGTAGATCGCCTTCGGCTGCAAGTCTCGATACTTCGTTGGTCGGAAAATAGGCACGGTGCTCCGTGCGAGTGGGGTGTTTGGCACGAGCGTCGTACCAGGTAAGACTCCCCTTTTCCACGACAGGTTCCCCATCGCTGTCACTCAGGTAGATGAACAACGCTTCGTATCTATGCTTGCCAGTAGCCTCACCAAATAACCGCATGAGGGGTTGAGCGCCGTTTAGTTCGTGCTGATGGCTGCGGCTGGGATCGGCCTCAACCGCGCTCAGCGTTTTCATCCCCACGCCGGTAAAAAACTCAGAAAGATAACCAGCCTTCATAAGCTCCTAGCTCGCAACACCAAACAGCGGTAACTCCAGTATTCCGGTTTGTTCGTATCGCTGCAGGATACGGATATGAGGGGCCATGAGTCGAGCGACTTCCACGATCACCGGTACGACAACGCTGTTTCCGAATTGCTTATAAGCCTGAGTGTCAGAAACCGGGATTATGAATTTACTTTCTCTCGGACCGTCGAAACCCATAAGGCGAGCACACTCTCTGGGGGTAAGTCGGCGGGGGCGTTTCTTGCCGCCACGACTCACCAGAATCTCGGAACCGTCCTTGTAATAACGAGCGCTGAGTGTTCTGGTGACCATGTCGGGGGTGACAAGACCGAAGCCGAAGCCGTTGCCGGCTGCTTTGTGTTTCGCAGCATACCCCTGGAGATACGCCCATAGCTTTTCCGTCAGAATGTATTTGGAATGCACCTTCGCCAGTGGGTCGGTCGTAAAAGGTGGCTCCGCTTCTTCGGAACCATCTTCGGGATGAAGAATGGAGGCCAGCACAGGCCCCTGAGTCGGCAGTTGCAGGTCATCGAAGCTAAAGCCTGTCGCTTCTCGAAATCCTACTATCAGGATGCGCTCGCGGTGCTGTGGCGTGAAGGCACGGCCATCGATCACCCTGGCCTGAATGTGATAGCCCAACTCGCGCTGCAAGGTTTCCTTGATGACCCGGAATGTGTTGCCGCCATCGTGACTGACCAGGTTTTTCACGTTCTCAAGCAGGAATGCTTTGGGCCTCTTTTCGGCGATAATGCGGGCAACATCGAAGAACAAGGTCCCCTGCGTCGTGCACTCAAATCCGTGTGGCCGCCCAAGGGCATTTTTCTTACTCACTCCCGCGATTGAGAAGGGCTGGCAGGGGAAACCCGCTAGGAGCACATCATGGTCAGGAATATCCGCTGCATCGTATGGCACGATGTCTCCGACAATTTCATGCTCATCATTCGGAAAGTTTGCGCGATATGTCTTCTTGGACCATTCGTTCCATTCGCTCGTGAAGATGCAACGGCCACCTGCACTTTCAAATCCTTTGCGCATACCGCCGATACCGGCAAACAAATCTATAAATGTGAAGCTGGCGGCAGCGTCACTACGGCTACGCGCAGGGAGCATCTCCCGTAAAGCGGCCTGGACGTATGCCGGGCAATCGGTTTCGCGCCGTTCCCAGCGACCGACGGTCTTGGGGGTTACTGAAAGACGTTCTCCAATCTCCCGTTGCGTCATAAGCTGGCGCACCTGAGCTAAAACTGCGAGGGAGTCGGTAGGCTGGTTCGATACTGATTCACTGGGCATCTCAAGGGACATTTTGTCCTATCTGAATCCCAAAGTCCAGGAATCTTTCTTTTTACTGAATTTAGCGGGATTTACTGGGGCGGCCAGCTCAGCTTATGGCTGCGAAGCTCATCATCCGTCACATGGCCCTGAAGTTGCTCTGTGATCGCCAAAGCAAACTGCCTCGAAAGGTCCGGATCGTCGAGCAAGCCGATCCTGAAGAGAGACACGGCATCGAAGAACACAAACGGAAGAGTATTACTGCCAGTTAAGCTCGTGTCGGACGGAGCTGAATAGGCTTTCTTTTGAGACAGTTGCAGAAATTCATTGCGATCAAAGTTCTTTCCGCAAAAGAGCACATGCTTTCTGGCCTCCAGATTGTTGAAGAGGAAAGTCACTGAAACACCCTTGTTCCAGTAGGGCTTGACCATGATCGTGTGAAAGCAGCGGAAGCCGGCTTCGGCCAGATCCAGGAGCATCCCGACACTTCCGACATTGATTCCGAAGCTCAGGGGGTATTTGCCGGATCCACTCGGAAACTTATGCTTGACTTCAAATACAGAAAACAAACGGCTCTGTGCATCCCAAAACACTCTGTCAATGTCCCAGACGCCTCGATCAAAATAGGGTTGAATCGCAAAATTCTTAAAGATGCGTGGAAGTACAACGTCAGTGCCTAATCTATCGCCGTAGGCACCTACCAACTGGCCCCAGAATCCCTGTTTTTGGCGTGTGGGGTCCTTGATAGCCTCCGCTATGGGGATAAAAACAGGGTTCCGGTTCAGTGCCTTAACGAGGTTTCCATATGAACCATCAAGAGCCACATCTTCCACATATTTACCCGGATGCGTCACAAAATCTCGTGCAGCCTCGTCATATCGGACAAGTTTTACGATGAAGCGCTTTGTCAACTGCGACAGATAAGCCCTGAGAAGATCAGGCTCGCATCCCTGATCGAGAACAAGCACATACCGCTTTTGAGATTTGCTGCTCCCTGCGAGCACCGAAGTCACGTTTAGCCGTACTAAACGCTCCTCATCCTGCACGGTTTTTTCCAGGATTTGGTCAACGTGATTCTCCGCCACCAGGCCTTCCAGAAGCTGGTGTTTGTCGTAGAAGAGAATGTCCTGCTGAGTCGCCCGCTCGTTGATGTCGATCGAACTCAGTTCGCCAAATGGAGTAGGAAGCATATCAAAGAGTAAAACATCCAGTTACTGCGCCACTATCGACGTGAACGATCTTACGCCAGCCAATTCACGTTGCTTGGTCATTCAGGCTTCAACCCCGGCAAGTCTCGCTCTACAATGGAGACG
This sequence comes from Granulicella sp. L60, assembly GCF_009765825.1. Classification (GTDB taxonomy): domain Bacteria; phylum Acidobacteriota; class Terriglobia; order Terriglobales; family Acidobacteriaceae; genus Edaphobacter. The sequence goes on along the minus strand of NZ_LMUR01000011.1, from coordinate 84,835 downwards.
CTTTCGCCAGTGTTTTTGCGAAACTCGTAGGACGTACCTAACGGCACCTTCATCGCCCTTTGCTGTTCAATCTCTACATGGTGCGTCAGATGGATCGAAACACGTTCCACAGGGAACTTCTTTCCAAGTAACTCCAGCGTCGCGCCCGGAAATTCAAGATCGACCCAGCAAGGGAGCGGAAGACATCGTTCGGTAGCATTCGAGATACCTCGTGCAATGACGTTGAAGAGCGAGATTCGCTTCTCCCCGCTGCTGATCCATACCGCTTTGAAGTCAATTTCCATCGTGGCGTTGCTAAATGCCTGGACTGGAATCGCTGGAACAAACTTGACCTCGCGAAACATGGGATAACGCAGACGAAACGTCCTCACTTCTTCTCGCCAAGCCACTTTCTCTGCTTCATCAAGTGTCCAAAGACGGATGTCATGCAGCTTTGCCTTCGCCTCCGCGCCTGATTGGAAGCCATTCCGCGCGACCATGATTGCCGTCGCGGCGTTGAGATCTTTCTTTACGCTGACAAACGCCTCGACTTCCGTAATGCTGACGGGCCGCTTCTCATACTTGCACTGGACGATCCCAAGCATTTGGTGCGGCCCGGTTCGAGTGCGGATAGTTACGTCAATCTGTCGTTCTGTGCCCGAAGTGTCGGTGAGCTTTTCCGACCACTTCACCTCGGCATCTCGGCAGAGTGCGATGTGAATGCGCGCGACGAGCTTTTCAAAACGCTTCCACTCCGGGTCTCCAATCTTGTTGAACTTCTCATCGGTCCAGAGATCGGGCTTCATGCCAAAGCCGATATCGTCTCGCTGGAAACCACGTCGTACAGCTTCGTTGTAGAGGGAAGCGAAGCGACTGCCAGGTTCGGGGTCTTCCTTCGGGTTTACCGGAGCGACGCCTTTGTCCGTCACCTGAACCGAGTCGTTCAACGCTTGCGCTAGCTGGAGAAAGAGTTCTTCATCGCTGAGCTTGTCAGCATGTTTGAAGGCGTGATCCAGACTGTACACGCGAATGAAGGTCGTGCCGCCCAATCGCGACAAATATAGAGCGCACTCGACGTACTCCGAAGGAGGGAGCTTGGCCATCCATTCCTTGAGAACCGGCTCAGACGGTCGTGACTCTAGAAAAGCCTTCAATCGTTCCAGTGCTGTTTCTGCTGTTTCGCTCATTAGGCCATTATCTCGCTCGGCAGCATAGTCGGAAGTTCGGCACATTGCCCAGCCAGTCGAATCGCTTCGCCTGCCTCTTGTCGCATCTTGCGTAGACGCGCCGAGAAGGGTGAACCCCGCTTCCACAAAAACCTTATAGGGCCGGGAGGATGTCTCCTCCCGGGCTCCAGCCGCATAGCGTCTTCCGCCACCCTCCTCAGCGGGGAGGTCCACCCTCCCCTCAACGCCCCCCCCGGGTAGAACAGGCAAAAGCTGCTAAGGGGAGCTTCGCCCCTCGCGCCTGCAAGCCACTCCCCAATCTTCCGCGCTTCGCTTGTGCAGACCTCCGCTGCGCTTCGCCCTCCGCTTTGCTCCGGGTGGGGATACCCCTCGGCTTGCACTTGCTACCCCCCACCTTCGCCAGGAGGCGTTCGGCATGTACATGCCGCGTTTCAACGCGGACGTGCAACAGCAACCGCAAGGGAGAAGCAAGCGATGAAGAAGCCAAGCACCAGCAGCAGACCGAATATCTACCAGACCGTTACCGACCGCATTCTTTCCAGCCTCAAGGCTGGCGTCATTCCGTGGGAAAAGCCATGGCAGACCCCGCACTTTACCGGAGGCCCATTCCCGCGCAACTTCCGTACCGGGAAGCCCTATCGCGGCATCAACGTATTTTTGCTTTGGTCCAGCCCCTATCACTCTCCCTTCTGGCTCACCTTCAAACAGGCGCAAGAGCTAAAAGGCACCGTCCGCAAGGGAGAGAAAGGGACGCAGATTGTCTTTTACAAGCAGCTACGCGACCGCAAGAAAGAGGATGAAAGCACCCGCGAAGCGGACGACCGTGCCCCCTTCGTTCTCTGCTATTACACCGTCTTTAACGTGAAGCAGTGCGACGGCCTCACGCTTCCGCAGATCATCGAGCAGCCCACCACCGCCCCGGAGATCGACGCGGACGAGACTTGCGAAGCCATCGTTACCGGATGGGAGAACGGCCCCGCCCTTCATCTGACCAGTGCGACCGAATCCCGCGCTTACTACCGGCCAATCACCGACTCCGTCCACATGCCCGTCCGCTCCCGCTTCGTGGATGCGCCCCACTACTACAGCACCCTGTTTCACGAGCTAGTCCACAGCACCGGCCACGAAAGTCGCCTGAATCGCACCTTTGGCGACCGCTTCGGAGATGACCTCTACAGCAAGGAAGAACTGGTAGCCGAGATGGGCGCAGCCTTCCTTTGCGCCATCGCGGAGATTGCCAACGAACACACCGACCGTAACACCACCGCCTATATACAGAACTGGATTTCCAAGCTGGAAGAGGATAACCGCCTCATTGTCCATGCCGCCGCCAACGCTCAAAGAGCCGTTGATTCCATCCTCGGCACCACGTTTGCGGAAGAGACAGAGGAAGACGCCGCCAACGTCGCCGTGTTGCAGCCGCCCGTCTACGTTGCAGAAGAACTTGCGGAGGTGGCGTAATGCAGACCATCCTCGACATTCTCAAACTGGCCGGAGGATTTCGGCCCACCCTCTACCTCAAGATCGAGAACCCGCCTTACATGGCGCTCGTCATCGAGGCCACGCCGGAACCCGGCCCGATGGGACTACCCGCTCTCTCCGTCGCGCACTACGGAGAACAAAACGGCGACCTCATGCGCGACCCGGAGATGTGTTTCGAGTTGTGCCTACCTTTCGGCAGCAAGGCATATCTTGACCCCTTCTATTGGTTATGTTGAGCTCAACATAACCAATACTGTGTGAAGCGCCGGATTATGTGAAGCGGAGTCTCACCACATGGCTCAGGCGCAGTGTTCACGCGGCTCTTGTATTTGCATTGCTCAACATAGTTCGGGACTCTTCTCGTACCGACATCCGGTCGGCACGAGGAGACTATGGACCAGTTATCGAAGAAGGGGCTATCGCTTTCAGAGTGCGTGGCCAGCTATGACCTGTACGCGCGGGAGGTACGGTGTCTCGCAGCATCGACACGTGAGATTCAACGCCGCATCCTGCGGCGACTTTGCAGCTTTTGCTTTGGCGATGGACCGATTGCATGGGATGCCATTTGCTTCACCGACATCGTTCGATTTCTTACAGCCGAGTTCGAGCGTTATCCCAACCGGGGCACGCAACGCGCTTCGCTGACGAGCATGCGCACGATTCTGCGGTATCTCGCAGAGAACAACATGGTGCCGAAGGGATGGGACGAAGCTCTTCCCAGGACTGCGACGAAGCGTCACGCGCATCTTCCGCGACAGCTTTCGAGAGAGCAGATACGTGCTCTTTTCAAGGCATCACAGGGCGACAGGTGGATAGCGCGCCGAGATCGTGCGTTGCTGTTGCTGTTACTGCGGCTCGGTCTGCGCTGCGAAGAAGTTGCTCATCTCAAGTGGCAGGATATCGACTGGCAAGCAGGCTCTATAAGGATATGCAGCCAGAAGAGCCGACGCGAGCGGATACTTCCGCTGCCGGAAGATGTGGGCAAGGCGCTTGTCGCCTACCTTCGAACCTTCTCCAGTGTCCCGCTCTGGATTTTTGATTCCAGTCGTTCAACCTTCCCTGATGAGATGAGACGCCTGCATATCAAGACGATCTCGAAGTACCTCTTCAAGCGAGCGGGTGTCGTTGGTGGCTCTGCGCACTCACTCCGCCATACCATCGCCACCACCATGGTGAACCATGGAGCGTCCTTTAAGGACGTATCAGACCTGCTTGGCCATCGCCGCCTTTCGACGACGTTGATCTACGCCAAGCTCGATATGAAGGCACTCGCTCAGGTTGCCCTACCGTGGCCGGGAGGTGAGCGATGACCTTCGAAGCCCTGTCCCAGCACCTCGACGCATTCCTCGCGCTGAAGCGGGCTCGCGCCAGGCGTAGCCCTTATTTTGAAGGCGACCAGCGTAGACGCCTCCGATATGAAGAGGCGCTGCTCCGCAGCTTTCTTGAACGATGGCGACAGCACGGATGCCCCTGGCCGATTCGCGCAGAGTTTGCGATGGATTGGGTGATGGACGGCTCCATGCTGAACCGACCCTATCGCGATGAACATCGTCTGCTTGCCATACGTGCGTTCCTGCTACAGGTTCGTACTTTCGAAGAGCAGACGGGCATTCCCCAGAGCCAGTTCCGGAGGCGTTACAAGCGGCGTGCGTCCTACATCTTCTCTGACCGGGAGATTCAGCAGCTTATGGAAGCAGCCGCGCGGAACCGGCTCCGGTTCCGTGCGGCGACGGTCAGCACACTCATTGGCCTGCTAGCCAGCACAGGTATTCGCATCGGGGAGGCTCTGCGCCTGACGATCGCCGATGTGAGGCTCGATGCGAAGCCTTCACATCTGTATATCCATGAGACGAAGTTCGGCAAGTCGCGCAACGTCGTGCTCCACACCTCGACCGTGGAGCACCTGCGGCACTATATCGACGAGCGAGCAACAGCGTTGCGGGGCCGCAGCACTGAACCATTCTTCACCAACACGATTTGCCGACCACTGATCTATAACCCGCTCCGGTACACCTTTCGTCAGTTGCTGAAGCAGGTTGGCATTGCTCCGCCCGCGAACCAACGTAGGCCCACACTGCACTGCTTCAGGCATACCTTCGCGGTGAAGCGATTGACACTCTGGCAGCACGAGGGTACGGACATCCGGACGCAGCTTCCATGGCTCTCCGTCTACCTCGGCCACCAAGGACCGGAGAGCACCTATTGGTATCTGAGCGCTACGCCGGATCTTCTTCGGGATGCCGGTGCATTGTTTGATCCAGAACAGATGCCTGAAGGAGGTCGCCGATGATGCTTGCTGGCCCTCTTCTCCAGCAGTATTTCACCAACTACCTCATCGCTCAGCGACGGCTCAGCCCGCAGACTCTCGCAAGCTATCGCGATACATTCCGTCTGCTGTTGCAGTTCGTACAGTCGGAACTGAAGATCGAGCCTGCGCAACTCGCCATCGAACAGCTTGATGCCGAGATCATTCTGCGCTTTCTGGATAACCTGGAGCTCCAGCGCAAGAACTCTGTTGTATCCCGCAACCTGCGACTCACAGCCATACGCTCGTTCTTCCGCATGGTGGCTCTGCATCACCCAGAGTGCGTTGGAACAGCCACCCGCGTGCTCGCCATTCCGATGAAGCGAACAGATACGCGGCTTCTGGAGTATGTCTCCCGCACAGAGATGGACGCCATCCTCAACAGCATCGATCGCAAGCATTGGTGCGGACGGCGCGACTATGCCTTGCTGCTGACCATGTACAACTCCGGCGCACGCGTCTCTGAACTGTGTGCTCTACGCATAGATCAGATCGGCAGCGGCAAGAACAGCTACGTCCATCTGCACGGCAAGGGCCGCAAGGAACGTGCTATCCCACTGTGGCCTTCCACCGCACGTATCTTACGAGACTGGCTTCGAGAGAACACCGGCAGCATGGCCTTTCCGGGAGTTCGCGGCGAACCGCTCAGCCGCTTCGCAGTTCGTCTTCTGCTGCAGAAGGCCGTTGCCACCGCGTCATCCAGCTGTTCCAGCCTGCGGAAGAAGCGCATCTCTCCTCACACGATCAGACATGGAACCGCTATGGCGTTGCTCGATGCAGGAGTAGACATCTCCGTCATCGCGCTCTGGCTCGGACACGAGAGCATCGAGACCACCAACGGCTATCTGCACACAAGCATTGCGCTAAAGGAAAAGGCCCTCGCCAAGGTCACACCATCGGGCTCTGCATTCAAGCGTTTCAAGCCTGATGACAGGCTCCTGGCCTTCCTCGCTTCTCTCTAACTATGTGCAGTCGGAACGACGATCTCCCGCGCCCCGACTGCATTCCTCCATCTCACTTCACATAATCCGGCGCTTCACACAGTATTGGTTATGTTGAGCTCAACATAAGTAGTACCAAGGGTCTAAGTGCGCTCCCCCGGCAAGGCCAAGCTCGAAACACATCTCCGGGTCGCGCATGAGATCGCCGTTTTGTTCGCCGTAGTGCGCTACAGAGATTGCGGGGAGTCCCATCGGGCCGGACTCGTCCATCGCCTCGATGACAAGCTCCATGTAAGGCGCGTTTTCGATCTTGAGGTACAGGCCGGGGTACCACCCACCGGCCCTTTTGAGAATTGAAAGGATGGTCTGCATTACGCCACCTCCGCAAGTTCTTCCGTTGCGCCGCTGGTGATAGGCGTCTGCAAGGTAACGAGGTTGGCGGCGTCCTCTTCTGTCTCTTCCGCAAACGTGCTGCCGAGGATGGAGTCCACGGCTCTTTGAGCGTTCGCGGCGGCATGGACAATCAGTCGGTTATCTTCTTCCAGTTTGGAAATCCAGCTTTGGATGTAGGCGGTGGTGTTGCGGTCGGTGTGGTCGTTGGCAATCTCCGCGATGACACACAGAAAGGCTGCGCCCATCTCGGCTACCAGTTCTTCCTTGCTGTAGAGGTCATCTCCGAAGCGAGCGCCAAAGGTACGGTTGAGGCGGCTTTCGTGGCCGGTGCTGTGGACTAACTCGTGAAACAGGGTGCTGTAGTAGTGGGGTGCATCCACGAAGCGAGAACGGGCGGGCATGTGGACGGAATCGGTGCTTGGCCGGTAGTAAGCGCGGTACTCTGTCTCACCCGTCAGATGAAGGGCGGGGCGGTTCTCCCATCCGGTAACGATGGCTTCGCAGGTTTCGTCCGCGTCGATCTCCGGGGCCGTCGTGGGCTGCTCGATGATCTGCGGAAGGGTGAGGCCATCGCACTGCTCCACGTTGAAGACGGTGTAATAGCAAAGAACGAAGGGGGCGCGGTCGTCCGCTTCGCGGGTACGTTCGTCCTGCTTCTTGCGGTCGCGTAGCTGTTTATAGAAAACAATCTGCGTCCCTTTCTCTCCCTTGCGGACGGTGCCTTTTAGCTCCTGCGCCTGTTTGAAGGTGAGCCAGAAGGGAGAGTTATAGGGGCAGGACCAAAGTAAAAATACGTTGATACCCCGATAGGGTCTGCCGGTGCGGAAGTTGCGCGGGAACGGGCCTCCGGTGAAGTGCGGAGTCTGCCACGGCTTCTCCCACGGAATGACGCCAGCCTTGAGGCTGGAAAGAATGCGGTCGGTAACGGTCTGGTAGATGCTGAGCTTGGCGATGGTTGCTGTCTTCTTCATGCTGCTTCCCCTTGTGGTTGCTTTTGCTTTTCATGCCGTGCGCGGCATGTACCTACATGCCGAACGCCTCCTGGCGAAGGCGGGGCGGCAAAGCGCAAGGGGAGGGGTATCTCCCACCCGGAGCAAAGCGGAGGGCGAGCGTAGCGAAGGTCTGCACAAGCGAAGCGCGGAAGACTGTTGGGAAACCCCTTGCGCTGCGCCAGGGCGGAGCCCTCAGCCAAGGTTTGGTTTCCTTATGCGTGCGCGTTAGCGCACATGATCTTCAGGAGGGGCGTTGCGGGGAGGGAATGGCCCCGCTGAGGTGGGTGGCGGAAGACGCGATGCGGCTGGAGACAGGTGAGGAGGAACTCCTCCCTCGCATCCGCCGGAAACTGTAGCTCATCGACTTCGAGGACAGAAGTACCTGAACTACGCTTATGGTCTCTTTGATGGAAGAGGATAGTCGATCTAACAAGACCAGACCAGCAACCACTTGATTTGGCAATGGGAGTGCTGCCAAGCGCGCGAAATAACACGTCCAATTACAATCGTGCTACGGAGAACCCGCATGTCCCAACTCAGCCGTACCGGCGTATCGCTCGAAGAAGATCTTCTTAAGGAATTTGACCGGCTTATCGCCAAACGCGGCTACCAAAACCGAAGCGAAGCCATCCGAGACCTGATCCGCGAAGCGCTCCTGGCCGAAAGTGTCGACTCCAATAAGGCAGTTGTTGGCACGTTAACTCTGGTCTATGACCATCACATTCCTGGTCTTTCCGAACGGTTGACCGCGGCACAACACGACGCTGGAGCGATGGTGCTTGCGGCAACACACGTTCATCTGGATCATCATTATTGCCTTGAGGTGATCATCATGAAGGGACGCAGCAAGGATATTCAGACCATGGCGGATCGTATTCGAGCTCTGCGCGGCGTCGAGTTAGGGAAGCTGGTCTTGACGAACTCCGGCAAGGAGCTGAAGGGCGGTGTGCATCGACAGTCTCACACCCACCCACACTCAACTTGAGGAGCGACTACTTCAAAGAGTTGAAGCGCCATGAGATTGAACCACCGATCCACGAGACCATCCGTATACCGACGGCCCGTTCGACCGTCCCGCAATCGAAGTCGTTGGGCAACCCGCTCGGCCCTGTTCCCGCTGCGCAATATGGGAGACTGGTGGCACTAGTCGCTACGCTCCAGTTAGGATCGAAGGTTTCTGTGGTCTGGCCCGTATAACCTCTGGCGATCAGGCCGTCCACACCTAATTCCAGTCGCCCTTCCAGAAAGGGGCGGACTACGGCAATCCGGGTTTCGCCGACTGGAATTGCCTCATATTGCGTCGGGTGGTCGGCGTTTCCTATATCCAGAAACTTGTGGCCGACATATTCGTACTCGGCGCGACCATGCAGTCCGAACGGCAGCTTGTCCAGCGTAGTCAGGGCATCGAAGATGGTGCGCGGTGCCTCCGGGGTGACTGTACCCGGAACTCCGTTGAAGGTCTGCAAACGTGCGTCAGCTTTTGAGAAAATCGCCTGGACGGTTCCGAAACTGAACTGATGCCTTACGTTGGCCGTGAGGAACTTGATCGTGCTCGGGCCGAGATCGTCGGCGGAGCCGTTATCCGGGTCAATCTTCGCAAGGGTCGCTGTCGTGGTCGTGCGGCCCACGGTCAGACGCGCCTCTGTACCGGAGAACAGCTTTTCCAGCACAAATTGTTCGGAGTGAGATCGCTCCAGCGGATTGGCGAAGGCGGCCGCTCCCGTGCCCCCGGCAGAGGGAGCGACGTTGATACGCGGGTCCTCAGTGAAGAATGCCTGGCCCAGACTTATGGAAGCTGAAGGAAGCCAGCGTGTTGCTCCTGCGCCCGGATTCCAGGTGACCGTCTCCTTTGGATTCTCGAAGGTTCTCCACTCGTTGAACGAGTAAGTGGGCTTCATCTTGTCTACGTTGACGAGTTGGACATTGTCGTTCCGCAATCCGGCGTAGAACTGAACATGGCTTCCCAGGTTGCCGTGAACTGCGAAATACGGGGCAAATTCTCGAATCGTCACGTTGTTGGAGAGTACCTTGACGAACGATCCGTAGACGTAGGGCTGGTCGGATAGATAGTGGTCCAGATTGTCATTCTTGATGTCGTCCTCGTTGTAAAGGACGCCCGCCATCATCTGTAACCATGGAGCGAACGTATGATTTTCACGCGCCTCGGCTCCTTCCACGGTACGGAACTCGCTCTGCCGTATCAAGCCTTCGCCGAAATCAGAAAACAATGCTAGATTGTACGTCCGGAAGAATCCTGAGAAGGCGACTTCATCGTTATGAGTGGCCTTCCACTGGTCATTCGCAGCCAAGATAAAGGTATGGGTCTGATCCATCTGACGGCGGTCGACGGTATCGACCACTTGCACGCCAAACCCGATGGGCACCAGATTCCCCTCGTGCGATACGCCATAGTAGCCATCCGTGAATAGCGTAATCTCATGCTTGCCGGGGTCGAAGACGCGCAGTGCGTTCCACTTGAACTGTTTGCGATGTTCAAGCGTGAGCATCAGCCCATTTCCGTAGTTTGCCTCCAAAGCCAACCATTCCTTTTTCGCCGGATCGGAGGGCGAGAGGCCCACCGTGAGATCGACATCGCGATAGTCGCCGGTGACGGTGACGAATCGGTTAAACTGCGGGCGGAGCCCATACGTGGCCGCAAGGTTCAACGCGTGATTGCCTTCGAGCACGTTGTATGCGCCGCCATCGGTCTCCACGCTACCAAGTGCGCCGGAGACGTAGATGTTCGGGTCCGCGTAGCCATTACCGTGCGCGTTCGCGGACAAATTGTTTGATACGAGGTATCCGCCGACTGCGATGTACTGCGCAATCGGCTCCCCGTGATCACCGGCAACACCGGGGGCAAAGTATTGGGGGGCTTTGATGCCTCCCGAGGCTGTTTCGATTGGCAAGCCCGGGATCGAGATGGGCGCGCCGGGCCGTCCGGGATTGGCATCCAGCAGCTCTTCGCGCACCAACACTTTTTGCGAAGGATCGGGAGATGCTATGTCAATGTCGCTGACGCTTGCGTTGACGACGATCTCCTGATTAAGCGCGGAGACGTTCTGCAATCGCAAAACGACATTTGGCGTAGAGCTGTTGAGCTGCATGTTGCGGGTAACAGGTGCAAAGCCCTCCGACTCCACGCGAATAGTGTAGATGCCATTTGCCGGCAACTGAAGCGAAAAGCTTCCGTCTTTGGCCGTGATCACACTCAACCGTGCTCCCGCGGTAGAGTCCGCCTCGACATGCGCGGCGGCAACGGGCAGCCCGGCTGGATCAAGAACGGAACCGCAGATCTGGAGAGTGTTCGTTTGAGCCACTGCTACGTTACCCGCCATGGTGCCACAGAGTAGAGCTATTGTTCTCCAAAACATGAAATCACCTTTCGCTAGTCACTTGCGTTCAAGACGCAGAGCCGCGATGACCGGGTGACCTTCCCCGATCCATTTAGGCGCTGGCGTCGGCCAATCTGTATTACGTCTTTTGGAATCGTGTTACGCGCGGACGATAACAGAGCCTTGATGGCCTGTCACCAGCGATAACGACGGCATCCACAGAGCGTCCCTGCACGCTTACCGACAAAATTGTCAACAACTAGGATATTATGCCACAAGGGGTATCACGCTTTTCAAAAAGGTAATACGAACCATGCTCCACGTAAATTATGACCCTGTGCCAAGGTTAAGGAACTGATGCCGTTATCACTGCGTACTTTGCTTAGCGACGAGCCGGGAAACACAAAAGGCAAGGTCATTGCGATCTATAGTTTTCTGCTGGTCTTCAACCTGGCAGCATGGCTATGGGCATTCGTCGCGTTCCATCAATATCCGGTGCTGTTGGGTACCGCTTTTCTTGCCTACAGCTTCGGCCTTCGTCACGCCGTGGATGCGGATCACATCGCTGCCATCGATAACGTCACGCGCAAGTTGATGCAGGAAGGTAAGCGACCCGTTGCGGTGGGCTTCATGTTCTCTCTTGGGCACTCCACCATTGTCGTCGTTGGGTCGATCGCAATTGCTGCCACCGCGCTCGCACTGCAGCACCGCATTGAAGGCTTCAGGAACATGGGCGCTCTGATCGGTACTTCGGTATCCGCTCTCTTCCTATTCGGTATCGCTATTCTCAACCTGATCGTTCTTCAGTCCATTTTCAGAGTGTTTACGCAAGTGCGGCGTGGAGAGCCATACAACGCGGAAGATTTCGACCTCTTGCTAGGCAATCGGGGCTTCCTGGGCCGTCTCTTCCGTCCGGCCTTCAACTTAATCCGGCACAGTTGGCATATGTACCCGTTGGGATTGCTGTTCGGTCTCGGATTCGATACTGCCACCGAAATCGGCCTGCTCGGCATCTCCGCCGCAGAGGCTTCCAAGGGACTGTCCCTCTGGGCAATTTTGGTATTTCCGGCTCTCTTCGCCGCTGGCATGTCACTCATCGATACCACCGACAACATCCTAATGTTGGGCGCGTATGGATGGGCTTTTGTGAAACCCATTCGCAAGCTCTATTACAACCTCACCATCACTTTCGTCTCGGTTGTGGTTGCTTTCGCAGTCGGAGGGATCGAGGCACTCGGTCTTCTGGCAGAACAGTTCCATCTCACAGGAAGGATCTGGAACTTGGTGACCATTCTCAACGCGCATTTCGGTCTGCTGGGCTATTGGATCGTGGCCCTTTTCATGGTGAGTTGGCTCGTATCAATCGCCGTTTACAAATGGCGAGGCTTTGACAATCTTGAACTGGGTTCCGACGCAGTTGGTTCGAGTGAGTAACGTTCCAAGCTCCATGCTTCAGACCGGCTATCCGTTCTTGAAGCCAGAAGGATCTAATCGGCCCAGAGTTACGGCAGCCGGACCGGAGCAAGTTCGTTGATGAATGTCGCACGCGAAAGCACCACGGCGGTGGTGCCATGATCCTTACTTGCGTTAACGTAGGCGCGCGGCACGCTGAGGAGCAAGATCGAGCGCTTGGCTATGCAGAAAGTCACGGAATGCGCCGACGTTACCTGCGGGTTCCGGTCCGGCAGGATAAGCCAAAGAGAAGCGGCGGGATAGCTTAAGTCCCTGAACGCGTGAGAGCTTTACTGTTCCCAGCGCGAGTTGGTTGCGCACAGCCCAACGCGAAACGAATGTAACGCCGAGTCCCGCCTCGACTGCATTGAGCAAGCCTTCGGTCGAGTCCAATTCCATACTTATCATCAATTCCTTCACTTTGAGCCCCGCAGCGATCAGCGCCTGCTCCACCACACGCCGAGAGCCGGAACCAAATTCTCGCATCAGCATCGGCTGCTTCTTGAGTTCTTCAAGAGAGATTTCATGGTTCGCCCATTCATGGGCGGCTGCGACCACCAGGACCATGTGGTCTTCCATGAACGGCTCGATGCGGACATCCTTACGGTGCTCCGGGCCCTCAATGAGAGCAAGCTGAATCTGCCCGGCGACCAGAGCCTCCAGCATCGCATCTGTGTTGCCACTGCGGGCCTTAAGCTGCACCTTCGGATTTCTTTTCAGGAATCGCGCAATCAGCATGGGCAACAGGTATTGGCTGATAGTCTGGGACGCCCCGAGTGAGAGCTCTCCGGCCTGTTGGCCGTAAGCTCCTGCGACTGCTGTAACGGCTTCCTCTCCTAGATTCTTCATCCTCTCCGCAAATGGGAGCAGCGCGTGGCCACCGGGCGTTAGAGCAATGTGGCCTCCGCCACGATCGAACAGCGGTATACCAAGCTCCTCTTCCAGAGCCTTGATCTGCTGGGTGACTGCTGGCTGTGTGAGCAGGAGTTCTTCGGCAGCTCGGCTGAAGTTAAGATGCTGAGCGACACTACGAAAGACTCGAATGCGGAAATTTTCGATCATGGGAAGATTCCTACTTGACGACGGGATGCACAGCGGATTCCGCCATGAACGGTATTGTTTCATCTGTGGGGTTAGGCGTGGCGATCGCATACAGAGAGTCAGACGAGAGCCTGCATGCGACGCTCCAGGATAGTAGGTTTCCGATCAGCAAAAGAGGCAGAAGGTGCCACTGACCAGTGAGTTCAGCCGCCATAAACGCAGACATCCAGGGCGCATGGGTTACCGCGGACAGGAAGACGCTCAAGCCGACCACGGCGAATAGAAGAGGATGTGAGAGGTGCAGAATTCCACCGAAAATGAGGCCAGCCGCTGCGCCTGCAAAAAGTGTTGGCGTAAATACTCCGCCGATGGTTCCCGTCCCGACACAGCATGTTGTCGCTACGAGCCGGATGACCAGCAAAGATCCAACCGTCCACATAACGGGAGCAGACGTGAAGATCTCAAGCAGAGCCATATCGCCATTGCCCCATACTTCAGGTCGTAGAAGACTGAGGATTCCAACGACGCAGCCGGCCCAGATGAGGGCGAATGGCAGGTGACTGGCAGAGCGAAGGCTCCGGAGCATTCGCTGATAGAGAGGTCCACCCAGTCCCAGAAGAATTGCAAGTGGAATGGCCCACAAATACTCAGGCGAAAGAGTGAACCGCTCGTTCACCGGGAACAGCGGGCCGCCTCCCAGGAAGAGCCGGCTTGCCAGCCATCCCGCGCAGGATGCTAACGCAAGCCGTGGCATTTCCTCCCATAGCCCCTCCCCGAGAACGATCTCCATCGCAAAGAACACGCCGGCAATGGGAGCCTGGTACGCGGCTGCGATGGCGGCAGCCGCGCCGTAGGCTACCTGCCGTGACAATGGAATGGTAGGGATCGGGGAATACTCTCCGATCCAGGAGGTAACTGCAGCCGCGAACTGGATCATTGACCCCTCACGCCCGATCGCAGCGCCTGTCGCCACGGAAAAGGCAGACGAGATCGTCCGCCAGAAGGTTGGAGAGAATGCTATTCGTCCGTTCTCGAAGCGAACTGCCTCAACGTATTCTTCGAAGTGCTTCGCAGAGCGTGACCACCAGCGAGCACCCCAGATTACGCTTGTTGCACAAACAGCACCAAGTATAGGTGTAAGCACGCGCCGAACCGGTGTAAGGGATAAAGCAGCCTCGGGCAACAACCCGGCATGTCGAACAAAGACCCATTGAAGAGCTCGGAAGAACATCCTTACAGCCACACAGGCCGTGCCGCTTACAGTGCCGAGGACAACCGCCCATAAGCCAGCAACAAGGGCAGTCATCCCACGTGAGACCGATGCCTGGGGTCGATGCAAGAGAGCGGTAGTCATGCCAGGACGGCCCCCATGCGCGGTTCCGCTTGTCTTCGAAGGACATCTGAAGTTGCAAGCCGATCAAGGGCGCTCACTTCTCTCACGCGTTCACTCAGCAGCTCAGCCAGCTGAACAGCCTGTTGTCGAATCTCGGGGACGGCGATTGACTCCAAGAGTGAGCCAAGCCGACCCGGTCCCAGATTGAACATGCGCTCGGATACATTCCCACAGGCATCGATCATTGCTCCGTTGCCTGCGCACAGAAAACCTCCTCCTAGCGGTCCTGGGGAGATCAGCCCCTGCTTGAAAAGACGGTCCAGAAGAGGCGAGCCGACCCGGCGGTAATTCATGCTCGGCCCTGTGCAGTTGATCACGCGAGCTGCGGTGAAGCTCTCCGTGCCTGCATGCGTCCTAATAACAACGCTCGCGCCGATGTCGATGGCGTCGATGGCGGCCAGATGCCCTTCGCGGAGAACAAGCGTTCCGGCTTTCAGTTCGGCGTCGATGGTGTCTGCAATAGACGGGGCCATGCGATGGCGCACCACGTCCCAGCGTCGCTGTAGATGGCGGCGAAATCTCTTTTGCTCACGGAGAGGCAACGCGAGCCAGAGTTCATTCGTGGTGGAACGCAGACTATCGATGACCGCTCTCCAGTCGGCGCCATTCCGGATCGCAGCGTGAACGGTACGGAGGTAAGCGACACAGGTGGCGGGTGTGGCTGCGGGAATGGCGCTCTCATCGAGCGACTCATAGTCGGCGTGGCGATTGGGAAAGACACCGTGACGAGAGATCGCGGTAATGATGCCGCGATGGCCCAGTTCACGTAGTCGGAGCACAACATCGACCCCGGTGAGGCCAGTGCCGATCAAAGCAACAGGCGCATCGGGATTAAGGTTCCCATAGGTTTCTGGCGCCCATGCGTTATGCCAGTACGCGCCTGTCTCTATTGCTTCTTCACTGATGCCCGGCAATGCTGCCGGCTCGAAGTTTCCGGTCGCCAGCACGACAACGTCGGCAGAGACTTCCCGTCCGGTATCCAGCCTCAGAATCGCGCCGGTCTTGTTCGCACGATAACCCACCACAGACGCAAGCACCTGGTTCAGATCGACGCCTTCCGCTAGAGAGTGAATGTAGCGACCAAAGACCGCGCGCGGAGCAAAGGTCGTAGGCTGCGCTTCTGCATCGTGATTTAGCCGTAGCCAGTTCAGGAAGTGCTCCGGCTCATCGGGTAGTGCGCTGATCTTGCCGGCCGGAACATTGAGCAGATGCCGCAGGCTAGGAGTTGAATACGCGAGCCCGAGACCGAGCTTGGGTCGAGGGTCGATGACGATCACCCGCGCGTCTGCATTCTGTCGAAGGAGATGGTAAGCAGTCAGAGTTCCGCTGACCCCGCCGCCGATGATTGCAATTGTCCCGGTTACTGCATCCCGTGTCTTCATGATTCGAATTTAGGCCGGTGCAGCAAGCATTGGAATTCGCAAATTCTTATGCCATATAAGCTCGCTCGAAGATACGACGCATGCTGTCGGACGCTTATACCGCATCACGATTACTTCTTGGACGCGAGCCTCCTGCAGGATCGACACTTGATTTCGAAAAGGGGAACACGAACATGAAAAATCTAATTACACTCCGTCTCTCTCTTGCCGTCCTCGGTTTCACGATAGTGCTGGCTCCCATCGCAGCAAAGGCTGAAATTCACTCCGGCTCGAAAGAGATCGTAGTGATGGAACCGCGTGACCTACCCGAACAAGCGCAACTTCCGGGTAATTCCTTCTTCCTGCACTCCGACGATGCGGGAAGCACCTATCTCTACATCGAGCAACAGCAGGGCGCACGGCTGACGGTCTTTGATGTGACCGATCCGGCTCGCATCCGCACAGTTGCCAGCGTCCCCCTCACCGTTCCCGGAGCGTTCGATTTTGTCCGTCCGCTGGATGGGCGGGCTGAACTGATTCGTTTCCGGGATGGCAAAGGCGTTGCTGTATTGGATATGCACAAAGCCCACAAACCGACCTTGCGCATGGTGGAGACACTAGCGAATCTTGGAATGACGCAGCCATTGGGAGAAAGCGGCTTTCTCGCTGTGAACGAACCCTATGAGTACGTTCGCGCGATTCCACGCGACTTTGCGGTGATTGACACCTCTACACCATCCGACCCAAAGCTGCTCGCCACGGTGAAGCAGGTAAAGCATCAGCTGATGAATGATGACACCGGCACAACATTCCTTCTTGGGACCGATGGTCTTACAGTTGTGCGACGCCTCAGCATTGAGACGGACTACAAGGTGCATCAGATGCAGATGCAAGGCAACTAGAAGGAATATCACATTCCAAACCGAATGGAAGATGTAAGGCCGCACTGCATGATGAGCAGTTGCGGCCTTTTCATTGGCGCATATTGCTTATCCGCTCGCCCGCTGGGTGAAATTTTGGTCCTCATGGCGGAGGATGCACGCAGGCGGCCGCAGTAAGGAGGACGCATCCTTCCTGCTGACGGGGTCTGAGGTTTAGGAATCTTTAGCGAGAAAGGGTGGGACTGGTGAAGTCCTTGAGCACCTGTGGTTGTCCGCCATCGTCTCGCATGCACTTGGCTTCGATGGAGATATCATTCTTTAAACAGACGTTAAAAGTCGTGCCGTCCGTGAATTCCATTTGAATCTCGGGACCATACGTTCCCTCTTCAAACAGAGTGCAGAGGCGAATGACTTTGCCGACGAGTTCTTTGCATTCGATCATAGGCTGAGACCTTATGAACACTACTTTAATGCAACGCCCATATGTGGAAACATTGAAAATCTGTCAAATACGGCTCCGATACGCCATTGTGAACGAACTGAGAATATCACACTCATAGTGTGTAGACTCATAGTGGTCAAACGCCAAGCATGGGAGAGTGCCTAAAGCTTCCATCAAGCTCATCTTCGGGAATGCATTACGAGCCCTGCGAGAGGACCGTGGATATTCCCAAGAGGAGTTGGCGGAGCGAGCTGGCCTGCATCGCAATTACGTCGGTAGCGTCGAGCGAGGCGAGCGGAACGTCGCCTTGGAGAACATCGTCAAGCTGGCGAAAGCGCTTTCGGTTCGTACGAAGGATTTGTTCGAGTCGCTTCCGTAGGGCGAAGGCTACCTCTTTACACCTATAGCGCCCTATGGAGGTTCCTAAACCAGCAAGTGCGCTCATCGGTTCATCTCGCCCGCTTATCGAAACCTTCTCTCGCTTGCTTGATGGAAATCCAGTTGCTGCCAATCCACTGAACGAGATTCCACATCGGCTCTATAAGACTGAGCCCTAGATCAGTCAGTTCATATTCCACTCTCGGCGGCACCTCGGGGAACACCTCGCGAGAGATCAAACCATCTCGCTCCAATTGACGTAGCGTGGTGGTGAGCATCCGCTGAGAGATCCCTTCCACCAACTTCTGAAGTTCAGAGAATCGGGCCCGGTGCTTCGGGGCCTTGGCGAGCGTTACGACGAGCAGGACACTCCATTTATCTCCGACCCTCGATAAGAAATCACGAAGCGGCTTGGTGTCCTCGTTCTTGCACATCAACACCATCGGCTCGCTAGCGCTGCTTTTGCTGCCATTTTTCATAGGTTACCTCTGGCTCAGTCAGTGATTCGAATGTGCCTTCTTCCTTTTTAGCAGCTCTCATTCAATGATGTAGGTATCGGTTAGTAACCGATGAAAGCCGTGGTCGAAAGATATGCGCATTAGTCTCGATATCCCACCTTCGCGCTGAGAGTCACTCGATCCGACGAAAGGACACAAGATGGAAAAGGCAGTCATGATTGGTTGGGTTCTAAGCACGCTTGGTGCGGTCCCGTTGTTCCTAGGAGGCGTGATCAATTTCCTGAAGCTTCCTATGGCGGTCAAGAATACGGAACACGTCGGATTTCCCCTAACTGTCGTCCGTACATTTGGACTGACCAAAGTATCGATTGCGATACTGAGCCTCGTTCCAGCAACCGCTCTTATAGGGGTCATTTTGGCGACTGGGTGGATGGGCGGAGCAATTGCAGCGCATGTCCGAGTGAAAGAGAGATACTTCATCCAAATCATCATTCCTATCGCGATTTGGGTTGGGTTTGGCCTTCGCCATCAGACGGAGATGCATAGTCTCCTGGGCTTCTAATAGTGAACGCCCAAAGGAATTCTTCGGAATTCATCAACGACACAAATTACACTCTCGATATCCCGGAAGCCTACGGTTTATTTATGGCGCTAGACCGCCGGTGCACTCAAAGAGCGCATCGGCGAACTAGCGTCACTCTAGGAGCATTCTTTGCGAACGTTTGTCTCAGAAGTTGGCTATATGTGGTGCATTTGTTTGCTGCGACTCGTTTGAGTGGGCGAGTGTCGTGACAGCCTCGAGCTGGCCCGCTGAGATGGAGAGCGGAAAACGCGAAGCCGCTAAAGCCAGGGATCCTTCCGATGAGAGCCCAACGACGGGCTAAGAGCGTATCGTTAGAATCAAGTCATGGGATATTGGGAGAAGCTGCTTTCAAAAGTTCTTAAGCAGGATGTAACTCCTGTGGCCGACGCTACGCCCGCACCAACTGCGCACGAAGAACCTAAACAATCTACCGGGCCTTATCGAACTGACGCTCCAATAACTGATCCCCGGTTAGACGTGTTTGATCGCGGGCCTTTTGCGCATCGGATTGCAGACACCATCGGCGAACGGAACGACCCAAGCAGTCTCGTGGTTGGAATCTATGGACCTTGGGGAGACGGAAAGACCACTGTTCTCAACTTTATTCGCGGCAGGCTCAAGCATTATCCGTCGATCATCTGCATATCGTTCAACCCTTGGCGGATGGAAGGCGAACAGGCTTTATTGCAGGGATTTTTCGCTACGCTGGCGGAGGTTCTTGACAAGGAACTGACAACCTCCTCGGAAAAGCTGGGAGACGTACTGAAGAAGTATGGTGCGCTCCTCAAGGTAGCTCCCGGAGGATGGGGAGATGCCGCGGTCAGTGCGGGCACGGCATTGTCTGCTGTCTCATTGGACAAACTGCGAGATCGAATCAGCGGGATGTTACGAGATGCGGACAAACGTGTGGTCATTATCATGGACGACATTGACCGTCTCGACCGTGCGGAGATTCAAGCTATCTTCCGGCTCGTAAAATTGACAGGTGACTTTGAAAATACTGCGTATGTTCTAGCCTTCGACGAACAAATGGTGGCAAGTGCCATCGGCGAGAAGTACGCCTCGTCGTCCGGTCAGTCCTACGAAGCCGGTATCAACTTTCTCGAAAAGATTGTCCAAGTACCGCTGCATCTACCGCCGCCGTCCCCGGATGCTCTGCGACAGTATTGCTTTGAGCTGGTGGATGAAGCTCTCCGTGAGTCCGCCACGGAGATGAGCCAGAAGCAGGTCGATGAGTTCGTGCGCCATTTCATCGACGGAATCCAGATCAGGCTAAAGACGCCTCGAATGGCGAAGCGATATGCGAACGCACTCCATTTTGCTCTGACCATTTTGAAAGGAGAAACCTATACACCGGACCTGTTGCTTGTGGAAGGTCTGCGGATGTTTTATCCGAAGCTCTACAATGCCATCCGTCATGATTCAGAGCCGGTATTGCGGACTCACTCTGCCGATAAGGCTAATGCCAATGCCGGGAAATTTATCGAGGCCCATACCGAGGGGTTGACCGCTTCAGAAAGACGCGCAGCGGCCAACTTGGTTGAAGCATTGTTTCCCCGCATGGGCTCGACGATCATTGGCAGCGATTGGGAGACCGAGTTCGCCCACGATCAGCGGATCGCATCGAGTTATTACTTTCCGCGCTACTTCACCTACGGGGTCAGCAGCTCCGACGTACCCGATGTCGCCCTGAAGTCTTTCATTGCTGCATTGCCGCAGGTGAGCGCGGATGAATCAGCCAAAGTGTTTCGCGGTCTCATCAATGATCGAAACGCGGGCACTGTCCTCTACAAGCTCCGGTCTCAGGAGGGTCAGATGCCTGCGGAGTCCGCTGCACGGCTGATCGAGGTCTTAGCACGAAACGGAAGCTGTTTTCCATCGCCCGATAGCTTGGTCTTCTTCATGCAGCCTCAGATGGAAGCGGTGATCTGCATCAGCCACCTCATGCAGCGAATTCCAACGGAAGAACGTGCGTCTATTGCCATAAAAGCGATGGCGGATGCTGAAACGTTAGATTTCGCTTGCGACTGCGCACGCTGGTTGGGCGCAGGAGATGGGACGCGCGAGCCAGTCCTCACCGACGAGGAAGAAAAACAAATGCAAGCCGCCCTTGGAACACGGATCGGCGCGTATCTCACGGCGCTACCTAAGGCGGTCTGGATACTCGAACCCAAGAATGCCGGGACCTACTTGAGTTGGTGGGAACGAGTAAGCGGACCAGGCCCGGTGCGCGCGTATACGTCTCGGCAAGTCAAGGAAGACCCCGCCAGCATTTTTGAACTGATGAAGTCTTACCTGCCGACGGGATGGGGGATGACCACTGGGTTGCCGATAGAGTCCTCATTTGATCGCGATACCTACAACTCCGTTTCCAGAGTGATTGATCCAGCGGCGATTGCGGCTGCGCTTCAGTTGCTGTACAAAGAGGAGCTTGCAGCTCCCAACTATCGCCTGCCACTAAGAGAACCAAGGGAACGGCGCCTAGCCCATCAATTCATGTTCGTCTACAACAAGGTGCTTGCGGAGCAAGCCCAGAGCATAGAACCGGACAATGCAGAAGAATCGGAGTCATAGAGTCGAACCACTATCCTTGGCGAAGCCTGTTTTACTTGTTCGCGTATCTGAGAACGCACTATTTGTCAGGGCCTACGTTCCGGGCAAAACTGCGAGTAGTCTCTAGCAATCAGTTTACTGGCAACACCGGGGCTACATTTCTGCCCTCGCACGGATGACACCTCATTCTCAGATATCCCAAATTTTCCCATCGAACAATTCCTCCTGAATGCGAGGAGGATTTCTTTGAACGAGAGGATGATTCGCCAGCGATTGGCGGATATACCGGACAGCATCGTAGGCTTCGATGATGAGCTTACGTTGATTCTTGAAGTGCTGCTGATCGAAGGCATCCTCATCAACTTTGTGTGCTGGCTGTTGCCGCATTTTACGAACCTTTCGGAAGGCAGCAAAGATTTTCTCAACGGGCTCAGGATCGGTGGGCCGGAAGTATCGTCGCATCCACGCTTCGAGGAGTGCGATGGTCCCGCGCGAACTTACCACTACCTTTCCGTCCGGTCGCTCATCTTCATCTTCGAGTGGGATTGAGGCAGCCGAGAAAAAGCGCTTGTTGAGATTGTCGGACATCATCTTATCGAGGAGAAGAACGAACCGATTGAATTCAGCCACGGTTGGTCGCAAGAGAAATGCGAATTCACGAGGTCTCTCTTCCGAATAGGTATGCCTGAACATGGGAGGCATATTCATCCGTTCCGTCATTTCGTTAATGATTGTCAATTCCGCAATGAACGCGTCGAAGATTGGAATCCGCGTGCCCCATTCGCCCAAGATGGTAGTCCGGAAGTAGTCGGGATGCAGCTGATATGTGGCAGAAAATTCCTTGGCACGCCAAATTTGCTGATGTTCAGGACTCAGCCCGGAGAGATACCGCAGATATACCGCGACCGCTCGATTCATCTCATTGTCATAGGCAAAGCCAAATGACGAGAGGATGATTTGGTCGCGCTCCTCCATTGCGCTGGACTCGTAGAAGGCATCTCGCACGGAGATGTTTCCGTGGATCGAGTCGGTTTCATAGATATATCGAGGGTCGTTACGGTAATGTTCGAGCACCGAAAGATCGAAGGATCGGTATTCCAACTGCCCTTCTCCCAGCGTCAGGGCTTTGGTGTATGGCCGATCCTCGTATTTCTTGAGTTCAGGTAGTTTGGCAAGTGTCTCGGGCTTCGGGTAGAGGCAGAAGTGCTCGCTAAACTCAAGCGCCTTTAGTCCAGCTATTTGCGCAATGGTGTCGGGGATGTTGAATGGCTTGATATGTGTATTCCCAGTCAGCGTCACATCGGCTTGTCCCGAAGATACGAGTTCTTCGATCAATGCCTTTGCTGCATCGTCCGACAGCCGGTATTCTTCCTTGAGCTTATAAACCGGATATCCGTTGAAATCGTGAGATTCCAAGTAAAACTTTGTGACTGAATCCAGAACCTTCGTGCGGTCCAAATCCACTCCTTCATTGACTATCAAAAAAGCTTACTTGCTTGTTGGTGATGTCCGACGTTGCAACCATTATCGCGCGCATCTCGTCCGCAGGCAGGATGCGGAGAAGATGGAGAGGCGGCCTGTCGGTGGACTCCAGATATTCTGGCATAATCTCGCGGCTCCAAAAAAATCGTCATGCGATCGTGAATGGGAGCCATAAGTTCATTCGGCTCGCCAGTGATAACGGCGAATGTGCGCTCCCACTGCTCGGTCTTCGTATTCCTCCAGAGCTTCCAGACGCCAGCCATGCCGAAGGGTTCCCGTCCCGTGAGAGTGAATTCATATTTCGGTTTCTTCTGGCCCTTCGGCATCTCCTTCCACTCGAAGATCGCGTCCGCAGGAACGATGACGCGGCCTTTGAGGAAAGCATCCTTCCAGAACTTTGAGGTCTCGATACCTTCGGATCGCGCATTGAAGAGAAGACGGTCGGGCAGCTTAAATCCCCAGCGCATGAGTTCGAGCTGGCGTTCACCGTCCTGATTGATGGAGACGACGGGCTGTATGGAACCAGGCGCAATGTCGTCATCTGGGCCGAGGTCGACTTCATCCAGACCGGCAGTTAACTCGAAGGCGGCAGCGATGCGCTGCTTGTCGGATTTCCGGCGATAACGGCCACACATGACCTAAGTGTAAGTCGGCAAAGGTTAAAACTTACAAGAAACAAAGTGATTGACTGCAATCACTTAGCGGATTCTGCACAAGAAGCGGGTCAAATGTCGGTTGACAGCCACCGGTATAGTTGGGCGAACATAAGGCGAATACGATTTAATGTCCGCCTCCGCCGCAATCCGCCTTCAGGTCGAAACTGCTCTCGCCAAACGGGTGCCCGCCGCCCTCACCCTGAAGATAAAACAGGCCCCGGAGCTGTTTTCGACCGGCATTGGGGAGATCGATGCCGTCCTCGGCGGCGGCATTCCACGCGGAAGCATCACCGAGATTGCAGGCGCAGCGTCGACGGGCAAGACATCTTTTGCGCTTTCATCCATCGCTGCCATCACACAGTCCGGGGCGGCCTGTGCGTGGGTCGATGTAAGCGACGCGCTCTCGCCGGAGTCCGCAGCGGCGGCGCACATCGTTATGAAGCGGCTGCTTTGGCTACGTATGTCGTCGGATCGCAAAAAACCTGCTGCAGATATGCCGGGGTCGCGTCTAGAGCAGGCATTAACGGCAACCGATATGTTGCTTCAGGCCGGGGGATTTGCGGCCATCGTATTGGATATGAGCGATGTGCGTCCACAAGATGCGACGCGCATTCCGTTGCAACACTGGTATCGCTTTCGGCTGGCCGCCGAGCAGGCCCGCACGGCACTTGTGCTGCTCACGCAAACTCCATGCGCCAATAGCTGCGCTGCGCTTGCTCTGCGTTCGGAACCCGCCAGCGTTCGCCCCTTCAGCAGCAATGGCGAGACGGCTTTATTCGAGGGACAACGATACAGGCTGGTCCGCGAAAGGGACCGCAATGAAAGTTCTGCATTGCATCGTAAGAAGCTTTCCACGCGGGCTGAATGGAACTCTGGAACACCGTGGTCGAGGGTACGGTGATGTATGCCGTTCTGCATCCTCCGAACTTTGCCGCACAGGTAGCCGCGCAACAGCGTCCCGAGCTGCGAAAACGCGCTTTTGCACTCGTTGATGGCGAGCCACCCACAGAGGTTGTGGTCGCGGCCAACAAAGCAGCACGTTCCGGTGGAATCGAGGCCGGGATGTCGAGGCTACAGGCCGAGACAGTCCCCGGAGTTATCATTCTTCGCCGCGTGCAAAAAGATGAACTCACTGCAGAGGCAATTCTTCACACTATCGCGTGCATGTTCTCGCCACGCGTTGAGTGTGTCGAGAGCGATGCTGGAACCTATGCGCTCGATATACGCGGCATGAATGGCTTGTTTGGAGATGAGACGCAGCTTGCGAACAAGCTGCGGCGGCGCATCATGACGGCTGGGTTTCTGGCGAACGTAGCCGTCGCAGAGAACTTCGACGCTGCTGTTTGCCTTGCTCGCGGGAGAACAGGCGTTTCGGTGATCCCTTCAGGACAAGAAGCCAACGCATTGCGGGATCTTCCGCTCCATGTGCTGAACCTTTCAGAGGATCACGCGGAGACTTTCAAGGCTTGGGGCATACGCACCTGTGGGCAGTTCGCCGCACTTGCCGAAATTGATGTGATCTCTCGTCTAGGACCCGGCGGCAGGCAGTTACACGCGCTGGCTCGCGGCGAATGGCCGCATCTGATGTTTCCGATGGAGCCGAGCTTTGAGGACACTCTGGTGGAACGCACGGAGTTGGACTTTCCCGTCGAAGCGCTTGAGTCACTGTTGTTTCTGCTCCGTTGTATGACAGATGTGCTCCTGGAGCGTGTGAAGACAAAGGCGCGTGCTATCGCATCCTTACGAATCGTCCTTAAGCTTGATGGGGGCAAGCGGCACGAGCGCGTAGTCCGGCCCGCGTTGCCTCTCCAGGACACGCCCACGTTACTCAAGCTGTTGCAACTTGATTTAGAAACTCATCGGCCTGGCGGTGCGACTGTCGGGTTGGAACTGTATGCGCAGTCAGCCACGCCGTATCGAGCACAACATGGTCTCTTTCTGCCCCAGGCACCGGAACCGGGCAGGCTGGAGGTGCTGCTGGCGCGTCTAAGGAAACTCCTGGGCGATGAGCGTGTCGGCTCTGTGGAGTTGAAGGATGACCACAGACCTAATGCCTTTCGCATCGTTCCATTCGCACCTGCTCCGCCGAAAAAGACGGACCAGCCTTCGTTTTCTGTCGCAACATCTCTGCGTGTCTGCCGTCCACCCCAAGCTGTCAGCGTGATCCTCGTCGCCAATACTCCAGCGCGTGTCTTTTGGGACAACCAGAGATATGCGGTGCGTGAGATTGCAGGGCCGTGGCGCGTGAGCGGTCAATGGTGGTCGGAAGCCAACTGGTGCCGCGAAGAATGGGATGTACGGCTGGAGACGCAGGATACCGAGCGGGTCTGCCGCATCGCCTATGACCCGCGTTCGCGCTGCTGGTACTTGCAGGGGACGTATGACTGAATACGTTGAGCTGCACGCTCGTTCGGCCTTTTCGTTTCTCGAAGGCGCATCGCTACCCGAAGCATTGATGCAGAGAGCCGCCGAACTGGAGATGCCGGCAATGGCGCTTCTGGATCGCAATGGTGTCTACGGTGCGCCGCGCTTTCACATGGAGGGAAAGAAGTACGGTGTCCGGGCGCATATCGGTGCGGAGGTCGCTGTGAGTGATCTGGGCGAACGGTTACGGCCTGCCGCGTACCTACCGCAGCAGCATCCTATCGAGCCTGTGCGCCTGCCTTTGCTGGCAGAGTCACGCATCGGCTATCAGAACCTCTGCCGCCTCATCACTCGCTACAAACTTCGTGAACAGAAGAAAGCCGAAGGTGCAGCCCTCACTACTGAATTCGAAGAGTTCCACGATGGACTGGTATGTCTGACAGGTGGCAGCGAAGGACCGTTAGCTGCTGCACTCGCGCATGGTGGATATGACGCAGCGCAAAAAAGTATTGAACGATTGGTAAACATCTTCGGTGCGAAAAATGTGTATGTCGAGGTACAGCGTCACTTCGACCGCGAAGAGGAGCATCGGAATCGAGCAGCGATCCGTATTGCGCGGTCGTTGAATCTACCCGTGCTTGCCACAGGGGGCGTGAACTACGCGACGGAATCCGAACGCGAGATTCTTGACGTCTTCACCTGCATCCGCAATAAGACAACACTCGATAAGGCCGGACGATTGTTGAGTACAAACACGGAGCGTTACCTGCGCTCCGCCAACGAGATGCGTCGGCTCTTTTATGACCAGCCGGATGCGATCTCGAACACGCAGGAATTATCCTCGCGTTTGCAATTCAAGATGACCAACCTCGGTTATGAGTTTCCTGGATATCCCGTACCGGACGGAGAAACGATGGACTCATTTCTGAGGAAGCGTGTTGAGGAAGGCATAGGGAAACGTTACGGACCAAAAAACAATCCGACTCTCTTCGCCAAAGCTCAAAAGCAGGCAGAGTTTGAGTTGCGAACCATTGAGCAATTGGGACTTGCCGGATACTTTCTCATCGTATGGGATGTCGTGAACTTCTGTAAGAGCAACGGCATCATGATTCAGGGCCGCGGGTCCGCCGCCAGCAGTGTCGTTTGCTATGCTCTCGAAATTACAATCGTGGACTCCGTTGGACTCGATCTGCTCTTTGAACGGTTTCTCTCGCTCGAACGCGGAGAGTGGCCGGATATTGATCTGGACCTGCCCAGCGAAGCGAATCGCGAACGCGCCATTCAGTATGTGTACCAGCGTTATGGCGAATTAGGTTGCGCCATGATGGCAAATGTGACCACCTTTCGCAGTCGTTCCGCTTTCCGCGAAGTGGGCAAGGTCTTCGGTCTCGACAGAAAGACAGCGGCGCGGCCTGCAGGAATGGCCAGCGCCTGGGAGTGGAAGGCCCCCACGGACACGATGGAGAACGCTGCCAAAGACGCAGGCTTTAACATGCGGAATAGTTTTAACAGGATGTTTCTGAATATGGCGGAACGCATACAAAATCTGCCTCGCAATCTCAGCCAGCACAGTGGCGGTATGGTGATCTGCCAAGGGCATCTTGATTCGGTGGTGCCAATCGAGCGGGCTTCAATGACCGGACGCACGGTGATTCAGTGGGATAAGGACGACGCTTCGGATATGAAGATCATCAAGGTCGATCTCCTCGGCCTTGGGATGATGGCTGTGCTCGCCGATAGCCGGGATTTGGTGTCGAAACACTACGGTGTAGTTCTTGATTACGCGCAGATTCCACAGGACCCGGCTGTCTATAAAACAATTCAGCTTGCCGACACAGTTGGTTTATTCCAGATCGAGAGCCGGGCGCAGATGTCTTCCCTTCCGCGCACGTCCCCGGATAATCATGATGATCTGGCGAAGCAGGTTGGGATCATCCGGCCAGGTACGGTTATAGGAAAGTTTGTGAATCCCTACATCCAGCGAAAGCTGGGTAGGGAGCCTGTCACCTACCTTCATCCTTCATTCGAGCCATTTCTGAAAAGGACGCTCGGCGTTCCGCTATTTCAGGAACAGGTGATGAAGATAGGTATGGCTGCAGCAGATCTGACTGGAGCAGAAGCCGAAGAGTTGCGAAAAGCGATGGGCGGGAAACGCACCGATGCCATTCTGGCCAGACTGAAGTCCCGTCTCATCGAAGGGATGACGGCGAAAGGTATCGGAGCCAAAGTCCAGACGGAGATTCTGCGGATTCTCTCTACTGTACGGGAGTTTATGTTTCCCGAGTCG
The DNA here is from genome assembly GCF_009765825.1 of Granulicella sp. L60. Lineage (GTDB taxonomy): Bacteria > Acidobacteriota > Terriglobia > Terriglobales > Acidobacteriaceae > Edaphobacter. The sequence continues at coordinate 56,890 of NZ_LMUR01000011.1, read as the reverse complement.
CACGCTCAAAGCTTCGCCTCGCTCGCATATTCGAGCGCATATACAAGGTTCCATTACCTGGCAGCGTATCTCTGCGCAATGCTCAACAATCAGCCCATGGGGTTCTATCGCCCATCGACTCTTATCAGCGATGCCAAGAGTCACGGCCTGAAATTCAGGCCGATCGATGTCCAGCACTCCAACTGGAGCTGCATACTGGAACCGTTGGGCACTGAGAATCAGAGCAATCAGCATGAACCGTTTGCGGTTCGAATCGGCTTTCGCTATGTGAAGGGATTGCGACAGGAGACTGGCCTTGCCATCGAAAAAGCGCGAGAAAGCGATGGGCCATTCGCATCGGAATACGATCTCAAGCGTCGCGTTCCATCTATTCGCAAAGCAGAACTTGCTCTGCTGGCGAAGGCTGGGGCGTTCAACTGGACGGGAGAGAAACACGACCGTCGGACAGCTTTGTGGCGAGCGGAGCGTGCTGGACAAAGCGCCGGTCCCCTGTTTGAAAACGTCGCTGACGAGTTTGAGATTGATGGAAGCTCGCCACTTCTGAGTATGACCACGGATGAGCGTTTGATCGCGGACTTCTTCGCCACTGGCTTCACTATCGGACCACATCCAATGGCATATCACCGTGCTGCCATGAATGAGGTTGGTGTGACCAGGGCCGCCGACCTCAGGAATGTTCCTAACGGGACATTCGTACGGATTTCAGGAGCTGTCATTGCTCGGCAACGACCCGGTACCGCGAGTGGTTTCATCTTTATCAGTGGCGAAGATGAATCCGGCATCTCGAACGCCATTATTCACCCAAAGGTATACGAGCAAGACAAGATGACGGTTACTCGCGGAAAATTCCTGCTGATCGAGGGTCTGCTCCAGAATCAGGACGGTGTTATCTCGGTGAAGGCGTCTGCTGTTCGTGAGCTGGAGTTCGGACCGATTGATATGCGATCGCATGACTTTCATTAAGACCCGCTGAAGATGGACGGCGGAAGATGCCAGTAGCATCGACGACTGCAAGCAGGGAGGAACTTTCCCTATCCTGAACATGAAAAGATCGGATGGTATCGAACGAGGACTAACAGATGAGTTGGGAGATCATGCGGACCGAAACCGGCCCTTGCGAATGTGGCGAGGGGACAGAGACATTTACGTTCGAGATGGACGACTGGAATCGGACGCGGAGTTCAACGGAGATCCACTGTCCGAAATGTCGAGAAAAGAAGAAGCGGCAAATAGAGGCAGAACAGGCCCACGAGAAGAAAAGGGACGAGCAACTACAGCAAGCGCAGCAACTGGCGACAGAACGCTATCTTCCTCAATGGTTGGCGCTCTTTGCAGGCATGACCAAGAAAGCAGCCTGGGAACGGTACACCGGAGGGTCAGGCTATCCGGCCCTAGGGACGTTCTATCAACACGTCAAACATTCCGGCAGCCTTAGCCAATATATGGAGTGGTGTCTAACGAACGATCTGGAGCGGTCGTTGTGCGTCCTTGAGGTAGAAGACCAGGAAATCGACACCCTCCTGCAGGAACGTGCGCGACTTTGGAAGCCTACCAGCGGTCCTATGTAAGAAAAGACAAGGAATTTGCTCCCGCGTTCTATGATGGAGAATCGCAGATTGCCCATTTCAAGGTGCATGAACAGAGCAAATTCCTATGCCCGAAGCTCGTACAGATAGAAAACAGGTGGGAGCAGTCGATCTCGCGCAGGCAGAATTGGTGCGGCGCGGCCTGGAAAGCATCCGCCGGCGTCTTCTCGATCTCACCAATCGAAATAAGCTGATTAGCTTCCGGCACGCAAAGTCGTCACTCAGAACCGTTGATGTCGATCTTGACTCCGTGTACCAGAGCCTTTTGGACGATAAGAGGTTTCCGTTTGTACCAGTCCCAGAGCCGAGCAGAGAGCACATTGCTGAGTTGGGTGAGAAGCCTGCGGCGAAGGACTTTGCCGAAGCGATCGGATGGTCAACCTCCTACGATCTGGTGAAAGGCACCGGGCAAACGGCATGTCTGCCTGTTCTGTACTACCAGGAAGATTTTGAAACCATCATCCGCAAGATTGGAACCAGTGCCAAGACCGCCATCGAAGAATCTGGCGCAAACATTCTGCATCTGGTTTTCGGTTTTCTGGAATGGCGTGAGTCGGACGACTCGACACAGATACGCCAAGCTCCCCTTCTCGTGGTCCCTGTCTCCCTGATTACTCCGAAGGCCAAAGAAGAGGAGCGTTCGATTCGCCTACAGTACACAGGCGAGGATCTGACTACGAATCTCTCCCTTGTCGAGAAGCTGCGGCGCGATTTCGGGCTGGAGATGCCATATATCGAGGAAGGGGAAACGCCAGATCAGCATTTTCAACGGTTCGCTCCAATCCTGAAGCTGAAACGCGACTGGCGAATCTGCCGACAGGTTTCCCTCGCACTCCTAAGCTTTGGCAAGCTCCTCATGTACCTGGACCTGGATGCGGAGCGTTGGCCGTCCGATGTGCCTTTAGATAGGCATCCCAGACTGGTCGATATGTTTTCTGGCAGCGCAGCTGAAGGTCTATCTTTCGCAACCGAATTTGAAATTGACGAAGAAGCCAGCAAAGGTGACGTACCCGCTATCGTCTGCGACGCCGATAGCTCGCAACATAGCGCACTGATTGATGCGGCGCGAGGAAAGAATCTAGTAATCGAAGGCCCTCCGGGGACAGGTAAATCGCAAACGATCACAAACCTGATTGCTTCGTCGATTGGCAATGGAAAGCGTGTTCTATTTGTGGCGGAGAAGATGGCGGCGCTGAATGTCGTGAAGCGCCGTCTCGATAACTGTGGCTTGGGAGATTTCTGTCTCGAACTGCACAGCCACAAGACAAGCAAGGTAAGTCTGCTGAAGTCGCTCGAAGAGAGGATTCAAGCATCCCCCCGGTTTTCAGCGCCCACCACGCTTGCCCACAAACAAAGTCTCCTGAACTATAAGCGCGACGAACTTACCAAATATGTTTTGCTGCTGAATACACCCTATGGGGCCATCGGAAAGACGCCGTTCGAGCTAATCTGGCAGCGCGACGCACTGCGGGAAGGAGCACCCGAGACCCTTCGAGACATCAATACCGCTTCTTTTCCCGAGGCATATACCTGGGACTACCGGGCGCTGCACGAGCGCAAAGACATGGTATTGACGTATGCGGCCCATCTGCGCCGGATGTCTGAAGCTGGGGGAGCTATTGAGAAGAAAGAGAACCCGTGGGGTTGGCTTCCCAATATAGAGTTAGGCCTTGCCGACCAAGAACGGTTATTAGCTGCTCTGCCCGCGTTAAGCAGTCAATGCACCCGGCGCATCGCGCTCATCGAATCCTTGAGCCGTACATTCTTGCACGCATCCGTGGATGTCAGCGAGTGGCTGGAAACGGTCAACCAGTGGTTCGGGGCGCAGGCGGCATCGGTCGACTTAAAGGTCGATGTTGGCGACCGGCTCACCGGCGTCGGTCAATGGATGGCGGAGATTTCCAATGGAGACGAAGACTGTCACTATGACCTTCTCGGCACGCTATCCGAACAAAAACGGGTTGCGGCGACAGAACACTTTCTAGGAGCCTGCGAACGATATACCGCCTTACTCTCTTCTCTGCCAAGCCGCGACGCTCTGTTGGATAGTAATATCCCGGCCCGTTTTCAAAAACAAGATGAGAAACTGCGCGATCTCGGCCTATCCGACTATTCGACGGGCACCCTGCTGGCCTTAGCAAAGTCTCTTTCTGATTCGGAAAAACACGTCGCCCGCGCCAAGAGCGCAACCAATGATTTGAGTCAGGCATTGGGGGTACGTGCGTCCTTCACGCTAAGGTGCGTTACCGACTTAGTTGCTGCGCGGCAATTATTGACCTCCGCTCCGCTCCATCTCGCGCATTTGCGTGGTCCAGACTTTGCAAAAGACGGCCTGGCTCATCTTCTGGAACTCGGACAGAAAGAATGTATCGCACTCCTGACGGAGAGAGACAGCCTCGCGGAACATTTCGTCGTCGATAGCGAAGCCACCTCTGCCGAACTGCTGGAAGCTGCGGCAACGCTGGACAACACCCCTTGGTACGGCAGACTGGGTAAGGCATATCGCCATGCAGGGATGGTCTACAGGACTCACTGCCATTCGAGCGCGAAGCGAACACGCAGCCAAAAGGCAGCCTGCTTGCGACTGCTTGCACACAGCCAGGCAAAAATACATGCCTTTTCGAGTAAGTCCGAATACACCACCCAACTACGAGAACATTTCACCGGATTGACAACCTCCTGGGATGATCTCATCGTGGTGACGAAATGGCATGAGGAGGTTTTTGTTCGCCTGCCTGAGCACCAGGTCTTTGCCTCCGAGATTCGTTCCGCACTGGTGACATTGCCCGCAACGCGACTGAGAGGCATCCTCGGCGTCGCAAGCGGAAGTTTGCCCCTCCCGGAAGAACTAGAGGATGCGCTGAATCTGCTTACGGATTTACATTCTCGTGTTCCCAATCTCAAGTTCGAGCACGTAGACGCAGAAGTGGACGTGTTCCTAGAAGAAGTGCGCTCCATCGTGTCGGTGTCTGCGAAGTTGCTGGAGATTCTGAGGCCCATCCAGCTTCCAGAATCCGCCACCAGAACTCACGTCCTGGAGTTGTTCGATTCCGTTGCCACAGCTCGCGCCCTGCGTGATTCACTTAATAACAATCACGAGGCACGGAACATTTTGGGGGATCACTATAAGGGAGTTGCAACCTCACCCGCGCCGATTGCTCGCGCACTCTCTATCGTTCGCGCCATTGGTGTATCCAATCTTCCTTCGGAAGTCCGCGGTTGGTTGTCGTCGAGTGAATTCCCGGTAAGACTTCAATGGCTTCGAGAGTGGATCAAGGATTTCAGAGAGAACGGCAATGCTTTGGCAAGCGCGGAGCGGGATGTCATCGGCGCGCTTCATTCTGAGATTCCCTTCGCCAAGCGCACATCGGTAGTTGCTCTGCAAAAGGCAGTCGCCTCAATCGAACGGTGCCGAGAGTCGCAAGCATTACTCCCGATCTGGATCGACGCGCAGCGTTCCGCGAAGCAGTTGCACACCGCAGGACTCGACTATCTCGTTACTTTGTGCCTGAACGGGTCACTTCAGCATGAGGAGCTGGCGAGTACGTTTGAATATCTGTTCTGTGACACGCTTCTTCGGCGGCTGTTCAATGAGCATCCTGACCTGTGGCGTCTGAGCGGAGTTACTCATGAGGAAGTTCGCTCTCAGTTCGCATCTCTGGATCAATCTGTCATCAGTCTCAGCCAACTCGATATAGCTCATCGTGCGAGTCGTCGCATCATCCCGTCAGGTATTCGCGGTTCCGTCGTTAAGGACACTACGGACCTTGCGCTGGTCCAACACGAGATTGCAAAACAACGCGCTCACATTCCTATCCGGCAATTAATGCTTCGGGCCGGGCGAGCCGTTCAAGGGTTGAAGCCCTGCTTCATGATGAGTCCGATGTCTGTAGCTCAGTTTCTGGCTCCGGGGCAGTTATCGTTTGATCTTATTGTCATGGATGAGGCATCGCAGCTACGCCCCGAAGATGCGTTGGGCGCGGTGGCGCGAGGCACGCAACTGGTTATCGTCGGCGATCCAAAACAACTTCCTCCCACGTCCTATTTCCAGAGAACCATAGATGATGAAGCAGAAGAGGCGGATGAGAAATCTGCTGTGGCGGAAGGCGAGAGCATACTGGACATCGCACTGAGCCGCTATCAGCCGGTTCGCAGGCTACGCTGGCACTACAGATCGCAGCATCACAGCCTGATTGCGTTTTCCAATTCTGAGTTTTACGACGATCATCTGATTGTCTTCCCTTCCGCCTACCAGGAACACACCGACCTCGGCGTCAAATACGTCGACGCCAAGGGAATTTACGAGAACCGCAAAAATCCTTTGGAGGCCGAGCGAGTTGTCGATGCCATCCTGGAACACATCATGCTTTATCCCTCGGAGTCATTGGGTGTTGTGACTATGAACTTCGAGCAGCGGGAGCTGATTGAAGAGTTATTGGACATGAAGTTGAAGCAGGACTCGTTCTCGAATGGTTGGATGGAGACCAGAGAAAACACTCCCGAACCGTTCTTCATCAAGAATCTGGAGAATGTCCAAGGGGATGAGAGGGACGTTATCTTTATCTCCGTAACCTACGGCCCGGACTCCCAGGGCAATTACTTTCAGCGATTCTCGGGCATTAATAGTCAGACCGGTCAGCGCCGCCTAAATGTCCTGATTACGCGAGCAAAGAAACGCACCGTGGTATTCAGTTCACTTGATCCAGACATGATCCGCTCAGAGCCGACTACCCCCTGGGGCGTCCGTGCGCTGAAGGGCTATATGCAATTTGCGAAAAATGGAATCTCCGCCAGGCCGGAAGTCTCTCCCGGTGCGGAGCCATCGAATGAGCACGAGGCCGCGGTAGGGGCAGTGCTGAAAGCACAAGGATATGACGTTGTACCGCAAGTGGGTGTCAGCGGGTACTATATCGACTTGGCAGTGCGGCATCCGAACAAGCCGGGAGCGTTCCTGCTCGGTATTGAGTTCGATGGGAAGAGCTATCATTCGGGACGATCCGCCCGTGATCGGGATAGGCTGCGTCAGATGACTCTTGAGAATCAAGGGTGGAAGATACACCGGATTTGGTCTACGGATTGGTTCAAGAATCGAAATGCTGAGGTCGAGAGACTGCTACAGCGCGTTCGGACGTTAGAAGTGCAGTAATAGCGACCTCATATTGTCTTCCGCAATTTACAAGCTGATTCCTTGATCGTTATTCGCCGCGCCCTTCGCATTGGAAAGCTCCCCTGTCATGTTGACCGCAGTTCCTTTGCCTACCTGCTCCAATGCATTTTCCCGTGTGATGGGCTGGGCGTGCCGGTCGTAGAAATCCCCATGCCGGTCGATGTGCAGCCATCCTTTTGTCTCTTCGCTGCGGTAACTCTGAATCGAACCGTTTTCTCCCTTCCAGGTGAAGGTCTCGGCGGTCTTGTAGTCGAGGGCCTGCGCCAGTGGCAACCAGTGTGCTTTGTCCTCGGCGGTCGGTTTGAGTGCTGCAATATGCTGTTGCGCCGTTCGCTCCGGGTGTTCCCGGAGGGCGTCCTTCACCAGGTCGGTGTATCTCCCCGTGATCTCTGGTATTTCCCCACTATTCCATTTTCTGTGCCTGGCTTCGACACGCTCCGCCGCAACCTCGTTGCCCGGAGTGGCTGCTTTCGTGAGGTCTCGAATGTCCTGCTCCATCATTCGTCTGGGAAGCAGGTCGGCGTAGATGGTGGCAGGCATCTCATGGCGTTGCTGCCGTTGTTCTTCTTTGGACTGCTCTTTGCTGTTATCCATTGCTGGCTCCTTGATCGGGGTTTGCTGCTGCGTTGTGGGTTGGGGTTTCTGGAGGTCGATGGCAGACGTTTTGTTCACGTCGGTACTGAGCCGTTCGCCCAGCACTGCGGCGTCGTCGGTGAAGATTCGTGCGTCCTGTGCGGCGCGGGAGACAGAGACATAGGCGAAGCGTGTATTTATCAGGTCCGGGTGCGTGGTCGTATCCATATTCACCAGCACGCGGTCTGCGGTGAGTCCTTGCGAACTGTGTGAGGTCACGGCGTAGCCGTGATCGAAGTGGCGCATCTGCGCCGTGTCAAAGCGGACAGAGCGTTCTTTGTCGCCATCCATGCGGACGGTGACATGCGTTCCGTCAATCCGCTCAATGGTGCCTAGATCGCGGTTGGAGATACGCAACTCGCGGTTGCCGGCGGTGAACTGGATGCGGTCGCCCTCAGCGAACTCGCGGGTGATCTCACGGTAAGCGGTGATGCCTTGCAGTCGCTTGGGGTCGTAGGTGACATGCTGGCCGTCGTCCCGCTCGACCGTGATCTGATTGTCTTTCGCGTTGGTGGAGACCACTGTGGCATAACTGCCCCGCTCGATGCCGTGCTCTTTACTGCCGCGCGTGTAATAGAGAACATCGTCGGTCTGATACTTTGCAGCCCAACTCCGTTCCACACTGGTAAGGTCCGACCGCTGTGTCAAAACCTCCATGCGGTGATCGTCTTTGGAGACGACACCGGAGCTTTGCAGCTCGACGCGGATGGCCTCATTGATCTCGCGGCGGCTGGCATTGTCGGGTGAGACGACCAGCGTGTTCTCCTGCCGGGCGGCATACTCCCTTGCGATAGCCGCGACGCGCTCGGCCCTGTCCGGTATCTCGGTGATGCGGCCCTGCTGCTGCAAAAGGCTGACGCCGGTGGCTGTTTCGTTCCGAGACAGGTGCTCGACTGCTCGCAGCAACTCGGGGTCTTTCTGGCGCATGATGGTATCAAGCTGCGCCGTCCGCATCCCGGCCTGCTGCATCTGCTCGAACGGTTTGCCCGCATCGACGCCCTGATGCTGCCGGGTGTCACCGATTAAGAGGACGCGATCCTGCGGCCCGATCTTCTCCAGAAAGGCTTGCATCTGCCGGGTGCTGGCAAGGCTCGATTCATCGACCATGTACAGATGACGGCTGTTGGGATCGCCTGTGGTCTGCTGGCCGCCACGCACAAGGAAGCTCTGCAAGGTGTCTGCGGAGATACCGGCATCGCGGAGCTGCCGTGCGGCGCGGCCGGTCGGGGCGAAGCCCTCGACTGCATAGCCGTTGCGCTCCGCTCCTTCGCGGATGACCTCAAGGATCGTCGTCTTGCCGGTTCCGGCCAATCCGTGCAGGCCATGTATCCGGTCGCGGGTCGTCAGTATCTCCTCAATGGCTGCGCGCTGGGCGGGATTAAGGAAGTCGCGGGTGGCCGCGTGATCGGCAGCCTGTTCTTTCTGCATGATCGGCTCGACGCTCTTCTGGCCGCGCTGCATGTGGCCGATGGTCGCCAGCTCCGCCGCGATGGTCTCTCGCGTGGTGAACTGCCGCCCCGTCTCGTGCTTCTGGCCGGGGACGGTCTGGAACTCGCCGGTGTCGTGCCGGTGCGCGAAGTTGTCTCGCACCTGGGCATAGGTGAGGTCGCCCATGCCGCGCCGCAGAGCATCCCGCAGGATGTCCCGCTCATCGGTAACGGCTTCGCGCTCGAAGTTGCGCTCCTTCGCAAACGTTACCGCCTCCTGTACCAGCAGCGAAGCATCCGGCACGCGGTCTTGCACCTGGGTTTGGGCGCGTTCGCGGGCCTCCGCAACCACACGGTCTGCCTGATTGCCATACTCGGCGGCGATCTGCCGGTGAGCTGCCAGCACCTCGGCGGGCGTGTGAATCTCTTTTTTGTCGCGGGTATTGTGGGCGGCGATCTGGGCGGCCTCCGGGCCGCTGTAACCGCTCCGGGCGATAGCCTCCTCGATCTGCTGGCGGCGCGGACTCGAAGCGTCAAGATACGCCTGCGAATAGCCCGCAATCTCCGGCGCTCCGCTCTTTCCGGGTTGAATCTCATAGCCCAGATTGCGGAGGCGGTAGGTAAGCTCCGACTGGTAGACGGCAGTGGCAAACTGCTGGCTGTCGAAATAACTCTGCGGCTGAACGGCGCGTGTGGAACCATCCGCCCGTTCAGTCATATTGAAGATGACCGCATGAGTATGGAGCTGCGGGGCGGCGTATCCATCGACCGGACGGGCGGTGTCATGCTCGAACTTTGCCGCGATGAAGTTGCCGGTGGTTTCGGCGGCATGGTTGCCGCCGATCCGTGCCTGCGTATAGCGTTCCAACTCTGTGAGGGCGGTTGTTACCGCCTGACGATGGGCCTCACGGATGCGGTCATCGCCGCCGACCAGCGCGGTCAACGATACGGATTTTGGAGCGGAGAACGTCGCATCCCACCCGGCCCGATGTTCTACCGGCTTGACGGTACTTCCATCTGCCGCCGTGTACTCCTGGCCGTTGCGATGGCGCACCAACTGTTCGGCAGTGTGGGGATTCTGGCCTTCGCTCAGACGCGCAAAGTGCTGGGCGTCGATGGCCCCGGCAAGGCCGTACTTTTCGGTCATCCGGCCCTGCCACTCGCCCGGAATGGTGTCGCCCTGCTTCCAATAGTTCTGCTCCGCCGACGTGAACTCTTTTGCGTGATACGTCTGTGCCTGCCCGGAGCTGAGGGGTTTCGAGATGGTGAGCATGGTGGCGGGCTACTCCTGAAAAGGAAAGGTTGGCTGGGCAGGCTGTTCGTCGCCCTCGCTGGTGGAATCCTCCGGGCTATCCGGGTCACTACCCACAGCGGCAAGCTCCTCCTCGGTCGGCTCGTCGGCGTCCGGCTCTTCGGCCTCAAGGTCGATCTCGGGCGCAGTCTCCAGAGCGGCGGAGGAGACGGGATGCGCCGCCTTCGGCCTGAGTGTCTTCGGATCGAAGGGCAGCTCGTCCTCTTCGACCGTGCGCGGGACAAAGCCGGGGGTGTTTTGCGGAATGTCCATGTACTCGAAATGGAAGCGAGCGACGTTGTTGCCCAGCTTCAGATAGGCGTGCCGGTTGTCCAGACCGGAAATCTCAGAGTCCATGACTAGCGGCTCAACCTGCCGGTCCAGACTGAAGTTCTTGCCGGCGCGGGAACCATCGAAGTGGGTCTCCTTCATCCGCTCAATCTCAACTTTGCCGATGGCGTTGGACACCCATTCCGCGGCCTTTGGCTCCGTGGTCTTGAGAAAGATTTTTGTTGCGGGCTGCGAGAGCATAACTTCGGCCAGGTGGCCATAGATCACCTCTAGCTGCGCCTTACCCTGAAAGCCCAGCACCAATGGATTCCTGCTTTTCCGGTTCTCGGTAATGGCCGTGTGGAGCTGCGGAAGCCGTTGCAGGCTTGCCAGCTCATCCAACACAAACCACACCGGGCGCTGGTCCACGGTCGGCGCGTTCAGCAGCCGGAGAACCAACAAGTCAATCCATAGACTGTTGAGTGGCCGTAGGGCTTCCCGTTCACTTGGCTGCGAGGTAATGAAGATCCATCCCTGACGCTCTTTTGCCCATTCGGTAGCACTCCAGCTCTGATCGGCCTGCTCCTTTCTGGGCAGCATCCGAAGGCTGTCCGCGATCAAACCCAGCGAGGCGAGAACACCGTTCCGCTGTTGCTGTGCGCCCTTGGCAATCATCATGGCCATCTCGGTTCCATGTACCCTGCGGTCGATCTCATCCGGGTTTGCCATCCACGCGACAAGCTCCTGCGGCGTCGGCCCAAAGGTCAGCAGATGGGCAAATATCTTCTGCGGCGTCTCTACGAAAAACTCCCCCTTCTTATCGGTGGTGGGCTGATACAGGGATGCGGCAATGGCCTTTGCCTCGGCCTTCCGCCGCAGCTCCTCGGACGGCCCCCAATAGGGGCATCGTGCGTCCAGTGGATTCAGGATGATGTCACCCCGGCTCCTGTCATAGAATCGCTGCACGAACTCACAGGCAGGGTCGTAGACGATGGCAGAGTGGCCCCGCCCCTGAATCTGCCGAAGCACCTGCATGATGAGCGTCGTCTTGCCCGCGCCTGTGTCGCCCATCAGTTCGATATGCTGCGCCTCGACCTGTCGCGGTATCCGCATCATCTTCTCGGCTTCGGTCGTTTTGAATCCAATGCCGTCGCCCTGCACGGTCTTGTTGAACTGCCGGGGCGTAAGCAGGACAGGGCCTTTCAGGCGTCGCCCATACTTCATTTCCTTGCGGCGTTTGATGTCTTTGGCGATGGAGAACGGGAGCTGCAACAGCAGCGAGAGAAAACCAAAGAGCAGCGGCATCTTGTAGATGTCGCGGAGCTGGTCGCCCGCGAAGACGGCACTTCTTAAGTAAGCGTGGAGCGGCGCATCGACGTAGACAAGCTCCGGCCCGCGATACAGGGCGCGATACCCATGCGCGACGGCTGCGCTCGAAAGCGCCAGAGGGAGATGCTTGCCTCCAGGCGTCGGCGTTGTACCCATCTGTACATCCGCCTCGGTTGCCAGGCGACCCGGCTTCGTCCCATCCCCCACGTACAGAAGTTGGTATTTGTCGCGCTTCCCGAACGCTCCACCCGCCGCCGTTCGTGCATAGGTCGGCGTGTAGAACTGTTGGAGCTGAGACTGGCCGAAGGTGAAGCGGAGGTACACAAACAGGCCGGTCAGCACCAACGCAGAGAACACCGCACCATAGCTGTAAATCAAACTATGCGGCGGCCAAATGATCGTTTCTTTGCGACCCCACTCGGTTGCTTTCATCATGCGACCTCCGCTTCCTGCCGGGCCTCAATCGCCACGGCTCTTTTCCGCTTCTTCACCTCGGCCATGATTCCGTCGAACATCTCCGGGGTGAGCTTCTGGCCGGTGGTGAGCGGCTTCAATAGGTTGGTCAGCATCAAGCGAAGGCCGACCACCTCGGTCAGCTCCGCGCTTGCAGTCGGCTCACCTTCGCGGGCAAGCTCGCCAAGAATGAGTTCGCGGATAAGCTCGCCGCGTTGTTGACCGCGCTTTGCTGCAAGCGCGTTCAACCGTTCAGCTTCACTTCGGTTGAGCTTTGAGGAGACATTCGTAAGCCGAAACGACTCCCGTCGTTTGGCTCTTTCAGTGATCGCTTCGTCGCCGACCAGTGGCATATTTGCTCCCAATTTCCGGGGGATTCCTAGGAAGCCTTGAGGATTCCCAAGAATCCGTGTGGATCGTATGTTATTGCTGTCGCTCGAACGCATCCAGGAATCCGTGAGGATTCTCTGCACGACCCTCGGAGGGGTGGAGTGTCACAATTCTTCCGGCGCGCAGCGCCGCTGTGGCCCTGCCACAGATTCCGATGGAGGATCATGCCTTCAATCCCGCCACAACAGGAGAGGGTTGTGCGGAGGACTGCACCGCGCTTGCAGGCTTCTTTGCAGGCGGCTCCGCTGCGTCATTGGCGGCTGCTCTGCGGACGCGCAACGTGGGCGTGATGCGCTGCGCTTCCGGCGACTTCAGGAACTCCTGAAAGTCGCGGTCTTTGGAGAAGACATAGGCAAGTGCCTGTTCCACGACATCATCGGCAGACGCATGGATGAAAGCGGCGTACTGATCGACCTGCGTAGCGGTCGTATCGGTCAGCCGAATCGAGGCGCTGAGATGGCGGGTTTGGACGACTTCAAGTAAGGGCATGTTCGTTCTCCTTTAGGTGATGAATCAGGCTGTCTTTCTGCGGGCAATCATGCGCTGCGCGGTGGCCGCAATCTCCCGCGCACGAGCGGAGCAAAGTGCGGCGGGAAGCTCGAAGCGACGGCGGGATGCGAGCATCGTCATCACGTCGTCGATGCGGATGCCTTCGATGAGCCAGAGGCGAGCCGAAGCAACATCGACGGTGCGCTGCGCGTAGTAGAGAGGATTGGGCTTGTCGGAGCGGCGCGACGCCAGCTCCCGCGTGAGCTTGACGGCATCTTTACCGTGGGCAAGCTCATGGGAAACCCATGCCCAATCGCCCTCGGAATTGCTGTGCTTTCCGGGCTGCTTTCGGGGAACGATGACATGGTCAAAGAGCATGGCATCGACCGTGCCGTCATCGAGCCGGAAGTCGGCGGGAGTCCAGACGGAATCGCAGGGATATTCAACCGTGACTCTGTGGGCAGGGTCGTATTTACGATTCAGTAATCCCGGTATGCGGAGGACACGGTTGCAATCGGTGCAAGCGGGATCGCCGCCAAAGGCAATCGTGAGCATTTTGAGCGTGCTTTCCTGACGCTCGAAATCGAAGCCATCGACCCGCCAAAGCACCTGATACTTGCCGGGGGATGTGGAAAGGATGGCGGTCGGGACGGGCACGGCATCCGAAGACCGGAGCGCAGCGAGCCGGGCGTCCCCGTCCGTGTCGATGTCTATATATAGATGGCGAGCGGATGCGATGCTCTCTTTCGTCCGCTTGCGGCTGCCAGCGCGGAGCGGATTGGCGGCAACATAGATGTTCGCACCAGTGGCGTTTTCGTGGGCGAGCCAGCCGAGATAACGAGGCGCAAGCGCCTGTTCCAACACAATGACGCGCTGGGTTGCAGAGACGGGATTCTCCCGGCGAAGCAGGAGCGCGATGGTCTCGCCTGGAGCGAAGCAACGGGCAAGAAAGTCGGCGGCAACATTCCTCATGGCTGCACCTCGAAGACCGGCTCGATCTGGAAGCGTTTGGCGTCACGGTCGTAGCCGCGAAGAGCGAGCACTTCGCGGATGACGCGGCGACCCGGCTGCCGCTCGACGTGGACAATGAAATCAACCGCTTCGGCAATCTCCGCCTCGGTGTCAACGAAGGTGGATTGTGAGTGGTTTCGCATAACCAGATTGGCGAAGCGATGCAGGGCCTTCTCCGCTGAGTTAGCGTGGATCGTCGCCAACGAACCGGCGTGACCTGTGTTGAGCGAATCGAGCAGCGTCCGCGCCTCGATTCCGCGAACTTCGCCAAGGATGATCCGGTCGGGTCGCCAGCGGAGAGCCGACTTGAGGAGATCATCGAAAGAGACGCTCGCCTTGAAGGTGTCCGTCTGACATTCGACCGCCAGCATGTTCGGCTTCCGAATATGAAGCTCGGAGGTATCTTCAATGACGACGATGCGCTGGTCCTCTGGGATGGCATTCGCCAAAGCCCGGAGTACGGTCGTCTTGCCGGTAGAAGTTCCGCCGCTGATAAGCACGGTCTTCCCATTGCGAATCTGTTCCGCCAGAATCTCCGCAAGCGACCGCGTGAGAGTGCCGCGAGCGATGAGGTCATCGACCGTAAAATGACGGCTGGGGAACTTCCGAATGATGAGTGCCGGCGAAGGCCGCACGACCGGAGGAATGACCGCCGCCAGGCGGCTTCCGTCCGGGAGCTGCGCGTGGAGGACAGGGTTGTCTTCGTCGAGATGTTTGCCAAGCTGGTTGGCGATTACTTCGAGGCCGGTGCGGAGCCTGCTGGCGTCGAAGGATATGCCGCTGTCGCGCTGAATGATCCCATCGCGCTCATACCACCATGACGCATCGGGATTACCCATGATCTCGCTGATACTGTCGTCCAGCAACAGCGGCTCGATGGGTCGGAGGAATGGAAGGATCAACTCGAAACTCATAGCGGGAACCTCAAGCGATGGAAGCCCGGTGTCTGCCGGGCTTCCGCGAATGAAGAGAAAGGGCCTAGAAGGTCGCGTCCTCTCCGGTGTTGTCAGCCTGCTCCTGGTCTTCCGGGGCGGACTTTTCAGCGCGGTCGAGCTTCAGGATCGAAGCGACCCGGATCTCCCAGATGCGCTGCTTCGTCTCGGCCTTCTTGCTCTTGCTGCCCACCGCCTTCTTGGGCGTGTACTCCCGGCTCCGCAGCTCGCCCTCCACCTGGACGTGTGTGCCCTTGGTGAGCGTGCCTGCGAACTCCGAGAGCCTACTGAAGACGACGCAACGGTGCCACTCGGTATGCGAGCCGTACTCGCCGCTCTTCTTGTCCTTGTAGGAGGACTTGGTTGCGACCTGGAATGTCGTGAAGCTGCGCTCGTTGGCGGTGTGAACTTCTGCATCGTTACCGAGGAAGCCGATGAGGGTTACTTTGTTCTGGTACATGATGGTGTCTCCGTTTTGAATTCCCGATCTTGCTCGGGTCACACCGGGCGGAGCCAAGCGAGAGGCCCCAGCTCCCAAGCGCCAAGCTCTGCATTTACGGAGGGTCCGTCGCAGATGGAAACCGTAACCCGCAGGGCGGCGTAGCCGAAGCAGAAGAGCGCCGTGCCGCCGGGCGCTGGATAGGCCCGAAGCAGTGACCGAGCACGAGCCGGGATACGTTTCGGGAGACACCCCTCAGAGCAAAGTTTTCATCAGCATCCTGGCTGGAGATGTCCATCGCAATCGCAGCTCTCTCCGGGCGTCTAAGGACTCCATAGGAAGAGCGCAGTCCGCCACCATTGTTGCGCGTCGGCAGGCTCCTGTTCGCCTGCTTCACCATGCACGGGGACAGGTTGGGTAAAACAGCCGGGTTGGCGGTAAGAGTAGGCATACGAAGCCTCTGGGAATCCGGTTCGATCCGTTAGCTGAACGCCTGGTCTGCGCGGAAGCGCACGATGGTCAATCCGAGAGGATTGACGGCCAGCTCGTTGTTCTTCACACTCTCGCGGAAGACATAGGTAACGCTGGCAGTCCATCGCTCCCGCTTGAGTTCCGTGTGATCCGCCGGGTTCGTGTAGACCTTCTCGAACTCGATCCGCGCCGAATACGGGGACACCCGAAGGTCGTCAAGGATGACGTTCTTGACCTCGACATCGACATACGGGAGGCTGCTGTCCTTGATGTAGCTCTGGATGACGTTGTCGTTGCGCTCCTGGTCGATCACGGCGCGTTGCACGTCACTGTTGAGGAAGTACAGGGCGCTGGTCTGGTCGCGCTCGATGGTGAAGCGATTGCGGCTGAAGTACAGCTCCGTCCAGCGCGTGAGGTAATATTTGTTCTCAGCCTCCTGGGGACGGTACTGAAAGTTGCGATAGTCGATGGCTTCGGACCGGCCCACGTCGTTAATTCGCACGATCATGGGGTGCATGTTGGCAAGCGCCTTCTGACTCTTATAGGTCAGCGCACCCAACATGAAACACACAGCGGCGAGGACCAGAATCGTGACCTTCAAATACGTGTTCATCACAAGCGGGTCGCCGTACTGTTCAAGATACCGCTCCGCCGCACGAGTAATCTCCGGGGTGGCCTTTGTTTCTACGGTCATAGCGTTTCTCCTGTTACGGCTTATATCGCTGCGCGTACCGCCATCATCAGGACACCCAGACCGCCATCATGTCCGCCTGTGTGCCCGCCAAATAGGCTTTGAGTCATCGCCGGAATCTTGAAGAGGATGTAGATGTTGACCAGCACCAAAAGCACAAGTAGCGGCAAGGTCTGAACGATCAACGCAGGGTCCGAAACGCTCTGGCCGAGTTGGACGTAGTAGTTGGTCAAGACATGGGACAGGACACTCATCGTCGCTGCGGCCACGACTTTGTAAAAGCTGAATCCGAGATATGCCTTCAACCATCCCCAAAACAGCCAATCGAGTTTGTCGAAGACAAGGAACGGAATGAAGAGTGGCCCGAGCAAGCCGATGATCGTTGATGCAATCGCGCCATAGGCGAGGATGGCGGAGACGATTGCTGCCAGCGCAGCCAAAAGGAACTGCACGACGAAATACACCAGCGCGTAGTAAGGGGACATCATGCTGGACAGCATCGAAGGGCCGGTCTGAGAGGAAGCCGTATGGATCTGATTCAGCATCGTCGCGGAACCGTCCGCCCCAATGACGTTTACAAGATTGGCGGTCCCGCCATCGATGAAGCCCTTGATGGAGAAGCCAAGTCCGGGGATGGAGCTGTCGTAGTAGTTCACCATCACGTAAGCGAAGGTGAGCAGCATGAAGAGGTTGAGAAACCTCCCCATGCTGAACCCAGGACCGCCATGCGCGGAAGCTAGAGATTCCTGCACACCGAACCAGACCAGCATAATCGTGGCCAACGCCAGCACAATGTGAATCCCCATCGTGGTAATGGATGGTGCCGCCGTCGATGCAAGCGACTGGCACGCCTGAGCGATATAGTCGAAGAGTCCCGTCCCCATGTTCGATCCCTCTTTTTCTGGTGTGCCGTTTGCTCAGTACGCCTGAGTGAGCAGGTTGGCCGCGCCGCTATTTGTGGTGGTGATATTGGCGTTGTAGTAGCTCTGGTATCCCACCGAATCGCGGAACGACGATTTCATCGCGTCTTGCTGCTGCTTCTGCGCAAGGATCTGCTGGAGCGCAAGATTGGCGTTGATCTGGTTGGCGTCCTGCATAGTACGCAGTTGCAAGAGAAGTGCCTGATTGATGCGCTGCAATTCGGCCATCATGGTTTGTTGCGAGGCGTCCTGGCTCTGCGTGGCTGTTTCCAGATTCGTGATGTCCGTTTGTCTTGAAGCCTGGTTCGCTCGTATCGTTCCAAGCATTTGCAGGTTGTTACTCAGGACAGCATCGTTGATGTCCACGGTTGCGCCCTGCGCGGCGATCTGTTGCTGTCCGGCGACGCTGGCGGTGCCGTAGCCGGGTATGACGTTGTTAGTATGCGGGACGCTCACCTGCTGATACGAGGCAGTGGCTCCGCTGCCTGTATTCGCGGAATTGACCCATCCTGCCGAGTTGCCGTAAGTATTCGAGATTTGTTGCAGCATCCTCAGGTCGGTGGTCGGAGACAGAAACCGCGAGTAGAGCGTAGACGGCGCAAGGATCATCTGGTGATAGAGGTTGTATTGCTGCTGGACGGTGTTGTATGTCTGGAGAGCGGTGCTGGCGATCTTCACAGTGTTGGTGAAGATTTGTGTGCCGTTTTCGATCTGCGTCGCTTCGTTCTGAAGGGACTTACCCTCATTCTCGATTTGCGAGAGAGCGTGAGCCGATTGGGTGGGATCGTAGACGACGCCGGAGCCGAACTGCGCGTGCGCTGCGGGTTGTAGTGACACGGCAAGTCCGAGGGCGAGTACAGTAAGAATAATTTTCTTCATGGTGCTGTCCTCTCAAGTGCGGTGATGGGTGGTGGTTATACCGCCTCATTGTTGTGCGGCAAGAATCTCGCGCTGGAGCTGTGCGAGATGGTCGGACTGGGGCTTGCATTGCGCCTCCCGCGCTTTCTTCCTGGCTTCGAGAGCTGCCATCTGCTCGGTGGTCAGCTTTTGTCCCATCAGAAGGCGCGCCGCGCCGGAGCTGTCTTCGTACAGGCAGGCAGTAGCATAAGAGGGGTAAGCAGCGCTGTACTCGGCCTGCAACCGCTGCACCTTATGCGCTTTGCTCTCACAGCCTGCAAGTGGAATCACGGCCAAAAGGATAAGAACTCGAAATCGCATGGAAATCTCCTTAGTACGTTTGCGGAATGGTGTGGTTGGAATAGGCAGGCAGCAACATGTCCTGCGTGAAATAGACCTTGATCCTGTTTCCCTCCCGAATGGTGATGGTGGGCGGAATCTGCATGAAGCGGTCAAGAATCGTCGTGGCCGACTGCGAGACGCTGGAGGCTGCCCCGGTGGTAAACGCCTGTGAGCCGCTTGTGGTGATGGTCCCGCCACCCTGCGTGATCTCGCCCGCCCCGGCGACCACACCGAGCGCAATGGATGTCCCGAAGATTTGCAGGTAATGATTGTTCACTTTGTCCTTCGCACCCTCCTCGCCGATCTGGTCGAGACCGTGGAACTGGTCGAGGTCCACGCTGTAGCCGTCCGGCATAATCAGCCGATGGAAAACCACGGCCATGCGACGCTGCTGGCCCAGGCCCGCCGCACCGATCTTTTTCGCTTCACCGAGTACCACCGTTCCGTCCGGGATGATGACGTGCTGATGGTCATGCGAATACAGCGGATTGGAGACGAGGACTTTGACGGGGCCTGCGGCGTCACCGTCCAAACGGTTCATCAGAATCGTGTCGAGAACCGTACCCTCATACACGAGGTAGGGCTGACCCGTGGCCGAATCAATGTTCGCCTCCACGGGACGCTTGTAACCCTCAGGGGCTGCTGACTGTTCCCCTGCGGCGCGTGGATTGACAAGACTGTTACCCGGTTGCTGTTGGCTGGCGGGAGCCATCTGCGCCGCTCCCGGCTGTTGTGATAGGCCCTGGGGCTGGGGCTGGTCGGGAGGGTGCGCGTACACGAGGTTGGAAGCGAAACGCGACTCGTCGGCCCGTTCACGCTCCTTTGCCGCAAGCTGCTGCACCTGTTGCTGCTCGGGACTGAGCTGTGGCTGTCCACTGCCCGGTTGCCCATAGCCGGGTTGCGGGCAGGGCTGGCCGGGCACACACGGCGCAGCAACGCCGGTCGGCCCATAGGCCGCGGCGGCTGCCTGCTGCGCGGGTCTCGCAGACGCGAGCGCAGGGTCAGCGGCGGCAAGAGCCGCTTGCTGCTGTTCTTTCTGGCGTTCTGCCTGAAGCTGGTTCTTTAAGTCCTGCACATTGTTGTCGGTGTTGTCCTGCAACATGGGTTGCGGCGGCTGTCCCTTCATAGTGGCCTGATGCCCCGCTGTCTTTTTGCCGGAAGAGCTGAAGACTGCCGCCACTATTACCAATAGCGCCGCACCTAGATACACGAACGTCTTGAGGTTCTTTTGCAGGACGCCCTTTGGCTGGTCCTTCGGCTGCCGCAACTCAGGCTCCGGCTGCGATTGCGTTTCGGGGAAGATGTTGTTCTCGGCCATGACATTTATCCCTTTCGTGCAAAGTCCATCCGCTTCTTGCCCAACTCCACGTAGCCGCTGTCCATGACCTTCGGGATGGTGTACGTGCCATCGCGGAGGTCATAGTTGATGAGGTTGGGCTTGCCATCCCTCATCTCGTACACGCTGAACTTCTCCGGCGCGTTGGTCTTGATGTAGGTGAACTTGTCGTCGTGGTAGATCGACTGAATATCGAAGGGAGCTTCGTTGGCCTTGTAGACGTAATCGAACTTGAGCTGCGTGGGATAGGTACTCTTGTATTCGTCCACGGCCTGCACGACATGCGACTGAAGCACGGCAAGCTGCTGCTTGGACTGCTCCAACTGTGCGGCGGGAACAAACTGCGGAGGGCCACTCGCCGCGACGATCGAAGAATGGTCGGCGGGTTCGACAATCACCTTGAGGTCGGGACTCTCCGCAGAGGCGGAGATGTCCTGCAAGGTGAAGCTGTAGATGTTGCCCTTGTCCGTGATGAGATTCAGGTTGGAACTGATGCCTTGCTTGGCCGGATGGACAAAGCAGAAGTTCCCGACTACATCCACAATCCAGAAATCCTTGTCGCCGGTCGCGGCCTCCATGATCTTCTCTGTGGGCGGGACTTCGATAAGGGTTGTGTACTTCACTTTGGCGCGGATGGGCAC
The DNA here is from genome assembly GCF_009765825.1 of Granulicella sp. L60. Classification (GTDB taxonomy): domain Bacteria; phylum Acidobacteriota; class Terriglobia; order Terriglobales; family Acidobacteriaceae; genus Edaphobacter. Next base: position 36,175 of record NZ_LMUR01000011.1, on the reverse strand, counting down.
GATGTCCTGCGAGTGGTACTGCACGGTGCGGGCCGACGCATCCTGTGCGGTGGCCACAACGGGAGGGAGAGCCAGGGCAATTCCGGCGATGAAGATGAGGGTACGATTCATGCGACAGCTCCTTTACGGTTTGGGGGTAACGACACCGGCCAGCGTGCGGGGCCGGAATGGATGGTCATGGGCGAGATGGCGAAGTCCTTCGGCGATACCGAAACGCTCGAAATACTCACGTTTCTTCAGGTTGTCGCGTGCGTTGTTGGTGGCGGTCCAGTGCGAGACGGAATCGACGTTAAGCTGCACTTTCTTACTCGACTGGGCCTTGCGGATGAGCATCTGGCCGGGCGGCACAAGTCCGGCAATCAACTCAAGCTCGGTGTCGTTCAAATGGAACGCCTCGCGGTACACATCGCGGTCCATCTCCGGGTTTGCCAGGAATATCTTCGTGGGGCAACTCTCGGAGACGATCTGCAACATGCCCGACTCCTGTAACTCCTTGAGGGACTGCGTCGCGAGGATCATGGCGGCATTCAGCTTCCTCCACGTCTTCTGTCCCTGGACGACGTAGTTGCGGATGGTCTCGTTCTTGATGAAGAGCCATGCTTCATCAAGCAGGAACATCTTGAAGGTCGCCAGCTTTGTCGGGTCTGCGATCTCGTTGCTGGCCCGATGAAGGACATAAAACAGCAACGGCTCCAACACATCCGGCGCATCGCCCCATCCCGCAAAGTTGAAGGTCTGGAACCGCGAGAACGAAAGCGTGTCCTCCGCGTTGTCGAAGAGAAAGCCATACTGCCCGCCCCGTGTCCACCGATGCAGGCGCTCTTTCAACTCACCGATGATGTTGCCGAAGTTTGAGACGGTGCGCTGGTCCGGCTCCAGAACGTACATGCGCTCGATACCATCCCACAACTTGCGCTCCTCTTTGAAGTCCAATCGGTAGCGCTGGCCGTTGCCCTCAATCAGCACCCGGAAGAAGCTGAAGAGAAATTGCAGATTCTCTTTTGTGGGCTCCAGAGAGAACGGGTTGATGGTGAAGTCGCGCGAGTCCTGGCCGACGTTTAGATAGCTCCCACCGAAGATGCTGGTGAGCGACTGGAAGCTGCCGCCGATGTCGAAGATGAATGTCAAAGGCGCGTATTTCTGGGCGTTCTGTAACAGAAACGAGCACAGATACGACTTACCGGAGCCGGTCATCCCCAGGATGAGCGTGTGAGCAACCTCGCCGTTGTGCAGGTTGAGGAAGTACGGCGTGCTGTTGTCGGTCTCCAGCACGGCCAGGTATTCCGTGCCGAGATGCGTGTTGCGCCTCTCGCCTGGCAGGATCGTAAATAGAAAGCTCAAATCGGCGTAGTTGGTATTCAGCAGGTATAGCTTGCGAAGGTTCTGCGCGTAGTTGCCCGGTACCGTGGCGAAGTACGCATTGAGCTGGTTGTAGGTCTCGGTGAAGAGGTTGCCGTCCGCGTTGGTGAAGACGCTGGTGAACTCGCCGATGAGCTGGTCGGTCTCCGCCTTGGTAGGCGCATACACCACAATGGTCAGAGAAAAGTCGCCCAGCGATTGCCCGTCGCCGAGGGCGCGCAGACAGTCGCCGAGATTCTCGATGTCGGCCTGCTTCGATTCATCCACCAACACGTCGCGGGGATTCGTCTTCGTCGCATCGTTGCCCATCTGCGACACAAAACCCGTCTTTGACATATTGAAATGACGGCGGCGCTTGTTGACTTCCTTACGGGCCTTGTCCGTAGTCAGTGGCGTCCATTCCGTTACGACGTAAAAGTTAGCGGGGATCTTCAAAAGCGAATCCAGCACCAACGGACGTGTCTCGGTGATGGCTTCCTTCATGGTCAGCACGCGCACGAAGTGGTCGCCCACGCGGAGATGATCGCGTTCGGCCTCGATGTTGCTGTTCACCACCTGATAGTCGAGAAACTGCGTGGACTGCGGCTTGCCCGCGATGCGCCGCTCGTCATAGTTGAGCAAGCGCCGAAAGAAACGAAACTGCTCCTGCTGGTCCAGCACCTCGATCTGCATGAAATCTGCAAGCTGTCGGGCGAACGCCTGCACCTTCTGCTCCAGCCGTGCCAGCTCGTGCTCTATCTGGGAGCGGAGCAAGACCTTCATGCTGTCGTTGGTGAACTGCGTTTTCAGTTCGCCGACCGCCCCGGCAGGATCGCGGAAGAGCTGGGCGAAGGCAGCGCCGACGCCGCTCTTCGAGCGTGGGCCTTCGAGCACGATGGCATAGAAAATTTCGACCTGGTACAGGTGGTCTCGCTTCTCCTCAAAGAACTGCCGCCGCTGCTCGATGGCAGCCTCTACAATCGGGTCTTCATACCGGGCGAATGGGATGTCGGGACGGTTAGATTTGAAGAGATACTGGTACACATGGAAGCCGGGACCAAACGCCTTGAGGGCGGCTTCCAGCCGCTTGACGGCATATTCTTGTTCCGCATGATCCAGGCTTTCGTAGTCCACGCCGGGAACATTGAGGACCATGCCGACGTCACCGCTCTTGGTGAGGAAGGCGGTCTCATTCCAGAAACCATAGAGGTTGATGTGGTCGTTCAGCGATGCCGCTTCTTTCCACGGCTTGATGACTTTATCGAGTCGAAACATCAGCGCACCTCCACGCGGGGGACACTCTGCTTGGCGGCGTCGTAGCGCAGCTTGTAGCGTTCGGATTTGGCGATGATGCGAAGGAATGCCGGGTCGCTGTTCGTTGCCCAATAACCGAAGGCAAAACCTCCCACAAAAACGGCAACGCCGGCCAGGATCGAATTGAAGATATTGAACGCGCCAACGGCCCCGACGCAGACGAAGTAAAACAACGTCCGTTCGACGCCTAGATAGGTGAGGGGCTTATGCAGGCTCTTGAAGACGCGGTTTACGCGGATTCTCTGGTGTTGTTGCTCTGCCATAAGCCCCTCATGCTGCGGTACAAGGTGAGTGGTTTGATTGGAGCGGAGAGAGGCGCTGTTATACACCCCATAGCCAGGTCAGGACATTCACCGCCATGACGGCGATGCCTGTCCCGGCGGCGACACCGGCGAGCGCCTTTTTTGCGCCAGGTTCTCCATGCGCGAAACCATAGCCGCCGATCACGATTGCAACCAGACTTGCGACCTTGGCGACGGTTCCAGTGAAGAGGGTTTGAATGGCCGTAAAGCCAGTGTCAAAGGGAGTGCCGCTCTGAGCATGAGCTGCGAGTGGAAGGGTAAGGAAAACGAACCCGGAAACGCCGATGTATCGGAGTGCCTTCCGAATCCGCTGCATCTGAGGTTGGGGAACTACGGTTTTGAATCTGACATGCATTTGCACCTCCAACGGCTGATGAATCAGTCGTGATAGGCGCAAACTTAGCGGCGGTCAGAGCGTATTGTCCAATAACCTAAGAGGGGTCTGTTATTCCGAAAATGAATAACCGAGAGTTGGCTACACCCGATGTCGATCGGCAGCGCAGCGTTACGTCATCCACTCCGCCAGTTTTTGTTGGAGTTCTTCTTTGCTTGGCAGGTAAAGCTGATATTCCCGAGCGTGGATGTTGGCGTCCTTGGGCAGCGTGATTTCGACCAAGGCAGTGTGCTTCTTCTTGCACAACACGATGCCGATGGTGGAGTTTTCTGCGTCCGTTTTCACGAAACGGTCGAAGTAGTTGACGTACATCTGCATCTGTCCAAGGTCCTGATGCGTGAGCTTCCCTATCTTCAGGTCTATGAGAACGTAGCAGCGCAAGAGCCGATTGTAGAAGACCAGATCGACAAAGAAGTGTTCTTCATCGAAGGTAAAACGTTTCTGTCGTGCCTCAAAGAGAAAGCCTTTGCCAAGTTCCAATAGGAACCGTTCGAGGTGATCGACGATAGCCGATTCCATCTCCGATTCGGAATATCTGTCCCGTTCATCCAGCCCCAGAAACTCCAGGACATACGGCTCTTTCAGCAGGTCTTGTGGTGTCGCCACAAGCTGCCCCTCCTGCGCCAGCTTTCGGACGCCTTCTTTATCCCGGCTCAGGGCAAGTCGTTCATACAGACCAGCATCGAATTGTCTTCTTAGCTCTCGCAGAGTCCAGTTCTGCTTGCTGGCTTCGATCTCGTAAAAGCTGCGCTCTGATAGATTTTTGACGCCTAGCAGAAACACATAGTGCGACCAACTCAAAGCAAAAGGCATCCGTTGATTGCCTTCAACAACCGTCAATTCCCCAGACAGTGTCTGGGAGATTCCGAATGCAGGCAATTTCCCAGACAGTGTCTGGGAAATCTGCGGCAAGCGGTCGGAGTACGCCAAATAGAAGCGGCGCATGTATTCGAGATTGCTTCTTGAGAACCCCCCTCCGAACTCACCTGTCAGACGGGCAGCCAACTCCTTCAAGAGTTCTTTACCGTATTCAGCACGGTCCGCGCCATGCTGCTCGTGCTCCACGATGCGGCGACCGATTTCAAAATTCGTCCATACCTGGATCAAATCAACGCCGCGAACGACACTGTTGCGAGCGGAGAGAATCAAGGCACGGATGCCGTCATATAATGGCGGAAGATTGCTCATGGCAACCATTCTCACACGCGGCATAGCAGCCTCTCAGGGATGTCGGTACATCTTCCAAAGACGCGCCAAGTCCAACCCATTTTCAACCCATAAAGCGAATTCCTTTACGTATTCTTCAAGGCTTTTCCGGGTGGGTTAATCTTCATAAGTTATTGATAGTAAACAAGTTTTCGCTCCTGCAAAACCAGTATTCATGGGTTCAAATCCCATCCGGTGCTCCAAATTTTCAATAGCTTACAGGAGATTCGCAATTTCGGCTCCGCCTCTATAACCCCTCAAGAGATTTATAAAATTTTCGAGAGGCGAGGTGCAGTCGCCACGAAGATCACTCGTGAACGCTATCAGCACGGGTCTATTCGCCGCGTAAAGCGTGCCAGCGGGTTTGCCTGGGAGTTCCGCTACTACGTCGTCGAAGACGATAAGCGAACTGACAAGACGCAGACCCTCGACGGCGCCACCTACAAGACCGAGAAGGCTGTTCGCCGAAAGATCGAAGGCCAGCTCCTCAAGCTCAACGAAGGCACTGAGTACGCGCACCGAAACGATGTGACCTTCAAGACTCTCCTCGAACGCTATATTGAGGAAGAGATCCCGGAGCGGCACACCACCAAAAGTGGATATACCTCGATCATCAACATGTACTTGCGGCCCCGGTGGGAAGACAAATAAAGATCCGGTTCAGATGGCGATAACAACCTTCTCTCGCTACCAGAGAAATAAGTCAACGAACATGCCTTCGCCAATTAGCGGGGGGGCTTCCAACAATGCTTTTGAACACAGCTGTGAAATGAGCTTGTGTCCCGAATCCGAGGTTCAATGCAATGTCGACGACTGACATTGAAGGGTCTCGAAGCATAGTCTGCGCGTGAGCGACCTTGCGACGCAAGACATACTGGTTCGGAGTACAGCCGGTTTTAGCGCGGAATTGGGCTGCAAAATGCATCCGCGAGAGGCCCACGGCGTTACTCAACTCTATCAGGTAGATCGGTCTAAATAGATTGGCCTCGATATAGTCGATCGCTCGATTGAGTTTCCACTTTGCCAGTTTTGAAGGCTCTTTGCCGGAAGATTGGAGATGCATTTTGTTCGAGTCCAGCGCAATGAGGCGAGATGCAAGAGCTAGACTTATGCCATCGAGAAACAGTGGTCCAAAAGAACCGCTTTCATCATCGATGTCAACGAGCATTCGGACGAGATGGTTGAGTGTGCGGTCGTCTGTGCTTTTGGTCGTTGAGCAAATCAATTCTGCATTTGGGCGCCTGCCATAAGCCGCCTCATAACATTCGGCCATCAACGATTGAGGGAGATACACCCGAAAGCTTGTGGAACTCCCATAATAAATTGCATGCGCTTGTTGAAACGGCTCTTTGATCCATAGCGAGTTTAATGGGACCTGACCCTCAAAAAATGGCTTACCGCCAAAAAGCCATTTGCCACGTGGTGAACCAATGAAAAACGTGAGCACATAAGAGTTGTCACCACCGCTGGAGGAGAGTTCGATCGGACAGGGACATGCCGGCGTCAACCAGTGAGTGAGTACCACCTGCGAATCAGAATTGAGAGAACCGGATTCACATTGGGGGCGATTGAACCACTCCAATTCAGATTGAATCAATCGAGTGTTCGGGTGAAACGCCGAGTCAACTTCGTCGCGGTGCTCCGACTGATCAAGTTGCATGAGGGGCAATTGCGAGTTCACAAACTCCTCCTCCGAATAGCTAGATGAAACCGTTCGACCCGATCAAATTTTGTGCGGACGAAACGCTTCCATCTCCTCTGCCGTTCAACTTATCGGATCTCCCAAACATGGGTGGCTCCAAAGGACCGGTTTTTATACAAATCTTCCAATTTAGTTGGCATGCTTCCATTGCCGACCAACGCATTTCCTATGGAAGCGACTTGTATCTTCTCGAAATGAGATCTCGAAATTTCACTGCGCCTGCGACCTTTCCGCCATCGCGCAATTATCGAGAGATAGTGTGACTTGTACAGACGGTAAGTAGATGACTTCAAAAAGTTTGTAGCCGCCCCACTTCTGCGAACTCAATTTAGAAATCAGGCTGCTACCCGATACTGTACTGATCTGAGTACGTGGGCCATTTCCAATAAAGCAAGCTCCAGAATCAGAACTGCACAAATCCCGATATAATCTCCGCAGCGTGATACAGTGCACTCCTCCACGCTAGATGTTTGCGCCTGGAGGATCCCATAAAACTCAAGACCAGCTCCGACGTTTTACAGTTGGGTAAAGTCTCCCTCGAGGATTGGCGCGCCCTCTCTTCGAGGACCAAGCGCATCGTTGTGCCTGGGGTTACAGTAGTCCGTGAAGGATGTGCGGAGCCTCTTTTGGACGCTCTTCCTACTCTGTCCAGTACTTCTATACAGTGGCAGGGCCTGGCCCTGGAATGTTATACAACCCCACCAGTACTGGTATCTCGCCATCAACACCCCGAGCATTTCATGCACATGGTATTACGCGGGGCTGCCAAATACGAGGCGACGACGGGAGGGAGAAATCTGCGGTTCACTTCTCATCCTGGTCAGGTTTTTCTATTGCCCAAGGGTACTGTAGATGAAATCAACTGGTTTGGGAAAGCTGAGCGACTGGCGGTTGCGATTCATCCCTGTTTGCTTACAAGTGCTTTAGAAGAAACTGCACACGAAGTCGATATTGAATTGATGGAACGTTGGGGACTGAACGATCCACATATTTCAGCGCTTCTGTCAGAGATGCAATCCGACCTTGTCGAGAGTTCCCCGGCTGGGATCATTTATGGAGAATCGCTTGCCAATGCATTGGCAGTGTACCTTCTGAGTCGCTATGCCGTTTGGAAACGCACGCCTGTTGCCTATAAAGGAGGCTTGTCGGGATATCGTCTGAAGCGGGTGCTCGACTACATCGCTGAAAACATGGGATCAGATTTAAGTTTGTCGCAACTGTCCGCGATTGCCGGCATGAGTCCGCATTACTTTTCGGAGCTATTCAAACAAAGTACTGGCTTTACGCCGCATCAATACCTCGTTCTACAGAAGATCGAACATGCAAAGAGGCACCTTTGCAACCCCAAGCTCAATATTCTCGATGCAGGATTAGAGGCGGGATTTCAAAACCCAAGCCATTTTGCTCGCGTATTTCGAAGAGTCGTGGGCCTCAGCCCTTCATCTTTTCGCGCAAATTGCTTGCCAAAATAACAGGGTTAGTCGCTCAGAACGTTCGCAAGCTCCCATAGAGAACAGGAGCGATCGACAAAGTCGCAATAGATCTGAAGCCGGAGGACAAGACAGCGACTGCCGCTTTACACTAATCGTGAATGCCTTGATCAGAAGACGCTTACTTTTACCGAGAATGCTTTTTTGCAAACGTACATATACAAGTTGACATCCGACAGAGGCGGCGCACCATGCGCGCCGCCGTCCGTCGGAGGGCATCCGTTACTCACATTATCGATCTGCAAGCCAGCGATTCGGCGCACGGCACAGCCCGGTGATCGTATCGTTGGGATCACCAGTCGCGCCCTTGCCAATCGCGAGGGATACCCTCTTGGCGCTGCGATCTATGCCGCGGTTGTGTCAAGCGTTCTCGATCCGCAGGACTACTACAGCGCTCGGGGAGAGTTTCGGAGCCGTCCGGACTGCATCTACATTTTTCGCCGGGCGACGGGAACGCTGCAACATACAGGCAGAACAGGGCTACATGCTGACCCTGCGTATGCCACAAGCGATGTCGGGCGTTATCCCTACTATCGAAATGCACGAACCCTGTTATGTGAAGATTTTCGATACTTCGGCTCACAAGCTGTACCTATTCCAAAGCGCTTGTCCAACTTGATCGTGATCGCCAACACGCTCGGTCAAGGCCATCGAGTCGTTGAAGAAAAATCTTCCTTACATCCCGAACTCGATGCGCTCTTTAAGTCGCTTTGGAAGCTTCCGACCAGCTATACGCCCGTCCGCGTGGAAGGAGAAGCCTATGGCCACACTCCACGACGCGCTTCATCGAGTGAACTCACACGGAAGACGCGCTAGCTGCGAATGGAACAGATCGAGTGAACTCCAGTTTTCTCGCCATGAGAGTCGCACCAGCAAATCCTCACACTTTGCCATGCACGGCACTCCCGGGAGAATAGCCGGGATGACGACAACTTAAAACATCTCGGAGCTGTTCAGCCATTCTCTTTGCGAGATCGAAAGATTGAGACTTGGAGTTCTCGAAATTTCAGACCGATCTGTACAGCGGTTTGATAGAACATGGCTTTTCATACAGATTCGGGGGTTACAGAGTTAATAAATTAAGTGGAATAACGGGCGGCGCTTGATTTGTCGCTATCGACATCTCGTTCCCTTGGTCCAAAGGACGAGCATAGACAATCAGAACAGGGCAGCATGCCAGCTGCATCACCCGATAGGTTGTTGAACCAAATACCGCGAGATCTAGAGCCCCACGGCCGCGTACTCCCATGACCACTAGATCAGGGCTCTCTTCCAAAGCATATTGGATGAGTTCCCGGTATGGTTTTCCAACGCGCACCGCTGTTTTAACCTTGCCAGTCAGCCTCTCTACCTTTGGAGGAAGCAGCTTATCGAGTCGCTCCATTGCTCTCGTAGTGGCGTCCTCGATGCTGTTCCCGTTCGAGCTTTGCTCGAGCACATGCAGCAGAGTGAGTTCAGCGTCATACTCTGCTGCCACCGAGATAGCATAGTCCAAAGCCCACGCTGAATTCTCAGAGAAGTCCGCACAGAGAAGAACACGCTTCAAGCGACGGATAGAATGCAAATCATCGCCTACGGCCATCGAGTCTAGAGGCGGGATTACGATCACCGGGGAGGAGGCGGTTCGCATAACCCGATCGGTTGTCGACCCCAGCAGCAGGCGATCAAGTCCGCGGTGGCCATGCGCGCCCATGACAATCACGTCAATATTCCGTGCTTGCGCAGATGACAAGATAAGGTCCGGCGCTGTTCCTTTTTTCACAACCAGCTCTGGCTGAATCTCCTCGTGCGTGTGGTTCTTGACGAATTCCTGCAGTCGCCACCGACCTGTCTCCAGAAGTTGCCGATAGAATTCGTTTAAGTCTGCCGCGGAGCCAGCAAAATCAGCCGAAGGATGCCGCCATTCCTCTACGATATGCAACACCACCAGCTTTGCCTGATAGTGCTCCGCCATTGACAATGCATGGCGGTAGGCTCTTACCGAGATTGCCGAGAAATCAATGGGGCAAAGAATTAGTTTAATTTCCAGAATAGTTCCTCTCCACGATCTCTCGTAGACGGTTTTGTCTGCAAATAGATTGCAATTTCAAGGATGCCGAATAGGACCAGAAGCAAGCAGCTTTGTTTGAATCTGGATATGGGAGACCAGCATGCGATGAATCGGACATCTGCCGGCTATGTCAAATAGTCTGCGTTGTTGCTCGTCCGACAGATCCCCGGTGAGAGAAATCTCCATTTCAATTTGGTCCACCATGGCAATCTTCGCGCCAGATTCAGCAGTGTTCTCGGCAAGAACCTTCGAGTATGACAAGGCCGCTTGTACACGCTGAAGAGGCCACTGATTTCTCTCTGCGTACATTTGAACGGTGATAGTGGCGCACGCTCCCAAGGAGGCCATGAGAAGCTCGTTCGCATTGGGACCTGCATCATTGCCCCCTATTTCAACGGGTTCGTCGGACTGTAAGACGTGAGGCCCAATGGTGATGTTCTGCGCGTATTTTTGAGATTCGGATTTTACAAATACATCTCTGGACATGGTCTCTGCTCCTGCATATAGATGATGCTTACGTATGCGCTTCCGCTTGTTGGGCCAGGCGCAAGACTCTGGGTAGCACAGATGCTTCGATCGGCACTGAGTTGACGCCGGGGAGGTTCTCGCGAGCAAGATCGCTGAGTGTATGCCCGGGGGGCATCTCGAAAAAGAGATTGCAGCCTAGCTCTTGCAGAACTGTTGTTGCATCATGCCAGCGGACTCCGTGAGCAATGCTATTTACCAGATCATGCGCAACCAGTTCCTTTGTCCGCATGGCTCGTGCGCTTATGTTTCCGACGTAAGGCATTTGTGGTGTACTCAAGTTCATGGTGCAGATCCGCTTTTCCAGCAGATCTGCCACGGGCTGGAGTAAAGGGCAATGCGAAGGGACAGAAACATGTAGCCGTATTGCTTTGCTGGCACCTTGGCGAAGAGCTTCATCCAATACCCGATCCATTGCCACGTTCGAGCCAGCGACGACAATCTGGCGTGGAGCATTGATATTCCCAACGAATACCGGGGCCTGTTTTGAAGTAATAGCGTGCACGATGGCTTCTACCTGAGATTCGGTGAGACCCACGATGGCCGAAAGACCGTAGCCGGTTGGATAGAGGTTTGCCATCCCCATCGCACGCAGCCTCACCAGCTCAACCCCGTCCCGCAACTGCAGAACGCCAGCAGTCACAGCAGCGGCAAATGCGCCGACTGAGAGACCAGCAACCGCTGCGGGCTGGACGCCTTCCGCGATAAGCGCGCGTGCCGTAGCAACCCCTGCAGTGAATAATGCGAGTTGTACGGCGTTGGTGGATTCTAGACACTGCTCTTTGTCGAGACTGCGCACGTCGAAATGAAGTGCTTCACTGATTTCATCGAGTGTACGGATGACCACGGGATGATCCAACAGATGGTGGATCATCCCCGGTGCCTGCGTTCCCTGCCCAGGAAAGACAAAGGCTACGCTCATCGGGAAGTCACCACGGAATGGGACCGCTCAGCCCAAGGATCTTCGCCGAGCCTCATGCCATCCGGGCAGCGCAATAGAATCCGCGTAGATGATGTGGTGTACTCTCGTAGCGAAAAGCCGCAGACTGGTGTTTCGATGAGGATATCGACCTTCGTGCTTAGGCCGGACACACGCTCCCACAGCGAGCGCGCCTGCGTTACAGAGATGCGCTCCTGCGCGCGGATTGCAATATCAAGATCGCTGGCATCGGCGGTAACTTCACGTCCGCTGGCTAGCTCAAATCCGACGCTCCCAGTCGGTCCCCATGGTAAGGTGAGTTCCTGCCATGCTTCGATGACCCTCTGAAGCGCCTTCAATGCGGGCGATCGAAGGTTGCCTGGAACGAGCAGTTCCGTGGGCCGAATGATCTTGCTAACTAAGTCTTTGCTGAAAAAACCTGCCCAGCGTAGGCTTCGTGTGGCTCCTCGAACTCCCACCGCAATTTGTCCGGCTGGGGCTTGAGCTCGGCGAACAACTACCCAAGGACATGATGTGAGTGTCTCTCTCACCCACATGTCCTCAGCCGCAAAGCCGTCTGGCAAAAACTCAGGATGAATCTGCAGTAGGTCGTGTACCCGCGAGTTGTTGATTTCCGAAATCTGCATGCGTCGCTCCCTTCAGCCAAGATGGTTTACGATAACGATCCATGCAGCCAGCGTGCCCACCCCGACCACGTACGAAGCAATCAGGCTGGAGCTGGCCAGTCCGGGGCTTGAGTCGAAGTCCCTGCCAAACACTACGCCAAAGAAGCCACTAGGCATGGCGCTAATCAGGGTGACGTACCGCATCTGGTTAATCGAGAGATGGATAAGCATGGCAATTCCAATGGCAAGGACCGGCTGAATTGCATTCTTCAAAAAAACTGCAAGGAGAGTGCCTCCCCGGATTTCGAACCGTTGTGCAGAAACGACCAGGCCGGTAAGAAGGAGAGCAGAGCCGTCTGCAGCCGATCCCATCACAGCGAAAGATCTATCAATATAAGAAGGAAGATTCAAGCCGACACAAGAGAACGCAATGCCGAGTAGGGGAGCGTAAACAATAGGTTTCTTGAAGGAACGGACCAAGGAAATGCCCATGTGCGTCCCCCTAGAAACTCCGCCGGAGCCGCGTCGGCTTCCTTCAAGAATTGCTAGCGTAATCGGAGAAACGGTAATGGATCCGATTGCAAGCGATGTTGCCACCGTAACCATGGCTCGCGGGCCAAAGACAGATGCGAGCAATGGCAGTCCGACCGCGGCCGAGTTCGGAAAGCCAAGTGTCAGCGCAACCACTGAGCTATCGGACAAGGAAAGACCTTGTCTGGAGTGAGTCCAATAGAAACTGACCGCGTACAAAATAACATAAACAATGGTCAGCACGAGAGCGGTAGAGGCCTGTTCGCGCAATGCCGACCGCGGTGTTCTGGCAATAGCCAGGAAGAGCGAAGAAGGAACAGCGACGCTCATCACGAAGGTGATAAGCGTCTTGATATTTTGATTGTCCATCATGCCGCGAAGCCCAGCGACATAGCCAAGAAGCAGGCCGAAAAAGATAGGCACTAGAGCGTCAGCAAGAACCCTGCTCATTTCAGTCTCCGCTCCACTGCTTTTCCATGTATGCACGAGCCGCCAATCCTGCCTTCCGCATCTCTCGCGCACCCTTGGATTCGAGCCGGTTGCGAAGATCCGTTGACCCCGCTCGCGCATCCGCAATTGCATCGATCAGTTCTTTTTGGATTTGAGCCACTGTGGCCGGCGCAGGAGTGTCGGGATCTTGTATGTGTAGCAGTTTGTGGAGAAGGCCGAGCTTGGCGTAGTCGCGCACGTCATACGACATCGGAGGAACCTCATGGCCGAGGCGGTCGAGGTCCGCAACCGATCGAAGCGTGATGCGGGCGGCTGCTTCCTTGTGCATGGCGTGGATCACGATATCGTCATCATCGAAAGCGAGGATGCGGTTGGCCTGATAGCCATGCGTCAGGAAGCCTCCGGAGAAAGCGTGTCCCACAATCAGAGCGATGACCGGATGTCCCTTCATCCGCGCAGAGGCGTAAGCATCAGCCGCAGTCGCGGCAGCCAGGAAGATAGCGGCGGTTTCTTCGCGGCGACCATAGGCCTGGCTCTTCACATCCACGATGGCGACTATAGGTCTTTTCTTCACGTTCTCGCTGTGGTCGATGACCTCACTCACACGGGTTGCCAGCGTATAGGCCTCTTCGAGCCCCACCTCACCACGCCGGACACACGGAAAGCGGGCTTTTGGATCCGGCACAACGCAGAGAAATCGCGCTGTGTCTTCGCCGAGCCTCGCATCCGCTGTAAGCACGGACCCGGGATCGCCACCCATGGGTGAATTCACACTGGTTAACGCCTGGAACCATGTCTTACCGCGAAGTCCCACCTGCTTACTCATCACGCGCTTCCTTCTTTTGTCTTAGCTTGTTTGTTATTCCAGTTTTTTCTCAGAGTGAGCGGCTCGATCTGCTGTGAGGTGTCTAGTGCTGCAATGCCGTCGCGATAGAGGTCAATCTGCTGGCTGCGATGCACGACGGGCAGCCCGACTTTCAGGCACCGTTGGACGGCTGCGGCAATCTCCTTCGCATCGTCCTGGAGGAGTTCATCGGCAACTCCCATCCCGACACGCTGTTCACCTCCAAAGACTGCCCAGATGAGCGCTCGATCCGAGGAGTCGAATTCCTCGATCCCGGACTCTTGTTCAATCACCTCAGCGCCGTTCAGACCAAGTCGCGCTTCCCGCGTCATGAGGATGTAGCTCGAAATTCCTGCGACAAGGGACATGCCGCCGAAGCATCCGACCGTTCCGGCGATCACGGTAACGACCGGTGCATGCTGCCGCAGTGCAAAGATCGATGCCATCACTTCGGCAATCGCCGCAAGCCCGAGGTTGGCTTCCTGCAGCCGCACACCGCCTGTCTCAAGCAACAACACAGCCGCTGTCTTTCTACCGTTCTCCGAATCGTGCGTGGCCAGGTCTAGGGCTGCTGTCATCTTCGCTCCAGATACCTCGCCTATGCTGCCGGCTTGAAATCCTCCTTCGAGCGCAATGACCACAGTGGCCTGGCCAGCGATTGTGCCCTTGAGCACGACGCAGCCGTCGTCGGATTGAGGCGCGATGCTTTGCATGGGCAGCCATGGGGACTCGATGCGATCGAATGGCCCGACAAGTTCCCGCCAGGAACCGGGATCCATCAGAGCCTGCGCTCTATCTCTTGCCTCCAACTCGATGAAGCTTTCCCGAGTGACAAATGCCGGAATGACAGTCGCGACGCTCATTGTTCGATTACCTCCACAGCCTGTTCGAGCCGTAGCATCACGCTGCCGGGCGTGGCTCCGGCATCGTTGATATGAATGCGAACAGCGCCATCGAATCTCGCAAAGAACCGATCCAATACTGCCTTCCAGCTGCTTCCAAATCCATTTACGCTGGTCTGAATCGATACATGGGCCGACCCGGTTTCTGCAGGTTCCATGAGAACCTCCATATCGCCAGATCCGACGATACCGACGTGTGCCCTTTTGCTAATCCACCGGTTCGCCGAGGGATAATCGAATTTAAGCTGCTCCATCTCTTTCCTCCCATTCACCCTGGTTTTTGCGGACTTCACATGAGTGGCGCTCGACACTATCCAGGAAGATGGTCGCGGCCAGTAAGTCTGCGCTCCCCCCTGGCGACACATGTCTTGCGACCAGCTCGCGATCGAGATTGCGCATCTCGGCTTGCCCGTTTGAACTGCTGGATCCGCCTGCAAGGAGAACGGCTCGTGCACCCGACTTCGCGGCCTGCAAAGCGTCAATACCTCCACGATAGAGAAGGCATGTGTCGTCCAAGTGAGACATAATGCTGAACAAAGCATCGAGCTGGCAGACCGATTTCTGAAAGCCCGCGGCCTGCTGCCTACGCAGAGTGGGAAGGCCATGGTTTACGACGTGAGGGAAATCGTTCGCAGCTTCTCCGCGTGCACCGGCGACGCCGTAGCGGTTGCGCGCGATGTCACCGTGAGTAAGCAGCTCAAGCTGAGCCTGGTACGGAAGGCGAGCAATGGCACCGGCGGAAGCAGCGATCTCTCGCGCCGTCTGATCCTCTCCGTGCGCAGATGCAGCGACTAGAAGGCCGAGAATCCAGATGGCCCCCTTATGCGAATTGCTCCCATGGGTGGCCGTATACATCGCACACTCGGCATGGCGGCCAATCGTGGCAAGCTCCAGGCGCAGGCTTCTATTCAGGTCACGGCCTTGACTTGCCAAACTCATCGCAGCAAAGTACGGTTCGAGGACTGCCGCAGATCGCAACATCACTTCGAGCGACAGATCCTTATGAGCCCCAGGGCCGCGCTGGTCCACGAGCCCAGGCTTCGGCGTAAGTTCAGCCTCCTCCGTTAAGGCCTCGCGCGCTAAAGCAGCAAGCTGATCCGCACGCTTCAAGCTGCGCGTACGCGCAGCAGGGGCGTTCCTAGTGAAGACGATCGTCTTCATTTACCAACTCCTGAAACGCGCGGGTGGTTTGTATAGATCGCCTGACCAGGCAACCAGATCTTCCATACTTCGCGCGGCGAGCAGCGAACGTTTGGCGCTCAGGCGCTGCACACCGATGTCCTCGGGATAGGCGACGATACCTCTTCGCCGAAGAGCAGCAGTCTCTTCAGGTTTTGCACGGAGGCCAATCGGACTGATTCCGGCTACAGCGGCAATCGCTCGTCGTCGCTCCTCGATTCCTTCAGTCTTGTAGAGGTATGCGATTCCTTCCTCGGTGACCACGTGACTGACGTCTTCTCCGTATATCATTACCGGCGCGATCGGCATCCCTGCTTTCCTGCCGACTTGGACAGCATCCAGGGTCTCGACAAACGCAGGCGTGTCTCCCTTCACGAAGGTCTCTACCGCCTGGACCACTATCTTCCGTCCACGGACCATGGGGCTTGGATCCGTTTTCAAATCAAGCCAGGCTGGACTCGCGTGGCGCCGACCGTGAGGATCGTGCCCCATGTTGGCCGCGCCACCATGGCCGGTGATCCGCCCAGCCGTCACAGTGGATGAGTTTGCATCTCCGTCGAGCTGCAATGTCGACCCGATGAAGGCGTCGATTGCATACTGGCCCACGAGTTGACAAAGGACACGATTCGAACGCATGCTGCCATCGCTGCCGTTGAAGAAGATATCGGGGCGAGCGCGGATGTAATCACTCATCCCCACCTCGCTTCCGAAGCAGTGAATGGTCTTTATCCAGCCACTCTCAATCGCCGGAATCAAGGTCGGGTGCGGGTTGATCGCCCAATGCTCGCAGATCTTTCCGCTCAATCCGAGCGATTCACCATAGGTCGGCAGCAAGAGCTCGATCGCTGCGGTAGCGAAGCCGATGCCGTGATTAAGCGAGTGCACCTGGTGACGCTCGTAGACGCCACGGATCACCATCATCCCCATGAGAATCTGGAGGTCGGTAATTTTCCGAGGATCCCGGGTAAAGAGCGGTTCGATCGCATAGGGGCGGTCCGATTCAACGACAACATCAATCCACGAAGATGGGATATCGACACGAGGAAGTTTGTCAACGATGCGGTTTACCTGCACAATAACAATCCCATCGTGAAAGGCGGCGGACTCGACGATCACCGGCGTGTCTTCCGTATTCGGTCCGGTGTACAAGTTGCCTCCCTTGTCGGCCTCTTCTGCGCACACCAGTACAACATTCGGCGTCAGGTCGAGGAACAGACGAGCGTACAGCTCGACATATGTGTGAATGGCGCCAATCTCAAGAACGCCATCTTCGAGTAGCTGCGCTACACGGAGGCCCAATGCCGCGAAGGCGAAATCAATCTTCTTCGCTATTCCCAACTCAAAGAGAGTGAGATGTTCCGGCCTGCTGATGCTGGAGATGATCAGATGCAGGTCATGCAGTTTTTTGGGATCGGCTTTGGCCAAAGAACGGGAAAGAAAGTCAGCCTGCTTTTGGTTGTCGCCCTCGATCACGATGCGGTCACCAGCCTGAATTAGCAGGTGCATTGCATCGAGAATACGATCCGCCTGTAATATCGGCCCATCCATCCATGAGCGGACGGCTTCTATTCGCCTTTTCTTTTCGGCATGACGCGTAGACCAGCTTCTCGTCACGGGAATCGCCTGAACACCCATGGTCTCGCTCTCCCGTCATATCTATGACTGAGTGAATTCTAAGGAGAGAGCCAAAGTTATGTCTTTCGCGATCTAACTGAATTTACGAAAAGCGACTATTTCAACTACGCTATTCTGCCTATTCAGCGACTGACATTGAGAATGTTTAGCTTTTGCTGAGTAAATATCTCAGGGTTGAGGAACTCATCGATAAGCTTTAATTTAAATCTTTCGCAGTGCCGTTCTTCTATCAAGAGCCGTTTCGATGTACTGTGTCTTTGCTTCCCTGTCTTGAAGCCATTTGCTCAGATCTTTGGTGATCTCGAGGTCGGCACCTCAGCGCCATCGGCGCGGATCAAAAGCACTCCTGAGTGTGCACTCTTGCAAACGCATCTTCATTATGAATTATAGTAACTAAGGAATGAGTTGATTGGACCCTAAAAGATTGACATGCAGGATCGGAAATAATTTTCGGTCAAAAACTTTTAATATGAACCGCCCCTACTAAGGCCGATCTGCCAACGATGCCTGCGCAAATTATTTACGGCATGCGGCGGATTCTGCTCGAGGCCCGTCGTCTCATTTCCAGGCTAATTATCAGGCGTCTCCTTAGGTCTCTGTCTACAGAGTTGCCCGGTATACGCGTTCCTCCCCCTCTCAACTCCCAAAGGACATCACATGGCAAACATCGGCTTTCTTTCTCTCAATCTTACAAGTCATCTCAACGTGGGTATGTCACTTGCGAAAGAGCTTGAAGCACGCGGACACAACGTCACATTCTTCAATATCCCTGATGTGAAACGCGTCGTCACGGACAGAGGGTTGCGCTTCGTCGAGATGGGGAGTAAGGAACTCCCGGAAGGGACTCTCCAGCCTCTTCTTGAACAGCTTTCCAAGCTTCAGGGCAATGATGCCTTCGCATTCCTTTTTGCCGGAATGACTGGGTTGACTCACATTGCGGCAGGGTATCTTCCTGATCTACTTCGAAACGAGAAGATCGACGCGCTTGTTATCGACCAATTATTTGCTGGCGGTGCGACCGTAGCGCAGCATCTGAACATACCCTTTGCCTCCATCGCCAGTGCTGTCTTACTCAACCGTTGGGACGGTGCGCCAAATCCAAAGTTTTCCTGTGACTATGACCCATCCGAGGCCGGCATCGAGCGGAACAGAAAACATTGGGAACAGGTGCGCGAAGAATGGAAGCCCTGGACCGATGCAGAGAACATTCATCGTGAGGCATGGGGCCTCCCTCCCTTCCACAACATGGTTGTGGATAGCTTTTCCCCAATCGCGCAGATATCTCAACAACCGAAAGGCTTCGACTTTCCTCGCCCGGACCTGCCCGATCACGTACATTACGTCGGGCCGCTGACTCACCCGTCCATTCGCCGGTCTGCAGACTTTGACTGGGAGAAGTTGAACGGCAAACCCCTTGTTTACGCATCATTGGGGACCCTCCAGAACGGCCTCAATTGGGTTTACAAGGCGATCCTTGAAGCCTGCGCTCCGCTGGACATTCAACTTGTATTGTCAACAGGAGGGGGTCCAGTAGATGAGGCGGAGATCGGCGCGGTGCCGAATAATGCCTTGATGGTTAATTTTGCTCCCCAATTCGACTTGCTGGCGCGATCGTCACTCTGTATCACCCACGGGGGACTCAATACGGCAGTGGAATGTCTGACCCATGGTGTACCGATGGTCGCCGTACCAATCACGCATGAGCAGCCCGGTGTAGCCGCTCGCATTCGTTATACGAATACCGGAAGGTCTATCTCTCTGGACGAACTTGACGCCCATCGCCTTCGAGAACTCGTGAAAGATGTGCTGGTGAATCCGCTGTACCGGGAACAGGCGAAGAAGTTCCAACTACAGATTGCTAAAACAAACCCACTCAAGAAAGCTGCCGACATCATCGAACGCGATGTTGTTAGGAAGTAGCGATGCGCGACGGACTCTTTGCTTTGCCCGGTCGCTTTTTACTCGGACAAGCACACTGTCTTTCGCGTGAACTGACGGACGCGATGGGAGGATCCGAGATGACGCAGTTCGGTCGTGCGCTGGTAGAGCTCAACATTGAGATCCTCTGCGCTAACTCCAGCCAGGAGAAGGGCTGGATCGAGCGGGCTAACCGCACTCTGCAGGGCTGGCTAGTCAAGGAACTGCGACTAGCCGGCCTTTGCGATATGGCAGCTAACAACCGCTTTCTTCCGTCGTTCGTCGAGCACTTCAACGAGCGCTTCGCCTTGACCTCACAGAAGACTGAGAACCTTCACCCTGCACTGCATGTCAAGGCGACTCAACTCGCCGATATCTTGTGCCATCGTGAGCGGCGGCGCGTCAGTCAGCAGCTCACGATGGCTTATGCTCGCAAGTAGATCATCCTAAGACGTAGCCCGGTTAGTGGTGCTCCCCAGTTCTTCAATGTTCCTTTTCGATCGGTGAAAGTTCAATCGCACTGCTTATGCCGTCTTCGTCCACCCGAACTTCAGTGCTGTCATTGTTGTACTTTCTCAATACGAGGGGACTTCGATATGCGATCGTGTCGACCCCAGGCCATGCGAACAAGCGATACCCACCAGGCTTGACCCCGGCAAACGAGAAGTTCCTCTGCTTATCGGTTATTACTTTGTAGATCTCACCCGAATCCTCAGATTGCGCAATCACCTCGGCACTTACAGCAGATCCCTCCCACTCCTCCACAGAGCCACGCATCGGGATGCTCGGCCCCTTGATCTCCAGTTCTAAGTTCACTGTGCCTTGCCCCGGCGCAACTGAGAATTTCGCACCGTCGACGCTTCTCCCCCCTACAGAAACCGAATCCACGTAGGCCTGTTTACCAGGCGGAAGGCTCAGAATGTACTCTCCCGCAGGCACTGAATGAAAGTTGAACACTCCGCCTTTTACCGACGCATTGCGATCGAGTGTCGAACCGTCTGTACTCGAGAGCAATAGCTGCGATAGGGTTACTCCCGATGGAAGCGTCGGGAGCTGGCCGCTTATCTCCACATTGGGAGCAGCTGAGAGAATAAGATGATCCACCGGCGCAGCGGCCACCACAAACCGCAGTGTCGCACGCCGCCCTTCCTGGTTTGCGAGCCAATCCGGTGGAAGAAGAGAGAGCCGAGCGTTTACATCGATATTGGGTGCAGCCGCGATGGGGGGAGCGCTCAGCGGAGAAGCGTTCCTTCCTAACGGAGACTCCACATGTCGCTCTTGCTGGCCTCCGAACCAATTCGCTGTCAGTTGATAGTGCCCCGCTGGAACATTCGATATGACGAACCGGCCTGTGACGCTATCGTATTGGACATTGCTATTGGTATCCAGGGTCAGCCCATCACCCGACTCTGCCTGCAATCTAAGAAATGCATTTGGTGGATGACCCGTGAGCGTGCCTGTGACTTCAAACGACGGTGAATCAGCGATACGTACTTCGGCCCATCCGGCTTCGTTACTTCGCAAAGAGATTGGTGTTGCCTGTTCGAGATCCGTTACACCGGGATAGAAGATTGATTCTGGAAGGGCTCCCGCTGCGGCATCTTGTGCCTTCTGTGTCTGTTTTCCTGACCGGTGCTGAGGGAGAACCTGGATAAGGAATCTTCCCTCCGGAAGCGTCGGGCACTCGAACCCTCCGTCCTGGTGCGTATTTGTACCGCACCTCGCATCCAGCGAAGCAAACCCCTCATGGATCGCCAGCAGGAATACTCGAACCTGCGCGGGATAGGGACTTCCAGAGACATCCAGAACCCTGCCTGATATCGAAGCATGGACTTGACGGACATCCTGGGCGGCAGCTCCAAGAGCCGAGGTTAGACCCATCAACAGAATGCATATCTTCTTCATAGTCGACACAGAGCAGCGAGACGGTAAGACCACGGGGTTTCCTGCAGGTACTTCTAATTAACGAAGGCTTGGTAAGCCAACAAATCGGGCATGGTGAGACGATCCAACACAATCCTTACTGCCGCTGAAGCTCAGCCATTATGCTTACGCCAGATTCTGTACTGTGATATGCGAAAAAGGAGAAAACCCCTTGCCGTGCGGAATTATCATGCGTACGACGCCTCCACATGACCAACTAGGAAGGGTTCAGTTACTTTGCAGCAGAACTGGACTACCCCGCAGCGTGTCGGCGAAACGAATGGGAGCGGCGAATAGTCGCCGCTCCCATTCTCGCTACCCCCAAGGATAGATACACTTGGAACACTATTGCGTATGGCGCCTCCGCATGGCCAACCAGGAAGGGTTCATTTACCTGCATAGGGGTTGAATAGTTGCCTCCAATTAGCGACGTGATCCAGTCCAATAATCAACGCATACATCAAATAACCATTTGTAGCGATTGTAACCGGATTGTTGGTCCGCCAATTAGTTGGGTCCGCTTCGTAGCTTTCAAAATTGAAATCTTCGTCAAACAGCGCATACCAGGGTATAGTGTTGCTTTGCGTACCACCTATTATGAAGTTGCCTACGTTATCAGTAGCGATAGTGGGGGAATATAGAGTATATAAACCCGTACTGGACCAGTCCGGCCAACTCGAGGCTCCAATAAGTTGACTGGTAACCCAAACAACGCTATTAGTACCCATGCCCACGATCGTCAATGAATTCACTATAGGATTGTAGGTAACACTGGGCCACCCATATATCTGTCCGTTACTTATGGATCCGCCATCATGCCATGTACTTCCGTCAAACCACATGCCATACACGTTCAGATTGTTATACCCCGCATACACAAGGTAGATACAACCACAGTTAACGTTATATTGCACAGCGCTCACGGGATAAGGGGTGGTCTGGCCTGAAATTACGGTCCAATACCCGGTCCAACTTTGGTATTCTCCCGAGTTATTAAGATAGATCATGGCGTAATAGATGTGGTCGTCAGTGCCGACGTGGAGTGCCATGTAACTGTTTTGCCCGTAAGGAACAATCACAGGAGCTAGATATGTCCGTGTCGATCCCAGATTGAAGTTGCCGATAGCAGCACTGGGTCCATTTCCAAACGAAAACCACACTTGATCGTCGCTCTCCCCCCTCCACATGCGAATGAGGGTAAACGAACCAACGGTTCTGGCTTCGCTATATTGGCTCAATGTTTGCAGAGTTTGGCCATTAACGTTTTCTTGATTCCATTTGGAGCTTTCGCCCGGAAACGTGGCGAAAGCTTTTGTGGAGGAAGCCACAAGTATGAGAACAGCAAGGATCGCGGTAACGGGCAATAATCGCTTCAAAAATTGATATTTATGCATATAAGCCTCTCATGAGAAAGTTCTGGGGAGTGGATTCTTAGTTTGTTGATCTAGCCTCAAAAGATTTCAGCAAGCACCTGATGAATTAGCATCGAAAGTTGCAATGACATTTCTCCATTGTCTTTCTAACCTAGTCTAGGAAAGATGACGGGATAGGTCTTTCGTGATTGATTGGAGACTTTTGAGAATGCACGATCATTAGCTATATTGTTGAATAAATCGACTTCCTTTCTTCAGAGCAATCAAGGCTACATCGTAAGTTAGTACTAGAGCGTGTTCACACTATCGGAGAGCTTCGACGATGAGTGCAAAGCCGAGGAATAGGACGTCGAGTTTCCCGAAGCGGGAGAAGATTCTGCGGAAGCCCTTGAGCCGCCAGAAGAAGCGCTTGATCTCGTTGCGCATCTTATAGAGGGCCCGGTCATACTTCCACAGGTAGACGCTATTGGATTTTGGCGGGACATTGGGATCATTCCCAGGTTGGGCACCGGTTGTCTGGTTCTAGCGCCCTCATACACCCGATCCATCAACATGGGCAAGCCTCCCGGCATCGCTCCCATATCGGCCAGCAGTGCGTAGCCTTCGGGAGTATCACGCGCACTACGGGGCGATACAGCACACGCCCAAAAGGAATAGATCATGCCATCTGAAGGGAGAAAATCGGTAGTGTTTGGACCACGGTGTTCGACTTGCGATAATCGCGGGAGTGCTAGCTCCAACCATTTAGGGCATTCGGGCAACTTACAGGAGCTGGATCGAGCCTGCCCCCAGCACCTTCACGCTGTCGGCCTACTTCGTCGATGACGCCGGTAAACCCTTTCGGGTAACTGGGTTAAATGGAAAAGTCCGGCATGTGCCAGACTTGATATCTTCTCTCGATTAAGACTTATCAGCCATGTCAGGGCTATGTTATGCAATAGATACGGTTGATCCATTCTTCGGACCGAGTGGATTTTTTGTGTAGCTATACAAACGTGCAGAGTCGAGATATGACGCGGTGGTTAGGTCGGGCCTTTTCGTCCTCCGTTGCCTTATTGTCAAGAACATGCTCGTTTTCACATCTCCCTCATCAAACCGGACATGCACGGCTAACACACTCGTTTCTCGGACAGAACTTCATGCTTTCGCCCACATAAGGTTTTGTCGAAGCATAAGCAGTCGGATGATCGTCCTGCGTTTCTTGCGACTACGCCCATCCTCCTCTTCAACCTAAGTATCGAGACACATCTTCACGCTTGTGAACGCTCTTGTACTTGCGATAACGCTCGGGAAGGGCGTGCCAGTGCACTCCGGAACGCAGGACCCAAATTACACCGTTGATGAAAACACAGTTGAAGAGTGGTTCGCCGAACGGATATCAATGCGGCTTGAACCAATGGGATTTTGAAATCGGCTATCTGAACCCTAGCCCACTCCCTTTCATAGTTGGGAACCGCCTTGTTGATCAACTTGTCCATTTTTTTGATCTGGGCGAGGCGCCTCGCCCGCGCTCATATCTACGACACCACTGTTGACAACGGCCGCTTGAACGCTTGGATTCGTGGCGAGAGTCTCATGGACCATCATTCCGCGCCGTGATTCGCTGTTGAGAAGTATATTTCCCGGTCAGCGTTAGAAAGGCTTCTCGACGCCTTGATCAGGGCGAGCAAGTCATGGACGTCAAATCCACCGTCCTCATCGTTGCCCTCACTGCGAGGACCTCCACGGTAGTTCGAGGCGAGCATGATGTATCCGTGCCGCGCCCAGCTGCTCATGATCATCAGGTTTCTAGTGTTGATGACTTCTATCTCACCGACACCACTGCCGGCACCAGATGATGACAGGCAGTCTCCCATTCCCGCGCTTCATCGTGTGTTTTTACAAAACTCAATCATTTTCGAAAGACTCATTGCATTTCTAGATCTATAAACTTAACCAAGGATATAGGAATAGAACGGATCGACTGTGTCGGCCTGTATCGCTGATATATCGAAATTAAGATGCCTAATACCCCGCCTATGACATATGAAGCCGCCGTCAAACATTTGTACTCCCGCGGATTCGAACTCGCTCCACGTCCTGGAGAAACAACCCCAAATCGTGAGTTCGACCTCAACCAGATGCGGATTTTAGCTGATTCACTCGATAGTCCGCAGGGGCGCTACCCTTCTATCCTAATCGCAGGCACCAACGGCAAAGGATCAACTTCCGCCACCATTGCAAGCATTCTCAATGCCTCAGGCTACAAGACAGGTCTTTACACTTCGCCGCATCTGTCCCGAATTAATGAACGCATCCAAACTTCTGGTTCTGGTGCGTCCAACAATCAGCTCGTCGCCATCACTGACGATGATTTTTCCCGCCTGTATACGCAAATAGATAATGTCGGCACAGAGCTTACACGCAAAGGAACACTCTCGCAGTCCCCTTCTTTGTTTGAGGTCATGACGGCTCTTGCATTCCGTTACTTTGCCGAGCAACAAGTCGACATTGCAGTCCTTGAAGTCGGCCTCGGAGGGCGTCTTGACGCCTCAAATATCGTCCAGCCTCTTGTCTCCATCCTCACGGATATTGATCTTGATCATATGGAATGGCTTGGCGACACGGTTGCAAAAATTGCGAGAGAGAAGGTAGGAATTCTACGCTCCGAAGGCATTCTCGTTACGCTCCCCCAACATCCTGAAGTCGACGAGGTTATCGAGGATGTGGTCACTAGTCTCAATGTCCGTCGCGTAAATGCAGCTGACTACCTCCCTTCACATGACGATCAGTCTTCAAGCTGGACAAATCAGTATACAATTGGCGTTGGGGTCGATCACCTCAGAGTGAACTCGCCTCTTGCTGGCCAACATCAACGGCGCAATCTCGCCATTGCGATCGCCTCTGCATTTGAGCTTCAACGAAATCATGGGTTCTCGAGAATTACGTCTGCCTCCATCGAACAAGGCATCCACCAAACCTACTGGCCGGGCCGGCTCGAATTTATGTCGGGCGACAACCATTCGACCATCCTGCTCGACGTGGCACACAACCCTGCAGGTATTGCCACGCTCCGGTTATATCTCTCATCGATTTTCAATAGCGCCAGTGGATTGCCACACCAACTAATTTTTGGGGCGCTCCGCGACAAGTCTATCCATGAGATGGCACAGAAGTTATTTCCACTATTCCGCGGTTCTATTGATCGTATTCACCTCGTTGCTGTGAACAACCCGCGGGCCGCCTCGCTGGAGGAGCTAAAAGCTGCTACCGATTCTATCGGTGCCGTCACCTTGATGCATGCCTCCGTAGCCGACGCACTCAAAGAGGCTCAAGAGACAGCCAATTCCACTATTGTTATTGCAGGCTCCCTTTTCTTAGTAGGTGAAGCACGCCATCTCCTTCTCGCTGGCAAGAGCTGAAACAAATCTGGGAACCCGATCTAGATAATAGAACTGAGTAACGCAGTCGCTCTCTTACGGCTAAGTTTTGTAGCCTAATTGCGCGCGGCGTGGGGTTAAGTCACTGCACCACTGCAAATATATTTGCCGTACCATATCTACAGGTCGCGTAAAGCGGACTCATGAAGTAGAGCAACCAACAGGAACAAAACGGAAGGGCATGTGTTGTATCCAGGGAATGGACTGTCGAAGATTCCGAGAGGAGACGGTCGTAGCCTCAGTCACAAACGATAGTTTGCTGAACAAATATTCTGCCGTCCATGAAGAAGAGCAAACAGGCTCTGTTACAGATCATGCATAAAGAAATAAACGTCAAGCTTATCAATGCGGCAGAAGCAAAGGAAAACTATGGCTATATTCAATTCGCTGACCCCCTCACCGAACTCCCTAATACTACGAAAGCTCGGCACAGTCGAGCGGCTCCACTGGCTCTGGAACCAGAATCATCCGAACCACTTCGTCATGGCTGCCCATGTAATGGGCGCAACCACGGAAACAATGTGGCGAAGCGCTTTGAAGCAAATCCAACGGCGACATCCATTTCTCAATGTCTTCCTAGACGAGGACGATCAATCCGGACCAACCTTTCACCTGGCACAGGGATGTGAGGTCCCGCTTGTCATCAAAGAGCGCATGTCGGCTGGTCAGTGGCAGGAAGAGCTGACGAGACAGTTAGAAATTCCATTTGATGAAACCATCGCCCCCCTATTCAGAGTAGTGCTTTTACTCGAAGAAGACGAGTGCGACATTATTCTTACAAGTCACCACGCGATTGCGGATGGAATGTCGATGGTGTATCTCATCCGAGATCTGCTTCAAGCCGTCAGCGGGACGACGTTGGACATGTTGGGCACACCTCCTTCTCAAGAGGAGCGATTTGCCTCTCTCTACAAAACATACTCTGCGCGGGCCTCTGAAGATCGTGTCGCCGCAGGTCCCAAGAAAGAAAAAGAGATCAAACTGGCGAGAAAGTTTGGAAGTCCGAAGGTAAGAAGCCTCCGCTTGTCCGAACTTCAGACGTTGACTCTAATCCGAAAGGCAAAGCAAGAGGGCACTACAGTTCATGCAGCCGTTTGTGCTGCATTGACTCTTGCGGGCAGAGACTCCAGTCCAGCATGGAACGATCAAGAGATCCGAGTCATGTCGATGATCAATATACGAAAGCTGCTGGGCAACCACGAGGATTGTGCTCTTTCAGTTGCTGTCGGCATCGTTCCATTTGAGCCGAAGCCCTCCACCGATCTTTGGCAGTTAGCTCGCTGGGCTAAAGAGGCCCTGGCTCCCTCTCTGACACTCGAGAGCATTATCGAGTTGAGTCACGCCGTTGAAACGGCTCTTCCGGAAGGCACGGATGCCGAGGGCCTCTCAAAATTCGCATCCCAAGGGTTAAAGCACGATCTTGTTGTCACAAACGTGCAACGGATCCCCTTCGATACAAACTTCGGAGACATCCATCTGGAAGCCGTCTGGGGTCCGTCAGCCTTGAATGAAGTCGAGGGCGTCCAGGCTGTTGCACTTGCGACCACAAATGACTCGATGTGCCTCGTTCACACAAGCTATACGCCCATCGAGGATCTTTTAGAAAATGCTGTGGGACGATTACTCGACGCGTGCTCCTGGTGACGATTCGACGGCGTCTCCATGCCCTCTCACGAGATTGGATCACGATTTGTAAGAGCTTTGCCGCTGTACTGCGGTCCTTGGTTACGGTTGCGCTCTTGGAGATTGAACCTAGTGCGCATATGGTGGGTTTCTATAGATAAGGGAAGAGAGCAAGGACGTTTTTTGATGGAACCATCAAAAGTATCTAACTTGAATGCGAGTTTCTCGTTACGAGTGGCTCAGAATCAGCAGCGCTTAGCTGAGAATATCTTAAGCTCATACGACTTTGTGATCTGTGGAGCTGGGAGTACCGGTTCGGTGATAGCTCGACGACTTGCAGAGAATGAGAACGTGAAAGTACTGCTGCTGGAGGCCGGAGGAAGTGATGATTTACCTTCCTGCACAAATCCCAATCTCTGGCCGTCGACGCTTAAATCTGATCTTGCCTGGCAGTTCGAAACACAGCCAGAAAAGCATCTTCTAGGGCGCACCCTACCATACCCAATGGGCAAGGTTCTTGGTGGAGGTTCCAGCATCAACGCGTGTGTATGGCTCGTAGGTCACAAGAGTGACTGGGACTTCTTTGCAGAATGTACTGGGGATTCGGCGTGGTGCCACGAAGCTGTCCGCAAGCTATATCACCGGATCGAGGACTGGCGCGGAGAAGCCGATATTAATTACCGCGGACACAGGGGTCAGGTATATATAACGCCTAATCGCAATGCACCTTTAGCGCCCGCCTTTCTAGAAGCGGTAGTGTCTGCCGGAATCCCACGATTCGACTCTCAGAATGGTCCTTTAATGGAAGCCGATAGCGGTTGCTCCATAGCCGAGTTGAATGTGCATGATGGAAGCCGCCAGTCCATCTTTCGCTCCTACACCTATCCCGTAATGGACCGTCCCAATCTAACCGTACTGACAAGAGCACTTGTCACGAAGATCCTATTCTCTGACAATAAGGCAACGGGCGTGGAATTCATTCATCTGGGCAAAGTAGTCACCGTACAGGCGGGTGTAGAAGTTGTCGTCTCATCTGGAGCGATACAAACTCCAAAGCTGCTGATGCAGTCTGGAATTGGTCCACGCGACCAACTCATCCGTTTTGGTATACCTGTCATTAACCACCTGCCCGGTGTTGGCCAGAACCTCCAGGACCATCCGTTATCGGGTTGTCTCTGGGAAGCACCGGAGGTCCCCGAATCGACTTCAGTGTTGACCCAGGCTATTGCTCTATGGAAAAGCGCTCCTGAGAAACTTACGCCTGACATAGCTGCGTACCTGATTGCACGCCCTCTTGCCACGGAGAATGGAGGAGCTAGACCAAAAAGTATGGTCTGGGGAATTCGGTCGGCCGTGCTCCAGCCTCGAAGCCGTGGCCAACTGCTCTTGACCGGTCCGAATGCCTCGGACGGCATGCGTATCGAGCCAAACCTCTTGTCCGATCCCATGGATAGAACTGCAGCCCTCACGGCCCTCAAGTTCTGTCGCGAGTTAGGGAGGTCACCTTCTCTGCGAGCATTCGCTGGTCGCGAACTGGAACCCGGGAATCTCGACGATAGAGGCATGGAAGACTATCTCCGACGTACCGTACAAACTTTCTGGCACCAGAGTTCCACGGCAAAGATGGGTAAGGACGACATGTCGGTAGTCGGAGGCGATTTGTTGGTACATGGAGTGCAGAGACTTCGAATTGCCGATGCTTCGGTGCTTCCCCGTATCACCACTGGCAACACGATGGCACCTTCCGTGGTGATTGGAGAGCGAGCAAGCGACGCCATACGAAGCCACCATGGCGTCTGAAGCTTCGAGCGCAACGGTCTAGCTTGTCCTCTGGGGACATCGTGTGGACATGTTATTAATTGATGTCCATCCCTTAATAAAGCTTTAGTGACAATGAGGCTCGTTGATGTCTGTCCTCGCTGTTGAGTAAGGGAGGTGCACAAGTTCTCTCGTCAGCTTGAACGAGTTGGGGCAAGCAGGAGAGTTTCCCAAGCATCAGGCACAAAGCTCTGGCCTCATCTACACATTAGCCATATATTAGCCATCGCTACCTCGCATCCTTCGGAACATCGTTTACGGTGCTACGAAGATATAGATCTATCTTTCTCGGTTTCGGTAACGGTTCGAATATAGGTCTGCAGGCGATACCCTCAAAGGGAAAGTACAAGACGCATTTGCCTTGGATATCCACATTCAGGTTTCCATTAGACAGTGAATGCTATCGGGAAGCTGCCTGCGCTGCCTTTTCGATGATCGCCGCTACCTCTTTGGGATGAGACTCGTACACAGAGTGGCTCGCACCGGTGATCTCCAATGTATGGCTATTGGCTCGCTTAGCGTACCAACGCTCGAGCTCGGGATTGATGATCCGGTCTGCACCAGCAACGATCACCCAACTTGGCTTAACGCGCCACGCTGGTGTCGTGACGATGCCAGCAAAGTTCGAAATTGAAGTCAATATTTGCGAGTTGGCCTCAAACTTAGCTTGAGCCTGAGGAAGATCCGCAGCAAAGTATGAAGGGAAAGCGACCTGATCGAGATAGTTGAAGTCGTCAGAAGTGGACTTGATGAATCGAGATTTAGCTAGATCGCTAGAGAATTTTCTTGCCATCCGCTGATTCACTCTCGCCAGCATCGGGCATATGGGCCGCGACATAGACCAGGCTGACAACGTGGGAATCAGTGCCGGCTTGCGAGATCACGCTCCCCCCGTAGCTATGACCGACCAGCACAGTTGGCCCGGACTGCATAGCAAGAATGCGTCGCGTCGCGGCTACATCTGCCTCAAATGAGGTAAGAGGTTCCTGCACGACGAAAACCTTATACCCATCTTTGACAAGAATAGCGTAAACCGGTTTCCATCCGGACCCGTCGACCCAGGCACCGTGCACGAGGACAATATTCTTTGCCGGAGCGTTCTGTGCGAACACAGGCTTAGCTTCCGGCAAAGCAATGAACGCGAGTAATACCGCCGCAAATGTTGTGACTTGTTTCAGCACTGTGATTCCTCCAAATGATATTGATCGCGGCAGCTATAGGCCCTAGAGTAAGTCAGACTTCACCATACGAATCGCATGAGCATCATGGACACGTAGTTTGCAAGCGATGGAGATCGCTTATGTCATTTTCGACGCTACATCGACCTCGCATTCTTCACGTCCCCCTTCGGACTCGCCATCTGCAACCACATCTAGTGTAAGAGCAGAAAGACAGGGAATCTTTCGTGATCGAACCACATTTTGGATAAATGCACGACCATGAATCCTGTTGTATTGCACTCTCTCTCGGCCCTTGGTGACGCAGTAATTATTCCTTAGAACATGCCTGAGAACTGAGACAGGCCCACGGAAGGGACGTGCCAATGAATCATCGTCGGCGGTATGGCTAGCTACCTAGGCATTCTAACTTCACCTTTGGAATCTGCACCCGCTAACCCCTCCAAAGTTTGGAAGAAGCCTTCGATGTGATCCAGCTCATAATCGTGCATTTCCGTAAGTCTCGGTTCGATCACGAAAGACGCTCTTCCTTGCTTTTTCTACACTACTTATATTCGCAAGGGGTGATATCTATAGGGATCCCTGAGAATTAGAGGTTGATCCACTGTTTGAGAGTCAAGTAAGTAATCTCTATCGATCTTGCCCCACTAATAACAGGCAGTGACCTCGAGGAGAAATCGTTCCAGGAGATTTGCAAAGCAGGAGTTAATCGCACGGGCTGTTCTTGAAGCACATTGAGGGATGGAATTTTTAGCAAATCCAGAAGTGACTAAAAGATAATGGCACTCGGCGAGGATCGTCTCTACTTTATTCAGCGAGACCCGTAAGGTGAAGCGTGAGACGTGGCAACGCCACAGCATTTTGGAATTCAGAATATATACATCCTCAACCTGTCAATATGTTCTTCGAAATATTAGCTCTATTGCTAAACCTTTGTTCAAAATCCCGTCAATGATCCCGAAACCAACCAGAAAGCAATGCGCGGAGAAATCTTATGTTTAAGAACAGATCTTTTGGGGCCATACTGATCGCCTGTCTTTTCCTTAGCCTAAGTTCAGCGAGCGGACAGGATCACGCCGAGCATTCCCTTCATGTAGACATTCCCGTAAAGTTAGAAAAAGCTAATGTTGTGTTCGACATCGGCCATGCAGTTTACCTTGGCGATATGCCCTTTGTCATAGGAGACCTCAATTTGCTGGCCAATGATTTCCGCGATGGTAATACCAAAGGTCAGATTGTTGCCGTTCTTCACGGAGATGCTGCCTATTTCGTGCTGAATGACGAGGCTTATAACATCAACCGTCATGTTAAAACGGGTAACCCCTACGGGGCACTTATCGCTGGATGGATGAAGGAGGGTGTGCAAGTCGAATTATGTGGTGCCACCGCCCACGCCAATCATTGGGGCAATGCAGACCTTATTTTCGGAGTGAAGGTAGATACCGACGCGATGATCAGAGTAACTCAACTGGAGCAGCAGGGTTACACCCTCATTTACCAGTAAAAGACTGGCCTATATCGCCATACTCCACGTTGAGACCAACATCTGATTTTGAAAGTACAGGAGATAAATCATGAGACACTTGCACTTAATTCCATTGCTCTTAGCGTTTGTTTTACCGGCATGGGGATTCGATAACCCCGCTCAGGCGAATAACGGAATTATCAATGTTTCCAGCAATCACTCGGTCGACCAGACCGTCGATAAACTCAAGGGTATTCTCCAATCGAAGGGGATCACCCTCTTCGCTGTGATCGATCACAGCGGAGAAGCTGCAAAGGTAGGCATAACAATGCTCCCCACTAAACTT
This sequence comes from Granulicella sp. L60, assembly GCF_009765825.1. GTDB lineage: Bacteria > Acidobacteriota > Terriglobia > Terriglobales > Acidobacteriaceae > Edaphobacter. The sequence goes on along the minus strand of NZ_LMUR01000011.1, from coordinate 3,706 downwards.
CTAATTTTCGGCAATCCCAAGGGAGGGACGGCCCCGATGCTAGCCGCACCCAGCATCGCTCTTGATCTCCCGTTGAAGATTCTTGTTTGGGAAGATAGCCAGGGAATGGTCTGGCTCTCCTACAATAGCCCCCAATATTTAAAAGAGAGACACAACCTGCCGGATAACCTCGTGCAGAATATCTCTGCCGTCAAAGCATTGGCTAATAGCGCTGCCGAGTAATTACGCCGTCTGGTAATTTGACATGGGCGCGCTCCAGGAAAAATGATGAAGCGCATTATCGGTCCGAGGTTTATCGGAGCTTCCCTCGTATTGCTATTGTGTATTCCTGGGCGCGCCCAAAAGTCGGCGATGACCGAGTCTTTGCCCGAATTAGATGTTCATGTCGGATTGAACTTAAATGTTCGCCTCGTGTTTCAGGATAAACGGATGCTGGACGATAGTGGACTCATTGGTACGGAGTTGGGGCCCAGCATAGAGTTTTACCTGAAGCCGATTCGCATTCTCAGAGAGGTCACACTCTTCAATCTTGATGAGACAAAATCCGTACCCCTCACGATGTCAATTGGTTACCGGAAACTCATCTATCCGGGCAAACCTACAACTAGTCGAGTGGATCCAGTTGTAGAAGTCCATCTGCCCTTATGGGGGCATATATTAGTTACCGACCGAAACCGCGCCGATATAGATCGGACCGACGGCAGTCTTGACTGGCGCTATCGCAATCGATTAACCATGGAACGCCGTTTCACGATTCGCTCCTATCATCCCGGCCCTTATGCCAGCGTCGAATTCCTCCATACCAGTAGGTATGGAAAGTGGAGTAACACACGCCTCGACGTAGGCTGTCTGCTGCCACTCAGTAGACACCTCGATCTCGATTCCTATTACGAACATGATAACGACACGGGACCCCGACCTAATCAGCAGATTAACGCTGCAGGATTCATTCTCAATCTTTATTTTCCAAGGCACATGAAATGAGCCCATCAGCTCTCGCATGGAACGTGCTTCGCTGCTGCCAGTGCTGCGTACCATTCTTACATCACCGATCAAATGGTGAGACCAACAGCCTCGGTTTCCTTTTGGCGGATGTGTAATTGCTGGCGAGAATCGGGTGCGATACGTCAGCCCTCTTGCGAAGACTGCCTGCCGCATTCGATTGAAAGAGTCGAGGGTGGCTATCGCTCCATCTCAATTGGCAGTCAGCAGATGTGGTTGATTTATGTCCATGCAGCCACATCCACTGGGAATAGTAACCCACGGGATTGCTATCAGCCCAATCGGCAACCAATTACCCAGAATCGTTTATAGCTCAACCTGCACTGCAGGAAAGTCGATCTCCGTGTCGGCAAGGCGATTGTTGTAATTCGTGAGGGTATTCAGGGAAATATTGGCAATAACTTCAACCATCAGACCATCGTCAACACCAGCCTCTCGCGCAACCGCAAGATCTGCATCGTCTACCAGGCCTTTGTGCTGAATTACCTTCACGGCAAACGTCGCAATGGCATTGTCCAGTGCATTGCCGCTCTTTCCAGCCCGGGCATTGAGAATTTCGGAGGAACTTAAGCCTACAGTCGCTGCGGTTTGAGTGTGACCCGAGAGGCAATACTGACAGGCGTTTGCCTGTGCGGTTACCAGAGCTACGATCTCTCGCTGGCGGCTCGTCAAACGACCCCTCATAAGGGCTTTCGAAAAAGCATGATAGCCGTTGAAAGCAGCAGAAGACTGGGCGAGGGTAGCCATAGCATTCGGCACTTTGCCCCTCCGGGCCTTTATGTCATCGAGAATTGCTGTAACAGCTGCATCGGCTGATCCAAGAACTGGCGAAATGCGCGGCATTGATATTCTCCATTATGTGATCCAAGGATCGTTTTTAAATCGCTCCTTCCGAAGTCCTGGCCTTCAATTAGAGCGATATTGACGTTGTAACGTAGTCTCTATGCTGATTTGTAACGAAGAGCTCTGATCTCATAAGTTCACAAGCCGGCGTAGACCAACCTGGTAAAGTGGGCCGGAGCGATCACAAAACGTCCCCACTTATCGTCAAACGCTGCCGTTGGTTTTGCAGCAACTACTTCATCTATTGATTTGCCCTGACGCTTCAGTGCAGCTATGTTGTCGCGTACTGTTACGAGCATATTGCGAAATTCAATCAACTGAGCGCGTGTGCCGACTGGACCGTGGCCGGGAATCATAATTGTCTTATCGGTAGTGCGTTCGACTGCTTTGTCGGCCCATTTGATCGCGTCGTTGATATTGCCGCCATCCTGGTTATCAATAAATGGATAGTTGCCATTCCAAAATAGATCTCCAAGAGCCATCACATCTGCTTTTTCAAAATAGATCCATACATCGCCATCGGTATGGCCAGGACCATAATGTTCAACATGAATTATGTCCCCTCCGAACCTGAATATCTTGCTGTCATCTATTAGGAGAGTCGGACGTGCATCGGCTGTTACAGGTGGGAGCGTCCAGTTCCAATCGTCAACGTGAGTCGCTTGAGACAAATGCTTCAGCGTATTCCGTTGTGCGACGATAGTTGCGCCAGATTCATGCAGCCAAGCATTACCATCAGTATGATCCCAATGCCAATGAGTATTCACTACGTATTTCACTGGTGTAGGACTGATCGCGCTGAGTGCGACCTTCATTTTGGACTCTGACACCCCAATGCCCGCGTCAACGAGAAACTTTCCTTGTTTTCCGGATAAAATGATGACGTTGGCTCCAGATCCCATTATTACGCTGATATTTCCACGCAACTTTTCTGTTACCAGATCACCCTCTGCTCTGCGAAGATAATGAGCCCCTGCGCCCGTATGAAAATAATCATTTGGCATAATACCTGAGGGCAACGGTTGCACTGAAGTCGGCGGAGTCTGGGCGAACGCAGGTGGTACAAGGAGACACAATGCGAAGCCAGCATAAAGGACCTTTGAAAGGGGACGATTGCACCCTATGACGATGAGATTTTCTAAGAAATGCCTCATATTGATTTATTTTCCTCGTTTGGGCCGATTTGACTTTCCAATAGCATCCTGCATACACGCCCAAGTACATACCTTTGTACCGGCGAATCGACATGGCCATGTATTGAGTCCACGACTATCCGGTATCCAGAGACGATAGCCGTTTTCTTGTCGCGACTATGCCTCAAGTTTCGGCATAAGTAATCTCTAAACAACTCTAATCAGAGTGAAAACCAAAAGCTTCCATGAATGCACTGGATTTATGGAAATGCACGTATGTCAAATTGCCCATTCAATATCTGACATAACATCTTCGTGCATGTTCAACGCTTCAACTGCTTTCCATAGCAACGGGAGCGAAAGATCCAGCAGCGACCTTAACACCAAATAAGAGGCGGCCCATCACTTTTGTCCTGGATCTCCACTTATGACGTCTTGCGTGGTAATCACTTTACTTTAAGCAGGAAGGTTTGCTGCATGAATGCCAACGATCACAAAGACGACTTGCGACGGAGGTAGGCCTTAGCCGAGTCCGCCAACGTAACGACCGCTGCCCCAAGCATGATTACGTCTTTGACGATAAGCCTCCCCGCTCCTGACAAATAAGGGAACCCATAAGCTGAATCTCCGAGAGCCGGAACCCATGCTTCGGGGGTGGTTACTAGAGCGTGTTTCATAAACACCTGCGCATTGTGATCCAGAGGCAAGCGAGATAGAAGAAGGCTCTG
>NZ_LMUR01000010.1:716473-751301 GCF_009765825.1 Granulicella sp. L60 | reverse complement strand
ATCGATGTGCCCGATCGTTCCGATGTTTACGTGCGGCTTTGACCGGTCAAACTTTTCCTTGCCCATGACTGCTCGTCTCCTCGTGTTGGCCGGCGCGTGCACCGGGGTTCAGGTAAATACTTCAAACGAAACTAAACTTGCAAAACTAAAACTCTGTGGCGAAGCGTGCCGATCAGGATATCGATCAGTAGTACGCGTACAGCTTGAAGAACGTCTCCCGCAGCTCCGGTGCGACGCGTTCCAGGCTGGCGAGATACAGCTCGCGAATCTGGCCCTGGTCGGAGTTGCCCAGCCTGCCGTACTCCGCAGCCGTGGACGCTCCCAGATACCCTTTGCTAAGGACCGTTTCAAAGTCGCGGATACGCAGCTTCGAGCGCTCCAGAGACTTCAGAAAATCCGCTACGCGTCCTGAAGAGAAAGATCCTTCAACTGCCGCCTTCACCGCGTTGAAGGTCTCCGGATCGGAGACGGTAAGTACAGGTTGCTGATACAGACTACTCAACACACTCTCCTGCGGCCTTCGACGTCAAAGCCGCGTTCTAAATCTTTGGAGCGGGAGACGGGAATCGGACCCGCGACCAACAGCTTGGAAGGCTGTGACTCTACCACTGAGTTACTCCCGCTTACCTGCCAAAATCTAGGCGGAACAAAAATCTGGAGCTGACGGAGAGGCTTGAACTCTCGACCTCTCCCTTACCAAGGGAGTGCTCTACCACTGAGCTACGCCAGCATGACAAAACCTGAAAACAAAACTCTTGAAAATCTTTACCTTACAATCCTACCGCGAACGAAGCCGTCCGAGTATGACACGGAAGGCAAAAAATCCTAACAAGACCCATGTCAGCGATTGAAACTTGCCTGGCTCCATCGTCTGCCAGACAGCCATCGCCAACACCCCCAGGATAGCCAGCGCAATCCACATCCTTCCGCTGCCTGCAGGGCTTAGATCCAAAACACTCACCAGTACTGCAACGTTCCACTTGCAACTTCGAAAAACAACTACAAAATTATGGTGCACAGGGGAGGATTCGAACCTCCGTAACTCGAAGAGTGGCAGATTTACAGTCTGCTGCCATTAACCACTCGGCCACCTGTGCACACCCTGCTTGAACTCCAGCGCACAGCCCACAACCAAACCTATCAAGCCCGCAGCCGATCCTGACCGCGAATCGAGCGGGTACATCACCTTGAAGGAATGACCGGAGGTCTGCAACACCAGAACGGCAAGCAGTACAACCAAATCCGTCTTTCTTGTTCCGCTATGTGGAACTGGAGCTGGCGAAGGGACTTGAACCCCCGACCCTCTGATTACAAATCAGATGCTCTACCAGCTGAGCTACGCCAGCCCACACAACATTTGCTCTCTGTAAGCTCAGCCGCCCGACGCGCAGCAGTGCCCGCGCAGAGTGCGCCGCAGAGGTAACTTTAGCATAGCGCGGGCGTCGTAGCAATGACCCCTTATCCCTCACTGCAGTAACTATCCTCTTCTTCGGTCATGCTACGATATTTGCGTTCTCAGGCCTATCTTCTAACTTCTCTCTAATCCCTGGAGGCGTCCTTCGATGTTCCGTTTGCGCTCAATCGCTGTGTGCCTATTCGCACTAACCTCTGCTGTGACGCTCGCGCAACAGGCGCTCAACAACGACGCTGTCGTGAAGCTTGCAAAGTCGGGTATAGGGGATGACCTCGTAGTCGCCACCGTCAATGCCCAGCCTGGAACGTACTCCCTGACCACCGACGACATGATGTCCCTCAAGAAACAGGGCGTATCGGACAAGGTGATTGCCGCGATGATCGCGAAGGCAAATGCCCCAGCCGCGCCAGTCGCTGGCGGCGCTACTCCTGCCATCGCCGGTATAGACGAGGTCGGCGTCTACTACAAAGACCGGAACGGCAGCTGGGTGGCAATGGCGCCGGAGATCGTCAATTACAAGTCCGGCGGCGTGCTGAAGAGCTTTGCAAGCCAAGGCATCATCAAGCAGGATAAAAACGGCCACATTGAAGGAGACTCCGCGAAGCTCGCCGTCACAAAGCCTGTGGACTTTCTGCTTTATGTTACCGAGGGCACGGCGCCTGCCGAGTATCAGTTGCTGAAGCTGCGTCCAAGCAATGGCAAGAGCCGTGAATTTCGCTCTCAGACTGGCGGCGTGATCCACAACTCTACCGGAGCCAGCCGCGATGATATTGAATTCACCGCTACCAAGGTTGCGACGCGCATGTATCAGGTGACTTTACCCACCAGCGCGACTCCTGGAGAGTATGGCATCTTGCCACCGGGCGCGATTACCTCGTCAAACGCAGCGAGCGGCGGAAAGATCTACACCTTCAAGGTTCTTGAATAGCTCTGGACAGATGCCAGGCGGAGACGACGCGACGCGAGGCCATAAACGACCGGCGATAGTCTATGCTTATCTGTGGAAGCCCCGAAGTCGAGGCTTCGTACTGACCATGCAGATATCTCGCCTGACCGGCCATGCTCCTGATGCGTAAGCGCACACGTTACTCCCTGCTGCTGATGCTGGCGCTGATGGCTGCGCTGGTCGTCGCCCTCGTGCTGCGAAAGGCCGCTCCACCCGAGGCCGCACGCCTTCTGCCGGAGTCCGACGCCATCGTCTACGCCAACCTGAAGCCTCTCCGCGCCGCGACCCACTTCGATCGCTCCCCTGTCGTACGCAGCCCCGAGTACCAGCAGTTCATCGATGCCACCGGCATCGTACCTGAGCGCGACCTCGACGCAGCCGCCTTCGCCCTGCACCGCATGGACGACCCCAACGGACCCAACGGCCCGGTCGGCTACTCCGAAGTCTTCGAAGGCCGCTTCGACGGCGAGCGCCTCACCCGCTATCTCACCTCCATCGCCACTGCAAAAGAGACCTACGCCGGCCACGAGATCTTCACCGTCCCCGTCGGCGACGGCCACATCACGCGGCCTCTTCGCATCGCGCAGCTCGGCTACGACACCATCGCCGCCTCGAACATGCCGACCGTCGAGCAAATCCACTCCATCCTCGACCGCAACCGCGCCGCAGCCTCGCCCTTCTCCGGCTCCTCGCTGCTCTCCGCACGCTACCGCGACGTGCCCGCCTTCTCCAGCGCCTGGGCCATCGGCCACATCGGACTTCCCTTCTCCGATCGCGGCTACATCAGCGTCTTCGGCCTGCAACTGCCTCTGCCCGAGGACACCACCTTCGTCGCCAGCCTTCGTTATCTGGGCACGCTTCACATGCGCATCGAGCAGATCACCCCCACCGAAGCCGAGGCGGCCCACGCAACCGAAACCCTGACCACGCTGCTCACCCTCCTCAAAACCGTCCAGCAGGCCCAGGCGCAGTTGCAGCAGAACGCCGCCTCCAACGCATCCTTTCGCGATCTCATCGACTCTTCAAAGATCGAGCAGCACAAAGATCGGGCCGTGCTCACCGCGAATATCCCGCTCGAACTCATCAAGCAACTTGGCTCCCCGGCGTCCGCTCCACAGCAGTAGATCTTTACCCTCCATTCACCGTTCCATCGCCAAATCAAAGAGAACAAACGATCCTCTACCGCTGAGAGCCACACCAGCGCACGCGCACGGTTCTTCTTGCGTCAAACTTTAATTGCGTCCCATTCGTCAAAGTGATCGAGCCTTTCACATCGTCAAATCGCAAGCTGATTCGAGCAGGCGGCCAAAGCATCCAACGAATCGTAAGCTTTTGTTCGCACTCCGATTCTTCTCACATCCCTATTCTTTTTCACGCTCCAACTTTTTTTCACGCTCCAAGTTTTTCATGCTCCAAGGAGAGATGGTTATGCATAGATTTTCTATTCCTGCTCTTCGCATCCTGGCCCTGGCCTCCGTCGCTTCAGTGCTGCCCGCCGCGGTCTTCGCTCAGTCCGGCGGCGTCATCACCGGCCAGGACGCCTTCACCGACTACTCGCAGGAGCACCCCGGCGTCCGCCGTAAGATCACCCTCGCCGACCTGCCCGAACCCAAGGAAGACCAGTCCACCGATAACGGCGCCAGCCTCATCCCGCGGCCCGAAGGCGCATGGCCCGTCGCACCCAAGGGCTTCAAGGTCGAGATCTACGCCCAGGGCTTCACCGAGCCACGCCTGATGCGCACAGCACCCAACGGCGATATCTTCCTCGCCGACTCCCACGGCGACAAAATTATGGTCCTGCGCGGCGTAGGCCCCGACGGCAAGGCGAAGCAGGTCTCCACCTTCGCAACTGGCCTCGACCTTCCATTCGGCATCGCCTTCTATCCCAGCGGACCGAATCCCAAGTGGGTCTACGTCGGCAACACCAGGACCGTAGTCCGCTTCCCGTACAAGTCCGGCGACCTCGTCGCAACCGGCGCGCCCGAGACCATCGTCGCCCAGCTCCCCGGCTTCGCCCAGCTTCGCGGCGGCGGCCACTGGACGCGCGACGTCGTCTTCTCCCCCGACGGCACAAAGATGTTGGTCTCTGTCGGCTCTGCCTCCAACGTCGACGATCCAGACACCCATCCCAACGAGTTTCACCGCGCTGACGTGCTCGAGTTCACCCCCGAGGGCAAGTTCCTCAAGGTCTACGCCAGCGGCATCCGCAACTGCGTGGGCGAGGCCATCAACCCAACCACCGGCCAGCTCTGGTGCTCCACCAACGAGCGCGACCGGCTGGGCAACAACCTCGTCCCCGACTACATCACCAGCGTCAAGGAAGACGGCTTCTACGGATGGCCCTGGTACTACATGGGCGGCCACCAGGACCCACGCCTGATGGGAACGCACCCGGAGCTGAAGGACAAGGTCATCACGCCCGACGTCCTCCTGCAGCCGCACTTCGCCTCGCTCGAGATGGTCTTCTACAACGGCAAGCAGTTCCCGTCCTCGTTCACAGGCGATGCCTTTGCCGCCGAACACGGCTCGTGGAACAAGTCCAAGCGCGCCGGCTACGAGGTCATCCTCGTTCCCATGCGTAACGGCCACGCCACCGGCGAGTACGAGGACTTTCTCACCGGCTTCGTTACGCCGGATGGCAAGGTCTGGGGACGGCCAGTCGGCGTAACCACAGGCAATGACGGCTCGCTCTTCGTCTCCGACGATGGAACGAAGACCATCTGGCACGTCATCTACACAGGAAAATAAAACGGAAGTAATGCAGGAAAAAAATAGAGGAGCGGCACGGGAGCAATGGCCGCTCCTCTTTCTGTTCTGCGATCTGTACAGCTCTGTTAGATAGCAGACTCGAATGCATACATCAGATCTGCATCCGACAACTTAAGCTCCGGCACGTATGCCACGTCACGCCGGCCGGTGGCCAGGGTGACCATCGCCTCAAAGCACTCCGCATCCAGTTGTTTGGGCACCAGCTTCTTCATGATCGATATCGTCTGGTCGAGATTGATGCCTGCACGATACGGACGATCCTCAGACAGAGCGCCGTACACATCCGCCACCGCGATAATGCGGGACTCCAGCGAGAGATCGGGCTCGATCAGATGATTGGGATAACCCGAGCCATCCAGCTTCTCGTGATGCTCGCCCGCGATCACCGCCATCTCTCGAAACGGCCCGACGCGCTCCAGAATGCGGCGCGTCATCGTGGGATGCTCGTAGACCGCCTCCCACTCAGCAGAGTTCAGCGCACTCTTCTTGTCGAGAACGGTGTTCGACACGCCCAGCTTGCCGACGTCATGCAGAAGAGCCGCACGGCGAACCAGTTGCACGCGGTCCGGCGACAGTCCAAGATTGTTAGCGATCCCGAACGCAGCGTCCGCCACACCCACCGAATGACGGAAGGTAAAGTGTGACTTGGCATCAACTACATCCGCGAACGCCTCGCAGATCTGATCGATCTGGCCCGGGTCCAGCTTCCGTCGCCGGTCGCCATCGAGGTCCAGAACAGCCTGCCGCGTATCTTCCTCGCAGTCGCCCGGAAGGCAATGCGTCCACAAGGCGCCGCGACGATCGAGCGACATGGCGATGCGGACCAGCGACGGATCGAACCACGTCCCGCTGCGATCCTGAAGAGTCTCGATGGCCTGCCGGGTTCCGCGTCCTGCGGAGAAGACATCCAGATGTTGTGCGATCGAACAGATACGTGCGAGCAGCGGAATCTGCTCACCCTTCACACTGTCCGGATAGCCGCTGCCGTCCCAGTGCTCGTCCAGGCTGCGAACAGCACCCGCCGCCAACTGCCCCATGCCGAGCTTGCTGATGATGCTCGCACCACGGTCGCAGCGCAGAGCGATCATCTCTTCATTATTCTTATGCTGATTGGCTCCGAGATGAAGTATCCGGCCGATCCTTGCCGCCGTGCCCGAGTGCGGAAGAACGTTCTTCCACAGCAGCTTCAGCGACGATACCGTCGGTCGGCCCACCTTGGTCCAGTCTTCGAACTTCACGCCCGCCTTCACCGCTCGGTCGTCCCCGCCGATAATCTCGCACATGCGGCTCGCGTTGCTGCTGCAGCCGATATCCTTCAACAGAAGTGCAAAGTAAAGGCTGCTGGTCTGGTCGGAGGGTAGCTTCGCCTCCTCGGCAATGCGCATACCCAGCAGACAGCTACGCAGTGCATGCCCGTGAACAGCTCCTTCGGTCAGGTCCAGCGCGTAGGACAGCGCAGAGATGATCTCGGAGAGGGAGATGGAGCCGTCTTGATCCTGTTCGCCCTGCTGGAAGGAAGCGGAGGTCTGAACCATGCGAATCTCGTTCCTTCATAGATCCAGAGGAAGAACTCTCTGGAGGATGGCTCGTAGCTCCATGCTGGCGGCTTACGACGCTCTGAGAAATATATCGGCCACCATGGCGGCAGGCATATGCCCCGAAAGATGCAGCGAAGATCACAAGGTCCGATACGGGAATGGCCACACGCCGCATTCGCCGAGATGCCTTCCACCACAAAAAACTCAGGGATGACCTTATCGGTCATCCCTGTCGTCCTACCCACTCACTCAATCTTCTACTAGCCTGTGATAGTGATGCGTTACTGACCGGCCGTCTGTTCGCTGCCCAGATCCGCCAGCGTCGTCCGCAGATACTTGTGCGGGTTCACCGGTGTGTTGTGAATCCGAACCTCATAGTGCAGATGCGAGCCCGTCGTGCGTCCGCTGTGTCCGACATACCCGATCACCTCACCGCGCACCACCGTCTGTCCCGCGATCACGGCAAAGCCTGACATATGGCCATACACCGTCTCAACGCCATGTCCGTGGTCGATCACAACCTCGCGTCCATAGCCGTTCGCCATCTCAGCCTGCTTCACCGTGCCATCGCCCGTAGCCCGAATAGGAACGCCGTTCGGCGCAGAGATATCAATACCCGTATGGAACTCACCCTCGCCATTACCCAAAATAGGATCCTCACGCTGGCCAAAGCTGCTCGTGATCGGTCCCATGATCGGCCAAAGCGTAGGCACATAAGCAGCGTCCAGATTTCCCATCCCATTGCCGAAGACATCGCCGGAGCTATAGCCGGGCGTACCAAGATTCGAGATCGCTCGCGAAGCCATTCCGCTCATCGCCGAGCTGCGCAGCGCATAGAAAGAGTCCAGCGACTTGTAATACCCGTCATTGGTCAGATCCGTCGACGTTCCCGCCAGAGGCGTCGTAGCAACCTCAGCCACACCCGCAGACTTGCCGTGGCGTCTATCGGTCAGCTTGCCCATGGGCGTCGCCAGCTTGCTCGCCGTCAGGCCGTACAGCGCGGACACCTCGCTTGCCAGAGAGCCCAGCGACGCCGCCTCCACGTCCTTCTCATGCGCAGCCAGTTCGAGATGCGCATAGTCCTTTTGAAGGGAGTTGTGATCCTGCCGAAGCTGGTTGAAGCGTGCCGTTTTAATCAGCATCCGCGAGTACGATCCTGCCAGCCCCGTAATCGTGAACATACCGATCACTGCAGCAGCAACGAAAACATACGCATAGTGAAGAGGCACTGGCACCTTGTTTAGGTGACCATCTTCGTCGCGGCTGACGAACATTATGTAATAACGCTTTTTAAGCTTCAAGCACAGATCCTGACCCGAAAGTTGTCCGCGAATCAAGCCGCGGCCCGGAGAGTACGTTATCGGCGCAAATCACGAAAGCAATATCAACTTCGCCAATTACCATTCCAGACTGGAATTCTATCGCGAGCTTCCTCTACAAGCGTAACAAACGGGGTACCCCGGCGCAACCTCGCACGACTCGGAATTCACGATCCGCGTACCACAAATGGGTCACAAATGGAACGTAACGTGCTCCATGTATGCTGCCTTCAGCGTGAAAACACCACCCTCCCCAACCGGCGAACTCGGCCTGATCGAGCAGATCCGCCAAACCTTCCCCGCCACCAGCAAGGCAGTCACCCTCGGCATCGGCGACGACTGCGCCATCCTCCGTCCGCCATCCGGCTGCGAAGTCCTCGTCACCACCGACTTCACCCTTGAAGGCCGTCACTTCCGACGCGACCTGCACCCTCCCGAGTCGGTAGGCCACCGCTGCCTCGCCCGTGGCCTCAGCGATCTCGCCGCAATGGGCGCAGAGCCGATCGCCGCCTTTCTCTCCCTCGCGCTTCCCGCCGCCATGCTCTCCAGCCCCGCAGGTCGAATCTGGGTCGCACGCTTCTTCGACGGCCTCCGCGCACTCGCCGAGCTGCACAGCGTACCCCTCGCCGGCGGCGACACCTCCGAGTCCCCCGGAGGCAGCCACGCCAACATCCTCGCCGACATAGTCCTCATCGGCTCCGCACCAAAAGGCAAGGCCCTGCGCCGCTCCGGAGCCTCGCCCGGCGACCTCCTCTACGTCACCGGACATCTAGGCGGAGCCCACGCCGAACTGACCTCCCTGTTGAAAGTCCGCACCAAGCCCGCCAGCAAGACCACCAGCAAAGTCCTCAAAGTCCGCACCTTCGAAAACCATCCCCACCTCTTCCCGGAGCCGCGTCTCGACGTAGGCGAAGCCCTCCAGCGCCGCAGCCTCGCCACCGCCTGCCTCGATCTCAGCGACGGTCTCTCCACCGACCTCGCCCACCTCTGCCGAGCCTCCAACGTCTGCGCCGAGATTGAACAAGCCGCCATCCCCATACACCCCCAGGCGCGCAAGCTCTCACCAGCGGCCGCTCTCCACGCCATCCTGCACGGCGGCGAAGACTACGAACTACTCTTCACCGCACCCGCCTCCACTCGCATACCCTCATCACTCGCCGGAGTTCCGATCACACCCATCGGCAGCATCACACGCAAGCGCGCAAACCAACCCCTCATTACTCTGATCGCACCGGACGACACGCGAACACCGTTAGAGCCGGGCGGCTGGGAGCACTTCTCCAAACCCACGAAGCCGACGAGAAAAACCACGCGCTGAGCCTGCTACCATCAATCGAATCTGCCGGAATCCGTCGCAGCCCATAGCTTCGATCCCCCAGGCTCATCCAAACACCATGCGCGACGCCACTAAAATCATCCGTTCCACGCTCAGCCGCACCGTTCCCGGCGAACCCCTCCACGCCGGCCCAGTCTTCGCCGCGCCCTACCACACCCCCGGCGACCCGTCGGACACTCCCTACACCTACGCTCGTTCGCACAACCCCACCTGGACCTCGCTCGAACGTTCCATCGCACAGATGGAGTCCGGCCAGTTCCCCTCCGGCGAAAGCTACCGTGCCCACGCGCTCGTCTTCGCCTCCGGCATGGCCGCCTGTGCCGCCGTCTTCGGAGCCGTGCTGCGTCCCGGCGACGTCGTCGTTCTTCCCTCCAACGCCTACTACACCGCCCGCATCCTGTTGCAGGAGTACTTCGCGCAGATGGGCGTCGTCCTGCGCATGGCGCCCACAGCAAACAACGCACAAGCACAGCTCCTCGAAGGCGCACGCCTCCTCTGGCTGGAGTCGCCCAGCAATCCCGGCATGGAGATCTGCGACATCGCCCTGCTCAGCGAAGCCGCCCATCGCGCAGGCGTCCTCGTCGCCGTCGACAACACCACCCCCACGCCACTCGGCCAGCTTCCACTCGCCCTCGGCGCGGACTTCTCCGTCGCCTCCGACACCAAAGCCATGACCGGACACAGCGATCTCCTCATCGGCCACGTCGCCACGCGCGACCTGGAGCTTCACGCGAAGGTCGACCAGTGGCGCACCCTCACCGGAGGCGTCCTCGGCCCCATGGAGGCGTGGCTCGCCCTCCGCTCCATCGCAACCCTTCCCCTGCGGCTCGAACGCGCCTGCCAGAACGCCCAGCGCATCGCAGAGTTCCTCGCCACGCGCAAAGAGGTCGTCAGCGTTATGTACCCCGGCCTGCCCACTCATCCCGGCCACGACATCGCAGCCAGACAGATGCGATTCTTCGGCCCTGTCCTGAGCTTTATCCTGCGCGACAAGTCCGCCGCAGAGACCTTTCTCGAAAAGGCAACACTGCTCACCGAGGCCACCAGCTTCGGAGGCATATCAACCACTGCCGAACGCCGCGCACGCTGGGGTGGCGATGCCATCGGCGAGGGCTTCATCCGTCTCAGCGCAGGCTGCGAGGCCATCGAAGACCTCATCGAAGACATGGCTCAGGCGCTGGACGCAATCTGATGACAGAGATGACAAAGAGGACAGACCCGGCCGACTCATCCAGACCCATCGAAGCGTTCCCGCAAAACTGGAGCGCCGAGATCCTGAAGTCGCCTCCGCTCATCGCACCGGCGCGCCAGTTCACCTACCCGCAACAGATTCCCGGCGAAGAAGACGCCCTCGCTCGCGGCGCCCTGCAGCTAATCGTCAAGCCTTCAATCGGAGGAACGTTTCTTGCCACCTGCGCCTTAGGCTTCACCAACCCCGCGATGCCCACCGGCGTCTTCGCCTCTCCCAATCCGCAGGAGCTATGCGCCGTCGCCGGAGGCTACGTGTACCTCATCGACACCGCCGAGCCGGAGCACTGCACCCTCCTCGCGATGAAGCCCGTCGTCGAAGTACGTTCGCTGCCCACCCACCAACTGCTCCTGTTCGCCGGCTTCCACTCCATCCTCGCCTGGGGCCGCGGCGGCCTCGCGTGGGAGTCCGCTCGCCTAAGCTGGGAGGGCCTCCGCATCACCGGCATCGAAGCCAACACCTTGCACGGCACCGGATGGAATCTCCTCACCGACCGCGAGGTTCCGTTCACCCTCGACCTTCTTACTGGCCTTCATCAGGGTGGAGGCTTTGCTCAACCTCCGCCGAGGTAAAGAAGCTGATCGCCGCATCCCCCTGCTTCAACAGGCGTATATGCTCCAGCGCACCATACCGCGCCGCCAGCTTGGCCTTGCTGCTGTGCTCCGCGATGACAAGAGCATTCGGCCCAAGAATCTCCCGCCCCCGCGCACTGCCGAAAAAGTTCAGCGTGCCGGAGTACTCCGTATCAGAGTCATACGGAGGATCCACATAAACAAGATCGACCGGCTGCGTCAGCTTCCCGAGACGCTGCAACATCGCCCCGACGCCGCGATCTTCCAGCGTATAACCCTGGCTGATCTTCAGCGCAGAGAGGTTCTGCCGCAGCGACTCCAGCGCAGGCTCTGCATTCTCCGCAAACCACACATGCTCCGCTCCCCTGCTGATCGCCTCGATGCCGACCGCGCCAGTGCCCGCGTAGAGATCGACGAAGCGGCACCCAACCAGCCGCGCCGCAAGAATATTGAAAAGCGTCTCGCGCAGCCGGTCGCTCGTAGGACGAGTCTGCATACCACGCGGTGCAACCAACTGACGTGAACGAAATGTTCCAGCAATGACACGCATGTCTTTAAGTTATAGGTAAAACCGATGTCCTGCCGGACTGGCCGCTTACTCAGCGGGAGGTCACTTCGTGACGTGTATACCTTGTCGTGACCAAATCAGCAGCAAAGCTCCTCCCGCCGGTCGGAATCATCCTCCGCCGAGCAACGCGAGGCCCCAAGCCGCTCGCATTCCCCCGACCAGTACAAAAGTCACGAAGTGACCTCCCGCCGAGCAGGCGGCCCGTCCGGCAGGATATCCTCCAGCGCATACAATGGAACTCATGCGTGGGTGGTCTTTTCCGATCGGCAGCTTTCTCGGCGTGGATGTTCGCATTCACACCTTCTTCCTCGTTCTGCTGGGGCTCTCGATCAGCTACGCCTCCCTGTCCGGATCCACCGGTGGCCGTGGCTTCGCCCTCTGGCTGCTCCTTCTGCTCGCCGTCGTCGTCCGCGAAGTCGCCCGCTGCGTAGGCGCAGCATGGTTCGGCCTGGACCTGCGCAGCATCCTCCTGCTCCCCACCGGCGGCCTCTTCACCTACGCCAACACCGAAGCAACCGAAAAGGCCGCAACCCCAGCGATGCAGAAGCGCATGGCCGTCATCGGCCCCATCGCCAACATCCTCTTCGGCCTTCTGATCGCCGCCATGGCACTCACCTTCGCGCCCGAGGTCAACCTCTTCGAGCGCCCATGGATGGCCCCCTCTCACCTGCTCCGCGCCACAGTATGGGTCAACCTCCTGCTCGGCTTGGTCAACCTCCTACCTGCATCGCCGCTCGACGGTGGCCGCGTCTTCCGTGGCGAATTCGCCAAGACCAAAGGCGCCCTCAAGAGCACACGCGCCTCCGCAGGACTCGGCAAGATCATCGCCATCGGCCTCATGATCGCGGGCATCCTTGTACCCAACATGTGGCTCATCATGATCGGCGGATTCGTCCTCATCGGCGCGCAGATGGAAGACCAAGGCCTCCTCCTACAGAACGACGCCGACGCCATCAAGATGAGCGACGTCATGCTCACCCAGTTCAGTATGCTCTCCGCATCCGACACGCTCGAAGACGCGCTGCAACGCTCCGTTCACACCCTGCAGGACGTCTTCCCCGTCATCCGCGGAGCCAATCTCGTCGGCGCAGTCTCCCGCCAGAGCATCGTCGATGCGCTCCAGACCAGCGGCAACGGCTACGTCCAGGGCGTCATGACGCGCTCCTTCCAGACCGCACAGCCCGATGACTCCCTGGTCAAAACCCTTCGCCGCATCATGGCCGGCCAGGGCGCCCAGCTGGTCCCCGTCCTTCAGGGCGACCGCATCGTCGGCATCATCACCCCGCAGAACCTCGCCCACTCCATGGGCCTGCTCAACCAGCGCCGCAAGCTACGGCAACAGGAACAAGCATGAATCCCAATCCCGACCAACGGGAGGGCCACCCGCAGGGGTATACAAGTCACGAAGTGACCTCTCGCCGAGCAGTCGGCCCGTCCGGCAGGACAACATGTCCCTAGCCCCCGGCCTCTATCTCGTCGCCACCCCCATCGGCAACCTCGAAGACATCACCCTCCGCGCCCTCCGCATCCTCCGCGAAGCCGACCGCATCGCCTGCGAAGACACCCGCCAGACCCAAAAGCTCCTCAACCACTTCGAGATCCGCACCCCCACCGTCAGCTACCACATGCACAACGAGGGCTCGCGCACCGAAGAGCTCTTAGCCCAGCTCAAAGACGGCGCACGCATCGCCGTCGTCAGCGACGCCGGTACCCCCGGAATCGCCGACCCAGGCGGCCAGATCGCCACCGCCGCCATCGCCGCAGGCATCGACGTCTTCCCCATCCCCGGAGCCAACGCCGCCATCAGCGGCCTCATCGCCAGCGGCCTCTCCACCGAACGCTTCACCTTTCACGGCTTCCTCCCCGCCAAAGCCGGCCAGCGCAAGACCGCACTCGAAGAGCTGCTCCGTGACGGCACCACACACATCTTCTACGAAGCCCCCCACCGCATCGTCGACACCCTCGCCGACATCGAAGCCGTCTTCGGACCCACCCAGCACGTCGTCGTCGCCCGCGAACTAACCAAGCTCCACGAAGAGTTCCTCCGCGGTCTCACCAGCGAACTCCGCTCCCAGTTAGCCGAACGCGCAAGCGTACGCGGCGAGATCGTCCTCATGCTCGCTCCCACCAAGCCCGAGAGCACTTCCGCAGAAAAACGCTCCAGTATCGCCACCGAAGTAGCTACCCTCATGAAAGCCGAAGCCCTCAGCGAAAAAGATGCTCTCAAACGCGTAGCCCGCGAACGCGGCATCGGCAAGAGCGAAGCCTACCGCGAACTCCAGCGCGAGCAAAACCGCCTCCGCTAAGCCTCTGATAAATCGCTCGACCGCCCCGAGCCGTTACTTCTGGCCCTTCACCCGATCGTAGTTGTAAACATTGCTCGTCGTGCCCAGCGACTCGTTGTAAAGCGTCGTTCCACCCGTCGCCTCGTTCAACTCTTCACTGAAGTCATGAATCGCCCGCAGATGGTCCGCGCTCGCCGGAATCTCCAGCTTGCTCGTCTTGAAAAACTTCTGATACCCGCGATCCAGCAGCCGCGCAATCTCACCGTTCAGCACCCATCCCGGCCTCGCCAGTATCTCCACGCTGCCGTCCGGAGCCGCCGCAATCTCTGCCGCGCACCCGTACTTCCTTACCTGAAAGGCATTTGGTGTACGCTTTGCACCCTCGTTTGCCGGTGCAACATCAAACTTCTGACCGCCAAGGATGGCGAGCACGTCGTTGAAACTACGGTGTGTGGTCTTCTTTGCCATAAGTGCTTTACGTTAGACTCGATTAACTGTCGCACATCCGCCCCTGTCCTTCAAACTGCAGGCCAACGGAAGATCGAAGTGAAGACGTTTCACCCGGAAACCGCATGATCACATCCCTCAAACCGTTTGGCACCACCATCCTCGAACGCGTCGGCAACACGCCCCTCATCCGCCTCGAGCGCCTCACCGCGCATCTGCCCAACATCCAGATTCTCGGCAAAGCGGAGTGGGCCAACCCCGGCGGCTCCGTCAAAGACCGCGCCGCCTCCGCCATCGTAGCCGACGCCCAGCGCCGCGGCCTGCTCTCGGGCACCCGTGGCCTCCTCGACGCCACCAGCGGCAACACCGGCATCGCCTACGCCATGCTCGGTGCCGCGCTCAACTTCCCCGTCACCCTCTGCATGCCCTCCAACGTCTCCCCCGAGCGCAAACGCTACCTCGCCGCCTACGGAGCCGAAGTCATCTGGACCAACCCCGCCGACGGCTCCGACGGCGCCATCCGCAAAGCCCGCGAACTCTCCGCCGCCCAGCCCGACCGCTACTTCTACGCCGACCAGTACTCCAACGACGAAAACTGGCGCGCCCACTACCGCACCACCGCCAACGAGATCTGGCAGCAGACCGAAGGCCAGGTCACCCACTTCGTCGCCGGCCTCGGCACCAGCGGCACCTTCATGGGCACCACTCGCCGCCTCAAAGAGCTCAACCCCAACATCCGCTGCATCTCCATGCAGCCCGACTCCCCCTTCAACGGCCTCGAAGGCCTCAAGCACATGGCCACTGCCATCGTTCCCCGCATCTACGACCCAGCCCTCGCCGACGCAAATCTGGACATGCCCACCGAAGACGCCTACGCCATGGTCAAGAATCTCGGCCGCAACCATGGTCTCCTCGTCGGCATCTCCGCCGCAGCCGCCGTCACCGCCTCGCTCCGGATCGCCGAAGCCGAAGCCGCCGCAGGCCGCGAAGCCGTCATCGTCACCATCCTCTGCGACTCAGCCGAAAAGTACATGAGCGAACGCTTCTGGCAGGAGAACTAAATATGCTTCGCATCCACTTCGACGACTACGAAGCCCTCCGCGCCCACGGCCAGGAGACCTATCCCCACGAGTGCTGCGGCGTCCTCCTCGGCAAAACCACTCCCGGCGAAGATAACAGCGAGGCGATAAACCACGTCCATCAAATCGTCCGCGCCGGCAACACCCGCACCGACTCCGCACACAACCGCTACAACATCGCGCCCGGCGAGCTCATCAAGATCCAGCGCCAGGCCCGCGCCCTCTCGCTCGACATCGTTGGCTTCTACCACTCGCACCCCGACCACCCCGCGCAGTGGTCCCCCACCGACTTCGCCGAGGCCCACTGGCTCGGCTGCTCCTACATCATCACCGCCGTAGAGCAGGGCAAAGCCGTCCTCACCAACTCGTTCCTGCTCAGCGGAACCACGGAGGACGATAAAAAATTCGAGGATGAGGCGATTCAAATCGACATCGCTCCCAGCCTCGCAGCAACAGCGCAACACAACCAGAAAGGTCAGGAATGAACATTCACATCCCCACCCCGTTGCGCGCCTACACCGGCGGCCTCGAGACCGTAAGCATCCCCGGCGCAACCGTCACCGAGGTCTTCCAACAACTCACCATCACCTACCCCGAACTAAAACAACACCTCTTCACCGCCGAGGGCAAGCTCCGCTCCTTCGTCAACGTCTACCTCAACGACGACGACATCCGCTACCTCGAAAACAAGGAAGCCACCACAGTCCAATCCTCCGACGAACTCACCATCATCCCCTCCATCGCCGGCGGCTCCTCCGCAAACGCCTCATACAACGACCTCTGTCCCGCCAACTGTTGACCCCCAACAGTCTCTTCTGCGCCCGCAGAAACCAGTCCTTCCCAATCAATTGAAAAAGTCAAAATAAAGTCGAAAAATTTGGCGTATTTTTTTCACGCCAAAAAGCGACCGCCAGCGCACCACGTTCCACCACGCTAAGTACCACAACTCACCAGCAAGAAACCACGTCTTGCACACGCTTTTTGCCAAAAACCCCTGCAAAAACGCCTATCCACCACACCCGAAAAAAAGCACACCGAAAATCTAACTTTGGACCAAAAAAATGCGCGCAATCACCCCTCGCGAATCGCAGAACCGCGATGGTTCCAGCTCCATGCGTCCGGCTTAGTTTTTGAAGAAGTTTTTCGCCAAAAAGAGAACATTGGCAGGGCGTTCAGCGAGACGGCGCATGAAGTACGGATACCACTCCGGCCCGAAGGGAATGTAGACGCGAACGCCGAAACCCTCAGCCGCGAGGCGGCGCTGAAGATCGCGGCGAACGCCATAAAGCATCTGAAACTCAAAGGCCCGCTTGTCGATTCCCTTCTCGCGCACGTACGTTCGCATCTGCTCAACGATCGCCTCGTCATGCGTAGCGATGCCGCAGAACACGCCCTTCCCATCTTTGGAAAACGTGACCATACGCTTCATCAAATCAACGTAGTTGGCATCGACATCAGCCTTGTCGGGGAACGCTACATCCGGTCCTTCCTTGTAAGCTCCTTTGCAAAGGCGGATGCGAATCCCCTGCCGCAGCAGGCGGTCTGTATCCGTATCGGTCCGAAAGAGATAGGCCTGGAGAACCGTACCTACAGCGCCAGGAAACCGCGCAGCAAGCCGTTCTGTCATGGCGATCGTAGCCTCCGTATACGGAGAGCCCTCCATGTCGATACGGACGAAAGAATCGGCCGCAGCAGCGTGCTCGACCATCTCCGCGACGATGCGTTCGGCGAGAGCAGGATCAAAGTCCATGCCGACCTGCGAGAGCTTTACGCTGACGTTAGCGTTGAGGCTGCGCTCAGCGATAGCGTCCAAAAGCTGGTGATAGATCGCGGCAGACTTCTGAGCTTCGGGTTCCGTGGTAACACTCTCGCCCAGCGAGTCGAGACTAACAGCGATGCCTTCGCTGTTGACGCGCTGGCAGGCTGCGAGCGCCTCCTGCACGGACATGCCGGCGACGAAGCGACCTGACATCTTGCGTCCCACGGACGAGCGCTCGGAGAATGCGCGTAGGGACTTATTCCTGGAGAGAGCGATAAAGGCGGATCGAAGCAAAAGCGGTACTCCTGTCTCCGCTCTTTATGGCGGACACATTATTGTTTCATGCGAGCGCGGATCAGCGGAACTGCGAGGTCCAACAAGCGCCAGATTCACGATGAGAGCGCGAGTCGCCGCTGCGCCTTTTATTGGCTAAAGCAAAGACAACGGCGGATCCTGTGGATGACAAACAAAAGAGAACGCCGCGCAGATATATGTCCTCTGCGCGGCTACGTTGTCGATATTAGTTAGGGGGAGGCAGCGGGATTGGCTGGCCAGGGGTCGCGGGTGGTTCGCCACCGCCAGCGGGAGTTCCAGGCGGCGGTGTGTTGACTGGAGGAACAGTAGTCGAATCGGTTTTGGCCGGGGCCGTCGCCGGCGGCAGAGTACCTTCTAGAGGCGTCCCGCGATTGGGAACCTTCGATGGGGTCTCTTGCGGCGGCGGTGCTGGAGCAGCAGGAGCCTGGTTCTGCAGACGCTCCTTAGGCGCGCCCTTAACCTTCGTCTTCTTCTTCTTTTTCACCGTATCGCCGTTCAAGCCAAGAGGAGCGGACTGAACCTTTTGAGCAGTCTGTTCTTCGGGAGTGATGGGTGCTCCAGCAGCGATGACCTTCTCTTTGACCTTCTTGGTCTTGACTGCTTTCTTGGTCGCACTGTAGGTTTTGGCGCGATCGCTGAAGCGGGTCTTACCGCTGGCTGCGTTTACAGGAGCGAGCGGGTCCGCGTCCGAGTTAGACCCAGAGCTGGAGAACGTCTGCGCTGTTTCGATAGGCGCGATAGCTGTTCCGGGAGCGGGATTTGAGGCTGCGGATGACTCCTGAGAAGCCGATGCTGCACCGAGGCCGGCATCGGTTCCGGAGGCAACCTCCTGCGGACCTGCAGGGAGAGAGGTTCGCGGTGCCTGGCCGAAACGCACCTTCTCACGTTTAGGCTTTTTGGTCTTGCCGGTGCTGGTTTTGACAGCCTTGGCCGTAGCCGCCTTTGCCGTTGTGGCCGTCGCTGCAGTACTTCCCGCAGCTGACGTTGCATTTGCTGACGCTGGAGCTGCGCCGGCGGTTGCAGGGGCTAATGGGTTCGACGCTACAGCAGGCGTGGTAGCAGTAGTCTCAGGTGCAGTCGCAACTACGGGTGCTGGTGCGGTCTCCACCGGAGAAGATTTGGCTGTCGAGAAACTGGTGCCGCGGTCGAAGCGCTGCTTCTGCTGCACCTTCTTCTTCTTGACAACAGGAGGCGTATAAGCAGTGTTGACCGGCTTGGTTTGGTTGGGGCTGGCTCCTGAGTCGGTGTATCCGTTGCGGATGTCGATGTAGGCATCTTCGCGCAACTTGGTGAGATAGGCGCGAAGGGCGGGCTGCATCTGGTCGGAGTACATGGCCTCCTGCACCTGTGGCTCAATCTCCTTGAGCGACGGCACGCCGGCGGCCTGATGATCTGTCACCTTGAGGATCACAAATCCCTGACGAGTACGGATGGGCGCTGTCCACTCACCGGTCTTCAGATCAAAGGTCTGGTCTTCGAGCACCTTGGCGAGTGCTCCGCGCTTGTACATGCCGAGGTCTCCGCCTTTGTCTGCCGTAGGACCGCCGGAGTTTGCTTTAGCGAGTGCATCGAAGTTGCCTCCGGCCTTGAGTTTGGCTTCAACGTCTTCCGCCTTGGCTTTGGCCTGGGCAACGATGGTGTCAGAGGCATCGGCGGGTGTTGGGACGAGGATCTCGCTGAGCTTGATCTGCTCGGGCTGAGCGTACTCCTGCTTGTGGGCGTCGTAGTACGCCTGCTCCTGAGCCTGGGTCATCTGAAGGCGGCGGCCGACCTCGTCGCGCACGACCTGCTGGGTGATGACGGTGTCGCGGATACCTGCCTTGAAGTCCTCGAAGGAGACGCCCTGCTGGCGGGCTGCTTTTTCCAGGTCTTCCATCGTGTCGAGATGATTCTGCTTACGGATCTCGTCGAGACGGCGGATGACTTCGGCGTCAGCGTTGATACTGAGCTCTTTACCGCGCGAGAGCAGAAGCTGCTTGTCGATCATGTCGCGCAGGAGGTTCTTCTGGCGGTCGGCAATCTCGGCGGCCGTGGCATTGGTCTGCTGATCTTCCAGAGTAAGTTGCTGCTCGGCGCGTTCGACGTCGCTGCGACTGATGATCTGGTCGTTGACGTGCACAACCACGTCCTCAACGACGGTACCGTTGGGTGTGATGGCCGGGGTAACCGGCAGCGTGGACACCGGTTGCGGGGCGTTCGGTACGGACAACGGGCTCTGGTACCGCGGCGCCTGTGCTTGCACCACTCCCGGCAGCGCCAGCAAACCAAGCCCGCACACCACCGCAAACTGCGAAATTCTGAAGGTCATCGTCACTCGTTATCTTTGTTCAGCTTCAGCGATTTAACGTCGCTCGCCCGGCTCGCCGTCCTGGCAATTTGACTCACCACAGGTCTGGACGGTATCCGTTCACAATTCTAACTGTCATAGACGGAACAAGCGAATCCCTCTTTATGAGAGAAGCGCCGGCTCACCTGTGAATGCTATACTCCGTCCAAAGTAGGACGAATATTCCTGCGCGCATTCTGCGCCGTTTTGTTCCTTTCGAGGTTATCTCACGCCCATGGCTCCCCGCACCCGCCGCGCCTTTTTTTCCGCTACGCTCTTCCTCGCCACCTGCGCCATCGCAGGCTCGCTGATCAACCAGAAAGTTGCGGCACAGTCTGCCAGCGACGAGTCTACGCTGCGCGATTCCCTGCACTCGTTCACGAACGTGTACTCGCTGGTAGAGCAGAACTACGCCGAGCCGATGACCAACGACAAAACCGATAAGGCGATCTACGACGGCGCGATTCCGGGTATGCTCCACGTGTTGGATCCTCACTCCAACTTCTACGATCCAAAGGCTTTTGCGCAGATGCGCGAGGACCAGCACGGCAAGTACTACGGCGTAGGCATGACGATACAGCCACAGCCGACACCGAACGGCAAGACCAAGATCATGGTGCTGTATCCGTTTGAGGGAACACCGTCGTACAAGGCGGGCATCAGGCCGGGCGACGAGATTCTGACGGTAGACGGAAAGTCGACCGAGGGGATGGACTCGACCGCGGTGGCGACGCTGCTGAAGGGCGCGCGCGGAACTCATGTGTCTGTGACGATGGCCCGCGAAGGCTCGTCGAAACCGCTGGTGTTCGATCTGGTGCGCGATGAGATCCCTCGGCCTTCGGTGGATCTGGCATTTATGATCCGGCCTGGCGTGGGCTACATCCATGTGTCGAGCTTCATTGAGACCACCAGCCGCGAGGTAGGAGATGCACTGGAGCAGTTCGGTGATGTGCATGGACTGGTTCTGGATCTGCGAGGGAATCCGGGTGGACTGCTGAATGAGGCTGTGAACACCTCGGATAAGTTCCTGCAGAAGGGTCAGATCGTGGTCTCGCAGCGTGGACGGGCGTTCCCAGATCAGGTATATCGCGCGACGCGTGGCGAAGAGGGTCCGAAGTTCCCGATCGTGGTACTAGTGAACCGGAATACGGCCTCGGCGGCAGAGATTGTCTCGGGTGCGCTGCAGGACCATGACCGCGCGCTGATCGTCGGAGAGACGACGTTCGGTAAGGGTCTCGTGCAGACGGTGTTTCAGATTACCGAGAACACCGGACTGGCGCTGACGACCTACCACTACTACACGCCATCGGGACGGCTGATCCAGCGGAACTACGATCACGTCTCGCTCTACGACTACTATTATGTGCGCGACGATGCGGCCAAGACGAACAATAAGAATCTTGAGGTGAAGCTGACGGATTCAGGACGCACGGTGTACGGCGGCGGCGGAATCACCCCGGACGAGAAGATCGACAATATGAAGTCGAATCACTTCCAGGACAGCCTGCTGATTCACTATGCGTTCTTCAACTTCAGCAGACATTATCTTGCGACCCACACCGTGACAAAGGATTTCGTGGTCGACGACGCTGTGATGCAGCAGTTCAAGGACTTTCTGAAGACCAACCAGATCGAGTACACGGATGCGGATATCGCGAACGTGAATGACTGGGTAAAGGCAAGCATTAAGACCGAACTATTCACGTCGCAGTTTGGGCAACTGGAAGGTCTGAAGGTACGCGCTGAGTGGGACCCGCAGGTCGCCAAAGCAGTAGGCTTCCTGCCCGAGGCGCAGACGCTGGAAGACCACAGCAAGGCGCCTCAGAAGGTTAATACCGCTAGCCGTTAAATTTTTACGGAATACAAAAAAGAAAACGGCGTCGGGCAGATTGCCCTGGCGCCGGTTTTCTTTTTGTTGGAATGTCTGGAGCGGGAGACGGGGATCGAACCCGCAACCAACGGCTTGGGAAGCCGCTACTCTACCATTGAGCTACTCCCGCTTCTTGCCTGATTATAATCGCCGATTCCATTTGCGCGGTGTGGATTCGTTAGTGCCCTGACGAACCACACCGCATTGTCCCGCCGGACGAGCCTCCTGCGCGGAGGGCGACTACTTCATGGTTTGTATACTGCTTTGCCTGGGCCTCGCGCTGGTCGGCGGAGAAGATTTACTAGGCGACGCAACGACCGAAAGGGTATACGGGTCACGATGTAATCGCTGCCCGTGTAGGGCGACCGTCCGTCAGACCCTATCCTGCACCATCCTTCCCACTTAGTGGGGAAGGATGGTGAACTCAGCGTGATCGGTGGCGTTCGAGTCTGTGCCGGTCCAGAGGTCGAAGGGGCCGGGCTCGATCGACCAATGATGCGTCTGCGGACTCCAGAAGCCGAGGTCGTTGGTGTCGAGCGTGAGGATTACAGCTCTATGTTCGCCGGGCTGCAGCGTGACGCGAGTGAAGCCCTTGAGCTCGCGCACGGGCCGGGAGGCGCTACCTGAGCGTTGGTGAGTGTAGAGCTCGATGACCTGATCGCCTGCGCGTGAGCCGGTGTTCTCGACGTCAACCGAGACCGTCATGGAAGAGCCAGCGTTGACTGTTGGAACGCTGAGTTTCGGTTTGCCCACCGTGAAGTTTGTATAGCTGAGGCCGTAGCCAAAGGGATAGAGCGGAGCGCTGGAACTATCCCAGTAGCGAGTGTCAGGATCATTGGGAATCTGAGTGAGGTTGTGGGCATAGTAGATAGGAATCTGGCCTACGCTGCGTGGCCAACTGAGCGGAAGTTTGCCGCCGGGGTTGGCATCGCCGAAGAGGAGATCGGCGACGGCGTTGCCTCCCTCAGTGCCGGGATACCAGACTTCCAGGATGGCGGGAACGTGCTGCGAGGCCCAGGTGATGTCGAGCGGGCGGGCGTTGAGCAGGACGAGCACGATAGGCTTGCCAGTGGCGACGGCGGCTTCGAGAAGCTGCTGCTGATCTCCGGGCAGGGTGAGAGTGGCGCGAGAGGCACGCTCTCCGCTCATGCTCTGCGCCTCACCCAGGACGAGTACCGAGACCTCTGCCTGCTTGATCAGATCGATGGCGTGGTTGAACTCCGCGGTGCGTTCGGCCTCGGTCTTGAGAACGGGTTTGGGGCTGGTGAACTGCGGATCGAAGATGGAGGGTTGAACGCGTTCGATCTCGACACCTTTTGTGGAGACAACGTTGGTGCCGGAGCCGGCGGAGAAGCGGTTGCGAATGCCCTGCAGGATGGTGATGGTGTCGGCAGGATGGGAGGCGAGACTCCAGGAGCCGAGGGTATCGGGCTGCGAGTCGGCGAGTGGGCCGATAACCGCGATGGAGGCCGGGGCCTTCGGTAGCGGAAGTATGTTGCCCTGGTTGCGAAGGAGGACGGCGGTGCGCTGGGCAGCAGCGCGGGCGGCCTGACGCTGTTCCGGCGTGACGAGCTGCGAGTCAGGATCCTGGACCGACGAGTAGGGATGCTGAAAGAGGCCAAGACGATATTTTGTGATCAGGATGCGGCGCACGGCCTGATCGATGGTGGCCTGCTGGACGGAACCATCCTTCAGTGCCTTGGGCAGATCGTCGCGGTAGACGTGGCTGACCATCTCCATGTCGACGCCGGCGTTGATGGCGCGGGCGGCGGCGTCTTCGGGACCGGAGGCGAAGCCGTGAGTCGTAAGGCTACCGACCGACTCCCAATCGCTGACGACGAAGCCCTGGAACTTCCACTGCTCGCGGAGAGTGTCGTGAAGGAGGAATTTATTTCCAGTGGCCGGAACGTCGTTGAGGTCCATGTAGGCGCTCATCAGAGAGCCTACACCAGCTTTGACGGCAGCGTGGAAGGGTGGGAGATAGATGTTCTGAAGTTGATCTTCGGAGATGTATGCGGAGTCGTAGTCGCGGCCTCCGTCGGCTGCGCCGTAGCCTGCAAAGTGTTTGACGCAGGCGAGGATATGGTCGGGGCTTCCTAGGGTGTCGCCCTGAAAGCCTCGCACTTGGGCCTCTGCCATACGGGAGCCAAGATACGGGTCTTCGCCCGCGCCCTCCATGATGCGGCCCCAGCGAGGATCGCGCGCGATGTCAACCATGGGCGCGAAGGTCCAGTTAATGCCAACGGCGCTGGCCTCGCGTGCGGCCATGGACTGAGCCTTCTCGGGGACGCGTGGGTCCCACGAGGCGGCCATGGCGATCGGTACGGGATAGATGGTGCGAAGGCCATGGATGACGTCGTAGCCAAAGATGAGCGGGATGTGGAGACGGGACTCATCGACAGCCATGTGCTGCAGGCGACTGATCTCCTTGGGATTGGTGACGAAGAGGAAGGAGCCGACTTCACCTGCGCGTGTGCGTGCGTCGACATCGGCATCTGGAGAGTCTTTGCGTGAGAGCTGCGAGATCTGTCCAAGCTTCTCTGCCTGAGTCATTCGGGCCAGGAGCTTATCGACAAACTGCTGCGCGACGGCATCATTTGCCGGTACGCTCGCCTGAGGTAGCGTGGATGAGCTCTGTGCGTGTGCCGGAGACACGGCGGCGAAGAGAAGAGAAAGCGAGAGCGCTCCGTAGGCTGCATGACGGGCGATGGAGAGGTGCAGGCGATCTGCGAGAAAATTTGGCGACATGGAACAACTCCCTGAATAAACTGCTGCCGGTACAAAGGCGGATTCGAGCGGATGATCCGCTCGACGGACTTGCCTAAAACGTTTCACCACATAGTAGGCAAACGATTGTCTATTGTCCATTTTATTTTCGTCTGCACTACAGACAGGCGTAAACCGGCTGCGACGCTGCCGTAGAATACAAGTTCCAGATACTTTCACAGAAACGCTCGATAGCCTGGATTTCGCCTACGGCACGATCGACCCATGGGCCAAGTAAATGAGTAAGAGCTCGAAGTCCGCTCCGGATGTTCAACGTCCAGTTAGCCTAAAGACGCTTGCCGACTATCTTGGCCTGAGTCCATCGACGATCTCCTTCGTTCTGAACGACACACCAGGGAGATCGATTCCGGAGCCGACGCGGGAGCGGGTGCGGGCAGCGGCGGCAAAGTTCAACTACAAGCCGAGCATGATTGCGCGCACGCTGCAGGGAAAACGCATGCATACGGTGGGGGTGATGCTGCCGGAACTGGGCGAAGGGTATCACTCGCAGGTGCTGAGCGGTGCGGGCGATCTACTGATTCGCGAGGGCTACTTTTATTTCACGGTCCACCACAGGCACAGCAGAGAGATGATTTCGAGCTATCCGGATCTGCTGCGATCGCGTGGAGTAGATGGGATTTTGGCGATTGATACTCATCTTGAAACAGCGCTCCCCTTGCCTACGGTACTGGTTGCCGGACATACGACGCTACCAGGGGTGACGAATGTGATCCTCGACCACGAGCGTGCGGCTGAGTTGGCGCTGGGGCATCTACATGGGCTGGGACATAGCAGGATCGCATTCATTCGCGGCCAGCCGTTCAGCGCCGACTCCACGATACGCTGGGACGCAACGGTGAGTGCGGCCGCGAAGTTGGGGATCGAGATCGCCGAGGAGCTGACAGTGCAGCTGGAGATGGACTCACATTCGCCGGAGATCAGCTATCCGGGAGTCCGCGCATTGATCAGAAGCGGGCGACGATTTACGGCGGTGCTCTGCTTCAACGACGTGTCGGCGATGGGAAGTATACGCGCCTTGCATGAGGCAGGCCTAAGAGTTCCGGAGGATGTGTCGGTTTTAGGCTTCGACGATATTCAATCGGCTGCATATCATGTGCCGAGCCTGACCACGATTCGCCAGCCCCTGCAGCAGATGGGAAGCACGGCGGCGCAGATATTGCTGAGGAAGCTGGCGGTAGGGGAAGTCCCGCATTTGGTGCAGGTAAATCCTGAACTGGTGATTCGCGAGTCTACGGCGGCGGCACGGGAGATTGTGTCGCGGAGAAAGATTCGGAGCTAGGGCTGGGTTCAGTGGGGAGTATGGCTGGGGCGCGGACTCAGCAGAGATCGATTGAACCTTCGGTCCCTGCCGAGTCCATAGGACTAGCAGGGTGATTACGGTTTGTGGGGAAGAGTCATCGCAGGATTTTCGTCAAAGAAGTTGACTGGTCGAATCAGAAAATCGTGCCACATGGTGGGCATCACAGGCCAGTCTTCCAGGCGGACAGCGTGGTGGAAGCCCAGGGTGTACCAGGCAACGATGTCGGTGTTTTCAATCGAGCGGTTGGCCTTGGTCCACGCGGGCAGACCCTCGAGCCCTTTACTACTGGTGAGGTAGACGCCGGCCGCGTAGAGTTCGTCCGGCTTATAGGGCGTCACCCATAGCTGATGAGCAGAGAACGCACCCACTCTTTGTGCGGGATCGTCGGGCGAGACGAAGGAGACGGCGGTTGCACCGGGCATGATCTCGTAGCCTGTGGGATAGCCAAGCTTGCCGTGCTGGGTGGTGCTGACGAAGTTCCACATGGATGGCTTGCGCAGGTCGATGTCCAGGATGCCGTCCTTCTCGGTATGTGCGGTGGAGGATTCGACAGCCCAGATGCTGGTGCGTGTGCGGGCCTTGATCTGCTGAGCAACCATGTGGTCAATCATGAAGCTGTTATTTGTCCCGTCCACGTCTAGGTCGAGACGGTAAGAGAAGTAGTGGTCATGATTGACGGCTACGGTGTTTGGCGCGACGAGCGTGCCGTAGGAGGGTTTGGACATATCATCACCCTTCATCGCAGGCATGACAGAGGTCTCCTTGACACTTTTGGTCTCAACGATTCCGGTTGCGCCGACAGCGACGCTAATGGTGCCGTCCTGCTGAAAGATCCAGTCCATGAGGTAGTCGTAGTTGCCGACGACGGCTGCTGTGCGAAGAACCAGTTCGCGGCTGGGACGACCGCTGATGAGATTGTTTTCGAAGTGGCGCCACGCCGGGTCGCCGGTGGTGCGCTCGAAGAGGCAGGCGACCTGCGGCTTGCGGATGGGAGCGGCGTGGTCGGAGGGCGCATAGCCGGTGAAGTACTGGGCGGTGTCGGGACAATCATCGGGGCCGAGCGGTTTGATGAGGCCGCCAAGCAGAAACTCGCCTGCGTCGAGGAAGGCACGGGAGTTCCAACCCTCATCGGGATCCATATAGGGTACGTACATCTCGGAGAGCGAGCCCTCATACATTACAGAGCGCAGCCTGTCGCCGTCCTGATAGCGAACGAGATTAAGCACAGGCCCAACACGAGGATCGAGTCGAAAACGGAAGTGCCAGTTCTGCCAGCTCACCTCGCCCTTGGTGATCTTGTAGGCGGGACCGAACGGCTGGGTGACGACGATGGGAGTGTAGCCTTCACGCGGTGTGCTGTCGGACTCCTCGAAGGAGGTGGGTCCGGTAGGAACGGGAACGACGCCGGTATCGACGACCTGCAATACCTTCTTGGTGGTGAGGTCAGCCATGATGTGGATCCCCTCTACCGTGCGTCCCCAGCTATGGTATGCACCTCGAATGTCGGTGCACTCGCCCCAGCCGATTCTGTGGCCGTCCTGCTCGGGGAAGACAATAAAGGAAAGCGGACCGGCTCCGCAGTTGACTGTAGTGAGGTCGGTAATGTCGCGTGCCTTGAGGGCGGCGAGCACGCGGGGATCGTGTTTGATGACGTCACCCATGGCGGCAAATTCACTGCCCGTAACGGGAGCCTGCACACCGGGAATGACGTTCCATGATTCAAGCTTCTTCGCGGAGATGTCGACGCGCGCCTCGATCGTCTTGCCTTCATCTTCGAGGATCACATCGGCCTCGCGGGAGATGGGATCGCCATCTTTCCATTTGAGGACTTTGTCCTTATCAGGCTCATGAAGCAGAAGACTGGAGGTTAGGGTCTTCTCCGTGACATGTCCGCTCTTGTGTAGGACCTCATGAACCGTCCAGTACTCATCTGTAGTCAAACCGTCGAGGGGATGCTGCGGGATTTTGGACTGTGCAAAGATCATCGGCGCGAGAGGAGAAGTGAGAGAGGCAACCAATAATCCTAAGGAACAACACTTAAAAATTCGCATGGGTCTCCTAATAGCTAGAGTGAGTTCAAGCATTCGAGATAAAACTACGGAACGTCTGGGAACTGGCTAACGTTAGCTGCGGTGTGCTTCAGCCGCGTCTTGCATAGTCGCGATACGCGGGTAGCCCGAGAGACGGGATGCTGGTGGCCTGCATGGCGGCACGAACGATGGCGCGCGCCATGACTGTAGCGGCGATAGCGCCGATTGCAGACTCATCCGCCGTCACATCGGAGGTGCCGGTGGACATCGAGAAGATCGTATCGCCGTCGTACATGGTGTGGACGGGATTGATGGCGCGGGCGTAGCCGTCATGCGCCATCTGCGCGATCTTGGTCATCTGCGTCTTGGTAAATTTGGCGTTCGTAGCGACGACGCCGATGGTGGTATTCGCACCCTTGCGCGCGACGACATTGTATCCACCCATGATGGCTGCCATCGAGTCCCGGTAGCCTTTGCCGTCTTCGCTGCGCGCCCCCGCGACGATCTTGCCCGTGTCGGGCCGCACCACATCGCCCACGGCGTTCACCGCAACCAGAGCTCCAACCACGATGCCGGTGTCACCGATCTTGACGCTTGCAGTGCCGAGACCCGATTTCATCATAAAGCTGGGACCGAACATCTTCCCGATGGTCGCGCCTGCACCTGCCCCTACGTTGCCCTCAGCAACCGGCCCTGCACTGGCCGCGAGGCAGGCCTGATAGCCAGACTCAGCCGTTGGACGAATCTTAAAGTTGCCAACGCCAAGGTCCATCAAAATGGCTGCAGGTACGATCGGCACAACTCCGAGGGAACCGATCTTGTAGCCGAGCTTGTTCTCTTCCAGATAGCGCATAACGCCACCTGCGGCATCGAGGCCATAGGCGCTGCCGCCGGAGAGCATGATGGCATTGACCTGCTGCACCGCATTGATGGGCGAGAGGAGATCGGTCTCGCGTGTTCCTGGCGCCGATCCGCGCACATCCACTCCCGCTGTTGCGCCAGACTCGCAGATCAGGACGGTGCAACCAGTGGGACGCTCGGTGAGAGTGTAGTTGCCAACCTTCAAGCCGGGAACATCCGTGATGGAACCGCCCTCTGGCATAGAGCGAGGATCAACGTCCACCGCACCGAAGGCGAGAGAGGGTATTGCCGCGGCAAGAGGAAGTCCGAGAAGGCTGCGATTGAACTCACGACGGAGCATAGAGTAGTACCTTTCGAGACAGTGCGAGATGTCGAGACATACGTGCGGCACTAATAAGGAAAGCACAAGTCATCAGCAACTTGCTGCAGGACATCGGCGCCAAACACGCCACCTATTCAGGAAAACAGGGCCGCTTCTCCAATGCGAAGGACTGCATCGGCTAACAGAACACTCGTCCGAACGATGCTCCAACGAGAAGATTCAGTGGAATTACCGAGCAAACGCATGCCGGCGATTCTCTTTTGTGTCAACGATTGAAAGTAATTTATCTCACAATTAGCACGCCGTCAACATTTGGTATACCGACTATTCGCGGATCGTTTGCAATTACGTCACAAAAGCAGTTTAAAGAGGAACTTTATCGCCGCGGTGATTGACATGCTGGTGTACGACTGGTATTTCTCTGTTAAAGCCATGGCAACTATCGGTGAACCGCTGTATCGCAGAGTTCGGCAGGATATCGTCGAGTGTGAACTAACTCCCGGCAAGTCATTCTCCGAAGCTGAACTCGGGCGAATGTACAACGCCAGTCGCACCCCCGTCCGGGAGGCCTGTCGACGCCTTGAGCACGAAGGACTTGTCCGCATTATCCCGTTTCGCGGGTACTCCATCGCCCCCCTTTCCATCTCAGAGTTTCACGATCTTCAGGAGATGCAATCGATCTTCGAACCCTCCGCTGCCGCCTTTGCAGCCGAACGCGCGTCGCAACCCGAACTGGACGAGATGCAGGAGCTTGCAACCTACGAGTACCGGGTAAACGACAAAAGCAGCTATCGCGCCTTTCTGCAGAAGAACTATCAACTACATAGCCTGATCGCGCAGGCTTCCCGGAACCGGCGGCTCTCCGAGGTGGTCAGCAATATTCACGTTCGACTGATGCGGTTCTTCTACCTGGGCCTCTCCTTCGAGCCGTACGGCCCCACCCTCGTGACTGAGCACATCAGCCTGGTGGAAGCGATCAGAAAACGCGATGCGGAAGAGGCTCGCCGCATGGCTGCCGAGCATATTCGTAAGGCGGTCGAACGTAGCGGAAGCCTTCTCATGAGTGCGATTCGGTTCGGCGAGACAGTCTTCGAAGTTCTTCCGGAAGATGAGATTTCGCCTTTGGTGTCTGGCACCAGCACTCGCCGCGTCCAGGGCTCTGCCTCCTGACCGGAAGGCAGCACATTGCAGAAGATCCATCCGCACTGAAGGAGAACTATGTCCACTCCGCTCACCTCGTCTGAAGTCATCGCGCTCACCAAGAAGCATAACTACGGGACCTGGCGTAAGCAGAAGAACTGGAACCCAGCTCACCTCGCAAGTGCTGATGGATGCTACTTCACAGATGGCAACGGCAAGCGCTTCCTCGACTTCTCCTCACAACTGATGTGCATGAACCTTGGCCATAACAATGCGGCCGTGATTAAATCAATTCAGGATCAGGCCGCGACCTTAGCGTACGCCGCACCGTTCTATGCGACGACCGCACGTGCCGAGCTAAGTAAGCTATTGCTTGAGGTGCTGCCGGATGGTCTGACGAAGTTCTTCTTCACCACTTCCGGCACGGACGCCAACGAGGCCGCCTTCAAGATCGCCCGCATGTACACGGGCAAGACCAAGATCATCTCCCGTTATCGCTCCTATCATGGCTCGACATCGAGCTCAGTCGCAGCGACGGGCGATCCGCGCCGCTGGCCGATGGAGCCTGGCGGCAAGGGACAGGGCGTCATTTTTTCGCCTGAAGTGAACTGCTACAAGTGCCCGATCCGCCATACGTATCCAGGATGCGGCATCGCCTGCGCGGACTATCTTGAACACATGATCGCCAACGAAGGCGACGTCGCTGCCGTTCTCGTAGAGCCGGTAGTTGGAACCAATGGTGTTCTCATTCCTCCACCAGAGTACTTTCCGAAACTACGCCGCATCTGCGATGACCACGGAGTTCTTCTCATCGCCGACGAGGTGATGAGCGGCTGGGGCAGAACCGGCAAGTGGTTTGCCGTGAATCACTGGGGTGTGAAGCCAGATATTCTGACGACCGCAAAAGGAATTACCTCTGCTTATGTTCCGCTTGGTCTGTGCGCGACGACAGAGAAGATTGCAGACTTCTTTGAGGAGAACTACTTTGCGCACGGCCATACCTACGAGGCGCATCCAATGACGCTCGGACCCGCCGTCGCGACGATTCATGAGATGCAGCGGCTCGGGCTCGTCGAACGATCCAACGAGATGGGAGCCTATCTCGGCGAGAAGCTACACGCGCTGAAGGCGAAGCATCCCGCCATCGGAGAGGTCCGGGGCCTCGGGCTCTTCTGGGCGGTCGAGCTTGTGACGGATCAGCGTGCAAAAACTCCATTCAACAGCTGGCAGGACAAGCTGGATGGCAAGCCGATGGTGGTAGAACAGATTGCGGCGAAGATGCTCGCGAAGGGTGTGGTGATGCAGGCATGGATGAGTCACTTCGTCATTGCGCCTCCGTTGATCGTCGAAAGGGCGCAGATCGACGAGGCCGTGTCCGCGCTGGACGAGGCGCTTGCCCTTGCCGATGCCCTGCTCGAACCACAACTGGCTACGTTGTAGTCTTCGTTCGGGCGACATCCCAAGCGAAGTTGCGTGGTGCAATTCCCCCGCGCTTCTAAACCAGGTCTATGGTGAATGATGAAGCATCCTGCAGGACTTCTGTTCTTCGTATTTAGTACCTGCCTCTGCTCTGCGCAGATGACGATGCCAATGCCGCCAGCTCCAGCGAACGCGACGGCTTCGCCGGATACTCGTCCTGTGCCACTCGTCGAAGGTCTGGGTAACGCCAATCACGTCATCCGCACCAGCAGCCCAAAGGCACAGCAATACTTCAATCAGGGGATAAACTACCTCTTTGCATTCAATCACGAAGAGGCCGCGCGCTCCTTTGCACAAGCAGCACAGATCGATCCACAAGCATCGATGCCGCTCTGGGGCGTGGCACTCGCCGTCGGTCCAAACTATAACGATATCGATATCGGGCATGCTCGCGAGCAACGTGCGTTCGTGGCGATCACCGAAGCAAAGCAGCTTGCAGCCGGTGGACCAGCCATCGAAGCCGATTACATTGAAGCGCTTTCGACGCGCTACGCTCAAGACGCAAACCACGATCTTCATGTTCTGGGCCTGCGCTACAGCAAGGCGATGCAATCCCTGGTCGCGAAACATCCAGACGATCTGGACGCGGCTACGCTCTACGCAGAGAGCATGATGGACCTCCACCCGTGGCAGCTCTGGATCTCGGATGGGCAACCTGTCGAGGGCACCCGCGAGATCGTCTTGACGCTTCAGTCCGTTCTCCTGCGAGATCCGAACCACGTCGGTGCGAATCACTTCCTTATTCATGCAGTGGAGGCCTCGTCCGATCCATCGCTCGCTCTACCCAGTGCAAAGCGGCTGGAGACGCTCGCGCCCGCAGCTGGACACCTGGTGCATATGCCCGCGCACATCTATCAGCGCGTCGGAGACTTCAACGACTCTGCAATCGCAAACGTACGTGCCGTGGATGCTGACCGCGCCTACTTTCGCAGTCAACATATCGAAGACGTTGCAAATATGTACGACGGCATGTACTACACCCACAACATGCACTTTCTCGCCTCTGCCTGCAGTATGAGCGGAGATGCGCGCTGCACCAAGGATGCCGCAGCGCAGCTGGTCGCACACGTGGTGCCTGAGGTTCCGCAAAATCGGCTGATGGAGTGGTTCCTGCCCACACAGCCTTGGATGTTGGTTCGTTTTGGAGAGTGGAAGACGATCCTCGCGAACCCTGCGCCACCAGACGGCCTGCCAATCCTGAGTGCCATGTGGCACTATGCCCGCGGAGCAGCCTATACCGCTACCAACAATCCACAGCAAGCAGCAACCGAACGAAAGGCGCTAGCCGATGCAATAAAGACACTACCAGCGGATACCCCTCCAGACTTCAACAATCCCGCGAAGAGCGCCCTTGAGCTTGCGCTGACCGCTCTTGATGCCCGAATATCGGAGGCGCGCGGAGATCGCGCTCAGGCTGTTGTTTTATGGAAGCGAGCGGTCGCGTTGCTCGATGGATTCGCCTATAACGAACCTGCTGACTGGTACTATCCGGTTCGCGAATCGCTGGGCGGCGCATTGCTGCGCGACGATCAACCCGTCGAAGCAGAAGCTGTCTTCCGCCGCGATCTGGAGCTCAATCCCGGCAATGGTCGATCCTTATTTGGCCTGTGGCAGAGTTTGCTGCTGGAACACCGAAATGCCGATGCAGCGCTGGTCAAAACGCAGTTCGACGCTGCGTGGAGTCACGCCAGCGTCGAACTGCACATAAATGACCTCTAAAATCAGCTAACCCAGCGTCGGCATGCTTGTGTCGACACCCAGCCGGATACCGGTTGGCCAGCGCGCCGTCACTGTCTTGATGCGTGTGTAAAAGCGAACGCCCTCCGGTCCGTGCATCGCGTGGTCACCAAACAGAGACCGCTTCCATCCGCCAAAGCTGTGAAAGGCCATAGGCACGGGAATCGGCACATTCACGCCGACCATGCCAGCCTGCACATTATGAGCAAAGTCCCGTGCGGTATCGCCGTCTCGAGTAAAGATAGAAGTGCCGTTGCCGAACTCATGTGTGTTAATCAGCTCCATCGCAGTCTTGAAGTCCCGTGCTCTCACGATCCCCAGAACCGGTCCGAAGATCTCTTCCTTGTAGATCCGCATCTCTGGTTTGACGTGGTCGAAGAGGCAGGCGCCGAGGAAGAATCCATCGCCCCTAGGCAGCACGCTTTCGCGTCCATCGACAAGCAGCTCCGCGCCTTCAGTCTTGCCCAATTCCACATAGCCCCTGACGCGGTCAAGATGGATCTTTGTTACCAACGGTCCAAGATCTGCGCCCCTCTCCGTGCCAGCAGCGATCTTCAGCTCAGCAATTCTCGGTGTCAGCTTCGCAATCAAAGCGTCTGCGGCGGCGTTGGTCACGACGACCGCAACCGAAATCGCCATGCAACGCTCCCCGGCCGATCCATACGCGGCACCGACGAGCGCATCAGCCGCCTGGTCAAGATCGGCATCCGGCATCACGATCATGTGATTCTTGGCTCCGCCGAGCGCCTGTACGCGTTTACCGTGCGCAGTTCCCTGCTGATAGACGTACTCTGCGATAGGTGTCGAACCGACGAAACTGACCGCCTTGATCGCGGGATGCTCCAGTATGAGGTCTACGGCTTCTTTATCTCCGTGAACGATATTGAAGACGCCATCCGGCAGACCAGCTTTCTTCAACAGCTCCGCGATCAGGATAGAAGCGCCTGGATCGCGTTCGCTTGGCTTCAGGATGAAGCAGTTGCCACATGCAATGGCTACGGGAAACATCCACATGGGAACCATGGCGGGAAAGTTGAAAGGGGTGATGCCCGCTACGACACCCAGTGGCTGCCGCATCGACCAGCTATCAATGTTTGGACCTACTTGCTCGGAGAACTCTCCCTTGAGCAACTGAGGAATACCGGTAGCAAATTCGACAACTTCAAGACCACGGGTCGCCTCACCCTTTGCATCGGAGAGCACCTTGCCATGCTCAGACGTGATGATCGCTGCAAACTCATCCAGATGCTGTTCAAACAGCTCCCGAAAACGAAACAGAACACGAGCGCGCCTCAAAGGAGGCTGAGCCGCCCAGCTCGGGAAAGCTGCTTCGGCCGCCGCGACCGCCTTCTCCATGTCAGCGCGATTGGCAAGCGGGAC
>NZ_LMUR01000010.1:676287-716382 GCF_009765825.1 Granulicella sp. L60 | reverse complement strand
CCGGCGAACGCCGCCCCGCCAATCCAGTGTTGAATCGTGCGTAGAGCTGCGGCTGGTGCAGTGTTCGGTTCAGAGATGACGGTGGTGGACATAGTAACCTCGATTGCGGATTAGGAAATACGTTGTGCTTAAGCATACCGCCGATTGAAATAGATATTTCATCTGCTAACCAATAACTTTTACAGAACTTGGTTCGCTCCACTTCGCAGGACGCAGTACGCGGAAGCCCAGCATTACCAGCGCCGCAGCTAGAATACCCATCGCCTCCGGAGATAACAGCCACCACCCCCTATTCCCTGTAAGCGGCTTTGCAACCAGCGTAGTAGCGACAGCTGCAAAGATGCTGACGAGTGCCGCCTGCGATAGTACGCGTCTCGAATAAAGGCCGACAACAACCGGCACGAACAGTGAGACCGAGAGCAGACCATAGAAGATCTGGATCGCCGAAAGAATAGTAGGAAGCTGGATTGCGAGAAAGATGCCAGCCACTCCCGCCAGGATGGAAGCCAGACGATTCGCAGTCAAGAGCCGATGCTCCGAAATGCTTGGGTTTAGAAATGTCTTGTACAGATCGACCGCGAGCGAAGTAGACAGCATAAAAAGGATAGCGCCCGTAGCACTCAACTCAGCGGAAAAGATGGATGCCATCGCCCACATCCCCAACCACTTCGGAAGAAGCTCCTTCATCGCAAGAGGAAGCGCCAACTCGGGCGAAGCGAGATGCGGGTACGCGACGAACACACATAACCCCAATATCGCAGGGACAAAAGCGAATAACGCCTGGGCGAGAGCGTTGAGCCCGACACCGAGCTTTACCGTCTTCACGTCTTTCGCACCGTACAGCTTCTGCACCAGGCCGGGAGAGATCATGAAGGACGGAGCAAGAAGTATGACGTAAGAAAGAACCTGTTTGATCCCTACACCAGTCATGCTCAACATCCATGCTTTGCCCGGCTGCGCTGCGACGGCCGTCGATATCTGGCTCCAGCCTCCGAGATGATGCACCGCAAACGGAACCGCGAGAAGCAGTCCGGACATAGTCACGACTAACTCAAATACATTGACGAAGGCAGACGCGATCAGTCCCCCCGCGGCACAGTAGACGATAGCTACGACTCCGCCTGCAAGGCAGCCGACCCACTTCGGAGTTCCAACCGATACATTCAGAATGCTCGAGATCGCAATAAGCTGCGCGGCTAAAAGTGTAAGGGTTCCGACCCACAACAGAACGGCAATCACCGCTCGAACCACCTTATTGTAGCGAAATTCGAGGAAGTCGCCCATGGTGCTGAAGTTATGCTGTTTGGCAAGAGTCCAGAGCTTTGGGCCCAGAGTGCGGGACAGAATGAAGCCGCCGATGCTCGCAGAACCGACCCACCACCATGCAGATAATCCAAAGCGAAATCCCAATCCTGTAGCACTGACAGTGGACCCCGCTCCAATATTTGCCGCAAGAAACGTCGCGAAGAGCATACCCGGCCCAAGACTGCGGCCTGCCACCAAAAAGTCAGAGGATGTCTTAACCCTACGGCTGACAAAGATGCCGAGCGCCATCAGGAGTACGGAATAGATGACCAGTGCTGCGACGTAAGCATTCATGCAGTCGTCCTACTCCGTTCCAAGAAGCTTCATTGCGGTAAGAGCCATCACCTTCGCCGAGGTGATGACGTCAGCGACCAGAACATGCTCATCGGGCAGGTGAGCCTGATTCAGGATGCCAGGCCCATATGCGATACATTGTTCCACGCTTCCCAACCGAACAACATGCTTTTGGTCATAAGTACCCGGACTCGCCGTAAGCATAGGTCTTCTGCCAAAGATGATCTCTGCACTCTCTGAAATCGAAGAAACCAGTTCACACTTCGGATTAGTTTGGACGGGATGAACAATCATCAGGTCTTCAAGTTTGTACTTGAACTCAGGATTCTTCGCGCTAAGGTCCTCAAGAAGTTTTTTTACTTCAGCACGAACTTGCTCAAAATCCTCCTCGGCAAGAAAGCGGCGGTCAAAGATCGCTCCGGATCGATCAACAACGCATGGAGTCTGGGTTCCTTCCTCCGCTTGCCCCCCAAAGATAGAGTTCACATTAATACTCGCGAAGCGCGAACCGGGCGGCTCTACCGGCACGGCGGTCTTGCGAGTCGCGAGCGAAGGCTTGAGCTGATAAGTAACATCATGCAGAAAATCGACAAGCTGATCGACCGCGCTGATGCCGAGGTGAGGCATGCTGCCATGCGCAATCCGTCCGTGCGTGGTGACTTTGAACCAGTACACTCCGCGATGGCCCAGGCAGACACGATTAACGTCGGTAGGCTCTGTGATGATGACAAAGTCTGTCTTGTCTTTGCCTATCCAGCCTTGCTTGGCCATGTAAGCGACCCCCGCAAAGCCGCCACTCTCTTCATCGACGCTACCGCTCTGCTCTACCGTCCCTCGCAGCCGTATGCCGGCGCGTCGGATGGCCTCCACGGCAAAGATGGACGCCGCGATCCCGGCCTTCTGATCCGAAGTTCCTCGTCCGTATAATTTGCCATCGCGAATCTCTGCGCCGAACGGATCCACTGTCCATCCATCGCCTAC
Organism: Granulicella sp. L60; assembly: GCF_009765825.1. GTDB lineage: Bacteria > Acidobacteriota > Terriglobia > Terriglobales > Acidobacteriaceae > Edaphobacter. Next base: position 713,802 of record NZ_LMUR01000010.1, on the reverse strand, counting down.
AGGTACCACGTCGAAGTGTCCATTGAAGTGCAGAGACGGACGAGGTTGTGTGCCTTCTCTCCTGCCCAGCACATTAACACGCGGATTACGCTCCGTATGCTCTGCGCAGCCCTCTGCCGTAATGTAATGGGTCTCGTACCCAAACTCCTCCAGCTTATTGCCGATACATCGTGCTCCGTCAATATAATTCTGCCCGGGCGGATTGATGGTTGGGATGCGGGTCAGATCCTGCAAAAAGGAAATCATCTCATCCCCAATCTCTTCGACCTGCCGAACAACGGACTCCTGAATATTAAGGGATAGGCTTTGATTCGTCATGCATGCTCCATGGCTGGACATCGTTTAAAGGCTCAATCCGACTTCTTTACAGAGGCCGGGTGAGATGAATACGAGAGCTGCAGGTTAGAAGTTGATCTTTGCCGATAGCTGTATCTTTCGCGTGCTGCCCGCTGTGTTGTACTGCCCGAACGACGGATTCGCCAGATTGTTCCACGTTCCATTTCCTGCTGCCGTAAGGAACGGAATGTTGAATATGTTGAATGCGTCCGCTCGTATCTCAAGATTCCACGGTCCCGAACCCAGAAAGCCATCTCCAAAGATACGAGTGTTCTTAGAGAGTGACCAATCGACCGTAGGAAGACTGTTCATGCGAAATGTGTTGCGCCCGAGTGTTCCAATGTTTCCGATAAGAGGCTGCACATATTTGAAGTTGCTGGTATTGGCGGTTCCACCGATGCCTCGTGTGGCAGCCGTTGGAATGGTGGAAGGATGCCCAAAACGGAAACCGACGCCTCCAGGATTGATGCTCGCACGCGTGTTATCCATGCCGGTCGTCTGGATCAGGTTGCCATCGAGATTCGTATCGGCAAATCCAAGTCGCGCTCCGGAGAAGATGGTGGCGGGCGCTCCGGTCTGCCACAGATCGAGCGTGCTGAAGACCCATCCTCCCAGCAGGTGGCCGACGAGTCCCTGCTGGTTTTTGGCATATGGAACTGCCCAGACAGTGGATAAAGTGATTCGATGCGTAATGTCGAAGTCCGACGGACCATACTCAAGATTGTGCGCGTTTGGAGCCTGACTCTGAGGATAGCTCTCTTCATTGCTGATCTGCGCCAGGTTGTAATCGGAATCATCATCAAGTGACTTCGAATAGGTATAGGACAACTGCCCTTCCAGCCCGTAGGTCGTCGCCTGCTTGATCTGCACAGCCACCGCGTTATAGTTCGATGATCCATGTGCTGCGAGCAGGTCAACCTGATCGAATCTAGGATCGATGCGATTGTTATGCGCTCCATACTCGCCGTTTGCTGTGACAGTGCATGGACCAGGAGCAGCGGTCGTCCCGATGCAGGCCTGTTCCTGCGCCAGCGTTGTCGGCGCTGTGGGCTGGACAGCCACCGAATTGATCGGTGCAAGGTCGGTCAACTTTCTACTCACGCTACCCAGATAGTCCGCGCTCAAAGCTGTCCGAGACCCCAGGAGATACACAACTCCGAGGGAATAGTTTTGCGTATAGGGATTAGGCAGATTCCTCGCCACCGAGGTGATGCTGCCAAAGTTCGCCAACGAGCCAAACGATCCTATCTGTGCCGCTGTGCTGGTCTCGATTGGTGCAGCGCCGTTGACCAAGTTGTCAAAGGTATTGCCATTCGCGAAGTTATTGCCGCCCGAGAGTGACACAGTGTAGTTCAGAGGAGGGCCAAACCGGGTGTTCGCAAGTAAAGCAAAGTTCAACGTGTCGAAATAAACGCCGTATCCGCCGCGTACTGTCGTCTTCGAGCCACTCGGATTCCACGAGAATCCAACGCGCGGTGAGAAGTTTTTGTAGTTCCCTGCGATTCCTGGATTGCCGCTGCGAAATGCACCCAGTGGCCCAGAACCTGCCGCTCCAACATTCACGCCTTGCAGATTCGGATCCAGCTCCGAGATCAATCCGTGAACTTCATTCAACGCTCCCTGCACCTCATAACGAATTCCGTAGTTCAGAGTAAGCGTCGGTTGAATCTTCCACTCATCCTGCGCGAAGAATCCTGGCACCCACATCCTGTAACCCTCGTAGGTCGCTCCGAAGACTCGAGACCAGCTCGCCGGTGTACCCGAGAGAAAATTCTGCAAAGAGGTATGCGCCACGCCATTTGCATCGGTCGAAGGAGCGAAGGTAAATGTGCCTCGAATACCCCCGCTTGTCGTGCTGCTGGAGTTGTCCTGGATGTAACGCACATCCGCGCCGAACTTCAGCGAATGCCTCCCCTTCACCCAGCTGAACGTGTCGTTGATCTGATAGACGTTGAAGAGGCGGCCCTGCGGAAAGTACTGCGCCTCGCCGAAGCTGTAGTTCTGATCCGCGAAGTTGATGCGTGGAATCCCGCTGGTATCCTGCGGATCGAACTGACCATTCGAGCGGCCATACGCAACTCGGAGTTCATTGACCTTGTTGCTTCCGAGAAGATAGGTATCTGTAATGTTCACGCTGTGTGCGCCGGTATCAAAGTTCACTCCGAAGCCAGGCAGAAAATTGATAGTACCGGCATAGGGCAGCACCGCCGTGCCTTTGCTGAACAAGTAGCGAACCGCAATCGAGTGTGCCTCAGAGAAGCGATGGTCCCCGCGAATGAGATAGAGATAGCTGTCGTTCGGGGACGCCATCGTCTCTGTCGTCGGTGCGCTCAATGCTCCAGCCGGAGCGTTTGGAGGTAGAGGGACGTTAGCCTGAAAGAGTTGCAGTGCGAGAGGATCGGTAGCACCTGCCAGCGCAGCCGCCGTGGGAACCGGGAAGACAAAGGTAGATCCAGCGCCGCGCGTGCTCACCTTCTGAAGTCCACCGAAGAGAAAGGTGTGGTCGCGCCAGACCGGACCACCCAAAGTAAATCCGTAGATATTCTGCTTCAGCACCGAAGGCTTGCCAGTGGTATCGAAATAATCCCGAGCGTTGAACTCGTTATTCTGAATGTAGTCGTACGCCGAGCCATGCAGATGATTGCTTCCAGACTTCGTCACCAGAACAATGTTTGACGACTCAACGCCGTACTCTGCCGGAAACACTCCAGTAATCACCTTCGTCTCGGAGATCATATCCAGCGTCGGAGACGTGCCCAGCGCGAAGCCCCCAAACTCCCAGTCGTTGACATCGGTATAGTCCAGCGAAGCCGCGGTTGCGCGGGCACGGCTTCCAAAGGCCGAGATCAGACCGGTCTGCGCCCCGCTGACGGCGACCAATGCGCCATTGCCATCGGGGAGATACATCGGAGTTACACCGGGCTCGAGCGTCACAAGGTTCGTCGGGCTGCGGCTGAAGCTCGGAAGATAAGCCAGTTCCTGGGGCGTACGCGTCGTCGACAATTCCGATCCGCTGGTGTTCAGCACGGATGCGGTCGCATCGACCTGCACAATGGTAGAGGCTGAGCCAGGCTTCAGCGAAAAGTTCTGCGTAACTGTTGCGCTTGTGGTGGCACTCACTAGGGCCTTGGTCTCATTGAACCCAGGCGCGTTCAGCGTCAGCACATAGCTTCCGGGAGCCAGCGCCGGAAATACATAATCTCCCGCCCGGCCTGTCGTATACGTGCGCGATTCGTTTGTACTTTGACTTGTCAGCACAAGGGTCACACCGGAGATGGATGCGCCGGTCGGATCCGTGACGGTGCCTGCTATGGTCCCGGTCGTGTACTGTGCCCAGGCCGAAACACCAAAATTAAGCGTCAAAAATGGGATGAGAAACGCAGCAAGCAGGAACTTTGATCGCATCAGGACTCTCCAGAATATGAATTTAACGCCGTCGACAAGAGGTAACGGACTGCATGAATTCAGGATCGCTCCCGGGTACAAGTGTGCGCCATCTGCTCTGAAAAAGGTGGCTAACGCCTGATACGACGGGACTTTGAGGCCCCAAAGAAGTTACTGGGTTTTGGTTTAGAGTCAAGATACATCGTGCTGTAACAAGCTGTCAACAATCTGAATACCAGTCCGCTCAATCTCGGAAACAGATGGAAGTCGTACCCGCCACTGATTGCAATCCAAACTGGTACACCGCGTAGGCAAATCCGAAAATAAGAGTTAGAGTCAATCACTGTCGGGCTCGAAGCTCTTCGCAGCTTCGTCCTGAGTCTTCGTCGTCTCGCAAAAACAAGGTGAAGTTAGTCCTAAAGGGGAGTGAACATTGTTTGATTACAGAAAGCTTTTTGATCTAACCGGAAGACAGGCGCTCGTCGTGGGCGCAGGCAGCGGAATCGGCGAGGCCGCCGCGCATGGACTAGCAGCGCACGGCGCCCATGTTCTCTGCGGAGACCTCAACATGGAAGCGGCCCAGAAGGTAGCCGATGAGATCAAGGCAGCTGGCGGCCAAGCCGAAGCTCTTGCCTTCGACATGCGCGATCGAGAGGGAGTCATCAACGCCATCGCATCCTTGCCGGACCTTGATGTCCTGGTCAGCACCCCCGCCATCAATGTGCGCAAACAGCTCCTCGACATGACCGAAGAAGAGTTTGACCGCGTCGTCACTCTCAACCTGAAAGGCACCTTCCGCCTCATCACCGCGGTGGGACGCAATATGAAGAAGCGCGGCAAGGGGAGCATCATCGCCTTCGCCAGCATTCGCGCCATCACGGTAGAGCCAGGCCAGGGCGTCTACGCCGCAACTAAAGCCGGCGTTCTGCAGATGTGCCGGACCCTTGCAGCTGAACTCGCTTCCAGCGGTGTCCGGGTCAACGCCATTGGGCCCGGCGTCGTCGATACGCCACTCACCGCGCCGATCGCTGCAAACAAAGATTGGTACAACGCCTATGCACAGAAGAGCGCATTAGGCCGATGGGCCAAACCGCACGAGATGGCCGGCGCAGTTGTCTACCTCGCCTCCGACGCAGGTTCGTTTGTCACCGGAACCCTTACCATCGTCGATGGCGGCTGGACTGCAATCGACGGACGCTTTACCCCACCGCTCTAAATCTCTCCTGCATCCATCACATGCGTTGCAACCTCCGCTGGACGTCCTCTCTCTTCATCGGCCAAAGCTGTTGAAAGACGTCCGGCGACCAAATCGACGCTCAGCAGATCCACATGATGGTAGAGCTTCGCGTGGATCCTCTGTGCGAGCTCCTGCTCGACTTCGACCGTGATAGCAATGTCGAGCAGACCTCCCCGCTCTTCCAGCAGACACACGCGAATCGGAACCAGTTGCTGATCGAAGAGTTGTGCGATCCGCATCAAGACTCGTGGTCTCGCGGCCGCGCTGATCTTGTAGATCCATTCCATGGCTGTTGTCCTCTTGGCATTGGTGGGTGCGATTTCGAGTCCGTTGCATGAAAAAAGCCGCCAGAGCTTTCGCTGTGGCGGCTTCAATTCAGATCTGTCTGAACGTCAGGTACCGCCATATTCAATCGTCGCGGCCTTAATAATTCGCGCAGCGATGCCCGCAGGCGATCCTAGACGGCCCGTCAACTTCGCGCGATGATAAGCGGCAAAAACTTCTTTCAACATGAAATGCAGCATACACGCCCTCCGGCTGATTGACAAAACAGAGTACTGAATCACGCCGTCAATTGGCGCTTTCCTGCCGTCTCTTCCAACTGATGGAGGACCGCATCGCCCATCTCCCAAGTGGACAACGCCTTCTCTCCTGCAGCCGCGAGATCGGCCGTACGCGCCCCCGCCGCAAGAGCGGCGATGCAAGCCTGCTCGACAAGCGTGGCCTCCCTTTCCATCCGAAACGACAACCGCAGCATCATCGCCACGCTAAGAATCTGAGCCATCGGATTCGCGATGCCACGTCCTGCAATGTCAGGAGCTGAGCCGTGAATCGGCTCATACACCGCAGGCACAAAACGATCTCCCCTCGGTACTCCAATCGTCGCCGAAGGAAGCATTCCTAAACTGCCGGTCAGCATCGATGCAAGATCGGAGAGAATATCGCCGAAGATATTTCCCGTAACAATGACGTCGAACTGCTTCGGATTACGGACAAGCTGCATCGCACAGTTATCCGCATACATGTGCCGCAGCTCGACATCAGCATAATCTCGTTCGTGCAGCTTACTAATGACCTGACGCCACACCAATCCGCTCTCAGTCACATTAGCTTTTTCAACGCTGCAAACCACACGTCGACGATGGCGCGCAAGATCGAATGCAACCCGAGCCACGCGCTCTATCTCGACGGTCGAGTAGGTCTCCGTGTTGAAGCCTCGCATCTGTCCGTCCTGCATCGTCTCGATACCGCGCGGCTCCCCGAAGTAGAGACCGCCCATACACTCGCGCACGATCATAAGATCGAGGTTTCGTATCACCTCCGGCTTGATCGTGCTCGCCTCGATCAACGGATCGAAAACAGTCACAGGCCGTAGATTCGCGAAGAGCGAAAGCTCGCGCCGCAGCCGCAGAATCGCCAACTCGGGCCGAAGATCAAAACCCAGCTTCTCCCAGCGTGGACCCCCCACCGCCCCAAACAAAACCGCATCCGCATGCATCGCCTGCTCAATCGTCTCATCCAGCATCGGCGTTCCATAAGCATCAATAGCCGCACCTCCAGCCAACGCATGACGGATCGTAAACTCCACCTCTGCATACTGTCCTATCCATTCCACAACGCGAAGTGCCTCGCGCATTACCTCCGGCCCTATGCCATCGCCTGGTAAAACCAGAAGTCTAAATTGCTGCTTCCCGATCATCGACACCGCCTCCAAACACAGATTCCTGCAAGGGTCTCACAAAAGGCATTTAAGATTTGATTTTAAAAACAGTCACCAATACCTGTTACATTCGCATAAACCAATGGGTCGATGGTAAGAGCCGAGGTCAATCCATACCATCTCCACAAACGGCAACAACATGGAAGGGACTTCTTGATGCACACCTCTCACCCGGTTAAGCGCCGTATGTCTTCTGTTTTCGTCCTCGCACTCTCAACTCTCATTGTCGCCATGTCTCCACTCATAGCGCAAAGCCCAAACGCGCAGCATACACCAGACGCCGATGCTCTCAAGACGGAATGGAGCGACCCTCAAGTCGTCCTCACATCCTTACTCTTCAAGACCAAGACCGGACTCACGCTCAACTACGTCCAGCAGGGAGACCCCAACGGTCCTGTTCTCGTCCTGCTCCATGGCGCTGGCGACTCATGGCATTCGTACGACCGAGTCTTTCCACTCATCCCCAAAAAGTATTGTGTCTACGCCATCACACTGCGCGGCCACGGACTATCGGACCATCCCGAGACCGGCTACAACGCCCTAGACCTCGCGGGCGATATCCTGGACTTCCTCGATCAGAAGAACATTCATCACGCGACCCTGGTGGGACACTCCCTCGGCAGCTTCGTCGCACAAAAAGTAGCTGAGTTGGACACTAATCACCTCGATCGCCTGGTCCTCATCGGCTCCGGTCCCGGCCTGACCAAGCCATCCAGTACGCAATCGTCGATCTTCAGTGCATTCAGCTCGATGACCGATCCCATCCCATACACCTTTGCCCGCGACTTCCAGGCAAGCACCATCTACCATCCCGTTCCCGCGCAGAACTTCGAGATCTGGGTGGCCGAAGCTGAAAGAGTCCCCGCATCCACATGGCACGGCCTCGCCCAAAGCCACCAAGACTCCGCCGAAGAGCTAAAGAAGATTCACGTCCCCACACTCATCCTCTGGGGTGAAAAGGATTCCATCTTCACCCGTGCAGATCAAGACACGCTTGTCCGCACCATCCCACATACCCAATTTTCGGCCTACCCCGAAACCGGACATGCATTGCATTGGGAACGCCCCGTGCGCTTCACGACAGAACTCATAGCCTTTGTTCAAGGCGAGACCGTCAATCATCCACCTTCCAAGCAGTAGCTTCGTAGACCACAGCCAACCAACGCAGTCGATAAATCTTCGTCGTTGTCAGCCACTTATAGCTCAGGATGAAAGACTGCGAACAAACCACGACACAAAAATGCCAAACACTGAAGTGTCCGGCTCGCAATCCTTGATTTATTGGGCTGAGCGGGATCGAACCGCTGACCTCCTCGTTGCGAAAACGCTTAGGAACTTATTTTCAGGAACTTAACAACACAAAACAAAGCACTTTTACGCGGAAAGCAACGGATGAAAATCCTAATTGTTCCCGGAATGTTCCTTGATTGTTCCAGATTTCTTAAAGGGAAACCGTTGCTTGTGCCGCACGGCTCGCACTGAACACAACAATGCGTGGCTGCGAGATGAAAGACATGCGTTGGCGGGACGTTGATATGATCGGACGCTCGCTCGCGGTGCGGAAGAGCAAGACAGAGGCCGGGGAGCGCGTAATCCCCTTGAATGCAGATGCCTGGGCGGTGATTCTTGAGCTTTACAGGCGTTCAGAGGCTCTGGGAGCGATTGAGCCGAGTCATTTCCCTTTTCTCTGCCTGTGAAACGGCTCATTTCGACCCTACACGCGGCATCAAGAGTTGGCGCACGGCTTGGAGGAGACTAACGCGGGCAATCCAATGTGGCGGATGCAGACTGCTCCAGAACCCCGGCGAGATGTGTACGGGGTGCGGGGAGAATATCTCTGGCCTCAAGAGCCCCTTCGATGGCTTCCGTTTCCATGATCTACGCCACCAAGCCATCACGGAACTAGCCGAGTCTAAGGCGAGTGACCAAACGATCATGTCGATTGCCGGGCACGTCTCAAAAAAGATGCTCGCTCACTACTCGCACGTCCGACTGGAAGCAAAGCGAGACGCGCTGGATGCACTCACCATGGGAAGAGGGAAAAAGGGTAATGCGGGGAGCACATCGAAGGGTTACGACACAAGTAACGACACAAAAGTGCCGTCAAGTTCAATACCTATGCCGCATGTGATTGATTCTTTGGTGGAGCTGAGCGGGATCGAACCGCTGACCTCCTCGTTGCGAAAATGCTGATCGATGTATTTTCAGCAACTTAGCTAAACAAAACAAAGCACTTTTGAGCGGAAAGCAATGGATGAAAATCCTAATTGTTCCCAGAATGTTCCTTGATTGTTCCCAGATTTCCTAATGGGAAGCCCACTCAAATCGGCACGAACTGCAACCAACTTCAGTCAAATAAAGCTCAACGCTGGCAGATCGGTCCTGTTCTAAGATTTTTGCGACTGTGAATCGTTCTGCCGAATTCAAGTCACATCTCCAGATCTCAACACATCGGCCGCCTTTGCTCTTCCCTGCTATTCCCGTTGATGACGGTCGGAATCGAACCCATGACCTCTTCCATGCCATTACGGCAACATAACGCAACTCATTGAAACTACGTGGTACGGACCGCACCCTATACGACGTTTCACACGCATTTTTCCCCTTATTGGACCTCTTCAGGACCTCTGAATCTTCGACCTTATTAGTAAACAGAGGCCACATTTCGTTGCTGGGCGACGTTCACTCGGTGTCGCTGGTGACGATAACACCTCGCCTGTCTCTTCGAAGCCAACTGTCCCAGTACCTTGCACTTCCAGAACATCCTCTGTGGTGATGGGCCGCAGCCTGCAAGTGGGAGGGCAGTCACGCGACGAAGAGTCATAAAATTGTCAGCGTTAGCATCTGGACGAAGGTGGTCGAAAGTCATCAAAAGCTATCATCCTGGGCCCTTACGCTTTGAACGGAGTTCAGGGCTCTCATCGAATTCGTTTGCTGGGTCGTAAATAAGCACAAATTGGGGGTGATTGAAGGGCCGCAAACTCCTTCCTGGCTTGTTGCATAAACTTCGCGTCTGGATCGGCATGCGCCCAGAGAGTGAAGAAATGTTGGTAGGTATCAATGGCAGAGGCGCGATTGCTCTGTGCGGCCAACGCGATCGATGCCGAGCGGGGAAAGAGTAATGGCGGAAGAGGTAGAGCCTGCGTCAGGATGTGTCACAAGCATTGCGGATGTCCTTTTCTGCAAGGGCGGGCTGGTCGACGGCTAGATAGGCGTTGCCGCGAAGCCAGGGCAGGAAAGGCATTCTGCTTTGGCCTTAGGCCGCCTATTTGGCCAACGTAGCTGTTTGCAGGGTAGCGAACTCTTGTTTGGCTTGCTTCAGGTACATGGCATCGGGATCAGCGTGTGCCCACAGCGTCAGGAAGTGCTTATAAGCCTCGATAGCGGGGGGGCGGTTTCCCTGAGCGGCCAGGGCGCGACCCAGGCCAAGCCAGGCGAGTGGGATGTTTGCGGAGATGGGTTCGAGGGACGGGCGGGCGAGAACCTCGCGATACTCCTTCTCCGCGCGTAGAGGCTCGCCGGCGGCGAGGAAGGTGTCGCCGCGAAGTGTGGGCAGAAAGAGGTCTCTGCCATCGAGAGCGCGGGTAGGCTCGAGAACGGTGACGGCGTCCTTCGGCCTATGGCCGGCCAGATAGATCTCGGCCTCAATATAGGGAGCCCAGAAGAGGTTGACCAGAGTTCCCTTCGGATACTTCGCCTGCATCGCCTTGAGGCCGGCTAGCCCACCCTGGTGATCGCCGGTGTAGGCGAGACCGAGCAGATACCAGGGGTCTGCGGGATCTGGGGGCAGGCTATGGAAGAGCTTTTCGCCGGCTTCTCTTTGTCCTGATTCAATGAGCCCGACCACCACGATTCTGGAGTTACTGTCGGCGACATCAGCCAGACCCTGGGTGCGGTAGAGAGCGGCTGCTTTGCCAAGAAGCCTTTGTTCGTCTGCCAGCCGGCCCTCCGCTGACGCAATCTGGGCCTGAGTAAGGAAGAAAAATGGGGAGTTAGTGTGGGCCGCGCTCCAGGCGATCTGAGTCTGCATGAGCGCGACGTCCCGCTGGTAGTAGGCGATCTCCATATAGAAGTTGCGCACGCGGTCTCCATCCAGGCCTTTGGCGATAGCCCGGTCGAGGGTGGAGCGGGCCGCGGTTGGATTGTCGGCATGCAACTGTCTGACCGCGAGGTTGACGTACATCGCCTGGTTGGACGGCATGAGCTCCAGAGCTCTCTCGCTGGAGGAGACGGCTTCGGAGACGCGGCCGAGCTCGTGTTGTACGGTGGAGAGATTGTTCCATGCGGTGGCGTTGCGGGGATAGATCTCGGTCCAGCTCTGCAGGTTGCGCTCCGCCGCGAAGAGGTCTCCGGTGACCAGGGTGTTGTAGCGAGCCACGATGGCGAACTGCACAGCCTTGCTGACGTAGCTGCGGAGGTTATACGCCTTCTGCATGGCGGCTAGCTCGGCCTCATGGTCGCCCGAGGCGCGATAGTTTGTTGAGAGGTCGAAGTACGCCGTGGCGAAGTTAGGGTCGAAGGCGATGGCCTGCTTGAGCAGCTCGATGGCTTCGGTCCGCTTGCCGCGTTCGGAGTCGTAGGAGGCGCGGCTGTAGGCCTTGAGTGCGTCGAGCGAAGCGGTGTCGGCGGAGAAGAGCGGCGTGCTGAAGCGGGCGATGCTTCTGCGGGACTCGCCCAGCTTCTGCCGCAGGCTTTCGGCCAGGCCATCGATCTCGCGAGGGAGATGTTCGGTGCTTTCGACCTCGCGTTTGGCGGCCCCGATGACAGAGCCGTCGACGCAACTGCTGGCCTGTTCGGTGAGGAGAAACTCTCTGCCGACCCTGGCGATCTTGCCGGCGAGCACGGCCTGGCTGTTGGTGCGCTCGCAGACCTCCCGCGCGACGGCCTCGGTCATGGGCTCATCGGCCTTGTGCATCTGGGTGAGCGTGGACTGGACGGCGGTAGCCGGGACTACAGAGACGAAGGGGCTCTGCGAGAGGTCAATGCGCAGGGCATCGACGAGGGAGCGGTCGAGCACGGGGTCGCCAGTCGTGCCGTCAAGCGGCATGAGGATGACCTGGACGGGCTGCGAACTGGAGCGGTCGAGCCACCTTTGCCAACCGAACCAGCCTGCGACGCAAAGCACCATGGCGACGACAGATCCACCGGCTATCCAATAGGTACGACGCTTTCCAGGGGGAGTGGACAGCAGCGGCTGGACGACTTCGAGCCCCTGGGGGGCCTGCTCCGATGTGTCCACTTCTTCTTCAAGGGTGATCCGGGTGATGGATTCGCTGGCGCTGATGACCATCCGATCCGCAGCCGGCTGAGGCTCCTTGATGACGGCTGCAAAGCGATAACCGCGCCCAGGGACGGTCTCGATGATTTTCGTTCCGGATTCGTGCCGGGAGAGGGCTTTACGGAGCAGGAAGATGTGCTGGGTCAGGTTGCTTTCTTCGACAAACGACTCCGGCCAGAGCGTACGCAGAAGTTCGTCCTTCCCAACCACCCGGTCGGCGTGATCCACCAGGTAAAGAAGCAGGTCAAATGTCTTCCGATTGAGCGTCAGAGGTTCATCGCGCCAGCTCAACTGCCATCGGGCGCGATCAATTTCATAGTCTTCAAACTTCACTACACCATTCGAAATAAAGGACATGGGCCGATTGAGCCTCAATTGAGGGGCGATTGAGCCGGACTTGAGGACGCCAATTCGGCGGCCGTGGGAGAACTGGTTGCACCGAGGGAAGCGGACTCGGAATTTTTAGGGAATCCAGACGAGCACAGTATAGCAACGCTGACTCCCAGGATCTGAAACAACGATCCCGCTCCACCAAGGACGCTATGAAAAGAACGACGCGGATCTCGATTGAGTATCAGCACCGCGAGGTAACCATCACGGTTGCGGGCTCAATGCCCCACGTTCAAGACAGCGAACCGGGCGCGCCAAATACACCGACGGTCTGTCCCACTTGCGGTAGTCCCTTGATCACCATCGTTGCGCAGATGGATGGTGAGGTCCCAGCCACCACAGACCGCATCCGTCGCGCGCTCCAGCAATCCGGCCTGCACCTGCAGGTCTCCCCGGCCGGTCAACTTCGGATATGCCAAAGATCGTTTGAAGAACTCAAGGAGAACCTCTGATGCCGTCGTCAATCCCCGGAATCCCTCTGATCTCGCGCTGCATATCTCGCCAGTACTTCCGTTCTCTCCGTTACGGCCTTGTGAAGGCATGGAAGCCTTTGCACCTTCCAGGGCTGATGGTCATGCTCCTGTTGTCATGGAAGCCATTGCATGCCCAGTTGGTTGCGGTGAACGGCCCGATCGCCTTACCTGCAACGAATGTTGCCAGCAGCAGCGCACCGCAGAATATTCTTCTGAAGACAACCTCTGCCGAGACCATCAGCGGCTTCACCGTGCCTGTCTCGCAGGGCAACAAGCAGGAGTACACGGTCGGCACGGTCACCGGCTGCGCCGTAGACGGTACAACCTCGAATGCAGCGGGGACCATCTGCACTGTACCAATCACTTTCAGTCCTGCATATCCCGGCCAGCGTGCCGTGCCGCTGCAGGCAGTCACCAGCGCCGGCAAGATCAATATCGGCTTGAACGGCCGGGGTGTCGCTCCGCTTGCAGTGCTGACACCTGGACTCCTGACAACGCTGGCTGGTGAGGTCAATGCGCCAAACTGCAATGCCTACAGCGGATCCGCTCTGCTGGGGCCAACTTGCAATCCATCGGCGGGGGCAGTGGACTTCGCGGGGAACGTCTATATCGCCTCGTTCAATAGCAACACGGTCAGCAAGATCGATACGAGCGGCAACATCACTGTGATCGCCGGGACGGGTGCCGGAGGCTTGAGCGGCGTTGGCGGTCCTGCGACCAGTGCAACGTTCGATCGTCCCTCCGACGTGGTTGTCGATCCGGCGGGCAACGTCTATTTCATAGGTGAGACGGCCCAGCAGGTCTTCAGGATCGATGCCGTCACACATATACTCACTAGCGTCGCTGGCAATGGAAATGCGGGCTATAGCGGAGACAATGGCCCGGCCACGCAGGCCAGCCTGAACTATCCAGAAGGTCTCGCGCTCGATCTGCAGGGCAATCTGTATATCGAAGATCATGACAATAACCTGATCCGTAAGGTAGATACTTCGGGGATCATTACTACGGTTGCGGGTAATCCAGCGACTACCGGTCAAGACTCGCCGGTCTACAGCGGTGATGGTGGACCAGCTACCCAGGCCAACCTGGCTCTCTCCGGTGAGGGAGTCTATGCGTCATACGATTCCATCACCGTCGATGCTGCGGGCGATCTGTTCATCGGGGATTCCGGGCACCACGTCGTACGCGAAGTAACGACGGACGGCATCATTCACACCGTTGCAGGCAACAACGCACTCGGCGGCGGATACGGAGGCGACGGCGGACCTGCAACCAGCGCGCAGTTGAATTGGCCGATGGGCGTTGCAGTGGACGCTGCCGGCGATCTATATATTGCAGACTTCAGCAACAACCGCATCCGAAAAGTGGACCAGGCCACTGGAACCATCACTACCGTCGCTGGCGGTGGCACGATAAGCTCTTCCGGCCTGCCAGCAACGCAGGTCTCTTTGAACGGCCCGCAGAAGGTTGTCTTAGATGGCGAGGGCAATCTCTACGTCTCCGACACGAAGAACAATCTGGTACGCACGGTGAATGTCACCAGAGCCGGGTTGAACTTTCCCACGTCCACTCTCGTCGGTTCGACCGACACGACTGACGGTCCGCTAGAGGTGGTCGTCTCAAACATCGGCAACGCTCCACTGGCTCTGCCGCCGCCTGCGACCGGGTCAAATGCGAGTGTCTCCGCGGGCTTCACGTTCTTCACCGGCAACGACGGGCAGTGCCCCTCTATAGTGCCATCTTCCTCAGCCGGGACGTTGGCGCAAGGAAGCAGCTGCGGACTCACGGTGGAATTCGAACCAGCCAGTGGTAGTGGCCAAATCACCGGTTCGATTGCGCTGACGGACAATAGTCTAAATGCGCTCACCCCCTATGCCACACAGACGATCGATCTATTCGGCGACGCAAACCCCCTCCCGACCAACGGAACGCTTGCCATCGCACCCGCAACGCAGACATTTACCCCGACTCCAGTAGGCAGCACCGGCTCCACACTTACCTCTATCATCACCAACAACACCGGCAAGTCAATCTATCTCAGCACCGGATCGCTGACGGACGCGGTTGACTTCACCCAGACGACGAACAACTGCGGCATCATCCAGCCCAACGGAGGCACCTGCACCGTCACCTTCACCTTCACGCCGCAGAGCGCGGGCGCACTCACCTCCACCTACTCGATTCATGACCTCGACAATCCTGCATCACCCTTGACCGTAGTCCTCTCCGGAAACGGCAACGCCGTAACAACCTCTGCCCCGCAGGCGTCACTGTCCCCCACAACCGCCGACTTCGGCAGCATAACGACAGGCGCCGCAAGCTCCGCGCAAACCTTCATGCTCTCGAATGCAGGCAACGCCACGCTGGCCATTACATCGATCTCACTCGGCGGTGCGAATCCGGACAACTTCATCGTAGTCAACGACAGCTGTGCCACCGGCGGCACAGAAGCCGCAAGACCGGCGCGTAGCCGAGCGACTAAACGCGGCGGATCGAGCCCACGTGACCTACCCGCACTTCCGCCAGGAAGTACCTGCCAGATCCTCGTCGTCTTCTCGCCCACCACCGCAGGCCCATCCTCGGCGACGCTCACCGTCGTCGATCAGGTGGGAACGCAGACCTCAGCGCTGACGGGTACCGGCGTCGCCTCTGTCACAACAGCTCCGCAGGCCGCACTCACCGCCGCCTCTGCGAACTTCAACACCGTGACAACTGGAAGCAGCAGCGCAGCCCAGACGTTCACACTGGCTAATGCAGGCAACGCTGCACTGTCGATCTCCTCGGTAAGCATCACGGGGGCGAACGCGTCTTCGTTCCAACTCGGTGCCGATACCTGCGGGACGACGCTGGCCGCCGGAGGCTCCTGCACCGTTGCGGTTACCTTCGCGCCCACCTCTGCCGGAACCTTCACCGCGGCACTCTCTGTCACCGACGCTGTCGGGACACAAACCAGCTCCCTGACCGGCACCGGTGCCGCTGTAGCGCCTGCCGACTTTACCGTAACCGCGACGCCTGCTTCCCAAAGCGTCGTCTCGGGAAGCAGCGCCACATACAGCGTGTTAGTTGCCTCGACGGGCGGCTCCTTTGCCCAGGCGGTAGCGCTCACGGCCAACGGTCTTCCGCCGGGAGCGACTGTCACCTTTTCACCCACTTCGGTCACACCCGGAGGCTCTGGCGCTCAGGCGACGATGATCGTCCAGACAGCAGTTCAACAGGTAGCAGGAAGAGGCAATCTTTCAGCCTGGCCTTTCACAGCGCCTGTCTTTGCAGCCTTGCTGTTGCTTTTCCCGGGCAAGAGATTCCGGTCCGGGAAGAGAGGCTGGGGAGTCTTCACGAATCTTGCATGCCTCGTGGCCTTGCTTGGTATCACGGCGTCAACGATAGGCTGCGGCGCCGGCTTCGCGCTGCCATCGTCGGCCAAAACTTACACCATCACTGTGACCGGTACCAGCGGATCGGACACCCACTCCACCACAGTCACGCTGACCGTGCAGTAAACGAGGACCTATGACCATGCGTTCACTTCTTTCCCTCTTGCTCCTGTCGATTGCGTCCGTCAACCTGATGGCGCAGACTCAGCCATCCAACGAGATCGCGCTGGATTACACCTACGTACGCACCAATGCACCACCGGCTGGATGCGGATGCTTTTCGATGAATGGCGGCAGCGGATCGTATGCGTATCATTTCGGTCCGCAGTTCGCCGCGGTGATCGAGGTCGGAGCAGTGCATGCCGGGAACGTAGATGGCACCGGTCTTGACCTGACGCTGACTTCGTATCTGGGCGGGCCGCGCTTCTACTACCGCAGACCGCATGCTCGCTTTGTTCCGTACGGTCAGGTGCTGCTGGGTGCGGTGCGCGCAACTGGAGGACTGGCTCCGGCGAACTCGGGCGGAGCCTCTTCGTCAACGGTCTTTGGCTCGACTCTGGGCGGAGGCGTTGAGTTCAACATAAGTCGCGCGATCACACTACGCGTTGCGCAGATCGACTACTTCGTTACTACCTTTGACAACAAGGCAGATGACCACCAAAACAACCTTCGGATCAGCGCTGGTGCAGCCTATCACTTCGGAAAACGGTGACTGCTCAGAGAGTCTCACTCAGGAGTCGACAATGAAGATCGATCGCCGTGCAGTTCTACCCATGGCCGCACTCGCAATCCCTGGAATGCGTTATCGTTCCTTGCTTGCACGCATTGCTCTGGCCGGTGTTCTGGCCTGCACTCTGCTCAACATGCGCTCGGCCGCTGCCCAATCGCTCAAACTGGACGCTCCCGCACCTTTGCATCAGGGCAACAACCAGGTGCTCATCGACAGCTTTGTCGGCGATCACTATTACTACTTCTACGCCGAGCCCGGCAAGTTCCGCGTCGCCTGGACCTTCAGTGGTGCGCAGGAAGGCTTCGACGTGGGCAGCAAGCCCAGCTTCGCTGCCGTCTTCAATCCCAAGACCGCCGGATCTCTTATAACCCATAAAGATGGCCCCACGGGCGTCGTCTACGAGGGCTCCGTTACCCAGCGCACACGCGTTCTGGTAGGCGTCTCTCCGGTCAATAGCAAACTCGTGCGGCAGACGACTCCGTACATCATCGTCGTCACCGGCAACGTCTCCTTCGGCAACGCCTCCGCCGGCCCTGACCCGATCGTCGGCACCTATGCCCAGAAGCTAATGTTTTCGGGCGAACCCGCGCTTGGAGCCGTCAAGTTCCTTGCCAACGGCAAGATACTCGCCTCGAATGGCGGCACTGGTACATGGGCAGCCTTCGACGCCGAGAGCGGCATTTACACCGTCATCATCGGCGGTCATCGCATGACGCTCACGCTCCAGCGCGGCCGAGCCTTGGTCGACACCGGAAACAAAACAACCGTATTCGAGCTGCAACGTTGAAGCTGCCTTGCAGCCTCGGAAGAGGGTGACCATGATAAAGATAAGCAGCGTTCCGATGCTCAACGAACGAGTCGCCTCTGGCACAGACGAACAGCCCTCCTCCTTACTGCACGCAAAGCGAACATCTCGCTCCAAGTTGCTCCTGGCCTGGGCCATCGTCTTGCTGCCGTTGGCGTGGGGACTCTACGCAGCAGAGCAGACCGTTGCTCCGCTGATCCGCACGCTTCTGTCGCACAGTCACTGAACCTTTTATAGCTAAGCAATGAGGTCCAACTTATGCGATCCTGCACTCATCCTCATAGGCATTCTCGCCGCTCCTCTAGAAGCAGCGAGTCCTCCGTCGGCTCTTAGAAAGATCTGTCCTTGAAATAGCGTTTCATAACAAAAGACTTGGAGAGAGACTATGGAAAACGTATTGCTGAAAGAGCAAGCAGGCATCAGGAGCACTTCGCACCCGAGCGCGCACACCAGGAAACGAGCTGACGACATCTTCTTCACTACTATGTCAGTTATCATGCTGGCGATCGTCTTCATGGGATTCGCTTCCAGTTATTTCCTGAGAGGAGCAGCGTTCTCGCACTTGCCCAGTTTGCTCGTCCACTTGCATGGGGCCGTTTTCTCGTCCTGGATCATCCTGTTCGTTGTCCAATCCAGTCTCGTCTCGGCTGGAAATGTTCGGCTCCATCGCAAGCTCGGGATGGTCGGCGCAGTCATCGCAGGCTTAATGGTGGTCCTTGGCGTTCTGACGCCGTTTGGGACACTTCGACGCGGCGTGCAACTCCCGTCTATCTTTACACCAACGTCCTTTCTGATCGGTAATGTTTTCGGCATCGTCATCTTCGGCGCTTTTGTCGCAGTCGCTGTGTGGAAGCGGAAAAACCGCATCGTGCACAAACGCCTGATGCTCATCGCGAACGCCATGCTTCTGCCTCCGGCACTCTCCCGGATGGCATTTCCTGTGATGGCTCACCCTCGGATGACATTTCCTCTGATGGTTCACTACCCATTCCTCATCGGGGCTATCCCGCTTGGAATGATTGTCGCGCTCTTCCTCTTCGATCTCGCTACCCACAAGAGACCACTTGCGGTGACAGTGATCGGCGGCTTCCTCTTCTGGGCGTCTGATCCGGTCTCCGACTTCATCATCAAGACTCAACTCTCGCAGCACATTGCGCTTTGGGCTCAGCACCATCCTTGATGTCAAAAAGATCCGTCCGCCTCGCGAATTGCACTAAATTTGCATGAATCATGAATGAGGATTGACATGCTGAAGGGTGACTCAACAATGGTTAGTGTTTGCAGTTCCCCTGCATCACTCGACGTATGGTCGGGGTAGTGGCCCATGAGCCCATAGGTAGCCGAGTTGGAATGAAGGCGCCGTGTGGAGTCCTTGAAGTGTCTCTGTCTAACATCGCTTTCTCCTCTCGCTTCCGTTGCAAGTGTTCTCAGAAGGACTTCAGCCTTTCATTCAGTGAGCCGACACTACAGATTGAATCCAACTCTTTCGAGTTGGCTGGTTTGGCGTAGTAGATGAATTTGCGCTTCGCGCAATTGGAACTTTGCATCCAGCATCTCAAGATAACGTTGTCGTTCCTTAACAGGAGGAGCGCGTTTGGCCGGAACTGTTTGGACAGTGGCTGTCGCAACAGCGCTTCTTACCTCGTCGGTAGTCTCTTAACCACTTCTCCGCGTTGCCCAACTAACCCGGTTGGAACCGAGTCGGCGGGCAGGAGTCACTGCATGGAGCCGCCCTGGGGTGGTCCCGAAGCAAGACAACAACCTAAGGAGCATCGAGCATGGTTTACGATCTTCGCACATTCACCGTCAAGTCAGGCCGATTCGCGGAATACATCGAGCTTCATAAGAAAGTTGCAATTCCTATTCTGTTGCAGCATCTCGGTGAGCCGGTAGGCTACTGGGCGTCCATCACTGGTGAGATGAATGAGTTCGTTCATCTTTGGCGCTTTGACGATTTTGCCGATATGGAACGTCAGCAGGCGGCACTCAATAGCGACCCCGCTTGGCGGAACTATGTGACCAACGATCTTGGTAAGAGCGAGATCCTGCAACGACAGCAGAGCAAGTTCCTGCGGCCCATAGAAATCTCCGGATGAATTCCGACAAGCTGCTTCTAGAACGTGAGGACACGCCGCCCCCCCATAGAGTCGGCCTTCACAGCAACGGCATTGCGAAGGCAACGGTTGACATACAGGGAGAGATGACGAAGCTAGTAAGTAAGGAAATTCGGTTGGCAAAGCGTCCTTCCGGAGCCACGGCGATGGACAACTTCCAGGTAGCCGAGGTGGCGCTCGCGCCTCTTGCTGACCGGCAGGTCCGTGTCCACAATCTGTGGATGTCGGTCGACCCCTACATGCGTGGGCGAATGCGTGACTATGAGAGCTACTTGCCTCCTCGCTACGGTGACATTTTGTGGATTGCTATCGGCCTTGCCGGGCGACGGTATCTGGGATGCCGCGTCATGGTGCGCTCTCAACATGCCGTTGATCGTCATTGTCTGGAAGTACGGCCAACGGAAAAATTCCGTGAAGCACAGATGACACATCGATCTTGCCTCGCAAGATCCTCGTTTCGTCGTACTTAAGAGAAATCGGGTTCTAGATAGTCACTTTCGAACGGTCCGGCACAAGGAACGGCACCTCAATATTGGATTTGAAACGCTCGTTCACAACGAGGACCGCCAACTCAGCATCGAATTAGCGTACAGGCTCCATCACACTACTTACCGTAGTCTTAAGAAGAGGTATTCGCATGACCCCGTTTACCAACAAGCCCTCGCCGAGTCAACCGCACGCGGACAATACGGAGGTGTTGACGGACGTCCTTGAACCAAGAATCTGCGCATCCGAGCTAAACGCAGAGTCTGCAGAGGAAATCGAAGAGCTGGAGCGCCACGGGCTTCTGTCCGAAATAAGCCGTCGGCGCTTCATTCAAGCATCTTCCGCCCTTGCTGCTTCGCTGGCTTTCGGAATGCCAGGATTCATCGAAGCGCAGGAGGCCACGCACAACGCAACGGTTACCCTCAAGGTTAACGGGAAGCCGCAAACCCTCTCGCTCGACTCGCGTACGTCTCTTCTCGATGCCCTGCGCGAACACATGGACATGACTGGTACCAAGAAAGGGTGCGACCACGGTCAATGCGGTGCTTGTACTGTTTTGATCGACGGTCGTCGCGTCAATAGCTGTCTCACGCTGGCTTTCGTCTCCGAAGGTGCCGAGATCACTACCATCGAAGGGCTTGCCAAAACTTCCGATCCAAAGGCGATCGAAGACCTGAGTGCGGTCCAAGCCGCGTTTCTGATGCACGACGGCTATCAATGCGGTTATTGCACTCCGGGCCAGATCATCTCTGCCACTGCGGCAATCACCGAGCAGCAGAAAGGCGAATTATCTATCGTCAGTTGGCACAGCGGCAAGAACGACCAGCCAGAGCTAACCGATGATGAGATTCGCGAGCGCATGAGCGGCAATATCTGCCGTTGCGGGGCGTATCCGAATATTGTGGCTGCGGTACGCGCTGCATCGAAAGGAGCCTCCGCATGAAGAGCTTCGCATACAGTCGCGCCACTTCGAATGCGCAGGCGCTGGAAGCTGCCAGGGCGCGGGGGACTCAATTCCTCGCTGGCGGAACGAACCTTGTCGATCTGATGAAGTACCAAGTGGAGCAGCCGGTCACTCTTGTCGATATCAATCACCTCGCCCTTACAGAAATTAGCCAGATCGATGGCGGCGGAATCTCGATTGGCGCGATGGTGCGGAATAGCGATCTAGCCAACCACCCTCTCGTGCGAACGAATTATCCCTTGCTCTCGCAAGCGCTGCTCAGTGGCGCGTCGCCGCAGTTGCGGAATATGGCGAGTACGGGCGGCAATCTCATGCAGCGGACGCGCTGCTACTACTTCAACGATATTTCCTTCTCCGCTTGTAACAAGCGCGCTCCGGGCTCGGGCTGTGCGGCACTCGAAGGCTATAACCGCATTCACGCCATCCTGGGACAGACCGATAAGGGGCCGACCAGCGGTGAGACGTGCATCGCTACCCATCCCTCGGATATGTGCGTGGCGATGGCTGCGTTGCAAGCCACGGTTGAGGTGGAAGGCCGAGGCGGTAGGCGCACCATCCCGTTTGCGGAGTTTCATCGCCTTCCCGGCAATGATCCTAGCCGCGATACGACCCTTCGAGAAGGTGAGTTAATCACCGCCGTGACGCTCCCGTCCGCAAAGTTCGCGAAGAACGCTTTTTATCTCAAGGCGCGAGATCGCAACAGTTATGCATTCGCGCTCATCTCCGTCGCTGCGGGCTTAGAGATGGAAGGCACAACGATTCGTTCCGCGGGTTTAGCAATGGGCGGAGTCGCGCACAAGCCGTGGCGTATCCCAGAAGCTGAGAAGGCACTCGCGGGCCAATTGGCCAGCCCTGAGAACTTTGCTCACGCCGCCGACATTCTCCTCCACGGTGCGCACGGTTACGAACATAACCGTTTCAAAATAGAACTTGCGAAACAGGGCGTCGTTCGCGCCCTCACAGTTGCCGCGCAGGGCACTTCGGAGGTCGCATAATGTCGATAGCTCAGGATCAGGAACAGGCATCCAAGCCATTCAAGCAGCTCGATCATCGGTACGAAGGCATCGCCAAAGTCACAGGCAAAGCCCGTTACGCGGCAGAGTTTTCCGAATCGTTTTCGAAGACGGAACTAGTCTACGCGTTCCTTGTGCGGGCTACGATTCCGAGCGGCAGCGTGAAATCGATCGATTCGGCAACGGCGAGCCGAGCTCCGGGAGTGCTCGCGGTCATCACTCCATTCAACGCACCCAAGCTAAGCCAAGGGCCACCGCAGCCGCCTGCTCGCCGCAATCTCACGCTGTTGCAGGACGCTAACATCTCCTACAACGGTCAGCCGATTGCTGTCGTGATTGGGCAGAGTCTCAACGAAGCGAAGGTTGCAGCAGCGATGCTGAAGATCAGCTACGCCCTCCAACCAGCGAAGCTCCAATGGGAGAAGCGACTGAGCGAAGCTCGTTGGCCGAAGAATCCAGGCAAAGAGCCCGCGGGCAATCATCGTGGAGACATCGATGCAGCGTTCGCCAAGGCCGCCGTCACGGTAGACAATACCTATATCACTCCCATCCAGTTTCACAACCCAATGGAAACGCACGCAACCATCGCATGGTGGCAGGGCGACAAGCTGACGGTATACGATGCGACGCAGTACATCTCAGGCGTCAAGATGTCACTGGCCAAGGCAATGAATATTCCCGTCGACAACGTGCGGGTGATCGATCCATTGGTTGGTGGCGGCTTCGGCTCGAAAGGGTCGATGTGGTCTCATGTACCGCTGTGCGCTATGGCTGCAAAGGTCGTCAACCGACCGGTTAAGCTGTCGCTCGACCGGGAGCAGATGTTTGGTCCCGTAGGCGCACGCCCTTCGACGATCAATCACATCCGTCTCGCCGCCGCGCACGACGGCACGTTGTTGGGCATTCAGCATGACACCGTCATGAACGCGTCCGTGCTGGAAGACTTTGTTGAACACGCAGAAGGACCAGCCAAGAACCTGTATCAGAGTGGGGCGAGTTCAGTCTCGGCGAAGGTGGTGGAAGCGAACCTCGGCATTTCGACGTTCATGCGTGCTCCCGGAGAGGCCCCCGGCACTGCGGTTCTGGAGATTGCCCTCGATGAACTTGCCGAGAAGCTGAAGATGGACCCGATCGAACTTCGCCTGAAGAATTATGCCGAAACAGATCCGAGCCACGAGGGGCGTCCTTGGTCGAGCAAACATCTTCGTGAGTGCTACAGCAAGGGATCTGAAGAGTTCGGCTGGGCGTCGCGCAACATGACGCCTGGCCAACGCAGTGACGGCAAGTGGCTCATCGGCCACGGCATGGCGACGGCCACCTATCCCGCGAACAGGAGCGCCGCGCAAGCCACCGTCCGGCTCTTGCCCGGTGGTCGCATGTACGTCGCAAGCGGAACACAAGACCTCGGCACGGGAACCTACACGATCATGGCACAGCAGGCTGCCGCCGGACTCGGTCTCGATCCGAAGATGGTCGAAGTCAAGTTAGGTGATTCGACCCTGCCGAAGGCCCCGGTTTCGGGTGGTTCCCAATCATCTGCGTCGGTGCTGCCTGCGATTCAGGATGCGACGACACAGTTGAAGTTAAAGCTTATCGATCTCGCCGTCAACGACGCTGCTTCGCCAATGCATGGTCTGCAGGCCGCTGATTGTGACGTGAAAGAAGGCCGGCTCATCTCGAAGTCGCAGCCCGCCAAGTCGGACGGCCTCGTCGAACTCATTGCACGGAATAAGAACCAGCCGGTCGAAGCGCAGGGACAAGCGGAGCCCAGCGAGGCGAAGGACGCAATGAGCACGCAGTCTTGGGGTGCTGTTTTCGCTGAGGTGGCTGTCGATCCTCACACCCATATGGTGAAAGTCCGCCGCATCGTCGGCGTATATGACATTGGCGTCCTTCTCAATGAGAAGACTGGCCTGAACCAGTTGATGGGAGGGATGACATGGGGCATCAGCTTTGCCACGCATGAAGACGGCATCGTGGATGCTTCTACTGGACGGATTGTTAACGCGAGTCTTGCCGAGTACCATGTGCCAGTGAACGCAGATGTAGGAGTGTTGGATGTCAGCGTCATCGGCATTCCTGATCTTAAATTCAATCCAGTCGGATCGCGGGGCATCGGCGAGATCGGAATTACCGGGACTGCAGCTGCCATCGCAAACGCAATCTATAACGCAACAGGTAAGCGTGTTCGGGAATACCCAATTACGCCGGACAAGCTCCTCGCGGGTTGAACCCACAATAATAAGAAATGAATCAGCCTGATGAGAGAACATCGCCAAATCGTCGAACGGTGGCACCAGGGATCTGCATCGATCCTCGTGACATTGGTTCGTGTTCAAGGCTCAAGCTACAGGCAGCCCGGCGCGCGATTAGTCGTCTGCAAAGACGGCACTTACGAAGGCAGCATCAGTGGTGGATGCCTGGAGGCTGACTTGCTTCGTAAGGCGGCCTGGTTGACCCGCGACGGCGCAGTTGTAGAACGATACTCCACACTATTCGATGAAACAGACGATATACCCTTCGGTCTCGGCTGTGGCGGAGTTCTGGACGTTTTGCTTGAATCTGTAGAAACCGCTGAATGCCAGGCGCTCTTGCGGGCCGTCGATGCTGCTCTTTCCGGGCACGAGCATATGGTCGCCACATGGCTTCCGAGGGGTGAATGCGGCATGATGCGGGCAGTATTCCGCGCCGATAGTGAACTGGTCTTCGCCAGTGAAGGGCTGTCCAGCGAACATCTGTCTGAAGCTCGGATGAAGTGTCTCCATAGCGCAGAGACAGGCTTCAGCGAAATCTCGATTGAACGCCTTGTGCCGCCACAGCGGTTGTTTGTGTTTGGCGCCGGGGACGATGCGAAACCACTCGTGACGATGGCTTCCCTGCTGGGATGGAGCGTGGCCGTGATTGATGGGCGTGCGCAGCTTGCGCGCAAGAATCGTTTTCCGGAAACCAACGCTGAAGTCATATTGGCTCCAAGCGTGGCGATACAACAGATAACTTCTCGTGACGCTGTCGTCATCATGACCCATAGCTATGAACAGGATCGGGATTACCTGGCCTCTCTTTTACCATTGAGGCCGAAATATCTCGGTCTTCTCGGTTCACGGCAACGTAGTTCACTGCTGATTGCTGAAGCTGCTGCCGAGCTCGAATGGTCCGTCTCGGAATGCTGCCAATACGTCTGCGCACCCATCGGTTTGAACATTGGGGGCGAAGGGCCGGAGGCAATAGCGCTCGCGATCCTCGCAGAAGCCCAGGCCTACTGCATGGGCAAACGGAACGAGTCTCGTAGGCTCTCTGCGGATCATGTTGAGCGGTATCTCGCTACCGGCGACTCTCGCCACTATCAACGCAACCAGTGCGGCCTCGACACCGTATGAAGTGTGGTGCTTTGATCCTTGCGGCAGGAGCTTCCACACGTCTGGGACATCCCAAGCAATTGATTCGCTTGGGAAACGAAACCCTTCTGGATCGCTCCGTGCGAAATGCTAGAGAGGCCGGCTGCGCACCGGTTGTCGTCGTCCTTGGCGCTTTTGAGGACCAGATTCGGGATCAATGCAAGCTGCACGACGTTTTGATTGTTTCCCATCCAGAATGGACGGAAGGGATGGGAACTACTCTTTCACGAGGTGTTCAGGCGTTTGAGGATGTTCAGGGAATATTGGTCATGACCTGCGACATGCCTGCGGTTACCGCCGACCACCTCCGTAGTCTCGCGACGTTGGGACGGGTTGCGGCTACGTCATACGGAGGGCGTAAAGGTGTTCCCGCTTATTTCTCAAAAGATCGATTTCCCGAATTGCTTGAGCTTAAGGGCGACATGGGAGCTCGAAGACTGCTGCAGCGCGCGCATAGTATTGAGCTGCCGGGCGGAGAATTAGACGTCGATACGTTTGAAGATCTGGCGAAAGCTCGAAGCATCTTCGGTTAGATCCTGAGACTTCTCTGAGGGCTCAATGTTGTTGGGTTCGGCTTTACCTTGCATCTCTCAGCCGTCGGGAGGGGTACTCGCTATGCCGCTCTGGGAGATAGAATCCCGTATGGACTCGAACGTTCCCACACTCTACGAATGGCTCGGCGGTTCAGAAGTTCTTTCCGCGCTCATCGAACTCAAGTGAGAAGTCGATTTGGCGAGAAACAATGGGCACATCTAACAAAATAAAAACAGCCCAGATTGACCCACGTCCTTGTGAACCAAACCGAGGGGAAGAGGGAGTCCAGATATGTCGCATATGGGGGACTGAACCAGCTACTCCAACAAGGAGAAAACTCTCCTCTAGGCCATCTCCAGGCTTTTGTTTGCCTTTCTATCTAAGGAGCGTGCCCTCTCGAATCTCATTCGAAGCTCGCTTGCCAATCTCTTGACCTCCGACGATTTAATCTCGAACAGAAATGTTTTCGACGACAGCCGGCCCTTTTCGTACATCAATCCAGGGTGCGCGACCACTGTCTGATGTGATCACGAAAATCCCGTTCGGTCGTCGCGACTACGCTTGTAGCTGGAACAAACAAAAGATTCTCTCCAGATCCTAACGGCCAATCGACGGTTGGGTACAAGCCTGGAGCCAGGCTCCCATCTTCAGGCGACCTGTAGGTGAGAATGTTACCCGCACAACAGAGTTTAGAACTTCTTTCGAAGGGTGAACTGGTGATGTTGCAGGCACGTTGTGACACATAACTGAACTGCTACGTGGCAGGGCGTATCATACTAAAAGTAAAGGGCAACAGCAGCAAATTCGGTGCATTGCAGACCTTCGCAACCATATCCCATTTGTGAGCAACACCTACCTCCTGATCGTAGCCGCGGAAGCCGGGCCGCCCCTACATGTCTCGAAGCTCGCGCATGAGAGTACTTCGGTATGTCTCGAAAGCAATACAGTGTCAGAAGCGGACGGATGGCGGAATATCAGCGAAGAGTCAATGGATGATATCGACATATTCGAGGAATCGAATTTAGCGTACGTTATCTTGAGCTGAGAGGTCTGTTGGTCCACCATCCGGAGAATCCCCGGGTCAAAGTCCTCGATCAGCAAACATAAGGAATCTAGTCGGCCTTGACGGCTGGTTCTTAGTGCGGAGAGGCACTTTTGTTGTGGAACGGTTTGTTGCTAAAAGTAGAGTTCATTAAAGGAGAGTTTTGATGCCCAGAGTCGAAGAGATCGTCCAGAGTGTGGCTACGATAGTACGCTTCATGGTCGATAGACCGGATGAAGTCAAGATACACGTCGAGAGAGCTAGAGTTGGATCAAGTGCAACCTTTCGTCTGTCCGTTGACCCAACAGACTTAGGCAAGGTGATAGGGAAAGCTGGACGAACAGCTCGCAGCCTTCGTTTTATCGCAAGCGCTATAGGTCAAACGCATAAAGTTCATCTGCTAATTGATATAAATCAGCCGAAGTAATGATCTTGATATGGCAGCTGTGCCATTCATGAATTGAATCGCGACTCACGCAGACACAAAAAAGTGGGGAGAGCTAGCCCGCTCTCCCCTTTCTCGCAAGACCACTTTGTGTTGACTCTGGACCGCCCCTGAATAATAAGTCCATTGCGAGAACAATAGCCGAGGACTTCCGGGCGGAAAATAACTCTTTCGGGTGACGAACTGATGGCGCCTCTCTGTAGAGACCGTATGTTGGCGCTCAATCCCGAGTCGCCTTACATGGAGCGGATCAATGATCTTCTCCGTAAGAAAAGAGCTCTCGGAACCGACGATTGGATGAGATGGCTGCCAGCGACACCTGTCAAGGATTCCATCGCTCAGCTCGCGGAGCAGATCCGTCAAGTGGTGAATGATCCGCAAATCAATCCTCTTCTCAACGCTAAGAGCATAAGCCAGACATTGCTATGCTTCTATGCTGGAACGCTGATGCAGCCGATGTATGCCGGCTTATTCAAAGGGCTGTCGGAGACAGAGCTGGATCACATCCTTTCGGCTTTTTCAGCGAAGCAGTGCATTCCTAACCAAGGTCTGGTGGACGTGCTCAGCAAATACACGGAAAAGCCTGCTTAGGTGAAGCCGGGATGAAGCGAGCCGTACAGTGGATGGTGAGCGAGAGCGGGGCCAAGCCAGACATCTTCGCAGCGCCTGAAGGTCTCAAGGTCTACCGACGCGTTGCGAAGGATCACGGAATCTTCATCGTCTAGAACGCCTCCGCGCAGAACCAAACGGTCACTCTCCCCGATACGATCAAGAATCTTCTGACAGACGCGCCTGTCCAACGCATTGAGCTGCCTATCTATGGCGCTGCGGTTTTCAGAAAACAGTAGGATGCACGTCGGCGGCACACGACCTTGGCCACCTACTCCGCCGGTCGGAAGCATTCCGTCAGTTCAACGGTATCTTTTGATTCTCAGTGCCGACCGTGATGGTCCAGGGAGGAAAGGCTGCGGCTCCACATCCGATCGATGTACGTGGAAAGAGACCCGATGGCGCTCACGTTCTTCCATTTCCTGCGGGCTGAGACCACAGTGGAATCTCACCGAAATTTGACTCGGTGAGCAATACAAATTTCACTAAGCGCGCAATCCGGCGTGATCTTGGTAATTTTGAATGTCTCCCCAGAATGACTTGAAAGGCACTTCCCGACTGCGGTCGCGATGTCGACGTGCAGCTCGTGCCGAGCCGCACGTCTCTGCTTTCAGCAAGCTCTAGAATGAGCTCCGCTGCAATCGAACAGGCCCCAAATCGACTCGAACGAAATCTCCCGTCATGGTGCCTAAGAGAGTTACTTATGCTGGGAGGATCGAAACTCCAGCAAAGCTTCAGGACGATCGGTCTGAAAGATGGAGATCCCATTGCGATATAGCCATCCCCATACGGCGTCAGGATCCTTCAGTGCGTCATTGTCGCCGCCGATACCGATGCAGAAGCCATCGCCCAGTGTGTTGCTAAAGAGTTTGATTCCGTGCTGCCGTTCGACTGCGACGATCTTAGGGACATCCGTCGACAACATATTCGGCAACTCGAAGGCCACAGGCTTGGCACCGGTCGCCTGTCGCTCCGCCACAGCAACGAGGTCGCTGCCTTTTGCATTGAGGACCGGCACAAAGAGCACCTTATTGAACGGAGCGATGGCTGCCAGGGCCGGGCTGGCGATACCGGCTCTCGTCTTGACCGTGACGAGATCGGTGGCACCTGCGCGCAGGACAGCGTCGACAACTTCGGCGTAGATTGGAGCCTTTACATCCAGGTTCAGGGTGATGCGGCCTTTGGCTGCTTTGAGCATCTCGTCCAGGGTGGGTACGTGCTCGTCAGTCAGAGGCTCGGCATAGCCGCCGAGATTCTGACGTAGCCGCAGCTTGCGTACTTCGGCCAGGGTCATCGTCGAGATGACCCCATGACCGTCCGTAGTGCGCTCTACAGTGTCGTCGTGGATCATGACAAGATAGCCGTCAGCCGTCATGTGGACATCCGTTTCCATCATGTCAGCGCCCATGGTGACACAGCGCTCGAGCGCTAGCAGGGAGTTTTCAGGAGCGTATCCGAAGCCGTGCTTCGGCGCGGGATCATGACAGCCACGGTGAGCCACCACCACAATGCTTTCGTTTGAAGGAGAGAAAAGCCCGCTGACGGAACCTCGCTTGGCGTCCGCTGCCGCGGACAGTTTAGGAAGAGATAGAACGAGTGCTACTGCAAGAAATGTACGGGCATTGATCATGGCTCTAATTCCTTCTTACCTTGTGTCAGATGATTGCATGAGGGTGCAGTCGGCAGGTTCGCTGCCGACTGCACCGAGTGGAGAGGGCGCCTCAGAATGCGAGTCGCAGGGCCAACTGCACCTGCCGAGAGGGATAGGCGTTTGCAGCGGTGTAGGTGCCGAAGCTGGCGCCGTCCGTGACGGAACTGTCCGGATACTCGAAGTTGGTCGCATTGAGGACGTTGAAGGCCTCGATGCGGAACTCGATGTTGCTCGTCTCCGACCAGAGCGGAACGGATTTGTGCAACGCAAGATCAAGCTGCCCAAATGCCGGCCCGCGCAGATCGTTGCGGCCAGCATTACCGAAGTACTGGCTCGGTGTCGGAACGCTGACCTGACTTGCGAGCAGCGTGCCACTCAGTGCGCTACCCGTCTTCGCCCAGCTCGATTTCGGCGCATACACCGCATTTGCGGTACTGACGAGATTGGGACGGACGGAATAGACTTCACTGGTGCTGGAGACCACGTTTTGCGCGGATGGGGTGTACGTGAGGTTGATCGGGAGACCGCTCGTCACCACATTGATCGCCGCAAGCTGCCAGCCTCCCAGGACTACCTGTTGCCAGGCTGGAGCGCTTTGACCGAACCTCCTTCCCTTTCCGAAGGGCAGATCCGCAATGATCGACAGGGTGTCGTTCAGAGGCTGATCATAACCGGACGGGCCACGATCTCCTGCGGGATTGTAGAGGTTGACGAGCGCGCCGTCTCCACCATAGGTCTCAAGATCAGCAGAAGCATTGTTGAACGCGCGCGACCAGGTGAACGAGTTGATGAGATAAATCCCACTGCTGTAACGGCGCTCGAGCTTCGTCTGTAGAGAGTCGTAGATCAGATATCCCTGCGGCAGTGCTGTCAGAATGTTTGTGAAGTTGGAGATGGGACGTCGTTGCTGCTGCGTCAGGCAGCCCACGCCGGTGTTGCAGCTGACAGGCTGGGTTGCCCCCTGATTGAAATCAGTAAGCACAGGAACGTGTACGCCGTGACTGCCGACGTAGGAGACTTCGAGAGTGGTGTTATTCATCAACTGCCGCTGCACTGTGAGGTGATAAGCCTGAATGTAGGCCGCTTCGAAGTTACGTGGGATGTAACGAGTTTGCGCGGCCAGTGTCGAAAAGTTTTGAGCCGACGCGAAGTTGGTCTGATAGCCCGACTGCGTTGTGCGGAAGCAGGTACTGGGGTTCTCGGTGAGCGAAGTGCAAAGTTGTTGGGTCGCACCGCTTATTTGGTTCGGCGGAGTTTGGTTGATCGTTGCATCCACGATGTACGGTCCGTTGTAGCCAAGCGTGCTCTCTCCGCCGAAACGGAAGTAGTGCATGTATCCGATGCCATAGCCGCCACGGATAACCGTTTTCGGGTCTACCTGGTAGGCAAATCCGAAACGCGGTCCCAGGTCCTTCTTGTCCAGATTGATGAGCGATCGATTGTATAGTGACCCGCCCGAAGCCTGGACCAGCGTATTGGTCGTTGGATCGAAATTCGCCAAATGGTTGTTCTTCTCCCAATTCGGGGTCACCAGCTCATACCGCAGTCCAAGGTTGAATGTCAGCTTATCGTTGAACTTGAAGTCATCCTGCACATAACCCATGTACCAGCGGCGCTCGTACTCAATCGTCGCAAGGTTGTTCAGCTGATAGCTGTTACGGGCACCGACGAGAAAGTCAGCGAGATTGTAAGCCTGGATGTGTGCAGCATCGGTCGCCTGAGCCGGGGTGGCGCGGCTAAATTGGCCACCGTAGAAATCTTCACCAAACTGCGGGTGGAAGTCGGAGATAGCCATGTTGAGAAACCCATATTCGGCTCCGACCTTGAAGCTATTCCGGCCTTTGATAAAGCTATAGTTCACCTTGGGATTTGCGACGTAAGGGTTCGTAAACTGCGGATTCGTAGTTTGACGTCCAAACTGCGAGTAACCGGTGACAGCCTGGCTGTTCAAACCACCGTTGATGCTTGGGTCGCTCGGGATGTTCGGGATGTTGAAGTCCGCGAGCAGATTATCCGCGCCAATGTTGATCGGGGCTTTGCCGCTCGTCGTCCACGTAAGTCCCAAACGTAGCTGCAGAATAGAGCTTGGGGTAGGAGTGAAGTTATAACCTCCGGCTATCTGGCGGGTATAGGCATAGAGCGTTCCATTGCTGTTTCCTCCGGCAAGCCCCGGGATATTCGGCGCCAGAAAGTAAACCCACGAGTCCTGGCTGTACCGCGCGAAAGCAGTTGACCGAGGGCTGATGTACGCGTCCAGGCGACCATCGCCCTTGTTCACATTCGTGGTATTCGCGGGAGTCGAGACGAAGTTGTTGCCGCCTGCCGCCACGACGGCGTTGGGGGCCGCATCTGCCTGCAGGATGCTCAACACCTTCGATGCGAACGGACTCTGATCGGCAGACGGTATCTTGCCGTTCGCGTAAGACACTCCGGTAATCGGGTTCACCAGCGAAATCGGATTGCCGCTGGCATCCGTAAAGATTCCCTGTGCCTGTGCGGCGGTCGGGACCACCGCAGTCGTGATCGCACGATTGACGACTCGCAATCCTTCATAGTCCGCGAAGAAAAATAACTTGTCGCGCTTAATGGGACCACCAACCGCACCACCGAACTGGTTCTGCACCAGAGTCGGCTTTACTCCGTTGCCAATAAATGGGCCGTAGGCGTTCAAAACGGTGTTGCGGAGGTAGTCATACGCTACTCCATGGAACTGGTTCGTTCCACTGCGAATCGTCGCGTTGATGATGGCACCGCCTGCCCGGCCATACTCGGCGCTGTAGTTGTCGGTTTCAACCTTGAACTCCTGAACGGCGTCAGGCGACGGAATGATTGCTTCATTCGAATAGCCTTGGTTCGCGCTCTGGTACGCGTTGTTGTCGATACCATCAAGCTGAAAGTTGTTGGTCATTGAATTCTGGCCATTGACGTTATAGGAGGCATCGCGGCTGGGGACGGAGAGCGTTTCGAGTAGCGACTTACGAACGCCCGGAACCAGGGCTGATAGGTCGGCGTAAGCGCGGCCGTTTAGCGGCAGGTTGACCGCTTCACGGTTTTGCACTGTTTCGCCACGATCACTGGTGTCGGTTTCGAGAAGAGTGGCTGCACCGGAAACGGAGACTGTCTGAGAGTCGGTGCCAATCTTCAGGGCAAGTCCCACACGTTGTCTGGCGCCGACGTTCACCGTAAACCGTCCGGTCTGGGCTTTTTCAAAGCCAGCCGCAGTCACAGTAATCGAGTACTCTCCGGGCTGGACATTTGAAAATTCATAGTTGCCGCTTCCGTCGGTTGCCGGGTGACGGCTACGCCTCTCGTCACACTGAGCAGCACCACGGACGCGGATGACACCGCGGCCCCGGACGGATCATTGATGGTTCCCAGCACGCTAGCCGTGTCGAATTGCGCATGTGCGGGTGATCCGCCCAGCCCGACGGCCACGAACACAACCGCCAGAGCACCGACTGCACTCGAAGCGAATCTCTTAGCGAACGCGGCGAACAGTTCGATTTTCGTTCTACCTACAGGATTGCTGTGCATGCATGGTCTCCTCGAAGCGGTGCTGACTGTCGGCCAGATTTATCCGATGGCCGAACTTTAGCCAATGTATTGATGGCCAGATAGTCAATTCGCCGAAACATGATTGTTAAGCCGAATATCTCATTTGCTCACAGCTCTTTACCTCACATTCACAGAGGAAATTGCATCTACTTTTATCATCGATTTAACAGGGTTGTAGCTGCAAAACTGCAAATTTCGTTTACGAACCATTCATCCAGCGCGTGTCTACTCAAATCACCGAACATATCTTCCGCTGCTCATGAGCCAAAGCTCCGCCCAACTCGAAAGGAATAATGTCGTCTCCGACGATCCGCGTTGGGAACTCGTGGAACGCATCATCGCATCGCCATCCTTTATTAAGTCACCCCGGCTGTGCAGCTTTCTAACCTACATTTGCGAACTGACCCTGCAGGGGCGCACGGACGAGATCAACGAACTGAACCTCGGAGAAGCGCTCTTTGCGCGCGCGCCAAACTACGATCCTTCCATCGATGGAATCGTTCGTTCGCACGCAAGTCGGCTACGACAGCGTTTGGAGCAGTACTTTAGCGAAGAGGGCTCACACGAGACGATTCGTTTGTCGATCCCAAAGGGAGGCTACACGCCGCTGTTTGAGCTGCTCCCTGTTCCTCTGGCCGAAGAAGAAATCGTTCTATTCCCTTCTCAGCTGGCAAACGTCGGTCCGGCAGTCGTTTTACCAGGCACAGCAACTCAGGTGATCTCGACGCCGTGGATAGTTCGGGCACTCACCTTGGCACTGACCTTGGCGTGCATTGCAATTGTCTACCTGGTTTTTCATCAGCGAACAGGCTTGGCGGCGGCGCCGGTCACCGCAACGAGACATCCTCTCTGGAGCAGCCTGTTCGGACCGGACCACCCCACGATGATTGTGGCTTCGGATACGGGTTTGACGACTCTGCAAACCATCACTGGGAAAAACGTGAGATTAGCCGAATATCTGAACGACGACTATCGGGACCATATTAATCCGCCGGTTGGAACAACAATTGAGGTCGCGCGAACACTGGCGTCGCGGCGTTACACTTCCATCGTCGATCTCAAGATCGTCACCAAGCTCTACATGCTCCCCGGGATCCCCTTGAATCGAATACAGGTCCGTTATGCGCGGGACGTCCGTCCCGATGATTTCAAGAGCGGACCGGTCATCATGTTGGGAGCGCAGGAAGGGACGCCCTGGGTCGAACTATTCGAAGACCGGATGAACTTCGTCTTCCGGCATGATCGTCAAAAGCACTCATTCCTGGTCCTCAACCGATCACCGCAACGCAATGAGCTTGCTCAGTACGACTCCGATCAGGCAGATCCCCTGCATAAGGTGTACGGGCTGATTGCATTACAGCCCAACCTCGAAGGCTCGGGACAGATTCTTCTTCTGGAAGGAACGTCCATGGCTGGAACCGAGTCAGCTGCGGATTTTATCTTCGATGATGCTCGGCTTCTGCCGTTCCTGAATAAGATCAAGAACAAAGATGGATCCCTACCCTATTTCGAGCTCCTTCTTCAATCCAATAATATGAATGGAAATGCATCCAAGTCCGAGATCCTCGTATATCGAACATCACCGAGCTCACAATCAGCATCGCAGTGAGCGCACGAGTCTGACTAATGACAGTTATCGTCATGGCATCCAATTGGCAGCCAATAAGGTACAAAACGATACTAAAACTACCCAGTTCGGGGTAGGACATTCGACAAAACTAACCAGTTTTATCAACTGGTTAGATGAAACTGCCAAAACTGCAAAACCTTTATGCGTCGGTTCGATCCCGCCCCGCGCCTCCAACATATCAACAACGTAGCCCCTATTGGGCCTTTTCTTCCTTTAGGACCGTAGCGGGTGGATGCTTTTCTATTTAGTGCGCAGCTGCCGGTTCCGATTTCTTCTTCCGGTCCGAAGCGGCTTTCTTCGATGAAGACTTCGTCTGTTTCTTATGAGCTTTCGCTCGCTCTATCGCAACGAACTCTTGAAGGCGCTCCATGGCCTGATGCTGCATGCTCCTCGGTGGGGTGGGCATAGCGAAGAACCATACTGTATCCGTGAGTGCCCAACCCCCCGCTCGAAGCAGAGCATTGCCCTCATGCAGGCTGGCACCGCAGCGGACCCGAGCTATGATGCTTCTCGCTACAACACCTATCCACACGTACGAGAAGTCGTCATCGACTGCCATAGAAAGGATTGGATGCGCGAGAGCAACGCAAGACAACAGCGCGAGGGCGCAAAGCAACGAAGGATGTCCTAAGAAGGACTTAGTTTTTGCGTACACGTTAACCGCCGGGTATCTGTATTTTTCAGATGAAGCTCTACAGTTCCGTTACAGGCCCAATTGCTTTATGCGACGCATCCATCCTCCAACTCAGGTTTCTCCCGAACGCCGTCGCCACACATCTGCATCCAACGTCCGTGATTTGCGACAGGCAATAGCAAGCGAAAGGCCGCCGCGAGATGCTCCTGGTGGCCCGCCATTCATTGTGCTTAGCAGCTGCGAATACGCTCTTCGTGAATGCAGCGCTGCCCGGTCCGGACCGAGCGTTACGCTGGAAGCCTGTGGCGGTCAAGCTGCCGCGACGTTAGGCCTGCGAAAATGTCCAAGCGGCTAGCAAATTCGTATTGCCTGCAAGCTGGCGACATGTTCGTAATGAGATCTCATCGCATCTGACCGAATAGCTGTCATCGAACAAGCCGTAACATGTATCCAGCACCAAGATCGCGGAGTCTGTATGAAACAAGAAGTATCACCTATTTTTCAGTTTTCCACTTTTACTTCGATTCTGGCCCTCCTACTGGTCGCAATACAAGTGAATGCCCAACAACCTAGCCCACCCTCGACTGCCAACTCCTTAGCACCCGTTGTTGCAGAAGCGCATGGCGCACACGCTGCTTCAGTACTCCTGGGCCTTAGCAACGACTTGCAAACCCTCTCACATGCGGTAGAACCAACTGTCGTTAAGATTTATGCGACTGGACTTGCTCCAGTCGCCGACGAACCGGGTCGTACATCTTTTCTTGCGCAGCAGCGCATGCTTGGTGCTGGCGCCATCATGGATTCGAGCGGGTATATCCTCACAAATGCCCACGTCGTCCAACATGCTCGATCTCTGAGCGTGTTAGTACCAGACCTATCCAAGAGCTCAGGAGACTCCGACGGCAATCGCGACGAACCACCATCCACGGCCCTTCCCGCCCGGATCATCGGTATGGACACAATCTCTGATATTGCGGTCATCAAAGTGGATCGCACTGGGCTAAAGGCACTCAAGTTCGGAGACTCGGACCGAACTCATCCTGGTGAGTTGGTACTTGCTTTTGGCAGCCCCCTTGGCCTACAAGACAGCGTCTCGCTTGGTGTCATTAGCGCCGTGAATCGCCAACTCAATCCCGATAGTCCCATGGTGTATCTCCAAACCGATGCTGCTATCAACCCCGGAAACTCAGGAGGACCGTTGGTCGATATGGAGGGCGACTTAGTCGGGGTCAACTCCATGATTGAGTCACAATCGGGGGGAAATGAAGGGCTAGGCTTCTCCATTCCCAGCAATACCGCAAAGGTTGTCTACGAGCAGATCATCAAATATGGCCACGCGCGTCGTGGCACCATCGGCATTTTTGCTACCAACCTGACTCCTACACTGGCTAAGGGACTTGGCCTGTCGCGCGATACCGGGGTCCTCATCGAAGACATTGTTCCCGACTCACCCGCAGCGAAGGCGGGCCTAAAGATCAGCGATATTCTTACGATTCTTAACGGCCAACCATTACACGATACTCGCCAACTAGCCGTGCAAATGTTTCGCCAGCGCCCAGGGGATACGCTTCACCTTGGCGTACTCAGCGGCACCTCCCAAACAAACGTAGATGTCAGTGCTATGGAATCGAAGATGGATTCTTCCTCGGCTTCTCATATGGTTTTCGTCCGGGGCGCAGTCAGCATAAGGCGCTGGATGCGTTGTCTTACGCGCTCGTG
>NZ_LMUR01000010.1:509782-676277 GCF_009765825.1 Granulicella sp. L60 | reverse complement strand
CATATGGTTTTCGTCCGGGGCGCAGTCAGCATAAGGCGCTGGATGCGTTGTCTTACGCGCTCGTGAAAAAAGAAGGTGAATTACGTACTCGATGCCGACATCCAAGGCTTCTTCGATAACCTCGACAAAGCGTGGATGATCAAGTTCGTCGAGCATCGCGTCGCCGACCGACGCATCCTGCGCCTGATCCAGAAATGGCTCAAGGCGGGGGTGATGGAGGACGGGAAATGGTCGGACACGGAGACAGGTACTCCGCAGGGGTCGGTGATCTCACCGCTCCTTGCCAACATCTATCTACACTATGTGTTCGATCTCTGGGTGGACGTCTGGCGCAAGAAGTGTGCGCGAGGCGAGGTGATCGTTCTCCGCTATGCGGATGACATCGTCCTCGGCTTCCAGTGGGATACGGACGCAGACCGTTTTCGCAAGAGCTTGGAAGAACGGCTGGGGAAGTTCGGACTGGAGTTGCACCCGGAAAAGACGCGCCGGATCGAGTTCGGGCGGTATGCCGAACAGAACCGGAAACCAAGAGGAGAAGGCAAGCCGGAGACCTTCGACT
This sequence comes from Granulicella sp. L60, assembly GCF_009765825.1. Classification (GTDB taxonomy): domain Bacteria; phylum Acidobacteriota; class Terriglobia; order Terriglobales; family Acidobacteriaceae; genus Edaphobacter. The sequence continues at coordinate 675,718 of NZ_LMUR01000010.1, read as the reverse complement.
TCCTTGGCTTCACGCATATCAGCGGGAAGAACGGGAACGGGTCTTATGTCGTGCGGCGCATGACGATCCGCAAGCGCATGCGAAAGAAGCTGCAGGAGATCAAGCAGCAACTAAAGATGCGCATGCATGATCCCGTGCCTCAGACCGGCGCGTGGCTCAGGTCAGTTGTACAGGGGTACTTCAACTACTACTCTGTGCCCGGAAATCTCGATAGCCTCGGGCTGTTCCGGGAACGCGTGCTTCGCTACTGGGGGCAGGCGTTGAAGCGCCGTAGTCAGAGACACCGGTACGCCTGGGTCCGTCGCCTCAAGCTGGCCGCACAATGGCTTCCTACACCTCGCGTGATGCATCCTTGGCCTCTTGACCGCTTCGCCGCCACCCATCCGAGATAGGAGCCGCATGCGCTAATGAGCGCTCGTGCGGATCTGTGCGGGGGGCGATCAGTAATGATCGTCCCTACCGCGACCTCATCGAATGCCCGCAAGCCAGGCATAGTCCTCCTTTACGGTTAGAAAGGTACTAGCCTTTCTAAGATGGGGCAGAGCCTGTTCGCTTTGCGCGCATCTGCGGACTCAAAACATGATGAGTGGATTGCCGTCAATGGCTCAAAGCTGTAACCGACCCACAGATCCAACACCCACCGGCACCGCGAAAATAAACTTCAAAAACCTGTCGTACTCCAGCACCCTCTAATGGATGACAGCGAAACACCATCACCCGCCATGCAGTTCACCACAACTCACCAGCAATCTACCATGGTGAAAACACCAAAAATCGCAAAAACCCCCAATAAAAACCACATTCCACCACACCAACTTTTTCTGCGCAAAAAACGTAAAATCGAAGTATGGAAATGAGCCGAACCGACGCTCTGGAACTCTTCGCGAGCGATGACCTGATTGGGATCGGCATGGAGGCCGACGCCCTGCGCAAACGCCTCCACCCCGAAGGCGTAGTCAGCTACGCCCTCGACGGCCCCATCCGCTACAACCACGCAACGCCTGAGCAAATCCTCAATAAAATCGCCCCTTTCATAGCCATGGGCGCCACCGGCATCACCCTCCAGGGCGAAGTCTCCCCCGGCCTCGACCTCCCCTGGTTCGAAGCCCTCTTTCGCACCATCCGCCAGCGCTTCCCCTCCCTCGATCTGCACTGCCTCTCCGCCAGCGAGATCCTCGCCATAGCCCAACACTCGGGCCTCACAACCCATGACACAATAGCCCGCCTCCGCGACTCCGGACTAACGTCAATCCCCGGTAACGACGCGGGTATTCTCGACGACGCCGTCCAGCAACAAGGCGCCCGCCAGCACTGCAAAACCGACGATTGGATCGCAATCCACCGCGCCGCCCATCGCCTCGGCATGCGCACCACAGCTACCATGATCTTCGGCGCAGGCGAGACCTTCGAACACCGCCTGAACCACCTCGAAGCCATCCGTCACCTCCAACAGGAGACCGGCGGATTCACCTCATTCACCCCGTGGAGCTTCACCCCGCACAGCACCGCGCTACGCGGCTTCGAAGAAGCCACTGCCGTGGAATACCTGAAAACATTGGCGATCTCGCGCATGTATCTGGAGAACATCAAAAACTTCCAAACCAACCTGGAGACACAAGGCCTGAAGGTCCTGCAAGTTGCACTGCGTTTTGGCAGCAACGACGCAGGCAGCGTCATTCCTCCCGGTCAACTCAACGCCGCCACCGAAGAGCAACTCCGGCAGGTCATTCGCGACGCAGGATTCAAGCCGGTACAGCGCGACACTTTGTATCAAACGATGTTCCTCCACTAACGCCTCTGATCCGGTATCAGGAGCCACAAGAACCATGACTTACACGCGTCTTCCGTCTCGAGCATCAGAATGAAAAGAGACGAGATACCGCATGAATCCACATCCTTTGCGACTAGTTCGCCATCCCATCGCGTAGAATCGGTTCGGTACGCGAACCTTCCGCTGGAGCAACGACCCTGCACTTTTCTCTTCAAAGACTAACGATTCAACTCGGGTTGCTGCTCGCTCCCAAGGGCTTCGGCCACTATTGGAAGACGCACTACGCGGATAAGACATTCGAGCATTTATACCGCTGGAATACGTTCGATACGGTGATGTTGATTCCCTACTTCATCGTCATGCTTATCCTCGCGTTCTACGGAGTCCATCGCTATCAACTCGTGTGGCTCTACTTCAAGAACAAGAAGAGCGCGGCGAAGTGGAACGAGCCGCCGATGCGATTCGACAGGAATCATCTACCGTTCGTAACGATTCAACTTCCAATCTTCAACGAACAATTCGTTATCGAGAGACTGATCGAAGCTGTTTGCAGGCTGGACTATCCTCGAGATCGTTTCGAGATTCAGGTGCTGGATGATTCAACCGACGAAACGACCGGAGTAGCCAGCGCTATTGTCGAGCGATATGCGCGCGGCTTTGCAGGTATGGAGCCGCAGCCGATACTCTACCTTCATCGGAGCAATCGCCACGGCTACAAAGCAGGAGCACTCGATAAAGGACTAGATGTAGCGCGCGGCGAATTTGTTGCCATCTTCGATGCGGACTTCGTCCCTCCGCCGCAGTGGGTGATGCAGGTGATCGATCACTTCGCTGAACCCGAGATTGGCATGGTGCAGACGCGATGGACTCACCTGAATCGAAACTACAGCTTCCTGACGCAGGTGGAGGCCATTCTGCTGGATGGGCACTTTGTGCTCGAACACGGAGGACGAAGCCGCGCGGGCGTGTTCTTCAACTTCAACGGGACGGCGGGGATGTGGAGGCGCGAGACGATCGCGACGGCTGGGGGATGGCAGCACGACACCCTGACCGAAGACACCGACCTTAGCTACCGGGCGCAGCTTGTGGGATGGAAGTTCAAGTACCTGCAGGACGTCGAGTGTCCGGCAGAGCTGCCGATTGAGATGACTGCGTTCAAGACGCAGCAGGCGCGATGGGCGAAAGGCCTGATCCAGACGGGCAAGAAGATCCTGCCGCGCGTGCTCAAGAGTGATGCGCCGTGGCACACCAAGCTTGAGGCCTGGTATCACCTCACGGCGAACATCAGCTATCCGCTCATGATCGTGTTGAGCGTTCTCCTGATGCCGGCGATGATCATCCGCAGTTGGCAGGGCTACATCCAGATGCTCCTGATCGACTTCCCGCTGTTCATCGCGAGCACCATGTCTGTCTCGACCTTCTACATGGTGAGCCAGAAGGAGCTTTACCCGAAGACCTGGTACAAGTCGATCATCTACGTGCCGTTTGTGATGGCTCTCGGCGGAGTCGGGCTGACGATCACCAATACCAAGGCTGTGATCGAGGCCCTGTTTGGGGTGAAGAGCGCGTTTGCCCGGACACCGAAGTACAGCGTGAAGAAGAAGGGTGAGAAGAGCCAGGCGAAGGTCTACCGCAAACGGCTTGGCATTGTGCCTTGGATCGAGCTTGCGATCGGCTGTTACTTTGCCTGGACGGTTTACTACGCCATATCTACGGAGAACTTTTTTACGGTGCCGTTCCTGTTGCTCTTCGTCTTTGGTTACTGGTACACCGGGTTGCTCAGCCTATTGCAGGGACGGTTCGAGCGGAGCGGGCCGGGGCAGGAGATCCACGAGAAGCCGTATCCGGTCGGCGTTTAGTGCGAATCTACTGCAGATAGACTGGTAAAGTGAGAGATGTCTCTCAAATCGCTCAGCAGTAGGAATGGGCCATGCTTACTAGTATTTTTATCGCGCTTGCCTTGTTTTTTGGATATGCGGTGACCGTGGGGTTATCAATGGCCGCTACCTTTGGCATCGCATCGGCTTCGCATGACTTCATCGTGAAGGACTACCGAATCAGGCGAAGATTCAAGTTCCTCCAGGACGGGATATGGCTGGTGTGTTCCGTTGCCGGGGGATATGTGACAGCCCTGATAGCAAATATCATCTTCCATCCTTGGATCGCCGGAGCAGGTCTGGCGACGATTCTGGTGATCGTTCTGTGGGTCAACGCATGGGAGATGCGGCAGCGCGGGGTTCCGCATCAGGTAGCGATGAGCGTACTGACAGTGGCTGGAGTCGTTCTAGGATTGATGATGCATCCACTCCCTCCCTCTTAGTCGACGGCTATGGACTCCCCCCCGATCCTTTCTTCTAAAGCATTTGCATTCACACACTTAGACCGCATCGCACCCTGCAAAATATTCATTCCAGATGCTTTACGAGTAAAATACTGATTCCAAAGGCTTTGCTCAACAAACAAGAAGAGCCCGGTGTTTACCAGGTCTTCTTGTTTGTTCTATATCCAGTATAGCGGCTTGATCCAAACTACTACGCAAGGTGTATGTTGCAGACTTCAAAGGGGAAGTTCAGATTCCGGGCTTGACAGGCAGATGGATGGACTGAGTGTTGACTACAAAGAGCAAAGAGAGGGATCTTCCCCTCTCTTTCTCTATTGCGACCTGTTTCGTACAGATGGGTCTATTGTTCAGCTTAGAAACGAACGCCGAAGGTTACTGGGATGTAGGTTGTGCGTGCGCTGTTCTGCGGGAAGGCGTTGAAGTACGAGGTGGCTCCGCTGATATCGAATGGGCGGGGCTGGTTGTCCGTCCATACATAGCGAGCCTCAGCAAAGAAGCGCTCTCCGGCGAAGCGAGAGAACTTGTAGGTGAAGCCTATGCCGCCGTCCAAGCCGAAGGAGTTGCTGGTGTACTTGTCGATGGTCTGATTTGCTTGGTACTGGAAGCAGCCGTAGAAGGGATCGCAGGACTCGCCGATGCCGGGAATCGTGAAGTTAGCGGTCTTGTGATAAAAACCGAGGCCAGCGGTGACGTAGGCGCCCCAGGTGTCCGAGGTGTAGTAGTTGATGACGGGATCGACCGTGAAGGACCAGACGTGGCTGCTGCCACCTAGCTGCGTGAGTGGGTTGCCGTTCTGATCTGTTGCGCCGAGGCTGTTGTAGATCGCCAGCAGATTATTGAGGGTGTTGGTCTGAAAGCCGAAGTGGTCGTAGTCGAACTGGACGAGGACGCCAAGGGTCTTATTGAAGTTGCGACCTCCGCCGACCTGAAACTTCCATCCGGGGGAGAGATAGTTATGCGAACCGCCGGTGGGGAGGGTGAATCCACCGCCTGCCACGAAGGTGTACTTGGAGGAGCCGTCCGGGTTGGTGCGGCTGTCGTTGTAGTTGGGGCGGCTGTAACGACGGCGGGGCGGCGGCTGAGAGGCGTCGTCGCTGTTGGTCAGAAACGTTTCGGCGTTTGCGGTCTCTTCGGTCCCGACGCTACTGCTGTAGTTGAGATCGGTCGGGGTGGAGAGATCGAGCGGAGCGGCGAGGCTCGCCTTGAGATCGATGGTCGGCAGGGATGACGCGGTGCCAGCTGACTGCTGAGCGTGGAGACCGAGCGTCCCGGCTGCGGCGAGAAAGGTGACTGCCGCGGTGCGGCCAATGAGGTTGGAAAGGCGAGATCTGCTGATCGGCGTTTGCATCTGTTCTAGGCTCCCTTAAGTGCTACGAGGTTCTTTTGAGGTTGAACCCGGTTGCAACGTGCTTGTTGTGTGAGACGCAGAAAATGCCACTTGGGATGACGTTAATCAGACTAATTCGTTTGATGACGAGTAGAAGATTTGGATGAAGAGATAGATACAGGGGTCCTGCCAGACGGGCCGCCTACTCGGCGCGAGGTCACTTCGTGACTTGTATACCCCCTCGGGTGGCCCTCCCGTTGGTCGGGATCATTCTTCGTTGCCGATCAACGGGAGGGCAAGCGCGAACGCCCGCCCTCCGCAGGTGGTTCTAGTGGATGTCGAACTGCTCCGGGTGCAGGCTTGGGTCGGATTTGACGAGGATGGTCTTGCCAACCATTTCTTCCATCTCCTGCAGCCATTTGGTGCCCGGCGCCTTGAGCTGTTTGACGACCTCGGGGTTGACGCGGAGCATGACGTCGCCACGGTCGAGATGCTTCTGCATCTTGCGCATCTCGATGTAGATGTCGTTGCATACGGTGACGGGCGATTTGACCATGCCGGTGCCGACGCAGACGTTGCATGTAGTCGACAGGGTGCGCTCGAGCGACTGCTTGACGCGTTTGCGGGTGATGGCGACGAGACCAAAGTCGTTGAACTGAAGAACCTTGGATGGGGCGCGGTCGCTCTTTAACTCCTCTTCGAGGGCGGCCATGACCTTGTTGCGGTTCTTGCGCTCATCCATGTCGATGAAGTCGATGATGATGATGCCGCCGAGGTCGCGCAGGCGAATCTGACGGACGATCTCTGGGATGGCATCGAGGTTGGTCTTGACGATGGTGTCTTCGAGGCGGGCCGTCTTGCCGACGAACTTGCCGGTGTTGATGTCGATCGCGACGAGAGCTTCGGTCTGGTTAATGACGATGGAGCCGCCGGACTTGAGCCAGACCTTCGAACGGAGAGCCTTGTTGATCTCTTCGGTGATGCCGAACTGTTCGAAGAGCGGGGTCTCTTTGGTGTAGAGCTTGACGCGGCGGATGAGCGAGGGCTGGAAGCGCTGGAGGAAGCGCAGGACGCGCTCGTACTCGGATTCACTGTCGACCCAGATGGCGGAGAAGTTGTCGGTGACCTGGTCGCGGAGGATGCGTTCGACGAGGTTGAGGTCGTGATAGATGAGGGCGGGCGACTTCGAGGATTCGGAGCGCTGCTTGATGTCGGCCCAGAGGTTGAGGAGGAAGCGGAGGTCGGAGCGGAGCTCTTCTTCGCTGGCGCCGGAGGCTGCGGTGCGAACGATGAATCCGCCGGAGGCTTCGCCCTTTTCGCTGAGCAGGATCTCCTTCAGGCGGCGACGTTCGCCGTCGGAGTCGATCTTGCGGGAGACGCCGGTGTGGTTGACCGTGGGCATGAAGACGAGGAAGCGGCCAGGGAGGGCGATGTGCGAGGTGATGCGTGCGCCCTTCTTGGCGATGGGCTCCTTGGCGATCTGGACCAGGATCTCCTGGCCGGGCTTGAGCAGTTCGCTGATGGCGGGAAGGTTGGTGGACTGCATGGAGCTGCGGCCTCCGCGACGATCGCGGCCTCCGCCACCACTGCGTTCACGGTCGCCTGCGCCGCCGGTGCTGCGAGGACGCTCGCTGCGACCGAAACGGTCTCCGCGACGTCCGTCACGACGACCGTCGCGTCGGCCACGGCCGCGGTCGTTGCCTTCACGATTGCGGTCGGTGGCGGGAGCTGCGGCTCCGATGCTGGGTTGTCCGGAGTTGTTGGTGTCGAGTTCACTGCCCTCGGCAAACTCTTCGTGGAGGACGTCCTCTTCGGTGTCGGACTCGTCGAGATCTTCGTCTTCGTCGCTTTCGTCATCGAGATCGCCGACGGTGGGATCGTAGATCGCGTCCTCTTCTTCGAGGTCGTCCTCTTCGTCTTGGTCCACGTTGCCGGAGCGGGTGATCTGATCGATGGACATCTCGCGGATCATGGTGCCGAGGTCGGCGGCGCCTTCGAGAGTTTCCTCTTCTTCGAAGTCGTCCATCTCTTCGATGGAGGAGGCGTGGAGGGTGGTGTTGAAGTCCTCGTCGTCGAAGGTCTCTTCCTCGATGACGCCGGCGCCGAAGTGGTGCGATGTGGCTGCCGCTTCGACGGCGTTTTCAGCGGGATTGGCGACGACGGTCTCGTGCTCGATGGGGGAGACGGATTCGGTCGCGTGCTCGGGAACGAAGGTGGCGACGGGGGCTTCGGAGTGCATCTCGCCGGTGGCGTGGAGGGTGGTCAGTTCGTGTGGGGCGGGCGCGGCTTCGGCCGGGGTCTGCCAGTCGAACTTCTCGTGCGTGGAGACGATGGGCTCCGCAACGGCGTGGAGGGAGGCCATGTGCTCATCGGGGCTGGGGGTGATGCTGTGGACGGAACTGGCTTCGTGGGTGTGGGCCTCGTGTTGTGATTCGACCGGGGTCTCATACGCGATCTGCGGCGCGACCTCGGGGATTTCTTTAACCTCCGGGGTCTCCAGTACAGGTGCGCTCTGGCGGAACTCGCTTGGGGCTATGGGATCGATCCGGTAGGAGGCGGAGGCATCGGTGGGCTCGTACTCTACGGGCTCGGCTGGGGTGGCAGGCTCACGGTGGAGCTGCTCTGAGGGTTCGGGAGAGATGATGTCGGGGTGCGCGGCGAGAAGAACTTCAGGCTGCTCCTCGATGGTCTCGGCTACGCTGACGCCCTCGGGGTCGCGGATGATTTGCGCGCGGGGAAGCTCCGGCTGCGCGTTGCGGAGGTCGGCGCGGGTGGACTCGCGATGCTCGGTGCGGGCCTCGCTTCGGGGCTCGCTGCGGTTTTCTCCACGGCGATGGCGTGAGAGAGATTCGCCGGGGAGGGTTGCGCCGCCATCCCAACCTTGCGGGATGGTGAAGCCGGGGGCTGCGGGGATGATGACGTTTGCATCCGCTGCTTTGGGCGTGGAGGAGGCTGCTGGCTCTTCGCCGCCGGAGCGGTACTTCGAGAGAGACTCTCCGGGGAGGATGATGGGCTCGGGAGCAGGGCCGTCGTTCTCCGGAGTGTCGGTGCTGTCTACGCCGTAGAGGGCGGTGCGAGGTGCGAAGCCGCGCGGGGCACGGGGGCCGCGATCACGTCCTCCACGGTCGCCTCGGCCACCACGGTCGTTGCGGTTGCCACGGTCGCGACGGCTGGCGTTCTCGGGGGAGTTTTCCCTGGAGTTCTCTGCTGAGAAGCTGGTGGCCTCGGTGGTGGAATAGGCGGACTCGATGGGGGCAGTAGTGCTGGTCGTAAATGATGGAGCGGAGGTGGCGTCGATGTCGAAGGAGTCTTCGGAATCGTTGGAGGTCTCGTAGGTGGAAGGAGCGGTTGGTGCGCCTGCGATCTGCGGGGTCTCGTCGCGCTGGCCACGGCCACGACGACGGCCACGACGACCACGCCAGCGGCGGCTGCCGTCGGCTCCGGGTGCGCCTTCGCCTAAGTCGGTGCCCTCGTTGCGATCGGCGGGAGGATTGGCTGGAGTCAGGTCGGCGCGGTTGAAGTCGGGAGCTTCCTCCACGGGTGCGGCGGTCTCGGAGACCGGCTGGCGGTCTCGGTTGCCACTGCGATCACGACGGCCTCGGCCGCCACGGCCGCGGTTGCGATCGCCTCGGTCGCTGCGTTCCGGACGAGTGCCGGAGTCGTTGGACTGGTCGAGACGGTCGGGGAGGTTCTCGGTTGAGCCTTCGATGATTGGTGGGGCGGCGTTGCGGTCTCCGCGGTCGCGATTGTCGCGGCGGCCTTCGGAGCGGCCTTCTGAGGGACGGCTCTCTGAGGAGCGGCGGTTGGAGTCGCCGCTGGTATCGAAGTCGGCGGAGTCGCCCGCCTCTTCCATGAAGTCGGTGATGTAGAGGAAGGCGTCGCGCTCGAGGCCGATGTCCACAAAGGAGGACTGCATGCCGGGCAGGACGCGGGTGACTTTGCCGTTGTAGATGGAGCCCGCGAGGGTGTATTCGTTCTCGCGTTCGTAGTAGATTTCGGTGAGGTTGTCGTCTTCGACGATGGCGAGACGGGTCTCGTGGGGTGTGCTGGAAATGTAAATTTCTTTCGACATTCGCTGTACTCTTTCTGCCCGACCGGTTAGGGTTCGAGCGGCAGACCGAGACAGAGAACAATCGGGAGTTGACCTGGCATCAAAGCCAGATATGGCTCACCGTGGAACGGACAGGATGCGGGATGCAGAAGCGCGTGAACGAAACTCGATAGCCGGTGCGAGATGTTGGAACAGCTCAGCCGTGAGCGCACTCGATTGGAGCGCGGATGGGGCAGTACCGGGTAGATCGGGGACACGGTGGAGTGCTTCGAGCGACAGCAGACATGCGGAGTTTGTGACCAGAACAACCTCAAAGTCAACGACTTGAGGCGGGGCCGTTCGCCATCCGGATGTATTCATTCCCTAAAACCTGTCCGGCCAACGGATCGATGTCTCTGGCTGGCCGGCCTTTTCTTCTAAAAGTCATTGTTGCCGCTATCCGGCGACCGTGCGCCTGGAGGAGCGGGTACGCTGAACGGCATCTACAGCCGGACAGGTGTTAGCTACAGTATTGCACTAAAGCCGCTGCAACGGGAAATTTACCCGTTATTGATGTCGATCCCATGAAATAAACAGGCCGGAGCTTGCTCGGCAGTTGTTGGCTGGCCAGGTTGACGCGTTGTGCAGACGGAACAACCTAAGAGATCTCAGAGCAAAGGTTGGGCTATCCGGCTTGCTGAAAACTGGCAAAGGCAGAAGCAGATCCCTGCGGGATGACAAGCAAAAGACAAAACAAAGAAGGGCTGGAATATGGAATATATCGATACTGCCTAGTTGACGAAGCGGCGCATGCGGATATTCATGACGATGCCGAGCGAGAGGAAGGTGAAGAGGACCGACGAGCCTCCGTAGCTGAGCAGGGGCAGCGGGATTCCGGTGACTGGCATGATGCCGACGACCATGCCGACATTGACTGCGATCTGGAAGACGATGACGGCGACCACCCCCATGATGATGAAGGAGCCGGGGAGGTCCGAGGCGGTCTGGGCGTTCTGGATGAGGCGCATGAGGATGAGGAAGTAGAGCAGTAGAACGCCGATGGCGCCGACGAAGCCGTGCTCTTCGCAGAAGGCGGCGAAGATGAAGTCGGTATAGGGAATGGGGAGGAAGTCGCCCTGGGTCTGGGTGCCCATGTTGGCACCCTTGCCCCAGATGCCGCCGGAGCCGACGGCGATGAGCGACTGACGGATCTGATAGCCGGAGCCGCGGGGGTCCGAGTCGGGGTTGATGAAGGCGTCGATGCGGGCCTGCTGGTAGGGCTTGAGATGCTTGCCGGATTTATAGACCCCGAGACCAAGAATCGCGATTGCGAGGAGGATGATTCCAGCCTGACGGAAGCGCAGGCCGCCGAGGAAGAGGCCGCAGATGAGGATGGGGAGATAGGTGAGGGCGGTGCCGAGATCGGGCTGCTTGAGGACGAGCGCCATGGGGAGAACGATCATGGCGAAAGCCTTACCGATATCGGCCCAGGTGAGATCTTTGCCTGCGAGGCCCCAGAAGTAGCGGGCGATGGCGACGATCAGGACGAGCTTGACCCACTCCGATGGCTGGAAGTGGATGCCGCCGGGAAACTTGATCCAGCGTCGGCCACCGAGGACCTTGGTGCCGACGGCGAGGACGGCGATCAGCGAGAGGATGCTGATGCCGTAGGCGTAGTGGGCAATGTCGATGAGGCGGTGGTAGTCGATCAGCGAGATGAGAAACATGAGGAAGATGCCGACGGCAAGGAAGCCGATCTGCTTGTGATCGAAGCCGTGGAACTTGGTGTGGAGGGTCGCGGATTTAATCTCAAGGACGGAGATGACGGAGAGCAGAAGGACGAAGCCCAGAAGGACCCAGTCGAAGTCGCGATAGGAGGAGAGGCGGGGCATGTCGCTGGTTGTAGTGTATCTACTTGCTGCGCAAACGCAGACGTTGTGCGCTATTGGATATGGAGATGCACCCGCTCAGGTACTGATGAGGCGGATGCTATTCGGCGGACGGGGTTGGGGTGGAGGGTTGGGGTTTGGTGGCGGACGGCGTTGATGGGATGGATTGAGTCGATGGTGCGGTCTGGGGCTCTGCGGGCTCGGGCGTGATGGCGATGCGGAGGTTGTTGTCGCGCTTGCGCTGCTTGTTGACGTAGGCGTCGATGACCTGGGCGGCGAGCTTGGCGGAGTTGTTCCCCCAGTTTCCATGCTCCCAAAGGACGGCGACGACGATGTCGGGGTTGCGGCGGGGCGCCATGCCGACGAACCAGGCGTTGGGATCGGTCTTGTGACCGCCGCCGGCGCGGGCGAGGGCATCGTGGCTCATGACCTGGGCGGTGCCGGTCTTGCCGGCGAAGTCGATGCCTTCGAGGTGCGCGGGGGCGGCGGTGCCGGTGGTAGTGACGGCGGCCATGGCGTCGGTGATGGTCTCCCAGTTTTCAGAGGTGAGCGGGATGGTTGCTTCGCCGGAGCCGGGGAAGGTCTCGTGAATGGCCTGAAGCTGCTCGGGAGGAACTTCGTCGGGGAAGACGACGTGTGGGCGACGGAGAACGCCACCGGAGGCGACGCCGCTGAGTGCGCGGGCTAGCTGGATGGGGGTCGCGGTGACGGCTCCCTGGCCGATGCCGACGGAGATGGTCTCGCCTGCGTACCACGGTGCGTGCTGCGTCTTGAGCTTCCATACGGTGGAGGGCATGGTTCCAGAGGCCTCGTCGGGAAGATCGATGCCGGTCTTCTGCGAGAAGCCTAGAGAGGTAGCGTATTTGGCGATGGTGTCGATGCCGAGGCGATTTGCGAGTGTGTAGTAGAAGGTGTCGCAGGAGTAGGGGATGGCGTTGTTGATGTCGACTGCGCCGTGGTGTTTGTCGCAGGCGTAGAAGTGGCCGTAGAAGGTGGCGCCGCCGTTGCACTGGACGTGCATGGTCTGGGCTACGTTCTCTTGAAGGCCGGCGACGGACATGATGATCTTGAAGGTGCTACCGGGAGCGAGCTGGGCCTGGATGGTCTTGTTGAGGAGGGGATGGTCGGGGTTGTTGAGGATCTCGTTCCAGTAGCTCTTGGTGAGGCGGACGGCGAACTGGTTGGGATCGAAGGTGGGGCGCGAGGCCATGGCAAGGATCTCTCCGGTGTGGGGATCCATGGCGACGATGGCGCCGATCTTGCCTTCGAGCGCTTTTTCTGCGGCCATCTGGACGTCGAGATCGATGGTGAGCTTGAGGTCCTTACCGGGGATGGCGAGGGTCTGGCCGAGGTGGCCGAGTTCTTTGCCGTGACTGTTGACGATGATGTCGCGGCTGCCGTCGGTGCCGCGGAGGAGCGCGTCGTAGGTCTGCTCGACGCCGGAGCGGCCGACGACGTCGCCGGGTGAGTAGAAGGCGTAGCGGGGATCGTCGAGCATCTGCTCGGAGACCTCGCCGACGTAGCCGATAAGGTGAGCTGCGAAGCCGTCGCGGGGGTAGAGGCGGCGCTGCTCGTCGAGGGTCTCGAGCTCTGGAAGCTCGTCGCGATGGGCGGCGATGAAGGCCTGCTCGTCGGGGGTGATGTCCTGCTTGAGAGGGATGGGTTCGTACTTGGGGGCGAGCTGGTAGCGGCGGATGGTGGCGTGAATCTGCTCGATTGGGATGTCGAGCCCCTTGGAGATGAGGGGGAGATCGGCTTCGAGATCCTTGACCTGTTCGCGGAGGAGGTAGCAAGTGACGGAGGGGTAGTTGTCTACCAGGAGACGGCCTTCGCGGTCGAAGAGACGTCCGCGCGGGGCGAGGATGGGAACCTTGCGGATGCGGTTGGCTTCGGCGAGGGCGCGGAAGTTGTCGGCGCCGACGACCTCGAGCCTCCATAGGCCGGTGATGAGAACGGCGAGAATGAGCGCGACGAGATACTGGACAGCGTGAAGCTTGCCGGCGGTGACCTTTTCCACCTTGCCGGTGGGGCCGAGGTCGTGCAGTTCGGGATGATGAGCTGCTTCCATGCTGTTCTCAGTCTACGACTGGCGGTGTGTGGATCAGGACGGCGTTGCGATTGGTGGATCTGTAAGTTAGACGACGGAATTTTGAGTTTTTGTTGAGATTATTCGCGCTGCTTGGTGTTGTCGAGCAGGAAGAAGATGGGGAGAGCAACGACCGTGTTGATCGCAGCGCGGATGAGTTCGTGCAGCCACTGAATATGGAAGTTCGTGAGTCCGAGGAGGTGACGGTTGATGAGATAGAGGAGAAAGCTGTTGATCAGGAAGAAGCCGAAGTTGATGAGGACGCGTGTGGTGAGATTTTCGACGTCCACCTGAATGCCGATGCTGGCAGCGATGTAGCCGATGACGGACTTTGCCATGCCGTTGACGCCGATCGGCTGGTTGGTGAGAGCGTCCTGGAGGAGGCCGATGGCTGCGCCGGTGAGGGTTCCAGCGACGGGGTTGCGACGCGAGACGGCAAAGAAGACGGTGACAATGAGAGGGAGATCGAGGATAGCGAGACGGGGAAAAGGCCGGGGCAGCAAGGCCTGCAGGACGATAGCTGCGAGCGGCACGAGGATCGCGACGGCGGGGGGAAAGCTGTGCTGCTCGAGTTCTCGGCGTGACGTATAGCTTCGGGTGGCCATTTTTAGGTGTTGCGTATGAGGTGGGGCTAAAAGGCTTGTGGCTGCTGGGGAGTCGAAGTTGGCGACGGGGTTTCGCTGGTTGGAGGCTTTGGTTTGCGAGGCTTTTCGGGTGTGGTTGTTTGTGGATCGGCTGGGACCGACGGGCTGGACGATGGTGAGCTTGTAGTTGCAGGAACGGGGTTGGCTGCGCCGGGTTTCAGATCGGCGGCAGGGAGAGTTGAACCGGGAGAGTATCGGTCCGGGTGGTTAGTCGGCAGAGGTTTGGGTACAACGCCGCCTGGTATCGCCGAAGTTGCACCGGGTGTGGCAGGGGCGTCGGGATGGTCGGGATCGTGGAGGCTGGGCAGTCGGTCGGCGACGATCTGGGCGGCAGATCTGGCTGCGGCCTCGGCGGCTTCGGCGGCCTGTTGAGCGGCAAGCTGTTTTGCCGCGGCCTGGGCGTCAGCGGTGAGAGATGCCACGGCGAGGTCTTTCTGAGCCGGAGCCGGTAGCGTCGGTTGCGTGCTGGTGATGACCAGAACTTCTTCGAGCTGGTTAAGGTTGGCGGCGGAACGAAGTTTGATGAGGGTGTATGGCTGGTGGTCGAGGTCTGGATCGACGGACTCGATGGTGCCGACAGGGAGGCCTCGCGGGTAGACCTGATCGCCGCCTGAGGTGAGGACCTCCTCGCCGGGCTTGATGCGGGAGTCTGGGGTGAGGTTGTTGATGATGATGCGTCCGGTGGTGCTGCCGCGGAGGATGGCGCGGACGCGGGTGGAGGCCAGGAGAACTCCTGCGCCGGAGGTCTGATCGTTGATAAGGAGAACCTGAGAGGTGTGGGGGAAGACGTCGCGGAGTTTGCCGACGATGCCGTCGGGCGTGATGACGGCGTCGTCTGGCTTGAGGCCATCTTTCGCGCCCTTATCAATATAGATAACGCGAGAGAGGTCGTTGCCGCTGGTACCGATAACCTGTGCGGCGACGGTGGACGAGACATAGTGCTGCTGAAAGTTCAGGAGGGCCTGGAGGCGATGGCCCTGCATGGCGTCTTCGGCGAACTCGGCCTGTTCGAGGCGAAGGCGGGCGATCTGCTCCTGGAGGTCGCGATTTTCCTGGCGAGTGTGGCGGAGATCGATGTAGTTGGACCAGCCATGGCGGAGGTTGTAGCCGATGGCATGGACGAAGCGCTCGATGGGGGTAACGGTAGAGACGGCCCAGTAGCGGAGGAGGGTGACTTTACTGCTGTCGGGCGCACCGGATTCGACGGGGCGACGGACCTGGACGGCGAGGCCGATGGTCTGGGCGAGCAGGATCGCCACCAGGACCAGGACGTTCTTGAAACGTGTAAAGAAAGATTCCATGCTCTGAGATGATTATCTGCGAATTAGCGCGTGGGCGCAGGTGCCGGGTTGGATGCGGAGCGTAAACTCGTTCCCTGAAGATTTTCATTGGTACTGCGGAACTCTTCCTGGATGTACGCCGTAAGTTGCGTCAGATCCTGTAAAAACTCTTCGGAGGTCGACGATGCTGCGTTTGGCGTTTCTTTTGATTTTATTTGTGACGATGCCACAGCAGGAACGAGTGCGCTCTTATGGCACGGGTAACGAAGGCGTCGTCTCCCGCAGCGGACCCGATTACAACGGCACAGTACAAAGTGATGGCCCGAACTACACGGCAGATGGACAGATGAAGATGCCTGAGCGGTATAGGGAGTGGATCTTTCTGACTTCTGGATTGGACATGAGCTACGACCACGCTGCGGCTATGGTGGGGCACTCCAGCTTCGGCAATGTGTTCGTGAATCCGTCAGCTTACAAGGCTTTTGAGAAGACGGGAACGTGGCCGGATAAGACGATCCTGGTGCTGGAGTTCCGCGGTGCGGAGGGTGCGAGTTCGATCAACAAGCAGGGGAAGACGGAGTCCCAGGAGCTAACGGGCGTCGAGGTCCATGTGAAGGACGCGAAGCTTGACGGTGGCTGGGGGTTCTTTGAGTTCGACGGAGACGCGCCGGCCAAGGTGGTCAAGCGTCCCTCGAGCTGCTACCAGTGTCATGAGAACCATGCCGCAGTGGATACGACCTTTGTTCAGTTTTATCCGACGTTGCTTGGACTGGCGAAGGCGAAGGGCGCGTTGAGTCCGGCTTATTTGAAAGAGATCGGCAGTGCGGGTACGACGAAGTAGAAGATCGGACGATTTATCTGTGCGGAAAACGCGCCACGGCCGAGGTGACCCGGGGTTGACAGCGCATAATAAAGAGAATGGCCTTTCGCTCCGGTTTCGTCTCTATCATTGGTCGCCCGAACGCGGGCAAGTCCACGCTGCTTAATGCCCTGCTGGGACAGAAGCTCGCTATCGTTACACATAAGCCCCAGACGACGCGGACGCGAATTCATGGCGTGCTCGAAGTTCCGCTGAAGAAGAAGGCCAAGGGTGAACCGGGACATCCGGCCGCGCAGGTGGTGCTGGTGGATACGCCGGGCGTGCACAAGCCGGATACACAACTGGATCGGCGCATGATGCAGGAGGTGTATGACGCGCTGGAGTCGCGGGATGCGGTGCTGTTTATCGTCGACGCGACACATCGTCTGCCCCGGCTGGAGGACGCGAAGGAAGCGAAGAGTACGGGCAGGATGGCCATGAGCGCTTCGGAAGATGACTTTGCGCTTTCGCTGATCAGGAAGCTGGAGTGTCCGGTGATTCTGGTGCTGAACAAGATGGACGCGATTGCGAAGAAGGATCTGCTGCCTCTGATCGCGCATTGGTCTACGCTGCACGCGTTTGCGGATGTGATTCCGATCTCGGCAAGGAAGAAGGAAGGCCTCGAACTGCTGATGGATAAGATAGTCGGCCAGTTGAAAGAGGGGCAGAGATACTTTCCGAAGCATCAGCTAACTGATCAGCCAGAGCGGTTCCTGGTTGCGGAGATGATTCGCGAAAAGATCCTGATGCTGACCGGCGAGGAGGTCCCTTATGCTACTGCGGTCGTTATTGAGAAGTATGAAGAACCGGCTTCGATGAAGAAGATGAAGGATGGCAAGCTGCCGGTGACGAAGATCTCTGCGGCGATCTTCTGCGAGCGGACGGGGCAGAAGGCGATCCTGATCGGCAAGCAGGGTGAGATGCTGAAGCGGATTGGGACGGCGGCGCGGAAGGATATCGAATCGCTGCTCGGAACGCGTGTGTTTCTGGAGCTCTTCGTGAAGGTGCAGGAGGAGTGGAGATCGAGCCGCGGGTTTGTTGAAGACCTTGACTGGCGGCGACAGCTCGAACTGATTGCCGAGAAACAGTCTTCGGAAGAGTAGATAGCGGTGTCTTTTCTTTCGCGGAATGCTGGCCGCGACCATAGACTGTAGTCGCGGCTATGCAGACTGATGAAGCGCACCGATCGAAGACGACCGCCACGACGCAGGGGCGAAGCCCGTGGTTGCTTCGATGGATTACCGCCGCGCTGGCGACATTGGTGGTGCTGGCGTCCTGGAAGATCGACGGCGGCAAGGGGCATGGCTATTCGGACGCAGCCCACTATCAGGCAATGGCGGACGGAAAGACAGAGATGAAGCCGTTTGCCTTACGCGTTCTGACGCCGGCAGCTGCGCGACTGTTCGCCGATACGACCGGAAGATCGACACAAGATGGATTTCTGGTCGTCGGACTGGTGAGTCTTTGGGTGCTGCTGTATGGCGTGCTTCGCCCTGTCATCGAACAGCCTTGGCTTGTTGCCGCGCTCACGCTGATTCCCTTCTGGCTGCGAAATCTCCATGACTATTTCCTGCCAGATCCGCTGCATGCAGCGCTTTGCATGGTGTATCTGGCGCTATTGCGGAGGCGATGGTGGGGATGGGCCATGGCCATGCTGCCTGTGATGTTTTTGGCGCGAGAGTCCACTTTGCTGCTGGCAGTGATCGCGGTGCCGATAGTCTGGCGGCTGGCCGGAAGGCGAGCGGGGCTGATACAAGCAGGTGGGGCAGTACTGGGAGAAGTAGCATCGAAGTTTGCGGCTCGGCATGCGTATGCGAATCTGCATGGGATCAACGACACGCTATATATGATCGGCAAAATTCCGTGGAACCTGTCGAAGAATGTATTCGGCATTACGCTGGGGACGAATACCCTGCCAGGTGTGCAGTCGGTAAAGATTTGGAGTGTGCCACAGTGGATACATCTGGGCAGCGTTCATCAGATTGGATACAGTGCGTTTGGCGGAACGGTTTTGCTGCTCAACGCGGTCCAGCTTCTGGCGTCGTTTGGGCTCGGCATTTGCGTGTTGGTCTGCCTGGTTTGGAGGAAGCCGCTTCGCGAGTTGCTGTCGCAGGAAGAACCATATCTTTGTGTCGCTGCGATCTATGGCGGTGTTACATTTTTGCTCGCGCCTGTGATGGGTGCCTCCTTAGTGAGGCTCTTCGACTATGGGTGGCCGTTGTTTCTGGTCTATCTGCCGGTGTTGTTGTCGCGGGTCTGGCGAGGTTGTTCAGGCTGGATGATTGCCGCGTTGTTGAGCTTGCATCTCATCGCAGCGTGGACGGAGTACGCCCGGATGTTTTTGTTTCACTTCAGTCTCGGCACCGCGTTTGCCGCAGTGGTGGGGTGCGACATCGCTGGCGCATGGTTATTGTTTCGTGCTTTCTCCCGAGTTCGAGGAGAGAAGAGCTCCTCTACTCTTTTATGCTGACGCCCAGTGCTTTCATCTTGCGATAGAGGTGGCTGCGTTCGAGGCCGAGACCTTCAGCAGCGCGGCTGACGTTGCCGTGGAACTCGTCCAGCTTCTTCAGAATATAGTCGCGCTCGTAGGCCTCGCGGGCCTGCAGGAGACTGGAGAACTCTTCGCCACGCTGACTCACGCGGCCGGAGTCGGTGGCTTTGCCCGGGCCGCGATAGACGAGCATGGGAAGATTCTTGCGCTCGATGCGCAGAGTCTTTGGGTTAAGGATCAGAACGCGCTCGACCAGATTGCGTAGCTCGCGGACGTTGCCGGGCCAATGATACTGCTTGAGCGCGGCGAGGGCATCCTCGGTCATCTCGACATGCGGACGACCGTACTCCGCGCCGAACTGCTGGAGGAACTCTTTGACGAGCAGAGGAATATCTTCCTTGCGGTCGCGCAGTGGCGGAACGAAAAAAGGAATGACGTTGAGGCGATAGAAGAGGTCTTCGCGGAAGTTGCCGCGAGCGATCTCCTCTTCTAAATCCTTGTTGGTGGCGGCGATGACGCGGACATCAACGTGGACGGGATGCGATGCCCCTACGGGTAAAAATCGCTGCTCGTCGAGGGCGCGGAGCACTTTAGCCTGCGTCTTGAGGCTCATGTCGCCGACCTCATCGAGGAAGAGTGTGCCGCCATCTGCGCGCTCGAAGGTGCCGCGTTTTTCGGTCGGCCCTCCGGGAACGGCTCCGTGGCGGTAGCCGAAGAGTTCGGACTCGATGTAATCCTCAGGGATGGCAGCGCAGTTGAGCTCGACGAACGGGCGATCTTTGCGCAGACTCTCGGCGTGCATGGCACGGCCTACAAGTTCCTTGCCAGCGCCGGACTCACCGTAGATGAGGACGCGTCCGTTGGTCGGAGCCATCAGCTTAATTTGCTGGCGCAGCGCCTTCATCGGAACGGAGTTTCCTGTCACCGTACCCTTGGCAAGCTGGCGCGAGAATTCCTGATTGTCCTCGCGCATCTGGCGGGCACGCATCGCGTTTTTGAGCACGATGAGGGTGCGGTCGAGAGAGAGAGGCTTTTCGAGAAAGTCATAGGCGCCGAGCTTAGTGGCGCGCACTGCGGCTTCGATGGTGCCGTGTCCGCTGATAATAATGACCTCTGGAACGTTGGCCGACTCCATCTGGCGAATCTCTGTGAGGGCGTCGAGGCCGTCACGGTCCGGCAGCCAGATGTCGAGGAGGACGACATCGTAAGCGGCGTCGCGAATGAGTTCGAGGGCCTCTGCCGCGGTGGCAGCGGTGGTGACGATATACCCCTCTTCGCGCAGGATGCTGTCGAGCGATTCGCGGATCTCAGCTTCGTCGTCGACGATGAGAACGTGGTTCATTGTGGACCTCGGATGATAGTGGAAGCGAGATCATCTTCGGTCTCCGATGCGGCGCTGGCAGCAGGGCTCTCCGCTTTGGCGAAGGGCGGATCGGCATGGTGGCCATTTTGAGAAGCAGCGAACGGACCTAGGACAGGCGTGATCTCAGGGTCGCTGTCCAGGGTTGTAGCAGGGCGAAGCTCAACGATGAACTTTGCACCGGCAGGCTCGTTCTTTTCCGCGCGGATGGTTCCCTGATGCTCCTGGATGATCTTTGCGGCGATGGCGAGACCGAGACCGGTGCCGCGTTGCTTGGTAGAGAAGTAGGGCAAGAAGAGTCGTTCGCGCATCTCGTCCGTGAGGCCGGAGCCGGTGTCGGCGATGGTGAGTTCGACCATACCGTTTTCAAGCAGACTGGTATCGATGCGAAGCTCGCGGAACAGGCTCTGCTGCATGGCTTCCGCAGCGTTGTCGATGAGATTGCCGAAGGCACGCTTAAGGGCCTCGGGGTCGGCCATGACGAGAGGAAGATCTGCGGCCATCTTGCGGACGATGCGTGTGTTTTGCATGCGGCCGGCGAAGAGGGCGAGGGAGTTATCGATGATGGTGTTGAGATCGGCGGGCCGGGGACGCGCTGTGGGGAACTCCGCTAGGGCACCGAACTGATCGACCAGCGAACGCATACTCTCCACCGAAGAGGTGATGACCTCACTGCAGCGGCGAATGATGGCGACGGAGGGAGGCTCTGATGACGAGCGTGGGGCCGGATCGGCGATGGCGTTGGCGAGGCGGTCGATATGACGGCGGATCTGCTCGGCGCTAAGGCTGATGGGCGTGAGGGGGTTCTTGATCTCGTGGGCTACGCGGCGGGCGACTTCTTTCCAGGCGGATTGCTTCTGCGCACGAAGGAGCTCTGTTGCGTTTTCGAGGACGAGGACGTAACCCTGGTGCTCGCGGCGCATGCGTTCGGTGATTGCAGGCAGTTCGAGCAGGGCAACGGTAGCAAGCAGGTTCATCGTTCCACCAAATCGATCACTGGTGACGTTCGCTATCTCGATCTCGCTTGAGGCCGAACCCATGCGGTGGCTACGTTTGATGAGCCGGTCGAGCACCTCCACAACCTCAGCGGGAAAGACCTCTTCGATGACACGTCCATAGAAGGGCCGCTGGCCGCCTGGATCCATCATCTCGCTGAGGGCGCGGTTGGCAAGGACGATGCGGCGCTCGGCATCGAGGGTGGCGACACCGTTGGGGATAGTTTCGAGCATCGTCTCGAGCTCACCGCGGCGGGCCTCGAGGGCGGTGTTGGCGGCGCTAAGCTGGACGGTAGAGTGTTCAACGGCGCGGCGGCTGTCCTCGAGATCGGCAGCCATGTGGTTGAAGCTGCGCACGAGTTCGCCAAGCTCCTCCGTGGCACTCTCCTGCACACGATGGGCGTAGTCTCCGGAGGCGATGGCCTCCATCGCATCGGCGAGCGCTTCAACCGGCTTGGTGACCTGCTTCGAGAGATGCAGCGCAAGCCAGCAGGAGGCGAAGAGAGCGAGGCTGGTCATCATCAGGAGAAGGAGCATGTATAGATCCCTGATCTGACGACGCTCGCTGTAGAGAACCCAATAGGCCTCGGCACGCTTGCGCAGGCGAGTCATCGTAGCGGCCATGCCGAAGGGCATCGGGAGTCCGACGACGACGGTGTTGCCCTGCTTCAGGGTGGTGGCTCCGAGGGCGTAGTCGATGTCACCGAGGGAGAAGACGGGCTCGTCGTTACGCTGCGCAGCGGCCAGGATCGCGGCGTCATTTGGATCGGTGGCTGCCTGTGAGCTGGCTTCGTCGGTATCCTCGGCCTGGTCGGGAAGCCAGGTCTTGACCTCGGCGGTTGCGCCGGTGCGCTGAGGCATATGGAACGATGCGATGACGTGACCGTCGCGATAGACGATGGCGAAGCCGTTCTGCAGCGTTATATCGTGCTGACGAAGGACCTGATAGACGGCCTCGCGGTGGATCTTCGCGGCGGAGGGTGCAGTGGAGCGACTGGAACCATGGACTGAGCCGTGGATCGACTGGTGCGGCTGGCGATGCGCAGGAGCCGTTGGGACAGGAGTCTCCGCCTTTGGTGCAGAGTCTGCGAGCGAAGTCTCCGGCAGGCTGGCAGCGATTGATTCTGCCTCCGCTCGAGCGTTGGAGGTGGTGTAACGAGCGAGTTCGAGCGCCATGTTGTTACTGTCGTCGCGCATCTCGGTGACGGGCTGCGAGAACCAGCGGTCGACGGAGCGGTTCATCAGCTGGTAGCTGAAGGCGAACATGGAGGCGATGGGAACCAGACTGACCAGCACTGCGCCCCATAACATGCGGGTGCGCAGCCTTGTTCCCATGACGCGACTACGCTGGTCGGCGTAGAGCTTCAGGATGTTTCGCACGAGCAGGATGAGCACGGCGACGAAGAGCAGAAAGGCGACGATCGACAGGCCGGTGAAGACGACGATCTGCTGGGTAGTCGCCGGCTTGGGAAGCTGCGTATTAAACGCATTGAGCATGGCGAGAGCGACGAAGAGGACGAGCAGGCACACGCCGAGGGCGATGATCCAAATCTTTCGCCGATTCGCCGTCGTGGCCATGCCAGGCCCTCCTTCGTCGCCTCTTACCAGTGAGGCTTTCCTTGCTCGCTTCGCTTGCGCGTCTGCTCTGAACGCTTACACGAGCTTTGCTACGGCCTGCCAATCACGCTTTTGCGCCGCTGCGACTGCGCCGTAGGTCAGAATGCCGTTGAAGGTATTGACGCCCTCGGCTATTCCTTTGTCTTCGCTGATGGCTGCGTTTGCGCCCAGCCGAGCCAGCTTCAGGACGTAGGGGAAGGTCGCGTTGGTCAGGGCGAGCGTGGAGGTGTTCGGCACCGCGGCGGGCATATTGGTGACGCAGTAGTGAACGACGCCGTTGACCTCGTAGGACGGATTGGAGTGAGTGGTTGGGTGAGCCGTCTCGATGCAGCCGCCCTGGTCGATGGCGACGTCGACGATCACTGCGCCCTTCTTCATCTTTTCCACCATCGCTTTGGTGACGATCTTGGGAGCGGCGGCACCGGGGATGAGGACTCCGCCGATGACGAGGTCGGCCTCGCGGACGGCGTGCTCGATGTTGTAGCTGTTGGAGGCCACGGTGTAGAGGCGTCCGCCGAAGATGTCGTCGAGTTCGCGCAGGCGGTTGAGGTTCAGGTCGATCAGCGTGACCTTGGCTCCCATGCCGAGGGCGATCTTGGCGGCGTTGGTGCCGACGATTCCTCCGCCGATGATGCATACGTTTGCCGGGGCGACGCCGGGAACGCCTCCGAGGAGGACGCCGCGGCCGCCGTGCTCCTTCTCGAGATAGGCTGCGCCGACCTGGACGCTCATGCGGCCGGCGACTTCGCTCATGGGAGTGAGCAGCGGAAGAGCGCCGGTGCGGTCGCGGACGGTCTCGTAGGCGATGCCGGTGACCTTGGAGTTCAGGAGGGCGTCGGTGAGCGCAGTGAGCGGGGCGAGGTGGAGATAGGTGAAGAGGACGAGACCCTCGCGGAAGTGTGTGTACTCCTTCTCGACGGGCTCCTTTACCTTGACGACCATCTCGGCGAGACGCCAGACGTCATGGGCGGAGCCGACGATCTCTGCGCCGGCTGACTGGTATTCGTCGTCGGGCATGGCGGAGAGTGCGCCAGCGTTATGCTCTACGAGCACTTTGTGTCCTGCTTCTACGAGGGCCTTTACGCCTGCGGGCGTTACGCCTACGCGACTCTCGTGGTCCTTCACTTCCTTCGGCACACCAATGATCATCTCTATCTCCACAGCAAAGCTGCTTCGATTGTATCTATTGTTCCGGGAGCGATGTCGCCTGAGGCCCGCTGTGAACCGAATCGGGACTTCTTCTCGCTGGCTGTGCTTACTGGTTAGATGATGCCCAGAATTAGCCATTGCGAAAGGGATACACTAGTGGGAGTCTCTATTCAGGAAACCATTCAATCCATGTCTTCGAACAACTTTCAGATGCGTTACTCCCGCATTCACAACATGCGATCCCTATTCAGCCTCTTTTCAAGCGACCTGGCCATCGATCTGGGTACGGCGAATACGCTGGTGTTCGCCCATGGCAAAGGAATCGTCGTCAACGAACCTTCGATCATCGCGGTGAATAAGATCACCAACGAGGTGGAGGCCGTAGGCAAGGAGGCCAAGGAGATGCTTGGCCGGACGCCAGGCAATATCGTGGCGATCAAACCGATGAAGGACGGCGTGATCGCCGACTTCCGGCACACCGAAAAGATGTTGAACTACTTCATCCAGAAGGCGCATAACCGGAAGATGATGGTGCATCCGCGAATCGTGATCGGCGTTCCGTCCGAGATCACGCAGGTGGAAAAACGCGCGGTGATGGACTCGGCGTACCGGGCCAAGGCCAGTGAGGTTCACCTGGTGGAGCAGGCCATGGTGGCGGCCATCGGTGCGGGGCTTCCGATTACGGAGCCGGGCGGCAACATGGTCGTCGATATCGGCGGCGGAACGACCGATATTGCGGTCATCTCGCTGGCTGGAATCGTCTATTCGCGGTCGGTACGCATGGCCGGGAACCAGATGGACGAGGCCGTGATGACGTACCTGAAGCGGAAGTACAACCTGCTGATCGGCGAGCGGACGGGCGAGCAGATCAAGATTCAGCTTGGCTCGGCGTATCCGCTGGACAAGCCGATGCAGATGGAGGTCAAGGGCCGCAACCTGATCGAGGGCGTGCCGAAGACGATTACGATCGACGACTCGGAGATCCGCGAGGCGCTTTCGGAGTGCATTGCGACGATCATCAACGCGATCCGTGTGGCTCTGGAGCGGACTCCGCCTGAGCTTTCGGCCGATATCTCCGACCGCGGCATTGTGCTGACTGGCGGCGGGGCGCTGATCAAGAATCTCGACAAGCGGATTCGCGAGGAGACGGGCCTGCCGGTCTCGATCGCGGACGATCCGCTGGCGTCGGTGGTGCTAGGTACGGGCAAGATGCTCTCGGACTTCAAGCTGCTGCGTAAGATCTCTATCGATTGATGTCGTGGTTCTACTCTGGTTGACGCGAAGGCTCCGGGGATACCGGGGCCTTTGCTTTTGCTCCTTGGGGTACCCCACCCCCTGGGGGGTGGGTGTAGGCAAGTCATTCCTTTTCATGGAGTTGCTATTTTAGCTTCTTGCAAAATTCTCATTCCAGATGGTTTATGGGCAAATATTTCTTTCTAAACGAGTTAGAGAGGTTAAATGCAAAAAGCTCCGGAGTGCCGGGGCTTTTTTTGTTCTCTGTATTCAGTATAGCGGTTAGAGGGTAACTCCTACGCCACGCGAATCTCCTTGTCTGGAGCGGGTTTTCGATGATTTGGGGGTTGACAGGGATTTTTTGGCTCGGCAGAGAGGTAAGAGCAGATAGAGATATACAGGGGTCCTTCACGGCGTTCAGGAATGACGGCTTGAGACTGACAACAGCTTAAGCCGAGGGTCACTTACCCAGGCGAGCGACGAGTGGGCCAAGCGGCGAGAGGCCCGTTCTAACCGGGCCTCCCCGCCAGCCTTAGCTGTATCTCGCGCATGACGATCGTCAAAACGTCAACTTCCTATTTCGTCTGCACAAGCCCCGCAATAACCTCAGCCATTTTATCGAGTATCTGGTTCCAGCCTTCCAGTTGACCGCTATCTTTCGCGCTCTCCATGGGTTCATTTCCGATGAAAGTGAGTTTCGTCTGGCCGTCTCCGAGATCCTCAAAGAGGGTCACGTCGTATGCACCGTCTATGGCTTCGTGTTCTATTCCTAATTGCGCAGGGTCAACCTTGTTTCCCTTCGAGTCGGAAAAGTACATCAAGGAAACGATCTTCTCGTGCAGAACGATCTCGTGGTATTCAACCGCATTCCAGAACTCCTGCCCATCTGGCGCCTTCATGCAGCAGAGAAGTTTTCCTCCAACGCGAAAATCCATCTCGCAGACAGGCGAGGTAAAACCCTTCGGCCCCCACCACTGCATCACGTACTTGGGGTCTGTCCACGCCTTCCAAACCAACTCGCGTGGGGCATCAAAAACTCTTGTAACGACCATCCGTTGAACTTCGCTAACCGTGTTTTCTGTCATCTCTGACCTCCTCTTTCTTCATTTGATTTACAACTACATCCAACTTGTCGAGACTCTCTTCCCAGAATCGGCGATAGCTCATCGCCCACTCGCTTACAGTCTTGATTGCCTCGGGCCTAAGCGTGCAGACGCTCTCCCGTCCACGCTTTGTCTTGATTACAATCCGTGCCCGCACCAGGTAGGCAATATGTTTTGAAATCATCTGCTGCGAGAGTGCAAACGGTTCCGTCAGGCCATGCACAGAGGCAGGCCCACGTGAGAGTCGTTCGATCATCGCCCTACGGGTGGGATCGGACAGAGCCGCAAATGTTGTACTCAAATTATCCACAACCGAATGGTAGTGTATTTTTGGCCAGTGTCAAGCAGAAATTTTGCGATTTCTGATTGCTGTTCCCTGATCTCTGAATCCTGATCTCTGAACCATAACGCCTGCGCTCATTTAGCTTCTCCCATTTTTTAAAAAGGGCTGCCTCGATCAATCAGCTTATTAAGCTGACGATTAGACCTAACCTTTTTTCGGGGCGGGATGTGGCTAGATGGCGCTGGCCAGGGTTACGGCGAAGAGATGTTGGGGGTCCTGCCAGGAGCGGGTGGTTTTGAAGCCGGCGGAGGAGAGCAGTGCGTCTACGGCGGCGTAGGTGAACTTGTAGCTGTTCTCGGTGTGGATGGTTTCGCCGAGGGCGAAGTCCACGGTGTAGGCGGAGCCAATGGAGTTTGCGGGGATGTGGACGGTCTGAGGGGCGAGGGATTCGAGGTGCATCTCGATGCGGGACTCGGTTGGGTTCCAACAGGCCTTGTGGCGGAATTTTTCGATGTCGAAGTCGGCGCCGAGGTCGCGGTTGAGGCGGGTGAGGACGTTGCGGTTGAAGGCGGCGGTGGTACCGGAGGCGTCGTTGTAGGCGGCGAGGAGGGCGGCGACGGACTTGTTTTCGCCGGGGGCGAGATCGGTTCCGAGGAGGAGGGTGTCGCCGGGGAGGAGCTGGGCGCGGAGGTTGCGGAGGACGTCGCCGGCGTCGATGGGGGTGAAGTTGCCTATGCTGGAGCCGATGTAGAGGGCCAGGGTGCGGGTGTTGGGGAGGCGGTTGAGCGGGAGGGCCTGGCGGGTGTAGTCGGCGACCTGGGGGCGGACGGTGACGCCGGGGATGTTGGCGAGGATGTTTTCGCTGGCTTCGGCGAGCGCGGTCTCGGAGACGTCGACGGGCTGATAGACGATGCTGGACTGCTGGCGCACTGCTGCGGCGAGGAGGATGCCGGTCTTGGTGGCGGTGCCTGCGCCAAGCTCGATGAGGGTGAGTTTGCCGGAGGGACCTTGCCCTCGCGCGGCTTCTTGGAGGATCTCCTCAGCGTGGGCGGAGAAGATGCTGCGTTCGGTGCGGGTGAGGTAGTACTCGGGCAGCTCGGTGATCTGTTCGAAGAGGTGGGAGCCGGCTTCGTCGTAGAAGAGCCAGGGGGTGAGGGTCTTGGGGGTGCTGGTGAGACCGACGCGGGCTTCGTTGGCGATGGCGTCGGCGAGACTGGGTGAGGCTGCTTCCTGTGCGGTGACGAATGTAGACACGGTGACCCCTAGGATACTTGATTGCGGAAGTCTTGCCTCTGCGTTCGGATCTCCACCGCTTTGGATGAGATGCGGGGGGAGGGTGTTTCGTGTCGTTAAAAACGTAGAGAGAGGTGGATTTGGGGGATGGGTTGAGGTTATTGGAAGACGGATGGGCGCTTTTTGGCCGGATGAAGATCTTTTTCTTCGCCGACTGACGATTTTTTGCGATGGTCAGGCATATAGTCGATGCTGCGTTCGACCGATGCACTCCGTGGCG
Organism: Granulicella sp. L60; assembly: GCF_009765825.1. Classification (GTDB taxonomy): domain Bacteria; phylum Acidobacteriota; class Terriglobia; order Terriglobales; family Acidobacteriaceae; genus Edaphobacter. The sequence continues at coordinate 647,747 of NZ_LMUR01000010.1, read as the reverse complement.
GCCTAGCAGGCCTGGATGAACCGTGATTTGTCGCGGGCTGCTCTGTCGGATGGCGTGGTCTGTCTGGGATCTCCGTGGGATCTCCTCCTGTGATGTTCGGCCCGTTGTGAACAAACTCCAGTTAGGTTTGGCCATTAATTCAACCAAAGGAAAGGAACTTCTATGCGATATGGATTGAATCTTGTACTCGCAGGCGCTCTTCTGCTTGGGGCTTCGGTCGCCGCGCTTGGCGACAACGTCAGGACGGACTACAACCATCAGGCGGACTTCACCCAGTACCACAGCTACTCCTGGGGCAACGTCAAGACCAGCGATCCTTTCTATGTAGGCCGCGTTCAGCAGGCGGTCAATCGGCAGTTGCAGGCGAAGGGATGGAAGCTGGTGCCTACAGGCGGTTCGGTGACTGTGTTCGCCAGTGACAGCCTGCATAACCAGCAGGAGACACAGACCATGTACGACGGTCTGGGCGGCGGCTGGGGCGGAGGATGGGGATGGGGCGGATGGGGATGGGGTGGAGGCTGGGGTCCGGGTGGACTGGGCGGATTGGGCGAGGCCACGACGACGACCACCACGCAGCAGACGTCGAACCTTGTGATCGATCTGTTTGAGAGCGGATCGAAGAATCTGCTGTGGAGAGGACTGGCGACGGAGGATCTTTCTTCGAACGCGGGTAAGAATACGAAGTCGCTCGACGGCGATATCGCGAAGATGTTCAAGGGCTTTCCGCCTAAGCCGGGCAAATAGGATCTGAGCGCTTACTTCCCTGCCCCCCTGCCACTCGCGGCCTTGAAGGCGTGAGTGGCGGGAGTATCTGTGTTTCACTTTAGGTACGGATGTTTCACTCCGGGTTGTTTCACTTCAGGTAAGGACGGGCTCGGGATGATGACTTTGCGTGTTTTTGTGGCGATGGTGATGTTGGGTGGTGTGGGCTTGCAGGCGCAGGGTCTGCGGGCGGGCGATGCGATTGAGAAGATTCAGCACCGCTATGCTGCGGCGCCTCCGCCGAATACGGTGGATACGATTAAGGCGGGCGATCCGGATACGGTGGTGACGGGGATTGTGACGACGTTTCTGGATACGATGGATGTTCTGCGGGAGGCGGTGCGGCGCGGGGACAACCTGATCATTACGCATGAGCCTACGTTCTATAACCATCAGGACGACCGTAAGCTGTTCCTCGACGACCCGGTATATAAGGAGAAGCTTGCGTTTATCGAGCAGCATCATCTGGTGGTGTTTCGGCTGCACGATGAGATTCATGCGGATGTGACGGACCACATTTTGACGGGGCTGTATGAGGCGCTGGGGTGGGAGAAGTATCCGCATCCTGAGGGCGTGGGCGGGCAGTACTTTGTGACGATTCCGCCGATGACGCTGGAGCAGATTGCGCGGATGCTGCAGGAGAAGCTGCAGATGAAGACGCTGCGGGTGGAGGGCGATCCGGGACTGATGATTACGCATGTGGCGATGAGGCCGGGGGCTTCGGGGCTGGAGAAGCAGGTGCTGGCGCTACGGAAACCGGGTGTGGAGCTGCTGATTGCAGGCGAGGCGAGCGAGTGGGAGACGGTGGAGTACGTTCGGGATGCGGTGGCGCAGGGACGGCCGACGGCGCTGATTCTGCTGGGGCACGAGGTGTCGGAGGAGCCGGGGATGGAGCGCTGCGCGAAGGAGCTACGAGAGCTGTTTCCGGGGGTGCGGGTGGATCATATTGTGGCGGGACAGCCGCTTTGGAATCCGGATCATCCGCCTGCGGCTGTGAAGAGGTAAGAAGTTGCCGAAGACTTATTCGGCGTCTTGAGCGTCCTGCGCGAGGCGGAAGCCGGAGAACTGCCAGCGTGTGGCGGGTGAGAAGAAGTTGCGATAGGTGGCGCGGATGTGGGTGGCGGGCGTGACGCAGGAGCCTCCACGGAGGATGACCTGCGAGGACATGAACTTGCCGTTGTACTCGCCGAGGGCGCCAGGCAGGGATTTGTAGCCTGGGTAGCCGGTGTAGCCGGAGCGGGTCCACTCCCATACGTCGCCGAAGATCTGCTGGAGGCCACCGATGGCAGAGGCGGGAGTTGGGTGGAGGTTGCCGGTTTCGAGGAGATTGGCGAGGGCGGCGGGGGCGGCCTGATCGGACGCGGAGGTGAGGTGAAGCTGCGGGCGCGAGGCGACCTCTTTGCGGATCTGCTTGAGACTTGCGGCGGCGTGCTCCCACTCGAACTCGGTGGGGAGACGGTGTCCGGCCCAGCGTGCGTAGGCGGCGGCCTCGAAGAAGCTGAGATGACAGACGGGGGTTTCGCTTAAGTCGTCGAGCGAACGGAAGCCGTGCATGGTGTAGATGCGCCAGCCGGAGTTGGTGTTCTCATCGCGCTGCCAGTAGAGGGGGGCCTGCCAGCTCTCGGCGCGCATGGTGGTCCAGCCTTCGGAGAGCCACAGTTCGGGACGGTTGTACCCGTTCTGTTCGATGAAGGCGAGGTACTCGGCGCAGGTGACGAGGCGAGTGGCGAGGCGGAAGGGCGCGATGTAGACGTCGTGGCGCGGGGTCTCGTTGTCGAAAGCGAAGGTGTCGACGGATTTGGGGTCGAGGGTGAGACCGATCTGGGTGAGGCCGGGGTTGAAGGCGACCCAGTCGAGGGGCGGGGCGATGGTTTCGCTGCGTTGCTGGGTGGGCTCGATGTAGGCGGGGTGGAGCGGGTTGGTGAAGAGAGCGTGCTTGATGTCGGTGGCGATGAGTTCCTGATGCTGCTGCTCGTGCTCGAGGCCGAGAGCGATACGGCGGGCGGCCTCGTCTTCGAGGGGATGCTGCATGAGAGCGTGCATGGCGGCGTCGACGTGGGCGCGATAGCTGAGGATGGCGTCGAGCGGAGGGCGGGAGAAGGAGGCGCGGAGGTGTTTCTCCGGCATGTCGCCGAGGGAGTTGTAGTAGCTGTTGAAGAGCCAGTGGAAGTCGGGGTGGAAGGGCTGGTAGCCGGCGGCGAACTCACGCAGGACGAAGGTCTCGAAGAACCAGCTGGTGTGGGCGAGGTGCCATTTGACGGGGCTTGCCTCGGGGCTGGACTGCACCATGAGATCTTCGGGCGAGAGTGGGGCGCAAAGCTCGCGGGTGGCCTGGCGGACGGCCTTGTAGCGGTGGAGCAGAGGAGGCGCGGCGGTGGTGGTGGATGCGCTGGTTGTAGGCATTGTGATCTCGCTTCTTGGACTCGCGTGGGACTCGCTTGGTAACTCGCAGGTTGAGGAACTGTAATCAACCTCTGATGCTTGATTAGAGTCTGAAGTTGTCGAAATGATACATCCGTTGTGGTGGCATCGCTTATGCTACTCCGTGCTCACGTGGGGGTATTGCATGGTCAGAGGTTAGAGGGGGTGGGCGTTGAGGATACGGGCGAGCGTGTAGGCAACTGCGGCGGCTGCGCCTCCGATGGTGACGGTCTGGAGGGCGCTGCGCAGCCAGCCGGTGCCGATGAGTTCGCCTTTGATGGCGCCGAAGACGGCCAGGGCGAGGAGCGTGATGATGACAGAGAGTTTAAGCGCCATGAGGTTGGAGTCCACGAGCATGTAGGGGAGCAGCGGGATGAAGCCGCCGGCGACGTACGATGCGGCGATGGTGAGGGCGGAGCGGTGGGCGCGGTTGCGGGCGGGCTCTTCAAGGCCGAGCTCGAAGCGCATCATGAAGTCGACCCAGGCGGCGGGATTTTTTTTGAGCGCGGCGAGGACGGGGGCGGCGCTGGCGCGGTCGACGGCGTATTGCTCGAAGATCTCGTAGATCTCTTCTTCTTCGTCGTGGGTGCGTTCGACGATCTCGCGCTCTTCGCGGAGGCGTTCGGAGACGTAGTGTTCGGCGTCGCCACGGGCAGCGAGATAGCCGCCGAGGCCCATGGCGATGGAGCCGGCGGCGATCTCGGCGAGACCGGCGAGGAGGACGATGTGCGATGAGGCGACGGCACCGGAGAGGCCGGCGGCGAGGGCGAAGGGGACGGTGAGGCCATCGGAGAGGCCGATGACGATGTCGCGTACGGCTTCGCTGGACTCGAAGTGTCCTTCTATGTGAGGGGTGTGGGGCGCGTGAGCTACGTCGTGCATTGCGGTAGTGTAGTCGAGCGAGAGAGAGATGCATCGATTAAGTGAAGGCGAAGGAGACGATGGAAGTTTTTGCAGGCAGGGAGAGTCTTTCGAGGATGGGTTACGTCTGTATGAGCACAGGTTTTGCGAGAGATAGCGTGAGATGGATGGCTAGGATGTGGTGGCGGCTGGAGCGATGGACGGGGCTATTTCTGAGGCTAGGCGTAAGACCTCGACGAGTGGCTACGCTGGTTTTGATCGCGGCCATTGCGGCGGCTCCGACGGTGATCCAGGCGCAGCAGCAGGAGGATGAATCTGCGGGTGGCTCGTTCGCAGGTGGGCAGATGGTGCGGGGCGTTGTGACTGCAACCTCTGCCGACAAGCTGACGCTGAAGACCGAGGCGGGCGTGGTGTACCAGGTTGCGTTGTCTGCGAATACTCGGGTGACCAGAAACAGGCAGCCGGTGAAGGCGGCGGAGATCAAAGTGGGAGACGGCATTGGAGCGATGGGCGTGATGGATCCGCCGACGAAGACAATTCATGCGGTGTTTGTGGGTGTGATCGACGCCGAGCAGGTGAAGAAGGCGAAGGAAGATCTGGGGAAGGTGTACATCGCGGGAAAGATTACCGCGATCGATATGGATGCGCTGAAGCTGACGGTGATGCGGCCTGATGGGGTGAGCCAGGTGATTGGCGTGGACGAGCAGACGTCGTTCAAACGCGAAGGGCGCGGCATGGCGGCGCTTGTGAATGGTTCAGGCGATGTGCCTGCGAGTGGCGGCGGCGCGACGGGCGGAGAGAGCATCACGCTTGCGGATGTTAAGGTTGGGGATTCGGTGGCGGGCCGCGGTGGGTTGAAGAGTGGGACGTTTGTGCCTACGGAGTTGAGTGTGATGGATGCGTCGATGCGGCGGGGACGAAGGCGAGCGGGCGCGGATGCAGGTGGAAGTGCTGCACCGTCTTCTACTGCTCCGCAGCCGTAAACTTCGATTTGCAAATTTGATTTGTCTGCTTGTCGAACTGCTTGATTTTTGTCGAACAGAGTTGACTGTCTTCTAACTTGAGTGAGGGTGCGTGCGGCGATTGTTTACAGGAACGATGTTCGGCTTGATGATGGCCGGGAGTGCGTGGGGACAGGCTGCGCCGGATGCTCCTGCAGTGCAGGCTGCGGCTGCGAGCGAGGCCAGCGGCGGAACGATTACGGGGACCGTGAAGGCAGGAGTAGTGCCTCTGCCGGGAGTTGCGGTGACCGCGAGCAATACGTTGACGGGAAAGAAGTACGCGACGACGACAGATGTGAACGGCGCGTTTGCGATGGCGATTCCGCGTAATGGGCGTTACGTGGTGAGGGCGGAGCTTGCTGCGTTTGGGACGGAGACGAAGGAGGTTCTGATCAACGCAGCGGGGGCGAACGGCGGCAAGCCTGTGCAGGTGGCGGAATTTGGACTGCAACTGGCTTCGAGGGTGCAGCAGCAGGAGGCGCGGCAGACGGCGGCGACGAGTGCGGGGATTACGCGTGGGATACAGGCTTTGAGTGTGACCGGCGAGGGCGGGTTGGAGGCGGCGGATGCGAGTGCAGGTGGAGGCAATGCGGGTGCGCAGCTGCCTTCGCTTGCGGGGATCGCGAATAGTGATGCGGCTGGGGCGGATTCGGTGACGGTGTCCGGCGCGGCGGGACAGACGAATGGGCTGGCGGGTTATAGCGAGGACGATATCCGGCAGCGGATTCAGGATGCCGTCGCACAGGCGCAGAGGCAGGGCGGGGCCGTGGGTGATATGGCGAGCAACGTTGCGGGGATGCTTGGCGGCATGATGGGTGGAGGCGGCTTTGGCGGACCGGGCGGCGGTGGTGGACGAGGCGGAGGCGGTGGTGGCCGCGGTGGCGGTGGAGGCGGCGGCGGGTTTCGCGGGTTCAATCCTACGCAGCCGCATGGAGCGATCTTCTATGAGGGCGGGAATGGGGCGTTGAACGCTGCGCCGTACTCGATTGCGGCGGCGTTGGGTGAGCCGGGCGCGGCGGTGGTGAAGCCGTCGTCGATGTCGAACAAGTTCGGAGTGAGCTTTACGGGGTCGCCGTATATTCCAGGGCTTACGAAGCCGAATCCGAAGCAGTTCATCTTCTTCAATCTTACGGGCGTGCGGAATATCACGCCGTACATCTACAACGGCACGGTGCCTACGCTGGCGGAGCGGGGCGGCGATTTTTCTTCGCTGGGGCAGACGCTGTATGACCCGAATACAGGGCTGCCGATTCCGGGAAATAATTTGAAGAATGCGACGGTGCCGATCTCACCGCAGGCACAGGCGCTGCTGAACTTTTATCCTGCGCCGAATGTTCCTGGAGCAGGGCTGCAGAATAACTACCAGACGGTGACGAACGGCGGCCAGAACTCGACCACGGCTGCGCTGCGATTTGTACGGAACTTTGGGCAGGCGAATACATTTGGCAGAGGCTCGCGGCGGCAGCAGGCGAATGCACCGAAGACGCTGCGCCAGAACATCAACTTCAACGGCAGCTACTCGCATACCGCGAAGGATCAGCGCAATATCTTTCTGCCGCTGGGCGGGACTATGGAGACGGATGGATACGGCGTCACGGCGGGGTACACGATCGGCTACGGGCGTGTGACCAACAATGCGTCGATCAACTGGAACCGATTACACTCCGTGACGGAGAACTACTTTACGAATGGGCTGACGAATCCAGCGTCGCAGGCCGGTGTGCTGGTGGGCGATAGCACGATCCAGAGCAATCCCTTCTACTTTGGCGTGCCGTCGGTGACGTTCGGCGGATCGACTGCGTTTACGGGGCTGTCGAATACTTCGCCGAGCGATGCGGTCAATCAGACGATCTCGTTCAGCGACTTTGTAAGCTGGAGTTTTAAGAAGCACAACATGCGGTATGGAGTGGACATTCGCAGGGTGCATGCGGACACGCTGGGCGTGAACCTGCCTTCGCTGCTGGGCTCGGCTTCGATTACGCCGCTGGGGGCGTTCAGCTTTACGGGATATGCGACGCAGAATCCGGCGACAGCGAGTTGTGTTTCAACGTCCGCCTCGACCTGTCCGGCGAGCGGGTCGGCGTTTGCGGACTTCCTGCTGGGCATGCCGCAACAGGCAGCGGTGCAGGCTGGGTTGAGCAAGACGTATCTGCGAGCGAATATCTTCGACTGGTATGCGCAGGATGACTGGAGAGCGACGGCGAACCTGACATTGAACTACGGGCTGCGTTATGAGTATTTTTCGCCTTACGTGGAGAAGGATAATCATCTGGTGAACCTCGATCACAACGCGGACTTCAGCGCGGTGCAGCCAGTACAGCCGGGACAGCAGGGAGAGTTCAACGGAGGATTTCCGCGATCGCTGGTGAACCCGGATCGAGCGATGTATGCGCCGCGGATGGGATTTGCGTATCGCCCGAAGCTGAAGTTCGCGAAGGACACGGTGGTGCGCGGGAGCTACGGGATCAACTACAACACGGGGCAGTACGCGACGATTGCGAATTATCTGGCGAATCAGCAGCCGTTTGCGGTGACGCAGACGAACATCGCCGGACAGCAGGGTTGCGGTACGGCGGGGGCGTTTACGCTGAGTGGGGCGTTCAACTGCTCGAACGCAACGGTGCAGAACAACTATGCGGCGAACCTCAACTACCGTCTTGGCCATGTGCAGATCTGGGATGTGGATATTCAGAAGACGGTGCCGTGGCAGATTGTGCTGAACATCGGCTACAACGGCTCAAAGGGCGGCAACCTGGATATGGTGCGCGCGCCAAACCGCACGGCGACTGGGCTTTTGAACTCGGATGCGCAGGCGTTCGCGTATGAAGACTCGATTGGGTATTCACGGTTTGAAGCACTGCGCGTGAATGCACGGAAGCGTATGACGAAAGGCATCTCGTTGGCAGCGACGTATCAGTACGGGCACTCGATCGACAATGCTTCGTCGGTAGGTGGAAGCGGGCAGACAGTGGCGCAGAACGATTTAAACCTGAACGCCGAGGAGTCGAACAGCTCGTTCGACATTCGGCAGAAGGTGACGGGAAACTGGGTGTTTGAGCTGCCGTTCGGGCCGAACCGGATGTTTCTTTCGCGTGGAGGATTCTGGTCGAAGGCGCTGGACGGATTTTCGTTATCCGGTGACTTTACGTTTCGGACGGGAAACTACTTTACTCCGCAGTATCAGTTGACGACGCAGGAGGCCGCGACGGGCACGGGCAATACGCTGCGGCCGAATCGCAACTTCGGCGTGCCGATCGGAGGAGCGAAGACGCTTGGCCAGTGGTTCAATCCGGCGGCGTTCACTACGCCTGCTGCGGGACAGTTTGGGACGGCATCGCGTAACTCAATCGAAGGGCCGGGGACGAAGGTGGTAGATGCGTCGCTCTCGCGCACGGTGCAGTTGGGGGATACGCGATCGTTTGAGGCGAGGGTGACTGCGGCGAATGCGCTGAATATCGTGTCGTTCACCGGCATCAACACGACGCTGAACTCACCTACGTTCGGGCAAGTAACGGGGGCGTCGACGATGCGGGCGCTTACCGTGTTTGCGCGATACAGATTCTAGAGAACTTTTGAGATTTATGTTATGGGGCTTGGAAGTACGAGGGACTATGCGGCGATTGATTACGGCGGCTCTGGTGGCGTGGATGGCGGGATCGCCGGGCTTTGCCCAGCAGCAGGCGAATGATGGCACCTTCACGATGAAGGTGCAGACCGACATTGTGCTGACGAACGTCGTGGTGCGGGACAAGAAGACGGGCGAGGTCGTGAAGGGACTGAAGGCCAGCGACTTTACGATCTTAGAGAACGGCAAGCCGCAGAAGATCGCCAGCTTCGACTACCAGAATGTGGATGAGGCGGCGGTGCTGCGGGAGAGGTCAACTGTAACAGGGAAGGCTACAATTGCAGATCTCGTAAACGGCAACTTTGCGGAAGATCCCAAGGCGTTGCGGGATCACCGATTGATTGTGATCTTCTTCGACCTGAGCAGTATGCAGCCGGAGGATATAGACCGTGCCGTCGAGGCAGCGCAGGACTTCGTGAACAAAAAGATGCAGCCGGCTGATCTGGTGGCGCTGGTGAGTATGGATACCAGTTTGAGCATGGACCAGGACTTTACCTCCGACAAGGCTGCTTTGTTGAGGGGGCTGGACAAGTTCAACGGGACGGAAGGCACGGGTTTTGCCAACGGAAATGAGGGCGGAGTCTCCAGCGGAACGTCCGATGATGGATCGAGTTTTACTGCCGACGACAGTGAGTACAACGCATTGAATACGGACCGCGAGCTGTATGCGATCCGCACGATTGCGAAGAGCCTGGAGCACGTGGATCAGCGGAAGAGTCTGCTGTACTTCTCGGGTGGGCTTACGCGGCAGGGTATCGAAAACCAGGCGAGTATGCGCGCGGCGACTAACGAAGCGGTAAAGGCGAATATGGCGATCTACAGCGTGGACTCGCGTGGGCTGGAGGCGCTGCCTGCGGTGGGAACTGCTTCGCAGGGGAGTTTGCGCGGGACCTCGGCGTATAGCGGAGGCGCGATGCAGAGCCAGCTGGACGCGAATTTCGCCTCGCAGGAGGTGCTGGGTACGCTCTCGTCCGATACGGGGGGCAAGGCGTTCTTTGACTCGAACGATTTTGCGCCGGCGTTTCAGCAGGTGCAGCACGACACCGAGGCTTATTACATTCTCGGGTTTCGTTCGACCGACACGCGACGGGATGGAAGCTTCCGGCATCTGACGGTGAAGCTGAACCGGCCGGATGCGAAGATCGACTACCGATCGGGATACTACGCACCGGCGGATTTTCAACACCAGAAGACGGAAGATCGCGAGGAGGCTTTGACGGACCAGATGCGGAGCGATCTTCCGGCCACCGATGTTGCGGTGTATCTGCAGGCGCTCTACTTCCGGTTGGCGGACAATAAGTTCTTCGTTCCAGTGTCGCTGATCGTGCCGGGTTCGCAGATTCATAGCGTGAAGAATGGCGATCGGGACAAGGCCAACATCGACGTGATGGGGCAGGTGAAGAACGCCGAGGGGATTGTCGTTGGCAACGTTCGCGACACGGTGAAGCTGGCGCTGGATGCGTCGCAGCAGGTGCAACGAAAGAATATTCAATACTCAACGGGATTTACGCTGGCGCCGGGCAAGTACCATCTGAAGTTTGTGGTGCGCGAGAACCAGACGGGCGCGATGGGCAGCTTCGAGACGGACCTGCAGGTGCCGGATATGAAGAAGACGGCGCTGAAGCTGAGTTCGATCGTGCTGTCGAGTCAGCGTGTGCCGACCACGGCGAAGAAGGTGTCGAACCCACTGGTGAGGGATGGCGTGGAGTGGATTCCGAATGTGCCGCATGTATTTCGGCAGGATCAGCACCTGTTTTTTCTGTACGAGGTGTACGATCCGGCGAAGCAGAAGGATGCGCCGGAGCCTGCGAGTTCGCCTGGACTGACGCGGCGCGAGGGCGGCCCGGTGCGCGTGTTGACCAGCATTGAGTTTCTGAGCGGAGGCGTGAAGGTGTACGAGACGCCGCTGGTAGAGGCTGGGGCGATCAATATTCCTGAGCGCGGGGCGGTGGCTTTTCAGTTTGACGTGCCGCTAACGCAGCTGAAGCCGGGCACTTACATCTGCCAGGTGAACGTGATCGATGACGCGGGGGGGAGCTTCAGCTTTCCGCGGATGGCGATGGTGGTGCGTCCGGGGGCAGCTCCGGTGGTGGCTCCGCCCGGCACTCCGGCGATGCCAACGCCGTAACGGACTGGCCTTATGTTTCTGTCGCGTAGTGGCTATTGACAGCGCCAGAAGCGGGGAAGATGATAGTGCCGAATCTCGTGAGGTACGCCCATGAGTACGCCTATCCGCTCCTTCCGCTCGTATCTTCTCTCCAGTCTGCTCCTGGCTGCGCCTATGTTGATGGCTCAATCGTCAGCGGGCACGGCTAAGAATGTGCCGTCTGCTCAGTACGTCAAGGACATGAATCATCAGAGCATTGACTGGCTTGCCATTCAACCGCATCTTCCCGATCCTGCGACAGCTACGCCGGAGAGGCTAGAGCTGGTCGGCGATGTGTTGCGCGCCAGGCGATTTCCTGAAGATGCCCTGAACTACTACATCTACGCGCTACAGCGTGGAGGGTCAGCGCCGGCGCTGCTGAATAAGCTGGGCGTCACCAACCTGGAGTTAGGTCGAACAGAGGTAGCGCGCGTCTACTTCCAGAAGGCTATTCGTCTGAAGAAGAAGGATGCAGAGGCGTGGAATAATCTGGGCGCTGTGGAGTATCTCGACCACCAGTTTGGAACGGCGATCTCCGACTATAATCACGCCATTAAACTGCAGAAGAAGTCTGCGACCTTCCATGCCAATATGGGGACTGCTCTCTTTGAAGAGAAACAGTTTGACCGGGCGCGGCATGAGTTCGACGTTGCGCTGACGCTGGACCCGGATATGTCGGAGCATCACGAGCTGACGGGGATCGCCGCACGGATGCTCTCGCCGGAGGACCATGCCCACTACTGCTTCGAGATGGCACGGCTCTACGCTCATCGCGGCGACGAGATCAATATGCTGCACTTTCTGACGCTGGCAAGCGAAGGCGGATTTGATATTCAACACGAGATGGGAACGGATGAAGTGTTAGCGAAGTATCGCAAAGATCCACGTGTGCTTACCCTGATACAGAACGCTCATGCGTTGCGGAGTGTAAGGGCGTCAGTTGGAGAAGCGCCTTCCCTGCCGCCAATGACACCGAGTGGACCTGCACAGCTGAACTAAAGCGGCTACTTGTAGGGGCAGTGACGACAATCGGAGTTGCAGCAGTATCCACGCTTGAGGTGGTAGGCCGCTGTGAAGACCATATACGGTCCTTCATAGTAGAAGTCTTCAGGCTGCAACTCCGGCACCGTCTCGTCGGACAGCGGTGCGGCTGCGGGTTTGGCGGCGTCCTGCATGGCTAGAACAATCTTAGACCTTGGGCGCTTGAGACGGTGGGGATCACTGCGGAGGCGAGGTCTGCGTCGAGCACGTCTGTGGTGGCGTCAGCTTCATCTGTATAGAGTTTGCCGTTGCGATAGAGAACCTGCTTGCCCGGAACTGCGGGGACGCGGTCGCCCGGGACGACGATACCAGCGAGGTTGATGGCGTCGGCTGCAGCGACGGAGATGATGGCGGAGCACTCGCGGGTGCGGGCAGCGCGGAGAGATTCGACGGCTTCGGGGAGTGCGTACTGCTCGCCGCCGAAGCCGGAGAGGAAGCGCCCGCCGCGGACTTCGCCACGGGCTTCGAGTCGACGAAGGATGCCGAGAAGATCGCGCCACCTGGGGGCGTTGGACTCGCGGGCGAGAAGATCGCGGAAGAGGACTCCGTAACGAGCGAGTAACTGGCGGGCGAAGGATTCGATGGCAGCGTCGGTGCGACGGGCTTGTTCGATTGCGGTTGAGGCAGCGTGAACCTCTTCGCAGAGCAGAGACCAGCGCCCGGCGGAGTTGCGAAGGACACGCTTGCCTGGATTTTCTGTGGTGGTGGATCGGCGGCGAGGATCCATACAGGCGCGGAGCTGGTCGAATCCATCGGCGGCGGCGAGGCCTGCGGTGGCTAGCTCCCAAAGCGCTTGCTGCGTCTGCTGACGGGTGAGGCTGGCGATGCGCTGAATGTCGTTGGCGAAACATGCTCCGCGCTGCTGGAGAAGATGGCGAAGCTGAAGCGCCTCGGGACTGAGAGCGGCGGCCAACTTCTCTTCTTCGACGCACTGCTGCGCGAGGGCGTGAGGGAGCCAGTCGGCGGTCTCGCGGATGTAGAAGGTGATGGGCGCGGCGTTGGTGGGGATGACGCGGCGCGGTGCGGCTCCATCGCCGGCGGACCATGCCGGATGAGGCGAGATGCGGCCCCAGCCGACGGCGCCGGAGAGGCAGAGGGCGTCGAGCCAGCGTGAGTCGTAGTTGGCCACGCGGGCAGGCAGGATGGTTCGCTCCCACTCGACAGCTGGAGCTTCGAAGCCTTCGAGTTGGCGAAGTGCCTCGAAGACCCCTTCTTCGCCGGAGAGCTGTGTCTGGGGCGCGAGGTGCTGCCAGCCGAGGAGCCAGCGCATGTAGACGGCAGGCGTGACGGGTTCGATCTGCTTGCGGAGCGTGGCCACGGTGCGGCGGTGGATGCGTTGCAGGATGCGGCGTTCGCACCACTCTATTTCGTGTTCGGAGTCTGTATTCGTTGATGTCTCTAGCGCGGGGTATTCGAAGGTGCCGCGCATGAGCAGGCCCTGCATCTCCATGGCGAGGAATGCCTGAAAGACTGAGGCGGCGTCGAGGTTCAGGTTGCTCGCAAGGGCTTTGGCCGTTGTGGGCCCGATGATTTGTAACCATCCCTGAACATACTTCTGTACGGCTTCTTCTTTTGTAACTGTATTTGTTTCATTAGTAAAACCGGACCAGAGTGCGACGACATGGGGAAGGCGTTCGGTTGCCACCCAACTGGGAGATCCGCCACAGTCAATGGTTTGGGCACGTCCAGTTTGGACGAGGCGTTCGTAAAAGGCAGGCCAGTGGCGGGTTTCGCTTTCATCTAAAGTGTGTAAAGGAAGCGCAATCAAGGAGTGGAGAAGGTCGTGGAGTTCGTGCTCGTCGCGGAGGTTGGGCCAGATCTCGCGACGGATGGCATCAATGGCGGCTTGATCGAGTCTTCCGGGGGCTTCGGGAAGATTGCGGCCCAGCGAGGTTGCGCGGGCGCGGCGCTCCTCGAGACCAGCCTCGTCGAGGAAGGCGTAGGGATTTGCGTTGAGGAGTTCGTGGGCGAAGACTGAGGGTGTAGGCGTGTCGACGGCGAGGCAGCGGATGGTGCCGTCTTTTATTCCACGCAGAAGTTCGATGAGGCCTTCGAGGTCCATCGCCTCCTGCAGAACATCCTGCATGACCTCGTTGACGAGCGGGTGATCGGGGATCTGAATGTCGCCGACGATGGTCTCGAAGCAGGCTGCGGCCTGAGGGAAGACGGACGCCATGAGATCTTCGGAACGGGTGCGCTGGATCTGCGGTGCGATGCGCTTTCCCTTGGAGAAGCGAAGGAGTTGAAGACTGCGGCCCGCGGCCCAGCGCCAGCGATTCTTGAAGATGGGTGAAGCGATCGCGGCTTGTTCGAGCAACTCCTTTGCGGTGTGTTCGGTGAGGAACTGAAAGACGTCGGCGAGCGGGAAGCTGTGCTGTTCGGCGAGGGAGATGTTGATGCCGTTGTCGGTGGCGGCGGCCTGGAGTTCAAAGTTGAAGCCACGGCAGAAGCGTTTGCGCAACGCGAGACCGAAGGCTTTGTTGACGCGGCCTCCGAAGGGAGCGTGAAGGATAAGCTGCATGCCGCCACCGTCGTCGAAGAAGCGCTCGGCGATGATGGTGGTCTTGGATGGCACGGCTCCAAGAACGCCGCGGCCGGTGACGATGTAGGCGATCAGTTGCTGCGCTCCGCTTGCGCAGACTCCGCACTGCTCCATGAGCCACGCGGCGGCAGAGGCGACCTCTGGCTGCGCCGGGGAGATGTAGCCGGGCGTGACGTTCGGGGTGAGGGTGGAGATCTGTTCGCGGAGCTCGCTTACTCCGTCGCAAAGAACTGCGGTGCGTTGTGGAGCTTCGCCCTCCCAGAAGGGCAGGCTGGGCGGTGCGCCGTGGGCGTCTTCGACGAGGACTCTGCCGACGGCCTCGACACGCTGGATGCGCCAGCTGGAGTTGCCGAGGAGGATGACGTCGCCGGGGCTCGAATCGACTGCGAAGTGCTCGTCAAGTGTAGCGATCTGAACGCCCTCCGGCTGGAGGATGACGTTATAAAGGGCGACGTCGGGGATGGCGCCACCGTTCGAGATGGCGATCATGCGAGCGCCACGGCGAGGATGGAGATGATGCTGGACACCGTCGCGGAGAAGGTAAGCGCCGTAGCGTCCGCGCGTGGATTCGATGCCCTCGCTGAGAAGCGTGAGGAGGTCGTTGAAGGCTTCGCGGGTGAGGTTTCGATACGGATAGGCGCGGCGGAGCGTGTTGAAGAGAGCTTCTTCCTCCCACGGCTCCGCACCACAGCAGGCCACGATCTGTTGCATGAGGACGTCGGCAGGCTGCGGAGGAATTTGTAACTGATCGAGTTCGCCGGCGCGCATTTTGCGTATGAGCGCTGCCTGCTCTATCAGGTCGTCGCGGGTGGTGGCGAAGAGACGACCTTTGGGGATGGCTCCGCGCCAGTGGCCCGCGCGGCCTACGCGCTGCATGGCCACGGCGACGGCGCGCGTGGTGCTGATCTGGCATACGAGGTCGATGTCGCCGATGTCGATTCCCAGTTCGAGTGATGCGGTCGCGATGAGGATCTTGATCTCGCCGTTCTTCAGTCGCTGCTCCGCGTCGAGGCGGAGGGTGCGGGAGAGCGAGCCGTGATGGGCGGCGACATGCTCCGTGCCGAGGCGCGAGGCTAGTTCGAAGGAGATCTTTTCGACGAGGCGGCGCGTGTTGACGAAGACCAGCGTGGAGCGGTGATTCTCCGCGTGGACCGCGAGCTTATCGAATATCTCCGACCACATGCCGTTGGTGGTGACAGAGCTAAGTTCATCGCTGGGAACTTCGATGGCGATGTCGAGCTCTCGGCGTTGGCCTACTTGCACGATGGTAGCGGGCGGGCGATCTTCGTGGATGCCGGTGAGGAAGTCGGCGACGAGTTCGATGGGGTTTTGCGTGGCAGAGAGGCCGATGCGTTGCGGAGGAGTGGCAAGGCCGGTGAGGAAGGCTCCGGGGCTGAGCCGGTTTGCGCCGGTTACGAGCGCGTCCAGGCGTTCGAGCGAGAGAGCGAGGTGGGCACCGCGCTTGTCGTCGGCGACGGCGTGAATCTCGTCGACGATGACGGTGCGAACGCGGCGAAGGTGTTCCCTGCTCTTGCCCGCGGTGAGGAGGATGTAGAGCGACTCCGGCGTAGTGACGAGGATGTGGGGCGGATGACGGAGCATGGCGGCGCGTTCTTTTGGCAAGGTGTCGCCCGTGCGGACGCCGGTGCGGATCTGAGGGCAGAGATAGCCGCGCTGCATGGCAAGCTGCTGGATCTCGGCGAGCGGGCCGTCGAGATTTTTCTGAACGTCATTGGAGAGGGCCTTGAGGGGGCTGACGTAGACGACCTGCGTGCAGGGTGCAAGTTGGCCGGAGAGCGACTCGCGGAGTAGCTGGTCGATGCAGACGAGAAAGGCAGCGAGGGTTTTGCCGCTGCCGGTGGGGGCGGAGATGAGTGTTGCTTCGCCCGCGAGGATGCAGGGCCAGCCGTGGGTCTGCGGCTCGGTGGGACTGCCGAATTTGGTGAGAAACCACTCGGCCGTGACAGGATGCGCCCAGGCGAGTGAGGGTGGAATCTCCAGCGGCATTTGCTGATTGTAGCGCGAGTTTTGTTCGATGTTTCTTCGCTGTTTCTTTTCTACATGTTGCCTTGGCCCACGTCGGAGGAGGCCGCTGCTTCGCTGGATTCGTCGAGGTACTGCTCGATCACCTTTTCGAGCGAACCCTGCGCGGTGAGGATGAAGTCGATGGCATCGCGGCCGCCGCCGAAGCCGCCCGCATTAGGCGTGACATAGTGCGCGACAGCCTTTACCTGCTGGCGTGCGTTCGCAGTCGCAATGGCTAGACCGCACTGACGCATCACTGGAAGATCGATGATGTCATCGCCGACGTAGGCGAGTTCATCGATGCTGTGACCGGTCTTCGCGAGGATCTCATTGATCGCGTGCATCTTGTGCGCCTGGCCTTGATAGATGAACTCAAGCTTGAGGTCGTTGGCGCGGATGGCCACGGTCTGGGAGTTGCGCTTGGTGATGATGCCGATGCGCAGTCCACCGAGACGGCCAAGCGAGATGCCGAGTCCATCGTGTGCGGCGAAGCCTTTGGCTTCGATGCCGTGACCCTCTGCGTTGGGGATGACGAAGATCTGGCCGTCGGTGAGGACGCCGTCTACGTCGAAGATGAGGACTTTGATTTTTTTGGCGCGGGCTTCAGCGTTCATGGAACGATGATACCTTGGCGGACCATTTGAGATGATCCGCCAAGGTTGGGGTTCGAAGGTAAGGTTAGCGCCAGCGGCCTTCGGTCCAGACGTAGCCGCCACCCCTGTGGTCCCAGTGGCCATCGACCCAATGGGCATGCGGACGCGGAGGCGCGACATAGCTTCCGGGAACCCAGACATACCGGGCTCCATCCCAGCGATGATATCCGCCGTGCCATGCCCAGTCGCGATGCTCGGGCGGTGGCGGCGGAATCCGTTCATAAGGCCGCGCGGGTGGTCCAACACGGACGACAACCTGCGCTTGCGCGATGCCTGCGGTCAAAAGCAGAACACATACGCCAGAGAAGAGGACTTTCTTCATCGTACAAATCTCCTTATAACTACTCACCGTTAGGACGTTATTTTCAGACAGTAAGTTGTTGTGGAGAAGACGAATCTTCGTCGGAGTTGTGGCCTGTTCGCTGGCTACAAAGGATTGGGATCCAGTGGGTTGTGCGGAACGGACTGCATGGCATCAGCCGGGTAGGGACGAAGCAGGTCGAGAGGCAGTTCACTTGTGGGGACGCTGCTCTCGTTCAACTGAGTGCGGCTACGGGTGAACCAGCGATCGTAGTCTTGCGGCTGAAGGATGACAGGCATGCGGTTGTGAATGGGTTCGACGAGTTCGTTGGCCGTCGTCGTCACGATGGCGAAGCTCTGAAGCCACGAACCGCTCGGATCTTTCCACGCGGACCATATGCCGGCGAAGGCGAAGGGAGAGTTTTGCGGGTCCTTCATCGTGAAGGCGTATGGCTTGGAGATGCGACGGCTCTGTGTGCCTGTCATGTCTTCGAGTTTCTTCCACTCGTAAAAACCATCTGCAGGAATGATGCAGCGTCGGCTCTCGAAGGGGATGCGCCACATGGCTTTGCCGGTGAGAGTTTCGGCACGTGCGTTGATGGTTGTTGCGCCTTCAAAGTCGCTGAGCGACTTAGCAAACTGCGGGACCAGTCCCCACCGCATCAGAACCATCTCGCGTTCGCCGGTCTTACGGTTGCAACGAATCACGGGCTGCGTGCTGTTAGGAGCGATGTTGTAGTCGGTGGGTGCGATGGTGAGGTGGCTGAGATCCCCCTTGATGCCGAATGTTTCGGCCAAACGCTGCTTGTCGGATCGGCGGAGGTAACGTCCACTCATAGCTCCGATTGTACTAGCGTACGCGAGCTAATGCATTGATTCTGCGACTCCTGAACGACAACTTCCGGCAGTGGGAGCAATGCGCAGGGAGCCGGAGGAGGAGGCCGTCTCCCTGCCCCGACGTCAAGGCTTCGCGGCGTAGGGAAACTCAAAGACGACACCTGCGATAGGCAGGACGACGTTGATCTGATGCGCATGCTTGTCGCGCTCGAAGTAGACGCGGCCGCGAGTCACCGCGTTAGGCTGAATCTCGACCGCAGCTAGGTTCTGTTGTGCGGCAGCTTTGTCGGCGGCTTCGCGGAGAGCTGCTTTCTTCTTCGCAGCGGCGTAGAGCGCATCGATATCAGGGGTTGCGGAGTTGGGCGCTACCGGTGCGGAGGATGCTTCAGCCGTGGAAGCCGTGCCCTCAGGCTTCGGAGCCTCTTCCGTCTGTGCGGCTGCCGGAACGGACGGCGGCGGAGGAATGTCTTTCAACTGCGCGGGAGGGATGTAGAGCAGAACCCTCGGCTTCGGCGAGACCACCTCGACGCGAAAGTCATCAGGAGTAAGGCTCAGCGGCAGGCCGGTGTTATTAGCGATGCTCACGTCGGCCCGGGTGTATTCGCCCTCTGTGGAGACCGAGACCATCACAACATAGCGAGGCGTGGCGATGACCTTGTAAGTTCGGCCGAAGAGAGTCTGATTCGTACAGCCAGCACTCGGCTGGCAGAGCATTACGTTATCAGGAAGAATCGTCTTTGAGACGTCAGAGGCGGCAGAAAATGTTGCAGAGGCGAGGGTACACGCCAGCGAGATACTTTGAATAAGTGTCATGTGGCCTCCTGCTCGAATAGCGCAGTGAGGAGACAGTAGCAGTTACTAGAAAGCTACTTAATGGCCCGATAGTTGTAACCAGCTTCTGACGAAATACCTCATCGCGGAGACTGGAATGCATAGTCTTTTGGGGACACGGGCAGGCCCTGCCGTCCTGCACAGACAGGATGACGGAGAACTCCTTCGCTGTAGCGAAGCCTGCTCAGTACTTATTCAACATGCACGCCAGCGCCGACGTAGACATGCCGACCTCCAGCGTGTCTCCATTTTTGAAGGAGATGATGCTGATGTCGCCGCCGGTCGGGGTTTTGCCGGGACGTGCAATCTCAATGGCGCTCGGGTTGATGCACTTTCCTTCGAGACAGATGAATTTCATGGCAGCACCTCCAGGTGTGGCAGAATCCTACCACCCTGGAGGTCGAACGCGTAGAGGAAGTTGTTTCGCCTGCTGCGGCGCTAAGTCAGCTTCATGTTGACGGGGTCCCATCCGACGACTGCGCCGCGCTCGTAGCTGAGATTGCTGAGCAGCGCGGCCCCCGCGGCACGGAAGCCAAACACCGCGTCTTCTTCCACCGGCTTGCGGCTCCGGACCGACTGGAAGAAGTTGTTGAAGTGGTCGTAGCTGTCGCTATAGCCGGATGGCGCAATGAACTTCTCGAAGTTCATCGAAGTCTCCGCAGGCTGGTGGCTGTTGGGATATTTGTCGTGATACGCGTCCAGAAGGCGCTTCTGCATGGCATCGGTGTAGGTGCCGATCGCGTATCCGGGAGCGCTTGGGCGCGGCGTGCGGCTGACGCTGACGGTGTTGCCAGCGATCTCCATCGTTCCTTCGGAGCCGGTAAAGATGAAGCCTTCGCTCTCATCGCCGCCGTCGACGAAGTTCACACGCAGACTAAGGTTGAAGCCCTCGGGATAATCGAAGAGCGCGAGCAGCACGTCAGGTACGTCGCGGCCATCCTTCCAGAAGCGCAGTCCGCCGGTCGCCATGGCGCGTGTCGGTCCCTTCGATCCGGTGATGAAGTGCGTTCCGCTGAAGAGGTGAACGAACAGATCGCCCGCCACGCCGCTGCCGTAGGCCTTCCACTTGCGCCACTGGAAGAACTGCTCCGCGTTGAACGGAATCTTCGGTGCGGTGCCCAGAAAGCGCGGCCAGTCGCAGGTCTCCGTGTTCGCATCCAGGGGCACCGTGTAGTTCCACGCGCCCATCGACGAGTTGCGATCCCAGCGCGCCGTTACAGTGTTGAGCTGACCGATCGCGCCCGACGCGAGCAGCTCCTTTGCCTTCGCATACACCACCGAACTGACGCGCTGGCTGCCGACCTGAATGACGCGATTCGTCGTCCGAGCTGTCTCAATAATCTCCGGCCCATCGGAGTAGAGATGGATCATCGGCTTCTCGCAGTAGACGTCCTTGCCTGCGTGCATCGCGTCCACGGCGGCCTGCCTGTGCCAGTGATCGGGCGTCGCGATGATCACCGCATCGATATCCTTGCGCGCCAAAATCTCGCTGTAGTTGCGCGTCGTAAAAAGATCGTTGCCCCACAGCTCCTTGCTGTGATCGAGCCTGCCCTGATAGCAGTCCGCAACGGCGAGCAGCTTGACGCCCGGAACCTGCAGCGCAACCTTCGTATCTCCCTGTCCCTGAATTCCCGCACCAATCAACCCAATCTGCAGATGGTCGTTTTTGGCGATGGCGCGCGCGGGCTCCTGTGCAGCGGCAAACATCGGCAAAGCGGATCCGACAAACGAGCCTGCCGCAGTCGCGCTCGCGGCCTTGAGAAAATTCCTTCGATTCAGTGAGTTCATTCTGCTCTCTATCTGCGGAGACGATCCGCCTTGTTCTACTTGGCCCATGATGACGACAGTTGAGTGTTCCCTATCGAGAGAATATTACGTCTCCATAGATCCATGCTTCGATGCACGATCGCTCCGCACAAGTGAACAAAGCGCGTGCCTCCGTACAGAGCATTTCGTTCACCGCGATCTCGAAGCATTTCTATACGCGATACGCGACTTTCGCCGGTAATTTCTCCCATGCATTGGTGCAATCCGGTGATATCTAAAGGGTGATATTTTTTTGTTGACGTAACCGGGCGTTCACAGTACTTTCTAAAAATCATTACTCATTTTCTGTTTTGGAACACTGTCTAGCCTTTCTCCCCAGCTAGTCTTCCAACAAAAATCCGCGCTCTGCGGGTTCCAGGATCTCTACGTCCTGAAAACAGTTTCATCAGTACTCATAGGAGTCCGTGTTCATGACCTGCCACTGGAAAAAGTGCCTTCCTCTCGTCATCTTCCTCTTCGCCGGCATCTCCTCTTTCGCCCAATCGATTCACGGAACAGTCTCGGGCATCGTGACGGACACGCAGGGAGCGGTCATCGCAGACGCTGCCCTTCAACTCACCAATCCGGCGACAGGACAGGTTCTCTCTGACAAGTCGAATAAGGCCGGCGAGTTCAACTTTCCAGAGCTTCCCGTTGGCACTTATCAGCTCACCGCCATCTTCGGCGGCTTCCAGACCAAGAAGATCGACGACATCCACGTCGAGGTCTCCAAGGTGGCGAACCTTAAGGTCGAGCTCAGCGTAGGCGCGGACAACACCATCGTGGATGTGAGCGCGAGCGGCGTGCAGACCGACACCACCTCCAGCGCGCTCGTTACCGTCATCGACTCGAAGTCCGTGCAGGATATGCCCATGAACGGCCGCGACTTCACGCAGATGGTGAAGTTCGCTCCCGGCGTCAATCTCAACAACTCCGTCAACGGCTCGCGCACGGCCAGCATCAACTTCCAGGTCGACGGCGCCGACAACGTGGACGCCTATCTTGGCATCGTTGCCTCCAACCAAGGCGGTATCGAAGGCATCCCCGGAGGTCTGATTCCCATCGAGGCTATCGACCAGTTCTCGATGCAGGCCGCCGGCGAAGCAGACCAGGGGCGCAACGCAGGAGCCACACAGAACATGGTGTTGAAGTCCGGGACCAACCAGATTCACGGAGACCTCTTCTACTTCAACCGCAACGAATTCTTCGCCTCCATCTCGCCCGTCGCGCCTGTCGATAGCCGCAAGCCGGTCATCCGCAACAACCAGTTCGGCTTCACCCTCGGCGGCCCCATCTGGAAAGACCACACCTTCCTCTTCCTCGCCGGTGAGATCCAGCTTGCGAAGGCGAACAACGCCATCTCCGACACCGTGCTGAATGATGCGTGGATCTCAGCAGGAACCACCTTCCTGCAGAAGTACAACCTCGCGCCAAACCCAGTCACCGTGGCCCTCTACAAGAACGTGTACCCCGCGGTAGCCAACGGCGCAGGCGCCACTACAGGAAACTACTTCGCTGACGCGCCCTCGAACTACAACAGCTACAACGGCGTCATCAAGCTCGACCATCGCTTTACGGATAAGGAGACGCTGTCGATTCGCTATCTCGGCACCACCGGCAGACAAACCGCGATCACGAACTCCGACTACGCTCCGTTCTTCCAGACCGCGCCGATGCACATTCACAACTTCTCCGTCGTGCAGACCTCCATCTTCACCAGCCATCTGTTGAACGTGGTGACGCTGGGCACGAACTACTTTCTCCAGACCTTCAACGATGCTGATCAGAACTTCAATCCCGCGACCTGCTGCGGCCTGAACCTCGGCCTCACCGGCATCATCGCCGCAGGATCTCCCACCGTCACGATCACCGGCTTCGATGAGATCGGCGCCACGCAGCCCTCCGGCCGCACCGACGTCACCGGCCACGTTACCGACTCGCTCCACTGGACCATCGGGGCTCACTCGCTCAAGTTCGGCGGCGAGTATCGCCACGCCAACATCAACCTTCTCTACTTCTCAAACTCACGCGGCACCTTCGCCTTCGACGGCACGCGCGGTCCATGGAATAAAGGCACCGCAACCGACAACGCAAACTGCCTGGCGATCGGTCAAGTCACCAGCACAGGCGCCTGTAGCTCTTCCATTCTCTCTCTCGCCGACTTCCTGAATGGAACACCAAGCAATGCCTCCGGCGCCAAGCTGCTTCAGGGAGATGCACAACGCGTCTATCTGCTCAACACGGCCGATGCCTGGGCGCAGGATGACTACCAGGTCTCCCCGCACCTCACCGTCAACTATGGAATCCGCTACAGCTTCCCCGGAGTCGTCAGCGACGCGAAAGACGATCTGTACAGCTTCGTGCCGGGCAAAGGTTTCGTCAGGCCTCTTTACAACCAGTACTACACCGCCTTTGCTCCACGCGCCGGCTTCTCCTATTCGCCGCTGGCAGACAGCCGCACCGCAATTCGCGGATCCTTCGGCCTCTTCTACGACGTTCCTCCCATGAGCAACATGGTGAGCGGAACCACCAAGAACGGAGGCGCGCAGTACACGCAGAACAATCCCGCAGGACCTGACCCAGCCGTGATCTACTCTGCGAGCAACGTACAGTTCGCCTACAACGTAAACGCCTTCACAGGAGCCGCGCCGCCGCAACTTGGCGCGATGGGAGTCAATCCCAACTTCAGAATTCCTTACAGCATGAACTTCAGCCTGAACATCGAACAGCAGCTCTCGAATACGACACTCTTCACGGTTGGATATGTCGGGACGCAGGGACGCCGCCTCGCCATTCTCTACGATCTCAACCAACCCATCGGCTACGCGAATGGCAGTTACATTCGTCCCTTCTCCGCGACGAGCTATCCAGGCCAGACCATCACGAACACCAACACCCTGGCTGGTATCAACCAGGTCAACTCGGGCGCGAGCTCAAACTACAACTCGCTGCAGGTCACGCTCCGCCAGAGCATGTGGCACGGCATCACCGCGACCATGAACTACACGTGGAGCCACTCCATGGACTACGCCTCCTCGGAGGTCAACCCGATGAATAGCTACAACCTCAAGCAGGACTACGGCGCCAGCACTTTCGATCGGCGAAACGTACTCACAGGCTTCGCCTCGTACGACGTTCCGCAGCTGGGACACTTCGCTCCGCGCCTCACCAAAGGATGGCAGGTCAACGCCTTGTACACCTTTACGGGAGGCTCTCCGCTCAGCCCGCTGATTGGAAAAGACGTCAGCCTTACCGACCAGAACAATGACCGTCCGAACGTTGTAGCCAACGTCAAGGCATACTCCGGGCGCACGCTCAAGACGGTCTCGAGCGCACGCCAATATCAGTACCTCAACCCCGCCGCATTCGCCTCACCCGCCACCACGCCCACCTTCGGCGTCTACGGCAACGAGCAGAGAGATGCCTACTACGGTCCCGGTCTTGGCGACGTAGACTTCTCCCTCTTCAAGCACACGCCCATCACCGAAAGGGTCAACACCGAGTTCCGCGTCGAGTGCTTCAACATCGCCAACCAGGCCAACCTCGCCAACCCCAGCGTGACCAGCATCACCAGCAGCACCTTCGGCCTCGTCACCAACACCTACAACGGATCTCTTGCGCCCGGTCTCGGATTCGGCGAACCACGCAACGTGCAGCTTGCACTGAAAGTGAGCTTCTAAGCATGATCAACATCGCATACCGGCCTGTAAAAGCTATCGCCGCAGCACTCATCGCTACAACCTGCCTCCTGCCCGCGTCTCCTCTCGCGGCGCAGGAGGCAGCACCCGAGAAGATCGACCTCACCGTCCTGCACGACATCAAGACCCAGGCCTTTCAGCACTCGCAGGTCATGGACCATCTCTTCTACATCTCCGAGGTCTACGGCCCGCGCATCACCAGTTCACCCAACCACCGCGCCGCTGCCGAGTGGATCGTCAAGCGCCTTCAGTCATACGGTCTGCAGAACGTCCACCTCGAACCCTGGGGACCCTTCGGAAACTCCTGGCAGTATAAAAAGTTCTACGGCGCACTCGTTGAACCGAACTACGCACCGCTCATCGGTTTTCCGCTCGCATGGACGCCCGGTACCGACGGCCCCGTCACCGCCGAAGCCGTACTCGCTCCCATCCACACTCAAGCTGACTTCGAAAAGTACAGAGGCAAACTCAAAGGCAAGATCGTCCTCATCGCAGATCCCAAAGTCATTCTGATGCACACGGAACCCGAAGCCCACCGCCTCACCGATGAAGAGATCGAAGCCCGTACCATCGTCTCCGATCCCTCTCGCCTCGGTCCCGGCGGCGGAGGCGCAGCACGCGGACGTGGAGCAGCAGCAGCACCTGCACCTCCCGTCGTGGATCGCACCGCGGCCCTGCGTCTGCGCAACGACACCAGCAAGTTCCTCAGCGACGAGGGCGTGCTCGTCGCCGTCAACTACGGCACCAACGGCGACGGCGGCACCGTCTTCGCATCCTTCGGCGGCTCGCAGGATCCCAACGATCCCGTCCCGCCCCCCATGGTCGCCATCACTCCCGAACACTACAACCGCATCGCTCGTCTCATCGAACACCACATGAGCCCCAAGGTCACCTTCGACATTCAGGCCGAGACCTACAAGACGGATCAGATGGGATTCAACGTCGTCGGCGAGATCCCCGGCACCACCAAAAAAGATGAGGTCGTCATGCTCGGCGGACACCTCGACTCCTGGCAAGGCGGAACCGGCGCCACCGACAACGGCACCGGATCCTCTGTCGCCATCGAAGCCGTCCGCATCCTCACGCAGCTCCATCGCCCCATGGCCCGCACCGTCCGCATCGCTCTCTGGGGCGGCGAAGAAGAAGGTCTGCTCGGATCGAAGTTTTACGTCCAGCATCACTTCGCCCCGCGCGACACCATGAAGCTCACGCCCGAGTACGCGAAGCTCGACGCCTACTTCAACGACGACAGCGGCAGCGGACGCTTTCGCGGCATCTCCTCCGACGGCAACGACGAGATCGCCGCCATCTTCAAACAGTGGGCAGCTCCCATCCGCGACTTGGAATTCCAAGCCGTCACTGGAGCCACCGCCGCTCCCACACGCGAGCCCGGCGGCACCGACTCCACCAGCTTCTCCTGGATCGGTCTCGACGGCTTCGGCTTCATGCAGGACCCGCTCGAGTACGCAGCCCGCACCCACCACTCCAACATGGACCTCTACGACCGCGTTCAGGTCGGCGACGTCATGCAGGGTGCCGCGATCGAGGCATGGTTCGTCTACAACGCAGCAACCCGCCCCTCCATGCTGCCTCGCCTCGATACGCCGACCGCCGCACCCGCGTCGTCTACCGGAAACTAACCAATACCTCTAACAAAATAAAACCGCTCTTCCAGCCGTTGTTCAGGTGGAAGAGCGGTTTATTTTGCCCTGATCTCTATTGCTCATCCATCACGTGTCTCTCATCCGCAACTCGGAGAACGCCTTCGTCAGCAGACTTGGAATATGCCTAGCCGCGCACGAACCGCCGACGCAACATACCCGCCGCGCCAGCCACACCCGTCGCCAGCAGAAGCAGTGTATTCGGCTCCGGCACCGGGCTGCCCGAAAGATCGATCGCCTCGTAGTTGCACTCGTTCATGCCGTCCGTCCACGCAATGTCGCCGCTACTGTTCAGCACGATCGAATCCACCGAACCGCCAAAGATATTGTCCGTCAGAGGATCGGTACCGGTAAACAATCCAAAGGTCGAACCCAGATCGCCTCCGAAAGCCTCACGTCCGGCGTTGCATGCTCCGTTCGTCGCCTGGGCCGTGGGCTTGCAGGGCGTGCCGTCATCGAAGTCCAGAGTCGGCATCTTGGATGACACGGAGGTGAGCACGCCATCGTCGTAGGTCTTATAGCAGGAGCCGAAGCTTCCTCCACACCCGGTCTGGCCACGGATCACGACGTCCCCCGCCGCGTCGATGCCGAAGACGCTGTTGCTGTTCGCGTTGCCCAGATTGATGATCTCGTAGGTATCCGCGGACGCCGAGGAAGGCAGTGCGAGCAACATAACAGCCAGGGCAGAGAGTGTGGCGAAGGACCAAAACTTCGAGAGAGTCATAACGAATCCTTATCTATAAGTAGATCTGCAATCCAGTCGGTCCTGACAGATTTCCGGAGGCTGAGAGCAGGCGTTCGCTTGCAATGCTGCAATCCAATGCCCATATCACTACGGCGATCTAACTCGCTGAAATACAAGAAGCCACGTATGCAACATCGAAGCATCTCATGGGAAAATATTTTCCACTTCACCCTGAATTCTTGGGGAACTTCGGGGCAACTATAGATAGCGCCGCAAGCCGCCGTCTCCGGCGACTAACGGGAGGCCCCCAGCCCATCACCCTACCGAGACAAGGTATAGAAGTCACGAAGTGATCTCCCCACGAGCAGTGGGCCCGTCCGGCAGGACAATCGCAGCTAAAGAAGCAGCGCGCCACGCAAAACTAAATCCCACAAGCGGCTTTTCCCGCCCATCTGTCGTCCAACCAATAACATCCGCCCCGCCAGAATTCGCCGGCGGCCGGATGCAGGAGCTTACGCAAGCATGGGCAAAGAGTGGATCGCGAACCTGGCGCAGGACATCAAGCAGAAGAACCGCGAAGCTGCTGAAAACTTCGGCAGAGAGCAGCACAAATCAGGCATCGTCACCGCGCAAGGCAAACCCTTCTTCACCGCCTTCGTGCTCTGCCTCGAGGAGGACATCAACGACGTTCGACGCCAGCTTCAGGGCGACGTCACCGCCTCCGAGACCACCATTCAGAACGTAAACCCCACTACCGTGAAGCTCTACCGCGGCCGCTTCCCATGGTTCGACGCCCAGATCGTCCACAACGACGCCACCATCACCCTCGACTACGCCAAGGGGCTCGGTGTGGCAGGTAATCCCACACTCGACCGCAAGACCTGCCTCTTCACCTTCCACGTCGCCGACGACGACACTCTCTCCGTACAAGAGTCCTTCGGAGACAACCCACGCCAGTTCGCCCAGCCGGAAGACCTCTCCCGGCGCATCGTCCAGCTTCTGTTCCACGTCTAAACGTCTAGGTCGAAGCGTCTACTCCCACTGCGACTTGTGCCGCTCCAGCCACCAGCAGGCCTCATACCCCTGCTGCGGAAAGATGGAGCGGCTGCACGTCTGCTGCGCCGTCCCCATCAGATCGTACTCGACCTTGTTTCCCTTCAGAGGCGTCGCCAGAAACTGATTCACCATCACGCTTCCGTAGGCCGTACCATGCGAGACACGTACCTTAATCGCCAACCAGTCGCCGAGATAGATCAACGCACTCAACGCTGCCAGCCCCACCACAACCCTCATCAACCGTTCCAACCAAAGACTCATCAGCCGATAGACCCCACAACCCACCTCGTTAGACGTCCATCATAACTTTCCATCACGGCCAGAAGACAGCGTATACAGGCTTGCATCGTCGCATGAAGCGGGGCAGAATCATGAATAGAGGCTCGTCCTCGGCCACCTCGCAGCCCTCCCCCATCGCCTCGAAACACGAGGTTCACACTCACCGAGTAACCTCAGCCGCCAATAGGCGGTTAACTTTTTTCATATGAAAATACCTCCAGAGTGCTACATCTTATGGATTCCCATGCGGCATCTTATGGAATAACATTCTGCTTGAATCGATTGATTTTACGCTTCATTGCACCTCCCCATCCACCGGACAGCCAACAGATCCCGTTCGACACGCAGGAACATCGTGTCCAAGCGCAGTGGTCGTAAAATAAGTTGAAGAAGAAGTACATTCAGAGGGCCGAATGAAGTTTAAACACTACGTTGTAAGCTTGACCCTGCTCGTAGCGGCGCTCTCTGCATCCGCGCAGAGTATGCCCACCGCAACGCAGAAGCTACAGCTCTCCGTCTTTGCGGGCGGCTCCGGAGTCCTAACGGATCTGGATGGCGGCAAAAATCTTAGCTTCACCGCGGGCGCCGATCTCGCTTACCTCAACTTCCGCCTCTTCAAACCGGCCATCGAGGTTCGCGGCAGCTATCCCGTGTACGACGGACATATCGACTCCCTGAAGTACATCCTCGCCGGTCCCAAGGTCGAGTTCCCCCTCGGACGCCGCATCCATCCCTACGCAGACTTCCTCATCGGCCGCGGCGAGATCGACTATAACGAAGGCCTCTTCATCGTCGGCCCGGTGGAGTACATCAGCTCGAACACCACCGTCTACTCCCCAGGCGCAGGCGTCGACTACGACCTCTTCTACGGCTTCGCCCTCAAGGGTGACGCACAGTTCCAGCACTGGGACAGTCCCGTCGTGGCCTCAGGTGTCATTCACCCCACCGTCGTCACCCTTGGTCTGAACTACACCTTCAACTTCAATCCGCGCGGCTATCGTCACTGATCTTCCCGCGCCTGGTCAAAAGTTCGCTCTGAACCGGCAGGGCGGTAGGCCCTCTGGACTCGGCCTCCTTTGTAGGATATTGTTTTGATCGAAGATCATCCTACTCGATGGAGTGATGTCATGAATCGCCGCTTCCTGCCAGTTCTCGCCGCGTCTTTCCTCGCCTTCACTCTCTCAGCTCCTGCCATACTTGCGCAGAACGCCACCGCTCCAAGCCCCACCGCTCCCGGCCCCACCTGGTCGCAGGAGGACGGTCTCCGCATCGTCAACGAAGTCCAGAAGAAACTCGGCGGCCTTACCAACTACGGCGTCTTCGACTGGATCACCTTCGGCATTCAGGGCAAGAGCATCGTGCTCAAGGGATACGCCTCACGCCCCGTCCTTAAGGACGACGCAGCCCGCGTCGTCAAAGGAATCCCCGGCGTCGAGTCCGTCATCAACCAGATCGAAGTCCTGCCCTACTCGCCTAACGACGACCGCATCCGCGCTGCCGTCTATAACCGCATCTACACTCAGCCCTCGCTGCGCAAGTACAACGCCAACCAGGGCTCCCTCGGACGCGCCATCGGACCCGGAGCAGGCATCGCGCTGGCTGCGGGCGGCGTCACCAACAGCCCACCCATGGGCTACCACGCCATCCACATCATCGTGAACAACGGTCACGTCATCCTCTACGGCGTCGTTCTCAATCAGAGCGACTCGTCCATCGCCGGGATGCAGGCTAACTCCGCACCCGGAGCCTTCAGCGTAGACAACGACATCATCGTTCAGAACTCCTCCTCCAAGCCCGCATCGAAGTAATAAAACGCGGAAGCTGCAAATCAGGGAAGTAAAAATTGAAGAAGTAAAAAACCAAGGCGCCGGTACTCAAACCACCGGCGCTTTTCCTGCAAAATCTTTACCTTTCCACGACAACTCCTCCCCAGCGTTCCGCTACAATCAGCCTGTGCGACGCCTCATTGGCATTACCCTGCTCCTTCTCTTCAGCCTGCCGCTGATCTCGCCGGTGCTGGCCCTCGCGGCCATCTCCGACGTCAATCTCCCGGCCTGCTGCAGACGCAATGGCGCGCATCGCTGCACGATGAAGCTACAGGCAGAGTCATCCGGCCCCGGAATCTCCCTCTCGGAGATCCCGCCACGATGCCCTGCCTACCCGGCTGCGGTCACCCCGGTTCAACACGGTGACCTCTTCCTTCACGCCGCTTCGCTCATCGTTGCAGAGATCGTAAGCCATCCCACCAGCAAAACTCAGACCGAAGCCCGCGCCCGCGTGGCTCTCGATCGCTCCCGCCAAAAGCGCGGCCCTCCCGCCTCCGAACTCCTCTAGCGCAACGCCCGGCACCGCCCCTCTGTCTTCGCTTTCGTCTCACTCCAGCGAGCCCATGGTCGCGGCACCCGTGCATTCCTATCTGAAGTTCCAGCTCTGTCAGCTCACTGACAAGGGAGTCTCATGCGCAAGCTCGCCCTCTTCTGTACCCTGTCGCTCCTCATCGGCATCTCCATTGCCCACGCCAGCAGCATCTTCAGCCAGCTCCGCGGAGTCGTCCACGACCCGCAGCACCGCCCCATCGCCGGCGTCCGCGTCGAACTCCACGCCGCCAACTCCGCCTTCACCAAATCCACCCTCACCAACCCCGATGGCTCCTTCACCCTCTCCTCCATCCCCCTCGGCGACTACACCGTCACCGTCTCCCAACCCGGCTTCTCCTCCATCGTTCAAACCCTCACCCTCGCCTCCGACACCGCACCCATCCTCCACTTCGAACTCCAACTCAACACCGTCCAGCAGTCCACCACCGTCACCACCGAGACCAACAGCGCCAACGTCAACACCGTCACCCCCACCGCCCTCATCAGCCGCGAAGACATCGCCCAGACCCCTGGCGCCGACCGCACCAACAGCATGGCCATGATCACCGACTACGTCCCCGGCGCCTACATGACCCACGACATGCTCCACATGCGCGGCGGCCACCAAGTCTCCTGGCTCATCGACGGCGTCCAGATCCCCAACACCAACATCGCCTCCAACCTCGGCGCCCAGATCGACCCCAAGGACATCGACTACATCGAAGTCCAGCGCGGCAGCTACACCGCCGATACCGGCGACCGCACCTACGGCGTCTTCAACGTCGTTCCCCGCACCGGCTTCGAGCGCACCCGTCAGGCCGAACTCGTCCTCTCCGCCGGAAGCTTCCTCCAGACCAACGACCAGATCAACCTCGGCGACCACACCGAAAAGTTCGCCTACTACGCCAGCCTCAACGGCAACCGCAGCGACTACGGCCTCTCCCCACCCATCGGTCAGACCTTCCACGACGCCACCAACGGCTACGGCGGCTTCGCCTCCCTCATCTACAACCGCACCCCCAAAGATCAGTTCCGCCTCGTCTCTCAGGCGCGCAACGACTTCTTCCAGATCCCCTACGACCCCAACTCCAACGACTTCGAAAACCAGCAGTTCGACTCCAGCGGCCTCCGCGACGTTCAGCACGAGACCGACGGCATCGCCGCTCTCTCCTGGCTCCATACCTTCAACCCCTCCACCGTTCTTCAGGTCTCGCCCTTCTTCCACTACAACCGCGCCGACTACGACGCCAACCCCAACGACACTCCCGTAGCCACCACCTCGCACCGCAGCTCAACCTACGGCGGCGCGCAAGCCTCCATCACCACGGAGATCGCACACAACACCCTCGAAGCCGGCTTCTACTCCTTCGGCCAGCACGACAACTACCTCTTCGGCGCCATCTTCAACGACGGCTCCGGCACCGCACCCTTCTCCATCCCCGACTCAGCCAACGGCGGCGTCATCGAAGAGTACGTCTCCGATAACTACAAACCCACCTCATGGCTCACCCTCATCGCCGGCCTGCGCCAGACCCACTTTCAAGGCGCGTTCACCGAGAACGAGACCGACCCGCGCGTCGGCGCAGCCATCCGCATCCCCAAACTCAACTGGGTCTTCCGTGGCTTCTACGGCCGCTTCTACCAACCTCCACCGTTGCTCACCGCCGCTGGCCCCATTGTGCAATTCGCGCAGGCCAACGACACCAGCTTCACCCCACTCCACGGCGAACGCGACGAAGAGCACCAGTTCGGCGTCCAGATCCCCTATCGCGGCTGGCTCCTCGATGCCGACACCTTCAAGACCCGCGTCAACAACTTCCTCGACCACTCCAACATCGGCGACTCCAGCATCTACTTCCCCGTCACCGTCGACGGCGCCCTCATCCGCGCCTGGGAGCTCACCCTCCGCAGCCCGCGCCTCGCCCACGTCGGCCAGTTCCACCTCGCCTACTCCAACCAGATCGCCGAGCAGCGCGGAGCCATCACCGGCGGCCTCATCTGCTTCCCCGTCACCTCACCCGAGTGCGACGTCGCCCCCGGCTACACGCCCGTCGACCACGACCAGCGCAACACCCTCAACGTAGGCTTCAACGCCTCGCTTCCCTTCCATACCACCGCGTCTACCAACGTCTACTACGGCTCCGGCTTCACCAACGGAGACCCCGATCCCAACACTCCGTACCCCAATGCCTACCTGCCCGAGCACACCACCTTCGACGTTGCCATCGGCAAAACCTTCGGCGAAAACATCAACGCTTCCATCACCGCCACCAACGTAGCCAACCGCCGCGTGCTGCTCGACAACAGCCTCACCTTTGGCGGCTTCCACTACAACGACCCACGCGAGATCTTCGCTCAACTCCGTTACCGATTTAAATTCTAAAGATACTGTCCTGCCGGACGGGCCGCTTACTCCGCGGGAGGTCACTTCGTGACGCGTATGCCTTGTCTTGCCAGGATCACAAGCAAAGGGCCTCCCGCTGGCCGGCAATCATCATCGCGCCGACCGACGGGAGGCCCACCCAAAGGGATACAAAAGTCACGAAGTGACCTCCCCACGAGCAGTGGGCCCGTCCGGCAGGACAAGCACCTAACCATCACTCAGCCCGCAGAGCCTCTACCGGATTAATCGAAGCCGCCCGATGCGCCGGAATATAACTAGCCAGCAGCGCAGCCGTAGCTAACACCACAGCCACGCCCGCAAACGTAGCCACATCCCACGACCGCACCCCAAACAACATGCTCCGCAGCAGCGTCGTCATCACCAGCGAGCACACCAGGCCGCACGCAATCCCCCACGCCGCCAGCCGCCCACCCTCACGCAAAATCAACTGCAGCACCGATCCCCGCTGCGCTCCCAGCGCCATCCGCACCCCAATCTCCCGCGTCCTCTGACCCACCGAATAAGCGATCACCCCATACAGCCCCACCGCACCCAGCAGCAGCGCCAGCACAGCAAACCCGCCCACCAGCCACGCCGACGAACGATGCAGATACGCCGTCTGCGACTCGTTGATCACCTGCACCATCGCCGACTCGTCCGACACTCCAATCCCCCGATACACCCCACGCACCGCCGCCACCATTGAAGGCAGCAACACCGCCTCTGACCCCGACGTGCGCACCATCAGGTGGAAGTACGTCCCATCCGAATCCTGCGGCGTCTCAGCGTTATAGTAGATCGCTGGCAGCGTATCGGTATCGAGCGACGACTCCCTCAGATCCTCCACCACACCCACGACCGTCCGGATCGACTTCGGAGAGAGATCCGAATCTCCAATCCTCTTCCCAATCGGATCCTCACCCGGAAAGTACTGGTTCGCCAGCGACTGATTAATCACCGCCACCAACGGCTTCGATGCATCGTCATCCTCATTGAAAAAACGCCCGTGCAGCAGCCTCGTCTTCAACGTCGAGAAGTAATTCCCCGTCACATCCCGCTCGTTTACCTCGTTGTGTACACCGTTGTACGTGCGCCCCACAAACCGTATCCATGCCGTGTTCCCGTTTCCCGACGTAGGCGGAAGACTCGTCGCGCTCACAGCAACCACACCCGGCAGCGCCGCCACTCGTTCGCTGATCTGCCTGCGCACCGCGACGATCCTGTCCGGCTTCATATACACCGTCTCCGGCAACTCCACCTGCATCGTCGCCAGGTGCTCCGGATCGAAGTTCAGATTCACATGCAGCAGATGATAAAAGCTCTTGCCCAGCAGCCCCGCACCCACCAGCAGAACCATCGCAATCGCCAGCTCGAAGACCACAAGGTTCGCTCCAATGCGTCTCCACAAAACTCCCGCCGCACCGCGCCCTCCCTCGCTCAGTCCCTCCCGCATCTCCATAAACGACAGCCGCAAAATCGGCGTCAGCGAAAACACCAGCGTCGCCAGCACAGCGATGGCAGCAGCAAACGAGAGCACCCGCAGATTAAGTCCCACGCCATTTAGATACGGCATCTGGATCAGCATGTCCTTCGAGAGCAGACGAAGCAGCACCTGCGACGCGCCATACGCCGCCGCCACGCCCAGCACCACGCTGATCCCCACCAGCAGCACGCCCTCCGTCATGAACTGGCGATTCAACCGCGAAGGCGACGCGCCCAGTGCCGAACGAACTGCAATCTCCCGCTTCCTGCTCTCCGACCGCACCAGAAGCAAACTCGAAACATTCACGCACGCGATCAACAAAAGCAGCCCCGCACCACCCAGCAAAATCAGCAGAACCGGCCGCACATCCCCCACAATCACCTTCGCCAGCGGAAGCACGCTCGCACCCTGTCCCCGATTTGTCGCCGGATACTGCACCTCCAACTGCTTTGCAATCGCGCTCGTATCCGCCAGCGCAGCCTGCACCGTCACGCCATCCTTCAACCGCGCAACACCCAGCAGCCCATGACAACTCCGTCTGAAATCACACTCGCCCATCGCATGGAACGGTGCCCAGAACTCCGCATCGTTGTGCGGCGCAAACACGAAGCTTTGCGGCATCACGCCCACGATGGTGTACGGAATGCCGCTCAACGAAACCACCTGCCCGATCACGTCCTTCCGCCCCGCGTACCGCCTCTGCCACGTCGCATAGCTAAGAATCACCGTGCTCGGCCCGCTCGGCAGATCTTCTCCTGTGAAAAAATCGCGCCCCAGCAGAGGCGCAACGCCCAGCGTGCGAAAGAACCCATCGCTCACCCGCGCTCCCCGCACCGGCTCCGTGCCCGAAGCGTTCTCCAGCAGATAACCCGCGCCTGCATAAACATCCAGCGACCGAAACGAACGATTCATCCGCTTCCAGTCCAGATAATCAAGATAAGAAAGATTCGCATGCGGAAACACCGCGATAGTCTCCGTCACATCCACCAGCGACGCCGGACTCGGATACGGCAATGGCTTCAGTAGCGCCGCATCCACAAACGCAAAGATCGCCACACTCGCTGCAATCCCCAGCGTCAGCATCATCACCGCGGTCGCAGTAAACCCCGGACTCCGACGCAACTGCCGCCCGCCGAACCGCACATCCTGCATCAGCGCCTCCAGCCACGGCACCGTCCCGCGCTCCCGATACGCCTGCCGCGTCATCTCCAGCCCGCCCAGCTTCAACATCGCATCTCGCCGAGCCTCCTCTGCCGTCATCCCCGCGCGCACATTGTCGTCGATATGCATCTGCAGGTGGCCTTCCAGCTCACGTGCAAACTCCTGCTCCCGCCTGCCCGCGGAGAACACCCCGCCCAACCGCCTCATCCACGCCCGTAGAGCGCTCATGCCAGGTCCTCCGATGGCCCGAGAAACCGAGCCAATATCGCCGTCGTCTGCTCCCAGTTGCTAGTCTCCTTCGCAATCTGCTTCAGCCCCGCCCGCGTCAGCTTATAAAACTTCGCTCGCCGATTGTTCTCCGACGTCCCCCACTCCGACGCAATCGCACCTTCCTGCTCCAGCTTCAACAGCGCCGGATACAGCGTCCCATAGTTCAGCGAAAGCACATTCCCGCTCGTCTGTTCAATCCGCCGCGCAATCCCATACCCATGCATCGGCCCCAGCGCTTCAATCGTCTTCAGCACCATCAGCGCCAGTGTTCCCTGCCAGACGTCCGCCTTCTCACCCATCATCCACTCCTATTGGTTCCAAACAGGAGTATCCCACAACCTCTATGGGAAAGCAATAGCAATCAGAAACGATCCACCCGCCTCACAGCCAGTCCAGCTTGCGCAAAACAAACAGCAGCAGCGCTGTCACCACCACCATGATCCCGCCCACCCACTCCGCCCCATGCGGCGAGTCCTCAAATGGCAGCCCCTTCAGGTTCATCCCATAGATCCCGCTGATCGCCAGCGAGGGCAGCACAATCGTGCCCAGCACCGTCAGCACCTTCATCACCTCGTTCGTGCGGTTCGCCACCGACGACAGATAGATATCCAGCACATTGTTCAGCAAGTCCCTCTGCGTCTCCACGGAATCCAGCAGCCTCGCCACATGGTCGTAGATGTCCCGCACATACGGCTGATACTCCGCGTCCACAATCGTGTCCGGATCGCGCTGCAGATGCAGGCTCGCATCCCGCGTATTCACCAGCACCCTCCGCAGATCGATCAGCTCCCGCTTCAGCGCAAACACCCGCTGCAGTACCTGCGGCGTCGGCGAATCGATGACCGCATCCTCCAGCGCATCGATGCGGTCATCGAAGTGATCGATGGCCGGAAAGTAAAGATCCACGATGGTATCGAGAATCAGATACACCAGCCGCGCCGGCTGTTCGTCGTTGCCATCGCGTCGCGCCCGCGCCAGCGCCTCCTGCGTCGCCGAACACTTCGGGTCGGAGATCGTAATCAGAAAATCCTTACCCGCAAAGATATCGATCGGAGAGAACGCAGGCCTCTCCTCGCCGGGACTATCCGGGTCCGGCTCCAGATGCACCGGCTTGAACACCGCGAAGGTATAGTTCGGCCCGCTATCCACCTTCACGCTCTCATCGGAGCTGCGCGCGTCTTCGATATGCAGAGGGTGAAGCTTGTACTGACGCGCAAGCTCATCCAGCTTCGGGTCGTTCACGTCTTCCAGCTGATACCAGGGCATACGTCTCTCCACTCACAACATCGTCAAGGGCCAGGAAGCTGCGTCCATCCTACCGCCCGCTGCGTCTATCATCTATAACAACCCACCAAGATTCACCTTT
Organism: Granulicella sp. L60; assembly: GCF_009765825.1. Classification (GTDB taxonomy): domain Bacteria; phylum Acidobacteriota; class Terriglobia; order Terriglobales; family Acidobacteriaceae; genus Edaphobacter. The sequence continues at coordinate 610,497 of NZ_LMUR01000010.1, read as the reverse complement.
GAAAGAGAGACCTAGCCCTATGCAGAGCCGGTTCCGCGCAAGTGTACTTCTGTTTCTGCTGTCTGCCTTCTGTCTCCACTCCCCCGCATCCCAGTCGCAATCCTCCGCCGCCTCTGCATACGACCCGCGCCTCACATTCGCGCCCCTCACCCTGCCCAACCCCGTCAACGCCTACCGCTCCAGCAACGGCGCACCCGGCCCCAGCTACTGGCAAAACGAAGCCGACTACGACCTCCGCCCCGTGCTCGACACCGCAGCCAAGCAGCTCAACACCACTGAGACCATCACCTACACTAACAACAGTCCCGACACCCTTCCCAGCCTCTGGATTCAGGTCGAACAGAACACCTACCGCCAGGACTCGCGCTCAAGAATCGCCAACGGCGGAGCCCGGCGCAGACGCGGTGGCGACGACTCCGGCCCCACGCCCTCCACCGAAGGCTATCTCTTCGACGACATCGAGATCGAGCAGGGCAAACAGACCACCAAGGCCGACTACCTCGTCACCGACACCCGCATGCAGATCCGCCTCGCTACACCGCTCGCAGGCCACGGCGGCCAACTCAAGATCCACATCAAGTACCACTACCAGATCCCCGGCGTCTGGGGCGGCCGCACCTCCTGGGGCGCCACCGCTCACGGCGAGATCTACGACATGGCCCAGTGGTATCCCCGCATGTGTGTCTACGATGACATCCGCGGCTGGGACACCCTCCCCTACATCGGCAGCGAGTTCTATCTCGAGTACGGACACTTCGACTACTACGTCACCGTCCCATCCAACATGATCGTCGCCGGCTCCGGCGAACTCGTGAACCCCAAAGAAGTCCTCACCAAGACCCAGGTCGAACGCCTCGACCAGGCGCGCAACAGCGACAAGACCGTCTACATCCGCACCCTCGCCGAGGTCTCCGATCCCGCCAGCAGACCCAAACAGGACGGCACCCTCACCTGGCACTTCCACATGGACCACACCCGCGACGTCGTCTGGAGCGCCTCGCCCACCTTCCTCTGGGACGCCGCCCGCATCAACCTCCCCGACGGCAAAAAATCTCTCGCCATGAGCGTCTATCCACCCGAGAGCGCCGGCCCCGACGCCTGGGATAAATCCACCGAATACACCAAGGACACCATCGAGCGCTTCTCCAAACACTGGTACCCCTACCCCTGGCCCGCCGCCGTCAGCATCGCCGGCTTCTCCAGCGGCATGGAGTATCCCGGCGTCGTCTTCGACGGCGTCACCGACAAAGGCCCCTTCTTCTTCTGGCTCACCGCGCACGAGTTCGGCCACACCTGGTTCCCCATGATCGTCGGCTCCAACGAGCGCCGCCACGCCTTCATGGACGAGGGCTTCAACACCTTCATCGACATCGAAGAGTCCGCCGAGTACATGGGCGGCAAGTACGGACCCAAGCGCGACTCCGAGTACTCCGCCAACGGCGAACCGCCCGACACCATCCTCAAGGTGCTCGACAACCCCGACGCAGGCACCCTCCTCATGCCCGCAGACACCTACCCCGGACAGCTCGGCCATCCCATCAGCTACTTCAAGGGAGCCTACGGCATGGTCCTGCTCCGCGAACAGATCCTCGGCCCCCAGCGCTTCGACTGGGCCTTCCGCAAGTACATCCACGACTGGGCCTTCAAACACCCATCGCCCTCCGACTTCTTCCGCGCCATGGAGAACGAAGGCGGCGAAGACCTCACCTGGTTCTGGCGCGGCTGGTACCTCAACAACTGGAAGTACGACGTCTCCGTAGACAAGATCGAAAACAAGATCGAAGGCTCAACCGTCACCATCGTCAACCGCGGCCAGCTCGTCCTTCCCACCCCCGTCGAGCTCACCTTCCAGGACGGCACCAAAACCCGCGTCACCCTGCCCGTCGAAACCTGGCTCTCCAAAGGCACCTACACCTGGGCGCTCCAGAACAAGTCACCCATCACCCAGGTCGTCGTCGATCCCGACCACGTACTCCCCGACGACGACCGCAGCAACAACACCAAGAAAGCGCAGTAAAAATAAATGAAGTAAAGCAAGCCTGAACTCAACATCGGCCCTTCGAACCCAAGTGCGAAGGGCCGAACTCTTTAACCTCCGAAACGAATTCAAGCCAACGCTTCGTCGGTTAGCGCTCAAGCAAAAGAGATCACTCACAGAGTGCACACGCCACGCCGAACCGCCGAAATGGCCGGCAGAATATTTGCCTCAAAATTAGTTGTCACGATAGTCGGATTTCGATATAGTCGCTTTACGACTATGAAGCCGATAAAGTCTGAGCCATCAACCGCGCCACTTTCCACCGCCGCTCAATACATCCTTCTTGCTCTGGCCGGCAAAGACCTGCATGGTTACGGAATCGTTCAGGAGGTTCTTCAGCTAAGCGGGGGTAACTATGGTGTAGGACCAGGAACGCTCTACGACAATCTGAAGAAATTGATGAACGCAGGACTTGTTGTTGATGCGCCGCGCGCGGAGAGCAACGACAAGGAAGACGACCGGCGCTTCTACAGAATTACACCGAATGGCCGCAAGATTCTTGCTACTGAGATCGCGCGGCTGGAGAACCTTGTCGCTGCGCACTCGCGTCTGAGGAGGCCGAGAAACGCATGAGAACTTTCGCTCGCATCGCCTACGGTTTCATTTTGCATCTGCAACCTCACGAGTTCCGGGCCGAATTCGGTGAGGAAATGCTTTGGATCTTTGATGAACAGATGCGTTGCGGCGAAGGCGGCGTAGCTCGCGTTGTTCTTTGCGCGCAACTGTTACTGGATGCCGCCCATTCAGCTTTCATTCAACGCATATTGCGCGACCAGCAGCAGCCAGAAACGCTTGGACCACCGATCGAGCAGATGAGTCCCTCTGCTCTTTTGACTCAGATCGCACAAGGAGGCTTCCTCGTTTTCTCTTGCCTGTTCAGCATCTTTAGCATTGTTCTTTGTCTGGAGATGGTGATGTCGAGTTTCTAGCGAACGTTTCTATCAGCGAGAGTTCTTCCCTCCACTTTGTTGTCCTTTGTCCTCGCGTCGCGCCCAGAAAGTCCTTCAATCAAGAAAGCTGTACCGGAGTTGGCCAATGAGACTACACAGATCACACGCTTTTCACGTTGTAATCTTTTTTTGCTTCATCTGCATGCTTCGCGCGCAGGATGCCGCGTCACACACCGTACAGGACACTTCACCGCATGCGGTGCGAATGATTAATGTTGAAAACGATGTCGCGCTGGAGGTTCTTGACTGGGGAGGGACCGGCCGGCCGCTCGTTCTGTTAGCGGGGAAAGGTTTTACCGCTCACGTGTTCGACCAGTTTGCGCCTACGTTAATTACGAAGTATCACGTTTATGCGATTACTCGCCGCGGATATGGTAATTCAAGTGTTCCGCCGACCACGGACGCAAATTACTCAGCAGACCGGCTTGGGGATGATGTTCTTGCGGTAGTGGAGCAGCTAAAGCTGGTACGGCCAGTGTTGGTTGGCCACTCAATAGCGGGCGAGGAGTTGAGTTCAATCGGTATACGGGCGCCCGACAGAGTTGCCGGGCTGGTTTATCTAGACGCGGGTTACGCTTATTCGTTCTATGACGCTGGGACGGGAGACCTGACCATCGACTACAACACACTGCGTCAACAACTCGATCGCTTTACGGCACTCGTGCCTATGAAGGAACGTAAGGAACTCTTGGCGGACATTGTGGCAACGCTGCCACGTTTCCAGAAAGACCTCGCCCCTTATCAGGCACGCTTCGCCGCCGCACCAGACAGTGCCCCTGCACCCGAGGACACGGCAGCGAACAGAGTGGATGTCGCCATTTTCCGCGGTGAACAGAAGTTCGGCGGGGTCAAATGCCCCATCTTGGCACTGTATGCCGACCCACACTCATTTGGGGTTCAGTTCAAAGATCATCCGGAGGCTCTGAAAGCAGCTCAGGATAAAGATCAATCCGAGACTTCAGCACAGGCCGATGCCTTCAGCCGGGGCAATCCGCAGGCCGTAGTAGTCCGGATCCCAAACGCAGATCACTTTATCTTCGAATCAAACGGGACTGAGACGAGAAAGGCGCTCGATGGATTCATCAACACCTTGCCGCAATAGCGTGTCTCGCGAAGTCAGATGGCTTTCAATGATCCGATTTAACATGGCGGCCTAATCTGCCGCGAGGACTTTGCGCCTTGGATCAAAACCATAGTCCTGCTAAATGCTAAACAGATAGTCCTTCCGCGCGGGTCGTCAACGAGCGCATTATCGCCGAGTCACTCGTCGAGCGGGTAGCTGAAGAGATTAAGCCCTATGCGCAAATCCTCTATGAGGGCCTAGTCTTATGGGGCGTTCCATTTCAGCCATGTGAGATCGACCTCCCGTAAGTCCAGAGACAGCAGGCGGTCCAAATTCAGGCTCATGCGTCAACTCACATCAGACGCAACGAACGAACAAGCAGAAGACAAGGAAGACAGTTGGCAAATGAGAGACAGAGGAGAGGAAAAAGCATGCGAGCGGCAATTCGAATCGTAGTCCTGACCCTGGCCGCAACCCTCGGCGCCTGCACTGCACACGCACAGTCCGATAGCGCTTCAGACAGCTCAGGCCCACCGTCAAACCTGCCCGCCGCAGGCGCGGGAACCAAAGACCACCCCATGCGGGTCTCCAGCGGCGTCATGGCCGCACTCCTCCAGCACCGCGTGGAACCCACCTACCCACCCAACGCCAACGGCATTAGCGGCGCAATATCCCTCGTCGCCGTCATCGACCCCGACGGCAACGTATCCCAACTCACCGCACTCTCCGGCCCGGATCTCCTGCGCGAACCCGCCCTCGCCGCCGTCCGCCAATGGACCTACAAGCCCTACCAACTCAACGGCAAGGCCAGATACGTCCAGACCATCGTCATCGTCAGCTTCACCCCACCAAAGTAGCGACCAAGCCCGTGTCCGCTTGGTTGTCCGTTTACGTCGTCATCCTGAACGAAGTGAAGGACCCCTGTATTTCGCCTGACCCAATCGCCGGTGTACTCGCCCACGTAGAAAGAGTCGAAAAATAAAGTTGAAAAACCTGACGTACTTTTCCCACCCCAAAAAGTGACCGCGAACCCACCACGTTCACCACGCTAAGTACCAGAACTCACCAGCAAAAAACCACGTCTTGCACCCACTTTTTGCCAAAAACCCCTGCAAAAACGCCTATCCACCACGCCTAGAAAAAACGCACCAGAAACTCTATCTCTGGACCGTCTCGATGTGCGTAATCTCTCCATCGCGCATGTGCAGAATCCGGTCGGCGATCTGGGCAGCCTCCGGGTTGTGCGTAATCATCAGCACCGTCTGCTTCAAATCCCGGCTCGACTGTCGCAGCATCTTCAACACCGCATCCGAGTTCTTCGTATCCAGATTTCCCGTAGGCTCATCCGCCAGCACAATCGCCGGTCGATTGATCAAAGCCCGCGCAATCGCCACCCTCTGCTGCTCGCCGCCCGACAGCTCATTCGGCCTATGCTCCAGCCGCCCCTGAATCCCCAACATCTCCGTAAGATGCTCAAGCAAAGGACGATCCAGCTCACGCTTCGCCGCAGACCCAAGGTTCGCGATATCGTGGGCGATCTCAATATTCCCCATCGCCGAGAGCGTAGGCAAAAGGTTGAACCGCTGAAAGATAAACCCGATCTTCGCCCGCCGCGTCTTCGTCCGCTCCGCGTCGGTCAACGTGGCAAAGTCAATGCCATCAATCAGAACCGACCCCGTCGTCGCGCCCGTAAGTCCGCCAAGAATATAGAACAGCGTCGACTTACCCGAACCCGAAGGCCCAACAATCGCAACGAACTCCCCCGGTGTAATCGCAAAATTAACATCGCGTAGAGCCGGAACCTCAAGCTTCCCGGAGCGGTACGTCTTGCCAACGTTTCGAGCCAGAATGATAGGAGTTGCAGCGGAGCTAAGGGATGGGTCGGGCTGCAACGTGGAAGAATAAACAGACATGTAGTTCTTTGAAGTCTATCGTGAACGAGGGTGGGATGAAGGCAACAGAGCTTTTGCTGGCAGGTATAGCAGCGTGGACGGCGATAGGTCTGCTGGGAATCATCGTCTCGCACCGGCGCGGCGAGAGGAATCGCGTAAGGCGCGGAGTAGCCTGGCTGGCCGCCGTTTGGATCCTCTATCTCCTTACATTGATTGGGTTTTCCCTTTTGCAGAAACAAAGGATCATAGCCATCGGACAGCAGCAATGCTTCGGTAAGATGTGCTTCATCGTCACCGGAACAGAGGAGGTCCCGGGCTATCTCATCCGCGACGGCAGACGACTGATCCGCGTACCCATCCAAATCACAAACCGCGGAACAAGCACCAAAAGCGACAACCTCATCCACGCCTACATGCTCGACGCGCAAGGCCGGCGATGGGAGCAGTCCACAGGAATTAGCGGAGTACGGCTAACCGCAACCGTAGCGCCCGGAGCCTCCGTGGTGAGCGAACCCGTATTCAAAGTGTCCGGCGACGCAACAGGACTAAAGCTGGTCTTCACGCACGGCTGGAAGCAGCCCGGAGTCATGGTCATCGGCGACTCGGACAGCCTCCTGCACCGTCACACCGCGGTAGATCTAGCCCGCTAGCGCTGCGAATTCCCCAGGGTCCTGCTCAAGCAGGCACCCTGCCGGCAAGAAACAGCGAGTGCAGCGTCACATCCTCAAGAAAGCTGATCTGGAGCCGAATGGCCACGATCTGGCCAAGATCCGCAGAACTCATGAGGTTTCTGCGGCAGGTGCATAGATGGGTGAGACCCAGATGTCCATCGCGTGTAAGCTCAAGCCCCGAAGAGACAATAGATGCATAGAGATCGAGGATGGCCCGAAGCTGAATCTCGAGGCGGAACTCCATGGAGTTCGGCGAGAGTGTCCTGCGGTCGAGGACCCAGCCGCCACACTCCGCGAACGCCGAGGTGAGCGTGGGCAACAGGCCGTGGCGCTCTTCGTAGCTGAAGCCCTGGATGTCGAGCGATTGCATGGTAGTAGTCTCCGCAACGGAAAGAGCGTATTCGCCGCTAGGACCTTCATCGGACACACCCGGCGAAGCGTGAACCCGGAGACAGGTACGGTGGTCACGTGACCTCTAAGCGGTTACCACGCTCATAACAGGAGGATTGTGATTCCCTCCCAAACATCCTGGCAATCAGGCGACAGAACGGCGGGAGTGTAGGAGGATAAGTGTGCGAGGTTGCAGTATGGTGCTGGGGTTAGGGACGGATCTGATCGAGACCAGGCGTCTCCAAGAGACGATCGACCGGTTTGGGCAGCGGTTTCTGGACCGAATCTTCACGGAAGGGGAGATCTCCTACTGCATGCGGAAGAAAAAAAACGCAGCTGAGAGCTTTGCCGCTCGATTCGCAGCAAAAGAGGCTGGAGCCAAGGCTCTGGGAACCGGAATCAGCCATGGGGTGAGCTGGAAGGAGTTTGAGGTAAGGCGCGAGCCCAGCGGACGGCCGACGCTACACCTCAGCGGAAGGGCTGCCGAGCTCGCCAGCGTGATGGGGGTGCGCAGAATCCAACTGAGCCTCACCCACAGCCGGGAGATGGCCATGGCCGTAGTGGTGGTGGAGGATTGAAATACGCGAATTGAGGGAAGATTGAAACCATCAGCAAGATTTTGGCATCCATTGAAGACAAAGCCCTTTTAGCTTGATTGATCGATCGCGTTTTCTCAGCGAGTATCGGAGGTGGGTCATGTATCCTCTCAATTACCGGAAGCTCTGTTGTGTCGAAGCGCAGAAGAGAACGGAAATGTCCTGTTGTTGCAACGTGATAAAAGAAGCCTAAAGGAGAATCAGGAGATCTATGCCCAGCCAGCAGGAAGTTCGATGGTCGCAGTTGAAGGTGGGCGTAATCGTATTGATCTCTACGGTGGTCCTGGTCACGCTGCTGTTCCTGATGACCAGTTCTTCAGGACTCGGGATCCTCTCACATAAGCTGACGGTTGCGACGTATTTTGAGAACTCCGCAGGCCTGAAGACAGGCGCGGCAGTGAACCTTGAGGGCGTAACCATCGGCACGGTAAAGACTGTGACGATCGATAACTCACCGGAGCATAAGCTGACGCCGGTGAAGGTCACGATGAAGCTGAATGACAAGTTTGCAGTCAACCTGAAGAAGGACTCGAAGGCGTCGTTATCGACCGTAGGGGTGCTGGGCGACACGGTGGTGGATATCAACAGCCAGTTCGCCGTAGGGCCTCCATTGCAGGACGGTGATGTCCTGAAGACGACAGAGACGCCAAGCCTGACTGATGTGGTGAAAGCCAGCCAGGGAACCATCGAGAGCCTGAACGTGATTCTGGCGAAGATGAACGTGATTGTGGATAACCTGCAGTCAGGCAAGGGTTCCATCGGGCAGTTGATCAACAACCCCGATCTGTACAACAAGGCCAACGCCACGGTAAACGAGCTGCTTACGCTGGAGAAGAACATCAACGCGGGTCGCGGGTCGATCGGCAAGCTGGTTACGGACGACGCCCTGTATAACCGCCTGAATGGCACCGCCGCGAAGCTTGAGGACATCGCTAACGCATTGGACAGCGGCAAGGGTACCGCAGGCATGTTGCTCAAAGACGATTCGATGTACAAGAACCTGAACTCAACGCTCGTCCATGCGAACTCCATTCTTGCGCAGGCGGATGAGGGCAAAGGCGGTCTGGGACTGATGTTGAAGGATCCGAAGTTCCGGCAGGATCTGAGCCACACGCTGGCACAGGTGAATGAGCTGATCTCAGGTGTGAACGACGGTCGAGGAACCCTGGGCAAGCTGGCCACCGACGATGCAGCCTACACCAATGTCAACAAGCTGCTCACCGCCAGCACCGATCTGGTGACGACGATTCGCAGCGACCCGAAGAAGTACCTGACGATCCACCTGAAGATCTTCTAAGGATCGCCTTCACGCACTGCAACACATCAGCAACAGAATCACGGCGGGTCAGGCTTAGCCTGGCCCGCTTTTCTTTGCTTTGGCTATACATGAGGTGACGTCTGCTGTTCCATCATGTCGCGTTAGTGCGATGATGGAACTCAACTATTCAAAGCAGCCCACGATATTCCCCGATTATCGACAAACGTAAAGGCGTGACTTGAGACATGGTCCGCTCATCGCCTTTTCCGTATATTCAAGCATGTCAAGCGGAGGTAACCCCTAGGCAGTAACTTCAGAAAACAGCGCGCAGATTGGCAGAATCCTGACGACAAGTGGCACAAAGTCGCGACAGCTTCTACAATAAGCGGAGGAATCGTAACCCTACAGATTTGCTCGCGGCAGAAGGTGAACGAGACCCGTTCACTGGCGAGGATTAAGGAAGCGCATGAAGTTGAGCAGGATTGGCCGTGTTTCAATGGCCTTGGTAGTCTCCGTAGCGATGGGTCTGGGCATGACGGCGTGCGGTGGCGGCACGATCGGGTTCATGTGGGTTCTGGGAACGCAGTACAACCAGATTGCAGCTTTCAAGATCGACGACTTTTCAGGAAACCTGACCCAGGTTCCGCACTCGCCGTTTACCTCTGGCGGGTCGAACCCGGTCGCCATCGTGGTAAAGCCAGGCGGTCGCTTCGTCTATGTCGTCAACAAGGGCGGCGGTGCAACCACCAGCGCATCCGGAGATCTGCCTTGCGGGACCACGGGCGGCATCACGGAGTTCAGCGTGGGCGGACAGGGTGTATTGACCTTCCAGCAGTGCTTCCAGAGCCAGGGTTCCACCCCGGTCTGGGCGGCGCACGACAGCACGGGCAACTTCCTCTATGTGCTGGACCAGGTGGCACCGACTGCCGTATGCGGCACTGCCGCTACGCCAGGCTCCTGCTTCGGCGACATCACGGTATTTTCAGTGGATCCGAACACAGGCCGCCTGACGCTCGTGCTCAATCAGCAGATCAAGGACCCGGTGACGCAGCTTCAGTTGACCTACTTCCCTGTTGGAAATACGCCGACGATGCTTACCCTCGCGAGTTCTTGCCTGTTTACGCTGAATTCGGATCAGACTGTATCCCCTTACGCCTCTGGCGCAACGGGACAACTGACGCTGACGACCAACTCGACGATCAATACGGGAGCGACCCATGCGACCTCGATCATCACAGGTGGGAGTTCCGTTTACATCACAGACTCAGGAGCTCCGAACACCAACAGCCCAGGACAAATTCTGCCCTTTACTGTTGGCGCGACGGCGTGCTCTCTGAACACTCTCACGGGCGGACCGACAGCAAACATTTCGCCGGCTTCCAATCCGGTGTATTCCTTGTTGGACAGCTCAAGCAAGTACTTCTACGTTGCTAACCAGTCGACAACAAACACAACGAATCCGAACAGCTCCATCACGGCCTTCACCTTGACGCCGACGACCAGCGTTCTACAGGCCATTCCGGATCCTCCACTGAATCCTTACCCTGTCGGAGCAGCACCAGTATGCATGGTGGAAGACCCTTCAAACCAATACCTGTATACGTCCAATGGAGACGGCACGGTAACGGGTAAGGTTCTTGATCGGAATACGGGTAAGCTTTCAGATCTGACGCGAGGATCCACCTTTACAGCGGTAGGACAGGCGACATGTCTTGCAGTAAGCGGAAACATAGACTAGCTGGCTTGCAAAGCAGCTGGAGAACCAGGGCAGAATGTCTGTATGAATTCTGAGTATCGGGACAGTAGTAGCGGGCGGAAACGATTTGCCCCGGAGTCAGGTAAGCATGAAGTGGAATAAGATGGGCCGCGGAACATTGGCCTCGATGTTGTCTTTGGCGTTAGTCAGCGTAACGGCGTGCAGCCGCGACTATGTACTGGCGTATGTGTATGTCACCACGTCGCAGCCGCTCACCACCTCCTCGCCGAACGGCGGTGTGAGCGCGTATGCGGTGGACTTCCAGATTGGTTCGCTGACACCGTTAGCGGACTCACCGATTCAGGCGGGCCGAAAGCCGGTCACCCTGGTAGCTTCGCCTAACGGGTTGAACCTGTATGTCGTCAATCACGACGACTCGACCATCGGCGAGTACTCCATCGGAACGGATGGGAAGATCTATCTGCAGAACACGTATAACGTGACCGGCAGCTTTCCGACATCGATTGCGATCGATGCTGCGGGCGCGTTCCTATACGTGCCCTTCCAGTATCAGGTTGGCCCGGGTGGGCAGCAGTTGTACTCCCCCGCTGCCCCCGGACCTGGCGGCGTGACCATCTTTCCAGTCAACTCTGACGGAACCCTGGGCACTCCTCTTACACAGAATGTCGGAAACAATCCGGTGGGCGTTGTAGTAAGCCGTCCACAATGCGGAGCGCCGAGCCCCATCAACAGTGCGAATCCGACCTGCACGTTCGCCAATAACGGCGGTACTGGCAATCTGACCTCCTTCGTCTACGTGCTGGATCAGGATATCCCGAATGGCATAGTGCTCGGATTCTCCCAAAACGAAGCGAATGGCACCCTGACACCTACACCGGGCACAACGATTACAACCGATGCTTCCGGCAAGACGCTAGCAATGGGTTATAACGCCGGAACAACTCCAAGCGCCATCGCAGAAGATCCGTCGGCACGGTTTGTGTACATCACCGATCAGGCAACGAATCAACTCTATGGCAACACCGTCGCGAACAATGGTTCCCTGTCGCCTATGTTGAATTCACCCTTTGCCACAGGGCAGTTTCCGGTGGCAGTGACGGTCGATCCTCGTGGTAAATTCCTCTATGTTGCAAACTACTCTTCCGGGACTGTAGGCGCTTACACGATTGACACCGCTACCGGCACAGCGGTTGGATCGATTGGATCGACTTCGACGGCAGTAGGTACGGGACCGATGTGCATTACGATCGAGCCGGCACTAGGTATCTACGCATACGCCCCAAACAACCTGGCAAGCGATGTTTCGGCGATGAAACTCAACCCGAACAATGGTGGATTAGGGTCGATCCAAAACACTCCGTTCCCCTCTTCTCCATTGCCAACCTGTGCTGTGGCCGTTGCGAATGGATCGCACCCGACACAGATCATCAATCCCTAAAACTAGTCACTCTGATTGCAGCAAAAAGTCCCGCTTTCGCGGGACTTTTTGCTGCCTGCGGAACAAAGTTTTACCCGCTGATCGATCAATGCTTTTGCTGAGCAAGGCGGTGTACGAAGCCATACACGATCAGCTTCGCAGCTACTCAGCCTATCTCTGCGCCTTCTACAAACGAAGATCATCACACCTTCATCTTCAGCTATTCGCCCGGTAGGATGAAGGTTGAACCAGGCCAGTTGAGAGAGTAAGCCACAAACACCAGACAAGCGTTGGAGATGCCTCAGAGAAAGAGACACAGAAACGAGGAACACTTCTCTTGCTTAGGAGGTGGGAAGGAGCGTGCGGTGCTTGTTCGAGAAACGGCGAAGGATGGCCTTGCGGGCGGGCGTCTCCACGAAATGAAAGACAGCAAGCGACAGCACGATCAAAATCGCGTAGGAGAGCCAGGGGTCAAAGGCCAGAAGATGAAGGCGCTCCGGCACATGGTAGATGTGGATGAGCTGGAAGACGTTAAAGTGAAGAAGATATAGGCAGTAGCTACTCTCTCCCACCAGAAGAAGAGGACGCCAGGAAAACAGTGCGGAGATCGGGTGCGGTCCGCTGAGACCAAGCACAAGCGCGGCGAAGATAGGCGTCAGAAGCCCACCATGCATGAGAAGGTATGGCGTACGGTTGACTTGGGTGTAGAAGAAGATACCGACGGCAACAAGGCTAATGGCACAGAGAACAGCTCGCTGACGCGGTGTGAGGGTGATGGCAAGTTGAAGTTTACCCAGGGTCACGCCGGCCAGGAAGGTGCACACGTAGGGGAGCGGCGTGTACTTCAGGAAACGGATAAGTTGCGTGGAGCTATAGCGATCCACAGGCCCGACGATGTGGTCTGGGTTGATCCAAAGGTAGAGCGAGTGAGGAATAAGACCGATGGCCCAGAAGATGAAGAGAAGAAGTATCAGGTTCAACGGCTTCTTTGGCCACGGCGCTCGAATGACCCAGGGAAAAGCCGCGTAAAGGACGATCTCGCTCGATAGCGTCCAGGCCACGGTGTTCCAGAAGGTCGCAACGGATGGGCTCCAGCCTTGGAGAACCAATGGCGTGAGGATCATTCCCTGCCAAAACTCGAAGTGGGATCGAGCGTGCCACTCCTCCTGCACCATGCGAAAGGAGAGCACCAGGACGAGAAGATAGACGGGATAGAGCCGGGAAAACCGAGCGAGCCAGAACTCGCGTTTGACCAGAGTTTTGGCGCGGTCGGCGTAGTTATAGGTGAGCACGTAGCCCGAGATGATAAAGAAGGCGCCGACAAAGACGTACCCGTTATCGATGAAGGGATAGAGTATCCCGAGGTGTGGCGGGGTGAAGTGAAACAGGATGATCGCAAGTGCCAGCAGGGTTCGTATCCCGGTAAGCGCGGGCAACGGCGGCTTACGAGTGGAGATCTCCGCGGGCTTTGCAGCCGGGGCTGGATGCTGCGCGATCTCCGGTTCGAGAGTGCCGATGTTCACAAGGTTCTTCCTGCCTGTGCGGGATGCAAAAGAGTGTGCAACTGTTCTAACGCTGTTTCAGAAGATTTGACGTGTCTTAACCTGAGATAGATGGCTTTTTATGCGCAGTTTCTGACGGGCGCGAACCGAAGACGCCTTGCAAAGGGAGAGCAAACGCATCAGGCGGTGACGAGCGAGCCTATCTTTTCGCCGCTGACGACGCGAACGATGTTTCCCTGCTCGCGCATACTGAAGACCATCATGGGCATATTGTTATCGCGGCAGAGGGAGACGGCCGTCTGGTCCATCACGCGCAGGTTGAGGCGCATGATGTCGTTATAAGTGATCTGGGGCAGCTTGGTGGCCTCGGGATCGAGTTTGGGGTCGGCGGTGTAGATGCCATCAACGGAGGTCGCCTTGAGGAGGATATCGGCCTTGATCTCCATGGCGCGGAGGCTGGCAGCGGTGTCGGTGGAGAAGAACGGGTTGCCGGTACCGGCGGCGAAGATGACGATACGGCCCTTCTCGAGGTGGCGCATGGCGCGGCGGCGAATATACGGCTCGGCGACCTGGTGCATCTCGATGGCGGACATGACGCGGCAGAAGAGGCCGAGCTTTTCGATGGCGTCCTGGAGAGCGATCGCGTTGATGACCGTAGACAGCATGCCCATGTGATCGGCGGCGACGCGGTCCATGTCGATGGCCTGCTGGGCCACGCCGCGGAAGAAGTTACCTCCGCCGACGACGATGCCGATCTCGCAGCCCAGGGCATGAACGGCGGCGATCTCTGCGGCTACTTTGTGAATGAAGATGGCGTCGATACCGAAGCCGCGGCCTGCAGCCAGGGCTTCTCCGGAGAGCTTGAGGAGGACTCTTTTGTACATGTCAGTTTTTAGTATCGCACGGAGCAGGGCAAACGACGGAGGGGCACGAGGAGCTGTCGCGCGGTACTCCCCACCCCGTCGATATGGTGCAAAGTCTTCAGGAAACGAGACTTAGCTTTGGACTTGTGTTAGGAGCGGATAGCAGGCGCATTTATGCGGGATGCGCCGGAGAGCTGGTTTTGTCAACTGACGCGAACTTATAACCGACGCGGTCCTGCCAGACGGGCCTCCTGCGCGGAGGGCGGCCATTCCCTGGCTTTTTTTCTTTTGCCGGAACGGGGGGTGAGGGTCCTCCCGTTGGTCGAATGAAAGTGGGCTTCATGCGCACGAAAGCCCGGGCCGGTGGCTCGGGCTTTCGTGTTTTTGGAGTAATTACCGGTTAGGCGGAGGCTTCTTCTGTCGCTGCCTTGGTCTGGGCTACGGTCCAGTCGGGAGCGCCGACCTTGAAACGGGCGAAGCGGCGAACGCTGATGTTTTCGCCGAGCTTGGCGACCTTGGTGGCGATGAGCTGCGCGATGGTCTGCGTGGACTCCTTGATGAAGGGCTGGTCGAGGAGGCAGAACTCTTCGTAGAACTTGGCGAGCTTACCTTCGAGCATCTTCTCTACGATGTTCGCGGGCTTGCCGGAGGCTGCAGCCTGGGCGCGGTAGACGTCCTTCTCGCGCTCGAGGTCGGCTTCGGTGACATCCTCGCGGCTGACGAAGCGAGGATCTACTGCGGCGATGTGCATAGCCACATCGCGGAGCAGCTCCTGGAAGTCTTCGGTGCGAGCGACGAAGTCGGACTCGCAGTTGAGCTCGAGCAGAACGCCGATCTTGCCGCCTGCGTGGATGTAGGTGCCAACAGCGCCTTCATTGGTGGTGCGGCTGGCCTTCTTGGCAGCCGACGCCATGCCGCGCTTGCGCAGGACGACGAAGGCGTCTTCCATATCGCCCTTGGCTTCCTGGAGGGCCTTGAGGCAGTCGCCCATGGGGGCGCCGGACTTTTCGCGGAGTTCCTTGACGAGTTTTGCGTCGATCTTTACCTGGGTTTCGCTCATGGGTGTGTTCGCAATCCTTTTGCTGATGATGCAGCGTGAGTGTTACTGGGTCGTTGACGCAGAAAGAGCGTGGCGCCGAATTCGCTTTCGCGGGCAGCCACGCTCCCTCAGAGTGGGTGTTCGTGGCCTGAGCTAGACGGCGGCCTGGGCGGAGATAGCTTCGGTCTCGGTGTCGGGCTCGCTTGCAGCCGGAGCCTTGCGGATGTTGCCGCCGAGGACCGCTTCGAGGTCGACCGTCTCGTCGTCTTCGGTGGAGGCTTCGGCGATGCCGGCGGACTCGTGGACTTCGAGGTCGGAGGCGACAGTCTCGCCGTCTTCGCCGATGTGCTCGGGGGAGACTTCGAGAGGCTGAACGTCAGAAGACTCGGTCGCGAACGCCTTCTCGGAGACCATCTGGACGCCTTCGTAGGCCGAATCAGCGATCTTCGTGGTGAAGAGGCGGATGGCGCGGAGGGCGTCGTCGTTGCCGGGGATCACATAGTCAACCACAGTCGGGTCGCAGTTGGTATCGACGACCGCGACGACCGGGATGCCGAGCTTGCGGGCTTCTGCGACGGCGATGGCTTCGTTGTTGGAGTCAACGACGAAGATGGCGTCGGGAAGACGCTTCATGGCTTTGATACCCGAGAGATTGGTCGAGAGGTGCTTCCGCTCGCGCTCGAGCTTGATGACTTCCTTCTTGGTGAGCAGCTCGTAGCGGCCGTCGGTGGACATGTCGTCCAGTTCGGCGAGGCGCTTGACGGACTTCTGCACGGTGACCCAGTTGGTCAGGAGACCGCCGAGCCAGCGGCTGTTGATGTAAGGCATGCCGGCGCGGGTGGCCTCTTCGGCAATGGCGTCCTGTGCCTGGCGCTTGGTGCCGACAAAGAGGACGAGCTTACCGGTGGAGGTGAGATCGGTGACGAACTTGGAAGCCTCTTTGAACATCTTGAGGGTCTTCTGAAGGTCGATGATGTAAATGCCGTTACGCTCGCCGAAGATGTACTCCTTCATCTTGGGGTTCCAGCGCTTGGTCTGATGCCCAAAGTGAACGCCAGCTTCGAGCAGTTCTTTCATTGTGATATTTGCCAATGTAGCTCCTTAGTGAAGACAGCCGGAACCGTGGTGCCGGTGCCTGGATTGATCCTCCGCCTGACGAGACAGGCTCGGGAGATTTGACTCCTAGCCTCATGCAACAGCCGCGTTGGCGGATACCCATGAGGGTGATGCGATGGGTGCCGGAATCATCATCCGACACCCATTCAAACTGTGCGGGCCTTGTCTCGAAGGAGAGAAAAGCAACAGCAGAGAAATCTGCTGAAGAGCTTTCTATCGCTTGGAGAACTGGAAGCGAGCGCGAGCGCCCTTCTGGCCGTACTTCTTACGCTCTTTACCACGCGAGTCGCGGGTAACGAGGCCTTCTGCCTTGAGCGCCTTGCGGAGCTCGGGGTTGAATACCATGAGCGCGCGTGCGATGCCGAGCTTGACTGCGTCGGCCTGGCCCATAACGCCTCCACCCTTTACGGTGGTGATGACGTCGAAGGTCTCGCCGATGTCGGCGATGCCGAGCGACCGCTTGGCGGCGGCGCGCTGCTGTGCGGTGACGAAGTAGACGTCACACTCTTTTTTGTTGACGGTGAATTTGCCGCTGCCCGGACGCAGGAAGACGCGTGCGATGGAGGACTTGCGACGGCCGGTTCCGTAGTACTGAATCAGATCTGCCATGGTGCTCCTTGAACTTGATAAAACCCGGGGGCTGACGCCCCATTCTTCGTTATCTCCCGCAGAGCAGGAGGGGGACGCTTAGCCTTCGAGTGCGTGTGCCTGGTGGGTCGGCATCATCACCTTGGACTTGCTGGTCTCGCTGATCTTGGGTGCGTTGGAGGCATGGAAGTCCATGGCTACAGGCTGCTGCGCGATGTGCGGATGCTGTGCGCCCTTGTAGACCTTGAGCTTGGTGGCCATCTGGCGGCCCATCTTGTTCTTGGGAAGCATGCCCTTGACGGCCTGCTCGACGATGGCTTCGGGGCGACGGGCGAGAAGCTTGATGAAGGACTCTTCGCGGAGACCACCGGGAAAGCCGGTGTAGCGGCGATAGAGCTTCTGGTCAGACTTGAGGCCGGTCAGCACGATCTTTTCGGCGTTGATGATCACAACGTGATCGCCCATGTCGATGTAGGGGGTGTAGAGGGGGTTGAGCTTGCCTGCAAGGACGGAGGCGGCCTGCGTGGCGAGACGGCCGAGGGTCTTGCCGCTGGCGTCGAGCACAAACCACTTACGCTTAATATCTTTGCCGCTCGGAATAGTAGTGGACATCGTTGAGATACTCCCTGATTCTGCCGTCTTCAGTGTTCGGCGTGGTGCATGAAGAAGATGGTGCCGGTTGATAGTTCGTGAACGATCTGAATTTCTATTGCTCCAGACAAAGCGGATTGGCGATGAAAAGGAGACTTCCCCCTTCCAAACGCGCGGAGACGACCGCATGACCTGGACTACGCACAAAACCTATGGGATGGGTGCTTCAGGGGCGGCTGTATGGAAAGCTGCTCCCCAGTGGATCCACCACGGATGCCTCGGGACCGTACCTCTCCTGGGAACAATAAAGACACAGGCGTACAGACGCGAGACTGCGCGAGATTTAAGGATAATGGCAGTTCGAGGGGAAGTCAACGACGATCTGATACGATTTGCCCATCGATCTGTGACATATACGATCTGTGATCTAAACAGGGTGGAAGGTGGGTTTGATGAAGGATAGTTCGCCGGGTTTCCTGGGGAGACGAAGCAATCTCTGGCTTGCAGTCATTTTTTCGGGATTTGTAGTCCTCTACGCCGGCGTCTTCATCCTAAGGCCTGACCAACTCTTCGCGGACGATACCTACTTCTATCTCCAGGTGGCTTGGAACTTCGCCCGGGGGATGGGGAGCACGTTCAACACGATCATGCCCACCAACGGTTACCACCCCCTGTGGATGCTGATCTGCACGGCTGTCTATAAGGTTGTGCCCGCAAAGATGGCGGGGATGCACGCCATTGCAGTGGTGGTGACGCTGCTGGATGTGCTAATGCTCTGGACAGTCCGGCGGGTGACGAAGCGAGTCGCCGGAGATCTGTGGATCTTGGCGTTTGTGCTGTTGATTCCATTCAGCTTCCTGTCGCAGCTTGGCACGGAGGGGGCGCTGAGCGCGTTTCTTCTGGCGCTCCTGATGCTGACGGCGTTCGAGATGATCCCGGCTCCGACGACAGGATCGGCGCTGCGCTTCAATCTCGTCGCGACGATCGCCGTACTGAGCCGGCTGGACAATATATTTATCGTCGGATTCGTCTGGCTGGCTGTGTGGATAGCGCTAAAGGGAGATGCCGGGCGCATCGGGCGCCGGTTGCAGCTGATGATGCTGCCCATCTATGCGCTGTTCTGGGGCGGATATCTTGCGTCCAACTGGATCAACTTTCATACACTGCAGCCGATTAGCGGCCTGCTGAAGAGTAAGAGCGCAAGAGCCCACTCGCTGGCTCAAAATCTGCCGCATACTGCCTTGTTTGCGCTGACGGTGATCTTCATCTGCCTTCTTGTAGTGGCGCTGCGGAAGCGGGACACGTTCTTTCGCGTGGTGGAGGTGCCGTTCTTTCTCGGCATACTCTGCCATGCCGCCTACATCGTGCTGCGCATGTCCAGTGAGACGCGCTGGAGCTGGTACTACACCAGCTGGATCCTTCTGGCTGCAGTTCTGCTCGCACGGGCAGGGTCGGTGGTGATGAGCCAAAGGCAATGGCTTGTCATGCCTGTGGCGGGCGTGATCGTTGTGCTCCTGGCATTTGGCTGGGTGCGATTCAGCTACATTCGATGCTATCGCGCGCCAGCCGGAGGACCGCCAGCCTCGTTCAACGAGACGGTGTTCAAGAAGGCCGGCATCCACAGAGCGTTCTCCTACGATCAGCCGGGACTGCTCGGTTACTACACGGATCTGGAGATCGTCCCTCTGGATGGGCTGATGGGCGATGTGAACTTCCAACACGACCTTGGAGCGAAGGGCATCAACGCCATAGCCGCAGAAGACCATATCGACGGATTCATTGGGCCGCCTGTCCCCTATAACGAATCCGATCGAAACGACTTTTGCGAACAGCTCTTTCTCTCTGCGGTGGAGCTGCACTGCACCCCGGCTGGCGCAGGCTGGTGGCAGGCTACAAGCGCCGACATCTACTCTCGGGTTCCCAGCGCTCCGGCAGGCACGCTTCAGCTCAATCCGGATCAGGTTGTCTGGACTCAGAAAAACTGGATGACGGTTTGGAGAATCACTCCGGCCGGAGAGCGATAGCGCGACTCTCAAACATCCACCAACCGCAGCGCTCGGCTAGTGTTCGAGCTGGATCTGACTAGGCTGCTGGCCAAAGTTGACCTGCAAAAGACGCGGGATAGGCTGCTTGGGATGGCGGCGATGTGGTGGCGCGCCGGGAGCAACCGGGTCCAGGCGGTAGAGGATGAGCAGGTTGCGGTCCGGGTCGTCCATGGCAGGAAAAGCCGCGACGCGCTGGAGATGATACATGGGGGCGAGCGCCTCCATCTTGTCGTCCTCGACGTCGTTCCAGGCGACGTACCAGCCCGGACGATAAGCGCGGACGCGGACGGCGAGGTCCATGGTGCCAAAGTCGTCACAGATGGAAGGCAGCCCGGTCATGAGTGACAGATTGGAGCCGCTGATGGAGAGAATCAGCGGACTGTGCGCCGGGTCGGAGGAGATGATCTGGTGGATCTTTTCGGCAGCATTGGTAAAGGTGTAGTCCGGGTGGCGGACGAACTGAATGGTCTGGCGGCCGTCGCTGATGGCGGCCACGACGAGGGCAGCCGCGATCGCTCCCATGCCCAGGCGGCCAAGGGGGTTGATGAGGTGACTGCGCAGACCTGTCCACACACTCTCGAAGACGACGGAGACGAGAAGCGTGAGCGGAACAGCGATCACCAGGTAGTACCGTGGCTGCAGGTTATTGTGATACGCAAGGAATGCCGCATACCCGGCAGCCCACAGCAGAAGCGCAGGAATGAGCGGGTTGCGCAGCAGACGCGGACGAAGGATCAGTGCGGTAACCGCAGCAAGGATGGCCAGCGGGTAGAGGATACTGCCCATCCAAAGTCCGTCGGTGATCGTGTCCGCAAGCACGGAGAGCGCAGTGGCCGGGGTGATGCCGGTGTACGCGTTGGCACTAAAGAGATAGTGGTAGTCCTCGAGAAAGTGAGGCCGAACGATGAAGACGTAGTAGCTGAGCCACGTGACGCAGGCGAGGACACCAGCGGGAGCACCCATTCGCAGAAACGGGCGTAGACGGTACCCCGCGCGAGCCCATAAGATCCAGGCGATGGAGGGGAGAAGAAAGATCGCGGTGGTCTTGGTGAGGACCATCAGCGGAAGCAGCAGGCCAAGCGCAACCAGAGGAAGAGCCTGGCGTAACAGGGTCGGAGGGGGAGCCGTGTCAGTTCCCTGCACCGGCGGCGTTGCGTACGAGGCAGCCAGAAGTGCGAGAAGCGTGAGGAGAATCAGCAGAGGCTCCAGAATGGCCAGCCGGGTGAAGACATAACAGAAGGGGCTGACGGCGAGCAGGAGAACGGCTACCGATGGAGCCAGGGAGATTCTCGGCTTGCTGGCGGAAGAGGCAGCCCAGCGGCGCAGAAGCAAGTAAGACGAGAGCAGGATAAGAGCAAAGATGCCGACGGTGAGAGCACGCGCCGCATCGAGACTAACTCCGGTGAAGTGAAAGAGCGCACCCTCCAACACAGGCCAGACAGGGAGTGCGGCAGCGGGGTTGAAGTCTCCGGGAACGTACCAGTGGCCGCGCTGGAAGTGGCGAATGGCGCCATCGCCGTACCAGCCCTCGTCGGTGTACTTGGCCCAGTCCATCCACGGGGAGTGGTTCGGAAAGTCGGCGCTGAGATGGAGAGCATGAAAAGAAAGGAAGATCGCCGCGACGAGGAGGAGAGAGACCTCGAGGATTTTGAGCAGACGAAGCGAGCTGGGGCCTGGGTGATTCATAGTTGCAAATACTTAAACGCAGTTTTGTCGTGAGAGTTCAGAGTATTACAGAAGTATGACGATGATGGCGTGAAAGGAGTTGCAACGAGGGCACCAGCCTCATCCGGTCATTTTCTACTGGGATGACTGCTGTACATCCATAGGAACGGAGTTCGCAACCTCTCTGCAGACCTCATCGGCGGTCGATCGCGGCACAAGCAGGAAGTGGCGATCGGTTGAGTTCACATTTCTAAAGTCATAGCGGGAGCAGATCTGCCAGTCTTTGAGCGGGATGTAGTTGCCCGCCGTGGTGATCCAGGCCTGATCGAGAAACATAAAGTCCGGGTGATCCGCAAAGCAAGCCGCCGTGCGCGCATCGGATGTCATGCGGGCCTTATCTCTTCCGTTCACCAACCCGGCTACATCACAGATATTGGCCCCGGTAAAGTAGCCAAGATAGCCGATATCGTAAGCAACTCCGCGTTTGCCCTCGAAGTGTTTGAGGTGATCACCCTCGAAGCTCGTCAAAAGAGTGGAACGATCTCTGAGCATCGGATACATCGCCCTAGATTCAAAGGGCATCGCGATAAGAAGAAGTGCGAGGAAGCAGTAGACGAGTCTTGAATCCCAACGATTTGCAGAGAGCGTGGGTAGGCTCTTCGTCATCTCGAGGATGTTCCAAAGAGTCGAGAAGAAGATCGCCCAGACGAAGTAACGTGCACCCTGGATCTGCTGCCCACGCACGGCGGCGAGCGCAAACAAGACCGGAAAGACGAGGTTGGCGAAGAGGCTCGTCATAGAAAAACGGCCTGCACGCGCTAACAGGAAGATCGTCAAAAACCAGAGAAGGAACATCCCCGATCCAAAAGACAACGATCCTGCAAGAATCTCGCTGGTCGCATAGAAAGCGTAGTGCCAGCTCGCGACACCGGTTGACTTTGCCAACGCAGTGTCAGGAACGATGAAGTGCATCTTGATCTGGATATACAGCAGAGCCAGAAGCCCCCCCAGAAAAAGATGGCTTCCGCTCAAGACGCGCCAGAAGCGCCGACCCATCTTGCCACTTCCCGCTGGAGCAAAGAGTCCCTTCCAGGCAAGAATCGCTAAGGCAACACCGCACAGCAGAATAAGTTCGAGACGCAGCAGAACCGCGAAGAATCCGAGCACAACGCAAGCCATATATTGCGGCAAAGCGATCTCGTCAAGAGACGATTGACGCGACGTGATCCAACAGATCGACGCCACAAAACAGAGGACAAGGCCAGTCTCCATGCCGTCATCCAGCCACCGAACCGACGAAGGCGCAACGAGCACGAGCATCAGAATCAAGCCAAGAGCACGCACCTGTGTGGACTCTCGCGGGACCGAACGCAGAAAAAAGATCGCAATGCCCACTATCAGCAGCAAGTGAACAAAACTCGAGACAAAACGCGGAAGATTCGGAGAGTGGGAGAAGATCCTCAGCAGAGACAGCAGGTAGACATAGAGAAGACTCGACGCTCCATAGTTCGCATGCACCCCGTCGTAGCTGATCAGATGAGTCTGGAGCAGATTGCTTGCGTATCGCAGGTGGATGAAAGCGTCGTCCTGAACACCCGCCCACGAGAGAAATATCCACGCGACCAGCCACAGCATCAGAAACGCAGTCGCCAAACCGAAGGTTTTATTGGTCAACATAATCCCTCTTCCAAGATCGAAAGAACTAAGACGAGACAATCTCCCTACTCGTAAGAGAGAGCATCGATAGGATCTTTGCTTGCTGCCTTGAGCGCCGGATAGAGCGCCCCAAGGATCGCCCCCACGAACGCAATAAGCACGGACTTCCAGACATAGGGCACGTTGATGACGAAGTCCAGCGTGGGAAAGCGAGCCTCAAGCGCCGCACTCAGCGCGAAGCTGGCCAGGATGCCGACGAGGATGCCGACAGTCGCCAGCACCCCAGTCTCACGAAGCACGATGCCGACGATGTACGACCGCGACGCCCCCATGGACTTCAGGATGCCGATCTCGCGTGTGCGCTCCATCACAGCCGTATACATGGACTGGAAGATGACCAGGAAGCCGATGACCACAGCGATCCCGATCACCACGCGCAAGCCGATGTTGAAGCCAGGCAACGCGCTTGGCGTCATCGAAGAGAGATACTCATCCGTCGTAATGACGTTGTACTGGCTCATGCCGGAGGTCGCGAGAATGGACTTGCGAACCTCCTCCTCATACTTCGGTGGAGCTTCAGTCTTCAGATAGAACGCAGTAGCCTTGCCCTCCGTGCCGGTCAGCGTGCCCATGGTGTCGATAGGGATGAACTTGCGCCCACCCTTGCCATGCTGCACGATGCCGGAGATACGGAACGGATGGTTGAGAATCTGCAGCGTGTCGCCCACCTTCTTCCCCGCGCCGATGTAGTCGTCCACGATCACGTCGTTAGGCCCCTGGAACGGCCCGCCGGAGAGAAAGACAAACGGCAGAAGACCGTCGTAAGTCTTGAAGTCGATGCCGTAGATGTTGTCGAGCGACGTGGTGATCTGAATGTTCACCGGCGCGACGACCTTGATGTGTGGAATCTGCGAGAGAACCTCGGCGACCTTGATCGACGCCCCGGCCGGGCTCATGCCGATAAAGTTATTGGTTGTGCTGGGTCGGACGAACATGTCCATGCCGATGCCGTTGGTGCGGTCCTTGAACCCATTGAGCTTGCCCATCAGGATGGCGGTGATCGACAGAATCATGATCACCTCAATGGCAATTGCGAGGCAGCTGATGAGCGACCGCAGAGGACGATGGACGAGATTGCCGACAACCAGTTTATTCATACCTCTAACAGTGTATGGGAGAGCACTGCCGGCCCAGCCAACGCCTGAGGCTTAGCTCTCCGGCGTGGGCGCAGTAGCCAGCCGGTTCGGAATAGCGCGAATGGGCGCGGCACGTTTGATGAAGATGCCCTCCGGACCGATCAGGAAGGTTCCGATGACGGGCATGAGATAGGCGGCTGTCAACGCGGCGAAGACGATGCCGATCACGGTATAGCCAAGCATATAGACAATGCCCCCGAGACCACCCTCCGGGGCATTGTGGGCATAGAGGAGGGCGACAAGCAGCCCCCACGGCGCTTGGCGAGTATCGCCACAGAGAGAATCGAAGACTGTAAAGAGAGCGATCCAAAGAGCGGGAGCAACCAGAATAATGCTCGTCCATCCCATCAGGACGTATGCCTCCGCGGCGGGCGAAAAAGAAACGCCGGTCGTCGTATCGTCATCCGCGAGGATCCCGATATCATGGGCATATCCATTTCCCTGGTTCGATATAGGCTTACTCTTCCAGATGAAGTGAGGAATGAGATTGAGGAAGTCCTCTTCGAGCGGACCGTAGCCTGCGAATGAGCTCTTGGACTTATTAGCGATCAGGGCATCGTCAATAGTTACAGACTGAAGTCGTTCGAAGAACCCCTGCGGCGTGTTGTACCAGGAGTATTGATACTCGGAGGCGTTATCTTCGACGGTCTGCAGGTAAAGTTCGCGAACATCTCCCAGGTGCGACATCAAACCGAAGGCAACCTTAAGGTTCGTCGATATCGATTCCTCGCGGAACGTCCTTCCGTATTGGGAGTATGGAACAAGATAGTGAAAGCTTAAAAAGACCGCTACAGCGCCCAGAATGATCTGCTTGACCGTGATTCTGTAACGCTGTGAGGATGCGGCGAGCATCCAGCATACAAACGGCGTGAAGATACCTTGCTTGGAAAAGCCAAAGATCCCCTGAAGAAACATGAACGATCCCGCCACCAGGACGGGAAAGCTAAAGGCCTTTGTTCCTCCGGAGCGTCGAATCGCATGAATCGTGCCAAGAATCATGGCCAGCGGCAGGAACTGATTCATCTGATTAAGCGCACTCAGGACCGAGCCGCTGCCGGTGGGGAGAACCATCAGGCAGATAGTCAGCCCCAGTCCGACGACCAGGCATCCGACCGTCGCCCTCTGTACGTTCTGTTCATTAATCAGGTTTCCGAGAATCGGACGCGTTCGCGTCAGCTTTCGGCTGATGACCGCTGCCGCCAGCATCGAAGTCATGCAGCCTAGATAGATAGACATCGTCAGCAGCGGAGCCTGCAGGTTCGACTCTGCCGGTTCGCCGAGAATCGCCTTCCACGTAACCCCGATGATGAAGCACAGGGTGGCGAAGAAGAAGACGTACGATCCTGAAGGACGTGTAAACCCGCCGCAAACATTGAAAGCCAGGGCCGCAACTAAGATAAAGAGAAAACTGAGGAGCGAAAACGTAGGGTCAGTCTTTTCAATCAGCTGGGCGATGCACAGCGCCGACGCGAAGTAAAAGGTATAGACGAAAGAAATGCGTTCAGGAAAAGGGAGGCGCACTCGTTATCCTTGCTCCGGGGTGGGGCTACTTCGACGTTGGAGGCCAGTCGCCACCAGTGCCCATGAGAGTCATATCTGAGTCACAAAGACCCCTGTTGGCATTCGACGCAGGCTTCTGCCGATCATATCGTCGGGTAGCTGTCTAGTCAAAGCTGATGGAGACTCGATTACGCCCGTCTGCTGGCTCTGCAGAGCAGGCCGGAATCAAGAGAGCTACTCAAACAAGAAAGCGCCTTCCGCTAAGGTATGTTTGAGCAATGGTGGCTTTAGAGACGAAAGGCTCTCTGCCCGCATCCTCGATGCGAGGACGAGTGCATCAACTGGACTCCCTGCGCGGACTGGCAGCGGTCACAGTTGTATGCCACCACTGGGACCGTGCGCTCTGGGCTAATCGTCCGTCCTGGCCTCTCATCCCGCTGGTCTCTGGCTATGAGGCGGTCATCCTCTTCTTCGTCCTAAGCGGCTATGTGCTCTCTCTGCCAGTCTGGCGAGAGCGACAGCCACCCTATCCCGAGTACCTTGTGAGGCGAGTTTGCAGGATCTACTTGCCCTATCTGGCAGCTTTAGCTCTGGCTATCGTCGGGTGCTACTTCTTTGGAAACTCTCTTCTGCCGCTGACGCCCTGGTTTTATGAGACCTGGCACACTCCCCTAAGCCCTCAACTGATCTTCCGGCAGATACTGATGGATCCGGGGCCACAACTCAACACTGCGTTCTGGTCGCTCCGATACGAGATGGAGATGTCCCTCATCTTTCCGTTCGTGTGTATGCTGATGCTCCGAACAGGGCGCTACTCCGGAATATTCCTGATATTGGCTATCAAAGCAGTGTCCCATGTTCTGCTAGGCAGCCGCTTCGGCCAGAGCCACTGGATGCTGACCCTAAGCTACAGCGAGTTCTTTATAGCTGGCGCAACGATCGCACGCGCGCAGGAACCGCTGAAAAGACTGGTCAGCCGGATGAGCCAGCCACCCCTCTGGATAACCCTCACCCTGACCGTGATCACATACTTCTACATCGCAAGTTTTTCGAACAATGCGGGGAACTACGAGATGGTCGCGGTCTGTTGCCTGATTATCCTTATCCAGGATCCCAGAATGCACCTGGGGTTACAGAGTCGTGCCGCCGAATACCTGGGACGCATCTCTTACAGCTCCTACCTGGTTCACGGAACCGTTCTGTTCACTCTGCTAAGCCTCTTGTACGGCAAGATCCCATTAGCATGGCTGGCTGTTATCTACGGAGCAGCAACGCTGGTCATCTCGCACCTGTTCTGCGTCTTTCTGGAAGAACCTTCGCAGCGCCTTGGCAGACGTATCGGAACCCATATGCGAGAGAGAAGATAGAGCAGTCCTAGGTCGAGGCGATGCCCACATTGGGAAGGTAAAAAAAAATCGAAAACCTGTCGTACTTTCCGCACCCAAAAAAGCTGCCGCTAGCGAACCACGTTCCACCACGCTAACCACCACAACTCACCAGCAAGAAACCACGTCTTGCATCCGCTTTTTGCCAAAAAACCCCTGCAAAAACGCCTATCCACCACGCTCAGAAAAAAGCACACCGAAAATCCACCTTCAACCCTTTTCAAAGTGCAAGTCTGCTCGCTCAGATGCAGAGTCGCGTTCCCGAAAAACAGCCTTCCGCACAGATTCGATTGGACTTAGCAAGTCTGGTTCCCACTCGCAAAACGGCTGCGGAAGCGCAAAAGTGCTTTGACTTGGAAAAATTACTCATCTATTCTTCGAGCAACCGGAACGAATGGAGCGCATGGAACGATTCTGCGACGAACTGCGATGGGAGCGCGAACGGCGACAGGTCTCGATCGACACGATCTGCGAGGAGACCAAGGTATCGTCTCGCCATCTGCTGGCCCTGGAGGCAGGAGAGTACGACGCGCTACCCGGCGGCGTCTTCCGCAAAGGCATTGTTCGCAGCTACTTAGCCGCTCTCGACTTGGATGAGGCCACGTGGATCGAACGCTTTGAAGCGAGCCTGCGCGAGCACGGCAGCGCAGCTACAAGCGGCGAAGACTGGGCCGAGTTCGCCGAGAACGTACGCAGAAACAGGGCAGCATCGGAGTCCGGCACCGGACTACGCTGGGCCGGCGTGGCCATGATGCTGGCGTCGCTCGCTGCGCTGGGCTGGGGCGTATGGCATCTCGCACTGCATGGACGCCTGTTTTAGATTCCTTCGATCTGTCTTCTAAATAGAAGATCGAGCAGCTTACAAGCTCGACCAGTCCCGTTGAATGCCGTATATCGCCACTGAGCGGCGCAGGTTCGCCAATGGGTGCTGGGCTTTGCCCCCATCGGCCAGGCATAGGTAAAATGGAAAGGTTATACGCTGCCCGGGCTAAGTGTCCGGCAGGCACTCTGTGGAGGATTAGTTTTGGCGACACGCGACCGTTTTCTATTTACCAGTGAGTCAGTAACCGAGGGGCATCCGGACAAGATTGCGGATCAGATCTCCGATGCGATTCTGGACGCCTGCCTGGCGCAGGATCCCTATAGCCGCGTGGCGTGCGAGACGCTGACCTGCACAGGTCTGGTGGTCATCGCCGGCGAAATCACGACGAAGGCCTATGTAGACTTTCAGAGCCTGGTGCGCGGAACGGTTGCGGCGATCGGGTACGACAATGCGCTGTATGGCTTCGATTCGAACACCTGCGCGGTGATCTCGACGATCAACAAGCAGTCCGGCGATATTGCCATGGGCGTCGATACCGGCGGCGCGGGCGACCAGGGCATGATGTTCGGCTACGCCACCAACGAGACCCCGGAGCTGATGCCGACGCCGATCTCGCTGGCGCACAAGCTGGCGCATAAGCTGAGCGAGGTTCGCAAGTCCGGTCTGATGTCCTACCTGCGACCCGACGGCAAGAGCCAGGTAACCGTTGAATATGACCAGAACCACAAGCCGAAGCGTGTGGATGCGGTCGTGATCTCGACCCAGCATGCCGAGAACGTCGGAAATGACGAGTTGCGCGCGGACATTCTGAAGCACGTCATCCAGGCTGTGATTCCCGCAGAGCTGCTGGACCAGGATACGAAGTACCACATCAACCCGACGGGCCGGTTCGTGGTCGGCGGACCGATGGGCGATACCGGTTTGACGGGTCGCAAGATCATCGTGGACACGTACGGCGGCATGGGACGGCACGGCGGCGGAGCGTTCAGCGGTAAGGACGCTACCAAGGTCGACCGTTCGGCAGCGTATATGGCACGGTATGTGGCAAAGAACATCGTCGCGGCCGGGCTCGCAGACCGTTGCGAGGTGCAGCTTGCCTACGCGATCGGTGTGGCTGAGCCGGTGAGCGTTCTGGTGGACACCTTCGGCACGGGTAAGGTCGATGAGTCGAAACTCGAAGATCTGGTTCGCAAGAACTTCTCACTGACGCCGAAGGGCATCATCGAAAGCCTGGACCTGCGCAAGCCGATCTTCAAAGCAACCGCTGCTTACGGCCACTTTGGCCGCAAGGGCGACAGCTTCACGTGGGAGAAGACCGACAAGGCTACCGCTTTGAAAGAGCAGTCCGGCGTGAAAGAGACAGCTGCAAAGTAGGCTTTAGGACAGATTTAACGAGAAATGGCGGGCCTTCGGGCCTGCCATTTCTTTTTTTGCTGATGTTTCCCGAGATTCAGAATAGACTGCTGGCTTACCGCTTAATTGCATCTCATTTAACACTAACCCCTGTAGAGATGAGGGTTTCGATGCTTATTAAGTCTGAATACGATATTCAATTCCATCTCCCTGTGCCTACGCCTATGGTGGCGATGCTGCATCTGCATCCCTCGTTGGAGCGCCACGTAAAGGGCGGCAACCACTTGAAAGTAGAGCACATCGACCGCGACACGAAGACCGATGTGAAGACGACGGAGTATCACGATGTGTTTGGCAATCGCTGTACGCGGTTTGTGACGCCTGCAGGAGCGATACGCCTGAGCGGACAGAGCGTGGTCGACATCGAAGGGGAGGAAGACCCTATCAATGCCTATGCACAGCAGGCGCAGATCGAAGATCTACCGTCTGAAGTGCTTCAGTTTCTGCTCCCGAGCCGCTACTGCGAGGTAGATAGGTTCGTTCCAATCTCGCAGGATATGTTTGGATGGACGGCGCCCGGATGGGCACGGGCTGCAGCGATTCGCGACTGGGTGCATGAGAAGGTCACGTTCAACTACAAGACCGCGAGGCCCACCAAGACGGCGATGGATGTGTTCACGGAGAGGATCGGCGTGTGCCGCGACTATCAGCACCTGGCGATCACGCTGTCACGCTGCCAGAACATTCCGGCGCGGTATGTGACCGGATATCTGGGGGACATTCGATGGCCCTACAGCGGGCCGGGAGACTTCAGCGCATGGTACGAAGTCTTTCTGGACGGCAGGTGGATGACCATGGATGCGCGTCATAATGAGCCGCGAAGGGGGCGCATCCTGATGGCGACAGGGCGGGACGCCGCAGATGTGGCGATTACGACTTCGTTTGGGAATGCGTTTCTTACGAACTTCTACGTCGACAGCTACGAAGTTCTGGCGGATGGTTCGACGGTGCCGAGTCTGCCAGGTCCGGCCGTTTCCCAGGAGCAGGTCGTGACCGCGATGAACCGCGGCTCGACCGGCGCTGTTCAGGGTTTCGCGGAGTAGAAGGTGTAGGTAGCGCTGTAGGGCACGCGGGTGGTGATGTTGAGGTGCTGGGCGTCGCAGGGGGCGGTAGGAACGTCGCCGCCGTGGGTGGCGGAGCGGCGGATGTACTCCACCCTGGACATTACTCCGGTGCCTTCGGTGGAGGCAGCCTGGAGGAGAAGCCAGGGGATCGCACCGGGCTCGTCGGAGGAGCTCTTTTGAAGCAACTTGCCGGTGACGGTACTACCGTCTTTCGAGCGCCAGATGGGGCCGGCGCCATGGGAGCCGATGGATTTGCCTCGGGCGTTGATGAGATTAGCCTCGGGCGCCTGAAAGACCCATTGCGGCGAACCGGTGGTCTGTTGACAGGTGTAAATCTGCACGCCTTTGCCGGTGGCGGTGAGAATGGCGTGCTGCGATGGCGGCGGGTCGGTGGGTGTTTGTGCGTGTGTAGTAACAAAAGGAAGAATGGTGGCGGCGATAGTCAGGCAGAGGCGGATAGGTAGCGTCATCGATGCCAGTTTACGCCGAGAACAGGCTTACGAGTTTGAAGGAACGAAACGGAGTGTGCCGCGAGGCCGCCGATGGGAGGATACTGGAATGACGATGACAGGTGCAGTAAAGAGTTCAGGCGGGACGGATGCTGACGTGGCAGCGGTTCCAAGCTACTTCCCCGGCAAGCAGTGGCAGCAGGTGCTGGGACGTGATGCCAGCGCGGATGGGCAGTTTGTCTATGCCGTGAGATCAACGAAGGTTTACTGCAAGCCGAGCTGTGCGAGCAGGCGCCCGGCGAAGAAGAATGTGACGTTCTTCCCTACCCCGGCGTTGGCCGAGGCTGCGGGCTATCGCGCATGCAAGCGATGTGAACCGGAGCGCGCCGAGGCCAGGCCTGATCCGCAGGCGGGAGCGATCGCCGCTGTGACGGAGTATCTGAAGGATCACGCCGAAGAGCGTACACGCCTTGCAGATGTAGCTAAGGCCACAGGCGTAGGACGGCTGACGATTCTGCGAGGCTTCAAACGTGTACTGGGTGTGAGTCCGGGACAGTATGCAAAAGAAGCTCGGCTGGAGAGGTTCAAGAGCAAGGTGCGGGAACCGAAGAAGGCAAAGGCTCCGATCACCGATGCGATCTATGATGCGGGATTCGGGTCGAGCAGCAGGCTGTACGAGAAGAGCTCTGCGACGCTGGGAATGACCCCACGCACCATGCGCGAAGGCGGAGCGGGATTGCTGATCCGGTACTGCACGGCGGCAAGTCCGTTGGGACGGATGCTGGTGGCGACGACCGATGTAGGGATCTGCTCGATCGCCTTTGGAAGGGACGATAAGGAGCTGGTCGAGGGCTTGCGCGAGCTGTTCTCCAAGGCGCAACTGGTATCGGCCAAGGGGAATACCGGTTGGCTGGCGGAGGCCGTAGCGTTCGTGTCGAGCCAGTTGGGAGAACATCCGCTGGCGGCGACCTTCCCGCTGGATGTGCGGGCGACGGCATTTCAGCAGCGGGTGTGGAGGGCGTTGCAGAGAATTCCTCGGGGCGAGACACGCAGCTACTCAGAGCTTGCTCTGGAGCTGGGCTCGCCAACGGCCTCGCGTGCTGTGGCCGGGGCATGCGGCGCAAATCCGATCGCCGTGGCGGTGCCGTGTCATCGTGTCGTCGGAAAGGGCGGCGCGTTGACGGGATATCGCTGGGGCGTAGACAGAAAGCGCAGGCTGCTCGAGGCGGAGAAGGGTGGACCCTTGTGAGAGGACTGAGGAGAGAGTGAGTATCGCAAAGAGTAAGCCACTTCCGGATGGCTTCAAGACTTGGATTGTTGTGAGCGTGAGCCTGTTGCTGTTCTCCCTGCTGCTCGTGCTCGGAGATATCGTTGCTGCGTTCGTCTACTTTTCGGATAAGACGAACCCGCTGTGGGTAACTCTGCTAGGGGTAGCGGGAGCGCTCGGCGTGGCGCTGGGGTTTGGTGGACTATTTCTGCTGATGGCGATCGCAGGCTGGCAGTCTTACCGGGAGTCGAGGCGCGTGCAGATTATTCCACCGGCACATGACGTCAGTTCTCAAAGTTAAGCAGATGCAGGTAAGCGGATAAGATGGGGCGATGGAATTGACCGAAGCTGTGGATGGACGTGCGCTGTACTCGAAGATCTCGTGGCGCCTGATTCCATACATCTTCCTGCTGTATATCGTGGCTTACCTGGACCGGGTAAATGTGGGATTCGCAGCTGCCGATCTACAGCGCGATCTGCACTTCAGCAACACTGTGTATGGGACCGGCGCAGGAATATTCTTTTTGGGATCGGTTTTGTTCGATCTGCCAAGCAACCTGATGTTGACGAAGGTTGGCGCGCGCATCTGGATCGCACGCATCATGATCTCCTGGGGAGTTATCTCGACCTGCATGATGTTTATGCATTCGACGGAGTCGTTCTACATACTGCGATTTCTTCTGGGAGTAAGCGAAGCAGGATTTTTCCCTGGCATGATCATCTACCTCACCTACTGGTTCCCAACGCAGGAGCGCGCACGCGCGGTAGCAAAGTTCATGACGGCGACCTCGCTTGCCGGAGTGGTGGGCGGCCCGCTGTCGAGCTACCTGCTGAAGCTGGATGGGCTGGCGGGACTGCGGGGGTGGCAATGGCTGTTTCTGTCGGAGGGAGTCCCGACCATACTGCTCGGCATCTCCGTGCTCTTCGTATTGAAGGATGAGCCATCAAAGGCTAGCTGGCTAAGCCCGGAGGAACGAGCCTGGCTGGAGGGTGAGTTGCAGCGAGATAGGGAGCTATCAGGCGCGTCTGGACATCACAGGCTGATGGACGCTTTCCGTATTCCAGCGTTGTGGGTGCTGGCTGGTGTGTACTTTGTGAGCCAGGTGGGCGTGTACATCGTGAACCTGTGGATGCCGCTGATTCTCACCAGCTTCTCGCACGGGGGCGCGAGCGATACGAGCTTGATTGCACGATATGCGACGTTTCCATACCTAGCCGCGGCGGCAATGACGGTTGTAGTCGGTTGGAGTTCAGACAAGCGCAAGGAGCGGCGCGGGCACATCGCGGCTTGTCTGACACTCTCGGCGGCAGGGTTTGCCTGGGCCGCGTGGGCGCACTCGCTTGCTGCGGCGCTGTGCGCAATGACGTTGGCTGCGGTGGGGCTGTGGAGCATGATGGGTCCGTTCTGGACGCTGACGACGAGCATGTTGAGCGGAACCGCTGCCGCTGGAGCCGTGGCAATTTTGCAGATGGTCGGTGGCATTGGTGGATTTGCCGGGCCGTATATGACAGGACGGCTTCGCGATGCGACTCAGAGCTTCACCGGCGGTCTGTATACCATGAGTGTGCTGGCGCTTGGCGCGGCCACGCTCGCACTGCTGGCAAAGAACATACAGAAGCAGTTACCCATCGAGAGCAAGGGTTAGCCCGCTGCAGACAGGCCATTAGAGCATATCCGGACCAATGATAAAAAGTTGCCTGAAGAGTTCCATCCCACCAACGCCATCCCCGCCGTTTAAGCCGAAATCTAAGGCCTCCAATGGTATTCTGGAGTAGGTAAAAATTTAGCATTCTGAGGTTTTCACAATGGCAACAGCGACGATCGATCACGCGACGAAGGCGGCGGACTACAAGGTAGCGGATATTTCATTGGCGGAGTTTGGCCGCAAAGAGATTGATATCGCCGAGCAGGAGATGCCGGGGCTGATGTCGATCCGCAACAAGTACGCCGCGGGCAAGCCCCTTGCAGGCGTCCGCGTGACCGGCTCGCTGCACATGACCATCCAGACCGCCGTGCTGATCGAGACCATGGTAGCGTTGGGCGCGAAGGTGCGCTGGGCAAGCTGCAACATCTTCTCCACCCAGGACCACGCCGCCGCCGCAATTGCCGCCGCTGGCGTACCGGTGTTTGCTTGGAAGGGCGAGACGCTCGAAGAGTTCTGGTGGTGCACGAACGAGTCGCTGAGCTTCCCAGACGGCAAGGGCGGACTCCTTGGACCGCAGCTTGTCATCGACGACGGCGGCGATGTCACGTTGCTGATTCACAAAGGCGTCGAGATGGAGAAGGGCGACAAATGGATTGATTCGCCGTCCGACTCAACAGAAGAAGATGTGATCAAGACGCTGCTGAAAAAGGTTCACGCGCAGTATCCGACGCGCTGGCAGGATGTAGCCAAGGAGTGGCGCGGCGTCTCCGAAGAGACGACGACCGGCGTTCACCGTCTGTACAAGATGTTCGAGAAGGGCACGCTGCTTGTGCCTGCGATCAACGTCAACGACTCGGTGACGAAGTCGAAGTTCGACAACCTGTACGGCTGCCGCGAGTCGCTGGTCGATGGCATCAAGCGTGCCACCGACGTCATGATCGCAGGCAAGGTTGCGGTGGTCTGCGGCTACGGCGATGTGGGCAAGGGTTCGGCGGCTTCGCTGCGTGGGCTTGGTGCTCGAGTTGTGGTGACGGAGATCGATCCGATCAATGCGCTGCAGGCTGCCATGGAAGGCTATGAAGTCACTACGCTTGAGGAGACGCTGGGCCGCGGCGACATCTACGTCACCTGCACGGGCAACGTCGACATCATCACCGTCGAGCACATGAAGCTGATGAAAGACCAGGCGATCGTGTGCAACATCGGCCACTTCGACAATGAGATCCAGATGGAGAAGCTGAATGCTCTCTCCGGCGTGAAGAAGCTGAATATCAAGCCGCAGGTAGACAAGTACACGTTCGCGACCGGCAACAGCATCTTCGTTCTGGCTGAGGGT
The DNA here is from genome assembly GCF_009765825.1 of Granulicella sp. L60. Taxonomy (GTDB): domain Bacteria; phylum Acidobacteriota; class Terriglobia; order Terriglobales; family Acidobacteriaceae; genus Edaphobacter. Next base: position 575,361 of record NZ_LMUR01000010.1, on the reverse strand, counting down.
CGGCTGGTGAACCTGGGCTGCGCTACTGGGCATCCGAGCTTTGTGATGTCGAACAGCTTTGCCAACCAGACGCTGGCACAGCTTGACCTGTGGAAGAACAAGGACACGTACAAGGTCGGGATCTACATTCTGCCGAAGAAGCTGGACGAAGAGGTTGCACGTCTGCACCTGGAGAAGATCGGCGTGAAGCTGACCACACTTTCGAAGAAGCAGGCTGACTACCTGAGCGTGCCGGTGGAAGGGCCATACAAGGCTGAGCACTACCGCTACTAGTCTTTAACGGTCACAAGAGAACGGCCACCAGAGAATTCATCTGGTGGCCGTTTTCCTTTGTGCTCCACATGAAAAGATTCACTTAGCTCGTGCGACAGCTAGCTTTGAACTTAGCTGGTGGCCACGGCTGAGTTGAAGTCCTCGGCGGTGATGACCTGAAGACCCGGCGCGGTGATCAACTGCTGATCGATGAGAACGATAGTCCTTACAGCACCAGCGGCGTAGGCGACTTGCGGCCCCGTGTAGGAAGGGATCGTGGTGGTCGTGATGGCGGTTCCCGATGGCACCATGACGATGGTGTAAGCACCCGACGGAACATTGAGGTACCCGGTGTTGGTACTGAAGACTACGCCAGTAACCAGCGGAGTGACGGCGGGGAGCTTCTGGCCGGAGGGAACGAGATAGATATCCACGGCGCCGCTGCGTGTAGTTTGATCGATGAAACGCAGCGAGACCTGGCCCGATGGCGCCGGCTGACTCTGATCGGTGAGCGTCTGTTGCTGCAGGTTCGCGAGCGTGTTGCCGACCAGGATGGTGTACTGGGTCGAACCGGCGAAGATGCTCCTGTTTGTAGCTAGTGCCTGCTTGCTTCCCGAGGCGTCCGCATTGATAGTGAAGCTGCCGGGAGCAATGGGGATATACGACGTGATGGTGCCGAAGCCCAGGTTGAAAGCGAGCGCGGTGCTGCCTTCATACATGTCCAGACCCGGAGCATCCGGAGAGGCATTGATAATGCGGACCTGAGCAGCTGGCGCGGTGCTCACAACAGCCTGGCAGCCGGAGAGCAGCGTGAGGGCTCCTGCGACGACAGCAAGGCGAACTACGGGATGGACGAGTTGAAGGGGCTTGAAAAACATAAACCGCCGGCTCGCATGGAGCATGTTGGATTGGAACATCGACACAAACCACTCTAACCGATCCGCAGCCCGCAGGCGATGACGGAATGATATCCCGACGCCGACAAAGATGCCGCTTTCGAGGGATGGATCGAGCGCAAGGGGATGCATCGGGATGCGCATATAAAAGACGAGCGAAGTCCCGGATGCTTTTACGTCTTCCATACCAAAAGACGCAGCGCCCCGGCTACGCATCTAAACTTTACTTATGAAGGCAGAAAACGAGGTTCTGATAATCGGTGCGGGAATGGCCGGACTGACGGCGGCACGCGCGCTGGCCGAAGCAGGAATGAAAGTCCTTGTCGTGGAGGCGCAGGAGCGGATCGGCGGCCGCATCCTGACGAGGCACGTCGGCGATGAGGCAATTGAGCTTGGCGCGGAGTTCATTCACGGGCGACCACCAGAGCTGTGGGCACTCGTCGATGAGGCTGGACTTGAGACCTACGAGCGCGGCGGAGCGCAGATGTGCTTCGAGGACGGAAAGCTCGACAAATGCGGCGACGAGCGGGACAAGATGTTCGAACCGCTGGAGAAGCTGAAGAGCTTCGAAGGCCCGGACGTTAGCTTCGCGGAGTACCTTGACCAGCTTGAGATATCGGCGGAAGAGCGCGGCAGAGCCATCGGCTACGTCGAAGGATTCAACGCAGCCGATCATCGCAAGGCGAGCGCGGCCGCTCTCGGAGCGCAGCAGAAAGCCGAGGACGCAAGTGAGGGCGACCGCCTCTACAGGCTGCGTGGTGGCTACGACCAGCTCCCCGCGTATCTCGCTAAAAAGATCGACGCTTTGGGTGGCAGGCTTTTGACCGGCACCCCCGTGTCCTCAATTCGGTGGAAACCTGGGCAAGCCCAAGTAGTTACAGGTACAGGCAGCTATAGCGCGAAGCATGTCGTGGTGACCCTGCCGCTGGGCGTACTGCAGACCGGTGCTGTTGAAATCTCGCCGCGACCCGACTCCATACTCGAAGCTGCGGGACGTCTGCGCATGGGGCAGGTTCGCCGCTTCACCCTGCTGTTCCGCGACCTGTTCTGGAAGAGACTGGAGCCGCAACCTGAGCTCAACGATCTGAGCTTCCTCTTTGCCTTCTCAGAGATGCCGCCAGTGTGGTGGACACCCCATCCAGAGGTGAGTCATACGATCACGGGCTGGTCGGCGGGCCGCGTTCAGCCGCACTCGCCGACATGGACGAAGAAAAACTCGGCCTCCACGCATGCGTAACGCTGGCAAAGATATTCGCCTTGGACGAGCAACAACTTCGTGGACTATTGCTAGGCTGTCACACCCATGACTGGCAGCACGATCCTCTCTTCCAGGGCGCCTACAGCTACGTGGCTACCGGCGGATTGGACGCGTCGAAGAAGATGTCGGAGCCGGTCGCTGGAACGCTATTCTTCGCCGGGGAGCACACCGACACCACCGGGCATTGGGGCACAGTGCATGCAGCGATGCGCTCCGGGTTGCGGGCCGCGGATCAGATCCTCAACCAGTCAGTCACCAGCCCATCAGGCGAGTGACGCGCTTCTAAGTTCATCTTAACCAGTTCATTAGACTGAGGACCAAACCTATCCCAAAGATCAAACGGATTCCTTCGATGCTTCCAGAGCACAGTCGGACGTATACTTTTGTCGAGATTTCGTCACTGCAAAATAGGTGTAATGTGAAAGGAGAGTGCGGAAACGCTGGGCGCTCGTAATCTTTTTGCTGCATCCAATGGTCAGGACACTATGGCGAACATGAAGAAACTTCTCAATACCCCCGTCGATCACACCCCAAACACAGAGCTGACGATCGATGGACTAAAGGTCCCGGCACACGCGGGTGGACTATTGATCGATCTGCTAAACCAGCGCACCGCAGCCCACGTGCAAAAGCCCGTGCCTCAGGTCTGCTATCTGGAGCAGATGGGACCCATCCAAAGCTGCGATACCTGCATGGTGAAGGTCAACGGGGAGCTGGTTCGCGCATGTGCGACAAAGATTGTCGCAGGGATGAACGTAGAGACTGCGGGCGAGACGGTGGACATCGCACAGCGCGAAGCCTTCGACCGTATCCTGCAGAACCACATGCTCTACTGCACCGTGTGCGATAACAACAACCAGAACTGCACGATCCACAACACCACCGCCGTCCTGGATGTGAAGCACCAGTCGCGCGAGTATAAGCGGAAGCCGTACGAGAAGGACATGTCGAACCCGTTCTACCGCTACGATCCCGATCAGTGCATTCTCTGCGGGCGATGCGTGGAGTCCTGCCAGAACGTACAGGTGAACGAGACGCTTTCGATCGACTGGGAGAGCGACCATCCCCGCGTGCTGTGGGATGGAGGCATGCAGATCGAAGGCTCGAGCTGCGTCTCCTGCGGCCACTGCGTGACGGTCTGTCCGTGCAACGCGCTGATGGAAAAGTCGATGCTGGGCGAGGCCGGTTACATGACCGACCTGCCTACCGCAACGCTCAATAACATGATCGATGTAGTCAAGGGCGTTGAGCCGCCCATCGGGTATGGGCCGATTCTTTCCCTCTCGGAGATGGAAGCCGAGATGCGCAGCGAACGCACCAAGCGCACCAAAACCGTCTGCACCTACTGTGCGGTCGGATGCAGCTTCGAGGTCTGGACCAAAGAGCGCCACATTCTGAAGATCGAACCGACGCACGGTCCGGCCAACGGAATCTCGACCTGCGTGAAGGGCAAGTTCGCCTGGGGACACATCAACTCGGACGACCGGCTCACCAAACCTTTGCTGCGCGACGGTGAAAGCTTCCGCGAGATCGAGTGGGACGAAGCGCTGGACATCATCGAACACACCTTCAAACGCATCAAGAACGAACACGGCCCCGACGCCTTGGCCTTCATCGCCTCTTCGAAGTGCACCAACGAAGAGAGCTATGTGATGCAGAAGCTCGCACGCGCCGTCATCGGTACCAACAACGTGGACAACTGTGCGCGCTACTGCCAGAACCCAGCTACGATGGGCCTGCAACGCACCGTCGGCTACGGCGGCGACTCCGGCTCCATCTCCGATATCGAGAAGGCTGGACTCGTATTGATCGTAGGCGCAAATCCGGCGGAGAATCATCCTGTGCTGGCGACGCGAGTGAAGCGTTCGCACAAGCATCGCGGACAGCGGTTGATTGTCGCAGACTTGCGCAAGCATGAGATGGCCGAACGCGCCGACATCTTCTTCCGCCCCAACCCCTCCACCGACGCCGTATGGATGTGCGCCATGGCGAAGTACATCATCGACAGTGGTCTCGCAAAGATGGACTTCGTCAACAAGTGGGTCAACAACTTTGACGCGTACAAGAAGTCGCTTGAGCCTTACACCATCGAGTACGCGGAGAAGATCACCGGCGTTCCCGCGAATACTCTGACTATGGTGGCACACGAGATCGCCGCCGCGGACGGAGTCTGTATCCTGTTTGCGATGGGCGTCACCCAGCACTGCGGCGGCTCCGACACGGCGACGTCTCTCTCCAATCTCCTGCTCGTAACCGGAAACTACATGCGTCCCGGCGCAGGAGCCTATCCACTTCGCGGCCACAATAATGTGCAAGGCGCCAGCGACTACGGCTCGATGCCGAATGTCTTCTCGGGCTACCAAAAGGTGGATGATCCCGACGTACGCGCGAAGTTCGAGGCCGACTGGGGCGTCAGCTTGCCCACCTCCACGGGCAAGGACAACCACCAGATGATCGATGCCATTCTGGCGGGTACGCTTAAGGCTCTTTACATCAAAGGCGAGGACACCATCACCTCCGACTCCAATGCGAACTTCGTCGGCAGCGCTCTGGAAAAGGTTGAGTTTCTCATCGTGCAGGACATCAACTTCTCCGAGACGGCACGTTATGCGGACCTCGTACTGCCGGCCGCTGCTTCGCTCGAAAAAGATGGGACCTTCACCAGCACGGAGCGGCGCATTCAGCGCATCTACAAGGCGATGGAGCCTCTCGGCGAAGCCAAAGCCGACTGGGAGATCATTCAACTCATCGCAAATCGCATGGGCGGCAACTGGACGTATACGCATCCGTCCGAGATCATGGATGAAGTAGCGCGTCTGACACCGTTGTTTGCCGGCGTCAGCTACCACCGGCTCGAGGGCTTTAACACCCTGCAATGGCCCGTTCACGCCGACGGCACCGACTCCCCGCTTCTCTTCACAGAAAAATTTCCCTTCCCCGACGGTAAGGCGAAGTTCCATCCGGTAGACTATATCCCACCATCGGAGGAGACCAGCTCCATCTACGATCTGCACCTCAACAACGGCCGCCTGCTGGAACACTTCGAGCAGGGCAGCATGACCCTCCGCACCGCAGGCATCAAGGAGATCACGCCGAATAGCTGGATCGAGGTCTCGCCGGAGCTTGCAACCGAGCGCGGAGTCACCACGGGACGATACGTTCAGGTCACCTCGCCGCATGGCAAAGCCAGAGTGCAGGTCTTGGTATCGGACCGCGTGCAAGGCAAACAGCTCTACATGACGCTGAACTCGGTTCATGAACCGGTCAACAGGCTGACGAGCAGCTTCACCGACCGCGACACCCACACGCCTGCATTCAAGGAGACCGCGGTGAACATGACATTGCTGCCCGAACAAGGCGACAATCCCTTGCCCCGCAGAAACTTCCGCTACGGCAAACGCACCCCGCAGAGCGGCCTGGAGATCGAACGCAAGTGGGCACGCGCCGACTACCACCTTCCCGGCACCGCTCCCGCAGATAAGCTCGTTCAGATCACCTCCACCACCGTCTAGCGTTTACCGTCGTCAGGAGCTGTCATGGCAAAACCAATCGCGTTCAAACCCGTCACCGTCGACTTCAAGGCAGATTTTCAGCGCAAACTTGAAAGAGCCCCCGAAGAGCACGCAGAGGCCCTGCTCCTGCTCTACGATGTGCTCGAAGCCGCCCACGAAAAAGGCCTGCTCGATATCCTGCACGGAGCCATCGGAGCAAAGGACACGATCTTCAACACCCTCTCGAAGTATGCCGCGACACCAGAAGGAATCGCCGGTATACGCAACCTACTCACCGCCGCGAAGATCCTGACAGAGCTAGATCCCGAGGTGCTCGACCAGCTCTCGAAGGTGATGTCCGGCGCGACGAAAGAACATCAGCAGGAGAAGAAGGCACCCAGCCTCTGGCAGCTTGCCAAGCGCGCCACAAGCGAGGATAGCCGCCGCGGACTATCGTTCATGACCCTCGTTCTCTCCGGCCTCGGACGCTCATTGAAGGAGTAAGCGGTTTGAGTTAGACCACGCATCGCAAGCGTATAACCTGAACCGCTTCGGCTATGGTCAAATATTAGATGTGACTCATTCCTTCGACATCGGCAATGCTCCCCATAAAGTTCCCGTAGGCCGCGGACGACTCTTTCTCATTGCAGGCCCCTGCGTGCTCGAATCGGAAGGCCACGCGCGCATGCTCGCAGACGCCATCCAACGCATCACCTCCGACCTCAACGTGCCATACATCTTCAAGGCCAGCTATGACAAGGCCAACCGCACCTCCATCAAAAGCTTTCGCGGCCCAGGACTAGTCGAAGGCTGCCGCATCCTGCGCGGCATTCGAGAGAGCACAGGCCTTCCCGTTCTCACAGACGTCCACACCGCTGTCGACTGCGCCATCGTCGCTGAATCGGTCGATGTGCTCCAAATTCCCGCGTTTCTCTGCCGCCAGACCGACCTCCTGATCGCCGCCGCCGAAGCCACCAAGAGCACCGGCGGAGCGATCAACGTAAAGAAAGGCCAGTTCGTCGCCCCATGGGATATGAAGCATGCGGTCGAAAAGATTCGCGAGAGCGGCAACGAGCGCGTCTCGCTAACCGAACGCGGTGCGAGCTTCGGATACAACAACCTCGTCGTCGATATGCGCGCACTGCCGATCATGCGCTCCTTTGCACCGGTGGTCTTCGATGGAACCCACTCCGTGCAGACTCCCTCTGCGGGAAACGGCGTCAGCGGCGGCCAACCGGAGTTCATCCCTGTGCTCACACGCGCCGCAGTCGCAGCGGGCGTTGACGGCATCTTCCTCGAGGTCCACGACAACCCGGCGGAGGCAAAGTCCGACGGAGCCAACGCGCTCCATCTGAACAATCTGCAGGCCGTGCTGGAGCAACTGCTGGCTGTACACGAGGCTGTCACAAAGTAGACGTAAAGATGATGTCCTGCCGGACGGGCCGCTTACTCAGCGGGAGGTCACTTCGTGACGCGCATACCTTGTCGTGGCAGGATCATCCTTTAGGTCCTCCCGCTGGTCGTAATCATCCTGCCGAGCAACGCGAGGCCCACGAATATGGCATCCCCACAACAAGGTATAAAAGTCACGAAGTGACCTCCTCCCCACGAGCAGTGGGTCCGGCCGGCAGGCCATATCTTCAAGTTAAAAAAAACGGCCCCTCAAGCGAGGGGCCAATCTGCCTTGGTTCTCTCTGGTTAGGAGAGGTTTTTGCGAGTGCGCTCTTAGTCGCTATCTCGGCAAACTTGCGGGCGGTGCAGAAGGATACCTGCTACACCGCCCTAGGGGGAGGGCTACTGATTCACCTGCGGTGAACTTACTCCCGTACGGGAGGTGCTAGGAGCAGCCGAGTTCGACGCGGAGTTAGAACCCATCGTCGCCAGACTGTTATGCAGCAGCGTTACGCGAACACCGTTCACGACCGCCTGCTCTCCATCTGCTGGCTTGGCAGTATTCTTGCCAAGGCCTGTCTTGTAGATCCGGAAGACCGGAACTTGATGCTCGGTGACCAGATAGCGGACGACCGAGTCAGCCATCGCCTGTGAGGTCTGGACGCCTGAACGGCTGTAACCCTGAACCTCGATGACGTAACCCTTCTCGCCTGCGAGCGAGGAAGCGAAAGCATCCAGATCGCCTTTAGCCTTGGGTCCGAGAACAGTGTGTCCCGCAACGAACGGAACCGCAGTTTGCGATACCGTCTGATACTGATCCAAACTGCCTACCGTATTGCCAAGTGCATCGGTACGGTTGCTTGCATTCCCTGCCAGTGTCTGCGCAGAGTTCGCACGGTTGCCAGCGTCCTGAGCATGCTGATCGGCGGTGTTGGCCGCATTCATCGCATTCTTGATGCCAGCCTGCGAACGGGAGTCAACATCGCGAATATCGCCTGCATTCTTCGCCTGGAGCTGATCAAGTTCGTTTACCTGTCCCTTGATCGGTGCAACCTGGCGGTTTACCCACTTCTTGCGGGCAAAGGGGTTCATATGGCCCCAAAAGCCTTCCTTTGACTGCTGCTCCAATGGTTTGCCGGTGGCGTAGGTCGCCTTATCGTCCGGGTTCATGGAGCTGTTGGTCGAGCTGGCTGCCGCAGGGTCCGTTCCCTGTGTAGTCTGTGCTGCGGGCGTGCTGGTCTGGGCGAATGCCGAGATACCGAGTGCGCTTCCAAGTAACAGTGCTGGGAGGCCGAAAGTCGTTCCGGATTTCATCATGATTTTTACTCTCCTGTACTGCGATGCGTCTGTGATCAGACGTCAACACGCATAACACTAGAGCATGTCTCATGCCAAACTGGTATTACCACCTATCTCATTGATATAATTACGGTTAATCGAAAGTAAACATTCTCCACAGGTGCGCCATTAGGACCTACTTACGCAAAATCTTCCGATGAGCGGGTAACTATTACCCGGTTACCGCGTTCGTCCAGACGCGCTAACCCATTATTTTGCAGTTACCTCGAAGCCACTTCGATGACGTGAACCTCAGGCATCTGCGTGTTCCAGTTAGGCGGAATGACCTCAAAGATGAGCCTGAAATCCTGCTCATCGCCCGGCTTCAGCGGCGCCGCGCCCACCGGCTGCGTGTCAATGTACGGTTCGCGCGTACGTATCAGCGCCAAGGGAAGAGTCTCCAGTTGTGGAGGCATATTCTCGTCGTTCCGAAACAGCACCTGAACAGTAATGCCAGTAATGGTCTGGCTTCCCGTGTTCTTGATGTGGCCATCGATGAAGGTCGACTTCCCCCCGGAGAGACTCGTAGACTCGCTCATCGCAAGCTGGGTGAGCGGCAGGCTGGACGCGTAGGCGGCAAGCGGCTGGACCGTATTGGACGGCGCCGCCTTCTTACTCCGAGTCGCAAACAGCACCGCCCCGAAGAGGACCAGCACCACCAGCCCGGCCACGCCCCACGCCATCACGGGCATTCCCCCGTCCTCAGGTGGCTTGCTTGCAAACATCTCTGACCGCACAGGGGCGGCAGCAAAGGGTTTATCTGGCTGATTTGGTTCACTCATAAGCAAAAATTCTATACCCGCCCACGCGACGCGACTGCCTCAGCCGCGACGAGGGCGAACCAGAGAAGAATCGCACCCCTAAAAACTTTGCTCGATTTTCATCGCGAACCAGAACTTGTTGGTGCATTATCGCGTTAACCAACATCAAACGTCTGTTGCCAGACAACCCTCTGTCAGCAGACAACGCCAAATCCAAATCGAGGAGAGGCCAACGATGAACCCGCAGAGCCATACGCCGTCGAACCCTCAGATCCCTCTCAATCCCCTCATCGACCATCCACCGGGCCTGCAGCAACTCGCACCGGCCTCATCTGATGCAACCGTTCTCCCAACCGCCGCAGATCGCCTCTATCAGATCGCAGCCCTCACCGCCGGACTGTTTCTCCTCTTCACCCTGCTCTAGCAGCACCTGCCGTACTTCAGCGTCCATCGCTCTAAGCAAAGCTGGCGCGCTTGACCTTCTGCCTGAAGTCTTCTCCCTGCATCTCCACAACCACGCACATCTCCTGCAATCTCGATCGCATGCGTTCGCCGATCCGATCGCCCAGCGTCTCCTCGCGCATCGAGCCCCGTGGGCCGGTCTCAGTCCCCAGCGGACCCGCGTTCGAGTAGTTCGTCGTGATAATCGTGGTCCGGCGGTCGTTGTATCGTGTGTTCAGAATGTGCGCGACGGTGTCCCACACCCAGTCGGTCGGCTTCGATGCGCCAAGCTCATCCAGCACCAGCACCTCGGCGTCAAAAACCGGCGCCAAAATCTCCAGCTCCGTCGCCGCCACCTGACGGTTATAGCTGTGCTGCACCTGCTTCAACAGGTCACGATAGTCGACGAATAGCCCGGTCGCACCACGTTCCGCAACCAAAGCCTGCAGGATGCCCACCGCAAGATGCGTCTTCCCTACCCCAATCGATCCGGTCAGAAGAAGCCCCGTGCCGACAGTCTCCACCGGATACCCCTCGACAAACTTCCTCGCGCGCAGGTGTGCCGATCCCAGGCTGCGGTTCGACGAAGGAAAGTTCGTCTCGTAACTCTCCAGCGAACAATGTTCGTACCGCTTGGGAATGTGCGCCCGCCCCAACATCCGCTCCGCGCGCCGCTGCACCCGGCAGACACAGTCCTGGGCAAACTGCCTGCCATCCTGCTGCAAGACCCGCAGGCCCGACCCACCGCATATCGAACACACTTCACTCATCTTTTGCTCTATCTGGCCGCTACCGATACTCACTGCCGCAGTTCACTGCCAGAACCTGGCCATTGGAGTATCGAGCGTTCCTCCAGTATCGCAGCACCTGAATCCAAATTCCCCTGTGCGAATCCAACTAAAACAGATAAACTGAAACCAACTGCTTGAACGCCTCCTGACCGAGGCGTAAGCGGCGGCGCGACAGGCACTTCGATGTGACGTGAACTCTACCGTTGCAAGCGAACCGCGAGCCGGCAGGCATACAAAGATTAAAGAAAAGGACTATTACCATGCCAAAAGAAGGTATTCACCCAAGCTACAACGCCATCAACGTCAAATGCGCCTGCGGCAGCACCTTTGAGACCCGCTCCACGCACAAGGGCGACATCGTCGTCGAAATCTGCTCCGCCTGCCACCCGTTCTTCACCGGCAAGCAGAAGCTGATCGACACCGCAGGCCGTGTCGAGCGCTTCCGCCGCAAGTTCGCCAAGTCCGACGCAGGCAAGGCCGAGACCGCTGCCACCAAGTAAGCGGAGCCAAAACCACCCAGGGGCCTCCGCCATCCGCGGGGGCCTTTGTCTGTCCCATCACGAAACGTTATGAAAAAGCGCTACACCCTCGAGCAGAAACGCTGGGACTCGCCCAACGAGCACACCATGCCCGAGCACACCCGCGTCCCCGCCAGCTTCACCATCGGCAACGTCCAGATCGCCCCGGCCACAGTCCTCGCCCCCATGGCCGGCGTCACCGACACCGTCTTCCGCCGCTTCATCAAGAACGCCAGCCAGTTTTCCAGCGCCGCTGAGAGCACCGCCGATCACGCCGGAGATACCGCGAACGCCGGAGATACCGCGAACGGCGGAGCTGCAAACGCCGCAAATGTAGACAGCGTCACCTCCAACCAGCAGTCCGGCTGCGGCCTCATCATGACGGAGTTCACCTCCGCCGATGGCCTCTCCCGTATGCGCGAGGTCAAGCGCAAGCGCTACCTCACCTACTACGACGACGAACACCCCATCTCCGCGCAGCTCTTCGGCTCCAACCCCACCACCCTCGCCGACTCCGCGCGCATCGTGCAGGACGCCGGCTTCGACCTCGTCGATCTCAACCTCGGCTGCCCCGCCAAGCGCGTCGTCGCCTGCAACGGCGGCTCCGGCCTGCTGCGCGACCTGCCACTCATTGCGACCCTCTTCAAAAACATCCGCGCCGCCGTCACCATCCCCTTCACCGTCAAGATCCGCATGGGCTGGAACGACAAAAACATCGTCTGCGTCGAGCTTGCGAAGCTCGCCGAAGACTGCGGCCTCAACGCCATCGCCCTCCACGCCCGCACCCGCGAAGATGGCTACACCGGCCAGGCGCGCTGGGAGTACATCGCCGCAGTCAAAGACGCCGTAAACATCCCAGTCATCGGCAACGGCGACATCCGCACTCCCGAAGACGCCGCCGCCATGGTGGACGTCACCCACTGCGACGCCGTCATGATCGGCCGCGCCGCCCCGGCAAACCCATGGATCTTCCGCCAGATCGCGCAGTACACCGCCTCCAAAGAGGCCACCGGCGTCGGCACCTACGACCACCCCACCGACCAGGATCGCTACCGCATGATCCGCACCTACTTCGGCATGTTGGTCGATGAGATTGCACTCGAAGAGGCAGCCGAAGCGGCCCGCGCAGCCGCCATCACCGCTGCCGGTCAGATCGCCCGCGACCAGCGTCACCGCGACTGCGTCGGCAAGATGAAGCAGTTCGCAAGCTGGTTCACCCACGGTGTCCCCGGCGGCAGCGGACTGCGCAAACAGATCTTCGAATCGAAAAACGGCGATTCCGTCCTGGACGCCGTAGACCACTTCTTCGCCACGCGCGCCGAAAGCAAAATCACCGCAGAACCACTACCCGTGGATCAAGACGAATCGCTCTTCGCCTCCGCCGCCTACTGCGACTGATGACGACCTGCGGTCACTTCGTGACTTCCATACCCCTTCGGTCGCTGCTCCCGATGGTCGCCTGAAAGATCTTTCCTGCCGACCAACGGGAGGCCCACGCAAAGCGGTATGAAAGTCACGAAGTGACCGCCCGCCGCGCAGGCGCTTAAGGCACTTTCCTCAGAGTCATGTTCATCGTAGTATCGATCGGCTTTTGCTCCCGATCCAACTGAACCAGCGCCGCACCCTTCTCCTCCACCAAAAATGAATCCGCCCGCTGCGCATCATCTGGGTTGAGCTGATACACCGTCGCATCTGGGTCCGTAGCATCGCCGCGCGACAAGAACCATTCGCCCCGATCCGAAAACGTCACGTCCCCATGCGGAGCCCCGCGATACGTCTGCGTCCGAACATAAAACGCATACGTCGTGTCGTACTTCCCCTTCGCATACAGCCGAAGCACCATATCCAACCCACTGCAATCCGCACAAGGCATCGTCCCCTTATAAGTCCCGAAGAGAACAGCCGTTCCCGCCTGCGGAGCACCCGACCCGATATGCACCCGCACCGAATACGCAGACGTATCCTGTGGAGCCCCACCCGGAACCTTCACCTCAGTCTCGAAACCAAACACCAACGTCACCTCGCCAACCGCCGCCGCATTGAACCGAAACTGCTTGATCTGCACCGGCCCAGCAGCCTTGCTGGCAGGCACCACATCCTCATTCAGAGCCGCCAGCCCAGAACCCTTCGGCAGATGCGACACCCACTGAAAGCCGTTCACATCGCCCGCCGAGAGCTCCACCACAAGCGTGTCCCCCAAAATCAGCGAGACATCCGTCCGGTTATCCGACGCCCCCAGCGTCACCGTCTTCGCCTGCCCAACACCTACACCCATCACCATCAGCAGACCAGCCAACCCCACAGCAAATCTTCCAAAGATCATTGCGAACCTCTCGCCAGCGATCTTATTCCCTTCCACGCTTCCGCCAAACAGCTTTTACCTTCACCCGCCATCGCTCATCCAACGCCACCAGAGTCCACTCCACCCGAGGCGACAGATAGCGCAACACCATCTCCGTCGCAGGATGTATCCGCAGTGCAGGAGCAACCAGATACAGCCGCGGAGCCTCTGTCGACAACCGCAGTCCACCAAAGTATCCATGCCGCTGAAACTCACCCAGCCCCGTCGCCTGATCGAGATGCTGCAGATGATGCCACCGCACCCGCACCCAGTAATCAAGCCCCTGCAAAGCAAGATGCAGATCCTCCTCCGCCTTCAACTCCATCACAGCCAAACGCCCATCACCACCCACGCCAAGCAGGTCCAGCATCCCACGATCCGCCGCCGCAAACGCAGGCACCTGCGTATAAACATGGTCCGTCTTCAAGTGCTCATCGATCGGCGAAACATCGCGCCGCAACACACTCTCCAGCCACCGCTCAGGCTGCATGCGATACAGCGGATCGCGTTTATCCCCGCCGGCAACGCGACGCGCAAACAGCCGTGACACCAACTCCCGTAACTCACTCTCGTTCTCATCCGTCAGCGGGGTCTCATTCGCGCCCGCGCCAAACGTAATCTCCTGCGCGCTATTAAACGAGTTTCCCGCGTACCCCATCCGCACCCGCGCAAACTCCAACCCATGCAGCAAAAACGCAAGCTCCGTTCCGCTGCGGATCCGCTCCTCCACCACCTCGCGCATCGTCTCCGGAACCAGCGCCATCACCCGCGCTCTGGACTCGGCAAACCGCTCCCGTGCCGCCTGTTCATTCGGCGCATGCATCAGCCGCGTCGTCAGATTTCCATGGTCCGCAGCATCGCGCTGCTCCAGTTCTTCGCTCTTCTCATCCAGCTCCCAAAGCTCCCACTGCGCCGCAGACACATTCAGCCACGCCATCCGCGACAGCGTCAGCGTCGCCATACCCCGCGGCACCACCAGCTTCAATCCCTGATACAGCCTGCGCCCATCCCCCGACTCGCGACAATGGTGCAGCCACAGAATCCCCAGCGTCAAAACGCCGTCGACCGTAGCCTGCGTCTCCTCCTCATTCACCGCGATCACAGCCCACGCCTTCTGTCCCTGCACCAGCGATCCCCGCGCATACGCCGGCCCAAAGCTCTTCTCCAGATCCATCGCCGTCCGAAACGCCTCCGGCTTGAACTCCGGAAAACTCCGCACCAGCACACGCTCCAGCACACGCAGATACTTCACCCGCGTCGCCTCTCGCGTAGACGGCGTGCGTCGATCAGGATCAGTCACCAGCTCCAGCGTCTGAGGCTTCGTCTGCCCGAAGCGATGCGTACTCAGCCGCAACACCCCGTTGCGCATCTCCGTCGCACTCACTCGCCGGACCAAATTGCGATCCTCACTCCACAGATGCAGTGTGCAGCGTCCATGTTCAGCCGCCAGCTTGTACTTCGCATCGCGCAAATCGAAGACCACCTTGCCGTCTTCCAGCACCACGGCACGCGGCGACTCAGCTAAAAATGTTTCCACTGCGGCGGAGATCTGTTCCACCGTCTGCGCAGGCTCCGCGGAGGTGGCTCTTGGCGACATAGCCGAACGCTATCACACCTGCATGCACGCAGATGCATCAATGACGCTCAAGATGATCGACGGAACCTACAGAGCAAGCTTGAAGTGAAAGTCCGAGATCCGCAGCCCATTGCGAAAGTAAAACGCATGCGCCTCATGCCGATGCGTTCCCGAGTCCAGCATGAACGTCGTGCACCCGGCCTCGCGTGCCAGTGCGATCAGCCACTTCAGCATTGCCTCGCCATGGCCCTGCGACCGCATCGCCTCATCGGTCACCAGATCGTCCACGTAGAGCGTCCGTCCGCTCCACAGCAGCGTCTGCAGACGAAAGCCCGCAACCGCCGCAACCGCGCCCTTGTCCTCGAGAACCGCCAGCTGATACCCCTCCGCCTGCTGCGTCTGGATGCGGCCCACAAACTCCTCCGCAACCAGCATCGGACGAAGCTGACGCATCACCGGAAAACAGCGATCGATCTCATCCGCGGTCGTAGCAATCTGTATCGTTCTCATGCGCAGGTACGCTACCAGCCCTCTCGGTTGCGCAGATGCGTGATGTGCGCCACATGATGCCGCGAGTGCCACGCATAGGTCAGCGTCGTCAGCTCCACCGTCACCGGACCACTCTCCGGATGATTAAATCCCCGCTGCCACTGCTGATCGTTCAGCGACTGCAGCAGCATCACCCATCGTGCATGCAGCGCCTCAACCAGCTCCAGCGACCACTCCACCGGCGCAGCCGAATCATGCAGCTTCGCCCAAGCCACCTCGTCGTATGGCTTGATCGTCGGCCAGTCCTCAGTCAGCGCGAGCCGTACCCGGATAAACGCATTCATGTGGCTGTCGGCGATATGATGCACCACCTGGCGAAGGCTCCATCCACCCTCGCGATACGGCGCGCCCAGCTGTGCAAAGCTCAACCCATCCACCGCATTGCGCAGGCGCTCCGGCAGCTCCGCCAGCGTACCGATCGCGGAGGTCCGTTCGTCCGGTGAAATAGTCTCAGGCGCCGCAAAGCCGCCAATCGGATATCGCGGGTCAAGTTCGCTCAGCGACATACACCCTCCTCCAGAACTTTATCTTTGCAAGTTAGCACACGACATTGTGTAACCTCTATGAAGAGTTGACCTTGCATCCCTTCGCCACCATGCGCTCGTATCTGATATCTACCCTCACCGTGATGCTGTCCCTAACGCTGGCTCTCACGCCGGCACAGACCGCACACGCGCAGCAGAGCGCCTACGCAGGCTTCGACAAAAACCAGTACCCCGGAGACGCCGCACTCCCCACCCTGCACCGCTACTTCGCCTTCGCCGGATACTGGCTCAACAATCCCCCCGGCGCAACCCACAACACCTGGCAGGGCAAACGCGACGCACTCCTCCATAACGGCTTCGGTTTCCTTGTCCTCGCAAACGGCCGCCTCGACGCCGAGATCACCCATACCAGCAGGTCCACCGCCACCACTCCCGCCGCCCTCGGTGCGAAGGACGCCGCCGCCGCAGTAGCCGCAGCCCAGCGCGAGCACTTCCCCACCGGCGCCATCCTCTTCCTCGACCAGGAAGAAGGCGGCCGCCTCACCTCCTCCCAGTCCGGATACCTCTTCGGCTGGACCGAAGCAGTCGCCCACTCCGGCTACCTCCCCGGAGCCTACGTCAGCGGACAGCCCGTCCCCGACGGCCCCGGCAAGACCATCACCACCGTGCAGGACATCCGCGACCACGTCGCCGCCCAGCACCTTCACCCCGTCGCCATCTGGGTCTATCAGGACGCCTGCCCCCCGGCCAGCGGATGCACCATGCAGCCTCCGCCGCCGAACGCCAGCGGAACCCCAGACGTCACCGCCTGGCAGTACGCCCAATCCCCGCGCCGCCGCGACATCACCGCCTCCTGCAGCAAGACCTACGCCCCCAACGGCAACTGCTACGCCCCCGGCCTTCCCGGCCAGATCCTCGATCTCAACGTAGCCGCCTCATCCGACCCCTCCCACGGACGCTGAACCCGCTCCCCCATCTAATCTGCTCATTTCAATCGCGTAGCGTCTACTCCGAAGCGTCCCTTACGCCGATTCCAGTTGCCCCGGCCCCCTTAGAAGCCTAGAATCAAGAGTAATGACCATAATCCCTCCTGATCACAAGCGATATTTCATCGAAAAGTTGGGAATCTCTGAACGTCTGATGGAGCGCTGCCTCGGGGAAGCACTTTCGGCCGGTGGCGACTACGCCGACCTCTACTTCGAATCGGTCACCTCCACCTCCCTCGGCATCGACGAGTCCCTGGTCAAATCCGCCAGTCAGGGCATCAGCGTAGGCTGCGGCATCCGCGTCCTCTCCGGCGAACGCACCGGCTACGCCTACACCGACGACCTCTCCAGCGACCGCCTCCTCCGCGCCGCACGTACCGCAGCCCTCATCGCCAGCGGCCCGGCCAAAGAGCTCATGAGCGGCTTCCGCCAGACCAGCGACGCCCCCTCGCTCTACCCCGTCGCCGGAGCCACCAGCGACGCCGAGATCGCCGCCAAGCTCGCCCTCATCCAACGCGCCGACAAGGCCGCCCGCGCCTACGACTCCCGCATCACCCAGGTCCGCGCCGGCTTCAACGACGAGCTCCGCCGCATCCTCGTCGCTGCCTCCGACGGCACCTTCGCCTCCGACACTCAGCCCCTCGCCCGCCTCAACGTCTTCGTCATCGCGAAAGACGGCGTCAACACCGCACGCGGCAGCAGCGGAGGCGGCGGACGCGTCACCATGGATTTCTTCGAAGACACCCGCAGCCAGGGCGACGGAGACAAGTCCCCCGAACACTACGCCCGCGAGGCCGCCCGCACCGCCATCCTCCAGCTCGGAGCCATCGAAGCTCCCGCCGGCGAGATGCCCGTCGTCCTCGGCCCCGGCTGGCCCGGCGTTCTCCTTCACGAAGCCGTAGGCCACGGCCTCGAAGCCGACTTCAACCGCAAGAAGACCTCAGCCTTCGCCGGACTCATCGGCCAGAAGGTAGCCAGCGAAAAAGTTACCGTCGTCGACAACGGCCTCATGCCCGGTCGCCGCGGCTCCATCAACATGGATGACGAAGGCAACCCCACCCAGGAGACCGTCCTCATCGAGAACGGCATCCTCAAAGGCTTCCTCTCCGACAAGCTCAACTCGCGCCTCATGGGCATGCCCAACACCGGCAGCGGACGCCGCGAGAGCTACCACCACATCCCCATGCCGCGCATGACCAACACCTACATGCTCAACGGCGACGACATGCCCGAAGACATCATCAAGTCCGTCAAACGCGGCCTCTACGCCGTCAACTTCGGCGGCGGCCAGGTCGACATCACCAACGGCAAGTTCGTCTTCTCGGCCAGCGAAGCCTACCTCATCGAAGACGGCAAGGTCACCCGCCCGGTCAAAGGCGCGACCCTCATCGGCAACGGCCCCGAAGCTCTCAAGTACGTCTCGATGGTTGGAAACGATCTTGCACTCGATGAAGGCATCGGCACCTGCGGCAAGGCCGGGCAGAGCGTGCCCGTCGGCGTAGGCATGCCCACAGTAAAGCTCGACCGCATGACGGTCGGGGGAACAGGACAATAATGGCAGTCGAACGCGAAAAGATGTATGAGTGCGAAGTGAAGCGCCGTCGTGTCAAGGCAGGCGGTGGTTACGAGCCCTTCTGGAAGGTCAAGCCTGTAGTCGACGCACTCGCCGACAGCGACACCGAGTTCCGCTGCAAGGACTGCTTCGGCGTGGTCAAGCTCCTCGGCCGCAACGGCAAAGCCGGCGCCGTGCCCTACGTCGAACACAAATCTCCCGCCGACTCCGAGTACTGCCTCGGCGGTATGTTATTCAAAAAAGCCACCGACGGCCGTCAGCCAAAGCAATCGGACCATCCCGTCGAATAGCCGCTAACGGCACACTCTTCGCACACTCTCTTTTGCACGACAACAGAAAGTAAAACGTAACAGTAAGACTCAACAGCTTCCCTGCAAACGAGGTGCATCATGGCAATCGACCGCGAAAAATTCTACGAGTGCGAAGTAAAACGTCGCCGCGTCAAAGCAACCGGTGGCTACGAGCCATTCTGGAAGATCAAACCCATCGCCGTCGCCCTCGAAGACAACGACACCGAGTTCCGCTGCAAGGACTGCGGAGGCCCCGTCAAGCTCTACAAGCGTCGCACCGAAGACGGAGCTGCCTCTCACATTGAGCACAAGCTCAAGAGCGACTCCGAGTACTGCCTCGCCGGCATGCACTTCCTCAAAGCCACCGACGGTCGCCAGTCCCGCATGTCCCAAACGCCAGTTCGCTGAAGTCACATCGCCCGTCGAGGTAAGTAATACGTGTCACAGTCCGCGCCCGTTGTCTCGTCCGACCTGAAGCAGCTCGCCTCCGAAGTCCTCGCAAAGGCCCTCAAAGCCGGAGCCACCGACGCCGAAGCTGTCGTCTACGAGGGCGATGAGTTCTCCGCCCTCGTGCGTCTGGGCCAGGTCGAAACCCTCAAAGAATCCGGCTCCCGTGCCGTCGGCCTGCGCGTCTTCATCGCATCCGGCAACGCCCAGCGCACCGCCAGCACCTCCTCGTCCGACTTCTCCGCCGAGAGCATCGCTCGCCTCGTCGAAGGCGCAGTCACCCTCGCCAGGATCACCAGCGAAGACCCCTTCGCCGGTCTCCCCGAAGCGCACGAGTTCGGCCAGATCGACGAAGATCAGCACCTCTACTTCGAAGACGTTAACCAGATGCCGCCCGCCGAGCGCATCGAGATCGCACGACGCACCGAAGCAGCGGCCATGGCCTACGACGCCCGCATCCAGAACTCCGGCGGCGGCGACTTCGACACCTCCACCTCGCACAAGATCCTGATGAACTCCCGCGGCTTCATCGGCGAATACCGTCGCAGCTACTGCGGCTTCTCCGCCGCGCCCATCGCCCACGACGAAAACGGCAACATGCAGCGCAACTACTGGTACTCCAGCGCCCGCACCACCAGGAAGCTCGAGAACCCCGAAGCAATAGGTCACGAAGCCGCCCGCCGCACCCTTAAGCGCCTCGGCGCCCGCCAGGTCAAAACGCAAAAAGCCCCCGTCGTCTTCTCACCCGAGATCGCCCGCAGCATCATCGGCAACATCTTCGACGCGGCCAACGGCGACGCCATCTACCGCAACGCCTCCTTCTTCAGCGGCCTCCTCGGCGAACAGGTCGCCGGAGAAAACATCACCGTCATCGACGACGGCACCATCGTCTTCGGCGGCAAAGACAGCGGAAAAGACAGCAGCGACATCAAGACCGGCGGCTTCGGCACCCGTCCCTTCGACGGCGAAGGCCTGCCCACCCGCCGCACCGTCCTCGTCGAACGCGGCATCCTCAAGAACTACGTCATGAACACCTACACCGCGCGCAAGCTCAACATGCACTCCACCGGCAACGCCTCTCGCGGTCTCGCCGGAAACCCCGGCATCGGCGCAGGCAACTTCTTCCTCGAAGCCGGCACGCTCACACCAGACGAGATCATCGGCGACATCAAATCCGGCCTCTACGTCACCGAGACCATGGGCTTCGGCGTCAACCTCGTAACCGGCGACTACTCCCAGGGCGCAAGCGGCATGTGGATCGAGAACGGCGAGATCGCCTACCCCGTCGAAGAGATCACCATCGCAGGAAATCTCAAAGACATGTACCGCAACATCGTCGGCATCGGCAATGATCTCGTCTTCCGCGGAGCAAGCGCAGCGCCTACAATTCGCATCGAAGGTATGACGATCGCAGGTGCGTAGCAATTAGTTCCTACAATGGGTCGCCAAACTCGCGTCGTGTGTCGCGAGCACTCTGCCATGATGTCCAGACGAAAGCCACTCTCAATACAAACCAGAGAAACACAGCCATCGCTAGCAAAAGGAGATACTTCCCTGTAGTGTCCCAGTAACGATGCAAGGAGTGCCCATATAAAAATGGGTCGATGCAGAGAAGATTCAGAAGAAGTGCCGCACCTGCCCAAATAGCTGCCCTCCTCATCTTTCTGTGCCGCGCTTGAACATACTCTTCGAACTCGGCGGCTTCATTCGCATTCCACTGCTCTTGCGGTTCGACGTTAAACACTTTGGGCCTCTTCCGAAATCAAGTAATTCATCTTAGCCTCTGCAAATTTTTGCGACTACAATTCAGCCTGTGGCAGCGATCTTCCATTTCGAGCACGTCGTCCTCTTCACCCCAGACCACGCCGAAGAGATTCTGCGCGCTATCCCTGCACAACCCGGCATCTTCGCGCTCTACGGCGCACGCCCGGAAGACTCGCCCTACCTGACCCAGACCACGGATATTCGACGGCGCATGCGTCGTCTCCTCGACCCGCCCGAGTCGCAGTCCAAACGCCTCAATCTCCGCGAAAAAGTCGCACGCATCGAGTACTGCATCACCGGCTCCACCTTCGAGTCCTCTCTCGTCCTCTATCAAGCCACCGCCGCACTCTTCGGATACGCTGAGGCCCGCCGCCGTCTCAAGCTGCACACGCCCTACTTCCTCCGCCTCACTATGGAGAACGCGCACCCCCGCGTCTATCCCACCAACAAACTCAACCGCGCCGGGCTCGACCAGATGTACGGCCCCTTCCCCTCGCGCCTCTCCGCCGAACGATACTGCGACGCCGTCCTCGATCTCTTCAAACTCCGCCGCTGCTACGAAGATCTCCAGCCCTATCCCGAGCACCCCGGCTGCGTCTACCAGGAGATGAAGAAGTGTCTCGCGCCCTGCAACCTCGCCTGCACGCCCGACGAGTACGCAGCGGAGGCCAAAGCCGTCAAACGCTTCTTCGACACCCTCGGCGAGAGCATGATCATCGACATCGGACTCGAACGCGAAGAAGCCTCCTCCGCCATGAAGTTCGAAAAAGCCGCCGCACTCCATGCGCAGTGGCAGAAGGTCAAAGCAACGCAAACCCTCGCCGACTGGATCGTGCGTCCCATCCCGAAGCTCCGCGCCGTCATCGTCCAAACCGCAGCGCAACAAGACGACTCCACCGAGCAGGCCGCGCTCTTCCTCCTCGACGGCGGCTGCATCGTCGGCCCCGAACATCTCTCCACCCTCGGCGTCCGCGCCGTCCGCGAGCAGACCTCCGTCGGCAGCTCTCTCTTCGCCCAACCCCTCATGCTCCAAGCCGTCCCGCTGGAAGGCGCATCCGCAGACGGCGTCCAAAGCTCACCCGAAACCCGCGCCGCGCAAGCCATCGCCGCACTCGAAGCCAAAGTCGGCGCCACCAACGATCTCGCCCTCCTCAGCGATCACCTCTCCCTCGTGCGCCGCTGGTACTACCGTCCCGAGAAGCAGCGCACCGGCGAGATCTTCCTCTCCGGCGACGACGGCAGCTGGCGCATCCGCAGCATCCTTCGCGGCGCCGCCCGCATGGTCATCGGCGACCCCAAGCCCATGGCCGAGACCAGCCGCGATGCAGCCAAAGCCGCGCGCACAAAGATCCTCCACGAAGGCCGTCCCGACGTCGAGCGCGAAGTCCCCATCGTCCCCAAAAATCTCGCACCCCACTCAGACAAGCCCACCAGCGAAGCCGAATAATCGTTCTCACAAACTCCCACACTCCCAGCCTCATCCTTCCATCCCCAAACCTATCCCACCCCCGCTCCCGCTGATAGACTTGCACTCAGGAGCGAACCCTCGTGATTGAACTGGCAGCATCCATCCTGGCCTCCGACTTCGCCCACCTCGCCGACGACGTAGCCGCAGCCGAACGCGGCGGAGCCACCATCCTCCACGTCGACATCATGGACGGCCACTTCGTCCCCAACATCACCTTCGGCCCGCCCATGGTCAAGGCCCTGCGCCCCGTCACCAAACTCCCCCTCGACTGCCACATGATGGTTGAGAATCCCGACGCCTTCATCGCCGACTTCGCCGAAGCCGGTGCCGACCTCATGAGCGTCCACCAAGAGGTCTGCCGCCACCTGCACCGTACCCTTCAGCAGATCGTCCACCACGGCATGCTTCCCGGCGTCGTCCTCAACCCCGCCACCCCGGTCGACACCCTCATCGAAGTCCTTCCCATGCTTCACTATGTCCTCGTCATGAGCGTCAACCCCGGCTTCGGCGGCCAGAAGTTTCTTCCCCTCGCCCTCGACAAGATCGCCCACCTCGCAGAGCTCCGCGAAGAGATGGGCCTCAACTTTCGCATCGAAGTCGACGGCGGCGTCGCTCACGATACCGTCGCCCAGGTCGTCGAAGCAGGAGCGGACATGCTCGTCGCCGGCTCCGCCATCTTCGCCCCCGGCAAGACCGAACAGAACGCCAAGGATTTCCTCAAACTCGCTCGCGCAGCAACTCCGGCACAACTCTGACCGGAGCGTTTAGAATAGATGGCAGCAGCCTGGGCGAACTTGGACGCCAGGCAGATTGGGTTTACAGCGGATGAACAAGCGTTCTTTTTTTCCCAGTGTCAGGGCCAGCTCGCTGGCAGGACTTGCCATTGCCGGGCTTCTGATCTCTTCCTTCAGTGCCATCGCACAGGTCACCGGTAACTCGCAGGGCACCACCGACGCCAACGGCCAGCAGCACGAGAGCGTGACTCTCTCCTCTCCCGTCGGCAAGAAGGACGATAAAGTCGTCCAGTCCAAAGACACGAAGAAAGAGCTCCGCAAGGAAAAAGGCCTCGTCGCCCCCGACGCCAGCCTTCCCGACAAGGTCCTCTACGACAAAGCCGTCGACGCCACCAAGCGCGGCCACTTCGACGTCGCCCGCCTCGACCTCCAGACCCTCCTCAACACCTATCCCGACTCGCAGTACCAGATGAAAGCCAAGCTCGCCATCGGCGATAGCTGGTACAAGGAAGGCGGCACCGCTGCCCTCACCCAGGCCGAGCAGGAGTACAAAGACTTCATCACCTTCTTCCCCAATGCACCCGAGGCTGCCGAGGCCCAGATGCGCGTCGGCGACATCTACTTCCGCCAGATGGACAAGCCCGACCGTGACTACGCCAAGGCCGTCCACGCCGAAGAAGAGTACCGCCTCATGCTCCAGCAGTTTCCCGAGTCCACCCTCGTCCCGCAGGCCAAGCAGCGTCTGCGCGAGGTGCAGGAGGTCCTCGCCACACGCGAAGCTTCCATCGGCTCCTTCTACTCCACGCATAGCAACTGGCCCGCCACCATCGCGCGCTACCAGACCGTCGTCGATACCTATCCGCAGTACAGCCACATGGACGACGTCCTCGTCGGCCTCGGCGACGCCTACGAGACCGAGGCACGCTTCGTCCGCAACATGAAGCTCCCCGAAGCAGGCAAGGCAAGACTCGAAAAGATCTACGACGATCAGGCCGCAGCCGCCTACACCAAAGTCGTCCTCGAGCACTCCGCCTCACCCCACGTCGAAGACGCCCGCGAGCGCCTCGACGCCATGAATCTCCCCATCCCGGTCCCAACGCCCGAGCAGGTCGCAGCCAGCGTCGCGCTTGAAAACAGCCGCCGCCAGTACCGCCTGCAGGATCGCGCCAAGCTCCTCGTCCTCCATCAGCCCGACGTCGTCATGGCAGCGCGCGACGGCGAGCCCACCATCACCGACCCATCCCCCACCCTCGCGCCCCACATCACCACGCAGATCATGGCCGACTTCAACACTGCCCTCAAGCCAGGCGCCCCCGCGGCGACCGGCACCCTCGCCGCCAAGCCTGAGACAGGCACCGCCTCACCTGCCAGCGGATCCGGCGATGCAAGCACCAACCCCGCAACCGCGGATGCAGCGCCCGCAACTCCGGCGGCTCCCCTTCAGCTCCAGGACGTTCCTACAGCTGAGTCCGGTGCAATAGGCACGGCAGCTGTCACCAACGTCGAGGGCAACCACCCGGCTCCCCCCGCCAGCAGCTACGCCGCACCAGCCTCCTCCACCGGCAACGGCATGGGAGTCGAGATCCTCAGCCCCGGCGCAACCGCCTCGCCCGCCGCTCCACCCGCTGGCGCTGCACCCGCCGGTGCTGAACCTGCCGCGCGCGCTGCCGGAGTACCCGCAGACAACGGCGGACTCAAGGCCGTTGGCCCGGAGAACTCAACCCCTCTACCCGCAGTAGAAAAGGCCGCTGGAGCCCCTGAGACCACCAACGACATCGCCCCCGGAACCCAGGCCGCCGCACAGGCATCCAACGCCAACGGCAAGAACGGAAAGCCGGGCTTCGACAAGGGCGACGAGTCCTCCAGCAAGCACAAGAAGAAGAAGGGCCTCTCCAAGCTCAACCCCTTCTAAGCTGAATTCGCTTCACTACAAATCAACAAACAAAAAGAGGGATCAGCCGAAAGGCTCATCCCTCTTTTACGTCTCCGATTCGTCACTCCCACCCGCATCCATTACAACGACTGATTCACAGCAGGCCGCCGCCGCACCCGCGGCACAATCGCCGCCGAGAGCAGAATCAGCGCCAGCACCGCAAGCAGCCCGAAAAAAACCGGGCTCAGCGACACCCTCCTCTGCCTGCTTCCCTCCGGCCTCGACACCCGCGACAGATGCCCGCCCAGCACATACGCACTGCCGGAGAGCGAATCGTCCGTCTCATACACCGCATTCCCGCCCAGCACCACCGCATCTCCGCCAATCCGCGCCTGCGAGTCCACCACCGCATTCCCGCCAACCACGGTTGCATGCCCCCGCACCCGCCCACTCACATTCAAGCTGCCGAAGAGCACCAGCACGTTCCCCGTCAGGTCGCCCTCCACCTGCACCGAACAGAACAGGCACATCGCATTATGGATCTGCTGCCCCGAGGCCACAAAGACATCCTGCCCCACGTAGGTACGGCTCCCCGGAGCTGCCTGCGCAAACGCCGCCTGCGCGAGCGTCATCGACATCACCAGCATCATAAGAGACACAACGAATCTAGGCAGCGACGGCTTCAGCAATCTTCCCCCAACATGTACCTGCCTCTGCTGATACGCGCCAGCAGGCCTCGATGTTCCATCCCGCCGCACTCTCCATCAAGAAATAAATCATCGAACAAGAGTACCGATGGCGCCCTCATCCTCGGACACGATCTTCCCTGCACCCCGAACCCTCAGTACCGCCGCCCATTTGGATACGCCGGAAACTGATACCGATTGCGCCTGACGATATAGATAATCAGCCACACAACGCCCGCAAGAATCAGCAGCGGAGCAAACGGCAGCAGCATCCACAGGCGATTCGGCGCAATCGCCCTGTCCCCATGAATCATCGCTCCCGGCGCTAGCGTCGCATCCGCACCCGCGATCGCCACATCTCCGGCAATCTCCGCGCCCTCGCCCAGAGCCAGATTCGCACCCAGCCCAGCCACATCGCCCGAGACATTCCGTCCGCTGTCCACGGTAATCGACCCAAACATCACCGCGATATCGCCCTTCACGTCCCCATGCACGCGCACCGTGCAGAACAAGCACGCGATGTCACCCGCCGTATCTCCATCAGCCACCGTAATCGTGCTTCCTATGGCCACGCGATCATGGCTGGAGTGAGCAAACGCGGGCAGCGCACCCGCAAAGAAAATCGAAACAGCGAGGAGCAATCGAACCATAAAAAACCTCGTGAGCTTAGGGTTGCTGGAATGAAACTTCAACGTTGAACTCAACCATCACCGGCTTGCCGTCCTTCATCGCGGGCCGAAACCTATACTGCCTTACCGCCTTACTCGCGCTCTCATCCAACTCCATGCCCAATCCGCGAACCACACGAACGTGACTCGGAATTCCATGCACGTCGACGTAGAGGTTCACCAATACCGTCCCACTAGCTCCGGTCTGCCGTGCCTTCTCCGGATACTCCGGCTCAACCGAACGGATCAGTACCGGAGCAGAGACGTCACCTCCGACCTTATAAACGCCATGCGTAGCATCCCCTCCACTCGCCTGTGCCGGTGCGGAACCATCGCGCTCCTGCGCAACCGCCGGAGAAGTCAGAACGAAAGAAGAACTGCTCGCAATACTCAACAGCGCCGCCAAACTCAGAAGCGCCGAGAGATACCGTCCAACCATGAAATGCCTCGCGGGGTTAGTGTACGGCGACCGATGTCCCGGGTGAAACCTGATTTTAATATTTGAACTCTCAGAGTCGCCCGCAGCAGCCATAAACGCGCTCCTCTGTCCGCGACACGCAACCGCCCGCAAATGCTACCCTTAAAGCACCGATGAGCGAACAAAACAGTAGTCAGGAACTGCCGAAGGCATACGATCCCTCTGTCATAGAACAACGCTGGGCCGAGTACTGGGTCAAAGAACATCTCTTTGACGTTCCAACCTCGGAAAGTACGTCGGACAAATCCGAAAAGTTCACCATCCTCCTTCCGCCCCCCAACGTCACCGGGCGCCTCCACATGGGCCACATGCTCAACCAGGCGGAGATGGACATCCTTACCCGCTGGCATCGCATGCGCGGCCACACCGCCCTCTGGGTCCCCGGCACCGACCACGCCGGCATCGCCACCCAGATGATGGTCGAGCGCCAGCTCAAAGAACAGGGCACCTCGCGTAAAGAGCTCGGCCGCTCCGCCTTCGTAGAAAAAGTCTGGGCCTGGCGCGAGATCTACGGCTCCGCCATCCTCGATCAGATGAAGCGCCTCGGCGCCTCCGTCGACTGGTCCCGCGAGTACTTCACCATGGACGAGAAGCTCTCACCCGCCGTCAAAGAGGCCTTCGTCCGCCTCTACGAGCAGGGCCTCATCTATCGCGGAGCCTACATCGTCAACTGGGACCCCGCCGCCCAGACCGCCGTCTCCGACCTCGAAGTCGAACACGAAGAGCGCCTCGGCAAGCTCTACTACATCCGCTACCCACTCGCCGACGGATCAGGCCACATCACCATCGCCACCACCCGTCCCGAGACCATGCTCGGCGACACCGCCGTCGTCGTCAACCCCGCCGACGAGCGCTACCTCGCCCTCCACGGCAAACTCGTCGACCTGCCCCTCAGCGGCATCAACGGCGCACCCGATCGCGAGATCCCCATCCTCGCCGACGACTGGGCCAAGCCCGAGTTCGGCACCGGTGCCGTCAAGGTCACGCCCGCCCACGACCCCAACGACTTCGCCATCGGCCAGCGCCACCACCTCGCCAGCCCCAGCATCCTCGACGAGACCGCACGCATCGCCCTTCCCGGCTCGCCCTACCACGGCCTCGACCGCTTCGCCGCACGCGAGCGCATCGTCGCCGACCTCGACGACCTCGGCCTCCTCGAAGCCGTCAAAGACCACACCCTCGCCATCGGCCTCTCCCAGCGCACCGGCGTCATCATCGAGCCGCGCCTCTCCCAGCAGTGGTTCCTCGCCGTCAACAAGACACCTAACACCGGCGGCAACAGCATCGCCGCCAACGCCATCGCCGCCGTCGACAACGGCCATATCAAATTCACCCCCGACCAGTACCGCAAGACCTACGACGAGTGGATGGGCAACATCCACGACTGGTGCATCTCCCGACAACTCTGGTGGGGCCACCGCATCCCCGCCTGGCACTGCAAATCCTGCAACGCCATCACCGTCGCCCGAGAAACCCCAACCCACTGCGGCACCTGCACCTCAGCCGACATAACGCAGGAGACCGACGTTCTCGACACCTGGTTCTCCTCCGGCCTCCTTCCCTTCACCGTCTTCGGCTGGCCCAACACCAACCCCGACACCGGCATGCCGGACCTCACCCCTGACCTCGCCGCCTTCTACCCCACCCAGCTCCTCGTCACCGGCTTCGACATCCTCTTCTTCTGGGTCGCCCGCATGATCATGCTCGGCTGCCACTTCATGCTCGACGTCCCTATGCCCGACGGCAGCAAGCGCACCCTCGCCGACGCCATCCCCTTCCGCGAGGTCTACATCCACGGCCTCGTCCGCGACGCCAACCGCGAGAAGATGTCCAAGACCAAGGGCAACGTCATCAACCCCATCGACATCATCGAGCGCTTCGGCACCGACGCCGTCCGCTTCACCCTCGCCTCCATGGCCTCGCCCGGCACCGACATCGCCTTCTCCGAGGCCCGCACCGAGGGCTACCGCGCCTTCGCTAACAAGATCTGGAACGCCGCCCGCTTCATCTTCATGAACGTCGAACGCGCACGCGAAGCCGGCGTCACCATCGACCTCACCACCCTGCCCCAAGCCCTCACCACCACCCAAGACAACTACATCGAGTCCCGCTGGATTCGCAGCCGCCTCAGCAAGACCTCCGCCCTCGTCAACGCCGCCCTCGTCGACTACCGCTTCGACGAAGCCGCCAACCACCTCTACCAGTTCTTCTGGGGAGACTTCTGCGACTGGTACCTCGAGATGGTCAAGCTCCGTCTCGACTTCGTCGACAAGCCCGACATCCCCTCCCGCACCGCCGCGCTCGCCACCCTCCTCGCCGTCTTCGAAGCCTCCCTGCGTCTCCTCTCGCCCATCATGCCCTTCCTCACCGAAGAGATCTGGCACGCCTTCTACGCTGGCAATCCCCCACTCAAATCCATCGCACTCGCCGCCTACCCCACCGCCGACGACGCCCGCGCCTCCGAAAAAGACATCGCCGACATGGACATCCTCCAGGAGATCATCGTCGCCGTCCGCAGCGTCCGCAAAGACCTCGGCGTCCCCGAAAAAGAGACCGTCCCCATCCAGATCCATCTCGCCGAACCCCACCGCTGGCTCCTCGAAACCGAGTTCGACGCCATCGCCAGACTCGCCCGCGTCGCCTCCATCGAGCTCGCCGACGAACCCCTCAGCGGCCCCAACGTTCGCGGCACCACCAGCTTCGACGTAGCCGTCACCTACGAGCGCCAGATCGACATCCCCGCCGAACGCGAACGCCTCACCAAAGACCTAGCCAAGTACGAAAAAGGCATCACCGCCGCCGACCGCCAGCTCACCAACGAAGCCTTCATGGCCAAAGCCCCGGCCCACATCGTAGACGGTCTCCGCAAGCAATACGCCGAGACCAAAACCCTCTACGACAAAACCAAAACCGCCCTCGACGCCCTGAACTAAGTCCTTCGCAAAGAAAACTCGCCGCGCTAAACCATCGCGGCGAGTCCATCCATCTCAGTCTTCAAAGTCCTCATGCCCCACCGAGGTCCTTCGATCAAACACGTAGCACTCCCCCCGCCACGTACTCGCCTCCTCCGGCACCTCTTCCAGATACTTCAGAATCCCGCCCTTCAGGTGGTACACGTCTGCAAAACCCTCCTGCAGCATGAACGCCGAAGCCTTCTCGCACCGTATCCCACCCGTGCAAAACATCGCCACCTTCCGATGCTTCGCCGGATCGAGATTCTCCCGCACATACGTCACAAACTCCGAAAACTTCCCAATCTCCGGAGCCGTCGCCCCCGCAAAACTTCCAATCTCCGTCTCATAACTATTCCGCGTATCCAGCACCAGCACCTCAGGATCAGCCGTCAGCGCATCCCAATCCTGCGGCAGCACATACTGCCCAGCCTGCGTCGGATCAACCTTCGCCTCGCGAAACGCAATAATCTCCGCCTTCATCCGAAACTTCAGCCGTCCAAACGGCGGCTCATCCGCGAAGGAGAACTTTACCTCCGCCCTGTCGATCCCCACCTTCTCTTCCAGAACCGTCAACAGCCGTTCCATCGTCTCAGCCGACGCCGCCATCGTACCGTTCACGCCCTCGCCGGCAATCAGCATCGTCCCGCGAAGATCGCTACCCTCGAACAACGCGCGCATCTCCTCAGCCAGCGCATCAGGTGCAGGCAACGCGACGAACCGATAAAAGGCTGCAATCGTATAACTCACTCTTTAGATCATAGAATGTCGCGCAAACACGTGCCACCTCTGCCCCGTGCTGTACCATCCCCTGAGCACACGAAAACCTCATGCACCGCAAGCAAAGCAACGGGAGCCAACTCATGCCAGACACTCCAACCGCCACTGAAGACGTCACAGAAATAGCCACCAAAAAAGTTACAAAACAAGTCGCCGGAAAAGACGAGCATCCCTCCGACATCCACATCGGACAACTCACCATCCGTTTCCTCATCGACGGCCCCGCCGCCAACGCCTCCGTGACCATCCTCGAACTAACCGTCCCTCCCTGTGCCGAAGTCCCCGCCTCCCACAGCCACAATGCCTTCGACGAGACCATCTACGGCCTCGAAGGCATCCTCACCATGACCCTCAGCGGTCGCGTCGTCGAAGTCACCCCCGGAGACGTCCTCTACATCCCTCGCGGAGACGTCCACCGCTTCGACAACCCCTCATCCGCCACCGCCCGCGCACTCGCCGTCATCACCCCCGGCATCCTCGGCTCCACCTACTTCCGCGAACTCGCCGCCATCGTCAACGCCGCCACCGGCGGACCGCCCGACCCCGCAGCCATCGCCGCCGTCATGCTCCGCCACGGCCTCACCCCCGCAACATAACAAAGCCCACACACGCCACACCCTCGGAACCAAACCTAAGCCCGCACCGTACAACACCAAGTGCAAAAAACTGTTGTCATTCTGACTCTGAGCCTGTCGAAGGGGAAGAACCCCCATATTTTGCTCGAAGCGCCTCGCTCAACACCGTAAGGGAAAGAATTAGGAGACCGTATTGAACCGTTTCTTACTGAAACAGTCGCTCATCCTCCCCCTCGGAGCCATGCTCGTCCCCATGTTGATGGGCTTCACCATTTCCGGCTACTCCTCCCTCTCCCAGCAGCTCAGCGAACTCGAACTCCTCCATCATCCCGCCGCCCAGGCCACCCGAATCGCAGCCATCGTCTGCGGCGCCTCCATCATCCTCTTCAGCCTCGCCCTCATGCAGCGCGGCCTTCGGCAGTACCTCTTCACCTCGTTCTCCGCCCTCATCTTCGGAGCGAGCATGGTCAGCAACGGCATCTTCGTCATGGGCAGCCCGCTTCACGGCCTCTACGGCATCGGCTTCTTCGTCGTGCTCGTCCCCGCGTTCTTCGCTGCGGAGTTCACACCCACCGCGCACTCCACCACGGTGCGAACCATATCCATGGCCATCGCCGTCTACAACCTGCTCTACATCTGGCTCATGATCACGCGCCTCGATCCCATGGGCTTCCACGGCCTTACCCAGCGCATATCCATCTTCTTCTGGTTCGGCTGGTACTCCTTCGCCAGCTACGCCCTGCTCCACTCCACCAACGCCGCCTCAGCCACAGAGCCCGGCACCGCACACAGCCTCTCCACCCAACCGCGCCTCTCGTAACCAGTGCTCTATCTCACACAAACATTGCCACAAGATTAATTTTCTGCATCAAACTACTCGATGCCTAAAAAAGTAATCTCTATCAAGCCTGCGGACCGTCAGGCCGCGCTGGAAGACCGGCGTCGCCTCAAGATGGCCCGTTCCGCCCACGCCTACGTCCGCGGCAACACCCTCCAGTTCTACGAGTGGCTCAACGCCCACTCCGGCAAAAAACTCCCCCAGGGCCCACCCATCTGGATCTGTGGCGACTGCCACGTCGGCAACCTCGGCCCCGTCGCCAGCGCCGACGGCCTCGTCGAGATCGAGATCCGCGACCTCGACCAGACCGTCATCGGCAACCCCGCCCACGACCTCATCCGCCTCGCCCTCTCCCTCGCCACCGCCGCCCGCGGCTCCGACCTCCCCGGCGTCACCACCGCCCTCATGATCGAACAGATGGTCCTCGGCTACCAGTCCGCGCTCAGCCCCCACCGCGCCAAAAAAATCACCAAAGTCGCGAAAGATGCCGCAGCCCTGCGCCCCATCCAGACCATCCTCCATCAGTCCGTCAACCGCGAGTGGCGTCACCTCGCACACGAACGAATCGAGAACGTCAAACCGACCATCCCACTCGGAGAACGTTTCTGGGCTCTCTCCGACGAAGAAAAACAGGCGATCGAAAAACTCTTCGAAAGCGAAGCCGCCCGCAAACTCATCACCTCCTTCAAACACCGCGACGACGGCGCAAAGATCCGCGTGCTCGACTCCGCCTACTGGATGAAGGGCTGCAGCTCCCTCGGCCGTCTCCGCTACGCCGTCCTCCTCGGCGTCGGCGCAAAGAAGGATAAGGAGTACTGCCTCGTCGACATCAAGCAGGCCGTGCAGGCCGCCGCACCCGCAGCAAAGCACGCCGACATGCCGAAGGACTTCGCCCAGCGTGTCGTCACCGGTGCCTGCAACCTCTCGCCCTACCTCGGCGAACGCATGCTCGCTGCAAAGTTCCTGGGCCGTCCCGTGGTCTTGCGCGAGCTCATGCCGCAGGACCTCAAGCTGGAGATGGATCGCCTCACCCGCGAAGAGGCCGTCGCCGCCGCCAGCTACCTCGCAGCCATCGTAGGCAAAGCCCACGCCCGTCAGATGGACGCCTCCACCAGAAAGAGTTGGGTCGCCGAGCTAAACCGAAACCGCTCCAAGGGCCTCGACGCACCCGGCTGGATGTGGCGCAGCGTGGTCGAACTCGTAGCCAGCCACGAGACCGCCTACCTCGAACACTGCCGCCGCTACGCGATGGCATAAGGAAGTACAAAGCGCCTACGCGGCGAGCGCCCACTTCGTGGGGTGTATACCGCGTCGCCCGGTCCTCCCGTTGGTCGGCACAAAGATCAAAGCGACCAACGGGAGCCTCACCCGAAGGGGTATACAAATCACGAAGTGATCGCCGCCCGCGCAGGGGGACCGGCCGTCAGGCCAAAATAAACCCCAAAAACCTGTCGTATCAAACCCCCTCCACCCAACCTGCAGCGAAACCCCACCAACTCACCACCATCCACCACAAACTCACCAGCAAAAAACCACACCAAAAATCACCCATCCCCTCCAAAAACCCAACAAAACCAATAAAATTACCCCCTCACCACCGCTGTAACTTTTTCTGCCAAATAACAGGTTTAGGATTACAGGATGGACTGGAAGAGCAAACGCATCCGAACCATCCTCGAAGCCGCCCTGGCCGAGGACAAAGCCGCACACGACGTCACCACCGCCCTCACCATCGATCCCGGCCTCCGCGCCTCCGGAACCATCGTCGCCAAGCAGCCCTGCATCATCTCCGGCCTCGGCTGTATCCCCGTGTTTCTAGACATCTTCGGCAAGATGTCCACCTCTCCCGTCGGTCGCTTCGAAGTCATCAGCCACCCCGAGATCTTCGACGGCGTCAAGGTCAAAAAAGGCCAGACCATCGCCGTCATCCGCCACAACGCCGCCGCCATCCTCTCTTGCGAACGCGTCATCCTCAATCTCATGCAGCGCATGAGCGGCATCGCCACCCTCACCAACGACTTCGTTAAAGCCGTATCTGGCACAAAAACCAAGGTGTTAGACACCCGCAAGACCATCCCCGGCCTCCGCGCCCTCGATAAATACGCGGTAAGCTGCGGCGGCGGCGTCAACCACCGCCTCGACCTGCAGGACGGTATCCTCATCAAAAATAACCACATATCCCTCGGCGGAGGCCTGCCCGCCGCACTCGAACACGCCCTCAAAGGCCGCAAAACCGGCCAGATCGTCCAGGTTGAAGTCCGCACCCAGAACGAGCTCGAACAAGCCATCGCCGGCGGCGCAGAGTCCATCCTCCTCGACAACATGACCCCATCCCAGGTGAAGAAAGCGGTCAAACAGATCCGCGCAGCAGCCCCCAAGATCTCCATAGAAGCCTCTGGAAACATGAACTTGAAGACCGTCCGCAAGTACGCTCTGACCGGCGTGGACTTCATCTCGGTCGGCGCACTCACCCACTCCGCCACCGCCGCCGACCTCAGCATGCGCATCACCGCAGACATCTACTGAGGATGCAACGTGCCTGAATCGTTCAACTTGGCCGAGGTTGCCGGCGCGCTCGCGAACACTCCGTTCGCCGGCAACCTGCACCACCTCGCCTCCGTAGACTCCACCAACGCGCTCGCCCTAGAAGCCGCACAAGCCGGTGCACCCCACGGCTCCGTATGGATCGCCGACGAGCAAACCGCCGGACGAGGCCGAGGCGGCCACACCTGGCTCTCCACCCCCGGCGACGGTCTCTACGTCAGCGTCCTGCTGCGCCCCCAGATGACCATCGCCAACGCCCTCTGGCTCTCCCTGGCCACCGGCCTAGCCGCCCAGGAGGCCATCTCCACGGTGGCGAACATCCGGCCAGACATACGCTGGCCCAACGATCTTCTGATCGGCAACAGAAAAGTCGGCGGAATCCTCGTCGAAACCTCAACCACACCCGCCCAATCGACCACTCCGGCCATGCTGCGCCACGCCGTCATCGGCGTAGGTCTAAACCTGAACCACCAGAGTTTTCCACCCGAACTCACCTCTCTCGCCACCTCCCTGCGCCAGGAGACAGGCAAAATATGGCCGCGCGAGCCCATCCTAACCGCTTTTCTTCGGTTGCTAAATCAGCAAATTGCCCTCCTCGAAGAAGAACTAACCGGAATCCGTAGCAGCTCTTCCCTACTCGAACGCTTCTCTGCCGCATCCAGCTGGGTGTGCGGCAGACGCGTCAGCGTCGACGAATCCGGCGGCTATACTGGCGTGACGAATGGCCTTGATGAGCGCGGTTTTCTCCTCGTCACCGGCGACGATGGCACAACACACACCGTCCTCTCCGGCGGAGTACGCGCACAATGACAACAATGACGGTGGGAGACGGCCATGCTGCTGGCAATTGACGTAGGCAACACAAATACAGTCCTCGGACTCTACGAACTGACGAACCAAACGGGTGCCGCGACGTCAGAGATGGCAGCAAACTGGCGAATCACCACGCCCTCCACCAAACAGACCAGCGACGAGTTCGGCGTCCTGCTGCACAATCTATTCGCTCTCAGAGGTTTACAGGTCGGACTCGTCGATGGGATCGCGATCTCATCGGTCGTGCCTTCGCTCGATTCCATGCTGCGCCACGTATGCGAACTCCACTTCAATGTAAAACCGCTGTTCGTCGAACCCGGCATAAAGACTGGTATGCCTATTCTCATCGACAATCCCGCAGACCTGGGCGCGGACAGGCTCGTCAACTGCATAGCAGCCTTCGAGCGTTTCGGGGGACCGTGCATCGTCGTTGACATGGGCACCGCAACCACCTTCGACGTGGTCTCGAAGAAGGGAGAGTTCCTCGGCGGCGCCATCGCCCCAGGCCTCGGCATATCGGCAGAAGCGCTGTTCCTGCGTGCCGCGCGACTCCCACGGATCGAGATAAAGAAACCGGAAAAAGTGATCGGGACCGGAACCATCGATAATATGCAGATCGGTCTCTACTACGGCTATATCGGCCTCGTCGACGGCATCCTCGAGCGCATGCTCGCCGAGATGGGTACAGAGACGAAGACAGTTGCTACCGGCGGATTGGCCGCACTCATTGCGGGCGGCTCCAAATACATCCGGGCAGTGGACGAGATGCTGACGCTGACAGGACTGCGTCTCATCTATGAGCGCAATCTGGACTGCAGCAAGAAGCGCGAGGCATGACCTGCCTAGCGCACTCCGAGCCAGGCTCTTTTAGAAAGCATGCAAAACTACTTTAATTACTTCACGGAGATCGAAGAAAGATTTCAGCAAAGACGCGGTTCCCTGCTGATGCTGTCTACGCTGGACTGGGCGCTGATCGAGACCTGGCGCGAGGCAGGAGTGCCGCTTGAAGCCGTCCTGCGCGGCATAGACAACGCCTTCGATAAGCACGACGCAAAGACCTTGCGCGCATCCCGAAAGACCCGCAAAGTAAATGGTCTTGCATGGTGTGCTCAGAGTGTCCTTGAGGCCGTTGAGCAGGCCATGGACGCGGCCATCGGAGCTGCGCCCGCTACAGGAAACGATGCAACCGACAGCGGCTTCGATAGCATACGAATCGAAAAGTACCTCGAGGAAAATGCCTCTGCCATGGAAGCAGCCCAGCTCAACCCTCCAGCGGATGCGACGGCTGCCGAAGTTGCATCCCGTCTGCGATCCCTCGCTCTCAGCCTGCACGTTGAACCCGCAGGCTCTCTTGAAGAGCTCGATCGCACGCTCACTGTATTAGAAGAAAAGATGTTCGCAGCACTGCTAACCTCCACACAGGAAGAAGAGTTGGTCGCATTGCGCGAACAGGCAGCCCGAGAACTTGCTCCCTACCGTGGCAAGATGCAGGCCGTCCAGATCAAGCAAGTACAGCAGCAGTTTCTTCAGAAGCGAATTCTTGAAGCTTGTAAACTACCTCGCCTCAGCCTCTTTTATATGAGCCACGGATGAAGTTACAAATTGAAAAAGCAGTATACGGCGGCTCTTGCCTTGCTCATCAGTCCGAGGACGCAGAAGCGGGCAAAGCTGTGTTTGTTCCATTCACGCTCCCAGGAGAGATCGTCCAGGCCCACCTGATGGGAGAGAAGAGCGGTTTCGCAGAAGCCTCCTTGCAACAGGTTCTTACCGCCTCCGAAGACCGAGTGCAGGCCCGCTGCACCCACTTCGGCGAGTGTGGCGGCTGCCAATATCAACATGCGAACTATTCAGCGCAGATAAAGATGAAGACAGCCATCCTGCAGGAGACCTTGGAGCGTGCTGGCCTGAGCGAGCTTCCAGAGATCCAGATTCACACAGGACAACCATGGGAGTATCGGAACAGGGTCCGCATGCGGGTTGCCATTGTTGATAGCGTCTTCCGGGTAGGCTATAACCGGCGCAGTTCGAACGAGTTTCTTCCAATCCAGGAGTGTCCAATCTCCGCTCCACTCTTATGGCGCGCTGCAGCAGCCATCCCCCAGATCGCTTCGGAGGATTCACTAGCAGGCCGTTGGACACAACGCGTAACCGAAGTAGAGTTCTTCATCAACGAAGATGAAAAAAAACTTCAGGCATCTCTGTTCCTAAAAAAAGATCAGGCTGGGTTCAAGGAATTTTGCGACCGAATGAAAGATCTGATCCCGGAGTTGATTGGAGCCGGCGTCTTTCTGCTCCCATCATCAGGAACGCAGCGACGAGCCCAGAAGCCTCGAAGTCTCTCGACCTGGGGCGCCGAAGGTTTGAGCTATCGCGCCGCTGACGAGAGTTATTGGATAAGTCGAGGAGGCTTCTTCCAGGTCAATCGCTCACTGATGGATGAACTCATCCACATCGTCAGTTCAGAACGTCAGGGAACGCTCGCCTGGGATCTATACGCAGGCGTCGGCTTGTTTTCGCGAGTACTCACGCGTGGATTCAAGCTGGTCGTAGCGGTCGAAGTAGCTGGAGAAGATCTCGCAAGGTCGTTCAAGGGTCCAGGCCGACACGCTGTTGAGGCCACAACTCTCGACTTTCTCCGTAGCGCAGTCATTCAGCGAGAACGGCCGGATCTGATCGTCATGGATCCCCCGCGTGCAGGCATCGGAGCAGAGGTATGTGTTCTGCTGGGCAGGATCGCGGCGCCAAGAATCGTCTACGTCTCCTGCGACCCGGTCACCCTGGCGCGCGACCTCAAGATGCTGATCGACGTTGGTTACACATTCGAAGAGCTGCACATGGTGGATATGTTTCCTCAGACGTTTCATCTTGAGACGGTCGTGGTTTTGCGGAAGTAATTCCGGCCGTGTTGTGATGAAATGGACTGCAGGTGCGGTCAGCGCGTAGAGCTAGGAAGACCGAGAGTGCGAACGGGCCAAACCCTAATCTTTGGCCGAAGGCAATGGCACGCGTGCCTGCACTCCAGCTTCGCAGATCTCCTCTACTGGCTGCGGTGTGCTGGTTTGCCCTGGGCGAAGTGATGGCGCGCAATCAGGCGCCGGCAGTCGTTCTCCTCATAGCAACTCTCCTTCTCTTCCTCCTCGTCTTTATCGCCGTACGCCGCTCGTTGCGCATCGCCGTCGTTCCACTTGCAGCGCTCTGGATGGCGGCAGGTCTCTGGTCTGCCGAGGTGCAGCCACAGCCGCCAACGCAACACATTCTTGCTGGTTACGCCGACGGCCTGAGCCGCCAGGTCCGCGGTCGTGTCATGCGTATCCGCGAACTTCCTCCTCAACAGCAAGATGCAGATCACGATCAAGAGATCGGCTGGTGGGCCGAAAAGGAGGCTGACGAAGAAGCCGCAACCGTAGGCGCTCTCTCCGTAGATCTTCAGGTGGACGCAATCGAAGAGGTAACTCCCGATATCTCGCAGATGGTCCCGATTACTGGCGGCGTTCGCATGAACGTAATCGCCGGTTCGCCATCCCATAGCAGCGTTCCGTCCGACGCATCCGCTTCGCTTCCCACCTTTCAATGCGGCGATCTCGTCGAAGCTCCGATGCGACTGAGGCTTGCCGAACGTTACCGCGACCCCGGAGCGTGGCAGTACGCAGACTATCTTCTCGCCCAAGGCATCGGCGCTCACTCCAGCGTACGCGCCTCGCAGATTACTTCGCCGCATGGGCTCGAAGCCACGCTTGTAGGTCCTGCCGATCGCACCGCGCTGTTACAGTGCAAAGTCTTTGCCGCACAAAGCTGGGCGTCGAGTCGTGTTCTCGGCTACGTTCACTCCAAAGCAAACCGAGATCTGCCAAAACTGCTCCGCTTGAACGACGACGATGGCGGCATGCTGAACGCGATGCTATTCGGAGATCGTGCAGGACTGAATAAAGCGCAGCGTGTCGGCTTCGAGCGGACAGGCTCATTTCATCTCTTCGTCGTCTCGGGAATGCACGTAGGCCTGTTGGCTGGCCTCGTCTTCTGGCTAGCGCGAAGGATGAAGCTGCGCGACTGGCTGGCCACACTGCTCACCCTAGCTCTTACCTTCGCCTACGCCGTCCTGACCGGCTTCGCCGCCCCCGTTCAACGCGCTCTTTTTATGACCGCCGTCTTCCTCATCGCGCGTCTGCTGTCGCGTGACCGCAACGTACTGAACGCGCTCGGCGCGGCCGCTCTGGCTGTGCTGGTCCTATCTCCTCAAGCCCTCTTCGAAGCCAGCTTCCAGATGACTTTCCTGGCAATCATCGCCATCGGTGGCATCGCGATCCCTTTGGGCGAGCGCAGCTTCCTTCCCTACGCACGCGCCGCAGAAACTCTCTGGGATAAGTGGATCGATATAGGTCTCCCGCCTCCGGTCGCGCAGTTCCGCCTGATGCTCCGCATGTTCAGCGAGGCTCTCGCCGATGCGCTGGGAGGTTGGATTCGCGCACTCCCGTCGCTCCTTGCGCGATGGACTCTCTGGGCTCTCGAACTTACGCTGATCGGCGCAGTGGCAGAGCTGGTGATGGTATTGCCGATGGCCGTCTACTTTCATCGCGCAACCATGTTTGCCGTTCCCACAAACATGCTAAGCGTGCCACTGGTTGCTGTCCTGGCTCCGACGGCTGTCGTAACATTTTGCGCCTCCCTTGTAAGCCCTTGGTTAGCCATGCTGCCGGGTGCGGCAACCGCGCTTCTACTACACGGCATCGCCAGTGTCATCGGTCGCGTAAGCTCGCTGCATGCGGCAGACCAGCGCGTTCCCGCTCCCGCATGGTGGGTCGCTGCACTGGCAGTCGCTGCATGGGCCTTCTGCTGTTGGGCAGTACGAAGATCGCGCGGCTGGGCGTGGATCGCGACCTTCACCTTGCCTCTCGTCGCCCTGCTCGTGCTATGGCCTGAGCCTGCCACGGTATCACCAGGCATGCTGGAGATCACGGCTATCGATGTCGGGCAGGGCGATTCAATCTTTGTCGCAGGACCAGACGGTTCGACCATGCTGATCGATGCCGGCGGTCCCGTAGGCGGAATCACCGAAGCCGCAGAAGCCACAAGCCGGTTCGACATAGGCGAAGAGATCGTATCTCCCTATCTCTGGTCACGCAGGTTCCGCCGCCTCGACGTAATAGTCCTAAGCCATGCTCACAGCGACCACATGGGCGGCATGCCCGCCATCATGCGAAACTTCCGGCCACGAGAGTTATGGGTTAGCATCGATCCCAACTCCACCGCCTACCGTGCTCTGCTGGCAGAGGCGAAGGAAC
Organism: Granulicella sp. L60; assembly: GCF_009765825.1. Lineage (GTDB taxonomy): Bacteria > Acidobacteriota > Terriglobia > Terriglobales > Acidobacteriaceae > Edaphobacter. The sequence continues at coordinate 534,525 of NZ_LMUR01000010.1, read as the reverse complement.
TTGGCGTGGTCGTGCGTCATTTTTATGCGGGAACCCATCTCCCATGGGGAGGCGTGCAGGTGACGATGCTCGCGCCGGAGACCGGCTACATCAACCCTCGCGAACCAGTGAACAACGACTCGCTCGTCATGCGAATCCAATATGACAATGCATCGGTCCTACTCGAAGGCGATGCGGAGGCCCCCAGCGAGCGTGCGATGCTCGCCCATGGAAGGGTAACTGCCGTCACGCTTCTCAAGGTCGGGCACCACGGCAGCCGCACCTCGACCACACAGGAGTTTCTCGACGCAGCAGCTCCAAAGGACGCCGTAATGTCAGTTGGCAAGGGGAATACATTTGGGCACCCCCGATTCGAAGTTATAGAGCGAATCGCACAGGCTCGAACTAAGCTGTATCGAACGGACGAGCTTGGCCTGACGACATTTCTGTTGGGAAGGGACGGGCGAATCCGCGAAGTGGTTGGAACATCCAATCCATAGTGTGTCTTTCAATCGGGAGGGTCTGCATGGAGTTGAACCAGACAAATGTCGATGCCGTTAAACTTACCCCGGAGGAGCGGGCCGAAGAGCAGAAGCTGATCCGCCGGCTGCAGATGATGATGAACATGGTCATGCAGTGCATCGCGCAGGATAGCTCACTCTCCGTCGACGATGCCGCGCAGATGATCGCCGACAGCAGAAAGGCGGCCCTCGCCATGTTCCCTGGCAAAGAGCTCGCCTACGACCTCATTTGGCGCCCTCGCTTTCAACGCCTGATGCGAGAACGTTTTCGCATTATGTAACGAAAATAGTTCCTTATGTCTACCGCCGTGTGACATGGGACTCTGCAGCGGTGATCCTGATAGGCTGGAAGCACCATGCTTATACGTCTCGCAACCAGGGAAGATCTCCCGGCGCTGATGGCGCTCGTAGGCCGCGTAGTCCCGCTAATGCGAGCCGCCGGAAATATGCAATGGAATTCAGACTATCCGAACGAGAGCGTCTTTCAACGCGATATCGATCTTCAACAACTTTGGGTGGCTGAGATCGACGGTCAGGTCGCCGGTGTTGCCGCAATCACCCTGGATCAGGAGCCCGAGTACGCGCAGGCGGACATAGACATCGATGAGCACGCTGTGATCATTCACCGGCTCGCCGTCGATCCCGCACTTCGTCAATCCGGTGTTGGACGCGCTCTGATGCAGCAGGCCGAGGAGGTTGCGAAAGAGCGCAAAGTATTCGTCCTGCGTGTCGATACCAACACCGAAAATGAGGCGACGCAAAGGCTCTTCCCTAAGCTGGGCTATCGTTTGGCTGGAGAGATCAGCTTGGCGATCAGGCCAGGTCAGCGTTTTCTCTGCTACGAGAAACGACTACCCCCGCACTAACCCCGCTCACATTTGTCAGGGATCTATTCCTCAATAGCTTGCTCAACGCATAGGTTAGAATTCGTTGGGACCAACGATGAAGCACCTTGCAGATTACAAAAAAGGAATGTGATGCGCTCAGGCTTTCTCTCCATCCGAACACTGCTAACAATTGCCTTATCACTCGCGACCCCAACTCTCAGCCACGCTCTGGACAACGGACTGGCCAAAACACCCCCAATGGGCTGGAACAGCTGGAACAAGTTCGCATGCGAGGGGCTCAACGAAAAGGTCGTTCGCGAGACCGCAGATGCAATGGTCAGCAACGGCATGAAGGACGCGGGATATCAATTCGTCATCCTCGACGACTGTTGGCAGACGGGACGCGACGCCTCAGGCAACATCGTCGCAGACACAGGACGTTTCCCCTCCGGCATCAAAGCGCTAGCCGACTACATCCACTCAAAGGGCCTGAAATTCGGCATCTACACAGACGTAGGAACAATGACCTGCGCCAAACGTCCTGGCAGCATCGGACACGAGTATCAGGACGCGAAGCAGTATGCGAACTGGGGCGTGGACTATCTGAAAGAGGATTGGTGCAACACTCTTCCGGGTCAGAACAGCGAATCATCCTACACCCTAATGCGTGACGCGCTCGCCGCTTCGGGACGGCCCATCGTCTTCAGCATCTGCGAGTGGGGATCGACCAAACCGTGGCTATGGGCTGGCTCGATAGGAAATCTCTGGCGCGCCACGCCCGATATTCAAGACTGCTGGGACTGCAAAAAAAGCTGGGGCGGCGGCGGCGTAACGCAGATTCTTGACCTGATGAACGGATTGGAAAGCTACGCAGGCCCGGGGCACTGGAACGATCCCGACATGCTCGAGGTCGGCAACGGTGGCATGACCACTACTGAGTACCGGGCACACTTCAGCATGTGGGCCATGTTTTCGGCACCGCTCCTGGCGGGCAACGACATCTCCAACATGACGCCGGATACCAAGGCAATCCTCCTGAATAAAGAGGTCATCGCTATCGATCAAGATGCGCTCGGGCAGCAGGGGCGCAGAGTGAAGAAGATGGGCGACCTTGAGATCTGGTCGAAGCAGCTTCAGGACGGAAGCCGCGCCGTTGCCCTGCTCAATCGCGGACAGTCTGCAGACACCATCTCGGTATCGTGGACCGACATCGGCTATCCCGACACCTTGTCCGCTTCGGTTCGAAACCTGTGGACCGCAAAAGATCTTGGAAGACAGCAGGGCCACTACTCTTCCGAGGTCCCCAGCCACGGCGTCGTCATGTTAACAATCAAGCCGTAGCATCGATGTACGACGAGCAAAAAAATTAGGGAACCTGCACAGGCCCGAGCTGCGGGGTCTTCACCGGTGTTGCCAATCCAATGATCTCCGTCAGCGTGTCATTGCCGAAGTCCGGAACCCAGATGTTTCCACTGGCGTCGATGGCGACAGCAGACGCCTCCAGCATCGCCGCGTCTGAAGCGTATCCAACAGCGGGAGACAAAATCTGGCCTGGCGAGGTAGAGGCCGAACCAGCCAGCTCGGTCAACGATGGTCCGCGAAAGTTGGCGACCCACACATGGCCGGATCCATCGATCGCAATCCCCTGCGGATTCTGGATACTCGCGCCATTGTCGTTATAGCCGCTTGATACAACTGTGCCATCATTCGCAAGCTGGCTTACGCTATCGCCATAATAGTTAGCAACCCACACATACCCACGCTGATCAATAGCGATCCCCGCAGCTCCGTTGCAGCACGCGTAGTCGGTGAACTGACTTCCATCCGGCGCCACCTTCGTTACCGTGCCCCCGCTGTTGTTCGCCACCCAGCCATTGTGGTTCGCGTCGAGAGCGATGGCAACCGGAAAGACCAGTTTAGGTGAAGTGTATCCAGCAGCGCCCGAGAGTGCCTGTCCCGAACTGGAGAGCAACGTAAGGCTGGAGTTCCCAAAGTTGAGTACCCACGAAGTCGCATTGCTGTCGATTGCAATAGCGATCGGATAGTACAAACCTCCGGTGACATAGCCCGTAGCACCAGAGATCAACTGACCCGAGGAGTTGAGGACCGTTATGCTACCCAAATTATTGTTAACGCCAACGCTGTCTTCGTTCGCAATCCACGCATTGTTCTGAGCATCCACCGCAACCGCACGCGAGTCTAACAACCCGCCAGACGTGAGCCCATTTGGATAGAGAGGAACTCCCGTTGGTGAAAACTCCGAAACGGCGCTCGAGTAACTCGATACCCATACGTTCCCAACTCCATCGATTGCAACCGAGTCGGGCGAACTCATACCCGCTCCCGTGTAGTTGATAAACAGCGTCCAGTCCGCCGGAGCAGACGTGAGCGCAGGCGTAAAGAATGCATTCGCGGTCGACTGCGTGTACAGCTCTGTAACGTTGTCTCCCGCATTCAACGCTAAATCCAACGCAGCATCCAGTGTGTTGCTTGGCACCGTGCCACCGTTCGTCGTCGTCGCGGGAAAAAGCGTTCCACATGCTGTCGACGAAATCGTGCAGGCATGCAACAGATTTGCAAGACTGTTGATCCTCGGTGCCGGAGACTTACCAGCAGCAGAAAAACCTGCGACCGGAGCCGTCCCAGTCGTCAGGTTTACGAGGCCCGCAACAGTAGCAACCGCATTGGCAAGACCCTGTGCATTCGTCGAGGCAGCTCCAACATTCCCGCCAATGCTCAAAAACTGAGCAAGCGCCCATACACTGGCGACTGTCGTAACCTCATTGACGACAAACTGCGATGACACCGCAATCTGGTTGCACATCCCCAGCGTCGTCGTCAGCATAATAGCCGCATTACTGGCCGCACCGCCAACCTGTCCTCCACTGGCAATAACATACAGTTGCGAAGAAGGCATCGGGCAAAAATAACCTGCTGGCACGGTATAAGCTCCGGTCGCATCGGTCGTAAGCACATTCATAAGCAACGAAGTCGCGGCAGAGCCGTTACCCGCGCTGCCCGCCGCATATAACTGAATAGAAGCTCCCACGATCGGAAGACTGCCAGCCATCACCTTACCTCCAAAGCTCACACCCGCGTAGCTTCCGGGTGGAGGCGGAGGCGGTGGAGGCGGTGGAGTTATAGGCGGAGGCACCAATTTGGACTGGTCTCCCCCGCACCCGAAAAGAGAGCAGCAAAGGACACAGCCAATCATGACGAGAGCAAGTATAGGAAAGCTGCGCGAGATCAATTTCACTAGGAGACCAAAGAAAACAGAAGCCGGATGCAGTGGACGTTTAGCGACGATACGGCCGAGTGAGACCACTCAGATTCACCGAAGAGAGAAAGTTGCCAACGGCGCCCACCATTTGACGGCGTGCTATCTCCGGCGAAAGAGTGGTGTCGATCGTCTCGGCCTTAAGCAGGATGGGAATGGGGCGCTGCGGATCCTGCGACAACAGCGCGTCCGCAGTCGGCTTGCTGTAGACCAGGCCGAAGTGTTTGCGGTCACTCGAATATTCCCCGCACGAATCGCCGCTGCAGATCGTCGTTGCCTCAAGATACTGCGTAGCGCCGCTATTGAAGAAGGATCCCGAAAATCGAACCGGCACGCCTCCCGCCGTCGGCAGCGTGATCTGGTCGCGCCAGATAGGATCCTCTCCGCGGGCAGAATGACAGATCAACGTATCGTGTGAACCGAGAAGCGGCGAAATCCCCAACGAAATATGCGGTCCCTCGTGATCCGGAGCATACTCGGCCCAGTGGAAGATAAGCGGGCCCGTGAAGAGATTCTCATTCCACGAACGGACGAGGCTGTAGTCTCCCATGCGTGCAGGAAATTGTCCCAACGCGCTCTCATCAGCCTTCCTCTGTGCAAGAAAGCTGGCGCTGTGCGTGCGAATCAAACCGCGAGCCACGCCGTAACCGCTGAACAGAACTACCACTAGCATCCCTGCAAACCTAGGGTAGAAAGAAGACCGTACAGCGTGGTCTATCGGAGCAAGGTCATTTGTCGGAGATTGAAGTTGTCCCGGAGATTCGCTCAACCGGCGAACCACATAGAAGAGCAAAAAAGTCGCGAAGAGAAAGAGGCATGCGCCGATCACATAGTCACCCATCTCCGCCCTCGACTGGAGCCAGGGAAGCTTCAGCGCCACGAGATAGTACAGCACCAGAAAACAGAGGCGCGCAAAGTTGAACACATACCCCAGCAACACAGCAGCCACAACCACCGCAGCCTGGACATACCACCGAAAGCGATAGATGTACCCGGCGATCAATGCGATAAATCCCATCGTCACCGCGCCGCGAATACCGTTACAACCCGGAGCGATGAACATGCCAAAGCTAGGTGTGAACATCAAACGAAGTTGATCCGAACTCAACGGCTGGCCAAGCGCAATCGCAAATGTGCGGGCCACATGCGCGGAGGCGCGCTGCAGTGGAAGATCGACGAACACATTAAAGATGTGCGGCACCGGATTGACGAACCAGAGCAGCACAAGAGGAAACAGCGATGCACGAAACAAACGCCTGCCGCCGAATAACAAAACGACACCGGAGCCGTACGCGAAAGCGACCAGCGAATGCGGGGGAATATAAATCGACCACTGCGGCGAGAAGACGAAGACCATAATTGCCTGGTCCCGCACATGCACCACCGCAGCTGTTACTGCGACGATCGCCAGTCCCCACCAAGTCCCGTCCATCTCCCAGCCAAGCGAACGCCACGCACGAAGAACCAGTACAAAGCTGACCAGCGGGACGAACATCCCAATCGACTTCAGCGCATCGGTCATCCACAGAAACCAGAGCGCATTCACTGTGGACCAGACAGTAGAGAGCCCCAGCACCGCGAGAATAGCTGCAATTCCCGCGGCCTGGGGGGCGCTTAGCTTGCCTGCCACAAAAGAACGAGGCTGTATGACTTCAGTGGCGGACGAGATCGTTGTCATACCATTTTCAATTCAAAAGCGGTTAGATTGTCGGTGTTGAACTACTTGGAAGAGTTGCTACGGGCCTTGATACGTGCACGAGCTGATACGAAAAACGCACCTGCGGAGCCGACCACGGCAAGGATTGCCGTTGGATTCTCTGGAGAGTCGGTACATCCATCAACCTGTGCGTGTAGAGGGAGGGCAACGAACAAAAATAGCGCGACAGCGGCCAGGGAAAGAATAGTTTTCTTCATTTGTGTCCTCAATTGGGAAGGTAACGTCACAAAAGGTGAATGTCAACGCGAATAACCTTTACGTCATACCACTTTTGTGTTGGGAAAATAATCATCGCTTGCCTGCGCGAGAGTCCGTCGCCTACCGTCGATAGCGAGCTGCTTCGAGGCACTTCTAGCGCCATCAAACGCCGCGAGAATGATTCCCTTGCATCCCAATCTGCATTTGTTTGCGGTCGTTATCTTCGCTGAGACGCTAACCATTGATGGAGGTTGAGTTCCTGCGAATCGCGAAGCTGGACGCAATCGTTAATACTGTCGATCGCCTTCGCCAAAGTCCGCTCTGCCGCATCCACTTTGTGGTCTGCGAAGAACCCTGCCACCTCGTCGCGCTGCCTCACCGTGCAGAAGGATCCCATCGCACCGACCACCTCTGCCCCCGAAGACACGGTTAACTGTGCATGGACCTTGTCCCAGTTCTTCTGAATATAAGTCCACGTTTGATCGCGCGTCTCACGGTCCCTCAGCAGTGCAACCAGCACCGTCCAACTGTCTTGGTTGCGCACCGCACCCGAAGCCACATAATCGAGTGTCTGTTTTACCAGCGCAGGATCGCGAAACCGCGCCAGCGTACGAAGCGCGTCCGTCTGCTCTCCCGGATCACTTGAGTTCTTGCTCACGGCAAGCACCTTCTCATAAAGGGCATGATCGCCGTTGTTCGCGCTCACCAGCACAGCCGCGTCCGCGAGTGTCGCATCGAGTGTCTTATCTTTCTTGTTGTTCACGTCAAAGACCCGCGCCGTCAGTTGCTGCGCCTGGCTCAGGACTGCCGGGTCTTCAGCATCGCCAAGCAATTGAAACAAGATACCCCGAAGCTGCTGACGATCGAACGATTCTTTCTTGGCTGGCGTTCCAAGCGCCGCATACACAGGCTCAAACTGCCGGCGCAACACCGCTGCGAGTTCCGCACGATCCTGCTTCGTCGCAATGTCCGAATCGATCACCTCAATCTTCTTCTGGACCGTATCAAGAACTGCGGCGTTGGGGTCTTGCTTCAACTCCATCACAAGATCCAGGTAGTCGCCTATGCTGCTCCGTCCAGACGCAGCCAGCGCCCAGCTATCACCTAGCAGACCAATCCGCTCCGGCGGTGTCAGTGCTGTCTCCGCCTTCGCCAAAATCGCGCTGAACTGAAGCCGCGTATAAGCCGTCCGATAGTAGCCCTTGCCAGCCGCATTGGCATAGAAGACCGGCGCACCCACATCCATCGGCAGCGGTAGCGATGCGTCCTCCGGTGTCAGCACACGGCAGATCGGCTGTCCGTTCGTCTTGAGGCACACCGGCACCGTCCATCCCTGCCCTTTTTTATTCCCTACAGCAGAGGACAGAAAAAACCGGCTCTGCATCACCGGCACGTTGCCCGTCTGTCTCTCCGAAAACGTCAGCAGAGGCACGCCCGGCTGCGTCACAAAGCTCGACATGATCTTGTCCACCGGCAGATGCGAGTTGACCGTCTGCGCGTTCCAAAAATCCTCAGCCGTCGCATTCGCATAAAGATGAGCCTGCAGATAGTTGTGCACACCCTGCCGAAAGACCTCCTTGCCGAGGTAGCTCTCCACCATGCCGATCACTGCTCCGGCCTTGCCATACGCGATGCCGTCGAACATCTCGTTGATCTCATCCGGCGTATCTGCCGTAGCGCGGATCGTGCGCGTCGTCTTCTGCGCATCCAGATTCAACGTCTCATCCAGGCTCTGCGCATCATCCTGCGGAAATTTCCACTCCGGATGCCACTCCGCCACAGGCTTGGTCTCCATCCACGTGGCGAACCCCTCATTGAGCCACAGGTTATCCCACCACTGCATCGTCACCATATCGCCGAACCACTGGTGCGCCATCTCATGCGCAACCACCTCGGCCACACGCTTCTTCTCCGGAACATCCCCGGCCTTCGCATCCACCAGCAAGTCGGTCTCACGATATGTAATGCAACCGAAGTTCTCCATCGCCCCCGCCTCGAAGTCAGGCAGTGCAACCATATCGAGCTTGGGCATCGGATACTTAATCCCGAAGTAAGCGTCGTAGTAGTGCAGAACATACTTCGCCGACTCCAGCGCAAACTTCGTCAGCTCCACCTTGTCCGGCGTCGAACACACGCGGATCGGCACACCATCCGACTTCCCCTCGCTGCACTTGAAGTCCCCCACCAGAAACGCGACAAGATAGGTCGACATCTTTGGCGTCGTCGCAAAACGCAGCGTATGCTTCCCTGCAACCGGCCCAGCCTTATCTGAAACGATGTTCGCATTCGAGATCGCCGTGTCGCCGCTATCGACGATCAGCGTAATGTCATAGGTTGCCTTCAGCGCAGGCTCGTCGAAGCTCGGATACGCGCGACGTGCATCCGTAGGCTCGAACTGTGTGACCGCATAGTTGCGAGTCTTCGTCTTCGAAAGATAAAAACCACGCAGTTTATCGTTCAGCGCTCCCGTATAACGGATCTCGAGCGTCACCTTTCCCGCAGGCAGCTCCTCGGGAAACCGAAATGTAGCCTGTTCCTTCGCCGCATCCAGAGTGATCTTCGCAATCTGTGGGTGCTTGTCGGACTGCATCGCGCTAAGCGGAACCGGCTGCGAGCCCAGCTTGCCATACGTATAGGCAGCCACCGGCAGAACATACGCCTTCACCTCGTCGAACCGGATCTCCGCAGCGTTCAGCGTAATGCTCTTGCTCGGTGCATCGAGCATCACGTCGATCGTCTCTTCCCCACGAAACGTCGCCGTCTGAAGATCGGGGGTCAACGTGAGCGCGTAGTGCTCAGGACGAACTCCTGTGGGCAGCCTCTGCGCCTGTACTGTAAAGGCAAGCATAAGGACAAGGACAACAAAGGCAGAGACGGTACGGCGAACGTACATAAAAAACCTCAGCTAAGATCTACGATCTCTTGCGCAACAAAAGGCCAAAGGCATCGTGTTATTTTGTGCGGCAGACACAAAGCCGAGCCGGACGATACTCCCTGATCGAGACTGCGCCAGAACCCACCCCAGCAGAGGCACAAAAGCTCTTCCACTCCTCGGCAACAAAGCTCCTCCGGATCGAGACCGGCCCATCGTGCTTCACGAATCGGTGCCAGCGCGTAAACCGCGCCAACAGACGGAAGAGGTGATACGGCACCGCCTGGCGATGGAGATCGTTGATAAACCATCCGCACTGCGCTGTCTCTTCCATCCAGCGAACAAAGCGCACCACCTGCGCATCGTCGAGATGATGTGTAAGCAGTGTGCACATAATCACATCGGCGTCGCCCATTCCATCCTGCGACAGCGCATCGCCCACCACCCACTCAATCCTCTGCGTAGCCGGTGTCGCCTCTCGCGCAGCCCGAATCGCATCTTCATTCAGGTCGATCCCGGTCAGCTCGACCGTTACTCCCTGTTTCGCTGCCCAAGCGTCCACCATCCGCAACGTGTCGCCGTAGCCACATCCAACATCCACCACGCGCAGCGGTGCAGCCCCCGCGGGCCTGGCCGCAACCACCTCGCGGAGCCACGAGAGCGTCGGCCGATGAGCAAACGTAAGCCGGTTCACCCGGGCGATATCATGCAGGCAAGCACGCAGCTCTTCATAGCTGCACGGCTGATCCATCATCTCTTCCAACTGGGCACGTCTCGAAAAATCCAGTGGAAGAGAGGCCGAAGAGAGACACGCTTCTGCTGCACCATTGGCGGAATATGTCTCGAGAAGATCGGATTGCGGAAGCGGAGGCGACGGAATGGAAGTCAGAGGCAAACTCGATTCAATAGTTATAGGATACCCGATCACAGCACGCCGTTCGTATCACTACGTGGCATGAATCGAAGCTGCGCGCTCTGAGTGCCCAGACGTCTCCGACGCACGGGCCTCCGCATAGGCTGCAGCTCCCAGCAACGCGCAGGTGTCATCCAAAATAATCCGAACTGGAATCGACTCTAACAGCGGCGACAACCTGCCCTTGTCCAGAAACGCCTGAACGAAAGCACCATTCTGCAGCGTCTTCAGGATCTTCGGAGCGATTCCGCCCCCAAGATACATCCCCCCCGTCGCCAGCACCTTCAACGCAATATTGCCGGCCTCGGCCCCATACGCCCCGGCGAAGATCTTCATCGTCTCGAAGCACAGCGAGCTGGATCCATCTTCGGCGCACTGCCCAATCACCGCGTTCGGATCCTCCGCCTGCATCCGATCATGAAGCCATCCCGGCTCATTAATCTTTTCCACGTCCTTTAGGAACGAATAAATATTCTTGATCCCCAGACCCGACACCACGCGCTCCCAGCTCACCCGGCCCTTCAGGGTATGGCGCAGGTACTCGAGCAGTGCAATCTCTCGGTTACTGCGCGCGGCGAAGTCGCAATGACCTCCTTCAGAAGGAATCGGCCGATGCTTCGTCCCCTCCCAGATCAGCAGCGCCTCGCCCAGGCCAGTACCCGCCGCCATCAACCCAGCGTGCCCGCCCGTCTCAGGATTCCCTGCATGCAAGGTAAATATCTTGTCCGGCGTCAGCTCTGGAATGCCATAGCCGTTCGCCTCCAGATCATTGATCAGATAGATCTGTGGGATCCCAAGCGACTTCACCAGATCGCGCTCGTCCAGCACCCACGGCAGGTTCGTCAGCTTCAACCGTCCATCGCGAACCGGCCCCGGACAGCCAAAACACGCCGCGACAATCTCTTCCTTCTGACACTTATTGTCGGCAAGAAACTTATGCACGACATCATCGAGGCTGCCAAACTGATGCGCCGGAAACTTCTCGTCGCACATCTGTTGCAGATGCCCCTCGTCAAAACGATACAGCGCAAGATGAACCTTAGTTCCGCCAACATCTCCAGCGAGAATCATCTATTTCAGCTCCAGTACGCCGGTGGAATTAGAATCACCCGGTGGTGGCAGCTTAGCCGCTGCAGCCGTATCCAGCAAGAGGGTAAGCTTTCCGCTCGCCGGACGAATAATCTGGGACGGATACGTCTCCGGCTGGTAAGGGCCAAGAAAAACGTCGTGCAGCACCTGCGCCTTCGCCGCACCTTCGATCAGAAAAGCGACCTCCCGCCCCTGGTTGATCACTGGCCAGGTCAGCGTAATCCGCCACGTATCCTTCTGCGGAACATGGTTCGGCACCACAATATGACTCATCTCGTTCAGCGCCTCGGTATGCGGAAACAGCGAAGCCGTATGCCCGTCGTCCCCCATCCCCAGCAGCACCAAGTCGAAGGTCGGCGTCTCCGCTCCCTCCAGCTTGAACGAGTTCCGTATGGTCGACTCATAGCGTGCAGCGGCCACCTCCGGCTCCAGCTCGCCCTCCATCCGGTGTACCCGCTCCGCCGCCAGAGGAACCTTCGACAACATCGCCTCTTTCGTCATCTTGTAGTTCGACTCTGCATTGTCAGGCGGCACGCAGCGCTCATCCACCCAGTACAGGTCGAGCTTGTCCCACGGCACCCGCTTCAGAAACGGCCTCGCAGGATCAGCCAGCAAGCCGAACATCGCCTTCGGTGTCGTGCCTCCGGAGATCGCAATCCGCGCAGCCCCCCGCGCCTCCACGGCCTTCACCGCAGTGTCCGTAAAAAGCTGCGCGGCGGCCTCAGCTGTAGCCGCCGGTGTTGGCAAGATGCGATATGAAACAGTAACGGGACGCGGCATAGATTAGATCTCGCAAAAATAAATTGACGTACTCAGACCACTCAAAAGCTGAACTCCGAAGCACTTGCACCTACCTCGGAGCCCACAGAACATTGGATGCGAATTGAAACCGCCACGCTGTGAGCACATTCATCTCACAGCGTGGCGTGTTACTCCATCATTAAAGCGAGCGCCACTTTCTGCCCTCTTTGCCCAAAAGCTCATCCGCGCAGTCCGGCCCCTCGGAGCCAGCTGCATAGTTGGGGAACTTCGAACCATTCACCTTCGCCCACTCTTCGATGATCGGCGTGAACAGCGCCCAGGTCGCCTCAACGCCATCGCGGTGAGCGAACAACGTCGCATCTCCCAGCATCGCATCCAGCAGCAACCGCTCGTAGCCATTCGCCGAAGACTTGCCGAACGCATCCGCGTAGCTGAACGCCATGTTCACCTGTGCGAGATTCGTCGTCGGCCCAGGAACCTTCGCGCCAAACTGCAGCGAGATCCCCTCATCCGGCTGAATGCGCATCGTAATCACGTTCGGCTCGATGTTATCTCCGCTGCTGTTGGACTTGAACAGGTGAAGCGGCGGCTGCTTGAACACAATCGTCACCTCGGTCACGCGCTTAGCCAGCCGCTTTCCTGCCCGCAGATAAAAAGGAACCCCAGCCCATCGCCAGTTTTCAATCTCAACCCGAATGGCAGCAAAGGTCTCGGTGCTCGACGTCGGCGAAACCCGCTCCTCCTGCCGATAGCCGACCACATCTTTGCCATCGACCTTACCCGGCCCATACTGTCCGCGAACCGCGTTCTTCACCGGGATTCCCTCAATCGCGCGCCACACCTTCAGCTTCTCGGTGCGAACGGCCTCAGCCTCGAACGAATCCGGTGGCTCCATCGCAACGAACGAAAGAACCTCCATCACATGGTTCTGCAGCACGTCGCGCACAGCGCCGGCCTTCTCGTAGAACGGCCCGCGTCCTTCGATGCCGATCGACTCAGCCGCCGTAATCTCGACGTGATCGATGTAGTTCCGATTCCACACCGGCTCGAAGATGCCGTTGCCAAACCGAAACACCAGGATGTTCTGCACCGTCTCCTTGCCCAAATAGTGGTCGATACGGAAGATCTGATCCTCCGCCAGCACGTCATTAATCTCATCGTTCAGCTTGCGCGCAGACTCGAGATCCGTACCGAACGGCTTCTCGATAATCACCCGCACCCAATGCTTGTCCCCAGCCTCGGGCTTCGCCATGCCATGCTTGCCCAGTCGGCGCGTAATGTCCGCAAAGAACTCCGGCGCCACCGCGAGATAGAACAGGCGATTTCCCTTGGTATTAAACTTTCCATCCAGCTCTGCCAACTGAGCCTTCAGCTTTTCAAATCCTTCATCGTCGTCGAACTCCGTTGCAAAGTAGGAGACGCGATCCATGAATGGCTTCAGTTTGGGATCGTTCTCCTCAACACCGCCGCCCTTCAAGATGCCATCCTGCATATCCGGTACAAAGGTCTTGCTGAGGTCCCGGCGCGCAACACCGACGACCGCAAAGTCCTTCGGCAACAGACCCGATTGCTCAAGATGATAGAGCGCGGGCAGAAGCTTGCGCTTGGTAAGATCGCCCGACGCGCCGAAGATAACAACGATACAAGGCTCCGGGATCCGCTCACCCTTCTTGGTGGCATCCACCGCGGCTGCCGATACGCCGACTGGTACTGTGCTCATAATCCGCTCCCTTACAAAACCATTCGTAATGCGCCGAACCTGTGAAGCCGTCCGGGTTAGAAGATCCGAAAATCGTGCGCGAGCCAAACAAGCGGCCGCGCACCTCACATAAGACTAAGACTTCTTGACGTCGTGGCCGCCAAAGGCCCCACGCATGATCGAGATCATGCGATCGGTAAAGTTATTCTCTTCGCGCGACCGTATCCGCCGAATCAACGACTCGGTAATCACCGGAGCGGAGACATTCAAATCAATCGCCTCGGTCACCGTCCAGCGACCTTCGCCCGAGTCCGGAACAAACGCCTCCAGTCCCTCCAGCGTCGGATTCTTCGACAGCGCATCCGAGGTCAGATCCAGCAGCCACGAACGCACCACCGAACCCTTCTGCCAGATCTTCGCAATCTGCGGCAGATCAAGATTCAGCGGAGTCTTCGCCTTCATAATCGAAAAACCCTCCGCATACGCCTGCATCATGCCGTACTCGATCCCGTTATGCACCATCTTCACGAAGTGCCCCGCGCCCGAAGGCCCAACGTGCCCCCATCCCTCGTTCTTCGCCGGAGCCAGCGCCTCGAAGATGGGCGTCAGTCGCTCAACCGGCTCCTTGTCTCCGCCGATCATCATGCTGTAGCCCTCTTTCAGACCCCAGACGCCGCCCGAAGTCCCGCAATCGACATAGTGGAAGCCCTTGTTCGCCTGCTCCGCATGTCGTCTCTGCGTGTCCTTGTAGTTCGAGTTGCCGCCATCGATAAACGTATCGCCCTTTTGCATCAGCGGCTGCAGCCTTGCGATCGTCTGGTCCACCGGATCGCCCGCAGGCACCATGATCCACACCGCGCGCGGCGCAGCAAGATTCTTCACCAGATCTTCCAGCGTGTTCACTCCAACCGAACCATTCGCCGTCAGCTTCGCGGTCGCGTCTTTATTGAAATCAAATCCCACAACCTTGTGTCCAGCCAGGCGCAGCCGCTCCGCCATGTTGAAGCCCATCTTGCCAAGTCCGATAATTCCCAGTTCCATTCGTTTCCTTTTCTAAACGGCCTTTACGCCAAGTTGTGCAAGCTCATCTCTAAGCTGTGCGGGTGATTCAAAACATATCGTCTGCATGCCCAGGACAGCCGCAGCCTCGCAGTTCTCAACCTTATCGTCGATAAACAGCGAAGTCTCGGCCAGATGACCCGAGATCTCAATCGCAGCCCGGTAGATATCCGGATGCGGCTTCATCTCGTGTACATACCCCGAACAGATAAAAAAATCAAAGAACGGCCGCAGCCGAAAACCATCCAGCCGGTGCGCGTTCAACTCTCTACTCTCATTATTCAACGTCGCCTGCCGGTACCGTCCAGAGGTCGCAAGCTCGCCCAGAATATCCACACTCTCCGGATACAGAATCCTGCTCTCTGCGCACACCTGCGGCCAAAGCTCGCTGAAAGTAATCGCAGGATTCTGGTTCAGCACCGTTACATTGAAAAAATGCTCCGCAGTCGAAAGCCCGCGCTCCCAAAAGAAATTCGCTTCCTCGTGGCGGCTCTCATAGTCCGCAAGATCCACGCCAAGCCGAGTCAACACCTCGCTGCGCTGGTTCTTATCCCAGCCATTCGTAAGCAGAACTCCTCCGATATCCCAGAAGATCGTCCTGATATGCGGCGAAGAGCTCACTCACCCTCCGGAAAATCTGCGCCGACCGTAACCTGCTCCCACGCAGCGATCTCCTTCTGCCATCCATCCAGCTTGCCGCGCATCCGTTGCAGCGCGGCCGCTCCCAGCAGCAAATGGAGCGGCGGATTTGGCGACTCCACCACCTGCATCATCGCCTGCACCGCACGCAGCGGATCGCCCTTCTGCTTCCCGTCGTTCTCCGCGAAGTACTTCCGCATATTGCCCGCAGTATTGTCATAGTCCGCGATGCGCGTCTTCGCAATCACACCCGAGCGTCCAAGAAAATCCGTGCGGAACGGCCCCGGCTCAATGACCGTCACATGAATCCCCAAAGGGGCAAGCTCCGCAGCCAGAGCCTCTGAAAGCCCCTCCACCGCAAATTTGCTCGCGTTATAAAACCCGATTCCCTGTCCGCCAATCAGCCCGCCGATAGACGAGAGATTCAGAATATGCCCGCTACGCTGCTTACGAAGATGCGGCAGAAACGCCCGCGTAACCTTCAGCAACCCAAACACATTCGTCTCGAACATCGGCATAAACTCTGCCGAGGACACCTCTTCAATTGCACCGGCCACGCCATACCCCGCGTTATTCACCAGCACATCCACCTGCCCAAACGTAGCAAACGCCTGCGTCACCGCCGAGTCCACCTGGCCCGCATCCGTCACATCCAGCGCCAACGCCTTCGCCGTCTTCGGATACTGCTTCTCCAGATCGGCAACCTTATCCAGCTTCCGCGCCGTGACAATCACCCTTCCACCCGTCTTCAGAACTTCTTCGGCCAACAGACGTCCAAAGCCCGTCGATGCTCCCGTAATAAACCAGGCACGCTGCGCAGATTGCGTCATAATCTCCAATGCTCCGTAAAGTCGTCTCTGCGCATCCGTCCGCAGCTACGAGTTGAGGGCCGCTCCGACCGCTGCCGGCATATACTGCCTTTCAATTGCCTTCACCTTATTCAACCGCCGCACAAAGCGCGGTTCACTCGCAATAAATCTCGCCTTCAGATAAGCCTCTACGCACTCGAACGCAGCCGCCGCGCCAATGATCCGCGCGCCCAGCACTAGCACATTCATCTCATCGTGTTCCACACCCTGGTGCGAAGAGTACGTATCGTGGCACATTCCCGCGCGCACTCCCGGCATCTTGTTCGCTGCCACGCACACACCTACGCCCGACCCGCAGATCAGGATGCCCCGCTCCGCCTCGCCCGTCATCAGCGCCTTCCCTACCAGCAAGGCGAAGTCAGCATAGTCCGACGGCTCCGTGTCGAACGCGCCCAGATCCGCAACCTCGTGGCCGAGCTTCGCAACATGCACCCGCACCTCTTCCTTCAGCGGAAAACCGGCGTGATCGGAGGCGATAGCAATCTTCATAGCAGACCTCAGAGTTGGATGCTCGCGGAGTGTGATTGGGCGCAGACCCGTCCCGCAACACCGGACTATAAGTCCGAAGACTACGGGCGGAGCATGTATGCCCCGCCCGTAGTCTTACTTCTTCACCAGCTTCTTCGCATGTGCCACAACGTTCGCCACGTTGATGCCCAGCTTATCCAGCGCAATCGGCCCCGGAGCAGATGCGCCGAAACGGTCCAGCCCAATCACGCCGCCGTTATGGCCGACATACTTGTACCAGCCCAGCGTCGCACCCGCCTCAACCGCCAGCTTCGGCGTTCCCTCAGGCATCAGCTTCGCCTTATACGCATCGTCCTGCTCGTCGTAGATCTTGAAGCTCGGCATCGAAACCACGGTCGCGTTGATGCCCGCAGCCTTCAACTCCTCCGCAGCCTTCACAATCAACGACACCTCAGATCCCGTCGCGATCAGGATGATGTCCTTGCCGTTCGACGAAACCTCGTACGCACCCTTGCGCGCTCCAGCCTGCGCAACTCCGGCGTCGATCGTCGGCAGATCCTGCCTTGACAACGCCATAAAGCTCGGACTCTTCCGCTCCAGCGCAAGCTGCCAGCACGATGCCGTCTCGTTCGCATCCGCAGGCCTGAAGTCCGTAAGCTGCGGGATTGCACGAAGGCTCATCAGATGTTCGATCGGCTGGTGCGTCGGCCCATCTTCGCCCAGGCCAACCGAATCATGCGTGAAGATAAACAGCGAGTGAACGCTCATCAGCGCAGCCATACGCAACGCCGAACGGCAGTAGTCCGAGAACGTAAAGAACGTCGAGCCGAACGGAATCAACCCGCCGTGCGCCGCCATGCCATTCACCATCGCGCACATGCCGAACTCGCGCACGCCGAAGAACACATTGCGTCCAGCCGGATCTACATGAAAGCTCGGCGAGTCCTTGAAGATCGTCTTCGTCGAAGCCGTCAGGTCGGCAGCGCCGCCGAACAACTCCGGCACAACCTTCTCAATCGCCTGCATCACAGCCTGTCCTGCATTGCGCGTGGCCATCGGCTTGTCCGTCGGGAAGGTCGGAATCTTCTTCTCCCACCCGTCGGCCAGCTTCGCCGAGATCGTACGCACAAACTCAGCCGAAGGCTCCGGATACGCCTTCGCGTACTCAGCAAACTCCGCATCCCACTCGGCATGCGCATCCTTGCCGCGCAGCTTCGCCTTATCCCAGTTCTTGCGCGCCTCGTCCGGAACGTAGAAGCTCTTATCCTCCGGCCAGCCCAGGTTCTTCTTCGTCTCTTTTGTCGCTTCCGGCCCCAGAGCCTCGCCGTGCACCTTGTTCGTGCCGGCCTTCGGGCTGCCGTAGCCGATCACCGTCCGCACCCGAATCAGCGAGGGCTTCGTCGTCTCCGCCTTCGCCTTCATAATTGCGTCTTCAATCGCAACCAGATCGTTGCCGTCGGCCACATGCTGCACGTGCCAGTGGTACGCCTCGAACCGCTTCGTCACATCTTCGGTAAACGAAAGCTCCGTCGGCCCATCCAGCGAGATCAGGTTGTCGTCATACAGCACGATCAACTTGCCCAGCGCCAGCGTACCCGCCAGCGAACTAACCTCATGCGAGATGCCTTCCATCAGGTCGCCATCGCCGCACAGAACGTACGTATGGTGGTCGACGATGTTGTACGTATCGCGGTTATAAACCGCAGCCAGATGCCTCTCCGCCGTCGCGATACCTACCGCCATTCCCAGCCCCTGACCCAGCGGCCCGGTCGTCACCTCAACACCCGGCGCCTCGCCGTACTCCGGATGCCCGGGCGTATGCGATCCCCACTGCCGGAACTGCTCAAGCTGCGACATCGGCAGGTCATAGCCGGACAGATGCAGCGCACCATACAGCAGCGCCGAAGCATGTCCGTTCGAAAGGATGAAGCGGTCGCGGTCGATCCACTTCGGGTCCGAAGGATCGTGCTTCATAATCTTGTGATACAGCAGATAGGCAATCGGAGAGCATCCCAGCGGTGCCCCGGGATGGCCGGACTTCGCCTTTTCAACCTGGTCGACGGCCAGAAAGCGGAGGGCGTTGATGGAGAGCTGGTCTAGTTCCTGCTGCTTCAAATCCTGCTGTTCGCTCATTCTTTTCCTTTGCTCTTTTTAAGAGACGCGCCGCACTTGGCGACGCCGAATCTGAATAAATTGGTCTATCTCAAACAGTGTACAAGCGGAGCGCCGGTTGTCGCATCTCGCACACTGCTAGGATGCCGTCTCCGGTATGACAGACACATCAATATTTCGGCCCAGCCACCGGTCCAACTGCGTTTGCTCTCCATCGCCCGGCCACACCAGCGTGAACACGATCGTCGCCGTCTGCCCCTGGGCCGTCACAATATCCGCAAAAAACCCGGAATAGCCCACCGAACGCGACTCCGCCGTCTGAGTCGTCACCCAGTTATCAAACGTATAGACCACCCGGAAGAAGTCGTGATCGACGATGCGCAGCGTATGCCCGGAAAAGATCGCCGACAACGGACGTCCAAGCTCGAAGATCTCCCGGTGATTGGTAAAGGTTCGCTTACCCTTTGCAACCGCATAACGCTCCTCGACAATCGAGATCCGGTCGAACACCCTCCCATCCGCCGCCGAACGCAGCAGCTTCAGATACTCCGCATGCGCCCACACCAGCGGCTGCGCCGAACCCGCCGACCGCCCCAGAAACATTCCCTCCGCCGGCATATCGGTGTAGTCCCATATCTGCTCCGGAAGCATCCCTCCCACCGAACTGAACTTTTCAATGGCCTGAATATGCGGCTTGTAGTCGTTCCCCGCCGCCAGTTCGTAGTGGCCCCGTTCGCCCGTCAGTATCGGCCACGCCCTGCCCTGGCCCGACCCGTCGTACGCCCTGCCATCTTTCTTCTGTCCATATCCATCGTGGTTGTAGCGGCGCCAGCAGTCGCCAAACGGCGTATCAATCTTCAGGCAATGATCCACCACCTTCAGCGAATCCACAATCAGCGGATCGTCCGCACGCCGAATCCCGTACCGCACCAGCTCCAGAAACCCAGCGTCGATCACCTGCCGCGCTTCAAACTCGGTCTTCTCACCCGGCTCCCGGTTGTTGATGTGAATCATCCCCGGCGCAAGCTGGTCGTTGTAGAACGGCTCGCCCTTGGCAGGAGGACTGATCCGCATGTAGTGATACTTGACCTCCGGATGCAGCACCCCGTCCCTCGTCGTCGTCCACTCATCCAGATGGGCTTCAATCCAGTCCGCATACGACTCCAGATATCCCGCCAGCTCCATCGACTCACGGTCCCGCGCAATATCCGCCGCACACAGCAGCCCCGAGATCACCGCCGCAAGCGTCGAGGGCGAGTACCCCGGCGTCTCCTCCCACCGCTCCTGCTGCGTCACCGGAGCGTACTTCACCAGGAACGCCGCCGCCCGCTCCACAAACGGAAACACGTCGAAGTTCCCCAGCCCATCCTGCTTCCACAGCCGCCACGCCAGCATGATCGGAAACGCAACCTCATCCAGCTGAATCCCCGTCCAGTACGGCGTCCCATCGATCCAGAAGTTTTGCGCAAAGCTTCCATCCGACCGCTGCGTACACGCCAGGTACACCAGCGCCCGCAGCGCCGTGTCCGTTCGATTACATGCCAGTAGCGCCGTCGCCGTCTGCACCATGTCCCGCGTCCACACCAGGTGGTATCCACCCAGATCCGAATCCCCCTTCGACGCCCCCCACGGAACCGAAGCCGAAGCGATAAACGCGCCCGAGTACGTCTTGTCCTCATGCGTCAGCAGCACATTATGGCTGATCCGCATCAACCGTCCGTCATCGTTCGACGGCCCGGCCAGCCGCTCCGGCGTCGCAGATCGTCCCCACTGCACCAGAAACCGCTTCGCCAGATCCTCATACGGAGAAGCCAGCGTCTGCATCATGTGCGCAATCGCCGCGTGATGCCCACCGCCAAACGAGATCGCCACCGTAAACTCGCGGTGCGTCGTAATATCGACCTCGCCCATCAACGCAATATTGCCGTCCAGCGCCTGCCCGAACTGCCAGCTCATGCGCATGTCCTTGCTCAAATTCTGAAAACCGTCGCTCGTCCCCACATAGCCGCACGAAGACCGGATAAATCCGCAGCTCGTCCCCAGCGCCAGCGAAGTCTCACCCTTCCACGCCAGCAGGCATCGCTGCCCCGCCACGTCGATCGAACGCGCCGAGTTCCCCGCCCCGCCGCCGTTCAAGTGCGGCGCCAGCAACACATAGCACTTCAGCCGCGACAGCAGCTCCTCTTCCCCGCTGATCTTCACATTCATCAGCACCACCGGATGGTGCGGATCGCTGATGAACTCCTTGGTCACCGTATATCGCCCACCCAGATCGCTCCCCACCACCCGCACCGCCGGCGCATGGTTGTCGATGTAGTGGAAGTCATACTGAAAGTCCCGCTTCTCTTCATGAAAAAAAGTCTCGCCGTCGCTGAACAGCAGCTCCATATCGCGAGTCTGCGGACGATCGATCGTCGGATAATAAATCTCGTTCAGCGTCCCATGCGAGACCGTAAACCACACCTGGCTGGAGGCCGCATACGCCGTCGAAACCGCGTCTTTCTCACTCGAAGTCCAGCGTGGTTCCACTCCAGGGCCGCCAAACGCCGGTCCATCATCGTCAAGCCAGCGGTACGTCGCAGTCAGATCGCTCATTGTCGTCTATTAGATCGTAAAAGCCTGTGTCCGTTACATCGCTTTGCGAAAGAATCATGAATCCTGCATTGCGATATCATCTTGGAGTCCGCGCAACCCGTTTCGGGTGCATCGCGCAACGCCGGCAAAGCATCGAACCCAGTCAGGCGGTCAGGATACTCCTGGCTGGCACAACCAAAGTACGACAGGAGAATAACCCGTGGCCTACGAACTTCCCCCCTTGCCCTACGACTACGCAGCGCTTGAGCCCCACATCGACGAAGCGACCATGAAGCTGCACCACGACAAGCACCACCAGACCTACGTCACCAACCTCAACGGCGCCGTGGAGAAGCACCCCGACCTCGGCAAGAAGACCCCCGAAGAGCTCATCAAGGACCTCGCCAGCATTCCCGAGGACGTCCGCAAGGTCGTCCAGAACAACGGCGGCGGACACGTCAACCACACCATGTTCTGGCAGATCATGCAGCCCAAGGGCGGCGGCGAACCCACCGGCGAGATCGCAGCCCAGATCAAGGCAGACTTCGGCGACTTCGAGTCCTTCAAGAAGACCTTCAACGAGACCACCGCCAAGCAGTTCGGCGCAGGCTGGGGCTGGCTCATCTTCGAGGGCGGCAAGCTCAAGATCGTCACCACCGCCAACCAGGACAACCCCCTCTCGCAGGGTCACTACCCCATCCTCGGCAACGACGTCTGGGAGCACGCCTACTACCTCAAATATCAGAACAAGCGCCCCGACTACCTCGCCGCCTGGTGGAACACCGTCAACTGGAGCGAGATCAACAAGCGCTTCGCCACCGCCAAAAAATAACCTGTACCAGCAAAAAAGATGGGGACTGCTCAAAAGCAGTCCCCATCTTCATGAACCCACCAAACTCACAATCACAGGTAAATCACAAAAAAATCCCCCGCCCCCAGCCGCGTCCATCCGCTCGGCGGAGTAACATTCGCCCCAAACTTCGCCACCAGCGCCTTCGCCCCGGTCGAACGCAGCGCTGCCATCACCCTCTCCTTATCCGCCCTCTCCCACACCTCCGAGATCGGCTCCGACTCCACATACATCTCCGTCCGAACATGCACCTGCGCCAGCCGCGCCCAGTAAAAATCATCCCTGCAAGCCGCCTCTCCCAGGCAAGCAACCGTATCGCCCGGCTGAATCCCCGCCGCGCTCCCCAAACCCTCTCCCGCAGTAAAGATCGCACGGTTATAAGCCCCCACCGCCCGTCCCTCCGCATTCTTATTCTGTTTAATATCCCTCATCGACTCCGTAAACGAGCTGCACACCACCATCCCCGCAAACACAAAAGCGCCCATCGCCGCCGCTCCCTGCCACCCCTTCGGTATCCGGACAAACGCCACCAGCACAATCAGCGCAAGAACCGCCGCACTCGCAATGTAACGAGCCTCCGTATACACCACCACGTACATGCCAACCCCGGCCGCCAGCAGAAGCAGCACCGGCCCCGCACCGCGCCATCCAAACTCCTCCCGTCGCCAGCGCCCTCCCATCATCAGCAGCACCAGCACCAGCAGCACATACTGCAGACGAAGCACGAAGTACTGCACCACAATCGTCAGCCCGTACCTCATCGTCCTGGCCTCTGCCTTCACATTGAAACGAGGCTTCAACCCGTCATTCCAGTACGACGGATCCAGCCACTGCGCCTCGCTCCCCGGCATCACCGTACCGTAGTAGTAGATCGCCGGGTCCTGCAGAACCTGCACCGAAGTATGCTTCAGCTCGCCCTTCGCCAGCCCATAGCGCGAAGGCTCATTCTTCTGCTGCTCAAACCTGTCCGCCCCATCCACATACCACGCATAGTTCAACCCACCCGAATCACCCGCCGAAAACCGTCCCTTCTGTTTCGAGAGCGCCCCAATATAAGGTCCCGCCAGCGCCGCGAAGATCAGCACTGCAACCGCAAATCCCTTCGCCGCCTTCTTCATCGAACCCGCTACAAACGGCAGCAGAAGCAGCACAATCGCGAACGTCGGAAACGCCACGCTCTTCACCAGAAAAGCCAGCCCAAAACAAAACCCCAGCCCCGCATAGGACAGCAGATTCTTCCTCGCCCCAACGCGCATCAGAAATCCTGCACCGAAGACCAGCAGCATCGCCAGCAGAACATCAGGCCGCACCGCCCCAACGCCCAACTCGCGCGTCACGCTCAGCAGCGTAATCCCCGCCGCGAAGACGCCCACCGTCTCCCTCCGCAGAGGCACCAGCGCACCCTCCACGCGATCGAACCCAAACGACTCCCTCAACTCCACCGCCGCACGCAACGCAAACCGCACCGCCAGGAACAGCCCTCCCGCGATCGCAACGTTCACGCAACGCACCGCCGTCAACTCGTTCCACAGCGACGACCGCAGCACCGTACGTCCCAGCAGAAGCAGCGCCGGATACCCCGGATGCCAGTAAGCATTCACCACCCAATGCCACTGATGCCGCGCAATCAAATCCGACAGATCAAGATACGAGATCCCATCCGCCGTCATCTCGTATCCAGTAAAGATCCCCTCCATCACCACGCAGACAGCCATCATTGCAAACAAGGCTCTGCGTACAACTGCCGACGAAAAGATCTCCATATATGCGTAGCACCCTCAAAACAGCACCGCTCGATGCTGCTATGGTAACCCGGAGCCGCCGTTGCAACCGCAGTCGCAGCTACCAGTTAGTAACCACCACAGTATCTAACATCGCAATCACCGTCGCCCCCCTCACCACCTTTATCTACCAACCCGCACAGACAATGCGGTTGTCGTGCCGTTACCGTCGTAGTTGCGATTACTGTTGCTATTGCCGTTGCTATTGCCGTTGCTATTGCCGTTGCTATTGCCGTTGCCGTTGCCGTTGCTGTTGTCGTTGCGGTTGCGGTTGCGGTTGCGGTTGCAGTTGCAGTTGCAGTTGCAGTTGCAGTTGCAGTTGCAGTTGATTGTCCTTTTGTTTGTCATCCCGCAGGGATCTGCTTTTGCCTTTACCTTTGCTGTTGCCGTTGCTCTTGCTCTTGCTCTTGCTCGCCCTTTGTTTGTCAACCCACAGCGATCTGCGGTTGCCTTTGCCTTTGCCGTTGCAGCTAGGTACAGCGAGGCTTCAGCCTCGCGTCTAAACCACGCCGCGAAGCGGCCTCCACTCTGCCGAAG
>NZ_LMUR01000010.1:437287-509772 GCF_009765825.1 Granulicella sp. L60 | reverse complement strand
GAAGCCGAAGCGACTAAATATTGCCTTTGCTTTTGCCGTTGTCTGTCTTCACCAAACCACCCAAACCTCCCAAAACCCTGTCAACCCCCAAACCCACCAAAACCCGCGCCAAACGCGGACATACACGTGACGTACTAGTTATCCCCCAACCGCTATACTGAATACAGAGCATAAAAAAGCCCCGACAAAGTCGGGGCTTTCCCTATTAACCACCTAACCCGTTTAGAAAGAAATATTTACCCGCAACCCGCATAGAATGAATATTTTACAAGGAGCAAAAATCGCAAGTCCAACAAAAGGGATAGCTTAGCTACACCCACCCCCAGGGGGAGGGGTACCCACCAGACCAGCCTAATCGTTAACGTCCTGCTGCTGCTGAGCCATCTGCTGCTGCCGCGTAGGCGGCGGAGGCTGCTCCGGCAACTGCGTCGCCTTCTCCACTAGGATCGACCAATCCTCCGGCACCGGCAGCTCCTGATCGAGCGACGGCGTCCCCAAACTAGGCGTCACACGCACCGCAACCGTCAGCTCGCTGTTCGCCCGGCCGCGAAAGATGCCATGCGTCGGCGGCACATCGGAGTAGTCACGCCCAATCGCCGTACGGATATGGCGATCCCCGGCCACCAGCCAGTTCGTAGGATCGAAGCCCACCCAGCCAAGGTGCGGAATCAGTGCCTCGATCCACGCATGCGTCGCCGAACTGACCGACCGGTCCATGTCGCTCTCACCGTGGAACAGGTATCCGCTCACATAGCGGCACGGAATCCGCAGCTTCGTCCGCACCAGCGTGATCATCACGTGCGCAAAGTCCTGGCACACCCCCGCGTGTGTGCTCAGTGCCAAATCGATAGGCGAGTCCACCTTGGTGGACTTCGGTCTGTAGTCGAAGTACTCGTAGATCTGCTGATTCAGGTGATGCAGCACCATCAGCGGATCGTCTCTGCGGCGAACGTCCAGATGCGCCGCTAGACTATCCAGCGCCGGTGTCGGCGTGGCAAACTCGCTCGGCAGCAGCATCTCCCAGTAGTCGCCCTGTTCGACCATCGCATCCAGGTCCGCCCAGGCATCCGGCGCCAGAAAGGCCGGAATCTGTGCCGACGGCTGCACCTCCACCAGCGACTCCGCCACGATCACCAGCTGTCCATGCTGCCCCGGAATGTCGAAGTGGTGAACGTGGTTGGCCAGATGGTCGCGGTAGCTGAACACGCGACATCGCGGACTGACGGAGAGATGAAAGGTAAGACAGCGCTGGTTCTGATCGCTGCGCGGATGCATCCGCGTCTCCATCATGCTCTCGCTTACCGAGTTGCTGTACAGGAACTTCGTCAGATGGCGAATCGAATAGTACATGGCTGGCCCTCCCAAACGGTTCGTTACAACGACAGTTACCCGGCCAATGCAGCCTGGATCGAATAGTCGACGTAAAGTTCGTAGATAGTCTCATGGATCGAGCGGCACTGAGCCTGAATACTCTTGAGATACCCCACCACGTCCTGATTCAAAATCTCATCCACCGAACTGTAGTTCAGCGACGCCTGCAAACGTCCACCAAGACGCCGCAGTGCCTCCGCCCGATACTTGCCGCTGTCGCCCTGAATCTTCTCGAGCGCACACTGCAGACTGTCGATCGAGAACCGCACCGAATGCGGAAACTCCTCGTCCAGCAGAAGGAACTCGAAGATCCGATCCGGCGTCAGGTCCGCCGTATAGACCTTGCAGTAAGCCTCAAACGCAGTCGCCGAGCGAAGCAGACCCATCCAGTCGAGATACTCATTCCCCTCAGCGATGCGCTCCGGATGCTCCCACAGATCCACATGGTAAGCCTCCAGCAGCAACGCCGTAGCCGAAGCCCGCTCGATGTATCGCCCGACCTGGATGAACTGCCAACCCTCGCCATGGTTCATCGTCGAGTCCGTAACACCCTGGAACTGATGGACAGCCTCCATCACCGACTGGAGAAACTCCGTAGGCTGCGCCATGCCCGACACCAGTGCACCTTGCCGATGATTCTGCATCTCCGGTCCCGTGACCTGCAGATACAGGCTATTCAGCCGGTGCCACTGCTCCGTCGAAATTTGTTCGCGCACATGCCGAGAGTTCTCACGCGCCGAGATGATGCAGGAGAGAATCGACGCCTTGTTGCCCGTCTCGAAGATCAGCGACTGAGTCAGAGCATACGGATCGCCGGCCCACTCAATGTCCTTCGGCCTGCCAAGCGCCTGCAGCACGCGCTGCCAACGCCGTTCCGCACTCGTCGGCCCCTCATCCAGCATAAGGTTCAAATTCACATCCAGAAGACGCGTCGTATGCTCGGCGCGTTCAAGATACCGGCTCATCCAGTACAGACTATCGGCAACACGTGAAAGCATCGGTATCTCCCTTCACTGGCTCAGCACCCAGGTATCTTTACTTCCGCCGCCCTGCGACGAGTTGACCACCAACGAGCCGCGGTTCAGCGCAACTCGCGTCAGACCGCCAGGCACAATCGTCACCTTGTCGCCATAGAGAACGTAAGGACGCAAGTCCACATGGCGAGGCTCCAACTCATCTCCAATCAGGCATGGCGCGCGGGAGAAGGAGATCGTCGGCTGCGCGATGTAGTTACGCGGATCAGCTTCGATCTTGCGCGCAAACTCATCCTGCTGCGCCTTGGTTGACTGCGGACCGATGAGCATTCCGTAGCCTCCGCTCTCGCCCACAGCCTTGACGACAAGCTTGTCGAGGTTCTGCAGGACGTGCTGACGTTCCTTCGGACGAGTGAGAAGAAACGTCTCCACGTTCTTCAGGACAGGCTCTTCGCTGAGGTAATAACGGATGATGTCGGGAACGTAAGCATAGAGCGCCTTATCATCTGCGACACCTGTTCCGAAGGCGTTGGCAAGCGTTACGTTGCCAGCACGATAGGCGTTGAACAGGCCTGCGACACCGAGGATCGAGTCGCCGCGGAAAGCAAGAGGATCGATGAAGTCGTCGTCAACGCGGCGGTAGATGACATCGACGCGGCGGAGACCGTTAGTGGTGCGCATGTAGACGACGTTGTCGTGGGTGACGAGATCACGACCTTCTACGAGCTCGATACCCATCTGGCGAGCGAGATAGGCGTGTTCGAAGTAGGCGGAGTTGAAGACTCCGGGTGAGAGGAGAACGATGTTCGGCTCTGGCCTGCCTTCGGGAGCGAGTGAACGCAGAGTACCGAGAAGAAGCTGGGTGTATTGCTCGATGGGCCGCACGTTGTAGCTGCGGAAGAGCTGCGGGAAGATGCGCTTCATGACGCGGCGGTTGGTGAGCATGTAGCTTACGCCGCTGGGAACGCGCAGGTTGTCTTCCAGCACGACGAACTCACCATTCTCGAGCCGGATGAGATCGGTGCCGCAGACTGCGATGTACACGTTGCGTGGAACCTGAAGTCCGGCCATCTGGCGGCGATAGTGCCTGCAGCTGTAGACGACCTCGCGGGGAACGATTCCGTCGTCGAGAATGCGGCCTTCGTTGTAGATGTCCTTGAGGAAGAGGTTGAGAGCGGTGATGCGCTGGGTGAGTCCGTGCTCGACCGTTGCCCATTCGGCTGCGGTGACGATGCGAGGGATCAGATCGTACGGAAAGATCTTCTCGGTGCCTTCTTCGCGGCCGTAGACGGTGAAGGTGATGCCTTGATTGAGGAAGCTGAGATCGGCTGCCTGTTTGCGGCGCTGCAACTCGTCGGAGGGAAGCGCGGCGAAGTGTTCCAGCAGAGGCTCATAGTGCGGGTGCAGATTGCCGGGACCTGAGAACATCTCATCGTAGGCGTGATCCAGCAGATAGTTCTTCAGCGCCGCTTGCTCGAACTGGAATGACTGGGCTGGATGCATTGGGAGCCTTGAGTATAGCGGGATGGTCGAAGGTCACAAAGTACAACCAATGCTTTTATGGCTCGATTTCTATTCTTTTCAACCAGATGAAACCAGATGGTGTGGGATGGAAGATGTGCGGTCATTTACCGGATCTTGTTGGTTGGAGCAAACTTCCAGAGACTGTATGACCGTAACTAGGATAAACTAGAAGGGACGCGCATTTTCCCCGAAAATCCACATTCAAGCGCACAGACAGGACATACAACGCAGTGAGCAACTCAACCGCAGTAGCCGTTACGCCAATCTTCAACATCGCCATCATCGCCCACGTCGACCATGGCAAGACGACTCTGGTCGATGCCATGCTGCGCCAGAGCGGCACGTTCCGCTCGAACGAGGCAGTTACCGACCGGGTCATGGACTCGAACGATCTTGAAAAAGAGCGCGGCATCACGATTCTCGCGAAGAATACCGCACTTTACTATCACGACAACAAGATCAACATCGTCGACACCCCTGGCCACGCCGACTTCGGCGGCGAGGTGGAGCGCGCGCTGAAGATGGTCGACGGCGTGGTGCTGCTGGTCGATGCCTCGGAGGGCCCGCTGCCTCAGACGCGCTATGTGCTCTCGAAGGCGCTCGAGGCCGGACTGACGCCGATGGTGGTCATCAACAAGATCGACCGTCCGGACGCTCGGCCCCAGGAGGTCTTGAACGAGGTCTATGACCTGTTCATCGACCTGGATGCCGACGAGTCCGTGCTGGACTTTCCCGTGCTTTATACGAACGGCAAGCTGGGCACGGCTACCAAGGACCTGAACACTCCGGGAACCGACCTGCAGCCTCTGTTTGAGCAGATCGTTCAGACCATTCCGGTCTCGAAGGGCGATCCCGAGGGCACGGTTCAGATCCTGGTGACGAACCTCGACTACTCCGACTACCTCGGACGTCTTGCGATTGGCCGCGTCTTCAACGGCACCATGCGCACGGGCCAGGAGTACTCGGTCGCCAAGATCGACGGCACGTTTACCAAGCACAAGATCACGAAGCTGTTCAGCTTCTCGGGGCTGAAGCGGACCGACATCGAAGAGACCCAGGTGGGCGACATCGTTGCGATCGCCGGAATCCCGGGCATCTTCATCGGCGAGAGCTTCTGCGACATCGAGAATCCGCAGCCGTTGCCGCAGATCATCATCGACGAGCCTACGATTGCGATCCAGTTCAACGTCAACAACTCGCCGTTCGCCGGACGTGAGGGCAAGTTCGTTACCTCGCGGAACCTGCGCGACCGCCTGGAGAAAGAGCTGCTCACCAACGTCTCGCTGAAGATGCAGGACACGGGCTCGCCGGACTCGTTCAAGGTGCTTGGACGCGGCGAACTTCAGCTTGGCATCCTCATCGAGATGATGCGTCGCGAAGGCTTCGAGATGATGGCCAGCCGTCCTGAGATCGTCACCAAGCGCGTGAACGACGAGCTGGTCGAGCCGGTCGAACATCTCTCCATCGACGTGCCGGAGAACTTTGTCGGCACCGTGATCGAGCGTCTCGGGCCGAGAAAGGGCGAGATGACGAAGATGATCAACCACGGCTCAGGCCGCGTCCGGATGGAGTTCCGCATCCCGAGCCGAGGCCTGATCGGTCTGCGGTCGGAGATGTTGACCGAGACCCGCGGCACGATCATCATGAACTCGATTCTGGACGGCTATATCGCCTACCAGGGCGAGATTCCGCAGCGTCAGTCGGGCGCGCTGATCTCCGATCGTCAGGGTTCGACGACGGCGTATGCGCTTGAAGGCTTGCAGGATCGCGGCGTTCTGTTCGTTGGCGACGGCGTTGAGGTGTACGAGGGCATGATCGTCGGCGAACACAGCCGGGACAACGACCTCGACGTAAACTGCGTGCGCGAGAAGAAGCTTTCGAACATGCGTGCCTCTGGTTCGGACGACGCGGTTCGCCTGGTTCCGTTCAAGCCGCTTACGCTTGAGCAGTGCATCGAGTTCATCGCGGACGACGAACTGGTTGAGGTGACGCCGAAGTCGCTGCGTATGCGCAAGAAGGTGCTTCAGGCGAATCGCAGGCCACGTAAGGGTTCGAGTAACGAGTAGTTTCTTCTTATCTAGGTTGAAACGGCTGGACCCTGCCTATGGCGTGGTCTGGCCGTTTTTTTTGGGGGGGTACCCCACCCCCTGGGGGGTGGGTATGGCTAAGTGACTCCTTTTCATGGATTTGCAATTTTAGCTCCTTGCAAAATATTCATTTCATGTGGGTTACGGGTAAATATTTCTTTCTAAATGGGTTAGCGTGGAAATGGAAAAGCCCCGACTTTTGTCGGGGCTTTTTTATGCTCTGTATCCAGTATAGCGGTTGGGGGATAACTAGTACGTCATGCGAATATTCGCGGTTGGTGCGGGTTTTGGATGGTTTGGGGGTTGACAGGGTCTTTGGAGGTTTGGGTGGTTTGGTGAAGACAGACAACGGCAAAAGCAAAGGCAATATTTAGTCGCTTCGGCTTCGCCTTTCGCTCCGGCGTTACACCCCATCGAGCAAAGAACGCTCGTTGGGGACCCCGTCTTCGACAGAGTGGAGGTCGCTTTGCGACGCTGGGATAGAGCGAGGCTGAAGCCTCGCTCTATCCCAGATGCAGCGGCAAAGACAAAGGCAACAGCAAGAACAACAGCAAAGATAAAAGCAGATCCCCTCGGGATGACAAACAAAGGGCAAGCAACTGCAACGGCAACAACAACCGCAGATCACTATGGGATAACAAACAAAAGTACAGGCAAGGATAAGAGCGATGGCAACGGCAGATCCATCGGGGATGACAAACGAAGGGTTAAGCAGTTGGTGTGGCAGTATGATCGTGACGGCTCAGAGTATGAGGGTGGTGGGTGTGGCTATGGTTGGCGCAGGCGAGAGTTCCGCGGAGGAGACAGCGAGGGCGTTTGGCTCGATTCGTACGGAGTCGGGCGCTACGCTGCTGGAGTTGGCGGAGGCTTCGCCGGTGTTGCTGGTGTTTCTGAGGCACTTTGGTTGCTCGTTTTGCCGTCAGGCGATCAGCGATGTGGCGGATCTTCGGGGTGAGCTGGATCGTCGCGGGGTGCGTCCGGTGTTTGTTCATCTGGGCACGCCAGAGCGGGCGAGGCCGTTCTTTGAGTACTACGGGATCGGGGATGTGGAGAGGGTCAGCGATCCGGAGGCGACGATCTACAAGCGGCCTGAGTTCGCGTTGGGGAGGGTGCATCCTGCGTTGAGCCTGTTGCTGCCGAAGGTGTGGGTGGGGTGGTTGAAGGGTGCGCTCTTCCGGCATGGGATTGGGAAGATTGTGGAGGATGGGCATCAGATGCCAGGGATCTTCTTTTTGAAGGGGACGACGATTGTGCGGCAGTTCCGCTATCGCACGATTGCGGATGAGCCGGACTATTTGAAGCTGGTGGGCTGAGGCTGGTTAGGAGGCATCGACCCTGATGTCGTTGCTATCGGTAGGCACAGGGCGTTTGTCATTCCCTAGGCCATCGACTGATTGCTGTTTTCGTGTTGTTCGTCTCACCGGCGTCTCCCGAAGCCGCTCTTAGTCAGCCATACCTGTTGCACGGCAAAGGGTCGCGACAGTACATTTGGGCAAACTATATTTAGGCAAACATGGAGGAGTGATGAAGATGCAACGCCGTGAAGTGCTTGGGGTACTCACCGCTGCTGCGGGATCGGCACTGCTGCCGGGGTCTTTTGCGATCGGAGAGCCGACGCCCGGCGCGAACTCTCTGCCGAAGGAAAAGGTGACTGGTATCGGCGGCATATTCTTTCGCGCGCACGATCCCAAGATGTTGGCGCAGTGGTATCAGGACCACCTTGGCGTCTTCGTCACTCCGCAGAGCAAAGATGATCCGGTGTGGAATCAGCAAGCCGGACCGACGAGTTTTACACCCTTTTCTGAGAAGACCAATTACTTTGGCGACGAGACGAAGCAGTGGATGATCAACTTTCGCGTGGGCGATCTGGATAAGATGGCCGCACAGCTTGAAGCAGCGGGTATCGCAGTGAAGGTGGACCCCACGACCTATCCATACGGTCGCTTTGCACGCACTCATGATCCGGAAGGCAATCCGATCGAGCTGTGGCAGCCGCCGAATACGGCTGCCATGAAGTGACGACTAGAAAAACAGATGCAACGGCAGACGCAGATTCTCTTCGGAACTGACAGCAGCCGGGATCAGAGGTTGAGTTTTTTGAAGACGCGCTCGGGGATGTTGCGGATGATGAACATGATGGGCTGCCACTGGAAGGGGACGTAGAGCGAGTCCTTTTTGGCGGCGATGGCTTTGACGATGGATTCGGCGACGGCGTTGGGGTCGGCGAACTTTTCGCTCTTGGGCATGCCAGCGGTCATGGCGGTGCGGGTGGGGCCGGGCTTGATGCTGAGGACGGTGACGCCTTCGCGGTCGATGCGGTTGCGCAGGCCGCCGAGGAAGGCGGAGAGGCCGGCCTTGGAAGAGCCGTAGACGTAGTTGGATTTGCGTCCGCGGTCTCCGGCGACCGAGGAGATGACGGCGAGGGTTCCGAGCTGGCGCTGGACGCAGTAGTTGGCGAGCCAGGTGAGGAGCGAGACGGGGGCGACGAAGTTGGTGTGGAGGATCTGGGCGGCTGTGTTGAAGTCGCGCTCTGCTTCGGCCTGGTCGCCGAGGATGCCGTGGGCGAGGTAGGCGACGTCCATGCCGGTGAGGGAGTTGATGGCGTGGGCGAGGAGCTCGGGGTGCTTCTCGGTGTCGTCGAGGTCGGCGACGGCGGTTTCGACGTAGGTGGCGCCGCGGGTCTTGAGATCCTGGGCGACAGCGGCGAGTTTTTCGGCGTTGCGGCCGACGAGGAAGAGGCTTGCGCCTTGCGAGGCCCAGATGCGGCAGGTGGCTTCGGCAATGCCGGAGGTGGCGCCGAGGACGAGGATCTTCTTGGGGGTGCTGTTTGGGGTGGGGCTCATATGTCTATTGTGTCCAGTCTAAGGAACTTTTGACGGCGATTGTGCCGGGTAACAGTAACGACTTGAGACAAACGAGAGCGACAGCAGATTCCTTCGCTGCGCTGCGGAATGCCAACCAGAAGAACGGGCAACGACAATGGCTAACGCAGATTCCCTTCGGGAGTGACAAAAGGAAAGGGTGATGCGGGTCAAGCGTTTTGGGTGACGCGCTCCCAGAAGCTGGAGGTGAGCATGGGGTCGCGGTAGCGGGCGAAGTTCTGCCATTGGGGATAGAAGGTCTGGAACTGGGAGGCGGTCATGGCGGCGTCTTTGGCGGGGTAGAGGCGGCCGCCGAAGTCGCGGGTCATGTCGCCGAGGCGCTCCATGAGGGGGAAGCTGATGCCGGCTTTGATGGGAAAGTCGAGGGCGAACATGATGCCGGCCTGGGGGAAGCTCATCATGCCGAGGGAGGGAATGTCGCCGAAGGCCTTGAGGACGGCGAGGAAGCTGGCGAGACCGGACTTGGCGATCTCGTGGAGGATCGCGATGGTGCCTTCTTTGGCGTGCTCCCAGGGGATGGCGTACTGAAACTGGAGGAGACCGTTTTTGCCGTAGCCGCGGTTCCAGTGGAGGACCTTGTCGAGCGGATAGAAGAAGGGCTCGTAGTCCTGGAGGGTTTTGACGTGAGGCTTCATCTGCTTGTGGAAGAAGACGGTGTTGAACATGGAGACGGTGGTGCTGTTGAGTAGGAAGCCGGGAAGGTCGAAGGGGAGGGCGAGCTTGGGCTCGGGAGTCTGGGTCAGGGGGCCGGGGGTTTTGGAGTGGTCACCGGCCATGAAGACGCCGCGGGCGAAGTTTTTGCCGGTGGAGACGCAGTCGACCCAGCTGACGGTGTATTCGACGTGCTGGTACTTCTGCTTGAGTTCGAGGAACTCGTCGATGCCGTGGAACTGGATGCCCTCGTAGTCGATGAGGCGGGAGACGATGGGCTTGAGGCGGAGCTGGGCCCAGGTGATGAGGCCGGTGAGACCCATGCCGCCGATGGTAGCGGCGAACCAGTCGGGGTTTTCGGTGGCGGAGCAGAGGCGGCGGGTACCGTCGGAGCGGACAAGCTCGAAGCAGGGGACGTGGCAGCCGAAGGAACCGGCGACCTCGTGGTTTTTGCCGTGGATGTCGTTGGCGATGGCGCCGCCGAGGGTGACGTACTTTGTGCCCGGGGTGACGGGGAGGAAGAAGCCGCGGGGGACGGCGAAGTCGAGGATCTGGGCGAGGGTGATGCCCGACTCTGCGGTGAGGACGCCGGTCTCGGGATTGAAGTCGATGAGGCGATTCATGCCGGTGGTGAGGAGGAGGTTGCCGCCTTCTAGGAGACAGACGTCGCCGTAGCTGCGGCCCATGCCGACGGGGAGGGCGCCGTTGTGCAGGCCCTCGGCGACACGGGGGAAGTCGCTCTGCCAGTTGAGAGGGACGATGGTGGCGTTGTGTTTGGGGTAGCGGCCCCAGGATTGGAAAGCCGGCGGGTTTGAGGTAGCTTCCTCGGTGACGATAGGGTCGGCCATAGATACAGGATACTTGGTTCTGTGGGAGTTCGATGCAAAAGAAAGAGGCACGGCGGTTGCCGTGCCTCTTTTATGAACAGCAGATATATTTCTGCGTTTCTTATGCGTTACGCAGCGGCGGTGACACGGTTCGCAGCGTGCTGGTCGGCGGCGGTCATGAGGGCGCCTTTGGCCTGAACGGTGAGAGCAGCGAAGCCAGCGGCGTCGTTGGCGGCGATATCAGCGAGGATCTTGCGATCGAGCGGATTGCCGGCGAGCTTGAGGCCATTGATGAAGGTGGAGTAGCTCATGCCGTTGATGCGGCAGGCTGCGTTGATACGGACGATCCAGAGGGCGCGGTACTGGCGCTTTTTCTGCTTGCGGCCGGTGTAGGCGAACATGAGTCCGCGCTCGACGGCTTCCTGAGCCGCCTGATAGAGCTTGGACTTGGTGAGGAAGTAACCACTGGCGCGCTTGAGGATCTTTTTGCGTCGGTCGCTACGTTTTGTACTCCGTTTTACACGGGGCATCGTGACTCTCCTTTTGCGTACATCGTTTAAGCGGCTGGAGGTAAGGGTCGCATTCTCGCCTCAGTCAGAAATTGGTGTCTGAAAGAGTCTTGTGAGAACGACGATGGTGGCCTCTTCACTCGCTATGCAACTTCAAGTCTCGGTGGAATCGCTAACGCGGTTCCAGGGGCCGGAACGCTTTGCTGGCCCTTTGCTTTTTAAGCGGCTCGACTTGAATGACTTACTTCCCTGCTATCTAAGACTGAAGACGTTTTATTGTCTTTCGTCTTAGGCGTAAGGAAGCATCCGGGCAACCTTGTGATGATCCGCATCCGAGATGAGCGCCGAACCGCCGAGCTTACGCTTGGTCTTGGTGGCCTTGGAGGTGAGGATATGGCGCATCTTGGACTGGCCACGCTTGAACTTGCCGGTGCCGGTCTTGTGAAAGCGCTTGGCTGCGCCGCTGTGGGTCTTCAACTTTGGCATGGTGTTCCTGACGAAAACAGTGTTCTGGACAACTTACTGAGTATATACGATTTTGTTGCCGGAGCCTTGAAATTCGATAGATTCGGCTATTTGCTGGGGAAATGTCGATTTTTAACATCTTTACTGTTGACAAAGCGGGGGGTGCGGATGCGTAATGCGAACATTGGATTTGTTGTCGCCTGAGTAGATAACCCTCCCGATCTCTACTTTGACGGCGTGCGATTCCTGAGTGAGTTTCGGGCCTAGTTGAGCGTTTTTTCTTACGCTCCTTCCTTACAACCTCCCACGGCAGAGCATCATTTATCGCAAGATATTCATTCCATTGACGTAACGGGCCCCTATTCCACGCGATCAGGTTTCATGAACAAGTTTCATGACGATCCGCTTCATACGCGATCAGGGAGACATCATGGATACACCGAAGATCTGTTTGGTTGTTTTGGTCGGCTCCGTTCTGGCGGTTGCTCCGATAGCTTTGCTGGGTCAGGCTGCGGCGGCTGCAGCTCCAACGCCAGCCGCGGCTCCGGCACCGTGCTCGACGGATGCGGTGACGCAGGCCACGAACTCGGTGAGCGGAGCGGCTACAACGGTGAGCAAGGACACGACGACGCTTGCGAACGCCGGAACGCAGCTTAATACGGCGGAGCAGAAGTTCAACACCATGCTGTCCGGCTGGAAGAAGCCCAAGCCGCCGAGTACGACCACTCCGGCGAAGCCTGCTACAACCACGACGGCGACCGCTACGAATACGACTACGGCAAAGCTGACCCAGGTGGCGGGCGCGGCCAACTCGTCCGGGACTACCAGCAAGGCTCCCTGCCAACCGGCAAAACCGGCGGCTGCGGGAACCGGCGTGGCTGCTAACGGCAAGGCTCCAACGCCGCCTGCGGCAAAGACGGAGATGGCGAGCGCCGATGCGCCGACGTTTACGCTGATGCCGGACGGCGACTACATGCTGGGATACACGGGGACGGCGGCCGGGAGTCAGGCAGCCTATGCCAAGGTGAAGATGATCAGCCCGGCGGCTGCACCGACGGCGGCAAATCCGCATGATGGTGTGTATACGGATGGGAAGTCGTATTACATGGTGACGGGCGGAAAGCTGACGGTTACGCCGATTGGCGGAGTCGCGAGCAAGTAGGGTTGGCTGGGTTTCGATTGATATCAGCCTGATAGCTGCCGGGTATGTACCTGGTGCCAGCGGCGGCGTTTTATGCCTCCAAGAGGGCCGAGGAGAGGGGTGTCCGGGTGGGTGCGCGCGGGTACTCCGGTGGGTGCTCCGGGGAGTAATTTTGCCCCCGAAGGTGGTATACTTAGAAGACGGATCGACATGTCAGACTATGCGTAAAGCGCTGGAATAGCGCGGGTTTTCGCAAAGTGCGACGCGCAGGTGAGCGACTGAGATCCAGGCAAATCAGCAACCGCTGAATGGAGATACATGGCATCGACTGCAATCCCCACCGAAGGCGCTCTTTTGGAGCTTGACGCGGACACAAGCAACAAGACGGGTAAGGACGCTCCCAAGGGCGAGCACAAGCCGGGAAGCGGCTACTCCGCTGAGAACATTACCGTACTCGAAGGGTTGGCGGCGGTTCGGCTGCGTCCGGCGATGTATATCGGTTCGACCGGCGAGCAGGGTCTGCACCACCTGGTCTATGAGGTTGTCGACAACTCGGTCGACGAGGCGTTGGGCGGGCATGCGACGCGGATCGATGTGACGATTCACGTGGATAATTCGATTACGGTGGTCGATGATGGGCGCGGAATACCCGTCGACGACAAGGTGATCAACGGCGAGAGGATGCCTGCGGTGCAGGTAGTACTGACGATGCTCCACGCGGGCGGCAAGTTCGACGCCTCGAACTACAAGGTCTCGGGCGGTCTGCATGGCGTAGGCGTGAGCTGCGTGAATGCGCTGAGCGAGGAGTTCGACGTGGAGATCTGGCGCGACGAGCATGCGTGGGAGCAGGACTATTCCAAGGGCGCGCCGATCAGCAAGCTGCGGAAGATGGGCCCGAGCAAGCGCAAGGGCACCAAGGTTCACTTTCTTCCGGACAAGTCGATCTTTACCGTGACGGAGTTCAACTACGACACGCTGGCGCAGCGGTTGCGTGAGTTGGCCTTCCTGAACAAGGGACTGGAGATCCACCTTACCGACGAGCGCACGACGGACACGAAGACCGGCGAGAGCAAGCACCAGGAGTTCAAGTACATCGGCGGGATCGGGGAGTTCATCAAGCACCTGAACAAGGGCAAGGCAGTGCTGCACGACAAGCCGATCTACATGGAGGCCGAACGCGATAACGTGGCCATGGAGATTGCGCTGCAGTACAACGACGCTTACTCCGAGACGGTGTTTACGTTTGCGAACAATATCAACACGGTCGACGGCGGGACGCATCTTTCCGGCTTCAAGACGGCGCTGACCCGGACGATCAATGCGGCAGGACAGTCGCTGGGGCTGTTCAAGGATGTGAAGGAGAATCTGAGCGGCGACGATGTGCGCGAAGGTCTGGTGGTTGTGATCAGCGTGAAGCTGAGTCAACCGCAGTTTGAAGGACAGACGAAGGGTAAGCTGAACTCGGATATCGCGGGAACGGTGCAGGCGTTCGTGAATGAGCGGCTGGGCGCATTCCTGGAACAGAATCCGCAGGTCGCGAAGAAGATTATCAATAAGGCGATTGACGCTGCGCGTGCGCGTGAGGCTGCGCGTAAGGCGAGAGACCTGACACGGCGCAAGGGTGCGTTGGACGGCGGCGGTTTGCCGGGTAAGCTGGCGGACTGCTCGGAGCGGCAGCCGGATCGTTGCGAGCTTTATTTGGTTGAGGGAGAGTCTGCAGGTGGTACCGCGAAGCAGGGACGCGACCGGAAGTTCCAGGCGATTCTTCCGCTGAAGGGTAAGATTCTCAACGTCGAGAAGGCCCGCTACGACAAGATGCTGGGGCACGAAGAGATCCGCGCCATGATTACGGCGCTGGGTTGCGGCATCGGCAAGGACGACTTCGACGCGAGCAAGCTGCGCTACGGCAAGCTGATTTTGATGACCGATGCCGACGTTGACGGATCGCATATTCGTACGCTGCTGCTGACGTTCTTCTTCCGCCATATGACGGAGCTGATCAAGCGTGGACACGTATACATCGCGCAGCCGCCGCTGTATCGCATCAAGAAGGGCAAGTTCGAGCAGTACATCAAGGACGATCGCGAGTATGTAAGCGTGATGGTGAAGCGGGCGTCGGATGGCATGGTGATTCACTATGGCAAGGACGGCGGGCGGCTTGAGGGTGCGGCGCTGACGAAGTTTATGGCGCAGCTGAACGACTATCTCGGCTTCTTCGACAAGGTACAGAAGCGAGTACGCAATGAACAGGTAACGCGGACGTTTGCGGAGTTGTTCGCGCAAGAGGGTAAGGACTCGGCGCGGCGCGCGGACTTTGAGTCGCCTGCAAAGCTGGAGCAGATGCGCGAGAGACTGGTGGGCATGCAGAAGACCTACCAGTTCAAGAACGTTGGCGATGTGGTGATGGACGAGGAGCACAGAAGCTATTCGGTGAACTACACCGATGCGCAGGGTGCGGTGCGGACGATCGACTGGACGCTGGCGTCGGCTCCGGAGAGCAGGCAGCTACTGGCGAAGCATGCACAGATCAAGGAGCAGCTGGTGGCTCCGTTTCTGATCGAGTATGCGGCCAAGACCAAGGCTGCTGCTGCTGAGGAAGAGGCTGAAGAGATTGCGTCCGAAGAGGGCGTGGCTGAGAATGCAGCTGCTCATGGAACGGCGGCTGAGGCCAAACCGGGCAAGCGTTTGAGCAAGGCTTCGCATGATCCGGTGGAGAAGAACACGGCGCGTGAGGTGTTTGAATACGTCATCGAACAGGGACGCAAAGAGTACCAGGTGCAGCGGTACAAGGGTCTGGGCGAGATGACGGCTCCGCAGCTGTGGGACACGACGATGGATCCGGAGCGACGCACGCTGCTGCAGGTGAAGCTCGAAGACATTGCAGCCTGTGAGGAGATCTTTACAACTCTGATGGGCGAAGATGTGGAGAGCCGACGGAAGTTCATCGAAGAGAATGCGCTGGATGTGAAGAACCTGGATATCTAATCGCCAAGTGGTGGTGTAGCTGGAAGCATAAGCTGAAATATGGCGGTCGCTGTAAGTTCCCCGCTGCTGACGCTGCTGTTTGCATGCCAAGCACCTTGTTTACAAATGCTGAGGCTATGGCAAGGCATATAGCAGAGATATAGCGCGAAGTGAGCATTGGTAAGGTGGCTACAGAGCGAACGGATTGCCAGCAGTGACCCTCACCGCCGGCAATCCGTTCGGTTATGCCGTAGGACTGGACAACTCCGGCTGCAATACCGCGCCACTACCTGCGAGAACGGTGGAACTCCTGAACGTCACGGCGGTTCACGCCCAAGCAGTCGGGCGGACTGGAGGATAGGTCCCCGTGAACAACTTACTCGTACACTCCACACCCAGTTCGTTTCGATGGCCTGGTTGGATTCGCCATCACGTTCTGTTCAGAGGCGAGAGAAATAGACGCCTCATTGCTCAACACGATTAACTTCAAGTTTATCGGTGTGTCGGATCCTGCCGCGCAAGTCTGCCAGCAGGACCAGGAGTTTTTGTCTGCGGCTAATGAGTGCTT
Source organism: Granulicella sp. L60 (assembly GCF_009765825.1). GTDB lineage: Bacteria > Acidobacteriota > Terriglobia > Terriglobales > Acidobacteriaceae > Edaphobacter. The sequence continues at coordinate 493,809 of NZ_LMUR01000010.1, read as the reverse complement.
CGAACAGAGTGGCCTGCTCCAATGCAAACGCCTTGTTCGGCCCACACGCCTTCAGAAGCCCTGCAAACAGCCTTGCTGTCCTCGTCGATTGCTTCGGTCAGCTTGAAGATATTTCGTTGGCGTTCCTCCTTGTGCATCAGACACGGCTCCTTTTGCGATTCGCTGTTTCAAATCACCCATCCTAAACGACCCTTTTCGTTGCTCTTGGTAAATCGCCGGACCACTAACCCGCAGGCCGGAAATCCTCCAGCGTCTCTCGTCGCGGGTGCCCGCCGCTGCCATTGGCGAATATCGATCGCTCCGTTCCTCTTCTTCGGCTTCTGAAGGAACTTATGGAATTGCTCAAACAATACAACCGTCCCGACGAAGAGGAAGGAGAAGACAAAGCAAACCGGACGCAAACCCTAACGAAAAGAGAAATCCTTGTTCGAACATGCTCCACCTCAATTCGATTGCAGGAGATAGATGGCCCAGGGCTGTGTGGAGTCCTTGCCTATGAGGAAGATGGCGTACTTGCCGTTTGTCTGTCCGGCGACGTTGAGCTGTCCGGCGATGGCGACTGCCGAAAAGGAATAGGTGCTGCCTACGATATTGCTCGCATAGACAGTTCCAGCCCCAGCCCCACCAACCCACACGGTTGGTTGGGGCCTCTGTCGCCGATGGCTAGATTACTTCGACGCCACGTCGGTGAGCGTTCTCGGTCCCTATCCGGCAGACGAGTGATGATGATCACCGAAACAAGCTGTACTTCAAAGAAATACAATGGACACAAGCTTGTCAGATCCCGAATTTTGCAGCACTTCCAGTTTGTCTTCACCATCATTACTACCTCTTCCCGCAACTCACGATGGGGCTGGCATGGTTCTTGGTTTACTGGAAATGGCGCGCATCCAAGACTCGGGACGAAGAATACAACAAGGATGCCAGATTCTGGGCGGAGATCTTCGGGCTCAGACGGACATGGTCGAAACCGAGCTTCTCCATGAGGGTAATGTCGTCTTCTGTTGTGAAGGAACGAAGGCGCTCAACCGTGTAGTCGCGTGACTGAGCAAACCACAAACTTGCATCGATCCCGTGCTGAAGACTCTGCGCACGTCCCCACGCAATATCTGCCGATACATGTTGAGCTGTGGCTGAAGGATCTGTCGCCGTAAATCCGGCGCAGGTAATCGCTACGACGAAGATCGCGCTTTTAAAGATTGACATCGTGTCCTGGTTGCGTCTCGGATCAGAATCCGAGCCTGAGCATCACTACGCCATGTGAGGCGACTGGAGTCTCAAATTCCCCGGCGCTTGGCGGCAGATCCTTGTGCTGCCAGAGGTCACGAACGTGAAGCTTCAAGGAATGGGGGTATCCAAGGTCTTCCCAAGACACTGCGACTTTTCTCGATGTCTCGCTGCGATTGAGTAGGACGACAGCTCGGCCGCCATCCTTGAGAGGACGGGACCAGACCTCGAGATCGCCATCCTTCTTGACACGGTCGCCTTGTTTGCCGAGGGCGTCTTGGTCCACTGCAATCACTTCGGCATTGGTAAGAATTTCCTTCGTCTCCGGAGACATCGCGCTCAAGTCGTTTCCCGCCATGAGCGGTGCTGCCAGCTCTGCCCACAGGCTGAAATGGGAGCGGTATTCTTCCGTTGTCATACCGCCATTGCCGACCTCGAGCATGTCGGGATCGTTCCAATGACCTGGTCCTGAGAAGGAGGAAAGTCCGACCTGAAGATCCACTATGTCCATCATTCCGAGGCTGTAGGTTTTGTGCCCCTGCCAGTGATCCCAGATGTCCCCGGTGGTCCGCCATAGATTGCCAACGTTCGAGGCCCAGAGCCAGGGCTTCGCCGTGCCCCACTCGCACATGCTGAAAACGATTGGCCTGCCCGTGGCGCGTAGTGCGTCGCTCATGGTCAGGTAAGAGGACTTCGCGTCCTGGGTGCCCACGTTGCACCAGTCATACTTCAGGTAGTCAACTCCCCAGGCGGCATATTGAAGAGCGTCCTGATACTCATGGCCCCGGCTACCAGGGCGCCCACCACAGGTTTTCGTACCGGCATCGGAGTAAATTCCGAACTTCAGTCCTCGCGCATGAACGTAATCCGCGAGCGCCTTGATCCCAGTCGGAAACTTGGACTTATCGGCGGTGGTTTGTCCGTCGGCATCGCGCTCCCCTTGCCAACAGTCATCGATGACGATGTACTCGTAGCCGGCGGTCTTGAGTCCGCTTGAAACCATCTGGTCTGCCGCCTGGCGAACCTTATCCTCACTGATATTGCATGCAAACTTGTTCCAGCTATTCCAGCCCATCGGAGGCGTCAGGCTAAGACCATTGGCCGTGCGCGGTGGCTCGGGCTTCTCTTGCGCGTGTGCGACCGGCAGGAAGAAAAAGAGACAGACTGCAAGGAAACCTCGGTTATTCACAAAATATCTCCAATATCCTAAATATTGCCGGTATCGTCTACCACCGGATAAAGCCGGCTTGGAAAGCCTAACGACTCTTGCGTCGGTTAGCATCACTACTTTCGAGAAGAGCGCTCTACACAACTGATCGGGCAACTGCACTAGAGTTGCCGACTTAGGAGGCGCTGGGGACTTCGGTGGTGCGGGAATTGAAGTCCTGCCTCCCCTTCTTCCAACCGCCTTTGCAGCAAAATATAGTGGGTACTACTCAGAAGTGAAGGTCGAGGCCGGCAGATCGGATTGGTTGTACAGACCGCCCCTAGATTCATTGTCCCAGGCGTACCGAACGTAGCGTGGATCGGGCACTGCAGGGCTGGTGACGAGTACCGTCTCGTCTTGCACCACAGCATGAGCGGGATAGAATCGGTGGTCGTCTCCCGCAAGCTCGAAGGCTGACTGGAAGCTGCTCGATGAAGAAACGCCGGTCGGTGACAGTCCACCAACGTGAAGGCCGCCGGAAGCATTATCGAACCAAACACGCATGCCTTGGGCCTCCGCTGTCGCTTGGCGGAAGAGCGGCCCTGCGTAGCTGGAGGCGTGGTGGTAGACCATCCCATTTGCAGTCAGTGCCAGACGTGCCCCTACGGTCTGCTTGTCTGGTGGATGTACGTTGGCAGGATCGCCTACGTCTAGCGAGACGGCCATGGCTGTGTTGGCAACGGCCAGTGTACGTCTCTGCGCATCGCGGATCACGCCCCAGATCTCTCCATCTGAATGAAAGCTAGAGATCTGGACGTAGAGAAAAGGCAGGTTGCCCTGTCGCCATTGGGTTCGCCAGTCAGCGATCATCGCGGGAAACAGTTTGGCATAAAGCGGTGCCCGCTCTGGCGCGCTGTTGGTCTCGCCTTGGTACCAAAGGAATCCTTTCAGCGAGTAGGGCGTGAGTGGCGCAATCATGCCGTTATAAAGGCCTGCTGGCAACCAGGAGCCTTCTAGGGGATGCCAGGGATGTTTCGGCTTCGGTTGATGTGCCTGTAAAGCGGCCTCGTCCTCTCGTTTTTCAGCCGCTTCAACCTGCTCCAACCGGGTCTGTTCGTCGGCAAAACGGGCGCGGGTCGCGAAGGCCGGCATGAGCGAGGCATCACTGCTAAGAGCATCGAGGCTCATCCAAGACTCGATCGGAGTGCCGCCCCAGGTGGAGTCGATGAGGCCGATGGGAACGTGCTCAGAGTCGCTAACTCCACGTCCGAAGAAATAAGCCACTGCGGAAAATTCGGATGCAGTCTGCGGCGTGCAAAGTGTCCAGTGGCTGCCAATATCATTGACAGGTATGTCGGAGACTTTATGCTCAACCCGCAGCAGCCGGATCTGTGGATGATTGGCAGCTGCTATCTCCGTCTCGGCATTATTTACAACAGCGGAGCCAGGAAACCCACGCAGTGGCATTTCCATATTCGATTGGCCGGACGCGAGCCACACATCACCAATGAGGATGTCGGAGAAGATGAGCGGATGACTGCTCGGCGCTGTGCCATTCACCGTAAGGGTGTAAGGGCCGCCAGCCTCTTCCGGCTGAAGCCACACGCTCCACTCACCATAGCTATTTGCATTTACTGATCGCGATTGCGAATGAAGGGTTACGCTAACGCGCTCTTCAGAGGCGGCCCAACCCCAGATGTGAATTGGAACCTGCCGCTGCAAGACGGCGTGATCGCTGATGATCTGAGGAAGACGAACCTCCGCGGATACTTGGCACGCGCCAACGGCTGCGAAGAACATCCACCCAACGATAGAAGATTGAAAGCGTTTACCCATCAGAGAATTCTCTCTTTCTGCACGACATTTCGTTCGAACCGGCGATGCTTTCATCGAGTCCAGATTACAACGCGGCAGTGAGCGCGCATCGCGCCTTCACGCGAGCACAAGCGACTTGGCCTGTCATAGATTTCCACGGCTTACTAGTTAGGGATGATGGCAACACTGCACCTCGGCTTGCCAGCGAGGTGCAGTATCGAAATGAAGTACATGACCCGTTCTTTAGAAAAGCAGCTTGAGGGCGAACTGAATTTCTCGAGGGGTGTAATACGGTGCGTCACCACTAACCGAACCTACGCCGTTCGTACCGAGGGCGGAGTTCGGAACGGCAAAACTAGCCGTGTTGGTTAGATTGAAGATCTCTGTTCGGAACTCCAGGTGGACATTCTCATGCACTGGAAACTGCTTGAAGGCTGAGAAGTCAAAGTGGCGATAGTGCGGTCCATGCAGCGGATTGCGCGGTGCGCTACCCGCGGTTCCAAACGCCTGCGGTTGGAAGGCTGCCACATTGAAGTACTGCGCGTTGGTTGGGTGACTCAGCGTGGGATTTCCGATCAGGTTGGGCCGGTCATCTCCCGCGCCTGTATTGATCTGTGGCACATTGTTTTGCACGGTGAAGGGCAAACCTGACTGCCAGACCAGAATGCCGTTTGTGCTCCATCCTCCAGCGATGATCCTCTTATAGCCAGTCAGACTCTGGCCGAAGGGGAGCTGGTAGTTGAAAGAGCCGGCGAGGCGGTTTCGCACATCTGCGTCGCTGTTGCCGTAATCGTAGGTGGAGATCTGCGAGGGAATCAGGCCGTAACCCGCCTGATTGTCCTGGTTCAAATCCGCGGCGTTGTCCAACATATGGGCGAGGGTGTAGTTCACATTGAAGGTAAGCCCACGATTAATGCGGCGCTGAAAGGCAACCTCGGCGGCGTTGTAATAAGAGACGCCATGGCTGTAGGTCTGCGTGATGCTGGTTATGTTCGGCAATGTGTTGTTGAACGGACGAACTGATTGGAGCGTCGGCAGCGCGAGGCAGGCACTGCTGCCAGCTGGAGCACAGTTGTCCTGGTAGGCTTGCGCTGAGGGTAGCGGCACATCGATGTTTGGAATGAACTGTGCCAGATGGCGGCCGATATCGCTGACATAAGTAACGGTGAGTACATTAGAACCGATTTGCTGTTCGTACGTCAGACTGGTCTGGTACATGTAAGCGTTGCGGAAGTTCAGGTCCATAGCGTTTGCAATGGCGCCCTGCGGGTTTGTGATTTGACCGTTGTCGAGAACCGGGACGGGAAGGCCTTGCGAGATGTTGTACTCGGGAGCGGGCTGAAAGTTATAGACGAAGGGCTGATTCTGCCGATCACCCGAGGTGCCATAGTTGTCTGGAAAGAAGCTTATTCCGAAGCCGCCGCGCAGAACTGCCTTATGAGGCAGCGTAGCCGCAAATCCGAAACGAGGAGCCAAGTTACTGTAGTCGGTTTTGACACCAGCCGCGTCATTCACGCCGTTTACGCCCGCGAGAATCAGTGTGCCGGTCGCCGGGTCGAGATTGGATAGCCGATTGTGCTTTTCTGTATAGGGCGTGAAAACGTCGTAACGAACGCCTAAATTCAGCGTCAGCCACGGCAGAGCATGCCAGTTGTCCTGGAAGTAAACGCTCGGCTCCCACGTGCGATAGGAGATGGGAAACAACTGATTGCTCCGCTGAGCCGAAAAAGCTGTTCCTTGAAGCATGGAGATGAGAGTGCAGGTATCTGCCTGTTGGTTATTGCACGGGGCCAACAGACCTGCGGCTACTTGGTTCGCCGCAAAGTTGTCATTGAAGGTGAAAGCTCCGGCAGCAAATGCACTCTGAATATTGGTCGCCTGGCGCCGAATCAGCGTAGCTCCTATCTTCATACTGTGGTTGCCCTTGTTGACCGAGAGCGAGCCATTGTATTGAAAGGTATTATCAAGATCCTGCAGCGGCAGATACTCGCCATCGCCTACAGATCCATATCCGCTCGGCACAAAGGGCGTCAGGAAATGAGATGTCGGATCCGCATAATTTGCCCCTGTCAGTCCGAACTGCGACGAAACAGAGTTACCGAAGTTCAGCGGCAACGAAGCATTGTTAATACGGGTGTAACCAGCTTTTAGCTCGAGTAGGACGGATGGCGTAAAGACGTGAACGAAATTGAGGGCGACGTTCTGCTCCTGCTGGTTCGACGTCCCGTCTTCACCATAGACATTGCCGCCCGGTTGAATGCCATTGACGGCAGGAAAAGGTCCTGGAGTGTTCGTGTTGGTTCTATTGATGGAGTAGCGGACAAAGAAGAGATTGTTCTGATTGAAATGCTCGTCGAAACGTATATCAGCCAGTTCCGCGTTCTGCGTGTCGTTCGGAGAGCTCACGAAGTTGTTTGAGAAGCCTGCTTTGTTTGGTGCTGGGTACAGCTTGTAATAGTTGAGCGCGATCGGATTGAGCTGAGCTTGCGTCAAGACCGGACCACCTGCATCGGAAAAGTTTCCTGGATTTTGTTCTTCGAAGAGGGTAGGAACAGTAACGGTACTGGTCGTGCCTTGCACACGGCGCAGCCCTTCAAAATCAGCGAAGAAGAAGCTCTTATCGCGAATGATCGGGCCGCCGATGGAGCCCCCAAATTGGTTTTGGCGAAACTCTGGCTTCGAGCCTGTGGTGGCGAAGTAGTCACGCGCGTCAAGCTTGTCGTTGCGCAGGAATTCATACACCGAGCCGTGGAAGGTGTTTGTGCCCGACTTGGTCAAAATGTTGATGACAGCTGCAGCGGTCCGCCCTACCTCCGCGGTGTACTGGTTTGTCTCAACGCGGAACTCTTGAATTGCATCGATTGATGGGCGGATGCCGATGGTGCCGATAATGCGCTCGTTGTTGTCCAGCCCATCAATCTGCTCCGTATTGACCATCGTGCTCTGGCCGTTTACGGAGACCGCGGAGGTTTCGCGTCGATCGTCAGGGCGCGAGCCGCTCGCGATGGAGTTCGCTGTTCCCGAATTTGCACCGGGCACGAGCTGTGCGAGGTTGATGAAGTTTCGTCCGTTTGTCGGAAGATTCTGAACCGCATCTCCGCTGATGGTAGTGCCGACGGTTGAATCATCCGTCTGGAGCACGGGTGGCGCGTCAGTTACGACGATGCGCTCATTCAAAGAGCCCAGCTGCAATCTTGCATCAATGCGCCGTCGGTCTCCTGCGGAGACCGGTATTGTAGGCTCGCTAAAGATGGAAAAGCCTGGCGCCGAAATCCGCAGCCCGTAGGTGCCAATCGGCAACAGCGTGAAGGTGTATTCGCCCGCAGAATTAGTGACGGTTTTTCGGGTTTCGTGTGTTCCAGAGTTCTCAATCGCAACTTCCGCATTTGGGACGATGGCGCCAGTACTATCCGTTACTGTTCCGAGAATGTCTGCCGTGATGTTTTGAGCCTTGGCAAGGTCTGATACAAGCAGCAAAATAGTGATAAAGCTGCTGAATACAAAAAACTTCCTTATTTGAATCTTTATCATTTCGGGGCCTCAACATCTCGAAACGCCATGCAAGACCATTGGCATTTCTGGTTGTGATTCTGTTTTTAATACGGCTGAAGACTAAATTTATTGACCGGAAACGTTTACCTCAGATAAAAAATCATGAATTGAACCCGATCAGCCTGAAATCAAAAGCTATGCCGTCGCAAACACACGATTCATTGAGCTTTCACTCTTCCTTGGAACGACGATGACATCTTGTCAAAACTTCTCCAGTTGATCTCGACTCGAACTGTGAGCTATGACTTGAGCGATATTGAGTGATAGTTCAAGGCTGGATAGATGAGTGACCATGCATCCTCTCGCTTCTCTAATTGAATATTCGGTCAACGTGATATCGTTATCATCGCGTCTGAAAAAATATAGAGATGCCGAGCAACAGTTGTCAACTAACGCGAAAACTTGAATACGAAAGATTTGATCATCCGCTTACTTTCTTTTCTCATAATCCCAATCTTGAATGATCATGAACTTTCTATAGTCAGTCCGTCCGGACCTCTGCCGCTAACAATTAGTTTCATTAGCGGCTAAGCTGGAACCGATGTATCGCGACTCATACGTTTTGCGCAGACATCATCTCGATGAGGGCAGTCCTCGCGGTGGGACGAATTTCACTGCAGATTCGCTCAAACCCCTGCCCAGCCACGAAAGGTCCGCGTAACCACTCCAACGAAGCGAAGGCACCGGCAACCTTGCTCGCTGGCAGCACCTTACGCTTCAAAGAAAAGCATACGGAACCCTCCGGAGATTGCTTCAGACAATCAAGTCACTCGTGTCAGCGCACGCCCACCCCAGAGCCAACTGCTAGGAATGACCTGTCGCCATCTCGCGTGAGACTATGCGCGGGTCCAGCGCGAGACTTGATTCGGAAAGTTATGCTGTCCAGTAAGCGTCGCTCGTCCGGAGATCGAGTCGAGTTCGTGTAGCAGTGCGCGCGCCTCGGGCGTCGCATGCGTATTAACTGGTTCAGCTGTCGGCATCACAGAGGCTGTAATCTGTGCTCGTCCGATCGCAGGTTGTACAAGCACAAAAAAGACGGCGAGAGCTACCAGCAAGCGTTTCATTCGAAGTCGATCTCCTAGCAGGGGTCTTCCCGCTGTAACGCATCCCTTGTACCCAATCGCATCCACCAAAGCAAGCTGAAGAATCTAAGGTTGTCGAGTCTCTGCAATTCTCCAGCACCGAATTAGCTCTCGGCAGATCCAGTCTCCTTGTTTGTGGTACCCGCGATGACTGCGTTGGATCGCGAAGCTATCGCTGCCACTAACCGAGCTTTATAACCAACTTCCACAATATTCTCCGCAGCACGACAAGCAGAGTTCAAAGTTGGAAAGCTTAAAGGTCGTTTTAAGGCGATTCGCTTTGGCGGCGATGAAGTGAATGTATTCCTGATTCAGGGATAATTAGCGAGCGATATAGCCCGCGGCCCCTCCGGTATCTAGTGCCCTGGCAAGCACGAAGCATTAATCGGCAACTGATCGCCGTATATTTCTACGCTGGCGTCGACTTACCTCGAAGGTGTTGGATGCATAGAGGCTGTTTTATCGAACTCCTCCACACAACAATCAACTCGCTGCGATTCTGGAGATATTTAGTCTTGTCCACTATCTACATCGAGACCTAGACATCTCTCTGGCGGATTGCACGCGGAGAAATTGAAGCGTCGACTGCATCTACAGCGCTGGCCAATTTCGGGATGCCGGGGTAAGCGTGATGAACTCCGAGACGAAGGGTAGATGGGGTGACCCACGATACAGCAGCGATCACAAACACTATGGCCATCTCCGGTGATTACAGGATTCTGCTCAATGGCAGTCGTTATTGCACATAGAAATGATGGGTCAAGTTTCAGGGATCTGCAACCAACTCTCTAGCCATGGCTTTTGCCGTGTCGTCCCTCTCAGTTTGTGTCGCCGTCTTCCTCACGCCTGCTCAGCGATCGGTTTGAGGATGGATTCTTCGAAGTGCGAATGTCCGATAGTGCAGGAGAGTGGCAGAGTTAGTTGAATTACGCGCAGGAAAAGCGATTGGCAATTTTTTATTGACACTCATGAATTGGATCTTATATAAGCTTGCTCCGAATGGTATCGATAACATTTAGAGAAGCGAGAGAGCGGACCAAAAAGCTCTGTTGTTGCCATGAATAAAAAACAAATTGAAGTAAACGTAATCTCTCAAAGCGAGGCAACATGAGAAAGATCCTCTTCGTATCCTGTTTTTTCCTTCTTCTTAATGTAGGGTTCGCACAGAGCCCAACTGGGACTATTCGTGGGACGGTATCCGACACGTCAGGCGCAGTGGTGCCTGGAGCGACCGTCGCCATCACCAACGTTCAGACGAACGAGACAAAATCATCAACGTCAGATAACGAAGGTCGTTACATCATCAACTTCGTACAGCCGGCGACGTACTTCGCCGTAGCAACGGCGAAAGGATTCGCAACCCAGAAACAGGAGAACATTCTTGTGGAGGTCTCCATCAGTCGCTCTGTCGACTTCAATATGTCGATCGCGAGGGTGACGGCCCACGTCGAGGTCAGCACGACTACGCCTCCACTGGAGACCAGCACGTCCACCGTCGATACTGTGGTCACGGCACAGCAGATCTCCGATCTACCGCTGAACGGCCGAAACCCAACGTCGCTAGAGGTTCTTGTTCCTGGCGTCAATACCACGGGCGGCGCTTCGACACCGCACATTGCAGGATCACGAAACGCCAATAACGAAGAACAGATTGATGGCCAAACGAATATTCTGCCTGAGAATAACGTTGGGAATAACTCGACGGCGTTGACGCCGATCGTCGACTCGGTGCAAGAATTTAGCGTACAAACAAGCGTGCTTCCTGCGCAGTATGGCCGATTCTCAGGCGGCGTCATCAGTCTGGTAACTCGCTCTGGTACGAATCAGCTTCACGGAACACTGTTCGACTTTACGCAGACGAATGCCTTGTACGCGAAGAACTATTTCTCGTCTGGACCCGTCCCAGATTCACATCTGTACCAGTATGGAGGCACCATCGGCGGCCCGATTTGGATTCCTCATGTCTTCAACGGCCATAATAATACGTTCTTCTTCTTTGCCTTCGAAGACTCGAAGCAGTCTTCGAATACCACCGAGACAGACACCGTGCCGACCCTGTTCGAACATAACAACCCAGGTAACTTCAGCGACCTACCTACAAATATCTACGACCCTAATACCGCAACCGCAGCGAACGGTTTTTACCGGACCCAGTTTCAGAGCAACGGGGCTTTAAATGTGATTCCGAAGGCTCGGCTTAGCGCTGTCGCGTTAGCTGCTTTCGCTTATTATCCGCTGCCTACCAATACCGGCCTAACCAATAACTACGTGGTTACAGGTCCGTCAGTGAATAACTATTACCACTTCGATCTGCGGCTTGATCATGACTTCGGACCGAGATGGCATAGCTTCGTACGCTTCTCCCATATTAACAATCCGTCGGTGCCCTTTGCCGACTATCCTGGCGCCAGTCTGCCTGCTTCTCAAGGGGGCAACGGCCCTTCTACCAGCACGGCGTATAACGCTTCTTTTGACAACGCGATTACGCTGTCGTCTAGCCTTGTGATGGATCTTCGCGCCGGATTTACACGTTCGGCGGTAACCCGTACGGCCTTCGGCGGCGATAACTTCAATCTTTCGTCGCTCAATCTTCCTGGCTCATATGTCGCAACCGCTTCAGCGAATGCCGCAATCTTTCCGAACTTCTCCGTAGGAAACGGCTATGCAAGTCTTGGGTCTAACGGATACGTTCCATTGTTGGAGAATCCTTCGGCTTTTGATTTCAATCCCAGCATCGTGAAGGTTCTGCACGGACATTCAATCACGATGGGAGGAGAGTTCCGCAAGCTTTTCCTGAACTTTCACCAATTTGGTTTTCCTTCCGGTCAGTTCAACATCGATAACACATTTACCGAGAGCCAGGTGCCGAACGAACCAGCCATCACCGGCCAACCGACGGTTAATGGTGGCAACCCGCTTGCGACCATGCTTCTGGGGATCGGAACCGGCGGCCAGATAACTCACGATACGTCACTCGCAACGGCAAGCGCGTACAACGCCATCTACATCCAGGATGACTACCAGATAAGGAAGAACCTAACTGTCAACGTCGGCCTGCGATGGGACGTCGAAGTGCCGCGTACAGAGCGTCATAACAAGTTGGATTATTTTGACCCGACGCTTCCGTCACCACTTGCGGGCCTCGTTCCCGCTAGCGCATGCATCACTTGCGCCAACCTTATGGGCCAGATGGTTTTTGTAGGAACGCCTAACAGCAAGTACGGACGTCACCAGGGTCCAATTCAGTGGAAAGACTTTGCTCCTCGGATCGGCCTGGCTTGGAGCGCCGACGACAAGACGGTGATTCGTGCCGGGTACGGTCTGGTCTTTCAGGCCTCCGCATTGCAGGCCGCAGGCACAAGTGGCGGCGCTGGTACGGACGGGTTTACCAGTTCGACTGGCTTTAACTTCACTCTTAACAATCAGCAGACTGTCAACACGACCTTCGATAACCCTGCCCCGACCGGCTTCAATCTTCCACAAGGGGTCGCTGGCGGTGCGGGAACATTTCTGGGCGAAGGCATCTCCGATACGTTCTTCGATTCCTATAGAAATCCTTACACCATCCAGGGCAACCTGACCATTCAGCGCTCGCTGCCTTTGCAATCCGTCATTGAGGTAGGTTATCTCTACAATCGGGGGAACTTCCTTATCAACGGTGACCCGGGAGTTCCTTTCTCGCAGGTAAATCCGTCCTTTCTCTCACTCGGTTCGCAACTAATCAATAACGTGCCAAATCCCTTCTTTGGCATCATCACCACCCCAGGATCTCCACTCGCATCTTCGACCGTCCCGATGAATTTCTTGTTACGGGCGTTTCCACAGTACAACGGAGTTTCGAGCTACCGCAAACCTGACTCCGGCTCGCATTACAACGCGTTTACGGCCAAGCTTAATAAGCGGTTGTCGAACGGGCTATCGGTCCTCATCTCGTTTACCGCATCCAAGCTGATGGATAACGCTGCAAGCGTTGTCAACTACCTGGGACCGACGAGTCAAACGTACGTCAATCAGTACAATCCGAAGGCTGAGTTTGGTCTTTCATCGCAGGATATCTCCAGGACGTTCGCGGCTGCCTATGTGTACGATCTTCCCTTTGGCCGCGGCAAACTCTTCCTGAACAACGGAAACCATCTGGTAAATGAACTTGTCGCCGGATGGCAGACAAACGGGATTGTTCAGTGGAACACAGGAACCCCTATTGTGCTGGGCGGCGCTCAGAACTCGGACGGCTTACTAGGTTTCACGAATCGTCTCGCGGAGGCGTCCGGTGACCCACATCTCGCGCATCCTACGCTTGCCAAGTGGTTCAACACCGCATTATTTACTCAGCCGGCGCCTTTCACCTTTGGCAACGCTCCACGCGTACTACCGAATGTGCGCGTGCCAAGCTATGTCGATGCAGACATGTCGATCTTCAAAAACAACTACATCGGAGCCAACGACCGATACAACATCCAACTTCGCCTCGAGGCATTCAACGCGCTCAATCATCCAGTATTCAGCGGGCCGGACGTGGGGCAGACAGATGCCAACTTCGGCGTTATCACATCACAGTCAAATACCCCGAGACAGATTCAGCTCGCGGTGAAGTTTATCTACTAACCTGAGAAAGCCAGGAGATGCCCGTATGGACTCCTGGTTTTTCAAGGAATGGTTTGTCTACGATTCCTCTCAATGTCCTTTGTAAGCAATAGCAGAGCCAATCGTACGGAGAAAGTATCTTGTAAGCTTTATCCAGGATAGTGACTACGGAGATAATTACACGCCCCGTCTCTCCCTACGATACGGTGAATGAGCAAAATCGATGAAAGATTGGCAGGTAGCTGATCGCATTCGAGGACGATTCTGACTCAGTTCCAACCGAACCAATGCGAAAGAGGACACACAAATGTTGACGCGTCGCAATTTCATTCAATCTGCTTTCGCCTCTTTGGCCTATAGCACTATATTTTCACGCGAACGGGAGCTACACGCCTCTCCGTTTGGGTTGCCGATAGGCCTGCAACTTTATTCGGTACGCGAGCTTTTGCCGAAGGACTATGCAGGCACGCTGAAGCAGATCGCGGGGCTCGGGTATGGCGAGGTCGAGGCTGCAGGATACTTCAATCACAGTGTGGTGGAGGTGAAACAGGCGCTGCATGATGCAGGACTACGTTGTCCGAGCGCTCACTACTCGTATAACGATCTGCACCGTGATTTCGACAAGATCGTGGCCTTCAACCAGGAGCTCGGCGTCCATTACATCATCTGTTCGTTTCCTGGAATCAAAGATCCCTCACGGCTGAAGGATAGATCCATGGCGACGCAGGTGCAGTCATTCACGCTAGACGACTGGCGCTGGAATGCGGAGGAGTTCAATCATATGGGGGAGAAGATCAAGAAAGCCGGAATGCAGTTCGGCTACCACAACCATACGATGGAGTTTCGTGCACAAGATTCCGTGGTTCCGTTCGATGAACTGCTGCGACTGACCGACCCGGCGCTGGTTACGATCGAACTGGATTGCGGATGGGTGATGGTAGGAGGTGGGAGCGCAGTCGATTACTTGAATCGCTATCCTGCACGAATTTCGATGCTGCACGTTAAGGATTTCAAGAAGACAGATAAGCCAGCCTCGGTTTTAGAGCCTCCGCCAGCGGCCGAGTTGGGACTCGGCACAGCTGACTATCATCCGATCTTTGCCGCGGCCAAGAAAGCGAATATCAAGCACTACTTCGTCGAGCAGGAGGCATTCGACCGGCCACCCATGGATGCGTTGAAGATCGATGCGGATTATATGAAGAATTTTAGTGTTTGAGATTGCTACTTGTTGCTATGTATTTACTTTGCGCCGAAAGCCATTATTAATGGCCTCTAATACAACGCGTTCCAAAATACCAAGGAGCATTCAATGCATCTTCGTAGATTTCCACTCCTTTGTTCACTTTGGCTTGCGGTAGCTTCGCCGGCCCTCTTGCATGCGTCGATCGCTGACGGACCGCTCGGCATCTTTGAAGGACAGAGCGATGTTGGAACGGTGCTGCATCCGGGTAGTGCACACTATGACGCCGGGCAGCAGAACTACACGATAAGCGGCAGCGGGGAAAACATGTGGTTCGGTGTGGATGACTTCCACTTTGTCTGGAAGAAGATGAGTGGCGATGTCGCTCTGTCCGCCGATATTGCGTTCGTGGGCAATAAGGGAAACGACCACCGGAAGGCCGTTCTGATGATTCGTCAGAGTTTGGATGGTGTCTCACAGGCAGTGGATATTGCGCGACATGGCGACGGGTTGACATCGTTGCAGTTCCGCACGAGCAGGAGCGATGACATGCACGAGGTGGAGTCGAACCTCTCTGCGCCTACCCGCGTGCGGATCGAGAAGCGAGGCGACTATGTTTATGCCTATGTGGCGGATGTAAACGGTAGGCTGCGACCGGCGGGTGCTTCGATCAAACTGAAGTTTGGCGGTGACTTTTATGTGGGTTTGGGTGTTTGCTCGCATGACAAGGACGTCACGGAGACGGCGGTCTTTTCGAAGGTGCGGCTCACTCCCTTACCTCCCGGCAAAGGAGAGCCCGTTCTCTACAGCACACTGGAGACGGTGACGGTAGCTTCAACTGACCGTCGCGTCGCTTACGTAGCGCCGAAGCATTTCGAAGCGCCGAACTGGTCGCGGGACGGCGCGTTTTTGATCTTCAATCAGGAAGGAACAATTCGACGTCTCGCTGTCGGGGGCGATGATCCTGCGCTTGTTCAGACTGGAGACAGGACACAGTGCAATAACGATCATGGGATCTCGCCTGATGGCAGCAGGCTCGCCCTCAGCGATCAATCAGCGGGCGACAGGATATCGCATATCTATGTGGTGCCGATAGCAGGTGGAACGCCACAGCAGGTGACGCCGAAAGCTCCGTCTTACTTTCATGGATGGTCTCCGGACGGAAGTACGCTGGTATTTACAAGAGAGCGGAATGGCAAGTTCGATATCTACGCGATTCCGGTGACGGGCGGACAGGAGAGGCGCCTCACAGAGGCGACTGGGTTGAATGACGGGCCGGAGTACTCTCCAGATGGCGCGTACATTTACTTCAACTCCGGACGGTCAGGGACCATGCAGATCTGGCGAATGCGCACGGATGGCAGCGCGCAAGAACAGGTCCTAGCCGATGAAAGCAATGACTGGTTTTCGCACATTTCGCCGGACGGACGGTGGTTGGTTTTTCTCGCGTATGACAAGGGCGTGCAGGGACATCCGGCGAATCAAGATGTGGAGTTGCGACTGATGTCGCTGAGCGACAAGAAGGTGCACGTGCTGGCCAAACTGTTTGGCGGTCAAGGAACGATGAACGTAGCGTCCTGGTCTCCAGATAGTAAGAAACTGGCATTCGTTAGCTATGAATTGATCGCTCAGCCGGAGGTTCCGATCGAGTAATCTCTGCAAAGCGCATGCTTCCGGAGCAAAACGATGCCTGTGCGATCAGAAGTGATCACACAGGCATCGTTTTGCTTTCCTGATAGTCGTGAGACAACTATCTCTGCTTGTTGACGGTAATCGACTGAGGCGTTGCATTCCAGCCACGAACTGCAATCTCAGGGTTACCCTTGGCTGCGCTAATGGGGTATTCGATCTCAATTTCGCGGGTTTCGCCCGGCAGCAACGAGATGTAGTTGTCCGAGAAGTAGGCCGGCAGGATGCGTGTCTTATCTTTGGAGTCGAGCAGGGTGAGCTTGTTTGCGAGACTTACTACGGCCGTGGAGTTGGTCAGTTGAACCTTGACCTTGACGGTGTCGCCAGAGGCAACAGAGGCGGCTGCCGCCTTCAAAAGCGTTGGAGCGAGCTGGTTGAGTTCACGGTAGGAAGCGGGTTTAGCTCCAAGCCAGTAGAGGTTTTGCGAGACGATGTTGCCGGTGGCGTCCAGCAGCTCAAGTTTTACGATGACCATGCCTTTGGCGAGGTAGGGAGCCAGATCGAGTTTGAAGCTGCTGGCCGGAGAGTCTGCGGCAATATCCTTTTGCTCTTTGGCCTGAAAGAGGAGTGCGTTGGCAAGTGAATATATTCTGGCGCTTACTGTAAGGCCGGTACGAGCGATGGTTGTGGTGTTGATGACATCGACCTGATGGGTGGCGAGGTTGAGCTGGATATGGACTGGCTCGCAGGCTTTGCGGGTGCCATAGAACGATGCCTGAGTGTCATAGTCTGCGCTGAGAATCTGCCACATAGTGCTAGGCCATGCGGGCTGGGTCATCCACAACATACGTCCACTGTTGGGGGACCACAGGTTGGCGTTCATGCCCTCGAAGATGGCTCTGTGATCGACGTAATTGAGCATTTGAGCTTTGCGCTCAAAGTCTGCGAGGCCAGTGGGTGCGCCGAATTCGGCCTGGATCTCATCCATGAAAGGAGCGACATCGCCGTTTCCGCTCTGGTGCCAGTCGTGATAGGCCCAGACGTCGTCGATTGGCCACTGGTCTTCCTTGGGCGTGGTGCTCTGGAAGGATTCGAGCGTGGACATGGAGGGGGTCCCGGTCTCGACGGAGAAGCCGCGGTTGAGCGTGGTGTAGTAATGTGCGGGATCCTGATAGCGATAAGGGCCGCTTCCCTGCAGGTTGACCTGATTAGAGCTGGGCGAGTAGTAGCGGGTGCCGTCCAAGGTACGCACCAGGTTGTCGAGCCCCATGCTGATGATGGGTTGAGGGACACCTTCGTTGCGGCCGCACCATAGGACGATCGAGGGATGATTGCGGAAGTGCTTGATGGTGTCGCTGGCGTTGGCGAGGAAGAGAGCGGGATCTTCAGCTTCGATGTTGTAGTTCTGAGTGGATTCCCAGAAGTCGTTCCAGACAAGCATGCCATACTCGTCGGCGAGATCGAAGAAGGTCTCTTCGGTGCTTTGACCGACCCAGTTGCGGATGATGTTGAGGTTCGCGTCGCGGTTGAGGCGGAAGTAAGGCTCAAGATGAGCGCGAGAGACGCGCTTGCGAGAGTCGTCCATCCCCCAGTTGCCACCGCGCGCTGCGATGCGAACGCCGTTGACCTTGATGACCAGGTACGGGGCGGCGCGCGTATCGTCCAGGATGCGAATGGAGGGAGAGTTTTCGCCGCCTGCAGCGAGTGAGGCTACATGGGAGTGATAGCGTTCGCGCTGGGCCTCGGGAACATCGGGAATGTTGAGCGCGATGGCATCGGCGGACGGAATCTCGCGCATACCCTCGTGGCTGATGTCGACGACGGGCTGCGAGGAGCCTCGGGCATCAGTGGGGGAGAACTCGACGCGGCGGAGGTGGCCAGTGCTGTCGAGAAGGCTGAGCTCGTAGCTAATCTCGCGAACGCCAAAGCGAACGTCTTTAGTGTCAGAGATAGAGAGTCCATCGTTGACGGTTAGCTTGAGGTGGTAAAGCTCCGGGCTGCCATAACCGTTGGGCCACCAGAGGCGGGGGTGCTGCAAGTTGAGTTGCGCGAACTCGGCAGGGGTGAGCCTGACAACGCTTTCGCCTGGTGGAAGGGTGATTGTCTTTCGAAGTGTGGTCTGTTCGATGGTGGCTTCGAGGGTTGATTGGATTGGTTGGCTGGAGAAGTTAGTGACCGGCACATTGATGTCGATAGATGCTTGGGTGGTGTCGTGATGGGGAAAGGAGGTAATGACCTGTGTGTCGCCGAGTTTGAGGCGATGAGTGACCTTGAGGAGGACAGGCTGCCAGATGCCGCTGTTGCGATCGCGGATGGCGGGAATCCAGTCCCAGCCTTCGGTGGCGAGGAAGGTTGGACCGTCGAGCTCCATAGTGCCACCGTTCTCCCCGGGGCCGCCAAGGACGGATTGCTCCTGCGGTATGCCAGGGTGTGGCGGAGGAGATATACGGACAGCGATAATATTTTTCTGGCCAGGCTTGAGCAGAGCGGTGACATCGAAAGTTCCTCGCTGAAAGGCTCCTTTAATCGTGCCTAGAAGAGTTCCGTTGAGCCACACAGACGCCTTATAGTTGATGCCCTGAAAGGTGAGCTCGACGTGATTGCCAGATGCCGGCGGCATGGAAACGGGAAGGAGGAACTCGTTTCTGTACCAATAGTCCTGTTTGTTGAGAGACTCGGGGATGGCCAGGTTGTTGAGGCCAAAATCAGGATCGGGATACATGCCGTCATCGATCATGGTCGTAAGAACAGTTCCGGGAACGGTTGCGCGCATCCAGTCTTTCGAGCTGTAACCAGATGCGCTCAGCAGTGCGCCATCGGCTTCAACCTTCGGGGCTTCGCGGAGACTCCAGCCATCGACGAAGGACCACTCCCCTGGGCCGGTCTGGGCAAGAGATTCACCCATGGGTGGACGTTTCATCACAATTGGACGCGAGAAGGAGGCGCGGCTCTTGGGCAGGGTAGATGGCTCCTGAGGGGCGCGATAACCAGCCTGGCCGCGGGTCTGGAACGGCCATGGTTTTGAGGCCTCCTCAAACTGGATGACCGCGAAGTCGGGAGGAGACTGATGGAGGGCATGGACGTCAGCGTCCGACATCGCACGACGCAGCAGGGTAAAGTCGGCAATTTGGCCACCGAAGTGTTTTCCCGTGCTGGACGGATCAGGGGGCGCCATTTGGAGAAGAGCGTTGGTACTGCCCAGCACGAGGGGGCCGCTAGCTATGGGCTGCCCGTCGCTATAGAGATGAAAACGGGTGCCGTCGAAGGTCGCTGCAAGAAGGTGCCATGCGCCTGGTTTCATTGCGGCGGGACCGGAAAGCTCATTGCCTTCACCTAGCCACAGGGTGACTTTGCCTGCTTCGAGGCTGAGATAGCGAGGGTACTCTGCCGTGGTGCTGCCCAGGCCTGCGACCAACTCGCGTCCGCTGATGGGCTCGCTGGTATTAATCCAGCAGAAGAGCGACCAAGGGGAGTCGGCCAGTAGAACGGGGGCGTGCACGTTGGGAAGAGGCATGCGGAGCCCGATGCCGTCGGGAAGGAAGACGCCGCTGTAGGGACCGTACTGCGGTGGCTCGCTCGTGGGCGAGAGCTGGGCCGCGGCGAATGAAGAGCAGGTAGCAAGCCCGGTCGTCATCGTTAAGACCAGTGATAAGACTAGTGATCTTTTTCGGGGCGAGTCACGCTGGGTTGAGGTGTATTGATCGATAGGCGGCATGGACGAGCTTTCTCCTTGAACCGCGATAACGATATCATGACAAAAGACAAGGGGCATAATGCCGCGTCCGTTCCTATGGCGAACGATGGAAGGATGAAGACTGGGATTATGCCCGCTTCGAGTTGAAGGACTTCAACACCTTTCGAGCAGTACAGCCGCAGGACTCCCGGATGATCAGTTCAACCGGAAGAATAATCTGCTGGCCAGAGAGAGAGACGTCTTTTTGTTCGAACCTCGCAAAGAGAAGCTCCGCTGCGACTCGACCCAGCTCGAGCGAGGGCTGGCGTACGACGGTGACTGCTGGATTGAAGATGTCTGCCATTTCGAAGTCGTCAAAACCTATGATGGCCACGTCGTCGGGCACGCTGACGTTGAGACGGGACAGTGCATGCAGTGCATTACGCATGACGAGGTTGTTCCCCATGAAAAAAGCAGTGGGAGGCCTGCGCCCAGTGAGCGCCTTCTGGATGAGAGCGAAGGTCTCTTCCAGGGTGCTGCAGACGAAGTGCTGGCTGGGGGTGAGTCCAGCCTCCCGCATGGCCTTAGAGTAGCCTTCGTATCGCTCGGTGAGTGTATAAAGCTTTTCGGAGAGGCCTAAGTAGTCGATTCGCTTGTGGCCGTGTTCGATGAGATGTTTGACGGCGGTCGTCGCACCTTTTTGATTTTCTACCAGCACGCTGTTGAAGCGATGCCCTTTGACAGGGCGATCGAGCATGACGATGTGGGTCGAATAGAACTCCGGGCGGTCAAAGCGAGACTTGCCTATGGAGGCGGGAATGACGGCGAGACCTTCGACGTGATTCAAAACCATGAGGTTGGCTTCGATGAACTCCATACCGGCGTCTTCATCCGAGGTGGTGACGTTGACGCTGTACTGATACTTCTTCGCGACGAGACTGATGGCGTGCGCGCAGTTGGCGAAGAACGGATCGTAGAAATTGGGGACGATGATACCTATGGACTTCGACTTGGCCTGGCGGAGCGCACGCGCTACAGGATTGGGGTGGTAGTTAAGCTGCTGGATCGCCTGATGGACGCGGTCCCTGGTCTCTTCGTTGACTGGGGCGCTGTCGTTGAGAACGCGTGAGACAGTCATGGTGGCCACCCCGGCCAACTCTGCGACGTCGCTCATCCTTGCTTTGCGTGGCAGCAAACGAACCTTCCTAACAGTTGCGGAGTTCAGAGTAACGGGCTAACCGGCTCGGTCCTAAACTAGCCGTGTCCAAAGTTACGAAAACTCCTCATTAAACGATTGATCTAACGGGGTCCGAAGCGACGGGCTCCTTCGAACATTTGAGCATACTCTAGAAAACGCACTCCAGGATAGCTGAAAAGGAAGTCTTTAGGATTGACTTCAGCAAGTGCGAAGGCAGGCCAATTCATCTCAGATTTAGGGTGTGATAACGATATCAAATTATGTAGATTCCGATTAGAAGACCGTGTTACAACGGTTCGTGCTTTTCCGGTCGTACAAGAGGTCGAACCACCTCCAGTGCGAGTCAGGCAAAGCTGTTTCTTCTCTTACGGTGTTTACGAGGTCTTATGTCCGCGTTGCGCAGCATCATAGCCTTTCTTGTGTTCGTTCCTGTCGTGTCATTCGCGAAGACCATTGTATTTTGGCAGCCAGGGTTTCCCACATTGGAGAGCGAGCCGATCGAACAGGCGACGTTGAGTCGAGCCCTGGACGGATTGAATCCGGTGTTCGCCGACGTAGCAAAATTGAACGATGATGCGACGCTGAAGGATGCGGAGCTACTTGTGCTGCCGTACGGTTCAGCAATTTCGACCGATGCATGGAAGAGTATTGAGCGCTATTTGGATGCGGGAGGGAACCTGCTGATTCTTGGCGGACAGCCGTTGCGTGTGCCAGTGAGTTTGAACCATGGCAGCTACCAGCCCGAAAGGCCACAGGACAGTTATGCGAAAGTGCTGGGAATGAGGCACACCTACGAGGTGCCGGTGCCACCGGATGCATCCTTTCTCTGGAAACCGGGGTATGAAAGCGGTTCCGCGCCTAAAGTGAGGGGTAAGCATTTCTTTACAGTGGAAGGCCGATTGAACGGTCTTGGCTATATGAGCGATTCGAGCGGGCTACTGGTAGCAGCACCCGTAATCGTCGCGGACCACAATGGAACGAGCATGGCTGGCGGGCGCTTTGTTGCGCTCGACTTTGATCCCATGCCTGGCTACTGGGCGAGCGGCGATGGCACCTCGCTGATTCGCAGGGCGGCCTTGTATGCGCACCAGGGTGCCACGGTGTTCTCGGTGGAGACCCTGTTTTCGGTACTGAGGCCAGCGGAGAGCCCGCAGCTGAGCGTGCATGTCCAACATCGGCAAGTATCAAACGTGTCGGAGGGCGAGGTTAAGGTCAAGCTCCTCTTCGGAGAGAACGTCGTTGATTCGGCGACGCTCAAAGCGCCGGCAAGCGATAGCGCAGAGATTGCGATTCCCTTCCACAAACCCCTCGTGCCAGGGTTCTATCAAGTGACCGCGGCGTATAGCCAGCATGGCGAACCTCGCGAATTTTATCGGAATGGCTTCTGGGTCTCCGCGCCTGAGGCTTTGCATGACGGCCCTGAGCTGGGAGTGCACGCGGATTACATCACCAAGAATGGAGTTCCCTTCTTTCCAGTCGGAACAAACTACTTTACGACGGAGGAGAATGGCTGGGACTTTTCGAGTCCGAGAAACGCGGCGATCTGGGAGAAAGACTTCACCGAGATGGAGAGCCATGGGGTGAGCTTTGTACGTACGGGCGTTTGGATGCCAAACGCCCGCTTTATCGATGGGGATCTTGCCGGCGCGAACGAGCGCTTTATGCGTAATCTGGAGGCTTTTCTGCTGTCAGCTCACCGACATCATATCGCGATCAACTTTACCTTTTTCGCCTTCTCGCCGAAGTCGGGCAATATTCGGCAGGCTGAAGGAACTGCACCTTTACCGAATCCCTACCTGGATGATGATGCGATTCGCGCGGAGCAGGCCTACGTTCGTTCGGTCGTGGAACGGTTCAAGAAAGTTCCCTGGCTGTGTTGGGACCTGATCAACGAACCGAGCTTCTCGAACCCACGGCAGATCTTCAAAGGCAACTATCCCAACGCCGACCCCGCTGAGGTTGCAGCGTGGCACGTATGGCTTCGACAGCACTACAACTCACTGTCCGCTCTCGCCGACGCGTGGTCGGTCACGCCGGAGCAACTTGGAAGCATGGATGCTGTTCCGCTGCCATCCATTACAGACCTGAACTACACGCGCTATGGGAATGCGATGCAGGTGCGTGCACTGGACTATAACCTCTTTGCACAGGATATGTTCTCCGGCTGGGTGCGAACGATGGTGTCGACGATCCGCGCTACCGGCAGCACGCAGCTCGTTAATGTGGGTCAGGATGAAGGTGGCGTGACGGACCGCGTCTTGAACCAGTTTTATGGCGAGGCAGGAGTTTCATTCACGACAAACCATACTTATTGGCAGGATGATGCGCTGCTGTGGGACTCGGTGGCTGCCAAGCGTCCGGGCATGCCCAACATCACAGGCGAGACAGGCTACCAACCGGTGTGGGCGCCGGATGGAGCGTGGCGTTACGACGAACTTACGGGCCTGGGCCTGACAGAGCGAAAATGGGCCCTGGGATTTGCGGCCGGCAGTAGTGGTGCCATGCAGTGGGACTGGGCGCGCGAGGTGGACTTTGGTATGCAGCGCAGCGATGGGTCCGCGAAGTTGTGGGAGAACATGATGCGCGATCTCGGGCGATTTGCCCAGGCTGCGGCTCCGTATGCGACTGGCTTTGTGGCACCGCAGGTTGCGATAGTGCTGCCTCAGTCGCTACAGATGTCAACACTCAATGGATATGCGCTCAGCGCGCAGCAGAATGCCGTCCGCGCTCTCTACCAGTATGCGAGGGGCGAGGCTTACGCTGTCGGCGAGTACCAGATCGATCTACTTGGAACACCGAAGTTGATCCTGCTTCCTTCGCCAATGGGATTGACCGAAACTGCATGGCAGGCCATCGAACAGAGGGTGAGAGCTGGCGCGACGCTGTTGGTGACTGGACCATTTGACGGAGATGCACATCTGCATTCCACGGGAAGGCAGAACAAGGTGGGCCTGCCGTACACCACGGAGGCACTGAACATTCGTCACGAGCACATGGTGTGGCCCGGAGGCGATGACCTCTTCCTGTTCGGGGAGAAGAAGACAACGGTACTCTCGACCGCAAAGATGACAGACGGCAAACAATGGGAGGAGATATCTCTGGGGCAGGGACACATTTTTTTTGCCGCGCTGCCGCTGGAGATGAGCGACGATCTGCAGGCGTTAGGCCGGGTCTACCGGTATGCGATGCAGGAGGCGGGAGTGAGTTCTGCCTATACGACGTCACAGGTAGATCCGGGAATTCTCATCTGCGCCACGACTTATCCAGACGCCACGCTTTACGTGGTGACCTCGGAGACAAAGCAACAGACGGTGACCTTCCGCGACGGGCGCAGCAAGAAAGAGTTTTCGAGCCCACTATCGCCGGGACACGCTGCCATTGTGCTGATCAGCAAAGACGGCCGGATGCTCGCGAACTATCACTGGAATCGGGAGTAACCGATTGGGGGACACGCATGACTGGATGGCTGCTTCCTACACTCTGGGCGGTGATGAATGTTCACAACTCGGCACGCTCAATTCGCATTCCCTCGGCGACTCGTCCATATTCTGTTATTGAACTTTTGGAGCTCTGCGAAAGTTTGTTACGGCCGAGTCTTCATAATTGTGTTCAACTGCCGTGAGGAACATGTGCATATTTAACCCATAGCAACCGGAAATGGCTAAGAGATCCACGACTACAGTGTTTGATTCACAGCCGTGTCGAGGATTGCGTCCTTGGCAGCACGGCTCAGGCTGACCCGAATGTCTCTAGCGTGACGGAATGCGAAAGCATCCGGGGAAGTCGGAGCAGTAATCGCTAAAAAGTCCGCACGTTCTACATCGTCGAGAACGAACGAGGGCCGCCCATCCTTTGCCATAGGAGCGATCTCCACGTGACTCATCTCAAGATGGCGCAAGTGTCGCAGGAAAAACCCTTGTGCAGGCATCGGACCGAATACGCCGGGGTCAGGGTACTTGTCGGCATCTTCAGGTGGAACGATCTTTGCTTGTTCTGTACTCATGCCTCCCTTGTGCTGCATGTAGAAATTTGCGATCTTGATGTCTTCGATTGGATAACCTGGAATCCCGGAGAGGATGTTGCCGATGTTTGCATCCGAATTATAGGACACGATGTTGGAGACCAAAATGCGGCGTAGGGCGCCTACTCTGGTCGAATCTTTCGGTCCACGTAGGCGCGCACCGAGCCGAAAGAATAATGGCCCGTAGATAAGATTGCGCATGCTGATGTTGGAGATGGTAATGTCTTCGCACAAGGCTCCATCTTCACTCTCAAGCGAGAGGCTGTTGCAACCTTCGAAGACGCAGTTGGTAATGGTAATGTTCCTAAACCCACCATTCGATTCGGTCCCGCATTTAATGCGTCCGGTCCGGTAGATGTTTTCGCCTGCCGGGAAATTCTTATAGCTACCGTCGAGTACAGTGCCTAATTGGTAGTAGCCGGTGACAGTGCATCCTGTGATGGTGACATTCTCAGTTGCTCGCGCATAACCAAGCGCATAGCTCGATTTGGGGCAGATTCCGTCATCCCAGGGCGAGTTCACAGTACAATTCGAGACGTGAACGTTCTTGCAACAATCGAGATCTATTCCGTCGCGATCCGTGTCGATCGTGAGGTTGTCGATCGTTAGATTGTCCACCCCTGTAAGTAACAGGCCGAAGTGTCCGCCTTTGAGAATACTGAAATCCCGAAAAATGACGTTGCGGCAGTTCTTCAATGCGATGGCTTTGTTACCAACGCCCGGTTGTTCTGCGTCGTAGATCGGGTAGTCGCCACGGCGCTCACCCTTGATCCAACCGCCGAACGAAAGCCCCTTACCGTAGATAAGCCCCGGACCGCTAATTCCAACGTTATGGAGATCCTCTCCCCAAATTAGTGAATTGTGCCAGTGATTGTGACCGTAATCCTGATAGGTGTCGTATGCGGTCTTCGGCTCTGCGGCATCGTACTTCCCTCCCATTTCACCTGTCGTCTGACCTGGCAACGGAGAGGAGGCGGCAAGGATCGTCGCGCCCTGCGAAAGATAGAGGTGCACTTGGCTGCGAAGGCGTATGGAAAAACATAGATAGGTCCCAGCTGGAACCACGACCGTTCCCCCACCAGCACCCGCTGCAGCGTCAATCGCTGCATTGATGCCCGCGGAATCTAAAGTTCTGCCCGATCCGGTCGCTCCATAAACACGCACATCGAAGAACAAGGGAGTCGTCACAGGGGTGGTCGAGTCGCTCTGAGCAAAGACAGGCTTGGTGGCGAGGCCCGCAAGGGCGAAAGGCACGATTTTGAGCATGCTACGGCGCTGGTCATTCATTCAAATAAGCTTACCAAGCCCCGAGTAAAGAGATCGCTTCGCCCAAACGATGAGAAATCTGCCTTACCCGCGATAAGGGAAAGAGCACCATTTCAGTGATATCATTCCGGATACACTTGGCGGGACGTGCGCGCCATCCAGCGGCAGCCGCACTCGTGTGGTTTGTTTCTTTTATCTATCGGCCGATGCAGGAAAACAGGCCATCCAAACTGGTCAATCGCGTCACATTGATTTTGGTAACTGACACGTCTCTCACAGCTCTACACGGTAATCGAGTGCAGATTTCAGGGCAGATTGATCGATCTTCGCCTCCAGTTCTATTTCTGTTTCTCCAAGCTGTCGAGATAACTCTGCAATGCCGTCCTTCTCTCGGACTGTGTCGATGCTGGCTACACCGCGATGCATTCTCTCTGGCGCATCACTGGTCGTCACAGGTAGTGGCAGCTTAACGGCGACCCTATTGAATAGAGGATCCATGACTACGGGCACCGTCACTTTTCTAGATGTAACCTCCGGCGTCGGACACAAATCTGCTTAAAGAAGCTTCGCAAGCTTTTGCTTAGACTGTCATCGATGTCGATGGATTTTGATGGCGTTGTTCTACGGACTTACAGCACGTTCCGCAGGACGTTCACGTCGCTTCTCGCGAGGTGCTGCGGACGTGGTGATAAAGTGATCGACCTTGCCAGGCGAAGCTTATGCGCTGACAATCTAACCCAAATCTCGGAGGGACGAAATGAACGATCAATTGCAATCACCAACTGATGAAAAGAGCCTTCGGATCTCTCTTTCTGGATTTGACCTGGTCAATTCCCCGCGTCTTAACAAAGGAACCGCGTTCACCGATCACGAGCGCGATGTATTTGACCTACACGGGCTATTGCCACCGCATGTGGGAAGTCTCGATGAACAGATTAAGCGCCGCCTCGAAGCTCTGCAAGCTCAGCCGAATTCCTTCAGTAAATACAGCTTTCTTCGAGACCTGCAAGACACGAACGAGACAGTATTTTATGCGCTTCTTGCTCGAAATATCGAGGAGATGCTCCCTCTGGTCTACACACCAACTGTGGGTGAAGGCTGTCAGCGCTTCAGTGAGATATGGAGAAAGCCTCGCGGCTTGTTTCTCAGTTATCCGAATAAGGAGCGCATCGACCAGATACTGAGTCATTCAAGGTATGACGATGTGAAATGCATCGTCGTCAGTGATGGGGAACGAATCCTGGGACTGGGAGATCAAGGTGCAGGAGGGATGGGAATCCCTATCGGGAAGATGGCTCTTTACACTGCACTTGGCGGAATTCATCCGGAGAACTGTCTTCCGATTCTGCTCGATGTTGGAACGGATAACGAAGACCGGCTGAAGAACCCGCTCTACATCGGATGGAGGAATCACCGGATCCGCGGCCAGGCCTACGATGATTTCGTCGACGTCTTTGTGCAAAGCGTGAAGAAGCGCTGGCCACATGTCCTTTTGCAGTGGGAGGATTTTGCAGGCTCTAACGCTGCGCGGCTTCTAGCCCGCTACAGAGACCAGCTATGCACCTTCAATGATGACATTCAGGGCACGGCAGCTGTAGCTACTTCAACATTGCTCTCGGCCATCAATGTAACTGGCGTTCCACTCGAGCAGCAAAAGATTGCGATGGTCGGCTTCGGAAGCGCGGGTATCGGTATTGCTGACCTATTGACGAAGTTTCTGCAGGATAAAGGCCTCACAGAAGAGCAAGCACGCAATCGCTTCTATGCAATCGATCGCTACGGCCTCGTGACAGAAGAGGGTAAAGATGTACGCCCGGAGCAGCTACCCTATGCGCGTAAAGAGCAGGAGGTGCGGGGATGGAAGCAGCCCAATGGAGAGATCACTCTGCTCGATGTGGTTCGCAACGCAAAGCCATCCGTGCTCATCGGGGTCTCTGGCCAGACAGGAGCCTTTGATGAACAAGTGGTCAAGGAGATGGCAAAGTATTCGGATCGTCCCATCATCTTCCCGCTTTCTAACCCCACCTCGCGGAGCGAAGCCACAGCCCAAGACTTGATAGATTGGACTGAAGGAAGGGCGCTAGTCGGGACTGGCAGTCCGTTTCAGCCGGTCAACGTCGGCGGAAAAAAAATTCCCGTTACTCAAACAAATAATTCGTACATCTTCCCTGGACTGGCTCTTGGAATCATTGCATCAAAAGCGAAGCGTGTGACTGACACGATGGTAAAGGCCGCTGCTGAGGAATTGGTTCGCCAGCTGCCTACTCAGAAGGACAGGCACGCAGGCCTGCTGCCGCCAATTGCCGATGCGCGGAGGATTGGTCGCCTCATAGGAGAGGCCGTGGGAAGACAAGCAATTAAGGATGGACAGGCACAGGTCGCGGACGAGAATGCATTGAGACGTGAACTCGAGACAAATATTTGGGAACCTGTTTACGTTCCGTACAAACTGAAATAATACGATGGTTCAGGAAGCTCCTAGCAAACAATCCTTCTGTACATCATTAGGTTAGAAATCGACAGATAAGGGGAATAACTATGAACGATGCAGACACCCGGTTTGAGAAGGACTCTATGGGCGAGGTGGCAGTCCCCGCCGGCAAACTCTGGGGAGCGCAGACACAGCGCTCGCTTGAGCATTTCAGCATTGGGACAGACCTGATGCCGAGAGAGATGATCGCCGCGTACGCCATCTTGAAGAAAGGCGCGGCCAATGCAAATCGTGCCGGCAAGCATCTGGATGAGCAGCGCCATTTGTTGATCGTTCGCGTGTGTGATGAAATTCTTGCTGGGCAACATCAGGATATGTTTCCTCTCCATGTTTGGATGACGGGCAGTGGCACACAATTCAACATGAACGTGAATGAGGTGATCTCGAACCGCTGCTCCCAACTAGCGGGCACCGCTCTCGGAAGCAAAACTCCGGTTCATCCTAACGATCACGTGAACATGTCGCAGTCGTCGAACGATTCGTTTCCATCCGCGATGCACATTGCGGCAGTCGTCAACGTCAAGCAACGGCTGCTTCCCGCAGTAAACCAGTTGCACGATGCTATCGATGCTAAGGCTGCTGAGTGGAAAGATATCGTGAAGATTGGTCGCACGCACATGCAGGACGCGACGCCTCTGACGCTCGGTCAGGAGTGGTCGGGATATGCCGCCATGCTCCAGGACAATGTGGAACGGATTGAAGACGCACTGAAGGGTGTCTACCGTCTCGCACTTGGGGGCACGGCGGTCGGCACTGGGATTAATGCTCCTCCCGGTTACGCCGAGGCGGTGGCGACCGAGATTGCCCTGCTGACCAGTCTGCCTTTCGTTACCGCACCGAACAAGTTTGCGGTGCAAGGCGCTCATGATGCGCTGGTACAACTTTCTGGAGCTCTACGCACTCTGGCTGTGTCGCTCTACAAAATCGCAAATGACATCCGACTCATGTCCTGTGGTCCGCGCGCAGGATTTGCGGAACTATTGATCCCCGAAAACGAACCCGGTTCTTCGATCATGCCCGGGAAGGTGAACCCAACTCAGGCTGAAGCACTCACAATGATTGCCGTGCAGGTTATGGCAAATGACGTCGCTGTGGGTTTTGGGGGCGCCGGAGGGTATCTGGAGATGAATGTTTACAAGCCACTGATCATATTCAATATCACCCACTCCATCACGCTCATGACCGATGGTTGCACAAACTTCCGCAAATTTCTCGTCCAGGGTACGAAGCCTAACCTAAAGAAGATTAAGGAGTACGTAGAACGTTCGCTGATGCTGGTGACCGCGCTCTCGCCAATCATCGGTTACGACAAGTCATCCCAAATCGCACACTACGCGATGGACAACGACCTTACACTGAAGGCAGCCTCGTTGAAACTCGGTTTCGTCACCGAGGAAGAGTTTGATCGTGTGGTCGATCCGGCACAGATGGTCATGCCTCATGTTGCAGAAGCGACCGAAAATTAGCGCGGAAATCCTTATTTCGGTAGATATTTAACTTATGAGGAAAGACCTATGACCTTGGAGGACCGTTCTGACCTTGTCCTCGAATTTGCCCGAGTCCTATTTGTCAACGGTCAATCCACAGACCAAGTTTTGTCTTCCACAGAACGATTCGGTCGCGCGCTTGGACTATGCGCCCAGATCTTCCCACGTTGGGGAGAGTTGCAACTTCAGATTCAGGACGTCAACCAAAAGCTATTCTTCGTAGTAGCAGCTGATCCAACCGGCGTGGCAATGGGTCGCGTGTCCTCCGCGATGCAGGTGATGGAGGATCTCGACCAAGGTCTACTTGCGCCCCAAGCTGCGAAGGAGAAGATTCGTACGATCTCACAAACGCCGCCGATGCCGACTTGGCTGTTCACCCTGGCTGCAGCCGCTGGTGCCGCGGGCTTAGCGGTGATCTTTGGCGTCCAGCATCTGTCCGCAGCCATACTTATCTCACTAAGTGCAGCAGCCGGCGCCCTTCTCCGCCGCGTACTCGCACAATACAGCGCAAACGTCTTTGTGCAACCATTTGGTGCGGCGTTGCTAGCAGGCATTATTGGCGCTCTTGCGGTTCGTTATCAGCTTAGCTCGTCGCTGCGCCTAATCGCCGTTTGCCCGTGCATGATCCTGGTGCCCGGACCACCCTTACTCAATGGGATGTTGGATCTCAGCAAGGGCCGCATCCATCTCGGCACTGCCCGCATTATCTACGCGGGGCTCGTCGTTGGGGCGATCTCGGCTGGACTGCTCCTAGGACTTGCCCTTCTCAAGGCTTCCCTTCCTGTAGAGGAGGCCAGCAGGTCCGCACCCCTGTGGCTCGACGTGATAGCCGCCGGCGTTGCTGTCGCGGCCTACAGCATCTTCTTCTCCACGCCGCTGCGTATGCTGGCTTGGCCAGTCCCAGTCGGTATGCTTGCCCATGCTCTTAGGTGGCAGGTCCTTACTGTCCCTGGCTCCAACGCTGCGGTCGGTGCCCTGGTCGCTTGTCTCTTCGTGGGACTTATCCTCACCCCGGTCGCACGTCGCCGGCACATGCCGTTCGCAGCTATCGCCTTTGCCTCCGTAGTCTCGATGATCCCAGGTGTCTTTCTTTTCAGAATGGCCAGCGGCTTTGTCCAACTCGCTGTCGGCCAAAATACAACCTTACCGCTCATTACCGAGACAACAGCCGATGGCATGACCGCCGTATCTATCGTTTTGGCTATGAGCGTAGGCCTTATCGCTCCGAAGATGGTCATTGATCGTATTGGAGACAGATCGATACAGACGAAGCCCTAAGGAAAGAGACATATAGCATTGTAAGTTTCGGACTTCGGTATCCTTGAAGATCGTTCAGCAATGCGAGAACGCTCTACGCGTCCTTATTTCATGGCGAAAGTAGCGAAGCCGGTCCAAGACTCGAAGATCTCTAACTATTTGACCTTTTCAGGAGGGGCGGACATGACCGTAATGAGCGCGTCGTGGGAGGCCTGGTTTAGATTCTTGGCTTTGTCGAACTCCATTTTTGCTTCACTGGCCTTGCCCAGGGATCGGTAGAGACGGCCCATCCACATGTGAACGTTCACATCGTGAGGAGTAAGCGCGGCGGCCGCTTTGAATTCGCTCAACGCATTCTCTTTGTGATCAGCCTCTGCAAAGACAATACCAAGATTGAGATGGCTCATCGAGTTGGTGGGGTCGATCACTACCACCCTTTCCAATAGGGGCTTGGCATCTTCACTCTTGTTCAATTTAATATCTGAATCGGCGAGGTAGAGCATCGCCTTGGAGTAGTTAGGGGTATTCTCTAACCTCGGCTTGAACCTCCTGTGAAGCTTCCTGATACTGGCGCTGCGTCCACAACAGATAACCCAGACCGAAGTGCGCATTCGGCTCCTTGGGATTCGCCTGAACTGCGGCGCGAAACTCCAGTGTTGCTCCGTTGGGGTCTTTCATCTCGTCCAATGCTTCGCCAACAAGTGAAGAGCTGAATAGCTTCTTTGTATTGGCCATCCTTGAATAAGGCCAATCCCAAGTTTAAGCGTAAGCCTGACATATCGGGGTTGAGCGCCATGGCTCTGCGATAGAAGATAATCGCCTGCGGAAGACGCCCTTGGCAGGCTTCGAGGAGGCCCAATCGGGCGAGAGACACCGGATCGGTCGGATGAGCTTTGGATAAGGCATTCAGACCAGCTTCAGATTAGGTCCTATTCTCGCGTTGATTGATCTGTAGTGGAGTTGCCACCTGCGTTATAGCTTCCTGTGAATACAGGCTGAGGCCCAAGCCGGAGATTCCGAGTGTCAGGCAGATAGCTAATCTGTAGCTCAAAGTCCTCCCCTTCACATCGGTTCGATTTTCTCTCTACTAGGCAGGTCGCGCAATCGTCTGGGCGAATAGACGGCTAAAGAAGCACCAGAGTCCTGGCTTCAGCGCTATTTCGTCCCGGCAGTCTGCACCAACACCTCCACGCTTGGGACAATCATATCGATCAGAACCGCCTCAGGCTTTTCAAGATCTTTCAATTGAGACATCTGTTCCTTCTGAATCTCGATTGTTACTGGCAGATTGTTTTGTAAGCTGTCTAGGGCTACTAGTCCGATCGCGGCGGTCTTAGAAAGATTACGGGATAGCGGTTCCAGTTCAACGGTCAATGCAGATCGAGCGAGCGAAGGCTGAAGGACCGCATCGTTATCTCTCCACAGCACCAGCCATTGTCGGGCCTTCTGCCAATCTCCCGAGACCGCTTTTCCCGTTGAGATTCGCACAACAATTTGCTTGAACTCTCGTGCGGTGTCGCTTTCGGGTGGGACAGTATCGACCAGTTGGTTGAGAGGAGAAAAGGCATCATACTGCTTCAAACTTTCTCGCGCGTAGTCCCTGGGCGGCTGTACCACACTAGCAAGAACCTGAAGGGGAGTTGTGTCGGCGTAGTTGCTGAGCCGTCGAATAGCCTGCTCCCGAACGCTTTGGAAAGGAAGACCATAGTACGCGAGCTTCTGCGAGAAGATATCAAGACGCTCGTACATAGAGTCAACATCTTTTGCATCCTGCGCTGACCAGAGCCGTTCGGCGACTGCGGCGGTTCGCGGCCAGATTCGGCCATCAATCGTCTCCGGGGTGACATATTCGGTCCACATGGTCGCTTCGCCGCCAAGTATGTTGGCGGTTTGCTCCGGGGACAATACGATCTTGCCGTTCCCAAGTGGATCGATGTTGTAATGATCGGCTGCCGACTGATTCAAATCGACGTAGTAGCCGGCAGATAAGATTCCGCGATAGCCTCTCTGTGCCGCCTGTGCCAGCGACTCCTGACCACGCCATGACTGAATGACGACGTCTTTAGGCGTATCAGGCTGTAACACCTCGTCCCACCCTACCGTAGTTTTGTGGCGCTTGGTGACGAGCTTCTGCACTCTGCTCGTGAAATATGCCTGCAGCGCTGCGTTGTCCGCAATGTGATGGACTTGCATGTACCGTTTGACAGACAGATTAGCATCCCATTCTTTGCCGTTACACTCATCTCCACCGATGTGAAAGTAAGCGTCGGGGAAGAGCTCTGTCATCTCTCCGATGAACTCATCGAGGAAGTGATAGGTACTCTCTCGCGTAGGATCCATCGCGGGATCGAAGACTCCCCAGTGGCGTTCGATATGGTAAGGCCCGTTGCCACTGGCCAGAGCAGGGTAGCCGACAAACCAGGATGTTGCATGACCGGGCATATCGAACTCCGGAACGACGCGAATGCCACGGTCACGGGCGTATTCAATAATGGCTCGGACCTGATCCTGCGTGTAGTAGAGACCGTCAGAACCTTTTTCCTGCAGCATGGGGAAAGCTTTGCTCTCAATGCGGAAGCCTTGGTCATCAGAGAGATGCCAATGAAAGACATTCATCTTTACCGCTTCCATTCCGTCGAGATTCTGCCGGATTGCTTCCAGCGGCATAAAGTGGCGGCCTGCGTCGATCATGAGACCGCGCCAGGGAAAACGAGGCTTATCATCGATCGTTACTGCTGCGACTTCAAAGCCTGCAGGTGTCGTGCCTACCAATTGAAGAAAAGTCTGCAGTCCATGAAGCACACCGAGGGGATTGGGCGCCGTCAGCAATACTCCGGTCGCCGTAACCTCCAGATGATAAGACTCATCTTCTCCAAGTTGCTGCACGGTAGCACTCGGGCCTGCGGTACGTATGACAAGCTTGGCTGTTTGATCAGGCCCGGCGGGTATGTGGGCGGTCCCGGTTTCGCGGCTCAAGGTGTCGAGAAATCGATCACGAGCTCGCGTGAGGCGTGGCTCTGTATAGCCTTCAAAAACTATCTGCAAACCGGGGTCGACGAGCAGGCTGCCGGAGTACTGCACCGTGTTCGCAGGAAGAGGAATGATCGCCAGTGGTGTCTGTGCCTGCGCGGACCGATGAGCGAAGGGCAGCGTAGGACAAAGCGCTAGGATCGCGCAGCAGGCGCGCAGCAAACAGTAATTAAGCATGACGCCTTCTTTTGTCAGAGCGCCTCCGAGTTGTTTTGAAGGCGCAGACTATTATTCTTATAGATCGTCGCATCTACGGGTATTGCCGTGGCAGGGATATAAACCAGCGCGCGATATCGGTCTGCACGGTATCGCGAGACTGTAATCTCGATTGGTACACGGTCTTCGGTGATGGTATTTCGCGATATGGACAAGATGCCTGTCCTTGTAGGAATCTCCAACAGTCTAGACTCTTCGCGTGTTGCCGGCAGGATTTCGATTGTCTCAGCAGCCCAGGCTGCCTGAACACTAAATTCTTCGCGAAGCGTTTGGTAGAGCGACTGTTCAGTAAAGTTGATTCGTTCGATACCAGAAAAGCGGCTAAGTGAGAGATAGGCTTTCTGAACTGCCATCGGTATACCATCAGCCAGCCGTAGGCGATAGAGCCTCATCACTGGCGTTCCAACCTGGACTTCTAGGCTCTCCGCCAGCTCAACATCCGCATCGATCACTGCCTGCTCCAGCAGGCGCGAAGCTGGCACCATACCACGTCGTGTGATCTCTTCAGTAAAGCCCCTTAGCTGCGCCTGAGGCTTGTCGAGTTTTGGTTTCGTGACGAAGGTACCGCGCCCTCTCAGACTGCAGGCGTAACCACTCGCTTTCAATCCGTGTAGAGCTTCGCGTGCTGTCATCCGGCTGACGCGATAGGCGCGGGCCAAGTTCCACTCAGAGGATAGAAGATCTCCTTCCCGTAGTTCTCCTGAATTAATTTTATCGACCAGTGCACGTTGAATCTGAAAGTACAGGGGAACGAATCCGTTTCTGTTGAGAAGTCGCTCAGCGGATGCGATCTGAGACGAACCTGTCGGCACACGTTCACTAGTTTCTGCTCGGGCAGTCGGGATCATCGTCACCATCGTAAGTAGGTTTGGGTTCGTTAGTGGAAGCCAGTGTCAGAAATACAGCTTTGCGCTGAACTGCATGAGGCGTGGCGCATGAGCGCTTGTGGCTTGTCCAAAGGTGCCGTCTCCAAGACCTGTATCTATGAGCCAAAAGTTAGTG
This sequence comes from Granulicella sp. L60, assembly GCF_009765825.1. GTDB lineage: Bacteria > Acidobacteriota > Terriglobia > Terriglobales > Acidobacteriaceae > Edaphobacter. The sequence continues at coordinate 457,952 of NZ_LMUR01000010.1, read as the reverse complement.
TGATTGAAGAGATTGAAAGCCTCTGCACGCATCTGAAGATTGATATTTTCGGTGAACCTGAAGTTCTTCAGCAAACCCAGATCGATCTTTTCCATGCCAGGACTCAGGATGTTTCCAACTGCACTACTGCCAAAGTGTCCCTGGGCTGTAGCGAAGGAGCTGGTAGTGAACCATTGACTCTGAGTTTTGGTCAGATGAATTGTAGACACCTGATCAGGACGAGGAGAGATATCTGCGTTCGGGTTTACCATGCCCAGACCGCCAGCATAGGTACCTACCGGGCTGTCCGCGGCGCAGAGAGGATTGGTAGGACTTGCAGGAGCGCTCGGAGGGTTTGGGGGAGTGCAGGCAAATGGGTCAACCTTCTGATAGGCGTTTGTAGATAATCCGGAGTTTAGAGTGACAATACCCGAGAGTTCCCAGCCGCCAAGCGTATGTCCGACCAAGCCATGCTGCTCACGGAAAAACGGCTCCTTATAGACGAAGTTGCTAATGAAGCTCTGCGGCTGATTCAGTCCGGATGCACCGTAGTCGAGCTTCGGATCATATGCATAGGTACTGGCGGTGCCCGGAGGTCCACTGAGAGCGCTGCCAGTGGCGGCAGTGCCGCGATCGTTCCACGAATCCGTCAGATTCTTAGACCAGGTGTAGGAGAGACCTAGCGTTAGGTCGCGCGTCGTGCGGTGATTCAGCGATACCTGCAGCGAGTTATAGTTGGCAGTAAAGACCGGCAGCCTGGTCTTGAAGTCCGAATAACCTAGGTAGGGGCGAACGTTGTTGAGAGGCGCATCCGGATTTGCTTCGCGTGTAGCCAGCGTTGGGATGTTCGTATCCATCTCGCCCTGCAGGTGCCGGGAGACTGAGCCAACATACGCAATTTCAAGTACGGTTGTAGGGGCCAATTGCTGTTGCAGAGAAAGGTTGAAGGCCGCATACGAGGGAACCTTGAAGGTGGGAGCGCCTGTGGTTGTCAGTGGATTCGGTCCGGATGCAGGTGTAACACTCCCAGCTCCCACCGGATTGTCAAACGTCGTATTGGTGATCGTCGTCGTCTGGACCAGCGGTGGATCGCTGAATGCGTTCTGCTCCCAGATGCCGTCACTCGTGCGGTCGAAGAATATACCGAACCCGCCGCGCAGAACGGTCTTATTATCTCCGTAAAGATTGTAGGCAAAACCGACACGAGGTCCAAAGTTCCAGTTGTTGTTGGGGTTTACCGTGCTGCCATAAGGAGAGCAGGTGACTTGAGAAGAGATGGCCTGAGCGGCTGAACAGGCAGCGCCCTTGGGGAAGATTAGTCCATTGGCGTATGTCGCCGGCGTGAAGACCTGACCTGCGACAAAATTTCCGTTGCCGTCGAGGGCCGCAGCCTGAGTCGGTTGGTATAATGATGGGTCAAAGTTGGTTAGCGTATTCTTCGCGTCCGTGGGTGCGGGGAATCGAGTCCAGCGAAGGCCCAGATTTACAGCCAATCTGTGGGTCGCCTTCCAATCGTCCTGGACATAGGCTTCCGTATTCCAGAATCGCAGATCTGGAATAGTATCCCGGTTGGCCTGCTGATACTGGACAGCATTGCCCAACAAGAAATCTCCCCAAGTATTGAAGTTGAAATTCGCATTACCGTTGCCGGCGTTCTCGGTCTTCAACATCTGCTGGGCCGTAACGCCTGCGTGCAAAGTGTGATTCCCCAATGTCACCGTGAAGTTGTCAAAGATGTTCCGGTCTAAGTTGCGTTCGTTGTACGGAGCCGCTCCCTGTGACACGACAGTGACCGATCCGTCCAGGATGGTTGCACTCGGAATGCGCCCATAGGGGTCAAGGTAGGCCAGGTTGTTGGTAAGCGAGGAAAGAACACTGGGAGAGTTTGCGGGCCCCGAGAGCACACTATTGATGGTTCCCTGCGAGTAGGCGAACTCCACCTCGTTCACCATCTTCGGAGAGATCGTCCAGGTGAGGTTAGCTACTACATTCTTGCCAGGAGCGTCGATGCCGACATTCACCGCTCCCGGATAATTGGCGCCACCCCATTGACCGGTTGGAAGATTGCTAGGAGCATCGTCCTGCATGCCACGCGCAAAGAAATGTAGCTTGTCGTTGAAGTAGTGGTCTATCCGGACGAGGTCCTGGCGGAAGTTATTCAGCGTCGGGAAAGACGAGATCTGGGTACCGTAGTTGAAGTTATTTTGCGCATTGAAGGTAGTGAAATTAGCTTGATTTTTGTCTAAAATCTGGGACAGGTACACTTTGGCGTTCGCGCTGTAACAGAAAGGATTGATAGTGCCTGTGCCACCACCCACCTGTACATTCGGGTTCGGGGTCCATCCTGTTATGCATCCAGCTGGCGCGCTCGGTTCATTTGCGGCAAAAAACGAACCCGCAAGCTCAGCCGCGCTAGGCGCCGGCACATTGTTCGATGTTGGGCTCGTGATCTTGCGCCATTCTTCCGACCAGAAAAAGAAGGTCTTCTTCTTCTCCGAGTTGTAAAGGTGTGGAATAAAGATCGGACCGCCAAGGGTAAAGCCGAAGTTATTATAGTGATCAGGAGTGCGCGGAATACCTTGCTGATTGTTGAAGTAGTAGTTTGCGTTGGTGTCCGCCGTACGCACAAACTCATAGGCTGAGCCGTGAAACGAACTGGTGCCGGAGCGGGTGGCTACCAGAATCTGGCCGCCCCCGCTGCGTCCGAAGCTCGCGTCGTAGGAGCTGCGCTCCAGAGTAAACTCCTCTATGGCATCAACACTGGGAACGTTGAGCAGTGAAGAATTCGCGCCGCTGTCATTGATGTCCGCTCCGTCTACCGTCCAGTTATTGGCCGTAGCGCGCGCGCCGTTGACCGAGATGAAAGCCGTGCTATTAAGCCCGCCAAACCCGGGCTCGTCGCCGAGTATGTTCACAACGCCTGGCTGCAGCGTAACCAACTGTTGAAAGTTGCGGTTGACCAACTCCAGTTCACGCACCTGGGTTCCAGAGATGGTTCCAGCCTGGGAGCTGCTTTCGGTATCGACAGCTACCGGGTTATCTTCCACTGTTACAGTCTGGCCTTGGGACCCGACCTTTAGTTGCGCATTTAGCGTGCGCTTTTGCGCGACATTCAGCACTACGTTGCGATCGGAGAATTTTTCGAAGCCCGGGTTCGAGACGGTAATCGTGTATGTACCTGTGGGAAGATTCGTTGCGGTGTAGTTGCCGGACTCATTTGACTGCACGACACGGGAGGCGCCGCTTACTCCGTTAAGCGTGATCGTGATGGTGGCATGCGGAATCACGGCGCCGCTTGGATCGGTCACTGTGCCCGCAAATGTTCCCGCCAGCTCTTGCGCGCTTGCCCGGAAAGGAAACGCTAGCAAGGCCAGCACCAAAAGAACAGGTGAAACACCTTTCACGAGACTCCTCGCCTTTGCAATAACAGCCGGAAGCAGCGTAGCTTCTGAAACAACGTTTGCAATCCTTGTTTTTGTCTGGCAATTCGAAGAACTTGTCTCTCTCATGAGCCTCTCCTTAAAGTTCTGCGTGTTCGGTCCCGCTGGTCATATCATTTCTAGCTGGGTCAGTTGGGCTTCTGAGAAGAAGCTTGATGTTGGGAGGTGTCCTATTCTTTTAGCCTGGTAGGGACGCCCCTAGTCAATAGTGAAAATCTCTACGGATTGAGCACTGCGCGCAACGGTGATCCAGAAACGCAAATTTATATCTTGAAAAGATACTTAGGAACCTATCGTTAATATGTAGCATCGTCAACACAAATATTAGTTTTTATGCGCTAATTTGGCTCAGCTCTCCCCAATCGTCTTCCCCACTGCGTCCATCTCATCTGAAGAGGTTCTAAGTCGAGGCATGCCTGTCTGAGAGCAGAGCCGCGACGCATTAGCCTTCGCTGCTATGCACACGCTTTCACTTAGTGACGATCAAATCCTCGCAAGCCCGCAACGATGGGCGGAAGCTGCTGGCACCTCGATAAAACAAGGTAACTTGATCTTGCAGGTTGGCTTGATCTCCGTGCTGAGGTTAGTTCCCCAGGAGCGTTTGCTCTGAATTCTGCATAGAAACCGCGATGCCGCCCCATACAACTGCTGAATTTCCCAGACTGCTTGGAAGCACATTGGCCACTGCTACTTCACTTTCTTGTAGCATCTCCACAGTTAGCTGCAATAAGGCTGCGTGAGCACCTATATCCCCTCCAACCACAAAGAGATTTGGATTCAGAATAAGGGAGAGATTCAGAATTACATCTTTGAGCAAGCTAGCACGTTGTAGAACAATTTTTTGCGCCGCTGCGTTGCCTTCGAGCGCGAGATCAAGGACTTTGTTGGCTTTTCGTAGCTTGATTGTTTGTCCAGACTTGTTACTAACTGCATTCCAGCTTCTCAGAATACCGGGTCCTCCTAATACCTGCTCAAGCGCCCCGAATTCATATAACGATGGCTGCATGCTAGAGATATTTGGGATTCGAAGATAACCAATTTCTCCAGCCGACCAGCTCGCGCCGTGCACTATCTGTCCGTTGAGAAATATACCCGCGCCGACACCTGCTCCGATCCCTATGAAGACGAAGCTGTCCTCTGCTTGAGCTACACCGCAAAAGTGTTCTCCAATCGCGGCGAGGTTTGTGTCGTTTTCGATGAAGAGGGAACATGCGAAATGCGGCCTCAGCAGATCCCGCAGCGAGATATCTCTCCAAGTGCTTGAACCGCTTACAGACACTACAATGCCGTCTCTTGCATTCGTAATCCCAGCTACGCCGACTGTCATCGCAACTAACTTCTTTGATGGCAGATTGCGTCTCTGCATCATTGCCTTCAGCAAGGCACGCAGCACTTCGATGACTGCATCAGGGCTGCGTACCTCCTTCGGTAATGCTTCGCTTTGTTCCTCAAGAAGAGTTCCGTTGAGGTCAGTCAGCAGAATTCGAAGTGCGTCTGCCGTAACGTCGACTCCAGCGAGACAGCCATGATCAGCATTAAAGCGAAGATTCTCCGGCGGACGCCCCCCACCTGATACGCCCTCTCCAATCCAATGAATGAGGCCAAGATCGTCGAGATCGGAGACGACATTTGCGACCGTAGGAGCGCTCATTCCTGTCGCGCGAACGAGATCTGCACGCGAGCAGCTACCTAGCTCTTTCAAGGATCGTAGAATCGTGCGCGCATTTGTGCGTCGCATGAGTGCTGGACTCCCGATTAGTACTCCCTTTTTACTCATCCTGCGCCTCGACTGGTATCAATCCGTTCTTGTTTCTCTACATTGATTCGTGCACCGTTTGCCTGGCACCCTTTTAGAAAACGGTGTCCAGTGCCATATTATGATTCGCTACGCGGATCACAAGCTGCTCTCTCGTGCGAACGCACTACGCAACACGTCAACTTGCTCGTTCAACAGGCGCTCCGAGATCGCCGCAGATGGAATACTAGCAAAGCCATGAGGAATAGACGGCACTAAGTGGAGCTCTACAGCCACTCCCGATTTAGTCAGCCGATTTGCATAACTAAGCCCTTCATCTCGCAATGGATCGAGGCCTGCGCAGAGGATGTAGGACGCCGGGAGATTAGCCAAATCTTTTGCTCGTGCCGGCGCCGCATAGGGAGAAACATCCTGAGGGTCTTCGCCTAGATACCAGCGCCACATAATCTCTGCCTCAGACCTGGCAAATTCCGGCGTATCGGTGAATTGCATGGCCGAGTCTGTCTCCAGTCGATCATCCAGTGCCGGTATCAGCAATAGCTGAAAGCATATCTTCGGCCCCATGCGATCACGTGCAAGCAGAGCGACTGAGGCGGCGAGATTCGCGCCCGCACTTGAGCCTCCGACGGCTATAAAATCCCGATCGAGCTTGAGTTCCTGACTATGCTCCCAGAGAAATTCGAGCACTTGGTAGCAATCTCTAAGACCGGCGGGGAAAGGATCTTCGGGCGCTAACCGGTAGGCGACACCTACGACGACACACCGTGCATTCAGAGCGTAACGGATACATTGCAGTTGCTCAGAGAAGAGATCTCCACAGAAGAAACCACCACCATGAAGGTAAAGCAATACGGGAGATGCGCCCTCGGCATCTCTCCTGCGATAGATCCTGACCGGTATTACGGTCTTATCTTCGTCAGGGGAGGAAACACCATGGTCTTTAATCTCGAGGTCGACATCTGAGAGCAATGACGAGACGTCTTGCCGTGCAGCAGCGGTGGCTTCACGCAGGGCCTTTATGTCGTTAAAGCCTTCTCGTGGATGCTTCACGAGCGATAAGAACACGGGGTCAATCCACAGATTCGACACTTCGGTCTCCAAGATCAGACGATTGAGTTCTCTTGTACTACATCCAATATCTCTTGTCGGGAAGGCAGTGCGGTAAGAGCGCCACGGGCACGCGTCGAAAGGGAGCCGCAAATACACGCCCTTCGTAGCTGCTCTTCGATGTCAGCGCCAGATAGCCATGCATCAATAAATCCAGCATCGAACGCATCGCCCGCACCTGTAGTATCTACAACCTCGACATCGGGGGGGTGCATTTTGTAAAAATGATTTTGTCGCAAAGTGATTGCTCCGCGCGGACCCAGTTTGATTACCGTGTGCTCCAATCCCATAGCCGCACATACGCGCAGCACCTGCTCTGGATCCTTACTTCCGGTAAGCAGTTGCCCTTCGCCTTCGTTTGGGAAGAACAGGTCGACCATGCGTAACACATCAAGACTGTCTGGGTTCAGAAACCAATCTTTACGCCACCCAGGATCGATGGAAAAAGTGCAACCAGCGGACCGAAGGGCAGGCAGCAATAGCTTCGCGAGCTCAAGCTCAAGCGGCATGGCAAAGTGAATATGCTGCGACTTAGACAAAGCCGCAATCGTTTCAGGCAGAGCCACGTATGCTTCAAGAGCTCTATTTGCTCCGGCATAACTTAGAAAGCTGCGATCCGATCTCGTGGACATACTAACAGTAAGTGCATTCGGCAACTCAGAAGAGCGCGCATCCTCAGCATGAACTCCGAAAGAGTTGAGTCTCGATCGAATCCATGCTTCTTCGTCTTTCCCGAACACCCCAAAAAGAGAGGTGTGATGGCCAAGGCGTGCCAGTGCACAAGCAGTGTTGACAGTACCGCCTCCAGCCTCACGACGATACTGCTCTGCGAAGACCTCTTCCCCTGGTAATGGGACATGATCAAAGTTAGTAAAGATGTGATCTACGTATACTTCGCCAGCTATGGCGATATCCCAGCGTTTCATCATATTGTCTCGAAAGGCCATCTCTGCTCTTGGCGCGATTTATAAAGAAAGGCGGCTACGCCAGCCAGGGTGACGGCAAAAGCGATGAGTATGTTTTTTGCACCGCTAGAAATAAGAATGAGGAGCCAACCTATAAAAGCAATGACGGCTGGTAAGGGATAGAGAGGCATTAAAAATCTGACTGATTTTTCCTTCGCGTGACGCCCGCGCAGTAGAATCACAGCGACACACTGAGCAAGAAACTGAACCATGGTTTGGATCACAATGACCAGACTGATCAGTGTGTCGAGGCTGAGGATGCAGGCGCACGCAGAGAGAACGCCAAGAATCACAAGCGAAACGTGGGGAATGCCTTTCGTCGGATGTACCCGTCCAAAGATGCTAAAGAACTCTCCCTGACTTGCAGCAGCGAATGGTATGCGTGAGTAGCCGAGCAGAATCGCGAACACAGAAGCGAATGATGCAACTAGAATGAGCAGGTCAGCCACTCTTGCACTCTGGATGCTGTAAACCGCTTGCATGTAATCCGCCACGATGGCAGTCGAATGCATGCTTTGCTGAACCGGGAGTGCACCAAGGATGGCAAGGTTCATAGCGATGTAGAGAATAGCGACCAAGACGATAGACAAGATGATGGAGTACGGGATTGTCTGTTCCGGGCGCTTCAGCTCGCCACCGATCAGGCAGACGTTGTAATAGCCAGCATAGTCGTAGACAGCTATCAATGTGGCAGCGCCAACACCCTTCCAAAAAACGCCATCCCTCAACGGAAAGCCACCGTTGATCTGCACTCTCAGAGCGGCGGGAATGTGCTCAGCACCACCTACGATGATCCACAGAATCGTTCCGACCACTAGTACCCAGAGGCCAATAGAGATTGCGCCGATCGTTGTGATTCTACGATAGAGCAACACGACGTTGATCAGACAGACCGCCATCGCCAGCGCGGAGAGCCCAGTATCATTAATGGCTGGCCATAAATAATGAAGGTACTGCGAGAATCCAACTGCGCCCGAGGCGATAAGAAATGGAGCAGTAAGTACGGTTGACCAGAGTACAAGAAAGCTTGCCGCCTTCCCATAGGTCTGGGCGCCGAAGGCCTCACGCAAGTAGAAGTAAGGCCCGCCAGAGTACGGCATGGCTGATCCCAGCTCTGCCCACACGAGACCGTCACACAACGAAATGATCGCGCCTAGAATCCACACGAGCAAAATATGAGAACCATGCATTGCAATCAGAACAAGGGGAATGCTCAGAAAGGGACCGACACCTATCATGTTGAGCATGTTGGAGGTACAAGCTCCAAGTATCCCCATCCGGCGACTCGAGTCTTCCTCTGCACCTACTAGATTGGCCTGCATGAGAGGCTCCGGATGTCCATGACAATGAAAAGAGTATAGAGGTGGGTAAAGTTCTTTGTCAATAATCGTTAATAAGATTTGCCTCCCTGGAGTTTGCTGAGCTTTGAGTCACGATGGGTCAACTGGCCAATGACGTTCAAATTGATCTTCCAAGCAAATCGCTCAGTCTGACAGAGCAGCTTCACTTTACAAACCCGCGTTACTCCGTTGCACTGACCATCGCATCCTGAATTTTGAGTAGTCGTGCCTGACGTAAGGCACGTGCGTAGAAGGAAGAAGACGAGGGCAAGGCCGAGATAACTACGGGATGTCTCTCATACAGAGAAGGAACTCTATAATGCGAGGAACCTCAGAGAGGGTGACATCTCCAACCAAATCGCCGTTGTCCAGCTGATAAGTTTTACAGCAGTAGCACAATTCACGCGTCGACGGATTGTCTCAATAGGCTGTTGGCTCGATGGTTTGCGACGGCCCCGTGCGGCCTAACGTGTCAATGAGCGGGACAGCAGGTCTCAGCGATGGATTGTCATCAGCTACAGAGATAGCGAGAACCCGAATCTTATCGTTATCTGGCAGTGTCAACGTTCGCGTACCTGTGGGAACATCGATGGAATACGCGAAGAGATAGGAGTATTGATAAGGTTCATTGATCCCATTAGCCGTGTGATGATGCGAGACATACCATGCGAGGCTAGCCGGTTTCACATAACCTGCTCTGAGTCCCGCATAGTCCTCGGGATAGCGTGGCGATGGGGGATGCGACTCCTGTTTCTCCAGGTCGGCTGGAGGCCATACTGCATGATGTGCGGATATTGCCCAGTCTCGCTCTGTCTGATTGCTCCAAAGACGCGTGTCCCACTGGCCGACGAATCCATTCCAGGCCTGTATGTTCAATTCCGCGCTCCGCCCTCCAGCGCGGAACACCGCCTTCTGATCTTCATCGGAAGATGCCGCAAGGATGAAAATGCGATTGAACATGCCCGCAGGCAGAGCGATATTCTGGCCCTTTGCGATGACCGCGTTTGCCTTCCCCGTTCCGGCAGCGGCTAGTTGAAACTGCACGTCATCGTAATCAATCTGGGTGGGGAGCATCTCGGCCGGCAGCGCGTTGCCTTTCCCATCAATGCCGGGGCCTTCTGTTTTGGTGTCGTCGTTGCTCGCGACAGCAAGATCATAGTTCAGCGCGACTGGTTGCGAATGCGGCGATGCGAGATGTACGGCAGGCGAACCTAGCCGCAGCGCAAAAGTGCGCGGCTGATATGGATTGAAGGATGCGACCAGCGCACCTCCGTTCACATTCGCAGCTCCAACTGGTTGCTCTTGTGCGTTGACTTCACGAGCCTCTGTAACAAGCCCAGAGAAGGATATACGCACACCCGACGCCGGTTTGCCGTCGAGCTCCACCATGCGCAGGACGATCTCGTCGCTCTCTTCCGCCTTCTTCACAGCTAATACGCGAATTCGAGAATTATTCAAACGCAGAAAAGAAAAACTCTTGCCGAGCGGGCCTGGATGTTTTGTGGCTCCGAATGCCATTAGAGGATCGTTGAGGCGATACGCCTGCCAGTCTGTCTGGCTCTTGCGCCAGTCATCAGCGTGACCAGTCAGGCCAAATATAAACTCATGGTGCCCCCAGTCCTGGTTCGCCTGATCGGTGTATGGCGACGGACGTCCATTCTCCGGAAGAACACCCGGCGAGCGCATAAGCGTCAGTCGGATAGTATTGTCGGCCGGCTTGTCCGAACCATTCTTATAATCTGTCAGAATGGTCGTTCCGAAGATACCACTCTTGTCGGTCAGATCAATCCAACGATGAGAGGCTACTTCGAACTGTCGCTCCTGCGCGTTAGCCCGTTGAATGGTGCCGATGTCCCAGTTATAAGTGGCATCCGAATTCGACGCGGCCAGAGGGATAGACTCCTTGAGATTCGCGGACAGAGTTCTCCAATCGATAGCATTCGCGAACTCGACCCGATTACCCGCATCCCCTGCAGCGAGACGGATAGTCTGGACAAACTTAGAGTGTTCCGTTTCGCGCGTTACCTCAATAGACACACGGACTGGTCCGTTTTCGACGATGCGAATCTGTGCCGGCCCGCCAACATACGCACGCGGTGCAGCCTGTTCCTGATCGAAATCCATATTCCAAGCAGGATAGACAGTCGGCGCATCGTTAGAAATCGCTAGCCGCATCGGCGCCGAAAGCAAGTCTTTTTTCAGAGCTTTGTCATAAATACTGGAGACGTCTCCCTCTCTGTTGAGTTGAACATGGTAACGCGCATTTTCAAGCGACGACTCCGTGACCTTTAACTCCGCGGCGGGAGCTTGCTTCTCTGCCGCTACCACGTTATATACGGCGTATCCAACCGACGGTACTTTGGCCAGGAATAGGACTCTTCCGTCTTCAAGCTGCGCCGGTGCCTCATTACCATCGGGACCGAAGACGCGCACGGCCTTCGGAGTGCCGCCCTGGAAACTGATGCCGGCCTCGACGACATCCTGTCGATCAATATTGAGAGAGTTATAGACGACGACGGTTGTTCCTTTGCCCTCCGTATTGAGGCCTGAGGCGATCGCGGTGCTGGCAGCGGTCAGCACCGTTGCGAATTGATTCGCGGCGATCGTGTCGTCGTTCCAGATGTACTCATAGGCACGTGGAGTCGCGGTACCAGCGGCGCTGTCGTGAAAATGACCCGCAAGTTCCAGTGTCCATGCGTCATTGAGGCGGCGCTGCGGGTAAGACTGTCCGCCCATCCAGGCTGCGGCGATCGAGGCTTTTTCCGCTGCATCCGCCAGGTTTTCATTCTTAATAACCCACCGCTTGTGGTACGCCTGCGAGGTCAACGATCCGGCGGAGTGGTTAATCAGCTCTAGATCACCTTTGTATTGAGGCATGCGTGACATCATGTCTGGCTTGATGTCGTTAAACATCTGGTCTGCTGCTGCCTCAATGACGTGGACGGGCCCATCCCCTACTCTGACTTCGGCGCCGGAAGATGGTTCAGCGATGCCTGCATTCCGGAGGAAGTTGAACTGCGGCGGCGGAGGCAGTACGGTCTCGCTCTTGGTAATGATCGCTTCCAGTAGTTTGATAGTCGATTCCGGCGCGGCACCGCCGATGTCGCCTGTCCCCACGTAGTGATAGTCCGCGAAGACCCCAGTCACTTTACCGTCTAAAGCGATTCGCTTCACCCAATCTTCTTCCGGCTGCCTTGAGCGCTGCAGAAATCTCAGTTGCTGCGGCGTGAGATGAGACTTCTGTTCATCGGTCAGTTGCGGCATGGGCGCGGGAGGGCCGGGCTCCTTGCTTATATCGGTGTAAGTTGTGCCTGTATAGCCACCAGGATTCAGTGCCGCAAGAACCGTGCTGCCGTCCGGGCCGGTCCAGATACCTACATTGAATGGAATGCCCTCAGGAGTCTTTTCCGGAGAGTCCGGCCCCCCAACTTTTGGAGACGGTTGCCAGGTTGCATTGAGCTTCTGAGTTGAGAATCCTTTAACACCGGCATGCGCCAGAATGCTTGGGAGGGAAGCTGGAAAACCAAAGCAGTCCGGCAGCATGAACTCGTTGCTTGCCTTGCCGAAGCCATGACGGAAGTATGCATTGCCATATAGAATCTGGCGGAAGATCCCCTCTGCGCCCGGAAGATTGACGTCTCCTTCCTCAACCGAAGATCCGGCCGGAAACCACTGACCTCGTGCTGCATACTGCTTCATTCGAGCGTAGTCATCCGGGAAGTACTCCTCCATCAAACGGTAGCGATTCGACCCCGTCCAGTTGAATACATAGTGAGGATATTTATCCATGTAGTCGAAGTTGACTCGCATCGTCTTCAGCAAGTACTCGCTGATCACCTGCGGAAACTCCCAGCGCCATTGCGTATCAAGGTGCGCATAAGGGACGACATAGAGAGTCGGAACCTGCTTGATGTCCGGAGCCTTCATGGTCTGACCATTGCAGACATGCAGCAAGATCGAGGTCGTCGCTAGAACGAGAACGCCAAAACGAGTCCGCTGTCGTCCATACTTCATCGTGGCAGAGATGCCATGAAAATACTTTCCCATTTAGTAATCTCGACTCTTTGAAGACGTTGGTAGCAGCTCACGGCACGACGCCCACCAAATTCGCGACCGCTGGATGCGCAGTTGAATCGCGGAGTTCAATATAATTGCCATCTTACAAAAATGGCAACGTTACCAGCCAACGATCTGGCTGAAACACATCACTTCCGTCTTCGATTTTTCTAAAAGGATACGCGATGAAAAATCACCTCTGACGCGCAGAATCAGAACAAAGTTACCCGTCCTCTGCCTTTTGAGCCGCCACTCCGTGGGGTCGTCACGCTCGCTTCCCTGTACTTCAAGCCACATTTGCTGATGTTTAGCAGGCGCAGAAAAGCGGCATGCAGTCTTTCCCGCATGCCGCCGCTAGAACTCGACGCTCGTTCAACTCATGAACGTCAAATCGACGTGTTAGTTTGCAGCGACATTAGCCGAGAAGGCGTCCGCTAGTGAAGTAACCTTCATTTGGGCCTTGAGATCCTCCATCTTCGCCTTACTGGTGACATGTATCGTCTTAGTCTCTCCAGGAAGAAGGTCTACATAGTTGTCCGAGAACTCCGCGTCCAGTTCTCCGAATGAGAGATACACACTACGCGCCAGAACTGGTGCCTGAAGAGTGACGTTATATCCGTCTCCAACTTTAGTAAGGCTTGTTGTTACCGAAGCATGCGGCAGTTTGATCTGTTTGGAAGGAACAAAGTAGACCAGATTGGTGGATATCTTCTCTCCATCGACGACCAGATCTGTAACTCCGACAAGACCAGACCAATCGGCGGCGTTGGCGCCCGACAACTCAATCAGCGGTAACTGCTGGTATACCTTCGAGGCTAGCGGGTCAATCTTGACTGCCTGACTTGTCTCTTTAATTATCTGGCCAGAGAAGTTCATGATCCGCAGACGGAGAGTACCGTCCACTGCTGCAGTCTTATCTGACACAACATAGATTGCAAGTGTTCCCCCTTCTACATGAGGTGAAACCAGCACAGGAGCATAAAATCTCCTTGCGTAATATTGCAAAGCCTTCCAGCGTCCGTAGTAGTCGATGCTCGACCATGAGGCTACCGGCCAGCAGTCGTTGAGCTGCCAGAAGAGGGACCCCATGGTCTCTGGTCTCTTTCGACGGAAACTCTCCGCACCCACCTTGATGCCCTCTGCCTGTAGAACCTGGCTGGCATATAGGAAGGATGCAAAGTCCTTAGGTTCGCCGAAGTAGCGTTTCATGTACTCCTGAATGAGCCTGTTCCCATCTCCATTTTTCTGATGGGCTTTCATCACCGGGGTGAAGATATTTGCCCGGTCTTCCGGCAAAGTGAAAGACTCGATTGTCTTCATCTCAGGGAAAGACTGGAAGCCATACTCGGATACGAAACGCCAGGGACGCTTCTCATATTCGGCAAAATCAGCTCCTCCGTGCCAGACAGTCCAATCATGGTTATCGCCGCTCTGGTAGGCGTCGGTTAGCTCTTCATAATCAGCGCTGGGTGTGCTTGGCCAGTATGGAATCTCGGGATCGACCCTTGCTTCGGTCCGCGCAAGAATACCGCTGAACTCGGTAAGATAGTCCTCCCAAATCCGCTCGTGGACGTTTGGAGGAAGCTGACCATTGCCGTTCCAGTCTCTGAGATCCTCGGTTTCGTTGTTGCCATCCCAGAGAACGATGCTCGGATGGTTGCGGAGACGTGTCATCTGATACTCTGCTTCGCGCTCGATATTTTGTTTGAAGTCGTAGGTGCCAGGCTGCCAGTTGTTCCCAAACATGAGGTCATGGAAGACCATCAATCCAAGCTCATCGCATATGTCGTAGAACTCCTCCGTTTCGTAATAGCCTCCGCCCCACAGCCGGACCATGTTCATATTCGCATCCTTCGCCGATTGCAGAATGTGCCGATATTTTTCGCTCGTCACACGGTTCGGAAAGCTGTCGAACGGGATTACATCCGCACCCTTGGCGAAGACCGGAATTCCATTCACGACAAACTCGAAGGATCGTCCCCACTTATCCAATTCCCTTCTTAAGACAACAGATCTTAGTCCGGTCTTCGCGTCCTTCGCGTCGAGTTCGTGACCGTCTTCTTTCACTGAAATATGGAAATGATAGATGGGCTGAGCACCGTAGCCAGACGGGAACCAAAGCTGGGGATGTGCAATCTCGATCGGGAACGAAATACGGTTGCTTCCAGGAGCAAGAGTGACAACACGATCCATGTGCAACTGCTCCGCACCAAGTCCGTAGGTTACGCTCACGTTGGCTTTGGTCTCTTTCGAAGCAAGCAAATCTGTATGCACATCGAGATGTGCGGAGGTGGCAGTTACACCTTCCTGTTCGACGAAGATGTCTTTAATGCGCGCACTATCCCATACGTCTAAATAAGCAGGCCGAAATACGCCGCTTGTTCCAAAACGCGGCCCCCAGTCCCAACCGAACTCATAGACAGCCTTCCGAATGTACCCCTTTGGATCTGTGTGTGTTCGGGAGTGCCAGGGATCTTTTTCAGCGACGGCTTCTGCAGCTTTCATCGGCGCCGGGAATACAATACGTAGGTCGTTACCGCCCTCATGAAGCCGAGCTTTAACGTCGAATCGCCACTGCTGAAACATGCTGTCAGGCGAAGCAATGCGCTGCCCATTGAGGAAGACCGTGCAAGCTGTATCCAATCCATCAAAGACCAGCTCCACATTTTCGCGGGCCAGAGTCGCCTTGGTTGCGTCGATTGTCGTGCGATACTCCCATCCTGCTTTCTCGATCCACTGTAGCTTTGCTTCGTTGTCCCGATAGAACGGATCAGGAATCTTGCCATTCTTGAGCAGGTCCAGATGCACATCACCAGGTACAGTCGCAGGAAACCATCCTCCATCGAGGCTCGGCGGTGTCGCGCTCTGGCTCTCAGCCATTCCGTCATCTGGAAGCTGCCGCACAGTCCATCCTACGTTTAGCGGAACCCGTTCGAGATGGCTTACGCCTGCTGCAAGAGAAGGCAGAGGAGCCGCAATGACACATACGAAAAACCAACGAAGCAACTGACCGAGACCCATGAATATTTCCCTTCGTTACAAATGATCTAACTGAGATGCGTAGCAGCAAGCCTTAGCGGAAACCAACTCCACAGATAGCTGCGCCTGTATATCAAGATACGAGTAAAGGATCAGCACCTGGGTTAGCGTGCTGATCCCGCTTTCAAGCCAATCGCTCTACTGCAACTTCAAGATTGTACTTTCGGCAGCACCAAGACTTACTAGGAGGCTGCCGGTTGCGGAGGAAGTCTTGCCAGTCCACAGATCCGTAACAGAGTAAGCCGTCGAGCTGTTCAAACCAGCACGACCCAGGTCGATTGTTGTGTTGAGTGGATTGGCGATGTCATAGTTGAAGACAGCGACGTAGTAGACGTTGCTTTGTTGTGCAACGAGCACATTGACGGGCGCAGTCCCAGTATTGCCTTCAACAGGCCTGAAGTTCAACCCGAGAGCTGGTAGTCCGTTGATGCTGGTGTTAGTGAGCCACGTTTGAACAAGCGGCGGCGCGCCAGCGTCGGTTACGTCATCCCCATTCAGCATGAAGCCCGCAATCGCGCCAGACGTAACACGGCTCTTGTTCTCGTTAGCTGTAAAGGGAACCGGTGTCGTTCCACCTGAAGGGGTCTCCGTTCCCTCAAGCAGCATCTCATCCGGATCATTCCAGTTATAGATTCTGCCTGCCATCCACCAACCGTAACTGGCCGAAGCCATCTCGCGTTTGGTGTCTTCGATCGAGCCATAAGTATCGCCTGCAACCCTGCGGGTGTGGGCGTATTGATAGGGGAACAGTGGAGCTATCGACTCATCGATAAGCATCGACGTGCCCACATCTGTGTAAAGACGATTCATCGCCTGGCTGTATGCCTGTGTACCGGTGTGAATCGTAGTGTCGTAGAACACTCCGTTATTCGAGCCTCCTTCCAGGGCTCCGTGAATCAAGAAGTCGAGCTTGATGTAGTCGAACCCTATCGTCTTGAACTTATTAATGTAGTAGTCAATTCTCTGCTGTGTGCCAGGATGCGTTGGATCCGCACCCCAGGCACTGTCGACCGCCCCCATAGGCGTTCCGTTTGAATACTTCATGACGATGTCGCCAAACTTATAGTTCGGGGCACCATCGACAGCAGTTGTCAGATCCGTCCAGTTCCAGATGATGAACGGAGTCCAGTAGATACCAGCCTTCTGGCCCTGACTGTGTGCGTGCGTGACGAAACTCTGTAGCTGACTGTCCGTCAGATTGGTCCAGTAGTTATCGAGGTTGATGTAGACGACACCGTTGTTGTTGTAATTCGGCAACTGTGTGTGAAAGTAATCCTCCACAGCCGTAGCGTTCGTGTAGCTCAGATTATTTTGAATCTTGCCCCAGCTGTTCCAGCCCATGGGGGCAGGACCGGTCCAGGTGAGCATCGGGGCATACTGTGCGTTGGTGTTGGCAAAGTCTTCCATACCCTGACGCCAATCGTCGTAGTAACCCACCATCACAACAGGAGACAGTATCTTGGCACCAGACACTGCACTTTGAGGCAATTGATCTTCTGTACTGTTGGCTCCGCCATAGGCCCAAAGGAAGTCCAGCTTGTTCGCGTTGCCAGTGAACTGAATACCGGTCTTCCAGGTGTCGTGCGTTACCGAGCCGACAACCAGGCCATTACGACTAGTGTTGTCATAGAACGCTCCAACCTCGTAGCCGGTATCGGACAGTCCGTTCGGCGTCTCGGCGTTGTAGTTGTAGTAAGCATTATTGTCGTAAGGAACAACAAGGAACCGCGGATCAGTATAGCTCCCAGCGTCAACAGCTCCTGCCTGATTGACCACCAAAGGCGACATCTCGCTGCTACCCGCACTGGCGCCATCAATCTCCACCTGAACCGTGAAGTGATTGGCACTCATGATGAACCGCTGAATCATGGTTGGTGAGCCGTCGGTCGCTGTCAGAGTGATATCGGTTTCGCCATTCGCCCCGCTCGAAGCGGTACGGGCGTATGAGGACGAAGTGCTGCGATAGAGGGTGGAGCCGACGTACGCCTCGCTATAAAATCCTGTGATCTTATTGAGACCACCACTCGCAAACGTGGCGAACCCAGTGCTAAGATCGTAAGTGACCAGGTTTTGCCCACTGGACATGGTTACTGGCTGCGGCGAAGACGAGGTTCCGATGTTCGCCGGATTGACCGCGATATAGACAATGTCCGGAGAATACGTTTGAGTATTTGTAACCGTGATTGTATTTGCGCTTCCAGCATTCAAGGCGACTACGGTTGACACAGGCGGGGTGGAAACATACCAGTTGTTCCCATAGAGCGGAACGTTATTCGCCGCCCCTCCATTCGCCGAGACCTGATAGGTTTGCGTACCACCACCTTCGCAACCGACGAGTGTGACGATGTAGTTGCCGGCAACAGGAGCGTACACGTTGTTGAACGTCACTCCGTTGTTGTAGCCCATACTCCCAACCTTAAGCCCTGAGGGGCAACCCACACATGCCGCAACCGCAGCTCCCCCATTCAACTTGTTCTGCGGATCCCATGCCTGATACACACATGTACTACTCGTGCACGCTACGGGCTCAGTGTAAGTAATCCCTTTGGAGAGGGTGGCTGTACCTTCTGTCGGTGAGGTGACCACAACGTCTGCGGCTCCGAGAGTCGCACTCGCAGGGGCTATGACCGTGAACTGGGTTGCGCTTTGGGATGAGACAGGATGAGCTGCGACGCCACCGAACGTAACCGTTGTACTCGGAGTAAAGTTAGTTCCGGTAATAACGACTTGACCCCCGGTTATTGGCAGCTGGTTTGGAGTAACCGAGGCGATAGTTGGAACCGTCGCCGGATTCGCGGCGCTTAATGCAATCGAGACAACGTCCGGAGAGTAATCGCTCGCATTGCCGAGCTCAATCGTATTATTGCCTCCAGCGGTGAGATCAATCGTAATTGATACCGGTGCTGCAGGGGCGTTCCAGTTCGTCCCCGTAAGAGGAATCGTGATAGGTGTCCCGCCGTTTACGATAACCTGGTAGTTTTGGGTTCCTGCACCTTCACATCCGATAATCGTAAGAGTGTAGTTCCCGGCAGAAGGAGCGTATACATTGTTGAAAATGACGTCGCTTCCATTGCCAAGACTTCCGACCTTGACCCCTTGTGCACAGCCGGTACACGTTCCGACCGCTGCATTGCCTACCAGCGTATTGCCCCCATCAGCAGCCTGATACGTACACGGTACGCTCTGACACTGCACGTACGTCAATCCCTTTGAAAGGGTGGCCATTCCACCTGCAGCAGAGCTCACTACAACGTCGACGGCTCCTCCTGATTTGACCGCAGGCGTCGTCGCTGTTATCTGTGTCGAGCTCTGGAATGAGCTCGATGTGGCCGCTACACTGCCGAACGTAACGGCGGCGTCGGAGGTGAAGTTTGTGCCGGTAAGTACAACTTGTCCACCTGTCAGGAGAACCTGATTCGGCGCGAGGGAGGTCAGGCCGATTGAGCTACCGCCACCGATTGTTATAGAGACGACATCAGGAGACCAATCCGTATCATTTCCCAGCTGTATTGTGTTTGCCCCTCCTGCCTTAAGAGGAACCGTGATCGAAACAGGGGCAGCATTCGCGAACCAGTTATTGCCTGAGAGTGGAACGCTGATAGCGGTCCCGCCATTGACGAGCACTTTGTAAGTTTGGGTACCCGCACCTTCACAACCAATAATCGTTAAGGTGTAGTTACCGTCAGCCGGGACATAGATGTTATTAATGATGACCCATCCGCCAAATCCAAGACTCCCAACCTTTTCGCCATTTGTGCACCCGGCACATACCGCTTGAGTTGCGGTACCCAGTAGAGTATTAGCGGGATTTGCTGCCTGGTAGGTACAAGGCAGAGTCGAACACTGCCCGGGCTGTACAGGTGGTGGAGGCACAGTATAAGTCAGAGCCTTCGGCAGAGTGATTGCACCGCCATTGGAGGAGCTGACAGCTACGTCGACGGTAGCAGCCGCTGTAACAACTGGAGTGATCGCCGTCACAAGAGTCGAACTCTGGAAATACATCTTCTGAGCAGCGACGCCGCCAAACGTGACGTTCATGTCCGGAGTGAAGTTCGTGCCTGCGAATACGACCTGACCACCGGTTGTGTATACGGTATTTGGTGTCATGGAGGTAATCGTCATCGGCGCTGGCACTGCGGATCCTCCGCTGCAACCCGTCAGAGACGCGACGACCATGAGCGCGAACAAGCAGAGGCTGACGCACAGACGGCGTTGCCTAATATTTTCTGATGTGCATATTTCTGTTTCTTGTATGCGACCCATGGCACTCTCCTTCAAATCAGATCAGAACCTGTAGTTGCAACTACAGTGGCAGAGATGGATTCTATCCATTCAAATAGCTGTCTCCTGCCTCACCTCAACCTTTCAGGTAAGGCAAGAGACCACGGCGCTTCCGACGCAACCTGCCTCTCACCAACTAACCTTGAAGGTGAGCTGCACGTTGCGTGGTTGATTGCTTTGCCCGGAAGACTTTACGATCTGGCCAAAGGTTCCGTCTGTCGGGCCATTGTCATAGTTCCCCGAGAAGGTAGGATGATTCGGCAGATTGAATGCATCGACCCGAAACTGCGCGCGCAGCCGTTCGTAGATTTCGAAGTTCTTCGATAGACTTGCATCCACATCTTCGGTGCCAGGATTGCGGATTCCCGTGTAGTTGACATTCGGTTGAATCCCGTACGATGGCGCCACGATGAAGTTGTAGGCGCCTCCGCAACTGTTGCTGGTTCCTTTGGACTGTAGTGCGTATGTTCCATTTGTTTGCTGCACCCACTGCGCCACGCATGAAGTATTCACACCAGCGACCGTTGTGGGAGTAACCTTGCGGTCGATTCGAACATTGCCAGTGAAGTCTGTGCTCCCGTTAAGCTGCCACGGCATGCCCGTCTGCCAACTGGCGATCGTCGACACCTCCCAGCCACCGATAGCTGCATCTACGAGGCGGTTTACGTGACCGAGAAACTGGCGTCCCCTTCCCACAGGCAG
>NZ_LMUR01000010.1:366471-437116 GCF_009765825.1 Granulicella sp. L60 | reverse complement strand
GAAGGACTGGTTTACACGCTGCGTAGCGGTCAGCTGCAGAGCGTTGTACCAAGTCTTCCCGCCATTGATGTCGTACTCGGTGACGTCTCCAAACGCGGGGAACGCCCGCGTGAAATTCAGAGCCTGGATCGTCGGCTGTGAGTAATAGTTTGAACCCTGGAACGCTGCAATATTCTGAAACGGATTTGTTATGTATGAACCTGTGTCGCTATTGCAGACAGCTGGGTTGCCGCCAAGCTCTGGGTCGCACTGAGCATAGGCAGCAGCTGACTCACGATTGATGTTATCGCTGGTTCCCAATTTTCGGGTACGAGTACCAACATAATTGATCTCAAGTACGCTTCCCTTGTTGAACTGTTGCTGAACTCCAAAGGCATACTGATACGTCTTCGGCGTCCTGAAAGACGGGTTCAAGTAGAAGAGCCCCTGTCCCAGGCCCGTTAGATATCCCAGTGACGATCCGGTCGGCTGGATAACAGTCGGAAACGGATTAGGAGCAACTCCAGCTACGCCGAGATTCTGGGTTGGCGTCTTACCGCCGTCGTTTGATGCGTTGTATTGAGTAGTAGAAGAAAAGCCATACTGGTTAGGACCGGGATTTGGATTTAGGAAAAATACTCCAAAGCCCCCATGAACAACGATTTTGTCCACCGGCGAATAGGAGAAGCCAACGCGCGGCTGCAGATTGGTCTTCACGAGCGCATTGAACGCGCGCGGATTGCCGTTTACTCCAACAAACTCAAGCCCACCCATCAACGGGCCGGTCAAAGCTGGAGAACTTACCTGGGATGACACCGGATTTGCGACCGTCTGATTGAACTCATAGTCGACTCGGTCGTGGCGCTCAACTACAGCACCGTTGAGGTCATATCGAAAGCCAAGGTTCAGCGTAAGCTTCGGCAGCACCTTCCAGTCATCTTGGATGAACGGCGCATAGTAGTGCTGGGAATAGAAGGCAAGCGGATTAATCTGTACCGAACCGGATGATGCAGTGCCTAGCAAAAACGATGCGACACTGTTTCCGCTCGTATTGTCTCCCGACTGGTAGTTTGCCTGCGTCCAGGTCCGGTCCACGTTGAAGCTCGTACCACCGCGGATGTTTCTCCAGGACCACTGCAGGATGCGCCAATCCAGACCAGCGCGGATTGTATGCTTCCCGCGTATATAGGTAACACTCGGCAGCATGGCCAGAGAGTCGCCCACCGTGAACTCACCACCGGTATTTCCGATCGCAGTAAACTCACTCGGATTTGTCTGCGGAAGAGAATGTCCGAATGTGCCAAGCGAGGAGATGAAGCTGCTCGATAGTCCCAGCTGGCTCAGATCGTAGCCCAATGGTCCGGAGTTCAGGACATTACCGCGCACGATGACCGAAGCCTTGAAGTCCGTGACCAGCGTTGGTGTAAACGTGTGAACCCAGTCTGGCGAGAAGGTATTGACGCGCTCACCATGAGGAAATTCACCGTTGGCCCCAACTCCCGGAATTCCAGTCTGGTTTTGGGTTTCGGAGCGCTCCCACCAGCCATACCGTATACTCACTCGGTCATTCGAACCGACGACTTGGTCGATCTTGATCAATGCATTCCGATACGTATCAGAGATCGCAGTGTCCGCGACATAGTTATTCGTATAAGAATTCTGAAGAGGATTTGGCGTCGCATTCGGCGTTGGATAGAGCGAAAGGATCGATGACGCGAATGGGCTAATGCGGCTTTGGGGAATGATGTTTCCGGGAAACGGATTGCGCACCAAAGCGCCTGTTCCGTTGTCATGAAGGGTCAGCGGATCATAAATAGTAAGCAGCTGCTGCGACTGCGTGGTCGCATCGTAGTAAGTCAGCTTGCTGAAATCCCCCTTCAGCCATGCCGGGTCAGGGACCGTATCCAGAGCAGTGCCCGGAAGTATCTCTTTCCAGTTTTCGAATTGGGCGACAAAGAACGTCTTGTCGCGACCGTTATAGAGCTTGGGAATGATAACGGGGCCATCCAACTGCGCACCGTATTGATCTCGCGTGTGCGCGGCCTTCGGAAGACCATAGAAATCATTGGACCAGAGATTAGAGTCCAGCCAACCTCGGCGTGCAAATTCATAGACACTTCCGTGGATCTTATTCGTGCCTGACTTCAGGGTAATGTCGATGACGCCACCCTGGAGACGGCCGTAAGCAGCATCGAGGGGAACCGTGACGACCTTGAACTCCTGCACAGACTGGACTGGAGCGACGTAACCTATTTGCGAATTCGTTCCGTTGTAGGCGTCTCCGTGCGCGGCTTCATTAGAAACGCCATCCAGCAGGAGCAAGTTCTCGGCGTCCTGTGCGCCGTTGATCGAAAGGGCTGCCAGAGAGTTATCAAACGGCCGCATGTACAAGGTACTGCCGGAGTAGTAGGTGCCCGCAGACAACTGCGCAAGTTGCCCCAGGTCTCCGCCGTTGAGAGGCAGTTCGTTGACGCGCTCGTTTTCGACTACCTCGCCGATATCCGCTTTACCACGGTCCAGTTGCTCTCCACTTACAGTAACCGTCTCAGCGATCGATCCGACCTTCAACGTAAAGTCGATGCTTACCGTTTGGCTGACCTGCAAGGTGATATCCGTCTTTGTCTCTAGATCGAATCCCGTCGCAGACGCACTGATGCTATACAGTCCCGGCTTAAGGTAAGGGACGGTATAGTCGCCGGCACCAGTTGTCGTTGTCGCAATGGTGACATTCGTGGCCATGTTGAGGACGGTGATCTTTGTTTTCGGCACTGCTGCGCCGGTCGAGTCTGTCACTCTTCCCGTGAACTGCTGACCGTATAAAACGGCAGGCAGGAGCAGGATGGCAATGCAGACACTCCAGAGTCTTATGGATTTCATTGAAACCTCTTGTACTGGCCATGGATGAACTTCTGTTGGATCGATATGTTTCGGTGCGTAAAGAGCTCTGGACGCACTGCAACGTGGTTGTTTCTGACGACGAGCTATGCCTCTAAGTCCTGAATGCTTTGGCCTACACAAAACCGGAAATATAGGTATTTCGCTTCATCCAGAGATGGATTTATTAATCGCAAGTGAGGCTATTTCGTTATCGTTACCGCTGTCAAGCATTTTTATTTCTATCTGAATCTTCAAAACCCTCTATACGGAAGTTTGTTTGCGAAGGTATACGTATTCTGCGCGCAATCTCTAGCTCATAACAGCGCCTGACGCACAATTGAGACTGGTACTACCTGTTGGCTGAGCTTATGTAAACGGTAACGACAACGTGTTTACATCTTGCCGAGAACCCCAACAGACGCGGGAAGATCATAGGGCTGACCTGATTAAATTGGTGGGAGCTACATGCTCGCAACCAATGCGACTAAGGAGTCTAGTTGTGGCCACCAAGTCCCAGCAGCAACTACTGGCGACCGGATCGATCCTGCCTCGTCAGCTATCGAGACCCTTCTTCTGCTTAGCTGACCGGCATAAAACGGATTGCGCACCCCCCACCTTTTGCCAGAGGGAGATTCAGCGTCTCGCCGCTGTGTACAGTCTGTTTGCGAATGGAGATGCGCTTCGGGTTCTCGCCGGAATCGGCTGCATCAGTGTAGATCTCTGCGCGATAAGCTCCATTACCAAGAAAATTGAGCGGAATGTGGAGGTCACGGGGCGTCCAGTTAGTAATGCTCCCCAGATACCAGTCTCGTCCATGCTTTCGCGCGATGGTGACGAACTCGCCTGGCTCGCCAGCCAACACATGCGTTTTGTCCCATGTGGTCGGAACGTCACGCAGGAACTGAAAGCTTGGATCATTCTGATAGATGGATGGCACATCGGAGACCATCTCTAGTCCAGCTTGAAAGACAACATAAAGCGCAAGCTGCTGCGCTCGTGTGCCCATCACCATGGGGTTCTTGTCGAGCGCGGCAAACTTTTCTTCTGTAACGTTGTTGAACCCCCCAGGCGTGTAGTCCATGGCCCCAGTGAGCATGCGCGTGAAAGGAAACACGGTGCGATCGACAGGGCTGTCCCGCCTGCCAGCCTTGTTGTTCTCAAGACCCAGCACAGCTTCATAGTTGAGCACATTAGGATAGGTGCGTTCGACACCCCAGGGCTGGGTCGCTCCGTGGAAATCGACCATAAGGTGATGTTCCGCAGCAAGCTTCGCAACGTCGTAATACCACTCAATCCCTTGCTGATCGTTCCTGAGAATAAAGTCGATCTTGACACCGGCCACTCCCCACTTTTCGTACAGCGGGAAAGCGTCCTTCATCTGCTTCGCGACGGCCTTCGAATAAAGCCAGATCCAAATCTTCACATTCTTCTTCGCCGCGTAACGGACCAACTCCGGCACATCTACGTTGCCTCGCTGCTTTGTAATATCGCCAGTCGACCATCCCGCATCGAGCATCATGTAAGGAAAGCCAGACTGAGCTGCAAAGTCGACGTAATACTTCATGGTCTCGGTAGTGTAGGCAGACTTGCCATCCGGTCCGATATCGCCATTCCACCAGTCCCACGAAGCCTTACCGTCGTGGATCCAGCTAGTATCAAGGACACGGTTGGGCGGATTGAGATCGGTCATCACAGTTGACTCAATCAGGTCGCCTGGCTTGTCCCCAATCATGATCACTCGCCACGAGCTGTCATGGGGCAACGGAGCATCAACGGCTGGACCACCCCCATCTACAGGGGGAGAGATCTTGCTGATCAGATAGTGGCCACCCCAGTTTCCGGTTGGATTTTCAAGATACATAGCGGAGTTGCCTTCAAGGTCGGCTTCGCCAACGGCCACCCACGCAACGCCGGGCAGATGTAGCAACGCAGGCGAACCATTGAGGATATAACTGGAAACTCCACCCTGATTGCTCAGGGCGCTAAGCACCTGCTGGGTATACTCGCTTTCGTATCCACTCTGATAGTTCGGCAGGCGTAGCGTCCACGCTGTCGCATCCATAACCGGACGAAACTCTGTATCTTCCTGCGTCAATTGGTATCGATTGAGCGACGGCTGCTCTGGCACGCGATAGCGAAAGGCCACAGCATCGTTGTAGACTCGTGCCTCTACCGAGAACTTCCGCCCCGATCCGGACTCCTCAGCGACATCGACCTTGAGACTGTTATAGTCATCGTGAACATCAGAAGTCTTGCCGATTAAAAGCTTATACTGATCGACTCCAGATCCCGGAGTACTGCCGATGATCTGAACCTTATCGCCGAGTGGAGATTGGTTCGCTAGTTCCATCTTTAGAGCAGAGTCCTCGAACATCGGTTTGCCGCGATAGTCAATCGAATAGACCAACTGCCCCGCGACCGAGTCCTTACCGGGTTTAATCGCAAAGTGCAGGATTATCCGTTGATCAGGTGAGTGGGCTTCCGCCGCCCCTGCTGCTTGTCCTGGCGCAGAGTAAGTGCATAGCAAACTCAATGCGAAGGCTGAAGCCAAAACCGATAATCTTCCCTGCGACATTCTCTTTCTCCAGCAAACATGGTTGAGGCAAATGAAGACGAAAGTGAAGACACGAAGTCCTCGCCGACTGCAAAATTTGGCAGACGTCCGCCGCTCTCGAACTCGATTTCCAATGCAAGCGAGGCTATTCCGTTATCGTTACCGCTGTCAAGCGGTTTCTTGAAAAGGGCCTGCCCTAGTTCCCCGTTAGGCAATCGGGTGCCGATCTACTAACTAGCAGCTATTCCCCAATTCTTGCTTAGGCAAGGCCGAAACAGAAATAGATTCGAAAACAGTTGTCAACCGATGTGCTCGCACGGTAACGTAAACGAGTCTATGACTCTCCTACGATCCACGAAGACGCAGGCCAATACCGTCGAAACACCTACTGTCGAAGCAATTGGGGATAGTCGGCGCAAACTTTGCCTCCCCACCGCCCCCCTGACGGAGACCGGATCTGTGAAGGCATGGAATGAGCCAGTGGTCATGAACACTTATCTGCCCGCTCAACCTGATCCGAATCCTGTATTCCTTGAAAAACGGGTGTATCAGGGCAGCAGCGGCAAGGTCTATCCCCTGCCCGTAATTGATCGCGTGTCCACCGTTGCTTGCGAGCACCAATGGCAGGCCGTGCATCTCGAAAACGAATACCTTCGCGTCATGGTCCTTCCGGAAATCGGCGGACGTATTCACGTCGGCTATGACAAGGTGAACGGCTACGATTTCTTCTATCGCCAGAACGTGATCAAGCCTGCACTGGTTGGGCTAGCGGGTCCATGGATATCTGGCGGCGTGGAGTTCAACTGGCCGCAGCATCACAGGCCAGCAACCTTCCTTCCTGTTGAAACCACCATAGAGCGCGAAGACGACGGTTCGATCACCGTGTGGTGCAGCGACCACGATCCAATGTCGCGCATGAAAGGCATGCATGGAGTATGCCTCCGCCCTGGCTGCGCTTATCTAGAGTTGAAGGTCCGCCTCTACAACCGCACCATGGACACCCAGACCTTCCTCTGGTGGGCCAACGTCGCCACGCGCGTGCACGAGCAGTATCAGTCGTTCTTCCCGAAAGATGTGCGCTTCGTCGCCGACCACGCCAAGAGGGCAATCACCGAGTTTCCCCAAAGTCTTGGAACCTACTACGGCATTCCTTATGGTGACCGCGATCGAAATGGAGTGCCGCCCGACGAGGTGCCCGGCGACTTCGTTCCCGACGGCTCCTATCCAGCGAACGACCTTAGCTGGTACGCAAATATCCTTGTCCCCACCAGCTACATGATCGCCAATTCTAAATACGATTTCTTCGGCGGATACGATCACCGCGCCGACGCGGGAATGGTACATGTAGCAAACCATCATGTATCGCCCGGCAAGAAGCAATGGACGTGGGGAAACCACGAGTTCGGCTACGCTTGGGATCGCAGCCTCACGGACTCGGATGGGCCGTACATTGAACTCATGGCCGGGGTATACACCGACAACCAGCCGGACTTCACCTTCCTCGCGCCAGGCGAGACCAAGAGCTTTAGCCAGTTCTGGTATCCGATCCGCAAAATCGGTGTTCCGGACACGGCCAATCTACATGCCGCGATCCGTGTCGAGCGAATAGACAACAAGGTGAAGATCCATCTTCTGGTAACTCGAACGGTCAAAGACGCACAGGTTCGACTTACAACTTCGTCGGGACAATCCTCCGTCTGGAGTGGAACTCTTCGACCGGAAGAGCCCTTAGAGACAAGCCTGCCACTCCCTGACAACGAGGACAACTGGACTGTCGAGTTGCAGTGTGGCGATGAGATTCTTTTGCATCACGCGCCAGCCGAGATCGTCCCAGCACCCGCTCCTACTGAAGCGACCGAGCCTCTCGCCCCCGAACAGATCACCTCCATCGACGAACTCTATCTGATCGGCTTGCACCTCGAGCAATACCGGCACGCGACCCGCTCACCCGAACCATACTGGCGCGAGATATTGCACCGCGATGCCGGAGACAGTCGAGCAAACAATGCGATGGGCCGCATCCATCTTCGGCGCGGAGAGTTTCGACTGGCGGAAGAACATCTTCGTACAGCAATCAGCCGCCTCACCTCGCGCAATCCTAACCCCTACGACAGTGAGGCCTACTACAATCTGGGGCTGGTGCTGATGTATCAAGGTCAGACGCAGACCGCCTACGATGCCTTCTACAAAGCCACCTGGTCAGCTGCATGGCGAGGCCCAGGCTTTCATCGCCTGGCTGAGCTGGACATCCGCGCCGGTCGTCTGGCTGCTGCACTCGAGCATTTGGAGCGTTCTCTCAAAGCCGAAGCCGACAACCTGAATGCGCTGAATCTACGTGTCGTCGTCCTGCGTCGCCTCGGGCTCGAAGAAGGCGCTGACCATGCACTCGCCCAACTACAACGGCTCGATCCGCTGGATATCTGGAGCCGCTTCCTGTCGACAGGTCTCCCACCCGTCGATGCTGGACAGAAGCTTGACCTAGCTTACGACTGCATTCGAGCTGGACTTTACTCCGATGCGGAACGAGTGCTCGTGCACTCCACTGGGGCCATGGAGCTGTACACTCTCGCCACACTCGAAACTCTCCGCGGAAACAATACGTCTGCTCTCAAATTCGCCGTCCAGGCCACTGACGCCAGCCCCTTCTGCGTCTTTCCCGGCAGGCTCGAAGAGCAACTCGTTCTAGAAGAGTCCATTGCTCTGAACCCTGCCGATGCCCGTGCGCCCTACTATCTCGGCAATCTTCTTTACGACCGTCGCCGCCACCATGAGGCGATCACGCAATGGGAGCGTGCAGTTGCGCTGGATCCAGACTTCCCTACCGCCTGGAGAAATCTCGGCATCGCATACTTCAACATTCAACGCGATGTGACGCGCGCAACTCACGCATTTCACCGCGCTCGCACTGCCGCCCCCTCGGATGCCCGCATACTTTACGAACAGGATCAGCTCAGAAAACGGATAGGGGACGATCCCGAAGATCGGCTCACAGTCCTTGAAGCAAATCGCGAACTGGTGGAAAAGCGCGACGATCTCTCAGTCGAATTGGTCGCACTGTATAACCAGGTTGGCCGCCCTACGGATGCCCTCGTGCTCCTGCTCTCACGAAGCTTTCAGCCATGGGAGGGTGGCGAAGGCCTAGTCCTGGGCGAGTACGAACGTGCTCATCTGCAGTTAGGTTGTGCCGCGCTCTTTGCTGGAGATGCACCCAGGGCGGGAACGCACTTTGAAGTCGCCCATCATCCGCCACAAAGCCTGAGCGAAGCTCGCCACCTTCTCAGAAACAGCAGCAACATCGAGTTCTGGCAAGGAGAAGCGTGCGCGTTAGCTGGAGACCATAATAGAGCCAGGCAACTCTGGGAGTCCTCTGCGAAACAGCGCGGCGACTTCCAGCAGATGCAGGTCCGATCCGTCTCCGAGATGACCTACTGGATCGCAATGTCGCTACGCAGGCTGGGACGGGAACAAGAAGCCACCAAACTACTTGAGAATATTCTTGCCTATGCTGAAGAGCTGAGCAAGGAGGCTCCGAAGATCGATTACTTCGCAACCTCACTACCCACCATGCTTCTATTCGAGGAAGATCTGAGCAGGCGACAACACATCACCGCGACGTTCCTTCGCGCACAGGCTTGGTGGGGACTCGGGCAACACAACGACGCGAAGCGAGCTCTCGATGAAGTATTGAAGTTGGATCGCTCGCACCCCGGTGCCCGCGATCTGCTGGCCGAAGAGATCTGCAAATAGCCATGCATGTGACTCCCCTGGTCTCGAAAGATACTTCAACGGCAGCTCCAGTAAAAGCCACGGCCTACGTGTGGGGGATTGCTCTAGTCGCTGCTCTTGGCGGTCTGTTGTTCGGCTACGATTGGGTGGTCATCGGCGGCGCGCGTCAGTTCTTCGAGGTCTACTTTCATCTGACAAGCGCAGCCTCAATAGGATGGGCTAATAGCTGCGCGCTGGTCGGCTGCTTTGTTGGCTCCCTGATTGCAGGCAATCTCGGCGACCGTTACGGTCGCAAACCCGTTCTGATCGCCTCCGCGATACTCTTTGCAGCATCATCCATCCTCACAGGTTGGGCGTCCTCCTTCGCCCTCTTCATCACCTGGCGAATTGCCGGAGGTGTGGCCATCGGCCTAAGCTCCAATATCTCGCCCCTGTATATCGCTGAGGTAAGCCCTGCCTCGCATCGAGGACGCCTCGTCAGCCTGAACCAGTTTGCAATCGTGATCGGCATCTTGTTGGCCCAGGTCGTAAACTGGCGGATCGCCGATGCCGTTCCATCACTTATCACTCGCGAGGCGTTGCTTGCTTCATGGAACGTTCAATATGGATGGCGTTGGATGTTCACCGTCGTAGCCCTCCCTGCAGCGGTGTTTCTCGCCGCGGCCTTCTGCATCCCCGAGAGCCCTCGCTGGCTACTGGCCAGGGGCCGCCAGCAATCCGCGAAACTCATACTCCAAAGAGTAGGCGGCACTGCAGCATACGCCGATGCGGAAGTCACAGCCATTGCAAACGCTCTCAAAGAAGAAGAGGCTCAGACCGCAAACTGGCGCGGACTATTGCAGCCCGGTGTGAGAACTGTACTGTTCATCGGAATCGCACTGGCCGTCCTGCAGCAGTGGAGCGGCATCAATATCATCTTCAGCTATGCAGAAGAGGTATATCGAGCGGCAGGCCTTGGCACGAATCAGATATTCTTGGACATCGTCATCACCGGCACCATCAATCTACTGTTCACGCTGGTTGCAATGGCCGTCGTTGACCGTGTCGGACGTCGTCCGCTGATGCTCTTTGGCTGCTGCGGCATTGGGTTGTCGCATGTACTGGCGGGCCTGGCGTATCGAATGGGATGGCATGGCATGCCTGTGCTCGTGCTGACACTCTGCGCCATCGGATGCTATGCCATGACTCTCGCCCCGCTTACCTGGGTCCTTATCGCGGAGATCTTCCCCAACCGATTGCGGTCGCTCGGAGTATCCGCGGCCGTCTCCGCCCTTTGGATCTCCTCCTTCGCGCTTACCTATTCCTTCCCTTTCATCAACAGCGCACTCGGAAGCTCAGGCACATTCTTCACCTACGGCACTGTCTGCTTCGCAGGAGCAGTCCTTGTGTTCCTATACGTACCCGAGACCAAAGGCCGCACGCTAGAAGAAATCGAAGCGCGAACCCACAGAAACTGAATCTGCCTTTATTGTGCGTGACCCTGAGTAGGAACATCCACGTTCGTGTCCAACATATCGCTTCCGTTAAGTTGCACCGTTATCTTGCGGCTGGCAGAGTGCGCCGGAGATACGAACGGGTTAGGGTATTTGGCTTCGACAGAGTAAACGCCCGGAGGCAAAAGATCGAAGCGATAGCCGCCATCAGAAGCAGAGATAGCGGAATACTCCAGCATATTCTGTCCCTGGGGTAGGACATTGATCACGGCTCCCGCAACAGGCGTTCCTCTCTGCGTGACAATGCCCCCAATCGAGTGCAAGATCCTTCTCGGAATGGAGAGGTCGGCGTCGGACACCTCCTCGCCATCGTGAACCTCAACCGGCTTTGCTTCGCTCTCCGTCAAGGCCTCTGGTGCAAAAATGTGAGTACAGCCGTGCCTGTTCTTTGAGGCTGCATGGTAACGTTCGAACCGTCTACCTTAGCGTCAAAGTACGCCTCCGTGACGCGTACCGACAGCCGGTACTTGCCAGCGGGAAGGCCCGCAATGCGATAGACTCCACGGTCGTCGATCGTCCCACGCTGCGAGAACCCAGTTGCCTTTTGATCATCGTGCCCTTCCATGTTCCCAAGAAGGCTGCTCGACACCAGAGTCGCCGTCACATAGCCTGGGCTGATCGTCCCTCCAGCATCGACTGTGACGCGGCCCGTGAGTGCTCCCGCGCGGCGCAACACCACATCCTCACGCGCCACACCTGAGGCCCGGACTAAAACCTGCGGAAATGTCAACAGTAGCGCCTTCTGCTGATCGCGTGTAAGACGATCAAAGACGGTACGGATAAATCCGAGATCGTCCCCGTAGCCGTCCTTCCTCGCATCTACGATGTAGGTTCCAGGTGCAACCGACGAAAAGATGTAATACCCATCGAAGTCGGTTGTTGTCTCCGGAGACCGCTCATCCGTTGTCTTGGCCGTATCACTTGCCGGAAGTAGATTCGTAATAGGAATCAGCCGGATCTTAGCACTACGAGCCGGCACATTGCCGTCGCTACAGGTGACATGACCCTCGACGATCGACCCTTGTAACGCCGAGTCTGTCATCTGCCCTCCTACAACAGTGTTTGCAAAAAGCAATACGAGAAGGCCATACAACAGTCGCATACTCATGCTCCCGTACAACTTCGACGAAAAACGTACTCTGCCTCAAGCAAAAAACGCAATTAGGTCTTCTGTCGCACACCCGTCATCTGCATAATCTTCCTCTCTATTTCGCCCCTTCCCTCTCAAGCGTAAATAGCATCGCCTGGAAGTCTCCACGAAGCGAAACATCGATGCCACGATGCATCCAGTACTCACCACTCGCGCGCTCTGGCATTCGCGAATCCAGACTGCCAACCAGCGCATGAATACTGTACTTCGTAGCTGGCTCCAACCCCCGAGGGAAGATACGCGGATCGCCATCTCCAAGTTGACTTGAGTGCAGGAACGCAAATACGGCGGCCTGCTTACCGTCAGTCGACAAAGATTCTGTCACTGAGAACTCACTGCCCTCCTCCGGTGAGATCAGTCGGTACAGCGCACCATCCTGAATCGTGGGGCGCAGCAGCTTATATTGCGCAACCAGCTTCTTCGCGGTCGAGAAGTCCTCAGCAGACCACTTACTAAGATTCGCTCCAATTCCCAGACTGCCCTGCATAGAAGACAGGAAGCGATAGTCGAGAGAAGTAGAGCGATTGTTCATCCAGTTCGGAGAATCAGTTACCCACGCCATCATCACTCCCGGCGCATACGCATAGCTGAAGCCGTCTTGTATGCGGAGCCGGTCAAACGGATCGGTGTTATCCGAAGGCCACACCTCATCGGTAAGGCGCATGATGCCAAGATCGACGCGCGCTCCACCGCCCGAGCAAGACTCAATCTCGACATTCGGATGCTTAGACCTCAGTTCGGCAAGGATGCTGTAGAGATTGCGAACGTATTCGACATAGACTTCCTTCTGCTGCTCGATAGGCACTGCCGACCAGCCCGGTTCCGACCAGTTGCGGTTATAGTCCCACTTAAGAAACGCAATGTCGTTCTCCGTTAGCAGCTTGTCAAGAAAGCCGTAGACATAGGCCCGCACATCGGGTCGTGCCAGGTTGAGCATCAGTTGGCTACGTCCCTCTGTGCGAGGACGTCCCGGAAAATTCAGCGTCCAATCCGGATGCGCCTTATACAGATCGCTGTTTGGATTGACCATCTCCGGCTCCACCCACAACCCGAAGTCCATCCCCAAGGAATGTACCTTATCGATTAGAGGCTTCAGACCGTGGGGAAACTTCTGTTGGTTCACATACCAATCACCCAGGCCAGCATGATCATCCTTCCTCTGACCGAACCAACCATCGTCCATCACAAAGCGTTCGACCCCAATGCTCGCAGCCTTCTCGGCCAACGTCTCCTGCCCGGCTTCGTTCACGTCAAAACCAGTCGCCTCCCAGGAGTTATACAAGATCGGACGCAGCTTGCGGTGCATCCCCCCAGGAACAATCGAACCCAACTCAAAGCGATGCAGCAGACGCGAAGCCCCACCGATCCCACTGTTGGAATATCCTCCATAAAACTTCGGCGTCTCAAGCGATTGTTCTGGCTTCAGCAAATATGCGAAATCGAACGGAGTGAAGCCGCCAGTAACTCGAACCTGGTTCGCCGCATTTTGCTCCACATTAATCTGCCAGGACCCGCTCCAGCCAAGCGCCCCGAACCACACATCACCCGTGTCCTGATCCGGTTGAGCCCCGCGCTCAATCGCGAACCACGGATTCACCTCGTCCCCTGTGGAACCTCGACGGCTCTCAAGCACAACCTTCCCGGTATGCAGCGCCTCCTCCTGCAGCTTCCACTCCGCCGCCCAACGTCCAGTCAGATAACGCAACTGATAATCGTTACTGCTGGGCAGATTCCACGTCGCGGCAAACGCCTCCTCAATCGTCAACGGAAGCTTCGTGTGATTCTCAATCTTTGCCGATCGTGCAAGCACACCCGTCTCAGCATTCATCTCGTACAGCAGTTCCACGCGAACGTCACGCCCGATGTCTTTGAGCGTGACCCTCAACGTATCTCCCTGAATCTCATGCGAGAGGTAGTGAAGCACCAGATCTCGATTTCCATCTGGAAAAGTCACCTTCAGATTCGGAACAGCGTACAGACCTGCTCCCCATCCCACAAACTCAGTCGGTGTTAAATTCACCGCCGGATCGAATCCGGAGCCACCCCCAGGAGACTTCGCCGCCGCAAACGGATCCTGCGCGTCGAGACGTTTGCCCCAGTAAAGGTTCTGCAACTCGCCTTTCTCGTTCACGCCAAGAACGTACGAAATATCCGCCCCATCCAAACGAAAGACGTGCGTCGCAGCGTCGTACCCTACCTTCATAGGCCTTACATCGTGAGCCTGACTGAAGATTGGCGCCGTCATCAAGAGAAGAGAGGCGCCGACTGCTGCACGCGCAAGCAAGGAAACAATGTGCCGTTTGGACGAGGTGCAGGTACCATAAACCGATGGGTAGATCATCTTGCTCCTATGAGGAGTTGTAGAGATATGAAAATTACTGTGTACGTTACCGCTATCAACACTACACATCGCCCCATTTCGCTGTCAAAATGATTCTGCGCGATGCACAGCTCTGATTAAGGAAGGGAAGATCTCCGGACACGATGAAGAAAACTAGCAGCAGCGACAAAATCGCCGGCATACGTGAGATCGCTGAAGCCCTCGGCACCTCCATCGGCACCGTAGATCGCGCGCTTCACGATCGCAAGGGCGTCAGCGCAAAGACAAGGGCTCAAGTGCTGCGCATGGCCGAGCAGCTCGGCTACCAACCAAACATCGCAGCCCGTTCTTTGAAGTTGAACCGCAAGATGCGTATCGCCGCGGTACTTCCCCGCGAGATCGCCTGTTTCTTCGATCCACTTCGCGCCGGAATCAGAGCAGCGGCCGAGGAGTCGTTAGGCCTCCAGGTCACCCTCGACTTTCACGAGCATCCACGTCTCGGCTCCGGCGATCTTGAAATCCTTGAAAAAGTCGCACGCAGCGGATACGACGGCATACTCCTCACGCCTGGTCGTCCTCGCGAACTAGCACCCATGATTCGCAGCATGGCCGAGAAAGATATCGTTACAATCTGCGTCGCCAGCGACGCACCCGACAGCGAGCGGACCGCCTCAGTCACCGTCGACGCCTACGCGAGCGGCGCCGTAGCCGCGGAACTCCTCTCCCTCAAACTTCAACATCCTTCCCGCGTCACCACCATCACAGGGGAGCTTGCCATCCACGATCACGCAGAAAAGCTGCGAGGCTTCGCTTCGACCCTGGCCATCCTCGCGCCTCACCTCACGCTGCTTCCGGTGGTGGAGTCTCACGATAGCCCGGAAGATGCTTACCGCCAGACCCTCGCTCTCCTCAAGAGCAAGACACGGCCCGATGCACTTTACATCAGCACGGCGAACAGCCTCCCCGTCTTCCGCGCCCTCGAAGAACAGAAGTTACTCGGCAAGATACAAGTCATCGCCACCGATTTTTTCCACGAGCTAGTACCGCTGCTGGAGTCAGGCAAGGTACTCGCCACGCTCTACCAGCGTCCTTACTCGCAAGGCAAGATTGCCTTTGAGACCCTGCTCGCCTGCCTTCTAGCAAAAGACAAACCGGTTAAGACGCAGAGGCTGGCCCCACACATCATCTTTCGCAGCAATCTCTCTTTGTTCATGGGAAGACTCGAAGACGTCCCCGTTCGAAAGTCTCGGTAGACCCTGCACGATATGAAAAAACTTTCGCTTGAAAACGACCTCCTACGTGTCGAGGTCCTGCCCTCGATCGGCGGAAAAATCGTCTCGTTCCAAAGCATCCGCACCGGAGAAGAATTTCTACTACCGCCAATCAATCCCTACAACCATGTCTCAGGTACGGCTGAGTTCAGCGAGAGTGATGGTGGAGGGTTTGATGAATGTCTCCCCAGCGTAGCGAGCTGCGAGAGCACTGCGGGCCTCGCCGCAATAGCCGACCACGGCGATCTCTGGCGTCAACCTTGGGAGATCGACTCTCAAGACGGAGCCATCGTCCTTCACGCCGACGCGACATCACGGTCTCTGCGCTTAACCAGAAGTGCCTCGCTGCATGGAGCCAACCTGCTCTTGGACTACGAGCTCGTCAATCTCTCGGACGAGCCCACCAGTTGGCTCTGGTCCGCCCATCCCCTCCTCCGTGTCGCCGCAGGCGATCGTATTCTCTTACCCCACACGGTGCAGAAAGTTTGCGTAGAGTACTCAGCTGGCGGAGTACTCGAAGAAAACAGCTTCATCAACTGGCCAATCGCGCAGTTGCAGCGAACTGGATCGAACGACCTAAGCAAAGTAGGCGAACGCGACGGCATCACGGCACATAAATTCTTTGCCGAAATGGAATCAGACGCCTGGGCCGCACTCTACCGCAGCAAGATCAGTCAAGGCATCGTGGTCCGGTTTGACGGAAGGGCTCTTCCCTTCCTTGGGCTGTGGATCTGTCAGGGAGCATGGCCAAACTCTGGGGCAGCAAAGCAGTACACGGTAGCACTGGAGCCCACCACGTCGAACGCGGACTCCCTTCTGACAGCAACGAAGAATGGCACTGCCCGTTCCCTTGCGCCCCGCGAAAAAATTCAATGGAAGCTGGAGTTCCATCTACTCGGAGCGTCTTGCCCTATTAGCCTTGACGACTTCCATGATGCAGCCGCGAAGCCTGCACTCAGACAAACCTGATTACGTCTGAAAAAATACCATCCCGCTGTTACGGATAAAAACGAGTCGCAATGATCTGCGCCCCAGGAGCGGTCGCACCGATGCTGCTCGTCTCCACCAGTAGCTCGAACGACTTCACGGAACCATCTGGCCGAACCGCCTCCTTCAAGATCGGCTTCATCTCTTCCGAGCTGAACAACGTATCCGCTGCAGCCTGCGTTGCAGCCATATTCAGCCCCTGAATGATAAGCACATGGCCGGTTCCGTCCAGGCTAGGCAGATAGTCGATTGCGCCATACGTTCGGTTGGCCGTTCCAGCCGTGCCGTTTACATACCTCTTTTGTTCTGCACCAATCGGATGTTCGTTCAGCACAAACGATTGGTCCACCTCGGGCATATATTCGAGCTTGAAGTTGAGGCTTTTTTCAAAGAGCGATACCCAGGGATTCGTATGTGTGGACCCCAGCAATATTGCGTTGGAACTCTTCAAATCTTCTGTCGTGATGCTCCGCGCGTAACGAATCTCTGACTGACTCTCAGCGGATTCAGGAAGCTGCGCCAGCATCGCAGTGATATTCAGATCGACGACGCTGGTATAGCGCTGATGGCGCAGATCGTTCAGATTTTCAAGTCCAAGCCCAGGCAGCGACTTCACATCGGAGAGGTAGGTTCCGTTCGCATACTCCTCCAGCCCGACCAGTTGCCCTGTGAGATTTTGCAAAATACCCAGGCCACTATCCGCAGGAACGATCAGGGTAATCCGGTTTCGTTGGAATAGCTGCATCCACACCAGATGTGCAGGTCCCTGTGCCCGCTTCTCCTGCATCATCCGTACTCCCGCCGCTGTCAATAAAACCCCCACCAGCACTCCAACAAAGATCGACAGCCACGCCGGTTGCCAACGCCCTCCTGAAGCTACGTGCCGAACCTCTGGCGCACTCTCCACCTTGCTAGAACGAACCTCCGGCTCACTCTTTGCGACAGCAGTCAGGCTGGAAAGCTTCGAGACCGGCTCCTGCACGCCCGCATCGCGATGAAAGACAGGGACGTACCCACCTCGCGGAATGGTGACCCGCATGGCCTCCTCGCATCCCTCCCCTTCAAAGTACTTCTCGAGACGCTTTCTCAATAAACGCGCATAACTCCGGACAATATTGTCTTCGCCTGGGTTGTAATCGGTTGTGCGATTGAAGATCTGCGTGCCGATACGCTGCTCCGTAATCTCATGGGTACTTCCCATAAGCTGCTGCTCACAGACATACAGCAGAAACTTCTGAAGCAGGTCGGATTTACAGAATCCCTTACTGGCAGCGATTCGAAGCGCCAGTTGCCACTCCTCCCGCAGCAGAAGGTCTTCCCGCTCCGTGTCTGGGGACTCTTCCACCAGCAAACCCACCCCGCCCGACGTGTAAGAACCGGAGTCGGCAATACGGTCTGGTCCTATTCGAAACTCACCCGGCCTCTCTACAGACGACCGTTCCTGATACTTCGGCATACCCCAAGCATAACCTTGATATATGAAATTCCAGTGAATGCCGCCTCCCTTGAATTGCAAATCCCATTGAAATACAGGGGGGTGAGGCGGGGTGTGCTCACGGGGTAAGCCCCAAAGTCGCCGCCAACACCCTTTCGCGAGCCTCGGAACCTCGCCATGATCAACCTTATTGGCCCTCATCTATGTGGCTTGCATCCGGCAGCCGGGAACCTGCGCCAGCAAGCCATAGCCACCCTCAACTCAACCTCGGATCAAAGCACCTGGAGCGAATCGTGAAACGTCTTCTCTTTTTAGCAGTGATGGCTTGTTTTCTGGTCCTGAACTGTTCGCCGTTATCCGCGCAGTTTGAAACCGCCTCCGTCCTGGGTTACGTGCATGATGCCTCCGGCGCGGTCTTGCCCAATGCAACGGTCTCACTCGTCAATCAGGAGACAAAATCGGTCGTCACCGCAAAGACCAACGCTCAAGGCGCCTACGAGTTCACCGACGTCAAGATCGGCGAGTATCAGGTCAACGCCCAGGCCGACGGCTTCGACATCACCACGACGCAAAACTTCCGTGTCACCGTCAACGCCCGCCAGCGCGTCGACGTCTCCCTCAAGATCGGCTCCGCCAGCCAGACCGTCACCGTCACCGAAGCCGCCGATATCCTCGAGACCGACTCCAGCGAACGTGGCCAGGTCATCGGCACCCGTGAAGTCGAAAATCTTCCCCTCAACGGCCGCGCCTACGCCGACCTCGCCGCCCTCGTCCCCGGCGTCCGCCGCAACATCCTCGAGAACGCCACCACCAGCAGCCGCGACGCCTCCTTCAACGTCAACGGCCAGCGCAGCGAGTTCAACAACTTCCTCCTCGACGGTCTCGACAACAACTCCTACGGAACCTCCAACCAGGGCTTCTCCAACCAGGCCATCCCTCCCTCCCCCGACGCCATCTCCGAGTTCCGCGTCGAAACCGACAACTACAGCGCCGAGTACGGCCGTTCCGCCGGAGCCGTCATCAACGTCAGCATCCGCAGCGGCACCAACAAATTCCACGGCCGCGCCTACGACTACCTCCGCAACACCGACCTCAACGCCATCGGCCCCTTCACGCCGCCCACCAACGCCCTCACCGGCAAGCCTCAGAAGCCCATCCTCATCCGCAACCAGTTCGGCGGCACCCTCGGCGGTCCCATCTGGAAGGATCACACCTTCTTCTTCGCCGACTATGAAGGTGTTCGCCAGATCACCCACTCCACCCTCAACGCCACCGTTCCCTCGCTCGACCAGAACGGAACCAGCGCCCTCGCCAAGGCCAACGGCGGCTACACCTTCCTCGCCACCAACGCCAGCGGCGTCGAGACAAGCACCCCTGTCCCTCTCATCAACCCACTCACCGGCAAGATGTATCCCAACGGAATTATTCCCTACGCCGACGCCTCTCCCTTCGCACAGGGCGTTCTCGCGGCTCTTCCCAGCCCCACTGCCGCTGCCCTCTCCAACAACTACGCCTCGCTTCCCGCAGGCACCATCAAAGATGACAAGGGCGACATCCGCGTCGACCAGACCTTCAACTCCCGCACCACCGCCTTCGTTCGCTACAGTGAGCACCAGGGAGTCATTCAGGACGCTCCAACCATTCAAGGTCCAGCCGGCGGCAGCAGCAGCAACGGCACCGTCCTCATCTTCAACCAGCAGATCGCAGGCGGCGTCACCCACGCCTTCACCCAGAACTCCATCCTCGATGCACGCTTCGGCTTCACCCGCACCGACGGCGGAAAGAGCCCCTACGGCGCAGGCATGCCCAGCCTCATGGCTGGAAT
Source organism: Granulicella sp. L60 (assembly GCF_009765825.1). Taxonomy (GTDB): domain Bacteria; phylum Acidobacteriota; class Terriglobia; order Terriglobales; family Acidobacteriaceae; genus Edaphobacter. The sequence goes on along the minus strand of NZ_LMUR01000010.1, from coordinate 417,499 downwards.
CACCGGCCTTCCCACCGACCCTCAGGTCGTCCGCAGCCTCAACGATCAGAGCGTAAACGGCTACACCCAGTTCGGCAGCCAGGGAAGCAACCCGCAGTTCCAGAACCCCTACGTCTTCAACCCAAAGGTCAACTACACCTTTCTCCACGGTCGCAACAGCTATAAGGTCGGCTACGAGTATCAGGCCATCTTCACCTCCATCAGCGACTTCAATCCCAACTACGGCGAGAACACCTACAACGGCAGCTTCAGCTACACCAACCCCAACATCAACACCCTCTCCAGTCACGACACCGGCACCAAAGAAGCCGTCGCCCTTGCAGACTTCCTCCTCGGTGCGGATGACACCTATCAGCTCAACAACTTTGCTGTCATCCATCTGAACCAGCGCATGCACTTCCTCTACTTCCAGGACGACATTCGCGTCAACTCCAGGCTCACCGTCAACGCCGGCCTCCGTTACGAGCTCGTCACTCCGCAGTGGGAGTCATCCAACCATCTCTCCAACTACGACCCCGCAACCCAGACCCTCATCCAGGCCACACCCGGCTCTATCTATAACCGCGCCCTGGTCAACATGCCCAAGCTCGACTTCGCGCCGCGCTTCGGCTTCGCCTTCCAGGCCGATCCCAAGACAGTCATCCGCGCCGCATACGGTCTCGGCTATGCTCAGTTCAACCGCGAAGGCGGCGAGAACATGCTCGGCTACAACGGCCCCTTCATCGTCAACACCAACCGCGTCCAGGCTGCTCCGTTCGCGCCCTCCGCTGCAGCGGGCACCACAAATCCCGTCTGCGCCAACGGCGATCAGCCCTTCCAAACCTGCTTCCGCACCACCCAGCAGGGCTTCCCAGTCAACTTCGCCACCTCCGCTAACTTCAATACGCTTCTCGCGGAGACCCGGTACATCCCCAAGAACCTGCCCACCGGCTACATCCAGAGTTATCACCTCACGGTGCAGCGCCAACTCTCCACCAACACCTCCTTCGAGGTCTCCTATGTTGGCGAACACGGCGTCAAGCTTCAGGTCCTCGCCGATCTCAATCAGGCAGCACCCAACGCTCTGACTGCTACCTGTAACCCCACCACCACCTCCGGCTGTCTCAACCTTCAGTCCCGCCGCCCCATCCATAACTTCACCGGCATCGAAGAGACGATTCCCGAAGGCTTCCTCTCCTACAACGGCCTCCAGACCAAGCTCGAGCACCGCACCGGTCACGGCCTCTACGTTCTCAACTCCTTCACCTACTCACGCGCACAGGACAACGCCTCCGGACATCTCGACACCCCCGCCGGCGACAACTCGCGCATCAACCTCGCCAACCCACTCGGCGATCGTGGCCCCTCCGCCTATAACCAGCCCTTCAACGAGATCCTGACCGTCGTCTACGATCTTCCCTACGGCAAGGGCCGCACCTTCGGCGGCAACGCTCCCTTCCTCATGCAGGAGGCCCTCGGCGGCTGGCAGGTCACCGCAATCAACTCGGCCAGCAGCGGCATCCCCGTCAACCTCACCTACAATGAAAACTCCTTCCAGGACGTAAGCGACATCCTCGCCTATCGCCCCAACGTCACCGGCGCACCAGTCATCCTGCCCAAATCGCAGCGCACGAAGAACTCCTCCAATACGACCCTGCAAGCCTTCAACCCCGCATCCGTCAGCGTTCCCGACGTCAACCATCCCTACGGCAACGCCGGCCGCAACTCGGTCCGGTTCGACCCCTACTACAACCTCGATATCGGTCTGCACAAGACCTTCCCGCTCTACGTCGCAGGTACATCGCTCGACTTCCGTACCGAGGCCTTCAATATCCTTAACCAGACCAACTACACCTATCCGCAGAGCGCCGCCGGTCAATCCACCTTCGGCGCGGTCACGTCGGCAACCACCGCACCAGCTCGTGTCCTTCAGTTCGCACTCAAACTGATCTTCTAAACTCAACCCGGAGCGTCATCGATATGGACCGCAGACAATTCACGACCCTCGGCGCTGCATCGCTCGGCAACCTGCTCACCCGGAGACTCTGGGCTGAGCAGGTCCGGGCAGCAGCATCCCCGGACAAGTTCTACTTCGCCCTCGTCGCCGACACCCACATCATCGACAACTTCTACGTCAAAGGCAGCGAAAACGGCGTCGAAGACAACGAAAGCATCCTCGTCACCACCCCCCGCCTCACCTCCGCACGCGACCTCATCAACTCCCTCGACCCCGCCATCGAACAGGTCTTCCTCATCGGCGACTACTTCCACAACTACCCCTCCACCGACTACGACTTCTACTTTAAGAACACCACCCGCCTCGATAACGCCAAGGTCATCACCGACGGCTTCAAGATGCCCGTCCACCTCGGCTTCGGCAACCACGACTACGACGTCCGGCACGTCCCCCGCGAGATGAGCCACCGCCTCTTCAAGGCCAAATTCAACGCCGAGCCCTACTCCGTCGTGGACTACAAAGGTTACAAATTCATCCACCTCAACAACTTTCTCGGCAGCACCCAGGACCGCACCTCAGCCGACTTCAACCCCAGCATCGGCTCCCTCGGCGAAGAGCAGCTCCACTGGTTCGAAGCCCAGCTCCAGCAGCGCAAGCCCACCTTCGTCTTCATCCACTACCCGCTCATCCAGGACCGCCAGGTCGAGTTCGCCGACTACGGCCTGCATCCCCTCCTGAAGAAGTACCAGGACAACATCCAGGTCGTCATCTCCGGCCACGTTCACAAGTGGATCGACTACAGCCACCTCTACGGCCCCCAGCACTACACCATGGCCGCCACCCGCTACGACCCCAACGCCTACATGCTCATGGAGGTCGATACCAAACGCGCAACCTGGCGCTTCATGAACATCGACCTCGTCCAGTGGGACAGCCATTACAGCAAACCCTGGCACACTACCTAAGTCTGAAATCTCCGAAAAATAAATCTGAAAATCATGGCGTACTTTAAGCCCCCACAAACTGTCCAGCAAGACAACCAATCCAGCCACACCAACCACCACGAACTCACCACCTAACTACCACGTCTGCAAGCCATAATTCTCGAAAACCCCAGCAAAAACGCCCATCCATCACAAGCAAAAAAAAGCGCCATCCAGCCGCCAAACTCTGAAGGAAACTACATGCTCCGCACCCTCTCCACCCTGGCCCTCACCGCCGCCCTCGCCGCCGTCGCCCACGCCCAGTCCGACACCCTCAAGCTCAACCAGATCCAAGTCATCGGCACGCACAACAGCTACCACGCCGGCATCGCCCCCAGCGAGACCAAACTCTGGCAGACCAACTACGCTGAGGCCTTCAAAGGCCTTGATTATCAACACCAACCGCTCCCCCAGCAGCTCGACAGCGGCGTCCGCCAGATCGAGCTGGACGTCTACGCCGACGCCAAAGGTGGCCGCTACGCCCACCCCTCCGGCCCCAAAAACGTAGCCGCAGCCGGCCTCCCAGCCGACCCCGACTTCGACCCCAACGGCCTCATGAACAAGCCCGGCTTCAAAGTCATGCACGTCCAGGACGTCGACTACCGCAGCACCTGCCAGCCCTTCATCGGCTGCCTCGATCAGATCAAACAGTGGTCCCAGGCCCACCCCAACCACGTCCCCATCTTCATTCTCGTTGAAACCAAACAAGATAAGCCCGGCCGAGTCAGCAAACTCCACCTCACCGAGACCGAGCCCTTCACCTCCGCCACCTTCGACGCCCTCGACGCCGAGATCCGCTCCGTCTTCAAACCCAGCGAACTCATCACCCCCGACAACGTCCGCGGCCACTACAAAACCCTCAATCAGGCCGTTTTAGCCGGAAACTGGCCCACCCTAGCCAGCTCTCGCGGCAAAGTCGTCTTCCTCATGGACCAGCACGACATGACCCCCGTATATGTCGCAGGCCACACGTCTCTGCGCGGCCGAATCATCTTCACCAACTCCGATCCCGGCCAGCCCGATGCAGCCTTCCTCGAGCGCAACGAAGGCCCCGCCGCCGACATCTCCGACCTGGTCCGCAAAGGCTACCTCATCCGCGCCCGCACCGACTCCGACACAAAAGAAGCCCGCACCAACAACACCGCCGTCCGCGATGCCATGCTAGCCAGTGGCGCCCAACTTCTCAGCACCGACTACCCCGTCAACGAACCCGCCCGTTGGGAAGGCCACTTCGTCGTCACCCTTCCTGGCAACGCATCGGCTCGCTGCAATCCCGTCAACGCTCCAACCGCTTGCAACGTCAAATGAGCAATAAGGACGGCCTAATCACGGACTAAATGGGGGCTATTCTTCGACTAGGAATAGCCCCCATTTCTATTAAGTTGAACCGCACACAGTGGCTCGGGAACGTTGGTCTGTTTTCGGATGCTACTATCCGGCTATGTCGAAAGATGAGGTGCTTGTCGAAGCGTGCGGGCTGGTGAAGGAGTATGGCGCAGGACGTCGCGTCGTCGACGATGTTTCTTTTACTATTCGGCGCGGCGAGACGCTTGGGCTGGTCGGAGAGTCAGGATCGGGCAAGAGCACCGTCGCACGGATGCTGTTGCGTCTGATAGAACCGAGCGGCGGCGACGTCCAATATGCAGGGCAGGATCTTCTAGCGATGAGTTCGCGCGAGATGCAGGCGATGCGGCGGCGTATGCAGATCGTCTTTCAAGATCCCTATGCCGCACTAAATCCGAGGATGCGAGTGCGTGAGATTCTGGCCGAGCCGTTTGTGATCCACGAGAGATTGAGAGAGGTCCAGCGTTCGCAGCTCGAGACGATGCTCCGAACGGTGGGGCTGGACGGCTCAGCGCTTGAACGATTTCCGCATGAGTTCAGCGGAGGGCAGAGACAGAGGATCAATATTGCGCGAGCCTTGGCGCTACAACCCGAGTTTGTGGTGCTCGACGAACCGGCAAGCGCGCTGGACGTGAGTGTGGGCGCACAGGTGGTGAATCTGCTGCGCGAGTTGCAGCTGGAGTTCGGCTTAACATACCTGTTTATCTCGCATTCGATGCCATTAGTGCGCTACCTGTGCGATCGCGTGGCGGTGATGCAGCGTGGCAGGCTAGTCGAGATTGGCGAGTGCGTACAGGTATGCGATGCGCCGCGACAGGAGTACACGCGTCAATTGATTGCAGCTACTCCGGAGATGCCGGCTATGGCGTAGACGAGCCTAGCCTAGTCTGCCTTCGTAACTTCGTGCTCATCTTCCGGAGCCGATACAATGGAAGATGGATGACTTTGAGTTTTAGTACGCATTGGCACTATGCCTGGCTGGTTCTGGCCTCGTCGATCGCGGGCGTGATGAATGCGATGGCCGGTGGCGGATCGTTCGTTTCGTTTCCGGCGATGCTGGCGATGGGAGTACTGCCGGTTCAGGCGAACGCTACGAATACAGTCGCACTATGGCCCGGTCAGTTAACCTCTGTGGCTGCGTTACGCGGAGATCTCAGACGCGATCTGCTGCCGGTAGTCTTCGCTGCTTCGATTCTCGGCGGAGTCAGTGGAGCCGTTGTTCTGCTGCATACGCGTCAGCTCACCTTTCTGCACATGGTTCCATGGCTGCTGCTCGTGGCCTCTTTGCTCTTTGGAATAAGCGGCCCGGTGTCACGCTGGCTGAGAGCGCGTTCGGCTGAGCCGCACATAAAGAAGCCTCTCGCGCTGGTGCCGCTGTTCTTTGTCATGCTGCCGGTTTGTTTCTACATCGGCTACTTTGGCGCAGGTGCAGGGTTCCTGATCATGACAGCGCTTGCGCTCTTCGGTGTGGAGGAGATGAATGCGCTGAACTCGCTGAAGGTGCTGGCAGCTTGTCTGTCGAACTTTTGCGCGGTGCTGACGTTTGTATGGAGTGGCGCGGTCATCTGGCACTACTGTCTGATTTCCATGATCTTTGCTGGCGTGGGTGGTTATGTAGGCGCACAGTATGCGCGGCGCATGAACGCCAACGTGCTGCGAAGGATCGTTGTGGTTACAGGATGTGCCATGGCTGCATATTTTTTCTGGAGAAATGGATGATGTTCCGTTTCAGTTGGCCGGTAAGAGAGTGCATGAGGGAGGTCGCGCGATGAGTCATGAAGGAATTCGCATTGTGAACGCGGAGCAGGCGCAGCGAGAGGATCAAGAACACGAACCGCTACCCTATGATGTGGTCACGCCGAAGAAGGTGCGGGTGAAGAAGACGGAGGGAACCGGCGTCGAGGTCGACTGGAAGGACGGTCATCAGAGCTCTTGGAACTTTGCGTGGTTACGCAATGCGTGTCCATGTGCAACATGCCACGAAGAACGAGAGCATACCGGAAGACTGCCGGGCGAACCGAAGCCGAAAGAACAGACGTTGTTGATGTTGTACGAAGCACCAGTGAAGCCGCTGGAGGTGACGCCCGTGGGCAAATATGCATTGAAGTTCAAGTGGAGTGATGGACACGAGAGTGGCATCTACTCGTGGGAGTATCTTCGGCGAGTGTGCCGCTGCAATGACTGCATGACGAAGCAGAAGCTGTAGGAGGTAGAGTGAGTATTCCGAATCAGAGTGAACAGTTACAGGCACTGACGGAGCGGTTGCGTCCACTATATGGCAGCCTAGCAGGCCATCCGCTTTATGGGGCGTTCGAGACGGTGGAAGACTTGCATGTCTTCATGGAGGCACACGTATTTGCAGTGTGGGACTTCATGTCGCTGCTGAAGACGCTACAACGCGGGCTGACGTGCGTGGATGTGCCATGGATACCGAGCAGATTTGCGGCAAGCCGCAGGCTGGTGAACGAGATTGTCACTGGAGAAGAGAGCGATATGTACGGTACTGAAGCGGTAAGCCACTTCGAACTGTACCTGCGAGCGATGCGAGAGTGTGGGGCTTCGACAGCCGCAATTGAGGGCTTGCTTCACTCGCTACATCAGGGCGCAGGCTGGGATCATGCGCTGAGGATGAGTGGCGCTCCCGAGGCGGCGCAGAGATTTGTCCAGACCACGTTTTCAACGATCGAATCCGGCAAACTGCATGCTATCGCCGCGGCGTTTACGTTTGGGCGTGAAGACCTTATCCCTGACATGTTTCGTGGATTTATTCGGGACCAGAACGAGCATCTGCATGGACGGCTCGAGCTGATGCGTTGGTACATGGAGCGCCACATCGAAGTGGATGGCGAAGAGCATGGACCGATGGCGTTGCAGATGGTCGCTGAACTATGTGACGACGATGCAATAAAGTGGCAGGAGGCGGGTGAAGCTGCAGAGTTGGCACTGCGTGCACGAATTGCTCTTTGGGATGGCATCGCAGAGAGCCTAAAGCGCGAACGGGAGCGCGTATTGGTCGCATAGCCTTCAACAGCACGCAAAACTGCATTTATCAGGAAAGCTCCTTGGAATGCGAGTTGTGGATGGCTGGATGAAAGTTTAGTTTGACGAAAGCTTCTTCTACTGTATCGGCGACGAGGATGAGTTCGCGGTTCTTCTGCTTCAGCATGCCCTCGGCGACGCAGTGGTCGAGGAAAGCGAAGAGCTTGTCATAGAATCCATTGATATTAAGCAACAAAATAGGCTTCGTGTGAAGCTTAAGTGTGTGCCATGCCAGCACCTCGAAGAGCTCTTCAAAGGTGCCGAAGCCGCCAGGCAATACGATAAAAGCATCAGCCTTCTCACCTATGAGTGCTTTCCGCGTATGCATGGTGCTGGTAATGTGCAGTTCTGTGACTCCGTGGTGAGCGACCTCGAGATCAACCAGTACCTCCGGGATGACGCCGACGACTCTACCGTTCGCAGCTAACGAGGCATCAGCAACTGCCTGCATAAGACCAACGTTGGCCCCGCCATAGATGAGGCCAATGTTGCGGTCTGCGAGAGCACAGCCCAGTTGCTCGGCTGCGCTTCGATAGACGGGACTAAATCCGTTGGCAGAAGAACAGAACACAGCGATGTTTCGAATCATGAATCAAGGATATCAATTGAGACGAGATTGGAGGCCAACCGTCGCTGTTGCGCGGAGCGGTCGGCCTGAAGTGAAGATTCGAGATGTGCAGCTTTGTTTTTGCCTGCTTACCGAATGGCGATGGTTGCGCCGGAGTGTGAGCTGACGACTTCTTCAATGACAGAGCCGACTTCATGGTTCGGAGTAGCGGTGCTGGCGATAATACGTGTTCCTACGGGAAGGTCGAGATCCACTGGCTTTCCTGGATCCAGCGTCATCACTTTATCTCCGATTTTGACGTCCATCGGCTTGCCGGAGTCGTTGCGGAGGCTGAGCTTGACCATGGTGGTCTTCGAGCGGCCGAACATGGCATGAATGGGAGAAGAGATGCTCGCAGGTGCAGCATAAACCGACGGTACTGCGAGGAGAGAGGTTGCGATGACTGCGACAGCGAGACGATTAATGCGATTCATTGTGAGACTCCCGTGTTTCAAGATTCCGACTGGAGTTCTCTGCCATGGTTCAGGGAGCTCGTCAGTTAGAAGTGATACGCAAGATGTGATGCTGCAGTTCCAGAAAATATTCAATCTGCGATTTCTTTTTATGTGAACAACTGAATAGTGCATGCGCTGTCCAAGAGCGGACACGATGTTCGCAAATGGACAGTAAATACGGGCATTTTTGTTCTTCGAGCGATGCACAGGTAGTTTTTGTGAAGAGAGCTTAAAATAGAGTTTGGAGCGTGTGGCGTTGAGTCAATTATTAGTGAATATGAATCCGCAACAGCAGGAGGGTATCCGCACAGTGGATGGACCAGTGCTCCTGCTCGCGGGCGCAGGATCGGGCAAGACACGTGTCATTACGCATCGCATTGCCTACCTGATTCAGGAGCGAGGCGTGCCGGCGGACTCAATTCTAGCGGTGACCTTCACCAATAAGGCTGCGAAAGAGATGGCCGAACGTGTGGATAAGATTCTCGGGCACACGTCGCTTGCCAAGCCGATGCTGGCCACATTTCACAGCTTCTGCGTGCGCGTGCTGCGACGAGACATTGAAGCGTTACGTGTGAATGGCGTGGGTTTGACGCGGACCTTCGCGATTTACGATGAGACGGATCAACAGGCGGTGGTAAAGCAAGCGCTGAAGAGACTGGCGATCGATGACAAATCGCTAAAGCCCAGGGTCGCGCTTGGAAGAATCTCCTGGGCGAAGAACCACATGATCGACCCGCAGGAGTATTTCCTTGCGAGCACCAATCCAATGGAAGAGAAGATTGCGCACATCTTCGAGATCTATAAAAAGGAACTCCTCAAGGCCAACGCGCTTGACTTCGACGATCTACTGCTTGAGACGGTTCGGCTATTGAAGAGCTCCGGGGAGACCCGAGAAAAGTACAACCGGCGTTACAAATATCTTTTGATTGACGAGTACCAGGACACCAACCGGCCCCAGTACGAGCTAATGAAGTTACTCACTGGCCCAGAGTCGAACGTGTGCGTGGTGGGTGACGAAGATCAATCGATCTACAGCTGGCGCGGCGCAGATATCAAAAATATTCTTGAGTTCGAGAAAGACTTTCCCGAAACCAAGACGATTCGCCTGGAACAAAACTATCGCTCAACACAAAACATCCTGGAGGGCGCGGGTGCAGTAGTTGCGCAGAACACTCAGCGCAAGGGGAAAAACCTCTTTACGACACGTGAGGGTGGCAGTCTGATTGGCTACTACGAAGCGCCAGATGGAGAGAATGAGGCGCTCTTCATCGCGGATCGCATTCAGAGGTATCTGCGCGAGGCTGGCGGACAGGTCGACATGCCGCGCTGTGCCGTGCTCTATCGAACAAACTCACAGTCGCGCCTTGTGGAAGAGGCGTTGCGCCGCTACCAGATTCAGTACCACATGGTGGGGGGCTTCAGCTTCTACGATCGCGCCGAAGTGAAGGACATTCTCAGCTATCTTAAGCTCGTACAGAACGTCCATGACTCGATTGCATTGGCCAGAGTGGTCAATTCACCAGCGCGCGGCATCGGCAAGACCACTATGGAGACGCTTGAACGCATGGCGCTGTCGTCTGGCATGAGCACGTGGGATGCAATCGCCCGCGCGATCGAGGACAGACTGCTCCCGCCACGTGCGCTCCAGGCACTGACTGGCTTCCGTCGATTGATCGAGGACGCGCGCGCGATGCTCGGACCGGGATTCGCGGAAAAGCTCGCTGAGGACGTCGCGATAGAAGGCGACGCTTCCTTGCCCTCAACATCCGTTGAGGATGGCGATGTCTCTTTCGGCTTCGGCGAAGAGGCAGAAACCGTAGCATCCGAAGAAGTAGAGAACACAGGAGCAAGCACCTCCTTCGACACAAGTTTCAACTTCGGCTTCGACTTCGGTCCGAGCGAAGAGATCTCTACCATCGCGGCAGAGAACGCTGCCGACTCCGATGAGGCTCATGGCATCGATACAGCGAGCTTCAATCCGTTCGCTCCAGTCGTCCTCAAGAAGTCTGCAAGGACAACAATGGAGCGAGCTGCCGAGATCAAGATGGAGGATGAAAGGCCTGCTTTCCGCAAACCAGGCGACGCAGCCACACTACCGGAGCTAATTAAGTTCCTGAACGACCGAAGCGGCTATATCCGCGCCCTCGAAGAGGAAGCAACGCCTGAGTCTTTCTCACGTATAGAAAACCTGAAAGAACTCGCGAACGCGGCCCAGGACGCACAAGAGCGCGGGGAGACGCTTCATGAGTTTCTCGATCACGCCGCGCTGGTCTCCGACGCCGACAGCTACAGCGAAGAGGCACGGGTTACGCTGATGACGCTTCACGCCGCTAAGGGTCTTGAGTTCCCCCTTGTCTTTCTCACCGGCATGGAGGAGGGTCTATTCCCTCACTCCCGCACGTTAACCGATCCGACCGGGCTGGAGGAGGAACGGCGGTTATGCTATGTCGGCATGACGCGGGCAATGGATACTCTCGTCATGACACGGGCGCGGTATCGGCGCCGGTACGGAAGCGATATGCCGGAGTCGAGTATTGCGTCGCGCTTTCTCGAGGAGGTCCCCAGCCGTCTAGTCGAAGACCTTGGCAGTCCGCCGGCGCGTCCACAGTTCTCCGGATCGGACTATAGTTCTGGCTACGGCGGTGCGTATGCGACTCCTTATCCGAAGGCGAATCGTTTTGGTCGCGGGACGGGTGGTGACGAGGGCGACCAGCACTATAGCTATGAAGATGAAGACCAGAGTGGCGACCGGGGTGCCAGGGCCGCAGCTCGGGCTGCAACTGGTTATGGCGCTGGCAGCCGCGCGGGTCAGGGAGCAAAGCCTGCCGGGCAGTCGATTGATAATATCGCCAGCTTCTTTGCTGCACGCGGTCAGAAGATCTCGCGACCTAAGCTTGAGGTGGAAGCGCCCGTGGGTAAGACGGGGCTGAAGCAGGGTTCCAGGGTGAAACACCCCAAGTATGGCGAGGGAATCGTCTTTCGTCGCGAAGGCGATGGGGATGATGCCAAGATTACAGTACAATTTCAACAGCACGGCGTGAAGAAGCTGGTGGAGAAGTTTGCCCAGCTGGAGCGCCTTTAAGTTCTGAAAATCGCACCTATAGAAAGATTGGCAAGATAATGGCAAATACCAAGAGCATCACCGACACACAAGAGCGCAAGAAGGTAAAGCGCGCAGCACGTAAGGCAGCAGCCCCCAAAGCAAAGCGGACCGGTGCTCGCGGCGAGAATAAGCAGAAGATCAAGAAGGCATCGCGCGGCCAGAGCAAGCGGTAGTGAATCTACCGCTAGGGCTGCGGGAGTTTGTGCCACAGCCCCTTTCGCGATGATGTCCTCTTAATCGAATTTGTGTAGTCGGAAACGCCCCGCACCAACTTTCGCACGCAGGAGCGAGCGCGCTGGCCAGGCAAATCTTTCGAACCAAGTCGATCGACAAACTGATCTCTGAATCGGAGTTGCCGGAGCACGCGTTGAAGAAGACGCTGGGCCCGGTGTCTCTGACTGCGCTCGGCATCGGCGCGGTCATCGGTTCGGGCATCTTCACCGTCGTCGGCACTGCAATCGCAGGAGAGAAGTTCGACACTACTTCTATCCTTCGCGCGCCGGTGCTGGACTACCTAATTCATCACTCCGCGCTGGCTGGAAGGCCGGGAGCGGGTCCGGCGCTGGCGGTCTCGCTGGTGCTGGTCGCCATCGTCTGCGGCCTGACGGGGCTCTGCTATGCGGAGCTGGCGTCGATGATTCCCATCGCGGGATCCGCGTACACCTATACTTACGCAACGCTGGGCGAGCTGGTCGCCTGGATCATCGGATGGGATCTCATCCTTGAGTATGCAGGCAGCAACATGGCCGTTTCGGTCGGGTTTGCTGCGCACATGGTGGATCTGCTGGACTGGTTTGGGTTTCATCCTGCACTGCGTTGGATCTCGCCGGCCTTTCTGCCGGGCGGTCTACAGGACCTGCAGGGTCACGATCTGTATCTCCCGGGATGGCACTTCGGCTTCGACTGGCCTGCCTTTCTGATCGTCATGCTGCTGACGGTTGTGCTGGTGCGCGGGATTCGTGAGTCGGCGCGGACCAACAACGTCATGGTGTTGCTAAAGCTGGCTGCGATCCTGCTGTTCATCTTCGCCGGCGCTCACTTCATCAAGCCAACGCTCTATCATCCCTACTCGCCCAACGGCTGGTCGGGAGTGCTTACCGGCGGCTCTATCATCTTCTTCACCTACATCGGGTTCGACTCCGTATCCACCGCTGCTGAGGAGTGCAAGAATCCGCAGAAGGATGTGCCGATCGGCATCATCGCGACGCTGGTGGTCTGCACTGTGCTCTACATCGGCGTGGCGACCGTGCTGACCGGGCTGGTTCCGTGGCAGAGCATGGTGGACGATGCGGCTCCGGTGGTCAATGCGCTCAAGAAGCTCTCGCTGCTGCCGGGCGGACACAGTCTGCACTGGGTGAGGCTGGCTGTGCTGCTGGGCGCGATGATGGGCATGATCTCGTCGATCCTGGTGTTCCAGCTTGGCCAGTCGCGGGTCTGGTTTGCCATGTCGCGCGATCGGCTGTTGCCAAGGTTCTTCGGTAAGGTACATCCGAAGTTCCGTACGCCTGCGGTGGCGACCTGGATTGCGGGCATTGTGGTCGGGATTCCGGCGGGACTCTTCGACATCGGGACTCTGACTGACCTTTCGAACATCGGGACGCTGTTCGCGTTTGCCCTGGTCTCGATTGGCGTCATCATCCTGCGTTATCGGGAGCCGGAGCGGCGACGCGGGTTTCGCGTGCCTTTTGGGCCGGTGATTCCTGTGCTTTCGGTGATCTTCTGCATCCTGCTGATGATGGGGCTTCCGATCATTACATGGATGCGGTTCTTTATCTGGCTCGCTCTGGGTCTGCTGATTTACTTCTTCTACAGCAGACATCATAGTGAGTTCGCTCCTCCGAAGGCCTAAGATAGGCAGATGGCGCGAAGACAGGTAAAAAAAGACGCTGAGATCGACGTGGTGGAGTGGCTTCGGGGATTGCCCAAGGTTGAACTTCATCTTCACCTTGAGGGCACGATCCAGCTGGACACGCTGCTGGAGCTGAGCAGGCGGCACGATGCGGAGCCTCTGACCGCTGATGCGGCGAAGAAGCTCTACATCTACGAGAACTTTCTCGGCTTCATGGACTCGTTCAAGGCGGTTTCGGCGCGGTTGAAGGGTCCGGACGACTACGAGCTGATTACGTACAACATGATTCGCGATCTGGCGGCCCAGGGTGTGGTGCATGCTGAGGTCTACATCTCGTTCGGGATCATCTACTACTGGAAGAACGCTGAGGTTGAACCGTACACCGAGGCCATCGAGCGGGGCCGGGTGCGCGGCGAGAAGGACTTTGGGACCACCGTGTACTGGCTGATCGATGCGGTGCGTCACTTCGGCGCGGACGAGGCGGCGAAGGTGTTTCGCAAGGCGGCTGAGCTGCGTGCGCTCTATCCGAGCATCGTTGGGATCGGCATCGGAGGCGATGAGGCTCGCGGGAGCGCGGACCTGTTTCGCGAGTCGTACGCCGAGGCCAAGGCTGCCGGGCTGCGACTGACCGCGCATGCCGGCGAGACGATCGGGCCGGAGAGCATCTGGGCGGCGATCAACATCGGGGCGGAGCGCGTCGGCCATGCGCTCTCGGCGCAGCATGACCCTGAACTGCTGGAGGTGCTGGCGCAGAAGCAGGTTCCGCTGGAGCTGAATGTGACCAGCAACATTCGCACAGGCTGCTGCGCGGGCTTCGACGAGCATCCGGTGAAGATGTACTTCGAGTCGGGGTTGATGGTGACGATCAACTCGGACGATCCGCCGATGTTCGGAAGCAATCTGCTCGAAGAGTATGTGCTGGTGCAGGAGCGGTTCGAGTTTTCGCTGGAGCAGATGCGGGAGCTGGCGGCGAATGCAGTGGAGGCGAGCTTTCTGCCGCCGGAGCGCAAGATTGACCTCATGCAGCAGGTGGAGCAGTACGGCTTTTGATCTCCGCGTTTGGGGTACCCCTCCCCCTGGGGGTGGGTGCTACTAACTTATCCGTTTTGAACGACTTACGATTTTAGCTGTCTGCAAAATATTCATTCCAGATGGCTTACGGGTAAATATTTCTTTCTAAACAGGTTAGGTCCGGTCATAAAAAACCCCTGACTCGCAGGAGCTTTTTTATGCTCTATATCCAGTATAGCTGGTGGGGGATAACTTGTACGTCATGCGAATCTCCGCGTCTGGCGCTGGTTTTGTGTGGTCTGGGGCTTGACAGAGATTTGTTGCGGGTTGGGGAGGACAGGCAACGGCAAAGGCAATATTTAATCGCTTCGGCTTCTCCTTTCGCTCCGGCCTTCGGCAGAGTGGATGTGGCTTTGCGGTGGGATCTTAGACGCGAGGCTAAAGCCTCGCTCTATCTCAACGGCGAAGGCAACGACAGGCAAGGCGACAGCAACCGCAGATCCCCTTTGGGGATGACAAACAAAGGATAGAACGAAGCAGGACGGGAATATGTCGATACAACCTAGTCAGTTGGTTTGCTGGTTGCTCGCGGGGGCTTTGGTTTTGGTTTTCGCCTTGAGATCGAGATTGAGGGCTACTGCGGCGCGGATGAGATCCTTCAGGGCTGACTCATCGATCTTTTCGCCTTCGTGGATGTCGATGGCGCGTCTGACGTTGCCGTCGAGGCTGGAGTTGAACAGCTTGGAGGGGTCTTTTAACGAGGCTCCCTTGGCGAAGGTCAGCTTGACGACGCTCTTATAGGTCTCTCCGGTGCAGATGATGCCGCCGTGGGAGAAGACGGGGGTTCCCATCCACTTCCACTCTTCGACGATCTCAGGGTCTGCCTTGTGGATAATCTCGCGCGCCTTCGCGAGCGTCTGGCCTCGCCAGTCGCCGAGTTGTTTGATCTTGCCGTCGATGAGTGCAGAGGCAGCCTCCGCCGGGATGGGTGTCTTCATGGCAAGCTCCAGACTTCGCACCTATTTTCGCTGCGCTCGGCGTGACTTGCAACCTTTCGCAAGGAGACTTCTTCCGATTCGACGGTCTTTTTTTCAGCGAGAGCATGATTGCTTGATCGCTCTGCGAGCCGATGCCATGTTCTTTGTGCGCTGAGGGATAAGAGACATTTAAATGACGAGTCCCTGACAAATAAGCTGACCGGCCTAGATAACGTGATCTCGGGTCTGCATGTCGAACGGGACCCGTCTTCAGGTAGATAAAAGGTAGGTTGAGCAACAATGAAAAATCCAAAGAGCAATGCTAGTCGTCCGGTTGACCGCCGCTCGTTTATGAGAAGCGGTCTATTGGCAGGAGGCGCAGCAGCAGTGGGCGCCGGTTTATTAGCAAACGGAGCTGTTGTCCGTGCAGAGGAACGAGGACGGCTCGGTGCAGGTGATACCGCCATCCTTCGATTTCTGGCGGCGGCAGAACTGATCGAAGCGGATCTGTGGACGCAGTATGCGGAACTGGGCGGTATCGGCAATAACCTGCCTGTTGAAGTAAACCCAAACCAACAGATGAACCCCTATCAGGCAGCCCTATCGAACCTCGATACCGATGGCCCGCAGTACATCACCAGCAATACGCTGGATGAGGTAAGCCATGCGAACTTCATCAACGCCTATCTTGAGTCCAGAGGAGCTGAGCCAGTCAACTTCTCCGAGTTCGAGACGTTGAAGGGAAGCACGGCGACGGGATCGTCGGGCAAGCTGCGGCTTACGAACCTGATGAACCTCAACGTCGATACGAGCTGGTTCGTTCGCTACCGCAGCGCAACCAATCCGGATCTCGGTGCTACCTTTCCTCAGGCGATCACTCTCAATGGGGTCACCGCCATTCCCAGAACCGATGCCGATTTCAACGGCGCTTCCAACGCTAACCTGGGTAAGGCGAACGACCATATTCAGGCGATCGCGAATGTGGCGGCGTTTCACTTTGGAGCGATTGAGCAGGGCGGTTCGAGCCTCTACGCAACCATGAGTCAAAAGGTGTCGGATCCGGAGGTGCTCCAGATCACACTGGGCATCGGCGGAGATGAGATTGCTCACTTTCTGGAGTGGGTGGATTTCGCAGGCAACGGAGTTCAGCAGCCAGTAGCACCGTTCAAGGATGCAATCTCCGGGCTGTCGTTTCCTGATTTCTTCAACAACCCACCGCTGCAACCACCTACCCTGGTTCAGCCCAGCCTGATCTTCCCCGTTCCTTGTGAGTTCATCAGCCCAAACCTCCCCCACGTCTCGATCATTCGTCCTCTGACCGATAAATTTTCCGGTGCCGTGGCTTCGGCTGCAAGCCTCATCGCAAGTGGACTCTTTACCGGTCAAAGCAGAAAGTTCCTGAACACGTTACAAATTATGGCTTTCGAAGCCGACGCCGCAATCCGCTTAGCCCTGTAGGTCTTTCGTCCCCGGTTCGTGTTGTATTCGGAACTGGGGTCTTCCTGATTGAGGGAGACCCAGCTCCGACGATAGTAGCTCGTCAATCCGCCGAACGCTCTGTTCCGCTCGTCGCCAGATTCCTCTATCTTTTCGCTGATGAATGGAGAGGCAGATTCCGGTGGAGCGAAGCCCCTTCGGTCAGCCAATATGCAGCGTCACGGACTCGATCAGCGCTTTGATCCCGTTCCAGGTGATCTGTACGCCGATACAAACCAGTAAAAAGGACGACAACTGGGTGATTACCGTCATGCCAGTTTGCCCCAGGATTTGCGCCAATCGGTCGGCAAATCGATAGCAGAGCAAGATGCTGATCGCGATCAGCACCAATCCAATGAGTGCCGCCAGGATGGTCACGGGATGGTATGCGTGATGATGAGCCGCGTTCGCGCCGAGTGTGAGCGCGGCTGAGATGGATGCAGGGCCTACGGTCAAGGGCAACGTCAAGGGATAGAATGCCCGGCGGAGTGGGTCCTGCGGCTGGACGGTCGTCTGTACGTCTTGTTTTTCGTCGTCTTTTTGCTTCAGGAGCGACCATCCTGTCGCAATGACGATCAGACCTCCGCCGACCTGGACCACCGGAAGCGAGATTCCGAAGAAGGCAAGCACGTACGTCCCGATAAAATACGTCGCAACCAGAAGGAAAAAACTGTTGACGGCGATGCGCCAGGACAGTTTTTTTCGCGCTTCGGGTGAGTATCCGCTGGTCTGCGCCAGAAAGAAGGGGCTGCCTCCGAGCGGGTCCACGATGGGGAAGAGCGTTACGAGGACGAGAAGTACTGTTTGAGCCGCTTCCTGCATAGGTTCGATCTCGATTGTAGTCGATCTCGATTGCGGTTCAGCCGAGGGACAGTTGCCGAATCATCGTGCCTGCTGGGTGATGCGGCTTCTTTGAGGGGTGCGGATCAGCGGCCGTTGGGGGCGGGGACCATGACGGCGTTGGGATCGACCTTGGGGATACCGAAGTGGCCACTGAGGTGGACGAGGTCGAGGGGGCGGAGTTCGCAGGTGATCTGGATGACGCTCATGTTTCGGGCCGAGCGGGTGAGGACGGTGACGCCGTTGATGTCGGGGCCGGTGAAGTGGAGCCAGAGATCGGTGACGGTGCTGCGGGGCTGGGCGGTGTTGGCGGGGGTCTGGTTGGCGTTGACGAGGTGCTTCCATCCGGCGGTGTGGTAGGCGTTGATGATGGAGTTCATGGTCTCGGGGGTGTAGAAGGCGGGCTGGGGATAGCGGTAGTTGTCGACAGAGATGCCGGTGAGCGCGGCGGCGGCGGCGTTTGCGTCCATGCCTCCGGAAGCGAGGAGGTTCTGCGCGACCTGGAGCATGGAGCGGTCGAAGCTGAAGGAGGTGCGGCTGGCGGGCTGGTCGGCGAGGTTCAGAAGCGCCTCCTGCGTGCCTGGGGGCATGCCGGCGAGCTGGGCGTGCGCAAGCGGCGCGGAGGCAAGAGCGAGGGCGAGGAGGCAGGAGGAGAGATGCAGCTTCATGGCGATTTCACCTGCATGGTTAGACACGGGTTTTGGGCAGGAGTTACCCTGCACCGGGTCCATTATTCTCCTTTGGGGGCACGAGGTCCAGATGACTTGCGCGGCTACTGGGTGGGGCGGGGGGCGAAGTAGCCTTTTTGGGCGCGGACCTTGAAGCGGGGATCGTTGGCCTGGAAGTAGATGGTGCGGAAGGAGCCGTCGGCGACGAGGTTGGCGGGGCGGTAGACGAGGGAGTACTGACTGCGGAGCTCTTCTTCGATGTTGCGGAAGCCGATGGCTACGTCTTCGAGCTTGGTGGGGTAGAAGGCCTGGCCGCCGGTGGCCTCGGAGATGGCTTTGAGGACGTCGTCGCCCTTGTCTTTGCTGGGGCTGATGTTGGTGCTGATGGTGTAGACGATGGTCTGGGCGCGCTGGCACATCTTGATGGCGTCGGACTCCTCGACGCGGCTGTAGTTGTCGTCGCCGTCGGAGACGAGGACGAGGGCGCGGCGGACGGCTCCCTGATCGAGGAGGGTGAGCATCTGGTCTTTGCAGGTCTTGTAGAGGGAGTCGAAGAGAGCGGTACCGCCGCCGGGCCGGAGCTTGCGGATGCCCTGGTTGAGGAGATCGACGTTGTTGGTGAAGTCCTGAGCGACGTCGGTCTGGATGTCAAATCCTTCGACGAAGGCGCGGTCGTTGCGGTGGAGGACCTGGAGGAGGAACTCGATGGCGGAGTCCTGCTCGAACTGGAAGCGCTGGCGAATGGAGCTGGAGGTGTCGAGCATGATGCCGACGCGGAGAGGGAGGTTGGTCTGCTGGGTGAAGCGGAGGACGGCAACGGGAGGATGTCCGTCGTCGAGGAGGCCGAAGTTTTCACGCTTGAGGCCGGTGATGAAGCGGCCTTTCTTGTCGGTGACGGTGAAGATGAGATTGACTTCGTTGGCCTGGATCTTGATGGTCGTGATGGGCTCGTCGGTCGAGGGAGCCTGAGTGTTGCCGTTTTGCGCGGCGGGGAGCGTGGGAGGAGCGGGGGCTGCCTGCTGGGGCGCCGGGGCTTCGGTGATCGGCTTGAGCGGCGAGGCGGGTTCGCTTTGACCGCTGGAGGGCGGACCGACCTGGGGGCTGGATTGGGCGCGGAGGGGGGCGGCAACAGCGAGCAAGGAGAGGAGAAGGGCGGAGCTTTTCAGCGCCAAGATACGGTTGGTTCGGTTATGTGCAGTCACTCGGATGATTTTACTCAACTCCTCGGGAGTTCGCGCGGATTGCCTGAAGGAACGACTCCAGTTCGACAGGGAGGGGCGCGGCGAGGTCCATGGGTTTGTGGGTCTGGGGGTGGGTGAAGGAGAGATGGGCGGCGTGGAGGAAGTTGCGCTCGAGCTGGAGCTCGGGGGCGAGGCCGGGGATGATGTGGGGGGCGCCGTAGAGGGTGTCGCCGACAACGGGGTGGCCGAGGGACTGCATGTGGACGCGGATCTGGTGGGTGCGGCCGGTCTCGATGCGGACTTCGACGAGGGTGAAGGGGATGAAGGGCGTGGTGAGGCGGGCACTTATTCTTTCGAGGACGTGGACGTGGGAGACGGCGGTGCGGCCGTCGGCGCGGCGGGTGGTCATGCGGGTGCGGCGGATGAGGTCGCGGGCGATGGGGAGGTTGACGGTGGTGTCGTCTTTGGCGAGGTGGCCGTGGACGAGGGCGAGATAAGTTTTGGCGACCTGGCGCTGGGAGAACATGTCACCGAGCTTGCGGTGGGTGACGTCGTCTTTGGCGACGAGGATGAGGCCGCTGGTGAGCTTGTCGAGGCGATGGACGATGCCGGGGCGGAGGTCGCCGCCGACGTCGGAGAGCTTGTTGAGATGGAAGAGGAGGGCGTTGACGAGGGTGCCGCGGTTGCGGGCGTCCTCGGTGGCGCCGGAGCCAGCGTGGACCATCATGCCGGCGGGTTTGTTGATGACGGCGAGGTGCTGGTCTTCGTGGATGATGTCGAGGGGGATGTCCTCGGGGATGGCGTGGAGGGGTGCGGGCTGGGGGCTGCCTTCGATCTCGATGGACTCGCCGCCGTGGAGCCTCTGCTTGGGCTTGGCGGTGTGGCCGTCGACGCGGACCTGGGCGTTTTCGATGAGGAGCTGGACGCGGGCGCGGGAGATGTCGGGGATGGCCTGGGCGAGGTACTGGTCGAGGCGGAGGTTGGTGGCGGCGGGGTCGGCGGTGAAGGTGCGGATGCCGGCTTCGGCTTCGGTGTCGTCTTCGAGATCGAGAACGGGGACTGGAAGTGGAGCTGCGGCTTCTTCTGCGCCCCGGGTGGCGACGTATTCGGGACGGACGGTGCGGCGGCGCTGGCCCTTGGGGAGCATATTTTTAGACGGCATGGGAGACCAGCTTTCGGGGCCTCATATAGATGAGACCCGCTGTACCGATCATACCGATGGAGATCCACTGGATGGGGTCGAGGAGGGTGTGGAGGGTGTCGAGGTAGGGGTAGGGCTGGCGAAAGAAGGTGAGAAGGAACTGGATTGCGCCGGTGGCGGCGAGGGCGAGGGCGAAGGTGTCTCCGGGGCGCTGGCTGCGGGGGAGTTGGCGGAGGAGGGCGAGGGTGAGGATGACGGCGGCGATGGCGGCGTAGAGAGGGACGGGATGGAGGCGGGTGGGGTCGGGGGGGATGCGGAGGCCCCAGGGGGGGGTGGGGGGAAGGCCGGCGTCGCTGCCTTCGGCGAGGTGGCCGAGGGCAAGGAAGGCCCAGGCGAGAGTGGCGCAGGGGGACCAGGCGTCCAGCGTGGGCAGGAGCGGGAGATGGCGTAGGCGGAGGTAGAGGATGGCGGCGAGGATCGTGAGCAGGATGCCGGTCGCGGTGAGCGAGGGAAGCATGAGGAGCAGGATGGGGTAGCGGACGAAGCTGTGGGGGTTGGAGAGGATGAGCAGGAGGCGGGAGAGGACGAAGGCGGAGAGGAGGGTGGCGAGGCCGGCGTTCCAGAGTTTTTCGGGGTTGAGACCGGTGGGGATGGCGGTGCGGAGGCTGAGGTTAAGCGCGGCCATGAGGCCCAATGCGGCGAGGACGCCAAAGGTGGGCAGCAGGAGATGGCCGGAGTGAAGGAGGTAGGGGTGCACGGTTGCAGGGGGCCCGCAGTTGGGGCTGGAGAAGAAGAAGACCGACCCGCTGGGCCGTACGTCGAGTCGCTGGTGAACCCGTCTTAGACGGCGGGACCCTGCCGTGGCTCTTTAGGCGTTCCTGACTGGAGGACAGCACACCGAACCATGTATACGAGCCAGGCCCCTGTTCAATGAATATTGGTTCAACCAGCGTAGGTCGCGTACCTGCTTTGCAGGCCGGTGATCTGAGTTGGATGCTAAACGTGTGGGTGCTGCTTTGCAAGTTGCGGGGGTGTGAGGATTAGAAGATGTGTCCTACCGGACGGGCCGCCTGCTCGGCGGGAGGTCACTTCGTGACTTTTGTACCGGTCGGGGTGGGGCTGATTTCTGGGGGCCTCGCGTTGCTCGGCGCGATGATGATTCCGACCAGCGGGAGGAGCTTTGCTGATGATGGTTGCGTGACCGGTATAGAAGTCACGAAGTGACCTCCCGCTGAGTAAGCGGCCCGTCCGGCAGGACAGAATCAGTTTCCTGCTTGCATGGCGGGGGCGGTTTTAACTCGGGCTATCAGCTTTTTGAGTTTGCCCTCGACGTCGGAGCCAGAGCCCAGCATCTCGGAGGTGAGGACGCCGTCGGAGTCGATGGTGAAGTAGTGAGGGATGGCCTCGACGCCGAACTGTTTGCTGAGGTAGTGGTCGGCGTCGCGGTACTGGACCCAGGTCATCTCGTTCTTGTCGATGAACTGCTTCCACTTGGCTTCGTCGGAGTCCCAACTGACGCTGATGATGACGAGTGGCTGGCCGGCAAACTCTTTGGCGATCTTCTTCAGGTGCGGGAGCTCTTCGTTGCAGGGGCCGCACCAGGTGGCCCAGAAGTCGATGAGGACGACGCGGCCGCCCATGGCGTCGAGGTTGAACTTGGTGCCGTCTAGGGCGGTGACGGTAAAGGCGGGGGCCATTTTGGCTAGGGAGAGGGACGGGTTTTCGGCGAAGTGCTGGGTGCGGAGGTAGCTGGGATCGCGCGGGCTGATGCAGCTGAGGCAGGCTTTGAACTGGGTGCCTGCGGCGTCCATCTGGCCGAGGCGGGCGAGGACTTTGCCGTCGAGATAGAGGGCGGTGGCGTTTTTGGGGTCGTCGGCGAGGGCGGATTTGAGGGCGATGTCGGAGGCGTTGAGGAGATCGGATTTGTTCTTGTCTCCGGCCTGGAGGTAGAGGGCGTAGCCGCGGTTGGCTGCAGCGCGGGACTTCTCGGTGGGCGTGGATACGGCGGCTTCGAGCTCGGATGCGGTCGCTGCGGCGTCTTTGAAGCTGCCTACGCGGAGTTCGAAGGCGAAGAGGTCGGAGAGGAGGGCGGCGTCTCTTCCCTGAGCGATTTTATTGGCCTTTTTGTAGGCGTCGATGGCGAAGGGGATCTGGCGTTGCTTAACGAGCTGTTTCGCTTCGGCGATGGCGGATTGGAACTTGGGATTGGATTTGTAGTCTGGGTCGGACTGCGCTTGGAGGAGGGGAAGGCAGAGAAGGAAGAGGAGTGCTGCGAGGGCGGGACGGCGCATCGAGAGGTTCTCCGGGCGATGAGGGACGAGTGTCGATGATCGCAGTGCGGAGGGGGAGATTCAAGAAAAATCGGAGGTTGCGCGCTCTGGGAGCTTGCGCGGACCTACTTCGGATCAGCCGACTTTGCTGGCGAATTAGCCGACTTTGCGGTCTTCGAGGACTTCGTCGAGCATGTGGGCGATGGTGCCGGCACGGTTGCGGAGGGATTGCTGTGAGTGCTGGAGGGTGCCGGCGAGGGAGTCCTGGCGCTGGCGCGCGGTGCAGAGTTCGTCGGCGATGTTGAGGGCAGCGAGGACGGCGACGCGGAGGCTGTCGACGGTGCCACCGTGGGCGGAGACGGCGCGCATCTTGGCGTCGACCATTGCGGCGAGGCGTTCGATGTAGGCGGTGTCGGTGCCGCGGAGGTGGTAGATCTGGTCGTAGATGTCGACCGCGATGGACTGATTTTCTGTCGGCTCGGGCGGGGCCTGCGGGGCTTCGAGAGTCTGGTCCATCGGGTCTCCTTTACGGTTGAATTTAGAGGAGTTCGTCCATCTGCTGGAGCATCTTTTCGACGCGCAGGCGGACGGTTTCACGCTCTTTGGTGAGGGTGGTGAGTTCGCTTTCGACCATGCCGGTGAGGCTCTGCTGTTCGGCTAATTGGGCGCGGAGGGAGGCTACTTCGGCTTCGGCGGTGGCGCGGGCTTCGCGTTCGCGCTTGACGATCTCGACGGCGCGGAGGACTTTTTGCTCTAGCGCCTGGAACTCATCGACGCTGATGGTGGATGTACTCATATCTCTACGAGTATAGACGGCGGGGACGTGGATTTTCCCTGCGGAAAACGCGGGTGGAATCAATCTGGATGCGGATTTTTGCGGGATTAAGTTGGATTGTGATGGAGGGTGCGGTTTTAGAGGGGGTTTGCGTGTTTGGGTGGTGTTTTTTGCTGGTGAGTTGTGGTGATTCGCGTGGTGGGATGTGGTGCGTTGCTGGTGGGTTTTATGGTGGTGGGAGAGTACGACAGGGTTTTGGGATTTATTTTTTGGAAGGCAAGGCGCCTGCGCGGCGGGCGGTCACTTCGTGACTTTCATACCGCGTCGCGTGGGCCTCCCGCTGGTCGGCGGAAGAATCTTTCGGGCGACCAACGGGAGCGGCGACCGGCCTAGCTGGCTGCGCCGTCGCGGATGGTGCCGCCGAGGTTGGTGAGGGTGGCGATGATGCGGGACCACCAGTCGGTGAGCTCGTCTTCGCGGAGGGTGCGGTCGTGAGATTGGAAGACGGCGCGGAGGAGGATGGAGTAGACGCCGGGAAACTTCTTGGCGTCGCGAAAGAGCTCGATCGGCTTGAGGCTCTGCAGTTCCGGGATGGCGAGGGCGTGGATGGCGGAGGCGAGGGTGTGCCACTGCATCGCGTCGGGGAAGACGAAGGAGAAGTCGCGCTCGACGGCCTGGAAGCGGGAGAGGTCGTGGGCGGTGACCTGTTTGAGGGGAAGCTCGTAGAGGGCGGCGAGGTCGAGCTGGGCGAGGTAGATGGGCTGGCGGAGCTTGCGGGCGTCGCGCTGGGTGTGGACGAGTTCGCCGAGGTAGGCGATGGGGTGGTTGTTGAGAAGGGCGGTGGCGGAGCGGCCAGGCTGGAGCCAGGTGGGGGCTTCGGCGGTGAAGGAGAGAGCGGCGGGGCCGCCGAGGGGGGTGAAGAGGGAGACCAGGGATTCGATGGCGCCCTTGAGCTCGAAGAAGAGCGGGGCCTGGGCGGCGTAGCGGTCGGCGGTGGTTGGGGCGCCGGTGAGGCCGAGGGAGAGCTGGGGGGCCTCGTGGACGGCATCGATGGACCCGCTGTCGGGGAGGATGGTGCCGGTGAAGATGTGGCCTTGCTCGAAGATGCGTACGTCTTTGACGTCGCGGTTGAGGTTGTGGGCGAGCATGGCGGCCATGCCGGGGATGAGGGAGGGGCGGAGGAGCGAGGCTTCTTCAGAGAGGGGGTTCTCCATGGGGACTACTTGTGGGGTGAAGGAAGGCGGATCGCTGGCGCGATTGCCCACCTTAGCGGCCAAAGGCGGCCGCGAAGGTTCTGCCGCAGGCGCCGATGGGGCACCCAGTTCTTGGGCGCTGTCAGATGAGGTACCCGACTCTTGGGTGGGGTGTGATGGGGTGCCCGGATTGTTCTGATGGCTGGGGTTTGGGGTGTGGAAGAGGTCGGAGTCTTGTTGGCTGGCGAAGGTGGTGGAGATGGATTCGGAGAAGCCGAGGGCGAGGAGGCGGTTGCGGACGGCGGCTTCTTTGGCGGCGATGGGGTGGGCGATGACGATGCCGGGGGTGGGGAGGGTGTTGGCGAAGCGGTTGTAGCCGTAGACGCGGGCGACCTCTTCGATGAGGTCGATCTCGCGCTCGAGGTCGAGACGCCAGGAGGGGAGCTGGACTTCGAAGAGGTCGGCCTGGGTGTCTGCGAGGGCCAGGGTGTCTGAATCTTCGGTGCTTTCGGCGGGGGTGCTCGCTTCTTCGTCTACGTAGGGGGCAAGGGCGTCGATGGGCATGAGGCCGCCGTTGAAGGCGAGGGGATCTTCGAGCATGAAGGGGGCGGAGAGTCTCTCGAGGATGCTTCGGGAGTCTGCGGTGTTTTTGGAGGCTGCGGTGTCGCTTGAGGCGACGGTGCCTGCTCTTCCCTGCTGCTCGACGGTTCCGTCTTTTGCGGTGAGGATGCAGCCTAGCGAGGTGAGGTATTGGTGGATGAGCTGGGGGGTGAGGGCGGAGTGGGTGGGGGTGTCGTCGAGGGTGGTGCCGAGGTGGCGCTGGACTTGGCGGACGGAGAGGGTGATGGGGGGGCGCGAGGCGGTGCGGGCGGCGATCTCGGGGATGACGATGTCGATGAGTGCGCCTTCGGGGTGGCCTCCGCTGTTGAGGATGAACTGGGAGACGAGGGCATTGGCGGTGGGGGCGGCGTTGAAGTCGGCTCCGCGTTCGAAGCGGTGGGAGGCGTCGGTGTGGAGGCCGTGGCGGCGGGCGGAGCGGCGGACGGTGGCCTGATCGAACCAGGCGGCTTCGACGAGGATGTTTTTGGTCTCCGGGGTGATCATGGAGTCCCAGCCGCCCATGACTCCGGCGAGGGCGAGGGCTTTCTTTTCGTCGGCGACGACGAGGTCGTCGGCTTCGAGGGTGCGGTCGGTGCCGTCGAGGAGCTTGATGTTTTCGCCCTTCTTGGCGAGGCGGACGACGATGCCGCCTTCGATCTTGTCGAGGTCGAAGGCGTGGGTGGGATGGCCCATGTCGAGGAGGACGAAGTTGCTGGCGTCGACGGCATTGGAGATGAGTTTCTGGCCGAGGGCCTGGAAGTACTCGGCGATGTGGCCGGTGGTGGGGACGATAGTGACGCCGCGGAGGACCTGGGCGGTGAAGCGGCCGCAGAGATGTTTGGCTTCGGCTTCGATGCGGATGGGGAATGGGTGGGCAGCGGTGGGGGTGGGCAGCTCGGTGTGGAAGGGGAGGAGCGGGACGTCGTAGATGGTGGCGATCTCGCGGGCGATGCCGTGGTGGTTCATGGCGTCGACGCGGTTAGTGGTGATGTCCATCTCGAAGAGGTGCCCGTTGGGCTTGCGGTCGCCGAAGAGCGGGGTGCCGGCTTCTCCGACGAGGTGGACGCCTTCGACGGCGATGCCGCGGAGGGTGAGGTCTTCGGCGAGTTGGTGGTCGTCTACGGTGACGTCGGGGACGGCGGTGCGGAGCCAGTGGGTCAGAATCTTCATGGTGGACGGTTTCTAGTCTAAATGTTTGGGGGTGGGGCGGAGGCTAGAAGCATGGCCTTCAGGCGTGGGGCGAACATTTTGTGGGAGGTCTGCGTATCGAGGGGTGTTCCTAAAGTTGAAAGAGAGAGTGGAGACGATATGTGGATGCGATCTTTGGTGCGTGCGATTTTGGTGGGAGCTTTTGTGTGGATGGGTGGGGTTACTTTCGCGAGTGCTCAGGGTGTGGCTTCGCTCGATAGCATTAAGAGTCAGGAAGAGTTGACGCGGGCGGTTCAGTCGCTGGATACGCAGTTGTTCGATGCTTATAACAACTGCGACATCGATAAGCTTGGGGCGATGGTGACCGATGACCTGGAGTTTTATCACGACAAGACCGGGCTTGCGGTGGGGAAGAAGAAATTTACGGACAGCATTCGGAACAATATCTGCGGGAAGTTGAGGCGGGAGCTGGTGGCTGGGTCGCTGGAGGTGTATCCGCTGCATGGATACGGGGCCATGGAGATGGGAACGCATCGGTTTTATCATCCGGGCATGCAGGAGCATGAGGTGGTTGGGGAGGCGAAGTTCGTTATGCTGTGGCAGTACAAGGATGGGGCGTGGAAGCTGACAAGGGTGATCAGCTATGACCATGGGGCAGCGAAGTAATGGGTTGGCAAGATGCTGGCTTGCATGGGGATGGGTGGTGCGGCGATGATGGCTTGCAGGTTTGAGAGGGTGGTGCGGGATGCGTGGATTGCGGATGATGGTGTTGCTGGGGATGGTCTGCGGTGTGGCTGGGGCGCAGCAAGGTGGGTGGAAGCCGGCGGCGGGGCTGACGACGTTGCCGCTTTGGCCGGGTGCGGCTCCGGGGCCGAGTACGACGACGGGGCCGGAGGAGGATCAGGCTAAGGCGACCGATAAGCCGATTGCGGGGAGGCCGATTATTCGGCTGGGGAATGTGTCGGTGCCGACGCTGACGGTGTATCCGGCGAAGGGGAAGAGTACGGGTGCGGGGGTGGTGGTGTTTCCGGGTGGCGGGTACAGCATTCTGGCGATCGACCTGGAGGGGACGGAGGTTTGCGACTGGCTGACGTCGCGAGGGGTGGCGTGTCTGCTGGTGAAGTACAGGGTTCCGGGAACGGGGCCGTATCCGAAGTCGGCGGCGGCGCTGGAGGATGCGCAGCGGGCGGTGGGGATGGTGAGGGAGCATGCGGCGGAGTGGAAGATCGATCCGAAGCGGGTGGGGGTGCTGGGGTTTTCTGCCGGTGGGCACCTGGCGGCGGCGGTGAGTACGCACTATGAGACGAGGCTGTATCCGCGGGTGGATGCGGCGGACGATCTGAGCTGCAGGCCGGACTTTGCGGTGGTGGTGTATCCGGGGTACCTGGCGATTGAGGAGAAGGGGATGGAGTTTACGGCGGATATTCCGGTTACGAAGGAGACGCCGCCGACGTTCCTGGTGCAGGCGGAGGACGATCCGGTGCATGTGGAGAATGCGGTGGAGTACTTTATGGCGCTGAAGAAGGCGGGGGTGGAGACGGAGCTGCACGTGTACTCGAAGGGCGGGCACGGATATGGGCTGCGGCGGACGGAGCTTCCGGTGACGGGGTGGCCGGACCTGGTGGATGTGTGGATGAAGACGATTGGGGTGGTGAAGAAGTAGATTTGGTGCGGGATTGGGCCGGGCAATCGGTTATGCTCGGGAGACGATTTGGATGTTCACTTTAGAGCCTGAAAGGTTTGGCTATGTTTCGATTGCTGCTGCACTGGATTTTGAATGCCGTGGCGCTGCTGGTGGTGGCGCACTTTGTGCAAGGGTTCGACGTGAGCAATGTGGTGTCGGCGCTGATTGCGGTGGTGGTGATTGGATTGTTCAACGCGACGCTGGGGCTGTTTCTGAAGGTGATTGCGCTGCCGCTGGGGATTATCAGCTTTGGGCTGTTTTTCCTGGTGATCAATGCGGTGGTGTTGTGGTTTTCGAGTAAGTTTGTGCCGGGGTTTGCCGTGACGACGTTCAAGGCGGCTTTTCTGGGGGCGCTGGCGCTGGCGGTGCTGCATCTGTTGTTTGGGTTTGTGGGGAGTGCGGTGAGTAAGCGGGTTTGACGGATGTGGCCTGCCAGCCGGGCTCCTACGCGGAGAGCGGTCACTTCGTGACTTGTATACCCCTTTGGGTGGGGCTCCCGTTGGTCGCTTGAATCTTTGTGATGACGATAGGGAGGGCTATGCTACCCGGTCTGCTTCGTGTGGGACTGCGTAGGGATGCGACTGCTGCAGGATGGGCAGGATGAGCTGCAGGACGGAGGGGACGATCGCTTCGGCGGGTGGGTGGTTGGGGGTGTTGAACCACTGTTTGACGGCGCCGTAGATGGCCCAGCTGGCGGTGGTGGCGATCATGTCGGCCGAGACGACGGGGGTGGGTTCGATGTCCTTGATGCCGCGGGCGAGGACGCGGTGGATGGCAGAGATCATGGCCGCATCGACGAGGGGCTGGAAGGCGTTCTGGCGGCCGCAGGCGGAGGAGTCGGCGTGATTTTGGGTGAGGTAGTCGCAGGCGGCGAGGATGATGGCGCCGGCGGCAGAGGGGCAGGTTCCGTCGAAGAGGACGTTGCGCTCGTGGAGGAGTTTGTGGAAGCCTCCGCCGACGAGGGCCTCGAGGAGAGAGAACTTGTCGGTATAGTGGTCGTAGAAGGTGGCGCGGTTGACGGTGGCGGCTTCGGCGATGTCCTGAACGGAGATTTCGTCGAAGGCCTTTGTTTGCATGAGGCTGGAGAGCGCTCCCTGGAGGAGCTGGCGGGTGCGCCGGATGCGTGGATCGCGTACTTCGCAGTCTGAGATCGGCACGGGCATCCTCTATTAGAGGTTATCAAATAGAGGTTATCAAACGGGAAAAGAATCCAGAAAAAGAATCTCTAAAACGACGACTGTCGTCTAAGCTATACGACTTGTGTTGCCTAAGCGGCACACGTCGATAAGGAGATTGGACTATGGCGAAGTTACTGCATCTGGATTCGAGCCCGTTAGAAGCCTCTATTAGCCGCGAGTTGACGCGCGAGTTCGTCACGACATGGAAGGCTGCTCATCCGGGCGGCGAGGTGATCTATCGCGATGTGGCGGCGCATGCGTCGAAGCCGCTGGATGCGACGTGGATCTTTGCTGGATTTACCCCTGACGATGCGCGTACGCCGGAGCAGACGGCAGCGCTTGCCAACTCCGAAGAACTGATCGGCGAGTTGGAGAGCGCAGACGAGTATGTGCTGGGCGTGGCGATGCATAACTTCTCGATCCCTGCGACGCTGAAGCTCTGGATCGACCAGGTGGCGCGCCGCGGACGGACGTTCAGCTATGGCGCGAACGGGCCGGAGGGTCTTCTGAAGGGAAAGAAGGCTACGGTTCTGATTGCGAGTGGAGGCGTGTACGAAGCCGGTACTCCGATGGCGGCATATAACTTTGTTGAGCCGTACCTGAAGACGATCCTGGGATTCATCGGGGTGACCGATGTGACCTTTGTTGCGGCTGGCGGCGCGGCGCAGGTGATGATGGGCACGGTGGATCGGGATACGTTCCTGAAGCCGACCCTGGAGCAGATTCGCAGCGTGGCAGCGTAAGCACTGAGGGATGAAGGAGGAGGCTCTATGAAGATTGCGGTATTGGTAGCGCGTGTCCTGCTGGGACTGCTGTTTCTGGTCTTCGGCCTGAATGGGTTTCTTCACTTCATCCCGATGCCTCCGCCGACGGGTTTGGCGGGGCAGTATATGGGTGCGTTGTTTGTGTCGCATTACCTGGTGGTGGTGTTTCTGCTGCAGATAGTGGGCGGAGCGCTGCTGCTGGCGGGACGGTATATTCCGCTGGCGCTGCTGTTGCTTGGTCCGGTGCTGGTGAACATTGTGCTATTTCACTCGTTCATGGCTCCGGAGGGTCTGCCGATCGCGCTGTTTGCCACGGTGCTTTGGCTGATTGTGTTTGCCGGAGTGCGGAGCGCGTTTGCTGGGGTGTTTGCGCAGCGGGTTGCGGTTTAGATATGGCCTGACGGCCGGTCGCCCTGCGCGGGCGGCGATCACTTCGTGATTTGTATATCCCTTTGGGTGCTGCTCCCGATGGTCGCCTGAATCTTTGTGCCGACCATCGGGAGGACTGCGCGACGCGGTATAGAAATCACGAAGTGATCGCCCGCTGCGCAGGCGCTTTCTAGGCGAATTGTTCTAAGAAGCGCATGTCGCCGGAGTAGAAGTAGCCGATGTCGGAGATGCCGTGCTGGATCATGGCGATGCGTTCGACGCCCATGCCGAAGGCGAAGCCAGTGATCTTTTCGGGGTTGTGGGCGTCGTCGGCGGGGTCTAGCTTGCGGCGTTCGGCGGTGACTGCGGCGAAGACGGCAGGGTCGACCATGCCGCATCCTAGGAGTTCGATCCAGCCGGAGTGTTTGCACTTGCGGCAGCCCTTGCCTCCGCAGAAGATGCAGGAGATTTGAACGTCCGCCGATGGTTCGGTGAAGGGGAAGAAGCTAGGGAAGAAGCGGGTTTTGACGTCGCTGCCGAAGAGGGCCTTCATGGCGTGGTCGAGGGTTCCCTTGAGATCAGAGAAGGTGATGTTGGTGTCGACGCAGAGGCCCTCGATCTGGTGGAAGATGGGGGAGTGGGTGGCGTCGGCGGCGTCGTTGCGGTGGACCTTGCCGGGGATGACGATGCGGATGGGCGGGGCGCTGGCGATCATGGTGCGGATCTGCACGGGCGAGGTGTGGGTGCGCATGAGGAGGCGGTCGCGCGAGGGGCGGGATTGCTGGGCGGCGATGACGAGGGTGTCCTGGGTGTCGCGGGCGGGGTGGTTCTCGGGGAAGTTGAGGGCTTCGAAGTTGTAGAAGTCGGACTCGACCTGGGGGCCGAGGTTGGTGCTGTAGCCGAGATGGTGGAAGACGGAGACGATCTCGTGCATGGTCTTGAGGAGGGGGTGGGGGATGCCGGGGGTGCGAAGGGTGCCGGGGAGGGTGATGTCGATTCCCTGCACTGCTGATTTTGCAGGTGCGGATGCCGGGGCTTCGAGGGTGGCTTCGATCTGCTGCTTGAGCTGGTTGAAGCGGATGCCGAGGGCTTTTTTGGCTTCGGGTGGGGCGGATTTCAGCCAGGCTTCGCTGATGAGTTTGAGGCGGCCCTGTTTGCGGCCGAGCCAGTGGAGACGGAAGGCCTCGGGGTCGGTGCTGGCGGTTGCGGCGGCGGTGGTGCGGACCTCGTCGGCGAGGGTGGTGAAGGCGGCGTCGAGGGAGGCGTCGTCGAAGTGCTGCAACGCTGTGATTTCGTCGGTCATTTGTCTTCTAGGGTAAACGAAACGACGTTCGAGGGGCTCGGGCGGAGGATTTTTGGGGGAGGCTACGGTGGGTCTGACCTGGGCGCCGGATGTACTTCGGTACCCAGGTCTGGGGGGAGGGCTGGGTTGAGGTTGTTAGCTGGCTTTGCCGGAGACGGCGGTGCCAGCGGTGTGAGTTGCGGAGAGGGACGCCTCGATGAGGAAGGGACGGGATCTGGTCTCTTTTCGCCAGACGCGGATCATATCCAGGGTCTCGGCCTGGGTGATCTTGGCGACCGTGGTGAAACGCTCACCGGCCTTGGCGTTCATCGGGCGAACGATCATCGCGGCCTTGGCGCCGGGACGGATTCGCAGGAAGACTCCACCGACCCTTCTTGAGGTAGGGGCGGGCGGGGTGGTCGCCATCCTGATTTCGCCGTCTGGCTTCATGTTGCGCAGCGCGTATACGGCGCAGCTTCCATCTTTGAGGAGCTCTCGAACGAGATCCTTTACGAGTTCGGACTGATTCGCCGGGAACTCGATACCATGCACATTGGGCATTTGCATGCCTCCCTTCTGACTACAGATTCATGCTAGCGAGTCAGATATAAGTAGTTCGTAAAGAGCTACTTGGGGCCTGCGGCTGGGAACGGCTTAGAGGGCGGAGAGGACGATGGCGAGGACTAGGACTCCGAGGAAGAGGCTGCGGCGGTCGGTGATGGCGTAGACGACGGGATCTTCGTTGAGCTGGCCGCGGGAGGCCTGGAGCCAGAGGCGGCTGATCCAGAGGAGAAGGACGGGGATGAGGAGCCAGAGGCGCTGGGTGTGGGTGTAGAGCTGGGCGGCGTCGAGGTTGGAGATGTAGAGGGTGAGGACGACGACGGAGGCGTATCCGCTGGCGGAGCCGAAGCTGCGGAGCTGCTCGATGTCGGCAACGTGATAGCCGCGGCCACCTGCGCTGGCGCCGCCACGTTCGCGGAGACTTTCGAGTTCGGCGAAGCGTTTGACGAAGGCGAGGGAGAGGAAGAAGAAGATGCTGAAGCTGCCGAGCCAGGTGGAGGCGATGATTCCGGTGGCGGCGGAGCCGGCGAGGATGCGGATGGTGTAGAGGCCGGAGAGGACGATGACGTCAACAAGGACGGCGCGTTTGAGACGCAGCGAGTAGGCGAGGGTGGTGACGAGATAGATGCCCAGCCAGACGAGGAAGTGATGCGGGCGGGCGAGCGCGGAGGCTGGTGAGAGGGCTGTGATGGCTCCGGGGATGAGCAGGGCGAGGATGAGGGAGCAGACGAGGAAGAGAGCGACGACGAGGATGCCGGAGAGGGCGGAGAGATCTCCGGAGGCGAAGGGACGGCGGCGTTTGCGGGGGTGCTGGCGGTCGGCTTCGAGGTCGAGGAGGTCGTTGACGATGTAGGTGGCGGAGGCGCAGAGGCCGAAGCTGAGGAAGGCGAGAGCGGATGCGGCGAGGAGACCGGGGGTCCAGGCGTGGGCGAGCAGGAGGGGGAGGAAGATGAGGACGTTTTTGGCCCACTGGTGGAGGCGGATGGCTTTGGGCCAGGCGCGGAGTGGAGAGACACGCTCTTCGAAGCTGCGGACGGGGGTGATGTTGGCTTTGCGCAGGGCGGCGCTGAGGGCCGGGGTGGGGTTGGCCACCATGGGCTGACGGCAGTGCTGGAGGAGGGTGAGGTCGGGCGAGGCGTTGCCGATGTAGGAGAAGTTGTCGCCGAACTGGGACTGGAAGGCGGCGAGCTTGTTTTTGCCGGCGAGGTTGAGCTGGCCGTCGGAGGCGAGAACTCCGCTGAAGATACCGAGGTGGGCGGCGACGCGGTGGGCGGTGGCGGCATCGGCGGCGGTGGCGAGGTAGATGGGGCGGCCGGTGGCGTGCTGCTGCTCGAGGTACTGGAGGAGCTCGCGGTTGTAGGGGAGGTGGGCGACGTCGAGCTGGACGATGGCGGCCAAGTGCTGCTTGAGGGCTGCTTTGCCCTGGAGGAGCCAGCCGGGGATCTTGAGGATATCCATGGGGCGATGGCGGGCGACGGCGAGGGCGGAGTCGTGGAGGGTGTCCGACTTGACGAGGGTGCCGTCGAGGTCAACGCAGAGCGCGGGGAGTGCGGAGAGGTCGAGTTCTTCGGCAGCGGTTGGCAAAAGGATCCTTCCTTACGTCTAAGAAGATTATGGACGACGCGATCTAGGCTGCGTAAGTGTTTCGGCTGGCTGGCGTGATGGCTTCGGCGGTTCCATGGTTCTAGGTTCAAGCACAAGAAAAGATAAAGAAGTTTTGACGGCTATCTGAAGCTGTATGAGCGACTCCCACCATTATCAAGTATTCTTTAATCTCTGGAACAAATAACCGTTTTACGGCGTAGTGAAATTTACGGCGCAATGAAATTTGCAGCGCAATGAAAATTGAAAGAAGAGAGCAGACTCACCCATGCTGTCAGCGGAGATGAAGGAAAAGGATTCGCGGGAAGGTATCTCAACGGCGGAGACGCAGAGTGGTCTTTCCTCGCGTGAGCCGTTGCCGGAGGAGCCGAAGGGTTCGTCTGCGCGGAAGTGGATTGTGCTGCTGGTGATTGCGGCGGTGGTGGGCGCGGCGATCTGGAAGATTCGCAGGAATGCGAAGGAACAGGACATTATCCAGCTGACAATGGCGGCACAGGAAGACCGGCCGACGCCGGTGCAGGTGACCGCGGTACAGCAGAAGACGATGCCGATCTTTCTGACGGCGCTGGGAACGGTGACGGCGTACAACACGGTGACGATCAAGAGCCGTGTGGATGGACAGTTGATGCTGGTTCCGGTGCGCGAGGGACAGTCGGTGAAGCAGGGACAGGTGCTGGCGGAGATCGATCCGAAGCCCTACCAGGCGGCGCTGGAGCAGGCGCAGGGACAGTTGGTAAAAGATCAGGCGAACGCGGTGAATGCGCGGGCGGAGGCGGCACGGTATAAGGCGCTGCAAGCCGCTGGGGTGGTCTCGATGGAGAGCGCGCAGGCGCAGGCTTCGACGGCGGGACAGGCGGAGGGATCGATCGCTGCGGATCAGGCGTCGATTGAGGCGGCGAGGGTGAATCTTGGGTACACGAAGATTCTGTCGCCGATCAACGGCGTGGTTGGGCTGCGGCAGGTAGATCCAGGCAATATCGTTCATGCGGCGGATACGACGGGGCTGCTGGTAGTGACACAATTGCAGCCGATTGCGGTGATCTTTACGCTGCCGGAGGACCAGCTGCCAGAGGTGTTGAAGCGGAGCCGGACGGGCGAGAAGCTTCCGGTGGAAGCGTACGATCGCGCCGCGGCGACGCATCTGGCGAGCGGATCGCTGCTGACGGTGGACAACCAGATCGATCCGACTACGGGTACGGTGAAGGTGAAGGCGGTCTTCGGCAATGAAGATGGGGCACTGTTTCCGAATCAGTTTGTGAATGTGCGCTTGATCCTGCAGGAGAAGCGGGATGCGGTGGTGATTCCGGCTTCGGCGCTGCAGACAGGAACGCAGGGGAGCTTTGTGTATCTGCTGAAGCAGGGCCAGCCGCCGGCGAATCTTGCGGAGAAGAAGCCGGATGGGCCGAGCATCGAGCTGGATGAGAATAAGACGAACTTCTACGTGTTGGCACAGCCAGTGAACGTAGCGCTGACCGAGGGGACGCAGGTGATCCTGAATAGCGGCGTACGGCCGGGCGACCAGATTGTGGTGGATGGGCAGGAGAAGTTGAAGAACGGAAGCAAGGTGTTTCCGAAGACGGCGCCGGAAGGCGCAACGGATAAGACGAAGGCTGCAGTGGATGGAGCGGGCGGCGAGACAGGACAGGCATCGTGAGTCCTTCAAAGCCGTTTATTCTTCGGCCGGTGGCCACCTCGCTTTTGATGGTGGCCATTTTACTTGCGGGTTTTGTGGCGTATGAACAACTGCCGGTGTCGGCGCTGCCGCAGGTGGACTATCCGACGATCCAGGTGCAGACGTTTTATCCGGGAGCAAGCCCGGAGGTGATGGCGTCGTCGGTGACGGCTCCGCTGGAGCGGCAGTTTGGGCAGATACCGGGCCTGAGTCAGATGACGTCGACGAGTTCGGGCGGGGGCAGTGTGATTACGCTGCAGTTCTCGCTGTCGGAGTCGATCGATATTGCGCAGCAGGATGTGCAGGCGGCGATCAATGCGGCGTTCAGCTATCTGCCGAAGGACCTGCCGAATCCGCCGGTGTACAGCAAGGTGAATCCGGCTGACGCGCCGATTATGACGCTGGCGCTGACGAGTGAGTCGCTGCCGCTGTCGCAGGTGGAGGACTTGACGGATACGGTGATCGCGCAGAAGATCTCGCAGCTTTCGGGCGTGGGGTTGGTGTCGATCAACGGAGGGCAGAAGCCGGCGGTGCGGATTCAGGCGAACCCGACTGCGCTGGCGAACTATGGGCTGAGTCTTGAGGACATTCGTACGGCGGTGAGCACGGCGAATGTGGACCAGGCGAAGGGCAATCTAAACGGCGCGACGCAGGCTTATACGATCGGCGCGAACGATCAGCTGCCATCGAGTGCGGGCTACAACAGTGTGATTATTGCGTACCGCGGCGGGTCGCCGGTGCGGCTGTCGGATGTGGCGAATGCGGTGGACAGCGCGGAGAATCTGTTTCAGGCGGCGTGGATGGGGACCGCGGCGCAGGCTCCGATACGCGGCAAGGCGGCGCGGGATGCGGTGCTGCTGCCTGCGGTGATCGTGAACATTCAGCGGCAGCCGGGCGCGAACATCATCGGCGTGGTGGATGAGGTGCAGAAGCTGCTGCCGCAGCTGCGGTCGACGCTGCCTGCGACGGTGAAGCTGGAGGTGCTGACGGATCGTACGAATACGATTCGGGCGTCGGTGAAGGACGTGCAGTTTTCGCTGGTGCTGACCATCGGTCTGGTGGTGATGGTGATCTTCCTGTTCCTGCGGTCGGTTGCGGCGACGGTGATTCCTTCGGTCGCGGTGCCGCTGTCGATTGTGGGTACGTTCGGCGTGATGTATCTGCTGGGATACAGCCTGAACAACCTGTCGCTGATGGCGCTGACGATCTCGACGGGATTTGTGGTGGACGACGCGATCGTGATGATCGAAAACATCTCGCGGTATCTGGAGATGGGCGACTCGCCGCTGGAGGCAGCGCTGAAGGGGTCGGAGCAGATCGGGTTCACGATTGTTTCGCTGACAGTGAGCTTGATAGCCGTGCTAATTCCGCTGCTTTTCATGGGCGATATTGTGGGACGGCTGTTCCGCGAGTTTGCTGTAACACTGGCGGTTACAATTCTGGTTTCGGCGCTGGTGTCGCTGACGCTGACGCCGATGATGGCGGCGAAGCTGCTGAAGCATACTCCGTATAACGAGCAGAACGCGTTCTATCGGAAGAGCGAAGAGTTCTTTGAATATGTGATTGCGAAGTACGGCGTGGGTGTGCGGTTTGTACTGCGGCACCAGCCGATGACACTGCTGGTGACGCTGGCGACGTTTGCGCTGACGGTGTATCTGTTCCTGATTGTGCCCAAGGGTTTTTTCCCGGTGCAGGATACGGGCGTGCTGCTGGGGATTACGGAGGCTTCGCAGACGATCAGCTTCAACGCGATGAGCACGCGGCAGCAGTCGCTGGCGAAGATCATTCTGCAGGACAAGGATGTGGAGAGCGTCTCGTCGTTCATCGGGATTGACGGAACGAACTCTACGTTGAACAGCGGACGGATTCAGATCAACTTGAAGGACCGCGATCAGCGTTCGTCTTCAGCGCTGGAGGTGATTCAGCGGCTGGAGCCGAAGGTGGCGCAGGTGGATGGGATCCAGTGTTTTCTGCAGCCGCTGCAAGACCTGACGGTGGAAGATCGCGTGAGCCGGACACAGTACCAGTACACGCTGGAGGACGCGAACCAGGAGCAGCTGGCGGTGTGGACCGACAAGATGGTGGCGAAGCTGCAGACGATTCCGATTCTGCGCGACGTGGCAAGCGACCAGCAGTTGAGTGGGCTGGAGGCGGAGCTGGTGATCGACCGCGATACGGCCTCCCGGCTGGGGATTACGCCGCAGAACATCGACGACACGCTGGACGATGCGTTCGCACAGCGGCAGGTTTCGACGATCTTCACGCAGCAGAATCAGTATCACGTGGTGCTGGAGGTAGCTCCGAAGTTTCAGAAGAATCCGGCGGCGCTGGACAATATTTATGTTAAGAGTTCGAACGGGACACAGGTGCCGCTGTCGACGTTCACGCACTTTGAAGAGAGGCAGACGGCGCTGGTGATCAGCCACCAGGGTCAGTTCCCTGCTGTGACGATCTCGTTCAATCTGGCGCCGGGCAAGTCGATTGGAGACGCTGTCGCCGCGGTGAATAAGGCGAAGGCTGAGTTGAATATGCCGGCGAGCGTGAAGGCGGAGTTCGAGGGATCGGCGCGCGCGTTCGAGGCTTCGATTGCGAATGAGCCGCTGCTGATTCTGGCGGCGTTGATCGTGGTCTACATTGTGCTGGGCGTGTTGTACGAGAGCTATATTCATCCGATCACAATTCTCTCGACGCTGCCGTCTGCGGGTGTGGGCGCGATTCTGGCGCTGCTGTTGTTTCATGTGGACCTGAGCGTGATTGCGTTGATCGGCATTATTCTGCTGATCGGCATTGTGAAGAAGAACGCGATTATGATGATCGACTTTGCGCTGGAGGCAGAGCGCGAACAGGGGATGTCGCCGGAGGAGGCGATCTATCAGGCTTGCCTGCTACGGTTCCGACCGATCATGATGACGACGATGGCGGCGCTGCTGGGCGGGTTGCCGCTGGCGCTGGGCACGGGCACGGGAAGCGAGCTGCGGAGGCCGCTAGGCATCACGATCGTAGGCGGACTGATTGTGTCGCAGGTGCTGACGCTGTTTACGACGCCGGTGGTGTATCTGTTCTTCGACCGGCTGGGACGGGGACGTTCGCAGGAGAAGAAGCCGGAGTGGAAGACGCATACGGTTTCGGCAGATTGATTCGGGACCGGGGATAGACAAGCGGATTTGATTTGGGGTTAGGGCTAAGAGTTTATGCATTTTTCAGCACCATTTATTCGGCGGCCGGTGGCGACATTTCTGATGTCGGTGGCGGTGATTCTGGCGGGAGCGGTAGCGTATACGCTGCTTCCGGTGGCCAGT
Source organism: Granulicella sp. L60 (assembly GCF_009765825.1). Taxonomy (GTDB): domain Bacteria; phylum Acidobacteriota; class Terriglobia; order Terriglobales; family Acidobacteriaceae; genus Edaphobacter. The sequence continues at coordinate 378,491 of NZ_LMUR01000010.1, read as the reverse complement.
CTGCCGCAGGTGGAGTTTCCGGTGATTTCGGTAGGCGCGAGCCTGCCCGGAGCCGATCCGGAGACGATGGCTTCTTCGGTGGCGACGCCGCTAGAACGGCAGTTTTCGAAGATTGCCGGTGTGAACGAGATGACGTCGTACTCGTCTTCGGGATCGACTGGGATCATTCTGCAGTTCGATCTGACGCGGGATGTGAACGGTGCGGCGCGAGATGTGCAGGCGGCGATCAATGCCGCGCGAAGCCAGCTGCCAGCGAATCTGCCGAGCAATCCGAGCTACTACAAGGTGAACCCGGCAGACTCGCCGATCATGATTCTGGCGCTTACTTCGCAGACGCTGAACGTGCCGCAGTTGTATGACGCGTGCGACAGCATTCTTTCGCAGAAGATTGCGCAGGTGGATGGCGTGGGGCAGGTGTATTGCGGTGGAAGTGCGAAGCCCGCGGTACGGATTGAAGCGAACCCAATGCAGCTTTCGCACTACGGGCTGGGGCTGGAGGCTCTGCGCGCTGCGATTGGCACGGTGAATGTAAATCAGCCGAAGGGCTATCTACAGGATGATGACAGGCGCATGCAGATCAGCGCGACGGACCAGCTGTTCGGCGCGAGCGCCTACGCTCCGCTGGTTGTTGCGACGGACAGCGGCCCGGTGAGTACTGCGCCGGCTAGCTCCGGCTTGCCGGCTTCGGTGGCGACGGCGATCTCGAACCAGCCTGCGGCGGGAAATACGGCGGCTGCGGCTACGGCAGCTGCGGCGAAGGCAGCTGCGGCGACGAGCAGCACTACGGCGGTGGCTGCGGCGAACGGGATTGTCAGGATCGCAGATGTGGCGAAGGTGGTGGACAGCGTCGAGGATGTTCATGGCATCGGCCTATATAACGGAAGACCGGCGATCCTGGTGATCGTGTTCAAGAATGCGACTGCGAATGTGATCGAGACGGTCGACAATGTGAAGAGGATGCTGCCGTTGTTGGAGGCGTCGATTCCTCCGGCGGTGGAGGTGCATCTAGCGCTGGATAGAACGACGACGATCCGAGCGTCGGTAGACGATGTGACGCGCACGATGGTGATCTCGATCGTGCTGGTGATCCTGGTGGTGTTCCTCTTTTTGCGGGAGGTGCGCTCGACGTTGATTCCGAGCGTGGCTGTGCCGCTGAGCCTGCTGGGAACGTTTGCCGTGATGTACATGCTGGGATACACGCTGGACAATCTTTCGCTGATGGCGCTGACGATCTCGACTGGCTTTGTGGTGGACGATGCGATTGTGGTGATTGAGAACATCAGCCGGCATCTGGAGGCGGGGATGACGCCGTTCCAGGCGGCGATGGTGGGATCGAAGGAGATTGGATTTACGGTGGTGTCGATGAGCACGTCGCTGATCGCGGTGTTCATTCCGATTCTGCTGATGGGCGGGATTGTGGGCAGGCTGTTTCGCGAGTTTGCGGTGACGCTGTCGGTTGCGATCCTGGTGTCGCTGGTGGTTTCGCTGACGACGACGCCGATGTTGAGCGCGAAGTTTTTGAAGCCGCATGGTGCGGGCGAGCATAATTTTTTCTACCGAACGGGCGAGCGTTTTCTGGGCTGGCTGGCAGCGGAGTATGAACTGGGGCTGCGGTGGGTGCTGCGTCATCAGAAGCTGGTGCTGACGATCACGGTGCTGACGTTTGTGCTGAATGTGTATCTCTACATTCTGGTGCCGAAGGGATTCTTTCCGGAGCAAGATGCGGGACGAATCGGCGGACAGGTGCAGGGGCAGCAGGATGTGTCGTTCGACGAGATGAAGCAGAAGGTGATGCAGTTGGCTGCTATCGCTGGAAGCGACCGCAGCGTGGGGGATGTGACGGCGTTTGCGGGTGGGCGCGGCAATGCGAACGGCGGCTTCATGTTCATGTCGCTGAAGCCGGATAAAGAGCGGCAGAAGCTGGGCGATACGGCGCAGGTAATTGTGGACAGGCTAAGGCCGAAGGTGAGCAGTGTGCCGGGCGCGATCATGTACCTGCAGGCGTTTCAGGATCTGCGGATCGGCGGGCGACAGTCGGCGACGGAGTACCAGTACACGCTGACGTCGGACAATCTGCAGCTGCTGAACGAGTGGGCTCCGAAGCTGAACGATGCGATGGACAATCTGAAGCAGGTGAAGGATGTGGCGTCGGACCTGGAGCAGTCGGGGCTGCGGGCGCAGCTTGTGATCGACCGCACGACGGCGAGCAGGCTTGGGGTGTCGCCTCTGACGATCGATGCGACGCTGGCGGATGCATTCTCGCAGGAACAGGTTTCGACGACGTATATGCCGTTGAACCAGTATCACGTGGTGATGGAGGTTGCTCCGGAGTTTCAGCGCGATCCGGATGCGTTGAAGAATATCTACGTGAAGAGTACGACGGGGTCGATGATTCCGCTGTCGGCGGTGACGCACTTCGAGCGGCAGCGCATTCCATTGGCGGTGAATCATCAGTCGCAGATTCCGGCGGTGACGCTTTCTTTCAATCTTGCGCCGGGTGCGTCGTTAAGCGATGCGACGCTGGCGATCGATAAGCTGCGGGCGGATATCGGGATGCCGTCGTCGATTCATGGCGCTTATGCAGGGTCTGCGCAGGCGTTCAAGGATTCGCTGAGCAGCGAGCCGTGGCTGATTCTGCTGGCACTGATCGCGGTGTATATCGTGCTGGGGATCTTGTATGAGAGCTTCATTCATCCGCTGACGATTCTGTCGACGCTGCCTTCGGCGGGGGTGGGTGCGATTGTGGCTCTGCTGCTGTTCAATGTGGATCTGAGCGTGATTGCGATGATCGGCATCATTCTGCTGATCGGCATCGTGAAGAAGAACGCGATTATGATGATCGACTTTGCGCTGGTGGCGGAGAGGCAGCATGGAAAGACGCCGCAGGAGGCGATCTTCGAGGCTTGTATGCTGCGGTTTCGGCCGATCATGATGACGACGATGGCCGCATTGCTGGGCGGGCTGCCGCTGGCGCTTGGTACGGGCACGGGAAGCGAGATGCGGCGTCCGCTGGGCATCACGATTGTAGGCGGACTGATTGTGTCTCAGGCACTTACGCTGTTTACGACGCCGGTGGTGTACCTGTTCTTCGATCGGGTGCGCGGAAGATTCGAACGGGCGGCACGTGGACGGGCGACGAGGCGAGCGGTGCCGCAGGTGGTGGCCGGGGATTAGATTACGAATATTTTATGAAGAGGGATGCATAATACGTGGGGGTCTGGTAGCTTACAGGCAACCCGAGAGCAATATTGTGGGTCAAACCTATCTACATCAACCTTTACAAGGTTCACAACGACTTTCTTCCGGGAGAGAATATGACCGATAAAGCCGCTGTCCTCCATCCACGCCGCCTCAAGATGGACGGCTCTTATGATTCAATTTGCCTGAACTGTCTCGGAACGATCGAGACGAGCAAGGATGACGCTGAGTCTTCCCGCTTCGATGCAATCCACATCTGTCCTCCGATGTTTGTGGCTAAGCGAAGCACGGCGACCCAGTACCCCACCTCAATTGCAAAAATCTAAGTGGTGAACGTGCGTCGGGGCAAGGAGTTGAACTCCTTGCCCCGATGTGCATTTTGTAGGCGGCGGTACCGACTGCGGAGGTTAGACCAACGCTGGCTGAGCAGTCACGGCGTCGGTAGAGCGGCGATGTTCGGTGATGGGCTCGATGGTTAGCGGTGCGGCCGGGTAGTAGGCGTTTCCGAAGTACTGGGCCAGCATGCGGTGGGTGTTGAAGAAGCTTCCGTTGATGGCGATGCAGTGCTGCTGCATACGCGACCAGGCGTGGGGGTTCGCATACATGGGCGCGATGGAGTTTTCGAGTTTGTCGTAGAGGCTTGCGGCCTCGGCAGCTTCGTCCTCACCGTCTTCGATGGCCCAGCCGGTGGTGTTCTCGGCACAGCCTTCGATCCACCAACCGTCAAGGATGGAGAGAGAGGGTACGCCGTTGAGTGCGGCCTTCATGCCGGAGGTGCCGGAGGCCTCGTAGGGACGGCGCGGGGTGTTGACCCAGACGTCGACTCCCTGGGTGAGGAGTGCGCCTAGCTCCCAGTCGTAGTTTTCGACGTAGTAGATCTTGAGAGCGCTGGAGTTGAGTTTGGCTGCGGAGGCGTAGACGTCGCGGATGAGGCCTTTGCCGGCGTTGTCGGCGGGGTGGGCCTTGCCGGCGTAGAGGATCTGCAGGCCGCCGATCTTTTCTGCGATGGCGACCAGGCGGGCAGGATCGTGGAGGAGTAGGCTGGCGCGCTTGTAGGTGGCTACGCGGCGGGCGAAGCCGAGGGTGAGGACGTTCGGGTTGAAGTGGTGGCCGGAGCGTTTAGCGATGGTGCTGAATAGGCGCAGCTTGCCCTTGTTATGACAGGCTGCGATGCGCGCTGGCTCGATGCCGTAGACGGAGCGGAAGTACTGGTTGTCGGTTCTCCAGTGGGGGACTTCGGAGTCGAGCAGCTCCTGAAAGTATGCCGAGACCCAGGTGCCGGCGTGGACGCCGTTCGTGATGGAGTAGACCGTGTAGTCCGGGAACATCTGCTGGGAGACCTTGCCGTGCTGCATGGCGACGCCGTTGACGAAGCGCGAGAAGCGCAGGGCGATGTAGGTCATGTTCATCAGATTGTTGTGCAGGCAGCCGGAGCGCTCGATGGCGGCGCCGAGGTCGTGGCCGAGAACCTGGTACATCTGGTCGAGACCGAACTGATCGTGACCGGCGGGAACGGGGGTGTGGGTGGTGAAGACACACTGTTTCCGCACGGCTTCGATGTCGGCTTCGGTGGCTTCGCTGAGCGGTTTGCCGTGGAGCTGATCTTCGAGGAGCGCGAGGGCGAGGAGTGCGGCGTGGCCCTCGTTCATGTGATAGACATCGGGCTTACAGCCGAGAGCGTGGAGGAGGGCTACGCCACCGAGTCCGAGAACGGTCTCCTGACAGAGACGGTAGTAGGTGTCGCCGCCGTAGAGGTGGTCGGTGAGGCGGCGGTCCCAGGGATCGTTGCCTTCGACGTCGGTGTCGAGGAGATAGACGGGGATGATGTGGCCGGTGACGCCGATGACGTCGAAGCGCCAGGCGCAGACGAGGATCTGGCGTCCCTGCATGGTGAGGGAGATGACTTTGTTGGCGCTGGGGAGGGTAGTCTCGGGGGACCAGGGGACGTCAGCTTCGGTCTGTTGGCCGATATCGGAGAGCTTCTGGCGGAAGTAGCCCCGGCGATGGACGAGCGAGATGGCGACCATGGATGCGGAGGTGTCCGCGGCGGAGCGAAGAGTGTCGCCGGCGAGCATGCCGAGTCCACCGGAGTAGGTGGGGAGGGCCTGCGAGAGAGCTATCTCCATGGAGAAGTACGCGATGGCGCGCGTTGTGGGATCGGGAGTTACCGAGGACTTCGAGGGGGTGAGAGCGGAGGGGAGACTCATTCGTTGGCAATCCTTTTCTCATCCGGGTAACGTCGCACCGACTTTAGGGTGAATCCGACCTAGGCTCTCTATCGGCGGAGTCCCTGCGATGCTTGACGAGATGAGAGCGTCAAACAAGGTGATTTTAGCAAATCAATTCTTCGAGATTGCTTCGACTTCGGTTACCTGGGTTGGTTCTATCGGGTGATTGACCTTGAAAATTGAAGATATTTCGTCCTGGTTGTTTCCGACAAGTGGTCCAACCAAAGGAGATGTTTGAATTTGATCTGGATGAGGAAGAACTTGTGATGGCGTTCTGAGAAAAATTTTGGGACGTGAATATTTGTGGAAAAACGGGCGTGAAGATGGACCGACAGCGTCTTCCGAGTGCGTTGCAGCCAAGTGCAGCACCGGATGCGGCTTAGAAAGCCGACCGGGTGAGGAAGCCGAACTTCATGGCGAAGCCTAGTGCTGCCGCGAGGACGAATGCGAGGGTGGTCCAGGGAGCAGAGACACCGAGGCGCTTTCTTAGGGCTGCGATCAGAATGAGGAGGAGATAGAGGACGAACATGAGGATGAGGCCGTCGGCTATAAAGATACGGGTGCTGGTGGGCGTCGTGCTGAGTACATGCTCGATATGGAACGGCGGCAGGAGGGAGCCTATACCGAAGACGAGAAGAAAGAGAATGAGTTGAAGAACGACGAGCACTATATTTTTCATGGGTGTGGAGTCTCGAGATGAGTTTAGCTTGGTTGGGGCAGCGCACGGATACTTCTATTTCTATATAGAGGTGGGTGTTTCATGGCTCGTTGTTTCTGCCGAGGCGTTTATTTCTGGTTGGACTCGAAGAGTTCATAGCGATGTTCCAACTGCCACTGCTCGGCTGCTCTTTCGCTGGATTGAAGGAAGCTGAGGCACTTGGGGGAGGGGTTGGCGACTCCTAGTGGCTGGCCGGCGCAGGCAGGGACGGTGCGGCTGAAGATGTCGGGTTGCTGCCACAGACTGGCGCCGGGGAGGAAGCTGTGCTCGAGGCTGGTGCGGGCCATCTTTTTGAGATCGAGATAGCCTAGGTCGAAGTCCGTGGCGGCACGAACGTACTCGTGGGTGATGTCGATGCGGGAGACACCTTCATCGTCAGTGGAGAGTGCTACGGGTACGGATGCGGCGCGATAGGCCGGAAGGGAGTGGAGGTTCGTCTTGACGCCGAGGATGACGTCGTTGGAGGTGAGGTTGATCTCGACCATCACATGACGGTCTGCCATCTCCTTCAGAAGAGCTTCGGGGTCGATCTCGTACATGACGTCGACGCCGTGGCCGATGCGTTCGGCGTGGCCGAGGTCGATCGCCTCCCGGATGTGGAAGCGGAGGCCTTCGGGCGGGACGAGGCCGGGTGCGATCTCTCCGGCGTGAAGGGTGATGTGAACGTTCGGGTAGACGCTGTGCAGATAGTCGAGCATGAGCATCTGGCGGTGATACTCGGACATGGCCATGTAAGTGTCTTCAGGCTGTACGAAGTTGATGCCTACGACGCGCGGGTCCAGGGAGGCGACCTCGAAGGCGAGCAGCGTCTGAGCGAATACCTGCTGCGGAGGGAATGCGCGAAGGACCTGATAGAGGAAGCGGATTTTGACGGAGCATGCAGTGCGGGCGCTCGGCTGGCCACAGTTTTCTATCTTGTTGCGTGCGTCGAGAGCGTCATCCAGCTCTTTGCGATCGGCTGCGACTTCGTCGCGGAGGCCGGAGGAAAGAAGGGTGTCGCGGAGGTGACTTAGATCTTCGCGGGTAGTGCCGGTTGCGTCGCCGGTGCGGTTCTGCGCGGGATCGACGGGAGTAGAGGGCCACTCGATGTGAGAGACCAGCTTTGCGACATCGGCGAAGAGGGGGGTCTCCATGACTTCGAGGTATTGCTCGTTCTGGGCGGCGGCGCGGGTGGCGACCTCGTCGAGCCACTCTCCGGTGTGGGATTTATTGATGCCGCCGAAGCGGGCGAAGGTGGCAAAGAACTGATCGTGGCCGCTGGTTCCGGTGCTGGGGACGAAGCTCCGCATGGAGAAAGAGTCGACGAGGGAGTCGTAGAGTTGCTGGTCTTTGAAGGCGCTCTCGGCGCGGACGTTGCCGTCGCCGCAGACAGGCTGTGGAGGGATGCTGCGCGTGGTGGCGGAGGGTTTGAAGAAGCTGAGAGTTTTGGGGTTGACGCAGAGTCCGTCGGCAGCCGCATCTTTGATAAAGGTCTCGGCGTAGATGGAGCCGGAGAGATGCATGTGGAGGTCTGCGCCTTTGGGCATGCGGACGAGAAATGCGTTGAGTTGGAGCGGGCTTCGCTTTGCGTCATTGAAGGCACGCGTGGCGCGCAGTTCAGCTGGTGTGGCGGCCGAAGACGTGACGGCGGAGCGCATGGGAGATTGCGCATGTATCGCCGGGTCGAGTAGGCATAGGAGAGCTAAAAGGACAGAGCTTGGTGTGCGACGGAGCATGGGGCGTCCTTGCGGTGAGGTGATGAGAAAGGATAGCGCGAGAGACGAGTTGGCGGTATGGCCGAGGGTTGCTATACTTAGAATGCGTTTGCGTTGCTGGTCCCCGCCGGCGACATGCTCCCTGAAAAGGCCGGGCGACAGATGTGGAAGTAACGCGCGGTGGTTCTTGGCGATCCCCGATATAAGGCGTTTATGCCAAGGCCAGATAGCTCAGTGGTAGAGCGCGGCCCTGAAAAGGCCGGCGTCGGCGGTTCGATCCCGTCTCTGGCCACCACATTCTAAAGCACTTAGCGGCAACCAGAAAGTTAGTGTTTTAGCCGTCCGAACAATATCCGAACATTGCTACGCAATGCCCTGTTGTTCGGCCTCTTCCTGCTCGTCTTTCTTGTCCAGCATGTTCCAGATGACCTTCGCCGTGTTGCCGGTCTTGGCGATGTGCGCCCGCCCCAGCTTGGCATAACGCTCGGTCATCTTGATGTTCGCGTGACCGAGAATCTTCGCCAGTTCGTAGAGATCGCCGCCGTTCATCATGTACCAGGACGCGAAGGTGTGACGCAGATCGTGGAACCAGAAATCCCGAATCTTCGCTCGCTTGAGCAGGTCATCAAAACTCCCCTCCAGTCTCTGACGTTTACTCTTCGGGCCGCCCTTCGGCGGGAAGATCCGGTCTTCACCGATCACCGCAGGATACCGCCGAATCTCAGCTGCAAGCTCCGGAGCCATGGGAACGTAACGCTCCTTGCCCTTCTTCAGCTTTGCCCGGACTGCGATCAGACCTTCGCTGTACTTCACGTCGGACCACAGCAGCCGGTGAATCTCGGCAGAGCGCATTCCGGTTGATACAGCGATCAACACGATAAGCCTCATCCGAAGATTCGTCCGATTCGGGTTTTTAGTGCCCTTCTGAAGCATCCGATCATCCAGCGCAAGCTTCAGGCGGTGAAGCTCCTCTGCCGAAAGATACCGCTCTCTTGAATCGTCCGGACGGTACACCTCGACCAGATCCGCAGGATTCCGGTCGATGCCGGTTTCCTTCGACCAGAGAGTCGAAGCCTTCTCCATCAAGTGGTGCATGACGTTGAAGTGCCGCACTGCGGTGTTATCGGCGAGGCCACGCTTGCCGGTCAGGTTTTCGTACCATCGCTGGACGGCGATGCCGTCCACCTCACGCAGGAACTTACGACCCAGTTCGGATCGAATCCCTTCCACGATGCTCATCTCGCGATCTGCCGAAGCTTTCCTGCTTCCGTAGTGCGCCCAGTAACGATCAATCAAATCGGACATCCGGTAGTTGATCTCCTTCTTCACGTCGAGGTGCCTGTTCTCATCCCGCGTCGACATCTTCTTGCGCGAGACCTTTCGTGCCAGATCTCTACTGCCATGTACCGTCTGGCTTTTGTTTCGACCTCCTTCTCTCCAGCGAACCTCATACAGCTCTTCATCCAACTTGTGTACAGACATTTCGCTTCTCCTTTAATCAATGGTTTCGATTGAGTGCTGCTCGATATACCGCTCTAGTGCCTTCACATCGAACCGCAACGATCGACCAACCTTGACGCAGGGAACCTCCCGCAACCTGGACTTCTTGTAGACCGTGTCCACCTCGATCCCCAGGTATTGAGCTGCCTCCCTGACGTTCAGGAGCCGCTTGGCAATGACTCCATTTGACACCTTTTCGACCGGTTCTTTGTGCATTATCTTGGCCACACCTCGGGTTAATTCAGCAGGCGACAAGTCGTTTTCCCTGCGACTAGACCGACAATAGGGCGAAAATAAGACCGCGATTATTACCTTTTGCGACGCATTATTGATCCCAGGATCAATAATCCAGAGACACACTTTGTTGCGTTCCAGCCACAGAGCCGGGATTCAGGCAACTTGCCCTCTCCCACCGCCTGCGCGATGATCAACTGAACCGATGAGCAGCGCACCCACCAACCCGCCCGGCAGCCTGCCACCCATCCCTCCGTACTGGACCGAAGAACTGGACTGGATCGTACTCGTTACGTTCCTCCCCAGGCATCGCCCAGACGCGCTGGCCCGAGCGACCGAAGGCATCGGCCACATGCTGGCATATTCCCAGATGACCGATACACGCATGCTCGCTATGTTGGGAGATCCTCACGGCGACGCATACGAGCTTCTGTTCTCTTTCTCCTCCCCAAATAACAAAGCCGAATTCCTTCATCTGCTCCAGTCGAATCGCAAGACTCAGTTCGAAGACGAAGAGATTCTCGTGCCCACTCGACGCGAGATCGAAGCAGCGCAACCCATTGCTCTCGTCCTTCCCGAAGATGTCATGCGCCAAGTCACGAACATCGCAACCCTCCTGATCGCTGGAGAGAACGACACCATCCACTAGCTCTATCTGACTTATGACTCACGCAGCGAAACCATCCGCTCGGCCATTTCTGCTGCATGCTCCAGTGATTACCAGCAAGTCCTGATCTCGAGTCCCCATGCTCTTTCATCGCCCGGACACTGCTTCGGGCCTGGTCCGCCGCCCAGCGGACTGCGCGTGCTTGCTTCGGCTTGACAGCCGCCCTACGGGTTTCGGGTCTCTCCAAAACAATCTTCTGCAAAGAGCGCAGAACATTCTTTCGGCCCTCCCGAAAATGCACCCGCTTGCCTTGGGAGGCGGGGCCCTCGCATCGCTTCGCGTGGTGTGTCCCGAGCGCCTTCAGAAGCAAGGGACCAAGAGGAGATTCAGAGATGGCAATCACCACCGTAGCAACCGCGCAGCAGAGCACTTTCACCAACCAGATCCTTCACGGCGACTGCATCGATGTCATGAAGCAGATGCCCGCCAACAGCGTCGATTTCATCCTCACCGATCCGCCTTATCTCGTGAACTATCGCGACCGCAGTGGACGCACGATTCAGAACGATGTCGATGAGAGTTGGCTCAAGCCCGCAATGGCAGAAGCGTATCGGGTATTGAAGCAGGATCGCGTAGCCGTCATGTTCTACGGATGGACGAAGGTCGATGCGTTCTTCGAAGCGTGGCGCAGTGCGGGTTTTCAGCCTGTTGGACACATCGTATTTCGCAAGAGCTATAGCTCGAAGAGCAGGTTCCTCCGCTATCAGCATGAGCAGGCGTTTCTGCTCGCGAAGGGCAGGCCGCCACTACCGAAGCAGCCACTCGGCGATGTGATGGATATGCCCTACAGCGGCAACAAGCTCCATCCCACGCAGAAACCGGTACCGGCGCTGGCGCAACTGATACGCAGCTTCTCTCTTCCAGGTGAGAGCGTGCTCGATCCCTTCGCAGGAAGTGGCAGCACCTGTGCGGCCGCTCTACTCACTGGCCGTAAGTACATCGGCGTGGAGATGGATGAGGTGTACTTCGAACATGCCAGCGAACGCTTACAGAGAGTCCACCAGAGGGTCGCCGCGAGGCGATCTTCTGATTCGGGCATTCCCACGCGGGTGTGATGTTACCCGCGTGCCCACCGAGCCTGAAGGCGAGTTAACTCTCTGAGTGGATGATCGGAGCCTCGACCCGCTGCATGCCCGCGGATTCTCTACCAATCATCGCGGGAATGCCATGCTCTGCGCCTTTAGGCGGCTTCCGTCGAGAAACCACCTCCACCAGGTTTTTGCCAATCAATATGCCAGAGGATATGGAACGCGATTCCCATGATCACGAACCCGGCAAGGATCGCAAGACAGGGCAGCGTCCGAGGGTTGGACAACACTCGAAGCGTTCCATAGTCGGCACACATCTCCCGAAGAATGTGAACGGGCTTCTTTACAAACTCGTCGATCACCATCGCCAGCGCCAGACGCTTATCAATCACGTCCGAGCGCTGCCAAAATTATCCGAGACATACCGTCTCGTCGACCTATCCGCTTTTAGGACGCATCTACCTCGGACCTGAGTGTGTCTCACCCACCACAAAGTGTGTCTCTGGATTATTGATCCTGAGATCAATAATGCGTTCGAGAAAGTAATAATCGACCCCCCTTTTCTCGCCTACTGTCGCTCCAGTCGTTGCAACGGAGAGTGCTCACTCGCCGGAGATGCAAACGAAAGGAGCAGACATGCAACCCAGCCTTCCCACCAAACGGCTTCACTTCCGGCGATTGCGTTCGCAATGCCGGAGGTGGGCAATTCCATCGCTGATGTTCCTTGCCGCTCTGCCGGTCTATGCCCAGACC
>NZ_LMUR01000010.1:51436-366281 GCF_009765825.1 Granulicella sp. L60 | reverse complement strand
GTCTGACGGCAGGCCCAACCAATACACAAACGACAGGAAGGAAGGAGGAAGCACATGGCAGAGGGCGGTTCACATCGCGATGCACGTAGAAACAAAGTCTACAAGGCGATGAACCGCCCGCTGACCGTGTTAGGCGCGGAACGAAGACTGTTCTTCGTCGCCCTGATTACAGGTGGCGCCATCTTCTCCATGCTGCACTCCCTCATCGGTGGCATCGGGCTTTTCGTCGTAGGAGTCATCATCGCACGCATCGCCACGAAACACGATGTAGAAATCCTGCGCATTCTGTTCAACTCCACGAAATTCCGCAGACGCTACGACTCCATGAAGTGGGAGCCAACAGAGATCGTCATCAGGGGGCGTCGTGCTCAGGATTAGCAACATCACGAAGGACTGGAATGAAGCCGCTTCATTCGCCGAACAGCTTAACCTGTACGGCTTCTGGGACGAGCACTGCTTCCTGACCAAGACGGGAGATCTCGGCGCCGTCCTGAAGCTCAAAGGCATCGACTACGAAAGCCTCGATCATGCCGGACGCGACTACGTGGTCAAGCGGCTCGAAGCCGCTCTCCGCTCCCTTGACGAGCGGACGCGCCTCTATCAGATCCTGTTCAAACACAACCGCCCCGAGATTACTCATGCCGAGTATGACGATCCGCTTGTCCGATCCGCTGTAGAACAGCGCGCAGCCTTTCTCAAGGAGAAGTCCGACAGGCTGTATTCGATCGAGATCTATTGGGTGATCATGATCGACGGCAGCTACCGCAAGGCCGGTCTGCTGCATGCGCTGGCCCAGTTGCCGAAAGACCCGCGCTCGTCACTGCGCGACCTCCGCGCCCTCTTCTCAGGCGACAAGACGCGCACCCTGCTCTATGAGCAGATCGAGCGCGACAGAGAGCGGCTACAACAGAAAGTTCAAAGTTTGAGTGGGCAGCTTAACGATCTGACGAAGATCGAGCTGTCAGGGGCGGAGAAGACCTTCCGGTTCATCCGGCGTCTCGTAAACTTCCGCCCCTCCAAAATCGATGACGCTCCGCTTCGCGGCTCGCGTCATCTCGACTGGCAAGTCTGCGACTCGGAGCTGGAGGCGCATCGCGGGTACCTCCGCGTGGACGATAACTTTGTTCGCGTCCTCACGCTGAAGGAGATGCCCAGCGAGACTCGGCCCCTGCTATTGCAGGGTCTGTTCGACGTGCCGGCCAACTTCCATGTCGTCACCGAATGGCATCCCGTAGATAACGCGAAATCCCGCAAAGAGATTGCTTCCCGCCGCCGCCATCACCACAACTCGAAGACCAGCTTCGTCTCGAACCTTCAGGACCAGCAGAACACCAATCCGAAAGACCAGCTCGTCGACGACTCCAAAGAAGCCGCGGTCGCCGAGCTGGGTGGTGCCCTCACCTCGCTTGGCATGGAAGGCAAGAACTTCGGCGAGTTCACCTTCTCCGTCGTGGTCTACGACGAAGACCGCCTGAAGGTGGAACATGCCGTCGCGGAGTTTCAGAAGCTGTTCACGCAGCATGATGGCCTGCTCTACGAGGAACGCTACAACCTCCTCAATGCCTTCTTCGCCACCGTCCCCGGCAACCGGCAGTTCAACCTCCGCAAACAGTGGGCGCTCAACTCCAACTATGCCGACCTGTCTTTCCTCTTCTCGATCGATACAGGTTCAAAGTGGAACGCAGAGCTGAATCAAGAGTATCTGGCAGTCCTCGAATCCACCCACGGCACTCCCTACTACCTGAACCTGCACTATGGCGATGTTCCCCATGCGCTGATCACCGGAGCCACAGGCAGCGGTAAGTCCTTTCTTACCTCATTCCTGTTGCAGTCGGCACAGAAGTATCAGCCGCTGACCATTATCTTCGACCTCGGCGCCAGCTACGAGATGCTGACACGGACCTTCGGAGGAACCTATCTCAACGTCGGGTTGAAGACACCAGGGTTCAGCATCAATCCATTTTGTTTGGAGCCGACGCACGAGAATCTCAACTTCCTTTATCTCTTTCTCCAGGTCCTGATTGAATCTGGAGGACGCTACGAACTCACCACTGCGGACGAAAAAATGCTCTACGCTGCGCTGGAGCGTGTCTACAAACTCCCGCGCGAGATCAGGACGCTTACCAACTTCGCGTCCATCCTCGGGCCATTGGGAGAACGTCTCCACCGCTGGACCCGTGCCGGTCAGTTCGGCTATCTGTTCGACAACGTCGAGGACACGCTCACCTTCTCGCGCTTCCAGACCTTCAACTTCAGCGGCTGGGATAAGTACCCCGATGTCCTCGAACCGATGTTGTTCTACGTCCTGCAACGCGCTTCGTCGGAGATCGAGAAGCCGGAGAACGTCGGAATCTTCAAGCTCTTCGTCATCGACGAAGGATGGATCTTCTTCAAGAAGCGCATCATCCGCGACTGGATCACGAGGGCCGAGAAGACCTGGCGCAAGCTCAACGCGTCCATGATCCTCGCCACGCAATCCATGATGGAACTCAAGGACTCCGGGTTGCTCGAACTCGTGAACGAGTCCTGCCCCACCCGGATCTTCCTCGCCAACCCCGGTATCGACCGCAAGCTCTATGCCGAGACCTTCCAGTTGAAGGACACAGAACTGGAGTTGCTGGAGTCGCTCGTTCCCAAGCGTGACCTGCTCTTCAAGCAACCCCAGTATGCCAAAAAGCTCCGCCTCGCTGTCGATCCCCTCAGCTACTGGACAGCGACGAACACGCCTCGCGACAACATCCGCAAACAGGATTACTTCGCCCGCTTCGGGCCGGAGCAGGGCTTACTCCGGCTTGTCCAGGACTTTCCCAACCCACTCAACCAATAAGGAGACTTATGCACCGCTCGCCAATCTTCCCGCTCCTCCTCGGCCTTGCTGCCACCGTCGCGCACGGCCAGCAGACTACCGCCCGCATCGTCAAATACCACGCCAACGACATTGTGAATGTTCGCGGAAAGATGAGCTACACCACGCTCATTCAGCTTCCGCCCACAGAGAAGATTCTGAACGCCGCCACCGGCGACAAAGACTTCTGGATCGTCGATTGGGCTGGGAGCTACTGCTTTGTGCATCCGGCCAAGGCAGGCATCCATTCCAGCCTCGACCTGATTACCGACAAGGGTAGCGTCTACTCCTTCACCCTGGACGAAGCCGGGTCCGCCGATCCCGACCTGAAGGTTGTTATCGAGCCGTCCGACCAATCCTTGCTTGCCGCCGCCGGCAACGCTGGCAAACTCGTCTCTGCCTCCGAGGTGATTGCAGCGCAGGAACAGGCCCGGCTTGCTCAGACTCATGCAGTCACCGCCGTTGAACAATTCCGCGCCGACTATCCCATCAAGGCGTTGAAGTTCGACTACACCTACCACAACGAAAGCCCCTTCGATGTCTCCGCGATTTATCACGATGACAAGTTCACCTACATCAAGTCCTCGGCTTCGGAGAAGTTCTCCATCTACGAGCTGAAAGACAAGAAGCCTGATTTGATCACGTTCCAGTTGCAGGACGGCACCTACGTCATCCCGACGGTCGTCGATCACGGCTATCTCCAGATCGGCAAACACAAACTCAGCTTCGACCGGTCCGGAAAATAGGAGGCAATGTGCCAGAGGAAAAGCAGAATCCCGAAGTATCCGAGCTGCAGGCTGCACCTCAATCGCCAACCCCTCCGGCCCTGCGCGATAGGCGCGTACTGCCGGAGGGTGTCGTCCCCAAACAAGCGCAGGGTTACGTCGTTGCAGGACTCGCCGTGCTCATCCTGCTCGCCGTGATGTTCTCGAAAAACCACGCGAAGACCACGCCTGCCGCTCTCCCGAACGCCACGCCTTTCTCCAGCGATGCCAACGCCCGCAAGATTGCAGAGCTGGAGCAGAACCTGACCGCGGAGCAACGGCAAAGCCAACAGCAGGCCCAACAGCAAAAAGCGTCTGCTGGCACCACGACAGCTGGAACCCAGACTCCCACTCAAGTCGGTGGCACCGTCGCTCCTGCTACGCAGTCGCCGGCGCCAACTGTCACGGAGCCTCCCCGCGATCCCATCGCGGACGCGGAAAAGGCCATGGCTTTCAAAGCTCGCTTCGCTTCGAACCTCGTCTCCGCCGATGCTGGCACTTCGCGCCCATCGGCATCTCCAGCGGACTCCGCTGACGCGATCGCCCGTCCGGAGACAGACGCGGCCACGCCTGCTCCTCGTTCTGCGAACTCGCCGTCGCAGGCTTCTGCTACGCAGACCGCCGCTGAGACTAAGCGTGCTCCGGAGGTCAACCTCAACTCCGCGCATGGCCAACCCTTTGTCCTCTATGAAGGCACCACCATCGACACTGTTCTCACAAACAGGCTCGATGGAGAGTTTGCAGGTCCGGTCAAGGTTATGGTGTCGAACCCCATCTATAGCCATGACGGTCAGCATGTGCTTATCCCCGAAGGCAGTTTCCTTCTCGGCGGTACGCAGAAGGTTGCCGGCTTCGGTCAGAAGCGCCTTGCCGTTACCTTCCACCGCCTCATCATGCCCGATGGATACTCCGTCGATCTCGACCAGTTCCACGGTCTCGATCAGATCGGAGATACCGGGCTGAAGGATAAGACCAACAATCACTACCTCGAAATCTTCGGCACATCGATCGCACTCGGCGTGATTGCGGGTGCGGCAGAGGCCACGACCAACAGCGGCTACAACGAGACCGGCTCCGAAGCGTATCGCCAGGGTATCTCTTCGAGCCTCTCACAGTCGAGTGCCAACGTTCTCAACCGCTTCATCAATATCCCGCCGACGATAACGATCACCGAGGGACATCGCATCAAGGTCTACCTCACCCAGGACATGCTGCTGCCCGCTTATGAAAACCACGATATGCCGGGGGTCTTCTGATGCGTGCCGCCGTCATCCTTTGTCTCGGCTGCATGTTCGTGGTTGGCTGCGCCTCCCCCTCGCAGCCGCCGAAGCCCTCTCCCTATCGGTACTGGACCCCCGAACGCGTTTCCACGCGTTCTCCGTCCCGTCCCGTATCCATCCACCTGTAACTCCACGGAGGTTTCACCATGAAAGCAGTAAAAACTATTCTCTCCGCCTTCGGCTTGTTCGCCGCAATCGCGCTCGCGCCTGCGGCGCACGCGCAGTTCGGCTCAGGCATCGTGTACGACCCCACGCAGAGCGCCCATGCGATCTCACAACTCTCTCAAGGTGAACAACAACTCCAGAAGTGGGCGACCGAACTGCAGAACTGGGAGCAGCACCTCCAGAAGGAGGAGCAAATCTATGAGACCGCCTTCAAGACACTGAACCAACTCGAATCCACCTACAACCTTGCTCTCCAGATGTCGAAGATGCCGCAGAACCTCGCGGCCCGCTACAGATCGGACTTTGCTCAGTGGCAGACACTGGGAAACCCCAGCTTCGCAGCCTCCAGCAACTCCAGCCTGACCACAGCGTGGCTCAACGCACTCAACGTCGGCAGTCCCACACGCGCCATGTCTGCTTACGGCGGTGCTGTAACTCCGCTCCAGAGTTACAGCAATCTCTCCGGACTCGACGCAACGACCCAGGCCGCGGTCCAGACCCAATACACAAACTCCGAGATCGGTCAGTCGAACATCACCAACCTGTTGTCCACCGTTGGAACCATTCGCTCCGACGCTCTGAGCTTCCAGCAGAAGCTGGCCAACCTCGAATCCGATACCTACTCAACCGATCCCAGCCAACAGACCGAAGTCGGTGTGCTCGCCAAGATCAACGCAGCCACGATGCTCCAGATTCACGCCCAGCAGGATGCTAACCAGATCCTCGCTGCTGTTGCCGCGCAACAGGCGCTCGCCGCCAAGGAGCAGGTCGATGAGCGGAACCGCCTAATCAACCAGGCCATTTATTTCCAGCAGAACTTCTCCAACACCATGCAGAACGTGAGCAATGGCGTGAGCACGTCACTGCACGCAATCTCACTCAGCACTACAGCACAGTAAGCCGGAGGTCGTTCATGCAGGATAATCCGTTTACCTTTCTCGGCCAGGCCATCAGCCAGCTTCTGTCCTCGAACAGCGGGGCATTACAGGCAGCGGGACTCGATATGTTCCGCGGCCTGGCCGTCATTCTTATCGTCTGGTTTGGGATCAAATCCGCCCTGTCCGCTTCGCAGGGACAGGGCGGATTCCACTTCGGCAAGTTTGCCGACCTGATCCTGTTGATCTCGTTTGGCCTTGGAATGCTGACCTACTACTCGACGCCGATCCCCGGTGTCGGCTATAGCTTCAGCGACCTCGTCACCAAAGAGGCTCTCAGCATCTCCGGCCAGATCGAGTCCGACACCACGCAACAGATCGCTACCACGGTCACTACCGCCGAGCAACAACTCGGAGCGCCTCCGGGCAACTTCAACATCCTTGAAGACCTGGTGTATCTGATCCTCGCGCTCCTTCTGGCCGCGATGGAGGCTGTGTCCTTTGCTGTGATCGCTTACGGCTACGTCGCCGCCGCCGTATGCGTGCTGATCGGCCCGGTCTTCATCCCCTGGTTTGTGGTGCCGAAGATGGACTGGCTCTTCTGGGGATGGTTCAAGGCATTCATTGGCTTCAGCTTCTATCAGGTCATTGCCTCGGCCTTCATCTTCGTCTTCTCGAAGGTGCTGACCTCGATGTTCCAGGTCATCGGCACCCTCAGCCTCTCAAACGCCCTGATGAATCTGCCTGCGCTCTTCATCACCCTGATGGTCTGCATCTATGGCCTGGTCAAGATCCCCGAGTTGACCGGCGCCATTCTCAGCGGACGCAGTGGAACCTGGGTCAACCCGATGGGACGGTAATCATGACAGCTACAAACTACGCGATTCGAACCACCGATGCCGGACACAGGTTCCTGGAGTTATACGCCGAGCCTGTTGTCACCAACACTTATCTCAAGGTGGCGCTGCTCGTGCTCTCCGTCGTCACGCTCGCTTCGCTCACGCTCCTCTATCGCGCCGAGACCGCTGCCTTGCGGCTGAAGCCGCTCGTCATCGCGGTCTCGGAGGCGGGACGTGGGCAGGTCTCCAGCTACGCCGACTTCTCCAAAGTTCCTGTCGATCGCGTGAGCAAGTATTACCTCGCTCATTGGGCGGAACTTTACTACGGTCGCAATCACGCCACGTTGCAGCGTGACTTCCGCGAGTCGATGGACCTCTTTTCGGATGAGTTGCAGGGAGCTACGCTCCTGCGCGTCACCAGGGCAAAGACGCTGGAGACGTTCCTCCTCGATCCCAGCGCCCCGAACGTCGATGTCGAGATCAAGACCGTGGTCCTTGAGGATCTCCGTCAGGCGCCCTATCGCGCTCATATCGAATTCGAGAAGGTCTTCCGTTCGCCCGGCGATCAGGACGAACAACGCCGCGAACGCTGGACAGCGAACGTCGTCTTTGGCTTCCGCGACGAAGTCCCCAACAAGATGCTACTCACTAATCCTCTCGGTCTCGTTATCAGCTACGTCCATGAGGATCAGGCGTTCGGGAGCTAACGACCATGCGACCGAAGAAATCCATTCTGCTTTACTGCGCCGACCAGGAACTTCTCTCGACGATCTTGTTTGCGTTGCAGCTACACCCGTATCACGTTGTCGCAGTTCGCGACAGCGTAGAAGCTTCGCGCCTGGCAAGCGACCGAGAGGCCGCCTTCGTGTGTGGCGTTCTCGTCCATGCGCAACAAGCCGATCCAGCCGGCAGGATCATCCATCGCCTGCTGGAGTGCGGTTCTCAGATCCCTGTCCTGCTAGTAGATCGCGCTGGCGACCTTGCGCCGGTCCGTTACGCGGACATGGTTCTCTATGGCCGCAACACTACGATGGCCCACATCCTCGCAGGAATTCAGGTTCTCAGCCAGCATAGGCCCGGACCGAAGTCGAGGAGGGTTGCATGAGACGGCTCCTAGTGAGTGAATCCCCATCCGGTCTTTTGCCCGAGCCGTTCTCGGACACCCGTTCGGTGCTTATCCCGCGCCCAGCGGCACGGCGCGTCTCTGCTTTTACGGCTTTCAGAAAATCCTTTTGCAAAGAACGCAAAACCATTTTCCGAACCTTCCGTAAAAGACGCCGCTTGGCCTTGGGAGCAGGGCACCTTCACGTCGCTCCGCGCAGGGGTGACCCGAGCACGCTTCGGGCAAACCCAATACCGGAGGACATCCCAATGAATACCATCTCGCTTACCGGCTTCATCGCAAGCGTCCCCACCACCGCAGTCGCCGGCAACGACCTGACGTACACCAGCTTTCGGCTTCGCGTACATGCAGCTTATCTGAGCGAGGGAGACGATGCTTACGCCTACGTCGATGAACACACCATCATCTGCGTGGGGCAACTGACAGATATGCTCCGCATCCTTCCGCGCGACGAGGAGATCAACGTCAGCGGCGAGTTGCGGACGCGCATCCATGTCTACCGTATCGGGGAGCCGATTAACATCAATATCGCCTATCCCTTCTCAGAAGTGGTTGCGAATTCGATCACATGGCGCGACCTCACCTTCCGCAGGACGGCAGGAGAAGACACACTGATAGCTCTCTACAGACCAGACCCGCAATAGACAGGATTCGTGGAGAGGCTGCTCGTTCGCAGCCTCTCCATCTTTTTCATCAGCAGTTTCAAGAGGACATACGTGAGTGAGTTGATCTACATCGGCGGAGTATCTGGCGGCATTGACTCGCAGGCCGCTGCGCGGTTCATGCTGAACCGCTACGGCTCCGCTCGTGTCGTCCTCGTGAACTCGGACGCAGGCGGAAACGAACATCCTCTGACCATCGAGCACATCGACTGGTACTCCGAGCATGTCTGCCCCATCGAAAAGGTCAATGCAAAGGTCGGAGACTTCCGCACCGACGAGTGGTGCGAGAAGGAAGGTCTCGATCCTGATGCCAACCTCACCTTTCCTGAACTCGCGAGGATCAAAGGCCGCTTTCCATCCCGCAAGGCGCAGTTCTGCACGGAAGCGCTGAAGCTCGCGCCGATCCGGCGATGGATCGAGGAGCACTATCCGAACGGGAACTACGCGCGCTTCACTGGCGTTCGTCGCGACGAATCCCCGTCACGCTCCCAACGCGAATGGCAGGAGTGGGACGACTACTACGATTGCGAGCTCTACAACCCCGTCTTCGACTGGACCAAGCAGATGTGCTTCGACTACGTGAAGCACCACGGAGAGCAGATCAATCCGCTCTACACGCTCGGCTTCTCGCGTGTCGGCTGTGCCCCATGTATCAACTCCGGTAAAGACGACATCCTCAATTGGGCAACGCGCTTCCCCGAGATGATCGACAAGGTCCGTGCATGGGAACAGCAGGTAAGACGCACGTTCTTCGCACCGTGCGTCCCAGGCATGGAGATCAACTGGATCGACGAGGTAGTTGCGTGGGCAAAGACCGATCGAGGAGGCCGCCAAAACAATCTCTTCCGCATCCTGCCGCCGCCTTCCTGTGAATCGAGGTTTGGCCTATGCGAGTGACCGCCTTACTCTTCAGCCCCGGCGCAGTTGTGCATGGCGAGTACGTAGAGCGACCTTCCGATCGTACCCGCTTGCAGCGGGTCGAACGGATACTCGAAGCCGCACTCAAGGCAACAGAGCGCATGCTGCGACTCTGTGATTTCCTTTCGCACTACGTCCGTGGGCAGCTTGTCATCTTCGATGAATCGCATGCCCGCAGCCTATCACGGGAAGGTGCTGCATGATTCATTACCATGGCACCCCCATCACTCCTGACTCAGCCGCTGCCCAGATTCTCATGCGCCGCCATGCAATGGTCTCGTTCGCCCATCCGGAGCAAATCGATCTCGTAGCGGACGCTTGTCAGTCCTTCGCTCTCGACAACGGAGCGTTCTCGGCCTGGCGTGGGGGCAGACCGATCACGGACTGGGGGCGGTTTTATGAGTGGGTCGCCGTTTGGCAACGGCATCCTGGCTTCGATTGGTTCCTGATTCCCGATGTGATCGACGGGAGCGAAGAGCAGAACGACGCTCTGGTCTTCGACGCCGCGCTTTCCCAACATGGAGTGCCTGTCTGGCACCTCCACGAGTCGCTCGGCAGAATAGAACGACTCATAGGACGCGGCTTCGCACGTATCGCAATCGGCAGTTCCGGCGAATTCGCACGGATCGGCACACCCGCCTGGTGGAGGCGTATGGCCGAAGCCATGTCTGCCTTCTGCGACGAGCAAGGCAGGCCACGCACCAGGTTGCATGGCCTGCGTATGCTCGATCCCTACGTTTTCGCATCCTTCCCATTCTCCAGCGCCGACAGCACCAACATCGCTCGCAATATCGGCCTCGACGGGAGATGGACTGGGAGCTATGCGCCTGCGACCAAAGGAGGTCGCGGCGCCGTCCTGGCAGAACGAATCGAGATGAACAATTCGACCGCACGGTGGAGCGGACTCGCATACAGCGAGTCGCTCCCGCTGCTCTTTTCAGATAGCCATGCAGGGGAGTCTGCATGAGATACCTCTCCGTTTGCTCCGGGATCGAGGCTGTCTCAATCGCGTGGCAGCCATTGGGATGGCAGCCCGCGATGTTCGCCGAGATCGATCCTTTCTGTGCATGGCTGTTGCGCTCGCGCTATGGCGCATCGCGTCCGCAGCACATGCCCAATCCGAACGATGCCCCCAATCGGAAGGAGGCGAAGCAGCGCGCGGCAGCCATCCGCAACGTGGTTGCTCTCCCTGCCGATGGCGCGATTGTGAACGCCGGAGATTTTACGAAGATAGGAGCGGATGATGCTGGAGCAATCGACCTTCTGGCCGGAGGAACACCTTGCCAGTCTTTCTCCGTCGCCGGTAAGCGAGCAGGACTGGATGACCCGCGTGGCAACCTCACCATCGAGTTTGCTCGGCTTGCTGGCAGACTCCGCCCCTTATGGCTGGTGTGGGAGAACGTCCCCGGAGTCCTGTCGATCGACGACGGACGGACGTTTGGAGCCTTCCTCGGGATGCTGGTCCAACTCGGGTATGGGATCGCCTACCGAGTTCTGGACGCTCAGCATTTTGGAGTTCCCCAGCGACGGCGTCGCGTCTTCGTTGTCGGACATCTTGGAGACTGGCGAGGTCCCGCAGCGGTACTACTTGAGCGCCACAGCCTGTCGGGGTATCCTCCGCCGCGCCGTGAAACGAGGAAAGACGTTGCCCCCACCCTTAGCGCGCGCGCTCATGGCGGTGGCGGACCGGGAACAGACTTCGACCTCAGCGGCGGCCTAATTCCCAGCACCGGAGACACCTCTCATTGCCTCAATGCGGGCGGCATGGGAAGGCAGGACTTTGAAACCGAAACTCTCATCACGCACGCGCTCTCAGCCGATGGCTTCGACGCGAGCGAGGACGGCACCGGGCGTGGAACGCCCATGGTGCCTGTAGCGATCTGCACCGCGCATACCCAATCAAACGGTAGCGGCTTTTCCGATGATGTCGCACACACTCTTGAGAATGGCGGCGCTCAGGCTGTCGCCTTTGCGCAAAACACGCGAGATGAAGTTCGGCTACACGGTGGCGACGGCAACACTGTCGGTGCTCTTGCAGCTCAGCGCGGAGCGAAGCAGCAATCCTACATTGCCTTTTCCGCGAAAGATTATGGCGCCGACGCAGATAACATTGCACCGACGCTGCGTGGCATGGGGCATGATCGGAGCCATGCCAATGGTGGCGGCCAGGTAGCGATCGCCTTCGCACAGAACCAGGATGGAGATGTCCTCAGCGGCGATGTGATGCAGTCGCTTGGCACCAACTCCAATGCCACCGGACGCAACGCGCCGACGATTGCGTTCACGCTCCACGGTAGCGATGGCACCGCAAGTGTCGCCTCATCCACTGAAACCGCAGGAAGCCTCCGGACCCGCGCTCCTGGAAGCATCGAGAACAGCTCTACGACCGCCGTGCTCCAGGAACAGTCCGTCTCCTGGTCTGGAGAACTCACTGCATCGACTGATGTAGCGGGAACCCTTCAGCGTGGCGGGGAGGGCGGACGCGTCGATGGCGTTATGACGCCTCAGATGGCCGTGCGGCGATTGACTCCACGCGAGTGCGAGCGGTTACAGGGATTCCCCGCCGATTACACCCTGGTCGAGTATCGCGGAAAGATGGCAGCCGATGGCCCTCGCTACAAAGCGCTCGGCAACTCGATGGCTGTTCCAGTCATGCACTGGATCGGGAGACGGATTGCAGCAGTCGATCAGGTCCTCCGTGACCGGCCCGGCGACGAGAGGATCCCATGAGCACAGGGCTCTCCTCTATGGACAGGCAGGCACACACCTCCCAATCACGGATGAGGCACGAGCTTCTTCTTGTCCTTGATCTCTTAGAGTTCATGCTCTGCATCTCGCCCTCCCCCACGATCTCTCTCTTCAGGTCCATCGCATGGCAGGGTGCGGAGGGCGGCGGAGAGAATCACTCGGTGCGGTTGACCCACTCTCTGCTTTTGCAGCCTGGCTTGGTGGCGAGCAGACGCAGCACCACTGGTTCTTGGTTGCATCGGCGTCCTGAACGCGATGAAGCCCTTCAAACGAGTGTTTCCGTAGTGTGCCATTTCTCCCGTATTTCCCCTGCTCACCCTCGGTCACTCGCTCGGTGCTTATCCCGCGCCCTGCGGCACGGCGCGGCTCTGCTTTTACGGCTTTCAGAAAATCTTTTCGGCAAATCTCCGCACAGAACGCGGACGAAAAGATTTTCCGAACCTTCCGCAAAAGCGCCGCTTGGCACTTGGGAGCGGGGCACCTCCCGTCGCTTCGCGCAAGAGTGTCCCGAGGGCAATCCGGGCAAATACAAACAAGGAGAAACACAATGGCACTCTACGAAAACAAAATCACTCTGAAGGGCTTCGTCGGCAAGGACGCCGAGAGCTTCGCAACCAAGAACCAGCGGACCCTCGTGGTCTTCTCGCTCGCCACCAAGTCAGGCTACAAAAACAAGCAGACGAACGAGTGGGTCAACCGCACCGAATGGCATCGCATCGTCGCCTTCGGCAAGCCAGCCGATGACGCGAAGCCTCTGAAGAAGGGTGACTACGTCGAGGTTGAGGGCGAGATGCAGAGCAGCCCGCGCGAAATCGATGGTGTCAAGGACAAGAAGAAGACCAAGATCAAGATCCGCGATTGGGAGGTGCGTGCCAGCAAGGTCGATAAGCTGGCCAAGCCTGAGAGCTCACGCGACGAGAACCTCGACGCCGAGCCGGTCACGGAGGACGACGCGGCTTAGGCCGCGTTGTCCTCCCTCGGGAGGTGCAACCATGAATCTCTTCGAGAATGCCATCAAGTTACGCGGCTTCCTCGCAGAGGACGCCAAAGTACCACCTTCGGACGGGATCACAGAGGACGCATTCAGCGTCCTCTTCCTGGCCCTGATGTCCGGCACATGGGACATCGCTACCAACGAGTGGGCTCCACGCACTACCGTTCATCGGGTCGTCTGCCCCGGCCCGTGGTTTTGCGGCTTCACCCGCGGCATGAAGCGTGGCGATTATGTCGAGGTCGAAGGCGAACTCTACATCCACGACTATGACCGCCCAGTGGTTGTCGAGGGTGAACGCTCCACCGCGAAGCGTTACGTCAGCGAGATCCGCGCGATTCAGGTTCGCAAACTGGATCGCCCTCTGCTGGTCATCGATACAGGCGAGGACGGCTAACGCCGTCCGCCCTCTTTCGCGGAGAGGCTGACGCCTCTCCGCTTTTCTTCTGACAGTGCCGCTCTGTTATCGCGGCGGAAAGGAATCCGATGTTCGCCAATGCTGTATTTGTCGCCACGCTAATCTTTCTCGCTCTCGGGTTCTGGTTGAGCGCGGAGCTGCGCTTCCTCACCCCCTGGCGCAGCTTCATCCTTCATCACGATCTCCAGAGCATCGCACTTTACTGCGCTCTGCTCTTCGCCAACATCCTCGGCGTCACCATCTGGATCGAACGCAAGTTCTTCCTCCGGGATGCCGGTCGCAAGCTCCGGCACCTCGATCAGGAGATTCAAACCGGACAGAGTGAACTCTCCGAAGAAATACTTTCTCGCTTCGGCGGATCAGAGGAGGAACAGTAACTATGCCCAGCGAAGACCAATATATGGAACGCACGCCTGATCTCGTCGGCAAGATCCGTGCGATGCGCGAGGTCGCCGACAAGCAGATGAACCGCTTCACGCGCGTGGCCGACTACGACGTTCGTCGTGTCGTCGGCCAACTTCCGAAGGCTCCGCCGGTCTCTGACGAGACCGTTTTGCCTTCTCCCCCGGCGAACCGCCAGAAGAAGTCATCCACGAAATCTGCGAACACCCAGACAGCGATCGACTTCACGCCTGCTCCTGCGGAGCGCGGCGATGACGGGGAGGCCGCATGAGAATCGACATCCCCCAGGAACCGCCCCGTCGTCGCGATGGCGACGAACGCGTTGCTCCACAGCCCGGCGAACGGTCCGTCTCCCGCAAGGTCCCTGACAACCCGATCCTCCATCGCCTGAAGTCTCTGGAGGTGAAGGATGCAGACTCTCGCCGCACCCGTCCGCATGCGAAGCGCCCGCGCGACGCGGGTGCGCGAGATGCTCCGCGTGACCGTCGCCGTCCTGAGCCCTCCGCCGATCCTCGGCGTCCGTCTCGGACAGCGAGTAATATCGTCGGACTTGAATTGCGTCCGGAAGAGAAACAACTCCTGACCGAGGCAGGGCGCTTTCGCGTCGTCCGCGTCGCGGACCTCCGCGAGACGCTTTACAACGGAAAATCACGTCCTCTTGAGAATGACCTTCGGTATCTCCGAGACAAAGGTCTCGTCGAAACCTCTCAGGTCAATCTGCGCCGCGACGGGCGCCGGCGCACGATTGAGCGCGTCGAGGTGGTCACCCTCACTCAGGACGGTCGCCGCTTCCTCCTCAAGCAGGGCGACCTACCGAAAGACCAGAGGCTCTATGCCGGACTGGTAAAACCTCGCGAGGTCGAACACGACTCCCAGATTTATCGTGCGTACCAGAAGGAGTCAGAGAAGATCGCGGACAAGGGCGGCACGAATCTGCGAGTCAAGCTCGACTTCGAGATCAAGTCCCAGGTCCAGAAGGCGATCTACGCCGAGCGCAAGGCCGATCCCAAACGCGACATGGCCGAGATCAAGCGCGAGGTCGCCGAACGCCTGGAGCTGCCCTTGGTTGATGGAAAAATTCAGATTCCTGATGCTCGGATCGAATATGACCTGCCACGCGATCCAGAACAGAACGTAGAAGCAGACGATCGATCGCGTACAGGCCATGAAGATATCGAGGTCCTGACCGCGGCATACCATGCCGGTCATCTCCGCTCGAAAGCACAGGCGGGTTTCCGCAACTACGCCTCATCTGCCGACCGCGCCACCATCACCTCAAAGATCGAAGACGAACACTATCCCATGCGAGACATCCTGGAGCTATGACGATGGAATACGATGCGATCTCATCTCTCGAAGCCATCGGCTATCTTGAACGCGAAGCAACGTTCCTCTATCTGGTTGCGGTTCACTCCGGCTACTTCCTGCGCCGACAGTACAACCGCTTCGCCGGTCGGGACCGTGGGACGGTCCTTGACCGGCTGCTCCGCAAAGCGGATCGCCGGAATCACATTCAGGTGATCGAGTGCGGCAGGGGCTGGCATATCTATCACCTGAAGTCGAAGACCCTCTATGCCGCCCTTGAACGGCCACACTCTCAGAATCGCCGCATCAAGGGTGACGCGCATATCAAGTCGCGGCTCATGGTGCTGGACTTCGTCCTCGCACACCTGAGCGCGAACATGCTCGTTGAAGAAGTCAACAAAGTTGACTTCTTCACCACGCAGTGCGGTGTCCGTACCGAACTCCTGCCCCGGAGCTATGCCGGGCGCCTGATGTATTTCTCGGATGGGTTCCCCATCCTCGTCTCGAACGTTGGCGTTCCACGCTTCACGTTCTTCGATGAGGGGCAGGCGACGACAACGCGCTTCGAGCGTTACCTCAAACAATATCAGCCGTTGTTTGCTGCTCTCGGGGAGTTCGAGTTGATCTTCGTCGCTGACTCGGAGAGCAATTCTGCGCGAGCTAAGGTCACCTTCAATCGCTTCCTGCCTGCCGACCGCCTGCGCGGTGTCACTCCCGTGACACCGCTCGGCGTCGATCACTTCCTCGAATTCCTGGCTGTTCGCCAGCAATCCGAGGTCGGCGGACGTGGCGTCTTATCGAGCGACCTTAAGACTCTGCGTGAAGGCGAAGTTCTTTACACCTCGCTGGAGCACCAGGCTCTCTACGCTGCTTGGAAGTCCGGAAGCACCACAGTGGAGAAGGTCCGTCAAAGATTTCTCCAGACTTCGATGCGTGTGACCTTCTCCACTGTGGTCCTCCCGTATCGCTATCCCTTAGAACCTGCCCGTCCTGAACCTCTATCCGACGAGGACGACGATACCCATCACCATATCCACCACGATACCCATGTGAAGGATGATAAGTGACTATAACCCAACGATTTGCGCCAGTATGTGGGGTCAGGGAGGGGTATGTGCCGGGGGTGGGAGCGACCCCGCCCTCCGGGCTGCCGCGTCGGCTGACGCCGCGCTGGTCGCTCCCACCCCCGGCCTGCCGTTGACCAAAGTCGGTACCAGATCGAGTCCAGAGTCGGTACTCCATCCGGTCCAGACACGGTACCTGAGTTGGCCAAAGTGAGTACCTAAACCTGACCAAAGTCGGTACCGAGTTAGTCCCAGTGTTGTACATCGCGAGGTCGCATCTGCGGCCAGAGAGGAACCATAGATGAGTAAGTTCAAGATCGAGCATGGCGCCAGTAAGGTTCGGCTCGTCCTCCTGAAGACCAACATCGAGGACAGCATCTCGAATGACATCGACCTGATGTGCGAGTGGTCCGATAACGAACGCAAGTACATCATCAATGAGCTTTTGCGCTTCGCTCTGACACAGGAAGAGGACTTCCTCAAGTACAAGGCCAGCCGGTCTCCGAGTCCCGCGCGTCCTTCCACCGAGACTAAGGCCGCTACCTCACCGGTCAAGCCTGCAACTGAGCCGGTCCGTAAACCTGACTCGATTCCAGCCAACAGCACAACTCACGCGTAAAAGGAGACGCCGCCAACATGCGTCTGAGAGCCCCGCTTCAACAGCTTGTTCGTCCCCTGGTCGAGTACCGCATCCTTCTGTCGCTCGGACTTAGCGCGACCTGCGGGATCATCCTCAATAGTCTGTATCCAATCAATCAGACAGACCCTTTGCTGCGGTTGGTCTCGCTCGAACGGCCATCCATCTACCTCGGTCTGGTATGGAGCTACGACCTGTTTCTCTACAGCACGCCATTCCTGATCTTCTCCATGCTTTTCTCCCTGGTTTATGTCCACATCTATAGGAAGCAACTGGAACAGGGTGTGGGTTCTCTGCCTCCGTATCCCGATCCACGTACCAGAGACGAGCTGCAACTGGTACTCGGAGAGGTACACCGTCAACTCGTTCCACGGCCCAGTCCGACCCCGCGATGGCTCTCCATCCCCGAACGAGGTCTCTATACCGGAATTGCGTCGTTCGGCTCTATCGGCTCCGGTAAGACCTTGGGATTGATCCTCCCGGCGATGCGTCAGCTATTCGCTTATCGCGCCAACGATCCGGAACAGAAACTCTCGGGCATCGTCCTTGAGGTGAAGGGGGATCTCTGCCGGCAGGCACAACGCATTCTAAAGTCGTGCGGACGAGAAAACGACTATGACGACATCTCGCTCGACGGTGATCTTCGGTATAACCCGCTGAACAATACTCTCGATGCCTACGCGCAGGCGTTCAATATCGCCTCCATCATTACTTCGATATGGGGCAAGGGCAAGGAGCCGTTCTGGCAGCAGTCCTACACGGACCTTGTCCGGTACGTGATCCTGCTCCATCGCATTCGGGACGGATACCTGACTATGGTCGATATCTTCCGTACTGTCATCAGCGCCGGGCGCCTCGAAGAACTCATGATCGAAGTTGGAACCCGCTTCAGCATGACGAGCTACATCGGTCTAGACAAAGATGCGTACCGAGAGCACGAGGGACTTCTGTCCCCGCTGGGGTTTGAATGGCGCGAAGATGAGGGGCTTTATCTGGTCGCATGGACCGAGACCCTGGAACAATTGCTGGTGCAGCATACATCTGCGGAATTTGCTGTGTATACGCGGAGACCGTCCCAGGCAGAGCAGCGTGACCAGTTCGACAGCGTCCAGTATTGGTACTGGGAACACTGGAAGTTCTTTCGCTCCGAGGTCAAGACCTCGATCGTGCAGGGTATCGTGGTCTTTCTGTCCCTCTTCGAGACCGATGCGAAGGTCCGTCGCGTGTTCTGTCCGCCAAAGGAGCTGTACGAGGGTAAGCCCTGTCCCTCTGATCCAACAGGGCGCGTACTGCCGCCGTTCGATGAACTGATCGAGACCGGGAGAGTCGTCGGCCTGAACTTCCCCGTAGCCCTCAATCCTGCCCTCGCCAAGACCATCGGAACCATGATGAAGATTGACTATCAGCGGGCCGTCCAATTGCGAATACCGGTCATGGATGCTCACCCTGAAAGACACTTCCGAGCCACCGTCTTCCTCTGTGACGAGTACCAGAACTTCGCCACGGTAGGTGGTGACAACCCTACGGGGGATGAACGATTTTTGTCGATCTCCCGGCAGCCAAAGTGCATCCCCATTGTCGCCACGCAAAGCGTGTCCAGTCTGAATGACGCGCTGCCGAATGAGGGTGTCAAGACGCTGCTGCAGGCATTCCGGACGAAGGTGTTTCTGACCACCACCGATCCCGAGACGGCCCGGTATGCATCCGAGTTGTGCGGCAAGGCAGACCGGACACGGATTAGTTACACCGTCTCCGAGTCGAGTACGAATGCCAATGTCGGTCTGCTGAGCGGACGCACCTCGTCGAGCAAAGGTTCCGTGTCCGCCTCCAAGCAGTACCAGAAACATAAGGAGCCGCTCTTCGAAGAGAAGGTCTTCTTCGATCTCAACAATATGCAGTCTGTAGTCGTCGCGTTCGATGGCATCACTCCTCTGCCACCGACCTACTGCTATCTTAAGCCTGACTTCCTGCCTGCGACGATGAGCTGGTTCGAACAGGAACAGATCGGCTTCGATCCAAAGAGGGTCCCGGCATGAAGGCGGTGGAAATGACGGGCAGTGGAAAGCACGGAAAACGATCGAGCCGTTTTCCACCCTTCCCACTGCCCTTGGAAATCGCGTTGCGATTCCCACATTACCGCCGCCACGACCACAACGATGACTTGCATTCCAGACATTCAACCGACGAGGGAGATCAACGATGAGCTTCGACGTGATTATTCCGTTTCTTAAACCTATAGAGCATCTTCTTTCTAGCAGGACCATCTCCGAGATCATGGTGAATCCTGACGGCTCCGTCTGGATAGAGGAGAAGGGCCGCATCGTGTTTCAGCCGGACATCCAATTTGAAGATGGCGCACTTCTGACGAGCCTCGAAGTGATCGCCAACCGCTTCGGCAAGAAACTCGATGCCGACTCGCCAATCCTGAATCTGCGATTGCCGGACGGGAGCCGTATGGCTGCGCTCATCCCACCAGTGGTCAATCCTCAGCCCATGATAACGATACGAAAGTTCACCAGCCGTGGGTTCACAATGGACGACCTGATCGAACGCAGGATGGTCACCGCGGAGCAGGGAGGGCATTTATCGGACGCGATACGCCGAGGGGATAACCTACTAATTTCCGGTGGGACGGGCGCCGGTAAGACCACCTTGACGAATGTCATCGCGGGTTTCATCCCGGACAACGACCGCATCCTGATCCTGGAAGATGTAGCCGAACTCTATATAAGGAAGCAGCACGTCATCTCTGCTGAGGCCCAGCTCGATACTCACAAGAGCCAAATTGGCTTCGCCGACCTGTTGAAGGCAGCTCTTCGCCATAGGCCGGACCGGATCATTGTGGGGGAGATTCGCGGACCGGAGGCGCGGGTCTTCCTTGACGCTTTGAACACAGGTCATCGTGGTTCGCTCTCGACGATCCACGCCAACAGCGCCGGAGATGCGTTGCGCCGTCTGGCGCAACTTGCAATGCGCGGCTCAGGCGGCGTCCCATTACATGACATCGAAGACGAATGCAGACGATCCATTGATGTCATCGCGCATGTAATGAACGAGGACGGATGGCGACACGTCACGGAGATACGACGACTGGGCGAGGTCAGACAGGACTTGTGAGCCCCCCCCCCAAAAAAACTGCGACTACGGTTGTCCGGGCACGACCCATCCCTGGTCCGTCAGTTGCAGACCAGTCGTCTCATTTACCTTCGACGCACCGGCCAGTGTAGTCCTGATATCGCCGAATACTCGCTGTATCTCGGGTCGCTCTGCCCACGGTGCGATGTTCAGCACCTTATAGGTGTAGGTGACCTCAGCCTGTTTCGATCCGGCAGTCGTCTGAGGCGCGGACGACGTGACCACCGCGTCGACCGCCTTCTCGCCATAGCAGAAACTGCCGGTCTTCCCGAACACGCCCGGCAGCTCCTGGAAATAGGTCTTGCCCTGATCGCTGACCTCATACCGCTTGACCGGGTGCTGCGTCGCGCCCCCGAGGATTCCCGGTGAGACGGCAGTAGCATCCGAGGAATACACCAAACCAGCCTGCTCCAGGGCCGCCATTTGTGGGCCAGTTCCAGACTGGTCCTTCAGTGTGGATGCCGAAATGTCCACCGGGAATGGCCGACCGATCGAAGCGCAGAGCTTACCGTGTTTCGCGAGGTACGCGTCGATGGCTTTCGCGAAGTTCTCGTTACTTGGCTTATCGCTGCTCTTACAAGCAGTGAGAAATAAGCAAGCCAATAGACAGGCTCGAAACGCATTTCTCATGATGTGTCCTCCAGGGTTTGTTGATGTTACACGGTCCGGGCGAGTCCCTTACCGTTCAGTTGATCTCAATTTTGAGGGCGGTTAGTTGACGGAAGAGTTCATCGATCAACTCCTTGATCTCTCCGTGTCTCTGATCCCGTCGCATGAACAGTAACGTCTCGATGCCGAGGTAGCGGTCCGTGAGCGGCTTGAATACGGTTCCCGCATGGGACATTCGCGACGCAGAACGAGGAAGCAGGGCGACCCCGAATCCATGACTCACGAATTCAAACGCGTGCGATGCGGCCCTCACCTCTCGGAAGATCGGTCTGACTCCGAGACTGCGCATGTATTTCGCGACCTGGATGTAGAACTGTGGCTGCGACGACCGCGGCATCCAAAATATCGTTTCCCCATGAAGGTCCTGAACCGTCACGCCGGTACTCTGCGCTAACCGATGGTTTCTCGACAGGCAGACGGAGAATCCCTCTCGTCCCAGTCTTTGCACCCAGAGGTCTCGGTCAGAGATCGGACCAACACCCAACGCCGCGTGGAGGCGCCCCCGAAGGACATCCTCGATCAGCTCCGGAGTGTTTGCCGTTTGCAGCACGATGTTCGACGGCTCATCGGATGGAGCCACGTTGACCGGACTAAGCCCATTCAGGAGTGGCAGGAACGCGCTGTGGGTGTACGGGGAATACCCTATACGGTACGGGCCGATCTCGATCTGTCCCTGAAACCTGGCAAGCTCCCACGCTCGTTCTGCGTGGCTAAGGGAAAGAGAGGATTCCTGAACGAAGAGTCTGCCTGCTGTGGTCAGCTCCACGTTACGAGTGGTTCTGGCGAATAGCTTTACTCCTATGCTCCTCTCGATCGAGGACACTCTTCTCGTGAGTGATGGTGCCGCGACGCCGAGTTTCTTAGAGGCCCGAAGGAAGCTGCCTTCTTGCGCGATCACGACAATCAGTATGTTGACTTCAATGGGATTTCTGCTCTGCATGCAAACCTGCCTTTGAACAATAGGATTGAGTAACCAAAAAGTTGAAGACGAGCTATCCAAAGCAACTGCGACGTACCTGATTTGAAACGGAATGCATTTCTACCCAGATGAAAGTCGCCATCGGAGGGAGTCACATCTTCGGCGTACTCAGGTACGCTCTACGTTCCCATACAAAGGCGGCATGGTCTGCTTGACCGCGCTCAGACAAGCTCACCGATATCCGGCGGCCTGAAGTTCGAACAGTTGCGCGTACTCGCCGTCCGCGGCGAGCAATTCCTCGTGGCTCCCTTGTTCCCGAATCATCCCTCCTTCCAGCACCAAAATTCGGTCTGCGATCCTGACCGTGGAAAACCGATGGGAGATGAGCAGGGCGATCTTCCCCGTCATCATCTCCGCAAAATCGTGAAAGAGCGCCGCCTCGGCACGAGCATCGATCGCCGCTGTCGGCTCATCCAGAACGACAACAGCCGCATCCCTCATGTACGCGCGCGCCAGAGCAAGCTTCTGCCATTGCCCTCCCGATAACTCCATCCCTTCATCAAACCGCTTACCGAGAATTTGATCGTAGCGCCTCGGAAGGTTCTCAATTACGGACGCCGCACGAGCCTCTTTCGCCGCGCGAGCGATGCTATCGAGATCGCTGAGTCTGTCGATATTGCCGAAACCGATGTTGTCCTTGACGGACAGGTCGTAATGAACAAAATCCTGAAAGACAGCCGTCACGGCGCCCCGAAGATCCTCGGGTGCAAACTCCCGCAGGTCTGTGCCATCAATCAATATTTGACCTTCGGTCGGATCGTAGAGCCGGGTCAGCAACTTGATCACTGTGGTTTTTCCCGCTCCATTCTCTCCAACCAGAGCGATCCGCTCGCCGGGTGCGATCCGGAACGATACATCCCGCAGGGCCCACTTCGAAGAACCGGCGTATGCGAAGGAGACGTGGCGGAACTCGATGCCCGATTGAATTGAAACCGGAAACACTTTTGGGTCTCTTGGTCTTTGAATTCTGGACGTCTCGCCGAACAGTTCAAAGACGTCACCGAGATACATCAACTGATCCAGCGTCCGTGAGATGCCCGAAAAGAGTCCAGAGAGCTGACTCTTCGTGCGCTGGAGTATCCCCGACAGAAAGACCAAACGCCCTATCGACAATCCACCATGAGCGGCCCTGTATAAGAGGACGCCATAAGCTGCGTAGTAGACGGCAGTGCCCAGGCCCATGAGAGCGACGCCGATATACATTTGCTTTCCGGACAACTCAGCATCTTCGCGGTTGTACTTCTCGCCGATTGAACGATACTGCTCCCTGATGTGTCCGCCCAGCCTGAATAACTTGAGCTCCTTGGCAACAGCAGAGCTGGTGCCGAGGATCAACAGGTATTCCATGAGGCGACGCACAGCGGTCCTGCTTCGGTTAAGCGTGTACCGGTACTTCGCGAAGTAGCTCTCAGCGAACACTACGGGGAACACTCCGATTAGCTGAATGGCAATCAGGCCAGGAGCCAGCACGAACGCGCTGGCGATCATCCCGACTACCCCCACGGTCTGCTGGCCGATCTGTAACAGAGTTCGAAGCAAGGCAACCTGCGACGATGCCTGCGTCCTTGCCCGTTCCAGACGATCCTGAAACGCCGGGCTCTCGAAGTTCTCAAGATCGAGGTCCGCGCAATGTTGCATCAGACGGAGATTGAGGTGCAACGAAAAGCGATCACTGATGAGAGTGTCGCAATGAGAGCTACAACGAGAGATGAGGTCGTTCGCGACGACGAGACCTGCTTCGAGCGCCAGCAAAAGCCATAGCTTGTGCAAGCTGCCGCCGTATCGTTGCACGCGATTGATGCTATCGAGGATTGCTCCCGCGACCGCCAGGAGAGCCACTGGCAACGGGGCACCAAGCATTCTCAGCGGCACAATCAGAATCGTGAGCACGGGACTGCTCTGCCACACCTCTCTTGCAAGCTTCGGCAGCTTGCGAAGCAGAGACATGTTCTGCACCCGGCTTGGTGATAGAACTGGCATTGATTTCAACACCATCCCTCGTTCATCTGCACACAACTGTATAAGCGTTCGAACACCTGTCACCATGACCAGATGGCATGGCCAAATGGCCATAGACCTTCCACAAAAAAGTGTGAAAGGAATTTGCTCTCTTATGCGCATCCAATTTTGGCCGCGTTGCAGTTGCCCCAAATAGCTGCTGTTCGACATCGCCTTACAACGCGGTTTTACCTGTAAATTCGCCTGTTCCGTGGACATAAGTCCGCCGAGCATATCCATCATTTGCGACATTCCCCATATCGCGATAACTGCGCCTAGCACAGATTGAAACGTACCGCTATGGCCGGTTGGCCGGCCACAAGGGCGGACCAAATGGACAGGCCAAATGGACATGGCGCAGACCATGGACATGAGCGCATGATCCTTTCACCTGAATCGACGTCCCCCTCTCCCAGGAGTTCCCGCCCGTCGCATTCGAAAGGATAGGCAGTCGCCATGAGTGAACAGATTTCCAGATCAACACGCCTAATCAACACCCCGGATGGTGCCGTCGTCATGGAGATCAAGAGCGGCCTGATGTTCACCTCTGATCCAGTGGGCGGGAGAATTCTCGAACTTCTCAAGCAGTCCGTTCCTGAAGACCAGATCATTGCGACCATCAGCCGAGAATGCGAGGTCTTTCCCGAAATCGTCCGACCTGATCTCGCGAACTTCATGGCGCAGCTGCGTTCCTACGGAATCGTCGAATCGGAAATGCCCTCGGTTTAGAAAGGACCCGGAAATGGAGATGTCTCGTAGCTTCCTTAGCAATCCAGAGTCTTCGGCGGAACCCATACGGGATATGATCCTGCTTCCCGCAACAGAGGAGAACACTCCGTTGCATCTTGCAGGATCGGGCGGACGAGCCGTTCTGCTGTTTGTTCTGGGTATCGACTGCGGAAGTTGCAAACAACTCGCCCGGTCTCTTTCAGAGCTTCGTTACGAGTATTCCCCCGAAATCGAGTTTGTTGGGATCTGCATTCAGAACGCATGTGAAGAGGGATTGGCAGAGTTCGCGGACGAAACACACACCAGCTTTCCGCTCAGGCATTGCACGAACCGTGACCTTTGCAATGCCCTCAGCATTCCACGCTCGACATGGCTTTACTTTCCGACGCTCATCGCCATCGATAGCCAACAGCAGTTGCGCGGGGTCTTCACTGGCCAACACCAGTTGTTCAACGACACGGCGATAAACCTTCGGATGCTTCTCGACGAGTTGTCCCCCGTCGTCAGGTCCGTGTCCGAAAGAGTCGAGGCGACTCTATGAATGCCGTCGCGCGCAGCTCGCTTGCGTTGGCCGAGGTCGCTCGGCAGGATGGCCCTCGCTTGTTCGAGCAAGCGGCGGATGAGCCAATTGATTCTTCCAGGCTGCACTACTACGCTCGCTACTTCGGCGATCCTCAAGCTCGGCTGTTCTGGCGTGAACGGCGCCTCTGGCTGGGTGTCCTGGCCCCACATGCCGAATTCGTCACCAACTTACTGCATTCTCACGTCCTTGATGACCTGTTCGCACAACGCTTACTTTTCGGATTGGACCGCCGTCCTTCGTCAGTGCCTGGGTTCGATGCCGTCTACGAACTCGATTCCACCCCGCGGATTACTTACTGGCATGAGTGGTCTCCAAAGATGTGGCGTGCGGCGAGCCTTCGTCTCATCGAGTTGTTTGTCCGACTCGCCGAGCACGACCTCACCCTGCGGAACCCGCACCCATGGACACTGCTGTTCGACGGACGACAGTTTTCGTATGCCAATCCCGCCTCCATCGTGCGCCTCGACTCTCAAACCTTTGCGCGGAGTTATGAAAAGCTCGCCAGCTTCTTCATTCGCCCATTACTGCTCGTGGAGCATGGTTGTGAGCACACGGCGAGAAGGCTGTGCGAGGATCTTCGAGAAGGCGTGTCGCAAAGGGACATCGAACATCTTGAGTCTGCATGGACCGAATGGAACCCCGATGGCGCAGAGAGCAGTGTTATACCATTCCTCGAACAAGCGGCAGCGGAGATCGAGTCCCTCGCCTTGTCGGCGCCCGCTAACCGTTGGATCGACTACTTTGCGACGGACTGCGACTTGGGCATCGGAACATCCTGGGCTCGCAAGCAGGAAGTTCTGACGTCGATTCTCGAGCGAGAGAAAATTAGCAGTGTGCTCGATCTGGGTGCGAATACAGGTCATTATGCACGTCAAGCCGCACAACAGGGTCGTGAGGTCATAGCCGCCGATTTCGATCCTGCTCTTGTAGACGTCGCCTACACCAACACACAAGAGAGTGATCTGTCGCTTTACCCGGTGGTCCTTGACTTCACTCTTCCCACGCCGGGGCGGGGAGTCAACCATCGCTGGTTCCCTCCAGCGACAGAACGTCTAAAGTCCGATCTTGTGCTGTGCTTCGCCTTGGCGCACCACATGGTCTTCGGCAAGTACCGTTTGGACTTTGAAGAGATCGCAAGCGGTGTAAAGAGCTTCTCCAGCGGACGGGCACTCGTAGAATATGTCGGTCGCGAACGCGTCCAGCCAGCGGAATGGCGCCCTGACGCAGACTCCTGGTACTCCCCAGAGGAATTCGCAAGCGCCTTGGGTCGTCATTTTCCGCATGTAGACATACTGACCCCGGCGAAGGATGGACGCAGGCTGCTTGTGTGCGGGCCAAGAGGGGGTGCAGTGTGACACAGACATACAAAGCTACCCTATTGATTCTCAATGAATTTGGCCGAGTGGCCGTTCGGAGGTCCCCCGCTGGCTGGTCGCTGCCTGAAGTCGATGTATCGCCCGGTCGAGTTGGCATTATGTTGTCGCGAGCTGTGCGCGAACAATTACACCTCGATATCTTCTCTCTTGTGCTGCCAAACAATCCCGAAACACGGCTTCATGTCGTGCGGTTGCACAGACCTGAGAACGGTCTTCCCTCTGGTCTCACCTGGAGCGACGCCGGCGATCTAGCGGGACAAGAGTTTGCGTCTGTTCTTTCTTCCGTCGATACTACAAACCCGGAGTTCGGGGGGTACGCCTGGTACACCGAGACAACTGAATGGATAATCAACACCTTGCAAAGCATGGGCTACTCGGTTCACCGTCTCGAACAATGGAATGGCCGGGTCGGGGGCGTCCTGCTTCAAGTCTTCACAAACGGTCCTACCTTCTGGTTCAAATCAGTGACCGACTTCAACGTTCGTGAATTTTGGATCTCAAGGTTACTTGCGGATCGCCATCCACAATACTTCCCGCGGGTTGTTGCCTCCGAGGCGCGATGGAATGCCTTTCTCTTGCAGCACATTGAAGGCACAGAGCTGCATGCGATAGAGAACCTTGATACGTGGAAGAAAGTAGCCAGATCCCTCGCGGAGATTCAGGTAGATTGGATGGGCAATTCCGAGATACTGCTGGCCTCCGGTGCAGCCGATCTTCGCCCTTCCGCCCTTGTCGAGAGGCTGCCAGGGTTTCTTACACACATCGCATCGGCTATGGAGCGGCAGCAGACGCTGACACCAGCCATACTGAGAGCGACCGATCTCTCTTTATTGGAACGAGGGGTAGAAGAATTGTGTCTAGCGGCTGCAGACCTGCCCTTCTCAGAGGGGCTGGCGAACGCAGATTTCAGCCCGCACAACACACTCATCCATCAACAGAAACCGATCTACATCGACTGGGCAGAAGCGTGCGTGAGCCTACCCCTGATCGCCGGCGAGTATCTGTGGAATCGCATGGCCGTCGAAGCGCCAGAACGCAAACCCTGGCAAAATACGCTCCGCCGCACCTATTTAGAACCCTGGGCCGACTCATACGGGAAGTCGTCTGTTGAGGTGGGGGCTCGCCTCTTGCCGACGTTTGCAGTTCTCGCGGTAGCAATGTTCTATCACGAGCGCGAGTGCCATGGCCCAAGTCCCTACGACAGCTACCTCCGATCCTTAGCGAGGTTGCTGCACCATCAGCTCAAAGAACTGCAAACCACAAGGTCGGTCATGTACGCATGATGTGAGGAGAAAATCGATGTCAGAGGAAGCGCACCAACTCGTCTATCTGGTTGTTCTCGACAGACATAAACAGGTCCTCGTAAATCGCTGCGGGGCCTCTGAAAGCCTTCCCACCGTTGAGATTCCGCGGTTCACTCGACTCGCACATTCAGTAACCGATGTCGCCCGCGACAAGTATGGGATTGATCTGTTTCTGATTCTCTCCGCTCGTGTCGAAGGAGAAGGTCGAACCGGGGCTCTGACGGCGATATGTCGCTTCCAGAATGACAGCCTGGACGCTCCCGCGTCATTCAACTGGGTTACGCCAGAACAGGCGAGAGCACAGCTTAGCATCGAAGATCGACAAGTTCTGGTCGAAGGTCTCCATGAATTCGAGTCTTACGACTCTGGGGAAAGGCCGAGCAGCTTCGGTCGTTATAGGGGGCTTGATGAGCTCCGCGATTGGTATACATCTCAGCTTTCAACTCTCGGTCTGCGGGAGGTCAGCTTCAAGCAGTGGAATGGCGACCCATGGTTTGCACTCTTCCGAATCGGGGTAGAGCCAATTGGCGAGGCTACCCCTGAAACCCCGGCCGCCCTCTGGTTCAAAGCGGTGGGTGAACCCAATGTGCGCGAGTTCGCTATAACGCAATTGCTGACTGCGCAATGCCCCTGGTGGTTCTCCAAGGTAGTAGCAACCAAGCCGGAGGTCAATGGATGGCTGGCAGAAGAGGTCAACGGGCACGAACTGGACGTAGAGCCGGATGGAAGGCCCTGGGCTTTGACAGCCCGCATTCTGGCCAAGGTGCAGACCGTGTTTACGAATTGTGAGGACAAGCTTCTGGACCTCGGCTGCGCAGACTGGCGCATTCCCAGGATTCTGGAATCCATCGATCCCTTTTTCGAATCCATGATCGAGGTCGCAGCGAGGCAACCAAGCTCTCCGCCGGCGATGCTCAGCAGGGCAGAGTTGCGGGATATTGCCCAAGGCTGCCGCGACCTCTGCCATCAGGTCGAAGACGTCGACATTCCGTACAGCATCGCCCACGGCGACTTCAGTCCTCATAACGTCATCGTCAAGAATGGGTGGCCGATCCTTATCGACTGGGCGGAAGCTTACGTGGCCTTCCCCTTTATATCCTGGGAGTTTTTCTGGAACCGCACGATCAAAGACCACCCCAGCCATGCAGAGTGGCGAGAACGCATGCACCGCAACTATGCCTATCGCAGTTGGACCTCACTCCTGGGGCGTAGTCGTGTCGACGCAGGCCTGCGTCTCTCGCCCGCGGTGGCAGTATTGATCCACGCTCTTCAAGGACAAGCCAATCCCGCAAACCAGGATACGAGCCCCATGCTCGACAAGGTGAACAGAAGCCTCCTGCGACGGTTGCAACGAGAACTTGAACTCTTACAACCGGTAGGTGTGCTATGAGCGTCACGCAAATACTCGCCCCCTACTCCGTTCCGAAGCCGGTCACAGACATATACCACGGTGTGTCCGTTGTCGATCCATACCGCTGGCTCGAAGACCATCAATCGAAACAAACGCAAGCCTGGACCAATGAGCAGACGCTTTACACCCAAAGCTACTTTGCGGGCCTTCCAGACAGCGATCTCATGCGGCAACGTCTCGCAGAGCTGTTTGATATAGGAAGTATCGGTGAGGTGAGGAAGGTAGCGGATCGCTACTTCTTTTCGAAGCGTAACCGCGGCGAAGAACAGTCCAGCATTTATCTGAGAGAAAGCTTCAATGGAGAAGACCGTCGATTGCTTGATCCGGAATCCCTTGGAGAGGGGAAGGATGCTTCGGTCACCATCGTCGACGTTTCTGCAGATGGGGGCCTGCTGGCCTATGGGGTCCGTACAGGTGGGCAAGGTGCCCGACGCGTTCGCATTCTCGACGTGACGACGGGAGCCACTCTACCAGATGAATTGCCCAAAGGGGCACTGCGCGGCTTCTCGTTCCTCAAGAATGGAAAGGGATTCCTCTATGTGACCGAAGAGGTGGGTAACCCGACCCAACCCAAGAGCGTTAAGATTCACCAACTCGGCACGGAACTCGCTCAAGACAAAACTGTGTTCTATGGCGGCCGATCCGAGAAGCTTCGTTTGGTCAGCGGTCTGGACCGCGAGTCAGGTATCGCGATGCATGTCACTATCAAGGCCAAGCCTGATGAAGTCTTTCAAAGCTACTACCTTCAGAACCTGGGCACCTGTGGCAATCCAATTCTCGCCTTACTTGAGGACACGACAGACCAGTACGACTTCAGGATTGCGGGAGAGTCACTGTTCTTCGCTACAAACGTCCAGGCTCCAAACCTTCGCATCCTTAAGACCTCACTCGCAGCTCCTGATATTGAAGCGGCGGAACTTGTACTCGAGGAAGGACCGCAGCGCATTCAGAGTTGGCGAATCTTCAGCGACTACTTAGTTGTCGCCACTGTGGAGGATCTGGCCAGCACAGTTCGGATTTACACGCTCGACGGCAGCTTGGTCAGCACGCTCACGACGCCGGAATCTGGCAGCATCAGTATCATCGGTGGCGACACAACGGAGTTCTTCTACAGCTTCGAATCCTACTGTCAGCCCCCTTCGGTATATCGCTATCTTTTCCAGACACAATCGAACGAGCCATTTTCGGAAGAGCGTCTCGCCAGGCTTTCCTTCGATGCTCGGCGCTCCACCTACGCCGCACCGGACGGTACGCAGATCCCCATAACGATTCTGGGTAAACCCGAAACGTTCAAACGTGGATCGGTTCCTACAGTGCTGACCGCCTATGGCGCTGCAGGCATTAGCCTCACACCACGATATTCCCCCCTGGCGAGTTACTTCGTCGAAATCGGCGGTCACTTTGCCATAGCCAATGTGCGAGGCGGAGGCGAGTTCGGAGAAGCCTGGCACCAGGCTGGTATTCGCAGAAATCGCCCGACCGTTCACTCTGATTTCATTGCGGCGGCCGACTATCTGACTGGGAAGGGGTTCACCCACCCCAGGAAACTCGCAGTTGCTGGTGGCTCCAATTCAGGTTTGCTCATGGGGGTCGCCATGACACAACGGCCAGATCTTATCCGAGCCGTGCTTTGCGTCGCTCCATTCCTCGACATGCTCCGTTACCACCGCTTTGACAATACTCAGTTCTACCTCTCCCAGTTCGGCTCTTCTGAAGATCCATATGATTTCCCGATACTCCTGGACTACTCGCCGTATCACAACATCAAAGACGGGGTTTCATACCCCGCTCTGCTCATGGTTTCGGGAGGCGCAGACACTCGTTGTGACCCCATGCACGCGCTCAAATACATCGCGCGTCTCCAGGCCGCAATGAGTGCGCTTCCGGTGGAAGAACGCGATGCGAACCCGGTCCTTCTCGACTGGAATCCTCTGCGTGGTCATTTCGCCACTCTTCCCTTATCCACGCGAATCGATGCATTAGTTCATCGAGTTGCCTTTCTGTGCCGGCAACTCGAGATCGAGGTACCCCATGCGTAGATTGATCCTTCGTTCCCTGATTGAACTGCTGCGGTATGATTTCTTCCTTCGGAAGCATGACTTTTTCGCTCTGTATAAACAGGTTCGGAACATCCCCGTCGCGAGACACACCCCAAGTCCAAACGACATAGAGACAATCTGTACGGCAGTAGCTCATGCATGCATGTGGTACCCCAAGCACGCACTATGCCTGCAGCGGTCCACCGTGGCGACTGTGCTGCTTCGACAACATGGAATAGCCGCAGAACTCACTATAGGAGCACAACGGCTGCCACTCAAATCGCATGCCTGGGTCGAAGTCGATGGACGCGTTGTAAACGACAAGCCTGAAGTACAGGCAGAGTATTTAATCCTGGACCGCTGCTAGGAGAACTGCATGAGTATGCAAGCAGGCATCTGGCATTTCGATCACGCCCCTGTAGACCCGTCCCAGATACTGGCGTTTGAGCAGTCACTTGCTCAACATGGACCTGACGGCCGCGGGGAGCATGCAGAAGATGGCCTCACACTTCTATATCGCGCCTATTACGTCACCGCAGAGGACTCGTTGGAAGTACAGCCGATTCACAGTCGGGACGGGAATCGAGTGCTATGGGACGGCCGACTGGATAATCAGGAGGAACTGCTTCTCGCTCTGGACAGCAGATCGGTCGATCTTCCCACCGATGCGGAACTTGCTGCTGCGGCTTTCGATCATTGGGGTACAGATTGCTTCCGACGTCTTATTGGCGATTGGGCAATGACGGTCTGGGATCGGAGACGGCGGCGCCTCATTCTTGCAAGGGACTACATCGGCATTCGTAAGCTCTATTATCTGCGAACCCCTAAGAGCCTGTTCTGGTCGACGAACCTTACGACTCTCGTTCTGCACAGTGGCGAGGAGTTTGCGCTATGCGACGAATACTTCGCTGGCTACTTTGTTTCCCATCCTGAGCCGCAGCTCACTCCTTATGCTGAGATTCAAGCGGTGCCACCGGGATCATAT
The DNA here is from genome assembly GCF_009765825.1 of Granulicella sp. L60. Classification (GTDB taxonomy): domain Bacteria; phylum Acidobacteriota; class Terriglobia; order Terriglobales; family Acidobacteriaceae; genus Edaphobacter. The sequence continues at coordinate 334,037 of NZ_LMUR01000010.1, read as the reverse complement.
GTTGAGGTCGACACTCATCGACTTCGCATTCAGCGTTACTGGAGCTTCGCTCATCAACGGCCCATCCGCTACAAGTCGGATGCTGAATACGAAGAGCATTTCCGCTACTTTCTGCGACAGTCACTGCGTCACCGTATGCGAACCAACTACCCCATCCAAGCAGATTTGAGCGGAGGGCTCGACTCCAGTTCGATTGTGTGTATTGCTTACGACCTGATCAATCGAGGCGAAGCCAATGCTCTTATCAATACCCTCTCGTATTATTCGTTGGACGAGCCTGGTGGTGACGAACGTCCGTACTACGAGGCAATTGAGGCACATATCGGCAAGACGGGAACCCACTTGCAAATGTCCAAGTCCAGGCTTGGGCTCGTCCCATTGCCTGCTGAACGCTTTTCTCCACTACCTGGCTCCTTCAACAGCACATTACAGCATGAACTCCGAGTATCTGACGCGACAGCAGCACAGTCCAACCGGGTTCATCTCGCAGGTCTTGGCGGAGATGAGCTCCTTGGTGGAGTCCAGAATCCTGTACCGCAACTTGCAACATCGCTCTGGACTTTGCACCTACCAACATACTGGGAGCAAATTCAGGCTTGGAGTTTGCAGCGAAAGGTTCCTATCTGGACACTGCTGGGCCGCTCTGTCCTTGAGCTCATGCCTTTGACCGTGCGGGCAAAACTGGATGCAACCGCGGAAGTGTCGACCTGGCTACAACCCGAGTTCGCCAAGCGCTATGACGCCCGTGAACGAAGCCTCAGCGCTGTTCGAACATGGCAGGATTACCTGCCCGGCCCAAATTCTCCCAATTCCGCTTATCTCACGCTCGCTTCGACTCTTCAGAACAGGCCATTGAGTATTACAGGGGTAGATGGGCGGTTGACGCTTCCTTATTACGACCGCGACCTCGTCGCTTTTCTCTTTGCTATTCCTGAAGAACAGCTTCTCCGTGCGAAACAGCGGCGATCGTTGATGCGACGGGCGCTGAAGGGCATCGTGCCAGATGTTGTACTTTTCCGCAAGACGAAGTGGTTGGGGAAACGGGAAATAGCCTTAGAGCTGATCGACTCCGCGGCGGCCCTCGAATCACTGCTGCCTAAGTCAGCCATCGGGGAACGCTACATTGACGTGACCCAAGTGCTTAAGGACATAGAAAGGCTGCGTCAGGGTAAGGAGGCACCAGTTGTGCTGCTCCACGGTGTTCTAGGAGCTTGTTACTGGCTTATGCAGCGCAACATGCCGATGCAATTGGCCAACTTACGCGGCGTCAATACGACGCCAGTTTCTGAAAAGGAAGACACACAATGCAATACACGCGCCCATTCACATCCCCCGCACATCCCCTCAATCGGATAGCTAACTACGACAAATGTGCGACACAGTGTCAAGACACCAGCGGCCCTTGTTATAGCGATGGCGCATATGAGGTCGATGAATAGAAATCGTCACCGTCGGTGAACAGTGACAGCAAGCGTGGCCGACCGCCAAAGCCGGCCATGAATCTGAAAGGAGAACTATCATGCGTTACCAACAGCCTACGCTCAGTCCACTGGAGCTTGCCTCCAAATTGATCACCCACACAAACGGCGGCAACAAAAACACACATCATTGCCCAGATGGTGGTGATGCGAAATCCGCAGGAGCATACGAAGTAGACGAATAGGGCTTGCTCCCGGAAGACATGGAGCACTAGATCTACGAACCCATGCCAGATCAACTCAACATCACCAATGTCTAAGGAGAAGGATATGAAATATCAAGTACCAACAATGCAACCCCTCGGTAGGGCTATTCACCTCGTCGAAAGCGGTGGCGGCGCGGGAAAACCCAACAACCTCTGCAGCGATTCAAGCGATCCAAGCAATGGCACAAACGGCGCCTATGAAGTAGATGAATAGGTGATGGTCAGTCGGGGGGGGGACTACCCCCCCTAACTTCTCAACAATGCTGAGATGATAAGGTATTTGCAACGTTTTCAGAACGTTAGTCTGCCCGTAAGTTGTATGTTTCTTGCGCCACCAAGCTGAAAAGTCGAATTTTGCCCCCCGTTTCCCCCAGTAAAAGCCGAATAGGTGTTTTGGGCTTGTCCGAAGTTTGTGTTGAAATCTAGTCCTGTCTGCACATTCGCGAATGTCGGGGTATTCAGTATGTTGAAGGCCTCCGCTTTGAACTCGAAACCCACACGCTCCGTAACAGCGAACTTTCTTCCCGTAGATAGGTCGAACTCATGTAGTCCAAATAGCCTATAGGCGTTCCGGCCACTATCGCCGTCTCTAAGCAGTGCCAAGGTCACGGGATCTCTCGGAGGATCGGCAAATGCTGCTGGGTTTAGCTGAACGCCACCAGGGATGCAGCTCTCGGTAACCGCGCATACTCCCGTACTAGGACCATGTTTGTATACCGGAACTCCCGGAACGCGATCGGCGAAGCCTTGGTTGCTGTTGTCTACCGTATAAATGGTGGCAAATACGGATAGAGGCGTTGCGGTTTGCAGCCGTATAAATGTGTTCACTACCCAACCCGTTGACACCACTTTGAGCAGCTTACTTTCAGACATGCCTTTAGGCCTCAGACTCATTCCAGCCGAAAAGACATGACGGATATCGTTGTCTGCATTTCCCCAGTAGTCCGTCACATTGGCACTCGGACCTGAAAAATCGGACGTTCCATTGTCCAGATTGTGCGAGTACGTATAAGCCACGAGAGCATCGATTCCAGAGGCCGCGCGAACCGTCGCCTGGAGCTGCAGCGCCTGATAGTTCGATCTACCGCGATTGGTCAACAAAAATAGCTCTCCGTCTGTTGGCGTAACAAGCGACGGAGTGAGGCCCTGTGCAGCTATAGTCGATCCAAGCTTCTCTCCATCGGCGCCCAAGTACGTTGCGCTTACCGAAGTGTTGCCAAAGAGCTGCTGCTCAACGGCGAGGTTCCATTGTCCCGTATAAGGGAGTGTCAGATGCGGATCGACAGCATAGAGAGTGTCCTGGGGCAAAGTCTGCGCCGGAGCGCTTTGCTGAAGCGATTTGAAGTTGATCTGACTGAAGGGAACATTGCTTGCTGAAGCAGTAATGACGTAGGGGTAACTATTGCTGACGCTGCCCAATGTAGTGGCAGCCTGCCCCGTGTCGTAGAATATTCCAGCCCCTGCGCGCAACACAGTAGCAAAGCCTTGACGATTCTGAAGCTGGTAGGCAAATCCCAGCCGAGGAGCAAAAGCACCATGTTCCGCCCTATAAAGTGGAGTACCGGTTGGCGCAGGTACTAGGCTTGAAAGATTGGTTGAACTTCCGATGAGAGCAAGGGGTCCGCCGTTCCCATCGGACACTGGCGGATTATATTCCCACCGTAAACCATAATTCACTGTGAGGCGGCTTGTAATATGCCAGGCGTCTTGAGCGAATAGAGACAGATTATCCACTGGAAATGAGAGTTTGTTGAATGTTGCTGTTTGGGTCGCTGCTTCATCAAAGGCAGTACCCGAGATAACAGTAGGACTATTGAAAAAGCCAAGATAAACAGTGTCGTTCGTATAGGGCGCAAAACTGGTCAACAGGCGCCGAAAATCAGTGCCAAAAGTAAGGGAATGTCGGCCCATCGTCCAATGGAGTTTGTCAATTACATTCCACTGGCTCACATCGCCTGCCTGTGGCACACCTAAATTGATCCCTGTCCAGCCTCGCACACCAGTAAACGTACAACGCGAAGAACTACCACCGGGACTATATGCCTCAGTGGAACAGAATTGATTGAGGCCGCTCGGATCGCCTCCATCTATGGGAAGCAACTTATAACTAAATGCTGTATGGTTCGTACTGTAATTAGCCGTCAATTCGTTGAGCAACGACGACGTGAACGATTTAGTGACGCCACCCGTATAAGTATTCAACCCAAGCGAGGAGTTGCTTGAGTCCCAAAGTGTATTCGTCGAAGACGACGGAGCAAGGTTGAAGCGGAAGAATGCTTTGTATCCCCCTGGCAGATTAGCGTCAAACCGGGCGGACGTTGAGTGATCGATTATCTTCGTCGCATAGGCAGCATTGTAAATATCGGTGTATTGTGGATTCTTACTGGTAGCGGCGGTTCCACCATTTCCCTTGGGGAATGCTGCTATAAGCGGTGCAAAGGTCGCACTGGCCGATTGCAGTGCGAAGGCACTTGGAACGCTTGCCTTAGTACTGTTTGGCTGATCAAGATCAAGGGTCTCGTGCGCAACGAAGAAGAATAGTTTGTTTTTGAAAATGGTGCCACCTACGGTGCCTCCGAAGTCATTCATTCTAAGTGGCGACTGTTTCAGGCCGTTGTACTTTACGAACCAGTCGGTCGCATCCATCACCTGATTGCGAAAATATTCAAAGACAGACCCATGAAATGTGTTTGTTCCTCCCCGCGTCCGCATTTGGATTTGACCACCGGGCGAACGCCCATACTCTGCCGAATAGGTGGATGTCTCCATCCGATACTCTTCAATTGCATCTACCGGCAACAGGCCATTAGTACCCCCGGAGGCCGAGGTGGCATACGTCGATCCGGCTACACCAGTCTGACCAGACCCCGTCACAGGACTGCCAGCGAACGTCGAACTCAGGAACACATTTCCGGAGGCACCGTCCACGGTTAGTTGGTTGCCGGAAGATCGCTGGCCGTTGACCGAGTATTGACCGCCACCATTCTGCGTCCCCGATGGAACCACGCCAGGGGTAAGTAAGAAGAGAGTGTCAAGACTACGTCCGTTCAATGGTAGTTCGCCAATGAGGGCTTGGTTGACAACGGTGCTGACCGAAGCATCTTCAGTATTCATATTGACGGAGCCAGCTTGCACCGTTATGGTTTCGCTTCCACGCGGAACGCTAAGTTCAATATCGAGCCTCTGATCCCCAGATGTTTCGACCCGTAAACCATCGACCATTGTTTTTGCAAAACTTTTTGCCTCGGCTTTAACAGCGTATCTTCCAGCAATAACGGATGAAAAGTTATAGAACCCAACAGCGTTCGTTTTGGCTGTTGATACGGCCCCCGTATCCTGGTTTGCGAGTGTTACAGTGGCTCGAGCGATACATGCACCGCTGGGGTCTTTTACCAACCCGGTTAACTGTGCGTTTTGAGCTGAAGCTGCTGAAGCAATCGACAGCAAGAAGACAAATGAACACTTTTTTATGAACACAAATTTCTCCTGAGAATGAGAGATCACAAATTCTTCATAACTAAGAAAACGAGGATATGTACCGAATTGCGCCATTGCGCCTAACGTTCACTAGGGAATGTCGTTCTGTGGCTTTTGCGGATCGGTATCAAGGTTGGAGCCCAACCCCTGTGATCGAGCAGAGGAGTTCGGAGCGATATGAGGAGGGGACAACAGCGGTGCTTGATCTTTTCCTTTTGTGCGAGAATCCAAAGGACTAACAGATGCATTCATCGAAAGCAGATGCATCGACAACGAAGCAAGGGAATCGGAAGGCTCCGCATCAGCATCAGGGACAAAGTGGAGAATCAGCGGTATAGGCTGACTTACACCTCCTGGCTCCAGACCACCACTAGGCAGGTATCCGCCAACATCCCAATACTGGTTCGCACCTTCGGACTGCACGTTTATCGGGTAGACGGTGCCGACGTCAGAATATGCAGTGATTTCTAACCTGAGGGGTGCCTGAAGGATCTGCTTACCGCTATTGCGTATGATTGTCTTGACGGTAAGCAACCCAGATGCAGGATCGTATTGTTGGTCTCCGCCGTACAGAAACTGGACCCTGCCCGTGATTTCTTTCCAATCTTGCGGAAGTTCAACCCTTTGCACTTTGCTATCGGGATGCGCTTGAATCGCAATTGCAGCAGTATGCAATTGGCCCTCACCTTTTCCAAAGGTGACCCATGTCGGATGAAAGACGCCATCGCTAGAAACGGCAATACCAGTGGTATGACTACGGGCAAAGTTATCGTGGTTTTCGATGCGCAAACTTGCATAATCTTGGGGATCGGAGGGGTCAGCCTGCGCAACGAAAAAGTCCAGCGTGGCACTGCTGAGTCTGTATTTTGATCCAGATTCAAGCTGGCAACCCGAAAGCTGCTTGGGATGCGAAAACGTTAATCCGTCATCTGTGGATGCAGCAAAATTCCAGCAGTCACTGTCGTTTGTATCGCGCCACAAAAGAGCTAAAGAGCCATCGTTGTTCCTTGCTAGTGCCAGCGATTTATATCGACGCTCCGGAATCTTTGTGGAGTCCGAGAGAGCACCCGATTTCTCAACCCACGGATGCGAAGACCAAGTGGCTCCGTTGTCTGTGGATGTCGCTAACACCAACGTGCAATGGGTCCCTTGGCTCCCGAGGTAGACTGTATAGATCTTATTTGCCACTTTGTCATATGCAGCTGGCGCAGAGAGGTATGAATTACACGCCATTGGTTGTTGTTGCCGGACCTCTGTCGATTGCTGTAAGACAACCGGTTCAGACAATACCCGGCGTTGGGGATCAGTATGCTGAGCAGCAAGGATAAATTCTCTACCATCTTGCCTGCCATCAGCACCAAATGTCCTTCTCTTCGACCAGAAAAGGCTTAATAAGGAACCGTCTTTTAATAAAAGATTTTGTGCCGGATACGAGCCATGGAGTCGCAGCTTGTACATGGCATCGTTATAGAACGGACCAGCAGGATGAACATCCCCATACTTATAACTGATTAGGCCTGTCGTATTCCCCGTCGTATCGAACTCACTTACCTTATCGCTGAACTTAGGTAAATTAGTCGGTTTACCTTGGTCATGAACTGAAGAATAGTAGGTCCACAGATTGTTGAAAAAGATATATAACCGGTTCTCGTTTTCACCTTTATTTATGTCGACTACGGAAGCTGAGAAATCCGTCCATCCAGTCTCGGTTCCAAGAGTCCAGCTCTTTCCCCCATCGCGAGAGACATATATTCTCGTTATACCTTGGTCATGGTGTAACCCTCCCGCATCGTCGATCTTGGAAGCGCCAGCTATAAAATATGCGATACCATGCACCCCATAAGCACACGATTCCTCAGAAACCCAGCTAGAGTGTTTGTCCTCAAGTGCGAGATGCCACGTCACACCTCCATCTTGCGATGAGTACACAAAGCCACGCTCAGCGTTGTCTTTCGCGTCCCATCGCATCCCACAAACAATGAGATTCTTGGAGTTGTTAGGATCAGCCTCAATGTCATACCAGCTGTGTTGGCCGCCTTGTGGAGGGCTAACAACCGCCTCATTGAGTATCCGTATCTGCTGGCCGAAGCCACTCTGACCACACAGCAATACGATAACGAGAAATAGGAAAACGTATGAACGGACGAGTTGCTCAGGCTTGCCGCCAGAGGAAGAAAGGCTCATAGGAATGGGCACTCCGAATCAAGGTCTCAGTTGCGTGCTGATGTAATGATTGGCGGAGTTGGAGTTTGTTAATAGGGAACGAATAAAGTTGCGTCGGTACACTTCAACGGACTCGTCTTGGTCACGCTGGACTATACGCATGGCGCTTATAGAACTTCAGTTAGTCAAAAATGTGTGCCGAATGAAGAGTCGAGTTCACTTCTCGCTCTCCTTTTCCACTAAGTGGAGATCGTTATTTTGCCACGGGGAGTCTTGGAGAATGCATGAAGGGGCCGCCCATTACTATCAAGATGGCGCAGGATCATCTGCTTTGGCGTCACGGAAAGATGACTGAAGCCATACACCTTCTGGGCGTACTTCCTCCGCGGCAAAGGATCGTTCTTGAGGTCGTATAAATCGGCCCCACCGCCACCCGAGAGAAAGAAACTGGTCGGATGGCCCTCGAACTCCAGATGTTGCAGGTCATGGTCATGACCTGCCAAATAGAGATCGACCTTGTGTTTGCGAAACAGCGGGTCCCAATCACGAACCAGCACGGGATGGTCGCCATGCATTCCGTCCGAGTAGACAGGATGATGTCCCATAACGACCAGAAATTTCGTGGTTCGCGGCCGGGCGAGTTCCGTTTCCAGCCATGCAAGCTGCTCCGCCTGTTGCTGTGGTGTCAGCGTAAAGTTCCGCCCTTTGCCAAGGCTCCCGTCATCGAAGGGCATATTGCTATCGAGCGCGATTAAAGTGATAAGGGGATTCTTCACAGTAAACGAAACCCAAACCGGTGCCAAAGGGAGGGCATGGTCCAGCGAGTCCGACTTGCACCGTTCATGCCAACGCGGGCGTATTCCAGCTCGGCAGCTACCTTGCTCTCGGGCCAACGTTGATAGTCGTGGTTCCCTGGTATAGCGTAGGCAGGGCAGGCGAACACATCGGCCGGATACATCTCTTCAAACTGTGTCTGCCAGCGGGGAGAGTGGACGCCTCCAGTAAGGTCGCCATACCAGTTGTCTCCAAGCATCAGTAAAGCCTGCGTCTTGAGCTCGTGTTGCTTCGCATACTCGCGCATCCCAGCAGCCACACAGGACTGCCCGGCATGGTCGTCGTCGTCGTATCCCCAGTCTCCGACCATGAGCAGTTCCGCAGCGGCAGGGTCAGACGGCAAAGAAAAAACCGTATCCGGCCAAAATCCCAGCGTAGCTAGTGCGCTAAATCCGAAGCTTTGTCGCAGAAATCGACGTCGGCTGACTGTAGAGGAAGAAATAAGAGCATCCATAAGACCCACACCTTTATTAATGCCGCGTTCCGACTATTTGGGGCTAAGTCCTAGCAGTCTACGAATGTTTGCTTCAATCTCCTCTTTGGAGCCTGCATCGGCAGATGCGAGGATCACCTTCCCATCCCTGCCGATGTAGAAGGATTCCGGCAAATATGGGAGGCCGCCGTATGCTTGAGCGGTTTTATGATTGCAACGAGCGACCGTATACTTCACACCGTACTTGTCGGCAATCCGCCTTACAGCTTCTTCACTGGCACCGTCAGTGACTATGCTCACTACCTCAAACCCTCGGTTGGCGTACTCATCGCGGAGCTGCGCCAGCCAGGGCATTTCCAGTTTGCAAGCTCCGCACCAAGTCGCCCAAAAATTCACGATCAGGGCTTTCCCCCTATAGTTTGAAAGCGAAACCTCTTTGCCATCCAATGTGACAACACTGAAGGCAGGAGCTGATTTGCCAACCGTAACCGCACCCATGGTGGGTTGATCGGGCTGAGCGCCAAGGGCTACTACGGACGTTCCGAGGACGAAAGCAATGATTGTTACCGAAGACAAGGACGAAAGAGATCGTGCGGACATTCGCAGAAAAGAGAGACTCACTGAATGGATACCCCGAACCAAGATTGCTTAGGTGTACTCGCATGATGATTGGCAGGTCGGGTATTCGTTAATGGAATGTAAATAAATTCACACGAGTTATTGCGGTCCGAGATCACTAGCGCTCATCGGAAGGGATGCAACCGAACGCTGCTAAGGCTTCGAAAGACCCGACCGCAGTCCGTCCAAGGCTTCGGAGAGTGTCGTTGAGGATTCTGACTGAGCAGTAAATGTATTCCGCACCAGTCTGTCGAGCTCTACCACTTGGGGATATGTCAGCGGCCTTACCGGCTTGTGGACTGCCTGGTCACCGATGACAGGAGCAAGGATGGATGCCAACTCCTGCTGGAGAGAAGCGATGCGTTCACGCTGGGACGAGAGGTCAGGCTCAAGATCCTTCGCGCAGGGACAGGCGTGAAGGACCTGATAGCGCGAGTTTAACTTGCTGTACAAGAAAATCTGACCCAACAACGACCGCGACAGTTCAGACACATGGCTGGAGTAGGCACTTCGCTCATTTGGTGCCGGAAAGTGCTGCTCCAGCCAGTCCTCTGCAAGGGGAGGAGCTGAAGCTCCCAACTGCCGCTCTGGAAACAATGAACGGTCCGATGCCGTCGCCGATGCCGTTGTGTGAAGTTCGATCTCAATCTGCGGATCGACTTGAGCCATTGCCGACTCGATCTCCTTCTGTCTTGTCGCGTCGCCTACTAAGCCACCCACAATCACTCGATCAGGCTGGCGGATCACCGTTGCTTCCCATCCAGAATCCGCGCCTACCTTATGTAACGTCACCCATGCGCGAACTTCGCGAACGTCGAGCGGATCAGGCTCCGCTTCTAAAGGCATTTTGTTGACTCCGGAGGAAGCCGTCTCCAGGCTTCTTTCTGGGACTGGAAACTCGGGAATCGAAGCCTCTTCGATGAAGATCGGTTCGAGACCAGCGTATTCAAGCGTGATCACTTGGGGTGCGTAATCAGATTTGCGAACACTGATGCTGGCCGCCCGGAGCTCACCACTATCCGTTTCAGTCCGGAGCTTCCAGGTCTTCTCATCTTGAGTAACGACATCATGGGGCCTCGAGAGTGAGTGTCGCCAACTCTGAAAGGAAGCGGCAGCCAGCGGGTGAGCTACGTCCCATTTCCCTTTCACCAGCGTTCGACGAATACTTTCACAAGGGCTTGGCTTTCCAACTGAGACCCCCTTCGGACCCGGTACGCCATCGACGCAATTCGTTTTGCCCATCCGCAGACTGTAGCGTCTGGGCTCAGCGAGGTTGGTTTCATGCGAAGTGGCGCGCGACAGAAGTTCATCTGCGCTGACTGTGCGTGGTTTCACTAACGCAAGGTAACCAGCGACCACAAGGAACACCGCCGCCAGTGAGGTCCCAACGAAGCCGAAAACTCTTCCCGCAGACGGATGGTTACTGACTTCCGTCTCGGAGACTCCCGAAGCGAAGGCGCGCAACTCCTGATCCCCGAGTTGCTGCATGTTGCGGCGGACATCGAAAAATCCGCGCAGCCTTTGGCGGCAGCTCGCACACTGACGAAGATGGTCGGCGGCCTCTTGCCTGGCGGTCTTCGGAAGTTCCCTCATCGTGATGAGGAGCAAAACGTCGTCGCTTAGATGGGATCTTTTCGACATGCTATGGATTTGCTCTGTCGTCCCCAATTCCGTTTCCTACTTTTCTCAGTGCTCTGCGCGTCTTGTCAATCGTTGCGTGGTACGACAACCCTGTCGCATTCGCGATCTGCCTGAAGTTCCATCCCATTGCCATAAGACTAAGGCATTGCTGTTCTATAGCTGGCAATCCTAACAGGACAGACCGCAATCGCTCGGTCTCCTGGCCGGCGACCGCCGACTCCTCCGGGGTTTCCCCTTGATAGGCAAGCTCCTCAAACAAGGTCGCATCATCAGCGTCTATCGTATCCTCACGCTTCGCTCGCCGAAACCCTTCCAAAATGAGGTTTTTTGCCACGGTGTTGACCCATGCCACCGGACTCGCAAACCGTCTCTCATCAGACTCCGTTTGCTCGTATAGCCGAAGAAAAGCCTCTTGAGTTGCATCCTCGGCGTCCTGATGGTTCCTCGCGATTGATCGCGCACGACGGTAAACCGAATGCCAACTGCTCTCGTACACTGCAAAGACATCACGCCAGGACCGTTGGGAGGCTTCGCTCTTAGACATAGGGCTTCTCCTCGGAAGGACGTAAGCCGACATATGTGGATTGGGATGAATCGTCCGGTCGCCAATCAGAGACTGAGCGGCGAGGAGCAGGACCTGCGGACGCGCCCCGTCGAGCCGACGTGGGTAGAACAGCGAATTGGGATGCCACCATCTGTTGCTCCAATCAACATGCTCGCCCGGCGACACCGCTGAATTGGTAACTCTGGGACTTGGAAGAAAAGCATCTTTATCTGGTCCAGCGTTTGCAGGATCGTGGAAGACATAGGACCTCCACGCGCCCAGCCAACGCTGATGCGCCCTTCTAATCGGAGACGCTTTTTGATGTCATGGTAGAAGGTTTGGCGCGGGGATATCCGTCGCAGTACCCGCTATTTACCGGCACGGTATAGCCAATTGGCTATAAAGATCCTTTGGCGTGAGGGTACGCTCAGATCAACGACTCGCTACGAGTTCAGGAGCAGGACGCTCGTCTGATCGAGTCCGCTTTGGAGCCTCAGAGATCGACATCACAATTTTGGGCGGATCAAATCGGTAGCCTTGACCATGCACATTGAGGAGACAGACAGGTTCTTTTGGGTTTGCCTCGATCTTCAGACGAATGCGTTTCACCGCACTCTGTAAACCATGATCTGTTCCTGGATAGCCGAGACCATATACCCGCTCAATGAGCGCCATCTTACTGACGATGCGTCCGGGGTGCTCCAGCAGAACTTCGAGCACTTTCGTCTCGGTTTCGGTGAAACAGATCTCCCGCCCCCCCAGCTTCCCGACGTGACTGTCGAGATCAATCTCAAAGGCACCAGCAGACAACGATCGCATCTCCGAACGACGGAGAAGCCGAATCCGCAGCCGTGCTTCAACAACTGCCGGCGTGCTTGGCTTCGCGATCCAGTCGTCTACCCCAGCCTCGAGAGCGGACAGTTCTTCAAGGTGTCCGCCTGCCGAAATCATGAGCACGGACGCCAGGCTCCCGATCTCCCGCAAATGCCCCTTCAATGAAAGCGCGGCTAGAAGTCCCTCTTCGCCGCAGAGATCTACCAGCACCGTATCGAAGGTCCCCTCGTTGAGCGCACAGAGACCGTCGTCCAGCTTCCTCACGCGGAGAACATCCCATTCGCGAAATCGGAGTGCTCTTTCTGTTTTTCGCGAACTCTCATCATCGTCATCTACCAAAAGGACCCTGCGCCGCTTCATCTTGAGGAGCTCTCCAAAAACGCCTAGATGGGGTTACTGACCCTGCCCTTTCGCCAACAACCCAAAGCGGACACCTGCAATCTCTCTACTCAGCCGAATAGAAAATGGCCACGGTGCCACGAAATGCCAATCCTCTAAAGACACAGTTATCAGTAACGCTACGATACAGCAGGGGGCATGAAGTCTCGATTTAGGTCGAGATTATTCAACCCCAAATAGCCGGTATACCGGCTATTTGATTTTGAGAATACCGTGATCCTAAAGGGATGGCAACCAGTATTCGCATCCTCTTAGGTCGCAGAATCAGAAGACTGCGCAAAGAACGAGGATGGAAGCAATTGGATCTGGCCGTCGCCATGGTCCCCGAAGAAAATCAGAATTACATTTCGGTGATCGAGCGAGGAAAGACCGACATCACTGTGGGTATGGCCGAAAGAATTGCAAATGGGCTTGAGGTTCACGTCAGCAGTCTCTTTATCGACATTGAAAATGAAGCGGACGACGTCCATCCGAAACGGCCCAAAAGACGTAAGTAGGAATTAGCTTCTGAGCAAAGCTCCCGTGTGTAGTTTGGTCATTTCTTTCGGCCCCTTGTCCCGTCCGCTTCGAGGTCGCAATCGTCGGAATCTGGTCGTTGCACCAGTTCGAGCTTTTCGTTCTTGTGGACATCAATCTTCAACAACGCAGCCGACTCGGCCCAGTTGATCTCGTTCAAGCGCCCTACCAGCTCCGTCCTGTTCCCTACATAGAAGATACGGAACAGTTCCGTCAGCCATTCCTTGACGGTTCTCGGTTGGACCTCCATGAACTCGGCGATCTGCTTGTTGCTACAACCGTTCGCGAGATAGCGGACGATCTCTGCCTGTCTCTCGCTTAGCGTCCGGTCAAGTTTGAGCTGCTCCGTAATCGTGGCCGCCAGCACGGCACAATCGTCTTCCTTGCCGGCCACATCACGCAGAACCTCCAGAGCGGCCTTGATCGATTCTTCATCCTGGCTACCGAGAATCGTGTAGTGCGGCATGAAGTGTCGCCAATACGGCAAGACCTCATCCGGTTCTGTCGAGTGGACGGAAACAAAATCGACCTCGCCCAACGCGTCCTTGAACTTTCTAAGATCCTCATCGTTTTGAACCCCACAGAAAAGCAATCGCGTTGTCTGCGAATGTCCAGATACACTCTCTTGACCGGTTACCACGGGGACCTCCGTTGGCTTCCGCTTTAGCCGATCTAGCGCCTCACGTCTGGGGCCGGAAAGAGGCTTCTTCACAGGACGTTCTCCACAAGCTCTCGGGGCAATAGCTATTTCCCTTAGCCCTCCGCGCCTCGATGGAATGGGCTAACAAGTTTTGAGTTGAATTGTCAGATTTCGCGGGGATCGCTGACATACGGGAGTCTGAAAACTTGAATCTCTGACGACGCATCAAAGGATCTGAGCCTCCACAGTCACGAACAATTCAACACTCACAACTCGACAAGCCTGGGAAAAGCACATGATCGCTCGGCACTACACCTAAGACCCGGTCGCACTGCGACCACCTGTTCCAAATGCTCTCTATCTGGAGCGACGACCGGTTGGACCAGTTCGTCGAATCATTTTACTGCCAGTTGCAATATGTCCGGGGTGAATCGGTTTAGCGATGGCAGCCTCAACGCTTATTCATTTCTTTCTAAAGGTTTAGCAACATGTAGCCCAATTATCTATTAGAAATTTGTGTGCTTTTCTTCATTTTGGAATCAGAGATATGTTGCCTAAAAGCGCGAAGCGGCACCAACCACCACGGAGATCAGATCAATATCCTGCGACCGGAAGATCTGAGGCGCTTGTTCTGAGCCGGAGCAAGGGAGCAAAGTGACTATTTCCCCAGTTTCGTTCCGAGCAGCGTGGCTACAGATCAATCCTAAGCGACGGGTCTCAAACACATAGATAGGTCGTCTCCATTTTGGTAGATTCATCTCTTCCTCTCGGAGCATTGAACGACTCCGGAACTGCGTCTCTGCTATCAGCAGAGAGCCAGTTGGCAAAAGCGGGTCAAGTCCCTTATAGAGTGAAGTCTGATTGAGGCGCAAAATCTTTCGCGTGCTCCGCAGGGAAAGAGACGGCTCCAACGACGGCAACACCGAGGGAAACTGTATCCATTCTCGAAGCAGGTCGGTATGCCGGCTGAAAGGCTCAGGAGGCGAACCTACCCGGCTGTCCAAATCCTCAAGTGTTGGTAGGTCATCAACCGAAGTCGCAGCCAGGAGCGTTTGAAGGTCGTAGCGCGTCGAGTCTGGAAGGAGTAGTCCGCATTTCGCAAGAACATCCTCCAGGCGATGACAATACAACACACTCAGAGCAACCGCTGTGCTCAGGCGAGGTGTCTCGCTCCTGACGATTCCCTGGATTCTGCGACCGCTCACGGTAAAGCCGATTGCGGAGTGAATCTGCTCTGAGAAGGCGTCCAGCTCATGTTGTGTCCATCTCCAACGTCTTCTCTCCAGTTCAACCAGCTCCGCTAACGACCCCATTTCAGCGATCAGTCTAGCCGGGACGTCGCTTGGCTCATCACACCGCCTGTTCGCCTCGGCCCATGGCTCTTCAAAGTCAACATAGAAGGCAACTATTTTCCCCAAGATCCGGACCCGATTCTCACAGATTCGTATCAGCCGTTCGGCCTCAAGTTTCGCTCGGCGTCCAGGGTCCGGTTCCGCGGCGACGTCCTCACTCAGCGCAGGCCCCAGGTACCGGAAACGCTTGGGCGGGAATCTTTCGCCAACCTCATGGACTTCCAATGCCTCGGGCAATAAACGACAGTAACCACAGCCATAACCATATGGCAGCTTCATAAAGTAAAGCGTCTTCGGGTCCGGGTTCGCCCTCTCGCCCGCACTGACTCGCCCGATCTGTAGCGAGGCTCCTGGCGGTATTAGGGGTAGACAGCTAAAGTCTCCCAATCCCAACCGCGCATAGTAGCATTGCGCGTTCTGCCACAACTCATTCGCAAGCGCCCGTCTCGGTACACTTTGAAAGCGAGGAACCAATTCGCTGAGAAAAGCATTTCTCTCCCATACTGACGCGTCCGTTGAATATGCAAGAGGAACCGTGATCATCCCTCCGCGATCAAATTCATACGAGCTGATAGGCCGAGTGCGTTCGGAACGCCAACGCCAGGTAGTATCCCGAATCACATTCGGATCGATCCCGAACGCCCGAAGAGCTCCGCCGGTATCCAGATGTAACGTCCGAGCGAATCGTGCCAGATTCGCCAGAGTGGGCAGATAAAACTTGTTGCCGCGTCCGAGCCCAAGCTCTCGCTTGGAAACCTTCCACAGCCGCATCAGCCGATCTCGGGTCTCCGCGCTTTCAAAGTATGCGTTTCGCCTGTGGAATGGCATCACACCTCCGCATTGCGCAGAGCGCACGGCCACACTGTGTCGTTGACCGGGTGAGCTGAGGCCCCACAGGCGCGAGATTTGATCGGCAGAGTAAGTGCAAGCCCAACAGAAATGAACTGACGAATGCCCCCCTCCAATTTGTATCCTTATGGCCCTGGTCGTTACAGTCAGTGCAACTGCGATTGGATTGGGTTATATTTCGAGCGCGGAGACCGTGTGCCTTCTGTTTAAGATCGCAGCTAGCTCTGCGTGGCAGACAACATCTGTGGCTGCCTTAACCCGATTCGTCCGTTCGTAGTTTCGGAAAGCAAGAACAAAGGTGCCCGGAGGATCGGATAGAGCCTCCACGCACCTTCGTTTTGATTCCTTAGATTTGAGCTGCACCTCCGTCTGCAAAGAGCTCAATTCCGGTTATAAAGCTCGATTCACTCGACGCAAGAAATAAGGCGGCGGCGGCCAGTTCTTCCGAAGAGGCCATACGCCCCAATGGAATAGAAGCCACCATGGCCCCAAGCACCTCTTTTGGAAATCCCGCCATCGGCGGTGTATCGACTGGGCCAGGACTAAGCAGGTTCGTCCGGATTTTCCGGTCCTTAAGCTCGACGGTCAATGTTCGTGCTAGCGACCGAAGAGCCGCTTTCGCCGCTCCATAGGTGCCCAGGTATGGCACCACCTTCACCGCTGCGATAGAACCAGTCATGATGATGGATGCGCCATCGTTCAGAAGTGGCAGGCCCTTCTGGATCGTGAAGAAGGTCCCACGGATATTGAGATTGAAGGTCGCATCGAACGATTCTGGCGTGACTGCCTCAAACGGCTCAAACCCTCCGCCCCCTGCGTTCGCAAAGATTACGTCAAGGTGACCCTTTTCTCTCGTGATCGTCTCGTAAAGTGCGTCGAGGTCGGCGAGCTTGGTCACGTCTCCCTGCACCGTAGTGACATTTCTACCAATCAGAGTTTTGGCGTTGTCCAACTCCGTTTGACGTCGCCCAGTGATGAATACGTAAGCACCCTCATTTACGAAGCGCACAGCAGTGGCCAATCCGATGCCACTGCTTCCTCCTGTGATAAGGGCGACTTTCCCCTTAAGAACTTCTGACATTTGCTCTCCTTTGCTGCGAATGACTATCCCACCAAAATCGTGGCGCATATATGGAATATACATAACATAAGTCGTTATGGAATCAATATTCCATAAATAGCTTCGCTAACCTAATGCGAGGAAGCTTAGTCCAGTCGGACAAGGCGTAAAGCTGTTAGCGGTCAGGAGGTACGTGAAAACTCAAAAGCCCAGGTAACGCAAGGTTAAACTTGCCGTTCGTCTCATCTCAGCCTTGGACGCCCCGCCCTCGGCCTGGATGACGAGCCCTCCGATGACAACGGAAATGAAGCGAGCCAAATCGGCAGCATCTGTATCGCTAGAGAGATCGCCGCTCTTTCGTGCAATCTCCAGACGAGCTTTCAAAGCCGCCTGCCCTCGCTTTCTTACCTTTAGCAGCATGAGGCGAATGGGCTCTGTATCCGAGCTAAACGGCATTGCTCCCAAGGTAAAGCAGGTCCTGGGGTGACCGGGCGTCGTTAAATAATCTACTGTTTTGGCGAGTAGATCCTGGATCACGGCGCGGAAGGTAGGCTGTGCTAGTGATCCTTGATAAAAGTCGGTCGCATCTTTCGCGTACTTGTCTGCTGCACGTTGGAAGAGCGCTTTCTTATCACCGAAGGCCGCGTATATGCTGGACGGGCTAAGCTTCATCACATTCGCCAGGTCAGCCATCGATGTTCCTTCGTAACCCTTATCCCAGAACACCCTCATAGCGGCGTCCAATACGGTTTCCTCGTCGAATTCACGCGGGCGCCCCATTCTCGTCTTGGTCACGGCAAGCCTCCTTCTCGTTTCAGGGTTCTACCCAAGCTTAGTTTAGAACCTGGATAGGTTATCGTCTGGCAGTGCGGGAGGTTGACGACCCGGCCGAGACTCTGTCCACGCTGCCTGTCGTGGAGGATTTCTTCACAACCGGAAGTGTGCGTTGAACTAAGCGCTCTTGAACCCACCAGACGAACAATTGGGACAGCTACCGCGATGTGCGAAATATCTCCCAAGTACGAAGTCCACATTACTGGGTCTCGCGTCAGGCCCGTGGCACCATTCGCTTCGAACAACGAGATTGAGGACATAGAGCAAGTTGGGTTCTTCCTGAAATAGCGCTTAACCCGAGTGATAAAATTGGCTGCAGTGATATCTGCGATTTCCCCCAAAATAAAGGACCCCAACGAATGAGTGCTTCCCCGCAAACCACAGCGCTTCCTCTGTGCCGTGTCCTGCATCCAAGCGAGTCGTACATCGGCAAACAGGGCCTCGAGTACGCTGTGGCTATATCAGCGGAAACCGTTGGCGCGCAGGCAATCCACATGCAGCTCGTCACCATTCCGCCCGGAGGCCGTGCTCGGGCGCACAAGCACAGCACACATGAAACCGCCATCTATGCACTCAGCGGCACCTCCGGCGTCTGGCATGGAGAACGCCTCGAGCACCATTCCATCGTAGAGCCCGGAAGCTTCTTTTACATCCCCGCCGATGTTCCGCATCTGCCCTACAACCCCAGCGCCACCGATCCGGTCGTCGCTGTGATCGCGCGGACCGACCCCCGTGAACAGGAGAGCGTAGTGTTGCTGCCCGAGCTTGACGGGATTCATCCCGCCTGACGTCAAGCAGATTGTGTAGGCAGTATCACCGAATGGCATTTTGATGGTGTGACGCGCCCGGCTGTTCTCTTGTGGCCTGTCAGACTGTGCTGTTCTCAAAACCCGCTGGCGCATTGATTGAAATATGCACTGTTGCCTGTCAGTGAGAACTTCGGCCGAAAATTAGTGCATCGCCCGCTCATTCACCTGCTCAAAGAGCCTGTGATTGTCGCGATAGTCGACGTGCACGCCGATCAGAACGGGGCCAGAGGCGTCGAAGGCTTGTTTGAGCACTGAGCTAATTTGATCAGGAGAATGGATCATGAACCCTCGTGCACCGAACGCCTCGGCGTACTTCACAGGATCAAGCGGGCCAAACGTGGTGCCAGAAGAGCGGCCATACTTCTGCTCTTCCTGGACAGCAACCATGTTGTAAGTACCATCGATCCAGATCATGTGGATGAGATGGGATTGCAGCCGCACAGCAGTCTCAAGTTCCATTCCCGAAAAGAGAAAACCACCATCGCCGGAGATCGACAGGACCTTTTCTGCTGGTCGGACGAGTGTAGCTGCAATTGCCCACGGGAGTGCGACTCCCAAGGTCTGCTGTCCGTTGCTGATCAGTATCTGTCTCGCTCGGAAGCTATAGAGGTGTCGTGCCATCCAGAGGTGGAAAGAACCCATGTCCAGGCAGAGCGTCGTGTCAGGCGTGAGGATGTTCTGTAGTTCAGAGACGAGCCTGAGCGGATGGACTGGAGCGCCATTCATTGCGGCAGATGAACGCACCAACTCCTCCCGGCCTTCAGTTATCTTGTCCAGCAATCGCCTGATGGCCGGATCGAGAGTGGAGTGGGAAACCAAGGGCGTCAACAGACGGATCGTCCCAGCGATGTCTCCAATCAACTCGACTGTCGGGCTGTAAGAGTTGTCTATGTCTGCCGGAAGAGAGTCCAGATGCACAATGGGGCGCTTGTTGCCTTTGTTCCAGATGGAAGGCCAGTACTCGACAGGATCGTATCCTATCGTGACTACTAAATCTCCCGAGGCAAGAATCTCATCCGCTGGTTGATTGTTGATTTGGCCAACTCTCCCACCGAAGTTGCCGAAAAGATTCGCCGAGACCGCACCGGCGGCTTGAAATGTCCCTACCACCGCCAGTTTTCCAATCTCTATCAGTGCATGAACTGCGGCTGCGTTCTCCGGCTTACTCGCCAGCAGACCAAGCAATACCACCGGCCTTTTCGCTTGATTGATCAGACGTGCAGCTTCTTTGACTGCTTCGGAGTCTGCGGGGCCGGGGGTGGAGTGTGTCGGCAAGGTCAGAACTTCGCACTTCGCGGGTGCGACCATGATGTCCATGGGCAGACTCACAAAGGCCGCTCCCGGCCGGTCGGACTCAGCGCTTCGAAATGCGGCTGCCATTACCTCTGAGACCGATTCCGATGAGTCAACCTCTGCGCTGTACTTCGTCACGGCCCGCATGAGATTCACCGAGTCCATCGACTGATGAATTTTCTTCAATCTGTCGGCGAGCGGTACGGCGCCACCAAGCGCAATCACCGGGTCACCTTCGGTATTTGCCGTGGCCAATCCGGTGACTAGATTGGAGACACCAGGACCAGAGGTCGCGATTGCCACACCGGCTTTGCCGGTCATTCTTCCGATACCTCCCGCGATGAAGGCGGCGTTCTGTTCGTGACGGCAGACGACGGTTTGAATGGAAGAGTCAACCAGGGTGTTAAAGACCTTGTCGATCTTGGCCCCCGGCACCCCGAAGACCCATTTCACGTCCTGCTGTTCGAGCGTCTTGACGACAATATCCGCGCCCGTAAGCTGATCGTTTGGCTTCTGTTCACTGGACATTAGAGATTTTCCTTTTTGTGAGCTTGTTCCGCGTAGGCAAGTTCTTTCGCAGTATCTTTTGTCAGGTCGGCTCGCAGAAACTCTTCTGACTCTGGAAGAGAGAGGTGGAAGTCGTTGAGCCTCTCTACTCGTATCCGCAGGTCTCTTCCATTGCACTGAAGCAGATGTCCTCCCTTGGTTCGGTCCTCAGAGAGGAAATGGAAGTGGTAGCCTGCAACGTTGAGCGCGCTCGAGAACTGCGGGGACCACAGTCCGACGAGGGTTCCGTCGATGTCCCTGAAGTCAAATTCCGGTTGGATAGCGGCAGCCTTCGCCAGAGGAAGTCCGTCCAGCGTGGCTTTCATGGCGCGAGTGCGAACCTGCTCGAAGTGGCCATCAATGCGGAAGGCATAGAAGAGATTTTCGGAGTCCCGATACTGATCACAGAGCTTTGTGAGTTCCTCGAAGGTCGGAGCGTTCTCGATGGTTTGGTCCTGGTCGGCAAGAAAATGTACAACCACGGCGAAGGGTGTTCCTGTGTCATCGACAATCTTGCTAACCGTGCCATCGCTGCGCACCTGATAGATGCTTCCATCCAACACGACCATCTCTCCGTCGAGATTGTCGAAGGTGCCGAGCCCAAAATCGCCGTAGTTGAGCAGAAAGGAGCTGGAAACGGCCCTTTCGTAGATGCCTTGAACAAGAGCTCCTGATGTGGAGACCTGAAACAGCGTATGCACCGGTATCTCCAGAGCCCGGGAAAGGGCTGATGTAACAATCCGAGCGATCGATTCGCCGGTCGTCCTGGAGCGTTCTTTCAGAGCGATTTCGAGCTGCTGTGGTATTTCACAATCGAGCATGGGCATGGGCAGTTCTCCGGGGATAAGCCTAAACAGGTGTGGTGTCGGCAAGGACAGCTTTGCGATGTGCCTTGAATATTCGATAAAGAAGGAACAGCGAGGGAAACAGAATAGCTCCTCCAAAGGCACACGCGATCTCAATCTCTACAAGGACGTTGGAAGGTGCTGAACTATTGAAGATAGTCAAGCCTGGCCTAACGAGGTACGGATACTGCGCTGCGCCCCATCCGATGATGATCAGACCGACCTGGGCCGCGGCTGCGATTCTGGCACGAAGATAGTGTCTCGACCAAAGTGCCTGAAATGCGACGAATGCTGCGATCGCAGCGCAGGATTCGACCAACAACACATAGGGAGCGCCCGAAAGACCATCCCGTATCTCCCGCGCGTTGTCACCTGCGACAACGTATGTCGCAAACGCTGCCATAAGAGAGATAAAACCGGAGAAGAGAGCCCGGCTTCTGAAATCATCCTGAAGTGCAGGGTCATCGGTTTCTACGGTTAGATAACACGCCGACAGATAGGCGAACAGCGAGAGCGAGAGAACGCCGACAATTACCGAGAATGGATGAAACCACGTTCCGAGAAAGCCATTTTCGCTGATGCCATCTCTCACGACGACCGTATCGCTTGAGATAGCCCCGATCACGATTCCGAGAAAGAGCGGCGTCATGCTGCTCGATACCGAAAAAACCTTACCCCAGTAGAGCTGCGTCCTGATGCTTCCTGCGAAATAGGTACGGAAGACATAGGATGAGCCTCGCAGTACGACGCCCAGAAGGATGAGAAAGACTGGGACACCAAGGGCTATGCTGATTGCACCGAACGCGGGCGCGAAGCCTGCAAACATGAGAACAACCACCAGAATGAGCCACACATGGTTTGTCTCCCATACCGGTTCAATCGCTTGCGCGATCAGCTCCCGCTGTTTCTCCTGGCGGGGTCCGGAACACATAAGGTCCCAGAAGCCCGCGCCATAGTCGGCCCCGGCGAGCAGAGAGTAGATCACGAGTGCGCCAAGCATGATGCCTGCCAGAATCATTGCTGGATTCATACCAGCACCCCGGGGCCGTCAAGTTGCTTTCTCTCGGCTGGTGCGATCACATGCTTGCTCAGCAACCAGACGACGATGATTCCAAGAACAAGATAGACGAAGGTCATCATCAGAAACGTAATTGTGATGTTCGGCATGGTAGTCACTGCATCTCTTGTGCGCATCAGATGGTAGACAATCCAGGGCTGACGGCCCAACTCAGTCACCATCCATCCGGCCTCCAGGGCGACGAACCCAAGCGGACTAACCAGGACAGCTGCCTTGAGAAACAACTTCTGTTTACTCAAAGGGCCACGTTTCCAGGAGAGCCCAGCTGCGATGAGGGCGAAGAACGATAACAGGCTTCCGCAGCCCACCATGATCTGAAAACAGATATGCACCATTCGCACATTCGGCCAGTCCTTCGAAGGTTCCTGATCGAGTCCCTTGATCAGAGCGTTCGGAGTGTGGAAGGCGAGAAGGCTCAGACCATGCGGTATTTTGATGGCGTACTTCGTTACCCGCTCGTCTGGAAAAGGAAGACCGCCGATGCTTAGCGGAGCCCCCACTTCTGTTTTGAACTGTCCCTCGAGGCTCGCCAGCTTCATTGGCTGCTTCACTGCAACCATACGGGCGAGAGCATCCCCACTTACACCCTGAATCAAAACAGCTGCTCCACCGACACACAGTGCAATTCCGATGGCGACTTCATCGAAGCGATTTCTGCCTCGACGCAACAGAAGCCAGCTATGGATTCCAGCCGTCGCAAATCCCGCGGCAGTGTAGGCGGCAAGTACCATGTGTACCGCCTCCGGAATGCCCGCCGGGTTTAGCATTGCGGCGAAGGGGTGGATGTTCTGGAACTTGCCATCGACGATGTCGAAGCCAGTCGGTGTGTTCATCCACCCGTTGACTAGCGTAACGAAGATGGCGGACAGCAATCCACTCAAAGACACGATGATGCCTGAGAAGAGATGGAACCAACCGGGCACACGGTTCCACCCATATAAATAAATGCCGAGGAAGATGGCTTCCGTGAAGAACGCGAATCCTTCCAGAGAAAATGGCATTCCGATCACAGCTCCGGCATACTGCATGAACCTCGGCCAAAGCAAACCAAGCTCGAATGACAAAACAGTCCCTGAGATCGCGCCGACGGCGAAGAGGATGGTTGTCCCCTTCGCCCAGCGTTTTGCAAGCAGGAGATAGGCCGGATCGCCTGTCGATCTCCACCGCCATTCGGCGATGGTCATCATCAATGGCAGCGAGACACCAATCACCGCGAAGACGATGTGGAAGGCAAGGGACATCCCCATCTGAGAGCGAGCTGCAAGAAAGTTATCCATTTGCAACGTCTCTCCCTTACGCGACGGATGGGGCGTCTTGCGCTTGGGGTCGTGTCAGTTCCTCAAGCAG
Organism: Granulicella sp. L60; assembly: GCF_009765825.1. GTDB lineage: Bacteria > Acidobacteriota > Terriglobia > Terriglobales > Acidobacteriaceae > Edaphobacter. The sequence goes on along the minus strand of NZ_LMUR01000010.1, from coordinate 310,241 downwards.
GAAGATCACCGATTGATAGTCCTTCCCAGTTGCGAGATTCATGCCCAACTCGCACGTCCGGTTGCTGCACAGGTACTTTTCAAACTCCTGATCTCCGATCTCGTTCACCTCTTCCGAAGTAGCGGACTGAGTCAACTCTGGATGTAGAAAGCCCCGGTCACCAGCGAAGGCGCAGCAGGTAGCGTAGATCGGCGTTACGGCCTTCTTTGCCAGAGCCTCGCCGAGCAACTGCATCTTCTCGACCAATCCAAGATGATGAATGGCACAGACTGGATGGATCACAGCAGACTCGATCTGACGTTCTACCTTGAGCTTCGGCAAGAGGTAGTCATACGCCCATCCCACGGAGTCAATCAGTTTCAACTGCTTGTGTCGTTCCGAATTCTGCAGCGTCAGATAACCGAGAATCTCGGTCGTGATTCCGAATGTGCAGGAACTGGCATCGCAGACGACCGGAATCTTTCCGCCATTGCTCCACTCCCACATCTTCTCGACGATCTTGTTGGCCATGTATTTATTGCCATCGGCGTAGCCCTTGGAGTGCCAGACTGTTGCGCAACAGGTTCCAGATAGGTCGTCAGGGATCCAGAGCGGCATTCCTGCTCGAGCCGACACCGCGACCATCGCATCGGCGATGCCTGGCCCCTTCGATTCCTCTGAGTTCCCAAACATCCGGTTGACACATGCGTGGAAATAGACTGCGGCTGCGGCCTCACGCGATGTATCTGGAACCTTGGGAGTGGCAGCCGGCGGGATCACCGGAAGCCATCCCGGCACAAGGTCCTTGCTCACAACCGAGCGGACTACCTTCAGAGCGCTCTCGGCTACGAGAGATCCACCATACATACTGGTAGCAATATGATTCAGCGTGAGAGCCGCTCGTGCTCCTATCTCGGCAGCGCCCCAGTTCTCCGCAATCTTCTCGGCGACGTGCTCCTGAGTGGTGTTGTGTTCCTCATGACGGAATCGCTTCATCAACATGCCAGTGTTGATGCCTACCGGGCAGGCCAGCGCGCAACTGCCATCGCCGGCGCAGGTCTCGATCGCGTCGTACTCGTACTGCTTTAGGAGTGCCTCGGTGACGATAGAACCAGTCGGTTGGCGCAGCATCTCGCGTCTTATAACAATGCGCTGCCGCGGCGTTGTGGTGATGTGACGGCTCGGACACACGGATTCGCAGTAGCCACATTCAATACAGCGATCGACCTCCTGCTCGACCGTGGGCACCGTGTGCAGATGACGAAGATGCGCTTTCGTATCCCTGGTCAGCATTACGTCCGGAGCCAGCATGAGATTTGGATCGGCAAGACGCTTCAGCCGCCACATCATGTCGGTGAGCTTCAGACCCCACTCGTGCTCAACGAAGGGAGCGATGTTACGGCCTGTTCCGTGCTCGGCCTTCAGTGAGCCGTCGTACTTGTCAACGACGAGCTTCACTACATCCTGCAGAAATCCGTCGAACCGCTCGACATCCGCTTCCGTATTCAATGAGGGTGTAATCAGAAAGTGGAGATTGCCTGCAGAAGCGTGGCCAAAGACCACTCCATCATAACCATGCTTAGGGAAAAGCTTTTGCAAATCGAGCGCACCGTCCGCAAGCTTGTCCGGAGGAAAGCAAACGTCTTCGAGGATCAACGATGTACCGCTGGGGCGAGCCCCACCAATAGATGGTAGTAGTCCGCTGCGGATGGTCCAGTATTGCGCCGCAAGATGTGGGTCTTGAGTGAACTCCGCCTTTTCAAGCAACTGAAGTCCTTCGAGTACCGATTGAGCCGCAGCGCCTGCCTCTCTGAGCTTCTCGGGAGTTGGTTCGCGAAACTCCACCAGCAGCGCGGTTGCTTCACTTGGCAAAGTCTTCCAGCGGTCAGGTACGCCAGGCTTACCCTCTACAGCGTGTAAACATCCACGATCGGAGAGTTCTGCGGCAGCTGCACCATGAGCAATAAAGGGAGCTACGGCAGCACATGCGGAGTGCATGTCGGGGAAGACGAGGAAAGCTGTCAGTCGGTACTTATCGTCAGGCACCGTCTCGAAGACACCTTCTGAGATGAAGGCCAATGTGCCTTCCGAGCCCACGAGCAGCTTGCGGAAGATTCCGAGCGGCGTCGATTCATCAAGGAAGGCCCCCATATGGTAGCCCGTCGTGTTCTTGATGCTGTACTTCTTCTTGAGCCGTTCAACGAGCTTCGTGTCTTTGTGGATCTCTTCCCTGATCTCCATCAGCCCAGCGGCCAGATCGGGTTCCGCAACACTGAACTGATTTTCAGCGTCTGGATCCGCAGTATTAATATGTGTGCCCGAGGGAAGCAGAAACGACACCGATTCGAGTGTCTTGTAAGAATTCTCGACGGTTCCGCAACACATTCCGCTGGCGTTGTTTGCAATTACACCTCCCACGGTCGCCACGCCAGAACTTGCCGGGTCGGGTCCTAGTCGGTAGCCGTAGGGATGTAATGCGAGGTTTGCTCGGAACATGACCGTTCCTGGCCGCACTCTAAGACGCTTGCCGCCGTCCTCGACCGTCATCCCGGCCCAATGCTTTCGACCATCGATCAGAATGCCGTCGCCTTGCGACTGGCCACTGAGGCTCGAACCGGCAGAGCGAATGGTTACGGGAAGCTTCTTCTCCTGCGCGTAAGCGAAGATCCTGGCGATCTCTTCGACGGTTCGCGGCGTTACCACCACCTTTGGGAACATCCGGTAGGGACTCGCATCAGTCGCGTACTTGACGAGATCGATGACTCGCGAATGCACCTGTGCGTCGCCCAGGATTTCAACAAGGTCATCACGCAGCCACAGTGGGGTACCCAGCGCCAACTCTTCTGGGGCACGATCGTGGGTTGGAGCATGCTCAGTGGGGGTGATTTTTGCTGCATCTGGTTCTAATAGCGTCAGCATTGGGGTTCTCCATGGATGGTTGTAGGCCTGCTCTGTTGCGACTTAACTCTCGTGTGTGCCGGGATAAACTTCAGCGACTTGTCCGATTCTCACAATTTGGCAAAGGAGACAATCCTGAGACGGGCGGCAATGACAACCATGCGTGAGTCTCGTGGATCTCTTGGAGGTCCTTGCTGTAACAATGCCTTGTGCGCGGTGTGAAATCAGGACGTTTTGCGTCACACTCATGCACGACATTTGTCCTCTCAGGCCAATCGAAGGCCTGCGAGGAGCCGAAGAATCGAGGGAAAATGGTTATAACCATGCTCGAGTTGTAATCTTACGGACGCACTCCGGAACTGCATATCACATGTTTCTATTAGGCGTTGAGCTACCGAAGCAGGAACCGACAAATGAAGTCCTACTCTAATGTTTATCGTTATGGCCTAGTGATTGCGGCATGCTCGATCGCCGTCTTCGTGGGCTGGATCTCTGGCGCAGAGGCTACTTGCCTACTCCTTGGAGTCATGGTCAGCTCTCTATATGGCGGCCATTATCCGAGCCTTGTGGGAGCCGGACTCTCAGTGCTTGCGTTCGACTTCTTTTTTCTTACGCCGCGACACCACTTCTCAATTGCCTCAACTGCCTATCCCCGATTTGTCGCGTTCATAGCCGCAGCGTTCGCCATTCGCTATCTCATCCGATCAAGGGAAGAAAAGATTAGGGGTCACGCAAAAGAGCTTCGCGAGCTCATCGACTTCATTCCTCACCACGTTCTTGTCCTGGATCCCGGCGGCCGCCTCCTCGAAGCAAACCAGATGGTGCTTGACTACACTGGACGCACCCTGGACCAGATGAAAAATATTGAGACAGTCGAGCGAATTCGTCTAGATATTCATCCAGATGACATCGCGAAGGCAAGAGGTGAACGGCAACGCAATCTATCCGCGGGTCTACCTTTCGAGATTGAAAGGCGCGCTCTTGGCAAAGACGGAGAATACCGGTGGTTTCTCTTCCGTTACAAGCCATTAATTGGCGCGGATGGCGAAATCTCGCGTTGGCTCTGTACCGCAACCGATATTGAGGAACTAAAGAGAGAGGATGAACGGCTTCGTTTGGTCGTGGACACGACTCCCGCATTCATCCACAGCGCCCGACCGGATGGTTCGGTAGATTACCTTAATCAGCGTTGGCTGGACTATTTAGGGCTCTCTTTGGAAAGTGCACTGGATCGAGAACTTCAAGGCTCAACCATGCATGTCGATCCGAGAACGTGGGCATGGAACCTGATTTCTACGATCCATCCAGAGGATCTCCCTTTATTTACCGATAAATGGAATCTGATTATCGGATCCTGTAAGCCCGGCGAGTTCGAAGCGAGGGTACGACGCTTTGATGGGTTGTATCGTCGGTTCCTCTTCCAGGTTGCTCCCCTTTGTAACAAGGGTGGCAGCGTCGTCAAGTGGTACGCATCAAGCACGGATATCGAGGACCGCAAACGAACAGAGGAGGAATTACGGCAAAAAGAGATTGAGGTAGCTAACCAATTGCGGCTTGTGATTGATACGACCCCTGGCTTGAGCTGGACTTCGGGGCCAGATGGCTCGGCTGACTTCTTCAACCGGCAATGGCTCGAGTACTCGGGGCTATCCATTGACGAGGCAATCGGTTGGGGCTTTCTGGTCACGATTCACCCTGACGATATACCCCGCATGATGGAAGACGTGCAGAGAGCCCTGAAGATTGGCGACTTCTTCGAGTCAGAATGCCGCATCCGTCGTTACGATGGCGAATATCGCAGGTTTCTTTTCCGTGGAAGTCCCGTGCGAGGCAGCGAAGGCAGCATCGTCAAATGGATCGGAATTAATACTGACGTGGAAGACCGCAGACGCATGGAGGACGCCTTGCGTGCAAGCGAAGAGAGTTTGAAGCGAAGCGAAGCTTATCTGCTTACGGCCCAACGTTTGAGCCAGACCGGAAGTTTTGGGTGCAAGATTTCCACGGGGGAGATGATTTGGTCAGACGAGACCTTTCGGATCTTCGCGTATGACCGTAACATCAGGCCAACCATTCAACATATCCTGCACCGGGTACATCCCGGGGACAAGGCCCGATTCCAAGCGTACGTCGATCGGGCAATGCGCGATATAGAGGATTGCGACCTCGAATATCGGTTGTTATTGCCAGATGAATCTGTGAAGCATCTCCGCCTTGTGGCACATACTGAAAGAGATGAGGCAGGCACCTCGAAATTTCTTGGAGCCGTGACCGACATTACCGAGACAAGGCGAGCACACGAAGCACTGCGTCGGAGCGAAAGCTATCTGCTGGAGGGACAGAGACTCACACATACAGGAAGTTTCGGCTGGAGCGTCCCGGGAAAGAATCCTACCTATCTCTCCAAGGAATGTTTGCGTATCTTTGGCTTCGATCCTGAAAGAGGCATGCCGACCTGGGAAGACAGGCTTCAGCGTATTCACCCGGCGGATCAGGCCAAATGGCAGGAGAAAATAGATCGAGCCATAAGGGAAAAATCAGGCTACGAAGTGACCTACCGGATTATTCTTCCGTGCGGAATACTCAAACACATCCATGTCGTTGGCCACCCTATGTTTAGCGAGTCGGGAGATCTTATCGAATTTATCGGGACTGCGATGGACATTACCGAACGCTGGAAGGTAGAAGAGGCGTTGCGAGGAAGTGAACACCAGCTTCGATTGATAATCGAGACAATTCCCGCTTTCGTATGGTGTGCAATGCCCGGCGACGGGAAAGTGGTCTACGCAAATCAGCGCTTTTGCAATTACACGGGCAGAACATTGGAAGAACTTCTGGAGTTTAAGTGGGTCACCCTGGTCCATCCCGACGACGTCGAAACGACAATAGGGTCGTGGCGTCACGTCCTCGAAACGGGAGAGCCCCTTGAAATCACACATCGAATGCGACGTGCTGACGGCGTCTATCGTTGGATTCAAACACTCGCTGAGCCCCTGCGCGACAGAGAGAACCGAATCACGCAATGGTACGGTCTCAATATCGAGATAGATGAGAGCAGGAGGATGGCGGAGATGTTACGCGCCACTCAGGCAAGACTGACACGTGCAACCCAAATCGCGACCGTGGCCGAATTGTCGGCTTCTATTGCCCACGAGATCAATCAGCCTCTTGCGGCTGTCGTGGCGAACGGCGAAGCTTGCGAGATGTGGCTATCGATCGACCCGCCGAATTTGGAACGCGCAAGACTGGCCGTGCAGAGAATTGTCCGGGATGGAAATGCGTCTGCGGCAGTGATCCAGCGGATCCGAGCGCTTTTCAAGCAGGAGATCGCAAATAAAGCACCGCTCGACATGAACGAAGTGATCCACGAAGTGCTCCGTTTAGTGTCGAACGAAGTTCAGAGAAAACGGGTCAACGTTCGAATGGAACTGAGTCTAGAGGTACCCATGACTCTGGCCGATCGCGTCCAGATGCAGCAACTGATGATCAATCTGGTAAACAATGGGATTGAAGCTATGGACGGGGTGGCCTATGGTACAAAGCAACTCATTCTACGTTCCAGAAGCGACGACCTGAACTCAATACTGATTGAAGTTTGCGATTATGGAAGCGGGCTCGTGGATGTGGAGAGAGTCTTCGAACCATTTTTCACAACAAAAGAAAAGGGGATGGGGATGGGCCTGTCCATATGCCGTTCGATCATCGAAGCACATGGGGGCAGTATTTGGGTCACTCGAAACAAGGATCAGGGAGCGACCTTCAGTTTTAGACTTCCTGTTCTGGCGGAGAAGGCTTGAATGAATGCAAAAGACCATATGGTGTTTGTTGTGGATGACGACCCTCGTGTAGGCGAGGCACTGTTGGAACTGCTCTCGTCATTAGATTTTCGTGTGATGGTGTTCGGATCGGCGACAGAATATATCGAGTTTCCCAAGCCAGATCTTCCGACCTGCCTGATTCTCGATGTACGACTACCTGATGTCAATGGCTTGGATCTTCAAAGACAAATAGCTGATCGAGTCCATCCTCCGATCGTCTTTATCACCGGATACGGCGACATTCCATCAACAGTGCGGGCGATGAAGGCGGGGGCAGTTGATTTCCTTCCGAAACCATTCGGACGGGAACAGCTGTTGAGGGCGGTCGAGGAGGCGCTAGCACGGGACACGAGGTCTCGTCTGGATCGAGACCAGGTAAATCGCTTGAAGGAACGCTTCTCTCATCTGACTCCGCGCGAGCGAGATGTGCTGCCTTTGGTTGTGGCTGGTCTTCTCAACAAACAAGCCGCATCGCAACTTGGCATAAGCGAGACCACCTTACAGATTCATCGCGGCCAAATCATGCGGAAGATGGCGGCGAATTCATTGGCAGAGTTGGTGAGGATGGCCGGGAAGTTAGAGATCGCCATTCCGTCCTCTGAATCGACCCCCTTATAAAACCGTTATAGACATAGGGTGCAAACTCCGTACCATTGAATCTATCCGTAAAGCGAACCGAAATGACTGATGAAATTAAACGAACCATAGCGGTCGTGGATGATGATTATCGGATTCTCGAGTCTCTGGAGAGCCTGCTCGAATCGGCCGGCCATTTCGTCCGCCTGTTTCCATCAGGGGAGGCCTTTCTGGAATCCGGGGTTCTCTCTAAGGTAGACTGCCTGATCTCCGATATCAGCATGCCTGGAATTGACGGCTTTGGCCTCTTAAGGATTGCGCACCTCGATCGCCCGGATCTGCCTGTCATCCTCATCACGGGTCGTGAGGAACTGATGAATGCCCGATCTCCAGCGGAACCGGTGCCCCGCTATTTTTTCAAGAAGCCGTTTGACGGAAAAAAGCTATTGTCCGCCGTCTCGGCTGCTCTATTGGAACTCAGTTAGACCAATTGTGGATCTCTAGACTCTGCCCGACATTCGGAAGGACCGTTGAGCCAGGAGCACCCACAGTACAGCTTCTAATAGAAACATATGATAGCCAGCTCTGCATGCTGTGCTTACCATTGACATTCTGAGTCGGGAACTTAGCCATACCGCCCGATGGAGAGATGCTCTGAGCATGACAAAACGTGCGGTCATTGTCCCAATCGTTGTCCTCGGTATAGCTGTGGGACTTTTTCTTATCATTCGGGGCCATTGGACCAGCAATGAGTCCGGAGCAGCAGTGCAGAGGACCGATGATGCCTATGTGCGCGCAAATCAAACCCCTCTGAGTACACGCATCAGCGGGACGGTACGACGCGTTACGGTAGGGGATTACCAAGCCGTAAAGGCAGGGCAACTGCTGGTGGAACTCGATGATGCGGACTATCAGGCGATGCTCAAAGAGGCGGAAGCAGCACTCGAGGGCGCGAAGGCAGAATACGCCGGAAATCAGGATGCAAAGCGAGCGGCCGATGCGAGCATAACCGCTGCCGAGTCAGGCATAGAGCAGGCGCAGGCTGCGGTAGCTGCGGCAGACGCAGGAATTAGTGCGACACAAGCCAATGTGAGTCAGGCCGAATCCGAATTCACGCGTCAGCAGGCACTGCTGAGCAATAGAGCAGCCACAAAACAGCAGTTCGAGACGGCAGAGGCTGCAAAGCTGAGCGTTGTGGCTGGCCTGCTGGCACATCAGGCCGATCTGGCAAAGGCTCAGGCCGCTGCAAGCGGCGCTCAGGCCGCGCTGGCTGGTGCGAAGCAGCAGCGATTGGCATTGAACTCCAAAGACGCAGGCCTGCTCGCTCAGATTGATGCGAAAAAAGCCGCGATCGTCGTAGCCCAGGTCAACCTGAGCTACACCAAAATCTTCGCTCCCGCCGACGGTTCGGTTGGAGAGTTTCGCGTCCATCCTGGGCAACTTGTCGGAGCCGGCGTTCAGGTGGTCAATCTGGTGCAAAGCGGAATCTGGATTCAGGCCAATTACAGGGAGACTCAACTCGGACGCGTGCGCCAGGGAGACAGCGCCGATGTACATATCGATGCTCTTCCATCCTCATCTTTCCATGGTCATGTTCTTGAGATAGCGCCGGCAAGCGGTTCGCAGTTTGCTCTGCTGCCGCCGGATAATGCAACGGGCAACTACACCAAAGTTGTGCAACGCATCCCGGTCAAAATCGTTCTCGATCAGGCTTCTGATGTCGCAGTGTTGCGTCCAGGATTCTCCGCAGAGGTTGCGATTCGCCCATCCGGCAACTTCACTGCGAGGTAATCCTTCGATGCCAGAGTTGCCACAAGAAAACGTGCACGCGCGAACCTACCATCCTGCATTTGGAATTGCAGGAGTGTTGCTCGGCGCTGCGCTTGCAACCTTTCTGGGTCGGTTGCTCAGCGTAGGCATAGCCGATCTGCGCGGCGCACTGCATCTTGATTTCGATGAGGCCTCATGGATAGGAACTTCTTACAACATGGGGATGATGTTCGTCGGACCATTCTCTGTCTATCTGGGCGGTCTGCTCGGCCCACGTCGAGTGCTGTTGGCCTGTGCGGGAAGCTTTTCGATATTTTGTCTTGTCATGCCTTTCGCCACTCACTTCTCCATGCTCATCGCTCTTCTGGTGGCGGGCGGACTGACGGCGGGTACGTTCTATCCGCTAAGCCTGTCCTTTATCCTTCGCAACATACCGCAGCGCTACGCGCTCTATGGAATCTCCGTATATGCGGTAGACATCGTTGTATCGACGCATATCGCCCATTCGTATGAAGGCTGGCTCATCCATGCACTTTCATGGCGATGGATCTTCTGGACAGACGCATTGCTGTCTCCGCTGATGATGCTCTTCGTTTACCTCGGCATTCCGCCACAACCTTTGCCTCAGCCAAAGCCTGGTCAGCCGAAACCGTCCTGGCGCGGGTTCCTGTATGCCAGCGCCGGAGCGGCAATGCTCTATGGCGCCCTCGATCAGGGACAGCGACTGGATTGGTGGCGCTCCGGCACTTTCGTTGCGCTGGTAGTCAGTGGCACGTTCCTTGTCATTTGTTCGGCGGTTCGGCATTTCACGCAGCCCAATCCACTGATCAACTTTCCCTTTCTCCGGCGCAGCACTCCCATACTGCTGGCATTCGTTCTTATCTTCTTTCGGTTTCTTCTGCTCTCCGCCGTGGTCGTTATTCCGAGTTATCTGACAAGCGTTCAGGGCTACAGCAACGTTGAAGTCGGTCCTGTCCTGTTGTGGCTGGCCATTCCGCAGGTTCTCGCCGGTCTGCTCGCGGTTTATCTGCTGGGCCGAGTCGACAATCGCATCATCCTCGCGGCAGGTTTCGGCCTGATGGGACTGGGATGTCTGATGAATGCCAACCTCTCGTCCGACTGGTCGGGAACAAACTTTATGGCCAGCCAACTGGTCCTGGCGTTGGGAGAAGGCATCGCGTTCAACGGGCTGGTCGGTTCGATTGTTCTGGACATACTGAACTCGGGAGCAATGAGCCGCGGCATCGATCTGCTCACGTTCTCTGGGTTCTTCCAGACGATTCGCCTCTTTGGCGGCGAAATTGGTGCGGCCTTCATGGGGCACTTCCTTCAAATCCGTGAGGAGTATCACTCGAATATCCTGGGTCTCAACGTTCAATCGGGTTCGCTCGCTACGAATGAACGCATCTCTGCTCTCACGGCCGGCATGCAGGCCCAGGCAACCACTTCGGATGTCGCTATGGGCCGCGCATCGACCCTGCTTGCCCTGACCGTGCGAAAGCAGGCGTTCACCTTAGCGGTCACGGACTGTTTCCTTCTGCTTGGCTGTGCATCCATTGCCTGCCTGATTGTGATCGCCTCGATGGAACCGGCAAAGACCCAATACAAACAAATGATCGCTGCCTTAAAGGCTCAGAGGACATAGTGCTATGAGGAAAGCATACGAACAGATAAAAGTGGAACACAGGATCTCCGGCAGTCCGCCACGTAGATATCTGATCCTCGCTCTATTGATTGCTTCCTTCTTCACCGTTCATCATGCGGCCGCGCAGGCAGACAGCCAGGCATCGACGGACAATGGACGACCCACGCGATCGCTTACTCTTTCCAGAGCGGTTGAGCTGGCGATGCAAAACAATCGTCGCCTCAAACTCGCCCGTCTCTCTGTGGAAGACAACGAAACGAAGCGGACGGTCGCGCGAGCAAACTACTACCCCCACATCAAAAACGAGTCAACGGTTCTGCACGTCACCGAGCTTGAAGGCATAGACATTCCCGCCGGTGCCTTCGGAAACCCCGCTGCAACCGGACTCATCCCCAGCAGCTCTCTGCGGATCGGTCAGGGAGCGGTGAATACATACACCAGTGGCACAGGGCTGGTTCAGCCCCTCACTCAGATGTTCAGGATTCACGCCGGTGACAAAGCCGCGACCGCAGACGTCCGAAGCGCACAGATCGATGAAACCGATGCGGAAAATTCGATCTCTCTGCTCGTCCACCAGATGTACTTCAATATCCTCACAGCGCAGGCGCACCTGGAGGCCACAAAACGAGCTGCATCGGCAGCATCCGTAAACGAATCGGAAAATACTCGTGCAGTGGCAGAAGGCAGATCTCTGGATGTCGCAGCCTTGCAGGCGCACGCAGCCTATCTCGATCAGCAACAATCCGTGCTCACGCAACAACTCGCGATCGACGATGCGACGCTCCAGTTCGACGATGTGCTCGGACTGCCGCTCGGCACTCGTCTGATTCTCGACAGTGATTCTCTGGGAGCACCCCCAACCCTCCCGTCTCGATCCGAAGCGATTGCCGCCGTGACAGCAGGCAATCCCAAAGTGCTCGCGGCCAGACAGACAGTAGAGAAGGCGAAGGCTGGTGTGGCGGCTGCGCGCGATGCGTATATTCCGGACATCAGCGGACTCGCGAGATACAGCTACCAAAGCGGTGTTCCATTTCTCGTACACAACTTCGGCACATTCGGCGGCGTGTTCAGCTACGACCTCTTCGATGGCGGCGCTCGAGAGGCAAAGCTCAAACAAGCCAGGATCGAGCTTCAGATGGCAGAGACTCAGCTGCTGCAGACCGAAGCCAACTCTGCGATAGAGATCTCTGCGGCCTATGACAAGACCGAACAGCTACAGCAGCTTATAGGGGTTGTGAACGAAGCTCTCAAAGCGCGAATCGAAGCGGCCCGGGTAAGCGCTCAACGTGTAACCCAAAACGCCGATCTTGAATCGACTGCCGCAAAACAGGATGCCGCTGTGTACGACACAAAGGCATCTCTTCTGGAAGCCAGACTGGGCCTGTTCCTTGCGCAGAACAACATTCAGCAGATGCTGGGGCAACGTCCCTGATTAGGCTCAGGCGCTCCGGCGTTCGAGATGTATCACTGCATCAATACTGATTCATCGTTATCTTTACAAAGGATGCCTTTAATTCAGGAGATTAGAGTCCATATCAGGGTTCAAGTGCTCGCATAAGTTGGGCGATGTAGCTAGATTCTGCCGCGTCTCCTTGAGCATTGATTGCTCGGCATTCTGGTCTCATGTGAGTTGCTGAAAGGGTGGCAATCTGCCATGGTTAAATCATGAAGTTTTCTCGTACGCTTTGTATTTTCTCCCTTCTTGTTTCGTCTTTAAGTCTCTTTGCACAACATCATCATCACGGCGTAGATGGTGGCGACGCGAACCCGGCCATGGAAAATTTTGGGTCGGTGCATATGCCTATTTCCTGCGCGGCTACGGTTGAAGCTCCTTTCGAGCGCGGGATCGCGCTGATGCACTCGTTCTGGTATGAAGAGGCACAGAAGCAGTTTCAGGCTGTTGCTGCTGCCGATCCGCAGTGCGCCATGGCGCAGTGGGGACTAGCGATGACGGAGTGGCGTCCATTCTGGGATGGAATGCCCGATGAACGGCGCAAGGCTGGAATTGTTGAGATCAATAAAGCTACGGCTTTGAATGCGAAGACTGACCGCGAGCGCAGATATATTGCAGCGTTGAGCGGGTATCTGCATGCTGATGCTGCACAGAATGAAAAGGCGTTGCATGTGTATGACGACGCAATGAACGCTTTGCATACAGCTTATCCAGATGATGTGGAGGCGACGGCGTTCTATGGGCTTGCGCTTGCGGCGAGCATTGGAACGCAGGATCCGGTGGGCGATGCACGTAAGGCGCTTGCAGTGCTCGAGCCTGGGTTTGCGGCGCATCCGGATCATCCTGGGTTTGCGCACTACATCATCCATACGTGCGACTCTCCGCAGCTTGCCCGTGAGGGTCTGCCTGCAGCAGAGAAGTATGCTGCGATTGCGCCCTCTTCGGCCCATGCGCTGCATATGCCGGGACACATCTTTGCGCGGCTTGGTATGTGGCAGGAGGACATCGATTCTGATGAGGCTTCGGTGCTCGCTTCGGAGCAAGCTGCGAAGAATCACCAGAGTGGCGTGACGCATGAGTTGCATGCGTACGAGTTCCTGCTATATGCCTATCTGCAACAGGCGGATGATGCCAACACCAAGCGAGTGCTGGATTATACGGAGCCTATGGCGGCGCATCTGCGTGCGCAGCCCGATCTTGCCAACGATGGCATGGCTCCATTCATCAGCTATGTCGAGGTCGAGTTTCCCGGTATCTATGGGCTGGAGATGCATGACTGGAAGTCTGTGCTGGACATTGCGGAGCCTGCGAACTCTATCGTCTCGACGAAGTACATGCGTGACTGGCTCCAAGCCATTGCTGCTGGACATCTGCGCGATGCAGCGACTGCCGATAAGGCGGCTGAAGCAGCTGGGTTGATTGCGAATGCTACTGCGAAGGAGGGGAGTCCTATTGGCGCGGAGATCGCCACGACGCAAGGGACGATCAAGGCCTGGCAGAGTTTTGCGCATAAGAACGATGAGCAGGCGTTGCGGGAGATCAGCGCAGCGGCGGATATTCAGGATCGGGTTGGACAGGCCGAGGTGGATATACCGGCGCGCGAGATGTACGCCGATATGTTGATGATTGACAATCGTCCGGCTGATGCTCTGGTGCAGTACCGCATTGCGTTGAAGCTCAGCCCGAACCGTTTCAACGGGCTTTACAATGCAGGACGCGCGGCTGAGGCTGCAGGTCAGCCGACTGAGGCTGCGGGTTATTACAAACAGCTCCTGAAGGTAACGAACGACGGTGTGCATACCAAGAGGCCAGAGGTGGCCTATGCGCGTGCTTTTCTGCAGATGAGTGCGAGTAAGCACGACGCATAATTGCCTGATCGTCTGTTATGAATTTGTCGTAGTGCCTGAGCCAGTTGCGATCGCGCACTACCAAAATGGTTGCGGTGATGATCCATCTCGTGCGATATCCTCCACATCACCGCAGCGCCGGACACGACCTCAATAAGGGAGTCAAAACCAAATCCAGCGAGGGAACCGCTATGCGACTTCATCGCGGTGGCAAGCGCAATCGCGGCTTCGAGAACCGCCCAACTGATAGTGTGGCGCAGATTCAAGTTCTCCCTGCGAAGGGTTGACCTCCAGAAAGAGTGGGCTCATGGGTGATTGCAAACTACCGCGAGACTCAACTCCGAGCCGAATTACAAATTGGATCGTAAGTAGTAGCCCTAGATGTAGCCTATCTGAGATCATTGCGCCTACGTAATTCACCGGGCGAGATGTGAAAGCGCCTTCGAAATAGAGACGCCATATGGCTGTCGCTGGAGAAGCCACACCGTAAAGCAATTTCCGTTAATGGATCCGAAGAATCCAAAATTTGAGCATATGCGGATTCAAGTCTTTTGTTCAAAATATATTGGTGAGGAGATGTCCCCGTTTCGGCATGGAAACGGCGCAGGAAATGACGTTTGCTGCAACCAGCTAAGTTTGCAAGCTTGTCAAGACTTAGCTGCATTGATGGCTTTGCGTCGATGCGATCAATCAAGGCGGACATAGCAGCGCTCAGATGCTCAATGCTCGGGGAGGATATCTTCATCAGTGACGCTGACTCAACAATCCTTTCCTGACTTGAAGCACTTATCCTATGGACACCTCCCTGAACTGACAATCACATGTTTCTGTTACATGAGCAGCACCTGATCTGTACTTGTCACTATCTCAGGCCAGCCTCTCCCCTGACTGCCGCAAACAGTCGACTCGAATCGTAACCTAGGCCTTTCTTGAAAACCAACTCAGGCTTCCGTATCACAGAAGCATCGTGTTCAAAATCTCCATCCAGCAGCACGAGGTCTGCCTGCATTCCAATTGCGATCTTCCCGATCGTATTTTGCCGCCCGAGAAACTTGGCAGCGTTGCTGGTATATATGCGGACTGCTTCCGAAGGGGAGAAACCCGCTTGAACCAATAGTTCCATTTCACGTTGGTCCCCGAAACCGGGCAGGATACCACCAAAACCTGTAGGATCACAACCAGCCATCAACAGTCCTCCTCGCTGGACGAACTCTCGTTCGAACTCCATTTCTTTGCGCAGAAGCCGTTCGGTATGCGGATTGTCTTTACGGTTTACCTGAACGTCCCGATACTTCATATAGGTATCCCAGGATGCGGCCGCCATGGCGTCGTGAGTTGTCTTAAGCGTATCGATTGGAGGTTCGCCTGAAATGCCCATTTCGAAGATGTCCAACGTAGAAGTAACGGCTACATGATGCTCTATAAGAGTCTGGATCATCTTCTGAACGCGCGGATCCTTTATCTCAAGAGATTGCTCCATTTCACGCGTCCATGCGTCTGCCTCCGGGCAGATACCCGGCTGCTTCTTCGAATAGAACTCTGTATCGATAATGATTCCATGCTCTAAATTATCAATTCCCATCTCCGCGGCTTCGGTGAAACCAATTGAACAGAGGTGGCCTGTAATCTTTGAACCATACCTGTGCGCCGCGTCAATCGATGCCTGGAGCTCTGCAGGAGTGATATGCAAATAGGTCTTGAAGGAGGTAGCACCTTCCTCATGCCAATAGTCCACTGTCCTTCGCGCGTCTTCCGGCCCAGTCAATTCGTGTACGGGAATCTGTATCGCAGGCGGTCCCTCAAGATACGGGCCGGTGACGTCGAGGTCCGGCCCAGCCTCGCGCCCCGATTCGATCGCTTTTCGAAGATTGAGATCCAGATATGGATTGATCGAGCCCGCAGTGCGAGCGGTGGTAATTCCGACCGCAAGGTACAGCATGGGGCCTGAATTGCCTTGTTCGGAGTACATTCCGATCTGCCCGCGAAAGCCTCCTGCGGTGGGGTAAAACAAATGTTCGTGCATACCTATCAAGCCGGGGAGCAGAGTCTTCCCCGTTTCGTCGAGAACCTTGGTGTCACTCGACGGAGTCACGTATCGGCTCGGTCCAACTGCGACTATTTTTTCGTGATCGATGATCACAGTTTGGTCGAGCTTTGGCGGTGATCCACTACCATCGAATACGGTAACGTGCTCCAATGCGATTTTGGGACCGTGCTCTCGCACCATGGTATCCGCGCGCAAGGGGCCATTTATGCGATCTTTCGACTCAGGAAAAAGAGGCGGCGACGGATCTTGTTGCTGGGGGAAGCACACGTGTGCCGAGAGCAGTGCGCCATATAAGGAAAAACCAAGTAAGTATTTATGTTTGAGCATATATCCAATAGTTATTCTGAGGTTGAGGGAGCGAACGATATCGACTGTGGTCTGCCCAGCTCCAAGTTAGAACGATTCGCGCTTTAGCCGCCTATTGCCTGCGGCTTAGGATCCAAAGAATCCTTTGTCACTACTTGTCGAGGTTAGGATTGATCTCATAACCAATAAGGCGTCGCGTTTCCGTTACCCAAAGCCAAGTTGTGAAATCTTCAATGTTTGCGTCGTGTCCAACCCGGCTGACGTTTCCGGATGCTTTCGTTCCCCCAACCGGAGCCTTCGCATTCGCAATTGTCGAACGATCGTTAATATGAAGCATCCCCGTCTGGATTTGCTTGCCAAATCTTTTGGCGTGTTCAAGCTCCCCGAAAACGCTGGCCGCTAATCCATATCCAGTGCCGTTTGCCAACCGTAGGGCATCAAGCTCATCGTCGAAGGGAACAATCACAGCAACGGGGCCAAATATCTCTTCCGTAAAGGCTCTGGTATGATGTGGAACGTTTATGAGAACCGTAGGACGGTAAAAGAGGCGGCGAAATGTCCCACCCTCGAGAATCTGAGCGCCGGCTGCGACTGCTTCTTCGATGATCGAATGAACTCGATCACGCTGCTTCTCATTGATGATTGGGCCCAAACCAACGTTCTCCCTGTATGGGTCGCCGACTCTGATTGCCTTAGCGAGCTCCGCGACGCGTTCTGAGTAGGCATTGAAAATGGATTGATGCACGATGTGCAGACCAGGCGCCATACACACTTGGCCCTGATGAAAGAACGTACTGAACGCTCCAGCACGTGCAGCAAGGTCCAGATCAGCATCACCGAGCACAACAAACGGGCTCTTCCCACCGAGCTCTAGCGTCATGCGTTTCAATGCTGCTCCAGCCTTAGCCCCAATCTTCTTGCCAACAGATGTAGAACCTGTGAAAGCGATCATTGTGACGTTGGGATCTTCGACTAGTGCGGAGCCGACCTCAGCTTCACCGGGAATAACCTGTAAGACGCCTTTAGGAAGACCAGCCTCCTCGAAGAGCCTGGCGATCAAAATACCGCCGGATACCGCTGTATTAAGGCTGGGCTTGAGGACCACAGCGTTCCCCATGGCAAGCGCAGCCGCGACAAACCGAAGCGAAAGGATAAGAGGATAGTTGAAAGGTCCGATAACCCCCACCACTCCGAGTGGAACGCGCTCGCAGTAGCTCAACATCTCTGCATCATCCTTCAATATCTGCCTTGAAGGTTTGGTCGCAACATCGGCTGAATGAGCCAGGTGTGCTTTTGCACCTAGCAGTTCTTCGTTTGCTTTGGCTTTGGTCGATCCCGATTCGCGGACCAGCCAGTAGATGACCTCATCTTTATGTGTTTCCAAAAGCTGAATGGCTCTGCGGAGGAGCGCGGCACGCTGCTCCGCGCTAACCGACGCCCAACCGGCCCCCGAGCGGACCGCCACTTGACACGCTTCGCTGACGTCCAGAGAAGTGGCAAGAGCTACGGTCGCAAGTATCTCGCCCGATGCTTTATCGGTAACATCTGATACACCGACTCGGCTTCCTCTCCACCCGCCTACAAACATCTTCCCGTCCCAGACCAAAGGGGCCATTAAAATCTGCGTTGAAGGTGTTTGCCTTGTCATTGTAGATATTTCCCCTCTCTAGCAATTGTGTTCTCGTCTCAGAACCTCTGCGGCGCGTTCGCCGATAACGACACAAGGCCCCATCGTGTTGCCTGTCGTCACTCGAGGCATTATCGATCCATCAGCAATGCGAAGATTCTCAACCCCGTAGACTTTTAGGTTTCCATCAACTACTGACATGTCATCTCGCCCCATCTTTGCGGTACAAGTTTGGTGCCAATAGGTGACGGCGCCCTCCCGGATGAAGTCTTTTAGCTGATCTAGCGTCGTAGGTCCAGGCACCAGTTCCCGCTTTACGAAGGGGCGAAGAGCAGCAGAGTTCGCGATCTCGCGGCAAAGCTCTACGGACGCAACAGCCGCCTTCAAATCATCGACATGGGATAAAGCATTGCTCTCGATCCTGACTGGATCAAGTGGGCTCGGCCCAGTCAAATGGATTTCACCACGGCTATGGGTCCGCACAACTCCCGGCGCGAGCGACCACCAGGAATCGTCGGAGAGGCCACGCCTTGACATCTCTGCCTTGATCCCGCCTCCGTTGCTTTGAATGATCTGCAGGTCTGGAGCGGCCATATGAGGATCGCTCTTCGAGAAAAGAACCGCACGAGCGGCATTCGGGAGCGTCTCTTGTCGTCGATATTCCCAGATGCAGCCAAAGATAAGGAAGTGATCTTGGAAGTTCTTTCCGACGCCGGAAAGATGCTGGACTATCGGGATTCCAAATTGCTTCAGCTCAGCCTCGTCACCAATCCCGGATTGCATGAGAAGCTTGGGGGTATTGATCGCGCCCAGAGATAGTATGATCTCTCGACTGGCACCAAATAGGCGTCTCATACCGTTATGCAGGACTTCAACTCCTGTTGCCCGATTACCAACGATCGTCACCCTTACTACGCAAGCTTTTGTAAGTACGGTCAGATTCGGGCGGTCCATGTAAGGGTAAACGTAGGAGCGGAACACAGATTGTCGCTTGCCGTCGCGTATGATGACGTCCGTCGTGGATACACCAGCCTCTGCTTCCATCATGCGTCCATTCGAACTCTCGAAGATTGGAAATCCAACTGAGGCGGCGCCTTCAACCAAGACTGGTTGGGTTGCGTTCGAATTAGGAGCAGGTTGCACGAACACCGGCCCTCCGGTACCGCGATACTCCGCGTCCTCAGGGCCATGCCAGTCTTCGATTCGACGATAGAGGCGCTTTACAGATTCATAGTTCCATCCGGGATCTCCTGCTTCCGATGCGAAGTATTCCCAATCGGCCTTATGACCATGAGACCACATCATCACATTGATACTAGAGCCCCCTCCAAGCACCTTTCCCATGGACAAGGACAGAGCGCGGCCTTTGAGGTGGGGGTTCGGTTCGGATTGAAAGCCCCAGTCGCGCTCGCTTCCGATGTTCTGCACCCAGAGGGCAGGATCCGCTATAGAGGGCACCGCATCATCGCCGCCTGCCTCGAGTAACAATACGTTGACGTCTGGATTTTCAGCGAGCCTGCGAGCTACAACGGAGCCAGAGGATCCAGACCCGCAGACTATGAAGTCGTAGTCCGCTTTGAGATGAGCAGAAAGGCATGCTTGATTCAGCGACACTTGCAAGTCAAACTCACTGCCAACGCCACGCCCGGAAGCCTCTTGATTCTCGTTTGATCCATGGATTGCTCTGTAAATCGTCTTTGTCATAAGTTCACTGTTCCGCCAGACCGTCCGGTTTCAGAGATAGGTCGCATGAAAGATTCATCGCTCTCATCCCGGCGGTGCTGACTGCCTAGGTTTCCCATGGGGCTTACAAAACAAGGGGCACACACCCTCAAACCAAGCAGAACGACCAACCCATCACCCCTTCATCCCACCTGTACCGCAACAAACGCTGATAAACCGGGCGATCGTCGCTTTTATCAGACCGAAACTTCAATAGGAGAGAGGCAGAAAACTATCCAACGCCGACTTCGGTGGAAACATGCAGAAGTCGATCACCATGACCGATGACAGGAGCAATGGATAATATGCGGAGACCTCCACATGCCGTGGCCCACCATCACATGACTAGAAAGGGCAAGCTCTGTACAGAGCCAGCCCAGATGGTCCGCATAGGCTGACATGCTGAAATCCTGCCCGCGGCGCATCACTCAGACCGCGTCCGAGAAGATCCACAGACACAACCCGATAATTTTCACTAAAAAGATTCGGCAGCGTCGCCAGCGACCCATGATCGCAGCCGCACCCAAGGACTAGGGTATTAGCGGGCATGTCAGCCTTTGTGTGTTCATAAGTCAACGGAACACGCTGTTTTGCTAGAAATTCCATGCATCTCTTTCCGAAGCGAATTGACGCACTTGTTGAAGCCCGAATTACCGGACTTTCTCGCGACCCGCAGGAGCCGCAGGGGTATTACGTTTGAGCCTACTTTGCCTAATGCGATCAGGGTTGCCTGAAACGATTACATCGCTTGCCTAAGTGCTCTATGTGGCCGCAAGCATCTTGGTCAGTCCCCAAACTTGCGGTGCGGCTTTACATGGCGCGTTTATGACGGCATATTTTGTCGCTCAAGCCTAAAATCCAGAGAGGGTTGCGCTGGGTAGCCAGCCCAAAAAGCCAGATCATTCTCTTCTTGATAATGAAGCGACCAACGACAAGTAGGCCTGTACTTCTGAGCAGAACAACGGGCGGATTATTCTGAGATCGACAATGAGCGGTGCCAGCCAACACGATGTCCTCCAGGCGAAGGTTCAATCCGAGGAGTTTGGACAATCTTACACATCATCCCAATGGAGAGAGCTTCTCTCTGCCAAATACGGGTTGGATAGCACATTTCGATCAAAAGATCGCTTTCGAGGCGTTAGGGCTGATTGGCGGATCGGCGACCTGTGTGCGATTAAAGCGCGTGTCTCAGAGCAGACGTTGATCCTGGACCGACGACGTTTGATGCCGCAGTGGCAGGACTCCATTCTTATCAAGCTTTTACTGGATGGCCAAGCAGAGCTTCAAGGCCCGCGCGACTCAGTCACTCTGGGACCCGGTGACATGCTGGTGCTGGATCCATCTTCCTCTAGCTTCAAAGAAACGATAAAAGAGACCATAAAAGATGCGAAGTTCGCTGTTCTCATATTACCGAAGAGCGCACTCAGATCACGTGGTATCAAGTGTGACCTGCATACTTGGATAAAGCCAAACCTGTATCTTCCAAACCTTTCGATGATTCGAGACCAATTGCTATGGGCGATACGAGCGTCTCGAGAGATCGACCAGGACTTGAGCTACCGCGTCAGCAACCAGATCGTCGACATGATGGATATCGTTCTCGATTCGCGCGGTGGGGGCAACAGGTGTCGAGGCGGCGATCTCACCCTGTCGCGTGTCAAAGGTATTATCAAGAGCCGGCTCAGTGAAGCCGGAATGGACGCAGCGTCCATTGCTTCCGCCACAAGACTCTCTATCAGTTATCTTAACCATTTATTCCGGAGCGATGAGGAGTCGATGATGAATTATTTGTGGACGTTGCGCCTCGAGAAAAGCGCGCGACTACTCGCCTCACCAAGGGCGGCGGCGATGCAGATAGAAGAGATCGCCTGGCAGTGCGGTTTTTCGAGTGCAGCACATTTCAGCCGAAGGTTTCGCGATCGCTACGGCACGACACCTGGCGGTTATCGCCAACGATCTAGAGAACTACAAAGCCAGAACCGCGGTAATCTGTCAGGCCGTCACAGAGGACAACATTTCGGAAACATGCCCCTTTCATAGGTGGCCCTAAACATTTTCATAAAGACGAGTGATCCGGGAGGTTTACGACAATACATTATCAGCACGTTTACCGTGGGCTGAGCATGTCAGACAAGATCGCCAGGCAACTCCAGTCTCATGTAGGACCCATGACTGGAACTGGATGCGCTTCCGCGAGATGCGAGAGCGGTTCGGCAAGAGCTTCGACCCAGAGAAATTTGGCGAAAGAAGCCATCTTCTGGTGAAACAAACCCTGCCGTGAGTCCCACACTTAGAACCGGCCAGGTTCAGTAGGTCAGATTGCCCCGGGATTGAGACTACCCCACCACGTCACATCCACTGTGGCACCCTGATATCTCGATCGATGATTGGATGATGGCTTATGATCTTTCTTGCTGTTCTGCTCAGCGTCGTAATCTGGGCGTGGCTACTGGTTGGGCATGGGGCTTTCTGGAGGTCCGGACCAGTCCTAGGAGCCGCACACTCTACCCGTCCTCTCAGGGTTACTGCTGTGATCCGGCTCGGGATGAGGCCGAGCATATCTTACGCACTTTGAGATCACTGCTCTCGCAGCAGTTCGACGGCGAACTAAGGATCGTGCTCGTAGACGACAACAGCTCTGAGCGATGAACTATAACATCCGGAGCTCAAATACAAATCCATGCACGACAAGGAGATTGGATAGCTCCGGCCTACCGAATAGCCGTGCTGGTAGTAGGTCCTGCTGAATCCGGCGATGGCTACAAGCGCCGAAACAATTGTCATGACAAGAAAAGAGCGGCGCTCTATTGTCTCTGCCGAAAATCAAATGAGCCAGCCGTACGGGATATTATTTCTCTCCAATCAGTGTGGTGAAGAGATTCGAGCGCGTCTTCCATCATTCAGCCCGATTGCCGGAGATTCACGCTACTTCGGCCCGCGCTCCCGTCAGATGGGAATAGCTTCGATCAGGGTCGAGGGTGTTGTCGTAGGCGTCGCTCTGACAAAGCGAAAACCTGCCGCCGAAAACAAGACTTTGTATTCATCCAGGCTTCGCTGTCTACCGCCGAGCAATACAAGCATAGTGAGATCAATGATAGGGGCGATGCCTCGCGCGCCGATCTCATCAACCAACATGTCGACAACAACCAAACGTCCTTCGGGGTTGATGGCGCGTCTACAGCAACTTAGGATCGAGACACACGCATCGTCATTCCAATCGTGGAGAACCGACTTCAGCAGGTAGAGGTCGCCAGTCGGAACAGACGCGAAGAAGTCACCCGCCTCCACCGAGAGTCGGTCGCTCAGCCCAAGTGCATAGGCCGCCTCGCTCGCAATTGATGCCACGTGGGGAAGATCATAGACGACTCCTCGCAGAGTCCGATTTTTCCTCATGAGCGCGTGCAGCAACGTTCCGCTCGCTCCGCCAATGTCAACAGCCAAGTCGACCATCTGTGTGTCTAAGAGTATCGCCGCATCGTAAGATACTTCGGCGGAGAAGCGGTGCATCGACATCGTAAATGCATCGGATTCTGCGGGCATCTTAGCGAGATACTCCCACGGGGGACATCCCAGTGCGGAAGTTGCCTGAGGCTCTCCGGTTCTGATCGCATTGCTTAGATGCCCCCACGACATCCAGTGAAGAGGAGCTGGCTGAGACAACGCTGCACCACGTAAGGTATGCGGATCGTCCCTATGTAGGGTATTGAGCAAATCGGTAGTAGCAAATCTCCCCTTCCCGTCATATCTCAACAAACCAAGCGACGCACACGCTCGCATCAATCGAAACATTGCGTCGACGTTTGTGGATTCAAGTTCGGCGATCTCAGCCGCTGTTACTACCCCTTCCGCCAGGTGTTCTGCCAGCGAGAATGTCGCCGCAGCGTGAACAATCTGAGACCCACTGAATCCCATGATCATACGGAACATTCGGGAGAACTCGTTCCGTTCATCAAAGATGCTGGAGGTATCGGGACAGAGGTCATCCATATTGTCCATGATTGCGTTATCCCTTTCTTGGGTCTATCGCCGGTCTATTCCATCTACTGAGCCCCTCGGATCGGAGGGTGTTTGCAATGAACGGATCCTGTTTCCTTACATTCATATCGAGACCTCGGACGCGGGGTTACTTGACAGTGGCGAGTTGAACTTCGATCGTGTCGGTGTGGGATGGGAGGCAGAGGTGGTCATTGCAAGACTGATAACGCACCAAAACATGAAGCAGCGCTGAGCCGATAGGAGCGTTCTTCGCAAGCTTAAGGTTTAGGGTGAAATCCGTAGTGTCTGTGAAGAAGCCGGTATGCACGTTGAAGAGAGGATCGAGAGAAATTTTGGGTTTGCCTTCTTCTACGTGAAGCAGATCGGCGGGGTCGCCTTCAGTGAGTCCGATAATCGTAGCCACTGCAGCTTCGGGAGGCTCTTCCAGCGCATAGAGATGCCAGCCTGCTTCAATTTGACCTGAGAGCACCAAGTTGAACCTGTCTCCCGGTTTGAGTGCTTTAGCGGGTGGATTCTTAATGTGCCAAGCGACGATTGGCTTTGCCGCGCGGGCAGTTGCGGGTACGAGTAGAGCCAACGCTGCGGAAAGGACGCAGCTAGCTGATGTCTTTGTCATCTTGTCGCTCCAGTCTTCTGGGGCGAGTGAACTTCGAGGGACCGTGATTGTGGATTGGCTACAGGAGTAAGAGAGCTGAACGCTGCTTGTAGAACGCGATGGGTCGTAGCGTCCTCGACCCAGGCAGCGATAGCTAGATGATTGCGGTCGAGAGTTGCCTCTTTGGAGAGAAACTTCACTTTGCCGAAAGTATCGTTTTTCTCTTCGAAGTTGTCGAGGTAGTCTTTGAGTTCCCTGCTAATTGTAGAAGGATCGAAGACAACCTCCCACGTCTTTCCTGGTGCGATCGATTCGCTTGAGGAGTGAGCAAGAGCTCGGACCACCATCCGGTGAAAGCGGATGCCGCTTTCACCGCTATAGCGAACTTCATCCTCGACCAAAGCCATCCTAGTTACTAGATGCGGCTCCGTGTTGGACGTTACTGTTGTGGGTCGTTGTGGCCCAGGTGCTGTGGGTGATTCATCACCGGCGGGTTCAACCGCCGCCTCTGGCGCCAAGCTTTGCCGCAACTGCTCCGGGTCATCGACCGATAGGGTGGCATTGGCATGAATGATGCCGTCGGAACTGCGATTTGCGGTGAGCTGTAATCCTAGGCCACTAGGCTTGACCGATTCGGCGTCGATTCGTTTAACGGCGTTGTTGTATGACTTTTCGGTATAGTCGCGTGAGCCTCCCTCGTCCAAAAACGGCCTTCCGTTTAGCACGAATGAAGGTGTGTGGTGAATGCCGTAGTACGTCGCGCGAGCGACAGAGTCGGAGTTGGCTAAAGGATCAGGGTCGGGAATGTGCAGGTCGAAGGCGAGAACAACAAGGTCGTTACGAGAATAGGTTTCAAGCAGAGCATCGAGAGCAAGATCGGCGGCGACGCATGGCTTGCAAGCTGAGCCGGTGAAAAGCTCGAGTAATGCGGTGCGGTGAGTATCAAGCGGCTTATGCGGGTGCGGAGTAAAAGGTTCAGGAAAGAGCTGCTTGTATCGCACGTCCATGTCAGCAACGAAGTTCTGATCGCTGCCTCCATGAGAGTTGCGGTATAGCTCCATCATCTTTTCGTGCCACGGAGACTTCACTTCGCCGCTAAGTTCAGCACGTTCGAAATATTTGAGGGCTTCTCTGTTTTTATGTTGCTTCAGAGCCAGTTCTGCGTAAACGACGTTCACTTCGCTCATCGTAGGAGCGAGGCTATAAGCTTCGTAGATTTGAACGGCTGCCGACTTGAGCAGGTGCTGATCGATATATATCTGAGCAAGGGTCGACAAAGCGCCTGCCCGATCTGCCGCGAAGTCAGAGTGAAGCAAAGATGTGATGGGTGACGGCTCGTTAATTTTTCTTGCGTTCTCGACGGCGTCTTTGATGAAGTCGTCTTCGTTACTGTAGCTGGCGATGGCGTCTTTAGCCATCTCCTCGGCGAGGGGAAGGTTGATGCCGATTCCTTTCGCCTCGGCCAGTCGGCTCGCCATGTAGACTTCGAGAAAGGGTATAGGCAGATATCCATCATCATTTTTAAGGATGAGGCGCGTCTGAGTCTCAATCACTGAAGTCCTATCCGGGAAGTACTGAACGAGGGTGTCGAAGACATACTTTCGTGCAAAAAAGGCACTTGGGCTCCTCGGATTTGCTTCGATGGCTTGCATCATGGCAGCGAGGCGTTGCTCCTGGTCAGGAATGGCACGAGCTGCCGCGAGTGCTCGCTGGTCTGCGGGGAGTTGAATCTTGGACCTGTCCTGGGAATGGCTAACGGGTACAGCAATCAGAGCAGCCAGGCAAAATGTCGTTGTTAATTTCGCGTCGATCCGATGAAGCATAGACGTTGGGGTCCTTTTGAACTGGAGGGTGATGGGTTTTCAAAATCTTGTATGCGAGTACGCATATGAGGAAATGGCAAGTTGTAATTAGCCTCTTTGAGCTGGAGTTCGGATCGCGATCGCATTAATGTGTTTCGGGATTAGGGAGTGGCGATTACTGTCTTCATCTTGGATCTTTGTAGTTTCTGACGAGGCGAAAACGGAACGAGGAGACTTCAATAGCGATGGACATTCGATTCCAAGCATGTCGTACGCGAGGGGCGTCGAGCCGATAAAAGGTTTTTCATTATTCTTTTCTTATTTTCCTTGCAAAAGTGCTCACCCATGGATCCTAAGCCAACTTTATGACTTTTGATGAATGGTTAGTTGTCCAAATGGACTATGTTTATTGCCTGCATCGCCATGATGTCTCCTGCATCGTGACACCAATGAAAGGACGATACCTCGCGCGCCTATACATAGATCTTTCGCGACTACCCATCTTGGCTTGATACTTCCTTGCCCCGCGATATCATCTGTCTCTTGTCGCGGTCGCCTATCCCCGGGCAAATCGTGCGCTGATATGGATTACCTTGGGGTATCGACGATCGCAAGCAATCGGAGGCGGCCCAAAGTGACAGATCAAGTACATCCCCGCCGCCTGCGACTTGGTCCTATCGATGCCGAGGTCACGGCGGGTGCGCCGCACCAGACATGCCAGGAGGCTCTTACTACATACCGAGAACGCGTGTATGGCGGAACGAATGCTGGCGTGGCCATAAAATCTCCTTGAGCGCTGAAAACTTGGACCATGCGCACAGGGATATAACGGATCAGTAACCAAATGATGTTTCAATAATCTGGGACGCTTTCTCCAATCCCCGTGATTCAGCGATCGCCTTCTGGAAAAACCTTGAGTTCTGTCTATAAGAGGGATCGCTCATTACGAGGTTCATCGTGGCATTGAGATCGGAAGCGGTTAGATTGCTCAGAGAAAGAACTTCCCCGACGTGATGATAGATAATCCTCGCTGCGACGGCGGGCTGATCATTTGTGACCGGTAGCGCTACCATGGGTACGCCCTGCGTGAGAGCTTCCAACGCGGTATTCATTCCGGCATGCGTTACACAGAGCCAGGCCCGCTGTAAGAGTTGAAGCTGAGGTGCCTTGTTAACGACGATCGTCTTGGAGAGCGAGGTTCTTATCTCGTCAGTGTTAAGATTATTGCCGATGGAAAGAACGAGTTGAAATCCGGATAGCTTTTCAGCTGCGTCGACAATCACCTGAAAAACTTGCTTATGGCCGTTCTGCAGGGTTCCCATGGAAGCATAAATGAGTGGCTCCCCCGTAAGATTTTCCCACGAGAACGGGACTTCCTCGCGGCCTTCGCCATCATGAAATGGACCAGTATAGTGAAATTGAGGTGGCCAATGGTCACCAGGGAAATCGAACTCCCTGGGCATTTGCGCAATCCAAGCCAACTTCGAAATAGTGGGATCAGGATCTTTCCAATCAATATCCATGCCCATGCGCTTCGAATACGCTTTCGCCACATCGATGCAAGGCTCCAGGAATTGAAGAACTCTCGATACTCCAATGCGATTTTTTTTAATCGCTGCAGCGGTGGCCTCAAAAGGCCAGCCAAAGAAGCGAGGTGGCGTGGCTCCCGATAGATCCAAGGGGAGCCCAGGAGACACGTGTACATATGGTATCTGGAGTTGCATGGGCAGCAGACCAAGATAGTACTGTGTGGTGTCCAGAACTATGGCATCTACGCCCGCCTTCGCGATGGTCGCGGGTAAATGCTTGAGCGCACTGCTTAGATATTGACTTAAAGTCTCGAAACTATACCTAACAGCATCCTCCCCTTGGAGCTGACTGAGTGTACGAAACAAGCCTATTGACCATCCCACCGGAAAATCTTTCTCCGAGAAAGGAAGACATTCGAGACCTGTCGCTTGAATGGCCTCTACTGCGTCGGGTATAGCGAGCATGGTTACTTCGTGGCCGCGAGATCGAAGTTTCCGTGCTAGAGCTGTCATGGGGTTAATATGACCCGGGGCCGGCAGGGAAATAAATGCAGTCTTCATCTTTAACATTCTCTTTTCCGAAAGCTTGCCAATAAAGGATTGGGAGAAGTCAACAACTCCGAATATACAGATCCCCCAAAGGGGGATAGCGGGGATAGCAGGCACAGAGCCAATGTAAGGTTCACATCCTCACGCTCCTAGCGGGCCTCAACTGCTCCATCTCTTCAATCGCATTGCACAGTTACATGAACCTTGGACGAGCTTATGTCCTTTGGTGAGGGCGCGGTTGTCCCAACGGACTACCCTTATTGCCTACATCGCCTTATGAGAACATTTGATCTCGCGAAATCGAAACGCCTCAGGATGCAAGTCAGAGGATCGCGGAGAAAGTTTCCGGACACGATTTTGAATTCAAAGCTGCACCAGAGCAATGCACTTCTGTTTCGTACAAGGAAGTTGCTACCGGCGCAGTGAAGGACGCTGGAGGCGCAACGCCCCGGATCGCGAGATTGGCTCCGAAGCTATACGAATTCACCTGCAAGTGCCCGTCCGGAGACATTACTTCAGCGCCAACTATGGTCGGGCAGGTAGAAAACTACACATTTCCATGCAAGGTCGCGGCTCCCGAAGCGTCAGCGAAAGAAGTCTCTGGTAATTGCAAGATAAACAGAGATGATCCTAGAAACGTCAATGACAATAAACTGATCGGAGATCAGAACCTCTTCCATATTCGATGTGATGTGCCAGGGAATGTCACCACTGCCAAATATGACACCTGCAATTGGGCTGGAGGTGAGGTTTGCAGTCACATCAATGCGCGCAATGAGATGAGCGGGGCGTGCGCGAATAATCCCAAAGTTGCATGTATCTATTACCAAACAAACGATGGGAACTTCAAAGTGATAACCGGAAGTTACACATACATTCCCGACCCTGTGGCGACAGCGAAGAAATAAGCACTATCTTCCGGGACTATCATCTCTTGCCGGATGAACAGGGCGAGCAGTTGTTTGCGATCACGGACGTGAAAGGGTGCAATCGCTCATCGCGGATCTTCTGACTAGAGGAGTGGCCGCTGGTGATCTGGCCAGCCAGGATTTATCGTAAGAAGCATGGATCGTCCCACCAAAACACGAGCCTGCGTTATCGCATGGTTATTGTGCGCGGTGGTAGCTTGCCTGGCAGTTCACTCGCCGCATTGCGATCTGTGCGATGGACCGTACTTTGCTGCCTCTTCTTCACACCAATCTCATGTCAACCACCCGCTACCTGCCACTCCGGATACCTGTAACGGAATCTGCTCGTGTTGTGGGTTTCGCGGGCTCCCGAATGCAAGTCCTGTCTTGGATCTGGTGAATACGGTGACCACAGGTGTTTGGGCTGAATCGCCGACCCCTGCCCCTGGCCCGCGCTCGCCCATATTTCAACCACCCCGCATTGCAGTCTCCTCTTAGCTTGTCAGCTGCGCCCCTTGGCGCGGAAACACACAACGTCACTTTGGAGACCTGATATGCGTATACGCTCGTTCACGCTCGCTGGAGCGTGCCTGTTTCTGTCTCTGCCCGCTCTTGGGCAGCCTTCCCCCGATAAATTGTCAGCTCATCCACAAGCGGCCGATGAGGATAAAGACCCTGTCGCCATTCTTGAGCTTGGCGCCTCCACAAGCTGGAACTTCAACGGAGGCGCGGCGACGTTCGCGCCGAACCTTGCAGCGGAGATTACGCCCATAGAGAATTGGCTCGAAATTGAAGCGGGCGTGTCGCCTTTCTATACCCGCAATTCGACGGAGTGGGACACCGACCTGCTCTTCAAGAAACCGTGGGCCCTGTCCCGGACAGCCGAGTTCATGCTGGGCGTCGGTCCCGAGTGGATTCACCTCAGCCAGAGTGGAAAGGCGAGCAACTCGATAGCTGGAGAGGTGGCGGGAGACTTTATGTTCTGGCCTAAGAAAAAGCACCGCTTCGGATGGTATCTTGAGCCCGCTTACGATTACAGCTTTGCAAGAGGTCACCAGCAATCCATCGGCATGAGCGGTGGTCTGCTCATTGGCATCCCGTGATCTCCAGAGGCAATGGAAATGCTTAGCGGTGTGAGGGGAGAAGGGGCCCCCTCAGGGGCCTCCCCCCTCTACTAACTGCTCTCTGAAGTACGGGGCTGCAGATGTCCCTTCCGTAACGCTCGTTCTTTCATCATCACGAAGAAGACAGGCACCAGGATCAGGACGTGGATGGTGGAGGTAACCATGCCACCCACAATGGGCGCAGCGATCGGCTTCATCACGTCGGAGCCTATGCCGGATTCCCAGAGTATCGGAACGAGACTGGCAAGCACGGCGCAGACGGTCATCAGCTTTGGCCGCAGACGATGAACTGCGCCTTCAATGGCGGCGGCCTCCACGTCAGCGTTGGTCAACGGCTTTCCGCTTTCCAGTTTGTGTTCGAGCGCTTCATGGAGATAAACAACCATGACGACACCTGTCTCTACCGCGATTCCAAAGAGAGCAATGTAACCAACGGCCACGGCGACGCTGAAGTTGTAGTGGAGAAACCATTGCAGGAGCAATCCTCCGCTCATCGCATAGATGGTTGGAAAGATGAGAACGAGCGCTTCGGCAACCGAGTGAAAGACCAGGTACAGCAACAGGAAGATCACAAAGAAGACGACCGGCAGAATCAGTTGCAGTCTTTGCTTAGCTCGCAATTCAAGCTCATATTCTCCCGACCATTGGAAGGTGTAATTGGCTGGCAAGGCGAGTTTGTCGTGAATCAGTTTGTTCGCCTGTGCAACGAAGCCGCCGTAATCGGAGTTCTTGAGATCGATGTAGATGTATCCGGTCAGCGCGCCGTCTTCATCCCGGATCATGGCAGGGCCATGCGTGAAGGAGATCTTCGCTACCTGACCGAGCGGAATCTGCGCTCCCGAAGGCGTGCCGATGAGCACCCCACGCATCTTGTCGACATTGTCGCGAAAATCTCTCTGGTAGCGGACATTGATGGGATAGCGTTCGCGACCTTCGATATTCTCCGCGATGTTCTGTCCGCCGATGCCCGACGACACCGCCGTCTGAACATCCGCGATCGTAAGACCATAGCGGGCAGCCTCCTCTCGCTTGACCTCGACATTAACGTAGAAGCCCTGCGCGACCTTCTCGGCAAAGACGGATCGCACCTGCGGAAGCCCAGAGAGCACCGTCTGAAGCTGAGAAGCCAACTGCTGAATGCCGTCCACATTCGGCCCCTGCACCTTCATGCCCAAAGGCGTCTTGATGCCGGTCAGTTCCATATCCAGTCGGTTTTCGACCGGACTTGTCCAGGTATTCGATAGCCCCGGAATCTGGAGCTTCTCATCCATCTGCTGAATGAGCTTTTCGTAGGTGATCCCTGTGGGCCATTGTTCCCGCGGCTTGAGCATGAGCGTCGTGTCATACATATCCAGCGGCGCGTTGTCGGTTGCACTGTCCGAGCGACCGACAGCGCCGAATACGCTGGCAACTTCCGGAAAACTGCGAAGGACACGATCCTGTTGTTGCAGGAGCACCTTCGCTTGCTCGATGGAGATGCCGGGAAGAGCTGTCGGCATATAGAGAGTGGAACCTTCAAATAGTGCCGGCATGAACTGGCTGCCCAAACGGGTTGCCAGCGGAAATGTGACCAGCAGAAAGATCAGGTTGACCCCGATGGTGAGCCAACGATGGTGCAAGCAGAATTTGAGGATAGGCAGGTAAACCGCCTGCGTGACACGGGAGATTGGATTCGCATTCTCCGGCTTGAGCCGCCCTCGAATCAGCATCACCATCAGGACAGGCACGAGGGTGATGGCGAGGATGGAGGAGGAGCCTACCGCCAGTGTCTTGGTCCATGCCAGCGGGCGGAACATGCGCCCTTCCTGCGCTTCGAGCAGGAAGACCGGCATGAAGGAGACAACGATGATGATCAGCGAAAAGAAGAGTGCCGGACCAACCTGCTTGGCCGAGTTGATAAGAATGCTTTGCCGCTCGGGCTCTGATACCGGGTTTGCTTCGTTTTCCTGCCGTTCCGAAAGATGACGATAGCCATTTTCGACCATCACAATGGAGGCATCGACGAGCACACCAACGGCCAACGCGATGCCGCCCAGCGACATGATGTTCGAGCTCACGCCCAGCCAGTACATCGGGATGAAAGACATCAGCACCGCAATGGGCAACGCGACAATTGCGATGAGCGCGGACCGAAAATGAAACAGGAAGATGATGATGACCAGACTGACGATGACGGCTTCTTCGAGAAGATCGCGCTGCAATGTCTTGATCGATGCATCGATTAAATCAGAACGATCGTAGCCCGTCATGATCTGAACGCCAGGTGGTAGAGACGGCGCTATCTCACGCAGCTTCTGCTTGACTCCGTTGATGACGTTCAGAGCGTTCATGCCCTGGCGCATGACGATGATCCCGCCGACAGTTTCCCCATCTC
This sequence comes from Granulicella sp. L60, assembly GCF_009765825.1. Classification (GTDB taxonomy): domain Bacteria; phylum Acidobacteriota; class Terriglobia; order Terriglobales; family Acidobacteriaceae; genus Edaphobacter. The sequence goes on along the minus strand of NZ_LMUR01000010.1, from coordinate 277,679 downwards.
CATGCCACTCTGCAACCCCTTCGCGAATATCCGGGCCAAAGCTCACCGTCCCCAGATCGCGGATCAGAATGGGTGTCCCATTTTTGCTGCCTACGGCAACGGTGGCGAGATCGTCCAGCGAACGCAGATAGCCGAGACCACGGATCATATAGTCTGCGCCACTCAGGTTAAGAACGCGGCCGCCGACCTCATTCGTGCTCATCTTCACTTTGTCGATGACGGTAGAAAGAGGGACGCCATAGGCAAGCAATTTGTTGGGATCGAGCTGCACCTGATACTGCTTAACGAAGCCGCCGATGCTGGCGACCTCCGCAACTCCGGGCACGGTCTCTAACGCATACCGTAAGTGCCAGTCTTGCAAACTACGCAGGTCGGCGAGACTGTGTTTACCGCTCTTATCGACGATGGCATACTCGTAGACCCAGCCTGCGCCTGTCGCATCGGGGCCGATCGAAGGATGCACGTTCTCCGGCAACCGTCCGCTGATCTGCTGCAGATATTCGATGACACGCGAGCGTGCCCAGTAGAGGTCGGTACCGTCTTCAAAAACTACATAGACGTAGGAGTCGCCCAACATGGTCTGCGCTCGGACCGCCTTGACATGCGGGGCAGCCAGAAGGCTGGTAACGATTGGATAAGTCACCTGGTCTTCGATCACATCGGGCGGCTCGCCCGCCCAACCTGTATGAACGATTACCTGCACGTCCGAGATGTCCGGTAGTGCGTCCAGCGGCACATGCTGCAACGACCAGATTCCAGCAAGTGTGAGCAGCAACACACCGGTGAAGACGATGAAGCGATTCCGAGCGCAAACATCAATAATCCTTGAAAGCATTACATGCCTCCTGTGACGTTCACACGCAATTGCCTGGTTGCGATCGATTGACCGTTTTTCTGAGCGGAGATGGTGGTCTGATATGTGCCGCCGGATCCTGGAGAACCGCTTCCCTCGTACACTCCGTTGCCTTTATCGAGGAGCTTCGTGTTCATGTTCGTTGCTGACATACCCATCGCCGGCATAGCAGCCATATAGAACGTGACCGTAACGTCAGCTCCTATAACAGGCTTTCCATCTGCGCCTGTGAGCTTCACCCGAAAGACGTTGCTGCCTTTTTGTGGCGGATTGGGATCGGTGGTGAAGTCGATGTTTGCCTGTGAAGCAGCGGGTGCATTCGCTGTTGGAGAGCTCGCTCCGGCACCCGGAGCAGGTGGCACGAAGGAACCCGCTGCGGCCTGTAGCTGACTTTCCGAGTCGATGAGGAAGCCGGCTGATGTCACGATCGAGTCATGAGCCTTCAGTCCCTTGAGAACCACAAAGTCGTCGCCAACGCGGGGACCAATTGTGATCTCTTTTGGCTCAAGACTGCCGTTACCGTAATTGAGGAACACCAGTTGCCGTGTGCCCGATTGAAAGACAGCCGACGCAGGAACAATGAGCTGGCGTCCCAGGCTGGTCTTCAGATCGACATTCACAAACATGCCCGGCTTCAGTTTGAGTCCCGGATTCGCCATTGCCAGCCGCACACGAACCGTGCGCGTCGCCATATCCACCTGTGGCAGGATCTCTTCGATCTGGCTTGAGAAGTTGCGGCCCGGATACGAATCGACAGTAATCTGGGCGGTATCGCCAGGTTTTATGCGGCCTATGTCGTCCTGGAGGACCTGGGCGTAGACCCACACATGCGACAGATCGGCAACGGTGTAAAGTTTGGTCGAGGGCTCGGCATACATATTGGGCAGAGCATTTCGTTCGGTAATGTATCCCTCAACCGGCGAGTTGATGGTGAGGTCGGTAACAGGTTTGCCTGTCACCTTGAGCTTGGCAATTTCACTTTGCGGAACTTCCCATTGCTCCAAACGCTGTTCTGCTGCGACTGACAACGTCTCGGCTCCGGCAGCAACTCCGTCTACGGTGCTGGCGCCCAAAGTCTTCTGGTTCTGCCGTGCCAGTAGATATTCCTGCTGAGTAGCCACGAGGTCGGGACTGTAGATCGTGAAAAGCGGCTCGCCTTTTCTCACGTATTGATAGGTGGCGTTGGCGAACACCTTGCGGATGTAGCCAGGAAAGCGCACCTGCACGTAAGACAGAAGACGTTCATTGATGTCCACCGTGCCGGTCGCGCGTATATCGTCGCTTAGTTGTTTGTATTCGACTGTGCCAGTCTGGACGCCGATGCTCTGCATTCGTTCAGGCGTGAGCTGTATGGGAACGAGCGGAGCATCCATCTTCATATCTGGCATATCCGGCATGGACGGCTTTGGCTCATCCGCAGTAGCAGGCGGGCCAGAGGCAACAGGCTGCATCTCCCCGGACATCGCCGTCTTCATTGCAGTTGGCTGTTTGCTCGCATGAGTGCGGTAGGCCCGGATCCCTGCAATCGCTGCCAGGACGATGATCCAAACAAGTGAGGTCCTCAAGATATATTTGTTCATCGCAATGTCGCTCCTGTCAGAGTTTCGAGGTGGGCCAAAGCAGCTTCATGATCCACAAGTGTCTGCGCGTATTCGAGCTTCAGACTCAAAAGGTCGGTGAAGTACGAGAGGATATGAATAAACGGCTCGCGATTCGACGCATAGGCGCTCAATGTCGCACGATAGGCGGCGTCGGATTGTGGGATAAGGCCATCCCGATATTCCTTCAGTAGCTCCTCATCGCTCGCAGCTTTGACATACCCCTCCTGTACCTCTGCGAGTTGCTGTTGCAGATGGGCATTCAAAGTTTGTTGCGATTCTGAGCGCTTCTCCGTGGCTTCTGCGATCTCCGCGTTCACCCGCCCCTTGCGAGGGAAGCGCACATCGAAGGTGAGCATGTAGTAGTCCCGATACTTACGGTCGGTATTCTGGTAGACATAGCCAACTTCAAAGTCCGGCTTCCCCTCGCGTTTGGCAGACGCCACCTGCGCGTCCTGCTTCCGAATGGAGCTTGCATCGACCTGGATCTGGGGATTGTTTTGCCGGACCATCGCAAGCAATTCATCGGAGGTGTGTTTGATCGGAGTTTCGATCACGTCTTCCGTAACAATGTCCGGCGATCCCTGGTCACGACTGAGCAGGCCTTTGAGATGTGCCTGTGTCTGCCCCATAAGCTTATGGTGCATCGTGATCTCTTTCACGATCTTCGTCCGATTTACCTGTGCCTGCAGAACATCCTGCTGCATCCCCTGGCCGACCTGATAGTGTGCGGTGGCATCCTGAATAAGCTGGTCAAGAACAGCTTCGTTTTGCCGCAGGATGCCGAGTGTCTGTTGCAGATAGGCCAACTGGAGATAGTCAGCTTTTACCGCATCGGCGATGCTGGTCTTCGTTACTTCTACTTCAGCTTGTTTCGTGTCGGCGTCGCGCTCGGCTACTGCCCTCCGCGCCCGCAACTTTCCTGGATACGGTAATTCCTGCGATGCTCCGACACCGATGTACGCAAAATCGCTGTTGGTGTATCCGGCAAACGGCTTCGGACTGCCCACACTCAATTGCTGGTAGGTAAACTTCGGGTCCGGCAACGTAGCCACCTGAGGCGCCATTTGCCGGGCGGCTCGCACGCCGTGATCGGCCGCGGAGATTTGTGGGTTGTTTGCTCCGGCCTCAGCTAGAAGCTGGGACAGGGGCGTAGGCGTACTCGTCACCGGCGTCTGCCCAAAGGCAGAAAATGCGGTGACCAATACGAGCGTGGCGGTCAAAGAGACCACGTTCATACGGAAACTCCAATCTCAAATGCAGTTCAAGGCATTTGCCGAACACACACAGACAGGCGTGCGCGCTCGGCAAAGTAGAGTGCGAGAGAGGAACCGACTAGATTCTTAAGATGGAAATGGTCGAATGCGGCGACTTCGGAGGAGAGTAGTCGGGAGGTTCGACCCATCCAATGACGGTTACGGGCCTATTCACCATCTCAAAAGCAGCCAACCAGATTACAGGGGCCACAATCGGATGTAAGGTCGCCGCCTTCGTATCGAGCGCGTTATCGTGAACACTCGGGGGAGTCTTCTGGCAGCAGCCATGCGACGCGGGCATATTGTCCATCTGCCCGCACTGGTTCTTCATCATGCGGCAGCAGGCACGTTCTTCGGTGCTCATCTCCGTGCTGGAAACCATGCAGGCCATCGCCGGAGCCAGGCACGACACCAGCAGCAGGACCAACACACCGAATTGGCGGAAAATACGCATTGCTGTGATTAGACTACGTCTACCCAATGAATCGAGCAAATGGGGATTCAGCACCTTTCCGCACCCGCAGGTTTCCGGGGCTATAGGCATGTCTTTTCAAGTGAGTAGTTTGTTCAGCAGGTTGATCAGACCTCGACCGTGGCTGATCAGAGGTCTGTCGTTCAGGATTTCGCCCCATAAGTCGATGCCGATTTCTACGGAACCAGTAGCACGCGTCCGTCCGGCTAGTGAACTAACTCACGGCCAGCAGTCCAGCTCCTACCTGGCTCTTCACCACCTCGACGCCCGCAGTAACTCATGACGCGGAATGGGCGCAAGTTCACGATTTCAGAAAGTCAGTGACGAGTTTGATGGTCGCGACTGCATTCTCCTCCATAATCCAATGACCAGAGTCTGGGACGATAGCCTCCTGCACATCCGCGGCAGCCACACGCATCACTGTCGCCATCATCGTTCCGAATGCTGCTTCGCCACCGATCGCGAGAACAGGCATGGAGAGCTTGCCCTTGGCGAGATACGTCTTGCTATCAAGCGCGTCCTGTCCGAAAGCTGCGAACTGGGCGAAGCCTGCGCGAATTGCACCGGGCATCGCATAAAGTGCGGCATAGTGCCGGCGTTTCGCTTCATCGAATCGCTCGGGATAGAGGGAGAACTCATTCCAAAAACGGTCGAGATAGATGCGTTCTCGACCAGCGACGAGTCGTTCCATGTCAGGGCCACCAAAACCGAATTGCCACATGCGGGGGTCCTGCACAATCTGTTCCCATGGACCTACTCCGGGAAGAGGGGCGTCGATGGGAACGAAGCGGGTCACACGTTCCGGGGACGTGGCAGCAACAGCGTAGCCAACCATATTTCCGATGTCGTGCGTCACAAAATCCGCGCTGGACACACCTAACGCATCCATCACGCCTGCCACGTCTTCGCTTTGTGTTTTCTTGTCGTACCCTCCAGGCGCTTTGGAAGAAAGTCCAAGTCCACGCAAATCCGGCACGATGACGGTGTGGTTGGTTGCAAGTATGGAAGCCATTGGAATCCACATGTCTCCGGTTGTGCCAAAACCGTGCAACATAACTACTGCCGGTCCTTTACCTCCTACACGCGTATGAATTGTTACGCCGTTTGTTTCGATCTCGTGGGTCTCGAAGGTTGGCGGAAACGATATCGGACTGGTACTGCGGTCGCTGAGGCTCATGGTTAACTCCTGATTTGAGGTAGTGAATTGGCCAGCGCTTCCATTTACAGATCAACTGGTCTATAAATACATACATGGCAAATCGTGAAAAGGCAAATATAAAGACCAATCGATCTATAAAGAGTGCAAATGGTCTTAGACGGGATCGAGGTCGACCCCGTGAATTTGATCGAGGGAAGGCGTTGGAGAAAGCGATGCGCCTCTTTTGGTCGCGCGGTTACGACGCCATCTCGATGTCCGATCTCCGCGCAGAATTGGGAGTTACGCAGGCAAGTCTTTATGCGGCGTTTGGGAGCAAAGAGCAGCTGTTCCTAGAGGCAGTCGAGCTTTACCGCCAAACGGCAGGATTCAGTACGACGGCCGCCCTTACAACGGGCGCCAATGCTCGTGAAGCAATCGGTGCGATGCTGCACGCGGCCGTGGGCGCGTTTTCTGCGCCAGACGCGCCTGGAGGTTGCTTATTGATTTTGGGAGCTACCAATTGCCCAGTGGAGAGTAAAACTGTGCAGGATCACCTCTTGTCCATACGTCGCCAGATATCGCAATCCATCCTGGATCGACTAAAACTAGGGCAACGTGATGGTGACGTTCCAACGACGGCTCCCGTCGCAGCCCTGACTACGTATTTCTCCACAGTCCTTCACGGCCTCGCCCTCCAATCAAGAGATGGCGCTTCGCGAAAGACACTCACGCACGTAGTCGAGATTGCTATGGCGGCTTGGTAACAGATGGTTATCAAGCAAGCTGACAATTAGCACCGCTAAACCGCTTACTAGGAAGGGGCATCCTTGTCAGGCTGAAAAGAGCGATAGTCAAAAAAACGGACAAGCGAAGGATCAATTAATGAGTCTGCGGCCTGAAACCGGTAGCCGAAGGTCGAGGGTCCATTAGGAGTCCAATAACGGGACAAATATGTGCGTTTGGTAGCGTTACATTGCGGTTCGTATCGTGCAGTTTCAATGAGCTGAGTTACATTGCCGTAATGACATAGCAGAATTCAGGAATGTGAATCGACAATCTCGATCTAGGAAGAAGATCGCGTCCGTCGTTGCTTCGAAGAACTGCGCCGTCTGGTGGCGGAACACTTCATCCTTCGTTGAGACGCTCTCCGGCAATCAGATACCTTTCCGTAACGTTCCATCGGGTCTCAATGTTCTCGTGGCTTAAGGTATGCGCGCGTCAGCTCGGCAGCCCATTCCCATTCACTGGCCTACCCCAGTGCTCAGACCGAATCGGTTTGAAGTTCTGCCAATCGATGAGGCCGTCCTTGCTGCCTAAGCTCGGGGTCAACATCTGTCGCAAGCGTGTCGCAGTCTGGAGCGGTAAAAGGAGAATGTAAACAAAGGACCCAGCGTTTGTTCGCGTGTGAAACGTGAGGGAGAAAACAGCCGCTGCAACCACCATTAACCCTCCCCACCTCCATATAGGTTGAGCGAGCATTGCTCTCACCGACGCAAGCTCCTCTTCACTCCAGACATCGTCCAGGAAGCCCTGCCTGAGACGCTTTTCAGCCAATCCCCAAATCGGCAAGCCGATTAGGAAAGGCGCGAAGAATGCCATAAACCGAAGTCGATTCGTCCACAGCGTAGCCCAGATTCCACACCCATTTGCCGGAAGTCGTGGAATAGGCACAAAGGATAGGAACCAAGCACTCGCCGCTATTGCGGCTCCCCAAATGGCCCAGGTCGCGAGGTGCATCGGGTTCGACTTCCGCTCCATGCCCAAAATTGTATCCGATCGATAGCTTTACTCTTTAGCGAAAAGTAGCTTCAGCTGTCGATCAGACCACGCTTTTTCCCTTGCAGTCAGACTAAGGACCTCTTGAGAAAGCCCCTGATTCTGCTTCATCGCCCAAGGCAATTCAGGCCTCTTCGGGCCCGAATATCTAACGTGCTCGCCTGTCCGTTTACTGAAACGCTCCTATTGACGAATATATTTGCCAGACTTGCTTCTCCATCAAACTTTCCCTTGCAGTCACGCGGCTGTCCATGGATTTTCGTTACCAATAAGGAGGCTACAAAGATGACACTATCTTTTTTGCTTGCAATGGTTTCTGTCCTGTATTTGAGTACAGACGCTCGGCATTTTTTTGGCATTCGAGTGCAGCTTGGCAGCTGGGTGGCAACGCAGCTGGGCCGATAGGTAACCTGCACGCTGCCGATCCGCATCAGAAATAATTAATGGTTCGCGTAGCGCGGCCTACAGAGGTGAAGTGATGAATAGCGATCAGATGAAGGGCGCAGCACAAAAGACCGGCGGCAAGGTAAAAGAAGAATTTGGCAAAATGACCGGAAACCCCAACACTCAGGCGAAAGGAAAGTTCGACCAAGCCAAGGGACAAGCCCGAGAGAATATCGGTGACTTGAAGCAAGTAGCGAAGGGTAATAAATAGCAACGAGTCAATTAATTATGAAGCCCGCCGATTTCGGCGGGCTTTGTGTTTATGGACACTGAAAGCACTACCCCAGCATTTCCGGCCCATTGTTCTTTACATCGACCCACCGATGTACGTTGTCCTCTGGTTAATTGCAACGGCGACAGATTGGCGCGACGTCCATATAACCCGTCGAGATTCCCAGTCGTATCGACACTGAATATCGAAGTTGCCGAAAACGGCCCCGTTTTCAGAAGTGACAGCGTCGGCTGCTCACAGGGATATGTTAGAGCGACGGAGCCGCATATAAAAAAGGAGGTTTAGGACTGGCAAGTCCTTCTAGAGCGGGAGTCGCGGCCCTCCTAATAACATCTCAAAGATCGGCAGGGCCGGGACGAAGAATCCGGGTTTTTCTGCGTCTATTCGCACTTCACTACGTCTGATGTTGTATGGAGCACTGGCCGACACTGTTAATCGGGGTACTTCTGGGGATCGTCTCCACCCTCATCTCGGCTTGGGTGTTAGTAACTAACGACTACATCCAGGTTCGCATCGGCCCCGGACGCACAAAGAGGTAATCATGCAAAGTGCAAGCTGTACGATTACACGCTTTATTCGCTTCGCGATCTGGGCTCTCATGATGCTTACAGCGTTTCTGGCCACCGAAGCGTTCAAGCCGCGTCAGGCGTTCATAGTTCCCTGTGTGTTTATGGTACTTTGTGTTCCGATGGTGCTTCTCCCCATGCGAGCCAAAAAGAATTAGCACCGACAAGGGAACACTCAAAGAACGGGTCTGCCGGAACATGGCTAGCCGAGAGATCCGGTCAACCGCAAGGCATCCTCGATTATCTGCGCCATGGCCTCTGGAGCCTCCTGCGGCGCACAATGCCCAACCCGTGGCAGCAGCCGTCGCTCGTAGTGCGCCGTGAACATTTCTTCTTTTCCCTCAGACGTCGAAGGCGGATTCACACGGTCGTTCTCACCTTGGAATCCAATCGTCGGCACCGTAATCTTCGGCTGCTCTGCGAGCTTCCTTTCCAGTGGCTCTAACGCCGGGTCGCCCGGCGTGTTCCCGTACCGGTGCCGATAGGAATGAATCGCCGTAGCAACAAAGTCCGGGTTCTCGAAAGATTGCGCCTCGCGCTCAAAGAGCTTCGCATCGAACCAGCCTGGCGACCATAGCCGCCAAAGCTTCTCGGCGATCGCCTTGCGGTTCTTTTCCAGCCCTGCGCGCCCGCGTTCCATGTTGAAGTACCACTGGTACCACTGCTGATGCTCCAACTCCACGTCGCCGGGCATCATCGACGACGTACTGATGTTTTGGATCGGATAGCCGTCTGCGCAAACTAACCCCCGCACCCGGTGCGGCCACAGCGCCGCCACTACCGCCGCCGCCCTGCCACCCCAGTCGTAGCCTACCAACGTGGCTCGGTCCAATCTCAGCGCATCCAGAAGTTCGAGGACGTCGTTCCCCAAAGCCGCCTGTTGCCCTGATCTAAAGCTGTGCGCAGAGCGATACCGCGTCGGCCCAAACCCGCGCAGATACGGCACAAGAATTCGGCGCGTTCCGTCGTCGATCCTCTCGATTACCCCGTCGAAGCAACGTGGGTCATATGGAAAGCCGTGCAGTAGCACGATCGGGTCGCCATTGTCTGGCCCGGTTTGTTCAACAGCCATTTCCAGCGAACTCGTACCCACCGTCATCAACTTCATCGTCACTTCTCCGCAGGCAGAGGTACCGCCCAAATCTTGAGATGCATCCAGTCAGACGCTGGGCCCTATGGACTGCTGACCGCTGTCTGGAACCCTAAGGGAGGGGACGAGCATCTTAAGCTCCAGGAGATACTGATGCTTCAGGATCAATCGTTTGTATGGTTTATTACCGGCTGCTCGACCGGCTTTGGACGGGAACTCGCAAAACTTGTGCTTGCCCGCGGAGAGCGCGTCGTTGTTACTGCTCGCAAAGTGGAGCAGGTCGCCGATCTTGTCGATGGACACACGGATCGGGCGCTCGCGCTGCCTCTGGATGTGACCAAGATCTCAGAACTCAAGGATGCAGTGAAGCAAGCCGAGCAAAAGTTTGGCCGCATTGACGTGCTCGTCAACAACGCAGGCTATGGCTACCTTGCCGCGGTTGAAGAGGGCGAAGATGCTGCCGTACGGGAGATGTTTGAGACGAACTTCTTCGGACTGGTGGAGCTGACGAAGGCTGTGCTGCCCGGTATGCGGGCGCGGGAGAGCGGCCATATCGTGAATGTCTCGTCGATCGGAGGACTGGTCAGTTTCGGCGCGACAGGCTACTATCACGCGACGAAATATGCAGTGGAAGGCCTATCCGAAAGTCTGGCCATCGAGACTGCGCCACTTGGAATCAAGGTAATGATTGTTGAGCCGGGACCCTTCCGGACGGACTGGTCGGGGCGGTCGCTCCAGGAGTCGAAGACCGTCATCGACGACTACGATCAGACAGCCGGCGCACGGCGTCGTGCCAGCAAAGCGAACAGTGGCAAGCAGGTAGGCGATCCGGTTCGCGGGGCTCAGGCGATCATTGACGCGATCACGTCGGAGAATCCCCCGCTTCGGTTGGTGCTTGGCAAGCCTGGGCTCGACCTGGTCTACAAGAAGCTCGAGTCGGTTAAGAAGGATTTGGACACCTGGCGTGAGACTACCCTTGGTGCGGATTTCCCAGAAAATCAAAGATAAACTCCCTCAAAAGCGGGTCTGACAAATCACAAGCACCGCCCTAAGCACGATAAAGGGTAGTGTTCTGTTGAGGTTTCGGCTTCATTGAAACGGCCGTTTTCGAAAACCGGGAATAATTGTGCCGTTCTTCACTTACGTGTCAGTTGGTGATCGATCGCCCAAATCACTTGTCGACGACGCATTTCCACATGGAAGGTAACCGGCTTCTCGTACTATTGGCTGCAGTGTTAGCTGGCCATATCAAGCCAATTCATCCATGATTGCGCTCGCTGACATCCGGTCCCTCGCGCATCCCACCGCGCGCGATCAACTCCTTTGATTAGCGACCAGAACGTCAGGGAGTCCATCGCCAGGAACATGGGCGCAATCACGTAGGGGAGGTCATACTGCGGAGCGAGGACAATCAGAAAATTCTTGGCGATAAAGCTTGCACCGCCAAGGATGAGGATCGCGCCAAGTGCTGATCTGACTGTGCAGAGCATGCTCTCACGGCCGAATAGCATCCGGATTCACAACGCGTATCGGCTTCCTGTTGAGGAAAGTGAGGCATCCTCCATGCTTTGTCCATAGAACTCTCTCCATGCCACTGAACACCGTAGCGTAGCTTCTACGAGACAGGCATTTCACAGGGCAGGGAGAATGCCGTACTTGGCAACCATGAACTGCTGAAGATCCTCCGGAAGGGCCACGGCGAGTTCTTGCCATGTCAGCAGCTTGAGACGGCACCTAAGCTCAGATTGACGCACAGCCCTCATCACTCTGTACCAGCATTCGACCAGGTCAGGGCGGCGAGCATCGCAAAAGACACAAAACGCGCCTTGGGTGGCGTGCGCCGCGAGCGTACCTCGAATCAACTGGTAGCTGCTATGCCTCCCATTCATCGAAGGCAGCTCTTCGATATGAAAGACCGTCTCCAGGTCGCGGTAGCGAGAGATCAAACCTACCCTGGCACTCTGAAAGTCCGATTCCGTGAGCTTCGCTTCCACCAACAGATCCCCTAGTCTCATATCGATCTCGGTATTGTCGCGTCTGTTGCCAAGCACAGGTGTGCGCGGCTTATAGCCAAATTCTGGGACCTTATTCGGCTCGATTCCGAGCATTGCTCGCATCCCTCCGCTCTCCATCACTCCTGGGTGACAAAAGATATTCATGAGCAGAGCATCGGAGCTGTTCGCGCAGTCCAGCTCTTTCCAATGCCAATTAGAACGAGGCCATGCGCGTTTAGAAGCAGTGTGAACTTTCCCAAGGCGCCGTGCCCATTGGGGATTGTTGCAAATCCTCTGATACGCGAGCGGATGAAAGTTTCCATGCCGGCCGTCCTCGCCACGTCCGAAGATGATGCTGGGCACTTTTCCATCCGTACTCTCATAGAGAAATCCATGAATGGTCGCGAACCTCTGATTGCGAAGGCTCAGCTCAGTTCTCAAACCGAGGCCACATGGAAGATCACAAATAGATTGCTCACTAGTCAGCACGTTCCCTATAATAGGCGAATATAAGGCGAACACTCAATGCCTCAACCTGAACAGCTCATCAGCGGAACGGCAATGCAGCGCAAGATCGTCCATGTAGACATGGACGCCTTCTACGCTTCAGTCGAACAGCGCGATGATCCGCACCTACGCGGCAAACCTGTGGTTGTCGCATGGAAGGGCAAACGATCTGTTGTGTGTGCGGCCTCCTATGAAGCGAGGCAGTTCGGAATACGTTCGGCAATGCCAGCAATCAGCGCCGAACGGCTATGCCCGGAAGCTATCTTTGTTCCCCCTGATTTCACGCGCTACAAAGCCGCCTCACAAGCGGTGCGAGAGATCTTTCAACAACACACCGACGCAATCGAACCACTCTCGCTTGATGAGGCCTATCTCGACGTGACAGAGAACAAATCGAACCTGCCGACTGCAACGCTCGTCGCAAAGACGATCCGCCGACAGATATGGGAGCAGTTAAATCTCACAGCTTCAGCCGGTGTGGCGCCAAACAAGTTTCTCGCAAAGATCGCCTCCGACTGGAAGAAACCGAATGGCCAATTTGTGATTCAACCGCACGAGGTACAAGCATTCCTGCTTCCGCTTCCAGTGGGTCGGATTCCCGGTGTAGGAAGAGTTACGGAGAGCCGCATGGCCCAGGTCGGCATCAAAACCGTCGGCGATATCTACGCGATGGAAATGTTTACGCTGGAAGAGCATTTCGGACGCTATGGTTCGCGTCTTTACGAACTGGCGCGGGGGATCGACCACAATCCCGTCGTCTCGAATCGTGTGCGCAAACAGATTTCCGCAGAAGACACCTTTCCGGACGATCTTCCCCTGGAGGAATGCGAAGTTCACATCCGTCGTCTGGCCGAAAAGGTTTGGGCGGCGTCGCGGGAAAATGCACGAGGAGCGAAAACTGTTGGCCTGAAGCTGAAGACCAAAGAATTCATCTCGCTGACCCGGAATCTGTCTCTTACAATACCGGTGTCTTCCTGCGAAGAATTAGCAACGATTGGTTTAGCACTCTGTCGTCGCGTCGATCTTGGACCCCGACAGCTCTTCCGTCTTGTGGGTGTGGGTCTGAGTAATTTTCAAAGCGGCGCTGAGATAGCCTCCCCCCTTTTCTCCTGTGAAGACGATGTAGATGCCAATAACAATTAGATATGTTGGAAAGTATGGTTCTAGAAAGAGGTAATTCGAATGAAGTGTGAGATCAAGATCGGATCGCGGCGGACAGAGGAATGGACGCTGACATCGTATTACTGCCCTCACTGTAGCGCGAAGACCGTATGGGAAGCTGACAACGGCGTCTATACCGAAGGTCCCGAGCTCTTCTGTGCGACATGTGGAGGTGCTTTCTATGGGCCTGAACCCTCGGGTTTCGGAGAAGATCTGCGTTTAGAAGAAAGAAAGGAGAAAGCAAAGGCAATCCGGGAGGCAGAACATATTCCGGAGCCTTCCGATGCGATCTCTCCTCGGGTTTCATCGCCTCACGAGTTGACATAAAAGCGTTCACTCATTGGCTATCGAAAAGACTTACCTGTTGATTGGTGATGGACGTCTCTCCTACGAGCGTGGCTCTCATCTTGTCCGATGGGAGTATACGCAGCAGGTGGAGAGGCGGCCTCTCGGTCGGTGCGAGATATTCTGTGTAATCGCGCGGCTCCAGAAACGTGGTCATACGATCGTGAATCGGAGCCATCAACTCATTTGGCTCGCCAGTCAGAACAGCGAAGGTCCGCTCCCAGAGCTCCGTCTTGGGATTCTTCCAAAGCTTCCAAACGGCAGCCATTCCAAACGGCTCCTGGCCGGGAATGACGAACTCGTACTTCGGTTTCTTCTTGCCTTTTTCGACTTCCTGCCATTCATAGATCGCATCTGCTGGGACTATGCAACGTCCTTTGAGAAAGGCATCCTTCCAGAACTTCGCATGTTCGATACCTTCGGAACGCGCATTGAAGAGCGGTCTTGGCCGATCGGGCAGCTTGAACGCCCAGCGCATCATTTCGATCTGTCGCTCGCCATTTTGATTCAAGTAAACGACTGGCTGCATGGATTGCGGGCTGAAATCGTCGCCGGGATCGAAAAACGTCTCATCTAGCCCCGTTGCGACTGCGAATGTCTCCGCGATCCGCTGTTTGTCAGAACGTCGTTTATATCGTCCACACATGGCTAATTCTCCCTGACGACCTTGCGCGGGTCTTTGTCGTCGCGCATGGCTACAAACTTTGTATGTCGCAGATGATCCGCGCCCGTCCATTCCAAAAAGTCGAACCGCGCCACCGCCTCTGGTTTAAGCCAGACGCACTCCTTAATCTTGTCCGCCGTGAGCCCCTGTCCCCAACGCCCAGCTTGTTTCTCCGGCAGATTGATGAAGGGACACTTGGACGCCTCCAGCCCTTTGATCTGTTCGAAGACTGTGCGCCGCGTTGCGGGAACGAACCCGGCACGCACGCGCGCGGCATAATGCAGATCTTTTCCTTGATAGAACCCGATGACGAGGGAGTCGAAGCCATGTGTACCCGGAGTGTATCCGCCGATAACAAACTCCTGGCCGAGATTGATGCGGTGCTTCGACCACACCCCGGTTCGCAGACCAGCTTGATAGACGCTATCGGATCGCTTGGCGATGATACCCTCAAGACCGTGCGATCGGACGAACTTCAACATCTCCGTTGCTGTCTGATTGGATACTTCAGAAAGAGCAACGTGTTTGGCGGGTTTGATTACCGTGCGCAATATCTCTCTACGTTCCGACAAAGGGAGCGAGGTAAGATCCCGGTTCTTATGCACCAGAATGTCAAAAGCGTAGTAGGTGATGTTCTCTTCCGCAGAGCGAAAGTTCTGCAGCATGTTGAAGTCGGGCCGACCATCTTTGCCCAACGCAACCAGCTCCCCGTCGACGACGGTACCCTCGGGAAGACCCTTCAGAGCGGCAGCGACATAAGGAAACTTCTTGTTCAGGATGTTCCTGCGTCGCGAGTAAAGAGTAATTTCCTTTTGGGTTCGCACCGCTTCAAGTCTGTAGCCATCAAGCTTTAGCTCGTAGGTCCATTCTGGCCCCTCTGGCACCTCCGCGACAGGCAGGCACTCCATCGACTCGATGAAGTCGGCAGTTCGTTCTGGGAGGAGCTTCTTAGGCATTTGGGAACCTTGAAGATAAGTACAGTTTGAGCTGCGACATAACTCTACCTTCAGATGCTATGAAACATAGTGGCATCTGGAGGGGCCAAATGGTCCACGATCAGAGTAATAGCGGGCTCGCCAGACCAGGCCGGATCGGTTCATGAATGTCGGTATCCGTGCAAGACCTGAGGAATTGCCTGAAGCCACAAAAATTAAAGATAAAGAATAAGAATCAGATACTTAGATCGCCAACTGCACAATTCTGGAGGCACCGATGTTTGCATTCTCGATCTCCGATAGGCGAATATTTGGCGAAAGGTACTCGCCATGTCATCAGCCGCAGCTGTCAGGATTCAAGTCGAAAGTGCCCTCGCTAACAAGATACCTTCTGCCCTCACTCCAGCAGCGAGGATGGTACGCCCCGTCGTCTCTTCGGGCATCGAATCGCTGGATTCCGTCCTCAAGGGAGGGTTTCCGGTCGGCGCCGTGAGCGAGGTCACTGGTCCGGATTGCTCTGGAAGAACCTCCCTGGCGCACTCCTTGGTCGCGCGAGTCATCGAAAGCGGGAAGGTTGCAGCCTGGATCGATGTATCGGACTCTTTCGACGCAGCCTCTGCGGCTGCGGCGGGTATCGATCTACGCCGGCTGCTTTGGGTACGTTGCGGCGTTACTGAGATTTCTCATCTGGAACCGGTCCGCGAATTTGCACTCCCGGATGCGTACCTGATTCCCTCGAAGCCGAAGAGAGGTTTGCACGGCGGTGGGCATGGGACTCATCCTCGACAGGAAGCCAAGGGACTTTCGAATGCTGTCAGTGGTTTGCTCCAGGGAGAACCGCTAAGTCCACGGTGTGCTGAATCGCAACGAAAGTTACGTCCCACCCAGGTAACCTGTGCCCCCGCCTCGCGCCTCGCTATCTCGGCACCTCAGAGACGCTCTGTGCTCAGCCCGTATGAAAGGATCGAACAGGGTTTGAAGAGCGCCGACCTGATCCTGCAAGCGGGGGGATTCGGTGCCATCGTGCTTGACCTGGGAGGCATCGCACCGGAGTTCGTGTCGCGTGTCGAGTTGGGGATGTGGCATCGCTACCGGGTAGCAGCAGAGCGAACACAGTCGAGCATCATTCTCCTGACACAGCATGTGTCTGCCAAAAGCAGCGCGGAGCTTCTGTTACGTTTGCATCCCGCGGAGATGGTCCTCAATGAAGCAACAGTGTTTACCGGAACACAGCCTAGAGCAGAAGTGGCACGGCACCGCTTTCAAGAGCGAGGCAGCAATGTTCTTCCGATTCGTAAACCTCCACAAAACGCCAATATAGCCTGCTGGCAGAATCGTACTTCCTGGGCAGGTCAGCGATGACGAACCAGACCTCTCTTTATGCCTGTCTTTATTTGCGGGAGTTTCCCGCACAGGCTCTCCTACGGCATCGCTCTGACTTGCACGGTTCAGCTTGCGTGGTCATGAGCGGCGAAGCTCCAGGCGAAGAGGCCTGCTCCCTCAATACCAAGGCTCGATTGAGCGGCATGAAGCACGGCATGTCACGCGTCGAAATCGAGACCTTCGCAAAGCCGATCATTATGCGCCGCTCGATCGCAATAGAAACCGTTACAAAGGCGGCATTGCTTGAAGTTGCCGGGAACTTCTCACCCCGCGTCGAAGACCTGAGCGAAGACACGGCCTTCGTAGGCGGCATCGACATCCTGGGCACGCGCAGCTTGTTCGGCCCTCCTGAGGAGTTAGCGAAAAGCCTGCTCATGCAGATTCGTGCCCTTGGATTGTCTGCGAACATTGCAGTCAGCAGGAACTTCCACGCGGCCCTATCTTTTGCGAAGGGATTTTCGCGACGGGCCTCCGTCCAGATGGTGAATCCGGGCGAGGAAGCGGCTGCCTTATCATCTTTGCCGTTGACTGTACTCGCTGTGTCCGCCGCTCAGCTGGAAACCTTCGCATCATGGGGCATTTACAGACTCGGGCAGTTAGCGGCGCTTCCTGAGAAACAGCTGATCTCCCGCATGGGTCAGGAAGGTAAACGCCTTCAGCAGATGGCGTCAGGCACTCTGCCGCATCTCTTTCAGGCAATCGAACCTCCGTTTCGACTGGAAGACCGGTTAGAACTGGATGCACCGCTGCATATCCTTGAGTCGCTCCTCTTTGGGATCAGGATGATGCTCAACCAACTCATCACTCGTGTATCAGCACGTGTTCTCGCGTTAGCCTCTGTGACGGTCACCTTAGAACTGGAAGGTAAAGGCATTCACGAGCGTACGGTGCGTCCGGCTCTACCGACGAATGATAAGGAGCTCTGGATTAAGTTGATTCATCTCGACCTGGAGGGGCACCCCCCACCGGCCGCATTCGTAGCCATCGCGCTACGTGCCGAACCTGGCTCGACGAGCAAAGTTCAGCTCGGACTCTTCTCCCCGCAGTTGCCGGAGGCCGGCCGACTCGACATTACGCTGGCGCGTCTGTCTGCTCTTGTGGGCGAGGGCAACGTTGGGGCTCCTGCTCTCCCCGACCAACATCTCCCCGGCAGCTTTCGCGTTGAGCGCTTCGCGTTGCCATCCGGCCATACCAGCATGGGCATCTCCGCAATCTCACGAGTCTCGCTGCGACAACTACGGCCGCCTGAGCCCGTCATGGTCATGTTGAAGGATGCGAGGCCAGAGGGCTTGCGGTTCCGCACTCGGCGCTACGTGGTCGAACATCTTTATGGGCCGTGGTTTGCGAGCGGTGAGTGGTGGAATCGAGATCGTTATGGGCTTGAACAGTGGGACCTTACTGCGCGTGGCGAGGACGGCTCGATCCTGTGTTGCTGCCTGATGCGGGACAGAGTGAGAAATCGCTGGCAGATGGCGGCTCTCTATGACTAACGGTTATGTTGAACTCCATAGTGCGAGCGCATTCTCCTTTCTCCAGGGAGCATCGCAGCCTGAAAAGTTAGTCGAGCGGGCGGTCGAGATAGGGATGCCGGCAGTGGCGCTGCTCGATCATAACGGGGTCTATGGCTCTGCCCGATTCCACACCGCCGCGAAGCGAAACAACGTTCGGGCTCACATTGGAGCTGAGATCGGAGTTCCATACCTCGGCACTCGTCTCACACCGCCGATATGGCTCCCTCATCAGTACATCGGGGAGCCTGCCCGACTGCCTCTCCTGTGTGAATCGCGGGAGGGCTATCAGAATCTCTGCCAACTCATCACGCGATTCAAGATGCGCGAGCGAACCAAGGGAGATGGATCGGCAAAGCTTGAAGAGATTCAGGACTACTCGCGTGGTCTGGTCTGTCTTACGGGCGGGGATGAGGGTCCGCTTGCGGCCGCTCTATCGCGAGGCGGCGAAGAAGCTGGGCGCGACCTGGTGGAACGTCTCGTGCGCGTCTTCGGTCCCCAAAACGTCTATGTGGAATTGCAGCGCCACCATGAGCGTGAAGAAGAGTGGCGAAATCAAGCGGCGATCCGGATTGCTAGTTCCTTAAAGTTGCCATTGCTGGCTACGAACGGAGTACGCTACGCGCACGCCTATGATCGCGAGATTTTGGATCTCTTCACATCCATCCGGAACCACACGCAACTCGACAAGGCTGGCCGATTGCTATCAGAGAACAGCCAGCGCCATCTCCGCTCCGCCTCAGAGATGGGAACGCTGTTTAGTGATGTGCGCTGTGCGCTCGCAAACACAGTCGAGCTGTCTGACCGTCTTCAATTTCAGCTAGGTGATCTGGGATATGAATTCCCACGGTATCCAGTCCCAGATGGGGAGACGATGGACAGCTTTCTCAAGAAACGTGTCTCGGAAGGAGTCGCTAAGCGCTATGGATCGAAGAGCAATGCGGGCCTCCTCGAACGTGCCAAGAAGCAAGTCGAGCATGAACTCGCCTTGATCGCAAAGCTCGGTTTTGCCGGATACTTCCTCATCGTCTGGGATATCGTTTGCTTCTGCAAACGAAACAACATTCTCATTCAGGGGCGCGGCAGTGCGGCAAACTCTGCGGTTTGCTATGCGCTGGAGATTACGGCAGTCGATCCGGTTGGAATGGAGCTTCTCTTCGAAAGATTCTTGAGCGAGAGCCGTGGCGAGTGGCCGGACATCGATCTGGACCTACCATCGGAAGAGAAACGCGAGCAAGCGATACAGCACGTGTACCAACGTTATGGCGAACTGGGAGCAGCAATGTGCGCCAACGTCATCACCTACCGAGGAAAGTCCTCTGCGCGAGAGGTCGGCAAGACGCTTGGCTTTGATCGCGAATCCCTTGAGAGATTGTCAAGCCTCGTGAGCCACTTCGAGTGGCGCGGACCGACAGACACGATGGCGCACTCGTTCCGTAATGCAGGCTTCGACATAAAACACCCGCGCATCGCGAAGTACCTCGAACTCTGTATGCGTATCCAGGATCTTCCGCGTCACCTGGGACAACACTCTGGCGGCATGATTATCTGCCAAGGGCAACTGGATCGCGTGGTTCCTCTGGAACGGGCTTCGATGCCGGGCCGTACCGTCGTGCAATGGGACAAAGAAGATTGCGCCGATCTCGGCATCATCAAAGTCGATTTGCTTGGCCTTGGCATGATGGCGGTGCTCAAAGACTGTGTCGAACTGATCCCCGAGCACTATGGTGACCCTGTTGATCTTGCCAATCTGCCCGAAGACACCGATGTGTATCGCACGCTGCAGCGTGCCGACACGATCGGCATGTTCCAGGTCGAGAGCCGCGCACAGATGGCGTCGCTACCTCGGAACAAGCCAGAGAAGTTTTACGACGTGGTAGTGCAGGTCGCCATCATTCGCCCTGGTCCCATCGTAGGCAAGATGATGCATCCCTATATGCGCAGACGCCAGAAGAGAGAGGAGGTCACCTACCCTCATCCGTCCCTCGAAGGCGTTTTGAAGCGGACCCTGGGAGTACCACTCTTTCAGGAACAACTGCTTCGCATGGCGATGACGGTCGCGAACTTTACAGGTGCAGAAGCAGAAGAACTCCGCCGGGCAGTAGGAATGCGTCGCTCTTGGGAACGGATGAAGAATCTCGAAGGCAAGCTTCGGGCTGGAATGACTGCCAATGGCATCGACGTAGCAACTCAGGCAAACATCATTCAGAACATCAGTTCGTTCGCGCTATATGGGTTTCCTGAATCGCATGCTGCGAGCTTTGCTCTGATTGCATATGCTTCTGCATATCTGAAAGTGAAGTACCTAGCCGCGTTTACCTGCGCGATCCTCAATAACCAGCCGATGGGTTTTTACAGTCCTGCTGTGTTGATCGAAGATGCGCGACGACACGGACTTCGTGTGAAGCCCATCGACATTCAGGTTTCAGAGTGGGCATGCACATTGGAGCGTGAGCCGGACTATTCACTTTCGCTCAGACTGGGTTTGGGCTACGCGAAGGGACTTCGTAGCCAGGCTGCGGATGCCATCATACGTGAGCGGGAGACGAGAAAATTCGGTTCAGTCGAGGATTTGGTGTTGCGTGTTCCCATCCTGAATCGTAAGGAACTGGCTTTGCTTGCACGGGTGGGGGCGATGAACAGCATTGAAGGAGTGGAGCATCGCCGTGACGCACTCTGGCAAGTTGAGCGTGCCGGGAAACTGGAAGGCCCATTACTCCGGCAACAAAGTGAATGGCTACGAGAAGATAGCAGAAGCCTTCCGCTGCGAGAGATGACTCCAGAAGAAAGGCTGGTCGCTGATTATGCAGGAACAAGTGTGACTACCGGCCCCCATCCGATGTACTTCCGTAGGCAAGAGCTCAATAGGCAGGGACATCTCACAGCCTTTGAGTTGAGGAGGCGACGGGATGGAGAGTTCGTGAAGACTGCGGGATTGGCCATCGTCAAACAACGACCCGGCACAGCAAAAGGTTTCGTCTTCATGTCCATCTCAGACGAGACAGACATCTTCAATGTGATTGTCACGAAAGAGTTCTTTGAACGGAACCGTAGCGCGATCTCGAACGCGAAGTTCATTTCGGTCGAAGGACCACTTCAAAATGAAGATGACACCATTCACATCAGAGCTTCTAGAATCAGGGCTCTACCGACAAGAGGGCTGGAGGTAACGTCGCATGACTTCCACTAATCCCGGCTCTCGTGCCGGCGGATACAGACGAGAAGTCGACTACCAAAAACTAGGGCCTGCGCTCCTCATCGCGTCAAGTCTTGTACTCGCTATCCGCACAACTCGCTTGGACCCCACTCATGGCGACGGTCTTGCTAACATCGAATGGGAGAACGAAGTCGAGCATAGCGTCCGCATCGCAAAGATTGTGCTCTCTCACTTGACCTCTCGGCATCCTGATCTCTTTCAATCGAAAGACGTCGCCTGGTATGTCGCGACAGATGATGAGGTGCCTCGCTAATCTTAAACTGGGTATA
Organism: Granulicella sp. L60; assembly: GCF_009765825.1. Taxonomy (GTDB): domain Bacteria; phylum Acidobacteriota; class Terriglobia; order Terriglobales; family Acidobacteriaceae; genus Edaphobacter. Next base: position 256,271 of record NZ_LMUR01000010.1, on the reverse strand, counting down.
CCTGTGATCTGTTGGCGATGCAAAATATTGGGAGTGGGGTTGAACGGAGAATTCATGGGTAATAGACGCTCGGAAAACTACACTAGCATTCCTTTTGATCGGCTTACGAGCAAAAGTGCCGCTCCGCTCCCGCTTGTGGTCGCAGCAAAAGGAATGAGCTCGCAACGCCAGTCATGACAGACCGGGTTGACCGCCAGACACGATCGGCAATGATGGCATCCGTTCGTTCCAAGAACAGTCGACCCGAACTTTTGGTCCGTAGTCTCGTTCACCGCTTGGGATACAGATATCGGCTTCATGCCTCCGATTTACCAGGCAGCCCAGACATCGTCTTCAGGGCGAAACGTAAGGTCATTTTCGTTCATGGATGCTTCTGGCACCGACATAAGGGCTGCCCAAAGACCACTATGCCAGAAAGCCGAACAGAGTTCTGGAAGACAAAATTCGAAGCGAACGTCTTGCGAGATTTGCGTGTCGAACAAGCTCTCAAGGATGCGAAATGGAGCGTTGTCACGATCTGGCAGTGTGAAATCAAGGACGCGGAGCAGCTCGCAAAACGTCTTGAGCGCTTCCTTAGAGATCCTTCATAGGAGCAATGAGTTCGAGCCGATGTGATGTTTCCAGCAAAGTGCCACTCATTACTGCGCTGAGGCGTCGCGAATCTTCACTGTATCCCCTTGACATGATAACCTTTAGAATTTGACATAAGTGGCAAGACATTTGAGGAGCCTAAATTTTGCCAGTCACTGCTCGAGAAAGATTAGCGAAGAAGATAAAGGTTTTTGATTTCTTTTCCGGATGCGGGGGGACTAGCGCAGGTTTGCGTGACGTCGGAATGGATATCGTCTTCGCACTCGACTTCGACCCCGAAGCCTCGAAAACGTTCCAGCGCAACTTTCCGACAACAAAGTTTGTAAAGCGTGACGTGAGATATTTCGAGACCTGCTCTATCGAAAACCTAGTCTCCGAGTGGCGTTCAAAGGACCATCCGATCCTCTTTAGCGGATGTGCGCCGTGCCAGCCATTCTCACAGCAAAATGGGCAGCGGAACGATGAAGATGAACGCATTCCCTTACTTACGCACTTCGGACGTTTCGTTAAGGCATACAGTCCCGACTTTGTACTGATCGAGAATGTTCCGGGCATTCAGACTATTTCGTCGACTGCCGGACCTCTTCCCAAATTCCTTCGAACTTTGACGAAAATGGGCTATTCCGTCGCAGCGGGAACCGTCGACTGCTGCTCCTATGGTGTTCCTCAAAAGCGGAGCCGGTTCGTTCTATTGGCAAGTCTGCTGGGCGATATATCGCTCCCCAAAAGATCGCATGGTCCTGGTGCCGAACTCGCTTCGTTTTCGACCGTGAACGCTTGGATTTCTGATTTGCCACCCATTCAAGCTGGCGAGACGCACTCAAGTGTTCCCAATCATAGGGCTGCCAAACTCTCTCCCTTGAACCTTGCACGAATCAGAGCAACCCCTATCGGAGGTGGTAGGCGAGATTGGCCTGAAGATCTTCAGTTGACCTGCCACGCGCAACATAAAGGACACACCGATGTGTATGGGCGCCTGCGTTGGGACGCACCAGCGAGTGCTTTAACTACTCGCTGTATATCCCTATCGAATGGACGTTTCGGACATCCGACTCAAGCTCGAGCTATAAGTGTTCGCGAAGCCGCGAGGCTCCAGACTTTTGACGACTCTTTTGAGTTCACGGGAAGTTTAAATTCCATGGCGAAGCAGATTGGGAATGCGGTTCCAGTCCTTCTAGCGAAAAGTTTGGGGAGAGCGTTCACCACAACCTTGAATGGTACGGGAAGAGGTTAATGGCTACCTTCAAAACGAGAGCACGCGCTCTCGATATGCTCGGTCGTCAGCAGATCGCTGGCATTCCTACGGCAATCAACGAGTTGTTCAAGAATGCCCATGACGCCTATGCAGATCGTGTAGAGGTTGATTTCTATCGTTCAGATGGGCTCTTCATCCTCCGCGACGATGGAGTTGGAATGTCGCGTGATGAATTCGAAGAGAGGTGGCTCACTCTCGGGACAGAAAGTAAAGTTGCCGCGGTCTCGAACGGGATGCGCATGCCCCGTGTCGATCCAGCGAAGCCTTCTCGGCCTATATTGGGCGAGAAAGGCATCGGGCGTTTGGCCATCGCTGCTATCGGTCCTCAAGCGTTGGTTCTCACTCGGCCGGCGGCCGGTGACAATCCAACTGAAATTACTGCGGCATTTGTTCAGTGGACATTATTCCAGTGCCCCGGAATTAATCTAGATGAAATTCAGATCCCAATACGCACATTTCCTCCTGGTCGATTACCTGCCGTAAGCGACATAAACGACATGATCGCGGACGTCAGAACGAATTTAGATTCATTGCAAGATCAGATATCGCCCTCTACTTGGTCGAAGATCCATCAGGAATTAAAAGCTTTCGTAGTAGACCCTCAGGCTCTCGACCAAGAGTTAGGCGAGCCAAGACTGAGCGGCTCGGGACGCGGGACGCAATTCTTTGTAATGCCCGCGGATCTCTCTTTGACGGCTGCAATCGACGGAGCGCGGGAAAATGACACTGCTTCTCCATTGAAAAAAATGCTTCTGGGTTTTACGAATACGATGACGCCCGGTCATCCTCCACCGCAGATTCACCCTGCCTTCAGGGATCACAAAACCAATGACAGCTCTGAAGAACTTATCGATGAACAAAGCTTCTTCACGCCAGACGAATTCTTAAACGCGGACCATCATATTTTCGGAACTTTCGACGAATTTGGTCAGTTCAAAGGAACCGTGAGCGTGTATGGAGAAGAGTACAAAGAGCACGTAGTTGCATGGGATGAAGCTCAGGGTAAAACCACCGACTGTGGGGCTTTCGCGATTAGCGTCGCATACGTGCAGGGAGCATCGCGCGAAAGTACCCTGCCGCCAGACGAGTGGGCAGTCATTAGTAATAAGTTGAATCAGATTGGCGGACTCTATATCTACAAAGATAATGTCCGCATTTTGCCGTACGGCGACACGGACTACGACTTTCTCAATATTGAGAAAAATCGTACAAAGAGTGCGGGCTATTATTATTTTTCCTATCGGCGAATCTTCGGCGTCATAGAGATAGCTTCAGGCACGAACCCCCAGCTAAACGAAAAGGCCGGACGTGAAGGGTTTCGTGAGAATAAGGCGTATCGCCAATTCAGAGCGATCCTCATGAACTTTTTTGTCCAGATCGCTGCGGACTTTTTCCGGGAAGGAAGTCCAGGTGCAGAACGTTATGCAGAGCGTAAATCAGAACTTGATCGTTTAGAACGTGCTCGCCGACGTGCAGAAAAACAACTTACCGGCAAACGTAAAGCTCTGGCGGAAAGGCTGAAGCTCTTCTTCAAGGAGGTCGGCGACCGCAAACCTGAGCAGTCGTCTTCCGAACTTTTACAACGCTTAAGGACTGATATCTCAGCGAGTCTAGCCCACGATGATCGAGATCAGGCAAGCAGGATGATCTTAGAAGCAGAGTCACGAGCGGAGACACATCTCCAGAGCCTCCGTCGAGATTTTCGAGTCTCGAAGCCGAACGGTGTTGGTCTTAGCAGACAACTACGACGTGATTGGGATGCGTCTGTGCAAGAGACGAGACGCCTTGAATCGGAAGTGTTTGCCCAGACTGAAAATCAAATTTCCGAGACAGTCAGTGATATGGCCGGTCAAGCCAAACTTGACCTCACCGTGAGAGTTCGACTCGAGCGATCAATTGGTGAACGCATTGCTGAGACAGAGCGGCTTGCATCTGTCGAGCGCCGAGAGACAACAGAGGCTCTCAAAACTTTGAGTCGAGAAGTCATAAAAGCTTCCCGGGATATCACGCGCGAAGTTGAAAACGCTATTCAAAGTACCCGAAGTAACTTGGCAAGTTCCGATCTCTCAAAGGTGGAAGATGACGATTTGACGGATACCCGTCGAGCTATTGAATCGGAACTAGCGTTGGTCTCGGAACGTGGAATCGCTTCGTTAAGTGTCATAAAGGACGATCTGCGCACCATGCACTGGGATCGCGATGAAGATGGTCGTTTCGTCGGCATGAACCTCATGAATGAAGCCATGCAAGAGGATTTGCTAGGTTTGCGAGAGCAGGCAGAAGCTGATCTTGAGCTGACCCAAATCGGCATGGCATTAAACGTTATCAACCACGAATTCGAGACCAGCATTCGTTCGATTCGGTCAGGGTTGCGCCGGCTGAAATCTTGGTCGGACGCCAATGACGGTCTCACGGGCGTCTACAACGACCTCCGGACTAACTTTGACCATATAGATGGGTTTCTCGGATTGTTTACGCCTTTGCAACGTCGACTCTATCGAAAAGAGATCGACTTCAGCGGGTCCGATATAACTAAATTTCTGCAAGATCTGTTTGGACGACGCCTCGAAAGGCACAAAGTGGAATTGGTCGCCACACCGGCGTTTCTCCAAACAAACTTGCACGGATTCCCATCCTCGTTCTATCCAGTTTTCGTAAACTTGGTCGATAATGCCATCTTCTGGGTATCGAATAAATCCGGCGAGCGTGAGATACGATTAGACTTTCGCGATGACGCGATCTTCGTTTCCAACAATGGACCAGGCGTTACCGCACGCGACGCTATGGCCATTTTCGAAAGTGGATTTACACGCAAGCCTGGTGGCAGGGGGCTGGGACTATTCATCTCAAGAGAGATCCTTAGGAAGGTCAACTATCAGTTGTCGCTCGACCAGAGCCAGACAGGTAGTGGCACTACATTTCGCATTGAACCCGTAAAGCAGAGTAATTAGGAGAGATCGATGTCGGGGACGGTGTTCGCGCAACACTCAAATAAAATTGTTCAGGATTTCCTTTCAACCGTCATAGTGGTCGACGATCAAGCTTTCTTAGACGCACTCGAGCGTTCAGCTGAGCCCACTGAGGCAAAGGCTCTTAAAGATCCTGGCCGCCAGGCGGCCGATAAAGATGAGACCAAGTTAGAACGGGTGGATGCCCAACCGAAACCCTCCGCGGCTCCCAGCGAAGAACCGTCTTCACAATCATTAACTGAGTCTTCGACGGCAAGTGCCCACAGGCTGGATGGAAAACAAATAATCGACAAGTTTGGGGAATTCGGGATTGTCTGTTCTGTGATTCGTCCCGACAAAGATGAAATTCCTAAATTGAACGATGTCGTACGAGCCTTCGCTCCAGTGGCGGACGTATTCATATTCGATTGGGTTCTTTTTGGAGATACGACAGGGGCCAAAACGAAGGAGCTGATTCGCGAGCTGGTCACATCTTCCAGCGACTCTCACAATGGAAGAGCTCGGTTGATCGTGGTTTACACAGGCGAACTAGATTTGGCCCAAGTCGCTACAGATATCAGCAAAGAACTTGGCTCATTGAATCCTCAAGTCACTCCTGATAATTTCAACATTCATCTGTCTGGCACCGGCACCAGGATCGCAGTTTATGGAAAGCCTAGCCTTAATAGAACGCCAGAAGGAACTCAGCGTTCTCTTAAACCAAATGAAATACCCACAGCAGTCATTCGAGAATTTTCCGAGATATCGAGGGGACTCTTATCTAATGCGGCGATGGCCAGCATCACTGCGATACGACGCAATGCTTACCAACTACTAAGCCGGTTCCCCCCCGATTTGGATCCAGCTTTTGTCACGCAAAGCATACTTGTTTGTCCCGAGCGAGCAAGCGAACAAATCGTTCCTCTCATCGCTTCAGAGATCGGAAGCATCTTGGAAGACGCTCGGATCGGCGACTTCCTCGACACCCCACCACTCAAAGTTTGGCTCGAGGATAGGATTGCTAGGAACGCCTCTCATCCTCCTGCTGACAGCGATCTGTCGAAGGAGCAATATAGGAACGGCTTCGATCAACTCTTAGATCTTGGCATTGGCAAGGATGAATTGCTGATCATACAAAAGAATCATGGACAATTTCTCACCGCACTTCACATCGGAGAAAAGAAAAAGACAGCGAAAATCCTGACAAACCACCTTGCAAGCTCAGATTTCGAGAAAGTAGGGGATTCAAATCTCGCGTTATTGATGTCGGTGAGGCATATGTATGAGAAGGCCAAGCCTTATCTCACATTGGGAACAATCATCTCGGCAACTCGGATGCAGGAAACCGTCGAAGTGACTGATTACTGGGTTTGCCTTCAACCAGTTTGCGATGGTGTCAGATTGAAAGCAAAGCGGTTTTTTCCTCTGTTGCCTTTGACCCCATCGAGCGAAACCGGTGAATCTGTAATAATCGTTCGCGACGGTGCAGAAGTCCGGCTTTTACTGGCCAAATTCAACCCTTTTCTTATTAAGATGGTTGAGTTCGCCCCCATCGCCCAAGAACGAGTAACTGCTCAGGAACGTGGAGCGACGTGGAGTTTCACAAGCATCGACGGCACAGAATACAAGTGGATTTCGGAACTCAAGCCATCCCATGCTCAACGAGTCGCTCATCAAGTCTCAGTTGCTGTCTCACGAATAGGACTCGTGGAATCTGAATGGAGCCGCCTTGCCAAACCCGCATCTTGAACTGACGGGAGGCCACTACTATTCATATTCAGGACGGAAGAGGGGGCAATCACCAGAAAATCGAAAGCTGCCCTCTTCGAGCCAACCGTACGACAATGGGAGATTCAAGTCCCGAAGGCGCTCAAGAAAGACACGATCGTTGTGTGTAGGCGCACAATCCAGTACGAGTATCCAATGATCGAAGAGCTTGCGGTCGGGATAAAAGTTGTACTCAAGTATCTGTCCCAGAGCCTCGCGGATGGCCGGCTTCGGATCTAACCGATATGCGATCTTGAACTCCACCAATATAGTCTTCTGTTTCAAGCGAAAGGTCACATCGATGTGCCGTCGTTCCACCTGACAGACAATCCGCTGCGTCATTTCAAGCCATTCTGTAAATTGATTGCATAACTTGGCATGTTTTCGATCGATGACCCTAATAGCCTCCTTCGAATAACGCGAATAGCCAGTGCTCTCGATAAGTCGACGTTGAATCTCCTCATCCACCTCCGTCCTTGGTGCCCCGTCGTTTTCGTTCGTGCTCACATTGGATGTAGATTGCAGCGCCTTCCTTTCGTGACGCAGGAGGGATTTGATTTTCATTACTTCCGAGTGCGGCAAGTCCAGCACCGTTGCTTGGGTCGCCCACGGCTTTGGATAGGCGATTGGGTTAAAAAGCTGTTCCCACTCGACTGAGACTGTGTGTCTCCATGGATGTCCATCCTCATCCATGATGGGCGTGTCAGCCCAGTATCGATAGGCACTGATGCGGTCACTTCCTCGGACGCGGCCAACAGCGACGATGCGTGACGGATAGGATTCCGCAACATAGATCATGTCGCCACCGCGAATTCGCCAGGCAAACTTACGCAGACTTCCACTTTGAGCGGATTCGAGTTCAGCCCAAGCTTCGGGCACGTCGTCTTCCGAGAATTGCGCAAGATCGACACTTTCAACAGGGGTATAGTGGATCGCAGCAATCTCCTTCGACACACATTGGCGAAACATATCCTCGCCACCGTTTCCCTTCCGCATGCGCATGCGCCAGTAATTCACCGTATTTCCTCTTCTGTTTTCCTACCTCGAGTCCCAATCAACAAGTAATCGCCAGGACAATCCGGCCGTGGGAGTTAGTCGAAGTTATTGTTGAGCGTAAGATCCAGTGGATATGGTCCCATCAGGGGCCCGGTTGAAACAGCGGAACTCCAGACTGACTGCAGCTGCCACCCTGTCTAAAGATGGCCGGAGCCACGCACGCCGATTGCGTCTGGGCGGCGTAGCAGAACATGTGGCTGGACTTGTCTGCGGTGTAGCAGGCGCCCGGAGCAGGCGGAGCAGCCTGGGCCGGTGTTGTCCCAAAGGTAAACGAAAGCTGGATGCCGTATGTCTGGTAGTTCCTCCTGAAGGTCGCGGGCGCGTTGTTCAAGTAGGTATCCGACTGTTGCAGCACTACCGTCAAATGTGAGAACTCGGTCGGAAAGACGACATTCGCCTCTTCGTGTATTTGATAATCGTGGAGCTCATTTAGAAATGGCGTATAACCCACCTGAGCGGATACGATGACCGGCGGAGGCTGGACAGTGCCGCTCTTTGGATTTGGATTGTTGCCGTCCCTCGGTTTTTTGAACCAAGTGGCCTGTGCAGCAATAGGGAACACCGCCGAGCGGGTATGATTCACCGTATCGTACAAGCGCTGATCGGCGTAGCCCAATCCGACGCTCGCGGAGGCGAAGAAGGTGTTGGCTCGCTGACTGTTGCAGTGCGTGATGTACCGCTGATAGGTTCCCACATACATCTGCTCGAGCCCGACTCCGAGACTATTGTTGATGTAGTAATTGGCCGATGCGGAAAGAAAGTTATCTGTCCTTTTGACGGGTGGTCCGATGACCGCCGGGCCAGCCGGCGCGCCACCTCCAAAGCCCCACATCACGTCGGCTGCGGCATTGTCCGCGATCACCGGAACCGTCGTTGGGACGCCTCCGACCGGATCCGACTTCGAGATAGAGTCAGCGGCCGTTGCATCGACGCCGAACTGAAGAGTGCGCGGATCACAGAAGTTATCCGAGTTGACGTGGGATATCAACGCGCTGCCGGTATAGGTCTGGGCCTGTTTCGTCCCCGAGGTGTACGAATCTGAAGTGCTCAACGAATACATCGTGGACGCTTCCTGAGCGGACGCGCTGATACTCACAAGACCGAGCAAAAGTAAAAAACTCTGCGAGCGCATGCGCACATCATGACATCGTTGTACTTGAGCGTGATTAAATTGCGCAAGCCGAATCTATCTAAGCAACGACCCGAGATGTCCGCCCCAAATAAAATTACCACGCAGTTTCACAGAGTTGCGTTATGTTGCCGTAATGCATAGAAGAGGTCAGCGGTTCAAATTCAGATATTGTTCACAGCGACATCGACGCTATACCAGAAAGCATCCTCCGAACAATATCCGAACGCCGTAAGGTAGAAATGATCCCAATTCGTCCTAAATGATCCTAAACCCGCTTCGCCCTAAGCTACCCCGGCTCAGCAACTTGCACTGATTCTAAGGGGCTTAGATACTTTGCCAAGCGGCCCTGAAAAGGCCGGCGTCGGCGGTTCGATCCCGTCTCTGGCCACCATTTATAATCAATAACTTACAGGATATTCAAAGTTTCCATTATGTTTGTGCGCAACCATGCGCTCCCACATTAAGCTACTTATTATCAAGTACATACAGTCAGACTAGAATGCTTGGCCCTCAGAAGGCTGGCGTCGCTCATTTAGGCGATGTATCTCTGTGATTTAGAAAGGGATGCAACAACCCTTAAAGGGGGCAGGAATCGTCCGAACAATATCCGAACATTCTGGATGTTTTTAGGCGAATAAAAAGCGGAGAATTTTTCTGACCTGAAGTATTCCCAGCGCAACCGTGACGAAGGCAGGACTAAATTTGTAGGGCGCTTTCTATCTAAAAGAGCCAACCGCCACGCGGCGCCCATACTTGTAGTTGATCCACTATCTATTGGAATCTGCAGCCCCATTACGGCAACGTGAGCCGTAGGCTACAACGTCAACATCGAGCACGCGCAGCTTCAAGTGATGCGATGGCCAACGAAGACGCTAACCGTTGCCGTAGGGAACGCCAGCAGCTTACTTAGTTAGCTTCACTGTACCTTTGCGTAGGAGAATATTGCCATAAGGGCGCGTTTCCCCCGTTACGAGAACAGCATAGGCAGCACGCGCGCGATCTTTAAAGTCAGCCGTAGATAGCGGAACCAACTTCATATCGACATGTTCGAATTCGGCGATTGCCCGTTGAAACTCCAGAAAGATGAGTTGTTCGTTGGCGGGATCGGACTTGGCAATCATTCGCCAGCAACCTTCAGGGTCATTTCGTTCAAGCGGCAATACGGAAAGGACTGCTCGCAACGCTGCGGTCGCAGGAACCCCGTCCAGCCGGATAACATTCACCTTGCCCGGATCGCAGGCATAGTTTGCGTCCACAATGGCAATCTCGTGACGGTGTCCCATTGAACTAAGCACCTTGAGGAGTTCGGGGGATAGAAGTGGATCAATTCCCTTAAGCATGATTTCTCCTTGATTCGGTTCGGGCCTGCGTTTAGCCATCTCCACGCTCGAGAAGTGTCTCGAGTTGGTCGAACACTCCAGGTGCGCCAGCAACGACCCGGTTTCCATTACGCAAAGCATCGCCGGTGAGGTAGTCGTTCACCTTGCCCCCGGCCGCTTCGATGATCGCAATTGCACCAAGGCAGTCCCACGAGTGCATATGGGGCTCGACATGCCCCAAAAGACGGCCAGCACCTACGTACACGAGCGATAAGGCTCCTGAGCCGTTGCGGAAGAACATGCCTTTGCCCGCGAGGAGTTTTGTCAGGGAGTCAAAAAGAAAGGCGTGTGGAGACCGAGGTGAGAAGCCGATGCTCACCAAACCCGCCGAAAAATCGGTGCCGGGATTGGTCCGAAGAGGGACACCATTGACTGTAGCCGGGAAGCTCTTGCCTCCGACGAACAACTCCTCGCAGGGAGGGTTGGAAATTAGACCGAACTCTAATGTGCCGTTCCATACAAACGCAATCGAGACGCACCAGTTCGGCATTCCGCAAAGAAACGGTTGCGTCCCGTCAATGGGGTCAACAACCCAGATACCAGACGCGTGATTGAAGTCCGTCATACCACTCTCTTCTCCGAAGAACGCGTCTTCCGGAAAATGCGCGGCGAAGCTCTTGCGAATCAACTCCTCTGTATTCACGTCGGCTTCACTGACCAGGTCATGCGAACCTTTGCTCTTGACCGTAAGGGTTCCGATCCTTCGAAAATAACCGTTTGCCAAAGCTCCGGCCTCCAGTATCACCTCGCGTGCGATCTCGAATCGTTTCCTTAGAGCCTCGCTTGGAGCAATGGGCATTGCATGGGTGGTATTCAAAACGATCTCCTTGTTCGTGCAACCGCTACGTTATTTGTTTCTCTTTCCTGAATTCGATCTTGTCGATAGTCTCTCTTGTCAGCTTATTGCTATCGATCATCAAACAGTCGGCGTTGAGCCTCCGTCAATTCTGAACGTCGTTCCTGTCATGAAGTCACTAAGCGGGCTTGCGAGATAACAAACCGCAGCCGCAATATCCTTTGGCTCACCCAATCGATCAACCGCCTGATGGACAATATTCTTAAGAACATATTGCCGTCCGTCCTTTGGGTCTTGCGTCCCCGCATGCTTCTCAGCGATCTGAAGGAACCAGGAATCCAGCTGAGGCGTGTCAATCAATCCTGGCATGATGCCATTTGATGTCACTCCCGTTCCGGATAGAGCTTTCGACAAGCTGAGAGTGAAGTTATTGACCGCCGCTTTCGCTGCACCGTATCCACCAAACTGTACATGAGGCGAGATAGCGTTCCGCGACGAAATCTGAATCACTCTGCCCCAGCCTCGCTCGCGCATCACGGGAACAAAAGCTTTGACGAGACGGACTGCGACGAGCACATTGTGTTGATAGTTTTCTGCCCATTCCTCGAGTGGAGCATCGAACCACGACAGATGCGCAACACTGGCAGAGCCGCCAACATTGTTTACCAGGATATCGACACCGCCGAAGGCTTGTTGGGCTGCCTCAACAACAGTCGCAGCCCCGGCTTCCGAATTGAGATCCCCAAGCGCCACGACGGCTTGACCGCCAGCGCTCTCAATCCTTTGGGCCACTGTCTTCGCTCGTGTTTTGTCGCGCCCATGAACGACTACTTTAACTCCCTCCGAGGCAAGCATTGTTGCGATCTCGGCACCAATTCCCGAACTGCTCCCAGTGACAAGAGCCCGTTTTCCGTGAAGGTGTAAATCCATAAATCAGCTCCTCTTTGATAGATCTAATCCGTAATACGATGTCTTCTCCAACTTCACGATCTAGTCAATGGTCCAGTGAGACATCCAGTCGCAATCCCACTTCACAGTTTTCTAATTCGGTGAGTAGACGTCCCGGAAAGTCTGAATCATCGTATTGATTTGATCGGGTACAAACAGAGGGGAGAAGTGGCCTGATCCCAAAGTCTGAGCCGTGACAAGTTGTGGTGTGAGCTTCTGAAGTTGAATCAGATCCGCCATCAGGATTGCTGCGCCTATATAGGTAACCGGGACATGACAGCCTGCAGCAACAGAGGTCGAATCATAGTTCAACAGATGATTCTTGAGAGTGGATATCAGAACATGTTGCGGAGCCTTCGGCAAAGATCTAATCAGTATCCTTGTCTTTTCTTCATCATCTGTGGGAAGTAATGTCGACGCCATTGCCTGCCGGCACGCGGTAATGTAGTCCGGCCCTCCCAGGGCTTCAACGACCGGCTGCAGTGAATCGCAAAACGGTTGAGGCGGAAAGAAGATTGAATCAATCAAAATGATCGAATCAGGAATCTCTGGATGACGAGCCGCCAACTCGAGAGCTACATTTCCGCCCATGCTATGGCCCACAACGATCGGTTTCACCAATGCAAGTTCACCACACAACCACGCAAGGTCATCTGCGAAAGAGGCCATCGTATAGTCTTGATCCGGCGCATCGCTGTTGCCATGGCCACGCAAGTCAACCGAAATAACACGGTGCGATCGGCTGAAGAACTCTGCTTGCTGCGCAAAAATAGTGTGATCGCAGCTCCATCCGTGTACGAAGACGATTGGTGGCGCGCCTGGGTTAAGATCCTCATAGGCCAAGGCAACTCCATCCCTCTTAATCACTTGCATTGATACACTCCTGTTTCTGCTGGAAAAAATTCGATTACTCGAGAAGCTGATCGTCTGTAATTCCTAAACCAGGCTGAGCCCGCCATCAACGGCCAGGACCTGTCCGGTAATCCAGTCAGAGGCTGGCTCAGCAAAGGAGACGATCCAGCGGGAAACATCATCGGGAAGGCCACGTCTTCCTAGTGGGATGTTCGCTCTTTCATCTTGCTTAACAACCTCGGCTTGTTGTTTTGAAAGTCCCATCATGCCCTCCAATGCTCCTGTCTCTGTCGGGCCGACAGCTACTGCGTTTACGCGAACTACGAGTGGCGCCAGCTCCAAAGCCCAGCTGCGAGTCAGGTATTCGAGTGCGGCTTTGCTCGCCCCGTAGTGGGAGAGTGCGGCGCCTGGTTTAGAGCCATAGGTGCTCGATATATTGATAATCGAGCCCTTCGTCTTTGCCAGGTGGGGAAGCGCTTCCTTTGCGAGTAATGATGGACCAAGAACATTGACCGCAAAGATGTCGAGGATTCGTTCGGCCGTAACGTCTGCTAACGGCATGATCGCTCCCGCTCCTGCATTGTTGACTAGAACGTCGAGGCGCCCCCAGAGCTCAATGGCCCGAGCTATCGTCCGCGACGCGTCCTTCGGCTCTGCAGTGTCGGCGACCAGAGTCTCGATATTCGGCTGATCCTTCGCTACCTCATCCAGACTTGCTGCCCGTCTGCCGGTGATAAGGACTCTAGCTCCCATCGCAGCGAAAGACAGAGCCGCATCCCGTCCGATTCCAGAGCTTCCGCCAGTAATGATGACGACATGTTTCTGTAAGGATTCCATGTGACCTTTCCTTTCGCTCCCAGAACACAGAGGGAGCAGAGCTGCTCAGAGGCATAAAGACAATCGCTGGATGGCAACAGCGCAGAACCGGAAGCGGCTCAGACCGGATGAATCATGGTGCGCGCGTATGCCAGCCCCATACCGTATCCACCACCGTTTGCTTCTACAATCGCCCGGGCACCTTCATAGGTTTCGTGCCTCGTCCAATCACGCTGGAGTTCCAGCAGCACCTGAATCCAGCTCGTGAGTTGCGCTCCAGCCTGTTCCATTCGTTGCAGGGCGAGTGCATGACCGGTCTGCGTCAGCCCTCCGCAAGCGTCCCCGACAACGAAGACTTCATAGCCTTCTTTGAGAGCAGACAGCACAGGGAATGAGACACACGCTTCGGTAAGCAGCCCAGCCACAATCAACCGCCTGCGATTGGTCGCCACGATTGCCGAGTGAGCCGTCTCATCCTCCCATACATTCATGTTCCGTCGCTCGATCGACTTGATGTCAGGCAGAACCGCTTGCAGCGGTGGCAGAAGAGGGCCACTGTAGACCTTTGAAGCCGAAGTCGATACGACAATGGGCATCTCAAAGACCGCAGCCGTCCGTGCAAGGGCCACCGCGTTATCGACGATGGTCTGGCGAGAGATCGACTCCACGCCAAAGGCTAGCCCCGCCTGAAAATCGACGAGAAGCAAAGCACACTCTTCGGGCTTCAGTAACGATTCGATACCACTCATGTTGCCCCCTCTTAGATGCCCCTAATGGACAAGCAGGCTGCGCTGAAAAGCGCGACGCGATGGCAGCACCTGAACTACGTTGTCGCCGACACCGTAGTTCAGGCGAGACTGCAGTCGTCTATAGACCAAGCTCAGTCAATCCGGGATGATCGTCCGGACGGCGTCCCAGGGGCCAGTGATACTTGCGTTCAGATTCTTTGATCGGAAGATCGTTGATGCATGCGTAGCGATGATGCATAGTGCCGTTCTCGTCGAACTCCCAGTTCTCGTTCCCGTAAGACCGAAACCAGTTGCCGGAATCATCGTGCCATTCATACGCGAAGCGAACCGCAATGCGAGTGTCGCTAAAAGCCCACAACTCTTTGATAAGCCGATAATCCAACTCGCGCTGCCATTTTCGAGTCAGGAAATGCTTGATCTCTTCCCTGCCCGTGACAAACTCTGCCCGGTTACGCCAGTGACTATCGACGGTGTATGCCAGACAGACCTTCTCTGGATCTCTGGTATTCCATCCGTCCTCTCCGAGACGTACTTTTAGAATGGCAGTCTCGCGTGTAAAGGGTGGCGCCGGGTTTGGCATTTGTTTTGCACTCATGATCGTGCCTCCGTTTCTGTGATTGAAAAGTCAGCAATAACGAATCGGCCCTTAACTACGAGCCACGACTCTGGCATAGGCTCAATTTCTACTTGCCTTTTGGTGCCTCGCCAACACCGTAAGACTTGGCTCCGGTTCCCGCGAGCGTTCCATTTGACACAATCAGGTATTCATCGCGGATCGGACGGTTCTCGAACCAGCACTCCAGAATCTCTCGTGTTCCGGCAGCGTACCTAGCCTGTCCCGATAATGACGAACCGGACATATGCGGTGTCATTCCGTTATGTGGCATGTTCCTCCAGGGATGATTGGCAGGCGCAGGTTGCGGGAACCAGACATCTCCCGCATAGCCGGCGAGTTGACCGCTTTCCAGCGCGTGGACGATGTCGTCCCGATCGCAGATCTCGGCACGCGCAGTGTTTACAAGATAAGAGCCGCGCTTCATCTTATTCAGGACCTTCGCGTTGAAGAGATGCTCTGTCGCAGGATAAAGCGGGGCATGGATGCTGATCACATCGCAAACCTCGGCCATCTCTTCGGCAGTTGCGTGATACGTCAGGCCCAACTCATCTTCAATCGCCTTAGGGCTGCGATGCCGAGCCGTGTAGTGGAGCTTGACGTCGAAGGGCTTGAGCCGACGCAGGACGGCAAGACCGATTCTGCCTGCGGCAACCGTCCCAACGTGCATTCCCTCGAGGTCATAGGAGCGTGAAACGCAGTCCGCGATATTCCAACCACCCTCCTCAGCGATCTTGTGCGATGGAAGATAGTTTCGGACCAGTGCCAGGATCATCATGACCGCATGTTCAGCAACACAAATGCCATTGGAGAAGGTCTCTTCAGCGACAGTAATGCCGGCTTTGATCGCGGCGTTGAGGTCAACATGATCCGAGCCGATCCCAGCTGTCAGAGCCAGCTTCAGCTTCTTCGCCTTTGCGATTCTTTCGGCAGTGAGATAGGCGGGCCAGAAGGGCTGCGAGATCACGATATCTGCATCTGGCAACTCTTTTTCGAACACGGAACTTGGGCCTTCCTTATCGGAAGTAACGATGAACGTATGCCCAAGATCTTCGAGATAGCTTCGTAAACCTAACTCTCCAGAGACACAGCCTAATAGTTCTCCTGGAACGAAATCTATGTGTTTCGGATTTGGAACAGTCTGTCCGTCCGGATATCTTTCGATTTTAGGAATGTCATTCCTGGCGTATTGCGGAGGGTAGCCGGACGTCGGGTCATCGTAGAGAACGCACAATACCTTTGCCATTTTCTTCTCCTTGCATTTGCGAATTAAGTAGCGTTGAAGTCGATGAGTTACTCGTCATAGAACGGATAGTCGGTATAGCCCCGTGCATCGTTGTTGTAAAACGTTTCACGGTCGTAGTTGTTAAGCGGAAGACCAAGTTGAATACGTTTTGGCAGATCTGGATTGGAGATGAAATAACGGCCAAAGGCGACCATATCCGCATCATTTCTCTCGATGATGGCTTCGGCACTTGCGGGATCAAAACCACCTGCGGCGAGGATGTTTCCTCTATAAATTTTTCGCAACAGAGCAGATGCAACTGGAGGTTGACCTTCGCCTACTGTTTCAATGCCCTTGACGCGAGGCTCGATGACGTGAAGATAGGCAAGGGCGTAACGATTCAGTTGATCGGCCACATAACCAAATGTTGCCTCAGGGTTGCTATCAAACATCGCGTTGTATGTTGAATTGGGCGAGAGTCGTACGCCGACACGGTCCTCTCCCCACACTGCGGCGGTTACATCCAAACCTTCAAGCAGAAGACGTGCGCGTTTCTCAATCAAACCGCCATAGGAGTCAGTGCGCTTGTTCGTACCGTCCTGAAGAAACTGGTCGAGGATGTAGCCATTGGCGCCATGAATCTCAACACCGTCGAAACCTGCAGCTTTGGCATTCCATGCTGCCTGGCGAAACTCCCCGATCAGCTTAGGCATCTCTTCAATTCCGAGAGCTCGGTGAGGGGAAGGCGGCACGAAACCATCACGGGTAACGACAATCCCCTCGAACGGAACAACCGAGGGTGCGACAGGCATCTCGCAGTTGGTCATGTCGACATGGGACACGCGGCCCACATGCCAGAGTTGCAGAAAGATATAACCACCCTTTGCGTGGACTGCCTCCGTGACCCTTCGCCATCCGGCGATTTGTTCCTCGGAATAGATGCCAGGTGCTCCAAGATAACCACGGCCACCGATAGATACCGTGGCACCTTCCGAGATGATGAGGCCTCCTTCTGATGCACGCTGCCCGTAATACTCGGCCATCAGGTCGACAGGAATATCCCCAGGAATTTGCGACCGTAGCCGCGTGAGAGGTGCCATCACAACACGATGTGAGAGCGTCAATGGTCCTACACGAACCGGCGAGAAAAGCGTCTTCACCGATCCACTGGAAACGATATTGCTGCGAATAGACATAGATGTTCTTTCTCTTGAAGACCCGACAATAGGGTCAGTGTGATTGGCCGCTATATACGCGAGGTTCCAGCAGGTCCCCAAGACCGATGCGGCGAAGAAGCTCGGCACGCACACGATCAGAGACTGCGTTAACGACTTCCGCACCGTCCTGCGTCGGATCAACGTGTACTCGGAAGGGCCGTTTGCCGAAGGGAGCATCGACAACCTTTACGATCGCTGTCGCGACGGCGGAGGCATCTGCATCCGGGGGCACGATGGAGGCAAAGCCTTTGAGTGCCTGATCTCCTAAGCCAGCGTCGGGACCGGAGTCATATTCCGCAGCACGTGCTGCGTCCGCAGGATGTCCGGCGTGTGCGAAGTGATTCGTTCCGCCGGTAAATGCGCCGGGAACGATGATGGATGTCTCGATGCCCCAGCGCGCTAATTCACGCGAGTAGACCACGGCCAAGGCATCCATGCCGGCCTTGGCAGCGAAATAAGGAGCAAGGTAGGGAGGGGTACCTCCCGCTGCGCTGCTGCTCGACACCCAGACCAGAAGACCATTCCGCTGCTTGCGAAGTTCGGGTAAAGCTGCCCGGTTTACGCGTTGCGTGCTGAGCACGTTTACGTCGTACAGCTCCGCCAGTTGCTCTGGAGTGAAAGCTTCGGCCGGACCAAAGACCATGTGACCCGCGTTATGAACGACAACATCCAGCCGCCCATTCTGGGAGATGATTTGCTGGATCGCGGCATTGCACGATGTCTCAGACGAGACGTCCAGTTCGATGGTGCGGAGGTCCACTTTGTGGTCGGTTGCGTACTTTTCCGCGTCCTTGACCTGGGGAGCATTCCTGCCCGAGGTTTCGCGCATGCTTGCGTAAACCGTATGGCCGGCGCTTGCCAGCGCACGGGCGGCCAATGCGCCAAAGCCACTCGATGCACCCGTGATGACAATGATCTTCTTCATGATTTGTTCCCCTTCCACCGTGCGAAATATGCGTTCAATTCAAGAACGAGCAACGTCAGCGTTGGACTGCAGTGCTATGCGAAACCGCCGTTAGCGCGAAGCACCTGAGCGTTTACCCAGCCGCCATCGGGACCGGCGAGGAAGGAAACAACGTCAGCAATGTCTTCTGGCCGTCCCAGTCGTTCCAGTGGGGGGATTTTGCTGAATTCATTGATCTGAGCTTCGCTCTTACCTTTAAGGAACAGCTCTGTAGCCACTGGCCCGGGCGACACCGCGTTGACGGTTATGTTCCGGCCCCGTAGTTCATTAGCAAGAACCCTCATGAGACCTTCCACGCCTGCCTTGGAGGCAATGTAAGGACCATAGCCGGGGAAAGACTTGGCGATGACACTGCTTGAGAAGACGATGATGCGCCCGCCGGCTAAAAGTTGCTTTGCCGCTTGCCCCATTACCAGAAAACTTCCGCGCAGGTTGATCGCGATCACCTTGTCGAAGCTCTCGATACCGTCTCCGTTGATCGGAAGGAGAGGCATGATCCCTGCACAATGGACAACCACATTCACACTGCCGAAAGCAGTAGAAGTTTCTTTGAACAGATGATCCACATCTGTGGCGTTGGCAACATCACCTTTTACTGCGATTGCCTTCCCACCCGCAGACTGGATTTCATCGACAACTTGCTTTGCCTTGTCAGGATTGCCGGCGTAATTTACGGTGACTGCAAAACCATCATGCGCCAGCCTCTTCGCAACTTCACGTCCGATTCCTCCGGACGCGCCGGTAACAATAGCACTCTTGACCGCTGTATTTGTCATGCAGGCTCCTTCTTCTGCTTCAATGAGCACAAGCATGATCCAAATTGAACGTCACCACCACCTCAATCACGATAGGGACCGCACTGTATTCTTCTACAGGTAGTGAGCATTGATTGCGGAAGTGGCGATCAACAGCAACAGACGCTAAACTGAACTCGGACGTTGGCGCTACAATCATCTGCACCATACCTCTCGACCTGGCCTGAGCAGAGAAAGAAATGAAGTCCGCGAAGATTGTGGAATGGAGACCGTCTGTTATGGTTTCGACCGGACCAATTCGAATTCTTAGCGTAGAGGACCACCCGGTCTTTCGTGAGGGGCTGGCCACGATCATAGGGTCGCAGCAAGACATGCTTCTTGTGGCACAGGCGGTCAATGCAGCCGAAGCCGTAACGGAGTTTCGCCTTCATCAACCTGACGTTACCCTGATGGATCTCCGGCTTCCCGGAACGAACGGTACAGATGCCCTTATAGCGATCCGGGGGGAGTTTCCCCGCGCGCGAATCATCATGTTAACCACATCGGAGAGCGATGGGGAGATTCAACAGGCGCTACGGGCAGGCGCCGCAGCCTATGTCTTCAAGAGCATGCCTAAGAACGAACTCCTGAATGTAATTCGGTCGGTCCATGCTGGCCGGCGTCACGTCCCCGAACAAGTAGTAGCCCGTTTAGCCGAGCACCTGGGAGAGGGTGACCTTACGACTCGAGAGCTGGACGTACTTCGACTCATTCGCGATGGATATCGTAATAAACAAATTGCCAATCAGCTGGCAATTGCCGAGACTACCGTCAACTTTCATATCAAGAACCTCGTAGACAAGCTTCAGGCCAATGATCGAACTCATGCGGTTACCATTGCTCTTCGGCGCGGCATACTTCATATCTGACCTCGTCGCAGAGCCTGCAGAAAACTACAGGATCATGACTGGAGGTTTTGATGTATCACGGAATCTCGAAACTCTATAGTTTGGATAATTAGTGCAGAGCATAGCTCATTGTTCTTGTCTCGGACAGCATCATCGGGCGGAAAGTCTGCAGCATCCGCTGTTCGCGTGGCTTTGGTGAGAAGCAGCTAGGGTCGGTCATGAGCACACTCGAAAAGCGCTGCCTGCAAAAATCTGATAGGATGATG
This sequence comes from Granulicella sp. L60, assembly GCF_009765825.1. Lineage (GTDB taxonomy): Bacteria > Acidobacteriota > Terriglobia > Terriglobales > Acidobacteriaceae > Edaphobacter. Next base: position 236,055 of record NZ_LMUR01000010.1, on the reverse strand, counting down.
AATCCGCATCATGGGCGATTGATCCAACTCTGCGTTCTGTGGCTCTTTGCAACCAGTTCGCTCTTCGCCCTTGATCCCAATCGACACATCTCCCAATACGCCCACACAGTATGGCGGATGCAGGATGGATCGTTCACGGGAAGTCCTAATGTTATTACTCAGACAAAAGATGGATACCTTTGGGTAGGAACGCAAACGGAATTAGTCCGCTTTGATGGTGTCCGATTCGTGCCAGGGACAACTTCGACAGGTACGTCTTTACCGCAAGACAAGATCACCTCACTCCTGACCGCTCGCGACGGCAGCCTGTGGATTGGAACAGCAACCGGCCTGAGTAACTTGAAAGACGGAATACTGCAAAGATATTCGAGTACAGTCGCGGGTATCAGCAAAATTATTGAGGACCATGCGGGAACTGTCTGGGTCACTCGATATGCAGCGACAGATGGAAAAGGGCCATTATGCCGCGTCGCAGCAAAAGAGCTTCACTGTTACGGAAAAGCAGACGGTATTCCAGTGGGTTACGCGGTCGCTTTATCTGAAGACAGTGCGGGATATTTGTGGATTGGATCGTACGTGCTTTGCCGTTGGAGATCAGGCTCGTCAACAATCTATTTCCAAAACAAGAGTCAGGATAGAAATGTAGATCCTGGAGTGATGGATATTGCCGCTAGTCCCGACGGCTCGGTTTGGGTGGCATTGGAACGAGTAGGACCAAATCTAGGAATACTCCATTACATCGATGGGAAATGGAGCGGATATGTGACCGCGGGATTCGACGGGTCTTCGATTAAGGCGCAGCGCCTGTTCCTCGACCGAAGCGGTTCGCTATGGATCGGAACGCAAAACCAAGGGCTTTACCGCGTTCATGACAGAACCGTTGATCACTATCGGAGCGCAGACGGTCTTTCGGGTGACTCTGTTAGCAGTTTCTATCAAGATCGAGAAGGCAATTTATGGGTGACGACAAACGGAGGAGTTGATCGCTTCAGGGACACTGCTGTTGCAAGTATCTCGTTGCATGAGGGCCTGCCCTCTGCAGACATCCGTTCCGTTCTCGCTTCCGGTGACGGTACTGTGTGGATTGGAGGAGAGGGGGCACTGAGCCTTCTTCGTGATGGGAAGATGTCGGCGATCACACGCCGGAATGGTCTGCCCGGAGATGACATTACAGCTTTATTTGAGGATCATACCGGTCGATTGTGGCTTGGCGTAGATGACAAACTGATCGTTTACGACCAGGGACAATTTCTTGAAGTCAAGAAAAAAGATGGTACTGCTCTAGCAGCTAGAGCATGGATAAATGCCATCACTGAAGACGTTGATCACAGTGTTTGGGCTTTGGCTACAGGGTTTGGTCAACCCCACCTTTTCCGAATCGCAAACCAAAATGTTCGCGAAGAGATATCTTTGAGCGATATCCCCTATCCAAGATGGGTCGCTGCCGATCAAGATACCGGCGTTTGGATAGGTTCTCGCACGGGCCAGTTGGCTCATTATCATGACGGCCATCGAGAGATCATTTCGTTGCCACGTGAGGAGAAGGAAAGTACCGTTGAAGGTCTGCTGGTAGATTCAAGCAATTCAATCTGGGCTGCAACCAGCAACGGTCTGTTCCGGTGGAAGGATGGCCGGTTAAACCTTCTCGATACACGGAACGGCCTTCCTTGCTCTGGGATCTTCTCCGTACACAAAGATAATCGTGGGTTCTTTTGGCTCTACACGCAGTGTGGGCTTCTGAGGATTGCCGAAGCCGAACTGCAAAATTGGTGGGAACAACCGAACAGGAAAGTAGCCATTGATGTTTTGGACTCCTCAGACGGCGCAAGTCCAGGAAGAGGAGCATCTCAGCCCAGGGTTTCTGAAGCACCAAATGGGCAGCTGTGGTTTACCAACGGAACGCTTGTCCAGATGGTTGACCCAGCGAAGTTGTACAAAAATGACACGCCTCCACCCGTGCAGATCGAAGAAATCATTGCCGATCATAAGAGGTATGGACCTCAAGAGCACCTACATCTTCCTGCATTGACCCGTGAACTGCAGATCGATTACACCGCGCTAAGTTTTTCTGCGCCGAGAAAGGTGCGCTTCCGCTACAGGCTGGAGGGCAAAGACGACCATTGGGAAGATCCGGGGACTCGACGGCAAGCGTTCTACGAAGATATTGGTCCGGGAAAGTACCGATTTCATGTCATCGCATGCAATAACGATGGTCTTTGGAACGATGTGGGGGCCGCTCTGGACTTCAGCATTGCGCCGGCGTGGTACCAAACCTATTGGTTCCGAATTTTAAGCGTTATGGCCATCATCCTGGCATTCGGAACTCTATACCGATTGCGAATGCGGCAGATTGCCAAAGCCCTGAGCGCCAGCTTTGATGAGCGTTTGTCAGAACGCACTCGTCTGGCACGAGAGCTTCATGACACTCTTCTCCAGACGATTCAGGGCAGTAAGATGGTCGCGGACGATGCACTCGATCAGCCGTCAGACCCCGACCACATGCGGCGGGCCATGGAACGACTATCGCAGTGGCTTGGTCAATCCATGGGTGAATTAAGAACGGCTCTCAATTCGCTCCGAACCTCAACCACACCGGGAAATGATCTCGCCGAGAGCCTACGGCGAGCGTCGGAAGATTGCCTTGTCAAAGGCAAGATGAGGGTTACGCTCTCTGTAATAGGCCCCACTCAGAAGATGCACCCAATCGTCCGAGACGAGGTCTACCGTATTGCTTACGAGGCGATACGTAACGCGGATATTCATTCGAGAGCCAGCCAACTTGAAATCGAACTCGCCTATTCCCGAGATCTCGTGATGAGAATACGGGACAATGGCATCGGCATCGACCACCTTGTGGCAGAACTGGGCAAAGAAGGACATTTCGGGCTACAGGGGATGCGAGAACGAGCTGTTCGGATCGGCGCTACTCTTACGCTCGTTAGCTCTGCGAGTTCCGGAACCGAGATTACGCTTGTAGTCCCCGGTGGCATTATCTTTCGAAGATCAAAGAATGGTTCCACCAAACAGTTCAACGGCAGGGACACAGAGGCCTGAGCGCTTCGCGCAACCTGCTCTCCGATTCAGAGCTCAGCCCATTACACGTGAATGTTTGGATTGTTTTAGGGTCCAATAAGGATCCAACAACAGCATTTTTCTGTGTAATCAGTGGTGCAGAGAGCGGTCTGTTCCAACTGATTTCAATGAGTTGCGTCTCGTTACTGTAAGGCATTGGAAGAGGTCGGCGGTTCGAATCAGAATATCCTCCACAGCGATACCGACGCTCGAAGAAAACGTAAATCCGAACAATATCCGAACATCGTAAGGTAGAAATGATCCCATTTCGTCCTAAGTGATCCTACATGCGCGTCGCCCTAAGCTACCCATGCTCAGCAACTTACGCTGATTCTAGGGGGCTTAGATACTTTGCCAAGCAGCCCTGAAAAGGGCCGGCGTCGGCGGTTCGATCCCGTCTCTGGCCACCATTTAGAATCAATAAGTTACGTGGGGATAGATCTGATGCGTCACTCGATGGAGACCTCTTAGTTTTTTATAAGCCATTTATATTCAACAATATATAGAGATATATAGAATTGCTACGATAAAAGGCCGGCGGCGCTGTTTCAATCCCGTCTCTAGCCGTCACATTATAAAGCACTTAGCTGTGACCATAGAGATAGCGTTTAGCCGACGTACAAATAGCGTACATCGCAGCTACGCAAATTTCCCTACCTGTCCCAATTCTTGCGTTTCCGACTTCGACTCCATCACGGCTTATATTCGAGTGACTAGCCAGTTTAAGGAGTAGGCCCATGATCATAATGACCTCGGTAGAAGCACAAAACCGATTCGGACAACTGCTGGATACGGCACAACGAGAGCCCGTCGCAATAACCAGACATGGCCGTCCCACGGCCTTCATTGTGTCTCCGCAGGAGATGAACGAGTTGCTCGATGCGAGGCGCCAGCGTAGCAACGCAGTGTCGGAGCTTGAGGCCTGGAGCGCACAGGCACGGAAGAACGCCTCGCCCGAGGCAGCCTCATTGACAGTTGAGGAAGTCAATCGACTGGTACATGAAACTCGATAAGTCTACGGATCATCCTCGACACCAGCACACTGGTGAGTGCCACACTCGAGTGATTCCATCCCATTCCATTCCAAGCCCTGCAGCAAGTCCTATATCTGTGTGCCTGTGAAGAGACATTCAACGACAGCTAGGGTTCTTGTGTGTCGCACGAATCGCAACACGGAAGCAACAGCCAAGTCGTATGTCAGAATGGTGTGCAATGCTGAATAAAGCCGTCTCTGTGGTCGTATCGCCGAAGCCAATCCTCTTCCCATGGATCGTTCGGCTCTTGCCAGACGAACCGATACCGACGGAGCAAAACGACACTGCGCAACACGACTGAGATTTCCGATGTGCTTCAACGGCAACGTTCTAGTGCCAAATTGCCAAGCTGTCCTTGATCCGATAGAAGCGGTTGGCTCAAGGAAGACGTGTAGAAAGCGGCAATTCCGCAGTCCGCGCACTTAACGAGCAACATCGCCGATTTGCAATTCGGACGAAAGCTCTGTGTTGTGCGGTCCTAATAGAGGAGTAAGGGCCAGCATTAGAGTCGCTACTGCCGCCAGCAGCTTATAGGGAATTTCAAAACTCCCAGTTGTATCGCGTATCGCACCCACGAGAATGGGTCCGGCAGCGGCTACCAAATAGCCGAAGGTTAGGGTGAAAGCGGTCCATACGTTCGATTCCTCGACGCTGTGAGTGTTGTCGAGGGGTAGCGTCATGCCAAGGGTAAATCCTCCAGCCAGACCAAAGGCTGCCAGAGGAAGCCAGAAAAAGAGCGTTATTTGCGGCAATACGATTATTCCGATGAGGCCGCTTGCAGCTAATAACGTGCAGACTGCTAGCCAAATACGACGGTCGTGCGATTTGCTCACAAAGCCAAAAACCGGGTTCCCTAACGTAAAGGCTGCGGTGAAGCTTGCCAGCAAAAGTCCCGCAACCGTCGAGGACGCCCCCGATTCTCGCGACATTGGCGCTATCCACGCGATGAGGGCGTAAAACAAGAAATTGTTCAGTGCAAAAAACGCGGCGATTAGCCAGGCCGTCTTGTTTCTCAACGGTAAATGAGCCTTCCTAACACTTGGTTGCTGTGCAGACTTCAATCCTCTCTCGCGAATCGTGACGACCAGCCAAATGGCCACTGCGCTGACCCCCAGGAGACTCCAGACTCCCGTCGCGAAGCGCCACCCGCTTGGTGTGAGCGTCGCCATCCAACCTGTCATTGCGGCAGAAATTGTACTGCCCGCAGACAATGCAGTTGCGTAGACTCCCATCATTATTGCTGCATGCCCAGCAAAGTTCGCTTTTATAAAACCGGCGATCAAGGTTCCAGCCACAGCGATACCGACCCCAACGCCCTCGGTTGCAAAGAGCAGTTGGGCCTGGGTGTTCGCGAAGGCCCTTCCCGCAGTTGCAAGGCACAGTATGATCAGAGCGGTCAGAAGAACCTGATCTCTCCCAAACCGTCGCGAAAGCCACGGGGTTGGCAAGGCTAATGCTCCCATCAGGAGATCAGGAACAGCAGTCAAGAGCGAAGCGCCGGTGTGCGACAGGCCGAACTCTTGCCTAATCGATGCCAAGGCCGGACCGATCGAGACGATACCCGGTCGAAGATCGACCGCAACGATTACGACTGCGGCAGCCGCCATCCACTTCGGCAGGGATCCTGAGTGGCGATTATGCGCTGCCAAGTTCTCTGGCGCCGGCGACAGCGGTGACTGATGTAAAGTCACGGATTCCGGCTTTTCCTGTATGCAATCCATCGCAATTCCTTTCCATGGCCCGATATGCCACCGTGACGCTCGGTGAACCGGGCGGTAGCGGAGCCGATCCATAGCAACTATGAACCGGCACACCTCCTAGACGAGAACCGAAGCTGCCGCCTCAAGGATGATCGCGACCACACTTTCCGGTGCTGTTACCAGCGGCGCGTGATCGACCTCGAGAGCTCGCGTTGTAGCCTTCATTCGCTCCGCCATGAAGTGTTGCGTCTTTGGGTTAATCATGCGATCTTGCTCAGCAATCAAAAACCACGACGGCTTGGATCTCCACGCCGGTGCCGGAGCGGGTTCTTGAATACACGTCACTGCAATTGGTCTTTGGACAGCCTTAGACAAAGCCACTTGATCGGCGGAGGCTAGATGTGCAAATGCATTCCTGAAGCCATCCTCAGGCATCCATATGAGGCCGTCAGTGTCAGGAGCCAATTTAGGTGCCTGGGGATGTGGTTCATCCCGATAAAACACCTGAGCAACTGTCTCGCCTTCGTCAGGGGCGAGTGCTGCGATGTAAACCAATGCTTTCACTCGGTCATCATTTGCTGTAGCGATGACAGCGCCTGCATAAGCGTGCCCCGCGAGAATTACAGGCCCCTGTGTTCGTGCTATGACACGTCTCAAAGCCTCCGCATCGTCGCTAAGAGAAGTCAGAGGGATAGGAGCTGCGATTACTCGCAGCCCTTGTTTCTCGAGCGGAAGGATCACATTCATCCAACTTGAACCGTCGGCCCACGCTCCGTGGACCAAAACCACCGTTGCATCTTCAGGTAAGTTCATTGCTAATTCCTCGTTACAACTGAACTGTTGTTGCTGGGAAATCACCACAGGCTAGAGATCAGCCAAGGAATTCGCGTATCCGCTGCGCGATGAAATCGCATGAGTCTTCGAGAGCGAAATGGCCGGTTTCGATGAGATGTAACTCTGCATCGGGGAGATCCCGCCGATAAGCTTGTGCTCCTTCGACCGTAAAGAAGGGATCGTTCTTCCCCCAAACGATGAGCATGCGAGGCTGCTTGCTACGGAAGTAGCCATGCCAGGTGTCGTAGAGCACGACGTTTGACTGGTAATTGTGGAGCAAGTCGAGCTGAATGGCATCGTTTCCTGGGCGATCGAGAAAGAGCTGATCCATGGTGAAAGAATCCGGGCTAATGTGAGAGGCATCCTTAACCCCGTGCGTGTACTGAAAGATTGTCGTTTCTTTGGTCAGGAGAGCGCGGACAGGCTTTTCAGTCTCTGCATTGCGATTGGCCCAAAAAGGCTTCATCGGATCAAAGGCTGCACCAATCCCCTCGACATATGCGTTGCCGTTTTGAACCACGATTCCTTGAACTGCATCCTGGTGTTTTGAAGCGATACGATAGCCCACTGGCGCACCGTAGTCCTGCACGTAAATGGTAAATTTCTTTAGACCCAGAACTTTGAAAAGGAGTTCTTCGGTATAGGCGGCGAGATTATCAAACGTATAAGCGAAATCGTTGGTACTCGGGGCGTCGCTATAGCCGAAGCCAACATAATCAGGCGCAATGACGTGGTACTTGTCGGCCAGTTGCGGAATTAGATCCCGGAACATATGGGAGGAACTTGGAAACCCATGCAGAAGAACGATGGTATCTGCATCCTTAGGGCCGGCTTCACGGTAGAACATCTTCCTGTCGCGTACGGTTGCATACTTGTAGGTCGTCATTTCGGAACCTCGAATCGAATTTGTTATGGGCTGTGGATGCGCTTGCCACCACAACCGGCTACGTGAATTGAGATTGTGAAACACCGTTAAAAGATTCAATAAAGGTGTTATTCTTTCCTTGTAGCAGTTTATAGCGGAGGTCATCATGGTGAGGGCGTCGGAGGGACAGTCAGATTGGATCGAGGGCTTCTTATTCGTTGCCAATCACATTGCGTTAGATTTTCTGAATACCAAGCCCATATTGGATGACGGTCCTCAAGAGTTGCTCACCAACGGTGATGCGCTTGGGAGATGGTTGTTTGCATCAGGGATCGTGACCGGTAGCAGAGAGAAAGCGATTGTGCATCGCTGGAGTGATTCCGATAAAGGCGATGGGTTGGTGCGAGATCTCACCGCGTTTCGAGAACGCCTTCGAGCAGCGGTTACTCGATTCGAAGCGGTATCGCTCCCGTCTGACGCATTCATCGCAGAATTGAATGAACTTCTGACGAAATACCCAAGAACTGTTGCACTTCGCAAGAAGGGCTCCCACCTTACACAGGAAGAGGTCTTTGATTTGCAACGAGCGGACAATCTCTGGGGAATCATCGCCGCTGCTGCGGCAGATTTGTTTTCGAACGTAGACGCCGCCCGCGTCCGCAAGTGCGAATCGTGTGTCCTGCACTTCCACGACACAAGTAAGAAAGGCTCGCGCCGCTGGTGCAGTATGAACATCTGCGGAAACAGAGTCAAAGTCGCCGCCTATCAAAGTCGGGTGCGTAAGGGACAGGGTTGAGCACTCGCTTGAGGCTATGTCGGATTCATCGATTAGAAAAGACCGGATCATCACCGCCCCCGAAAAGCTATGAGCGAACTGAGATATCTCTTGTGCGAGGCACTCGCAAATTTGAATCTGTCTAGACTCCCTTGATTTCGCCGCCGTCCATCCGAACCGAAGCTCCAGTCAACCAATGGGCCTCTGGAGACAACAGATAAGCCATCAAGCCAGCGACTTCTTCTCGCTGACCGTAACGTTCGATTCCAGCCTCTTCTGGGAAGCGCTTCATCGCTTCCTCGAGAGATAGATTCTGCTTAAGAGCCCAATGCTCAAGGAAAGATCGACGTCGGCCAGTCATGACCGCTCCAGGAACAACACTGTTGACCTGAACACCGTCTTTGATTCCTTGCTCTGAAAATGCTTTCGCGAGCGCAATAATTGCCGCATTGATCGTTGCGACAGCAGCGGACGCAGGCTTTGGGGCTAATGCTGCACTCCCCGAAATGAAAACGACGGAACCTTTTGAAGCTTTGAGCGCTTCCCAGGCATGAAGTGTAAGACGGCGAGCCCCATGCAGTTTCAATTCGGTGCCTTTCATCCATTGGTCATCGGACATTTGAAACAAGTCGATTTGCGGAACCGCTCCGGCAATATTCAAAATCGCATTGATCTTGCCGAACCGCTCCAATGTACCGTCGATCAATTGTTTGGGTGATCCAGTTTCACTCAGGTCCAAACTGCATGGCCACGGCTCCGCCGCGACAGCCCTTACCTCGGCAGCGACCTCATTGAGAAGCTCCCCATTGCGTGCCGCTAAAACAACAACGGAAAAATCTTTGGCTAGCCGTACAGCAGTCGATCTACCGATCCCTTGACTTGCGCCGGTTACTATCGCAACGGTTTTCTCCATCGCTTTACTCCTTTATAAGACGCCACTAGGCAAAGCATCCACATGAATATTTCTACATTCGAGCGGACAGCTGCAGTGGTACGAAAACGGCATGCTTGGTCTCATTCGCTGGCTATATGGGTTGAAGGGCCGTAACTCGCTAGACTTTTGTTTAGGCGCGGAGTAGTTCTGTTCATGTGCTCAGTCTGGTTACACAAGCACTGACACTTTGAGGTACACCATGACAACTGACAACAGCTTCTCGTTTGGACGCCGCAAACTATTGACTGGTTTAAGCGCGGCCCTCGGAACAGTGGCGATCGGGTTCAACGGCGCGACGCTTTTGGCACAGCCAGTCGTGGGCCAGCCTGACAATAGAGTCGCCAAACCATCCATCATTGTTTTCGATGTCAATGAGACTTTGATCGACATCGAGTCAATCGGCCCGCTCTTTGAACGTGTCTTTGGCGATCGTCGGGTTGTTAGGGAATGGTTCAACCAACTCGTCTTATATTCCGATGCCGTCACACTCTCTGGCTTCTACGTGACGTTTTTTACCTTAGCTCAGGGAGTGTTGGAGATGCTGGGCACTATTTACAAGGTGCCTGTGCGAGCTGGCGATGTCGAGGAACTGCGAACCAGAATGTTGTCTATGACAGCGCATAAAGATTCTGCTGAGGGGCTTCGAATGCTGAAGGAGGCAGGGTTCCGCTTGATCACTTTAACAAACTCGCCCCCCGATCCCAAGGGAAGCCCTCTCGAACATGCAGGTCTCTCTCATTTCATTGAGCGGCAATTCAGTATCGATGCCGTCCGCAGATTCAAACCAGCTCCTCAGGCGTATCACATGGTGGCGGAGTTGTTAGACGTTCCTCCTTCCGCCATCTGCTTAGTTGCGGCTCACACATGGGACACCATGGGCGCTCAGAGTGTTGGCCTCTCGGCTGGTTTGGTGGCACGGCCAGGCAACGCTGTGTTGCCGGTTCATGGACTGCCGCAGCCGCAAGCCGTTGCTTCCGATCTTCCAGGCGTAGCGAGGCAGTTGATTGCGCTCTGGCGTTGAGATTTCCGGGCTGAGCATTGCTTATTTACTTGTGGCGTATTGATTATGCCAGCACGGCCTTCGGTCCTTACTTATGGTGCCGTCGGAAACTTGCCAGTTCATACGCGGCGCGCTGGATGTGCTGAACCTTTCAAGTAGAGCACTGGAGGAAGGTTAATGTACGCGGTCAACTATCGGTCGATCTTGGTCGACGGGATCAGGATTGCATATCGCGAAGCAGGCGATAGTAAAGCACCTTCACTGTTGCTGCTTCACGGATTTCCAAGTGCAGGTCATATGTTTCGCGATCTCATACCGCTTCTTTCGGAAAGATTCTACTTGATTGCGCCGGATATGCCGGGCTTTGGCCAGTCTGACATGCCTTCTCCGACGACATTCAAGTATTCGTTCGAGAACCTTGCCAGAATCATTGACGGGTTCCTCGATGCCATTCACATGCGCTCGTATTCGATGTACGTGTTTGACTATGGGGCTCCTGTTGGCTTTCGCCTGGCATTGAAGCACCCGGAAAGCATCCAATTCATCATCTCTCAAAATGGCAATGCCTATGAGGAGGGGCTGAACGATAGCTGGTCGTCTCTTCGGTCCTATTGGGCATCGCCGACCGATGAGTACCGGGAGTCACTGCGAAGCGCATTCTCGGCCGAAGCAATCAGAAGCCAATATCTCCAAGGCGTTCCCGATGAAACGTTCGTCTCTCCCGATGGCTCGTGTCTCGACAGCTACTACTTGACTCGCCCTGGGGCGCATGAGCCACAGTTGGATCTCTTCGAAGATTATGGATCGAATGTCGCGCTGTATCCGGCATTTCATGAATACTTTCGAACTTACAACCCACCGCTGTTGGCAGTATGGGGTGAGAACGATCCTCATTACCTTCCGGCTGGGGCCGAGGCGTTTCGTCGAGATCTATCTGACGTTGAAGTTCGATTTCTGGATACTGGTCATTTCGCTCTGGAGACGCACAGCAAAGAAATTGCAGATGCGATTCGCGAGTTTTTCGGCGCGGAAATCAAGGTCTAATCTCCGGGGAATCAATGCGATCCCCGCAAGAGCCGGTCGATCCAAGCAATTCGTAAAAGTCGTTGTGATGCCGCAAGACGTGAAGAATACTTCGTCATCGCTGAAAACACCGGTTCTATTGCTAATAACGGTGCACACCTAATCTCACAAAGAACCATAGGAGGATGCAATGGAACGTCGAACTGTAATTGGAGTCATCACCGCTGCTACTGTTAGCGCCTTTTCATCGACGCCAGAATCTTTGTTCGCCTTGGGGCAGAAGACGAGCGCCGTACCGGAAGCTCTCGATCATTTCGAGACGACTGAGATCAAGACAAAAGACAATACCATCTTCATCAGGCGTTATGGGCAGGGGCCTCCACTTTTGCTGGTGCATGGCTTTCCAAGAACAAGTCTTATGTGGCGATATGTGGCTCCCTTGCTTGCCAGGAACTATACCGTCATCTGCGTCGATCCTCGTGGATACGGCCGCAGCGGAGTCCCCGCTTCCACGGAGGACCACTACCCCTATACGAAGCGTGCTATGGCAAATGAATTGGTCGACGTTATGGCACACCTTGGGTTCTCACGGTTTTCCGTCATCGGACATGATCGTGGTGGCCGAGTTTCCTACCGTCTCGCGCTCGACCACCCTGAAAAAGTTGATCGACTCGCGGTATTCGATGTCATACCGATTTCCGATGGGTGGGGCCACGCGGACGCGAAGTTTGCCATGACTTATTGGCCTTGGGTTCTGTTGTCGCAAAAGGCCCCTCTTCCCGAATCCTACCTTTTAGGTGCACCGGGAGCGGTCTTCGGCAATCCGTTTGGCCAAGGCTCTTTCGGCCCAGAAGTTCGAGCAGAATACACGGAAACCTACCGAGATCCGGCTCGCGTGCATGCGATCTGCGAGGAGTACAGAGCGGCTGCCACACTTGATATTGAGCACGATAAAAAAGACTTGCAGGATTCACGGAGGATCAAGAGCCCGATGCTTCATCTCTGGGCCATCGGTGGCCCACTCGATTCGTTTTATGAGCAACAAGGCGGCCCACTTGGCATCTGGAGAAAGTGGGCGGACAACGTCCAGGGACAATCTATCAAAGGTGGACATTTCTTCCCGGAAGAGAACCCAGCTGAGACAACGGAGCTCCTCATAAAATTCCTTTCCGCGTGACCAGAAGCACCAAGAAAAGACGTGCCCTTTGAACAATGAATTGAGCACTCTAAGACTCTGGAGAACGCTTACGCTTGCGTCATTAGGAGGCGCGCTCGAATTTTATGACTTTGTCATCTTCGTTTTCTTCACAGGAGTCATAGCTAATCTCTTCTTTCCCCCAGGAATTCCTACATGGTCTCGCCAGTTGCAAACGTACGCTCTATTGGCAGCCGGTTACTTTGCGCGGCCACTCGGCGGTATCGTGATGGCTCATTTCGGTGACACCAAGGGGCGTAAGAAGATCTTCACGCTGAGCATCCTGATGATGGCGGCGCCCACATTCCTCATTGCATTATTGCCAACCTATGCCGAGGCGGGTCTTGTGTCTCCGCTCCTTTTGCTACTGTTGCGTTTGCTCCAGGGAGCGGCGATCGGGGGTGAGGCTCCTGCGGCATGGGTGTTTGTTTCAGAACACGCGAGGAAAGGCATGTATGGCCTTGCTGTAGGCGTACTAACGGGCGGTTTGAGCTTGGGGATATTGCTTGGTTCTGTGATCGCGACTAGCTTGAGTGTATTTTTTACGCCAGAGCAGCTGTCGCAAGGCATTTGGAGGGCTCCTTTCGCTGTTGGTGGGGTGTTTGGATTTATAGCCGCATTGCTTAGGAGGTGGTTACCAGAGACTCCGGTCTTTCTAGCGATGCGGGCACAGATTGAAACTGCAAAGACTCAACCGCTAAGGATGGTCTTGACTTCGCATCGCGGGGCAGTGGCCAAGTCGATTGTCTCCACATTGAGCCTTACAGCGGGAATCGTTGTCACAATCTTGATGACTCCCTCTTTGCTCCATCAGCTTTTTCATGTTCCGACAAAAGCAGCACAGATTGCCGGCCTCTTTGGCACAGCTGCCCTGTGCCTCGCCACGGTCTTCATTGGCTGGGCTAGCGACCGTTTCGGACTGCGGCTGGTCGCGGCTATTTCGGTGCCCTTTTTCGTTTTGTCGAATTACGCGCTATATTTTGCTGCGCGTAATGGAACGCAACATCTCGCTGTTTGGTATTTTGTCGCGGGCTTAGGTGCTGGATGCACTGTGCTGACGCCTATCGTCATTCTTCAGCTCTTCCCAACCCCCGTTCGATTCACCGGCTTTGCTCTTGGTTACAACGTTGCTTATGCGGTCTTTGGCGGAGTTGCACCGCTGATAGTCGCGTCATTATCTACCTTCACCTCTCTGGCTGCTCCGCACTATGTTGCCGTTGCGAGTGTTCTGGGGCTGATCGTCAGCCTGGAGCGATTAAGAAAAAGGGGCTCTGAGCTTCAGGGTAATCACAGTTCAGCGCCGATAAACCCTGATCGTACTCTTGAGGCATGAGTCGGATCGACGGATGATTGGAGTCGAGTGATTGTTGACCGGAAATATATTTAGCCAATCGCACACCAATAAATTTGCCACCGCATCTTAACTAGTATCGGAATTCGCCCACCGTACCATCACCCACCGGCTCTGTCGGAATCTCATTGAGAAATTGCAATTTCCTTGTCCCACATAAGCCCGACTCGTTTCAGAAGAACTTCGTGCTGGCACCAGCCAAGTGCGTGATTAGTATCACGATTGGCGAGATCGTTAAAAGGCCAGTTTTCACCTCCTAAAAGGGTGTTGCGAATTATGAATCTGCAACATACGGCACTTTCGAACGAAAAAGCAGGCGAGCTATCGCCGTTGGTGATACGTTCGCCCCACGGCGTGATCGGAGTCGAATCACAAGGGACGGTCTGGAATGGTGTTACGGTTCGTCATATAACGCAACGTCTGCATCCAGCGCCGGCATGGCAAAACCTGGCACACGCCGAAGCTACCGTAGCGATTGTGCTGGAGCAGGCGGGAGGATATTGTGAGCCACGATCAAAACTAAACCGCCCGACTCCAAGAGATCGTTACGACGCCGGGCATGTCGTGTATGTTCCTCCCAACGAAGATCTATGGGGTTATTCCGACGGCATTGAAATGGTCCGAGACGTTCGGATACGATTTGATCTTATGCATCTCGAGTCCTTGCTGGGTGAGGACCTGGATCTCAAGAAAAAGAGAGAACCTGTAATCCTTGTCTACAACCAACGAATAACAAAATGCGCGCAGCTGCTTGCTGAAGAATGTGACGACCTACCTGAGGGCAACCAAATCTATGGTGAGAGTCTCACTACTGCACTCCTGGCGGCTGTGTTTAGATCATCAGGAACATCGAAGTCGATCCTAACGGGACTCACGCGTTGGCAGCTTCGCCGGACCATTGAATACATGCAGGAATACCAGTTTCAAGATATCCGATTGAGCGACCTAGCCTCATTAGTTGGCTTATCATCGTCGCAATTTGCGAGGTCATTCAAGATATCGACCGGTTCCCCTCCTCACCGATGGATACTTGAGTCACGCATCAAGCGTGCGCAGGAACTCATGAGTCAACAGCGAAGACCGATCTCGGTGGTTTCCACCTTGACCGGGTTCGCCGATCAAAGCCATTTTACTAAGTCCTTCCGTCGAGTCACGGGCGTAACTCCTGCTGTATGGCTGCGTTTCCGTTAGCACCCTCTGATGGAACTGCAATTTTCAAGGCGCCACACAGACGCTTGCCGGTCGCTACGATGCCGATCCAAGCGCGGCAGACTGGAGGCGGTTCGGGCGGCTCCCGGGTTTCACCAACTGCGAACCCAAATACCGTAAACCCGATGGTCTCTTTCCATTCGTTCGGCTCAAGAGTCACAGCGGCGAGCAGTATCCCATAGCCGAGGCCTTCACGCAGGAAATCACGAGGCTCTATGAAGAGCGAGAACAAGAGCGAGAAGCACAACGCCTTCATGCCTCTCTTTCTCCCCAATGGGGACCGAGGTTATCGAATCTATCTCTCGAACGCTTCAGGACCTCCAGCAAATACCAGGACCGGCCCGCCTCCGCAGACATAGCCTTCTGCGTCGCCGCTTATGACAATGGCATGACCGAAGACCGGATCGAACGTACCCTTGAAGACGATTACCTCTCTCGCGATCCCAGCCCTTCCAGGCGAGCTGCCTACATCCAGAGAACCATGGCCAAGGCGAGGAGATGGGCCGAGCGATAGCATCGCTGCTTCGATTCACCTTTGCATTCTTCCTCCAGCTTTGTGAGTGACACTTCTAGTTTTCTGAGCTGGCTTTGCTACTTGCGCCATGAGGGAAAGCCGTTGAACAGGGCAGCTCCCTTCCGGTTTGCCTTTCTATCTGCGTTCAGCGTGCCGCGCTCAAAACACCCCCGCCCTTCGGACACACGCTCTCCTTCCCAGAATCCGCTTCGCGCCAGAGGTGCGGACTCCTGTCCCCATAGCAAGTCTGGGTCCCCTTCCGCAGATTCTGTCCAGTCGCCGAGGGAGTGGTCGCGACGGCACACCCTCCGGGCAAGGCCGCAAAGCACGCCTGCATGAAGTCAGGTATTCCTTGTTCGCATCCGTAAGCACCAGCCCTCGCTGATTCCGTCGAATCAGGAGTACGCCAACGTGTTCTTCAAGACGTGTGAGAGCCCTGCTCACCGTCGAGGTCGGGAGACCCATATCTCTTGCCGCCCCACTGAGAGTTCCAACCTTGGCTGCGGCGACAAATGCAGTGACGTCGTTTAGGTCAGGAGCTTTGCCTATGAGCAATACTACTTTGCAAAGCTGCATCAGCAGAAGAAGCTCGCTCATCGGCGTCGATTGTTCATTCTGCAAGAGCTCTGGCATTTACCGGTTGACGATTCTCTACTTCGATAGTTCAAGGGGTAAGAACAGGGAGAAAGCTGTGCCACTCCTGCCAAGGCGTGTCGTGCTTGATATCCGCAGATCACCTTGCAGTCGTTCGACAAGTTGAGCAGAGACCAACATCCTAAGCCCAGTGCCGGTCTCGTTCTTGGTCGTAAAGAACGGCTCATAAATCTTGCGGAGCGTTTCAGAATCCATTCCCGTGCCGGAATCGGCAATTGTGGTACGTACGCCCTGCCGTTCTTGATTACGCCAGTCTAACGATGCGCTTACCCTCATGGTTAGCGAACCTCCCGACTTCATCGCGTCGATCGCGTTCTAGATAATGTTCGCAAAGATCTGACGAGGGTCTCCTGCCAGGCACAGGATCGGCGGCCCTTCTCTATATTGGCGATGGACTGAGATGTTATTGGCAAGGAGCTTTCCGTTGTAGAGCACCAGAAGAGAATCCAGGATCTCAGAGACCTGCACAGAAGATGGAGCGTAGATTGGCGGTAAAACTTGAGCGTCTGCTGCGTGATGTGGGACACGCGGCCTACCTCCGCGAGCGCCTGGATCGCATATGATTTTGCGGCAGCTGCATCATCGCCGGTCGAGGCGAGATAGAGAAGATTGGTGATAGCCTCCAGTGGGTTGTTGATTTCATGAGCAATAGTCGCCGCCAGACGGCTCGCAATCGCCAGCTTCTCAGCCTGGATGAGCGCAGCTTCGAGACCTAAACTGGAATGCCCCCTGATGAGATACCTCAACAACGGACTTTGCTGCGGTCGCGATTCATGCTTCCCTGCACCACACGCCATCGGCGCAGACCTGCTCCACTTGAGATTGCCAGTCCCTAAAAACCTTGAATGATGGTGCGCCGAGGCTGCTTAGGACAGCCCAATTGCGAAATGCCACGTCTATCGCCAGGGGTGGCCTAACCCTACTTCGGAAGCGCAGTAGATCTCTTTTGTGACAGTCGCTGGTGGCTATGGCTATAGAGACACTATATTTCCGGCTAGTGCTTGCCGCTAGACATTGTTGGCACTGTCACCTCCCGTCACGTCGTAGGTTGCGCCTGAAACCATTCGCGCTGCGTCGGAGGCAAGGAACACGACTACCGGCGCCATCTCAGCTGGGTCGATCCACGGCACACCGAGAATTGATTTGCTCTGCAGCACCTTACGAGCCGCTTCTTCGTCGACGGCTTTGTCGCCGGTTGGCGTGCGTCCCGCCACCTGCAGAGCTTGTGCGTATCGTTCCTCATGACGCGTGAGAGGGGTATCGATGAGTCCAGGCACAAGGCAATTCGCTGTGACGCCATGCGGCCCTAGTTCCATCGCCGCAGACTTCATCAAACCGATGATGCCCCACTTCGAAGCCGAATAAGCCGAACCGTTCAATGTGCCGTGTCTTCCCTGGGTTGATGTCGTCATGATGATCCGGCCGTGTTCCTGTTGAACCATATACGGCGCAAAGGCACGGAGCGCATTGGCTGTGCCCGTCAGATTGACGTCGATCTGGATGTGCCAGTCATGGTCTTCCATCTGAAGTAGGGGACGGAACGCCTGGATACCAGCGTTGGCAAACAGGATGTCAATGTGGCCAAACTCAGCGTTGATCTTCTCTACGGCTACGCGCAGTGCGGGAAGGTCGCGCTGGTCTAGCACAAAGCTCTTCCACTGGACGCCTTCGCTCTTGACCAGTTCGCCGGTCTGGTCGAGTTCGGCGCGATTGGCAGGCTCCACTCCCGAACGCGGATCGACGACGGCGCAAATGTCGATTCCAACAACGTGAGCTCCGCTATGGGCCAAGGCCACGGCTGCTGCGCGCCCAATTCCGCGTGCCGCTCCAGTTACTACAGCTACCCTGCCATTGAGAATGTGTCTCCAAGGATCTGTCTGCGCCTGTGTCATCTGTCCCTCCATGTTTCCTATTAGTGAAATGGCGCTCAGCGCTGATCCAGCTGCAAGAAAAAACCTGCGCGATACGATCGCCTTCGCTGGCTCTTGCTTTCCATTCGATTCCTTAACCGCCTCCTCTGTCTTCCATTAACAGTTTGGGCGCGCAGAAATCGTTTAGCTTTCTCGAATAGCGGGTAATTCTGGATTCTTCAGGTGTACTTGTAATACACGCACAGAGCGTGACCGCGCAGTGCGACCTATGATTGAGAAGCGGTGAGTGATGAGCGGAAGCGTCCCGGCGTCATCCCTACCAGCTTGCGAAACGTCGTAATGAACTGGCTTTGGCTGGAGAAGCCACATTGCATCGATATCTCGATGAGCGGCACATCAGCTTTCTTCAGAAGCTCCTGAGCGCAGGCGATGCGGCGGTGATTGACGTATTGATGCGGTGTGAATCCGGTTGATTCGCGGAAGAGGACCGCAAAGTGTTGTGGGCTCAATCCAACTACATCCGCAAGAGACTGAATGGAAAGATCGCGCTCCATATCCGCTTCTATGTACTCTCGCACGCGACGTTCACGGGTGGGTCCTAAGCCTCCAGTCGCATAAGCGGCCTCGCCTTTTCGTACGCTGTAAGCGCGGAGGAGGCGCACGCAGAGGGTCGTGACCGCTGCCTTCGCCACCGAAGCATTCAGCTTTCCTCCCTCTGATTCCATATAAAGTGAACGAGCGAGTTCCTCAATCAGCAAATCTCGTACCAGATAGGTGGTCTGAAGTTGTAGGGAATCCTGCTGCAATACATCGGAGGCGAGACGCAGAAGAAACTCTTCACCGATATAGATGTGAATCAACGCTGCTCGCCGTTGCCAGAGTGTCTTGTGCGGGACCCGCGCAGGGATCACGCTAACGGCGTTCCCGATGAATTCCTTGCTTTGGCGGAGCTTTCCCGTTGCACGCCACTCCGCATGCATATGCGCTGGCTCAAGCCCCACGGTCACCTGTACGCAGTCATGCACGTGCTCCTGCCAGGTACTGCGCGGCTGTTTGGCCGCATAAACGCTGAATCCTTTTCCATCAAACCAAAAGTGATCCTTAGGCAGCGGCTCATTCGCTCCTACAAGGATCATTCTTTTCTGCGATGGCTGTGTCACGCGTTCGATCCTCTCCTTACTCAAGGGATGATCCCAGTCTAAAGAATCCACAAGTTCCGGAAGAACCAAAGATACAAAATCACTCGGCTGAAGCCAGACTATATCTGAGGTTGGCAGAAACACCCAACGGCTGTGCCTCATGTAAAAGGAGAAATCTCATGGATACCACAATTTCTGCAAAAGTGATTCCGGCTACTGCTCTCACGCAGGATGCCGAGATCTTTGAGTACAGCAAAGCCGCCGACCCGATCTCTTCCGGCGCGACTCCACGAATTCCGGTCCGAACATTCTCGAGTGAACTGTATGCTTCCGGCGCGACCCGCGTCGTTCCACTCGACCTAAGCAAAGAATTGAAGACCCCATATCCTGTCACAGGCCCGAGCGTTCTGGCGGGTTTTGTTCGCATCAAGGCTGACGAGTCGATCACCACTTCACCCAATGCCACCAGCGAGTTCTTCTACGTAATCAAAGGCAACGGTCATACCGAAACTGAAAAGGGCACCATCGAGTGGAGTGAAGGTGACATCTTCGTGTTGCCTGGTTTGGCTGCGGTGCACCATGCTGACGCTGATACGGCCTTCTACATGGTTAACGATTCGCCGCTGCTCGCCTATCTTGGTGTGGAGAAGTCGAAAAGCCGCTTCCGGCCGACGCTGTACACTCGTGCCACAATTATGACCGAGTTGGAAAGGGCTAAAAACGACCCAAACGCAGCCAAGCGCAGTCGTGTGAGCGTACTGTTGGCAAACAAGAACTTCGACCAGACGTTAACCATCACGCACACTCTTTGGTCTATGTTCGGCATTGTGCCTCCCGGGACGCGGCAGCTTCCGCACCGTCATCAGTCTGTTGCACTCGATTTTGCGGTAGAAGCGAAGCCAGGCGTATATACCCTGATCGGACCGGAACTGAATGCGGATGGTTCCATCAAAGATGCTATCCGAGTGGACTGGGTGAAAGGTGCTGGGTTCGTAACACCAGCGGGCTACTGGCATGAGCACGTCTGGGGGCCGACTCGTATGGAAATGCCTCTCGCAACTGTTGCGCTACCCACTCACTCGTTGGGTGCCTGGTTACATTGAAGTGCAGGATGCGGCGCCGGTTGTGCGTGATGACAAAGAAGCCATATAGCACACCAAAGGTGAGCGTGGGGACAGTGAAGAAGTCCATTGCGGCGATGGCTTCGCGGTGATTGCTCAGGAAGGCTTTCCACTGTTTCGCCGGTTCTGGGTTCCTCGGAGCCTTTCGCATCCATCTCGAGACTGTTCGCTCTGAGATGTCGAAGCCGAGCATCTTCAACTCGCCATGAATACGCGGCGCTCCCCACGTCGGGTTTTCGACAACCATGCGGAGGATCAGTTCGCGCAACTCCCTGCTCACGCACTTCCGGCCTGGGCGAGCCTTATGCCGCGAGCGCCACGTCCAATACAATTTGAAACCGGCTCGATGCCAACGAACGACTGTCTCCGGTTGGACGACGACAAGCGTGCGCTTCCACCTCGACTAGAACCGCCGCAGCGTCACCCAAAAGACTCGGTTCTATAGCGAGCCTCGGTCGGGGATGCCGTGCCTGGAGGACAGTGAGCTGTGTCGCAAAGCCAAATCTCCAGCAGTAAATCCCGGCGAGAACACAAACTGCAGGCCATCAGGCCCATGAACAATCTCAGCATACGGAGCATACATGGTTTGTATCAGAGAAATTGCTGCCTAACTTCAGCCCAGATTCAATTTTGGCGAGCCACAGCTTCGCCCTCTGTGGGAGCCGCGTAGGTATGGAAACCTTCATCTCCGCTTGCCATTTCGATTCCAATGCGGACCGGAGTCTCTTATCGTCTGAAACTGCCATGCCCTTCTCCTTTTACGCGCCGCTGAGCTACTCAATCGAGGAGTGATGCCCCCAATCGAAGCGCCTACCGAGGATGCCCTTTACAATGAGGTGGTCTGTCCCTGCGGTAGGTCCAACTCCCACTCCGATATTGATCTCCCATTTGGGCGAAGTATTTAGGTCGGTGACAACAAATATTTGCTGTTGTTGGTTGTGCAATGAGTCAAACGCTCCGAGACGTCCATAATCGGCGTAGTATTCGACGCCGCCGCTCACGACGCGTGAGAAGTCGTAGCCCACCTTCACACCCGGCGAAAAACCCAGCCCTTGTTTTACATCGGGTCCATGCAAGGTGCGTTCCAATGCCGGATTGAATGCGAAATACCACCGACCCACGGTCTTATCAATGATCGGCCGGATCTCCCACGTCCATGTGTCCAGCGAATAGACGGCGCGCTGATAGCCGATCTCGGTAGATAGACTGAGACCTACCGGAAGATGCCAGCTATCGGGTGCGCGGACGCGCGGACGTATGTGATCGCCAACCCACTGCACACCGTGGCCATCCTGTTCGCTGGTAAAAACATAGAAGCCGATCTCCGACCAGCTCGTAATACCTTCGGTAAGTTCGAGCGTCTCATGCTCCTGATGATTGGTCGGAATGACGCCATCGATGTAGTTCTTCTGACCTTCCGGGGTGAAGTTGGAGTGCAACTCCGTCATCAGAGTCTTCGGTGCAACGGTGTCCGCACCGTAAACCTGGATCTCATAGTTTCCTTGTGCCACAGCGGGTCGCACGCACAAGAGGGCTGCGATTGCGAGGACTGTGTTGATAGCCAGCCTGATCGTTGAGTTACGCATAGCCGAACACCATCATGAATCCTCGGTCCATGTGATCTTGCTGGTGACAGTGAAAGAGTGTCTTGCCGGGATTGTCGGCCACAAACTCTACCTCTACGATTCCACCGGCCTGCACCAGCACCACATCCTTGCGTATGCCGGCGATCTCAGGGCTGTCCTCGATCCGGCGCACCTCAAACGTATGCCGGTGTAGATGCATGGGATGGTCATCCATGCTCTTGTTCTTCATGACCAGGCGGTATCGCTGTCCGGTCTGCAGATTGGGGGAGTTGGCGGGTGTGGAGTTTTGGGGATAGCTCAGACCGTTGATCAGCCAGAGCTCTTCGTTGCCGTGCCCCTGGAATTTGGAGTTAAAGATCAGCTCGATCGTCTTTGCGTCTTGATGTTGTGCGGCATCGCCTGCCCCTGCGAACTGACGATAGTTCCATACAAGATCCTCCGGCTGCGTCCATACCGGCTTGCCGGAAGAGTTGGCGTATTCGATGACTACACCCATTCCGCTGGCTTGAACGTGTTTGCGGACTTCACCCAGGACCCATACGCCGGGATTGTTCATCTCTACGATGGCAGAGACGCGCTCCGCGGGGGCGAGCCGAAGCATGGAAACGGTCTGAGCCTGGGCTACCGGATTTCCATCCAGCGCCACCACCTTGAAGCTATGCCCCGAGAACGAAATCCAGTGAACCTCGGTCGGGCTGCTGTTGAGGATGTGCATCATGACGCGCTCGCCTTGTTTGACCTTGACGGGATCTCCAGAGCCGAGCATCTTGCCGTTGATCGTTGCCACGTCGTATACCGGGTTCATATAGCCGTCGTCGCTGCTTAGGAATTGGCCGTTCCAGTCATGGAGTCCAAGGAAGACCTCCCGATCGTATGCAGCAGGGTTGTCACGCGGTTCGATCAGCAGGAAGCCGTGCAGTCCACCGTACTGCGCCTTGGTGAGATCCTTCCCCGCGAACGTATGCGTGTGATACCAGCGGAAACCTGCTGGCTTGGGCGTCATCGTGTAACGCGTAGAGGCCCTCGGCGCAATCATTGGTGTGCCTTCCTCCATTGCTCCGTCGATATCCGGTGGCAAGTAAAGGCCGTGCCAGTGAACCACCTCCGCATCTTTCGTCAGGTTCCGAATCTCGACAGACTGAGGCTCACCCTCCCGCATCCGGAACAACGGACCGGGAATCTGGCCGTTGTAAGCTGCTGTCCGGATGTGATGTTTCGGCGATGCTTCCAGGGTATAAGGCGCAATCTCAAGCGTCACGTCCGCCGCCGCCGCCGCACGGGCCGCGCCGGCCAGCGCGAGTGATCCGACCGCCATCCCAGAAAGTTGAGTGAAGCGTCTGCGTGTCAGTGCAGGGGGAGGCACGGAATTGCTCATAGTTCTTTGTAGCTCCGATACAGTTCAATGAAAAGCGAGTGAAGTTAGTTAGAAACCTGGCCAAAAAGATTGAGATCCATCACAACGTCATTGTCAGCTTTCCAGATCAGGAAGCTTGGGTTCTTGAGACCCCACTGAACATAGGGAATGACGAATTGCGCCCTCGCCGTTGCCTTCGATCCATCCCTATGAAGCTGCATCTGAATCGTCAGGTCGTGAGGGCTACCGAGTAGAGTGAACACTCCGCTCACCTGAATGGTTGAGTCGCCAGAGGGAGCGATTGTCCCGGTGTAGGTTTTGGGCGCAAAGGAGACAGTCGTATACTGCTCCACCTTGAGAATGTCCTTATTCATCTTCTTGTCGCGGCTGTCGTTACCGGTCTTGCCGCTTCCGGCCAGAACGGTCACCGAACCCGACATCTTAGGATTACTCCGATCAAACTCAATCGATCCCGATTGGATGTGAAAGGTGCCGTTGACAAGTTGGTGGGTTGTTTTGAGCGTCATCTTGACCTCGCTTGCATCGGGATTGACGACGAAGGTCTGATGCTGTGCGAGTGCGGCTGGACCGAGTATGAGCGCGAGGGCTACAACTGCGAAGGATTTCATTACATCATCTCCCCTGGGTTTAGCTGCCGAGCCTTGTTTTGGAGTGGCTCGATTTCAGTTGGCGAACGCTTGTGGAGCAACAGCGGCGGGCTGAGTAACACGCGTGAGTCTAGCCGTTACGCGCATCGCGCCAGGCCAGACCCTGAGGCAGAACGGCAGTACAGCGCGCGCGAGTGCGTTGTTTAAGCCGTCGGCGGCGACTTCGGCAAGACGCATCTGGGGCAGCATTGCGGAGCGCAGTTTTGGCTGAAAGACGGGTGCCGGCTCCGCGGCAAGATAGGCAGCGGCAGCACGGCGGGCAGTATGCAGGGCGATGGATATGCCATCGCCGGTGAACGAGGGGATGACGGCTGCCTGATCGCCGATACAGTAGAGCCCATCCTCCGTCGTGCGGCGGATGTAACCGTACGGGATATGAGTGACGGTGATGGGTTTGTCGAGCAGCGGCTCGGCACCGTCAAGCCGCATCGCGAGGTGGGGACAGTCCTGCTGCACCTTGGCAAGGAGGCCCTCCCAGCGAAGACCAGCATGTGCAAAATACCGCCGTTGCACCACGCAGCAGAAATTCGTAATGCCGTCTTCCACCGGTTGGATGCCACCGTAGCCTCCAGCATAGAGCGTCAACTCGGAGGCGTCCGCCAGGTCAGCGGTCTGGGCGGCAGACAGTCGGTAATACATCTTGAAGGCGACCCATTGGAGAGGGTCCTTCGGGCGACCGTGGCCGCGCAGATCGTGTTTGCCCGTGGCAAGAAAGGCGGTTGGAGCTTCGTATACGGTGCCGTCGTCGAGAGTGGCCTGCCAGAGGTTGGCGGTCGCGCGGCTGAGCGACTGCACACCGTGACCACGCTTAACGCGGACTCCCGCGGCGATGGCTGCGGCGATGAGCGCTGTATCGAGCGCCTTGCGCGTAAGCGAGGCTGCGGGAAATGGCAGCGGAGCTTCCGCGGCGCGTCTGGCTGCGGCAAGGCGAACATAGTTGATGGGCACCGCGCCAAGGGAGGCCACCTCAATACCAAGTGCGTGCAAGTCTTCCAGGGCCTCACCGCTTAGGAATTCTCCGCAGACCTTATGGCGCGGTGTGGGCTCACGTTCGATCAGCGTGACGCTTCGTCCCTTTCGAGCGAGCGCGATCGAAGCCGCACAGCCTGCCACTCCACCACCGAGGACTAGTATTTCGTCTTGCAAAGCATTTCCTCCCAATTCACTGGATGTTCAATCAATTTGTAGTGAACTCCCTCTTTCCAGTAGACGTCCAGAAACCAGTTCGGCACGTCATTCTGTACAAATCGTCATTTTGGAGCCCATAGAGCGGAGGGGAAAGTCGTCTAAGGCATTAGAACGAGGGATTTGATGGAGCGAAGCAATTTCTTTGTAGACGCTTTCTTGGTGGTAATGTTGGGCACCGCAGCGCTGGCTGAACCAATTCCAGTAAGACATATCCAACGCCCGATGCATCGGTTTATGGTGGCGCGCTCCGAGGCTGGAAAGATCATTGCCAATGGCGAGTTTTCGCAGGTCGCGCAGGGCGATGAAGTGACGATGCGCCTGACCTATCACTTTGTGGATGGGTCGATTGACGATGAGACGACAACGTACAGGCAGCAGGGCACGTTTCGGTTAATACGCAACCATCACATACAGAATGGGCCATTCTTTGTGAAGCCAGTCGACTTTACGGTGGAAGCCGTCACCGGCATAGCGACCAGCCGCACGGAGGAGAAGGATGGGAAGATACACGTCGAGAGCCACCACATTGACCTGCCCGATGATCTGGCGAATGGATTCGTTGGAACCTTGCTGTTGAATCTGCCGCAAGGTGCGGCTCCGTTTCGCGTGGGGATGCTGGCGCCTGTTGCCGGAGGACGGTTGATTCAGCTCCTCATCTCTTCGGAAGGTGAGCAGCCGTTTCACACGACAGGACAGACACTCAAGGCGACGGTGTTTCGTATCCATCCGGAGTTGGGCGGCATCGTGGGAGTGATCGCGCGGCTGATCGGCCTGCAGCCCAAAGATGTGATGGTATGGGTTTTGGAAGGTCAGGAGCCTGCCGTAATGAGGATAGTCGGACAGCTAGGTGGTTACGGCCCTCTGGTCAGCTCGGATCTGGAAGGAATCAGCTTCGAGAAATAGGACATATTCAAAACCCATTTCTCAAATCTCATAATCCGTTGCCGGCGATCAGTCGCGACGAGTGGTGAGTTCGTGCCAGTTGAGGCCGAGATCGACGATCAGCAGGGATGCGAGAGTGAAAGCAATGACCCCGACTGCGGACAGGACGTCGCCGAGATGGCTCCAATATGCGGGCACGAGGTTCAGAACGCGGCTGGAGACGAAGGTAAAGGTGACGGCGTAGGAGCGAGCCATCCATTGGCGATGCTGGACGATTTGGCGGTTGCGCGCGCTGAGGAAGGCAGCGGTGGTGCAGACTATCCACGCCGCGGCCTGCATGGAGGTTCCGGGGAGACCCGGACGACCCCAGGCGAGAGCGATGCCTGTGAAGGAACCAACAAACACGGAGATGACGTAGATCCGGCCGAGGATGCGATGGAGTTGGAGGTGACGCTGTCGGATTCGCGAGGAGAAATTGATGGGACCGATCAGAAGAGCGAAGATTCCGGCGAGTGTATGCGGGATGAGTAGATGGCGGTCGGCAATGACCTGCAGACGGTAGGCGTGGTACATCGGATAGTCGGTGATGAGAAGCAATTCTGAGGTAATGAAGACGAAGAGTACGGTGAGACCAAGCGAGACCCAGAGAATAGTCTTGAATCTGGAACTGGTCGCTGGCAGAGTGGAAATTGGCATTATTCGTTGCTCAGATGGTTAGACGTGATGAGGTGCGCCATGAGGTCGACGGAGGCGAGAGGCTTTATCTCTCTTACTCTAACGAGACGCTTCAGAATCATCGACCTCATATCCACCGCCCCACGCACAACCGTCCAGGCCGCCACTTCTCTACGGTCACCGTCTCTCGCAGAAGCTCAGCCGCAGCCAGTAGGCTCACCCAATCCTCCTTCTGGAACGCCCGCCGGAACGACACCGGCCCATCATGCCGCACAAGCCAGTGCCAACGAACCCAACCAAACATCCGACTACTCCACTCCGCTCGCTCCAAATCATTGATAAACCAACCTACCCGCACGGTCGCTTCCATCCACCTCAGCAGAGCCACGATCTCCTCGTCCTCCAGATGATGTGCCAGCAGCGAGCTCACGACGATATCGACCGGATTCTTCGGTCGATACTCCAGAGCATCGCCGGTCACCCATTGGATTCCGAGCGCCTTTGGCGTGGACTCCGCTGCTGCACGCGCCGCATAAGGATTCAAGTCGATCCCGGTTAACTGCACAGCAATGCCCCGTCTCCTTGCCCAGCCTGCAATCTGCCGCAGTAGATCACCGCCACCACTGCCCACATCGACGATGTGTACTGGATCGCGCAATCCAAGCGGCAACCGCTCCAGCCAAGCCAGCGTCGGCCGATAACCCAGCAGCCAGCGATTGACCGTTTCCAGACTGCGCAGGCAGTCACGGAAATCCTCATAACTACAGTCACCATCCATCAGCTCCGGCAACTCATGTGGAGAGGCCCGCCGACTGAAGTCGATCTGTGCACTAGACCCCATGGAAGCGCATCGTCTCCGCCATCAACCCCGGCCCAAACGCCATCGCACACCCACGCTGCCCCGGGCGCGCTTGCTGCATGATTCGCTGCAACACAAACATCACCGTCGCCGACGACATGTTGCCGAAGCGCGACAACACTTCGCGCGACGCCGCCAGCGCATCGGCTGGCAGCTCCAGTCCCTCCTCGACTGCATCCAGTATCGACCGACCGCCTGGATGCACCGCCCACAGGTCGATGCCATCACGCTCGGCCATCAGTTCGCCTTCGTGCAGCGCGCGACCCAGCACTCCCGGTACCTGCCCGGAGAGCAGCATGTCGAAACCTAGCTCGCGAATCTTCCAGGTAATCAGCCCACGTGTCTCCGGCACCATCACCGCTTTGAAGCTGTCCAGCGCGAGACCCTGCTCGCGAGCAGTAATCAGGCTCGCCGCCGCGCCATCGGCAAAGACCAGGAAGGAGAGAACCTGCTCCAGCTTCTGCGTCTCCTGGAAGTGCAGCGTACACAGCTCAAGGTTGACCATCAGAACACCCGCCTTCGGATCTGAGCGCACAATGTGTCGCGCCAGCTTCAGCGCATTGATCGCGGCATAGCATCCCATGAATCCAACCATCGTGCGCTCCACGCTCGCCGAAAGCCCGAGGTGGTCGACGATCTCAAAGTCCAGCCCCGGCGCATAGAGCCCCGTGCAGCAGGTCACCAGCACATGCGTAATACCAGCGCATTCTTCCTCATTCAGCTCAAGCCGGCCCACGGCCCTCTTCATCAGCACCGGAGCGCTCTGCTCAAACAGTTCCATACGCCGCGCCGTGTTGGGAAAGTTATCTAGCCGATAAAACTCATTTGCGTTATGCGACGAGAATTGGCTGGAACCTTTCTGCGGATCGAGGAACGAATAGCGATGCGCGATATCGGCGCGGCTCACCATGCGACGGAAGACCGTGCGTAGCCGCGGGTCGGCAAGCATCTTCTCAGCGAAGACGACGAAGGTGTCGTGCACATCGTGCTCTGGTACGGCAGTGGCGATGCGGTTCAGGTAAGCCGTAGTCAAGCGGAATATATCCTCAGCCCGGATCATCGGGATTAAATGTCGCGTTTGTGTGTTGGGGAAGCTGGACCACGAAGAGACGACAATCCAGCAACAGTCGACTACTTGAGAGAACAGGCTCAGTATTCTCAATACACGCCTACTTGTTAAGACGAGACCTTGGTTCTTTTGATAGCACCTTGCAGGAGAGTAATAGGATGACGATTTGTTCATGAAAGCTCAGCGAATGATCAGGGTGAGGCCATTTAATCAGGTTCCGTCACACAATCGCTGTTCCTAGTATTCGAGAGAAAAGAAATGTCGTCGCGATTCAGCAGATGACAAGTTGTTCATCTTCTCGTCAGTGATGTAAGTAGTTAGCCCGGATAGAGCTCGTGAACCTCGAAATGGCTTACCATCACTCCATGCAACTCCTGCTTGTGGAGGATGACCTCGAGATCCAGGGCTTCCTGAAGCAATCGCTTACTGACGCGGGTTACGAAGTGGATGCCTCCAAGGATGGGCGCACTGCCGCGCAACTTGCGTCTGGAAAGAAGTATGACGTTCTGATCGTTGATCTTGGCCTTCCGGATCAAGATGGCATTGACCTGATTCTTCAGCTTCGACAATCTGGCGTAAGCAGCCCTGTATTGATACTTTCAGCCAGAAGATCAGTCGACGACAGAGTCAAGGGATTGGAACAAGGTGGCGACGACTACCTGACCAAACCCTTTGCTCTCGCCGAACTGCTGGCTCGGCTGCGCAACCTCTTGAGACGAAACCTGGCTGCGAGCGAAGAAGCCTCACGTTTGCGTGTACTGGACCTGGAACTGGACTTTGTCAGGCGTAGAGCCTCCCGTGGCGGCGAAGTTCTGAATCTAAGCCCACAGGAGTTTGTGCTCCTGGAGTACCTTTGTCGCCATGCTGGCAGAGTTGTCACTCGATCCATGCTTCTTTCTGAAGTATGGGGAATGCGAATTCAACCCGACACTAACGTTGTCGATGTGCATATCTACCGTTTGCGCGGCAAGGTGGATATTGAAGGCCGCGAGCCGCTGATCAAGACTTTGCGAGGTATTGGTTATGTCCTCAAAGACCGCTAATCCCATCATGCACAGTGCAGCATGGCGTATCTCCCTCTGGGCAACCCTAGCCTTTGCCATTGGAACAATGCTGGTTTTTGCGATGCTCCATCGCTTCGTAGCGAGCGATATTCAGCGTCGGAGCGACGCGTGGCTCACTGGAGAGGTGGCAGTACTCGGTGATGTAGCCGGGCGAACGCCAAAGGACCGCCTCTACGGTCGGGTAGTGAGAGAAGTCGCGGAACTTGCAAGTAGAGAGGTGCCAAACAAATTGCGCTCAAATGGCAATGAGAACGACTCGGTCTTCTTTCTTCAGGCCGGAGACGACGGTAATCTGAAACTTTGGGTAGGTGTCGGTGACGGGACACCGCACTTAGCCGCCATTCGCGCACTTAAGATCGTTTCCGATGTGCCTTACGACTTGAATGTCAAGGGATTCAAGCACCCCTTTCGGGTGGCGTCAGTGCGCATGGAGGATGGAAGCCACATCTATCTCGGCCTTTCGGAACGAGACGAATTGCGTGTACTCAGGAACCTCCGATTCCGCTTCCTCTGCATTTGGCTGCTCATCGTCTTGTTTGGCTTTGCGATCGTCTTCTACGCGACCCGACGTATGCTCAATTATGTCCGGGAGATCACTGAGGCCGCATCCAGAATTGGACAATCTGATTTGAGCAGTAGAGTTCCAACCAACAAGCGCAACGACGAAGTAGGGCATCTGGCGTTGACGCTCAACCACATGCTGGACCGGATAGAAAGCTCAATGCATCAGCTGCACACTATTACGGAGTCCCTTGCCCACGATCTTCGTAGCCCGTTGACGGCGATTCGGGGGAAACTGGAGATCGTTCTGTCGGGCGATCTAAAAGTCGAGCAGAGTGAGCCAATCGTCTCGGCCATCGATGAACTGGATCGACTGACAGAATTCCTGAATACTTCGCTCGACGTTGCTGAAGCGAAAGCTGATGCGCTGAGACTGTCGCGCATGGAAGTCGATCTCGACGAACTGCTTCGAGTCATGATTGACCTTTATGAGCCTTGTATGTCGGAGAAAGGACTTCGGGTCCATCTGCGCAGCGCCGGCTCTGTGACGGTACTGGCAGACGCAGCCCTCCTTCATCGGGTGATCGCAAACCTTCTCGATAACGAACTTAACCACTTGCCCGCGTCATGTACCGTTTCCATAAAACTTGGCGCAAGTGAGGACGCTGCGACGCTGATTGTGGAGGATGATGGTCCGGGATTTGCTTCGGAGATTGGCGTCCACATGTTCGAACAGAGGGTGAAAGGAAGAGACTCCAAGGGGCATGGCCTTGGGCTTGCATTTGTTGAAGCCGTGGTGCGCGCTCACGGAGGAAGTGTGACGGCGTCGAACCGTCCAGAAGGAGGGGCATTGCTGTCGATTTCCTGGCCTCGTGAGACCGGAGAGAAGATTGAAGCTCCTCACTCTCTGACACTAGTCAACAGGTAAGCACATGCAAGCCTTGCATACTTCGATATCGCAGCACAACACCGGTCGCTG
This sequence comes from Granulicella sp. L60, assembly GCF_009765825.1. Taxonomy (GTDB): domain Bacteria; phylum Acidobacteriota; class Terriglobia; order Terriglobales; family Acidobacteriaceae; genus Edaphobacter. The sequence goes on along the minus strand of NZ_LMUR01000010.1, from coordinate 204,939 downwards.
GGGGAGACAGAAGCGTCGATGAATCGTCGTCATTACTCAAAGCTGATACTGTTCTTGCTTGTCGTGCTGAGCAGTTCACACCTGTGTGCACAGGGCCCTCCGTATCAAACCGACGATCCGGTGCCGGTGGACCTGCACCACTACGAGTTCTACATCTTCGGCAGTACTGACGGCACGCCGGTGGAGACGGACGGCACGCCGGTGGAGACAGACGCCACGGGCCCGGCTATCGAGTTCAATTGGGGCGCCATTCCTAGATTGCAGTTGCACACCATCTTGCCTCTGGGCGTAATTGCTCCTGCGAATAACCCAATTTATTCGCCCGGAGGGACAGGGCCGAGTGCGTTCGGTGTGATTGACCTGGAACTTGGCGCGAAGATCGCCATCATCAAAGAGTCCAAGTACATCCCGCAGATCGGCACCTTTACCATGTTTGAGCTGCCGACGGGTACCAAAGCGCCTGCGACTTCGGAGGCTTTACGAGGATTGGGATGATTGGGATCGAAATGGTCTTCGGTTGCAGGTTGACCTGGAAAGGCGTTCCCCATACCAGTCCCCGAGGTGATGATCAGAGGGCGGTCGGAGCCGACAAGCACATCGCCCATGGCCTCGATGACCTTTCGGTCTTGCTCGCAGATCGCAAGGAAGTTGGAAAAGTCGTGATTGAAGGCACAGTGGATGACGCCGTCCGATACAGCCGCTCCGCTGCGCATGCTTTCGAGGTCTTCAAGATTCCCTCGATGCACCTCGGCTCCGGCGGCAAGTAGAGTCTGAGCACCTACCTCCGACCGTGTCAGTCCCAGTACCTGGTGGCCCGCGTTGATGAGTTCCGGAACAATGGCTGAACCGATAAAGCCGGTGGCGCCGGTGAGAAAGATACGCATGATGGATTCTCCTTTTACTTCTTCTTCAGTTGAGTACTTGAGAGTTTCTCGTTGCTGATGAGAGGTCGCATTTGGGCCTGTCGGTATCTAGATGGAGCGTGCCGCGCCTACGATTTATGCTGAGGGTCCGTATTATTAGCTCAATCGTCCGAAGCCTGCTTAGTCGTGGCCGAATGCAGGAAAAGGGCACCATGCACAGATGATGGCTGCAGCAAAGGTGAAGGATTTTCAGAGCGGTCAGTTGGCGATCGGTAAGGAATTTGTTCGACGTAAAGGGCTCGAAGCAAGCTAACTATAGCCTTGGGTCGCCCAAGGCGGCTCCTTAGAGAGTTACTGACGTGATTGATCCCGAAGTACTTCAGCGCGCGTGTTCGCCCATCAACCACGCTCGTGCCATCTCCCAGCCGCGCCTGACGGTCTGAGGGGATACTGAAGCACCTCGGCCGTCTCTTCCACGATCAGGCAACCGAAGAGTACATCGTGTGAATTTGGCATGGCGAGGCGTTGCTACAACGAAGCAGTCTTAGTGGGAGCAGGCGAAACCCTTAGAGCGAATCACCGTCGGGTAATTACTTATTAAATGGTGAGCAGCTCCTCGTAAAATCCTCCAATTTCTTGTTCTCGATCCACAAAATGTATCTCCAAAATCCAATGGCGTCGCCGACCATCTTCGTCGGGCGAGCGCATTGGCAGGTTGCTCTTTGGATGCACGTAGAGCGTTACCTTATCGTCAGCGATTCTTTCGTGAGGAAATTGTCCGATGAGATGTCCAGCGATAGGCCCCCCAAACTCCCAGCCGTATCTCGCCGCGAGCGATTCGACATAATGGAATAGTTCTCGGCTGGTGATGTCCGGATGGTCTTTGAAGTATTGCTTCCCATCCTCGAACGCCGATTTGATGTCCTGACGCATCTTGAGTTTCAAGGGGTCAGAGCCGAGAACGAACGTCCGGCCAAAATCCGCTTCCCACTGTTCGAAGACAGGGCCAAGGTCTAGGAAGAGAATGTCATCTTCACCTATAGTGAGGTCAGGCGGATTATCATCATACGGAAGTAGGGTGTTTTTACCAGAGCGGACGATTCGCTTGTGCCAGTATGTCTTGATTCCATACAGATCATTAGCGAGGGCATAGATTTTAGCGTTGAGACTATTCTCGGTTATGCCCGGGCGAATCAGTCCGCTAGTTTCCACTTCGTGAAATAGCGCTTCTGCTTTTGTTTGAGCTTCCAGAAGTTTCCTCGCGCGCTGCTCTTCCGATACCGTCATCCTCGACTCCATAAAAAGAGATTGCCCCACTCCCGCAGACGAAACAGGATCAGGTTTTACTCTAAAGATATGCTAGATCTTCGACCCCATGTGAACGGAATTGATCTTGATGCTCAGACCCGTTGCACTCATTACAACAAGCCAGTCGATGTCATTGCGATCAAGATGAAGTGCTGTGGCACCTACTACGCGTGTAAGGACTGCCACGACGCACTAGCGGGTCATGCAATTGAAGTCTGGCCACAGGCGGAGTGGGACCAGCGTGCGATCCTGTGCGGGGCTTGTGGAACGGAACTGACCATCAGACAGTACCTGGAGTGCTCCGACCAGTGCCCTGCGTGTGGCGCGATGTTCAATCCAGGATGCCGAAGCCATTACCGCTTCTATTTTGAATATTAATGAAGGCGTCGGACTACCGATTCTCATGAGGTATAACTTCGGCCGAGTCCCAGTGCGGCCAGCCCCCTGCGGTAGGTAATGGAGCTGCGATCGGCTGCGAAGTGCGCCTCATCTTGCAAATTCAACGGCAGGTCTTCCGGGAACTGCCGTTCGACGATCTCCATATCTTCCGCAAAGACCTGGTAGTTGAAGTCGAGGGTCTGTTCTATCGGCGAGTCCTTATCGAAGTTGCGGCAGAGTGGGACGAAGAGACGCGTCTTTCGCGCAGAGACCGGGGACGCTGCATTCAGGATGTGAAGCTGGCCGCCGCCAGGAAAGGTCACGGTGAGTTTCGCAGTAAACGGCAGGAAGGTCTCGAATCGTCTGTGCCACTGAAAGTCGGACGGGGACAGGTGCTTATATCCATGGGCATAGTTGCTGACAGTGCTGATGTAGTCAGCCACAAATCCATGCTCCGTGATCGTCACTTTGTAGTCCGGCACAACCGGATTGTTGGGCTCGCCGAAGCTCTCTTTATGTATGAAGGCGAAGTGGCTGACGTCAAGAAATCCTTCGATCTGTCGCCCTGCTGCGGCTTTGATGTCGACGCTGTCGAGGCGAACCTGCAGATAATCCGGATCGTACCACTCGTCCATCTTCGGGAGAGTCCGCGCACCATCATCAACCAGGCGAACCCACACTAGGCCATAACGCTCTTGAGCCTGATACATGTCCAGCCGCAGTCGAGGCGAGATAGGTCCCCCAGGATGGGCGGGGATGCAGGTACAGCGGCCCTCACGGTCGTAACGCAGTCCATGATATTTGCAGATGATCTCGTCGCCCTCAACGTGGCCAAGACTTAGCGGAACTCCGCGGTGATAGCAGATATCGCGAGCAGCAGACACAGAGCCATCTGAAAGGCGGTAAATAACGACGCGCTCGTCCAGCAGCCGCGTGGCAAGAGGCTTATCCGTCACTTCGTGCGAGTGGGCTACGGGATACCAAAAGGGAGCTAGTGCTCGCCAGTCGGTCTCGGTGAAGGTGCACTCTCGTGGCAGAGCGGCGGCTCTCGGCAGATCGGAGGCCAGAAGTTCAGAGGCCGGAACGAAGGATCTTGATGTCGCCATGAATCATTATGGGCGCAGGACTACCTCCAAATCAATCGGAGGCAGGATTAAGCGGTCTTTATGAACCGCATTGCAGCTGAGTTCATGCAATAGCGCAGACCGGTTGGACGGGGGCCGTCGTCGAACACGTGACCAAGATGAGCATCGCACTCGCGGCAAGAGACAGCAGTGCGCTCCATCCCAAGGGTCGTATCACGAATCTCGACGATATTTTCTTTGGCAATGGGTTGCCAGAAACTTGGCCAGCCTGTGCCGGATTCAAACTTGGTCTCTGAGCTGAAGACGGCGTTGTCGCAGCAGATGCAGCGATAAAAACCGTGATCGTGGTTATTCCAGGTGCTGCCGCTATAGGGACGCTCCGTGCCCGCACGCCGGGCCACATCGAAGGAGATTGGGGCAAGCTTCTGTTTCCATTCGGCGTCGGATCTAACAACACGCGGAATAGTGACCTTTCCGATAGGTTTCCCTGCATCAGAAAACTGAACAACGGTGACAGTTCCTTGAGTTCCAGCACCTGCACCCGCCGCAAACGCGAGAGATGGGCGCCATGACGCGAAGCTGGCAAAACCGACTGCGCTGGCTGCTGCGATCAGAAACATGCGGCGATCGGGTCGCTGCATGCAACGAGTTTCTCTATTCAAAAGCTGCGATAGTTTAGGCAAATTGTTGGTCATACGAACTCCCTTATAAATACGATCACGATACTTGGGCGGATGTGTTATCCGAAGGTGAATGAGTAAGCCTGGACGCCAGGGGCAAGAAACTCTATCTTGAAGGTTTGATCCTGGATTGCGCCATGCTGCCGGATCAACTGGTAGAGGCGATCTTCGGTTACCGTGCCGTAGCCATCCGCATCCGTATCCATTCCATGATCCGCGCCGGGAGCTTTGCCGTCGATGGTAACGCGGAAGCGGATTGGCTTTCCGGCTTTTGATGGCCCGAGAACCAAGTGGAGATCGCGAGCGTGAAAGCGGTAGACGATGGCACTGGAGGGAGCAAGCGATGTAGCAATCTGGCGCTCGTCCTGCCACTTGCCGGCAAACGCCCACTCGTTCAATTTGAGATTGGCAGGCGCTTCGTAGACCTGCGGCTCATTCTGGCTAAAGCCGCCCGGAGAGGCGAAGTTTTCAGCCCGGTGATACCCGATGTAGGTCTCTGGAGATTGAACATCACCGGAGTCTGCTGCGGCTTCAGCGCCGGATGCGGCGATCTGAGTAGTACTGCCGGGTAACGGCTTGTGATTTGCCTCTTCGAGGAGAGTGCGAATCCAGCCCTCCGATTGCTCATAGGAACCTTCGCCGAAGTGATGGTAGCGAACCTTCCCGGTGGCGTCGATGAAGTAGTGCGCGGGCCAGTATTCGTTGTTGAAACTGCGCCAGATGCGGTAGTCATTATCCATCGCGACAGGATAGGTGACGCCGAGATCACGGACGGCCTTGCGGACGTTCGATTCATCTTTCTCGAAAGGAAATTCTGGCGTATGCACACCGATGATGACAAGTCCGCTGTCTTTGTACTTTTCGTTCCACGCCTTGATGTAAGGCAGCGTTCGCAAGCAGTTGATACAGGAGTACGTCCAGAAGTCGACCAGCACAACTTTGCCGCGCAGAGATGCCAGCGTGAGAGGTTGAGAGTTGATCCACGCTGTTGCGCCGGAGAGATCAGCAGTTGGCAAAGTTTCGGCAGCAGAAGCGCCTCCCGCCGCCATCATGGCATTGTTTGCCGACATCGCAGGCTGGTTGCCAGCCATCATTGCATTGTTCCCTGCCATCATCGCATTGCTTGGAGCCATTGCCTGATCTTTGGAGGCGATCTCTGCAGTCTGAGGATGGAAGCGGTCGACGAGTCGCTGTTCCAGATTCGCGGTGCTGGAGAGGGAGAGACGAGTGAGGATTCCCCGGTCAAGACCGAACGCCACCGCGATAACTCCTGCGAGGACAGCGACACCAAGGATGCGACGAATCCACTCTTCTGCGCCAAGCGAACTCTTCATCGCCGCGAAGACTTTACCACCTGCGAGCAGCGCGACGGTAAGCGAGGTCGCAGCACCCGCAGCATAGGCGAGGAGAAGGAAAACAGTATGAACGCTTGCTCCTCCAAGAGCTGCGCCAGTGAGAATTAGCCCGAGAATCGGTCCCGCGCAAGGTGCCCAGAGCAGCCCGGTTCCGATGCCGAGCAGGAAGGAGTTGGCCGTGCTTGGGCCGGAGCTGGTATCTCGAGAAAGCCTGTTGCCGAGCTGGACGAACGGGCGGGAGATATGTTCGGCGAGAGAGGAGAAGAGAAGGCTGAGGCCGAAGATTCCAAAGAGAATGAGCGCGGCGATTCGACCAAACTGGTTTGCACGCACGGCCCATCCACCGCCTACAGTGGCAAGACTGGCGACTAGCGCGAACGTTAAAGCCATACCCGCCAATAGAGGCAAGCCGCTCTTGCGAAAGGGTTGGTCGGATCGTGCAAAGACAAATGGCAGCACTGGAAGGATGCACGGGCTGAGGATGGTGAGAATTCCACCAAAGTATGCCAGGAAAAGCAAAAGCATGATTCTCACCAACTCCTTGTCCAACTATCGCCGGAGAAACGAAACAACCGGGCCTTGCTAAATATCAGACTGCGAAACTCCCACATAGGTTACGGATGGAGGGTTGCTTTGGTTTGCCGGACGACCATTCAGCCGGGATGCTGCTCGATGTATCTGCCAACGATGCGAACCGTCTCCTCAAGAAAGACCCGATCTTCGTCTGTAAATGCGGCGGGATCGTGACTGTCGATGTCTATCTCGCCGATGACCTTGCCTCGGGCATAGATGGGAACGACGATCTCGGATTTGGTTTTGATTGAGCACGATAGGTAACGGGGATCGGAGTTGACATCGTCGACAATGACCGTCTCACCCGTTGCAACGGCAGCTCCGCAGATGCCTTCTGATACCGGAATACGAGTATGTGGCGTAGGATCGCCGACGAAGGGGCCGACGACGAGTGTTTCAGGGTCGTCTGGGTCGAGCATATAGAACCCGGTCCAACTGTAATGAGGAAGGTCCTGTGCCATTCCTTCGACGACGCCTTGCTGCAAAGCATGGAAGGAGACGGCGGACAGGGCAAGGCGGCTAAACCGCTCCAACAACATAGATCGAACCGTAGAAAGTGGTGTCTTCGACATAGTCTTAGTATCTAACAAGACCAAGCTGCAAGCCGACCAATAAGCATCACATCAGTGCAATACTCAGGGTGAATTATGCCAACCAAGGATGGCCTGCCAACGTGGACGCGCCAATCGACCGACCGAAGTAAAAGGTCCACCTCTGAAACCACCGTGAATCGGTTCATCGGGAACCAAGTCCAAACGACGACAGATACGCTCGCGGTTGAAGAGCCGCTTGAACTGCAACTTGCTTACGGTCCGCTCGGGTCTCGTCAGATGAAGTCGATCTCAGTGACCATGCGTACTCCGGGCCACGACTTCGAGCTGGTTGCGGGCTTTCTCCTGACCGAAGGTATCGTCAGTGATTCTGCAGACATAAGCGAAATCAGCTATGTTACAGGCCCTTCCAATGAAGTCCGGGTTACACCGGTGGCTCCGAATGCGACAGTTCTTCCTTATCAACCCGAGCGGAATGTCGTTCGGGTCGATCTTGCCCCGGATGTAGCGGTCAGCATGGCGAACCTTGAGCGCAACTTCTACACCACCTCCAGTTGCGGTATTTGCGGAAAGGCGTCCCTTCTGGCGCTGCGTGCCGTCTGCCCACCGCGTGCAGCAAATACCTTAAAGGTCGCAGCTAATCTCCTTTATTTACTTCCTGACAGGCTTAGAGCGAGCCAGGACGTATTTGAAAGGACAGGAGGCTTACACGCTTCGGGACTTTTCGATGCCGAAGGGCACCTTCACTCCATCCGAGAGGATGTTGGGCGTCATAATGCGGTGGACAAACTCATCGGAGCGGAGTTTCTTGCCGACCGCACTCCGCTGCGCGACCGCATACTTTTATTGTCCGGCAGGGCCAGCTTCGAGCTACTTCAGAAAGCGCTTATGGGCGGCATTTCGATGGTCGTCTCAGTTGGAGCACCTTCGAGTCTCGCGGTTCAGGTGGCAAAGGAGTTCGATATCACACTGATCGGATTTCTGAGAGGTGACCGCTTCAACGTCTATCACGGTACAGAGCGCATCTCTGTGGACTCGTAACCTAGACGACATGAAGCGTTGCTATGATGCGTAGTGCGATTTGCCGCGGCCTCGACCATTCCCTCGGAGTCGCTTTACCTGGCCGACAAGACATCGGAGCAACCAGGCAGCTAATACCCGGTCAGCCGGATGCCATAAGTCGAAACCGCAAGAGGCTAAAGGCTGCTAATCTGAACCGAAGATGTACGAGACTCATTTCGGTATGCATCTGCATGACCACCGACTTGACAAGAATGCATCAATTCGTGATCCACATAGCACGGAGATCAAAAGCAAGGAGATTTGACTATGCCCAAATTAACTGCAAGACGGCTTGCCGTTTGTATCACATTCTTCGCGGGCCTTGCACAGGCTGTATATGCCGCTGAAATTCTTATCGTTGACGCAAAGTCTCAGCCAGAGAGTTTGACTGTCGCACCGGGTGGAATCCTGATCGTCGGCAGCGCGAGCACACCGTTCGTCTATAAGGTGCACCCGGGTTCGGCTACTGCCGAGAAGTTCGTTGATGCCAGCGCTGAAGGTGCGGGCACCTTTTTCTTCGGCATGCTTGCCGATACCGCTACCAACACGTTATGGACGTGTCAACTAACCCCGGTGCCGGGCACAACGCCTGTTAAGCGCCATACCGCCCTGAGGGGTTTTGATCTCTCCACTGGCGCACAAAAACTGCGTTGGAACCTGCCTGGTGACAACAGTACCTGCAACGATTTCTCGATCGGACCGGACAAGGCACTTTACATCAGCGATACCGCCAACGGGAGGATCTATAAGCTGCCGGCCGGTGCTGCCTCTGCCGAACTGTTTCTGGAAGACCGCATGCTCAACGGCGTTGACGGAATTACCTTCTTGGACGGCACGCTCTACGTGAACAACGTGATCTTTAACAAGCTCTACCGCATCCCTGTGGACGCTGCCGGCAAGGCCGGACAACCTGTCGATATCTGGATGGATCAGCCCGTGAAAGGGCCGGATGGCATGCGCGCAGTCAATGGAAAGCTGCTCCTTGCTGAGAATGGTAGTGGCAAGATTTCATTGATTACTGTCAGTGGCGATAAGGCGAGCGTCACTGTAATCAAGGAAGGGCTCAAGACACCCACCGCAGTCGAGCCTGCGGGAGATGTAATCTGGATCGCCGAACGAGGCGCCGGCAAGGCAGTGTCGATTCCGATGCCGAAATGATATAGAGATTGAGAACAATTCTTGCTCGCGATTGTCAATTACGCGGAGGCTCGCAATCTTGAAATCCTCCGGTAAAGTACGCCGCTAACAAATGCTTCGAGGCTACTTAATCGTTATCAGTCTGATGTATTCGAGCTTTGAATACCAGTATCTCCGCGACTCGCGGGTGTGAGGTCAAGGATCGTCCACAAAGGATCGAGGTTTGGCCCCGGGCGGGTACTGGGATCAATCGTTCTTTCGTGTTTTGTAAATAACATGTACGCCTATCTCTTCGCAGGCCGGCCTCTCATTACTGGGCCGGCCTAGTCTTGGCATTTCGCTACTGCTTAGGGCTATTGCCGATTGAGTTAAGATCGGCGATCGTTTCGGGAGGAAGCTGTAGCGTTGCGGCACTGAGATTCTCACGAAGATGTGAAGTGGAAGACGTCCCCGGAATCAGTAAGATGTTAGTAGAGCGCTGAAGAAGCCACGCAAGTGCCACCTGCATGGGTGTGGCTTGTACTGAAGCAGCTACTGCGTCGAGCAAAGACGACTGTAATGGATTGAACCCTCCCAGCGGGAAAAACGGCACATACGCTATGCCTTGCTTCGCAAGGTCATCAATAACGCCATCATCACTGCGGTGCGCCACGTTGTAAAGATTCTGCACGCAGACGATCTCAGAGATCTTTTGTCCCTCAGCTAATTGTTTAGGACTGACGTTGCTCAGTCCGATATGACAAATGAGTCCCTGACGCTTGAGTTCCGCGAGGACACTCATTGGCTCTTCGATGGAACCCTCAGATGGCCCCATCACTCCTCCGACCCGCAAATTGACGACGTCGAGCCTGTCAAGCCCCAGGTTTCGGAGATTGTCATGAACGGCATCAATTAGTTCCTGCCGTGAAAGAGCATGTATCCACGACTTGTCCTCACCGCGGCGAGCACCCACCTTCGTTACGATGATCAAATCATCCGAATATGGGTGGAGTGCCTGCTTGATGATCTGATTCGTCACATGCGGCCCATAAAAGTCACTGGTGTCTATGTGGTTCACGCCAGCCGCAACCGCGTCACGCAGGATTTTAGCCGCGCTGTGAACATCACGCGGCGGTCCCCATACCTGTGGACCGGCAAGTTGCATCGCGCCATAGCCCATACGGTTCAAGGTCAAAGAAGTCTTCGGAAGTGTGAAGCTACCGCCAAGGTCCATCTGTTTCGTCATTCTGTTTCTCCTCTGTCTGTTCGTGACCTGCAATAATCGTGTTTATCTATGGTTAGATGAAGAAAGCCTCAGGTTAGGAGTTCGCATTTGCCTCAGCATTCCAATGTGGTCCTAGAGCCCCGTAAATCGCCCGTTCAAGCGCGATCGGCTGCCAGTGTTGATGCCATTCTCGAAGCAACCATTCAGGTTCTGCTCAATGTAGGCAAGGAGCGCCTGACTACGACAAGAGTAGCGTTGCGAGCCGGGGTGTCTGTCGGAACCTTATATCAGTACTTTCCAAATAAGAGCGCACTCCTGCAGGCTGCCTTGAAGCGCCATCTCGACTCTGTTACAGAGGAAGTGGAGAGAGTCTGCCTGGAGCAAAGGGGAAACGCGCTCCAGCGCATGGCGACAGCTCTCATCACCGCCTTCCTAGAAGCGAAGATGAGCGATGTGAAAGAGAGTGTCGCTCTCTATTCCGTAAGCTCCGATGTGGATGGGACGAAGATCCTCCAGCAGACGGGAGCGCGCTCCAACAAAGCGATTGTTGGCATGCTGGCAGCCGCCAGCGAACCGCTCACGAGAGACCCGCAACTCATAGCTTCTATGCTGCAGGGTGCCATGGCCGGGATAAGCCGAAGACTACTCGAGTCTGGAGCGCCCGAGAAGCAATTAGACAGTTTGAAGAAAGAACTCATCTTCTTCGCGTGTGCGTACCTGGAAGCATGCTCAGCGCGGTCGTAAGTTTAGGAAGCAGACGCTTGAACTGAACGCTCGGCGGACGAGACACAAGGCAATTTATATACTCTGTTTGACAAACGCTGCGCGATAACATGCATAGCGATTAGCATAGACATGGACGGTAGAATTTACCTCCGTCTTCGGCTCGGATCTAAATGTGTGAAATGAGGTATTGCATGAAGGCTCTCCTCCTGTCGAAGTACAACCATCTGGAGCTGACGGATCTCCCGAGTCCAGCTCCAGGCCCAGATGAACTTCTTATCCAAGTGTCGGCGTGCGGAATCTGCGGCAGTGACGTGCATGGATATGACGGCTCTACGGGGCGGCGTATTCCTCCAATCGTCATGGGCCACGAGGCCGCCGGAGTTGTAACCGCCGTTGGCCCCGAGGTCAAAGACTTCGCTCCCGGCGATCGCGTGACCTTCGACTCAACAGTGTATTGCGGCAAATGCGAGTACTGCCTCAAAGGTGAAGTGAATCTTTGCAATCAGCGCCAGGTTATTGGCGTCTCATGCGGGGAGTACCGCCGAGCGGGAGCGTTCGCCGAATTTCTGACCGTTCCAGCGCGAATCGCCTATCAGTTGCCCGCGAGCTTTTCCTTCGCAGAGGCAGCGATGCTCGAGGCAGTGTCGGTAGCGCTTCACGGCGTCGCGGTTACAGAGATGAAGGGCGGAGAGACGGTGTTGGTGATTGGAGCCGGCATGATCGGCCTGCTGCTCTTGCAAGCCGCTCGAGTCGCAGGCTGCTCGCGGATATTCGTTTCAGATGTAGACGCCACGCGGCTGGCTTTAGCGAAGGAGTTGGGGGCGGATGTAACAATGCTGGCCTCGGGAGCTTCTTTGACCGAAGAGGTTCTTCGCATGACTGGCAATGTAGGCGTGGACGTCGTGCTCGAGGCTGTAGGCCGGGAAGAGACGATCGCTGCGGGAATCGACTGTACGCGCAAGGGAGGGACGGTTACGCTGGTTGGCAATATCTCTCCGCAGATCATGCTGCCTTTGCAGAAGGTAGTTTCGCGCCAGATACGCCTGCAGGGGTCTTGCGCCTCGGCGGGAGAGTATCCGCAGGCGATTGAGCTTATTGCCAATGGAAAGATCAAGGTCGACTCGCTGATTACCGCAATAGCGCCGCTCAGCGAAGGGCCGTCATGGTTCGAACGTTTGCACGCACGCGAGCCCAACCTGATGAAGATCGTCCTTGATCCGCGGTCCACTGCCGCAGCCGGAGCAACACGATGACGGCGAATCCTCTCTTCGATTTGACCGGGCAGGTCGCACTGGTGACCGGCACGAGTCGAGGCCTGGGGCAGTACTTCGGGCGCGCTCTGGCCAGAGCAGGTGCAGATCTGATCGTGACAAGCCGTCGCACAGATGATCTCCTTCCGTTCATCGCCGAGATCAAGGCCCTCGGGCGACGCGCTATACCGGTTGAACTGGACGTACGCGATCAGCAGAGCATTCACGCGATGGCAGAAGCCGCGGAAGCCAGCTTCGGCCACATCGATATTCTGGTGAATAACGCGGGATGTAACGTTCGGAAACCCGCCTTCGATGTCACTTGGGAAGACTGGAATCTGATCCTGGACACGAACCTACGCGGCAGTTTCTTCGTCGCACAACAGATGGCCAAACAAATGGCGAAACGTGGATACGGTCGGATCATCAATATAGGTTCGGTGACAAGCGTCTTCGGATATGCCGGCCTTGCGCCCTACGGAGCGAGCCGCGGTGGCATCCGTCAGCTCACGATGAGCCTTGCAGATGACTGGGGAAAGCACGGCATCACAGTCAACTGTCTGGCTCCGGGATGGTTTGAGACCGCCCAAAATAAAGTGATGTACGAAAACAAGGAATGGGTCGATTATCTGATCGATCGCATCCCACTGAAACGCCCGGGCGCGGCAAACGATCTGGATGGAGCTATCGTCTTTCTTGCTTCCGAAGGAAGCCGTTACATCACTGGCCAGACCTTGTTGGTAGACGGCGGTATCTCAACAGGTTCGACACGTGCGACGATTTCGCAGCCACGCGTTTAACCATTCCCTTTTGCCGGGTTCACTGCACCGATTCAATCAGCGGGCGCCTCTATCTGTTTAATCTCGCCAAGCAGGAAGATATAGCTGCTAATGCCGATCAACAAATAAATAGCTGAGACTCCAAAGGCCCAGGCATACGATCGCGTCGCTGCGATGATGTAGCCGGTGATAATTGGCGCGGCGATACCGGAGAGTTGATTCGAAAAATTGATGATCCCCCCAACCGTTCCGGTGCTTCCGCGTGGGGCGATCATCGAAGGAATCGACCATCCGACGGGAGCAGCCGCCGAGAGTCCTCCGAGTGAGATGCTGATCCAGATCAGCGCTCGGGTCGCAGTGTGGGCGTGCGCTGCGCCAAGAATGCCGAGGCCGAACGCCGTCCCACAGACGAGCACTGTCTTGCGTACTCTACTGGCGTTCCAGCCGCGTTGAATCAGGAGATCCGCTCCCCAGGCTACCGCAAGCTCCGTGATAGTGGCGAAGAGCCACGGAACGCCAGTGTAGAGGAACGAGTGCATGAGATCGATGTGCAGTGCGAATGAGAGATAGCTGGGAAGCCAGGTCAACAGGAGATAAAACGTGTAGTTATAGGAACCGAAGCCTAGGGCCAAACCAAGGACCTTACGCTGCTGGATAAGATATCCGAGAGAAGCGGCGTGAGGTTCCGCCACATGTGCGGGGTCGAGACCTGCCTCAGCGATGTATGCGCGCTCAGCTTCAGTAAGGAGTGGATCGTCCTGAGGATCACGATAGATGAGAGAGAAGAGCAGAAAATATAGCAGGCTAATCAGACCAGTGGCAGCGAAGCTCCATCTCCAACCGACCTTGAGCAGGAGAACGCCGATGACTGGCACGCCGATAGCCGAGGCCAGCTTGGCGGAAGCATCAAAGATGGAGGTGGCGAAGCTGCGCTCCTTTGACGGAAACCAGTAGCCGATAGCCTTTGCATTGGCCGGGAAGGTCGGCGCTTCCCCAACGCCGAGGAGCAACCTGGCACCAAATAAGGCTCCTGTGCCCGTACTTGCTGCGGCTGCAAAGGATGCGATGCTCCAGATGGCAGTACTGACGCGGCCAACACGTCGAACGCCAACCTTATCCAGAAGCACGCCGACAGGCAACTGGCACAAGGCGTAGGTCCAGTTATAAGAGGCCGCAAGATATCCGAAGGTAATAGTCGAGATACCGAAGCTGGTATAGAGCGCGCCCTGTGAGACAGAGAGGTTCACCCGGTCAAAGTAGTTAACGAGGACACCCGCTCCGAGCAGCCACGCAATCCGCCAGCGGCGACGGGGGAATGAGTTGAATCGAACGGCAGGGCTAGAGGCTGAAGTCAAAGATCACGTCCGAATGATTTGGGTGTCGCTTTGGTCAGCGGCGTGGCCCTCATGAATGTAAGACGCGATGCCCCTTGCAGAACACCGATGAGCATCTTACCTGTCATCCGCTACAGTCCTGATTTGAGCTTCGCCAGGCCTTCGCGCGAGATCGCCACATCGTCCTCAGATTTTCCTCCACTGAAAGCCGCGATGACATAGCCGCCCTTGGTCTGTGCGATGACGCCTCCACTCCATCCGAATTCACCTGTCATGGGCGGCCGGATCCCGCTTCCGCTGTCCTTGTGCGTATCGGCCATCTCGGCGGCCTTAGCATAGGCGATGCCGAGCAGGTTCGATCCCTTGTCGCCCCCTGTTGGGTCGACCTTGTAGTTGCCTACGACGATCATCCTTGAGCTCCACGCCTGGATAGTCTCGCCCTCGAAGTACGCTACCAAGGCGACACCGGAGATACCCATCGCCTGCGCCTTCGTCCGCATCGCCGCGAGGGCCGCATCGGTAGTGACGTTGAAGTTAGCTGTCGTATCTGCATCTTTTTTCTTCTGAGGCTGAGCGGCACTCAATGCAGGCAGCAGCAGCGTGGCCAGGAGTAGAGCGGCTACATAGCGATTCATCATTTCTCCAAATCCGGATCCAAGCCGAGAACTGAGCTTGTTTTACCATGCCCCTGATGGAGTTGGCTGCTTGCCGGTGTAAGGCGAGCAGCAGGCAGTCTTAACCGGCTTGAACTCCATAAATTCGATGCGGGTTCCATCCGGATCAGTGAGATCGAGCTGCAGTTTGCCATCCACACCCAGAACTTGGGGGTTCTGGCCTGAGGGCGCAGTCCATCCTTGCTGTTCGAGCCGTCTCTGCAGATCTGCGACGCTCACCACGCCAGGGGCAATATGATCCGCGCTGCCGAGCTGCGCGCGTGAGGGGTTAGAAGGGAGATAGAGCATGTACTCGATCCAGTCGGTCCCATCGGGGACCTGCATCATGACCCAGTCTATGTCGCCCTGCTTAGCGCCTCCCTGCCAGTACAAATGAAAGCCGAGTACGTCCTTGTAAAAGTGATCAAGCAGAGCGCGATTATGGACCTCATAGCCCGCGTGCATGATGTGCGTGCTCAGAGACCGCGCAAGTTCAGTCGTCGATGGCGAAGGCAGCCTGCGACCCTGCTGAGTGAACTCGACCGGGTTACCCTCGGGGTCATGCACGAGAAAGCTTCGACTGCCATCCTTCTCTACGGTCACCGAAGCTGGCACGCTTACTCCTTTGCTGGCGAGGTACCGGCGCAGACCGTCTGCATCGACGGTAGCGAAACCCACAAGGTCCAACCGATGCGCCTGTCCGGGCACAGGTGGAGGCAAAAACTCAACGTATTGCGCATGGTTGGCATAGAACCGAAGCCCCGGCTGTGTCCCCGTCGTGGGTACAGGGTACCAGCCCAGCGTCTCTACGTAGAACTGACGAGACTTCGCAATGTCGTCCGCGTAGAGGGTCACATGCGAGAGACCGGTGATCGCCGGTGGCTGCTGCGCCAGCGCACATCCCAACGATAGAAAGCCGAAGCCCGCAAGCCCCAAAATCCCTCTCCACCGGCACATCCTTGTGATGCCAGACACCATTACAAAATTCATGATTAAAACTTCCTAGAGCGACTCTGCTGCAACCACAGTGAGATTCAGTTCCACAACCTGGGAGCCAAGGCGCGGATGGGTCGCAGTCAGTCGAACTGTCCCTGCCTGTTCCTTTGCGCGCAGCCAAACCGCTCCAGTTCCCCCGATCAGCGCGAAGGGATTGTCGCCGATCAGGATAGCGGGCCCTTCCAGCTTGAAGACGACAGGATCGTTCGCATAGGTACGCGTAGCTCCAAACTCATCTGTTACCCGCATCACCACACGCGTAGTGTCTGCACCGTCAGCATGGAGCCCAGTGTCGTCGGCGATCAGGGCAAATTTCTGGTCGACACCGAGCCCGGATAGCGATTTGGACACCACCTGCTTACCCTGAAGGTAGCCATCGATCCTGAGATCCCCCCAACCATGACGATTGGTATGTTTTATCTGGCTCCGATCAAGAATGAACGGTGGGTACTTCAAGTGTTCGAACTCGGCCCGGTTCGGATCGAGTTCAGCGATCAGCTCCCATGGGTTCGCTGCCACGCTATCAATACGCTCATAGAACTTTAGATGATCACAGTTGGAGCAGACGACAGCCTTGGTGAAGTTGGTCGACTCGTCGCTGTTGGCCCAGTGAAAGGCGGGTTCCAGGACGATCTCCTCTGACGGATCGCACTGCGATTTATAGAAACCTCCGGCGGGCTTAAGCTCGCGGAAGATGTCTGTGACACCGTGATAGCAGATGCGATCGCCTGCACCAAAGTTCGCATGGGTGTTGTAGTCAAAGGCACACCATCCTATGCCACCTGCATACTGCGGGTCGGACGCGAGCTGATTGTGGATGCGCGCATGTCGCAGCGTGTGTTCGCGCTGACGTTCATCGTCATCGGTGCTCTTAGTAGGAAAGGTATGCCCTACGAACTCGGTGTTGAGGTACAGAGGATGATTGGGCTTTCTCAGTGGAAAGCCAAAGTCGTTGATGGTGAAGACATCTTCCAGAAGCTCCGACGCCGCGAAGTTGCGGATACCTCCCGTCTGGCGCGTCGCATCGAGTGCGCGAGCAAGTGCATTCGTGCGAGTGTAAAAGCCGTGATCGTCTGGAGATTCATTGATTCGAACGCCCCAAAGGATGATCGATGGATGATTCCAGTCCCGCCGCACCATCCGTCCGACATTATCGATAGCGACGAGCTTCCACGGCTCAGGGCCGATATGTTGCCAGCCCGGAATCTCTTCGAGCACGAGTAGACCGATCTCGTCACAACAGTCCAAAAAGTGCCGAGACTGAGGGTAATGAGAGGTTCGAACGATATTGCAATGCAGAGTGTAGCGAAGGATCTTCGCATCTTGGCGCTGTACGCGAGCCGGCATCGCCTGTCCAACGAATGGGAAGGTTTGGTGACGGTCGAGACCGCGCAACTTGACGATTCTCCCATTCAACGAAAAACCATGATCCGTGAAGGAAGCTTCGCGGAAGCCGATTCGTCGACTGTCCTCATCCATAACCTTTCCGGCGTGCAGTAGACGCACTCGCACGGTATACAAGTTCGGAGTCGCCAGATCCCAGAGCTTCACTCCATCAATCTCTTTAAGCGATACCGTCTGCTTCCCAGGGTCGTCCACGGTCTCCGTGCTCAGGTAGACAGGAGCGCTCGTGGCCGAATCCTCTGCAGCGTTTGGGTCGCCCGTCGTCGATACTCTAAGCGATCTGCGTGCCTTTGCAACTGTACGATCGCCATCGAGCAACTCCATATCGAGCACCAGATCTCCGTGAGGAGGTGTGCCGGCGAGGAAGCAGTCTACATCGAGTGATGGCTTACTACTTAGTACGTTCTTAGGATGCGCAAAGATATTGTCGAGATAGAAATTCGGCACCACGCGCAGGGATACTTCGCGGTAGATGCCGCCAAAGGTCATGTAATCGATCTCATTTCCGAATGGAGGAATGTCAGATCGCTCTGTTGAATCTACCTGCACGGCAAGAACGTTCTCTCCATCTTTGTGCAGGTGCGGGGTCAACTCAAAAGAGAAAGGGGTGAAGCCACCTCTGTACTCGCCAAGCGGGACGCCGTTGATCCACACAGTCGAGGCCGTCATGACCCCTTCGAAGTCTACAAAAACGCGTTTACCCTGAATACCGGAAGGCGTTTTGAAGCGGCGTCGATAGATTGAGATGAACTCGTAGTCCTTGTCATCAAAGCTGTGCCATGGAAGTGTGATGTTTGTGTGCGGAACAATTACTCGTTCGAAGGAAGAGTCATCGAACTCCGGCGTTTCGGCTCCGACGACCATCGCCGGATGGTATCTCCAGCTACGGTTGATGGGCAGAACCTCCCGACCGTAAGCTGGAGGCTCCTCGGAGAAGGCTGGAACCGCTGGCAGCGTCGCTGCTGCCAGCAGGGTTCCCGTCCTTCGAAGAAAATCACGTCTGTCCATAAGGTCAGTCATCCTAATGATCTGCTTGAGTAGTTCGTTTTGCTTGCGGATGACATGCCCACTTTAGAAGCTGAGCTTTAGCGCTCCTTGCATAACACGCGGAGCAATTGGACCGATGCTTGTGATCTGTCCGAAGTTCGTGCTGGTGGGGTCGTTGTTCGGCGTCGCAAAGCTGGCGTGGTTGAAAGCGTTGAACAACTCCCACCGGAACTGAACTCCGTAACGCTCCTGCACCTTCCAGTTCTTCACGAAGGCAAGATCCGAGCTGTCGATCCCTGGACCACGCAGCATATTTTTGCCTGAGTTGCCAAAAGTTCCTGGCGCATTGGCCACAAAGGCAGCGGGATTAAGATAGTGAGCCAGCCACTGAGCCTTACTGCCTTGACGTATGTTCAAAGCCACACCTGGTACCTCATCCGCGCGATCGCCGAACTGCAGCGACCCCGAGTTGTTATTACCATTGCCGCCTACGATTCCGAACGGTTGGCCAGACTGCAGGGTTACGATGCCGCTCAACTCCCAGGATCCGAGTAGCTCACGCATAAAGATCTCGTGCCCACGCAAATCTGGTGTTGTATAAACCAAGTGGCTCACCGAGACATAGGGAAAGTTCAACAACGACGTACCGCGGTTGAACCGTACATTGAATGGATTGGGAATCTGCGGCGTGCCGAACGAAACGTTGCCCGATCCGGCAAGATCGATCGTCTTCGCCCAGGTAAAGTTCGACTGGAACTGCAGTCCATGTGAGAACCGCTTCTCCAATCCTGCCTGTAACGAGTTATACGAGGCCGTACCGATGCTGGCCAACGTTAGAATATTGCTGAAGTTTGGATAGAGTGAGCGCGTGCCGCCGGTCGCGAAGATGCCAGGGTTTTGATCGACCACGGTCTCTTGATGGTAGCTTTCGCTCCCTACATACGCTAGGTGCAGTGCGAAGTCTCTCCCGAACTGCTGTTCGACGGAAGCGTTCCAACTCTGCGTGATTCCGAGACGGAAGTTATTTGAAAAGATCGCTTGTACAGAAATGGGGCTGGTTCCGAAGTTTGTATTCGTCGGAGGTACAAATCCTATACTGGCGAACGGCGGAAACGGACTCGTAGTGTTGAGAAAGCTATACGGGTCGTCAAACGATATGAAGTTCGTAGCGGTCGCATCGAAGCCCAGTGTCGGACTAAACGGCGCGATGTCCGCGGCATGGTTGTATACCGAGTACGCCAGCGGTGCAGTAAAAAGACCAAAGCCAGCGCGGAACGAGGTGGCCGGGAGAGAACGCGGCTGCCACGCCACTCCTATACGGGGCTCGACGTAGCCGTAGCTGGTTGGCATCAGCGCTGAGTCCACACCCTTGTCACCGGGGAAGTTCAGTCCAAGTGGAGCACCTGGAAACTTCTGGCTCTGCTGGCCGGGGATGAATGCCGCACCACGACCACCGGCCGAAGTGGGAGGAAGGTTGGGATCCCACCGCACGCCTGCCGTCAGCGTTACCGTTGGACGCACGCGGTACTGATCCTGGGCGAAGAGTCCAAGTACGATGCCCGAGACATCGGCAATTTCGCCGGCGCCCTGCGTGAACTGCGCAGCCTTACCTAGCAGAAAGTCCGCGAGCCCGAAGCCGCTATACGACCCGTTGAAGTTAATGATCGGCTGCGTCGGGTATTGCGTAGACTCCTTCGCATATTGATGCCAAAGATCCCCGCCAAACGAGAGCGAGTGGTTGCCGATCGTCTTCGTCACCGAATCCGAAACCCCGTAGCTCGTTCTCACCTCCTGCGATGGCTCCGTGTACGCCGTACTGAATCCATTATTAACCGAGAGCCCTTCGAGATAGCACTGACCCGGCAGCTCGTTCACCTTGATGTATCGCGACAAACAGACAGCCTGGCCGCTCTGGTCGAAGACCTGCGCCGAACTATGCGCCGACATCTGAGTCCAGAAGCCCGAAACAACGTTAACCAGCGAAGGATTGATCGTCCAGGTATGGCTGAGGATCTGGTTGTAATACTTAATCGGATTGCTTTGGATCGCGTTGTACGGAGTCTCCTGCAGCACAGAGAGGATGTTGCCGTTGATGCTACCCGCAGGTTGATTGAAGTTGTTCACATAGGTCCGGAACACGATATGCTGTTTGCTCGTAAGGTCAAAATCGAGCCGAAACGTCCCCTCGTCAAATGAGTTTTTGATACTGCCGCTCGCGTAGTTGGTCAGGCCGCTTGCCGGGTCGCCTCCCAGCGGAAGCGCCGTCTTCGCAATCGCCACCGCTGCAGGACTAAACACGGATGGATTCACTATGTTATTCACAAACGGCCCCTTCAATGCAAACGGCACCGCACTGAAGTCTCCATTCAGCATTGCTGCCGTCGGGGTGTAGGTAGGATTGGTTGCGCCCTGGCTGCTCGCGCGTGTGCCCTGGTAGTTGGCAAAAAAGAACAGCTTGTCCTTGATCACAGGACCGCCCACATACCCGCCGAACTGATTGCGCCGCAGCGTGTCTACCGAATGGGTGAAATAATTGCCCGCGTTTAAGTCGCTGTTGCGGATGAATTCGAATGCACCACCATGCCACTGGTTGCTACCCGATTTCGTCTGGATACTGACCACTGCTCCCGGAGAAAAGCCGTAGTGTGCGTCGAAGTTGTTCGAGATTACGCGAAACTCCTGAACCGCATCTGAGTTCGGGAAAGGTGCAGCCAGCAACAAATAGGTGTCCATGTTCTGCACACCATCTAGAAGGTAATACGTGCTACCTTGACGACCGCCGTTGGCCGAGGCGCCTGTCTCGGTTGGGAACGAGAACCCCGTCTGCAGATATCCTCCGCCAGTGTTCAGCACATTGGTCACACCCGGAGCGAGAAAGACAAGACTCGACGGATCGCGGCCGTTCAACGGAAGCTGCGAGATTGCATGCTGATCGACGACGGTACTAATCTCGGCCGTGGTTGCGTTAATAAGTGCCGCGTCCGCGGACACAGAGATCGTCTGTTCCACATCTCCAACCTCGAGCGGCACATTCAATGTCGCCAACTGGTTCACTGTCAACACAACGCCAGTCTGTACCGTCTTACGAAAGCCCGCTTTTTCGACCGTCACAGTGTAGCTGCCAGGCAACAACTGCCCCACAGAGTACACACCTTGACCGTTGCTGTCGGTGCTCTGCGTCGCGTTCGTACCATTGTTTACAACTGTAATGTGCGCGCCCGGTACCGCGGCGCCTGCGTTGTCAAGCACTGTGCCATTGAGCGTTGCGTCTGTGCCTTGAGCGAAGGAGGTGCGCCCACACAACAGAAAGCAGAGAACAACGAAACTCCAAAATCCACGAAATGATGATACTTGAGCTTTCAAGTTACGACCTCCGAAGTGATGAAACACAGGTGACTTGGCCGCCCCTTCTTAGCTATGAGGGATGGTGAACACCTTTCTTACTGATCGGACAAACACTACTCGTTCGAAACGACAACGCGAATCAGTCGAAAGTAGGAGTGGCCAAATTGTTTCGAAAAGTTCTTCAGGCTAACTGCCGCTCCTCCTATCGACGGATGCCTTCCTTCACTCATCCGTGTTAAATGACTGCGAGGTAGATCTCTTGTCGAACCCTGTTTTTACACTGGCCCGCGCCGCAATCCTGCTCCTTGCTTCGAGCCTCTGTTTTATATCAAATGCAGACTCCCAGATCCTCGTCGATGCTAGTGCACCTTATCTCCAGCCCGCGCTTTCATCTTTTCAAACCGGTGCGGCCCGCACTCCCGGTGGCCATACCCTTGGCCTCAACCAGCGGTTCATCACTCGCGACGACAAGCCCTGGCTTCCAGTCATGGGCGAGTTCCACTTCTCCCGTGTTCCAGCCTCCGAGTGGGAAGAGGAACTACTCAAGATGAAGTCGGCCGGCGTCGATGTCGTGTCCACCTATGTGATCTGGCTGCATCATGAAGAGATTGAGGGACAGTTTGACTGGAGTGGCGACCGCGACCTCCGCCGTTTCGCACAGCTCTGTGAGAAGCACCATCTGAAGCTATATGTCCGCATCGGTCCATGGGTTCATGGCGAAGTTCGTAACGGCGGCTTTCCCGACTGGCTACTCAGCAAAGGACCGACCCGAGTTAACGATCCTGTCTATCTTTCGTATGTGACAAAGTTCTACGACGCGATCGGCCAGCAACTTAACGGGCTGTATTGGAAGGACGGCGGCCCGGTGATCGGGATCCAACTCGAGAACGAATACTCCAACCGTGCTCCTGGCGGTGGCGCGGCCCACATCCTTGAACTGAAGCGCCTCGCCCTCGCCGCAGGCATGGACGTACCGTTCTACAGCGTCACAGGCTGGGATCGCGCGACGATACCTCAAGACGCTGTCCTCCCCGTCTTCGGCGGATATCCAGATGCACCCTGGGATGCATCTCCCAAAGACCTGCCTCCGAACGAAGTCTACAGCTTTCGCTTTCATGGCCGCGTGGCAGGCAATATGGGCGCAATGGGCGCTGCCACCGCAACAGCCTTGAATCCCGCATCGGAAGACACACCATTCCTCACTGCCGAGGTCGGCGGTGGAATCGAAGATACATATCATCGCAGGCCCATCATCTCCTCCGACGATGTCGCCGCGATCTTTCCTACCTTGCTGGGATCCGGCGTCAACCTCTACGGCCTATACATGTTCCAGGGCGGAGGGAACCCCGAGGGCAAGCTCTCCACCTTGCAGGAGTCACAAGCAACCGGCTACCCAAACGATCTCCCCATCAAGTCGTACGACTTTCAGGCGCCACTCGGTGAGTTCGGCGAAGAGCGCGCCTCCTTCCGCAAGTTCAAGTTAGTCAATTATTTTCTCAATGCATTCGGCGACCAGCTGGCCCCGATGACGCCACATGCCCCAGACGTACTGCCTAAAGATCGGGCCGACGTATCCATCCCACGCCTCGCCGTGCGATCACAAGACGATCGCGGATTTCTGTTCGTCAACAACTATCTACGCGGTACCGCGATGCCCGCCCGACACGACTTCCAAGTGAAGATCAAGCTTCCAGGCGGCGATCTGTTGCTCCCGAATCGTCCCGTCGATGTTCCTTCGGGCGCATATTTCATCTGGCCCTTCAACATGGAACTCGGCGGCGTTCACCTGCGTTACAGCACTGCTCAGCTCTTCACTCGTTTGCATGCTCCCGAGACCTTCGTCTTCTTCTGTATTCCCGGCATCCGCTGCGAGCTGTCCTTCGCCGACGAGTCCGGCCTCGCCATACACAGCACTGGTGGTCAGGTCTTGCGTGCCAACGGTAGCGTCACGATCACCAATCTCAAAACAGCGTCCGAGACCATCCTTTCGCTACAAGGCTCTGGCACCAAACCAGTCCGTGTGCTCGTACTTAGTGAAAACGATGCTGAGAATGCGTGGAAGGTCCGCCTTAGCGACAAGGAACATCTGCTCATCACGCCGCAACAATTTTTTACCAGTGACGATCAGATTACTCTAAACTCTGATGGCGACCTACGCTTCCGGATGACGCTCTTCCCTGCTGTCAAGACTGCTCCCTCAGCCAGCAGCAGGCTCACCGTCAAGCAACAGGCAAACGATAGCACCGAGCTCTCAACCAGCCTTAAGCTGATTCAACCTCAACTGACAATTACGCAGATTCGCAAAGCCCGCGATGTACCTGCTGTGAAAATCGGGCCGCCTCCATCCTGGCGTGACCAGGGCGTTCCCGAGGCTCCCGCCGGGGCCACCTTCGTTGACGACGCTGCCCAATGGAGAATCAAACTTGGCCTGGAGCCGCTGCTTGGCCTTAGCAATCTGTTTCTACAAGTCGACTACACTGGCGATATCGCCCGACTCAAATACGGTAACCATCTGATCGATGATAACTTCTTCAACGGCACCCCATGGAGAATCGGAATGAAGCGCCTCCTCGATTCCAACGAGGCTGGAGACTTGCAGCTTGAAATTCTTCCCCTGCGAACTGACAGCCCGGTATTTCTCGAAGGCGCGGTGAGAAAGACGCTCCCTCCCACAGGTCAGATCGACCAGCTTCATTCCATTCACCTTGTCCCGCAGTATCAACTCACTCTACGGACCACTCCATGATCGAACCTTCTACTCAATCAGCTCCAGTCCGCTCCCTGCCCCGCTGGTCTCTTCGCAATCCCCTCTTCACGCCCGCAGGTCGCCGCCTCTCACTCGGCCTTGGCCTGATAGGCATCGGCAAACCGTGGGGCCACAGCGACGACACCGTCCCCTCCGAAAAGCAGGTCCGAGAGCTTCTCGAAACCGCCTTCACCCTTGGCATCCGCTACCTCGACACTGCGCCCTCGTACGGTGTCAGCGAACAGCGGTTATCTGAATTTCTCAGCACCCTTACACCCGCGAAGCGCGCCTCGCTGACTCTCGCCACCAAGTTCGGCGAACACTGGAATCCCGATCGTCAGGAGCCCTTTGTCGAGCATAGTTATGACATTCTTGCACGCAGCCTCGACGGAAGCGTCAAGCGTCTAGGGCACATCGACCTGCTGCAGCTTCATAAGACCACTCCGGAAGTTCTACGCAGCCGGGACGTCGAGCGTGCCTTCCTCTACGCAAGGTCTCTTGGAATCTCCAACCTCGGAGCAAGCGTTAGCGACCTCGATTCCGCGGAACTCGCGCTCTCCCTGCATGGTGTCTCCGTGCTTCAATTTCCGCTCAATCCAGCCTCGCAACAGTTCGTCGAGACCGCTCGGCGCGCCACAGAGAGCGGCATACTCGTCGTCACCAATCGCCCTTTCGGCATGGGCGGCCTTCTCTACGCTGAGCCTCCGCTCACGCACCAAGCCGCCTTTGAATTTCTCATTCGCCAACCCTTCGACGGCGTCGTCCTGACTGGAACCAAATCTATCCGGCACCTGCACGAGAACTGGGCAGCCTTCAACGCAGTATGAGGACGAAGGTATCTAACAGACCAGTTAGATGTGAACTAGGCCGCGCTGAAGGGCGGAGATGACAGCCTGCGTCCGGTCCACCGCGTTCAGTCGCATCAGAATCGTGCTGACATGACTCTTCACGGTGGCCTCCGTGATACCCAGCAACTCGCCGATTTGTTTATTGCTGTTGCCCGTCGCCAGCAACCCCAACACCTGACGCTCGCGATGGCTGAGATCTGAATCCGGAGTCCTCGAGGCCAGTGCGCGCTTTATCGGCACCGGCAGAAAGCGACCACCCGCATGCACGCGCTCAAGCGCCTGAATCAATGACTCGAAGGGCATCCCCTTGATGATGTAGCCCTGCGCCCCAGCCTCAAGCGCCTGATGTATATCTTCATCCCCTTCATAGGTCGTCAGCACAACGAACTTCGCCTGCGGATGCAGTCGTCGAATGCTGCGTATGGTCTCCACACCGCTTAGCTGGGGAAGCCGTAGATCCATCAGGGTGACGTCCGGCAGATGCTGTTGATATAGCTGGATGGCCTCTTCGCCCGAACCTGCCTGTGCCACTGTAACCATCTTGGGCTGGCCATCAATAATCGCAGCGACACCGACCCGCATCAGCGGGTGATCGTCTACGATAAGCACCTTCATCTTGGATGTATTAGTCATCTCCGCTCTTCCCGCCTCATGCAGCTTGTTCTCGGTCGCTTCCTTCCCAAATATCGTACGCCTTGGCGCAAATTGCCAACAACCGCCTGCATACGTCCTTACGGATTCTTTAATAAACCCTGCACACGCATCCACTCCAGAAAGAGCTCCGGCCAATCTGCCACCGGTTCTGGGTTGCTGCTGCCCACTCCGAAGCCGTGCCCGACGCCAGCATAGATGTGTAGCTCTGCCGAAACCTTCAGTCGTGCCAGCGAGAGATAGTACTCGGCCAGCCCTTGCGAGATGTCTGTACGGTCCATCGCCCCACAGGCAAGAAATGCCTTCGGAGTCGTCGCAGTCAAACGCTGATCGTGTGGGAGCGCCGGATAGATCAGCGCCTGGAAATCAGGCTTCGAACTCAGTCGATCCACTGGATCCTTTGCCTCCGTTCGTCCTGCATCATAGCGCGTGCTGGCCAGCGCGGCCAGTTCGCCACCTGCCGAAAATCCCATCACTCCAACACGCGCCGGATCGATTCCCCACTCGCGACTCCGACTACGCACCACGCGAAGCGCACGTTGCATGTCGCCCAACTCCGTGCCCTCAACCGTATAGGTAGAGCCCTTCTCACGAGCCAGCCTATATCGCAGGACAAACGCCGCAACGCCGTGCTGACTTAGAGCCTCCGCTACCCGGAAACCTTCGTGCTCGATCCAAATCTCAGAGTGTCCTCCACCCGGCGCTATGATCACTGCCGCGCCAGTCGACGTCTCCTGCGATGGTAGGTAAAGAGTGATCGAAGGCTCAGCGACATGAGTGATCACATGATCACCCTCAGTCGCAATTCGCATCGCCTCCGGCCTGAGATCGAGCTGAGGCTCTGGTGCACCGTTTGGCCACAACCTCACGATCTCATGCCCATCAAGATGCTGCGCCGATACGGTCATGCCCGTCAATCCAACTACCAGTGCCACCAATGCAGATAAAAATGGAAATCGCTTCATCTCAACGCTCCACCCTGATCTCGTACCACGTAGTCGTCACCGATCCCAGAGGAAATCTCCACATACGACCGCTGATCCTCGCATCGACAAGTTCACCCAGTGGCTGGCCCGCACCGTCGAGTGGTTGCACACGCACCGCACGAGCGCCGTCGAGACCATGCAGCTCCATCGTTCCCTTCACCGGTTCGACCAGAGTAGGTGCTGTGCCGAAAGAGGTCACATCGGTGCCTGCTGAGTTCCAACGCTGTCCAGTATTCTCCACCGGACCACCCGCCACCAACAGTAGCCTCTCACTGTTCGCAATCGGCTGATCGTCCATGGAACTCAGCAAAATCGTGCAGAAATTATTGCTTACCTCGACCCTCATGTTCCGCAACGTCTTGCCCTGACCCTTGATGAAGCCGATCAGGGCCTGGCTCCGTGGCGTGTCCACCATCACCAATCCCTCTGTGTGATCGAACCCGGTGTGCCACGCAAGTTCCTTCGTATCGGAGACGATTGGATCGGTCGGCACCACCTTCTCAAAAGTCTTCGTCTGAGGTCCAGCCAGCGAATCTATCCGCACCGCGTGTTCGAGCGGAAGCGCCAGCGGAAAGCTCTCCGTAAAATACGGCCGCTCTGTTGCCGGGATCAGCATGCTGTCAAAAACCTGCTTCTCCGAATAAGTTCGTTCATTCACACTTCGCGCCTCTGCCACATCTCCGCGCAGAAACATGAGCGCCCCTGCGGCAAGCTCCGGCATCTTTACCGGGTCTAAGGAGATGTCGAAGGCGTCGCCAACATACGGCTTCCATGCGGGGTCGCTCTTTGGCTCAAAAGTATACCAGAAGATGCCATCCCAATCCTGCAGACCGGCGTACGCCGCGAGAATAGGAATACCTTCGCCCGCATAGTCGTTCGGAAATGGATTGTTTACCTCGCTGACCGTATAGGGCTTACCCGCGATGGCTGACCGCGACAACTCCACCACCGTCGAATTCAAGGGATCGTTCACCATCGGCAGCTTCTTGACGTAGTACTCCGGATGCTGCCAGTACGTATGACCGTCGATGATGTCCATGCCTTCGGTAGCAAGCAGTATCGGATAACCGCTGCTCGAGTGACTATGATCCGCCGTAGCCATCACCAACGACCGTACGCCAAGCATCTGCTTCAAATAGTGTTCCATGTCCAGGAAATATTCCCGCTGTAGATCGTTGAAGAACTCTGCCTCTGCATAAAACCACTCTGGAGAGGCCTGCGCGGCCTGTCCTTTGCTCTGCAGCAGAGGCACCACCTCACCCCTCCCAACACCTGCCACGTCACGAAGCTGATTCAGCTGCGCAGCGTCGCGATGCTTCAACAGCCACTGGTTGTAAAGCTCCCTCAGCTCATCTTGGTAGAACGCCGAAGGCGCATGGAACCCCACGTTGATCGCATTCTCGTTATTGATTTCGACGATCGCGACAGCCGGATCGCTCGTATACGAGAGCTTTGTGTATGGATTCCGATGAGTCAGCAACCGCCGCGCATAGTCCTTCTGGAGTTCGATCAGCCGTGCATCATAAAGCGACGTTCCCTTCGCGCCCTCCCTCAACATCTCTGCATCTTTCACGCCATCGCCCGCGTGAAAGGGCCTGCCCACCAATAGATTGAAGTCGATATAGATACCGCGCTTCTCGAGTTCCGCGATGAAGTAGTCTTCTCGATCGAGCGCACCCGCATCGAACGTCGCGGTGCTGTCACCCTGCTTAGAGATCAATCCCCGAGGCTCCTCAAGATCGAGAAATTGAAATCGCACGCTATTCACTCCAAAGCGAGCCAGCGTTCCAGCCACAAACGCCGCGTCCTCTCTGGCAGGAATCTGCCGTGACCCTTGACTCCAGTCAGTGATATTGACGCCCCAGAACCGAATGCGATGGCCATCCGCAGTTGCCAGATGACCATCCTTCACCTGGACAAACCCATGCTTACCCGCTGGAGCATCCAGCAGATAGGAGACATCGACCGGCGAGCGCATCACCGCGCCTCGTCGAAGCTCCATCGTGAACGGCACCATACCAGCCTGACTCTGCGAACTCTGTGCAGCAAGGTCCGCCATACCTATAGGCGCTATTGTCAAACCAGCAATCAGCAGCGATCCAAGCCAGAACAGTCGCTGAATCGTCATGACATCACCTCGCCTCAATTGCACTTGGAATGCGCGATAAGCCTACGCGCTTGTACCTGTAGCGCGAATCCAACTTTTGACGGATTCATACTGCCGAGTTGCACGATATGCTTCTCTGCCAGACCTGAATCACCGAAAGGGCTCTCCCAAGCAATGTCTCCTCGCATAACTCGCCGCGACTTCCTCAGTGATGCAGCCATAGCTGGAGCCATCTCCGCCCTGCGCCTGGATGCCTACGCCAACACAGCTCCCGCAACACCTCCTCAGCGCCGTGCGAACTTCGACCACGATTGGCGCTTCCTGCTAGGCGATGCCGTCGACGCGCACTCGCCCACCTTCCACGACTCAGCCTGGCGCAGCCTCGACCTTCCTCACGACTGGAGCATCGAGGGCACCTTCGACGAAAACGCTCCCGCTAAGGGAAACGGGGCCTATCTCCCGACCGGCATCGGCTGGTACCGCAAGACTTTTGCTCTACCCTCTTCTGCCAATGGCCAACGCATCGCACTTCAGTTCGATGGCGTCTATCAGCGCAGCGAAGTCTGGATCAATGGCACCTCACTGGGCATGCGTCCCTACGGCTTTGTCGGCTTCTCCTACGACCTCACGCCACACCTAGCGCCACCTGGTAAGCCCAACCAGATCGCCGTGCGCGTCGACAACTCTCTTCAGCCCAACTGTCGCTGGTACTCCGGCTCTGGCATCTATCGGCACACTTGGTTACGCATCACCAACCCCATCCACATCGCGGAGAACGGCATCTGCGTCCGTACCCCGTCAATCACTCCAGAGAGTTCTTCCGTAAAGATTACAGTTCGCCTGCGCAATCAGAGCGGAAGCGATGCCGATCTCAAACTTACGACCGAGATCCTCGCACCCACCGGCGAAGTCGTCCAGCAAACCACAATCTCACGCAACTTGGGAAAGGATGCGGAGGCTACCGTGACACAGATACTCACCGTCGCCTCGCCCGCGCTGTGGTCCGTGGCCACACCGCATCTCTACCAGGCGCGCTGCACCCTGCACTCCCGCGACCAGCAGGTCGACCAGGAGACAACCACCTTCGGCATCCGGAGTATCGCCTTCGACGTAGATCGCGGCTTCCTGCTTAACGGCGAACATGTAAAACTCAACGGCGTCTGCATCCACGGCGACGGCGGTGCGGTTGGAACTGCCGTACCCGAACGGCTCTGGGAGAGGCGCCTCGAACTGCTGCAGAAGATGGGGTGCAACGCCATCCGACTCAGCCACAATCCGCCCGCTCCAGAGCTACTGGACATGCTGGATCGCATGGGATTTCTGGTAATGGACGAGGCCTTCGATGAGTGGCGTGAGCCAAAGGGTGGAACACCAGTCTATGGCTATCACCACTACTTCGACGAGTGGTCGGAGCGCGACCTCCTCGCCATGCTCGAGCGCGATCGCAATCATCCCTCCATCATCCTCTGGAGCGCCGGCAACGAAGTCCCCGACCAGACCGCGCCCGAAGGTCCCGCTACGCTGCAGCGTCTCGTCGACATCATCCGCAACCAGGATCCGACACGCCCCATTACTGTCGCATGCGACCAGATCGCCGCCGATCCAAAGGCCGCACCTTCTGCCTTCCTCGATAAGCTCGACGTCGTGGGATACAACTACGTCGACCGCTGGCATGATCGCCGAGAGAAGTACTACAGCATCGACCGGCATGACTATCCGCAACGTCGCTTTATCGGCACCGAAAGTTCGGCACTGCGCGGAGCGCGCGGCATCTACTTTGTAGATCAGCCCATCGACGATATCTTCGAAAGACCGACTAACAATCTCATCGAGGTCGAGCAGCAGCAGAAGTTCGTCCAGACATACGACTACGTCAGCGGCGACTTCCTCTGGGTCGGCATCGACTATCTCGGAGAGGCGCACTGGCCGAACAAGCTCGCGGTAAGCGGAGCAATCGACACCTGCGGTTTCCTAAAGGACAGTTACTACTTCTACCAAAGCATCTGGACGAAGCAGCCTGTCCTTCATCTGCAACCGCACTGGAACTGGCCCGGCAAAGAAGGCAAAATTATCCCAGTCACCTGCTTCACAAACTGTGACACTGTCGAGCTATTTCTGAACGGCGAGAGCCTCGGCATCAAAGGCTACGCCTTCCCGCGCCCCGGCATGACTGGTCGCTATGGCAACTACCCGCCACGTGCCAGTGCTCTTCGCACCACCGCGGACCTGCACCTCACGTGGGATGTGCCGTACGCTCCCGGCAGCCTCACCGCGAAAGGCGTAAAGGACGGCAAGACGATTGAAACTGTAGAGGTTCACACGACTGGAGTATCCGCGAAACTCTCCCTGACTATCGACAGGCAGCGCATCCGCACCACACCAGACGATCTGGCTCACATCACCGTCGCTGTGCAGGATGCACAGGGCCGCGTAGTCCCTACCGCTGACAACGCGATCACCTTCACCCTCATGGGTGCTGGCCGCATTCTCGGCGTCGACAACGGGCAACCTGACAGCCACGAACCCTATAAGGCCAATGGCAGACGTGCATTCAGTGGTCTCGCTCTCGTTCTCGTTCAGTCAAATGGGCGTCCCGGACAAATCACACTCTCAGCATCATCACCTTCGCTCGCTTCGTCGCAGATCACCCTCGAAGCAAGCTAGCCCATCGCCCAGCGGCGTGCCTGCACAGCCTTCGAGTGAAGGACCGCACGCTCGACAGCAAGCTCCACCTTCGTTCCACTGTGTGGCGCGCTGCGCAGGCCAAAAACACCACCCACGCGCTCCACGCGCTCGCGCATACCGACAATGCCGTAGTGGCCTTCTGCCGGCGTCTTTGTCGTGTCAAAGCCAACACCATCGTCCGTAACATTTACCGCCAGTCGATCCAGCTCGTAACAAACCTGAATGTCGATCTGCCTTGCCCTACCATGTAGCACCGCGTTATAGACCGCCTCGCGGACTACCATCAGCAGCTCGCGCAAGATCGCTCCGGGCACTGAGTACGCCTCTCCCTCTACCACGCAGTTCACCGCGACTCCGAACTCCATCGTCGTCTGTGCTGCAATGGCCTTCACCGAGGCCGACAGCTCCAACGCCGTACCCTCCTCATGCCTCAGGTCCCACACCGCATGCCGCGCCTCATCGATCGTTGTCCTGACCTGTGCCCGCGCATGACGCAGCAAGTCCTCCTGGAGCTCATGGTTCTTCATCTGCAGGCTCGCTACTCCCTCCAGCAGCGCCGAGACGCTCGTGCATCCCTGAATCAAGGTGTCGTGCATCTCCCGCGCCAGTCGGCCGCGCTCATCCAGAACAGCACGAAAGCGGAGGCGCACCTGATGCATGCGCAGACGGTAGATTCCAAACGCAGCCAGCATCAGCGCCGCCAGGCACAACGTGAGAAACCACCACGTCAACCAGACAACCTGCTCCCGCTCGACACCGACAGAGGTCTCCGTCGTCAGAGCCGGATTCGCCACGTCGAAGACTGCGACATGAAAGCGGTACTTTCCCGCCGGAAGATTGGTATAGGAGGCAGTAAGGCTCGTGCCCGCATAGACCCAGTCCTTATCAAAGCCCTCCAGCCGATACTGGTAGCGTATGCCCTCCTGCGGTCGCAGCGATAAGGACGCATAATGAAACTCCAGCCGCTTCATCTCCGAAGGCAACCGAATCGTTCCGTCAAGAGGTAGATTGCGGCCGTCCAACGTGATCCCCTCCAGCACAAGCCGCGGCACTGCCGGTGTGACCGGATCCTCCAACTGAATATGCATCGCGCCTTTATTACTCGGGAACCAGACGCTACCGTTCGGATCAAGATATCCCGAGGGCTGCCGGCCACCATACATCTGGGCGTCCTCCGCGCCGTATGGCATCGTGTACAGTGAAACGCTCAAGTGCTCGTTCGCGATCACTTCCTCATGCATCTGACGCTCGTCCAAAGAGGAGATCGTATTCGGCCCGCTCAGCCAGAACCTGCGCTGTGGGTCCTCGAGAATCTGATAGATACTGTTGCTCGCGAGCCCCTGTGCCGTAGTGAACTGCGCCATACGGCCACCCTGATAACGGAACAATCCATGATCCCGCGTGCCGAACCAAAGTGTATGCGTAAGGTCTTCGTAGATCGACCACACCTTTTCATGTCGTAGCGCCTCAGTCACGGCGTCGTGCACAAACGTTCCCTGGTGCCATTGGCTAAGCCCTTGATCGGTGCCGATCCAGATGTCTCCGGTGTTGTCTTCGAAGAGGCTTCGTGTGCTGAAGTACACGAGACCATCTTTCATATTGAAGCGCTGAACGCCCTGCGCCGTAAGACGGCTTACACCCTCATCGGTAGCGATCCACATCTCGCCGCGCCGGCTCTCAAGAAACGCACGAATGAAGTTATTCGTCAGCTCGTGCGGAGCGGAGTAATGGATGACCCCGCGAGTTGTAATCCGATAGACCCCGCTGCCATCGGTCCCCACCCACAGATCGCCTCCGCGATCGCGAAATACATTTCTCACCATGACATTCGGCAGTTCATTAAACCTATAAGGCCGCGCCACGCCGTCCCGAATCGTGTAAACCGCCGAAGCGACCACCCACAGGCTGCTATCTCCATTGCCCGAGATCGTCTCGAAGTCCGCATCCGATCCTCCCGGCAGCGGCACCTCCCGTACAGGCGTTCGACTCAGCCGCACAAGCCCATCCTGCAACCCGAGCCAGACCTGGCGACTATCGTCTTCAAAGATCTTCAACACCGTATTGCCCGGCAATAGACTCTGCAAGCGCGAGAACACCCCATCCTTATATGTCCACAGCCCGTTGCCGATCGTGCCGATCCACAGCGTTCCATCACTCGTCTGCTTCATCGTTCGCACGGTGCCCGCTACCTCCGGCACCCGTTCAAACTTTTGTCCCACCAACCGTTCGAGTCCACTCACCGTTCCCACCCAGACTGTGCCGTCTTTAGTCTGAAGAACAGTCTTAACTCGATTGCTGCTGTAACTACCCGGCAGACCGTAGAAGAGCTGTCGCCCGTCCGTAATCGACAACAGCCGAGAGCCTCCGACCCAGATGCGACTCTCCCGATCTTCCGAGATCACATGCACCGCGAGCGGCCCTATGCCCTCAGCCATCTCCACACGCTCTACTTTGCCACCCTTTACCTGGAACAGCCCGTTATCCGTGCCCACCCAGACGACACCATGCCGATCTTCAAGAACGCTGCGCACAAAACCATCCGTCAGCCCCTCGGCCGCGCCATAGCTCCGCACCTGCCCCTTCAAAAGATGCAGCAAGCCTCCACCCTCGGTCCCGATCCACAGACCGCCGTCCCGTGATGGCTCCAGGCAAAAGACGCTGTTGACCCCAGGCGAATGCGGCGCATTCAAACCATACAACACAAAACGTGTGCCATCGAAACGTGTGAGTCCCCCAGTCGTCCCGATCCAGAGATAACCATCGCTCGTCTGCGCAAGCCCCTGTACCGTGTCTTCCGGAAGACCGTCCTGCACCTTCCACACCCTCCGCGTATATTGCGGCTGCGCCACATCGCCGGAGTTCTGCAAGGCTAGCGCCGGCATAAAACCCAGCACCAGCCACAGCAGGAAGATACGACGAACTATATTCCCTGGGAGCACGGACAACCTGTCACAAATAGGATCAACAACGTTCAATTCTAGAACGCAAGCTGTACACGATCACCGAATAACGGTGCGACTTCATCGCAGCTAGTGCCCAAACTCGCGTTGAGCCTCCACTCTTGCTCTCTTAAGGGACTCTATCGGCTCTCCAGTCGGGTAGTACTCCATTGCAACCCAGTGGTTGTAACCGAGCGCCGATAACTTGCGGTAGATCGCCCCATAGTCGATCTCGCCTGTTCCCGGTTCATGTCGTCCCGGCACATCCGCCACATGGACCAATCCCACTAAATCAATATTCTTCTCAAGCTTTTCGATCAGATTCCCGAAGCTCCGTTGCTCATGGTAGAAGTCATATAGAACCTTCACATTCGGGCGGTTCACCGCTCGCGCAATCTCAAAGCCGTCTGTCACGGTCGCCATATAGATCGTCGGATTCTCCAGTAGATCGATCGGCTCAATCACAACTTCAATCTGTTCTTTCGTGGCTCTCTCCGCAGCCCACTTAAGATTGTCAATCGCCGTCTGCCGCTGCACCTGCGCACCTATCCCATCCACCCGCACCCCCGAGAGCAGAATCACTGTCGGACACTCAAGCTCCTTGGCGGCCCGCAGATGATCGACGAACTGTGTCCGGAACTCCTCCCTCTGCCCCGGCACCGCGAACCCAGCCTTCACCCCGCTCATCGCGTCGAAGACCATCCCAAGAGAACGCATTCGCGTCATGATGCGAGCTCTCTGTTCTGGCGACCAGCTCTGAAACTCGCCCGTCAACTCAATGCCCTGATACCCCGCCTCGGCAACTATCTCCACACAACGATCGAACGACGCCTGCTTTTCAAGCGCCCACAACATGAACGAAAAGCGGATTCCTTTCACACCAACGCCCTGCGCGGAAGCACTTACCCACGCAGGTGCAAGCGCGGCGCCTGCAACCAACCTTCCGAACTCTCTACGATCCATCCGTCCCCCGAAGACTGAATTCAATCTCATAACGTTTATTTTCCGCCAGCCCTTCGGCGACCAAGATACTCCGCCGCCACCAAATGCGAATCCGACGAAAGTCGAAGCATCCGTCCAACTCATGCTTGTGCGGAGATCGAGAAGAGAATCAACCTCATTCAGAAGTAAGGAAGGTTCGGCTCACGAACAGCCCAACTACCAATGGCACCGGAATACGTCCACACTCGCCGGGCACAACTAACGTTGAATTCTGAGCGCACTCTTGGCTCTGACACTCCGCTTGGCAGGCGTTTTCTTTCGGGAAGCGGTT
The DNA here is from genome assembly GCF_009765825.1 of Granulicella sp. L60. Lineage (GTDB taxonomy): Bacteria > Acidobacteriota > Terriglobia > Terriglobales > Acidobacteriaceae > Edaphobacter. The sequence continues at coordinate 169,034 of NZ_LMUR01000010.1, read as the reverse complement.
GAATGAGCTTTCCCCGCCAACTGGACGTTGTGAGCATTTACGATAGACAGAATCAAGCCCGGAAAGCGTCCTTCGATCTCAGCGCAACGAGACGTATTGTGCATCTCCACCCCAACACGTTCCCCTCGAATCAGCCCTGCCTCTCTCAGTGCCTTGAAGTGCTGCGACAGAGTTGACTTCGGAATCGCCTTATCGCTCACCTTCAGAAAGTTCGAACAGTTATGCGAACAGTCCTGGCCGACGATTTCGGCATAGATGGCCACACGCACGGGATCGGACAACGCATGCAGTATCGCTTCGACCGTAATGTCTTCTACCGAAGGATGAAATAGAGGTCTCATAACCTTTTCATCATAGTCTTCATCTGGCTATTTGTTCTATAGTTCATATTTTTAGAACTAAAGAATCTTTGAAGCAACACACTCCATCCTATCGAGGGAGCAGGCAGTCAGGATATGCGCAACATGCAGTCCCAACACTTATACGACACAGGCACTCTCGAAAAGGAAATCAATATGAGCAAGCTCAAAGGTAAGGTTGCAGTTGTTACAGGCGCGTCAAAGGGTATCGGCGCAGCTATCGCTAAATCACTCGCCGCAGAGGGCGCCTCTGTCGTCGTGAACTACGCCTCCAGCAAATCCGGCGCGGAAACGGTGGTCGCCGCCATCACTTCAGCCGGTGGCAAGGCTGTCGCAGTCGGCGGCGACGTCTCAAAGGCCGCAGAAGCCCAGGGCATCATCGATGCAGCCATCAAAAACTACGGTCGTCTCGACATCCTCGTCAACAACTCCGGAGTCTACGAGTTCTCTCCCCTCGAAGGCGTCACGGAAGATCAATTTCACAAGGTCTTCAACATCAATGTACTCGGCGTTCTCCTCACCACCCAGGCAGCCGCGAAGCACCTGGGCGAAGGAGCCAGCATCATCAACATCGGCTCCGGTGTCAGCAGCCTCACGCCTCCCAACAGCGCAGTCTACACCGCCACCAAAGGCGCTCTCGACGCAATCACAGGCGTGCTTGCAAAGGAGTTAGGACCAAAGAAGATCCGCGTCAACTCCGTCAATCCCGGCATCGTTGACACCGAAGGGACACAATCCGCCGGCTTCATCGGCTCCGACTTCGAGAAGGGCCTCGTTGCTATCACCCCGCTTGGACGTGTAGGACAGGTAGACGATATCGCCTCGGCCGTCACCTTCTTCGCATCCGAAGACGCAAAGTGGATTACTGGCGAGCGCGTCATCGTTGGCGGCGGCCTTCGTTAGACCTCACCCAAACACCTGTCCATGCACGACATCATCGTGCATGGATAGGTATTTTCGTGCGGCGTAAGTTCATCCCTTAAACCATGCAACACAATCACAAGTCATGAAAGGACGAATCGAAATGGGAAAGCTCGAAGGAAAAGTAGCAGTGATTACAGCAGCGACATCAGGCATGGCGCTCGCAACGGCAAAGCTCTTCGTAGAAGAGGGCGCGTATGTCTTCATCACCGGCCGCCGCAAAGACAAGCTGGATGAGGCAGTGAAAGCGATTGGCCGGAATGTCACCGGCGTCCAGGGCGATGCCGCAAACCTTGCCGATCTCGATCGCCTCTACGAGATCGTAAAGAAGGAGAAGGGGAAGATCGACGTCCTGTTCGCAAGTGCCGGAGCGGGCGAGTTCGCCAAGATCGGCGAAGTGACGGAAGAGCACTTCGACAAGACCTTCGACCTCAACGTGCGTGGCACACTATTCACGGTACAGAAGGCCCTGCCGTTGTTCGTAGACGGCGGTTCGATCTTTCTGAATGGATCGATCGCAAGCATCAAGGGCTTCCCTGCGTTTGGTGTCTACAGCGCGAGCAAGGCAGCCGTACGCTCCTTTGCCCGTACATGGCTCGTGGATCTCAAGGAGCGAAAGATTCGCGTAAATATCCTAAGCCCAGGGACAATTGATACGCCGATTCTGGACCCATTGGGACCAGATGCAAAGGAGTACTTCAAGTCTCAGGTTCCGCGTGGCGAGATCGGCCGTCCCGAGGAGATTGCAACCGTGGCACTCTTCCTCGCCTCAAGCGATTCGAGCTTCGTAAATGGCATTGAACTATTCGTAGATGGCGGTACGGCACAGATCTAACACGCCACACACATTGCAATGTAGTGAAAAGGGCTCGCCACACCGCAGTCAGTATGAAGCGTTGTGATGAGCCCTTCGTGCAACAAGTCCCATAGAAGCCTTGCGACTAAAGACGAGGATCTTTACCTATACCGTTCAGGTATTGAAGGTACCCCGCAAGCTTTTCCGGCACCGAGCGATAGTAGACGTTCAAACCTTCTTTGCGCGAAGTAATCAGCCCTAACTCGTGCAACACCTTTAAATGATGAGAGAGCGTTGCCCCGGAGATCGTGTGCTTGGCATGCATCTCGCCGCAAAAAAGCTCATCATGCTCGGCGATCTGTGTATAGATCGCGAGGCGGTTCGGGTCACCGAGCGCCTTTCCAATCTGAGCGACCTCATCATCCTTCATCTTCGCCATATCTATCAGACGCAATCAAGCGCAAATCCATTCATCAAAAAGCGTGAATCTAAGTATTTCGACGCTCATCTAAACAAGCAAGCCTAAATATTGTACGAACGGAGACTCGAGATGTGGATTGTTCGACTTGCTTTAGATCGCCCTTACACCTTCATTGTAGCGTCGATCCTAATCCTGGTTCTCGGCTTTTCTGCGATCGCAACGACGCCAACTGACATCTTCCCGAACATCGACATCCCCGTAGTCACCGTGATTTGGACCTACTCCGGACTACCCGCCAAGGAGATGGAGCAAAGGGTCACCACCTTTAGCGAATTCGTTATGGCTACCGTCAACGACGTGAAGGCAATCGACTCGCAAACAACCAGCGGCGCCAGCGTCATCAAAATATCCTTTCAGCCGCAGGTCCGCATCGACGCCGCCATGTCCCAGGTAGGCGCTGGCGTAAACTCCATTCGCTTTCGTATGCCCTCCGGTGTAAATCCGCCGTGGATCCTTCGCTTCAGCGCATCGACCGTACCCATCATTCAGCTCGCACTCTCCAGCGACACCCTCTCTGAATCTGAGATCTACGACTACGGACTCTTTCGAATACGACAGCAGCTAAGCACAGTTCCAGGTACCCTTCTTCCCACACCTTACGGCGGAGTTGCCCGTCAAATCATGGTCGATCTCGATCAGAACGCTCTTCTCGCGAAAGGCCTGACGCCAATCGATGTCACTGCAGCGATAAATTCGCAAAACGTGACGCTCCCATCAGGCACAGCCAAGATTGGCAATAGCGAATATACCGTCAGCACCAACTCCAGTCCTGTCGACGCACTATCGCTGAACGATGTTCCCATCAAGACGGTGAATGGCTCGCTTGTCTATATGAGAGACGTTGCCCACGTACGAGACGGCTGGTCCGTGCAACAAAATGTGGCTCGTGCCAACGGCAAGCCCGCAGCTCTTCTCGCCATCATGAAGACCGGCTCCGTCTCAACGCTGGACATCGTCAACCAAATCAAGAACGACGTTCTGCCTGCCTCGCGTGCCGCTGCGCCCAAAGGGCTGAAGATCACGGAGTTATTCGATCAGTCCATCTTCGTCAAAGCCTCTATCGTTGGCGTCCTTCGCGAAGGAGTCATCGCAGCATCACTTACAGCACTCATGATCTTGCTCTTTCTCGGAAGCTGGCGCAGCACTCTAATCATTGCCATCTCTATTCCGCTATCCATTCTCAGTTCGATCATCGTACTCAGCGCGATGGGAGAGACGATGAACACCATGACGCTTGGCGGTCTGGCCCTCGCAATCGGCATCCTCGTAGATGACGCAACAGTCACCATCGAAAATATCCATCGACACATGGACGGCCAGCCCCTGCGACAAGCAGTACTCATCGGCGCTTCAGAGATCGCAACGCCAACGTTAGTCTCCACGCTGACCATATGCATCGTCTTCGTATCGGTAGTCTTTCTAACCGGCCCAGCGAAGTACCTCTTCACCCCCATGGCGCTTGCTGTGGTCTTCGCAATGCTCGCATCCTACGTTCTCTCAAGAACACTGGTTCCCGTCCTGGTAAATTTTTTCCTCGGTGCCGAGCACAGCATCGATAACCATACCTCCGCCGACAACGCGAAAGCCAGATCGCGTTCCATCTTTGGCCGCATCAACGATCGATTCAATGAAGGTTACCTGTGGGTCCAAAATCGCTATACACGAGCGCTAGAAACAGTCTTGGATAACCGCAGACCCGCACTCATCGCATCCATCGCAATCATGTCCACGGCATTCTTCCTGCTTCCCTTCGTCGGCAAAGACTTCTTTCCATCCGTCGACGCTGGACAAATCAAGCTGCACATCAGAGCCAGACCCGGAACCCGCATCGAGTCCACCAAGGTACTTTTCAGCCAGGTAGAGGAACAGATTCGCAAAACAATTCCGGCCGACGAGACCGAGTTGATCATGGACAACATCGGATTGACGCCTGAGACCTTCAACTATGCCTTCGGCGACGGCGCAACCATCAGCAGCGCTGATGGAGAAGTCCTCATCGCCCTCAACGAAAAACATCATGGCCCAACACAGAAGTATGTGAAGCAACTACGCTCCCAGCTTCAAAAGCAATTTCCTGATCTCACCTTCTTCTTTCAGCCCGCCGACATGGTGACGCAGATCCTCAACTTCGGACTGCCTTCGCCGATCGATGTCCAAATTCGAGGCTACGACCCCGCCAACTACGAAGTTGCGCGTCACCTGCGCGAGCGCCTCGCAACCGTTCCCGGCGCAGTCGACGTCCACATGCACCAGGTAGTCAACGCACCCGATCTTCACCTCGACATCGATCGCGTTCGCGCTGCCCAGTTTGGTCTGACCCAACAGGACGTCGCGAACAGCATCTATATCTCCCTGAGTTCCAGCTCTGCCGTTCAACCGAACTTCTGGCTCGACCCAAAGATGGGGATCACCTACTCCGTCGCTGCGCAGACGCCACAGTACGACATCAACTCCATCAACGCCCTGCAAAACACTCCGATCCCAATGCAGACGCTCAGCAACCGAACAGAAGTCCTCGGTAACATGGCTACGTTGACTCCCGCTGTTCTACCTGTCGTAATCAATCACCATAACGGAGCGCCAGTCTTCGACATCTACGCCAACACACAAGACAGCGACCTCGGTTCCGTAGCGACAAAAGTAAACCGCATCGTGAAAGAAGAAAGCAAAAATCTTCCTCCAGGCACCACCATCGTCGTGCGCGGACAGGTAGAGAGCATGAACGAAGCGTTCAACCGATTGGGCTTGGGCCTCGCCTTTGCAGCCCTCCTGGTTTACCTCCTGATGGTCGTCAACTACCAGAGCTGGCTCGATCCCTTCATCATCATCTGTGCCCTGCCCGGCGCCTTCTGCGGCATCGTGTGGGCTCTCTTCCTCACTCAAACCACCTTCAACGTCCCCAGCCTGATGGGCGCCATCATGTCCATCGGCGTTGCCACTGCGAACTCGATTCTTCTCGTGACCTTTGCCAATGAACTCCGAGCAAAAGGCATCGCACCTCTCGAAGCTGCAATCACTGCGGGCTACACACGCCTCCGGCCCATCATCATGACCGCCTTTGCAATGATCATCGGTATGCTTCCGATGGCACTTGGCATCGGCGAAGGCGGCGAGCAGAACGCACCGCTTGCAAGAGCAGTCATCGGCGGACTTACCGTCGCTACATTCGCCACACTGTTCTTCGTCCCTCTAATGTTCACCTTGATCCACGGAAGAAACGCCAGCGCACAACAGGAGGCAGCATGACCCAGCAAACGGAAACACTTCCTACGGAACGCACGAAAACACGATCCACAAGCATGGTTGTAGGCACAATCGGCGCCGGGGCAATCCTCCTCGTTCTCGTGGCGATCGGTGCATTGCCCCGCCTTGCGCGCCAGCGCGAAGCTCTCGCCGCCGTCCGCGAAGCTCCAGCGACACATCCGGTCGTGAGCCTGACCCATGCGCAACAAGGCGAGCCAACATCGGTACTACTCTTGCCTGGCAACATCGAGCCACTCTACAGCGCCAACCTGTTCGCGCGTGTCGACGGATACCTCGATCGTAGAAACGTCGACATCGGCACCAAAGTAAAGTCCGGCCAGGTGCTTGCCGTCATCTCGTCACCCGAGATCGACCAGCAACTACTGCAAGCCCGAGCCACACTCGCCCAATCCGAAGCATCGCTGGAACAGGCAAAGGCATCTCTGGAGCAGGCAAAAGCGAATGCAGAACTCACTCGCCTGACGAAGGAACGTGATCTTCCATTAGGAGAGCAACATGCTATCTCTCAGCAGATCGTCGACAGCGCTGTGCAGTCGCATAACGCAAGGGTAGCCGACGTCTCCGCTGCGGATGCAAACATCACTGCCGCAGACGCGAACGTAACAGCAAACCGTGCAAACGTCTCAAGACTGCTGCAGATGCAGAGCTTCGAACGCATCATCGCGCCGTTCGATGGGGTTATTACAGAGCGCAATATCGAGCGCGGCGACCTCGTCACCACCGGCGCTTCCGCCACAAGTAAGCCTCTCTTCAGCATCGCCCAGAGCAATACCCTTCGCATCCAAATCGACGTTCCCCAATCCGAAGCAGTCAACATCAAGGACGGCCAGAAGACAGAGGTCGATGTTAAGGAACAGCTCGGGCGCGCTTACACCGGCACCGTCATTCGTAACGCCGCAGCTCTCAACAATGCAGCACGCACCATGCTCACGGAGGTGCAGGTCGATAACCAGGATGCTTCCCTACTGCCCGGCATGTACGCACAGGTCAAATTCACACTTCCACAGCAACGCTCATCGCTCATTATCCCGACCAGCTCTCTCGTCGTCGATCACACCGGCATGCATGTCGTCGTCATTGATGCCCAACATACAATCCACTTCGTTCCAGTCACGATCGGCAAGGACATGGGCATACAGGTCGAAGTTCTAAGTGGACTCCAAGGCTCCGAGTCGCTGGTGGCAAGCCCGAGCGATCTGCTCAATGAGGGTGAACATGTCGAAGTGCGCTGATTACATATCGGATTCAAAAATCTCAGAAGAGCAAGACATCACGCACGTGGTGATGAAAAGATTTGCTCAAGCAGCCATAGCCGGTCTGCTGACGTTCATGGTGATGGGCTGCAACGTAGGTCCGAACTACAAGAGACCTACGGCCACCACCCCGCAGAACTTTCGTGGAGCTCTCGCGCCTGAGATCGCACCGCCTGCTCAAGCTGAACCATCCCTCGGGGATCAGCAATGGCCAACAGTCTTTCAGGATGCAGTCTTACAACGACTCGTTACAGAGGCGCTGCAGAACAACCTCGATCTCCGTATAGCCGCACAGCGCGTTCTGGAGGCACAGGCACAGGTCGGCATCGCTCGTTCACAGCAGCTGCCCTCCGTCAGTGCAGGTGCAAGCTACTCTGCAATTCAAATCCCCTCATCCCTGGCCGGCAATAACTCCAACGGCACCCCGGCGACCTCATTCTTCAACGGCGGCGGCTTCAGCGCCTCTGCCGCGTGGAACCTTGATTTCTGGGGCATGTATCGTCGCCAGTCTGAAGCTGCAAGAGCCGAACTCCTCGCCAGCCAGTGGGCACAAAGGGCAACTCGAACCTCGCTCGTTCAGCAGGTAGCGCAAGCATACTTCCAACTTCGAAGCCTCGACGCGCAGCTAGAGATAACGAAGAGCACAATCAAAGCCAGGCAAGACTCTCTGCAACTCACACAGACTCTCGAAAAATACGGCGCAGGCTCCCTTGCCGATACCCGGCAGGCAGAGGAGCTCCTGCACACCGCTCAGGCAAATCTTCCAGAGTTTAGAAGGCAGATCGCCACTCAGGAAAACATCATCAGCATCCTGCTGGGCCACAATCCTGAAGACATCGATCGCGGTCTCAACATCGCAGACCAGCCCCATCCCAAAGAAGTACCCACTGGCGTGCCATCGCAACTCTTGGAGCGGCGCCCCGACATTCAACAAGCGGAGGCCACACTCATCGCTGCGAACGCACGCATCGGCGTCGCTAAATCCCAATTCTTCCCGCAGATCTCACTCACGAGCCTCGGAGGATCCACAAGCAATCAACTGCAAAGCATCTTCTCCGGGAAGAATGCTTATTGGCTTGCGGCCGGTTCTCTGTCCGAACCAATATTCGACGGCGGCCGAATACGCAGCAACTATCACCTCTCGCAAGCGCAGGAGCAAGAGATGCTGCTCGAATATCGCAAGACCATCCTGAACGCATTGAAGGACGTATCAAACTCCCTAAGCGCCTACAAAGAGACTCGCGAACAGCGAGAAGAAGAAACAGCTCTTGTCGTCTCCGCGACCGACGCTGTTCGCCTCGCCAAACTACGTTACTCCGGAGGCAATACAAGCTACCTGGAAGTTCTTACTACCGACACCGATCTCTACGATGCCCAACTGCGGCTAGCGCAAGCTCAGGAGCAAGAGGCCGCTTCTCTCGTGCAGCTTTACGCAGCGCTGGGCGGCGGATGGCAATAATCTCTTTTCGAGGCTCCTACGCATCTTGAACTTTTTTCTCTCTCAGGTCGACAGAGTGAAGAGGTGACTGCATCACAGCCACTTCTTCGTCTCCAAATCCATCTCATCGAATCGCCTCAGAAAAGTAGCTTCAGCCCCAACTGAATCTGACGACTCGTAGCCGCTGCCGTAACCACCCCAGCCGACGGACTCAGCACCGCAGCGGCACTCTGATTCGCAGACGTACCCTGCGTAGGCCCACTGGTGTACACCACCTCGTTCGGCGTCTCCAGATTCGTGTGATTCAGAACGTTGAAAAACTCAGCACGAAACTGAAGACGAGTACGCTCTGAGATCTGCGTCGACTTCAACAGAGAAAGATCCCAGTCCGCATACCCCGGACCCGTCAGCGTATCGCGGCCAAGATTGCCGACGGTACCATACGCCGGCGCGCTGAACGCAGACGGATTGAAGAACTGAGCAGCCCGTGCAGCCGTACTTCCGCGAGTGTAAAGTCTGCCGTTGAACGCCGCATTCCGGTTCGGGCGCACAGGATTACGAGTATCGCCCGAGCCCGTAGGGTTATAGCCAAGCTGGGGGCTGAACGGAAACCCAGTCTGCAGCGTAGCAATCGTACTCAAACTCCAGCCCGAGACGATTCGATCGATCGCAGGAGACGAAGAAGACACAAAGCGATGGCCGTGCCCAAGCGGAAGCCCATAGGTTCCGTTGAACGCAGCGAGATGACGAATATCGGTTGCAGCCGGCCCATAATCAAGCGCGGGATTCCCCGGATAAGAAACAAACGCCGGCGTGTTAGCCGACACGCTCGTATTCCACGCCGAGCCGTCATCAAGATTCTTCGCGTACGTATAGTTAGCGCGGAACTGAAGATCCCGAGTGAGGTTACGCCTGAAATCAACCTCCAGAGCGTTGTAGTTGCTCGAGCCGCCAGACGTCCACGACGTCGTATTCGCAACCAGCGGGTTCGCCTTCACGATAGTCGGATAGTAGATCGTGCCCACCGGAATCCCCGCTGGGCATGCAGCATCTACAGAGCACACAATCGAAGCCGGTTCATTCTGGTCCTCCGAAAGTATCTGATGATAGCCATGCGAACCGACGTAAGCGACAGTGAGCGAACTCGCATGGCCGATCTGCTGCTCAATCTGAAGCGTGTAAGAGACAACCGCAGGCGTCGAAATATCCGTCTGCACATTCGACGGCGAGATAAGCCCTGGCGCGCCTCCCGTCGGGCTAGCAACCGCCACATTCGAATAAGAGTAAGTCGTATTGAACGGCGCAGCCTGATCCAGCCGATAATCGAGATTGTCGAGCAGCGAATGATGCAGCCCAACACTTCCGCGAAGACTGGTCTCACCGTTACCCCAGACATTCCAAGCCAACCCCACACGCGGCTCCGGCAAAAACTTCGCACGATTATCACTCAGTGCAGATCCACCTGTAGTTGGATTGGTGTTGATGATCCCATCGGTGAATCCATAACGCGCAGCCCGATTGTGCGCTTCATTCCATCCATCCGTCGATTCGAATCGAATACCCGCACGAAGCTCAAGCGTCGGAACCACCTGCCACGTGTCTTCGAGATACGCCGCGCCCATCAACGCAGTCCAGTTCAGCGCAGTCGGCGTTGGCACGATGGTGAAGGTCTTCACCGTACCCTGAAGAAAAGTAGTCAACGAAGCAAACGACGCCTGGCCATACTGGTTTTGCGCGAGATTGTCGTTCGACAGAAGTCTCTGAAGCCATACGCCCGCCTCGATCTGGTGGTGCCCACGCGAATAGAACACATGATCGTCGAAGGTGTAGAGATTGCGAGCGATCGCATTATTTGATCCGACATTCACGCCCGCGCCCGTGATCTGCGACGATCCATTCGAAGCCGTCGAACCCGCAATCACGATAGCTCCCGTAGGCTCTCCCGGAATAAAACCAGGCGTCGTCGCCTGAACCGAGGCCGGCACGCTTCCAAGAAAAAAGAACGACGCACGCGAGTAACCCAGCCGAGCCGTATTCAACAGATGCGCAGAGAAAACATGTTGCTCCTGCACACTCACCACCTGCTCCCGAAGACTCTCATCGATCAGCGAAAGAGGATTCTGCGTAGGCGTATTCGCGAAGGAGTCGTCCACCGTATACACCGCAAAGAGAAGGTCTCGCGCAGAAAGATTCGCGTCAAAACGAGAAGTCCCAAAGTCCTCACGAATATGCTGCGTAGGATTGGAAAACGCCTCTCCAATCCCCGTAGGATTCCCATTTGCATCCGCCAGCTCAGGCCCATTCTGCACCGGCCACAAGTTCAACAGAGGCCCAACACCAGCAGCAAGACCAATATTTTTACGTGGCCCACTAGGATTCGCAGGATTCGGCAAAAAGCCCAGCCGAGCCTGGTTATCAGGCACAAGTGTAACGTCGGTGATCCCTAAATTCTGCCGATACCCCTCATAGTTCCCAAAGAGAAAGAGCCGGTTCGTACGAATAGGTCCGCCAAGCGCAGCACCATAGTTGTTCCTCTGAAAGCTCGGAATGCGTGCCTGGTCAAAATAATTACGAGAATCGAAAAATGAGTTACGCAGAAACTCATACGCGGAGCCATGTATCGTATTTGTACCCGAAGCAGTAACAATTGAGATCTGCGCTCCCTGCCGCTTTCCATAGCTGGCCGAGTACGTATCCGAGACCACATTGAACTCCCTCACAGCTTCAACGCCAAGCAGCTGTCCGCTGGTCCCGCCCGGCGTCACGTTAATCAGCGAAGCCCCCGTATACTCCACCCCATTCAGCAGATAGAGGTTGTCCTGCGGCCGCCGTCCCGAGACCGCAAACATACTACCGACCGACGAGTTAGACGTTCCCACCGATCCACTTCGCTGCGCCGTGTAGTTCACCGTAGCAGGGTTCAACGTGATCAGTTGATCGTACGATCGCCCGTTCAACGGAAGCTCCTTCACCTGATTCTCACCTACCAGCCCGGCAATCTGCTGCGTGGAAACATTCACCGAAGCTGGAGCATCCGTAACCGTAACCTGCTCTGCCAACGCCCCGGGTCGCAACGACACGTCGATGCGTGTCGCCTGACCAACCGTCAGCAAAATACCCGTGCGAATCTGCGGAGCAAAGCCGTCCCGCGCAACCGAGACCGTATACATCCCGACCGGAATCGACGGCGCCGCATAGATGCCGGAAGAGTCGGACACAAGATGCCGCTCGCCGCCAGTCTCCTGATTCCGAATCACCACCGTAGCTCCGGGAATCACAGCCCCTTCACCGTCCGACACCGTACCGCTGATCGTGCCTCCCACAACCTGGGCGTGAACCGTTGCGACAGAAAGAAGAAAAAGAATAACGCTGCGACGAAACATGAAGTGACTCCCAAGGCAGTCAGCCGGGCTGGTCTTACGAATAAAAGGAATGAATTTTAAGAAAGGGGGATGCGAAGATCAGCTACAACAACAACACACGGTGCCGTGAGAGACGACCGTAAAAGATCTGCCGTTATGTGTGTAAGCTGACAAATTCATTCCAACACCGGAGCCAGGCGACGATGAGCCGCGTGACTTCTGTAAAGCGATAAGTTTTAGAAGAGAGTAGGAACTAACGCCGCGAGGAGCGCACGCGCAGAGATTCTCCACAACAACAACAGCCTGGGCAGGCGCTTTGAAGAATCGATTCCATAATCAGTAATCTACCATATTCATCCCACCCAAGAGCAGGTCCCGTCCACAAAACAAAGACCCCGACCAACGGGAGGACCACCGAAATCCACCCGCCAAGTCAAGGTACACAAGTCACGAAGTGACCCTCCGCCGAGCAGGCGGCCCGTCCGGCAGGACAAAGTTACCTAAAAGAAAAAGGCCGCCCCGAATTTCTCAAGGCGGCCTCTTCCCTCATCAGAACTACATACCGCTCTGATTACCTCCATCCGGATGCACCACCCGGTAGCTGGCATTTCCCTGCGACCAAACCAGCAGCAGCAAGTCCTTCCCTGGATTCGCATGCACCTGGCTGACAAACTGATCCGCCGAAGACACCGGATGACGATCCACTTCGAGAATCACATCCCCCGGAGCCAGTTGCGCATCGTCCGCAGGGCTCGCTGGACGAACCGTCTGCACCGCCACGCCCTGTACCTGCGAAGGAATGTGTAGCTGCTGCCGAACATCCGGCGTCAACTCGCTCACCGCCAGACCCAGCTTGCCACTCTGCGGAGCGCCGGAACCATCGTTGCTAGCCACCTCAGCATCCTTGTGGAACTCGCCGACCTGAACGTTCACCGTCTGCTTCGACCCATTGCGAATAATTCCCAACGTGATCGTCGTACCCGGAGTATCCTCGCTCACCGCAACCTGCAGCGCGCCTCCGTTCACAATCTTCTCGCCGTTCAGCTCATCGATCACGTCGCCATTCTTCAGCCCCGCACGCGCTGCTGGAGAGTCCGGCGTCACCTGCGCCACAATCGCTCCCGTTGCCTCCTTCAGGTTGAAGAAGCTCGCATTCGCCGGAGTCACATCGTTCATGCTGATCCCGAGATACCCATGATGCACTGTACCCGTCTTGATCAGCTGCTCCGCCGTCGCCCGCACAAGCTGCGAAGGAATCGCAAATCCCGCACCCGCAAACGATCCACTGTCCGAGATGATAAACGTATTAATCCCCACCAGCTCTCCATGCGAGTTCACCAGCGCACCGCCCGAGTTGCCCGGATTGATCGCCGCATCCGTCTGAATATAACCACCCGGCTTCCGCGCATCGTTCGAGTACGGATTCGGCCGATTCACCGCACTCACAATCCCGCGCGTCACCGAAAACTGGAAGTAGCCAAACGGACTGCCAAACGCCAGCACCGTCTGTCCCGGCTTCAACTTCGTCGAATCGCCCCACGCAATGCTCGGTAGATCATGCGCATCCACCTTGATCACCGCAAGATCCGTCAACTTATCTGCGCCCACCAGCTTCGCCGTCATCACCCGCCGATCGTTCAACGTCACACGAATCTGCACCGCGCCATCGATCACGTGATTATTCGTAACGATGTAGCCATCCGGCGAAATAATAATCCCGCTTCCAATTCCATGCTCTAGCTGCGGCTGCTGCGGCCTCTGCATTCCCTGCCCGCCCTGCCCAAAGAACTGCGCAAATCCCGGAGGCAATCCCTGCATCTGTCCCTGATCCGGCCCCTGATTCTGCGACTGCTCATCGCCCGCCTCACGCTCGGACGAACCACGCGACGTCACCGCCACGTTCACCACCGCAGGCGTCACACGCGCCGCAACCGACTCCACCGCATTATCCAGCGCCACCAGCGACGACACACTGTTATCGTCCATCGGCGCAGCAGACGAGATCATCGCCGCATGAACGCCGTTGTGATGAAAGAAGAGCGAAGCACCCAGAACCAGCGTCGCAACAGCACCTGCAGGAACGGCAGCCCGTCCCAGCTTACCTACTAATTTATTAGTTTCAAAAGACATGACGATCCTCGGAAGATAGGTTGAACAGCTTTGGTTAAAGTTGAATGACCAGCCACCCACTCTGCGTGGGCACGGCCGCATACGAAGAAGAAAAAGAAGAAGAAAAATTAGAGGAGGAAGAACCGCGCTCCTCCGAAACCGTAAGAACCACTCCGCTGCGCTCCTGCGCACTCCACGAAGTCAGCACCACCCACCCCTGTCCCTGCACTCTTGACCGCCGTAGAACATCAGACCGCAGCGAAACATTGGAGCGCACCAAAGCACCCGCAGTTCGCCGCCGCTTCGCAACAACCCGGCGCAACGGCAGAGCCGTCCGATTCGCCGAAGCCATCGGCATCGACGCCTTCAACAAACTCTCATGCGCCGCACCCTGCGGATGAAACACCACCGGCTGATATCCTGCCCCAGGCAAGCTCCCTGCCAAATTCATTGCAACCACCGAAGCCGAAGAAGAGTTCCCCATATCCATCGGCGCGAACGAAACAAACTGCGGGCATCGCGACAATCCCGCCGCACCGCCAACCATCGCAAGCATCAGACCAGCCATCACCGCCCGAGCCTGCGTCTTTCCCATCCCCTCGCCGTGACGCAAAATGCTATGCACCCGCCGAGCCAGCTCCGACCGCCGCTCCCACGCACCCAGCGACAGCGCCGCCACGCGACGGTTCATCCGATGCTCCGCCAGATTCGTCAAGCAAGTCGCATACGCCTTCGGAGACTTCGTCCAACGCAGCACATCGTCATCGCACGCTAGCTCGCGCTCCAGGCACAACCTGCGCTCCACCCACAGCAGCACCGGATTCAGCGGCACCGCCACCAAACTCACCTTCTGCCACAGATTGATCCAGTCATCGGCCCGCCGCAGATGCCCCGCCTCGTGCAGCACAATCTGCTCCAGCTCCGCACCCGTCAACCGCGCATAGACATCCTCCGGCAAAAGAATCCGCGGAGAAAAAAATCCAATCACACTGGGCCGATCCACATCCACCGACGTGCACACCTGCACCCTACGTCTGCCCGCCGCAGCCAGCGCTTCATCAAAACTCGTCTCTACCGGCGTCGCCCTCTTCCAGATCCCATGCAGACGAATCACATCCATCCCAAGCTCCGCCGCCCGAATCAAAGATGCCACCAACCACAGCGCCGCGATCGCAAAACTCCATCGCACATCCACCTGCACCACAGCGGCATGTCCAGCAACCCCACCACCCGCCCGCAACGTATAAGCATGCAACAGCGGCAGCAGAGCAAGCACAGCAAACACCGCCGTCCAGATCGAAAATCTTACCGCCGCCGAGGTCTTCGGCAACAGCCGCAGACAGAGCGCCACACCAGCCGCCAGCACCAGCCCCTGCCACAGCCCAGACACAAAACTCGTAGCAGCCAGCCGCGACACACCTTCAAAGCCGTGCGCGAAGTTCACCAGATCGGAGCCGAGCAACGTCATCCCGAGAGTCGCAGCCATCACGCATCCCCCCGTCGATCGTCTTCCGCCGCCGCAATCGCCTCGCGCAGCCGCGCCAGCTCCTCCGGCGTCACCTCGTCATCGCCCAGCAGCGACAGCAGCAGCCTCTCGCGCGAGTTGCCGAAGAACCGCTGCATCATATGACGAACCTCCGACCGTCCCGCCTCCTGCTCCTGCACACACGGGCAATAGACGAACGCACGTCCTTCCTGCCGATGCCGCACATACCCCTTCTGCTCCAGAATCCGAATCGTCGTCAGCACCGAGTTATACGCCAGCGCCTCACCCTCAGGCATCGCCGCCACCAGCTCCCCCACCGCCGACTCGCCGCGCGCCCACAACAACTTCATGAGCCTCAACTCAGCTTCCGTCAACGTAATGGATCTCTTCGGCGGCATAAACTCTCAATCACTCCCGAAATTCAGAAAGACAGAAACGAAAAATCTACTCAACCAATCAGACGAGCAACTAATCCATTAGTTAGCTGGAAATATCTCTCGGCGCATAATTAAATTACGTTCGCATTCGGGCCATTCTTGCCATCAACCCAAACCCTTCCACCTCAACCACATCCAGCCACACCCCTACCCCTATGATCCGTATCGAAGAGATCACCGTCATCGAAGCCCCCATCGAGCGTTGCTTCGACCTCTCCCGTAGCGTCGAAGTCCATCTCCTCGATAACATCCACTCTGGCGAACAAGCCACCGCGGAGGGCGGAGTCACCTCCGGCCTGATCGAACTCGGTCAGCAGGTCACCTGGCGCGCTCGTCACTTCGGCGTCTGGCAGAACCTCACCAGCGAACTCACCGTCTTCCAGCCGCCAACCTACTTTCGCATCACTATGGTCAAAGGCATCTTCCGCTCCATGCGGGGCGACCACCTCTTCCGCACCCTGCCCTCCGGCGCCACCGAGATGAAAGATCTCTTCTTCGTAGCCGCGCCTCTCCCCATCCTCGGCCCCATCGCCGAAGCCCTCTTCCTTCGCCGCTACATGCTCAGGCTCCTCCGCGAACGCAACGTCGTCATCAAACGCCTCGCCGAATCCTCCACCGACTGGCAGCTCTACCTGCCGCCAACTTCAAACCGAGCCGCCCCAAAATAAGCCGTCAAAATAAACCCACAAGATAAACTCCACCCATGCGAATCGTCCTTCCCGGCGGCGCCGGACAAGTAGGCCAACTCCTCGCCCGCCACTTCCACGCGCAGGGCCACGCCGTCACCGTCCTCAGCCGCACCCCACACCTCTCCCCGTGGAAGACGCTTCCCTGGGACGGCCTCATCCCCGGCCCATGGATCGACGAGCTCGACCACAGCGACGTCTGTATCAACCTCGCCGGCCGCAGCGTCAACTGCCGCTACACCCCTGCCAACCGCAAAGCCATCCTGGACTCCCGCGTCCTCTCCACCCGCCTCCTCGGCGAAGTCATCGCCACCCTCCAGCACCCTCCCGCCGTATGGCTCAACGCCAGCACCGCCACCATCTACCGCCACTCCCTCGACCGCCCCATGGACGAGGCCACCGGCGAACTCGGCGGCAACGAACCCGGGGCACCCGACACCTGGAACTTCTCCATCGACGTCGCCAAGGCCTGGGAAGAAGCATTCTTCTCCGCTCCCACGCAGCATACCCGCAAAGTAGCCCTGCGCAGCGCCATGACCTTCAGCCCCGACCCCGGCGGAGTCTTCGACGTCTTCCTCAATCTAGTCCGCCACGGCCTCGGCGGCACCAACAGCCCCGGCAACCAGTTCGTCTCCTGGATCCACGAGACCGACCTCATCCGCGCCATCGAGCTCCTCATCGCCAGCCCCAATATCTCCGGCGCCATCAACCTCGCCGCACCGCATCCCCTGCCCAACCGCGACTTCCTCCGCGCTCTCCGCGAAGCCTGGGGCACACGCATCGGTCTCCCCACCTATCCCTGGATGATCGAGATCGGCACCTTCCTCATGCGCACCGAGTCCGAGCTTATCCTCAAAAGCCGGCAAGTCGTCCCCGGTCGCCTCCTCAACTCCGGCTTCCAGTTCACCTTCCCCCACTGGCCCCCGGCCGCGCGCGATCTCGTCGCCCGTTGGCGGGATCAAAAAATCACGCGATAACTCTATATCTTGTATTCGGGCCGTAGTATCGTCGTTGCCATGGCGGCAGAAGACGCATCCGACCTACGCCGAGCCCTCGAACACAACGAGATCGTGCCGTACTTCCAGCCTCTCGTCGAGCTTCGCACCGGTCTCCTCCGGGGATTTGAGGTGCTCGCCCGCTGGAGGCACCCACTCCGCGGCGTCGTCTCCCCGGACGAGTTCATCCCCCTCGCCGAACGTACGGGCCTCAATGGCCTCCTCACCGGCAGCCTCCTTCGCACCGTCTTCATCAACGCACGCGACATCCCCGCCCATCTCACCCTCTCCGTCAACATCTCCCTCACCCAGCTCACCGATCTCACCCTCCCCAAACACATCCGCGCCGCCGCTGAGCACGCCGGCTTCCCCCTCAGCCGCCTCGTCCTCGAGATCACCGAAAGCTCCCTCCTCGGCAACACCGAACAAGCCATCCGCATCGCCCAGGAACTCAAAGAGCAAGGCTCTCGTCTCGCCCTCGACGACTTCGGCACCGGATACTCCAGCCTTCGCCACCTTCAGTCCCTTCCCCTCGACGAGCTCAAGATCGACGCCACCTTCGTCCGCTCCATGAACCACACCCGCGAGAGCCGAAAGATCGCCGCAGCCATCGTCGGTCTCGGCAACAGCCTCGGTCTCCTCACCGTCGCCGAAGGAGTCGAGACCCAGGCCATCGCCGACATGCTCCTCTGGCTCGGCTGCGACCTTGGCCAGGGCTGGCTCTACGGCCGTCCAGTCCCACCCGAAGAACTCCCCGCCGTCCTCGCCATCCGAATGCGCGCCTCCCCGCCATCCACCATGGCGCCCGACACCCGCGCCACCGCAGACCCGCGTTTCACCGCCGACCCCACCATGCCCATGCGCCTCGAGGCCCTCCCCACCCAGCGCCTCGCCCAGCTCCACGCCATATACGACGGCGTCCCCGTCGGCCTCTGCTTCCTCGACCTCAACCTCCGCTACGTCAGCGTCAACAAGCGCCTCGCCGAGATCCACCAGCTC
Source organism: Granulicella sp. L60 (assembly GCF_009765825.1). Lineage (GTDB taxonomy): Bacteria > Acidobacteriota > Terriglobia > Terriglobales > Acidobacteriaceae > Edaphobacter. The sequence goes on along the minus strand of NZ_LMUR01000010.1, from coordinate 150,448 downwards.
CCCGTCGCCGCCCATCTCGGCCGAAGCTTCGCCGAAGTCCTCCCCGGCCAGGCCCTCCTCTGGGAGCCTTACCTCCACTGCGCCCTCAACGGCGAAGCCAGCACCGACCTCGAGATCTGTTACCCCGACCCTTCCCGCCTCGGCCGCACTCGCACCTATCTCATCAACTTCCAGCCCGCCCGCGACGAGGTCGACGAAGTCATCGGCATCTCCGTCTCCGTCGTCGACATCACCCGCCGCAAGCAGATCGAACAAGCCCTCTCCGAGAGCGAAGACCACTACCGTCACACCGTCGAACTCAACCCCGAAGTCCCCTGGACCGCCGCCCCCAACGGCATGATCCTCGACGTCAGCAATCGCTGGGAAAAACTCACCGGCCTCTCCAAATCCGACTCCCTCGGCGACGGCTGGCTCAAGGTCCTCCACACCGACGATCTCGAACCCACCCTCAACGCCTGGTCCGCATCCCTCCGCACCGGAGCACCCCTCGACATCAAATACCGCATCCGCTGGCGTAACGGCGACTGGCACTGGATGCGTGCCCGCGCAGCCGTCCGCCGCGGCGAAGACGGCACGATCCTCCGCTGGTACGGCACCGTCGAAGACATCGACGACCACCACAAAGCCGAAGAGGCCCTCCGCCGCAGCGAAGCCCGTCTCCAGGCCATCTTCAACGCCGTCCCCATCGGCATCGTCATCGCCGAAGCCCCCGACGGCCGCGTCATCATGAGCAACCCGCGCGCAGAAACCATCCTCCGCACCACCGTAGCGCCTCCCACCGTCATCGACGACTACTGCAGAGACTCCCACGCCTACGATCCCGACGCACCTCCCGATAAGCCCGAAGAACATCCCCTCGCAACCGCCATCATGAGCGGCAGAACCATCGGCCCCAAAGAATATCTTCGCTACTACATCGACGGCTCCAGCTCATGGATCAGCCTCAGCGCAGCCCCCGTCTTCGACCCCGACGGAAAGGTCTCCGGAGGCGTCGTCGCCATCCAGGACATCGACGAAGACAAACGCAAGATGGAGCGCCTCTCCGAACTCAACTCCGTCCTCAGAATTAAACTAACCAAGCCCTAGAACATCTTCGTTGCTTCTCTAGAGCAAAAAATTGTCGTCATTCTGAGCGAAGCGAAGAACCCCGTATTTTTTCTCGAAGCGCCGCGCTCTACACCTTTAAAGAAATACCGTAGCAACCGCGCCCACCCGCACCTGCTAGCGTAGAACCCAATGGCCCACGCCCACACCGTCGCAAGCGTCCGCTACACCTTCCCCAACCTCGCCGACCTCCTCGCCAAAGCCACCCCCGCCCGCTCCGGCGACGAGCTAGCCGGCATCGCCGCCACCAGCGCCCAGCAGCGCGTCGCCGCCCAGATGGCCCTCGCCGACCTTCCCCTCGCCCACTTCCACAACGAAGCCCTCATCCCCTACGAGTCCGACGAGGTCACCCGCCTCATCGTCGACACCAGCCGCACCCCGCAAGCCGTCACCGCCTTCGCCCCCATCTCCAGCCTCACCGTCGGCCAACTCCGCGACCACCTCCTCTCCGATGACGCCACCTCCGAGACCCTCGCCGCACTCGCCCCCGGCCTCACCCCCGAGATCGCCGCCGCCGTCTCCAAACTCATGCGCCTCCAGGACCTCGTCCTCGTAGCCCGCAAGATCCACGTCGTCACAAGATTCCGCACCACCGTTGGCCTTCCCGGCCGCCTCTCCACCCGCCTCCAGCCCAACCACCCCACCGACGACCCCAAAGCCATCGCCGCCTCCATCCTCGACGGCCTCCTCCTCGGCTCCGGCGACGCCGTCATCGGCATCAACCCCGCCTCCGACAACGTATCCGCCCTCACCACCCTCCTCCGCCTCATCGACCACATCCGTCTCCGCTACGAGATCCCCACCCAGTCCTGCGTCCTCGCCCACCTCACCACCCAGATGCAGGCCATGCAACAAGGCGCCCCACTCGACCTCCTCTTCCAGTCCATCGGCGGCACCGAAGCCACCAACACCAGCTTCGGCATCAACCTCTCCCTCATCGACGAAGCCCACCAGCAAGCCCGCAGCCTCAAACGAGGTGGCATACCCAACCCCATCCCCAACAATATCGACAACCCAAACACCCACACCGACAACCAGATCGACAACCAAGCCGAAGCCGCCGCATCCCCCGCCAAAACGCCCGCTAAAACCCTCGCCCAGGCCGAACCCGGAGGCGAAAACATCATGTACTTCGAGACCGGCCAGGGCAGCTCCCTCTCCGCCAACGCCCACCGCGGCACCGACGGCTTCGCTATCGACCAGCAAACCCTCGAAGCCCGCGCCTACGCCGTCGCCCGCCACTTCCGCCCCATGCTCGTCAACACCGTCGTCGGCTTCATCGGCCCCGAGTACCTCTACGACGGCAAACAGATCCTCCGCGCCGCCCTCGAAGACCACCTCTGCGGCAAACTCCTTGGCCTCCCCATGGGCTGCGACATCTGCTACACCAACCACGCCGAAGCCGACAACGACGACATGGACGCCATCCTCACCCTGCTCGGCACCGCCGGCGTCAACTACATCATGGGCGTCCCCGGCGCCGACGACATCATGCTCAACTACCAGAGCACCAGCTTCCACGACGCCCTCTACCTGCGCCGCATCCTCAATCTCCGCCCCTCCCCCGAGTTCGAAGCCTGGCTCAACACCACCGCCCCCCACCGCCTCACCCTACCCTCCATGCTCCCCTGATCCACCACAATCCAACCAACACCCACCCAACCGTTCTCGCTCCGCCCACCCTGTCCCTCACCACCAAACATGCATCTGCCCTCGCAGCCGCTGTCGCAATCGCAGCCTCTGTCGCTGTTGCTGTTGCTGTTGCTGTGCATTTGCTGCTGCTGTTTCTATTGCTGTTGCCGTTGCCGTTGCTTGCCCTTTTGGTTGTCATCCCCGTAGGGGATCTGCGGTTGTAGTTGTCTTTGCTGTTGCCGTTGTTTTGTCCCTTTGTTTGTCATCCCGTAGGGATCTGCTCTTGCCGTTGCGGTTGTCCTTGCTATTGCTGTTGCCCTTGAGGTAGAGCGAGGCTTTAGCCTCGCGTCTAAACCCAGCCACAGGGCCGATTCCACTCTGCCGAAGGCCAGAGCGAAAGCCGAAGCCGAAGCGACTAAATATTGCCTTTGCCTTTGTCGTTGCTGTTGCCTACCTTTTGTTTTGTCATCCCGCAAGGACTGCGGTTGCGGTTGCATTTGCCTTCGCGGTTGTTCGTCCCTTTTGTTTGTCATCCCGCAGGGATCTGCTCTGTCGCCTTCTGGTTTTGCAACTGAGACACAGCAAGGCTTCAGCCTCACGTCTAACCCCCACCGCAAAGCGGCCTCCAGCCTGTCCCACCCAAAACCCTGTCAACCCCCAAAACCGCCAAAACCCGCGCCAACCGCGGACATTCGCATGACGTACGAGTTATCCCCCAACCGCTATACTGGATATAGAAGATAAAAAAGCCCCGACAAAGTCGGGGCTTTTCCTATTAACCACCTAACCCATTTAGAAAGAAATATTTACCCGCAACCCATTTGATATGAATATTTTACAGAGAGACAAAAACGCAAAATGATGCAATCAAAGCACTTATCCCCACCCACCCCCCAGGGGGAGGGGTACTCAGGAGTTCGTCAAAGGGAGCCTAAGCTCAGCCCTGCACCCAACCTGGCCATCCAACCGATTCGTCAACTGCACCGACCCGCGATGCGCCTGCGCGATCTGCTGAGCCAGCACCAACCCGATCCCCGTCCCACCAGGCTTCGTCGTATAAAACGGAACAAACAAATTGCTCGCATTGCTCAACCCCGGCCCATTATCAAGAACGCCAATCACCACCTCTGGACCCACAATCCGCCACGTAATCTCCACCTGCGGCACTCCATCCGCAGCCGCATCCGGACTCAGCGCCGCATCCGCCCCATTCCGCACCAGGTTGATCAGCGCCTGTTCAATGTGATCCGCATCCACCTGCAACACCACATCTTCACCATCCATCACCTTCACAGCCACGCGCCTCTCCAACTGAGCCACCCGCTCCACCAACCCCCTCACCGCCACCGATGCCAGCTTCGGAGCCGGCAGCCCCATCAACTGCCGATACGCCTGAAGAAAACGGTTCAACGACTCCGAGCGATTCTCAATCACCGCAAGCCCACGCTCAAAGTCGCTGCTCTCGCCAATCTGATCCTTCAATCCCGCAATCCGCCCTCGAAGACTCTCGGCAATCGACTTGATCGGAGTGAGCGAGTTGTTGATCTCGTGCCCAAGCACGCGAATCAGCCTCTCCCAGGCCAGTCTCTCCTCCTCGCGCAGCGCCGCGCTTACATCCGAAAGCACCACCAAAGTATGAGGAACTCCGCGAAGACGAAAGCTCGTCCGCTTCACCATCCACCGTGCAGCCTTCTGTCCGCTGCCCAGCGAGATCACCTCGTCGTCGCCCACACCCAGCAATCCAGCCAGCTTCAGATCTTCTCCGGTATGACCAAGCACCATCTTCGACTGCAGCTCAAACGCCCGCTCACTCGCGGCATTCAACAGCACCAACTTCCCACCAGGGTCGAAGGCAAGCACAGGAGACTGCATCGAACCCATCACCCGCTCAGCCAGCTCCATCGCCTCCAGCGCACCCATACGCTGACCCTGCAACATTCCAGCCAACCGATTCACTTCCAAAGCCAAGTCGCCCAGCACATCGTTTCTCTGCCCTCCCCGAGCTCGAAACGAGTAGTCGTCCTCACGCAACGCAGCCACCACATTTGTAAGCGTCTGCAGCGGCCGAATAATCTGCTCCATCAACACAGAGACCAGAAACGCCCACCCCGCGATCAATATGACCATAACGACGCATTGCATGGAAACGTCCGCGGAATACTTTCGCAGCAACAACCAGCACAGCAGCACCACAAGCAATCCAGCCAGGTAGAACCACAGACGCAAGCGCCACTCGAACCTGAGTCGCCGTCCCGATCTCGTCAGCGGCAAGCGCGTACGCGCTCTTCCCCCGTCAAGCTCCGCGTCGGTATCTTCCTCAGAGGCCATACTTCTCGATGCGTCGGTATAACGCTCCTCGACTCAGTCCCAGAGCATCAGCAGCGTGACTCACATTGCCAGCCGTTCGTGCCAGCGCCTTGCGAATCAGGATCGCCTCCACTGCCTCCAGGCTCATGTCATCCATGCTCTGCGCAACTCCGCGCTGCGTATGCAACCCAAGATCAGCGGCTTCTATCCGCTCGCCCCGCGCCATCAGCACAGCCCGTTCTATCGTATGGTCCAGCTCACGCACATTTCCTGGCCAACCATAGTTCAACATCAGCTGTAGCGCGCTCTGCTCCAACCCTTGAATCTGCCTGCGATAACGCTCCGCGTACCTCGCCAGAAAATGTCCCGCAAGTGCTGGAATATCGTCGCGCCGATCTCGCAGCGGCGGCAGACTAATCTCAACCGTATTGAGCCGGAACAGGAGATCTTCGCGGAAACGCCCTGCCGCACATTCAGATCGCAGGTCGGCATTCGTTGCGGAAAGTATCCGCACATTCACCGTTTGGGTCTTCGACGAACCCACACGCTCCAACTCACCCGTCTCCAGGACACGAAGTAACTTCGCCTGCTGCCTCATCGGAATATTTGCAATCTCGTCCAGAAATAACGTCCCGCCATTCGCCAGCTCGAAGCGCCCAATACGATCTGTTCGAGCATCTGTGAAAGCTCCCTTTACGTGCCCGAATAGTTCGCTCTCAAACGTACCTTCCGGCAGAGCTCCCGTGTTCACGGCCACCAACGTACGACCGGCGCGTGCAGAAAGGCGATGCAGCGTCTGCGCCACAACCTCCTTTCCTGTGCCATGTTCACCCGTAATCAGGACGTTCGCATCGGAAGGTCCGACCCTTGCCATCGTCTCCAAAACGGCACGCATCGAAGCAGCCGAAGCGATGAAATCTGGAGCACCTGGAGCACGCAGAATCCGATTCTCTGCCTCCAACCACTGTGCCCTCTTCTGGCTGCGATGCAGATCCATCTGTGTCCGCAAGATATTCAGCAGACGCGCATTTTCCCACGGCTTTTGAATGAAGTCTCCGGCACCACGCCGCATCGCTTCCACAGCAAGGTCAATGTTGCCCCAAGCCGTCATCACTACAACCGGCAACTGTGCGTCAATCTCCTTCATTCGTGAGACGAGATCCAGTCCCTCCTGCCCCGAAGTTGTGTCGCGTGTATAGTTCAGATCGACCAACACCCCGTCGAAACTATTCCGCGCCAACGCTTCAAGTACCAACGCAGGCGATCGCACCATCTCGAGCTCATAGCCTTCAGGCTTCAACAGCAGATGAAGCGCCTCCAGAATGTGTGGCTGATCATCCGCAACCAAAAGCCTGCACGGCGGCTGCCTCTCTCCAATCGCCACAGCGTCCTTCTCTATTCGCTCCGCCAGCATCTCAACCTTCTCTCACCTGCTATTGCCCATTCGGGGCTATGCCCGTCTTCGCTGATTCTATCGAAATGCTATTGGCTTCCAAGGTAGACCCGATCGCGCGGTCTACCTCTATCTTCGCCTTTTGATAGGCGGTCATCGCCGCCACCAATGTGGATTCAGCCGCAGCGAGGTCCCGCCGCGCCGTTAAAGTCTGATAGTTTGAACCTGCCCCGAGCTCCTGCTCCTTCGCTGTAATGTCGAATGTCTTCTGTGCAAGATCGCGCCCTTTTCGAGCAGAGACGACTCGTGCCTCGTTCTGCTCCAGTGCATACTCAGCATTCCGAACCTCAATACGAATCTGCTTTTTCAACTGCTGCAGTTGAAGTTCCGACTGTCTCGTCTCCAGCTCCGCTCGATATTGGTCAGACTTTGCCACTCGATTGCGGATTGGAACATTTACCGAGACGCCGACATAATAGTCGGGAGCGCTATTATTAAGCGCTGTGCGTACAGCACCGGGAAAGTCCTGCGGAGAGGTCGACGGGGTGCCTGAGCCAGGATTCGGCGGGCCGGCCAGTCCTGAACCTCCATACCATCCCGTCAAAGCCACTGAAGGTAGCAGGGCGTTACGCGCTGCATCCCTGCTAATGCGGCTGTTCTGAAGATTGATATCTAACTCGCCCAGCTCTAACCGGTTCTGCATCGCCCGCGTAATCATGTCTTCGGTAGGGCCAGAGCCCTGCGATGTCGCATCCACCATCGAACTCTGATCGGTTGGCCGCACCGGCATCGCCTCCAAAATTGGGTCGTCCAGATTTTTGGTCAGGGCATTTTTCATCAAGAGTTCCTGAAACTGCAGCGCTGTCTTGGCGATTGTAAGATCCTGCTCGCGATTAGCCTCTTCAGCCTCATCCTTCATCACATCCATCGCAGGAATCGCCTGCAGCGCAAGCTGTTTGCGACCACTCTCCAAAGTCTGTCGTGCAAATTCTAGAGATCGGCTCTTTACTCCTTCATCCTCGTAAGCAGCCACCAAGTCCCAATACATATTGGCAACCTGCGTAACTGTTGTTACTACCTGAAGTTTGAATGCCTTGTCAGAGATTCGTTGATTATTCTTCGCAATCCGCAAAAATCGCAAGTTGGGCCCGAATCCAAAACCAGATAACAGCTGCTGCTGAAACTCAAGGCGGTAGTAGGTATTCAATGTAGGGTCCAGAAAACTCTGAATACTATTCAATGTTTGGCGATTGTTGTCGAATACCGCCGACAGTGTCGTTCCCGTTGGAAACGATTGCGTAAAGTTGATGTTTCCCGTCGTCGTATTCTGTTGCAGCGTCGGCACTCCATAGACAACAAGGTTAGACAGCGGCTGCGCATAGTGCTCGACGCTAAAGATTCCCGAAATAGTGGGATCGTATGAGGAGACCGTTGTTCCTGTACCCAGAGTGGACGAGACCAATCCGTTTGCTCCTGAACCGGCACCTCCGGCGCCGCTCGTCGTTCCACCAGCACCTGCACCGCTGGCCGCTGTGCCGAAACCTCCCACCCCACCGCCTGGAGTATTCTGAACCACACCCGTATTCACGCCGCGGAACGTTCCTCCAGCCTGTGTACGCAGTACATCGGCCGCTGCGATCGGCAGATTGTATCTAGCGATTGCAATGTCGAGGTTATTCTCCAACGCCAGCGAAATCGCGTCTTTCAAACTGAGCTCAAGAACTCCATTGTTAACAAGCGCATCGATCCGCGGCGAGTTCGCGAGATTAGGTTGCGGCACTAACGAAGCCCTGTACGCATTTATCGGATTGTCTGAGTGTGGGATATCGAGTCGCAACGCTGGCTGTGGAGCTCCCGGTGTCTGGCTCACCGCAGTTTGTTGCATCTGCGCCATTGCAGGTAGCTGCACCCATGTCAACACTCCAAAATAACTGAGTAGAGCTCTCAGCCTCACGCGCGCACCTCCACTCCCTCAACCGCTTCCAATCCAGCAGTATCCCGCGACAACCATCCATCTCTCAACTCGATGATGCGCGAGCCATGCTCCGCGTTCACCTCCGAATGCGTTACCTGCACAACTGTCGTACCCTCTTCATTCAGACGTCGAAATAGCTGCATGATCTCTTTTGCCTGCTCCGAATGCAGATTTCCCGTAGGCTCATCGGCCAACAACAACTCGGGCTTGTGAATCACCGCTCTTGCAACTCCAACCAGCTGTTGTTGTCCTCCCGACAACTGGTTGGGATACAGATCTTTCTTTCCCACAATGTTGAAGCGGTCCAACGTATCCGCCACTAATGCCTGCCGCTCAAGCTTCGGGATATCTTTATAAGACAATGGCAAATCGATATTCTCCGCCACCGTTAGGTCATCCAATAGGTGGTAACTCTGAAAAACCATTCCAATCCGACGTCGCGCCAGTTCTGCTCTCTGTTTTCGATTCATCGCATGCACCGCATCGCCGCCGAAGTAAAACTCTCCCCTCCACTGATCGTCGAGCATCGCAAGCACGTTAAGCAAAGAAGATTTGCCCGCACCTGATGGACCCATAACAGTTACAAATTCACCCTGTCGGATCGAAAGGTTGATTCGCCGCAGAACCCAAGTCTCTGTATGCCCCGTCTTGTAGCTGCGTTCTACCTTTTTCAGCTCAATCATCGTCCCGCTCCATGTCTAATACTTAAAATTCAAAAAAGGGCTTCTCTCGGAGTTACATTGATGGCGATGTTCATACCAGCACTGAGGGTGGCAAACGCGACGATATTACTGCCGGCGAGCCGGACCGAAGATGGTGATGCTCGCAGGTAACGCCACCGACCGATGTAGGCTGTGACGATAGCTTCTGCGGCCTTCTGTTGCTAACCCCTGCACTCACGTAAGCGACTGCTTACAACACTACGGAAAAATGGCGCTACACGGACCAGATTCAACTTGCGTACCGTATCCAACCGTGACCGCACAGATGCCTCGGGGATTGTTACCTCCAAACGGTATCGATCTGTGCCGATCAACACTGTCACGCCAGGCGTGATCTCCATGGCACATCGCCGAGCCTGCCGTTCACACGCGCTAATCCACGGCGTCGCCAACGTATCTACACGATGAAGGCACAATCTTGTCTCATTTCCATCCGCTGCGCCCAGAACTTCGGCATTTATTCCCACTCCCATCGCGATCAGTAACACGACCGCCGCGACGAACCACGGCATCTCGCGCATCGCTTGCCTCAGATCCTCTATCCACGTCATGCCTCTACCTCCGCTAATAACCGCTTCAGCTCGCCCTCTGCCACTACCTTGCCGTCGAACAAGTGCACCTGCCGCTCAGCGTGTGCCGCAAATCTTGGGTCGTGCGTCACCATGCAGATCGTCGAGCCTTCTTGATGAAGCTCCTGCAGCAGCTTCATCACGGCTTCGCCGTTCTTCGAATCAAGGTTCCCCGTCGGCTCATCGGCCAGCAGAATAGAAGGCAAACCCGCCAGCGCACGCGCTACTGCAACCCTTTGCTGTTGACCACCGGAGAGCTGTGCCGGATAGTGCCGCATTCGATGCGCCATGTTCACGCGTTCCAGCGATTGCTGTGCTCTCTTCTTCCGCTCCGCCGCCGGCATCCCGGCGCGATAAGTGAGGGGGAGTTCAACATTTTCGGCCACCGTTAGATCTCCGATCAGGTTGAAGCTCTGAAAGATAAACCCGATCTCCTGATTTCGGATCCGCGAACGGTCGGCGAAGTTCAGGTTCGCAACCTCCTTACCGTTCAATGTGTATTGTCCGCCCGTAGGTGTATCGAGCAATCCAATAATCGACAGCAGCGTCGATTTACCGCAGCCCGATGGCCCAGACATCGCCACATACTCACCGCGACTGATACTCAAGTGCACACCGGACAACGCGTGCGTCTCAATCTCGTCTGTGTAGAAAACCTTCGTCAGATCCTCGATCTGAATAATCGTCTCGCTTGCAGGCATTCTTGATCTCCTTGTTCTGACTCATTCTCAATTCATGCTTAGTTCAAGCGAATCCTGTCCGTGTTATCCCAACGACTCATATCCGACAGAATCACCGTGTCACCCTCCTGCAGGCCTTCAAGAACCTGGATGCTGTTCACCGACGCTCGTCCAACCTTTACCGGAACGCGCACCGCTGTCTTTCCATTCATCCCGAGTTTGAACAGACTGATCGTGCTGTTCTCATTTCCGAATGCAGGCCTGCCCACATAAAGCACGTCCGCCATCCGGTCCAGATCGATCGTTCCATCTACGCTTAGGTCGGGTCTCGCGCCCTGCGGCAGAGTTCCAGCCAGTTCTACGTCAACAGTGACCGTTCCGTTCAATACAGCCGGATCAATTCGCATCACCTTGCCATCAATTACGCCGTTATGGGTGTCAATCTCCGCCGGTTGCCCAATTTGAATGTCCCGCGCCTGCGTCTCCGCGATCTTCAAACTTGCCTTCAGCTGGTCCAACTGCACCACCTTCGCCAGTGTCGTACCAGTGTCCACATGTTCGCCCACTTGATGCGGCAACTCCGCCAGCACGCCGTTTATTCCCGCCCGGACACTCAAGGCGTCCTGCTGCTTCTGCTTCAGCCCTAGCAACGCCTTCGCTTGGTCCACCTTCGTCTGCTGCACTGCGAGCTGAGTCTCGATCGTCTTTTCATTCAGCGTCAGGCGCTCTTTTTCAAGATCGTTGCGTGTTGTCAGCTCGTCGGCCTTGCCCTTCGATGCGCTATAGGTCAGGCCGCTGATTACGCCGAGGTCGTACAGCGATTTATCCGTCGCAGCCTGCAGTTTGGCTTGGTTATGATCTGCCCCAACCGTTGCCGCAACTGCTTTCTGGTCCATTAGATCGCTCTGCACCTTTGCCTTAGTATTGATGTAATCCGCCTGCGCGCTCTTCAGTTGCAACTGCGCGTCCAGTAGCTCCTGCTGTAGCTGCGGATCCACCAGATCCATTAGCACGGTGTCGGGCTGCACTTTTGCTCCCGGCAGCACGCGAATTCGCACGACCGTAGCCTCGGTTTCTGCTGGAATCAGTCGAATCTTATCTTCTCTGGGCACCAGTGTTCCGGGGCCGCGCACCTGACGCAACAGTGGGCCGCGCTTCACCACATCAGTCCACACCGTTGCCCGGTCAACTTCAGGAGCTGCAGGCTTTAGCCGCGTTACAAAGAAAGCCACTGCAGCCAGCACTGCAACGCCGCAACCAGCCAAGACTAACTGTCTGCGTACCTTTTTCTTCTTAATGTCCGGTCTAGAGATATCCATCGCGCATGGGTAAGTGCAAGCGTGTAGCCAATCTTGATCATGCACTTTCATATACTTAGCACTGTCTGCTCGGTCTGAACCGTCCACAACCAGAAACGACTGTCCATTGCTGAACACTTCGATCCCGTACACTGGGAGCCATTCACAACATGGCTGATCTAACCAAATCCGCTTCATTCACTCCGGCGAGTACTCTTGGGCTAAGCCTGCGGGACTACACCTCGGCGCGGCTTTCGTTGGGCAGGATTGGGGTTAGCCTTGCTACTTCTGAGGGCCTGGCGTTTCAGTTGGCGCATGCTCAGGCTCGGGATGCTGTTCATGCTGCGCTGGATGTTGAGGGAGTTTCGAGGCGACTTTGCACTGAAGATGCAGGGCTTAGCGTTCTCAGTTTGACTAGTGCTGCGGCGGATCGGGCGACCTATCTGCGTCGGCCTGATCTGGGGCGGAGGCTGGATTCGGCGTCTGCCGGGAGGTTGGGTGCTGGGGGGTATGACGTGGTGTTTGTGATTGCGGATGGGCTGTCTGCGACTGCGGTGGAACGGCATGCTATCCCTTTATTTTCAGAGGTTTTGCGGGGGCTGCCTGAGGGATGGAGGGTTGCGCCGGTGTGCGTGGTGAAGCAGGGGCGGGTGGGGATTGGGGATGAGATTGGGTCGCTGTTTGGGACTCGGCTGTCGGTTGTTTTGATTGGGGAGCGGCCTGGGCTTAGTTCGCCCGATTCGCTGGGAGCATATATTACGTGGGATCCCAGGTTGGGGCGGGTGGATGCTGAGCGGAATTGTGTTTCTAACGTTCATGGGAAAGGGCTTAGCTATGAGGCGGCGGCTGCCAGGATCTTGTTTTACTGCACTGAGGCTCGGAGGCTGGAGCTTTCGGGAACGAGACTTAAGGAGATGGAACCGGGGCTGCTTTCGATTTAGGTCGAACGCGGCGGTGGGATTTTGAGATTTGTTTGCAGTTTTTTTGTGGGGTGGTTTTCGTGGTTTTTATTGGGGGTTTTGGCGAAAATTGGTGTTTCGACGTGGTTTTTTGCTGGTGAGTTGGTGGTAGTTGGTGTGGTGGAGATGGTTCGTGCGCGGTCGTTTATTTTGCTTCATAAAGATACGCCAACGATTTGGGATTTATTTCACCTGCATTTGATACTTGGCTGGAGGCTTCGCAGCATGGCGTGTTTCGCATGGAGAATGGCGTGTTTCGCATGGAGAATGGCGTGTTTCGCATATCGTAGATCAATTGGCCGGTCTACATTGGATCTATGTACAGTGCAAAAGCATTCTCAGCTGCCAGTGCGACATCGCCGCTTGCATCCACTACGATCGCGCGGCGCGATCCAACCGAGACCGACGTGCAGATCGAGATTCTGTTCTGCGGCATCTGTCACTCTGATCTTCATCAGGCTCGCAACGAGTGGAGCGGCGCGATGCCCACCGTCTATCCTTGTATTCCCGGACATGAGATTGTCGGACGTGTGACCAAGACCGGTTCTGCGGTTACGAAGTTCAAGGTCGGCGATCTGGCTGCGGTAGGCTGCATGGTTGACTCCGACGGGACCTGCCCGGAGTGCAAGGAGGGCTTCGAGCAGTTTTGCCCGAACTTGACCCTTACCTATAACTTCCCTGATAAGCACACGGGTGGCGTCACCTACGGCGGCTACTCTGACAGCGTAGTCGTGGATCAACGCTTTGTTCTTAAGGTGCCGTCGAATCTCGACCTCGCCGGAACCGCTCCCCTGCTCTGCGCCGGCATTACGACTTATTCGCCTCTGCACCACTGGGGGATCACCAAGGGCAAGAAGGTTGGGATTGTAGGACTTGGTGGACTGGGCCATATGGGAGTGAAGTTTGCGCACGCGCTCGGTGCCCATGTTGTTCTGTTCACGACTTCGCCTAATAAGAAGGAAGATGCCCTTCGGCTTGGCGCTGATGAGGTTGTGATCTCGAAGAACGCAGATGAGATGGCCAAGCATGCAGGCAGCTTCGACTTTATCCTCGACTGCGTCTCCGCTGAACATGACATCAACGCGCTGCTGGGTCTGCTTCGACGCGACGGGAATATGTGTCTCGTCGGCGCTCCTGAGAAGCCCCTCTCGGTCGCTGCGTTCAACCTGCTGTTTGGCCGTCGCAGCCTCTCCGGTTCACCGATTGGCGGTATCGCAGAGACACAGGAGATGCTCGACTTCTGCGGTAAGCACAACATCACTGCCGATGTTGAGGTGATTCCGATTCAGAAGGTGAACGAGGCTTATGAAAGACTGTTGAAGTCCGACGTAAAGTATCGCTTCTCGATCGACATGGCCTCTCTTAAATCTGCATAACCATGAGCAAACACTTCAGGATTCCCGGCCGGCTGCCAGTACGGTTGCAAGAGTTGGGAGTCCGTGTGTCTGCGCTGCTTCGGAGCGCTGGGCTGCCTCCGGGGCTGCTCGATCAACCTCGCATTCTGGTAACGACGGAAGAACTCTTTGCCCTGTGGCGGGAGATCGGCCTTGCGAGCACGAACCCGGCGATTGGGCTGGAGCTAGGCACGGAGGCCAAGTCCGAATACTTCAGCCCTATCGCTCTCGCGGCTCTCTCTACTGGGGACTTCGGCGAAGCCATGCGCCAGATGGCACGGTATAAGCAGCTCTCCTGTCCGGAGGAGATCATCCATGAGACGGACGACGCGGAGTGGAGCATTCAGTTTCGGTGGCTCCTGGCGGATGGCGTTGAACCCGAGGTGCTGACCGATCTTTGTTTTGCCTGGGTGCTCTGTATCGCACGCCATGGCACTGGGATGCAGATCTCCCCGGTCCGTCTTGAGTTCGTGCGTCAGCCTGGGCATGCAAAGATCTTCGAACGGCACTTCGGCTGTCCTGTTGTCTTCGGTGCTGCGCGTAATGCCATCATCTTCCGCGCTTCGGATGCGGAGCTTCCGTTTGTAACACGAAACGCGGAGCTTCTGGCCATGCTGGCGCCGCAGTTTGACGAAGAGCTGAAGCAGCATACCGGGCAGGAGACGTTTCCTGAGAGGGTTCGCGTTGCGATCCAGAGAAAGCTTGCGGGCCAGAGGCCCAAGATGCAGGAGATTGCACGGGAGCTTCACATCAGCTCCCGAACGCTGCAGCGCCGTTTGCAGGACGCGGGCTATAGCTTTCAGAAGGTGATGGAGGAGGCACGACATCAGCTTGCGCGGCACTATCTCAACAACTCGCAGCTTGAGTTGAACGAGACTGCGTATCTGCTGGGGTATGAGGACGCGAACTCGTTTGTTCGGGCGTTCCGTGCCTGGGAGGGGATGCCGCCTGCGCACTGGCGTGGGGGGCAGCGGGAGAGGGCGTCGTCCGCGATGTTTGGGGCGAAGGTGGGCTCTTGTGCCGGAGAGAGCGCTGGTTGAGCGCGGTCTGGCTGCGTGGTGCCTGCCTGCGCACTCGGTCTTGAGGGTGTTCCATTCCTTTAGTCCATGCTTCTGATGCGTCTGGTCCGGTAGCAGGTGGGATGGAGGCGCAGGTGGTGTGAGGTCGTTTGGCCTGACGCTCTTTGATGCTGGGACGGAGCGCAACAGCGGATCCCTACGGGATGACAAAACAAAAGGATAGGCAACAACAATGGCGAGAGCTGGACGGTTCGTGCGCTGCATAAACACGTTCTCTTCACCATAATCGTGGCTGCCCTATTCCATTCCTTGACAACTTTTTTTGCGCCTTGCTAAGATGGGCGCCACCAATGTGAAATGGATATTGCGTCATTTGCAATGAGCAAAAACTGAGACAGACGATTATTCAGGACGGTTTAGCGATAGTTACGGTTCCAGACAGAGACCGGGCACTTTGAGGTAAGACAACATGAGGTTTCCGAATCCACGCTATTTTACTGGGGTTCTACTACTGGGTTTCGCTGCATCTGCGATTGCCGCTGCACCTTCCTTTCGTCCTGACAGCGTCTTCGAGGGCTCGGCTCTGAAGGGTTGGCATCCTGTCGGCGATGCAAGCTGGAGCGCGAAGGCGGGCGAGATCACCGGGAAGGCTAATGGAGGCGGCGGGTGGCTGATGCTCGACCAGTCCTACCAGGATGTCGCGATGTACTCGGTCTTCAAGTGCGCGGGGCCGTGCAAGGCTGGCTATCTGCTTCGGGCGGAGAAGACGGCCGATGGCTACAAGGGAATCTTTGTTTCGCTGGACGCAGGCAACACGGCCTCTTATGCCGTCACGCTGGATGCGAGTGGAAAGATACTGACGAAGGAGCCGCTGCGGTCGGCGGGCGGGCAGGTGCGCATCGCTCCTCCTGTGAATCCGGATGCGCCTGCGCCTAAGCCGAGGCCTGCCGCTGCGCGACCATCGATGCCGTCGGTTATACCGGTTCCGGTGACTGAGGTGCAGAACGGTGAGTGGAACACTGCTGAGGTGATTCTGGATGCGAACACTGTGCGCGCGTTCATCAATCAGGGACATGAGGCGGCGGGTGGCGACGCGGAGGAGAACCTTGGGAAGTATGGTCCGATCGCGCTCTATGTAGGAGAGGGGGAGATTACTTACAAGCAGGTCTCTTACAAGGATGAAGGTTGGAAGGAGTATCCCGAGGAGTTTCATTCCAAGGAGTTTCGCAAGCAACGGCTAAGCGACTTTTATTATGCGTGGGGTTCGGCCTCTGGCGATGTGAACCATGATGGCGTTGAGGATGTGATCGCTGGGCCGTACTACTATCTGGGGCCGGATTATCGGAAGCGGCGCGAAATTTATCTGGGGGTGACGCGCAATCCTTCGGACGACTACACGCATGAGTGCTGGATGCAGTTCTCTGGGGATTTCACTGGCGACGGCTGGGTGGATTCGCTTACGGCGAGTTTTTCGGATCATGATCACGGCGTGTGGATGTATGAGAATCCTCGGGGCGAGTCGCGCAGGTGGGACAAGCATCTTGTCGTAGAGGATATTCAGAGTGAGATCGCGCAGTTGGCCGATATTGATGGCGATGGGCATCCTGATCTCGTTTACGTTGCGGATGGGACGGTTCGGTGGGCTCATCCGGATCTGAAGAATCCCTATAAGCTTTGGACGGTGCATGTGGTCTCGGAACCGAATATGGGCACGGCACACGGTATCGGGACGGGGGATATTAACGGCGATGGCCGCATGGATATTGTGAATGCGTTTGGGTGGTGGGAGCAGCCCGCGCATGACGATGGTAAACCGTGGAAGTATCATCCGTATGCGTTTAGCCGCAATGGGCGCTCCGGCGTTGGCGGTGCGATTATGGCCGTGTATGACGTGAATGGCGATGGGTTGAACGATGTCGTCACGGTCTTGCAGGCGCATGGATACGGCATCGCGTGGTATGAGCAGAAGCGCGATGCGTCGGGAAATATTGATTTCGTTGAGCACATGATTCAGGACGATCCTGCGCATCCGGGTCCCGGCGGCGTGATCTTTTCGCAGGCTCATGGAGCGACGTTTGGAGATGTGGATGGCGACGGGGTGCCGGATTTCATCGTCGGCAAACGCTATTGGACGCATCGCGATAACTTCTATGATCCGGATCCGTACGGTGAGGGCGTTCTGTACTGGTACAAGACGGTTCGGGACAAGTCTGCACCGGGGGGAGCTCGCTTTGAGCCGCACATGATCGACAATCACTCGGGCGCAGGTTCGGACATTCTGGCAACTGATCTTAATCACGATGGTGCGCTCGATATTGTTACGTCTACGCGGTTCGGCACCTATATTTTTTGGGGAACTCCGAAGAACGGGTCGAAGGCCGTCAAGAAATAACCATGCACGAGGGGTAATAGAGGGACACGATGCAGAGAAAAATCTTAGAGACGAGACGGGCGGGTGCGATGCGGATGCTGGCGGCGGTCGTTCTAATTGCAGCGCCGGTCTTTGCTTTCTCGCAAGCCTATACGCTGACGGAGGGGGCGACCGGTCCGGTGCTGAAGACTCCGGACGGCCGAACGGTCTTCGAGTATATGACCAGCAAGCCGGCTGGCTCTACGCTGACCTCGCCGAGTACTGCGTGCTTTCATCCTGTATATACGCCTGGCGGCCAACGCATCACAAACATTGCACCAAACGATCATCCGCACCATCGAGGCATCTGGGTGGGTTGGCAGGATGCTGAGTTTCACGAGCCTCAGGACGTGGACAAGATGGGTCCGAATCATCCGGCGCGCGCGCTTCGCATCACGCGTGCGGATTTCTGGGGGTGGGGCGTCTATGCGCCTCGTGATGGACGCGTGATCGTGACTAAAGATGTGAAGCTCGTCAGTGCTGACGCAAAGCATGCGGAGCTTGAGATACACAATGATTGGAACGTTGACGGGCGCAAGATGCTCGACGAGTCGGACGATGCGGTGGTGACCGAGGTGGACGGTGTATTTGTGATCGACCTCACCTACCATCTGACTCCGATCGCGGATTATGTGTTGAAGCAGTCCGGGTTTGGGGGCTTTGCACTGCAGGCTCGAAAAGATGGGCCTTCGTTTTATTCCACGCCTGCGGGCAAGATGACTGGACCCGATCCGCACTATGCCTACCCGGATTCGGATCGTCCTGATGCACCGTGGTGGGACTTCACCATTACTCCTCAGGAGAGCGGAAAGATGATTGGGGCTACCGTCATCAATTCGCCCCTCAATCCCCCAACCTGGTGGCATAACGCGACGTATCTCTGGATGTTGAATCCGGCGATCACGTCGATGAATGGATATACCATCCCGGCCAACACTACTTTGACTCTTCGCTACAGAGTGGTCACACACGATGGTGCGCCGCCTACTGCGTTGCTAGATATGCTGGCCAACGAGTTTCGTCAACACTGATTGCTATGAAGAACTAGTTCGAGAAGGAGATTGCGCAACATGGAAACGGGACTGGCGGGCAAAACAGTACTCATTACCGGAGCAGCCAACGGGATCGGCAAAGCCACCGCGATCGCTTTCGCAAAAGAGGGCGCTTACGTTGCCATGATCGATCGCGACGGCGCAGAGCTTAGGAAGACCGCGGCCCTGGTTGAACAAGCTGGGGCTAAGGCAATTATTGCTGAGGGTGATCTCAGCAATTTGAGCGGGGTGGAGAGCAGCGTAGACGCTGTATTAGCCAAGCTCCCTCATGGCCTCGACATCTTAGTGAATAATGTTGGTTTCGCAGATGCTAAACCCTTTATGGATCTCACCGACGAACACTGGGAGCGAACGTTTCAGGTGAATTTCATGAGCGCGATTCGAGTTACGCGCAAGGTACTTCCGTTACTGAGGCAAAAGGATAAGGCCGTCATTATTAACAACACCTCTGATCTTGGGCGGCAGCCGGAAGGAGCGCCTGCGGACTATGGTGCGCTGAAGGCGGCGCTGATCGCGGTAACCAAAAGCCTGGCTCGTTCGGAGGCGCCTAAGATCCGCGTCAATGCGGTGGCTCCTGGTCCCATATGGACTCCTTTCTGGTCGAAACCTGGCGGGTTCGCAGATGCTTTGAGTTCCCTTCACGGCATGCCTCCGCGGGAGGCGGTGGAACACGAGATGAAACTTCGCCAGCTACCACTTGAACGGCTTGGCGAGCCAGAAGAGGTTGCCAACATCATTGTCTTTCTCGCGAGCGATCTTACTTCTTTCGTTACTTCTTCGGTTTGGGGGGTCGACGGTGGAAGCATTCGCAGTCTACTCTAGTAGCTTCACCGAACTAGATAGTCACAGCACTTCCTATCTAATTCGTTTCTGTAGCCTGCATGTCGCATGTAGTTCATAACCTAATTCGCGTCTTATTGAATCGAGATTAAACATGGTGCAAAGGGCTTCGATTTCCGGCTTCCTTATTCTTGGACTTGTCTCCATCTGTTCGTATGCGCAGACGGCGGGCACACTGTTGGCGGTTAATCAGAATGATGTGACTCTCTCCATCATCGATCCCGCCACTGGTAAGCAGATTGCGACCGTCGCGGAGGAGGGCCGCATTAAGGCACACGAGGTTGCCACTTCACCCGATGGTAAGACTGTCTATCTGCCTATCTATGGCAATGCAGGTGTGGGGCATGCAGGAACCGATGGCCAGGAGATGCTGGTTGTCGACTTACCTTCGCGCAAGATAGTTAAGGTGGTTGACTTTGGACATGGTGTACGCCCGCATAAGCCGGTATACGATGTCCATCGCAACGTGCTGTATGTGACGACGGAACTTGATCAATCCATTACTGCCGTTGATCCACACACCTTCAAGGTTCTTTACTCTGTTCCGACTGGCCAGGCTGAGTCGCATATGCTCGTTCTTTCGCACAACGGCCGTTTTGGATACACCGCGAATGTAGCACCCGGCACCGTCTCGGTGCTCGACCTGAAGACTCACAAGCTGGTTGGGGTTATACCAGTTGCGCAGCATATTCAGCGGATCGCAATCTCGAACGATGATAAGACTGTTTTCGTCTCTGATGCTTCAGAGCCGCGGCTTGCGGCCATCGACACGACGACGCGCAAGGTGCGTGCCTGGGTCGATCTGCCGGCTAAGGGCTATGGAGGCGTTGTAACAAAAGATGGAAAGTATCTAGTGCTCGCGTTGCCGGCCAGCAAGCAGGTTGGTGTGATCAATCTGTCCAGTATGAAGCTCGAGAAGACAATTGACGTTCCGGCAAGCCCGCAGGAGGTATTGCTCTCTCCGGATGGAACACGCGCCTTCGTCTCCTGCAATACCAGTAGCCAGGTTGCAGAGATCGATACTTCCAATTGGGCGGTGACGCAGCTTCTACCAGCGGGAATGTGGGTGGACGGACTTGCCTGGTCGACGTGGAAACAGTAAGTGGCCTGATTAGTCCTCGTCCTTCAAGTTGCTCAAGACATCACCGATTCGAGTTGCGATATTACATACGTGCTCTATGTTTATGCGTGTATTTTCTTTCGTAACTCTTAGTACGGGCGCCGAGATTCCAATTGAACCGACGATATCTTTGTTCAGACGAATGGGCGCCGCAATGCAGCGTATTTCATCGCGAAACTCTGCATCGTCCACGGCATAACCGCGTTTCTTGATTCCGGCGATATCGTTCACCAGCTCCGGCACCGTAGACAGCGTTGACTCTGTAAGCTTTTTCAGAGGTCGGTTACCGTACAGTTTTTTTAGATCCTGCTCTGTAGCATCTGCTAACAACGCCTTGCCATGGGCGGTGCAGTAGAGAGGCAGGAGTTCGCCAATGCGGCTCGACACGGCAACCATGTGGCTTGCGGCGGCGCAGTCCATAAAGAGCGCCTGGCTTCCCTCGCGGATTGCGATATGTGCCGTCTCGTTGGTGTGTGTTGCCAGTTCCTTCAGCAGCCCGCTTGCCACTTTCACAAGCATCTTGCTCCAGCTGTAGTGGTTATAGAGCGTCCAAATGGAGGAGCCGAGAATGTAGTCCTTGCGGCCAGCGGGCATTGCGAGAAAGCCGCGGCGCTTCAGCGTATGCAGCAGGCGAAACGCGGTGCTGCGATCGATTCCCATCAACTCCGCTACTTGACCTAGCGACATAGGCTGTTGGGAGTTGGCGATCGCCTGAACGATAGCCAACCCGCGATCCAAGCTTTGCACCGTGGCGACTTGGGCAGTTTTTTTAGTAGCCATATAGGAAGAAGATACCTAGTGAATATTTGTTGTAACTATGAATTACGTCGTACTTTTATACGATCCTACCCTATTTTTCACGGTAATTGCGGCATCGTGATCGGCTCCGTTGCATGAAGTTATTTGGGTAGAGCGAAGACAACGTAAGCTCTGTTTGCAGTGCTTCCTGCGGGTTGATAAGTGGCATCACCGCGTCCGGATGGTTGGGCTGATGCTGCAGGTACGGCAAGATATTCCCGACCACCTACTTCATACATGGAAGGAATTCCTTCGGTGCCAGCCGGTAACGCCGCGCTCCAAAGTACCTTTCCATTATTCGCGTCGTATGCGCGAATTTTGCCATCCCTTCCGTTGACGAAGATCAGACCTGTAGAGGTGACCACCATTCCACGGCGCTCGCCGCCCTGAATGAATCCCGTGCCCGTGATTCCCTTGGCAGCGAGTTCAGGATCCTCACCCAGCGGAACCTTCCACTTTATCGTTCCGGTGTTCAAATCATAGGCGACGATGTAAGACCATGGAGGGGCGATGACGTAGGGATAGTCCAACCCATAGTCTGAATAGAGGCGCTTGGGAGCGTCAACTCCATCGGGGTAGGGTGCGCCTGCGAAGCCGCCGCCATATTTCTTGAGATCCAGGGTGGGTAGAACCAAGCCGCCTGGAGCTCCTCCTGAAGCGACGACTGGTCCGCCGAGGTTAGGGGGTGGTGGCTCGGGCACGCGAGATGGGCGGGTCTTTCCTTCTGGGTTGAGCAGGTACGCGTAGAGTGCCTCTTGATTGGCCCCGGTCAAAGAAGGGAACGCGGGCATGTCGCCCTTTCCGACTGCGACGACCTGCTTGAACTCGTCGAGGTTGAAACGAGCATCTATGTCGACGAGTGAGGGGACTTCTCCGGCGCCTTGCCGGGTGGCTCCGTGGCAAGCCTGGCAGTTTGATTGATAGATAGTCTTGCCTGTCGCGGATTCACCGAAGCGTCCGTTGCTGGAAGGTAGCCGCCGCTCCGCAACGAGGGGTACGAATGAGGGCCAATCCTGCGTAAGAACGTAGACAAGACCCTTCGCCGGATCGGCGGCGGTGGTGCCCCAGTTTGATCCTCCACGTGCACCGGGCAGCGCTACGGTTTCCTTGTACTGCGACGGTGGGGTGTAGAGACCTTGATTGTTATCGTTGGCTATCTTCTTCTTCCAAGATGCAATCTCCGCGGGTGTCATGTAAGGGTTGACGTCGGCCGCTGTCATTCCCTGGCGCGCAAATGGAGGTGGAGCTGTTGGGAAGGGCTGCGTGGGCCAAGACTGTTCGCCGGGCACATCGCTCTTCGGAACTGGACGTTCTTCGATCGGCCATATCGGCTTACCGGTTACACGATCGAAGACGTAGAGAAAGCCAACTTTTCCTGCCTCGGCGACAGCGTCGATTGTTTTGCCGTCGTGGTGAATTGTGATCAGCTGCGGCGCCGACGTTGAATCGTAGTCCCAGAGATCGTGATGAATAAATTGGAAGTGCCACATCAGTTTTCCGGTTCGAGCATTGAGCGCCAGGATAGAGTCTGCGAAGAGATCTTTTCCGATACGGTCCGCACCATACATGTCGTAGGTTGAGGAGCCGGTTGGAAAATAGGCGATGCCGCGCTTCTCATCGATCGATATCTCGCCCCATGTGTTTGTACCGCCGGCATACTTCCATGCATCCTTGGGCCAGGTGTCGTAACCGAACTCGCCCGGATGTGGGACGGTGTGGAAGATCCACTCCATCTTGCCTGTAAGGACATTGTAGGCGCGCAGATCGCCTGGGGGCGACATGTAGCCTTCGCCTGTAGCTGAACCAAGAATGATCAGGTTCTCAAATAAGCGTCCCGGAGTTTCACTTTTAATACGAACCACCGTATCGGGATCGCGGCCTAGGCCGACTCGCAGATCCACCAGGCCATTGCTGCCGAAGTTGAGGATGGATTTTCCCGTACGTGCATCGATCTCTTCGATGAAATGGTTGATCGTAAAGATCAGTCGCCGATCTTTATGATCCTTGCTTTGCCAGAAGGTGATTCCTCGGGTTGTGATGCCTGGAAGATTTTCATGGACCCAGATCTCTTTCCCTGTCTCGGCGTTTAGAGCGACCAATGAATTGCCGCGTGCCAGGACGTACATGGTGCCTTCGACGACAAGCGGATTAAAGAGATAGGTGCTGTGATCGCGCGTCGGATAGGTCCAAGCGACTGTAAGGTTGCCGACATTTTCCTTCGTGATCTGATTGAGCGTCGTATATTTCGAACTATCGGGGCCGCCGCCATATTGTGACCATGTTTTATGATCGCTCTGAGCGACCGAGACATGAAAACTCATCGCGACTAAAGCTGAGAACATGACACTGGCGCGTACGGTGGGCCAGAAAGCTGCGCTGCAACGGCCTTTGAGTTTCTTAAGATTCTGTAAGGACATCAGAGTGTAATTCCCCATGTAGGTGTATGATCCTTCGCTAGCTGACATCATTCGATCAATCCGCTGAATTGCGAGTAATTGGATTGTCGGATCTGAAGTGCCGAATGCTCCCTCGCATAGATCGTGTTGAACGATTCCATGCGAAGGAGCATACGGAGAAAAATGACAAACTAGTAGAACAGTTTCAGTGCGAACTGCAGTACCCGCGTTGGATTTCTTAGAGTCGTGATCTCCGTAAATGTAGGAGCGTTCAGGAAGTCCAGGTTTGTGGTAGGGTTGCCAAATTGCGCATGATTGAACAGGTTGTACGCCTCCGCGCGAAACTGCAGGTGAACGGCCTCCCTGATGGGAAACTCCTTGAAGACAGATGCATCCACGTTGGTAAAGCTGGGACCGCGGACCTGCTCGGATACCGAACCGAGTGGGGAATAGTCCGTCTGACCCAACTGCGTAGCCACAGGTGGATTTGAGAACGCATTCGGATTCAGCCACTGCTTCTGGGTGTGTGCTCCTGCAGACTCGCTCACGCCAGGGACCCTGTTCGCATTGCAGCCGAAGTAGGAGGTGGTCGGTATTGGGCAGGTAATCGTAAAGGGCTGCCCGCTTTGGTAAGTCACAATGTAGTTGACTCCCCATCCGCCGAGTACAGCCTGCGTGGCAGGGTTCGCCGAAGATAGAAACTCCCTTCCTCGCCCAACCGGCAGATCGTAAGATCCCGATGCGTGTACCACGTTGGTCGCATCATTCGGGCAGAGAGTGTAATCCCGATTGATGCCAAACCCAGGAAGCCACTGCGCCCGGTAGTTTATACCGTCCGTAATTGCCCCTTGATTCGTCATGCACTTGCTGTAAGTGTAGTTTGCGAGGACAGACAAGCCTCCACTGAATTGATGCGTATACACCGTCTGCAGTGAATTGTAGGAGCTTGTTGCATTCGTCGTTAGGAAGGCAGAGCCGATAGCAAAATCCGGAAAGGGGATGATGCCGTTCGCGAAGTTGTTGGTCCCCGGAGGCGTTATCTCCGAAGGATCGTTGAAGGTTCCTCGAGCATCGAGATGCCTGCCGACGTCCCCGACGTAAGCGATCTGCACAGAATCATGGCTTCCGAGCTGCTTCTGCAACGTCAAGTTGAAGGCTTCCGTATAAGGCGTCGAGAAATCGAAGACACGCCCGGCGAGGTTGGCCCCACTCGGATTTGCCGTCGCAGCAGAGGAGAGATTTACTGATGCAAAAACATTCTCCAGAGTTGGAAGCGCACCGTTGGAAAGTGTGACCGGCGTTGTGGGATTAGGAGCGGTATAGGTAACGCTGTATGCAAACGGGAAGTTGTTGCCCAGAACATAAGGCGCTGCACCTATGTTCGCCAAGGAACCATAGGCAATGCCGTATCCTCCGCGAATAACGAGATCGGGCCTGATCCGATAGGCGAAGCCGACTCTTGGAGCAAAGTTCGTATTCTGAACGTTGCTGAGACTTCTGTTCCCAATGCACGATTGATTGATATTGTCCTTAGCAAGGAGAGCGAGGAACTGAGCTGGCGCTGCACCGCAAGTGGATTGAGGCATGTAGAACGTGCCTCCAGGACCGTTGCCTCCATCATTTCCAATCATGTTCGCCTGATGATCGTTGTCTTCGAGCGGCGCTCCATAGCGGTCCCAGCGCAGGCCGAGATTGAGAGTCAGATTAGGAAGTACTTTCCAATCGTCCTGGAAGAATACTGCGTTATATAGCCTCTCGTTGTGGATAGTCGTAGCGTTGGACTGGACGAACGAAGTCACACCTCCCTGGTTGCTGAGCCCCCCGGGAACAGAGGCTCCTGTAGGTGTTAGCAACATATCGGCCATGGAGGTATACCCTGAGGAGTTGCTTGGAACGTCAGTAAATTGGCCGCTGAACGTCATAGCTCCCGATCCACTGGTTGGCTGCCGCAGTCTTGCCCGAATCAGGGTGACCTCATAACCGATGTTGAACGTATGGTTCTTATAGAGCTTCGTCACGGTGTCTTGTATTTCATAGGAAGAGACGTTGTTGGTGACCGGGTTGTAGCCGGATGCACCAAGCGTTGTCATATTCGTAAGATTGATCGTTGGAAGACCACCAAGCCCAGGGCCGAACTGCTCGCCCTGAATTCCAAACTGGTCGGGAATTCCGGGAGTGTTGCCAAACGGCGGCACGTTATTGTTTGTGGAGCTTTGAACGCCCACATTGAGCGAGTTCGTGAGGGAGGGAGTGAAGATATGCGTGTAGCTAATGGCGGTCGCCCAGTGCGGACTGTCATCCGTGCCGCCTCCATACACGGCTCCGAAAGCGAGCCCCGGCAGAGACCCTGGAGTCGTCTGGAAGGCGTGATACCAGTTGAATACTCCCCATAGCTGGTTGTTCTCATTGAAGTCGTGATCAATACGGACGTCATATTGATTGAGAGTGAGATCGATGTTAGGAGAATAAACAAAGTTGTTGACCAGGCCGTTTCCGGTTGGCGAAGGATAAAGATTCAGTATCTTCACCGCGTTCGGATCGATACGGCCTGCCGGAAGCATGTTAAGTTGCGGTGTAAGGCCGACGAAGTTGGTGATACCGGCGACGCTACCACCGCTGAAAAAGGGATCGCGCACAAACACCGAGTTGGATGAACCGTTTCGCAGCCCGGTGATCGGATCCACAGCGCCAGCAGCGACCTGCCTGGTCGTCGTGGGATCCAGGACTGTGCCTGTCGGGAATACGCGGCCTAGCCCGTCCGTGCGAGTGCCGCTGGTGTCGTTGATCAGGTCCTGCATATTTGTGAAGTTGCTATTTCTCATCGCAGGAGTTGGAACAGTTGAAGTAGAAGTTACCGGCGTTAGAATCCTGACGCGCTGCGTATCGAAGAAGAAGAACGTTTTCTTAAGCCCAAGGTGCGTCCCAGGAATTGCCACTGGTCCACCGATCGTTCCGCCGAATTGGTTCTCATGGTATGCCGGCCGCGGGAGTCCAGCCTGTTTCGCAAAAAAGTCATTGGCATTGAAAACATTGTTCCGCAGGTACTCCCAAAGATCGCCATGAAATTTGTCTGTGCCGGATTTGATGACAGCGTTGACGACTGAGCCGGTGGAGTGGCCGAATGCGGCGCTTAAGTCTCCCGTCTGAAGGTTGAACTCCTGAATGGCATCGGGCGGAGGAACGATAGAGACAACACCTTGAATCGAAATCGTTCCGAATCCCCCATAGAACTCCATGTTGTCGTCGATGCCATCCAGACGGTAGTCATTCTGGGTGGTATTTACTCCATTGGCGGAAAACTGAAGGC
The DNA here is from genome assembly GCF_009765825.1 of Granulicella sp. L60. Taxonomy (GTDB): domain Bacteria; phylum Acidobacteriota; class Terriglobia; order Terriglobales; family Acidobacteriaceae; genus Edaphobacter. Next base: position 123,473 of record NZ_LMUR01000010.1, on the reverse strand, counting down.
CCGCTGCTCCTCCAGTACTAGTCGTCGTTGTTCCGGCGGCGAGATGGGCAAGAGTGGTCCAGTCCCTGCTCACCAGGGGCAGGTCGTTAATGGCTTTGGAATCCACCACCTGTCCGACGGATGCAGACTCTGCCTGCAATAGGGGAGTTGCGGAAGTGACTGTCACCTGCTCCGACACATTTCCCACGGACAAGGTAAAGTCCTGGGTTGCGCTCTCCTGAACGTGCACCTGAATGCCGCGAGTGATCTGTGATTGAAAGCCTGGAGCATCTACACGCAACGTATAAGATCCGGGGTTTACCTGTGCAAAGGTGTAGTCTCCACTCGATGTGGAGGTGGTCTTCGCCGCGATGCCTGTTCCTTCGCTCGTAAGCGTAACGGTGGCTCCTGGAACGATTGCCCCGGTTGAATCCTTAACGGCGCCGGTAACGTGCCCAGCCGTAAGTTGAGCGTGAGCGCCAGCGCCGAGAAACAGCACCATGCTCAGGGCGAGAAGCATCATCGAAAACCACGGGCGGATGCGTGGAGCGTTCTGGGCGGGTAAAGTGTTTTGTGGCATATTCATCTATAACTCCTGAGTGTTTTACGTCGACTGACTACATGTGCTTCGTATCGTTGTTTCTGCCAGGTAGCCTTTTCTCGGTCGTTGCTGTCGGTCGCGTGATAGATCAGTCTCAATGGCGCGGAAGTAGTGCACCACTCCAAATGACACTGCGGCCGGCTATTGTTCCAGACTCGGGCGAATACGCTGCTGCCAAGAAGTTGTCCACTCTCAGAAAGCATGTCCGCGAGTTCTAGCGTGTTCCGCAAAAGGCTGCGTTTTAGCGTCTGTAGAAGCGTGAATGCGGCTCGTGCCATCTGACCCTCGTCAACCTGCGAATCCATTGCAAACGATTTCAGCACCGAGAAACTGAAATACTCATTGCGGATAATGGAATAAAGAATATGCTCCATACTTGTCAAGGAAATTATGAAATGGCTATTTCATTAATAATCATGGCCTGACTTTTCCTGACGGATTTCAGGTGCGCTAACCTGCTCATCCTCCTCTCCAAGAGAGGCTTGCGTAGGCAATCTTCCTAGGGTCGTTGAAGTGCCTGGATTTGGGTTCGGGGCTTTTAAAACGATGGAAGGATGTGCAGAAGTTGGATTGCAGGAGTCATTCCCTGTCGTTGCTCTGAATGCTGAATGGCCGGGCGCTTGATTGTTCCTCTGCTAAAGGCGCTACAGAACCGTTACCGACGTGTCGGACTGGCCCAGAGCATTGAATCCTAGGTAACTACCATGAAGTTGGAGTGGTCGATGTGGGCGCGATATGCACCCGGCGTGGTGCGAGATACGTTCTTTATATGGCGGCCAGCACGCGGTTTCTTCCTGCGTCTTTTGCCTCATAGAGAGCTGCATCGGCACGCTCCAGCATGTCTTCGATCTGATCTCCGACACCTCTGTAGCTCGCTACCCCAAGGCTGACTGTGACAGGAATCGCCTCTTCGCCGCGTGAAAAAGCACTGATGGAGGGCGGGATCATCAGCGTTTCGACGTTGCCACGCAGCCGCTGAGCGATCTGCAGAGCCGATGAGGCCGAAGCTCCCGGAAGGAGAACGACGAACTCTTCTCCGCCCCATCTCCCTAAAACATCGATTCCACGGATGGAACGCTGCATCTGTTCTACAACGGCACACAGTGCGTCGTCTCCGGCACGGTGGCCAAAACGGTCGTTGATCTGTTTGAAGTGATCGAGATCAACCATGAGCAACGAGAACGTGCTCCCCGTTTGCTCACTCCTGATTAGCTCCTTTTCGCACCACTCACGGAAGACGCGACGTGTATAGATCCGGGTCAGCGGATCTGTGCTGGCGATCTCCTCCAATGCCGAACTGAGTGTCGCAGTGGTCATCCAAAAGAAGCCAAAGGCGATTCCCAATGCAGTAGCGATATAAATGAGAAAAGTCAGTGCTTCCACTTGATAGAAGATCGAGGCGGTCGAGAGCAGTCCCACGGCGTCTGCGATGCTGCGCAGCAGATTGAGCGCCGCAAATCCACCAAGGATGATGACGCAGAACCAGACGGGTGCGCGAACTCCCTTTTTGTTACTGCAAACGAGCAGCCTTACCGTAAGGAGCACCTGGACGGCGACCAGCACTCCTACGCTGACGATGCGGAGGTGAACCACCGGATGTGGGTAAAGATAAGGAACGTCGCCCAAAGCCTGAATGACTAGTAGCAGCAGTCCGGAGCTGCGGAGGTTAGAGTCCGAATCGACAAGATCGAGGAAGGAGATGTGCAGTAGAACAAAGGCAAGCAGTATCAGGACATCGGCACAAAGTACGGAAAAGAAGGCCGGAACGCTTCCATGAAGGAGAAGAAGGAGTGCGCCGATTCCTCCGGCACCGAAAGAACCGCCTAGCCACCCCAGACCCTTCAAGCGTGGATTGCTCAGTCGCACAACAAGAAGACCGCAACTGCCACATGCCAGCAGGATCGAACCTACGATCAGAATGTCAGGTATTTCCACGCTAGCTTCCTTGCATAAAATCTATCGGGGACCGCAATAGGGATACGACCGGATTTAACGAAGACGACTATCGTGCTGGTTTATTTCTTTTAGACTTGGAACGAGTGTGACGGCTTCAGACTGGAGCCGCAATTACACAAAATGGGCAGTCAAATTCTGGCCTCTCACGCAAATGAGAGGTTCTTCGAACGGCGACGCCGTCTTTGGTTGCGTGAACTTGTCGGCGTTACCAGTCTGTGAGTGTTCCATCCAACTTGCGGGCGACCGGAAGATAGGCTCGTTGATAAGGGTATTTGGCGGCGAGTGTCTCGTCAATTTCCACCCCCAGGCCAGGCGCTTCGCCGGGATGCATATAGCCAGCGTTGAAGTTGTATTGGTGCGGGAAGACTTCGTCAGTGAGCTTGCTGTGGTGCATGTGCTCCTGGATGCCGAAGTTGTGGATCGCCAGACCGAGGTGGAGGGCGGCTGCCATGGCGATGGGGGAGAGGTCGGTTGCACCATGGTAGCCGGTGCGGACTTGGTAGAGGGCGGCGAAGTCTGCGGTCTTTTTCGCGTGGGTGATGCCGCCGCCGTGAACGACGGTCATACGGATGTAGTCGATGAGCTGGTGCCGGATGAGGTCGTGCGCGTCCCAGATGGAGTTGAAGACCTCCCCGGTCGCGATAGGCGTCGTGGTGTGCTTACGGATGAGTTCGAAGCCCTCCTGCAGCTCGGCGGGACAAGGATCTTCCATCCAGAAGAGGTGATAGGACTCGAGAGACTTCCCAAGGCGGGCTGCCTCGATGGGTGTCAGCCGGTGATGGACGTCGTGGAGAAGATGGACGTCAGGACCGAGCTCAACGCGCAGTTTTTCGAAGAGCAATGGTGCGAAGTTGAGATACTTTTCGCTGGACCAGAGGCTCTCTGAGGGCAGGCCGCGCTCCGCTGGCTCGTACGGCTTTCCGGCTTTGGGGACACCGTAGCTGCTTGCGACTCCCGGAACTCCAGCCTGGGCGCGGACGGCGAGATAGCCCTCGTCCATGTGCTTGCGAACAGAGTCAAGGGCCTCGGCGATGTCGGCTCCGTTGGCGTGAGTGTAGACGAGACATCCTTCGCGGGACTTTCCGCCGAGCAGGTTGTAGACGGGAGTGTTGAGCGCCTTGCCCTTAATGTCCCAGAGCGCCATGTCGACGGCTGCGATGGCGGTCATGGTGATAGGGCCGCGACGCCAGTAGGCTCCACGATAGAGGTACTGCCAGATGTCTTCGGTTTGAAAGGGATCGCGACCGATGAGGCAGGGGAGAACGTGATCTTCGAGATAGGATGCGACGGCAAGCTCACGCCCATTAAGCGTTGCATCGCCCAAGCCGTAGATTCCCTCGTCGGTGTCGATGCGGAGCGTGACGAAGTTGCGGTCAGGAGAGCAGACGATGAGGCGGGCGGCGGTGATCTTCATGGATGCGTGCGGTCCTTGGTTGGGGTGATCTCGATATAGTCGACGGGTGCGTGTTCGTCGCCGTCGGGTGTGCCGCTTAGAGTAAGGGTGTCACCGGGTTTCAGGGCGATGTTGGAGATGGTGTATCGGGTGCTTGTGCTGCCGTCCAAGCGCTTGTCGATGGTAGCTGCAGGGAGTACAGCGTCTGCTGTCCAGTGGGCGATGGATGCTCCATTCAGGAGCAGATCGTACTTTGAGGCACCGGTGCGGAGATCGAAGTACTGAACGGCGATGGTGTAGTAGCCTGCGGGCTTGTCGAGCTTTGCAGTAAGAATGCAGGTATTGGTACGGTCACAGGCGACTGCCTTGCCGCCCGAGGCTGTCTCCCATGGAGTTGCGTCGACCGGGGTATAGCCGTCGGCTTGCATGGACTCGGCTTCGACGCGGTTGGGATGATTGCCGACGCGGCCGATCTTGTCGGGGATACCGGAGATGCGCTGGAACCAGTCTGTGACAGCGTCGCGCCAGACGATGGCATGACCTGCCTGGTACTCGAAGAGTTGCAGTGTTTCGTTGTAGCGTTCGCCGTCGATAAGGCCGTGAAGCGTCATCCATGCGGGAGCGTAGGTGGCTGCGGTTTCGGCACCTTCATAGTGTGAGTCGTAGACGTGCTGGACGACGGTCTTGCCGCTGTGCAGAACGTAGTCGTACGGCACGTGATGCATAAATAGCAGGAGGTCATCTGGACAGGTTGCCAGGCTCTCATATTTTGCTGCGAGCTCTGGTGGATACTGACCGATGTAGCCGGTGCCGGTAGCCACGGTGCGGTCCATACCGATGCCTTTACTGTCGGCACGGAACCACTGTCCCCAGCCGTTACGTTCGGCAGATTCAATTCCAGGACCATAGTGGACGCCGAGGATATTGGTCAGAGTACCCATGCCGAGGGGGCCGGTGTACTGCTCATAGGCGTGCCAGGATTCGAGTTGAAGGCGGTCGATTGTAGAGACGACCTGCGGGTTGTTGCCGAAGGTAAGACGAGTCCAAGAGTCGATGATCTGATCGCTGGTGAGGTCTGGATTCCAGGCGAGTTTGCCGAAGCCGTAGAGGTTCGCCATGGCCATGGGATGATGCATCCAGTTAGTGTCGAGCCCTACGTTGGCTACGCCGACGAAGCCACCCAGAGGCTGATGAAAGCTCTTACCTTCGACGATCTCTTTTACCAGGGTTTTGCGGTCTTGGGCGCGAAGGTCGGTGTCGAGTGCGTCCTTCCACATGGGGACGAGGAAGACCATATGGCGTTGTTGGCCGGTGTACTCCTGCGTAATCTGAAGTTCGATGGATTGACTGGTGTGCTGGAGGGCTGCGAAGAGTGGCGAGACGGGCTCGCGCACCTGGAAGTCGATGGGGCCGTGTTTGACCTGAATCACGACATTGGGCTCAAACTTGCCGTCCAGTGCGTGGAAGTTGTCGTAGCCAGCACGGGCGCGATCGGCCTTCAGGTCGTTCCAGTCAAGATGATTGTTGTAGACGAAGCCGCGGTAGAGGACGATGCCTCCGTGCGGCTTCAGTGCGCGGGCGACAACATTGGCGGCCTCGGCTGGAGTGCGTCCGTATTTAGATGGGCCGACGCGGCCCTCGGAGTCCGCTTTGATGACGAAGCCTCCGAAGTCAGGGATCGCTTTATAAATCTCGTCTACCTTTGTCTGCCACCAGGCGGCGACGATGGGGTCGTTGGGATCGAAGGTGGCGAGGTGGCCTACGACCATTGGACTGGAGAGGTCGACAGAGAGCGACATACGAACGCCCCAGGGACGAAGCTGGTCGGCGATGCGGGCGAACTCGACGATCATGTCGGGTTCGAGAGTGCGGAGGTCGGAGTTGACGTTGTTGACCGTCGCGCCGTTGATGCCGACGGAGGCCAGAAGGCGGCCATAGGCTGAGACACGCGTGAGGTCGGAGCGAACATGGCCGTTGTCGAAGAAGATGCTGCGGCCAGCATAGCCGCGCTCGATCGTGCCGTTGAGGTTATCCCACTGGTTTACCCAGCGGACTGGAGAAGAGGGTGACTCGGTGGTTGGCTTCGCAGGCAGCGTCTGCTGGCTGGCTACGAGTTCGAGCAGATGAAAGACTCCGTAGAGCTCACCACGCGAGTCACCGCCAAAGATGATGAAGCGATGAGACGGGCCTTCACTCCTGGAGCCAAGGGTGAAGGATTCGGGTTTGAGTGGGTCGTCTAATTGTATGACGGCGATTTTTTTGTTCAGTGCGGCGACGCTACCGATGATGATTGCGTCTGATCCACCGTTGAGTTGTCCGATGCCTTGCACTATGGTGAAGGTGCGGCCGAGCATTGAGCCGAGACCACGCTGAAGTTCGGTCGCGGCGGCATGGTCTACAGGTGTGTCGCCGAGGACGACGATGCGGCTGGGTAGAGCGTCGTATTGGTGGAGGGCCGAAGGATCAGTAATGCGCGCATAGCGGAGCCAGCCATCTGCGCCAGTCTCCGCACACGCCGTGCCGATGCTTGTGGCTGTGAGAAGAACAAGGACGAGAGGCAGACGCATCAGCGCGGTATCTCCTGCGAGCCTTCGATAGAGAACTCGGTAGTTATGTCCTTCGCCTCCGTCGGCTGACCGCCGCCGACGGCGAGTTTGTAACTTCCGGGGGTCATAGCGCGAATGCCTTTTGCATCGACCTGCGAGAGGGTGCGCGGATCAAGAGTGAACGTGACATGGCGGGTTTCGCCGGCAGCCAGGTGAATACGCGTAAAGCCATCCAAGGCCAGCGCGGGAGATACGTCAGTGTGGGGTGGGATGAGGTAGAGTTCCGCGACCTCGTCGCCCTCGCGGCTTCCGGTGTTCTTGACATCCGCCTCGACGGTGAGGCTCTCTCCTGCATGCAGGCGCTTCTTCGAGAGCTTAAGACCGGAGTAGGAAAAGGTCGTATAGCTGAGTCCATAGCCGAAGCCATACAGCGGCTTGCCTTTGAAGTAGCGGTAGGTGCGGTCGGCCATTGAGTAGTTGTCGAAGGCGGGAAGCTGATCGACCGAGCTATAGAAGGTTATGGGAAGACGGCCTCCGGGATTGTTCTCGCCTACCAGCGTTTCGGCGATGGCCTGCGCGCCGGCCTGACCCGGATACCAGGCCTCGAGGATGGCGTCGGCATTATGCTGGGACCAGTTGACCGCGAGGGCGCTGCCATTCATGAGTACGACGACGAGAGGTTTGCCAGTGGATTTCGCTGCCTCCAAGAGCTGGCGCTGGGCTTCCGGAAGAACGATATCGGTACGGTCGCCACCGGAGAAACCGGGAATGTGGACTGGCATCTCTTCCCCTTCGAGGTTTGGCGATAGACCAACAAAGGCGATAGTAAGGTCGGCCTTACGGATGTTCTCCATAGCCTGGGCGCGCATTGGCTCGACTGGAGGAACCCACTGAAGCGAGAAGCCTGCACCTAGCAGTTTCTTTGTGTGCGAGTAGGTAATTTCTATGGGGTGCGGATTGGTGTCGTCGATGTGGATCTTCGCACCGGTGGTGGTGGCTCCGTGCTGAGATTTGTCGACAGTGAGCTGGGAGGTCGAAAGTTCTTTTCCGTCGTACTTGACGGCGTAGTGCTCAGACTCGCTGCAGGGACTGCAGTGGGCCATGATGCCGGTGAGCTGATAGTCGCCAGGCGCAGGAACCTGGATCGTCCCGGTCCAGCGCACGGAGAAGGCACGATAGTTGATCGCACCCGGGCTGGGCGATGCTCCATTCCAGTCGAAATCGATCTCCTTGTCGGTACGAGTTACCACAGGAGTGCCGGTGAAGCTGTCGTTGTCGAAGTATTCGCCTTTGAGGCCTTCGGTAGGAGAGCCCTGTGCGACGCGGAGTTGAGTACGAGGGATGACAATCGCGGCGTTTTCAGCGTAAGGCGATCCCTGGGCGTAGAGAATCTTCGCGTTCGGGAACTTTGCGGCGAGGCCGTCGACAGGAAGAACGGGGTCGCGAGGGATAGCGTTGTAATTTCCCTCAATTGCAGGGAGGGACGCGGCGTTGGGACCGATGACAGCAATGGTTTTGAACTTTGCAGGCGAGAGCGGAAGCGTCTGGTTGCTGTTTTTGAGGAGAACCATGGCTTCGCGAGAGGCTTGCAGGGCGACCGCGGTGTGTGCGGGCGACATAACCTCGCTGAAAGGAATGGAGGCGTAGGGGACCTTGGCAGCAGGATCGAAGAGTCCGAGCTTCATGCGAGCGGTGAAGAGACGCTTGAGCGAGACGTCAATCTCCGACTCGGTAATGATACCTTTGTGCACAGCGTCTGCGAGATTGAGATAGGTCTTGCCGCAGTTGGTGTCAGTACCAGCGCGAATACCGTCGGCGGAGGCGTGTTCGGCATCAGGGCTAGTGTGGTGGTCCTGAGGCTCGTAGAAGTCATCGATGGCGCCGCAGTCGGAGGTGACGAACCCCTGGAACTTCCAGTCGTTGCGAAGTACTTTTTTCAACAGCAAATCGCTGGCGCAGGCTGGCTCTCCGTCAACGGCGTTATAAGCGCACATGATGGAATCGGCTTTGCCTTCGACGATGGTGGAACGAAACGCGGGCAGGTAGGTATCCCAAAGATCATGCGGGCTGGGGTCGATATTGGCTTTGTGTCGAGTGGATTCAGGCCCACTGTGGACGGCGTAGTGCTTTGGAGTTGCGATGGTACGGTAGTAATTCGGATCATCGCCCTGCAGGCTTTTCACAAAAGCGGTGCCCAAGGTGGCGGTCAGGAAGGGATCTTCACCGTAGGTCTCCTGGCCGCGACCCCAGCGTGGATCGCGGAAGATATTGATGTTGGGCGACCAGATGGTGAGCCCAAAGTAGATGGAGTGAATGTCGTTGCGGTCGGCCTCGTTGTGCTTGGCGCGAGCTTCAACCGATACAACTTCTCCGATCTTGCCAAGCAGGGGCTCATCGAAGGTAGCGGCGTTACCGATTGCCTGAGGAAAGAGTGTAGCGAATCCGGAGCGAGCGACACCGTGAAGACCTTCGTTCCACCAGTCGTATGCTGGAACATCCAACCGCGGGATGCCCGGAGCGGTGTTGATCATCTGCTTGACCTTCTCATCGAGAGTCATGCGCGAGACCAGATCATCGACGCGCTTCTCGATCGGCTGCGATGGATCGAGGTAGACCTTATCGTTCTGCGCCGAAAGAGAGGCCGGCGAGACCAGCACTACGGTTGCAAGAGAGACAGCGGCGGCGGCAGAGAAGAGAGAACGAATCACGATGAGTATCCTTTCGTGCAAAGCACTTTGCGATGCCGGGGAATGCATAGGGAAGCGGACATACCAAACGCTTCATGCTAACCCATCAAAAGACCGCGGTCGATCTGCTCATCGCACATCCTCGAATCACAGCTCAGCAAAGACGGCCACTCGATCAAAGTCATTTATTTTGCGTATCGAAAGATATTGGATTAGACACACTACTGTCAATAATTCAGTTTTATTCCGGGCCAGGGTTCCGATTTCGAGGAAGTATCAGTCTTACTGATTGACGCCGCTAGCCATATAACCGCCGTCGATGGTCAGAATCTCTCCGTTCGTGAAGGAGCACTCGGAGGAAGCCAGGTAGACGGCACCTCCGACAACCTCTTCCACTTTGCCGAAACGGTGCATCGGCGTCCGCAGCAAAAGCTCCTGTCCCCGAGGCGTCTCCAATAAGCTTCGATTCAGTTCCGTCGGAAAGATCCCCGGAGCAATTGCATTCACGCAGACACCATGACCGCCCCATTCGACTGCAAGAGAGCGTGTCAACGATCCTACCGCGGCCTTGCTGGCGCAGTAAGCTGCGACTTCGTGAAAGGCCACAAAGGTAGAGAGAGAGGCAATATTGATAATGCGTCCATAACCCTGCCCAATCATCGTCCTGCCAAAGATCTGACACGCGCGGAGCATACCGTTCAGGTTGACGTCCATGATGCTATTCCAAAGCTCTTCGGAGCAGTCGAGAGTAGGAACCCGGCTGGTGATACCAGCGGCGTAAACCAGAATATGAATCGCGCCAAATGCCTCGTGGACATCGTCATGGAGGCTCTGCAGAGACTTCCTGTCCGTGACATCGGACACAATACGCAAGGTCCGTCTGCCCGCAGCTTCGATCTCACTAGCGACTTCTTCGACGCGTGGCTTTGATCGTGCGGAGGCTACTACGTCCGCGCCTGCCTGTGCTAGCCCAAGAGCAATAGCTTTTCCGAGCCCGGATGTCCCACCCACAACCACAGCGACCTTGCCCGTGAAATCAAACATGCGCGTCGCTTTCCTGGAAGAGACTTGACTCAAACGTCTTATGTTTGTATCACAAATAATTTAGCACTGTCACTCGTTTTTGATTGAAGAATAAGGACAATGAATCAGCAGCGCCTCTTGCTTCAACGATAAAGGCAGCACGGAAGAAGGGCGTTTTGTCTATTATTGCGCTCAGATCCGCAGGTATAGCCCCTCTGACACCTGCCCAGCCTGTCTCGAGTTGCTTACCCGCCATAAAGTTCTACCAATGCACTCGCTGCGGAAACAAATGCTCCCAAGGGTTCGCGGAGGTGGGAATAACGCGGAATTTTCGCAAACCCCAAATGTAAAGACAGCGAATTAGATATTATTTTCGACAAATATAAATAGCTATCCAGAAACAGACTTACAGCCAGCGCCTCCGAGGCGTATATTTGCTTGGCTAGTAAAAGAGATGGTCGCGATGACTTTAGATGCAGCATCTTAGATGCATCCTGAGAGATTTCTCCAGACACGGGTTATGCCTATCGCGGAAAGATCGTTGTTTGTTGTAGTACATCTTTAATTCGACGAATAGTATGTGTAAACCGGCGCACAAACCTGAAGAGTGTTAGATCACTCTCCGACAAAGAACAAATGACGCAGTGCAATGCCGAAAGCTTGTATACCTTATTTCCGGGAACATAGGAACCATGAAGACTCAGATAGACCGAGCCCAAAGAAGACAAGGCATTCGACGTATAGATCTCGCGTATGTGGAACTTGCGTCGAGCGAGATCGCTCGCGATATCAATCGAGATGTCGTACTGGAACTGATCCGCACGAAGCAGCCGATTGCCCGCGCCGACCTGTCGAGATGGTCTGGACTGCAGCCGAGTACCGTGTCTCTGATCGTCGAACAACTCCTCGAAGAAAAGTGGATCGTTGAAGGCGCTGCAGCACGCAGACCAAGGGGCCGCCGTCCTACCCTGCTTTCACTGAACGGGGACATGGTCATTTTGGCCGCCGATATTCGTCCCGACCAGGCAGTCATTGCCGTGGTCGATCTGAACGGACGGTTTCTCTCCCGTGAGACACTTCCTCTTCTTACTGATCCCGAGCGTGGTGTAAGCAACGTCATCGATTGCATGGAGAAGATGCTTGCAAGGCATCCTGAGAGGTCTTTCGAAGGAATAGGTCTCAGTCTTCCCGGACGAGTCGATCCTGTAACGCAACGGCTCATCATGGCGCCAAACCTGAAGTGGGGCGACTATGACATCAAGAAGGCGATTGAGCAAAGAATCTCACTCCAGGTTGAGATGGACAACGCCGCGAATGCCTGCCTACTCTCAGAACTCTGGTTCGGCAGAATGGATGGCATTCGTAACGCCGTCCTGATTACGATCTCGGAGGGAGTTGGCGCGGCGATTCTTGCGAATGGTCAGTTGGTCACCGGCAAGTCCGGCCTGGCGGGTGAGTTTGGACACATCCCGATCAATCCCAGCGGTCTTCGGTGTGGCTGCGGTCGCAATGGGTGCTGGGAGATGTATGCCTCTTCACGTGCAGCGCTGCGATTCTATGCGGAGCTCTCTCCAAAATCAGAGCCTCTGACTATTCGTGAACTACTCAATCGGGCGGAGGACGGTGATCGAAAGGCAGTTGAGGCGTTGAGCCGTCAGGCGATGTTTCTGGGCCAAGGGCTCACGCTCATCACCACCGCATTGTCGCCGGAGTTGATCCTGCTTACCGGGGATCTGACGATCTCGTGGCCGAAGTTCGGGCCCATTGTAGAAGCGGAGTTGAACAGCCGCACCCTGGCGCCGGGCGTCGCTCCACGGCTGATGGTCACCACGGATGCAGAGCTCGCACGGCTTAGAGGCGCAGCTGCCCTAGTTCTGCAACGACACTCCGGATACCACCGTGCAGCGAATGCGACAGCAAGTGAAAAACCTTCCAGAAAACGTAAGGCATGATGGCGAGGTCGCACGTCACGTACTGAGATGTAGCTGAAGTCGCTAAACGGGAGGGCTGATCTCGGCTATGCTCCTGCCGCGGGAGCATGAAGGTAGCGACTCGCAAAGGTGATAAAAGTCGGCCAGTTCGGAACAGGAGTGTGACCGCCGCTATGTTGTCGAAACGCGAGATCGCCGTTGATAAGAGGTGTCTCCATAGCAGGAAATTCAGTAGTTCCAAGGTCATGCTTCCCCAGCAGCCGATACACGGGACCGGCGGCAACCTCTGCCATAAACGTTCCTCGTGCATCCGCCCAGCCATCTCCCTGCGTTGCGCCTCCTCCGATAAACACGGGGCGCGGAGCACACAATGCGACCAGTTCATGCGCATCGACTGGAAGGTCAGTCCAGTGCAGCGGGCCTGCATACTTCAGAAAATTGCCCGCCATCCAGTGATACTCGCTCGTTCCCGCAACATTTTCCACGACCTCGCCCCAGTTACGGCGACTTAGCTTCGCGCCCGCCTCTCCAGACGAACTTATGTATGCGATCGCAAACCGCTGATCGTATGCCATCGTAACCAGCGCGGCTTTTCCATAGCGCGAGTGACCTTCGATTCCAACCTGCCTGGCATCGACGGAGCTATCTGTTTCGAAGTAGTCGAGGGCACGCGATGCACCCCATGCCCATGCTCGCAGCGCTCCCCAGTCGTCCAGTTTTCTGGGCTGTCCCTTGTTGCAGAGCCCAATGATGCCTTCAGTTAAACCCGTCCCGTTATCGGCTTGGATACTGACGGGTATAAGAGTTGCATAGCCCCAGCCTCTATCGAGAAGCTGCTGCTGCCAGCTCGGTCCCGGCGGAGGCGGAGGAGGAGCCGGTACTCCGGCTCGTGCAGGTCGACTATTTGGAAAACTGAGTTCCATGATCACCGGAACCCGTCCCTTCGCATTGGCGGGAGTAGTCAACTCCAACTGAATATCAACATGAATCAGCGGATAAGACGAGTTGTCGACGTGTCCGAGCAGGCTCTTCGTCACGACCGGCGTCGTACCGTATGTGGTGTTCTTTGTACTGATCACCTCCCACGTCACCTTAGGGGTGCTTGCGGGGACACGTCCGTAGATCTCACGATCGAACGCTTCCACAATCTCTGGGCGGCGTTCACTCCACCATACTTTCGCGGTCTTCACACTCTTTCCGTTGTTCAGGATGAGCGGATTGGGAAGACTAGGATAAGGGTTCGCCTTCGATTCATCGTAATTTGCCGCGTAAGGAGAGTCGGGACTGCCGTCTCGCCCACGTCGAATTGAATCTATGTGCAGCAGATCCATCATTCTCTGATGGTCCTGTTCCGCAGTTAAATGAACCACTGCAGGATATTGTTCACTCGTCGATTCGGTTTGCGCTCTCACGTAGTTCGAGTGGTAGAAGACCGTCGCAAACAGCATCAAGGCAGGCCACACATAAGAACGTCGGTTCATCGTGTATTTCTCTCTCATCGTCCGCTAAAAAAGAGGCAGCCCGGTTAGGCTGCCTCTTACTATACAAATCTGCAGCTGTTAGAAGTTGAAGCGACCGCTGAACTGTAGCGTACGCGTAAGGTTGGCATTATTGGTGCTGCTGAAGTTGGTGATGTAACCGAAGGAGCTGTTGCCGAGTGTCGAGTTTGGATTGGCGATCAGCTGCGGGTGATTCAGCAGGTTGAAGGCCTCTACACGAACCTGGAACTCGCTCTCGCGGAAGACGTGAAACCCGCGGAAGACGCTTGCGTTGATATCGGTTACACCGGGACCGCGAAACTCATTGCGGTGTGTGTTGCCGAAGCGAGGAGTGCCGTCAGGGTTCAGGGTAGGGTTTGCAAAAGCAGTCGGGTCAAACCATGGGTTGCCGCCGCTTATTGCAGTATTGCCTGGTGTGCGGTTGTGACCACTGAGCTGTCGATAGGGCTTGATCAGATCGGCATACTGCGTGTTGCCAGGAGAGTTGATAGTCGAACTCGAAGGGCTTACCGAGAAGGGTGCGCCGCTGACATGGCTAAGCTGACCATTCAACTGCCAGCCGCCTGCGATCGCTCCTACGATGCCGTGGTTCAGGTAATCATGGCCACTGCCAAAGGGAAGATGATAGATGGTCCAGATCTGCAGGTTGTTTGTACGATCGTAGCTCGCCGTAGCCTTGTTCAAGCTGAAGTAAGCTGGGAAGGCGAAAGACGGTCCAGTAGATCCGGAACCCGCCCCATTGTCTGCATAGTTGATCGCATGCGACCACGTGTAGACCACGCCGACCTGCGCCAGCCGGCCCGCATTACGGGTCAACTGTGACTGTAGAGCGTCATAATTTGCGCTGAACAGAGGCTCGTTCATCGTGATACCGCCAGTGTTGTAGCAAAGATAACCGGTGGAGGCGTTGCAATGCTGCTGGTTGATGATCTCGTTGGCGGCAAAGTTACACTTGCCCGTCAATCCTGAATCTGGACTATACATCCCATTTGCCATACAAGTGGTAGCAGAGCTCGGCAGAGGGGCAGCATTCAAAGTGAGGCCAGTGGAAGAGCGAACAATATGCGTTCCAACGTAGCCAATATTCGCGACGAACTGTCCACCGAGGTCTTGCTGGATAAACAAGTTCCAGCTCGTAATGTAACCACGGCGATAGTTTGCAGGTGCAGTGTTGGTTGTCGAGCCAACCGGAAGCGAAACAAAACCGCTCGAAAGATTCGGCGTTGCCTGAGCCGGGATGCCAACGGTAAGGGGGAGAGGATTCCCGGATGGGTCGACAGCAATCGTAGCTGCGGCGGTTCCGGAGTAGTTTGGAGCGAGATCCTCAGGATAGGAATCGCGCAGGAAGCGGAGGCTGTCTGGATCAGTGGTGAATCCCGCGCCTGTGCGAATGACGGTCTTCTCGTTGACACGGTACGCAAGCCCGAGACGTGGAACAAAAGAGCCATACCCCATCTTGAAGCCCGCATTCTCCGGGTTGCCGCCCACGCCTCCAATCACGACGTTGCCTGACTGTGGCAGCGTGGGATCCAGGCGATAGACGCCCGTATGATCCCGGTAAGGAGCCGGATAGTACTCATAGCGGACGCCGTAGTTCACTGTCAGCTTCGCGGATGCGATCCATTGGTCCTGAGCGTAGCCGGCTAACTGAGTCCAGCGTAGGGAGTTTGGATTGGTCAACTGGACTGCCTTCGCAACTGCCAAGCCTGTGCCATTGTTTGGAAGGCCCAGCAGGAAATCAGCCAGAGCGTTATAGTCCGTCAGATTGCTTGTGGAGTTGCTCGTCAGGCCACCCTGGAAGCGGAAACCGCCGCGTGGCGTATTGATATCGTTGCCGCTTGTAGGCTGAAAGTGATTGAGATCGAAGTGGTAGTAAGTAAAGCCATACTTCATGGCGTGCTTACCCTTGGTCCAGCTCACGTTCACATCCGTGGTGAACTGGTTATCCCGGAATAGAAACGGATTTGCTCCGTTGGCGTTTCCCAAAGTATTGAAGCAGTTATTATTTGTGGCGCCTGTGTTACAGAAGGCAAAGGCCGGCTGCCCCGCATAGTTGGTGCCAACGCCATTCGTTCCCGGGATTCCCAGCACGTCTAGGCCGAAGTTGCCATCGGCGATGTCGATCGCAGACTGCGCTCCTGTAACCTGACGGGTATAGCCAAAGTCAGCATCGACAACGAGGTTCGACGTGATGACGTGGCTGGCGCCGAGTCCGACGTTTTGAATGCGACCTGCGGCTGCGCCGGGCTGTCCACCGTCGAATGTGCTGCCACCAGCTGCTCCCAGCTCCTGAGGATCGCTAACGTTGAATGGCTCTACGCTATAGCGGCCAAAGATACTCGTAGCGTCACTCGGATTGTAGGTCACCTTCGAGTCGGAGGTGTTGCGGTTATAAGCCAAAGTTCCAGCGCCGTTGTAGTCGTTGATCAGCTGTCCGGAGAGGGCCGCAGCGGATGGTGTGCCGACTGCGTTAGAGATAGGCTGCAAAAGCTTCAGCATCGTTGCCGCCGCTGACGATTGGCGAGAGAGCGGAATACAGTTGCATCCATACTCCGACATGAACGTCGGACGAGAGCCTACCGGTAGATACGGATTACCAGGACCACCAGGCTGAGGATCATAGAGCGTCGTGGTTCCGGCGACCGAGGAGAAGTCACCGCCAAGCATTGCTGTGGTCGGCACAGTCGCCTGGCCTGTGATCAGCTGGCGCCGCGTCGTACGTTCGAAGTCCTGGAAGAAGAAGAGTTTCTTTTTGCCGGTCAGAATCTTCGGAATATAGACAGGACCGCCGATAGAGAAGCCGAACTGATTGAAGATATTCTTTGGAACCTCAGGTTGAACCAAAGCGGTTTCTACGTAGGGCCGGGCGTTGGTGTTGAAGAGCTGGTTGTACTCCCAGACACTGCCGTGGAACTGGTTGGTTCCAGTCTTGACGATGACGTTGATGGAGGCGCCGCCCGCCATTCCCTGTTCGGCGTTGAAGGCGTTGGTTACGAGATTGACGGATTGAATCGAGTCCGCTGGGGGCACATACGCAATAATGTAGGGTAGCCATCCGTAGGTGTTCGTGGCGCCGTCGATGCGTGTTGTATTGCCGTTGTATCCGGTGCCGTTGACGTTCGCCGAGATCGCGCGCGATGGATTAGACGCCGTTGAATTCTGCTCCGAGACCGCCGCGGCTCCCGGGACAAGCGTGTACAGCGCCTGAAAGTTTCGTCCCTGTGTCGATGTCAGCGGCAGCTCTGCGACCTGTGCTTGACTGATGCTGTGATTGACCTCGGCCGTCTCGGTCTGGAGCATCGGCGCTGCCGTATCCACCGTTACCTCGGTCGATATGCTGGAGGGCTGAAGCGTGACATCCACACGAACCTGCTGATTGGCATTAATAGCGACGTTCTTCTCCGTGAATCCAGCAAAGTTGCCGCTTCGCGCGACAGCTACCGTATAGATTCCGGGCGAAAGATTAAGGGCAGCGTATTCACCCTGTGCGTTGGTCGTAACTGTGCGGGCCTCCGCGGTCCCCTGGTTGGTCAGCACCACTGACGCATTCGGGATGACGGCACCCGTTGAGTCCGCCACGGTGCCGGCAAGCGTGCCGTACAGCACCTGAGCAAGCGCCGCAGGGACCGGGATCATCGCCATACAGAGCAGCAGGGTAAGACCGAAGTGCAGGTGCCATAAGCGCGATTTTCCTGCGGGCGCATTCAGGTTGATGTGGTGCCTCATACTGTTCCTCCAGAAAGGTAAATCCGTTAGAAGAGGCCGGTGGGACATGGCCTTCCCTGCGTCGAGTTTGTATTTTCTACGCGACGCGAACTTTATCTACCGCGCACAGCAACTGTCAAGATTTTTTTATTAGGAAAAATTTTGGCTGGTCCACTCTTCAGGGAATCGGTATGAATTACCTTTATTTATCGCTACTTTGCACAAAGGACATGAGCTTATCGGCGATGGGATACTCCCCCGTGGCAAGGCAAGTCATTCCCACTTGCGTAAATCCTATTCCTCACAAACTTATCTTTACTGATTATTCAAAACAGCCACCACCGGATCGTTTACGGCGTCAAGGCTCGCTCTCCGGCCGGTAAAGCGCTGTAGAAGCTAGCTTGCATGCACATGCGCAGAGAGGCCTTCCCTATCGTCGAGGAGAGCGTAGAGGGTGTGTGGGCTAGGCCTTGTCTAATACCATCGCTTCGAAGCGGTGGCGGATCGAAAAGCCCCTGTCGCGATAGAGCGCGACAGCCTGCTGGTTAGCTTCGGTCACGGTCAGGGTGATGGCGGCGAAGCCGGTTCGGGCTAGATGTCCGGTGCAATGGTCCAGAAGTCTTCGGCCAAGCCCGTGTCCGCGATAGCGGGGAGAGATACAGAGCTGGGTGATGTGAGCGACATCGTCCGCAACACGGGAGCAGAGGACCATGCCGACCAGCGCCCCGTTGCGCCTATCGTAGAGCACCCATGAGGAGCTGGCATCGAACACGCCGCAGCCGGGAAAACGAACGATATTATGAAGAAAACGCAGCGAGCCGTGCAGGGAGCAGTACTGATCGTTGATACGGGCGTCGATGTGGCCGATGTAGGACTCGTGGATCAGCTCGGCTGCGGCCTGATAGTGTTCCGCAGTCCACGCCGTAAGCTGGATGTGTGGCGGCGGCTCTGCTTTTGGACGGACCTGAACTCCACTCTCTCCTGGAATCTCACGCTTGAGCCCTCCGCTTACAGTCTCTCTTTCGACGACCGCGAGTTGAGATCGCAGGAGGTCGTACTCCATGAACAAGCGAGGATAGAGACTGAAGCCCGCCGCAAGGAATACCTCGCCGATCGTGCCTGCGTTGTAGAGCAGTAACTGGGACTCGACCCGTTGGATATCGGGCGAGTAGCGCAGCAGCTGGAGAAGCTGGTGTAGCAGGGTGTGCGCAATCGAAAGAGTCTGTCCGGGGTCGTCGGCCAGAGCGAACGCATCGCCGATAACCGCCTTGTGGCCCTCGTACACGCAGAAGGTGAAACCGCAGATGCGCCCGCGGTCGAGGGCAACGAAACCGGGCAGAATGCGCGAGTCGAGATATTGCAGCAGAAGCTCGGTGGAGGCCTTGTAGTTCCAGCGAAGCTGTTTCTCCCAGATGCGGGCCTCGGCTTCGAGCAGAGGCCGTAGCTGGCGCGCGGAAAAGTGACGAAGGTCCAGTATCTCGAGTTGGGTCGCGACGGTCATACTCTCGGGAAGGTCTCCGTTGAGCTTATAGGAAGTTAGAGGTCAGAAACGGGCGAAGCGAGACGAAGACTCTGGTCCGTCAAGACTTAGCATAAACCCGATATACCTCAAGACCCTGCGATTCGTAGAGGAAGATCGGTTTATAGACGCGTCCGGCGAGCCAGTGGTCCAGCTCTGCGGTATCGTTGGCGCGGATGACCAGGATATGTTCGGCGTCAGGAACCCCATCGCTGCCGTAGTGGATCATAGGCTGGTTGCGATAGAAAGCCAGCCCATAGTCCATGTCGCGCTTAATCAGGTCCGTCGCCACCAGTTTCACATCTGGTGCCTGGCGCTGAATCTCACGTGCGAGGGGACGGGCAGAGTAGTTGATGTCGAGATCTTTGCCATGAAAGCCCAGCAGGAAGATCAGAGAAGCAAGAATTGGAAGCAGGGTGACGTTGCAGACCTGTGAGATACCCCAGCGCTGGATGACCAGAAAGACGATCGCGGCGAAGACTATAGCAGACGCGCCAGCGATCAGGAGCCACTGCGCGGACGGCACCAGCGTCTCGTACTTCATATGCTGTGGCGCCAGCACAAGGACGAAGGTAAGGAGACCACAGAGGCCCGCGTGAGACCACAGCAGCCAGCGCGGAAGGCCTTCTCGACGGACGCGGTTAAGGTAGTCGGCAGTCAGAATGGTGAGGGGAGGGATCGAAGGCAGAATATAGCCGGGAAGCTTGGAACCCGAAAATGAGAAGAAAAGAATGGGGAAGAGTGTCCACAGAACCAGGAACTCCGGAAAGGCATCGCCCGCACGTGTGTGGCCTAGATAGCGCTGCGGTTTGTGCCGCACCTTCCACTCTGCGATCGAGACCTCGATGGAGTCCACCAGTGCGCGGATAGCCAGCACCGTCCACGGCATTAGCCCAATAAGAAGAACCGCAATGTAATACCAGAAGGGCTGATGGTGCTGATAGCGATTGGTAGCAAATCGTTCCAGATTGTGTTCGATAAAAAACAGCCTGCCAAAAGTCGGGTTGCGTTTTTGAACTGCGATGTACCACGGTAGAACCATCGCCAAGTAGAGCAGAACGCCTGGCCACCATATCGTCCGCCGCAGAACCGACCACTCACGGCGAAGCCCGACAAAGAGCAGAATGATGCATAGCGCAAGAAACGGAGCTACGGGGCCTTTCGCAAGCGTAGCAGCCGCGCCAAAGAAGTACAGATCGAACAGCCAGAACTTCCTTCCGGTCTCGTACCAGGCATACCAGCCCAGCATCCCGATGCAGAACGGCGCGGCCAGCTGCATATCGGTGGAGGCCCCCCGCGCAAAGCTGACAATCGCAATGCACGAGGTCGTGATCAGCGCCGCGTCCAGATGCCCTCCCGGACGGAAGCGCCGCATATGAAGAAAGACCAGGATGACTAGCGCAAGCGTAGCGGACGAGGAGGGCAACCGTGCCGTCCAATCCGAGACGCCAAACTCCTTGAAGAAGCTCATCGCGCGCCAGTAGTAGAGCGCTGGCTTCTCCAGCCACGGCTGCCCATAGAGGATCGGAGTTACCGTACCCCCAGCGATGCAGTGAAATGACGCACGGAGGTCGGCCAGACGCAGGCTGCGCGGCACCATCTTGGCGTCGACCTCGTGGCAGGCCTCCGAGTGCGCGGTAAGCATCTCGCGGGCTATTTGGGCGTAGCGAGGCTCGTCGGCGCCTACAAGCCCAAGCTGGTCCCCGCCAAACATCGGAACCAGTCCGTATAGCAAGAGAAAGATTGTGACCACAAAGAGGACGAGGAACTCACGCACCGTGACCAGCGACGGCAGTTCGACATGCCGGCGAAGCCATGGAACAGGTGCGTGGGAGATCCCGGCATCCGGGTCGGCGGATTGTTGCATATCGTTCATTTATTTAGAGAAGCGAGACAAGGCTAACAGAGTCCTATGCGCAACTGGGCAAGGATGCGCTCGGTCGCTATCCCGAGAGGCCCGTCGAGGGTGCAGCCGCTGGCGCTGCGATGACCACCCCCGCCAAAGTGTTCCGCAACCTGCGCGACGTCGATCTTGCCTTTGCTGCGAATGCTCAGGCGAAACTGACTTGCATCCGAGACCTCTCGCAGAAACACCGCCGACTCCACCCCCGCAATGCTGATCAGGTAGTTCACCACGCCCTCACAGTCTTCGGCGATGGCTCCAATCCTGGCCATATCTTCACTCGTGACCCACGTCCAGGCGAGGATGCCGTCGCACTGCAGATTTGAAAGCGCGATACCAAGCAGTTGAATCTTGGTGACCGGATTGGAAAAGTAGATATCGCGCGCGATCTGGCTCGGGTTGGCTCCCGAATCGGCCAGGTGATGGACCAGCGCGAAGGTCTCGGCGCTTGTGCTCGGGTACGTGAAGGCTCCGGTATCGGAGAGGATACCGGTGTAGAGGCAGGTTGCCATGGAAGGTGTAATCTCCACACCGGCAGCGATGGCGATGCGGTAGACCATCGCCGCCACAGCGCAGGCGTGCTCGTCGATCCAGTTGATCGAGGCAAACGGGCGTCCGCTGGCATGATGGTCAATGTTGATCAGCGGCCGGCCTTCAAGGCCAAGCAGGCTGGTGCGGGCGATACCGTCGCACTCCAGCAGAATCGCAGGCGTACTCAGATTTGGATCCACATCTGAAACGGACGGCGCCAGCCGAACCCGATGAACCCCTGGCAGTGTGCGATAGATATGAGGGATCGGATCCGCGAAGACGATGTCGGTATGACAGCCAAGCTGGTCGAGCACCTCGGCCAACGCGAGTGTCGAGCCGATTGCGTCGCCGTCTGGACGGGCGTGGGAGGTGAGCAGGAAACGGCTGTGGGAGCGGAACACCGCTAATACGGCGGCAATCTCTGCCTCGTGCTGCCTGACTTCCAGAGGATGGGTGGCAAGGGTCATGGTTTGGAGGGCGTCGGCAGGTCGGATGTTTGCACAGAAACGGGTTGGGCCGCCGCGGCGCGCTTATCTTCGCGTTTACGAGTGCGGGCAAGAAGCTCATCCATGCGACCAGTCATCTTTTCAGACCGATCAATGGCAAATGTAAGTTCGGGAATGTGGCGAACTCCCATGCGATCACGGAGTTGCGAGCGAATATACGCTTTGGCAGTAGTCAGACCCTCCAGCGTGGAAGCCTCTTCGTCCTCGCTGCCATGGACGGCGACAAAGATCCGGGCAGACTTACCCCCGGGGGCGAGCACAACCTCGGTTACGTAACTGGGAGCGATGCGAGGATCGGAGAGTTCACCCTCCAGCATGGCTCCGATCTCTTCGGAGAAGGTCTGTGCAACTCGATTGCGGTGGTACGTTCTGGCGCGTTGTTCGGGCATATGGTTTTGACTGAAGCGAACGGTTGAGGATATCAAAGTTGGGCCGTTTGACCTAGTCGGCGGGCCAGGTTTCGGGGCAGACGTTGTCGATTGCGGCGGCTAAGGGCGAATTATAGGCTAATACGACTGAACTGTGGTTCATTCTGCAAGGATCTCCGCGTACGAATCAAGGATCTCCGCGCTTAGATTGTTGGCAATACGGTGCACTGCCAGGTCGATCTGGTGCATCTGTCCTGTGAGGTAGCTCGTAGAGGAAGATATCGCCGCGATACCCAGTGTGGCGCGATTCCACACAATGCCCTCGTCGAGCTCGGCGACCGACAGGTTGAAGCCATGCCTAAGCTTATCTTTCATCGACCGCAACACTTGGCGGCGGTCCTTGAGCGACTGCGCTGCCGGAATTTCTAGCTCGATAGTGAGTTTGGCTACGGGCATCTGGAGTACGCCGAAAAAACTTGTTGTCCGGAAGAGTGCTCAGCGAGCGACCGATAGAGATGCGACAGGAGATCCAAGGTCAAATCAACCGCATAACTTATCTCGCGGGCCACTTTATCTTTCCTTCCTTTGATTCTACCAACTTGCGCCCAAGAAGCGAGCCAACAGGCGCAAGATAGCATCTGTGAAGACGCCGGGAAGGACTTAGCGGATAAGCAGGAGATAGACGACCATGCCAACTCCGGCGGCGGCCAGAAGAAGGCCAAGCACCACAGCATCCTTCGAAACTCGCCCCGGCTGCCAAGTCCCTGAGCTAAGCTCCCGGATCAACTGGAAGTGCCGGACGACCGCACCGACGTTGACGACAACACCAAGCCCAACCAGCGCAATACCCGACCAAGCCGAGATACCCGAGGTGCGGGTGGGCAGATGAGCCATGCTCGCGCTCATCTGGTGCAGGAAAAGACCAAAGCGGCTGACGGCGAAGCCGATCCCCATAAGACCGAGTCCGGTACGAATCCACGCAAGGAAGGTTCTCTCGGCGGCGAAGTAAACTCGAGGATCCTGTTCGGCTACTTTCTCCATGCAGGCATTGTAACCACCAGAGACGAAAACGGAGGAGTTCTGGGCCTCAGCCCTGCCGAGAAGAAACAGAAGATAACGAAGATGCTTTCAGTGCTAGAAAGGACGCACCAGTGCCACTGCGGTCAAATCCTCCACCCGCTCAGGCTTCATGAAAGGCAGTCGCTGCAGACTATACCAAGGAAGCTTTCTGAAGCGATGCGCCTGATGCAATGTGGTCCTGCACAGGTCGAAGGCGGATCCGTCCATAAACGTCTCCATGTGACGCGTCAGGCGTTCCACTCCAAAGTGCCTCTGTCCGCGACTTGCCTCCGGAACTCCTTTGGTCACCAGGAGTAGAGTGGCTCCCGGCTCGAACACTTGGATGGCTGGCTCGAAGGTCAGATGAGTGAACAGCCCAAGCGGTATGGAGCCCCCTCCAAGGGTGCGCGTGCCGCTGGTGTCGCGAAAGATCGCTGGTTGTCCGCCGGCGTTCAGATAACAAAGGATACCGAGAGACGGGTCGAAGCAGCCGAAAAATGTAGGGGCGAAACAGGCTCTGCCGGTCGCCTCGAGGATGGTGTGGTTGATCGCGTGGGCCAGCGTGGCAAGAGTGTCGGGAAGGTTGATTTCGCCACAGCCAAACAGCTCCGGTACGCGTTGGTGAAGTGTGTCTTGGATACGAGCGGCGATTGGATAGGCCTGAGCATGTGGCCCGGCGATATCGGTAAGCAGGAAGATGACGCGTGGGCCAGCGGCGACGGCGTCGAAAAAATCGCCGCCGGTGCGGGCGGAGTAGTAGAGGGCATGGAGATCAAGCCCGGCAAGCGGTGGCAAGACGGTGGGGCGTGGGGTTCGGGCGAGCTGGAATGCGTCGGCGTCTACGGCTGGCATGGCGAATCCTGCTGGCGAAAGAGATGTTGGCGATTGTACCGCGTCTTGTACATGCAGTATCTATCGGCAGATGGGTGGTCTTCGTGACGGGGTGAGATGGCACTGTGAGTGGCAGCATGAGTGCCTTATGGCAGAAGATGAATAAGACGATCAGATAGACGAGAAGCAGGACACGAGAGTGAGGGCAGCAAGGATGATAAGTTCAGGTGTCGTGACAGCCGAAGTTGCCATAGCCGAGTTTGGCCCGGCGAATCCCTTTTATATGCCGAGCACTCTGCCTTTCCAGGCACCTCCCTTCGACCAGATTAAGGATAGCGACTATCAGCCTGCCATCGAGGCAGGAATGACAGAGAAGCTCAAAGAAGTGCGGGTGATCGCTGATGACCCCGCCGCGCCGACCTTTGAGAACACCATCGTGGCGATGGAAAAGACAGGCACTTTGCTGCAGCGTGTCCTAGCGGCGTTCTACGGAGTGACCGGAGCGAACACCAATCCAGAGCTCGAAAGAGTGCAAAGGGAAGAAGCTCCGCGTATGGCGGCAAATCACGATGCAATCTTTCTGGACAGCAAACTCTTTGCACGCGTAGCAGCGGTCTATGAGGCGCGCGAGTCGCTGGAGCTAAACCCGGAGGCGCTCCGCCTGGTGGAGATTTATTACAGGCAGTTCGTGCGTGCGGGGGCGAACCTGCCCGACGCCGATAAGCAGATGTTGAAAGAGATCAATGAAGAGGAGTCTGCGCTCTCGAACGACTTCAAGAGCAAGATATTGGCAGCCTCAAAGGAAGCCGCTTACTTCACCACGGACAAAGATTCCCTGGCAGGTCTGACTTCGGCACAGATCAGCGGCGCGGAGCGAGCGGCGAAGGCAAGAGAGATGGAAGGATGGTTGCTTCCCATGCAGAATACGACGCAGCAGCCTTGGCTCTCGGCGCTGCACACAAGGGATACCCGTGAAGCAATATTTAAAGCCTCCTGGGGCCGATCCGAACGTGATGATGCGAACGACACGCGGGCAACGGTGTCCAGGCTCGCCCAGCTTCGCGCGGAGAAAGGAAAGCTGCTCGGCTTCGACAGCTACGCAGCATGGAAGCTTGATGATCAGATGGCGAAGACCCCCGAAACTGCGGTCAGCTTCATGGACGCGCTGGTCCCAGCAGCGGTAGCCAACGCGAAAGATGAAGCGAGTGAGATCCAAAAGGTGATCGACTCTCAAGATGGTGGCTTCCAACTCGAACCATGGGATTGGGAGTTCTACTCTGAACAGGTGCGGAAGGCGAAGTACGATCTTGACGAGGCCGAGCTGCGTCCCTACTTCGAACTGAACCGCGTGCTGCACGACGGCGTCTTTCATGCAGCAACCCAGCTCTATGGCATCTGCTTCAACCAACGCAACGACCTCCCGGTATGGCACCCGGACGTCCAGGTCTTCGAAGTAGTAGAGGCTGACGGCAAG
Source organism: Granulicella sp. L60 (assembly GCF_009765825.1). Classification (GTDB taxonomy): domain Bacteria; phylum Acidobacteriota; class Terriglobia; order Terriglobales; family Acidobacteriaceae; genus Edaphobacter. The sequence goes on along the minus strand of NZ_LMUR01000010.1, from coordinate 97,962 downwards.
CCTCTAGCGCTCTTTTATTGCGACTTTTACAAGCGCGACAACAAGAACGGCGGCGCCTGGATGGGCAGCTTCGTGCGGCAATCGAACCTGATGGCCGCCCTCCCCGTCATCTACAACGTCTCGAACGTCCCCAAGCCCGCCGAAGTTGAACCCGCGCTCATCGCCTTCAGCGACGTCATCACGCTCTTCCACGAGTTCGGCCACGCACTCCACGGAATCTTCTCGCAGACCGTCTACCCAAGTCTCTCCGGAACATCCGTAGCGCGAGACTTCGTTGAATTCCCTTCCCAGTTCAACGAGCACTGGGCCACCTATCCCGCCATCTTCGATCACTATGCCCGTCACTACCAGACCGGCGCACCGATGCCCGAAGAGCTCGCAGCAAAGATGAAGCGTGCCGCCGACTTCAACCAGGGATACGAGCTCACGGAACTACTTGCCGCCGCCGAACTCGACATGCAGTGGCATACCCTTCCCGACAGCACCCAGCCGCAACATCCTAACGCCTTCGAGCAATCCGCCCTGGAAAAGAAAAACATCGCCCTCAGATTCGTTCCGCCCCGCTACCGGTCGACCTACTTCTCTCACATCTGGGGCGGTGGATACGCAGCAGGCTACTACGCCTATCTATGGAGCGAGATGCTCGAACACGACGGCTTCCAGTGGTTTGAAGAGAACGGCGGCCTCACCCGAGACAACGGAGACCGCCTCCGCGCCATGGTCCTCTCGCAGGGAAACACCCAGGATCCCGCAACTCTCTTCGCCGCCTGGCTTGGCAGGCAGCCAAAAATCGAGCCCATGCTGAAGGCACGTGGCCTCACAAGCCCTGTCTGAAGTCTTCCAAGGAGCATCATCTTCATGTCAAAGACGCATCCTTGGGAATCACGAATTCACTTCTCGATTTTGACGATTTCAGTTATGCTCAAAATCATTCCAAGTTCAACATAAAAAACTGAGTCTCACGAATCCTGAGTTTTTTCACTCCAGTCTCCTAAGCGTAGTTGCCGCGGATTTGCCGCGCTGCATCGCTGCATTCGTGTATCTCTGCCCATCCGTCCAAACAGTCTCAAAAAGATTGATCGCAAACCAGCATTCGAACAAGCTGCAGTACTTTTCCGGAGCCAGTATATGACTAAGCGTCTTCGCCTATCACTCATCGTCGTGTTTTGTCAGCTGCTGGCTCTCCTGCTGATCTCTCCCGCCTTCGCGCAGACCCTGGGGGGCATCACAGGCACCGTCACAGACAGCCAGGGCGGCATCCTGCCCGGAGTCGCCGTCACGGTAGTAGACGAGCAGACCGGCCTCACTCGGACCCAGGTCTCGAGTGGCAACGGGTTCTACGACTTTGCCAATCTCCCCATCGGCACCTATACCCTCTCCTTCACCAAGGATGGGTTCCAGACACAAAAGATGGCAGCAGTTCCCGTGCAAAGCGACCGCACCGGAACGGTCAACGCATCGCTCACTGTTGGTGCGGTCAACACTGTCGTCAGCGTAGACGCAGTGCCGCTTATGAACGCCGTGGACACAACCAACGGCTATGTCATGGACAGGGAGCAGATCCAGTCAATTCCCTTGCCCACAGGAAGCCCCCTGACGGCCGCGATCCTCTCGCCCGGCCTCAGCGCGGAGTTGCCCGGCGGCACCGGGGCCCTCTCCGGCCTCGGCAACCCGCCCATCTGGGCTAACGGCCAGCGCGATACCAGTAACAGCTTCACCCTCAACGGCGTCGATGCCAGTAACCTCTTCAACGGCAAGAGCACCAGCCAGGTCGGCTCCGCCCGTGTCATCAATAGCACCGGAGCCTCCACCAGCAACGGCGGCGGCGGAGTCATCCAGTCCGTGGCCTCCGTCTATCTCTCCATTGGCAACGCCATCCCCACGCCCGCGCCCGACATGATCTCCGAGGTTCGCGTCAACGCCTCCATGTATGACGCTCAGCAAGGCTCCACCTCCGGCGCACACATCGATATGAGCACCGCCTCCGGCACAAACGCCTACCACGGCGGCGTCTACGGCCAACGCGGCACCAACTGGCTCAACGCAGCGCCGTTCTTTTTTAAGAACGATCCCATCATCAACAGTGATCCCAAGCTCGTGAATCCGGGCTTGCACCGGTACGTCGTCGGCGGCACCTTCGGCGGCCCCATCATCAAGGACAAGCTCTTCGGCTTCGTCTCCTATCAACACCTCCGCGTCTCTGACCAGGAGATTGGCGACTCCTTCCTCGATGTGCCCGTCGGACTCTCCGACACTAACCGCACTGCGGCCGGCTTCGCAGGCATCGTCAACAACAACTTCGGCTCCGGCCTCGCCGCCAGCAATATCGATAACACAGCCCTCGCCCTCTTCAACTCGCCCTCGCTTCCCGGCGAACCCGGCAAATGGCTCATCCCCAATGACACCGGCTCCTCCAGCCTCTCGCCCTCTCATCCGTTCAACGCCTTCATCCCCGGCACCGGTTACTTCAAGGCCGATATGGCTGTGGCCAACATCGACTACAACATCTCCAGCAAAGACACCCTCTCCCTCAAGTACTACTACCAGCACGATCCCACCATCGCGCCCTATGCCTACTCCAGCGTTCCTGGTTTCACTGAGCACCTCGACTCCGGCGCACAGGTCATTGCCATTACCAACACCTACCTGCTCCGGTCCAACCTCAGCACCACACAGACCATGGGCTTCATCCGCGAAAAGACCTGGGTCGATAATGAGCAGCCTTTCGGTCCCAATGCCATCCCCGGAGGCGCGCTCGGCACGGTCTCCATCAACGAATTCGGCTCGAACTACTTTCCCGGCGTCTCCATCGTGAACGTGTTGGGTAGCGCCCAGGGCCAGTACGGTCTCGAAAGCTCCGGCATCCTGAACATCGGTCCAAACGCGGAAGGTCAGGCTCCCAATACCGGTGCCTTTCAGAACCGCTGGCAACCCTCTGGCAACGCCATCTGGACGCTCGGCCGACACACCGTCAGCTTCGGCACCAACTACAGCTACACCCAGCTCAACACCATCGACAAGCGCACAGGCAACGGCACCGTCGCCACCGACGACCTGAGCGCCTACGCGCAAGGCTACGTCACCCCTGGCAGCTCCTCCACCGCCTTCTATGTCAGCTCCTTCCTGCAGGGTAATGCCAGCCGCTACTATCGCGCCAACCAGATCGGCAGCTACGTTCAGGACAAGTTCCAGATCACGCCCAATCTTTCGCTAACCGCTGGCCTCCGCTACGACTGGAACGGTGGACTCACCGAAAAAGAGGGCCGCATCTTCAACTTTGACTTCCCCGACCCGAAGCATCCCGGCGATCCCAACGCCTATCAGTACAACGCGGCCTCGGACACCATCACCCAGCCCGGCTTCATCATCGCAGGCAACAATGCGAATGGAACCTCTGGCATCAGCCCCACCACCCTTACCGGACGCCAGTATGGCTTCGGCCCGCGCCTCGGAGCAGCGTGGCAGCCGGAGATGTTCCATAGCAAGATCGTCGTCCGCTCCGGTTTTGGCATGTACTATGACCGCGGAGAGCTCTTCAGCTACCTCTCGCCCGGCTACGCCATCGGCACCGTCACGGGCGGCCCCTTCGGCGTCAACCAGCAGCTTCCCTTCGTAACAGCTCAAAGCTGCCCCAACAATACCCTTTATAACGGCTACATCCCGACCTGCGGCCAGAACACCAGTGGGGCTGGAGGCTCCAACGATCCTTTTGCTGCTCCAACGTCTGCAAACGCGGCCACAGGCAACCTGGCCAATCCATACACCAACGTCCAGAACGCGCCTCCCACCAACCCCAAATCGTCCGACCTCAGCAAGTATCTGCCCAACCTCGCGAGCATCAGCAACGGCGGCCAGCCCGTCTCGCTCGGCGTCTACGACCGCGCCAACAAGCTCCCCTACACCTACAACTACACGCTCGATATCCAATGGCAGCCGCGTAACGACATCGCCGTAGAGATCGGCTACGTCGGCAATCTCGGCCGCCATCAGGTCATCCCCGTTCCCTTCAATCAGCCTGGCATCGCCTCTCCCGCCAGTCCCATCCACGGGGAAAACTACTCCTACGGCTATAACGTCGGCGGCGCTCTACTGCCCGACAACTCCTCCTACCGGGAGGACTACGAAGGAGGAAACGTCGACCATCGCGTTCCCTACGTCGGCTATGCGGCAGAGTCCATCGACTTCAAAGCCGCAGGCGTCGACGCCTACAACGCTCTCACAGCCCACATCGACAAGCGCATGAGCCACGGCCTGCAGGTCGCCGCCTCTTACACCTACTCTCACGCGCTCGACGAGCAGAGCGGCCTTGGCCTCTTCTACAACGGCAACAATCCCCTTAACCTGCGCGACGGGTACGCCTCGTCTGACTTTGACCGCACCCACGTCATCAACTTCAACTACGTCTACAGGCTTCCCGATTTCATCCACGAGCACAACATCGAGAGCTTCTTCACCAACGGCTGGTCTCTCGTCGGCCTCACCGTCCTGCAGAGCGGTCAACCCTACTCTGTCATCGACTTCAGCGGCGCCGTCGGCAGCATCTACTACGGCGTCAGCAACGGCATCACGAATCCCATCGTTCCCCTCGCCCCCGGATGCACCGCGAAGAACGCCAAAACCGGCCGCTCCGGAGCTTTCGGTACAGGAGACGAAGCCCTCAAGAGCTCCTGCTTCACCCTCCCGCTTCTGGCAGCCGGTGGTCTCAGCAACGCCGTGCCAACCTCCGATCCCTATGAGACCGGCTTCACCACAGGTCAGCGCAACATCTTCCGCCAAGCCTTCCAGAAGCGCGCTGATGCCTCGCTCATCAAACTGACGAGGTTCAACGAACGCTACAGCCTCAAGTACACCTTCGACGTCTACAACCTCACCAACACCAGCAGCTTCGACGTACCCGGCAACGAGGTCTCGCAGAACGAGAACTACAACGGCTTCCCCGTCGCCGGCACACCCGTTCTGCCGACTGCCTGCGACGCCACCAACGTAGGCTTCTATAACTGCCCAGCCGGGCTCGGGATCGTCACCCACGCCATCGGCAGCGCACGGCAGATTCAGATGTCGCTACGCTTTATGTTCTAAGGCTCCTTGGCTGTTTACGATTCGCAGTTCGAAGAGGGACGCCAAGGCGTCCCTCTTCAAACTTAACCCAACAGTTTTTTGGCGAGACGTCCCTCGGCCCGACAACCAATGAATCAAGATTCTTTATAATGAGGGCCGACCAAACGAACGGCTTCATTCGCGACTGGCCATCACCTTCACACTGCGTGACTTAGCGAGTCCTCCAGGCCACCAGTTCCAATCACCTGCAATCCGAAGGAGCGCGGGGCCGATCACAATTCGAACCAGCGTCGCGTCAATCAATACGGCGACTGCCAGCGTGAATCCGATCATCTTGACCACTAGGAAGTTTCCAAAGGTAAAGGCCGCGAAGACTACAATCATGATCGCGGCGGCGCTCGTAATCAGGCCTGCGGTTCTCGCCATTCCCTCTGGGATTGCGTCCATCTCACTGAGCCCGCTTCTCCTGGCTTCGAGAACCCGCGCAACTAAAAATACTTCGTAATCCATGCTTAGTCCGAAGACGATAGCAAAGGCCACGATTGGAACAAGCGGGAACACGCTTCCCGTTCCCCCTGGAACTCCCAGCAGGCTACTTCCGTGCCCATCCTGGAAGACTAAAACCAAGGCTCCGAAAGAAGCTGCGACCGAGAGCAGGTTCAGTGCAATAGCCTTTACGGCAGCGAAGAGCGATCGGAACCCAGCCAGAAGCGCCAGGAGCGTCGCCACCACTACCATTGCCATCACTGGCACAAAGTGATCTGTGACTATCGTCTGATAGTCTGCGTTGAGTGCCGGTATACCACCAACTTGTATAGTTGCTCCGGGTATGCCGGTAAGAGCTGTCGCGCCGGTCTTCCGGAGCTCCCGCACCCAGTCGACTTGATCGCGCAGGGAGACCGAAGTTGCCGGCAGTATTTCAAGGAGTGCCGCCCTTCCGTCACTGCTCAGAAACGTACGTCGCGTCTCGCGAGAGAGGTCGGTGAGGGAGGCACGGTTGCCCTCCGCGATCGTAGCGATAGAAAGGACGCGGGCGCAACGAGGGTCGCTCGCGATGCTCTTGCCGAGGCGATCAAGGGCGTTCCATCCCGCATCGGTCTGCGCAATGGAATCCGCCGGCAGTTCTACGATGATGCGCATCGAATAAACAACGCCGGCTCGATCCATCTTTTCCAGCGTATGCAGCGCATGAACCGATTCCGCCGACTCCGGAAGCCAATCTCCCTTGGGCATACTGGTATCCAGCCGCATGACTTGCCACGCGAGCAGAAGCAGAGGTATGCCTGCCAGAAGCAGGGCAAGCCAGGGATGGGCAACAATTACCTTTCCCCATTTTCTCCAGCGGTTTCCTGTATGTGCGGCACGATCCGCATCCAGTTTAGGAGTAAACGGCATCCGGCCAGCATCAATCCGCGGGCCGAGCAACGCCAACACGGCCGGAACGAGGGTATTTGTAAGCAACACGCTGATTCCCGCTACCAGAAATCCAGCGATGCCGATGGAGCGGATTTCACTGATGGGAACCGTCAATAGGGCTAGAAATCCTATCGCTACAGTCGAGGCTGAGATCAGGAGCGTACGACCGGCCTGACGTGCTGCTATGACCGAAGCCTCAGATCCGTCGTGCCCGGCGGAGATCGCTTCCCGGAAACGGCTAACCATGAGAAGCGCGTAGTCGATTCCCAAACCTAGACCAAGCATAGTAGCCAAGTTCTGAACCAGAATGGATAAGTGGAAGCGATGAGCTAGTAGTCCGGTGATCGCGAGAGTAGTCGCGATGGCAAGCTGACCAACGGCTAATGGAATCATGGCCGCGACCAGGCTTCCGAAGGCCACCAGTAAAAGTACGAGGGTCGCAGGAATCACCAGGCTTTCGCCGCGTCGCACATCGTCGGCGCTTGCCTTGCGAATGTCGAAGTTCAGCGGGAGCTCGCCCGTCAGCTCTAGTTTCACCGCCGGGTAATGGCCCCGCAGTTGATTGGCGAGAGAGTTTGCCCGCTCATGAAGCTTAGGAACGAGCGCCTCCACTGGGCCATCGGTCGACGACAGGCCCACCAGAACAAAGGTTCCACCGCCCTTGCCCAAAAAGATCGGATCGCGCAACTCGAGATAGGAGACGACGCCGGACACCCCGGGTTCCTCTTTCAGAGCTGCGACGACAGTTGCTAACGCTTGGCCGCCCTCTACCGAATCCGCAGGAGGGAGCCCCTGAATCACCAGGACAACTCTATCCACGAATGGGGAATGAAAACGGCTGACAAGCTCCTGCCGGACCGTCTCTGCTTCGCTCCCCTCGACACGGGTTGCCGTCTCCAGATGGCGCTCGGAGTGGAAAGAGAACGGAAGAAGCGCAATGACAGCGGCAAGAACTATCCCGGCCACCCAAAAACGGCGCACATACATGAGTCCCATAATGTCATACAAATAGTCGCAAGTTAGGTGATCTGCCCTACTCCGCAGGCATCAAAAGACTTAGTAGGACGAAACAGATGCTCGGCGCAGACCCATCTGGCTCTCTGAATCTGCTAAATTTGTTCCGTCTGATTAGGAGGATCAATTCTTAAATTCGCGTTGCTCGCACTGCTTGCCGCTTTTCAATCTGGAGCCTCAGACCCCCGTATTGGCTCCTGGACGCTCATCTCCGCGCAATCTAGCTTGAATCCTCCCAATAAACTCTCCGTCACAGCTCTACATGACGCAGTACATGTCGTCATGTCTGGCGAAACCCGCCTCGACTTCACAGCGAAGTCGGATGGACACGAGACGTCCGTATCTGGGAATCCTGCGTTCAATCAGGTCGAGTTGCGCAGGATCGGTAAAAGGCAGGCCGAGGTGAAGGAGAAGAAGAATGGAGCTGTCGTGGCGACGGTTCGCGAGAGATTATCAAGTAATGGGAACGAGCTAACGATTACGACGATAAGCGCAGGTCATGCCGACCAGATCACCGAGTGGGCTCGGAGCGGGGGGGCGAAGGTCGCCGGTGACCCATTGGCTGGCGAGTGGACGCAGGACCCCAGCAAGACTCGTTTGCGACAGGGGTCGATAGTCAAGATCGAGGCAGATGGAAACGGTGGGGTGCGTTTTTCGGGTGACTTCAGCTACACCGCCCGCTTTGACGGGAAGAAATACGATTTAAAGAACTCCCGCAACGATACCGTCACACTTCAACTTGTCGATCCCCACACCGTGGACGCGAGCTACTGGCGAGACGACCAAGTAGCTCAAAAAGACAGGTGGGTGGTCTCCGCGGATGGTCAGCAGATGACGCTGACCACCTCCGGCATCTTTGAAAATGGCCAACATCTAACCGAGAACTTGGTATTCAAAAAGCAGTAGACGGATTATGCGTCCGTGCAGGCAAGAGGTTCAGTAGGTGATGGCGCAGTGCTGAGTTCACGAGCCGCAACTGAAATAATCCCTTTGCGGTGCATGAACTTCAAAATACCAGCGACCGTATCTTCGAGAGACGGGTCCGGGATGCCCCACTTCGAGGCGTCGCGGGCCTCCTGATAGGAAGAGCTCTCATAGCGCTTGAACTCCATCGCGGAGATGTTGTCCACGGAGCCCACCAGAAAATCCAGCAGCGGAAAGAGAAGATCTTCTTTCCGACATCTCCGGATCAGCTCGGGAACGAAGTCGGAGATGCTGAATATATCGAATTGCCGACCGGTCGACTTGGTAATGAGCCCGGTAATATCCAGCATATTCGCATAGTCGTCCCGCACCACGTGGTACGTCTTGTTCGCAGTACCGGCAGTCGTGGAGATTGCGACGATATTGTTCGCCACAATGTCCGCGGGAACGAAGCTAACCTGGTTCAGGGCGTCGACTCCAATGCCGTGATTCACCATAAACGCCACAAGGCGAACGGCGATATCGAAGTTGTTGCCTCCGCCCGTTATCGAGGGGCTCACGAGAGCAGGACGGAAGATCCGCGTGGAGAGTCCTCGGCTGCGCGCGTCTGCAACCACTTGCTCTGCTACCCATTTGGACTGGCTGTACCCGAAATCAAGAAGCTCCATATCCTTGTTGAAGTCGGTCTCATATAGAACAGATTTGACAGCCCAGCCAAACACAAAGGTAGTCGAGACATAATTGAATTCCTTAGACCGTCCTTCGAACGCCAGTCTCAAGACCTCATTGGTCCCCATCACGTTCGCGTCACGCATGCGGTCGTAGTTAAACAAATAGTTCACCGTAGCCCCGTTGTGGAAGACGGTATCCATTTCACTGGCCAGGAAATCCCAGACGTCCTGCGTTAGACCCAACATTGGCTGCCCGAGGTCGCCACAGATTGGAATGACGCGGGCCTCAAACATCTGCATCATCCTGGCCGGACAAGGTCCCATCGACTCCATGGCCGCACGCAGTCGTTGACTGCCCTGGACTTCGTCGGACGCCCTAACGAGAACATAGATCTTCGCTCGGGTCTGTTCCAGCAAGCTCTTCATCAAAAACGGTCCGATAAAACCTGTACCACCCGTCAACAGCACGTGATTCGCAATCGGTGTTTCGGGCAAAGAGGTTGGTACCGGAGGGTCGAAGACGAGTTTGCTGTCGTCGCTCATCATCTGCTTTTCCGCTGCGCGCTGCTCATCACGGAAAGCTGCCAAGGATTGGCGTAACTGAACCAGTGCTTCTTCAGGTGCATGTTCCAACTGCTCCGCCAATCGGAATAGATCGGCTACGCTGACACGCTGAATGACTCCGATATCGACCTGCCGCGCCAGCATCTCAGCGCCTTTATCCTTCAAAAGCTCTTTGAGCTCATGCATGAACACAACAAGATCCAGGGAATCCAGCCCAGCTTCAACCAGGTTGTAGGACTCCATGCCCGTCAAGTTGTACCTGGCCTTCAATTCGTCGAAAGACGACTTTATGCCGGAATCAGACTCGGAGCACCCGGCGTCCTTCTCCCTCGAAAACTCCGAGAGAACGGTAAATTGTCCTTCCAGCCACATGTGCTTAGCTTTGTGGCGCATGATCTTGCCCGAACTGGTTCTCGGGATCGCACGGGGAGCTATGAAGGAGATCAACGCCACTTCTACATTCAGATAATTCCGAACGGCGGCAGCAATCTTTCGCGCATCCGGAACAGCCTTAGGATTTTTCACTTCAGCCACGATTGCCAGCGCAGGCTCGCTATCTTCGTGAATCTGGAATGCAGCGATGCAATGGGGCCTGATCAGGCCGGACGCTCTCTCCACAACGTTCTCGATATCCTGCGGATAGTAGTTCTGTCCACGGAGGATGATCATGTCCTTGATGCGACCACAAACAAAGAGTTCGCCGTCGTTGAAGAATCCCATATCTCCGGTTCGGAGGTAGCCATCGTCATAAGGGCTATCGTCTACGAGTCGCGCACGAAACTGCTTCAGCGTCAGTTCCGGATTATTCCAGTAACCCAGGCACTTGCCGCTTCCGGCGACCCAGATCTCACCGATGTGGCCCGGCTTCAGAGCGACATGCTGCTCCGGATCGACGATCTTAACGTCGATACCTGCGAGAGGAGTGCCACAACTGACAATCTGCGTCGCCCCGTCGATTTCCGAGACCTCGGTCGTCATGCGCGCCTTACCCAGAGCGAGAGCACGCTTGTTGACGGAAACAATAGTGCGGCCGCCGAGTGAAACGGCAAGAGTATTTTCAGCCAGCCCGAAGGCAGCATAAAAGCTCTCCGATTTCAGCCCAAAGGGCTCAAAGGTCTCCAGAAACCGTGTGAAGGTATCCGGCTTTACGGGTTCCGCAGCGCACATCAGCACCCGGAGAGAGCTAAGATCGCAGTCTTCCAGGCCCTCCTTGGACAGCCTTCCGGGACGCAGGCAGTAGTCGTAAGCAAAGTTGGGAGCCGCAGTCGCGGTTGCCCGATAGGTTGTTATCGTGTCGAACCACAGGATAGGCCGCTGAATGAAGTCCATGGAGGCGAAGCCGTATGTTGTGCCGCCTCTCAGCGCAGGATAAAGGTAGCATCCGATTAGTCCCATATCGTGATACTGCGGAAGCCACGATACAACGATCGGGTTGGGATGGTCGATCACAAGCGGACAGGTCTGCAGGATGTTCTCGTGCGTCACCATTACACCCTTGGGTTCCATCGTCGACCCTGATGTGTATTGGAGGAACAGAATCTTCGAAGTGCCGAAGTAAGGCTCGCTCGAAGTCTCAGAGACGAACTCTTCGGTGACAATCCATGGAAGACCGGAGATGTAGTCGATGTCGACACCGGACGCCGACACGCCGCTTCGAGTGAGGTTTGTCTTTAGAGATGCCTGGTAGTCAGCGCTCGTTAGAATCCCGGAAGCCTGGCAATCCTTGGCGATGTGGACCATCTTGTACAGCGCGCTCTGGAAGCCGCGAGAGCTGGGCGGATAGACCGGAACGGGGATCAATCCGGCGCGTACGCAACCAAAAAACGCGCAGATCATTTCGAGTCCCGGCGGGTAGGCGAGCAAAAGTCGGTCCTCTGCCGCGAAACGACCCTCCTTCAGCAAATGACCGGCGATCGCCTTCGTCCGCTCAATAAACGACGCGTAGGAGTAGCATTCGATTGGGTTGCCGTTCAGGTCAAGGTACGAATAAAGGAGTTTGTGCGGGTGTTCGTCTCCCAGCCTATCCAATTGGTCTAAAATCGACGCCATAATAGATCAGCAATACTCCCGAGGTTAAATAACAAAATTCAGTACGTACTAAAACATTACACTTATTGCTGCTCTCCGGTGACTTGGCGAGGAGAAATGCGGCTGGGTCTCTGAGTCGTTTTGCGCTTTCCATATCATTCAGTCCGGTAAAGGCAAATCTTATGGCGACCGAATAGATAGGGCGACGAAGCCCTGAGGGGCTGTCCATCACCCCATTCAAACGCGATCCATCGGGTTATGGTAGCAGAGCCGATAAGCAATGCAACGCGTCTTCGCTCACAGAATGCGGTGCGGAGCCTTCATTTGGTGGATATCCTTGATTATCCTTAAGTCTTCGCGGTACCATGAGTTTGCAACGCTGCGGGTGGCAGGGTCATACGATCTCACCCCTGGCGTCGGTCATCGACTCTGCCGGCCAGGATGCTCCGGACAGGCTTGAAATGATTTGCGGAGGCACCAGTGACGTCCGGGACCGAAGTGGTGATCACTCTCATTCAGGATACAGATAGTATCGCACCACCCGAAGGTTCGTCGTGGCAGCCGATCGGCGACCCGGCAAGTGCCTCTTCCTTCCCGAAGGTCTTACGACGACGCCTCGATAAATTCTTCGTCGATGGCAATATTTCCCCCAAAGCCGACCGCACGATGTGGGTCAAGATCGCTGTGGGTCTCGCAGTGCTGGCGGGCAGTTGGGCTGTTATCTACGCACTTAGGCTGGATTCGTGGAAGTTTGTTGCCTTTTATCTTTTAGGCGGCCTAGCCCAGACATTTCTTCTGCTGAACATCGCCCACGACAGCAATCACAACGCCATCTCGTCTGTGCCGTCCGTAAATAAAACCCTGAACTATGTCTTCGATATCTGCGGAATCAACTCGTATATGTGGCGAATCCTCCATCATCGAGGCCACCACTCCTGCATCAATCTCCACGGCGAAGACGATGCGCTCACAGGTCGCGGCATCTTTCGATTTACACCTCATGAGCCCCGTGCAGGGTGGCACCGCTTCCAGCACATCTATGCACTGTTTTTTTACGCGATGTTTTCGCTCGACTATGTCTTCGTAAGGGACTTTGAGGCCTTTTTCTTTCCAACCCACGACTATCTGAAACGCACCAGGCATCCGGCTCGAGAGTACGCCATCCTCTTCGCAGGAAAGGCTTTCTACCTCGCCTACATGCTTATTTTGCCGGTGATGCTGCTAGGGAGATCGCCTTTACTGGTTGCTGGGGCGTTCGTGATCGTCCATTTGATCGTCGGTTTGACAGTATCGCTGGTATTCCAGACCACGCACACGATCGACAGTACGTACTTCCCCTCGAGCCGTAACGAGTTCGACAATAGCGTGTATCACATCTTTGCGACTACGGCCGACTATGCGACCAGCAACCCGGTCGTGGGCTGGCTTACGGGCGGCCTCAACCATCACATCGCACATCACCTGTGCCCTTTTGTGTGCCACACTCACTACGCTCCGCTGACCCGGATTGTGCAGGAGACTGCCGACGAGTTCGGAGTTCCCTATCGACAACATCCGACCATGACGCGTGCGATCTGGCATCATCTGATACTTTTGAAACAATTAGGAAGTGAAACCTAATTTTGAGCGTTTCGTACTTTACTTATGGCTACCCCAACAGCTTCAGCCGGACCACATGAAACTCCTCATAGTTCTAGCGAAGCTCCCGGAGACCGAGGTGTAACGTTGTCCACACCTATACCCGCCGTCTCCCGATTTCGATCTTTTGCCGATTCGCGCGCGATGGTAAGCAATCCCGTGCAGGTGTTATCAAAGTACACCGAGCTCTTCGGCGACACGTTTCGTTTCTATTTGGGCGGCCTCAAAGAGGCCATCGTTACCACCAATCCAACGGTCATTCAGCACGTGTTGAAGACCAATGCAGAAAACTACCAGAAATCCGAAATTCAAGTAAAGCGAATGGGCCACTTCCTGGGCAAAGGTCTCCTTACCACCCACGGTGAAGCTTGGCGCACCCAGCGACGCCTCATCCAAAAGGGTTTCGACCGAAAGCAACTTGAGGCTCTGTCAGCGATTATGCAGGACTCCCTCGTCGAGTCACTGCGTGATTTCGATCGACAACTCGGTGCCGACCCCGTCGATATCTACCCTCACCTGATGAAGATGACCTTCGCGATGGTCGCCCGTTCCCTCTTTGGCGCCAAGCTAAAAGACGAAGACATCGACGTCGTAAGCCAAACCATCTGCACCGTTCAGGAATTTATCGTTCGGCAGACCCTTCAGCCTTATCTGAATCCATGGTTTGAAGTGTCAGGCGAACTGCGCAGACATGAAGAGATGCGAGCCCGCGCGGACAACATTCTTATGAATTACATCAAGATGCGTCGCCAGCAAGCGCCCGGTCACGATCTGTTGCAGACCTTGATGGACGCCCGTTACAGTAACGGCGAAGGCATGAGTGATGAGCTGGTCCTCAGCGAGAGCATGCAACTTCTGGTCGCTGGCCATGAAACATCATCGAATGGTCTATCGTGGCTTCTCTATATTCTGAGCACGCAGCCGGATTGCCTCGAAAGAATACGGCAGGAGTTCGATTCCGTAATGGGTGACGAACCTCTGAGCCACGCGCACATGCCCAGACTTGAATTCACCACGCAAGTGATTCAGGAGGGGCTCCGTCTCTATCCACCGTTTTGGATGATCGACCGCATGGCAGTAGCGGACGACCGAATAGGTGACATTGTCATACCCCAAGGTTCGACGGTCATCGTTTACGTGTACGGCGCGCACCATGCTCCGAGCCATTGGCAAAGTCCGGAGAGTTTTGACCCGGAGCGTTTTATCAAAGGGAGCGAGAAGCTGCGCACACCCTTCACCTATCTGCCCTTCGGAGGCGGACCCCGGGTTTGTATCGGCAATCACTATGCGATGCTGCAGATCCTCATGATTCTAAGCAATCTACTCAGGAGCTACGATTTTCAGCTGACTCCAGGTCAGACGATCGAAGCGCGTCCGATGGTCATCCTGCGACCGAAGCATGGAATCCGCATGACCTTCACCAAGGCAGCCGCACGCGACGTCAGCAGACTATCCGATTCTTTACCATAGCGAAAGTTTTTCTCTAGGCGAGCACGGTGACGCGAGTTCCTCCGGCTAGGAGGTTGATTACTTCAACATCTACAACCCCTATGCGCGTGAAGATTGATGCCTGTGCTATCGGCAAGCAGAGGACTAACGTTGCGAATAGCTGCCTTGTACTGCTTTGCCTCTTTGCGTGCGTGCGATTATAAGGATTCAGATATGCATAGACCGCGACGCGCGAGCGCAAGAGTCAACAGCAGAGAAATCGATTTTGGCAAACATCGCGAGTTGCGACAAAGCGATTCCCATGCGACCGAGGCGGTCTTCCTGAGCAGCAGAGAGGCATTCCACGAGCGCACTTACTGAAAGCTGACCTACGCGACACTTCTGTCGTTCGATCTTGTAACGCTGATCCGCGATGTAATCACACTGTTTCAACGCCTTCACCACCAGCACTCAGCTTGGGCAAACGGGTAACGCGGCCGTCGGTTCCCTGGAAGCATAGTATGCTTTGGATCTCGGCTCTGATCATCACCGCTCTATCGGTCGTGTTTGATGCGACTCATCCTTTGATGTCGAGCATCCGGCATCGCTCGACCCGAAACACAGAGAACAAATCACGGGACTCGCAACCTTTGCGAACTTCGTTGGAATGGCGATCGGCGCTCTTGTATTCGCTGTCTGATGGTTCCGTATTTCAGTACCGTTCTGGTCTGCTTCGCATGTATCGAGTTCTGCGTTGACGCCCTTGTACTTCACGCTTTCGTACGGGAGCTCCAACTGCCATATAACAGGCGAAAAGCCATCTGGGTTTGCACCTCTCTTTGCGACTGTAGCACCCATAAATGCGCCGTAACGCGATGCGTTAGTAGATTTCTACCCGATCCAGCGGCAGTCGGACGTGAAAAGTTGTGCCTTGGGCGGATGTATCAAACGACACCGCGCCGAAGTGCTTTGCTACAACCCGTTGGACAGTATCAAGCCCAAGCCCTAATCCTCCACCAAATGGCTTGGTCGTGAAGAATGGCTCGAACACGCGATCCTGACATTCCTTCGGAATTCCGTGGCCGTCATCCTCAACTTCGACGAGAAATGTCTTGCCCTGCAGTTTCACCGATAGCGTAAGGGTCCCTTTATCCCCAATGGCGTCGAGACTATTTTCAATCAAGGCCGAGAATGCTTGATTCAACTCGCTCCCAAAGCCCTGGAACAAGGGCAGCTCCGGTGCGACATTCTTCTTGATGATCAGGCCCTTCAGGCGCGGTTGGAACATCATCAGGACGTTGTCTAAAGCACTCGGGATATCGATTTCCTGAAGAGGTTGGCGATCCATGTAGGAATAATCCTTCACTGCGGCGACGATTCGAAAGATCCGTTCGCTTGCCTGAATGACTGAAGCAATGGATGCATCCCGACTCACTGTCGCCAGAAGGTCGCGCAACGCAATCGTCTGAAGATCAAGTGGAATCGGAGCCAAGAAATCCTGAAGCTGAGAGATCGACACTTCAGCCTCCGCGAGGACAGGTGCTAATTTCCACGCCTCTTCGAAGCCCTTGTCTTGCAACCAATCGCACAGCGCTTCTTCCAGTTCACCAGTGAGCATTACAGTGCTGGAACGAGATCCTGAACCGACTCTCGATCGAATTGCATCCAGCCCCTCAAGATAAAGATCAAGAGCCGTATGGTCTGCCAATCTCAAGCCAAGTTGATACCGCACATCGCTTTTAACGAGCGCCGAATGCTGGCCCAGCGCGAGCGTCGCACTCCGTGCGGCGCTCGCCGGATTGTTCAATTCGTGCGCCAGATTTCCGGCAAGTTTACTGAGCGCCGAGATCTTGCCTATCTGTTCTTCAGCCCTTGTGTACTCTCTGTTACGGTCGATCAGAACCCGAACCATGCGTTCCGTCATCGATGGAATCGCACTTAACAATGCCGGAAACTGGCTTTCGTGAAGTTCGAGAAGCCAAACATTGCTTGAAGCCCGGCCATCAGCGTTCCAAGCCTGAATACGAGAAAAAGGGGTCTTCCCGGTGATTCGTCCCGTCCTGCCTGTGAGTACCGAGACAGAGCTCGAGGTGTGACGTTTGATCACGACCTCGCCAGCGAGAACGAAGATGAGATGATGTGGTGGTGATCCCTGGCTGAAAATTAGCTCTCCATTCTGGGCAGATCGCTCAGTGCCAGAATCCGCAATCCATAGCAGTTCTTCCAGAGTCAGGCCCTTCAACTCCTCTATTGAGTTGAGTGCGGCCACTCGTTGTTCACTATTGGAAGGGCAATGAAATTCCGTTGTAGCTGAAGATGAAGGATTCATCATCTGGTCCTCGCAATGACATAGTAAGACTGCTTTTTAAGCATTGCACGTGGATGTCCGGACCGGGACTCTTTCGAAATTCTACTAGTTCAACCCCACAGAGATTCGATGCGATGGCGGTTGCAACGAAAAACTGCCAGTGCTGGCTATCCGTCACAGATCTGTCACCAGCGGCATTAATCTTTTATTTCCATTAGCAAGCCATCTTGCGAAGTCAGAACAACTTATCTCAACAATCTCCACACGAATGATGCCATCTGTTTTTGGCATGACGCTTGCAATAAGTAAGGGGTTCTACAGCGCTTAATAGTAGGCGCCGCGATAGTGAGAGAAATAGTCATTACCAGCAGGAACAATGGAGAGCGTCGTATGTTTCTTAACACACTCAAAGGGGCGTCTCTTGGTGTCCTATTGACGAGCCCACTCGCCAAGCTCGTGCATGCGCAACGCCCGATGGAAACTGGAGCAACTTCAGCCGATCGGAGTTCTTTCGAGATGTCTCAGGTTGAGGTCGCAGGAAATACGATATTCGTACGTCGCTATGGGAGCGGGCCGGCTATTTTGTTGGTACACGGCTTTCCACGCACCAGCCTAATGTGGCGGTTCCTTGCGCCGAAACTTGCAGAGAACCATACCGTAATATGCGTAGACTTACGCGCCTATGGCCGTAGCGGGATACCGGCTTCTACGAACGATCACTTCCCTTATTCAAAGCGCGCAATGGCTAAGGAATTGGTCGACGTGATGGTGAAACTCGGATTTCCGACTTTCACGTTAATTGGGCACGATCGTGGAGGCGCGTCTCCTACCGTATGGCCCTGGACCATCCGAAGAATGTGGAGCGTCTCGCTGTACTCGATGTAATTCCAATTCTCGAATCTTGGAGCCGATCCGATGCGCGCTTTGCTCGGACCTACTGGCCTTGGGTTTTACTGGCACAGCAGCAGCCTCTTCCGGAAAGATATCTGCTTGGGGCACCCGAGGCTGTCTTCGATAACCCCTTTGGACACGGCACCTTTGGCTCAGAGATTCTCGAAGAATATCTTTTAGCGTTTCGCGATCCAGCTCGTATTCACGGCATCTGTGAGGAGTATCGAGCCGCAGCGACGATCGATGTTGAACATGATCGCGTCGACTAGGAAGCATCGAGGCAAACCGAATGCCCAATGCTGCATCTCTGGGCTGAGGGTGGCCCACTAGATACCTTCTATGCAAAAGACGGAGGATCGCTGGGCATTTGGAGACAATGGACTCCGCATGCGCAAGGACAATCGATAAAGGGTGGCCACTTCTTTCCGGAAGACAACCCTGACGACACTCTGGTTGCCGTAAAGCGGTTTCTTTCCGCTTAGTTCTTTCTGTGAGGATCATAAGTCTAAATTGACTTGCGATTCAGGCGTCGAGCAGCAAATCAACACATTGCCTGCCGCTGGCTGGTCCAGCGGCTCGGGAGTGTAGTTCAGCCTGCCGTCCAGGATTCCGCACTCGCAAATATGACAGACACCGGTGCGACAGGACCATTTCACCGGCACGTCACAAGCTTCAGCAAATTCCAACAGGCTCCGGAAACGGTTGTCCCACGGCACCGCAAGACCACTGCGAGTGAAGGACACGATAGGTCCATCCCCTTGAGAACCAATTGGCGGATGCGGAATTCTGCCCTCCGCTTTCGCCATCCCCGCCTCGGTGGAGTTTGCCGGTCCGAATACCTCCTGATGCACCGCGTCTGGCGGAATCCTCAAAGAAGTCAGATCACGACGCATATCCGCGAGAAACTCCGTCGGACCGCACAAATAGAATTCGGCTTCGGTGGGGATCCCGAGTCGTTGCAAGTTCGCGAGGTCAAGGTGTCCGTCAATGTCGAAGCCCTCGCCGAGACTATCTGTCAATTCCGGTTTACTATATGCGATTGCCGAGTGATTTCCAGGAATTTCGGCCAGAAGTTTTCGCGCTTCCTCAGCGAAAGCGTGCTCTTTTGCATTCCGTGCGGCATGAATCCACCATACTTCCCGACGCTGTTCGACCTCAGCCGTTGCAAGGGTATACAGCATGGAGAGAAGCGGAGTGATGCCAATACCTGCGCTCAACAGCACGACAGGGCGAACACCAGATCGCAACACGAAATCGCCGCGCGGAGCACTGATCTCGAATGAATCGCCGATCTGTGTCGCATCCACCAGATAGCGGCTCCCTGGGCCCGTCCCGCGCTTGACACTGATGCGATAGGAGCCCGAACTTGAAGAGCCTGAGATGGAGTGGCTGCGGACGATGGGATGTGAACTCTTGTCGGGGACCAGCCGCAACACGAGATACTGACCGGGGAGCGCAGGAGGGAGAGGCGGCCCATCGACCGCCACGAACACGATTGACGTCACTTCGCTCGTCTCCCGATGAACCGATGCCACCCTGAGCCTTCGGAAGCCGTTCCATGCGGGCGGGGGCGAAATGGACGGTGTTAGTCCTGCGTTTCCGGTATGGACTCCCCTTTTGTCTGCCTTGAGCAACTCCTCCAGAGAGCCTTTCCATCCCGGACTCAGTGCAGGAATGGATGCTGCAATCGCGATTCGGCTGGGGTCGTGGTTCGGAAGATACAACAAAGAATCGATTTCAGCGACTGAGATTTTTCCTGGCCCGTCAGCGATCTTTAGAATTTCGTCTTCGGCACCCACTTCTCCCTCTTCGATTACGCGGCAATAGAACCCGGGCCTCCGATGTGAAACGAGGAGAGCAGGCATCTGAAGGTTATTCATTCGAATTCCGAGCCGATAGCAAGTAACGCGGGGCTGCGTCACCTCAAATACCGCACTGCCGATTCTGTACCGGTCTCCGACGCAGACCTCATCGTCCGCCAGACCATCCACAGTGAAATTCTCTCCAAACTGTCCGAACTCAAAGCCTTTCTGGCCGAGTTCGCGCTCCCAATACCGATAGGCCTGGATCTGATAGACCATCACGGCACGCTGTTCGCCGCCATGACCTTGAAGATCTGCCTGGCCATCGCCATCAAGATTCAATCGTCGAGCAATAACGCGATGAGGTAAGGAACGCTTTAAAATCGCGGTACGAACAAGTTTGCCCTGCCATTCAATTTCTCGTGGAAGACCGACATTGACGGACAGTAGTTTGGGCACTGAATTCTCGATTGGACGATTCACTATTCTTTATCTGTAATCCCGCAGTGTCTATTGAGATACGCCAGCGAAAACAGAGCGGTCAACCCCTCTGGAATCGTCGGATGGGCGAGGATCGCCTCGCGAAGAGTGGTATATGGCATTCGGCCGAGCATCGCAATTTGTACGCATCCCATGATCTCGCCTGCGCCCACGCCAAACGCCGCGAACCCGAGAATGCGATCGCTATCACGCTCCACCATGCACTTCAAGAATCCGCGCGTTTCCATAAGACTGCGTGCCCGTAATACTGCCGCCATCGGGATTTTAAAAAGATGATAGCCAATCCCCTGAGCCTTCGCCTCCTTTTCCGTCATTCCAACGCGCGCGTACTTAGGATCCGTGAAGAGACAGAAGGGCACTTGTCGACCGATCGTCACATGGTTTCCACCGGCAGATTATCACGGACCACCCGGAAATCATCCTCGCTGATGTGCGTAAATTGCCGGCTTCCCGCCACCTCGCCCACCGCCCATATGCCAGGCGCGGTCGTTTCCAGGCGGTCGTTTACTTTGATATATCCCCGCTCTGTCAGTTCCACTCCAGTGAGTTCGAGTCCGATGTCCTTTGTATTCGGTACGCGCCCGCTCGCGACTAAAAGATGAGTACCGTCGAACGAATTCGCCACACCGTTCTGCTCGATCGCGACACGAACAGACCCACCTGATAACTCCTGAGACGCTTTTCACGCTGGCGTTCAAAACGAACTCGATGCCTTCGTCCTGAAACAGCTGCTGCAGACCCTCGGTGACGTCGTCGTCTTCATGGTGAATTACGCGATGATTACGGTCTATGACCGTGACTTTACTGCCGAACCGGCGCATCGCCTGTGCTAACTCCAGGCCGACGTACCCGGCTCCGAGAATGATCAGGTGCTCGGGCACAACATCAAGTTCCAGGGCCTCGACGTGAGTCATCGGCTGCGCTGCTGCCAGCCCAGGAATGTTCTCGATAAGCGCGTGCGTCCCTGTGCCGATCACTATATTCTTGCCACTCAGCAACCGCTTCGTTCCATCCGGCAGAGTCGCCTCAAGTATCTTTGCCCCCACAAACTGCCCGGATGCCATGATTAGCTCCGCCCCACTTTGCCTGTAGAGCGCGAGATGTGTATCTACCAGTTCCTGGACCATTTTTCGCTTTCGATCTCTCACGACGGGCATATTGACGCGGAAGTTGTCGATGCTGATTCCAAACGTCTCGCTGCGCCGAACGTAGTCCGCGATCTGAGCCGTATGAATGACATTCTTACTGGGAAGACATGCAATGTTAGGGCAGGCTCCCCCAACATACCTGCGTTCCACCACCGCAACCTTCTGGCCTTGTCCTGCAAAAGTCCAAGCCAGAAGTTTCGAGCCCGCGCCGCTGCCGAGGATGAGTAGATCGTAAACTTCCGGCTGTCGCTGAAAGTCCATTTGTGCAGTTCTCCTTTTGAGTGATCCGCTAGAGAATCTCAACTTCTCGCCCGTGCCAAAGAACTTACGATGCGGACCTTGACCTCAATCTGTTTTGTCTCCTAGCTCCTGTTTTCGGCAAGGATAGCTTTCCTGCCAAAATAGCTAATGAGGTAAAACGACACCCCGAGTGATATAACATCCTTGAAAAGGAACAGGCCAACAAAGCTCATGTATCTCATGTACTTGATCCCCTGAACGGCAATAATCGCGCCCGGGGTAGTTATGACCATAGTGCTGGTTATAAAGAACATGAGCGTGGTAATGAGCCCACCCAAGATACCGGCTTTGGGCCTGAAATAGCCTGCGATAATCAATATCGCGGCTGTGAATTCGGTAAGTCCGATGATATCGGAGCCAACATAAGGGCCAAATAATTTGAAGTGCCACCAGATCAATGGACTGTTGGAGATTAGGGGTACTATCCCTTCGGCTCCTGGAGCAGTCAGCTTATAAGACCCAGCCCAGAGGAGCATAACAATCATGCCAAGACTGGTGACTAGGAAAGGGACGTTACGATCGTTTATCCATGCAGCCAATTTGGTTAAACTGCTTTTGGCGTCTCTTGAGAGCTCTTGTTTCTCCGCATTAGCAACACTTCCTGACGAATCCAGACTCATAATTACCTTTCCTTGCGATGGCTGAAGATGTTGCGTATACGACCCGCCGATGGGTCCCATCTAATACACCATCTGATGCCCGACTGATGCAGAATAGGACGCTGCCAACGTATGCCAGTAGGGTTTATGCAACCGGAATTCCAAACTCAGCACCTATTCTGTGAAGACACCTTATCCAGCTAAGCTCTTTCTACTCTGCGGGATCGCTTTGCGACATCAAAATTATCTCAATTGCCGACTGACGAAGTTGCGACGGATTTCCGACAGTGACGGATATCAGTGGCTAGGTTCGTCGCGGTGGGCGGATGCGCTGCTGGTTACGTTCAATTTGGGTACTAGGAACCTTTGCAGTAACATTCGCGCCCGGTCCAAGCTCCCCTTTACTAACGAGGCCTTGATGTTCAGAATCTGCGCTATGTCGCTTACATTGAACTCTTCTACATCGTGTAGAAGAAATACTTGCTGTTGAACGTCCCCAAGCATCTCAACTGCTTGCCGGAGTAAGCCCCTAATTTCCTCGCGCTCAATTATCTCGCAAGGGAGTTCTCGCCAACCTCGCAAGAGTATTGGAGTGACAGGAATCTCTTCACTCTGGGGCTTCAAAAGAAGCGATCTGGATGGGTGTCTGCCGCCTTGGCCTGCTTCTCGCCTCGTTTAGCGCAATGCTGATAAGCCATGCATTGAACCCCGAATCGCCCTGGAAAGCCCAGAGGTTTCGATAGGCCTTGACGAACGTTTCCCGTGCGACATCCTCGGCATCCTTCACGTTTTTCATGCAGGAGAGCGACATGATGTAGACACTACGCTCATAAGGACGAATCAACTGATGATAGAGTTGAGCGTCCCCAGCCAAAATAGCGGCTATCAGCTCTAATTCCTTTTCCTTTTGAACGTTGACATTCATTATTTTGACGCCGTCTCCCGCACCTTCTGAATGGCTTCGACGCACCAAATCTTCCATCATCCCCGTTGCTACTGCGCCGGACTCTCGACCCGAGTTGCCCATGGGGGGACGAACAAAATGGCTGAGGTATGCGGGATCAGCATCTTGGTGACAATCGTCTTGATCTCATCGAGGTTCTGATCCAAGGCATTCGCACGACCATCTGCAACGAGCATTTTCTTTAGCGAGCTTCTCTGATCTACTGCAAACAACAGCGATAACCCACTTTCGTTAGAGACCTTAGACATGCCCGCATATTTTCCATTTGTAACTATCATCGTGTAATCCCCTTCAGCCAGATGCAACGCAAAGCATCTAACAGGCTAGATGCCCTTGATTTCGCCGCCGTCCATTCGCACAGACGATCCTGTCATCCACTTCGCAGCGGGTGACACTATATAGGCCAACAGGTCGGCAATCTCTTCCGGTTTGCCGAAACGAGTGATGCCTGCTTCTTCAGGAAACTTTTTAATAGCTTCTTCTACTGTGAGGTTGTGTGCGGGCCCCCACTTTTGGAAAAAGGATTGCCTTCGTCCTGTCATGACTGCGCCTGGGACAACGCTATTAACCTGCACTCCGTCCTTGATGCCTTGCTCTGCGAACGCTTTTGCCAGCGCTATGATCGCAGCGTTGATCGCAGCAACAGCAGCGAAGCCTGGTTTCGGATCGAGAGCGGCGCTTCCGGAAATCAGCACGACGGAGCCATTTGAAGCCTTCAATGCATCCCAGGCCTGCATAGTAAGGCGGCGCGCACCGTGGAACTTCAGCGCAGCACCATCGTCCCATTGCGCATCAGTCATTTCGAACAGGTCAATCTGGGGTACGGCACCGGCTATGTTCAGCAAAGCATCGATCCGGCCGAAACGCTCGAGTGTGCCTTTCACCAGAACTTCTGCTGCCCTAGCCTCGCGGAGGTCCAGAGCAAACACAAGTGATTCGGCGCCGGCAGCGTTAACTTCTGCAGCGGTTTTCTGCAACTCGTCCTGATTTCTCGCGGCCAGCACGATAGACGAGAAATCTCGTGCTAAGCGCAGTGCGGTAGCGCGGCCGATGCCCTGGCTCGCGCCGGTGACGATGGCGACAGATCTTTTCGCGGTCATATAATTACCCTCTTCTACATGCTTTGGTAAGGATTGAGATTCGTTATGCAAACGCTATTTTGAAAGCGTTTCGTGTGCTGCCTCAAGGATCACTTTGATGACGGCCGGGGGATCCGAGATCATCGGAGAGTGATCCGCAGGAACCGAATGAATCTTTGCGTGCATACGATTCGCCATGAAAAGCTGGGTCTTCTGACTGATCATGCGATCTTCTTCTGCGACCAAAAACCACGACGGCTTGGTCTTCCATGCCGGTGTTGGTGCCAGTTCCTGAATGCACTTAACGCCAAGTGGCCGTTGCGTAGCCGCAGCAATCTTTGATTCATCGGCGGAAGCCTTATGGGTAAGCGCTCGGGGAAACGCGTCGTCCGGCAGCCATACAAAGCCATGGGAATCAGGAACCATCTTCGGTGCTTTCGGAGAATTGGGGTTGAGATAAAACACTTTGGCTACGGTCTCACCCTCATCCGGCGCGAGCGCCGTGATATAAACCAAAGACTTCACCCGGTCTTCCCGCACCGCAGCGATCACGGCGCCTGAATAGGCATGTCCCACCAGAACCACTGGGCCGGTGGTTCGTTCCAATACCTGACTTAGCGCAATAGTGTCGTTAGTTAGGGATGTGAGCGGAAGCGGCGCGCAGATGACTTGAAGACCGCGGCGTTCTAGAGGCAGAATAACGTTGCGCCAACACGAACCGTCCGCCCACGCCGCATGCACCAAAACGATAGTTGAGTTCGGAGGAAACTGGCTCGTCCCGGAGCTATGGGAACTCGTGGCTTTTGTGGTGCTTTGCGCCTGCGCAAATTCGCCGAGAGACCCGTTGAGCAGAACACCCAGGGATGTACCTGTGAGTGCACCTAAAAAATTACGACGTTCCATCATTTTCTCCTCGTTCCAAATAAAGTGCCTGCAATAATCCGCAGGCACGAGTTCAATGAACCAACACGACCATGCCGCTTTGAGTAGAAGGGATTGCTACCTCTACCGCAGGCCGATGACTCCATTCGCCCCAAGGAACTCCTTCATCGCAGCAGCGATCTCCACAAAGTGTGTCTCAATGGCAAAGTGGCCTGTGTCGAGGAAGCGGACCTGCGCATTGGGAATGTCCTTACGGAACGCTTCTGCTCCGGCGGGGATGAAGAAGGGGTCGTTCTTACCCCAAATAGCAAGCAAAGGTGGTTTCGACTGACGGAAGTACTCCTGAAACTTCGGGTAGAGTTTCAAGTTGGACGCATAATCGAGAAACAGATCAAGCTGGATATCTTTGTTTCCGAGACGTTCCAGCAAAGCCGCATCCAGTGTGTACGACTCTGGCGCAACCACTTCCGGATTCGATACTCCAAAGGTGTACTGCCAGCGAGTCCCTTCGAAGTTCAGAATATTTTTGCGAATTACTTCTCTGTTTTCTGCCGTTGGCTGAGCCCAATATGTTCTGATCGGTCCCCACGCATCGCCAAGACCCTCTTCGTAGGCATTGCCGTTCTGTGAGACGATGGTCGTCACTCTTTCCGGATGGCGTATCGCCAGACGTAGGCCCGTCGGGGCTCCGTAATCAAACACATAGATCGCATAGCTCTTGAGGCCGAGCGCCTCAGTAAAGGCATCAATCGTGCCGGCCAATGCGTCGAACGTATACGTGTATTTCCGTTCTTCCGGCACCTCCGTGAATCCAAATCCAGGAAGATCAGGCGCGATCACGCGGTACTGATCGGCGAGACGGGTAATGAGGTTGCGGAACATGAACGACGAGCTGGGAAATCCGTGCAGCAGGAGGACCACAGGTGCCTCTGAGTTGCCGGCTGAGCGGTAAAAGACATGAACACCATCAACTTCTATCTTATGAACCGATGTCAAAGGGATGGATCCCGCACTGTTTGCTCGTTCCGATTGCACTTGAGTCATGACAAGTTCTCCTTACTTGGCCGATCTGGTTATGTATAGATAATGTCTCGATAGGCGCCCCGCCAATATCCTGGGGCTGCCCATCACCGTGAAGCAAAAATGGTTTTCACATGACCGACGGCAATCACTTTCCGCAGTGTGACGCAGTTGAGTCATCCGGCTCGAAATTCCTCCTGTACTCAAAAACATTCGCTGACGTCCGAGGGATGTTGACGAGCTTGCATTGCAAGTTGCCGTCCAAGCTTCGTCACGCGTTTCGGTAGCCGCGCTCCTGTAGCACCCAGCCGTTGCCATCCGGATCAGAGAAATTTGCGAGGCTGGCGTAGTCTCCGCGAGCAGGGTCGAGCCCGGATGCGAATCCTCCGTCCCAAGCTCCAACGGGCGTCTTGTGACGGATCTCACTCACCTTGACCCTACGTTCGAGCAGACTCTCGCACGCGGCTTCCAGATCCGTGACGACGATATAGACGTTGCGAAGCGAACCGGCGGGCGCGTCGGTGAGCCCTTTGCCGACCTGGATGGAGCAGTTGGACCCCGGCGGAGTGAGTTGAACGATCCGAAACGCATCGGTCGGGCAGTAATCCACATCGAGCTTGAAGCCGATCTGATCGACATAGAACCGTAGCGCCTGCCCGACATCACTTACGGGCACCACGATCACTTCGATTGAAAAACTTGGCGTTCTCACGGTTCGGTCTCCTGTACGCCTGCAACCTTATAGTCCCATCGTTATTGCGGTATTTGGTTATCCGCGTAGACGAGCCTCAGCAACACTCAATTCGCGATCAGGACCATGCGTGATTACCGTCTGCCCCGTTTCAAGCTTTAGCTGCGTCCCGTCGAGTTCTACCGAAACTACGTCCGGCTCGAACGACACCAGATCAGAGATACGGCCAACTTCGGGATAGGCCTCACGATACGACCATGCCCCCAGACGTGCGTCACCGAGGTCGTAGTAGCTACACAACCCCTTGTATGGGCAGAAGGTCTGGTGGTGTTCCACTACGGTCAGCGCAGACTCGTCGATATCGGCACGTGGAACGTACCAGCGCGGCGCAAAGCCAGACTCGTACAGGGCAAGTGGCCGCTTAGTATCTGCGATCACTCGGTCGCCATGGCGAACAATGAGGTTACGAGAGGTCTGGCGGATGTCGATACGATGGTAGCTGTCTGCGGCGTGGCCCAAAATTCGTTCGTCTTCTTCATAAAAAGCATCCATAGCTGCCCAGGAGAATGCGACCCGAGACTGCAGCTCACTTGCGTAAGCAGGTAGGTCGACGTGTTGCCACGCACCTCGCTGTGCTTGCTTCTCGCCTGCCTTGACTATGTACCAGGAGGTGTCGCCAAGGTCGGGGTGCCGAGTTGTGTGCTCGCTGTGCTCCAGCGTTTCTGGAGAGATATCAGTCTCCGGAAAGTAGGCCACCGGGTACCGGCCGGGTTCAAAGAGCAAAAGGACATGCTCGCTATCGGCGATCCACATTCCACCGAAACGCACACGCATGCGCCGCCGTAGCGGCTCGATATACAGAAGTCGCTTGGGCAATGGCTCAGGCACTAGAAACCGCTCGATTGCGCCTGATGAAAGCGGACCTTGTTGCCAGGACAGTCCCATTCGTCACCTTTCAATACTCGCGTTCACGAGCTGTGATTGCAAATGCAATGCCAAAGAGTGAGACTCCTCAAGTAAGTACATCTCCAAGGCTAAGTTATTGTCATTGCGATGCATCACTTCTACTGACAGCGTTTTTACAGGTCCCGCGGAGTGGCAAATTCGAGACGAATGTCCGACACTGGCGGGAATTAGTCGCGGGCTTGTCGCGATACGGCGGAAGGCACAGATATCTACTGTGCCACCGCAAGTCCTCATCAGGACAGTACGTTTCAAGCTGCCAAACGCATTCCGGTGAACTGCCAGCGAGCCGCTGGCCGGCAGAAATTCCGGTAAGTGGCGCGCACATGATCTGTAGGCGTGACACAGGACCCGCCGCGCAGAATCATCTGGCCGGACATGAACTTTCCGTTGTATTCGCTCAACGCATCGGGGAGGGGTTTATATCCCGGATAGGCGATATAGGGGCTGGCCGTCCATTCCCAACAATCTCCAAAGAGCTGATTAACACCCTCGCCCGTCGCCGCTGCCGGATGCAGTCTTCCCGTATCGAGCAGATTCCCGGTGCGTAGCTTCTGGCTGGCGACTGATTCCCATTCTGCCTCGGTTGGGAGTCGGCAGCCACGCCAACGCGCGAACGCGTCGGCCTCGAAGAAGCTGATGTGGCACACGGGGGTATCGAGAAGGGAGGAGAGGCCGTGCCATCCTCTCAACGTAAAGATGCACCACCCCGTCACATCGCTGAAGTCACGCTCCCAATAGAGCGGAGCCTCCCAACCCGAATACTTTAATGTCTCCCAGCCATCTGACAACCATAATTCGGGACGCATATACGCATCATCCGCCA
This sequence comes from Granulicella sp. L60, assembly GCF_009765825.1. Lineage (GTDB taxonomy): Bacteria > Acidobacteriota > Terriglobia > Terriglobales > Acidobacteriaceae > Edaphobacter. The sequence continues at coordinate 69,247 of NZ_LMUR01000010.1, read as the reverse complement.
TAAACTCCAGATACTCTCGGCATGTGACTTCGCGGTTTGCAATCTGGAAGGGCCGCAGATAAACCCTGTGGCGCGGAGTCTCGTTGTCAAAGCAGAAATCCTGTGGGTCTTCAACACCGATCAGACAGCCGCTTTCAATCAGTCCGCCCTCTATACTGTGCCAGCTAAGCTTCGGTATCGGGAGGCCGGCCTCGTCTGCCAAGGGAGTCTGTTCATACGAGGGACGCAGAGGATTCGAGAAGAATGCGTGCTTGATATCCGCCAGTGCCAGTTCCTGGTGATGTTGCTCGTGATTCAAACCCAACACCACTCGTCGCGCCCCTTCCGCGTCTATAGGCTGCGCCAACAGCCTCTCCATTTCGTGGTCCACATACTCTCGAAAGGCGTGTATCTCATCCAGGGATGGTCGGGAAAAGGAGGACTGCAGCTTCTTCTTGGCAATCCCCTCGCCGAGAGAAATGTAGTAACTGTTGAAGAGACGATGGAACTCTTCGCGGAAAGGTTTGTAATTTGCGAGAAATGGCCGTAGCACAAATGTCTCGAAGAACCACGTTGTATGAGCCTGATGCCATTTCGCGGGACTCGCCTCAGGACAGGACTGTACCATCTGATCTTCGGCCGACAAGCTCACTACGAGAGAGCGCGTTATCGCCCGCACGGCTTTGTATTTGCAGGCAAGAGCATGCATTGGATCCTTCCATATGCCGCAACCCGCCATCAACGCGAGTCTAACGACATGCGCATTAACAAAAGGCGAGGGAGCTTCTTCGCAACCAATCTCCTTGCAAGCAAGGGGATTGCCAAACTACGGCCTGACAATGCGGCCGAGGAATCCAGATCTAAGTGATTCTTTTACATTAAGATCAACCTTCAGGAGCGTGACCGATGGCCTAGCCATTCGTGACAGATTTGTGACTGATGTCCGTCACTGGCGAGTTATGGTCGCGTCAACCGTCGCTTCATAAAGGAACAAGGGAGGATCAGTCCACAACTTGCTCTGACCTGGACGCCGCCATTTGGTTGGAAGGCTGCGGGACGATTGATACGAAGCTTTCACATTGTGTTTGTCGAATGCGGAAGTTTGAGATAAGCCGTCCTCTCTCGTTGCCACAAAAAACGATAGATAGCTGCTGCAGGATCGAGTTTCGTTCCTGCAGTTCCTACACGCGACAACTTTCGCGACGAGAATCCGTCAGTGACAGGCATCAGTCACTAATTCGTCAGTCTCGACGCGAGCTCTGCTGAAGTTCTCCGATAGCTTTTTCATTGTCTAACAACTCCTTAGCCGATCTTACGGTTTGGGCTGAAGTGCTGTCTGCTCTTTGGCAGGCCAATCGCTCTACCCAAAGCTCCTTCATTGCTGTATCGCTTTGCGCCAGCTCTGAAGGGTTCGGCCATGTCAGCTTGCCTTTCACCAGTGAGGCGTAGATGCGGCCGGCCGGCGGCACAACTGTTCCGAGCCCAAGGGCGGCGATCGCATCTGCCGCCTGCTCGATCGTATTAGCGCCCCAAAAGTCTGGAAGCCACTGCCATCATCAACTTTGCCCACCAGGGCCATTCGCGAAACAACGACGTGCCGGCAGTCAGTCCGGGGTTATAAGCAATGACCCGCAGGCCATTGCTCACTGCTTATGGGGAGATTTCAAAGGCACGTGCAGTGAGAAGATTGCAGAGCTTCGAGCTTGCGTAAGCTCTAATTCCCGGCATGAAGCCGCCCTTGTCTTTGGGATGAGCAAGCGCCTCGGGATCGAGTTCCTTCGGTCCAAATGGAACCTGCTTGGGATCATGGACATCGCTAGTGGTGATGACGATGGTGGCGTTCTTCGCGAGGCTAGGCTCCAAAAGACTGAGCAGAAGATAGTGCGCCAGGTGGTTGATCACGAATGTGGATTCGAATCCGTCACCAGTCCTATGATTGGTGGTTCCGAACTGCGCCCCAGCATTCATGATGAGAATGTCGATATCCAGACCGCCTTCGACATTCAGAGGAGAGGCGTGCCCGCTGCCAAGGTTGTGGTCGAATTGGCATAGATGGCTGCGACTTCAATCCGTAAGACGCTTGTAACGTCATCATCTCTCGGCTTAGCTTCGCGATCGGCATTGCACCAAGTCATGTTCTAACGACAAGGAGCAGTGGTCGTTTTACCGTATACGGCAGATCCGTCCTGAACGGGCTCGAGAAAGGCACGGATCTGGTCAGCAGCGAAGTTGGGACAATCTGTTTGCAAGAAGTGGTCACTGTTTGCAGCTATGACACGGTAGCTCTTCGGGTAAAGCCTCAACAAACTGTCCTGAAGCATATTCCAGGTTGTGAAAGCCTCAGGCGTCTGAAGAACGGGGCTCTTATCTTCTGACAGGACCAGCACCGGTAAGGTTCCAGGAAGATTTGAGACTTCCTGCTCATCGGACGGAAGTGCTACGGCTTCATGGCGCTGTTCCGCATCCTGAGAGGGAATGCATTGGTCGGCCATAAACAACCCCTGGATCGAGGAAAGAGCCGGAGGAAATTCGGAACAGAGGTGTTTCAATCGCGCATAACCGGACACTTCCATGGCCCACACTGGAAAGGAAAAAGTGGTCAGTTGCCGCAGTGTCGCCTCACCCAAGCCTAGTGCATCAGCGGCTTTGCCCTCGTAGGCCCCTGGTGTCGCGGCGTCCAGGAAGATGAGAGCTGAAATATCGCTGGGATATTGCTGCGCGTATTCCCTGATGTACAGGCCACCTAGTGAATGGCCCAGCAACACAAACGGGCCTTGCTCGTGCGCCGTTTTTAGCAACTCGTGCAGTTGACTTGAGATGGCTAGTGCATCCCGCACGCCAGGCTGGGGCTCACTCCACCCGGTTCCCGCACGATCGTAGGAACAAAAGCGATAAGTTTTCGATAAGGAGTTTTGAAGAAAGGTCCAGGTGAGCGAATCCTCACCGCTGCCAGCCTCGGCAATGATCGTCCGACTCCCAGTTCCGGCGCAACTCAGATGCATCGAGTTCACTCCAACCATGTAGAAGCCGCCGGGGGGAGGGTTTTTTGGCCACCTGGATGTGCTGGTAAACAACGCCGGTGTTGCCGACATGACGGGGGCCGATGCGCCTGCTAGTACGGCCTCGATCGACGCAATCAAGCGCATCTTCAACACGAACTTCTTCGGCACGGTGGAGTTCACGCAGCCCAACGCACAAGTGGTCCCATTGCTTTGGCGAGCGAATGACCTAGGATGGTATTCGTATATTCGACGCGTGGCGGAATAGTCGGATATCCACCTTATAGACAGCGGCGGCATCGTGAAGCACCTGCGACGGGTTGTGCCGGGTGGCCATGTAGAGGATGGTGGATTCCACCAACACTTTGCCCAATACGCTTTCCTCGGCACGACGCAGGTATGCGGCAAACAGCTTCCCAAGTGAGTCGCTGTCTTTGGACTTCCTGATGCCGTACTGCTTGGCAACGATGGCAAGACGGTTTTCGTCCAGCAAGGATGCCAAGCGTTCGGCCACAAACAACAGGTCGCGTTTCATCAATCGCACCGGGACGGCTGCGGTGATGGCCGCGAGAATGCGGATTCCTGTCGTGTTGGCGATGGCAGTCTCCCGACGCTGCTTCTCCTGTTCCGCCTTCCACTTCGGATCGTCCGCGACCTTCTGCGAACGCGACTTGGGATGATGCACCGGGCAGGTTGGCTCGGTGCAGACCTTGCGCAGTTCGCCTTTGTCGATGCCATCGGAGACGATGGCATCGGTGGTGTATTTGCATGTTTTGAACTCCGGTCGTGTGGCCTGTTCTTTGGTGGCGGGCTTGTCGGGCCGGATTTCGGTGTACTTGTTGCGCGGCAACGTGACGCTGCCTTCTTTCTGCTGTCCATGGGCTGTGCTGATTTGCACGAGCGTGGGCTTGGCAGCGATGGCCTTAGCGACGTGGGCTTCTACCTTCGCCTGATAGCAACCAGGCGAGGTGCAAGCGTCCAGTTTGCCTAGATCGGAGAACAGGAGCTTGTTATGCCCTGTCCGCATGGGGCAGTCCACGCAACTGCCTGCCGCTGGTACAAGCTGCGCATCGCGCTTATCGAAGGGCGCGAGTTTCAGAACGAGAAGAATGTTCGACTCAATCCAGAATTGCAGGCTGCGGACAGGAAGCAGAATGCGTTTCGCCTTCTGGCCACCCGCGCTCCAATCCTCTTTGAAGCAAACAGCGAGCGCCTGTTCCTGCTGGTCGGGCTGGAGTTTCGCCAGCAGGAGCGCGTGGCCGACGCCGATCTCCTCACGGTAAAACGCATCCACAACGTTCTGCGTTAGCTCAGTCAGCTTAAGGCGAGAGGCCACGTACACCGGACTCTTGCCCGTCTTCGCGCTGATTTGCTCGACGCTGTACTTCGGCTCCTCCAAGTCCAGCAAAGCACGGAACCCGCTTGCCTCTTCCATCGGGTGAACGTCGGAACGTTGAAGATCCAATCCAACCGGCTCCCCATCCGAACCGAACGGAGTCAACCTCACCGCGCTCAATCGCTATGAGCGCATCGATGACTTCATCGCGTGTCTCCAGCAGGAACTTAGCTAAGACCTTGAATGCAACTCCAGTGTCCGTGGGCCGGATACGCCCGCCCTTCATCTTGCGAAAGAGACGAACCGAAGCGTTCTCCTGGAACTGTCTGGCCTGAACGCTGAGATTGGGTTGCGCGGTACGCAACTCCTCCGCAGCAGGTCGGAATCCCTGTCTCTCCAGGATCGTCAGCAAGTATTTGAAATGGCGAAGCTCGGCCCATTCATACATAGCCCACCGCTCGACAAGAAGTAGCGTTCTCGACTCTGCTCCAAACGAGCGGATAACCGCATCTCCATCTCCGCCTGTGGAAATTCTGTCAATCTAAATCCCGGTTATCAACAGAAAAGTGGGTTTTGGCCATAATTACGCCACGCGGCAAAATGCCTGTTTTCGACGAAGTTGTCCCAAGGTGATACGTGAAACGTATCACCCGATAAATGAAAAGTATTAGACAGGACGCTTCTGTCGAGAGAGGCTAGGCACATTTCCCGGTATCTTCCGATACCGTCATTCCACGTTTGGAGATGCCGTATGGCTTTGGCCTCAATCATCCAACGGACAAACCGGATAGAGCCGCCATCTGGGCGATGGAGTGGGGAGCGGTGGGTCGAACCAGAACCTTCCACCGATGACCCTGCTCTCGAAAGGCATTACTCGGTGAACGACATTTCCAAGTCTTGGGGGCTTAGCGGAAACACCATCCGAAGGATCTTCGAAAAGGAACCTGGGGTGATCGAATGGGGTACGACGGAGAGCCGGTTTGCGCGAGGCTACCGAACTCTGCGAATACCGGAGAGCGTGATGTTGCGTGTTCACCAGCGCTTGCGGAAACGCGGATGAACTTCAGTGGGACTAAAGAGCCCGTTTTGAGTGTGGGACGGATCGTGGGCAGTCGTTCCTAGAATAGACAGCGTCAGTGCTGCCCGAAGTTCGAGAGAAATCTGGAGCTTGGAGTATTCTCGACGCTCGATGAGTGACTCGGCGATGTATCGACGGACATGCAACACTAAAAGGGCGATTGGGATTCAAACGTCTTCGTCGAAAGGTGACTCCGCATATGCCTGGTTCCGTGAGTACGACACACTCCGTCACCAAGAGGTATTCGATATACATATTAGGCGCGGGATTTTCGTGCTTAGCGGGGCTACCTCTGGCCAATGAGCTATGGCCCGAGATACGCAGGAGAGCCAAGTCAACCAGTGACAGAGCCAATCAAAATTTCGCGAAAGATTTGCAAGCCTACATCGATTACAAGAGAGACTGTGATGCAGAGATTCTTTCACCGGAGGCTGTGCAGTTTGAAGAATTCATGGCATACCTTGATGTTGAGCATTATTTAGGCCTTCGAGGATCAGACACCTGGAGTCCGGATGGAAACGAAACACAGATTCTAGTCAAGACGCTCATCGGCGAAATTCTCACCGAACGCACACCTCAAAAAGAAAACATTCCGAGTTTGTACTTGGCATTCGCTCGACTCCTCAAGCCATCGGATGTCGTCCTAACGTTCAACTACGACACCCTGCTTGAGCGGGCCCTTGATGTCGAGGGAATCGCCTATCGCCTTTTCCCGTCTCGATACCAGAATGTCGGCAATGGTCAGGCAGAAATCGACAGTTCCAGAGAAGAAGTTGTGATTCTAAAAATGCACGGTTCAGTAGATTGGTTCGACCGGACACAGTATGACGAGATCGAAGAGACGCGGCTAGTACGAGGACTACATCCGGGGCATGAGCACCCAGTATTTAGCAAGACTCAGGAGCTTGATCTGAAGCCGTTGACAGATGGCCCGCGATTTTCGGGCGATCCGTTACAACGTATTTACAGGGTCGGAAACGCAGCGGAGCTATACAAGAGCGGACCGTTGTTTCTTGCAACCCCGCTCTTGCTGAACCCGTCTCCTCTGAAGCTAGTGTATTCATCCATCTTTCAGGACTTCTGGAAAGGTTTAGGACGAGATGGTGGCCTTAATTTCGGGATGACCATTATCGGGTTTTCTATGCCCGCGCAAGACGAGTATCTGCGACAGGTGATATATCGGCTAGTTACCAACTACCAAACTAAGTATTGGGATGATGGGTTTCTTGAGTACAGAAAAACCCCCTTGGTGATGATTGATTTCCGCGCCGATGAAAAGAGTCGGCGTGAGCTGCTTGACCGATACAGATTCATCGATTTGAACAAGGCTGTAACTCATTGGGAAGGCTTGAATGAGGCTGCATTGGCAACGCTTCAGGCATACGCTTGAGTAGCAACTTACAACTTCAGGCCAAATCACTTATCGAGACCTGCACAGGAGGCTGGGGCCTTCGGGCTGGGTGGTCGGCTATCGGAAGTTGATCTAGTGTTCCCCGCTTGCAAGCGAGAATCGTTCTTCGATCCTCGAACGTGAACGTTTCAATTCTTCGGCGATGAGTTTTTCATCCGGCAGGATTGTTTGATACTCGGCGGCCAGCACCTTGTTGGAGAGGTTGTCGAGAGCATAGTGCGCCTCGGCAACGCCTTTCTCCGCGCAGAGGATCAAACCCACCGGCGGATTTTCATCCGGCTTCATCCAATGTTCGCGGGCGTAGTTCAGGTAGAGGTGCATCTGGCCAGCGTCCGCATAGTTGAATTTTCCTGCCCTGAGATCGACGATCACGAGACAGCGCAAACGCCGATGGAAGAAGAGGAGGTCGATGCGAAACCAGGAATCGTCAATACGCAACCTGCGCTGCCGACCCAAGGAAGGCGAAGTCGTCGCCCAATTCCAGCAGAAAGTCGGTAGGTGCCGGATGAGCGCCTCTTCCAAATCGGATTCAGAGTATTCGTCCTTGAGGTCAAGGAACTCCAGGACGAACGGATCTTTAATCGCCTCTTCTGGAGTGACCGCATCGTTGGGTTGAGCGCTCTCGGCCCTCTTCAACATGGCTGCCTTATTCTTGGAGAGCGCGATTCGTTCATAAAACTGACTTTCGATCTGTCGGTTGAGCTGCCGAATCGACCAGCCGGACCGAAGGGCTTCCGTCTCATAGAAGGAGCGTGCTTCTGGGCGCTTGACCGAGAGCAGCCGGACATATGCAGACCAAGGCAGCGGAAAGCGGCTGGAAAGTTGCTGGATTCCAGATTCTCCAGACGGTGTCTGGAGAATGTTTTGGTCTGGCCACGCCCGGTAGAAAGCCCGCATCTGCCAAAGATTGGCTCTGCCAAATCCGCGACCGAACTGCCGCGTCAGGTCTCTGGCGAGTTCTTCGATCAGTTGCTCGCCATACTCGGCGCGCTGTTCTCCGCGTTGCTCAAACTCGGCGATCCGTCGTCCGATCTGCCAGTATGTGGCAGTCATCAGCGCATTGACGCCGCACGGGCCTCCTGCAACAGCGCAACGATCCCTGCGCGGATGCCGGTGTAGTCTTCGGAAATGGCTGGAACATTTGCCATTGCGGGTCCTTCTCCTATCGTAGTGGCAGATAACGCAAGTGAGCGTCGCAAGGCTGTCATGCCGCACTGACGGCAACGGCTTTCTTGCCCTTCACCGGCATGGCCGGGCGCCTCTCCTCAGCCTGTTCCCATGCCATCCGCGCCGATTGCGCCAACTGCGCCTGCCGAGCTTTGACGAAGGGCGCGTAGTGCTTCTCCGTCACTTTGACGCTGCTGTGCCCCAATAGCAGCGAAACCTGGTCAATGGGCACACCAGCCAAGAGCAATTCGACGGCAAAGGTATCGCGGAACATATGGGAGTGGCAGCGTTTCAGCGTGCCATCCGGACTCTTCAGAGCCACATTTTTGAAGAGCAAAGCCAGGGAACGCACCCACCCGCGCTTGGCCGTCTCCGGGTCGCCGTTGCCGCTCCAGAAGAAGTAGTGAGGATTTGAATTCGGAAGCGACCGCAACAGTGTATGTACTTCAGGTGGCAGCGGCACATAGACCGCCACCCCGGTCTTGGCACGGTAGAGGAAGAGGTTCCCATCGTCGCTCAGGCGTGTCCGCTCCAGCGTCACCGCGTCCTTGATCGCGAGTCCCGCCCATCGCATCATCAAGATCAAAGCTCTCAAGCGATCACGGCCGTGCTCAAAGTCGTGGCCGCCGCGCCAGTCTCCATAGGCATAGGTTCCGTCCACCAGCGCCTTGAACTCGTCCTTCGGGAAGTAGTCCGTGGGGGTGGGCTCGGCCTTCACCCGTTTCAAGAGGATGGCGGGGTTCTTCGTCATCCAGTCCATGCGGACGCAGAACCAGAGGAAGGCGATCAACCGCTCGTGCTTACGCTGCATGGTCTGCGCGGCGTTCGTCCATCCGGAGCGGAACTTGGTCAGCACAGCCGGGGTGAGCTGGTCGAGGTAGACGATGCCCTCGTTCTTTGCCCACTCCTTTAACTGTGTCTCGAAGAAGTACCGGCTCTTCTTGAGTGTGCCCTCGGTCAGGCGGCGGGAATCCTCATCCGCACGAAACGTCTGAATGGCATCGACGATCTTCGCGCGTGGCCTGGCCTCGGGCTTGTTGGGGTCGGACTCGTCTTCGAGCCTGCGGCAGAGCAGCTCCGCCTTCTCCCAGCTCCGCGTCTTGGCGGACTTGCGCAGGTAGCGGCCATCGGGAAGATTTCCCTGAACCCACTTCGGACATTTGCAGCGGCGGTAGGAGATGTCGACCTGTTTGCAGGGCGCGTAGTGGCGGGTATAGGGCGAGAGCATGGGAGCACTCCTTTCCTTGCGCGGTAAACGCGCATAAGGAAAGTATAGGCCGCTGTACGATTTCTGTACGATACTCTGGGCCTTGCTCTAAGTGATTGATTTTACGGTAGGTTGTTTGGTGGACCTGATCGGGATCGAACCGATGACCTCTTCCATGCCATGGAAGCGCGCTCCCAGCTGCGCCACAGGCCCACTCTTGCGGAAGGACTCTCTCTATTTTGGAGGAGTCGGTGGCATTCGTCAATGTCACTCGGGAACATATCTGGTATGTTCCGGTGTCTAAAGATATTAGAGTGAGCGAGCACTCGGCCGCCGGCGGCGCAGTTACCTCTTTGTCTTTGGACCGATGCTGTTCTCTGCGGGGCTTCGCTGGCTCTGCATTTGCTAAGGTGATTCACCAAGTCGTAGTGTAGAGGGTACCCGATATGCAGGCGGGCACGATAGTGGGCAATTTAGCCAGCGCGATTGGCATTTCGACCGAGGATGCTGCACTCGTCGCCGACCTGAAGGCCGGCTCCGAGGAGGCGTTCGCCATTCTGATCGCGCAGTATCATCAGCCTCTCTACTCGCTAATTGCGCGCAGCCTGAATGATCCGGCCGACGCCGCTGATATCACCCAAGAGGTCTTCATCAAGGTGTTTCGCAGCATTCGCGGCTTCCACGGCGAAGCGAGCCTGCGCACCTGGCTCTATCGCATCGCGCTGCACGAGGCGTCCAACCAGCGGCGCTGGTGGTCGCGGCACAAGAAGCAGGAGATTACGATCGACTCTTCGCTCGACTCGGACTCCGACGTCGATTCCGACAATGGCGGACTCCGGCTGAGCGCGACGCTTGCCGATCGCGGCGACTCTCCGTTCGACCATGCGGCGCAGGCTGAGGTTCGCGAGCGGATCGAAGGGGCTCTCCGGCAGTTGCCTGAGGCGTTTCGCACGGTAGTTATTCTGCGCGAGATCGAAGGCTTTGCGTACGACGAGATCGCTGAGATCCTGAACATCAATCTGGGCACGGTGAAGTCGCGGCTGACGCGCGGGCGTTCGGCCCTGCGTATCCTGCTCGACACCCCCGGCACCAGAAGTGTCATTGCGTCGTCCCATTCTGCGTCCTACGCTGAGTCCCAGACATCTAATCGGACGGTGACACAATGAACTCTCCACTGTGCCTGAAGTGCCGAGCCTCTTTCTCCGACTATCTCGATGGTGCTGTGAGCGGACAGCAGATGCAGGAGATTGCCTCGCATCTGGAGAGCTGCGACGCCTGCACGGAACAGTTCGATGCGCTGCGGAGTATGCAGCGGTCGCTCAGCATTCTCGGTCCGGCGAAGGCTCCTGCCGATCTCGGTCTCAAGCTGCGGCTGGCGATCTCACACGAGCAAGCGCATCGCAAGTCGAGCTGGCTCGATACCGTGAGCCTGAAGTGGGACAACGCCGTACGGCCTATGCTGGTGCAGGTCTCGGCTGGTCTTGCCGGTGCCGTGGTGCTGGTGGGCGGCATTGCGCTGCTGCTCGGCATGGTAGCTGTGCCGGAGCCGGTGATGGCGAACGACGAGCCGCTGGGCGCGATGACCTCTCCTCACTATCTGTACTCGGCGGTGAACGCTCGTCCGATCGTTACCGATCATGACTCGATGATCGTGGTCGAGGCGTACGTCAACGAGCTTGGCCAGGTGTACGACTACAACATCGTCTCCGGACCTGAGAGTGAAGCAGTAAAGAGCCAGGTGGTGGATCAGCTCTTGATGAGCGTGTTTCAGCCAGCAAGTGTCTTTGGGGCTCCGGTGCGCGGGCGGGTTGTGCTTACGTTCTCGGGGATCTCGGTTCGGGGTTAGTTTTGGTTTTGGGGTACCCCCTCCCCTCCCTATACCCCCTCGCTAAGTCTTTTATTTTATATATTTGCGAAATTAGCTCTTCGTAAAAATTTCATTCTAAATGGGTTACGGGTAAATATTTCTTTATAAACAGGTTAGGTTGTTAATGGGAAAAGCCCCGACTTTGTCGGGGCTTTTCTATGCTCTGTATCCAGTATAGCGGTTGGGGGATAACTAATGCGTCACGCGAATGTTCGCGGCTGGCGCGGGTTTTCGTGGGTTTGGGGGTTGACAAGGTTTGGGCGGGTTGGGGAGGAGAGACAACGGCAAAGGGAATATTTAGTCGCTTCGGCTTCGCCTTTCGCTCCGGCGTTACACCCCATCGAGCAAGAACGCTCGTTGGGGCCCCCCGGTCTTCGGCAGAGTGGAGGCCGCTTTGCGGCGGCGGTCTTAGACGCGAGGCTGAAGCTTCGCTGTACCTAGCTGCAACAGCAAAAACAACGGCAACAACAAAGACAAAACAACAGCGGATCCCTGCGGGACGACAAACCAAAGGGCAGGCAACAACAACAGCAACCACAACCGCAGCAGCAGCAGCAACAGCAACAGCGACAGCGACAGCAACGACAACGACAACGACAACCGCAGATCCCGACGGGATGATAAACAAAAGAGCAGGCAACGACAACAGCAACAGCAAAGACAACAACGGTTGCAAGGTAAGGGCAACTGCTGGTGCTTGGGTGGTTGCTGGTGGTTTTTTGTGTGGCTGGTGGTGGTGGGGTTAGCGGCGGTGGTGGGGATGGGTGGCGACGGGGTGGGCGGTGGTGTTGTCGGTCCAGGTTTGGGGTCCGCCCCACGTGCGTGTGGAGGTGAGGTCTACGCGGAAGGGGCCGCTGGCGCGGTTGGTGGGTAGGGCTTTGGCGAGGCCGTCGCCGAACTGAGGGAGGGCGGTGGAGAGGGTTTGGAGGCGGGCGATGGAGGCCATGCCGGTGAGGTGCAGGGTGTAGCCGGTGGCGTCGAAGTGGCCGTCGAGGGTTGCGGGGTCTCTTCCGCCGAGGTCGAGTGAGGTGGGGGTGAGGAGGAAGACGCTGCCGGTGGGGGTGAGGGCGCTGTATTTGTGGTGGGGATCGTTGCTGCGGGGGGTGTTGGCTGGGGTTTGGTTGGGCTGGGGTGGGGATTGGAGGGTTATGTCGCTGGTGATGAGGGAGGTGTTGCCCTGGAGGGCGGTGCCCGCGCGGGGGTTGATGAGGCTGGCTCGTGTGAGGAGGAGCTGGCCTTGGAGCGGTGCGGGGGAGGAGGGACGGAAGAAGATCGCGCCGGTGAGGGTGCCGGCGGCGATGAGGTTGGCGGGGACGCGGGAGCTGGCGACGTGGAGCCACCCCAGTAGCGTGGCGGCGGGAAGGCCGGGGGTGCCGATCTCAAGGGCGGAGGCCTGGGGGCGGCGGATGTCGGGGACGGCTCCGGTAATGGCGAGGGTGGGAGCATTGGAGGAGCCGGCGGGGGGCCAGCTGCAGTGGATGTTCTCGAAGCCGTGGAAGTCGCCGGTGGCGGTGGAGAGGCACTGGATGTCGAGGGCGAGGGGGAGCTCGGGGACGAACTCGGCGCGGCGGACGGAGGTGAGGTGAACGGTGGCCTGGATGGCGCTGTTGCCGATGGTTCCCTGGGCGTTGGCGGTGACGCTCATCTCGCCGCGGAGGCCGAGGTCGCGGCCGAGGAGGACCTGGCTGGCCTGGCCGAGGGGGGTGTTGCTCCACTCGCCGCGGAGGTTGATGGGGACCTGGGCAAAGGAGGGGGCGCGGCCGAGGGTGCCTTCGACCTGGAGGGTGCCGGTGTCGGAGACGTTGGTGTCGGTGCGGGCGGGATGGGCGGTGAGGCGGAGGTGCCACTGCTGGGGGTCGGGGAGCCAGAGGGCGAAGTCGGCGTCGGTGAGGGAGATGGGGGTTTTTTCCTGGTCGAGCTTGAGGTTGAGGCGGGCGCCGGTGGCTTCGATGTAGGGGAAGCGGGGCGCGGGGCCGGCGGAGCGCTGGCTGGTGGGTGCGGCGTCGATGTGGGCGGCGTGGAGGAGGATGCTCTGGAGGTTCCACTTCCCTGCTGCGGTGTGGACGAGGTTGACGCTGGGTTCGGTGAAGCTGATGGTGGAGAACTCGACGCGTTTGCGCCAGAGGGAGCTGATGCGGAGGGTGGCGCGGACGGAGTTGGCGCGGATGATGGGCTCGGAGCCGAAGGCGGGGTCTTCATCGACGACGAAGTTTTCGAAGGTGAAGCCGGGAAAGGGCAGGAGGTTGAGGCTGACCTTGTCGAGGTGGACGGGGCGGCCGAGGCTGTCGCCGATGCTGGTGGCGATGCGGCGCTGGAAGCGGCTGACGTTGATGAGGGGTGGAAGCAGGACGAGGAGCATCACCGCGAGGACGGCGAAGGAGAGATAGAGGAGGCGGCGGAGGGTGCGATGAGGGATCGCTCCGGAGGCTTCGGCCTGCTCGATGGTTGGATCGGCTTCGTGCATGACGATTGGCCGGCGCGGGCGGGAGGTGCCTGCGCCGGCGATGTCCTCTTTACTTGATGAGATGGAAGGTACGCTTCCAGCGGGTTTCGTCGAAGATGTGGACCAGGATGTGGCCCATGAAGCTGATGCGTTCGCCGATGCTCTGCTTGTCGATCTGGTCGGCGGGGGTCTGGAAGGACCAGTAGACGAATAGAGGTCGGCCTACGATGTTTTCGCGGGGGACGAAGCCCCAGTAGCGGCCGTCGAGGGATTCGGTGCGGTTGTCGCCCATGGCGAAGACTTTGCCGGGGGGGACGACGAGGTCGCCGTCCTGGATGTGGCTGGGGAGATCGTCGGACCAGCTTGCGGTGACCTGGTCGTAGGGGCCGGGGGGGACGGCGGGAAAGTCGTCGCGGTAGGCGTTGAAGGCGTGCTGGGGGTTGTCGTCGGAGACGGGCATGCCGGCGTAGGGCTCGTTCTGGGCGACGCCGTTGAGGTAGACGACGCCGTTGCGGAGGTGGATGTGGTCGCCGGGGATGCCGATGGTGCGCTTGACGAGGAAGAGGTCGGGCTCGCCGGGTTTGAAGAAGACGATGATGTCGCCGCGGTGGACGTCACGATAGAAGACGAAGGGTGCCCACTTGGCGGGCGGGGCGAGGGCGATGCGGTCCACCAGGACGTGGTCGCCGATGAGGAGCGTCTTGACCATGGAGGCGGAGGGGATCTCGAAGTTCTGGAAGATGAAGGTCATGACGAAGAGACCGATGGCGAGGACGGTGCAGATGGAGGCGAGGGATTCGAGCGGGGTCTCGGCCTGGTCCTGCTGGGTGGTCTCGGGGATGTTGGCTTCGGTTTCCAGGGTGTTGGTCAAGTTCGTCTCCACGATGCAGCTATCAGTGTATCGCTGATGGGGGCGGAATTCGCGCGAGAAGAGGGCGAATGAGCTAGTGGACGATTTGGAGGACGCGGCTCCAGCGGGCGAAGTCGACGACGGCGTCGATTCTGCTGGAGGGATGGTGGCCGGGTGGGGCGGCGACGGCGTTTTGCGGGAAGGAGCCGTCGGAGTCGTGCTGCTGGAGGGAGAAGTAGATGAGAAGGGGTTTGCCTACGATGGCGTTGCGGGGGACGAAGCCCCAGTAGCGGGAGTCTTCGCTGTCGTTGCGGTTGTCGCCGAGGACGAAGTAGTTGCCGGTGGGGATGATGAGTTCGCCGTTGTCGATGAGGGAGCGCATGCGGATCCACCAGCGGGAGTCGATCTCGGGGTCGGCGGACTGGAGGCGGGGGAAGTTGTCGCGGAAGTTGTCGGGCGGGCTGGGGCGATAGACGGCGTAGGGTTCGGCGAGGGCGCGGCCGTTGATATAGACGCGGCCGTCGCGGAGGCGGAGGTGGTCGCCGGGGATGCCGATGACGCGCTTGACGAGGTGGAGGGTGGCGTCGACGGGGTCGTGGAAGACGATGACGTCGCCGCGGTGGATGGCGGCGGCGGGAAGGAGGGTGCCGGAGCCGTCGGGGGCGGCGGACTGTTTGTTGACGAGCAGGAAGTCGCCGACGAGGAGGGTGGACTCCATGGACTCTGACGGGATGCGAAAGGGCTGGACGCAGAAGGTGATGATGAAGATGGCGATGACGATGAGGTAGAGGAGGGACTGGAGCGAGGGCAGTACGCCGGCTTTTTCGTGATGCGCGGGTGGGTGGTGAAGGGCGGACGAATGGCGGCGGGTGGGCTCGGCTGGGAGTGGATGCGGGGCTGGAGAGGCGGTCGGGGGTTGGGAGGCGATGACGGGTGGGGTCACTTCGTCGCCTCCATTTCGGCTGCGGCAGGGAGGACAGCGGCGGCTTCGGAGAGCAGGCGCTGGAAGGCGAGGCGGGCGGCCTCCTGCTGGGCTTGTTTCTTGGTGCTGCCTTCGGATTCGGCGAGTGCGCGGGAGCCGCCGGAGCCGTCATCGACGCGGACTTCGACGCGGAAGAGTTTTTGATGGTCGGGGCCGCTTTGGGCGGTGAGGACGTATTGGGGCTGGCCTGCGCCGATGGCCTGGAGGTGCTCCTGCAGAGCGGATTTGTGGTCGCCGATGGCTCCGCTGAAGGTTTCGCTGGCCTGGAGGGCGAGGTTGAGGTCGGGCACGGCGGGTTCGATGATCTGCTTTTCGATGAAGGCACGGGCGGCGTCGAGGCCGCCGTCGAGGTAGAGGGCGGCGATGACGGCTTCGATGGCGTTGGCGAGGAGGGCGGGTTTGCTGCGTCCACCGCTTTGTTCTTCGCCGCGACCGAGACGGAGGAGAGAGCCGAGGTCGATGCGTTTGCCTACTTCACCGAGGTGGCGGCGGCTGACGAGCGAGGAGCGGAGACGGGTGAGTTCGCCCTCGCGCGAGGAGGGAAAGCGGCGGAAGAGGGATTCGGCGACGGCGAGGCCGAGAACGGCGTCTCCGAGGAACTCGAGCTGCTCGTTGTCGGCTTCGGGATCGGGCGATGCGGAGGGGTCGGTCTCGTAGGCGAGGGAGCGGTGGGTGAGGGCCCAGGTGAGGAGGTCGGGGTTCTTGAAGGTGTGATCGAAGATGGACGCGGGGGCGCCGTTGGGCTGCGGCTTGGTTGGCCGGGCCGGACGTGCGGGACGTACGGGGCTTGCGGAATCTCCGGGCTTTTTGTGACGCGTCGTCATGTCGTCATCAAGACCCCTCTGCGCTCTACTTTACCGGATGGATGCAGCTGCCGGACGGATGGTTACTGGGGCGGCGGTGGCGGACGGTAGGCTTCCTTCTCCGCTTTGCCGCTTGGGTCGAGTGGAGCGTCGTCATCGTCGGGCTGGGGTGCGTGCTCGACCTTGGGTGCGGCGAATGGTTCTTTGATGCCCTTTTCCGCGGCGGCCTTGGTGTCGGGCTGGGCGTCGCGGACGACGAGTGCGGCCTGATACTCGGCTACGGCCTTCGGGCGCTCCTGGTTGACGTCGTAGAGTCTGCCTAAGTAGATGTGCGACCAGGCGAGGGTGCGGGGATCTTTGGAGGTGTCGAGCACCTGCTGGAAGTCGCCGATGGCAGCGCCGGGCTGACGCTGCATGAGGTTGACGCGAGCGAGGACGTAGTGGGCCTGGGCGTGGTCGCCGGTGGGGTCGGCGAGGACCTTGTTGGCGATCTCGGAGGCGCCGGGGAGATCACCTTTGTACAACTTCATCTCAGCCAGCTGGAGTCCGGTAAGTTGAGCTGCGGACTGGTTGAGGACATCGTGGGTGCCCTGGGGAAGGAAGGCGATGTCGCGGGCCAGCTTGCGTTCGCGATCGACGTCCATGCCGTAGACCATCTGACCGATGTCTTCTTTGAGGCTGACGGAGTCCTTCTCCATCTGGGCGATCTGGTCGTAGAAGTAGTTGGCGAGGATCCAGCCCTGGCGCATGTCGAGGTCGAGGGTCTTGCGGCGGACGGCCTCGGCCTGATGCTCGTAGGCGGTGTTCTCGGCGTCGAAGCGCTCCATGTCGGTGCGCTCGCGGACGACGGTGGGGCGCTGGGGTTTGGGGATGCCTACGTCCATGGTGTGGGCCTCGATCGCCTTGATGAGGCACTCGGTGATGAGGGGGACGATCTCGGACTTGTAGGTGAACTCGAGGGGGGAGTCGTGGACGGCTTTGAGCAGGGGCGTGAGCCGCTCCATGGCGGAGGCACGCGAATAGACGAGGGGCTCGATCTCGTAGTGGAGATAGATGTGGCGGATGTCGTCCATGTGGACCGCGCCGAGGGGTTCGCCGGCGGGCGAGGCGACGACGATGTAGTCGCTGGCGTAGATGCGGGCGTTGGTGGAGGAGGGTGCGAGCATGGGCTCGAGCAGGACGAGGAAGCGGCGGCCGTCGTAGCTGCTGACGGGGAGGCGAAGGTAGATGTTGGTGTTGAGCACCATCTTGGTCAGGGGGTCGTGGACGCGGTTGACGAGGGCTTCGTACTCGGTGCGGTGCTCGCCCCAGATGGCGTTGAGGTGGATGTCTTCGGCGAAGGTTCGGAGCAGCGGAAGGATGTTGACGACCTGGGTGGCGTCGGGGGGAAGCTCGGTCTCGTCGGCAGTGGGGGTGAGGGCGGGCGGCGGGGTGACGTAGAGCGCGAGGGAGATGTACTGGGCGAGGTTGAGGCCGCTGTCGTTGAGGGTGTGGAGGCGGATGTAGCTGCAGAGTGCGTCCCGGCTGGTGCGGGCGGCGGGACTGGAGGCGACCTCGGCGTTGATCTCTTCGCGGACCTTGAGGCGAATCGGGGCGGAGGCGGCGAGGTCGGCGTCGTAGCCGCAGGTGTTGAGGGCGGCGGCGAGGTAGAAGAGAGGCTCGCTGGTCTCGAGGGTGATGGCGGAGCCG
>NZ_LMUR01000010.1:21410-51324 GCF_009765825.1 Granulicella sp. L60 | reverse complement strand
GGGGGTGTCGGGAGTGCTGCTGCTCGAGGATGAGCTGGAGGATGACGATGACGAGCCGGACTGGGAGCTGGTCTGGGCGTCTTGTGGGGTGCCGGTCTGGGCCTGAGTTTTGGCGCAGAGCAGGAGGGACGAGAGGGCGAACGATCCGAGGAGACACCGGGAGAAGAACGCTGCGGACCAACGAGGAGACGGGTTAGACAGAAAGGACACGATAGGGATTCGACGCTCCCCTAGAGCTTAAGACAGCGAAGGGTGTAGTGGCAAACCACTTCGCCACTTCGCGGGGTATACCGCTTCGCCACTTCGTTGGGTATACCGCTTCGCGTGGTCCTCCCGTTGGTCGGCACAGAAATTAAGGGATCGATGGGAGTTGTGTTCCGAATGGTCTGCGTGCTGCGAAGGGAAAAGCACTATGTGCGGGAGGCGCGTCCGGCAGGAGCTATATCTTGACTCTTTCCCGCGACGGATCGTGTTGCATCTGAGGCAGTTATCTGCGGGCTTTGATGTTTGGGCTGGACAATCGACGGTCGCCGAACAACAGGGCCTCCGGTTGCGGAATCTAAGTTAGTCAGGAGCACACATGACACGGATAAGAAAAGTTTTAGCTCTCTCGGCCCTTGCAGCAACCCTTAGCGTGAGTGGCGGATTCGCCATTGCCCAAGATCATCATGACGACGGGCATGACAGCCATTACGTTCGCCACGATGAGTGGAAAAAAGGAGCGAAGATCAACCATGATGACTGGAATCGCGGTCAGGCGGTTGATTATCACCAGTACCATCTGAACGCGCCGCCGCGTGGATACGAGTGGCGTTCGGTGGACGGCAACTATGTTCTGGCTGCGGCTGCGACGGGAGTTATTGCGTCGGTGGTTGTGGCTTCGACGATTCACTAGACGATTTATTGATCTCGTAAGTGAATTACTCGATGGGTGCGGATTGCGGTCAGGGTGAACTGGCTGCTATTCGTGCCCATTGGCGTTTAGGCGCATGTCTACTCTGAACGACTTTTTATTTGATGATGAGTTCCTTGGTGTGGGTGGAGGAGGTCATCTCCGGGACGCCGCCGTCGTTGACGACGACTTCTTCGGGGGTGCCCTCGAAGACCATGCGGGTGGAGGCGCTGGAGCGGCCGGGGATGCGCAGGCGCTGGGTTGAGGTGAGGGTGCCGGAGCGCACGGTGACGGGGACTTCGGCTACGGCGTCGCCGTCGTTGCGGACTTCTACGGCGACGAGCCAGCTGACGGCGCTCTTGTCTTTTCTTTCGAGGATGCGTGGAGTGACACTGGCGATGCTGAGGTCGGGAAGGCCGCGGTCACGGTAGACCCAGTCGTCGAAGAACCAGCCCAGTTCCCTCTTGGAGGTGGTTTCGAGGACGTGTTGAAACTGCTTGGGGTCGGCGTCGTTCTTGTCTTTGCGATAGGTCTGGAGGGCGTGTTTGAGGGCGTCTTCGCCGACGATGGCGCGGAGCATCCAGAGGACGGCGGTCGCCTTGGTGCGGTAGTAGACCTCGTCGTGGGCGTGGATGAGGCTTTGGCCTTCGTCGTCGGGGAGGGTGTCGCGGGTGAGGACGGGTTCGGCGAGGGCGAGGGTGTTGGCTCCCTGTTCGAGCTGGCGGATGGCGATCTCGCGACCGTCGCCCTGCTCGATCCATAGGAGGGACATAAACTGGGCTACGCCCTCGTCCAGCCAGACGTGCGAGGAGTGGAACCATGCGTGGCTGAGGGAGTGGACGAGCGACGGGGCTAACGCGGCGGGATCGGCGGCGTGCATGGGGGCGACGAGCAGGGTGTCGTCCTCGAAGGGCTGGCCGGGTTGGTCGAGGAGGTAGAGCATGTCCAGGGGGCCGGTGCCGAGCCAGTCGGTGAGGAGGGGACGGACTTTTTCTGCGGCTGCGTCGTAGTTGGGAAGGGTGTCGGGGTGTTCGGTGACGGCGGAGATGAGGTCGTCTGCGGTGACGGTGCCGGCGCGGTCGGTAACGAAGAGGCTGGGGGTGCGGAAGCCGAGGGGACGGGCGGCGAAGTCTGCGGTGGCTACGCCGGGGGAGCTGGAGACGGGCAGGTCGGTGTTTTCGTTGACGGCGGTGAGTTGTTCGCGGCGTCCGCAGAAGAAGGCTGCGTCGGGGGCGTCGCCTACGTACTCGACCGAGAGGCGGAGGTGGATGGAGGCGGCGGACTGTTGCAGCCGAGTTTGGCCGACGCTCTCGAAGAGCTTGGCGCCGTCGCCGAGGAAGACGGGTGCAGAGGCGGTGGGGTACCAGAGGACGTTGCCGAATCCGCGGAGGGCGGTGCGGTCGGGGGCGATGCGGTCCCAGTCGGCGTTACTGGCCTGCTCGGGTGGTGCTCCGATGCGGACGAGGCGCTCGCCGGACTGTTCGATCTTGCCGGAGTAGAAGGCGGTGAGCTCTGCGGTTGCGCCGGGGGCTAACGGCTGGGGCAGCGCGATGACGGCTTCGGTGGCACTGCCGGTGTGGTCTGCGTCGGTGTCTACGGGATGTTGCGTGAAGCTGAGCGGGGTGACTTTGCCTGCAGTCTCGAGCGCGATGCTCTCCCACTGGAGCGAGGAGGAGAGTTGCAGGGCAAGGCGCTTGAGGGGGAGCTTGCCGGAGTTCTGCACGGTGAATGCGGCGTGGACGGCGAGTTGCGAGGCTGCGGGGGTGAGGTGGACGTTGAGGTCATAGGTGGTGAAGACGAGCGAGGCTCGTTCGGCGTCGGTGACGTCGCTGGGGAAGGACCCGGCTGAGGGCTTTTGAGATTTCGCGGAGGGCTTCGCGGCTGGCTTTTCGGCTGGCTGGGAGTCCTGATCGCGCTTGAAGAGGATGGTGCCGTGGGGCGTGGTGGGGTCAGGGGTGGGCGGCTGGGCTTCCTGGCCTGAGGCGGCGGAGGTTGTGATCAGAATGGCAAGCAGCGTGAGGAGGCTGCATCGTGCAGATACTACGGAGATACTCTTCAAGATCCCAATCCCTTACGTGCCTTGACCGGCTTTGGCGCTGCGACGGGAGCCGCTGACTGACGCCTCTGGCGCATGGCTTCATACATGACGACTGCGCCTGCGACGGAGACGTTGAGCGAGGAGAGCTGACCGGCCATGGGGATGCGCAGGAGATGGTCGCAGGTTTTTTTGACGAGATCGTGGAGGCCGGCGCCCTCGCGTCCGAGGACGAGAACGCAGTCGGTCTTGAAGTCGAAGTCGGTGTAGTCGGGTGAGCCGCGCTCGTCGAGGCCGAGGACCCAGACGTTCTTCTGCTTCATCTGTTCGAGGGCGCGGACGAGGTTGGTGACGCGGGCGATGCGGACGTGCTCGGATGCGCCGGCGGAGGTTTTGGCGACGGTGGCGGTGACGGGGGCGGAGCGGCGTTCGGGGATGATGACGCCGTCGACACCGGCGCCGTCGGCGGTCCGCAGCAGGGCTCCGAGGTTGTGGGGGTCTTCAACGCCGTCGAGGGCGAGGAAGAAGCGATGCTGCTGGTTAGCATTTGGGGCGAGGAGATCTTCTACACCGAGGAACTTACGCTCGCGGATGACGGCGAGGACGCCCTGGTGCGCGTCGGTGCGGGCGAGCCGGGTGAGCTGGTCGCGGGGTTCGATGGAGACGCGGATGCCGGCGGTGCGACAGAGGTTGATGAGCTGCTCGAGGCGCTCGTCGCGGCGTTCGCGCGCTACGCTGACGTGGTCGAGCTGGCGCGAACCGGAGCGGATGGCCTCCTCGACCGGGTGGAGACCGTACAGAACTTCCATCTCTCAAGTTTACCGCTCCTTGGCTGCTTTCGGGCCATGGATGGGGGTCAGGCTTTAGAATGGATGGAGTGGAATGCGGCGAGGGCTGCCGCTGGCGTTCGAGGAAAATTTCTTTTTTATGGCTCATCCTGGCAAAAAGCGAGTCTTCCCAGAAGGAGAGAGCGTCTCTAGTGGTGTGCTGGCTGCTTCCATCTCGCTACGCTCCGCGGCTGCCGATCAGGCGCAGAGCGAAAATGCAGCGATTGCCCATGGCCTGAAGAGGCAGAATCCCGAGCTGCTGGATGAGTTGATCGAGCTGTATCAACACCGCCTGCTGCGGTATCTACTGTTTCTTACCGGGAAGCGCGAGGTAGCGGAGGATCTGTTCCAGGAGACCTGGATGCGTGTGCTGCTGCGTGGGTCGCAGTACAACGGCAAGGCTCGGTTTGATACGTGGCTGTTTACGATTGCGCGCAATTTGGTGATCGACCTGTCGCGGAAGCGCACGATGGCGAGCCTGGACGAGATGAGCGAGGGTGGGGAAGACGAACGCCCGTTCGAGATTGCGATCGATGGACCGTCGCCGCTGGAGCAATTTCAGTCGCGTGAGGACTGTGCCGAGGTGGGCGAAGTGTTGTTGAAGTTGGAGCCTACGTATCGCGAGGTGCTGGTTCTCCGTTTTTATGAGGAGCTCTCGCTGGAGGAGATTGCCACGGTGACGCGTGCGCCTCTGTCTACGGTGAAGTCGAGGCTGTATCGCGGATTGGCGGCTTTGAAGCCCGAGATGGTGCAGCTTCGTGCGCCTCGTTCACTCGGGGAGGTGGAAGGGTGACCGACGACTTCAAAGATTTGCCGCAGAGCGCACACACGTCTGTCGAACCGCCTGCGGGAGCGACAAGAATGGGTGTGCAGGTCCGGGGTTCGGTGGTGAACCGTACGCATCGGGTGGTGCGGGAGCGGGCGAAGACGATGGCGGCGAGACGCAGCCGGTTTCGCAGCCTGTGGATTCCAATGGCGGTGTGCTCTGCTTTGATGGTTATTTTTTGCACCGCGGTGTGGAGTGTGCTGGACCAGTATGAAGTGACTCCGACCGGGGTGCCGGACGCGAGTAATCAGTTTCTTGTTCTGTTCCTCTGGTTTTTTCCTGTATCCATGGCCTTGTTAGCTTTGGTATTGTTTCGCCGAGCCCGTAAGCGTTCGAATGGAGAAGCTGTTTAATGGCCAGATACGGAGAGCAGGGACTAGATCGGTCGCAGGATAACCTGCCGGGAGCTGAGGATCAGCTGAGCATGATTCCGACGTGGTCGGTGGTGCTTGCGATCATCGTGTTTGCCGCGGTGCAGTATCTCTTTCACGGCGTGCTGCCGCACCATAAGCATGAGCTGCTGCCAATGCGGTTGCTGATGGGCTACTCGTGGGGCACGGCGTTTGCCAGCTACGTGCTGCTGGTTGGGTATGTGAGCCGGGATGTTCGCAGGCGCAGGATGCCGGCGGGACTGTGGATGCTGATTGTGGTGGTGATGCCGGGTGGAATTGGCGCGGTGGTTTATTTCCTGCTGCGGCAACCGATGTTGATGCCTTGTCCGCACTGCAGCACGGAGATTACGTCGGGCGTTCACTTTTGTCCGCAGTGCCAGTTCCAGATGGCGCCGGTGTGCGGGCGATGCTTTCGCGGCGTGCAGATTACGGATGTGTACTGCACGCAGTGTGGGCACGATCTTGCCGAGGACCATGCGCCGGCTCGCCTGCGCGTATATAGTGACTAGTTGCACATGTCACTGACTGCTCTCATCATCGATGATGAACCTCTGGCCCGGCAGGAGCTGCAGTATCTGCTGGATGGCGCGGGTGGGGTTGAGGTTCTGGCGCAGGGAACGAATGGAATCGAAGCCGTTGAACTGATAAAAGCGCACAAGCCTGACCTGGTGTTTCTGGATGTGCAGATGCCGGGCCTGGATGGGTTTGGCGTGCTGAAGAAGCTGCTGGACCGCAAGGTGCCGATGCCGCAGGTGGTGTTTGCGACGGCGTTCAACCAGTATGCCGTGCGCGCCTTCGAGGTGAACGCGGTCGATTATCTGCTGAAGCCGTTCGATCGGAAGCGGGTGATGCAGACGATTGAAAAGGCGCGGGCGCGAATGGCGGCTCCGGTGGAGTCGGCTGCGAGTCTTACGCTGGATACGGGGGCTAAGCTGGATGCTCTGCTGCGTCTGGTGGAGGAGCAGGCGCAGGCGCCGAAGACCCACTCGGGCAAGGTGATCGTAAGGGCGCAGAGCAGGCTGCTGCTGGTCGATCAGCGCGAGATTTGTTTTGCTTCGATTGAAGAGGGAACGATTAGCGTGGTGACCCGGACGGTGGAGGGGCACTCGAACTGCAGGACGCTGGAGGAGCTGATGGACCAGCTCGATCCGGAGACGTTCTGGCGGGCACATCGCTCGTACCTGGTTAATATTCAACACATTCGCGAGGTGGTGCCGTGGTTCAAGTCGAGCTATCAGCTTCGTATGGACGACGCGCAGAAGACGGAGATTCCAGTGAGCAGGGCGCAGACGAAGCGGTTGCGGGAGTTGTTTAATCTGTAGGGTGCGTGGTGGATTTTTTTATTGGCGCGGGGTCCAGATGCGAAATTCTCCGCTGACGTGCAGCATGCTTAGCATGTAGAGCATACCGTCGTAGTAGCGGCCGTGGCCGGAGGGAATCGGCAGTTGCCACAGTGCTTCGGTGAACTGGCGGGCCTGTTGCTTGTCCGTGGCTGCGAGGCTGGCGACCGCATTGGCAGCGACGAGGCCGGGTGCGTGATGGTCGCTGGTCGGCTTGCCGTCTAACGTGAATACTTCGCCGTAGTCGGGCCCTTGCGAGGTGAAGAAGGTCTGGATGCGATCGCTGAGGATGGGTTCTTCGAGGTCTGCGTGCCACCACGACCAGTCCACGGACCAGTTGCTGGCTGTGCGCCACGCGTCGAAGCCGAAGATGCTGGATTGGGGGAAGCGAGTGGCGTGCGGGGTGCCGTCGAAGTTCGCGTAGGCGGGGGCTAGTCCGGTCTTCGGGTCGGTGGTGGCGAGGAAAAATCTGCGACTGGCCTGTGCGGCCTCGGCCCAGAAGGTGCGGTCATCGGCTGGACACCATCGCGCCCACAGCTCGTAGAAGGCGGGCAGATGATAGGACGGGTCGGTGAAGTCGCGGCGTGGCGCTCCGGGGACGAAGCGGATCATGCGGTGCGGCTCGTCGACCTCTGCTGCGACGTCGCGCTCGCCGAACTTTGTGGGTCCAACGATCTGCTGGCGGTGACGCATGGCGTGGAGAAGCTCGTCCGCCTGCGCGTGGTAGTTGTAGATGCCGCTGCCGTCGCCCCATCGGGCGGAGGCGAAGTAGAGGGACATGACGAAGTACTCTTCGCCGTCGGGAGCGGGAGTCTCTTCGTTTGGCTCGCCGTTGGTCTTGCAGGACCAGGAGAAGAAGCCGAACGAAGGATGCTTTGGATCGGAGATGTACATGTAGGTCTTCGCCCAGTTCCAGAGCGCGTCGAACTCGGCTTTGCGATCCATCTGGACGGCGATCATCATTCCGTAGGACATGCCCTCGGTGCGGACATCGTGATTGGCCCAGTCGGTGACGTAGGCGAGGACGCCGTTGTCGTTTTTTCCGGTCTCGAAGTTGTGAATGCGCCTTTGCCGTCGGCGTGAGGCTTGGGCGTCGTGTTTTTATCGGGTGTTTGTCCATCGCTGACGCGGCTGGCTGGGATGGTGAACAGTAGAACAGCGGCGGTGGTGGCGACTGTCTTCCAACTCTTCCAACGGCTTGGTGGCATATCTTCCCTTCGCAGAGCTACGTCACTCTCGCTGTCAGATTTGGACGCGAAGAGATCGAGGCAGGCTGTCGAACTAGAAGTATCTTTCAGGTCGCGAATAAGATCAACAGTCTGGAAGTAAAGATTGCAAAACGATGGCAGTGACCTGAGCTAGAGGTCACTGCCATGGGGTTTGTAACGGTTGGCTACTTCGCTGGATGCTCGCTGCTGTCGGAGATCATGGGCAGGCCTGTCACGGGCCAGTGATCTACCTGTGAGTTCGTGTTGATCGCGATGGTGCCGTCGGAGAGGGACGATGTGGCGAGGCCGATGTTCCATCCGTCAACGACGACGAGCGGCGTGTCGCCTTTGAGGTCGGACGAGGCAGCCTCTATGGTGATGGTGGTGCTCTCGTCGGGCACGAGCGAGACGTAGTTGCCGCTGTAGTACACGGGCAGCACGCGTTCGCCGGAGCGTTTGCGGCGCAGTTGCAGATGCGCCATGAGAGCGATCTGCTTGCCGGGGTTGTGCAGCGTAACGGAGAGCAGACACTTGCCGTCGGCGTCGTGGCGCACGACCTTGGCGTCGAGCGTTGCGGTGGGGAGGCTGTCGAGCGCGGTCAGATCGTCCTGATGCTCCGGCAGGGCGCGCCAGTAGAAGTTGTCTGAGATGGTCTTTCCGGAGGCGTCGTGCAGCTCCAGTTTGACGAAGTGGACACTGGAGAGCGTGGAGGGCCAGGCGACGCTGCCGAGGCTGGTCGCGCTGCTGGCTGGGGCAGATACATCGAAGCTGTGCTCATACTGCACAGCTCCGTCGAGGTTGTAGATGGCGATGTGGGCGTGGGCGCTCTCCAGGGCAGAGGGCAGATTGTTGATGACCTGAATCTCTCCGTTGCTCTCGTTGAGCTGGATGTGTACGGGTTCGGCGGCGCTTTTGACGGCGAAGAGAGCGGAGTTCGGTTCGAGGTCGTGGTGGTAGATCTGCCAGACGAAGCTGGGCTGCGCAGGATTGCTCATCCAGGTGATGATGCCGGTGGTGGGGTGGAAGAGTTTGGCGTTGCGGCCTTCGTACATGGCTCGAAAGGCCTCGTAGTTTGCGAGCTGAGACTTGCGCACAAAGTCGGCGAGGTTTGCGACTTTGCCGTAGCGGCTCGCGATGATTCCGGGATAGGCCTCCCCGCTTGCGGCTCCTTTGGCGAAGTCGTGTTCGGCCCAGTCGTCGTTGATGGTCTCCCAATCTTTCTCGGGCATCATTCCCTGGACGGATTCGATGGTGGGGACTGACATGCTGCCGATCTCAGTCTTGAACGACTCGTTGAAGTCGTAGAACTCGCGAGGGGTTCGCCAGTGGTAAGGGCCGTGCGAGTTGACTCCACGGCCGTCGGCGGAGTTGGCCTGATAGAGACGAGTGGGCTCGAGCTCTGTCATGAGGGAGCGGAGGGCGTCGTCGATCTGCTTGGGAGGGTAGCCCTCGTTTCTGGCGCACCAGACGGCGATGGAAGGGTGATTGCGGAAGCGGAGGATCTTGTCTCGAACGTTGGCCATGTAGGTGTCCATGTCGTCCGGGTCGGGGCCGTCGCTGGGGTTGGGTTGAAAGAACTCGTCCCAAAGGAGGATGCCGTACTTGTCGCAGAGCTCGTAGAAGTCTTCGCTTGTGCTCTGGCCTACCCAGTTGCGGATCATGTTGAGATTCGCGATCTGGTGCATGCGAATCTGCGCCTCCAGCCGCTCTCTGGGGTTGCGCTTCATCGCCTCATCGAGACCCCAGTTTCCGCCGCGGATGAAGATGGGCACGCCGTTGACGGAGATGGTCAGGTTGGGGGAGTCGGGCACGCTGTAGGCTATCTTGCGCACGCCGAAGCTTATGTCGTGGCTGTCGGAGGTCTTGCCGTCAACGTCGAAGCTGAGGTGCAGGTTGTAGAGATTCTGCGGGCCATAGCCGTTGGGCCACCAGAGCTTCGGATGCTGTACGTGGAGCGCCGGCGTGGTGGTTGGGTTGAGCGAGACGATCTGTGAGCTGTGCGGGGCGACCTCTACTGCTTGCTGGAAAGATACGTCGCCGAAGGTTCCTTTGAGCAGGCCCTTTTGGGCGACGTCGGTTACGTTTTCCAACTTCGTTTGAATGCCTACGTCTGTTGAATCGAGGCTGGGGAGTGGGAGATCGGTGGTGACGAGAGGGTCTTTGACGACCACGGGGCCGGTGGCGGAGAGGAAGACCTTCTGCCAGATGCCGGTGTCGCGATCGCGGATGGCTGGGATCCAGTCCCAACCGATGGTGGACAGAAATGTTGGGCCGTCGATGGCGGTGATGCCGCCGTTCTTGCCTACTCCGTCGCGGATAGTGTGTTCGTGGGGATCGCCGGGATGAGGCTGCGGGGAGACTTCGATTGCGAGAACGGATTTCTTGCCGGGCTTTACCAGCGGCGAGACGTCGAAGATTCCTCGCTTGAACGCACCCCTGGTGGTGCCGATCTGCTTTCCGTTGAGCCAGACTTCCGACGAGAAGTTGACGCCTTCGAGGTTCAGCCAGATGTGTTTGCCGGCGTAGGACTTTGGAACGGAGAAGACGGTGCGATACCAGTACGAGGCGTGGGCCAGACTCTCGGGAATTTTGTCGGGGCGATTGTTCTCGCCGTAGAGCGGTTCGGGGTAGACGTGATTGTTTACGAGGGTCGTGAGGACGGTGCCGGGGACGGTCGCGGAGTACCAGTTTTGCGGCTTGAAGTTCGGCGCGGCGATCTCGGCTCCGGACTGCGATACCTTGGCGGCGTCCTGCAACTGCCAGCCCGAGTCGATGGTTACGGGCGTTGGAGCGGATGAATTGGATGCGGAGGCGGTAGAGGTCAACAACGCGACACTTCCCGTGACGAAAACAATAACTGCTGCCTGCCAAACTCTCATTTGTACCTGACCCTGTCCGTGTACTGCGTTGAAGAAGAACTCCGATTGCGATGGCTGTTGAAACGAAAGTCAATCTTACTTATAAAAATACGCTGTCTGCCGATGTGCTGCTCATGCAGAGATGGGCAAGGGCGGTGGAGAGCGCGAATCTGAATGTATCCGGATGTTATTCGAAGGGTGCAGCTTTCTTTTTGCGAGGGATTTCGTGCACACTCAGGAGATGGTTCGTGTTGGCGTCGATGAAAAACTTGCTGAAGAGTTGTTGGTGGGATTTCCGCGCGAGGCGGAGATTGTGCGCATACCGCGGCAGCCTACGGGCACCGTCGATGTCGATTTCTGGGTTCTTCCGTTTGCGAGGAAAGAGGCGCAGGAGGCGTTTGGACATCTGCGCGGCGTGAAGGTGATCCAGTCGATGATGGCCGGGGTGGACTGGATTATCCCCTGGGTGCCGAAGGATGTGGTGTTGTGCGATGGGCGCGGCATCCATGACATCTCGGCGTCGGAGTGGGTGTTGACGGCGATTCTGGCGATGATGAAGCGGCTTCCGCACTATCGGGATATGCAGTTGCAGCAGCAGTGGAAGGGGCAGTCTTCGGTTACGAACGGATTTCTGGATGTGGGCGGGCCGCAGGTTGGGCAATACCAGGTGCTGGGTGAGGATCTGGCGGGGAAGACGGTTCTGATCGTTGGGTACGGATCAATTGGAGCGGCGATTGAGGCTCGGCTGGTGCCGTTTGGAGTGAAGGTCTTGAGGATTGCGAGGACCGCTCGTGAGGAGCCGAAGGTGGCGTCGATCAGCGAACTGCATCGGCTGCTTCCGGAGGCGGACGTGGTGGTGGCGATCGTCCCGTTGACGGAGGAGACGCGGGGGTTGATTGGAGCGGCGGAGATCGGATTGATGAAGCCGGGGGCGCTGCTGGTGAACGCGGCGCGGGGGCCGGTGGTCGATACCGATGCGCTGGTGGAGGCGCTGCAACAGGGTCGATTGCGGGCTGCGCTGGATGTTACTGATCCGGAGCCGCTGCCTGCGGGACATCCGCTTTGGTCGGCGCCCAACTGCATGATCACGCCGCACATTGGAGGGTCCACGCCGGAGTTTATTCATCGGGCGTTCCGGTTTGGCGCAGAGCAAGTGCAACGGTTTCTTGACGGCAAGCCGCTGGAGAATGTGGTCTCTTCGGCGGGGTATTAGTCTGTATCTTTTCGCGCGGAAGGAGGAGTGCAGCGCGCTTTTAATTACGGCCTAGACGATCACTGCCCGCCGCATCGGTTGCGGCAGGCAGTGATCGTCTTACAGGAAGTGAAACGAGATTGTGCTACTGAAGGTTAGCGGCGGCGGCCGACTCGAAGTGTGTCGTCATCTTCATCCTCATCTTCGTCCTCTTCGTCGTCATCATCATCGTCGTCGTCATCTTCCTCTTCTTCGTCGTCGTCCTCGTACTCCTCGTCATCTTCGTCTTCGACCTCTTCGTCGTCGTCTTCAAGGTCGTCATCCTCGACATCATCATCGTCGTCTTCTTCGTCCTCGTCTTCATCTTCAAACTCGTCGTCATCGTCGAGCGGCTTTTTGGGGGCGGCGAGGAGATCGGCAGTGGAGTGGAGCGCGGGAGCGATGAGGGAGCTGTCGAAGGCGGCAATCGACTCCGGACCTAGATTGAGGAAGGGTGCGTTGAAGTCGATAGTTGCGGTCTCGAGTGCCATGAAGATTCTCCTGTCGAAAATGTGTACTGGAATAGGATGCAGCAAATTCAAAAAGGTAAGTGTGAAAATTGGATTTTCTGAATTTAGGGGTAAGCCTTCTGCCAGTGTAAGGCGAAGCGCGAAGCTTGCCCACGAGTCGTACGGTGGATGAAATAGATGAGACTGATTGCGATTACCGACGCGATCTGCCCGGATGGTGCGGGTTTCACGCTTCGGAGAAGGGTTTGAGCTGGCTTGGGGTGGGAGGAGTGGTAAAGAGGCTGACGATCGCAAGACTGAGGACAGAGGCGATGAGGGCCGGGAAGATGGCATCGCGGTCGCTGACAACCGCGGGTACGTTGTGGTGGATGAAGGGCGTATCCCAGAAGATGGTAATGACGGTGCCGGCGGCGATGCTGGTGACGGCGGCGGCGGCGGTGACACGCTTCCAGAAGAAGGCCGCAAGGATGACCGGGGTGAGCGCGGCGGAGTAGATGGTGTAGGCGTAGAGCGATTTTTTCAGGACCGAGTCGATGTGCTGGGACTGATAGAGCGCCCAGACGCCGAGGAGTACGACCATAAGACGGCTGATGGCGAGGATCTTTTTGTTTGAGGCTTCAGGAGAGATATAGCGGATGTAGATATCGTTGACGAGGTTGGTCGCGGGCGAGAAGAGCCAGTTGTTCGCCGTCGAGATGATCTTTGCGAAGATGGCTCCCATTAGAAGGGCGCCGAGCAGTTGGAGCGCGGCTGAGCCGTTGAATCCGTGGAGGCCGACGTAGGCGAGGATCTCGCGTGGCCGCTCGTGAACCTCGCCGGTGGGAAAGAGTACGGAGCCGACGACGGCGATGGCGACGATTACGGTCTCGAGGATGACGGTGCCGATGATCCAGCCGACGACGGCGCGCGTGGCGTCCTTCTCGGACTTGGCTGAGAAAAACTTTTGATACATGGACTGATTGCCGAGCAGCAGCAGGCAGGTGGGGAGGAACAGCTCGAGCGCCTGTACGAAGCTGAAGTCGCCAAGAACCTGGAAGTGGCTGGCAGGAAGCGCAGTGCGGATGGCAGACCAGCCCCCGGCGTGGTGCGCGAGGATGGGCAACGCGATCAGCATAGTGAAGGTAGCGAGCAGGCCGATGGCGACGTCCATATAGGCAACCGACGCCATGCCGGCGATGGCCGTAAAGACGATGACGAAGGCAGCGATGATGTATTTGCCGAGGTCGGCGGTGATGACGGTGGGAAAGATGAGATGAAGGATGTCGCCGCCACCCACGAACTGGTAGCTCACGACAGCGGTGTAGGTAAACAGGATGGCGATGACGCCGAGTAGACGCGCCGTCTGGTTGTAGCGGGCCTCCAGGAGGTCGGGGATTGTGAACTGGGCGAACTTTCGGGCGCGGGGCGCGATGAAGTAGATCAGGAGCAGGCCGGCCCATCCGCCGCCTCCCTGCCACAGTGCCGCGAAGCCGTGTTTGTAGGCGTTTTCCGCTCCACCCAGAAGAGAGCCGGAGCCGATCCACGATGACAGCAGTGTAAAGATGAGAACGAAGGCAGGCAGGCTGCGCCCGGCCACCAGATAGTCGGCCTTGGTCTTCACCTTGCCCAAGCGGGCCAGAGAGACGGTCAAAAGGGTGAGGACGATGACAAGGAGAACAATTGCGTAGAGATTCATTTGGCTGGGCTAAGTGTAACCGTCGGTGTGCAGGATATGGAATTCGCGGGCAGGAGAAGTTTTTCAAACTACGGTAGAGCGCAGCGCCGGAGTTGGCTATGATCGGAGGGGAAGTGGAGAGTGCCGATGTCCAGGACGCAGTCGACGATGGTAGCGCTGGGGAGCACGGCCCCGGCGTTTGAGCTGGTGGATGTAGTGAGCGGGCGAGCTGTGGGGCGCGACGATGTCTTTGCCGCGACCTGGGACGATGCAAGTTCGGACGCTGAGAATAAGATGACGGGCGGTGGCACCTCGCCGAAGGGGCGACATGGCCTGTTGGTGATGTTCATCTGCGTGCATTGCCCGTATGTGAAGCATGTGGAGGAGGAGTTGGCGCGAATCGGCCGGGATTATGAAGGACGCATCGCGATCGCGGCAATCTCTTCGAACGATGTTGAAGCGTATCCGCAGGATGGTCCGGAAGAGATGAAGAAGCAGGCGGAGAGATTGGGCTTCCGCTTCCCTTACCTGCTCGATGAGACGCAGGAGGTGGCGCGAGCGTATGACGCGGCTTGTACGCCGGACTTCTTTCTTTTTGATGCAGAGATGACACTCGTGTATCGTGGGCAACTCGACGACAGCAGACCGCGGCGAGGCGATGCGGGGAATGACATTCCTGTTACAGGTAAGGATCTGCGGGCTGCGATGGATACGGTGATTGCGGGCAAGAGGCCGGATCCGAATCAGCGAATGAGTATCGGATGCAATATCAAGTGGAAGGAATAATGGGCTCCTTGAAGATGCAGGGTGATCTTCAAAAAAAAATTATGAATAGGGGTGAGATATGGATGCAGCACTGGAAGAGCTGAAGGCAGGGATTCGGCAGTTTCGCAGCGAGGTCTATCCGGAGAACAAGGAGGCCTATCTGAAGGCTGGGAGTGAACCGCAGAGGCCGCATGCGCTCATCATTACCTGCGCGGACTCCCGGATCGATCCGGAGTTGATTACGCAGTCGAAGCCGGGCGACGTGTTTGTGACGCGGAATATCGGCAACCTGGTCCCCGCCTATGGGGAGATGCTGGGCGGCGTCAGTGCGGTGATCGAGTATGCGGTGTCGGCGCTGAAGGTGCAGCATGTGGTGATATGCGGGCATAGCGACTGCGGGGCCATGAAGGGATTGCTCAATCCCAAGGGGCTGGAGACGATGCCGACGGTGAAGAGCTGGTTGACGAATGCGCATGCAGCGTTGAGCGTTGCGAGTTCGCTGGCGGAGCCGGATGAGACGCCGAGTAACGTGCTGCGCCGGTTGACGGAGGAGAATGTGCTGCTGCAGATGCAGCATCTGCGGACTCATCCTTCGGTGGCTGGGGCGATGGCGCGGGAGGAGTTGACGATCTCCGGCTGGGTGTATGACATCGGCAAGGGTGAGGTGAGGATCTCGGAGGATGGCGGCCGCGTGTTTGTGCCGGTGACTACAAAGGGTGAACACGCGAAGGGCGAGCCTGCATGATCGCTCCGCGCAGCCGGCAGGTCTGGCGCATGATGCAGTATGTCGGCCGACCTTTACTGGTGCTGGTCGTGTACGATCTCGGCGTCGTGGCCGCGTATCAGTACATGCACTGGAGCTGGGTCGCGCTGCCGCATATTCCGCTGGCGCTCTTCGGGTCGGCGATCGGGATTGTGGTGGCGTTCCGGAACCAGTCGTCGTATGCGCGCTGGTGGGAGGCGCGAACGCTGTGGGGAGCGATCGTGAACAACTCCCGCAGCTGGGGAAGGCTAGTTGTGACGGCGATGCTGCCTGCGCGGGCGGAGGAAGCGGCTGAGCTGAGGGCGATGCAGCAGCGGATGGTTCATCACCAGATTGCGTATGTGCATGCGCTGCGGCAGCATCTGCGGAAGCTCGATCCGTGGGAGGAGCTGAAGCCGCTGCTTACAGAGGCAGAGATCGACGCTCTGCGGGGCCAGAAGAACGTTCCGCTGGCGATCCAGACAGCGATGGGCACGATGCTGCGTGAGTGCCAGTTGCGGGGATGGATCGACGCGCTGCAATGGCGGGCGATGGATGGGAATCTGGACGACCTGATCGATGCGCAGGGCGGAGCGGAGCGGATCAAGAACACGCCGATGCCGAAGCAGTATGACTACTTTCCGCAGCTCTTTGTGCAGATCTACTGCGTGCTTCTGCCGCTGGCGCTGGTGACGAGCATGGGCTGGTTTACGCCGCTGGGTTCGACGCTGGTGGGATTCATCTTCCTGGCGCTGGACAAGATTGGACGGGACCTCGAGGATCCGTTCGAGAATACGATCTACGATGTGCCGCTGACGTCGATTACGACGACAATCGACATCAATCTGCGACAGCTCCTCGGAGAGACGGAGCTGCCGGAGGCGACGACGCCGATTGATGGTGTGCTCTGGTAGTTTGCTGGTGAGTTAGTGGTTTTTTCAGGCGTGGGTGGTGCCGTCGGAGCCGTGGAGCTTGACCAGCTTGTTGTAGATGCCGAGGATGAGGAAGGGCGCGGCCCACTGTCCTACGAAGAGGGCCATGTCTGTCTTTTTAGCGGCCTTGAAGGCGACTGAGACGGCCATGGAGGCGAGTGCTGCGGCGAGGTAGGCGCTTGACGGCACCTGGGCGGTGACTTTCTCGATGGCTGCTGTGATCTGATCTTCCTGAACATCTCCCTGGCTTACGCGATAGTCGGTCATGTGCGAATCTCCTTGGCGGCGTTGCCGTCTTGTAGAGGAGATGCAGAATGACGGGCGCCCTTGATGAAGTTAGGCTTACTGACTTTCGCGGGGTCAACAGAGACTTCGGAAGATTTAATCGGTTGTGTCTTGACCGGGAACGCGGAGTTAGCTTGCGGTGGTCATGCTCGGGTCGAAGATGGGTACCCCTCCCCCTGGGGGGTGGGTGTAGTTAACTGTCTATTTTTGAGTGACTTGCGAAATTTGATGGTTGCAAAATTTTCATTCGAAACGGGTTACGGGTAAATATTTCTTTCTAAACGGGTTATGGGGTTAAACAGGAAAACCCCGGTTTGGCCGGGGCTTTTCTGTTCTCTATATCCAGTATAACGGGTCGGGGGTATCTGGTACGCAACGCGAATCGCCTTGTCTGGCGCGGGTTTTGGGGGCTTTGGGGGTTGACAGGTTTTTGGATTGCTTCGGCAGCCTTGGCTGGGATAGGAAGACATACCCCAGGGGCTAAGCCCCCCTTTTTTGCAGGGCTGGGAGGCCCAAGGCTAAAGCCTTGGGTTACCTCAGAAGCAAAGGCTTAGACCCGAGGTTGAAGCTCTAGCTACCTAGGTGATATCGACCTATGGAATGCGGAGCTGGGATGATGTGGTGCGAAGTAAGGAGAGAGTATTGGCACGTTGAGCGTATGGCGGGTCCTTCGACTGCGCCTCTCGCGATAAAACTGCGAGAGGCTACGCTCAGGATGACGCTTTAAATCAATCCATCACAGACGTCAGGATGACGCTTTCGATATCCATCACTTTGTATATCCATCCATCCCTTGCGCTCAGGCTATATGTCGATACTGCCTAAAGCTCGCACTTGCGGGATGGGTTATTCGACGTGGTAGTTGGGGGCTTCGCGGGTGATGATGACGTCGTGGACGTGGCTCTCGCGGAGGCCGGCGTTGGAGATGCGGATGAAGCGGGCGTTGGTCTGGAGTTCGGCGATGGTGCTGCAGCCGAGGTAGCCCATGCCGGAGCGGAGGCCGCCGACGAGCTGGTAGACCATGCTCTCGAGGGGTCCGCGGTGAGGGACTCGGCCTTCTATGCCCTCGGGGACAAACTTGGCGAGGCGGTTGGAGCTGGTGGTCTCGCGAGCGGTGAGGTTGGGGCGCTCGGTGCTGGCGGCGTCGTTCATATCTTCCTTGCCCTGGAAGTAGCGCTCGCCGGAGCCCTGGGCCATGGCGCTGAGAGAGCCCATGCCGCGGTAGGCCTTGAAGGAGCGGCCTTGATACAAGATGGTTTCGCCGGGCGACTCGTCCACGCCAGCGAAGAGGGAGCCCATCATGACGACGCTGGCTCCGGCTGCGATGGCCTTGGTGACGTCGCCGGAGTACTTGATGCCGCCGTCGGCGATGATGGGGATATTGCGCTCCTGGCCAGCGCGGAAGGCCTCGGAGATGGCGGTGATCTGGGGCATGCCGGCTCCGGTAACCATGCGGGTGGTGCAGATGGAGCCGGGGCCGATGCCGACCTTGATGGCGTCTGCGCCTGCGTCGATGAGGGCGAGGGCGCCTTCGTAGGTGGCGATGTTTCCGGCGAGGAGGTCGATGTGGGGGAAGTGCTTTTTGACCTCGGCGACGGCTTCGAGGACGCGGGAGGAGTGGCCGTGGGCGGAGTCGATGGCGAGGGCGTCGACACGGGCGGCGACGAGGGCGGCGGCGCGTTCGAGGAAGTCCCCGGTGGCTCCGATGGCTCCGGCGACGCGGAGACGGCCCTGCGAGTCCTTGGAGGCGTTGGGGTACTTGAGTTTTTTCTGGATGTCTTTGACGGTGATGAGGCCTTTGAGCTCGTAATCATCGTTGACGACCAGCAGCTTTTCGACGCGGTGCTGGTGGAGGATCTGCTCGGCCTGCTCGAGGGTGGTGCCGACGGGGACGGTGATGAGATTTTCTTTGGTCATGACCTCCTCGATACGGAGGTCGGTGCGGGAGACGAAGCGGAGGTCGCGGTTGGTGAGGATGCCGACGAGTTTTTTGTTCCGGGTGACGGGGACGCCGGAGATCTTGTAGCGGCGCATGACCTCGAGGGCGTCGGCGATGGGACGGTCGGGACCGATGGTGACGGGGTCGACGATCATGCCGGACTCGGAGCGCTTGACCTTGTCGATCTCGCCTGCCTGCTGCTCGATGGTGAGGTTGCGGTGGACGACGCCGAGGCCACCCTGCTGGGCCATGGCGATGGCGAGGCGCGACTCGGTGACGGTATCCATCGCGGCGGACATCAGGGGCGTGTTGAGGGTGATGTTGCGGGTGAGCTGGGTCTGGGTGCTGACCTGGGTGGGAACGACATCGCTAAAAGCAGGGACGAGGAGAACGTCATCAAAAGTAAGGGCTTCGGGAATCGGAGTGATGATCATGTTTTTATGGTTTCCGGGCGATGAGGCAGGCTTGTGGGAAGCCTAAATTTCGCGGGATTTGAATGATTGTAGAGTTGCCTGCGGCTCATAGCAAATTAGATGGCCGGAAAAGACAAAGGCTTCATGGGGTATTCATCGTGGGTTGGCGGCGTGCTTGTGGTGGTCTGGCTCCTTATGGCGGCTCGGTTCATTGGAGCCATTAGAATGGGGGGATGGAGATCAAACGGGTTGGATCGCAGGCGTCGGGTAAGGGTCCCGCGGAGTGGTTTACGGGCACGGTGCGGATCGATCCGCTGTTTCAGGCACCTGATCCGGCACATGTTGCGGGGGCGAGTGTGACGTTTGAGCCGGGAGCGCGCACGGCGTGGCATACGCATCCGTTGGGACAGACGCTGGTGGTGACGGCGGGGTGCGGATGGGCGCAGCGAGAGGGTGGCGCGGTCGAGGAGATTCGTCCGGGGGATGTGGTGTGGTTTGCGCCGGGGGAGAAGCACTGGCATGGGGCGACGCCGACGACGGGGATGACGCATATCGCGATCCAGGAGCGGCTGGACGGCAAGGCGGTGGATTGGATGGAGCATGTGAGCGATCAGCAGTACGGGGTTTGAGGCGGTTGGCGGGGCGATATCGGCATTGAATTCTTCAGGGACTCGATGTATCATCAGATTTGCAGACGATTTTGTTCCGTCGGTAAGTAGATGGCCGTGAGCGCACCGGTGATTTGACGGAGGAGATGAGTGGGCCAAAGCCCACTTTTTATTTGCTCTAAAAAGCGTTTGGAAGCGCACGGAAACGGAAGCGAAAGTATCGCCTATGGCAGTCCAGTTGGACGAAATTCGAGCTACCGCGCAGCGCGTCGCCGCATCGCACAACCTGGAGCTTGTGGACGTGGAGTTTCAGGGCGGCGTGAAGTTTCGCACGTTGCGCGTGTATGTAGAAAAGAGCGCGGAGGAGCGAGCCAAGCTGGCCGCGCTGGCCGCAGAGGGTAAGGTAGAGGATCTGCCGAAGGGCGTTCCGGCCGAGATGCTGTCGGGTGTGACGCACGAGGATTGCGCGGTGTTTGCGCAGGACTTCGGCACGGTACTGGATGTGGAAGACCTGATTCCGGGGGCGGAGTACACCCTGGAGGTGTCTTCGCCGGGTCTGGAGCGGAAGTTGCTTCGGGCGGAGGACTATATCCGGTTTCAGGGCAGTGTAATCAAGGTTCAGACGTTCACCCCGGTGAACAAGAACAGGCATTGGCAGGGCCGGTTGACACAGTTTTCCGATGGCGTGCTGACGATCGATCTTTCGGCCATCAAACAGAAGGGCAAGGCGAAGAAGGCCGTGACCGAAGAGACGATCGCTATCTCGCTGACGAACGTGGAGAAGGCGAATCTGGTTGCGGAGATCTAGTCGCTGGACGGTAGATCGCGGTTAGGGATTCGGCGGTCTGCTTTCCATGGCATCTGCATCTATAGAGATACGCAAGAGATTTAGATCAATGAACTAAACCGATGATGAGTCGGCGAAAGAATGAAGGACGAGTGAATCATGGCAAGTGTTCTGTATCAGTCGATTGAAACGTTGAGCCGCGATAAGGGTATTGAACCGGCGGTGGTTGTAGGCGCGGTAGAGGATGCGATTGCGCTTGCGACGCGCAAGTACTACAAGACGCAGGAGAATATGCGCGCCGAGATGGACCGCGAGACGGGCGAGATTCGTGCGTATGTGTACAAGACCGTCGTCGAGACCACCGAGCAGGTGGAGGACGAGGTGAACCAGATGACGCTGGAGCAGGCGCGTGAGCTGGCTCCGGAGGTTGAGATCGGCGGCGAACTGCGCTTCTACAAAGACACGACTCCGCTAGGCCGCATTGCTGCGCAGATGGCGAAGCAGGTGATCTTCCAGAAGGTTCGCGAGGCGGAGCGGGATACGGTGTTCAACGAGTACAACCACCGCGCAGGCGAGGTTTTGAACGCGACGGTGAAGCGGCTGGAGCCGATGGATGTGATCTTCGACCTGGGCAAGGCCGAGGCGAGGATGCCGAAGCGGGAGCAGTCGCGGCTGGAGCAGTTCGCCGTGGGCGAGCGGGTTCGGGTGGTGTTGCTGCGTGTGGACCGGGCGGCGAAGGGGCCGCAGGTGATCGTGTCGCGGGCGGCGCCGGCGCTGGTGCAGAATTTGTTCCAGAGCGAGGTTCCGGAGATCTACGACGGTACGGTGTCGATTCGCGCGATTGCACGCGAGGCCGGCGAACGGACGAAGATTGCGGTGATGAGCCGGGATAAGGATGTCGACCCGGTCGGCGCCTGCGTTGGCATGAAGGGCATGCGGGTTCAGTCGATTATTCGCGAGCTGCGCGGCGAGAAGATCGACATCATCGAGTTCTCCGAGGAGATTACGACGTTTGCGGAGAAGGCGTTGCAGCCGGCGAAGGTGAGCCGGGTGTCGATTGTTGACCTGGCGGATAAGCAGATCGAGGTGATCGTCGACGATACGCAGTTGTCGCTAGCGATCGGCAAGAAGGGGCAGAACGTTCGGCTGGCGGCGAAGCTGCTGCAGTGGAAGATCGACATCAAGAGCGAAGAGGAGAAGCGCCAGGAGGTCGAGCAGCAGATGCAGGCGATGTCCGGCGGCCCGACGACTCCGATTGAGCAGGTGTCGGAGCTTGGCGAGGCGGTTCTGGAGAAGCTGATCGCGGCTGGGATTACGACGGTTGAGGCGCTCGCAGATATGACGCCGGAGCAGTTGGAAGAGGTTCCGGGGATTGGCGAGAAGACCGTGGAGAAGATCTCGGTCGCGGTTCGTCACTACTTCGGTCAGTACGAAGAGGGTGAAGAACGGCCGGTTGTCGCGGTTGCAGCAGTTGTCGCGGCAGCAGAGGCGGAGGAGAGTTCCATGGAGAAGACACCGGAGGCCATTCTTGCCGATGAGGCAGGGTTTGGCGAAGCAGAGGAAGTCAACGACGTTTCGACAGAGGATATTGCTGACGAGGAAGAGTCCGAGTCGCTGAGCGATGCTTTCAGCGACGCGGATGCTCGCGAAGAGAGAATTGAGTTGGAAAACGATGCCGTGGACTCCCTGGTGAATGAGAGCCAGGAGAACTCCGATGAGGGCATCGACGACGGAAACGATCGTGGCTAGCGGTTTCGGCCATGCACCACTCCACTTCCTGGAGCGCGAAGACTGCGGATTCAGGGATAATTACAATAAAGATTCCTACCTCGATGAGGCTGATATGAACAGCTAAGGGCGCAAGGAAGCGAAAAGGGACGGATGAGCAAAGTTCGAATCAACGATCTGGCACGAGAACTGGAAGTAAAGAGCAGGCCTATTCTGGACGCGCTCGAAGCAATCGGCGTCAGCGGAAAGACCCACTCCAGTTCGATCGAAGCCGACCAGGCCGAGAAGGTCCGGGACTACTTCAAGAATGGCAGCCGAGGCAGCGCCAACCGGCAGCCCGCGGACGCCAAGCCGAAGTTTGACTTGTCGAAGGTGTCGAAGCCTGGGGATGCTCTGAAGGCGATTCTGGAGCGCAAGCAACAGGCCGAGGCCGCGAGCAAGGCTCCGCCGCCGCGTCCGACTGCCGTGGTTGTGGCTCCGGCTGCAACTGTAGCTGCCTCTGCGACAGGATCGGTGCCGCCCCGCGTTGTTGTGGCTGCTCCGGTGGCTGTTGCGGTGGCTCCGCCTGTGCCGGGAGCGCCTCCTGCTCCTCGCCGCATCGTTCCGCTTCCACGCCAACAGGCAAATATTGTTGCGCCTGCGCCCGCTATTGCGAGCAAGCCTCCTGTCGGCCCCGTGATTGTGCGTCCGCCGGTGGTTGCGGCTGCACCGGCAGCTTCGCAGGATCGTCCTGCGGTGGCTGCTCCGGTCGTGGCGGCTCCTGCTGCGGCCAAGCCTGCGCCTGTCGTTGCACCGACTACAGCTCCGGCTGTTGAGTCTGCGCCCGCTGCTGTCGTGGCTGATGCACCTGCCGCTGTGGTTTCGGCACCGGCTCCTTCTGCCACTGTGGCTGCTCCTGTTTCGGCTCCTGCTCATGAGAGTGCGGCACCGGTTGCCGGTCCTGCTGCGGAGTTGAAGCCTGAGGCTCCGGTCGAGGCTGCTCCTGCGGCTCCGGTTGTGCCCGCTGGACCTCCTCCGCGGCGCGTGATCATGCCGCAGACCGGCCCGCGGCCTACCTATACTGCACCTCCGGTTGCGCCTGGAACCCCGGCGCGCAGCCGTCCTATCTTTGAGCGCCCACGGCCTGGACAGCCGGGTGCACCGGGCTCGCGTCCGATGCCTCCGGGTGCTCCTGGCGCTCGTCGTCCGATGCATCCGACGCGCACGTTCCCCGGTGGTCCTGGCGGCCCCGGCGGCGCGCCTGGGCGTCCTGGATTTGCTCCGGGCGGAGCGCGTCCTGCGTTTGGCGCACGTCCTGGATTTGGCGCGCGTCCTGGTGGACCGGGCGGCGCTCCTGGCGTGATGCCTGGGCCGGGTGAGACTCCGGGCGGCATGCGTCCGGCGGCACGACCTGGACAGCGTCGCGGCGGACAGCGCTACGAGAAGACCAAGGAAGGCCCGATGAAGGGCTTCCAGCCGCCACCGCGTTACGGCGGGCAGCAGATCTCTCGCGAGCCGTTGCCGATTACACGCACGATTACGGTGACTGAAGGCATCAGCGTGAAGGATCTGGCCGAGAAGCTGGACGTTCGCGGTAAGGACCTGATCGCCACGCTGCTGATGAAGGGCGTGTTCGTGACGGTGAACCAGTCGCTCGAGGGCGAGCTGGTGAAGGACGTTGCGCGTCAGTTCGGCGCGGATGCACAGGTCATCTCGGTTGAGGAACAGTTGGAGAACGAGGCCATTGAAGGCTTCCTCGAAGACACGACCGGCATGGTGGAGGTTGTCCGGGCTCCGGTGGTCACCATCATGGGCCACGTCGATCACGGGAAGACGTCGTTGCTCGACGCGATTCGTTCGACCGATGTTGCGGGCGGCGAGGCTGGTGGAATCACGCAGCATATTGGAGCGTACAAGGTGCATGTGACGAAGCCAGACTCTCCGGCGTTTGGCCGCGAGATCGTCTTCCTCGACACACCGGGTCACGAGGCCTTTACACGGATGCGCGCACGCGGCGCGAAGATCACGGATATCGTGGTCATCGTCGTTGCTGCGGATGACGGCGTGATGCCGCAGACGATCGAAGCGATCGACCATGCTCGTGCGGCGAAGGTGCCGATTATTGTCGCGGTCAACAAGATCGACAAGCCGGATGCCAACCCAAGCAAGGTGATGCTGCAACTGGCAGCACGCGGCGTGCAGGCGACCAGCATGGGCGGAGACACCGAGTTCGTAGAAGTGTCGGCGAAGCAGCGTATCAATCTCGACGGTCTCGAAGAGATGATCTGCTACGTTGCCGATACGAACGCACAGAAGGCTCAGCCGGAGCGTCCAGCGGTTGGAACGGTCATCGAAGCCAAGCTCGATCGCGGCCGCGGTGCGGTTGCTTCGATCCTGGTGCAGAACGGTACGCTTCATCTGGGCGACAGCTACATCGTCGGCAACACGTTCGGTAAGATCCGCGCGATGTTCGACGACCGTGGACGTTCGATCACAGAGGCTGGACCGTCTACGCCGGTGGAGATCCTCGGACTCGAAGGCATGCCGGATGCGGGCGATACGTTCCTGGTGATGGCGGACCGCGACAAGGCCAAGGGCATTGCGCAGTACCGCAAGATGAAGGAGCGCGAGGCACAGCTGGCCAAGAGTTCGCGTGTGTCGCTGGAGGGTCTGGCAGAACAGATCAAGCAGGCTGGCATGAAGGATCTGAACTTGATCCTGAAGGGCGACGTGCAGGGTTCGGTGGAAGTGCTGGCCGATTCGCTGCAGAGGATGTCGACCGAGAAGGTTCGGGTTCGCGTGCTGCACTCCGGTGTGGGCGCGATCACAGAGTCGGACGTGCTGCTGGCTTCGGCTTCGAACGCGGTCATCATCGGCTTCAACGTGCGGCCTGACAGGAAGTCGTCTGAAGTGGCAGAACGCGAGAACGTGGAGATTCGTCTGCACTCGATCATCTACGAGCTGCAGGACGAGATTACCAAGGCGATGTACGGTCTGCTTGAGCCTGTGTTCAAGGAGAACTACGCTGGACGCGCCGAGGTGCTCAACGTCTTCAAGATCACGAAGGTCGGTCAGATTGCCGGTTGCCGTGTCACGGACGGACTCATCAAGCGCGATCAGCAGGTACGTCTGCTGCGCGAGGGTGTCGAGGTCTGGAAGGGCAGAATCTCTTCGCTCAAGCGGTTCAAGGACGATGTGTCCGAGGTTCGTCAGGGCGTGGAGTGCGGTATCGATCTTGCCGGACACAAGGACATTCGTGTCGGCGACGTGATTGAGTCGTTCACCACCGAGACGCTGGCTGCAGAGCTGGGTCAGAACTCGGCTGCTGCGCGGAAGGCAGAGAAGGCGGAGAAGGAACGTGAGGCGGCGGCAACGGCCGCAGCTGCGGAGAACTCCGTCAACGCATAGCAGTAGATTCAAAAGATGTTTTGTTGCTGGAGGGCTGGGAGCGATCCTGGCCCTTTGGTTTTTTGCTCATCGTTTTTGGATTGCGTGGCTGCGGCGCAGCTGTTGTATCCGCCGTTTCGGCACTCCGCTCTATCGGCCACTGGGTTGGGAGATTTCGACGCCGCCATTATTTAATATGGCGCGATTACCATGCTGATATGGCTCAACAGATGAGACGTCTAGCCGATGATGTAATCCAAACGTGGAATGCGATGCCAAAGTCCCAGGCTATTCGCTGGTATGGCGCGCT
This sequence comes from Granulicella sp. L60, assembly GCF_009765825.1. Classification (GTDB taxonomy): domain Bacteria; phylum Acidobacteriota; class Terriglobia; order Terriglobales; family Acidobacteriaceae; genus Edaphobacter. The sequence goes on along the minus strand of NZ_LMUR01000010.1, from coordinate 25,716 downwards.
GGTGCAACATGCTCTGACAGTGGTGCGAGAGCGCAAGTTCTACTCCGCGGACTATGCGATGCGAGGTGTGCTGCGGTTTCACCTGCTGGGGCGAGACCTGGACGTGGATGTCGATTCGATCAATACCACGGAGGGCAACGGGTATGCCTTCCTGCGAGAGTTCTTCGTTCGCAGGATTTACTCTCGGGAGTTCAAACAACTTAACTTCGATAGCTGCCTTGATCTGGGATGCAATATGGGCGTGGTGTCGAGCCTGTTGAAACAGTTGGCTGGGCCTGAAGGCCGGGTTGTCGGCATCGATCCTTTTACCTATCCGGACAATACTCATCGCACGAAGCTGGAGGGCGTGCCGGGGTTGAAGCTACATCGAGGGGTTCTGTGCGGGGAGTCGGTGCGTCATGACTTGGCGGCGCTCCACGCCATGTGCGATCCGTTTGAGTTCGATACCAGCCTGGCGATCACGGTCGAAGAGCTGATGAGCCTCTATGGGATTGAACATGTCGACTTCCTGAAGATGGATATCGAAGGCGCTGAGTTCGGGATCTTTCGCGACTCTGTACGGTGGCTGGATGGGGTGGATAACCTGGCGATGGAGGTTCACAACACCGTCGGCGACCCGACTGAGATTATCCAGCGGCTGAAGGAGAGCGGGTTTCGCGTGAAGTGGCTCGATGACGGCGGCTATCCTACGGAAGAACGGAACGCGGGCTATATCTATGCGTCGAAGATCGGTTCGCTCAAGGACTGACGTGTGCGGATTGACGTGGTGCGGCCTGACTTGCCGTTGCGAGGCTGACCCGGTGGAAGCAGTGGGTTTGGAAAGATAGAATCGACGGATGGATATTCTGGGGATTCAGAAGGCTCTGCGCGGCGAGAAGGTGCAGGGCTGGCTCTTTTACGATCATCACTACCGCGACCCTCTGGGGTATCGCATTCTGGGGCTGGGGGATGGGCTGCATGTGACGCGGCGGTGGTTCTACTTTGTGCCGGCGGAGGGTGAGCCGAAGAAGCTCGTACACCGGATTGAGGCGGGGCGGCTGGATTCGCTGCCGGGGTCGAAGGCGGTGTACTCGTCGTGGCAGGAGCTGGAGGGCCGGCTGGAGGAGATGCTGACGGGGCAGACACGGATTGCGATGCAGTACTCGCCGCGCAACGCGATTATGTATGTGTCGCTGGTGGACGCGGGAACGGTGGAGATGCTGCGAGGGATGGGCAAGGAGATTGTGAGCTCGGCTGACCTGGTGAGCCAGTTCGAGGCGGTGCTGACGGAGGAGCAGATGGCGACTCACTTCGTTGCGCAGAAGAAGATCGACTCGATTCTGGCTGAGGGTTGGAGGGTGATGGGGGAGCGTGCGCGGTCGAGCGCGGGGACGCATGAGTTTGAGATGGTGGCTTGGCTGAATGAGGCGATCGAGCGCGAGGGGCTGGTGACAGAGCATGGGCCGAATGTGAGCGCGGGACCGAACTCGGCGGACTCGCACTATGAGCCGACGCAGGCTTCGTCGCGGGCGATTCGGCGGGGGGATTTTGTGCTGATCGATATCTGGGCGAAGGTTGCGGGACGGCCGGATGCAGTTTGGTATGACATTACGTGGACGGGTGTGGTGGACCGCGAGCCTACCGAGCGGGAGCAGACGGTGTTTCGGACGGTGCGCGATGCTCGGGATGCGGCGGTGGGTGCGGTGCAGACGGCGTTTGCGGCAGGGACGCCGATTGCGGGTTGGCAGGCGGACGATGCGGCTCGCGAGGTGATTCGCGGGGCTGGGTTCGGCGAGTGGTTTACGCATCGGACGGGGCATAACATCGGGTCGATTCTGCATGGCAACGGGGCGCATCTGGACAATCTGGAGACGCATGATGAACGGCTGATCCTGGCGGATACGTGCTTCTCGGTGGAGCCGGGGATCTATTTTCCGGGGGAGTTTGGCGTGCGCAACGAGGTGAACATGATGGCGCGCAAGGGGAGGGCCGAGGTGACGGGGCGCATGCAGGCGGAGCTGGTTCGCGTGTAGCTGATATCATCTGGAGTGACGATGACGACTCATGTGCAAACGCCGGCGCGGACGGCTGGACGCTCTTCCTCGATGGCGACGATGGTGTTGATTGCCGGTTGGCTGATTCCGGGCGCAGGGCACTTTATGCAGCGCAAGTGGATTCGCGGCGGCCTTCTCTTTGTGTCGATTGTGGCGATGTTCACGATTGGGCTTCTGCTGAAGGGCAAGGTCTACTCCCCGAACACGGGCGATCTGCTTGACATACTGAACTTTGTCGGGGATCTTGGGACCGGGTTGCTGTATGTGCTGGCTCGGATTTTGGATCTTGGGCAGGTGACGGTGCAGGTGACGACGGCGGACTATGGGACGAAGTTCATGGTGGTGGCCGGGCTGCTGAATATTATTGCGGCAGTGGATGCGCACTCGCTGGCGACGGGGAGGAAGCGCTCGTGACAATCTCTCACTTTGGTGCGGTGATTTTGTTCTCGTTGTTTACTTCGGTGGTGTTCGGGATTACGCAGCGGTCGGAGCCGAGGCTGATGATTCGGTTTGGGGCGTTTTGCTTCGCGCTATTTGTGGGTGGGACGATTGTGGCTAGCTGGATGATGTGGCTTATTAAGCATTAGGTGTGGACTTCCCTGCTCTGTAAGAAAAGGCCCGGCTTGCGCTGGGTCTTTTCTTTTGTGCTTGAGTAGGAAGACGGGTGCGGGAGTAGATTCCTGCGGGATGACAAACAAAGGAACAAGCAACGGCAAGGACAACGACAAACGCAGATTCCCTTCGGGAATGACAACCAAAGGGGCGGGCGACGGCAAGAGCAACGATAAGGGCAAAAGCAAAGGCACCTATGAGGTCATTGGCAACAGTGGATCCGTACGGGATTGGGTGACAAATAATAGACAAACAAAGGACAAACACTTGAAGTAGAGGGTGGGATGGGGAATCTACACTACGTCTACTGATGACGATGCCTAGTGTGTGTGATGACTCCCTGCGATGGTGAATCTTTCTGAAGATCGGCTTGTCGTGGATCGTCCGGCGGGGGGTGGGGTTCGTTTCGGCGAGGCTAACGGGCGATGGTTGCGGTGTGTAGAGTGGGCGTTGCTGGCCGTGATGACGGCTTACTTTGCGCTGCATGCGATGCCCGCGGCGTGGAAGACGCTGAATACGGACTTTCCGGACTACTACCTGACGGCGCGGCTGGCACGGGAGGGCAACGATACCTCGCGGATGTATGAGTGGGTCTGGCTGCAGCGCCAGAAGGATCATCGGGCGATCGATCAGACGGTGGTGGGGTTCGTGCCGAGTACGCCGTTCTCGGCGCTGGCGGTATGGCCGTTGACGGGGATGCAGCCGCTGATGGCCAAGCGGGCGTGGCTGATGTTGAACCTGGCGATGGTGGCGGCGGTTGTGGTGTTGCTGCGGCAGATGAGCGGGCTGGCGTGGAGGCGGATTGCGCTGGTGGCGGCGTTGAGCATACCGCTGGAGAAGAACTTTTTGTATGGGCAGTACTATCTGCTGCTGTTGCTGGTGCTGACGCTGGCGTGCTGGTGTTATGTGCGGCAGAGGCGGTTTGCGGCTGGCCTGCTGGTGGGGGTGGGGTTTGGGTTGAAGATGTTTCCGGTGCTTTACCTGGGCTACTTTCTGCGCAAGAGGGACATGAAGGCCTTTGCGGGAGGGGTGGTGGGATGCCTGGGTTCGGCGGCGCTGTCGGTGGGGTTCTTCGGCTGGCAGGTGAACCGGGTGCTGGTGAGGCAGGTGCTGCCGTGGGCGCTGCGCGGGGAGGGGCTGGATCCTTATTCGCCTTCGACGGCGTCGGTGGCTACGCTGCTGCATCGGCTGTTTGTGTATGAGCCGCAGTTGAATCCGCATCCTGCGCTGCGGGCGGCTTGGATGCTGGCGGTGTTGCTGCCGGTGGTGCAGACGCTTCTGTTTGCGCCTGCGCTGCTGCTGGCTGAGCCTGGGGATGATAGTCCGAGGCGGTTGGGGCTGGAGTGGTCGGCAGTGCTGGTGGGAAGCCTGGCGATCTCGACGCTGCCTGCGGGGTATCACTTTGTGCTGCTGATTCTGCCGGTGTGCCTGATGTGGCGGACGATGGAGGAGCGCTGGGGCGTGGCGGGTGGCGTGGGGCTGGTGGCGCTGTACGCGGCGATTGGGTATCCGGGGTGGGCGAGGATTGGGGCGGCGATGCCGTGGACGCTGCTGAGCGTGCCGAGGCTGTATGTGGTGATCACGCTTTGCGCCTTGAGCTACTGGCTGCTGGTGACGCGGCGGCGGGATAGCCAGAGGTGGATGTGGGTGGGGGTGTTTGC
>NZ_LMUR01000010.1:0-21003 GCF_009765825.1 Granulicella sp. L60 | reverse complement strand
CGGCGGATGGGCGGTGGCTGGCTTATCTGCGGGAGGAGCATGGGCGCGGGGAGCTTTGGGTGAGGGCGCTGGGGGAGGGTGCGGACAGGAGGGTGTCGCCGGCGGGGTGGAATGTGCTGGAGGCTTCGTTTGGAGCGGACGGCTCGATAGTGTTTTCAGCGACGGAGGATGGTGGACGGCCGGGACTATTTCTTGTGGACGCGGGTGGGGGGATTCGTGCGCTGGGCGAGGATGAGGCTCGGTATCCTGCGGTGTCGCCGGATGGCCGGTGGATGGCGTATAGCCGGTTGGAGCGCGGGAACTGGCATCTGTGGCTGCTGGATGTGCAGGGTGGGGCCAGAAGGCGGTTGACGGAGGCGGACTGCAACAACATGGAGCCGGCCTGGACGCCGGATTCGAAGTCGCTGGTGTATGCGAGCGACTGCGGACGTTCGTTGTGGTTCACGATGCTTAGCCGGCGGCGGGTAATCTCGCAGTAAACGGGTAAGGTTGGGTGGTTGGCGGAGGCGTGAGCTAGAGGAGGGAGGCTTTGAAGAGGGGCTCCTTGCGGATCTGGTCGAGCAGAGAAGTTGGGGGAGGCGGGGGCAGTTGCAGGGTGGTGCCGCTGAGGAAGAGGCGGACGTAGTCGATCTGGGCGGATGGTTCGGTGCCGGCGAGGCGATAGAGGCCTGGGCGAGGGTGGTCTGCTGGGGCGTGAGCACGTGGGCGAACGCGAAGACCTTTAGTCCCACAATGGGAACGAAAAGGCACGTTACTTTGGTAAGCACTTGAAAATCCTTATGGCGTATGGCAGTTAACCCCGGATATGCTTATTTTTACTTTACGGTGATCGATGAATGTACGTCGAGCAGAGGCTGGGGCTGCTGAGTTAAGAGCGCTTTGGACGCGAGAGTTACTGGACTCCCAACCAGATCTGGAACGCGATGAGCTGGTGCATCTTGCGGCTGCGATCTGTGGAACTCCATATGGACTGGTGACGCTGCTGGATGAGCGCAACCAGTGGTTTCGTGCGTCCGATTTTTTGAAGCTGGGGGAGACGCCGCGCGAGGTTGCGTTCTGCGCGCATGCGATTCGGCAGGAGCGGGTGTTCCTGGTGAAGGATGCACTGATGGATGCGCGGTTCGGCAGCAATCCGCTGGTGACGGGTGAGCCGCCAATTCGATTCTTTGCTGGCGTGGGACTGTTTACGAAAGATGGCGACCCAATGGGGACGTTGTGCGTGGTGGATATGGTTCCGCGCATCCTGACTGCGGAGGAGGCGCACGCGCTGGAGGTGATGGGGCGGCAGATGAGTCTGCGCATCGAGGCGATGATGCAGCGCAGAGCGTTGGACCAGATACTAGCAGAGAAGGAGAAGGCCAGTGCGGGGCTGCGGGCGAGTGAGGAGCTGTTTCGCGCGTTCATGAATGCGAGCCCATTTTTGAGCTATATCAAAGATGCGGCAGGGAGGCTGCTGTTTTATAACCGCAGCTTTGCGCAACGGTTTGGGGTGAGCGAGTATGCGTGGCTGGGGCGGACGGATGAACAGCTCTGGTCGCGGAGTTTGACGAAGTCGGTGCGGACGCACGACCTGGAGGTGATGGCGGGCGGGCGGATGGTGGAGACTGAAGAACACATTCGGAACTCGGATGGAACGGTGAGTTCGCTGCGGTCGTTCAAGTTTCCTTGTCATGATTCTGCGGGGAACGTGCTGCTGGCCGGGGTGGCGGTGGATGTGTCGGAAGAGGTGGCGCATAAGGCGGAGTTGGAGCGGTACCATCGTGAGCTTGAAGAGGCGAATGACCAGCTGCGGAAGCTTGCGGTGACGGATGAGCTGACGGGGCTGCGGAATCGGCGGTCGTTCGAGGAGCGGATGGTGATGGAGTTCTCGATGGCGCGGAGACGGAAGCGGGAGCTTTCGGTGCTGCTGATCGATGTGGACAACTTCAAGCTGATCAACGATCGCTACGGCCATGCGGCGGGGGATGAGGTGCTGCGGCGGCTGGGGATGATTCTGCGGACGACGGTGCGGCTGCCGGACCTGCCTGCTCGGTATGGGGGCGAGGAGTTTGTGGTGCTGCTGCCGGAGAGCGGCGAGGAGAGCGCGATGGGGCTGGCGCGGCGCGTGATGCAGCGAGTGGCGAGCGAGGATTGGGATAATGAGACGCTGACGATCAGCGTGGGGATGGCGGCGATGAATGAGTCGCTGGAGAATGGATTTCAGCTGGTAGAGCTGGCCGATGAGGCTCTGTATGCGGCTAAGCGGGCGGGTAAGAATCGGGTGATGGTGCATAGCGGGTAAAGATTCTGTCCTGCCGGACGGGCCCACTGCTCGTGGGGAGGTCACTTCGTGACTTTTGTACCGGTCGGGGCAGGGCTGACTTCTTGGGGCCTCGCGTTGCTCGGCGGAGGATGATGACTCCTACCAGCGGGAGGAGCTATGGTGATGATCCTGCCACGACTAGGTATACGCGTCACGAAGTGACCTCCCGCTGAGTAAGCGGCCCGTCCGGCAGGACATGATTTTTTAAAAAAGAAGAGGCGCACCTTGTCGGTGCGCCTCTTCTTTTGCTTGATGAATGTGCAGAAGTTTATGCTTCGGCGTTGGGGTCGCCGGCTTCGCCGGGGTTGCGCTCTTCCATCTGCTTGGCGAGCTCTTCACGCTTCTTGGTGCGAGCTTCAGCACGCTTCTGGGCCTTCTCGTTGAGCTCGTGCTCGGCTCCGAGGAGCTCGATGTACGCCATCTCGGCGGCGTCACCCTTGCGGGCTCCGAGGCGGGTGATGCGGAGGTATCCGCCCTGGCGTGCGGCGTAGCGCGGGGCCACGGTGGCAAAGAGACGGTCGACCGACTCAGGCGTCATGAGGTAAGCAGCAGCCTGACGGCGGGCGTGAACGGTGCCGCGCTTGCCGAGGGTGATCATCTTCTCGATGAGCGGGCGGGTGGCCTTGCACTTGGTGATGGTGGTCTCGACGCGGTCCATCAGGATGACGGAGGTGACGAGGTTGCGCAGCATGGCGCGGCGATGGCTGGTGTTGCGCCCTAGTTTGAATCCTGCATTACGGTGACGCATGGGAATCTCCTTCGACCCGGCTTCTGCCGTGAGTCGGTAGTACTTAGAATGTGCGCTCGGTGGAGCTGGCGCGGATGAAGCACCCCGGATACTTATGGGACTTGTTGCTACGCGGCTTGCGCTGCGTTTTCTGGTGAGACGCTGGGCGGCGGCGTTGAAGCCGCCGCCCGTGCCTGGTTAGAAGTTCTCTGTCTCGTTGCCGACGAGGTCGAGGTCATCGTCCTCATCTTCGTCTTCATCATCATCGTCGTCGAAGTTGCCGAAGCTGGCGGCAAGGGTGGCGGCGGGCAGAACGGAGGTGGGTCCGGGCTGCGGGTTGCCGTTCTCGTCGATCTTCATGCCGAGGGACAGGCCCATCTGCGCGAGGATCTCCTTGATCTCATTCAGGGACTTGCGGCCGAAGTTTTTGGTCTTGAGCATTTCGGCTTCGGTCTTCTGGATGAGTTCGCCGATGGTGGCGATGTTGGCGTTCTTGAGGCAGTTGTAGCTGCGTACGGAGAGCTCGAGCTCTTCGACGGAGCGGTTGAGGTTCTCGTTGCGGATGGCGGGGCCGTCGAGGTGCTCGTGACCGGCTTCCATCTCCTCTTCAAAGTTGATGAAGATGGTCATGTGGTCTTTGAGCAGCTTGGCGGAGAGGCCGAGTGCGTCCGCGGGAAGCACGGTGCCGTTGGTCCAGATCTCGACGGTGAGCTTGTCGTAGTCGGTGATCTGACCGAGACGGGCTGCTTCGACGAGGTAGTTGACCTTGCGGACGGGCGAGTGGACGGAGTCGACGGGGATGAAGCCGAGGCCGAGGTCGCCGTCGAAGTTCTTGTCGGCAGAGATGTAGCCACGGCCGCGCTTGAGGCGCATCTCCATGTCGATCTTGCCGCCTTCGCTGACGGTGCAGATGTAGACGTTCTTGTCGAGAATCTCGACGTCGCCGTCGGCTTCGATCATGCCGGAGGTGATGACGCCAGCCTGGTCGGCGCGGAGGTAGAGGGCCTTGGGGCCTTCGCCGGCGAGCTTGAATGGGATCTGCTTGAGGTTCAGGATGATGTCGGTCGCGTCTTCGACGACGCCGGTGATCGACTGGAACTCGTGCAGGACGCCTTCGATGCGGACGGCGGTTACAGCTGCGCCTTCGATCGAGGACAGGAGGGTGCGGCGAAGCGCGTTGCCGATGGTGGTACCGAAGCCGCGTTCAAAGGGCTGAGCGGAGAACTTGCCGTACTTTTCGGTGAGTGTTTCGGTTTCGACTGCGAGACGCTTGGGCTTTTGAAAACCTCTCCAAAGCATGTGTTTCTCCTTTTCCGGCTCACTCGCGATGCATTCTGCGAGATGGCGGGGTGTTGCGGTTACAAGTTAAGTTGTGTGGTGCTTTTCGCATTTGTAACGCAGCGAAGAACATATTTCCTACTCTTCGCTGCGTTCCAGAATGACGAATCTTGTTTTGTAACTACAGCGGTTACTTGCTGTAGAGTTCGACGATCAGCTGCTCGTTGACGGGCAGGTTGATGTCCTCGCGCTTCGGCAGAGCAATGACTTTGCCGGAGAGATTGTCGCGATTGATGTCGAGCCACTGGACCTGGTTTTGGCCGGCGGCAAAGTTCTTCGCCTCTTCGAGAATGACCAGAGCCTTCGAGCCTTCGCGGATTGCGATCTCATCACCGACCTTGACCTGGTAGGAGGGGATGTTGACCTTGCGGCCGTTGACCTGGAGGTGACCGTGACGGACGACCTGACGGGCCTGGCGGCGACTCATGGCAAAGCCGAGACGGTAGGCGACGTTATCGAGGCGGGTCTCAAGCTGTTGGAGCAGATAGGCGCCAGTGACGCCCTTCTTGACGGCAGCCTTCTGATAGTAGGCGCGGAACTGGGTCTCGAGGGTGAAGTAGATGCGCTTGGCCTTCTGCTTCTCGCGGAGCTGGAGACCGTAGCCGACGACCTTCTTCACTTTGCGGGACTGGCCGTGCTGGCCTGGGGGGAAGTTGCGCTTTTCGACGGGGCATTTCTCGGAGAAGCACTTGGCTCCCTTGAGGAAGAGCTTGGTGCCGTCGCGGCGGCAGAGGCGGCAGACGGGTCCGGTGTAACGTGCCATTGTATTGCTCCTAAATAATCCAACTTCGGGTGACGATCGCTTTACGCGCAGGCTGCGCTTCTTCACGATCCGGTTATTGATTAAACGAAAGAGCAGATGCAGGCGAGGAGCGAACCCATCGCCTGCATGAAATCAGACGCGGCGGCGCTTGGGCGGACGGCAGCCGTTGTGCGGCATCGGCGTAACGTCGCGGATGCTGCGGACCTCGATGCCGGTGGTGGCGAGGGCGCGAATCGCGGACTCACGGCCGGAGCCGGGACCGGAGACGCGCACATCGACCGAACGGACGCCGTGGTCGCGGGCTGCGTTGGCTGCACCGACGGCGGCCTGCTGCGCGGCGAACGGGGTTCCCTTGCGGGAGCCGCGGAAGCCAAGAGAGCCGGACGACTTCCAGGAGAGCGTGTTGCCAACCTGGTCGGTGATGGTGACGATGGTGTTGTTGAATGTGGCCTGAATGAAGACGAGACCAAATGGAACGTTCTTGCGTTCGCGCTTCTTGAACTTCTTATTCTTGGTGGGCTTTGCAGCACCCTTGGTGTTCTGTGTCTTAGCCATTATTTGGTCGCTTTCTTCTTACCGGCAACGGTTCCCTTACGTGGGCCTTTGCGGGTGCGAGCGTTGGTGTGGGTGCGCTGGCCACGGACAGGAAGCGAGCGGCGATGGCGGAGACCGCGGTAGGACTGAATCTCGATGAGGCGCTTGATATTAAGGGAGATGTCCTTGCGGAGATCGCCTTCGATATGGCCCTCAGCTTCAATGACCTGACGGATGCGGTTCAGGGCGTCTTCGTCGAGCGTGCCCATCTTCGCGATCGGATCAACGTCCGCCTTCGCGAGGATCTTGGCGGCGCGAGAGTCGCCGATTCCGAAGATGTAGGTGAGACCGATGCGCGCCTGTTTGTTGTTAGGGACATCGACTCCAGCAATACGTGCCATGGGGTTCCTTTTCGGTTGGGCTCGGATGGCTTCGCCATAGAGCGGGGTGAATTGGTTGACGGCGTGTCCGGCGGGTTCATCGCAAGCCTTGACTTCGGCTAACTAGCCCGACGGGGCCGGTGGAGCGGGAGCTCGGAAGGACAAAGAGAAGCAAAACTTCTCCTGGTCATTCTTTAGCCCTGACGCTGCTTGTGCTTGGCGTTCTCGCAGATGACACGAACCACGCCACGGCGGTGAATGACCTTGCACTTGTCACACATCTTCTTTACTGAGGCACGAACCTTCATTGTGATTCCCTTCTGTGTTGCAACGTAAAGCCTGTGAAACGGAGAACATATCTAAGGGGAAAACCCCGGTCGATACGCACCCTGAATGTCAGGACCGAAGCCCTGACTTATGCCCAAGCGCAGAGCACTTGAGTCAAACGTGGTGGAGACGGGATCGACTCCCGTAGCCGATGTCTACTTGTAGCGGTAGACAATGCGGCCGCGGTTGAGGTCATAGGGGCTGAGCTCAATCGCGACGCGGTCGCCGGGGAGGATGCGGATGAAGTTTTTGCGCATACGTCCAGAGACGTGTGCAAGGGCCTGATGCTTGTTTTCAAGCTCAACCTTGAACATCGCGTTCGGCAGGGTCTCTACGACCACCGCCATCACTTCAATTGCATCTTCCTTCGACAAACGATCTCCTTTGGAAAGACTGAAGGCTTGTGGCCTCCGGGTTTCCATAACTTCTTTGGTTGGCCGGTCTCCAGCATGAAACGTCTCTACGACGAGACCAGCTGGCACGCAGCATCTCTTATAATACCCCAGGTCGGGTCGTTTTTCCTAGCGTGTCAGCACTAATGGGCCATCTTTTGTGATAGCGACGGTGTGTTCGAAGTGGGCGCTGTAGCTTCCGTCGTTGGTTACGGCGGTCCAACCGTCCTTGAGGACGTGGACTTCGGGGCCTCCGGCGTTGATCATGGGCTCGATGGCGAGGACCATCCCGGCCTTGAGGCGGGGGCCTTTGCCGCGTTCGCCGAAGTTGGGGACCTGGGGGTCTTCGTGCATGGCGCGGCCGATGCCGTGGCCGACGAACTCACGAACGACGCCGAAGCCTTGGGCCTCGCAGACCTGCTGGACGGCGGAGGAGATGTCGAAGAGGCGGCCGCCGACCTGGCACTGCTGGATGGCTTTTTCGAGAGAGGCCTGGGTGACATCGAGGAGCTTGTGGACCTTGGCGCTGACCTTTCCGATGGGGTAGGTGACGGCGGCGTCGGAGTAGAAGCCGTCGATGATGACCCCGCAGTCGATGGAGAGGATATCTCCTTCTTTTAGAATACGTTTGGCGTTGGGCATGCCATGGACGACCTCCTCGTTGATGGAGGTGCATAGGGCGGCGGGAAAGCCGTGATAGCCCTTGAAGGCGGCGATGGCACCAAGTTCTGCGATCTTTTTGACGGCTATCTCTTCAAGATCCATCGTCGATGCGCCGGGGACGACGTGGGGCGCAATCGCATTGTGGACTTGGCGGAGAGCCTTGCCGGAGATGCGCATCTTCTCGATCTCCTGCGCGGTTTTGATCATGATTGCCATAGTTTTCTGCTTAGAACCTGGGATGCTGGCGGAGACGTTTGAGGGCAGCCTCGATCTGGGAGGTGACCTGGTCTACAGGATGATCGCCGTCGATCTCCTCGAAACGGCCCTGGTTGCGATAGTGCTCGACGACAGGGGCGGTCTGGGCTTCGAAGGTCTTCATACGATCGGAGAAGACGGCCTCGGAGTCGTCCGGACGCTGGACTAGCGCAGAACCGTCTACATCACAGATGCCCGAGACCTTCGGCGGATGCGTGTAGATGTTGTAGATGCGACCGGCGGGCGAGACGCGGCGACCGGTGATGCGGTGAAGGAGCTGCTCGTAGTCGACGACGATACTGATGGCGACGACGGGGAGGGTTTTGGTGTCGGCGGCAAGCTGGGAGTCGAGCCAGGTGGCCTGATTGAGGGTGCGGGGGAAGCCGTCGAGGATGAAGCCGCGATGCGTGTCGGGCTGCTGGAGGCGGTCGGCGACCATCTGGTTGACGAGATCGTCGGAGACGAGGGTGCCCTGATCGACGAGGGTCTTGGCCATCTTGCCGAGGGGTGTGCCGTTCTTGATGTTGGCGCGGAGGATGTCGCCGGTGGAGATCTGGGGGATCCCGTAGGCCGCCATGAGAGCCTTGGCCTGGGTGCCTTTGCCGACGCCGGGCGCGCCCAGAAGGAGAACCGGCCCGGGCAGAAAGTTCTTCTCCGCCGGGGCCGTCTTGTGTTCAGAGACAGTAGATGTGGTCAACGGACTGAGTTCCCTACCAGCTCTTGCGGCCACGGATGCGGCCACTCTTGGGAGTGAAGCCGTCGTAGTGGCGCATGATGAGCTGCGATTCGATCTGCTGGACAGTGTCCATGGCGACGCCGACGACGATGAGCAGGCTGGTGCCGCCGAAGTAGAAGTTGACGCCGAGGCCGTTGGTCATCCAGGTCGGGAGCCGATCGAAGACGGAGCCGACCAGCCAGAGATGGTTGAAGTGGATTCCGCTGATAAGGAGCTGCGGGATGATGGTGATGATTATGAGATAGAGTGCGCCGACCAGCGTGATGCGGGTAAGGACATCGTTGATGAAGTCCGCGGTACGCTTGCCGGGGCGGATGCCGGGGATGAAGCCGCCGTACTTGCGCATGTTGTCGGCGATGTCGTCCGGACGGAAGACGATGGAGATGTAGAAGTAGGCGAAGAAGATGATGGCGGCCATCTGGAGCAGTTCATACCAGGGCTCGCCGGGGGCAAGGGAGCGCAGGATGGGGCCGAAGAAGGTGGAGTCCTGCAGCGAGTAACCAAAGATGTGAGCGCCGGAGAAGAGCAGTGGAGCCGAGAGGATAGAGCTGGCGAAGATGACCGGCATGACGCCGCCGGAGTTGACCTTGAGCGGAAGGTGCGTGGACTGGCCACCCATCATCTTACGGCCGACGATGCGTTTGGCGTACTGGACCGGGATGCGGCGCTCAGACTTTTCGACAAAGACGATGAAGGCAACGACTGCGATCATGCCAGCGACGAGAAGGACGACCGCGAGGGGGGTGAGGGCTCCCCAGGCGTTGTCGCGAACCTTGACATAGAGGTCTTCGATGCCGCGGGGCAGGCCGACGACGATACCGGCGAAGATGAGCAGGCTCATGCCGTTGCCGATGCCGCGCTCGGTGATCTGTTCGCCCAGCCACATGATGAAGGCGGTGCCGGCGGTGAGGGTGATGACGCAGAGCGGGATGAAGTAGCCGCGCGGGATGGTGACCATGGACTGGCCGGTGCTGGTGTTGGTCAGCGTAAGGGCGATGGCGAAGGACTGCACGATGCCGAGCAGGACGGTGACGTAGCGCGTCCACTGGGTGATCTTGCGGCGGCCAAGTTCGCCTTCCTTCTGGAGCTTCGCGAGCGGCTCATAGATGACGGTGAGCAGCTGGAAGATGATCGACGCCGTGATGTACGGCATGATGCCGAGGGCGAAGACGGTGAGCTTGCGGAGGTTTCCGCCGGAGAAGAGGTCGACCAGGCCGAGGGCTGAGCCGGAGTTCTGATTGAAGAACTGCGCGAGCATGTCGGCGTTGATGCCGGGGGTGGGGATGTGCGAGCCGAGGCGGTAGACGGCCAGCATGCCAAGCGTGAAGAGAACGCGCTTGCGGAGGTCGGGAATCTTAAAGATGTTTGCGATTTTCTCGAACATCGGGTGCTAGAACCTCGGTGGTGAAAACTGGCGTTCGGGTGAAACGGCGATGCGAGGGCAGATGCCCTCGCCTGCCAATCATTCTAATGCAACCTAGCCGATGAGAATGGCCTTGCCGCCGGCCTTCTCGATCGCTTCCTGGGCGGTCTTCGAAAACTTGTGCGCGTGAACCGTGACTGCGGTCTTGATCTCACCGTTGTTGAGCACCTTGATGAGGGCGCCCTTCTTGCGGAGGAGGCCAAGCTCGATGATCTTATCGAGGGTGAACTCGGTTACGTTCTCGGCGGCGACGATCTCTGCAACACGATCGAGACCGAGAACCTGGTACTCGACGCGGAAGATATTGGTAAAGCCGCGCTTGGGCAGACGGCGGTGAAGGGGCATCTGGCCGCCTTCGAAGCCGCGCATAAGAGAGGAACCGGTGCGGGAGCCCTGACCCTTGTGACCACGGGTGGAGGTCTTACCCATGCCCGAACCCATACCGCGGCCGACACGCTTCTTGTTTTCGTTCGCCTTCTTGGGGGCGCGGAGATTGGAGAGATTACGGATTGCCATGATTTCCTCGCTTAACGCCGGTGAAGCAGCTTGCGCTCTTCCTCGACTCGCATATGATTTGGCCCTCACGGGCTTGAGACGGTTGTGCCGGGTCGCTGCTTAGCTTACGACGCGGACGAGATGGGGAACCTTGGCGACCATGCCACGAATGGATGGGGTGTCTTCGCGCTCGACGATCTGGTTGAGACGGGTGAAGCCGAGGCCCTTGATGACGAGCTTGTGCTTGACCGGGGTGCAGATCTTGGAACGGAAGTACTGCAGCTTGATTTTGGCGATTGCGTTGGTGTCTGCCATGAGAGAGCTCCTGAGAATCTTGTTGGAACAGGGTTGAGCTTAGAGCTCTTCCACTGACTTGCCGCGCAGGGCGGCGACTTCGGCCTTGTCGCGAAGCTGGATGAGAGCGTCGAAGGTAGCCTTGATGACGTTGTGCGGGTTGGCGGTGCCGAGGCTCTTGGTGAGCACATTCTGCACGCCGACTGCGGTCATGACGGCGCGAACCGTCTTGCCGGCGATGATGCCGGTACCTTCAGGAGCGGGCTTCAGCATCACCTGGCCGGCGCCGAAGTGGCCGAGGACCTGGTGAGGAATTGTGCTTGCGGTGAGGTTGACCTTGTGCAGATTCTTCTTGGCGGACTCGATCCCTTTGCGAATGGCCTGGGGGACTTCCTTCGCCTTGCCGGAGCCGTAGCCGACTACGCCTTCAGCGGGATCCCCGATGACGACGAGAGCGGCGAAGGACATATTCTTACCGCCCTTGACGACCTTGGTGACGCGGTTGATGGAGACGACCTCATCCTTGAGGTTGAGGCGGTTCGCATCGATCTTTTTCTTCATTGCCATAATGTTCTATCCAGCTTTCTGGCTGCCACTCAGGGCGCCTTGGGAACCTTAGAAATCCAGTCCGGCTTCGCGGGCTGCGTCGGCGAGGGCTTTGACACGGCCGTGGTAGAGATAGCCGCCACGGTCGAATACGATCTTCTTGATGCCCTTCTCCTGCGCGCGCTGGGCGATGAGCTTGCCGACTTCAGCGGCTGCCGCGACGTTGCCGCCGTAGTTCTTCTCTTCACCCTTTTTGCCCATGGAGGACGCGGAGGCGATGGTGACTCCGTTGAGGTCGTCTA
This sequence comes from Granulicella sp. L60, assembly GCF_009765825.1. Lineage (GTDB taxonomy): Bacteria > Acidobacteriota > Terriglobia > Terriglobales > Acidobacteriaceae > Edaphobacter. Next base: position 9,526 of record NZ_LMUR01000010.1, on the reverse strand, counting down.
TGAGCTGGGTGTAGATGTGGTTGAGCGAGCGGTAGACGTTGAGGCGCGGACGCTCGGCGGTACCGGACATCTTCTCGCGGATACGCGTGTGGACGCGCTGGCGGATGACGTTGCGTTGACGGGGATTGATCATGATTAGCTTTCCTTCCTAGTGGCGTACTCAGAGTGCTGAGGACGTTCGGTTGTTGAAACTGATGAGTGCTGCGCGAGTGGAATCTGCCACTCACGCAGCGCGGATTACTTTGCTCCGGTCTTGCCGACCTTCTTCTTCAGCTTCTCGCCAGTGTAGCGGACGCCCTTGTTCTTGTAGGGGTCGGGCTTACGGAGAGAGCGCATGTCGGCGGCGATCTGGCCTACCTTCTGCCGGTCGATACCGGAGATGGTGAGGTGGGTCTGCTTGGGGTCGATCGCTACTTCGATACCGGTGGGCAGCGGGAACTCGATGGGATGAGAGTAGCCGAGGGTGAAGACGACCATGTTCTTACCCTTCATCTCGGCGCGGTATCCGATGCCGACAATGTCGATATCCTTGGTCCAGCCGGTGGTGACGCCGGTGACTGCGTTGAAGACGAGGGCGCGGGCGAGACCGTGAAAGGCTGCCTGTTTGTCGTTCTCTCGCTCGGCGAGGAGCTGGCCGTCCTTCTGGACGAGCTTGATGCCGCCGGGAAGCATGGCGGTGACTTTGCCCTTGGGGCCTTCGACCAGGACGGTGTTGCCGTTCTCGCTGACGGTGTACTTGACGCCGGCGGGAAGAGCGATCGGCTTCTTACCAATACGTGACATGATGAATTCCTTTGTTGGCTTGCGAGTCGCTTAGGAGTGCTAAGTTCCACTGCAGCCGGGTGAGCATGACGCTCATAAAACAGAGACTAGAGACAAAAACCTGGCTAATTTTCTTTACCAGACTTCGCAGAGGATCTCGCCGCCTACACCTTCGCGGCGGGCCTGACGACCTGTCATGACGCCCTTGGGGGTAGTCATGATGGAGATGCCAAGGCCACCCTGAACGCGGCGGATCTCGTCGCGGCCGAGGTACACACGGCAGCCAGGACGGGAGACGCGCTGCAGATCGCGGATGACAGCCTCGTTGTTGGGGCCGTACTTGAGATAGACACGGATGACCTTCATGCCATTCTCTTCGGTGGGCTTGTAGTTCGCGATGTAGCCCTCTTCCTTGAGAATGCGGGCGATCTCGGCCTTGAGCTTGGATGCGGGGACGTCGAGCTTCTGGTGACGGGCGCGGATGGAGTTACGGATGCGGGTCAGGAAGTCTGCTACTGGATCAGTGAGGTTCATTCATTCTCCTTCATTCCCCGTTCGCTCACGAGTGTCTCTCGTAAGAACCAGCGGGAATGTTTGTTTCGGGTGGTACGTCCAGACTTCTGCACCATAAGCTGACGCCCTGATGAGGTCTCTGGAGCGGGTGCGCGGCGGAGGCCACACACGTACAGGTTTATTCTACCAGCTTGACTTGACTACGCCCGGAATTTCTCCCTTGAGGGCGAGCGAACGGAAGCAGAGACGGCAGACGCCGAACTTGCGGAGGAAGGCGCGGGGACGACCGCAGAGCTGGCAGCGGTTGTGCTGGCGGGACTTGAACTTCGGTTTCCTTGCGTCTTTGACGCGTTTTGCAGTGGTAGCCATGTGTTTTGCTCTCTATCTTTGGTTCAAAGTTCAAAAGAGAACTTTGGTTGATCTTTCTCCAGGCCCTTAGGCTCCGACGCGGAAGGGCATACCGAAGCTCTTCAGCAGGGCGCGGGCACCGTTGTCGTCCTTCGCCGTGGTGACGATGGTGACATTCATACCCTTGAGTTTGTCAACCTTGGCGTAGTCGATCTCAGCGAAGATCAGCTGATCGCGGAGGCCAAGGGTGTAGTTGCCGCGGCCGTCGAAGCTCTTCGAGGAGACGCCGCGGAAGTCGCGGACGCGAGGAAGCGCGATTGAGATGAGGCGGTCGAGGAACTCGTACATGGTATCGCCGCGCAGGGTGACCATGGCGCCGATGGGCATGCCCTCGCGCACCTTGAAGGCGGCGATGGACTTCTTGGCCTTGGTCGTGACAGGCTTCTGGCCGGCGATGGCGGCGAGATCAGCTACTAAGGGATCCATGATCTTCACGTTCTGGGTAGCTTCGCCGAGGCCCATGTTGATGACGATCTTCTCGAGCTTGGGGATAGCCATTGCGTTGGTGATGTTGAGCTCTTTGCCCAGCGCCTGCTTGATCTCGGTCTCGTACTTCTGCTTGAGTCGTGCTGCCATGATTGTTCTTCGCTTTCTCCACGGTTGCCGGGTTGGGTGTTAGCCCGTATACCGATGCGTGGGGTGAACCGTTGATACAGGATTTGAACTTCTCTACGAAAACTCTACTTACTTGCTTTGCTTCTTCTTCTCGGCGATCGTGGTGCCGCTAGCCTTGGAGAAGCGAACCTTGGTGTCGCCTTCGAGACGCGATCCAACGCGTGTCTTCTTACCTTCGCCGTCGAGCAACATCACGTTCGAGACGTGGATGGTAGACTCCTGCTCCGCGATGCCGCCTTTGATGTTCTTCTGGGGGTTCGGCTTCATGTGCTTCTTCACCATCATGACGCCTTCAACGAGGACGCGATTCTTTTCTGCGATGACGCGAAGGACGCGGCCCTGCTTACCCTTATCTTTGCCTGCGATCACTTCGACTTTGTCGTTCCGCTTAATCTTGATGCCTGCCATAACTCTCTCTCACCCTCGACGATCTTGTTACCGCGGAGCCGGACTCCGGTTGATTCTATGTGGCGCCGCGCAACAACACGCGGCGTGAAACTAGATTACCTCGGGTGCGAGCGAGACAATTTTGAGGAACTTCTTCTCGCGGAGCTCGCGGGCGACCGGTCCGAAGACGCGGGTTCCAACCGGCTCGTTGGCATCGTTGATGACGACAGCGGCGTTCTGGTCGAAGCGGATGTAGGTGCCGTCGCGTCGGCGATACTCTTTGCGCGTGCGGACGATCACAGCCTTGACGACCTTACCCTTCTTGACGGTCCCATCGGGCGAGGCTTCCTTGACGGCGGCGGTGACGACATCGCCGAGGCCAGCCTTCTTACCGAGACCGCCACCGAGGGGCAGGATCACCTGCAACTTGCGTGCGCCGGAGTTATCGGCCACGTCAAGCATTGTTCTCATTTGTACTGACATCGTTCTTCTCCTGGCTATCTACGGCGGTGATACGGCCGGGGCTTATGCCCCATGCGTGAACTTGTGAGCCCTAGAGCTATTTGGCTTCAGCGGCGAGTGCAGCCGCAGACTTCTCTTCCGCGAGAGCAAGAGAGGAACGGCGAACGATCTCTTCAAGAGACCAGCGCTTCAGCTTCGACAGAGGGCGCGCCTCGCGAATGCGGACGACGTCGCCGACGCGTGCAGAGTTCTGCTCGTCGTGCGCGTAGAACTTCTTGTTCGACTTCATCACGCGCTTGTACTTGGGGTGCGCTTTGCGCATCTCGATCTCGACGACGATGGTCTTCTGCATCTTGGTCGAGACGACCAAGCCCACCTTCTCATTGCGACGCGAGGTCTGAGCTTCGGGGGTTGCAGCTGCGGTGTTGGTTGTCTCTGCCATGATTAGTCCTTCTTCGCTTTCTTGCGGGCGGTGCGAGTGCTCTTGGCCGGCGCGACGTTGGCGACGACGGGGTTGGCGGCCTTCTCGGCGGCCAGGGTGCGCTGCCGCTCGACGGTCTTGATACGGGCGATGTCCAGCTTGAGCGTCCGCAGCTTCTTGATTCCCTCGACGTTGCCGAGGCTCTTCTGGAAGCGAATGCGGAAGAGCTGCTCGCCGGCTTTAGCCTGCTCGCTCTTTAGCTCTTCGTCACTGAGGTTGCGAATCTTTTCGAGTTCCATTGTCATTTTCCTAACTGCTAAAAGGATTACTAAAAGCTGTTTGGCGCGGCCTTACTTGGTGACGACCGTCGCCTTGACGTCGTGGCGCTGGACGAAGCTGGTCTTGAGCGGAAGCTTGTGTGCCGCGAGACGCATGGCCTCTTTGGCGAGCTCCGGGGTGACGCCTTCCATCTCGAACAGAATGCGGCCGGGACGGACGACGCAGACCCAGTGGTCGGGAGCACCCTTACCTTTACCCATACGGGTTTCGGCAGGCTTTTTGGTGATCGGCTTGTCCGGGAACAGACGGAGCCAAACCTTGCCGCCACGCTTGATAAAACGTGTCATCGCGATACGGCTGGCTTCGATCTGGCGGTCGGTGATGTAACCGCACTCCATTACCTTCAGGCCGAAGTCGCCGAAGGAGAGATCGGAGCCGCGCCACGCTTTGCCCTTCATGCGTCCGCGCTGCTGCTTGCGGTATTTGACCTTCTTTGGCATCAACATAAGAAAACCCTCTTCACTCTTTCGGGGATGCGCTCCCCGGAAACTCCGGCTACGCCGGGAAAAAACTTAGGATGCGAATGCGCCAGCGGTAACGCCCTGATCGCGGCGCTTCTTCTGCTCGTAGATATCGCCGCGATAGACCCAGGTCTTGACGCCGATGATGCCGTAGGTGGTGTGCGCCTCGGCAAAACCGTAGTCGATGTCGGCGCGCAGCGTGTGCAGCGGCAGACGGCCCTGAAGATACCACTCGGAGCGGGCGATCTCGTTTCCGTTCAGACGACCGGAGACGCGAACCTTGATGCCCTTGCAGCCGAAGCGGAGGGCGGAGTCGACCGACTTGCGCATGGCGCGACGGAAGCTGACGCGCTTCTCGAGCTGCAGCGCGATGTTCTCGGCGACCAGCTGAGCATCGAGCTCGGGCTTGTTGACCTCGAGAATATCGATGAAGACCTCGCGGCTGGTGCGCTTCTGAATGTCGGCCTTGAGCTTATCGATCTCGGCGCCCTTGCGTCCGATGATGATGCCCGGGCGCGCGGTACGGATGATCAGGCGCAGCTTGTTCCCTGGACGCTCGACCTCGACCGAACTGACACCAGCGGCCTTCAGCTTCTCGCGCAGCTCAGCCTTGAGCTTGACGTCTTCGACCAGCAGCTTGTCATAGCCGCGTTCGACAAACCAGCGTGACTTCCACGGCTTGTTGATGCCGAGGCGCAACCCATACGGATGGACTTTCTGTCCCATAGCTTCCCTTTACTCCGTGCCCTCTCCGGTTGAGCCGGTGGGCGGTAGTGCAAAACTTTAAGTTTACAAGAAACTGCTTACTTCGCGGCCTTTTTCGCTGCGGGTTTCTTGGCGGCTGTCTTCTTGGCTGCGGACTTTGCCGCAGTCTTGGAGGCTGTCTTCTTGGTCGTCTTCTTCGCGGCCGGAGTTGAAGTAGAGTCGGCAGATGCGCTAACGGCAGCGCCCGATCTCTTCTCAGCAACGGTGACGATGATGTGTGCGAGCCTGCGCTGGTAACGGAAGGCACGGCCCATTGGGGCAGGGCGGATGCGCTTCATACGCGGACCTTCGTTCGCGATTGCGGTGCGGACGTAGAGGTTGTCGACATCGACGTCCAGGCCCTGCTCCTGCGAGACGTAGGTTGCATTCTGAATCGCTGAACGCAGAACCTTTTCAATCACCGGCGCCATACGCTTGGTGCTGAAGTGAACAGTGTTGAGCGCCTGCTCGACGCGGAGGCCCTTGATGAGATCAAGGACAAGCTTCGCCTTCTGCGGGCTGGTTCGCTGGAACTTCGCCTCTGCGCGGAACTCTCTGATTTTTTCTACTGCCTTAGCCATAATCTTCGTCCTTCAAAAGTTCTGCTTCGCTGCCCCTTGTGGCGGGCTCACGGAAATATCTAACTGCAAACGGTCAGCCCGATTATTTGGGCTTTGCGGAGGTCTCAGCGGCGCGCGCGGAGTGGCCCTTGAAGGTGCGGGTAGCGGAGAACTCTCCGAGCTTGTGACCAACCATGTTCTCCGTCACGTAGACCGGGATGAACTTGCGACCGTTGTGAACGGCGATCGTGTGGCCGACAAAGTCCGGGTGGATCGTGGACCGGCGGGACCAGGTGCGCAGCACCTTCTTATCGTTGATCTGGTTCATCCCCTCAATCTTCTTCATGAGGTGATCGTCGATGAAAGGACCTTTTTTCGCTGAACGTGACATTATGCTGAGCTCCGACTTTCTTGTTGCGATGCTGGATACGACGAATCTCTTGCTTGCGAGACTTGGTGTTGCCCTTATTACAGAACTAACTCAGAGAATCAGTCTTACTAATTAATACGCTTGACGATGAAGGCATCGGTCCGCTTGTTATTACGTGTCTTGTAGCCACGAGTCGGCTGGCCCCAAGGAGTAACTGGGTGACGACCGCCCGAGGTCTTACCTTCACCACCACCGTGCGGATGGTCGACAGGATTCATCGAGACGCCGCGGTTGGCAGGACGGATGCCCTTCCAACGGTTGCGTCCAGCCTTACCGATGGTGACGTTCTCATGGTCCGTATTGCCAACCTGGCCGATGGTCGCCATGCACTCGACGAGAACTTTGCGAGTCTCACCCGAAGGCAGCTTGAGCAGAGCGTAGTCGCCTTCTTTGGCGGTGAGCTGAACTTGAGCACCGGCGGAGCGAGCCATCTGCCCGCCTTTTCCAGGACGAAGCTCGATATTGTGAATCGTCGTACCAGCCGGGATGTTCTTCAGCGGCAGAGCGTTACCCACGAGGATATCGGCATCCGGTCCGCTCATGATGGACTGGCCAACGGTAAGACCGATCGGCTGGATGATGTAGCGCTTCTCTCCGTCCGCGTAGTGAATAAGTGCGATACGTGAGCTGCGGTTTGGGTCATATTCGACCGTTGCGACGGTACCCGGGATGCCGTACTTATCGCGCTTGAAGTCAATAAGCCGAAGCTTTTTCTTGTGACCGCCACCTTGATGGCGAATCGTCATAGCGCCACTGCTGTTACGGCCGCCGGTACGCTGCTTGACGCTGAGAAGCGGCTTGTGCGGTTTGTCGGTCGTCAGATCGCTGTTGACCAGCGTCGTGATGAAGCGTCGTGATGGGGTAATCGGTCGAAATGATTTGATCGGCATCGTCTTTATTCCCTTGCCCGCGCCGCTAATTACTTAGCGGCGCTTCGGTCCTGAATTCTGTTGCTGCGAAACAAATTCGCGCTTAGAGGCTATTGAGGTATTCCGGCATCTTCTCGCCCTCTTTGAGGCGAACGTAAGCTTTCTTCCAGTCGGGGCGGTAGCCGGCGAACTTGCCCCGGCGACGCTCCTTGCCTTCCACGGTTGCGGTGCGAACACCGGTGACCTTGACCTTGAAGAGCGTCTCCACAGCCTGCTTGACTTCGGTCTTGGTGGCCTTGAGAGCGACCTCGAACACCAGGGTGTTCTGCGTCTCCTTCACGGTCATGCCCTTCTCAGTGATGAGGGGGCGGCGAATGACGGTATAGAGGGTTGGCATTACGCAACCTCCTTCTGCGCGGCGGCTTTGCTGCGCTTCGAAACAAACTTCTTGAGAGTCTCCTGAAGGGCCTCGATGGCGTCCTTCGAGAAGACGACATGCTCGTAGCGGAGCAGATCGTAGGGATGAACTTCAGAGCTAAGAACGAGTTCAACTCCAGCCAGATTGCGCGAGCCGAGGTAGAGCTTCTCGTCGAGCTTGCGGCTACTCTCTACGAGGAGGGTGGTCTTGCCGGCTTCGAGCTTGTTAAGCGCGGTACGGAAGAGCTTGGTCTTGGCTGCGGCGACCTCGAAGGAGTCGACGACGGTGAACTTGCCGTCACTGATCTTCGCGGAGATGGCCGAACGCAGAGCACCCATCAGTTTCTTCTGCGGGAAGGCGTACTCGTAGCTGCGAGGCTGAGGTCCGTGGACCGTACCGCCTCCACGCCAGAGCGGGGTACGGATCGAACCCACACGGGCGCGGCCTGTTCCCTTCTGCTTCCAGAGTTTCTTGCCGGCTCCCGAGACACGGTCGCGAGTCTTGGTGGCGGCTGTTCCCTGGCGGAGGGCTGCGCGGTAGTGCTTTACCGACTCCCAGAGGAGTGCGTCGTTGATCTCGGAAGAGAATACCTCATCGATGAGTTCGAACTCACCGACCTTGGCTCCGTCGAGATTTACTACGTTGATGTTTGCCATCGTTCTTCTTCTCTCTTCGTGCCCGCCATCGATGCGGCGGGCCAAAACTTTGTTTAGAAAGCGATACAGCAGAGGCTTTCTGTTTGTAGATTCTTTACTTCTTCTTGGACGGTGCAGCCTTCTTCGAAGCCTTCAATGCGTCCTTGGTAGCGGCGCCGGCAAAACCACGACGCTCGCGCGGCGGAGCCTTAGCCTTGGAGATCAGCACGAAGCCATCACGTGGGCCGGGTACAGCACCTTCAACCAGAAGGAGGTTGTCCTCAAGATCGATGCCGCGGATGCGGAGGTTGCGGACCGTGATCTGCGCATGGCCCATGTGGCCTGGCATACGTTGGCCAGGGAATACGCGCGAGGGGAACGATGATGCTCCGATCGAACCCTGCACCTGGAACATGTGTCCGTGCGACTTGGGACCGCCGCCGAAGCCGTGGCGGCGAATAACGCCAGCGAAGCCGCGACCCTTGGAGGTGCCGATGACATCGACGAAGCGCTCGTCGTTGAAGATATCGACCAGGATGCGGTCGCCAGCCTTGGCGACGACTGCCTCTTCGCCTTCTGCGGTCTTCACCGTCTCGAGGGCGACTTCTTTGATCATCTTGACTGGAGGAACGTTCGACTTTGCGAAGTGACCGGTCATTGCCTTGTTGATCTTCGAGGCCTTAACGAAATCGACATAGCCGATCTGCGCGGCATCGTAGCCGTCCTTTGCAAGCGTCTTCAACTGAGTGATGACGCATGGGCCAGCCTTCAGAACGGTGACAGGATGAATGTCGCCGCGTTCGTCGAAGATCTGCGTCATGCCGACTTTTTTACCGAGAATTCCTACTACTGACATTGGAGCTTCCTTTCCTCATCATGCTGGCCGAACTCAGCTCAGCACTGCCGGGTTATTGCTTCTAGACCGAAACCTAAAACAACTCGCCGAAAGATTTCTTTACTTCTGAACCGTCTTGATCTCAACATCGACGCCTGCAGGAAGATCAAGCTTCATCAGTGCATCTACTGTCTGCTGCGTCGGCTCGAGAATATCGATAAGGCGCTTGTGAGTGCGGATCTCGAAAGCTTCGCGCGACTTTTTGTCGACGTGGGGCGAACGAAGGACGCAGTACTTGTTCTTCATGGTCGGCAGTGGAATGGGCCCTGCAACCTGAGCTCCGGTACGCTTGGCCGTCTCGACGATCTCACCGGTCGAGGTGTCCAGTACGCGATAGTCATATGCCTTCAAACGAATTCTGATTCTCTGTCCAGCCATGGTATGTCTCTTTCACACTTCAAAGATCGTTTGGAGTAGCTGCCGGCGATGAACTTCTACACCTGCCGACAGCCCTCGTTATTCTTGAACAGCTAAAGCCATCTGTGGTGCAGTTACTTGATGATCTCGGAGATGGTACCTGCTCCGACGGTGCGTCCACCTTCGCGGATGGCGAAGCGCAGACCCTTCTCCATCGCAACCGGGGTGTGCAGCGTGATCTCCAGCTGGA
>NZ_LMUR01000001.1 GCF_009765825.1 Granulicella sp. L60 | reverse complement strand
TTCTCGTAGGACTCTTGCATTCCCTGCTTCATGCCGGTTTATCCCGGCGCACTGCATTGGCGATTTATCACTCATCGAGAATCTGGACTCGCCCAAGTCAGAACATTACAAATAGCTCGCGTTGGAAGGCTACAACGAAACTCAATCACTCTACATCCAATGTATTGGAACACCAGCCATTGGAAGCTTGCCAGACGCCTCCATTCGCTTAAATGAAAGATTTCCCCTTTAGCCACCATTCCTCGAGGCGCTCTTTATGCATGCGAGTAGTGGACGGCATAGCATATTTGGCCGCGGAGCAACTCATGCCAAAATCAGCGATTAATCTTATCAAAGATCAGATCGACGAGTCTCAGCACGATATCGAATCCATCGGAATCTACATAGATAAACAGGATGAAGCCTCGATTTCATTGGAGCAAATGTCTTGCCTGCGTGGTCTTCAGGAGATGTACCGAGAAAGAATCCTCGGCCAGCAGGCAGAGATTCTTGAGTCTGAATTGAAATTAGGATCCGGCATTCTCAGTGTGTCGGCACTATGAAGCCGCGAGATGCTCTCCTTACCTTCCAATGCTTTTCGTCTGATTTGGTTCAAGTTATTGAAATGATCGATGGCAGAAAAACTCATCACCAGGAGGTTCAACGACATCCTGATGTCGTCACTGAGATGGAAAAGAAATATATGTTCTTTGGAGAACAGGCGGATATAGCAAGGAAGCAGATCATGCGAAGCCGATCCTGTGTCTTCAATGTCTATTTTCGAGAACCTTAACCTCTACTGCTGAGCAGCCTCTCTCGCTCTCAGAGAACCGGTAGTAGTGGAATGGACGCAATTTAGTTCAAGATGCTTGTTTCAGCTATGAGGCGATCACATCTCATTGCTGCCAAACTTCTTCGGAGAGACTCGCCGTGACAGCCTCCAACAATATTTCCGACGTAAACGGCTTTTCCAGAAATTTCTTCACGCCGAGGCTGGACAGCTCCGCGAGATCGACGTCCGTGTAAGCACTCATAGAGATAACGCCAGAAATAGAAAATCCGCGTTCCCGAATCGTTCTGATTAGCATCATCCCATCCATCTTCGGCATATGAACATCAGTGATCAGCACGTCGACCTTTCGCTTTTCGAGGATCGCCAGCGCCTCCAATCCATTCGACGCTGTTAATACCTGCTGATAACCGCCCCGTTTTAGCCAGAGAGCACAGACTTCCTGCAGAATTGGCTCGTCATCAACGATCAGAATCGTCACTTCATCCAGCGTCATTGTTCCTCCTCAATATGATGATCACTGCCAGGAGATTCGCCTATGCGTTCAGGCCGAGTGGCATCCATAGGCAGAATCACCGAAAATGTTGTTCCCAGTTGGGGTCCAACCGTCGCAGTTCGGACCTGGATAAACCCGCCATGTTTATCGACGATCTGTTTACTTACCCATAGACCAAGACCGTTTCCGATGGCTCCCTTTGTAGTGAAGAATGCTTCGAAGATCTGAGACAGCACGGATTCACCGATGCCCTGACCATTGTCGGAGACGGTAATTCTCACACGTTGACTTCGATCAGTAGGGCTCGTCGAGATGGAAGCCCGCAACACGACCCTACCAGCGCTGTCGATTGAATCGAGGCTGTTCAATAAAAGATTGGAGATGACCTGCCGCACCTCTCCCTGCATCGCCATCATTTGGAGCTCTGCATCGCACTGCTTCTCGACAATAGCCGACCTCGACTGAATCCTGGACTTCAACAGGTCAAGAACTGAATCAAGCAGAGGAGCAACATAGAATGCTGCAAGGTGCAGCGATTCACGATAAAAGCCGAGCGTCTGCCGGGTGATGTGAGCAATCCGCTTTAACTCCCCGTCGGCCCTTTCCAGATTTTCGGCGACTGATGCGGACAAATTATCAGTATTTTGCATTAGGTAGACTATGCCCATGACCGCCGCCAGGGGATTATTGATCTCGTGTGCAAGGACGGCGGCCATACGCCCGACCGAAGCCAGCTTCTCGCTGCGGATCAGGGCCGCCTCCGTATTTTTTCGCGCGACGATTTCGGACTGCAGTTTGGTGGCTAGAAGCTCAGCTACTTCCGTTAGTTCATGCTGACGCACCGAACCCAACAGTAATGCCTGGTTCATTGCGGTCGCATCCTGATGAAAAGATGTTGTTTCTATCACCTGAATGGCGATTCCAAGTGTGCGGTGGTCTGCCGCAAACACTGGCCACATCGCATAGGACCAGTACAGAGGATTGGAAGCTGAATGTGCGGTGCCGGTATGGGTTCCGGATTTTCCGGTTCGACAAACCCATCGGAAGAGGGACAGAAAGTCCTCTCCAGCAGCTGTAAGATCGGTAAAGTCGCTCCCTATCAATTTTTCTTTGGTTTTACCTGCGAGCAGGCAGAAAGCGGGATTGACGTATCGAATGATATGAGTCCCCGTCTCCAACTCTGCCATGGGCATGGGCGACCCCTCAGTGACAGGTTGGTCCAGACCCGACCCGGTTGGCGGCTGCTTCCGATTATTTGCCTGGTCGGCTGCCATCGATCGCCTTCACTTTATTTCGGTTGTGTTGTCCAATAGTTGGTTTCTTCTGGATAAGAACAGGTTTATGGACCGCTCTCGCCATCGATTCTGCTCTGGCCATTCGCAGCAGATCCTCAATCGGACCGGGACGCCCGAAGAGAAAGCCCTGGTAGGCATGGCAGCCGTGGAGCGCGAGGAACTTCCGTTGCCCCTCGGTTTCCACCCCCTCGGCAATAACTTCAATGTTCAGGCTTTCTCCCAAAGCGATGATCGTTCGGGCGATCGCTGCGTCATTTGGATTCGTAAGTGCATCCGCTATAAAGGAGCGGTCCAGCTTCAACTGGTCCAGAGGCATGTTTTTGAGATAGGTCAGAGACGAATAGCCGATGCCGAAATCGTCTATAGAAAAGCGCACCCCTCGAGTCTTCAGCGCATTCATCTTTGCGAGCGTTTCATCAACGGTGGTGAACATTGCGCTTTCTGTTAGCTCGAGCATCAGCTTCCGTGGGTCGATACCGAAACGGTCAATCGCGGTTAATGTCCGTGACACAAACTCCGGATGGCAAAATTCGTGGGCGCTCACATTGATTGCCAATCTGAGATGCGCGGTTGCTAAATTGGCGCTCCAGGCGACTAATTGAGCGCAGGCAGTTTCGAGAACCCACTGTCCGACGAATTCGATCAGCCCACTCTCTTCTGCGAATGGAATGAATTCTGCCGGAGAAACGAGGCCGCGTGTTGGATGTCTCCAGCGAACCAGAGCTTCGGCGCCTGTTAGTCTGCCGTCGTGATCTACCTGAGGTTGATAAAAAAGGACAAATTGTCTCTCTTGTAGTGCCTTTCGCAAATCCGCGTCCAGTATTGCTTTGGTAGTCGCCACAATCTGCATCTCCGGATCAAAAAAGCGCAGCCGGTTGCGGCCAGCCGACTTCGCACAATAGACGGCGAGGTCGGCACGCTTCAGCAGATCTTCCAAACTATCCTGTCCTCCGTTGAACAATGTCGCCCCTATGCTGCCGGACGTGCGATATTCGCTACCGGCGAGCAAGTAAGGCTCGCTGAGAGTTTTGAGTAATTTTTCTCCGACTTTTTGTGTCTGCGTCGACGCCTCCATCGGGTGTCTGCTCAAATCCGCCAACATGACGACGAACTCGTCGCCACCCAGACGAGCCACGGTATCGCCCTCCCGAACACAGGCTGAAAGCCTGAGCGCCACTTGTTGGAGCAGCAGGTCGCCGACAAAGTGGCCCTGCGTATCGTTTAGCGTCTTGAACCCGTCAAGGTCGATAAAAAGAATGGCGCCGTGCCGCAGCGTATGGGCGCAGTCAGTGACCGCTGCTTGCAACCGGCCTAACAGAAACCGCCGGTTGGGCAACTGAGTGAGCGAATCGTAGAATGCCAGGTGCTCGATCTCCGTCTCCGTCCGCTTCCGCTCGGTAATATCAACGATGGTGATGCGCACAAGAGGGTCTGCGCCCTCCGCAAGGGCCCGCACGCAATCAAGTTGGGCGTGGAAGACAGAGCCATCGCCGCGCCGAAGCGCCAGATCAAACGTCTGCCGCTTTCCTTGTTTAGCAACTCTCTTGAACAGCAGACAGTAGCGTTTGAGATCGTGCGGAGCCACGAATTGAACGAAGCGGCGACCAAGCAAATGGGTTCGCACTTCCCCAAGCAGAAGGGCACCATTCAGGTTGACTTCTGAGATGAGCGCATTGGCGTCAAGAGTGAGATAGCCGATTGGGGCGAACTCATAGAGGTCCAGATACCGTTTCTGGCTGCCTATCAGCGCCTCATGGGCCTGCTTACTTACCAACATCTCCGCTCGCAAGCGCTCAAGGAGATTCTGGGCCTCTTCGGTGAGTTCATGTTGGCGCACCGAGCCCGTCATCAAAGCCTGATTCATAGCTACAGCTTCCCAGTGGAGGGAGATCGTTTCAGTCACGACAAGGATGATGCCCAACGGATTGTTATCCCCCGTAGGAACAGGCCAAATCGAATAGGACCGATACATAGGATTGAAGGCAGACTGCTCGTCTTCGATGTGAGTAATGGCTTGCCCACCCGCATACACGAGATTAAGAGAGGTTAGACACTTCTCTTCTGCAGGCGCGATGTCCGAAAAAGCACGCCCTATCAACTTTTCTTTCGGTATAGCCGTGAACCGGCAAAAAGCAGGATTGACGTAACGAAGAATGTGCTCGGCACCCTCTACCTCGGCCATGGGCAAAGGGGAGCCATCGGCTATCGCAAACCAGCTCATTCTGAGGAGGGATATTTCCGGTTGTATGGTATTTTGCAGCTCTGCTACCATCGATCACCTCTGCTTCACGTTGTGAAGTCGCTGGATTTCTCAACAATGCCAGGGCCTTTCGTTCGAGTGGGGAGCCCGGTAATGAGCTTCGTATAGTCTTTGAGGCAGTCGCCGATGTCGATCCCGTCCGAGGTAATACGATATTCGCGGATGTCTGAACTGTGTGCACCACCTCGCATTTTGACTACCATCATGATCTTCCGAAGCTGCCCGTCAATCTCCACATAACGCATCCGAACGATATCGTCGGTCAAGAACGAGATGGCATAGGTGCTGAAAAGCAATTCAGTAAATGATTCAGTCATCTCAAGCGTGCTCAGGACGGTGATGCCCTTACCGGTCAACGCAAAGATCATGCGGTAGAGCGACTCTCGAAAATCGATGCGAAATCCGGGCGCAAGCGCGAGTTCAAAACCAGCCAGTGAATCGATGACGAGTCGCTTTGCACCTGTACGCTCGATTGCATCCAGGATCTCCTGCATCATCTCGTCGACGGAAAGGTCAAGAGGACGGAGGTAAATCACTTCGAGATCACCTTGTCTCAGCGGCGTCGCAAGGTCGAGTCCGAAGGTCGCTGCACGTCCGGCGTATTCCTCCGGCCGCTCTTCGAAGACCGCCACAATGCCGGGCTCTCCCGCACGTATGCCGGCAGCGATGAATTGGGTTGCCATCAGCGATTTGCCCGTGCCAGACGGTCCCGCGATCAACAGGCTATCCCCCTGAGGAATGCCTCCTCCCATCATCTCGTCCAGTGCGGCTATGCCGGTGGAGAGGCGCTTCTTTATGGCAGCCTTCGGCTTCCTCGCCATAAGCCCAAGCGTTCGAGAGAAGGCCTGCAGACCTGAATCCGTAATACGAAACGTGTGCAACCCCGGCACTGACATCTGCCCACGCAGCTTCATGATCTGCAGCTTCCGCACGACGGAGTTCCGCTCGACTTGCTGATAAAGCCAGAAGAGACCGTCTGCCACCGTGAAGACCGGATTATCCTGCATCTCCGACTCTCCATACTCTCCTATAAGGAACGTCGTTGCTTCCGCGCTGGTAAGCAGCAAGGCCAGCTCCTGAACAAAGATCTGCGCTGCCATCTCGCGACCGTCGTGCTGTTCACTCCGTAACACACTCCGAAACGAGTCCACCACAACGATTCGAGCGTCAGAGGCTTCCACCTGCTGGGATATCTCTTTGAGTACCCCCTGAAGTCCCCCATCTACGAGAGCCTTACTTAGATTGATGAAGTGCACGGCATTGTTCAGTTTCTCCGCGTCAAAAAAGCTGTATTGCTGCTGATATCGCAGCATTTTGAGAGCTGGTTCCCCAAGAACGGTGAAATACAGCGCCGGACGATCCGATGTGGCATTGGCGAAGATAAACTGATGCGCCAGCGTTGTCTTTCCACATCCCGGTGCGCCGGCGACGATGTTGAAAGAGAACTCTGGAAGTCCCCCGCCCAGGATCTCATCGAGCCCAGGAACCCCCGATGGCAATTTGTTGATCCTGACGCCTTTGTGCTCTTTCATATTGATTCCTTCCCCTCGGAATTCGTATCGACGCCGGACAGCTTCGGCCATATCTCGTTCAACAAGCGCAGCGTGAGAGGTTCGCCAATGAAAGTCTCCAGTAACCCAACTAGATGGGCGATGAGCACGGTGCCTGCCTCCGTCTCTTCACCGTTTAGACCTTCGAGCGAACCATCCTCTTTGACCTGCACTCCATCAAGTCCTGGCGCTTCACGCTTTGCCAACGTCAGAGCACGCATGAGGAGCGAACGAAAACCTGCGGTCCCGGCCAATGTGCTTAGGGGACGACGCAGTTTTTCACTGACCATGAGCGCCGCAAAGATATTTGCATCGCTAAGGTTTTTCGCTGGACTTTCCAAAGAAAGTAGCTTCTGAGCAAGATCCCGTATCTTTGGATTGATTCCGTTCCGGTTCATCGTTGATGCACTTTTTCATTCGGGACACCTTCAATGGCGTCAAACGAAAGAGCCGGGTCGTGCGAGCATACGTTCCGCGAAACACCTGTTCGGCGCCGCGCCATCGCTCTGCTTCGTTCAGTCGGAGTGCAGACACCAGCTTTTCTCTCCCGGTAACTTCCCTGCACTGGAGAGAACACCTATAGGCGTCTGAGACCTGGAGGGAAGCTCCTCCACAGGCCAGTTTAATC
Organism: Granulicella sp. L60; assembly: GCF_009765825.1. GTDB lineage: Bacteria > Acidobacteriota > Terriglobia > Terriglobales > Acidobacteriaceae > Edaphobacter. The sequence goes on along the minus strand of NZ_LMUR01000001.1, from coordinate 137,992 downwards.
GCTTCGGCACTTCGGATGTTTTGATCCGATTGTCGGTTATATGACATAGGATGCCATAAAACATTGATCCGACTTCAATTTAATTGAGATGAGTAGAATTATCCCCTTGCGACACTGCAATACTTTGCATACAGGCTGTGCCCAGCGTAGAAAAACAGCCAACAATTCCGCATCATTTGATGATGTCCTGATTGCGTCAAGTACTCCCAGAACATTCAAATGAAGTGGGGATAGTAGACACAAATAACAGCATGTTGAACCGAAGCGCAGCCACGATCCCTATTGGATTCTTCCCGTTAAGCCCTTAAAGCAATGATTCCAAACAAGCGGAGCCATTATCAGCATCAGATCGTATGCCTGCTTTCAAACTTTTCCCGGTGTCAGCGCCTATGCCGCCAAGGGAGCGCTTGCGCAACTCACGCGAACCTCGCCGTGGAGGCAATCGACAAGGCATCCGGTGAATGGTGTGGGGTCAGGTGACGTGGTTGCCAATCTCCTAGATACCTTCAGATCAGATGGTCGCGAGCTTCTCGCAACGCATGGCAGGAACGCACCCATCAAGCGTTCTGCTAAGCCAGAGGAAGTTGCCGAGGTCATCGCATTTCTCGCGTCAGACAAGGCCAGCTTTATTGTGGGCGCCATGGTCATGGAGGACGGCGGGATGAGCATTGCCATCCCTAGCGAATAGTAGTGTTCACGCGCGTGATCTGGCGATGGCATTCTCCTAAACGCCATTGCCATTTTTTGCGTTTACTTGCGCAGGGTGAACTCCAACGGGATGATGCAGGCGAGTGATGCGTTCATGTGTCCGGGTAACGGCCAGTCTCATTCTGTCTACCCATCGCCCGGCACTGTAGAACCTCGGCTGGTGAGTACAGGCCAAAGCACTCGGTCGAAGGTAAGTATGAGCGAATTTGGCAACCAGAAATGCTCAGCATCTGAGAACATTCGGGTCAGAAGTTTGAGACAACAGGTGCATCAAACTCGTAAAAATAAGATGTCGGCAAGTTGGAGGATGAGATGGCGACTCCTGAATTAGCTATTTCTGAGCCCGAATCCACCCGTCGACGAAACGCTATCGACGCAGCGAATGCATCGTTACGACTTTCGGGAATGGAGGGTGTCAGCTCTATGAAATTACTTAATCAGGAGTACATGCAGCGACCAACTCATGAGTGCGATGCCGCCGCTATCGCATTTTTCAACGACGCAGGTCAGCTTGAGTTCTGGTCAGGTCAATTTGATGGAATGCATAGACAATTAGGTCCGGTTTCGATGGCTTTTGCTACATCAAGCGCACGATTAAGAATCGGTAAGCTCTTTTTGTTCAATGCGGACAGGTCGTTACCTGCGCGCCGTCGGTGTTCGACCATCCCATCCCAGCAACGTTCGTTTAACGTCCTCTTCGTCTATTCGACCAGCGATGGGAGCTGCGGTCTCGATGCGGGTGGAAGACTACTTCGTCCAAGGCCGGCGCGGCTGGGTGCGGCTTCACGAAAAAGGGGGTAAGGAGCACGAGATGCCGACGCATCACAATCTCGATCACTACCTCGAAGAGTACATCGCAGCTGCCGGCATCAGTAAAGAACGGAAAGGGCCGCTCTTCCGGACGACCCGCGGCCACCGGGATTCATTTGCGCCATACGATCTCTCTGGCGACATCGCGCCGCCGCCAGTCCCAGCACTCCGCCCGCCAGCACCATCCGCAGTCCGTCCCATGCAATCAGCGTCAGAATGCTCGCCCGTCTTGCACCCAGTGCCATCCGTACCCCAATCTCCTGGGTCCGCTTGCTGGTCAGGTACGCAAGCTCCCACGACTGCCATCACCAGCCCCATCAACGCGAAGAATCCCAACAGCGCCGTCTCGAATCGCGGCCTGTCCGCCAGCCTGTTCACTGTCTCCGTCAGCGGCTCTATCTTCACCGGAACCCGTCGGATCGAGATTACACGCACCCATCCCGCTACCGTCGCCTCAGGCAGCGCCGAAGCAACCACCAGCAACGCATGCCTGCTCGTCCAATCGTCAGCCACAGCCCTCTGCAGGAAGTAAATCTCAGGCTGCTCATCGCTCGTCAGCCCGCTGTTCTTTGCGTCATCCGCCACGCCCGTCACCGTGATTCAGCCGTTCGGCATGCACGCCGAACGGCTGAATCCGTTTCCCAATCGGATCCTCACCCGAGAACAGCTTCGCCGCTGCCAGCCGGCTCAGGCACCACCAGCGGCGCGTCGCCCGTACTGTCCTCGTCCGTAAAGCCTCGCCCGCGTATTACCGGAATATCCAGCGCACGAAAGTACTCCGGACTCACACGCAGGGCGGCGCTTCTTGGCAAATTGAGTGATTTATTCGACTGAGTTTTTATCTTTCTTCTCGTCCGATATTTTTTGGGGTGGGGTCAGGGGCTTTGTGATGTCGTCGAGATAGGCGGGGATGCCGTCTACGCGGACGAGGGTGGGGTGGCGTTCGCCGTCATGGTAGTCGATGTCGGCGGTGGTGACGAAGGTGTCGCTCTGCAGGATGAAGTGAATGGGCTCGGAGGTTCCCTTCGCCTGTTTGATAGCGGTTCTGAGGGCATCGCTGGAGAAGATGTTGCCGTTGACCGCGATGATCTTCTGGCCGGGGAAGAGTTTGGCTTTGTCGGCGGGGCCATTCCAGCGGACGTCGGAGATGACGCCTTCGCCGCGCAGCCGGATGCCGATGGAGTACCAAAGTTCGACGCCGGCGGCATGACGGTTGCCCGTGCCGGCCAGGGTGCGCTCAGTTGTGCTGGGCTTGTCGGTGAAGACGAGCTTGTAGCCGCCTCGTTCGATTCCGGCGAGGTCGGCGTGCAGGTTGATGTCGTCGATGCGCTCGCGGATGAAGGTGGCCCAGTCGTACTTGAGGGCCTGGTTGAGGTCGGCGATGAGCTCGTCGCGGTTGTAGGTGACGATGAGCGGGCCGGTGTTGCCGCCCTTGCCGAGGAAGATGTGGAGGAAGTCGGTGAGGGATTTTTTGTTGTCGGTCTTCTGACGGATGAGGGTGTCTGCATCGAGCCAGAAGAGCTCGCCCTCATAATAGTAGTCCTGGCCGCGCTTCCAGTTGGCCCAAGTGGGACCGCCGCGGTCGAGGATGCTGGCGGCGATGGCGGTGTCTTCGGTGCTGCGCCACTCACGACCAGGTTTGTATTCGAGGTTGGCGGCGGAGAGGGCGAGCATGCCGCGGTATTGCTCCTGAGACTTGAGGCCAGAGCGTGCGGCGAGTACGTTGCCGAGGTACTGGGTCAGGCCTTCGTAGACCCAGAGGAGCGAGCCCTGCTGCATCTTCTCGAAGTCGTCCTGATAGAGGTTGAAGGGGCGGCGGTATTTGCCGTTCCAGGAGTGGGTGAACTCGTGTGCGAGGAGGTCGGCTTCACCGAGCTGGTCGGCGTCGTCGGCAAAGCCTTTTTCATCTAAGCCGTTGTCGGAGGATTGGCTATGCTCAGTGCCATCTACGCCGGCTACGTCAGAGAGAGTGAGGAGGAAGTGGTAGGCATTGTAGTGGCGGGAGTTGTAGGCGGCTCCGGTCTCGCGGACGAGATTGTTGAGTTCGGCGAGGACCGAGGGGCGAAGCGTTGAGTCTTCGGGGATGTCGGAGACAACGTCGATGTAGTGCCTGGGCGTGATCTCGGGGGCGAGGGCGAACTCGTGGAAGTACTGTCCGGTGATGACTGTTGAGTCTTCGAGCTGCTCGACGGTGGTGGCGGCGTAGTGGGTGGTTCCACCTTTGGGGTTTTGTGGGTCGTAGCCGTCGGTTGGGGTGAGGGCGGTACCGATGCCCCAGCCTTCGGGAACTTTGATGTTCGGCTGAATGGCGATCTTTGCGACGGGAGTGTGAGCGGGATAGAGGAGGAGCATCTCCCAGGTAAGGACGGCCATCTTCTGGCTGATGCGGCGGGTGACGATGCAGTCGAGGTGGGCGTGCAGGGTGGTGACGCCGGCGGGGACAGTGACATGGAACTCGTAGAGGTCCTCGTCGTCGCGTCGCCACTTGAGGGTCTGACCGTTGCCGGTGAAGACTATGCCGGTGATGGCATCGACAGGGCCGGTTGGGCCATGGTCGCCAGGAATCCATTTTGGGGTCGTCAGGTCGACGGTGCCGGCAGTGACGGGGATGTCGACTTCGGCATGATAGAGCTTGCGAGTGGCATCGGTGAGGTCGGCGGTGATGCGGATTGGAGTACTTTGGGACTGGAGGAGAGACGGAGTGCTGATGATGAAGAGAGCGAGAGGCAGTGCGGTGAAGCGAAAGTTCATTTGCGGAGCGTCCTTGATAACGGTAAGCGTTCAGTCATTGCTGGCAGAGCAGAAAAGCAGCTTGAAGTGTGTACCATCTCTTACTCAATAGGCAAGAACTGGTGGGATGATCCCTCACTATCGATAGTGCAGGAAAACCACGGAATGAGTCTTTCGTGATTGTCTCAAATTTTCAAAATTGCATGCCACATCTGCTGGCTAATCACTCATTTCACTTCCTGGATTCGGAATACAGGCTCAGGAAGGTAAACATGAACTTTGGACAACGGGGATGGATGCGGTGGCACCAACTTAGAATGGCGATTTCGCGACTGTTACGGAACTCTTTTTTTACAGGAACAGATGCCTTCGGAGCGAGGGCATCTACTCATGAGCCATATCCAAGATGAACATCGCGTTCGATGATGTCGGCAGCTTTCTTGAGTGGGTTTGTTTTAGCGATCTGTAGTTGGAACTTCTTCGCCTGTTCCCGGTACAGCGGATTCACCAGCACATCTTTCACGAGTTCTCGAAGGCGATGGCCGTCAAGTTCGTCTAGATGTGGAGGGTAGCAATAAGTCTCCCGTCGCAAAGTGGGCTGTCGACCAGGCAGGGTTTGTGATGGGTGAGCCGACGCCTCACGCTACCGTTGCGAAAATTCTCAAGTTCACCCTTGCCGGCGACATTGCGGAGCAAATCTCCTGTCCGTGGGAGTACGGGAACCGGTCGGCTGCGAATACCATCGATTTCGCATAGAAGTGCGTTAAGGGCATGACTCGTAGTTTCATCGCCGGTGTGGACGGCGGGTCAAAGGACTCATAAGTCGTCACTAGGTTCCCAAGCGCATATCCCATCGGCTCGAAGATGAAAGAAGCACCGAAATGCGAGACGCCGTAGAAATCCTGCCCAGCAAATTGGCCAATTCGTATCACGATCCTTTCCTGACGCACCCAACAAGGGCTATGGGAGCACAAACCGTCATCCCAAGTGGGCCACAATAGTCTAGTTGAGTGAAGAATTTGAGAAGCATGGATTCCTGTTGAGACGGAATACCTCTACTGATCGTGATGGCGGCCAATGCGATCGTCCTCGTATGAAGCATTTTTCAACCGAGCATGTTGTGTGCGTGTTGAAGCAAGCAGAGATGGGGAAAGCGTGAGCCATTCGTTCTCGTCTTCCAGCACACGCAGCTTCTGCGCTTCACTTGCTTCCATGCCGCCGAACTTCGCGTCCCAAAAGATAAGGCCCACGGTGACGTGGGCCTTTGCGAAAAATGCACATCCAATCTATGGCAAAGCTTCATAGGTGACATACGCGAATCGCATGGAGTCCGGAGCCCAGGAGTTGACGTTCATAGTGCCCTGGCCGCCAACAGCCTCCACAAGCGTCTTCTTTGGAGCCGAGACCTTGTCGTGCTTTACTTCGGCCAGCTTCAGTTCAACATGGACGTTGCGCGGATTGTGCGAAGCCGTGCCCGCCGGATAGCCGATGTACACGATCTTCTTACCATTGGGCGAGATGTGCGGAAACCAATCTTCGAGACCATCGCTGATGACCATCTGTGCCTTCTCGTCGTTCTGGCCTGCGCCCGTTGCCGGAAAGCGCCACACAGCCTCTTTCCCCGAACGGTCGGAGTTGATGTAGATCCATCTGCCGTCGGGCGAGTAGTCAGGACCGTCATCCTGATGCACGTTCGAGTTCAGCTGTGTCTCCGGTCCGCCTGCTGCGGGCATTCCGTAGATGTCGTACTGACCGCTTCCATTGCGCTGCGCGACAAACGCGAGAGTCTTATTGTCAGGAGACCAACCATGGAAGTAGCTGGGTGACTCAGCAGCCATCAGTTTGACGTTATTGCCATCAGCGTCCGCAAGAAAGACCTGGGAACCTTTGCTGCTGGCGGTAGAGGCTGAAAACGCGAGCTTCGTGCCGTCGGGCGAGAGCGCCTTATCGTTGTTGCAACGATAGTCATCGGTCAGTGCGAGCCGTTGCGGCTCTGCGGTTCCATCTTGCTTTAGGACAAACTTGTAGATACTGCCGCGAGAGTTTGCGATGAGATACTTTCCGTCGGGCGACCAGTTAGGAGCCTCCCAGATGCTGTCTGCGGTGTAGACGAGATGCGAAGAACCGTCGCGCAGATCGTAGATGAAGACACGGCTGCGAAGATGAGGCTCGGAGCCCTGCGCGTATGCAGGAGAGGCCTGTGCAATCAGAGCAGCAGCAAGGATAGCGATCGCAGTGCGCTTGCGAGACGATCGCAGATGGGTCGAGAGAACGTTCATATTTATTGCACTCCTCTTCCGGTGTGGAAGGCGTAAGAGATAAAGCGATGGTAGCGACGATGCATCTGGAACTACTTCACTTTGCCGGCTGCATTTTCGAGAAGAACATTGGAGAGAACGGCAGTATCAGATTTGGCTGGCAGGTGTGAACAGAATCCGATGCCGACATAAAACGGCCCATCGAAGTGGAGAGTCAGCGGCGGCCCGAACTGGTGCATCGGTTCCCCTTTGAGGCTGACAAAGATGGCAATCGAGTCTCCATGCTTTTCAATGCCGACGCGCTTCGCTTTGACGCCCGCAAGTGTCCCGCCAAAGCGATACTGCATATCGGCCATCATGACGCCCTTGTCAGCCCGGTCGGCGAGGTGGATCATGCCAACGCCATGTTCGCCCAGCATCGCTTCTTTGGAGTCGTCGTCAAGGCTCTGCCGAATAATCAGCACTGCTTTGCGGTCGCCATAACCGTTCGCGTCTGGGAACGTTACATCGGCAGCGAGAGAGACGTCACCGGACATCTTCTTCCACAGATAACGGAACTCGTCGCGTGTGTACCAGATGTTATAGCCCGCAGAGTTGATCGTGTACTGGCCGGTTGCAGCGTCGTAGGTCGAGCTACCCGGAACGACGGCGCTCCCAATGTCGGACTGTCCTTGAAAGATTCCGATGGGCGTCTCGGAGGTCTTGGCCGGCCGATGAAAATCAGTCGGCGGCGGCACCTGGACGTGTGTGGGAGAGCCCGGCTGTGCCCAGTCCGGCACCTCCGGAGTAGACGTCTGGGCGCGCGCCGTGGCGGCAGAGGTGGCGACGACAGCGAGCAGAAACGCCGAACCTAAGAGATTGTGACGATTCAATATGTCCTCCAATGCGATGTGCGCATGAACTGTTTTACTTGCTGCAGAGTAGAGTACCCGCTTCACGCGCCCGGTGCCCAGCTCTGCATCTCTAGAGTAAATCTGCGTACTCTGCACTGCCCCCGAAGCGACAAAGCAGAGTACGCATCAACACTAGAAGTTGTACTTGAGTGCGAATTGAATGATGCGTGCATTCGCCGATCCGCTGATCTGCCCGTAGAGCGGGCTGGTAAGCGTGCTGTTTGGATTGGTCAGGTTGACGTTGTTGAACAGGTTGAAGAACTCGGCGCGGAACTGGACAAAGGACTCCTTGAACGCCGGGATGTTCTTGAAGGCCGAGAAGTCCGTGTTGATGGTTCCCGGTCCGATGAGTGAGTTTCTGCGCGTATCGCCGTAGGGAACGCCTGCAGGAACCTGTGCGAAGGCCGCGGTGTTGAAGAACTGATGGATCTTATCCGTCCGGCTTCTTCCACTACCGAGCAAAGGATTGCCGACGGTGTTCGGACGATCGGTTAGGACGCTATCCAGGTTGGAGTCGACGCCGGAAGTGACGGTGAATGGAGTGCCGGTGCTGAGCGTCGTGATCCCATTCAACTGCCAGTTGCTGATGATATCTTTTCCGACGAACCCGAAGCGATGGACGGTAGGTGTGGCCCAAAGATAAGAGGCCACGAAGCGCTGCGGCACATCGTAGTCAGACCGTGCTCGGTCAGCACCAATGTCGTTTTGATTGGAGAGCGTGAGTGTGATGTTGGAAGGATCGACAGAGGTGATGTCCATCGACTTCGCCCAGACGTAGCTCGCAAGCAGCGAGAAGCCATGGGTGAATCGCCGCGTCAAAGTAGCCTGCAGTGCGTTGTAGTTCGCATTGCCCGCAGGATCGTTCTCGACGATAGAGCCGAAGACATACGTGGACGGCGTGGGCTCATAAGGACGTCGTGCATTGAGACCAGCCGTCGAGGTGCTTGCGCCAGGAACATAGGCTGGCTCGTTCTCGTCACGCGAGACAAAGAACTTACGCGAGAGGCTGCCGACGTACGCGATCCTGAGGCCCCATGACTGACCGAACTGCTGCTCCAGGGTGAGGTTGTACTCCTGCACATAGGGAGAGCTGGCGTTAGGAGGCAGGCCGCTGAGCGTACCGCCGGAGTGGAAGGTAGGATTCTGAAGATCGACAACATAAGGGAACGGATCGCCACCGGTTCCATAAGGCTGGACAAGGTTCGGCGTATCGCCAATGGTGTTGTCGAGGATGAACGGCTGCTGTTCGGGATTGGTGGTGAGACTCACCGCACGCGACGCATAGAAGATGCCGTAGCCACCGCGAAGAGACGTAAGGCCGGTACCGAAGACGTCATACGCGAATCCAACACGCGGCGAGAATGCCTTCCACTGCGTCTTCATAATGCCGTCCGGCACGCCGGGGTCGCCAACCGTCAGGAGCCCAAGCGGCGCGGAGGGAAAGCGGGTCGACTGCTCGAAAGGAACAAAGGTTCCAAAGTTCTTCTGACCGACGAACGGAGCGAATACCTCCCAGCGCAAGCCGAGATCGAGAGTGAGGCGGTGCGTAATTCTCCAGTCGTCCTGCGCGAAGAGCGCGGGCGCAGGATTGTGCAGGCTGTGGCTTGCGCCGTTGTTCTGGCGGAAGGTATTTGCCCGGCCCAGCAGGAAGTCGCCGAGAGCGTTTCCTGTAGCGAATCCGGTAAAGGTGGCCTCGCCCGTTCCGAGATACTCTCCCTGCTCCGCATAGCGGTTCCAGAAGTAAGACCCTCCCAGCTTGACCGAGTGATTTCCCAGGCTCCAGTCGAAGGTATCTTCCGCACCGAACGACTGCTGATGCAGATCGTCAGGTCCGCCCGATCCCATGCCCATGGTCCAGTAGCCGTTGATCGCAATCTGAGGCTGGGTTGCAGGCAGCGCGCCAAGCCCTACCTGACTACCAAGATCAGACCACGTATTTCCCGAATAGAGATTGGTGAGGTTGAGATGGTTCAGTGTGTAGAAGGGTCTGAAGGTGTTGAGCTTGTTGGCCGAGATCGTCCAGACATCACTGATGGCGATATTAGTCTGGTTGTCCGTGCTCTGACCGCCGCTATAGCTGAGGATCTGATTGCCACCCTGGTTTGGGTTGGTGTTGTTGCTGCGCGACTGGAAGAACGTGCCGGACAGCTGATGGCTGCTGCTGATCTGATAGTCGATACGCGCCAGATACTGGTTGGCAGTGGTGTTTCCCGACGCAGACTGCTGCGGCGTCAGACCTGTGACAGGATCCGCCAGTGGAACCGACTTCAGAATATTCTGAGAGACCGGATCGAGCAGATTCGGACAGATAACGCCCTGCACACCATTGCAGCTATAAGGAACGCCCGGGCTGACCATGGGTTGCTGGCTGGGGCTGAGCGCGGAGAAGTCACCTCTCGCCTCAGCCGCTGTCGGCGTAATCAAACTGTTGGACGCGATGATGGTCGGCGTCACAATGCGCAGACCTTCATACGAACCGAAGAAGAACGCCTTGTCGTGGAGGATGGGTCCACCGATCGTTCCGCCAAACTGATTCTGCTTGAGCGGCGTGATGGTCGTGTTGAAGTAGTTCTTCAGATTGAGCGCGCTGTTGCGGAAGTAGTCGTACACCGATCCATGGAATGCATTTCCACCCGAGCGCGTGATGACGTTGACCACACCACCAGGAAAGCGTCCGTACTCCGCGTCGAAGTTGTTCGTAAGCAGCCGAAACTCCTGCAACGCATCCGGATTCGGAATGAGATTGCCGCCCGTGATGAAGAGCGATGTATCGAAGGCGCCATCCAGGTAGAACGAGTCCTGATTCGTGCGTGTGCCGTTCACGCTAAAGGTTGTGCCGTATTGATTTCCACCGGCCGACTGTGCGGAGTAGCTCGTAACGCCAGGAATCAACTGCACAAGGCTATAGACGTCGCGTCCATTGAGTGGGAGATCTTCGATGCGCTTCTGGTCGACAGTCTCGCCAAGCTGAGATTCGCGGGTATCCACGAGCGTAGAGCCGGAGTTGACGGTGACGCTCTCTGTATTGGAGCCGACCGACAGCTTAAACGTGGCATTCGCACTCTGGTTCACGTCGACATGTAGACCCTTCTGCGTCTCGGTGCCGAACCCCTTTGCCTGTGCCGAGACGATGTAGTCGCCGGCAGGAACCGAGGGGAACGAGTAGTTGCCGGAGTCATTGCTCTGCGTCGCATGAGCGATGCCCGTCTTCATATCGGTAATGGTGACCGCCGCGCCGCTGATGACACTGTCGCTCTGATCGGAAACCGTACCGAAGATGGATCCGGTGGTCGTCTGGGCGAAGGCGGCGCCAGTCAGCATGGCCACGAGTGCGATGAGCGCCAGCACAGGGCGGAGCGACCGTCTTTGCTTCAAATATGTAGTAAGCGATTTAGCTGTGCGGAAGAAAGAGATGGTTGGCGGGACGGTAAGGAGCTCTGCGGAGGAACTGGGGCCTGTAGTGCTTGAAGAGAGGCATATAGACACTCTCCCCTTTTTATCAATAAACATGCTATTTGGTCTCCGGAATGGTGCAGTGACGACACTAGCGAATCGAATGGAAAATTGTCAAGAGAATAAGTTCACAAATGAATCTTGACATCTCTTTATCTGCACATGTATCCATTTATAGATTCATATTTGAATTACATAAATGATTTGAACGAATTCAGAGCTCTCGTTCCAGAGCTTGCCAGGCTCAAGAAGTGGTAGCGAAGATGACCTCTTTCGCCTGATTGTCTGGTGCACGCAAACGCAGAGTTCTATAGTGTCCTGGCTGGGACAATGCCACGGCAAGGAGAGGTATGAAGAAGATAGGAATGGGGTTAGTCGGCCCCGGATTTATCGCGGCCCATCACATCGACGCGGTTCGCCGGCTTGGGGATGTGGAAGTCATCGCGATTGCAGGATCAAATATGACCTCCACAAAGAAAAAGGCGAAGGAGCTAAAGGTCGATGTTGCCTACGACAACTTCGAAGATCTCATCGCCGACCCAAGGATCGACGTGATCCACAACACGACGCCCAACCACATGCATACCCGGGTAAGTATGGCGGCGATCGATGCAGGCAAACACATCATCTCCGACAAGCCCCTCGCCCTGACAAGCCAGGAGACGATGGCACTCTGCAACGCGGCAGCACTCAAAGGTGTCGCCAACGTCGTAACCTTCAACTATCGCGGCAATCCCCTGGTGCAGCAGATGCGGCACATGATCGCTTCTGGCGAACTCGACGAACTGGTCTATCTCCACGGTCAATATCTGCAGGACTGGATGACGGACCCCTACGTGTACTCGTGGCGGATGGATCCGGAGAAGGGCGGCAAGAGTTCCGCACTCGCGGATATCGGTTCGCACTGGTGCGACCTCGTGGAGCATGTCAGCGGCCTGCGGATCGAGTCAGTTCTGGCTGACATCTCGACAACCGTGAAGGTGAGGTACTCGAGCGGCGCATCCGCCGAGGCCTTTACCAAAGAGCACCCCGCAGAGACAACGCCGAAACAAGTCACAGGCGAAGATCTAGGCTGCGTTCTCCTGCGATTCGACAATGGAGCACGCGGCGTCCTAAAAGTAGGACAGGTCTTGCCAGGCCACAAAAACGATCTGCAACTGGAGATCAACGGCCGCGCGCGTTCCCTGCGATGGGAGCAGGAGAGACAGAACCAGTTATGGATCGGCTCGCACGACAGTGCAAACAGCGTAATGGATAAAGATCCATCGTTGATGAGCACGGATGCTCGAAGATACGCCCATCTGCCCGCAGGCCATCATGAAAGCTGGTCAGACGCCTTCTGCAACGTTATCGCCGATGCCTACTACTGGATTCGCAACGATGCCGCACCAGCCGAAAAGCCCCCCACTATATGTGACTTCGCTGGTGGGCACAGAGTATGCTGCATCATCGAAGCGATGCTGAACAGCTACGAGCAGGGCGGCGTGTGGACACGCGTTCGAGAATAACTTTGATCCACGTTGTCGATCTGTAAATAGCCCCACACACGCACGACCACAAAGAGGAGTAGCTGATGAGTTTGATCTCAAGAAGAAATTTTCTGATGAACACAGGTATAGGCGGAGCCGCTTCATTCGCCCTCAGTGCACTACCGGCGTGGGCGAAACCCATGGGCCTCCCAATCGGTATCCAACTCTACGTTGTCGGCAAGCCGTTGGGAGAAGACGCTCCAGGCACACTCAAGAAGCTCCATGAGATCGGCTATCGCGAGGTGGAGACGGCTGGCTTCGGAAAATACACTGCGAAAGAGTTCCGCGCACTTCTGGACGATGCCGGACTCGTCTGTCCCAGCGCACACCTGCCATTGATTCAGCCCGACGTCGATTCCCTCTTCAACAACGCGCAGATCCTCGGTGCAACCTATGCAACCAGCTCCGTACTTCGCGACTTCAACGCGCCATCGCACGCCGCGCCCGCGTCTACAGGCGGCGCTCCGACAAAGCTCGATCTGATGGGTCTGGACGGATTCAAGAAAACCGCCGAAAAAATGAATGAAATCGGTGCGAAAGCAAAAGCCGCTGGCCTGAAGTATGCCTACCACAACCACAACTACGAGTTTGAAAAGTTAAGCGACGGCCGCTATGGCTACGATGTTCTCGTGCAGGAGACCGATCCCAGCCTCGTCTACTTTGAGATCGACTGTGGCTGGATGACGGTTGCAGGTGCCGATCCCGTCGCTTACATGAAGAAGTATCCGGGGCGCTTCCGCATGCTGCACATCAAAGACTTCATGCCCGTTCCCCACCCCACGACCGACCTGCGCGGACCGGATCGTCCAAAAGGAACAGAGCTCGGCAAGGGGTTCATTCAATACGATCGAGTCTTCGCAGAGGGTCGTCGCGCCGGCATCGAACACTGTTTCGCCGAAGAAGAAGGTCCGTACACGGTGCCTCAACTCGAAGCAGCCAAAGTAGACTTCGACTTCCTCAACTCATTCTCTTAGCAATGAACTGCCTGCCTGACGTGAACTACCGGGACACACTCGCGTGCACGTCAGGCGAGAGCACAACTTCGAGAACCTCGCGAAAAGCCGCCAGAAGATCTTCCTCGTCCTGATCGCACAAACACGACGGGATGACGAGTAGCTGTGTTCTTGAAAAGAGATCATCCGACTGCGGACACGCACCCCGCGCGTAGTTGTAGACAGAGTCGCGGTTCTCCACCAGCGTCCACGGCGTTCCACGCAGGTCAGTGCCTATCTTCCTCTGCAACGCAGGAATGTTGAAGTAGATATGCATCCCATAGTCTTCAAGAATGACGTTGCTTGTCTCCGCTGAGGACGTCACGATCCCATGCGCACGAAGCCGTTCGTTGATAGCCCGAGCGATAGCAGCATCAGGCAGCACGACGAGAAGAAAGCAAGAGGTATCGCCCGCAGTATCGAGGACGCGCCGCAGCTGAACCTCCTCATATCCTTCGAGCAGCGCACGCAGACGGTACTTACTGTGCTGCATGCTCTGGATCACCTCAGGAAGCCGCCGCAGCTGTACTCGAAGAATCGCTGCCCGCAGCTCGTCCATGCGCGATCCCCTGCCCCACCCGAACGATGCTTCATCCTCCAACCTCAGCAGGCCGTCTTCTCCTCGCGAGTATCCGCAGTCATGCGAGGAAAGCGCCTTGCGGTAGAGCGCCTCGTCATTCGTAACCACGCATCCTGCCTCCCCGCTCGTCATATTCTTGTTCATCTGGAAGCTGAAGATGCCGATATCGCCGAACGTTCCAACCTTCTGCCCGTCGATGGAACCGCCAACACACTGAGCGCAGTCTTCGAGCAGAAATAATCCATACTCCCGCGCAATCGCTGCCAGCGTTGGTGCATCTCCCGGAGCGCCGTTCATGTGGACCAGGATGATGCCCGCCGTGCGAGGAGTAATAAGACTGCGAACAGACCGCGGATCGAGGCAGAACGTGTCATCAATCTCGGCAAGCACAGGAATCGCGCCAAGGTTGACCACCGCGGCTATAACGGAGACCCACATATACGCAGGAACAATAACCTCTTGCCCCGGCCCAACTCTCAGCGCAGTAAGAGCAGTATGGAGTGCGGCAGTACCGCTCGTGACCGCCAACGCGTACCGCACGCCTAGAGATGCGCTAAACTCCCGTTCGAACGCGTCCACCTCACCCTGCGGATCGACCCCATAGTAGCGATAAAGCGACCGGCTGCGGCACACCCTCAGTACTGCGTCCTCTTCATCCAAGTCCATACGATGGACGCCGGGAAACTCGTCCGGCAGCGGACTCTTTCGTATCGGTTGAAACGGGGGCCTGTGCGTCACTTTGCGGAACCATCCTTTAGCTACGGCGGGAACCTTGCCTGCAACCAATGCGTTCTCGATGAGGAGGTTCGGGTCTAGATCGTTTTTATGCCCTCGTGACAGCTCAAGTCAAGCCACGGCAGGCTGCGTAGCGCACCAGCCTCTGTATGATGAAATAATCTTGCTGCCGAGATGTCCTTCGTATAAAAGTTCTCATGCAGCAATCGCAACCATGACTGAAGACTTCACCACCGCGAAGAAATCCATGCAGACGGAGCTGGCCGTGCTTCGTCATATCCATGCGACGCCAAAGATCTCGCGTGTGGAGCTAGCCGAGCTGTCCGGCCTTTCGACAGCCGCCATCACTGGCATCGTCAACTCGCTCATCTCACTCCAGTTGCTTGTAGAAGATCGCGGCGCAGCCAAAGGCGCAGGACGCAAGCGCGTCGGGCTGACGATGAAGTCCGATCTCGCGTACGTCGCGGGCATCGACCTTGGCACCATCAATCTACGGATCTGCATCACCGACATAAACGGTGAAGTCCTCGCATCGAAGACCGTGCCCAGTGAGATGTCCAAGGGCCGGGAAGATGTTCTCTCCCGCCTCTTCGCTCTTGTGAATGAAGTCATAGCCTCAGCAAATCTCGACGCAAGTCTGCTACGCGGAATCGGAATAGGCTTCTCTGGTGTGATCGACGTAGAACGCGGCATGGTTCTCTCCTATCCTCGCCCCGGACAGATAGAGCAGTGGAAGAACATGCCCCTTCGCGCCAGGATGGAGCAGGAGTTTGGCGTGCCTGTCCTTCTCGAAGACAGCGTCCGCACCGTAGCCGTCATGGAGAGGTTCCTCGGAGCCGGCCGCGACTTTTCAAACTTCGTATACGTTGATGTCGGCGCAGGAATCGGCGCAGCAATCTTTATCGGTGGCTGTCTCTATCGAGGTCACGGCGGCAGCGCCGGCGAGTTCGGCCACATTACGGTAGATGAAGATGGTCCGCTCTGCTGCTGCGGAAGCAGCGGATGTCTAGAGGCAGTCGCCTCTGGAACGACCATGATCGAATCGATGAAGTTTGCAATTCGTCGCGGTGTATCCACAAAGATCACCGAGATGCCGGGATACAACTTCGACGAGATTACGATTGAGCTGATCGCCGCAGCCGCACAGGAGAACGACAGCCTCTCGTATCGGATCTTGAGCGAAGCGGCCTCTCATATCGGCGCAGCGGCAGCAGACCTCGTGAATCTTCTGAACCCTGCCGCAATGGTCTTTGGTGGCGCAGCCTTCCGCGCAGCCCCCAACCTTCTTATCGATCGTGTTCAATCCACGATCCGCCAGCGCGCAATGGAAAAATCCGTGAACGATGTTCAGATCAAAGTTTCGACGCTCGACGGAAGCGCCGGAGCACGCGGCGCAGCACGGTTAATAGCAGCGCGCCTTGTCGAAGGAATCTACTTCAACATGGCCGGACTCAGTAAGCCCCGCCGAACTCCCATCCGCATGGACCGTAAAGCCGGCTAGCCAACGATCTCGTACGCAGACCACCTCTACTCTTTGTAGACCAGCCTCGGCCCACTCACCTGCTTCACCTGCAGATCCACATCCACCTGCACCCGATCCGCAATCTTCACAAACGGTATGCCACTCGTCATCCCATAATCTTTCCGATCGAACGCCATCGAGCCTTTGATCGCGCCCTCGCCAGTTCCCTTGCCCGACACCGTAAGCTTCAGCGTCTCCGGCTTCGACACCCCCCGTATCGTAAAGTTCCCAATCACGTCGAACGTCAGCGGACTCGTCTGCACAACCTTCGTAGACTTGAACGTAATCTCCGGATTATTCTTCACATCGAAGAAGTCCTTACTCTTCAGCTTGCCATCCTTCATGCCGCTTCCCGTATCCACTGTATCCGCCGCAATCCGTATGTCCAGCACACCCGTCGTCACATCCGCGGACTTGAACTTCAGCGTCGCGCTCCACTTATTAAACACACCCTCCAGCGCCACCGACGCCTTCACAAAAAACTTGATGCTGCTCTGGTCCGGAGTCGTCGTGAACACAGGAACCTGCGCCTGGCTCGGGCGCGGGATCAAGGCAAGTGCCAGAAGGCATAGAATCGCTGGTCGCATGGTGCCCGAGTTTGAACGCTCCCACGCCCCTTGTCAAGAAAAAGCTACCGCGTATTAAAAGAAGCGCCACCGCCGTTTGTTACGATGAGCCTTGAGGTGACTCGCCCACCCGGGCTGCCATGCGCATCGTACAGACGGTCTTTGGCGTCTTCCACCACTTCGAGCTAGCTCGCCAGCTCCACCGTCGCGGACACCTCCAGCGCATCTACTCCACCTGGCCCTGGATGCGCCTCAAACGCGAAGGCTTGCCCCGCGACCTCATCGAAACCTTCCCTTGGATCCACACCTCCGAAACTCTCATGCAGCGCTTCGGCATCTCTCATTCATGGTCTTTAGACCAAATGAGTTATGCCAATGCTCTCACCTTCGACTCCTGGACCTCCCGCCGTCTCCGCCGCATCCCCGCGCCCGAGTCTCCCGACATCCTCATCGGCATCTCCGGCTCAAGCCTAAAAGCCGGACGCGAGCTACAAGCACGAGGAGGCCGCTTCATCTGCGACCGTGGCTCCTCCCACCACCTCTTTCAGGAGACCATCGTCTCCGAAGAGTACCGCCGCTGGAACGTATCCCGCCGCGTCTCCGACCCACGCGACACCCTCCGCGAAGAACAGATCTACGCCATCGCCGACGCTATCACAGTACCCTCCAGCTTCGCCGCCCGCTCCTTCCTCCAGATGGGCGTCCCCGCCGGCAAAGTCCACGTCATCCCCTACGGCGTTCGCCTCGAACAATTCCAACGCAGCGAACCCATCAGCCCGACCAATCTCAACAATGAATTCAACGTCCTCTTCGCCGGCTCCGTCTCCTTGCGCAAAGGCGTCCCCTACCTGCTCCAGGCCTTCGCCCAGCTCCGTCACAGCCACAAACGCCTGCGCATCGCCGGCTCCATCCACCCCGACATCAAGACCGTCCTCCGCAGCCTCCCACAGGATCAAGTCGACTTCCTCGGTCCCGTCCCGCAAAGCCGCCTCGCCCAGCTCATGAGCTCCAGCCAAGTTATGGTCCTCCCCAGCATCGAGGAAGGTTTAGCCCTCGTCCAGGGCCAGGCCCTCGCCTGCGGATGTCCCGTCCTCTGCTCCGCCAACACCGGCGGCGAAGACCTCTTCACCGACGGCGTCGAAGGCTTCATCGTCCCCATACGCGACCCCGCCGCCCTCACCGAACGCATGCAGCAGCTAGCCGACGACCCCGCCCTCCAACAAAACATGAGCCAAGCCGCCCTGCGCCGAGTCCATCTCCTCGGCGGCTGGAACGACTACGGCGACCGTTGGGAGACTCTCCTCCACCAACTAGCCGCCGCCCATCCAGCTCAATAATCTACCTAACGAACCTGTTAGCTCACTCGCTCCCACACCCGCCACCGACAAAGTGAACCACCTCCAGCCGGTCCCCTTCATGCAGAGCCGTCTGTCCCCAACTCGCACGCGGAGCGATCTCTCCATTATGTTCCACCGCTACCCGGTCGCCCTTCAATCCAAGCTCAGCAACCAGCTGCTCCAGGTTCGAATCCTCTGCCAGCGTCGCAAACGTACGAGCCTGGCCGTTCATCATCAGTGTCAGTGACATACCACTTCAAGCCTAGCAGGTACCGCCCGTCACCGTTACCGGATCAGCAGAACAACCCAACTACACTTTGCGTCAACCATCGTTCCACCCTCCGGCTCACCGGAATCTGTTCCGCAAACTCATCGAACACGCTACGGCTAAGCTCCATCAGAATATGAATCGCCTCCGCGCTCGAATCCTCCGTCTCATCAATCTGAAATCGGCGTGAGTGAGCAAGGTACTCCGCGGCATGGCCAAGCGTCAGCAACGTCCGCCCATGGTGCGTCTTCGTAATCCGGTGAATCGTCAGATCGACACTCGCCGCCGCATCCGCCTTCGACAGGCTGGGCACCGAGCGCATTCTTCGTTGCATCGCGATGGGGTTAATTGACCCCGGAAAAGCTGCTGTAGACATAGAACTTAATTCCTCCGTCCACTTCCCTATCGGCGCTTCACTCCATAGGCTTTACCCAGGATTTGAAGACCAAAAAGATCACACAGCCGGATTCGGTCCAAGTAAAACTTCTCATGCCACCCCCACGCCATAACACGGATGTGCCACGTCTACACCAAGTCCATCCCCCATCCGGAACGTGACCAAAACCAAAGATGCAGAGCCCCCAACGCTAACTCAACCCCTACGTTCGGTTGAGCGTCCAAAGGTGATTCAGCGGTCCTCGTCCGCGCCCCATCGGCGACGCCGTTCGCATCGCCTCCGCCACATATTTTTTTGCACCCAGCGCCGCCTCAAAGGCCTCCACCCCCTCCACAACCCCACAAAGCAGCGCACTCGAGAACGCACATCCTGTCCCATGCGTCGCCCTTCCCGCAACCCTCTCTCCCGCCAACCACCGCATCTCGCCACCCACCACCACCAGGTCATCCGGCCCCTCCAGATGCCCACCCGTAGCCACCACACTCAACCCCCGTCCCATCCCCTGCAACGCAACCGCAGCCTCCTCCATCTCCTCCCGCCGCCCCACCACCCTCCCGGTCAACACCCCCAGCTCATCCATATTCGGAGTCACCCAATCCACCAGCGGCAGCAGCCTCTCCCGCATCACCGCCACACCCTCCGCATCCAGCAGCTCCCTGCCCGAGCTCGACCGCACCACCGGGTCCAGCACCACCGGCACCCGCACCCGCAGCCCAGCCAGAAAGTCCGCCACCACCCCCACCGTCTCTGCCGTGGCCAGCATCCCGATCTTGATCCCCGCCGCCGGCAGATCCTCCTGCAGACAATCCAGCGTCTCCCGCACCAGCCCCGCCGCCACCGTCGAAGCTCCCATCACCCCCACCGTCGACTGCACCGTCAGGCTCGTCACACACGACGTCCCAAACATCCCATGCGCCGCAAACACCATCAGGTCCGCCGTTACACCCGCACCCGACGAGGGATCGAACCCCGCAATAGCCAAAACCGTCCGCATCCACCCATCCTCTCAAAAAAGAAGAGCGAGACCATAACGATCCCGCCAATTGCCGAGCCTCGGCGAGGCCGAGCCAATCACCCCACCACGACAAGGCACAAAAGTCACGAAGTGACCTCCCGCCGAGCAGGCGGCCCGCCCGGCAGGACATCATCCTCTACAAAGCCCCTAAGCCCGCAGCGTCTTCAAATAATCGAAGCTCACCTTCAAGCTCTCCAACTCCGGCAGCGAAGACCCATCCTGATCCACAAAGAAGTACTGAATCCCCTGCGCCCGCGCCTTCCGCAAAATCGACGGCCAATCGATCGTTCCCTTCCCCACATCCGTAAAGTGCCCCGGCGGCGTCTCCTGCACATACGACACCGTCGCATTCGCCGTCCGATCCTTCAAGTGCAGCAGATGAACCCTGTCCCTATACTTCTCCAGCATTGCATTCATATCCTGCCCACCCTGCACCGCCCAGTAGCAATCAATCTCCAAACCCACCAGCTGCGGATTCGTATGATCCATCAGCGCGGTAAATAGATTCGTCCCCTCCCACGGACGAAACTCCGGATTCGCGTTATGGTACGCAAGCCGCAGCCCACCCGCCGCAACCCGCTCCCCCAGGCGATTGAACTCCGCACCCGCCCTCTTCATCCCATCCAGCGAACCCGTATACATCTTCGGAATATCGGGACACACCATGTACTTCATCCCAATCTCCGCCGCAAACTCGATGCGAGACTCCAGCCCCTCAAAGTGAAACAGCCCCGACGGAGCCGTCAGCCCCGCATCCGACACCATCGCCCGAAGCTCCTTCGCCGAGTGTCCATACACCTCCCAGAAGAGCTCCACCTCCGTATATCCGATCTTCCGAATAGCCCGAAGCACCCCCGCCGTATCCTTCCCCAAAATCTCCCTCACCGAATAAAGCTGCACCCCATACGCAGGCGAAGCAGATGACGAAGGCGACAAAGAAGCCGCAGCCAAAGCAGAACCAACGCCCCCAACCTGCACTCCAGCCGCCACAGCCAAAGCACCCAGACGCGCAAACTCACGACGATCCATCTTCACTCTGCTCTCCTCGCAACAACAAACTCATCCCGCCACACAGCCCGATCATTCTAAAACAAGCTTCCTGCAAGCCCTACCGCAGCACGCCTCTGAGTCCGAATCGAGCATCCCTTCAAACACCAGTATGTCCATCTGGGAATTGCTTTAGGATGAGTAGAGCCATCGACCGCCGTCGGTCCGTTAACTCCATGAATGCATCCACACTGACAGCACACGCGAACAGCCTGATTACCGGAAACTCCGAGATGGCCGACCGCATCCGTATCCACAACTGGGCTGCGACACCACTAGGCTTCATCGAAGACTGGTCCGAGACCCTCGTCGCAACTGTCAATCTCATGTTGCACTCCCCTTTCCCGACCATCCTCTCCTGGGGCGAGGAGATGGTCTTCCTCTACAACGACGCCGCCATCCCCACCCTGACGGGAAAGCACCCCACCGCACTCGGCGGCCTCTACCGCGATATCTTCCACGAGGCATGGAGTCTGGTCAGCGCCGACCTCGCAGCGTGCTTCTACCGTGGCGGGACCACAGTACGGGACAACATGTTTATCCCCATCCTGCTCAACGGAATCATCGAGGACCATTACTTCAGCTACTCCCTCATACCCGTCTATGAAAATGGCGAATCGCCGGCGTCTACGATGCCTTCCGCAACACGACGGATATCGTCATAGGAGCCCGAAGGCTTCACGAAAGTGAGACGAGGCTGAAGCTCGCAACTGAGGTCGCAAAGTTGGGGGTGTTCGTGTGGGACACCGTGGCAGACCGCGGCACTTGGGAAAATGACCGCATGTACGAGATCTTCGGACGGACGCCGGGAGATGGCCTGGTCAATGGTGCGGCCTTCTTAAACAGCGTGGTCCACACCGACTATCGAGAAGAATTCCAACACGCCGTACAAGCGACCCTGCAGAACGGCGAGGCACTCTACTTTCAAGGCAGGATCCATCTTCCCGACAAAACTCTGCGCTGGATTGAGGTCAAAGGGCAGCTTCAGTCGGATATAGGCGGATCGCCCGGAGTCATCCTCGGCACAATACGGGACATCACCCACGGCAGGCGAGACGCGGAGATACTACGAGACAGCTCCAAACGACTCGCTGAACTCGCGGCCATCGTCGAATCCTCCGATGACGTCATCTTGAGCAAGGATTTAAACGGCATCATTACCAGCTGGAACGCCGCGGCAACTCGTGTCTTTGGATACTCCGCGGACGAGATGATCGGTCAGTCCATTCTCAAACTCATTCCGAAAGAGTTTCACTCCGACGAGAAGACGATCATCGAACAGGTTCGGGCCGGGCGGCGGGTCGAGCACTTCGAGACCGTACGTCTCACCAAGAGCGGTCAACTCATCGAAGTCTCTCTCACCGTCTCGCCTGTAAAGGACGAAGATGGACAAGTTATCGGCGCATCCAAGATTCTGCGCGAGATCTCTGAACGAAAGCGGCTCGAGCAATCTCTCCTACAGGCCGAAAAGATTGCGGCGACAGGTCGAATGGCGGCGACCATCGCGCACGAGATTAATAATCCGTTGGAGTCGGTGATGAACCTGCTCTACCTCCTCCGGCCAAAAGTCACCGATCCGGAGGGAGCCGATTACCTCAACACCGCCGAAAGCGAACTCTCCCGCGTCTCGCACATCGCCAAACAGACCCTCGGCTACTACCGGGAACACGCCTCTGCAAGAAGCACCTCGCTCACAGAGATCGTGCAACATGCCATCTCTATCTACGAGCCTCGTTGTGTCGCAGCCAATATCGAGCTCAGAACATCGTTTCCCGTGCTCCCAAAGATCGTGCTCCGTCGCGGCGAGATGATGCAGGTCATCTCGAACCTCTTGATGAACGCGATCTATGCGATGCCTGCAGGTGGCGTACTGTCTGTCTCAGTGGAAGATGTTCAGAGCTTCCCTCACGGCATCGTTCTGACAATTCAGGATGACGGCGTCGGAATCGAACCTCATCATCTACCCAAAGTCTTCGAAGCGTTCTTTACCACCCGCAGTACGATCGGCACCGGCATCGGACTCTTCGTCGCAAAGCAATTCGTGGAAGCTCATGGCGGCCACATCACGATCGAAAGCCAGACTGACCCATCGCGTCATGGAACAACAGTGAGCGTCTTCCTGCCGCTATCCACGACGTACGACACCCCCTCAACCCCCTAATCCGCAGCCGAAACAAAAGCAAAGCCGAAGCAACCAAATGTTGCCGTTGCGTTTGTCATTGCAATTGCCTTTGCCGTTGCAATTGCCTTCGTCATCGCAATTGCTTTCGTTGTTGCAATTGCTGTTGCTGTTGCAATTGCTTTTTGTCGTTGTCGTTGGTCGTTGCAATTGTTTGCCCTTGCATGCTGTTGTTGTTGCTATTGCTTTTGCTCCTGCAATTGCTGTTATCGTTGCAATTGTCATTGTCGTTGCATCTATCGTTGTCGTTGCCTTTGGGATAGAGCGGGGCTTTAGCCCCGCGTATAAGCCAACCGCAAAGCGGTTTCCGCTCTGCCGAAGGCCGGAGCAAAAGGCGAAGCCAAAGCGACTAAATATTGCCTTTGCTCTTGTCGTTGCTGTTGCTCCCGTATTCGCCGCTGCACTACACGTGCACATTCCGATCATCACCTAACAAGAACAGCTAAACTAAATCCGTGGACCCCAACCAAACCTCAATCCAGACCGACACCCCACGCCAACGCCTCGCCGTCGCCCTCGATCTCCCCGACGCCGAACAAGCCCTCGCCCTCGTAGACCGCCTCGACAACACCTGCCAATGGTTCAAGGTCGGCATGGAGCTCTACTACGCCGCCGGCAACCGCATCGTCCACCAGCTCCGCGACCGAGGCTTCAACGTCTTCCTCGACCTCAAGCTCCACGACATCCCCAACACCGTCGCCGGAGCCGTCCGCTCCGTCACCCAGGCCGGAGCCTCCCTCCTCACCATCCACGCCCTCGGCGGAGCCGCCATGATGCAGGCCGCCGCCGAAGCCGCCACCCGCCCCGGCTCTCCACGCCTCCTCGCCGTCACCGTCCTCACCAGCATGGACTCCACCCAGCTCACCGGCATCGGCATCTCCACCACCCCCGCCGATCAGGTCCTCCGCCTCGCCAAGCTGTCCCAGTCCTGCGGCATCACCGGCATGGTCTGCTCCGCCGAAGAAGTCGGTACCCTCCGCGCCGAACTCCATCCCTCCACCCTGCTCGTCATCCCCGGCATCCGCCCCACCGGCGCCGACACCCAGGACCAGAAGCGTACCGCCACCCCCGCTCAGGCCATCGCCCACGGAGCCTCCATGCTCGTCGTAGGCCGCCCCATCACCCAGGCACACGACCCCGCCGCCGCCGCTCGCGCCATCCTCACCGAGATCGAGCAAGCCCCAAAGACGACCGCCTAAAAAATAAAGTCCGAAAACCTGTCGTACCCCACGCACCCCAAAAACACGTCCGCTAACCCACCAGCTTCACCACACCAAGCACCACCAACTCACCAGCAAAAAATCACGCGGCGGACGGCAATCTTCGCAAAAACCCCTGCAAAAACGCCCATCCACCGCGTCAGAAAAAACTGCACATAATCTCCGAAACTAGACCGCCGGCTCACCCGCCGAAACCCCATGGGTCACACCCATATCGCTCAGTCGAAGCGCCAGCGACTTAGCCGACCCGCCCCCGCGCTCAAACTCGCCAAGCTGCAGCTCGGTCACCTCAAAGCCCCGTCCCCGCAGCCGCTCCGCCAGGTCCGTTCCCACCGTTCCCATCAGGATATTCCGCCCCACGTTGATCACATTGCAGCCAAACTGTGTAGCCTCTAACTCACTAACAACAATACGCTTATCCGCCGCGTACGCCGCTTTGATCTTATCAAGTGAAGCCGCATCGAACGCCCCCGGAAAGTACATCAGATACCCACCGCTCAACGGTGCGAAGCAAAGATCCAGATGATAAAACCGCGGATCCACCAGGTGCAGCGAGATCACCGGAACATGCCAAGCATCCGCCACATGCCGATGGCTGATCTGGCACGTCCGAACCCCATGCGCAGCCCACAGATGCCCGCCATTCGCATCAAAAAGCGCATCCCCTTCGCCCTCAAACGACGTCTCCCGAGGCGTCTCCCAAAGCAGGAAGCCCGCCTCCTGCAGCCACTGCCGCAGAGGCTGTTCCTCCGTCTGCCGCTGCGGATGCGCGAAGCTCGATACCGCCGCTAACCCATGCTGTACCAACGCCGCATGAGCCACAAACACCATATCCGGCGACCCCTCCCGCGCATGCAGCAACCTCACATCCGCAATCCGCCGAAGCTCTTGATAAAGCCCCTTCCACTGCATAAACGCCGTATCCCGCGACGGCCGATGCAGATTCCCCGCCATCCACGGGTTGATCACATAGTCCACGTCATACCACTCCGGTGGACACATCAGATAGGTGGGGCGATTGAAGTGAGGGAGGGGAGAAAAACCTGAGACGGAGGGGGAAGAGAGTGAGCCAGTAATCATAAAAACGTGTTTTCCTACTTTCCAGCGTAGAGTCTGCCCCTCCTAACTAACGATCGTCAAGTGCTGCAGCGTAAATTATGGGTACAACTTTGGTGCACGCCAACGCACACGACAAAGAGCCCCGAAGGGCCCTCGATCGTGTGTTTTAGAAATCAGTGCGCTTTAGAATCTGCGGTTAGGAATTTACGATACTCTTAGAGCTTCTCGAAGAAATCGCACGCCGAGCACGAGATATAGACACCGCCAGGGGTGCCGCGCTCGCGGTCTTTGACGCGCTTTACAATACGTGTCGGTTTGGAGCACTTCGGACAATCCGTGCTCTTGTTCGGGTCCATGACCTTCTTACGGTCGCCGGTCTTGGCAATCTTCGCCATAATGCTTGCTCTCCCTAATAATACGAACGTTGTTACAGATAGGTTGGCTCGCGCGCTGGGTGTCTCGACCACCTGCCAACCTGCGGGCAGACAAAGTCGAACCATCCGAAACTTCTCGTAAAGATTGTCCGGGACTTGCCGCGGCGGGAATCGGAGGAGAAGAACTGCGATCGAGGCTCTCCTGTAATTCTACACGACTGCGGCCTTTACAAGGGAGGAACAGCCGACGCATATTCACTCGCCGGCGTCGTCATCTTCGGAGCCGTCGCAGGCGCTGCAGGCGTCGCCCCCGACTGACTGTCCGTCGGGAACTGCACTTTGTTATTCTGAGCACCCGCAGCCGGAGCCTCACCCGGCTTCAACAGCGTAGGAGGCGAGGAAGCACTATTCTCCCCTCCCTCCGACTTCCGGTCGCCCAACGCAATCTCCCGCGTCGGCACCGGCTGCTCAAAACCACCCATCTCGTCCTTATCATGAATCTCAATCGGCTTACCCAGGGCAGCGATCTCCACCAACGTCACACGGTCCCCAACAAAGCGCACAAACCGAATCGTCTGCGGCACATGCCCATAGATCCACTCTTCGTAGCGGCCCCCACTCGCATCTCCGCTCGGCTGATCCCTCATCTTATTCTCCGGCGCACCCAACGCAGCCAGCACCATCCGATGGTTCATCCCCACCAGGACGTCATGCGCCGCAATCGCATCCTTCAAAACCGGCGTCAGCGTATCCGCATACGCCTGCTCCGAAGACTTAACCCCGAAATCGACCACCGGCTCCAGCAACGCCTTCACCTCCGGCGCCGAGATCTCCGGCACATGTCCCTCAAACACCAGCGTAATCCGCGAACCTGTAGCCCTGTCGTTCATATCGCCCGAAGTCACCGGAGCGTCATTCAACTGCACATGCCGCAGAAATCGATGCTTCAGATAAGGCCCGCCGTTCAAATCCAGCACGATCCGATCCGGCTTGATCTCCATCGCCGTAATAATCACGCGATCTCCAGGCCCAGCCGACTGACCCTTCTCGAAGATCATCTTCCTGTACTCCGCAGGCCCCGGAGCCAGCGGCCCATTCGCACGCAGCGTCAGTCCAGCGCCCATCGGAAGCGCACGATGCGCAAAGCCCTGCTCTGCCTCAAGATTGCGAACCAACTCGCGTCGTCCCCTCTCGGTCATCGGTTGATCCGGAAGTGGAAGACTCGTAGGAGTAAAGTCCGTCTTAATATCCGCCGTTGCAGACTTCTCTCCAACAACAAACACCTGGCTGTGCAGGGCCGAGCAAGAGAGCAGCGTCAAACTACCCGCAAGCAAGATCGATCTGTATGGATGCAGTGCCATGGGAGCACCTCAGATACAGAACAGATTGCGCCTTCTCTTCGCATTTGACAAGGCCCATCTGCGCCCGTTCCACGAAACGAAAGATATTTACAGAGTTTGTAAAGAGACCTGGACCAGAGGTTCCGGTCAGGACTTCGGCTCATCGTTCAGCGATCTGCTCTGCGAGGTCGTCGGCATAATCTGCACCAGCGCCCCCGCCGACGCCGTCCTCGCCTCCTGCTCCATCGCAACATGCGCCGCAGGTGGTTGAACCTCCGTAGGATATCCGCCCGGCACTATCGGCTTGAACGTGTAATCCCACGCATAGCCGCGCGTGACGCGAACCAACACGGCAATCCCAATCACCAGCGCGACCGCCGTAAACACCGCGTTCTCCGGCCCATAATCGCCGCCAGTCAGCCACAACCGCCCAAAGGTCCGTGTCTGGATGACGCTGGAAAAATCATTCATACCGCTCACCGGCAGCCCAAACAAGACGCCGATGCTCGCATTCCACGCGAAGTGCAGCCCCCACGGAAGCCAAAGCCCATGCGTCCGCAGCCATCCTAGCGAAAGCACCAGCCCAGCCAGCACCGTCACCACCACGCTCGTCCACGTCGCATTCGGATTGAACGCATGTCCAAATCCGAACAGTAGCGACAGGCCAACCGTCGCTCCCACCGGCCCAACCGCCTCAATCAAACGGCGGTAAGGATATCCGCGAAACGCAATCTCCTCCGCCAGTGCCGCAACCAAAAGCGTCGCCAGGTTCAACAGCAGCAGCCCAAACGCACGCGGCTGCAACCACAATTGAATGGAGAACGCCCCCGCCAGCGCCATTGGAATAACCGCCAGCACCACCATGCCCCAGCCCAACGCCGCGCCCACCGACCACTCCTGCCCGGCTGTCGCTCGTTTAGGCAGTCCAAGCGTCTCGCGCAGAGAAGCCTGTTGCTTCCCAATCGCTTGCAGCATCGAAAATCCGACGGCCAGCAAAAAGAGCAGGAACAGCGAAGTAAGCAGAGGCCGCGCAAGCGGTACCGAAAACCGTTCGCATATCCCCCGCGCCGCGCGTCCTGCAAGCGCATCCGACGCAAGAAACCAGATACCCGACGTAAAAAAGAGTGCAAGCTGAAGCGTGCGCTCCGAGCGGCGGCCTGACGATGTCATATCCAACGCATGCAACTCTAGCTACTCCAGGGTGCTCGGTACCGCCGATGCTAAGCGGTCGTGTAAAACTGCGCAATATTGCGAAACTTCAGGTACCGCTGCTCCAGCAACTCTTCCACCGGCAGCGCACGAAGGCCCGCAAGGTGATACCGCAACTTCTCGTCCACCATCGCCATCGCCGCAGCAGGATCGTTTTGCGTCCCACCCTCCGGCTCCGGCAACACATCGTCCACACATCCCAGCAGTTTGACGTCGATCGCCGTGTACTTGAGAGCTGCCGCCGCCTGCTGTTTCTTGGTCGCGTCCTTCCACATAATCGACGCGCATCCCTCCGGTGATATCACGGAGTAGATCGCATTCTCCAGCATCAGCACGCGATCCGCCACAGCCAGCGCAAGCGCCCCGCCCGAGCCGCCCTCGCCCGTAATCGTCGCGATCGTCGGCACACGCAGCCTCGACATCTCCAGCAGATTCCTTGCGATCGCCTCGCCCTGTCCGCGCTCCTCCGCGCCGATACCGGGATTCGCACCGGCAAGGTCGATGAACGTGAAGATCGGCCGTCCAAACTTCTCCGCGATCTTCATCGCACGCAGCGCCTTCCGGTATCCCTCAGGATCGGGGCTGCCGAACTTCCGTGCCACTCGCTCCTTCAGCGTGCGGCCCTTCAGATTCCCAACCACCAGCACAGGTTCGCCGTGGAAGTTGGCCATCCCGCAGCTCATCGCCGCATCGTCGCCAAAGGCGCGGTCGCCGTGGATCTCGCTGAAGTCGGTAAAGAGTGCTTCGATGAAGTCCATCGGATAGGGGCGCTGAGGATGTCGCGCAAGCTCCGTCTTCGTCCACGCTTCGGGAGTTGGTACGACTGCCGGGGCGTGCGCCGATCTGACTGTTTCGTGTTCTGCCATTGTATTAATTGATGCTTCGTTATTCTCTATCGATTGTATGCGATGAACGGCATAATCGTGTCTGCAGTGACGTAATTACGGCGGACCCTTTACTTTCAAGCCATCGCGTAAAATCTCTAAGTGTACGAAGCTGCTCAACTGATCCGTAGTCGGAGATCAAAGCAACAGAACCGCGAAGTGGAGGTAGTTCACAAAGGTGCTTTTAAAAATCTACGAAGTAGGAAATCCCGTGCTGCGAAAGGTGGCGCGGCAGCTGACATCCGAAGAGGTCGCCAGCGATACCATCCAAAATCTGATCGGTTATATGCGGGAGACAATGCGGGATGCACCGGGAGTCGGTCTCGCGGCTCCTCAGATCGGCGAGTCGTTGCAGATCGCGGTCATCGAAGACAAAATCGAATATTTCAAAGGAATAACAGAGGCCCAACTGCAGGAGAGGCAGCGAAAGCCGGTTGACTTCCATGTCATCATCAATCCTCAGATAGAGCTTCTTACGCCCCCTGAGACTATATTCTTCGAGGGCTGTCTTAGCATTCCAAGATTGGTGGCCGCAGTCCCAAGGTCGTTATCCGTGCGAGTCAACTGCCTCAACGAGCGTGCCGAACCATGCGTCATCCACGCGGAGGGTTGGTATGCACGCATCCTCCAGCATGAGATCGACCATCTGCATGGCAGGCTCTACACCGATCTAATGCAACCCGCCAGCCTCACAACCCTTGAGAACTACCAGCGCCACACGTTGAGCCCGGCCTCGAAGACGGAGGCTACCAAAGAACTCCAACGTCCCGCGTAGACAAACTGGATTCGCACGAAGGGCTCTCTCCATCTGTAACGGGAGTCCTTCGCGCCGCTCAATCCATGATGCGAACTCCCCCGCGCCCCACCAACTCCTCCACCTGATCGATAAATAATCGGTCAGCGGCCACCAAACAATTATGCGGCTCCAGTACCGCGCAAAACTCTCCCGGCTCCTCAAGATCCAACAGCAGTTTGCCCTTCCCCGGCGCTCCCAGCAACACCGCGTGTAGCTTCTCCAGCAACGCCGCGTCCGGATTATGTAGCGGCACCTTGATCCGCAGCGACTCCGGCAGCTTGATCTTCACATCCTCCAGCGCCTGTATATTCGAGATCGCCAGCTTCGGCGCCGAGTCCTCTTCACCACGTAGAACCCCGCGTATCACCACCGGAACATCGATCTTCAACTTCTCCGCCAGCTTCTCGTACGACTGTGGAAACACGATCAGATCGATCTTCCCCACCGTGTCCTCCAGGCAGGCCTGCGCATACAGTTCGCCTGACTTCTTAGACTTCGCCACCTTCAACCCCGTAATCACACCCGCAATCGAGATCTCATTCTGTGGCTCTTCATTGCGTCCACGCCGAAAGGTCTGCGGCTCCGGCTTCATCTCGCACGCCGTCGCTGTATCCACCACCTTCATATTCCGCAGCTTCTCGCGATACTTATCCATCGGATGCCCCGAGACAAAGAATCCCAGAACCTCCTTCTCGTTCTGTAGACGCGTATGCTCATCCCACTCCGCAACACTCGGCAGATCATCCTCACGACTGTTACCCGCAGACTGATTCGCTCCATCGTCGAAGATTCCGAACAACCCATGCTGTCCCGCAGCCTCGTCGCGCTGTGACTTCTGCGCCCGCTCCATCGCCTTATCCAACGCACCGCACAACTGTGCCCGTCCCCCGAACGCATCCATCGCCCCGGCTTTGATCAGCGACTCCAGCACCCGCTTATTCAGCAGCCGCAGATCTATCTTCTCGCAGAAATCCCACAGACTCGAGAACCCGCTCTTCCCTTCCGCCTGCAACGCCACACGCGCCGTGATGATCGACTCAATCGCGTTATGCCCGACGTTCTTAATCGCCGCCAATCCAAACCCAATTGCGTTGCCCGTCTCCATCTGAATCGGCGTAAAGTTCGCATCCGACATCTGCACATTCGGAGGCACCACCGGAATATTTATCTCCTTGCACTCGGAGATATACTTCACCACATTCTCCGGCTTCGAAGTTTCGCTCGTCAGCAGCGCAGCCATAAACTCCACTGGATAGTGGGTCTTCAGCCACGCCGTGTGATACGCCAGCAACGCATACGCCGCCGAGTGCGACTTGTTAAATCCATACTCGGCAAACTTCGCCATCAGGTCGAAGATGTTTCCGGCAATCGCTTTGGGATGTTTGTTCTCGGCCGCCCCCTCCATGAACTTGATCTTCTGCTTGGCCATCTCGGCGGCATCTTTTTTACCCATCGCGCGACGCAGCATGTCGGCCTGACTGAGCGAGAAGCCCGCCAGCCGGTTCGAGATCTGCATCACCTGCTCCTGGTAGAGCATCACCCCGAGAGTCTCGGAGAGGATCGGTTCAAGCTCCGGGAGCTCGTAGGCAACAGCCCTACGTCCCCATTTGCGCTCGATGAACTCATCGATCATCCCGCCCTGAATCGGCCCCGGACGATACAGCGCATTCAACGCCGTCAGGTCCTCCACCGTATTCGGTTTGTACCGCCGCAGCACATCCCGCATCCCGCCCGACTCAAACTGAAACACCCCCGACGTCAGAGCCCTATGAAACACCCGCTCATACGTCGTCACATCGTCCAGCGGCACCGTCGCCATATCGACATCCTTGCCCGTCGTCTGCTTAATCAGCTTCAGCGCATCGTCGATCACCGTCAGCGTCGTCAGCCCCAGGAAGTCCATCTTGAGAAGACCCATCTTCTCAACCGCCTTCATGTCATACGCCGTCACGATATCGTCGTTCTTCGCCCGCGTCACCGGAACCAGCTCTGTCAGTGGCTTCGGCGCAATCACCACACCCGCCGCATGCACGCCCGCACCGCGCACCAGACCCTCCAGTCGCAGCGCCGCGTCGATCACCTCTTTCACCTTCGGATCGCTCTCATACGCGCCCATCAGCGTCGGTGAATCCTTCATCGCCTGATCGATCGTGATTCCAATCGTCGTCGGAATCATCTTCGCAATCCGGTCCACCTCGCCGTACGGCATATCCAGCGCGCGTCCAACGTCCTTGATCGCCGCCTTCGCCGCCATCGTATTGAACGTGATGATCTGAGCCACCTGGTCGCGTCCATACTTCCGCGTCACATACTCGATCACCTCGCCCCGGCGATTCATGCAGAAGTCGATATCGATATCCGGCATCGAGATCCGCTCCGGGTTTAGGAACCGCTCAAACAGCAACTCGTTCTGCAGCGGATCGATATCCGTAATCTGCATCACATATGCCACCAGCGAACCCGCCGCCGATCCACGCCCCGGTCCCACCGGAATCTTCTGCTCCCGCGCATAACGGATAAAGTCCCAGGTAATCATGAAATAGCCCGGAAACTTCATCTGTTTGATGATGCCAAGCTCGCGATCCAACCGAGCGTGATACTCCGGAATCGTCTTTCGCAACAGCCCCCTGCTGCGAAGATGCGACACCGCCGTATCCAGCCGCATCTGCAACCCATCGCGGCACACCTGCTCAAAATAACTATCCAGCGTCTCGCCCTCCGGAACCGCAAAGTCCGGAAAAGGATTGTCCACCTTCGTCATCTTCAGATTGCAGCGATCGACAAACTGCATCGTCCGCGAACACACCTCGGGATTCTGCGCGAACGTCCGCAGCATCTCCTCCGCGCTCTTGATGTAAAACTCCTGCGTGTCGAACTTGAACCGCTTCGGGTCGTTCATGCTGCCCGCAGTCTGCACGCACAGCAAAATCTCATGCGCGCGCGAATCATCCGCCTCGACATAGTGGCTATCGTTCGTCGCGATCAGCGGAATATTCAGATCGCGCTCCAGCTTGAACAGCGCATCGCAGACGCCCTTATCCGGCTCCAGCCCATGATCTTGAATCTCAAGAAAGAAGTTACCCTTCCCAAACATCGTCTCGAACTCACCCGCCGTCCGTTTGGCCTCCTCATACTTCCCGGCCATCAGGTGCTGATTCACCTCACCCGCCAAGCACCCGGAGAAACCGATCAACCCCTCCGTATGCTTCGCAAGAAACTCCTTCGACACCCGCGGCTTGCGATAAAACCCATGTAGTGCCGCCTCGCTCGTCAGCCTCACGAGGTTGCGATACCCGATCTCATTCTCAGCCAGCACCAGAAAGTGCTTGTACCCTCCACTCATCTCGCGATGATCTGCCGCCTCGGACAGATAAAGCTCGCACCCGAGAATCGGCTTCACTCCCTTCTTCTGCATTGCGTCGAAGAAGTGCACCGCGCCATACATATTTCCATGGTCGGTCATCGCCGCTGCCTTCTGTCCGAGCTTGCTCAAATGCCCAGCCAGCTTGTCGACATCGCACGCGCCGTCAAGAAGGGAATAATCGGTATGAAGATGGAGGTGGGTAAACTCTGCTGCCATACCCCTAGTTTAGTTCCGTTACACCCCTAGGAAAACGTGGTACAAACCTTCGTATTAGAATCATGAACCATGGCTGGCATCTTCCCCATCGATGCGATCCGTCGCACCCTCCTCCGCCGCAAACGCGAACAGAGACTCGCCCGCGCCGCGCAGTGGCCCATCATCCAGGCCGAGATCAACCACTGGCAGGTCCTCACCGCCGACGATGACGTCGCCACCACGGGCGCCCCCTACCAGATCGAAGCCGGCTTCCACTTCAAGGTCAACGGAGAGTACTTCGGCGGCTACCTCCGCAGCATCGCCCTCGTCCACCGCGAAGCCGAGACCAACGCCAAGGGCAACCCCACCATCAACATCCGCTACAACCCCGCCAACCCCGACGAGACCGCCGTCTTCGCCGAAGACAACGCATCCACACTTCCCTTCCGCATCATCTCCAGCTAGCCATTACGCAAATCAGACATGACGCGGCAGATAAGGCGTCCGCGGAAAACCAAACACACGAAGCTTCAGGCAGTACTCAGCCTCCAGACAAAACCTCGCCCCACGCTCCCACCACGTATACTCCGCTGGCCACGGCGCAGCATGAGTCCGCCACGCAAACGTATAGTGCTGCAGAATCAGCCCGGTCCGAGGCAGATGGCTCGGCGAACTAATAACCTCCGCGCTCGCCCAGTGATGAGCCGCCATGATCTGTTCACTATAAAAAATGTTTTGGATCGTATTCTGCGCCCGGCCTTCCTCAAAGATCGCACTCGCCGGAACGCCCCGCTCCATCGCCAGCGCCGCCATCACATGAGCCTCGACGAACCGGTTATGCGCCGCCCCTCCAGTGAAGATCACATACGGTGCAACGCCCGCCTGAAACTCGCGAACCCCCTCCAACGTGCGCTCCCGCTGCTCCGCCGACGCCGTCCCATCCGCGTTAGCCGGAGTTCCCAGCACAATCAACGTATCGAAGTGATTCAAATCAGCGTTGTGATTCGGAATCGTTCGATAGACAAACGCAGCACAGACGACCGCGATCGTCATCATCGCAATCACACCAACCAGTAGCTTCCCCCCAAGCCTCATCCGCGCCGCCTAGCCCTTCGCCACCAGATCCGTCGCCAGATCGACATACAGATCCACGCACTCCAGTAGCTCCTTCTTCGCGATCTTCTCCTTCGGGGTATGCGCTACATGGATCGACCCCGGACCCAGCAGAAACGGCTCGCCCCACGCCGTCAGCTTCGGAATATCCGTCGTAAACTTCGCCACCATCGTCGGCAGAGCCCCCACCTTCCGCATCCGTACAAACGGCAGATCCAGGCTGAACATCACATCCGCCCGATCCCCCACCACCTCAATGATCGATCGCTTGATCCCCTCCGACGGCCCCACCAGCCTAACCAGAATATGTGCCTCCGCCTTATCTGCAATCACATTCGGAGCACGTCCACCCTCGATCAATCCAATGTTCAACGTCGATGGCCCAATCTCCGGCTCGACCGGCAGCGGCAGCGCCAGCACATCATGCAGCGCCTCCACCAGCTTATCGATCGCAGACTCGCCCAGCTCCGGATAAGCCGAGTGCGCCATCCGTCCCTTCGCGCGAAGCTCCACCCTCAGCGCACCCTTCGACGCCAGCGCCAGCCGATTATCCGTCGGCTCGCCGTTGATCAAAAATCGCGACCCCTTCGGCCGTGTATTCGCCACCGCCGCACCCGCCGAGTCGCGTTCCTCGCCTACCACAAACAGCAGCCCAACCTTCACGCCGCTCTCGCGCAGTCGGTCCGCAGCCGCCACCTGCGCCGCGATAATCCCCTTCGCATCGCACGTTCCGCGGCCATACAAAAACTCATCATCCTCCGTACAACCGAAGAACGGAGGCACCGTATCCATGTGCGTCGAAAGCACCACATCCGGAGTCACTCCCGGCAGCGCAGCATACACATTGAAGCGCTCCCCCGTCCCCGCTCCCGGCGTCAGCGTCCGATCCGGCTGCGCCACATCCATCCGTTCTACCGCATACCGCTGCGCCGACAGATACTCATACAGAAACGCTCCCGCAGCGCCTTCGCCATACGTCGTGGACTCAATATCGACAAGCTCTTTCGTCAGTTGAATCGGGTCAATTGCCATGAATTCCAGCATACGTGATCGCATATAAATAAAAAGTAATACTGCACCCGATAAACTAAAGACGATGACCCAAGCAATCCCGACACCGCAAAACACATCCTCACAGATCCGATCCATCGACGATCTTCGCGGCCCTGCCGGCCACCTCGAAGCGCTCCTCAACACCGGCCGCGACGACGCACCCTACGCCGCCATCGTCTGCCACCCGCACCCCGCTGGCGGCGGCACCATGCACAACAAGGTCGTCTATCACGCCATGAAGGCCTTCTCCTCCTTCGGCCTTCCCGTCCTTCGCTTCAACTTTCGCGGCACCGGCCTCAGCGAAGGCGCGCACGATGAGGGCCGAGGCGAACAGGATGACGTCAAAGCCGCCCTCGATTGGCTCGAGCAAAATCTTCACCTGCCCATCCTCTTCGCTGGCTTCTCCTTCGGTTCCAATGTAGGACTCCGCGCCTGCTGCGGAGATCCACGCGTCAAAGGCCTCATCGGTCTCGGTGTCCCCGTCCGCACCGCAGGCCGCGACTACACCTACGGCTTCCTTCCCCAGTGCACTCAGCCCAAGCTCTTCATCAGCGGCGATCACGACGAGTACGGCCCACGCGATGTCATGGAGGGTGTATTCGAGCGAGCACCCCAGCCAAAAG
Organism: Granulicella sp. L60; assembly: GCF_009765825.1. Taxonomy (GTDB): domain Bacteria; phylum Acidobacteriota; class Terriglobia; order Terriglobales; family Acidobacteriaceae; genus Edaphobacter. The sequence continues at coordinate 101,743 of NZ_LMUR01000001.1, read as the reverse complement.
AACTCTTCTGGGTCGAAGGAGCCGACCACTTCTTTCAGCCATCGCCGAACTCACTCGGTGCCAAGCTCAACGTCATGCAGGAGCACATCTGCGACTGGCTACACAATCAGTTCAATCTCTAGAAAGATAGGTCCTGCCGGACGGGCCCACTACTCGTGGGGAGGTCACTTCGTGACGCGTATACCGGTCACGCAGTCATCATCAGCAAAGGTCCTCCCGCTGGTCGGAATGATCATTGCCGAGCAACGCAAGGCTCATAGAAGATGATCCTGCCACGACAGGTATACAAGTCACGAAGTGACCTCCCCACGAGCAGTAGGCCCGTCCGGCAGGACCTATCTGTTTAATCTTTTAAGCCGCTTTAATTGGCATTTTCAGATCAGCCAACACAGGATTCGACAGCCACTCCCTCATCGCCTGGTTGCAGATCTCCGGCATCTCTTCAAACGCAATATGCCCGACGCCCTGAAGCACCATCAGCCTCGACTGTGTCAACATCTTCTGCAACTCACGTCCCGACGGCAACCCCACAGCCCGATCGCGATCGCCCCAGATCAGCAGCGTAGGCTTCGCCGCCAGCTCGCTCAACGCCGAACGCAGCAGCCCCATATCCACAAACCAGCGCTGCACAATCTGCATCACGTGGTCCATCGTCCCCGGAATATGCAGCCCCTCGATATAGCCCTCGAGAGCACCCTCATACACCCGCGAAGGATCGCCATACATCCTGCTCAACGCCGTCGCCTTCAGTCGTCGTGGCAACGCCGGAATCTTCCGCGCAAACCACACCCCGAAGCGAGTCTGATAGAACCGGATCAACTGATGCCCAAGATCGCAGAACGGATTTGCCGGAGCAAACAGAATCAAGCTCCGCGCCCTGTCCGGATGCCGCGCCGCCAACATCATCGCCACCGCACCGCCATGAGAGTGCGCCGCGATATCTGCTTCAGGAATCTCCAGCGCATCCATGTAGGCGGCCAGTCGGTCAGCCGTCGCCGCAAGCCCAGCATCCAGCCCCGGAACCCGCTCCGACTCACCCATATTGCAAAGATCGAGAGCGTACACGCTCGAATCACGAGAGAGGAAATCGATATTGCGCCGCCAGTTCCGCGCCGAACCTACTAAACCGTGCAGCAGAATCAGAGGACGACCCGAACCGGCGCGCTCGTAATGGACCTTCACCCCGTCCACCAACACGTAAGCCTCTTCGATCTCAGTACGTCCGTTCACCTGCTGCCACCTCTTCTGATTTAGCTACGGTCCCGCGCAATTCCCGAACCATAGCCAGATTTTTATGTTACAGAATCATGAAAAGAATAAAAAAAATAAAATTCAAAATAAATACGTGGATCGTAGAAACCGTTGATTCTCTCTCCGAGAAATCTGCATCGCCAACATGATTCACGCCACGAAACGACGCAACTTCGAACCGAATCACCTGAAGTTCCGTACGGTTAACTTATCCTCACTCGTAAAATTGCGGAATGGGATATGATTTTCTGTATAAAGAAACACCAAATTGACCTCGAATTGGTGCATTCAGGCCCATTTTGGGTTTGGTTGTCCAGATGCTTAACGTTAAGCTAATAACCTAATGCACTTCTCCCCATGAAGAATGCCGTTCAAACCCGTGTCTTGGCCATCGTCCTTGCCTTAGCCACGGTTGCGGCATGCGTTCTCGCAGCTTTTAACTTTCAGCAGGAAAACAGCTTCGACGTCCCGACCGACGGTATCTGGTGGATTGAAGCCTCGGGTGGCCTCCGAGCCGAACGCGTCCCCGCAGACTCCCCCGGCCACCGCGCCGGCATCCGCACCGGCGACATCCTCGTCAGCATAGACGACCAGCCCACCCCCCGCGTAGCCCCTCTCACCCGGGAGATGTTCCGCAGCGGCATCTGGGCCCACGCCACCTACTCCATCCTCCGCCCCGTTCCCCACTCCATCGACCTCAACGGAGCTACCCGCCTCGACATTCAGGTCATCCTGGAGCCCAAAGATCGCTCCATCAACCAGGGCTTCCGTTTCATCGCGCTCGTCTACCTCTGCATCGGCATCTACGTCCTCTTCCGACGCTGGACCGCGCCCAAGTCCATCCACTTTTACATCTTCTGCCTCGCCTCGTTCGTCCTCTATAGCTTCCGAGCGACCGGCCAGCCAGGCACCTTCGACTGGTTCATCTACTGGGGCAACATGGGCGCGCAGGCCCTCCAGCCAGCCCTTTTCCTCCACTTTGCCGTCAGCTTCTCGGATAACTTCGCCTCCCACCAGCGCAACCGCCTAGGCCGACGCCTCCTCAGCGGCCTCCTCTACATCCCGGGAATCTTCCTCATCGGCCTGCAGTACACCGCCATCCACTTCTGGTCGGCCACCGAAGTCCTGCTCCACCGTCTCGACCAGATCGACCTCGGCTACCTGGCCCTCTACTACGTCATCGCCGCCATCGTCTTCCGTCTCCGCTACCGCTGGGCAGAGTCCGCCCTCGAGCGCCAGCAGCTCAAGTGGCTCACCCGCGGCACCCTCATCGCGGTCATTCCCTTCACCCTGCTCAACGTCATCCCCTACCTCGCCGACTGGTACGTCCCCACCTACCTCACCCGGCTGGCCGGACTCTCGCTCGTCATCATCCCGCTCACCTTCAGCTGGGCTATCGTCCGCTACCGCCTCATGGACGTCGACCTCATCTTCAAGCGCGGCGTCACCTACACCCTCGCCACCGCCTCGCTCGTCGGCCTCTACTTCGGCATCGTCGCCGTCACCGCGGAGCTCGTCCACACCCGCCTGCCCGGCCTTCGCATCTACGGCCTCATGGCCGGCATCATCATCACCGGCATCGTCTTCGAGCCGCTCAAGCGCGCCATCCAGGCCCGCGTAGACCGCGTCTTCGACCAGAAGCGCTTCGACTACCGCGAGACACTCGTCGAGTTCGGCCGCGGCATCAACTCCCAGACCGACCTCCGCGCCCTCCTCGACTCCATCGTCGAGCGTCTCCCCCAGACCCTCCTCGTCACCCGCGTCGCCGTCTTCCTCGCCTCCGAAGGCGAAGCCCACTCCAGCGCACGCCACTTCGATCTCGCCGCCTCCCACGGCCTCACCAACCTCCAGTCCGCCGACCTCCGCGCCCTCGACGTCCGCTTCCTCGACTTCGACCGCCCCGACGCCAACAACCACATCTTCCTCGAGAACCCCCAGCAGGTCCTTCGCCTTCCCGAAGCCCAGCGTCACAGCGCCGGCCGCCTCGACCTCAACTACTACCTCCCCTGCCGCGTCGCCAACCGCGAAGGCGGAGGCACCCGCACCGTCGCCGTCATCGGCCTCGGCCGCACCGACGACGGCGACTTCCTCTCCAGCGAAGATATGGAGCTGCTCGAATCCCTCGCCGGCTATATCGGCATCGCCATCCAGAACGCCCAGCTCTACCGCCGCCTCGAACAAAAAATCACCGAGTTCGAGAGCCTCAAGGAGTTCCACGAGAACATCGTCGAGTCCATCAACATCGGCGTCTTCGCCGTAGACCTCGAAGACCGCATCGAGAGCTGGAACACCCAGATGGAGGGCATGTACTCCAGGCCTCGCGGCGAAGTCCTCCACCAGCCGCTCTCCGCCATCCTGCCCGCGGACTTCGTCTCCCGCTTCAACTCCGTGCGCAACGAACAGGGCACCCACACCCTCTACAAGTTCCGCCTCACCCTCCCCAACGGCCAGGCCCGCATCGCCAACATCGCCATCGCCCCGCTCGTCACCCGCGACCTCATCGCCGTAGGCCGCATCATCCTGGTCGACGACATCACCGACCGCATCCACCTCGAAGCCCAGCTCACCCAGGCAGAAAAACTCTCCTCCATCGGCCTCCTCGCCGCCGGCGTCGCCCACGAGGTCAACACTCCCCTCGCCGTCATCTCCAGCTATACCCAGATGCTCACCAAGCACATGCGCGACGACGAGCGCCTCGCCCCGGTCCTCGAAAAGATCACCCAGCAGACCTTCCGCGCCTCCGAGATCGTCAACGGCCTGCTCAACTTCTCCCGCACCAGCGGCACCGAGTTCACCCCGCTCGACCTCAACGCCCTGCTCCGCGACACCGTCACCCTCCTCGAGCATCAGTTCAAGACCTCGCAGATCCGCGTCGAAACCAACTTCGATCCGCATCTCGCCCGTATCCACGGCAACCAGGGCAAGCTCCAGCAGGTCATCCTCAATCTCATGCTCAACGCCAAGGACGCCATGTTCGGCCTCCCCAACGCCACCCTCAAGATCGCCACCTTCAACGGCTCCGGCCGCGTCCTCGTCCGCATTCAGGACTCAGGCAGCGGCATCGAGCGCGAGCATCTCCATCGCATCTACGACCCATTCTTCACCACCAAGACCAAGCCGCAGGAGGGCGAGCACAAAGGCACCGGCCTCGGCCTCGCCGTCAGCTACGGCATCATGCAGGAGCATGCCGGCAAGATCCACGTCGAAAGCGAGCCCGGCGTCGGCACCGCCTTCCAGCTTGAGTTCCCCTCTTCAGGAACTCGCCCCGCGCTGATCGCCGATCCTCCCACCGCCTCCCGCACCGCGGCCGAAGATGCCGAAAGAAAGACGCTTCATGTCTGAAACACCCGCAGCCACCGTCGAACAACCGCATCATCTCCAGCGCCCCGCCCGCATGGTCGGCGATCCTCGCATCCTCATCATCGACGACGAAGCCGCCATCCGCGAATCGCTCGAAACCCTCCTCACCCTCGAAGGCTTCACTATCAGCATGGCCGCCGACGGCCCCTCCGGCATGGATCTTCTCGCCACCAACGAGTACGACCTTCTCCTCCTCGACCTCGCCCTCCCTGGCGAGAGTGGCATGGAACTCCTGCCCCGCATCGTCGAGATGCAGCCCAACCTTCCCGTCATCATGATCACCGCCTTCGGCACCGTGGGCAACGTGGTGGACGCCATCCGCGCCGGCGCCGAAAACTTCGTCCAGAAGCCTTGGGACAACGAAAAACTTCTCGCAGACATCCGCGCCGCCGTCGCCCGCCATCGCGCCGAAGAAGAAGTCGTCCAGCTCAAACGCACCCTCAAGCAGCGCTACAACTTCGAGAACATCGTCGGCAAAAGCGAACCCATGCTGCGCCTCTTCGACCTCGTAGCCCAGGTCGCTCCCAGCCGTTCCACCGTCCTCATTCAAGGAGAAAGCGGCACCGGCAAAGAACTCATCGCCAAAGCCCTCCACGCCAACTCGCCCCGTCGCGACCGTCCCTTCGTCCCCGTCAATACCGGCGCCGTCCCCTCAGAGCTGCTCGAATCCACCCTCTTTGGCCACGTCCGCGGCGCCTTCACCTCCGCCGTCACCGCCAAAAAAGGCCTCTTCGAAGTCGCCAACGGCGGCACACTCTTCCTCGACGAGATCGGCACCATGGGCATGGACATGCAGGCCAAGATCCTTCGCGTCCTTCAGGACCGCCGCTTCATGCACCTCGGCGGCGTACAGGAGATTCAGGTCGACGTCCGCATCATCGCCGCCACCAACGTCAACCTCCAGGACGCCGTCCGCGAAGGCCGCTTCCGCGAAGACCTCTTCTATCGCCTCAACGTCATCAGCCTCGAACTCCCGCCCCTCCGCTCCCGCCGCCAGGACGTCCCCCTGCTCGCCGCCCACTTCCTCAAGTTCTACGCCGAAGAGAACGGCACCAGCGACCGCGCCCTCTCGCCCGAAGCCATGCGCATCATGATGGACTACGAGTGGCCCGGTAACGTCCGCGAGCTCGAAAACGCCATGGAGCGCGGCGTCGTCCTCTCCACCTCCGGCACCATCACGCCCGACCTGCTTCCCACCCAGCTCACCGGCAGCACCTACTCGGCCAGCCTGCTCGACCACCAGCCCAACGCCAGCCTCTTCGACCTAATGGAAGAGATCGAGCGCCGCATCATCTCCGACCGCCTCGAGCGCTGCCACTGGAACCAGACCGAAGCCGCCGAGTACTTCAAGATCCCCCTCTCCACACTCAACCAGAAGATCAAACGCCTCAGCGTCGAAGTCAAAAAACGCACCCGCGACTGAATCCCTCTCCTTGTGCGTACTCCTTTTTTGCCCAATTACTTGTCATCCCCGCAGGGATCTGCTGTTGTCTTCTCACGCAGCCTCGCAGAAAGATGGCTTAGCCCGATTGGGAACTTCCCTCCCATAACGATCCAACCAAATCACTCCAAACAAACAACTCCCAGCTCTCCTTGGTCCTCTAACTAACAGAATCAAGGAGATCTCTATGTCCCGATGGAAGTGGTTTGCTTTCTCTGTTCTCACTGTGGCACTGGTGAGCAGCGTGTCCGTGGCACCCGCTCAGATAGCCGTCAGTATCGGAGCAGCACCGGCGTGCCCTTATGGATACTTTGACTACGCCCCGTACGACTGCGCTCCCTACGGCTACTACGGGCCGGACTGGTTTACTGGCGGCCTATTCATCGGAGCAGGTCCGTGGTTCCACGGCCCGCACGGCTTCTATGGCCACGTCGATAACCGCTACGATCCTCACCACGGTTACGCAGGACCCATGCCGGGACGCGGAGCACAGCCCTTCAGCCACTTCCAGGGTAACGAAGCTCGGGATGGTCAGGGCCACGTAGGCAACGCAGGCCACGATCCAGGCGGCGAACACAGCGCCGGATTTTCGGGCCACGGCGGACCTGGCGGCGGTGGTGCCCACGGTGGCGGCGGTCATCGCTAGAAGTAGTTAAGAGGTCGTCTTCCACAGATAGAGGTCCGCTCTAACTAGCGGGCCTCTATCTGTGGAAGATTGGCCGAGGCCAGCACAAAAAATCCTGTCAACTATACGATCCATCTATCTCATTCCAACTCAGTAGTATCCGAGATACGCATTAGTTTCCACCGTAGAGTTATACTGTATATAGAACAAACAGAAGAGCCCCAGCTGGTAGCTGGGGCTCTTCTGTTTAAAGCGTTATCTACTAAACATTGAATAATGAATACTTTGCAAAAGTGACCCCTTTATAATGAATAGTTTGCCCTCAAAGTCCGAAGCTAAACCTAATAGATACAAGACTTTGCACCATATAGGTAGGTGGGAGGGGTACTTGCGCGGAACGGATAACCCTAAGGCTGAATCACGATCTTCATCGAATCCGCCTGCGGATGCGACGCCAGATCGATAGCCGCAACCGCATCCTCCAGCGAAAACCGATGCGAGATCAGGTTGGTCAGATCGAAGCCATCCCGATATCCCTCAAACACCAGCCGAGTCACATCATCCTGAATCGCCACCGAAGCACTGTACGACCCCATCAACGTCTTCTCGTCCATACAAACCGCCGCCGGATCGAAGGGAGCCTCACCATGCTGCGTCGAAGCAAACAGCATCACGCGCCCACCCGGCCGCACCGCATCCATCGCCACCCGGATCAGCGCATCGCTTCCCACCGCGACCAGCGCAACATCGGCCCCTCGCCCCTCGGTCGCAGCCTTCGCCGCCGCCACCACATCCCCCCGCGCATCCAGCGGACGGTCAAGCCCAAACTTAGCCGCAATCGCATGTCGCTCTGGATAAAGATCGCTCGTCAACACCGTAGCCCCGGTCTTCCGAGCCAGCGCCGCCAGCAGCACCCCAATCGGCCCCTGCCCAATCACCAACACCGTTTCATCCGGCTGAAGATCGAGCAACTGAACCGCCTTGTAACAAGTATTCACCGGCTCGAGAAACGCCGCCTGCTCGAACGGAATCTCATCCGGAATCTTCACCAGGCCGCGCTGCACAATCCAGTCCATCACCCGGATGTACTCCGCAAATCCACCACCCGAAGGAGCGAACCCCGCCGTACACCCAACCTTCTTATAAACCTCGCACTGCGCGAATGTCTTCTTCCTGCAGTAGTAGCACTCGCCGCAAGGAATATGGTGGTACGCCATCACCCGGTCGCCCACCGCAAAGCCCTCTACTCCATCACCCACCCGCACAATTGTCCCAGCCATCTCATGCCCGAAGACGCGAGGCGCATCGTGCGATCCCGTATGAATCTTCTTCAAATCGGTCCCGCAGATCCCGCAGGTATGAATCTTCACCAGGACTTCACCCGCCCCGATCTCCGGAACCGCAACCGTCTCCACCCGAACATCGTCGACGCCCCGGTACACCGCCGCCCGCATCGTCGCCGGAACACGCTGCACTGCCTCAACTCCCCGCACTTCTTCGGTCTGCATCATTTAATCTCTCTGTCTGTACCAGTTTATCTGCGTCTCCAACTCCGCCGTCAAAGCCTGCACCGCAGCCTTGCTATTTCCTGCAAGCCCAACCAACTTCCCCCAAAGACGAGGACGCGCAACCGAGTACATTGCGAACGCCGCCTCTCGAAACTGTCCATCGTGCGTAGCAAAGCGGCCAAGCTCCTCAAGCTCAAACGAAGCATCATCCGAGATCGCCTTGATCGCCTGAAACTGCAGACCATGCGCTTCCGCCATGCGAGCGACAGTCGCAGCCTCCATGTCCACCGCGCTGGCGGAGTACGACGCATACAACCGCCGCTTCTCCTGAACACTGGCAATCACAGGTGCGCTTACCAGCACCTGTTTGTACCGCGAGTCCATAAAGCGCTCGCCCGACTGGGAATCGATCACCACACCCGCACGCACAATATCCCCCCCCCGAAGCCCAGGATCACAAGCCCCAGCCAAACCCACCGAAACCAACGCCGTAACCTGCCTTACCGACAGAGCCGCCTGCACCGCCAGCGACGCCCGCGCAGCCCCCATGCCGGCACAGACGGTAACCGCAAAATCATTCGTATACACCGTGACCCTGCCCGGAAGCTTCTGCACCTGCCAGCCGCGAACCAGGTGCTCCACCTCTCTCGGCAAAGCCGCAATGATAGCCGGGCACTCTCTCATGACTGGCGCGCATCGAAGGCAGGCGCATAACCGTGTGTGACAAACCAATCAATCGCCGCCCGCATCGAGTGGTAAACCGGCAGCACACGAAAGCCAAGCTCACGCTCTGCCTTCAGCGAAGAAGCGAACATCATCTTCTTACCCATCCGCACAGCCTCCACCGTCGCGCGAGGTTCCTTACCCAGCAGCTTACCGGTAATGGTCTCATCGAAGAACGCAAACGCCATCGCCACGCTATGAGGCACCTTCATCGTAGGCGACGGCAGACCAGTAATCGTCGACATGCGGTCGAGAATCTGCTTCAGTGTCAGATTCTCTCCCCCCAGAATGTACCTTTCTCCGGGAGTCCCGCGCTCAAGCGCCACAACATGCATACGAGCAACCTCATCCACATCGACAAGGTTCAATCCGGTATCAACATACGCAGGAAACTTCTTGTTCAGAAAGTCAACGATGATCCGGCCCGTTGGCGTAGGCTTCGCATCTCCCGCGCCGATTGGTGTCGTCGGATTCAGAATCATCACATGCTGGCCCGCTTTGGCAGCCTGTATCGCTTCCACCTCTCCAAGAAACTTCGATCGTTTGTAATGACCAATCATCTCTCCAAGCGCCACCGGAGAGTCCTCATTCACGATAGAGCCGTCCGCCTTGAAGCCCATCGTCGCAACGCTCGACGTATACACCACTCGCTGCACGCCGACCTCACGAGCCAGCTTCAGCAGCTCTCGCGTTCCAGCCACATTTGCCGCATACATCTGGTCCGGATCGCGCACCCAAAGACGATAGTCCGCTGCAACGTGAACCAGCGCATCGCATCCCGTCAGTGCCGACCTCAGCTTCTCCGGCTCACGCAGATCCCCGGTCACCATCTCGGCATCGACACCTGCAAGCGAGTCCAACCGGCTTGTCTGCCGCGTCAAGAGCCGAAGACTCGCGCCCTCTGCCGCATAAGCCTTCGCAACGTGGCCCCCCACGAAGCCCGTCGCTCCCGTAATAAATACGCGCACTGCTTGCTCTTTCCCCACCCATCCCGCGATTGTACTTAAATCGATGGCCCGCTAAAGCTACTCTGCGAGATCCATCTAAGTCCAGTTTTAGTCCAGCTTCTCGGGTTCAATCTGAATATTCTTCTCGCCTGCTGCCTTCTTGTCCCAGTACTTCTTTACCCAGGCCTCGAAGGTCTTACCCGCAGCTGTGTCTCTGCCGCTGAATGCAAGCGCAGCAATATCTGAGTAGGCGACGTTCACCTTCGTCGGTGCATTCGATGGAATGATGCGGACGAAGGAATCTACGAGTGATGAACCGGAACGGCGATCAAAGAGATAGCCGGTGATCTGCGATCCGTCCTTCCGCGTGATCGTGATATCGCCGCGATAGTCAAAGGCCTTCTCGAGCGCCTCACGAACCTCCGCGTCTGTGGCCAGCGCCGGAACCCAGCCCTCAAGGTTCTCCCGCTCGCGGCCTTCGATATGATCTAGCTCATCCGCACTTTGGTGCCGCAGCTGTTCGATCTTTAGGTGCTCCTGTTGCTCTGTCGCCATAACGCCTAATCTCCTGAAACCGACTGCAGTTCGCTGTTGGTCGCAGCGGACGGGGATTGAATCTGAACCAGCGGACCGGTGTGCTCTGGCCGCCATTCGTTCAACAGCTTCTGCGCGCCCTCATCCGGATACGTTGAAGGGAACACATACTTCGACGCCGTAATCAAGAAGCCTTTTAGCGAACTGAAGTTATAGTCCACCGCGGAAGCTTCGTGTCCAGAGTGCACCATGCAGTTCGCGCACTGCGGATTGCCGCTCTTTGCGCCGTAATTCTGCCACTCCGTCGTCTCCATCAGTTCCTTGAACGTGTCGGCGTAGCCATCCTGCAGCAGATAGCACGGCTTCTGCCAGCCAAAGATCGAAAACGTCGGCATGCCCCACGGTGTGCATTCGAAGTTCTGCTTGCCCATCAGAAATTCCGAGAACAGTGGATGCGTGTTGAAGCGCCAGGTCTTCTTGCGGTTGGAGAGAATCGCGCGAAACATTCTGCGAGACTTTGCCTTGCCCAGAAAATGATTCTGATCCGGCGCCTTGTCGTAGGTGTAGCCGGGAGAGACCATCATGCTCTCCACACCCACTTCCATCAACTCATCAAAGTGCGCGCGCACCGAGTTCGGATCCGCACCGTCGAACAAGGTGGTGTTCGTGGTTACGCGAAAGCCAGCCGCAACCGCGGCACGAACACCTTCCATCGCGATGTCATAGCCGCCCTCGCGGCAGACGGAAAAGTCATGATGCTCGCGCTGACCGTCAACATGGACAGAGAACGAAAGATACTTGCTCGGCTTGAACAGGTGCAGCTTCTCTTTCAGCAAAAGAGCGTTAGTGCACATGTAGACGTACTTCTTGCGCGCTACTAGGCCGGCGACAATCTCTGGCATCTGGGGATGAAGCAGGGGCTCTCCACCAGGAATCGAGACCATAGGCGTGCCGCACTCTTCGACTGCTTTGAAGCACTCTTCGGGCGACAGATCCGTCTTCAGAATGTGGGCAGGATACTGGATCTTCCCGCAGCCGGCACACGCCAGATTGCAGCGGAACAATGGCTCCAGCATCAGCACGAGCGGATACCTCTTCCGGCCCATGAGCTTCTGCTTCAAAACATAAGTTGCAACCGTCCAAGCTTGCGAGACTGGCACTGCCATCCGGTGTCTCCTCCATCAAAAAGTTTGCGCAGCCATCGCGCTTTACTGAAAGTTACTGAACTACGCTGCGGTTGCTGCCGCTTCCTTTTCCATGGCGCGCTTGTACGTCGTTAACGCAAGCAGCGGGAAGTAGTCACGGTACAGGTGGTAAGCAAGATAAAACACGCGCGGAAAACCCGTACCGGTATAGATCGCTTCATTGTTGCGGCCTGCCGCAGATTCGTCCCAGGTCCCGGTCTCCGTCTGCTTCGACACCAGCCAGCGGATACCCTTGGCTACCGAGTCGCTTCGTGTATCTCCAGCAGCAAGCAGTCCAAGAACTGCCCACGCAGTCTGCGATGGTGTGCTCGGTCCAATCCCTCGTAGCGTCGGATCGTCATAGCTGGTGCAAGTCTCGCCCCAACCGCCGTCCGCGTTCTGCATCATGCGAATCCACTCCGCCGCCTGCTGAACCGGAGGCTCGTGATTCCACACGCCAATCGCCTCTAATCCACGCAATACCAGGAATGTCCCATACAGGTAGTTGACTCCCCAGCGCCCAAACCAACTCCCGTCGGTCTCCTGCTCGTCGAGAACAAACTGAATGGCCTTCTCCACCCGCTTGTCGCGCCGGGTGTATCCATAGTTGGCGAGCATTTCCAGAATGCGGCCGGTAATATCAACCGTCGGCGGATCCAGCATCGCATTATGGTCTGCAAAGGGAATGTACTGGAAGATCATCTTCGTATTGTCTTTATCGAAGCTCGCCCAGCCACCATTCCTGCACTGCATTGCAAAGATCCACTCCAGCGCTCGCTGCGACACGTCGTGCTGGTTGCGCTCCCGCGGATGGGTAACGCAGTTCAGCGCAAGCAGAACCTGCGCGGAATCATCTACATCCGGATAGAATTCATTGTTAAACTCGAAGTACCATCCGCCAGGCTGGACATTAGGCATATTCATCGCCCAGTCACCCTTATTGCGAACCTCCTTCGACATAAGCCAATCCGCTGCTTTGACCATGCGCGGATCGTTCTTCGCGATACCCGCCTCGCCCAATGCATACACCGCCTGTGCGGTATCCCACACGGGAGAGACGCAGGGCTGCATGCGGAATGTCGGTGTCGGATAGTGAGGCTCACCCTCCGGATTATCAATCCCAAGCTTTTCGAACTCATCCATCGCGCGAATGAACTGAGGGTCGTCCGACGTATAGCCGAGGCACGCCAACGCAATCAAAGCGTTCAGCATGGCCGGGTAAATCGCTCCGAGGCCATCTGATTTCTCAAACCGCTCCAACATCCACTTCTCAGCCTTTTTCAGCGCTGCTTTGCGGAGTGGACGGATATGAACACGTTCTGCCCAATGGAAGATACGATCGGCCGCAAGAAAGATATTTCTCCAGCCAAAGATCTTCTTCTTATCCCACTTCAGATGGAGATCTGCGTTTGCACGACCACCCACGAAGAGCTCGTCAATTCCCTGCTCCTGAGAGATCTTCTTGAACGGCTTCTTCGCGTAAGCGATCGACAGCGGCACAACGATGGCACGAGACCAGGCCGAAATCTCATAGATATTGAAGTACCACCAATTCGGAAACAAGATGAGCTCAGGCGGCACAGCGGGAACCGCGTCGTACTCATACTGTCCCATGAAACAAAGGTAGATCTTAGTGAAGGTATTGACCTCGGTCACGCCACCATTTGCAAGAATCCAGGTACGCGCCTTCACGAGAACGGGATGGTCAGGCGACCATCCCATCAACTTCAACGCAAAGTAAGCCTTCACCCCAAGCGAGATATTCGAAGGCCCGTTCGGGTAGATACTCCAACCGCCATCTTCGTTCTGATGGCGAAGAATCTCATTGACCGCCCGTTCCATCCGGCCTCGGTCGCCTGTACCCAGAAGAACATGCATGAAGATGTAGTCGGATTCGAGCATGCTGTCCGCTTCCAGTTCTCCACACCAGTATCCATCCGGATGCTGCAGGCTCAGTAGCCAATCCTTCGCGCGCTCTATGCCTTCAGCGACATGCTCCAGGCTCAGATCCATCCGTCCAAAGCGTGGTTGCGCCGACTGCTTAACGCCATTCGGATTACTTGAAAATGTACCCATGAAAACAAACTCTCTATCTGCGTCTTCCGTTATCTAGAAACAGGTGGTGCCGATGCAATGGCCTGAACAATCTCGGGCGGCAAACCGAAGCGAACATTCTCAGGCATCACTTCCACCTCGTCTACTGAGCCATAGCCCATCGTCTGCAGGTATTCGACAACGTCCTTTACCAGCACCTCGGGAGCCGATGCGCCCGCCGTTACCGCTACCGTGTCGACTCCGTCCAGCCACTCTGGTCGGATAGCATCCGCTGTGTCGATCAGGTAAGAGTTCGTATCAAGATTCTTCGAAACCTCGACGAGACGGTTGGAGTTCGAGCTATTCGTCGAACCGACCACCAGAACAAGATCGGCTCCGTGCGCAACATTCTTCACCGCGACCTGGCGGTTCTCCGTCGCATAGCAGATGTCCTGCGAGTGCGGTCCAACGATGTTCGGAAACTTGTTCTTGAGCGCCTGAATCATGTCCCGCGCCTCGTCCAGCGACAGAGTCGTCTGCGTCAGATAAGCGACGCGATTGGGGTCTGGCACCACCAGATCCGCAACCTCCTGTACTGTCGATACAACCTGGGTCACATCCGGCGCCTCGCCCTGCGTTCCTTCAATCTCATCATGGTCGCGATGGCCGATCAGCACGAGCGAATATCCCTGCTTTGCAAACTTAATCGCCTCGACATGCACCTTGGTAACTAGCGGGCATGTCGCATCGATCACCTTCAACCCACGCTCCTTCGCCCGATCGCGCACAGCCGGAGAAACCCCATGCGCAGAGTAGATAACCCGTGCTCCTTCAGGAACCTCATCCAACTCGTTGACAAAGATCGCGCCTTTTTTCGCCAGGTCAGTTACGACATAGCTGTTATGCACGATCTCCTTGCGCACATAGATCGGCGCACCAAAGGTCTCCAGCGCAATCTGCACGATATCAATAGCACGCACAACGCCTGCACAGAAGCCGCGAGGCTTTAGAAGGAGAACCCGCTTAGTTTTCGTTTTAGTGCCGCTCTGGTCTATTGCAGCATGGTCAAGGGTGGTAGTAGTCACGCCTTCCAGTATACCGCGTCTACCTTCAAACCGTAACCCAAATTGAACCATTCGAGGTGCATCTCTACAAACGAGGAAAGCCCCAAAAGTTCCGAAATAAGTAGAACTTTTGAGGCTAAGCTGCATCGCCTAAACAAGTAGTGATCCTGTTAGAGCTTCTGCCCGGCACACGCAGGATGTCCGCAATCGCACTCCAGTTTGGTCTCACCCTTTGCCGTCTCACAATACGCGGAACAATACTTCTCGCCCGCAGGCGCCATACAGACACATCCATCCATCGCGCACTTCTTGGAATCATTCGACATAACATTCCCTCCGTACTTCTCTCTGTCGGATGCCAAGGCGATCCCGCGAGATGTAGTGTAGGAGAGTTATCGGCTGGCTTGTAGAAGATGCTCCGCGTGCTTCAGGCTCGTCTCGGTCAACTTGGCCCCACTCAACATCCTCGCGATCTCCTGAGTCCGTTCAGCATCCTCCATCCGACGAACGTTCGTCTGGGTGCGTCCGCCCTTCTCTGTCTTCTCGATCAGGAAGTGCTGATCCCCGAACGCAGCAATCTGAGGCAGATGCGTAATACAAAGCACCTGCTGCCCCCTGGAGAGTGTCTTCAACTTTCGTCCCACCGCCTCCGCCGCTCGACCGCCAATGCCAATATCGATCTCATCGAAGACCAGCGTTCGTGGCAGAATCGACCTCTTCTTTCGCCCCGACCCGCCCGATACCGCCTCTTCGACGGTTACCTTCAACGCCAGCATCACACGCGACATCTCGCCTCCCGAGGCGATCTCATGCAACGGCTTCAAAGGCTCTCCGGCATTGGTCGCAATCAGGCACTCCACCTGATCCCACCCATGTGCGGTCCAGTGCGGCGCTTCTTTCTCTGCCGTCACGCGAACATGAAAGCGAGTACTCATCGCCAGGTCATTGATCTGGGCCTCCGCCAGCTTCTCCAGACGCTTCGCCGCCTCCAGCCGTCCGGTAGTAATCTGTCCTGCCACTACCTCATACGCCGCCGCATCCTGTGCCTCTTTGGCCTTCAACTCAACCAGCAGCGCATCCCGGTTCTCAACCTCGGCCAACTGTCTCGCAGCGTCAGCTCCAAACGCGATCACATCCCCCAGCGTCTGCCCATACTTTCGCTTCAACCGGTCAAGCGCCGCCAGCCTGTCTTCAATCTCCTCCAGTCGCCCAGGCGCCGCGTTGATATTATCCGCAAAGTCCCGTACCTCGGCGTCCACGTCCTCTACAATCGCCTTCGCCGCACTCAACTGCTGTGCCGGCTCCTGAAACCGCGCATCGTACCGCGCCAGCTCCTCCAGATGCTTCAGCGCCGCACCCAGGGTCGTCTCCGCCGCACCCTCAGACTCATACAGCAACTCATGCGCACTCATCGCCGCGGTGTATAGCTTCTCGGCGTTCCCCAGCACACGCTTCTCCGCCTCAAGCTGAACATCCTCGTCCTCCGTCGTCAGTCCTGCCTGATCGATCTCTTTACTCTGAAATCGCCAAAGGTCCGCCATCCGAAGCCGGTCCTGCTCCGCCGACTGCAGTTCGTTCAACTTGTCCGTAGTCGTTCGCCACACCGCAAACGCCTCAGCCACACTCTCCGTACTCAAACCGCCAAAGCGATCCAGCAGGCTCCGTTGTTGAGCCTGATCGAACGAACTCAGCGTCTCTCCCTGCGAATGCACCAGCGCCAGCTCAGGGGCAAGCTGCCGTAACACACCCACGGTCGCCGGCTGGTTATTGATGAAGACTCGCCCCTTGCCGCTCGCCAGAATCTCGCGACGCAGCAGGATATGGTCCGACTCAGAGTCGATGCCATTCGCCTCCAGGATCGAAGCTGCTCCCGGCGTCAACTCGAAGACACACCCCACCACCGCCTTCTCTTCCCCATGGCGAACAAAGTCCGCAGACGCTTTCCCACCCAGCAGCAACACCAGCGCATCGATCAAAATCGACTTTCCGGCGCCCGTCTCCCCCGTCAGGAGATTCAACCCAAGCCCAAACGTAGCAACGGTACGGTCGATCACCGCATAGTTTTCCGCGCGCAACTCCAAAAGCATAAGGTCCCCAGGCAAAGACGTATCGCGAGAATAACAAACCTTACCGGATTCTCGTCATGAACCATCCTGCACACCGGAAACCCGCACCACGACAGATGCTCCCCACCGGATTTCGCGCACTGACGATTTACACTAAGCTCTGGTGGACAACAACTATGCTCTCGACCCTCGCCCTCGCTCTGCACTTCCTTCAGGAAGATCCAACTGCCGCGCCACCCGCGGCGGCCAACAGCAGCGCCCTCGTGGAGATGATTCACAACAGCGGGCCCGTCGCCTTCGCGGTGCTCCTCATCCTTCTCCTTGCCAGTATCTTCTCCTGGACCATCATGCTCTCCAAGTGGTCCAGCTTCGGCAAAGCCCAGACCCAGAGCCAGCGCTTCATCCGCGCCTTTCGTAAATCGACCCGCCTTAGCGAGATCGCCACCGTCGCCGATCAGTTCAAACCCAGCCCTCTGGTCGCCGTCTTTGCCGAGATCTACGACGAGTATCAGCGCCAGAACGGCGGACGCGGCCTTCCCCGCAACCCCGTAGCGCTCGAACGCGCCGCCCAGACCGCCTCCAGCGAAGCCCTCACCGCAATGGAGAGCCGCATGACCTGGCTCGCCACCATCGCCGCCATCGCACCGTTCATCGGCCTCTTCGGCACCGTCATGGGCATCATCGACGCCTTCCACGGCCTCGGCACCGCTGGCGCAGCCACCCTCCGCGCCGTCGCACCCGGCATCTCCGAGGCTCTCATCACCACCGCAGCCGGCCTCGTCGTCGCCATCCCCGCCGTCATCGGATACAACCAGCTCACCGCACGTCTGCGCGAGTTCGGTTCACGCATGGACGACTTCGGCCGCGAGCTTCTCAACGCCATCGAAAACGCAGCCATGGTCTCGCCGCCTCCAGCGCAGCAGCAGCCGGAAGAGGCAAGACGGAGGTCTTTCTAGCAATGGCCTTCTCCGCCAAGGGACGCACCCAGACCGCACTCGCCGAGATCAACATCACCCCTCTGGTCGACGTCGTCCTCGTGCTTCTGCTCATCTTCATGCTCACGGCGCCGGTGCTTCAGTCCGGGGTTGAGGTCGCCATCCCCAAGACACGCACCGTCAATCAGCTCACCGAGGAGCGGATGGTCGTCACCATCGACCGACAGCAGAACGTCTTCCTGCAGGACAAGCCCGTCAACGTCAACGAGCTTCCCACCCTCCTGCGCACCACCGGCAAGGGTGATCCCGCCAAGCGCATCATCTATCTTCGAGCCGACGAGCGCGTTCCCTTCGGAGCCTTCGCCTCGGTCATGGACGCCGTCAAACAGGCCGGCATCACCAACATCAGCATCGTCACCCAGCCGATACAGAAATGAGGACGGAGCCATAGCCACTCCACTCAAATCCAACGGCAGCTACGGCGACAACCTCGGCGGAAACTTTGCCGGTTCTATCGTCCTGCACGGCCTCGTCGCCGCAACCATCTTCGGCTGGGCGTTTATCTTCCACTCCCACGGCCCTAACTGGGGCGAACACTCCTCCAACGCCGGAGCCATCCAGGCCACCATGGTCTCCTCGCTTCCGCTCCCACCCACCCAGCGCACCCTGGACACCGGAGTACTTACCTCCGAAGCGCCAAGCCCCGCTCCCGTCATCTCCAAAGAGAGAACCGAGCCTCCACCAAGCCCTAAAGAGATCGCGATCCCTGAGAAGATCACCAAACCCATCAAGACCGCCGACAAGCCAACGCCCACTCCGCCCAAGCACGTCCAGCCAGTCACGCCTCCCCCAACAAAGGCAGTCACGGGGGAGACCGCCGGCATCCGCATCGCGCAGGCCACGATGGAGCTCAAAAATGGCACCGCCAGCGTCTCCGTCGAAGATCGCACCTTCGGCGAACGCTTCGCCTACTACGTAAATATCGTCAATAGCAAGGTCGCTCAGAACTGGTACACCGCCGAAGCCGACCCCAAAGCCTCACTCGGCAAGAGCACAACCATCGTCTTTGACATCAACCGCGAAGGCGTCCCTGAGAACGTCCGTGTCGAGACCCGCAGCGGCTCCCCTACCCTAGACCTCTCCGCCATGCGCGCCGTCCAGCGTGTCGACGGCTTCGGCCCACTCCCGCAGGGCAACCGCATCACTGTGGAGTACACCTTCCACCTCCATCCACAGTAATTCCCACCCAACCGGAGTATTCCCTTGATTACCACCCTTAGCACCGCTCATACACCCCCACATCATCCTTTTGCGTCTAACATGGAAAAGAATGTCTAGTCTTAAAAGAACGTCCCTTATTCGGCGCGCCGGTTTGTATTGTTTTGGACCTATCCCCGTCCTGTTCACCGTCCTGTTCGCCATGGTCTCCACACTGCATGCTCAGGAAGGGTTCAAGACTGAGACCTCAAGCGGCGTCACCAACATCCGCATCGCGGTGGCCGACTTCAAGCCTCTCTCTACAGATCCGCAGACCGCCAGTCTCAAAACCACCTTCGACGCCACCCTGTACTCCGACTTGGCCAACGCAGGCATATTTGACATTGTTTCTAAGAGCCTGCTTCCCCAGTCCACTCCCGGCTCACCCGCAGACATTAGCCTCCAGCAATGGGCTGCACCGCCATCCTCGGCAGCCATGGTGGCCTTCGGCAGCTTCGCCATCCAATCGGACAAGATCGTCTGCAGCGGCTACCTTTTCGACGCCAAGAACCTCCAGTATCCCCAGGTTCTCGCCAAGCAATACACCGACGTCGTCACCGAAGATGCAGCCCGTCAGATCGCCCACCGCTTCGCCGATGAGATCATCTTCCGTCTCAGCGGAGGCAGTCAGGGCATCGCCGAGACCAAGATCTACTACGTCAAGATCGCAGGCCCTGACAAAGAGATCTGGGAGATGGACTACGACGGCGCCAATCAGCACGCCATCACCCACCTCGGCACCGTCTCTCTCTCTCCGCGCATCGCACCCGATAACAGCCGTCTGGCCTTCTCCTCTCTCGGACGCGATGGCTTCCAGATCCGCATGTACTCGCTCATCCTCGGGCGTATGGTCAACTTCTCTTCCACCGGCGGCACTAACCTTTCCCCAGCCTGGGCGCCCAACGGTAAAGATCTCGCCTTCTCCTCCTCCCGCACCGGCGACCCCGAGATCTGGATCACCGACGTCAACGGCAGTCTAGCGCGCCGCATCACAAGCTTCCGCGGTCCCGACGTCTCCCCCGTCTTCAATCCGCGAACCGGATCGCAGATTGCCTGGATCAGCGGACGAACCGGTCTGCCCCAGCTTTACATCATGGACACCGATGGCTCCGCCGTGCAGCGCATGACCGATGGCGGTTATGCCACCTCACCCTCGTGGTCTCCCAACGGACAGTTTCTCGCCTTTGCATGGGACCGCAAGTACGGACCCGGCGCGCCCGGCGGACAGGATATCTACGTCATGGAGATCGCCACCAAGCGCTGGATTCAACTTACCCACGACACCGGCCGCTGCGACTTCCCTTCCTGGTCTCCCGACGGCCGCCACATCGTCTACGCGAACACCGCCGACGGTAAAGCAGCCCACATGAAGATCTGGACCATGCTCGCAGACGGCACCCAGAAACGCGCACTCACCGGCGCCGGTGGCGACATGCCAAACTGGAGCTGGAAGTAACTTCACCTTCTCTGCGGCTACATCTCGCAGGCAACCTTGATCCTTGAATCACTACCGTTTGCAGGAGCATATCGAATGAACATCACGCAGTTAAAAATTCGCAAGACCTTGGTCATTACCACCGCACTCATCGCAATCGCAGCAGCAACCGGATGCCACAAAAAAGCCAGCGGCGTCGATCCTAACGCTCTCGGGCCCGCGCCCGCAGCACCCGCCGCGCCGCCCACCGCCTCCATTACGGCAGATCCTCTCGCCATCGATCTCGGCCAGTCCGTCGTGCTGAACTGGCGCACCCAGAACGCCACCGTCGTGACCATCGACGGTATCGGCGAGGTCAACTCCAACGGCACCCAGACCGTCTCCCCCTCGAACTCCACCAACTTCCATCTCACCGCGAAGGGCGATGGTGGCACCACCGAAGCCAACGTTCGTGTAACCGTCCGCGTGCCCGTTGCACCATCTGCTCCGCCTGCCCCGACCGAAGGTGACATGGGTAGCGAAGCCGCCTTCCACCAGAACGTTCAGGACATCTTCTTCGACTACGACAGCTACGACCTCCGTCCCGATGCCGCCACCTCCACGGCTCAGGCTGCGTCCTATCTGGCCGCGCATCCTGCCATCAAGGTCGTCATCGGCGGCTACTGCGACGATCGTGGTTCTGCAGAGTACAACCTGGCCCTCGGCGAGAATCGCGCCAACGCCGCCCGTACCGCTCTGGTCTCCGCGGGCGTACCGGCGAGCCGTCTCCGCGTCATCAGCTACGGCAAGGAAAAGCAGTTCTGCACCGAAGAGAACGAGACTTGCTGGCAGCAGAATCGCCGCGCGCAGTTCTCCTTGGACCGCTAGTCCTGTCATTCACTCGAGCCCAGCCCCCGCATAGTTCCTCAATGCGGGGGCTGTCTCACTCTAGAAAGCCGAGCGCAGCCGCCTATGATCACTCAATCCAATCAATCCTCCCCATCCGCCCTCATTCGTAGGCCGGCTCGTCTCCTCTCCGCCGCCCTCTTAGCCGCTGTTGTGTTCTGCTCTGCGCCAGCCTTTGCCGTCAGCAAGGACATGATTCAGCTTCAGACTCAGATCCAGCAGCTCCAGGACGCCGTCGCCCGCCTTCAGCAGTCGAACGACGAACGCATGGGCGTCATGAAGGATCTCGTCCAGCAGAGTGCAGACTCCGTCAACAAGATCGCCGTCAGCATCGACACCATGCAAAAGCAGATGCAGACGCAGCAGGAGGCCCAGAACGGAAAGATCGACCAGGTCTCCGGTCAGATCCAGTCGCTTAACGATTCAGTGGACGAACTCAAGGCGCGTCTCGCATCGATTCAAAAACTCATGCAGGACGTTCAGAACCAGCAGCAGAACATTCAGAATCAGCCTCAACCAGGCGGCAGTTCCGCCACACCCGCGCCATCGGCTGCTCTTCCCGACAATCCACCAACCGCCGCTCCCGCACCCACCCCGGCCCCGATCGTTCGCAGAGGAAAACCCTCCGCTGACGTCCCGATGGCCGCAGCCCCTGCCCCTGCTGCCACCCAAGGCCCTGCCGTTCCTCCCGCCGACGAGCTATACAAGACCGCGCTCGGCGATTACATGTCCGCGAAGTACGCGCTCTCCGCCTCCGAGTTCGCGGACGTGACCAAGTTCTACCCCGATAACCCTCTCTCAGGAAACTCCTTTTACTACCAGGCGGAGATCGACTACCGCGGAGGCCGTTACCCCGCCGCCGTCAAGGCCTACGACAGCGTCCTCCAGCAGTACCCCGACAGCAACAAGGTCCCCGTAGCCCATCTCCACAAAGGCATGGCACTCATCGCCCTCAAAGACAACGACGGCGGCATTCGCGAGTTCCGCACCCTCATCCAGCGCTTCCCCAACTCGCCTGAGGCCATGCAGGCCCGCAGCAAACTCAGCGGCATGGGCGTCACGGTCACACCCAAACACTAGATCTTCGTGGAACCCTCAGTTCCGCAACCCCTGCATCAACGCCTCAATCTCTGCCCGTTCCTCCCCGGTCAGAGGCAGCAAAGGCATTCGCGGCACCCCTCCAGCATATCCATTCAAGTCACACCCAAATTTAATCCCCGACACGCCCAACTGCTCCTCCACTCTTCTCGCCACGTTGAGCAGTCTCGTCTGCTTCTCCTCGGCCAGCCCCTCGTCCCCATCCTTCCACGCCGCCAGAACCTCATAGCACGCCTGTGGAGCAGACGCCGCAAACCCCGGCACAGCTCCCACGGCTCCTGCCCTTAGCCCTTCCAGCATTCCATTCGTCAAGCCAGCCAGTATCTGAAATCCGACAGCCTTGCTCCGCGTCTTCAAACCCATCTTCGCCGGAGCGACCGCCAGCGCAGCGCCCCCACCCGTCAACTTATTCGCCGAGATCAATCCACCCTCACCCTCGCCCCGCGCCTGCATCCTTCCAGTCACCGCCGCAAAAACCATCGTGACGGCAACGTCGCGCTTCACCATAGCGGTTCCTGCCCTCAGCCGCCTTACCCGTTCCCCTGTGCCGCCACCGTCAATCACCCCAATCACTCCAGGGTGCCCCGCAAGCTCAATCAAGACCTCAGCAGGCAAAGCCCCCATCGCAGCCGAGCTATCCAGCACCACAGGCAGCGCCGACCGATCCGCGATCATCTGAAAGTAAGTCATCATCTCCAGCGTCCGATCACCTCGTCCATCCGCACGAAGAACCGACGGCAACTTCACCAGCACAGCATCATACCCAGACCGCGCCGCCGTCTCCGCCAAATCAAGCGTACCCAGAACACTGTCGCGCGACACTCCGGCCATCAGCACCTTCTCCGCTGCCGCCGCATCCCTCGCACTCTGCAGCACCAGGCGCGTCTCCTCATCCGACAGCATCCCCGGCTCACCCGACTCGCTCAGCACCACCAATCCGGCTGCCGGTGTCTTCGAGTATCGTTCCGCATTATGTTCAAGCTTGAGTAAGTGAACTCGTCCGTCAGAATAAAACGGTGTGGTCAGTGGTAGTTGAAGCCCTTCAAGCAGCATCTTCCTATTCTAAGAGCGATCCCAAATCCATGCGAACCCACGCAGCCAAAGTTGGCAACACAGCGCCCTGCCACAAAAGACGTAAAACTCCCCCGCCGCATCTTCATCCATTTGGGATAATCTCTGCTAAGACAGTCATGACCAACGCACAAGACACCTCACAAGACAAGTCGCTCGGCGACCTGGGCCGCGAAGCCCTCTGGTTTCTCGCCCACACCCTTATCGCCTTCCTGCTTCTCGCCCTCACCATCTGCGTCATGTCTCTCAACCATCCCGACCCCGACTCCCCGATACCGAAGCTCGTGGGAACCATCCTTGCCCTGCTTGTGCCTATGGTCGGAGGCTTCCTTCTCGCCCGCCTTCATCACAACGACATCGCAGGCTACATCTGGATCTCCGGCCTCGTTATCTTCTCAGTCGTCTGCGTCTGGGTGCTCGATCTCCCCACCGGCAACGGGCTCTGCGAGACCTGCGGCGCCGTCGAAAAGCTTTGGCGAACCTTCTTCACCATCAGCAACGGCAGCGGTCTCATGGGCGGAGATGGCCTGCTTGTCGGTGCATGGATCCCACTCTCCATGATCGGCTACGCCGTCGGAGCGAAGTTCGCGTACGAACCCTAAGCTCCAACGGCAACCCGCACAACTCTGCTGAAGCGATCGCCAGCGCCTCAGACCGCAGCAGCAACCCGTTCCGCATGCAGCGTCTGTAGCGCGATCACACTCAGCTCGCCATCCTGCAGCGAAGAGATCCCCTCCGCCGCCGCGCGAGCCGCAGCCAGAGTCGTAATCGTAGGGATGCGCGCCAGCACCGCAGCCCGTCGAATCGCCTGCTCATCGAAGAATGTATCCTGGCCACGAGGCGTATTCACAATCAGCTGAATCCTGTCGCCCTTGATCAGATCGACGACATTCGGTCGTCCTTCTTTCACCTTGTACACACGCTCCGGATGCAAGCCTGCCTGCTCCAGAACTATGGCCGTCCCATGCGTCGCTACCAGGTGGAATCCCATCTCCACAAACTGTTTCGCCAGCGAGACCGCGCCTTCCTTGTCGTGGTCGTTCACACTGAGAAACACCGTACCCTGCAGCGGGAGTGCCTGCCCGGCCGCACTCTGCGCCTTGGCAAACGCCTCGCCAAAGTTATCCGCCACACCCATCACCTCGCCCGTCGACTTCATCTCCGGACCAAGTATCGTGTCCACTCCCGGAAACTTACCCCACGGAAACACCGGCGACTTCACAAAGTAGTGCGATCCAGTCTCCAGATCCTTACCACTCGCCACCTGCTCCGGCAGCAGCTCCTTCAGCTTCCGCCCCACCATAACGCGTGATGCAATCTTCGCCAGCGGAATCCCCGTCGCCTTGGAGACATAAGGCACTGTGCGCGAGGCCCGTGGATTCACCTCGATGACGAACACCGTTCCACGTTGAATCGCAAACTGGATATTCACCAGTCCCCGAACACTCAGTGCCATCGCCAGCTTACGTGTGTACTCCCGAATCGTCTGCAGCACATCCTCGCTAAGATCGACCGCAGGCAGTACGCACGAAGAATCGCCCGAGTGAATTCCCGCCTCTTCGATGTGCTGCATAATGCCGGCGATCACCACATCGTCGCCGTCGCACAGAGCGTCCACATCGCACTCGATCGCATCTTCCAGAAAGTGGTCGATCAGCACCGGCCGCTCCTGCGAGTACTCAATCGCCGTAGACATGTACCTCACAATCGCCTCGTCGTCATAGGCAATCACCATCGCCCGCCCGCCCAGTACATACGAAGGCCGCACCAGCACTGGATACCCAACCCGATTCGCCCCGGCCACAGCCTCATTCACGCTGGTCGCCATCGCTCCCTCAGGCTGCGGGATCTTCAACTCTTCAATCAGCTTTCCAAATCGCTTCCGATCCTCCGCAAGATCAATCGACTCCGGCGAAGTCCCGATAATCGGCACCCCAGCCTTCTTCAACGGCAGCGAAAGATTCAGCGGAGTCTGTCCGCCGAACTGCACAATCATTCCAATCTCTGCACCCGACGAAGCCTCATGCTCATACACGCCAAGCACATCCTCCAGCGTTAGCGGCTCGAAGTAGAGCCGGTCGCTCGTGTCATAGTCGGTCGACACCGTCTCAGGATTGCAGTTCACCATGATCGTCTCGTAGCCATCCTCGCGCAGCGCAAACGCCGCATGGCAGCAACAGTAGTCGAACTCGATTCCCTGCCCAATCCGATTCGGTCCGCTACCCAGAATCAGAATCTTCTTCTTCTTCGTCGGCGCTGCTTCATCTTCTTCGTCGTAGCAACTATAGAGATAAGGCGTGTAGCTCTCAAACTCACCAGCGCACGTATCTACCATCTTGTACACCGGCATCACGTTCAGTTTCTTCCGCAGCGCACGCACCGCTGCCGTACCCTCCGCGCCTACAAGTCCCCAGCTCGCTGCCAGCCGCTCATCGGAGATTCCCATCCGCTTCGCCGTCCTCAGCTGCTCTGCTGTCACGTCAGCCATCGCCACGCCACCGATAGCTTTGATCTCATCCGTAATCTGCTTCATCTGATACAGAAACCACGGATCCATCGACGTCATGCGCGCAACCTCACGCACCGTCATTCCCTGTTCAAACGCATAGCGAATATAATTCAGCCGCTCCGGATGCGGCGTCACCAGCCTCTGCGTCAGCCGCCGCGGTTCAATATCCTTCGCCGTAGCCTTCTTGCCCGTCTCCAGCGACCGCACCGCCTTCATCATCGCTTCCTTGAAGGTCCTGCCGATCGCCATCACCTCGCCCACAGACTTCATCTGCGGCCCCAGGCTCTCATCCGCTCCGGGAAACTTCTCAAACTGCCACTTCGGAATCTTCACCACGACATAATCAATCGTAGGTTCGAAACACGCCGGAGTCGCCTTCGTAATATCGTTCTGAATCTCATCGAGCGTATAACCCACCGCCAGCCGCGCCGCAATCTTCGCAATCGGAAATCCCGTCGCCTTACTGGCCAGCGCGCTCGACCGCGAAACCCGCGGATTCATCTCGATCACCGTCATGCGCCCATTCAGCGGATTCACCGCGAACTGCACATTACTTCCACCCGTCTCCACGCCGATCTCGCGAATCACCCGAATCGCCGCGTCCCGCATCCGCTGATACTCGCGGTCCGTCAGCGTCTGCGCCGGAGCCACCGTGATCGAGTCGCCCGTATGCACGCCCATCGGATCGAAGTTTTCAATCGAGCAGATGATGATGACGTTGTCCTTCAGGTCCCTCACCACCTCCAGCTCATACTCCTTCCACCCCAGCACGCTCTCTTCCAGCAGGCACTCATGCACCGGCGAAAGGTCCAGACCGCGCGCAAGAATCTCCATCAACTCCTCGCGGTTGTACGCAATCCCGCCGCCCGAACCACCCAGCGTGAACGAAGGCCGAATCACAACCGGAAATCCGAGCTTCGCCGCAAACTCCAACCCATCGCGAATGTTATTGATTAGCGCAGACCGCGGCATGTCCAGTCCGATCTTTACCATCGCGTCCTTGAAGAGCAGCCGGTCCTCCGCCTTCTTGATCGCCTCCAGCTTCGCCCCGATCAACTCGATCCCCAGCTTGTCCAGCACACCCGAATCCGCCAGATCCACCGCAAGGTTCAGCGCCGTCTGTCCACCCACCGTAGGTAGCAGCGCAAACTTGCCTTTAGTGCCCAACACATCCGGATCGAGCATCTCCTTCTCGACGCGAAGAATCTCCTCCACATACGCCGCATTCAACGGCTCAATATAGGTCCGGTCCGCCACCTCAGGATCGGTCATGATCGACGCCGGGTTCGAGTTCACCAGCACCACCTCATATCCCTCGGCCTTCAGCGCCTTACAAGCCTGCGTCCCCGAGTAATCGAACTCCGCCGACTGCCCAATCACAATCGGCCCCGAGCCGATCACCATAATCTTCGCAATGTCATTTCTACGCGGCATCTTCTTTTTCTTCCTCTTACAATCTCTTGTGCCGAAAAAATGCGCGACCAAAGCCGCGCCATTTAATCTCTATTTTTTGAACTCTTCCATCATCTTCCGAAAATCCTTGAAGAGATAATGCGAGTCATGTGGTCCCGGACTAGCCTCCGGGTGATACTGCACGCTGAACATCGGGTCCGTCTTATGCTTCAACCCGGCCAGCGTCTGATCGTTCAAATTCGTATGCGTCCGTTCCACATCCGCAGGCAGCGAGTCCGGATCGACGTTGAAGTTATGATTCTGCGCCGTAATCTCAACCTTCCCCGTCTGGTGGTTCATGATCGGATGATTGCCGCCGTGATGTCCGAACTTCAGCTTGTACGTCTTGCCGCCCAGCGCCAGACCGAAGATCTGGTGTCCAAGACAGATGCCAAAGATCGGAGCCTTCCCCTGTAGCTGTCTCACGTTCTCGACCGCATACTCCAGCGGCTCCGGATCGCCCGGCCCATTCGAGAAGAACACTCCATCCGGCTTCATCGCCATGACATCTGCTGCAGAGGTCTTCGCTGGAACCACCGTTACCCTGCAGTTCTCCCGCGTCAACATCCGCAGAATATTTTCTTTGATCCCGAAGTCATACGCGACTACATGCATCTGCTTCGCGCCGCCCTCGTTCTCCGTCAAAAGCGAGTCGCCCGTCTGATTCTTCGGCTCGTTCGCGTCCCACTCGTACGCAACCTTTGTGCTCACGCCGCTGGCAAGGTCGGTGCCATCCATCTTTTTGATCGCCCGCGCCGTCGCTACCAGAGCGTCCACATCAAGACTCTCGCCCGAAGCAATCACGCCGCGCATCACGCCATTCGCCCGCAGATGCCGTACCACCGCGCGCGTATCGATCTCCCCGATCACCGGCACGCCATAGCGTTCGAGATACTCATCGGCCACCTGGGTCGATCGCCAGTTCGAACTCATCGGCGAAAACTCGCGCGTCACCAGGCCTTCGATGTAAGGCCGTGAGGCCTCCGCATCGCTTGGTGTCGTCCCATAGTTTCCAATATGTGGGTTTGTCAGAACCACAATCTGGCCTGCATAGGAAGGATCGGTGAAGATCTCCTGATAGCCAGTCAGTGATGTATTGAAGACCACTTCGCCCGAGCACTCCGCTCGCGCGCCAAAACTCTTACCACGAAAGATGCGCCCGTCTTCCAGCGCCAGTATTGCCTGCATTGCCTCTCCTGTTGGAGTGGATTTAATCGATTCTATCAGAAGTCTTCCATCTCGTTCATTATCAACAGGTTGGCTTTTCGCTAAATCATTTTGCTGAAAATTTGCATGAAAACAGATTCACCCCGACAATGACCGCGCCTATGAACCCGATGGAACCGATCTCATCGTTCACTATATCAGTCTTCACCCGCCATTCTGGTGACTGCCCGAAGCGGCGCGACCCGCATTGGAAGCGGTGCCAGTGTAGGAAATCCCTCTACATTCGCGAGCACGGAAAGACGGTCTATATATCGGCGAAGACGCGCTCGTGGGAGCAGGCCGAGCGCGTCGCCGCGCGTGAACGGGACAAGAGGGATCCGGTAAAGATGGAATTGCAGAAAATAGCAGACCAACGGAAACCCCTGCTCACTCCTATGAAAGATGCTCTGAAGCTGTGGATCAACGGGATGAAAGGACCTGCGGAAACATCGATCGACGCCTACCGTTCGACCAGTCGGCGAATCGAACGCTGGGCCGACAGAGCCGGCGTCGTTTACGTAAGCGATGTGACGCCCGCACAGTTGGACGCATGGCGTGCCTCCTGGACCCCTGATGCCGAAGTTGCGGACAATCGCTTAGCTTTGGCCACACAAGCCAGCCTTCTGATCCGACTGAAGTCTTTCTTCTACTGGGCTACAGCAATGGAATACACCACTCGCGACCCGACGTTGCTGCTCAGGTCAATCACGCCGAACCATAGCCAGACATGGCCGCTGACTCCGGATCAGTTTGTTCAATTGCTCGCCGCAACGTACAAGTTCGACGAGGAGGCGCGACACAGGACAGGAAAAATCGGGCAATGGCTCCGGGCGATCTTCCTGGTTCAACGCTGGACAGGGCTCCGCGTCGGGGACGTCCTCTACTGCCCAAAATCAGCGCTCGCGGGCAATCGCCTGCGAGCAGTGATTCGCAAAAAGATGAACCGGAAGCCTTCGGAATCTCTGGTTGATTTCATACTGCCGGATCATGTCGTCGCCGTTTTGAATGCCTTACCGCGCCGACCTGAAGAGCATCCTGATTATTGGTTCTGGTCTCGGAGGTGCTCCCCTTGCGTCAATACCAACAAGTGGGTGCGCAAAATAGATCGGCTCAACAATTATCTGGATTTTAAAGATGAAGACGGCGAACCGCTCGACTTTCGCTCCCATATGCTCCGGGACACATTTGCGGTAGAGATGCTGCTGGCGGGAATGGAGCTAGCGAAAGTGAGTAAGCTGCTCACCCATGAGTCCGTTGCGACTACGGAACGCTATTACGCAAAATGGACGCGAGCTCGCAGGCAGCAGCTTGAAGATGAGGCGATGTTGGCAATGCAAAGGATGGGCGCGACGTTCACGAATGTTCAGCCGGCTCAGTTGAGGAGTAAGGTGCGGCTTCCGGCCACGGCGTACATTCATTGAAGCCGATGCGATTTGCGATTTCGAATCAATTTTTAGGCTTGATCCTTATAGATATTGTTTAAGTTCCCGTTTGCGGCCCGAGCACGCTGCTAATCGGAGTGCGATAAGGCGCGGCAGCTTAGTCTGTCCACTCTGGTTCACTTGGCGCGTCTGGCGGGCCTACCTTCCTCTCGGTCTGCTTCACCAGGGTGACTTCCCACCCTCAAAGGATCTCAAATTGACCGAAAAGCGGAACTGACGTACATGCTGTTTTAAGCTGGGTCGTCTGCCCTGCCTCAACTGACTCCGTCGCGAAACTTCGAGGTTCCCGTGCAAATCTACCAAGGACAAAGCAATAACTTCCCAACCGACAAGACTCCGCCAGAAAGCAGCGGTGTCCTGGAAACGCACTATACCGTTTTTGAGCTGTCGAATCTCTGGGGCTTTAGCGATCGGACGATTAGGCGGCTTTTCTACACCGAACCAGGCGTGATTAGGATTGATCGCCCAGAGACCATAAAGAAGAGGCGTTACACCTCGATAAGAATTCCCGCGCGGGTGGCCCAACGAGTCTATCTACGACTACAGGCCTAGCGTAAGCCCTGTTTGTAACTCAAATCGTTATTTCTGCTAATCGAAATTTCGTCTTCACGGGTTCTGGCCATGCCTAACTACCGGAGCAGCCATTTGTTCACTTGGTACAAACCTCAACAGATAAGTCAGCTCTGAGAATTCCGAAACAGATTCTCCAGTGCCCTCACCACATCTCTGTGAGACGCCGAGTGATTTTTCTTCAGGAACCGTTGCGCGCATCTTCCGTACAGATCGAATTCGTAAATTTGACCGAGTTTTGAATCGACCTCATTCTTGCCCCGCGTTCTAAGGAGGACAGTATGCGAGAACGGGCAATGAGGCTGGCGATCGTGTTCGTGCTAACGGTTGTAGATATTGCAGTATTCAACAGATATTCCAACGTCATCTGGCGGGCCTTGGGTCGGGATCCCTGGGCTAGAGTAGGCCTCTTCGCTCTACTTGCCCTATGGGTTTCCTCCGCGGCAGTCATCTGGGGTCACATCTCGAAGGACATACGCGCGACCTTCTGCGAACAAAAACCGGTTTTCTCGCCAGACCCTGCACATGATCCCAACGAGCCGAGGAGAACCAGCAATGTTTGACTCGCTCGAAGAATTATCCACCAACCTCACATCAACCGGCTATTTCATCGATCCCGTAATGACCCAGGTCGTCTTCTTGGCCGCGAAGCTGAAGAAGCCGCTCCTACTTGAGGGACCAGCCGGTTCGGGTAAAACGCAGCTCGCCCTGTCGGTCGCGGCGGCTGCAGGTACACACGTCGAGCGGCTGCAATGTTATCGAGGTGTAACAGAGGCTCAGGCCATTGGGAGCTTCGACTCGGGTCTCCAGAGACTTTATATGGAGTTCTCGAAAGGGCAGCACGAGGACTGGAAATCCGTACAAAGCAGCCTCGTTGGCCGAGATTTTTTTCGCGCCGGACCGCTGATGCGGGCCCTCGAGTGTGAGCGGCCGTGTGTCCTTCTGATTGATGAATTAGACAAAGTGGACGACGGCTTCGAAGCATTGTTGTTAGAGATCCTCTCCGTTTGGCAGCTTTCCATTCCGGAATTCGGCACCGTTCACGCGCGCAGCATCCCCTTCGTTGTGCTGACAAGCAATGAGGAGCGTAGATTAGGCGACCCGATCCGCAGGCGCAGCCTGTATGTGCGTGTGGAACACCCGACACCCGAAAGGGAGGCCGAGATCATCGCGAGCCGCACTCCCCAAGCGGCTGAGGCATTCCACCGCGAGATGGCTGGCATCGCTCTATCGTTTCGCAACTATTCGCTCGAGAAACCGCCATCGGTCTCCGAGATGATCGACTTCGCCCGCGCGCTTGAGCTTCTCGGGGCCGATCGAGTTACTGAAGAGCATCGCGACGTCTTGCTGCCGTTTCTGGCGAAGACAGAAAAGGATAGGCGACACCTGTTGTTGCGAGAAGGCTTCAAGAGCCTGCTCGACGACGGCGCACGGTTTGCCGAGCGCATGGCTACGCGGCCGGAGGTCGTCAAATGAAGCTTCTTGCTCTCCTCGCCGCACTTATTTTCCCGGGCGTTGGTCTCGCGCAGACCCCGAAGGCCTTTGAAGAGCAATGTGTTGGGCGGTATGCGCGTCAGTACCGTGTACCGCCGGAGCTCATCGGTGCCTTTATCGACGTGGAATCGAACTGGAATCCGCATGCTCTTTCGAACAAAGGTGCGATGGGGGTCATGCAGCTGATGCCGTCCACCGCACGACGCTACGGCGCGTTACAACCATTCGATCCGGAGCAGAATATCGCGGCTGGTACTCGCTACGTGACCACGTTGATGTGGGAGTTTCACGGGGAGATGCGTCTGGTCGCCGCGGCCTACTACGCCGGCGACAAGTGGGTCGGAAAACGCCTCCTCGAATATCGCAATCCGGATGTGGTCGCTTATGTGGAAGCAGTGCGACGGCAATATGTCAGACGAAAGTCCCTGACAAATCAACTTCAAAGGAGATGAAATAAATGAAACTTCGTTGGCTTATTCCGATCTCACTTCTTATTCCGCTCCAGGCAGCAGCCTCACTCAGTGGCGATACCTCGGGCCGGGTCATTACACTCACCCTTCAACAGGATTCGATTACAACGCTCCACCTCCGCCCGGAGTTTGAGTCCATCATCCATCTGCCCGAAGAGGTGACCTCAGTCGTGGTCGGCAGCCCAGGGTCATTCAAGGTCGAACACAGCGAGGGGGAGCCTGAGTACGTGTACGTGAAACCGCTGGCTCGAACGCCTTCTCAGAGCGATCTGCTCATCGCGACGAAGTCCGGTCGGCATATCGTGCTCGAACTTGTCAGCGATGGAGCCACGAGCTCAGCTCAGCCTGTAGATTTCCTGATTGAATATCACGCCCCGCGAAGCTTCTTGATCGCAGCAGGTTCCGCTCCTGAAGCCGTGCACGCCGCCTCGGCTGAAGCAGCTTCTACATCCCAGCCAGGTCATTCACCCAAAGGACTATCGGCAATCGACGAAGAATTTGAACTGCAAAAGTTGGTCAATGCTCCCGACTGGAGATCCTGGGAGGGCCAACAGATCAAAACCTCGGTTGGGGACATACGGCAATGGAGCAATCAGACGGCGATTTCTTACTCCATCTTCAATGCGAGCGATAAGCCGGTCGAGATCGTGCCTCCACAGATCCAAATCACGGGGGAGCCAGCCGACAAGAAGAAGAAGAAAAAGAAGAAAGGTATCCTCGCGGACCAACTCGAAATCAGCGAGTACCGCTTGAGCGCGACGCGCTTAGAGCCGGGCGGCCGCGCCGACGGAGTGGTCGTCTTCGATCGCCCGAATTTCAAGCAATCGACGGAGAAGCTTTTCCTGCAGATCGCGCAGGCCGATCAGGTCGACAAACCGATTCTGGTTCAACTCCCCTTCACCCCTCCCATCTCGCTCAACGGACGATAGAAAGGACGATTTACTATGCAATCGAATACGACCAACGGAAACGGTCCTCGGCTAGAGCCGCTCGGCCTTGATCAGGCAAAAGAACCCGCATGGGAAGAGATTCCTGACCATGACCGGACTTCCACGAAAGCTCAACAGACCACTGGCCCTGTCGCGCAGTTCGCAACCCGGGCGAACGTAGAAAAGCTTTCAGGACTGGGCAAGAACAAAATGCTGCTCATCGGTGGCGGACTGCTTGCGGCAGTCATGTTCTTTGTCATGACCATGTTCCTTGGAAAACCGTCTGGAAAGAAAACGACAGCACCAGGGAACGCTCACACGACGCAACAGAGCACATCCCCAAAGGGCAGCGTGACGCCGCTCATGGACGCCGTGCACAGTGCGACGCAAAGCAACTCAAGCGGCCAGTTGAGTCCGGACGACATTAACCGCACCAAAACGAGCACTGGGGGATCACCGGGCAACAAGTTCTCAGCCACCACCCAGAATGTAGGTCCATCTGGTTCTACGGGGACTGGGAACCTCGGCAGTGTGCCATCCTTCGCCGATACGCAACAGCATTGGGAAGAGCCTAGACCCTATGGCGAGACAAGCTCGGCGTCTGCGCCACAAACCCAACAACGGAATGCCTTGAAGGAGCCCTCGCTAGTATTTGTGAGGAATCTTACCCAGAGTTCCTCTTCACCTTCCCGAGCCGGAACGTCGGAAGGGGCAACGCCAGTCCTAGATTTCGCCCCAGGAACCCGAATCCTGGCGAAGCTCACAACTGAGATATCGAGCGCAGTACAGACCCCTGTTATCGCTGAAGCGCAGTATACGTACGCAGTGGGTGACCGAGTCGTTATACCGGCAGGCGCGAAGTTTATCGGTCACTTGGAGCAGGCTGATCGCAGCGGCCTCGTTAGCGTCAAATTCGACGAGATTGACCTGAAGGACGACGACAAGGAGAAGATCGAAGCGTTAGGCATAGGCCTCGATCTTGCGCCGATCAAGGGGATCGTCTCGGGAAAAAATACAGGCCGAAACTTCCTCGTTCGAACAGCCTCCGGCATCGGCTCCGTAGCTGCGATGATCGTTGGCAATAACACCAGTTCCAGCTTCTCCGAGGATGACCTCATCCGGGAGAGGATTGCTGAAAATGCCGGGAACGCTGGAGACACAGAACTGATGAATCTCGCGGTCACGAACAAGGTTGTCGTCTCGGTGCCGGCAGATACGAAGATCTACGTTGTCTTCACCAGGCGCGAGCAAAATACGGCCGCGCTGCATCCGATCGACACGAAAACCCCCTGAAATACTTGATCAGAATCATTGGACCGTGGACCCCGGCGATTCTTGCCGGGGTTTCTTATTGTCGTTGCTGCGCACGCCGAGCATCAGATGACTTCGGGTATCGTGCGCATGGCAGATCGGGACAGAGCCGCCACCCGGATCCGCCCTATCATCGTTCTATTTGTGTCACTGCACAGGATGCCCAATCTCGCCTGGGCCTAGTTGCTCAAGGTGGCGGAGCGGATGCGTGCGGCACTTATCGGATAGCTCTATCCCCGCTGCAAGCCTGGGCACCGGACTCATTGCGGGCAGTCAATCCTCCGCTAGTCACGGAGCAGCATGGAATACCAGAGGCCTTATCTATTCAATGAAGCGTGTTTATCGCATTCGACGAATCATCGAATCTTATTGGTT
Source organism: Granulicella sp. L60 (assembly GCF_009765825.1). Classification (GTDB taxonomy): domain Bacteria; phylum Acidobacteriota; class Terriglobia; order Terriglobales; family Acidobacteriaceae; genus Edaphobacter. The sequence continues at coordinate 66,567 of NZ_LMUR01000001.1, read as the reverse complement.
AGTACTCCAAACGCCACATTGATCGATCGAATGTGTCAACGCTTGCGTTGCCCCATCATCGCATTCATTGTGTCACTGTGATATTTGCCCCGACGACAGACTAGGTGTGTCAGTAAGCACGACGCCCAATTGTCGAATGCGGCAGTTTTTGATTTCAACGCATTTCACAGTGTTAAGAGCCAATGCGAGCTCCCGATGCCGCTTCGATAATTCGCTTCCAGTTTAATTCTTCTTTCCTAATGCTTTATCGAGCGACGGGATACATAGGTTTCTAACCAATTTATCGCGCCCATTGATTTGACCGAGTTCTGGACCCGATGCACTTTCTCTCACACACGGATGCCCCGAGCAACCGCGTACAGGAGAGAAACGTATGACTACCGCATTGGCCTTCTGGCGGCCTGCTCGAGCGTCCGCCACATCAACTCACACCGTCATTGACCGCCCCAAGCAACCGAACTGGGTGCATATCGCCCTCAAGTTCGCGCTCGCAGCCATATTCCTCGGCGACCTCGTTCCGGTCGTCGCCAACGCACAGAACCTCGGCACCTCGCCCCAGTTTGGACAAGCCGTACAAGGCCAACAAGCAACCACGGTCGAAGGCACAGTTCTCAACATCGTGAACTGGGGCTGCAACGTAATTGCTCCGGTAATCGCGGTTGCGTGTCTCGGTGTCGCGGGTTGGCACTTCAAGAGCGGCCGCGGCTACATGGGCTGGGGAGTGTCAGGCGTTGCACTCATGGTCATCTCCGGTCTCGGACGCATGGCTGAGGGCTTCATCACTCAAGCGCAAGGCATTCAGTAAAGGAGCCCGAGATGCCTGTGCCGCAATTCCTTTCCGACCTTCTTCAGTTGTTGCTCAGTCTTGCCGTGCCGGCTGCGTTCTGCACGCTGGCCGCAGCGGGAGTGAGCCTGCGGCACGAAGGAGGAACCAACTTTCATGTCAATGGACGAACTGGAAAGTGGGTGTTGTGGACCGTCGTATTCCTGACGCTCCCACAACTTCTGTCATGGATTGCGGCACAAGGCATTACGGTCCCATCGGGAAGCGGATCGATCGGAACAAGTTGGCTCGCCAGCATGCAGACGATCTTTACCAACTTCGTCAACCAGATTGTCGTCGCGAAGTTCGTGCCTATCCTCGCCGCGTACTACGTCCTCAAGGCTTGCTTAGATGGGGCTGCGGGCGAGAACCCGCTCGCCTCGATCGTAGCCGCTCTCTTCCTGATGTCTCTTTCGGCCACGATGCAGCTCATGCAGGGATGGAACGACGGAAGTCAGTACGCCACGACCGACATGCTGACCTCCCTATGGAACTACCTGGTCGGACAGATTATGCCGGCGGCCGCTGGGCTCGCCTGCGTGGGAGCGGTCATCAATTTTGTCAGGCACAGACCCTGGACTCGTTTGGTCTTTGCCGCAATTTCTTTCCTGAGTGTGAGTGGTCTCCTCGCACTCTTTCAAGCCATGGCGGCATAGGAGCTGACGATGAGTTTCAACGGAGCAATCACAAATCTCGCCTCCTGGGCCGGAAACACCATGATGCCGACGATGGCCGGAATGTTCTTCGCAGGCGCGGTGTATCGCTACAGCAAGAGCAGCCCGTTTGAACACCTACTGTACGGCGGGTTCGCCTCGTTGATGTGTTCGGGAATGCTTCGCGCACTGGAAGGCTTCGTCCAGCATGCCGGCCCTACCAATGCCGACGCCTTCTGGATGGCGAGCATGAGCCTGGTGAACTGGACGGCCAACGTAATTCTGCCCATGTTCGCTCTGACTCAACTCGCTGCGATGGCACTCCACATGGCCGGTGTGGTTTCAGAAATATATCCAGGATCGATCTGGATCAGGAAGTTCGTCGCCGCGGTCGCAGCGCTCATGGTTTCGGGAATGATGCGGCTTGCCGAGTCGCTCGTAACGCAAGCACACGGGGTAGGAGGTTAGTCCATGAGTCTTGATTTGACGCCAGTCCATCGCAACCTCAATACGAAGGTATCGTTTTTGGGTCTTGAGTTCGAGGATTTGATTCTCGTCCTTGCCCTGGCAGCGCTGATGAATCTGCTGGCCCACTTCGTCGGAGACAACTCGCATGTCCTTGGAATGCCGCTCAACGTCTTCATGGAGTTTGTCGTGCCAGCGTTGGCCGTCCCGTTCCTGATGCTGTTCAAGTACGGGCGGCCGCGGGGCTATCTCACCGACTTGGTCCGCTCGCTCTTCTCTCCGAAGGCGTGGTGCGCACTTGAACGAGATTCGGATTTGACTCAGAGTTATGTCGCCGGTGAGGAGGAGTGAATCATGCAAGCCTCGATCGAAATGACACGAAGTGGATCTGTCGCCATCCATCTCGACCCGGAGGCCGCACGAGCAGTCTTCGCGAGCCTTCTGTTCGCAGCCCGGTTCCACGAAGGCATCGCTCCACTGGCTCCCATTGCAGAAGAAGGAATGCGCGGCGTTGAACGGACGGCGCAAGGAGGATCAAGATCATGCCAATGACCTACGAACAACACGACAAGAAGCTCAGATCCCCTGCGGTTTGTGAATTGCTGCCCCTGCGCGACCTGCCTGCGGGCGACAACGTCATGGTGCGGACCAATGGGGCGTTTGTCGCCGGTTATGAACTGACAGGAGTGCTCTCCTACTTTGCCACGGACAGAGACCGTAACGAATCCAAAATGAAGCTCGAAGCTTTGTTTCGTGGTGTTCCTGACGTCAGCATGCGCGTTCAGTTCCGATATGAAATCTCCGAGCACCTTGGAGAACTGCTGGACAGTTACGTCGACCAACGACGGATGGACAGGGCGGACGTCATGGCCCTCGATGCGCATCGACTTCGGATGTGGCGGCAAAAGGAACAAAGCGGTTATTACTTCGAGCCGCGGCTTCATATCTATTTCATCTGGGACCCTCGGATTCACGCTAAGCTGTATCACTCAGCGCAACAAAACAGGAAGCTCGGCGGTTTCACTGTCAGCCAGAAGAAGGCGATTCAGCGCACCCGCAAAGAGCACGAGACCTATCTGGCCGAGTTTGAGTCGATTCTCCGGGGTGTCGAAGCCTCGATGGAGGTCGCGGCTCTGGGTCCCGGCCGGCTTTCGACCCAGGAGTTATTCGAGGAGCTGAAACATTCCCAGCATCCCACCCGCCGTGATCATCGCGCTTATGTTCCGGGCGAAGAGATGTTGGTCTATCGCAGCGCTCGAGAACAAGTAACTCAGTCGAGCATCCTCAATGAGACCGAAACTTACCTCAACATCGACGGTTATCTCTACTCCGTGATTAGCCTCAAGGAACTCCCAGACGCTACCTTCCCCGGAATGTTGCAAAAATTCTCCACGCTTGGCTTCCCGGTGGTCGTCAATGCACAGGTTGTCATCCCCGATCAGGTGAAGGTTCTCAAGGGATACAAGAAGCGGCTACAGAAGATGACCGCTGCGCAGAAGGATGCGAATGGCAATTTCAAGGTAAATCCCGAGGCCGAAGTCGCGCAGGCGCAACTTCTCCAGGTTCAGCGCGACATCATTTCGAGTTCCCTCAAAACGGCAAAACTGAGCCTGTCGGTAATCGTCCGGACATCGCGGCACGCAGCGACTTTCGGTGAGCTTGAGCAGGCGGAACGTGAGTTAGCGAACCGGACCCAAGAGGTGCTGAACGGCTTTACGCATATGAACGGAGGTAAAGCCGTCACCGAGACGATCGCGAAGCGTCGCATCTTTCTCGGAACGCTGCCCGGAATGGGTGACCCAGATAAGCGCGATCAGGACATGCTCACGTCGAACGTCGCCGATCTCGTCCCGGTAGAAATGCCTTGGACAGGAACCCGTCGCAGTCCACTCATCCTGTTCGAAACACCCTATCGTCAGCTCATTCCATATTCCATGTTCGATCCCAGCTTATCGGATGCGAATGGTTTGCTTATGGCCACAACCGGAGGAGGCAAGACCCTCTTGGCCCAACAACTATTGCTGATGGCGGCCCGGAGCAATGCGTTGATCTCCATTATCGAGAGCGGGGATTCCTATCGCCCTTTGATCGAGTTGATGGGCAGCCAAATGATCGAAGTATCCCTGGATAGCGATGCAACTATCAATTCCTGGGATCTCCCGAAGGGAGAACTCAGACCATCGAATGACCAGGTCTCATACATAAAGAACCTGACCCGCCACATGTTGGGAGAGAACACACCTCCGGACCTGGACATCGATCTATTGGACAGCGTGTTACTCGCCGCGATTACGTCGACATACAAGCGTTGCAGTTCAAAGTCCTCCAACCCCATTCCACTCTTTGGGGATTTCGCTGCAGAACTAGCTCATTGGCAAGACCGGGATCGCAATCAGAAGATCAACGAAATGGCACGCTTAGCAGCGACGAAACTTCGGGCCTGGGTGGACGAGGGACCTTATGCGAAGCTCTTTGATCGGCCTACCACAGTCCCTCTCGACAGTCCCTGGCTCTACTTCAACATCGACAAGCTGAAGAACGACCCCAGGCTCGAAGGCGCGATGAGCCTCCAGATTGCTCACACTTCAATCCATCGAACTTCTGGCGTGAGCGGCCATCCGAGCTTGAGCATGATCGATGAGTGCAAGGTTGTTTTCGACACTCCCATTCTGGCGGCGACCGTCGAGCGAGACTTTCTTACGGCGCGCAAACGATACGCAAGCGTTTGGGCAATCGGCCAGACCCCGGAACAGATTGTTGGCACGCCCGCTAAGCCCAATCCATATGGCATCGGCATCGCCAAGAACGCCAGCACGAAGATCATAGGCAAACAGCCTGGCGACATGACCGCTCATCGCGAACACATGCACTTGAATGAGACGGCCATCAATCAGATCAAAGGATTCGCACAGCCGAAGAAAGGCCACAGCGCTGAGTTCCTCATTGCCATCGGAGAAAAGGCCGAGTCCACGCATGTCATTCGAATTGCCCCGACTCCCGTGGACTACTGGATCACCACCACCTATCCGCGGGAACGCACCTATCGAAAGTGGTGGATGAGGAAACACGACGATATGCCATTGCTGTCTGCATATGAAGCCCTGGCCCAATCCTACCCGCGCGGCCTGGCAGAGCTCGCTCCTCTTCCCGAAGAGCGCTCGGGTGAAGTACTGGAGGGACTAATCCGATGAATGACGAAACGATGACCACGACCGAGTTGACCCTCAATAGGGCTGGGTGCGCCGGGGAGACGGCGGGTGCCAGCAAAATATCCAGATCGTCCTGGTGGAAGAAGCGACTTGCGGTAACCATTCTCGTTGTGGAGGTATGTTTCGCGGTCCCGCGTCTGGCTCACGGACAGTTCCTCAGTGTCTTCGACTCCATCTTCAGTTCCATCCAGACGGATATGGGTAGTGCGCTTAAGGCTATCAACCAGATCAAGCAGCAGGTTCAGCAGCTCTACCAAACCACGATGTGGCCTCTGGCCGCTCTGAATCAAGCGCGCGGATTCGTTTCGAACTCTATCAATACCTACCGCAATCAGATGAACCAGATCTTTACGACAAAGTTCAGCAGTGCAGTTCTGCCCGGACCGCAGCAGTTTGAAACGCTCCTGCATAGCCGTCTGTCGACACAGATTCCGTCCCTGCAGACAAGCTTCACGACGAACTACGGAGCCGTCCCTCCGGCAAATGCCGCGAGGCCCCAGGACCGCGTGATGATGGACATGGATGACGCGCTGAGCCAGCAAAATCTAAAGACCACGCTTATTGCGGATCAGGCCCAAGACGTCACCCTGCAGGCAACAAACCTTATGGAGAACCAGGTTGCCACGAGTACCCCTGGCTCCAACCCGTTTCTGACGGCCGAAGCCCAAATAGCCAACCTAAGGTGCCAAGCCTACATGCAAAAGATGCTGGCAGCTCAACTACGCCAGGAGGCAGGACGGATCGCCCACGATAACGCCCTCGTGAAAAGCAGGGCCACAGCATCAGGGAGCGTCAACAGCATGGTCACCGGAGCACTCACCAATCACTGAGGAGAACCTGTATGACGGATTTGAAGAAAAACCCAACCAAGCGGCGCAAGCCATTCTTCTGGATGCGTCGGGAGCACGCATCTCTAGAAGCCGCGAAGACGGCTTCCAGTTTCGGCGGCACCCTGCCTCAGCATCGCTGGTATCGGCCGACTCTACTGAAGACTGCGGTAGTAGCTCTCGGCCTTTTGATCATCCTGCCGAAGCATGCGAACGGACAATTTGGCATCGACACCGCTGCAATCATCGCAGCACTGCAAAAGATGCAGTCGCTCATGAGCACCTACATGGCGGCTCCGCTCAAGACCATCAATCAATCCGAGCAAAGTATTGCAAGTTACGAACAGCAGGTCATGTATCCGCTGACCCCAATCAACCAAGCCAAGAGCATGGTGACGCAGTTCGAAAGCCAATTCACCAACATTAACAATATGTTCCACGTGAATGTGTCGAGTGCCACCTTGCCTCAGTCGCAAAGCTTCGAGACAACTTTACTCTCCCGTAATGCCAACAATGTGCCGACCGTGTCTTCCCAGTATCAATCGGTATACGGCGTGGTGATGGCTCAGAACACCGCATCTCCTCAAGTGCGAACCATGACCGACATGACGGACGCCCAAGCTCAGGACGCGATGAAGCGAGCGCTCCAGATTGACAACCTCGCGGAGACCGAACTGACCGAGGCGACCCAGATGGGCCAGCAGATCCAGCAGGCCGCTCCCGGAAGCGCTCCAATCATTGAGGCGGAGGCAGATGTGTGGGTTGTGCGCGCCAATGCCTATACCCAGGAAGCTCTTGCCGAGTTGATGAGAACACGCGGCCTCGATCTTGCCAACCAGAGCGGGATCGCGAAACTCGCGACCTCGGACAGCACAAACCATAACAGCGTCGTCACCGGAACACTGACCAACAGGTGAAGTCATCATGATGTTTGCGACCATTCACGTTCATCCCGGCATAGCGGCTCTTGCATTCTTTCAGGGAACGCAGTTGAGCTTATTTGAGAGCTTCCTGACTCAGGCCATATCTGGGATTAATTCGACCAGCATTACGTCGGGGATGCAAAACGTAGCTTATGTGGTCCTGCTGATCGGGTTCCTTTGGCAGGTGTATCAGGCTTCCCTGCATGGCGGCGATGTTCGGGGGCTCGGCGTCAGCCTGATCAAGTATGTCGTTACGGCAGTCGTCGTCATGAACTACAGCGCGATCTTCACCACGGTCAACCAAGGCTTCGTCAATGCCGGCAATTGGATTGGCAACGCAACAGGCGTCGGCAATCTTTTGGACAATTGGAAGAACGACATCAGCACCCAATACAGTCAGGATGGAGTTCAGCAGATGTGGGGTCTGGTCACGGGGTCTATGGCTGGTCTGATCGACGGGCTATTGATCCTTGTGGCCTATATCCTCTATCCGTTCGTAATCGCGATCTTCGGATTCTTCTACATATTTTATGGGTCGGTACTGTATATCTTCGGCCCGATCGTGATTGCGCTCATGCCGCTTGGAGCGACCAACCGTCTTGCCAAGGCGTATGTCGAGAATGTCTTCATCTGGAACGCTTGGCCGATCTTGTATGGAGGTTTCGGTGCCTTGCTCAGCGCAGTCCAGATGGGACAGGTTGGGCAGATGCTGAGCCAGAACAACTTTCTCGGTGGGCTGGGAAATCTTGAGGGGTCCTTCCTGATCGGCGCCGCAAGCATCATCTACTCGCTTGCGATTGCGGTGATCCCATTCATTGCGAAGAGAATCGTCAGTGGTGAAGTAGGCGCGACTGCTGGAACATTACTCGGAGCCGCCGCTACTGCCTTGACCGCAGGGATCGCTGCAGCGGAAGGGATTGGTGCTGGTGTTGCCGCTAGTTCCACCGGCGCAAGTTCTGGGGCCCAAGGCTCCACCAACGGATCGTCAACTTCGTCGGCCAGTACTTCTCCAGGCAGAGGAAACAATCAGCCAACGGCTCCCCAGAGAACTGCTCCCGCTGCGCAGGTGAGGCAGTCGACGTCGCCGTCATCTTCTCCGACTTCTCAAGGAGAACATGTGGCAGACAACATCCGAGGAAGCTTCAGCGAAGCATTAAATAACGGACATGTATCCGAGAGTAGCGAGGGGGACAAGAGCGTTCAAGGCGGTATTAATAGTCAGCAGAGCTCGGACTCCCAGGCGGCTTCCGGTCGAATGACTCAACCAGCCACGTCAGCCAGGGCGTCCGCACAAAGCCAACCTACCCATGGTGGCCACGGTCCGTCGCCCGCGTTGATGCGTCCGCACGGTTTAGCCACATGGGGTGCATTCCATGGGGCCCGGCTCGCAACACAGGGCGTAGTTGGCGGAGCCCGAGCCGCTGGAGCAATCGCGACCGGAGTAGCGAACCCTGTGGAAACAGCCGGTAGGATCGGCGCCAAAGCAGGGCAAATCGCAGGTACTGCGACGAATGCTGCGGTGAAGACAGCGACAACAGCAGCGAAGGTCGCGAGTGCGGTCACGCATCCTCGAGAGACCGTAGGAGCAGGGGTGCAGGCCGTAAGCAGTGCGGCGAGTGCCGCTGTCGCAAACACCGCTTCCACGATTCGCCAGAGCGCCAAGGCTGTCGGTGCGAACTTCTCAGAGGCGTACGAGAAGACACACTCGAGGGAAAGTCCTAACAACAACGAATCCGCGTAGACCTCGCATGAGAGAAGGAGAACAGTTATGTCCGCTACAGAAGTGACAACGAAGGACCTGGATGCCCGTCCGAAGTACTACGAGATGGATGGTGCGCGCCTTGCCAATGCCAACCGAGCGTGGGTGCTCGCTTTTCTCATGGCCGCACTCGCAATCGTTGCGGTGGGCTTTGCCGTTGTGGTGCGTATCAAGCCCCCTACTGTGATCCGAATAGCGAACGGCGAAGCTGCCGTACTTGGGCAGTCCTCCCCGTTGACCATGAGTTCCGCTGGCGATCCTTACCTCACGGAGGTCTTCGTCAAACGCTTCCTCGCGGACTACCTCAACTACAGTCCAGCCAACGTGGATGATCACTGGGCGGCGGCGTTGAATCGGATGACGCGTAATCTGCGCGGCATCACGATTAAGGCAATGTCCGACGACAATGTGCGCGGCAAGATCGACGACGACCAAATTCAGTCGGTATTCCATCTCCGCGAGATCGCCCCTGTAGCTGGCGAGCCTCTCACTTACCTGATCTATGGGGTGAAGGACGTGCATCACGTCAGCAAGGGGAGTGAGGTCACAGACCACTTCGTGAACGAGTACCGCATTCGGCTGGTCGCGGACAAACGAAGTGACGTCAATCCAGATGGCCTTTGGATCGCGGAATACAGCGAGCACCCCATCGATGGGGAACGGAGGAACGCCGTCCTGTCGGCTTCGGACCAGACGGAAACAAGTGAGGAGGGACACTGATGGAAACAGTCCAGCAAAAGACAGTAGAGCCGCGGTCGCCACAACAACTGCCCGCAAACGCCAGCAGTCGAAAAGGACGGAAGTCGCGCGGCTCAGAAGAGATCGCCCGGTTTTTCCTGGCAAAGGAAGGCTCGTCGCCCCAGAAACCAGAGCTGGGAGAGGAAGCTCAGACGGAGAGCGATGCGCTGATCAAAGCCTTTCAGCAGAAAGCCGGTGTCATCTACGTGGTGAACGCCTTCCGCGCTGAAGCAGAAATTCAAGGAGGAAACCCCGTATTGGTGAAGCGGCCGATTACGAAGTAGCGGCAATGGTCAGCACACGAAATTTAGCGGTCAGCACAAGACATTCAAAGAGAAGACAACCCTTTACAGGCCACTGTCAGCCTCTCTTGAACCCTTATCGCGAGGCGATGAGGAATTCCATGCTGACCCGGACTCGATCACTGAGGCTTGGTTCGGTTTTCAAACCACCCCTAACACGGGCGCCAGGCACAAGTGAGACGAACTCGGGACAGCGAGCTCTCAATCACTCATCTGGAGCGCCAGACAGTGAGGAGAAACGATGACAGCGAATATGACCCAATCCGTGACGGACCACTCGAAGCTCATTCTGGAGCTTTCGATTGATGCGTTTGGCCTTGTGACACGCAAGGAATCGGAACTCAACCGGAAAGACACGCTCGAGGGCACGCTCCTCCTGCAGATCTATCCAGGGATCAAGGTCGCACGCGTGAGTGTGCCAACCGAACTCGATGCCTATGAGCAATCATTGGTGGAAAGCCGGATGGCTAACTTGGTGTATCAGGGAATTCATTACAAACTTGCGGGTGCAAGTGGTGCGGCGAAGGACGGACGTTTCTACTTCGTCGACACCAATCACGCTAAGGAGATTGCTGAGCGCTTTCAGCACTGGCCAGAGGCAGCGATGGTGTACTTTTCCATCCTCATCTCAGACTGCAAGACCGTAATCGAGGAGCCGGACGTGACTGTTCTTGTCGTCAAGGATCATATCCTTGGTACCAACGACTGCCGCGGATGGCTTCGGGAGTCCCTGTACCGGAAGCTACAGCTTCCCCAGGATCGATTTGCCCAGTTTCGACTGGCATTCGATGCACGCGAACCGAAGCAGGCCAAAGGTGCTCTAAAGGCAATGAGCGACCGCGTAGCTGAAAAGCTAGGTGTTGATATCATTCTGCCGGAAAGCTCCTGCAAACCCGAGCTTAAGGGATCTGGCAAGTTCATCCCGCAAGCGAAGACCACCGGAAGGCTTATCCAGGGGCCGGTCATTCTGGGAATTAAGCAATATTCCCGGAAGACCTTCTATGGTTCAAGCTACACGCTGGTCGAAAATGCTTCGGAAGAGGCTCTTCGTACCGAGATCATTCCTCCGACGATCGAGGAAGTTCGTCTGGTACGCAAAGCATGGGAGGACGGAGATTATGCCGCACTCCTCAAACTGTTGGGACGATACGAGGAAGAGGAGATCAGCTTCGACGAAAGCTTTGATACAGATAGCTTCGACGATGCTGCCGTAGCTGCTCCTCAGGAAGGATGTGATCCGTCAGAAGCGGTCCTTCTGGCTGACAAGAGCGGGAGTGCGATTCGCATTCCGTTCGTTGCCAATCAGTTGAATCGCAAACTGGCACGCTGGGCCTTTCGCGCAATGACAGGAGGGACACTTCGTCTCCCTGCGTTCGCACTGGTCGACGACGGAGTTCTGGTTGAGCATGGAGGGAATATTCTCTCAGCCTCCGACTGGATCCCGAAGGACAGCGCGATCACCTCTCTCACCTCGGAGCAGAGCCTCTGTGTCCGGTATCCCATACGGATGCAGGAGGATCTGCTGCCTGCTCGTCATCTCCTGGATGGTGAGTTGGTTCCTCGTCTGCTACAGGCACTCGGCAGGTCGGAACTACCCGAAGGCGTAACCCACCACATTCTGCGCACCCAACTCCGGATGAATGGAAGCTACATCCTGCACTCGGAGACGGCTGCGAAGAACGGTGGCGACTTCGACTACGACACGATCTGCACCATTCCATCCGATCAGTTCCCGAAGTTCGTTCAGGGGCGGATTGCGTATGGAGAACACTTCACCAATCCGGAGAAGACCAAGACGAAGGCCCGCTCCCAATGGTGGAACGTACATCTGGTCGCCATGAAAGCACGTGGAAACAAGATCGGTTCGATCACCGACCTGAAGACCTCGTGTGTGGCAGCCGGCAGGATTGATCTTGCCTACCAGCTAGTCATTCAACTGCAAAACGCGCTCGACTCCCTCAAGCACAAGGTATCCGTGGATGAGGAACTGGTGCGCGAAATCCGTAAAGAGGTCAATTCAGCTCCCTGGCTTCGCTATAAACGCGAGCGCCGGGTTACTGATATGCCCATGCACCTCGAAGTCGCCGACACCGATAAGGTGGGCCGGATGTACAACGTGGTGCGGAAAGAACTGGGCGATCTCGAACAGGAAAAGATGGCCATGGAAGACTTCCGCGGTCTCTTTACTGGCCACTCGGTCAGCAAAGAGATGTTCAAGGAGTGTGAACTGGTCAACAACATCTTTGGCGATATTGCTTCTCGCATAGCCGAACGCGAAGGGAAACTCCGATTGGAGTTGAACAACGCGCAGGCATTTTGGGAAGCGGTACGACAGGGACAGGATAAGGAAGTACGAAAGTCGGCCGTGCTTGCCCGCAACAAAGCGCAAGCTGCGGTCTGGGAGTCTGAGCAGGAGGCGAAGAAGCAGTTCCGTTCGCTCAACTTGTTCATGCACTTCTGGGCTGAGGGCAAGCAGGATAACCGGGCAGCTTGGGCACAGGCGATGGCACATGTCGTCACCAACGGCAAAGGCACCGGTGCAGCTCTCTTCCATACCTTCCCGCAGGAAATAGTCGATACTTTTGCAGAACAGACCGGAGGCGAAAGCGTTCCGGTCCGGAAGCCAAAGACGATCGATGGCTACCTCGAGTTTGATGAAGAACTGCGAGCGTATCTCATCGAAATAATCCCCAATCCGGGGGCCGAAGACACCAAGAAAGCGATCTTCCTCTTTCAGTACACGGGGAAACGCGAACTCGTCTTCGAAGACACGAGGATCTCTCCGTTTCGGGGAGATCGCTCTTAACCCTGCTGGAGGAGGTGCGGCTTTCGTCTGCGCCTCCTCTCGCCGGAGATTCTGTCGCCTCGAACAGGCGCACGGAGGATACTATGAACCGTTTCTGGCTACCTGCCATCGCGCTATTCGCGTTCACCGCGAAGGCGCAGAATATCAACTTTCAGGATCTGCCCCACATCCACACGGCACTCCATCACCTCACGGTGATCGATCTCGGCGAACCGATCCAGTTCATCGCTGCAGCGGATCCGGACTCATTCCAGATTGAACGCGCGGGGGACAAGGTTCTTCTGCAGCCGCTCAAAGAAACCGCAACGACCAACCTCATTCTCTGGACCGCCTCCCGGCAAATCTCCTACGAACTCGATGCACCGGGAGACGTCGCGAAGATGAATGTGCTGGTGCGGAATCTTCCTGCATCAGCTCGTGCCGCAGTGGATGCACCTTCTGCGAAAGAGGGGCAACAGATCGCAGCAGCGGCCACGACGCAGGCGATGCTTAGTGCCCAGGATATCGTCCCCGAGCAGCCGGTCAAGTTATCCACGACAGAAGTATCGGTGTCTATTCTTCACGTCCTGCATACGGGCGAGGGAACATATCTCCAGTACCAGATCGTCAACCATTCGACGACACCCTTCCGTGTGACGACGCCGTCAATCACCCGCCTCTCACCATCGCAGACTCCGGTCTCGCTTCTTGCGCTTCGAAACCACGAGCTTTCCCCACAGACGCTCAGCGGCTTCAAGGCCAAGCCCGATGGGACAGCAACAACGGTTGCAGGAGAGTCAGCACAGACGGACGTTTTGCCAGGCGCCTCGACGACCGGGTATGTCCTGGTTCGTGCGGATTCGGGTACCGCTCCAGAGATCTACCAGTTGAACTTTGGCTACTCTGCATCCGGCTCTCTTGTTGAAACCCTGGTGATCTGACATGGCTGCGGACCGTCTCATCACCTCGGTTGAGGCCCGGGACATGTTGCGCCGGGTCTATCGCTCCGATGGCGAAATTAACCTCGAAGAGGTTCTTCGCAGAGGAACATCCGATCCCATCAAACCAGTTACGGAGAACGGAAGGATGCGCCCGAACACGTCCATTGTCGTCGGCGCTGTCGTGGCCTTGTTGCTCATCGCTGCCTTCGTCTACTTCAGCTTTGGAGCACGGGGATGAGCGCGATGTATGACGACCGCAGGCCAGCGCCCAGGGCCGCTGAGGATGCCGCCGGAATCATCGTCCTTGGAGGCTGCGCACTCGTCGCCGCGTTCTGGTATGTCGGTGTCTCTCGCCTGCATCTCCGTAACTCTCAGTGCCTCGAGCTATTCCTCGATCTGGCGATCGTGCTCTTCGGAATTGGCCTCATCCTCTCGGACCTTATTGGCAGGCGCCAGAAGCGCGAGGACGCGTGGCCGCATCCGGCACTGCATGTCCCCGGTGAGATGGATGAGAGGAATCTCACCCGTGCCCGCGACGAGGGAAGCACCCTGCTCGGCTATAACGTTCACGGTGAGCCATGGTTCTGGCCCGACTCTGTCCGTCTCAAGCATGGTGTCATCGCGGGCGGAAGCGGTGCTGGTAAGACAACACTGCTCCAGAGCATCATCGCTCAGGACCTCAACCGGACCTTCCACGGAAGGCGCATGCCCATCATCATCTTCGATGGCAAGGGCGACCAGGCTTTCGTGCAGGAACTCCTCCCTCACATCGAGGCCGCCGGGAGGATGGAGGATCTACGGTTGATTGATCCCTCCAATCCACACGAATCGTGGTCGTACAACCCTCTCTACAGCCCAGACTCGCTCTATCAGGAGCACGTCAACTTCATCTTCTCGTCTTTCGGAATGCGCGAGGACTTCTTCGCGGGACACCAGGAGGCGTATCTCTCCGATCTCGTCCGCATCCTTTACTACACCGGTAAGGTGTTCAACATGCGTGATGTACTCGTCATGGCCTTAGACGAAAAGATACTCAGCGAGCAAATCGGCATCGCGCAAAGACGGATTGAGAACATGCCTTCGATCTCTCTGACGATGCGCTTGAACTTGGAGATGTCCGTCAAGATGATCCGCAAGTCGCTGGCGGACCGGGAGCGAATCACCAAGATCCAGGGCCTACTCAATGAATTGTTAGCTTTCCTGGAGGACGATCTCTCCATTGTCACTGGTTCCTACCAGAACATGCTCACGATCGAGGAAGTCGTCGACAAGGGCCTTGTCCTCGTAATCTCTCTGAACTCGAATAAGAACAAGAGAGCCAGCGAAGCGCTCGGGAAGATTCTGCTGCAGAACATTCGCCTCATGGTAGGCAAGCGCTATCAGCAAATGCTCACCTTGAATCTTGAGCAAGAGCCGGTCCTCAGTGTCATCTGCGACGAAATTGCGCGCTACGCCGACCCGGACTTTCCGCAGGTGCTGCAGACCGCTCGCGGTGCTCGCGTCTCCTTTCTTTTCTCATTCCAGGCTGTGCCGCAACTCGAGAACGTGAGCCGGGCCTTTGCCGAAGAAGTGTGCTCCGCGCCCGGCACCAAGATGCTCATGAACGGCACCGACGAGTCCACGGCGCAGTGGTTCTTGAAAGCCTCATCCCGCGTTCTTCGCAAGCGCCGTAGCCTTGCCGTCCGCCGGACGGGTGTCTTCAGCCAGAAGTACACGGAGACTGGAACCGGCAATGAGAGCGACTTTCGGGAGACACGCTCACGGGAAGAGCACATAAAGAACATGCCTGTCGGTCAACTTGAGATCCTGATGGTCGACCCGCGTGAGGGTACGCTCCACTCCCATCTCCACGCCCGTAGAGCAATGACCTACCGCCCAGAAGAGATGAAGTCGTTGCTCTATCCGCGGATGCACGACGTGATCAACCCGGAAGTGGGCGCCAACTTGCGCTTCAGTAGCGACGAGCCGCGCCGCGGTCGGCGCAGGACCGCCGGGACACTGGCGAGTTTCTGGACCGGGGAGGAGTCATGAAAAACATCTACCGCGTCGCAATCCTTGGTCTCACCTTAAGCACGTCGCCCCTTTGCCCGGCGCAATCAGCGCCGTCTGCTGCATCATCGCAGCCGGCGCCGAAACGCTCTCAGGGTTTCCTCGACTATGCCCTGGGGAAGATCAATCCGGACAACAAAGACTATGGAAGCTCCACCGCGGATGCACGGAGCGCACTTGCTGGCTACACGATCCAGAACCTCTATTTCTGGTCGAACGTTGTCTGTCTTTCACTCCTTGCGGCCGTCTCCGCGGCACTTGTTCTCGTCCTCCGCACGCAAGACAAGCGCGAGATCATTGCTTCTAAACTGATCTGCCAGCTCTGGAATGGCCGGATCGTCGACCGCCGAGAGATCGTTCGACGCGCCGGAATATATAACACTCTAGTCGAAGCGAAGAACGCAGCTCTGAGTCCTGCATCCTCTTCCACGAAGGAAGAACGCGCAGAATCTCTGGCTTCAGAATCGTCCTTGCAGAAGCAACTTGGGAAGAAAGCACGTGTTCAATCAGAGGCGGCAGCGCCGAAACAACCGTCCTCCCATGCGCAACAAGGAGAGATCGGTAGCGCACCTTCCGGTGATTCGGATCAGAAGACGAAACTTCTGGAAGGTCAAAACCAGGCACTCCGCAATTCAGAACGCAACCTTAGAGAACGCCTGAATCATGTATCCCAGGATTTAGAGCAGGAACGGCGTCGTAACCAGACGCTCAAGGGTGCGTAGGAGGACAACGTGAACACACCCAACGACTTTCGAAACCAGGATGAATGGCTCGCATTCGTGCAGGAAACGGTAGCCACCGAAGACGTCCCGTTTACCCTCGCTATGGGGCGTACCGGGATGTACCGGCAGTTCTATGAACTGCGGTCACAGCCGTTTCCTGAACGATTCTCCACGGAGATCGAGCGTATCTCCGCTCTGGCGGAACCGGCTAGGACGTACGATCTGGAGACCCTGAACGACACCATCATGGGGGACATGATCCACTTCCTGTTCACCCCCGCGGCCGGAACGTCTACCGAAAGGGACTGCCCGTATCCTGTTACCCCCCGCGAAGTCATCGATCAGCTTCTGGAACACCTGCGCACCAAGAATCCCTATTTCGCTCTGTGGACGCACTACAAGGACAACGTCGCGGGACAAGATGGTGCGCCGGAGTGGCGGGACTATGTGGTCAGGACGATGGGCGTAGGCGAAGACCGTGAGATCGAGTTCGCTCACCTGATGTCCGAGTTGGGGCGTTGTCTGGACATTTACTACCAGCATGAAACGCCGCTTCCGAAGCGCTTTTACTTTCAGATCTGGTTTCTCTACCGCACCAATGGACCGGAAAGAAACACGATGACCCGAGCTCTTGTGCAGGATCTTGTGGAGGGATTGGAGCCGTGCGCGTCCGCATAGTCAGCCTTGGAACCAACTGGTGGTCGGCACATCCTTCGGATGTCGCCGACCCATTTTGTTTCCGACGGAACGCCGCATGGTTCAACTCAGCCGGCCTTAAGTACGGGGGACGGCTACGCCTCTGCTGGGTCTATCCCGGCCAGGTCCGCTTCAATCAGAGTAGTGGCTTCAATCCGGAGTACCCGAATCGCGCTCTTGGACGCACCTTCGAATGCAATGGACCGAACCGCATGTCCGGCCGCATGCACCTTCTTATCACTCGCGCAGCCGATCCGATTGCAATGCCAAACCGTTATCTCGTCACATTTTCAGAGCAACTCTGCGGACCGATTCGATTCAACCGGCCCGACTGGAAGAGCGCGGGGGTGCAGTTGATTTCCGTTAGCGTTCGCCGTGACCGCTACGAGGTGATGGCGCTCATGGAAGAAACCGGCTGGATCGAAAGCAATGTCGGTCCCTGGATGCTCGCGCCGGATCGCACACTATTGGTTCTTTCAAACTCACTTCCCGGAGGTCAGCAATGAGATATCGGAAGGGATGCATCGCCATTTCGGACGAGCAAGATCTGCCCGTATTGCTTCATATTCGGAACGCTCGTGCCCTCACACTTAATCAGCTCTACCGTCTACTGGTTGCGGAAAAGAGCGCCACCGTCCGCCGCAGTGTGCAATGGAGAGTGACGAGGCTTGAACAGTCAGGGCTGGTTTCGCGCATGACCTCCAGCCACTTCTTCCGTCAGCCCATTTACCGCATCACCTCCCTTGGCCTCTCTTACCTAGAGATGCGCGGACACACGCTGGTCTCCCTTCCGTCGACGGGACGACATGTTCTGCACGAAACCCAGCTATTTCATGCACTCGAATTGGTAGAGATCCGGCTCGCATTGCGGGAAGGTGGACTCCTCCAATCGTGGCAGACCGAATTGGAACTCGCGTCCCGAAATCTCGTTTTCTACGGCGGAGAGGCAAAGGATTACGACGCATTAGCCACACTGCAAACAGAGGAAGGGACCCGCCAACTGGCACTGGAATACGAGCGGACGGTCAAAGGTTCGGCACGATACAGCGAAATCCGGGGCGTGCTAAACGAAGACAAGACGGCAGAGACGATCCTCTATCTCACATCCAGTCATGACGTCTCGCACGTGCTTGCGGTTGAGATGCGTGGCGTGAAGAAGACGATTGGCGTGGCGCTCAGCGAGGATTTTCGTCGCGATCTTCTCATCACTCCTGTAATGAACATCAGCGCAGGCCTTACGGTCACCTCGTTTCGTGAGTTCCTTCAGCACGCTCCCCACGTCATCAATACGGACTTCAGAATGCTTATGCCTGCGGTTTGACTACCAGTTGCCCACCCATAGGCTACCGGTTGAAGACCCATTGCCTCCCAGTCGGCTTCCTTTGCCGTGCGATTGCGCAGATTTGCTCCTCGTAACTCCTCCTTCTTTCAATCGTTTGCGATGTGACTATCCCCCTGTGTTGGGTTGATTTTCGGCTGGGTGGTGAAAAGTGAACGGATTGGCTGATGGAAGCCTTTCCAGTAACTCTACCCGCGATCAATCACACAGAAACGGAGGATGAAGATGTGCCATTCACTCGAGGAAGTGAAGCGTTTATTCGAGCGCTTCGATGGATCGGTAGCGCTTGTAATTAACCACTCTGGTGGTAAAGACTCGACTCGCATGCTCGGCTTTGTACGCGAACGTCTTCCCGAAGCAACCACATTAGCGGTGATGGCCGACACTGGTTTCGAACATCAGCGTCCCATCTCAGCCACGGACTTCGCACGGGATCGGTGCGCAGAGTTCGGTGTGCCTCTCACGGTAGTGCGGAACTCTCGCCGCAATTACCTCGAGATGGTCGAGCAGCGTGGCATGTTCCCATCCGCTCAATATCGGCAATGTACCTCCGACCTGAAGCGCGGACCGATTGAGAAATACATCAGAACTCTGCCCTACCGACTGATCTTCAATTGCATGGGGATTCGTTCGGAAGAGTCTCCACCTCGCGCGAAGCTCCATCCACTTTCACTCAACTCGTCACTGACCACGCAGACACGAATCGTCTATAACTGGTTTCCGATCTTCGAAGAGTCCCTTGCCGATGTGCTGACCTGGCACTGGGACCACTGCATTCCTCTCCACCCGGTTTACGTTCCCAAGTTTCACAAAGACGGCACTACGGGTGGCTACCTGCGCCGTCTCTCGTGCAGGCTGTGTATCTTCTCCACGGACTCAGATCTGCTCGCCATACGTCAACACGATCCAGAAGCCTTCCTTTCTGTGTCTGCACTGGAGCAGAAGATTGGCTTCACGATGCGTTCGACTGGCAGCCTCATCCAGATCGTAGACGAGGCAAATTCCGTGATCGAAGCCCAGAGCACACAAGTCTGCTTGCCGTTCTGAGCAACAGTCCCTCCTACCCCCCACCAGGGTTTCCCTCCTGGTGTCCCGCCTGAACGTTGCCTCGCGGCAGTCCCGCCACTTGGCTTTTGGAAATTGAGCCTCCTCATTCAATTCCCATACTTTCGGTTCCACCCACTCCCGCCACTCGAGTCAACCGCCGACGGCCTGTTCCACGCCGGCTGGCCTCAACCCGTTTCTGGAGGATCGTCCGATGTTGATGCTTTATCTCTTCAAGCTTGAGTTGTTCAATCTCACCCTCAATTACTCCTATTCGACCGAATGCCCTGTCATTGCCGACACACGGGAAGACCGCGGGCGATTGATCCAACGCCAGGTCGGTCAGCACAACCGGAGCGTCGTGAAGCGTTCGGTCCTTGTTGGAGCGCGATCGTTGACCTGTGCGGAAATCAATCTGCTCGAGTTGGCGATCGGGACAAGAGATGGCGTGTGGCTCATAACGCGCGTACGCACAGAACTGCGTATGCAGCACATGCGCCATCTTCCTCAACTAAAAAGCGAAGTTGAGATGTACGAGTTGATGGAACGCACGCCGTCGAGGTATGACAGTTATCCGCTCATGACCGACCAGTACGTCCACAGCGCGCACTTCTCCGGGAGAGGTTCACCCGCGGCCAAACTTCCCGCGGCAGCATGAACCTCAGTGGAGTGACTGCCTAGGTTGCACTGTAGTTAAGCCCCCACCCTAACAAGGAGCTCCAATGTCCTCTCTTCCGTCGTCTCCGGCAGAGGCAACGCAAAATCGTGCCTCCACTCTGTTCACGTACTTTCTTACCCGACTCGTCATCGCTGTCCTGCTGACGGGGATGGATGTCTTCGTCGTCCTGAAGTCTGCCGTCAAAGGCTTCCGCAACAGCCTGACTATGCCCGTATTCCACTGGCTGATTGTCGGAGCTGTAGTCGGCATCGCCCTTTCGTTAGCCAACGTCTGGTACAAGACGCTGCGCTATCGCCAGCCAAGCAAACCCCAATCCCGCAACCCGTTCCTCTAGAAAGGAGAGAACTCATGACCCGCAGCCTCGGAAAGATGTCCGCCCACCCGCTTATGGATTGGCGCGACCAAGCCAAAGAGTCCGTCGATCAGGACGTACAAGCCTTCCTCCAACTGGGTGAAGCCATCGCCACCCGGTGGATCCAAACACAAAAGGGAGTCATGCTTCTGCAGATGGTTCCGGGTGACATCACCTCGGGCGCCATCTACGTGCTCGATCGCATCCGTCAGGTTTGGTACATGCTTTCATTCGAAGCCTGCGAGTGTGAGTTCACCAAAGAGAAGTTTGATCGCGCTTACTGCGAATACAAGCTCTTCCACTATGTCGACCAGCCAGGTCTCCTGCTGAACCCTGCACTGGTTGGCCAGGCGTAGCTACCGTCTCCTTCGGTTCCATCCCCGCACAACAACTCACCAGCTCCAACCCAACTTCTTTCTAAGGAGAAGCCCCCATGCGTCTGTCCGCAAGCCGAATTCGTAGCATCAACCGTTGCCTCGCCCACCACGGAAGCATTATCTGCAGTGGGTCCGATTTCCCCATCCGCCGTCCTGTCCAGCTCCCAGCACCTCCATCACCCACGCTGAAGATCGTGGCCGTTCCGAAGCAAAAGGCCGCCTAAATCATCCACCATCAACCGGAATCGGCGAGCAAATGCAGTCTTGTGCAATGGGCTCGCCGTTTCCTTCAGAGATTTGACCGAGTCTTGGAGCCGGGATACAAACTCCCCAATTGAAGGATAGGAGCTATGCCGTGTACGCAAAATTCTCTGTCAGCCGGGACACAGCAAACAACTTCACCCGGCTCTTCGTCAACCGCCGTGCCTTCGGGATGCAGGCACAGAAACCTCTTCCCAATGGCAAGGTTCCCTACTTTCTGGCGAAGGATTGGACGACCAAACAACCGAAGCCCTTGGACAATGATGTCGTCCGCATGCACCTGAACGGCGACGTGACCATTAATCTCTTCGCCATCAACCCGGAGACCCAGCGATGCAAGTGGGTTGCAATCGATGGTGACTTCGACGGAGCGGTGGAAGCGCTGTTCAAACTTCAATGGGAGTTGAAGCAGGATGGAGTTGAAGCAGCTATCGAGCAGTCGCGCCGCGGAGGTCACCTCTGGATCTTCGCGGAAACGCCTCTGCTGGCCTCCGAGTGCCGCATCTATATTTACAACCTCGCCCTCCGGCTGGGAGTGCCGATTGTTGGCGGCGGTCTCAAGCAGGGCATAGAAGTCTTCCCCAAGCAGGATCGACTAGAAGATGGTGAATTCGGGAACGCGATCCGTGCTCCGCTCGGTGTTCACCGTAAGACCAACCGGCGATATTGGTTCTATGATGCGCCGACCGAACCAGAGCCTCAACTGGCGTATCTGAACGCCATGAAGAAGCTCACGGAGGCCGAACTCCATACTTTCATTCAGGGAATGTCACTGCCAGAGAACTATAGACCTGTTGTGAGGGAGCCCTACGTTCCGGGGCCGGCACGCGAGGGTCAAACGGAGTTCCGAATCCTTGACTATGTGAGCCCGAAATCGAAGCATAGTCGTAACTGGTGGGCTCCATGCCCGTCCTGCAGGCAGGCCGGCAGAGACAAATCGGGGGACAACCTCGCCATCCAGGTCGCCAACCCACGTTTCTACAAGTGCTGGGCGGGCTGCAGCGCGGACGATATCCGGGCCGCACTCGGTCAACCGATTCGCAAGAAGCAGATGGCATAGGGAGGTCGATGGCTGATGAAGACGAAAACAGAGAACCCTTCGTACGACCACAAAGCATCTTCCTCTTCGTACGTGCAGTACGGCATTCCACTTGGACGATCTGCTCTTCGAGCTCTGGAGAAGCGCGGGATCTACTCCCAGACTTCGATCTCCATAGAGCACCAACATCTCGCAAAGAGGTACGTGATCCGTGGTGTTGAATCCGGCGGTGCCGTCTCAGATATGGGCCGCTATTGTGCCTACCTCGATGGGGATGGTACTCCCCTGCCGTGGCTACAGCCGATCGATTCGATCTCGGGCAACGGCCGACACGCAGTGGTTGTGGCCCCGGAGCTTGTGCGGATCGAAATGTTCCGCATCGGGCGAACATACGAACTCGCCATCACGCGACACGTTTTGAAATCAGAGAGCGGGCACACAAAACCCAGGATCACGTCCACTCTGCTCTTCCGTGGACGCGATGGAACAATCTCGCTTGACCTTTGGGCCCAAGAGAATCGTTTGCTTCGCGGAACGATTGCTCCTTCCTTCTATTCGGAGGCCGGCGAACTTCGTGACATACCCCACTCCTTCGAGGCAGCAGTGAAGAACGTGACAGCAGCTTTGAACTGTCTGGCTTGCAAGCACGTCCATGTAGCCGTTGCACGAAGTATGCCGCGTAACCTTCTGGCGCAAGCTTGAATGCAATACGAAAGGAGCCATCATGTCTCGACACTTATTCCGCACAATCGACAGCAATCGCGTCGCAGTCACCGTCACCCTCGGCTATGACCGGCCACTCGACTTCGTGTTCTGCACGGTCATGGATCATCGCGATGAGCCGATTTACACCAATCTCGATGACGATGATGCTGGAACGCATCAGCAGGACATAAGCTACTACCGGCCGATTCTCACTCGACTTGGTATCGAGGTTCCGGAAGCGATGTTCACCGAAGCCGAGTCTGATCAAGCAAATGTCGTTGGCAACCGGGTCGTCGACCACACGGTTTCGCGATAACCGCGTGACATCCGAAGAACCTCTTATGGTTTGATTTCCAAGGACTGGAACCCGTGCGTCACACGTAACGAATCCGCTCTCGATCAATCCTGGAACGACTTCCATTTCACCATTCAGTCCTGCAAATTGATTGTCCTACCGTCCACGGTGGAAGTCCCATCTCCTCTGTGATGAAAGGTGCGCTGCTCCTTTCGTTCCGGGTTGATGCAGGCTCTGACAGCTTCGAGAATAAACAGACTGTATTTTTCGACGAGGCTTGTGTCTCTGACCCCCGTCCGGTCGTTATGCCCTCCCCGTCAATCTGATCAGGTCTGCATCGCGTCGACCGTCACCGGTCGTTACCTTCTTTTGTTCCAAGGTAGACCGGGGGCAGGGACTTCTAGTCTTCGACTGAGCCGTGTCCCAGCGTCACGCCATTGAATTGTGGGTCTGGGCAACGTACTCCTAAGTTAGAGACGGGCTTTGCGGAAAGCTACAATGTACTTAGAGAAGCACTAGGAGAATCTGCATGATTCAATCACTGGTATCCCTGGCCTTCAACCATTTCGTGACTCTAAGTGTTGTCGGATTTATAGGAGCAGCCGGAGGGCTGGCCTCACTCTTTCTCATCGCTGGCACCCGAGACCAGACGAAGAGGCGGATCGGATTCTACGTCGGATATTGCAGTCTCTTAGCCATACTCGTCGCTGCCATTCCGCTCTATTGCGCGAATCTTGCTCATCTCCGAGCAGACACTCAGCATTCATACTGACCAGCGAGCGCCTCGACAAGCCCGATGAGTTCATCTGTCTTGTGCGCTTCTCCCCGGACGGCGCAAGGAATCAACTAAGGGCAGGCTGCCTCTTCTACAAGCGTTTGCAGTATGCCTCTGCCAACAGGCACACGCTAGGGGAAGCGACAACAGATTGTGATCAGTGACATGAGCTTTTGGAAAGGAACAGGTGTGTCTAACAACTTCTAAATGAAAGTAAAAGTGTCGAAAGGAAGTGTTAATTGTCCGAGGACAAGAATAATTGGCACTCGACAACCCAAGGAGGTGCTATGGCAAAGTGCGTCAATAAGGTCATTCTGCTCGGCAACGCAGGTAAAGCACCCGAGATTAGTAATACTCGGAGCGGCATCGTTGCCCAGTTATCTCTTGCTACCAATGAAAGGCGTACCGATGGCCATGGCGGTTGGCAGGACCACACCGAGTGGCACACTCTCGTTGCATTCGGGCGTACTGCCGAGATCATCGGCGAATACGTGCGCATCGGAAACCCACTCTTCATCGAAGGCAAACTCCGCACGGAATCCTGGGATGACGCGAACGCTGGGGTGAAGCGGTATTGGACCAAGGTCGTCGTCCTGAATATCGTTCTGCTCTCGAGCGGCGACCGTCATTCTTCCCGCGAGAAGTACCAGGAAGAGATGGGCGATGCTGCGTCTCCGTACGCGTATATTCCCGATACACAAATCAGGGCGGACGAAATTCCGTTCTGACCATATGTGGCCGAAGAAGTCAGGCCTGAAATTGGAAGGAGGTCGAATGCCAACCCCAAGGAAGTTCTCCGCAGAGGAGCAACGAAGACTGTTCGCTCTGCTCGAAACTCCGTTCTCACCCTCCGAAGTCAAATGGCGTGTTGTCCTCAGAGGCCAGAAGGGCCGCCGTGGCAAGGTGCTGCCTTACGCCGACCCTCGGGCTTACATGGATCGACTGAATCAACTCTTTACTCCTTCCGGGTGGTCCCGCGCCTACAACCTCGCAGCGGTCCCTAATGTTGTCAGGAGAATCGATGGGCGGGAGGTAGTCACGGGGAAAGTTCTCGTGAATTGTGTCCTGACCATCCATCGGCTTGGGAGCCACACCGGCAACGGTGAGGAGTGGGCAGACAGTTCGATGGCTGTCACTTCGGCGGAAGCGCAGGCTTTCAAACGAGCATCGAGCTGTTTTGGTCTCGGCCGTTATCTCTACCGCATCTCCGAACGCTGGGTAGATATCGACCGTCGCGGTACACCAAAGCGTCTGCCTGCACTCCCCTTGTGGGCGCTGCCCCCGGATGTCGTCATGGAACACGGCACCGAACCCAGAGGCCCGATTGACCCGAAGTTGACAGGCAAGATCGAGGTCTTTCGGAAGCAACTCGGAGTTGGCATATACACGGAGATCCTTTCCCGTGCAGGCTTCTCTCATGACGCTCACCTCATCCCGAACGCGAATCGCCAGAAGGACGCGCTTAAGTGGATGGAAGCCGCCGCACGGGGCTACGGACGGCTGCGACGCCTCTCCTCCGATGGGGGAGCGGAGCATCTGGACGCGCTCCTTCAGCACCTGAGACTGGCAACCGTCCAGGAGCTGCCGAGTCTTGATGCACTCCGCTTCGTGGTAGACACGCTCGAATCTGTCCTGCCGCAAAACGCTGCGTAATAACATTTTCAACCACCTATCCCAATCGGGGCGGCTCTGAGCTGCCCTCTTTGTTTGGAGGAATCATGCCCAGAGGAAGGAACATATCCATGCTCCGGAGGGAAGCCGATTTTGTCAGTATTCCCGTGGAGATGGCCGTCTACTGCGAGAATTGTGAAACGGTGTCCAGCTCTGGTTACGACCGCTGTGGAGTCTGCGGCAGCGAGGCGATCCTGAGGCTAGTTCGACTGATCGACGGACCGCCCAATAACCCGGAGCCTAGTCCAGCCGCTCCCGCACACGTAGTCCCAATTCTTTCGTTTGAGCGGCTCGCCGCTGCCTAACCACAAAGAGGCTAGTATGGCGCCATCACTATTCCTGGAAGTGGGTGAATCGACCTGCAATATCAAGGCAGGTGTTGTTCAGGAGTCGTAAACTTTGGCTACTGCTTCACAACAATACTAGGTTCAACGAAAGACCTTCGCTGAAACTCAGACACCGCGGTTCACGATAGACACTTCGATGTCTGACGAGGAACTCGTTTGGAGGGCTTCAGTGCAAAGGGATTTTCATTTCTCGACCGGCTTCTTCGGAATGCAACCGAACGGTTGGAGAAACCCTTGAGGATCATTGGACCGGAAACCGGAAGTTGGCCCGCGATGCTAAACGGTTGTTCAATGCAAACGCCGCTGTTGAGATCGTGATTCCCTATTCTCGCAGCCCTCTATGCTTTGCTGCCAAAGGCAGAAGCGACCTCAATTGGAATAGCTGCTTTATAGGCCGCTCGTCTCAGCCGTTGCGCGGCTTGTTGGTCAGTAGGAGCCGCCATGATTCGCAGCATCATGGCGGTGGTGGTCGCTGGACTTCCACGCGGACTGCTTTAGGCGAGCATATGCCGGCGAATGATGAACAAAGCTCCCAGAGTGCTCGTCGACCCATCATCCTCCAAATTGAGTCACTACCCACTTCGGCCTATTTTAGCCAGCCACCCCATCCTCGGCTTTCGAGCTACTAGCACGGAACGATCGAGGGACGTTAGAAGGCATCTTAGAGTTCTCGCTGTATGAGCTATGCAAGAGCCACTCGCTCCCCAACTTGCCGGAAGCCCATTCGACGCGTCCCTCTGGCGCGGACAAGATCTGCTTTATTTCCGTCCAAAATATGCTCTATTTCACAACAACAAACTCCAAAGATCCGAGGTGAGCCGATGCGCAATGTCGCACGCCTCAAAATGGGTTACTACCCATTGCCTGAGAGCGAAGGGATAAAAATCCGCGCTCTCCTGTCATTCCCTCTACCAGCTTCGGTCATCGATCCCTGTGTCGGGCAAGGAACTGCGTTGCATCTTGTCACAGGCAATGCGGAGGTAAAGCGTTACGGTGTGGAGCTTGACGCTGAGCGCTCGCGGATCGCAACTTCAAAGGGTATCGAGACGATTCACGGCAATGCCTTTGATGCCATCGCGAAACCCGAGTCCTTCTCGCTGCTGTACCTGAATCCGCCCTACGACTCGGAGATCGGGTCGGTCGCCAACAGACGTATGGAGCGGCTCTTCCTCGACCACACCTACCGATGGCTGGTACCCGAGGGCGTTCTGGTGCTGGTCATTCCATTCGAGCGTCTTTATGACTGCGTTGGCGTTTTGGGCTCGCATTTTGGCAGATTGAGCGTCCTGCGGATGGAGTCCAGCCTCAAGGCGAGCCCGGAATTCCTACGGACTACGGAGTGCCATCAGAGATTGAGACACTCCTGGAGGAGCTCGTCGAGGAGCTGGCAACTCCCGGCTATCAGGACAACGATGGCGGGGGCGGAGAGATACAACTCGTCGTAGACACCGGCACCATTACGCATGGCTCGTACTACCACGTCGTCGAGCGTAACCCGGATGAGTATCAGGAGTTCTGATGGCACACCCAATCGAGCATGCGAAATCAAGCGCACGGCGGTTTGGAGGATCTCCGGAGGACTATTTCGCCATCCATGACTGGTTCGATGAGTCAAAGGCCTACGTTGCCGATTTTCGTCACCGTGCGGTACGACACCACGCGGAAGGCATCTTTCTGGCACAGCGTCTCTTCGGTCAGACGCTCATGAACTCCGAGAACCGGGCGATCCCCGTCCGCTACATCGGGGAGCAGCACGTAAGAGAAGACCTCGGCAGGATTCCATCGTTTCAGGACTGGATTGCCGAACTTCCTATTCGCCCGTGGATGTACGGCCAGAGATTGTCGAAGACAACAAATCTCTAATGCCGCGACGACGCGACTTCCAATCTTTATTTCAACGATGTTTATGAAGGAGAACAGTGATGAGCAGCCTCAAGACGGAAGTGCTTCTGCGCGAGTTCCAATACAACGGTGTGCGGATTCCCGACCCCGGCCCCGAGTTGACGGTCGATCAGGTCCGCGACCTTCTCACGCCTGCATTCCCTGAGATCGCCACGGCATCGGTGACCGGCCCGGAAGACACCGGCTCCGCCCTGCGCTACACCTTCAACCGAGCCATCGGGACGAAAGGCTGACCGATGGCTGCGCCCAACACGAGCCCAGGGGAACTGGTCGCGTTGTTCGCCGCCAAAGCGGCAGCGCCGCCTCCGGAGACGAGCCACGCGCTCGCTAGGCACCTTCAATGCAAAGAATCCATCGCACTCGCCCGAATGGTGTCCGAAGCCATAAACCAGTACAGCGCGGATCAGGTCCACACGCTTCCGGCGCCAACGGAGTTACTGACGCCACTGGCGTAGCGCTTCTGGCGCCGGCGTTTGCCCAGGCGCTTCCATCCCTCGCCGGACTTCCAACCGAATACAGCCACGAGTTCCGGGCTGAGCTGGTGTATGACCTGTGCGCAGCACTCGTGCGGGAAGGTCTCGGAACCTGTGAGAGCTGGAAGGAGTGCGGCGAGAGCGTCCTCGTCTTCGCCAAACACGCTATCATGCGGGCCATCGGTGAAGACCGCTGGAACCTGTTGCAGCGCAACGTCGAGTACCACCTCGAAATCAGCGATGTCGCCGACCGCGAAGGCTTCGATGAGGTCATGGGAGACGGTCAACTTGCCATCACGGTGGTCTGCGGTGGCTCCGGCTATCTCAAGATCGGCCCGGCCATCGAAGCGCTCGAGGCGGAATCGCCGGGGCTCGGAGCGGCTTTCTACTGGACCCTGACCTATGCGCTCTATCGCCTCATGCGCGTCTACAACCACGACGATGCACTCCAATACGAGGAACGGATGCAGGAGTACGCCGAGCAGGACCACGAGGAGAATAAGGGCCAGTATGAGTTTCCAGAGGTCGAGAAAGCTTTGCCCGAATGTATCCGGCTGAGCTTGCAGAAAGACAACCATGATCGTTGGAATCTCGGCGCTCGCAGGCTCCTGCTCAAACACGGCAACGGCCGTTATGGTTCGTGGATCAAGCGTCTGCGGAAGCTCCAACAGCTCTCCCAGATTCGCGTTTGGCCAACATACAGTTTCATCGAACAGGGCAACTACGATAGCCCACCGTTGCCTTCCCTGCTGGTGGCCTTCAAGGAGCGAGATGCCATTACGGCTTGCTTTGACGAAGAGGGCCAATACATGCTCGAAGAAACCTCAGAGCCCGCCGTAGGCGTGGCCTTCCATCCACAGAATCCAGAGGAAGCACGGCAGGCGCTTCGCATTGTGGAGCGCTTCGTCCTGTTCAACCACGAGCTCTTTCAATTGGTCGAAGAGCTACAAGAGTGGGAAAAGTCGGAGAACAGCCATGCAGATACACATCTCAATCGGTGAGAATCATCGCTTCGAGCTGCGTGAAGCGCTTCTTGTCTATGGAGACCGCCAGAAGAGCTTTGTCACCCGCCACGACGTAACCATTCAGAAGGACGCCCCACCTGCGCTTGGTCCCGCACAACCGCTCACTGTGGCCTTTGTGGAATCCCTCGTGCGCTCCCTGAGTGGAAGCTCTGACGCCGAGATCCTGCTAGAAAACGTACTCGCGAAAGGCGATCGAATGATCGCATGGTGGACCCCGGCGCGGCGGCGGCAGATGTTCTATGAGAACTCCGAGGACAAGGCCGCGGAGCTGAGTGGGCTCGTCTTTCCGCAGCCACCGATCGTCTGGCGCGTGAAGAATGGCGATCTCATGATTCGTGCGCTCACGGAGAACAAGCGTCCGCAGACAGAGACGAAACTCGCCGTCGCGCCATTCTGGAATGTCTCGGACAATGGCCGTGTGTGTACCGGTTCCATGCGCCGCCCAGACGGTGCGACCGTTTCCTCCATCCACGCTTGGGAGCGAGGGTTCTACGAGAGTGCCTTCACGCATGCCAATGTAGGCCGTCTGACGCGCCACCCAGGCGGCTTCGAAGGGCTGTGGACGGTACTTGCGGGCAAGCGCAAAGCGTTTCCGCGAGAGACCCTGATTGAGCTGCCGCAGACGCTGGCAGAGTTCGTCCGGGGAGAGAGGGACTAATATGCGAATTGAGCACAGATTGCCTTCCGATCTGGTGCGTCGCGGTCCCATCCGTGTGCTGATCATTGGAGCAGGGGGCACCGGCAGTTCGATCGCGATGAGCCTGCCCTATCTCGATCAAGCCTTGCGCGTGTGGGGACATGCGAGCGGTCTTGACGTGGCCATGATGGATGCCGATACAGTCTCCGCAACGAACTGTGTGCGTCAACCCTTTTCAGCCTCCGACATCGGCCAGAACAAAGCTACCGTGTTGATCAACCGCATCAACATCTTTTGGGGTACGAAGTGGCGAGCCATCCCGCATCGATTCCATGCGCGTTCCTTCGAGAGTCATCGTGACGAGATCCCTGACATCCTGATCGGCTGTGTGGACTCGCGTGAAGCCAGGAGGGCCATTGAGAAGTCGTTCACTCACGCCTTGACCGGCACCTCTTATTGGCTTGATCTCGGCAACAATGCTGCCAGTGGGCAGTACGTCCTTGGCCAGCCGTTGAATGATCGGAACCGTCGCAAAGCGGAACGTCTCCGCACGGTGAGCGAGTTGTATCCGGAGATCGTGGACACCGATGCCGGAGAAGATCCTCTCCCGAGTTGCTCCGCAGTCGAAGCACTGGACCGGCAGGAACCGTTCATCAATCAGACGTTGGCGTTGAATGCCCTGGCGATGCTGGGACAGCTCTTTCGATATGGCAAGTTGAGTTATCACGGGGCATTCTTCAATGCGAGGACAGGCCAGACGAGCGCGCTGCCGGTCGACCCTGCGCTTTGGGCGAAAACGAGAAAGTGCTCGCGAAAGATAGCTGCATGATTTCGAGACAATGTGGGACTTCATGACGGGTGCGGCGGTATGGTGGAGACGTACCGGAGACTTTCCATGAAGATGAAGCTCGATCCCGACTTGGTGATGGAAGCCAAAGCTCTCGTCGTCCTGGCCTTTCGCAATGGCCCTATCGAAGACCTGCACGCTGGAAAGCCCTGCGCGGCTTGCGGCGGCATGCCGGAGATCTCCCATATTACCGACGACGAGATGAAGGTTGTGATGAAGTCGGCGGTCGACGCAATGTACCGTCTCCTATGGCAGCGAGACTACGATCCTGTTGCCTACAACGAAGCGCTGGCGTTCGGACGGCGCAACACCATCCACTGGGACGATCCTGAACTCAAGAAGCCGAGGAGAGGGTCACGCCCAAAGTGACCTACCCCGGAGAGACCCATGTTCAAAGAACTTGCTCCCTACCTGCGGCAACGTGCAGTCCTGCTGACCGTAACCCGCCTCGAAGACGATCAGATCAGTGTCAATATCATCCCGAAGAAGCTCGGTGAGGGAGAGAACACCGCCCTGACCACGCCCTTCAAGCTCACCGGCACGGCGGAAGAGCTTGACCGTGACCTGCCTTCGTCCATCGTCGACTTCGTCGCCGCACACTTGCAACTCAAGAGCACGCTCGAAAGAGCGAAGGCCGAGATGGATGCTGCCGGGAAGGCCGCACAGGCCGAAGCGCGCGCGAAGAAACTGCCAGCGAAGAAGGAGTCTCCGAAGGCCGAGCCTGCGAAACCCGTCGCCACTGTAAAGCCGGTCGAGGTTGCCAAGCCGCAACCGCTGACGACCTTCAGCCTCTTCGATGCCGCTGCGACAGAGACTCCGGTCGCCGAGGATGCGGATGAGGAAGAGGAGATTCTTGCCGAAGCCGCAGAAGACGAGCAGGCTGACCAGGATGAGGAATTGGACGAGGCCACTTAGAGCGGCCTCGTTTGCGCGGCCATGGCGAAGGATTCGAAATCGCTCATGGCCGCTTCGACCGAGAACAAACGGGACTCGTTGAGGTTCCCCATGACGATTGAATTCACTGAAGAGCAGCGCCGGCAAATCGTGGGAATTCCTGCGACCCACATCAACAACATGCAGACGGCCTTCATTGCGGCATATCGGGGCGATCAGAAGCGCGCCAAGTTCGATGAAACCCAGCTCCGGGTTACGGAACTCCTTGTGCCTTTCTTTGTTTTGCCGGAAACACCGGAGGATCAGGAAGACCAGGACGATCTCGACGAGAGTGATGTAGATCAAACGAAAACGAATGAACGTGTGATCCGGCAAATGCGGCATTGCTGAAGCAAGGAGGAGAGTTTATGGCGAACTGGTACGGAAGCTCGCGCAGCAACTACTTTTGTGTGAAAGACGATGAGGCGTTTCTCCGGTGGGCGGAGAGCCGTGGACTCGGCGTGTTTAAGAGCGAGAACAATCCAGGGCATTTCGCGATTCACAGCGGAGACAATGACAGCGGATCGTGGCCGAGTTACGATTCGGAAGCCGATACGGAGATCGACCTGGTTACGGAACTGGCCCGCCATCTCCCGAAAGGACAGGTCGCCGTCCTGATGGAGATTGGCGCCGAGAAGCTGCGATATCTGACCGGCGTTGCGATCGCGGTCAACCACAAGGGCCGCGCGCTGGTGGTCTCGCTGGACGACGTCTACCGCAAGGCAGCTCGCACCTTTCGCGTTCAAGAGAACAAGATCACCAGGGCCGCGTACTGAGCGGCGAGTTTCGCCAACAGTAGGCGCGAGCATAAGATCCGTTCGGTGTGACAAGCTCTTGGGACTTCGCAATACGCCAGTCAACGGAACATTCGGCCGCCAGTCGCGATACACGTTGCGTGGCGGCGTGCTCAATGATCGAATGATCGAAAGGATCAGACGATGCACTCCATTTTCCGTCGTGCCGCAATCTCGCTGGTGTTCGTATCGCTTCCCCTGTCGGCTGTGCGCCTCGACGCCTCTCCTGAGTCCGGGGAACAGGAGCACAATACGCTCGAGATCGTGGAGAACGTGCCGCAACCGGATCGCTCCATTCTTGAGAAGGCAGTGATTCCGCAGCTGGCTCGGCAAACGAAGGCGACGTGGCTGTCGCTGATTCCCGGAGAAGCGCAGGCTCCGCGCCTTGCCAGAGGCATCGTCAGCATCCAGTTCACGCTTCATTCGGATGGAACCGTATCCGCGATGAAGATCGAGCGCTCCGCGGGCATCGTTGCTCTGGATCGAGCTGCCTGGGCTGCGATCGTGGGCAGTCCGCGTACGGCGTTTCCGTCCGACATGGCATTGCAGAGCGTCAGGATGCGAATGGTCTTTCTCTATAACGGAGAACAGCCCTCGCTCAGGCCCGACTCTGTTCCCCGGTAAGTCCGGTTTGAGATGACCGGGCCAAGGGCTGCTGTTTGAGTGAAAACGATGTGCTATCAGTGGACAAGATAAATCATATCGATCATAATGACCATAACGGTCAGGAGGATCTCATGATCACCGAAGTCAACGCAGTCAATTTCCGCCAAAATCTCGGGGAAATGATCAACCAAGTGCAGTACCGCAATGACAGCATTGTCATCAACAAGGATGGAAAGCCTGTGGCTGTCCTCGTCGATGCCGAACTTTTTGCCCGGATTCGCCGCCTGCGTAGCCGATTCGACGAGTTAAGCGACCGAATCTCAGAGGCCTATGCCGGAATACCGGCGGAAGAAGGTCTGGCGGAGATCGATGCTGCGGTCGATCGCGCACGGAAGCGCTGATGACGGGCATACGGGTGGTTTTGGACACCAATGTCCTAGTCTCGGGGCTAGCGTATCCGGGTAGCGTACCGGGACGAATCGTCGGTATCTGGCGGCAGGGCGGCCTCGATGTCATATTGTCGCGATACATCCTGGACGAGATGGTGAGAGTACTTCCACGATTGTCCCGGATCACGCTGAGCCCCGCTGAGATCCGGGACCTCGCTGACAGCCTCCTGTTTCTGGCCGACATCGTCGAGCCCGGTACTCAAGAGGACGCAGCTTTACGGGATCAGGCCGATCAGGCAGTCCTGGCGACGTTGCAGGCCTCGAAGGCCGACTACCTCGTCACCGGCGACAAAGATCTGCTTGCGCTGGCGGATCGGTATCCCATCATCACACCGGCAGAGTTCTGGGAACGGCATGGCAACTAGAGCCTCCTAGCCGCCTGCTGACTCGGTTCATCGTCTACGCTCCGCACTGCCCTGTCGATGCTCTGTCGTGCCCTTTCCCTGAACTCTCTACGGCGAGACATCCAGAGACGAAGTACGCCCTTCGCCGCCTGTTGTTCGCGCTCGTTACGAGTCGCGCTCATTCGCGAAAGGAATCCCCATAGGCCTTCAGAATTTTGCTGTCGCTATTTCACAGCAGAGAGCCCAGGTTGCACCCAGCCAAGAAAAGAGTCTGTCAGTTCAGGAAACTGTGCTGTGAGGAGGGCAAATATGGTGGGGACGAGGAAGAGCGCCAGCTTCTGGTAGAACTCCCAGCCGAGGGTGCTTTCGGTATTGGTGATGTCACTGAGGATGCAGTCTCTTTCCATACCGGAGTAAACAATGGAGACGGTGATGGAGAGCCCGAGAAGGAAGATCAGCAAGAATGACGCGATCTGAGGGCGAGGGGAGAACGGGTAAACCGCAACGGCTAATCCGGCGGCTACGTAGAGAAGGACGATGGATACGATGAGACTGCGGATTCGAGCGAGGATGTTCTGAATATAGGAGACATAAGAGAGGCAGACGAACTCTTCAGCCGCGCGCACTGTTTCGTCATTGCTGAGAGGGAGGAAAAGGTCTGTCTCCTTCGGATTTTTTCCTTCACCCACGGCTTCGAGATTCTGCTTGGTTCTTTCCGGCAATTCCGCGTGCCATGCCTGCTCAAGAAATCCATGAAAGAGTGCTGCCACGGAGTCCTTGATGACCTCTCGCATCTGATAAACGGTGTCGGTATCAGGTACCCGCAAAGGGGCGTTCCATTGGGCGGATCGATCCATCTCCGTGTTGTATTGGAGACGGAAGGAATTCCCGACGATTACCATTTTTCTGATGAGAAGAAGATCTTCCGGCGAGGGAAGAAAACGCGAGTCGGGATAGAGTCGGCAGACAGTCTCCGCTGATTCAATCTGCCGCTCCAGTATCTGATACTGACTGCGAGGAACGTCTCCGCTGATATGCCAGAGAGAAGTACCCGAGAATCCGCGAATCGCGCGAAAGGTCCGCCGCAAAGGTGTGCGCGACAGGGCTCGCAGCAGGCGGTTCAATTGAGACCAAGTGATGACTACGCTCGATGCCTCAAGGACAATAAGCGCGATCATTGCTCCCAGAGACAGGCAGAAGAACCGGCTGAGCCAGGGACGTTCGAAGCTGGAGATTGCCATTTCGTTGTGGAAGACTGCGAAAGCCGCGAGGAATATGATTGGCGGAAGAATCACTCCCCAATGATGCTCGAACATGCGGGCCGGCATCTCGATCCGTTGGGCCATTGCGTCGCTGATGCGGCTTCGGACAGAGGCAAGTTTCTGCGAAGTGCCTGAATCGCTATCGGGCGACTTCAGTGGCTCCGCCGGAGGAAGCAACGGACGCTCTTCTGATACGAGCGTATTTCCGTTCAGGCTTTGAAGAGACCAGAGATAGAGGCCGACCAGAAGAATCCAGAGCGACAGGAGGGGGCTGACACCATTCGTGAGGTGCATCGCCCTGTAAGAAAAAGGCGATTTGTCCACGCTGCTCAAATCGTGTGTGAGCGCGGCACTTAGGCAGCATGCCAGGGAAAGGGAGACGAGAGTGAAACCAAGGACTACTTTCCAGTTCAGAGGCTGTTCTCTGAGCCGCATTCGTAAAATGATCAGCACCCACCAGATGATAAGCACGGCTGCATATCCGTAAGACAGAACTGGATCCGGAACATTGGACTGTTCTAGTACGGGTATCAGGAGGCTCCAGAGCGGAAAAAATGCCAGGGTGCACGATGTGGAAAAGACTAGGCCCCAGCGCCAGTCATTGCGGGTCTCAAATGCGTTATCCAGCCGCAAAAAACGAAGGAAGCTGGGATTCCATACTCCTGTGAGGTGTAAGAGCAAAGGCCCGACGGACAGAAAGGCGAAGAGGTTCCATGTGACGGGTAGCTTGCCGGATAAACCTAGAGGTCCCTGACAAGGTGGCTGTAATGCAGCTATCGTTTGTAGCGGCTCCTTGGATTGCTTGTCCGTTATCATGCTCGCTACTGCGTCTTTGTTAAGAGCTGCGACAGGCCAGTAGCCATCCCTCCCAATGACGGTTAACCAGACATCCGGAGAGTCGAAGCTGTTTTCTGGGTTCGCTTTCATCCAGAGTGCGTGATCGAAGTATGGTAGTGATTTCTGTTGCCAGCAGTTTGAGCTCCACAGTAAGTTAGGCGGAGGATCTGCTTGGGTTTGAGGGCATCGTGTTTTAGGATCAATCTCCGGAGAAACGAGGCGAAGCAGGGCGCGCATGGCAAGCTCGAGCGATTCCACGTCACTGCCCAGAGGTTCTCTTATACCGTCCTTCAGAGAAGATGCGGTTCCTGTGACTTCGGCCGAGTGCGGAGTCAATGTGTAGTCGGTGACTGTTAGGGTTCCACGGAATTCTGTTGTATCCACTTCGCGACGGAAGAGTAAATCAGAGCCGACGGTGATCACACGGCCTTCAGGATAAGTGCGATGCAGAAATCTTATAAGGAAGAGATAGTCGAGGGGATTGCTGCAGCGCAGGATGATGTCTTCAGTGTGCTTTTCCCTTAGCTGGCTTACGATTCCATATAACTGGGCCTCTTCGTTGAGAGGTTCCTGCTTGCTGTAGGAGGGGACGCTGTCTCCTTGCTCCCAGGATCCCGCGCTGAGATCCGACGGCAAAACGGTCTGTACGGCCTCGTGCTCTCCGCCTCCGGCTGGGCGAGATAAGAGTGAGTTTTCCTGATACGCGGTCCGCAAAGCGGAGATATCCCTGGGGTAATAAAGTTTCATAACGTTTGAGTCCAGGGGATTCTTGCAGGTGTCGGTTGTCACTTGAGCAGACTTTGGCAGACTTCCATAAGCGGTTTCATCTTCTGAAATAATTGCTACCTTTTCAGGATCGATATCTTCTGTCTTGAAATAACGAAGCAAGCGGAAGGTCTTCACAGATTCGTTTTCAGAGAAAGCTGCGAATTCGATCGGCATCGGCATGAGTGTGTCCTTAAACCACTTGATGGAACTGCAGCTTTGAACGCTTCCGCTATAGACGTAGCCCTGGACAGGTCGTGGGAGATCTGGAACCTTTTGGGCGGCATGGGGATTGGAATTGGCCTTCAATGAAGCTGTGGTCGGTACAAGTGTACGGAGACGCTGTTCTAGTGAAGGAAGTGTGCCGGAGTATGTCGGGCCCAGTACCTGAAGCGTTTCTTTGCGATCCTTGCGCCAAGCGTATTGCTGCAGCCACAGAATAGAGTTCTCCCACTCTGAAAGCCTAAGGCCGCCTGTCGGCTGCTCACCTACGAGAAAGACCACAAGGCCGTTCTGGAATGGAGATCCACCGGTGTCGAGCGCTTTTCTAAACAGTAGGACTCCAGGACAGCCTTCGACCTTCTCGGTGTATTGTTCCTCGAGTTCTTCGTCAGCGCGCAATGGATATTGAGGGGTTCCTCGCGACCAGGGAAGCCAGGAACTGTCGTAGACATACTCTTCATCCTGAGCAGCGCCTTCAATTGCTTCGACGAAACGATCGAACTCTAGGGAGAGGTGAGTATGGCGCGGGTCCGGAACGACGGCAACGATGTAGCGCAAATGAAAATCAGTTTCGTTATTCTGATCGGGTTTGGTCAGCTGGTCCTTTAGGCGGTCCGAAACTTCATTTCGAGGCACGGGTATGGGTTCGCCCTCGTTTACGAAGGTCTGAATAACTTTATAAGCATCGGAGCGTGAGTCATCTCCAGGGGTGTTCTCTTTCCCGGATTTTTGCTCCGTCAACTGTTGTGCACTGGTCAGAGGCGGAAGATAGGCGGTACACCCTCCGACGTATGGTGCGATCGTGCGGGAGACACTCTCCTGGGGAGATCGTTTCGGTTTTGCGGCACCCATGGGCACTTCACTATGGGCCGGCCTGTTTGCAGACCCGGAGTTACTGTAGAAAGCAACACCTGCGGCCAAAAGGGCAGTTAAGCCCAGGCCAAATCCAACTCCCGTTCTCTCTTTCACGGACAGCTCCTCGGTGGAAATGAGATACAGGGCCCGGGATACCCGTTTCGCGCGGCGCAACTCCCAGTGGATAAAGAGTTACAGAGTCGGGGGAGCACGGCGCGAAATAAATCTGGATCGGTAAACTCTGTAGATTACCGAATGCTGTGGAAATGTGGCTACAAGTGTGCCACTAATCCGTTCCGGATGTAACAAAAATCTACTTACCTATGAATCAATCCGGTAGTCGCTGTTGCGAGTCCGCTGTTCTTCAGAGCGTCAACCGGAGATCTCCGATGCATTCTGCTCGAGAGCCTGGCTGAGTATGGAGGTGGTGCTTTCCCATTTACCCGGTCCTTGGATTGACGGATATAGCTTGTACGGTTCTCGCGCTCACTTCCGAAACGCCTTGTTATCGGCACGCTGGAAGCAAACAAACCCACTGATTACTAACAGGAATGCGGCCAGAAACAGTAATTCATCCGCAGTTTCGCCCTCGGTGCAATCACCATCCTCCGCAGCTGCCCTGTCGAAATCTATTTGAGGGGCGTTAAACGCAATTCAGCGACGATCTCATCGAGGTTAGGCACGGTCAGCGTCCGAATGTGGCCCACAGCAAGGTGCTGATCCGGGTAGAACGCTTTGAATGCCTCGGCCGTGCACAGACGGCGCGTTACATTGATGATCTCGTTTGTGGCGAGTCTCCGACTCTCGGTGAGCACCTCATCGTCTGCCGCGACCCAGATCTCTGACTGACCATTATTGATCTTCTCTGCGTAAAGCGTAGCCCCTGCCTTCATGGACCAAGTTTACCGTCTCGCCCGGCCATGCCCCAACCGGTTGTTCTCACCTCTCGTTTCGAGAACACCTCCCCGCAAAGCGTGAAACCACGAAAGGGAATTTCTCCCATGAATCCAACACAGGAACGCCCAGGCTACTACTGGAAGACGAACGACCCGGCCGACCTCCCCTTCAATGAAGCAGGGCCGGAGAAGCCTGAGACGGTTCGGTGCTACAACATGCAGGACCATCTCAATCAAGGAGAGTTCCGCCACGTCCCCGTTGCCGGATTGGAGTTTCTTACCTTCTGCCAGTTCGGCGAGGCCAGACCCTCACGATTGGCCCGGATCCGATGGACAGGCGACAGCCATGACTATGGCATCTACCGCAATCCTTCCGGCCTTTATAAGGACGGCATCGTGATGCTCGAGTGCCACGGCGGCGGAATGGTGGGCTTCACCTTCGACAATCTCATCTCCGGTGAAACCTGGGAACACATCGCAGCGAACTTCTCGTCCGAGATGATCTGGAACCTGTGCAACCAAGTCGCTCACGCCTATCGCGCCGCAAGAGATGCCGAGCGGCAGATCGTGTATCGGGCTTTCGCGGAAGGGCGGCTCAAGAAGCGGCGCAGACATAACAAGATTTACGTCGAACTCGTCGCTGCCCAACCGAACCAGACCGCGGCATAAAGGTGGCGCGCCTACTTACTTGAAGGATCAGCGTGTCTCGATGCCTGCTTCGGCGACGGCTCCGGAATGGCTTCGGCCTAGGCCAGACATCCCGACGGAAGAATCCGTTCGTGCGCACTACCCTGCCCTGGGCTGCCCGAAACGAATAAGAAGACCAAATCGGCACTCAGGAGGAAACGCAGATGAGACGAGATCGAATCAGAATTGCGATGGATGCAGGCAAAAGCTGGGCGGAACAGCAGATGAAGAGCGGAATCGAGATCACGCCCTCAACCGCCGAGGAGGCCGCGCGAGAGAAGTTCGATCACGTTGGATCTCGACATCTCTTCCTGTGCTCCGCACTCGATGCCGCGCTGTTGAGCGGAGCCGTCGCAGCAGACGCCAATCAGCCATCGAGCCTTTGATGGTACCGCCGTATCGGAACGGCTCGCCCATGCCAAATCCGCGCCCAGGAACAAAGACGACGGCTGGAACGGACGCGTGTCAGCAGATGTTGCAAGAGACCACATAGCAAAGCTCTCGAAAGAAGGGCTGGGACGCGAGGCAGTCGCCGCCGCTCGGAAGTGGCCCCAGGGTGATCTCCCGAATTGAATCCGGCCGGAGCACGCAGATTCGGAAACGCACTGAGGGCAAACTTCTCGCGATCTCAAAGGATGCCGTGAGTGAATCGGCACGAGTCCGAGCTTACCCAACTTGGCGCCAGATCAAGAGCATGCTCGCGGAGGGCTCCACACCAGCGCAACTTGCCCGCAGGCTCGGTTACGAAAGCCCCTCACTTCAGTTGGGAAAGAAATGGATCCTTGCGCGCAACGCAGCGAAGGTGGACCGGCTATACAGGGTGCCGATGAAACAGTGAAAACCAGGCCATCGGGAACAATCAGAATGCAACGACGACGACCTGGTTCGATGCGTGCGAAAGTTCCGACGCACCAAGTACGTGGCCGACTGAATACTGCTCGCCGGAACGGATGCAGGTCTCACGCGATAACCTCTCACTAAACCCGCACAACTTAACGAAAGGAATTCAATGCATACCAGCGTCATTGCCGATGCAGATCTTTGCTCGCGCCCGGCAGAACACAGGATTGACCCAGACTCACACTCGTTCTACGAGACAAGTTGCGGCCTTTGCGGGGCTCAAATGCACTTTCGTGATCCCCTAGCAGACTGGACAAAAGTGTACTGCCCAGGATGCGGGGAGTACGTTGCGGTCAGGTAGCAGGAGCAGACTTCAACACATTCCGTATCCTGATACTCGGAAACCGAGCTAATCCGATAGGTGAGCGCGCGGAGAATGATTAGCGCCTGAGTACTATCGAAGGTCCTTTCGGAGCAAATTCACAAATTGGACTACGCAGGCATCTGCAAGCTCTTCCGTCGAGATAAATTTCGGCTCTTCCTTACTGCGAGTCGACCTGGCCCATCCGATCTCATGTTCGCGGGAGAGCGTCGGCGTATAGAAGGTCTCAGTGAGTTTTCGGGATTCACCAACGTGAACTCCTGCAAGAGATTCCCCGGGAAGGCGCACCGATCCCTGAACCTCGCGGACTCCGAGCTTGATTCCTTCTGTCGACTCGGTATAGCGCTGTTCCCAGTGCACAACCATTCCATGCTGCCATTTCCTGAGTACACAAACCTGAGATAGGTCGCGCACAGGCATGTGTGATGCGACCTCAATCTCCGCATCACTCGCCGAATTCACTTCCCTGCACTTTGCTTCGATCGCCTCGAAGAGTGCGCGAACTGTTTCCCGAATCTGCTTCACGCCTTCGCGCGAACTAAGCGATGAAAGCGCGTAACCGTAGTCCCTGTCCTTCTGATAGAGAACTGCCACTTCAACTGCCGATGGAGCCACCGATTTCGCTGAGGCCTTGTAGTCGGGACTGTCAAATATCGCCCTGAGTGCAAACTCCAGCTTATCGACTAAGAGCTTCTGTGCGGTCTTTCGCTCCTCCTCAGTCGCGCCTTCAGGCAAGCTATAAGTGATTGGAAACCTGCGGTGCCTCAGATTGAATGGCATATCTTCTTCTGTCGGCTTTCCAAATACATCATTCATGACGGCGATGATCTGCAAGTGTCCCGGTTTATGAAGCGCTAATCCGTACTCGATGAGTACATTTGGATTCGAGACAGGCTTTTGATTATCTCTTTTTCCAACAAAGGTGAGGTCGGGGACAAAGACGCTTGCGGAGGCGATCTTCGCCATGATCGTCTCAAAGATAGGAGGCGAGCCGGGCACGTTCCGGGTATCTCGATCGACCTCGAGATTTTCGCGCACGGCATCCTCGACATCGATGTCCGATTTGAGGCGACCGGCCGCAATCAGCAACGCTCGTTCGACGAAATTCCGACAGATGCTGGTAGGCCTGTCACTTTGCCAGGAAAAGAAAATTGTGCCGCTCACGTCACACCACTTTGCGATCGCATAAGTACAGCGATGATTTATTTGCGTCTACGGAATAGTGTCACAGTGCCCGAGCCTGCTTCAAAGATTATCGAAGAGGCCAGGTTCGCAGGGAGGTTCTGGTATCGGCCCGACGAGATTCGCCCTCAATTCTTCCGCAGGAAGAACCCGGAAGAGATGAATTGGCGGTCTTTCCGTCCTCTCCAGATATTCGGCGTACTCGCGAACCTCAAGCACCGAGGGCTGCCTGTCCTTGATTGGGACCATCACCTCGTTCGGTGCGGTCGTCACGATGGCAAAGGTCCTTTCCCATTGCCCAGTCTTTGGATTCTTCCAGGGTGACCAGACACCCGCCATACCGAATGGCTCGCGTCCAGGGACGGTGAATTCATACTTTGGTTTCGCACCCTTCTGCACCTGTTTCCAGTCGAAGAAGCTGTCGGCAGGCACGATAACGCGCCGCTGGGCGAATCGATCCTTCCAGAATGGCTTCTCAAGAATCTCTTCCGAACGAGCGACGAAGAGAAGACGGTCGGGAAGCTTAAAACCCCAGCGCATCTGCTCCACTACCCGCTCGCCATGGTCGTTCAGCAGGATGACGGGCTGAACGGAGCCAGGGGCAATATCATCTTCGGGGCCAAGGTACACCTCATCCAAGCCCGCTTCTACCTGAAAGGCAGTGGCGATCGTTTGCTTATCCGAGCTTCTGCGGTAACGGCCGCACATAGGTATATTTTAGAGGACCTTTGTTCGATTGCATGGGAGTTATGGGCGATTGTCCCCCTTCCGCGCGCAGCCCATCGATC
Source organism: Granulicella sp. L60 (assembly GCF_009765825.1). Classification (GTDB taxonomy): domain Bacteria; phylum Acidobacteriota; class Terriglobia; order Terriglobales; family Acidobacteriaceae; genus Edaphobacter. Next base: position 24,065 of record NZ_LMUR01000001.1, on the reverse strand, counting down.
GACGGTGCCACTGATCAGGTAGCACGCAATATAGTGCACCGCGGGCATGAACCCCATCAATCCCAAATCATCCCTACCAGCGATCCACCTCTTTCACCAAGCCACAAACAAAGGAGAACCACACTCATGCTCCTCACTATGGAGTCCAAAACCGCTGCCGCCCATAAACTCGAACAACTCATCTCGAATGGCCGCGCCAAAGCAGGCGAGGTCATCAATCATGTTATGAACAATCAACCCACGGACAGGCTTCAGCCCGGGGCAGAGCTTTCGTTCCAACCTGACGAAGACCGAGGCGTACAGATCACCTATCGCGACCAGTTGTCGGGAGAGGTCAGGCAAGGTGTCCATCGCCACGCCATGCAGCAGATGGCGCAAACGACAGATCTGCCCATCAAGTTTATTGACGGCTTGCAAAACACCCGAGAGCGTTGGGCCACGGAGCTACTCGCCCACAACCTGAGTACGATGTTCGCAAATCGGTTCGCGAAGAACCGCTATCTTCTTCGCTCGGTCCTTGGAGAGGTCCGTGGATTCCTGTCCGATCGCTATCGGAGGCTGGATTCAAGACCTATCATCGAGGCGTTCGCCACAGAGGTACAACGCAAGGGAGCGCTTCCATACAACGGTTACGTGACCGACACGAAGGTCGCCATTCAGGCGATCATGCCGGAGGTATACGAGCCCATTCCAGGCGAGATGATGGCATACGGGTTGAGTCTCGAAAACTCGGACTTCGGCAACGGTGCCCTCTCGATCCGCGCCTATCTTCTGCGAATCTGGTGCTCCAATCTGGCGATAACACAGGAAGAGATGCGCCAGGTGCATCTTGGAAGACGCCTCGACGATTCAATGATCTACTCGCAGAGAACCTATGAACTCGATGCCGAGACCACGGTCAGTGCGCTTCGTGATGTCATCGGAACCCACCTCAATGCGGAGGCGCTGCACAACCGAATGGAGACCATCAAGCACGCTAATGCCGTAGGGGTCGATCCCTCGATCGCGAAGGAATCGCTCAAGAAGCTGCTCCTGAAGTCGGAGACCGACGAGGTTATCGAAGCGTATAACTCTCCCGATACCTACAATCTGCCGGCGGGAAACACCACTTGGCGATTGTCCAACGCCGTCTCCTGGGTAGCCGGAAAGACGGAGGACGCCGAGCGCAAGCTCGAGTTGATGAAAATCGCAGGCGACGTGCTTCCCAAGGTAGAGGGTCATGGCAGCAAGCGATCTGCAAAGGCTGCATAACTCAAAACGTAGGCGAGGGAGGGATTGCACTTCTCCCTCGTCATGCCGTGCGGTGGCCATTGCGGACTTTGGCTCAAGGAGTAAATTTGGCCAAGCAGCGCAATTTCATTGCCCTTCCCGTGGTTGACCGACATCATCGGGAAAGAGACGCCGTCCTTCAGGTAGCGATTCAGGAGGTCATCACACGACACCTCAATTACATGCCGAACTGATTGCCTTGTTTCGACTCTACTTTTCGGAGGAAGTTTCCGACGAAGAGTGGGCTCTACTGCAGACTCATATGGCCTACTGCGACGGGTGCCACCTTGCATTCTTTAAGGCGCAACCATCCTCGGCTTCGGCCTCACACCAATCATTCACATCGGCTGCAGATGGCACCGTCATAAAGGCCGAGAGCCCCGAATGAGGACGTCGATGAACCGCCGCGCCTTTTCGGACGAATCATCTGTGGTTCCCGCGCTCGTCACCCCGTAGATCGCGCGCAACATGTCCATTGGATCGACATCTGGCCGAAGATCTCCGCTGGCAACGGCTCGGATTGCGAGTGCGTTCGCAGCTTCCTCCATGACCCGGGTGCTCTCCTGATATACCTGCGAAGGACCGCCGACCATTGCGTTCAAAGCCGGAGCGATGATCTTCTTCGCTGCAATGTAGTCAATGAACACCAGCAGCCACGCTCGGAGAGCTTCGATCGGGGGCAGTTCAGTCGAAAGCTTCCGCTGCGCCTCAGCCAGCTTTTCGACTTCACTGATGTAAACAGCAGCCAGCAGGTCATCGCGTGTCGGAAAGTGACGGTAGAGTGTGCCCGGGCCGATTTTGGCGCGCCTGGCGATCTCGTCCATGCTGGCCTCCGCGCCCCGACGCGTGAAGACCTGTTTCGCCACTTCGAGAATTCGCACACGGTTGCGTTGCGCGTCCGATCGCGGCTTGCGAGCGTCTTTCGGGATGGTAGACGTTTTCATCACATATTTTTGAAACCGGAGTTGCTCTCCGCTAATCTCATGAGCATAACGGAGATTAACTCCGTTTTAGTCCGGGCTGAGGCCTGTGTCAAAAGATTTGTGATCGGAGCGTACAGCATGGCAGTGAAATTCGGAGCAGAGTCAACGACAGAAGAGGTCCTTGCAGGGGTTGATCTGAAGGGCAAACGGATCCTGGTGACCGGTGTATCTGCGGGGCTGGGTGTAGAGACCGCACGTACGCTGGTGGCGCATGGCGCAGATGTTGTTGGTGCGGCGCGTGATCTGGAGAAAGCACGTCGGGCAACAGCGGAGGTTAGCAAGGCCGCGGCGGAGACCGGCGTGAGTTTCGAGCTGATCGAACTCGATCTGGCCAGCCTAAAGAGCGTGCGCGCCTCAGCGGACAAGCTGGTTGAGGATGGCCGCTTGTTCGATGTCATCATCGCCAACGCCGGCGTCATGGCGACTCCGCTCGGGAAGACAGAGGATGGTTTCGAAACCCAATTCGGAACGAACCACCTCGGCCACTTCGTCTTTGTGAACCGCATCGCGAAGCTGATCAAGGACGGCGGACGCCTGGTCAACCTCTCGTCTTCAGGACACCGTTTCAGCAATGTGGACCTGAACGATCCTAACTTTGAAACGACGCCGTACGAACCGTTCGTCTCTTACGGGCGTTCGAAGACCGCGAACATCCTATTTGCAGTGGAGTTCGATCGCCGTCATCGTAATCGCGGCGTACGCGCTACGGCCGTGCATCCTGGTGGCATCATGACCGAGCTTGGCCGCCACATGGATCCGGGCAGCCTGGAACACATGGTCAAGCAGATCAATGAACAGGCGGCGGCGGCAGGCAAAGGACCGTTTGAGTTCAAAACGATTCCCCAGGGAGCCGCCACTTCGGTATGGGCTGGGGTCGTTGCACCTGCCGAAGCGGTAGGAGGACGATATTGCGAGAACTGCCACGTAAGTGACGTCGTCGCAGATGACGCCCCGCTGGGGATGCTTGACGAGGGAGTGCGAGGCTACGCTCTCGACCCACAAAATGCTGCCGCACTCTGGAAGAAGAGTGAAGAAGTGGTCGGCGAAAGCTTCGCGTAAACAGCAGAGAGAACCAACAGCCCCCCTCGCCATATGCGAGGGGGCTTTTGTTAGTAGGTACCGAGGACATGGTTTACACGAAAGACCGGAGACATCGTTTACAGATACGGAGGTCTGAGGGCTCTTAAGCATTGGTTGAACGCAAGAAGATACGTTCATGCCTTGGAAAGAGAGTCGTATTGTGGATCAGCGCTTGCAGTTCTTATCGAGTTATCAGAAGGAAGAGATGTCTGTTACGGACCTGTGCCACGAGTACGGCATCTCTCGCCCAACCGCATATAAGTGGATCAAGCGATATAACGAAGTCGGGCCGGAAGGCTTGCTGGATATTTCGCGCAAGCCCCACGGCTGTGCTCACGCAACGTCGTTGGAGGTCGAGAACGAGATCCTTGCATTGCGCAAGCGCTTTCCATCCTGGGGAGCGCGGAAGCTGAAGGCTCGTCTGGAGAAGATGAACCCGAACGTCGTGTGGCCGGCGGCAAGCACCGTCGGTCAGATTCTGCGCCGGGCGGGACTCACCAACCCTGTTCGCAAGAGACGTAGAACGACCCCGTACTCAGAGCCCTTCGCCGAGGTCACCGCTCCGAACCAGCTATGGTGCATGGACTTCAAGGGATGGTTCCGCACTGGCGACGGGAACCGATGCGATCCCTTCACGATCACCGATGCCTACAGTCGCTATCTGATCCGTTGTCAGGCAGTGGCTCGCATGGATACTGCGCACGTCCTTGCGATCTGCGAGGCCGCCATGCGCGAGTACGGTGTTCCCGAACGGATTCGCACGGACAACGGAAATCCGTTCTCTGGACTTGGTGTGATGGGGCTTTCGCGGTTGTCGCTGAGCTGGGTGCGACTTGGAATCGTGCATGAGCGCATTCAGCCAGGCAAGCCGCAACAGAACGGCCGCCATGAGCGCATGCACCGCACGCTCAAGCAGGATACGACCAACCCGTCGGCGAAAACACTCCATGCGCAGCAGAAGCGTTTCGATGAGTTCGTTCGCGTCTACAACCATGAGCGTCCTCATGAAGCTTTGGGGAACGAGACTCCAGGCAGCATTTACGTCCCGAGCTCTCGGCTCCTGCCACGGTACACGAAGGCTCATCAGTACCCAGCTCACTTCCAGACACGGCGCGTGAACGATGCGGGAGACATCAGTTGGCATAAGAGCAGGGTCTTTATCAGCGAGGTCTTCCGTGGTGAAGATATTGCGCTTGAAAAAGTAGAGGAGAACTTCTACCGAGTGTATTTCTGCTCTTTGGAAGTCGGCGAGTTCAATGTCGACGACATGCGATTTCGGCCCGGGCTTCGCCCTTGAAAGCAAGCGTTGGAAATGCCGAGGAGTGGAAAGCATGGAAAACCATACAGCCGGTTTTCCACTCTTCCCACTCCTCTTGGAAATCCCTGCGGGATTCCCACATTCCCAACGCTTCGACGGCGACGAGATATCTTATTAAGACCGGGCCTAGCCAGCCATAACCCTGAACCAGAGCCACTTCCTCCGCAAGGGGCTTGTAAACCATCTCCCCGGTCTAAAACGTAAACACTGTCCCGCTTCGCTCATGTTAGGATGCCATGCCAGAAGAACCGCCTTCCCTCCCACCGAAACCTGCGAGAGGCGTCGGATCACTTCCTATAAACCGTCAATGAGCGCATTGGCCTGATATGGAGTGACCGTGTCAACTCCATACTGACTGTTATCACCAGTTTGGCAAGCAATGCTGCAGCGAGATAGGCAAAGTTCACCTTTCGAAATCGAGAATGTCTTCAACCCTATTCTTGGTGCGAGCTTTGAGGGGGTTCTTCGTGGCCTCGATGGATTCCTGAATGTGGCCAAGAACGTACTCCGCGCCTGACTCAGGTCCATCATTGAATGGCGTTATTGCCGCCTGCCGTTCGTGCCAGAGATATTCAAAGAAGATCTCAACTGCGCGTAACTTCTGGTAAAACAGAAGTTCACCTCGCTCGGCTTCGATCTTTAAAAGATCGGCCAACTGCTGCGCAGTCTTTTGATCGCGAATCGGGGTCGTCGGGATGCAGCCAAATAAATATTCGAAGCGACCGCTCAACAGACGTAGGTGAACCCATCCAGCTGCAAGAATGCGGATTGAATCCTGCCAGATTAGGTCAGTGGTGTTCATGCGGTCTGTGACCACGAGTTCCGTCCGCGTAAGATGTCTGAGCGTTAGGAATACATCATCTGGAACGTACCCCATCTTCTGCATGGCATCTGCAATCTGCGTGCATGTGAAGTAGCCCTCTACATTGATCAGGCCAACGGTCTTCTTGTTCTTGAAGAGGTAGAAGAGGATCTCGATCAGCAGAAAATTGTCGGGCTTTTCGCAAGCATCATCGTAGGCGAAGATGTTTTGAACGAAGCCGCTATCTTTGCTGAAGAACCGTCGATTCGTGCGCATCAGTATGCGCAGAATCGTGTGCTCCTTGAGCCACACGTCACCGCTACCGAGCGTGTTCGAAGCGATGGTGGTAGTGCTCAGGTAGCCAGACGTGATGATTGCACCGAAGATTTCCAATGCGCGCCGTACATCCTTGCCAGCCAAGGCCTCAAGCACGCGAGAGATGTTGCGGTTGCGGTCAAAAAGCGCGTTGTAGAGCCGGGTCAGGAAATTCTGAAGCTCTTCAACCGAATAACGGATACGCATGCCGCTTTCGATCTCGTAGGTCTTGTCTCTGCCTGCTTCCTTCGAAAGGTACTCTATGCTGAGTTCGAGTCTGCGCTTCACGACGTCGATGAAACGGGGCGGGCTGATGTGGAAGACAACCCCCGTCCTGTAAGTGTCGAGAGGAGGCCTATCCTTGTAACGTTCATACGTCTCATCGCGCATCTGCAGAACTACGAAAGCGCGGGTCAGGTTCAAGAACCATAGCGTGAGCTGGAAGGCTGCTAGCTGGTTGTCGCGGTCGAGCCGGTCAACGTTGTCCATCACTACGACTAACGCCTCTTGCCTGCTGCCCATGATGTATTCGGCTATGCCGCGAGTAGTGTCCTCCGCGTTATCCTGCCATTCCAACATGTCTTCCGCCCGCCGGATTGCTGCCTTCTCAGCTGACGCCTTCTCCAACTCAGCATAGATGGGCTTCTTCTGCTGAAGCTTCCTTGAATAGATTCCGCGAAGCACAGAAATATCGGAAAAGTCGATATCCCTGTTGTCGATTTGGAATGAATCAATAAATGTCCTGCAGAGCCAGTCTTCAGCTCCGACGAGGCTCACTGGTGCACCCAAGAAGTCAACGGTCGCCCACTTCGTCTTTTCCTTCGCGGCCTTCGGCTGCAGCGTCTGTTTATAACGCTCCATGAACAGGGATTTGCCGCTACCGACTGCGCCCTGTATCAGCTGCAAATGGCCTTCGCGCCGATCCAACCGCGACAGGTTTTCGTCGTTTGCGAATATGGAGATAGATCGCTGGAAGTTCTCCTCCCCACCCCGTTCCGGGTGCAGGTATTCAACAGTGTTGCCGCGTCGTGCGGACACACGTTCCTTCAAGAGTGACTCTAGGATGCGGTCGTATTCAGTCACTTCGTCGGAACTGACATATGCCCGTTCGACAATCTCCTTAATGCTGGATTGCTTGGAGGACGAAAAGTAACGCTGAAGAAGGGGCGCTAAAGGAGCCGCAAACTGGTTCAGGTTGACAGTTGCTCTGAGCAGCGCCTGACCACCCGCAAGGTTGTAGGGTAAGAGGAACCGTTTCGCTTTTGCCGCCAGAAGGCACTTATGAGCGTGGTCTTCGAGGATCAAGCGGCCGCAGAGCTTCTGGAACTCTACCGTCACCGTGCTCTGCGGGAGAAGGTCGATCACTTTCCCGGAAATGGCTGGTTTGCTGTCCCAACAACCGGCCATGAAATCGACGCCGTTCGTGGCAAAAACGAAATGTGCGGGATTGATCCCGGTCGGGTAGTTCTGATTGAGGTAGGCGGCATACATCTGCGCCTCGTGGTAACCGACTTCGACGGGAACGTCGGGGGGCTTCGCCTCCACAATCAAGACCGGGAAGCTCCGTATCCATACACTGAAGTCAGGAAATCCCCCGGAAGTGAGACCAGCTTTCCGATTAAACGGGGTCGGCGCAAGGTACTTCTTGGGTTTGATGAACGGCTCGGGAATATCAAGATACGGCGAACCCTGCAAAAGTGGGATAACGATTCGCATCTCCACATCCGCTTCGTTTTGCAGAACTACCCCGCCGTAGTCTATGTGCATGCAATGAGAGTAAATCAGGCTGCGTTGGAGCGGCGATTTTCCTCAAAAGGCGGCGGCCATGTCTCGCTCCGCATTCGCAGCGCGTTTTAAAGAGCTACTCGGACAAACACCGCTGGAATACGTAACCGAGTGGAGGATGCAGAAGGCGATGCAGTTACTCGAACAGCGTGACAAAAAGCTCATAGACGTTGCTCGGTTGGTCGGTTACGAGTCCGACGCTGCGTTTAGTAAGGCCTTCAAGCGAGTTGTCGGGGCTAACCCTGGTGAATACCTCAAACGTGGTTTTTGAAGGCCAGGGTCATGCCGGAATCGCGGAAGATTTTTGAAGCGGAGGATTCTGACTTTGGCGGCGGGGCCTGGGTGCCATGGAAGTGTATAAATGGGTGCCCCAGGCGCCTCGCATTGGGAACGGGAGATCGCGGACACAAAACCGACCGAAGCAGACCACAATCAGTCCCGGTAAACGCCGTTTCCTCCATTTGAGCTTAGCTGAGGAGAAGCCGATATTTCCAGTACCAACTCACGTTGGTCTGTGACTCGGATATTGGTCTGAAGCCACACCGCTCCTGCTGGCTCGCTTACGGTTCCATAACGACAGCCATCAACTGCGGCGCTGAGTTCGCACGCTCTGAAAGCTTTTGAGTACCGCCTCGGCGGGCGCGAGAATAGCAACCTCCCTCGAAGTGCCATAGAGCATTCTGGTGGTGAGGCCACCATCGACGACGCTGAGTAAGGCCGCAGCCACTGTTCTCTTGTCGAAGGCGAAGGGCTTCAGCAAATTGATGAGATAGGCAAGAAACTTGTTTTCGTGTTCGACCGCTATGCGATGGAAGGGGTGGGCAAAATCCGGGTATTCGGAGGCGATCCGAAGGAACGGGCATCCGATGATGTCAGCTCGATTTACCACCCGTTCGATTCTGACCAAAGCTTCGTGGATATCTTCCGGCGGCGCTGGGCTATCGAGATACTCAAAGAAGGATCGGTCGCGATATTCGAGATATGCGGTCACCAGATCATCTTTGCTCGGGAAATGCCGGTAGAAGGTCGCCTTCGCAACTTCGGAGACGGACATGATTTTCTCAGTTCCGGTCGCTCGTACGCCCTCTGTATAGAAGAGCCGGTCGGCGGCCTCCAGGATTCTTTCGCGCGGATCGGATTGTTTTTGTGAATTCATCGGATTTATCTTGACAGAAGACAGACCAGTCTGTCTATACTCTTTCTACAGACAGACAGACATGTCTGTCTGTAGATTGGCTTGATGAAAGGAATACAGCACATGAATACGCAAGTCGCCCTGTTCAGTCCGGTTGACCTTGAAACCGCCCCCGAGAAGTCTCGTCCGCTCCTGGAAAATGTCCAGAAGTCCTTCAAGTTCATCCCGAACCTCTTTGGAGTTTTTGCGAACTCTCCTACTTTGCTCGAAGGATATATGGGGTTGGAGAAAGTCTTTGACAAGGGCAGCCTGAGTGCGGTCGAGCGCCAGATCATCCTGCTCTCCGCCAGCGTTGAGAATCGCTGTGGTTATTGCATCGCGGCACACAGCACGGTGCTGAAGGCTTTCCTGCATGTACCGTCCGAGGTTGTTTCGGGGGTGAGGGCTAACGAGCCCGTGTCCGATCCGAAGCTACAGGCGCTTATCGCGCTCACCAAGGAGATCGTCACGGAACGCGGACACGTAAGCGCGCAGGTCCTCGATAACTTTCTCGCAGCCGGGTACAGAAAGGATCAGGTGCTTGAGGTTCTGATCGGGGTCGCCCTCAAGACGATGAGCAATTACCTGGATCACATTTCCCATACGGAACTCGATCCGGCATTTCAGTCTGAAGCCTAAAGCCTTGCACTGACGGAAACCATTAATCAAACCACCGTTCAAGAAAGGATATCGAAATGGCTAAGTTCGCATTGCTTGTTGAGTTGAAGGCTAAACCGGGAAAGGAATCGGAAGTCGAGGCGTTTCTGGAGAAGGAGGCCACTCTGGTGAGAAAAGAGCCTGGAACGCTGTCGTGGCACGCGACGAAAGTCGAAGGCGAGCCTGGAGTCTATCGGGTCTTCGACACTTTCGATGATGAAGCTGCCCGCGAAGCCCATTTGAATGGCGAGGCGGGGCAGGAACTCGTGGAGAAGGCGGAGGAACTGTTTTCTGTGGCTCCTAACGTTTATCGACTTCAAGTGGTTGCCCAGAAGTGAGGTCTTGGGAAGGCGCTTCGTCGTGAGACGAAGCGCTGTAGGACCGCGACCCAGGAGCGGGATTGATATCGCTTAGCACTCATCGCTAGCAGGCAAACCACAACGGACTATACCAAGGAGAACAACTCATCATGGACACTCAATCGCAAAAAGAAGAGAACTCATCTAATCCGACGATTGTGCTGGTGCACGGCGCCGTCGAAGACTCATCGCTCTGGACTCATGGCGTGATCCAGCGGCTCCAGCGCGACGGTTTCCCGGTCAAGGTCTTCTCCAATCCCTTGCGGGGCTTGTTCGTCGACGCAGCCTACCTGCACAGCTTACTGGACACGATCGATGGGCCCGTCATTCTCGTATCCCACGCGTATGGCGGGGCTGTCATCACCCAGGCCGGGGACGACCCCAAGGTCAAGGCCCTTATTTACGCGGGCTCCCCTATGCCCGGTATCGGAGAATCCACAAACGATTGTCTCGAACGGTTCCCGGGCGGCGACTTTGCCTCTTCCGTCGATCTGATCCCGTACACCTTGCCCGACGGAACCAGCGGCACGAATCTCCTCGTCAAAGCGGAGAAGTACAGCTATCTCCTCGCCGCCGACGTGCCTGAGAACGTGCTCGAACTGATGATCGCCACCCAACGCCCCATCGCCTTGCAAGCCCTCAACGACCGACTGACATCGGCTGCATGGACGAACAAGCCGAGTTGGCAAATTAGACCCCTGCTCGATCCCGTCATCCCCCAGGAAGAGTTCAAGTTTGAAGCTGACCGAGCCCACTCTACCGTCATTGAGCTGAACTCTTCGCATGCCATCCCTGTCACTTACCCGGACGTCGTGGTCGATGTGATCGAACAGGCTGCCCGCGCTGTCACGAAGTAAAGGCGGTCCTTTGAATAGAGGTTCCTGCGCCGCTTTGTCTACGGCGCAGGAACCGAGCGGCAGTTTCGAACCTGACCATGGTTCTTCATCTCCGGCCCATCACAGCAACCCACTACGTTGTCGAACAACTGGAGCACAATCATGGCTACCCTCTTCGAACCCGTTCAGCTAGGCTCTTTGTTTCTGGCAAACCGTGTCTTCATGGCCCCCCTTACGCGTACCCGCGCAGACGACAAAGGCGTGCCAAGCGAATTCGCGGCGACCTATTACTCGCAGCGAGCTTCGGCTGGACTCATCGTGACCGAGGCGACGCAGATCTCGCCGATGGGCAAAGGGTACAGCAACACTCCAGGGATTCATTCCACAGAACAGGTGCGGGCGTGGAGCCGAATCGTCGAATCCGTTCACCAAAGCGGAGGCCGAATCTTCCTTCAGTTGTGGCATGTCGGCCGAATCTCTCATTCGTCCTTGTTGCCAAACAACGCGCAGCCCGTTGCTCCGTCGGCAATCCGTGGCAACGCGCAGACGCACATCGCCACGGGTTCCGCACAGGTTTCGGAGCCAGTCGCTTTGAGCGCTAGCGGAATCAAAAGAACCTTGGCAGACTACCGGCGGGCCGCCATCAACGCGAAAGAAGCAGGTTTCGACGGGGTCGAGGTTCATGCGGCGAATGGATACTTGATCGATCAATTTCTCCGCACAGGAACGAACCAGCGAACAGATGAATATGGAGGTGTTGCGTCAAATCGAGCACGCTTTCTCAAAGAAGCAGTCGAACAGGTGCTCGAAGTTTGGGACAGCAAGCAGGTGGGTGTGCGAATCTCTCCGACCGTCGACTTCAACGACATGCGCGACGACAATCCACTCGACACCTTCTCCGTCGCGGTTGGAAAGCTCAACGACTTTGGGCTCGGTTACCTCCACGTCGTGGAACAAGCGCAGGACAGCAAAGGGAGCGCCGACGAGGCTGTCGCATTATCGGCTCGCCTCAAAACAATTTGGAACGGTCTCTACGTTGTAAATGGTGGATATGACGGGCCTAAGGGAGAGGAAGCCCTGCGGAGTGGGCGTGCCGACGCTGTCGCATACGGTCGGGCCTTTCTCGCCAACCCAGATCTACCCAGGCGCCTGCAGCTCCGAGCCGCGCTGAATGAACCCGATCCAACGACTTTCTACGGCGGGGGCGCTGCTGGTTACACGAGCTATCCCACGCTTTCCTGAACCGTGTGGCATCAGAATGTGCGGGCGCGATTGTTCGAATCTGTCCGCTGTATACCGTCCGCAGCCATATGTAACGAGAAACGCCGATCTCGTTAGGATGCTCCTGGATTGGTGCCCGCCAGACGAGAATGATCAGCTAGATTTTGCAGCAAGAGCTTTCACAGTAGTCACAAGGTCGATCGTGGCTTCGACATGTAGGCCACCCATTGAGGTCACATTGAGGATTCGGCCTTCGCGCCGTGCACGCATGTGAGGAAGAACAGCCTTCATCATGGCGACGGCGCCGAAGACATTTACCTCGAACTGCTGGCGCAACTCATCCATCGAGCTTTCCTCCAGCGTTCCTTCATGACCGTAGCCAGCATTGTTGATGAGCGCGTACACCAGACCGACATTTTGCTCGATTTCTGCTACTGCTACAGCGAGCTGTTCCGGTGCGTCCGTCACGTCGAGAACGCGTGCGAATGCCGACCCGGGTCGGAGCTCCTCGAACTCTCGCACCGCCTCCTGTTTTCTTACGGTACCAACTACTTTGAAGCCTCCCTGAAGCAAGGCAGTGGCAAATGCCTTGCCAAGTCCGCTGCTAACGCCAGTGACGAGGACTACTTTTTCCATTGAGTCTCCCTAACGATACCGAAGGTATCGAATCCATTTGAAGATATGATACCCTCGGTATCGTTAAGGATGCACTTCTTTTTGAGGAGACGCTAAATTGAGCGAGATAGGGCGACCGCGGAGTCAGGCGGCACATGATGCAGTGCTCAAGGCAGCCCTGCGGCTTGTGACAAAGCGAGGTTTTCGGTCTGTCAGTGTGAACGAGATCGCTGCAGAAGCCGGTGTTGGAAAGATGACTCTCTATCGGCACTGGCCAAATAAGGCAGCCTTGGTCATGGATGCGCTCCTTGTCCTTATCGGAAGCGAGACTGATTTCCCAGAAGCCGGCAGCGCGATCGAAAGCCTTCGGCAACAGCTTGACTTGCAGGCAGCCTTCTTTCGGAGCTCCCGAGGGAATCTCATCCGCTCTCTTGTGGCTGAGGCTCAATCCGATCCCGAGCTTGCGATCGCATTTCGGGAGCGCTGGGTCAATCCACGCCGTGAAGGTGTTCATCAGATCATGCGGGCGGCAGTTGCGGAAGGCTCTCTCCGAAGCGACATTGATATCGACACTGCAATCGATCTCTTGTACGGCTCTCTCTACTACCGCCTGCTCCTGGGGGCAGGTGCGCTCGACGAACGTTTCGTTGACACCATCTACGATCAGTTCCTCGAAGGACATGGAGCATCAGCGCAAGCCCTGGATAAAGTCCGCGCTCGGCGCTGATTACTCCTCACAAAAGCGCGTTGCGGTGGTGATCAGTGCCGTGCCAACGCTCATGTTGAAGACTGAGGCCAACCAACTCCGCGGTTGGATCGTACGATACAAGCCAGGATCGCATTTGACCCGACCGTGCTCGTGAAACGTTGACTGCTAGAACTATTGCGCTCGAAGCTGACCTTGATGCTATTCTTTCCACACCGAAGCAGAGAACTGTTGGCCCTGTGAAAGAAGGTTGGGCACCCGACTTTTGATCTCGACGGTAATTTGAACGTACAAAGGATGGGTTATGGAACAGTGAAGTGGTTCAACGATGCTAAGGGGTTTGGCTTTATCAGCCGTCAGAATGGCGAGGACGTATTCGCTCACTACTCGGCGATCGTCTCCAGTGGCTTCAAGAGCCTTCAAGAAGGACAGGCCGTACAGTTCAACGTGGTCAAGGGACCCAAGGGCTGGCAGGCCGCAGACATTCAGCCGCTCTAGTATCTGATAACGGATTCGGACACAGAAAGGGGACAGCTTAGGCTGTCCCCTTTCTGCCCTGTGCCGGTGTTTCCCTTCGGTGAAGTGGCGCACTCTGTAGTGTGGTTGCCGTGCTTTGCTTCGCAGGCCTTCTCGCAAGCGCCTATTTTGAAAGTGTTGGGCGGGAACGAACCGAACTTGATCGCAGGTCAAGTGCGAGGGTACTCGGCTGTCCATAGCAACGACATTCCTTTTTGGAACGGTCCTAAGTTTCGTGAGCGAACCCGACCTGCGAATCGATCGCGGCTTCATCTCCGTGATCCTGGCGGATTAGGCTGCCCATTCGTAAGATCGGCATCTTCGAAAGAGGAGTGAAGAAATGGCTGTGCGTTGGGGCAAACGTGGCACAAGGGTCAACATGATCAGCCCCTGCATCATCATCACACCGCTCGCCAATGACGAACTGAAGGGGCCACGCGGTCAGGGCTACGGACGAATGTTGGAAGTTTCTGCGGCCGGACGAGCTGGAACACCGGATGAGGGGCCCTACACAGAGGATACGACTTTCACTACGCAAAAGATCACCCGCTGCAATCCCTTCCCTGCTCAAACCAATCGAAGGTTCTAGGATCGGCCAATTTCAGCCAATTTTTCACGTCCAGTCCTGCTGACTCTCACTCGCTGACCATTGGCAAGGACTATAGAGCTGTCAACCCGCCCTTCCCGATAGATCTCTCGTACGTAGTCCAGATTCACGACCGCAGATCGATGAACTCGAATGAACTGAGTCGGGTCCAGTTTATCGCTCAAATCCGATAAGGTCTCTCGCAGCATATAGGTTCTGCCGTTGCTATGGATCCGGCAATAGTAGTCAGCGGATTCGAGCCACTCAATTTTTTTCACCGCGATCAGCACATCCTTAGCACCGTCCCGCACAAGCAAACGAGAGAGATAGAGCTTCGACTCTTTCGTTGAAACCCTAAGCGCATTCAAGATATCCATAAACTGAGCTTGAGTCAGTAGCGCCGCGTTCGACGCTATCTTCTGGCGGACCCGTTCGAGCGCAACCAACAGGCGTTCGGGCTCGACCGGCTTGGTAAGGTAGTCGATCGCGTGAATGTCGAACGCACGAACTGCATATTGCTGGTATGCCGTTATGAAAATGATTGCGGGAAGCTGCTGCAAACCCGCTTTCTCGGCCACCTCAAAGCCATCCATCATGGGCATCTGAACATCCAGGAACACCAGGTCCACAGGCTGCGCCTTGAGATAGGTAACTGCCTCCTCGCCATCGCCGCATTCCCCAACAATCTCGATATCTTTCTGAGGCGATAACAAGAACTTGAGACGTTCCCGGGCCAAAGGTTCATCATCGACGATCAGTGTCCGCAGGCTCATGCAATAACGCTCTCGTACGGTATCTGAATTGTGACTTCGAACCCTCCGCCCTCAGGCGATGTCGCGACGAACTGATGTGTCCCGGGGTAGAAGAAGGCCAGTCGCTCGCGTGTGTTCTGAATTCCTATCCCGTGTCCTTTACTGAGAGGGCTTTCTGGCCCCGCGCCATTATCCCGCACCTGCATCCACAACGTATCGCCTACTCGCTTCACCTGTGTTTCAATCAGCCCCCCAGCCTTCATCGGCGCGATCCCATGCTGGACCGCGTTCTCCACGATTGGCTGCAGAAGAAAACATGGAACAAGTCCGTCGAGTGCCTCAGGCGCGATATCGATCCTGACATGAAGCCGGTCGGCAAAACGTACCTGCTGGATCGCCAGATAGCTCTCAATGACCTTCAACTCTTCAATAAAGGGAACCTTCTCCGGAGCGCGTCTCTGCAAAGTCGTACGCAGGATAGTGTTGAGGTGCGCCAAAGTGCCTGATGCTTCCTCGTTTCGTCTCAGGTCTACCAGCGTTGTGATTGCATTTAATGTATTGAAAAGAAAATGAGGCTCCATCTGCATCTGCAGCGCCTTAAGCTGTGCCAGAGAGAGTCGCTTCTCCAGCTCCAGCTTTTGAACTGTATTTTGCTGGATCTCGGTTTGCATATTGAGAACCGCGGATATGGCGTACACGAATCCATAAAGGGCCAGATCAATTCCGAACCGGGGCAGCGTCTGATAGTTCAACGCGGCATAAGCTGAACCCCACTCTGGCCAGTAATCCCCAGCAATTCGTAACGTCTGTTGTAAGAAAAAGAGATGAAGAACTGCCAGAGCACTACCCGAGATGAGGTGGAGCAAAAAGCTCCGCGTCGAGAAACGCAGGATTGCCGGTCGAAAGCGTGCCCACATCCACAACCCTGCGGCGATTGCTCCCCACCAGATCCACATCACGAGACCAAACAGGAGCGAAGGCAAGACTGAAATACCAGCCAGTCTCGATGTCAGATAGTTGTGACATTCGCTCGCCGTAAAGGCGGCAAAGACTGTTGTCACGGCCAGTACCGCCAGAACACCCCGCGCGTGCAGCGTGGTGAAGGGCGCTACACGACCTAAGCCGGGATCATGTTCTGCCATAACTTATCCTCACCATGACTTGCGGCGAAATTCAACCGCGGACCAGGTTTCCTGTCTCGCAGGATACGCCGTTGCGATGACGAAGCCCATCTTGAACGGTAGGTTGCAATTTCCCTAGAAGGCTAAGCGCACCCCAAGTTCCACCCTCCGAGCGGTCTCTGCGGTAATCGATTGTCCAAGGTTCGGTGAAGAGACAACCGTACCCACCGCGCTCGCGTTGGTATGGTTCAGGACGTTGGCACTGCGGACATTGAATGTCAGAGTCCTCGCATGATCCGCATCCTGCGGATTGAGTTTGAAGATCCGGCTGATATTCGCATAGGTATGCAGGACGGCCGGCATCGATCCGAGATTACGTGGGACGTTGCCATTGACAGTGTTCGAGGTGAGCAATCCGAACCGTGTGCTGTAGACACCAGCTCCCGGAGCGGAAGCATACGAAGGGCGATCATTGAAGTTGCCATCTCCGTTCGCGTCCGTGCCTGTGGTGATGTTGTAGGGAATACCTGTATGAAAGTAAAACTGCGCTGACAGTTCAAGTTTGCCCGGAAGTTTCAGATCGCTCTCTGCTAAAGCGCCGCTCGACTGCCAGTCTGGCCGGGACGACTCTCCCTTGTTGGTGTAAGTGGACTGCGGTTGAGCTGAAGCATACCCTCCATTGGATTTGAAATTGACGCCCCAATATCCCAGGTTGAGAGTGAACCGTTTGTAGCCCTTTTGTTCGATTCCAGCCCAGAAGACGGTTCCCCAGGTATGAGCTGAGTTCTGGGACTCAAGAATATTCTCGTTCGGTGTGATGGGACGCGGAGCCAGGAGGGCCGCTGTAGGGTCGGGCGCAACACCAACGCTGCTGGTCACCAAGGGAGAGTTTATGTTGACCGCCCGGGAGTCTGCCCAGCCATCTGCCCAGGTGAACCATACAGAGGGATGCCAATGATGCGGAAGGTCATGATCGGCTCCGATCTGCACTTGCGCCGACGGAGTCTGCTCGTAGGACCGCTGAAATTGCCACCTGGTGCCCACAGCGATTGATCCCGGGATTGGAGTCAGCGGGTTGCTATAGTTTGGCGAGTAGACCAGCGTCTCCTGCTGCCGAATACCATTCAAGCGATATACCTGAGTGGGATAGCTGAGACTCACGGGGGAGCTGAACAGCCCGGCCCTCAGGTGGAGGACCCAGGTGGCCTTCTTGTCAGGCGACCAGGCAAGTCCGAGACGAGGCGCGAAGTTGGCGAAACTGCTGGGACTGGTCTGAAACGAATAACGCAAGCCTGTTGCGATCGTAAGACCTGGAGTCAGTTTGATAATGTCTTCCGCATATAGGGCCAGCCGCCGTTGTGTAAACGGAACCAGCGGTGTGCCGCTGGTTAACTGGTAGGTGGTGGGGTTTCCTCCCGGAAGATTGAACTGAGCGCGTCTGTATTGCTCGATCGCTGTGATTGTTGTCGTCTGGCCGGTTGGGTGATTGTTTGCATCGAGCGATGGGGCGCTACCGCCGCCGAAGACATAGGCACCGTTGAACGTATCCGGGTCATAGTTGTGCACGAAGAAACCCAGAGACTGAGCACCAACTTTGAAGGAGTGGTTCCCTCGTGTCAGCATCACATCGTCATCCACTTCGAGATCGCGCTCGCGGTCGTTCAGATTCTGGCTCGTGGCGCCACCTCCAAGAAAATATCCTGCTACCTGCAGCGATGGAGCTGTCGAAAGTGGAGTTTGCTCCGTCCGCTTCCACGAATAGCCGATACGGGTCTCATGCAATAGATTTGCGTTCAGAGTCGTCACGTTGGTCAGCCGAAGATCGTACTCGCTCACCAGACTGGAGTAGCCGGCTTCAGCCAGCGTAAGGCCGCCGACACCCTGATTGCCGAGATTGTTGACGTTGGCTGAATAGGAGATGGTTGCAACATCTTTGGGCGATATCTGCCAGTCGTTGCGGGCGGAGGCGATCCAGAGCCTCTGTGGAGCCGAGACTGTCTGTTGCAAGGGAGCCATATTCCCGTTCGCGTCCAATGTCGTGGCGTTAACTACGTTGAACTCATCGATGTCCCGTTTCTCTAGTGCGAGAGCAAACCCGCTCTTCTTTCGCAGGACCGGACCGCTTAGCTCAAATCCGTACCGCCGCTTTCCCGCCGGAGTTGCGGTGACGGAAAACGGATCGGTTGCGTTGAAGCTCCCGTCACTGTCAGTCAGGAAGAGTGCTCCGTGAAATAGATCCGCTCCCGGCTTTGTCGTGATCTCGATCCGGCCACCATCGGAGGAAGAGCGTTCGTACTCGGGCGAGAAAGGATCTGGATTCACTCGAATCGAAGCAATGGAATTCTTCGGTGGCATTGCGCTTCCATTCTGAAATCCGTCAACAACAACCGTGGCTGCCGAAGAGCCACCTCCCCCAGTCGAGGCGAGCAACTGAAGCTGCAAAAGGAGGTCGTCCGGATCGTCGGGAAGCTGTCGTATATCTTCGGTGGAGAGAGTTCGTGTTCCTGCGCCGCTATCGGTATCCATCGCGGTCGGATCCGCAGTCACCTGCACATCCGTTTCTACCGGTGCGATCGCCAGTTGGATATCGACGTGCGCCACACCTCCGGGTGCGCTACCGACTGCAGCCGTAGCTGGGGTAAATCCGTCAGCGTGCGATGTGATCGTGCCTGAATTGGTCGGAACGCATGGAATAACAAAGCGTCCCGCCGCGTCAGTCGTTGTCTTTTCCCCACTGGCTGCCTGCACTTGGGCTCCAGCGATCGCCGACCCAGTAGGATCGGTTACCCCTCCTTCAATACGAACACCGGCCCTGCACGGTTCCTGTCCAAATCCGCAGACAGGAAGAAGAGCGGCACCCAGGATCGCCGCGATCTTCCATTGTCTGCCTAATTTTCGCTCCATTGGTCCTGTGCCCCGCATGCGCTCGGATCCTCTGCACCAATCTCGACCAAGCTGTGCAGGTTATCCATTGCTTTGCAGTCAATCAACGGGCAATGCAGGGAGCGGCGGGTAGCGAGCGGAGAACATACCGGTAACGTTCCTTCTTCGCATCTGATGGAACGGGTCAATAGCTTGACCTCCCTGCCTGATTTATATTTTGTGTTTAATAAGCAAGACGACGGGTCAGTCAGTTGAAGCGCAAAGTAAAAATGCTGTGGGCCTGGATATAGGCCCACAGCAGTGAGATAGAAACAGAGTTAGTCTTCGAGGTAGAACTGTATGTCCAGCGTACGCAGGTAGGAATGCAGACCAGCATCCTGAATGGGCATGACATAGGCGTCCTCACCGGACTCATTGACATGCTCATGCCAGTAACCTGCGGGAGTCACGAACGCAGCGCCTTTTACCCAATCCACTCGGATGGTGTCCTTGATGGAGCCGTCTGCATTGAGTTCTGGCCCGATCAAGGTGTATACGCCAGGCTTTGCTTCGACAGCGAAATCGAGTGCAACGGATTGATGACGGTGCGGGAGTTGCCGCGTACCTGGTGCCACAATGCCAAACATGGACCAAAGCGTATGCGTGATCGTGAGCGTCTGATCGAAGTTCTTATTCGCCAAGAGCACGCTCACGCGACTGCGCTTGCCTGCGTTGGGATCATTCTTCGCCATCTCCAGTTCAGACATGATCCTGGCGCGTGTGTATAGCGTCGGCTGGAAACGGCTCTTCGATTTCTCTACACCAAGATATGCGAGCAACGGAGAGTCGTTGACCATGTAAAAGGCGGTATCGGCATCGGCATGATGGACGGCGGCCATGCCGGGCAACGCGAAGATGTCTCCTTCGCTCCACTCGATGGTTCCCTCCTCGGTCTCGGTGTGGCCCCCGCCCTTGATGACGTAGAAGAACTCGCTCGTGGCATCCGTCGAAGTAGTAATCGACTCACCGGCCTGGATACGAACGAAGCTTGCCAACACGCTCGGACCTGTCACAGGATAGTCGGTCTTCAACTCTTTGCTTAGATCGAGCGGCACCACACGCGTAGCTCCAGCAGCATACAGATCGGGAGAGAACGTCTTGACAGGGATTCGAGGCGTCGCGCCGGAAGTGATTGGGTCGGCAGCTTTGCTGTACTCAAAAATCTCGGCTTCCTGCGTGAGAGCTGTAGTTGGGATCGCCTTTGCGGAAATGGCAGTATTCATATATTTCTCCTTTAGCACGAGGTGAAGTCGTTGGTTGCATCGGCCAACCTCAGATACAGTCTCGCTGCCGAGAGACGATCCTGTATCTTTAGTTCTTCCGGCGCTTTTGGATTCTTCAGACTGGAAACACTTTAGCTACTGGAGAGCGACTTAGACTGTGATTGAGCGACCGCAGGAGCGGATGATTTTAGTGGGTGCGAATGATCCGCTCCCCGACGATCACTTCTGGTTCGAGGGAGAGGGCTTCAGCGTCTATGCGGCCAAGCAGCCGCGCAGTACCTGGCACGAGCATGTACATGATTGCGTTCAAGTCACGGTAGGGCTTGAGCCAGCTCATATGCATGCCGAGTGGCGTGCAACGGGAAAGCTCCGCCAAAGCAAGGAATTTATTGGAAACGCAGTCAGCGCTATCCCTGCAGGAGTTCCACACCAAACCCTTTGGCAGCGGCGAGCAGCGTTGATTCACATCTACATCCGTGAAGAGTTTCTCCGACGGCTTGCCTTGGATGTTTTACAGCAGGACTCCTTAGAACTTCAGCCCACCTATCTGGTGCGAGATCTGCTCATCGAGGAACTCGCCCGTTCGCTTTACCTGGAATCCGAGGGTGGACAGCTAAATAGTGAGGTAGCAAAGGCAGCGGTTACGACGCTGTGCGTCCGCTTGTTGCGTGCCTATAGCGTACGGAAAGGCGAGCCAGCCTATGCCACTGGTGGCTTGGGTCCCGCCCGCGAACGTCGCGTGCGGGAGTACATCGAAGCTGATCTGGAACGCGATCTCTCGATTCAATCCCTTGCGGAGGTGGTCGGGCTAAGCCCGCAGCACTTCGCCGGTCTCTTTCGGGAGTCCACCGGGTTCACTCCGCATCAATACGTCAACCATCGCCGCATTGCCTGCGCTCAGGAACTCTTGAAGAAAGCCGATATGCCATTCATCGAGATCTCGATGCAGTGTGGCTTCTCCAGTCAAAGTCAGTTCATCACAACCTTTCGCAAGCTGGTAGGGATGACGCCAGGGCGCTTCCGCTCGTCGCTCAGCATTTCCGAATCTTAATTCTTGTCTCGCATATCCACGTCTAGAAGAAGATCGGAAGAATCCAGAATGATACGTCTTTCGAGAAAGCCGAACAGTCCTCGCTCTTCCAAACTGTTAAGAACAGACAGGGGAGGCGCTTATGCCATCAAATGGAAAGCAACAGCTAACGACGGGATCATCCGTTACGCGCAGAGGGTTCCTAGCGGTTGGCTCAGCGGCGCTCGGTGCGGTTTCACTCACGAGAAACTTGGAGGGGCAAATGTCACAAACAAGAACAGAGGCCTGGGGACGGATTCTCAACGGAAAGGTGGCCATAGTAACCGGAGCTGCACGCGGGATTGGCCGGTCGACAGCGGTGGCGCTTGCTCATAGTGGCGCTAACGTCATCGGGATCGACATTTGCGCGGTCGTCGATCCGCGCTCGGGAGTAGAACCTGCCACCCGCGCAGAACTCGATCAGACCGGCGAAATGGTCAAGAGCGAGGGCGTCCAGTGGAGAAGCTTTGTGCTTGACCAGCGCGATCTCCCCTCATTGCGTAGAGCCGCAGAGAATATCAACACGGAGTTTGGCCGCATTGACATTCTCTTCGCCAATGCCGGTATTCAGGCGTTTCGTCCATTGCTCGAGATGGAGGATCCCGACTGGCACATTCAGATCGATGTGAATTTAACGGGCACGGCGAACGCACTCCGAGCCTTCGCGCCCTACATGGTGAAGCAGGAACATGGACGAATCATCATGACAACGTCAACACAGGGCCGCCATGGCACCTTGAATGGTTCGGCCTATTCAGCTTCGAAATGGGGCATCATCGGCTTAATGAAGTCTGCTGCGATCGAACTGGGCCGTCATGGCATCACGGTGAATTGTCTTGTGCCAGGACTCATTGACACAGCGCTTACACGTCATGAGGAACGGTATGAGCAAGCTCTTCAGGTCGCAGGTCGCACACCGAGTGGAGACAAAGCCGTGGACGAAGAAGCGGCTCGCAAGGCACTGCAAAGCAAATCAATTTTGGGCGTGCCGTGGATCGACCCGGCAGAAATGGCGCCCGTTGTCGTGTTCCTGGCGTCGGATGCCGCGCGAATGGTTTCAGGCGCTACGTATGATGTAACGGGCGGCGATAGTGCCAACAACGTTTAGCCTTACGCATTTGGCACCCTGTCCAATATGTCACCTCTGAGGGGCTGGGCTTAGAAGTATGTCCGAAGGGCAAGTAGCAAATGATCTTCTACCAATCGGGCTTGCCACTCTCTAGCCCTTCAGAATGAAATGACATGTGTTGCCGTTGGGATATTTCTCACAGACGAGAGATTGAGCTGCGCATGATTGGGGAATAGGCCGGTAACAACCCAACGTCGAACTTGTGCCTCAATCGTCATGGCAGTTGCAGGATCTCCGAGAGCTTGCACTGATGCTCCTCGGATGCCTGATTAGCTGTCCGCAGAGATCAAGCAGGAATGTCCTCCAAGAGGTAAAGTGGCGGACGGAGTTTGCGGGCATCTCAGCGTGACCATGGCCGGTCTCCCGTTCCTTTAGGATTACCCGTCCTGGTGAAGATTCCCGAGTCTACTTCTCAGCAGGGACACCGCCTATGCGAAGGAACGTATGCTGCGAGAACTCGACCAGCTCAATGTAAACGCTCGAACTGTCTTCCCTAGTCTGGAAAGCTCTGCAGCTTACCTGAAGTCCAGATAGAACCTCAAGGCTTGTATAGCTGTCGGAGCCCACCCGTGGATCTTCGCGCCGTCGTCTACTCCGCAGAAGCGGTTTCGGTCCTGACAAATGCGTTTCCATGTCGAGGCTATTGCGGGTTGCCGCAAAATCGCCAATGCGGTGCGCCGGGATAAACCGGCATGAAGCAGGGAATGCAAGAGTCCTACGAGAAAGGAGTAGCGAACCGCTCGGCCCCGAGTTTTGCGTTGGGCACCGCGAGGTGATCAGCGAAGCGTAAACAGGGGTACAGGTGGGCTGGGTATTGAGCTTCGAAAAGATGCAATCAGGACGCTGACGCTTTTGCATTGGCGGAAGGCAACACGGGCGGGAGCGATATCGCGAGTTCCTGTCCGGTCCTGCGTAGTCGTAGACCCCAGACACGCCTGGAAGCTTCATGCACGAGAACCGGGAGACCTCGGAGACGCCTGCTACCAACCAGCAGCAGGACGGCGGGTGAAGGCTTAGGCCGCAATATCCGCATGAACGTCCCCGAGGAGTCGGACAGCGGCATAGTACCTATGAATCATTTGAACAAAATCGAGCAGTCGATGGCGGAGAGTGAGGAGGGAAGGCCGCTGATCAAGGAGAACACCCATCAGTTCAGCACGCGCCCGACACAGAGCGGGGCTTGCGTGTCACAGGGGCTGGCGGGTGTGCGGAAAGCAGCAAGGGAACACAAGGAGAGGAAGTTCACCGCTCTGCTCCACCACGTCACAATCGATCTGCTAAGGAGCAGCTTCGGTTCTCTGAAACGCAAGGCTGCACCTGGCGTAGATGGGATGACGTGGCAGGAGTATGAAGCCGGGCTGGAGGGTCGGCTTGCCGATCTGCACAGCCGGGTGCATCGCGGTGCGTATCGGGCACTTCCATCGAGAAGGGTTTACATCGAGAAAGGCGACGGACGGAAGCGTCCGCTCGGGATCGCCGCACTGGAAGACAAGGTCGTCCAGCACACGGTAGTCACCATCCTCAATAACATCTATGAGGAGGACTTCCTCGGCTTCTCATATGGTTTTCGTCCGGGGCGCAGTCAGCATAAGGCGCTGGATGCGTTGTCTTACGCGCTCGTGAAAAA
>NZ_LMUR01000009.1 GCF_009765825.1 Granulicella sp. L60 | reverse complement strand
CTCGGCCCACACCGCCGCCAGCTTCACTTCGATCTCCCCCCGCGGCGGCTCGTAGCCGCGCGTGGCATAGGCATCCTGTTCCGGCGCTGGCAGCGCCCGCCGATCCAGCTTCCCGCTGAGTGTCAGCGGCAGCGAGTCCATGCGCACATACGCCGCGGGCACCATGTGCTCAGGAAGCGAAGACAAAAGATGCAGACGCAACTGCTCGGCGCCGATCCCATCTGCCAAGCTTGTGTAGTAGGCCACCAGACGCTTGTCACCGGGCACATCCTCACGGGCGACAACCACAGCTTCCCGCACATCCGGATGCTCCATCAGCCGCGACTCGATCTCCCCCAACTCGATGCGGAACCCGCGGATCTTCACCTGAAAATCATTGCGGCCCAGAAACTCGATGTTGCCGTCGGGCAGATAGCGCCCCAGGTCTCCCGTGCGGTACATCCGCGCCCCAGCTTCATCTACAAACGGATCCCGGAGAAACTTCTCCGCCGTCAGCTCCGGACGGTTCAGATATCCCCGCGCCACTCCCGCCCCGCCGATATACATCTCACCGGCCACTCCCACAGGCACAGGCTCCCCATGCGCATCCAATATGTA
>NZ_LMUR01000008.1:2015-3968 GCF_009765825.1 Granulicella sp. L60 | reverse complement strand
CCACAGGCACAGGCTCCCCATGCGCATCCAATATGTACACTTGCGTGTTCCCGATCGGACGGCCTATGGGAATAGGCCCCCGACTGTCGCTGAGTCTCTTTACTAAAGACCAAACGGTTGTCTCTGTGGGGCCATACAAATTCCACGCCGAAGAACTGTGGGTGAATAAACTCTCGGATAAACTTTGGCTAAGAGCCTCCCCGCCACAAAGTGCCTTAACCTCGATCGTGTTTTGCCAGCCAGCTTCAAAAAGCATTCTCCAAGTGGCCGGTGTCGCCTGCAGCACCGTGATTCCGCGCTGTAGATATCTGATCAAGCCAGCAGGATCAGAAGAGTTGTGTTGTCTAGCCATAACCACACGAGCACCCACTATTAGTGGCAAATAGAATTCAAGCGCAGCAATGTCGAAGGAGAATGTAGTCACGGCGAGCAACGAGTCAATCGGCTCAACGCCAACCGTTCGTTCGATAGAGTAAAGAAAATTTACCAGGGAAGCATGTTCGACCATGACGCCTTTAGGCGTTCCGGTGGAGCCGGAGGTGTAGATGATGTAGGCCAGATGCGATGAGTTCAGCCCGATCGAGTGCGGGTCGGGGTTCGAGTCCGGCTGATTCCGCCATGCGGCGTTCTCATCGTCGAGCTCAACCATCGGCAGCTGCAGGTCCTCGAAGAGGTTCTGGAGAGCAGCCTGGGTCAGCAGCGCCACCGGCCCGGAGTCCTCCAACATGAAGCGCAGTCGTTCCACCGGGTAGGCGGGATCGAGCGGCACGTAGGCGCCTCCAGCCTTGAGCACGCCCAGCAGACCGATGATCATCTCGAAGCCGCGCTCCACACAGATCGCCACACGGTCGTCCGGCTTTACTCCCAGTTCCCGCAGATGATGCGCCAGCTGGTTGGCCCGGGCGTTCAGCTCGCCATAGCTCAGTTCTTCGTATTCGAATACCACCGCAACCGCAGCCGGCGTCCGCCCCACCTGCGCTTCGAACAGCTCATGCACGCACCGGTTCGACGGATACTCCGTCTTCGTGTCGTTCCACTCGTA
Organism: Granulicella sp. L60; assembly: GCF_009765825.1. Lineage (GTDB taxonomy): Bacteria > Acidobacteriota > Terriglobia > Terriglobales > Acidobacteriaceae > Edaphobacter. The sequence continues at coordinate 2,926 of NZ_LMUR01000008.1, read as the reverse complement.
AAGCACCTGCCGGCGCTCCGACTCAGGCAGCACGGGAAGGCGATCGATCTGCTGGGCCTCATCGGCCACCATGGCCTCCAGCAGCTTGCGGAAGTAGCCCAGATACCGTTCGATCGTCTCCCGCTCGAACAGCGACGTGGCATACTCCAGGCCCCCTGTGATCTTCTGACCGATTTCTCCCAGCGACAGGGCCATGTCGAATTTGGCTATCCGGTGCGGCGACGATCTGAGAGGCTGGAGCTCAAGTCCGGGAAGTTCCAGTGTGCCCGGTTCGTTGTTCTGCCATGCGAACATGACCTGGAACAACGGACTATGAGAGAGGCTGCGCACCGGCTGCAGGATCTCCACCACCTGCTCGAAGGGGATATCCTGATGATGCTGTGCCGCGATGCTCTGTGCCTTTACCTGGGCCAGCAGATCGCTCACCGTCGGCGATCCCGACAGATCGATACGCATAGGCAGCATGTTGACGAAGAAGCCGATCAGGCTCTCGATCTCCGCCCGGCCCCGGTTGGCCGTCGGTGTGCCCACCACCAGATCCTGCTGGCCCGACAGCCTGGCCAGCAGAACCGCCCAGCCCGCCAGAAGCGTCATATAGAGCGTGGCGCCATGACGTCTGCTCAGATCCCTCAACCCCGCCGTCAACTGCTCGTCCAGCATCAGGGGTGCGAAGGCCCCGGCATAGTCCGTCTGCACAGGCCGCGGATGGTCAGCGGGCAACTCCAGCAATGTGGGTACATCGGCCAGCGCCGTCTTCCAGTACGCCGCCTGCTGCTGCAGCACCTCCCCCTCGATCCACTCCCGCTGCCAGACAGCATAATCCGCATACTGAATGGGCAGCGGAAGAAGAGGATCTTCTTCGCCACGCAGAAACGCTGTATAAAACGCGCTCAGCTCGTTGACCAGTACGC
>NZ_LMUR01000008.1:1646-2005 GCF_009765825.1 Granulicella sp. L60 | reverse complement strand
CCGCCTGCTGCTGCAGCACCTCCCCCTCGATCCACTCCCGCTGCCAGACAGCATAATCCGCATACTGGATCGACAACTCCGGCAACGGATCCGACTCGCCCCGTAGATAAGCACTGTATAAAGTGCTCAACTCGTGGACCAGCACCCCCATCGACCAGCCATCGGAGACGATATGGTGCATGGTGATCAGCAGCACATGCTCCTCGTCGGAGAGCCGGATCAGACGCCCGCGAAGCAGCGGACCATCTTCCAGATCGAAAGCATCCCCAGCTTCCTGCGCAGTAAAACGGCTGAGCTCGGACTCCGCATCCTCCTGCTGACGCAGGTCGTGTTCCTGCAAAAGAAAAGGATGGTCCTCC
>NZ_LMUR01000008.1:637-1636 GCF_009765825.1 Granulicella sp. L60 | reverse complement strand
CGATCCACTCCCGCTGCCAGACAGCATAATCCGCATACTGGATGGGCAGCACTGGGAGTGGGTCCGGCTCCCCATTACGAAAAGCCGCATATAACGTGCTCAGTTCCCTGCGGAAGATATCCATCGACCAGCCGTCGGAGACGATGTGGTGCATAGTGATCAGCAGCACATGCTCTTCGTCGGAGAGCCGGATCAGACGCCCGCGAAGCAACGGACCGGCTTGCAGATCGAAAGGCTCAGAGGCTTCTTCCGCGGCCAGACGCGCCAGTTCCTCTTCGCTGTCGCGGCAACCACAGAGATCGTGCTCGGTGAGGGAAAAAGCTGTGTCCTGAAGGACGAGCTGTATGGGGTCGTCTTGTGCGAAGCGGAAGACAGTACGCAAGGCCTCATGTCGCTGCAGGATTTGATCAAGAGCCTGACGAAGCGCGATGCGGTCCAGATCGCCGGAAAGCCTAAGACCCAAAGAGATGTGATAGGTCTCACTGGTGCCTTCCATCTGGGCTAGGAACCAGAGCCGTTGCTGGGCGAAAGAGAGAGGAGCTGGCGCATGAAGATCGCGGGGCTGGATCGGCGGCAGAACGGCATGCGTTTTCTTCAGATTGAGACTGAGAGCTAATTTGAGAAGTTTTTCTTTCTCGCTGACACTCAGATGGCTTAACACAAATTCCTCCGCAATTGAAGCTCACTGGTTGATCACTGAAGCGAGAAATTTGTTCGTATTAACTTCTCGATATCCGAAATGTCAAATTGTTCAAGTTGTATATTGATAATTGCTTCTCCCAATGACGCGATGGTGGTCTGTTGGAACAGATCATCTATCTGGATATCGAGCTGGAGGATCTGTCGGATGCGTGTGGCGACGCGGACGGCCAGGAGCGAGTGACCGCCGAGATCGAAGAAGTTATCGTGTCTCCCGATGTTTTCGAGATGAAGGATCTCGGCCCAGATAGCGGCCAAGGCTGTTTCGGTTTCACCCCGCGGTGGCTCATAACCACGAAC
>NZ_LMUR01000008.1:0-627 GCF_009765825.1 Granulicella sp. L60 | reverse complement strand
CCGGCTTGCAGATCGAAAGGCTCAGAGGCTTCTTCCGCGGCCAGACGCGCCAGTTCCTCTTCGCTGTCGCCGTAACCGCAGAGATCGTGCTCGATGAGCAGAAATCCGCCGTCCTCGACCGAGGCGATCCGCTGCACCGGCTGCTCGTCCACAAAGATGAAGGTGGTGCGCAACGCTTCATGGCGGCCCACGATCCTGTCCAGCGCCTGACGCAATGCCGCACCGTTCAGATCGCCCTTCAGGCGCAGACCGAACGGGATGTGATAAGCCTCGCTGGCTCCCTCCATCTGGGCCAAAAACCACAACCGCTGCTGCGCAAACGATAATGGCAGTGAAGCGCTGCGCGCTGCGGGAAGAATCGGCGGCAGCTGGACGGGCACGGCACGCTCCAGCACACCGGCCAGAGCGGCAAGCTCCGGATATGCAAACAGGTCACGGACCGCTACGTCTGCGTCCAGTTCCTGCCGAATGCGGCTCACCACACGCACCGCCAGGAGCGAGTGGCCGCCCAACTCGAAGAAGTGATCGTGCCGGCCCACCCTGTCCAGCTTCAATATCTCGGCCCACACCGCCGCCAGCTTCACTTCGATCTCCCCCCGCGGCGGCTCGTAGCCGCGCGTGGCATAG
>NZ_LMUR01000007.1 GCF_009765825.1 Granulicella sp. L60 | reverse complement strand
TTACAGAGCCTTCTTCTATCTCGCTTGCCTCTGGATCACAATGCGCAGGTGTTTATGAAACACGCTCTAGCAACCTCGCGTCAATGTGCGACCTCTTTATGTATCGCCATGCTTCTCGTTTCAGGGACGTCGAGCCTCTCGCAGACCAGGCCGCCACTCCTTCCGAGAGAATCCTTGGCCCAACAGAACTTCGGCGACGATGCCCCATGGTTTCTAGCGAACATTCCGTTCCTCGATATCGACGATTCCGAGATCCAGAAGGTTTATTACTATCGCTGGAAGCTCTATCGTGCTCACATCCGCGAGATTGGCCCTCAAGGCACCACGGTCACTGAGTTTCTTAGCGACGTTCCATGGGCGCGTCACCCCTACACTGATCTCAACGACTCATCGTCCTTCCACATCATGGAAGGGCGCTGGCTGCGAGATCCTGCCTACGTCAACTCACTCGTCGATCATCTCTACACCGGCGGCGGAAACGATCGCCACTTCTCCGAGTCCATCGCAGCCGCGACCTACGCCTGGACCTTAGTCACCGGCGACCCCGCGCCTGCAATCAGACATCTTGATACCATGCAGCACATCTACAACCTATGGGACGATCACTTCGATCCATCCCGCAACCTCTACTGGATCGAGCCACTGCTCGACGCCACCGAGTACACCATCTCTTCCATCGATGCGTCTGGCGCCGGTTTTACCGTTGCTCCCCTCCATCAAAGACAATGAGAACGGTTTTACCGGAGGCTATGCTTTTCGTCCTTCTATCAACGCCTATCAGTTCGCCAACGCTCAGGCAATCGCGCACCTCGCCTCCGTTGCCGGTCGGCCCAGCGTAGCCTCGGACTACTCTCGCCGAGCCGAAGCACTACGCGCCGCCACGCTCGAACAACTCTGGAATCCCCAACTTCAACACTTCACCGATATCTACCAGCGCTCCACCAAGTACGTAACCGCTGGCACCTTCATCCGCGGACGCGAGTTAGTCGGCTATCTTCCATGGGCATACGATCTACCGCCCCATAGCTCTCTATCGAGTCAAACACCAGCGTATGAACAGGCATGGCGTCACGCACTCGAAGCCTCTCAACTGGCCGGCCCCCATGGCCTGCGCACAGTCGAACCCACCTATCCACGCTATCTCCATCAGTACCGCTATGACCGCGAAACCGGACTGCCCGAGTGCCAGTGGAATGGACCGACGTGGCCCTTTCAAACTTCACAGGCACTCACAGCATTCGCCAACCTTCTCCACGACTACGATCAGCAGGTAACCTCGCGAGACGATTATCTTCATCTCCTGCGCCAGTACACCAGTCAGCATCTTCTGCCATCAGGCACTCCGGATCTGCAAGAGGACTATAACCCCGACACAGGCCTTCCCATCGTCGGCTTGCCCCGTAGTCATCACTATAATCACTCCACCTACAACGACCTCATCATCTCCGGCCTCATCGGTCTGCGCCCGCGCGCCGACGACACGCTCGAACTTGATCCTCTGATGCCCACCGCAAACACAACGGAAAAACCAATCCGCTACTTCGCTCTGGATGGTGTGATGTACCACGGTCATGAACTCACCATCCTCTACGATTGGAATAGCACTCGCTACCATCTCGGCACAGGCCTCTTCATCTTCTGCGACGGGAAGCGAATCTCTGGCCCAACCTCACTCAAACACACCTTCGTCCGCCTGCCGCCACCCATCATCAAAAACATTCCGCCCAGAGTCGATCTAGCGGTGAACCCCTCTGGCAGCAGCACCATAGCCTCCTCCGACCTCCCGCTTCCCTCTGCATCCTCCACCACAAATCCGCAAGAGCTCTACTCAGCCATCGATGGTCGTCTATGGTTCTTTCCAGAAATTTCTAATGGCTGGTCTCCTGCTAATACTGATCCAGATGCAATCTCAAAGCCATTGAATCGCGCTACGAATACGTCCGATCCTGACTGCTGGTACGCCGTCGATCTGCGCCACAAACAAACCATCGCCTCCATCGAGCTTTTTTTCTTTGCAGACGGCAGAGACTTTCTTGCTCCACCCAGCTTTCGCCTTCAAACGCTCTCTCCCACCGGCTGGCAGGACATACCCGGCGCAACTCGATCTCCCCACACCCCTTTGGCTAACGGCTTGAACCTAATCACCTTACCCGTGATGACATCGCAACAGCTGCGCGTCCTCTTCGAACAGCCACCGGCTCCCGCCAGACTTCGCCTGATCGAAATCAAGGTCTTCGGGCCACCGCAATAGCAACGCGTCAGAGTATGCAGCTAAGGCGAGGTCGCCCCCGCATCGGCAGGAATCGAATCCTCCACCGGAAGCTGGTCCCGCCGCCTGTTCTGCTCCTGAAACTTCGTCAACTGCCGCAGCTCCCGAGCCGACTTCATCTTACGAAAGGCAGCCATCGCCTCGCCTGACTCCTGCGTGCGATGCATCTTCCGGTACAACATCGCAAGCTGATACCACGACATAATCCTCAACTCTTCGTCGTTCTTCTCCGACGTAGCCATGCGAAACTGCTCTATCGCAGCCTCCTCATTCCCAAGCGCAGCGTCCCCTTTGCCAAGGTAGTAATGAACATCATTGAGCTCCGGCGCCGCAACCAACGCCTGCTGCAGCAGAGGCATGCCAGATGCTACCTCGTTCTGCATAATGCGCAGGCTACCGAGCTTGTACTTCGCAATCGCGTTCGCAGGATCGATCTTGACCTCTTCGGCGTAAGCATCATCCGCCTCTTGATACTTTCCCGCCATCCAATACATATCCCCTAACTCTTCATGCAGCCCTGGTTCATGCGGTGCACCACGAACAGCCACCGAAAACTCATGGATTGCGCTATCTGTGCGCGACGCCTCGGCATCCGCCTGCCCAACGACCTCATGCAGCCGCCACGAGTCAGGATCAAGTTTGAACATCGCCGAATAACTTTCCTTCGAGACCAGCAGATGCGCCCGGCCACGATGATACAAAATGTCCATGTTATTCGGATCCAGTTGAACGGCCTTATCCAACGATGAAACCGCAAGATCCGGGGCGTCCTCCGCCAGTTCCACAATCCCCAGCCACATCCACGCCGCCGCATTCTTCGACTCCAGTTGGGTCGCCCTCAACAGCATCTTATGAGCATCAGACAGGCGATTCAGCTTATAGTTCACAATGCCGGCAAACAGACTCACCCCCCGCAGCGTCGGCTGCAGCGACTGCGCCTTATGAAACGCACTCAGTGAGTCTTCCAGCCGCCCAGCCTGTTGCAGCGCCAGCCCAAGATTGAAGAAGCCCTCCGCCGAGCTAGGTTGACTTTGCGTAAATCCACTGAAGTCTCGAACTGCCTCCGCAGTATCGCCCCGGCGCATGGCGGTATTTCCCTGCTCCATCAGCGCGGCACTCCCATCCTGTGAGAGCCCAAGCTGACTCAGTACCGTCAGTATCACCAACATCCATGCCGGCAAAAAAAACGAACGTTTCACGCCGATAAGCATACTCGAACTCCGAAAACAGAAGGACTGCGGAGGTAAGCCCCGCAGTCCCTTGAAGCCCGCACCAACAAAAGCCGAGTATCTGGTCAGTAGTGTATCTTCAACACGAACTGAATACTTCGCGGACCGTTCAGCGTACTGGAAACCTGACCAAAGTTAGGATCCTGAATGCCAGAGTCCGGTTTATTGAATGTATGTCGATTGAACGCATCGAACAGTTCTCCCCTGAACTCTGCATTGATCGCCTCGTGAATCGGGAAGGTCTTGTTGATGCCGAAGTCTTCATTGGCAAAGCCGAACGACCGTATATCCGGAGAGTTGCGCGGCATATCTCCGAACTGGAACGGCCCCGATCCTCGATTCGCATTTGGATCAACGAACGCAGCGCAGTTCCAGTATCCGGTCTGGCAAGCCGTAGCCAAACCTCCCGACAGGTTGATCGAAAACGGATCGTACTTTCCTTGCGCACGTACCGGGTTCTGCCCGATCACTCGATTCGGGCGAATGCCGTTGTCGAAACCAGGAATCCCGTTCGCCCCAAAGAAGCTGATCGGCTGTCCGCTAAGATAGCGCTGCACTCCACTCACACGCCAGTTCCCAATCACCGCATTTACCGCCCGCGGAGAGTTCGCCAGGAACTTCTTCCCCCGACCCACAGGAAGCTCATACAGATAGCTGATCACGAAGTTATTCGGTACATCCTGATTACTCACCGCCTTCTCGGCTTTATGGTCGTATGGATTCTGCGTCCCACCCTGGCTCTGCAGCGTACTGTAGTAAGGCTGAATGCTGTCCGAGTCTGTGATGGTCTTCGAGAACGTATACGAAGCCAACACATTCAACCCAGCCTGAAACCGCCGCTCCAACTTCACCTCCAGCGCGTCATAGCTCGCCTGTCCAACGTTCTGCAGATAGCTATCTGTGTTGATGTATCCATACTGTGGAAACGGGCGCAGCGCCTGCGACACCGTTCCTCCACCACCCCACGTCGTCTGGAAGTTTGCATATGGAATCTTCACTCCCGCCGCGTTTGCAGGCGCCGAACCCGCAATGTCATACAGAACATTCCCCAGTGCCAGTCCGCTCAAAGGCATGTCATTGGGATAATCGATTAGCCCGTGCAGACGCGTCGAGTGCTGCCCAAGATAGCCCAGCGTCATCACAAGGTTCTTCGCCAACTCCGTCTGCGTCTCCAGTGTCCAGGTCTCCACCATCGCCGGTGCACCATAGCTCTTCTTCACCAAATCGACGCCTTGACCATTCAGCTGCGTTGGGTCGAGATTCGGCACCGTCGGCAAGGCCGGAAGCCCCGCATCCAGTAGCGGCCCAGACAAAGGATCGCCTGCGTTGAATAGGTTTGGGTTCAATGTGAACCCCTGCGTCAGACCCTGTCCATAGTCCGCGTACACCAGAGGGCCATAATAAAATCCGCCATTGCCGCGGATCACAACCTTCCCATTCCACGTATCCGGAGCCCACGAGAAACCGATACGCGGCTCCACGTCTTTGAAGTAGGTATCCGCCCACTGTTCGCTCTTATTGCCATTACGGCCGGTCCCCACACCGCCAAAGGCAAGCGCCCCGGGAATTCCGTTCGCCCCCGGATTCGGCAGTGTCGGATCCAGACTCGCTGTATCGCCATCTGCTTCATGCCGCGGCGTATCGTAGCTCCAGCGCAGCCCAAGATTAAGCGTAAGGTTCTGGCGAATCTTCCAATCGTCCTCGCCAAATACCGCTCCATAATGCGATATCCATCGTGGAGCGTGCAGATCCACAATACGGTTCACGTCTCCCGTCTGGCCAATCAGAAACGCTGAAAAGGCATTACCCGATTGAACATCCGTAGTCAGCGTGCCCGCAGTCTGTGCGTTATAGAACGTGAAGCATCCCGACTCACCGCTGCACGTACCGCCAATCTTGCTAATGAAAGAGAATTGCTGATACCGCAGCGTCCCGCCAAACTTGAAGCTGTGCGCCCCATGTTGCCAGTTCACCGTATCGTTCAGAACAATCGCGTTGTCCACGTCCTGCGCAAACGAGTTCTCACCCAGGCTCGGATACGCGCTCCCACTGAACACAAACCCAGGGAACGTTGGGCCGCTCGCATTTGGGATACCCAACGCAGCGCCCCAGTTCGAGTTCAACTGCGATGCAATCGAAACCGTATAGTTATTCGAACGATTCGTTCCAAATGTCAACTGATTCAGCAGATTCGGCGTAATGGTCCACTCCCAACCCAACCGCAGCAGCTTGCCGTAATCGTCAGACACCGCGCCCGCATTATTGATCGGTGGAGGCAAGTTGATGCCATTGCCGTTGTCCGTGTTCTCACGCGAATCCCAGAACCCCCAGACCTTATGCTTTTTGCCGATGTTCTGATCGATGCGAAAGCTGTAGACCGTCTGCGCAATCTGATCGTGATCGTTATAGACGTAATTATTTGTAGCGCTTCCCGAAAGATTCGGCTCCGGCAAAAGCTTCAGGACATTCTTCGCGACCGCGCTGAAGCGGTTATATGGAATCTGATTGTTAGCAAAGGGCAGACGACACTCACTCGACGTGTACTGGTTCTGAACCGTGTTCGGATCGAAGATCTGTCCAATCAGGACAGGTTGTCCGTTGCACGGGTTCGTGATTCCGGTCGAATTTCCAAGGAAGCCGGAGAAGTCGGCGAACTGGCCATTGTCGCCACGAATCGCAGGAGTTGGCAACAGGCTTGTGACCGAAGATCCGGTCCCATAGCGAAGCTGTTCCCAGCTAAAGAAGAAAAATGTCTTGTCCTTGCCGTTGTAGAGATGCGGTATCTTGAACGGTCCTCCCAGCGTGATGCCGAAGTCATTCTTCGTATCCGGCGGACGCTGCAAAGAAGCTCGTGCGGCAGGTGTATCCGCCGTCGCCAGGTAGCCATTATTGAACCAGTTGTTCGCATCCAGCGCAGCGTTCTTATAAAAGTCGTAGATCGTCCCGTGATACAGATTGGTTCCACCGCGCGTGCCATAGTTTGCAATACCGCCGGTCGTCCTTCCAATATCTGCCGGCAACGCCGAGATACTGATGCGAAACTCCTGCACCGCCTCCACCGAAGGTGACAGCCCATCGAATCCACCTGATCCATTCTCCGACCGAAGCGTACTGATTCCATCCACCAGGTAGTCGCTACCCAGCGTCTGTCCGCCGTTGATCTTCGCAATGATCTGACCACCCGCACCACCTGCGGAAGTCCCCGGACCCACTGCGCCAGGCGTGAGAAAGGTCAATGTTGAAAGTGAACGGAGGGCACCAGTTACCGCCAGCGGCAGATCCAGCACTTGCTCCGGCTGAATCGAAGTGCCGACGTCCGAAGTCTCCGTCTCCAGTGTAAGCGAGGCAGTGCTTACAGAAACAGACTCGGAGACGTCGCCCACATGAAGCTCAAAGTTATGCGCCGAACTCGCTCCCACCGAGACCGTTACGTTAGTAAAGATTCCAGTCTTGAATCCCGCAGCCGAGATCGTCACCGTGTAAACACCCGTGCGCACCGAAGGAAAGACGTAGTACCCAGTCTTCGAGCTGACCGTCGTATAGCTTGTTCCCGTAGCCGCCTCATGCGCCAAAACCTTCACGTCGGCGACCACGCCACCTGTCGGATCTGCAATTACTCCGCTAATCGAACCTGTATCGAGTTGAGCGAATAGACGAACCGGGAGAAGGATCAATATCGCAAGCAGCGCGCCAATCAAGTACCTCTGTTTCGTCACTAACGTAGCCATAAAGCTCTCCAAGAAATACCAGATCAGTAACACCAAACCATCTTCTGCCATTCAAGTAATCGTTTTCTCGATCGCCCCGGAAATTAGCCAGCGCAAGAACGAATCGAAGCCTACATATCGCCAGCAAAACTTGTCAAGAAAAATATCCAGGGAATATACCAAGAATATTTCGCCGCTCTCATACTGACTTGAAGAAATATCTCGTGTCAGAGATCACCTCGTCCAGCAAGTCCTCACCCAGCACAGCATCCCCAGACGAGCTCAGGAAATCATTTACCCAAACTCGTGCGCAAAGTACCACGAGAGGACGTCCGGCAAAGGCGCATCCTCAAAAAAGCGGTACAAAATTTGCATCCAGGGCAACTTCGCATATAGCCCAAATTCGTTGATCTTTATGACTGAAGCAGTCCTATCCGGAAGCAGCCCAGGCATGTGTATCTATGCTGCCGAGATAAACGTCCAACGTCTTTGCCGTACACTCGTGTCTTCATAAAGATCAAGTCGGTCCCAAGGGATTTCTTCATTAGTATCTCTATGGAGCGCGCAGATGACGCTGCAAAGTAGAGGGCTGGTCGCCAGCCGTCTGATGCCAAAATTGCCGCGAAGCGTATCTTCGCAAAGTGCCCGGGGATCAATCGTCGCCGGGTCGGCCCTCGAACACAGGCTTCCATTGGTCATGCCGCAAGGATTCGAGCAGCGACGGTCTGTGCTTGCCGAAATTTTCTGGCAAAAGCAGATTCACGCGGTCGGTGTGTTGCTTGATCCAATCACCGACGTTTCGTTCATCGAATGACGGCTCCGACCTTTGTCGAGTCCTTGAGCGCGCAAGATTGCTTCCTGCACTCTTGGGGTTGTAATGCTGTGACCTAGAGCGCTCATCGCTGTTGGCCCCAACTTGCCGACTTTAAGCGCCTTGCCGTTCGAGAAAAAAGCGTATACAGCAATCTTACCGAGAGGCAGCCCCTTGGGCTTGTGGGGTTGGGCAGCACTTCGAAAATGATGCTGTCTCGGGCAGCTAGATCCGTCATTTTCGCGAAATCCGCGAACGCTTCGCATACCAGTGTTGCGATCTTAGCCATGAAACCAATGTACGACGCGTGGGTGCCGCAGTGACGTGGCATGAGCCATTTGCCACTGCTAACCTGGACAGGCTGAAAAGCAGGAAACCAACAGCTACCAAAACAGCCATCAATGAAGATGGCCTCTCACTTCGGAGAGACTATCTTGCGTCTAACTCTCTTAAAATGTTTGGTGCCGGGAGGGGGGGGCGAACCCCCATGAGGTTGCCCTCGGCGGATTTTGAGTCCAGTTTTTCCACAGTTGCACGGCCTCGCAAGCCCTCGCACTCCCGTTGCATAAAGCGTTACAAATGAGTTGCTTGCAAGAGAATCATGGATCGCATTGCGTCGCAGCTGGCGGCACGGAATTCCGGTACAAAGTATCACCAAAAGTATCACCAGAAAAGTGTCACAAGTCAGTTGATCCTCAGCGGATCGTAAATCCGCTAATAGAAATCGACGGCCATTTTCGTTCAGAGACGCGGAGGATTTATGATCCGCCGGTGGCAGAGAACGTCGTTCTTGAATCATTTTCGTACCTACCGAACTACACCTTGAGCATTGCCTTTGGCAGGCGCGCCTCTAGTGTCTCAGCCGACGCATACGCCAGCGCAGGGTGACTCATATACGCGGCAGCGTGGTTGTTGGGATTCTCTCGATATACTGGCCGACATGATGCTTCTGATTGACGTGGCAGAGCAGATTGTGAAACGGCGCAAGGCCAATGGCTTGACCCAAGCCGAGCTTGCGAAGATGGCGCGCGTTAGCCGGTCAACCTTGGACGCTCTTGAGAATGGCCGGATGGGAGAGCTTGGGTACGCGAAAGTAAACAATCTGCTGACTGCTCTTGGCCTGGAGTTCAAACTTCAGGCCGCAGTGAGTATCCGACCCACTCTTGATGAGTTGACGCTCGAGAATGAGCGCGAAGATGCGGAGCTGCGGCGTTCTTCTCGGTTCTAGTCTTTCGTCTTCCCTCGGTCTTCCTTGATCGCTTCCATCCAACGCGCAAAAGTGAAATCGGCTTCGCTGATACTGCCAAACAGATAGGGCCTGAGCTCTTCGCGATAGCGCTGCTCGAACACTTCAAGGTCAAATGGCGTAGTCCGCGCAAGAAAGAGCATGTCTTGGAAGTCGCGATCATTGTCCCGCTTTAGCTTGCAGAGGGCGATATCATATGGGTCCATCACGAAAAGATGGATGTTCTCGAAGAGACCTTCGTAGATCGGGACAAGACGCTCCTCGTACTCGTACGGCACTTGGGCAATGCCGACGAAGTCCAGGTAGACACGGTGCTTCCTCGCTAAAGAGGAACCTTTCCCACCCGCTTCAAGAAGTCGATTGCGCGAAGCGATGGGCGCTACATCGATGACATCCAAGTCAACCGTCGTCCGTGCGGAACCGTAGTGCTGCGTGACAGCGAAGCCGCCGATACAAGGAATCTTCGTCGGCTCGCCGGCGACGGGATCAAGTTCTCTCAGGAATGACAACCAAGGCTCAGGCAGCGTAGTGTGCAAGGTCCACCTCCGAGAGTCGGGTATCCAGGTTCCAATGCGCAGCAAGCTTCGACCTCACTGCTCTGACGTGTTGCTTGCGAGACAGAGGCCATGACTCTTGGCACAGTGTGTCTTCCCTCGCGAGCCGTGCATCCTCTAGTTCCCGCAACACGGGCTCTAAGACATTCAACACAACAACTGGGCCGTTTTGCAGTGCGATCTTGTTGGCCAGTGATGCGACGAAGCCGAGCCGGTTTTGTCGGTTCCTTAGCTTTACTTCTCTGAGGAGCCAAGACCAGTCGAGATGGGGATATCTCAATACAACCCATGGAAGGCCTTCAGTCGTCCTCACATCGAGGTCAGAATGATCCAATGCATCGAGTAAGAACTCGGCTGGATTGCGAAGACGGCCAGATAAATGCGCGTATCCGGGATAGCCTAGCCTTCCGAGTTCCGAGGCGAGCGTCTCGTCGCTGTGCCTTGGCAGCGGATCCAATGGCAGGGCTGTCGGGTCTCCACCAAAAAGCTCCGCAGCACGCTGCGCCACTTCCAGACTGACGTTCCTCTTCCCGGTCTCCATATGGGAGAGCATGGGTTGCGAAAGCCCGAGGAGCTTCGCTGCTTGGACCTGAGTGACGCCCTGACGCTTACGGACGGTTTCTAGTGCGAGCCCGGTCATGAAAACCGCCTCCTCATCAATATTACACTCTTTGTAATACTTTGATCGATATGGAAGTCGGCTATCGATCAGTGGCAATCACGAAGACGACGTCCCCGAGAAAAGATCGTGGGACAGCGTCAGCGCTCACTCCAGATCGCCTGGCGATTTTGGCGGACCAAACTTTCGATAGTGTTGAAAGAAGTCGTCTAAGCTCCCCGATGTCGGATCGAGGCTGGTCACTACCGTTCTTGCCCAATGTAGCCATCTGTATGCATAGGAAGGGTCGGCAGGTGTCTCCGAGTCCATCTTGCGCTCGATGTGTGCAATCAATCGACGAAGCATTTCGGCCTTCGTCCAGTTCTCCAAGTTTTCATCTAGCTTTCTAAACTGGACCTCGGCTAGTCGATGCTGATCAGCAAGTTTCTCCTCGGCTTCTCGCTCCTTGGCTTGCCTCTCGACTTTCTCTCTCAAATCGAGTGCAGCTGTACTCAAACCGTGCAGAATAACGCTCAGCTGACCTTCGAGCGGTCGTTCTGGCCTATCGAAGAATGTCGGCTCTCGTCTTGCGGATAAGTATTCCCGAATTTTGAATGCGAAACGCCCCGACGGACGGAATTCAACGTGGGCTTGGGCAGACGGAGAGCGTAAGCTGCCCTTCGAACGAGTCGACATGACTCGATTTGATCCTTCGAAAACAGAAAACTTCACCTTCTGCCGTTTGATAACGATCGACAGCCCTGGCTCGTACTCCGATTCGGGAAGCGCGAAAGCAAATCCACGTTCTTCAGCAGTCTTGACAAAGGTGTCCACGAAAAGAAGTGCTCTCGGCACCGAAGCGGGCGCCACCTTCACGTCTATGTCATCTCTCGAAGAACCGACCCTTCCATAAGAATCAGATCTGCGCAGGGAGAAGCTCTTCTGAAGCTGAAGCGTCAGGCGATGGGGAGAAGACAAGGCTTTTGGGACTGGTGCAGGTTCGAAATCGACCAAACTTAGCTTTGAAACCCAAGAATTTCCTCGCATCGGAATTTACCTCAACAGTTCGTGACACGCTTTGTGGTGTGGCGGCCTATGGTGGGCTATCCTCGTCTGACTCGCCTCTCGCACACTAATCTTCTCAGAGATACGCTTCGCTTCAGCAAAAGCAGCCTGTCATCGTCGATCAGTTCAAAATGCAGCCTCATCGGTTGAACGCTGGGCGCATCGTGGGTGGTGTCCTTCTAGTTGGAGGCCTTAGCCTGATTGCAAAATTTTGAACGAATTCGCGAACCCGCGACCTCTGCCGTGACAGTGAAGTGTTTTCAGGTAACTCATAGAAACGAGGCGCACGGATGGCTCCTTTTAGCGCCCTGAGACACCCTTCGGAACCCTTAGTGGGGCCTTATTGAACCTACGACCTCTGCCCTGGAAACCTCTGCCTATGCAGGTCGTTGACTCTCTACTACCAACCGCTCGGCTTCGCAAAGGTACCCTTCCGATCAGTCAGCGTTATGGGAAATTGACAAGCTGCGAGGTCGCCCTGGCGGATGCGCTTGATGAAGGTCGCGTACTGCCTCAGCTCTCGGCTATGGAACTGGTGGGGATTCAGCAGACCCACGGGCAGCCCAAGATCCTGAGCAACAATTCGAACGGGTTCCGCCAAATCGGAGTCATTGGTGACGATCACGGCCACCTCGAACCGTTTCCCATAGGCGTCTCTTAGCAGATGGGAAGCAAGATTCACGTCGGAACCCTTTTCTTCCGTCTTTTCTACCCAGACCTTCTGAGGCGGGTCAACGTTCGAGAGGTACATCGGAACGGAATGGGCCGTGAACTGGCCATACTTGATGTTGATGTTCGGCAAAGTCTTTAGCGCCCGGATATAAAGACCCTGATCGTGAGCTGCGGTCGGGTTGTAGGCGCGCGAGCTGACTCGCGCCGTAAAGTAGTGAAGCTCCTGAATCGAGTCGGACGGGAGCAAAGATTGGGCAAGTTTGGCGAGGTCAAGCCACTTGTAGGGTGTGCGCTTTAAGGCGCCGTAGTACAGGTTGAAGCCGTCAATATAGAGGTTGACGATTGCCATGGTTCGCCCCCGGAACTCGACATTGCACGCGGGTATACGTGCATGTAGAATTGTAGAAGAAACTCCCCCTGCTCCTTGGTGGGCAGGAAGCGAAGCCGGTCCCTCGGGACCGGCTTTAGTGTTTGCCGCCATCTGTGGCGGTCTATTCTGCTAGCATTTCGAACAATCAAGCGTGATTAGAAAATTCATTCTCTGGGAACCTGGGCACTCCGCTGAGCCCGACGGAATGTTGGATGCAGTCGCGTGTCAATTCCGACAAGTCGCCGTCTCGCAAGAGGCCGAGGCAATAGCTGTGGATGGATTCCCCCTGACGACTCAACTGGCGATCAGGAGGCACCTGACAGCGTCTGGAAGGGGCGGGGAGGTTTTACTTAGCAACGAGCACGGTGTTCCATTTCTATCCTTGGCAGTGTCCGTCACCTTGGACGATTTGCAGCTTTCCGTTCGCACGACAAACTGCCTACGCGCTGCCTCTATAAAAACTGTCGATGACCTCCTACAATGGACCGGCCCGGAGCTAATGGAACTTCAGTTTTTCGGCGCGAAGTGCCTACGAGAGATCAAGGAGATCCTGGGACAGTTGGGGTGTAGTCTCCGTGACTCCGCGCAGTCTGGCGAGACTTGGCACAATACCCGTATTCCTGACGCATCCGGTGCGCCTCTGCCCTTTGTCCTTCTATTAGAGGAGTTCATAAAAGATCGGGCGCTGGAAGAGTCTCTGCATCGCGCCGGTTTGAACTTCGCGACTGATCTATCGATGCATACGCTAGCCGAACTCTCAGCGCTGGCACGATTAGATCAAGAGAATATCGCCTCTTTGGAAGAGTCTTTGCGGAAGATTGGCATCGAACTACCTTCGATCGTCCCCGAATGGTTAAGGCAAAACCTCGTTCCAGTGAGAGCCGCTTTCAATAGCGAAATAACGGCCTTCGTGAATTCGTTGGAAGTCGGGTCGCCCGAATCCACGGTTACCGTCAGCCCCGCAGTTTCACTTTACGACGAAATGCAGCGGTTGATTCCAGCGAAATACAGCGCGGAAAAACGGCGTCTGGTCTCTTTGCTGTTCGGACTCGATGGCAAAGATCCCATGACTCTTGATGCGGTTGCTCGTGCTGTAACACCTGCGCTTACGCGCGAGCGTATCAGACAGATAGCACTGCCAATCACCACTGCTCTGAGCAGAATCCCTTCGGAGTTCCCATGGCTGGTTCGCGCAGTTCGATGCCTAGAGCAACTTGCACCCTGCAAATGCGCAGACGCTGAAATGCTCTTGATCGAAGAGGGGGTAAGCGGGTCGCTAATGACTGTCATTTCAATTCTGGCCTTAGCGAAACGAGTGAATCTCGACACTGAATTGAAAGTCGAAGGAGAAAATCTCCGAACAACTCATACCTCTCTTTCGTTGGTGGAGTTCGCACGTAGGGCGGCGAAATTATCATCACGATGGGGAGTGGCGGACTGGCAAGAGCTATCGACAGAGTTTGCAGCGGATCATCCGTTGGAAAGTCGTAGTGATCTTGCAGAAATCGTCTACCTCGACGAAAACCGTCGGTATTTCGTATACCCAGATCGTGAAAATAGTCTCGCTAACAGGCTGGCCCGCATCTTGGCGGTTGCTCCATCCGTTTCCCTTATGGCCGCTTATCGCGGCGTATTCCGGGATGCAAGAATGGATCAGGGTCGACTCCCGGAAGCGCTATTCCTCCAGTTCTGTAGAGTTTGGAAATGGTGCAGGGTGGACGGACATATGCTCCATGCCGTGCCCCCGTTGCCTTCGTCCGAAGCCTCCGGGGATGACCTTCTCGTCCTTCTGCTCGAAGAGGCAGGCAAACCGTTGCCCCGCCGTGTGATTCAATCTCTCGCCCATCAACATGGTTTATCGGAAACGACCGTCACCCACGCCTTGAGCTACAGCAATGTGATCGCATCGCACGCTGGATACTTTTCAGTTATCGGTGACACTCGGCTCTTCGAACAACGGTCAGAATGGCTGGAAGAACTGCCTGCCTTGGATAAAGAAACCTTGGAAGCAATGGGCGACTCGGAAGACGAGTTCGGATCAGTTCTTCCCGTGCGAACTGACCCCAAAGCTTTCGTGGAGGGTGTGGTCCTCGGAGTCCGAAGAAGATTAGAGGAATTAAATTTATCCAACCAATGGTCTATCGCGGATCTTCGTTTGAGCAAATCTGATCGAGATCATTTGTTGGAGTGGGGCCGTAACGCGAACTGGGATTTTCGCAGCGATACGGGTAGCTATCGCTTGCCAAGTGGTGAGCTTGTTCGAAAGCGAACGGGACTTGGGCTTACCTTTCTCTTTTTAGCGACTGAGGTTGATCGAGAATTTGCTGGTTCGGGCTCCGTCTGGCCTGAGATCGAAAATGCCTTAGGAGACGAGCAGCGAGCCATGTTCATGTTTCGAGCGGGCGTACCGAAACTGGCCCTGCGAGACGGGATGGAAGACGCCTGCCGCAAGTTCGGAATTCGCCACGGGTTCGAGGACAGCGGCCAGCAGGTCATATGGCGAACTGTTGGATTGCAATACGGACTACGGCGCTCCTACATGGCGTATCTACCGAGAATGCTAAGCGAACCTGTGGGGGCTCAGCCAATCTCGATGCAGCTGCTCCTCGAATCGGATAAGCCAAATTCGTCGAGCGCATTCCAGACGGCGTGGGGAATTCTAAAGTCAATCCGGACTGGTTCACTGAGAGACGGAAAGGCCTTCGCTCAACTCAGAGAACATTCGTGGTTGAGGTCCTTCTCTTCCACGGAGCTTTATTCCGCGTGCCGAGCTCCATCGTCAAGACACTCGGCTTCACACTACGTCGAAGCCGAACAAAAGCCAAACGCATATGCGTATTTTGCTCCCCCGAGAGTGATTTGGGAACCGCAGGAAGTTTATCTTGAGTTTGCATTGAACCCAGATGTACCCGCCTGGGTTGATGTGGCGTCCCTCACATTTGTGTGTGAAGAGCCGTTCCGGAGAGAGCGTATTCACATTCAAGATGGCTCTTGGTCTCTCGCTGGCGGTCCGGTTCGTATACCGCTCACGCGTAGGGCCCAAGTAGGGTTTCGCTTTGCAATCCTACGCGGAAAGGAACTCGCGATTGAGGGACAATCGAGTTCGTTCTTCGATCCGGACTACCCATTCTTGATGTTCCGCAATTCGGGACAGATGATGAACCGAAGTGACCTTGTAACAGCCACCGATGACATTGTTCTGCTCACCCTGAACAATGCTCAACTTGTTGATGTTCCCAAAGACTCTCCGTATCGTGTTCTGTTGGGCGGCACGGCTAGACTGACACTCGTCCCGAAAATGGCTGCGCCAACTCTCCGAATACTAAATATCGTTGGTGAGCTTATCTGGGCGGCCTCTAGCGAGCTGTCCGAAACTCCGGCAGCAGTAAAACTGCGAGTTGAGATAGGGGGAGCCCGCTGGGGACAAAAAACCACAGTAACCTTTCCGCCGCTTAACTTTGTTCCCGGCTCTATGACACTCAACAGCGGAGAAACTCTTCCGATTTTGGAAGATCACGGCCGCATGACTGTCCAGGCGGGTCCCAGCTTGGCGCGTGCTCAGACTGCTCGCGTATACAGCACCCCCGGAGCCCACACTTGTTCCGTTCCCGTCGATCTCGTACATCGTGGATTGGAGTATGGAGCGGCTATCGAGCAGAATGGGCAATGGGTGCCACTGAGTGGGGCCGAAACTCTCGATGGACCCCTGCTTGGAACGAACAGGGTGTTGGCGAAGGTCCGCGATATCTCGTTACATCAGGAACTGTGCTGGACCGAAGGCAAGCGTGCTCTTTCCGGATTGAAGGTATATGGTGGCAGCCTTTTAAACGTCTATGGCATCGGTGAAGCTTTACGTATCTCTAGCGGTGTCTATAACCGTCCTGAAATGTTCCTCAATGTGGCGAAGACGCTGACGGATAATGGCTTTTTCAGGACAGTGCGGGAAGAACATTCTGGAGAATGGGTTGCGGAACTTCCCTTCGATTCGCAGTTGGAAGATCAGCACTGCCTTTGGATCTGGTCCGAAGACTGCCCCCATCCTACCGAACTGCCGCGGTCTTCAATTTCTCAAGACGGTTTCACCGTACGCTGGAAGGTTCCGGCCGGCGTCGTTGTTTATGGCTGGGCCTTCTCTTTTGCAGGCCAGCGTATTGGTTCGATCTGCCTCAGCGGCACAATGACCGAATTTGCCGCGCACCTGGCAAGACACTGGCATGACGTTGTCGAATGGATTCGATGGTGGCATGTTCCGATCTTGCAAGAACCTCTTCGTCGAACAGCTGAAGTCTGTGCTCAGCAATTCCCAGTTAAGACTCTTGGGGCCTGGAGTCTTCCGACCATGTCCGAAGTGATGTTGGGCTTTGATGAACTTCAAGAAGATGCTTGGGCAACCGCTTCGAGAGAATTGCTTTGGGATTGGCGGCCTACAACCGATCAGGCCTTAGAAACGGCCCGACTCTTTGATTTGTGGACAGGAGAGATCGAGAAGGACGCTGCGGAACGATCCGATATTACTGGCCTTGACCTGCTTGCGCGGATCAGTCCGTTGCTTCTTGCCAGAGTCGCCTCAACAGCACTTCCAGCTCTGTATTCATTTTCGAAAAATGAACTGGCGGCTCTCGTTGGTCTCCTTCTCCATGCCGTCAATGAAAACGCATTGCACGAGTCATTCCGAATACGAGACTTGTGTGAGAGATACGCGCAAGGCGAGAGCCGAATCGACGGTGAGTTCATTTCAAAAAGCATAGTAAACGTGGCGCAAGCTGAGTTCCGTGGTGAAAATGTTGATAGAGAGAATCTCAAGGCGGCGTTTCACCAGCCTGGACTCCGGGAAATTGTGACGATATCTCTTCTGCGAGACGTACTATTCGAATGGAGAGACGGAGTGTCCCGAAGATGATTGTCGAAGATTCCTTACATTTGGATGCTCTAGCAGCCCAGACGCAGCTGCGATTCCGACTAACAGGCTTGGCACGTAGTGAGGCGTTTCTCCGCTCGCCGGAGTTGTTGAGGGCTTGTGAATCCCTTTGGTCCGCTGACGGTCGATCATCGGGTTTGCTTAGTGAACTTTGGCTGGAACCACTCTTTCCAGCCGAACTTTCTGACTACTCACTCAGCACGATGCCTGGCATCTCCTCCACACTGCTGAGCCAGCTCTCTAGGGTTGGCGTACTGCCGCCGGAGAGACGCCTCTACCTGCACCAAGCTGAAGCGATCGAGGCAGAATACAACTCAAGATCGGGTGACCGGCCCGGGGTTATTGTCACGGCACCTACGGGTGCGGGAAAGACCGAGTCGTTTTTACTGCCGTTGTTGAATGATCTGTTCTCGCACCCACGCGAGATCGGCGCAACAGGCGTTCGAGCCATTCTGCTCTATCCGCTTAACGCGCTGGTGAACGACCAAGTCGAACGCTTGCAGAAGTGGCTATCGGGACAGGACAAGGTCACCTTCGTCCACTACACGGGAGAGACACCCAATACCGATCCGGGGGAATTGGAGAAAGAACGCGACCTGTGTCGACAGCTCACTCGTCGCGAAGCGCAGCGCAACCCGCCTGACATTCTGGTGACGAACTACTCCATGCTGGAGTATCTCCTTTGTAGACCCCAGGATAATTCGCTTTTCGGTGGAGCCCTTCGGACGATAGTGCTTGATGAGGCACATCTCTACAACGGCAGCCTCGCCGCAGAGATTACCTTCCTTCTTCGCCGTGTGCTACTCCGATGTGATGTTAGCAGCGAGCAAACCCTGCAGATTGCGACATCGGCCACTCTTGGCGGCAACGATGAGGATCTTCTCCAGTTTGCGCGTAAGCTCTTCTCTAAAGCGAACGTCCGCAGGGTGAAGGGCGTTACTGCCCGTCGGATTCTGCCCAAGGAATTCGGACGTTCATCACCGCTTTCGCCGGATCGAGTTAACGATCTAGCGGATGCTCTGAAAGATAAGCGGCTGGTTGGTCAGGCGGGACTAGTTCAAAGCTCCGAGCTTTGCACGCTGTTGGCCGAGCATGCGATGGCCTTGAACGGAGTCGATGCGCACTCGGATGCGAACGAAGTGCGGCCTGCCCGGTTCCTTCATAACCTGCTTGCTCGAATGCCAGAGGTTCACCGGCTCGACGAACTGTTCTGGAACGAGCATCGATCGAGCACAGTAATGCCATTCTCAACTGTCGTCGCCAATCTTTGGGGATCGAATGATGAAGCTGCCTCGAAGGCAACGATCGCATTGCTTCAACTAGGAGCGGAAGCTCGCTGTTCCATTGACGAGCTGCCTCTCATCCCGCATAAATTGCATCTTCTGTCGCGCGCGCCATCAGAGATTAGCGTCTGCTTGAAAGCATCATGCCGCACGGCGGGACCACGTATGCCCGGACACGGTGCCTTGGCACTTGATGGGTCACGTACTTGCCAGTTTTGCGATTCCTATACTTTGACCCTCGCGAGGTGCGGCAGGTGCGGTCAGCATTTGGTTGCTGGAGTGCAACATCGAAATGAGTTATTTTCAGCTGCGATGCCATCACATCGCTCGGATAGTTCTATAAATTATTTCGAGCTTGCAGAAGATGGAGATGTCTTCTTTGATCCCGCTACAGGTCAATTGGAATTCGAAGCATCGGGCGAATCCGTTGCCATGCGCGAAGTGGCGCGGTGCCCTCACTGCCGCTCCGACGGAGCTTCAATACGCACGATGAGGTTGCTTGACGCCTTGGTGCTGCCGGTTGTCGCAGAGACCTTGATTAATTCTCTTCCGCTCATGCCCGAACCGGAGAGCAAGTGGCTTCCTTCGGGCGGTCGACGGCTGCTCGCTTTCAGTGACAGCCGTGCTCGCGCTGCGCGACTTGGTCCTTTGCTCACTCGTAGCCACGAAATACAGATGGGACGCGCGCTAATCGGAAGCGAACTTGCGAACGCCACGGGCGACGCCAGCCTTCTTCGTCTTCGACAACGGAAGATCTCCCGCACAAAGGACGATCTCTCGGCGGAAGATTTATCGCCTAACGAACGTGCGGAGCTAGAAGCCGATCTTCGAATACAAACAAGTGAACTGCTCTCAATTGCACAAGGTATTACCGTGGAGCAGCTTGAGGAACGAATGGGCCAGAATCCTGTTCTCAAGGAGTTCTATGCCCGTGATGGCGCGATAGGCCACAAGGCCGCCGAATGGACTCAAGCCACTTGGGAGTTGAATGCAACTCGCATGCGGCGAAGCGTGCCCGCCATAACTGCTCGCGAACTCGCGGTGCCCAACTGGGGGCGTTTCACACTTGAATCTTGCGGCTTGGCAGAAATAGTTTACCCGGGCGTAGAAAGTCTGCGCCCCCCGCCAGGACTGGCATTCACATCAAGTCTGTCAGCTTCACTGTCGGACATTTGGCCGGACCTTGTATCGGGGCTGCTGGACATTGTTCGAAAAGACCGTGGAATTTCTTTAGGCTCACCTGACCGCGATCGCTTCGAATATGCGACTCCCCTTGGGAAATGGGTGGCACTGCGAGCAAGGGCAAATAGTTCGCTAATTTCATTCGCAGGAGTGATGCTCGAAAGCCGCTCGCGTCGGCCCATGCTAGTGAGAACACTGCTGGAACGTCTCCACGCCCCTCAGGATGACGATCAGTTGACGGGTCGCATTCTGGAAACCGTTTTTCATCAACTCACTGGTCTGAATTCAGGCGCTTTCGCGTCTTGGATTGAAACGGATGACCGTGACACGGGATCGGGGGCCGCCGTAGCGTTTCGGCTTAAGCTTGCGGGTCTGCGTGTGCGACGACCATTGAACCTGTTCCGTTGCGCCGTGTCTGGAGAGCTGTGGCCACGCTCGATTGGAGGGCTCTCCGCCATCCCGGGGGACGGAAACTGCGATCTTCATCCGATTAGTCACGAGTTGGCCGACTCCGACTCGCGTTTCGCTAGGGTGCGTTCCGAACTTAGAGACCTGCAGATTTTTCGACGCGGAATATGGTCCGACGAACATTCGGCACAGTTGAAGGCTGGGGAAAACCGGCGGCTTCAGCATCTTTTTGCCAAGGGCGCACGCAATGTCCTCTCAGCAACCACAACGCTTGAAGTGGGCATTGATATCGGAGGCCTATCCGCAGTATTGCTGGGGAATGTTCCACCTTCCCGTTCGAACTATCAGCAGCGCGGCGGCCGAGCGGGACGGAGAGCCGATGGGTCGTCTTTGATTTGCACCTACGCTCGTAATCAGCCTTTTGACCAAGCTGTGTTCACACACTTCGATCAGTTTTATGGCAAGCCCCTCCGGCGTCCAAAAGTCCGCTTAGATCGCGAGAGATTTGGACGAAAACACTCCCATGCTTTGCTTTTGGGCGAGTTCTTTCGACAGATTTATCCATCGCAACAACATACCGGAACTATGACCGCCTACAACTACATGGGCTGGCTTTGTAACGAGCCTCGCGTGCCTAGACAAGTGGCAGATCAGGCGAGGATCATAGACCTTCAAATGCCAGAGCGGGTCACGCTCAATGAAGATCACGATTGGTACGTCATCGGCGATCCTCCCAATAGGCAGTTCGAACACTTCCTGACCAATCTCGCTTCGACCCCAAACAATTTTGTGGCCCGCATGGAGCGGATGCTGACCGATACCCCCTTATCTCTGAGGAGTCATGAGGTCATTGAGGAAGCCAGATTGAGCTTTAGGTCAGCCTGCGCGACATGGAAGGAAGAATATTCCGCTCTTTGTAGTGCATGGACTTCTGCCATTGCCCTTGACCGAAAGAACTCAGTGTTGAACGCTATTCATTACCAAGCAGGCAGTTTGTGGCGAACTGAAACGATAACGGCGCTTGCGCAAATGCGATTTCTACCACGCTACGGCTTTCCGATAAATGTTCAAGCGCTGACGGTCCAAAGTGAAGGCCGAGACGAACCCGTGCAATTCCAACGTGGTTCCATGCTTGCTCTCAGTGAATATGTACCGGGCTCAGTCCTCCTCGGTGGCGCGAGAAGCTACGCATCTCATGGCGTCTTGAGCTTTTGGTCCGAGACAGGTGAACGCAACTTCGGGTTTCGGAAATACCTTTATTCGTGTGTCAATGGACATCGCTGGACGGAGTTACAGCCTTTGGAGGGCGACACCTGCCGGGATTGTGCCGGCCAACTCGCTCGATCTAAGATCGAACTCCTACTGCCGAGGTTTGGTTATTCAACGGCAATTTGGGACCCACCGACTTGGGAGACCGAGCAAGAAAGAATCGGAGTGACTCAAGTGTTAGCTTCAGCCTTTCTCGCTGGAGCGCCGTCGCGCAGTGCTGTTGCGTTCGGAGGTCTAGAAGGTGCTACTGCGGAGCTATACGAGAACGCCGATCTTCTCGCTACCAACGGCGGACGAAACGAATGCGGGTTCGCACTTTGCACGAAATGCGGATTCGCAGACAGTATGATTTCTGCGGGTGATGACCTGCCGGTATTGGAAGGAACCCCTTTCGAAGAACATTTGCCAATAAACCTATCAACTCGACGCACCTGCTGGAAGCCTGGGGAGCTTTCGGTCATGCGTCATCTTCACTTCGCGGCTGAACATAATACAGACGTACTTCAGTTCGATCTTCAAAACAGTGCTGCTTTGCGGAGCGCCCCACTCGCTGTCACCTTCGCTCACGCGCTTCATCTTGCCGCAGCGGAGTTGCTGGAGGTGGATGTCAGAGAAATCAGCCTGTCAACAGAGGAGCTGCTCCAACAGACATCTTGGAAATTCCAGATGTACGATAGCGATGCTGGAGGGTCGGGCCATGTTGCCGAGTTGCTCGATCGCCATATGGAACTGATGGCGATTCTCAAAAGAATTCTAAAAAGGGACGAAACTCACAATCGAACTTGTGACACCGCTTGCCTGCGCTGCTTGCTCACCTCAAACAGTGAGACGGCGTTCAACAGAGGTCTTCTTCAACGTTCCCTCCTTCTCACTACGCTAGATTCAATCTTGCCTGATTCCGCAGCGTCACTAGATTGATTGCACCGTCCTAGGGTTTCGATTCCTTTGGCTAACGCCAATGCCGCCACCTACGAGATCGGGTTCGTTGTCCCCCTGACTGGCGCTTTTGCGCCTCTGCTGTCGCTGTATTGTCCTTACAAGTCATGCACACTCGGCCAAGCCCTCCTTCGCCCTTTTTTAGCGTTTTGTCGAAGAAAGCATCCTGCGGTTTGATCTTTTTGCATCTCGAACACGTCTTGAGTGCCCCGGTCGTGAGCCCTTCGGCTTCATCTTGCATATTTTGGATGGAGCCGCCGTTATGATCGACCGTGAGACTCTCGACCAGCCGTATCAGACGATCAGATAGCGTCCTTACTGGGTCTGCACCGAGGTTGAACCGATTAACTCGTAGAAATCGATAGCCGTAGCTCTCAAGCGTTAACTGTCGCTCAATATCTGCTTCGACCATATAGCGCTCGTGGTTGCCAACATTCACTTCCTTACCCTTTAGAAAGTGATGATCGAAACCGTCGTACTCGACGACGATACGCGCGACGCCCCTATCGGTGATAAAGGTCAGTAGGAAGTCGACGCGCCAGGCCGGATGTCTGTAGGTCGGATCAAGTTGGCGGAGATAGTCGCCTATCGGAAATTGCGGCAGGATTTCAATTTCTTCCCTGTTCTTCTGATAGAACTCGGTCTTCTGCAGCCAATCCAAGACGCGCAGTTCCATCGGGCTATTGGGATCGGTACGGTCCGCCGCTACCTCTCCGCGTTCAAGTAAGTTTGCGTAATGGTTGAGCGTACGACCGATTGAACCCTTGAACTCCGCCAGAGGTTTGGAATGTACGAACCAGATCATCTCTTCAGCGCGGCTGAACCCGACATTCAGTCGCTGAACCTTGAGCTTCTGCTCGACCGATTCTTGAGGATCGTTCAGTTCGACCGGAAACACATAGTTCAGCGCATCGTCCTTGGCTGTGGCGACCAGCGAATAGAAAATGATTTTGCGCTCTTCACCCTGACAGCTATCGAACGTCATCACCTTTAAGCGAAGTATGTCCTGAAACTCCGCCCCCTTAGCGTGGCTAAAGAGTTTCTTGGTGAGTAAGGTTTGTTGCTCTCGGAAGGGCGTTATAACGCCGACCGTCGGCGGGGCCTCCTCTTCAAGTAGCTCAAGAAGTTGCTCCAAGATGAAATCTGCTTCAGCCTCATTTGTTCCACGAGTAGTCTTCGCCCCACTTGCGTCGACTTGGTCAAAATGGATGACGTCGGTGAGCGGCACCCCACGAATCTTAATGGCCTGGAGCTGGTTGTTATAGAACGTCTCTGACGAAAAACTGATCAGCTCTTGATAGGACCTAAAATGCTTCCGAAGCATTGTCGAATAATTCGCACAAAGCTGACAGAATTCTAAGACGGAGCACTTAACATCAAATTTCGCGAGCCTCTGCAACATTGAAGCTTCCTGCGAGACTCTCAGGCGGAAGAACGCTTCGAGATCGGCCCGGTATTTGTCGTTCAAGGCAATGCTTGCATTTGACGACTTGGTGTTGCTAAATTGCTTGCTGTCGCCCAGCACCACGATTTTTCGAGCACGCAGTAGAGCCGGAAACGCTTGAGCAACCGAGACCTGGGATGCTTCGTCTATGACGACAACGTCAAATAGATTCGGCACCAACGGCATATACTCGCCGAACTCGCGAATGCCCGCAATCATAATTGGAAATGAATCCTTCACGTTCGCAAATTTCGCCTCGGGAAACTTCTGGCGCTGCGTGATGATCGCAGCGAGCGTCTTGGCGTCGGCTTTGAAATTATTCATGAACGAAACCAGCCGACTATCGACCTCGGCGTTCATTACGGTTGTATTGAGCCGCTCAAGTTCCGATTTTGTTCCCACGTAATCGTACTCGGGCGCCTCTGCGAAGGTCTGGCTTGTTCTGATCCAATTCCGCAAATAATCTAGCGAGGCCAACCACGTTTCAGTTAGACGTTCGGACGTGTCCGCACCTAAGAGATTCAAAGGAAGACTATTGGGACGTTCTGAACAAAGAGCTTCAATAAGTGGACGAAAAAGGGTTGCGCCTGCTAGAGGCATTCGCCCCTGCGCTATCGCTTCGTAAACATCTGGCAGATCTGTTTCGTTCAGATACTCTCCCGAAAGAGCAAGGCGGAGTTTGTTGGTTTCATCGATCACCCGCCTCAAATGCGAGATTTCCCGTTTGAGCAAGACGGGACGGTTCGGGCATAGCTCCTCGTTGAGGTGACGTTCAAGTTCTCGAACCCGAGCCTGCCGGAAAAGGTATCCAAAGATCGGCATTCGGAGTTGCTGATAGGCGAGCAAGCAGCATCCGAGCTTGCGCAGTTGTTCCGCATCCATACGGTCGAACAAAGAAAGGGTCTTCGCATCAACCTTCTGGACTAGAGAAAGAACGGCTGCGTCAAAGCGCACCTTGTGCAACAGCGTTTGTTCCGTCCAGTCGTTGGAGCCGCTGAAAGTGAGGC
The DNA here is from genome assembly GCF_009765825.1 of Granulicella sp. L60. Taxonomy (GTDB): domain Bacteria; phylum Acidobacteriota; class Terriglobia; order Terriglobales; family Acidobacteriaceae; genus Edaphobacter. Next base: position 4,192 of record NZ_LMUR01000007.1, on the reverse strand, counting down.
TAAGATAGGAGCGAAGGTCACGCTCTGATGTCAGAGCGGTATCGAGCAGAGGTAGAAGAGATGCCTTTGTAATCGCCTGGAGTGCGGGTATGACGTGTATCGCTAGATCCGCCAATCTAGACTCCCCGCGGAACACCTCGGCGATCTGGCCTAGCGGCAACTGTCCAAGCGTCGCAATGGTCTTGTTGATCTTTCCTTTGAGCTGCTCGCGGGTATCTATCAGTTCTCCGCGAATTCTAGGCTGGTTGGCTTTCCCCGCCCTAACATAGGCTGACACCTGCGTTAGAGTTTGGCTCGATGTCAGGCGTTTGAAATTTGCCTGATCTTGTCCGAGACGCAAAATCGGATTCGGAAAGTCCTTGTCGTGGCGCACTTGGCTCATTGCTTCGGAGAGCTTACTTTGCACGACATTCAAAGCTTCGGTCTTGTCCGAAAGGATCAAGCATGACCTATTGTGCAACGCGCAATCAGCTGCAATCGCCGTTATTGTGTGTGACTTCCCCGTGCCCGGCGGCCCCTCGACGACAATGATCTTTGCCGTTGGGTTCCGTATGGCCGAGAGAATTTTGATTTGCTCTTCGTTTAGAGGAACGGGCGCGTCGATAACGACGCGATCTACAAGCGGCATCGCGTCCCATTCGGCTTCTACCGCTTCGTGTATGCTCGTTGGGTTTTCGAGAAGGACTCCTCTGACGATACCTTCAAAAAGTCCAACGACGCCGGGCTCGTTCTTCCGAGCTTGCGCGATCATTTCCTCATAGTCATTTAACAGTGCTTCGTCTGCACGGTCGAAAACGGCAAAGTGCAACGTTGTCGAAAGAACGACGCTCGTGTTCGATGCTTCGAGAATCTTAGGTGTCTCAAGCTCGATTTGGCCACCCAAGTCCAGTGAATTGGCGATCTTGCGAAATAGGGGGCGCGCCACCTCGGCAAGGCTTTGTTCCGGGGTCAGATAAATGATGCGGTCCGTAAGAGGACTCAGCCATTCCCGCTTTTGGCGCTCTCCCAGTTCTTGAAGGACAAAGTCGATAGCGCGTTTGTTGGCATAAAGATGATTGACGAGGGTGAAGACATACCCTTCCCCATTCTCCGCGCGTTGAACTTCGATAGGAACATAGAAAAGTGGGTAATTAAGATTGCCGTAACGAAGCGAGCCGATGTAGAGATAGAGCTGAAGATTCTCTCCTGTCACCGCGTATGTTTCAAGATCGCGAAATTCCAAAAACGCATCGGCGGCGGTGAAGGTCTCGAAATAACTCATCAGGGCGGCATGAGTGTCATCAACCGTGAGAAAGTTTTCGGTCGCGACAAGCAGATCGTTCGCGTCTCCAGTTGCGAGATAACGGCTAAGACTTGTGGGTAGCGCCTGGTCGAGATTTCCAGCGACTAGCTCAATGAGCTCGGTTTCAGCAGAAAATATTGAGTCGTGAACGGAGTAGGCCTGTTGCGAGAGCGGTCCGTCGAGCATCGCAAGCAAGGGATGCACAATCTGAGTGCTTACCTCATTCGCAAGAACTTTGCGAACTCCATCAACCCATTCCTCTGGATTTTCGATAGCCTCTCCCCGCGTCCTCTGGGAGTGCGCAAGGATTTCTGTTCGGACGACAAGAAGCGCCTCGTCGGAGATAGCTTGAATTTGCTCGCGGATGATTCCCCGCAATATGGGGCTGATCGACCGCGTATAGATGCGCGGTCGGAACTTGAGCGAAAGATCTCCGCCCGACGGTTTTTCGAGAAGCTGCCAGACGCTTTGCTGAAGTGCTGGGTACGGCGCGGTCTTCATTCCCGAACGGAAGCCGCCGTCGGTCTGAAGGACGATGCGGCGTCTCGGGGCTTGCTGGCGCTTGAAGTCCGATTCAAGAAAATCGAGAAAGTATTGCGAAACTTTTATCGCGAGTTCTCGAAGCGTGATGCCATCCATGTGATTGTCGCCAGACGTTTTATGAGATGAGAGTCAACTTTGTAGCCGCCACAAATTACGTAAGGAATGCAGGTACACCGATTCTACGTTGCTGTCCGAAATCAGGGGAAGGTGCAGGAGGAGGAACTCGACTCCTGCCGCGCGAACCGGCGAGCGTGGGCCGGCGGCGGGATGAGGGTGCAGGGAGAAACCAAAGCGGGTTCTCCCTGCCGCTTTTTTGCGGGTTGAGACGAAAAAGCGACCCCGGACGAATCCGGGGCCAGAATCGAGCAAGGTTATGCAGCTTTCTTTCGTGTCAGTCCCCTCTTGACGGGAGCCTTTACCGCCGTTGGCTTCTTCTTGTTCGCAGCGTCAGACTTTGCTTTGACGACCTTGGACTTCTTCGGCGCGAATACTTGCTCGGCCTCGGTGAGGAGGTCGGGCTGGTTCTCGTGAGGAATACCAATATGGTCAGAGAGAACGAGGCGCAGGGCGAGGCCGGTTAGCTTATCGTCGGCGGTTCCATCCAGTGCGGCCAACACGATCTCATCCTCGGACTGTTGCGCGTTCTCATCGCCGTTTGCGAAGTGAGTCGCAACCTCCTCAAGGAAGCTGTAGTCCAGGTGGATGAGCAAGCGAAGGAAGACGCGCATCTGTGCCGCGCTGAACGATGCCGGGGCATGTTCGATGATGCGCTCGAAGGTGGCAACCCGTGCCTCGCGCTGTTTTTCGCGGCGGGTTTGCTCGGCCTCGTATTCCTTTTGTTGACGCTCGAACTCGGCCTTGCGCTCCTCCTCTTTGCGTTCCTGCTCGGCTTTGTACTCCGCCACTCGCTGCTCGTGTTCTGCTTCGCGTTGCGCTGCCTCCTCTTCCGTTTCCTGTTCGGGCGCTGGTGCCATGACAGGCGGCGGTGCGACCGTCTCGCGCGGCTGATGGTTGGTGTGTACCGAGCACTCCGTATCGAGGCAAACCGTCACCGTGCGCCCGGCGTGTTTACCGAAGACGATGATTGCTCCTTTGGCGCTTGGGCAGGGTGGCTCGGCGTCGGGGTTATCCGGCTCCGCAAGTTCGCGGTATTGGTGTTTCTGCAATGCGCCGGGACGCTGCTCTTTAGGAGCTCGCCACGCCGTTTCGATGGTGACAAGCTCAGGCCGCGCGGCAATCTCGCGGTCGATGTGCGCCGTCACCTTGGCTTGGAAGCATGGCGCGTCTAGGCATTGGTCGCCCTGCACGTCCGCAAACAGGCTGGTATTGAAACCGCTGCGGCGTGGGCAAGTCATGCAAGCTCCGGCCTCTGGTTTGAGGTTCGGGTCTTCCCTGTCGAATGGTGCCTCGGCAAGATTCAGGTAGAGATTGGTCTGAATCCATGCGCTTAGGTGCTTCGCGGGAAGCAGGTGCGCTTCTTTGTCCTGCCAGTCTTTGCGCCAACAATTCTCGAATGCGTCGGATTGTTGCTCCTGCGGCAGCCGGGCGATGAGGTTAGCGTGGCTTGCCGTGATGCGCTCCTGAGCGAACGCTTCGGCCACGGTGGGAATCAACTGCAAGAGAGACAAACGAGCATAAACGTGTGCTGCGCTCTTGCCGGATTTGGAGACAAGTGCGGCAACGTCGTAGCCGGGGAGGTCTAAGAGACGCTGAAAGCCTTGCGCCTCCTCGTAAGGGTGAACGTCCACACGCTGCGAGTTCTCGACTAGCTGCCACTCCATCGCCTGGGCATCGGTGAGTTCCTTGATGTGGGCGGGGAGTGAAAACTTCTCGGCGATCTGACCCGCCCGGAATCGCCTTGCACCTGCGACGATTTCAAAGCGGTTGTCCTTCGGGCGTACGACGATGGGCTGGATAAGGCCGTGCTTCCCGATGGACTCGGCAAGCTCTTCCAGCTTCTTCTGGTCGAACGTCTGGCGGGGGTTGGTGGTGGATTCGAAAATCTGATCGATGGCGATGTATTGGAATTCGCTGCTGTCCTGCATGGTGCCCTCCTTATGGGCTGTCGCTGGTTGAGGTTGTGGAGCGCAAGCGCTGCCCTGCATCCGCTTCGTAGGCGGGGGTACTTGGGCTATGCGTGTTGCTGTCGCTGTCGCTCGAAGGCGACGACGAAACCTTGGTCTCGCAGGTTCTTGTCCCACAGCTTGGCGAAGCGTTCGTTTTCGTCGTGAAGCTGCGAGTGATAGCAGTAGTTGTCCTCTCGAATAAAGCGGCTCCACTGCTGAATCCCCGCATAGTCGTTGCGCCAATACTGTGTGAAGCGCCGGATTATGTGAAGCGGAGTCTCACCACATGGCTCAGGCGCAG
>NZ_LMUR01000006.1 GCF_009765825.1 Granulicella sp. L60 | reverse complement strand
CGACGATCTCCCGCGCCCCGACTGCATTCCTCCATCTCACTTCACATAATCCGGCGCTTCACACAGTACTTCTTATGTTGAGCTCAACATAACCAATAGAACGGATTGAGGTGGGCGCCTCCGGCAAGACCCAACTCGAAACACATCTCCGGGTCGCGCATCGCGTCGCCGTTCTGCTCTCCGTAATGGCAAACAGAGATAGCAGGCAGACCACACGGGCCGGATTCGTCGGTCGCCTCGATAACCAGCGTCATGAACGGCGAGTTCTCGATGCGAAGATAGAGGCCGTGATTCCAGCCTCCTGCGGCTTTGAGGATGCGGAGAAGGGTGTCCATCACGCCGCCTCCTGCAGTTGCGTTTCGCTCGGCTCCTCGGCTTCGGTTGTCGCTTCCGCTTCGTTCTGCATCGGTGGTTCCAAAGCGGCAAGAATGACATTCGCGGTCTGCTGCACTACTTCCAAGCTCTCGGCCAAGAGCGATGCGTTGCCGTGATAGAGGTTGATATAGTCCGCAGACGCGCTGCCAGTGACTAGCCCAATCGCCTTCCCGACGACAAAGGCAACGGCTTCGGCTTCTGTCTCGCGTACTGTCTTGGTGGTGGCCGTGCGCCGTTCGGCCTTGTGCATCATCTCGTGGGCTGCTTCGTGTACGAGCGTCGAAAACTCTTCGGCTTTGGATTGACCCGGAAGGATGGCAATCCGTCCGCCGTAGCTGACTCCCATTGCGGGGGCAATCTTCGGGTTGTAGACAATCTGGATGCCTTGGCTTCTCAGGAATGCCGCGAGACGATCGATGCTCTCGCCGGGGTCGCCTGAGACTTCGTGCAACTCCGGAAGGTCTACGCCGTTGGTCTGCGAGATGTCGAAGACGTAGGCATTGCGGAAGCCCAAAAGGGCGCGGGTGTTCTGCTTGGTGATGTCCTTCTCAGCCTCGCTGTCTTTCTTGCGCTTTACTCCCACAATGGGGGCAAGGATACGAATGCCCTTCGCTCCGGCGTTCACGCTGCGACCGAGGTTTTTCCATGTCCAGAACCCTGCCACTCTCGTGGCTGCTGGCATCTGCCGGGCGATCTCCAGCACATTGCCAAAGCTGTAGTTATGGAAACGGCTCATGGCCGTGAGGTAGTTTGTGAGGGCGTCCGAATTACCAGCTTCTAACTGCTCGATGAGGAGCTTGATGTTGGCTGCGATGATTTCCTGCTTCGTGGTGGGCTTCTTGCTGTCAATGGTTGTGGTGGCTTGGGTGGTCATGGTGTCTCCTTGGGTTTAGGCGCGATGGGTCAAGCGCGGCGCATGGTGTTTCGCGTCGTGCCAATCAAGGGCGATGTTGATGTGGGTAGTGGTTGGGTCTTCCAGCCCGTCGCTAAGAAGTTCCACAGGGACGTTCCCTAGAACCTCTCCGCATGTGGGGCAAGAGATGGTGATGGTGTCGCCGCAAAAGCCCAACTCCGCGAGGTCTACGATGTCCTCGCCTAGTAGGTGTTCCCCCATGTACACGTTGGCGAATCGCCGCCATGTAAAAGGGTTTGGTGTGGTTTGTGCCGTGTCTCGCATTTGCCGCTCCGCCTTTGCTTTGGCCTTTGCACTTCCGCGTTGAAACGCGGCATGTACATGCCGAACGCCACCTGGCGAAGGCGGGGGTAGCAAGTGTCAAGGGGAGGGGTATCTCCCACCGTTGGAGAGGGAGCCGGAGGCGGAACGGAAAGGGCGGAGCGCAGCGGAGGTCTGCACAAGCGAAGCGCGGAAGACTGCGGGAAACCCCTTGACGCGCGCGATCGGGGCAGAGCCCCTTAGCGAGGTCTGTCTTCCGTATCGCGTGCTATGCACGCAAGACCTATTGGGAGGGCGTTGCGGGAAGGAACGGCCCGCTGAGGTGGGGGCTGGAAGCCGTGAAGCGGCTGCAGCCGGGAGGAGACTTCCTCCCGCACGGGTGATGGAACTCAGATTGCTAAACTCGTTGCATGTTGATCTTTACGGACGGAATTTCTGATGAACAGAAGGTAACTGCGAAGTTCCAGTCCACCTATGCCGACATGACGCGCAAATTGAATGAACCAGACTTCATGGAAGCGCTCTTCGCTCACGAGGCGGCCCATCTCGTCTACTACGAGGTGATGGGGCCAATCCGCTATACTGTTTCACCTCCACGAATCTTCTACAGCCCGGAACGACAGGCATTTGACGGACATTTTGCTGCGATTCAGCTTGAGGAAGAGCCGCTCTGCGAACCTCATCACTGGCAGGAATACGTTACAAACATGGCTCGTGCTGCCGTGGCCGGCGGGATCGTCGGGCGGAAGCTGTTCCCTAGCTCTAACGGAGGTGATGAAGAAGATAAAGCTATCTTTCTGAGACTTTGTGTCGCTCTGACGAACCACTTTGGGGGTATTTCGATTGATGCCGAACGAGTCTGGAGTCTGGCGCAGGATGAGGTCACTAAGCAATTGGAAGACGATCCAAAAGTTATGGAATTGATCCAGCAACGAGCCCTTGAGCTCCGGTCTTCTCTCAAGATGTAGAACACTGCTAGTCGATTGTCACTTCTCGACTTGTTTTGGCGCGAAAGTATTCTTATGAAACGATCGAACTCGAAGGTAAATCTGCCCGCAATGCTAGCCGAACTTCGGAAGGCACGCGAGACCCAGCAGTCCTCGCAATTCCTGACCGCATTGGATCGGATACTTAACGCTTCTGCTCTTTCAAAAAGTTGGGATGTGGGCGATAAGGCCGTGCAGGAATCTCACGAGGCTTGGGAATCGGGACTCCTCGCGAACGACGATCTTTTCCTGCTGATCCGTCATGTATCCAATTACTATCTGGCGGCCTCCAACCACGAGGCGGTCATATCCCTCTACCTCCAGGCAGCTGACCGTTTTGCCGACTTCGAAGCATTTCAATCGGCTTATCGAATCCTCAGCGATGCAGAAGAGTACGCAAATGAACATTGCGGCATACATGACAATCTTCGCGTGAAGGATCGCTTCGCAGAAATCTGCATCACTGAAGGTGATCTCAACTATGCCGCCAAGGTCATACGAAGTCTCAAAAAGCTACGCCGTCGCTTTCAATTGGAAACACCCATAGGCCTTGAGATTAACTATGGCAATCTCCAGTTGCGGAAAACTCACTACGGTCCGGCCCTGAAAAGCTTCAAGCGCGGCCTCGATCCCAAGCAGCCATCCGATCTCCGGCTTGTCTGCTTGATGAACAGCAGTATTTGTTTACGCGAACTGGAGAAATACGCCCAGGCAGAGAAATATCTGGGGCATGCGCGCGCCCTTATCGACGAATCAACAGATTCATCCCATCTGATCGAACTCGACCTTGTAGAGGCCAAGACTTGTGTCGCAATGGCCAAATTTACGAAGGCAGCTGAGTGTCTACACAATGCCGTCGGTTTAATCGATCGGCTGATCGCTTCGGCAGGCCGGCTCCACTATCGCCGCGGAATCCGACAACGGTATCGCACCAGAGTGGCGCATATCCTTCAAGAACTCCCTCGAAGCGGCAACACCGAGACCGTTTTGCCAATCATCGCATTTTTGAAAGGAAACTCTTCCTCGGATTGGCTAGCTTTGCTTGATTGGAGGGCTTCTTTGGCATGGAGCGATATACCAACCGAGCTGAAGGAACGATTTGAGAATGCTCTTGCGGGTGTCGCCGCAGCAGGAGCGCCTGTGCTCTATGGGTACAGGGAGAAATATGACGAACCTTGGGCGACCGGGTGGACGCCCGATGAAGAAACCTTCAGTTCGGTATCGTTCGCGCCAGTGATTCCTTGGGCAGATCTCAACACAGCCATCATCGACATCTGCACCCTGACCGTTTGTCACAGCCCGTGGGCGGCAGCGTTATCTTCAAATCGCTCTACCGAATTGCTGCAGGCAATGGGACAAACCGGGCGAATCTTCGCTCAGACATTTACGACATCGGTAGCAAGCATTTATCTCATCAGTTCCAGCGAATACGAACGGATTGAGCTTCCTACAAAAGAAGTATCGGAACTGAGCGTCAGATTTACCATGCACAAAGCTGGGATGGAATCGTCTCAGGAATTCAGAGACCGCCTCGGTGCTTTCACAGATAAGTTGGGTGGTCTGCTAGCAACCCCTCTCGACAAAGCCTGTCAAATTGGTCTTGGCAGCATCATCATCCTTCCCGAGCTCATCTTCTACCCAGTATCGGCGGCAATAACAGCGCATAAACAAGTGAGATCACTGATGCTCGAAGGTCATTTGACCGTTCGCATTTGTCCGATCCTCCACGTGACGCAGCATGTAGACAAAGGATTGAACACTGTGTCTGCCTGTGATGTAGAAGGCGACATACTCAAGTTGAACCACGCAGAGCTGAGCAATGTCTTGCGTATTTTGGCCCCAGCAAATGTCGTGCGCGATACGTTGTCCGGCAGAGACGCGACGAAATCCTTATTTGAAAGCGACGTACTTCATGTTGCTGCACATGGAACTCCCATCTCGAACCTCCGAGATGCGTTCTTCAGCCCAGAGAACAGCGACCAACCGTTATCCAACTTCTACGGGCTCCAATGGATTGCCACGAAGAGCCGGTCCAAAATAGTTTTTCTCAATAGCTGCTTCAGTGCGGACACGATCAACTGGAACGTCATGCAAGGTTTCAAAACGAACGAGCAAATTGGCTTGTCTTCGATGTTTCTCTTGAACCGGAAGGCAAACGTCATTGCGACCGCATGGGGTACATTCGACAGTGCGGCGTATATCTTTGCACAACTGTTTTATGAGGCTGTCGCCAACGGCGCCGTGGCGGCGATTGCCTTCGCTAAAGCTTGTGCGTCGTTGCATGACATGGACGTTGAGAACGTGCACGCGAACCTTGCAACTGTACGACCAGCAGGCTTGGCACAGGAAAAGCAAGCGATCTTCAGAGGCTTAGGAAATCCGTTTAGCCATCCTTACGTTGCCGGGAACTATCTACTTCTGAGCCTGCTACCATCAGCCAACGAGGCATGACCAAAAGTGACAAGACGGCTGACACTCCCTTATTGCAAGAGTTCTTGCAGTCGGACTTGTTGCCCCACCTGGTGGAATTGATTCGAGCATTCCCTTCCTTACGGATCTTGTTCCCGCAACTTTTACAGCTCCGCTTCGTGATCGATGCGAACATTGTGCAAGGTGAGTTGCGATGGCGGCTTAAGAGCCGCAAGAACCCTTCCGCGCGAACGGCTCTACATGAGGTCTTATCGTGTGGCGTCCTGGTCGCGTATGCTCCGCATTTCCTCGAGGGCGAGATCAAGGAGCACGCTCCTCGTCTTGCGCGAGAAACTGCGTCGTCGTTGGCTGACGTTTATCGTGAATGGGAGGATTTTCGTCAGCTTATTTTCTTCTACACAGCGCGTACGAAAAGCAAAATGGACGTGAGTCGAACTGACCCCGATGATGTCGCATATATCGACACACTGGATGAAATCGGGGCACGCGCCATATACACGCGCGACAGCGACTTTCTGCGGACATCCGCACCGGTCGTCCTTGTCGCCATTGACACGTCTTTGCGGGACTACGCGAGGGCCAGTACGCTTCGTATCGCTTTCGTAATGGGATCTTCGATCTCGATTACCTTTGGCTTCGAGGCGTTGCTCGCACTTGGCAGGCTACTCTCGAAACTGGTACGTGCCGCGAGGAGGTTGCCGCCTGCCGCGCAGCTCCTCATTGTTAGTGCAATCATTGCTGTTCTCGCACATCCAAAATCCAGAGCCAAGTTGAACACGCTCTGGGTGCAGCTGAATGCACACGTTGGGCGAAGAACTTGGGAACTACTAGTCAGCGCGATGTATCAATTCGCCGACGCAACGGCAAAGGAGCGAGATGCCTACAACACGATTCAAGAGGTGTTGCCTCCGGCGAAAAAGCGACCTCTGTTGTCACATGTTCGCGCTATCTGTGCAGCGTCACGCAAGCCTCTTTGTTTGGAGGAGATTGCGCGGCGAGTCATCGAAAACGGATATATGCCTCGTTCTGACAAACCTCTTATCTACCTGCGACGCAGACTGCGATCAGACAATTCCTTTGTGGAGTCTGCTCAAGGCTGGGAACTTCGAGGCATCAACGCATGAGAGGTCAGAGCAAAGGAAGCTCTATAGGGGCGGCCAGGGATGTATCGGATGCATGGCGCTCCTCTTCTTCGAGCTTCATGGAAAAGGCAAGATACATCAGGGCTGCGCGCGCGAGCTTTACGATATGTAGTGCATGTCTCTCAAAGTCGCCTAAAGCGATGGTTTCGACTGCGCCCAGCGGTGACGCGGTTCCCATTTCGCGTATCACGAGAGTGCGGTGCTCCAAGAGATTCCGGATACGTTTCAACTCGGCCGCTTCGGGAGCAATAGAGTCTTGATCGTTTGGATCATCGCCGATAATGTCCAATGCGAGCCAACAGAGGCCGCGCAACGCGAGGTTTTTCTTTTCAACGAACTCGGGACGTAGGTCAACTTTCTTCTCGCGCCAAACGTTACGCAGGTCAACTCTCTTGGCATCCATCCCGAGCTTGTAATAGGTATTGACGAAACCCGCGACCTTGTCCAAGAGACCGTAAGCGAGCCGGAAGGCAGTTCGTAATTTCTCGGTCTGAAGACTATGTGCTGGGTAGTCGAGCGTATTGACGAGGAAGCTTTCGCGATCAGCGAAATGGCGTCTCGGCAATCTTGTCCCTTCATATAAAAACCAACGCGCACCGATGTATTCCTGCTTCATTTGGTTAAACCATGCGATGTACTGCGGTGGGTCCATGATGGGGGTGATGTGCGACGGAAGATTCATTCGATCGCCTGCAGCAATGGAATGCTTCCCGAGAACATTCAATGGATTTAAAAACAGGTTGTGTCGCAAAGACCAAAGTCGGTAGTTTCGTTCGGCTGACGATTTGCCCAGCGAGAATTCGTCAAGTGACTGATCCCGACGAATCTGTTCTGGATCGATCTTGCCAGCTATATGCTCTGCGTATGCCTTGTAGTGAACCTTCGCATTGATATTGCCGTTCTCCCAGTTGGCGTCTGCCGCCTGGGTTGCTTCGAGGTATTGATGGGCATATGCCGCAAGAAGATGGGCGTGCCCTGGATCGGGAATACTCCGCAACAGCGCATACATCGCTTCCCCACGATTGCCTTGCGCCATGGCGTATTTCGGTACAAGCTCCAAAGCGCTGTCGTAGAGTTCGATAGCTTCTAAACCCCGACCAAACGCACTCAAGCTATTTCCCAGGTTCACCAGGATTGAGGCCCGCATCACTTCTGGAAGCAGAAGGAAGGTTTTATGCGCGATGGCGCGACGCAGGTAGAGAATCTGGCGCTCACGATGTAGTTGACGCCACTTCCAACTTTGCGGATCTTGGATGGTTTGAATTGCGGACTGGATATTGCTTCGGAAGTACCAGATGTATGCTGAAAATTGATCAGTTTCGTCCGCCACCAAGGTCGCTGCTTGAGCATCCAGCGCCTCAAGCTGAGCGAGGTCGCCGGCGTCTTCGGCATCGTCGATGCGGCTACCGAATTCGTGGAGTTCTTCTGGAGACATGGTGAGTATTTGAGTCAAACCGCGATCTGATGAACGTAGTATGGCATCTCTTTTTCCGTCAAAATACGTTCCAACAGTTCCTTACTCTGGTCTGTCGGGGAAAGCCAAGCGTTGAGGTCGCGTTCTCGAATGCAAGGGCAGTGTCAGCGAAGAATAGGTGAGGTAACTGCAATGATCGTTGGAGACTTTTTCCGATATTGAGCTAGGCTCAGAACGTCGCCTTGGGGAAGTGCGAAAGACTCGATTTCAAATTCATGGGCGTCAGAGCGCGCGTCTTTGATGACGAAGGTCTTGGTGCCGAGTGGCCCTTTGGTGCTGAAGCTGCAATAAGAAGCTAATAGTGCTGCTGCCTCAACTTCACCGAAGTTTGGAAAATTGTTTGCAAACGAGCGCGAGGTCACAAAGTAACGTGCCTTATCGCCCTTGCCACGTCTAGGATGGCACCCGATCACGGCGAAAGACGGCACATCCAAAGTCTCGACCGCGCGATAGACGGTAGCAGTCCAAGAATTCGCAAAATCCTTCCCTATTTCTCCGAGCGACTTGAGAGTATGAGTCTGGCCCAGCACGCGCTCGCTAAATTTATCTTGGAGGAAGAGCAAGCGACCAGCGGCAAAGTTTGCCTCACTCTCGATGAGTTCGTGACAGCTTTGGTTTAGAGTGATGCTATCGTCGCCAAACGTGTAGTCGCCATGCCACTCAAGGATGGAATGGCCAATCTCATGAGCAGAGTTCCAACGCTTCTTCATGTCATGCAGGTTGCCGTCGACTAAAATCCGGCGCTGCTCAGGCACATACAGCGCACGCAAATCTGCATGTCGAATTGCATCCCAGATTCGAACCGGATTCTCAAAGATGAGCTTGGCCCCTATCTTCACTCGACTGACAGTTTCTCGAACCACTCCATCGTCACTTGTCAGATAGTATTGCGGGTCGAGTTTCTGGAGCTGGAATACCGCATTTAGATCCAGAGGTGGCTCTGGTTTCCCAAGTCCACGGAGAATCTTGCTGACCTGGACATCGATCTCTTTAGCGGTTTCTTCTGGAAGGTAGGTATTTCTCAACGGTGTACCCGACGTTCAGCTTCTATCACTGGGAAGCTAATGCTTTCACGAATTCTTTGAGGGCGGCGCGCTGTTCGGCATCAAGGGGTCTCGTGTTCGAGCGTGCCGCGAAAGCGAAAGCAGCATCGGCGACAGTCTTCTCTGCTGTTGCATGACCAGCTATTTGCAGAAGACTTTTCGGCGGCAACTCAAAAACCTTTGCAATCTTGGAGACGAGCATTGGCTGAGGAGGTTGACCGTTTTCGAGACGTACAAGGCTTTCCGGTTCGACATTGAGTTTACCCGCTAGTTGTTGAACGCTCCAACCTTTTTCCCGCCTTGATAAATTCAAGAATTGACCGAAAACAGGAAGGGCCGGAGATGTTTCGATTGCGGCCTGCGGGGCTGAGAGCTTTTCAGTAGAATCGCGCTTATCCGCCGCAAGAGCCAATGGCTCGGATGGTTTCGGCTCTCCATGTGACGTGAATGTGGAAGACAGTTCCGAAATCCAGCCGCCGACGGAAAGCTGCACTCCGTCTTCCTCTTTAGCTTTTGCTGCTAACCATGTCGGGCTCAACCTTAAGTCAATCATCTCTGCGCCTCGGATAGGAATAGCTGTGCTTGGACGGGGGTTGTTTCGAGGTATAACAGGTTACTCATACTGGGGTCTCTATGTACAGGGATCATCTTGCATGTGTTTTCGTAGAAGCGTTCTGTCCTAGGGTTAGGGAGAGAGTGAAGCCCAACTCGTCCCTCGTATCCCACTTCCAAGCTCAAGCCGATCGCAGCGGCGAACAAGTTTAGGCCAACGGTTCCGAAGCGTGGCGGATGACCGTTAGCTTCGGCTAGTTCGCGGATGTTCCAGGGAGCAGCCTCAAGATAATCTATGTAGGCCAACTCCGCACGAGCTTGAGTCGGGATCTTGGCTGAATACTTGGCAAGATCAACTTTCATCAGGCCTTGCAGTTCACCTCTGCATTCGATCCCGAAGAAGCTGAGGCCGATGTCTCCGAGTTGCTGCTCTTTGCGCTCCCAGTTCCAATGCCAGTGCCTTGGAAGTTGATCTGTAGGTGTGCCGCTCGCCTGCATCTTTTTTGCCGCCTCAACTACGAGGGGCCGCCATTTTGCTTGGCTTTCGATGAAGTGCTCAAGGGTAACGTCATCAAAAATGATCCCGTCGACCGCAGTTCCAGTGGCCAATTCAATCAAGTGGATCGGAAGTCTCACAGGACCATAAGCTCAGATTTTGACTTTTTCTCTTCGTCTTCAAAAAAGAGCTTTTCGCCTCGGGCAAGACGAACATCCACCGTTTGGTAAAGACGGAGAGCTTGGCGAACTATCTGAGTTTTCGAAAGGTCTTTCTTGTCCGCCAAGATGTCCAGGGCACACATCTCACCATCCGTGAGATTTAGGGTCATCGTTTTCTTGGTTGCATTCGCCATCTGTTCACCTTTTCCACAGAATAGTGCAAAAACAGCTAAAAGTCAAGCAAATCATGGCTGTTTGCCAGCTATGTTGGCTCTAAATGCACCTTAAAAGGTGCATACCCCGCTTTGTGGTACCTTGACATGTAGCTAATCATTAGCTAACTTTTATATATCCGTTGGCTACACACAAGGAGGCTCTTATGAGAGCTGAAGACGCAAATGAGGTCATTCTGGTCGAAGAGATCTTCGATCACGGCAATCTGGTCGAACTGGTGGTTATCGAGGAGTTTGCCCGCAGGGGAGAACGCCCACCGAGAGCCAAGGTCTACGCCGTGCGGATTGATAAGCACGTCTACCACGTACACAAGGCTGACCCAACAGGAGAAGAATTGCTTCACCTCGCGGGAAAGAGTTCAGCAACAAGTAAGCTGTATCAGATTTTCAAGGGAAAGCAGCCAGAGCCCGTTCTCCCAACGCAGCATGTCGATCTTCATGCACATGGCATCGAGCGTTTTACCACCGTCCCCAAGGACCCCCGCGAGGGGTCCCCGGCGACGGCGGTGCTGCGCCGTGATTTTGTTTTACCGGGCACGGAAATGCAATTCCTGGATTCGCTAGCACTCCCTTGGAGTACAGTTCGTGAGCCGAGTGGCCAACTGCTTCTCGTGATTGAAGATTGGCAAATCCCTACGGGATACACACAGAGAGTCGCGAAACTCGCCCTCGTTATTCCGCCTGGTTACCCTGACACGCAGATTGACATGGTGTATTTCAGCCCTGCCCTCGCTCGTAGTGATGGGCGCCAGATCAATAATTTGACGGTGGTCTCGTGGTCAATCGGTGTATTCCAGCAATGGTCGCGCCATAGAACACCCCAACAGCCTTGGAGAGCAGGTGTTGATGACCTCTCTACGCATCTTTCACTCGTTGACGATTATTTGAGACGGGAGTTCACGATCCGATGACTACGCTGAGATTGACTGACTCGTTGCATTTGGAGTTGCACAACCACCTCTTTCCGGGAGATGGCCTCGAAGCAGTCGCTCTCCTGATCTGCGGAAGGCATGAAGATTCTGAGAGGGGTGTCTTGACGGCGAGAAAGGTCGTGCCTATTCCTTACGAAGAATGCTCGGTGAGAAGAGACGATCTTGTCGTCTGGTCAACGGATTCACTGGATCGAATCGTCGCGGAAGTTTGGAATACCGGTGCGAGTATCGTCAAGGTGCATTCGCACCCCGGAGGATACACCAAATTCTCAGAAGTCGATGACCGCTCAGATCGTGCCCTGTCGTTAGCTTTCGACTGCCTCTTCACGGAAGGAAGACTTCATGCCAGTGCCATCATGTTGCCTTCTGGTCGAATGTTTGGAAGAGAGTTGATCTGTGCAAAGATCGGCGAGCCTCTGAGTTCTGTATTGGTTGCGGGCGAGAACATAGACTTCTGGCCAAACCAGGTATGCGAATCCGAACGGCCCGACGATCGCCGGAATTTGCAAGCATTTGGCAGCGGTACGATTTCGCTCCTCAGCTCTCTCCGGGTCGCAGTCATTGGCTGCTCGGGCACGGGAAGTGTAGTGATTGAGCAACTTGCTCGCTTAGGGGTAGGCAGTTTCGTCTTAGTAGACCCAGATCTGATTGAAGAGAAAAACCTAAACAGAATTTTGAACTCGACTGCTGAGGATGCCCGAGAAGGCACACCCAAAGTCAGAGTGATGGAACGAATGATCCACTCTTTGGGCCGGGGACAGAACGTTTTGGCTCTCCAACAGAACCTAGATTCAGCGGAAGCCGTTCGTCGCGTCTGCGAATGTGACATTATTTTCGGCTGTGTTGACGGTGCCGAAGGACGGAACTTGGCTAATCGGATTGCTGCGTACTATCTACAGGCCTATATAGATGTTGGGGTTAGTCTAGTAGCGGATGGTGTCGGGGGTATCGACGGCATCGCAGGCGCTGTACATTACTATTCTCCAGGAAGCAGCTCGCTCCTAGATCGCGGTGCCTTTACGCTGGAGCAGGTCAGAGCCGAAGAGACTAAGCGAACGAACCCAGATGGCTATGCTGAGTTAAAGCGCCAAAAATACATCCTCGGAGTAGACGAAGAGCGTCCCGCCGTGATCAGCGTGAACACGCTTTTCGCTGCCCTAGCAGTTATGGAGTTTCTCGCCCGCGTACATCGCTTCCGGAATATTCACAATCGCGAGTTCAGCACCGTTCGCGGCGATCTCTGTGAATCAGTGCTCTTTAGAGAACCCGAAATAGGTATTCAAGCACACCTGAAACGCGAGCTAGGACTCGGCGATCAAGTGCCGCTGTTGGGCCGTGTTTCCTTATCGGAGGGCTCGTGACTGTAATCGGCTTACTGAGAAGCTTCCGACAGTTCTTTTCTTCTCGAAAGAAGGTTTACCGAGTGAAATACGTGCTCGATCCGCCACCGTCGGTAGCGACAACGAAAGTTTATGCCGTGGGAGAGGGCGAACCCTGGCTGGCGATCATGAAATGCCCTTGTGGTTGTGGAGAGGATATTCATCTCAGTATCCTCAAGAGCGATTCGCCACGTTGGAACCTTCGTGTTGATCGAGGAGG